>CAWKDW010000021.1:0-630539 GCA_963848475.1 uncultured Solirubrobacteraceae bacterium | reverse complement strand
GATCACGGCCACGGAGGACGCGACGGCCGGATAAGGTCGGATGGATGCGCCTGCTGCTGAACATCATCTGGCTCGTCTTCGGCGGCCTCTTCGTCGCCCTCGGCTACGCCATCGCGGCGCTGGTGATGTTCATCCTGATCATCACGATCCCGTTCGGGGTGGCGTCGGCGCGGATGGCGCTGTTCTGCCTCTGGCCGTTCGGCCGCACGATCGTCAAGAAGCCCGGCGCGGGCGCGGGATCGATGATCGGCAACGTCATCTGGATCGTGCTCGCGGGCTGGTGGCTCGCGCTCGGTCACCTGGTCAGCGGGATCGCGATGTGCATCACGATCATCGGGATCCCGCTGGGTCTGGCGAACTTCAAGCTGATCCCGGTGTCGCTGACGCCGTTCGGCCGTGAGATCGTCGACGTCGATCAACTCGACCGCTACGGCATCGCGCCTCTAGGCTGCGCCGCCGTGCTGAGGTCAATGCTCGCCGGGATGCTCTCCGTGCTGCTCGTGGTGGGGTTCGTCGGCTTGGGCGTGTGGATCGCAACTGACGAGCCCTCGGCGGCGGCTCCGGTCGAGACGCCGTTCGCCTCCGCTCCGGCCGCCCCGGCGCAGACGCCGACCGCCACACCCGGGGCGGTCGAGAAGCTGCCGGCGGTCAAGATCAAGTCCCTGACCGCCGCGGCCAAGGCCGCCGGCTGCACGCTCTCGAGCCCGCCCGACGAGGGCGTGGCGCACGATCCCAGGCACTTCACGATCAACGACTACCGGTCGAACCCGCCGACCTCGGGCACGCACTTCCCCGAGTGGTACCAGGACGGCGTCTACGCGGCCGGCACCACGCCGGAGCTCGGCAAGCTCGTCCACGCGCTCGAGCACGGCCGGATCGAGCTGCAGTACAGGCCCGGCACGGCGCCGGAGACCATCTCCCGCTTCGAGAAGCTGGTCGACGAGCTCGACAGCGGCTACCACATGCTGCTCTTTCAGAACGACACGCAGATGCCGTTCGCCGTGGCCGCCACCGCCTGGGGGCAGCTGCTCGGCTGCCCCGAGATGAACGACAAGGTCTTCGACGCGCTGCGCGCCTTCCGCGACAAGTATGTGGACAAGGGGCCCGAGGTCGTCCCCTAGACTCGTCGGGGATGCTTGGACCGGTGTGCGACGACGACGCGGCCGCGCCGTCGCGAGCGCTCGAATCGCACGCCGTATGGGACCTCCCGGCCGAGCCGGGCACGGTGAGCACGATCCGCGGCGGGGTGCGCGAATTCGCGCGTGAGCGCGGCGCCGATCAGGCGCTGCTGGTGGACCTCGCGCTGGCCGTCACCGAGGCGGTCACCAACTCCGTCGTGCACGCCTTCATCGATCGTGCGCCGGGCACCGTCCGGGCCCAGATCCAGGCGGCGCCCGACGAGTTGGTCGTGATCGTGACCGACGACGGCCGCGGGATGCAGCCGCGGACGGACTCGCCCGGGCTCGGGCTCGGCCTGCCGACGATCGCCTCGCTGACCACGGCGATGGACATGCACGCGCCGCTCCGGCGGCGGGACCGTGATCACGATGACCTTCGCCGCGCCCGGGGTCCGCGGGCCGGCGCGCCGCCCGCCGCGCCAGGCGGAGTTGCTGGAGGAGGTCGCGCGGACCGTCGAGGGGACGTGGCCGGGGGAGGGCGTCGAGCGCCTCGTGGACCTGCTCGTCCCCGGTCTTGCCGACGCCTGCGCGCTCGACGTGATGGACCCCGACGGCCGCCCGCAGCGCTTCGCCGGGCGCATCGACGGCCCGGACGGCGCGCGCCAGTCCGCGTGGCTGACCAACCTCAAGCCCCGGACCGACGCGCCGCAGTCCGCCGCCCGCCAGGCCATCGACGACGGCAGCACGCAGGTCGTCGAGCTCACGCCCGAGCACATCGCGCGGATCACCACGACCGACGAGGACGCGCGCGAGATGGAGGCGACCGGCATCCGCTGGTGGGTCGTGATCCCGCTCGCCGCCGACGGCCGCAAGCTCGGCCTGCTGCACTTCGGCGTGCGGCCCGGGCGCGGCAAGCCGGCTGCGGAGCTGCTCGACACCCTTCGCGCGGTCGGCGAGCGCGCCGCGCACGCGCTCGTCACCACGCAGCTGATCTCCGACCTACGGCGCACCCGCCGGCGCTTCGAGCGGATCCTCGACGTGCTCGGCGAGGCCGTCACCGTCCAGGACACGAGCGGGCGGTTGGTCTACGCCAACGACGCCGCGGCGCGGCTGCTCGGGTCCGCGACCTCCGACGAGCTGCTCTCCACCCCCGCGCCCGAGCTCGCGGCGCGCTTTGACATCTTCGACGCCGACGGCGGTGCGGTGGGCTACGAGGACCTGCCGTCGGTCCGGCTGCTCGCGGGCCTCGACGCCCCGCCGCTGCTGACGCGCTCGGTGCATCGCGCGAGCGGGAGCGAGTCGTGGCTGCTGACGAAGGCGACGCTGCTCGACGACGGCGACGAGCAGCTCGCGGTGAACATCATCGAGGACGTCACGCATTCGCGCTAGACAAGGGCCCCGGCCGCATCGGATGACCTTCGCGGCGGGCCGCCCGTTGGAGGGCGGCCCGCCATGCGGTTCCCTACGGCACCGTCACCGGTGAAAGGACCACCGGGTGCAGCGTGTAGTCGAGCTCACCCGGGGCGGTGAGCGTGTCCATCGCCTTTGGCACGGTGCCCGGGTCGACCGTGCAGTGGGCATCGCTGCTGGCGGTCGCGCAGACCCCGAACTGGTAGCCCTCGGGCGTCGCCTGGAACCCGCGCGCCTGGTCGGGGCTGAAGCCGTCCTGGCCGGTCAGCACGACCGTGAAGCCCCAACCGGGACCGGGCGTGCCGAGGCTCGCCTTGCTCACGCTGAACGTGATGAAGCGCGAGATGTCGTTGGCCTTGCTCGTCACCTGCCCGAGCGTGGCGCCGCTCGCGTCCACGTACTGCTGGCCGAAGCCCTGGATCTCGATCCGCTTGGCCCATGGCGCCGTCGTGTAGTTGCGCTGCGGGAACGCGGCCGCCGTGGAGGTCGGGGCCGCGCCGGGGATGTGGACGTAGACGTCGATCAGCTGCGCGCCGAACGGGTTGCCGAAGGTCGGCGTCAGATCACGCGTGCGCACGCGGAAGACGATCTGGTCGCCCGTGTCGTAGACCTCGAAGCGCTGCAGGTCATACGCGCCGGGCTTGAAGTCGCTCGAGGTCGGATAGGCGTAGTTGCCGGGGCCGTGGTCGTCGCCGTCGGGGTCGTCGGTGCCGAACAGCAGCGTGCCGGGCACCAGGTCCCAGATCACGGTGCGGACCGCACGCGCGGTCCCGCCCTTGCGGTCGGTGGCGACGATGTTGATCACGGTGGTCCCGCCGGTGAGCGGGACGTCGACGCTGAACGCGCCCGAACTGCCCACGGTCGCCGAGCGCGTGAGCGACGTGTTGTCGTCCTGGTTGACGGCGGTGATCGCGATCGTGTTGCCGGGCAGCTGAGGTGCCGGTGACGGTGACCGAGTTCGTCGCCGCGGTGCGGTCGGCCGGGGCGGTGACGTTGAGCGTCGTCGTCCCCTGGCGGTTGCGGACGTAGCGGTCGTACGTGTAGGCCGGGCGGTCGAGCTCCTCGTCGGCGCCGAGGTTCGTCATCAGCCGCACGAACCCGGCCGCCGACCACGTCAGCGCCGAGGCCGAGCCGGCCGGCTTGCCGCTCTGGAAGCCGATCGACGCGATCGTCGGATCGGTGCCGAACGGCGAACGCGCGAGGTCGGGCGCGTCCCACGCCTGCTCGGGGATCAGGCCGACGCCGGAGCCCATCGCGGCCATCGCGCGCAGCCGCGAGACGGCGGAGGAGACCTTGCCCTGGCTGAGCTCCCACTGGCCGCGCTCGCCGCCGAGCACCGGCCAGACGTGCCCGGTGCCCTTGTTCGACGGCGCCCACGGATGGCCGTCGCTCGTGCCGTCCCCGTAGCCGTCGCCGTTGTAGCGCAGGAAGCCGTCGCCGGAGGCGGTGGGACGCTTGATCGTCGCGTCCACCACGGCCAGCGAGCGGACGAGATCGGCATCGTCGGACGGCATCAGGCCGAGCCGGGCGTACTCGAGGAAGCCCGCGTCGATGACCGCGCGCTGATCGAGATCCGGGCCGCCGTTGCCGACGTTGTAGACGATCGCCGCGTTCGGATCGCCGGTCTTCGAGAGCCGGATGAAGTACGGCTTCGGGCTCAGCGGACCGTTGGTGGTCAGCGTCCACGTCTTCAGATTGCGCTGGAACTGATCGGCGACGCCGCGCCAGACGGCGGCGCTGTCGCGGTCGCCGTTGATGTCGGCGATCCGCGCCGCGGCGAGCAGCCCGGCGATCTCGGCGGAGATCGTCGAGGGCGAGTAGCCGCCCTGCTCCTCCCAGCGCTCGTTGCCGAAGGTCGGGCCGTGCGCGGCGACGAAGTTCGCCGCCGGGCGGATGTGGTCCTTGTAGTAGTCGCGACCCGTGAGCCCGACGGCGAGCGCCATGATCAGCGGGTAGGAGCACTCGTCGAGCTGGGTGCCGAAGGTGTCGGGCGCCGGCTTGCCGTTGGCGAGGCTGTTGCGCGGCATCGAGCCGTCCGGCTGTTGCTGGCGCTCGAACAGGAAGCGGGTCATGTCGCGCGCGAGGTCCTTGTCGCCGGCCTGGAACGCGGCGGTCCAGGCCTCGTAGAGGTCACGCGCGAAGACCTCCCGATAGGAGCCGAAGTAGGTGAGGTTGTTGCGGCCCGCCTCGACCGCCTGGCCCCACGGGGAGGCGAGCGCCGCGGCGGTGGCGCCCGCGAACGTCTTGTCCGTGGCCGCGCGGACGTAGTTGGCGCTCAGGTAGTACTCGTCGAGCAGCTCGTCCCAGTCGTCGCGGCTGACGCCCTTGGGGCGCTTCGGCTCGACGAGGTCGTGGGTGTACTTGTGCCAGCCGACGAGATACTCGAGCGCGGTCAGCCACAGCGGCTCGCGCAGCGTGCCGCGGGCGGCGCCGATCGCGGCGGATTGCGTAGCGCCGAAGCCGAGCGCGAGCGTGAACGTCCCGCCGCGGCCGAGGTCGATCCGCGCGGTCTGGACCAGGTTGCCGGGGGCGGCATCGGTGTAGGTGGTGGTGAGCTTGCGCGCCGTGTCGAGCTGCTTGAGACCGTCGCTGGCGGCGCCGGCATAGCCGTTGGAGACCTGCTCGAACGGCTCGTCGGCATCGAGCGCGGAGTAGACGGGCTGCGCGTAGTCGCGGTTGGCCGCGATCGTGGCGGTCACCGGGTCGGAGCCGATCAGCAACGTGTGGTCGCGGTCGCGGGCGACCGTGCCGGCGTCGGCGCCGGCGTTCTCGGGGGCGCCGCCGCCGTTGCCGTTGAGCGTCGGGTCGAAGCGGACGTAGACGCGGTAGTCCTTGGTGCGCCCGCGCAGGGCCTCGAAACGCGAGTGCAGGATGACCGTCGGTCGGTCCGGGTCGGTCAGGTAGTCGGTCACGATCCGGTAGCGCCCGCTCTTGGCCTTGGCCGTCACCCGGCACGTCAGCGCCCGGCTGTCGAGCGCCTGGACGCTGTAGGTCATGTCACGCGTCTGCAGGTCCGTGAACGTGGCGCCGTCGGTGACGACGTACTGGAGCGTCTCGTTCTCCGTGTTGTCGTTCGTCGGGTAATAGACGTCGCTGAGCACCCCGTCGGCGACGGTGAACCAGACTTTCGAGCGGTCGTTGCGCGCCGTACCCACGCAGTCCTTGCGCGCAAGATCGAAGTGCGACATCGCTCCTGGCCCGTCCGTGGCGGGTGCCGCGACCGCGGACGCCGGGCCGAACGCGAGCGCTGCCGTGGCGACGGCGGCGCTCAAGAGCACTCGTTCGTTCATCTTTCCTCCTCCGACCGACGGGACGTGCGTCGTGCCTGGAGCATTTCACGCGGCCATCTCCGGTGGCGCATTAGGATCGGTGGATGCTGCTCGGACGGGTAACGGCGTCTCCGCGGCGATGCGCACGCGCGTGAACCCGGCGGTGGCGAGCACCTTCTCCAGGCGCGCCGGGCCGGCCTGCACGGCGAGCGCCAAGCCGCCCTCCCGTGACAGCGAACTGGGGGTCCAGAGCATCGTCGAGAACGTGTAGTAGGCGCGGCCGACCGGGTTGAGGTTGTCCGCGACGCGATCGCCGGCGCGCGATTGAACGATCATCCACGCACCGGCCGGTGCGAGCGCCGGCGGCCTGGGCGTTGCACCATTCGCGCACCTAGCCCTCGGTGGTCGAGGTGCGCTCGGCGAGCTCGCTCGAGCGCAGTGGGCCCACCGCCTGCGTACCGAGCGTCGGCTGCGCCTCGCGACTGACCTCCGCCGGCCCCGCCGCCCGCCGGCGCACTGTGCGCGTCCGCGTACGCGAGGGCCTTGTCGGTCGCTCGCGTGTTGCGCCTGAAGCATCGAGCGGGTCAGGGTTTGAACACCCGCGGCGGGAATCGGCGGCGCAATGGGGCACGACGGGGATTCGGGCACCGTGCGCTCGCGGCGGCCGTTCATATGCGTCGGGTCGTCCTCTCATGAGCGGTAGTCGAGCGATGCCGCCCGGAGACGTGACAAGATCGCGGCCGTGCAACTCCCGCCGGACTTCTCGGTGACGCGTCGCCGCGCCGATGGCGCGGTCGTGGTGGTTCCCACGGGCGAGATCGACCTCGCGACCGTCGAGTTGCTGCAGGCGGAGATCGACGCCGCCGCCACCGAGGCGACGCGGGTCGTGCTCGACCTGCGCGAGGTGACCTTCATGGACTCGGCCGGGTTGCGGCTCGTCGTGCACAGCGTGCGGGCGCTCGAGGCGGACGGCGCCACGCTCGCGATCGTGCGCGGACCCAGCGAGGTGCAGCGGGTGTTCGATCTCGTGGGCCTCGACGACCGGATGACGATGCTCGATCAGCCGCCGGGCGGGTGAGACTTCGCCCTGAGGGCCTCGGCGCGGTGCTCCTGGGCGCCGCGCTGATCTTCGTCCTCTCTTATCTCGACGCCGCGTGGGAGGGCGTCGTCATCACGGCGACGATCGTCATCGGGCCGTTCCTGACCGCGCTCGCCGCCAGCGCGCGCTGGACCGCGGCCGTGGCGGCGTTCGCGATCTTCGCGGCGGTCCTCAGCGGCGGCTACAACGACAACTACGGGACGAGCGACTACTACGTCCGCCTGCTGGTCGTGATCGCGGGCGGGGCGTTCGCGATCGCGTCCGCCCAGGCCAGGCGCAGGCTCGTCGCCGACCAGGAGCACTTCGCGCTGCTGCGCGGCGCGGCCCAGATCGCCGACTCGGTGGTCGCGATCCCGGAGGTCGTCGAGCGCTTCGGCGACCTGCTGGTGCCGGCCTTCGCCGACGTCTGCGTGATCGATGTGCTGCGTGCAGGGCGCGTCGAGCGCCTCGGAGTCATCGCTTCGACCCCGGACGCCGAGGCGATCGAGGAGCGCCTGCGGCATCGCAACCCCGGCACGCCGGAGGAACTCCTCGCGAGAGGCCCGCTGCTGGCCGAGCACGTCGACGAGGCCCACCTGCGGGCCAACGCCCGCGATGAGGCCGACTACCAGTTCCTGCGATCGCTGGCCGAGCGCTCGCACATCCGGGTGCCGCTGCGCTCGCGCGGACGCAACATCGGGACGCTCTCGCTGCTGGCGATCACGCACGCCTACACGCCCGTCGACCTGCAGCTCTCGGAGCTGCTGGCGGGCCGTGTCGGCCTCGCGCTCGACAACGCGGGCCTGTTCGCCGACCTCGAGATCCTCCAGCGCCAGCTCACGACCGCGCTCGACACGCTGGCCGAGGCGATCACGATCCAGGACGAGCGCGGCACCCTGATCTACGCCAACGACGCTGCCGCCGCCGCCCTGGGCTTCGCGAGCGGGGCGGAGCTGATGGCGACCCCGATGCGCGAGATCGTCGACGCGTACGAGTCCTTCAACGAGGACGGCTCGCCGCTGCGGCTGGACCAGTTGCCCGGCCGTCAGGTGATCGAGGGGCGAACGCCCGAGCCGCTGCTGGTGCGAGCCGTCAACCGCCGGACCGGCGAGGAGCGCTGGCGGATGGTCAAGGCGACCGCCGTGCCGGTCCGCGAGGGCGAGCCGCGGCTCGCCGTCAACGTCATCGAGGACATCACCGACGTCAAGCGCGCCGAGCTCGCGCAGCGCTTTCTCGCCGACGTGAGCGCCGTGCTCGCCGACGCCCTCGACTACGAGCCGACGCTGGCGAAGATCGCCCAGCTCTCGGTGCCGCGGCTGGCCGACTGGTGCGGCGTGACGATGCCCGACGAGGGCGGCCGCCTGCGCTCGGTGGCCGTGGCTCACAGCGATCCGGACAAGGTCGAATTCGCCCGCGCGTACGAGGGCCGCTACCCGACCGACGCGAACGCTGCGACCGGTCCGGCTCAGGTCATGCGCGACGGCAGCTCGCAGTTGATCAACGGAATCACCGATGAGCTGCTCGACGCGACGATCGACGACCCCGAACGGCGCGCGGCGCTGGCGACGGTCGGCATGAAGGCGGTGATGCTGGTGCCGATGGTCGCGGGCGGCCGCGGCATCGGCGTGATCAGCTTCATCAGCGCCGAGTCCGGGCGCCGGTTCGCCGAGGCGGATCTCGAACTGGCGGAGGAGCTCGGGCGGCGCGCCGGCACCGCGGTCGAGAACGCGCGGCTCTACCGCGAGCGCTCGCACATCGCCGCCACCTTGCAGCGCGGGCTGCTGCCGGAGCAGCTGCCCAAGATCGACGGGCTCCGGCTCGCCTCGCTCTATCGCCCCGCGGGCGAGGAGAACCTCGTCGGCGGCGACTTCTATGACGCCTTCCCGACCCCGACGGGCTGGATGCTGCTCGTGGGCGATGTCACCGGTCGAGGGGCGGAGGCGGCCGCGCTCACCGGCCAGGCCAGGCACACGCTCCGCACCGCGGGCATGCTGCTCGGCGACCCGATCGCCGCTCTCGAACAGCTCAACCAGGGGCTCGCGCAGCGCGCCGAGCTGACGCCGTGCACCGTCGCGCTCGTGCACCTGACGCCCGACGCGCGGACGGCGTCGGTGTTCTGCGCCGGCCACCCGCAGCCGCTGCTCGTCCGCGGCGGTCGGGTCCGCGCGGTCGGAGACTTCGGCCCGATGCTCGGCGCCTGGACAGACAGCCGGTGGACCGCGGATCGCGTCACGCTGCGCGAAGGCGACGTGCTGGTGCTCTTCAGCGACGGGGTCACCGACACCGTGGGAGCCGACGAGCGCTTCGGTGAGCAGCGGCTGTTCGAGGCGCTGCGCGGCGTCTCCAGCGCCGAGCAGGCGGTCGCGGCGGTCGACGCGGCGCTCAACGCGTTCCAGTGCGGCGGGCAGGCGGACGACACCGCCGTCTTCGCTCTGGACCTGCCCTTCACTTGACCCGCCCTGATTGAGCCGGAAGGATGGCGGCTGGAGGGGCGGTTATGGACGACGAGGGGGTCGGAGATGGGTATGCGCAAACGGCTTGCGTCTGGGCTTTGCCTGGGCTTGATGATGGCTGGCGCAGCACCGGCGGTCGCGGGTGCGCAAGCGGGCAGCGGCGTCTGGGACGCAGTGTCCGGCCCACTGCCGGCCACCAGCGGGGGTTCTCCCGCTGACATCCAGCCGGATCGCTTCCGCGCCTTCACCCTCGACCAGGCAGCGCTCGCGACCGGTCTGGCCACGGCGCCCAAGGCTGGCCTGAGCACACGCGCAACGGGCTCGGTCCTGCTGACGCTACCCACCCCTGACGGCGGCTTTGAGCGCTTCGAGGTCTACGAGGCGCCGATCATGGAGCCGGGCCTGGCCGCCAAGCACCCCGACATCAAGACCTACGCCGGCCGCGGCGTCGACGATCCGGCCGCCACGGTGCGTGCCGACACGACGCGGCTCGGCTTCCACGCCTCCGTTCGCTCGCCGAACGGCAACTGGTACATCGACCCGTACTACCACCTCGACGACAGCGTCTACATCAGCTACTTCACGCGCGACCTGGGCAAGGACCCGGACGGCGTGTTCGTCGAGAACGAGGCCGAGGGCGACGCCGACCCGTTGGATCTCAAGCCCAAGAAGGCCGCCGCCGGACCGTCGATCCTGCTGCGGACCTTCCGGCTCGCGCTGATCACCGATCCCACCTACTCCACGTACTTCGGCGGCCCGGCGAACGTCACCGCGGCCAAGGTCGCGCTGATGAACCGCGTGAACCAGATCTACGAGGACGAGACCGCGATCCGGCTGATCCTGGTCGCCGACACCGACAAGACCAACCTCAACACGGCGGCCGAGATGACCGGCGCCAACGGCCCGTGCGGCACCGCGGCTTGCTACACGGCCGCCCAGGCCTCCGGGTGTACCAGCGGAACGCTGACGCGCAACCGCATCGTGCTCGGCCAGATCATCGGCGCCGGCAACTACGACGTCGGCCACATCGGCTTCGGCCTCTCCGGCGGCGGCGTCGCCAGCCTCGGCGTGGTCGGCGGCAACAGCAAGGCGCAGGGCTGCACCGGGCTGCCGACCCCGGTCGGCGACTTCTACGCCGTCGACTACGTGTCGCACGAGATGGGCCATCAGTTCGCCGGCAACCACACGTTCAACGGCACGCAGTCCAACTGCTCGGGCGGCAACCGCAACGCGGCCACCTCGGTCGAGCCGGGCTCGGGCTCCTCGATCATGGCCTACGCCGGCATCTGCCAGCAGGACAACCTGCAGCCGCACTCGGATCCGTACTGGTCGCAGCGCAGTTACGACGAGATCACGGCGCTGGTGACGGGCTCGCGCCCGAACATCAACGAGGTCCAGAACATCTCGCTGCGCGACTTCGCGGCACCCGACTCGCTCAAGCTGACCCTGTTCGGCAAGACGACCGGGGCGCTCACCTCGGGCGCCAACTACACGGCCGCCGGCATCCAGGCCGAGCTGCAGGGCCCGAGCGAGGTCCAGACCGTCGCCCTGGCCGGCTATGACACCAACGGCGACGCCTATCGCCTCAGCTACAAGGGCGCGAACACGGTCCCGATCGTCCGCGGGCAGAACAACACGGCCGCGGGCATCCAGAACGCGGTCGTCGGCGGCAACGAGCAGCAGAACGTCGCGCTCGCCGGTTTCAGCGCCACCACGCAGTCCTTCCAGGTCCAGATCAACGGCGCCAACTCGGCGACGCTCGGCCTCGGCGGGCTCGCCGTGACCAACGGCAACGTGGCGACCGCCATCAACGGCATCGCCGGCTTCGCGGGCACGGTCACCTCCAGCGGCGCGGGGAACACCGGCTTCACGCTGACGTTCTCCGGTGCGTCCGCCGGGATCGACGTCCCGTCGGTCTCGATCGTCAACTGCACGTTGACCTGCGCGTCGACCGTCCGCGAGACGGCCAAGGGCGGCCCGGCGCTCGCCGGCTGGCCCACCGGCGCCACGCTGGCCGTCGGCACCGTCACCGACGCGGGCTACACGCTGACGATCGGCGGCACCGCCCAGGGCTCGGACTTCGATCCGTTCTCGATCGCCGACCCGGTCGGCACCGCGGGCACCGTCACCGAGACCGTCAAGGGCGCGCCCGGCATCCTCCCGGTCGGCGCCACCGCGGCCGTGAGCGGCTTCGGCGGCGCCGGCACACCGAGCGGCGACGGCTTCCAGGTCACGTTCGGCGGCGCGCTCGGGCTGATCGACGTCCCGGCCTTCGGGCTCGAGGTCACGGGCGGAACCGGCTTCGTGGGCGAGACCGCCCATGGCGGCCCGATCCAGAACAACGGCTTCCTGATCACCGACACCGGCAACCACGCGCCGGACGTCGTCGCTCCCGCGAGCTTCGTCATCCCGCCACGGACGCCGTTCGCGCTGACCGGCGGCGCCACCGACAGCGACGGCGACGTCGTCACCTACATGTGGGAGCAGAACGACCGTGGGGCCGGCCGCGGGCACGGGCCTCGTGACGCAGGTCAAGACGGCGGGGCCGCTGTTCCGGCAGTTCGGCGTCGGCGTCGACATCAACTCGGTCGACACGCTCAAGTACCACTCTCCCGGCCTCAACGCCGTCTCGACGGACCCGACCCGCGTCTTCCCGGACATGGGCCAGATCTTCGCCGGCAACACCAATGCGGATACGGGCCTGTGCCCGACGCCTCCGACGGCTCCGGCGGCGCTTCCGGTCACGACCCGCGAGTGCTTCTCCGAGTTCCTGCCGACCTCCGCCTGGACCGGCTTCCTCGGCGATCGCACGCTGAACTTCCGTCTCACGGCCCGGGACACCAAGCCCGGCGGCGGCGGCATCGGCTCCGCGGCGACGAAGCTCACCGTGCGCCGAGTTCGCGGGCCCGTTCCGGGTCACCTCCCAGCCGGTCGCGCAGGTCGTCTACGGCACCTCGGCGCAGACGATCACGTGGGACGTCGCCAGCACCGACATCACGCCGATCAACACCACGGACGTCAAGATCAGCCTGGTCACCCTCGACGGTAGCTCGACCACGATCGTGGCGAGCACGCCCAACGACGGCTCTTACACGGGCGCGTGGCCGAACGTGGCCGCGACCGGCGCCCGCGTCAAGGTCGAGGCGATCGGAAACGTGTTCTTCGACGTCTCCGACGCCGACATCACGTCCGTCGTGGCTCCGACCACGAGCGCCGGCGGCACCGTCGCGGCCACGCTTTCGCTGGCGCTGGGCGCTCCGGCCAGCTTCGGCGCGTTCACCCCGGGGGTCATGCGGGACTACGACGCGAACTCGACGGCCAACGTGATCTCGACCGCCGGCGACGCGGCCCTCTCGGTCGCCGACCCGAGCGCGACGGCTCCGGGCCATCTGCTCAACGGCACCTTCGTGATGCCGTCGGCACTGCAGGCCCGGGTCGGAACCGGCGCGTTCTCGACGATCAGCGGCGCCCCGGCGACGCTGAAGACCTACGACGCGCCGGTCTCCAACGACGCCGTGACGGTGGCCTTCCGCCAGCACGTCGACACGGGCGACGCCCTGCGCACGGGCGCGTACGCCAAGACGCTCACGTTCACGCTGTCCACGACCACCCCGTAGCCGTCGGTGAGCGGCGCGGTCTGCATTGACCGCGCCGCTCTCACCGTCGTCTGAGAAGCGGCGCGTTCCGCGCCCGGCCGCTACGGTCGGGGCATGGATGCCTTCGTGCTGGGCGGTGGTGGGCAGCTCGGCGCGAGCGAGGTCGGGATGCTGCGCGCGCTGATCGAACGCGGGGTGGCGCCGGACCTCGTCGTCGGCACGTCGGTCGGCGCGATCAACGGGGCGGCGGTCGCGAGCGAGCCGACGCTGGCGATGATCGAGCGCCTGTCCGCGACCTGGTCGGACATCGAGCGCAGCGACGTCTTCGCCGGCTCGATCCTGGGGCGGCTGGCGACGCTCGCCCGCACGCGCACGCATCTGCACGGCAACGACGCGCTGCGGGCAACGCTGACCGAGGCGCTGCCGATCGCGCTGATCGAGGACCTGCCGGTGCGCTTCGAGTGCGTCGCCGCCAGCATCGAGGGCGCCTCCGAGCACTGGTTCAGCAGCGGCGCGCTGGTGGAAGCGGTGCTCGCGTCCGCGGCGGTGCCGGGGATCCTGCCGCCGGTCGAGGTCGGCGGCGAGCACTTCATCGACGGTGGGATCGTCAACAGCATCCCGGTCGACCGCGCCGTGCAACTCGGCGCGACGCGGATCTTCGTCATGCACGTCGGGCGCCTGGACCAGCCGCTGGAGCCGCCGCGCTGGCCGTGGGAGGTCGCGCTCGTGGCGTTCGAGATCGCGCGCCGGCATCGCTTCCTCGGCGACCTCGCGTCGCTGCCGGACTCGCTCGACGTCCACGTGCTCCCGACCGGGCAGCCGGAGCCGCCGAAGTACAACGACCTCTCGGCGCTGCGCTACCGGGTGTCGGAGAACGCGGGGGAGAGCATCGACCGCGCGCACACCGCGTCGCTGGCCTATCTGGACGAGCACGGCCTCTGATGCGCGTGCCGCATCCCGCGGTGCGGCGGCTCGTGATCGCGCCGCTGGTGCTCGGCGCCGAGCTGTTGCTGATCGTCGCCTCGCCGTTTCTGGCCGCGATCTCCGCCCTGCTGTCGCTGCTTCTGGGCGGGCGTCGCCCACTGCGGGTCCTGGCGCTCGCGCTCGACCTGGTCGGCGCTGCACGTGGCGAGCGTCGTCGCCTGCGCGTTGCTGTGGGCCGGGCGCGGCGGGCACGGCCCCTACTACGCGGTGATGCGCTGGTTCGTCGGGCGGGTCGCGCGCGACGGCGCTGCGGGTGGCGCGGGTCAAGGTCACCGTCACCGACTCGGAGGTCGCCGAGACGGTGCTGTCGGCGGGCGAGCGGCCGGTCGTGGTGCTGAGCGTCCATTCGGGCGAGGGCGACTCGCTGCTCGTGCTCGACCACCTGCTGCGCCGTCACGGCCGGCGGCCGCGGATCGTCATGCACGAGGCGCTGGCGATGGATCCGCTGATCGACACGCTCGGTCGCCGCCTGCCCAACCGCTTCGTGGACCCCCGCGGCGGCGACATCGAGGTCGAGATCGCCGCCATGAGCCGCGACCTTGGCCCCCGTGACGCCGTCCTGATCTTTCCCGAGGGCGGCAACTTCACCGTCGAGCGGCGGCTTGGAAGCATCCTGCGCCTCGAGCAGCGCGGCCATCTGCGAGCAGGCCGAGACGGCGCGGGCGATGGAGTTCCTCGCCGCTCCACGCCCCGGCGGCGCGCTCGCCGCGCTGGAGAGCGCGCCGGACGCCGACGTCGTGTTCATGGCCCACCACGGCTTCCCGGACACGATGGGCCAGGCCTGGCGCGAGCTGCCGCAGCCGACCCCGATCGAGCTCACGCTCTGGCACGTGCCCGGCGGAGGAGATCCCGGCGGGCCAGGACGCGCGCATCGACTGGCTCTTCGGCTGGTGGCGGACGCTCGACGCCTGGGTCGCCGAGCGCCGCCGCGGCTAGGCCGCGTCGAAAGCCAGGCGCGCGGCCACGGGCCGCGGGCGGGTGCGCCAGGCCTCGAAGGCGACGATCAGCGCCAGCGCCGCGATCACGCTGCCGAAGATCTCGAACGTCGCGTCCAGGCCCAGCGGCGTGACGAGCACGCCGGCGAGGATCGCGGGAAGCGAGATCGCCGAGTAGGCGACGATGTAGAAGGCCGACATCACCTCGGCGCGGTGCTGCGGCGGGACCGCCGACGACAGCGCGCGCAGGCCGCCGAGGAACGCGACGCCGAAGCCGGCGCCGCCGATGATCGCGCCGGCCCAGAAGAGCGCCGTCGGAGCCGGTGGAGGCGGCGAACACGATCAGCAGCAGGCCGGTGGCGAGCGCGAGGGAGCCCGCCGGCCGCGCCCGGCCCAGGGCGCCGCGCGGCCGAACAGCAGCTGCGCCGCGGCGCCCGCGCCGGCCAGCGCGAAGACCGCGAGGCCGGTCACGAGGTGGTTGGTCGTGTGCAGCAGGCTCGCCGAGAGCAACGGGCCGAGCGAGAGGAACAGCCCGCCGACCGACCACGAGGAGATGACGCCGAGCGAGGCCAGCAGGAACGGGCGCCGCACGGAGGCGGGGACGCTCGGGCGCTGCGGCGTCAGCCGGGCCTTGCCGCTGCGGGCGACCGGCTCGGGCATCAACAGCGCGCCGGCGAACGCGACCGCCAGCAGCACGGCAGCACGATGTAGGGCAGCACGCGCGGGGCGGGGGCGAGTTCGCACGAGCGCCGCGGAGACGAGGACGCCGAGCCCCATGCCGCCGGCGCTCACGACGCCGTTGGTCAGCCCGACGCCCGGCGGATCGCGGCGCGGGTGCAGGTCCAGCAGCGCCGCGCTGGCGGCGCCGAGCGCGAGGCCGGTGGCCAGGCCCTGCAGCGCGCGGGCGGCGAACAGCCACGCGACGGAGGCGCGCGAACATGAACGCGACCGTCGCCACGATCAGCGTCGACAGCGCGACGAGCAGCACCGGGCGGCGCCCGACCTCGTCGGAGAGACGGCCGGCGAGCAGCAGCGCGGCGAGCACGCCGAACGCGTAGACGGAGTAGACCAGCGTGAGCACGAACGGCGAGAAGCCCCACAGCTCGCGGTAGGTGCCGTAGAGCGCCGACGGGCGTGCCGGAGGCGAACAGCGCGAGCCCGATCACCGCCGCGACGTGGGCGTAGGCGAGACGGGCGTCAGCGTGCGACGGGCGGTCCTGGGTTCGACTGACGTACTCAGCATGCCGGAACCGTAGCACACTAGGTTCTGAGAGACGAACTCAGCTATCATGAGCGCATGGACTACCTCGCCCAGGACGCTTCCAACTGCTCCGTCGGCCGCGCCGTGGCGCTCGTCGGACAGCCCTGGGTGATCCTGATCCTGCGCGACGTCAGCCAGGGCGTGCGGCGCTTCAGCGACCTGCAGGCGCACCTCGGCGTCTCGCGCTCGGTGCTCAGCGACCGGCTCGAGCACATGGTCAGCAGCGGCATCCTCGAGCTGCGCGACTACCAGGAGCCCGGCCAGCCGCCGCCGCTCCGAGTACCACCTGACCGAGATGGGCCGCGACCTCTACCCGGCGCTGACGGCGCTGCGCGTGTGGGGCGACAAGTACCTCGCGCGACCCCGAGGGCCCGGCCACGGAGGTCCTGCATCGCGGCTGCGGCGCGCCAGTCCACACCGCGCTGATGTGCCCGAGGGCCACGTGCTGCAGACCGAGGACCTGGAGCGCCGGCCGGGAAGCGGCGCCCGCATGCTCGCGGCCTAGAACTTTCTCGCCGCCGACCGATGAGTTTCCCGGCGACGAGCGGTCTTAACGGGCATGAAGCACAGCGCCTCAGGCGATCGTGGAAACCGCGACGGTGACCCTCCTCCCGCGGCGGTTCAGCTCACCGGGATCTCGGCCCGTAGACGCGTTCCGCGTCCGGCCGGGCTCACGAGCGTGAGGGTTCCGTCGAGCGCCGCCACGCGGTCCGACAGCCCTCGCAGACCGGAACCATTCGCCGTGTCGGCACCGCCCACGCCGCGTCGGCCACCTCGACCATCATCACCACCGCGTCGCAGCACACCGTCAGCGACGCCTGCTTCGCAGGCGTGGACTTAGCCGAGATCGCGAATCGTCACCTCTGGCGGGTCGCCGCGCCGGGCCGGCGTCAGCGCACGCGGAAGGCGACGGAGCGCGAGCCGCCCGCCGTAGTGAGCGTGAGCCTGTAGCGCCCGGCGGCCAGCGTGCGCCCGTTGAGGCGGCGGGTGAGCGCGAAGGAACGGGCTCCGGCGGCGGTGGGCTTCGACCAGCGCGCGATGGGAGCGCTTGCGCACGCGCGGCTGCCGGTGCAGAGCACGGCGAAGCTGACCGGCGCCTCGGCGCTCAGCTTGAAGCTGACGCGCGCGGAACTGACGCCGGGTCACGGTGCCCGAGACCTTCAGCGACCGCAGCACCGCCGCCGGCACGGGGGTCGTGGTCGGTGCCGGGGTCGGCGTCGCGACGGGCGGCCACGGCGGGAGCGGCGGCCGCGGCGTCGCGGTCGGCGTCGGGGTGGCCGTGGCCGTCGGGCTCGGTGCGGCCGTCGGCGTCGGACTCGCGGTCGGCGTGGGACTCGCGGTCGGCGTGGGACTCGCGGTCGGCGTGGGCTCGCCGTCGGCGTGGGCGTCGCGGACGTCGGCGTGGGCGTCGCCGTGGCGGCTCGGCGTGGGCGTCGGTGCCGGCGCGGCCGTGAGCGACGCCAGCGCGGCGGCCGCGTTCAGGCGCCCACCCGTCGCGGCGAGTCCGTTCAGGGCGGCCTTGACGTCGACCGACCCGAGCAGCGCGGCCTTCAGCGCTGCAGTCGTGGCGCTCGGCTCGTCGGCCGCCAGCAGCGCCGCGGCGCCCGCGACGTGCGGGCTCGCCATCGACGTGCCGCTGGCGTAGGTGTAGCCCGCTGTTCAGCCCGCTCGAGACGATGTACGCGCCCGGGGCGAAGAGGTCGACGACGGTCGCGTTGTAGTTGGAGAAGCTCGCGCGCAGATCCTGGTTGTCGGTCGCCCCGACGCAGACGAGGTTCGCCGCGGTCGAGTTGCACGGGAAGAACGTCGCCGCGTCCTCGCCGGCGTTGCCGGCCGCGACGACGTACAGCGTGCCCGGATGGGACTGGATGACCTGGGTGACGTACGAGGACGTTCCGATGCCGCCCAGCGACGCGTTGACGACGTCGACGCCGAGCGCGCCGGCGTAGTCGAAGGCCTGGCCGATGGTCGACGAGGAGGCGGTCGAGTTGGGCGCGCCGAAGATCTTCACCGGCAGCACCTTGGCCAGCGGAGCGACGCCGGCCACGCCGACGGCGTTGTCGGCGAGCGCCGCGATCGTGCCGGCCACGTGGGT
Source organism: uncultured Solirubrobacteraceae bacterium (assembly GCA_963848475.1). Taxonomy (GTDB): domain Bacteria; phylum Actinomycetota; class Thermoleophilia; order Solirubrobacterales; family Solirubrobacteraceae; genus Solirubrobacter. The sequence goes on along the minus strand of CAWKDW010000021.1, from coordinate 612,340 downwards.
GCCGTGGAAGTTGTCCTGGGTCTCGATGCCGTTGTCGTTGTTGACGAAGTCCCAGCCCTGCCAGTCGTCGACGTAGCCGTTGTGGTCGTCGTCGACGCCGTTGGTCTCGCGCCCGGCGCCCTGCTCGCCCGGGTTGCCGGCGAACTGGCCGGCGAGGTCGGGATGGGTCAGCTCGATCCCCGTGTCGACGACCGCGACGGTGGCGCCCGCTCCACGCGTCGTCAGCCACGCCTCGGGCGCGTCGATGTCGGCGTCGGCGACTCCGACCGTGAAGACCGTCTGCCCGGTGTTGTGGAGCCCGTACTGCGAGCCGAAGTACGGGTCGTTGGACGTCGAGCTTGACCGCGAGGTCGGGCTCCGCGTAGACGACGTCGGGGTTGGCGTTGAGCGCGTCGAGCGCCTCGTCGAGCTCCCCGGCCGGAGGCAGCACACGCTCGGTGTCGGGCAGCGCGAGCGCCTCGTCGAGCTTGACGCCCGCGTCCTGGCGCACCGCGAGCCGCTCGCCGCGATCGAGCCCCGCGACGCGCTGGACGACGATGCCGGCCGGCTCGCCGGCCGCGGCCCCGGAGGGGAACGCCAGAATGCCGAGTAGCGATCCGAGGATGGCGACGCGCGTGAGGGTCACACCCTGGTCGTCGGCCCGCAGCCCGCCGACCTGAGCCGTTGCGCGCGATGTGGCCGCATGACCAGTGGCCCGCTGACGCGCCCGGCGGCGTCGTAGGGTGCAGGCCGTGGCTGACCTGCAGGAGATCGTCGATGACCTCGAGGCCGAGATCCGCCGGCCGATCTCGGTCGAGGATCGTCGCTGGCGCCTGCTCGCCCACAGCGCACAGCCCGACGAGGCCGACGCGGTCCGCCGCTCGTCGATCCTGACGCGCGAGACGTCGCCCGACGTGGTCGCCTGGCTCGAGGGTCTCGGGCTCCAGCGCGCGCGGGACCTCGTCGACGTGCCCCCCAACGACGCCCTCGGGATGATCCGGCGCGGCTGCCTGCCGATCCGCCACGGCGATGTCCTGATGGGCTTCCTCTGGGTGATCGTCGGCGACCGGCCGCTGAGCGACGCCGAGCGCGCGGGGCTCGCACGCGGGGGAGTGGAGGTCGCCGCGAACCTCTGGAGCCGCCACCGCGCGGCCGACGAGAAGCGCCGGCGCACGCTCGAGCACCTCGACGCCCTGCTCGCGGGCAGCGACGGTGCCGCGCAGGCGCTCGCCGCGACGCTGCGCTGGCCGGAGGCGGGCGCGTACGCCATCGCGGTCTGCGACGGCGAGACCGTCGGTGAGCGCCTGCGCCATCGCCGCGGCGACATCGTCTGGTCGGGCCGGGTGATCCTGGTCCGTGACCCGCTGCACCTCGTCCGCTCGCTGAATGAGGCGCAGGCGACGGGCGGCGTGAGCGCGCCCTACACGCAGCTCGCGGACACGCCGCGGGCTCTGCGCGAGGCCGAGATCGCCGCGCTGTGCTCGGGCGTCGGGTTCGGCCCGGTCGCTGCCTACGACAAGCTCGGCAGCTGGGCGCTGATCGCGTCGCTGTGGACGGGAGCGGGCCGCCCGGCGCCGCCCGCGAGCATCGTCGCCCTCGCCCAGCACCGCCGCGGCGACCAGCTGATCGAGGCGCTGGAAGGCCTGCTCGAACACGGCGGCGACGTGGCCGAGGCCGCCCGCGGGCTGAGCATGCACCGCGCCACGCTCTACCGCCGTCTCAGGCGCGTCGAGGAGATCACGGGCCTCGACCTCGAGGACGGCGACGATCGCCTGCTCGCGCACCTCGGGCTGAGGCTGTATCGCCTCAACGCGACAGCTGTCGCACCCGCGCCCGGATAACCGCGACGGGCAGGCCCTGGGATGCGAGGGCCGCGATCGCGAGGATTCCGGCCATGGCCGCACCGACCCAAGAGCGCGCAGGGGACCTCGACCTCGAGCGCCCGATCATGCAGATCGGCACCGATCTCGCCGCCCGGATGCCCCGCCCTCGCGCCGTCTCCACGGCCCGGGTCGAGCGGCGCATGCAGGAGATGCTGATGAGCGACCCCGCGCTGCGGGCCGCCCTGTTCCGCTTCGTCGACGTCCGCCCGGCGTGCGCGACGCCCGCCGACGTCACCCGCCACCTGCACGAGCTGCTCGCCGACGCGCAGGCCGACTCCGGCCACGCCCGCCGCGCCGCGACCATCGCCGGCCGCAAGCTCGCCACCCGCCCCGTCGCCGCGATCGCCGCCACCGGCGTCAAGCAGATGGCGCAGCGCTTCATCGTCGGCGCCGACGCCAAGGACTCGCTGCCGACGATCACCGCGCTGTGGAAGAACGGCGTCGACGCCACCGTCGACCTGCTCGGCGAGGCCACCGTCTCCGAGCGCGAGGCCGACCGCTACGCCCAGCGCTGCGAGGACGCCCTGCGCACGCTCGCCGCGGCCGCCGCGAAGTACCCGAGCCCCGACGGCGTCGCCCGCGTGAACCTGTCGGTCAAGGTCTCCGCGCTCACCCCGCTGCTGCGCCCCGAGGCGCCCGAGCGCGGGATCGAGGGCGCGGCGCCGCGGCTGCGCCACCTGCTCCGCGTCGCCCGCGACGTCGGCGCGCACCTGCACGTCGACATGGAGTCCTTCGACACGCGCGAGGCGATCACCCGGCTCACGCTCGACCTCCTGGCCGAGCCGGAGTTCGCCGCCGGCCCGTCCGCCGGCATCGTGCTCCAGGCCTACCTCGTCGACTCGCCCGAGTACCTCGACGAGCTGGTCGACTGGGCCCGCGAGCATCCCCGGGCGCACCCGTTCACCATCCGCCTGGTCAAGGGCGCCTACTGGGACCATGAAGTGGTCCAGGCCGCGCAGAACGGCTGGGCGCCGCCGGTCTTCACCGACCGCCGCGCCTGCGACCGCAACTTCGAGCTGCTCTCCAAGCGCCTGATCGACGCGACGCCCGACCGTCCGCGTCGCGATCGCCTCGCACAACCTGCGCTCGATCTCCGCCGCGGCCGCCTACGCGGACGCCCGCGGCGTCGGCAACGCCGACCTCGAGTTCCAGATCCTGCGCGGGCTCGGCGACGACACGCAGGCCGCGATCGCCGCCACCGGCCGTCGCGTGCGCTGCTACTGCCCGGTCGGCGACCTCGTCGCCGGCATGGCCTACCTCGTGCGCCGCCTGCTCGAGAACACCGCCAACGACTCCTTCCTCGCGGCCGCCGCCAGCGGCACGAACACCGCCCAGCTCCTGGAGGCACCGTGACCACGTTCGCCAACGAACCGCTGCTCGAGCTTCGCCGCGAGGCCGTCCGCCGCGAGGCGCTCGCCGCCCTCGCCGCGCTGGACGCCAAGCTGCCGCTCGAGGTCCCGATGCTGATCGGCGAGGACGTCGTCCACGGGCGCCGCTTCGCCTCCGTCGACCCGTCGCAGCCGACCCGGATCGTCGCCCACGCCCACGAGGCGACCGCGGCGCACGTCGCCGACGCCGTCGAGCGTGCCCAGAAGGGCCACGCCGTCTGGTCGCGCAAGTCCCCCGCCGACCGCGCCGCCGCGCTGTCGCGCGCCGCCGGCATCCTGCGCACCCGCCGGCTCGAGCTGACGGCGCTCGCCGTCCGCGAGGCCGGCAAGCCGTGGGCCGAGGCCGACGGCGACGTCTGCGAGGCGATCGACTTCCTCGAGTACTACGCGCAGGGCGCCCTGGCGCTCGGCGAGGGCCGCGCGCTGCTGCAGTTGCCGGGCGAGCGCAACGCGATGCGCTACGTCGCCCGCGGCGTGACCGGCGTGATCGCGCCGTGGAACTTCCCGCTGGCGATCGCCGCCGGCATGGTCTCCGCCGCGCTGGCGACCGGCAACGCCGTCGTCCTGAAGCCGGCCGAGCAGACGCCCGCCTGCGCCAAGGCCGTGATCGACGCGCTGCACGCCGGTGGCGTCCCGCTCGACGCGCTGCACCTGCTCCCGGGCGGGGACGAGGCCGGCAAGGCGCTCGTCGCCGACCCGCGCATCCACACGATCGCCTTCACCGGCTCCTGCGCCGTCGGCCTGCAGATCCTCGAGCGCGCCGCCAAGGTCGTTCCGGGCCAGCGGCACCTCAAGCGCGTGATCGCCGAGATGGGCGGCAAGAACGCGGTCATCGTCGACTCCGACGCCGACCTCGACGATGTCGTCCCGGCGCTGCTGAAATCCGCCTTCGCCTTCGCGGGCCAGAAGTGCTCCGCCGCCTCACGCGCCTTGGTCCACGCCGCCGTCGCCGACGAGCTGGCCGAGCGGATGGCCGGTGCCATCACGACCCTGCGCGTCGGGCCGGCCGGCGACTTCGGCACCGACGTCCCGCCGGTTATCGACATCGCCGCCCAGCAGAAGATCCAGCGCTACATCGCCAGCGCCACGCCGCTCGCCCAGGCCGAGTCGCGCGAGGACGGCTTCTACGTCGCGCCGACGATCTTCGCCGGCCTGCCGTCCGACTCCCCGGTGATCACCGAGGAGATCTTCGGCCCGGTGCTCTCGCTCGAGACCGTGCAGAGCATCGAGCACGCCTGCGACGTCGTCGACCAGTCGAGCTTCGCCCTCACCGGCGGCCTGTTCTCCCGCAGCCCGCGGACGATCGAGTACGTCAGCGATCGCACGCCGGTCGGCAACCTCTACGTCAACCGCGAGATCACCGGCGCGATGGTCGGCCGCCAGCCGTTCGGCGGTGGGCGCCTCTCGGGCACCGGCCCGAAGGCCGGCGGCCCCGACTACCTCCTGCAGTTCGTCGAGGCCCGCGCGGTCACCGAGAACACCGTCCGCCACGGGCTCGTCGTCTAACCGCCTGATCTAGGCTGCGTCACTGCTCGTGACGCAGCCGCCCGCACCTCCACCGCTGGTCATCGACGGCGCCCGCGAGCGCATCCGCGCCGCGGGTCGCCGGATCGCGGTCCTCGACGACGACCCGACCGGTTCGCAGACCGTCCACGACGTCGCGATCGTCACCGTCATCGACGATGACGCGCTCGCCGCGGCCGGCGACACGACCTTCTTCCTCACGAACTCGCGCAGCCTGCCGGAGGCCGAGGCGGCGGAGCTGACGTACTCGGTCGCGCGCCGTCTGCTCGAGCTCGACGGCGAGATCGAGCTGGTCAGCCGCAGCGACTCGACGTTGCGCGGGCACGTCGCGGCGGAGGTCCGCGCCGCGGATCGCGCCCGCCGCGAGGTGCGTGGGAGCGGCTACGACGGCGTGCTGCTCGTGCCGGCCTATTTCGAGGCCGGGCGCTTCACGTCCGGCGACGTCCACTGGGCGCACGTCGGCGGGGAGGACGTGCCGGTCGGCGAGACCGAGTTCGCCAAGGACGCGACGTTCGGCTACAGCGCGTCGAACCTGCGCGAGTTCGTCGCCGAGAAGGTCGGCGCCGAGGCCATCAGCCTGTCGCTTCAGGACATCCGCGGCGGCGGGCCTGAGCGCGTCGCCGAGCTGCTCGGCACGGTGAGCGACGGGCAGTGGCTGGTCGTCAACGCGCTCGACTACTGCGACCTCGAGGTCGTCGTGCTCGCGCTGCAGCAGTCGGGACGAGCCTTCCTCTACCGCACCGGGCCGTCGTTCGTGCGGGCGCTCGCGGGCCTGGAGCCGCTTGCCCCGCTGACCGCCGCCGACGTCTGGCCCGACGGACACCCCGGCGGGCATGGGCTCGTGGTCGTCGGCTCGCACGTCGGCCTGACCAGCCGCCAGGTCGCCGCCGCGCAGGCGCGCGGGGGAGTGCATGAGGTCGAGCTCGACGTCGGTGCCCTCGACGACAGCGACTACGTGCCCGCGCTCGGCCGCCGGGTGGCCGAGGCGCTGGGTGAGGCCGACGTCCTGCTCTACACGAGCCGCACGCTCGTGCGCGGCGCCGATGCCGATGACAGCCTCGCGATCGCGCGGCGCGTCTCGACCGCTGTGACCGAGGTCGTGCGCGCGGCGCTCGCCGCCCGTCCCGCATGGGTGATCGCCAAGGGCGGGATCACCTCGCACGACGTGGCGGTGCGCGGACTCGGCATCCGGCGCGCCGAGGTCATCGGCCAGCTGCTGCCCGGGATGGTGTCCGTCTTCCGCCCGCTGGAGGCGGCTCCGGGGGCGGTCGGGACGCCGTACGTCGTCTTCGCCGGCAACGTCGGCGACGAGGAGACGCTCGCCGACATCATCGAACGCTTCCGCGGAAGGACCTGAATGCTCGCAACCGGTACCGGCCTGCTGACCGAGGCGCGCGCGGCCGGCCGCGCGGTCGCCGCGATCACGACCTACACGCTCGAGTCGACGCGGGCGATCTGCCTCGCCGCCGAGCGCACCGGGCAGCCGGTGATGCTGCAGGCCGGCTCGGGCTCCTTCGGCGCCGTCGGCCGCGGCCCGCTCGCGGCGGCCGCGCTCGCGTCGGCGCGCGAGGCCGCCGTACCGGTCGGCGTCCATCTCGACCACTGCAAGGACCCGGCGGAGATCGACGCGTGCCTGGAACTCGGCTACAGCTCGGTGATGATCGACGGCTCGCACCTGGAGTTCGAGCAGAACATCGCGCTCACCCGCGCCGTCGTCGAGCGCGCGCACGCGGCCGCAGCGTGGGTCGAGGCCGAGCTCGGCGCCCTGGCCGGCGACGAGGACAGCTCCGGCGATGTCGAGGCCGGAGCGATGACCGACCCCGAGCAGGCCGCGGAGTTCGCGGCCCGCACCGGCGTCGACGCACTCGCCGTGGCCGTCGGCAACGTCCACGGCTTCACGCCGGTCCCGGTGCGGCTCGACCTGGTGCGGCTGCGCGCGATCGCCGCGGCCACGCCGGTTCCGCTCGTCCTGCACGGCGCGTCCGGGCTGCCCGAGGAGGACCTGCTCGGGGCCGTCGCGGCGGGCGTCGTGAAGGTCAACATCAACGCGGAGCTGCGGCGCGCGCATCTCAAGGCGCTGGCGGCCGGGATGCCCGAGGCCGGCGACGATGTCCGGGCGCTCCAGCACCGCGCGATCGAGGCGATGGCGAAGGTCGCCGCGGAGAAGATCGCGCTGCTGGCGCGCGGTTGACATAACGGCTTGTCAGGTGAACCCCCGAGGGGTAGCCTCGGCGTATGCCCTTTGTGGGTTTGGTGAGCGATCCCAGATGGGAACCCCCGGATGACTCCTCGGAGCCTGAGCGCCGCTGGAATCGGCACTGGCGGGTGCCCTGGGGCGTGCTCGCCTGGGTCGCCGTCTGGTGGACGCTGCTGCTGCTCGCTCCGGTCGCCGCCACCGAGCTGGGCGACGTGGTGGGCTACTTCGTCCTGCTCTTCGCCGTCGCGCTCGGATGTTGGCGCGTGGACCGCTGGTTCGGCCACCAGTACTCGCGCGGCCTGCGCGACTATCAGTCCTGACGCAGCCGCGGATCAGCCAGGGGGCCAGCAGGTCGGGTCGCCCGGACCGGCCGCGAGCGGGCCGCGCTCCTCATGCACGACGGTCGTGTCGTAGAGCTCCCCGTCGCGCACCACCACGCCTCGTTCGGCGAATCCGCCGAGCACCCGATCCACCAGCGCGGTGGGGGAGAGGTCCAGCGCGGCCGCGGCGCTCGCCGCCCACGGCATCGCGGCCAGCGACGCCACCGAGAGCGGCTCGATCATCAGGTGCGAGATGAGCGCGCGGCGGACCGCGTGCCAGACCGCCCGGGCCGGCTCGGCGCGGAAGCGCCCGTAGCGCTCGAGGTTCGCGTCGACGGCGGCCGGGACGTCGGTCACCGGCGGGCCGTGGCCCGGGATCGTCATCCGCGGCTCCAGCGCGGCGATCCGCCTCACCGAGGCGATCATCGCGTCGAGCGCGCCCTCGCGCCAGGGGCCGCCGAACGGCACCCAGGCGACGTCGCCGTCCTGCAGCAGATCGCCGGTGATCGCCACGCGCTCCTCGCGCGTGCCAGTACGCGCTGTGACCGGGCGTCTGACCGGGCGTGTGGACGACCTCGAGCCCCTCCAGCACGTCGCCGTCGGACAGACCGCGCGCGACCGTGTACGGCCCGACCTCGAAGGCGAGCCAGCGGGCGTCGCAGGCCCGCGGATCGCGGTCGTTGACCAGCGCGGCCTCGATCGTGTGCGCGGCGACCGGGACGCCGAGCGCGCCGGCCCCGCCGACATGGTCGGCGTGGAAGTGCGTCAGCGCGAGCCAGGCGAGGTCGGCCGCCACGAGCCCGTGCTCGGCCAGGAAGGCGTGCGTCCGCGCCAGCGAGCCGACGCTGCCGCTCCCGGAATCGATCAGGACCGGCCGCTCGCCGCCGATCAGCACGAGGTTCGCGCTCGGCCCGGGGCGCAGATCGACGGCGATCACGTCCGGCTAGGTCTCCGGCAGCCACCAGCGCCGGGGCGCGATCAGCTCGTGCATCTTCTGCGGGCCGTATGACCCCGGCGCGTAGCGATGGATCGGCGGCGGGTCGCTGAGCAGGCCCGCCGACGCCGCCCACAGGCGCTCGATGCCCTCCGAGTCGGTGAACAGCGTGCGGTCGCCCAGCATGGCGTCGTACATCAGCCGCTCGTAGGGCTCGAGCCCCTGGGTGCCGAACGAGGCGTCGTAGGTGAACTCCATCCGCGCCTGACCCAGACGCATCTTCGGCCCGGGGACCTTGGCCAGGAAGGACGTCGTGATTCCGCCGGGGTCCCCGAAGTCGAAGGAGATGTGGTCCGGGCCGTAGTCCTCGACGAACGCCCCCGCCTCCTTGAACATCCGCCGCGGCGGCTCGCGGAAGGCGATCGTCAGCAGCCGCCGCGACTCGCCCATCTGCTTGCCGGTGCGCAGGAAGAACGGGACGCCCGACCAGCGCCAGTTGTCGATCTCCGCGCGCATCGCGATGAACGTCTCGGTCTGGGAGTCCGGGTCCACGCCCTTGCCCTCGCGGTAGCCCGCGTACTGGCCGCGGATCACGCAACTCGGGCTGATCGGCTTCACGGAGCGGAAGACCTTCCCGGTCTCCTCGACGATCGAGCGGCCGTCGAGATCGGTCGGCGGCTCCATCGCGACGAAGCCGAGCACGTGGAAGAGATGGGTCACGACCATGTCGCGGTACGCGCCCGTCTCCTCGTAGAAGCCGGCGCGGTCGTCGACCGCCAGCGTCTCCGGGACGTCGATCTGGACGTGGTCGATGTGGTCCTTGTTCCAGATCGGCTCGAACATGCCGTTGGCGAAGCGCAGCGCGATCAGGTTCTGGACCGCCTCGCGGCCGAGGAAGTGGTCGATCCGGAACACGCGCTCCTCGGGGAAGACACCGTGCACGAGCGAGTTGAGCGCGATCGCGCTCTCGAGGTCGACGCCGAACGGCTTCTCGAGCACGACGCGCGAGTTCTCCGAGAGGCCGGAGCCGCCGAGCGCCTCGACGGTGGCGCCGAACGCCTGCGGCGGGATCGAGAGGTAGAAGAGCCGGCGCGGGGACCCGCCGAGCTCCTGCTCCGCCTTGCTGACCGCCTCGACGAGCGGCGACGGGTCCTCGGCGCTGAAGGCGCTGAAGCCGAGGCGCTTGGAGAAGCGCTCCCAGGTGTCCCCGGCGGCGCTGCCGACCGCCTTGCGCGCGACCTCGACGAAATCCTTGATCGTCCCGCCCTTGCGAGAGGTGCCGATGATCTTGTAGTTGGCCGGCATCAGCCCGGCCCGGTCCAGGTGGAAGAGGCCTGGGAGGAGCTTGCGCGTCGACAGATCGCCGAGCGCGCCGAACAGCACGATCACGTGATCGTCAGGGACTGAGGCACCATCTGAGCGGGTCACGCTGCGAGTATGGCGAGGTCGGCGTGGAGAGAACTCAACACCCGGGATTCGTTCTCATCCCCCTATCACCCATATTCTCATCTCAGGTCCATGAGGGGACCATGAAACGAGAGGGGTGGGATTTGCGCTTCAAGAGGGGACTCGCCGGTCTGGCGAGCGTAGGTGCCGTGGTACTCGTGGGGGCTCTCGCGCCTTCAGCAGCCATGGCCCATCCGTGTATCGCCGAGATCGAGGCGAACCTGGGCAGCAACCTGACGCTGCACACCGGTGGCAACTGGGCCGGTGCAATGCCGTCCTTCGAGGATCTGTCGCACGAATGTGCCGACGATTTCGATTCGTACCTCTACGAGTCGACGGCCGAGACCGTCGATGACCCGGTCCCCGGCGTTCCCGCCGGCCCGATCGTCTCCGCGGCCGGGTTCGTGACCCGGAACCTGACCGCGCTCGGGCACTCCGCCCGCAACGTGCCGTACTCCGGCACCGGCTCCGGCACGTACAACTCGGACCTGGCGTTCAAGGACAACTACGTCTTTGCCGGCACCTACGAGGGCTTCCGCGTCATCGACGCCACGAACCCGTCCAGCCCGACCCAGGTCCTGAACTACACGGGCTGCAACGTCGGACAGGGCGACGTGATCGTCTACGAGAACATCCTGATCCGCTCCTGGGACGCACCGGCGAGCGCGAGCTCGACCTGCGCCGGGCAGGCCGTCGGTCAGGGCTTCGAGGGCATCCACATCTTCGACATCACCGATCCGACCAACCCGATCATGAAGCGCCAGCTGCGCATGGCGTCGTCGGGCAACGAGGCCGGCGCGCCGACCGGCTGCGGCTCGCACACCGCGACCGCCGTCCCGGACAAGGCTCGCGGCTACCTCTACATCTACAACGGCGGCTCCAGCGGCTCGTGCCGCGGCATCGACATCGTCCGGATCTCGCTCGCGGACATGACCGACGCGCGGTTCCTGCGCCGCGTCTCGCATGAGGTCCCGACCCGCACGGGCAACAACTCCTGCCACGACAACAACGTGCTGATGAACGTGGGCGGCACGACCACCGGCTACGCGATGTGCGCCGGCGGCAACGGCCTTGCCATGTACAAGTTCGACATGGCGCTGCCGGCCGACGCCGAGGGTGGCGTCGAGATGCCGACGCTGCTGTGGTCGCAGTCGATGGGTGTCTCGACCGGTCACTCCGGCTCGTTCACCTACGACGGCAAGTACCTGATCTACGGCCATGAGCCGGGCGGCGGCAGCCAGGCACAGTGCCAGGCCACCAGCTCGGTCCTGAACCGCTCGCTGTTCTTCATCGATCCGCTGACGGGCGAGACCAAGGGCACGATGGTCCACCCCCGCCCGCAGACCAGCCGCGAGAACTGCACGTGGCACAACTTCAACGTCATCCCGACCAAGGCCGGCTACTACGCCGCGTCGGGCAGCTACCAGTCGGGCATCTCGATCCTCGAGTTCACCGACCCGTCGATGCCGCGCGAGATCGCGTACGCCGATCCCGCTCCGCTCCAGAACCCGTCCCCGGCGCCGCCCACCACGGGCATCATCCTCGGCGGCGACTGGTCGACCTACTGGCACAACGGCTACATCTACGAGCACGACATCAAGCGCGGCCTGACCACGTGGCGCCTGAACCTCGCCAACGATTCGACGATGACCCAGGCCAACGCGCACCTCAGCCGCACCAACACGTTCGAGACCTCCAACCCGCAGACGCAGGCCGTCTCCTACGCGCAGGATCCGGCGCCGACCATCACGGTCGCCTCGCCGGCCGAGGGTGCCCAGTTCAAGGTCGGCTCGTCGACCGTCGCCGACTTCTCGTGCGGCGACAACGAGGCGATCGTGTCGTGCGTCGGCGCGGTCGCCAACGGCGACACGGTGACGATGAGCTCGCTCGGCAACAAGACGTTCCGCGTGACGGCGATGGACAGCGCCGGCACGATCATCACCAAGGACGTCGCGTACATGGTCAACAGCGTCGACACGACGATGCCGGCGGCAACCGGCTCGGTGGACACGACGATGGCGCTGACCCTGCCGACGACCTCGCCGTCGTTCGGCGCCTTCGCCCCGGGCGTCGCCCGCGAGTACCTGGCCACCGCCGCGCCGCGGGTCACCACGACCGCCGGTGACACGTCGCTGTCGGTCTCCGATCCGTCGGACACCAACGTCGGCAAGCTCGTCAACGGCACGTTCGCGCTCAACAACACGCTGCAGGTCTACGCGTCGAGCACCAACAGCGCCGCCACGGCGGGTCCGGGTGGCAACGTCGGTGGCAGCGCGTCCCCGACCGAACTGCTCAGCTACTCCGCTCCCGTCACCAACGGCGCGATCACGCTGACGTTCCGCCAGAACATCACGGCTACGGAGATCCTCCGTAGCGGCTCCTACAGCAAGACGCTGACCTTCACGCTCAGCACTACCGCTCCGTAGGAACGCTCAGTTGCGCGCCGCTCCGGCGGCGCGCAGCCTCGGCGAGATTCGAGACGAACCCGGGCGCCGCGCTTGTCGCGGCGCTCGGCGTCTGTCCGTCCAGCCACTTCGCGAAGGCCGCGGGCGACAGCGGGCGTGAGAGGTGGTAGCCCTGCGCGAGGTCGCAACCGAGCTCGCGCAGCGCCAGCAGGGTCGCCTCGTCCTCGATGCCCTCGGCGACGACGCGCAGGCCGAGTGCGTGTGCCAGCGCGATCGTCGCGGCCATGATCGGCCGCTTCTCGGTGTGCATCTCGCGCACGAAGGACCGGTCGATCTTGACCTCGCGGATCGGGAACCAGGCGAGCCGCACGATCGAGGAGTGCCCGGTGCCGAAGTCGTCGACCGAGAGCCCGACGCCGGCCGTCGTCGAGCGCGCCGAGCACCTGGTCGGCCATCGACGCTGTCCTCGACGGCCGCGGTCTCGGTGATCTCGAGCGTCAGCGCGGCGGGCGGGATCCTGTGGCGGCGCAGCGTCGCGATCACCCGCGCCGGCAGATCCGGCTCGCCGAGGTTCGCGGTCGCGAGGTTGACCGAGATGCCGATCCGATGGCCGGCGGCGCGCCAGCCGGCGGCCTGGGCGAGCGCGCGATCGAGCACGTAGTCCGTCAGCGGCGCCATCAGCTCGCTGCGCTCGACCGCGGGCAGGAAGCGATCGGGCGCCATGAAGGTGCCTTCGCGGTTCCAGCGCAGCAGCGCCTCCGCGCCCACGACCGTGCCAGTACGCGCGTCGACGAGCGGCTGGTAGTGCAGTTCGAGCTCCTGGTTCGCCAGCGCCTGGCCGACCTCCTCGACGAGCTCGCGCTCGCGGGAGGTGGTCAGCGAGTCGCGCACGCTCGCGGCCAGCGTGTAGCCCGTGCGATGGACCGCGCCGAGCATCCCGAGGGCAGCCAGCACGACGGAGGCGGCCGGCACGGCGACCCACTCGTTGGCGGCCAGCAGGCAGACCGCCGCGACGGCGGCGGCCAGCACGGCGGCGTGGGTCCGGAGGCTCGCGGCGCTGCCTCCGAGCCGGCCGCGGCGCGCGGTCGCGCGGCAGCCACGCGGCGACGGCGACCAACCCCGGCCACAGCGGGTAGACGGCGTTGGAGCCCATGACGGGCTGCCAGGTGCCCGCGGCAGCCTGGAGCGCCCACAGGACGTCGCCGCCGACGAGCACGAAGATGCCGATGGCGAACAGCCACCACGCGGCACCCGCTCGCCGGCCGGCCACGGCGACACCGACCAGCGCGACGCTCAGCAGCACGCTGTCGGCGATCGGATAGGCGGAGAAGACGATCTGCGCCGGGACGCTGAGGTTGCCCTTGTTGATCGCCACCTGCGGCAGCACGAAGGCCGTGACGACGGCCGCGCAGACGAGCATGATCATCACCGCGTCGCGGGCCAGCGCGCTTCCCTGGCGCCGCAGCCACGGTCGCGCGAAGCCGCCGAAGGCGAGCAGCGTGAACGGGTAGATCGTCAGCCAGAGCGCGTCGACCAAGCCGGGCGAGACCACGGCGATGCCGCGCAGCGCGGCGAGGACCTGCCAGATCGACCCCAGCGTCCAGAGCGAGAACCCGATGCCGAGCGTGGCCCACGCGAGGCGCTCCTCGCGGACGGTCACGGCGCGCAGGACGACGAGCACGGTCGGGACGGTCAGCAGGCTGAGGTACGCCCAGTGCGTGACCAGCGGCGAATCCACGCCGGCCAGGAGCGCGACCCAGTAGGCCATGAGCGCGAGCGCACCGGCCGTGATCGCAGCATGAAGAGTTCGCACGTGGACGCGCACTGGCCCTTTCAGTCGGCGACGGGCGCCCGTTCTGAAGGGCGCCCGTCCGATTTCCGACCGTCTGGGGGCTGCGATGCGGCGCGGGGTCGGCCGCGGTCCTGGTCGGTAGTTCCGCGCCGGGTTATTCGGCGGCGCCCTCGTAGAGCGCGTCGACGTCCGGGCCGAACTTCTTGTAGACGACGGAGCGCTTGACCTTCAGCGTCGGGGTCAGCTCGCCCTCCTCCTGGGAGAGGTCGCGCGGGAGGATCGCGAAGCGCTTGATCTGCTCGATCCGGGCGAACTTCTGATTGACGGCTTCGATGTCCTTCCAGATCGCCTCGCGCACGCGGTTGTTGGTCGCCATGAACTCGGGATCGGACGGGATGCCGAGCTCGTCGGCCAGCTTCGGCGCCTCGTCGGGGTCGATCGTGACCAGCGCGACGAGGTAGGAGCGACGGTCGCCTGCGGCGATCGCCTGCGAGATCCAGCGCGTCTCCCGCAGCGCGCTCTCGAGCATCTCGGGCGAGACGTTCTTGCCCGAGGACGTGATGATCAGGTCCTTCTTGCGGCCCGTGATGTGGACGTAGCCGTCGTGGATCTCGCCGAGGTCGCCGGAGTGCAGCCAGCCGCCTTCTAGAAGCGTCTCGGTGTCCTCGGGGTTGCGGTGGTAGCCCTTGAAGATGTGCGGGCCGCGCATCAGGACCTCGCCGTCCTCGGCGATCGTGACCTCGGTGCCCGGGAGCGGGCGCCCGACGCTGCCGACGCGCACCTCACCGACGGTGTTCAGCGTCGCGGCGGCGCAGGTCTCCGTCATCCCGTAGCCCTCGAGCACCGGGACGCCGCAGGCGTAGAAGAACTCGATCACCTCGGTGCCGATCGGCGCGGCGCCGGTGATCAGGACCGGGTTGTTCGGGCCGAGCGCATCGCGCACCTTCGAGAGCGCGAGCTTGTCGCCTGCGGCGTGGCGGACCTTGTCGAACGGGTTGACCTTGCGGCCCTCGCGCTTGGCCTTGGCGACCTTCTCGCCGGTCGCCAGCGCGCGCTTGAAGATCTCGGCCTTGGCGCCGCCGGCGGCGGCCGCGCCGCCGATCACGCGCGTGTGGATCTTCTCGAGCAGACGCGGGACGGTCGGGATGTGCGTCGGCTCGGCCTCGGCGATGTCCTTGGCCAGGTTCTTGGTGTCGCCG
The DNA here is from genome assembly GCA_963848475.1 of uncultured Solirubrobacteraceae bacterium. Taxonomy (GTDB): domain Bacteria; phylum Actinomycetota; class Thermoleophilia; order Solirubrobacterales; family Solirubrobacteraceae; genus Solirubrobacter. The sequence goes on along the minus strand of CAWKDW010000021.1, from coordinate 597,273 downwards.
CCCCAGAAGGCCAGCACGCCGCCGGTGTCGAGCGCGACGAACGAGACCATGCGCGCGAGCACGTGCGCGAGCGGCAGATACTGGAAGATCACCGGCGGCGAGGCACGCATGTCCAGGCGGTCGATGTAGGTCCCGGCGGTGAACAGCAGGTTCGCGTGCGAGAGCACACAGCCCTTCGGCGGGCCGGTGGTGCCCGAGGTGTAGACGATCGTCGCGGCGTCCGTGGGGTTCACGGCCGCGGTCCGCTCGCGGGCGATCTCGGCGCCGCCGGCGGCGCCGCGCGCACGCAGGTCCGCGAGCGTGATCGCGCCCTCGGCCTCGCCCGTCAGCACCACGACGTGCTCGAGCTCGGGCAGCTCGTCGCGCACCTTCGCGATCTTGACCGCCTGCGAGGCGTCCTCGAGCAGGACCACCTTCGAGCCCGAGTGCGAGAGCACGTACTGGCACTCCTCGGGCGAGTTGGTGTGGTACACCGGCACGACGGTCGCGCCGGCGCAGAAGGAGCCGAAGTCGGCCAGCGGCCATTCCGGCACGGTCCCGCAGAGGATCGCGACCTTGTCACCGGTCGCGACGCCCAGGGACGCGAGTCCGCCCGCGATCTCCTTGATCGCGAGCCCGAACTCGGCATAGGTGATCGCCGGGCGCCCCGGGGCGCGCATGGCGTCCCCTGAGTATCGGTCGGCGGCGGCGAGAGCCAGCTCGCCAAGCGAACGCGGGGCGGTGGAGGTGGGTCGTTCGGCGAGATCGGCCATTACACCAACCCTACTTCGCGTCCCACCTCCGCCGCCACCGAAATCACGGCGTCGTGGTCGACAACGTGAACGTCAGCGTCTTGGCGTACGTCCCGGTACGCAGGGCATCCGCGGCTCCGATCGCCTGCGTGAACGCGATCGGCACGGCTTCGTTGGAGGTCGGAGCGGCCCACGTCTTCACCGAGGCGGGCAGTGGCAGGCCGGCCGCCTTCAGCGGCGACGGCAGCGAGAACGTGCCGTTGACCAGGTGGCCGGTCGCGACCGCGCTCGGGTCGGCGATCGAGAGCGTCGCGTCACCCGCCGTCGAGATCACGTTCGCGGTCGTGGCCGCCGCGTACTCCTTCGCCACACCCGGGGTGAAGGCGCCGAAGGTGGCGGGAGCGCCGAGCGTCAGCGCCAGCGTCGCCGGGACCATGCCGCCGACCGGGGCGGTGGCCTCGTTCACGTACGCCAGCCGCGGCGCCGTGGACGGGACGAGGTGTCCGGCACCGCCGAGCTGCTGCTCGAGCGCGTAGCCGAAGCCGAGCACCTTCTCGTCGTCCCAGGCGCGGCCGACGATCTGCAGCGACATCGGGTCGCCGTGCGGGTTGGCCCCGACCGGGAGGACCAGCGTCGGCAGCCCGACGTTGGAGGTCGGGACGCCGCTGCCGCGGTCGGAGGAGATCGTCTGCGCGCCGTCGTTGTCGTAGACGTCCGAGCGGAAGCCCGGGTACACGACGGCGTCGACGCCCTGGTCATCCATGAAGGCGGTCCAGCGTGCCTTGTACGCGTCGCGCTGCGCGAAGATCTTGTCGATGTCCTCGGCCGACAGCCGCGGCTGCGGCGACTGATTGCGGCGGTTGTAGGGCAGCACCTTGTCCGAGGACAGGATCTCCGACGCCGTGTGGTAGGGCGGGTCGTCGTGGAGGTCGAAGTAGCGCTGCCAGCCCTCCTCGGTGCGGCTGCCCGACAACGTGCCCGTCGAGGGCGAGCTCGGCGTCGACGCCGTGATCGGCACCATCGTCGCACCCGCGGCCTCGATGTCGGCGAAGCGCGCCTTCAGGGCGTCCCCGGTGCCGTCGTCCTGGCCGTAGCTGGTCCCGTCGAACGCGCTGTCGATGTAGCCGATCTTCTTGCCCTGCAGCGCAGCGGGGTCCAGCGCGGTCTTCCAGTCGGCCGGGCGCTTGGCGTCGGCGTCGGCGTGGACGGTCGCGATGTCGTCGGGATCGGTGCCGGTGGTGACGTTGAGGATCCGGGCGACGTCGCTGGTCGTGCGGGCGATCGGCCCCTCGAAGTCCTGCAGCCACGTCAGCGGCATCACGCCGGCGCCGGAGGAGATGCCGTCGGTGCCCCGCAGCGTCACCAGCGACGCCCCGGTCGACGGCGCGTACAGCGACACGCCCGTCTGCGTGCCCATGGCGAACCCGGCCAGGCTGAGAGCGGTCGCGACCGCCGAGCCGCCGGAGGAGCCGAGCGAGGTCTTGGACGGCTTGAACGCGTTCCAGACCATCCCGTAACCCGAGTCGCTGTAGGAGCCCGAGTTCGCGAACTCCGACAGGTTGGTCTTGCCGAGGATCACGGCACCGGCGTCGCGCATGCGCTTGACCTGGCCCGCGTCACGCTTCGGCCGCCAGCCCTCGAAGGCGAGGCTGCCGTCCGTGGTCGGCATGTCCTTGGTGTCGTAGAGATCCTTGATCGCCACCGGGATGCCGAGCAGCTCGGTGATATCGCCCGCGGCGCGGCGGTCGTCGGCGGCCTTGGCCTGGGCCATCGCGTCATCGGCGATGGTGATGAAGCTGTGGAACCCGAACGGCCCGGAGTCGTAGGCGACGATGCGGTCGAGGTAGGCGCGGGTGATCGCCTGCGAGGTGGTCAGGCCGGACTTCATGTCGGCCTCCAGCTGCGTGATCGACTTGTTGAAGACGTCGTAGCCCGAGGTCGTCACCGAGAGCCGTGTCGGCTGCTCGGGCGTGATCGGCGGGGCGGGCGAGGCCGCGCAGGTGGCGGTGTCGAACAGCGGCGCCCAGTTGGCGACGGTGCAGCCGAGGCCGGGGGCGATGCCAGCGATCTCGGGCGCGCCGGCGAGCGTGCTGGCCGCCGTCTTGACCGCCGCGACCTGCTGGCCGGCGGTCGCGCTGGACTCCGCCTCGCCCGCGACGACATAGCGCAGCAGCGAGCGCGTCTGGCCCGGAGCGAGCGTGAGCGTGTTCTTGTAGCCGTAGAAGTTGGCCTCCAGGCCCGTGAGCGGCAGCGGGTTGCCGAACGGGTCGCGCTGGAAGTTGCCTGTGCTCGACTGGCTGCCGTTGACGACCGCGCTCGGCCCGCGCGTGCTGACGCCGGCCGCGGTCGGGTTGGCGACCTCGACCCAGGTGTCGTCGGCGCCGATCGTCGTGTCGCCGCTCGCGGTCGCGACGACCTGGCTCTGGTTGGAGCCCGAGTTGATGCCGGCGGTGCCGCCGAAGGCGACGTCGACGGTGATCGTGCGCGCCGTCGTATTGGCGAAGCTGTCCAGCCAGCGCGTGTAGTTGCCGGCCTTGCTGACCTTCACCGCGCGGCTCATGGCGATCCCGCCGAGCACGACGGGCTGGTCGGTGGCGAAGGACTCGTCGCCGTCGTAGGTGAGCCCGAAGCCGCGCATCAGTTCGCCGTTGAGGCGCGCCGTGGTGTCGCTGGCCGGGATCCCGGAGACGCGCACGCGCATGCCGCCGAAGCCGTAGAAGGCGTTGTCGGAGATCGCCCGGATCGAGCCGGTGTCGAGCTTCGGCGGCGCGATGTCGTGGATCTGCCAGTTCAGGCCGTTGACCGTGGTGACCGTGGTGACCGCCGACGCCGGCACGGCCGCGGCGAGGACGGCGGTGCCCGCGAGCAGAAGCGAGCGCACCGTCGTGGAGCGTTGCAAGGGTTCCCTCCCAGAAGTTGACCGCTCGCGATCCTTCCATCCGATCCGCGGCCTGAAGATGGCCCGGCGGTCGGAAGCGCGGCGACTGCCTGTCGAACGGCGCCGCTCAGGCGGGCGCGGCGAGCGGCATTGTCAGCTGGATGTCATCGACGTAGACGCCGTCGAGCCGGAACAGACCGTGCAGGACGCCCTCGACCGTGAAGCCACAGCGGGCGTAGAGCGCGCGGGCGTCCGTGTTGTGGCTGAGCACGCGCAGGTTCAGTCGCTGCGCGCCGGCGCTCCGTGCCTCGCGGATCGCGGCCTCCATCAGCGCACGGCCGACGCCGCGCCGGCGATGGGCGGGCGACACGGCGAGCGCCTTGATCTCGAGCACGTGGCGGGCGGACTCCAGCGGGAACAGCGGCCCGAGCTTGACGTAGCCCGCGATGCCGTCCGCGAGCTCGGAGACCAGCACGCCGTCGAGCTCGAACGGCTGATCGGGTGGCGGCGCGGGCGCCGGGCTGGAGAGAGAGGTCCAGGTCGCGAGATCCAGCGCGCGCAGCGCGGGCTCGTCGGCGGCTTCGGCCCAGCGGATCACGTGCTCGGCAGCAGCATGTCGCAGTAGCCGTCGGCGATCTGCTCGGCGCTCAGCCGGCCGCCGGGCTTGAGCCAGGTGGCGGTGTGGTTGACCATGCCGAGCAGGGCGAAGTGCGCGAGCCGGTCGGTCAGGCCGACCGCGGCCAGCCGGCGGGCGAGGATCGCCTCGAAGGCGTCGCGGCTGGCGCGGACCTGCTCCCACTCGGGCTCGTGCTCGATCGCGTGGCGTTCCTGGGCGAAGACGGCCATGTGGTCGAGATGCGTCGCGATGTGCGCCACCCAGGCGCGGACCAGCTCGCGCAGTTGCTGCTCTGGCGGTTGCGCGTTGGCCTCGATCTCCGCCGCCTGGTCGAGCAGCGGGTGCATCAGCTGCCCGAAGATCTCGAACAGCAGCTTCTGCTTGGAGCCGATGTAGTGGTAGAGCCCGCCGCTGCCCAGCCCGGTGGCCTCGCTCAGCTCGTCCATGCTCGTGACCTGGAAGCCGCGCCGCGCGAAGAGTGCGGCGGCGGTGGTCACGACCTGCTGCTGGCGGCGGTCGTAGCGCTCACGGAGCGCGGGGGAGGTTGGCGGCTTCGACATGGTGTTTGTAACGGGCGTTCGGTATAAGTATCGCATGAACTTCGATCTCCCCGACGACCACGAGCTGATCCGCCGCACGGTGCGCGACTTCGCCGAGGGGGAGGTGGCTCCGGTTGCGGAGGAGCTCGACCGCACGAAGGCGTTCCCGTACGCGATCGTCAAGCAGCTCGGCGAGCTCGGGCTGATGGGCATCCCGTTCCCGGAGGAGTACGGCGGAGGCGGCGGCGACTCGCTGGCCTACGCGATCGCGGTCGAGGAGCTCACGCGCGTGGACTCCTCGGTGGCGATCACGCTCTGCGCCCACACGTCGCTCGGCACGCAGCCGATCTACCTGTTCGGGACCGAGGAGCAAAAGCAGGAGTGGATGCCGAAGCTGACGTCGGGCGAGATCCTCGGCGCCTTCGGCCTGACCGAGCCCGAGGCGGGCTCGGACGCCGGCAACGTCCGCACGCGCGCAACGCTGGACGCCGGCGAGTGGACGGTCAACGGCACCAAGCAGTTCATCACCAACGCCGGGACCGACATCTCGGGCGTCGTCTGCATCACCGCCAAGACCGGTGAGGACGAGATCTCCAACCTGATCGTCCCGAACGGCACGCCGGGGTACTCGCAGGGCGAGCCCTACCGCAAGATGGGCTGGAACGCGTCCGACACGCGTCCGTTGACGTTCGAGGACTGCATCGTTCCGGAGGCGAACCTCCTCGGCCCGCGCGGCGGCGGCTTCAAGCAGTTCCTGCAGGTGCTCGACATCGGCCGCATCGGCGTCGCGGCGATGGGCGTCGGTCTCGCGCAGGGCGCCTTGGATCAGGCGCTGGCCTACGCCAAGGAGCGGCGCGCCTTCGGCAAGCCGATCTCCAAGTACCAGGCCATCCAGACCAAGCTCGCCGACATGGCGACCGAGATCGAGGCCGCGCGGCTGCTCGTCTACAAGGCGGCGTTCCTGAAGGACAAGGGCCGCAACTTCTCGCTGACCGCGGCCCAGGCCAAGCTCAAGACGGGCCGGCTGGCGGTGCGCTGCGCCGAGGAGGCCGTCCAGATCCACGGCGGCTACGGCTACATCGAGGAGTACCCGGTCTGCCGTATGTACCGGGACGCCAAGATCCTCACGATCGGCGAGGGCACCGACGAGGTCCAGCACATGGTCATCGCCCGCGCGCTCGGCGCCTGATGTTCTCGTCGGTCCTCGTCGCCAACCGCGGTGAGATCGCCCGGCGCGTGATCCGGACGCTGCGGGCGCTCGGGATCCGCTCGGTCGCGATCTACACCGATGCCGACGCTGGCGGCACCGCACGTGCGCGAGGCCGACGAGGCGGTGCGAGTTTCGTCCTACCTTTCGATCTCCGATGTGATCGAGGCCGCCGGCGGGGCCGACGCGCTGCACCCCGGCTACGGCTTCCTGTCCGAGAACGCCGAGCTGGCGCGCGCATGCGTGCGGGCGGGCGTGGTCTTCGTCGGCCCGTCGCCGGAGGCGATCGAGCTGATGGGCGACAAGGTCACGGCCAAGGCGGCGGCCGCGCGCGCCGGTGTGCCGGTCGTCGAGTCCTTCAGCGTCGACGACGCGCGCGTCTCGGACGCCTACCCGCTGCTCGTGAAGGCGGCGGCGGGCGGCGGCGGCCGCGGGATGCGGGTCGTCGAGTCGCCCGAGGGCCTGGACGAGGCGCTGGCCGCCGCCGGGCGCGAGGCGCTCGCGGGCTTCGGCGACGACCGCGTCTTCATTGAGCGCTTCCTGCCGCGGGCGCGGCACATCGAGGTGCAGGTCATCGGCGACGCGCACGGCAACGTGATCTCGCTCGGGGAGCGCGAATGCTCGCTGCAGCGGCGCCATCAGAAGGTGCTCGAGGAGTCGCCGTCACCGGTCGTCTCGCCGGAGCTGCGTGAGGTGCTGGGGCGTGAGGCCGTGGCGCTCGCCGTCGCCGCCGGGTACACGGGCGCCGGCACCGTCGAGTTCATCGCCGATGCCGACGATCCGTCGCTGCACTTCTTTTTGGAGATGAACGCGCGGCTGCAGGTCGAGCATCCGGTGACCGAGCTGGTCACGGGCCTGGATCTGGTCGAGCTGCAGCTGCGGGTCGCCGCCGGGGAGGCGCTTGACGTCAAGGTCGAGCTCAGCGGTCACGCCATCGAGGCGCGCATCAACGCCGAGGACGCGAGCTTCTTCCCGTCCGCCGGCCCGGTGCTGCTGGCTGAGTACCCGACCGGCGTGCGTGTCGATGCCGCGGTCGAGACCGGCTCGGTGGTCGGCACCGACTACGACTCGATGATCGCCAAGGTGATCGCCTACGGCCCCGACCGGGCGACGGCGCTGGCGCGGCTGGACCGCGCGCTGGCCGGCACCGCGATCCTCGGTCTGACCACCAACACGGGCTTTCTGCGCTCGCTGCTCGCGCGCGAGGACGTGCGCGCGGGGGAGATGGACACCGGCCTGATCGGGCGCCTTTCGCCGCCGGCTCCGCCGCTGAGCGACGAGCAGGTCGCGCGGACCGCGGCCTCGCTGGCGATGGCGCGGGCGGTCGAGCGGGCCGGCGACGACCCGTTCGAGCGCCGCGACGGCTGGCGCCTCGGCGGCTCAGCGCGCGCCGTCGTACTGGAAGCTCGCGGTCGACGGCGGCGAGCCGATCGACGTCGTGCTGCAAGGCGACGCCGGTGGCGGGCCGCTTCACCTACCTCGACGGCTGGCTGGCGCACGAGGGCTGGGCCTGGCAGGTGACCGAGGCGACCGCCGAGGACGTCCACCACGCGCACGCCGACGGCGAGTTGCGGGCGCCGATGCCCGGCTCCGTCCTGCTCGTCCCGTGCGCTGTGGGCGACGCGGTCGAGGCGGGCCAGACGATCGTCGTGCTCGAGTCGATGAAGATGGAGCTCGCTCTGACGGCACCGATCGACGGGACCGTGACCGAGCTGAGCGTGTCCGTGGGCGACAAGGTCGGGCGCGACCAGACCGTGGCGAAGGTTGAAGTCGGCATGACGACGGACGAGTTCAAGGCCAACACCGCGGCCCACGAGGCGCTGGCCGCCGACCTGCGCGAGCAGCTCGAGCGGGTGCGGCTCGGCGGCGGCGAGAAGTCACGTGCGCGGCACACGTCGCGCGGGAAGCTGCTGCCGCGCGAGCGCGTCGACCGCCTGCTCGACAAGGGCGCGCCGTTCCTGGAGCTCTCGCCGCTGGCCGCGCACGGGATGTACGACGGCGACGCGCCGGGCGCCGGGATCGTCACCGGCGTCGGCCGCGTCTGCGGACGCGAGTGCGTGATCGTCGCCAACGACGCCACGGTCAAGGGCGGCACCTACTACCCGATGACGGTCAAGAAGCACCTGCGCGCGCAGGAGGTGGCGCTGCACAACCGGCTTCCGTGCATCTACCTCGTCGACTCCGGCGGTGCCTTCCTGCCGCTGCAGGACGAGGTCTTCCCCGACCGCGAGCACTTCGGCCGGATCTTCTTCAATCAGGCGACGATGTCCAAGCTGGGCATCCCGCAGATCGCGGCCGTGATGGGCTCCTGCACGGCCGGCGGCGCCTACGTGCCCGCGATGAGCGACGAGTGCGTGATCGTCCGCGAGCAGGGCACGATCTTCCTCGGCGGCCCGCCGCTGGTGAAGGCGGCGACCGGCGAGGAGGTCAGCGCGGAGGACCTCGGCGGCGGCGACCTGCACTCGCGTACCAGCGGTGTCACCGACCACCTCGCCGACGACGACGAGCACGCGCTGGACATCGTGCGCAGCATCGTGGCGACGCTTCCCGCCCCCGAGCCCACGCCCTGGCAGCGCGCGCCGGTCGAGCCGCCCGCGCACGACCCGGACGGCATCTACGGCGTGGTTCCCGCGGACGTCCGCAAGCCCTACGACCCGCACGAGCTGATCGCGCGGCTCGTGGACGGCTCCCACTTCCACGAGTTCAAGGCGCTGTACGGCACGACGCTGGTCTGCGGTTTCGCGCGGCTGCACGGCCACCCGGTCGGGATCCTGGCCAACAACGGGATCCTGTTCAGCGAGTCGGCGTTGAAGGGCGCTCACTTCATCGAGCTCTGCGACCGGCGCAAGATCCCGCTGGTCTTCCTGCAGAACATCAGTGGCTTCATGGTCGGGCGCGAGTACGAGGCGGGCGGGATCGCCAAGCACGGCGCGAAGCTGGTCACCGCGGTGAGCTGTGCGCGTGTGCCGAAGCTGACCGTGATCGTCGGCGGCTCCTTCGGCGCCGGCAACTACGGCATGTGCGGGCGCGCGTACTCGCCGCGCTTCCTCTTCATGTGGCCCAACGCGCGGATCAGCGTGATGGGCGGCGTCCAGGCCGCGACGGTGATGGAGACCGTCGGCCAGCCGGAGGTCGGCGCCCAGCTGCAGGAGCAATACGAGCGCCAGGGGCAGCCGTACTACGCGACCGCGCGGCTCTGGGACGACGGCGTGATCGACCCGCGCGACACGCGCGACGTGCTCGGGCTCGCGCTGTCCGCGTGCGCCGGCGCGCCGCTGGAGGACGTTGGCTACGGCGTCTTCCGCATGTAGCCGGTACAAATTGCAGGCGGTGACCTCACCTGAGCACGAGAAGGTCCACGGTCCGACGCACGACGGCGAGAAGATCTGCCACATCGTGCCCGAGGACGACCCGGACACCGCGCTCTGCGGCAAGGACGTCACCGGCTGGCCGTGGAACCCGCCATGGCCGTTCTGCGTGGTCTGCCTGGACCTCGCGGGCTACGAGGCCTTGTAGCGCGAGATGATCGGGCACCGACCGGCCGCGGCCGTCCTCGCCGGGCTGATCCTCGTCGTCTCGGCACAGACCGCGCACGCCGCCGCGCCCGGCGCGAGCGGGATCGGCGACCCGTATTTCCCCAAGGCCGGCAACGGCGGCTACGACGTCCGCCACTACGGCCTCGACCTCGCGTACTCGCCGAAGAGCCGCCGGCTGCGCGGGGTCGCGACGATCGAGGCCACGGCCAGACAGGCGCTGTCGAGCTTCAATCTCGACCTCGACGGGCTGAAGGTGCGCTCGGTCAAGGTCGCGGGTGTCCGGGCGGGTTTCCGGCGCAGCGGCGGTGAGCTTACGATCACTCCGCGCACGTCGCTGCATGCGGGCAGGCGCTTCAGGACCGTGATCGCCTACGACGGGGTGCCGAAGTCCAACGGCCAGACCGGCGTCATCCCCACCTCCGACGGCGTCCTGATCGCGGGCGAACCCGACGGCGCCGCCACCTGGTTCCCGGTCAACGACCACCCGTCCGACACCGCGGCCTACTCGTTCGCGATCACCGTCCCGCGCGGGCTGGAGGCGATCGCCAACGGCGCGCTGGTCGGCGTCGAGCGCCGCGGTTCCCGTACGACGTGGAAGTGGGAGGCCCGCGAGCCGATGGCGCCGTACCTCGCGACCGCTTCGATCGGCCAGTTCGACCTGCGCGCCTACGAGGTCGACGGCATCAAGTACTGGGACGCGATCGATCCCGCCCTGATGACCCAGCCGAAGCCGCGCACCGGTGCGCGCTACGCGCTGAGCGGGGTCGGCCAACCCGCTTATAAGCGGCTCACACGGACCCTCGAGGTTCCCGCCAGCGGCGGGACGCTGTCGTTTCGCGTGCACCGCGACACCGAGCCGGAAGCCGACTTCTTCATGGTCGAAGCGCGTACGGCGGGCGGCCAGGACTGGACGACCCTGCCCGACCAGGAAGGGCACAACGGGCGCTTCACCGGCTACGACTGCCTCGCGACGCTGAAGCTGCACCCGTTCCTGCGCCACTACCAGACGCCGAGGAAGCTCGGCGGCTGCGGCTCGCGCGGGACGACCGGCGCGTGGTGGGCGGCCAGCGGGACGAGCCGCGGCTACGAGCGCTGGAGCATCGATCTCGAGCCCTACGCCGGGAAGTCCGTCGAGGTCTCGCTGACCGCCGTCAGCGACGCGCTCACGCAGTACACCGGCGTGTACGTCGACGACGTGCGAGTGTCCAGCGGGCCCGGATCGACGTCGTTCGAGGACGACGGTGACACGCTCGACGGCTGGACCGTCCCCGGCGCACCGGCCGGCAGCCCGGCGAACCCGAACGACTGGTTCAGCGGCACGATCAAGGATGCGCCGCCCAGCGTCGGCGCCTCCGCCCAGCTCGCGCTGGCGCGCCAGCCCGAGATCCTGCGCTTCCTCTCCGATCTCTTCGGCCCGTATCCGTTCTCGACCGGCGGCTCGATCGTCGACAACGTCCGCACCCTCGGCTTCGCGCTGGAGAACCAGACGCGCCCGATCTACTCACCCGCGTTCTTCGAGGACGCCGCGGGCGAGGACAACGAGCTCGTGGTCGTCCACGAGCTTGCGCACCAGTGGGTCGGCGACGCCCTGCCGCTCGCCTCCTGGCGCAACATCTGGCTCAACGAGGGCTTCGCGTCCTACGCCGAATGGATCTGGAGCGAGCGCCACGGGAAGATGACCGCGCAGGCGATCTTCGACGCCTATGCCCGCACGCCCGCCTCGTCGGAGGGCTGGCGGGTGAAGATCGGCGACCCAGGACCCTTGGACCTGCTCAACTCACCGATCTACACCCGCGGCGCGATGACCCTGCACGCGCTGCGCAAGCGGATCGGCGATGACGACTTCTTCCGCCTGCTGCGCCGCTGGGGAACGACGCGCCGCGGACACCCGGTGACGATTGCCCAGTTCATCGCGCTCGCCGAGCGCATCTCGGGCAAGCAGCTCGACACGTTCTTCCGCGTCTGGCTCTACACGCCGCGCAAGCCGGCGGGCATCACGCCCACCGGCTGACGCGGCGCGCGGTTCACGGGACGCGCGGACCGGGGTAGGTGAGATCGTCGTTGGCGACGGTTTCGTAGCCGTACATCGTCGGGTACTGCTCGGTCGTCTGGCCCGGAGCGAGGATCCACTTGACCTCCAACGGCTTCACCGGGCCGATCGGGGGCAGCTGGCTCGCCTGGGCGGCAGCGGGCACGACGGCGGCGGCGGCGACGGCGGTGAGGATGGCGATGCGCTTGAACACGGCGAACTCCTTGGGGAGAGAGGGAGGGGTCGGCGGGTATGACCTCCACCCCCACGGCAAGGTTGGCCGCAAGCAGAAAGTGGCGCGTAGCCGCTCACTCGACTTCGAGGAGGGTCTTGCCGAGCGTTGCGCGGGATTCGATCGCGGCGTGCGCGTCGGCGGCGCGCTCGAGCCCGAAGCGCCGGCCGATGATCGCGCGGGTGCCCGCGGCGAGGATGCTCTCCGTGCATGCGCGCAGTGCGGCCGGGGAGCGGTCGGGCTGGACGAGCGTGACGCCGCGGGCCGCTGCGTCCTCGGGGCTGACTCCCGCCCAGGAACCTGAAGCGAGGCCGTAGCTGAGCATCCGGCCGCCCGGTGCGAGTTGGGCGAACGCGGCGCGGGCGATGTCGCCGCCGACGCCGTCGAAGACGACGTCGTACGGGCCGACGGCCCAGGCCTCTCGGGTGTAGTCGACGGCCTCGTCGGCGCCGAGCGAGGTCGCGAGCGAGAGCTTGGCCGCGCTGCTCGCGGCGGCGACGACCACGGCTCCCGCGGCCTTGGCGAGCTGGACGAGCTGGGTCCCGACGCCACCGGCGGCGGCCTCGACGAGCACGCGCTCGCCAGGCACGACGGCGGCGGCGCGCAGCAGCATCGTCGCCGTGCGGCCGTCGGCGAGCAGCGCGACCGCGTGATCGAGTGGCATGTCGTCGGGCACGTCGAACAGGGCCGACTCCTCCACCGCGACGCGCTCCGCATAGCCGCCCGACCCGCCGGTGGAAGCGATCACGCGCCGCGAGCCGACGGTCCCGCCGACGCCGTTGCCCGGGATCATCGGCAGCGGCGTGGCGGAGAACGGCCCCTTGCCGGTCGCGCGGAACTGCGTCTCGACGAAGGTGATGTTCGCGTACTCGACCTCGATGATCACCTGCCCTGGCCCGGCGACGGGCTCGGCCGCCTCGCCGGCGACGAGCACCGAGGGCGGCCCGAACTCCCGCAGCCAGACCGCGCGCACTAGGCGGGGACGCCGTGGGTGGTCGAGACCCGGTCGTAGTTCAGGCGCAGGAGCGCGATCACGTCGCGGACATCGTCGTCGTCCGCGATGTAGCGCGCGCCCCAGCCCTTCTTGCCGGGGAAGGCGGAGTGGTAGTCGATGCGGCCGGCGTCGTAGAGCTCCTGCCAGATCGCCTTGGGGAAGCCGAGGTGGGCGACGCGGTCGCCGTGGAGGTGGCCGATCTCGCGTGCACCGGCCTTGAAGGACCACTCCCCGCGGCTGCCGGTGCCGGCGGTCACGCCGGCCCAGGACGTGACCTCGCCGGTGATGATCTCGCTCGCGTTCGTCATACGGGAAGCGTGCGCCAAGCGGCGCCCGCTTCCCATTGGCAATTGGTCTTAGGACCGGTAGGTGACGGTCTCGCGGGAGCCGCCCTCGGCGGACCGCAGCATCGCGTCACAGATCTCGGCCGCACGGTAGCCGTCCTCGAACGTCGCGCCGTGCGGGGCGATGTCCGTGTCTTCGCGGATCGCGCTGAGGAAGTGATGGATCTCGTGCACGAACGTGTGCTCCCAGCCGATCATGTGCCCCTGGGGCCACCAGTGCTCCCAGAAGGGGTGGTCGGCCTCGGAGACGAGCACGGTCCGGAAGCCCTGCTCGAGCTTGCCCGGGGTTGAGCCCGAGAAGTGCACCTGCAGTTCGTTGAGCCGCTCGATGTCGAAGCTCAGCGAGCCCTTGGACCCGTTGATTTCGAATTGCAGCCCGTTCTTGCGGCCCGAACAGAACCGGGAGGCTTCGATCGTGCCGACGGCCCCGTTCGCGAAGTCGACCACGGACTCGACGGCGTCGTCGACGGTGACTTCGACGCCTTCGCGTTCCTTGACGAACGTGCGCGTGGAGGCGCTGACGGACGCGATCTCGCCGACGAGGTAGCGCGCCAGGTCGATGACGTGGGCGCCGAGGTCGCCGAGGGCGCCTGAGCCCGCGACGCTCTTGTCGAGGCGCCAGACCATCGGGAAGTCGGCGTCGATGATCCATTCCTGCAGGTAGCGCCCGCGGAAGTGGAAGATCTCGCCGAGCTCACCGGAGGCGATGATCTGTTGCGCGAGCCGCACGGCCGGCACGAAGCGGTAGTTGAAGGCGCACATCGCCTTCACGCCGGTCGCCGCGACCTGCTGCCACGTGTCGTAGGCCTCGTCGGCGTCACGGCCGAGCGGCTTCTCGCAGATCACGTGCTTGCCCGCCTGGGCGGCGGCGATCGTCGGCTCGGCGTGGAAGTTGTTCGGGCCGGAGTTGTCGAACACGCCGATGCGCGGATCGGAGACCAGCTCGCGCCAGTCGGTGACAGAGTCGACGAAGCCGTAGCGGTGCGCCGCGCCGGCGACCGCCTCGGCGTTGCGCCCCGCGATCGACACCAGCTGTGGCATCAGCGGCGGCGGCCAGGTCATATAGGCGAGCGTCTTGTACGCGTTCGAATGAGCCTTGCCCATGAACCCGTACCCGAGCATGCCCACCCCGATGGTGGGGATGTCCTCCCCTCCGGTGGACTCGCCCATCGTCACGAAGCCGACAGACTTACTCACGAGCCCTCCCTCGCGAACGCCGCGTCGAACGCCAGCGTCGACGGCGCGAAGTCCGTCGCCCGCACGAAGGCGAGCGCGTCCGGTGCGCCCCAATCCCTATCCATCCCTGAGTCCTCCCATTCCACCGACAACGGTCCCTGGTAGCCGATCCGATTCAGCGCTCGGAACATCGCCTCGAACTCCACGTCGCCATGCCCGGGCGAGACGAAATCCCAGCCGCGGCCGACCTCTCCGAACTGGAGATGCCCGCCGAGGATCGACGAGCGCCCGTCCAGTTGCCTGGCCGAGTCCTTGACGTGCACGTGATAGATGCGGTCGGCGAACTCGGTGATGAACGCGGCGCTGTCGAGGAACTGGTGCTCGAAGTGCGACGGATCGAAGTTGATGCCGAAGCCCTCGCGATGCCCGATCGCGTCGAGCGCGCGGCGCGTGGTGACGAAGTCGTAGGCGATCTCGGTGGGGTGGACCTCGAGCGCGAAGCGCACGCCCTCGGCGTCGAAGACGTCGATGATCGGGTTCCAGCGCTCGGCGAACTCCTCGTAGCCGCGCTCGATGTCGCTGAAGTCGTTGGGCGGGAACGAATAGAGCATGTGCCAGATCGAGGAGCCGGTGAATCCGGTCACGACCTCGACGCCCAGTTGCGCGGCGGCGCGGGCGGTGTCCTTCATCCGCTCGGCGGCGCGCCGGCGCACTCCTTCCGGGTCTCCATCGCCCCATACTTCCGGCGGCAGCACACCTGCATGGCGGCCGTCGATCGGATCGCAGACCGCCTGGCCCACGAGGTGGTTGCCGATCGCCCAGCAGTTGAGCCCGTGGCGCTCGAGGATCTCGCGGCGCCCGGCGGTGTAGGACGGATCGGACAGCGCCTCCGCGACGTCGAAGTGATCGCCCCAGCAGGCCAGCTCGAGGCCATCGAACTCCCACTCACCACACTTGGCAGCCAGCTGCTCGAGCGTGAGGTCGGCCCACTGGCCGGTGAACAACGTGACGGGTCGTGCCATCCGGTTTCTCCTCCTAGGTCTTTACGATCTCGAGCCGCACCCCGGCCGCCCGAAATTCCTGCGCCGTCTCGTAGTCGAGGCAGTCGTCGGTGACGATCGCGTCCAGCTCCTGGGCCGGCGCGATCGACAGCAGCGAGGCCCGCCCGAACTTGTTCGAGTCGATCAGACCGATCGTCCGCGCCGAGTTGGAGCTGGCGACGTTGATCACGTCGGCCAGCGCCCGGCGGGAGGTCGTCAGGCCGGCGTCGAGCGTGAGCCCGGCCGCCGAGCAGAACGCCAGCTCGAAGTTCAGCCCGGCGAGAAAGTCCGTGGTCCAGCGCCCGGCGAGCAGCCGCATGTGCTGGTCGAGCTCACCCGGCGTGACGATCACCAGGATCCGCTCGTCGACGATCTCGTAGGCGATCGCCGGGGAGTTCGTGACCAGCGTCAGCTCGGTGGCCGGCTCGCTCACGAGCTGGCGCGCCAGCGCGAGGCAGCTCGACGAGGAGTCCAGGAAGATCGTCGAGCCCGAGCGCACCTCGCGCGCGGCGTGCGCGGCGATCGTGGCCTTCGCGCCGCGGCCGGCGGCTGCGCGCTGTTCCCAGCCGGTCGGCGGGATCGCGGTCGGCGGCCCTGCGGCGGGCATCGACCGCGCGCCGCCGTGCACCCGCTCGACCAGCCCGTCCCTGGAGAGCTGCTCGAGATCACGGTGAACGGTGATCGAGGAGACCGTCAGGTCGCGCGCGAGATCAGCGACCGAGACGCCGCCGTCACGCAGGATGCGCTCGAGGATCTGGGCCCGGCGCAGCGCTGGCGGCTGTGTGCTCATACGCGGTCCTCGAACGCTCGCCGGCGCACGTCCACGTTCAGGTCGCGGAACTCGTCGATCGCCCGCGCGAGATGGTCGGAGAAGCGCTCCAGCGCCTCCTCGCCCTTCTCGGCCGTCGCCCGCATCGGGTTGCCGATCACGCCCGTGCGCGAGAACTCGCCGTGGTCCATCGGGAACGTGAAGTACTGGTAGCCCTCGAACTGGACGTCGGGTGCGCCGTCTGATTTCAGGAACGACTTCGGCAGCCACGAGGGCGCCTGCGCGCGATCGTCGGCGGCGCGGTCCATATGCACCATGCGCGCGTCGTGCGCCATCACCTGCGAGGTCTCGAGCTCCGACGCGTGCCAGCCCGGCGTCTCCTCGGGCGGGTTCTCCAGCAGCCCGTCGAGAATCCCGATGTAGCGCTCGGCGTAGGGCTTGTAGAGCGCCACCAGCGCGCCGGTCTCGTACTTGATCCTCCGCAGCAGCGGGTCGAGCACCTTCGTGTTGGACCCGTGCCCGTTGACCAGGATCAGCTTGTTCCACCCGTGGTGGATCAGCGAGCGCAGGATGTCGTAGAGGACGGCGTTGAGCGTCTCCGCCCGCAGCGTGATCGTGCCGACCGAGGACTCGGTCTCGCGCATGTGCTGCGGCGAGTAGCCGGCCCAGAACGGCGGCGCATAGGGCACGTCGGCCTTGGCGGCGGCCCGGCGCGAGACCTCCAGCGCCGTGATCGTGTCGGTGCCGATCGGCAGGTGCGCGCCGTGCTGCTCGCAGGAGCCGATCGGGACCAGGATGATGTCCGAGCGCTCGCGGAACCAGGCGATGTCGGGCGGCGCCAGGTCGAGGATGCAGTTGGAAAACGGCCGATCAGACATCGGCGAATCGCTTCGCGGATTCGCTTCGAGCATTCGCTGACGCTCATGCTCGGGGGTGGCTTCAGACATCGATCGTCTCCGAGACGAGTGACAGGTAGCGCTCGGCGACGATGTCGGCGAAGTCGTGGTCGTCGACGTGGGCATCGACGGCCTCGAAGGGGATGTCCGAGCGCAGGTGGCCGGACAGTGCGTCCAGGAACGCGCCGTCGGCGACCGGATCCCAGAGGTCCCCGCCCTCGGCGTCGGCGAGCGAGAAGCCGCGCGTGGGGGCGACGACCCGGACCGGCCCGACGGACTCGTTGAGCCGCTCGGCGATCAGCTCGCCGAGCCGCGCCTCCTCGTCGCGGTCGAGCCGCACGAGCGTGGCGACCGGGTTGTGGAAGTAGCGCTTGCGGCCGTCGTAACGCGCCGGCACCGTGTCCATCGGACCCTGGTTGAAGAAGTCGACGCAGCCGGGGACCACGACCTGGGGCAGCCCGAGCCGGCCCGCGACGCGCAGCCGGTCGGACGGTTCGGGCGGGGTATGGAGGCCGTTCATCAGCGAATTGGCCAACTCGGAGAGCGTGTAGTCGACGACGCCCTGTAGCGCGCCCTCCTCGCACAGATGCTCCATCGCCGGGCCGCCGACGCCGTTGGCGTGGAAGATCACGGGCTCGTGGCCGGCACGCGCGAGCGCCTCGCGCAGCCGCATCACGCCGGGCGTCGTCTGGCCCAGCATCGTGATCCCGACGCAGTGCTCGCCGAGCGTGCCCAGGGCCGAGCCCGCGTCGGTGACCATGCCCGCCATCGCCGCCGCCGCGTTGTCGAAGATCGGCCGCGAGATCCCGTTGAGGCCGAGGATGTCGACCACCGAATGCATCACGCAGACGTCGCTCTCGCCCACGAAGTCGCCGAAGCGCCGCCGACCGGAGGCGCAGGGTGAGACCAGCAGCTTCGGGACGCCGACGGGGAGCGCCTGCATCGCCGGTGCCCCGAGCAGGCCACCCTCGGCACCGCCGAGGCAGAGCACGCCGTGCACGCGGCCGTCGGCGAACAGGCGCACGACGACATCGCGCACGCCTTCGCGCATCAGCGCGACGGCCGCCCCACGCGAGCCGGCGGCCTGAACGTCGGCGAGCGCGTGACCGGCGGCGCGCGCGACCTCCTGCCGGGTGACGTCGGCGGCGAAGCCGGGCTGGCCGAGGATGCCCGAGTCGATCACCACGGCGTCGACGCCGAGCGAGTCCAGACGTTCGCGCACGTAGGCGATCTCGTCGGCCTTGGTGTCGAGTGTTCCGATCAGCGCGACGGCCGGCATGGGTGTGCCTATACCGCCGACGCCGCGTTGGCGGCGAGCGCCGTCCGCAGGTGGTCGATCGACTGCATCGCGTAGCGGTCGTAGTAGGCCTCGGGAACCGCGCCGGTGCTGTGGTCGCGCAGGAACTTCTCCATCCCGACGCCGCCACCGGCCTCGGACGCGTCGCCGATGTCGGTGCGGTCGGAGATCGCGCTGCGATCGACGGAGGCGACGAACTCGACCGTCATGTGTCCGTCGTAGCCGATCCCGACCAGCTCACCCACGATCGCGTCCCAGTCCAGCGCGCCATGGCCAGGCGGCATCCGGTCGTTGTCGGCGACGTGGAAGTCCACCAGCCGGTCGCCGGCGGCGCGGATCGCGGCCAGCAGGTCGGACTCCTCGATGTTCATGTGGAACCCGTCGAGCGCCACGCCGCAGTTGCCCCCGACCGCGTCGGCGAGCGCCAGCGCCTGCTCGCAGCGGTTCAGGAAGTACGTCTCGAAGCGGTTGAGCGGCTCCAGCCCGATCCGCACCCCGACCGACTCCGCGTGAGCCTGGCACTCCTTGAGCGCCTCGACGCACCAGCCCCACTCGTCGGAGGCCGAGCCCATCGGGACGACCTTGCCGACCGTCGATGGCACGACGGTGAGGATCTTGCCGTCCAGTTCGGAGACGAAGGTAAGACAGTCCTTTACGTACTGAACGCTGCCCAGGCGGACATACGGGTCCTCATGGAGGAGGTCGCGTCCATTGGTCATCAGGGTCACGGCGCCCCAGCATTCGAGGTCGTGCTCGTCCAACAGCGAGCGCACGTGCGCGACGTCGAAGCCCTGCGGCTCACCGGAGATCTCGATCCCGTCGTAGCCGAGCCTCGCCAACCGCTTGATCGTGGACTCGATCGGCTCGGGCCGCATCCAGTTGTGCATGGAAACCTTGATCGCCATCTCTCTCCTCGCTCGCCTGCTCCCGGCCCTCCTCAGAGACCGAGCTTGCCAGGGTTCATGATGCCGAGCGGGTCCAGCGCTGTCTTCACATGACGGAGCGCGTCGAGCGCCGGGCCGTGTTGCGCCGCCATGTAGGGGCCGAGCTTGAGGCCGACGCCGTGGTGGTCGTTCATCACGCCGCCGGCGGCCAGGACGGCCGTGATGCCGTCGTGCCAGATCTGGTCGTGCAGCCGCACCGGGTCCTCGCCGCCGTCGGGCAGCAGGAAGCGGGCGTAGATCATCGTGCCCCAGCGGTACCAGTGCGAGAAGTGCATGCGCAGCTGCAGGCCCTGCGGGGCGTAGCGGTCGCGCACCGCGGTCTGCAGCGCTGTGTGGACGGCGACGATGTTGGTGTAGCTGGCCACGACGTCGATCGTGCCCCAGATCGCCGGCAACTCGGGGTGATGCGGGGGCTTGTAGAACTCGTAGCGGCGATCCCACCAGCGCTGGGCGAGCACAGCGTCGAGCTCGCTCGCGCCGACCGCGCGCGCGAGCTCGACGGTGCGGGACCCCTCCAAGGCGACGAGACCCGGCTCACCCTCGCAGCAGACGACGGCGCAGACGCCGTCCAGCGGCTCGCCGACGACCGGGGAGAGCGTGCGCTGGGTCGCCTCCTCGTCGTACATGCGGATGACCGACGGGCGATAGCCGGCGGCGAGCGTGGACCGGAAGGCCTCGATGCCCGCCTCGATGCTCGGAAAGCTCAGCGTGATGAAGCGGCGCTCGGCCGGCAGCGGGACGATCTCCAGCGTCGCCCGGGTGATGATCCCGAGCGTGCCCTCGGAGCCGATGAAGAGCTGCGTCAGGTCAGGCCCGACGGCGTGGCGCGGACAGGCGACGGTCTCGATCAGCTCGCCGGAGGCCAGCGCGACCCGCAACGAGAGGACGAGGTCCTCGATCTTGCCGTAGCGCGTGGAGAGCACGCCGGAGCCGCGTGCCGCAACGTAGCCGCCGACGGTCGCCCACTCCGACGACGCCGGGTAATGCGGGAACATCAGTCCGCGTTCGTTGAGCGCCGCCTCCAGCACCCGGCCGTTGACGCCCGCCTGGGCCGTGACGCTCATCGAGCGCTCGTCGATCTCGACGATCTGGTCCAGTCCGCGCAGGTCGATGACGAGCCCGCCGTGCACCGGGACCGCTCCGCCCTGCGTGCCCGAGCCGCCGCCCCAGGCCACGACGGGTACGCCATAGGTGGTGGCGACGCGCAGCGCGGCGGCCACGTCCTCCTCGCTGCGCGGGATGGCGACGACGTCCGGGCGGCCAAGCGGGGTGCCGTTCGCGCGGGCCGAGATCGCCGGCCAGTACGTATCGGCGGTGTAGGCGTCAAGCTGTGCAGCGTCGGTATGGACCGCGTCCGCACCGAGCACTGCGGCTAGCGCTGGCGCAAGCTCTATCAGTTGCGTGACAGAAGACTTCATCTATTGACAACGGAGCTTGCATTACCCTTCAATTGCTGTCAAGGGCATGACGAAGACTCTTCAAAACTTGTCACGTGTCGCCGTCGGGATCGACGTCGGCACGTCCGCGGTCAAAGTGATCGCCGTCGCGGAGGACGGCGAGGTTCTCGAGCGCCGCGAGGTTCCGTACCCGCTTTCGACTCCGCAACCCGGGTGGTCTGAGCAGGACCCCGACGATTGGTGGCGGGCCACCGAGCAGGCGCTCGAAGGCCTGACCGACGGCGTCGCCGGAATCGGGCTCTCGGGGCAGATGCACGGGCTGGTCACGCTCGACGCCGCCGATCGCCCGATCCGGCCCGCGATCCTCTGGAACGACCAGCGCACCGGCGCGGAGTGCGCCGAGATCGAGGAGCGCGTCGGCTTCGATCGCCTCGTCGAGCTGACCGGCAACCGCGCGCTGACGGGCTTCACCGCGCCGAAGCTGCTGTGGCTGCGCAAGCATGAGCCGGAGCACTACGCGCGCATCGCGCACGTGATGCTGCCCAAGGACTACGTGCGGCTGCGGCTCACCGGCGAACGCGCGATCGACGTCGCCGACGCCTCGGGCACGCTGCTGCTCGACGTCGCGCGCCGGCGCTGGAGCGACGAGGTGCTGGAGGCGCTGGAGATCGACCGCGCCTGGCTGCCGACCGTGCTCGAGTCGCCCGAGGTCTCGGGCCGGACGAGCGGCGGGGTCGCCGTCGCGGCCGGTGCCGGTGACCAGGCGGCGGGCGGGCTCGGCGTCGGCGTCGACCGTCCCGGCCCGCTCTCGGTCGCGATGGGGACCTCGGGCGTCGTGTTCGCGGCGCTGCCCGAGTACCGGTCCGATCCGCAGGCTCGCGTCCACACCTTCTGCCACGCCGTCCCAGGGGCCTGGCACCAGATGGGCGTGATGCTCTCCGCCGCCGGCTCGCTCGCGTGGCTGCGCGGCATCGTCGGCGGCGAGTTCACCGAGCTCACGGCCGAGGCCGAGCGCTGGGCGCCGGGTACCGAGGGGCTGACGTTCCTGCCGTACCTGACCGGCGAGCGCACGCCGCACGCCGATCCGGACGCACGCGGGGCCTTCACCGGCCTCGAGATCCGCCACGACCGCGGCGCGCTCGTGCGCGGCGTGCTCGAAGGCGTCGCCTGCGGCCTGCGCGACTCGTTCGACCTCGTCGGCGGCGGCGAACGCGGCCGCGTCTCCGGCGGCGGCGCGCGCAGCGAGCTGTGGCTGAAGATCGTCGCCTCCGTGCTCGAGATCCCGCTCGAGCGCCTCGCCGTCGAAGAGGGCGCGGCCTACGGCGCCGCGCTGCTCGGCGGTGTCGCCGGCGGGCTCTGGAGCGACGTGCACGCGGCCGTGGCGGCCTGTGTACGAACACATTCACAGGTCGAGCCTGTACAAGAGTGGATCGACCCATATCGTGAGCTGCGGGCGCGCTACCGAGCGCTGTACCCGGCTTTGCAGGCAACCAGCAAGGAGCAACCGAGATGACCGCCACCCAGGACCAGACCGCCGAGGTTGAGCGCGACCGCCCGGAGCATCGGTTCACGTTCGGGCTCTGGACGGTCGGCAACCCCGGCCGGGACCCGTTCGGCGGCCCGACGCGAGAAGTGGTCGATCCGGTCGACTCCGTGCATAAGCTCGCCGAGCTCGGCGCGTGGGGCGTCAGCCTGCACGACGATGATCTGATCCCGTGGGGCGTCTCTGCGGCTGAACGTGATCGGATCGTGGCCCGCTTCAAGGAGGCGCTCGAGGCCTCCGGCATGGGTGTGGGGATGGCGACGACGAATTTGTTCGGTCATCCGGCATTCAAGGACGGAGCGTTCACGTCCAATGATCGGAAGGTCCGTCGCGCCGCGATCGGGAAGGCGATGAACTTCATCGACATCGCCGCCGAGCTCAACGCCGAGGTCTACGTCTTCTGGGGCGGGCGCGAGGGCACCGAGGCCGGCATCGCCAAGGACCCGCGCGACGCGCTGGAGCGCTACCGCGAGGCGATCGACACGCTCGGCGACTACGTCCACGACCAGGGCTACAACCTGCGCTTCGCGATGGAGCCCAAGCCCAACGAGCCGCGCGGGGACATCTTCCTGCCGACGATCGGGCACGCGCTGCACTTCATCGAGATGCTCAAGCGCCCGGAGATGGTGGGCGTCAACCCCGAGGTCGCGCACGACACGATGGCGGGCCTGTCCTTCCACCACGGCGTCGGCCAGGCGCTATGGGCGGGCAAGCTCTTCCACATCGATCTCAACGGCCAGCGGATCGGCCGCTACGACCAGGATTTCCGCTTCGGGGCCGAGGATCTCAAGGAGGCCTTCCTGCTCGTGCGCCTGCTCGAGCGGGCCGGCTACTCCGGGCCGCTGCACTTCGACGCGCACCCCTACCGCAACGAGAACGCCGACGGCGTCTGGGACTTCGCGTCGGGCTGCATGTCGACCTACCGCTCGCTCGCCGAGCGTGCGCGGCACTTCGACTCGCTGCCCGAGGTCCAGGAGGCGCTCGAGGCCGCCTCGACGCCTGAGCTCGCGCTCGCGAGCGTCGACGGCGACGAGGCCGAGAGCCTGAAGAACGAGGCCTGGGAATTGGACGCCCTGGCCGAGCGCGGGTACTACAACGAGCGACTGGACCAATTGCTCGTGGATGTGCTCCTCGGCGTACGCTGAGGTTGACATCCACGACCGGCCTGCTGTTTAGTTGGCGGGCCGGTCGAATTTGGGTGTCCAAGGAGGAGAGAGAGTTGCATCGCATGCTCGCAGCGGCAGCTGCCGTGGGAGCCGCACTCGTCGTTGTGCCGTCCGCTGTCGCGCAGGGGACGGACACAACGGCGCCGGTGCTCAACGTCGGTACATTGACGCCGACCGCGCCGCCGCAGCGCAACGGCAATCCACCAGCCGCACCGTCGACGTCGACGGGCAACAGCGACTGGTACACCCATAGCGGTCCGACTGTGCTCCACCTCAGCGCGACCGACAACGTCGGCGTGACCGGGTTGCAGTACTCGATCAACAACGGCGCCGACTGGATCGACGTCGCGATCACTCCCGGTCCTTCGGTCAGCGGCACGGCGTCGCTCACCACCGAGGGCAACACCGCGGTCCGCTATCGGGCGCTGGACGCGGCGGGCAACGCCTCGCTCAGCTCCGCCGGCTCGACGACGCTCAACCAGTCGGCCGCCGCCGGCGCGACGGCGATCCGCCTCCAGAGCCGCACCGGCCGCGCCGCCGGCGACGTCCTCGTGATCGACACCGGTGAGAACGAGGAGACGGTGACGCTCGAAGGGCTCGTCGCGGGCAACCCCGCCTCGCCGAACCCGAACGTGACGCTCACGACGCCGCTGGCGAAGGCGCATGCCGCCGGCGTCGCCGTGCAGGTCCTGCGCCCGTACGCGGCGATCAACGTCCGGATCGACACCCAGCCGCCGACGGCCACGTTCCCATCCTCGGTCGCCGACAACCGCATCGGCCACGGGACGGCGCCGATCACACCCACCCGCTCCGACCCGTCGCCCGGCTCCGGCGGCACCGCAGTGCGCGACACGTGGCTCGACGGCACGTGGACGTACCCGCTGCCGCTCGACGTCTCCAAGCTCTCGCTGGGCAAGCACACCTGGACGCTGGGGCTGACCGACGCTGCCGGCAACGGCAACAAGGTCACACTCACGTTCCTGGTCACGACGTCCTTCGCCGACATCGACGCGCTGCTCACGCGCTTCGGCGGCGCGGACGCGACCGCGCTGCGCGCCTCGCTGGCCACGGCCCAGGCCGCGGCCGACAGCGGCGACCCGGTGGCGGCGATCGCCGGCCTGGAGGCGTTCGTCTCGCAGGTGCGCGGAACCGTCTCAGACGCCACCCTCCGTGACCTGCTCGTCGCCGACGCGCAGGATGTCATCCGCCAGCAGCGAGGGATCCCCGACGCGCCCGCGCCCGCCGACCTCGGCGTGACCTCCGCGCGCTATCCCGGCCAGCCCCGCCACCTCTACGTGCCGCCCGCGATGCCGACGCACAACGCGAACGCCAAATTCAAGGTGCTCGTGATCGCCAACAAGAACGACGGCTCCTTCCGCCACCCGGCGATCGAGGACGCCGAGGTCATGCTCCAGCAGATGGGCGCCCAGAAGGGCTTCGACGTCGACCTGTGGGATGCGTCGTTCCCGGAGCAGTCGCTGCCGGACACGCCGTTCACCAGCGCGGCCAACCTCGCCCAGTACGCCGTCATCATCGGCGACTCGTCGGTGGGCAACAACACGTTCAGCGCCGCGTACACGATGAAGGACGGCACCGTCGTCGACGAGCGGGCCGCGTTCAAGGGCTACATCAACAACGGCGGCGGCTATGTCGTGCTGCACGCCGCCAACGACTCGATGCACACCTGGCGCGAGCCGGCCGGCGGGCCGCTGTGGTACCAGGACTTCCTGGGCGGTCTGTTCCAGTCGCACCCCTCCAACCAGAACGGGTTCGGCACCGACTGCGGCTCGTGCTACTGGGTCAAGGTCGTGACCGAGGATCCGTCGCATCCCTCGACCGACGCCTCGGGCAAGCCGCATGAGGTCGCGGTCGCGGACGAGCTGTACCACTTCGACCGCAAGCCTCGTCCGTTCATCCACCCGTTGATGACGCTGGACGAGTCGACCTACGTCGGCGCGATGGGCGTCAGCGCCAACGCGAACAACACTGAGGGCGGCGATCACCCGATCGCCTGGTGCTCGAACTACGACGGTGGCCGCGAGTGGTCGCAGGTGCTGGGCCACAACTGGGAGCTGTTCGGCTCCACACCGTGGTTCCGCGAGAGCATCTACCAGGGCATCCTCACCGCGGCGGGCATGAAGTACGCCAACTGCGTCACGCACGTCGAGGTCAAGTCGCTGCTGGCGTCGCTGCAGGCGGCCGGCTCGATCACGGCGGATGCCGCCACGGCCGGCACGGCGCTGGTCCAGAGCGCGTACGACAAGTACGCCACCCTCACGCAGGACGGCTACAGCGCGTCGCTGACCGACATCGACGCACTGCGCGACCTCGCCCAGGCGCCGGCGACGGGCGACGCCACGTCGCGGGCGAAGCTGCTCACCAAGGCCCAGGAGCTGAAGACCTGGATGCAGGTCCTGCTGGGCGCGCAGGACACACCCGGCTCGGTCGGCGGTGCGGTCCCGGCCACGCTCTCGCTGTCGCTCGGCTCGCCCGCGGCGTTCGGCGCGTTCACGCCCGGCGTCGCCAAGACGTACACGGCGAGCACGACCGCGAACGTAATCACCACCGCGGGTGACGCGACGCTCAGCGTCTCCGATCCGAGTTCCAACGCGACGGGTCGTCTGGTCAACGGCTCGTTCTCGCTGGCCTCGGCACTGAAGGCCGCGGCCATGAGCCCGCTCGGCGCCGGCGGAGCGTTGGCCGCCGTCGGCGGCTCGAGCAGCCCGACGTCCGTGCTGACGTACAGCGGCCCGGCGTCCAACGACGCCGTGACGCTGTCCTTCTCCCAGGACATCGGTGCCAACGAGGCGCTGCGCACCGGCAGCTACAGCAAGACGCTCACGTTCACGCTGTCCACCACGAACCCGTGAACCAGGTTCCGCCGCGGCGATCCATCCCGGTCGCCGCGGCGGGTCCGCGCCCCTTCCCCCTGCGAGAGTTCCCTCACGGCAGCGGATAAGACGTGCCCCTCGATACGCTCAATCCACGAATGTGGACCCCGAAGCCGGCGATCGAGCTCTCCAGCCAGCGCGCGGTGCGCCGCCACAACCTGAGTATCGTGCTGCGTCAGGTGGTCGAGCGCGGCCCGCGCTCGCGCGCGACGATCGCGCAGGACACCGGTCTCAATAAGAGCACGGTCTCGAGCCTGGTCAGCGAGTTGATGGAGTTCGGCCTGCTCGTGGAGCGCGGCGCCGAGCACCGCGGGACCGCCGGCCGGCCCGGCCTGGTGGTCGACGTCGCCCGCGACGGCGTGGTCGCGCTCGGGCTGGAGGTCAACGTCGATTACCTCGGCGTGCAGGCCACCGACCTTGCCGGCGGCTCGCGCTACAAGGCGATGGAGGCCGTCGACAACCGCGGCCGGGCCGTCGAGGACGTCTTCGACGCGCTCGGAGCGCTCGCGGAGGGCGCACTCGACGAGGTCAGGGCGCAGGGGCTGCGCCCGATCGGCGCGACCGTCGCCCTACCCGGGCTGGTCGACATCCAGCGCGGGGCGCTGCTCGTCGCCCCGAACCTGCACTGGAAGGACGTCCCGATCGTCAAGTTGCTCGGCGAGCGGATCGACGCGCCTTCGCTCCCGCTGGGTCTCGACAACGAGGCCAACCTCGCCGCGCTCGCCGAGCTTTGGGAGGGCGCGGCCACCGAGTACAGCGACTTCGTCTATGCCTCGGGCGAGATCGGCGTCGGCGGCGGGATCGTGCTCGGCGGCGAGCTCTTCCGCGGATATCGCGGGTTCGGCGGCGAATTCGGCCACACGACGGTCGAAGTCGATGGGCTTCCCTGCGCCTGCGGCAGCCACGGCTGCCTGGAGACGCGCGCGGGCCTCGAGCCGCTGCTGGCGGCGGCGGGCCTCAACGGGGAGGAGCGTCCGCGCGGCTTGGCCAAGCCGGTCGCGGAGCTGGTGCGCCGCGCCAACGCCGGCGACACCGTGGCGCTCGCCGCGCTGGCCGACTGCGGCCGCTGGCTCGGCGTCGCGCTCGGCACCGTCGTGAACCTCCTGAGCCCGCAGGCGATCGTCCTCGGCGGCCACTTCGCCCCGATGACCGAGTGGCTCGCGCCGGTGATCGCCTCCGAGCTCGCGCTGCGCGTCCTGGGCGGCAACGGCGCCGTGCCGCCCGTGATGGCCTCCAGCCTTGGCGCCGAGGCCGCGATGCGCGGGGCCGCGGCGACGCAGCTGCGGCGCGTGCTGTCCGACCCCACGCTCGTCGGCGTCGCGTAGTCAGTCGTCGTCGCCGTGGCGTCCGCCGCCGCCTGAGCGCTCGACCGCGACGGCGACCCAGCGGCCGCCGGAGCGGCGGACGGTCGTTTCGACGTTGCGCTGGCCGGCCTTCAGGGCCGAGAAGCCGGAGAGACGCTGGAAGCGGGTGGTGCTCGTGACCTTCACGCGGATCGTCCCGCGCCCGGAGTCGCGGATCTTGAAGGTGCGCGCTCCACGGTCGACGGACAGGACGGTCCCCTCGTACTCGCGCGTGGCGGCACTGGCCGCGGGCGCCCCGCTGATCAGGGCGATGGCCGCGATTGCGGCGGCGATGATGTGTCTGTTCATGCCCGCACAGTGGCGTCCGGCAGGGCAAGCGCTTTCCATGCGTAGTTAAAGGTTCGATTAAGGGTTGTCAAGCGGCGCCTTCAGCTGAGACAGTGCGCGGATGGATGGGGGTCAGGGGATTGGGCGCATTGCTGCTGCGTCACGGCGGCTTTCCGCGCCGAGGTCGCTGAGGGCGACGAGCGTCGGCACGGCCGGCGTCACCTTGAGGTGGACCGCGCCCAAGGGCGCGAAGCCCGCGCACTACCTGATCCTCCGGGACGGGAAGAGCCTCGGCAAGACCACGCGCAACTCGTACACCGACAGCAAGGTCAAGCCGGGCAAGACGTACCGCTACACGGTCCGGGCGCTCGACGACCGCAAACGTGCGGGCGCGCAGTCGCCGAGCGTGCGCGTCAAGGTGCCCAGGAAGGCCGAGAAGCTCGGCCCGCCGGCACCGACGACCAACACCGTCGAGCCGATCGCGACGGTCACGCCGACGCCGCTGGGGAACATCCCGCAGCCGGAACCGGCGCCGACCCCGAACCCGACCGCGACGCCGGACCCGACGCCGGCCGCCACGCCTACGCCGACCCCCACGGCGACGCCAACCGCCACGGCGACTCCGACGGCAACGGCCACCGCGACGGCGACGGCGACCGCCACAGCGACCGCCACCGCCACCGCGACCGCGAGCCCCACAGCGACGGCCACGCCCACAGCGACGGCCACGCCCACCGCTTCGCCGACGCCCACGGCCACCCAGACGCCGACCGCCACCCCGACGCCGACGGCCACATCAACCCCGACGCCCACGCCGACTCCCGACGGCCACGCCGTCGCCGGACGTCCTGACCGAGGCGATGGTCGACCGGCTGTTCTGGCGCGCCGGCTTCGGCCCGCTGCAGTCACAGCGCGACTTCTGGACGGGCAAGACCCACGCCGAGCTCGTCGACTGGTTCGTCTCCGAGCCGAGCGCGCTCGACGAATCGCTGCCGAAGCCGAGGACCTCGGGCGGTCTCCCGATCGACCCGCTGGTCTCCGACATCGAGCTCGAGCTCGAATGGATCGACCGGATGCAGCGCGCGATCAACCCGCTGCCCGATCGGCTGGCGTTCTTCTGGCATCGCCACTGGGCGATCAGCCGGGACGAGGGCAACATCGCGTACGCGTGGGCGCTCGCCTATCGCGACCGGATGCTGCGCTACGCCGACTTCGGGACCTATCCCAACGCCACCTTCCGCGCGCTCGCGTACGAGATGACGACGACGGACCCCGCCATGTCCGCGTATCTGAACATGAATCAGAACGTCAAGGGCAAGCCGAACGAGAACTACGCCCGCGAGTTCATGGAGCTGTTCTGCCTCGGGCCCAAGGGCCCGGACGGGACCGACAACTACACGCAGGACGATGTCGCGGGCCTTGCCAAGGCCTTCACGGGCTGGAGCCTGAACGGGACGGACACGAGCCCCGACTACGGCAAGATCACCTTCACCCCGAAGAACTTCGAGATGACGGCCAAGGTGTTCCTCGGCCAGACGATCGCAGCGGTCACCGGCTCG
Organism: uncultured Solirubrobacteraceae bacterium; assembly: GCA_963848475.1. Taxonomy (GTDB): domain Bacteria; phylum Actinomycetota; class Thermoleophilia; order Solirubrobacterales; family Solirubrobacteraceae; genus Solirubrobacter. Next base: position 567,858 of record CAWKDW010000021.1, on the reverse strand, counting down.
TCGAACCCGGCCACGCCGACGAACCTGGCCTGGGGGCCGGCCTGCATCAACCAGGCGGTCGACGCGGTGCTCGCGCACCGCAACCACGCGCAGTACCTGATCCGCAAGCTGTGGGCCGAGTTCATCGCGAGCCCGATCCCGCAGGCCACGCTCGACAGCCTCGTCGCCGCGTACACGGGCTCCGGCTTCCAGCTGAAGCCGCTGATCCGCTCGATCCTGCTGGACCCGCTGATCTTCGAGTCGATCTCCGAGCCGAACCTGATCAAGCCGCCGATCGTGCAGCTCGCCGGCGTCCTGCGTCAGCTCGGCGCGCCGCTGAAGCACAACTCGATGCAGACGGCGATGATCAACATGCAGCAGCGCATCTACCGGCCGCCGAATGTCGCGGGCTGGGAGGGCGGTATGTCGTGGCTGAACACCAACACGGTCCAGGGTCGCTTCGACCTGATCGTCAAGGCGCAGTACCTGCGCTACAGCAACTACTACCGCAACACCGAGGTTCCGGCGCCCGCAGCGAGCATCAACTACCCGCCCGATCCGAATCCAGAGACGGCCGATGCGCTGTTCCAGCGCGCCTATGACGCAGTGAACCGGCCGTGGATCTCAGCCGCCACCAAGTCCGCGATCTTGACCTACGCGGGGATACCCGTTGCCAACACCGCCGCGGCGAGGCGTCAGCGGTTCTACGCGGTCCAGGCCCTGATCCTGGGCGGCCCCGACGGACAGGTGATGTAAGTGAAGACCCGCTGCATCGAGTGCGAAGAGATTGAGCTGGCGCGCGTCCGCGACGAGGCGCCCAGCCAGATGTTGCCGATCCCGCACGCGGCGATGGATGGCTCGCTCGCAGGCCGTGCGCCGTCTGAGCTGACACGGCGCCGGCTGCTGCAATGGGGCGTCGCCGGAGCGGCCGCCGTCTACGGCGCCCACCAGCTCGGGTTCGAGCAGGTCTGGGAGTCCGTCGCCGCCGCGTCCGAGGACGCAGCGACCGACAAGTGCCTGGTGCTGCTGTACCTTGCGGGCGGCAACGACGGCCTGAACGTGATCCTCCCGAACGGCGCCGCGGACTACGCGGCGTACATGACGGCGCGGCCGTTCATCGGCCGCGGCCAGGGTCCGTCGGCCGAGGGCACGCGGGTCGGCTCGAAGCCGCTCACCGGGCCCGGGGGCGCGGCGCTGGCGTTCTCGAACGTCACCGTGTCCAAGAACGGCGGCGGCAACAACTCCGACGCGCGCTTCAACTTCACCGCCGGCGGCGAGGCCTTCGGCTTCGACACGCTCTACGGCGACGGCCTGGGCGGGCTCGGCTCCAACCTCGCCGTGATGCCGGCCGTCGACGTCAAGAAGTACAGCCTCAGCCACTTCGACAACAGCGACATGTGGTTCTCGGCCAGCAGCGACATCAACGTCAAGACCGGCTGGCTCGGGCGCTGGATCGATCGCAACGGGTCGCCGTCGAATCCGCTGCAGGCGATCTCGATCGACAGCGCGCTGTCGAAGTCGATCCGCACCGCCGTCAACCCGGTGTGCGCGATCCCGTCGCTGCCGGTCACCGGCTTCACCATGAACTCGAGCAACTACGGCGGCTCGAATGGGTTCGACCTCAACGCGACGGTCAACGGGCTCACCGACCTACCCGTGGGTGCCGGCAACGCCTACCTGAAGCGCTCGCGTGACACGTACGGGCTGGCGTATGACACCTACAGCGATGTCAAGGCCTACGGCGCTGCGCCGGCGAACCCGGCCTACCCGAGCACCGGCACGCTTTCGTCACGGCTGCGGATGGCCGCGCACCTGCTCGCGGCGAACCTCGGTACACGCGTGATCACCATCCACTGGGGCGGCTTCGACACCCACACGAACCAGCTCACGGCGCAGGACAAGCAGCTCGCGGAGCTCTCGCGGGCGCTGGGCGCGTTCCAGGCCGACCTGACGGCGCGCGGGATCGATCAGCGCGTGGCCACGCTCGTGTTCTCGGAGTTCGGCCGTCGTGTCAGGGAGACACCCGAATCGACCGCCGGCGCAAATGACGCGGGCACCGATCACGGCGCCGGCGGACTGATGCTGGCGATGGGCAGCGGCGTACGTGGCGGCTTCGCGGCCGACTGGCCGGGCTGCCGCCCGCAGGACCTCGTGCCGGCCAACAACGCGGCGCAGGGCAACCTCCAGGTCCCGACCGACTACCGGTCGGTGTACAAGGCCGTGGTCGAGGAGTGGCTGGGCGACGACGATCCGCAGGCGCTGCTCGGCGGCCCCGCGATCGATCCTCTGCATCGCGGCGACGGGCTCACGGGGCGCCAGCTGTTCAAGTGAGCTGGCTCGCCATTCTGCTGTCTCTCGCCGCGCTCGGGGGCAGCGCGACACCGAGCAAGGCTCCGGTGCGCAAGCACCGCTGCACCGCGGACCAGCACGCCAAGACCTGCAAGGTCAAGCCGAAGAAGAAGGCCAAGGCGAAGGTCAAGCCGCGCGCGGCGCCGACGCCGACGCCGGCGCCGAAGTCCAGCGCGCCCGGATCCCAGCGCGGCGATTCCCCGTCGTCGAAGGCGGACCCGGAGGCGACCCCGGTCGCTACGGCCACGCCCAAGCCGGGCGCGACTCCGACCGTGACGCCCACGCCGACAGCGACCCCCGTCTACCCGAGGCGCACCGGCGTCGACCTCGACGAGTGGCTGCTGCGCTCCTCCTACCGGACGCTGGCCGCCGGCTCGATCGACTTCAACGCCGCGAACCTGGGGGAGGACGACCACAACCTCTCCGTGCGCGGCGGCGGGCGCGAGTACGGCCGGCTCGAGTTGCGCCCGGGCGACGCCGAGACCCTGACGCTCGAGCTCGGGCCAGGCTCGTACACGCTCTACTGCTCGCTGATCGGCCACGAGGCAGCGGGCATGCGGACGGAGATCACCGTCCGCTGAACCTCCGGCCTACCGGGCCGCTTCGTCCAGGATGCGCCGGATCTTCTTCGCGGAAACCTGGCCGTGCGGGCCGACGGCCTGGGCGAAGTAGCTGATCCGCAGCTCCTCGAGCAGCCACGGCACCTCGCCCAGTTCGCCGGTGACGGCGCCCGGCGGCAGTTCCTGGAGCACATGGCGGTACTGGCTCTCGAGCTGGTGCAGCTCGCGCATCCGGTCGCGATCGACGGCGGCGTTGCGGTGCAGGCGCTCCAAGCGCCAGGAGGCGCCGCGCAGGTAGCGCTCGACATCCGGCAGCCGCCGCGCGCCCGTGGCGCTGATGAAGCCGGGGAACACGAGCCGCCCGATCTGCTGCGCGACATCGGTGCGCACGTCGTTCAACGCCGCGCCGCGCAACTCGCCCAAACGCGCGCGGACCTCGCGCGCGGCCTGCAGGATCCGCACGACGTCGGCGATGATCTTCGCCGTCCGGTCGACGGCGTTGCCGGCCACGTGATCGCGCAGGCGGGTGAACGACGCCTCGTCGAACACCGGCCCGCCGGCGTCGACCATCAAGGACGAGATCGCCGCCGTCGCGGCGTCGTCGAGAACGGCCTGCACCGACGCGTGCGGCGCCTCCATCAGGGCCAGCGACGCGGCGTTGCCCAGCTTGCCCTTGTATTGGCGCAGGGGGGAGGGGACGGTGAGGGAGAGCAGCCGCCGCGTTCCCGTGCTCATGTGCAACCGCTGCGCCTCGGCGCTCTCGAGCGCCCGCAGACCGACCGTCGTCCCCTCGTCGACGAGCGAGAGATACGCGCGCACCGACTGGCCGGTGCCGGGCAGAGCGACGATCTTGGGGATCGTCCCGAACGTCCACGTCGTCTGCCCGGTGCGCTCGAGCTTCTTCGTCGCGGCGGCGAGCGTCGCGCGCAGCGTCGGGCGCACGCGTTCCCGCAGGTTGCTCAGGTCCTGCCCGGACGCGAGCACCTTGCCGCGCTCGTCCTCGACGCTGAAGGTCATCTTCAGATACGGCGGCAGGCGAGTGAGATCCCAGGCGTCACGCGGGATCCGGATGCCGCGCTGGGCTTCGATCTCGGCGGCTAGGACCTCCAGCAGCGGCCCGCTGCGTGGCTTCAGCACGCTCCAGGACGCGCGCCGCGATCTCCGGGACGGGCACGAGTTGCTTGCGCAGCTCCTTCGGCAGCGAGCGGATCAGCGCCACCACGAGCTCGGAGCGCATCGCCGGCACCAGCCACTCGAAGCCCGCCGACTGCAGCCTCGGCAAGGTCTTCAGCGGCACGTGTACGGTCACCCCGTCATGGGCGGTGCCGGGCTGGAAGCGATACGTCAACCGCAACTCCAGTTCGCCCTGCTTCCAGCTGTCCGGCCGCCCGGCGATGTCCTCGGCGGCCACCGGGTTGATCAGCAGCTCGCGCGTGAACGTCAGCAGTTCGGGTCGCTCCCGGCGCTCGTCGCGCCACCAGCGATCGAAGTGCGCGCCGGAGACGATCGAGTCCGGGATCCGCGCGGAGTAGAAGTCGTAGAGCGTCTGGTCGTCGACCAGGATGTCGCGCCGGCGCGCGCGATCCTCGAGCGCCTCGACCTCCTCGACGAGCGCCGCGTTGTCGGCGAAGAAGTGGTGGCGCGTGACCCAGTCGCCCTCCACTAGCCCGCGGCGGATGAACAGATCGCGCGACAGGACGGGATCGATCGACCCGTACGGCACCGCACGGCCGGCGACGATCGGCAGTCCGTACAGCGTCACCCGCTCGGTGGCGACGACCGAGGCGCGCTTCTTCTCCCAGCGCGGGTCGTCATAGCTGCGCCGAAGCACGTGCTCCGCGAGCGGCTCGACCCAGCGCGGGTCGATCCGCGCCGCCGTCCGGCCCCAGAGCCGTGAGGTCTCGACCAGCTCGGCGACCATCACCCAGCTCGGCTGGCCCTTGACGCCGCTGCCGGGCCACAGGGCGAAGCGCCCGCCGCGCGCGCCGAGGTAGTCGCGCCGGCTCGCATCGCGCAGCCCGAGGTGCGACAGCAGCCCGGTGAGGATCGCCTGGTGGATGACCTCCGGCTCGGCCGGCGTGTGGTTGATCTTGATGCCGACGCCCTTGGCCGACTGGCGGATCTGGCCCACGAGGTCCTGCCACTCGCGGATCCGCAGGTAGTGCAGGAACTCGCCCTTGGCCTGCTTGCGGAACTGGTTGACCGACAGCTCGCCGCGCTTCTCGTGCAGGTAGCGCCAGAGGTTGAGGTAGGCGAGGAAGTCCGAGTGCTCGTCGGCGTGGCGGGCGTGCGCCTGGTCGGCCTGGGCCTGCTGGTCGGCGGGGCGCTCGCGGACGTCCTGGATCGAGAGCGCGGCGGCGATCACGATCACCTCCTCGACGCAGCCCAGGCGGTCGGCCTCGAGCACCATCCGGCCCATCCGCGGGTCGATCGGCAGCGCCGCGAGCTGGCGCCCGAGCGGCGTCAGCTTGCGGCCGGTCTCGTCGAGCGCGTTGAGCTCCTGCAGCAGCGCGATGCCGTCGCGGACCTGGCGCTTGTCCGGCGGATCCAGGAACGGGAAGTCCTCGACGTCGCCGAGATCGATCGCCGCCATCTGCAGGATCACGGCGGCCAGGCTCGTACGCAGGATCTCGGGGTCGGTGAAGCGCGGGCGCTCGGCGAAGTCCTCCTCGTCATAGAGGCGGATCGCGATGCCCTCGGCGACACGCCCGCAGCGGCCCTTGCGCTGGTCGGCGGAGGCCTGCGAGACAGGCTCGATCGGCAGGCGCTGGACCTTCAAACGGGCGCTGTAGCGCGAGATCCGCGCCGTTCCAGGGTCCACGACGTAGCGGATCCCGGGCACCGTCAGCGAGGTCTCCGCCACGTTGGTGGCCAGCACGACGCGGCGGTTGGAGTGTGGCTTCCACACACGCTGCTGCGCCGCCGTCGACTGGCGCGCGAACAGCGGCAGGATCTCGACGTCGTTGCGCAGCCGGCCCTCGAGCGCGTCCGCGGTGTCGCGGATCTCGCGCTCGCCGCTGAGGAAGACGAGGATGTCGCCCGGCTTCTCGCGCAGCAGCTCGTCGACGGCGTCGCCGATCGCGTCGGTCTGGTCGGTGTCCTCGTCGGGCGCCCGGTAGCGGACCTCGACCGGGAACGTGCGGCCCGAGACCTCCACGATCGGGGCGTCGCCGAAGTGTGCGGCGAAGCGCTCCGGGTCGATCGTCGCCGAGGTCACGATCACCTTCAGATCCGGCCGCGCGGGCAGGATCCGCTTCAGGTACCCGAGCAGGAAGTCGATGTTGAGGCTGCGCTCGTGCGCCTCGTCGATGATGATCGTGTCGTAGCGGCGCAACAGCCGGTCGCGCTGGATCTCGGCCAGCAGCAGGCCGTCGGTCAGCAGCCGCAGCAGGGTGTCCTCGCGCGAGTGGTCGCTGAAGCGCACCGCGTAGCCGACCGCCTCGCCGAGCGTGACCTTCAGCTCGTCGGCGATCCGCTCGGCCACCGTCCGCGCCGCCAGCCGCCGCGGCTGCGTGTGCGCGATCGTCCCGCGCACGCCGCGGCCCAGCTCCAGGCACATCTTCGGCAGCTGCGTCGTCTTGCCCGACCCGGTCTCGCCGGCCACGACGACGACCTGGTGATCGCGGATCGCCGCCATCAGATCCTCGCGGCGCGCGCTGACGGGCAGCGCCTCGGGATAGCTGACGGCCGGAACCGCCGCGCGGCGGCGCTCGACGCGCTCGCTCGCGCGCTCGACGTCGCGCTCCAGCCGCTCGCGGCCCTGCGCGTCGCCCTTCTTGAGCCGGTTCAGCCGCTTGCCGAGCCGGTCCTCGTCCTGCAGCGTGAGCTCGGGGAGCCGCGCCCGGAGCGGGTCACGGGAGCGAGTCTCGGGCACCCCTCGCAGGTTAGCTCTGCTGCAACGTGCGTTCGAGGCGCTCGAGGCGCTCGATGCGGGCGCGCAGCGGCGGATGCGTGGCCGGCAGCCCGTAGCCCTTCTCGCGCGCGGCGGGCAACAGGTGGAAGGCGTCGTGCAGGGAAGCGGCGCGGAGATCGGCGCGCGGAATGGCGACGAGTCCGTCGGAGACCTTGATCAGCGCGGAGGCGAGCGCCACCGGGTTGCCGGTGATCGCGACCGCGCCGGCGTCGGCCGCGAACTCGCGATAGCGCGACAGCCCGCGGGTCCCGAGCGTGCCGATCCAGCCGATCGCCGCGGCGATCAGGCCGCCGGCGAACAGCGGCCAGCCGTGCCCGGCGAGCCGCAGGCCGCCGCTCAGCAACGCTTCGCCCGGGCCGCCGACGACGGTCATCACCGCCGCGTCGCGGTTGGCGACGTGCGCGAGCTCGTGCGCCATCACGGCCTCGAGCTCACGCGGTTCGAGCAGGTCGAGCAGGCCCTGGGTGAGGTGCAGCCGGTAGCCGCCGCGGGTGGTGCCTTCGATCCAGCTGTTGGGCATCGCGCGCCGTTCGAGCACCAGCGCCGGCTTGGGCAGGTCGGCGACGACACAGAGGCGCTCGAGGATCGCGTGCAGCTCGGGTGCGTCCGCGGGCGCCAGCCGGAGCCCGCGCGAGGACTGCGCGACGCGCTCGCCGACGGCGCTCCAGGCGCCGACGCAGAGCGCGGCGACCACGACGACCCTGACCGGGACGGAGTCCAGCGTCAGCATCACACCTGCGAGTGCGGCGAAGACCGCGAGCGGCGTGGCCAGGCCGACGACCACCATCCGGAGCACCAGCCCGTAGTCGGAGCGGGAGAGGTCGCGCCGCGCCCTCATGCTCCAAGTATGCCTGGTCGTTAGCCCAGTTGACGCGCCAAGTGTTGAGAGACCTCCCACACCGTGTAGTTGACAGCTTGCCGCTACTCGGTACTGTCGCCCTTCGAGACTCCGGCGGCGTGGAGGGTCCGCTGTGCGCCGCCGGCACAACACGGAGGTAGTCCATGAAGCACCTGTTCCGCGCGGCGACGGCGACAGCCGCCATTGCTGCGTTCGGCATCTTTGCCGGTCCTGTGACCGCGCAGACGCCAAAGCCGAGCTACTACGACGAGCTCGTCGACAATCTCGACGCGGCCAACTCGTTCGAGACCGTCCGCCACCTCGCTGAATGACATCGGCGGGCGCTTCTCTGGCACGCGCCAGGAGGACCAGGCCGCCGACTGGCTGCAGCAGCAGATGGACGGGTTCGGATATCAGACCAAGATCAACCAGTACCACGGGCCGGCGACGACTTCGTCGGCCGTGGTTCGCTCGCCGGACACCACGCTGTATCCCGGTCCGACCTGGATCATGCGTGCCGCCGGCAACTCGAAGATGACCGGGTACGACACTCCGATCAGCGGCGAGGTCATCTGGATCAACAACAGCGGCGCCAGCGCGGCTGACTTCCCGGCTTCGACCACTGGCAAGATCGCGGCGATCAACAACGTCACGGGCACGGCGCGAGACACGGCGGTCGTCAACGCTGTGGCAGCGGGCGCGATCGGCGTGATCAACATGGGCACCGGCTCGACAGCGTCGGGAGCTTTCACGCTCGGCGGCGCGGCGGCCGGGGCGGCCATCCCGGTGGTGGCCTCCGCCGACGTGCAGTCGGACACGATCAAGGAGCTGGTGTGCGCTCCGGGTCCTGACGGCTCGGTGTTTGCCCCGCACGCGGGCGGTACCGTCGGGCCGACGCAGAACGGCCCCTGGTGCGCCGAGCAGAAGAAGTTGACGCTGACGATCGCAACCGAGACCGTCACCGCCAACACGGCGGCCACCGTTGACGCTCCCGGCCTGGCTACTCGCGCGGTCATCACCGCTGAGAAGCAGGCTGTCGGCGATGTCTTCGACACGGCGCCGATCGTCGGCATGGGTGGTCACATCGACTCGGTGTTCAGCTCGCCGGGCGCGCATGACGACGCCACCGGTGAGGGCATCTGGCTCGAGGTCGCGCGCGTCATGAAGAACGTGCCGCTTGACAAGGAGATCCGCTTCGGCGGCTTCGGCGGCGAGGAGCAGGGCCTGACCGGTTCCACCGCGTGGGGCAACGATCACCTCTACATCAGCTCTGATACCGACAACAACCCGCTGACGTCGAACGTGGTCGCCACTCCGCGTACGCAGAGCGCTGAGGCCATGCGCTACATCGGCCAGTGGCAGATGGACATGACCGGCACGACGTACGCTCCCGCCAAGCTGTGGGCGCTGACGGTTGACGGCAAGCCCAACCGCGTGACCGATGAGGCGTTCAAAGCCGCTCAGCGCAGCGGCATCACGACCGGTCCCGGCGGCTACTTCGATCAGTGCAAGCTGTCGCAGTCCGACCACGTGCCGTTCCACAACGCCGGCATCCCGGCGGCGCTGTTCATCCACCTCGACTACCGCAAGTCGGCCAACGGCCTGTGCGCGACCGGTAGCGGCTCAAACTGCACTGGTTGCAGCTACAACATCGAGCCCGTCTACCACACGGCGCGTGACGCGATGGACAACGTCTCGCAGTTCTACCTGCAGGAGCAGCTCGACGTCATCGGCGCCTCCTACATCTGGAACGCGCTCAACAAGGTCGACGTCAACGCCACCGACGGCTCCGGCGCAGCCGATCGCGGACGCGAAGGTCACCGCCGACTGCGGTGACGGCGTGCGCGACTTCGGCATGACCGACGCCACCGGCTACCTGGAGGTCCGCGTCCCGCACGTGACCTGCAACTTCAAGGTCGCCAACGGCAACGCCACCGGGCATCGCCAACGCCGTCGTCGTCAACGGCGACGTCGCCCTCCCGGTCTCGCTCACCAGCGCCGACGGCTCCGCGGGCGGCTCCGTGCCGGCCACGCTGTCGCTGACGCTCGGCACGCCGGCCACGTTCGGCGCGTTCACGCCCGGCATCACGAAGACGTACGAGTCGGCCACCACGGCCAACGTCATCTCGACCGCCGGTGACGCGCTGCTGAGCGTCGCCGACCCGAGCGCGTTCGCGACCGGGCACCTGGTCAACGGCACGTTCTTCCTGCCGCAGCCGCTGCAGGCCCGTGCCCGCAACGCCGCCAACACCGGCACCGCGTACAACAACGTCGGCTCGTCGGCCTCACCGCTGAACCTGCTGACCTACGACGGCCCCGTCTCCAACGACGCCGTCGCACTGCAGTTCAGCCAGCTGATCAACTCGACTGACGCGCTCCGCACCGGCGCGTACAGCAAGACGCTGACCTTCACCCTCAGCACCACCACCCCGTAGTGAACCTCCAGACCGAGCGGCGGCGCCTCATCGCCGCCGCTCGGTTCTGGTCCTACTCGTACTGCAGCGCTTCCAGCACGTTGATGCGGGAGGCCCGGCGGGAGGGGATGACCGCCGCGAGCACCCCGGCGATGATCGCCACCACCGTGAACACGACCAGTTCGGTCACCGGCAGCGACAGGCTCACGTCGTACTTCGACAGCGCCTGGGTCACGAGCGCCGCGAGGAAGATCCCGAGCGGGATGCCCATCGCCGCGCCGATCAGCGCCGTGATGATGCTCTCGTGGCGGATCATGCGCCGCGCCTGACGGCGGGTCATGCCGACGGCGCGCAGCATCCCGAGCTCACGCGTGCGCTCGTAGACGGCCAGCACCAGCGTGTTGACCATGCCGAACAGGCTGACGACCACGGAGAAGCCGAGCAGCACGTAGAGGATGCCCATGATCATCTTCAGGCCATCCGCGCGGCTCTTGACGAACTCCGCCTGGGTGGTGAGCTTCGCGTCCGGGTAATCGGCCATCGCCTTGCCGAGCTCGGCCCTGGAGCTGCCGTCCACGAACGTGAACGCGTTCTGCGGGCGGGCGAAGGCGCCGTCGAACGCCTTCTGGGCGATCGCGACGTTGCCGAGCAGCGAGTCCATCGACGGCGGCTCGTGAATGCCGACGACGCGCAGGTCGAGCTTCTCGCCGGTCGAGGACTGCACGACCAGCGGGCTGCCGAGCTCGAGGTCGTGCTCGTCCGCGAAGCCCTCGGTCACGAGCGCGCCGCCGCTGTCGAGCCCGGCGAGCGAGCCCTTGACCCACTTGTAGGTGTAGAAGTGGTCGATCGTCTTCGGGTCGATGCCGGTGACGGACGACTCAGCTCCGGCGACCTTGCCGGTGTCCTGGCGCACGCCCGAGAGGACCTTGACGCCCGCGGCGGACCCGAAGCGCCTCGTCGGAGGCGCTGCTGAACGAGCCGCCGCCGTCCTTGGCGGTCACGACGAAGTCGGCCTTGACCTGCTTCTTGACCGCTGACTCGGCGGAGCCGCGAAGGCCGGCTCCGAGCGTCGCGACGACCGTGACCAGCGCGAGGCCGATCATCAGCGCCGCGGCCGTCGAGGCCGTGCGACCCGGGTTGCGCAGCGAGTTCTCGCGGGCCAGGCGACCGGGGGCGCCGCCCAGGCGAGCGGCCGGGAACCCGACCACCGACGCCAGCGGCTTGACGATGCGCGAGGCGAGCATGGCGATGCCGACGAACAGCCCGAGCACGCCGACGGAGAACGTCAGCGCCACCACGACGCCGCCGAACAGTCCGGCCGCGATCAGTGCGAGCGAGCCTGTGACGACGGCAACGCCGGCGTACGGCTTGCGGCCGGGACCGGTCGCTTCCGGCGAGGAGCCCTCGCGCACCGCCGAGATCGGCGGGACGCGGGTGGCGCGCAGGGCGGGGACGATGCTGGCGACGAGCGTGACGATCGTGCCCGTGAGCATGCTGACGATGACCGTGCGGGTCGCCATCACCGTGCCGGCCTTCGGCAGGTCGACGCCCATCGCGGCGAACAGCGAGCTCATGCCCTTGGCGATCCCGAGCCCGAGGACGAGCCCCAGGACCGAGGCGAGCAGCCCGACGACGAGGCCTTCGAGCACCACCGAGCGCATCACCTGACGACGTGAGGCCCCGAGCGTGCGCAGCGTCGCGAACTCACGCGAGCGCTGGGCGACGGTGATCGAGAGCGTGTTGAGGATCACGAATGCGCCCACGAACAGCGCGATGGCGCCGAAGCCGAGCAGGAAGTACGTGATGAACTTCAGGCTCTCGTTGGTGTCCTTGGCAGTCGGCGGCCGCCTGGGCGTCGCCGGTCTTGACCTCGGCCGTCGCGGGCAGCAGCGGCTTGATCTCCTTCGCCAGCGTGGCGGGCGTGACGCCCTCCTTGGCCTTGACCGAGATCGAGTCGAACTGGCCCTGCTTCTCGAAGAGCGCCTGCGCCGTCGGCAGATCGAAGACGGCGATCGAGGCGCCGCCGATCGAGGAGACGGACCCGAACTGCGCGACGCCCGGTCAGCGTGTAGGGCTTCGGCGGGGCCGTTGCCGGACGCGCGGACGGTGTCGCCGATCTTGAAGTGCTGCTTGCGCGCGGTGGCGGCGTCGAGGACGATCTCGCCGTCGCCGTGCGCCCACTCGCCCTGCTTGAGCTTGAGTGGGGAGAACTGGCGCCCGGCCTCGTCGAAGCCGACGCCGAGGGTCTCGCCCTCGCGGCCGATGATCTCGCCCTTCTTGTCGAGCAGCTTGGCCGGGTTGGAGTTGTTCTGGAGGTCGATCAGGCTGCCCGAGGCGGCCTCGACCGACGGGAGCGACTTGACCTTCTCGAGCAGCTTGACGTCGACGGTGGCGCGGCCACCCGAGGAGAAGTCGACCAGCTGGCGTCCGCTGACGACGGCGTCGGTGGACTCGTAGGACTCCGTGAAGATGCCGTCGAAGGCCTTCTGCATCGTGTCGGTGAGGACGAACGTCCCGCTCACCATCGACACGCCGATGACGACCGCGAGCGCGGTCAGCAGCGCGCGGACCTTGCGGCCGGCGAGCCCTTTGAAGGCGACCTTGATCATCGGGCAAGGCCTCGCTGACGCTCGTCACCGGCTTCGCCTACGACCTGCTCGAGGGTGTCCAGGATCGTGTGGGCCGACGAGGGGCCCAGATCGCGCACGATCTCGCCGTCGGCGAGGAAGAGCACGCGGTCGGCGATCGCCGCCGCGTGCGCGTCGTGGGTGACCATCACGGTCGTCTGGCCGAGGCCGGAGACCATGTCGCGCAGGAGCGTGAGGATCTCGCCGCCGGTGCGCGAGTCGAGGTTGCCGGTGGGCTCGTCGGCGAACATGATCGTCGGCCTCGAGACGAGCGCGCGGGCGATCGCCACGCGCTGCTGCTGGCCGCCGGAGAGCTCGGACGGCCGGTGGCGGAGGCGCTCGGTGAGGCCGACCTTCTCCGTCAGCTCGCGCACCCACTCGTGGTCGGGCCTGACGCCGGCGAGCGAGAGCGGGAGGACCACGTTCTCCTGCGCCGTGAGCATCGGGAGCAGGTTGAAGAACTGGAAGATGAACCCGATGTGCTCGCGCCGCAGCAGCGTCAGGTCGTTGTCGCCGAGCTGGGTGATGTCCTGGCCGGCGATCGTCACGCTGCCGGCGGTCGGGCGATCGAGCCCGGCGAGGATGTGCATCAGCGTCGACTTGCCGGACCCCGACGGGCCCATGACCGCGGTCAGCTGGCCGCCTGCGATCTCGAGATCGACGCCGCGGAGCGCGTTGACGATGGTTTCCCCCTGGCCGTAGCGCCGCACGATGCCGTGGGCTTCGACGACGGCGGAGGAGGATTTCGGAACGTCCTGGATGAGAACCGTATTCATGCCAATGACGGTCCCAGCAGACGGTTCCGCCGGACAGACGGGATTCCCGGTGTCCCGCGGTACGCAAATGCGCACCCGCGGTGGTCGCTTATGCGCGCAGGAAGGTGAGGACCGCCAGCACTCGGCGGTGATCGTCGGTGCCGGCGGGGATGCCGAGCTTGTCGAAGATGTTCGTCACGTGCTTCTGCACGCCGCGCTCGGAGATCTCCATGCGCTCGGCGATGCCCTGGTTGGAGCGGCCTTCGGCCATCAGCTCGAGCACCTCGCGCTCGCGCTCGGTGATGTCGTCGAGCGGGCCCGCCGCGCGGCGCCGCGACAGCAGCTGGGACACGATCGTCGGATCGAGCGCGGAGCCGCCCGCGGCGACGCGGCGGATGGCGTCGGCGAAGTCCTCGAGGTCGGCGACGCGGTCCTTGAGCATGTAGCCGACGCCCTCGGCGCCGTCGGCCAGGAGCTTCATCGCCAGGCCCACGTCGGTGTGCTGGGACAGCACGAGCACGCCGACCTTGGGGTGCGCCGCGCGGATCTCGAGCGCCGCGCGCAGGCCCTCGTCGGTGTGCGTCGGCGGCATCCGCAGGTCCACGAGCGCAACGTCCGGAGCGGTGGCCTTCACCTGGGCGACCAGTTCCTCGGCCGTCCCGGCCTGGCCGACGACGTCGAAGCCGGCCTCACCGAGGAGGCGGGCGACGCCCTCGCGCAGCAGCATCGTGTCGTCGGCAAGGACTACGCGCACGGGATCTCCGCGCGCAGCCTAGTCCCTCCGGACTCCGGGCTCCACACTCGCAGGCGGCCGTCGAGCGCCTCGACGCGATCCGCCAGCCCGCGCAGCCCGGAGCCGTGCGCCGGGTCGGCGCCGCCCTTGCCGTCGTCGGCGACCTCGACGATGAGCGTGCCGTTCTCGCGCGCGACGTCGATCGTCGCGCTCTCCGCCTCGGCGTACTTGGCGACGTTCGTCAGGCCCTCGGCGACGAGGTAGTAGGCCGCCACCTCGATCTGCGGGGGCAGCCGCCCCTCGAGCGCGACGTGGAGGCCGACGCGCACGGGAGCCCGGGCGGCGAGCGATTCCAGCGCCACCGGGAGGCCGTGATCGCTGAGGACCGCCGGGTGGATCCCCTGCGCGATCGAGCGCAGCTCCCCCAGCGAGGCGCTCAACTCGGCGCGGGCCGTGGTCAGCAGCTCCTCCTCGGGGCCGCCCTCCGGGAGCTTGGCGGCGAGCAGCCGCAGCAGGATCGAGAGTGAGACGAGCCGCTGCTGGGCGCCGTCGTGGAGGTCGCGCTCGAGCCTGCGCCGGGCGGCGTCGCCCGCCTCGACGATCCGCGCCCGTGATGCCCGCAGATCGCTGAGGCGCGCGCGCAGGTCGGCCTGCAGGCGCTCGTTCTCGAGCGCGATCCCGGCCGCGGACGTGACCGCGCCGATCAGTTGCGGCTCGTCGCGCAGCGAGGCGTCGTGGACGAGCGCGGCGACCCGCGTCCCGCCGCGTTCGACCAAGGTCGCCACGCGACTGTTGCCCTCGGCGGGCAGCACCACCGGCTCGCCGTCGGTGCCGACGTAGCCCGCGTATTCGGGCACCCAGTAGGCGAGCTCGAGCGTGGGGTCGCGCAGCGCTCTGGCGAGCGCGTCGCGCAGGGCGCCGGGGTCGGCGGGCTTCTTGAGGTCGACGAGCAGGTCGCCGATCGCCGAGCGGGCGAGGCGCGCGCGCAGCAGGCCGACGAGGAAGGCGAGCGGGATCGCGCTCAGCAGCGCGAGGGTCAGCCA
This sequence comes from uncultured Solirubrobacteraceae bacterium, assembly GCA_963848475.1. Taxonomy (GTDB): domain Bacteria; phylum Actinomycetota; class Thermoleophilia; order Solirubrobacterales; family Solirubrobacteraceae; genus Solirubrobacter. Next base: position 552,647 of record CAWKDW010000021.1, on the reverse strand, counting down.
CCCGAGCGCCTCCAGGTGGATCTCGAACTTGTCCAGGAAGTACAGGACGGCGATCATCGACGTGGTCGCGGCGCCGATCAGCACCGGGAAGAGGGCGCGCCGCAACGGCGCGCTGGCTCGCAGATAGCGCCGCACGAGGGTCCACGAGAGCGCGACCAGCGTGCCGACCAGGAAGGCGCGCTGGACCCAGTCGACCGCGGACGCCACCTGTGGCCGGTCGGCGATCAGGAGCACGTTGTGCGGCGTGCCGGGCGGGAACTCCAGGAACGACAGCCACAGCCATTCGAGCGGGCCCAGGACGATCACCGCGGCCGCGACCGTGATGCGATCGAACGTCGAGACGAGCCGGCCGTACGGGAACGCGAGCAGCAGCAGGATCAGCACGCCGAGCCACAGATCGCTCACCCAGAGGCCGAACGTGACCAGCACAGGCTGCTCGCTCGAGCGCATCAGCATGCCCGCGAAGCGCAGCATCCCGATCGTGTACATCCACACGCCGACCCGGTTCTCCGGTCGTCTCGCCCGCGCGACGAGTCCGCTCGCGAGGAACGACCACGCGGTGAGCAGGTCCAGGAACGTCGTCGTGTCAAGCGACTGTTCGCGCGAGCGCGTCCGCGGTGCCCCAGACCCCGGTCAACAGACCGACGGGGAGCAGCGCGCGCCGCCACGGACCGGATATCGCTCGCGAGGTGGCCGTGGTGCGACAGTACTCGCGTACCCGGCCGGCGCGCTAGGTTTCGCGCGTGCCCGACACGAACCTCTGGGACCGGATCGCCGGGCTCTCGCTCGTCATCGACGCCTACTCGCTCGAGCGCCTCGACGGCGAGGCGCTGTACGGCCTCGAGCGCACGACGACGCAGATCCGGCTGACGGGCGCGGGGGAGGAGGGGATCGGCGAGGACGTGTTCCCCGGCGAGGAACCCGCCGCGCTGCACGTCGCAGGCCCGGTGCTGCCGCTGTCCGGGGAGTGGACGCTCGCGAGCTTCTGCGAGCACCTGGCGACGCTCGACCAGTGGCCCGAGCCGCCTGAGTGGGACATGGCGCGCCAGTGGCGCAACTGGGCGTACGAATCGGCGGCGCTGGACCTGGCGTTGCGGCAGGCCGGGCTGTCGCTCGCCGAGGCGGTGGGGCGCTCGGTGCGGCCGCTGCGCTTCGTGAACTCGCTGGGGCTCGGCGAGCCGCCGTCGGTGGCGACGGTCTCCGGACGGGTGGAGCGCTACCCGTCGGTCGGCTTCAAGCTCGACGCGGCGCCCGCCTGGACGCCCTCGATCGCTCGCGAGCTGGCGTCGCTGGGGTGTGTCGAGACGGTGGATTTCAAGGGCCGCTACGGCCTCGAGGTCGAGGACGAGGACGCGCTGGTGGCGATGTACCGCGCCGTCCTGGACGCGTTCCCGGACGCGCTGCTGGAAGACCCGCACGAGCTCGCGCGCGTCGAGACGCTCGTCGCGCCGGTGCGCGAACGGATCTCGCTCGACGCTCCGATCCGGACGCCGGCCGACGTGGGCTCGACGCGCACGGTCAACGTCAAGCCGTCGCGGGTCGGCGGGCTGCAGCCGCTCTTCACGCTCTACGAGTGGTGCGACGCCCACGGGATTGCGATGTACGGCGGCGGCATGGGCGAGCTCGGTGTCGGCCGCGGCCAGATCGAGCTGCTCGCGGCGCTCTTTCACCCGGACGCCCCCAACGACGTCGCGCCGTCGGCGTTCAACGCCCCTGAACTCGCGGACGGCCTGCCGGCCAGCCCGCTGGTCGTCGACGGGTCGAGGCCCGGCTTCCGAAGCTAGCCGACAGCGGCGAGCTCGGAGACCTCGGCGTCGATCGTGCCGAGGTTCGGACGCGCGAGGTAGAAGCCCTGCCCGCAACCGACGGCGAGGCCCTTGAGACAGCAGAGCTCGTTCTCGTTCTCGATGCCCTCGGAGACCACGACGGCGCCCACATCGGCGGCGAACGCGACGATCGCGGACGCCAGCGACTGGCGCACCGGGTCGTCGTCGATGCCGCCAGACGAGGGTCCGGTCGAGCTTGAGGATGTCCGGGTTCACGCGCGTGACGTGGCGGAAGGAGGCGAAGCCCGAGCCGACGTCGTCGACGGCCACGCGCACGCCGATCGCGCGCAGGCGATCCAGCGACGCTGAGAGTGCGACGTAGTCCTCGACCGGCTGGTGCTCGGTGATCTCGACCACGAGCGGGCGGTCGTTGTGGTGGGCGGCGATCTGGAACGCGAGGTCGTCGTCCTCCAACACGGCGGGGGAGACGTTCAGCGCGAGGTAGCGGCCCTCGGGCAGCCGGTCCTGACAGCTCAGGGCGAGCCGGATGACCGCCAGCTCGAGCTCGACGCCCATGTCGACGGCGTGCGCGTCGAGGAAGCAGCGCTCGGTCGGGATCGGCTCACCGTCGGCGTCCGTGAAGCGCGCCAAGGCCTCGGCGCCCACGACGCGGCCGCTGGTGAGGTCGACGATCGGCTGGAACGCCACGGCGAGCCCGTCGCCGCCGATCAGCCGCGTCATCCGCGCACGGACGCGTTCGCGGCGCTGCCCTTCGAATGTCGCCGCCTCGTGCTGCTCGCGTGCGCGTTCGCGCTCGGCGACGAGGTTGGAGGTCAGCTCGTCCTCGAACTCGCCGAGCTTCTCCGCTACGGCGATGAAGCCGAGCAGCAGGCCGACGGCGGGCACGGCGAACTGGCCGGCGCGCAGCGCGAGGCTCGCCCACCAGGCGCCTTCGAAGGTCTGCGGGGCGACGAGGTAGGCGAACGCGTCCAGCGCCGACAGGCACATCATCGCGATCACGCACATATCGGCCCAGGACATCGCGCCGCCGGCGCGCCGCCACCAGAGGGCGGCGACGCCGGCCTGCGCGATCACGATCAGCGCGACGAGCGCGCGCATCGTGGGGGAGAACCCGTCGTTCGACGCCAGTTCGCCGAACGGGTTTGAAGCAACGGCGGCCCAGGCGAGGAGGAGGACACCCAGGCCGCCGAAGATGAGCAGGGAACGGAGCTTCGGTTCCCAGCCGGCAAGCGCGATCGCCGCGGCGGCGACGAGCGCGAGGTGCCAGAGGAGGTAGCGCGCGGAGCCCGCGTCCGCGCCCTGGTCGACCGGAGCGCCGTCGGGGAACAGGCTCGGCAGCGCGAACAGGGTGAGCGCCAGGCCGATCAGCGCCAGCGTCGTGCCGACCGACAGCCAGGCGAGCCGCCCGTCGTGCGTCGCCTTCGTGGACGCGAAGAGCAGATGGCTCACCAGCGCCGCGCAGGTGATGCCGAGCGCGAGGCAGGCCGGGACGGCGGCGCTCGAGCGGCCGTCGCCACCCAGCAGCGGGACGACCGCGGCCGCGACCGCCATGACGATGCACGCCAGCAGCAGGCGGAGCGTGATGGAAATGGAGGGGCGGGTTGTCAGCAGTGGGGACATGCGGTCCTTATTCGGGATGCGCGCTGGACACAATCCTCAAACGCAATCGTGCGTCCAGACTTGCGGTATCTGCGACCCAACTGACTTTGTTGCCAGTTGCACAAGCGTGGTGATAGTGTCCGGATAGTCGACCCGGAGGGACCTGCCGCGATGACCGTCACGAACCCCGCACTTCCGCTCTACGCCGCGGATGTAGAGCGCACGTGCCTGCCGCTGGAGCGGGCCACGATGCTGCCCGGGGCGGCGTTCACGGACCCCGCGGTGCTGGAGTGGGAGCGGGCCAATTTCTTCCGGCGGGGCTGGATCTGCGCCGGTCACATCGAACAGGTCGGGTCGCGCGGCAAGTACCTGACGCTCGATGCCGGCGGTGAGAGCGTGGTCGTGATCGGCGACGACGACGGCCTGCCGCGCGCGTTCCTGAACACCTGCCGCCACCGCGGCGCCCGGCTGCTCGAGGAGCCCGAGGGCAGTGTCCGGCGCATCCAGTGCCCGTATCACGCGTGGACATACGGACTCGACGGCAGCCTGCGCAGCGCGCCGTTCACCGACGGCCTGGTCGATTTCGACCCGAAGTGCTTCTCGCTGCACGAGGTCCGCCTGGCGGTGGTCGACGGCCTCGTGCTGCTCGATCTCGCGGGTGACGCGCCGCCGCCGAAGGAGCACGTCGGCGATCTCGCCGACCTGCTCACGCAGTACCGCCTCCCCGAGTTGCAGCGCGGCGCGCGCGTCGTCTACGACGTCGACGCCAACTGGAAGGCGATCGCCGAGAACTACAGCGAGTGCCTGCACTGCCCAGGCGTGCATCCGGAGCTCAACCGGCTCTCGCACTACCTCAGCGGCGAGACGATCGAGGGCTCGGGCGCCTGGTGCGGCGGCTCGATGACGCTGGCCGAGGGCGTCGAGACGATGGCGACCGACGGCGGCCATGGGCGCAAGCCGATCGCCGGCGTCGACCTGCGCTCGATCCTCTACTTCCTGATCTTCCCCAACACGCTGGTCTCGCTGCACCCGGACTACGTGATGCTGCACACGCTGTGGCCGAAGGCGCCCGACCGCACCGAGGTCATCTGCGAGTGGTACTTCGAGCCCGAGGCGATCGCCGCCGAGAACTTCGACCCGACCGACGCGGTCGAGTTCTGGGACCAGGTCAACCGCGAGGACTGGACCGTCTGCGCGCTCACCCAGCGCGGGATGACGTCGCCCTCGTTCGTCTCCGGGCGCTACACGACGCAGGAGGACGACGTGCACACGTTCGACGTGATGGTCGCCGAGCGCTACCTGGAGGCACTGCAATGAGCCCTACGGACTTCGACGCGATCATCGTCGGCGGCGGCCACAACGGGCTCACCGCCGCCGCCTATCTCGCACGCGCGGGGCTGCGGGTGAGCGTGCTGGAACGCCGCGGACTGCTCGGCGGCGCGTGCGTGACCGAGGAGGTCTGGCCCGGCCAGCGCGTCTCGCGCGCGTCATACGTGGTGTCGATGCTCCGGCCCCAGGTGGTCCAGGACCTCGAACTCAAGCGCTTCGGCTACGACCCGATCCCGCTCGACCCGCCGTTCGCGACCTTCGCCGCCGACGGCACGCCGATCCTGTTCCACAACGACGAGGCCAAGGCGCGCGCGTCGGTCGCCCAGGTCTCCCCGAAGGACGCCGCGGCGATGCCCGCGTTCGACGCGATGATGGAGCGCGTCGCCGACGTCCTGCGCCCGATGATGCTGCGCCCACCGCCGGCGCTCGGCTCGCGCCACCCCGGCGACGTGCTGGAGTTGCTGCGCGAGGCGGGCCGAGCCGCGGGCCTGAGCCGGCGCGGCCTGCAGGACCTCTACCGCGTGATGACGATGTCGGTCGGCGACCTGCTCGACGACTGGTTCGAGAACGATGCCTTGAAGGGCGCGTACGCCTCGACCGGCGTGGTCGGCGTCTGGGCCGGCCCGCGCACGCCCGGCACGGCGTACAACCTGCTGCACCACGAGCTCGGCGAGCTCGACGGCGTCGGCGGCGCCTGGGGGCACGTGAAGGGCGGGATGGGGGCGATCTCCGAGGCGATCGCGGCCAGCGCAAGGGCGTTCGGCGCGAACATCCGCACCGATGCGGCGGTGACGTCGATCGACGTCAGCGGCGGCCGCGTGACCGGCGTGACACTGGCCGGCGGGGAGTCGATCACCGCTCCCATCGTGATGTCGGGCGCGCACCCGAAGACGACCGTGCTGGACCTCGTCGGCGGCGAGCACTTCCCCGAGGAGGTCGTCGTCGACATGCAGCGCTACCGCTCCCGCGGCGGCTCGGTCAAGGTCAACTGGATCCTGTCCGAGCGACCCCGCTTCGAGCACGAGGCACTGCTGCACACGAGCCTGGCCATCTGCCCGTCGATCGACTACCTCGAGCGGGCCTGGCAGGACGCGACGCTCGGCAAGCCCGCCGAAGGTCCCTACATCGAGGTCGAGGTGCCGACCGCGATCGACCCCTCGCTGACCGACGACGGCACGACCGTGATGACGATGTTCACCCAGTACGGCCCGCATGACGAGGCGGGCTGGCCCGAGGGTGCGCGCGAGGCGTACGCGCAGCGCTGTCTGGACATCATCAGCCGCTACGCCCCGAACGTCGCCGACGCCGTGATCCACTACGAGGTGCTCGCGCCACCGGACCTGGAGCGGATCTTCGGGCTCGTCGGCGGGTCGATCTTCCAGGGCGAGCAGGGCCTGGACCAGATGGCGTTCATGCGCCCGTCACCGCTGCTCGCGCGCTACGCGACGCCCGTCGGCGGGCTCTACCTGTGCGGCGCCGGCACCCATCCGGGAGGCGGCGTGATCGCGGCCGCCGGGCACAACGCGGCGCAGCGCGTACTGAAGGATCGCAAGCGGCGCCGACCTGAACGGGTGTTCAAGGCCTTCAGCCGGGCTTGACAGACCGGAAACCAAGGATCAGGATCGAGTCGTCTTGAACGATCCTTCAGGACTGTCGCGGAGGAAGCTGCTCGCGGGAGCCGGCGTACTGCTCGCCGGGGCGGGCCTGACAGGCTGCGAGAACACGACCACGCCGGTCGCCACCGCGGAGGGCTCGAGCGGCGACGGCATCATGGGCGACCCGACGGCGGGCGGCCCGGTCGACGGCTCGGGCATCCCGCTCGCGCGCCGCGACTACCCGGTCACCCTGCCCAGGATCGGCGAGGCGGTGAAGGCCGGCAAGGCCGAGACCGGCGGCGAGCTGCAGGTCTACAACTACGCCGACTACCTGAACCCGGAGGTCATCAAGGCCTTCGGCAAGCAGGAGAACGTGAGCGTCCGGGTCACGACGTTCAACTCGCTCGACGAGGCGTTCACGAAGCTCTCGACCGGCCGGCTGAGGTTCGACGTCATCTTCACCGCGCCCGATCACCTGTCGCGGCTGGTCGGGCGGCGGCTGGTGCAGCCGTTGAACCTCGACCTCGTCCCGAACCTCGAGACCGAGGTCTGGCCCGAGCTGCAGAGCCCGTTCTACGACGTCGGCCCGCGCTACAGCGTCCCGTACACGCTCTACACGACCGGGATCGGCTGGCGCAACGACAAGCTCGGAGACTTCGACCCGGCCCGGCTCGGCTGGTCGTCCTTCTGGAAGTCCGAGCCGTTCCGCGGCCACGTCGGCGTGCTCGACGACTCCCGCGAGGCGCTGGGGATGGCGCTGATGTACCGCGGCGTGAGCAACCTCAACACCGAGGACCCGGTGCTGCTCAAGCGCGCCTCCGAGGATCTCAAGGAACTCAACGAGATCGCGCGCGTGAAGGTGACGATCACCGGTTACGAGACGCTGCCCGCCGCACGCATGTGGCTCAACCAGGTGTGGTCGGGAGACATGCTCAACGCGGTCATCTCCTACCTGCCCGAGGGCACCAGCGCGGACGTGTTGTCGTACTGGTTCCAGCAGGCGGGCGGGCCGGTCTTCAACGACTGCATGTGTGTCGGCGCCGAGGCCGAGAAGCCGATCATGGCCCAGAAGTTCATCAACTACATGCTCGACCCGAAGGTCGCGCTGGAGAACTTCGTCGGCTATGTCGGCTACCAGCCTCCGATCACGAAGATCGACGCCAATGCGCTGTTCGAGCAGCAGGTGCTGCCCGAGAACCTGCGCAACTGCATCGTCACGCGTGAGGACTACGCCAACGGCAACGCGTACCTGTCCCTGACGGCGGGCGGCCGCCGGCTCTGGGACCAGAACTGGGACGCGTTCCGCAACGGCTGATGAAACGCGCGTGGGCCTTTCTGGCGTTGCCGGGGATGGCGTGGCTGGCCGCGTTCTTCCTCGTCGCGTTCTACGCGATCGTCGCGGTGGGGTTCGGCAACGTCAGCGATCTCTACGAGCCGATCCCGCACTGGAACCCGCTGGAATGGAACGTCGGCTACATGCTGAAGGCGATCGACGACGTGCTGCCCGGCGGGCGCACGTGGGGCGTCTTCATCCGCACGCTGTTCTACGTCGTCGTCGCGGTCCTGCTCTCGCTGGCGATCGGCTATCCGGTCGCCTACTACGTCTCGCGCCAGGCGCGCGGGCGGACGAAGGCGCTGCTGCTGATCCTGCTCGTCGCCCCGTTCTGGATCTCGTACCTGATGCGGATGTTCGCGTGGACCAACCTGCTCGACGCCAACGGGTACGCGACGCGGGTCCTGCGCGCCCTCTCGATCGACTCGCTGTTCGCCACGATCGGCCTGCTCGACGGCAAGGACTGGCTCGGCGGGCAGCCGATCGCGGTGATCCTGGGGCTCGTCTACGGCTACGTGCCGTACCTGATCCTGCCGCTCTACGCGTCGCTGGACCGGCTCGACCAGCGGTTGATCGAGGCCGCGCGCGACCTCGGCGCGACGCCCGCCGGCGCGTTCCGGCGCGTGGTGCTGCCGCTCACCAAGGCGGGGACGCTCGGCGGGATCGTGCTGATCGCGCTGCCGATGTTCGGCGACTACTACACGCCCGACCTGATCTCCGGTTCGCCGAAGACGGCGATGCTCGGCAACACGATCAACAACTACGTGCAGGGCGGGCCGGACAAGGCGCTCGGTGCGGCGCTGACGCTGTTGCTGGCCGCGTTCCTGCTCGTCTTCATGCTCTATTACCTGCGCACGCTGCGGCGGGAGGAAACACCCGCGTGAGACGGATCCGCGTCCTGCCCGGTGATCACCTGGGTCTACGTCGCGTGGTCGCTGCTGCCGGTGCTGCTGGCCATCCGCTTCGCGTTCAACGAGGGGCGCTCACGGTCGTCGGCGCAGGGCTGGTCGCTGCGCTGGTTCTGGACGGATCCGGTGCTCTCGGTGCGCAACGATCCGACGCTGTCGGCGGCGCTGGAGCACTCGCTGGTCCTCGCCGCGCTGGCGATGCTGATCGCGACGCCGCTCGGTACGGCGCTGGCGATCGGGCTGCAGCGCTGGCGCGGCCGCGGCGCGGGCGTCTCGAACGTGTTCATGCTGCTGCCGCTGGTCACGCCGGAGCTGGTCTTCGCCGTCGGCCTGTTCCTGCTCTTCACCTCGGCCTTCGCCTTCATCGGGCTGGGCACGACCGCGCAGGTGATCGGGCACGTCACGTTCTCGATCTCGTGGGTCGTGCTGATCGTCCGCGGGCGGCTGGTGATGATCGGGCGCGACGTGGAGGAGGCGGCGGCCGATCTCGGCGCGCCGCAGTGGGAGGTCATGCGGCGCGTGCTGCTGCCGCTGCTGGCGCCCGCGATCGCGGCCGCCCTGCTCAGCACCTTCGCCTTGAGCATCGACGACTTCGTCGTCGCCCAGTACATGGCGTCAGGGGCGGACACCACGACCGTGCCGATGCGCATCTACGCGACGGCGCGCGCGGCGCCGACCCCCGCCTTGAACGCGCTGGCCACGGTGATGCTGGTGTTCTCGCTGCTCGCCCTGGCACTCACGTGGCTGGTGTTCCGGCGGCTCTCGCGCGGCCAGGAGACGGATGTCAGCACCTTCGCGGCGGGAGCGGCGCAATGAGCCGAGGGCAGATCGATCTCGACCAGTTGGTCAAGCGCTACGGCGATGTCGTCGCCGTGGACGGCATCGACCTGCACATGCCGGGTGGCGAGTTCTTCACGATGCTCGGCCCGTCGGGCTGCGGGAAGACGTCGACGCTGCGGCTGATCGCCGGCTTCGAGAAGCTCGACTCCGGCGCGATCAAGCTCGACGGCGTCGACATGTCGACCAAGCCGCCGCACAAGCGCCCGGTCAACACGGTCTTCCAGAGCTACGCGCTGTTCCCGCACATGACCGTGGCCGAGAACGTCGCCTTCGGCCTGCGCTACCAGAAGATCGGCAAGGCGGACACGGCACGCCGCGTGGGCGAGGCGATGGAGATGGTCCAGCTCGGCGGGCTCGCCGCGCGGCGGCCGAACCAGCTCTCCGGCGGCCAGCAGCAGCGCGTGGCGTTGGCGCGGGCGATCGTCCTGGCGCCTCCGGTGCTGCTGCTCGACGAGCCGCTGGGCGCGCTGGACGCGCGCTTGCGCGTGGACCTGCAGGTCGAGCTCAAGCGGATCCAGGAGACGCTCGGGATCACGTTCGTCTACGTCACCCACGACCAGGACGAGGCGCTGACGATGAGCGACCGGGTCGCCGTCATGCGCCGCGGGCGCGTCGAGCAGTGCGGCGAGCCGCGCGAGCTCTACGAGCAGCCGGCGACCGCATTCGTGGCCAACTTCCTCGGTGCCTCGAACCTGATCCCGGCGGTCGTCGCGGACGGCGGGCTGAGGATCGGGGAGTTCTCCTTGCGCGCGGACGTCGACGGCCGCACCGGCGACGCGCTGGCGATGATCCGGCCGGAGCGCGTGAAGCTCGAACCGCACGGCAGCGGCGGCGAGAACCGCCTGCCGGGCATGGTCGAGGCCGTCGTCTACATGGGCTTTCACCAGGACGTGCGCGTGCGGTTGGCCAGCGGCGCGCTGGTGCGCTGCGACATCCCCAATGACGGCTCCGCGCTCGAGCATGCCTCCGGCGATCCGGTCTGCGTGCACCTGCCCTTCGAGTGCCTGCGCGTGCTCGAGGAGGACGCGTGAGGCGGCGCGAGGAGCTGGTCACCGCGGCGCGGCGGGTGATCGGGCGCGACGGCTTCTCGGGCGCGACCGTCGGCACGATCACGCGTGAGGCGGGCGCTTCGCTGGGGCTGTTGAACTACCACTTCGGGTCCAAGGACGAGGTGGTCGCCGAGGCCTTCGCGGCCGCCGCGCGCGAGGATCTGGCGGCGCTGGAGGCGATCTCGCGGCGCTACGAGGACCCGGCCGAGCGGCTTGCGGCCTATCTGGACCAGTCCGAATGGGCGGATACGGAGAGCTGGCGGCTGTGGGTCGACGCGTGGGGCGAGTCGGTCCATTCGCCGGTCGTGCGCGACACGCTCGGGCGCTTCGACGTCGGCTGGCGCGCGGTGCTCGCCGAGGTCCTCACCGACGGCGTGCGCCAGGGACGCTGGGAGTGCGCCGATCCGCAGGACACGGCGGCGCGGCTCGTCGCCGTGATCGACGGGATCGGCCTGCACACCACCGTCCACGGCGAGGACGTGCCACCCGGGCGCGCGGCGGCCTGGGCACGCCGGCTCGCCGAGCTCGAGCTGGGCGTGTCGCTGCCCGCTCCGCCGCCGCCGCTGCCGTTGCCGGTCGCCGCCCGCGTCCACACGACCCGGATCGAGATCCGCGCACGCGACCTCGACGCCCACGGCCACGTCGACCCCGCGGTGCTCTTCACGTTCCTGGAGGAGGCGCGCTCGCTGTGGCTCGGCGCGCGCGTCCCGGACGCCGTGGTCACGCACGTCGCCGTCGGCTATCGCCGCCCGCTGCGGCGCGACACGGTGACCGTGACGTGCACGCTCGACGCGGTCGGCCGGGCGAGCTTCCGGACCCGCGAGACGGTGTCGACGGACGAGCACGGCGTCGCGGTCGAGGCCGCGACGACGCTCGAGGTCCCGGGCCGCGCGCTGACGGCGGACGAGCGCGCGGAGCTCGCGCGATGAGGGCCGCGCAACCGCGTCCCGCGCCCGCGCCGCGCGTGTCAGCCCGCGACGCCGAGGTCCGCGGCGACCGCGGCCCAGATCTCGTTGCGCGCTCGCTCGATCGGCATCGCCGGATCGTCGGCCAGCGCGCGGATGCCGTAGCCGTCGATCAGCGCCAGCAGGCGGTCGACGGTCTGGCCGGGATCGGCGACGGTGAACTCGCCGCTCTCGACCCCCTCGGCGATCGTCTCCGCGAACCACGTGTGCATGCGCGCGTAGAGCTTCGCGGCCGTCGGGCGCAGCTCCGGCCGGCGCGCGGCGTGCAGCCAGAGCTCGACCCACAGCAGCCAGTCGTCGCGCAGCGAGCCCGGCGCCGGCAGGCACTGGTCGATCATCGACTGCAGGCGCGCGGCGGCGGGCAGCGGCTCGTCGTCGGGGCCGATGCGGATCGTCCCGGCCAGCTCGTAGGAGTGCTCCAGGGCCTCGGCCAGCAGCGCGTCGCGGGAGGCGAAGTGGTAGTGCAGCAGCGAAGGCGAGACCCCGGCCTCCATCGCGATGCGCGCGATCCGGACATCGTTGATCCCCTCGCGCGCGATCAGCTTCACCGCGGCATCAAGGATTCGGGCACGGGCACTCGCCCGCGCGGCCGCTCGGCTCTCTTCCACGCTCCGGACCATATAGGCACGCCCCCATGACTCCAGGAGAACGGGCCAAGGCCTTCGTCGACGAGATCCTGATCCCGCGCGAGGTCGACGCCGAACTTGGGCGGATCACCGCCGACGACGTCGCACTGATCCGCCGCGAAGCGCTCGCCCGCGAGATCTCGGGGGGATTGCACTCGCGCGAGCACGGGGGACAGGGGTGGACCCACGTCGAGTGGTTCCTCGTCGAGGAGCAGTTCGGCCGCTCGACGAACGCGCTCTCCTGGCACATCCCGACCGCCTACAACGTGCTCGCGCACGGCTCGCCGGAGCAGATCGACCGCTGGCTGCGGCCCGCGCTGCGGGGCGAGCTGCACGATGCCTACGCCGTGACGGAGGAGCACGCCGGCTCCGATCCGTCGGGCATCGCGACGACCGCGACCAGGATCGACGGCGGCTGGCGGCTCGACGGCGAGAAGTGGTTCGTGACCTACGGCGACGTCGCGGCCGTCTACATCGTGATGGCGCTGGCCGAGGGCGCGCCGACGCTGTTCCTCGTCGAGTCCGATCGTCGCCGGCATCCGCGTCGTCGACGACCCGCCCTTCACCCACAACTATCCGCACGGGCACCCGACGCTGCGCTTCGAGGGCGTCGAGGTCCCCGACACCGCGGTGATCGGCGGCGTCGGCGGGGGCGACGACCTGCAGCGGGCCTGGTTCGCCGAGGAGCGGCTCGGGATCGCGGCGCGCGGGTGCGGCGCGATGCTGCGCCTGCTCGAGGAGACGACCGCCTGGGCGATCGCCCGCGAACAGGGCGGCGCGCGGATCATCGACCACCAGGGTGTCGCCTTCCCGCTGGCGGACTCCGCCGCCGACGCGGCCGCGGGCCGCCTGCTGGGCCTCGAGGTCGCCCGCCTCGCCGACGAGGCCGCCGATCCCAAGCTCGTCCACGCCAAGGCGTCGATGGCCAAGCTCTTCGTCTCGGAGGCCGCGAACCGCTGCGCCGACCGCTGCCTGCAGATCTTCGGCGGCCGCGGCTACACGCGCATCAACGTCGCCGAGCGCTTCTGGCGCGAACTGCGCGTGGACCGCATCTGGGAGGGCACCAGCGAGATCCAGCGCCTGATCATCGCCCGCGCGCTCGAACGCCGCGGCGTCCAACCACTGCTCTGGGGTCTGACCCCTTGAGTCGCGGCGGCGCAGATTTCGTCAGCGCGGCCCGAGGTAGGGGTCTGACCCCTTTACTGCGGCCGGGTTCGATCGCGGTCGTGGGAGCCTCGGAACGACCCGGGTCCTACGGCGGTGAGGCGCTCCTCAACCTCGCCCGGCTGGGGTATCCGGGACGGACGTTCGCGGTCAATCCCGGGCGGGCGTCGGTGCACGGGGTGCGCTGCTATCCGGCGCTGGAGGAGCTGCCGGAGGCGCCGGACGCGGTCGTGGTCGCGATTCCGGCGGGGGACGCGCCGGACGTCGTCGCACGGGCGAGCGCGCTCGGGTGCGGCGGGGCGGTCGTGTTCGCGGCCGGGTTCGCGGAGGCCCGGGAGACCGACCTGCAGGACGCGCTCGCGGTCGCGGCGAACGGGCTGCCGGTATGCGGGCCCAACGGCAACGGGATCGTCTCGCTGCCCGATCGCGTCGCGCTCTGGGGCGACACGATCGCGCCGCGCGAACCCGGGCCGGTCGCCCTGATCTCGCAATCCGGCAACGTCGCCGTCAACGCGTTGGCCTCGCGTCGCGGGCTGCGCCTGCACACCGTCGTCTCGTGCGGCAACCAGGCGGTGCTCGACGCGACGGACTTCCTCGAGGCGCTCACCGAGCGCGACGGGGTGCGCTCGGTCGCGCTCTATCTGGAGGCCGACGGCGACGGCGCGCGCTGGTGTGCGGCGCTGGAGAAGGCCGCGGACGCCGGGATCGGCGTCGCCGTCCTGAAGGCGGGCCGCTCCCGCGCCGGCGCCGCCGCGGCGGTGGCGCACACGGGCGCGCTGGCCGGTGACCAAAGGGTCTTCAGGGCGATGTTCGAGGAGCTCGGAGCGGCGTGGGCGGAGGACCCGCACGACCTGCTGGAACTGGCGAAGGCGCTCGCCGCGAGGCGCACGGGGACGACGAGACGCGGGGCGGCAGGCGTGGCGATCATGACCTGCTCCGGGGGCGACTCGGCGGTCGCCGCCGACCTCGCGGCCGAGCTCGGCGTGTCTGTGCCCACGCTCGCGCCCGGGACAGCGCGACGGCTCGAGGCGATCCTGCCCGCCGCCGCCACCGCGGCCAACCCGCTCGACTACACGTCACTGCTCTGGGACGAGCCGGAGAAGCTGACCGAGCTGATCGAGGTCCTGGCAACCGACCCGAGCGTCGGCCGCGTGCTGGTGCTCTACGACGAGGCGGTCGCGGGCGAGGACTGGGCGGCGGTGCTCGCGGCGGTCAAGACGGCGGCCCAGACCCACGACGTGACCGTCGCCTCGACCCTGCCGGAGCTCGTCTCCGACGGCGCGATCGCCGGCCTGCGAAGCGGCATCCGCGTGATGCGCCGGCTCCGCCGACCGCGGCGGCTCGCGAAACGCACCGACGGCGGCGAGATGCTCGGCGAGGCCGAGACCAAGGCGCTCCTGCGGGCCAACGGGATCGACGTCCCCCGAGGTCGCGTGACCGACGACGCCGTCGCCACCTGGCGGGAGCTCGACGGCCCGGTCGCGATCAAGCGCCTCGGCGTGACGCACAAGGCCCGCGACGGCGGCGTGATCCTCGACCTCAACGACGAACGCAGCGTCAAGGAGGCCGAGCGGCGCCTCGGGCCGCCGACGCTCGTCGAACGGATGGCACCGCGCGGCACCGAGGTGCTGCTGGCGATCCGCCGCGACGGCCTCGTGCCGGTGCTCGTCATCGGCGCGGGCGGCGTCCACACCGAGGCGCTCGACGACGTCGCCGTGATCCCGCTCCCGGCGTCCGAAGCCCGGATCGCCGAGGCACTCGCCACGCTTCGCACGCCGATCGCCCCGCAGCCGATCGCCCGCCTCGCCCAAACCCTGCAGACCCTCCCGCTCGCCCTGATCGAGCTCAACCCCGTGATCGTCTCCGCGGACACAGCCGTGGCGGTCGACGCATTGGCCCAAGAGGAGATCCACCGATGAACGAGATCGCGGCGAAGCTGGGCGAGGTCGGGCTGCCGGCGCCGATCAGGGAGCTGGCGCGAACGACGTGGGACGCGGTGATCGTCGGCGGCGGCCACAACGGGCTGACCGCGGCGGCCTACCTGGCCAAGGCGGGGCAGAAGGTCCTGGTCCTGGAGCGGCGCGAGCGGCTCGGCGGCGCATGCACGCTCGAGCGCCCGTTCGAGAACCAGGGCTACAGCGTCAGCCCCTGCGCCTACGTCGTCGGCCTGCTCGACGAGCTGGTCATCAAGGAGCTGCGGCTCAAGCAACGCGGCTTCGAGTGCTACATCGCCGACCCCAACCTGTGGGTCCCGTTCGAGGACGGCACGAGCTTCGGCCAGTGGCTCGACGACGCCAAGACCCAGGCCAATCTGGAGGCGCTGAACGTCTCCAAGGTCGACATCGACGGCTACTGGGCCTACGAGCACCTCTTCGACGAGATCCGCCGGCGCCTGCGCACCCGCGGCCGCGACACCTGGGTCGGCGAGACCCCGAGCCGTGAGGAGATCGAGGACCTCCTGCACGGCGAGCAGACGATGCTCGACGTCGTCTTCGACGCCTCGATCTCCGAGGTGCTCGACGACTACCTCACCGACCAGCGGCTCAAGGACGCGCTCTTCGGCCAGGGCGTGATCGCGGCCTACGGCGGCCCCAAGGACCACGGGACGGCCTCGATCAAGCTGATGCACTACCAGGGCGACCTCGAGGGCCAGGGCCCCGTCTGGGGCTATGTCAAGGGCGGCATGGGGATGATCAGCTTCGCGATCGCCGACGCGGCCAGGGAGGCCGGAGCCCAGCTCGCGACCGGTGTCCCCGTCGCCGAGATCATCCCGGGCCAGGGCGTGCGGCTCGAGGACGGCACGTTCCTCCGCGCCCGCACGATCCTCTGCAACGCCGACCCGAAGGTCGCGCTGGACCTGCTGACCGAGGTCCCCGACGCCTACCGCGACCGGCTCGAGGCGTGGAAGGTCCGCAGCCCCGTCGTGAAGTTCAACGCCGCGCTGACCTCGCTCCCGGAGTGGACCGCGGCGCCCGGCGCCCACTGGCCGGCACAGGCCACGATCGACCTCACCGGCGGGTTGGAGGAGGCGCAGAAGGCCTTCGAAGCCTGTGACCGCGGCGAGCCGAGCGTCGGCTTCGGCGAGCTCTACATCCAGACCGGCTACGACAAGACGCCCGCCCCGGAGGATCGTCACCTGCTCTCGGTCTTCGGCCAGTACGCGCCGTACGAGCTCTCCCACGGCACCTGGGAGACCCGCAGAAGCGAGGTCGCGCGCCAGTTCATCGACCTGATCGAGCGCTTCGCCCCGGGCTTCGAGGCGAAGATCGAGGCCTACGAGGTGCTCGGCCCACCCGACATCGAGCAGCGGATCGGCCTCACCGGCGGCAACATCTTCCAGGGCGAGGTGACCCCGGACCAGATGTGGGAGCACCGGCTGACGCCGCGCACCCCGATCGACGGCTTCTACTTCTGCGGCGCCGCCACGCATCCGGGCGGCAGCGTGATCGCCCTCAACGGCCGCAACGCCGCGATGGCGGTGCTCGCGGATTCGCGCGTGGGGGCGACCGCGGGCTAACCCCGGCAGCCGGGGCAGAGACCCCAGAAGGTCACCTGGGCCTGATCGATCGCGAAGCCGCCGGCGGTCACCGGTGCCAGACACGGCTCCGTGCCGGCGGCGCAATCGGTGGCGACGGTCAGGCCGCAGGAGCGGCAAACCAGGTGGGGTTTCGTGAGGACCTGCGGATGGTCCTCCAACGCGGCCTGAAGCACTGCGCCGCACCGTATCGACGGATCGTCCGGTAGTCCAGAACGGTTCCAGAATGGTGGGAAAGCGCGTGCGGAATAGATAGATTTCACGTGATGGTCGAGGGCGAAGCGACCCGCATCCAGCTATGCGGTCGACTCATCGTGGAGCTCCATGGACGGAGGCTCGAAGACACGCTGCGCGGACGCCAGGGACGACTCCTGTTCGCCTATCTCGCCGTGAACCGCGACCGGCCGGTCCGCCGCGACGAGCTGGCCGAGGCGCTGTGGTCCGGCAAGGGCGCGCCGCCCGCCTACGAGTCGCTGCTCGCGCCTCCGCTCAGCCGCCTGCGCAAGGCGCTCGGGCCGGGCGTGCTCGAAGGCCGCAGCGAGCTGATCCTCCGCCTCCCGCCCGACGCCTGGATCGACTGGGAGGCCGCGCCGCGGCTGCTCTCCAACGCCCGCCTCGCGCTCGACGCCGGCAACCCGCAGGACGCCTGGGACGCCGCCAAGGAGGCGGCCGAGATCGCCGAGCGCGGCCTGCTGCCCGGTCTCGAGGCGCCCTGGATCGACGCTCGCCGCGGCGAGCTGGCCGACCTGCGCGTCGAGGCGCTGGAGGCGCTCGCCGCCACCGGCGCGCGGCTCGGCGGCGCGGCCTGGCCGGTGGCCGAGCAGGCCGCCCGTGCCGCCGTCCAGGCCCAGCCGTTCCGCGAATCCGCGCGCGCGGCGCTGATGGAGGTCCTGCGCGCACGTGGCAACGTCAACGAGGCCTTGCGCGTCTACGAGGACATCCGCGTCCTCCTGCGCGAGGAGCTCGGCAGCTCGCCCGGCGCCGCGCTCGTCGCCCAGCACGAGCAACTGCTGCGCGACGACCCGGTCGCCGCGCCCAGGCCCGCGGCCGCACCCCCGGCGCGCCCTTCGAGCTCGACGCTCGTCGAGCGCGACCGCGAGGTCGCGCTGCTCGACACGCTGCTGCGCGAGGCCGGCGAGGGCGAGGGCCGGGCGGTCCTGATCGAAGGTCCGCCGGGGATCGGCAAGTCGCGCCTGATGTCCGAGTTCCGCCGCCGCGCGAGCACCGACGGCGCGCTCGTCCTCAACGCCCGCGCCGGTGAGCTCGAGCGCGAGTTCCCGTTCGGCGTCGTCCGCCAGCTGTTCGAGGCGGTCGTGGTGGACCCGAACGCGCTGGCCGGCGCGGCGGCCGCCGCACGGGTCGTGTTCGCCTCGCCCGACGACGGCCCGCCGACCGGGGGCGACGCCTCCTTCGCCGCCCTGCACGGCCTCTACTGGCTGACGCTGAACCTCGCGGCCGAACGCCCGCTGCTGCTGGAGATCGACGATCTGCACTGGTGTGACCGTCCGTCGCTGCGGTTTTTGGCCTATCTCGTGCGGCGCCTCGAAGGCCAGCCGGTGCTCGTCACCGCCAGCGTGCGCACGGGCGATCCCCCGACCGATGCCGCGCTGCTGGCCGAGATCGCCAACGACCCGGCGACCGCCCACGTCCGTCCGGGGCCGCTGAGCGAGGAGGCCGTCGGCGCGCTCGTCGCACGCCGTCTGGGCGCCGAGCCCGATGCCGCGTTCCGCGAGGCCTGCCACCGGACGACGGGCGGCAACCCGCTGCTCGTGCGCCAGCTGCTCAACGCGCTGGAGACCGACACGGTCCGGCCCGACGCCGCCCACGCCGACGTCGTGCGCGCGATCGGCTCGCGCGCCGTCTCGAGCTCGGTGCTGCTGCGGCTGGCCCGACTGCCCGGCGAGGCGTCCGCGGTCGCCCGCGCCGTCGCCGTGCTCGGCGAGGGTGCCGATCTTCCCGCCGTGGCAGGCGTCGCCGGGCTCGACGAGGCCCAGGTGGCGGGGACGATGGCCGCGCTGGCGCGGGCCGAGATCCTGCGCCCGGAGCCGCCGCCCGGCTTCGTGCACCCGCTGGTCCGCGACGCCGTCTACCAGGGCCTGCCGCTCGGCGAGCGCGAGCTGCTGCACGCGCGCGCCGCGGGCGTCCTGCGGCGGATGGGCGCCGCGCAGGACCAGATCGCCGGCCAGCTCATGCACACGCCGAGGCGTGGGGATCCCGAGGTCGCGAGCCTGCTGCACGAGGCGGGCATCGCGGCGATGGCGCGCGGCGCGATCGACAACTCCGTCGGCTACCTCCGGCGCGCGCTGGACGAGCCGGCACCGGCCGCGAAGCGCCCGCACCTCTTGCTCGACCTCGGCGAGGTCGAGGCGCTCACGCGCGGGCCCGACGCCGCCATGCACCTGCGCGAGGCCTACAGCGGGCTGACCGATCCGCACCTGCGCGTGCGGGCGGCGAACGCGCTCGGCCGCGCGCTCCTGTTCACCTCGTCGCCGGCCGAGGGCGCCGCCGTGGCGCGCCAGGCCGCCGGCGAGCTCCCGCCCGAGATGGCCGACGAGGCGCTTGCGCTGGAGGCCTTCGCGCTGATGGGCGTGCCGTTCGGCGCGCTGGACCCGGAGGAGATCCGGATCACCGACGAGTACCGCCGCCGGCCGCTGCGAACGGCGGGCGAGAAGGGGATGGGCGCCGTCGCGGCGCTCGACTGGTGCCACACCGGCGGGCACGTCGAGGAGGTCGTGAAGCTCTCGCTCGCCGCGCTCGAGGGCGGAGAGCTGTCCGATCGCGATCCCAACCTGCTGACGCTCTCGGCGCTGCTGCCGATGATCGTCGGCGACCGCGACGAGGCGCTGCAGATCTTCGACTTCGCGATGCTCGACGCGCACCGCCGCGGGTCCCTGTTCGCCGTCACCGGCATGTACCTGTGGCGCGGGTTCACGCTCTTCTGGCGCGGCGACCTGCTCGATGCCGAGGAGGAGCTGACGGCGGCCTTCGACCAGGCCGAGATGTGGGGCTACGGGCCCGACACGCTGCAATGGAACGCCGCTCATCTGTCGTGGTGTCTGACCGAGCGCGGCGACCTGGTCGGCGCCCGCCGGACGCTGATGCGCGGACCCGAGCGGGGCGGCCTCTCCGACGGCGCGCGCTACTGGTGCAACGCCCGCCTGGAGCTGCTGGTCGCCGAGGGCCGCTACGAGGACGCGGCCGAGGCGGGTGAGGAGTACGGGCGGCGCTTCGCCCGCTACCACAACCCGCAGGCGGCCCGCTGGAGCTCGCTGCGCGCGGTCGCGCTCGACGCGCTGGGCATGAAGCGCAAGGCGATCGAGCTCGCCGCCGAGGAGCTCGACCGCGCACGCGACTGGGGCGCGCCCGGGACCGTCGCCCGCTCGCTGCGCGTGCTCGGCCTGCTGGAGGGCGCCGAAGGGCTCGAGCGCCTGGAGGAGGCCGTGGAGGTCGTCTCGCGCGCGCCGTCGCGGCTGGAGCTGGCCAAGGCGCTCGCCGCGCTCGGCCTCACCCGCCGGCTCGCGGGGCGCCCGGACTACGCGCGCGAGCCGCTGATCCGCGCGCACGAGCTGGCCGAGGTCTGTGGCGCCGAGCGCCTGCTGAGCCAGATCCGCAAGGAGATGCTGATCGCCGGCGTCGAGCCGGGCTCGGCCACGCCGCGCGGCGTCGGCTCGCTGACGGCGACCGAGCGCCGCGTGGCCTCGCTCGCCGCGGCGGGCCGCGCGGAGCGTGAGATCGCGCAGGAGCTGTTCGTCACCCCGCGGGCGATCGAGATCAAGCTCACCAGCGCGCTGCGCAAGCTCGGAGCGAGCTCTCAGGGGGAGCTGGCGCTCGCCCTCGAAACCTGAGCTGCAATTTTCCTGCAACGTCTTGGCAACCCCGGTCGGCGACCGTGCCTGCCATGACGATGATCGATCCCGCTCGCGATGAACTGACCGGCCTCCGCGACCTCTGCGGCGGCGCGATCGCCTTCCCCGGCGACGACGGCTACGACGCCGCACGCGGCGCCTTCAACCTCGCCGTCGACCAGCGGCCCGCCGCCGTCGCCTACCCGGCGGACGCGAACGAGGTCGCCGAGGTCGTGCGCCGCGCCCGTGCGGCCGGCCTGCGGGTCGCTCCGCAGTCGACCGGCCACAACGCCGGCCCGCTCGGCTCGCTCGAGGACACCGTGCTGCTGAAGACCGCCGGCCTCGGCGGCGTCGAGATCGACGCCGAGCGCCAGCTCGCGCGCGTCGGCGCCGGCGTCGTCTGGGAGGACGTCGTCGACGCGGCCGCCCCGCACGGGCTGCTCGCCCTGCACGGCTCCTCGCCCAACGTCGGCGTCGCCGGCTACTCGCTCGGCGGCGGCATGGGCTGGCTCGCCCGCAGCCACGGCCTGCAGACCAACAGCCTGACCGCGATCGAGCTCGTCACCGCCGACGGCGAGATCGTCCGCGCGGACGCGGACCACGACGCCGAGCTCTTCTGGGCGCTGCGCGGCGGCGGCGGCAACTTCGGCGTCGTCACCGCACTCGAGTTCCGGCTCTACCCGGTGAGCGAGATCTACGCCGGTTTCATGATGTGGGACTGGAGCGAGTCCGAGCGCGTGCTGGCGGCCTGGGCCGAGTGGGCCGTCGACGCCCCCGACCACGTGACCACGTCCTTCCGGATCATGCAGCTGCCGCCGCTGCCGGAGATCCCGGAGCCGATCCGCGGCCGTTCGATCGTCCTGATCGACGGCGCCGTCCAGGGCGACCCGGCGGTGATCGAGCCGCTGCGCGCCCTCGGCCCGGAGCTCGACACGTTCGCGGTCGTCCCGGCGCCGTCGCTCGTCCGCCTGCACCAGGACCCGGAGGAGCCGATGCCGTCCGCGAGCGACAGCGCGCTCGTGCGCGAGCTGCCGGCCGAGGCGATCAAGACGCTCGTCGAGCTCTCAGGCCCCGGCTCGGGCTCGCCGCTCGCGATCGTCGAGCTGCGCCAGCTCGGCGGCGCGCTGGGCCGCGCGACGCCCGGCCACGGCGCCGTCGCCGGGGTCAAGGGCGAGTTCTTGCTGTTCGCGGTCGGGATGGCCCTCGACGCCGACATGGAGGCGTTCATGCTCGGCCACGCGGCCCGGATCAGGCAGGCGCTCGCGCCGTGGCTCGGCGCCGGCCACTACCTCAACTTCGCCGAGGAGGCGATCGAGCTGGCCGACAGCTACGGCGCGGCCACCTACGAGCGTCTGCGGGCCGTCAAGGCGCGCGTGGACCCCGAGAACGTGATCCGCGCGAACCACGCGATCTAATATCCAGGGCCGATGGGCCGTGTCTACGAGCGAATCGACGAGCGCCAGGCGGCATGGATCGCGCGCCAGGCCATGTTCTTCGTCGGCACGGCACCTTCGGGCGACGACGGGCACATCAACGTCTCCCCGAAGGGCCCGATCGGCTCGCTGCGGGTGCTCGACGACCACACCGTCGCCTACCTGGACATCGTCGGCAGCGGCGCCGAGACGATCGCGCACCTGCGCGCCAACGGGCGCATCTGCGTGATGTTCTGCGCCTTCGACGGCCCGCCCAGGATCCTGCGCCTGCACGGCGTGGGCGAGTACGTCCGCCCGGGCGAGGAGCGGTTCGACGAGCTGCTGGCCGTCGGGTTCGCCGAGCCCGACGCGCCTGAGGCGCGGCGCGCGTTCATCGTCGTCAACGTCACCCGGATCGCGGATTCCTGCGGCTACGGCGTGCCGCTGATGAGCTACGAGGGCGAGCGCCCGCACATGGACCTCTCGACCGCGAAACGCCTGCGCGTCGAGGGCCCGGACGCGATGCGCGCCTACGAGCAGGCCAACAACTCGAATCCATCGACGGCCTCCCGGCGCTGCTGGAACACCGCTCCGCCCAGCAGCCGGCCGAGCTAGGCGAGACCCTGGCCGGCGACGATCGAGGTCACGAGGTTCGTGCGCCGCGGCTTTAGTGCTTCGACGGGGGCGGCGGCGGAATAAAGCCGACGTCGGAGCGGGTCCCGCGCGGAGCGTGGGTGAGCATCTCGATTTTGTAGACGTTCGCGAGCGGCACGACGACAGACCGCGGCACAAGGACGTCGCCTTCTGCTCGTGCGATGAGGTCCGATGCGTTTTCGGGATGGGGGTAAAGGGTCACGAACCCCCCGCCTGGACGAGCCTCAACAGCGGCGAGGAAGAATCGCTCGCCGTCGGCCAGCGTCACCCGGACCAGGGGTTGCGGGCGGTCGTGCGCCGTGGCGAACTCGCGTATCTCGGCGACCAGGGTGCTCGTCCAGACATCCTCGGGGCTCGGCGGCTCGGATACGTGCGGCGCGATGGGTGAGGGTCTCTGTAGGGACGGCGATACCGCCTGCGTGCGGTAGAGCTGTGCGACTTCCTCGGCACTGCGCACGCTTAAGTGGCCGCGGATGACCTCTCCTGCGCGCTCGCGGTACGCGGGGACGAATGCGGCGGTGACGACGCCGTGCTGCGTGGTGATCCTGTCGATGATCGGCCAGATCTCGGCGATCTTGCTCGGGCGGTCGACGAGGACCGTGTAGGTGGGCATGTGGCTCGTCACGGTGCCGAAGCGATCGCCGAAGGGGCGTTCATCGCTGGAGAATCCCCACTCGCCCCGGACCGTGGTGATGCCGGCCGCGCCTGCTTCGCGCAGTCGCCGCGTCAACGTGGTGTAGATCGCGCCGCCGCTCGCCTGGGCGGACTGCCGTGTGTAGACACGTAGCGCCATCCAGACCGGCGGGTCGCCGGAGCCGGAGTCGTGGATGAGCGGCAGCGGTTCGAGCAGATCGCCGTCGTGCTTGACGACGGCGATCCGTTCCAAGTTGGCGACGGGCCGCTCGAGCACACCGGGGAGGCCCTCCAGCACCCTGCGCAGCACTCGCGTCGGTCCGACGGCGATCGTCGCCGTCGGTGTGTTGACGTTGCGGCTCAGGAGGCCCGCACGCTGGCGCTGGCCGTTGAGGATGCCGTCCACGCCCAGCAGCACGGTGGCGCCGTTGGCCCCCCGGCGGCGGAGGAGATCGACGAGGGCGCGGTAGGCCGGCATTCCGTTGTGGCGCTCGCCGCGGCCGCAGTAGACCGTGAGCCTGCCGGCGTGGCCGGCGCCGTCAGGGAAGGCCGCCTCGCGGACGTCGTCGCCGATCGCGACCAACGAGTGCTCGAGCGTGACGAGGCCCTTGTCGACGATTGCGTGCACCTCGGGCAGGACCGCCTCGATCCGCTCGCGCGTGTCGATCGTCTCGGCGATCAGCGGCAGATCGGTCGAGATGTCCGGATAGCGCTCCGTGTGAATACGGCGGCCGATCCCGAACCCTTCGATACCGCGATACAGGGCCGCGACCTCCAGGCCGTGGCGCGCGAAACAGTCCATCAGGGCCTCGTTCGCCATCCGTGAGCCGCTGTTGAGCGACTCGCCGAAGTACACGTTGAGTTTGAGACCCGCGCTGATCATCCGACGGCCTGCCCGAGATAGAACCCAGCCGCGACGAAGCCGATCCCGGCGAACATCGAGAGCCACAGGTTGCGCAGGAGCAGGACTACCTCGCCCGTCTCACCGAGTCGCAAAGTCTCAACCATCCACGTCGAAAAGGTGGTGAAGCCGCCCGCAAACCCCGTGGCGAGCAGCAGGGTCACCCGATGCGACACCACTGCGCCGATCAGGACGCCGAGGCCAAACGAGCCCGTGAGATTCACGACCAGCGTCCCGAACGGAAAGTCACCCGGCAGCCGCGGTGACACCATGGAATCGACCTGGAACCGCGACACCGCGCCCATCGCGCCGAATAGCGCGACGCCGATCCACACGAGCACATTCACCAATGCCGTCCCCACCGTGCGAGCAGCACCCCAGTCACCGCGGCGGCCAAGCCGACGGCGATGCTGGTGAGCGGATACGCGATCGCGAGTCCGACATCGCCGTCGCGAGCGAAGTGGAAGGTCTCGAGTTGGAACGTCGAGAAGGTCGTCAACGCCCCGCAGAACCCCGTTCCGGCCAGAAAGCGCCAGTTGCGACTCGGAGCCGCGCGCTCAGCGAGTCGGGTCAACAACCATCCGAGAATGAAGGCCCCCGCCACATTGACCATGAACGTCGCCCACGGCCAGCGCCCCTCCGCGTGCGGCAGCGCCTCAGCCGTCCCGCCCCGTACCAACGTCCCAACCGCGCCACCCGCCGCAATCGCGAGAATGCGGACCTGACCGACGCTCAAGCGCGCGATCGCGCGCTGCGCAGAGGCACGGAAGCCAGAAGTGGGCTCAACCAACCCGTCCGTGGTCCGCGGTCGTCCGGTCATCGCCCTACCGGTTCCATCGCAACAAAGCCAGCCGTATGCGCCGCTCGCGTCTCGTCGTGAAACGACATCGGGGCAACGCCCATGCGCGAGATCCTATGGACACGACGGTGAGAACGGGAGCCTTCCCGCATATACCGAACGCGGGCGTGCTGGTGATGGAGCCGCGCAGAGCCCGCCCGCCACGGGCGTCGCGAGCCGACCCAGCAGCAGCGAGCCGGCGATGTTCGCGGCGAACGTCGCCCACGGCCAGTGACCCGGGGTGACCGGGAACGCCTCACCAAATCCCGCCCGGGCGAGCGTCCCGGTGCCACCCCCGATCATGACCGCGACTGCGTCCTCGACCGCGCGAGACCTTGTGTGCTTGCCCCGTGACGGACGTGGGTACAGTGAGGTTCCGTGCGGAGCGG
This sequence comes from uncultured Solirubrobacteraceae bacterium, assembly GCA_963848475.1. Classification (GTDB taxonomy): domain Bacteria; phylum Actinomycetota; class Thermoleophilia; order Solirubrobacterales; family Solirubrobacteraceae; genus Solirubrobacter. The sequence continues at coordinate 527,245 of CAWKDW010000021.1, read as the reverse complement.
ATCGCCAGCGACTTGAGTCCTCCCGAGACCGTCGACACGGCTCCGCCCGACCCTGCGGCGGCCGCAGCACCGATTCGCATCCTGCTCGTCGAGGACGATGATGGCGACGCGCTGCTCGTCGAGGAGCTGTTCGCGGTCACCGGCGCACTGGTCGAGATCGTGCGCTCGCAGACCCTCGCGGGCGCCCGCCGCGAGAGGCTCGACGCGATCGACTGCGTGCTGCTGGACCTCGACCTGCCCGACGCCCACGGCCTGACGGCGCTGCACAAGCTCAAGGCCGACCGGCCGGACCTGTCGGTACTCGTGCTCACCGGGTTCGACGACGAGCGGCGCGGCGTCCAGGCCGTCACCGCCGGGGCGCAGGACTATCTCGTCAAAGGCCAGATCGACGGCCAGGGGCTCGCGCGCGCGGTCCGCTACGCCGTCGAGCGCCGGCGCGCCGACGAGGCGCGCCAGCAACTCGAGGTCGCCCGGCTGCACGCCGAGGAGAACGCCCGGCTCGAGCGTGGGCTGCTGCCGGCGCCGCTGGTCTCGGACCCGCGGTTGCAGCTCACGGCGCACTATCGCCCAGGCCGCCGCCGCGCCCTGCTGGGCGGAGACTTCTACGACGCGGTCCAGGACGGCGACGGCACCGTCCACGCGGTGATCGGCGACGTCTCAGGCCACGGGCCCGATGCCGCCGCGCTCGGCGTCTGCCTGCGGATCGCCTGGCGGGCGCTGGTGCTGGCGGGCCTGGATCAGGACGCGGTGCTCGACACGCTGCAGGTCGTCCACACGCACGAGCGGCATTTCTCGTGGATGTTCACCACGCTCTGCGTCGTCACGATCGCGCCGGAGCGCGACCGCGCATCGATCCGGCTGGCCGGGCACCCGCCGCCGCTGCTGCTGTCCGAGGGCGGGATCGAGTCGCTCGAGCCGGCGAAGATCGACCCGCCGCTGGGCGTCGTCGACGATGCGCGCTGGGCCGCTCACGAGTACCCGCTCCCCGCCAGGTGGGCGCTGCTGCTCTACACCGACGGGCTGATCGAGGGTCACACCGGCGTCGGCACGACGCGGCTGGGAGCGGAAGGGCTCGCGGCGATGGTGCAAGGCGAGCTCGACCTGCGCGGCGATGACGGTCCGGGGCTGGTCACGTCGCTCGTCGAGCGCGCCGAGGATCTCAACGGCGGGCCGATGCTCGACGACGTGGCCGCGTTCCTGGTGCAGCGCCGGTGAGCAGGGGTCGGCGGCTGACCGCGAGCCAGTGGTTCGCGATCTCCGTCGTCCTGCTCGTCATCGTCGGCGTGGTGGGGACGGTCGCGAGCGTGCTCGCGCTGGTCAACCTCAACGACGCGCGCGTTCGGCTGACCGACCGGCTCAGCCCCGCCGCGATCACCGCGTCGGACCTGCGGGCGTCGCTGATCGATCAGGAGACCGGCGTGCGCGGCTACGCGCTGTCGGGCGAGGAGCAGTTCCTGCAGCCCTACATCGACGGGCGCCGGAACGCGAACGCCGCGCTGGCCCAGCTCGATCGCCTGTCGCGCCTCGACGGGGTGAGCCAGGTCGGCCCGCAGATCGAAGCCGTGGCCGAGGCCGCGCGTGAGTGGCAGACCGAATACGCGGAGCCGACGATCGCACTGGTGCGCTCCGACCCCGAGCAGGCTCGCCAGCTGGACACGGTCACGTCCGGCAAGGCGCGCTTCGACGCCTTCCGCAGCGCCGTCTCCCGGCTGCAAGGCCGCCTGAGCACCGCGCGTGAGGCTGCGCGCGGTGAGTTGGACCACAACGCCGGCATCGTGCTCTTCTGGGTGCTGGGGACCGGGATCATCGTGCTGCTCAGCGTGGTCGCGGTGGCCTTGATCCTGCGCGGCAAGATCGTGCTTCCGCTGCAGCGCCTGGCCGGTGGTGCACGGACCGTGGCCCGCGGCGACTTCGAGCACGAGATCGAAGGCTCGGGCGCGCGCGAGGTCTTCGACCTGGGCGAGGACGTCGACGCCATGCGTGCGCGGATCGTGGCCGAGCTCGCGGCGGTACGCGACGCGCAAGAGGACCTCAAACGCTCCAACGCCGAGCTCGAGCAGTTCGCCTACGTCGCGTCGCACGACCTGCAGGAGCCGCTGCGCAAGGTCGCGAGCTTCTGCCAGCTCCTGCAGCAGCGCTACGGGGGGCAGCTCGACGCGCGCGCCGACCAGTACATCGGCTTCGCCGTCGACGGCGCGCGGCGGATGCAGGACCTGATCAACGACCTGCTGTCGTTCTCGCGCGTCGGACGGATCGAGACGCCGTACACCGATGTCGACCTCGACCTGCTCTTGACGAGCGTGCGCGCGGATCTTGCGACGATGATCGAGGAGAGCGGCGCCGAGATCTCCGTTGAAGGGTCGCTGCCGACGATCCGCGGCGATGCCGGGCTGCTGCGGCTCGTGCTGCAGAACCTGCTGGCGAACGCGATCAAGTTCCGCGGCGAGGCGGCCCCGGTCGTCCAGTTCGAGGCCGAGCGCGACGGCGAGTTCTGGCGCTTTCGCTGCTCCGACAACGGGATCGGAATCAGCTCTGAGTACGAGGAGCGCATCTTCGTCCTCTTCCAGCGGCTGCATCCGCGCACGCAGTACGAGGGGACCGGCATCGGCCTCGCGATGTGCCGCAAGATCGTCGAGTATCACGGCGGCCGCATGTGGCTCGACACCGAGCAGACCGTCGAGGGCACGGGCTCTACCTTCTACTTCACCTTGCCCACCGACCAACCGGAGAAGCGATGACCGACGACAGCCAGCCCATCAGCGTCCTGCTCGTGGAGGACGACCCGGGCGACGTCGTCCTCATCGAGGAAGCGTTCGAGCACAACAAGGTCCGCAACAGCCTGAAGATCGTCGGTGACGGCGTCGAGGCGATGGAGTACCTCCGCACACCCGGCTCCGACCGGCCCGATCTCGTATTGCTCGACCTCAACCTGCCGCGCAAGGACGGCCGTGAGGTGCTGGCCGAGATCAAGTCCGATCCAGAGCTGCGCTCGATCCCCGTGGTCGTGCTGACGACCTCCAAGGCGGAGGAGGACATCCTGCGCAGCTACGACCTGCACGCCAACGCGTATGTGACCAAGCCGGTCGACTTCAACCGCTTCATCGAGGTCGTGCGCCAGATCGACGAGTTCTTCGTGACCGTCGTCAAGCTGCCCGGGAACCGGCCGAACCCGCAGTGATCAGCGTCTCGCGGCCGTCGTAGGCCGCGAGCGCCGGGAACAGCGCGACGATCAGGAACACCCCCGCGACGCAGGCCAGGCCGCCGCTGACGACCGCGACGCTCGCCGTCGTCACCGAGGCCGCGATGCCCGATTCGAGGTCTCCGAGCCGCGGCCCGCTCGTCACGACGAGCGTGAAGATCGACGACATCCGCCCGCGCAGCGCCTCCGGCGTCACCGACTGGTTGATGATCGAGCGGCAGACCGCGCTGATGCTGTCGGCGGCGCCGGCGACCGCGAGCAGGGCCGCGGCGCCCCACAGCGACGGCATCAGGCCCGCGCCCGCGATCGCCCCGCCCCAGATCGAGCACCGCGCCGATCACGATCCGGCCCAGCCGGCGGGCGTGCTCGACCCAGCCGGTCGTGAGGGCCGCCACCACCGCCCCGGCGGAGACGGACGCGTAGAGCAGGCCGGTGCCGGTCGCGCCCGCGTGGAAGACGTCGAGGGCGAGCACCGCGAACAGCGCACGCGGCATCCCGAACGTCATCGCCATCAGGTCGATCGCGAACGAGCCCATCAGCGCGCCTTGGCCGCGCACGAACGTAAAGCCCTCGCGGATCGACTGCAGGATCGGCAGGTGCTCGGTCTCCGTCGGCGCCGGTTTGAGGCGGGGGAGCGCGAGCGTGACGCCGATCATGACCGTGAAGCCCGCGGCCTGGGCGGCATAGGCCGAGCCGATGCCGAGCGCGGCGATCATCAGGCCGCCCAGCGCCGGTCCCGCGACCGCGGCCACCTGGTAGAGGCCGTAGTTGATGCTCAGCGCGGCTCGCAGCCGGTCGCCCGCGAGCGCCGGGACGATCGCCGACCGCGTGACGTTGTCGACGGTCGCGCCGCCCGCGAGCAGCGCCGCGAACAGGAAGATCAGGCCGACCGGCGGCTCGCCCGCGATCGTGATCGCCGCCAGCGCCGACGCCGAGATCAGGATCGACGTCTCGGCCATCAGCATCAGCCGCCGGCGCTCGATCCGATCCGCGATCGCGCCGCCGAACAGCGAGCCGATGATGATCGGCACCAGTTCGACCATTCCGAGCAGCCCGACCAGCGCCGCCGAGTGCGTCAGCGTGTAGATCTGAAACGGGATCGCGACCAGCGCCGCCTGCGACCCCAGTCCCGAGAAGAGCTCTCCGATCACGAGCAGCCGCAGGTTGCGGGAGTCGCGCAGGACGCCGAGATCCACCGCGATCCGCCGCTTCATCCGAGCGCAGTCAAGCAGCACGAGCCAATCCGGGTACCACTCGTCTCGATGGCGCGAACCGACACACCGGCGGATCCCCTGACGGACCTCGCGTTCGAGCTCGAACGTTCGCGCCGCTCGAACCGAGGGTCGCGCGGTTGCGCGGGGCTCAGAACCGCAGGGTCGGGACCGAGGCGGTCGCGGTCGCCGCGATCGCCGCCGCAATCCTGATCCTCGTGCTGATCGTCACGATCATCCTCTGATCGCGAGCACGGCTTCGAGCGTGTCGGCCTCCGAGGCGGGCTTGTCGGGCCGGTAGCGGACGACGCGCGCGAACCGCAGCGCCACGCCGCCTGGATAGCGCGGGCTGGTCTGGACGCCGTCGAACGCGATCTCGACGACCAGTTCGGGCCGCACGAACACGACGTGCCCGTCGCGCCGTTCCTCTAGCGCCAGCAGCGCCTCGGTCTGCCATTCGAGCACCGCGTCGGTCAGGCCCTTGAACGTCTTGCCGAGCATCACGAAGCCGCCGTCGGCGCCGCGCGCGCCGAGGTGCAGGTTGCTCAGCTTCCCGCGGCGGCGTCCCGAGCCCCACTCGACGGCCAGCACGACCAGATCGAGCGTGTGGACGGGCTTGACCTTGACCCACGCGGCACCGCGCCGGCCGGCCTCGTACGGCGCGTCGAGCCCCTTCACCACCACGCCCTCATGCCCCTGGGCGAGTGCGGCCTCGAGCATCTCGGGCCCGCCGCGCGGAACGCGCCACGGCTCCGGCACCAGGGCGGACAACGCCGCGGCTCGCTCCGACGCCGGCCGGTCGAGCAGATCCTCGCCGTCGAGGTGCAGGAGGTCGAAGAACATCGGCGTCAGCAGCACCCCGGAGCGGCTCGCGAACCGCGAGCCCGTCACCTGGAACGGGTGCGGGCGCCCGTCCTCGCGCAGCGCGATCGCCTCGCCGTCGAGCACGAACGGACCGCCCCGGCAACGCCCGCGCGGCCTCGACGACCTCCGGCAGCCGCGCGGTGACCTCGTCGAGCGTGCGCGTGAAGATCCGCACGTCGTCGCCGTCGCGATGGACCTGGATCCGCGCGCCGTCGAGCTTCCACTCGACCGCGGCGGGCCCGGTCCTGGCCAGCGCGGACTCGACGTCCGGGGCGGTCGAGGCCAGCATCGGCGCGATCGGGCGCCCGACCTCGAGCCGGAACGCGGCCAGCGCCGGCTCGCCCTCGCCGAGCGCCGCCGAAGCGACCGCGCCGAGATCGCCGCGCAGCATCAGTGCTCGCCGCACCGCCGCCACCGGAACCTCGGCGGCCTTCGCGACCGCATCGCCGACGACCGCGGTCAGCGCGCCCTGGCGCAGGTCGCCGAGGATCAAGGCGCGCAGGAAGCCCTGCTCGGACGCGGTCGCGCGCGAGAGCAGCGCGGTCAGCAGCTCACGTCGCGCGGCCTGGGACCCGGCGCCGCTCAAGCCCGCCAGCGACTCGAACGCCGCGTCGACCTCGAACACCGAAAGCGACGGAGCCGTAGCGGCCGGCGGCAGCTCCTTCAGCGCCGCCCAGCCGACGCCGAGCACCCGCTGACGCGGCGCTCCCGCGAGGTAGCCGGCACCCGCGGCGCGCTCCTCGACCGCGAGTTCGCCCAGCGCCGCCGCGAGCCGCGCGACCTTGTCCTTGCGGCCGGACAGGGCGCGGACATCCTCGGTGGCGGCGGCAAGCTCGGCGAACAGCACGCCCGACATTCAATAGGCTCGCCCAGATGCCCGCGCTCGACGGCCGGACCGTGCTGGTGACCGGCGCCTCCACCGGCATCGGCCGTACGACCGCCCTGATGCTCGCCGAGCTCGGCGCCACGGTCCTGGCCGGTGTGCGCAACACGGCCGCGGGGGAGGCGCTCGGGCCGACGGTGCGCCCGGTCCAGCTGGACATCACGAACGCGGAGGACATCGCCGCGCTCGACCTCAGCCGGCTCGACGCGCTCGTCAACAACGCCGGGATCGCGATCAGCGGCCCGCTCGAGTTCATGCCGATCGACGAGCTCCGCCGCCAACTCGAGGTCAACGTGATCGCCCAGCTCGCGGTCATCGCAGGCCTGCCTCCCGGCGCTGCGCACCTCCCGGGGCCGGATCGTGAACATCTCCTCGATCGCCGGGCGCGTCGCGCTGCCGCTCTACGGCCCGTACTCGGCGTCCAAGTTCGCGCTCGAGGCGCTGAGCGATTCGCTGCGTCGCGAGCTTCGCGGGTCGGGCATCCACGTCACGCTCGTCGAGCCCGGGGCGATCGCGACGCCGATCTGGGAGCGCGGGATCGCGGCCGCCGATGCGCTCTGGAACGCGATGCCGCCGGTCGCGCACGAGCGCTACGGCACGCTCGTCGCCACGCTGCGCGGCGAGGCGGAACAGCAGGGCGTGAAGGGCGAGCCGCCGGAGGCCGTCGCACGGATCGTCGTCACCGCGCTCACCGCCGGCACGCCGCGCACGCGCTACGTGATCGGTCGTGACGCGCCGCATCCAGGCCGGGTTGGCGCGCGCGCTGCCCGGGAGGGCCATGGACGCGCTGCTGGCGGCCGTGCTCAGATCCAAGTCCTAGAGATTGTTGAACAATCGTGGTGATTGTGGAACAATCAGCTCCATGCCCGCCGCCACCGCCCGGTTCCAGGTCCTGCTCGCGTCGCTCTGCTTCGGCACCACCGGGACCGCGCAGGCACTCGGCCCGGACGGGCTCGCACCCGCGGCCGTCGGCGCGGGCCGGATCCTCGTCGGAGGCGCGCTGCTGCTCATGGTCGCGCTCATCAGCCAGGGCCTGCCCTCGCTGACCCAGCTGCCGCGCGGGCCGCTGGCGATCGCCGCGGGAGCGGTGGCGACCTACCAGCTCGCGTTCTTCGCCGCCGTGGCCGACACGGGCGTCGCGGTCGGGACGATCGTCGCGCTCGGCTCGGCACCTGCGCTCGCCGGTGGCATCGAGTGGGCGATCCAAGGACGCGCACCCGCGCGTGGCTGGGCGATGGCGACCGCGCTGGCCTGCGCGGGTGTGGCGATGCTGGCGCTGGCCGGGACGGACGCCGCGATCTCGCTCCCCGGCGTCATGCTCGCGCTCGCCGCCGGTGCCTCCTACGCCGCGTACACGCTCGCGGCGAAGCGGATGCTCACGGCCGGGCACAAGCCCGAGACCGTCATGGCGGGCGCGTTCGGCCTCGGCGCCGTGGTGCTCCTGCCCGTGCTGCTGGCGACCGGCGCGGGCTGGCTCGCGCAGCCCGGCGGCGCCGCGCTCGTGCTGTTCCTCGGGATCGTCCCGACCGCGCTCGCCTACCTGCTGTTCGCCCACGGGCTGCGCCGGCTCAGCGCGGGCGAGACCGCCACGCTGACGCTCGCCGAGCCACTGACGGCGGCGCTGCTGGGCGTGATCGTGCTCAGCGAGCGGATGTCGGCGCCCGCGGCGCTCGGCGCGGCGCTGATCCTCAGCGGCCTGCTCGTGCTGGCGGCGCCCGATATCCGCCGCCGCCCGGCTACGGTTGCGGCGTGAGCACCGTCGAGACCGTCACCGCGGCGCTGCGGCAGGAGATCCTCGAGGGGGAGCGCGTCGGCGGCGAGCGCCTGATCGAGCAGGACCTGACCGCCCGCTTCGGCGTCGCCCGGCACACGCTGCGCGCCGCGCTGCGAGCGTTGGCCGCCGAGGGCCTCGTGCGCGTCGAGCCCAATCGCGGCGCGCGGGTGGCGCGGCTGTCGGCCGGCGAGATCGTCGAGCTCTACGAGTTGCGGACCGCACTCGAGGTCGAGGCGGCGCGGCTCGCGCTCGAGCGCCACCGCCGGCGCCTTCCCGCGTCCGTGCACGAGGCGCTCGGCGCACTCGAGCAGGCGTGCGAGCGCGGCGCCTGGGGCCCGATCAACGAACGCCACGCCGAGCTTCACGCCGCGATCGTCGCTGCCGCGGAGAGCCCGCGGATCGAGGCCGCGCACGCCGCCCTGAGCGGCGAGCTGCGGCTGTTCCTCGCACAGCTGGAACCGCTCTGGAGCGTCGAGCGGATGGCGGCCGACCACGCCGCGCTCGTGCGGGGGCTGGAGCGCGACGGGCCAACCGTGCTCCGTGAGCACCTCGGTGAATCGGCAGCGGCGCTGGTGGCCGCCGAGAAGCGCACCGGAGGTGTGAAGAACACGTCGCGTCAGGTTTAGAACGGTTCCGGCGGGGGCGGTTGTCATCCTTGACGGCGTTCAACTCCCAGAGGAGAACCGTTGACACGCAGATTCGACATCGGGCCGTTCGTTCTGGCCCTCGGCGCGCTCGTACTCCTGGTGAGTTTGTTCCTCACCTGGTACGGCGGCCAAATCACCGTGAATGCCTGGGACGTGTTCGAGATCACCGACGTCCTGCTCGCCGCGCTGGCGATCGCCGCCTTGGTGGCCGCGATCGGCCTGCTGACGCCGCGCGTGGACTACGTGGACCGGGGCTACGTGCCGTGGATCGTCGGCGCCGCCTTCGTGCTCGTCTGCGACCAGCTGCTCAGCCCGCCCGTGGTCTTCGACAACGCCGACTACGGCACCGGCATCTGGATGGCCTTCGGCGCGACGATCGTGATGGCCGTCGGTGCGGTGCTGAGCCTGACCAAGGTCTCCTTCGCCGTGGCGGTCGAGGGACGTGACCGCCGCCGGCGCGTCGCCGCGGTCGATCACCGGCCCCCGCCGACCGAGTCCGGCACCCCCGTGGCACGCTCCAGCACGTCCCTGCTGAATCCGGACCAGCCCGAGGCCGGCGAGCAGAGCTGATGCCGTCGGTCGGGGAGGTCTCCTTCGAGCTCGAGCGCTTCGAGTGGACAGCGGACGACCGGCTCGAGGTCGTCGGCCGCTGGAACGGCGTGGGCGGCCGCCGGATCGGGCGCCCGGCGCTGACGGTCGACGCGGGCGGGCGCCGTCAGCGCGTGTCCGGCACCCAGGTCTCCGAGCCCGACGAGCCGTGGCGGGCGTCGTTTGACTGGAACGCCGACCGCGGCGACGTCATGGGCGCGGAGCTCGAGGTCGGCCGCAGCCTCGTCGTCGAGCTGCCGCCGCCGCGCCGGCGCCGGCGGCGCAGCGGGGCGAGCGCCGAGAGCGACCTGCGCGTCCAGGTCGAGGAGCTTCGCAACCTCGTCGCAGTGCTGCAGGCACGGCCCACTCCGGACGCGTTCGAAGCGTTGCAGGAGGAGCTCGCTTCGCTGCGGGCGGCCGAGACCGACCGGGTCGCGGAGCTCGAAGCGGAGGTCGCGTCGCTGCGCGCCGCCGCGCCGGAGACCGACCGCGTCGCCGCACTCGAGGCCGAGCTTGCGGCCGCTCGCGCCGAGGCTACGCCTGCGGCGGAGCCACCGAGGCCGGAGCTCGAGCAGGAACTCGCGGGCCTGCGGCTCGCGCACGGCAGCCTGAAATCCGCCCACGAGCAACTCGAGGACGAGCTGGAGGGCCTGCGGACCGTCCGCGACGAGCGCGACGAGTTCGCGGGCGAGATCGAGCAACTGCGCTCCGCCGCCGGCGACCAGGAGCGCGAGCGCGCGTCGCTCGGTGAGCTGATGCGTGAGGTTCAGGAGAACGCCTCCGCGGCCGAGGGGGAGCGCGACCGGGTCATGGTCGAGCTCGTCGCCGCCCGCGAGGCGATCGCGGCGCTCGAGCGCCGCGTAGCCGAGCAGGACGCGTCGCTCGCCGACCGCGGGCGCCGACGCCGAGCGCCGCATCGAGACCGAGCGGGCGACGACGACCGAGGTCCACGCACGGCTCGCGACGGCGCGCGAGGAGGCGCAGCGGTCGATCGTCGCCGAGGCCGAGGAGACCGAGGTGCTGCGGGCGGAGCTCGCCCGCACGCGCGAGGATTCCGAGCGGCTGCTGGCCGCCGAGCGCGCCGAAGTGGCGCGCCTGCGCGAGGAGATGCTCTCGAGCGAGGTCGCCGAGACGGCCGACGAGGCGTCGCGGCGCATGATCGAGCGCGTCACCCGCGACCTCGAGCGCGAGCGCGCGACCTCCCGCAACCTGCGACGCGAGCTCGACGAGCTGCGCTCCGACTCGGCCGAGCACCGGCGTTGGCTGTCGTCCTCGACGGCCAACGGCACGTTCGCGCAGGACGATCCTCCGGCCGCGTCGACCGCCGCCGGCCGCGCGGGCGGCCGGGCGTTGCGAACGCCAGAGGGCACGCAACGCCGCGTCGACGCGGCGCGACTGGCGGCCTCGCAGCGCGTCCCGCGGGTCCCGCCGTCGCCGTACGCCATCTGGGCGGTGCGCATCGGTGCCGCGCTCCTGGTCGCGGTGCTCGCCGTCGCGCTCATCGTCATCGTCTCACTGGCGACGTGACTCGTTGATCACGGCCGCGCGTCCGGCGCCACGCCTGAGCCGCGGCGTCGGCGTGCAGGGAGCGGCGCTCGTCGGCGCCTGCCTGGTCGTCGCCGCGCTCTCGCTGCTGCGCCCGTACGCGCTCGCCTTCGACCCGATGGCCTGGATGGTCTGGGGCCGCGAGGTCGGGCGGCTCACGCTGGACACCTCGAGCGGGCCGTCGTGGAAGCCGCTCCCGGTGCTCTTCACGACGCCGCTGGCGCTGTTCGGCGCACCCGGGCCCGCGCTGTGGTTGATCGTCGCCCGCGCGGGCGGGCTGCTGGCGCTCGCGGCTGCCTTCACGCTGTCGGCGCGGCTCGCGGGCCGCTGGGCGGGCGCCGCGGCGGTGGCCGTCATGGCGCTCTCGCCCTGGTGGATGTTCAACACGGCGCTCGGCAACTCCGAGGGGCTGCTCGCCGCCGCGGTCCTGTGGGCGATCGTCGCGCACCTCAGCGGCCGCTTCCGATGGGCGCTCGCGCTGCTGACCGCGGCCGCGCTGATGCGCCCGGAGGCGTGGCCCTTCCTCGCGGTCTACGGCGTCTGGATCTGGCGCCGCGACCCGGCCGAACGGCTCGCCGTCGTGCTCGCCGGTGCTGTGATCCCGCTGCTGTGGTTCGGGCCTGACCTGTTCGGCGCCGGTGGCGCGCTCGACGCCTCCAAGACCGCCCGCGGGATCCCGAGCCCGGGCAGCGCCAAGCTCGCGTCCTCCCCGGTCCTCGCGCTGCTCGGCGACGCCGCGAACCTCTTCACCGTCCCGGCGCTCGTCGCCGCGCTGATCGGCGCGTGGCTCGGCGGGCACACCGCACGGCTGCTGGCGATCGGCGCCTCGGCGTGGGTGGGGATCGTGGCCGCGATGACCGTCGCCGGCTACGCGGGCAACCCGCGCTATCTCGTCACGGCGGCAGCGGTCGGAGCGGCGCTCGCGGGGGCGGGAGCGGTGCTGGGGGCGAAGGCGATCGCCGATCTCGTGGAGCGGCGGCGCGGCCGCGCCGCCAACGGCACAGGCGCGGCTGCGGACGCCGCCGGCGGCCGCGGAGCACCTCGGCTCGCCGCCCCGATCGGCGCCGCGGTCCTCGTCGCGGCCGTGCTTGCCGTCACGGTCGGCGACCTGCGCGGCCAGTCCTCCGAGCTCGCCTCGCGCGCCGAGGCCGCCGGCGCCTTCACCGGCGCCCTCGAGGCAGCGGGCGGCCGCGACGCGCTCGTCGACTGCTCACGGATCCGCACCAGCAGCCGCGCCCGTTCGCTCGTCGCCTGGCGGCTCGATCTGCCGCTGCGCGACCTCGACGCCCCGCCCGTGCTCCCCGCGGTCGTCATCCGCGCCAAGTGGTTCTACGGCCAGGGTCTCGAGCCGCCGATCTCCGACGGCTACCGGACGCTGGTCACCACGCCGTACTGGCAGATCATCGCCGCCTGCGGCCCCGCACCCCAACTCGGAACCTAGCCCGTCGGCCGACCCCTTTATCTTGGCGAGCGTGAGCGAGATCGCGATCGTGGTCCATGGCGGGGCGGGCACCTGGCCCGCCGACGCGCATGACCGGGCACTCGACGGGGTGCGCCGGGCCGTCGAGGCCGGGCACGCGGTGCTCGCGGCCGGGGGCGACGCGCTCGCCGCGGTTCAGGCCGCGACGATCGTGCTCGAGGACGACACGGTGTTCAACGCCGGGCGCGGAGCCGCGCTCAACGAGCGGGGGTTCGTCACGCTCGACGCGTCGGTCATGCGCGGCGAGGACCGGGCCGCCGGGCTCCGTCGCCGTCATGCGCGGGATCCGCAACCCGGTGCTGGCGGCGCGCGCCGTGCTCGACGAGGGCCGCCACGTGATGCTCGCCGGTGAGGCGGCCTCGGCGTTCGCCCTCGCTGCCGGGCTCGAGGCCGCGCCGGAACGGTGGTTCGTGACCGAGGAGCGCCAGCTCGCCTTCGCCGCCGGCGACGCCTCGCGCGGCGGGACCGTCGGCGCGGTCGCCCGCGACGCACGCGGGAGGGTCGCCGCGGCGACCTCGACCGGCGGCAGCGCCGGCAAGCACCCTGGGCGGATCGGCGACTCGCCGCTGATCGCCGCGGGGACCTGGGCCGACGACGCCACCGCCGCGATCTCCTGCACCGGCGACGGCGAGGCGATCATCCGCGTGGCGCTCGCCCACGAGATCGATGCGCTGATGCGTCACGCCGGGCTCGGGCTGGACGAAGCCTGCTCGACCGCGCTGGCGGGCCTTGCGCCCTTCGGCACCGCGGGAGTGATCGCGGTCGGCGCGAGCGGCGGCGTCGCCGTCCCGTTCACGACCGCCGGGATGCCACGCGCCTGGCGGGTCGGAGACGGCCCGATCGTCGCGGCCGTCGCGCGCGATGGCTGACGTCGACCACCTCTACGCGCTCCCGCTCGAGGAGTTCATCGCGGCCCGCGGCGCAGCCGCGAAGGAGATCCGCAAGGCCGGCGACCGCGAGACCGCGGCGATCGTCGCGAAGCTCCCGAAGCCCACCCCGGCGGCCTGGACCGCCAACCAGGTCGCTCGCGAGCAGCCCGAACTGGTCGAGGCGATGCTCGCGGCCGGCGCCGCCATGCGCGAGGCCCAGGAGGCCGCGATCTCCGGCGCCGGCGCCGAGGGCCTGCGCGAGGCGACGCTCACCGAACGCGCCGCGGTCGACGCCGTCATGGCCGCCGCGATCACCCGCCGCCCGGCCGGCCGTGCCCTGTCACGCGCCGTCGCCGACCGCCTCCGGACGACGCTGCACGCCGCGGCCACCGACGAGTCGATCCGCGAAGCGCTGGCCGCGGGCCGCTTGGTGAGCGAGGCGCAGGCGGGCGGAGCATGGCCGTTCGCGCTCGAGCCGAGCGTGCCCGCGGAGCCGAGGCCGCGCGCGAAGCCCGCGCGCGCCAAGACGAAGCCGGGCGCCGCGGCCAAGCGCGCCGCGGCCGCGAGCGACGCGGAAGCGGAGCGCGGTGAAGCGGCGAGCGAGGCGGAAGCGGAGCGCGGCGAAGCGGCGAGCGAGGCCAAGGGCAACGCCGCGGCGGAGCGCGCGGAGGCGGCGCGGCGCGAGGCCGAGGCGGCGGAGGCCGCCGAGCGCGAGCGGGCGGCCGAGGAGCGCACGGCGCTGGAGGCCCAACTCCGCGAGGCGCGCGGTTCGCTCCGCGTCCGCGAGGGCGTGGTCGAAGGGGCTCGAGAGGACGTGGAACAGGCCGCGGCGGCGCTTGCCGACGCGGGTGAGGTGCTCGAAGCCGCGCAGCGCGTCGCCGAGGAGGCGCAGGCCGAGGCCGAGGCGGCGCAGCGGGTGCTGACCGAGGCGCAGGCCGCGCTCAGCGAGGCGCGCGACGACGTCGGGCGCCTCGAGGAACGACTGGACTAACCGACGGTCGCGGGACGCTCGACCAGCCCGCGGCCGAGCACCTCGACCGACTGGCCGGGCGCGCACATCGCGATGTCGTGGGCCTCGGTGCTGAGCCGCCGGCGCAGCACCGCCAGGGCCGGCAGGCCGAGCAGCGCCGGGATCGCGAGCAGCAGGCCGCGGTAGGCGATCACCGCGACGGCGGCGTCGCCCGCGTCGACGCCGTAGATGACGAGCGTGCCGATCAGGCCGCCGTCGACGCCGCCGAAGCCGCCCGGGATCGGGATCAGACCACCGAGCTGGCCGATGATGTAGGCGACGAGCAGGACGCCGACAGGCGGGACGTCGTTGCCGAAGGCGACGAAGCAGACGCCGAGCATCGCGACGTCGAAGAGCATGTAGCCGGCCGCGCCGAGCAGGATCGCGGGGTCGCGCTTGCGCAGCAGCCGCAGGGCCTCGTCGACGCCGTCGGCGAGGAACCGCGCGCGATCGAAGCGCCGGACGAGCCGGCCGGCGCCGAGCGCCACCAGGATCACGAAGCAGCGCCCCGAACGCGGGGATCGCCCCGAGCCAGCGCGATGGCGCCCCGTCCAGCAGCCGAGTCGCCAGCGCGATGCCGCCGAGCGCCAGGAAGCTGACGTTGGCAAGGCTCGTGATCAGGAAGAACGCGACCGTCCGACGCGCGATGAAGTCCGCCGCCAGCCCGCCGCGGCGCAGGATCCACGCGCCCAGGGCGAGCCCGCCGGCGCCGCCGACCGACAGGACGGAGTTGGCCGCGAGCTCCGACATCCCGATCTCCCCGCTCGTCCGCCAGCTCATCTGACGACAGAACACGCCGCGGAACACGAGCACGTACGACGCGCAGGACCCGAGCTGCAGCACCCCGGCGAAGATGAGCCAGCCCGCCTGCGCGCCCGCGAAGTTCTCGCGCAGCGACCCCAGCCCGGGGATCAGCACGATCGCCGCCACCACGACGACGACGAGCGCGCCCACGATCAGCAGCGAGCGCCGCAGCCGCGACGAGGAGAAGTCCTCCGGCAGCGGCTCGGCCTCGATCCCGGGCGGCGGCTCCAGATACTCGACGGTGAACTCCGGCCGGTCGCTCATGCGAGCGACACCATGCTAGCAGCTACGGTCTTCGGGTAACAGGCGAGCGCGAGCCGGAAGGCCGCGCCGTCGCCGCCGCCGTAGCGGCTCAGCACCTCGCCGAACGCCCGCTGGAGATCGGCGACGAACGCCGCGCCGTCCTCGGGAGCGAGCCGGATGTCGCCGGCGATGCCGAACGACGGCAGCGTCACCGGCCCCGAGGCGAGCCCCGCGAGGTCGCGCTGGATCTCCTCGGTCAGGTCCAACAGAAACCCGAGGCCGAGCAGTGCCTCGCGCGTCCGCGGCTCGCCCAAGCGGCCGACGATCGCCGGCGCGACCCAGAACGAGCGCGCGACGGACTGGTAGACGCCCTCGATGATCCCGCGCACCCGATGCTCTTCGACGAGTGACACGAGCCCCGCGGCCTGCAGGCGCTTGACGTGGTAGTAGACGGCCTGGGGCGTGTCCCCGAGCACCTGCCCGACCTGGGTGCACGTCCGCGGCTCCGCGAGCTGGCGCAGCACCTCGACCCGTTTGGGCTTCAGGAGCGCGTCGGCCTGCTCGACCGCGTCGATATAGAGCGTGTCCAGCATCTACAGCGCATCTTGTACGTCAAAGAGCAAGTCCCTGCAAGCAAGTCCTACAGTTCGGCCCTGTGACCGTACGTGACGCGACGTTCGACGTCCTGCGCCGCCTGGGGCTGACGACGATCTTCTCCAACCCCGGCTCGACCGAGGTCCCGCTGCTCGCAGGTCTGCCCGATGACCTCCACTTCGTGCTCGGATTGCACGAGGGCTCGGTGGTGGCGATGGCCGCGGGCCACGCGCTCGGCAGGGGAGAGCCGGCGCTCGCGCTGCTGCACAGCACGCCCGGCTTCGGCAACGCCGTCGCCGCGATCGCGACCGCCAGGACCAACCGCGCGCCGCTGGTGATCATCGTCGGCCAGCAGGACCGCCGTCACCTCGCGCTCGAGCCGTTCCTGGCCGGCAAGCTCAACGGGCTCGCGGGCGAGTACCCGGTCTGGAGCGACCAGCCCGCCCGCGCGCAGGACGTGCCCGGGGCGATCGTTCGCGCCTACCACGAGGCGGTCACCGCCCGCGGCCCCGCGATCGTGATCGTCCCGATGAACGACTGGCTCGAGCCGGCGCCGGAGCCGCACGAGATCTTCGGGCCCAAGCAGCTGCTGCGCTCGCAGGCGGCCGACCCTGCCGCGGTCGAGGCGCTCGCGGCCGTGCTCGACGAGGCGGAGCGCCCGGCGATCGTCGCCGGTGCGCGGCTCGCAGGGCTGGGCGGCGCTGATCGCCCTCGCGGAGCGCCTGAACTGCCCGGTCTTCCAGGAGCCGTTCGGCGCCCAGGCCGGGTTCCCGCAGGATCACCCGCTCTTTGCCGGCCACCTGCCGGCGCGCCGCGCCCGCCTGCGCGAGACGCTCAAGCCCCACGACGCGGTCCTGATCGTCGGCACCGGGGCGATCCGCCAGTACCCGTACGACCTGGGCCCGCTGGTGGAGCCGACGACCCGCCTGGTGCTCGTCACGCAGGACCCGGAGGAGGCGCACCGCAGCCCCGTCGAGCTCGCCGTGCTGGGCGCGCCCGGACGCGATCTGCGCGGCGCTCGCGGACGCCGTCGACGCCCGCCCCGGCCCGATCACGCCGCAACGCACCCGCGCCGGCGGCCCCGCCCAGCGGGCCGCTGCGCGCCGGCCACGTCCTCGCCGCGCTGGCCGAGCGCCTCCCGCGTGACGCGATCCTGCTCGAGGAGACGCCCTCGAGCCGCCCCGAGCTGCACGCCCGCATCCCCGCCACCGCGCCGCTGGGCTTCATCAGCGCGATGGGCATGCTCGGCTTCGCCCTGCCGGCGGCGATCGGCCTGCGCCTCGCGTGCCCTGAGCGCCCGGTGCTGACGGTGGTCGGCGACGGCTCGTCGCTCTACCAGATCCAGGCGCTCTGGACCGCCGCGAACTACCGGGTCGGCGTGCTGTTCATCGTGCTGCGCAACGGCGGCTACGCGATCATGGACCGGCTCGCCGAGCGCACCGGCAGCGACGGCCCGTGGCCCGCGCTGGACAGCATCGACATCGCCGCGATGGCCCGTGCCCAGGGCTGCGAGGCGCGCCGGATCGAGGCGCACGAGGATCTCCTGGCCGCGCTCGACGAGCTCCTCCCGGCCCTCCACGAGCGCCAGAGCCCGCTGCTGCTGGAGATCGTCGTCGCCCAGGACGAGACGTTCGACCCCTGATCAGGACAGCGCGTCGGCCAGCACGGCCGGATCGCGCTCGCCCTCGGGCAGCTCCATCGCCATCAGGCGCGCGAGCTGGGAGCGGCCGCGCACGTCGAGCTTGCGGTAGATCTGGCCGAGGTGGTACTCGATCGTCTTCGGTGAGAGGAAGAGCGCGGCGGCCGCCTCGCGGTTGGTCATGCCCTGCGAGACGAGCACGGCGATCTGCAGCTCGTGCGGCGTGAGCTGCTCCGCCGCGGCCTGCGAGCGCCGGCCGCTCGCCTGCCCGCCCGTCGCCCGCAGCTCGGTCCGCGCCCGCTCGGCCCACGGCCGCGCACCCAGGCGCTCGAAGGCGTCCAGCGCGGCGGTGAGCGGCTCGCGCGCCTCGGCACGCTGCTTGGCGCGCCGCAGCCGCTCGCCGAGCGCGAGCAGCGTGCGGGCACGCTCGAACGGCATCGGCAGCCCCTCGTGCAGCGCGAGCGCGGCGTCGAAGGCCGCGCGGAACTCCGCGTCGGGAGCGAGCAGCCCGCGGCAGCGCGCGGCGGCGGCGAGCGGCCAGCGCGGCGCGCCGGCGTGCGCCGGCCGGCGCCTCGCCGCGTGCGCTTCCAGCCGCGCCAGCACCGCCTCGGCCTCCTCGCGCCGCCCCGCGCGGACGTAGGCCTCGATCAGGTCGGGCCGCAGCTGCACGGCGCTCGAGCTCAGGCCGCGCCGCAGCATCTGGCGGTGGCCGGTCTCCAGCGCCTCGATCGCCTCCGGGATCCGCCCGAGGCCGAGTTCGAGCAGGCCGAGCGCGGCGTGCAGGTACGCGCCGTCGGCGTCGCCGCCGCCCAGCTCGAGCCCGCGCGCGACGTGGCGCCGGCAGTCGCTCTCGTGCCCGAGGCTCGCCTCGACCAGCGTCAACGCGGCCAGCGAATGGGGGAGCAGAGCGAGCTGGCCCGTGTCCTCGGCGAGCTCGACGGACTCCGACGCTCCGGCCAGCGCGGGCGCCCAGCGGCCGCGGCGCAGGTCGAGGTGGGCCTGGACGGCGAGCGGATGGATCAGCGCGGACACGGCGCTCGCGGAGCGCGCCGCATCCAGCACGCGCGACAGCACCCGCGACGCGGCGTCCCAGTCCTCGAGCCAGATCGACGCGTGCCCGGCCATGCCGACGATCTCGACGATCGCCAGCGGATCGGCCTCCATCAGGTACGGCTCGCAGGCGCGCAGCAGCACCGCTCCCGCCGCGACCTCGCCGAGCGCGATCTGGCCCTCGCCGATCACGGCCGTGGCCAGCAGCTCGACCGCCGGTTCGGCCCCGGCCGACAGCGCCCGCGCGCGCTCGGCGGAGGCGATCAGCGCGTCGAGGTCGCCGGTCATCATGTGCGCGACCGAGGCCTCGAGGAACATCGCCGCGGCGCGCCGGGGATCGCGCGAGCGCACGCGGTCGGCCTCCGCCACGAGCCGCTCGAAGGCCGCGACCGGCGACCCGCGGCGCATCTCGACGTGCCCGCGGATCCGCTCGACGTCGGCCGCCAGCAGCGGATCGGCGGTCAGCGCGGCGGCCTCGTCGAGCAGGCCCGAGCGCGCGCTCGGGCAGCGCGCCGCGGACGGCGTCGCTCCGCCGCGGCGAGCAGCCGCCGGGCGCGCGGCTCGACCTCGGGCGTGAGCTGGGCGGCGCGGCCGAGGTCGCGCGCGGCGGTCGCATGGGCGCCGCGGCCGCGGGCGTCGAGCGCCGCGTGCTCCAGCGCGGCGGCCACCGCCTCGTCGGGCGCGACCGCGCAGGCCGCGAGGTGCCAGGCGCGCTCGGCGCCTTCAGGCTCGCTCTCCGCCAGCGCAGCGTGCGCGGCGCGGCGCTCGGGCAGCGGCGCGGAGTGGTAGACGGTCGAGCGCAGCAGCGGATGGCGGAACTCCAGCTCGCCGTCGCCCAGAGCCACGATCCGCGCCGCCTCGGCGGCCTCGAGATCGGCGAGCGAGAGGCCCGTCGTGCGCCAGGCCGCGGCCGATCGCGTCCAGCCGCCGCGTGCTCGCCGCCGAGGCGACCAGCAGCGCCCGCCGCGTCGGCTCCGGCAGCGCCTCGATCGCGACCGCGAACGCGCGCTCGACGCCGGTCCCCGGCCGCAGCGGCTCCTCCAGCGGCTCGCGCCCCGCCCGCTGGCCCGGCGGACAGCAGGCCCGGGGATCTCCAGCAGCGCGAGCGGGTTGCCGGCCGCGGTGGCGACGAGCCGATCGGCCACGCCCGGCGCCAGCTCCTCCGACAGCAGCGCCCGCGCCTCGTCGTCCGGCAGCGGCTCGACGCGCAGCCGGTCCAGCCACGGCACCTCGAGGCGCGTCGCGTCGTCGCGGATCGCGCCGATCATCGCGACGCCCTCCTGCCCGAGCCGGCGGCCCGCGAACAGGAAGGCCTCCAGCGAGGGCTCGTCGAGCCACTGCGTGTCGTCGACGACCGCCAGCACCGGCGTTCGCGTCGGCCGCGCGGGCCAGCAGCGAGAGCAGCGCGGCGGGCACCGTGAAGCGATCCGAAGGCGTCGCCGGGCCGAGCGCCAGAGCGCCGCGCAGCGCGGTCGCCTGGACCGAGGGGATCTCGTCGAGGTGCGCGAGCAGCGGCGTGACGAGCTCGGCCGAGCCCCGCGAACGGGATGTCGGACTCCGACTCCATCCCGCGCGCCCTGATCAGCCGGAAGTCGTGCGCCTCTTCGATCGCGTAGCGCAGCAGCGCGGTCTTGCCGATCCCGGGCGGGCCGTGCAGCAGCAGCGCGCCGCTGCGCCCTTCGCGCGCGGCGTCGAGGAGCGCCTTCAGGCGGGCTCGCTCTTCCTTGCGGCCGACCATCGTCGCGTGAGTCTACGTGCCGTAGGTCGTGGGCTCACGCGGGAGCGCGAGCGGGTCGAACCCGTCGAGCAGCTCCGCCGCCGTGCGGCCCCTGCAGCCCCAGCGAGGACGCCATCCACGCCACGGCGTCGGCCGCCGCGACCTCGCGCAGCGTCACATCCCCGTGGCGCTTCGCCAGCCGCCGCCCATCGACGCCCAGCACGAGCGGCACGTGCGCGTACGCCGGCGCGGGCACGCCGAGGGCGCCCGCGAGCCAGATCTGGCGCGGCGTGGAGTCGGCCAGGTCGGCGCCGCGGACGACCTCCTCGATCCCCTGCGCGGCGTCGTCGACGACGACCGCGAGGTTGTAGGCGTAGGCGCCGTCGTTGCGGCGCACGACGAAGTCGTCGACGACGCCGGACTGGGGCCCGAGCAGGCGGTCGACGAAAGCGACGCGCACGCCGCCGGCGTGCACCCGCAGCGCGGGCGCACGCCCCGCCGCACGGCGCGCCGCCCGCTCGGACGCGCTCAAGCCCCAGGCACGTCCCGGGATAGAGCCCGACGGGCCCGTGCGCGGCCGTCACGCTCTCGCGGATCTCGGCCCGCGTGCAGAAGCACTCGAAGACGGGCAGCCGCGACAGCGCCTCCGCATAGATCGCGCCCCGCGAGGACTGCACGAGCACCTCGCCGTCCCAGTCGAGCCCGATCGCCGCCAGGTCCGCCAGTTGCTCGGCGGCCCGCTCCGGCCGCACGCGGCCCGCGTCGAGATCCTCGATCCGCACCACGAACGACGAGCCCGCCGAGCGCGCGAACAGCCACGCGAGCAGCGCGGTCCGCAGATTTCCGAGGTGCAGGACGCCCGTGGGGGAGGGTGCGAACCGCCCGTTCACACCGTGAACGGCAGCGTGTCCGCGATCTCGGAGAGCAGCGGCGCGGTCGCGTCGCGCTCGGAATAGAGCAGCTCGACCTCGGTCGGCCACTCGACGCCGACCTCGGGATCGTCGAAGCGGAACCCCGCCTCGGTCGCCGGGTCGTAGTAGTTGGTGCACTTGTAGACGAAGTCGGCGACCTCGCTCAGCACGAGGAACCCGTGGCCGAAGCCGACCGGGATCCAGAGCATCGCGCCGCTTACGTCGTCGAGCACGACGCCTTCCCACTCGCCGAAGGTCGGCGAGCCGCGGCGCAGGTCGACGACGACGTCGAACACCCGGCCCCGCGCCACGCGCACCAGCTTGCCCTGACCGGGATGCGTCTGGAAGTGGATTCCGCGCAGCGTGCCCTGCCGGGAGCGCGAGTGGTTGTCCTGGACGAAGTCCGTGGGGATTCCATAACGCTGCGCGGTGTCGGCGCGGAAGGTCTCCACGAAGAAGCCGCGTGCGTCGCCGTGCACCGCGGGTGCCAGGTGGACGAGCCCGTCGAGTCGTGTCTGAAGCCGTTGCATTGCCGGGAGGAGGTTAGGGAGCGGTCGTCGAAAGGACGCCTCGCCATGCCGAGGACCGCCATCATGCCCCCGGCCGCCCGCGGCCATCAGACGCTCTCCACGTACATCAGCGCACGCTTCGATGAGTTCTCACGCTCACAGAAGGACGTCGCGCAGTACGTCGTCGATCACCTCGACGAAGTCGCCTTCCACACCGCCGAGGAGCTCGCGCGCCGCGCGAACACCTCGTCATCGACCGTCGTGCGCTTCAGCCAGGCGCTCGGCTTCGAAGGCTTCCCGGAGCTCCAGGAGGCGGCCCGCGAGGAGTACCGCCACCACCATCGGACCGCGAAGGCTCCGGAGACGGCAGCGCCGCTCTTCAGCCTCGACCAGTCCCCGTTTGAACAGGCCGTCGCGGCCGACCACGTCAACGTCGAAGACACCGCGCGGCGCGTCAGCCGCTCGGAGGTCGACGGCGCCATCGAGGCGATCGCCGCTGCAGAGCGGATCCTGATCGCCGGAACCGACCAAATGGCGTTCTTCGCCTCGTACCTGCGCCATCTTCTGATGCTGCTGGACGTGCGCGCGGAGATCGCCGCCTCGCCGTCCCAGGAGGCGTTGAGCCGGCTGGGCCGGATCGACGAGCGCACGCTGGTGATCGGCCTCTCGGCCGGGCGCCCGCATCCGCTGGTCGTACGCGCGATGAAGATCGCCCGCCACCGGCGCGCCGCCACGCTGGCGATCGTCGACGCGACGCTCTCCGACGTGTCCAAGCTCTCGGAGCGCACGCTCTACTACTCCTCGAACTCGCCGGCCTTCGTGCGCTCGCACACCGGCCTGCTCTCGATCCTGCAGGCACTCGCCTACGGCGTCTACGCACGCGACACCGCGTCCTACGACGACCGGATCCGCGCCTTCCGACTGAAGTAGCCTCCAGCGGGTGCTCGGGCTCCCCGACGGCATCACCGCCTGCCTCTTCGATCTCGACGGGGTGCTGACCAAGACGGCGGTGGTGCACGAGCGGGCGTGGAAGGAGCATGTTCGACGAGTTCCTGGGCGACCGGGGGACGTTCGATCAGCCCGACTACAACGACTACGTCGACGGCAAGCCGCGCGAGGACGGGATCCGCGATTTCCTCGCCTCGCGCGACATCCACATCGGCGTCGACGAGCTGCACACGCTCAGCGAGCGCAAGAACGACCTCGTCCTGAAGCTGATCGCAGACGAGGGCGTCGACGCCTACGCCGGCAGCGTCGCGTACCTGAAGGCCGCGCGGGACGCGGGGCTGCGCCGCGCCGTGGTCTCCTCGAGCCACAACTGCGAGGACGTGCTGCGGGTCGCGGGGCTGACCGAGTACCTGGAGGCCCGCGTCGACGGCCACGTCATCGACGACCTCCGCCTGCACGGCAAGCCCGCGCCGGACTCCTTCCTCGAAGGCGCCCGCCTGCTCGGCGTGACCCCGGATCAGGCGGCCGTATTCGAGGACGCGCTGGCCGGAGTCGAGTCCGGACGCGCCGGGAAGTTCGGCCATGTGATCGGCGTCAACCGCGTCGATCATCGCCAGGCCCTGCTCGATCACGGCGCCGATGTCGTCGTCGACGACCTCTCCGAGCTGCTGTGATCACGCATCCGTCCTTCACGGTCGACCCGTGGTCGGTCACCGAGGACGCCCTGAACCTCGAAGTGCTGGCGCAGGCCGAGTCGGTCTTCGCGCTCTCCAACGGGCACATCGGGCTGCGCGGCAACCTCGACGAGGGCGAGCCGTTCGGCCTGCCCGGCACCTACCTCAACGGCTTCTACGAGACGCGGCCGCTGCCCTACGCCGAGGCCGGCTACGGCTACCCGGAGGACGGCCAGACCGTCGTCAACGCCACCAACGGCAAGCTGATCCGGCTGCTGGTCGACGACGAGCCGTTCGACGTCCGCTACGGCGAGTTGCTCGGCCACACGCGGACGCTCGACCTGCGTGCGGGCGTGCTGCGCCGCGAGGTCCGCTGGCGCTCGCCGAGCGGGCGCGAGATCGAGGTCCGCACGACCCGGATCGTCTCATTCGCCCAGCGTTCGGTGGCCGCGGTCCGCTACGAGGTGCGCCCGACCGACGGCCACTCGCTGCGCGTCGTCGCCGAGTCCGAGCTGGTGGCCAACGAGCCTGGCCCGATGCAATCCGGCGACCCGCGCGCCGCGGCGGCGTTGCGCGCGCCGCTGGTGGCTGAGGAGCAGGAGGTCCACGACCTGCGGATCGTGCTCGTCCATCGCACCCGCGAGAGCGGGCTGCGGATGGCGGCCGGGATCGATCACGTCGTCGAGGACTTCGACGGGCTGGTGTGCGGAGCGGAGGCTCACCCGGACCTCGGCCGCGTGTGGCTGACGGCCGAGATCGGGCCCGACCAGCCGCTCGTGTTCACCAAGTTCATCGCTTACGGCTGGTCGAGCCGGCGCTCGCTGCCCTCCGTCCGCGACCAGGTCGCCGCGGCGGTGGCGTCGGCCAGGCGCGCGGGCTGGGACGCGCTCGTGGACTCGCAGCGCGAGTACCTGGTCCGCTTCTGGGAGCAGGCGGACGTCGAGATCGAGGGCGACGGCGAGCTCCAGCAGGCCGTCCGCTTCGCGCTCTTTCACACGCTCCAGTCAGGCGCCCGGGCCGAGCGCCGGGCGATCCCCGCCAAGGGCCTGACCGGCCCCGGCTACGACGGCCACGTGTTCTGGGACACGGAGACGTTCGTCCTGCCCGTGCTCACGTACACGCACCCGGAGGCGGTCGCCGACGCACTGCGCTGGCGCCACGCGACGCTCGATCTCGCCCAGGAGCGAGCGGCCCAGCTAGGGCTGGCGGGCGCCGCGTTCCCGTGGCGCACGATCCGCGGCATGGAATGCTCGGCCTACTGGCCGGCGGGCTCCGCCGCGTTCCACATCAATGCCGATATCGCCGACGCGGTCATCCGGTACCTGCGGGCCACCCACGACACGGCGTTCGAGACCGGCGCCGGTCTCGAGCTGCTCGTGGAGACCGCGCGCCTGTGGCGATCCCTCGGCCACCACGACCACGCCGGCGCGTTCCACATCGACGGCGTCACGGGGCCCGACGAGTACTCCGCGATCGTCGACGACAACGTCTACACGAACCTGATGGCCGAGCAGAACCTGCGCGTCGCGGCCGATTACGCCGCGCGCCATCCGGACGCGGCGCGAGCACTCGGCGTCGACGAAGAGGAGATCGCCGCATGGCGTGACGCCGCGTCGGACATGCACGTGCCGTTCGACAAGCGGCTCGCCGTGCATCCGCAGGACGCGGGCTTCACCCGCCACGAGGTGATGGAGTTCGACGGGCTGGAGTACCCGCTGCTGCTGCACATGCCGTACTTCCAGCTCTATCGCAAGCAGGTGCTCAAGCAGCCCGACCTCGTGCTGGCGCTGTTCCTGCGCGGCGACCGCTTCAGCGCCGAGGAGAAGGCGCGCGACTTCGCCTACTACGAGCCGCTGACCGTCCGCGACTCTTCTCTGTCGGCGTGCATCCAGGCGGTGGTCGCGGCCGATGTCGGGCACCTGGAGCTCGCATACGACTACTTCGGCGAGGCCGCGCTGATGGACCTCCGTGACCTCGAGCACAACACCCGCGACGGCCTGCACATGGCCTCGCTCGCCGGATCGTGGATCGCCGCCGTCGCCGGCTTCGGCGGGATGCGCGACCACGGCGGCGAGCTCAGCTTCCGCCCGCGGCTGCCCGCCGCGCTCGCCAAGCTGCGCTTCCGCGTCCAGTACCGCGAGCGCTGCCTGCAGGTGACCGTCACGCCCGAGCGGGCGCACTACGAGCTGACCTATGAGTGCGAGCCGCTGACGCTGCGCCACGAGGACGCGCTCGTCACCGTGCGCTTCGGCAAACCGGTCGAGCGTGCGTGGAGCGTGGCCGACCCCGGACCGGAGCCGCGCCAGCCGCCGGGCCGTGAACCGCGGAGACGCCGTCCGAGATAACGATCGGGGGCTGCCTCCCCCGGACGCCCGCTACCGGCCCGTCGTGATGTCGATCGAGCGGATCGACGCCTCGTCGGGCAGCTTGGCCAGCAGCTCGTGGATGATCTTGTGGACGTCGTGCTGGTCGTGACCGAAGTCGTCGCGCATCGAGCGCAGCGCCGCGTGCAGGATCTTCAGCTGTGGCGGCGTCAGGTCCAGCGTGAAGGCAACTTCGTCGGGTCCGATCAGGTCTGGAGAGTCTGCTGCCATGCGCCGGATCGTACAGCGCTCCCCGGCTAACATCGATACGCAATGAGAGACGAGGCGACGTTCCGTGTAAAGGCCGGTCTGGCCGAGATGCTGAAGGGCGGCGTCATCATGGACGTCGTCAACGCCGAGCAGGCGAAGATCGCCGAGGACGCCGGCGCGGTCGCGGTGATGGCGCTCGAGCGGGTTCCCTCCGACATCCGCCGTGACGGCGGTGTCGCGCGCATGTCCGATCCGATCATGATCAAGGGCATCCAGGAGGTCGTGACGATCCCCGTCATGGCCAAGGCCCGCATCGGCCACTTCGCCGAGGCGCAGGTGCTCGAGGCGCTCGAGGTCGACTACATCGACGAGTCCGAGGTCCTGACACCCGCCGACGAGGCCAACCACATCGACAAGTGGGGCTTCAAGGTCCCGTTCGTGTGCGGCGCGACCAACCTGGGCGAGGCGCTGCGCCGGATCGGCGAGGGCGCGGCGATGATCCGCTCCAAGGGCGAGGCCGGAACCGGCGACATCGTCGAGGCCGTGCGCCACCTGCGCACGATCCGCGCCGCGATCCGCCGGCTGCAGGCGCTCGACGACATGGAGCTCGCGACCGCGGCCAAGGAGCTGCAGGCGCCGCTGGATCTCGTGCGCCAGGTGGCCGTCGACGGCAAGCTGCCCGTCGTGCTCTTCTGCGCGGGCGGGATCGCGACGCCGGCCGACGCGTCGCTCGTGATGCAGCTCGGCGCCGAGGGCGTCTTCGTCGGCTCGGGCATCTTCAAGTCCGAGGATCCGGCGACGCGCGCCGCGGCGATCGTCGAGGCGACGACGCACTTCAAGGACCCGGAGCGCGTGGCCCGTGCGTCCGAGGGCCTCGGCATGGCGATGCAGTCGCTGGAGACGCGCAAGCTCGAAGAAGGTCAGTTGCTCGCCAACCGGGGCTGGTAGTTGAGGCGGGACATCCCCTCCGCCCGACCCCGATCATCCGAGCTCAGTTGATCGTCGGTGTCCTCGCCCTCCAGGGCGACTTCGAGGCCCACGCGAAGATGCTGCGGGCGCTGGGCGCCGAAGTGCGTGAGGTCCGCGTTCCCGCGGACCTCGAAGGGCTCGACGGGCTCGTCATGCCCGGCGGCGAGTCGACCACGATGACCCTCGGCATCAAACGCGAGGGGCTCGCGGACCCGCTGCGCGCGTTCGTCGCGTCCGGCAAGCCCGTGCTCGGCACCTGCGCCGGGATGATCATGCTCGACCGCGAGCACCTCGGGGTGATGGACACCCTGTGCGTGCGCAACGCGTTCGGCCGCCAGGTGCGCTCCTTCGAGGCCGACCTCGACATCCCCGGCATCGACGGCGGGCCGGTGCGCGCCGTCTTCATCCGCGCGCCGTGGCTGGCCGAGTACGGCGAGCGTGTCGAGATCCTCGCTTCGGTCGACGGGCACCCCGTCGCCGCACGCCAGGACAACATGCTGGTGATCTCCTTCCATCCGGAGATCGCGGGCGAGAACCGCGTCCACGAGCTGTTCCTGCGCGACGTGGGCGTACCGGCGTGATCGTCTACTTCACCCGCCACGGCGAGTCCGTGGCCAACGTCGCCGACCGCCAGATGGAGCCCGAGCCCGGCGACGCCGACCGGCTGTCCGAGCGCGGCTGGGAACAGGCGCGCGGGGTGGGGGAGCGGCTGCGCGGCGAAGGCATCGAGGCGATCCTCGCGAGCCCGTTCGGCCGCGCGCAGGAGACCGCTTCGGCGATCGGCGAGGTGTTGGACCTCGGCTTCGACACCGACGACGATCTGCACGAGGTGCGCCAGTCCGACGCCTACCGTGCCGCGTCACCCTCCTACGAGGGGACGGGGCACGTGTCCTGGATGCCGCGCTCCGCGCCCGATCACGCGGAGCCCGGCGCGGAGTCCTTCGCCGGCATCCTCGCCCGGGTCGCGCGCGTGCAGGAGCGCCTGGCGCAACGGGTCGAGAACGAACGCGTGCTCTGCGTCTCGCACTGGGGTTTCATGCACTTCTTCCTCGGCGCCGCGATCTTCCGCGAGGACTTCTCTCCGGCGCACCTGCCCGCCCTGTACCGCATGTCGCACATCAACACCGGCATCTCGATCTTCCAGAAGCGCCGCGACTATGTCATCGAAGGCATCCGCTTCGACGGCTGGGCGCTGCTGACCTGGAACGATCAGCAGCACCTGTAGCCGAGCGTTCAGCGCAGCCGCATCGGCATCCGGATCGAGATGTCGCCGAGGTGCACGGAGAGCGTGTAGCGGCCGGCCTTCACGCCGCCGCGCAGGCGGACGCTCGTGCTCTTGCTCGACGCCGAGCGACTGCCCGTCGCGTAGACCTTGCTCGCGCGGCTGAGCCGCAGGCGCATGCCCTCGCCGCCGCCGGTGTTCGTGCCGCCACCGCCGCCACGAGAGCCGCCCGAGCCGCTGCTGCTTCCGACCTTGCAGGTGACCTTCCTGCCCTTGAGCTTGCACGTGATCTTGGGGACCTTGCCCGCCGGTCCGGTCTTGCCGCGCGGGCCGGCGGGGCCGGTCAGACCCTGAGCGCCGTTGGCGCCGCGGGCGCCGGTGGCGCCGGCGGGGCCGGCCGCGCCGGGTGAGGCGAAGCCGGTCGCGCCGGTGTCACCCTTCGGGCCCTGAGCGCCGGTCGCGCCAGTGGCCCCGGTCGCGCCCGGGTTGCCCGTCGCCCCGGTCGCCCCGGTCGCCCCGGTCGCGCCCGGGTTGCCCTGAGCGCCGGTCGCGCCCGTTGCCCCCGGGTTCCCCTGAGCCCCCGTCGCCCCGGTTGCGCCCGTAGCGCCGGTCGCCCCCGGATCGCCCTGCGCGCCGGTCTCCTCCGAGAAGCGCCCGAGCCGGTCGTCCGCCTTGCTCGTGTACCAGACCGATCCGTCCGAGGCGAGCGTGAACTCGTTCGGTGCGCCGCTGCCGCGCGGCAGCGCCCACTCGGTCACGACCGTCGCGGCGTAGCGCCCGATGCGCTTGTTGACCGTGTCCACCCACCACACGCCGGTCGCGCCTGAGTGCACCGCGGCGGGTTTGCCGTTGCCGAGCGAGACCGACGTGATCGTCGGGCTGGTGGCGGTCGGCTGGACGCGCACGAGCGCGTTGTTGGCCGCGACGTAGAGATCGTTGCCCGTGGGGGCGGGAGCGATGTCGACCGCGCCGGTGACGGTGATGCCGAGCGGGAAGACCTCGATCGCCGGGGCCGTCGCGCAGGTCGCCGCCGGCGTGAAGTGCCCGAGGCTGTTGGCGGCCGTGTCGACCATCCACATCGAGCCGTCGCCGCCGCGGGTGATCGCGACCGCCGCGGTGAGCGGTGACGTGTACTCCGTCACCACGCCGGCCGTGGTCACGCAGGCGAGCTTGCCGCCCGTGGACTCGACGACCCACATCGTCCCGGTCTGGCCCGGCGGCGAGATCGGACGGCGTGCCCGTGAGCACGGTCGCGAACTCCAGCAGCGAGACGCCCGGGTTGCTGCGGCCGACCTTCGAGTTGCCGGGATCGACGAACCACAGATGGTTGTCACCCGGTCCCGGCACGAGCACGCTGGGCGCAGTGCCGCCGCCCACCGTCAAGGTCGTCTGGACGCCGTTGAGCGTGCCCTGACCGATCTGACCCGTGCTCGAGAGCGTCGAGTACAGGAAACTCCCGGATTGGGCGATGCCGGCGGGGTGACCGGGCTGGTCCCATTCGGCGAACGTGTAGGCGGAGGCGGAGGCGGGCAGCGCGAGCAGGACGAAGCTCGCGAGCAGGGGGAGGAGGCGGCGCATCCGCCGACGCTACTGCGGCCGAGGAGCGCCCGGCAAGGGTCCTTCGGTCAGTCGAAGGGGCGGCGCGCGTGCTCGGTGCGCTTTGCCACGCGCCGCAGCAGGCGGCGTACGACGACGTGGTGGGCGCGGGAGCCGATCACCAGCGCCCGGTAGACCCGCCCGCGAACGCCCGGGAACTCGGCATGGGTCCGAGCCCGCAGACGGGTCGTATGCGGACCTGCGTCGTCGAGCTCGAAGATCAGGGCGTAGCGCGAGAACCGATGGCGGCCGTGCAGTTCGAGGCGCCGCCGTCCGCCGCCACCGTCCGCCGCTCCCGCCCTGGCTCGAGGAGGACGTCGCGGCCGCCGCCGCGACCCTCCTCAGACCCTAAAGGGGCCAGACCCCTTTAGGTGTGCTTAAGAATGGCGGCGGCGATGGAGGCGACGTCGGGACCGGTGACGTCCGGGGCGGGCATGGCGATCGGGTAGGCGATGTCGGTGCGGCTGACCCAGGCGGTGCGCAGGCCGGCGTAGGCCGCGCCGGCGACGTCCCACCAATGTCCGGCCACGAACCAGGCGTCGGTCGCGCCCGCCTGGTCGAGCGCGTAGCGGTAGGCGAGATCCTCGGGCTTGAAGGCGCCTGAGGCCGGGGCGGAGAGGACGAGCTCGAAGCGGTCGCGCAGACCGGACTTCGCCAGCACCGCCTCGGCGGCCTCAGCGGAGGATTGCGTCAGCACACCGAGTTGGAGGCCTCCGCCACGCAACGCGTCGAGGGCGTCCGGGACATCGGGGTAGGCGGGCATGTCCGGCAGGCGCTCGAGCGCGCCCTCCGCGAGCGCCGGATCGCGCCCCTCGCGCTCCAACCCGCGCCGGAGCGCTGCGTCCAGCAGCGGCTTGAACGTGGTCTCGCGCCCGGCGATGACGGTGACCATCGCCATCATGTTGGCCTCGTCGAGCGCCGCGATCGGCAGCTCCGGGGGCTCGATCAGGACCCCCGGGTCGACGAGTGTCCCGTTGAGATCGAAGATCACCCACATGGGGCCGGATAGTGTCAGGCCATGACCGCGATCGCGGAACTCCCCGGCCCGCGGGGGCTGCCCGGTGCGCGTTGCCGACGTCGCCGAGAACCCGACCTTCCTGACCTTCGGCGCCGGCCCGCGCTTCTGCCCCGGCCGCAATCTCGCCTTCCTGGAGGGCAAATCGGCGATCGCGATGCTCGGGCGCAACTTCGAGATCGAGCCGGTCGGCCCGCCCCGCGCGAGCACTTCGGCTTCACCATGAGCCCGGCGGGCCTGCGTGTGCGGCTGCACCCGCGTAAGGTGCCCGCGTCCAACTGACTGACTTCGGAGGAACGTGGATGCGGATGCGGGCTGCGGTACTGGAGGAGTTCGGCGCGCCGCTCGTGGTGCAGGAGATCGACCTGGCAGAGCCAAAGGCGGGTGAGGTTCTCGTCCGCCTGGTGGCCTGCGGCGTCTGTCACACCGACATGTACACCGCCTCGGGCGCCGATCCGTCGGGCTACGCGCCGGCGGTGCTCGGTCACGAGGGCGCGGGCGTCGTCGAGAAACTGGGCGAGGGCGTCAGCGACCTCGCCGTCGGCGACCACGTGGTGACGCTGTTCTCACCGCAGTGCCGCGAGTGCGTGCACTGCCTGTCGCCGCGCACGAACCTCTGCATGGCGATCCGCGCCGAGCAGAACCTCGGCCATCTGCCCGACGGCACGGTGCGCCTGAGTCGCAACGGTCAGCCGATCCGCCACTTCATGGGCACGAGCACGTTCGCGGAGTACACGGTGATGCCGGAGATCGCGCTGGCGAAGGTGCCGAAGGAGGCGCCGCTGGACCGCTGCGCGCTGTTCGCCTGCGGCCTCTCGACGGGCCTCGGCGCGGCGATGTACACCGCGAAGGTCGAAGCGGGCTCGACCTGCGTCGTGTTCGGCGCGGGCATGGTCGGCCTCGGCGCCGTCGCCGGAGCGCGCCTGCAGGGCGCGGAGCGGATCATCTGCGTCGACCTCTCCGAGGACCGGCTCGAGTTGGCGCGCGGCCAGGGCGCGACCGAGACCTGGATCGGCGGCGGCGACACCGTCCAGCGGATCCTCGACGAGACCGGCGGCTTCGGCGCCGACTACACCTTCGAGGCCACCGGCATCGTCGCGGTCATGCGCCAGGCCGTCGAGTCCGCGCGCATGGGCTGGGGCCTGTGCACCGTCGCGGGCGTCGCCGGCAAGGGCGAGACGCTCGACATCATCCCGCGCTACCTGATCCAGGGCCGCCGCGTCTGCGGCTCCTCGTTCGGCGGCGTCAAGGGCCGCGACCAGGTGCCGCTGCTCGTGCAGCGCTACCTGGACGGCGACCTCGACGTCGACCCGTTCATCTCACACCGGATCACGCTCGACGACGTCAACCACGGCTTCGACCTGATGCACCACCAGGACGGGATTCGCAGCGTCATCGAGTTCTGAGCCTCATGATCGCGGCGCTTTGGACCGATGTAGCCTGAGCAGACAGGATCACATCATCAAAAGCGACCGGGCCCACCGTGGTAGGCGTTCCCGCTTGTGCGACTCGAGGGGAACATGTCGACCACAGCACTGCCCGCTCTCGCGGAGGACTTCGATTTCGAAGTCCTCCTGAACGTCCTCAGCAGCGTCGAAGCCGGTGACTTCACCGCCCGCATGCCGGTCCACTGGATCGGCATGGGCGGCAAGGTCGCGGATCGCCTGAACGCGATCATCACCGCCAACCAGGCCTTCGGCACCGAGCTGGAGCGCGTCAGCCGCGTCGTCGGCAAGGAGGGCAAGCTCTCCCAGCGCGTCTCCTTCCGGGGCACCGATCAGGTCTGGGCGGACTGCATCGAGTCCGTCAACAGCCTGATCGAGGACCTTGTGCGTCCGAGCAACGAGATGCAGCGCGTGATCGGCGCGGTCGCCGACGGCGACCTGAGCAAGAAGGTCACCGCCGATGTCCACGGCGAGATGCTCGAGCTCAAGAACACGATCAACGGGATGGTCGACCAGCTCAACGGGTTCATCTCGGAGGTCACGCGCGTGGCCCGCGAGGTCGGCACCGAGGGCAAGCTGGGCCAGGCGGCCGCGGTCACGATCGAGGTCGGCGGCGTCTGGAAGGACCTGACCGACAACGTGAACCTGATGGCGGGCAACCTCACCGGCCAGGTCCGCAACATCGCCGAGGTCACCACCGCCGTGGCCAACGGCGACCTCTCCAAGAAGATCACCGCCGACGTGCGCGGGGAGTTCCTGGAGCTCAAGAACACCGTCAACGCGATGGTCGACCAGCTCAACCGCTTCGCCGGCGAGGTGACGCGCGTAGCGCGCGAAGTCGGCGTCGAGGGCAAGCTCGGCGGCCAGGCGCAGTCGCAGGAGGTCGCGGGCGTGTGGAAGGACCTCACCGACGACGTCAACCAGCTGGCGGCGAACCTGACCGACCAGGTGCGGGCGATCGCGGAGGTCGCGACAGCCGTCACCGAAGGCGATCTGACGCGGCAGGTGAGCGTGGCCGCGAGCGGCGAGGTCGCCGTCCTCAAGGACCTGCTCAACGAGATGATCCGCAAGCTGCGCGAGACGATGCGCCAGAACACCGAACAGGACTGGCTGAAGACCAACCTCGAGCGCTTCACCCGGATGCTCCAGGGCCAGCGCGACCTCGCGACCGTCTCCAACGTGATCCTGTCGGAGCTCGCGCCGCTCGTCTCGGCCCAGCACGGCGTCTTCTACGTCCTGACCGACCGCGGCGACGGCGGCCCGCCCGTCCTGCGATTCCAGGCCGGCTACGGCTACAAGCAGCGCAAGCACCTCTCCAACGTCTTCGAGCTCGGCGAGGGCCTCGTCGGCCAGTGCGCGCTGGAGAAGGAGCGGATCCTGCTGACCAGCGTCCCGTCCGACTACGTGCAGATCAGCTCGGGTCTGGGCGAGGCGACGCCGCTGAACATCATCGTGCTGCCGATCCTGTTCGAGGGCTCCGTGCGCGCCGTGATCGAGCTGGCGTCCTTCGAGGCCTTCAGCCCCGCGCACCAGTCGCTGCTGGAGCAGCTGACCGAGAGCATCGGGCTCGTCCTGAACACCGTCGACGCCGCCTCGGTGACCGACCGGCTGCTGGAGCAGTCGCAGTCGCAGGCCGCGCTGCTGGCCGAGAAGAACGCCGAGGTCGAGAGCAAGTACGCCGAGGTCGAGGAGGCCAAGCGCTCCGTCGAGCAGAAGGCCCGCGAGCTCGCGGTCTCCTCGAAGTACAAGTCGGAGTTCATCGCGAACATGTCGCACGAGCTGCGCACGCCGCTGAACAGCCTGCTGGTGCTCGCCGAACAGCTCGAGGACAACCCCGAGGGCAACCTCACCGAGCGCCAGGTGCAGTACGCCCACGTCATCCGCAGCTCGGGCGGGGACCTGCTGAAGCTGCTCAACGACATCCTCGACCTGGCCAAGGTCGAGTCCAACACCGTGCAGCTGGAGGTCTGCGACAGCTCGCTCGCCGAGCTGTGCGACAACCTGCTGCAGACCTTCCAGCCGCTCGCCCAGGAGCAGGGGCTGGCGTTCACCGTCGAGCTCGACCACGCGCTGCCGGCCGAAATCGCGACCGATCCGCACCGCCTCCGCCAGGTCCTGAAGAACCTGCTCTCCAACGCCTTCAAGTTCACCGAGCGCGGGAGCGTCGGCCTGCGCGTCGTCGCGCACAGCGATCGCCGCGTCGCGATCAGCGTCACCGACACCGGCATCGGGATCGCCCGCGAGCTGCACGGGACGGTCTTCGAGGCCTTCGCGCAGGCGGACGGCTCGAGCGGTCGCCGCTACGGCGGCACCGGGCTCGGCCTCTCGATCAGCCGCAACCTCGTCGAGTTGCTCGGCGGCGAGATCACGCTGGCGAGCACGCCCGGCCAGGGAAGTGTCTTCACGGTCTTCCTCCCGCTCGCGGCCGCTCGCCCCGAACCACGCAGAACGACGTCGGACGGCGGGGCCACGGTGCTCGTCGTCGACGACGACTTCCGCAACATCTTCGCCCTGACCGCGCTGCTCGAACGCGGCGGGCTGGATGTCGTGACCGCCGAGAGCGGCGAGGCCGCGCTGGGAATCCTGAGCGCGACGCCCGAGATCGCCGTCGTGCTGATGGACATCATGATGCCGGTGATGGACGGCTACGCGACGATCGCGGCCATCCGCCATCGTCCCGAGCTGCGCGAGCTGCCGATCATCGCCGTCACGGGCAAGGTCGTCAGCGGGGAGCGGGGGCGCTGCCTCGCCGCCGGCGCGTCGGACTACATCCCGAAGCCGGTCGAGACGGCCGAGCTGATGACGGTACTGAGGAAGTGGCTTCCGGCCGCCGCGCAGAGCGAGGTGCTCCAGCCATGAGATCGATCGAAGCAGCGACCGCCGATGCGGCCATCCTGATCGTCGACGACAACGCCGGCAAGCGCCTCTCGATGATCGCCGTGCTCGAGACGCTGGGTCACACGATCGTCGAAGCGGACTCGGGCGAAACGGCGCTGCGAGAGGTGATGCAGCGCTCGTTCGCCGTGATCTTGATGGACGTCCAGATGCCGGTGATGGACGGCTACGAGACGGCGCGGATGATCCGGCTGCGCGCCGACAGCGAGAGCACGCCGATCATCTTCGTCACCGCGCACATGCGCGACGAGGCGGACACCGTCGCCTACGCCAGCGGAGCCGTCGACTTCATCTGGGCGCCGATCGTGCCCAGCATCCTGCGCGCGAAGGTCGCGATCTTCGTCGAGCTCTTCCAGAAGACGAGGGAGCTCGAGCGCTCGCTCAGACTGTTCCGCGACGGCGAGGCACAGACGCGCTCGGTGCTCGACAACGTGGCGGACGGGATCATCACGTTCGGCGACGATCAGCTGGTCCGGTCGTTCAACCGCGCGGCGTGCGACCTGTTCGGCTACACCGAGCGCGAGGCGATCGGACAGTCGTTCTCGAGGTTCGCCACGCGCGCGCTCTCGGACCGCGCGGAGACCGAGGGCCGCCGCCGCAACGGCTCGACGTTCGCGATGGAGGTCAGCATGGGCGCCGTGGAGCTTGCGAGCGGCAAGGTCCACATCGCCTGTGTGCGCGACATCTCCGAGCGCCGGCTGCACACCGAGGCGCTGCAGCATCAGGCGCTGCACGACGATCTCACGGGCCTTCCCAACCGTGTGCTGTTCGCCGATCGCGCGGCGCACGCGATCCGTGCTTCACTCCGCTCCGGCGGTGCGATGTCGATCCTGGTCATGGACCTGGATGGGTTCAAACACGTCAACGACACGCTCGGGCACCAGCACGGCGACATTCTGCTCAAGCTCGTCACCGAACGGCTCGTCGGCTGCCTGCGCGCGGAGGACACGGTCGCCCGCCTGGGCGGCGACGAGTTCGGGATCCTGGCCGGCGGCGCCGCCGACGTGGCGGGCGTCGCGACCGTCGTCTGGCGGATCCAACAGGCGCTGGAGCCGCTGTTCCTGGTCAACGACCACGCGCTCGAGGTGCGGGCCAGCATCGGCATCGTGCTCGTCCCCGAGCACGGCGACAACATCGACGATCTGCTGCGCCGGGCCGACCTGGCGATGTACGACGCCAAGCGCGCCGGCAGCGGCTACGCGGTGTTCGCGGCCGAGCAGGAGGAGACGCCGGCACGGCGGCTCGCGCTGCTCGGCGACCTGCGCCACTGCATCCAGCAGGACGGCTTCGTGCTGCACTACCAGCCCAAGATCGACCTGCAGACGCAGCGGACGATCGGCGTCGAGGCGCTGATCCGCTGGAACCACCCCTCGGGGCGTCTGTTCATGCCGGACGAGTTCATGCCCGAGGTCGAGAACAGCGCGTTGATGCTGCCGCTGACGGAGTGGGTGATCAACGACGCGCTGCGCCAATTGCGCGCGTGGCGCGACGCGGGCTACGACCTGACCATGGCCGTCAACGTCGGGGCACGCTGCCTGGCGGAGGGCGGCCGACTGTTCGAGACGGTCGACGAGCTCTGCCGCCGCTGGGGCGTCCCGCCGGATCGGCTGACGCTCGAGCTGACCGAGAGCGCCCTGATCGACACCGCCGTCCCGGACCTGATGGAACGGTTGAACCGCCTCGATCAGCGGCTCTCGATCGACGACTTCGGCACCGGCTACTCGTCGCTCGTCTACCTGCAGCGGCTTCCGGTCACCGAGATCAAGGCCGATCGCTCGTTCGTGGGCTCGATGGCGACGGTCGACGACGACGCCGTGATCGTCCACTCGATCGTCGATCTCGCCCACAATCTCGGCCTTCGCGTCGTCGCCGAAGGCGTCGAGGACGCGGTGACCATGGACCTCCTGATCGCCCACGGCTGCGACGAGGCCCAGGGCTACTACTTCAGCCGCCCGCTGCCCGGCGACGGCCTCGCGCAGTGGCTCGAGACGTCGGCCTTCGGCCAGGCGCGAGGGTTCGACGCCACGCTCACCCGGGTTTCGAGCTAGCGGCCGCCGTGGCGTCGGGCGGCGTTCGTGACGCCCGCGGCGTCCGCACCGGCGAGCGCTGAAGCTTGGCCGCGATCGCCTCCGCGGTCTGCGTGTCGTAGCCCGTAATCGGCAGGTCGTCCGGTTCGGGTTAGGCGTGGCTGTGCTGGCGCTCGGCGGCCGCGAGCACGCCGGCGCGGTTCTTGTGGGCGCGCTCGTAGCCGCGAACCTGCTCCGCGAGGTCGTCGCCGCCCGCCGAGAGGGCGACGCGAACCTCGGCGGCCGTCAGGTCGTCGTAGCCGGCCCACGGCTCGTCGCCGCGCAGCGTGCCGATGCGGTTCAGGACCGTGGTGCGGTTCTGCTCGCGCCGCTCGTAGGCGTCGATCTTGCCCAGGTCGACCTGGGAGAGCCCGGGCAGGCGGCTGGTGATCTCGTCCGCCGTGAGGCTGTCGTAGCGCGCGATCGGCAGGTCGCTCTCGGAGGCCACGGCGCCCTTGATCTCGCCCTCGGCC
Organism: uncultured Solirubrobacteraceae bacterium; assembly: GCA_963848475.1. Taxonomy (GTDB): domain Bacteria; phylum Actinomycetota; class Thermoleophilia; order Solirubrobacterales; family Solirubrobacteraceae; genus Solirubrobacter. The sequence continues at coordinate 489,833 of CAWKDW010000021.1, read as the reverse complement.
TGGGCGACGCCGGGGACCTTGCGGGCCTTGCGGGCGACCTTCCGGGTCGCTTCGCCGGCGCCGGTGCTGCCGAGGTCGTAGGACGGGTTGCCGTCGATGTCGGCGCGGACGACGGCGTCCGTGAGCTTCGGCAGCTCGCGCAGGACACGCTCGAGCATCTTCTCCTCGTCGGCGCGGATCGAGGCCGCCAGCTTGGCGGTCTCGTCGTCGCCGACGGCGTTCGCGAGCCGCTCGAGCGCGGTGTAGGTCGCGATCTCCAGCGCCTCGGTGGCGCACGCGTCCTTGGCGTTCTTGAGCACCTTCTCCTCGCCGCCGGAGCCGCGCAGGAGATCGAACGGCGTCTTGCCGAGCGCGAGCGCCTGGCCGACGACGAGCTCGGCGAGCCCGACGACCGCCTGCAGCGGGTTCTGACCGCCACGGAGCTCCTTGAGCCGGCGGGCGACGCGGTCGCCGTGGTCGTGCGTCTCGCTGCAGGTGCGCCTCGAGCGCCGAGCGGTAGGAGCCGCGCGGCGTCATCGCGATCTGCGACTGCAGGACGCGGGTCAGTGCGGTTTCGGTGGCGTGCGCCTCGGTCGAGGTACTGCACGACCTTCTGCTGGGACGAAGTCATGCACCCGTCCTCCCGCCGGCGACGGGGTTCCATGCGTCAGTGTGCGAAGGCGCACAGCGACGCCGTCGGAACTACGACAGCCTGGCGAGCAGCTCGCGCGTTCGGTCCGCGTCGAGCGCGTCCAGCGGCGGGCGCAGGTTGAGCCACACGTCGTCGCCCGTCGCGTCGCGCATGATCGCCTTCAAGGCGGGGATCGCCGGGTAGCCCTCGAGGAACCGGCGCGCCTCGGTCAACGCGGCCTGGGCGGCGTCGGCGTCCCCCGAGCCGGCGGCGAACAGGTCGTAGACGTCGCGGGTCTGGCGCGCGGTGACGTTGACCGTGGCGGAGATGCAGCCGTCGCCGCCCCAGCGCAGCGTGTCGAGCAGGAAGCGCTCGGAGCCGGCGAAGACCGTCAGCTGTGGGTACGCCTTGCAGACGGCCTCGATCCGGTCCGGGTCGCCGGCGGAGTCCTTGGTCCCGGCGATCGTCTCCGGGTAGGCGTCGAGCAGGCGACCGATCAGCTCGGGCGAGAAGCCCACCTGCGCCATCGGCGGGATGTGGTAGAGGAACAGCCGCAGCCGGTCGTCGCCGACGCGCTCGATCAGCTCCGCGAAGAAGCGGAAGAGCCCGTCGTCGGAGACGCCCTTGTAATAGAAGGGCGGCAGGGCGAGCACGCCCGGGCTGCCCGAGCGCGAGCGCCGACTGCGCGAGCCGGACCGCGTCCGGCAGCGCGCAGGCACCGGTGCCCGGGAGCAGGACCTCGGCGGGGATGCCGTCCTCGACCAGCGCCGCCCAGGCGTCGATCCGCTCGCCGACCGAGAGCGAGTTGGCCTCGCCGGTGGTGCCGAAGATCGCCAGGCCGTGGCAGCCCGCGTCGAGCAGGCGCCGGCAGTGCGCGGCGAAGGCGGCGCGGTCGACCGAGAGGTCGGGGCGCATCGGCGTCAGCGCCGCGGCCAGCACGCCCTTCATACGACGAGCCCGTGGCGGACGGTGTTCTCGGTGACGACGCGCGGTTCGACGAACTGCAGCAGGTAGCCCGGCCCGCCGGCCTTCGTCCCGGTGCCCGAGAGGCGGTTGCCGCCGAACGGCTGGCGGCCGACCATCGCGCCCGTGATCTCGCGGTTGACGTAGAGGTTGCCGACCGGCGAGCGGTCGGCGACGTAGTCGACGGTCCGCGGCGAGCGCGAGAACAGGCCGCCGGTCAGCCCGTACGGCGAGGCGTCGACGCGGTCGCATGCCGCTTCGACCGACTTCACGCGCTCGACGGCGAGCAGCGGGCCGAAGATCTCCTCCAGCAGCACGGGCGAATCCTCCGGCAGGTCGGTGGCGAGGGTCGGGGTGGCGAAGTAGCCGCGGTCGGGGACATCGGCGGCGCGGGCCGCGATCCGGCCGCTCGCCTCCGCGGTGGCCGCGTAGCGGGCGACGCGCTCCTGGGCCTCGAGCTCGATCACCGGCGGCACGTCGATCTCGGGATCGGCGGCCTGGCCGACGTGCAGCACCTCGATCGCGCCCGCGAGGCGCTCCACCAGCCCGTCGTGGATCGCCTCGTGGGCGAGCACGCGCGCGGCCGCCGAGCACTTCTGGCCGGCGTAGTTGAACGCGGACTTCACGAGCGCGGGGACGACGTCGTCGAGGTCGGCGTCGGAGTCGACGATCACGCAGTTCTTCCCGCCCATCTCGGCCACCACGCGCTTGAGGTGGCGCTGGCCGGGCGCCGAGCTCCGCGGCGCGGCGGACGATCTCCAGGCCGACCGGCCCCGAGCCGGTGAAGGCGATCGTGTGCACGCGCGGGTCGCCGACGAGCTGCGCGCCGACCGCGCCCTCGCCGGGCAGCAGCGCGAGCGCGGAGGCGGGAACGCCGGACTCGCGCAGCGCGCGCACGAGCATGTAGGAGCACGCGGGCGCCTGCTCGGCGGGCTTGAGCACCACGGCGTTGCCGGTCGCCAGCGCGGCGGAGACCATCCCGAGCGGGATCGCGACCGGGAAGTTCCAGGGCGAGATGACGGCGACGACCCCGCGCGGGCGCCAGCGCAGCTCGTTGCGCTCGCCGGGCAGCTGGATCAGGTCGCCGCCGACCCGGGCACGCCGCCGGGATGCCGTTCGAGCTCGACCGCGGCGCGCGCGTAGTACTCGAGGAAGTCGATCGCCTCGCAGACGTCGCCGTCGGCCTCGCGCCACGGCTTCGCGGTCTCGCGGACCTCGAGCGCGCAGATCTCCAGCCGCCGCTCGCGCAGCCACGCGGCGGCCTTGACCAGCACCTCGGCGCGCTGGACCGCGGTCCGCGAGCCCCAGTCGCGGAAACCGCGGCCGCGCGAGGTCGAGCGCGTGGTCGACGTCGGCCTCGCTCGCGACGGCGGACTGCGCGATCACGCGCTCGGGCTCGCCGGGATCGGACGAGATCAGGGCGCCGCCGTTGCGCGTGTCGTCGCCGATCCACACCGGCACCTGGATCACCGGCTCGGCGTCGAAGGCCTCCAGCGCGCCGCGCAGCTGCGCGCGGATCGGCGCCCGGCGCAGTTCCAGGATCGACTCGTTGGCGAAGCGGCTTCATCGTCGGGCGCCGCCAGCAGCTCTTCGAGCGGTGTCCCGCGCGCCTGCTCGTACAGGAACGACTCGTTGGACGTGTTCTCGAGCAGCCGGCGCACCAGGTACGCCATGCCCGCGACGAGGTCGCCCACCGGGCAGTAGGTGCGGACGCGCAGGCCCTGGGCGGCGATCGCCGTCTGCAGCGGGTCGCCGAGCCCGCGGAGCACCTGCAGCTCGAGGTCCTCCGGGGCGCCGCCGGTGAGCCGGTTGTAGGCGATCGCGTGCGCGACCGAGCGCAGATTGTGCGACGCGATGGCCACGCGGATCGCGCGGCCGCGCGTCGAGCAGCCGCCGCGTCAGCAGCTCGAAGTTCGCGTCGCGTGTCGGCCTTGCGCTCGAAGACCGGCGTCGACCAGCCGTGCTGCGCGGCCTGGACGAGCTCGTGGTCCCAGTAGGCGCCCTTGACCAGCCGGATCGTCAGCGGCTGCGCGCGGCCGGCGCCGGCCCGTCCAGCCACTCCAGGATCGTGTCGAGCGTGTCCGGCGAGTCGCGCAGGTAGCCCTGCAGCACGAGGCCGGCGGACGGCCCGGCGCGGAACTCGTCCTCGGCCAGCAGCGACAGGATCAGCTCCAGGACGGCGTCGCGCGAGTCCATCGACTCCATGTCGATGTGCAGGTGCGCGCCGCGCTCGTGAGCACGACGCAGCAGCGGGCGCAGCCGGTCGGCGGCGTCGCGCTTGCCGCGCTCGGGCGCGTCCGGGCGCAGCAGCGGCGTCAAGGCGGAGACCTTCACCGACAGGTTCGCGCGCGGCAGCGGCCCGGCGCTGTCGTGCTCGAGCTGCTCGCGCGCCGGCCAGCCCTTCGCGGCGCCCGCGATCGTGTCCAGCGCGTCCGCGCAGCGGTCGGCGTAGCGCTGCGCCTCGGCCTGGGTCACGGTCGCCTCGCCCAGCAGGTCGACCGACGACGCCACGCCGTCCTTCCAGAGGTCCTTGAGGTCACCCAGCGCGGCCTTCGGGTCCTCGCCGACGATGAAGCGCTGCGCCATGTGCTTGACGCCCGCCGCGGCCGCCATCCCCAGCGCTCGGCGCCCGGCCTTGGAGTTGCCCATCTTCATCGCGACGCCGACGGACGGCGGCGCATCGTCGACCTCGCCCAGGAACGCGGTCAGATGGCGCGCGAGATCGTCGAGGTTGCGGCACGCGGGCACGACGTCGACGAAGCGGAACAGTGCGGCCTTGAGCTCGGCGTCCGAGGACGCCATGTCCATCGCCTTCTCGTCGAGCACCTTCAGCGGGTTGCGCGTCGTCGGCAGCGCGGCGGCCAACTTGCGACCCACCTCGAACAGCTCGCGTTCCACCGCCCCCTCGTCGGCCATGGGTGCAGCTTACGCCGCCGGTACCCTGGCCCCGAATGGATCGCGAGCCGCAACTGCTCAGCATCGTGGCTCCCATGTATGAGGAGCAGGAGACCGTCGGCCCGTTCACCGAACGGGTCGCCGTCGGCGCTGGGCGATGTGCCCTACGAGCTGATCCTCGTCAACGACGGCTCCAAGGACAAGACGGCCGAGATGATGGCCGCCGCCGCGGCCGCCGATCCGCGCGTCAAGGTCGTCTCGCTCTCGCGCAACTTCGGCCACCAGCCGGCGCTGACGGCGGGGCTCGAGCACGCGCGCGGGGACGTGATCGCGATGATCGACGGCGACCTCCAGGACCCGCCCGAGGTGATCCCCGAGATGCTCGCGCGCTGGAGCGAGGGCATCGACGTCGTCTACGCGGTGCGCGAGGCAGCGGCTGGGGGAGACCGCCTTCAAGCGCGTGACCGCGCGCGGCTTCTACCGCACCTTCCGCCGCCTGACGGGCCTCGACCTCGCCGTCGAGTCCGGCGACTTCCGCCTGATGGACCGCAAGGCGCTCAACGCGCTGCTCGCGATGCCCGAGCGCAACCGCTTCCTGCGCGGCATGACGGTCTGGATCGGCTTCTCGCAGATCGCCGTGCCGTTCGTGCGCCAGGAGCGCCACGCGGGCGTGACCAAGTACCCGCTGCGCAAGATGCTGCGCTTCAGCTTCGACGCGATCACCTCGTTCTCGAGCCGGCCGCTGCAGTGGGCGACGTTCCTGGGCTTCTTCTTCAGCGTGGTCGCGTTCCTGGCGATCCCGCTGACGATCATCGCCCGCTACGCGAACATCTTCGAGCGCGGCGTCCCGACCACGATCATCGCCGTCCTGCTGCTGGGCGGCATCCAGCTGATCACGCTCGGGATCATCGGCGAGTACGTCGGGCGCATCTACGACGAGGTCAAGCACCGGCCGCTGTACGTGGTCGGCGAGCGCATCAATATCGAGGAGCCGGCGGAACGATGAGGATCGCGGTGTTGGGGGCCGGCGTCGCCGGCCTCACGGCTGGGCTGCGCCTGACCCAGGCCGGGCATACCGTCGACGTCTACGAGCGCTGGCCCGGGCTCGGCGGCCAGGCGGCGACGCTCGACGTCGGCCAGGGCCACCTGCTCGAGCGCTACTACCACCACCTGTTCTCGACCGACCGCCACATCGCCGCGCTCTACGACGAGCTGGGGATGGAGGACGAGCTCGAGTGGATCTCGAGCTCGGTGGCCTACTTCGCCGACGGCAAGCAGTGGCCGTTCGTGACGCCGATGGACCTGCTGCGCTTCAAGCCGCTGCCGCCGCTCGCGCGCGTCCGGCTCGGCGCGGCGGTGCTGGCGATCCAGCGCGGCCCCGGGAACCCGGCGCCGTTCGAGCGCATCACCGCCCGCAAGTGGATCGAGCGCTACATGGGCCGCGACGCCTACCGCGCGCTCTGGGGCCCGCTGCTGCGCGGCAAGTTCGGCGAGCGCGCCGACGACGTCGCGATGGTCTGGCTGCAGAACAAGTTCCGGCTGCGCCGCGGCGACGACGCCGCCGAGGAGAAGCTCGGCTACCCGAAGCACTCGTGGGAGCTGCTGTTCAACGCGCTGCGCGAGAGGATCGAGGCCGGCGGCGGGCGCGTGCTGATCGACCGCCCGGCGGCGAAGCTCGCCCCGGGCTTCGTGATCACCCCTGCGGCGCCCGGCTCGTTCCGCCGCGGCCACGACCCGCGCGACTTCGAGACGCTGGAGCCCGAGCGCTACGAGGCGGTCCTGGCGACGGTCCCCAGCGACGTCTTCGAGCAGCTGCTGGAGCCCGGCGTCCTGCCCGAGGCCTACCTGGCGAAGCTGCGCGGGATCGAGTACTTCACCGCGCTCTGCCTGCTGATCGAGCTCGACCGCCAGTTCTCGCCCTACTACTGGACGAACATCGGCGACGACGCGCTGCCGTTCGTGGGGCTGATCGAGCACACGAACCTGATCGCGCCCGAGCGCTACGGCGGACGCCGCTTCCTCTACGTCGCCAACTACCTGCCGCACGGCCACGAGCTGCTGGACCTGGACGCCGAAGCGCTGCTGGAGCGCTACACGCCCGGCCTGAAGGCCGTATCGCCCGCGTTCGATCGCGGCTGGGTCAAGAACCTGTGGTTGCACCGCGAGCCGGCGGCCCAGCCGATCGTCACCGTCGGCTACCGGGACAAGATCCCGGCCATGCGGACGCCCACGCGCGGGCTCGTCCTGGCCAACACGACGCAGATCTTCCCGGAGGACCGGGGGACGAACTACGCGGTGCGAGAGGGCAACGAGGCCGCCGAGGCCATGCTGTCCTGGTTGCCTTAACTAAAGGTTCGGTTTACACCCTGGAGAATTGGGCAGGGCCTGCCGATACTGGGAGGCATGACCTCCCCGGATTCGAACTGGCTCTCCCGAGCTCTCGGCCGGCGCCCGTCGGGACCGGCTGAGGACGATCTGCACCACTGTGCCGCCTGTGGCAAGGATTACGTCAATCCGGTCGATTGGGAGCCCGTGACTCCCGAGTCCTGGTGGATGCGCCTGCGCTGTGGCGAATGTCACGTGTGGCGCGAGGTCACGGTGACCAACCAGGTCGCCGAGCGCTTCGATGTCGAGCTCGACCGCCGCGCCGACGTCCTGCACCGCACGCTGGCCAAGCTCGATCGCGAGCGCATGGTCCAGCAGGTCGAGACGATGATCGGCGCCCTGCGCCACGGCCTCATCGAGCCGGCCGACTTCGCCCGCTCCTAGGAGAATCCGCGAAGCGATCCTCCACGACCGGGCGAGCGAGGCGACGCCCGCTCGCGAGGTTCGCCTAGATCTCGAGCCGCTCGTCCTCCAGGTCGAGCTCGCGCTCGATCCGGTGCATCACATCGTTGGAGATCGTGCCCTCGTTGCGTAGCCGCACGACCTCGCGCCGCTGCGCCTCGAGCACCTCGCGCACGATCGTCTGATAGGTGATCGAGCGGTCCTCGAAGCCGTCGTCCTCGATCCTGCCCGCGCGCGCCGCCAGCCGCCGTTTGCGGTACTCGTACATCGGCCGCATCCGCTCGAGCGTGTCGTTGCGGGCCCACTCCTCCTCGAGCAGCTCGTCGATCCGCGCCAGCGCGGCCTTGGTCGCCACGAGCCGCGCCTTGAGCTCCTCGTCGGCCTCCTCCGTGCCGTCGTCGATCACGCCCAGCGCCCGGATCAGCGGCGGCAGCGTGAGCCCCTGGAGCACGAGCGTGACGAAGATCACGGCGAAGGTCAGGTAGACGATCAGGTCGCGCTGCGGGAAGTCGGCGTCCAGCGCCAGCGCCGCCGCGAGCGAGACGGCGCCGCGCATCCCGGCCCAGCCGATCACGGTCCGCGCCTGCCAGGTCCCACGCCGCGCGCGCACCGACTCGCGGCGGTCGAGCGCGCGCGTGACGAACACGATCGTGTGCTGCCAGAGCAGCCGCGTGATCACGACCGCGGCGCTCACCGCGGCGCCGTAGCCGAGCAGCGTGAGCGGATCGGTCGTGTCCAGCGCGTCGAGGATCGCCGGCAACTGCAGGCCCATCATCACGAACAGGAAGGCGTTCATCAGGAACACCAGCAGCTCCCACATGCCGAAGCCCTGCAGTCGCGTCGCGGGCGAGGCGATCTTCGGCGCCTGCCAGCCGACGTAGCACCCGACGGTGACGGCGCTGAGCACCGCCGAGAGGTGCAGCTCCTCGGCCGGCACGTAGGCGGCGTAGCCGCTCAGCAGGCCGATCGTGTTCTCGATCAGCGGGTCCTCGAGCCGTGCCCGGATCTGCGCGATCACCCAGCCCACCGCCAGCCCGAGCGCGATCCCGCCGGCCGCCTTCCAGAGGAACTCCCAGCTCGCGTCCAGCAGCGAGAAGGCCACGGCGCCCGTGGCCGCCCCGATCGCGACCCGGTAGGCCACGAGCGCGGTCGCGTCGTTGATCAGCGACTCGCCCTCGAGGATCGCGACGATCCGCCGCGGGACACCGAGCCGGCTGGCGATCGCCGTGGCCGCCACCGGGTCCGTCGGCCCGACGATCGCCCCCAGCACGAACGCCTCCGGCCAGCCGAAGCCCGGGATCAGCTCGTGGGCGACGACCGCGACGACCACGACGGTCGCCAGCACGAGCCCGACCGACAGCAGCGTGATCGCCCGCAGGTCGGCGCGGAGATCGCGCAGGTTGGCGAAGAACGCGCCCGAGTACAGCAGCGGCGGCAGGAAGATGACGAGGACGAGGTCGGGGTCGAGCTCGACCTCGGGCATCCCGATCGGCAGCAGCGCGAGCAGCCCGCCGCCGACCACGAGCACGATCGGGTAGGGCACGTTGATCGCCCGAGCGGCCGCCGACAGCACCGCCACGGAGATCAGTAGCGCGATCAGGATGAACTCGACGTTGTCCATCAGTGGCCAGGCCCGCTAGGCGCTGCTGAAGTGGACGACGCCGTCGCGCTCGTCCTCGACGATCTCCCCGCGGTCGAGCAGCAGATCGATGTGGCCGAGGACCTCGCTGAGCGTGAGGTAGGCCTGGGTCACCGCGACGTTGCCCCAGGTGACGTGCGCGATGTCGTGCGCGGTGCGCGGGCGCTCGGCGATCAGCGCGGCGAACTTGCGGGCGCGGCGCTCGTGCATCGCGAAGCGCTCCTCGATCAGCGTCGCGTGGCCGCCGAAGGAATCGCCGTGGCCCGGGTGGACGGTCTCGATCGGCATCGCCTGCGTCAGGCGCAGCGACTCCATGTACATGATCAGCGCGCGCGGGCGCCGGCTGGAGGGCTCGCCCGAGCGCCCGCCGAGCGGCTGCGAGATCAGCGGGTTGGAGGAGATGTGCTTGATCAGGTGATCGCCGGCGAGCAGGACCGCGGCCTCGGCGTCCCAGAGGACCGTGTCCGACGGCGAGTGGCCGGGGCGGTGCAGGACCTCGAACGTGCGCCCGGCGAAGGCGAGCTCGCCGCCGTCGTGGAGCACGTGCGTGACCGGCGCGCTGCCGCCCCAGCCGCGGTAGGCGCGCGACATCGCCGCCAAGGCCGTCACGACGTCCTGACCGATCCCGTGGCGCAGCATCAGCGCCTGGGCGAGCTCGTCGCTGCGGTCGGCGTGCAGGTTGAAGTCCTCGACGACCGGCACGAGCACGTCGAGCGCGCAGACCTCGGCGCCCGAGCGCTCGGCCACGATCCCGACCAGGCCCAGGTGGTCGGTGTGCTGGTGGGTGATGACGATCCGCTCGAGCTCCTCGATCCGGCGCCCGTGCTCGGCCAGCGCCTCCTCGAGCGCGACGAGCGAGCGGCCGGAGTTCGGCCCGACGTCGACCAGCGTGAGCGGGTCGTCCTCGATCAGGTAGCAGTTCACGCGCCCAACCCGGAACGGGGTGGGGATCGGCAGACAGTGGATCGCGGTCACGAACGGATCAGCGCGAGGAGCTCGTCGCGCCGCCGTTCCATGTCCTGCTGGGAGATCAGGCTTTCGAGGTTGAGACGCAGCAGCGGCTCGGTGTTGGAGGGGCGCACGTTGAAGTGCCAGTCGGGGTAGTCGATCGAGATCCCGTCGAGCTCGGTGATCTCGGCGTCGCTGAAGCGGGCCTTGATCTCGTCCATCTTCGCGCGTGGGTCGCTCACGGTGGAGTTGATCTCGCCGCTGATGAAGTACTTCGAGCGCAGGTCGGCCAGCAGCGCGGTGAGCGTGGTCTGGCGCTTGGAGAGCAGTTCGAGGATCAGCAAGGCGGGGATCGTCCCCGAATCGGCGTTGTAGAACGCCTTGAAGTAGTAGTGGCCGGAGACCTCGCCGCCGAACTCGCCGCCCTCGTCGCGCATCCGGGTCTTGAAGAAGGCGTGGCCGACCCGGTTGACGAGCGCGCGGCCGCCGAGGCGCTCGACGGTGTCGGGCACCGCACGCGAGGCGCGGACGTCGTAGAGGATGTCGGCGCCCGGTGTCTTCTCGAGCACGCTCGCCGCGATCAGTGCGGTCAGGAAGTCGCCGGGGACGAACTCGCCGGAGCCGTCGATGAAGAAGCAGCGGTCGGCGTCGCCGTCCCACGCGATCCCGAGGTCGGCGCCCTCCTCGATCACCTTGCGGATGATGAACTCGCGGTTCTCGGGCAGCAGCGGGTTGGGCTCGTGGTCGGGGAACTCGCCGTCGGGCACCCAGTAGGTGGTCACGACGTCGATCGGCAGCGTGTCGAGGATCGGGCCGACCATCGGTCCCGCCATCCCGTTGCCGCCGTCGACGACGACCTTCAGCGGCCGGATCGCGGCGGTGTCGATCACCTTCAGCGCCTCGCGCTGGAAGGCCTCGTAGATGTCGACCTCCTCGAAGGAACCGCCGCCCGGCGCCTCACCGAGACCGTTCTCGATGTGCGCGCGGACCTCGGCCAGGCCGCGGTCGCCGGAGAGCGCGACCGAGCCGCGCTCGACCATCTTCGCGCCGGTGTAGGCCTTCGGGTTGTGCGAGGCGGTGCACATCAGCCCGCCGTCGAGGTCACGGGAGCCGACCAGCCAGTAGACCATCTCGGTCCCGACCATCCCGGCGTCGACGACGTGCGCGCCCTCGGCCATCAGGCCGGCGCGGTAGCGCAGCGCCAGCTCCGGCGCCGACAGGCGCATGTCGCGCCCGAGGCCGACCTTGAGCTCGTTCGCCGGTTTGCCGGAGAGATCTGCGAGCGCGCGCGCCAGGCCACGACCGACCGCCTCCGCCGTATCGCCGTCGATGTCGTCCCCATAGAGGCCGCGGACGTCGTAGGCCTTGAAGATCCGGGAAAGGTCGGTCACCGGCGTGAGGATATTGGCGGGGGTCCGGGGGCGGCAGCCCCCGGTGCTAGTCAAGGCGCTTCTCGAACCAGTGGTGGGCGTAGGGCTCGGCGTTGAACGGGGCCACCTCCTCATAGCCCGACGCGCGGTAGAGCGCGATCGCCTCCTGCAGCGCGCGGTTGGTCTCCAGCCGGGCCACCTCGGTCCGCGAGAGCTGCTCGAGCTCGTGCAGCATCCGCCGCCCGAGGCCGAGACCGCGCGCCTTCGGGGCGATCCACATGCGCTTGATGTAGCTGTCGGCGAGCTTGATCGCGCCGCAGCCGACCGGTTCCCCGCGCAGCCGCGCGACGAGGAAGACCGCGTCGTCGATCGGCAGGCTCTTCCCGAGCTCGAAGCCGCCCTCGAAGCGCGCGTCGAGCTCCTTGTAGTACTCGCCGAGGCAGTAGCGGGCGTCGGCGCTGTCCTGCTCCTCGGGTGTGATCTCGACGAGCCCGGCCGTGAGCAGGCGCTCGACCGTCGCCATCGCGTCCACGAGCTTGCTGCGTTGCGCAGGGCTCAGCGGTGCCAGCAGGTCGCGGGCGAGCTCGTCGCTGCGCTCGTCGAGCAGCGCGCGCTCGCGGTGGCCTGCAGCCGTGAGGGTGACCTCGCGCACGCGCTTGTCGCTCCCGGGAGCCGTCTGCACCAGGCCCTCGCGCTGGAGCGATGCGATCAGCCGGCTCAGGTAGCCGGAATCGAGGCCCAGGCGCGCACGCAGCGCCCGCAGGTCGGTGCCGGCGGCGATCTCCCAGAGCACGCGATTCTCGCCGAGCGGCCGACCCCGGCCCAGGTAGGTGTCCTGCAGCGCGCCGACGCGTTCGGTGACCGTGCGATTGAAGGATCTGACCTGCTCGACGTCCATCTCTCTGACTTTAGTCAGAGAGTGCGAGGTATGAAAGGCGCTGCTGCCCTGATGACGGCCCGCAGGTGTGGCCGTGGCGGCTTTTCCCCCGTCTAGACTCTTGCCCATGGCCGGTCATTCCAAGTGGGCGGGGATCAAGCACAAGAAGGCGATCGTCGACTCGCGCCGCGGCAAGCTCTTCACGAAGCTCGCGCGTGCGATCACCGTCGCCGCCAAGGAGGGCGGGGGCGACATCGTCGGCAACGCCGCCCTCGGCCTCGCGGTGCAGAAGGCCAAGGACGCCTCGATGCCCAAGGACAACATCGAGCGCGCGATCGCGAAGGGCACCGGCGCGGGCGCCGACGCCGACACGATGGAGGCCGTGATGTACGAGGGCTACGGCCCCGGCGGCGTCGCGATGCTGGTCGAGGCGTTCACGGACAACCGCAACCGCACCGGCTCGGAGATCCGCCACGCGTTCTCCAAACATGGGGGCAACCTCGGCGAGCCCGGATCGGTGGCCTACCTCTTCGACAAGAAGGGCGTCGTCGTGGTCGATGGCGAGAAGTACTCCGAGGACGACCTGATGCCCGCGGTCGACGCCGGCGCGGAGGACATCGTGCTCGACGAGGACATGTTCGAGGTGCTGTGCGAGCCGACGGATCTAGCTGCGGTGCGCGCCGCGCTCGTGGACGCCGGGATCGAGATCTCCGAGGCCGAGGTCATGCAGCGCCCGAAGACGCTCGTCCCGCTCGACGAGTCCGGCGCCGTGAAGCTGATGAAGCTGATCGACACGCTCGAGGACCTCGACGACACCGACACGGTGCACGCGAACTTCGACGTCGACGCCGAGATCCTGGAGCGCGTCGCGGGCTAGACCCTGCTGTACGCCCTGAGGATCTTCAGGGCGCTGATCGTCACCAGCCCACTCCACTCGATCTCGATCGCGGGCGTCCAGATCGCCCACGTCACCGGCCAGCCGCCGTCCTGGCGCTGCTGCGCGGCGAGGTGATCGAGGCTCGCTTCGATCTCGGCGTCCGTGAACCACCGGCGCGCGAGGCTGTCGGGACGCCGCGCGAAGTCATGCGGATGGTGGATCTCGCCGGCCGAGTAGCCCTCGGGCTGCGCGCCGACGAGCCCCTGCTCGCGGACGAGCCGGCCGAGCCGATCCGCGGCGTCTGACGCGCGCTCGCGGTCGCGCGCGGCGTCGAGGAACGTGATCGCGGCCTCCGCCTCGTAGGGGTGTGTCTGCTCGATCGCGTCGACCGCGGCCCAGCAGAAGGCCTCGGCGCGGTCGACCCAGGCGTGCGTGACGCCGTGCTTTGACAGCGGCGCGAAGTGCAGCGCGGTGGCGAGCAGCGTGCCCTCGGTCCCGATCGCCCACCACGGCGCGTGGGCGTAGGGCTCGAGCGTCGGCAGCGCGACCGGGAGCCCGCCGTCCGGCGCCGAGCTGGCGGCGAGGTGGTCGCAGACGGCCGCGTCCGTGGTGCCCGCGTCGTCGAGCGCCTCGAGCGCGGTCCAGCTGTGCGGAGGCTGGCTCGTCGGCCCGCGGCCGTCGGGCTCGAGCGCGTAGCCGTAGCCGCCGTCAGGCGTCTTGTAGGGCTCCAGCGCGGCGACGATGGCGTCCGGGTCCCCGTTCTCGCCGAACAACAGCTCGAAGCGGCGCTGCTCGAGCACCCGCGAGGTGGACCAGACGTGGTTCTGGGCTCGTTGGATCGTCTCGTTCATCGAGCCGGACGGTACGCCGTGGCGAGCCGGGTGGCTTGAACGAATCGGCCACGCGACGCGCGAGCGTCGAGTTTTTCGCGGAGAGCTGGAGAGACTCGACGCTCGCGAGCCCAGCGCGGCGTGCCGGGGCCGGCGCCGCCCTCAGCGGCGGGTCTGCCCGCCGGTCCAGCTCGCGGCCGACAGGCGCTCGCCGGCGGCCGGCGCGCCCGCGGCCGCGAGTTCGGACGGCGTACGGCCGGCCAGCCGGCGACATTCGCGCGTCAGGTGCGCCTGATCCGCGTACCCCGCCGACAGCGCGAGCCGGGCCAGTTCCCCGCCGCCTGACGCGAGCGACAGGAACCGCTGGAAGCGCAACACCCGCGCGAGCGTCTTCGGCCCGTAACCGACCGCGTCCTCGAAACGCCGGCGCAGCTGGCGCTCGCTCACGCCCAGATCCAGGTCCGCGACCCGCGTGCCCGGAACCGCCATCCGCAGCGCCGCGGCCCGGGCGAGCGGGTCGAGCGGCGCGTGCCGCACGCGCTCGCGCACCACGTCCACCAGGGCGTCGGGCCCGCCCAGCCCGACGCGCTCGTCGAGCTCCGGCCCCCAGAGGTCCGCGACCGGCACGTTGTCGTCGAGAAACTCGCCCGCCGGCAACCCCAGCGCGGCGCCGGCGACGCCGATCCGGAAGCGCACGCCCCAGACCTCCGTGCCGACGGGGGCCTCGGACGCGAGCGGACCCGTGGCCGGCCCCGCGATCACCAGCCGGTCGCCCCGCCAGACGATGTCCACGCAGCCGTCCGGGTAGATCTCCCCGCCGCGGGAGACGCTCGTCCACACGCAGGCGACGTACGCGGCGAGGTCCGGCGCAGGAGCGAACTCGCGATACACCCCGACGATTGTCGCAGCGAATTCCGGGAACCTGGAGTCTCGAATGCTTCGCTCGTCGTGGTCTCCGGAGCTCTGCTGCTCGTGTTGTTCATGGCGGTCGGCTCGGTGGTGATGTGGATCGGCGTGCCGCTCGGGCTGATCTTCCTCGCGTCGCGGGTCGCCGACTCCTCGCGCCCGAGCGCGGGCCCGTATCTGCTCGTGCTGCTCGGCCTGCCGATCGGCATGGCGATCGTCGGCAAGGGGCTGGGCGTGCTCGACCGGCTCCACGGGCGCCTGACCGGACGGCTCGACCCCAACCCGCGCCGGGCGAGCTGGCTGCGCTCGATGCGCGCCGAACGCACCTCGACGCGCCGCGGCAGCGTGCTCGACCAGGTGATGCTGGTGTCGGTCGGCCTGGCGCTCGTCGCGTTCGCCGTCTGGTTCTTCGGGTTCGCCGGGTCCTCGCTGCCAACGGCGTAAAGCAGGGAAGGCGTCCGAGCCGACGCGCAGAATCTCCCGGGTGCACGTGATCGTCCTCGGCATCGACCCCGGCGTCGCCAACACCGGCTATGGCATCGTCGCGCACGATCGCGGCCGGCTCGTCGCGCTCGATGGCGGCGTCATCGAGACCCACGCCGGCCAGGACGCGGGCGTCCGGCTCGCGGAGATCCACCGCCGCGTGGGGGAGCTGATGGACGGCTACAAGCCCGACGCGGTGGCGATCGAGGACCTCTACTTCGGCGCCAACGTCCGCTCGGCGTTCGCGGTCGGCCAGGCGCGCGGCGTCGTCATCCTCGCCGCCGGCCAGCGCGCGATCCGCTGCAACTCGTACACGCCGCAGCAGGTCAAGAACGCGGTCTGCGGCTCCGGCCGCGCCGCCAAGGACCAGGTCCAGCGGATGGTCCAGACGCTGCTCTCGCTGCCCGACCTGCCCAGGCCCGACCACGCGGCCGACGCGCTGGCGGTCGCGATCTGCCACGCGAACGGAGCTCCGCTGGCGGCAGCGTTGCAGAGGGTCTCGGCATGATCGCGCTGCTCTCGGGTGAGGTCGCGGTCCGCCGCGGCGATCACGTCGTCGTCTCCTGCGGCGGGGTCGGATACCGGCTCGCGGTCTCCGCCGAGACGCTGCGCCATGTCCCGCGCGTGGGCGAACCGGCAACGCTCTTCACGCACCTGATCGTCCGTGACGACGCGCTGCTGCTCTACGGGTTCGCGACCGAGCAGGAGCGCGATCTGTTCCTGCTGCTGCTCGGCGTCCAGAGCGTCGGCCCCAAGATGGCGCTCGCCGTGCTCTCCGGCGGCCCGCCGCGCGAACTGCTCTCGGCGGTCGCCGTCCGGCGACACCGCGCGCCTGCAGGCGGTCCCGGGCATCGGCAAGCGCACGGCCGAGCGGATCGTCGTCGAGTTGCGCGAGAAGGTCGGCCCGGTCACGAGCGACGATCCGATCGTCATCACACGTACCGATGACCCGCGGGCGCTCGCACGCGAGGGCCTGCTCGGGCTCGGGTTCTCCCAGGGCGAGATCGACTCGCTGCTGGCCGACGCACCCGGTGACACGCCGGAGGCCTTGATCGCCCATGCCCTGAAGGTCTCGCGCCGATGATCCGGACGCCGGGAGCCGATGTGGACCGCATCCAATCCCCCGAGCCGGGCGACGAGGACGTCGCCGAGGCGCGCCTGCGGCCCCGCCGGCTGGACGAGTTCGTCGGCCAGGAGGCGCTGAAGGCGCAGCTGAGCATCTCGATCCAGGCCGCCACGGCGCGCGGCGAGCCGATGGACCACGTGCTCTTCGCCGGTCCGCCGGGGCTCGGCAAGACCTCGCTGGCCCGGATCGTCGCCGAGGAGCTCGGCGTCGAGTTCACGACCACTTCAGGCCCGGCGCTCGAGCGCAAGGCGGAGATCGCGTCGTTCTTGACGGCACTGGCGCCGAACTCCGTGTTCTTCGTCGACGAGATCCACCGGTTGCCGCGCGCGGTCGAGGAGACGTTCTATCCCGCGATGGAGGATCGGCAGCTGCCGATCACGCTCGGCGTGGGGGCGGGGGCGAAGGTCGTCACGCTCGACCTGCCGCCGTTCACGCTGATCGGCGCGACCACCCGCTCCGGGCTGCTCACGACGCCGCTGCGCGACCGCTTCGGCATCCAGCATCGCCTCGACCACTACGGCCCCGATGAACTCGCGGCGATCGTCGTGCGCAGCGCCGGTGTGCTCAACGTCGCCGTGCACCTGGACGGCGCCCGGGCCATCGCCGAACGCAGCCGCGGCACGCCGCGCGTCGCGAACCGCCTGCTCAAACGCGTCCGCGACTATGCGCAGATCCACGGCGACGGGAGCATCGACGCCGGCACCGCCTACGCGGCGCTGGACATGCTCGAAGTCGATCACGAGGGCCTGGACCGCTTGGACCGCGAGATCCTGATGACGATCTGCGAGCGCTTCGGCGGCGGCCCGGTCGGGCTGTCGACGCTCGCCGTGGCCGTCCAGGAGGAGCAGGACACGATCGAGGACGTGTACGAGCCCTACCTGCTGCAACGCGGATTCATCCAGCGCACGCCGCGCGGACGCTGCGCGACGCCGCACGCCTATCGCCACCTCGGACTGACACCGCCTGCTGAGGGACAGAGCCTCTTCTAAGCGGATGTCCATAGCTCGCGTTTAGCGGTCGGGCTACCCTCCCGATCTGATGGCCCATCTGTTCATCTGCCCGAACTGCGGTAACCGGACCTCTCAAACCGAGCGGACCGCCGGTTTCCGCAACATGCCCAAGGGCTGCTCGAAGTGCGGCTTCGGCTTCCTGTTCGAGCTGCTGGACGACTATTACCCGGCGCCCAACGCCGCCTTCTTCGTCTGCGATCGCGAAGGCCGGATCATCGGCTGCGGTCGCGGTTCACGCGAACTCACGGGGCTCTCGGACGAGAAGGTGATCGGCCGCCCCGTGCGCGATGTGCTTGGCCTCGACTTCCACGATGACGAGGATCCGGTGGGCGTGGCTCTCGAATGGGGAGTACGCCGTCTCGGCAAGCCTGTCACAGTGAATGCCGAAGGGGATCTGCCCGCAAAAGCGGTTGCCGATCTGTTTCCGGCCTACGATGATGACGGCGGTCTGCTGCTCGTCCTGACGCCGTCCAGGTAGTCCAGAACCTAAACGTCCGCCCAGCGGTCCTTTTCGGGCCGCGTCGCCAAAGTACCCTTTCCCGAGAAAATCACACGTGTCTGATCGCCGCCGCTCACTCTTCGTCCTGCTCATCGTCGCCGTTCTAATCGGTGGCTCGCTGGCCGTTGTCCTAACCAAACCGACCAAGCTCGGCTTGGACCTGCAGGGCGGTGTCCAGCTCGTCTACCACGCAGAGCCGACGGCCCAGCAGAAGGTCGTCGACGCCGACGCGCATGCAGCGGTCGATCGACCTCATGCAGCAGCGCGTCAACGCGTTCGGTGTCGCCGAGGCCGAGCTCAACCAGGCCGGCAAGGACCAGATCGAGGTCAACCTCCCGGGCGTCAAGGACGCCGAGGCCGCGGCCCAGCAGGTCGGCTCGACCGCCCAGCTGTTCTTCTACGACTGGGAAGCGAACATCCTCGACGAGAAGTGCAAGACGGACGCGGACACCAACGCGAACGCGCGCCAGCCGGTCGTCGGCCTGCGCGCGGCGGTGCTGCAGGCGTCCAAGTGCACCGACGTCGGCGTCGGCACGGGCTCTGATCCGCTCGCCGACGATTCCCCCGGTGGCGAGTCCCAGGCCGCCACCGAACCGCGCTACTACGTCTTCGACAAGACGACGAAGAAGCCGCTGAGCGACGGGCAGACGTTCCGCTCCGAGGAAGAGGCGCTCGCGTCGCTCACCGACAAGGAGAAGGCGAACGCCGAGGTCATCGAGGTTCCGGCCGG
This sequence comes from uncultured Solirubrobacteraceae bacterium, assembly GCA_963848475.1. Classification (GTDB taxonomy): domain Bacteria; phylum Actinomycetota; class Thermoleophilia; order Solirubrobacterales; family Solirubrobacteraceae; genus Solirubrobacter. The sequence goes on along the minus strand of CAWKDW010000021.1, from coordinate 471,283 downwards.
AGTGCTGGTCCTTCGTGCCGAGCGCGCCTCCGAGGACGCGCCGCCGATCGACCGCTGGTGGGTCATCCAGGATCGTCCGGGCCTCTCGGGCACGGACATCAAGAACCCGGAGCAGAGCATCGACCAGAACGGCTCCGAGCCGATCGTCACCTTCAACTTCAGCGACCAGGGCCGTAAGGCGTTCCAGGCGATCACCCGTCGCGTCGCCCAGCGCGGCGCCGACAACGCGCTCGGCGCCCCCGCGCTGCAGTCCTCGCAGCACTTCGCGATCGCGCTCGACAACGAGCTCGTCTCCGCGCCGTACATCAACTGGCAGGAGAACCCTGACGGCATCGACGGCGCGACCGGCGCCCAGATCTCCGGCAGCTTCACCATCAAGTCGGCGCAGGACCTGGCGAAGATCCTCAAGATCGGCGCCCTGCCGCTGAAGCTCACCGAGGTCTCGCGCTCGCAGGTCTCCGCGACGCTCGGCAAGCAGGCGCTCGACCAGGGCCTGAAGGCGGGCATCGCGGGCTTCGTGATCGTCGCGCTGTTCCTGATCATCTTCTACCGCGTGCTGGGCGTCATCGCCACGGTCGCCCTCTGCATCTACGCGCTGTACTTCTACGCGCTGGTCAAGATCATCCCGATCACGCTGACGCTGCCGGGCATCGCAGGCCTGATCCTGACGCTCGGCGTCGCGGCGGACGCGAACATCGTCGTCTTCGAACGGGTCAAAGAAGAGGTGAGAGCCGGGCGAAGTATCGGCACGGCCATCACCACGGGCTACCGCAAGGGCCTGACGGCGATCATCGACGCGAACATCGTCACGTTCCTCGTCGCCTTCATCCTGTTCGTGATCGCGACCGCGGGCGTGCAGGGCTTCGCCTTCACCCTCGGCCTCGGCGTGCTCGTCTCGCTGTTCACGGCCGTCGTGGCGACGCAGGCGATCCTGTACTCGCTGCGCGGCACGCGGATCATCCGCTCCAAGGCCGCCCTCGGCGCCGGCGAGCAGAAGCACAAGTTCAAGTTCGACTACGTCGGCAAGGCGAAGTGGTTCTTCTCGCTGTCCGGCATGATCCTGCTCGTCTGCGCGCTCGCGATGTCCAGCAAGGGCATCAACTTCGGCATCGACTTCGACGGCGGCACCCGGATCACGGCGGCGATGTCGAAGCCGGTCACCGTCGATCAGGTGCGCGAGACGCTCGCGCCGCTGGGTCTCGCCGACGCGAAGATCCAGACGCTGCAGAACCCCGAGCTGGGCAAGAACCTCGTCCAGATCTCCACGAAGGAGCTCGGCCCTGACCGCGTGGACGCGGCCAACGCGCGTCTGGAGCAGGCCTTCGGGCAATTCACCGACGACCCGAACGTCGAGTCGATCGGCCCGAGCTTCGGTCAGACCGTGGCCCGCTCGGCGATCATCGCGATCATCGCCTCGCTGGCGGTCATCTCGCTCTACATAGCCCTGCGCTTCGAGTGGAAGTTCGCCGTCCCGGTCCTGATCGCCGTGATGCACGACATCCTGATCGTCGCCGGCGTCTACGCGTTGACGGGCCGGGAGGTGACGACCCCGACCGTCGCGGCCCTCTTGACCATCTTGGGGTATTCGCTCTACGACACGATCATCGTGTTCGACCGAATCAGAGAGAACATCCCGCGGATGCCGAGCGCTGCGTTCTCGCAGATCACCAACCGCTCGCTGTCGGAGGTCATCGTCCGCTCGCTGGCCACCAGTTTCTCGACCCTGCTGCCGGTCCTCATGCTGATGCTGTTCGGCGGCGAGACGCTGCAGGACTTCGCCTTCGCGCTGCTGATCGGCATCGCCTCGGGCACGTACTCGTCGATCTTCATCGCCACGCCGGTGCTTCAGCACTGGAAGGAGCGCGAGCCGGGCTTCCGGGCGCGCCGCGCGCGGATCACGGAGACGCTCGGGTTCGTCCCGCCGTACGCCACGGTGGCGCAGGGCGGCCCGATCGACGTCACGCCCAAGGAGGCCAAGCGCCGCAGCATCTCGGCGCCGCCCGGCCAGGAGGTCTCGGCCAGCGAGTTCCAGGAGATGGTCCGTGAGCTCGACGTCGAGACGTCGAAGCCCGAGCCGGCAGCGACCGGTGCGGGTGCCGGTACCCGGCCCGTCGGCGGCCGGCGTGCACGCGCCAGGGCCACCGGCGGGACCCAGCCCCCGGCGCCACCGGCGTCCGGCAACGGCGAGAACGTCGAAAACGAGGCGGCCAAGGATCGCAAGCCGCGCAACAAGCGTCACGGGAGGCCGCGCTGATGGCTCTGCTCGTCTGGACCATGGTCGGCCTGGCCCTCTGGCACTTCACCGTCTTCCTGCCGGACAACTTCTACGGCGGGATCGTGGGCGCGTTCTGCGGAGCGCTCCTCGGCTCGACGCTGTTCGGGTTCATCGTCAACCTGGGCACGATCCCGGGGCAGAACGACACCGATCTGCTGACCGGGTTCGAGGCCATCCCGGGCACGCTGATCGGGCTCGGAATCATGTGGTGGCTCGGCGTGCGCCAGCTGAACTCGCAGGAGCTCCAGCACGCCTAGCAGCGAAACGGCGCGGTGGCGGCGACGCGGGACTACCCGCGCTTCGCCGCCCAGACCGCCCACAGCCGGTCGCCCGTGCCGGTGAGCGACGTCCGTAGATCGCTCTCGGCCGCGCCGAACGCCGGGGCCAGCGCGAAATAGGCGCGCACGATGCGCACGCGGCCGGCATCGTCGGTCGACGCCCAGCCGCGGATCACGCCCGGTGCGTGCAGGGCCTCCGCGAACGTCGCGACGAAGCGTCCACCGGGGCGCAGCACGCGCGCCACTTCGGCGAAGGTCTCGGCCGGATGGGTCATCGAGCCCACGCCGCCCGAGCAGAGCACGTCGTCGAACGCATCGTCGCCGTAGGGCAGCTTGACATCGGGATCGCCGGACGTCGCGACCAGTTCGTCAGGTGGGACATCGAAGTGCTCGCCCGAGGAGCCGCAGAGGTCGAGCACGCGGCCGTCGAGGCCGAGATCGCTATAGAGATCGCGGATCGCGGCGATCGCCGCGTCGTCCAATCCGGTACCGGCGGGGCGCTCCGGCTGGGCGCGCTCGAAGAAGCCGGCCGGGAAGTCCACGGAGCCCATGCCTCGGAGTGTTGCGCAAAGCGGGCGGCTCCGGCCGACAGCACGCCGGCGGCTTTCCGTCCTCCCGCGCGCCTAGCCTCCCGCTCGACGTGCAAGCGAGCCTGTCCATCTCTCCGTACGACTTCGCGACCGCCGCGCGGCTGGCCGACCAACTGCGCTGCTCGCACGTGCTGGCCCAGGTGCTGGTCCGGAGGGGGCTCGGGGAGCCCGAGGCCGCGCGCTCGTTCCTCGCCGCCGCGGAGATCCATCCGCTCGAGGCCTGGCCCGGGCTCGCCGCCGTCGCCGAGCGGATTCTCGGCCACGTGCAGCGCCGCTCGCGCATCACCGTGCACGGTGACTACGACGTCGATGGCGTGTGCTCGACCGCGATCCTCGTGCGCGCGCTGCGGACGCTGGGCGCGGACGTCGACTGGTATCTGCCGAGCCGGATCGACGACGGCTACGGCCTGGCGCTCACGACCGTGGAGCGCCTCGCGACGCGCGGGACGCAGCTTCTGATCACGGTCGACTGCGCCGTGACCGCGGTCGAGGAGGTCGCCGCGGCCCGCGCGGCCGGCATCGACGTCGTGGTCACCGACCACCACGCGCCACGCGCGGACGGTGTGCTGCCCGACGCCCCGCTCGTGCACCCGCGGATCAACGGCTACCCGTGCGCGGATCTGTGCGCCGCGGGCGTCGCCTACAAGCTCGCCCAGGCGCTGCTGGCCGCCGCGGGGGAGGACCCGGCGCAGGCCGACGAGGATCTGGACCTGGTCGCGCTGGCCACGGTCGCCGACGTCGTGCCGCTGCAGGGCGAGAACCGCCGGCTCGTGCGCGCGGGCCTGCGCGTGCTCGCCGGCACCCGCAAGGTCGGGCTGCGCGCGCTGATGGACGTCTCTCGCGTGGACCCGAGCGGGCTGGACGAGTCCGTGATCGGCTTCCGGCTCGGCCCGCGCCTGAACGCCGCCGGGCGCCTGTACCGCGCCGACGCGGGGCTCGAGCTGCTGCTGACCGAGGACGCCGACCGCGCCCGCGCCGTCGCGCAGGAACTGGACCGCGTCAACGCCGAGCGGCGCGACGTCGAGACCCGGATCCGCTTCGAGGCCGAGGCGCTGGTCGCCGAGCATCCCGAGGGCCACGCGCTCGTGCTCGCCGTCCGAGGGCTGGCATCCCGGCGTGATCGGGATCGTCGCCTCGCGGATCGCCGAGCGCCATCACCGGCCCGCGATCCTGATCGCGCTCGACGGTGAGGAGGGCAGCGGCTCGGGCCGCTCGATCCGTGCCTTCGACCTGCTCGGCGGCCTGCACGCGAGCGCCGGGCACCTGCTGCGCTACGGCGGCCACAAGGCCGCGGCGGGCCTGACGATCGCGCGCTCGGAGGTCGACGCCTTCCGGGAGGCGTTCCTCGAGCACGCCGGTCAGGTGCTCTCGGCCGAGGATCTCGTGCCGCACGTCCGCATCGACGCGGTGGCGCAGGGCGACGCGCTGTCGCTCGACCTCGCGGAGGAGCTGCAGACGCTCGCGCCGTTCGGCATGGGCAACCCGGCCGTCTCGCTGCTCGTCCCGGGGGCGACGATGTCGGACCCGAAGCCGCTCGGCGAGGGCCGCCACGTCGCGTTCACGCTCAACGCCGGTGGCGCCGCGCTCGCGCTGCGTCTCCTTCGGCGGCGGCAGCTCGCTGCCAGTCGGCGATGGCGAACACGCCGACGCCGCGGTCAAGCTCGAGATCGACCGCTGGAACGGCTCGCTGTCGCCGCGGCTGGTCCTGCGCGAGGCCCGGGCCTGTGAGCCGGGGGAGATCGACATCCTCGGCGAGCCCGGCTGCTTCAGCGACGGGCTGCTGCGCGAACTCGACCGGGACCTGGGTCTCGCGCGCGGCGGTGCCGGCTCGCGGACGGTCCGCGACCTGCGCGCGACGGGCATCGCCGGCCTACTCGGGGACCTCGTGGCCAGCGGCGAGCCGGTGCTGGCCGTCAGCGCGCATACGCCACATCGCGCCCGTGCGCTCGCCCCGCGCGTGGGCGGTTTCGCGCTGACGTCGTGGGCCGCCTTGGAGGACCATCCAGGCCTCGCCATGCCGTTCACGCACGTCGTGATCGTCGACCCGCCGTCGCGGCCGCTGCTCGCCCATCCGTCCGGGGAGGGATGGACGCACCTCGCGTGGGGCGCACCTGAACTAGACTTTGCCCTACGGATACACGAATGGGACTTCAACCTGCGCGAGCCGCTCACCGCTGTCTACCGCGCCCTGCGCGCGGCGAGGGTGGCGCGCGGTGAGGCCGGTGAGGCACTGCTGCGGGGCGACGGGCCGCAGCCGAGATCCGCGGCGCTCGCGGGCCGGCTGGTGCGGGTCCTCACGGAGCTGGGTCTCGCGGACCTCAAACGTGGGGAAGACCCGGTCCTTGAGGTGGTCGACCGTCCGCAGCGCACGGCGCTCGAGCGCTCCGCCGCCTTCAGGGCCTACCAGCAACGGTTCGAGGACGGCCAGCAATACCTGATCAGCAGCAATCCGAGGCGAGCAGCAGCCTAAGCGGGGGGTCCGGGGGGCGGCAGCCCCCCGGTGAATCTCTCGCGGACTCAGCCACGGTCGACGGCGACGCGCCCGTCGCGGTGGCGGCCCATCGTCCCGTCGATCGCGCCGATCACGGCGACGACGGCACGCTGGCGATCCCGGATGACCTGACGGCGCTCGAGCACGAACTGCTCGCCGACCTCTTCGCGATCGTCTCCGAGCATGCCGACGAGGTCGTCGACCCGATCGACCGCCAGGCGGTCCTGCGCGCCTTCCTGTTCGCGTGCGAGCACCACGCCGACCAGCGCCGCCAGTCCGGCGAGGACTTCATCACCCATCCGGTGGGCGTGGCGAAGATCTGCGCGGGCATGCGCCTGGACACCTCGACGCTGTGCGCGGCGCTGCTGCACGACACGGTCGAGGACACGACGGCCAGCCTCGAGGAGGTCAAGGAGGAGTTCGGTGACGAGGTCGCGGCGCTCGTCGACGGCGTGACCAAGCTGACCGGGATCACGTTCCAGTCGCGCGACGAGGCGCAGGCCGAGAACTACCGCAAGATGATGGTCGCGATGGCCACGGACATCCGGGTCATCCTGATCAAGCTCGCCGACCGCCTGCACAACATGCGCACGCTCGGCGCGATGCCCAAGCAGAAGCAGATCGAGAAGGCCAAGGAGACCCTCGAGATCTACGCGCCGCTCGCGCACCGCCTCGGCATCCACGCGATCAAGTGGGAGCTCGAGGATCTCGCCTTCGCGACGCTGCACCCGCGCAAGTACCAGGAGATCAAGGGCCTGGTCAACCAGCAGCGCGAGGAGCGCGAGCGCTACGTGGCCAAGGCGGGCGGCTATCTCGCGAAGGAGCTCGAGGCGCTCGGCATCCGCAGCGAGATCTCAGGCCGCGCCAAGCACTTCTACTCGATCTACTCGAAGATGACCCGCAAGGGCCGCGAGTTCAACGAGATCTACGACCTCACCGCGATGCGCGTCATCGTCGAGTCCGTCAAGGACTGTTACGGCGCGGTCGGTGTCATCCACTCGCTCTGGAAGCCGCTCCCCGGCCGCTTCAAGGACATGGTGGCGATGCCGAAGTTCAACATGTACCAGGCGTTGCACACGACGGTGATCGGGCCCGAGGGGCGCCCGCTGGAGATCCAGATCCGCACCGACGACATGCACGAGACGGCCGAGTACGGCGTCGCCGCGCACTGGCGCTACAAGGAGAACTCGACCCAGGGCCGGCTGGACCCGACCGACGCCAAGCTGAAGTGGCTGAAGTCGCTGCTGGACTGGCAGACCGACCCTGAGGACCCGGCGGAGTTCACCGACCAGCTCCGGGGCGAGCTGATCGAGGACGAGGTCTTCGTCTTCACGCCCAAGGGCGAAGTGAAGTCGCTGGCGGCCGGCGCGACCCCGCTGGACTTCGCCTACGAGATCCACACCGACGTCGGCCACCGCTGCGTCGGCGCGCGCGTCAACGGCAAGATCGTGCCGCTGCACTACGAGCTGCAGTCGGGCGACATCGTCGAGATCCTCACCTCCAAGCGCGAGCGCGGACCGTCGCGCGACTGGCTGGCGCTGGTCAAGACCACGCGCGCCCGGAACAAGATCAAGGCCTGGTTCAAGGCCGAGTCGCGCGACGACTCCGAGCACACGGGCCGCGAGCTGCTGCAGGAGCACCTCAACAAGGCCGGCCTCCCGTCGCAGAAGCTGACCGGCTCGCCGCTGCTGGCCGACGTCATCCGCGAGCTCGGCTTCAAGAAGGCCGACGACTTCTACATCGCGCTCGGCGGCGCGAAGATCTCGCCCAAGGTCGTCGTCAACAAGGTCATGCAGCGCCTGAAGCAGGGCGAGGCAGGCGTCGAGGAGCCCACCGCCGGCGAGGACCTGCTGCTGGACCGCCGCAAGGCGCCCGCGATGCGCCGCCCGGACGGCAACGCGGCCAAGTTCGGCATTCGCGTGGAAGGCGTCGCCGACGTCCCGCTGCGCCTGGCGAAGTGCTGCCGGCCGGTCAGCGGCGACCCGATCGTCGGCTACGTCTCGCTCGGGCGCGGCATCACGATCCACCGCGACGACTGTCCCAACATCACCGCGCTGCGCAAGGACCCGGAGCGCTTCGTCCCGGTCTCCTGGGACGGCGACAACGAGACCGGCTTCAAGGTCGAGATCCAGGTCGACGCGTGGGACCGTCACCGCCTGCTCGAGGACCTCAGCCGCACCTTCGCGGAGGCCGGGATCAACATCGTCGAGGCGCGCTGCCTCGTCCAGCACCCGATGACCCGCAACCGCTTCGTGATCGAGGTCGGCGACACGCAGGCGCTGAAGGCCGCGATCAACCGCCTGCGCTCGATCGACTCGGTCTTCGACGCGTATCGGGTCATCCCGGCCGGCGGCGGCTAGCGCCAGGATGGCGGCCGCCGACACGCTGGAGGCCGCCCCGGAACTCGCCGCCATGCTCGCGGTCAGCCGCCTCGTGGCGGCCGGCGGGCCGCTGGAGGCGCTGCTGGACCGCGTCGCGGAGGAGGCGGCAGGGGTCGTCGGGGCCCGCTCGGCCAGCATCCTGCTGCTCGAAGGGCGCGATCGCCTTCCGCCTCGCGGGCTCGTTCGGGCTCAGCCCGACCTACGCCGCCCTGCTGGACCGCGCGCCGGCGCTCGCGCCCGGTCACGGCCCCTCCGGGCTCGCGACCCAGCGTGGCGTCCCGGTCGCGATCGCCGACACCGAGCGCGACGTGCAGTTCGCGCCCTGGCGCTCGGTCGCCCGCACCGAGGGCTATCAGGCGATGGTCTCGGTCCCGCTGACCTCCGGCCCCGAGATGATCGGCGCGCTGAACGTCTACCGCCGCCGCCCCGGCCCGTGGCCGGACCGCGAGCTGGCGCTGCTGGGCTTCTTCGCCGAGCACGCGTCAAGCGCGATCAGCACGGCGCAGCTGATCGAGCGCCAGACCCGGCAGGTCGGCGCGCTCTCGCGGCTCGTGCGCGGCCTGCGCGAGCAGACCCACGAGCACGCCAACCGGCTGCACGCCATCCGCGGCCTGCTCGCGCTCGGCGCCCCGGAGGACGCGCTGCGCTTCCTCGAGGAGCTCGAGACCGCCCACCACGTCGCGTACGGGCGCATCTCCGGCGCGATCGAGGAGCAGGTCGTGGCCGGGCTGCTGCTGGCCGAGACCGCGATCGCGCAGCAGCGCGGGATCACGCTGCAGATCGACGACGCGTCACGCCTCCGGGAGCTGCCACCGACATTGACCGAAGCCGACGCGGTGACGATCGTCGGCAACCTGCTCGAGAACGCCTTCGATGCCGTCGGGGTGCTGGAACCGGCGCGGCGGCGCGTGCAGCTGAGGATCGTCGACGACGCTCAGACACTGCTGATCCGCGTCTCCGACCGCGGCCCGGGCGTCGAGCGACGGCCAGGCGCATCTCATCGAGCGCGGCTTCTCGACCAAGACCGGCCACGCCGGCGTCGGCCTCGCGCTGGTCCACGACGCCGCCACAGCGGCCGGCGGCACCTTCGACGTGCAGGGAAGCACGTTCACCGTCACCATTCCGTCATGGCCGCCTGGCGCACCGTGATCGTGGAGGACTCGGCCGCCGTGGCCGAGGTCCACCGCCGGCTGGTCTCGAGCGTGCCCGGCTTCGTCGTCGTGGGCATCGCTCCCACCGCCGCCGAGGCCCGCCGCCTGGTCGCGCTCCATCACCCCCACCTGCTGGTGCTCGACCTCGGCCTGCCGGACGCCGACGGCCTCACGCTGCTGCGGGCGCTGCGCGGCGCGCGTGTGCCGGTCGAGGTGATCGCGGTGACCGCGGCACGCGGGGCGGAGGTCGTCCGCGACTGCGTGCACCTCGGCGTCGTGGACTACCTCGTCAAGCCGTTCGCCCCGGAGCGCCTGCGCCAGGCGCTCGGACTGTTCGCGCACCGCATGCAGGCACTGCACGACGGCGACCTCGCGCAGGGCGAGGTCGATCGCCTGTGCGCCAGCGGCCGCAAGCCCGCACGCGCACTGCCGCGCGATCTCGCGCCCGAGACGCTGGCCCAGGTCCGCGCGGCGCTCAGCGACGGCGAGACCCTGAGCGCGACCGAGGTCGCCGATCGGACCGGGATCGCCCGCGTGACCGCACGCCGCTATCTCGAGTACCTCGTCGCCGCCGACGAGGCCACGTGCGCGTCCGCGGCCGACGGCCCGGGCCGCCCCGCGAAGGCCTACGCGCTTTCGTTCGCGCGCGCCTGACCACAAACGCCGCAATCGGCACAAGGTCCCGTAGGCTCGCGCTCGTCCGGTTGGAAGTAGCGCGCCCAAGAGGAGGGGCCGTGCCACGACTCGTCGATCTCTCACAGGAGATCTATCAGGGGATGGGCGTCTATCCCGGCCATCTCAAGACGGTGGTCTGGGACCACGCGACCCATGAGGAGACGCTCAGCCGCTTCGAGGGCGGCTTCTCGTTTCACTCGCAGGGCCTGATGATGTGCGACCACGGACCGACGCACGTCGACGCGATCAGCCATCTCGACCCCGCCGACGGCGCGCCCAGCATCGACGAGATGCCGCTCGCGACCTTCTACGGCACGGCGCTGTGCATCGACGTCTCGCACGTCGAGCCGCCGGACTACATCACCGTCGATGACCTTGTGCAGGGGTTGGAGGGGGCCGGCCAAGTGCTCGAGCGCGGCGATGCGCTGCTGCTGCGCACCGGTGCGTTCGAGCGCTTCGGCGGGACCGCGGAGTACACCTCGCGCTACACCGGACTGGACGAGCGGGCCGGCGACTGGCTGGCCGAGAGCGGCGTGAAGATCTTCGGGGTCGACTCGCCCAGCCCCGACAACCCGATCAGCCGCACCTACCCGGTGCACATGATGTGCCGCGCCAAGCACATCACGCACTACGAGAACCTCGCGAACCTCGACCAGGTGACCGGCCTGCGCTTCACGTTCGCCGGCTTCCCGCTGCGGATCCGCGGCGGCACCGGGAGCCCCGTTCGTGCCGTCGCGATCGTGGAGGACTAGTCAGAGATGCGCTACCCCAGCACCGAGCCGGTCGTCATCACCTGCGCGCTCACCGGCGGCATCCACGGCAAGGAGGCCAACCCGAACCTCCCCGAGCAGCCCGACGAGATCGTCGAGCAGGGCATCGCGGCGTGGCGCGCGGGCGCCTCGATCCTGCACGTCCACGCGCGCAACCCGGACGGCTCGAACACGATGGACCCGGCGATCTACGACGGCCTGCACCAGCGGCTGTGCGCGGAGACCGACGCCGTCGTCCAGCTCACGACGGGCGGCAGCCCGCGGCTGCCCGTCGAGGAGCGCCTGAACACGGTCCTGCTCTCGCCCGAGATGTGCTCGCTGAACATGGGCCTGCTGAACTTCTTCATCCGCGGCGAGCAGGTCTTCTTCGCCAACCACCGCTCCGACATCGAGCGCTTCGCGCACGAGATCGCGGCCCGCGACGTGCGGCCGGAGCTCGAGATCTACAGCGCGGCGATGCTCGAGGAGGTCCAGTACCTGATCGGGCTCGGGATCCTCGAGCCGCCGTACGTGCTCAATTTCGTGCTCCACACGCCGACGCAGGGCGGCACGCGCGGCACCCCCGAGAACCTGCACGACCTGGTCACGCGGGTGCGGGCCCTCGGCGTGCCGTGGGAGGACCTGCGGATCAACGTGACCTCGATGGGCCCGACGCAGTTGCCGATGACGACGATCGCGATGGCGATGGGCTTCAACGTCCGCGTCGGAATGGAGGACAACGTGCTCTATCGCCGCGGTGAGCCGCTGCGCAACAACGCGCAGCTGGTCCAGCGCACGGTTCGGATCGCGGACGAGCTGGACCGCCCGATCGCGACGCCCGAGCAGGCGCGCGAGCTGCTGGCGCTGCGCGGTCGCGAGGAAGGGGCCCTGCCGGACGTCCGCGGCGAGCTGCCGGCGGGGGTGCGGTCATGAAGCCGCCCCCGTTCGCCTACGCCGCTCCGGCCGAGGTCGCCGAGGCCCTCCAGTTGCTTTCCGAGGACGGCGCCCGCGTGCTGGCGGGCGGGCAGAGCCTCGTGCCGCTGATGAGCGCGCGCCGCGAGCATCCCCGCGCGCTCGTGGACATCAACCGGCTCGCCGAGCTCGCGAATCTCGACGCCAACGGCTCGGTGACCGCCGGCGCGATCGTCCGCTCGGACGCGCTGGCGCGTGACGCGGCGGTGCGCGCGGCGCTGCCGGTGCTGGCCGACGCCGCCGCGCGGGTCGGCCATCCCGCCGTCCGCAACCGCGGCACGGTGGGCGGCAACCTGGCGTTCGCCGATCCCGCCAACAACCTGCCGGTCGTCGCCATCGCCCTTGACGCGGAGTTGACCGTCCGCTCGGCCGGGGGCGACCGCGCGGTCGCCGCCGTCGACTTCTTCCGGGCCGCGCACACCACCGCGCTCGAGCCCGGAGAGCTGCTGTGCTCGGTCCGCTTCCCGGGTCTGCCGGACGGGGCGGGAAGCGCGTACTACGAGGTCTCCGCGCGCAGCCGCGGCTGGGGCCTCGCGGGCGCCGCGGCCGCGCTGTGGCTCGCCGATGACGGGACGATCGCCGGCGCGCGCGTCGCGCTGGGCGGCGTCGGCGAGGTGCCGGTCCGCCTCGACGCCGACGGGCTGATCGGCGCCCAGCCGGGCGCCGAGGCCTTCGCGGCGGCCGGTGCCGCCGCCCGCGCGGCGGTCGCGGAGCCGCGCGCCGACCTGCACGCATCAGCGGAGCACCGCCGGCACCTGGCCGGCGTCGTCGTCGAACGAGCGCTGCGAGCCGCGAGCGCCCGCATAGGAGGGAGGGCGTGATGGACGCAGAGGTGAGGGCGATCAAGCTGACCGTCAACGGCCGCCGGCGCAACGTCGCCGTCGAGCCGCGTCGCCTGCTGTCGGACTGCCTGCGCGACGATCTCGGGCTGACCGGCACCAACCTCGGCTGCGAGCAGGGCGTCTGCGGCTCGTGCACGGTCAACGTCGACGGGCAGACGGTGCGCTCGTGCCTGATGTTCGCCGTCCAGGCCGACGGCTCCGAGGTGACGACCGTCGAGGGCCTGGACGACGGCGGCGAGATGCACGCCATGCAGGCCGCCTTCTGGGAGCACCAGGGCCTGCAGTGCGGGTTCTGCACACCAGGGATGCTGATGACCGCCTGCGAACTGGTCGAGCGCAGCCCGGACGCCGACGAGCAGGAGATCCGCGCCGCGCTGTCGGGCAACCTCTGCCGCTGCACGGGCTATCAGCACATCGTCGACGCCATCCAGAGCGTGGGAGGCACCAGCAATGGCCGTTGAGACGCGCCCCTGGGTCGGCCGCAGCATGAAACGCCGCGAGGACCCCGCGCTGCTGAGCGGCAGCGCGACGTTCACGAACGACTACGCGGTGCCCGGCATGCTGCACGCCGCGGTCCTGCGCAGCCCGCATCCGCACGCCACGATCCGCTCGGTCAACTGCGACCGCGCGCGTGCGCTCGACGGCGTCGTCGCCGTGCTCAGCGGCGCCGAGCTGGCCGAGGTCATCGCGCCGCTGCCGCGCTTCTGCGCCGAGGAGGTCGTCGAGTACGCGGTCGCGGTCGACAAGGTCCGCTACGCAGGGGAGGCCGTGGCGATCGCGGTCGCCGAGTCGCGCTACGAGGCCGAGGACGCGCTCGAACTGGTCGAGGTCGACTACGAGCTGCTCGAGCCGCTCGTGGACCCGGTCGCGGCCGCGCAGGAAGGCGCGCCGCTGCTGCACGAGAACCTCGGCACCAACGTCGTCTACGAGAAGACCTTCACGCACGGTGACGTCGAGGGCGACTTCGCCCGCGCCGCCCACGTGATCCGGCGCACCCTGCGCTGGCCGCGTGTCGCCGCGTCGCCGATGGAGCCGGCGGGCGCGGTCTGCGAGTTCGACCGCGCGACCGGCCGGATGGACGTGCACTCGAACTCGAACATGCTCAATTTCGCCGCCTGGGTGCTCTCCGGCACGCTCCAGATGGGGCCGGAGCTGATCGACTTCCACCCGATGTACACCGGCGGGAGCTTCGGCTCCAAGCATCTGACGGCCAAGGCGATCGCCCTGGCCGCCTCGATGGCGAAGCTGACCGGGCGTCCCGTGAAGTTCATGGAGGACCGGGCCGACAACCTGCTGGCCAACGACTCGCAGGCGCCCGACCGCCGCTACGAGGTCGCGCTCGCGCTCGACGCCGACGGCCACTTCCTCTCGCTGCGCACCGATGTCGTCGACGACTACGGCGCGTACTTCCTGTTCGCCATCGCCGGCAACACCAACGCGATGGCCCAGACCACCGGCCCGTACACGATCGGCTCGTGCGAGAACGTGGTCAAGGCCGTGCTGACCAACAAGAACCAGCAAGGGGTGTTCCGCGGCGCCGGCTCGGAGGTCAGCAACTGGGTCCTGGAGCGGCTCGTCGACGCCGCCGCGGCGGAGCTCGGGATCGACGCGATCGAGCTGCGCCGGCGCAACCTGATCCAGCCGGACCAGTTCCCCTACCGGATCCCGACCGGCAACATCTACGACTCCGGCGACTACCCGGCCGTGCTCGACAAGGCGCTGGCGCACGCCGAGCTCGACTTCTGGCGCGCCGAGCAGGCTCGGGCGCGGGAGGAGGGCCGCTACATCGGGATCGGCCTGGCGCAGGCCCAGCAGCGCTCGACCTACGCCTCGACCGAGTTCTGGTTCCACAACCCCGGGCCGTACGTCGGCATGTCGACCACACCCGAGAGCGTGCGCATCTCCGTCGGCCCGACCGGCGGCGTCAGCGTGACGATGTTCTCGCCGTTCTGGGGCAACTCGCCCGAGACCGTGGTCTCCCAGCTCGTGGCCGACGAGCTGCAGGTCGAGCCGGCCGACATCGCGATCGCCTACGACTCGACGGCGCACGGGTTGCCGAGCGCCGGGCCAGGCGGCTCGCGGATGACGGTGATGCTCTCCGGCGCGGTCCGCGGGGCGGCCAAGAAGGTGCGCGAGAAGATGTTCGAGATCGCCGCGCAGGAGCTCGAGGCCAGCCCGCTGGACATGGAGCACGTCGACGGCCGCGTGCGCGTGCGCGGCGTGGCCGACGAGAGCCGCTCCATGTCGCTCGCCGACATCGGCATGAAGGCCTACTGGTACAAGAACGACCTGCCCGAGGGCATGGAGAGCGGGCTGGAGGGCTCGTTCACCTACGACCACCCGTACACGACGATGCCCAACGAGGACCGCACCGACCTCGGGTCCTTCTATCCGATGATGGGCCACGCCGTCCACGTCGTGGTCGTCGAGGTCGACGTCGAGACGGGGCAGGTGTCATTCCTGAAGTACCTGGCCGTGCACGACGTCGGCACGGTCGTCAACCCGCGCTCGCTCAAGGGCCAGATCCGCGGCGGCATCGCGCAGGGGATCGGCGTGACGCTGATGGAGCAGATCCGCCACGACGCCGAGGGGCACGCGCTCACGGGCTCCTTCGAGGAGTACCTGATGCCGCTGGCCGGTGACGTACCCAACGTCGAGGTCCTGCACCACGAGACGAAGTCGCCGTTCACCGCGCGCGGCGTCAAGGGCGGCGGCGAGGGCGGGCGGATGGTGGCCCCGTGCGCGATCACGACGGCGATCGAGGACGCGCTGTCACCGTTCGGCGTGCGGATCGACGCGCTGCCGATCACCGCCGAGCAGATCGTCGGCTGGGCGGCGCGATGAGGCTCGACCACGCGGCGCTGATGATCTCCGACCCCGAGCGCGCCCGGGCGTTCTACGTCGGCGTGCTCGGGCTACAGGAGGTGTCGCGCCCGCCGACGTTCACGTTCCCCGGGCTGTGGGTGGCGGTCGGCGACCGCCAGCTGCACCTGATCGGGGAGGCCGAGCCGGGGCGGGCGGGAGAGACGATCGGCGACTATCGCCCCGAGGAGCTCGCGACCGGATACACGAGCCATTTCGCGATCCACGTCGACGACCTCGAGGCCTTCCTGGCCGGCGTGCGCTCACGCGGCGGGAACGTGGTGGCGGGGCCGCGTCCACGCGGGGACGGCATCCTCCAGGCCTACGTCACCGATCCGGACGGCAACGTCGTCGAGCTGATGCAGACCGGCGTCGCCGTGACGGGCGACGAGCCGGAGATCGGCGTGCCGACTAGCGGCTGAGCAGGAGGCTGGCGCGCACGAGATCGCGCTGGCGATCGTGGGCGGTGCGGCCCGGCTTGAGCGCGGCGCGCACGACGGTGCTCAGCTTCGGCTGCGGCTGGGAGGAGGTCATGGGTCAATCTTGCCGCCGCGGCCGGGGCACCGACAGGGCACTACCTAGACGATGGGTGTGGGGCTGGCCGCACGTTCGAGGGCGTGCTGGCGCCCGTCAGCCGACGACGCGCAGCGCGCCCGCGGCCACCGAGAAGCGCGCCTCGAGCACGTCGTCGATATGGTCGCCGTCGACCTGGATCGGGATCGCGCGACCGTCGGTCGAGCGCACGACGGCCTCGCTGAACGCGCCGAAGGCGTCGATCCCGCGGTGCTTGGCGATCCGCGCGGCGCCGGACAGCGCCCGGAAGGTGACCGTCGGCACGTCGTAGGGCCGCGCGCGGGTCAGGACGACGCCTGCGAGGCTGCCGGAGTCAAAGCGCGCGCCCTCGACCAGCGGCACCGGCCGGTTGTTGAAGTACGTGTAGTTCTCGGCGTTCTGCACGAACAGGCTGACGCCGTTGACGGTGCGCCCGTCGACCTCGACCGCCAGCCGCGGCGGGTGGACGACGTACTTGCGCAGGAACGTGACGATCGCGCATTCGACGAAGTAGAACGGGCCGAAGCGCTTCTTCAGGCGCGGGTTGGAATCGACGCGCTCGACGACGCTGGCGTCCAGGCCCATGCCCGCCGCGAACGTGAAGTAGCGGCCGTTGACGAGCCCGAGATCGACCGTGCGCGGCTCCCAGCGGTCGGCCAGGTGCAGCAGCTGCTGCGTCGCGTCGACCACGTCGGTCGGGATCCCGAGCAGCTTCGCGACGACGTTGTTGGAGCCGCCCGGCAGGCACGTCAGCGCCGTCTGCGTACCGGCCAGGCCGTTCGCGGCCTCGTTGACGGTGCCGTCCCCGCCGAAGGCGACGACGACGTCGTAGCCCTGCTCGGCCGCCTCGCGGCAGAGCTCGATCGCGTGCCCCTTGGCGTCGGTCAGGCGCGTCGTGACGTCGTAGCGCCCCTGCAGCGCGTAGACGACGAGGCTGCGCAGCTTCTCGGACATCTTCGTCGCGACCGGGTTGATGATCACGAGCATCCGCTTGCGGCGCTCGGCGGAGGCTAACGCTTCGACGGCCTCGGGCTCGCTCACAACCAACCGCGCTTGCGGAAGAACGCGGCGACGGCGACGACGATCCCGAACATGACGACGATGATTATCCAGAACGCGTGTCTGGACTCCTCGAACGGGACGTGCACGTTCATGCCGAACACGCTCGCGATCAAGGTCAGCGGCAGGAAGATCAGCGAGATCGCGGTCAGGACGCGGAAGGTCTCGTTGGTGCGGTGCGCGATCGCCGACTCGTTCGTGGACTCGAGGCCCTCGACGACCTCCTTGTAGTTCTCGAGCATGTCCCACGCGCGCTCGGAGGCGTCGATGATGTCGTCGAAGTAGATGTCGAGGTCCTCGGCGATGTAGCGCGCCTTGTTGCGCTCCAGATCGCGGAAGGCGAGCCGCTGCGGCCGGACGATCTTGCGGAAGTTGATGATCTCCTGCTTGGCGTTGGAGATGTCACGCACGACATCGTCGCCCTCGCCCTCGAAGATCTCCTCCTCGATGCGCTCGAGCTTGTTGCCGATCTTGCCCAGCATCGGGAACGAGGCGTCGACGCAGTCATCGACGATCTTGTAGAGCAGGTAGCCCGGGCCCTTGGAGAACAGCGTCTCGCGCATCTCCTCGTTGGCCCGGCAGCGCTCGAACAGGTAGTCGATCGACTGCAGCGGCTCGTTCGGGATCGTGATCAGGTAGTCGGGGCCGACGAAGATGTCGACCTCGGCCGCGTTCAGACGCGAGACGATCTTGTCGTAGCGCGGGAAGTGCAGCACGATGAACAGGTAGTCGTCGTACTCGTCGACCTTCGGGCGCTGGTTGCGCGAGCGGACGTCCTCGTAGTCGAGGGCGTGGAACTCGAAGCGCTCCTCCAGCCAGGCCTGTTCGAGCCCGCGCGGACGCTCGATGTTGATCCACCGAAGACCCGGCGCCTCGACGATCTCGACGCGCGGCTCGGTGCGTTCGGGCGCCGCTTCAGCGGCGGCGCGGCCGCGACGGCCGAACGGGCTCCGGGGCAGACTCGGCATAGCGAGGACTGAGGGGCTCGTCGGTCGGCAGCAGCACGAGAGGGATTGTACTTGTCCATCAAGGAAGTTCGCTACGCTTCCGATACATAGCTGGACGCATCCAGAGGGGGGGAGGGATTGGCCCTATGAACCCCCGCCAACCTGCTCCCGGTCGCACTCCGGGAAGAAGGTGGCAATTCCATCAGGCTCCAACCAAGAAAAGCCTGGGAGATGCGGTTGGGGTCTCCCCGGTGCTTCTGCCGATTTGAACCTCCACCGCAAGGCCCGGGCGGAGGATTCAAAGCAATGCCCGCAGATGCCCTGAAGTGCAAGGAGTGCAGCACCGAATACCCGCTCGAGGCCCGCTTCGTCTGTGAACGATGCTTCGGCCCGCTCGAGGTGAGCTACTCGCTGCCCGACGCCGACCCCGCCGCGCTCAAGCGCCGGATCCAGGCCGGGCCGCACACGATCTGGCGCTACGCGGACTTCCTGCCGCTCGCCGGCCCGGCACGTTCCGCGCTGCCGACGGGCTGGACGCCGCTGGTGAAGGCCGATCGCCTCGCCGAGCGCCTCGGCATCGGCGAGCTCTACATCAAGAACGAGACCGCCAACCCGACGCACTCGTTCAAGGACCGCGTCGTCTCCGTCGCGCTCGCTCGTGCAGTAGAGCTCGGGTTCGACACGCTCGCCTGTGCCTCCACGGGCAACCTCGCCAACGCGGTCGCGGCCCACGCGGCGGCCGCCGGTCTGCCCGCGTACGTGCTGATCCCGTTCGACCTCGAGGAGCCGAAGATCCTGGCGACGGGCGCGTACGGCGCCCAGATCGTCGCCGTCCGCGGCAACTACGACGACGTCAACCGGCTCTGCACCGAGGTCTCGGGCGAGCGGCCGAACTGGGCGTTCGTGAACATCAACATGCGCCCGTACTACGCCGAGGGCTCCAAGACGCTCGCGTTCGAGACCGTCGAGCAGCTCGGCTGGGAGCTCCCGGACCGGATCGTCGGCCCGATCGCCTCCGGCTCGCAGTTCACGAAGATCGCGCGCGGCTTCCAGGAGTTCATCGACGCCGGGCTCGTCCAGGGCGAGGTGCCGAAGATGAACGGCGCCCAGGCCGAGGGCTGCTCGCCGGTGGCCAAGGCGTTCGCCGAGGGCCACGACATCGTCCGCCCGGTCAAGCCGAACACGATCGCCAAGTCGCTGGCCATCGGCAACCCCGCCGACGGCCCGTACGCGATCGAGCTCGCCCGCCGCACCGGCGGCGGCATCGACTGCGTCAGCGACGACGAGATCCGTGCCGGCGTCCGCCTGCTGGCCGAGACGACCGGCATCTTCACCGAGAGCGCCGGCGGCGTGACGATCGCGACGCTGGCCAAGCTGGCCGCGCGCGGCGACATCGGCCCCGGCGAGCGCGTCGTGGCGATGGTCACCGGCGACGGCCTGAAGACGATCGACGTGGTCCGCGGCACGTTCGAGGTCACCGAGATCCCGGCCTCGATCGACGCCTTCGACGAGCACTTCGCGCCGGTGGCCGTCTGATGGCCGTCACCGTCAAGCTCCCGACGCAGCTGCGCGACGCCGCCGGCGGCGCCAGCGCCGCCAAGGTCGAGGGCGGCACCGTCGGCGAGGCGCTCGCCGACCTCTACGAGCAGCACGGTGAGCTGCGCGAGCGGATCGCCGACGGCGACGGCTCGCTGCGGCGCTTCGTCAACGTCTACCTCAAGGGCGAGGACATCCGCTTCCTCGACGGGCTCGAGACCCCGGTCGCCGACGGCGACGAGGTCACGATCCTCCCCGCCGTGGCGGGTGGCTGACGTGCGCATTGACGAACGTCTGCGCCGCGGCGATCCGATCGTTTCGTTCGAGTTCCTCCCCCCGCGCACCGTGGAGGCGGAGCTGGCGTTCTGGGGCGCGATCGAGGAGCTCGCGGCGCTCGAGCCCGCCTTCGTCTCCGTGACCTGCGGCGCGGGCGGGACGACGCGTGACCTGACGCTCGCGGTTGTGCGCCGCCTGGCGCGGGAGCGCGGCCTGGAGGCGGTCCCGCACGTCACCGCAACCGGTTTCACCCGCGAGGGGCTGGTCTCGCTGCTGGCCGAGGCGCGCGCGGGCGGCGCGGACAACGTGCTCGCCCTGCGCGGCGACCCGCCGCGCGGCGAGTCGACGTGGAAGGCGCCCGCGGGCGGCGTCAAGAGCTCGCTCGAGCTGACGACGCTCGCCGCCGAAGCGGGGTTCTGCGTGCTCGGTGCCGCCTACCCGGAACCGCACCGCGACTCGCGCGGGTGGGAAGCCGACCTCGCGCACCTGCAGGCGAAGGTCGACGCCGGTGTGCGCGTCCTCGATCACCCAGCTGTACTTCGACAACGACGACTACCGGCGCTTCATCGACCGCCTGCGCGCGGCGGGCATCGACGTGCCCGTGCTGCCGGGGATCATCCCCGTCACGAGCGTCACCCAGGTCAAGCGGCTCAGCGAGCTCTGCGGCGCGCGGCATCCCGGTCGCGCTGCGGCGCGAGCTCGAGCTGCGCCAGGACGATCCGCGGGCGGTCGCCGAGCTCGGCGTCGCCTACGCCACGGCCCAGGCGGCCGAGCTACTGGCCGACGGAGCGCCGGGCGTGCATCTCTACACGCTCAACCGGTCCCCGGCCACGCGCGCGATCGTCTCGGCGCTGCGCGCGCACGGCGCGCTGCCGGCCGCGGTCGCCGCCTGACGCGTCAGCTCGGGCTCGATCTGGCGCCGCGGACCGGCGTGGCGAAGTCGTCCGCGGAGACCAGGTCGAGCTCGAACGCCATGCCGAGGCAGCTGGCCAGCGCCTCCATGCTCTCGGTCACCAGCCGCTCGTACTGGGCCACGATCTCGGCCCGGAACTCGGCCTGGCGGCGGTCCAGCTCGCGCATGTCGGCCCGCGTGTGCGGCGCCTTCAGCCAGGTCATGCAGTCCGGGCAGCGCAGCTCGACGACCACGACGTCCGAGCCCTTCGCCTCGCAGCGCAACGGCTGGAGGAAAGTCGACCCGCAACGCGGGCACATCGTCATCGCGGCCACGGCCCGAACCTACGGGTCGCAGCGGACAGAACGCCGGCTATTCGAGGCCGAGCGGCGGGATCCGCTCGTGCAGGGTGGCGACGAGCTCGCGCGGGTCCTGGACGACGAGGTCGGCGCCGAACTCGAGCGCGCTCGGGCTCGTCTCGGCGGTCCAGAACTGCCCTCCGGCGACGATGCACGGCCGCGGGGAGAGCGCCGCGAGCGCGCCGAGCACCTCGAAGACGCCGTTGAGCGCGCCCGCGGTCGCCGTCGAGAGCGCCACGAGGTCGGGCTGCTCCTGCTCCACCAGTGCCGCGAGGTCCTGCGCGGGTGCGCCCGGGCCGAGCAGCAGGACCTCCCAGCCGTCGGCCTCGAGGAAATCGGCGACGATGCGGGTGCCGAGCGCGTGGAGCTCCTCGGGCGTGCCGGAGACGATCGCGAGGCGCCCGTCCTTCGGTGCCCGCGTCATGCGCCGGCTGAGTCCGTCGAGGATCGATTGCGCGACCGCGGTCGCGTAGTGCTCCTCGGCGATGTTGATCGCGCCCATCGCCCAGCGATGGCCGACCTCGCGCAACGTCGGGTCGAGCACGTCGAGGTAGATGTCCGGCACGGGCACGCCCGCCGCGAGCGCGTCCTCGATCGCGAGCCTCGCACGCGCCGAATCCCGGGCCAGCAGCCCATCGAGGAAGGCGGCGCGGTACGCGTCGAGACTCACTGGCAGGGAGCATCGCAGGCGAAAGCCTGAACCTCCGTCGGTGGCAGTCGGACCGGACCGTCCGGTACCGTCGTTGCATGATCGACAATGAGGATCAGGATCGGACGGAACCGGTCGCCGACCCGCGGGACGACGGGGACGCCGCACGGCACGTGGCGCATCTGACCGGCATGAGCGCCGAAGCCGCAGAGACCTTCGCCGCGTTCCACTCGGGCCGTATCAAGGACAGACCCGCGCTCGACGACGCAGCCTAGGCGGTCCTCCGATGCGCGGCCGCGACACGCTGCGCGAGGTCAGCTCGGTCCCGACCGACGGCGAGGAGTGCTCTTACAGGTAGATCGCGCGCCAGGCGTCCCACCACGTGGACGCCGTGCTGCTGATGGTGCGCGGGTCGGTGAGCGTGACGCCGGCGCGATGGCGGTAGTTGTCGGCGTCGTCGGTCGAAGCGAGCTCGACCTCGATCGTGCACGGCGCCCCGGGGTCGTAGACCGGGGCGCTCTCGATATCGGCCACGGCGTCGCGAGCCGCCGCCTCGAGCAGGCTGCGCGCGCGGGCGGGGGAGAGGTGGCGCGCGGAGTAGCGCCCGAGCCCCTCCTTGACCGCGAGCGTGCGCAGCTGCGGTCCGAGCAGCTCGGAGGACTCGCTGCAGACGACGTCGTCGCCGGTCACGAGCGCGACCGGCGTGCCCCAGGTCCCGCACAGCGCCGCGTTGATCCCGACTTCGCCGACGAGCGTGCCGTTGAAGCGCAGGTTGCGCCAGCGGGTCGAGCTGACGGTGTGCGAGAGCACGCCTCGCTCGGCTCCCGCGCGGGCGTGCTGGCCGACGAAGAGCGCGACGTCGCAGCCCTGCTCGAGCATCGCCGTGTACTCGGTCCAGCGTGTCTGGACGACGAACTCGCAGCGCGCGTCGAGCGCGTCCGCGATCAGCGAGTTGAACGACCAGTCGCCGCCCGCGCCGTGGCAGTCCATCACGACGACCTCGGTCGCCCCGCCGGAGAACGCGCCGCGCACGGTGGCGTTGATCTCCTCCGTGTAGAGCCGCCGGCCCTCCTCGTAGCCCGACTTGCCCGCGCTCACCTGCTCCCAGCGCGAGATGCCGGCCACGCCCTCCATGTCACTGATCACCAGAACCTGCATCGGCGGCCAGCATACGGGCCGCGGGTCACTCCACGGCGTTGAGCTTCGCGCGCAGCGCGTTCGTCGCGCCGTGCAGCTCGATCACCAGCGCACCGAGCGGCCGCGGGGGCGGCAGCGGCTCGAGCTCGGTGCCCTTCAGTCCGGCGTTGAACTCGCGGACGAACCCGCGCGGACCCGCCGCCAGGCGCGTGCGGACGGCCGCCAACGCGTCCTTCGCGCCGCTCCACTCCGCCCGCGCCTCCTCCTGCTGCTCAGGCGAGAGCGCGTTCCAGCGCGCCTCGAGATCGCGCGCCGCGCGGATCCGCGCATTCGCCATGCGAGCCGTCTGGGTGAGCTGCAGGAACCCGGTCATCGATGCGCGCCAGCCTACGTCAATCCTCCGGCGCGGCACCGCGCCGGTGTCCGCGATCCGCCACACTGCGCCGTCGTGGATCGGCGCGACACCGAGCCGGAGCCGCCCGCGGAGCCAGTGGCCACTCATCCCCCGCGGGCGGGGGCAAGTGACCACTCGGCGCGCGAGCGGTGGGCGACCGGCGGGATGCTCGCCGCCGGCATCGCCGCGGCGGCCTCCGCCGCGATCGTGCTGGCCGCCGGGTTCGTGCTCGCGCTGATCACCCCGGACGCGTCGATCCTGGGAACGGTCGGAGTCGACGCGAACATCGTCACCGAGGCGTTCCGCCATGCGGTCGGAACGCAGCTGACGGCGATGGTCGACCCCGGGCTGCTGATCCCGGGCTCGCGCCGGATCCACCCGATGCTGCTGCTGGCGATCCCGCTCGGGGCGCTGATCCTCACCACGCGCCGGCAGCTCTACCGCACCGAGGGCGCGCCGGTGCTCGCCCGGCTGGGCTGGGCCGCGCTGGTCGCGATCCCGTTCGGCCTGCTCATGCTCGTGTTCGCCTTGCTCGGCGGCTCGACCGAGGCGACGCAGATCTCGCCCTCGGTCGGCAGCGCCTTCGCGCTCGGGATGCTCTGGGGAGCGATCGGCGGGCTGATCGGCGCAGCGACCGAGTTGCCGCTGGGCGAGAGCGTCGAGCGCGTTCCGCCTTGGCTGCGCACCGCGTTTTCGGCGACCCTCGCCACGCTGCGCCCGTTGGCCGTGGTGCTGGTGATCTGCACCGTGATCGGGCTCACCGGCTGGCTCGTCCAGGTCGGACGCGACACCGGCGGCGTCCGTAGCGGGCGCTCCGCGCCGACCGCGCTGATCGAGGAGGCCGGATTCGCCGGCGAGCACGGCGTGCAGCTGCTGACACTGGCCGCGGGCGCGCGCTTCACGCGCGGACGCCAACGGCCCGCTCGGGCTGCCGTTCCCCGTCGCGAACGCCAACGACGTGCCCGGCCGCAACGGCGCGTTCCGGATCTTCGCCTACGACGACGCGCTCCCGGGCTACGTCCTGCTGCCCGCGCTCCTGCTGCTGATGGGCCTGATCGCGCTCGCCGCCGTCTACGCGGGCTTCTCCGCCGCTCGGTCGGTCAACGCCGGCTCGCTCGGCGAAGGCGCCGTGTGGGGCGCGATCACCGGCCCGGCCTGGGCGGTCGCGCTCGCCGCCCTGGTCGTCCTGGCGGGCGGAATCTTCCACGGCGACGCCGACGACGCCTCCGTCTTCGGCCTGTTCCTTCTCGGCGGAGCGGTACTCGGAGCAGCGGGCGGAGCGCTCAGCGCTCAGACGGGCGGCGGAACCGCGGCGTCCTCGTCCTCCTGAGCCAGCCGGAAGATCAGCGTCTCCATGGCCCACTTCGCCTGGGCGAGCGTCTCTTCCGCGTCCGAGATCAGCTTCTGAATCTCACGGACCTGCTGCTGGAGGCTCTTGCTCCCCGAGACCACGGTGGCACAACGCTACATCTCTTCAGCGGTCCGCGATAGTCCGGTCGGGCAGCGTTGCCCGACCCGCCGGTCCAACAGGGCAAAAACGACCGTCACCGCAACGCGCCCGGCTGGATTCGAACCAGCGACCTCGCGCTCCGGAGGCGCGCGCTCTATCCACTGAGCTACGGGCGCTCAGGGGCGGTAGCTTAGCGTCGCGTGGTCCTCGCGGTGATCTCTGACACGCACATGCCGCGGGGCGACCGCAGGCTTCCCGACGCGTGCGTGCGGCGGCTCGCGAGCGCCGACGCGATCCTGCACGCCGGCGACTTCATGGAGTTGGAGGTGCTCGAGGCGCTGCAGGCGCTCGGGCCGCCCGTGCATGCGGTGCGCGGCAACGTCGACAGCGCGCAGCTGATCACGCGGCTTGCGCTCATGCGCACCGTGCAGTTCGGGCAGGTCCGGATCGGCATGGTCCACGACTCCGGGCCGGCGCAAGGGCGGCTCGAGCGGATGCGTCGACGGTTCCCCGACGCCCACGCCGTGGTCTTCGGGCACTCGCACATGCCGCTGCACGAATCGGCGGCCGGCTTCCAGATCTTCAACCCCGGATCGCCCACCGAGCGCCGCCGCGCGCCAAACCACACGATGGGGATCGCGACGGTCGAGGGCGACGCCGTGCACTTCGAGCTGATCACCCTCCAGTAGAGCGGATCCATACCGCTGGTCCAGGTGCCACTCCGGGCCCTAGGATGCACGAACCGTGGCGGCTCTGGACCATGACTTCTACGACGAGCTCGTCGCTGGCGACGGGCAGCCGCGTCCGCACGCCCGCACGCTGGTCGAGGGCCTGCGGGCGCTCGGGCCCGAGGCGCTGACCGCCGCCGGGCGCAATCGCGACGCGATCTTCATGCAGCAGGGGATCACGTTCGACGCGGGTGGCCCGGGAGATGGCCCGGTCCGGGATCGCCCGTTCCCGCTCGACCTCGTCCCGCGGATCATCCCGGCGGACGAGTGGACGACGATCAAGCGCGGGCTCGCGCAACGGATCCGCGCGCTCAACCACTTCGTCGACGACGTCTACCACGCCCGCGAGATCATCCATGACGGCAAGGTCCCGTGGGAGCTCGTCGTCTCCCGGCCCGCCTTCGCTCGTGCGGCGCACGGCATCCGCCCGCCCGGCGGCGTCTACTGCCATGTCTCCGGCTGCGATCTGGTCAGAGACTCCGACGGCGCGTGGAAGGTGCTCGAGGACAACGTCCGCACGCCTTCGGGCATCTCGTACGTGCTCGAGAACCGGCGCGCGATGACCCGCCTGCTGCCCGGGCTCTTCGAGCACTACCGCGTGCGCCCCGTCGATCACTACCCGGCGCTGCTCCGGACCGCGCTCGAGGAGGTCGCTCCGACCGGCGGGGAGGAGGAGGCCACCGTCGTCGTCTGGACGCCCGGGCCGTTCAACAGCGCGTACTTCGAGCACGCGTTCCTCGCGCGCCAGATGGGCGTCGAGCTCGTCGAGGCGAGCGACCTGGTCGTCCGCGACGCCGTCTGCCACATCCGCACCACCCGCGGGCTGCAGCGCGTGCACGCGATCTACCGCCGCATCGACGACGACTTCATGGACCCGCTGGAGTTCCGCCCGGACTCCGTGCTCGGTGTCCCGGGCCTGATGCGCGCCTACCGCGCGGGCAGCGTCGCGATCGTCAACGCCGTGGGAACGGGGGTCGCCGACGACAAGGCGATCTACCACTACGTGCCGGAGATGATCCGCTACTACCTCGGCGAGGAACCGCTGGTCGAGAACGTCCCGACCTATCTGATGTCCGACCGCGAGCAACGCGAATGGGTGCTCGAGCGCCTCGACCAGGTCGTCGTCAAGCCGACGAGCGAATCCGGCGGCAAGGGCGTGTTCATCGGCCCGACCGCCACCGAGGAGGAGATCGTCCGCCAGGCGGAGGAGATCAACCGCCTGCCCGAACGCTGGATCGCCCAGGACCTCGTCCACCTCTCGACCGTCCCGACCGCCGGCCCGGACGGCAAGCTCGCGCCGCGTCATGTCGATCTGCGACCGTTCGCGGTCTTCGGCGAGGACATCCACATCGTCCCGGGCGGACTGACCCGGGTCGCGCTGCGCGAGGGCTCGATGATCGTCAACTCCTCCCAGGGCGGCGGCTCCAAGGACACCTGGGTGCTCGAGCAGGACGCCGAGACGGCGCCGGAGAGCTCCGCGCCGCTGAAGCGGTGGTCGCCGCCGCGGATGCCGGGCCTGCCACTCGGCGGCGCCTGGTCCTCCCAGCAGCAACAGCAGCAATAGATGCTCGCCCGGATCGCCCACGAGCTGTACTGGATCGGCCGCCAGCTGGCGCGCGCCGAGCACACGTCACGGATGCTCGACGGCGTCTTCCACGCCGACCTGCAGGGCCGCCCGGACGACCCGGCGGGCGTGCGGCTGAGCTGGGACGCGCTGCTGACGATCGTCTCCGGCGAGCCGCCCGAGACCTCGGCGTCGCGAGATGACGTGCTGCGCCTGCTGACGCTCGACTCCGAGCACCCGACCTCGGTCCTGAACTGCATCTCGCGCGCCCGGGAAGGCGCCCGGACCGTCCGCGACGTGTTCAGCGGCGAGATGTGGGAGGCGATCAACACCTTCCACCTCGGCCTGCTGCAGCGCAACGTCTCGGCGGCCGTGCAGACCGGCCCGTACTCGGTCTACGCGTACGTGCGCGAGCGCTGCGGGCTGTTCTGGGGCGTGACCGGGCGCACGATGCTGCGCGACGAGGCGCACGCCTTCCTGCAGGCGGGCTCCGCGATCGAATCCGCCGACATGGTGCTGCGGATGCTGCGCGTCGCGCTGCCGGCGGACGCCGCGGACGGCGAGGAGTACCTGCGCGACGGCCAGGCGCTGGCGCTGCTGCAGGCCGTCGGCGGCTTCCAGGCCTACCGGCGCTCGGTGCCCGCGCCGCCCAACGCGCGCCCGGTCGCCCGCTTCTTGCTCTTCGAACGCGACTACCCGGACTCGGTGGCGTTCTCGATCGAGGCGCTGCACAACGCGCTGACCGCCGCCGACCCGAGCTACCGCAGCTCGCCGGCGGTCCTGCGGCTGTCGCGGCTGATGGCCGATCTGGACTTCCGCGCCCGCACCGCCAAGGAGGACGACACCACTGTCGGCAGCACGCTCGGCACCGTCCAGACCGAGCTGCGCCAGGTCGATTCCGACATCGCCGGCCGGTACTTTGGGACGCCCCTGCAGCCCGCAGCGCGCCCGCTCGCCGTATGAACTTCGCCATCCGCTACCTGACCGAGTACCGCTACAACCGCCCGGTCACGGACAACCTGAACGCGCTGCGCGTCAAGCCCGCGACCTTCGCCACGCAGAGCGTCGAGGACTTCGTGGTGCGCGTGGAGCCCGAATCGCGCCTGAACCAGCACCTGGACTACTTCGGGACGACCGTGATCGAGTTCGGGATCTCGCGCCCGCACGAGCACATGGCGATCGACGTCCGCGCCCGCGTACGGACCTCGACCCCGGATGTGCCGCCGGAGACCGACTGGGCGGCGGTCGAGGACCGCGCCTACGACGCCGCGGCGGGCGAGTTCCTGCTGCTGGACGGCTCCGAGCCGGACGAGGTCGAGATCGACGATCTCGTCGGCCTGACCCGCGCCGACTCGCCGCTGGCCACCGTGCAGCAGCTGATCGAGACGATCCCGGACCGCTTCGAGTATCGCGCGGGCGTCACCTACGTCGGCTCGACCGTCGGCGACCTGCTCGCCGGCGGCGCCGGCGTCTGCCAGGACTTCGCTCACCTCGCCCTGCTGCTGCTGCGCCGCCACGGGATCGGCGCGCGCTACGTGTCCGGCTACCTGTGGGCGCCGGCCCCGGGCGACGTCGAAGCCGCCTCGGCCGAGGTCGAGACCCACGCGTGGGTCGAGGCCCTGCTCCCCGGCCCCGAGGGCCTGGCCTGGGTCTCCGCCGATCCCACCAACCGCACGCTCGGCGGCGAGCGCCACGTCAAGATCGGCCACGGCCGCCACTACGTCGATGTGCCGCCGATCAAGGGCGTCTATCGCGGGACGGCGGAGTCGCAGCTGAGCGCCTCGGTGCGGATGACACGCAGTGACGTGTCACCCTCTCGCACCTGATGGGGGACCACCTGATCGTCATGCACTCGGCCGTGCGCGCGCTGCCGGGGTACAACCGCCACGACGCGCCCGCGATGTACATGGACGGGCCGTCGATCACGCGCGAGACCGAACTTGGGCTCGCGGTGACCGCCCAGCTGGCGCGCTCGCAGGGCACGCTCAGCGAGGCGCTGCACGCCGCGGTCTACGCGCTCGGCGCGGCACACATCCCGAAGGGCATCCGCCGCCAGGCGCGCGAGGCCTGCGAGGACTACTTCTACAACCGGCTGGGCCTCGACCCAGAGCGCAAGCTCGACCTTCACGCGCCGCTGCCGCCGAGCCTGGAGCCGCTACCGGACCCGATGTACAAGGCGCTCGAGGACCTGGTCGAGCTCGTCGTCGACGGCGAGTACGAAGACCTCAGCGCGCTCTCGGGCGACGCCGAGCTCGAGGTCGAGGAGCTGCGCCGGCGCGTCGAGGACGACTGCCCGGAGGCGCTCGTGCTGCCGCCGCGCAGCCACTACGTCGTCGAGGCGATCGCGAAGTCCGACGAGCCCGGCGACCCAGGCTTCGCCTTCTTCCTGGACCTGTGGACCGACGCGGGCCCGGCCCAGCTGCACCTCGAGGGCGAGCTGCACCCGACGGGCGACCGCTTCAACGTGACGCTCAGCGACATCCTGCCCTAGCGTCGCGAACAGCGAGTGATCAGTTGGTTAGCCACAGGCTTACCAACTGACCACACGTGAGTGAGCGCCGCGCCCGATCCCGCCGAGCCGTGGTCAGAGAACACACCGCCGAGGTGTCTAATCGACGACGCTGGGCAACCACGCCTCGATCTCCGTAGCCCGTATCTTGACGGTGTCCCTCGCGACCGCCGTGGGACGAGGAGCCGGGCACGTCGCAGGCTCGCGGCAGCCCGGCAGCGCGTGGGCAACCAACTCCTTCTCCCTCACTTGCCCGCTTTTCCGGGCCCAGCGCACCCCGGACCGCGCTAGCCTCGCCGGGCCGATGGACCTGTCCCTGTTCTTCGCCGGCACCGCCGGCTCCGTTCCCACGCCGCGGCGCGGCCTGCCCGCGATCCTGCTGCGCGCGGGCGGCGAGCGGATCCTGCTCGACTGCGGCGAGGGGACCCAGCACCAGCTGCTGCGCTCGATCGGGCTGCCGGAGCTGGACGCGATCTTCATCACCCACCTGCACCTCGACCACTGGCTCGGGCTGCCGGGGATGATCAAGACCTTCGACATGCGCGACCGCGACCGGCCGCTGGACGTCTTCGGCCCGCCCGGCCTGAAGCAGCTCTTCCGGCAGACGCTGCGACCGATCATCGGGCGGACCGGGTATCCCCTGAACGTGATCGAGCTCGAGCACCACGAGGAGGTCGGCTTCGGCGACTTCGTGATCGCCTCGTTCCCGGTCAACCACCGCGTCGAGGCCTACGGCTACGCCTTCATCGAGGACGACCGGCCCGGGCGCTTCGACGTCGAGGCCGCGCGCGCCCTCGGGGTCACCGAGGGCCCGGACTTCGGCCGCCTGCAGCGCGGCGAGACGGTCAACGGCGTCACGCCCGAGCAGGTCGTGGGGGAGGATCGCGCCGGTCGCCGGATCGTCTACACCGGCGACACCGCGCCGGTCCAGAGCGTCGAGATCTACGCCGCGGACGCCGACGTCCTCGTGCACGAGGCGACCTTCTGCGAGGACGAGCGCGGCCGCGCCCGCGAGACCGGGCATTCGACCGCCCGCCAGGCGGCGACGGACGGCGCTCGAGGCCGAGGTCAAGCTGCTCGTGCTGACGCATCTCTCCACGCGCTACTTCCCGCGCGACATCCGCGACGAGGCGCGTGCCGTGTTCGAGAACACGGTCGTGCCGCGCGACTTCGACTCGATCGAGGTCCCGTTCCCCGAGCGCGGCGAGCCGCACCTGATCAAGGGCGAGCTGGTGGAGACGGCCCCGTAGACGGCCTCGCGCTCGCCCGGGGAGCGTTGATCGTCGCCGCGATCCTCGCGGCCGGCCGTCGGGTCGCGCGCGGGCGCCGCCCTCGCTGTTCGGCGTCGCGGCGCCGGGGCTGTCGTGACGGCGGTCGTCGAACGCGCGGTCGCGGCCGCCCATGCCGTGGCGACCGGGCAAGGACTGCGGGTCACCGACGCCGTCCCGGTCGGCGTGGGCAGCAACGTGATCGTCCACCTGCGGCCGAACCCGGTCGTCGCGCGGGTCATGTCCGGCACCGTCGTCCTGCATCCCGCTCCGCACGCATGGCTCTCGCGTGAGCTCGCCGTCGGGGCGTTTCCTCGGCGCACGCGGGACCGCGGTCGTCGCGCCGACGCAGGCGATCGATCCGGGTCCCCACGTCCACGGGAACCTGTGGCTGTCGTTCTGGCAGCACGTCGAGGTCCGCGAGGCACCGCTCGAGGCGCCGGTGATCGGACGGGCGCTGCGCGAGTTGCACGACGCCCTCGCGGAGTACCGGGGGCCGTTGCCGCCACGGTCCGCCGTTCTGGACGAGACCGACTGGCTGGTGAGCGCCCTGCCGCGTGATGGGGAGCTCGCCGCCGAGCGCGACCGGCTGGCCGAGGTCATCCTGGACCTCGAGCAGACGCCGGATCGACAGCCGCTCCACGGCGACGCTTCGCTCTCGGCCCTGCTGGCGACCAGCAGCGGACCGCGCTGGAACGACTTCGAGGACGTCTGCGTCGGCAGGCGCGAATGGGACGTCGCGGGCGTGCTCGCCGATGCCAAGGCCGCGCGCGGCGAGGCGTTCTCCGCCGCGGTGCTCGCGGCGTACGGACACGAATGCGACCCGACGGTGCTCGAGCGGATCGATCAGGTGCACGCGCTCTACGGCGCCCTCTGGCATCGCTATCGAGCCGTCCTCGCGTCCTGCTAGAACACCGGTAGTCCCTTTAACCAGGTCCGGAGAGGCCAGGAAGGAACGGTTTGTCAGATCAGAAGGTCGTTCTCGACGAGGACGACATCCGCCGTACGCTCGTGCGCATCGCGCATGAGGTGGTAGAGAAGAACAGCGGCCGGCCCGTCGCCCTCGTGGGCATCCACCGCCGCGGTGCGCATCTCGCCACTCGCCTGCACCAGCTCGTCTGCGACCTGCTGGACACCGAGGTCCCGCTGGGGGACATCGACATCGCGTTCTACCGCGACGACATCTCCCAGCGCGCGGTCGACCCGGCGGTCAACGCCACCAACCTGAGCTTCCGGTTGGAGGACTACACCGTCGTGCTGGTCGACGACGTGCTCTACACCGGCCGCACCGTCCGCGCCGCGATCGAGGCGCTGTTCGCCTACGGGCGCCCCGCACGCGTGCAGCTCGCCGTGCTGGCCGATCGCGGCCACCGCGAGCTGCCGATCCGCCCCGACTACGTCGGCAAGAACCTTCCGACCGCGCGCAACGAGCGCGTCAACGTCCGCGTCAGCGAGATCGACGGCGTCGACGAGGTCACGATCACCGAGCTCGAGGAGGCGTTCGCCTGATGCGGCATCTGCTGTCGATCGAGGACCTGGACCGCGCGGCGATCGAGCGCATCCTGGACCGCGCGAAGACGTTCACCGAGGTCTCCGAGCGCGAGATCAAGAAGGTCCCCGCGCTGCGTGGCCGGCGCGTCCTGAACCTCTTCTACGAAGCCAGCACGCGCACCCGCAGCTCCTTCGAGCTGGCCGCCAAGTCGCTCTCGGCCGACGTCATCAACTTCGCCTCCTCAGGCTCGAGCGTCGAGAAGGGCGAGTCGCTGAAGGACACCGTCCAGACGCTGAGCGCCTACCGGCCGGACCTGATCGTGATCCGCACGCCGCACGTCGGTGCCGCCGCGCTGGTCGCCGGCTGGACCACCGCGGGCGTCGTCAACGCCGGCGACGGCAAGCACGAGCACCCCACGCAGGCGCTGCTGGACGTCTACACGCTGCGCGAGCGGCTCGGCTCGCTCGACGGGCGCAGTATCTGGATCGTCGGCGACGTCCTCCACAGCCGCGTCGCGCGCTCGAACATCCTCGCCTTCACGAAGATGGGGGCCAAGGTCACGGTCTGCGGCCCGCCGACGCTGATCCCGCGCGGGATGGAGGTGCTCGGCTGCGACGTCGCATACACGCTCGACGAGTTGCCCAGCGCGGACGTCGTCTACGCGCTGCGGATGCAGAACGAGCGCATGAGCGGCTCCTTCGTGCCCTCGCTGCGCGAGTACGCCAAGCAGTACCAGATCAACGGCCGCCGCCTCGGCGCGCGCCAGGTCCTGATGCATCCCGGCCCGGTCAACCGCGGCGTCGAGCTCTCGGCCGAGGTGATCGACTCGCCGCAGGCCGTGATCGGCCAGCAGGTCGAGGCGGGCGTCGTCGTCCGCATGGCCGTCCTCTACGAGCTGCTCGCGGGTCGCTCCGCACCGCAGCCCTCCCTCAAATCCGCGCCGGTGCCAGCCTGATGAGCCAACTCGACCACCGTCCGACGCCGCCCGCCGACGTCCTGATCAAGGGCGCCCACGTGCTCGACCCGCGCGCCGGGCTCGACGCGCGCCTCGACGTGCTCGTGCGCAACGGCGAGATCGCGGAGATCGGCGTCAACCTCGGCAGCGCCGACGTCGAGGTCATCGACGGCGAGGGCAAGCACCTCTTCCCGGGCTTCGTGGACCCGCACGTGCACCTGCGCACGCCGGGCCAGGAGCACAAGGAGGACCTCGACTCCGGCACGCGCTCGGCCGCCGCGGGCGGCTTCGTGGCCGTCGTCGCGATGCCGAACACGAGCCCGACCGTCGACTCGGCCCCGATCCTGCGCTCGCTGCGCGAGGCCGCCCGCCGCGAGGCGCGCGTGCCCGTCGGCTTCATGGCCTCGGTCACGACCGGCCTCCAGGGCGAGGCGCTGACCGAGATGGCCGAGCTGATGGAGGCGGGTGCGATCGGCTTCACCGACGACGGCAAGCCCGTCCACCGCGCCGGGTTGCTGCGCAAGGCGCTGCAGTACCAGAAGCTCGCGGGCGGGATCATCGCCCTGCACGAGGAGGACCCGACGCTCTCCGGGCGCGGCGTGATCCACGAGGGCGAGGTCTCCGCGCGGCTCGGCCTCGAGGGCATCCCGAGCATCTCCGAGTCGACGCTGATCGCCCGCGACGCCGCGATCGCGCGCTACGAGGGCGGTCGCATCCACATCCAGCACCTGAGCGCCCGCGAGTCCGTCGAGGCGATCGCCGAGGCCAAGGCGCGCGGCGTCAAGATCACCTGCGAGGCCAGCCCGCATCACCTGACGCTGACCGACCAGGCGCTGCTGGCCAAGCTCGACACGCGGCTGAAGATGAACCCGCCGCTGCGCACCGAGGACGATCGCCAGGCGCTGATCGAGGGGCTGCGGACCGGCACGATCGACTGCATCGCCACCGACCACGCGCCGCACGCGCGCGAGGAGAAGGAAGTGCCCTTCGAGGAGGCGCCGATGGGCACGACCGGCCTGGAGACCGCGTTCGCCGCGGTCTACACCGATCTGGTCAAGCCAGGCGTGCTGCCGCTGGCGCTGGTCGTCCAGAAGCTCTCGGCGGGCGCGGCGCTGATGGATCTGCCGACGCCGGAGATCCGCGTCGGGCGCCCCGCCGACCTGGTGCTGGTCGACCTCGGCGCGGAGTGGGAGGTCGGCGAGGCCGGCTACGAGAGCCGCTCCGAGAACTCGCTGCTTCGCCGGGCGCACGCTATCTGGGCGCGTCCTGACGACGATCGCCGCGGGCGGCGTCGTCTTCCGCGAGCGCGCCTTCTCGGTGGTGTCAGCGTGAGCGCCTACGTCCTGCTCGAGGACGGCACCCGCTTCGACGGCGAGGCCGTCGGCGCGCACGGCTCGGTCACCGGCGAGGTCGTCTTCACGACCGGCATGTCGGGCTACCAGGAGTCGATGACCGACCCGAGCTTCGCGCGCCAGCTGATCACCTTCACGACCGCGCACGTCGGCAACTACGGCGTCTGCGGAGTCCGCGATGGAGTCCGACCGCATCCACGCCGCCGGCGCGATCATGCGCGCGGCGGTCGATTACGACGACGCGCCCGGCGCCGACCAGGGCGGCTGGCTGAGCTGGCTGCGCGAGAACGGCATCCCCGGCATCAACGGTGTCGACACGCGCGCGCTGGTCCGCCACATCCGCTCCGCGGGCGCCATGCGCGGCGGGATCTTCGCCGGCGACGTCTCCGTCAAGGAGGCGCGCGAGCGCATCGACGCCGAGCCGAGCATGGTCGGGCGTGACCTCGCCCGCGAGGTCACGACGCCGAAGCCGCAGATCTTCGAAGGCGCGGGAGGCCCCGGGGGAATCCGGATCGTCGCCCTCGACACCGGGATCAAGCGCTCGATCATCCGCAACTTCACCTCGCGCGGCGCGACGCTCGAGATCTTCCCGTGCACCTCGACCGCCGAGGAGCTGCTGGCGCGCGACCCCGACGGCTTCTTCCTCGTACCCGGCCCCGGCGACCCCGCCGCGCTGGACTACATCGTCGAGAACATCCGCACGCTGCTGAACACCAAGCCGGTCTTCGGCATCTGCCTCGGCCACCAGTTGCTCTCCCGCGCCGCGGGCCTGGACACCTACAAGCTGCCCTTCGGGCACCGCGGCGCCAACCACCCGGTCAAGGACCTCCGCACCGGCCGGATCGCGATCACGAGCCAGAACCACGGCTTCGCGGTCGCCGGCACGCCGGGCGAGATCATCGAGTCCGAGCTCGGCGCCGCGCAGCTGACCCACGTGAACCTCTACGACAACACGATCGAGGGAATCCGCCTGCTCGACGTCCCCGCCGGCTGCGTCCAATACCACCCCGAGGCAGGCCCCGGCCCGAACGACAGCCTCGGGCTCTTCGACGAGTTCATCGCGCTCTTCGAGGGTGCACATGCCTAGGCGCGACGACATCCAGAAGATCCTCGTGCTCGGCTCGGGCCCGATCGTGATCGGCCAGGCCGCCGAGTTCGACTACTCCGGCGCGCAGGCCTGCAAGGTGCTGCTGGAGGAGGGCTACGAGGTCGTGCTCGTGAACTCCAACCCGGCGACGATCATGACCGACCCGGAGTTCGCGACGGCGACCTACGTCGAGCCGCTGCTGCCCGGCCCGGTCCGTCAGGTGATCGAGCGCGAACGCCCGCAGGCGCTGCTGCCCACGCTCGGCGGCCAGACGGCGCTGAACCTCGCCAAGACGCTGCACGAGGACGGCACGCTCGCAGAGTTCGACGTCGAGCTGATCGGTGCCAACTACGACGCGATCAACCGCGCCGAGGACCGCGAGCAGTTCGACGCGACGATGCAGGCCGCCGGCCTGCGCACGGCGCGCAACACGATCGCCACCTCCTACGCCGAGGCGCACAGCGCGCTGGCGGACTTCGGCCTGCCCCTGATCATCCGCCCGGCGTTCACGCTCGGCGGCCGCGGCGGCGGCATCGCCCGCACCGAGGCCGACTTCGTGCGGATCGTCGAGCAGGGCCTTGCGGCCTCGCCGATCGGGCAGATCCTGATCGACGAGTCGATCCTCGGCTGGGGCGAGTTCGAGCTCGAGGTGATGCGTGACCACGCCGACAATGTCGTGATCGTCTGCTCGATCGAGAACATCGACCCGATGGGCGTGCACACGGGCGACTCCGTGACGGTCGCGCCGCAGCAGACGCTGACCGACCGGACCTACCAGAAGCTGCGCGACCAGGCGATCGCCGTGATCCGCGCCGTGGGCGTCGAGACGGGCGGCTCCAACGTGCAGTTCGCCGTGAACCCGGCGACGGACGAGATCATCGTCATCGAGATGAACCCGCGCGTGTCGCGCTCGTCGGCGCTGGCGTCGAAGGCCACGGGCTTCCCGATCGCCAAGATCGCCGCGCGCCTGGCCGTCGGCTACACGCTCGACGAGATCCCCAACGACATCACGCGCGCCACGCCCGCGAGCTTCGAGCCGACGCTCGACTACGTCGTCGTCAAGTGGCCGCGGTTCGCGTTCGAGAAGTTCCCCGGCGTCGACGCGACGCTCTCGACGCACATGAAGTCCGTCGGCGAGGTGATGTCGATCGGGCGCACGTTCGGCCAGGCCTTCGGCAAGGCCCTGCGCTCGCGCGAGCTCGACGCTCAGCCTTCACTCGAGGGTTCGGATGAAGAGCTGCTGAACCGGCTCGAGTCGCCCGGCGCCGACCGCTACGACCTCCTGCTGGAGCTGCAGAAGCGCGGCGTCAGCGACGGCGAGCTGCGGGCCCGTACGGGCATCGACCCCTGGTTCCTGCGCGAGCTGCGCGGCCTGGACCGGGCCTTCGACGGCGTCCGCACCTACAAGGCGGTCGACACCTGCGCGGCCGAGTTCGAGGCCGAGACCCCGTACTACTACTCCGCTTGGGAGGGCGATGCCTCGCCCAGAGGGATCGCATCGCCAGAGGCAATCGCCCAGGGGGCGATTCCCTCGCGCGTCGATCCTGGGGAGGTTCGGCGAGGATCTCGCCCGAGCGTCATGATCCTCGGCTCAGGACCGAACCGCATCGGCCAGGGCATCGAGTTCGACTACTGCTGCGTGCACGCGGCGATGACGGTCCGCGAGTCCGGCCGCGACGCGGTGATGGTCAACTGCAACCCGGAGACCGTCTCCACGGACTACGACACCTCCGACCGGCTGTACTTCGAGCCGCTGACGCTCGAGGACGTGCTGGCGATCGTCGAGGTCGAGCAACCCGAGGGCGTGATCGTGTCCTTCGGCGGTCAGACGCCGCTGCGGCTCGCCGCCGGCCTCGAGGCCGCGGGCGTGACGCTGCTCGGCACCCAGCCCGACGCGATCGACCTCGCCGAGGACCGCGGGCGCTTCAGCGCCCTGCTCGACCGCCTGGAGCTCAAGGCGCCGCCGTTCGCGCTGGCCAACTCGCCGCTCCAGGCACTCGCGGCCGCGCCCGGCGTCGGCTTCCCGGTGCTCGTGCGACCGAGCTACGTGCTTGGCGGGCGCTCGATGGAGTTGGCGTACGACGAGGCGATGCTGGCGAACTACTTCGACCGCGTGAAGCCGCAGGGGGAGATCTTCCTCGACCGCTTCCTCGAGAACGCGATCGAGGTCGACGTCGACGCGATCTGCGACGGCGAGGACGTCTGGATCGGCGGGATCATGCAGCACGTCGAGGAGGCCGGCATCCACTCCGGCGACTCGGCCTGCGTGCTGCCGCCGCACTCGCTCGGCGGCGAGATGCTGGCGGAGATCCGCCAGGCGAGCAGCGATCTGGCGCTCGCGCTCGGCGTCGTCGGCCTGATCAACATCCAGTTCGGCGTCTACGGCGAGGATCTCTACGTCATCGAGGCCAACCCGCGCGCGTCGCGGACGGTTCCGTTCGTCTCCAAGGCCACCGGCCTGCCGCTGGCCAAGCTCGCCTGCCGCGTGATGCTCGGCGAGAAGCTCGCGACGATGGGCCTGCCCGAGGATCCGTGCGGCAACCACGTCTCCGTCAAGGAGGCGGTGCTCCCGTTCGACCGCTTCTCCGGCACCGACGCCCTGCTCGGCCCCGAGATGCGCTCGACGGGCGAGGTGATGGGCGTCGCCGCCGACTTCCCGACGGCGTTCGCCAAGGCCCAGGCCGCGGCCGGGACGCGGCTGCCGATCAGCGGCACCGTCTTCCTGACCGTGACCGACGCCGACAAGGCAGGCGTGGTCGGTATCGCCGGCCAGCTCCACGACCTCGGCTTCAAGATCGTCGCCACGCGCGGGACGGCCGCCGCGATCAAGCGGATGGGCATCCCGGTCGAGACGATCAACAAGATCCAGGACGGCCGCAACAACGTCGTCGACTGGATCGATCGCGGCGGCGTCGACCTCGTCGTCAACACGCCGACCGGCACCGCGGCACGCTCGGACGGCTACGAGATCCGCCGTGCCGCGATCGCCCGCGGAGTGGCCTGCATCACGACGATCGCGGGCGGAATGGCGGCCGCGCGGGCGATCGCCTCGGCGCGCCTCGGCGAGCCGCCGGTGCTGTCGTTGCAGGAGCTGCACGCCAACGGCGGTGTACGCGTGTAAGTGTGGGAATCCTGACCAACGAGGCGCGTTGGCGTTCCCCGCCGCTCGGATGAGTGGGGTACAGTGACGCCTGTCACACCGACGACCTGCTGCGTGCGGGCGCAGATCTGAGCTCCGTCGGCAGCGAATCCCATCCGGACGCGCTCGCTTGTGCGCGCCTCCGAAACAGCCCCCTGGTCATCCGGACTGGACGCATGGACCTACCCAGAAGTCGTGTCCAAAACACCTGCAAACCACGCGCTTAGTGTCAAGTGGTCTCCACAGCGTTGAACCTCAAGTTCAGGTCAAGGTGAATTACCTACCCAGGGTCTTGTCGGAGGCTCAGAGCGCTGTAGACTCGCCGCCCATGCCGCCAGCGACGAAGACGCCCGCCAAGCCCATCACGGCTGCTCCTGAGCGTTCCCTCGTCCAGCGCATGGAGGCGCTCCAGCGCGCGAACGAGATCCGGACGAGGCGCGCAACACTCAAGCGAGACCTCAAGGCGGGCAAGGTCAGCATCCACGACCTGCTGCTCGAGCCGCCCGAGTACGTGCATTCAGCCAAGGTCTTCGACCTCTTGCTGGCCGTGCCGAAATACGGTCGCGTAAAGGTCAACAAGGTGCTGCAGCTCTGCCGCATCTCGCCGTCGAA
Organism: uncultured Solirubrobacteraceae bacterium; assembly: GCA_963848475.1. Taxonomy (GTDB): domain Bacteria; phylum Actinomycetota; class Thermoleophilia; order Solirubrobacterales; family Solirubrobacteraceae; genus Solirubrobacter. The sequence continues at coordinate 432,060 of CAWKDW010000021.1, read as the reverse complement.
GACGATCGGTGGTCTGTCGCCGCGACAGCGCACCGAGCTCGTCTCGATGCTCCGCCGCTAAACAGGGTTCGCACCCTCCGCCCCGCACCACCATGACCGGGAAGGTCTTCGTGATCACCGGCCCCTCCGGGGTCGGCAAGGGCACGCTCATCCGCACGCTGCTCGAACGCGTTCCGGCGCTCGAGCTGTCGGTGTCGGCGACGACGCGCGACCCGCGGCCGGGGGAGGAGCACACCACGCACTACCACTTCCTCGACGACGTGGAGTTCGACCGGCACGTCGTCGAGGGCGACTTCCTCGAGCACGCCGAGTACTCCGGCCGCCGCTACGGGACGCTGCGCTCCGAGCTCGACAAGCGGACCGCGGAGGGCGCGTCGGTGGTGCTGGAGATCGAGGTGCAGGGCGCGCGCCAGGTCGCGGACACGATGCCCGACGCGATCCGCATCTTCATCGCCCCGCCGTCGGAGGAGACCCTGCGCCTGCGGCTGGTCGGCCGCGGCCACGAGACACCCGAGCAGATCGACGCGCGGATGAACGTCGCCAAGGCCGAACTCGCCGCGCAGGACGAGTTCCCGCACGTCGTGCTCAACGACGACCTCGCGACGGCGGCGGACCAGCTCGAGGAGATCGTGCGCGCCAACGCGTGACGCGGCGGCGAGATCGCGCTCGTACGCGCGCTGGCGCGCGCCAGGGATGTCGGGACGCCGCCGGCCGGATCGGGATGCGTCGCCGCCCGCGGCCGATCGCCGGGTCCTGCCGGCGCTCGATGCGCACCCGAGCAGCGCCGTCGCCGCCGGGCACGATCGTGCTCAGCGGCGAGCCGAGCGGACCTGGGCGACGGCGGCGGCTCGAGCCGGTGCGGCGATCGGTGCAGCAGCCGTCATTGCGGCAGCTAGACTGAGGGTGTGATTTCTCCCCGCGTAGACCGCCTGCTCGAGCACGTCGACTCACCGTATGCGAGCGTGATCGTCGCCGCCAAGCGCGCGCGTCAGATCAACTCGTACTACCACAACCTCGGTGAGGGGACGTTCGAGGAGTTCCCGCCGCCGATGGTCGACACGGTCTCCAAGAACTACCTGACGATCGCGCTCGAGGAAGTCGCGTCCGGCAAGGTCGCGTACCGCTACCGCTAGAAGTCCCGTGCCGCGCATTCTGCTCGGAGTGTGCGGCGGCATTGCGGCTTACAAGTCGCTCGAATTCACCCGCCTGGCCCTGAAGGCCGGGCACAGCGTGCGCGTCGTCCAGACGGAGGCCTCCTCGCGCTTCGTCGGGCCCGCGTCCTTCGCCGGCATCACGGGCGCGCCGGTGCTCGTCAGCGAATGGGAGCCCGACCCGTTGCGCGGCGTCTTCCCCGGCGATCCGCTCCCTGAGCACGCGCCGCTCTCGCACCTCGCGCTGGTCGAGCACGCCGACCTCTTCCTGGTCGCGCCCGCGACGGCCCAGACGCTCGCCAAGCTCGCGCACGGCAACGCCGACAACCTGCTGACGGCTGCCGCGCTGGCCTGCCGGCGACCGCTAATCGTCGCTCCGGCCATGAACAACGCGATGTACGAGCACGCGGCGACCCAGGCCAACCTCGCGACGCTTCGCGCGCGCGGGGTGATCGTGCTCGAACCGGGGACGGGCTCGCTCGGCTCTCCGGGCGAGTTCGGCATCGGCCGGCTGCCCGAGCCGCCAGAGCTGCTGGCCGCCGTCGAGAACGCGCTCAGCGTCGGTGGGGAGCCGGGCCCCGGGTGGGAGGGGGCGAACGTGCTGGTAACCGCCGGCGGGACGCGCGAGCCGATCGACTCCGTGCGCTTCGTCGGCAACCGCTCCTCGGGGCGGATGGGCTTCGCGCTCGCCGAGGAGGCAAAGCGCCGCGGCGCCAACGTCACCGTCATCGCCGCGAACGTCTCGCTGCCACGTCCGGCGGGCATCGAGTACGTGGATGTCGAGACCGCGGCCGAGCTCGCCGACGCCTGCGCCGCGCGCTTTGCGACGAGCGACGTGCTGCTGATGGCCGCCGCCGTCGCGGACTACCGCCCGCGGGACGCGCACGCCGGAAAGCTCAAGAAGGATCAGACCGGCGGGGAACTGAACCTGCGCCTCGTACGTACCGCAGACGTGCTCTCTTCGCTCTCCGAGCGGCGCCGGCCCGATCAGCTGCTCGTCGGCTTCGCCGCCGAACACGGCGAGGGAGCGCTCGCGTACGGGCGTGAGAAGCTTGCCCGTAAGAAACTCGATGCGATCGTCGTCAACGACATCGGTGGGGCTGGAATCGGCTTCGAGTCGCCGGACAACGAGGTCTGGATCGTCACGGCTGATGACGAGCGGCATGTGCCGCGCGCGTCCAAGGGGCGGATCGCCGCCGCCATCCTGGATGCCGTCTTGAGCCGCCGTTCATCAAACGACACAAAGGTTCGACGCTGAATGGAACCCTTGGAGGAGGCCGCCCCGGAGCGGCTCGCACAAGCGGAGATCGACACCGCCGTGTCGGTCGCCCGCCGCGTCAGTGAGAACATCCGCCGGGCCGTCGAGGTCAAGGACGAGGTCCTCGAGCACGTCACCGTGACGATGCTCGCCGAGGGCCACATCCTCGTCGAGGACTACCCGGGCGTCGGCAAGACCGCGCTGGCGCGCGCGCTCTCGCGCTCGATCGACTGCGCGTTCGCGCGCGTCCAGTGCACCGCCGACCTGCTGCCGGCGGACATCGTCGGCTCGCAGATCTACAACCAGCGAGAGATGCGCTTCGAGTTCCGCCCCGGGCCGATCTTCGCCAACGTCGTGATCGTCGACGAGGTCAACCGCGCGTCGCCGAAGACGCAGTCCGGCCTGCTCGAGTGCATGCAGGAGCGCAACGTCACCGTCGACGCCACGTCGCACGAGCTCGCGCGGCCGTTCCTGGTCTTCGCGACCCAGAACCCGGTCGAGTACGAGGGCACCTACCCGCTGCCCGAGGCCCAGGTCGACCGCTTCATGGTCCGGCTCTCGATGGGCTATCCCAGCGCGGACGCGGAGGCCGGCATGCTGCACGGCCACGAGTCGCGCGACCGCGTGCTCGACCTCGAGCCCGTCGCCACCCGCGCGGAGATCGTCGAGGCCGTCGAGACCGCGCACCGCGTCCACGCGTCGCGGGCGCTGCGCGACTACATCGTCGCCCTGCTGCGGCACACGCGCGACGACGACCGCGTCGAGCTCGGCGCCTCGCCGCGTGCCGGCCTGATGCTGCTGCGCGCGGCCAAGGCCCGCGCACTCGTGCACGGGCGTGACCACGCGCTGCCCGACGACGTCCAGGCGCTCGCCGAAGCGGTCCTCGCGCACCGCCTGATGCTCGCCCCCGAGGCGGCGGGCGTCCAGCGCGGCGAGATCATCGCGGACGCGATCACCGCCGTCCCGGCCCTGTAGGGAGCGGACGGATGCGCTCGGCGCTCGGATGCGCGGCGCTCGGCGTACTGCTGCTGATCGTCGCCGGCACGTTCGACGCCGAGCCGCTCTACGTCACCGGCGCCGCGCTGCTGCTGCTCGGAGCGGGGGCGCTGGCCTGGATCGGGATCGGCGGCATGGGCGCGAAGCTCAGCCGCGAGATCACGGTCCGCTCGGTCGTCGAGGAGCAGCCGCTGCACGTCAAGCTCAACGTCAGCTCCGGGCGGCTGCCGCTGCCGCCCGGCTGGATCGACGAGCCGCTGCTGGCCGAGCCGCTGCGGTTGCCCGCCGGGCGCCGGCAGGCCCGGGTGCGGATCGAGGTCACCTTCGGCCGCCGTGGCCGGCGCCGGATGCCGCCGCCCGCACTCGTCCTGCGCGACCCGTTCGGGCTCGCCCAGCGGGTCATCGCCGGGCCGTCGACGGACGAGATCCTGGTCCTGCCGAAGCTCTACCCGGTCAACGTGACCGCGGGCGGGGGAGACGCCACGCCCGCGCACGCGCGCGCCTCGCTGCTCGCCGCGGCCGAGACCGAGATCGACGGCCTGCGCCCATGGCGTGAGGGCTCGCCGGCCTCCCGCATCCACTGGCAGTCGTTCGCCCGCGGCGCGGGCCTGATGGAGCGCAAGCTGATCTCCGAGGCCGACTCGCGCCCGCTGGTCGTGATCGACCCGCGCGCGCCGACGACCCCCGAGTCGCTGGACGCCGCCGTCCGCGCCGCCGGGTCGCTCGCGATGCACTTCGCGCGCCGGACCGGCTGCTCGCTGCTGCTGCCCGGCGACCGCCGCGCGTCGATCATCGAGCACGACCTGCTGTCCTGGCCCTCCCTGCACGTGCGGCTGGCGCTGCTCGACGACCGCGCGGGCCCGTCGCCTGGCCGCCGCGCAGAACCGCCGCGGCCTCGTGATCTACGTCGCGGCCCATCCCGTCGACCGCCCGCCTCGCGGTCTCGGCCGCACGCCCGGCGGCTGCCTGGTGATCGTTCCGGCCCCGCTGGGCAACCGCCGCGCGATGCTCGAGGTCGCCGGCTGCTACGGCTACGCCGCGGGTCGCCACAGCGGCGCCGCCGCGGTGTCCGCGCTCGAGGGCGCCGCGTGAGCACGGCGACCGCGACGCCGCCGGTCGACGGCGCGCCGTCGGACGCGCCGCTTGTGCCGACGATCCGGCCGACGACCGGCGCCGCGCTGCTGCCGGTCGCCGTCGCGCGCGCGATCGCCTTCACCGCGCTCGCCGCGTGGGGCGTCCTGCACTGGATGTCGATGCTCGAGCCGGCGGAGCCCCGCCGCGGCTGGACGGCGCTGTTCGTCGGGCTGCTGGCGATCGCGGCGATGCTCGGCGCAGGCCGGCTCGAGGGCCGCCGGCGCCAGCTCGCGGCCGTCGGCGCGATCGTGCCGCTGACCGCCCTGATGCTCCTGTCGGGCCGCGTCGCCGACGAGCTGCTGTTGCCCGGTGGCTGGGGCGAGCTGGCCGGCGGCATCTCGCGCGGCATCTCGGACCTGCCGGGCGTGCGCGTTCCCTACCGCGGCCTCGACGACTGGGTGCGGACCGTGATCCCGCTCGGCGGCAGCGCGCTCGTCCTCGCCGCAGCGCTGCTGGCGTTCTGGCCGCGGCGCGGCCGCCTCGGCTTCCCGGTCCCGGCGCTGATCCTGTTGGTCGTGCTCTACGTCGTGCCGGTCGTCGCGATGAACTTCGAGCTCGAGTTCGTGCGCGGCGCGATCTTCACGCTGCTCACGGTCGCGTTCCTGCGCCTGGAGAAGCTGCGCCGGCCCGACTCGGCCGCGGCAGCGGCGCTCGTCGTCGTGGCCACGCTGGTGGCGCTGATGGCCGCGCCGGTGCTCAACCGCGACACACCGTGGTTCGACTATGAGACGTGGGCGCAGGAGACCTCGGCATCGAAGTCGACGTCGTTCACGTGGAACCACAGCTACGGCGAGCTCAACTGGCCGCGCGACGGCCGCGAGCTGCTGCGCGTGCGGGCCGAGCAGCCGGCCTATTGGAAGGCCGAGAACCTCGACGACTTCGACGGCGCGGCGTGGCGCCGCTCGGACTCGCCGCCCGTGGTCGAGGAGTACCCCGCCGAAGAGCCCGCGATCGTCAAGCGCTGGACGCAGACGATCAAGGTCTCGATCCGCAACCTGCGCACGGACCAGTTCATCACCGCCGGCTACGCCTCCGACCTCGAGATCCCGAAGCTGATCGACCTGCCGACGCTCGACGGCCTCTACCTCGCGCCGCGCACGCTGCGCCGCGGCGACGCGTACACCGCGACCGTCTACACCCCGAAGCCGACCGTGGCCCAGCGCCGGCGCGCGGGCGTCGACTACCCGCCGAGCTTCGCGGCCTACACGACGATCTACACCGCGATCGCGGACATCGCGGGCGCCGACCATGTGCGGATGACGTTCCCGTTCTTCGGCACCGACGACGCGATCGAGTACGGCCCGCCGCGCAGCGCCCCGCCGGAGGACGTGATCGCCGACGCCGGCCTGGCACGCACCTACGCGCTCTCGCGCGAGCTCGCCGACGGCGCCCGCACGCCTGAGCAGTACGTCCAGCGCGTGCTCGACTACCTGGCGACCGACGACTACGGCTACTCCGAGTCGCCGCCCCCGTCCGCATCGACGCTCGACGGCTTCCTGTTCGACGCCAAGCTCGGCTACTGCCAGCAGTTCTCCGGCGCGATGGCCCTGCTGCTGCGGATGGCCGGTATCCCGGCCCGGGTCGTCACCGGCTTCTCGACGGGCGCCACCGACTTCAAGACCGGCGAATACGTGGTGCGCGACTTCGACGCGCACTCGTGGGTCGAGGCCTACTACCCCGGCTGGGGCTGGATCACCTTCGACCCGACGCCCGCCGACTCGCCCGCGCGCAGCCAGCCCGCCGACGCGCGCAGCGTCGCGGGGGGCAGCATCGGCTCGACATCCGGTTTCGGCGGCGACCCGCTGTCCGAGCGTGGCAGCGGCGTCGCGGCGGCGGCCGAGACCACTCCGTGGTGGCGGATCCCGGCGATCCTCGCCGGCGCGCTCGCGCTCGTCGGGCTGGTGCTGCTCGCGCTACGCCGCTGGCGGGCCGGCGCGCCGCCCGCGCTGTCCGAGCTCGAGCGCGCGCTGCGCCGCACGCGCCGCGAACCCGCGCCCGGCACGACGCTGCACGCGCTCGAACTGCGCTTCGCCGCGACGCCTGCCGCGGCCGGATACGTGCGCGCGCTGCGCGAGAGCCGCTATCGCGACGAGCCGGGATACCCGACGCGCGCACAGCGCCGCGGGCTGCGGTCCGAACTCGGACGCGGGGCCGGTTTGCTCGGCCGCATCCGGGCCTGGTGGGCACTGCCACCGAGGTGACCGCGGGCCTACAATTGACGGGATGGATGACGTCTATGACCTCTATCAGCGAGGAATGGCGCTGCTTGAGGACGGGCACTTCCACCAGGCCACGGTTCCGCTCGCCAGGGCGCGCGATCTCGAGCCGGACAAGACCTCGATCCGTGAGGCGCTGGGCCGAGCCTACTTCCGTTCCGGCGGGTTCGAGCAGGCGCGCGTGGAGTTCGAGGCGGTGGTGGAACGCGCTCCGACCAACGACTACGCGCTCTTCTGCCTCGGTCGCGCGCTCATGCAACTCGGGCGGACCGCCGAGGCGCGCAAGCCGCTGACACTCGCCGCGACAATGAATCCTCAGCGGCGCGACTACCGGATCTATCGCGACCGGGCCCGCGACTCCGCATAGGGCATGCGCTGCTACTCTGGACGCAGAGCTTTTCGCGGCCGGTAGGCCACTTGGGAAGCGGGCGAAGAGCCCGCTTTTTTTGTACACGGACCGGGGGGTTGCGCCCCCCGGACCCCCCGCTTTAGGAGGTGTCATGAGCACGATCCAGGCCGAAATCGAGGCCCGCCTATCAGAGGTGGAGCCCGAAGTCGAGGTCTTGCTCGCCGAGGTGGTCGGCAACGACCTCCTCCGCCTCTTCATCGATCATCCGCAGGGGGTCACGCTCGACCTCTGTGAGCGGGTGACCAAGCACCTCCCCGAGCTGCGCGAGAGGTACGCGCTCGAGGTCTCCTCACCGGGGACCGAGCGGCCGCTCTCGAAGCCCGAGCACTTCCGTCGTTACGTCGGCAGGCGCGCACGTGTACGTACGCGCGGCGACCACGACGGGCGTCATTCCTTCACCGGCGAGCTGTTGAACGCGACGGACGACGTGGTCACTGTGGCCGCGGACACCGGCGTCGTCTCGATCGCCTACGCCGACATCCATCGTTCGAACCTCGTGGGAGACTGAGGCCATGTCCGCAGAGATCGTCGAAGCAGTCAAGACTCTGGGGCGCGAGAAGGGCATCTCCGAGGAGAAGCTGATGGGCGCGCTCGAGGATGCGCTGCTGTCGGCATACAAGAAGCAGCCCGGCGCGGCCCGCTACGCCCGCGTGCGCATGGATCGTGACTCCGGCGACTTCATCGTCGAGGAGTTCCTGCTGCCCGAGGACCTCGAGGACCAGCTCCTCGACGAGGCCGAGGAGCAGGCCACGGGCGCGCTCGAGCGCCGCGTGGACCCGGAGACCGGCGAGGTCATCATCCCGGAGGCGCCGGACATCGATCCCGCGCGTCTGAGCGAGTTCGAGGACCAGATCGAGATCCGCGACGTCACGCCGCACGACTTCGGCCGGATCGCGGCGCAGACCGCCAAGCAGGTCATCCTGCAGCGGATCCGCGAGGCTGAGCGCGACATGATGTTCGAGGAGTACCGCGACCGCGTCGGCGAACTGATCACCGGCATCGTCCAGCAGTCCGACTCCCGCTACACGCTCGTGCAGCTGCGCGAGCGGGTGGAGGCGCTGCTGCCGAAGTCCGAGCAGGTCGACGGCGAGCGCTACGACCACTCGCAGCGCATCAAGGCCGTGATCAAGGAGGTCTCCTCCTCGACGCGTGGCCCGAGCATCATCGTCTCGCGCCGCGACCCCGAGCTGATCAAGAAGCTCTTCGAGCTCGAGGTGCCCGAGATCGCCGACGGCCTGGTGGAGATCACCGGCGTCGCCCGCGAGCCGGGATACCGCTCGAAGATCGCGGTCGTCTCGCATGCCGACGGCGTCGACCCGGTCGGCGCCTGCGTCGGCCCGCGCGGCTCACGCGTGCGCATGGTCGTGTCCGAGTTGCGCGGCGAGAAGATCGACATCATCCCGTACAACGAGGAGCCGGCCCGCTTCGTCGCGAAGGCCCTGAGCCCCGCGCGTGTGCGTGAGGTACTCGTCGACGACACCAACAAGCAGGCCACGGTGATCGTGCCCGACGACCAGCTCTCGCTGGCGATCGGCCGCGAAGGCCAGAACGCGCGGCTCGCCGCCCGTTTGACCGGCTGGCGCGTCGACATCCGCTCCGAGACCGAGTTCGCCAAGGAAGAGCAGAACACCGAGTTCGGCGAGGAGGAGGAGACCGGTGGCCGTTGCGCCGCGATCCTCGGCAACGGCCGCCGTTGCCCGAACGCCGCGCTGCCCGGCTCGCGCTACTGCGGGCTTGACGGTCACCAGGCGCTGGCCAACAAGGACACCGATCGCGTCGGCGCCTGAGCGTCGCTGCATCGGCTGCGGACAAGTCGCTCCAGCGGCGCGTCTTGTCCGCTTCGCTAACGTGGACGGACGCGCGGTGCCGGATCTACGCGCGTCCCTGCCCGGTAGGGGCGCCTGGCTGCATCCAGACCGCCAATGTTTTGAGGCTGCGACGACCCGTCGCGCCTTCAGCCGCGCCTTCAAGGCGCGCGTATCCCCTTCACAGGACACCGTAGACTTAACCCAAACATGGCCAAGAAGCGCGTCCACGAGCTAGCCAAGCAGTACAACATGCCGACCTCGGAGGTCCTTAAGCGTCTCAACGCTTCTGGGCTTGAGGTGAAGGCCGCCGCAACCGCCGTGGACGAGAAGCTCGCCGACGCCGCGTTGACTGGCAAGCCCCTCCCCAAGGCCGCCGCCAATGGCGCCGCGAAGGCCCCGGCCCAGCCGGTGGTCCAGCAGCGCGCCGGCTTCGGCCACGGCACGGCGCGCGCCCCGCGCGCGGAGAACCTTGCGCCCAAGACCCCGCCGAAGCCGAAGGCCAAGCCGAAGCCCGAGGCGGGCAACGGTACCGGTCCTGGCGCCAACCAACGCCGGCCCACGCGATCCTCGCTGCAGGGCGAGCGCGCTCCCGGCACCGCCGGTGGCGTCCGCCGCGTGGTCATCGACTCCCAGGCCGCACGTCGCGGTCCGGGCGGTCCCGGTGGCGGTCCTGGCGGCGGCCCCGGTGGCGGTCCGCCGAACCGCCCGCCGCGCCGTCGCGGCGGTCGTCGCCGTCGCGGTACCTACGAGGCTCCGGCCCCGCAAGACGTCGAGTCGCTGAAGCCTGACGTGATCCGGGTCAACTCCGGGTCGACGGTCAAGGACGTCGCCGAGTACCTCGGAATCGGCGTCCCCGAGGTCATCAAGAAGCTGATGAGCCTCGGCGAGATGGCCACGCTGACGCAGACGCTCTCCGACGACGCGATCCAGGTCATCGCCGACGAGTTCGACAAGGAGATCGAGATCGTCACGGCGGCCGAGGACGCCAACGCCGACCCGACCTTCGACGACGCGGACGAGGATCTCGAACCGCGTTCGCCGGTCATCACGATCATGGGTCACGTCGATCACGGCAAGACCTCGCTGCTGGACGCGATCCGCTCGACGGACGTAGCCGCGGGCGAGGCCGGCGGGATCACCCAGCACATCGGCGCCTACCAGGTCCATCAGGACGACGGCCGGATCATCACCTTCCTGGACACCCCGGGCCACGAGGCGTTCACCGCCATGCGTGCCCGCGGCGCCCAGGCGACCGACATCGCCGTGATCGTGGTCGCCGCCGACGACGGCGTGCGCCCGCAGACGCGCGAGGCCGTCGATCACGCCAAGGCGGCCGACGTGCCGATCGTGGTCGCGGTCAACAAGATCGATAAGGAAGGCGCCGCGCCCGATCGCGTGCGCACCGAGATGACCCAGCTCGGGCTCCAGCCCGAGGAGTGGGGCGGCGACACGATGTTCGTCGACGTCTCGGCCAAGACGCGCCAGGGGCTCGACGACCTGCTCGAGGGCCTGCAGCTGACGGCCGAGCTCGAAGAGCTCACCGCCAACCCCGATGCGGACGCCTCCGGCACAGTGATCGAGTCCAAGCTCGATCCGGGCCGTGGCGCCGTGGTCACGGTGCTCGTCCAGCGCGGCACGCTGAAGATCGGCGACGCGATCGTCGCCGGCGCCCATTGGGGCCGTATCCGCGCGATGTCGGACTACACGGGCAAGCGCGTCAAGACCGCCGGGCCGTCCGATCCGGTCGAGGTGCTCGGCTTCGACACCGTGCCCGAGGCCGGCGAGTTCGCCCACGTGGTCGAGAACGACCGCAAGGCTCGCTCGCTCGCAGGGGAGCGCGCCAACCGCCTCAAGCTCGAACAGCAGGCTCGCCGCGGCGGCGTGAAGCGCTCGCTCGCGACGATCTTCGACCGCAACAGCGGCCAGAACGAGCTCAGCCTCGTACTCAAGGCCGACGTCTCGGGTTCGCTCGAAGCGTTCGAGGACGAGATCGCCAAGCTCCCGCAGGAAGAGGTACAGGTCTCGATCGTGCTCTCCGGGGTCGGCGGCATCACCGAGTCCGACGTCAACCTGGCGGCTGCCTCCGACGCGATCATCATGGGCTTCAACGTACGCCCGGTAGGCGACGCCCGCCAGCTCGCGGACCGCGAAGGCGTGGAGATCCGCGCGTACTCGGTCATCTACCGTGCGATCGACGAGCTGCGCGATGCCATGCAAGGCCTGCTGCCATCGGACACCGTCGAGGATGTGGTCGGCCAGCTCGAGGTCCGGCAGATCTTCCGCGCGTCCAAGATCGGCGTCATCGCCGGCTGCATGGTCACCGACGGCAAGGCCACGCGTGGCGCCAAGGTGCGCCTCATCCGTGACGGCGCGGTCGTGCACGACGGTGAGATCGGGTCGCTGCGGCGCTTCAACGAGGACGTGCGCGAGGTCCTGTCGGGCTTCGAGTGCGGTGTCGTGCTCGCCAACTACGCCAACGTGCAAGAGGGCGACACGATGGAGGTCTACGAGACGCGGCAGGTCGAGCGGACCCTCTCGTAATCGTTGGACCCGGAACGCGCTTTCGTCGTGCTCATGCGCGTCCATCTGTACTTTCCTGAGTCCGGCTCGCTGAAGGCCAAGCGAGCCGAGCTCAACCGTGTCAAGGCGCTCCTGCGGGAGCGCCTGCACACGTCCGTGGCCGAGGTCGGCCACCAGGACTCATGGCAGCGCTCGACGCTCGCCGTCGCCATCGCCGCACGTTCCGCCGCGCTCGCGCAGGACACCGTGGACACGGTGCAGCGCGCGCTGGACGGGCGCTTCCCCCAGGGCGTGAGAATTGAGTACAGGCTCGCATCCTGGTCCGACCTGGAGTCACTAGGATGACCAGCGATCGGATGCGGCGGGTCAACGAGGCCATGAGAGAGGTCTTGTCTGCCGCGATCACCTCTGAGCTGAAGGACCCGAGGGTCGGATTCGTCACCGTGACCGCTGTCGAGACATCGCCGGATCTTCGCCATGCACGCGTTTTCGTGTCGGTTCTCGGCAACCCCGGGGAGCGGCGCCGCTCGCTGAAGGCGCTGGACTCCGCGCACGGGTACCTCCAGCGCCGTGTGGCGGCGGAGTTGCGGATGAAGAACACGCCGCTGATCCAGTTCGTCTACGACGAGACGCCCGAGCGCGGGATGCGGATCAACGAACTGCTGCAGGCCGAGGCTCCGGAAGAGCTCTTGCAGCCTGAGAGCGACGAGTCCTGATGAGCGGCTCCAACGGCGCGCTGCCGTCGCGAGCGGAGGTCTTGGGCGCCATCCGGGAGCACGAGCGCTTCTGCTTGACCACGCATGAGCGCCCCGACGGCGACGCCGTCGGCTCGCTCGCCGCGATGCAGCAGGTGCTCGCGGCGCTCGGCAAGGACGCGGTCGCCTACATGCCGCCCGACGAGTTCCCGCTCCCGTACGAATACCGCTTCATCCGGCTCGAGGGTCTCCAGACCGAACCGCCCCCGGACCTCGGCGAGCGCACGCTGGTCTTCCTGGACTGCGGCAACATCGACCGCGCCCCGGCCGTCGTGCTCGAGCGCGACGACGATGGTGCGCTGATCCTCAACATCGACCACCACCACGACAACACGCGCTTCGGGACGATCAACCACGTCGACCCGCACGCCTCCTGCACGGCCGAGATGGTGTGGGATCTGATGCACGGCCTCGGCGTCCCCGTGACGGAGCCGATCGGCGAGGCGCTGTACGTCGGACTGGTGACCGACACGGGCCGCTTCATGTACGAGAACACCGGCCCGCGAGCGCACGAGATGGCGGCCGAGCTGATCGCCGCCGGCGTCGACGCGCACGCGATCTACCGGCGCCTGTACGAGGGCATCCCGCAGGGCAAGCTCGACCTGCTGGCGCGCGGGCTCAGCAACGTCGAGCGCTTCGACGGCGGCCTGCTGACGCTGACGCACCTGACCCAGGACGACTACCGCTCGACCGGCGCCGACGAGAGCTACTCCGAGGGCGTCGTCGACCACCTGCGCTCGGTCGAGGGCACGGCCGTGGCCGGGCTGGTGCGCGATCAACTCGGCGGCGAGCCGGCCCGCAAGGTCTCGCTGCGCGCGACCGACGACCGCATCGACGTCTCGGTGATCGCCCGCGCCCTCGGGGGCGGCGGCCACCGCCGCGCGGCCGGCTTCTCGACCGACCTCGAGTTCCCCGAGCTCGTGAAGTCGCTGCGCGAGCTCCTCGCCGCGCAACTCTGAGATGGACGGGGGCGACACTCGCCTGGCGGCTCGCGTCGCTGAGAGGACTCGCCTTGCGGCTCGCCCTCTCGGTGGCTGGCGATGATGGACGGGGGCGACACTCGCCTGGCGGCTCGCGTCGCTGAGAGGACTCGCCTTGCGGCTCGCCCTCTCGGTGGCTGGCGATGATGGACGGGGTCTTACTCGTCGACAAGCCCCCAGGGGTGACGTCGCACGATGTCGTCGCGAAGGTCCGGCGGCGGCTGGGGAAGGGTGTGAAGGTCGGCCATGCGGGCACGCTCGACCCGTTCGCGACCGGCCTGCTGCTCGTGCTCGTCGGCCGCGGGACGCGCATCCAGCGCTTCCTGATGGAGTTGCCCAAGCGCTACGAGACGGTCGCGCGGCTCGGCTACACGTCGACGACCGGCGACCCGGAGGGCGAGATCGCGCCGGGCGAGCGGCCCGAGCAGCCCTTCATACTGCCGACCGGCCTGATCACCCAGCGCCCGCCGATCTATTCCGCGATCAAGATCGACGGCAAACGCGCGTACGCCCGCGCCCGCGCCGGCGAGGTCGTCGAGGTCCCCGAGCGCGAGGTCGAGGTCACGCGCTTCGAGCAGCTCTCAGGCAACGACGAGTTCGCGTCGTTCGCGATCGAGTGCTCCTCGGGCACCTACGTGCGCACGCTGATCGCCGATCTGCACGACGCGTACTGCGTCCAGCTGCGGCGCACCCACATCGGCGGCTTCGACGTCGCGAACGCCGACGAGGAGCGCCTGATCGGCCTCGACGACGCGCTGTCCTTCATGCCCGTGCTCGACCTCGAAGGCGACGCGGCGGCCAAGGCGGCCCACGGTGTCGCCGTCCCAGGGCACGCGAAGAGCCTGATCCGGCTGCGCGACGAGGACGGCCTGATCGCCATCGCAGAGCCACGCGGCGGTGCCACCCTCAAGCCCGTCGTAGGCTTTCGCGGCTGATGCAGACTGTTTGGCTTCCCGACGCGACACCGCGTCCCCGCCGCCTGGCGGTGGGCGAGTTCGACGGCGTGCACGCCGGCCACCGCGAGGTGATCCGCGGCGCCGACAGCGTCGTGACGTTCGAACCGCACCCGCGCGCGGTCGTCGCGCCGCAGTCGGCGCCCAAGCTGCTGACGACGCTCGACCAGAAGACCGACCTGATCGCGGCGCTCGGGGTCGACGAGCTGATCGTCATCCCGTTCGACGGCTCGTTCGCGGCGCAGTCGCCGCAGGCCTTCATCGACCACGAGCTGGTGCAGCGCCTCGGCGCGACCGAGGTCTCGGTCGGCGAGAACTTCCGCTTCGGCCATCGCGCACAGGGCGACGCCGCGTTGCTGGCGGCTCAGGAGGCGTTCTCGACCCGCGTCGTGGAACTGGTCGAGGTCGACGGCGAGATCGTGTCCTCGACGCACATCCGCGGCCTGATCGCGACCGGCGCGGTCGCCGAGGCCGGCCGGCTGCTGGGCGCGCCGTTCGGGATGCGCGGGATCGTCGCCCACGGCGACAAGCGCGGGCGGACGCTCGGCTTCCCGACCGCCAACCTCGTCCCGAACCCCGCGCTCGCGGTCCCCGATCACGGCATCTACGCCTGCCGCGCGTTCGTCCCGGGCATGGGGGAGTGGATCGCCGCGGTCTCGATCGGTGTGCGCCCGACGTTCGTCACCGGCCGCGGCCTGCTCGTCGAGGCGTTCCTGCTGGACTTCGACGACGATCTCTACGGACGCGAGCTGCGCCTCGACTTCCTCGAGCGGATCCGCGGCGAGAAGCGCTTTGACTCCGCGGAGACGCTGGTCGAGCAGATGCACCGCGACGTGGAAGCGATCGCTCGTCTGGTCTGACAATCTGGACCACCGTTCGATATTTGGATCGATGTCCAGGGGGTAACGGGGGAGGCATGCGGGTGCTGGTGGCCCATGCCCAAACTCCGAATCGTGACCGGCTCGCGCGCCTGCTCGTCGCTGCCGGGCACGCGGTGCGCACGGTTGCGGCACCCGTCGGAGCGTTCGCGCTCTGCCGGGCGTGGGCGCCGGATGTCGCGGTCGTGCACGCCGACTGTTGCGGTGAGCTCGTGAGCCAGATCAAGCGCGATCCGGTCGCGTACGCCACCGCGATCGTGGTGATCGAGGGACCGCAACTGGAGTCCGCACAGGCGCTGGAGGGCATGCGCCAGGGGATCAGCGACTATCTGGTCGAGCCGATCGCCGACGGCGAGGTGCTCACGCGCGTCGAGGCCGCCGCGCGCATGAAGGAGTTGCAGGAGGAACTGGTCGCGCAGGGCACGCGGCTGGAGGCGCTGCTGCGCGAGGACGCGCTGACCGGGCTCTCCAACCGGCGGGCGATCCTGACCCAGCTCGCCGGGATGGTCTCGGCCGCCCGCCGTCACGGGCATCCGCTCTCGATCGCGATCCTCGACCTCGACCACTTCAAGCGCGTCAACGACTCCTACGGCCACAAGGCGGGCGACGACGTGCTCGTCGCGACCACGCGGGCGATGTCCGCGCATCTCCGTACCGAGGATCAGCTCGGGCGCCTCGGTGGCGAGGAGTTCCTCGTCCTGCTGCCCGATACGGACTCGACGGCCGCCCGTCACGTCGCCGAGAAGCTGCGCGCCGACGTCGCCGCCGCTCCGGCTCCGGTGCCGGTCACGGTGAGCATCGGCGTGGCCAGCTGGGACGGCGAGGCTCCGGAGGACCTACTGCACCGGGCTGACGAGGCGCTCTATGCCGCCAAGGAGGCTGGCCGCGACCGCGTTCTGGCTGCTACCCTGCACGGCCGCACATGACCATGACAGTAGAGGAAAAGCGCGAGATCGTCTCGCGATTCGGCCGCGACGAAACCGACACGGGCAAGACCGAGGTCCAGGTTGCGCTGCTCACGCATCGCATCAACCACCTCACCGAGCACCTTCGCGAGCACAAGCATGACCACCACTCGCGCCGGGGCCTTCTGATGCTCGTCGGCCGCCGCCGTCGCTTCCTGAACTACCTGCAGAAGAAGGATCTTGAGGGCTACCGCTCCCTGATCCGCGAACTCGGGCTCCGGCGCTAGCACCCGATGGCAGTTGTCGAGGCCGGTCAACCGGCGCCCGACTTCACGCTGAGGACTTCAGAGGGCGAGGCATTCACGCGCGAGCAGTTGCTCGGGCAGACGACGGTCCTCGTCTTCTATCCCTTCGCGTTCTCGCCGACCTGCACGGACCAGCTTTCGCTGTACAACGAGGTCCTCGAGGACTTCGCGGCGCGCGGGGCCACGCTCTACGGCGTCTCCTGCGACGCGACGTACTCGCAGACGGCGTTCCAGGCCTCGCTGGGGATCCAGATCCAGCAGCTCTCGGACTTCGAGCCCAAGGGCGCGGCCTGCCAGGCGTTCGGGGTCTACCACCCCGGTGGCTTCCCGCAGCGTGCGCTCGTGGTCATCGACCCTGACGCGACGGTGCGCTGGAGCTTCCAAGCGCCGTCGCCCGGCGATCTGCCGGGCGCGAACCTGATCTTCGACGCGCTCGCGACCTGAGCGACCTCGGCTCCGCACCGCTGCCGCCGGTCGGGCCTTCCGACCACGTTCGCGGCAGCGGCCGGCTCGTGGTCGTCTACGGGGACTACGAGTGCCCGTTCTGTGCGGCCTTCGAAGCACGCCTCGCTGCCTTCGAGGTCTGCTTTCGACACTTCCCGGTGAAGTCGTCGCATCCGCGCGCCTACGCCGCGGCGTGCGCGGCCGAGGCGGCGGGCCTGCAGGGACGCTTCTGGGAGATGCACGACGCGCTGTTCGCCGACCAGGGGCGCCTCGAGGATCCGCACCTGTGGGCGCGGGCGCGGACACTCGGGCTCGATGTCGGGCGCTTCGATGCCGATCGGCGCTCCGACGCGGTGGCGGCGGCGGTCAAGGCGTCCTTCCGCGGCGGCGTGCGCGCGGGCGTCGTGACGACACCGACGTCCTTCGCCGAAGGCCGGATCTACCCGGGTCGCTCGCTGCTCGAGTAGGGCTCGAAGTCGTCACCCTCGATCGTGAGGAAGACGCTCGTCTCGCGACCGGAGAGCAGCGCCAGCAGGAAGCTCACGGCGCCGCCGTCGTGGTGATGCCACTCCTCGCCGCGGGCCTCGTTGGCGACCACGGGCCAGTCGCCCTGCATGAGCCACCAGACGACGTTGCCGGACTCGTCGATGCCCCACGGCAGCAGGTCCGTCGGGCGCGTACGGCGTCTCGATGTCCAAGCAGCGCCGAGCGCTGCCGGACCGCCTCGTAAGGGATGTCCGCGGGCGGGATCAGCCGCAGGCCGGCGAGGTTGCCGAGCCCGTAGCGCGCGAGCAGCGCGCGGTAGTCGGCGGGCAGGTCGAGGTCGCCTTCGTCGCTGGGCGCCGGAGCGCTTGGCGGCGGGACGAGCAAGGTCAGCTGGTCGAGTTCGCTCACGGGACGCGGTTGAGGATCGAGACGTGCAGGCGGAAGCCGCCGCTGCCGGTCGCCCGCAGCGTAAAGGCCCGCGGGATCAGCTCGCTGCCACGGTAGATCGGCTGGACGTTGTAGTTGACCGTCTCGCCGGCGCGGACCGCGTTGGCGACCTGCTGCTCGAAGCCGCGCATGATCGGCGTGTTGACGGGGTTCTGATAGATCGTCGCGAGGTTGCGCGCGTCGGTCCCGCTGCCGCCCAGCAGGCGTGAAATCAGGTGCCCCCGCGCCTGGTTGGCGTTGCCGCCGAGGAAGCCGGCGGGTTTGATCGAGCGCGACGCGGCGGTGCCGGTGTTGAGCATCTCGCGCGTGATCGTGGCCGAGGCGCCCGTTGTGCGCCCGAGCACGTCGAGCTCGCCGAGCGCGGTACCCGGAGTCGAGGGCGGCAGCGGCGGCTTGATCCGTGCGACGCTCGGGAGCACGCCGCGCGCGGCCAGCGCCGCGCGGGTCGCGGCCGGCAGCTTGGCCACGGCCTTCAGCGCCGCGCCTGACGCGCTGAGCGCCTTGCCGCCGACGCCGAGCAGCTTCAGCAGCGGCAGGGGGTTCAGCCCGGCCTCCTGGATCTGCAGCAGCTTCAGCTCGCCGGCCTCGTCGAGCGTGACGCCCCAGTACGGGTTGCCGAAGAGGAAGCCCTCCCAGCCGCCCGGGTTGACCTCGTCGAGGACCTTGTCCTCGAAGTCCGACCACTCCTCGGGCGTCATCCCGACGCGCTCCCACGGCTTCAGCGCGTTCTCCTTCGTCAGCGGCAGCACGCCCTGGGTGGGATCGCTGCCGTTCGCGAACTCCTCGCCGTCGGGCTTGCCGTCGCCGTCGGTGTCGGCCTTGGTCGGGTCGCTGCCGAGGGCGAGTTCCTCGCCGTCGGTCAGGCCGTCGCCGTCGCCGTCGGCGACGCCGGGGACCGGATCGTCGGCATCGGACAGGCCGTCGCCGTCGCTGTCGACGTTGCCGGGGTCGGTGCCGCGGGCGCGCTCGTCCGCGTCGCTGACCCGTCGCCGTCGCTGTCGGGGCCGCCGGCGCTCGGCCCGGTCGAGCCGCCGCCGTCTCCGCCGCACGTCGTCTGCGCGATCTTGCAGACGCCCGACTTCACCCCGGCGGCGACGCTCGCGCCGACGTCGGACGCGACGACCGCGGCGACGATCACCGCCACCAGCAGCAGCGCTCCGAGGTATTCCGCGGCGGTCTGGCCTCGCTGCTCGCGCACGATCCTTCGACGGTACGGGCGCGGGGAGGCCCTGTCCTGAGGCCCAGGCCTCAACCTTCGCGGGGCCAGAGGTCCCATGTGGACGTGGGACCCCGTGCGACGATGGTGCGGCCGGATCGAACCGCAAAGCGGACCGGCGCGTACTACGCCTCGGTTTGATGCCAACGGATGACGCTCAGCTTCTCGCCCGGATCTCGTCGGACGCCACCGGCGAGGCGCTGCGCGCGCTCTACAAGACCTACGCCGGTGAGCTCTACGGCTTCGCGTTGAACGCGCTGGGCGACAGGGGAACGGCCGAAGAGGTCGTGCAGGAGGTTTTCACGCGCGCCTGGCGGCACGCCGAGGCCTACGACCCGACGCGCGGCAGCGTGCGGACGTGGCTCTACCAGATCGCGCGGCACGCGATCATCGACTCGCGCCGGCGGGCCGCGGTGCGCCCCGCGCTCGCGCTGCACGAGCCGCGCGACGAGCAGGACCCCGAAGGGCTCTCGATCGAGCGCGCGATGCTCGGCTGGCAGGTCGCCGGCGCACTCGACAGGCTCACCCCCGAGCACCGGCAGGTGATCCGCCTCGCGCACGTCCAAGGACTTGCCGTGCGGGAGATCGCCGAACGTCTCGGGCTGCCCGAAGGGACCGTCAAAAGCCGCACCTGGTACGCGCTGCGTTCGTTGCGGCTGGTCTTAGAAGAAATGGGGGTGCGGGCATGACGCACGTCCACGAGGACATCGGTGCCTACGTGCTGAGCGGCCTCGATAGCGAGTCCGAGCGGAGAGGTGCGCGAGCATCTCGCGACGTGCCCGGAGTGCGCGCAGGCGCACGCCGAGCTGGCCGGGATCCCGGCGCTGCTCGATCTCGCGGTCGTCACCGGGGCGACCGACGACGAGCCGCTCCCTGCCCGCCATCGAAGAGCGCCTGCTGGATCGTTTCGCCCGCGAGCGCAGCGAGCAGCCCGCGCGCCGGCGCTGGCGGCCGCGGATCGTGTTCGGCGGCGTCAGCGCGCTGGCCGGCGCCGCGATCGCGATCGCCGTGCTGATCTTCGCGCTCAACTTCCAGCACAACGGCGGTCGCGCGGCGTCGCAGTACCGGCTGGTGTTCGAACCGATCGGTTCGGCGCCGGCGAACGCGAGCGCACGAGCCGGGCTGCGGACCTCCACGAACGGCACCGTCGTGCGCCTCTGGGTCAACAACCTTCCCGGCGGGCCGGCGGACGTCTACGAGGTCTTCTGCGACGCGCCGGGCTGGAGCGCGAGCGCGGGCACCTTCCGCGTCGACGCCCTGGGCAACGCGTACGTGATCCTGACCACCGCGGTCAAGAAGGGCCAGTACGACGAGATCCGCGTCGTCCGCCGCGAGCACCTCAGCAACGGTGAGATCCAGCTGCAGGACGTGCTCGGCGCGAAGGTGTCCTGAACCACGCCGGTCCGCGAGCGAGGCAACGGCGTCGACGCCACCACGACGACGGTCACCGGCGACAACGCGCCGGCGATCAAGGTCGACCTCGCGCCCGGCGAGTACACGTACTACTGCCCGGTCGGCGACCACCGTGCCGCGGGCATGGAAGGCAAGCTGACCGTCCGGTAGTCGAAGATCCGCTCGAGATCGCGCGCCACGAACAGCCGGTGCGCGATCTCCCCGAGCGGTCCGAACGGCAGCGCGTAACGGACCGTGTCGCGCATCAGCGTGTGGTGCGCGCCGTCGGCCTCGAACTCGTGCGTGTGATGCCAGAGCTTGTACGGACCGTGCAATTGGGCGTCGACGAAGCGCTCGCCCGGGACCCATTCCTCGATCCGCGTCAGCCAGCGGACCGGCAGCCGGTGCAACGTCAGCCGGTACTCGATCAGCGTCCCCACGCGCATCTCGATCGGGCGCGGCGTGACGACCTGGAAGCCCAACCACGGCGGCGTGATCGCCTCGAGGTTGCCGGCGTCGCCGAAGAATGGGAAGACCTCGTCGGGCGTTCCCTCGATGCGCTGCTCGCGAGTGATGGTGTGGTAGCCGAACACGTTAGGAGTACGTAGAGTCGGCCCATGGCGACCACCGTTGCCGTGCTCGGGGGAGGTGTGGGCGGTCTCAGCGCCGCGCAGGAGCTGGCGGAGCGCGGCTTCGAGGTCACCGTCTACGAGAAGCGCACACGCCCCGGGGGCAAGGCGCGCAGCTATCCGACGCCGGAGGGGTTGCCCGCCGAGCACGGCTTCCGCTTCTTCCCGGCCTTCTACCGCCATCTCCCCGACACGATGTCGCGAATCCCGTCGGGTTCCGGAACGGCCCGGGATCGCCTGGTCGGCGCGGAGCGGATCCTGCTCGCCCGGTCCGGTGGCGCCAACGAGCTGGTCGCACCCGCACATGCGCCGGAGTCGCTCGCTGACCTGACGGTCCTGGCCCGGTTCGTGTTCAGGGCCGCGACGGAGATCGGCGTCCCCGCCGTCGACATCGCCTGGCTGCTGGAGCGGCTGTTCACGCTGCTGGCCAGCTGCGACGAGCGGCGGATCGAACAGTGGGACCGGCAGAGCTGGTGGGAGTACGTGCAGGCCGACGAGCGCTCGGAGGAGTTCCGGCGGTACCTCGCGGACGGACTGACTCGGACGCTGGTTGCCGCGCGGGCCAAGGAGATGAGTGCGCGGACCGGCGGGCTGATCCTCGTGCAGTTGCTGCTCGACCTCTCGCGCGCGGGCGCTCGGGCGGACCGGGTGCTCGACGCGCCGACCAGCGAAGCGTGGATCGCGCCCTGGCTGCTGCACCTCCAGTCGCTCGGAGCCGAGGTCCGGCTGGGGGAGGCGGTCGAGGGTCTCGTATTGCGCCACGGCAAAGTGGCGGCCGCGACGGTCGCGGGGCGCTCGATCGCGGCCGACTACTACGTCGCGGCGCTACCCGTCGAGGTCATGCGCGGCCTGCTCTCGCCCGAGTTGCGCGCCGCTGAGCCGCGGTTGAACGGGCTCGACCGCCTGGTGACGCGCTGGATGAACGGGATCATGTTCTACCTCGCCGAAGACCTGCCGCTCGTCCGGGGCCACGCGATCTACCTCGACTCCGAATGGGCACTGACCTCGATCTCGCAGCGCCAGTTCTGGCGCGACGTGGACGTCGACGCGCCGGGGGTCTTGTCGGTCGACATCTCCGAATGGCAGACCGCTGGGCCGCGGACGGGAAAGGTCGCGGCGTTGTGCACGCCGGAGGAGATCCGTACCGAGGTCTGGGACCAGCTGCGAGACCACCTCGACGATGCGCTGGACGGCGTGCAGGTGACGTCCTGGTTCCTCGACGAGGCGATCGAGTTCCCGAACCCGTCGGGCGCGACCAACGCCGAGCCGCTGCTCGTCAACACGAAGGGCTCGTGGGCCGACCGGCCGGAGGCGTCGACGAGGATCCCGAACCTCATGCTCGCCGCCGACTACGTCCGGACCCATACGGATCTGGCGACGATGGAGGGGGCGAACGAGGCGGCGCGGCGCGCGGTCAACGCGATCCTCGACGCGTCTGGCTCCTCGGCCACGCGCTGCTGTGTGTGGCGGCTGCGCGAGCCGCCGGCGTTGGCGCCTGCGCGTGTCCTGGATCGCGTGCTGTGGCGGTTGCGGCGGCCGCCCGTATCGCCGTTCCGTGTCTCGGAGTCGGGCGATTTGTCGGCCGCAGGGGTCCTGGGGCGCTTGGTTTCCATGCATCCCGCACTGAGTACGGGACCACCCCTTACGGCACGCGGTCCAAGCCCGCCAGCCGCGCGCCCGCTTCCAGACGCTCGAGTCCATAGGCCGCGACCGGACCCAGCGCTCCCGTCCCCGACACCGGCTGTTGCGCCGCCCAGGCCATGAAGCTCGCCGTGAACTCGTAGCCGTCGACGCCCGCCAGGTGCACTTCGGAGAGCTGGCGGCCCGCTCCGTCGTAGGCCTCGGCCGCGATCCACGAGCGTCCGCCGGGCGTGGTTCCCGCCTCGGGGCCGGAGGCCAGCCCGAGCACGCGCTCGCCCGTCATCCGCATCGACGGACTTCGCGCCCGGGACGCGCCGGACGACCTCACCCACGAGCGATCCGGCCTGCAGCGGCCGTGCCAGCGGGCCGAACCAGCCCAGGTACACGTTGACCTCGCGCAGGCCGGGATAGGCGCGAGGGGAGCGCGAAATGCTCGGCGCCGCCGACCGAGATCGCCTCGCGCCCGCGGCCCGCGACCGTGAACGAGCGCACGCGCTCGGCGGGGCGGACGGTCCGCACGCGGCCCTCGCGGAACGCGTGGTTGTCGCCCAGCGTCACGCCGACGAGCGACTCGCGCGTCCCCGCCGAGAGCGACGAGGCCGTGCCGCCGAGCATGTAGTAGCCGACATCGACGCGAACGGCCTCGGGCCCCGCGTCCTCGAGCGCCAAGGCGCCCGCCAGCGCGCCCGGGCGCGAAGTCGTAGCCCATCGCCGTCAGCAGCGCCGCGCCGGAGCGCTGCGGCCGGCGGCCGAACTCCTCGAAGACGCGGCGGATGAACGGCGGCTCGCCGGTCGAGTCCAGGTAGGTGCAGCCGGCGGCGACGGCGGCCCGCACGGCCGGCTCGCCCCATTTGATGAACGGGCCGACGGTCGAGACGAGCACGTCGCCCGGGCCGACCAGCTCGAAGACGGAGTTCTTGCGCATGACGTCGGCGCGCACGTACTCGAGACCACCCAGGTTTTCCGCCAATGAGGCCAGGCGGGCCTCCGAGCGTCCTGCGAGGACCGGCCGCGCGCCCTGCGCGACGAGGCGCTCGGCGATGAGCCGCCCGGTGTAGCCCGTGGCGCCGAAGACGACGATGCGCTGTGCCATGGCGGGCCAGGCTACCCGGCAGCGCCGACTGTGAAAGCGCCTACTAACATGCCTGTCAACGAATACCGAAGCGTCCAGAAGATGCAGAGGGCCCCTGCCGACACCGAGGCGGGGACGAGAAAGGGACATATGTCTGAAGTGCATCGGATTGCCGTCGAGATCGGCGGTACCGAGATCGCCTTCGAGACGGGCAAGATGGCCAAGCAGGCCTCCGGCGCCGTGACGGTCACCGCCGGCGACACCGTGGTGCTCTCCACCGCGACGGCCGGCAACCTCCGAGACGTTGATTTTCTGCCGCTGACGGTGGATGTCGAGGAGCGCATGTACGCCGCGGGCAAGATCCCCGGCTCGTTCTTCAAGCGCGAGGGCCGCGCCGGCGAGAAGGCGACGCTGATCGCGCGCATGATCGACCGCCCGCTGCGGCCGCTCTTCCCGAAGGGCTGGCGTCGTGAGACGCAGCTCGTCAACCTGACGCTTTCCGTGGACCAGGTCCACACGTACGACATCCTCGCGATGAACGGCGCGTCCGCCGCGCTGATGATCTCCGACATCCCGTACCCGACCCCGGTCGGCGCGGTGCGCATCGGCAAGGTCGAGGGCAACTTCGTCGTCAACCCGACGGAGGAGCAGCTCCTCACCGCCGACATGGATCTGGTCGTCGCCGGCACCGACGAGGCCGTCCTGATGGTCGAGTGCGGCGCCAACGAGGTGCCCGAGGCCGAGATCCTCGACGCGCTCGACATCGCGCATTCGGCGATCAAGAAGCTGTGTGGCGCGCAGCGTGAGCTGCAGGCGCTCGCCGGCAAGCCCAAGCAGGAGATCGAGATCAAGAAGGCCCCTGAGGGCCTGGTCGAGGAGATCGCCCAGTCGCACGGCGCGGCGCTTGACGAGGCCACGTCGGTCCAGGACAAGCTCGATCGCCAGAACGCGACGAAGGCCGTCGAAGAGGCCGTCCTGACGCAGTACTCCGGCCCCGTCGAGGCGCCCGAGTACGCCGAGTACCGCCAGAACGCGCAGCTCGCGTTCGACGCGCTCGAGAAGAAGATCATCCGCCAGCGCATCGCCGTCCACAAGAAGCGCCCGGACGGCCGCTCCGAGCGTGAGATCCGCCAGATCACGATCGACGTCAAGCCGCTGCCGCGCACGCACGGCTCGGCGCTGTTCACGCGCGGCCAGACGCAGGCCCTCTCGGTCGTCGCGCTCGGCACGACGCGCGAGGAGATGCGCCTGGACAACCTCGGTCTCGAGACGTCCAAGCGCTACTTCCACCACTACAACTTCCCGCCCTTCTCGGTGGGCGAGGCCGGCTTCATGCGCGGCCCCAAGCGCCGTGACATCGGCCATGGCGCGCTCGCCGAGCGCGCGCTGGTCCCGATGATCCCGGACCAGGAGAAGTTCCCCTACACGATCCGCGTCGTGTCGGACATCCTCGAGTCCAACGGCTCGAGCTCGATGGCCTCGATCTGCGGCTCGAGCCTGTCGCTGATGGACGCGGGCGTGCCGCTCACGCGGCCGGTCGCCGGCATCGCCATGGGCCTGATCAAGGAGGGCGACGACTACGTCGTGCTCTCCGACATCGCCGGCGTCGAGGATCACCTCGGCGACATGGACTTCAAGGTCGCCGGTACCTCTGAGGGCATCACCGCCCTGCAGATGGACATCAAGATCACGGGCGTCACGTTCGAGATCATGCGCGACGCGCTCGAGCAGGCCAGCGAAGGCCGCGACGTTCATCCTCGGCAAGATGCACGAGGCGATCGCCGCCCCGCGCGAGCAGCTCTCCGAGCACGCGCCGCGGATCAGCTCGATCCAGATCGACCCCGAGAAGATCGGCCTGCTCATCGGCAAGGGCGGCGAGACGATTCGCTCCCTGCAGGAGGAGTTCGAGTCCCAGATCGACGTCAACGACGAGGGCATGGTCCTGGTCTACGCCGTCACCGGCGCCAAGGGCGACGCCCTGGTCGAGCGCATCCGCTCGATGACCAAGGAGGTCGAGGTCGGCGACGAGTTCAGCGGCAAGGTCGTCAAGACCACGACGTTCGGCGCCTTCGTCGAGCTCGCCAAGGGCACCGACGGCCTGCTGCACATCTCCAACGTGTCGCCGGGCAACCGCGTCGGCACGGTCGAAGAGGTGCTCAACAAGGGCGACGAGATCAGCGTCCGCGTGGTCGAGGTCGACAAGGAGCGCGGCCGCATCGGCCTGCGCCTCGCCGACGATCCGGAGATCGCCGGCAAGACCAAGGAGGAGCTCGCCTCCGTCGGCACCGGTGACCCGACCATGGGTGGCGGCAGCGACCGCCCGCGCGGCCCGCGTGGCCCGCGCAGCGACCGTGGCCCGCGCAGCGGCGGCGGCGGCGACCGTGGCGGCCGCGGACGCGACCGTGACCGCGCCCCGCGCGGCGACCGCGACCCCGACCGCTCCTAACTGAGGCGGGACATCCCCTCCTCCGACCTCAGGTAGACGACCATCCCCAGTCATCGCATCACCGAGCTCGACTCGGGGCTGCGGATCGTCACGGAGGCCATGCCCTCCGTGCGGTCCGCGGCCCTGGGGTTCTTCGTGGCCACAGGGTCGCGCGGCGAAGCGGTGGCCGAGGCGGGCCTCTCGCACTTCCTCGAGCACCTGCTCTTCCGCGGCACCGACCGGTACGCCTCGGCGGAGATCGATCAGTTGTTCGACGGCATGGGCGCGGAGCTCAACGCCGGCACCGACAAGGAGAGCACCGCGGTCTACGCGCGGATGCTCGACCAGCACATGCCGGCGGCCTTCGATGTGATGGCCGACATGGTGTGGCGACCGGCGTTTCATGACGTCGACCCCGAGCGGCAGGTCGTGCTCGAGGAGATCGCCATGTACGAGGACGACCCGCAGGACACGGTGTTCGACGTGCTCGGCGAGGCCGTCTTCGGCACGCACCCGCTCGGGCGCCCGATCATCGGCCGCGCGCCGGTGATCCGGGACACCCCGATCGACGTGATCGCCGACTACCACGCGCGCCGGTACGTGCCGGGCTCGATCGTGATCGCGGCGGCCGGCTCGGTCGACCACGACGCGATCGTCGAGCTGGCCCAGCGCACGCAGGCGACGCGCGACGCGCTGGAGCCCGCTCCGGCGCCTGAGCCGGCGCCGGTCTCGCCGCGCGCCACCGTGCGCTTCGTGCGCAAGGACACCGAGCAGGTCCACGTGACGCTCGGCGGCCTCGGCCTGCAGCGCGGCGACGATCGCCGCTTCGCCGCCCGCGTCCTGGACGCGATCTTCGGCGGGCTGTCCTCGTCGCGGCTCTTCCAGGCCGTGCGCGAGGAGCGCGGGCTCGCGTACTCCGTGTACTCGTTCGCCGGCCAGTACGCCGACACGGGCCAGGTCGGCCTCTACGTCGGCACGCGCCCGGACAACCTGGTCGAGGCGATGAAGGTCGTCTCCGACGAGCTCGATCGCTTCCGCGAGGAGCCGGCCACCGAGGCCGAGCTCAAGCGCGCGCGTGAGAACGTCAAGGCGCGGGTCGTGCTCGGCATGGAGTCCACGGGCGCGCGGATGCACCGCCTCGGCGGCTCGCTGCTGTTCGACCTGCCGCTGCTCGAGACCGACGAGGTCATGGAGCGCATCGACGCCGTGACGCTCGACGACATGCGCTCGCTGGTCGCGAGCTGTGGGCCCCGGGCGGGCTCTCGGCCGCCGGCATCGGCCCCGACGAGGACGCGTTCTGCGCCGCCGTCGAGAGCGTCGCGGGCGAGGAGAAGCTCGCGGCGTGATCTCGGGTCGCCGTCGCCGGTGCCGCAGGGCGCATGGGGGCGACGACCTGCGCGGCCGTCGAGGCCGCCCAGGACATGGAGCTGACGGGTCGTGCCGACCCGTCGCTCGACGTCGGTTTGGAGAGCGTGCTGGACGGCGCCGACGTGCTCGTGGACTTCACGATCCCGAGCCAGGCCGTCGGCAACGCGCGGCTCGCGGCCCACGCGGGCGTGCACGTCGTCATCGGCACCACCGGCTGGGATGACGCCGAGCTGCGCGAGGCCGTCGCGGGCGCGCCGGGGAAGGTCTTCGCCGCGGCCAACTTCGCGATCGGCGCGGTGCTGATGATGCGCTTCGCGAGCGAGGCGTCGCGCTTGATGCAGGGCGCGGAGATCATCGAGTACCACCACCCGGCCAAGCTCGACGCGCCGTCCGGCACCGCCGCGCGCACCGCTGCGGGCATGCAGGGCGACGTCCCGATCCACTCGGTCCGCCTGCCGGGCGTCGTCGCCGACCAGGACGTGATCCTCGGCGACGTCGCGCAGACGCTCACCATCCGCCACGTGACGACCGACCGCACGAGCTTCATGCCGGGCGTGCTGCTCGCCATCCGCCACGTGGCCCAGCTGCCCGAGTCCCCGGTCTTCGGGCTCGAGCGGCTCTTGTGGCCCTCGTAGCCGTCACCGACCACGCGGTAGAGCGGTATCTGCAGCGCGTGCGCGGCGCACTCGACCCGCGCGCGGAGATCATCGCGCGCGTCTCGAAGGCGCTCGCGGAGGGACGGGTCGAGCCGGGGGAGCGCGGGGCGCGACGCTCGTCCGCGACCTCGAGCGCCCGGACCTCGTCTACGTGTGCATGGAGGACCGTCCCGCGCGGCGAGCTGATCGTCGTGACGCTGTGGGAGGGAGGAGAGGACCCGGAGGTGCCGAAGCGGTTCACCGACGTCCTGCGCGGAATCGATGACCACCGGGGGCTGCGCCCCCCGAACCCTGCTCAATGCCCCAGGTCAAGCTCTCCAACCCCGACAAGGTCCTGTTCCCCGACGACGGGATCACGAAAGCCGACCTCGCCGACCACTACGCGCGCGTCGCCGAGCTGATGGTTCCGCACTGCAGGGACCGGCCGATGAACCTCTGGCGCTGGAACAAGGGCATCGCGGAGGACGTCGTCGTCCAGCAGTCGCTGCCGAAGGGCGCGCCGGAGTGGGTCGCGCGCTGCGAGGTCCCGCGCCGCAAGGGCGGCTCGATCGTCCACGGGATGATCAACGACGCCGACACGCTGCGCTGGCTGGCCCAGCAGAACTGCATCACGCCGCACGTCTGGAACGCCCGCTGCGACCTCCGCGACAAGCCGGACCGGATCGTCTTCGACCTCGATCCCACCGGCGACGACTTCGACCTGGTGCGCGACGCCGCGCTCGTGACCGCCGACGTCCTGCGCGAGCTCGGCCTCGAACCGTTCGCCAAGGTCACCGGCTCGCGCGGCATCCACATCATCGCGCCGCTCAAGCGCACGCACACGGCCGACGAGGTGCGTGAGCGCGCGGGGGAGATCGCCGAGCGGATCGAGGCCGAGCGCCCGGACACGCTGACCACCTTCTGGCGCAAGGACAAGCGCGAGGGCCGGATCCTGATCGACGTCGCCCGCAACACCTACGGCCAGACGATCGTCGCCCCGTACGCGGTGCGCGCGATCACCGGCGCGCCCGTGGCCATGCCGGTCGGCTGGGACGAGGTCGCCGACAGCTCGCTGCACCCGCAGCAGTTCAAACTCACCGACCTCGAGTCGCGGCTCGCCGAAGGCGACCGGTGGGAGGCGATGGCGTCCAGCGCCAAACCCCTCCCGCGGCTCTGACTGAACCGCGCGCTACTGTCGCCGCATGGGGTTCCTCGACAAGGCCAAGAAGCTCGCCGGGAAGGCGCAGGTCGAGCCCGACGAGGTCCTGGCAGGAGCCGCCGGCCGCCGCGACATCGTCTGCACCGCCGGCTGGAAGGGTGACGGAGTCGCCCGCGCCCGGGTCGTCGGGGCCGCCCGCCGCGCCCGCGTCCACGCCGGAATCCTCCGCGCCGCCGACCACGCCCGCGCCCGCGGGGGAATCGTCGGCGCCGCCCACCGCGCCCGCCGCTCCGGCGCCTCCCGCCGCAACCGCCCCGCCGGTGGCCTCCACGCCGCTTTCCCCTCCGGCTCCGTCCGCGCCCGCACCGCCCGCTCCTCCCGAGCCGCCCACGATGAGTCCGGCGCCGACGTCGACCAGCTTCTCGCCGTCGCTTCCCGCCCGGTCCGTGCCGGCCCCCGCGCCCGCGCCGCCCGGGGACGGGTGGGGGCCACCCGCTCCCGGCGTCCCGCCGACCGAGCTGTCATCCGGTCCGCCCGCGCCGATCGAGGGCGACGAACCGCCGCTCGCGTCGCCCGGCGTACCCGGCGCGTCCTCCTCGCCCCGCGCTGAGGGCAGCGCCACCGCACCGCCGATGCCGGGGGCGCCCGGACCGCAGGAGGAGGACGACGACCACCCGGGCCGAGCGGGCTGACCGGCGGGCGTGCCATCCTAAAGCTCATGCGTCCCTACGAAGGCCTTCTCACGGCCATGGTCACGCCCTTCCGTGCCGACGGTTCCGTCGACGAGGAGGGCGCGGTCGCCATCGGCCGCCACCTGCTCGCAAACGGCTCGCACGGCCTGGTCGTAGCCGGGACAACGGGCGAAGCGGCGACGATGACCGACGAGGAGCACCTCGGGCTCATCGAGCTGATCGTCCGCGAGTTGGGGGACGACGGCGCCATCATCGGCGGCACAGGGTCCAACGACACGCGGCATGCGATCCATCTCACCGAAAAGGCCGTCGAGGCCGGGGTGGACGCGGTGCTCTCCGTCACGCCGTACTACAACCGGCCCAACCGGCGCGGCATCCTCGCGCACTTCACGGCGGTGGCCGAAGCGGCCGCCGACACGCCGGTCGTGCTTTACAACATTCCTTCCCGCACGGCGACCAACATGGGCCCCGATCTGCTTGCCGAACTCGGCCAGATCGATGGCATCGACGCCGTCAAACAGGCCAACTCGGACGAGCTGCAGTTGATCGACGGGCTCGCCGTCCTCGCCGGCAATGACGACATCTACGGCCGCTGCCTCGAGATCGGCGGTGTGGGCGGCATCTGCGTCGCCTCGCACATCGTCGGCAACGAGATGCGCCGGATGTTCGAAGAGCCCGAGGCCCGTGCGGACATCGATGCTTCTCTGCAGGAGGTCTACGCGGCCATGTTCATCACCGCCAGCCCAGCGCCCGTAAAGGCGGCGCTGAAGCTGTTGGGTCACGACACCGGGCCGCTGCGGCTGCCGCTCGTGGAATGCGACGACGCGGAGCGCACGCACGTGCACGACGTGCTCGCGCGCCACGGTCTTCTTGGGGTCACGGCCGCGTGAGCGGCAAACTGCGCGTCCTCCCGCTCGGAGGCGTCGGCGAGATCGGCAAGAACATGACGGTCGTCGAGTACGAGGACCGGATCGTCGTCGTCGACTGCGGCCTGCGCTTCCCGACGGCCGAGATGATGGGCATCGACCTCGTCCTGCCCGACTTCACGTACCTGCGCGAGAACGTCGACCGGATCGACGCGATCATCATCACGCACGGTCACGAGGACCATCTCGGCGCCCTGCCGTGGGTGATCCGCGACCTCGGCCAGGACAAGATCCCGGTCGTCTACAGCGGTCAGCTGACGATCGCGATGGCGCGCTCCAAGCTCGACGAGCACAAGCTGCGCGACGTGCGCCTCGAGGTGCTGCCGATCGGCGACGTCGTCGACGCCGGCCCGTTCAAGCTCGAGCGCATCCACCTGACGCACTCGATCCCGGATGCCAGCGGCATCGCGATCACGACCGAGCTCGGCACGATCCTCTTCACCGGCGACTACAAGTTCGACCAGACGCCGGTCGGTGGCGCACCCGCCGACATGTCGCGCCTGGCCGAGCTCGGCCGCGCCGGCCTGCTGCTCCTGTGCGGCGACTCGACCAACGCGGACCGCCCGGGCATCTCGGAGAGCGAGTCGCTGGTCGGCCCGCACCTCGATCGCGTGTTCTCGCACTGCAAGGGCCGGATCGTCGTCACCTGCTTCGCCTCGAACATCCACCGCGTCCAGCAGGTCGTCCAGGCGGCCTCCGCCAACGGCCGCAAGGTCGCGCTGGTCGGGCGTTCGATGCGCAAGAACATCAACATCGGCCGCAGCCTCGGGCACATCGACATCCCGGAGGGGATGCTGGTGGCGCCGCGCGAGATCGACCAGTTCGCCGACGAGAAGATGGTCGTCATCTCCACCGGCTCACAGGGCGAGCCGCTGTCGGCGCTGCGCCGGATGGCCTACCGCGACCACCCGCAGGTTGAGCTCAAGCGCGGCGACACCGTGGTCTTCAGCGCCACCCCGATCCCGGGCAACGAGCGCGCGGTCAACGAGACGATCGACCGGCTCTACCACATCGGTTGCGAGGTGGTCACCCCGCGTGACTCGCCGATCCACGCCTCCGGCCACGGCTACGCGGAGGAGGTCAAGATGATGATCAACCTCACGCGCCCCAAGTACGTGATGCCGGTCCACGGCGACTTCAAGCGGATGCTGATCCACGGCCAGCTGGCCGAGGCCGTCGGCGTCCCGGCCGAGAACATCTTCCGCACCGAGAACGGCACGCCGCTGGAGATCGACGCCGCACGGCGCCCGCTTCGGCGACAAGGTGCAGGCAGGGATGATCTTCGTCGACGGCGTCGACATCGGCGACGTCGCCGACGTCGCGCTGCGCGACCGCCGGATGCTCTCCGCGGACGGCATCTTCATCATCGTGGCGACCGTCTCCGAGCAGGACGGCTCCTCCGTCGTCCCGCCGGAGGTGCTCGCGCGCGGCGTGCCGTTCCTGGACGGCAACACCGCCTTCATCGGCGAGCTGCGCGAGGCCGTCGAGGACTCGCTGGATCGCGCCGCCGAACAGCAGATCACCGAGACCGACGTGCTCCAGTCCTTCCTGCACGACGATCTCGCGACGTTCATCTACGACCGGCTCAAGCGGCGCCCCATGGTGCTGCCGGTCGTCGTCGAGGTGTAGCGCCCCGGCCGCAGCAGCGCGGCCACCAGGACGAGCACGAGAATCCCCGCACCCGAGATCAGGAACGCGGTGCGGGGTGTGCCGAGCGCGACGATCGTCCCGCCCAGCAGGAAGCCGACGCCCGGCATCGCCGCGCCGAGCGACTCGAGGAACCCCGCCATCCGCGCCTGGTACTCACCGGGCGTGGCCTCCTGCAGCGCGGTCATCACTGAGACCCACTGGACGCCGTTGCCGGCGCCGCCGATGACCGAGGCCACGCACGCGACGAACAGCGTCTGCGCCTGTGACATGCCGATGTAGGCGAAGCCGACCGCGGCGCTCGAGATCAGGATCATCGTGAGCCCGACACGGCTCTTGAGCCACAGGAACAGCAGGCTGCCGAGCACGATGCCCGCGCCCCAGGCCGAGACGAGCAGCCCGAACCCGGCGCTCGTGGTGCCGAGGGTCTCCTTGGCGTAGATGACCTCGATCGGAACGACCAGCGTGAAGAAGATCAGCGCGAACGACTGACCGATCAGCAGCGTCCGCACGAGCTTGTTGTCGCGCGCGAACTCGAGCCCGTCCACGTAGCGCTGCCGCCACGGGGTGCGGTCCGCGTGCTCGGGGGCGGGAAGATCCTTCGCCAGCACCAGCACCAGCGCGATCAGCACGAACGAGGCGGCGTCGACGAGCAGTGCGGCCGGGAGGCCGAACACCGCGATCAGACCGCCGGCGAGCGCCGCGCCGAAGACCGAGGCCGCGGCGAAGCCCAGGTTCATCAGCGCGTTGCCCTCGCTGATCAGGTCCTTGGGCTGCAGCAGCGCCGCGACCGCGCCGCGCGTGAGGCCGCGGCCGGTGATCGCCAGCGTCCCGTCGACCGCGCCGAGCGCCAGCACCAGCGGCAGGAAGAAGTTGTCGCCCTCGGCGAGAAAGGCCAGCACGGCGAACGCGCACGCCTCGAGCAGGTACAGCGCCGGCAGGGTCCGGCGCAGCGAGAAGCGGTCCAGGTGCGCCGTCAGGCCGGTGGCGAACAGCGCGGGCAGGAACCTCGCGACCACGAAGAACCCGGCCGTGGGGGCGACCGCGTTCGTGCGGTCAAACACGAGTATCGACAGCGCGATGACCCCGATCGAATCGCCGAGGTCGTTGACGGTGTACGAGGCCAGCAGGCGCCCGAAAGGCCGTACGCGCAGGGGTTCAAGACGCCTCCGCACCGCCCAGAAGACTAGCTCGAACACCTTTGACCGCGTGTGCACACGCGTCGCTATGAGCGCCGACCCTCAAATGCCACAGCGACGTGCCGAATACGGGGTAGGTGTCTCGGCAGCGCACGGTTATGTCCACGCTCTACGGCGCGATCCTCATCGCCGCCGTGGTCGGTGCTGTCCACACGAGCCGCGCCGGCGACTGGGCGCCGCTGTCGCTGCTCGGCCTGCTCTTCGTGCTCGCCTCCGGCAGCGAACTGCTCGGCTTTGAGATCAAGGGCCTGCGCCTGTCGGGCTCGTTCCTGTCGATCGTCCTGGCGATGGCGTTGCTCGGCCCGGCGCCGGCCGCCGCCCTCGCGGTCGCCTGCGCGCTGGTCGACGGGGTCGTTTCGCGACGCTCCTTGGACCGCTTGCTCGTCAACGTCGCCACGTTCGCGACGTTCCCGCTGCTCGGCGGGCTCGCCATCGGCGCGCTGGTCGGCGACTTCGACGCCCGCTATGGGGACCCCCTCTGGTTCGCCGCCGCCGTCTTCGGCGTCTTCATGGCGACCAACACCCTCAACTTCGCCATGGTCGCCACGGCGACCCGCATCGGCTACGGCGTCCCGGTCCGCCGGATGCTCGGATCCTTCGTCACGGCGCTGCCGTCGGAGTTCGCCACCGGGCTCCTGACGGCGAGCGTCGCCTTCACCTACGGGCACCTCGGCATGGCGTCGGTCGGCCTGGCCGCGGTGATCCTCTTCGTCTTCCTCTACATCCTGCGCACCAGCGTCCAGGCCGAGGATCGTGGGGAGGAGCTGACCAAGCGCACACGCGAGCTCGCCTCGCTGCAGATGGGCCTGCTCTCGACGGTCCTGCAGACACTGTCGATGCGCGACGCGATGACCGCCCGGCATTCGGCGGCGGTCGCGCGCTACTCGCGCGAGGTCGCGAAGCATGATGGGCCTTCCCGAGCGCGAGCAGGACCTGATCCACACCGCGGCGCTGCTGCACGACATCGGCAAGTTCATCCTCCCCGACAACGTCCTCTTCGCGAATCGGAAGCTGACCAACGACGAGTGGGAGCTGATCAAGCTCCACCCCGAGCAGGGCGCCAAGCTCGTCGAGCGCATCGAGGGCTACGGCCCCGTCGCCGAGATCGTCCTGCACCACCACGAGAAATTCGCCGGCGGCGGCTATCCCGCGGGCATCGCCGGCGAGGACATCCCGCTCGGCGCCCGCATCATCTCCGCCGCGGACACCTACGACGTCATGACCTCCCGCGACTCCTACCGGCGCCCCGTGAGCTCCGAGGCCGCCCTGGTGGAGCTCCGGCGCGTCGCGGGCACGCAGCTGGACCCGCAGGTGGTCGAGGTCTTCGAGCGCGTGATCCTCGAGAAGCGCGTCGCCTTCAGCCACACCGACGAGGCCGACTTCGAATCCGAGCTGGCGTTCGAGCGCCGGGTCGCCGACTACGCACGGCCGAGGCTCACGGCGGCCTAGACACTCGTTCGATCAAGCAACGGCGTGGATCGGCCGTTAACGAGAACGAGCGCCTCGATCGGCGCTCGCTCGCAGATAGCGACATCACTGTCGCGCGGGATTACATCTTCCAGCTCATGTGAGCTCCTTTGGGTCTTCCTCGCGCCGCCCGGCAAGGCGGTGTCCGAGGTGAAGTTGAACCATCCGTGACAGGACGCATAGTGCCCGCTGGACGCAGACGTCCAAATAGAACACGCGTCCAGTTTTGGAAACTTCTCCTTGTGAACCTGAGCACACAGTCAGCGTCCGTACATCAAGCGCCACCGCCGGACTGCCGACGCAGTGGTGAGTTGTCCCGGTCTCGCTTCATCGTCCCCGTAGCGCTGCTCGCCCTCGCGTGCGCGGGTACGCTCGCGCTCGCGTCGCCGCTGGCCGCGCTGCTGCTGGTGATCGCCGCCGGCGCCGAGGCGCTCACCGTCAGCCTCCGCGGCGCGCGTGTCTCGGGCTCGTTCGCCGCGCTCGTGCTGGCGATGGCGTTGCTCGGCCCGGTCCCGGCGGCTGCGATCGCGGTCGCGGCGGCGCTCTTCGACGGGCTGCTCTCTCGCCGCCAACCGTTGGCCTTCGCCGGCAACGTCGCGATCTACGCCGCGTTCCCGCTGCTCGGCGGCTGGCTGCTCGGGTTCGTCAACCACGGCGACTCGATGGCCTACGCCGCCGCCGTGGTGCTCGTCTTCATGCTCACCAACGCGCTGAACTTCGCCGCGCTCGCCGCATACCTGCGCGTCTCAGGCGTTCTAGGCGCCCGTGAGGCCTTTGCGACGGTCTACCGGACGATGTTGCCCTTCGAGCTCGCCACGGCGCTGCTGACGGCCGGGGTCGCGTTCACGTACGCCCGGGTCGGGATCGCCGCGATCGCGCTGCTCGCCGTGGTCATGTTGGTCTTCCATCACCTCGCACGCACGGGCGTGAAGGCGTACGAGCGCGGAGCCGAGCTCACGCGCCGGACCGAGGAGCTCAGCGCGCTCCAGGTCGGCCTGCTCACCACCGTCCTGCAGACGCTGTCGATGCGCGACGCCATGACCGCGCGCCACTCGACCGCCGTGGCCCGCTACTCACGCGAGGTCGCGGCGACGCTCGGCCTTCCCGAGCGCGAGCAGGACCTGATCCATACCGCGGCGCTGCTGCACGACATCGGCAAGTTCATCCTGCCCGACACCGTCCTCTTCGCCAACCGCAAGCTCACACAGGACGAATGGGAGCTGATCAAGCTGCACCCCGAGCAGGGCGCCAAGCTCGTCGAGCGCATCGAGGGCTACGGCCCCGTCGCCGAGATCGTCCTGCACCACCACGAGAAGTTCGCCGGCGGCGGCTATCCCGCGGGCATCGCCGGCGAGGACATCCCACTCGGCGCCCGCATCATCGCCGTGGCCGACACCTACGACGTCATGACCTCCCGCGACTCCTACCGGCGCCCCGTGAGCCCTGAGGCCGCGCTGGCTGAGATCCACCGCGTCTCGGGCACGCAACTGGACCCACAGGTCGCCCAGGCCTTCGAGCGCGTGATCCTCGAGAAGCGCGTCGCCTTCAGCCACACCGACGAGGCCGACTTCGAATCCGAACTCGACGTCCGTTCGATCAAGAGCCGAACAACCGTGGCCGATAACCGGGGTGAGCTCCACTCCCTCGCATCGCGCGGCAACGCGGTGGCCTGAGGTGAGTTGAACCGTCCGTGACACGCCGGTCGGAGCATCCCCTTGACCATGCGCAAGCTCCGCGTCCTCGCCGCCACCCTCGCCGCCGCCCTGTGCGCGCTCGGCCTCTCAGTCGGCGCCGCGATGGCGGAGGGCACCCACGCGGCCGCGAAGCCCGTGAAGGCTTCGCAGAGCGCCCCGAAGGGCTTCCTCTGCTTCCTGCACGACACCCGCCGGCTGAGCCCCTTACGCGAGGGCCTTGCCGACGGCCTCGAGCACGCGCTCGGCCTGGAACGGCTTGACCACGAAGTCACGCGCGCCGAGCTTGATCGACTCGAGCACCTTGGATTCCTGACCGAGGGCGGAGCACATGATCACGCGGGCGCCGGGGTCGAGCTCGATGATCTCCTTCAGCGCGGTCAGGCCGTCCTTCTCGGGCATCGTGATGTCGAGCGTGGTGAGCTCGGGGCGCAGCTCCTGGAAGCGGGTGACCGCCTCGGTGCCGTTGCCGGCCTCGCCGACCACCTCGTGACCGCCCTTGATCAGAGCGTCGCTGACCATCTTGCGCATGAACGCAGCATCGTCGACTACCAGGATTCTGGCCACCGGGCCACCTCCGCTCCCGCATCAAGGTTGATTTCGTCGGTGTCGAGCACGTGCTCGATGCGCACGGCCCAGTCGGTTCCGTCCACGACGACCAGGCGGCCGGTCGCGAAGTGTGTGCCGTTGACGAACAGGTCGATCGCATCGTCGGCCTGCTTGTCGAGCTCGACGACGGCGCCCGTGGGCAGGCCGACGATCTGCGCGGAGGGCATCCGCGCGCGGCCGAGCTCGGCCCAGACACGCACCGGGATTCCCGCCAGCGACGGCGCCGCGGCGGGCGCACCGGGCGAGGCGCCCGCGCCGGGGGCGCCGGGAACCTCGGCGCCGAGATCGTCCAGCGCGCTGGACATGCGCACGACGAAGGCGTTCGGCACCAGCTGCACGAGCCGCGCCGGCTCGCCGCAGATCGACATCGCCGTCCGTACCGCATGCGGCGTCGTCGGGTAGGCGTCGGCGATCGCGTCGGCCGCGGTGAAGGTCTTGGTCTCCGGGGTCCCGATCTCGACCTCGGTGCCGAGCACGACGGAGGTCGCCGCGGCGGCCGAGGCCATCATCTGGTTCATGGCCTCAGAGACCGCGGAGAGCTCGAGCTCGGAGAGCTCGGTGGCGTCCGGGTCCTCGGGCTGGTCCATGCCCATCATCGACGCCGCGAGCAACCGCGCGCCCTCGAGCGTGATCAGGAAGACGTTGCCGCCCGTCACGCCGTCGACGTAGGACACCGCCATCGCGACGGCGGGAACCGGGACGCCGTCGAACGCGGTCTTGGAGTCGTCGAGCGTCGTGACCTCGCCGAGCGAGACCTTGCCCGCGGCGAACATCTCGAGCACGCCGAGGCAGGCCTCGGCGGTGGACTGGCCGAGCCGGCCCAGGGCCTCGGGAGCGCCCATCAGGAACCGCCCATATGGCCGGTGACCTGCACGGCGCGACGGCTGCCGCTGCGGCCGGGGCGGCCCGTGTGGACCGGCACCTTGTCGGCGTAGAGCGTGATCCCTCCGGAGGCGGGGGCGTTGAGCCGCAGCAGGTCGCCGGGCTTCAGGGCCAGGACGGCCTCGATCGGCATCGCGACCGAGGCGACCTCGGCGCGCACGGTCATCTCGACGTCGCCGACGGCGCGCCGGACCGAGCTGGCGTCGTCCTCGCTGCGCGCGCCCGACTTGCCGTCCTCGCGGGCGGCGAACTGGTCCGCGACCGGCGCGATCGCCGACCACGGGATCAGCAGCGCCAGGGTTGCCGAGAGCCCGCTCAGGCGGGCTTCCATCATGAAGGAGAGCGTCGGCTCGGAGACCGAGACCATCTGCGCCGTCTCCATGTGCTGGTCGACCGTCTCGAGCGCGAGGTTCAGCCCGGCGACGTCGGTCCAGATCAGCGTCAGCTGCGCCAGCAGGCGCTCGAGGAAGTGCCGGCCGAGCGCCTGGTCGATGTCGGTCATCCGGCGTTCCTTGACGCCGCCGTCGATCGTGCCGCCGAGCAGCAGCTCGATCGCGCCCAGCAGCAGCGTGCTCTCGGTCGAGAGCAGCATCCGGGTGCCGATCGGCTCGACGTTGAAGATCGCCGCGGTCGAGTTCGCCGGGACGGCCGCGTGGGCGTTCGCCCACGTGAGCTGGGTGCTGGTCAGCACCTCGAGCTCCAGCGGCACGCGCAACTCCGCCGTCAGGCGGGTGGAGGCGGTGCGGCAGAAGGCCTCGAGCGTGCGGCCGAGGCGGCGCTCCTGCTCGGAGGTGAACTTCGTCGGGCGCGTGAAGTCGATCGCGCGCATGCGGCGGCGGCGCTGCGGTGCGGGCTTGTCCTCGGGCAGGCGGCCGTCACGGGCCGCGTCGACGAGTGCCGCGATCGCATCAGGGCTCAGGACCGGTCCGCTCATGCCGCGGCCTCCACATCTCCACCGACAAGGATTCGATCGGCGCCGCCGGCCTCGCGCACCGTGATCCGGCGCGATCCGACATGGACGCGGATCGTGCGGCCGCGGTCGCCGCCGGTCTCCGCGGCGATCACCGGGATCCGGGCCGCGGCGAGCTGGTCGCGCACGGCCGCCTCGTTGCGCTGGCCGACTTCGAGCGTCGCGCTCGACACCGTGAACATGCTCGCGCCGCCGACCAGCACCGCGTCGAGCAGCGGGCGGCGGCCGCCGGCGGCGACGACGCGCTCGATCAGCTCGGGCACGGCACGATCGGCGAACTTGTACGAGGACGGGGACGCGTGACCGCCGCTGGAGGGCAGCACGACGTGCGCGAGCCCGGCGATCCCCAGCCGCCGATCCACGAGCGCCAGGCCGATGCACGAGCCCAGGCCGAGGGACACGAGGACATCGCCACTGACGGCCGAGGCCGCAAGTTCACCCATCCTGACCATCGTCTCCGGCATTCCTAGAGACCCAGGCGCGCGAGCAACTGGTCGACGCCCCCTGAATCCGGGACCAGCAGGAACGAGATCGTGGCGTCCGAGCCCTCGACGACGAGCTCGGAGTCCAGCAGCAGCGCGACATCGCCGGCACCGGCGCGCTCCGCGAGCACGGTCTCGACGATCGCGCCGAGCATGTCGGTGGCGATCGCGGGCGGGGTCGGCTCGAGCGCCATCCCGGTCATCTTCGCGAGCGCGTTGATGTAGGAGGTCCCGACGATGTTGCCGATCTCCATCAGCGCCGACTCGCCGATCTCGGTGCCCGCCTCGACCCCGAGCAGTGCGCACATCTGGCCGGCGTGGTCGGGCGTGAAGAGCAGCAGGACCGAGGCCGCCATCTCGCCGACGACGCCGAGCGCCGACGCCGGTGGCGTCGGACTCGGGATCGCCGATCGCGCCGACGGCATCGGCCATCGGCAGCACGTAGGCGTTCGGGACGGTGATGTCGACGCTGCGGCCGAGCATGCTCGACAGGGCGGTGCTGGCCGTGCCGGAGCCGATGTTGGCCAGCTCGCGCAGCGCATCGAGCTGAAGATCCGTGTATTGGGTCAACGGAACGGTCCTTTCGGGCTCAGGCGGAGACGGGGACGTCGAGGACGGCATCGCAGTCGATGATCAGGGCGATCTGCCCGTCCGAGAGCACGGCCGCGCCCGACAGCGCGGCGCCTTCGGCGACCTCGGGGGGGAGAGGACGGGTGACGAGCTCGTGTTGGCCGACGAGCTTGGAGACGGTGAGCGCGAAGCGCTCGTTCCCGCCCCGCGCCACGACCGCGTACTCAGCTTCCGGCATCGCCGGGCCACCGTAGCGTTCGGAGGCGTCGACGATCTGCAGCACGCCGTCGGAGAGGACCAGCATCCGCCGCCCGGCGACCGAGCGCACGGCCTGGTCGGAGATGCGCACGGTGCGCTCGATGCGGTCGAGCGGGATCGCGAACGGGCGGCCGTCGGCCTCGACGATCAGCGCGGCCATGATCGCCAGCGTCAGCGGCAGGCGGATCTGGGCGCTCGTGCCCTGGCCCGGCTCGGAGGTCATCAGGACCTCGCCGCCGAGCCCGCGGATCGCCGCGCGCACGGCGTCCATGCCGACGCCACGCCCGGAGATGTCGCTCGTGACCTCGGCGGTCGAGAAGCCGGCCGAGAACAGCAGCTCGATCGCGCGCTGGGCGTCGATCGAATCGACGGCCTCGGGGGCGATCAGCCCGCGCTCGGCGGCCTTGACCGCGACGCGGCGGGGATCGATGCCGCGGCCGTCGTCGCGGACGGTGATGACGACGTTGCCGCCGGCGTGCTGGGCGGAGATCTCGAGCACGCCCGTCGCGGGCTTGCCGGCCGCGACGCGCTCGTCCGGCCCTTCCAGGCCGTGGTCGAGCGAGTTCCGAACGAGGTGCACCAGCGGGTCGCCGAGCGCGTCGACGACGGTGCGGTCGAGCTCCGTGTCCTTACCGACGAGCTGCAGGTCGACCTGCTTGCCGAGCTTGGTCGAGAGGTCGCGCACGAGCCGCGGGAAGCGCAGGAAGACGGCCTCGACCGGGATCATCCGCACCTGCATGACCATCGACTGCAGCGCGTGCGAGGAGCGCGTGAGGTTCTGCATGGCCTGCGAGAGGCCGGGGACGTCGGCGCCGGCGGCGAGCGCCTCGACCTGCGTCCGGTGCAGGACGAGCTCGCCCATGAAGTGCATCAGCTGATCCAGCCGCTCGGCGTCGACGCGGACCGTCGAGGAGCCGCCCTTCGCGTGCGGCTTCGCGGTCGTGGGCGCGGCGACGGCGGAGGGGAGCGTCGGCCGGGATCGGGGCCGCGGCGTCCTCGAGCAGTTCGCCGGGATCGTCCGAGCGCAGCGTCGGAGACGGCCTCGAAGACGATCACGTCGACGACCTCGGGCACCGAGCCGGCGGCGTCGGCGAGGTCGCAATCCGGATGGTCGCTGACGATCCACGCGTCGACCTCGTGGCCGTCGAAGCCGTCGAGGTCGTCCGGGGCGGGGCGGCAGGCCAGCGTCTCGCCGAGCTCGGCGAGCGTGGAAAGGACCATGTAGGCGCGCACGGACGGCATCGACACGTCCTCGTCGAGGAACGCCGTGACCTGCACGACGCGGCGGCCGTCCGACAGCTCGGCCAGGTTGTCCGGCGCGGGTGCGGCACCGGCGCGCTGGGCCTCCTGAACCGGCGTGCGCTCCCGCACGAGGCTCTGCAGCCGCTCGATCAGCGCCTGCGGCTCGATCTCCTCGGCGCCGGTGCGGTCGATCGCCTCGACGGCGGCCGACAGCGCATCGAGGCTGTCGAAGAGCACGTCGATGGCGGCGCGCTCGAGCCCGCCGCGCCGCTGGCGCAACAGCTCGAAGACGTCCTCCATCTCGTGCGTGAGCGCCGCCATCCCGGCGAACCCCATCGTCGCGCTCATCCCCTTCATGGAATGCGCGATCCGGAAGATCTCGTCGACCGTCTCCGGGTCGTCTGGGGTCTCCTCGATCCTGACCACCGCGAGGTTGAGCTCCTGCAGGTGCTCACGCCCTTCGGCCAGGAACATGGGGAGGTACTCGTCCATCAGCCCTTCCGGTAGATGAAGTGAAACGGCGAGGTTAGCCCCATCGCACGCGGATCGGCGACGCGCTCAGAGGTCCCGACGACGAGGTATCCACCCGGGGCGAGCGACTGGACCAGCCGCGCGTGGAGGGCGTCGCGAACGACCTCGGTGAAGTAGATCACCGTGTTGCGGCAGAACACGACGTCGTAGCGCGCGGTCGGAATCGCCATCCGCAGCAGGTCCCCGCTTTCGAAGCGCAGCATGCGCCTAAGCTCGGGCTTCGCGTTCCAGCCACCGTCGGGCTGAGCGACGAAATGGCGCTGCAACAGAGCTTTCGGCGACGTGCGGGCATCCTCCGCGGTGAAGTGCCCCTCACGGGCGCGGGCGACCATGCGCTTGTCGAGGTCGGTGCCGACGATCTCGACCGGTACCGCCGGGATCGCCTCACGGCAGATCGCGGCGATCGTGTAGGCCTCGGCACCGTAGGAGCTCCCGGCGCTCCAGATCTTCAGCCGCCGGCGCTCGGCGAGCTCGGGCAGCAGCTTGGTGCGCAGGGTCTCGAACTGGTCCTCGTGGCGCCACAGGTGCGAGACGTTGATCGTCACGCGGTCCAGGAAGGCGTCCAGCTCCTGCGGGTCGCGGCGCAGCCGGCTGCCGTACTCGGCGAGGTCCGGCGTGCCGCGGCGCTCGGTCCACGTGCGGACCCGGCGTTCCATCTGGTTGCGCTTGTATTGCGCGAGGTCGACGCCGCAGAGCTGACGGACC
Source organism: uncultured Solirubrobacteraceae bacterium (assembly GCA_963848475.1). Taxonomy (GTDB): domain Bacteria; phylum Actinomycetota; class Thermoleophilia; order Solirubrobacterales; family Solirubrobacteraceae; genus Solirubrobacter. The sequence continues at coordinate 389,007 of CAWKDW010000021.1, read as the reverse complement.
TGCTCGCACAGGGCGACGAAGTCGTCGGGGACGAGGCGCGCCTGGAAGGCTTGCCGCGTCACGGTCGGGTTCGAGGCGACGCTTCGCGTGCCGGTCGAGCTCACGGCGGTGCCTCGATGACCGCGCGTCTCTGCGCTCATGCTCCGGCCTCGCGCGTGATCGCGGCCGGAAGCTCGTGCAGCGGCAGGATCTCGTCGGCCAGGCCCGCCTCGGCGACGGCGCGCGGCATGCCGTAGACGACGCAGGTGGATTCGGCCTCGACCAGGACGCGGCCGCCGGCGGCCTTGACGGCGCGGGCGCCCTCGAGGCCGTCCTTGCCCATCCCGGTCAGGACGATCAGCACCAGCGCGTGCCCGTAGAGCTTTGCGGCGTCGGCGATCGTGAGGTCAGCGCGCGGACGCAGACCGCCCATCGGCGCCTCGTCGGAGAGCCGCACGCGGCGATCGTCGGCCATGCGCAGGTGCGCACCACCGGGAGCCAGGTAGATGTGACGCGGATCCATCGCCTCGCCGCCCATCGCCTCACGGACGGTCAGCGCGGACATGCCGTCCAGGCGCGAGGCCAGCGAGGTGGTGAAGCCCGCCGGCATGTGCTGGATGATCATCGAGCCCGTTCCCAGCGGCGACGGGAGCTTCGGGATCACTTCGCCGAGCGCCTTCGGGCCGCCCGTCGAGGACGCGATCAGGACCATCTTGCGGGTGGCGCCGCGAACGCGGACGGCCGGCCGGGGAGCGACCGGGCGCGGGCGACCGGCGCGAGGGCCCGGCGGCGACGCAGCTTGCCACCGAGTGCGGCGTCGGAGACCTTCTTGGAGAGCTCCTCGGTGAAGCTGGCCATCGACTCGCCCATCGCCGGCTTGGCGACGAGATCGAAGGCACCCTCGGCGAGCGCGTCGACGGCGCGGGCGCCGTGCGCGGGGGAGAAGGCCGAGACGACGACGACCGGGACCGGCTCGGCCTTGCCGGCCTTCAGTGCGCGCAGCACGCCGAGGCCGTCGAGGCCCGGCATGTGCAGGTCGAGCGTGAGCGCGTCGGGACGGAACTGCTTGCAGGCGGCCAGCGCCTCATCGCCGTCAGCCGCGGTGGCTACGACGTCGAACCCCTGACGTCCGAGGGCGTCAGACAGGATACGGCGCATCAGGCGCGAGTCGTCGGCGACGACGACACGCTGCGCGCTGCTGGAGATCGCGGCCACCGGGGTCGTAGTGCTAGGCCGCGGCCAGCTCGTCGACACCCTGGCGGGCGAACAGGCCCTCAGGGTTGAGCAGGATGACCAGGCGGTCGCCGATCTTCGCGATCGACTCGATCGTCTGCGTGTCGGCGGTCGGAACGGCCTCGAGCTGGTCGCTGGAGACGGTCAGGACCTCTTCGACGTCACCGACGAGCACGCCGGCCTGCCCGGTGCCGGTCTCGACGATCACGATCTTGCCGAACTCGCTCTCGGCGACGGCGATGCCCATACGCGACGCAAGGTCGTAGATCGGGATGATCTTGCCGCGAAGGCCGATCACGCCGCGGATCCACGGTACGTCGGAGGTGACCGAGCGAGGCTCGGTGTAACGGATGATCTCGTGCACCGCTCCGATCGGAAGCGCGTATTCCTCGCTGCCGATCGAGAACACCACGAGCTGCTGAGAAGTGATGTCAGACATGTCCTCCTGAGCATCGGCCGCGGGGGCCAGCGCTTGAGGGCTTCTTCGCCCTGGCTCAGTCGCGCACGGGGAAGCGCACGACGAAGCGCGCGCCGCGCCCGTCGAGCGGTGGTTCGAGCCGTACGGTGCCGTGGTGGTTCTCCGCCACGGCGCGGACGATCGCGAGCCCGAGGCCCGACGAGCCGGAGCGGTCCCCATGCGCGCGGAAGAAGCGCTCGAAGACCTTGTCGCGCAGCTCCGGCGGGATGCCAGGGCCGTCGTCCTCGACGGCGAGCACGATGTGCCCGTTGCTGCGCTCGACGCTGGCCTCGACCGCGGTGCCCGGGTCGGTGTGGCGCAGCGCGTTCTCCATCAGGTTCAGCACGAGCCGGTGCAACTCGTCGCGCACGCCCTCGATCTCCAGGCCCGACGGCGCCGAGATCGAGATCTCGTGATCGCCGGCGACCGGCTCCAGCTCGGAGGCGGCATCGGTCACGACGCTCGAGAGGTCGACCGTCCGCCGCGCCGGCTCGCGACCCGCGTCCGCGCGGGCGAGCAGCAGCAGATCGGCGACGAGGCGCCGCATGCGGCGGCTGGAGCGCAGCGCCGACGCGGCCGCCTCGCGATGCTCGCCGTGCAGCGTCTCCTCGAGCAGCTCGAGGTTGGCCAGCACGGACGTCAGCGGCGTGCGCAGCTCGTGTGAGGCGTCGGCGACGAACTCGCGCTGGCGCGCAAGTGTGGCCTCGGTCTCCGTGCGCGCCTCGTCGAGCGCGTGCAACATCGACTCCAGCGTCGTCGCCAGCTCGGCGACCTCGTCGTCGGCCTCGGGGCGCGGCATCGTCGTCGCCGGGTTGCGCGTGCGCTCGATCTCACGCGCCGCGGCGGTCAGCTCGGTGATCGGCTCCATCGCGCGGCGCGCGGTCGCCAGGCCGGCCAGCAGGGCGAGCGCGGAACCGCCGAGGACGCCGAGCCCGAGGAACAGCTTCACGCGGTTGGCGGTCGAGGACACGTCGGAGACGCGGCGCCCGTACTGGACGGCGAGCGTGAAGTACGTGCCCGTGGTCGGACCGGGCAGGCTGAGCTCGCGCGTCTCGACCTTCCAGCCGTCGATCTCCTCGCTGCCGGTCTTGCTCGGCACACCCCAGTCGGGCGCCCCGTTGGTGCCGTCGAACCACTTGCCGCGCAGGTCGACGACGCGGACCGCGGCGTTGTAGCTGGACGCGTACGCGTCGAGATCGCCCTTGCGCTCGTACTTCGGGTTGCCCTTGGAGTCCACCTCGCCCGTGGGGCGATAGACGAGCCGATCCTGCAGACGATCGGCCGCCGAGGCCACCTGGCGGTTGAAGTCCTTGTAGATCGCACGCGTCGTCAACGTCCCGACGATCACGGCGAAGCCGAGCAGGATGACGAGCGTTAGAGCGGCGGAGCCTCCGGCGAGGCGCCAGCGAATCGGCTGGCGCTTATACGCGGAGTACGTAGCCCGCGCCGCGGACCGTGTGGAGGAGACGAGGCTCGCCACCGGCTTCAAGCTTCCTTCGGAGGTTCGAGACGAAGACCTCGATCGTGTTCGTGATCGAGAACGGGTCATAGCCCCAGACCTCGTCGAGCAGCTTCTGCCGCGAGATCACGAGGCGCTCGTTGCGCATCAGGTACTCGAGCAGTTCGAACTCGCGCTGCGTGAGGTCGATCTGGCGTGAGTCGCGCGAGACCTCATGCGTGTCCGGGTTCAAGGTGAGATCGCCGACGCGCAGCGGGGCCATGCCGCGCGGCGGGCGCCGCCGCAGCAGTGCGCGCATGCGGGCCAGCAACTCCTGGCGCTCGAACGGCTTGACGAGATAGTCGTCGGCGCCGACGTCCAGACCCTCCACCCGCGACTCCAGCGCGTCGCGGGCGGTCAGCATCAGGATCGGCGTGTCATCGCCGTCGTCGCGCAGGCGCTTGGCGACATCGATCCCGTCCAGGCGCGGGAGCCCGAGGTCCAGGACGATGATGTCCGGCAGGAATGCGTGCGCTTCATCGAGGCCGCGAACGCCATCGCTCGCGAGCTTCACCTCATAGCCCTCCAGGCGCAATGAGCGCTGGAGAACCTGCGCGATCTCCTCGTCGTCTTCCACGACGAGCACACGGACGGGACGGCTAGCGGCTTCCACTCGTGTGATGTTACGTGCAGGCGCGGCGTTTCGACGTGACCTTCAGCCGTCGTTTAGGCAGTCCTGAGTGGAGACATCGCCCGAGGAGGGGTCGTGCCCGGCGCGTCGAAGGGGGCCGGGTCTGATGCCGACGAAGAAGCCGCCTGCCCGCAAGAAGCCGGCGCCGCGCCGAGCACGCCGCTCCGCGCCGCGTTTCCACCTGCCCGCGTTGGAGCAGCGCCAGCTCGATCTGATCGGGCTTGGCCTCGTCGCCCTCGCGCTGTTCTTCGCCTTTCTCGTCTACTTCGGCTGGGACGGCGGGCGCGCCGGGTCGGAGGCCGTCGAAGGCCTGCGCTGGCTGCTCGGAGCGGCGCACTACCTGGTGCCCGTAGCGCTCGCGGCCGCCGGCGCGATCCTGATGCTGCGGCCCGTCCTGCCCGCGGTCCGGCCGTTTCGCAGCGGCGCGATCTGTCTCTTCATCGCCGTCACGCTCGGTCTCTCGGCGGGCACGCTCGGCGTCGGCCCGGGCGGCACGCGGCCGGAGTGGTGGAACGCCGAGTGGGTCAAGACCCGCGGCGGGATGACGGGGGAGACGCTCGACTGGGTCGTGACGACGCTCGCCGGCACCGTCGGCGCGCACATCCTCTCCGTCTTCCTGTTCGTCGCGGGCGTGCTGCTGCTGACGGGCGCCTCGGTCGCGGGCGTGCTCAAGGCGACCTCGGACTCCGTGACGACGACCACGCGCGAGCTGCGCACGGCCGTGGCCTCCAAGAAGCGGCCGACGGAGGACCTCGCGACGCTCGAGCGCTCCACGCGTGTGCGTGTCGAGCGCCCGGACGTCTTCGGCGAGACGCCCGAGTTCGAGGAGCCCGCCAAGCCCAAGCGCGCGCCGAGGAAGAAGCCGGCCAAGGTCGACGAGGACGAGAGCTTCTGGTCGGGCGAGGAACGCTTCCCGGATCTCTACGGCGCCGACGCCGGAGTCCCTGAGGCGGAGGTCCCCGGACCGGAGCCCGCGCCCGAGCCGGTCGCCGAGCTGTCCGGCCTCGCCGAGGATCCGGTCGAGGACGAGCCCGGCGTCACGCGCGGGCCCTCCGAGCCGGTCGCGCAGGAGCAGCTGACGCCGCAGGGCCGCTACCGCAAGGACGTCACCGATTCCCCCGACTTCATCTGGGAGCTGCCCGACGCGACCAAGCTGACGCGCTCGACCGAGGAGGCGTCGCGCCCGGACACGGCCGGGCCAGGAGAAGGTCGCCGCGCAGCTGATCGAGGCGCTCGGGCACTTCAACGTCGAGGCGCGCGTGATCGGCATGGTCGCCGGCCCGCACATCACGCGCTACGAACTGCGGCTCGCACCCGGCATCAAGGTCGGCAAGGTCGCGCAGCTCAAGGACGACCTCGCGTACGCGCTCGCCGCGGCCGACATCCGCATCCTCGCGCCGATCCCCGGCAAGCAGGCGGTCGGGATCGAGGTCCCCAACGCGCGCCGCCGGATCGTCCACCTCGGCGACGTCTTCCAGGCGCCGCCGGACGACTGGTCGCCGCTGACGGTGTGGCTCGGCAAGGACGTGGCCGGCCGCTCGATCGGCGCCGACCTGGCGAAGATGCCGCACCTGCTCGTCGCGGGCACCACGGGCGCGGGCAAGTCGGGTGCGATCAACGCGATGCTCTCCTCGATCCTGCTGCAGGCGACGCCGCACGAGGTGCGGATGGTGCTCGTCGACCCCAAGCAGGTCGAGCTCACGCACTACGACTCGATCCCGCACCTGCTGACGCCGGTGATCACCTCGCCGCGCCAGGCCGCGACCGCGCTGCAGAACCTCGTGCGCGAGATGGAGCAGCGCTACTCGCAGATGGCACTCGCGCGGACCCGGACGCTCAAGGACCTCAACAACGTGCGGATCGGCCGCGACGAGCAGCCGCTGCCGTACATCCTCTGCGTGATCGACGAGCTCGCCGACCTGATGATGGTCGCGCCCGCCGACGTCGAGGACTCGATCATCCGGATCGCCCAGAAGGCGCGCGCGGTCGGGATCCATCTGGTCCTGGCCACGCAGAGCCCGCGCGTGGACGTGATCACGGGCATGATCAAGGCCAACGTGCCCTCGCGGATCGCGTTCGCGGTGAGCTCGCAGACCGACTCGCGCGTGATCCTCGACCAGAACGGCGCCGAGTCGCTGCTCGGCATGGGCGACATGCTCTTCTCGCCGGTCGGCTCCTCGCGGCTGCAGCGGATCCAGGGCGCGTACATCGACGAGGCGCAGATCGAGGAGCTCACGCACGCCTGGCGACTGCAGGGTGAGCCCGAGCTGCGCGAGGACCTGCTCGAGGAGGTCGAGGCCGAGGAGGTCGAGTCCAGCTCGGGCGACGACGGGTTCGACCCCGACGAGGATCCGCTGCTCTCGGACGCGATCCGGCTCGTCGCCGAGATGCAGACCGCCTCGACGTCGATGCTCCAGCGGCGGATGCGGCTCGGCTACACGCGCGCCGGGCGCCTGATCGACATGCTCGAGCGCCGCGGCGTGATCTCCGGCTACGAGGGCTCAAAGCCCCGTCAGGTGCTCGTCACCGAGGCCGACCTCCCGCGCGTGTTGGCCGCTCTGGCCGGCGATCCGCAGACGGTGCCCGACGACCCCGAAGCGCCCGAGTAGGGCGCGACTAGCCTCTCAAGGCGACTCATGACGGAAATCGGTGAGACGCTGAGAGAGGCGCGGATGCGCCGTCGGATCGACATGACGGAGGTCGAGGCGGCGACGAAGATCCGGGCCAAGTACCTGCGCGCGCTCGAGAACGAGGAATGGGATCTGCTCCCGGGCCCGACGTTCGTCAAGACGTTCCTGCGCACCTACGCGGAGTACCTGGAGCTCGACCCGCGGCTGCTGGTCGAGGAGTACCGCCAGCGCTACGAGCGCCCCACGACCCAGGATCTGACGCCGTTCGGCCCCGGTATCGGCGGTCAACGCCGGCGGCGTCGACAGCGCCGGTCGTTCGGCCCGCTGCTCGTCGTCCTCGGCGGCGTCGGCGTCCTGCTCCTCGCGCTCTACCTACTGGGCGTGGTGTGGGGAGACCCCGCCGCCGAGAAGGAGGCGCCGAACCAGACCGCGGGCACCCCGACGCCGACCGCGACCGCCACGCCCAAGAAGACGGCCACGCCCAAGAAGAAGGCGAAGAAGGCCGCGCCGACACGGGTGACATTGCGGCTCACGGCGAGTTCGCGGGTCTACGCGTGCGTCGAGGATGCGACCGGCAAGCAGGTCTTCCCGGGTGACTTCATCGAGGCGGGCAAGAGCACGAAGTCGTTTCGCTCGCAGCGCTTCCGCGTGAACCTGGGCAACGGCGACGTGACGATGTCCGTCAGCGGCAAGCGCTATCCCGCGGCCGACATCGGGGCGCCGATCGGCTACGAGATCCGGCCCGGGAAGAAGCCGGTGCGCCTGAAGGAATCCGTGCGGATCAAGCTCTGCGCGTCGTGAGCGTCCGCGCGGGCATCGTCGTCACCGGCACGGAGGTCCTCTCCGGGATCATCCGCGACGCCAACGGGCCGTGGCTCTCCGAGCAGTTGCGCACGCATGGCGTCGTGCTCACGCACACCGTCGTGGTCGCCGACCGGCCGGAGGACCTGCGCTCCGCGCTGGACTTCCTCGCGCACATCGGCGTCGACCTGATCCTCACCAGCGGCGGTCTGGGGCCGACCGCCGACGATCTGACCGCCGACGTCGTCGCGGAGTGGGCGGGCGCGCCGATGCGCCACGACCCAGAGCTCGAGGAGCGCATCTGGGCGGTGGTGACCCGCCTGCGCGCCCGCATGCCGTGGGAGGAGGAGGCGATGCGGGCGGGCGCGCGCAAGCAGGCGCTCGTACCCGACGGGGCCACCGTGCTCGAGCCGGTCGGGACCGCGCCCGGCCTGCTGGTCCAGTCCAGTGGTCCGCTGGTCGCGGTGCTCCCCGGGCCGCCGCGCGAGCTGCAGACGATGTGGAAGGACGCGGTGGCGACCGCCCCGCTGAGCGATCTGCTGGCTCGCGCCGGCAGGCTGGAACAGCGGATCCTGCGCTTCTTCCCGCTGCCGGAGCCGCAGATCGCCGCGACGCTGCGCGAACTGGACGCCGACGCGCTGCCGCTGGAGATCACGACCTGCCTGCGCCGCGGCGAGCTGGAGGTGGCGACGGTCTTCGCCCCTGGCGCGGCGGACGCCTACGCCGGCTTGGAGGCCGCGCTGCGCGAGCGCCACGGCGACGTGCTGTTCTCCGCCGACGGGGCGACGATCGACGTCGTCGTCGCGCGGCTGCTCGCCGGGCGCACGATCGCGACCGCCGAGTCGTGCACGGGCGGCTTGATGGCGGGCCGGCTGACCGATCTCGCGGGCTCCTCGGCCTACGTGCTGGGCGGGCTCGTCGTCTATTCCAACGAGGCCAAGACCGCGCTGGCCGGGGTTCCGCGCCGAGTTGATCGAAGCCCACGGCGCCGTCTCGCCGGAGGTCGCCACGGCGCTGTCGGCGGGTGCGCGCGCGGGTCTTTCGGCCGACATCGGGATCGGCATCACCGGGGTCGCGGGCCCGGGCGGCGGGTCACCCGAGAAGCCGGTCGGCACCGTCTGCCTGTCGGTCAGCAGCGCCGCGGATCGCGAGGAGCGCACCGTGCGCCTCCCGGGCAGCCGCGCCGACGTCCGCGATCGCACGACCACGGTCGCCCTGCACATGCTGCGAGCGCTGCTGCTGCGGATGTGAGGCTGTTCGTCGCGCTTGACGTCCCGGCGCCCGCGCGCGACGCGCTCGCCGCCGTGGCAATGGCCGCGGATCCCGCGGTGTGGCGCGCCGTCGCCACGTCGTCGTTGCACATCACGCTCGCGTTCCTCGGCGCGCGGGAACCGGATGACGTCGCCGCCGATCGTCTCCTCGTTGGACGGCGCTCATGCACCCGCGCTGGCGCTCGGCCCGTACTGCTGCTCCCGCCGCGGCGCGCGCGGGTCCTCGCCGTCGCGATCGAGGACCGCGACGGGTGCGCTCGGCGCTTTGCAGGCCCGAGTCAGCGACGCGCTGGTCGCCGCGGGGGTCTTCACACCGGAGAAGCGGCCGTTCAGCCCGCATGTGACCGTCGCCCGGCTGCGCCCGAGGACGCGTCCACCGCGAGACGCCGCCGCGGCGGTCGATCGGCTGCAATTCAGGGGCGAGGCGATCACGTTGTACGCCTCGCACCTCCATCCGTCCGGAGCGCGTTACGAAGCGGTTTCGCGCGCCATCCTGGGATGAGTGACCGCTACCCTCGGCCGCCATATGGATGCTGCCGCGGCCCGGAGGGCCATTCTCGGAGCGCTGCTCGCCCTCGCCGCGCTGCTCGCCCTTCCGAACGCCGCCGATGCCGCTCTGCGCTGGGGTTCGTGCGTCGACTTCCGCGGCGTCCGCTGCGCCACGCTGAACGTCCCGCTCGATCGCACCGGCGCCGATCCGGGCTCGGTCAACCTGCGGCTCGCCCGCGCGGGGAAGAGCTCCGGGCCGGCGCTGCTGTACCTCTCCGGTGGCCCAGGCGGCGCCGGCGTGAGCGAGATGCTCAGCGTCCTCAGCGGGCTCCCGCAGCTCGAGAAGCGCTTCCAGCTGATCGGCTACGACCAGCGCGGCACCGGCCGCTCCGGGCTGCTGCGCTGTCCGCGGCTCGAACGCGATCCACACCTGCGCGACACCGGCGCCGGTGAGGACTGCGCGAACCGGCTCGGCGTCGCACGCCACCACTACACGACCGCGGACTCCGTGCTGGACATGGAGGCGATCCGGAACGAGTTGGGCGTCGAGAAGCTCACCCTCTACGGGATCTCCTACGGCACCGAGCTCGCGATCGCCTACGCGCGCGCCTATCCGCAGCATGTCGAGCGCCTGATCCTCGACTCGGTCGTCGATGCCGACGACACGGACCCGTTCCTCACCGCGACCTTCCGCGCGATGGGCCCGACGCTGCGCTCGCTCTGCCCCGGTCACTGCGCGGGCATCAGCCGCGACCCCGGCGCCGACCTCACGACCCTTATCGCCCGCCTGCGCGCGAAGCCGATGGTGGAGCGCGCCTACGACGCCTCGGGGCGCTCGCACAAGGTCACGATCACGCCGCTGGCGCTGTTCGACCTGATGCTGGTCACCGACTACATCCCGCCGCTGCGCGCGATCGTCCCGACGGCGGTCCGCTCCGCGCTCGCCGGCGACGGCGCGCTTCTGGCGAGGATCCTCAACGACGCGACGAGCCTCGACGTGCTCGGCTCGCCGCGCGACTTCTCCGTCGCGCGCTACTCGACCGTCTGCGAGACCTCGCCGATGCCGTGGGACCCCGGGACGCCGCTCGACCAGCGCCCGGCGGCCACCCAGCAGCGGCTCGCGGCGCTGCCCGCGAACACGTTCGCGCCGTTTGACCCGCCGATCGTCGTCGAGGACGAGATCGATCTCTGCCTGCGCTGGCCCGACGTCCCGCGGGCTCCCTCCACGGTGGCCCCGCTGCCGTACCCGACGGTGCCGACCCTGATCCTCCAGGGCGGGGAGGATCTGCGCACGCCGCCCGAGGTCTCCGCCCGCATCGCCGCCCGGATCCCGGGCTCGATCCGGCTCGTCGTTCCCGGCACCGGCCACTCGACGATCAGCGACCCGCGGACCTGCGCGGCCGACGCGATCCTCAAGTTCGTCCGCGGTGCGGCGCCGCCGAAGTCGTGCAAGCGAATTCGCACCGGCATCCCCGCCGTCGTCGGCGCTCCGGTCTCGTTCTCCGCCCTGAAGGGCTACGGCGGGCTGCCGGTCCGCGTCGGACGGACCGTGCGCGCCCTGGAGGCGACGCTCAACGATCTACGCCTGGTGCTCTCGCCCGCGGCGCTCGCGACCTCCGGCGGGGGCCTGCGGGGGGGATCGTGGGGGATCGAAGGCAACCTCCTGCGCCTGCGCAGGTATGCGGCCGTCCGCGGCGTCAGCGTGACCGGCAGCGGCAACAGCCGTCTGACGCTCCGTGTGTCGGGCTCGAAGGCCGCGCGCGGGACCGTCACGCTGCGCTCGGGCGGGCGTCTCTCCGGCACCCTCGGTGGGCGCCGCATCTCGGTGCGTCTCGGGGCCCCGAAGGTCAGCGCGGCGCGCGCTTCGCGCGCGCTGAAGTTGGCACGCTGACATTCCGGTATCTAGTCACATTGCCGACCGCCATCCGGGCGACTACGGTGCGCACCCGCATGGAGGCGCACATGGTCACGCGGACGGGCGCGGGCTCGTCCCGGGGACGACGTACCCGCGTGCTCATCGCCGAGGACGACGACAGCCTGCGCATGCTGATGCGGATCGCGATCGATGTCGGCGGCCTCGACATCGTCGAGGCCTGCGACGGGCTCACCGCGCTCGAGCTCGCACGTCAGAACCCGCCGGACCTCGTCCTGCTCGACTGGATGATGCCCGGGCTCAGCGGCCTCGAGCTCTGCCGGGCGCTGCGCGCTGACCCGGTGACCTCCGGCGCACTGATCGCGATGGTGACCGCCCGCGTGCTCCCGCAGGATCGCGAGCTCGCCTTCGCCGCCGGTGCCGACCACTACATCGGGAAGCCGTTCTCACCCGTGGCGCTGCTCGAGGCCGTGCGCCATGCGCTCTGAGCTCTCCGCACTCTCGCGCGCCTCCGCGCTTCCGCTCACCAGTTTCCGCAGCGAGCACGTCGCGCAACAGGTCGAGCGTGCGTGCCGGCGCGAGCAGGTCGACGGCGCCGACGGCCTCGCCCGGGCGCTCGGGCGCGACGGTGAGGCCCGCCGTCGCTTCCGCCGCTCGGTCGCGATCTCCCACAGCTCCCTGTTCCGGGACCCCGAGCAGTTCGAGTTGCTCGAGGAGGTGCTGGTGCCGCGGCTGCTGTCCCGGAGCTCCCGGCTCAGCGTCTGGTCGGCCGGCTGCTCGGACGGCGCCGAGTTGCACACGCTCGGGCTCGTGCTGGCGCGCATGGGCGTGCTGGATCGCTCGCTGCTGCTCGGCAGCGACCTCCTCGAGGAGAACCTGGTGCTGGCCCGCGCGGGGGACTACCCGCCGGAGATCCGGGCGCGGATGCGCTGGGAACGCCGTGATCTCGTCGCCGACGGCCCGCCGCACGGCCGCTGGCGGCTCGTCGTCTGCCGCAACGTCGCGATCTATCTCGAGTCCGAGGCCCGTCGCCGCCTGTACACGACGCTCGCGTCCGCGCTGGCGGTGCACGGGATCCTGCTGCTCGGGCGAAGCGAGCGGCTGATCGATCCGGGCTCACTCGGACTCCAGCCGGCGGCGCCGCATGCTTACGAGCGCGTGCGGTGACGCGCCGGCTGACCTTCCGGACGCTGACGGTGTCGGCGTTGATCATCGTCATCGTCGCGAGCGTGCTCGGCGGGTTGGCGCTCGCGATCGACAGCCAGCACGACGCCGGTGTTCGCGCCCGCCGCTCCCAGGCCGTGATCGCCGCCGCCAACCTCACGCAGCAGCGACTGCTGGCGGTCCAGACCACGATCCGCGGCTACCTGATCCATGCCAATCCGAAGCTCCTGACCGACTATCGCAGCGTTCGTACGGCGCTCCCGGAGGCATCGCTCGAGCTTGCGGCGCTCGTGGAGGGTGATCCGGCCCAGCGCCGGCTCGCCGAGCAGATCCGCCAGCAGGCGCTGGCCTACGTCGACGGCTATTCGGATCCGGTCATCGCGCGCACGCGCGAGGACGGCGTCGGGGCGGGTCGCGCGTTCGCGACCGCCAACGACGGCAGCGCGCGCGCCGAGGATCTCGCGGCGCTGATCGGCCGGCTCGGAGCGGCCGAGCTCGCGGTGTCCGCGCAGCGCGCCCGGGAGGCCGACACAGCGAGCCAGCGGGCGCTGCTGATCGCCGGGGTCGGTCTCGTGTTGTGCATGCTGGCCCTCGGCCTGGCGACCGCGTTCGTGGCGCGGCGGATCGTGATGCCGGTCGGCCGGCTCGCGGATGCGGCGGAGCGCGTCCGCCGCGGCGAGCTCGACGTCGAGGTCCCCGAGCGCGACGGCGACGAGATCGGCCGCCTGGGCGGCGCCTTCAACGCGATGGCGCGCTCGCTCGAGCAGAGCCGCGGCGAGCTCGAGAACCAGAACACCGAGCTCGAGATGCAGGCCATCGCCCTCGAGGAGCGCCAGGAGGAGCTGACCGAGGTCAGCGACGAGACCCGTGCCCAGCGCGACCAGCTCGAGCACACCGCGAGCCAGCTCGCGCAGGAGAAGGCCCGCGCCGAGCGCTACGGCGAGTTCGCGGACCGGCTCGCCGGCTCGCGCGACCCGAGCACGCTGTCGCGGATCGCGCTGGAGACGCTCGCGGAGGCGGCCGGAGCCGACGTGGGCGTGCTGTACACCGAGAGCTGGCGCGATCCGACGCGCTGGGGCCGCGCCGCGGTGCTCGCGCTCGATCCTTCGCCTTTGGCCGAGCACACGATCGCCGGGGGAGAGGGCGCGAGCGCTCGCGCGGTGGCGCGCGGCTCGATCGTGCCCGTCACCGGGGAGGCCGCGGGCCTACGGGTGCGAACCGGGCTGGCCGGCGAGGCCGCGGTGCTGTGGGAGCTGCACGTGCCGCTGCTCCACGGCGAGCGCGCGATCGGCGTGGCGACGCTCGGCGGCGTCAGCGAGGCCGCGTTCGACCACGCGTCCGCACCGACGCTGTCGCGGCTGGCCGGCCAAGCTGCGGTCGCCCTGGCCGAGGCGGGTGCGCTGACGCAGCGCAAGTGGCTCTCCCAGGTCAACACCGCGGTGCTGGACTGCGTGCGCGAGGGGATCGCGCTGGTCGGCCTCGATCACGAGCTCGTGCTCGCCAACGCCGCCATGGAATCCCTGGCCGAGCGCCTCTCGATGCCGATCCCCGAGGCGATCGGGGCCAACGGCGTCGCGCTCTCGACGGGCTCGCCGCACGGCGATCCCGAGACCTACTTCGCCCGCTGGGAGGTGATGCTCGCCGACACCGAGGAGCCGATCGCCGACGAGCTCGCGGTCTCCGGCATGGTGCTCGAGCGCTACACCGCGCCCGTCGACGACGAGGGTGGCGCCCGCATCGGCCGGCTCGTCGTCCTGCGCGACGTCACCCGCGAGCGTGAGGTCGACCAGCTCAAGTCCGACCTGATGGCGACCGTCTCGCACGAGCTCCGTACCCCTTTGGCCTCAGTGCTGGGCTACGCGGAACTGTTGCGGACGCGAGAGCTTTCCCCGGCGGCGCGCGACGAGATGCTCGGCACGGTCCATCGTGAGGCCAAGCGTCTGTCCGCCTTGATCGACGATTTCTTCGATGTCCAGGCGATCGAGCAGGACCGGCTGATGCTCTCGCGCGAGGCCTTCTCGGTCGGCGACCTGCTGGCCGAACAGGTCCGCACCTTCTCCGGCCAGAGCCAGAAGCACCGCATCTCGCTGTCGTCGAGCGCCGAGCCCGCCGTCGCCTTCGGCGACCGCGCCCGGATCGCCCAGGTCATCGCCAACCTGCTGTCCAACGCGATCAAGTACTCGCCCGACGGCGGCACCGTCGAAGTCTCCGCCTCGTCTGAAGCGGGCGCCGTCATGGTCGCGGTGGCCGACCCGGGACTCGGCATCCCCATGGCCGAGCAGGAGCACGTCTTCGAGAAGTTCTTCCGCGTCCAGCGCTCGGTCGAGGCGCAGCGACTGGGCGGCACCGGCCTCGGCCTGGCCCTGGCGCACGAGATCATCGTCGCCCACGGCGGGCACATGGGCTTCGAGAGCACCGAGGGCGTCGGCTCCCGGTTCTGGTTCACGCTGCCGACCGAGTGATCACCTAACCCCGCAGAGGGGGGACAGTTGCGACCACTGCAACGGCGCAGTGGTCGCAAAAGCACCGCATAGGTGCCTTTGTGACCACCGCAGCGGTCGTGACCGTTTCGGCCGCGGAGCCCGGGGCACGGCGAGCGATCGTGCGTGCGCGGCGGATCGCACCCAGAGCGCTCCCCCTCACGCGATCGACCGCCTCGCCGGAACCCGCTTCGCGGCGGGCGCGATGTCCGATCGGCGGAACCTGATCGCGTACGGCCGGGACCCGCGTGTCTCTCGGCACTGATTTGGTGCAGATTTGTCACATTCGCGTGTTGTCTTCTGTCCGATCCGCGCCCTAGCGTGATGGGCATGAGCAACCAGGAGCCCTCAAAGGCACGTGATACAGCCCTGGCGGGCGCCCTGACCCAGATCGAGCGCCAGTTCGGCAAGGGCACCGTCATGCGGATGGGCGATCCGGGGGCTCAGGTCAAGGTGGAGGCGATCCCCACGGGAGCGCTGTCCTTGGATCTTGCACTCGGCATCGGCGGAGTCCCGCGCGGGCGCATCGTCGAGGTCTTCGGCCCGGAGTCCTCCGGTAAGACGACGCTGATCTACCACATGATCGCCGAGACGCAGAAGCTCGGCGGCGTGTGTGCGTTCATCGACGCCGAGCACGCGATGGATCCGCTGTATGCCCAGCGCATCGGCGTGAACATCGACGAGCTGCTGGTCTCGCAGCCGGACTACGGCGAGCAGGCGCTCGAGGTGGCCGACATGCTGGTGCGCTCGGGCGCCGTGGACCTGATCGCGGTGGACTCCGTCGCGGCGCTGACGCCGCGGGCGGAGCTCGAGGGCCAGATGGGCGATCAGAGCGTCGGCCTGCAGGCCCGGATGATGTCCCAGGCGATGCGCAAGCTCGCCGGCAACCTGAACCGGACGAGCACGCTGTGCGTGTTCACCAACCAGATCCGCGAGAAGGTCGGCGTGATGTTCGGCTCGCCGGAGACCCAGCCGGGTGGCCGCGCGCTGAAGTTCTACGCCTCGCAGCGGCTGGACATCCGCCGGATCGAGACGCTCAAGGACGGCACCGAGGCGGTCGGCAACCGCGTGCGCGTCAAGGTCGTCAAGAACAAGGTCGCCGCGCCGTTCCGCCAAGCGGAGTTCGACATCGAGTTCGGCAAGGGCATCTCGACGTCCGGCTGCATCCTGGACCTGGGGATCGAGCACTCGATCATCACCAAGTCCGGCTCGTTCTTCTCCTACGGCAGCGAGCGGCTCGGCCAGGGCCGCAACAACGCCAAGGGCTACCTGGACACGCATCCCGAGGTGGCCAAGGAGATCGAGGCCAAGATCTACGAGGTCCTCGGCGTCAGCCAGGACCTCGTGACGCCGATCGACGGTGACCCGGCGGCCGCGGCGGCCCTGGTGGGCGCCGCGTAGCGGGTGACGGAGCTCCCGCCCGGCGGCCTCGCCGCCGGGCAGTTCCCGGGCGCGGCCGAGGAGTTGCGCCGCCAGGAGGCGTTCGACGTCGCCTGGCGCTTCCTCGGCCACCGTGATCGCACGGAGGCCGAGGTCCGGCGCAACTTCACGCGCAAGCGGATCGAGCCCGAGTTGGTGGAGGAGGTCGTGGCCGCGCTGCTCGAGGGCAGGTACCTCGACGACGCCGCGTTCGCGCGTCGCTTCGCCGAGGATCGCCGCAACCTCGACGGCTGGGGCGGGGAGCGGATCGAGCGGCGCCTGACGGAACTCGGCGTCGACCGGTCGACGATCCGCGAAGCCCTCGAGGGAAACGGCGACGAAGACGGCCACGACGAGCTCGCGGCGGCCTGCGAGCTGCTCGCCCGGCGCTTCCCGGTCCCGCCGGACACCCCGCGGGATCTCGAACGGGCGCTCGGTTTCCTGGTGCGCAAGGGCTACGAGCTCGAGCTCGCGCACGACGCGCTGCGCCGCCACGCCGCGTCCGCCGTCGAGAACTGACCCGCGGGCCAGGGCGGCCGCCATGGCAGGATCTAGCCGTGGCCCTATGGCACCGGAAGCCGAAACCTGACCTGGACGCCGACCCGCTTGAGCCGGCTCCGCCGTTCCCGGACTTCCCGTATCACCCGGATCCGCGCAAGACCGGCTCGCTCGCCGCCTCACGTGCCCGCTGCACCGTCTGCGGGCACGCGTACGGGCTCGTCTACACCGGACCGGTGTTCGCGACCGTCGACGAGTTCGACGGGACGCTGTGCCCCTGGTGCATCGTCGACGGATCGGCCGCCGCCCGGCTCGGCGTCGAGTTCACCGACGTCGGCGATGACGTCCCGCCCAACGTCCCCGGCCTCGTGCTCGACGAGATCACGCAGCGCACGCCCGGGTTCACCGGCTGGCAGCAGGAGCACTGGCTCTATCACTGCGGCGACGGCGCCGCCTTCATCGGTACGACCGAGGCGGCGGGGGAAACCGCTTACCGCTTCCGCTGTCGCCACTGCGGTGTGGGTCTCGCCTACACCGACGCGCCGTGATCGGCCGCTGGTGCGTTGCAGACGGCACCTTCCGGTACTACGATCCGCCCAGCGACAGACCGGGTCCGTCCGGACCCTTTGAACCAGCAGCAAATCATCCACTTTAAGAGCGATTTCCAGCAGCTTCAGCAAATGACGGCCTCGACGCACCACCCCGGGCGAAAACGCCCACCGAACGGGCACCTGTGCCCGCCGCGGACCCTTCGAACACACACATAGCCGCCGACTGACGCGGCAGCCTTCCGGCTGCCTCTCATGCTGATCTTCTCGCTCCGGGTTCCGGGCTCGACTCGATCTGTCGCTCCTAAATCGAAGAAGCATCGGATCTCGCCGCGCCCTGCAGGGCGGCGTTCGGAGAGAGGACACGCACAAATGGAAATCGTGATCGCGGCGGCCGTGCTTGCAGCCGGCCTGGTGGTCGCGGCGCTGCTGCTGGTCAAGCGTGCCCCCGGGCTCGCGGCCGCCGGCACAGCCCCATCGACAACCCGGCGCGCGGTGGCGCCGGTGAAGGAGTCCTCGGCCGCCAAGGCCGAGACGGACGACGCGCTGGCGCGGCGCCAGGAGATCGGCCGCTTGGAGGAGCGTCTGACCGGCCGTGAGAGCGCGATCGAGGCTCGCATCCTCGAACTCGACACGCGCGAGCAGGAACTCGCGGAGCGACTGCTGAAGACCGAGGAGGCTCATGAGGCGCACGTCCGCGCGCTGGAGCGCCTGTCCGGTCTCTCGGCGGCCCAGGCCAAGCACATGCTGCTCAAGGAGCTCGAGGATCAGATCCGCCATGACTCGGCGCGCCTGGTGCGCCAGATCGAGGAGGAGACCAAGCGCGACGCCGACCGCCGCGTGCGCAACATCCTCGCGGTCGTCATGCAGCGACTCGCCGCGGGCCACGCGGCCGAGACCACCGTGTCCGTGGTCCAGCTCCCCGCCGACGACATGAAGGGCCGCATCATCGGCCGCGAGGGCCGCAACATCCGCGCCCTGGAGCACCTCACCGGCGTCGACTTCATCATCGACGACACGCCCAACGCCGTGATCCTGTCGGGCTTCGACGGCGTCCGGCGCGAGATCGCGCGGATGACCCTCGAGAAGCTGCTCGCCGACGGCCGCATTCACCCGGCCCGGATCGAGGAGACCTACTACCAGGCCAAATCCGAGCTCGAGAACCACATCATCGAGTGCGGCGAGCAGGCGGCGCTGGACGCCAACGTCCAGGGTCTGGACGCCGAGCTCATCCGGATCCTCGGCCGCCTGAAGTACCGCACCAGCTACGGCCAGAACGTGCTCAATCACTCGATCGAGTGCGCCCACCTGGCGGCGATGATGGCCGACGAGCTGGGCGCCTCGCCCAAGACCGCCCGCCGTGCCGCCCTGCTGCATGACATCGGCAAGGCCGTCTCGCACGAGATCGAGGGCCCGCACGCGCTCGTCGGCGGTGACCTCGCGCGTCGTCACGGCGAGTCGGAGTCCGTGGCGCACGCGATGGAGGCCCACCACAACGAGGTCGAGCCCCAGACCGTCGAGGCCGTGATCGTCCAGGCCGCCGACGCGCTCTCCGGAGCCCGTCCCGGTGCCCGCGGCGAGTCGCTGGAGCAGTACGTCAAGCGCCTTCGAGACCTCGAGCAGATCGCGACGCGCCACGACGGCGTCGACAAGGTCTACGCGATGCAGGCCGGCCGCGAGATCCGCGTGATGGTCGTCCCGGGCGCGCTCGACGACGACGGCGCCGTCCTGCTCAGCCACGAGATCGCCCGCGAGATCGAGCAGGAGCTCGAGTACCCGGGCCAGATCAAGGTCACCGTGATCAGGGAGTCACGGGCCACCGACTACGCTCGGTAGACGCCATGAAGCGCTTCCACGTCACCACCTTCGGCTGTCAGATGAACGAGCACGACTCCGAGCACATGAAGGGCATGCTCGAGTCGATCGGCTACACCGAGGTCCCGGCGCGCGAGGAAGCGGACCTGATCCTCTTCAACACCTGCTCGATCCGCGAGAAGGCCGACGAGCGCTTCGTGTCGCACCTGTACGAGGCGCGGGCGCTCAAGCGGCGCGACCCGGAGCGGATCATCGGGGTCGGCGGCTGCTGGGCGCAGTCCGTCAAGGACGAGGTCTTCCGCCAGTACCCCTTCGTCGACGTGGCGTTCGGGCCCGGCCAGGTCCACAAGCTGGCCGAGTTCCTCACCAGCGACTCGCTCACCGCCCAGGGCTTCTTCGAGTTCGAGGGCTTCACCGGGCATCTGCCCAGCAAGCGGGCCCGCGACGTGCACGGCTGGGTCCAGATCTCGGCCGGCTGCAACATGAACTGCTCGTACTGCATCGTCCCGAGCACCCGCGGCCGCGAGGTCTCGCGGCCGCTGGAGGAGCTGGTGGCCGAGATCGAGCAGCTGGCCGCCGACGGCGTGCGCGAGGTGACGCTGCTGGGCCAGAACGTCAACTCCTACGGCACGCGGCTGCGGCCCCGGCGGCGGAGGTTCTCCGAGTTGCTGATCGCGGTCGACGCGATCGAGGGCATCGACCGGATCCGCTACACCAGCCCGCATCCGGCGCACATGTCCGAGGACGTGGTTGCGGCCCACGCCGAGCTGGAGTCCGTCTGCCAGCACATCCACCTGCCGCTGCAGGCCGGATCCTCGCGGATCCTGAAGGCGATGCGGCGCACCTATGACCGCCGCCGCTACCTCGACCGCGTGGCGCTGATCCGCGAGTACGTGCCGGACTGCGCGCTCACCACCGACGTCATCGTCGGCTTCCCGGGGGAGACCGAGGCCGACTTCGCGGAGACGCTCGAGGTGATGGAGGAGGTCGGCTTCGACGGCGCCTTCACGTTCATCTACTCGCCGCGACGCGACACCGAGGCCGCCGAGTTCGTCGACGACTTCATCGCGCACGAGGTGCAGGTCGAGCGGATGGAGCGCCTGGTCGAGGTCGTCCAGCGCCGTGCCCGCGAGCGCGCCCAGCGGTTCGTGGGCCGCACGCTCGACGTGCTCGTCGAGGGCACCTCGCGCCACGACCCCTCACGGCTGCGCGGGCGGACCACGCACAACAAGGTCGTCAACTTCGACGGCCTGGCCTCGCCGGGGGAGATCGTCTCGGTCGAGATCGCCGCGGCGACGAGCCAGACGCTCACCGGCAGCGAATCGCTGCTGTCACGCGCCGCGTAAAGCACACGCTTGACATAAGAAGCGACGCTGGTCGGCGCTCACGTACCGGGGGGAAGTGGGGGAAACGTCGTCCCCGGCACGCGAGCGCTCAGCAATTGTCCCTGAGCGATCGTGCGCGGTGCACCGGACAAAGGTCGAGTTCGCGATCCTTCCGTCCGCGGTCCTATGCGAACATATGTTCGTGCGCTGGTCAGCCCAGAACGTGGACGCGGACGACGCCGGCCGGCTCCCCGGCCTGGGCGACACCGTCATCCGCCGCTTCGACGCCCCCGAGGCGCTCGACATGCGCTTCCACGAGGTCCGCACCAAGTCGGCCCTGAACCACGTCCCGGGTGGGACCCGCGGGCTGCCGTTCGAGTGGACGATCAACCCGTATCGGGGTTGCAGCCATGCCTGCGTCTACTGTTTCGCTCGCCCGACCCACGAGTACCTGGAGTTGGATGCGGGGCGGGACTTCGAGCGCGAGATCGTGGTCAAGGTCAACGTGCCCGAGGTCTTGCGCAAGGAACTCGGCCGGCGCTCGTGGCGCGGGGACCCGATCGCGCTCGGAACGAACACCGACCCGTACCAGTGGGTCGAAGGGCGCTACAAGCTCATGCGCGGGATCTGGGAGGCGATGCGCGACTTCCAAAATCCGTGCTCGATCCTGACCAAGTCGCCACTGCTGCTGCGCGATCTGGACCTGCTGAAGGAGATCGCGGCGGTGGCGGACGTCAGCGCCTGCCTGTCGGTGCCGACGCTGGACGAGAAGGCCTGGCGGGCGACCGAGCCGCACACGCCGAACCCGCGGGCGCGGCTGGAGGCGGTGGCGGAGCTCAACCGCAACGGGATCCCGACGGGGATCCTGATCGCCCCGCTGATGCCGGGCGTCAACGACGCACCTGAGCAGGTGGAGCGGATCGTCGCGGCCGCCACCGAGGCGAAGGCGACCTACATCGGCGGCAACACGCTGTTCCTGCGTGGCGCGGTGCGCGAGATCTTCTTCGACTGGCTGCGCGAGCAGCGGCCGGACCTCGTGCCTCGGTACGAGCGCCTGTACGGGAAGGGCGCGTATCTCTCAACCGGCGAGCGGCGCAGGATCGAGCTCGACGCCGGGGCGCCCTGGGCGCTGAAGACCTATCCGGAGCGGATGCGCCACCGGGGCTCGCGGCACCCTGAGCAAGCGGTGCCGCGAATTCCCCGGACGGTGCAGGGGAGCCTGTTTTGACCTTAGGGTGCGGTCGTCGACAGCGTGAGCGTGAGCGTCTTGGCGTACGTTCCGGTGCGGAGCGCGTCGCCGGCGGCCACGGGCTGCTTGAAGTCGACCGTGACGGCGTCGTTGGACACCGGGCCGGTCCAGGTCAGCAGCGATGTCGGCGCGGCGCTGCCGCCGACAGGCGCGAAGGCCCCGGTCCGTGCCTTGGCCTGCAGCCCGGCCGGGAGCGAGAACGTCCCGTTGACGAGATGCCCGGTGGCCACGGTGCTCGGGTCGGCGATGCTCAGGGTCGCGTCGGCGGCCGAGGAGATGACGTTGGCCACCAGCGAGGCGGTGTAGTCCTTCGCCACGCCCGGAACGAACGGAGCGAACGTGGCCCCGCCGGCCGTGGTCAGCGAAAGCGTCGCGGGAACAGCGCCGCCGACGTCGCCGGAGACCTGCGTCGGCGCAGACGGACCGGCTGCCGCGCGGGTGTTGGTGAGAATCGGGAACAGGTCGGTCTGGTCGATCGTGCCGACGATGTCCGCGGCACGCGGGCCGGAGGCGAAGACCGGCACCGTGGACCCGGTGTGCGCCTGGCTGCCGTTCGCCGGCGCGGTGCCGTAGGCGATGCGGATCGGCTGCCCGTCGGCGGTCTGCAGTGTCGCGTAGGCGCCGCGCGGGACCTGCCCGACCGGGATGATCTGGCTCGTGTGGGAGTGATCGGCGGTGACGAGGACCAGCGTGTCCGGGTGGGTGCGCTGGAACTCGGTCGCGACGGCGACGGCGTCGTCCATGCCGAGGAGCTCGCCGATCTGGCCGCAGGCGTCGGCGGCGTGGTCGCGCTTGTCGATCGAGGCGCCCTCGACCTGGAGCACGAAGCCCTTCGGGTTGCCCTGAAGCAGCGAGATGGCCTTCTCGGTCATCTCCTTGAGCGTCGGCTCCGTGCCGCGCCCGGCCGGGGTGCACTTGGTCGTCGGCGAGCCGGCACCGGCGTCGGTGGCGATCAGCGGGTTGAACTCGGTCGTCATGTTGCTGGCGTGGAAGAGGCCGAGGAGACGCTGGCCGGGAGCGAGCGACGTGACGGCGTTCATCTCGTCCTCGGTCGCGACGTACTTGTAGCCGCGGTCCTGGGTCGCGTAGTCGATGACGTTCTTCGTGCCGCCGGCTTCCAGCGGCTGCTGGTAGCGGGCGCGGCCGCCGCCGAGGACGACGTCGAAGCGCTCGTCCGCCTGCTGCTCGGCGATCGAGCCGAGGCCGCCGGCGGCCTTGGTCTCCAGCGGGCACGCGGTGCGCGTGTCGTTCGGGCCTTGGCAACCGCGCTGGGAGATGTGCGAGGAGGGACCGGCCGGGGTGGCGTCGGTGATCTCCGCGGTGGAGACATTGCCGGTCGCCTGGCCGCGATCGCGCGCGATCTCCATGTAGGTCGTGAAGTTCGTGCCCGGGACGGTGACGCCGGAGCTCGGGCCCTGCCCGAGGCGCCCGTCGAGGGTCTTGATGCCGCTGGACCACGCGCTCGCCGTCGGAGCGGAGTCCGGCACGTAGTTGGGCGGGTACGGCGCCTGTGCCGCCGGGCCGACGTTGTAGGTCGTGACGTCGCCGCGCAGCTTCAGCGCGTCCATCGCGAGGCGGCCGGTCGCACCCTTGCCGTAGTAGCGACCGGAGGTGACCTCCTGCTCGCCCATGCCGTCACCGATGAACAGGATGATGTTCTTCGGCTTGTTGATGTCGATCGAAGCCTTCAGGTCCGCGCTCTGGTCCGGACCGGACTGACCGACGGCGACGGCCGTGCCGCAGGCCACGAAACCAATCGCGACGAGCGTTCCTACGCGCTTAAAGCGCATCCATGCCTCCTCTTACGGTGTGTAGTGCTGCACGGCGGACACTGGCGGGCTGAGCGGTCCGTGAGGTGAAGGAGTTGTGATGGCGGTCACGCAACCGAAACCCGGTGCGCTGGCGCGCGTGGGCTCCGCCCGAGGACGAGCCCCCGTCCGGCTGAGCGGCGGCGAAGCAGGCCGGCGAGAGCGCGGGGCGGGCCGCGAGAGCGCGGGGCGCGCCCGCGAGAGCCGGAGCGGCCGCGGAGCGCGGCGCGCCGCGAGAGCACCCGGCGGGCCGGCGACAGCGCGCGGCGGCCGGCGCGGCTAGCGCTTGTCGGCCTGGCCGCGCTCGAACTGGTCCGCGGTTGCCGCGGCGCCCATCCGGCGCTGGATCGCGCCCACCGGCCCGGGAGCGAGCGAGGCCAACACGGCGCCGGCGCGCAGCGCCAAGGGCGCGACGTCCACCTCGGCACGGTTGCCCTCGATCGCCTTCACGACCGCGCGCGCCACGTCCTCCGGGGTCTTGGTGCCGACGTAGGAGGGCAGCTTGGCCCCCGACTCCGCGAACATGCCCGCGTCGCTGATGAAGCCGGGCAGGATCACCGAGACGCCGACGCCCTTGGGCGCCAGGTCCTCGCGCAGGCTGAGGGCGAAGCCGCGCAGGCCGAACTTGGTCGCGGAGTAGACCGAGGTGCCGGGCGAGGCGGCGCGACCCGCGAGCGAGGACATGAACAGCAGGTGCCCGCTGCCGCGCGCGACCATCGACTCGGTGAGACCGTGGGCGAGCAGCATCGGGGCGCGCAGGTTCACGGCCAGCGCGCGGTCGATCTGCTCGGTCGTGAACGAGTTCAGCCGGCCGCTGCCCGGCAATCCCGCGTTGGCGACGAGCACGTCGACCTCGCCCGCTTCGCCCAACAGCCGCGATGGCGCGTCCGGCTCCGAGAGATCGGACACGATCACACGCCCACCGGTCTCGAGCGCGAGTGGCTCGAGCACCTCGGCGCGGCGTCCCGTCAACGTCAGCACGGCCCCGCGCTCGGCGAGCGCCCGCGCGATCGCTTGACCGAGGCCGCCGGTGGCGCCCGTCAGCAGTACGCGCGCGCCGGACAGCCTCACGAGCCCGCCCCCGGACGCGCGCCGCGACCCGCCGCGCGGCTCACGCGAACACGGCCACGGTCGCGGTGAAGCTGTGCAGGAAGTAGCCGCCACCGACAGGGCCGATCTCGCCCGCCGCGAAGAAACCGGCCACCGGCGCGCCGGCGAGCGCGTCGGCGACGACCTCGGCGTCGTGGTCGGCACGGCCGAACATGCTGCGCCCGCGGCCGTTGCAGGCGAAGACGAGCGCACCGGCGGGCGTGCGGCCGCCGAGCGCGGTCATGCGGATCGAGAGCGCTTCGCGGAGGTCGCGGTCGGCGCTCTCGGCGTCGCGGGCATGCAGGCGCACGACCTGGCCGGGGTGCACGTCGGCGGCGATCGCGACCTGGCCGGTCTCCGGGTCCGCGCCGACGAGGCCGCGCACCAGGAAGTCCCCCTGCACGTAGTCGGGCTTGTTGGAGTCCACGACGATCCCGACCAGCAGGCCGCCCTGGACGAGCCGGAGGTCGTCGGGCGGGAGGGCTTCGATCGTCTCGCGGAGCTTCTCGAGCGCGGGCTTGCCCGCCAGCTCGGCGATCACGTGCCCCTCACCGGCGGTGATCGTCAGCTCGGGGCCGATCGGCGCCGCGCCCTGCGAGACCATCGGCAGCATCTCGACACCGTCGAGGCGGACGCCGACCGCTCCGTCGCTGACGATCTCGTCGCCGAAGAAGAGGATCGTCTCGTCGTCCGCGGTCCGGCCCGAGGCGAGGCCGCCGAGCAGCGGCAGCATCGGCGCGGATTCGGTCAGGAAGCGCAGCACCGCGTCGGTCGGGAACGTCACGGGGTCGGCGAGCAGGATCGCGCCGTCGGCGCCCGTGAGGTCGGCCATGCCGGTCAGCGCGCCGGTGCCCTCCTCGAGCTCCTCAACGGCAGCGTGGAACGTCGTGGCGTGTCCATCGCCCAGGCTCGCGGCCCAGATCGAGATCGCGGAGCCGCCCTCGATCTCGCGCCCGTGACCGATCACGCCGCCCGCGGCGCAACCGATCAGGCTGTCGGGTTCGAGCACCTCGTGGATCGCCTCCAGCGCCGCTTCGGAGGCGCCGAGGAGCGCCCCGGAGATGAAGACGATCACCAGCCCGCAGGGGGCGCCGTCGAGCTCCGCGGACGCCGCGGACGCCGCCTCCAGCGCCGCTGTGCGCGCGTCCGGGACGGTCGAGAGGCCGGTTCCGATGCGGACGGGCATGTGTGACGGTGACGATACTGCGGGGCTGACGCGGCAGAGCCATACTGCTCGCCGTGTCAGAGGTCATCGCCATCTTCGGGCCCACCGGCGTGGGCAAGACCGCCGTCGCGCTCGCGCTGGCGGAGCGCCTGCGCGAGCGCGGCGAGGACCCGGTGGCCGTCTCGGCCGACTCGATGCAGGTCTACGCCGGCCTGCCGATCCTCACCGGCGCCGCGAGCCAACAAGAGCAGCGCCGCCTCGAGCACCGCCTGCTCGGCATCGTCCCCGTCACCGAGACCTTCTCGGCCGGCGCCTACGCCGAGCGTGCCCACGCGGAGATCGACGCGCTGCTCGAGAACGGACAGCGCCCGATCGTCGTCGGCGGCACCGGCCTCTACCTCCGTGCGGCGCTCACCGAGCTCGACCTGCGCCCCCCGGTCGCCCCCGAGATCCGCGAGCGCTGGGCCCAGGACGAGCGGCCGATCGAACAGCTTCATGCCGCGCTCCCGGACCACGTGGGCCAGGGCATCGAGCCGACCGACCGCCAGCGCGTCCTGCGCGCGCACGAGTTGCTCGAAGCGGGCCACGAGCCGCCACCGCCGGCGAACGCGCCATCGCAGCTGTGGACCACCCACACGCGCCATCCGACGCTGCTCGCCGCGCTCACCATGCAGCGCAGCGAGCTCGCCGAGCGCATCAACCAGCGCATCGACGCCATGCTCGCGGCCGGCGCGCAACAGGAGGTCGAGCGAGCCGACGAGGCCGGAGCCTCGGCCACCGCCCGCCGCGCGCTCGGCTTCCAGGAGCTGCTGGACGGCGACGTCGAGGCCATGAAGACCCGGACCCGCCGCTACGCCAAGCGCCAGGTCACGTGGCTGCGCAAGCTGCCCGGAGCACACCTCGTCGACACCACCGGTCGCACGGCGGAGGACGTCGCGGCCGAGCTAATGGGCATGATCTGAGGCTCGTGCGCTTCGAGAAGTGGCAGGCACTGGGCAACGACTACCTCATCTTCGAGGAGGCGCGGCTCACCGCGGGGCAGGTCAGGCGGCTCTGCGACCCGCACTTCGGGCCGGGCGCCGACGGCGTCCTCGTCCTCACACAGCCCGACGAGCCGGGCTACGTCGCGCGCCTTCGGATCTTCAACCCGGACGGCTCGGAGGCCGAGCTGTCAGGCAACGGCGCACGCGAGGCGATCCTGTACCTGCGCCGCTCCGGCTGGACCGAGGCGGACACGTTCAGCATCCAGACCCTCGCCGGCGAGATCCGGCCGACGATCACCTCGCCGACGACCTGCCGGGTCGACATGGGCCGCGCGACTCTGACGTCGCCCGGCTTTCCGACCGGCCCGCGTGACGGCCAGGGAGCGATCGAGGCCGCGGGCCAGACCTTCCGCTTCCAGCACGTCGCGATCGGCAACCCGCAGTGCGCGATCCGCGTCGAGGACCCTGATGCCCTCGATCTGCAGGCGCTCGGCCCGCACATCGAGAACGCGCCGATCTTCCCGAACCGCACCAACGTCAGCTTCTGGCGCGAGCTCGCGCCGGACGCGATCCGCGCCCGGATCTTCGAGCGCGGCGTGGGGGAGACCCTCTCCAGCGGGACCGGCGCGAGCGGCGCCGCGGTCGCCCATGTGATCCGGGGCGGCGACTCGCCTGTCACCGTGCATCTGGACGGCGGCGAGCTGACCGTCGACGTCGACGAGTCCCTGCACGTGGATCTCACGGGCTGGGCAGAACCGATCTACCGTGGCCAACTGAGCGAGGAGTTCAAGACACATATGGAGGCCGAATGACGCTGCTGGTGACCGGAGCGACCGGCACGACCGGGATGGAGGTCCTGCGTGCGCTCAAGGCCCGTGGCGCCGAGGCCCGCGCGCTCGTGCGCGACGAGACGAAGGCGCACCATCTGCGCGACCTCGGGTTCGAGCCCACCACCGGCGACCTCGGCGATCCGCGCACGCTCGGCCCTGCGCTGGAGGGCGTGGAGCGCGCCTACCTCGTCTCGCCGATCAGCCCGATGCAGTCCGAGTTCGAGCAGGCGTTCCTGGAGACCGCGAAGGAGGCGGGCGTCAAGCACGTCGTCAAGCTCTCGGTGATCGGCGCCTCGCCCGAGGCGCCGCAGCGCTTCGCCCGCACCCACGCCAAGGTCGAGGCCGCGCTCAAGCAGTCCGGCATGTCCTGGACGCTGCTGCGGCCGACGGGCTTCATGCAGAACACGCTGGCCTGGGGTGCGCGGGTGCTCGACGGGACGTTCTACTCGCCGGTCCCCGACGCCGCGTTCAGCGTCGTCGACGCCCGTGACGTCGCCGAGGTGGCCGCGGTCGCACTGACCGAGGACGGCCATGAGGGCAAGGCGTACGGCCTCAGCGGCCCGGAGGCGGTCTCCTACCGCGACCAGGCCAAGCGGGTCTTCGCGGCCGCCGGCCGCGAGATCGAGGTCGAGGAGATCCCGGTCGAGACCCTCAAGCGCGAACTCGTCCGTGCCGGCGTCCCGCCGTGGAACGCCGAGGGGCTGGTCGAACTCTTCGAGGTCTACGCCGCCGGCGGCGCGCAGATGGTCACCTCCGGCGTCAAGGACGTCCTGGACCGCGATCCGCGCGACCTCGACGCCTTCGCCGCCGACCACGCCGACTCGTTCAAGGAGGACAAGTGAGCGGAGCACACGGCGCGGGCCTCGCGACCTTCTCGGGCGACCGCGTGCTCGAGGTCTTCTATCCGGCGCCGGCGCTCGGGGACGGCGGACACCCGGCCGGCTTCAGCGAGCTGAATGCCGAGGACGCCGAGCGTCTCGGCCTCCCGGGCGCGCAGCGCAGCGATCAGCTCCGCGATGTCCGCCAGGCCCCGGTCCTCACGGTGATCGCGGACCTGCAGGCGCCCATGGACGGCGCGCCCGACGCCTATCTGCGCCTGCACCTGCTCTCGCACCGGCTCGTCAAGCCGCGCGAGATCAACATGGACGGCATCTTCGGCGCATTGCCGAACGTCGCCTGGACGAGCGCCGGACCCGTCGACCCGGCCAACCTCACGCAGGTCCAGCTGCGCGCTCGCACCAGCGGCGCGCCGCTGCAGGTCTTCTCGCTCGACAAGTTCCCGCGCATGACCGACTACGTCACGCCGTCGGGCGTGCGGGTCGCCGACGCCGACCGCGTCCGCCTCGGCGCGCACCTCGCGGACGGCACGACCGTGATGCACGAGGGCTTCGTGAACTACAACGCGGGCACGCTCGGGACCTCGATGGTCGAGGGCCGAATCAGCGCGGGCGTGATCGTCGGGGACGGCTCCGACGTCGGCGGCGGCTCGAGCATCATGGGCACGCTGAGCGGCGGCGGCAACGAGGTCATCAGCATCGGCGAGCGCTGCCTGCTCGGCGCCAACGCCGGGATCGGCATCTCGCTCGGCGACGACTGCACGGTCGAGGCCGGGCTCTACGTCACAGGCGGGACGCTGGTCACGCTGCCCGACGGCGAGGTCGTCAAGGGCCGCGACCTCAGCGGCGCGAGCGGCCTGCTCTTCCGGCGCAACTCGCGCACCGGCACGGTCGAGGCGCTGCCGCGCTCCGGCAACTGGGCCGGGCTCAACGCGGCGCTGCACGCGAACGACTGACGAGCGTCCAGCCGCTGACGTGGACGGTCCCGCCGGCGGCGGTGATCGCCGCGCGCACCGCGGCCTGGAGCTCCGCCAGCCGGGCGGGCGGGAGCATCTGATGGACGCTGTAGGTCGAGATCAGTCCCACCCACTCCGTCGGCGCTGTAGGTCCGCTCCCAGGGGTAGGTGCGGTTCTCGACCCGCGGGTCGGCCTCGTCGCGTCCGTGCTTGGGGCCGCCGTGGTCGACGTCGGGCAGGACGCGCGCGTACACGGCCTCCAGGGCAGAGCGCAGCGGCCCATCGACCCGGTAGTCGCTCCAGCAGCGCGCGACCGTCCCGCCGGGCCGCAGCACGACGCCGATCTTGCGCCAGCCGCGCGCCGGGTCGATCCAATGCCAGGCGTCGCCGCACGTGATCAGGTCGAACGTCCGCCCGCCGTCGTCCCAGTCCTCGAAGGCGGCGACCTCGACCTCGACGCCGTGCCCGCGAGCGATCGCCGCCATCCGCTCGTCGACCTCGATGCCGAGCACCGTCAGCCCGCGCTCCACCAGCCCGCGGGCGAGCTTGCCCGTGCCGCAGCCGACGTCGAGCACCCGCGAGGGCGCAGGCGCGGCGAACTCGTCCAGCAGCGCCGCGGGCGCCGCGGGGCGATAGCGGTCGTACTGCTCGGCGATCGAGCCGAACGACTCGGCCCGCTCGCGATCCCGGAACTCCTCAGGCAAGGCCGCGGATGATCTCGGCCGCCCGCTCGCAGTCCTCGGGCGGCGGCACCAGCGCGACGCGCAGATAGCCCGGCGCGCCGAAGAACGACCCGGGCGCGACGACGACGCCCGCGTCGAGCCAGCGCGCGGCGAGCGCGTCGGCCTCGGGGCCCGCGTCGAGCCAGAGGAAGAAGGTCGCGTCGCCGCCCGCGTCACGCAGGCCGAGCGCCTCCAGCGCGGGCAGCAGCGCCTCGCGCTTGGCCCGGTAGCGCGCCCGGACCTCCTCGACGTGCGTCTCGTCGCCCCACGCCGCGACCGCGGCGCGCTGGACGAACTCCAGCGGCGCGACGCCGACGTTCGGCCGGTACTTCTTGAGCGCCGCGATGATGTCCGGGTCGCCGGCGACGAACCCGGACCGGTAGCCGGGCATCGAGGAGCGCTTGGACAGGGTGTTGAAGACGGCGAGATGCGAGCGATCGGCGACCTGCAGCGCGCTCCCGGGCGCCTCACCGGCGAAGTAGAGCTCCGAGTAGGCCTCGTCGGAGGCGAGCACGAAGCCGTGCCGCCGCGCCAGCTCAGACGCCCGCTCGTAGAACTCCCGCGGCGCCCGCGCGCCGGTGGGGTTGTTCGGGTAGTTGAGCCAGAGGATCGAGACGCGGTCCCAGTCGACGCCGTCGAGCTCCGGCAGCCAGCCGTTGTCCTCGCGCAGCGGCAGTTCCAGGACCTGCTTGCCGGCGAACGCCGCACCGCGGTCGTAGACGGGGTAGGACGGCGTCGGCACCGCGACGACGTCGCCGGCGAACACGTGGGCGAGCGCGAACACGGCCTCCTTGGAGCCGAGCGTCGGGATCACCTCGGTGCCGGGGTCCAGCGCCACGCCGAAGCGCCGGCCGGCCCAGTCGGCGATCGCCTCGCGCAGCTCCGGGAGGCCGACCGTGCTCGGATACGGCGCCAGCGGCGTGATCGCGTCGGCCAGCGCGGTGCGGATGAACTCCGGCGTCTCCTCGCGCGGCTCGCCCATCCCGAAGTCGATGATGTCCACGCCGGCGGCCCGCAGCCGGGCGCGCGCCTGCTCGAGGCGCACGAACGGGTACGTGCCGAGCCCGGCGAGCACGGGGGAGAGACGCACGCTCACGTCCCGAAGGCCTCCAAGACCTGGAAGGACCGCAGCAGCGCCGCGATCTCGATCGATTCGTCGCGGCGATGCGCCTGCGCCGGCGCGCCCGGCCCGAAGTTGACCGCGGGGTAGCCGGCGGCCGCGAACTCGGCGACCGGCGTCCAGGCCTGCTTGGGCGCGACGTGCAGCGAGCCGGCCTCGATCAGCTTGCGCGCGAGCGGGTGCTCGACCGCGACCGCGCCGGAGCCGGAGTTCCCCGTCACCTCGAGCGACCCGAGCCCACCGGTCAGCTCGTGAAGCCGCGCCTCGGCCTCGGCGGGCGTGCGGCCGGGGGCGTAGCGGAAGTTCACGTGCGCGGTGCACGTCTCCGGGATCACGTTGGAGGCGATCCCGCCGCTCACGCGGGTCACGGAGACGACCTCCTGGAACGTCAGCCCTTCGAAGCTCACCGGCACCGACGGCGCCGCGGCGAGCTGCGCGATGCCGATGGCCGCGCGGTGGATCGCGTTGTCGGCCTGCCACGGGCGCGCGGAGTGACCGGAGCGCCCGCTGAAGGTCCAGGTGGCGTTGATGTTGCCGAGGCAGCCCGCGTGCACGTCGTTGTCGGTCGGCTCCATCACGACGACGAAGTCGGCCTCGATCGGCGAGCGCGCCAGCAGCGGCGTCAGCGCGCTCTCGGTCGACGGGAGCTCCTCGCGGGGGAAGAACAGCGCCGCGTAGGGCACCCGCGCCAGCACGAGCTCGATCATCACCGCCAGCGCGCCCTTCATGTCGCTCGCACCGAGCCCGTGGACGCGGTTCGAATCCACCCGGCCGGGGATGTTGTCCTGCGCCGGAACCGTGTCCAGGTGCCCGGCGAGCAGCACCCGCGGGCGCGTCTCGCTCGGCCGGGCGAGGATGCAGGAGTCGCCCAGATCCAGCACTTCCGCGCCGCCTGCGCGCAGGACGCCGGCGACGTGCTCGGCCAGCGCGGCCTCGTCGTGCGACTCCGATGCGACGTCCACGAGCTCCAGCGTCCGCGCCGCCAGGCGCGCAGCGAGCTCGGTCTCGCTGGGCGCAGGCGCGACGGGCATTGCATCGGACTCTAGAATGGAAGGCCTTGGAACGCTCTCGTAACGGCCGCACGGCCGAGACCAGCTTCGCCCCGCCGCCGGATGCCGGCCGGGCCAAGCAGCGCGCGTATCTGATCGCCGCCACACCGGAGAACGAGGATCTGACGGAGCTCGAGGAGCTGCTGCGGACCGCGGGTGTCGCCACCGTCGGCGAGATGGTGCAGAAGCGCGACAAGCCGCATCCGAACCACTACCTCGGCTCCGGCAAGGTCGACGAGGTCAAGGCGCTGCTCAAGGACGCCGACGCGAACGTCGTCGTCGCCGACGACGAGCTGACGCCGCGCCAGCAGCGCAACCTCGAGGCCGAGCTCGACGTCCCGGTGATCGACCGCACCGCGGTCATCCTCGACATCTTCGCCGGCCACGCCAACACGGCCGAGGGCAAGATGCAGGTCGAGCTCGCGCAGCTGGAATACAACATGGCCCGCATGCGCGGGTTGTGGACGCATCTCGAGCGCCTCGGCGCCGGGCGCGGCGTCGGCGGCATCGGCACCCGCGGACCGGGCGAGTCGCAGATCGAGACCGACCGCCGGCTCGCCCGCGACCGCATCACGGTCCTCAAGCGCCGCCTGGAGCAGGTCAAGGCGACCCGCGCGACCCAGCGCGCCGAGCGCGAGCGCGCGCACCTTCCCACGATCGCGCTCGCCGGCTACACCAACGCGGGCAAGTCGACGCTGTTGAACACGCTGACGGGCTCCGAGGTCGGCGTTCGCGACCGCCTCTTCCACACGCTGGACCCGACCACCCGCACGCTGCAGCTGCACGGGCGCACGGTCCTGATGACCGACACCGTCGGCTTCATCCGCAAGCTCCCGCATCAGCTCGTCAACGCCTTCGCGGCCACGCTGGAGGAGACCCGGCTCGCCGAGCTCGTCCTGCACGTCGTAGACGCCGGCGCTCCCGAGGAGGAGCTGCTGGCGATGACACGCGCCGTCGAGGACGTGCTGGAGGAGATCGACGCGGGCAGCTCGCCGCGCATGCTCGTCCTCAACAAGGCCGACGTGCTCGACGACGAGCGCCGCCGCGAGCTCAGCTTCCGCCATCCGGACGCCGCGCTGGTCTCCGCGGTCACCGGCGAGGGCCTCGAGGACCTGCAGGAGCGGATCACCGCGGAGTTCGAGAAGTCCCTGGTGGACCTCGAGCTGCTCGTCCCGTTCTCACAGGGCGCCTTGCTGTCCGAGCTGCACGAGGTCGTGGGGGAGATGGAGCGCGAGGACACGCCCGAAGGCGTCCGCCTCAGCGCCCGCCTGCCCGCCGTGCTGGCCGCGCGCTACGGCCGCTACGCGGTCAACGGCCGGCCGGCGTCCTAGGAGCCTGAGGAGCCGAAGCCGCCCGTGCCGCGGTCGTCGCCGCCGTCGGGTAGTTCGTCGACGACGACCAGCTCGGGGGCCAGGAACGGGACCAGCAGCAGCTGGGCGATCCGGTCGCCCGCCTCGGCACTGAACGGCTCTGCGCCGTGGTTGATGAGGATCACGCGCAGCTCACCGCGGTAGTTGGGGTCGACCAGTCCTGGGCCGTTGACGCACGAGATCCCGTGCTTGATCGCCAGACCGGAGCGGGGGAGGACCAGCCCGGCCATCCCCGGCGGGATCGCGACCGCGATGCCGGTCGGGATCATCGCCCGCTCGCCGGGTGCCAGCGTGAACGCCTCGACGCAGGCGAGGTCGTACGCGGCGTCGCCGGCGCGGGTGCGGGCCGGCGGGCGCGCGGCGGGGTGAAGAAGCTGAATCGCGAGTTGCTCGACAGACGTGACAACGGCCATCGTCGGCACCTAACCAGCGGCGCCCGACAGATTCGCGGTGAAGCCCGCAACTCGCGGGCGTTTCTTATGCCGTCTCGTGCATCACGACCCAGCCCGAGATCGCCACGAAGTGCAGCACCGCGGCGAGGATCACGAACACGTGGAAGATCTCGTGGAAGCCGAACACCCGCGGCCACGGGTTCGGGCGCCCGAGGGCGAAGACGACCGCGCCGATCGTGTAGAGGAGCCCGCCGATCGCGATCAGGATCATGGGAGCGATCGGCAGTGCGGCGGCCATCTGCGGGTACGCGAGCACCGCGACCCAGCCCAGCGCGACGTAACAGGCGGCGCACAGTGCCCGCGGGGCGGTGATCCAGGCGACGCTGAGCGCCACACCGAGGAGTGCGCCGACCCAGACGGTGATCATGACCACCCAGCGGGTCGTGCCCGAGAGGACCGTCATCCCGACCGGCGTGTAACAGGCGGCGATGAAGACGAAGATCGTGCTGTGGTCCACGCGCCGCAGGATCGGGCGCCAGCGCGGATGCCAGCGCCAGCGGTGGTACAGGCCCGAGCCGCCGAACAGCGCGCAGAGGCCGGCGCCGTAGACCGCCGCGGCCACGCGCGGCGTCCCCGCGGGGACGACCACGATCAGCGTCAGCGCGGCGACGAGCGCGATCCAGAAGGCGTACACGTGCGACACGCCGCGCAGCCTGGGGATGTCAAGCCGGTCCATGTCCATGAGTATTCCCATATCGGCCCTGGCTCAAGTGCGCCTTAGCGTGCACACGCAGGTCAGCGTGCGGACGCGCCCGATTCTCGCTGGCTACGCGGCAGGGATCCGTGCTCGGGCGACCGGAGCCGCCCGAGCAGATCGCCGCGCTACTTCACCAGCCCTGTCTCCTGCAGGTACTCCTTGGCGACCTCGGCGGGCTGCTTCTTGTCGAGGTCGACGCGCGCGTCGAGCTCCTGCATCGCATCGTCGGTCAGCGGCTTCTGGATGAGGTCGATCGTGGTCGCGAGATCCGCGCCGGCCTTGTCGGCCGTCTCGGTCTTCATCAGCAGCGTCGGGTTGTAGGGCGGGAACATGCCCTTGTCGTCCTCGAGCAGGACCTCCTTGTTGCGCGTGATCTGCGGATCGGTCGTGAAGACGATCGACACGTCGGCGCGGCCGGAGCTCAGCACCTCGTGGCGCTGCGCGACGTCGACGGGCACGAACTTCTTGAACTTCAGCCCGTAGATCTGCTCGAGCCCGAGCAGGCAGTCCATCCGCTTGCGGCATTCAGGGCTGCCGTAGAGCGTCAGCTGATCGGCGACCTTGCTGAGGTCGGAGATGTTCTTCAGCCCGTACTTCTCGGCCGTCTCCTGGGTCACCGCGACCTCGTTGGAGCTGGTGAACGGCGTCGGTGGGAACGCGGTGATCCCGTCGGCCGCGAACAGCTCCTTCGTCTGCTCGTACGCCGCCTGCGGGTCCTTGGGCAGGTCGGCCGCGTCCTTCTTGAAGAACGCGGTCAGCGCGGTGCCCGTGTACTCCGGGTAGGCGTCGATCTGGCCGCCCTTGAGGGCCGCCAGCGCCGTGTCCTGGTCACCGAGGTTGAGGTCGGTGCTGGTGTCGTAGCCCGCGGCCTTCAGGCCTTGGGCGTAGATCTCGCCGAGCACCTTCTGCTCGGTGAAGTTCTTGGACCCGATCTTCAGCGCGATCGCCGCGTTGTCGGGGTTGTTCGTGATCTGGCTGCTCGGAGCCTCGGTGGCCGTGGCGGCCGGGGTGGCGGCCGACTCCGACGAGGTGTCGTCGTCGCCGCCGCACGCGGCGAGGCCGAGCGAAAGGGCCGCCAGGGCGGCGGTCAAGATGATCGATGGGGTTCTCATGGGGCGGTCTGGATCCTCCTCTTGGTGAGACCGAAGCGAGTTCGCGCGCGGCCCTCCGCGCCGCGCTCGAGCTTGATGCCGACGGGCGTCACGGCGCGCTGGACGGCGGAGAGGCCGACCTCCGCCGCGATCGCCAGCGTGGCGACGATGATCGAGGCGCCGATCTGGCCCTCGCGCCCGTAGACCGAGAAGGCCACGAGCGGATCGCCGAGCGTGACCACGCCGACCAGCGGCGCGATCGTTGCGGTGGCGATGACGTTGACGGTGGATGTCTTGATGCCGCCGAAGATCAGCGGCAAGGCAAGCGGAAGCTCGATCGAGCGGATGATCTGGGCGCCGGAGAGGCCCATGCCGCGTGCGGCGTCGACGGCGTCGCGATCGGTCTGCTGAACCCCCACGTAGGTGTTGGTGAGGATCGGCGGGATCGCGAGCAGCGCCAGCGCGAGCGTGACGTTGACGAACTCCGGGCTGCCCGGCAGGAACGCGATGAACAGGGCGATCAGGGCGACGCTGGGCACGGCGCGCCCGACGTTGGACGTCGAGATCGCCAAGAACGAGCCCTTGCCGGTGTGGCCGAGCACGAGCCCGAGCGGCAGCGAGACCACGAGCGCGAGCCCCATCGCCGCCGCACACAGCTTCAGGTGCTCCCAGATCAGTGGCAGGTTGTGGGAGCCGCCGACCGGTGCCCCGCGCTGGTTCTCGCGCGAGCTGAAGATGAAGTTGATCGCGTCGCCGAACTCGCCGAAGGCGGCGAAGGTGTGCGTCATCGCGCCACCCTCGTCCACGGGGTCAGCAGTGTCTGGACACCGAGCACGAGCAGATCGAGCACGACCGCCAGCAGCACGCACAGGCCGCCCGCGACGACCACGTTGGAGCGGAACTGGAGGTCCGCGAAGATCGCCGCACCGAGGCCGCCGGCGCCGGCCAGGAAGACGAGCGCGGTCAGGCCGACCGTCGTCGTCACCGCGATCCGCAGCCCGGCCATGATCTCCGGCAGCGCGAGCGGCAGCTCGACGCGCCAGAGCAGCTGGCGCGCGGTCAGCCCCATGCCGCGACCGGCATCGCGCGCCTCGGCGGGGACGCCGTCCAGCCCGGTGGTGATGTTGCGGAAGATGATCAGCAGCGAGTAGGCGACCAGCGCGATCACGGCCGTCGTCTTGCCGCGCCCGGTGAACGGCAGCAGCAGGAAGAAGGCCGCGACGCTCGGGATCGTGTAGAGGATGCCGGTGAATTGCGTGATCGGCGGGATCAGCCAGCGCCGGCGGTGCGCGAGCAGCGCGAGCCAGAACGCGATCACGAAGCCGATCGCCACCGAGATCAGCGTCAGCTCGATGTGCTCGATCAGCGGCGTCTTGTAGCGCTCCCAGTTGTCCGCGATCCATTGCGGGCAGAAGCCGTTGGACTCGACGCACGACGCGGTCCCGGACGAGCGGTCCTGGATCTCGAGCTGGGCGAGCAGCGCGAGGCTCACTCCTGCTCCCCGGCGGTGACGTGGGCGAGCAGCTCGATCGAGAGCACGCCGATCGCCTTGCCCTGATCGTCGACGACCGGCCCGTACTGCGAGCCTTGCGCGAGCAGGTCCGAGAGCGCGTCGCGCAGGACGTCGTCGAGCTCGACGATCGGCTCCGGTCCGGAGCGCAGCTCCTCGCGGACGCGCTCGCCGAGCAGCGCCCGCTCCGACAGCCAGCCGCGCGGGCGGCCGTCGTCGTCGACCAGCAGCGGGATGTCCAGATCGGCGTCCTCGATCCGGCGCCGGACCTCGCTGACCGGCTCGCCGGCGCGCACCAGCGCGACGCGCCACAGGTCGACGTCGCGCACGCGCCGCAGCGACAGCATCTTCAGCGCCCGGTCGGAGCCGACGAAGTCCTCCACGAACGGGCTGGCCGGCTCCAGCAGCAGCTCCGCGGGCGGCGCGTACTGGGCGAGCTTGCCGCCCACCTGCAGGATCGCGATGCGATCGCCCATCTTGATCGCCTCGTCGATGTCGTGGGTGACGAAGACGATCGTCTTGCGGACCTGCGCCTGCAGGCGCAGGAACTCGTTCTGGAGCCGTTCGCGGTTGATCGGGTCGATCGCGCCGAAGGGCTCGTCCATCAGCATCAGCGGCGGGTCGGCCGCGAGCGCGCGGGCGACGCCGACGCGCTGGCGCTGGCCGCCGGAGAGCTGCGCCGGGTAGCGTCCGATCATCTCCTGATCCAGGCCGATCAGGTCGATCAGCTCCTCGACGCGCGCGGCTACCCGCCGTTTGTCCCAGCCCAGCAGCCGCGGCACGGTGGCGACGTTGTCGCCGATCGTCCGGTGCGGGAACAGACCGACCTGCTGGATCACGTAGCCGATGTCGCGCCGCAGGTCGTCGACGCCGTGGTCGCGCACGCTGCGACCG
Organism: uncultured Solirubrobacteraceae bacterium; assembly: GCA_963848475.1. Classification (GTDB taxonomy): domain Bacteria; phylum Actinomycetota; class Thermoleophilia; order Solirubrobacterales; family Solirubrobacteraceae; genus Solirubrobacter. Next base: position 351,075 of record CAWKDW010000021.1, on the reverse strand, counting down.
CCGACGAGGATGTCGCCGCTCGTCATGTCGATCATGCGGTTGACCATCCGCATCGCGGTGGTCTTGCCGCAGCCTGACGGCCCGACGAGGACGCAGATCTCCCCGGCGGGGACGTTGAGCGAAAGGCTGTCGACGGCGGCGACCTCGGCGCCTGGATAGCGCTTCGTCGCCTCCGCGAACTCCAGATCGACGGCTTCGCGGTAGCCGGACGGCCCCTCGGACTGGGCGGAGTTTGATGACGTCAAGAGAAGGACCCGGGGAGGGGACGGCGGATGCTACCCCACCGCATTGATGGCCTTCCCCGGTTCAGATTCCGGCGGCGCGACGGGCGGCGGCGTGGGCGGCGTCCTCGAGCGCGTCGTCCAGCGGCGCGAGCTCGGAGGCGTCGCGGCCCAGTGCCGTGGCCGTCAACCAGTCCGAGAACCAGCTGTTCTTCGGCAATAGCGGGCCGTGCAGGTAGGTGCCGATGACGGTCCCGTGGGCACCGCCGCGAACGCCCTCACGGCCCGACTTCCCGTCGTTGCCGTGACCGCGAAGGACGCGGCCGAGTGGGCGCTCAGACGCTCCGAGCCGGGTCCTGCCGCCGTGGTTCTCGAAGCCGGCGAGGACGCGTGGATGCCCGTCGAGGTCGACCTCGATCGCAACGTTGCCGATCAGCCGCGGGCCGTCCTCGCGCACGGTCTCGAGGTCGACGAGGCCGACGCCGGGAAGCCGCTCACCACCGAGTTCGTAGGCGTGCCCGAGCAGCTGGTAGCCGCCGCAGACGGCGAAGATGACCTTGCCGGTGCTCGCGGCCGCGTGCAGGGCGTCGCGCTTGACGGTCGCGAGGTCCGCGGCGCAGAGCACCTGGTCGCGATCCTGACCGCCGCCGATGTAGAAGAGGTCGTGCGCCTCGGGGTCGAGCGGGTCGCCGAGGCCCGATCCGGCGAGCTCGAACTCCAGACCGCGCCACGCGCACCGCTTCTCGAGCAGCGCGAGGTTGCCGCGGTCGGCGTAGATGTTCATCAGGTCGGGGTAGAGCGCGCAGACGCGCAGCCGGTCAGCCACGGAAGATCACCACCTGCGAGGCGACGTGCTCCAGCGTCTCCGGGATCTGGCGCAGCTCCTCGGCCTCGAGGCCGTGGGCCGCGGCCTCCTCGGCGAGCTCGCCGGGCGTGACCACGAAGAGCCGGATCAGGTCGCGGGCGGACGTGCGCTCGCCCTGCGCGTCGACGATCTGGCGGATGCGCTCGATCTCGACGAAGTCCTCGTCGACGCGGATGGCCATCGGCTGGGAGATGTACGTGGAGCCGTCGTGATCGGCGAAGTCGGGCACCGGCAGCGGCGGCGTTCCGTCGTAGGGGTCGAGGTCGGTCGCGATCGCGACCGCCAGGCGGCCGCCGGGAACGAGCGCCCGGCGCGCCGAGGCGAAGAACGGGTCGCGGTCTCCGAGCAGCTGGAGCGTCTGCATCGGGACGGCGACGAGCGACACGGGCCGCGGGAGCACGAAGTCGGCGGCGTCGGCGACCAGCGTGGTCACCTGTACCCCCTTGCGCGCCGCGCGCTGCTCCAGCGCCGCCAGCAGCTCCGGCTTCGAGGTCCAGGGCCGTGACGCGGTAGCCCGCCTGCGCGAGACGCAGCGCGACGCGGCCGGTGCCCGCGCCGACGTCGAGGATGCCGTCCGGCGCCTCGCCCGCGAGATCGAACCAGAGCGGCATGTCGGCGTCGTAGCCGCCGCATTCCACGTCGTGCCAGACCACGTCGGCCGCGCTCATCGCCAGTACGCCTCCGCCTGCCCGCGGCTCGTGAGCAGCTCCTGCAATTCGAGCAGCGCGGTGTACGTGGGGACGATGTAGAGCGGGCCGGAGCCGTCGGCGAGCGCCGCGTCGAGGCCCGCTTCGAGGCCGTCGACGACGTGTACGCGCCCGGTGTCGAGCCCCGCGTACTTCATCCGCAGCGCCAGCTCCGCCGCCCGCGTGCCCGAGCACGTCATCCGCCGCACGCGGCCGACGAGCAGCTCCCAGTCGGCGTCCCAGACCCAGCTGACGTCGCGCCCGTCCGCGGTGCGGTCGTTGAGGACGCCGAGGAGATCGAGCTCCCCGTCCTCGAGCGCGAGCGTGCGCAGCACCTCGTTGGCGCCGGCCGGGTTCTTGACCAGCAGGATCGAGGCGGGGCGGCCGCCGAGGTCCAGCGTCTCGGCGCGGCCGAAGGCGGGGGCGACGGCCTCCAGGCCCACGACGATGTCCTCCGGCGGGATGCCGAGCGCCCGTGTGAGGGCGGCGGCGCCGAGCGCGTTGTAGACGTTGTAGAGGCCGGGGAGGGGGAGCTCGACGCGCAGGACGCCGTCGAGCGTGAAGGCCGCGCTCTTGATCCCGTGCAGCTCGACGTCCGTGGCCACGACGCTCGGCTCCGGCCGCTTCTGCCCGCAGTTGGGGCAGTGATAGTGGCCGAGGTGGGCCAGGTAGACGGCCTCGTAGGTGTACGCGTGCCCGCAGCGGCGGCAGTGCTTGGAGTCGCTCGCGTGCTGCAGCTCGGGCAGGGCCAGCGAGTCGTCGTCGACACCGAAGTAGACCGGGTTCGGCGCGTGGCGGCCGAGGTCGGCGACGAGCGGGTCGTCGGCGTTGAGCACCAGCCCGGGGCGGCCGGCGACGATCGCGGCCCAGCGATCGGCGATCGTCTCCAGCTCGCCGTAGCGGTCGAGCTGGTCGCGGAACAGGTTGCCGAGCAGCATCGCGCGCGGCTCGATCTGCTCGACGACCTGGCCGAGCCAGAACTCGTCGACCTCGAAGAGCCCGAAGTCGCCGGTGAGCTTGCGCCCTCCGTGGCGGGAGGCGTCGGCGAGCACGCTGGCGATCCCGCCCGCCATGTTCGCGCCGGCGCGGTTGTGGACGAGCTTGACGCCGGTGTGCTCGAGGATCGAGGCCACCATCGCCGCCGTCGTCGTCTTGCCGTTGGTGGCCGAGATGACCACGCTGCCGCGTTCCAGCCGGCTCGCGAGCTGCTTGATGGCGTCCGGCTCGACGCGCGTGAGCACCTTTCCCGGCAATGAGGTCCCCCCGCCGCGTCCGGCGGTGCGCGCGAGCGTGCCGACCGCCTTGGCGGCGGCCACACCGACGGCGAGGCGCATCATCGCGGCGCCACCACCCGCAGCGAGCCCGGCAGCACGCGCACGGTCACCGGCAACTCGGCGATCGGGTCGCCGTCCGCGTAGGCGGTGAACGGGCGATCGGCGCTGAACGTGATCTCTCGCGCCTGGACGATGTCGACCGCCGGGTCCTTGAGGTGCGAGCCGTTGAACACCCGCGGCAGGCCGCGGAGATAGCGCAGGCGTGACTGGCCGGAGATGGTCACGATGTCGAGCAGCCCGTCGTCGAGCTTGGCGTCGGGCGCCAGGAACATGCCGCCGCCGAACACTCCCGAGTTCGCGACCGCGACCGAGTAGCCGTCGAAGGACGCGGGCTCGCCGTCGATCGTGACGTTCCAGGACGCCTCGCGCCACGAGAGGATCGCTCGCAGCACCCCGTAGGTGTAGACGAACGTCCCGAGCTTCAGGCGCGTCTCGAGCGCGATCCGGCTGACGTCGGAGTCAAACCCCGCGGAGAGGATCCCGAGGTACGTCTGGCCTCCCGCCTCGGCCAGGTCGATCCGCCGTTCCTGGCCCGTTTGCAGCAGCTTCGCGGCCTCGACCGGATCGTGCGAGATCTCCAGCTTGCGCGCGAAGTCGTTCCCGCGCCCGCCGGGGAGGACCGCCAGCAGGCCCGTGCCGTCGCGCAACTCGCCGGCGACCGCGCCGATGATCCCGTCGCCGCCCATCGCGGCCACGATCTCGCCCTTGTCACGTGCCTCGCGCGCCAGTTCGCGCGCGTGCTCCATCGACGTCGTGCGCTCGACACGGAACACACGCCCCTGCGCGCGCAGCTCTGCCTCGACGCCGGGGAGGAGCCGCAGCGCACGGCCGGCGCCGGCGTGCGGGTTGACGATCAGGCAAACGGGGCCGTCCATTCGCGCGGGGAGGCTAGTGCACGCGCCCGGCGATCACGACAGAACGAGCGCGGCCAGCGAGTCGGCGATGTGCGTCGGCTTCGGCTGGGCGGCGTTGGCCTGTGCCCGCGTCGTCGCGCCGGTCAGGACCAGTGCGGAGTCCAGGCCCGCTCGGCGCGCGCCGGCGACGTCGACGTCGAGGCGATCGCCGACGGCGAGCACGCGGCCCTCGCCGAGGCGATCCAGTGCGGCCTGGTACATCGCGGGCTCCGGCTTGCCGACGATGTGGTCGGCCTGGCGGCCGCCGGCGACCTCGATCGCGGCGAGGATCGCGCCGGTGCCGGGCCAGAGGCCGTCGGGCATCGGGAAGTTGGCGTCGCGGGTGGCGCCGATCAGCTCGGCGCCACGGATCACGGACTGTGCGGCCACCTTGAGCTCCTCGAAGGTCACCTCGTCGTGGCCGCCGACCACGACGACGTCGGCACGCGTCGCGAAGCGGGTGTGGTTGACGATGCGCAGCCCGGCGTCGGCGACGTGGTCGACGAGCGCCTGGGAGCCGACGACGAACGCACTGCCGCTGTTGCGCTCCGCGAGCCAGAACTGCAGCGCGGCGCCGACGCTGAGCACCTCGTCCAGAGACGCCTGAAAGCCGAGTTTCCAGAGCTTGCGCACGAACCCCTCGGGTGGGCGGCGGACGTCGTTGGTGAGAAAGAGGACGGACTTGCCGGCCTCTCGGAGCGCCGCGACGGCGTCGACGGCGCCCGGGAGCGCCTCGTCACCGACCCAGACGCAGCCGTCGAGGTCGAGCAGGACGTGGTCGTACGAACGGACGCGAGGAGAGAGCGGCACCGCCGCATTATCCTTGCCGCCGTGCCACGACTCCTCGCCGTCCTCATCGCCTGCCTCGCCATCGTCCTCGCCGGCTGCGGCGATTCCTCCGACGACGAGCAGAGCGCCGCCGCTCCCACCGAGACGCCCGCCGCGACCGAAGCGGCGCCGGCGGCCAACGAGTTCCTCCCCGAAGGCTGCGAGGAGGTCTCCAAGCCCGCGCCCAAGGACGTCGGCGAGATCGAGAAGCCGACCGAGAAGCTGAGCAAGTCCAAGACGTACATCGCGACGCTGGCGACGTCGTGCGGCGACATCGAGATCGAGCTGGACTCCGAGCAGGCGCCGATCACCGGCGGATCGTTCAAGTACCTGGCCGACCAGAAGTTCTACGACGGCCTGACCTTCCACCGCATCGTCCCGGACTTCGTGATCCAGGGCGGTGACCCGGCCGGCACCGGCGAGGGCGGCCCGGGCTACTCCGTCGAGGAGGCGCCGCCGAGCGACCTCAAATACGAGGAGGGCATCGTCGCGATGGCGAAGACCGCCGACGAGCCGGCCGGCACGTCGGGCTCGCAGTTCTTCATCGTCACCGGCGCGGCGGCCGCGCAGCTCGGCCCCGACTACGCGCTGCTGGGCAAGGTCACCGAGGGCATGGACGTCGCGAAGAAGATCGGCAACATCCAGGCCGGCCCGGACGGCGCTCCCGCCGCCCAGGTGGTCATGAAGACCGTCACGGTCAAGGAACAGTAGGCAGCGCGCCCTCGAGCTCGAGGAGCACGCGCTTGCGCTCCGGGCCGCCGCCGTAGTTGCCGAGGCGGCCCGTGCCGGGGAGGACCCGGTGGCAGGGAACGACGATCGGGATCGGGTTGCGCGCGCAGGCCGTCCCGACCGCGCGCGCGGCCTTCGGATTGCCGGCCCGCGCCGCGAGCTCGCCGTAGCTGACGGTGTGCCCGCGCGGGACCTCACGCAGCTTCTCGAGCACCGCGTGGCGGAACGGCGCGGCCGTCAGGCGCAGGTCGACGGGCAGGTCCAGGACGGTCGTGTCGCCCTCGAGGTAGCTCGACAGCGCGTCGCGCTCGACGGCCAGCTCGCGGTCGGAGCCGATCACGTTCGGGCCGAGCGCGGCGGCGATCTCGGCCAGGACGCGGTCCTCGGACTCGCCCTCGAAGGCGATCCGCACCAGGCCCTCAGGCCCCTGGACCACCAGCAGCCGGCCGAGCGGCGTGGTCAGTCGCGTGTAGATGGCGTCGGCGAGCCCTTCGCGCACCGCGGCGGCGGCGACGGACTCCAGCAGTGACTCGGACAGGGGGCTCATGCGATGCTCTCCCGGAGGGTGCGGACGGCGGTGGAGACGCGCTGGCGGGCGGCGACCTCCGAGCAGCCGAGCTTCGCTGCGATCCCGTCGTAGTCGAGGTCGTCGACGAACCGCAGCCGCAGCGCGGAGCGGTTGGTCTCGTTCAGCGGGGCGATCAGGGACTCGAACGCGCCGTCGTCGTAGCGGTCGTAGGTCGCGACGGCCGGCGGGTCGTCGGTCGGCAGCTCCCGCCGGCGGCGTGAGCGGTGGAAGTCCATCGCCGCCGAGGTCGTGACGCGGTATAGCCACGCGCGCAGGTGATCGGCGTGGCGCAGCTTCGGATAGGCCCGCAGGGCGCGCAGCAGCGCGTCCTGGAGGACATCCTCGGCCTGCTCCTCGCCCGTCAGCCGGCGGGCGTGGACGAGCAGCTCGTCGCCGTGGGCCTCTACGAGCGTCCAGAACGGTGGCAGCACGTCCATCTAACGCGCTGCCACCCGAAACTGTGAGTTACGGGGCGCGTCCACAAGTACGACGCATTCCGGCGGGCCCGGCCCGCCGCTGCCGGGCGGCGGCCGCCGCACCCGTACCACCAGTATGCGAGCGGCGTCCACCGCGGGCAGCGACGACCCGTGCATTCGCCGGCGATGCGCCGTACTTCCGGACGCGCCCCTTAGCGTTTGCCGCCGTACGCGGCGGCGCGTTGCTCCGCGGCCTTTGCCCTCGCGGTCCGCTGGCGCCGGCGGCCGATGATGGCCAGGACGCCGAGCACGACGGCGACGAGCAGGAAGCCCCAGAACCAGGCGGTGTTGCCGATCCCGCCGAACGGCAGCGCCACGAGCTTGACGATCGCCCAGCCGAGGACGAGCACGAGCACGATCGCCGCGACGACGAGCAGGACGCCGCCGATGCGGCGCGGCAGGCCGGCGCTCTTGGGCGGCGCGATGACGCCCATCACGCGCAGCATCAGCAGCTGGCGGTTGGTCGGCGGCGTGCCGCCGAGCTTCGCGGTCGCGACCTTCAGGTCGCCCGCACGGCGCTCGGCGAGGGCGAGCGAGGCCTCGGCCATGCGCCGCAGCTGCAGGCGCTCCTGGGGGCGCGCGGCCGCGATCGCGGCGCGGAAATGCTCGCGCGACTTCTCGGCGTCCATGCGCTCGGCAGCGCGGGTGCCGAGGATCGCCTGCGCGGCGGCCCGGAAACGGGTTTCCTTGGCGAGCTCCTCGTCGGAGCGGGTTTCGAGTTGCTGCATCGCATTCAGAGCCGACTTGGACTCCATGCGGACTTGTCGAGGCTTGGGCGGCATGGCGGCAATCAGTCTATGTCGCGCCGGAATCCGCGTGGCGCCGGATCCACGTCGAGCGGGCTCTCGGGCAGTCCGGGCTCGGGGTCGAGCGCGTCGAAACCGCCGGGGGCGATGTCGTTCGGCGCGTTCGGGTGAAACAGCGCGGCGAGCAGCTGGACGTGGCCGCGGCCGACGCCGAGCTCGTACTGGCCGCCGCCGTAGGCGCCCATCCCGCGCTGCTCGCAGAACTCGTAGCCCTCGAAGAGCGACTTCACCGAACCGAAGCGGGACGGCTTGAGATTGACCGTGCGCGGCATCACGGGGGCGGCGAGGATGTCCTTGACGTCGTGGATCGGCGCGTCCCAGGTGATCCGGTCCTGGTGGGCGGCGAGCGCGTGGCGCGCCTCCTCGGTCTCGAGGTCCGGGTCCTCGAGCCACGCGTCCGGGAAGGCCTCGGCGATCCGGCGGTAGAAGGCCGGGTCGGTCTCGACGTCGACGACCGTGCCCTTGTAGGCGCCCTTGAAGTCGATCGAGTCGACCGCGCCGGTCGCCTGGAGCTGCTCGATCAGCTCGTCGGTCCAGTCCGGAGTCGCGTCGAGCTTGAAGCGCAGCGCCGGGTAGCGGGCCAGGCGGCGCGCGACCGGCCCGATCGTCGGCGGCTCGCCCATCCGCGAGGAGACGACGAAGGTGATCGGATCGACGGTGCGGCCGAGCAGCTCGTGCAGCGACGTGTCGGCCTGGCGCAGCGCGAGGTCCAGCGCCGCGGATTCGAAGGCCCAGCGCCGGTAGCGGCGGTAGACGTCCTGCTCGGGCGTGTAGCCGGGGAAGGTGTCCAGCGTCGCGAGGTGCTCGGAGAACGAGTCGAACGTGAACTCGCCGGTGAGCTCGAGCACCGGACCGGCCTGCTGCTGCGCGTCGTGCGCGCCCGCTTCGTAGGTGACGTCCTCGCCCCGGCCCTCCTCGCCGGCGCCCTGGAGCGCGATCACGGTGCTCTTGCGCTCGAAGCCGGAGGAGACCATGCGGACGAGGCCTTCGAGCGTGTAGCCCTCGATGCGCAGCGGCAGCGAGGCGAGGGGGTCATAGAGCGACATTGGCGTCCAAGGTACCCTCCCCGGCCGCGATGCTCGCTGCGCTCGGGCTCTACTTGGTGATCGAGGTGGTGGGCCTGCTGGCCGCGCCGCTGGCTGCGCTTGTCTTCGGACGGCTGCCGGGCGCCGGGCTCGGGTTCGCGAAGATCCTCGGGCTGCTGCTCGTGACGTGGCTGGTCTGGATGGCCGCCTCGCTGCACATCGTCGGCTACGGCGTGCCGTTGATCGTCGGCGTGATCGTCCTGCTCGCGATCGCCGCGGTGCTTACGACGCTGCGCCTGCGCTCGCTCTCGGGCCGGCTGGTCGAGGCTGAGGCCTCGGGGCGGCGCGTCACGCGGCTGGCGCGACTCGCGCTCCCGATCGGCGATCCGGTCCGGCGGCGCCTGTTCTGGGGCGCGGAGGGCGTGTTCGCCGTCTGCTACGCGCTCGGCGCGCTGCTGGCCTCCTTCGCCCCGGACGTGTGGAACACCGAGAAGCCGATGGACATGGCGTTCATCAGCGCGATCAACGCCTCGTCGCATTTCCCGCCGCACGACCCGTGGATGAGCGGCGAATCGCTGAACTACTACTACCTCGGCCACATGGCGCTGGCGTGGCCGATCGAACTGCTCGGCCTCGAACCCGACGCGGGCTATCTGCTCAGCTGGGGCCTGATCCTCGCGCTCACGGCGACCGCGGTGTACACGTTCGCCGGCACGCTGTGGGCGGCCGCACGGGACGCTCTCGGCGACCGCGCGCCGCGCGGCGGGCCGGTCGCGGCGGGCCTCGTCGGCGCCGCGCTGGTCGCGATCCTCGGCAACCTCGCGGGCGTGCGCGCCTGGGTGCGGGCCGCGGACCCGCCGCGCGACTACGCCTGGTTTGACCCCTCGCGCGTGATCCCCGACACGATCAACGAGTTCCCGTCGTTCTCGTTCATGCTCGGGGACCTGCACGCGCACGTGCTCGCGCTCCCGTTCACGGTGCTCGCGCTGGCCTTCGCGCTGCAGGTCGCGCTGCACGGTCCCAGGGGCGACCTGATGTGGCGCGCCGTCGCCGAGGCGCTGACGGCGGGCCTGGCCGTGGGGATGCTCTACGCGATCAACTCGTGGTCCTATCCGGTCGCCGCGGGCGTGCTCGCGGCGTCGGTGATCACGTGGATCCGCGGCGGCGGGCGCAAGGGCTACCCGCTGGTCTGGCTCGGGCTGGTGCTGGTCGCGAGCTTCGTGCTGATCCTGCCGTTCATCTTGAACTTCGACCCGGAGGCGCGGGGGATCGGGTTCGTGCACGTCCGCCGGCCGTTCGGGAAGTGGATCGGCGACATGACGCTGATCTACGGCATCCTCGCCTGGCCGCTGCTGCCGGTCTTCTGGAACCGGCTGGCCGAGGCGCCGCACCGCTGGCGCTGGGTCGGCTGGGGGCTCGCGGCGGGCGTCGTGCTCGGCTCGCTGCTGGCCTCCGACAACCTCACCGGGGCGATGATCGTGGCCGTGGCGATGGCGGTCGGCGTCGGCGCCGCGCTCTCACCGACGGTGATGGCGCCCGCCCGCTTCCTCTGGATCCTGATCGCGGGCGGCGCGGCGCTGCTGCTGATCCCGGAGATCCTCTACCTCAAGGACGCCTTCGACGGCTCGGCGCTGTTGCGCATGAACACGGTCTTCAAGGCCGGCTATCAGGCGTTCCTGCTGCTCGGCCTCGCCGCGGCCTGCGCGCTGCCGTGGGCCGGCGCGTGGCTGCCTCGAAAGCTCTGGACAGGCGTGGGCGGCGATCGCCGCGATCCTGCTGCTGCTCGGCCTCGTCTATCCCTACGCGGGCAGCTACGCGCGCACCGGCGGCTTCGCCAACTCGCCGTCGCTGAACGGCCTGAAGTGGCTCGAGGCGCGTTCCCCCGGGCGACCCGGGGGCGATGGCGTGGCTGCGCGAGAACACGGACGGCGACGCCGTCGTGCTCGAGGCCTTCGGCGACGACTACTCCGCGTTCGGCCACGGCCGGATCTCGACCTTCACCGGCCGCCCGACCGTGATCGGCTGGGCCGGCCACGAGGTCCAGTGGCAGCACGACGTCGGCTCCCGGACCACCGACGTCGAGACGCTCTACAAGACGGCGGACGTCGCCGCCGCGAAGGCCCTGATCGCGCGCTACGGGATCCGCTACGTCGTCTCCGGGCCGATCGAGCAGACGACCTACGGCGACGCCGGGCTGGCCAAGTGGGACCAGCTCGGCCGGAAGGTCTACTCCTCAGGCGGAACGACCGTCTGGGCGCTCAACTAGAGGCCCTTCTTGACGTAGAGCGTTTCCTTCATCCCGCCGGTCGGGTTCCAGACCTTGCGGGTGAGGATGTAGCGCAGCACGTTGCCCGGGCGCATCTTGCCGTACTCGCGCACCCACCAGACGCGGAAGTCGAACGGGCGGCTGTCATAGCGCGGCCATCGCGGGGGCGAGCTTGGCCTTGGCCGCGTCGGTCATCACGACGACGTCGGTGTTGGGCGGCGCCGCGCCCTGGAGCTGAAGGTCGATGTAGCCGGTCGCGAGATGGCGGAAGTACCAGGCGTAGGGGAAGGTCGCGCCCTCGGCGGAGTCGATCGTCACGCTCAGCGGTGGCGCGCCCGGGCCGCGGCTCGCCGCCAGCGCGAGGACCTGGTCGGCGACGTCCTTGACCTGCGTCGAGGACTGGGTGGAGACGAGCATCTCGCGCGGGTTGGCGCCGCGGTCGACGTTGACCCACCACGAGGAGACGCCGACGTACAGGAGCGCGATCGCCGCGCCGACGAGGCCCGACCCAGCGCAGCGCCCCGCGCGTCTGCCAGATCGCCTGCAGCCCGACGCCGGCCAGCAGGATCACCGGCAGCAGCGGATGCAGGACGAGCCAGGCGAACTTCTCGCCCGCCCACGAGTAGACGGCCAGCGAGACGAAGAAGTCCCAGACCAGGAAGGCGGCGAAGAAGCTCTGCCTGCGGCGCCAGAGCGCCACCGCGCCGATCGCGCCGAGGATCAGCATCGGCCACTCGATCGTCGTCAGTACGACGGTGTAGAAGACCGCCGGCTCGCCGCCGCGGGCCACGCCGTGCTGGTCGAGCCAGTACTTCAGGCCGGTGTAGATGCCGTCCCAGAGCCCGCCCGGATGCGTCAGGAAGGTCGTGAACAGCAGCGTGAAGAGGCCCGCGAACGCCGCCAGGAACCAGCCCCAGCCTTCCCAGCCGGCGCGCTTGAGCGCGTGGATGAGCTGCGTCCGCCAGTCCTTGACGACGAACGAGAGGAGGAAGAACGAGCCCATCACGAAGACCGTGATGAACGTCGTCTCCTTGGTCGCGAACGACGCCGCCAGCAGCGCGCCGATGATCGCCGGGTGATACGTCCGCGGCCGGTCGATGTAGCACCAGATCGCGACGACCAGGCCGAGCGTGATCGCGGCGACGTAGATGTCCTCGCGGGCGAAGCGCGAGAAGTACAGGTAGCTGGGGCCGAACGCGAACAGCGCCGCCGCCATGAAGGCCGCCGGGCGCCCGAGCAGGCGCCGCAGCGGCCAGCAGGTCGGGACCATCGCCAGGCCGAAGAGCACCGGCGCCAGGCGCGCGGTGAAGTTCGAGTCGCCGAACAGCACGTACATCAGGCCGGTCGCGTAGAAGCGCAGCGGGCCGTGCAGCAGCGGGTTGTACTGGTAGTCGCCCGACTGCCGGAAGAGGTAGGAGAAGTACGCGTCCTGGCTCTCGTCGTGGTGGAACGGGCGGTCACCCAGCCCGATCACGCGCACGACCAGCGCGGCGACGATCAGCCCGCCCCAGAGCCACAGCTCGCGCGCGTCCTGCCTGGCGAACCAGGCCGCCGGGCTGCGGCGGCGCTTGGTGGTGCTCTCGGGAGCGTCCGGGGCGGTGGTGGCGCCGGTCGGCGCGGCGATGTCGGTCATCGTCAGTTCCTGGCTTCAGCGCGCGCGGAGCGCAGTTTCGAGAGCCCGCCGTAGCGGACGACCAGCAGGATCAGCCCCGCGATCGTGATCGGCACGACGATCACGAAGCGGAGCATCAGCAGATAGGCGAGCGCGGTCGCGCCGGTGCCGCCGAGCGCCTTGATCCCGATCGCGACGGCGGTGTCCTGCGTGCCGGCGTAGGCCGGGCCGGACGGGATCAGCGAGAAGACGCTGGCGAGCGCGACGAGGTAGAGCCCCTCGATCGGGCTCATCGGGAAGCCGACGGCGGCGCCGACGCTCATCCACACGCCGGCCTCGATCCCCCAGATCAGGAACGTCAGCCCGAACAGCCGCACGGCGTGGTGCGCGCGGCGCAGCCCGAGCGTGGCCGAGGCGATCGGCCCGATCGCGTTGAGCAGCTTCTCGCTGCGGCGCACGAAGCGCCAGGCGATCGCGGCGATGATCAAGGCGATGACCGCGCCGATCAGGATCAGCTCGACCGAGTCGGCGCCGACCTCGCCCAGCAGCCCGTAGCCGACGACCACGAAGATCACCAGCAGCACGGCGACGTCGAGCAGGCGCTCGGCCACGAGCGTGCCGATCACCGTCCGGTTGGACGTGTGCGCGCGCGGCGCCATCAGCACGACGCGGATCGCGTCGCCCGCGCGTGCGGGGAGGATGTTGTTGCCCGCGTAGCCGACGACGGTCAGCGCGTACGTGTCGGCGCGAGGCGGCCTTGCCCCCTCGTCTTCCAGCAGTCGCTGCCAGCGCTCGGCACGGACGATGGTCGCCAGCCCGTAGAGCGCGATCGCGCCCAGTAGCGCCATGATCTCGCCCGTGGTGTGCGGGAGCGTCGGCGCGTCCTGGTGTGCGGCCCACCAGACGACGGCGGCGAGCGAGAGCGACCGACACGACGATCCCGAGCAGTGACAGGGGCGATCGGCGCCGCCGTGGCGCGGGCGGCGGATCTGCGGGCTCGATGTCGACGAGCGGATGCTCGGAAGTGGGCGTTTCGGTGCTCACGTAGCGGATTGAGGATAGGCGGGGGCGCGGCGAGAGGACCCGGGTTCCCGGGCGCGCGGTACGTCACCGGGCGCTGCGGCCCCCGGACCCGCTGGGTCGCTGGTGGGCGGATCGCCCGATGTCTATCGGCCGCGAGCGCATCGCACATGAGTTGCGCGCCGCACCCGCCGCCGCCGCCGGAGGTCGTCCGGCGGCTTCGCAGGATTCGAACCTTCGCAGCCGCGTTTGGGGCTGGACGGACGCTTGCGGAGGCTGTACCTTGCTTGAACCGATGGCCCGCTCCACCGCCCACACCGACGTCCTGATGCCCGTGCTCACGGGTACGACGTCGTGGTTCGAGGGCGTGGCCCGGATGCGCGCGATCGTCGCCATCAACCAGCAGCCGAGCGGCTACTAGCGGAACGGAGCTCACTGATGCCCCCGACCGCGAACACCGCGGGCGGGCGTCGAGTGACGCGCTGGACCCGCGATTCAATCATCGAGAAGATCCTCGAGTGGAACGTCCGTTTCGGCGAGCCCCCGTGCTCGGCCGACTGGAACCCCTCGCTGGCTCGCTGGCGTGCCCAGGAATGGCGCGTCGAGCGGTACCGCGATGGGATCTGGCCCTCGACCAACGCCGCCAAGCGCCCGTTCGACGGGTCGTTCGACGCCGCCGTCCGTGCTGCCGGCCTGGAGCCTCACCGCTCCGGTCCGCGCCGCCGTCCGGCCGGGGTCGCGCGTCCGTCCGTCGAGCAGCGCGAGCCGCAGGTTCCCCGTAGCGTCGACGAGGCGCTGCTGGATGCCTCGGAGCGCCTGCGTCTCGCGGAACGTCGAGCCGCGGAGCTGGAGCGTGCGGTCGCGGCGGCCGAGCGTCGCGCGGAACGTGCCGAGGACCTGCTGGGCGATGCGCGCGTGCGCGCTCGCCGGGCGAGCGAGCGTGAGCGGCGTGCCCGCGGAGCGCGCGATCGCGTGCAGGTCGCCGAGCGCGAGACGAGCGAGCAGGTCGACATGCTGACCGCGGACGCGAACGCTCGGGTGCGAGCTGCATACGACCAGGCGCAGGCCGCGGTCGCCGATACGCACGAGGCCCGCCGGGCCGCCCGTGCCGCCGAAGTGCGCGCCGCCGACGCGGAGGCGCGCGCCGGGGCGGCGGAGCGGCTGCTCGCGGCGGCGTCCGTGGCGAGCGAGGCGGTCGTGATCCGGCGGCGTGAGAGCGTGGCTTCGGTCGACGCGGCGACGATGGCGGCCCGCGACGCGGAGGCTCGTGCGGCGCTGGCTGCGGCGCGCGACGCTGAGTCCCGTGCGGCGGCGGCAGAGCGCCGTTCGCGCGAGCTTTCGACGCTGGTCTGCGGCGAGCCGCGGCAGCTGACCCGTGGCGAGCTGGCGGCGCTGCGCGAAGCCGGCCCGACCGGGCCGGCGGTGATGGCCAACGCGCTCCGCACCCTGCACCGCGCCCGCGCGGCCGGCGACCGCCGCGGGCTCACCGACGCGCTCGGCGACGTGGCCTCGGCCGCGGTCGGCTGGCGCGATCGGCTCTAAGCCTCCCTCCCCAGGACGAGCGGGGCCTCGGCAATCCAGCCGGGGCCCCGCGGGCGGCAACATCCGGCCCCGGCCGACTCGGACTGCGGCGCCACGTCCCGGCGGCCCGGCCCGAATCGCCGACCCGGCGCCCGTATCCTCGGGGCCGTGCTCGAGCTCGCCGACGTCGCCCGCGCCCGCCGCGATCCCGCGCTCGTGGTCCTGGAGGGCTTCCATGCCGTCAAGCACGCGGTGCGCTTCGGCGGCGAGCTGCTCGGCGTCTGGACCGCCGACGCCGACGAGCTGACGCAGCTGTGCGCGCGGCTCGCACCTGATCTCGCGTTGTCGCCGACCGTCGTGGAGCGGGAGGAGCTCGCCGCGGTCGTGCCCCGGGCCCAGGTGGTGGCGGTCGCCCGGCGCCCGGCGCAGCCCGACCCCGACGGGATCCTGGCCCTCGCGGGACCGGCGCCGGTGATCCTGCTCGAGGACCCGCGTCATCTCGGCAACCTCGGCGCCTGCGTGCGGGTCGCGGCGGCCGCCGGCGCCGCGGGCGTGATCACGACGGGCGTCCAGGACCCGTGGCATCCCGACGCGCTGCGTGGCTCGGCCGGGCTGCACTTCGCGCTGCCGGTCGCGCGCTCGCGCGTGATCCGGACCGGCGACCGCCCACTGCTGGCGCTCGACCCGGACGGCGAGGAACTGCGGCGCGGAGGCGTCCCGGACCGCGCGGTGCTCGCCTTCGGAACCGAACGCGACGGCCTCTCCGAGCAACTGCTGGCGCGCGCCGACATGCGACTCGCCCTGCCGATGAGCCCGGGCGTCTCGAGCCTGAACCTCGCGACCGCCGTCTCCGGCGTCCTCTTCGCCCTCGCCGTGTCCTAGGAGCTGTTGATTTTTGGTCGGTGCGGACCGGTGCAGCCCGCCATGCCTCGGCGCACGGCCGGCGGTTCAGCACTCGGCGAGCGCCTCGCGCAGCAGCACGGGGTCCGGCGTGGGGGAGAAGCGGCCGTCGCGAAGGCGGTAGATGCGGCAGGTCAGCGAGGGCGGCTCCTGCGAGGGGAACAGGTCGGCCCCGTCGACGCGGATCGTCGGCGAGCCCGGGAAGGCCTCCGCGACCGCCTGCTCCTCGGTCACGATCTCGCGCACCTGCACGTCGACGCCGTCGCCGAGCGCCGCGCGGAGCTCCTCGAGCGCCTGCGGGTGCGACGGGCAGCCCTCCCAGAAGAGCAGCTCTACTTCCACTTGATCGAGCAGCCGATGGGCTTCGTCTGCGGGTTGGCGACCGGCCGGTGGGCGAGGACGTCCTCGAGCGCGTCGCGCAGCCAGGCGGCGTTCAGCGACGGGTCGCCGTGGTCGGCGTCCGGCGCGCCCCGGTAGACGACCCCGTTCGCGGCGGTGACGAAGACGTCGGGGGTGGTCTTGGCGCCCCACGAGCGCGCGACCTCCTGCGTCTCGTCGTGCAGGTACGGGCCGGCGAACTCGCCCGCATCCACGCGCGCCTTCATCGCCTCGAGCGAGTCGTGCGGGTAGCGCACGGCGTCGTTGGCGTTGATCTGGAGCACGCGCACGCCGCGACCGGCGTAGTCGCGCGCGACGGCCTGGATGCGTTCGTGCCACGCCAGCGCGTAGGGGCAGTGGTTGCAGGTGAAGACGACGACCGCGGCGCTCGCGTCGTCGTCGTGCAGGGGCGTCGGGCGTTCCGTCCGTGTCGGGCAGCGTGAAGGCGAGGGACATCCGGTCCAGCCTACGCTGCGCGCCGTGCGGGTCCTGACACGCGAAGAGCTCACCGCGGCGCTGGCGGCCCGCCAGTTCCTGGTCGAGCGGCGGCGTATCCCCGCGGCCGAGGCCGTCCGCCGCCTGACGCCGCTGCAGGGCCAGCATCCGCCCGCACCGTTCATCGCGCTCGCCGCGCGGCTCGAAGGCTTCACGCGCGAGGAGCTCGAGGCGGCGATCGACACCCGCGACGTCGTCAAGACCACGATCAACCGGCTCACGCTGCATCTCGCCGCCGCGACCGACTTCCCGGCCTTCGCGCAACTGACGCGCCAGGCCCGGATGCGCAACTGGCGCAAGACCTACCCCCACCTCGACGAGGAACGCGTGACCGCGGAGCTCTCCGAGTTCTTCGCGACCCCGCGGACGAACACCGGCATTCGCGAACGCGTCCGCGAGTACGAGGGCGTGGAGCCGGACCCGTGGACGCCCGTGATCTTCGCCCGCACGCTGCTCCCACTGGTCCAGCTCCCGCCCGCGGGCCACTGGGACGACTCCCGGCGCGCCGAGTTCGTCCTCGATCCGCGGCCGCTTCCCGACCTCGCGGACGCCGCCGCGCTCGTCCTGACCCGCTACCTCGAGGCGTTCGGCCCGGCGAGCCGGCGCGACGTCGCCGCCTGGTCGGGCGCCGCGCAGCGCGACTTCCCGTGGGAGCGGGTGCAGACCGTCTCCTACCGCAACGAGAAGGGCGTCGAGCTGCTCGACCTACCGGGCCGGGAGCTGCCGCCCGCGGACATCCATCTGCCACCGCGGTTCCTGGCCCACTGGGATCAACCCCTGCTCGCGTACGCGGACCGCGACCGCATCATCCCGCCGGAGGTCCAGCCACTGAAGCTGACGCTGACCGGCGACTGCACCGTGACCTACGACGGCCGGGTCGCGGCCAGCTGGACCGTCGACGGCCCGAAACTGACGATCACGCAGCACACCGATTTCCCGCGCGCCGCGGTCGAGGAGGAGGCGCTGCGGACCGCCCGGTTCTGCGCGCCCGACGCCTCCGGCCACACGGTCGAGTGGTTGTGAAAGTTCTCTCAACCTGCGTGGCCGAATGGCCGATGAAGCGATTGGGAAGCACTTATGGCTACAGGATTCGCAAGCGCGCTCAGCGAAGGACAGCCCGCCCAGCTCGATCTGGGTGAGGAGGCTGTGCCCTGCCTCGTCGTCGGATTCAGCGGGGCTGACGTCGTGCTGGCCCCGAGCGGCAACGTCCCGCCCGA
This sequence comes from uncultured Solirubrobacteraceae bacterium, assembly GCA_963848475.1. Taxonomy (GTDB): domain Bacteria; phylum Actinomycetota; class Thermoleophilia; order Solirubrobacterales; family Solirubrobacteraceae; genus Solirubrobacter. The sequence continues at coordinate 333,235 of CAWKDW010000021.1, read as the reverse complement.
GGCGCTCGAGCCCGGGAACACGTCGTATCTGCTGATCGACGCCGGCGGCAGCCTGCAGGCGCTCAAGGCGCAGGTGCGGCCCGGTCTCGCCGACGGCGAGCTCGTCGCCACGCTGCTCGATCCCTTCCGGCTCGGCCAGCGCCGCAACTTCAGCCGCGCGCCGCTCGTGCTGCCCGCGCACCTGCGCCCGGTCGGCGACGAGAACGCTCCGGCGACCACGTTCACCCGCGACATCAGCGCCGGCGGTCTGCGGATCGCGCGCCAGTCGTCCTACCGGGAGGCGGACGTACACGAGGTCGTGCTCGGGCTCGTCCAGGCCAACCGGGAGATCAAGGGCATCGCCGAGACCGTCCGCATGACCGACAGCGACGTCTCATTGAGCTTCGTCCAGATCGAGCCCGAGGATCGGCTCCTCCTGGCCCAGTTGACGTTCGCGTACCACCGCCGCCGCGCCGGGCAATAACGCACCTCACAACGGCGTGCTGCCGCTGTCGTATGATCCGCCCAGTTCTCGACTGGGAGGAGACGCATGGCTGGTTCCGTACGGGTCTCATTGACCGTCAATGGTGCGCAAGAGAGCGCCGACGTCGAACCCCGCCTGCTCCTGGTCCACTTCCTGCGTGAAACGCTCGGCCTCACCGGCACGCACGTCGGCTGCGATACGTCCAATTGCGGCGCGTGCACGGTCCACCTCAACGGTGAAGCGGTCAAGTCATGCACGCTGCTCGCCGTCCAGGCGGACGGTGCCGAGGTCAAGACGATCGAGGGAATGGGCCAGGAAGGCGCGCTGCACCCGCTCCAGGAGGCATTCTGGGAGCACCACGGCCTGCAGTGCGGCTACTGCACGCCGGGCATGATCATGGCTTCGGCCGATCTGCTGGAGCGCAACCCGACGCCGAACGAGCAGGAGGTCCGCGAGGCGCTCGCGGGCAACCTCTGCCGCTGCACCGGGTACCACAACATCGTCAAGGCCGTGCTGTCGGCCTCCGGTCAGCCCGCCGAGGTGGGCTCGTGACCGCACTCGACGATCCGCCCGCCGAAGCCCCCTGGGTCGGCCGGCCGATCAAGCGCAAGGAGGACCCGCGGCTGATCATGGGCCGCGCGCGCTACCTCGACGACATCAACGTCACCGGGCAGCTGTGGGCCTCGTTCGTCCGCTCGCCCGAGGCGCACGCCAAGATCATCTCGATCGACACCTCGGCCGCCAAGGCGGCGCCGGGCGTGCAGGCGGTCTTCACCGGCCACGACCTGGACCTCGCGGCGCCGCTGCCGATGGCCTGGGTCCCGCCGGGCATCGACGTCAACAACCCCCCGCACTGGGCGCTGGCCAAGGACGAGGTCCACCACGTCGGTGACCCCGTCGCACTCGTGATCGGCAGCGACCGCTACTCGGTCGTCGACGCCGCGGCACAGGTCTCGGTCGAGTACGAGCCGCTGCCGGTCGTCGTCAACATCGAGACGGCGCTGGAGGACGGCGCCGACCTCGTCCACGCGGAGCTCGGCACCAACAAGTCCCACGAGTGGTCACTCGGCGGCGGCGACATCGAGGCCGGCTTCGAGGCCGCCGACGTGATCGTCGAGCGCCGCGTCGTCAACCACCGCATCGCGGGCGCGGCGATCGAGCCGCGCGGGGTGCTCGCGGACTACCGCGCGGGCATGCTCACGCTCACCTCCTCCACGCAGGTGCCGCACTTCCTGCGGCTGTTCCTCGCGCTGCAGCTCGGCATCAGCGAGGAGAAGGTCCGGGCGATCGCGCCCGAGGTCGGCGGCGGCTTCGGCTCCAAGCTGCAGATCTACGGCGAGGAGATCTCGCTGGCGTGGGCCTCGCGCAAGCTCGAGCGGCCGATCAAGTGGGTCGAGGGCCGCAGCGAGGGCATGCACTCCACGCATCACGGCCGCGACCAGGTCGCGTTCGTGAAGATCGGCGCGACCCGCGAAGGCAAGATCACCGCCTTCCACACGACGATCCTGGCCGACATGGGCGCCTACCTGATGCTGCTCACGCCGACGATCCCGTCGCTCGGCGCGTTCGTCATGAGCGGCGTCTACGACATCCCGGCGGTCCAGACGGACATCATCGGCGTCTTCACCAACAAGATGCCGACGGACGCCATCCGCGGGGCCGGGCGCCCCGAGGCCACGCACATGATCGAGGTCCTGGTCGACCAGCTCGCGGCCGAACTGGAGATGGATCCGCTGGAGCTGCGCCGCAAGAACTTCATGGCGGCGGACTCCTTCCCGCACGAGACCGCGATCGGCGTCGTCTACGACTCCGGCAACTACCAGGGCTCCCTGGACCTGCTGCTCGAGCACATCGACCCGGCGGAGGCCCGCACGGGCGCGACCGACGGCAAGCTGCGCGGGGTCGGCTTCTCGACCTACACGGAGATCTGCGGGCTGGCGCCGAGTCGCGTCACCGGCCCGTCGGGCTTCGGCCTGCAGACGGGTCTGTGGGAGTCGGCGATGGTGCGCGTGCACATCACCGGCGCCGTGACCGTCTACACGGGGACGTCGCCGCACGGCCAGGGCCTGGAGACGACGATGGCGCAGATCGTCGCCGACCGCCTCGGGACCGACCCGGAGAACGTCGAGGTCATCCACGGCGACACCGGGACCGGCCCGCAGGGTCTGGGAACCTACGGCTCGCGCTCGACCGCCGTCGGCGGCGAGTCCGTCGCCCGCGCGACGGCGAAGATCGTCGACAAGGCGCGGCGGATCGTCGCCCACCAGCTCGAGGCCGCGCCCGAGGACATCGAGCTGAGCGCCGGGAAGTTCTCGGTCAAAGGCTCGCCCGACGCGGGCATGAGCATCGGCGAGGTGGCGATGGCCGCCTACATCCCGGAGAACCTGCCCGAGGGCATGGAGCCGGGGCTCGAGGAGCTCGCGTTCTACGACCCCGAGAACTTCGTGTTCCCGTTCGGCGCGCACGCGTGCGTCGTCGACGTGGACCCGGAGACCGGCAACATCGACGTCGTCCGCTACGTCGCGGTCGACGACTGCGGCCCCGCGATCAACCCCAAGCTGATCGACGGTCAGGTCCATGGCGGCATCACGCAGGCCATCGGCCAGGCGCTCTTCGAGCGCATCGAATACACCGACGACGGGCAGCTCGTCACGAGCACGTTCGCCGACTACGCGCTCCCCAGCGCCGCCGACGTCCCGTCCTACGAGCTCGACCGCACGGAGACCCCGTCGCCGGTGAACTCGCTCGGCGTCAAGGGAATCGGCGAGGCGGGCACGATCGCCGCATCGCCGGCGGTCCTGAACGCCGTGATCGACGCCCTGCGCCCGCTCGGCGTCACCTACATCAACATGCCGCTCGGATCCATGCGGGTCTGGGAAGCCATCCAGGAGGCGAAGCGTTGATCCCCGCTGAGTTCGACTACGTGGCGCCCGGCTCGCTCGACGAGGCGCTGAGCGCCTTGAGCGACGGCGGCGAGGACGCCAAGATCCTGGCCGGCGGGCACTCGCTCATCCCGCTGATGAAGCTGCGGCTGGCGGCGCCCACGCTGCTGGTCGACCTGCGCCGCGTCGAGGAGCTCAAGAGCGTCTCGCGCGAGACCGGCGTCCTGCGCTTCGGCGCGCTGGTCACCCACCACACCGTCGCGACCGGCGGCTACGGCCTGCCGTCCGCCGCGGCGGCGACGATCGCCGACCAGCAGGTCCGCAACATGGGGACGATCGGCGGCACGATCGCCCACGGCGACCCGGCCTCCGACCTGCCGGGGATCCTGCTGGCCCACGAGGGCAGCGTGATCATCCGCGGCGCTTCCGGCGAGCGCGAGGTCGCGGGGGCGGACTTCTTCGAGGACTACCTGACGACGGTGGTCGGCGAGGACGAGATCGTCACCGAGATCAGGATCCCGGCGATGGAGGGCTACGGCTACGGCTACGAGAAGTTCAACCGCCGCCAGGAGGACTGGGCGATGGTGGCCGTCTCCGCGCTCGTGAAGAAGGGCGGCGACGGTTCCTGCGCCGACGTCCGGATCGGGCTCACGCACATGAGCTCGGTGCCGCTGCGGGCGACCGCGGCGGAGGACGCGCTGCGCGGCCAGCCGCTGACGGCCGACACGATCGCCGCCGCCGCCGAACTGGCGGCCGAGGGCACCGATCCGCCCGCGGACCTCAACGCCTCGCAGGACTACAAGCGCCATCTGGCGCGGGTGCTCTGCAAGCGGGCGCTTACGGCCGCGTCACAATGAGGTAGTGGCTTTCGCAACCCCGCAGGACGTGTCGACGGCGCTGGCCGGTGAGGGATACCTCGCCGACCAGGGCCTCGCCACCTCCGCCTACCTGGCCTTCGCGCTCGAGCAGCCGCTGCTGCTGGAGGGCGAGGCCGGCGTGGGCAAGACCGAAGTGGCGCGCGCGCTGGCGGCAGCGACCGGCGCCGAGCTGATCCGCCTCCAGTGTCACGAGGGGATCGACCTACACCACGCGGTCTACGACTGGGACTACCAGCGCCAGCTGCTGGCGATCCGGGCGGCCGAGGCCGGCGCCCCGGCGCGCGAGCTCTTCGGCCCCGAGTTCCTGCTGCGGCGCCCGCTGCTGGAGGCCCTGGAGCACGACGGCGGGCCGGCGGTGCTGCTGATCGACGAGATCGACCGCGCCGACGACGAGTTCGAGGCGTTCCTTCTGGAGTTCCTGGCGGACTTCGCGATCACGATCCCGGAGCTGGGGACGATCGCGGCCGCGCACCGGCCGCTGGTCGTGCTGACCTCCAACCGCACGCGTGAGCTGCACGACGCGCTCAAGCGCCGCTGCCTCTACCACTGGATCGACTACCCGTCGCCCGAGCGCGAGGCGGAGATCGTCCGCACGCGGCTGCCCGGCGTGCCCGAGGAGGTCGCCGCGCGCGTCTGCGCCGCGGTCGCCCGGCTGCGCGACCAGGAGCTCTACAAGCTGCCCGGGGTGGGGGAGACGATCACCTGGGCGCGCGCCCTGCTGGCCCTCGACGGTGAAGCCACGCTGGACGACACGCTCGGCGTCGCGCTGAAGGTGCGCGAGGACATCGACCGCGTGCGCCGCGACCGGATCCTCGAGGGTGCCTGAGGAAGGCGCCGCCACCGGCCACGGCGAGATCGCCGAGCGGGCGGCGGCGAACGTCGTCGCACGGCGGCTCGGCCAGCTGGCCGACCAGGCGACGGTCGGAGACGGCCGCGGCGCTGCTCGCCGAGCACGAGGCGTGGGTCGCCGATGGCGCGGCCCGCACGCAGGGCGGCGGCGACGCGCTCGCGGCCGACCGCAGGCGCCGCCGGCCCCGCGCCCGACCCACTCGCGCCCGTCGGCGCGCACGCCCAGGCCCAGGTCGCGGCGCTCGCCGCCCAGATGCGCGCGCGGGGCGCGCGGGTCGGGCTCGGCGAGGTCCTCTCCGCCCAGCGCGCGCTCGCGGCGGTCGACGCGTCCTCGCGCGCCGAGTCCTTCTACGCGCTGCGCACCTCGCTGTGCTCCACGCGCGCGGAATTGACCAGCTTCGCCGCGGCGTTCACCGTGGTCTTCGGCTCCGACGAGCCCGCCAACCCGCTCGACGACCTCGGCGAGATCGCCAAGCAGGCGCTGCCGCGCGTCGCGGTCCCGCCCGCCGGCGACGAGGCGCCCGCGGCCGACCTGACGCCCGCGCCCGCCGCCTGGAGCGAGGAGGAGCTGCTGCGCGAGAAGGACTTCGGCGCCTACTCCGACGCCGAACGCGCGGCCGCTCGCCACCTGCTCGCCCGCCTCGCGCGGCGCGGCCCGACGCGCCGCTCACGGCGCACGCTGCCGACCAAGCGCCGCCGCGACGAGCACGACCTGCGCGCGACCGTCCGCGCCTCGCTGCGCCACGGCGGCGAGCTGCTCGAGCGCCGCTACCGCCAGCAGGCCGAGCGCCCACGCCGGCTCGTGCTGATCTGCGACGTGTCCGGCTCGATGGCGCCGTATTCACGGATGCTGCTGCAGTACATGCAGGCCTGTGTCGCCGCCCGCGCCCGCGTCGAGGCGTTCGCGTTCGGGACGCGGCTCACCCGCGTCACTCGCGAGCTGCGGGGGCGCGACTCCGACCGTGCGCTGGCACGCGCCGCCGCCGCCGTCAACGACTGGTCGGGCGGCACCCGGATCGGTGAGGCGATCGCCGAGCTCAACCGCGAGCACGGGCGCCGGATCGGCCGCGGCTCGATGGTCATCCTGCTCTCCGACGGCTGGGATCGCGGCGAGCCGGAGCTGCTGGCGGAGGAGATGGCGCGGCTGGCCCGCACCGCCCACCGCATCGTCTGGCTCAATCCGCTGGCCGCCGACCCGCGCTACGAGCCGCTGACGCGCGGGATGCGCGCCGCGCTCCCGTACGTCGACCGGCTGCTGCCGGGCAACTCGATCGCGTCGCTCGAAGCCCTCGCGGATCTGATGGAGGAGGGCATCGCGTGAACGCGGCGGGCCTGATCCTCGCCGCGGGCGCGGGGACGCGCTTCGGGGACGAGACCAAGCAGCTCGCCGACCTGCGCGGGCGGCCACTGCTCTCCTACGCGCTGGAGGCGATGACCGCCGCTCTGGAGCGCATCGTCGTCGTGCTCGGCCACGACGCGGACGCGATCCGCGCGCGGATCGACTTCGGCGACGCCGAGGTCGTGACCTGCGAGGACTGGGCGCGCGGGCAGGGCTTCTCGCTGCGGCGCGGCGTGGCGGCGCTCGCCGGAGCCGACGCGGTGGTCATCACGCTGGGCGACCAGCCGTTCATCACGCCGCAGGTCATCACCGGTGCGCTCGAGCAACTGCGCGAGCCGTTCGACGCGGTGCGGGCGGTCTACGACGGCGCTCCCGGCCACCCGGTCGTGCTCGGCCCGAGCGTGCTCGCCGCGGTCGGCGAGCTCGAGGGGGACGCCGGGGCGCGCGAGTTGCTGGCACGCTTCAGCGTGCGCCAGTGGGAGGCCGGCCACCTGGCCAGCGCGACCGACATCGACACGCAAGAGGAGCTCTCGAAGCTGTGAACCTGGAGCAGACCTTCGAGGTCCACGCGCCGATCGACGCCGTCTGGCAGGCGCTCAACGACCCCGAGCGGATCGCGCCCTGTCTGGCAGGTGCGACGATCACCGGCCACGAGGACGGCGCCTACCACGGCGAGTTCACGCTCCGCGTGGGCCCGTTCTCGGCCGTCCACAAGGGAACGATCCGGATCGAGGCCGCCGACGAGGCCACCCACGTCAACCGGATCGCGGTCGTCGGCGACAGCAGCGGCTCCGGCGCGACGATCGTCAACACCCTCACCGACTTCGGGAGCTCGACCCGCGTCGTCTCCGTCGCGGAACTCACGATCGCGGGCGCACTCGCCGGCTTCGTCGGCCCGACCGTGATCACCGACATCACCAGCCGCCTGCTGCGCGACTTCGCCACCTGCCTGTCCAGCCGCCTGGCCGAACCCGAACCCGAGGCGGCCAGCGCGTGAGCGACGACTGCGGGATCTGCGCCGGCGACGCTCCCGCCGCTGATCGGCGACGTCCTGACCGGCACGGGCCTCACGCTCGCCCAGGCGGCAGCGCGGGTCGAGCGGGGCGAAGCCCTACCGTCACTCACGCCGGTGCAGGCGCGGATCGTCGAGGACTTCCTGCTGCGCTAGAGGCGAAGGAGGTTGACTTCGGTGCCCGCGGAGAGCGGACCCGAGCCGTGGGGGGCGACCACGAAGCCGTCGCTCTCGCCCAGTGCGCCGGTCATGTGCGAGCCCTGGCGCTCCGTCGGATACGCCACCAGCACCCCGTCCTCCGGATCGGGGACGAGCTTGGAGATCAGGAACGTGGTGCGGCCGTCGGACGGGCCGGCGGGCTCGCCGAGGCGGCCGCGCTCGAAGCGCGGACCGGCGCTGCTCTCGCCGCTCAGGCGGCGTATCGCGGGGACGACGAAGAGCGCCATGCCGACGATCGCCGACAACGGGTTGCCGGGGAGGCCGAAGACCAGCGTCTTCCCGCGGCGGCCGAACCAGAGCGGCTTGCCCGGCTTGATCCGGATCCGCCAGAAGACCTCGTCGACGCCGCAGGCCTCGAAGGCGGGCTTGACGTGGTCGTGCGGGCCGACCGAGACACCGCCGGAGACGACGAGGATGTCGCCCTCCAGGCCGCGTTCGACCGCCTCGCGCGTCGCCTCGAAGTCGTCGGCCACACCCGGATGGCGCACGACCGATGCACCTGCGGCCTCGGCCAGCAGGCCGATCGTGAGCCCGTTGGACTCGTAGATCTTGCCCGGTTCGGGCGGCGCGCCCGGCTCGAGGAGCTCGTTGCCGGTCACGAAGAGATCCAGGCGCGGGCGGCGGTGGACCGCGACGGACGCCACGCCCGCCGACGCCAGAGCGGACAACCGAGGCAGGGTCAGGACGTCGCCGGGGCGCGAGAGCACGTCGCCGGCGTGCAGGTCCTCGCCACGGCGGCGCACGTGCAGCCCGGGGCGAACCACGACGGCGGCGACCACGCTCCCGTTGCTCACCTCGGCGTCCTCGACACGCAGGATCGAGTCCGCGCCCGCCGGGATCGCCGCGCCGGTCGAGATCCGGGCCGCGGTCCCGGGCGAGACGGTCACCGTCGGGCCGCCGGCGGCGAGGTCGCCGATCACCCGCAGCTCCGCGCCAGGATGCACATCGGCCGAACGCACGGCGAACCCGTCCATCGCCGTCCGATCGAACGGCGGCAGGTCGATCGCGGCGTGCGCGGGCGCCGTGATCACGCGTCCAGCGGCCTCACGCAGCGTCACGTCCTCGCCTCCAACGGGCACGAGCCCTTCGAAGACGAGTGCGAGCGCCTCCTCGAAGTCCTTCATCCGCCGATCTGCGACATGGTCCGCAGCGGCTGCACGAAGCCCTCGTCGTTGACGTGGTGCTTGAGCTCCTTCTCCCACACCGCGGCGCGGATGAGCTGCTCGAGGTCGTCGTCGGTCGCGCCGGAGCGCAGCGGGCCGCGCAGGTCGGTCTCGGTCATCGAGAACAGGCAGGTGCGCAGCTTGCCCTCGGCCGTGACGCGAATCCGGTTGCAGTCGCCGCAGAAGGGCTCGGTGACGGGGGAGATGAAGCCGATCGAGCCCTGGCCGTCGGCGAACTCCCAGCGCCGCGACGTGCCGTGGCGCTCGCGGCCGAGATCCTTCAGGGGATAGGCGGCGTGGATCAGCCGCCGCACCTCGGCGTTGGGCAGCACGCGGTCGCGCGACCAGTTGCGATCGCCGTCCAGCGGCATGAACTCGATGAAGCGCACCTCGTACGGGTGCTTGCGGGCGAACTCGGCGAAGCGCACGACCTCGTCCTCGGTGAAGTCCTTGAGCGCGACGACGTTGACCTTGATCGGCCGCAGCTCGGGGTACTTCTCCGCCGCCGCGAGGCTCGCGAGCACCTGCGCCAGCGAGTTGCGGCGCGTGAGCTGGAAGAAGCGGTCGGGCGCGAGCGCGTCGAGCGAGACGTTGACGCGGCGCAGGCCGGCGCGCACGAGCTTCTCGACCTGGCGCTCGAGCAGGTAGCCGTTGGTCGTCAGCGAGAGGTCGTGGACGTTCTCGTCCGGGCTCAGCAGCTCGACGAGCTTCCACAGCTCGCGGCGCGCGAGCGGCTCGCCGCCGGTGAGGCGAATGTCGTGCACGCCCATCGACGCCAGCAGCGTCACGACGCGATGGATCTCCTCGTAGCTGAGGATGTCCTCGCGATCCAGCCACGGCAGGCCCTCGGCGGGCATGCAGTACTGGCAGCGGAAGTTGCAGCGGTCGGTGACCGAGATCCGCACGTCGCCGATGTCGCGACCGTGCCCGTCGACGAGTTGGGCGCGCTTCATGGGCGGTGGAAGTCCGACTTCCCGCCGGTCTTGTCGAGCAGCTCGATGCGCTCGATCACGACGCCGGGCTCGATCCCCTTGACCATGTCGTAGACGGCCAGCGCGCCGATGCTGCAGGCGACCATCGCCTCCATCTCGACCCCGGTGCGGGCGCTCGTGCGGGCCTCGGCGACGAGCGTCACGGTGCCATTGACCGGATCGACGATGACTGTCGGCTCGACGACCGTCAGAGGCAGGGAATGCGCCAGCGGGATCAGCTCGTCGGTGCGCTTCGCGGCCTGGATCGCGGCGATCCGGGCGACCGTGGCGACATCGCCCTTCGGCGCGTCACCGGCGGCCACGCGGGCCGCGGCATCGGGCGACATCCGCACCACGGCGCGGGCGCGGGCCCAGCGCGAGGTCTCGTCCTTGGCGCTCACGTCGACCATACGAGCGTTTCCGGCGGCGTCCAGGTGCGTCAATGCTCCGTCCACTGGTGTCAATGGTATTGCCTGTCTCTAGGATCCCCGGCGTGAGGATCTCCGTACGGCTCTTCGCCGGCCTGCGCGAGCGTGCCGGGGCCGACCATGTCGAGCTCGATCTGCCCGACGATGCGCGCGCGGGCGACGTGCTCGCGGCCATGGGATTGCAGCCCGGGCAGTGCATCGTGGCGCTCGACCGTGAGTACGCGCCTGCCGATGCGCCGGTCCGCGCCGACCACGAGGTGGCGCTGATCCCGCCGGTCAGCGGCGGTGCCGGGCCGGTGCGGCTCGTCGCGATCACCGACCAGCCGCTGGACCTGGCAACGGTCGCCGCGGCCGTCCGCGACACGCGTGCCGGCGCCGTCGTCTGCTTCGAGGGCGTCACCCGCGACGTCGAGGCGCTCGACTACGAGGCCTACGTCAAGATGGCGCGCGAGAAGCTGCAGGCGATCGGCGAGGAGGAGGCCGAGCGCCACGGACTGTGTGCGGTCGCCCTGGTGCACCGCACCGGGCGCGTCCCGCTCAGCGAGCCGTCGGTGATCGTTGCCGCCTCGGCCGCCCACCGCGGCGAGGCCTTCGAAGGGGCAAGAGCCCTGATCGATCGCGTGAAGGCCCAGGCGCCGATCTGGAAGGTCGAGCTCACGCCCGAGGGTGAGCGCCGGGTCGAGGGCGTTTTGCCAGACTCCGCCCCGTGGCGGACCTGACCCTCGGCGAGGCGGCGCGCGCGCTCGGCGTCAGCGCCGACACCCTGCGGCGCTGGGATCGCGCCGGCAAGCTGCGAACCACCCGCGACGCGCGCAACCGGCGCCTGGTCCCGTCCGAGGAGGTCGAGCGCCTGTCGGCGACGCCGCGGCGACGCCAGACCGGCCACCACCTCAGCGCGCGCAACCGCTTCCCGGGCATCATCCGCTCGGTCGAGGTCGACGGTGTGATGGCGCTGGTGGAGATCGAGGCCGGCCCGTTCCGGCTGGTCGCGGCGGTCACCCGAGACGCGGTCGAGGAGCTCGGGCTGGCGCCGGGCGTGGCCGCGACGGCGGCCGTCAAAGCGACCTCGGTGATGGTCGACCGCACCGACACCTGAGCCTCGTCCTCCACGGACGAGCCGCGCCGCCGCGCGAACCCGCCTGGAACATTCGTTGGGTACGGCTTCCGTAAGGGGTCCGCATCTGGGATCGTGCCGAGTGATTCCCCGAGGGGAGGGCTGTGTCGACCCAAGCGATGGAGCGCAAAGAAGACCGGTCACCGGACGTGGAGCGGGCCGCCGCGCGGCTCGCAAGACCGTACGCCCGTGTCGCGCTCGTGTTCAAGCGCCTCGGCGACGTGCTGCTGGCACTCGTGATGGTGGTCGTGCTCGTGCCGCTGTTCATGATGGTCCTGCTGCTGCTCGCGTTCGCGGGCGACGGCCTGATCGAGCGGCGCCGGCGGCTCGGCAAGAACGGCCGCCCGATCGTCCTCACCCGCTTTCGCGAGCTGCCGGGCGGCGCGTTCGGACACGCGCTGGAGCGCGCGGGTGCGCGTGAGCTGCCACTGCTGCTGACGGTGCTGCGCGGGCGCCTGAGCTTCGTCGGGCCACGCGCGCTGCCGCCGGGGACCGACGCCGGGCACACCGGCCCGCGGCGGCTGCTGGCACCGGGCCTGACGGGTCCCGCGCAGCGCGTCCTCGCCGATGCGGCGGAACTCGACGCGCTCCGGCTCGACGACGCGTACGTCGCGCACTGGACGCCGTGGATCGACGTGAAGTTCCTCGCCGGGCGCAGCCCGGAGCTCGCTCACCAGAGCGTGTCGAAGAGCAGCTCGTAGACCACGGCCTGCAGCGCCAGCACGGCCACCAGCCCACGCGGGCGGCGGACCAGCGGGGCGGCGGCGAGGATCACCAGCGGCACCAGGAAGAGCCAGATCCGCTCAGTCTCGGCCTTGGTGAACCCGAGGATGCAGGAGATCGCGATCACCGCCGCGATCGCGAGCGCCTCCGGTGCGCCCTGCGCGAGCCGGGCGAGTGCGAGCCACGCGATCGGCGCGCCGAGGATCAGCAGGAACGCCGTCGGCGACCCGAACAGCCAGTACGCGTACGGCCGCCGCGATGCGATCCCGACCTCGTAGACGCGCGAGGTGGCGTGCAGCGTGCCGAGCGGGTCGAAGCCCGTGGCGAGCGCGAACAGCGCGTGGAACGCGAGCAGGACGACGCCGGTGAGCAGCGCGAGCTTGATCGCGGGCTTCAAGCCGTCGCGGGCGAGCACGAGCACCGTCGCCCAGGCCGCGATCGCCAGCAGCGACCACGCGAAGAGCGAGACGACGGCGAGCACCAGCGCGCCGAGCAGCCGGATCCGGGGCCGTGGCGAGAGCAGCGGGATCGCCGCGAGCAGGCCGAGCGTCAGGTAGACCGCGTCGGCCGAGGTCGCGCCGAAGTGCAGCATCGCGGGCGAGAACGCGGCGAGCACGCCGGCGACACGCGCGACGTTCTCCTCGAAGAGCCTGCGTGCGAGCACGTAGGTCAGCGGCGCGCTCAGCGCCCCGACGACGATGCAGAACCAGGCCAGCCTGGGCGCCGTGTCCAGGCTCAGGTAGTGCATCGTCAGCAGCAGGCCCGGGGGATGGCCGGCCGAGTGCACCGGCAACGCGGGCACGAGCTCGGCGAAGCGGTCGAGCACGAAGCGCGGGCCGTAGTCGAACGCCGCGAGCGACGGCAGGTACTCGTTCTTGCCCTCGCCGCGCGCGCCGACGGTCAGCGCCCGGTCGAGGTGCCCCGTCCCGAAGCGCGCGAAGTTCAGCGTGAGCCGGAGGACCAGCGTGAGGACGAACAGCGCCACGGCGAGCACGGCGGGCCGCGCGCGCAGCAGCGTCGGAACGAGCAGGACGGCGCCGGCGAAGCACGGCACCGCGACGACGAGCCACAGGTTCGCCCGCGGCCCCCAGGCGCCGATGAACGGCGGATGCGGAACGCCGAGCTGCGTCCCCGTCCCGTCCAGCGTCAGCCCCACGGCAACGGTGGCGAACGCCACCAGGGCGCCAATCCACGGCAGCGCGCGTAGATGAAGGGCCTGGCCCTTTATCTTCGAGGTGTGCATCGGCTAGCGCTGATCCTCGTGGTGGGCGCTCTGGCCGGATGTGGCTCCGAGAGCGCCGCTGAGCTGCCCGCGCCGGCCGGGGCGGTCCCGTCGGCCGCGCAGGTCAGCGATGGGGCGAAGACGTACGCGGTCGACCGTCAACACGACCGGCTCGAGGTCCGCGAGGGCGGGAAGGTCCTGGCGTCGGCCAGGACCGGCCGGGAGCCGACGGCGGTGGCGCTGCTCGACAAGGGCGCGAAGGTCGCGGTGCTCAGCGGGCGCGAGCGGGCGCTCGACGTCTACGACGCGCGGACGCTGAAGCGGCTCGGGAGCACGGGTGCGGGGATCGGCCCGGTGGGCCTGGCGACCGACGGCGATCAACTGCTGTACGTCACCGACACGCTCGGCGACGCGCTGCTGGTCTTCCATCTGCGTCCGCGCTTCGAGCTGATCCGCCGAGTCCACGTGATCGGCGGACCGTACGCGATCGCCTTCGACAAGGCGGACCGCCGACTGAGGATCGAGCTCGACCGGACACACGAAGTGGTCGACTACGCGGCGGGCAACCGGCCGGTCCCGCGACCGCGCACCAGGTAGACGACGCCCGAGAGCGCGAACATCACCCCGGTGACGAGCAGCCAGCGCGAGAAGTACCCCTCGTAGGAGAGCCCGCTGGTGGCGTGGAAGGCGCCGCTGCCCTTGCCGCCGATCGTGCCCCAGAAGACCATCAGCAGCAGCAGCGAGAGACCCGCCGGCACGCGCACGTAGTTGACGGCGCTGCCCGTGGCCTCGCGGGCGACGCGGTCCAGCAGCGAGTAGGCGGGCAGCAGGATCAGGTCGTGCAGGATGACCGCGCCGACCAGCCACAGCACGACGTTGGAGGCGGCCCGGAAGTCGAGCACCTGCAGCAGCGCCCAGGCCACGATCGGCAGCAGGGCGAGGTGGGCGAGAAGGTGGATCGGGGAAGCCCCGTAGCGCTCGCGCATCATGCCGCCTTGAAGGTCATCTGGCCGACCCATTTCGTGTTGTGCACGCCGGGCAGCGCGGGGACGATCACGCGCGCCGGGTAGCCGTGGTCCATCGAGAGGTCGGCGCCGTTGACCTTCAATGCCAGCAGCGAGTCCTTGGCCGCGATCTGGCCGCCCGTCAGCGATGCGCGGCGCAGGACGCCGGCCTCCTGCAGCGACTCGACGAGCACCTCGCTGGCGCCCGGGGCGCCCGCCCGCTCGGCCAGCAGCGCCAGCGGCACGCCGGTCCATTCCTGCGTCGTCGACCAGCCCTCGACGCAGGCGATCGGCAGCCGCGCCGTGCGCTGCGGGAGCGCGAGCAGCTCGTCGCGGGTCAGCGAGACCTCGCTGTCGCCGTGACGCAGCACGAGCCGGTACGCCTCGCCGGTCTGCTCCGGCTTGATCCGCGCGGCGGCCGCGGTCTTGTTGACCGGGAAGTCGCCCTCGGCCAGTTCCCGGCGCGGCGCGAAGAAGGCCAGCTTGCGCACCGGACCGCCGATCGACTGCCCGGCGTTGGCCACCAGCAGGAGCCCGGCGCCCGCGCCGGCGAAGGCGAAGAGTCCGCGGCGCGAGATCGTCGGCGCGGCGGGGTTGGTCGTCACGAGCTCGCCCGCCGGCTCCGGCTTGGTGTTCTCGAGGTTGTCGCGCAGCGGCTTCAGCACGCCGCGCTCGCGGTAGGCACGCGCGATCACGGGCAGCTTGACGATCACGTGCAGCGCCAGCGAGGCCACGAACACGATCGCCCCGTAGTAGTGCGCGACGACGAAGTTGAACTTGAACGGGTACCAGTACTGGGCGTTCATCACGCCGGTGGCGAGCTCGAAGACCGCGCTCGCGACGAGCAGCGCGATCGAGAGCCGCTCGACGCCCTCCGCCGGGCTCTTGACCGGCGGGAACGTGAACAGCTTCGGGATGACCGACCAGAGCTTCGCGAGCAGGAACGGGATCGCGACCAGACCGACGTTCGTATGCAGCCCCTGCGTCAGGGCGTAGAGCCAGCTCGGGCCGGTCGGCCAGTTGAAGAACGAGGCGATCAGGGGCACGTCGCGGTCCTTCGGCACGATCGCGTTGCCGGGCAGGTTCGGCATGTACGCGGCGTGCGAGAGGAAGCCGGTCGTCGCGACGATCGTGATCAGCACGAGCAGGACGGAGCCGAGCGCGGCGGTCAGCCACGGGCCGCGCAGCGGGGAGCGCCAGAAACCCGGTCGGAACGGGCCTGGGGGAGCGGGGAGCATTGAAGCCTGGTCCTTAGATGCGTCTGAGCGTTACAAACGTGCGGCCCGCGAGTGAGCGGACCCCGTCGACCACGAACCCCGCCGGTGCCGCGATCCCGGCGACGCCGTCGACCCCGACGCGCGCCCAGCGGAACCATTCCGAGACGACGCCCGACGCCTCCAGGCGGACGCGGATGCGGTGCGTGGGCGTACCCGGCGGGTCGGTCTCGACGAGGATCGAGCCGCCGCGCGCGAGCAGCTCTCCCGCGCGCCGCAGCAGCAGGATCGGCGCGCCGCCGATCCCGATGTTGCCGTCCAGCAGCAGGATCGTGCGCCAGACTCCCGCGTTCGGCACCTGCGACCACAGCGAGCCGTTGATCGCGTTCGCGCCGCGATCGCGCGCGAGCTGGACCGCGACCGGCGAGAGGTCGACGCCGAGCCCGTGCTTGCCGGCGGCGCGCAGCGCGGCGAGATGGCGGCCGGGGCCGCAGCCGAGATCGAGCACCGGCGCCTCGACGTCGGCGAGGATCAGTTCGTCGACGGCGTCGGCGGGAGCGAGCCAGCGATCGAGCGGCAGGTGCTCGGACCGGCCGTCGGCCAGTCGCAGCCGTGCACTCGGCGCCGGTCCGGTCCCGAGCAGATGCTGCGCGGCGGAGGCGAGCAGGTGCCCGTAGAGCGCGTCGGCGGGAAGCGGCGGCGCCGCGGCGCGCTCGAAGCGCTGGTGCTCGAGTGGGAGATCGTCGAGCGCGGTCATGCGGCCAGCACCGTGATCTCGGCGACGGCGGCGGCGAAGCGCGTCTCGGGCGCGGCGGCGGCGACGGCCAGCGCGTCCTCGAAGGTGTCGACGTCCCGCAGCGGCGTCAGGATCGCCGGGTGCAGGCCGAGCAGCGCCAGCCGCGCACGCTGGACGGCGCCGGTGCGCGAACTGCTCATCGGCACGTCGGCGAAGACCGCGGCGTCCGGGGTGCGCAGCCCGATCGCCCAGTAGCCGCCGTCGAGCGCGGCGCCGAACACCGAATCGCCTTCCGTGACGGCCTCCAGCCCTGCGTCGAGCAGTTCGGGCGTCAGCTGCGGGGTGTCCATGCCGACCAGGAAGGCCGGTTCGCCGACGTCCGCGAAGGCGGCGGCGAGGCGCTCCTCGAGCCCATCGCCGCGCTGGGCGATGACCTCGAAACCGTCGGGCAGCCAACAACCGGGCTCCCCGTCGAGTACGACGACCCGCCGCCCGGCGCGGGTCGAGCGCGCCGCGGCGTCGAGCGTGTCCTCCAGCGACGCCTGCGCGAGGCCGGCCGCCTGGGCCGGCGTGCAGGGTGGGCAGAGCCGCGTCTTGACCCGCCCGGGGACCGGCGCCTTGGCGATCACGATCAATGCTGGGTCCACAGAATCAGTAGCGTGCCCAAGAGCGATCCGGATCAGTCCTTCGGTGACTTCATCGTAAGACTCTCGTCATGTCCTGCACGGCCCGGACGGTACCGCGAATCGTGCCGGTGACCTTCGACCGTCCTTCCCGCGGGTGGTACCCGACACCGACCTCGCGGATCCTCCAGCCCTCCGCGGCCGCGCGCAGCACCATCTCCAGCGGCCAGCCGAAGCGGCGATCCTCGATGCCGAGATCGAGCAGCGCCTGACGATGCGCAGCTCGCATCGGCCCGAGATCGCGCAGCGGAACGCCGGTGCGCCGGCGCAGCTCGAACGCCAGCGCCGTGTTGGCCGCCCGCGCGTGCAACGGCCACGCGCCGCGCGCCGTCGGGCGGCGCGCACCGAGCATCAGGTCGGCGGTGCCGGCGAGCACCGGGTCGGCGACGAGCGGCAGGTCGCGCGGATCGAAGGACGCGTCGCAGTCCATGAAGCACACGATGTCGCTCTCGGCCGCGCTCAGGCCGGCGAAGCACGCAGCGCCGAAGCCAGGCACGGGCTCGACCACGACCCGCGCGCCGAGCGAGGCCGCGAGCTCACCCGAGCCGTCGGTCGAGCCGTTGTCGACGACCAGCGCCGCGTAGCCCTCGGGCATCCGCTCCAACACCCAGGGAAGGGCCTCGCGCTCGTTGAGCACGGGCAGGATCACGTCCGTCACGAGCGCGGACGCTATAGCCTGGCGCGCCGTGCCCGGCCCGATCCTCGTCACCGGTGGCGCCGGCTTCATCGGCTCGCACGTCGTCGACGCCCTGCTGGAGCGCGGCCACGAGGTCCGCGTGCTCGACATGCTGCTCGAGGCCGCCCACCGCGAGCGGCCCGACTACCTGGACCCGCGCGCCACCTACATCGAAGGCGACGTGCGCGATCCGGACGTCGCGGCCCGGGCGGTCGACGGCGTGTCGGCGATCAGCCACCAGGCGGCGATGGTCGGCCTCGGCGTCGACCTCGACGACATCGCCGACTACGTGTCCCACAACGACCTCGGCACCGCGATCCTGCTGCGCGCGCTCGCCGCGCGGCGCTTCAGCGGGACGCTGGTGCTCGCCTCGAGCATGGTCGTCTACGGCGAGGGCCGCTACCGCTGCCCCGAGCACGGGCTCGTGCGGCCCGGCCCGCGCGCCGCCGCGGACCTCGACGACGGACGCTTCGAGCCGCCCTGCCCCGAGTGCGGCCGCGATCTGGTGCCCGAGGCGGTCCCCGAGGACGCGCCGCTCGATCCGCGCAACGTCTACGCCGCCACGAAGGTCGCCCAGGAGCACCTGTGCACCGCCTTCGCCCGCGAGACCGGTGCCGCCGTCACCGCCCTGCGCTACCACAACGTCTACGGTCCGCGGATGCCGCGTGACACCCCCTACGCCGGCGTCGCGAGCATCTTCCGCTCCTCGCTCGCCGCCGGGCGCGCCCCGCGCGTCTTCGAGGATGGAGGGCAGCGCCGGGACTTCGTCCACGTACGCGACGTCGCCGCCGCCAACCTGCGCGCGCTCGAGGCGGGCACGCCCGGAGCCTTCAACGTGGCCAGCGGGACGCCGCGCAGCGTGGGGGAGATGGCCGCCGCGCTCGCCCGCGCCGTCGACCCGTCACTGCCTCCTGAGATCACGGGCGAGTGGCGCGCGGGCGACGTCCGCCACGTCTTCGCCTCGCCGCAGCGCGCGACGACGCAGCTCGGCTTCCGCGCAAGCGAGGACTTCGAGGCCGGCATGCGCGAGTTCGCGGAGGCGAAGCTGCGCGCATGACCCGTTTCGCCGTCGTCGGCCACGTCGAGTGGATCGAGTTCGGGCGCTTCTCGCACGTGCCGGAGCCGGGCGAGATCATCGACGCCACGGAGTGGTTCTCCGAGGTCGCGGGCAGCGCGGCGGTCGTCGCCGTCCAGCTCGCGAAGCTCTCCGGCGACGTCGACTTCTTCACCGCCCTCGGCGACGACGAGCGCGGCCGCCGCTCCGCCGCGCGGCTGACGGAGCTCGGCGTCCGCGTGCACGCCGCCCCGCGCGAGGGCATGCAGCGCTGGGGCTTCGTCCACCTCGACGACAACGGCGAGCGCACGATCTCGGTCGTCGGCGAGCGCCACGCGCCTGACGGCGGCGACGACCTCCCGTGGGAGCGCCTGGACGGCGCCGAAGCCGTCTTCGTCTCCGGCGGCGACGCCGCCGCGATGCGCGAGGCACGCCGCGCACGGCTGCTGGTCGCCACGCCGCGCGCCGCGGAGTCGCTGAGCGGGATTCAGATCGACGCGCTCGTCGGCAGCGGCAAGGACCGGCTCGAGCAGCTCGATCCGGACGCTCTGGACCCCGCGCCGGCGCTGGTCGTCACGACCGCCGGCAAGGAGGGCGGGACCTGGCATGGCGCCGAGCAGCGCGAGGGCACGTTCAAGGCCGCGGAGCTCCCAGGCCCGCTCGTGGACGAGTACGGCGCCGGCGACACCTTCGCGGCCGGCGTCACCTACGCACTCGGCGCGGGCTACGAGATCGATGCCGCGCTCGCCTTCGCCGCCCGCGCGGGCGCCGCGAACCTCACCGGCCGCGGGCCCTACGCCGGTCAGCTGACGGCGGCGGACCTCAGCGGCTGAGCTGCGTTGGCACTGGTATAACCAGTCGTGATGACTGGTCCAACCAGTACGGTGTCAAGCCAGATCCACGCCCAGCTTCGCGCCGAGATCCTCTCCGGCCGCTACGCCGCGGGCGACGCGCTGCCGTCCGAGCGCCGGCTGAGCGAGGAGCTCGAGACCAGCCGTCACGCCGTGCGCGAGGCGCTCAAGCGCCTGCAGCAGGCGGGCCTGGTCTCGATCAGCCAGGGCGGCGCGACGCGCGTCCGCGACTGGCGCCACCATGGCGGGCTCGAGCTGCTGCTCGACGTCGCCGCCGAGGGCGACGCGCCCGGCGCGCTGCACGCCCCGCGGGCGGCGATGGAGATGCGCGCCTGCATCGGCGCCGACGCCGCGCGCCGCTGCGCCCAGCGGGCCGACGCCGCGCTGCGGGCCCAACTGCAGGCGCGCGCCGAGGCGCTGGTCGCCGTCGATGACCTCGCCGCGCGCAACGCGCACTACGAGGTCCTCTGGGACGAGATCGTCGACGGCGCCGACAACATCGCCTACCGGCTGGCGCTGACGACGCTCGTCGCGCGCCAGCGGATCGCCTCCGTGAAGGCCGACGCGGTGGCCGGCGAGCTGCGCGACGACGCGGCGATCCGCGCGCTCGCCGCCGCGGTCGCCGGCGGCGACGCCGACACGGCCCACTCGATCGCCCGCGATCTCCTCGAACGCTCGATCCCCGCCGACTGATGGCCGAGGTCCTCTACTACGCGATCCCGGTCTTCGTGCTGCTGCTCGTCGCCGAATACGTCTCCTACCGGCATCTCGGCGACGACGACGATGAGCTGGGCTACGACCTACGCGACACCGGGACCTCGCTGTCGATGGGGATCGGCAACGTCGTGATCAACGTCGTCTGGAAGCTCGTCGTCGTCGCGATCTACGCCGCGGCCTACGAGCTGACGCCGCTGCGCCTGGATCCCCACAACCCGCTGACCTGGATCGCGCTGTTCTTCGCCGACGACCTCGCCTACTACTGGTTCCACCGCGTCTCGCACGAGAGCCGCGTCTTCTGGGCCAGCCACGTCGTCCACCACTCCTCGCAGCACTACAACCTCTCGACCGCGCTGCGCCAGACCTGGGTCCCGATGACCTACTTCCCGTTCTGGCTGCCGCTGCCGCTGCTCGGCTTCCCGGTCTGGATGGTGCTGCTCGCCCAGGCCTGGTCGCTGATCTACCAGTTCTGGATCCACACCGAGCGCATCAAGCGGCTCCCGCGCTGGGTCGAGGGCATCTTCAACACGCCCTCGCACCACCGCGTCCACCACGGCTCCAACCACCAGTACCTCGACAAGAACTACGGCGGCATCCTGATCGTCTGGGACCGCATCTTCGGCACCTGGGAGCCCGAGGACGAGCGCGTCCGCTACGGCCTCACGACCCAGCTCGAGACCTTCCACCCGGTCCGCGTCGCCTTCCACGAGTACATCGCGCTCTTCCGCGACGTCCGCGCCGCCCGCGGCTGGCGGACGAAGGCCCAGGTGCTGCTGCGCGGCCCGGACTGGGCGCCCTGAACCCGGAACTGAGCAAATGTGGAACGAAGCCCGTACCAGCGATGTGGAGAACGTCTGGGACTATCCGCGGCCGCCCGCGGTCGAGCCGTGCACCCGGCGGGTCCGCGTCGTGCTCGGCGGCGTCGTGCTGGCCGACTCGACCCGCGCGCTGCGGGTGTTGGAAACGAGCCACCCGCCGGCCATCTACGTGCCGCCCGAGGACCTGCACGGCCTGACGCCGGGCACCGCGCGCACCTCCTGGTGCGAGTTCAAGGGGACGGCGCGCTATCTCGACGCGAACGGGGTGCGCTCGGTGGGGTGGACCTACCCCGACCCGTCGCCCGGCTACGAGGTGCTGCGCGATTTCGTCTCCTTCTATCCGGGCCGCGTCGACGCCGCCTGGCTGGACGACGAGCGCGTCCAGGCGCAGGCGGGCGACTTCTACGGCGGCTGGATCACGGCCGACCTCGTCGGTCCCTTCAAAGGCGGTCCCGGCACACTCGGCTGGTAGAACGCCCGTCGCGATGCTCATCACACGGGAGTTCCTCACGGAGTTCGATCCGCCCGATCTCGGCGCCGACGCGAACTTCTTCGTCGTCGCCCGGACCGAGGCCTTCGGTGACGACGGCAATGGCGGCGGACCGGTCGGCTGGATCGAGGACCGCACACGCGTCACCGACAGCCCGGTGCTCGCGGTCGCGTGGGCGCTGCTGCTGACCGGAGTCGCCGACGATGGCTCCAACCCGCTGCCGATCGCCCGCGTGCGGGCGTTCGCGGTCGATCCCCAGGAGCATGCCGACGCGGACCTCGATCAGCTCCCCGGCGAGCGGATCGTCCTCTACGTCGAGACGGACGGCACGATCCTCGAGCGCGACGACGAGGACTTCATCGCGCTCGACGAGCGCACCGGCGACTGGGGCGAGATCGTGAAGATCTACTCCGACGAGGACGAAGAAGAAGACGACGCCTGAACGCGGATTGTCCTAGCGATGACGCGTGCGGATCGGCGCGCGGTGCGGCGCCGTGCGACGCGTCGGGAGCGGCGTCCCGCGCCGGTCGCCGCCGTGATCGCGGCGGCGCGAGTGCCACGGCTGGGACTCCGGCAGCGGCAGCTTGAGGCCGCCGGGGCCGGTGGGCTCCTCGGGCTCGCTCCCGCCGCCTTTTCCGCGGCGACCGTCGTCGTCGCCATCGTCATCGTCGTCGCGCAGGCGGAAGAACCACACCAGCCACACGACGAGAGCCCCGACGTCGAAGACGCGGAGCCCAACCATGAAGATCCAGCCCTCCAGGGACACGCCTGATCAAGCGTAGGCGAGGTGCGTCAGTCGGTCAACCAGGCATCGATGAGCCGACGCGCGATCGCGAGGCTCGGCGGCAGCCGCAGCGGCCCGCCAGGGTCGCCGGGCGTGCCCCAGTCCTCGTTGTCCTCGGCCCTCGAAGCCTCCTCGAGCTCGGCGCGCTCGAACCAGCGCACGTCCTGCAACTCGTTGTCGAGCACGCGTGGCTCACCACCGGCATAGGGCGCGGAGAAGCCGAGCATCAGCGATGCCGGGAACGGCCACGGCTGCGAGTCCACGTACCGCGGCCGGCCGACCACGACGCCCGATTCCTCAAGCACCTCGCGGGCGACGGCCTCCTCGAGCGCCTCGCCCGGCTCGACGAACCCCGCGAGCGCGCTGTAGCGCCCGCCGGGCCAGCTCGCCTGGCGGCCGAGCATCAGCCGGTCGGCGCCGTCGGTGACGAGCATGATCACGACCGGGTCGGTCCGCGGGTGATGCTCGGCGCCGCAGTTCGGGCACAGGCGCGTGAGGCCGCCCTCGACGAGGTCGCTCTCGCGCCCACAGGCGGCGCAGAAACGGTGCCGCCGGTGCCAGTTCAGCAGCGCCGCGGCGTACGCGACCAGACCGCCTTCGGAGCGCGACAGGACGGCCGCCGCCTGGCGCAACGAAAGCCGCTCGCCGCCGGAGCCCTCGGGCGGCTCGCCGCGGACACCGCCGGAGCCGACCATCGGCACGCGTCCCTCGCGCGGCGGGTCCTCGTCGACCGCGAACACCGGACCTTCGGCGTCGATGCCCAGCAGCAGCGGCACGGCGCCGTCGAGCTCGGCGAGCGGAACGAGCTCGAGCCGGCGGCCGGCGATCCGCAGCCCGCGGTCACCCGCGACGATTGCGCGCGCGCCAGGATGGGCTCGCTGCTCGGCGATCCAATCGGGGTCGCGGCGGCGGGAATCGCCTGCGCGGTCCAGCACCGCTCCGGTGAAGGCGTTGGGCTCAGTCACCGCGTGGCACACTAGTGCGAGCCTCGTCGAATTGGGGCCACCGTCCTGATCTTTCGGGTTATCGTTGCCCATGGCCAGATGGACGACCGCTGATATTCCCCGTCAGGACGGCCGCGTCGCCGTCGTCACGGGCGCGAACAGCGGGCTCGGCTTCCACGCCGCGCTCGAGCTGGGTCGGGTAGGGGCGGAGGTGATCCTCGCGTGCCGAGATCCGCGGCGCGGGGAGGACGCGCTCGCCCGCATGCGCGCCCAAGTGCCGGATGGGCAGTACGACCTGCGCTCGCTCGATCTCGCAGACCTCGCGTCCGTCCGGGCCTTCGCCGAGGCGGCGCCGGATCGGATCGACCTCCTGCTCAACAACGCGGGCGTGATGGCGACGCCCTACCGCACGACCACCGACGGCTTCGAGCTCCAGTTCGGCACCAACTACTTGGCGCATTTCGCGCTCACCGGGCTGCTGCTCGGCCGGCTCGAGAACGCCGACGCACCGCGCGTGGTCACGGCCTCGAGCAACATGCACCGCATGGGCAAGCTGCGCTGGGACGACCTGCAGAGCGAGCGCAAGTACCGCAAGTGGACCGCCTACGGCGCCTCCAAGCTGGCGAACCTGATGTTCGCGTTCGAACTCCAGCGGCGCGCGACGGCGGCGGACTCCAAGCTCCTGAGCGCCGCGGCGCATCCCGGCTGGGCCGCGACCGAGCTCTACTCCAAGGGCGCCAAGGTCGGCAACGCCACGCTGCAGGAGAAGATCATGACCCTGCCGACGCGCTACCTCGCGCAGAGCAGCGCCGATGGCGCGCTCCCGACGCTGTATGCCGCCACGATGCCCGACGTCCCCGGCGGCGCCTATCTCGGCCCCGACAGCCGCTTCGAGACGGTCGGCTCTCCGACCTTCGTGAGCGGCAACGGCGAGTCCCAGGACGAGGCGCAGGCGAAGCGGCTGTGGGCGGTCTCGGAGCAGCTCACCGGCGTCCGCTACTTGTTCGCCGAGCGGCAGGGCGCCAAGATCGCTTGAACCTCACGTAGCGTGAGGCCCTAGCGTGCCGGGCGGGATGCAGACCACCACCGACTTCAGCGTGGGCGAGCTCGCCGCGGCCTCGGGTCTGACCGTGCGCACGCTGCACCACTGGGACGAGATCGGGCTGCTGCCCCCGGCCGAGCGCTCGGCCGCGGGACACCGGCGCTACTCGCCCGAGGACGTGCGGCGGCTCTACCGGATCGTCGCCCTCCGCGCCCTCGGGCTCTCGCTCGACGCGGTCGGTGCGGCGCTCGCCACCGAAGGCCCGGACCTGCGCGCGGCGGTCGCCGCGCACCTGGTCCGGGTCGAGGAGGAACTCGCGCACACGCGCGATCTCCGGCGGCGGCTGCGGGGCATCCTCGACGCGTTCGACCGGCTCGGCGAACCGTCGACGGACCAGATCATCGAGGCCATCGAGGTGATGACCATGTCGGAGCAGTACTACACGCCCGAGCAGCTCGAGCAGCTGGAGACCCGCCGCAGCGACCTGGGCGAGGGCGGGATGCGCAAGGCCCAACAGGACTGGGCGCAGCTGATCGCCGAGCTCGACGCCGAGCGGCTCGCGGGAACGGACGTCGGCGACCCCCGCGTGCAGGCGATGGCCGCGCGCTGGCAGGCGCTGATCGAGGCGTTCACGGGCGGCGATCCCGGGATCGCCGCCTCGCTGAAGCGGATGTACGCCGAGGAGGGGCCGGAAAAGGCCTCGCGCGGGGCGATGAACCCGGAGCTGATGGAGTACGCGGGGCGCGCGATGGCCGCTCGCAGCCACTAGTCCCCAGCCAACTCTTACGCGCCGCTGCGGTCGCGCCCGAGGCCGCCGGGGGGCTACTTCGACGAGCTGCGAGCCGCGGGCACGATCGTGGCCGGCGACGTGCTGCGGTGATGCCAGGGCTCGGCGGCCAGCGCTTCCGCGAGCGCGCGGCGGCCGTCTCGCAGCACGGGCTCGCCGTGCGTGACGAGCATGCGCTCGGCGTCGATCTCCAGCAGCGGCGCCAGTTCCTTGGCGGTGATGCGGTGGAAGTGGTCCGCGCGCTTGGCGGTGATCGGGTTCGTCGACCAGTAGCGCAGGCCGCCGTCGACGCCGACGATCCGGTCGCCGAACACCAGCGCCTTCAGGTCGGGCAGCTCGAGCGGCTGCTCCTTGCCGCGCTTGAGCGGGTGCCAGCGCAGGCCGAGCGGGAGCTCGGGAGCGAACGGCGTGCCCTCCGGCAGCCGCCCGACGAGGTCCGGGTGGCCGCTCACCACGCCGCCCCAGCGGGCCGCGGCGGCCGCCGAGTCGCGCACGTGGTAGGGGATCGTGACCGCGACGACGACCGCGCCGGTGACGATCTCGTCGAGCGCGGCGACCACGTCGTCGTCGGAGAGCAGCGGGTCCACGAGCACCGTGCCGCCGCGCGCGTGGGCGACGTAGCACCCGACCTCGGCGCCGAACTCGCTACGTGGATGCCAGTCGGGATGGCGCTGCGTCCAGCGCCAGAGGCCGTCGGCGAGCTCGATCACGCCGCCGTGACCTCGGCCTCGGATTCGAGCACGCCGAGCAGCTCGCCGACGCGGCAGACGAGCAGGCGCTCCTCGTCGACCTCGACCCAGGCGCCCGCGGAGGCCGGGAACACGACGTGGTCGCCGGGTGAGACGGGCATGCGGATCCCCGCCTGCTCCCACCAGTCCAGGCCGGGGCCGACGGCCAGCACGATGCCGTGCTGCGGCGGCGGCTCGTGCGAGCCGGACGGGACCAGCAGGCCGGACTGGCGGATCCGGTCCGGTTCGAGCTCCTTCACGACGACGCGATCGAAGAGGGGGCGGAGGTTGTGGCGCATGACTTCAGTTCCTCGGGGGCGGCATGGTCAACCGCATGTCGTCGCCGGCCAGTGCGAGGTGCGTGCCGGAGAGACCGAGCGACGCGAACGGGCTGCTCGGCGGCACGTCGAGCGTGACGAGCGCCGGGCCGGCGTTGATTCTGGCGCGGCCGATCGTCATGCCGGCGTCGCTGACGATCGGGGCGGGCATCAGCAGCGGGAGCCGGCCGGGGCGGCGGCGGATCCTGGCCTCCAGCAGCGTGTTCTCGCCCTGTCGCGCGACGAACCGCGTCGGCGAGTACTCGAACTGCGCGAGCTCCTTCGGCAGGCCCCAGACCTGGCGGCCGCCCTGCAGCGACTGCTCGTCGTCGACATAGATATGGCTCACGACCATCCCGCGCGCGGTCGCGTGCGAGAACACGATCAGCTCGCGGTAGACGAGCGTCCCCGCCCGATAGTCGGCCAGCATCACGCCGCCGAGCGCGCGCGGCTTGACCAGCGCGGGGACGACGATCAGTTCGCCGGTGAGAAACCAGGGCGGCGGCGGGTGATCCACGAGTGGGCTTCGACGAGCAGCAGGGCAGCGGCGATCGGCACGGTCGCCGGGAGGGTATTGATCGAGTCCAGCAGGAACAGAAGATCCCACAACGCCGAGAGCGCGAACACGAGCATCGCGACCGGCCACTGGCGGGTGCCCTCGGCCGCGAGGACGCCGCCCAGCACGCCCGCGACGAAGACGTCGCCGTAGCCCATGCTCGCGAAGTGCAGGTCCAGGTACTGCAGCTGCGGCGCGCCCTGGACCGGGACCGCGGCGTTGAGGACGGCGTTGGGCGCCTGCAGCTGGTTGCCGAAGACGAGGACGGCGTCGACGGCCGCCATCGCGACGATCCCGGCCTTCAGCCACACGCCCGGCACGACGCCGGCCAGCAGGCGCCCGACCGTCGCGGCGCTGAGCGCGGTCAGCAGCGCGGCGGCCGCGTCGCCGGCCAGCGTCCCGGTCCTGATCCAGGCCAGGGCGAAGAGCGGGACGGCGAGCAGGGCCAGCGGCGGCCGCGCGCCGTGCAGCGCCCAGCCCAGCGCCAGTGCGGCGCCGGGCGGGACCAGGATCAGCGCGATCCAGGTCAGCCCGTCGGCCATCTGCGGGAAGAGCTCGATGCCCGCGACGACGACCGCGATCGAGAGCGGCAGGATCAGCGCCCAGCCGCGGCCCGAGGCGCGTCTGATCCAGGCCGGCACGCCGGCGCCGGTGAGCGCGACGAGCAGCGCCTGGGCGAGGAGAAGGAAGCTGTTGGCCTCCATGAACCGGGTGCTCACGGCACCCACCGTGACACGATTGGGCCGTGTCGTCACCGATCTGCGTCACGTGCGGCGTGCAGTTCGACGGGCCGAGGGACTCGTGCCCGATCTGCGAGGACCCGCGCCAGTACGTCCCCGCCGACGGCCAGAAATGGACGACGCTGGAGGCGCTGCGCGCCGATCACACCAACGCGATCGAACCCGAGGGCAGCGAGTTGATCGGCATCGGGACCCGGCCGGGTTTCGCGATCGGCCAGCGCGCGCTGCTCGTCCCGCACGGTTCGTCCAACGTGCTGTGGGACTGCGTCACGCTGCTCGACGACGCGACGGCGGAGGCGATCGAGGCCCGCGGTGGCCTGGCCGCGATCGCGATCTCGCACCCGCACTACTACTCGACGATGGTCGAATGGGCGCACCGCTTCGACTGTCCCGTCCTGCTGCACGCCGACGATCGCGAGTGGGTGATGCGCCCCGATTCGGCTCTGCGGTTCTGGTCGGGTGACACGCATTCGCTGGGCGACGGGCTGACGCTGATCCGCTGCGGCGGGCACTTCGCGGGCGGGACGGTGCTGCACCGCGAGGGCGATCTGCTGTGCGGCGACATCGTCCAGGTGATCCCCGATCGCGCCTGGGTGTCGTTCATGTACAGCTTTCCGAACCACATCCCGTTGCCCGAGTCGGCGATCCGTACGATCGAGGCGGCGCTGGAGCCGTTCGCGTTCGATCGGCTCTACGGTGCCTGGTGGGGTACGGTCATCCCACGCGACGGGAAGGGCATCGTCCGGCGCTCGGCGCAACGGTATGTCGATGCCCTGAATGGAAAACTGCCATGAACCGGCAGGAGAAAGGGTAAGAATTCGATCATGGCCGTTCTGGAACTTGTGACCTCGCAACCCGATTGGTTGGGCGCGCTGACCGTCGCACTGACCCGCCCGCAGGGCGTGCCGGAGCGCCGTGGCGGCGACGATCCCTGGGATTCCGGAACGGGCCGCGCCGAGCGTCCGCGCCGCATCTCCGACGATCTCGCGTGGCTGCGCCAGGCCTACGACGAGCCGGAGACCCACGGCCTCAGCGGCATGGAGGACACCGCCGCCGTCGCCGCCTGGGAGACCGACCTCGAGGCGCAGGAACGTCTGACCCGCCTGCGCGACCGCAACGTCCTCGACGCCGCCGGCTTCCTCCTGCACGAAGAAGAGCGGATCACCGCCTGATACCCCTCGGGGGTAACTGGTAAGCTGTCCGCCCGATGCCCGAACGCGGATACACCGCCTCCAAAGAGCAGCTCAACAAGCGCCTGGCCCGCATCGAAGGCCAGGTGCGCGGCGTCTCCAAGATGGTGGAGGACGACCGCTACTGCATCGACGTGCTGACCCAGATCGGCGCGATCCAAGCCGCGCTGGACAAGGTCGCGCTCGGGCTGCTCGACGGCCACGCGCGCCACTGCCTGCTGGGGGAGGGCTCCGGCCCCGACGCCGCGGGCGAGCAGGCCGACGAGCTGATGGGCGCCGTCGGCCGGCTCATGCGCCGGGGATGAGACACCTCACGTCGGCGGCTAGCGCGCGGTCGCGGCGCCGGCGTCGATCATCCCGGCGCCGTAGCGACGGTCGCGGCCCGGCGCGCCGAGATCATGCGCCGTGGCCTTCAGGCGCCGCTCGATCGCTGCCGGCGTGGGCTTCCTGCCCAGGACGCCGGAGGCGATGATCATGGCCGCCGTCGCGGAGACGTGGGGCGCCGCCATCGACGTGCCGACGTAGCTCGCCGGGTAGCGGAAGGCGCGGTTGCGGCGGGTGAATCCGAGTTGCAGGATCGAGCGTCCCGCCGGGTCGTCGGGCCGGCACGACGGCTGGCCGATGAGCGGTGCGTCCTCACCGCCGCCGGGCGCGACCAGATCCAGGCCTTTGCCGGTGTTGGAGTAGTCGGCGAGGCAGCCGTGCTCGGTGACCGCGCCGACGGACACGACGCCCGGCAGCCCAGCCGGGAACGCGACGCGATCGAACGACGTGTTGCCGGCGGCCGCGACGACGAGCGCGCCTTTGCGCCGCGCGTAGCGGACGGCGGCGGCGATCTTCGGGATCTGCGACCCGCGCGTCGTCGACGTGCCGAACTCGAAGGAGAGGTTGATGACCTGGGCGCCGTGATCGGCCGCGTAGCGCAGGCCGGCGGCGATCGACTCCTCGTCGCCGTCGCCGTACTTGTTGAGCACCCTGACCGGGATGATCGTCGCGGCGTAGGCCAGCCCGGTCAGGCCCTTCGCGTTGTTCGTCGACTCGGCGATCGTGCTCGCCACGTGCGTCCCGTGGCCGTAGTCGTCGATCGGGTCGCGGTCCTCGCCGGCGCACGCGAACTCGCCTTTGCCCGTGCGTGAGCAGTAGTCATAACCCCGGGTGAAGTGGATCGTGGAGAGATCGGGGGAGCGGTCGTAGGACACGCCGGAGTCCAGTACGGCGATCTTCACGCCACGCGCACCGGGCCGGCCGGCCGCGATCAGGTTGTCCCACGCGCGCGGCGCGTCGACGCCCGTGCCCGGCATGAAGTTCCACTGGTCGTCCTGCCAGCCGCCGGGAACGCCGCTCGTGCCAGGATCGTTCGGGATCCAGGCCTGTGCGGGCGCCGCGATGACCAGCACCAGGATCAGGGCCAACGCGGCGCGCACGGCGGTCTGCATAGTCGATGTCATCGGCCGCCCCGAGGCGACCTGTCGGTGCGCGCGTGAGCGGCCGGCCGAGCCGCTCTACGCGGTCGCGAGCTCCTGCTCGGCCGCGATCCAATGCGAATCGGGCCCGCCGGGATGTCCGTTCTGGAACATGAAGTACGCGGCGACGCGGACGTGCTCGTCGTCGACCTGGACAGGCTCGACGGGTGCGACCGCCGCCGGCTGCGCCAGCTGGGTCGCCACGACCTCACGCCACGCGTCGACGCCGCCGCGGCGGCCCAGCGCGCTCCACAGGCCGCCGACTCCACGCTCGGTCAGCTCGCTGCGCGTAGGGAAGCGCCCGAGTTCTGACGCGATCGGGAGCAGCGTGTCGCGGATGGTCTCGTCGGTCCATTGGCGGCGGGGAGTCGTCATGCGGTCAGGGTATCTGCGGCGAGCACGGTGCGGATCGAGTGCTGTGGGCGGCGATCGTCTCGTTCCAGGTTCACATAACGTCGATTAGCGGGCATTGAAGTCGCCGCAGCTCCTTGTGGGAGGCCGGCTTCGCGGCGCTCCTCTGCTGCGCGGCGACGGCCCGTGGACTTCCCTTGGGAGTGGATAAAGCTCTTCCCCGCGTACCCTGGACGCGTCGCCCGCGAACGGAATCGTGTCCCAAGCGGCCATCCACAGCGGGTGAGGTTCGATCACCCCACCCATCGAAAGGCTCAGGCGTATGACCGCCGAGGACTCCCCTGCCGTGCCGCCGGACGACCGCCCCAAGCCGCCGACTGCCCCGACCCGGTCGCGCCCGCTCTGGCCCTGGATCACCGCCTCGGTGGTGCTGTTGGTCGTGGCGCTCGGCGTCGGCGTCTGGGCGCTCGGCATGCAGGGCGACCTCGACGACGCGAACGCGCAGGCCGAGCAGGCGCAACAGGCCAACGAGGAGGTCGTGCAGGAGAGTGACGACCTCGCCCAGCAGGTCGACGACCTGACGACCATGGTGAACGAGAACTCCGACCGGCTCGATCAGGCCCTCTCCGACGCGCAGCAGGGCGCCGCGGACGCGCAATCGGGCGCGAAGACCGCGGTCGCGGACCTCGAGGCCCGGATCGAGGACCTGACGGCCCAGATCAAGCAGAAGCTCGCCGATCTCAAGGCCGCGGCGGAGAAGGGACTCAAGACGGACGACGACAGCGACACCTCCGCGGACGCCTCCACGGTCGACCCCACCGCGACCGCATCCGCCGCCCCGACCGCCACGGCCGCGGCCGCTGAGACCGCGACAGCCGCGGCTACCGAGACGCCGACGAGCGCGCCCAAGGAGGAGGACAAGACCAAGGACGCCGCCGACCCCGACTGCGAGGACAAGGCCAAGGACGACACCAAGGACGCCGCCGAGGAGTCCAAGGACGACGCGAAGTGCGATGACGCGGCCGACCCCGACGACACGAAGGACGCCGGGGACGCCAAGAAGAAGGACGAGAGCTAGGCCGGAACGGCGGCCTTGGGCTCGGGGTCCGGGCTCGGCGAGCGCGTCAGCAGGCCCGCGAGCCGAACGGACAGCGCGCCGAACAGCGTGCCGACGACGAGCGAGAAGAAGATGCTCACGACGACGGCGGTCCACGACATCGACAGCAGGCCGCCGAACGCGCCTGTGCCGGCAGCGAGCGGCGTGTCGGTGATCGCCGCGGTGACGGCCGCGACCGTGTGCGGCCCCTTGCCGTCCGGGACGAAGTTGTCCAGCCCGGTCGCGATCCACCAGAAGAAGACCGAGGCGTAACAGGCGAACGCGGGCGCCGGGGAGAAGATGTCGCTCGCGACGGTGGTCGAGAGCACGATCAGGCCGGCGGCGGTGACGCCGATCATCAGCGCGAGCCCCCAGAAGTCGGGCGACTCGGCGAACATCGGGCCGATCCACATCGCGAGCCCCGCGCCGATCGCGCCCGTCGCGGCGGCGGTGATGGTCTTGCCGATCGCGGCGTTGTCGGCCCCGAGCAGGAAGAACAGGCCCCACGATACGAACAGCGCCGGGAGCGCGAGATGCACGCCCTGCGGCAAGCCGTACTTCCCGAACACCCCGTCCTGAACCGTCACCCAGTGAAACGTGAAGTTCAGCGCGAGTTCGGTTGCCAGGAACGCGAGCACACCGATCGACACGGTGAGCGGCAGCGCAGCCTTCAAGCGAGTGGCCATCTCTCTCCTCCTCGTCGCCGTGCGCGCGGACGTGAGCACGGATCGACTGAGTGATCACACACCGCCCGAAGTTGGCGCAAGAAAGCGCCCCGAATCACCAAGATCCTGGGATTCGGGGTCTATGGGTCCGTGACGGCTAATAGCGGCCCAGCAGCTCTACGGCCAGCGAAGCGTGCAGCTTGGCCATCCCGCGCATGATCCAGACGGTGACGAAGCCGAGCGGGATGGCCAGCAGCGCCGTGGCCGCGGCCTTGGCGAGCGTGTCCGCGTTCCAGAGCCCGAACTGCGCACCATCCGGGAGCGACCAGTACCAGAGCGGGAGCGTGGCCAGGCCGGCGACGCTCGCCACCAGCGTGACCGCGGCGACGCCGAACGCGAAGCCGACGATCGAGTGCGTGATCAGCCATGCGAGGTCGCGCCAGACCTGCGGGTCGCGGATCGTCTTGAGCACGCGGCTGCCGAGCGAGCCGCCACCGTACGGGCGATAGGCGCCGCGCACCGGGCGGCCGAAGACGAGTGCAGCGTTCCGGCGGTCGAGCTCCGCCGTCCAGCGCATCACGTACGCGGAGCCGATGATCACCGGGATGCCGACGATCAGCACCGCGAAGGTCAGGGAGAGCGTGAGCGCGGCGACCCAGACGCCGAAGGCGAGGACGCTGGTCAGCAGTCCGAGGGTCAGATAGGCGGCGTCTCGGGCGGTTCGGTCAAGCGCGGGGAGCATGGAAGGGATGCTCCCGTTCGCGGCCACCGCCGACCATGCGGCGACCGGGCGTCCGACCCTGGGGAAAGCCCTACCCCTCGCGCAGGTACGCCAGAACCGCGAGAACCCGCCGGTGATCCTCATCACTGGCGGGCAGGTCGAGCTTGCTGAAGATGTTGGAGATGTGCTTCTCGACGGCGCCCGGGGTGACGACGAGGGCGCGGGCGACGGCGGTGTTGGTCTTGCCCTCGGCCATCAGGCTGAGGACCTCCTTCTCGCGCGGCGTCAGCGCCGGAGA
Source organism: uncultured Solirubrobacteraceae bacterium (assembly GCA_963848475.1). Taxonomy (GTDB): domain Bacteria; phylum Actinomycetota; class Thermoleophilia; order Solirubrobacterales; family Solirubrobacteraceae; genus Solirubrobacter. The sequence goes on along the minus strand of CAWKDW010000021.1, from coordinate 300,047 downwards.
GCGCACCGTCCTCGCCGCCCGGGTCTTTTCGCCGGACCAGCTCCGAGACCACTTCGCGGTCGAGCGCCGTGCCGCCGCGGGCGACGTTCTCGACCGCCGCGATGAACGCTTTGACGTCCCCCACGCGCTCCTTGAGCAGGTAGCCGATCCCGCCCTCGCCGGAGTCCAGCAGCTCGGCGGTGTAGACCGGCTCGACGTACTGGGACAGGATCAGGACGCCGAGCCCGGGGTACTTCTCGCGCGCCTCCAGGGCGGCGCGGATGCCCTCGTCGGTGAAGCTCGGCGGCAGCCGGACGTCGACGATCGCGAGGTCCGGCTTGTGCCCGGCGAGGATCCGGAGCAGGCCGGGGCCGTCCTCCGCCTGCGCGACGACGTCGATTCCCTTCTCGCGCAGGAGGGCGACGATCCCCTCCCGCAGCAGCGCCTGGTCTTCCGCGATGACTACTCGCACGGCAATTCGGCGTGCACGGTCGTCCCTTCCCCTGGGTTGCTTCGGATGACCAGGATGCCATCGAGGGCCTCGACGCGGTTGCGAAGTCCGCTGAGGCCGCTGCCGTCGGGGTTGGCCCCGCCCGGCCCGTCGTCGTCGATCTCGATGACGAGGCGGCCGCCATCTTCGAACATCGACACGCGCGCGTCGGCGCCGTTGGCGTACTTCGCGGCGTTGGTGAGCGATTCGGCGACCACGAAGTAGGCGGCGGACTCGACGATCGGCGAGAGCCGGCGCTCGATCCGCGCGCTGACCGTGACCGGCAGCGCCGAGCGCTCGCCGAGCGAGACCACCGCGGCGGGCAGGCCGCGGTCGGCCAGGACCGGCGGGGCGATGCCGCGCGAGAGGTCGCGCAGCTCCTTGATCGCGTTGCTGGCCTCGACGCGGGCGTTGCGCACGAGCTCGGCGGCCTCGGGGTGATCGTCGAGGCGATCCTCCGCGCGGCCGAGCTGCATGCTGAGCGCGACGAGCCGGGCCTGCGCGCCGTCGTGCAGATCGCGCTCGATCCGGCGCAGCTCGGCCGCCTGGACGTCCAGCGCGCCGCGGCGGGTGCGGGTCAGCTCGTCCACGCGCTCGGTCAGCGCGCGCTCACGTGCCGGATGCAGCGCGCGCCACCACGACGTCAGCAGCGCATTGCAGGCCGAGGGCGATCGAGAGACCGAACAGCGGCCAGAAGAGCCAGATGCCGAAGCCGGTCAGCGCCCAGATGAAGGTCAGGATCCCGCCGGCCACGCAGGAGAGCGCGGCCTGGAGGTTCAGCGCCCGCCACTGGCGGGGCCCCGCATTGGCTTTTCGAATCGCGTACTGCACCGCGAGCGGGATCGCGAGGCCGAACCACACCCAGACGGGCCAGAAATCACCGAAGCCGGTGACGGCCCAGATCACGACCATCACGAAGACGATCAGCGCCGAGATGCCCAGCTGCATCGTCTGCACGATGCGCCAATCGATCTCGCTTCGCGGCTCGTCCATGTATGCATTGTCCATGCTTTGAAGGATCGTCAGCCAAGGGCCCTTCTTCCCTGGGGCGTGTTGGCGTGTGATGCTGGGGCTGTCCCCACCCCCCACTACCATCGCCCGCCGATGCCTGCACCCCGCCGCCGCCCCGCCATCAAAGAGACCCCCGTCGAGCAACGGCCCGGAGAGGCGCTGATCTGGACCGACGGCGCCTGCAGCGGCAACCCCGGCCCCGGCGGCTGGGCCGCGATCGTGATCCCCGCCGACGGCGGCGAGCCGATCGAGCATTCCGGGGGCGAGCGTCAGACCACCAATAACCGGATGGAGCTGAGCGCCGCGCTCGAGGGCCTGCGCTCACTGCCCGACGGCGCCGACGCGACCGTCGTGACCGACTCGCAGCTGATGCTCAACTCGATGACGGTCTGGCTGCCCGGCTGGAAGAAGAAGGGCTGGAAGACGGCGGCCGGCAAGCCGGTCAAGAACCAGGACCTGCTCGAGGCCCTGGAGGCCGAGGTCAACCGCCTGGGCAGCGTGCGCTGGCACTGGGTGCGCGGGCACGAGACGGGCGTCAAGCACGCGCACAAGGCCCTCAACGACCGGGCGGATCAGCTCGCGGTCGCCGCAGCGGGAGAATCCGCGAAGCGATTCTCCTAAGCGACCGATGCAGCGGACGTAGTCCGCTCGCAAGGATCGCCCGCTACGCGGCCTGATCGCGGAGGTGCTCGGCGAGGTCCTCGGCCAGCTCCGGCGCCGAGGCCGCCTTGGCGATCAGTGAGTCGTCGACCAGGATCGCGTCGGCGACGAGCGCGACGGTGACGTCGTGTTCGGGGCGGGAGATGACGGTCAGCTCGTCGCCGGCCTGCAACTCGCCCTCGGTGACGATCCGCAGATAGGCGCCCGGCCGGCTCGCCTGGCCGAAGCGCTTGACCATCCGCAGGTCCTCGAAGCGCAGCCCGAGCTTGGAGCACGGCAACCGCGGCTGGCAGACCTCCAGCTCGACCGTGCCGACCCGCCAGCGCTCGCCGATCAGCGCGCCGCTGACGTCCACGCCCTCGGTCGTCAGGTTCTCGCCGAACATGCCGTCGACGATCTCGCGCCCGAGTTCCTGCGCCCACCAGTCGGAGTCCTCGCGCGCGTACGCGTAGACCGCCTTGTCGGGCCCGCCGTGCACGCGCAGATCGGCCTGCTGGTCGCCCACCAGGTTGACGCCCTCGACACGAACCGGGCCTTCGACCGGCAGCTTGCCGATCGCGCTCATCATCGGCCGCCCGCGCCGGACCGACAGCTGCCTGGGCAGCCCGACGTTGACGGAAATGACGCGAGGCACGTCTCCCAGATTAGTTGACACCGCTCGTGGTCACAAAGGCACCGCATAGGTGCTTTTGTGACCACCGGCGGCGACGGGGACGACCGAGGCGCGACAGGGCGGCGCTCGACGTCTCACCGAGGGCCGGCGCCGTGATGCTCGGTGCCGCCTGGCTGGGTTCGATGCTGCCCGACGCCGACCGCGCCGGCACACGCGTCTACCACCGGACGCGGCTCGAGCGGCGCGTGTGGATCGTCGGCGCGCTCGGCTGGGTCGCCCGTCTCCCGCTACGGCTGCTGATCGCGCTCCCCCATCGTGGTGTGACGCACTCGCTCCTCGCGTGCGCCGCGGCGGGGTTCGCGGCCATGCTGCTCGTCGCGCTAGTCGATCCGGCGCTCGTCCTGGCGGCCGGCGGCGGCATGGCGATCGGCTACGGCACGCACATCGCGGGCGACGCCTGCACTCCGTCCGGGGTCGCCGCGTTGGCGCCCGTATCGCGGCGCCGCTTCTGGCTGCTGCCGCGTGCCGTGCGGATCCCGACCGGCAGCCTGCGCGAGTACGCGCTCACCGCGGGGCTGTTGGCGGCGACGTTCGCGCTCACCGGCTGAGACGACGGAGCTACGGCGTGCTGAGCGCGACCGTGCGACGACGCGTCGGCAGGTTCACGATCACGGCCGCGCCGAGCACGGCGGCGGCGCCGAGGATCTGCACGAAGCCGAGCGCCTCGCCGAAGGTCAGGAACACGAGACCGACGGTGACCGGCGGTTCGAGGGTGGAGAGGATCGCGGCGGTCGAGGCGCCGACGCGGGTCATGCCGCTGAAGAACAGGACGACGGCGGCGACGGTCGAGATGATCGCGGCCAGGCCGATCCAGAGCCAGCCGGAGGGGTCGAAGCCGACGTCGAGCGTGCCCGTCGCGACGGCCACCAGTCCCAGGCTGAGCGCCGCGCCGGTGCTCACCAGCGCCGCCAGCGGCAGCGCGTCGAGGTCGGAGGCGACGCCGTCGGAGACCAGGATGTAGGTGGTGTAGGTCAGTGCCGCGCCGACCCCGAAGGCGGCGCCCGCGAGGTCGAAGTCCCCCGCGCCGGCGCCCGCGAGGACGAGCACCAGGCCGCCGGACGCGGTGACGAGGGCGACGAGGCGCCGCCGGTTGGCCGACTCGCGCCCGAGGAGGATCGCCGCCCCCGTCACGAGCGCGGGGTAGCTGTAGAGGATCAGGGACAGGACCGAGGCGTCCATGCGCTGCAGGGCGAGGAAGTACAGGCCCGCCTGCATCGCGTAGCCGACGGCGCCGAGCGCCAGCGCGCGCAGGACCACGCCGCGGCCGGCGGTCGGGAACGCGCCGCGCACGACGACCGCGGCCCAGAGCACCGGCGCGGCGATCGCGAAGCGCACGAACAGCAGCGTCGCGACACCGACGCCCGCCTGGAAGGCGAGCTTGCCGAAGATCGGCATGACCGCGAACGCGCAGGCTGAGGCCAGGACGAGGAGGGCTCCGTTTCGCTGCTGCATGGCGAGCATCTCAGCAGCCTCGATCGTCCGTTTCCACTGGAAGTTATGACGATTATCGTGTAGTTCTTCTTCACGATCATGCTCGACCTTCGCCGCCTCCGTCTGCTGCGCGAACTCGCCGCCCGCGGGACGATCGGCGCGGTCGCGAGCTCGCTCTCCTACAGCCCGTCCGCCGTCTCCCAGCAACTCGCGCAGCTCGAGCGCGAGGCGGGCGTGCCGCTGCTGGAGCGCGTGGGACGCAACGTGCGCCTGACCGCGGCGGCACAGACGCTCGTCACCCACACGGACGCGCTGCTCGAGCGCATGGAGGAGGCCGAAGCCGACCTGGAGGCGACCGCCGAGCAGATCACGGGCACGGTTCGGGTCGCCGCGATCCAGTCGGCGGGCCTGTATCTGCTCGCCCCCGCGCTGCGGCGCCTCTCCGCCGCGCATCCGGCGCTGCGCGTGGAGGTCACCGACGCGGAGCCGGAGACGTCGATGCCCGCGCTCGCCCTCGGCACGCTCGACCTCGTGCTCGGCGATCAGTACCCGTTCCTGCCGCTCCCGCCCGACACGCGGCTGGACCTCGAGCCGCTGCTGGAGGAGCACTTCCGGATCATGCTGCCCGTCGAGCACCCGCTGGCCGCGGCCGACGGGCCCGTCGCGCTCGCCTCACTGAGCGCGGAGCCATGGGCGATCGGCAAGACCGACAGCCACTACGGCGAGCTGGCGATCCGCGCGTGCCGCGCGCTCGGCGGGTTCGAGCCCGACGTCCGCCACCGCTCCAACGATCTGCTGATGCTGCTCGCGCTCGTCGCCAACGGCCAGGCCGTGACGATGCTGCCCGACCTCGTGCGCGCCGACCGCGAGCCGACCGTCGTCGTCCGCGACGTCGCCGAGGCCCCGCTCACCCGCACCGTCTTCGGCGCGATCCGCCACGGCAGCGCGCGGCGGCCGGCGCTCAACGCGCTGCGAGCAGCCCTGCGGGATACAGCGGCTGACCTTCGGTCGGCAACCACGCCCGCACCCGAAAGCCTCCTGGTCCCCGGGCGGCCGTGAGACCGCCGCCGAGCGCGGCCGCCAGCGCGGTGACCTCCTCGAGCTGCTCGCCCGAGCCATCGTGGTCGACCTGCACGGCGAGCGCGCCGGGCATGTACTCGATCGCCACCGTCGCCACCGTCGCCGTCCGTGCCGCGGCCAGCGCGTCACGCACCACGCGGTAGGCGCCGCAGTCCACGATCGCGGGCACGCGACGCGGCTCGCCGGCGCGGTCGAGGGCGACAGGCATCCTCGCGCCGCCGATCAGCGTCTCTATTTCGCGCAAGCCCATCACGAAGGCCGAGTTCTACGTCGCATCCTTGAGAAGACTCTGATGGCGGCGCGGATGTGACGGATGTTCTTGTCAGACTCGAAAAGCGATGGCCGAAGCCGCACTCCTGCTGGTTGACGACGACGCGCCGATCCGGCGGATGCTCGCGCGGACGCTGACCGCCGAGGGCTACGACGTCGAGGCGGCCGCCGACGGCGGCGCCGCGCTAGCCGCGGTGGAGCGCAGCGTGCCGGACGCGATCGTGCTCGACGTCTCGATGCCCGGACTGGACGGCCTCGCGGTCACCCGGCGGCTGCGCGCCAAGGGCCTGCGCGTTCCCATCCTCCTGCTCACCGCCCGCGACGCGGTGCACGAGCGGATCGCCGGACTCGACGCCGGCGCCGACGACTACCTGGTCAAGCCCTTCGACGTCGACGAGCTGAGCGCGCGGATCCGCGCGCTGCTGCGGCGCAACGCGCCACCGACGGCCGAGGAGCAGCTCGCGTTCGCCGACCTCACGCTCGATCCCGAGAGCGGCACGGCGCGACGCAACGGACGTGACCTCGAGCTGACGCGTCGCGAGGCGGAACTGCTGGCGCTGCTGCTGCGCAACGCCCGCGGCGTCGTCACGCGCGAGCTGGCGCTCGAGGAGGTGTGGGGCGGCGAGGGCGAGGTGACGCCGAACGCCGTCGACCGCTACGTCGCCTACGTGCGCCGCAAGCTCGGCGAGCCGCCGCTGATCCACACCGTCCGCGGCATCGGCTTCCGGCTGGACCGGGAGTGACCCTCAGGGCACGCGTCGCGACGGCCGCGGCGGCGGCGATCGTGCTCGCGGTCGCGCTGCTGGTGATCGCGGTGCCCAAGTTCCTCGAGGGCGAACTGCAGAGCACGCTGGACGACACGCTGCAGCGGCGCGCGGCCGACGTCGCGCAGCTCAATGCCACCGCGCCGGACCAGCTCACGGCGCCGGGCGCGCTGGAGGGACGGCTGTCCGGCAGCACGCTGTTCGTGCAGGTCGTCGACCCCGCCGGGCGGATCGTCGCTCGCTCGAGCGGGCTCGGCGGGCGCGTCCTGGACGCCGACACGGCGCTCGACGCCGCACTCCACGACCGCCGGCCGGGCTTCGCGGACGGCTCGCTCGGCCCCGATCCGCTGCGCGTCTACGCCGCGCCGCTCGGTGAGCTGAGCGACGGGGAAGCCGCGGGCGGCGCCGTCATCGTGGCCGGAAGCCTGGCCGAGATCGACCGCACGCTCGACCACACCCGCCGGCTCGTCGCGCTGTGCGCGCTCGCCGCCGCCGCGCTCGCCGCGGGCCTCGCCACGCTCCTGACGCGCCGCGCGCTGCGGCCGCTGACGCGGCTGTCGTCGGGCGCACGGGCGATCGCGCGTTCCGGTGACCCCTCCGAGCGGCTGCCGGAGAGCCCCACGCGCGACGAGGTCGGGGAGCTCGCCGGAACCCTCAACGCGATGCTCGCCTCGCTCGAACGCGCGCAGGAGGCCGAGCACCGGTTCGTCGGCGACGCCTCGCACGAGCTGAGAACCCCGCTGACCGCGCTGCGCGGCAACGCCGCCTACGTCGCCCGCCACGGTGCCGATCCGGCGGTCCTGGCCGACATCGAGGCCGGCGCCGAACGGCTCAGTGAGCTGCTCGACGACCTGCTGGCGCTCGCCCGCGAGGACGCCGCTGCGCCGGCCCGAGGCGAACCGGTGCGAGCTCGCCGACCTGGCGCACGGCGCCGACGAGCTGGTGATCGAGCGCGACGTCTGGGTCTCGGTCGAGCGCCCGGCCTTCGCGCGTGCGATCGACAACCTCGTCCGCAACGCCCGTACGCACGGCCAAGGCCGCGTGAAGGTCACGGTCGGCGGCGAGGACGGCTGGGCCTTCATCCGGGTGAGCGACGAAGGCCCGGGGATCCCCCGGCCGAGGCCGAGAAGGCCTTCGAACGCTTCTGGCGCGGCTCGAGCGCGCGCGGCGAAGGCTCGGGCCTCGGACTGGCGATCGTGCGAGCGATAGCCGAGCGCCACGGCGGCCGCGTCGAGGTCGACGGCGCGGCGATCACGCTGTCCCTACCCGCATCGGAGGGTGAGCGAACCGGGGGCGCGCCGAGTGCGGGAGCGGCAGAAGAACTTTGAGGTGCTGGCGTCCGGCACGGCAACGGCATGAGGGCGCGATCTGTTGGTCACCGAACCGCACAGATTTTGCTCTGACGAACATTTTTCCTTCATGGCCGGTGCCGTCGATGCCGACACTGAACATATGAAGAACCCCCTGCATTCAGTTCTCACAGCCCGTCGCATCGCGATCGCCGCCATCGCCTTCGGTGCCCTCCCCTTCGCCGCGACCACGGCCTCCGCGTCAACCAGCCGCTCCCATCACCGCCACACGTCCTCACAGGCTGTGACGACCGCCGACACCCCCACCGTCACCTCGGTCTCCGTGGATTCCACGGTCAGCGGCTACGTCGTGGACGGCATCCCGTACGACGCCCCGATCGAGCCCGCCGCCGCCAGCTCGTTCGCCGCCACGTCGGTCGCCACCGCCCCGGTCGTCTACTCCGTCTCGGCGACGATGACGATCAGCGGCTACGTCGTCGAAGGCAACAGCGACGACTGATCACCCCACCCCGGCAGCATCCAGCGCCCGCCTCCGTGCGGGCGTTCTGCGTCCTCTGTCAAGGAACTCTCAAAGTCGGCCCGTACAACTGCCGCAAGATGATCAACAGACTCCGCACCGCATCCTCCCCCCGCCTGCTGGCGATCGTCGCCGTGCTGGTGGCTGTGGTCGCGGGAGCCGGCATCGCCCAGGCCGCCCTCAACAGCGCGACCAAGCCCGCTCCCAAGTCCCTCGACCGCGCCGTCCTGGACGCCCTCAACGCTGCCGCCCGTCGACGGCGTCACCGCGCGCATCGAGTTCACCAACAACCTGCTCCCCTCCGGGTCGCTCCCCCGCGACACCGCCTCCCCCACCCTGACGGGCGCGACCGGGCGCCTGTGGCTGACCAACGACGGCCGCCTGCGCCTGGAGCTGCAGTCGAGCAACGGCGACGCGCAGATCGTCTCCGACGGCGAGCGCTTCCTGTTCTATGACGCCGCCTCCAAGACCGCGCTCACCGGCGCGCTCCCGCAGGACGAGAAGCCGCCGAGCAAGCGGGACAAGAGCGAGCCGGCCACGCTCGCCGGCGTCCAGGCCGGCCTGGCCAAGCTCGGCAGGCTGTGGACGCTCTCCGGCGCGCAGCCGGGCACCAACGCCGGGCGCCCGAGCTACACCGTCCGGATCGCCCCGAAGGACGACGGCGGGCTGCTCGGCGCGGCCGAGCTGGCCTGGGACGCCGTCCGCGGCGTGCCGCTGCGCGCGGCCGTCTACGCGCAGGGCACGCAGACGCCGGTGCTCGAGCTCGAGGCGACCGACATCTCCTACGGCCCGATCGACGCCTCCAAGGTCGACACCACGCCGCCGCCCGGCGCGAAGGTGACCGAGCTCAACCCGCCCAGCGGCGTCGACGCGCACGGCAAGGCGACGCACGTCGAAGGCGTCGAGGCCGTCCAGAAGCAGCTCGACTTCCAGCTGTCCGCCCCCGCCGAGCTCGCCGGCCTGCCGCGCAAGTCCGTCCAGCTCGTCAAGTTCGGCGATCAGCAAGGGCGCGCTCAGCACCTACGGCCAGGGCCTCGGCGCGATCGCGGTCTTCCAGCGCCGCGCCGAGCCGGGCAGCGCCAAGTCGATGCTCGGCGGCGGCCGCGACGGGCTCACGCTCCCCCAGGTCAACATCGACGGCGACTCGGGCTCCGAGCTCGCGACCGCGCTCGGCACGCTGCTGACCTTCGAGTCCGACGGGATCAGCTACGTCGTCGCCGGCTCGGTGCCGCCGGTCGCCGCGGAGAATGCGGCGCGGGACCTGAAGTGACCGCGGCGATCGAGGCCCGTGGCCTGGTCAAGCGCTACGGGCCGGTCACGGCGGTCGACAACGTCGACCTGACGGTCCGCACCGGCGACGTCTACGGGTATCTCGGTCCCAACGGTGCGGGCAAGACGACGTCGCTGCGGATGCTGCTCGGGCTGATCCGTCCCGACGCCGGCACCGCGAAGTTGTTCGGGCGCGACCCCCTCGTCGAGGGGGCACGCGCCCTGGACGGGGTCGCCGGCTTCGTCGAGGCCCCACGGTTTTATCCCTACCTCAGCGGCCTCCGCAACCTTGAACTGGTGGCCGCCCTGGACGGGGGCGACGCGGCGGAGCGCATCGAAGACGCGCTCCGGACCGTCGACCTCGACAAGCGCGGCCACGACAAGGTGCGCGGCTACTCGCACGGCATGAAACAGCGCCTCGGCATCGCCGGGGCGCTGTCTGCGCGATCCCAAGCTGCTGCTGCTCGACGAGCCGACCACGGGGCTGGACCCGGCCGGCATGCGCGACATGCGCGCGCTGGTGCACCGGCTGGCCGAGGACGGACTGACCGTCCTGCTGTCCTCGCATCTGATGGACGAGGTCGAGGACCTCTGCGACCGCGTCGCGATCGTCACGCGCGGGCGCGTCGTCTATGAGGGCGCGCTCGACGAGCTGATCGCGGGCACCGCGGGCCGCTACGAGCTGCGCACCACCGATGACGGCCCCGCCGCCGTGATCGCCCGGCGCGCCGCCGGGATCACCGACGTCACCGAGTCCGCCCGCGGCCTCACGCTGGCCGGCGAGGAGCGCGCGGTCGCCGCCCTGACGCTCGAACTGGCCCAGGCCGGGATCGGCCTCACGGCGCTCGTCCCCCGCACCGCCACGCTCGAGGAGCTGTTCTTCCGCATGACCGAAGGTGAACCGGAGCCGCCGGCGCCCGTGCTCGAGGAGGCCCACGCATGAGTGCCGTCGCGCTGCCACGCCGCGTCGCACGCCCCGGCGTCCGCACCGTCTACGTCTGGGAGCTGCGCAAGCTCGCGGCCCAGAAGCGCACCTACATCGGGCTCGGCTGCGCGCTGCTGGTGCCGCTGATCTTCATCGCCTCGCTGCTGGCCGATGACGGCGGCCCCGAGGGGATCCCGTTCGGCGACTACGTGCGCGAGTCCGGCCTGGCGATCCCGCTCGTCGGCCTGTTCTTCGGCGCGTTCTGGTTCTTCCCGCTGATCACCGCGCTCGTCGCGGGCGACATCGTCGCCTCCGAGGACGGTAACGGGACGCTGAAGACGATCCTCACGCGCTCGGTCGACCGCTGGCAGATCTTCGTCGGCAAGGTGCTCGCCGCCTTCACCTACGCGTTGGCCGCGCTGCTGGTGTTCGTCGGCGTCGGGCTGGTCCTCGGCGGCCTGATCTGGGGCTTCGATCCGCTGATCTCGCTCTCGGGGACGCCGGATCTCGGTCGGCCGCTCGCTGCTGCTGATCGGCGGGACGATGCTCGTCTACTTCATGCCGACGCTGGGGATCGCGTCGCTGGCGATCCTGCTCTCGACCGTTACGCGCAACTCGGCCGCCGCCGTGGTCGCGACGCTGATGCTGTCGCTGATCATGCAGCTGCTGGGGATCGTGTCCGCGCTCGACTTCCTGCGCCCGTATCTGCTGCCGACGCAGTTCAACGCCTGGCAGGGCCTGCTGCGCGAGCCGATCGACTGGGCCCCGGTCGTCCGCGCCGCCTGGGTCAGCGCGATCTTCGGCGTCCCCGCGCTCGCGTGGGCGTTCACGTACTTCCTGAGGCGAGACGTCGCAGGCGGCTGAACCCCCGCCGCTCGGCCACCTGCGAGCCGTTCAGCGGGTCACGGTGACCAGCGACCCGCGTTGCTCGGCTATGCCGGAACCGCGGTGACGACGATGTTGTCGCGGTAGTGGCCGGCGCGGGCGTCGAACGGGCCGCCGCACGTCACGAGCACGAGCCGTGCCGCGCCCGTGCGCGTGTAGATGCCGGTCGGCAGCGACTTCTTGGCCATACGGCGCATGCTGGTGACGCGGTAGCGCAGCGTCCTGGCCCCGGCCTGGAGCGCCACGATGTCGCCTCTGCGCGCGCTCTTGAGCGCGTAGAACGCGCCGCCGCCGGCCTTGGCGCTGTCGACGTGGCCGGCCAGTAGGACGGTGCCCGTCGCCGCGCCCGGCTCCGCGCTGTCACGCCACCAGCCGACGCGCTTGATGTTCTCGGGGATGCCCGAGCGCGCCGGACTTGAGGTCGATGGCGATCGAGCTCACGGGCGCGTCGATGCCGAGCCGCGCGAGCTTCACGCGCGACGGGCCGCCCTTGCCCTGGGCGACGTAGGCGACCTTGTCGCCGCGGCCGCCGAGGATCGCCGGCGCCGCGAGCGAGGTCTCGGCCTCGACCTGACATTCGCCCTGCGCGGCCGAGACCGTCTCCGAGCCCGCGATCCTCTCGCGGAAGACGTAGAAGCCGACGCGGCGCACCGTCGCCTTCGGGCCGCTGAACGTGCCGTCGCCGGTGACGGGGACCTGGCCCTTCCAGTACGGCGTGCCGGCGCAGTCGATGTCGGCGCGCGACGCGTACGGTCCGAACAGCTCGAGATCGATGGTGGCCGGCGTCTGGCCGAGGCCGCTGACGGTCAAGCGGTCGAAGATCTGCCGATCCGCACGGACGACCGCGGTCGAGACGACGGTCGTGACCTTCGGCGTGGCGCGGGCGATCGTCGTCTCGGCCACCTCGCCGCAGACGGTCTGAACGGCGTCGTAGGCCTCGGTTTCGGCGATCGACTCGCGATACGTGTAGTAGCCGGCCGTGGTCAGCGTCACCGGGGCCGTCGTGTAGGTGCCGTCGCCGGTCGCGGGGAACGTCCCGGTCCAGAACGGCGTGCCCTCGCACGCGATCGCCGCGCGCGTCGGGAACGGGCCCCACAGCTCGACGTTGACGGTCGCGGAGAGCTTGCCGAGGCCGGTCACGATCGCCGCGTCGGTGATCTGCGCGCCGGGCGTGGTCTCCTGGGCGCTGACCTGCGTCGTGATCGCGGGCGTCGCCGCGCACGATCGTCGTCTCGGCGACCTCGGCGCACGCGGTCTCGACGCCCTCGAGCGTGTCGCTCTCGGCGATCGACTCGCGATACGTGTAGTACCCCGGCACCGAGAGCACGACCGGCGCCGTCACATAGTCGCCGTCGCCCGTGGCCTGCACGGTGCCGGTCCAGACCGGAGCGTCGGTGCAGGTGATCTGGTCACGAGCGCTGTAGGGACCGTAGAGCGCGGCCTGGATCGTCGCGCTCTGGGCGCCGAGCCCGGTGACCCGGACCGTGTCGGTGACCGACGCACCGGGTGTCGACGGCCTGCGAGCTGATCTGGGTCGACAGCGCAGGCTGGGCCCGCACCGGGGCCTTGACCTGCGCGCTCGGCCTCACGGTCGCCGCCCGCACCAGCCGCTGCGCGTTGCGCGCGGACTGGCCGCGCGTGGGCGCGTAGAGCTCCGGCAGGTCGGCCGGCAGCTCGGCGGCGGTCGCCTCCAGCGTCACGCCGCCCGCGACGTCGCGGGGTGTCAGCGTCGTCTTCGCGAGCCCGCTCGAGCCCGTGCGCAGCTTCGCGGGAAGCCCCGTCCGCGCCCTTGAGGGCGAGGCTGACGTCCACGTCCGGGACCCGGCGACCGCTCGCCGTCAGCACCTCGACGGTGACCGCGGCGGCCTTGCCCTCGACGAGCTTGTCCGCCAGCTCCGCGCGGATCTTGTAGGGACCCGCGAAGCGCTCCGCGTCCCGGACAACCCGCTTGTAGACCCTCTGGCTTGCGGCCGACAGCGCCTTCGGATCGGCCTCGCCCGGCGCTCCGTCGCCCATCAACCGGTGCACGTAGACCATCACCGCGGCCTGCTGCGCCGCCTGGTTGGAGCGCCCGTAGCGCCACAACGCCCGGTTCATCCGCCGCAGGCTGACCGCCGAGACCGAGTCGCCGGCCTTGTTGCGCAGGCTCGTCAGCGGAGCGCTGCTCGTACTTGAAGGCCTTCGACGGGTACCAGAAGCGCAGATCGATGCAGAACATGCCGCCGCTGACGTCGTCGGTGACGCCGGCGGTAGTCGCCGAACCAGCGCGGCCCGTAGCGGTAGGTTCGATACGACCCCTCGCCGCCGGTGCCGCAGGTGTTGCGGCCGTTCTTGGAGCAGGGATCGTTCTGATTCGGCGGCTCGGCCGCATGCGCGACCCCGCCGCTGAAGACCAACAGGACGAGCAGTGAAAGCAGCAGACGGCGCACCATTGATCGGGATTCCTACCAGCCGCGCCGGTCGGACCCGGGTGCGCTTGCAGCGCTTAACCGGTGACGTTCAACCGCTGCGTGACGGCCGTCGGCGCGCTGTCGCTCGTCGTCGCGACGACGCGCACCGCGGCGACCAGGCCGCGGCGCGAGCCCATCGCCCGTTTCAAGGTCTGTACGCCGGAGCTCGACAGCCGCGGGCGGACGGTGACCGTCTTGCCCGCCGGCAGCGACTGCGTCGCACGCAGCGTCACGCTCGGCCGCTTCTTGCCTCCGCGCGGCGTGAGCTTCACGCTCACCGCGACCTTGCAGGGCAGGTCGCAGCTCACACGCAGCGGGAACTGGCGGATCGCGAACAGGCCGCTGGAGCGTGTCGCCTTGACCGCGACCTCCGGCGGAACCGGATCGGGCTGGTTGTAGAGGATCGGGTCCGGCGGGTTCTTGACCGCGGGGAGCGCCGCGCAGGCGCTCGCGGGCGCGAACTGGAACTGCTGCACGCGATTGTTGTCGGAGTCCGCGACGGTGACGAGGCCGTGGCAGTCGACGCTGACGCCGGTCGGCTCGACGAACTGCCCGGCGCCCACGCCGCGCTCGCCGAAGCGCAACAGCGGCACGCCGTCGGGCGAGAAGGCCTGGATCCGCTCATTGCCGCGATCGGCGACCCACAGGTTGCCCGCTCCGTCCACCGCGATCCCGCCGGGCGAGCGCAATTGGCCCGCCGCCGAGCCGGTCGAGCCGATCTCCGCCAGGTCCCCGCCCGTGGCGGTCGACACCGTGATGCGGTTGGTCGCCGCGTCCGCGCCGTACACGCGGCTGCCGTCCGGGGACACCGCGATGCCGCGGATCGCGCGGAAGCGCCCGAAGGAGCCGAGGTGCCTGCCACCGACGCTGAACCGGACGATCCGCCCGTTGCCGGTGTCGGCGACGTAGAGCGTCCCGGCCGCGGACACCGCCAGCGCCGACGGCGCCAGCAGCTTGCCCGGCGCCTGACCCGCGGGAGCCGATCGTGCGGATGATCTTCCCGGCGCGGTCGAAGACGAGCACCCGCGCCCGCTGCTGGTCGAGCACGTAGACCCGGCCAGCGGCATCGAAGGCGACCGCCACCGGTGCGGGCAGCAGCGTCGGGCCGGGAGCCGGCGCGCCGTACATCGCGGCGACGTCCCCACCCGGGTTCAGGAGCACGATCCGGCCGTTGACCGAGTCGGCGACCGCCCGCGTCCCGCCGGCGTCGGCGCCGACGCCGAGCGGACGGATGAACTGGCCGGCGGCGCGCCCGGAGGCGCCGAAGGAACCCAGCGAGGCGCCGCCGATGTCGAAGACGTCGATCCGGTTGCCGCCCGGATCGGCGACGAAGGTCCGCCCGATCGCGTCGACGGCGAGCCCGCGTGGGTACTGAAGCTGCCCCTTACGGGTGCCGAACGCGCCCCAGCGCGCGCGGTACTTGTAGGTCGGGGCCGGCCCGTAGCGGACGATCCGGTGATTGGAGTTGTCGGCGACGTAGACGCGCCCGGCCGGGTCGATCGCCACGTCGTAGGGATGAAAGAACTGGTTGGGCTCGGCGCCTTCGCCGTCCCCCACCCGCCGGATCAGCTTCCCGCCGGTGTCGTAGACGGCCAGCTGATGGCGCCAGTTGTCGGCCACGATCAGCCGCGAGCCCTTGACCGCCAGCCCCTGCGGGCGCTCGACGTCCCCCTTGGGCACGATCACGACCGGGCTCGTCCCGTCGGCCGCGAAGCGCTGGATCCGGTCGTTGCGCGTATCGGCGACGTAGACCGAGCCGTCGGGGCCGATCGCGATCCCGCCGCCGGCGCCGGAGTCGTTGCCGCCGCCGGCGCCGAAGCGGAACTGCCCCGGCGCGCTGCCGCTCGAGCCCCACGAATTCAGAATCGACCCGTCGGCCGCGAAGCGATCGATCCGGTCCGCGCCGTCGGCCACATACACGGAGCCGTCGGGGGCGACCGCGACCGCGCCCACGGACGTCAGGCCGCCCGGGCCGGAGCCCGCCGCGCCGAGCTCACGCCGGAACGCGCCGTCAGGGCCGAAGACCTGGATCGCGTGCGTGTACTGGTCGGCGACGTAGACCGATCCGTCGGGCCCGACGGCGGACGCCTGCGGGAAGCGCAGCACGCCCTCGGCGCGCTGGCCGACGACGCCGACGGCCGAATAGGGGCACGGATCGGCGCCCGGGCACGCTGCGGAGGCGGCGGCCGGGACCAGCAGCAGGGTGAGCAGGACGGCGGAGACGATGCGGAGCATTAGGGCGTCGTAACCCGGTGCGGCGGCCGGAGTCGCGGTGACGGCCGCTACTTGGAGCCCAAACGCCGCAGCGAACCGGCGATGGCGAGCATCCGCGCGTTCGTGATCTTGCGATTGAGCGTGTTGGTCACCCAGTACACGGCGCGCGGGGTGCGCCAGGCCACCTGGCGCAGTTTCGTGCCGTCGTAGTAGAGCTGCAGCTTGCGGCCGTTGATCTCGCGGATGCGGTCGGGGCTGTCGAGCAGCGGCGGATCGCGCCACGTCTGGCCCTGGACGCCGTAGTACTCGCCGGGGGCGCCGTTGTAGATCACGATCCGGTAGGCGCGGTGCAGCTCGCCCTTCTCGTCGCGCAGGGAGTACACGCGCGGGGTGCCGTTGGCGTAGCGTCGAGCCGGTCGTCCGGTACTCGGGGAAGTAGAACGGCAGCTTCTTCAAGCGCGGGGTGGCCAGCACGGCCATGTCCTCGCCGAGCCGGCGGGCGTTCTCGAGGCCGGTGATGCTCGACGCCTTGGCCGGCTTCTTGACCTTCTTGACCTTCTTCTCGCGCTTCGGGTTGCGCGTGCCCTCGCCGGTCATGAACTCGTCGTAGGCCGCCCGGATGTTCTCGGTCGAGATGTAGAGGCGGGTGTCCTCCTCCGGGTCCGGGGCGTCGGTGATCCCCTGCAGCGCGATCTGGTTGACGGGCGCGTGGTTGTACCCGAGCGAGACCCCGGTCTTGAGCAGCCCCGCGATGTTCTTGCGCGTCATGAACTTCTTGTCGAAGCGGAAGTAGGCCAGCATCTGGCTCATGAAGTCGCTGGCCTCGCCATAGCTCTTGAGCTTCTCCACGGCCTGCTGGTTGGAGGCCTGGCGCAGGAAGTCCTGCTGGCGGGCGTTGCGGAAGATGTCGGAGTCCGTGTGGCGGTAGCGGACGTAGGCCAGTGCGTCGGACCCGACGAGTCGCTGATAGCCGGCCTTGACGTCGATCGCCGCGAACCCGGTGCCCTCGGGGTTGTTGTAGTCGCGGTCGACGTCGACATAGACGCCCTTGACGTAGTTGACGGCCTGCTGGAAGCCGTTGAAGTTGACGTCGATCACGCTGTTGACCGGGAACTTCGCGCCGGTCGCGCTCTCGAACAGGTACTTGACGGTCTCGAGCGTCTTGGCCGCGCCGCCCTCGTCGTAGGCCTCGTTGATCTTCGTGTTGTCGGCGTAGCCCGGGATCGTCACCGCGAGATCGCGCGGGAGCGAGAGGACGGCGATCCGGTTGCGCTTCGGGTCGAGCCGGATCAACACGATCGTGTCCGAGTGCGGCGACTCCGACTGCCCGGAGAGCTTGTTGTCGATCGAGTTCTTGGCGCGCCGGTCGGAGCCGAGGACGAGCAGCGTGCGCGGCTTGCCCGGCTCCGGCGGCTCGATCTCCTCGTCCGGGATGTCGGCGATCGCCGGCTCGGGTTCGCCGCCGCCCGGGATCGGCACCGGGGTCGGCACCGGGATCTGGAAATAGCCCGCTCCGGCGACGCCCGCGCCGGTCGCGATGAAGATCACCAAGACGCCCGCGAGGGCTTTCGCCAGCACGGCGGCACCGACTCGCGGCGGCCGTTGCGTGCGGTTCCGGCGCCAAGACATCCGCGAAAAGCGTAACGGTAGGTCCGGAACTTCCGCCGTCGTAGCCTGTTTGGCAGAAGTGGTGAAGCGACGTTGGACATTGACCGCGGCCGCCGCGATCCTGGCGCTGGCCGCGCCGGCGCCCGCGAGCGCCGCCCGCCACAGGCCCCCAGAGCTGACCCGGATCCGTTGCGTTCCGGCCACCTCGGTGACCTGCAAGACCGCCGTCAAGGTGACGATCGGCCGACAGATCCAGATCAGCGGCAAGCGCATCTACAAGGGCATGCGCGTCGCGTTCCGCTGGTCTCGCGGGGCGCTCGCGACCAAGCTCGACCGCACGCGCGTCGGCTACATCGCCCGCGTCCCCGCCGGCACCCGCGCAGGCACCGTCTCCGTCACGGTCAGCGATCGCGCCGGCCGGCGCTCGAACCTCAAGCGCATCGGAGTCAGTGCGCCACCGCCCGTGGGCGGTCCCGCACCCGCGCCGGGCACGTTGCCCGTCGCCTTCCAGGGCAACGGCATGTGGATCTGGGAACTGCCCAGGACCGAGGGCGGCGACATCGCCGCGATCGCGGCCCGCGCGCACGCCGCCGGGATGTCGACGGTCTTCGTCAAGAGCTCCGACGGCCCCGCCAACCGCTGGTCGCAGTTCAACCCGGCGCTGGTGGCGGCGCTGCACGCCAACGGCCTGCGCGCCTGCGCGTGGCAGTTCGTCTACGGCAACGACCCGCTGGCCGAGGCCAGCCTCGGCGCCGACGCGGTCGCCGACGGCGCCGACTGCCTGGTGATCGACGCCGAGAGCCAGTACGAGGGCAAGTACGCGGCGGCGCAGCAGTACGTCGGCGCGCTGCGGGCCACGGTCGGCCCCGCGTACCCGATCGGGCTGACCTCGTTCCCCTACACGGACTATCACCCGCGGCTGCCGTACTCGGTCTTCCTCGGCCCGGGCGCGGCGCAGGCCAACCTCCCACAGGTCTATTGGAAGGACATCGGCGGGACGGTCGACGCGGTCTCCGGGCACACGCTCGCGCACAACCGGATCTACGGCGTCGCGATCGCCCCGCTCGGCCAGACGTACGGCAGCGTCCCGCCCGCGGACATCGCGCGCTTCCGCTCGCTTTGGGCCGCCTACGGCAGCGCGGGCCTGTCCTGGTGGTCGTGGCAGGCGACGACCGCGGCCGGCTGGACGGCGCTCAACACACCGATCGCCGCGCTTCCGCTGCCGCCCCCCGATCCGGGCTGGCCCACGCTCGCCAAGGGCAACAAGGGCGACCAGGTCGTCTGGCTGCAGCAGCACCTCGCCTCCTTCGACCCCGCGGTGACGGTGTCGAGCACGTTCGACGCCGCCACCGATCGGGGTCTGCGCAACTTCCAGGCCTCGCGCGGACTGCCGGTCACCGGCAGCACCGACGCCCTCACCTGGCAGGCCGTGCTCGGCCTCGCGGTCCAGCCGGTGGCCTGGACCGCGCGCCGGTAAGCATCTGCTTTACGTACGGAGGCGCCCGAACACGCCGGTCGCGCGTCCGGACAGGACGTCGAGAGCGCGGCCGCGCACCCACGGTAGCCGGGACACCGGCGCCATCAGATGGTCGCGTGGCCACGCGAACGCGTTCAGATCGTTCTGGAAGACGGCGTTCAGCGCGCGGGCGCTGAAGCCGTAGAAGCGAGCTTGAGCGCGCCGCGCGCGCTCGTAGTCGTCGAGCGTCTCCGCGTCCGCGAGCGCGGCGGCGTCCATCAGCGCCAGGTTCGCTCCCTGGCCCAGTTGCGGGCTCAGCGCATGCGCCGCGTCGCCCAGCAGCACGAGCGTGCCGTCGTGCCAGCGCGGGAGCGAGACCTGGCGGTAGGAGGCGCTCGCGAGCTGGTCGATCGACTTCAGACCCTCCAGGATCGGCTCCGCCACCGGCGCCAGCGAGCGCAGATCGGCCCGGAACGCGTCGATGCCCGCAGCGCGCACCGCGTCGATGCGGTCGAGCCGGATCGACCAGAACAGCGAAACGCACGGGGTCTGGGGTCGGCAGCGCCCCGGTGGCTCTCCCCCGCGCCGGTCGGTAGGAACCCGGCCATCCGCCGCGCGCCGTCGAAATACTGATCCAGCGTCGCGCCGAAGGTGTCCGAGGGGTCCGGGAGCACGCCCCACAGCGCGCCCCAGCGGTGCTCGTGGATGCGAGCCCGGACGCCGAGGAAGCGGCGCATCGTCGAGCGCGCGCCGTCGGCGCCGACCAGCCGTCCGTACGGGCCGTAGCGCGCACCGCCGGCGTCGATCAGCGTCCGGTCCTGGCGCCGGACGACCTCGACCCCGGGCAAGAGCGTCGCCCCGGCCCGCTCCGCTGCACCGCGCAGCGCGCTGAACAGCGCGCCGCGGTGCACGCCGAGACCATGCGCGTCGGCGTACGCGAGGTCCATGAAGCGGCGGCCGTCGACGGTGGTGCCGACGACGCGCTCGATCCTCGCCGCGCCGGCGCGGACCTCGTCGAGCACGCCCAGCCGCTCGAGGACCGCGATCCCCGTGGGTTGCAGGAGCAGCCCCGCCCCGACCGGCCCGGGGTTCGGCGCCCGTTCGAGCACCTCGACCTCATGCCCGGCACGCGCGAGCAGCGCGCCGCCGCCAGCCCGGCCGTTCCGGCCCCCACGATCCCCACACGGCTCAATTGATCTCCCAAATAGTCAGAAACGCTGCAGCGACTCGATCGGTGACGGCAATGCGCCGACGCCTAGAGCATGACCTCGACTCGCCGCCCGATTGACAGACCCGCTACGTTGAGTGCTATGGAGTCCGCCGCCACCCCCTTCGTGACGCGCGCCTCCAGCTGCATCATCGCCATTCTCATTCGCTAGGCCTGCGGTTCTCGACCGCAGGCCTCTGTCGTCCTTGGGACGTCGGGCGGATGCACCTGCGCGATCGAATCGGGGACGGAAAGGTCCCCAGCATGCTGCTCCTACCCCCCGGCGTCGCCCCCGCTTCCGTCACACGGCTGTCGGTCGACGTCTCCGACCGTCCCGGCGTCCTGCTGCGCGTCCTCGGGATCTGCCAGCGCCGCGGCGCTCGGGTGCTCGCGATGACGTACGCGCACCCGCGGATCGAGCTCGCCGTCGCGGCAGATGAGCGGCACCTGATGCTGCTGCGAGGGACGGCTCGAGAACGCCATCGACGTGCTCGGCGTGTCCTACACGGCGTCGTAGCCGTTGAGAAGTCTCCGCGACTTCTCACTTGGTGCTCGCACTCCGAAGGGGCTAGGAATGCTCACGTCAGTGGATCAAGGAGGGTCTGGTGCTGGTCGCGGAGGGTGCGAACGCACGACCGTTGATTCGCGCTGCCGCGTCCGCGCGGCCGTTGCGGGTCCTGGTGGTCGAAGATCAAGAAGTGCTGCGCAGCGGCCTCCGCTGGCTGCTCACGCGCGTCCCGTGGGTGGAGCACTGCGCCGGCGCCCGCAACGCCGATGAGGCCTTGCGGCTGGCCGCCTCGATCGCCTTCGACGTCGCGCTCGTCGACGTCGATCTCGGCGCCGAGTGCGGCCTGCAGGCGAGCGAACGCCTTCGCGCCGCGACCGCCGGGCTGCACATCGCGCTGCTGACCTCGCGCTGGGACCTGGTGCCGATGCGTACCGCGCGCGCCGCCGGAGCGGCGCGGCGTGATCGCCAAGGACCGGCCCGCCCGCACCCTGCTCGCGGCTGTCCGCGAGCTCGCCGCCGGCGGCCCGTGCGACCTCGGCGACGCGGCCCCGGGCGATCTGCGCTTCGCTCCCCGCGAGCGCGAGATCCTCCGGCTCGTCGGCGCGGGCCTGACCAACGCCGAGATCGGCGCGTCGCTCTTCCTCGCGCCCGGCACGATCAAGCACCACATGCTCGGGCTCTACGACAAGCTCGGCGCGCCCAATCGCGCGGCGGCCGTCCACTCCGCGCGCCGGCTCGGCGTGCTGGCCGATCATCGCGTCCAGGATGTGCGTCGAGAGCGCACCGGCAGGTGCGCGGCTGAGCGTCCTGGTGGCCGACCCGGACGATGTCCGCCGCACCGGGCTGATGCTCGCGCTTCACGGCCGGTCGTGGGTCACCAACTGCAGCGGCGCCCGCGAGCTCGAGGACGCGCTGGCGTCCGCCCGGCGACTCGCTCCAGACGTGGCGCTGGTCGGCGATCCCGCGGTGAGCCGCGCGCTGGTCGCTGCGCAGCCCACGCTGCGGACCCTGTTGGTGCGCGACGACGAGGGCGCCTCCCCGGCGGAGCTGCGCGCGGCCGGTGCCGCGGGCGCCGTCCGCCAGTGGTGGACGAGCGAGCGGCTCGCCGACGCGGTGCAGCGCGCGTGCCGCGGCCCGCGCGACGCGGAGGGCACCAGCAGCGCGGCCGCGCCGGCGCGCCGGACGCGAACGCGGGGGCCGGCAGCCCTCCGGAGTCGTCTCCCCGCGCGAGCGGGAGGTCCTTTCGGCCTTCGCCACCGGCGCGACCAACCCGGCGATCGCACTCGACCTCGGGCTCTCGCCCAACACCGTCAAGCAGCACGCGTCCTCGATCTTCCGCAAGCTCGGCGTCCGCAATCGCGCCGAGGCGGTGCGACGGGCCGACGAGCTCGGGCTGCTGGCCGCCTGAGCGCCGCCAGCAGCCCGAGCCGCATCTCTAGACTCGGCGTCGGCGTCCCTCCGCCGGGACCAGCATCTCGGGACGCAGCGGGAGCTCGACTGCGTCGACCCACGCCGGCGAACGAGAGGATCGCGTGCGCGAGCACGTCGCTGAACTCGTTCAGGCCGAACTCGCTCGAGGTTGAACACCGTGTCGCACCACTCGTGGTAGCACGGGTCGGCCTGGATGCCGGACTGGCCGCCGTAGCCGTTCACCGCCGCCGTTCCATCTCCGCGGCCAGTCTTGATGCTCTCGGCACCGGTGTAGAGGCCGGTCGCCGGGACGCCGCGGGCTGCGCCACTGGGCGTAGTCGGAGCGGTTGTCGAACGAGTAGTCGGTCGCTGTCGATGCTCGAGCTGCTGCTTGAGGTAGTCGATGTGGATGTCCGCCCATGTCGCCTTCCGCTGTTCCGCGGCGAGCAGCTGTGGAGCGCGGCTCGCGCGGGTTGCAGTCCGATGTAGACGAACGGGAGCCAGTTGGTCGACGCGATCATGTCGTAGTCGAGCATGGCCAGCGTCTGCGCCGTCTGCAGCGAGTTGAGCTGGTTGACCGCGAACGTCGAGCCGTACAGGCCCTGCTCCTCGCCCGAGAACCAGCCGAAGCGGATCTTGTACTTCAGCGGTGATGCCCATCTTCAGGATCTGGTGGGCGATCGTCAGGTTCATCGCCGTGCCGGAGCCGTCGTCGTTGATGCCCGGGCCGGCGGTGACGCCGTCGATGTGGGCGCCGACCTGGAGCACGCGGGTCGGATCGCCGCAGGGCGTCTCGGCGAGGATGTCGTAGTCGATCCGCAGGTTGAGGTTGTTGTCGGACTTGAAATGCAGCGTCGCCGGCGTGCCCGCCTGGGCGAGGTCGTAGAGCTCCTTGCCGAGCGCGTAGGTCACGCCGCTGCCGATCGTGCCCGGGTAGGTCTGCGACACGTAGTCGCGCCGTCGCGGTGCCCGGGGCGATCGTTCGTCTGACCCTCGTTCATGATCATGACGGCCTTGGCGCCGTTGGCGCGGGCGTTGATCGCCTTCTACCGCCGCTGCGGTGCAGCCGCCGCGCTGGACGAGCACGATGTTGTCCTTGACCGCGGCCGGGAAGTCGCTCATCGAGCAGCCGCTGCGGTACCGTTCGGAGGTCGCCGGCGGCGGGATCTGGATCCGCGCCGCCGGGATCACCTGCGCGGTGAAGTCGCCGGTCTGGCCCCAGGTCATCTGGGCGAAGTCGCTCGTCGCGGTCGGTGCCGTTGACGTAGGTCTTCGGCGTCGGCGAGACCTGCTCGAGCACCGACGGGGTGCCGCTCGGACCACGTGTTCGGGGAGCTGTGTTCGCGTAGGGCAGCAGCGTCGGGTTGTAGCCGATCTTGCGCAGCTCGTCCGATGACGTACTGCACGGACTCGAAGTTGCCCTGAGAGGCCGTCAGGCGATTGTTCTCATTCGACAGGCCGATGGCATTCAGGCGCTGTTCGTAGCGCAGGATCTCTGCCCGCGTGACGGCGTTTCTCAACGCAGTGGTGTCAGGCTCCGCCGCAACGGCCTGTGCTGGCGCAATGCCCAGCAGGCCGAGGGCGAGCACCGCAACGGTCTTCCGCACGATCTCTTCCTCATCCGATATGAAAATGGAAGCGAGCTAGTCGGGACGGGCGGTGCTCACAGGCCAGCGACACTAGCCCGGCAGCGCTGCCCGTGCGCGAGCGCTGACCATTCGGGTTCCCCCGAACGGCCACTTATTACGCCGGGTAGTAGCCGGCCCGGCATGATGGCCGCCGGGGACGGGTCGAAAGCAGGGGGTCCGGGAGGCGGCAGCCACCGGGCCCATCTTGATCGGCCCAAGAGAGGGATTACGCAGTGCTGAATACGAGAAGACGGCGTACGCTGGCGTGCGCCGGTGTGACTGCTGCGCTGTGCGCGGCGATCGCACCACAGGCCCTGGCAGGCCCGTTCAACGCGGGTGGCTCGGTGGACCTGCTGACGGAAGCGAACGTGCGCATCGGCAACCTTGCCGCTGCCGCCAAGGTCGGCGACAAGATCGCCTCCGCGGGCGACTTCAACGGCGACGGCTTCAAGGACGTCGCGCTCGGCATGTGGATCGCTCGCTGCCGACGGCCCGACGCGCGCCTCGGCGGGCGTGATCTACGTGGTCTTCGGCAAGGCCGGCGCAGGGCGCGTCGGTCGACCTCGCCGCTCTGGGCACTGCCGGCGTCCGCATCGAGGGCGCGCTCGCGAGCGACCACCTCGGCTGGTCGCTGACCAGCGCCGGTGACGTCAACGGCGACGGCAAGGACGACCTGCTGATCGGCACCCCGTGGGCCGATCCGGGCACGCCCGCCAAGACGAACGCCGGTGGAGCGCGCGTGGTCTACGGCCGCGCCGCGACGACCGAGATCGATCTCGCGACCGACACGCAGGGCTTCCGCATCGACGGCGCCTCCGAAGGCGACCGTGCGGGCTACTCCGTGGCCACCGGCGACGTCAACGGCGACGGCCGCCGCGACTTCGTGCTCGGCGCGATCGGCACCGCCTGCCGCAGCGGCGGGCTGCCGAAGGTCTGCGAGGGCGACGCGGGCGCGGCGTACGTCGCGTTCGGCCAGGACACTCCGGCCGACGTCGACCTCGCCAACCTCGGCGAGGGCGGCTTCCGCATGAACGGCGAGTCCACCGACTCCAAGGCCGGCTGGGCCGTCGCCGCGGGCGACTGGACCGGCGACGGCAAGGACGATGTCGCGGTCTCCGCGATCTTCGCCAAGGGCTACTCCGGCTCCACCTACGTCGTCAAGGGCAAGACCTCCGGCTCCGCCGTCGCGCTCGGCGCGCTCGGCTCCGACGGCTACCGCATCGACGGCGACGCGGAGGACCAGTCCGGTTGGTCGCTGGCCTCCGGCGACGTCGACGGCGACCGCAAGCCCGAGCTCGTCATCGGCGTGCCGTTCCACGGCCCCGACGGCGCGCTCATGGCCGGCTCGGCGTACGTGCTCAAGGGCGGCGCGCTCTCCGCCGACATGACGCTCGCCTCGCTGCGCCCCGGTGACTACCGCATCGACGGCGGCACGACCCAGGACGGCGCGGGCTGGTCGGTGGCCACCACCCCCGACGTCAACGGCGACGGTATCGGCGACGTCCTGCTGGGCGCCCCCGGCAAGGACCGTCCGTCAGGGCCGACCCTGGCGCCGGCTCCCAACAGCGTCGGCCCGCAGCAGTCGATCGGCGCCGCCTACGTCGTCTACGGGTCCAAGACCCCGACGAACGTCAACGTCGGCACCATG
Source organism: uncultured Solirubrobacteraceae bacterium (assembly GCA_963848475.1). Classification (GTDB taxonomy): domain Bacteria; phylum Actinomycetota; class Thermoleophilia; order Solirubrobacterales; family Solirubrobacteraceae; genus Solirubrobacter. Next base: position 274,654 of record CAWKDW010000021.1, on the reverse strand, counting down.
GCGGCCAAGGGCCAGCTGCTGATGGGCGGCGGCGGCTTCCGCTGGGGCGACCAGGCCGGCTGGAACGTCGCGAGCCTCGGCGACCTCGCCGCCAACGGCGTCAACGTCGTGTCCGTCGGCATCCCCGGCTATGACTCCAACGCGCAGAGCCCCGTCAGCACCGGCCGTGACCGCGGCCTCGCGCTGCTGCTCAACGGCGTGACCGACCCGATCGCCCCGACGATCATGATCACCTCGCCGGCCGACGGCGCCTCGATCACGCAGGGCACGGCGGCTTCGCTCGCCTTCTCCTGCGACGACGACCAGACCGTGGTCTCCTGCACCGCCACCGACCGCGGCAACGCGATCACCAACGGCGCGGCGCTGCCCACGGGCTCGACCGACGTCGGCCCGCACACGGTCACGGTGACCGCGCGCGACGCCGCCGGCAACGTCACGGTCAAGAGCATCACGTACAACGTGGTCGCGACCGCCTCCGGTTCCGCCTCCGGGAGCGTCAACGCGACGCTGTCGCTCTCCCTCGGCACGCCGTCGGCGAGCCTCGGCGCGTTCATCCCGGGCGTGGCGGGCGTGTACACCAGCACGATCGCGGCGAACGTGATCACCACCGCCGGCGACGCGTCCCTCTCGGTCGCCGACCCGAGCACGACCGCCACCGGCCACCTGGTCAATGGCGCGTTCTCGCTGCCGCAGGCGCTGCAGGTCCGGGCGACCAACGCGGCCAACCCGAGCACGGTGTTCGCAGCGCTCGGCACCGGCCCGCTGGCGCTGCTGGCCTACACCGGCCCGGCGAGCAACGACGCGGTGACGATCGGCTTCCGCCAGAACATCGCCGCCAGCGATGCCCTGCGTACGGGCGCCTACAGCAAGACCCTGACGTTCACGCTCTCGACCACCACCCCGTGAGCTAGGACGCGCATCAGCCGGCGAGCCGCTCGACGAGCGCTCGCTCGTCCGCCCCGAACCAGGGCGGCTCGCCGGCTCGTGCGTTCTGCGTGACCCGCTCAGCCTTCGAGCTGGCGGGGATCGCGACCGTGATCCGCGGGTCCGAGAGGACGTATTTGAGCAGTGCCTGAGCCCAGGTCTCGACCCCGAGCGGTTCGAGGTGCTGGGCTTTCGGCGCGCTCCGGACCAGCGCGCCGGCGCCGAGCGGGCGCATGACGACGACGCCGAGCCCGAGTTCCTCGGCCAGCGGCAGGATCCGCTTCTCCACCTCCCGCTCGCGCGGGTTGTAGGGGATCTGGATCGCCGTGATCCGGCCGCTGCGCATGACGCTCTCGAGCTCGTCGAAGGCCGACGGGCTGTAGTGCGTCGCGCCGATCGCGCCGACCTGGCCCTCCTCTTTGAGCCTTCGAGCAGGTCGAGCCGTTGCTTGGTCCGGACGAGGTTGTGGACCTGGTAGAGGTCGACGTGGCCGCCGTACTAGTCGAGCGCGCGTTCGGCCTGGCGGCGCGCCTCGTGTCGTCGGGCGTCCAGAGCTTGGTGGCGACGAAGGCCTCGCCGCGGCGGGCGCCGAGACCCTGCGCGAGCGTGCGCTCGGCCTCGCCGTACATCGGCGAGCTGTCGACGAAGGTGCTGCCGGCGTCGAGGGCGGCCGTGACGACGTCGTCACGGCCGCCCGGCGTGTCGAGCGTCTGCCACGTGCCCATGCCGACGACCGGACACGCGCGGGCCGCCCGCGCCGAGCTCACGGAGTTCCATTCAGCCGATGATGGCGGCTCCGAGCCGTGCGGCACCCTCAGCCAGCTCGGCCGGCGTGGCCGTGGCGAAGGACACGCGCAGCGTCTCGCGCTTCGGCTCGCCCGCGTAGAAGTACTTGCCGGGGACGAACGCGACACCGTTGGCGATCGCGCGGGCGAGGATCGCCTCGGCGTCGTAGCCGGCGGGCAGCTCGACCCAGATGAAGAGCCCGCCCTCGGGTGCGGTCATCCTGCGGCCCGGCGGGAGCTGCTCATCGAGCGCGGCCAGCAGCGCGTCGCGGCGCGGGCGGTAGTGCGCGGCGAGGGAGGCGATGTGCTCGCCCAGGTCGTGGCGCGCCAGCCAGCGCTCGGCGGCGAGCTGGGCGACGGTCGAGGTGTGCAGGTCGGCGGCCTGCTTGGCGACGGCGAGCGGGCCGCGTAACGCGGCGGGTGCCCGCAGGTAGCCGATCCGCAGGCCGGGCGAGAGGACCTTGCTCAGCGTCTGGATGACGATCGTGCGGTCCTTCGCGGCAGGCTGCGCGGCCAGCAGCTCGACCGGCTCGCCTTCGAGCCGCAGCGCGCTGTAGGGATCGTCCTCGACCAGCCACAGGCCGGCGCTCGGCGGCGGCCTCGGCCAGCGCGGCGCGGCGCTCGGCCGGCAGCGTGCGGCCGGTCGGGTTCTGGAAGGTCGGGATCAGGTAGGCGACCTTCGCCCCGGTCGCCTTGGCGCGCCTCGATCAGCGCCTCCGGGTCCGGGCCGTACTCGTCGCATCCGATCGCGTGGGCGCGTAAGTCGGCGAGCTGGAAGGTCTGTAACGCCGCGAGGTAGGTCGGGTCCTCGACCAGGATCGTGTCGCCCGGATCGCATAGCGCGGAGGCGACGAGCCCGAGCGCCTGCTGCGAGCCGGTCGTGACGAGGATGTCGTCGGCGCCGACCTCGAGCCCGCCCGTCGACATGTACGCGGCGAGCCGCGCGCGTAAGGCCGGGTCGCCCTCGGTCGTCGAATACTGCAGGGCGCGGACGGCGTCGGGCCCGCTCAAGACCTCGTCGAACGCCTCGCGCAGCCCTGCAACGTCGAACGTGTCCGGCGCCGGCAGCCCGCCGGCGAGCGAGATGATCTGCGGCTGCATCGCAAGCTCGAGCAGCTCGCGCACGGGCGAGGACTGCGTGTCGGCGAGGCGGCGGGAAAGCGGGGCGCCGGCACGCGGCGCGGGGGGCGAGATGGCCATTTCGAGAGCTCCGGGATTCTGGTCGGCGGGGAATGCCGCCGCCCTCCCGGCAATCGCTGGCCGGGCCTACGGGGCGGCGGAGCGGGCTACTCGCCTCATGCGAGAGATGGTACGCCCTCCGTCAATCGGAACCCCGCGCTTTTTAGGCCCCGTTGAACGGACCGACACTCGATGGACCAGGGGGCTAACTATCGGGCGGGACGGGCGGGAGGCCGAAGCGCTCGAAGAGCGACGGGTCCAGGAAGGCGACCGCGTCGGTGATCTCCCCCACCGCGTCGAGCGTGATGACGTGGATGGCGTTGGGGAGCCATTCGCCGTCGATCAGCTTGTAGGTGCCGAACGAGAGCTGGCCGTTCGCGTGGGCGCGGCACGAAGCGGCGCGGGATCGACAGCGGACCGCGCGGCAGGAACTCGCGGATCGCCTCGCGGCCGCGGAACCACTTGGCGTTCGGCGGCATCGAGAACGTCGCCTCCTCGGCCAGCATGCCGACGACGGCATCGACGTCGCCGCGGTCCCAGGCGTCGACGTAGCGCTCGACGAGCAGGCGGATCGCCTCGTCGTCGAGCGCCCGCAGGGTCGCCTGCTGCGAGCGCTCCGGGAGGCGTTCGTCGCGCCGAGACCCGCGCGCGCTGCATCGCGCTGTTGACGGAGGCCGGCGTGGTGTCGAGCATCGCGGCGACCTCCTTGGCCGAGAAGCCGAGCACCTCGCGCAGGATCAGGACCGCGCGCTGGTTGGCCGGCAGGTGCTGGAGCGCGGCGATGAACGCGAGCTCGACGCTCTCGCGCTGCTCGTAGCGGGCCTCCGGTGTGGCGAAGCCCTCCTCGACGAGCTCGTCCGGGAAGGGCTCGAGCCAGACGGTCTCGACCAGCGGGGCCTCATCGCCGTCGACGGGAAGGATGCGCTTCGGGCGGCGGGCGATCGCGTCCAGGCAGGTGTTGGTGGCGATCCGGTAGAGCCAGGAGCGCGGCGAGCTGCGGCCCTCGAAGCGGTCGAGGCCGCGCCAGGCCCGCAGCAGGGCGTCCTGCAGCGCGTCCTCGGCGTCCTGGATCGAACCGAGCATCCGGTAGCAGTGCGCGTGGAGTTCGCGCCGATGGGGCTCGACGAGCCGCCGGTAGGCGGCTTCGTCGTTCGCGAAGGCTGCCGTGCTCATCCTGAATTCGAGGGTAAAGGATCCGGCGGACCCGCTAGAACCACTCACGGTGGCCCGCAGGCGTCGACGTCGTTCCGGATCGCTCGGGTACTCCCCCCGGGCCGGTTCGCTGTTCCTTTCGCCGCCCAAGTCGGCGCGCCGGCGGCGGCGCCGGGGCGGGCCCTCGCTCTCGCTGATCCTGGTCGCGATCGTGGTGGTCGCGGGCCTGGCCTACGGCGGCTACACGCTGGTCAGCAAGCAACTGCACACCGACGAGCGGCGCGCGACGGTCGAGAAGTTCGTCCAGGCCTGGGAGAAGGGCGACCAGAAGGCGATGTACGCCCTGCTCGACGCGCCCAGCCGCAAGGCCAACCCGGAGATCTCGTTCCTCGCCGACTACCGGCGCGCGAACCAGGCGGCGGGCGTCCAGAAGATCACGATCGGCACGGTCGGCCCGCTGCTCAGCGGCGGCATCGTCCGCGTGCCCGTGTCGGTCGAGACGAAGGACTTCGGCACGCTCAAGGGCACCCTGAAGTTCCATGCGACGCAGACGGACGACATCGCGCGCGTCGCCTGGTCGCCTGAGCAGGTGCTCCCGGGCGTCCGCAAGGGCGAGGAGGTCCGCCGCCGCAGCGGCGCGGCGCCCAAGCGCGGCAGCATCTACGACGCCGGCGGCCGGCTGCTGAACTCCGACCCGACGGGCGCCTCGATCGCCGGCGTCCCGGGCGCGAAGCCGACCGGGCTCGAGCGCATCTACGACGAGCGCCTGGGCGGCCGGCGCAGCTCGACGCTGCTACTTCGGCGACCGCGTGGTCGCCCGCGTCGCGGGCCGCCGCGGCCGCTCGGTCAACACGACGATCCGGCTCGGGCTGCAGAAGACCGCGCAGAGCGCCCTGGGCGACAAGCTCGGCGGCATCGCGGTGATCAAGCCCAGTGACGGCTCGGTGCTCGCGCTCGCCGGGATCGCCGTCTCCGCCCCGCAGCCGCCCGGCTCCTCGTTCAAGATCATCACCGCCGCCGCGGCGCTGCAGGAGGGCGTCGCGAAGACGAGCAGCACCTACCCCGTGCGCACGTCGGCGACGTTGTCGGGCGTCAAGCTGCGCAACGCGAGCGACGAGCAGTGCGGCGGCAGCCTGAGCACCTCCTTCGCCCATTCGTGCAACTCGGTCTTCGGCCCGATCGGCGCCAAGCTCGGCGCCAAGAAGCTGGTCGCCTACGCCGAGCGCTTCGGCTTCAACGAGGAGCTCGAGGTCCCCGCGGCCAAGATGAACACGATCCCCGCGGCGAAGGACCTCAAGGACAGCCTCGCCGTCGGCGCCAGCGCGATCGGCCAGAACAAGGACCTCGCGACCCCGCTCGGGATGGCCTCGGTCGGCGCGACGATCGCCAACGGCGGCGTCCGCGTCCGGCCGCACATCGCCGGCAGCAAGCGGGTGCGCAAGCGCGCCGTGAGCGCCAAGGTCGCGGCGCAGGTGCGCGACATGATGATCGCGGTCGTGGCCGGCGGGACCGGCACCGCGGCGTCGATCCCGGGCGTCACGGTCGCCGGTAAGACCGGCACCGCCGAGCTGGTCCCGACCGCCGACGCCGCGCAGGACCCGAAGAACACGACGGCATGGTTCGTCGCCTTCGCGCCCGCCAAGAACCCGAAGATCGCGGTCGCGGTGATGCTCCCGGGCGCCGGTCAGGGCGGCGCGTCCGCCGCCCCGATCGCCAAGCAGGTCCTGCAGGCGGCGCTCTAGCCGCGGGGTTCGGGGGGCGGCAGCCCCCCGGTGCTCATACGAAGATCGACTCCGGGAGCACAGCGCTGACCACGTACTGGCCGGCGTCGACGATCTCGGAGATCTTCAGGTCCACGACAAGGCTGCAGAGCAGGTACGCGTCCTCGCGCGAGAGCGCGTAGTTCGCGCTCAGGTGGTCGATCATCGCCCGCGTCGCGTCCTGCGCCGCGGCGTAGAGGTCGCCGCCGACGCCCGTGGTGCCGTAGAACGCGCCGGAGTTGACCGCCGGGGTCAGCGGGCCGGGAGCCGTGCGGTACTGCGGGGCGGGGATCGTGCGCCCCTTCTGCACGCTGAAGCGCATCGTGGCGAACATCGGCGCCTCGAGGCCGGTGACGCAGATCTCACCGTCGCCCTGGCAGCCGTGCGCGTCGCCGGTGCTGAACAGCGCGCCCTCGACCTGGACCGGCAGAAACAGCGTCGTCCCGCGCACGAGCTGGCGCGTGTCCATGTTGCCGCCGAACGTGCCGGGCGGCATCACCGGTTGCGCGCTCGCGCCCGCGGGGCAGACGCCCATCGTGCCCATGAACGGCGCCAGCGGGACCAGGATGTCCTCGCGAAACGGCGTCACATCGCCGCGCGTGAGGTCGAAGACGCGCAGGTAGGGCTCGGTGAAGTCGTCGGCCAGCAGCCCGAGGCCCGGCAAGATCGCGGTCCAGCCCCAGCCCTTGGTGTGCAGGTCCAGCAGTTCGATGGCGAGTGTGTCGCCGGGCTCGGCGCCCTCGACGTAGACCGGCCCCGCGAGCGGATACACGCGGTCCCAGTCGAGGCCCGCGATCACGCTCGTGTCAGAGCCCGGCCCGATCTGGTCATCGCTGACATCGCGGGTCTCGAAGACGACGACATCGCCGTCGGCGATCGTCAGCAGCGGCTCGTTCCCCGTGTCCCACGTGAAGTGCACACGGTCCGTCGGGCAGTAGTGAGTGCTCGGCATGGCCGCACAATATTCCGCTGGACGCGCAGTCGAAGGGATTCCTCCAATGCTGGACCGCGGGCCGGTGTTGATGGGTCTCCACGCCCCGCACAATGCACGGCATGAGGGAACCACTCATCACCGCCACGCTGTTCTCCATCTTCGTCGGGACGAGGAGCACGGCGAAGGCGATCGGCGCGATCCAGCGCCTGTACGTCTAAACCAGTCCGACTCGATGAGCCAGCGCAGCGGCCTCGGTCCGTGAGCGCACGTCCAGCTTGGAGAGGATCCGCGAGACGTGGACGCTCGCGGTCTTCTCCGCCATGTACAGCGCCGAGCCGATCTCCCGGTTCGTGCGTCCATCAGCGAGCAGCGCCAGGACCTGGCGCTCACGCGGCGTGAGCCCGAACGGGTCTTCGCCGGCGCCCGTGGCGGGTAGCGCGGGCGCCGGCGAAGGCTCGTCGGGCTCCAGCCGCAGCCGCGCCCGCAGCGCGAACCCCTCGATCTCCGACGCGAGCCACTCGGCACCGATGTCCTGCGCGGCGGTGAGCGCCTCCACGGCGCTCGCCGCCGCGGAATCGCGCTCGCCACGGGCGAGCAGCGCCTCCGCCTTGCGCCGCCGGCCCTGCGCCGCGCGGTAGGGACGCCCGAGCGCCTCCCAGGCGCCGACGGCCGCGGTCCACAGCTCCGGATCGTCGTTCCCCGCCGCGCGGGCCTCCTCGGCGCGCGCGCTGGCCAGGAACGCGGCCTCGACCGGCCGGTCGCCCTCCGCGCACGCCTCGACGCGCGCGATCAGCCCGGCGGCGGTCCCGACCGCGAACGACGGGTCCTCACCGAGGTCGCGGGCGCGGACCGCGGCGTCGGCTTCGACGCGCACGCCGGTCGCCGCCACGCGGGCCATCCGCGCGACGTCCTGCGAGCAGAAGTCGAGCCGGTCGAGCGCGTCGTCGATCGCGGTTCGCGCGGCGTCGAGGTCGCCGGTGCGGCGCTCGAGCTCCGCGCGCAGCGAGCCCAGCGGCCCGATCCACTGCGGCTCGCGCGTGTCGGCGGCGACGTCGCAGGCCTGGTCGAGCAGTGCTCGGGCGACCTCGTGGTCCCCGCGACCGAGTGCGAGCTCGATCCGGCGCAACGCGTCGTTGATGAACGTGGTGCCCATCGCGGGCCGCCCCGGTGAGGGCAGCGCCGCCTCGGCCGCGGCCCAGTCGCCGGCCTCGAAGGCGAGCTCGGAGCGCAGAAGCATCAGCCAGCGCCGCGGGGCGCTCTTGGCGCTCGCGAGCGCGTCGCCCTCGTCGACGACCGCGCGGGCCTCGGCCAGGCGGCCGGCCACAGCCAGCGCGTCGGCGAGGTTGACGTGCGTGTGCAGGACCTGGACGTAGCCGCCCTCCCGGGAGCGCGTGAGCGCCTCGCGCAGCGCCCGCTCGCCCTCCTCGTAGCGGGCGAGGCCGAAGAGCGCGACGCCCATGCCGTCCAGCGACGCGCAGCTCCGCGACCTCGTCGCCGGCGGCGCGGGCCACCTCGAGCGCCTCCTCGGCCGCGTCGACCGCCTCCTGATGGCGTGATTCGAGCATCAGCTCCTTGACCACGCTCGCGAGCAGCTTCGCGCGCGTCGTGCTCGGGCCCTTCGGGCAGCAGCTCAAGCGCCCCGCGGCGGGTCTCGGCGGCGTCTGCGGAGCGACCGAGGTTGAACTGCTCACGGGCCAGGAGCTCCAGCAGCCCGGCGGAGCGCAGCGGATCGCCGTCGCCGAGCTCGGCCAGCGCCGCACGCAACAGGGTCTCCGCGCGCGCCGGCTCGTGCTCCCTGCCGGTCGTCCACGCGGTGGCGCGCAGAAGCTCGATGTGGTCGCGGCCGGCGAGCGCCTCCGCGTCCGCCACCCGGTCCCAGAGCTGCAGGGCGCGCGAGTACAGCGCCGCCGCCTCGCCGTTGGCGTGCACGGCCTCGGCGGCCTCGGCGGCGCGAACGCTGGCCACGAGCGCCCGCGGCTGGTCGCCCGAGGCGAGGTAGTGATGGGCGATGCCCGCGGCGAGGTGCGCACCGCCGTGGGCGGGCAAGCCCTTCGGCGCGGCGCTCCAGGGCGCGCGCCAACGCGAGATGCAGCTCGGCCCGCTCGCCGGGGAGCAGGTCGTCGGCGACGACCTCGCGCAGCAGCGCGTGCCGGAAGGCGTAGCGGCCCTCCTCGTCGGTGACGACGAGCTGGGCGGCGACGGCCTCACGCAACGCCTCGCGCAGCACGCGCGGATCGACGCCCGAGGCCTCGGCCAGCGTCTCGTGGTCGAGGCGGCGCGCGGCCGCGAGCAGTCGCAGCGTCTCCTGGGCGTCGGTCGAGAGCCGCTCGATCCGCAGCATCAGCGCGTCGCGCAGCGTCGGCGGCAGCGAGCCGCGGCCGTCCGTGCCGGCCGCCAGCAGCTCCTCGGCGAACAGCGGGTTGCCCTCCGAGCGGGCGAACAGCCGTGAAAGCAGGTCCTCTCCGGGAGCGCTGCCGAGGATGTCGCTCAGCTGCTCGGCGAGCTCGACACGCGTGAGCGGCTGCAGTTCGACGCGCCGGTGGCGCGCATCGCGCTCCAGCTCGGCGAGCAGCGGGCGCAGCGGGTGGCGGCGGTGCAGCTCGTCGGGGCGGTAGGTCGTCACCACGAGCACGCGCTCGCGGCACAACGAGCTCGCGAGATAGACGAGGAAGGCGCGCGTCGAACGGTCGGCCCAGTGCAGGTCCTCGATCGTGACCATCAGGCCGTCGTCGCCCGCCAGCAGCTCGAGCAACTCGAGCAGCCCGTCGAACAGGCGCGCCTGCGCGGTCGCGTCGTCGTCGGCGTGGCTCGTCCCGAGCCCCGGCAGGATCTGGGCCAGCGCGCTGCGGGATGCCTCGGAGAGCGCGGCGAAGGCCGGATCCGCCGAACGTGCCAACGGCCGCAGCGCTCCCACGATCGGGGCATAGGGCAGCTCGCCCTCCCCCAGCTCGACGCAGTCGCCGCCGATCACGCGCATGCCACTCGTCCGCGCCGCGCGCTCGACCTCGGAGAGCAGCCGCGTCTTGCCGACCCCGGAGACGCCGGCCACGAACGCCAGCGACGGACGGCCGGCGGCCGCCTCGGCGAGTGCGCCGCGAAGCTCCGCGAGCTCCGGGTCGCGACCGACGAAGCGCGTGCTGGTCACCCGTGAAGCCATCCGTCCAGTATCGCGCCGACCGCCGCCGGAACGCGGGGAGGGCGTTCCGGCGGCGGTGGCAACGTGGAGGGACACGCCGATCATGCTCGCGCTCGCGCGACGCACGCGACATCGGGCGAATGGAGCCGGTTGCGCCGTCAGACGTTGCCTACACGGCGCGGCGCGACCCCTTACCGTCGCCGAGAGGACGGCAGGCTCGGCTTCGAGCTCGGCGACCCGATCGAGCCGGTCCGGATCACCAGGGGGACGGCCGGTAGTCCTTGAGGAAGACGCCGTGGATGTCCTCGCCGGCCTCGCCACGGACGATCGGGTCATAGACGCGCGCGGCGCCGTCGACGAGGTCCAGCGGGGCGTGGAAGCCCTCGTCGGCGAGCCGCATCTTGGTCGGGTGCGGGCGCTCGTCGGTGATCCAGCCGGTGTCGACGGCGGTCATCAGGATGCCGTCGGTCGCCAGCAGCTCCTCCGCGCTCGTGCGGGTGAGCATGTTCAGCGCGGCCTTGGCCATGTTCGTGTGCGGGTGGCCCGGGCCCTTGTAGCCACGGCTGAACTGGCCCTCCATCGCCGAGACGTTGACGACGTAGGTGCGGCGCGCGGGTGACGCCGCCAGCGCGGCACGCAGCCGGCTGATCAGGATGAACGGCGCGGTCTGGTTGCAGAGCTGGACCTCGAGCAGCTCGACCGGATCGACCTCTCCAACGATCTGGCTCCAGCTGTTGTGCTCGTGCAGGTCCGGCGCGAGGCCGCCGGCATCGATCGCGGTGCCGGTGGCGATCCGCTCGGGCGAGGCGGACCCCGCCGTCAGGGCCAGCGCGGTCAGATCATGCGGCGTCGGCGTCCAGTGGCCGTCGCCGTTGACCTCGGGCGCCTTGGAGAGCGCGAGGATCTCGGGCCGCGGGCCGCTCGGCAGCGGCAGCCGGTCGGCGGCGGCCAGGTGCGCGTAGGCCTCCGGCGAGCGCCGCACCGTCTGCGCGGCGTTGTTGATCAGGATGTCGAGCGGCCCCAGCGCGGCGACCTCGTCGGCGAGCGCGACCACCTGCCGCGGATCGCGCAGGTCGATGCCGACGATCCGCAGCCGGTGCAGCCAGTCCGCGCTGTCCTCCATCGCACTGAAGCGGCGGACGGCGTCGTTGGGGAAGCGCGTCGTGATCGTCGTGTGGGCGCCGTCGCGCAGCAGCCGCAGCGCGATGTACATCCCGATCTTCGCGCGCCCGCCGGTGAGCAGCGCGCGCTTGCCGCCGAGGTCCGTGCGGGCGTCGCGGCGCTCGTGGTTGCGCGCCGCGCACTCCGGGCAGAGCTGGTGGTAGAAGGCGTCGACGTCGACGTAGCGGACCTTGCAGATGTAACACGCGCGGGCTCGCATCAACGTCCCGGCGCTCTCGCCGCTGACCCGCGGGCTGAGCAGGATGCCGGCCGTCTCGTCGTCGATCCGCCCGGGCGCTCCGGTGGCCGTCGCGGCCGTCACCGCGTCGTCGTTGGTGCGGATCTCCAGGCGCCGCGCGGCCCGGCGCTGCTCCTTGACGCTCTTGAAGATCTTCCCCGTCGCCCGGCGGATCGCGATCGAGTCGGGATGCTCGGGCGGGAGCTGCTGCGCCTCGGCCAGAACGCGGAGCGCTTCGGCGAGACGGTCGGGGTCGATGCCATCCATGTCCCACGCAGGCTAGAAGCCCGCGTGCCCGTCTATCCGAGCGCGGCGCGGACGATGTCCTCGTCCTGCTGGCCGGTGCCGCCGCTGGCGCCCATCGCACCGATCACCGCGCCACCGTCGTCGGTGATCGGCAGGCCGCCGATCTGCGGCGTGAAGCGGCCGCCGGTCGCGGCGCTGATCGAGGCCGAGAACGCGTGCAGCTCCTTCATCTTGGCCCCCTGCGCGGCGCTTGGCGCGCGATAGGCGGCCGCGGTCCAGGCCTTGCCGAGCGCCACGTCCGGCGCGATCCAGGGCGCGCCGTCCATGCGGTGCAGGGCGACGAGATGCCCGCCGTCGTCGACGACGGCGAACGCCAGCGCGAGGTCCTGGCCGAGGGCCTGCGCCTCGCCGGCGGCGATCAGGGCGAGTGCCTTGTCGAGCGTGATCATGGGCGGCCTCCGTGGGGGACGTCGACGGTGGTGGTCAACAGCAGGGCCTCGCGCACGTCCTTGCGATTCTCCTCGATGAAGTCGGGCGCCGAGCACAGCAGCAGCTCGTGGCCGTCCTCGCCGCCGAGCATGCACGCAAACGCGCACAGGCCGTCGGGCAGCGCGATCTCATCGACGATGTCGCCTCCGGGCGCGACCCGGCAGGTCGGCCCGCCGAGGCCGTCGGCGACCCAGATATGGCCTTCGGCATCCATGCAGCAGCCGTCGGGCGCGAAGCCCATCTGCGGGAGCATCTCTGCCACCGGGCCGGGTTCGACGCGCGGTGCGATCTGCCCCCAGACGCGGCGGTCGGTGAGCGTGCCGTCGGCGGCGATCGAGAACGCTGTCAGCCGGCCGGCAAAGGTCTCGCCGACGATCAGCGTGTCGCCGTCGACGACCATCCCGTTCGGGAACCAGAGGTCGTCGGCCTCGACGCTGACCGTCCCGTCGGGGTCGACCCGCACGAGGCTGGTGCCCGCGGGATCGGCGAAGCTCATCAGGTCGAAGCCGAAGTTCCCGGCGTAGGCGCGGCCCAGCTCGTCGACGACGAGGTCGTTGAGGTGGCCGCCGCAGTGCTCGGTCAGATCGGCGTGCACGGACACGTCGCCGTCAGGCGTCCGGCGCAGCAGCGTGTGGTCGCGCATCGAGACGACGAGCAGCGAACCGTCGGGCATCCAACCCAGGCCGGACGGCTGACCCTCGACCTCCAGGACCGTCTCCTCGTTGCCGTCGGTGTCCACCGCCAGCACCGCGTGGCGGTAGAAGTCCGACACCCACCAGCGCCCGTCATGCCAGCGCGGTCCTTCGAAGTACGCGCCGCCCTCGACGAGCGTGCGCAGCTCTCGATCTCCCATGGCCGGACCCTATCCTCAAAGCATGTCCCTGAGGCTCAGCGTGCTCGATCAGTCGCCGATCTCCGAGGGCTCCACCGGCTCGGAGGCGCTGCACAACACGATCGACCTCGCGCGGCTCACGGACGCGCTGGGCTACCACCGCTACTGGGTCGCCGAGCACCATGGCGGCCCGATGCTCGCGGGGCCGAGCCCCGAGGCGCTGATCGGCCCGATCGCCTCGGCGACGGAGCGGATCCGGGTCGGCAGCGGCGGCGTGATGCTCCCGCACTACAGCCCGTTGAAGGTCGCGGAGACCTTCAGCGTGCTGGCCGGGCTCTACCCCGGCCGGATCGACCTCGGGCTGGGTCGCGCGGCCGGCACGGACCCGATGACCACGCACGCGCTCCAGCGCGACCGCAGCCGCGCGCTGCCCGACGACTTCCCACAGCAGCTGGCCGAGCTGCTGGCCTACTACGAGAACTCGGTGCCGGTCTCCTCGCCGCTCGCGCGCCTCGCGAAGGTGCTGCCGGGCCGGCCCGAGACACCGGAGCCGTGGCTGCTCGGCTCCTCGCCGCAGAGCGCGGTCTGGGCCGGCGAGCTGGGTCTCCCCTACGCGTTCGCGGACTTCATCAACCCCGCCGGCGCGGAGATCGCCGCGCTCTACCGGCGCGACTTCGCCGACGGCGTGCGGCTCGACGCGCCGCGCACCGCGGTGGCCGTGTGGGCGCTGGCGGCGGATTCTCGAGGAGGAGGCGGTCCGGCTCTCCACCAGCAGCCGGATGGCGTTCACGATGCTGCGCCGCGGACGGCTGATCGCCGTCCCCGCACCCGAGACGGCCGAGCGCTTCCTCGCGTCCGAGGGCGACGGGCTCGCAGCGCGACGGCGGACGATCGTGGGAACGGCGGCCCAGGTGCGCGAAGGCATCGAGGCCGCCGCGAGCGACTACGGCGCCGAAGAGGTGATCGTGGTCACGATCACCTTCGATCACGAAGCGCGGCGGCGGTCGTACGAGCTGATCGCGGCGGAGTTCGATCTCCCGGCTGACGCGCGCCCGTTCCGAGGCGTCCGACAAGCGTGAAGCGCCTCCGTCGAGGCTGTCAGGGTACGTCCCCATGCCGATGCGCATACGCGAAGTCGCCGAACATCCGCTGGGCCTGACCTGGATCGTCGACGATCCGCTGCTTCGGGCCTCGCACGCCCTGGTCCACGACGGCCGCGTCTGGTTCGTCGACCCGGTCGACGCACCGGAAGCGATCGAGCGCGCGCCGCGCTCGGCGAGCCCGCCGCGGTGCTGCAGCTGTTCATGGCCCACCCGCGCGACAGCGAGACGCTCGCGGCAGCGCCTGAACGTTCCCCATCTGACGCTTCCGGACGTCCTGCCCGACAGCCCGTTCTCGGTGCTCGACATCAGCCTCGGGCCATGGAAGGAGCGCGCGCTGTGGTGGCCGGAGCCGCGCGGGCTGATCGTCGCCGGAGTCGATCGGCACCGCGTCGCACTACGCCGTCGGCCGCGGCCCGCCGGCGTGCACTTCCTGCGCCGCGCGCTGCCGCCCAGCCAGCTCAAGCCGTTCCTGCCCGAGCATCTGCTGGTCGGGCACGGCGAGCCGTCCACGGCGGCGAAGCGGCCGCCGCGCTGCTCGACGCGCTCAACCGCGCGCGCCGCGACCTTCCGTCGCTTCGTCTGGAAGGCTCCCGGCATCTTGCGCAGCATGCACGGTCGGCGCTGAGGTAGCGTGGGCGCATGTTCACCCTCGACCACGACCCCGTCGACGGCAGTCACCTGATCGTCGCCGGCGGCGAACTCGATCTCGCCGCCACCTCTGAGATGAGCGCGATCTTCGCGATGTCGGCTGCCGGCCCGCAGGACGCGGTCGTGCTCGACCTGACCGCGGTCGATTTCATCGACTCCAGCGCGCTCGGCACGATCCTGCGCGCCGCCCAGCAGCTCGAGTCGTCAGGCAAGCGGCTGCACGTGGTCGCACCCGAAGGCCCCGTCCGGCGGCTGCTGGAGATCACCGGGACCGCGTCGCGCTTCTCGCTGCACCTGAGCCGCGACGACGCGTTCGCCGCGGCCTAGAGCCGCACCGCGTCCAGGTTCTCGAGGATCTCGTCGGCGAGCCGGAGCGCGGCGTCGGCGGGCGGGAAGTGCGGGTTGGGGATCGCGATCACGCGCAGGCCGGCGGCGTGGGCGGAGCGGATGCCGTTCTCGGAGTCCTCGATCGCGACGCCTTCCGTGATCCCCAGCCGGCGCATCGCCTCGAGGTAGACGTCGGGCGCCGGCTTGCCGCGCTCGACCTCCTCCGATGAGACGGTCGCGGCGAAGCGGTCCGTGACGCCCATGGCGTCGAGCACGACGTCGATCACGGGGCGGTTGGAGGAGGACGCGAGCCCGAGCGTGTAGCGGTCCGAGAGCCGCTCGACGGCCTCGCGGGCGCCCGGCAGCAGCGGCAGGTGCTCGCGATAGCCGGCCAGCATCGCCTCGACCACGGCCGCGTTGACCTCGTCGGGCGTCAGCTGCGTGCCGAGCTGCTCGACGACGTACACCGGCCATTCGCGCGAGCTCATGCCGAGCATGTCGCGGGTCGCCGACGCCGTCCAGGCGCCGCCGTGCGCGTCGACGACGTCGCGGCGCGCCTGGTCCCACGCCTGCTCGGAATCGACGAGCACGCCGTCCAGGTCGAAGATCACGGCGACGCTCGCCTCACGGCTCGCGTCGCGTGGAGCGCTCGCCCGGAGGGCTCGCCCTCCTCCAGCGCCAGGTGAATCTCGGCCGCTCATGCCGCTCGCATGATGGACGATTGCCGGCGCGCGCTGTCGGCCAGCACCTGGAGCACCGCGTGGATCGCGGGCGAGGACTCCGCCCCGGCGCGGCAGGCGACGAACACGTGACGCTTCGGCGGGATGCCGGTCAGCGGGACGATCACGACGCCCGCAGGCGGCGCGGTGTGCGCGAGCCGCGGCACCAGCGAGGTGCCGAGACCGCCCGCCACGAGCCCCATCACGGCCTGCCAGTCGCCCGCGCGGTGCGCGACCTTCGGGCTGAAGCCGGCGCCGCGGCAGCCGGCCAGGAAGACCTCGTCGCAGGACCAGCCGACCGGCGGCGCGACCCAGTCCTCGCCGGAGAGCTCCGCGAGGTCGATCCGGGCGCGGCCCGCGAGCGGGTGGTCGGACGGCGAGCACCGCGTCGAGCGCGTCGCCGAGCAGCTCCTCGCGATGGAAGCGGCCGTCGTCGCGGCGCGGCGCGTGCGAGCACTCCATGGCGAGGATGACGTCGACGTCGCGGGCGACGAGCATGGCGACCGCCTCGGGCGTCTCCGCCTCCTGGATCCGCAGCGTCACGGCGGGCGCGATCGCTCGCAGCGGCCGCGCGGCCGGCGCCAGCAGCCCGGCCAGCGCGGTCGGGAAGCCGCCGATCCGCACCTCGCCGCGCGGCGCCGCGTCCTGCGCCGCGAGGTCGCCCTCCAGCCGTTCGAGCTGGGCGAAGAGCGCGTCGGTGTGGCCGAGCAGGACGTGCGCCGCAGGCGTCAGCCGGACGCTGCGTCCCGAAGGTTCCAGCAGGCCCCGACCGAGTTCGCGCTCGAGTGCTGACAGCTGCTGCGAGACCGCCGAGGGCGTGAGGTGCAGCGCGTCGGCCGCGGCGGCGAGCGTCCCGTGGTCGGCGACGGCGCGAAGCGCTCGTAGGCGGCGCAGGTCAACCATGAAGCCGATCTTACGGGTTCTCTCCACAAAGTCCAATCGCTCTTGTCGGTCGGGTCCGTCACCGTGCGGTTCATGCCCCGCCGACACATCGCCCTCGCCGTCGCCGTCGCCGTCATCTGGGGCGTCAACTTCGTCGTCATCCACGTCGGCCTCGACAGCTTCCCTCCCCTGCTCTTCGCCGCGCTGCGCTTCGGCCTGGTCGCCATGGCGCTGCCGTTCGTGCCGCGCCCCGGCGTCCCGGCCCGCTACGTCGTCGCGGTCGGGGTCTTCCTCTCCGCCGGCCAGTTCGGGCTGCTGTTCGTCGGCATCGATCGCGGGATGCCGGCCGGCCTGGCCTCGCTCGTGCTGCAACTGCAGGCCGCGTTCACGATCGGTCTCGCGGTGCTGCTCCTCGGCGAGCGCCCCCGCCCGGCGCAACTCGCGGGCAGCGTCCTGGCGCTCGTCGGCATCGGTGTGATCGCCGGCGGCCGCGCCGGTGCCGTCCCGCTCGGCGCGCTCGCCCTGACGATCGGCGCCGCCGCCTGCTGGGGCCTCGGCAACGTCGCCACGCGCAAGGCGCGCTCGCCGCACCCCGTCGGCCTGCTCGTCTGGTCGAGCCTGATCCCGCCGCTGCCGCTGCTCGCGCTCTCCCTGATGAGCGAGCGCGGCGAGCCGGTCGTCATCGACCCCGCGGGCGTGCTCGCGCTGCTCTACGTCGTCGGGCTCTCGACGTTCGTCGGCTTCGGCGCCTGGGCGTGGCTGCTCGGCCGCCACCCCGCGTCCACCGTCGCCCCGTTCACGCTGCTGGTGCCGGTCGTCGGGATCGCCGCGGCCTGGCTCGCGCTCGGCGAGACCCCGAGCGCGGCGGAGCTCGGCGGGGCGGCGGTGGTGCTGACCGGCCTGGGGCTCACCGTGGGGATGACCGCCCCTCGGCGTACGGGTCGCCGATCACTCGGGTCGACATCGCCGCAACCTTCGACGCTCTGATGGGCCGGCACAGCGCTAGCCTCGTCGAGGCCGCCCTCGACGATCTCAAAGTGACCCGCACCTGAAGCTCTCTCTCGCCGTCGCCGCGGCCTGCGCCCTCCTGATGTCCATCGGGACGGCGAGCGCCGCGGCCGACTTCCCGGCCGACGACGCCGGATTCCACAATGACGCGGAGACCCGCGCGCAGATCGACGCTGTCATCGCCGCCCACCCGGCGATCGCCTCGCGCACCGCGATCGGGACCAGCTACGAGGGCCGCGAGCTGTGGGCGGTCAAGCTCTCCGACAACGTCGCGGTCGACGAGGGCGAGCCGGAGGTGCTGCTCGTCGCCGGCCAGCACGGCCGCGAGCACCTGACGATCGAGATGGCGCTGTACCTGATCGGCGAGCTGACCTCGCGCTACGCGACCGACGCCCGGATCAAGGGGATCCTCGACTCGCGCGAGATCTGGATCGTCCCCAACCTCAACCCCGACGGCAGCGAGTACGACATCGCCACCGGCCACTACCGCGCGTGGCGCAAGAACCGCCAGCCGAATCAGGCCTCCGAGTACGTCGGGACCGACCTCAACCGCAACTGGGGCTTCCGCTGGGGCTGCTGCAGAGGGTCGAGCGGACGTCACCGCGGACGAGACGTACCGCGGCACGGCCGCGTTCTCGGCCCCGGAGACGAAGGCCCTGCGCGACTTCGTCCTCAGCCGCGTCGTCGGCGGCGTCCAGCAGATCCGCGCCGCGATCGACTTCCACGCCTTCTCGGAGCTCGTGCTGTGGCCCTTCGGCCACACGCGGGCGGACGTCAGCGAGGGGATGACCCGCGACGACAACGACACGTTCGCCGCGCTCGGCACGAGCATGGCGCGCACGAACGGCTACGGCGCCGAGCAGTCCAGCGACCTCTACTTCACCGACGGCGCCCTCGACGACTGGCTGTGGGGCGCCAACGGCATCTTCGGCTTCACGTTCGAGATGTACCCGCAGGCGGCGACCGCACCCGGCTTCTACCCGCCCGACGAGGCGATCGGCCGCGAGACGCGGCGCAACCGCGAGGCGGTCCTGCTGCTGCTGGAGAGCGCCGCGTGCCCGTACGCCGCGATCGGCAAGGCCGCGCAGCACTGCCCCGGCGCGCCGCTGACGCCGATCTACGCCGCAGGCCGCCCCGCGGCGCTCTCGCCCCCGATCGCGCTGACCGGCTCGGCCAACTTCGGCGTCAGCTTCCGCTACCGCTCCACGCGCAAGAGCGGCTCGCTGCGGGTGCGCGTGATCGGCGCCACGACGCGCACGCTGCTCCCGCGCGTGAGCGGCCGCACCGGCGGCTGGCAGAACGCGAGCGTCAGCCTCAGCCGCTTCGCGGGCCAGACCGTCCGGATCGAGATCTCACAGCACGACGCGCGCGTCGCCGGCCTACGGGTCATCCGCTACTAGTGTCCCGATTCGGGAGTTCGCAGGCACCTAGCGGGCGCCTCGGGCCGCTATGCGCGTGCGAACGAACGAATCACGACACTAGGCGACGGCGCGCAGGCGCCGCAGCGGTTTGCCGCGCAGCGCCTTGACGACGGACTGGATCACGGCCTCGGACTCGTCGCGCTGGCCGTCGGTGACGGCCCCGACGATCCCGCGCTTCTTCGCCAGCACCTCGGCCATCGACTCGTCGATGCTCTCGGCGGCGAGCAGGTACCAGGCCGTGACGGCGTCGTGCTGGCCGATCCGGTGGAGGCGGTCCTCGGCCTGGTCGTGCATCGCCGGGCTCCACTCCAGCTCGAGGAAGGCGACGTTGGAGGCGCGCGTCAGGGTGATGCCCTGGCCGGCGACGCGCGTCGAGCAGACGATCAGCTGCGGCCCGTCGGGGTCCTGGAAGGCATGGACGGCGGCGTCGCGCTCGGTCGCCTTGTCGGCGCCGACGACGTGCAGCGCCCGCGGGAAGCGCTGGACGACCATCTCCTGGATCTCGCGGTGGGTGGCGAACACCACGAGCGGCTCCTCGGACTGCAGGAAGTCGTCGATCCAGGCCATCGCGGCCCCGAGCTTGCCGCGCGCGGCGAGGCGCCGCAGCGTGTTGAGCTGCGCGAGGCGCTCGGCGCGCAGGGTCGCCGCGACCTTGCTCTCGAGTTCGGCCAGCTCCAGCGGCTGCTCCTGCAGCCAGGCGATGACGTCGCGCTCGGCGAGCCGGTACTCCTTCTCGTTCTCCAGCGCCACGGGCACGATCACCTGGCGCTTCTCGGGCAGCTGCGGCAGCACGTCCTTCTTGAGCCGCCGCACGAAGCACGTGCGGCGCAGGTGCCAGTGGATGCGCTCCTCCGCGCCGGCGCCCTGGAAGCGGCGCTTGAAGCGCGCGCCGGAGCCGAACTCCTCGAGCCGGCCGAGGATCCGCAGCTGGGCGATCAGCTCGTCCGGGTGGTTCATCACCGGCGTGCCGGTCAGCGCGAGCTTCAGCGCGCCCTCGGGCAGCGCCTCCGCGAGCCGGCGCACGGCCTTGGTCCGCTTGGCCTGCGGATTCTTGACGTAGTGGGACTCGTCGAGGATCAGCGCCTTGGGCCTGGCGACCGCGAGCCGCTCGCGGTGCGCGTGCACGATCTCGTAGTTGAGGACCGTGATGTCGGCCTTCGGGAACGACTTGCCGGTGCCGACGACGACGTGCAGCGAGCGATGCGGCAGCCAGTGCGCGGTCTCGCGCTGCCAGTTGAGCTTCAGCGACGCGGGGCAGATCACGACCGCCGGGTAGGCGTCGTCCTCCTCGATCGCGGCGAGCGCCTCGACGGTCTTGCCCAGGCCCTGCTCGTCGGCGATGAACAGCCGCCGAGACTGCAGCGCGTAGGCGACGCCGGCGCGCTGGAACGGCCGCAGCTCGCCGCCCAGGCGCGGTTCGCACGCCAGGAGCGTCGCCGTCGGAGGCGCGTGAGCGGCGGACGGCGCCGATCGCGGCGTCGTGCTCGATCCGCAGCCGGGCGAGCCGGTCGCGGGCGTTCTCGCCGACGTCGATCCCGTGCAGCCGGATGAAGTGCTCGAGCGGCTCGAGCAGATACGGGTCGACCGGCAGCGTGTTGCCGTGCGCCTCGGCGGCGGGCAGCTTGACGAACGCGCCGACGGTGTCCGGGTCCCAGTTGACCTCGAGCTTGAAGCGCGGCTCGCCGTAGCTCTCGACCAGCGTCAGCGTCGCCGGCGCGGGCTGGAGGCCGACCTGGAGCCGCGTGGCGCAGCGCAGCGCGCGCGGGTCCATGCGCGCGCCGGGCAGGTCGAGCAGCGTCCCCGCGACCTCCTCGGTGAACGGCAGCCAGCGGCGGTCGCCTCGCTCCTCGGCGAGCGCGAGCAGCTCCTCGGGCAGCTCACCGGCGATCCCGTCGAGCACGAACCAGCCCTTGCCGTCCCGGCGGGCGGCGCTCACGCGCCCGACCCAGCCCTTGACCGCGCGGGCGAGCCACGTCTCGACCTCGGGCGCGACCTCGAGCTCCGGGAAGCGCTCGATCACGCCCTGGACGTAGGCGGCGGTGGCGTCGGCGCGCGGCGCCCACCATTCCTTGGCCTGCCAGTCGAAGCGCCGGCCGGGGATCGAGCGCACCGCGTCGACGATGTCCGCCCGGTAGGGGAAGGAGAAGACGACCGATTCGTGGCCGTGCTGGTTGTGGCGCAGCTCGACGTGGTTGACCGGATCGGCTTCGCGCACTCTCTCCAACGGTAGCTAGCGGCTCGGCCGTTCGAGAACGTGACGCTCGATCGTCGCCGCAGTATGCGGGCGCAGGTCGTGGAAGACGTGGCGCCGCCCGGCGAGCGTGCGGATCGTCAGCGCCGCGTTGCGGCGGCGCACCCGATGGCTGATCTGCGCCACGTTGCGGAAGACCAGCGCGTGCACGCGCGAGACGGGAACGTCGTCGAGCAGCCACAGCAGCCGGCGGTCGGTGACCGCGAGGATCGCGCGCGGGCTGGCCCAGGTCGAGGTCGGCGTGACCAGCCGCACGTCCTCGCCCGGGTTGAGCATGTCGAGCAGCTCGGGGCCGAGGGCCAGCCGCAGCGGCACGATCAGCCAGTCGCCCTTGGTGGCACGGACGGGCGCGGGAGCCGCGCCGGGGCTCGCGGAAGCGGGGACCTCGTGCTGGGCGGCCGCGCGGACCAGGTCGTAGGCGGCGTTGATCTCCGCCATCCGGCGCTCCGCCTCGTCGCCCGCGCCGCGATCCGGATGCCAGCGCTTCGCGGCGTCGCGATAGGCGGCGGCGATCTCGTTCTGCGGCGTTCCGGGGCGCACTCCGAGGACGGCGTAGGGGTCCATCCGTCTCATTCTTACCGGGGATGGGGTAGACATCACTCTCGATGCGGGTCCTGGCCCTGGCGGATCGGCCGTTTCACGCCGACGTCGCGAAGCTCGCCTCCCAGTGCGATGTCGAGGCGATCGTCACGCTGGGCGACCTGCAGCCGAGCTGGCTCGAGACGCTCGACAAGGTCCATCTGCCCAAGCTCGGCGTCTACGGCAACCACGACGACGAGCCGTACATGACGTGGTTCGGGATCGACGACGTGCACGTCAACCGGATCGACCTCGACAACGGCGTCTCCTTCAGCGGCTTCGAGGGCTGCGTCAGCTACCGGCGCTCGGGCACCGCGAAGGTCGGGCCGTCGTACTCCCAGCGCCAGGCCAAGAAGCTGATCCGCAAGCTGCCGGCGGCCGACATCCTGCTCTGCCACTGCCCGCCGCGCGGGGTCAACGACGACCCCGACGATCCCGCCCACATCGGCTACGACGCGCTGCGCAAGTGGGTGCTCGAGAAGCGTCCGCGCTGGCTGCTGCACGGCCACGTGCACCCGTCGCCGGGCAAGCTGCTGAGCCGCATCGGCGACACCCGGGTCGTCTACGTCAACGGCGCCCGCGTGATCGACCTTTCCTAGGGCCTCGGCGATCCTCGCGAGCGGACTACGTCCGCTGCTTCGGTCGCTTGAGAATCGCTTCGCGGGTTCTCCAAGGCGGACAACCGCACTCTCGCTGACCAGTTGCCTCCCTCGTCGCCCGCCCGCGGCGTGGCGACCTTGGAGGGGTGATGACCGCCCGAGACCGCACCGGAGCCGCCGCCCTGATGGGGGCCGCGATCACGGGCCTGATCGCCTTCGCGCTGTTCCTCGCCGGCGGGCTGCTGCTGTGGGCCAACGGCCACTACAAGGACGCTGACGGCTACCTGACGACCGGCAGCGCGCGCTTCGCCGCGCACGGGCACGCGCTGACGACGCCCAGCCTCGAGATCGGCACCGGCGCACCCGGCTTCCTGCTCAAGGCCGACCGCTACGGCACGATCCGCCTCGCGGCCACGTCAAGTGCGCGCAAGCCGCTGTTCATCGGCGTCGCCCGCACCCGCGACGTCGACGCCTACCTGCGCGGCGTCGCGCGCAGCGAGGTCTCCGACATCGACTTCGCCCCGGCCCGCGCCCGCTACACGCAGGTCCCCGGCACGCGAAGCCCCGGTCGGCCCGCCGCGCAGCGCATCTGGTCGGCGAGCGGCTCGCACACGCTGAGGTGGAACGTCCAGCGCGGCGACTGGTCGGTGGTGGTCATGAACGCCGACGGCTCGCGCGGCGTGTCCGCCGCCGTCAGCGCCGGCGCGAAGGTCCCCTACATCGCCCAGTTCGGCTACGGCGCGCTCGGCGTCGGGCTGCTGTTCATCGTCGCCACGGCCGCGCTCACGGTCTACGGCTCGCGCCCCGTGGCGCGCCGCCTCGCCGTGGCCTAACGGGCCAGCGCGCCGACGACCTCCTGCCACCAGGCGCGCTCGCTCGGGCTGGTGGCGTTGACGAGCCGGCGCCGGGCGAAGGCCTGCAGCTCGCCCGACGGCCCGACCGCCAGCAGCGGGCCGGAGAGACCGAAGCGGCCGTCGTCGAGCAGCACGAGCGCGCCGGGCTCGTCGCGCCGGGTGCGCAACTGCTCGACCACGTCGTTGGAGAGCATGACCTTCGGCCGCTGCGGATCGCCGTCGCTGTCCTGCCACGGCCGGATCGATGTGACCGAGGGGCGGCTGCGCGGGCGCCGGCGCGGGCGCTCCTCGAGCCCGATCGGCCCCGTTCGCCAGCGCCGCATCAGCTCGCGGAACTCGACCGCGACCTCCTGGCGCACGAGGACGTGCAGTTGGTCGCCCTCCTCGATGACCGTCGAGCCTCGGGGAGGGATCGCCCGTTCGCCGCGCACGATCACGTTCAGCAGCGCCTCGCGGGGCAGCCCGAGCTCACGCACGGGATGGCCCCGGATCGCGTCGTCGCCGCGCACCGGGAACTGCATCGTCTCGGCACCCAGCCGGTTCAGCAGCACCGGCTCGACCAGTGGCGCGGGGATCGCGGCCTCGTCGGAGGTGACGCCGAGCCAGCGCGCGACCGGCTCGATCGTCAGCCCTTGCACGATCGTCGAGATCAGCACGACGAAGAACGCGACCTTGAAGATCAGATCGCCGTTGGGAACGTGCTCGGTCACCGGGAAGGTGGCGAACACGATCGGCGTCGCACCGCGCAGGCCCGCCCAGCCGAGCATCAGCCGCTCCTGGAGCGTGAAGCCGTGCGCGACCATCAGCGCCGCGAGCGGCCGGGCGACCACGGACGTGACGAGCGCGATCGCCGCGCCCTCGGGGATGATCTCGATCAGCGCGGCGGGGTTGACCAGCAATCCGAGCAGCAGGAAGAGCGCGAGCTGAGCCACCCAGGCCAGGCCCTCGTGGAAGGTCACGATCGTGCGCCGGGCCGGCGAGGAGGCGCTGCCGACGACCAGGCCCGCCAGGAACACGGCGAGGAAGCCCGTGCCGTGCAGGGTGGCGGCGCCACCGTAGGCGAGGCCCGCGAAGGCGACCGAGGCGACCGGGTACAGGCCCGCGGACGGCAGCGTGACCCGCTGGAGCACGAGGACGCCGAGCCCGCCGACCGCGAGCCCGACGGCCGCGCCGATCGTGAGCTCGCTCACCGCCATCCAGAGTGCATCCACCAGACCGAAGTCGGAGTGCTTGATCGCCTCGATGCTCGCGAGCACGAGCAGGACGGCGACCGGGTCGTTGATGCCGGATTCCCCTTCGAGCGTGCGCGCGATCTTGCGCCGCAGCGTCGAGCCGCGGAGCACCGCGAACACGGCCGCGGCGTCGGTGGCGGCGACGGTCGAGCCCATGATCAAGGCCTCGAGCGTGCTCAGCTCGGTGAAGAGGAGCCCGGCGACGATCGCGGTGATCCCCGCCGTGAGCATCGTTCCAACCGTGGCCAGCGCGATCGAGACACCGATCTCGGGACGGATCTCGGCCCAGCCGCTGGAGAGGCCGCCCTCGTACAGGATCAGCGCCAGCGCCATGATCGCCGCGGACTGGGCGGCGTCGTAGTCGTTGAAGTCGATCCAGCCCAGGCCGTCGGAGCCGATGACCATGCCGAGCACGAGCACGAGCACGAGGCCGGGAAGCCGGAGGCGGCCCGCCAGCAGCGAAGCTGCGATCCCGGAGGCGAGGAGTGCTCCGACCGCGAGCGCGATGATTCCGACGTCCACCCGCGGACCCTCTCAGAAGAGCGAGTCTGAAGGCGGCGTGAGAGGCTCGGTCGGTGCTACCAGGAGCTCCGCACCTTCGACACCCGCCTTATTGACAGCGGGATTCGCCGCTGCTACGGAGACGCGCGCGTTCTCGAGCGCGACCAGGAACTCCATTGCCTCCTGGGCGCCGACGTCCTCGCTCAGCCACGCCGCCTCGGCCTCCGGGCCCTCCAGGACGACCGGCATCCGGTCGTGGATCGGCGCGCAGATCTCGTTGGCCTCGGTGGTCAGGATCGCCGCGCCCGTGCCGTCGTAGAGGCCCGCGAAGGCGAACGGCACGCCACCATCGACCGTGTACCGGAACGGCAGCTTGGGCGCGCTCTTGCGTTCCTGCTTCATCCACTCGTACCAGCCGTCGGCGATGACGAGGCAGCGCCCGCCGGTCATCAGCCACTTGAAGCGCTGAGCGACGGTCTCGGAGCGCACGTTGATCGGCGCGAACTTGGTGTTGCGAAAGGGCCGCAGCCCCCAGGCGACCGACGCCGTCTCGTTCGGCTGCAGGACCGTCGCGATCGTCTCGGTCGGGCAGACGTTGAAGCGCCCGAGCGTCTCCTCGTCAGGCGGCGTGATCAGGCTGAAGCGCTGGGCGATCTCCGGGCCGTCGACCGTCGACAGCGTATAGCGGCCGCACACGCCTAGGCAGTCTCCACTTCGGCCAGGCCGAGATCCCCGATCGCCTGCTCGCGCAGCTTGTACTTCTGCACCTTGCCGGTGACGGTCATCGGGAACTCGCTCACCACCTGAACGTAGCGCGGCACCTTGTAGTGGGCGATCTTGCCCTGGCAGTACGCGGCCACCGCGTCGCGGTCGAGCTGGGCTCCGCCGCGCGTGACGATGCAGGCCAGCAGTTCCTCACCGAAGCGCGGGTCCGGTACGCCGACGACCTGCACGTCGGCGATGTCAGGGTGCCCCATCAGGAACTCCTCGAGCTCCCGCGGGTAGACGTTCTCGCCGCCGCGGATGACCATGTCCTTGATCCGGCCGACGATCTTGACGTAGCCCTCGTCGTCCATCTGGGCGAGGTCGCCGGTGTGCATCCAGCGCGCGCGGTCGATCGCGTCGGCGGTCTTCTCCGGGTCCTCCCAGTAGCCGAGCATGACGCTGTAGGCGCGCGTGCACAGCTCGCCGGGCTCGCCGCGCGCCACGATCGCGCCGTTCTCGGGATCGACGATCTTGACCTCGACGTGCGGGTGCACCCGCCCGACGGTGCCGACGCGCTTGTCGAGCGGATCGTCGGCGCCGGTCTGCGTGGATACCGGCGAGGTCTCGGTCATCCCGTAACAGATGGTCACGTCCTCCATGTGCATCTCGGAGACGACGCGGCGCATGGTCTCGATCGGGCACGGCGAGCCCGCCATGATCCCGGTGCGCAGGCTCGTGAGGTCGAACTCCGCGAACTCCGGGTGCTCGAGCTCGGCGATGAACATCGTCGGGACCCCGTAGAGGCTCGTGCAGCGCTCGTCCTGTACCGCCTGCAGCGTGGCCACCGGGTCGAACGCGGCCGCCGGGATGACCATGCAGGCGCCGTGCGAGGTGCAGGCCAGGTTGCCCATCACCATGCCGAAGCAGTGGTAGTAGGGCACCGGGATGCAGACCCGGTCGGACTCGGTGTAGCGGCAGCCGGCCCCGACGAAGTAGCCGTTGTTGAGGATGTTGTGGTGGCTGAGCGTCGCTCCCTTGGGGAAGCCCGTGGTGCCGCTCGTGTACTGGATGTTGATCGGGTCGTCGAACTCGGTCGCATCCTGGCGCGCCCGCAACTCGTCGGCGCTCACGTCCTCAGCGCCGCTGAGGAAGCGCTCCCAATCGCGGCCGAGGAACACCACCTGCTCGAGGCCGACGAGGTTGTCGCGCACGGCGTCGACCATCGCGACGTAGTCGGAGGTCTTGAACGCGGTCGCCGCGACGAGCATCCGGCAGCCCGACTGGCGCAGCACGTACTCCAGCTCCGACGTGCGGTAGGCCGGGTTGATGTTGACCAGGATGATCCCGGTCTTGGCCGTCGCATACTGGACGAGCGCCCACTCCGCGCAGTTGGGGCTCCAGATGCCGACGCGGTCGCCGGCGTGCAGCCCCGCGGCGATGAACGCGCGCGCCGCGCGGTCGACGGCCTCGCCGAACTGCGCGTAGGTGTAGCGCAGTTCCTGGTGGACGGAGACCAGCGCCTCGCGATCCCCGAACCGGGCGATCGTGCGGTCGAGATTGTCCCCGATGGTGTCGCCCAGCAGTGGCGTGGACGAGGTCCCGGATGCGTACGACGGCTCCACGTCAGTCCTCCTCGGTCTCTCCCTCGCTGGGGAGACTACCCGGGGTCAGCTCTTGCGGCGCTGAAATCGGACGCTGTCGAGCGGGATCGTGTCCAGCGGCTCCAGTTGCCCGCCGGTGAGCCGGAACCGCACGCGCTTGCGACCGCTCGGCGCGCCGAACGTGTCCCCGGGCGCGTAGACGCCGTAGGACAGCGTCACCGTGATCTTGCCGGTCTTGACGACCCTCAGCTTCGCGCTGGGCGAGCTGGTGTCGTTGCCGAGGTAGCTGTCCTTGACGAAGAAGAAGGCCCGGTTGCCGCCGGCGGCGTCGCCGACCGGCCGGCCGACCAGCACCCGCAGCGTCGCCTTCGGGTCGTAGTCGCTGACCTTGAGCGTGGTGAAGCCCTGCTTGCGCAGCTCGGCCACCGCCGCGGTGCGCATCGCGAGCTGGGCCTTGGTCGGCCCCTTGGGCTTGGTCGTCTTCTTCTTGACGACCTTCTTCTTGGTCTTCTCCTTGGCCGGCGTGGCCGTGGGAGCGGCCGCGATCGCCGACTCGTCGCTGCCGGTGTCGGGCAGGATCATCAGCGCGATCGCGACGCCGGCGCCGAGGAACGCGGCCGTCGCCAGCAGGCCGGCGATCCGCCGCGCCCAGCGAGAAGCGCGCCCCCGGTGCGGCAGCCGGTTGCGGTTGCGCTCCGCCTGGACCTTCCGCGCGCTTGCCTCCATCCGCGGGCATCGTCGCCGACGCTCGGCGGCACGTCAATAGGGCCTAGGACCCAACCGGCCGGCGTGACGTCGGCGCGCCACGCTCGCGGCTGTAGCGGCAGTGCCTTCCGCCGCTGTAGGACCACACGGTCAGCGTGCCGTCGCGCTCGGCGCTCAGGCTCACCATTCCGGCGCAGCGACGGCCCTCATGCATCGCGCAATCGATCCGCCCGGCGGTCATGCGCCGGCACGCGAGCGAGACGTGAGGAGCATCGTCGTAGAGTTTCGAAGAGTTCGAGCCGACTGCGGATGAACCCGCGCGCGTACGCCATTGGCAGCCGCCGGCCGACGAGCAGCGACGCGGTCGCGGCCGCGACCTGTCGATGGTCGGCGGCCTGGATGTGCAGTACGTAGAGACCCGGGCCGCCGATGCCCGCGATCGGGACGCTCGTCTCGCCGCCCGCGACGGTGGTGGTGACCAGCGCCGCGCGCCGGCCGTTGTGCCAGACGCCGATCCGCAGCTGCGCCGGGGCCGTGGTCGCAACCCTGACGGTCAGCTTCGCGGCTGGGACGCGCGTTGCAGGCCGGATCGCCACCGCGAGCAACCGAGGGCTCGGCGGCGGGACGTAGTGAACCGCGAAGTCGGCCGAGAACAGCACCCCGCCGTCAGGTGCGGCGACGACGTCGTCGGCGTAGGTCGCTCCCGGGCCGAACGGGTCGTTGGCGACCGGGATCGAGAGCGTGATGCCGGCTGCCTCCCGGCCGAAGTCGGTCACGAGCGAGAGCCGGCCGTCCTGCGCGCGCTGCCAGACGCGCCCCGTCGCTTCGAGGATCGCCAGCCCGTCGGCCCGACGCCTGGCCGCCGTCGCCGGCGGTTTCGTCGCGCGTCGGCGCGGCCCGCCACCAGCGTGGGCGAGCGATCGGGCGCGACGCGGACCAGCCGACTCCCGCGCAACGTGTGCCCAGCTCGAAGTCGGCGGGGAAGTCGAACGGGTAGCCGTCGTCGCATTCCAGCGTGGTCCGCGGCACAGCCGCCCGCAGGCGGTTTCCGTCGAGCTCGAGGGTCAGCAGCGTCTCGCCCGGCTACGCGGCGCTGTCTGTCCTGCCATCGGGCATTCGCCCGGTTTCGGGGGCGCTGAGCGCCCTAACCGAAGAAGGTCTCGTAGAGCAGGAAGAGGTTCAGCGCGATGATCATCGCGGCAACGATGCTCGCGACCACGGTCGTGAACGGGCGGTTCACGAGTCCGCCCATGATGTCCTTGCGACGCGTCAGCAGCACCATCGGTACGAGCGCGAACGGGATGCCGAACGAGAGGACGACCTGGGAGATGACCAGCGTCGTCGACGGGTTGACGCCGATGGCCAGCACGATCAGCGAGGGCACCATCGTGATCGCGCGGCGGGCGAAGAGCGGGATCCGGCGGTTGATGAAGCCCTGCATCACGACCTGGCCCGCGAACGTGCCGACGCTGGAGCTCGACAGGCCCGAGGCCAGCAGCGCGACGGCGAAGGCCAGCGCCGCGCCGCCGCCCAGCAGCGCGTTGAGGTTCGAGTGCGCGCCCTCGATCGAGTCGACGTCGGTCAGGCCGGAGTTGTGGAAGAGCTGTGCGGCGACGACGAGCATCGTGATGTTGATGAAGCCCGCGAGGCCCATCGCGAGCGCGACGTCGAGGCGCTGGAAGCGCAGCAGCGAGCGGCGCTCGGCGAGATCGCGCGGCTTGATCCGGGAGGAGGTCAGCGCCGAGTGCAGGTAGACGACGTGCGGCATCACGGTCGCGCCGAGGATGCCGACGGCCAGCAGCACGCTGTCGGTGCCGTCGAAGTGCGGGACGAGACCGGCCGCGAAGGCGCTGCGGTCCACACCGACCTGGAGCAGGTCGTACATGAAGCCGAGGAAGACGATGCCGAGGAAGCCGGTGATCGCCAGCTCGAACTTGCGATGCCCGCGCGTCTGCAGCTCGAGGATCGCGAAGGCCACGACCGCCGTGATCAGGCCGGAGGCGAACGGCGGGACGCCGAAGAGCAGGTTGAGCGCGATCGCGGCGCCGACGAACTCGGCGATGTCGGTCGCGATGGCGATCATCTCCGCCTGCACCCAGAGGCCCCAGGTGACTGGGCGCCTGAAGTGCTCGCGGGCGAGCTCCGGCAGGTTCTTGCCGGTGGCGATGCCGGTCTTGGCCGACAGGTACTGCACGAGCATCGCCATCAGGTTCGCGGCGACGATGACCCACACCAGCATGTAGCCGTACTTGGCGCCGCCCGCGATGTTGGTCGCGAAGTTGCCCGGGTCGATGTAGGCGACGGCCGCGACGAAGGCCGGGCCGAGCAGGCCGATGACACCGCGCACCCGGCCGCGGGACCGCATCCGCTCCAGCGGTGACCTGTCCTCGGGCTCGGGCGGCGCGCCCGTCGCGTGCCGGGCCACCTCGGTCATCGTCGGCGGGTTCATGTGCGCACCCGCATCGAGGTCGCGAGCTGGCCGCCGAGCGCGTGCGTCTCGCCGTCCACTTCCACGAAGAGCGGGCCGCCGAACGGCTGCTTGTCGACCACCCGCAGGCGCGTCCCGGGCACGATCTCGCGCGCGGCGAGGTAACGCAGCATCTCCGGCTCCGCGTCCGAGATGCGCACGACCACGGCCTCGGCGCCCGGCTCCAGCTGCGAGAGGCACTCGCTGGGCTCCTCGGCCATCACCAGGTCCGCCGACGGGATCGGATCGCCGTGCGGATCGTGCGTGGGATGGCCGAGCTTGGCCGCGATCAGCGCTTCGAGCTCATCGGAGAGCACGTGCTCGAGCACCTCGGCCTCCTGGTGGACGCGATCCCACGGCACCCCGAGCGACTCGGCGAGGTAGAGCTCCAGCAGCCGGTGGTGGCGCAGCATCTCGAGCGCGAGCCGCGTCCCGGCTTGCGTCAGCCGCACGCCCCGGTAGCGCTCGTGCGTGACGAGACCGAGCTCGTCGAGCTTGCGGACCATGCCTGAGGCGGAGGCGGGAGTGACGTTCAGGCACTGCGCGATCGCGGTCACGCCGACGGTCGCGTCACCCTCCTGCAGCTTGTAGATGGCCTTCGCGTAGTCCTCGACGGCGGAGGAGAACTCAGTTTCGCGGGCGGCCACAGATCAGATTATGGCACGCCTAACTTTGGTTTCAAGAGGGCAAGGCTTGAAAGTGCGACGGCGCACAGAGCGACGCTCGCCCCCGCCGCGATCTCGAACTCGTAGGAGATCACCAGCCCCGCGACGCCCGCGAGCACGGCGAGGGCGGCGGCGAGCGCGAGGATCGACGGCAGCCGCCGCGCGAGGTTGAGCGCCGCGGCGCCGGGCGCGAGGACGAGCGCGACGAGCAGCAGGTTCCCGAGTCCCTGGACCGCGGCGACCGTCGTCACGGCCAGCAGCGCGAGCAGCGCGAGGTCGGCGCGGCCGGGCCGGACGCCGAGCGCGGCCGCGCTCCCGCGCGCGAAGCCGGTGGCCGCCAGCGCGCGGTAGCCGGCCGCGAGCGCGACGAGCACGCCGGCGCAGAGCACCGCGGCGGCGACCAGGTCGGCGTTGGTGACCCCGAGCAGATCGCCGAACAGCAGCTCCCCGAGCCGCGCCGGGGTCGCCGGCGAGAGCGCCAGGATCCCGCCGAGGCCGAACAGCCCGGAGACGACGACGGCGACGCCGATGTCTCCCCCGGCCCGCGTGTCCCGCGCCACCAGCGCGATCCCGACCGCGGCGATCAGCACCCCGCCCGCCGCACCCAGCAGCAGCGGAATCCCGGCCAGCGCGGCGATCACGAGCCCCGGCAGCATCGCGTGCGAGAGCGACTCGGCGGCGTACGCTCGGCGCAGCAGAAGGATCCAGACCCCCAGCGGCCCGCACGCTACGCCGAGCACGATCGCCTCGAGGAACGCCCGCTGCATGATCCCGCTGGACAGCATCAGTGGTGGTGATGGTGCGAGACGGTCACGGCCTGGCCCGATCCGTCCAGGAGCACCAGCTCGTCGCCGTATGTCGCCCGCAGCACACTGGTCGTCAGCGTCGTGGCGGGCTCGCCGAAGGCGACCTGCCCGTGATTGAGGCACAGCACCCGCGGCCAGGCGCGCGCCTGCGCGACATCGTGCGTCGCCACGAGCAGCGCCCGGCCCTCGGCCCGCAGCTCGGCGAAGACCCGTTCGATCTGCGCCGCGCTCGGCGCGTCGACGCCCGACAGCGGCTCGTCGAGCAGCAGCACCTGCGCGTCCTGCACCAGCGCGCGGGCGATCAGCACCCGCTGGCGCTGACCGCCCGAGAGCGTGCCGAAGCGCGCACCGGCCTGCTCGGCGAGCCCGACCCGCGCGAGCGCCGCATCCGCCCGCGCCCGGTCCTCGCGCGCCACGCGCTTGAACCACGGCGTGCGCCCGTACGCGCCCATCAGCGCGACATCGTGCGCGCTGACCGGGAAGTCCAGCCGCGCGCCCTCGGTCTGCGGCACGTACGCCGGCCGCCCCGCCAGCTCGACCGTGCCGGTCCGGTAGGGCAACTCGCCCAGCAGCGCCCGGAACAGCGTCGTCTTGCCGCCGCCGTTGGGCCCCAGCACCGCGGCGATCTCCCCTGGCGCGACCTCGAACGTCACGCCGCCGAGCACGTCGACCCCGCGCACGTACCCGCCACGCAGGTCCAAAGTTGATACGAGCCCACTCAAGGGGTCTGACCCCTTGCCAGCCGCGCGCTCAAGGGGTCAGACCCCTGGACGAGGGCCGCGGCGCCGTAGACGAGGGCTCCGATGACGGCGAGCGCCGGGCCTGGGCCGACGTTGAACGCGTCGGCGATCCAGATCCCGGCGAGGCCCTCGAGCGCCGTGAGGACGAACGTCGCCCAGCGCTGGGTGCGCAGCGGCGGTTCGAAGAGCCGGACGGTGGCGGCGGGGACGATCAGGATCACGGTGACGAGCAGCGCGCCGACCGCGTCGAGCGCGACGACCACGGAGACCGCGACGGCGAGCAGCAGCAAGCGATCCGCCCTGGCGGTGCGGACGCCGCCCGCCTTGGCGCCGTCGGCGTCGAAGCCGGTGGCGAGCCACGAGCGGTGCAGCGCGCGGTCGCCGATCAGGACGCCGACGGCGGCCGCGGCGGTGAGCCAGAGGTCGATCGGTCTGAGGGCGATCAGCGAGCCGAAGAGCAGGCGGTCCACGCCGGCGCCGGAGTGGTAGACGTCGCTGGCCAGGATCACGCCGATCGCCAGCGCCGCGACGAGCAGCAGGCCGATCGCGGCGTCCGGGTCGATCCGGCGCGTGCGCTGCACGCGCTCGAGCACGCCGCCGAAGCCGATCGCGCAGATCAGCGCGGTCAGCTGCGCCGGCACGCCCCACGGGCCGGCGACGACGAGCCCGGGGAAGGTCGCGGTGCCGATCGCGTGCGTGTAGAAGGGAAGCCGCCGCAGCACGACCCACGTCCCGAGCACACCCGCGATGACGGCGAGCAGCAGGATCTCGACGATCCCGCGCTGGATATAGGGCGCCGTCAGATCAAGCATCGACGCGGCAGTTGACCACACCGCCGCTGAAGCCGTCGACCAGCGCGGTGGTGTTGGCCGCGATCGACTCGATATAGGTCGCCCCGTCCGAGCCCTTCGGACCGAGCGAATCGGCCCACAGCGGCTTGCCGACGCGGGCCCCGGCCTCGCGGGCGATCGCCGCCTCGACCTTGGGGTTGACCGAGCTCTCGGCGAAGATCGTCTTCACGCCCGCGGCCTTGATCGCGGCCACCAGCTTCGCGACCTCGCCGGCGGACGGCTGCGCCGCGGTCGTCAGCGCCGGGATCACGGTGCCGATGACCTCGATGCCGTAACGGCGCGCGTAGTAGCCGAGCGCGTCGTGGCTGGTGACGAGCTTGCGCTGCGCGGGCGGCACCTTGTCGATGCAGCGTTCGACGCCCGCGTCGAGCGTCTGGAGGCGTTTGACGTAGGCGGCAGAGTCGTCCGGGAGGCCGGCGCGGGCGAACGCCGCGCCGATCGCGACCGCGGCCTTCTCGGCCCGTCGCGGGTCCTGCCACCAGTGCGGGTCGTCGCCCTCCAGGCCCGCGGCCGCTCCGGCGTCGACGACGTCCTGCTCGTCCACGCCCGCGCTGTCGAGCGCGCCGTCGAGCCACGCGTCGACCTCGCCGCCGGAGCGCAGCACGATGTCGGCGGAGGCGAGCGCCTTGACGTCGTCGGGACGGACCTCGTACTCGTGCGGGTCGGTGTTGGCCTTCAGCAGCGAGGTGACCTGCGCGCCGGGCGCGATGTTGTGCGCGATGTCGGCGAGCTGGGTCGTCGTCGCGACGATCTTGGGCCCACCGGCGCCGCCGGCGGCGCTGCTCCCACAGGCCGCGATCAGCGGCATCAGAGCGAAAAGCAGAGCGGTTCGGCGAAGCACGTGCCGCATCTTACTGAAACTCATTCCCATTTTCTCGGCGACCGAAAGATCCCGTTCACGGCCCCGAGACGCTCCGAATCGAACCATGCTGTGTTCGAAGCCCTGATGGACGGTCCTCATCGCCTCACCCGCCGCCAGGCGATCCGCCTCGGTGCCGGCGCTGCTGCGCTCAGCGCGCTGCGCCTCCCGTCGCCCGCCTTCGCCGCCTCTGACGCGGCGCTCTTCGAGCTCGCCATCCCCGACCGCGGCGCCCATGCCGCCGGCGCCGGATGGCGGACGACGGAGGTGCTCGCGGCACCCCGGCGCTTCGACCTCATCGGCCTGCGCTGGGCGCGCGGGACGCAGTTGAGGGCGCAGGTCCGCGCGCGCACGGCGAATGGGCGCTGGACACGCTGGACGCCGCTGCCCGCCAACCATGCCGGCGACCTCGATCGCAGCGACCCCGTGTTCACCGGCGCCGCCGACGAGTTCCAGCTGCGCCTGCGTGGCCCCGCCCGCGGCCTGAAGGCCCGCTTCGTCCGCGCCCTCCCCCACGCTCCGGCTCCGCGCGCCCGCGCCGCGCAGGCCGGTGCACTCGCGATCGTCCCGCGCGCCGCCTGGGGCGCCGGGCAGGTGCCACCGCGCAACCCGCCGAGCTACGGCACCGTGCAGGCCGCGTTCGTCCACCACACGGTCACCGCGGTCGACTACGCGCCGGAGCAATCGGCCGGCATCGTCCTCGGGATCGCGCGCTATCACCGCGATTCCAACGGCTGGAACGACATCGGCTACAACTTCCTCGTCGACCGCTACGGCGTCGTCTTCGAGGGCCGCGCGGGCGGCGTCGAGGCCGCCGTCATCGGCGCGCAGGCGCAGGGCTGGAACAGCTACTCGACCGGCATCGCATGCCTCGGGACGTTCACGAACATGCCGCTCGACGCGCCGGCCATGGAGACGCTCGCGCGCCTGATCGGCTGGAAGCTCTCGCTGCACGGCGTGCCCGTCCTGGGCCAGGTCGCACTGACCTCCGGCGGCGGGGCGAGCAACCGCTATTCAGCCGGGACGCAGGTCTTCTTCGAGCGCGTGAGTGGCCATCGCGACGGCTGCGAGACGTCCTGCCCCGGGGAGTCGCTGTACGCCCAGCTGCCCGCCCTGCGCACGCGCGCGGCACAGTTCTCGCACCCGGTCTCGGCGATCACGGTCCGCGCCGCGAGCCAGAAGGGCGCGCGCCCGACCGCGGTCTCCGGCGCGCTGCGCTTCGCCGACGGCTCCTCGCCCGCGGGCGCGACGCTCGGCATCGAGTACATGGCCGGCGGATCGGCCTGGACCCAGGTCACGACCACGGTGTGCGGCGCCGACGGCAAATGGGCCACGAGCGCGCAGCTGCCCGCCAGCGGCCAGGTCCGCGCGGTCTTCGCCGGCGACGCGACCCGCGGCCGGCTCGAGTCGGCGCCGATCACGGTCCGGGTCGTGCCGAGCATGTCGTTGACCAGCGACAAGCGGCGCGCGCCGGCCGGGGTGGCGTTCGCGATCTCGGGCACGCTCTCGCCGTCGCAATCGCCGGTCGTCTGCCTGCTGGAGCGCCAGGTGGGATCGCGCTGGGTCACCGTCCAGCGCAAGCGCATCAACGTCCGCGGCGGGCGTTTCGCGACCAAGGTCCGGCCGCGGAAGGCGGGTCTTTATCGGGTCTCGATCATCGCCGTAGGCGTCACGCGACGCCGCACGCTGCGCGCGCACCACTGAAGTTCGGGCGCCCGCGTCCGAACACCCGGAAAGCATGTCCCGTGTCTCCACATGGTTGCCGCGCGGCCGCGCGCTCCCGCCCGAGGTCTGGGCGACGCGTCATCGCGGGCTGTTGCTCGTGCTCGCGGCGCACCTGGTCCTCCTGCCCGCGTTCGCCGTCACACAGGGCTGGTCGCTCGGTGCCGCCTGGCTGTTCGACGTCCTCCCCGCGGCGCTCGGAGCCGCCGCGTGCTGGCCGCGGCTCTCGCGCACCGCGCGCTCGTCGCTGTGCGCGATGGCCCTGCTCTCCTGCTCGGCGGTCCTCGTCGTCGCGTGGCACGGCACGATCGAGGCGCACTTCCACTACTTCGTGATGGTGGGTGCGCTCGCGCTCTACGAGGAGTGGTGGGCCTACCTGCTGGCGATCAGCTTCGTGGTCCTCCAGCACGGCGCGATGGGCGCGCTCCAGAACGGCACCGTCTTCAACCACGCCCACGACCCGTGGCGCTGGGCCGGGATCCACGGCCTGTTCGTCGCCGCCTTGGCGATCGCGAACCTCGTCGCGTGGCGCGCCAACGAACACGGGCGCGCGGCGACCGAGCACTCCGAGGCGCGCTTCCGGCGGACCTTCGACGACGCGCCGGTCGCGATGGCGCTCGTCTCGCCCGCCGGCTCGCTGTTGCAGGGCAACCGCGAACTGCGCGAGCGGACCGGGCACCAGGTCGTCGAGGGCCTGAACTTCTGGGACCTGGTTCCGGCGGATGATCGCGAGGCGCTCGAAGCGAGCTGGCCGCCGGAGGGCGACGGGCCGGAGGTCGAGCGGCGCTACATCCGCGCCGACGGCAGCATCGGCTGGATCCTCTGGCGCCATTCGCTGATCCGCGACGCCGACGGCCAGCCGGACCACTTCATCTCCCAGGGCGTCGACATCACCGCCCGCCGCGACGACGCGGAACGCCTCGATCACCAGGCCCACCACGACCCGCTCACGGGCCTGCCGAACCGGACGCTGTTCGACCGGGTACTCGCCGACGCGCTCGAGCGCCGCCGCGAGACGAGCAGCCGGCTTGCCGTCCTCTTCGCCGACATCGACGACTTCAAGGTCATCAACGACTCGCTCGGCCACCGGGCCGGCGACGAGCTGCTGGTCTCGGTCGCCGAGCGCCTGTCGGGCGTGCTGCGGCCTGACGACACGATCGCCCGCTTCGGCGGCGACGAGTTCGTGATCCTGCTCGAGCGCGTGATGAGCCTCGCCGACGTGCGTCGCGTCGCCGACCGCGTGGCCGCCGAGGTCCGCCGGCCGTTCCTGCTCGAAGGCCGCCAGCGCTTCCTCAGCACGAGCCTCGGCGTCGCCATGGCCGACGGCTCGGAGACGACCGCCGACGAGCTGCTGCGCGACGCCGACGCCGCGATGTACCAGGCCAAGGAGCAGGGCAAGGCGCGGCTCGAGTTCTTCGACGGCTCGGTGCGCACGCGCGCCGTCGAGCGCCTCGAGCTCGAGGCCGGGTTGCGCGACGCGCTCACCGCGGGCGAGCTCTCGCTCGTCTACCAGCCGAAGATCGGCCTCCAGGACGGCCAGCTGTTCGGGACGGAGGCGCTGCTGCGCTGGCAGCACCCGGTCCACGGGCACGTCTCCCCCGCGCGCTTCATCCCGATCGCCGAGCAGAGCGGCCTGATCGTGCCGATCGGCACGTGGGTGCTGCAGCAGGCCTGCGCGCAGGCGGCGCAGTGGCGCGCCGACGGCCGCGAGGACTTCGTGATGGCCGTCAACCTCTCGCCGCGCCAGCTCTCCAGCCCGGACCTGACCAAGGCCGTCGCCGCGGCGCTGGACGACAACGACCTTCCGCCCTCAGCGCTGTGCCTGGAGATCACCGAGAGCGCGATCATGGAGGACCCCGAGGCCGCCCAGCGGGTGCTCCGGGCGCTCAAGGCGCTCGGCGTGCGCCTCGCGATCGACGACTTCGGCGTCGGCTACTCCTCGCTGTCGCACCTGAAGTACCTGCTGCCGGTGGACATCATCAAGATCGACAAGTCCTTCGTCGACGGCCTGCGGGAGTCCGCCGAGAGCCGCGCGATCGTGACCGCGATCATCCAGCTCGCGCACGCGCTCGGCGTCGTCGCGGTCGCCGAGGGCGTCGAGACCGCCTACCAGGCCGAGATCCTGCGCGAGCTGGGCTGCCACCTCGCGCAGGGCTACCACTTCTCGCGGCCGCTGCCGCCGGACTACCTCTGCTTGAGCCAGTCCGAGAGCTTGTCGGCCGCGTCGCCCGCCTTGTCGCCGGCCTTGCCGACGCCGACGCCTGCCTCCTTGAAGATGGTCCGGAACCTGTCGGCGTAGAACTCGGCGGCGTCGCCGGCCTCGTCGCGGGGGTCGGCCTTGGAGCCGCGCTTGCGGTACTCGCCGGCCATGATCCGGTCGTACTCGCCGGAGCGCACCCAGTTCATCAGCTCCGACACGCGCCGGACCGGGTACGGGTGGGTCATCATCAGCTCGCGGCTGAAGCGCGTGAGCTTGTCGAAGCCCGGCTCCCAGTCCACGTACTCGTTGGCCTGCTTGACGAAGGCGTCGAGGCTGAGCTTGCGCGAGGCCGCGCCGCCGGCGGCGACCATCATCGTCTGGCACGTCGTCATCGGGCTGCGGTTGACCAGCGTCGCCGCGCGGTCGCACGTGAGCTCGGACGCCCGGAACCACTCCAGCAGCGCGATCTGGATCGCCAGCAACGGCACCCCGGCGAAGAACGGCAGACGCATCAACGGGCCGACGCCGATGCGCAGCAGGATGAACAGGGCCGTCCGGTAGAGCGTGTGGTCGGAGAGGATGTGGCCGGCCTCGTGGCCCAGCACGGTCCGGAGCTCGTGCTCGTCCATGGTCGCGACCGTGCCCGAGTTGAGCACCACGGTCGGCTTCTTGGAGCCGATCGCCATCGCGTTGATGAACGGCATCTGCCACATGTACAGATCGGGGATCTGCTCGATGTCCAGCCGCGACAGCGCCGCCCGGTGCGAAGCCCAGATCTCGGGCAGCTGGTCCTCGCCCAGCCGCACGGCGCCCGCGAGCAGCTCCTGCGCGACCGAGCGCTCGCCGAACTCGATCAGCTTGCGCACGACCGTGTCCATCATCGGGATTTGCTGGAGCGCGGCGGTGGAGGCGCGGTCCGCCGGATGCTCGTACGCCTTCGGGGAGATGTCCTTCAGGCGTTGATCTTCAGGCAGGTCCATGAACCTCAAGGTAGTCGGTCCTTTACCCGAATTACCAGTTGCAGGCCGCTCCAGACCTCGTCGATCGCGGCGACCTTGTTGTCGACGAGCCGGTTGGCGAGCGCCGTGTCGCGCACGACGTCCTCGGTGATGTCGGTCGGCCGCTTCGAGGCCCGCTTGGGCCACGCGATCCACAGCCGCCCGTTCTGCTCGAGATGCTCGCGCAGCACCGGCAGGCGCCGCTCGAACTCACGCCGCTCGACGTGGAAGCTGAGGATCACGTCCGCGAGCCCCTGCGCGCGCCGGATCGGCTCGACCCCTTCGAGCGCGAACCCCTCGGGCGCGCCGAGCAACAGCACGCGGCTCTCGGGCTTGATCCCGAGCTTTCGCTCCAGTGGCGTGCCCGAATATCCGGCACTCATCGCACAATCCTGACCGCCTGGCCGGTGACCCGCAACCGAGCGATGCCGCACGACCGACTCGCGTGCCGGAGCGGCCGGAATTGTCTCCGTGCGGACCGCCGCGGTAACCGCGACGCGATCCAGATCAACATCGGTCGGGAAATCGAGTTCAATGCACGTGTGGCTAGCCCGAACGGGTCACGGATGGCTGTGCGGATGACGGGTTCGAATGCGGTCGTCGCCGCGTTTCAGCCGATCGTCGACCTCCGCGACGGCTCCGTGGTCGGCTACGAAGCGCTGGCCCGCCCCCAGGACGGCACCTCGCCCGAGGAGCTGTTCGCCACCGCGCGTGCCGAAGGCCGGCTCGGCGAGGTCGATCGCGAGTGCCGCGCGGCGGCGTTGCGCGAGGCCGCCGCAGCGGGGCTCGGCGCGCCCTTCGCGCTGTTTCTGAACGCCGACGCCGGCGCGTTGGAGCTCGATCTGCCGGACCTCCCGGTCAGCGGGCCGACGCTCGTGATCGAGGTCACCGAGAACGCGCTGATCGAACGGCCCGAGGCGGTGCTGCGGACGCTCACCGCGCTGCGCACGCGCGGCTGGGGCGTCTCGCTCGACGACGTCGGCGGCGACTCGCGCTCGCTGGCCATGATGCCGCTGCTCTACCCCGACGTGATCAAGCTCGACCTGCGGCTGCTCGCCGAGCGCGAGCGATGCCGATCTCGCCCGCGTGGTCACGGCGGTCGGGGCGAAGGCGGAGCGCAGCCGCGCGAACGTGCTCGCCGAGGGCATCGACTCCGACGCGCAGCTCGAGCTGGCGCGCGCGATCGGCGCGACGCTCGGCCAGGGCTACATGCTGGGCGCACCCGGGCCGCTGCCCGATCCCCTGCCCACGCCCGGCCGGCCGCTGCGGCTCGGCGGCGCCGGGCGGCGACCCGTCGGGCCCGCTGCCCTTCCAGCGCGTGACGAACTGGCGGCGGCCGATCGGCGGGACGCTCCAGCTCGCCGAGCGCACCGCGGCGCTGCTCTCCCACCAGGCCTGCGCGCTCGGGGCGACCGGGATGCTGCTGGCCGCGCCCAGCGCCGAGCACTCGCCCACGCGCTACGCGGCGCTGGGCGACTCGCTCGGCTTCGTCGGCGTGCTCGAGGCGGGCGCGCTGGAGGACACCTGGACCGAGGTCGCGCTCGGTCCGGGCTACGCCGCCTGCTTCGTCGCACGCCGCGACGGCGACCACTGGTGCTTCGCGACCTCCTACGACCGCGAGATCGTGGTCGAGTGCGCGCTGCTGCTCATGGCGCGCCTGCCACAGAGTCCGCTACCTCACTGATCACCTTCGAGACCTGCGCGCCCTGCCAGGCCAGCGGCGAGTCGCCGGGCTCCTCGGAGACCAGCCGGGCGCCGTCGATCGCCTCCGCGTAGCGCTCGCCGGTGACGTACGGGTGCTCGGGGTCGACCTCGTCGCGACTGGCGACGATCACGGTCGGCGCGGTGATCGCTTCCAGCTCGCTCCAGTCCTCGAACGGGCGCGAGCGCGGCACGGCCTGCAGCGCGTCGGCCAGCGCCTCGGGGTGCTCGTGGGCGGCGAGCCGCTGGTGCAGGACGCGATCGATCGTCTCGAGCCACTGCTCGGGCACCTTCGGCGTGCCGTAGGCCTCGACGAACCCCTCCACGCCGCCCTCGCGCAGGCCCTTCGCCAGCCGGTCCCAGCGGTCCATCGCGCCGGGCCGCCGGTCCTCGGGGTCGAAGGCCGGGGTCATGATCACCAGGGCCGCGACGCGCTCGGGGTGCTCGAGCGCGAACTTCGTCAGCGTGTGCGCGCCCATCGACGCCCCCGCCAGCACGGCGCGGTCGATCCCGCGGTCGTCGAGCACGGCCAGCAGGTCCTCGGCGAGCCGCCCGTAGCCGTAGTCCTGCGGGTCCTTGGCCGGGTCGGACTGGCCGTGGGCGCGCGCGTCGTAGTTGACCACGCGGTGGCCCGGAGCGCTCGAGCGCCCGCGAGCCCATCACCACGTAGCGCCGCGTTGCGGTCAGCCCGTGCAGCAGCACGACGGCGGGCCCCTGGCCCGCCTCCTCGCCGGCCAGCATCACGCCGTCCGCGTCGATCCGGAAATCCATGGCCTCTATCCTCGCAGCGTGCCCATCGACGCGACTGAAGCGACCTTCGAGCGCGACGTCATCCAGCGCTCCTACGAGGAGCCCGTCGTCGTCGACTTCTGGGCCGAGTGGTGCGGTCCGTGCCGTTCGCTCGGCCCGGTGATCGAGAAGGCCGTCGACAAACGCGCCGGCCAGGTCTCGCTCGTCAAGGTCGACACCGACGCCAATCCTCGCCTCTCGCAGGCCTTCGGCATCCAGTCGATCCCGGCGGTCAAGGCGTTCAAGGACGGCAAGGTCGTCGACGAGTTCGTCGGCGCGCTGCCGCCGGCGCAGATCGAGCGCTTCCTCGACGGGATCGTCCCGTCCGAGGCCGACGCGCTCGTGGCGTCGGGGTCGCAGGCGGATCTGGAGCGGGCCTTGCAGCTCGATCCCGGCCGCGCCGACGCCGCCATCGCGCTCGCGCACATGCTGGCCGCGAGCGGCGACCGCGAAGGTGCGGTGGCGGTGCTGTCGAACGTCGCCGGCTCCTTCGCCGCCGATGGGCTGGCGACGCGGCTGAGCCTCGCGGACGACCCGGAGCTCGCGGCGGCGCTTCGCCGCGCTCGACGCAGGCGAGACCGAGGCGGGCCTGGACGCGCTGATCGCCGCCATCGCGGCCGGCGACCAGGACCGCAAGGACGAGCTGCGCAAGGTCGTCGTAGGCGTGCTCGACGAGCTCGGCCCGGCGCATCCGCTCGCGCGCGACGCGCGGCGCAAGCTCGCCACCGCCCTGTACTAGAAGGCGAACACGAGCTGGCCGACCGGCGCCGCGGGCGGCGGCGGCTTGTCGGGCTCGAGGTCGTCGAAGGCCGCGAGCCGCACGCCCAGCAGCCGCACCGGCTGCGTGGGCGCGTAGGCGCGCAGGAGCTCGAGCGCCGTCTCGGTCACCAGCGCCGTGTCGTGGGTCGCGTCCGGCAGCGTGCGGGCGCGGGTGACGGTCGTCCAGTCGGCGAGCCGGACCTTGATCGCCACCGTCCGGCCCTGGCGGCCCTTGCGCGCGAGGCCTTCGCAGAGCTCGTGGGAGAGCGTGCGCAGGATCGTCTCGAGCTCCTCGTGGGAGGCGATGTCCTCGTCGAAGGTGCGCTCGGTCGAGACCGACTTGGCGGCGCCGGACTCCGTCTCGACCGCCGAGTCGTCGTGGAAGCTGGCGCGCGCCTTCAGGTAGCGGGCGGTGCGGTCGCCGAAGCGGGCGGCGAGCTGCGCCTCGTCGGCGTCCTGGAGCTGGGCGACCGTCGCGTAGCCGAGCTCGGCCAGGCGCTCGGCGGTCTTCGGGCCGATGCCGGGGAGCCGCCGCGTCGGCGCCGTGGCGAAGCGGATGCACGCCTCTTCACGGCCCATGGCCACGAACCCGGCCGGTTTGCCGAGGTCCGAGCAGCACTTGGCGATCAGGCGGTTGGGGCCGACGCCGGCCGAGATCTGGATCCCGGTCTGCTTCTTGACCTCGTCGATCAGCTCGCGCAGCACGCGCAGCGGCTTGGGGACGCCGGTGAGGTCCGCGTAGGCCTCGTCGAGGCCCATCGACTGCGTGCGGTCGAGCTTGGCCTTGACCAGCGCCCAGACCTCGCGCGACTTCTCGCGGTAGGCGGTGAAGTCGGGCGGGATGACGATCCCCGTCGGACACAGGCGGCGAGCCTGGGAGGCGGGCATCGCCGATCCCACGCCGAACTTGCGCGCTTCGTAGGACGCCGTGGTGACGACCGAGCGCGGCCCGGAGCCGGCGACGATCACGGGCTTGCCCTTCAGCTCAGGGCGCCGGATCAGCTCGACGGTGGCGTAGAACGCGTCGCAGTCCAGGTGGGCGATGACGCGCTTCGGGGCCGGCTCGCTCACCCCGACAGGGTAAGGCCGGCCCCGGACGTACGTGTGTTCGTGTCGGCTACTTCGTGACCTGGATCGGCCCGTGGCCCTGGAAGCCGAGCTTGCTCGCGGTCGCGGCGGTGAGGTCGTACTCGCGCCCGCCGACGTAGGGGCCGCGGTCGATCACGCGGACGCGGATGACGC
Organism: uncultured Solirubrobacteraceae bacterium; assembly: GCA_963848475.1. Lineage (GTDB taxonomy): Bacteria > Actinomycetota > Thermoleophilia > Solirubrobacterales > Solirubrobacteraceae > Solirubrobacter. The sequence goes on along the minus strand of CAWKDW010000021.1, from coordinate 230,884 downwards.
GCCCCTTGTGGCGCAGCGTGACCTTCGTGCCGCACGGGAGCGACTTGTTGGCGACGCCGATCGAGCCCGTCTGCAGCCGCCCGCCGCAACCGAGCTTGTTGCCGAACAGGCCCGGTCCGTACCACGACGCGAGTGCGCGGCGGTACACGTTGAGGCGGCCGATCGAGCGCGTCTCGCCGCTGCTCAGACGAATCCGGGCGCGCGAGGACAGTGGGCCGCGGACACGATCGCGCAGCGTGAACTTGCCCTTGCCGTTGGTGCGATCGCGGTCGAGTGTCACCCAGCGGTGACCCCGCTGGATCTGCAGCACCGCGGTGCGGGGCCTCGACGGGTCGGCGACCTTTCCCTTCACCGTCACGCGGGAACCGGTCTGGATGTTCAATCGTTTGGCGCTGACGCCGATTTTGGCGGCATCAGCGGCGGCCGGGGCAACGGCCGCCGTGGTCGTAGCCGTGAGGCACAGCGCGCCGGCGCTCACGGCGCGGCACAGCGTGGATCGCGACATCGATCCTCCTGTTGTCTCCACGTCCGGCCCAGTCTGCCTGCAGGGCGTTTCGGTGACCCCCGCGCGCCTGTTCCCTTAGGCGCTTTCCCTTCGAGGAGTCCCCCACCCGCGTGCGCTCCGTGCGCTCGCGGCTCGGCGTGACCGAACGAGCGTTCGAGTGTAGCGTCGCGCTGAACCGGATTTAGGTGACGGCCGTCACACGGCGACGGCGAACTCGTCGCGCAGGCGTGCCAGCCCGAGCCGGAGCCGGCTCTTGGCGGTGCCCAGCGGGACGTGCGCCCGGCGCGCGATCTGGTCGGCGGTCAGGCCGCCCCAGTACGCGAGCACGATCGCCTCGCGCTGCGCCTCCGGCAGCTTGCCGAGCGCCTTGCGGACCTCGGCGTCGTCCTCCCGGCGCTCGACGATCATGCCGGGGTGCTCCTCGGCGCGCGGTTCCTCCTCGGCGCCGCCGACGAGCTTGAGCCGGTCCGCCGCGCGGCCGCGCACCTGCGACTCGCGCCACAGGTCGAGGGCACGCGAACGCGCCATCAGGCGCAGGTAGGTGCTCAACTCGCCGCGCGCGGCGTCGAACGAACCGGGCCGGCGCCAGAGCCGCATGAACACGTCCTGCACGACGTCCTGGGCGAGCGCGGCGTCGCCCACGATGCGAAACGCGGCCGCGTAGACGGCGCGGTGGTGGTCGTTGAAGGCGCTTCGGAACACCTGTGGATCACCCAGATCACCAGTCACAAGAAACGTTATACACGATGTTGAAGGTTCTCAAACCCGGTTGGAGAGAGGAGAATCAAAAAGCGATGTCAAACGCCGATCGACTCACCGGGCTCGACGCCTCCTTCCTGGCTCTGGAGAAGGACGGTGCCCACATGCACGTGGGCTCCGTGCTGGTCTTCGAAGGCCCCGCGCCCGCGTACGAGGACTTCGCTACCCACATCGAACGCGGGCTGCACCTCGTTCCCCGCTACCGCCAGCGGCTCGCGTTCCCGCCGCTCGGCGCCTCGCGCCCAGTCTGGGTCGACGACCCGTACTTCAATATCGGGTACCACGTGCGCCACACCGCGCTGCCCGCGCCGGCGGGCGAGGACCAGCTGCGCCGGCTCGCCGGCCGCGTGTTCTCGCAGCAGCTCGACCGCGAGAAGCCGCTGTGGGAGATCTGGCTCGTCGACGAGGTCGGCGACAACCGCTTCGCGCTGATCTGCAAGACCCACCATGCGCTCGTGGACGGGATCTCCGGCGTCGACATCCTCACGGTCCTCTTCGATCTTTCGCCGGATCCGCCGGAGCCTGAGCCGGCGCCGCCATGGGCGCCACGGCCGATGCCCAGCGGAGCCGACCTGCTGGCGAGCGCGGTCGCGGAGCGGCTCATGGGGCCGGTGTCGCTCGTGCGCTCCGCGGTCGCGCATCCCGAGCAGGCGGGCGCTGGGGCCGGCAAGGCCGCGGCGGGACTCGCCGCGATGGCGGCGGCCGGTGTCGCGGGCGCGCCGCCGAGCCCGCTCAACGTGCGGATCGGCCCGCACCGGCGTTTCGCCTGGGCCGAGGCCGATCTCGGACAGTTCAAGGCGATCAAGGACACGCTCGGTGGCACGATCAACGACGTCGTCCTGACCGTGGTGACCGGCGCGCTGCGCGCGCACCTGTTCCGCCATGGGCGTGATCCCGAGGGGCTCGAGCTGAAGGCGATGGTGCCGATCTCGGTGCGCGCCGACTCCGAGCGCGGCGCGCTCGGCAACCAGGTCGCGGCGATGTACGCGCCGCTGCCGGTCGGGCTCGACGACGTGGTCGAGCGCTATCGCTTCATCCACGGCGCGATGAAGGGCCTCAAGGAGTCCGGGCAGGCCGTCGGCGCGCAGGCCATCACGCGGCTCGCCGACGCCGCCGCGCCGACCGTGCTCAGCCAGGCCGCGCGGCTGCAGTCGCGCCAGCGCTTCTTCAACCTGACCGTCACCAACGTGCCCGGGCCGCAGGTGCCGCTGTACGTGCTCGGGCGCCGGCTCGAGGCCTTCTATCCGAAGGTCCCGCTGGTGCTCAACACCGCGCTCGGGATCGCGATCATGTCCTACGACGGCCGGGTCTTCTTCGGCCTGCTGGGCGACTACGACGCGCTGGCGGATCTGGACGCGCTGGCCGAGGATCTGGAGAGCGCGATCCGGGAGTTGGCCGCGGTCGCCGGCGCCCCCGCTCCGGCGCGGCGTACCCGGCGCCGCTCGCCGGCGCGCGTATGAAGCGCGCGCTGATCGCGATCGGCGCAGTGATCGTCGCCGCCGCGGCGTGCGTCGCGCTGATCTCGCTGCTCGCGTCGCGCGACTCGAGCCAGGTCGGCGGCACGGAGGGTCCCGGCGTGCTCGAGCCCGATCGCGGTTCGCGGCGGCTCGGTGCCGACGCCCCGCAGACGCCCGCCTCGCCGCCCGACCGGCCGCCGACGAGCGGGCCGCATCGCGACGTCGAGGTGACGCGCGACGGCGCCGAGCTGTCCGACGACGAGCTGCTGTCTGTCCTGCAGCTGGGCAACGTCGTGCTGCTCTACGACAGCGAGAAGGCGCCGGAGGAGCTGGTCAGGTTGCAGAGCGAGGTCTCGGGCGCCTTCGATCCCGAGGTGGCCGCCGCCGGGCAGTCGGTGATCCTCGCTCGGCGGCCGGGGATCGACGGCGTGACGGCGCTCGCGTGGCGCCGGCGCCTGGACGCCTCAGGCCCCGACGATCCGAAGCTGCACGATTTCGCCGAGGCCTGGCTGGGTCAGGGAGCCGGGTAGATCGTCGTCCGCACGAGCGCGCACAGCTTGCCCGCGTCGTCGGAGATATCCGTTTCCCAGACCGCGGTCGTGCGGCCGTGATGGCGCCGTCGCGCGGTGACATGGATCGTGCCCGCGGTGATCGGGCGCAGGAAGCTCGTCTGGTTGGAGATCGCGCGGCCGCCGCGGGTCGTCACGGCATCGGCGATCGTCGCGTAGACGCCGCCGTGCACAAGGCCCCCCAGAGGCTGGCGCAGCGCGTCGGTCACGGCGACCCGTGCACGCACCTCCTGCTCGGTCTCCTCGAGGATCTCGACGTCGATCAGCGCGGCCATCGGTGCGCGACGATAGCGGCACGCCTTCACTAGGCTTGGCCGGAAGATGCCGCCGCGCAGCAGTGCCACCGCGTTCGAACGGCTGGCGCCCGACCAACGCGCCGCCGTGGAGCTGGTGCTTCGACAGGGCCGCTCCTACGGTGAGCTCTCCGACCTGCTCGGGATGCCCGAGGAGACGATCCGTGCGCGTGCCCGCCACGGGGTGGCCGGCCTCGCGCCGGACCTCGTCGCGCCCGCCCGCTCGGGCGAGATCGCCGACTGGCTGCTCGGCCAGCAGTCCGAGGCCCACGCGGCCCGCACCCGCGCGCTGCTGCTGTCGGACCCGGCGGCGCAGACCTGGGCGGCGACGGTCGCCGAGCCGCTGCGCGCGGCCACCGGCGGCGATGCCGTGCCCGAGCTGCCGACCGGTACCGAGCCCGCCGCGCCGCGCGTGAACGGCAAGAGCGCGCGAGCGAAGGCGCCGCGCGAGCCGCGGACCGACGAGCGCGCCGCCGCCGCGCCGCGCGACCACGAGCCTGCGCCCCCGCTCGCCGACGCCTCCGCCTCTCGCGGCCGGTCCTCGCGGCTCGGCGGGGCGATCATCATCGGCGCCGCGGTCGTCCTGGTCGCGGTCGTGCTGGGCTTCGTCTTCCTCCGCGGCGGCGACGATCCGGAGCCGGCCGCCGAGGCGCCGGCGGCGACCGCTACGGCCACCGCCACGGCCAGCGCGGAAGCCTCGGCCAACGACATCATCCTCAAGGGACCCGCGGGTTCGACGGCCGTCGGGCTGATGCGGCTCTTCCAGGCCAACGACGGCACCGTCCGCTTCGCGATCGCCGCGCAGGGCGTCGCGCCGAACAAGACCGGCGAGACGTACTCGCTCTGGTTCCGCAACGAGGACGGCAAGGCGCAGCTGCTCGGCGACGTCAAGGACCCGGTCACCGACAAGGGTGAGCTCACCTCGGCGGGTCCGGGCAACGCCGACGTCGACAAGTTCCCGGACTGGTTCGCGACCTACGACACCGTCCTGGTCACGCTCGACGACGAGGGCGCGAAGGAACCGGGCAAGGTCATCCTCAGCGGCGACCTCCCCCACTCCCAGTCCGGGTAAGTCAGCGCTGCTGATCGCCGGCCCCAACCTGACGATCGACCGCACCTCGACCCTCGCGGATCTGCGTCCGGGCGAGGTTCTGCGGCTGGCCGACGTTGCCATCACGCCCGGTGGCAAGGGCCTGAACGTCGCCCGCGCGGCGCTCGTGCTCGGCACGCCCGCTTCGCTCGTCGGCTTCGTCCCCGGCCACACCGGCCGCGCGGCCGCCGCGCTGATCGGCGAAGAGGGCGTCTCGCTGCTCGGCATCCCGGTGGCGGGCGAGATCCGCTCGACGACGATCGTGCTCGAACCCGGTCGTGCGACGGTCTTCAACGAGCCGGGACCCGCGCTCGCTGACGGAGACTGGGCGGCGCTCGAGGGGGCGGTCTCGGCCGCGCTCGGCGACCACGGGGTCCTGGTGTGCTCCGGTTCCCTGCCGCCGGGGGCGCCCGAGGTGGCCTACGCGTCGCTGGCGCTCCTGGCTCGAGCGGCAGGCCGGCCGTCCGTCGTCGACGCCGCGGGCGCCGCGCTCGCCGCGGCTCTGAGCGGGGAGCCCGACGTCGTCGCGCCGAACCTCGGCGAGGCCGAGGGCGTCCTGTTCGGCCGGACCGGCGAGGCGGTCGACGCGGCGCCCGACGCCCGACCGCGCGCGCTTGCGGCCGCTGCGGAGCTCGTCGTGCGCGGAGCCCGGGCCGCCGTGGTCAGCGCGGCCGCGGCCGGGGCGGCGGTCGCTTGGGGCGGCCAGACGGCGTGGATCCCGGCGCCGCGTGTCCGGGTGGTCAACCCGATCGGCGCGGGTGACGTGCTGACGGCGGCCATGGCGGCAGCGTTGGAGCGCGGGGCGTCGCTGGTCGACGCCGCCGGCGAGGGCGTCGCGGCGGCATCGGCGGCGGTCGAGCACCCGACCGCCGGCCGCTTCGATCCAAGCCGGATGCGCGAACTCCTCAGGGCGTGACGAACAGGCGGGTCCTTGTTCGTCACCCCCCTCGCTCAAGCCTGCCGAACACGAACTCCCGCTCCGCCGCGTTCTCCGTGAGCGCCAGCGCGGCGCGATAGGGACCTCGTCTGCGGCCACGGCCGTCTCGGGGACACCGAGCCGCGCGCAGACGTCGGCGCTCAGTCCGCGCTCGGTGCCGCCGACGCGCGGCTCGTAGGCGATCGGCCACAGCCACGCGCCCGCGTGCCTGGTGAAGCCGTCCCAGATCTGCTCCGGCGTCCCGGGCAGCTCGCCCTCCCAGCGGGTCTCCATGTCCTGTACATCGTTAGCCTCCGATCTCGACGGGTCTCTTCTACACCCACGACAAACGGGAGGCGGCGAAATCGACAGGTTGCTTCTCGGCTTGGACGTCGGCACGAGCTCCGTCAAGGCCGCCGTCGTCGACGAGGCCGGCAACGAGCTCTCGCACGGCCGCGCCCCCACGCCCTGGCGACCCGTGGCCACGGGCGCCGAGCTCGACCCTGACGAACTGCTGGCCGCCGCGCTCGACGCCGCCCGAGCCGCCCTGCAAGGCCAGACGGTGATCGGCATCGGCGTGGCGAGCATGGCCGAGACCGGCGTCCTGGCCGACGACGCACTGCGGCCCGTGGTGCCGTCGATCGCCTGGTACGACACGCGCGGCGAGGAGGAGGCGCAGCGGATCGCGGCCGAGTTGCCGGACTTCCCCGAACGCACCGGCCAGCCGCCGAGCGCGATGTGCACGCTCGCCAAGTACGCCTGGATGCGGCGCCACTGGCCCGGCGCGGAGCGCGGCACGCGCTGGCTGAACGTCGCGGAGTGGATCGTGCTCGGCCTCGGCGGCGAGGCGGGCGCCGAAGCGTCACTGGCCTCGCGCACCGGCTTCTACGACCTGCATACGGGCACGGCGTGGGAGCCGGCGATGGCGTGGGCGGGCGCGCCCGCGACGCTCGCCCCGCCGCACGCCCCGGCCGGCACCCCGCTGGACGGCGGGAGGCCGGCGCTCGCGCGCCGCGGCGACGCCCGGCCACGCGCGCGCGGCCAGCCCGGCGCCCGGCGGCCGCTCCCCGGCGCCGTAGGCGCGATACTCGCGGTCGGCGGTCACGACCACGCGGCGGCCGCGGTCGGCGCGGGCGCGGCGGGCGAGGGCGACGTGCTCGACTCCTGCGGCACGGCCGAGGCGATCCTGCGTGCCACCGCGCCGCTCGACCCCGCGACGGTCCGCCGGGCCGTCGCCGACGGCTTCACGGTCGGCCGCCACGCGCTCGCGGGCCGCTACGTGCTCCAGGGCGCGTTCTGGTCGGGCGAGCGGCTGCAGGCGGTCAAAGAGCGTCGCGGCGAGGACTCACGCGAGTTCCAGCAAGCTCTCGAGGAGGCCGGCGCGACAGGGGCCGACGTGCTCGCCCGGATGGAGGCGCTCGCCGGGCCCCGCAAGCGGCTCGTCGTCACCGGCGGCTGGTCGGAGGGCGCGACCGCCCGCGAGGTCAAGCGACGCCACCTCGGTCCCTTCGAACACGTCGCCGAGGGCTACGCCGGTTGCCGCGGCGCCGCGCGAGCGGCGCTCAGAGCAGCAGCTTCCCGGGATTCATGATCCCGGCGGGGTCGCAGCGCTCCTTGACCGCCCGCAGCAGCTCCAGACCCAGCGAGCCGACCTCGTCGCCGAGATAGGGAGCGTGGTCGCGGCCGATCGCGTGATGGTGCGTGATCGTCCCGCCGGCGGCGACGATCGCGCGGCTCGCGCGATCCTTCACCGCACGCCACTGCGCGACCGGATCCGGGTCCTGGCGGCCGAGGATCGTGAAGTACAGCGAGGCGCCGGTCGGATAGAGGTGCGAGACGTGGCAGCCGACGTGGAGCCCGTCCAAGGCGCCGCGCACCGCCTCGTACAGGGCCGAGAGGTTGCTCCAGGAGGTCGCCGTCTCGAGCGTCTCGACGAGCACGCCGCGATCGATCAGATCGTCGCGCAGATGCGGCCCCGCGAAGCGCGACGCCTCCCACGCGCGACCGGGCTTCGGACCCAGAGGCCGGGCGCCGCTGCGTGCCAGCACCCGCGCCGCCGCTGCACGGCCGCGCGCGCCCTCCCAGCCGCAGACCAGCAGGCAGCGGCCGTCGAGCAGCCTGCGCCCCACGCGTTCCGGTCCCCGCCAGAGCGACGCTCAGCCGCGTCTCCTCCTCGTCGGAGAGCCGGGCGATGTCCGGCGCGATCGCAGTCCTGCTCGAGCCGGCGCAGCACGTCGGCGCCCTCGAGGAACGAGCCCACCGTCCAGCCGTCGTACACCGCGGCCTGCAACGGCCGGACGCGCAGCGCGACGCGTGTGATCACGCCGAACGCCCCCTCGGAGCCCAGCACCAGCTGCCGCAACGCGGGACCCGCAGCGGTCCCGGGCGCATCCAACGTCGCCAGCGACCCCGACCGGCGTCACGCATTCCAGTGCCACGACCTGCGCGTCGATCCGTCCGTGCCCGGTCGAGGACTGGCCCGCCGAGCGCGTCGCGGCGCAACCGCCGACGGTCGCCCACTCGTAGCTCTGCGGCACGTGCCCGAGCGCGAGGCCGTGGACGCGCAGCGCGGCGTCGGCCTCCGGCAGCCGGATGCCCGGCTCGAAGACCGCGACCCGCGAGCGCGGGTCGACCGAGATCAGCCGATCCAGCTGCCCGAGGTCCAGCGACACGAGCGAGCCGAAGCCGCCGCGCTCGCCCGCGAGCCCGCCGACGACGCTCGTCCCGCCGCCGAACGGCACGACCGCCACGCCCTCCTCGGCGCAGGCCGCCAGCACCGCGGCGACCGCCGCGGCCGAGCCCGGCGCGATCGACCGCATCCGGCGCGGACGCGCAGTCCCCCGCCCGCTGCGCCAGCAGATCCAGATAGGACTTCCCGCGGCAGCGCAGCACGCGCGCCTCGCGATCGTCGCGCACCTCGGCCTGCCCCTCCAGCCGCGAACGCACGGCGGGCGGCAACGCGGACGGCGGCAGCGCAACCTCATCGAGCGAGACCGGCGAGGAGACCACGCCACCGTCGATCCCGATCTCCTCGCGCAGCAGCTCGGCCGCGTGCTCCGGAAGCGCCGGCCCGGCCCCCGGCTCGCCCCAGCCCCAGAAGACCTGCTCGCGCCTCACTCGGCGTCGTAGGAGATGAGCGTGTGGACGTCGTACGGCGCGAGCTTCTCGCGGCCGCCGAGGAACGCCAGCTCGACCAGGAACGCGCAGCCCGCGATCACGGCGCCCGCGCCCTCGGCGAGCTCGGCCAGTGCCCGCGCCGTGCCGCCCGTGGCCAGCAGATCGTCGTGCAGCAGGACCCGCGGCCCGTTGGCCAGAGCGTCGTGGTGCATCTCCAGCGCATCCACGCCGTACTCGAGGATGTACTCCGCCGACACCGTCTCCGCCGGCAGCTTGCCCGGCTTGCGCGCCGGCACGAAGCCGACGCCGAGCTCCCGCGCCACCGCCGCGCCGAGGATGAACCCGCGCGCCTCGGCGGCGACCACGAGATCGACGTTCAACGGGTCGCGCGTAGTCCGCGATCCCTGAGACCGCCGCATCCAGCGCCGCCGGGTCGAGCAGCAGCGGCGTGATGTCCTTGAAGACGATGCCCGGCTTGGGGAAGTCCGGGATGTCGCGGATGAACCCCCGCAGGCTCATTTCGCGATCTTACGCAGGTCCCGCACGAGCAGCAGGTGCTTCAGGTGCGAGGCGACCGCGGCGAGGTTCTCCAGCGCCTCGACGGCCTCCTTGCGGCGCTCCGGGTTGCGCGAGCGCAGCGCCGGGGCGAGGATCTGCTGCAGCAGCGCCGCCTCGCGCTCCGCGGAGGTCCGGAAGACGCGCAGGTTGCGCCCGGCCACGCCGTAGCGGGCCAGCTCGGTCACGGCGCGGATGATCTCGCGCTGCGTCTCGTCGTAGTAGCGCTTGCCCTCGCGCAGCTCGCCCTTGACGATCTGGAACTCCTCGAGCTCCTGGATCAGGCGCGGATCGGCTCCGGTGTCCTCGACGACGTCCTCGAGCGAGTACATCGCGCCCTTGTCGCGCAGCGAGAACGTCAGCCGGCGCAGCGCCGCACCGGGCCGGCCGTCGGTCGCCTTCGGAGCCCCCGGCGCAGCGGCAGCGGGCTTCGGCGTCTCATCGAACGAGCGCCCCGCCGCCAGCTCCTGGCGGATCACCGCGAGCGGCAGGAACTCGTCGCGCTGCAGGCGCAGGATCGTCCGCAGCCGCGCGACGTCGGAGGAGGAGTAGAGCCGGTAGCCGCCGGGCGTGCGCCGCGGCGTCAGCAGCTTCTGGTCCTCGAGATAGCGGATCTTCGAGATCGAGATGTCGGGGAACTCCTGCTGGAGCCCCTTGCAGACCGCGCCGATCGTCAGCGACTTGGCCTGGCGCGGCGGCTCCTCGGAGCGAGGAGGCTCGCCGTTGGCACTCGGTTCGCTGGGACCGGTGGCGTCGTCGGACACAGCCACCTCAACGCGCCAGGTAGGTGAGCTTGTATTTGCCGACCTGCAGCTCGTCGCCGTCCTCGAGCTTGTGCGACTCGATCCGGCGGCGGTTGACGTACGTGCCGTTCAACGAGCCCGGAATCGTCCAGGAACCAGTCGTCCGAGCGGCGTACGAGCACGGCGTGATCGCGCGAGACGGTCACGTCGTCGAGGAAGATCTCAGCCTCCGGGGTGCGACCGATCGTCAGCCGCTCGCCCTCGAGGGGGAACGACTGGCCGACCTTGCCGCCGCCGGAGCGGATGACGAGGGCGCCGGTGGACGCAGCGACATCGCCGACATCGACCGGGCGAAGCTCGCCGGTCTGTTCGTCGACCATGTACGTCGCGGTCGTCGCGTCGTCCTGCGTGTCTTCACGCACGCCGACGTACGCGCCGCAGCGCTGGCAGTAGTTCGCCCCCTCCGTGACGACGAACCCGCACTCAGGGCAGTGACGGGCCAAGGGCCTTGCCTCCCGTCGCGCTAGATGTCGTCGCTGCCGGCGCCAGTGGCACGACCGGCAAGGATGTCGGTCAGGCGCTGAACGTCGGCGCCGGAGATGACTTCCTCGCCGCCCTCGTGCTTCTTGCGGAGGCGGTTGACGAGTTCGGCACGCAGGATGTCGATCTTGCCGTGGAGGATCCGCCGACGGTAGGACACCTCCTGCTCTTCATCAGTGAGCTGCTGGATGAGGTCCTTGAGCTCCTGATCGGAGAGCGAACCAAGATCGGGGAAGGTGTCCATCTGAAAGCGTGTCCTCTCCTCAGGGGCGACGAGACGGGTGCCGAAGCATAGCGTGCATCAAGCTCAGGTCGAGCCTTGTGCTCGCGCCTGCTGTAGACCATCTCGAACGTACTGCACGGTCGAGCCCAACACCAGCACGAGGCCGACATACAAGCACGCCAGGGCCAGCCAGTGCACGCCGCAGAGCGCGAAGAACAGCGCGCTGAAGACCGGCCAGACGCCCCAGCGGCCCCACCAGTTGATCTTCAGCTCGACGTGCCGGCTCATCGCGTAACGGGCCAGCACCAGCATGAACAGCTCGCGCGCGGCCAAGAGAGCCAGTGCCCAATGCGGCAGCAGATCGAACTTCCAGCACACGATCACGCCCGCGATGACGAGCATCCGGTCCACCAGCGGATCCAGCAGCGCGCCCATGCGCGAGTACTGGCCGGTGACGCGGGCCGCCATCCCGTCGAGGTAGTCGCTCCAGCCGATCACCGCGAACAGCACCGCCGGCAGCGCGTCGGTGCCGCTCTCGGAGCTCAGCGCCAGCACGAGGAAGACGGGGATCAGCGCGAGCCGGACGTAGCCGATCGCGTTCGGGATCGTCCACGGGCGCAGCGGAGCGCCCTCCACGGTCTCGGGCGGCGGCGGGCCGGAGCGATCGAGCCCCGACAGCCGCCGGAACGTGAGCTTTGAAGCGCCACCGGGGGCCTGCCGCCCCCCGGACCCCCTGCCGCTTACGGGAGCGTCGCCCACAGGTCCCGCGCGGCCTCGGCCGCGCCCTCCAACGGGACGGAACGGGATTCGCGACCGCGCCGGATCTGGGCTTCGATCTCCCCGGCCTCGAGCGTGCGCTTGCCGACCGTCAGCCGCAGCGGGACCCCGAGCAGCTCGGCGTCGGCGAACTTGCCGCCCGGGCCGAGGTTGCGGTCGTCGTAGATCACGCTCAGCCCGAGTTCGACCAGCTCGCCGTACAGCCGTTCGGCGAGCGCGAACTCCTCGGTGTCCGGCTTGCCGAGCCCGACCAGGTGCACGTCGAACGGCGCCAGCGAGCGCGGCCAGGAGATGCCCTTCTCGTCGGCGAACTGCTCGACCGCGGCGGCCGCGATCCGCGCCGGGCCCGATGCCGTAGGAGCCCATCCAGACCGGCTGCGAGGTGCCCGACTCGTCGAGGTAGGTCGCGCCGAGCGGCACCGAGTAGCGCGTGCCGAGCTTGAAGATGTTGCCGATCTCGATCGCCGGCTCGATCCGGATCTCGTGGCCGTCGACGGTGTCCCCCGCCTCGACCGTGCGCACGTCGACCTCCTCATAGGAGAAGTCGCGGCCCGGCTTGACGCCGCGCAGATGCGCGTCGGCCTTGTTGGCGCCGCTGATGTAGCTGTCGCCCGAGAGCGCGGAGTCGAGCAGGATCGGCACGTCGATCCCAACCGGGCCGATGTAGCCCGCCGGGCCGATCCGGTCCGCGAACTCCGCCTCGTGGGCCGGACGGAACGGCGCACCGAGCGCGTTGCCGAGCTTGATGTCGTTGACGCGGTGGTCGCCGCGCACGAGCACGAGCCGCAGCTCGTCCTCGCCCACGATCACCGGGTAGGCCTTGATCAGCGCGCCGGCCGGCACGCCGAGCGCCTCGGCCACCTGCGCGACCGTCGTCATGCCCGGCGTGGACTCCTCGACCGGCGCGTCGAGCGCGTCCGGCAGCTGCACCGGCTTCGGCGTCGCGCTGGCGACCTCGACGTTGGCGGCGTAGCCCGGGGCCAGCGCCACGTCGTTCTCGCCCGCCGGGCACGGCGCCATGTACTCGTGCGCGCCGGTGCCGCCCATCATCCCGACGTCGGACTCGACCCGGTACCACTCCAGCCCGCAGCGATCGAAGATCCTGTCGTAGGCCTCGCGGTGCTTGTCGTAGCCGATGTCGAGGCCGGCCGCATCGCGGTCGAAGGTGTAGGAGTCCTTCATGATGAACTCGCGCGTTCGCAGCACGCCGGCGCGCGGGCGCGGCTCGTCGCGCTCCTTGATCTGGAAGTGGTAGAGGATCTGCGGCAGGTCGCGGTAGGAGCGGACGACCTGCGCGATGTGGGTCGTGACGACCTCCTCGTGCGTCATCGCCAGCACCATGTCGGCGCCGCGGCGGTCCTTGAGCCGGAACAGCTCGCCGCCGATCGCGTCGTAGCGGCCGCTCTTCTGCCACAGCTCCGCCGGGTTCATCACCGGCATCAGCATCTCGTGGCCGCCGATGCGGTCGATCTCCTCGCGCACGATCTGCACCGCTTTCTGGTGCACGCGCCAGCCGGCGGGCAGCCAGCTCCAGAGGCCGGCGCCGATCTGCCGGATCATCCCGGCGCGCACCAGCAACTTGTGCGAGAGCGCCTCGGCATCGGCAGGGGCCTGTTTCTCGGTCGGGAGGAAGTACTGGCTCAGACGCGTCATCGGGGCGCGAAGCCTAGTGGCATGAGCAGGGTGATAGAACGCAGGAGAACAAGGTTCGAAGCTTTCCGGAGGTTCCAATGGCTTACGAAGTCCCGCCGCTCCCGTACGACTACGCCGCGCTTGAGCCGCACATCGACGAGCAGACGATGCGCATTCATCACGACAAGCACCATCAGGCCTACGTCGACAAGGCGAACGCCGCGCTCGAAGGCACCGACTTCGACGGCAAGTCGATCGAGGAGGTTCTCAAGAGCCTCGACGCGCTTCCCGCCGACAAGCAGAAGGCCGTCCGCAACAACGGCGGCGGCCATTACAACCACAGCCTGTTCTGGGAGTTCCTGTCGCCTGACGGCGGCGGCGCCCCGGACGGCGACCTGGGCGAGGCCATCAACGGGGCCTTCGGCTCCTTCGACGAGTTCAAGGAGAAGTTCAAGGCGGCCGGCGTCAACCAGTTCGGCTCCGGCTGGGCCTGGCTCGTCCATGACGGCTCCGGTCTCGCGGTCACCAGCACGCCCAACCAGGACAGCCCGCTGTCCGCCGGGCAGACGCCGCTGCTGGGCGCCGACGTCTGGGAGCACGCGTACTACCTCAAGTACCAGAACAAGCGCCCTGACTACCTGGACGCGTTCTGGAACGTCGTCAACTGGAGCAAGGTCGCCGAGCTGTACGCCGCAGCGGCTTAATCACCCGCGCCGCAACTCCCGTCCGGTGCCGGCGTTGGAATGTCCTTGATGAATCAGACGTCCCGACGCCGCGCCCGGCGGTTGCTCGCCGTGGCCACGGTGTGCGCTGCCGCGCTGCCCACCGCCTCCGCACTCGCCGCCCCAGATCAGCTGTCGCTGATCGAGGACGAGACCCTGATGCTCGAGCGCGGCCCCGCGGTCCAGGCACAGACGCTCGACGAGGCCGTCTCGCTCGGCGCGGACGTGATCCGCGTCAACGTGATCTGGTCGCGCTACGCCCCGGCCGCCAGGTCCAAGAAGAAGCCGAAGAAGTTCGACGCCAAGAACTCCGCCGCCTACCCGGCGGGCGCGTTCGACATGTTGGACGCGCTCGTCACCGGCGCTCAGGCGCGCGGCCTGCAGGTGCTGCTGACGCCCACCGGCCCGATCCCGGCCTGGGCCTCCAAGTGCAAGGGCTCGGTCGCCGCCCGCCGCGTCTGCAAGCCGGACCCGAAGGCGTTCGGCGCCTTCGTCCGCGCGCTCGGGACGCGGTATCCGACCGTCAAGCTGTGGTCGATCTGGAACGAGCCGAACCTGCGCTCGTGGCTGTCGCCCCAGTACGAGGTCACCGGCTCCAAGGCGGTGCAGCGCTCGGCCTACCTGTACCGCTCGCTGGCGTCGTCGGCGATCGCCGGCCTGCGCGCGACCGGCCACCGGAGCGATCAGATCTGGCTCGGCGAGACCGCTCCACTCGGCGACGACCCGTCGGGCTGCAGCGCGCAGCGCTCGCTGCGGGTGCCGAAGAAGTGCGCGAGCAAGATCCTCAAGACCTCGCCCGAGACCTTCCTGCGGGGCGTCTTCTGCCTCAACACGAAGGGCAAGAAGCTGACGGGCTCCGACGGATCCGACCAGCATTGCCGCGGCTACAAGAAGCTCAGGGTCACCGGCTACGCGCATCATCCGTACACGCGCGGCGGCTCGCGGCCGCCGACCTCGCGCGTCAACTCCGGTGAGATCACGATCAACGTCGCGTCGCGCCTCACGCGCCTGCTCGATCAGGCCGCGCGCGCCAAGCGGATCCCGGCCAAGCTGCCGGTCCACTACACCGAGCACGGCTGGCAGACGCGGCCCGACCTGATCTTCGGCGTCACCGACGCGCAGCAGGCCGAGTACATCAACCAGTCCGACTGGATCGCCTACAAGAACCGGCGCGTGCACACCGTCGCGCAGTACAAGATCGTCGACGACCAGAACATCGGCGCCGGCTTCCAGATGGGCCTGCGGCTGTTCGGGTCCGGCGCCGCCAAGCCCGCCTACGCGGCCTACCGGCTGCCGATCTGGGTCTCGGGCAAGGGCTCGACGCTGACCGTCTATGGCCAGGTCCGCCCGGCCGCCAACGGCACGGCGCAGTCCGTCACCATCCAGAACGCCGCGTCCGCGGGCGCGGCCTTCAAGACCGTAGAGACGGTCGCGGTGACCTCGGCCAACGGGATCTTCACCGCCGCCGTCCCCAACACCGGTGGCCTCTGGCGCCTGACCTGGAACGGGATCGCCTCTCGCCAGGCCGAGGTGTCGCCCAAGTGAGACGGGCGCTCGTCCTCCTCACGGTGCTCGCGGCGGTGCTCGGCGCCGCCGCGACGCCGGCCCGGGCTTCGACGTTCGAACTGGGCATGGAGGACGAGGGCCTGCTCCTGAGCAACCAGCACCTGGCCGCCGACGCCGTGTCGGCCTGGAGCCGGCTGGGCGTGGACGTGGTCCGGATCCACGCGCGCTGGTGGGAGATCGCCCCCGCGACCGGCGCCACCAAGGCGCCGGCCGGGTTCAACGCCGCGGACCCCGACGACAGCCACTACCGCTGGGGCACGCTCGACGTCGCCGTCGCGCTGGTCCGCGCGGCCGGCATGCGCGTGATGCTGACCATCACCGGCCCGGGCCCGCTGTGGGCGAGCAGAGAGCCCAAGCGCCGCAACCCGCGCTGGAAGCCCGCCCCGAAGCGCTACGCCGCCTTCGCGCATGCCGTCGCCGCGCGCTACGCCGATCAGGTCGACCGCTACCTGCTCTGGAACGAGCCCAACCAGCCGGGCTGGCTGCAGCCGCAGTGGGAGTGCGACAAGCGGCGCCGCAACTGCAAGGCGGTCGCGCCGCACGTCTATCGCGCGCTCGTGCGCGCCGCGGAGCCGCGCGTGCATGCCGCAGACCCGGGCTCCGAGGTCGTGATGGGCGAGCTCGCGCCGATCGGCGGCTCGCCGATCAGTGCGCTCACGCCGATGAAGCCACTGGTCTTCATGCGCGAACTGGGCTGCGTCGACACGCGCTACCGGCCGCTTCGCGGCGGTCTCTGCAAGGGCTTTAGGTCCGCGAGATCCGACTCGTTCGGCTATCACCCGCATCCCGTGCTCAACACCCCGGACACGGTCAACCCGGACCGTGACGAGGCCCAGTTCGCCGACCTCTCGCGGCTGTTTCGAGTGCTCGACAAGCTGCGCGCGCGAAAGCGCCTGCGCACGAGCCCGAACATCCATCTGACCGAGTTCGGCTACCAGACCAACCCGCCCGACAAGGCGATCGGGATCACCCTCGCGCAGCAGACGAAGTACCTGCAACAGGCCGCGTTCGTGGCGTGGAACGCCAAGCGCGTCCGCGGCCTGTCCTTCTACCAGTGGGACGATGAGCCGGTGGTCAACCGCGGGCGCGGGACCAAGCGCTACTCGGGCTGGCAGACGGGCCTGCGCTTCAACAACGGCAAGCCCAAACCGGTCCTCTCGACGTTCCCGGCGCCGTTCGTGATCGAGCGCAAGGGCAAGGCCTCCAAGAAGGTGCGACTGTGGGGTCAGGTGCGCCCGGACGCCGAGGCGTCGATCGTCGTGCAGGTCCGCCCGCGCGGAGCGGCCGGCTACCGGGATCTGGTCACGGTCGGCACCGCGGCCGACGGCACCTGGACTCGGCGGCTCACGTTCGCCGCCGGTGCCTCCTACCGCTACCGCTGGACGCCGAAGCCGTCGCTCGCCGACCTCGTGCCGTCGCCGCACTTCTCGGGCAGCGTCGTTCCGTCCCGCACCGAGAAGACCCGCCTGCGAGCGGGCTCGGCGCCCTCGCTGTGAGCAGCGCCGGCGAGGACCCGACAGCCTTCTACACCGCGGGCTATTCGCTCGCCGATCACGCCGAGAGCATGAAGATGGGCCGCTGGCGGGCGCTCGGGGCGCGCTCGAAGGCGACGCACGCCGGCACGCTGTGCGCGCGGGTCGGCCTGCGGCCCTCGACGGTGGTCGAGATCGGCTGCGGCGACGGGTCGCTGCTGCTCGAGCTCGCCGCGGTCTGGCCGAACGCCGCCTTCGACGGCTTCGAGCTCTCGCCGCCGGCGATCGAGATCGCCCGCACCCGGGGCATTCCCCGCGCGGGCCGTCTGGAGGCCTACGACGGGACGCACGTGCCCGCCGGGGATCGTGTCTATGACCTCGCGGTGCTCTCGCATGTGCTCGAGCACGTGCCCGATCCCGCACCGCTGCTGGCCGAGGCCGCGCGCGTCGCGCGCAACGTGCTGGTCGAGGTGCCGCTGGAGGCCAACCGCTCGGCCGCACGGCCGGCCAAGCGCGCGGAGGCGGCCCGGATCGGTCATCTGCATGCCTTCGACCGCACGGCCGTTCGCACGCTGATCGCCGGCGCCGGCCTCAAGGTGGTGGCCGAGCTCAGCGACCCGCTCCCGCGCGAGCATCACGCGTTCTTCGCCGACAGCGCCCCGGCCCGCGCGGTCGCGTCGGTCAAGTGGGCGACGCGCGCGACGATCTGGCGCATCGCCCCGGACGGGGGCGAGCGGTGGTTCACGCTGCACTACGCGGCGCTGGCGCGCTCGTACGCGTACCGGATACGGCGGCGTGGAAGCGGCGCCCGGCGACGGGCGAGAGCGCCTCGTCGATGGCGTCGGCGTCCTCGATGGCCTTGGCGGCCTCGAGCGCGGCGAGGCGCTCCGGCGTCATCGCCGTCGCGTCCTCCTCCTCGGCGAGCCACGCCGCGGCCTCGGCGGCGGCGCGCGCGTCGCGCTCGACCGTCCTGCCCGCGGCGTAGTACTTGTCGATCTCGGTGAAGAGCTCGTCGACCAGGTTCTCGGTCGCGACCTTCTTGATCGGCTCGCCCTTGGAGTAGATCATCCCCATGTCCTTGGCGCCGGTGATGCCGAAGTCGGCATGGCGGGCCTCGCCGATGCCGTTGACGGCACAGCCGAGCACGGAGACCTCGATCGCGTCGTCGTAGGCCTCGAGGCGGCGCTCGACCTCGGCGACGACCGAGTCCATGTCGAACTGCAGGCGCCCGCAGGTCGGGCAGGCGATCAGGACCGGGCCGCGCTCGCGCAGCTTGAGCGCCTTCAGGATCTCCCAGGCGACCTTGACCTCTTCCTCGGCGTGGAAGGTGCTCAGAGGAAATGCGGATCGTGTCGCCGATGTTGTCGGCCAGCAGCGTGCCGAGGCCGACGGCGCTCTTCAGCGAGCCCGACCACTTCGTCCCGGCCTCGGTGATCCCGAGGTGCAGCGGGTACGGGATCTTCTCGCTCAGCAGGCGGTTCGCGGCGATCGTGTTGGGCACGTTCGTCGACTTGATCGAGACCTTGAAGTCCGTGAAGTCCAGCCGCTCCATCAGCTCGACGAACTCGACGCCGGCGGTCACCAGGGCCTCGACGGGGTTCTCGAACTCGAGGTCGTGCAGGTGCTTGGGCAGCGAGCCGGAGTTGACGCCGATGCGCAGCGGCGTGCCCGCGGCGCGCGCCCGGTCGGCGACTTCGGCGACCTTCTCCGGGCCACCGATGTTGCCGGGGTTCAGGCGGATGCAGTGCGCGCCCGCGTCGATCGCCTTCAGTGCCAGCGTGTGGTTGAAGTGGATGTCGGCGATGATCGGGATCGGCGACTCGACGACGATCGTCTTCAGCGCCTCGATGTCCTTCTCGCGCGGGACGGCCACGCGCACGATGTCCGCACCGGCGTCCGCGACGCGGCGGATCTGATCCATCGTCGCCTGCAGGTTGGCGGTCTCGGTCTTGGTCATGGTCTGCACCACGACCGGGGCGCCGCCGCCGATCTGCACGCCTCCGACGTTGACTGAGCGCTCCGAAGCCATTGGCTCTCAGTCTAGAGGCGACCCGCGCGGTGGAGCTGACCCCCGACGCAATGGGGAGCTCTCCCCGTGGTCCGGCCACCTGCCGCGCGCCAACATGTTCGTCTCCGGCCGGCCGCGGCGACATCGCGCGGCTGGCCGCTTTTTTCAGTACATGGCCTCGATCTCGGCCGCGTACTTGGCCTCGACCGGCCGGCGCTTGAGCTTCATCGTCGGCGTCAGCTCGTCGCCGCCGGGCAGCCAGTCGCCCTCGACGAGCGTGAACCGCTTGATGCCCTCGGGGCGCGAGAGGGTCGCGTTGGCCCCGTCGACGGCCTCCTGGACGGCGGCGCGGACACGCCCGTCGCGCGCGAGCGCCGCCAGGTCGCCCTCGATCCCGTGACGCGCCGCCCAGGCGGGCGCGACGTCGGGATCGAGCACCAGCAGCGCCGTGTTGTAGCGGCGGCCGTCGCCGATCACGCAGGCCTGCCCGATCAGCGGCGAGCAGCCCTTCAGCGTCGCCTCGATGTTCGCCGGCGACATGTTCTTGCCCGCCGCGCTGATGATCAGCTCCTTCTTGCGGTCGATCAGCGTGACGTAGCCGTCCGCGTCGATCGTCGCGACGTCGCCGGTGTGCAGCCAGCCGTCGTCGTCGAGCGCCTCGGCGGTGCGCTCGGGCAGGTTGCGGTAGCCGACCATCACGACCTCCGAGCGCGCGAGCAGCTCGCCGTCCCCGGCCAGTTTCAGCTCGACGCCGGGGCTCGGAAGGCCGACGGTCCCGATCTTGATCCGCTCGCCGGGGTTGGAGGCGCCCGCGCCGCAGGTCTCCGACATCCCCCAGATCTCGGCCAGCGGGACCCCGATGGCGTGGAAGAACACGAGCACCTCGCGCGGGGTCGGCGCCGCGCCGACGTTGACCAGTTCCGCCTGATCGAGGCCGAGCGCGGCGCGCAGCGGCGCGAACAGCTTGGCCTCCGCGACCTCCAGCGTCGCCGCCAGCGCCTCCGGGATCGGCTCCCCCGCCTGTTCGAGCTCCACACGCTGGATGCCGGCCGCCAGCAGCGCCCGCGGGCCGGGATCGTCCCCGAGCTTGGCCTCCACCCCGGCCTTGAGCTTCTCCCACACGCGCGGCACGGCGAAGAACCAGGTCGGCTTGACGGCGGGCAGGTAGACGCCGATCTGACGCGGATCGGGACAGGTCGTGATCGTCATCGCGTAGACGATCGGCAGGTAGTGATGGGCGGTGCGCTCCGCCACGTGGGCGCTGGGCAGCCAGCTGATCACGCGCGAGCCGTCCGGGAAGCCGACGCGCTGCTCGACGGCATCGACCGCGGCCATCTGGTTGCGGTGGGCGATCTGGACGCCCTTGGGCGGGCCGGTCGTGCCGCTCGTGTAGATCAGCGTGAGGATGTCGTCGGGCTCGACCGCGCGCCAGTGCGGCTCGGCGTCGAACTCGGGGTCGCCCGGGAGGTCGTCGATCGTCAGCGTGTGCTCGACGAGGCCGCGCATCAGCGGCGCGAACGGCGCCTCGACGATCGCCAGCCTGGCGCCCGCGTCCTGGACGACGTAGGCGACCTGGTCGGGCGCCGAGGTCAGATAGATCGAGAACGGCGTCGCCCCGAGCGTCATCGCCGCCAGGTCGGCGATCATGAACTCCGGGCGGTTGGAGATCATCAGCGCGACCGTGTCGCCGCGTTTGACGCCCAACCGCGCCAGCCCGCCGGCCAGCGCGTCGACCCGGTCGCGCAGCTGCGCCCAGGTGAGCGCAACGTCGTCGTCCTTCGTGCGGACCGCGATGCGGTCCGGGTGATCCTCGACGGTCAGGCGGAACGCCTCCGCGATCGTCGCGGCGCCGGTGGCGCGTCTCCGCTCCATGCCCGGAAGCTACCGGAGTCTGAAGCCCCCGTTGGCCAGTCGGTCGAGGTCGTTGGTCAAGCCGACGAGGAAGAGCGCGATCACGAGCGCGAAGCCGACGAAGCCGGCGCGCTCCATCACGCTGAACGGGATCGCCTTGCCGCGCACCTTCTCGGCCAGCGCCCAGAAGATGTGCCCGCCGTCGAGCGGCAGGAACGGGAACAGGTTGATGATGCCGAGCGAGAGCGAGATCAGGCCGAGCACCAGCCACGCGGTCGTCGCGTCGAGCTGGATCGCCTGGCGCGTGGTCTCATAGCCGCCCACGACGCTGCCGAGCTCCTTGCGCTTCTCGGGCACGAAGATCTGCACGATGTGACTGACCGTGCTCGTGGTCACGGCCCACATCTGGCTGACGGCCAGGCCGCTCGAGCGCACGAGGCCCGCGGGCTGGACGCTCGCGTCCTGGTCGTAGCCGAAACCGAAGCGGTAGCGCTTGAGCGCCTTGTCGTAGAACGTGGAGCCGGTGACCGTCTGCTCCCGGCCGTCGCGGCGCACCGTGAAATCGACCGGCGTCCCCTTGTGGACGCCGACCGCCTGGCCGATCTGGTCGAGCTGCTTCGTGTAGGTGTCGCCGTTGATCGGCTTGCCGTCGACGGCGACGATCACGTCGCCCGGCTTGAGCGCCTTGGCCGCGGGGCTGTTCTGCTCGATCTTGCCGACGACCGGCGGCGGCTCGACCGTCCCCTGGCTCATGAACACGGCGGCGAAGATCGCGAAGGCCAGCGCGATGTTGACGAACGGGCCTGCCGCGATCACGACGATCCGCTTCCACACCGGCTGGCGGTAGTAGGCGCGGTGGGCGTGCTCCGGCGGGATGTCCTCCGCCGGGTTCATGCCGGTGATCTTCACGTAGCCGCCGAGCGGGATCGTGCCGATCGCGTACTCGGTCTCGCCCCACTTGCGGCGCACCGCGAGCGGCGGGAAGAACAGCGAGAAGCGCTCGACGCGCATCCCGACGGCCTTGGCGGCGAAGAAGTGGCCGGCCTCGTGGAGGATCACGAGCATCGCGAAGCCGAGGAAGGCCAGGACCCAGCTCATGCGCGCACTCCGGTCTCGATCAGCTCGCCCGCGAGCGCGCGGGCCTCGGAGTCGGTCACGTAGAGCGCCTCGAAGTCGTGTACCCGGTGCGAGCCGAGGTGATCGAGGACGGCCTCGATCACGGCGGGGATGCCGAGGAAGGACAGGCGGCCGTTGAGGAACGCGTGGACGGCGATCTCGTTGGCGGCGTTGAGCGCGCATGGCGCGGTCCCGCCCGCCAGCGCGGCCTCGCGGGCCAGGCGCAGGCAGGGGAACGCGTCCAGGTCGGGCTGCTCGAAGTCGAGGCGCTGCAGCGCGATCAGGTCCAGCGGGGCGATCGGCAGGTCGGCGCGGTCGGGGTGATGCAGCGCGTAGCCGATCGCGACGCGCATGTCCGGGTAGCCCATGTGCGCCTTCGTCGAGCCGTCGCAGAGCTGGACGAGCGCGTGGATGATCGACTGCGGGTGCACGACGACGTCGATGCGGTCGTACGGCGTGCCGAACAGGTGATGGGCCTCCATCACCTCGAGCCCCTTGTTCATCAGGGTCGCGCTGTCGATCGTGATCTTGCCGCCCATGCTCCAGGTCGGGTGGTTGAGCGCCTGCTCGACCGTGACGCCCTGCAGCTCCTCCGCCTTGCGTCCTCGGAACGGGCCGCCGGAGGCGGTGATGATCAGCTTCTCCACGACGCCGGGCGGCTCGCCCGTCAGCAGGTGGTGGATCGCGGTGTGCTCGGAGTCGATCGGGATCAGGCGGGCGCCGGTGGCCTCGGCGAGCGCGGTCACCAGTTCCCCGCCGACGACGAGCGATTCCTTGTTGGCCAGCGCGACGTCGATGCCCTCCGTGAGCGCCACGATCGTCGGGCCGAGGCCCGCCGAGCCGACGATCGCGTTGAGCACGAGGTCGGCGCCGGTCTCGGCGACGAGCGAGATCAGGCCCTCGGGACCGGCGAGCACCTCGCCGCCCGTCCACGCCTCGGCGGCGCGCGCCGCGGCGTCCTTGTCGCTGAGCGCGATCCGGCGGACGTTGTGCCTGCTCGCCTGCGCGATCAGCGTCTCGTGCGAGTGCCCGGCGGAGAGGCCGACGACCTCGAACGCGTCCGGGGAGCGCTCGATGACGTCGAGCGCCTGGGTGCCGATCGACCCGGTCGAGCCAAGGATGAGAACCCGTTTCACGGCGGCCCATTGTGGCAGCGGGTGCGTTTGGGGCAGATAAGGTTCGCCGATGCAACTCCGTGACACGGGCGGTGACGGGCCGCCGGTGCTCTTCCTCCACGGCGCGTTCGTGGACGGCTCGCTGTGGGACCCGGTCGTCGAGCTGCTGCCCGGGCGCCGCTGCCTCGTGCCGACCCTGCCGCTCGGCTCGCACGTGGTGCCCGTCGAGGACCGGTCGGTCCTGACGCCGTTCGGCGTCGTCGATCTGATCGCCGACGAGATCGCGAGGCTCGGCCTGACCGACCTGACCGTCGTGGGCAACGACACGGGCGGCGCGCTGGCCCAGCTGCTCGTCGTGCGGCGCCCGGAGGGCATCGCGCGGCTCGTGCTGACGCCGTGCGACGCGCTCGAGGTCTTCCCGCCGGTCATGTTCAAGCCGCTGTTCGCGCTGGGCTTCTCGCCGTACGCCTTGGCGGCGGGGATCGCCCCGTTGCGCTTCCCGCCCGCGCGGCGGCTGCCGATCGCGTTCGGCTGGCTGTCCAAGCGCGCGAGCTCCGAGACCCTGGGGCGCTGGGCGGCGCCCGCGCTCGGCAACTTCGAGATCGTGCGCGACATCGCCCATTTCCTCAAGCACACGGATCCTTCGATCCTGCTCGACGTGGCGCCGCGGCTGGTGTCGTTCGAGGGCGAGGTCGTGATCGGCTGGGCGACCGAGGACCGCTGCTTCAAGGTCGAGCTCGGCCGCCGCCTGGCCGCCCAGTTCCGCGACGCCCGCTTCGTCGAGATCGCCGACTCCTACTCCTTCGTGCCGATCGATCGCCCGGACGCGCTCGCCCCGCTGATCTAAAGCGCACCTAAGGGGCCTGGCCCCTTATCTTTTCTTTATCCAGCCGCGGCGGTGACCGCGTCGCGGTCCCAGCGGTGCTCGATCTCGTCGGCGCCGGCCTGCGCCGCGTCGGTGCCGAGCTCGCGGGCGACCAGGTGCAGCGCGAGGTCGATCCCGCTCGTCACACCCGCCGCCGTGATCAGGTCGCCGTCGTCGACCACCCGCGCGCCGTCGATCACGTTCACGCCGAAGCCGCGGAGGTCCTCGATCGCGCAGTGGTGGGTGATCGCGGGACGGCCGGTCAGCAGGCCGGCCTCGGCGAGCAGCATCGCGCCGGTGCAGACGGAGGCGATCCGGCCGCCGGCCGCGTGACGGTCCGCGAGCGCCTGCGTGATGACCCCGCGGCGCGCCTCGGCATACGTGCCGTGCGCGGGGCGGTCGTTCCAGCCACCGCCGGGAACGAGCACCAGGTCCGGGTCGCCGAGCACGCCGTGAGGCACGATCCGCGCGCCGCCGTTGGACACGACCAGCTCGCGCGGCTCGACGGTCACGAACTGCGTCGGCAGTCCGGCGGCGGTCAGCACCTCGAACGGGCCGAACGCGTCCAGGTCGTCGAACCCGTCGAACAGGATGATCTCGATGTTCATGGGAAGGATCGTCGCTTCGGGCGGGCGCAGCGACGAGTGGCAGGAATGCCATTGTTCGTTACGATTCAGCCAGTGTCGTTGGATCACCACGTCGCCGTGCTCGCCCTCGAGGGCGTCGTCACGCTCGATCTCGCCATCCCGGCGCAGGTCTTCGGCACCTACGAGGAGGCGCCCTACCGGCTGACCGTGTGCGCGGAGGCGGCTGGGCCGGTCGCGACCTGCGCCGGCTTCGCCGTCGTCGCCGGCGCGGGTCTGGAGGCGCTGGCCGATGCGGACACGGTGCTCGTCCCCGGCTTCACCCCGCATCTGCGCCCGCTCGATCCGCGCGTGTTGGACGCGCTGCGCGCCGCGCACGCCCGCGGCGCGCGGATGGTCTCGATCTGCACCGGCGCCTTCGCGCTTGCCGCCGCCGGCATCCTCGACGGGCGCCGCACCACGACCCACTGGCGCGACGCGGCCGACCTCGCCGCGCGCCACCCGGCGGTCGTCATCGAGTCCGACGTGCTCTACGTCGACGAGGGCGACGTCCTGACCTCGGCCGGGGTCGCCGCCGGGCTCGATCTCTGCCTGCACATCCTGCGCAGCGACCACGGCGCCGCGCTGGCCAACACGATCGCCCGCCGGATCGTCGTCCCTCCCCACCGCGAGGGCGGCCAGTCGCAGTACATCGACCAGCCGATCGCCGAGCAGCCCGGCGGCTCGCTCGCCTCGTCCCGCGCCTACGCGCTCGAGCGCCTGTCCGAGCCGCTCACGGTCCGCGCGCTCGCCGCCCACGCCCACGTCTCCGAGCGCACCTTCGCCCGCCGCTTCGCGGCCGAGACCGGCCTCCCCTTCCTGCGCTGGCTGCTCGCCCAGCGCGTCGATGCCGCCCGCACCGCGCTCGAGTCCACCGACGCCTCGATCGACGAGATCGCCCACCGCTGCGGCTTCGGCACCGCCGCCAACCTGCGCAAGCACTTCCACCGCCACATCCACACCACGCCGACCGCCTACCGCCGCGCGTTCGCCCATTCTCGCTGAAGGCCTCCTAAAGGGGCCTCGCCCCTTTAGGTTCCTTTAGGCTCGAGTGGGTGAATCAACGGCGCCTGTTCCGCCTGCTGTGGTTGTCGATCGCGGCGGCCGTCGCGACCATCTCGCTGAAGACCGTGGCGTGGCAGCTGACGGGGTCGGTCGGCCTGCTGTCGGACGCGGCCGAGTCGGTGGTGAACCTCGTCGCCGCGATCGTGGCGATGCTCGCCCTGCGCGTGGCGGTCAAGCCGGCCGACGAGGAGCACGCGTACGGACACGCCAAGGCGGAGTACTTCGCGGCGGGGGTCGAGGGGTCGCTGATCGTCGTCGCGGCGCTGACGATCGCCGCGACCGCCGTTCCCCGTCTCGTCGACCCGCAGCCGATCGAGCAGGCCGGGATCGGCGTCGCCGTGTCCACGGCCGCCTCCCTGATCAACCTCGCCGTCGGCTACCTGCTGCTCACGACCGGCCGTCGCGAGCGCTCGATCGTCCTGGAAGCGGACGGAAAGCACCTGATCAGCGACGTCTGGACATCGGCCGGGGTGATCGCGGGCGTGATCGCCGTGGCGGTCACGGGCTGGGATCGACTGGACCCGGTCATCGCCTTGATCGTCGCCGCCAACATCGTCGTCACCGGCAGCGGCCTGGTCCGGCGCTCAGTCGGCGGTCTGATGGACCGCGGACTCGACGCGCCCGACCTCGCCGCGATCGCCGGCGCCCTCGAGCCCTTCGAGCGCGACGGTGTCAGCTTCCACGCCCTGCGCACCCGCCAGGCCGGTTCCCGCGCCTTCGTCTCGATGCACGTCCTCGTCCCCGGCGCCTGGACCGTCCAGCGCGGCCACGACGTCGTCGAGGAGGTCGAGGCGAGCCTGCGCGCCGCCCTCCCCAAGGTCACCGTCTTCACCCACCTCGAACCGGCCGAAGACCCCCGCTCGTTCGCCGACACCACCCTCGACCGAACCTAAAGAAACCTTAAGGGGCCTGGCCCCTTAACGCTTCTTTAGGCGCAGGAGCGGGCGGACGAACCAGACCGCGATGAGCGCCACGGCGATCGAGATCGGGGCGACCCAGACGATCCGGTCGTCGTAGATGAACGCGGTGACCATCGAGATCGCGAGGACGATCGCGGCGCCGAGGAAGATCAGACCGGCGATCATGTAGCGGTTCGCCGACTCGATCACGAACGCGCGATCGTTCTGGTGAAAGCGCAGGCGGTGGGTCGCGCTCGGGGCAATCAGGCAGATGGTCGAGGCCGCCGTGCACAGCAGCGCGGCGTAGAACAGCGTGCGCTGCGCCGACGTGACGCGCTCGAAGCCTTGGGCGAACGGGACCGTGAGCAGAAAGCCGAAGAGGATCTGCACGCCGGGCAGTGCGACGCGGAGCTCATTGAGGAGCTCCAGCATCTGCCGGTCGCGCTTCTCCTCGCCGTCCATGCTCAGGCCACGGCGAGCCAGACGTAGTAGCCGGCCACGATCGCGAAGATCGCCGCGTCCACGCGATCGAGGGCGCCACCGTGGGCGCCGAAGAGGGTGCCCGTGTCCTTGGTGCCCATGTCGCGCTTGATCAGGGACTCGAAGAGGTCGCCGATCGGAGCGGCGATCACGACCGCGAGGCCGAGCAGGAGGCCGTCCATGCCGGAGATCCAGCCGTCGTCGGAGTAGGTCTGGGCCGCGTACCAGACGACCAGGGTGCCGAGCACGATGCCGCAGGCCAGACCCTCCCAGGTCTTGTTCGGGGAGATCACCGGCGACATCTTGTGGCGCCCGAAGAGCCGGCCGCCGAAGTAGGCGAAGGTGTCGCCGAAGAAGGTGCCCAGCAGGATCATCAGGACCAGCGCGCCACCGTGGTCGAGTCCGCGCAGCATCACGGCGTGGGCGACGCCGAGGCCGATCCACATGATCATCAGGATCGTGACCGAGATCGAGGCGGTGACCCGCTCGCGCTGCGGGATCGCCACGGCGAGGAAGAAGGTCAGCGGCAAGGTGGCCATGAAGACCATCAGGACCGTTGTCTCGTCGCCGAGCGTGCCGGCGACCACCAGGCCGACGACCGCGATCATCGCCGCCAGCCGAACCGGCCGGGCGCGCTCGAACATCACCGAGAGCTCGTGCACGCAGACGATCGCCAGCGCGCCGACGCCAAGGGCGAAGACCCACTCGCCCTGCCAGATGATCAGGGCGGCGAAGACGACGGCCGGGATCGCGACGAGGATCCGCGGGATCAGATCCGACGACTTCTTGCGCGGCTCCTGCTCGCTCCCGGACTCACGCCGGCGTGCGGTGGCCATCAACGTCCTCCGAACCGGCGCACACGCGCCTCATAGCTGGCAAGCGCCTCCTCGAAGTCGGCGCGCGAGAAATCAGGCCACAGAACGTCGGTGAAATGCAACTCGCTGTAGGCGGCCTGCCACAGCAGGTAGTTCGAGATCCGCTGCTCGCCGCTGGTGCGGATCATCAGGTCCGGATCGTGCATCTCCGGGGCGTAGAGCAGCGCGCGGAAGGCATCCTCGCCGCCGCCCGTGTAGCGCTCCGCCGCATCGAGGATCTCGGAGCGCCCGCCGTAGTTGAAGGCGACGAAGAGAGTGATGCGCGTGTTCGAGGCCGTCTTGGCCTCGGCCCACTCGATCTGCTCGATCAGCTCCGGCAGCACACCCTCGCGGCGGCCGACGAAGCGCATCTTGACGCCCTCCTCGTGCAGCTCAGGCGTCTCGTCGATGATGCGGGCGCTGAAGAGCGCCATCAGTGCGTCGACCTCGTCCTGCGGGCGCGACCAGTTCTCGGTCGAGAACGAGTAGATCGTCAGCTCGCGCACGCCGAGGTCGACAGCATCGCGCAGGCGGGCCTTGACCGTGTCGGCGCCCGCCTTGTGGCCGTCGGCCACGGGGACGCCGTGCTGGTGGGCCCACCGCCCGTTGCCATCCATGATGATGGCGACGTAGGTGGCGCTCACACCTCGAGGATCTCGGCTTCCTTGTTCTTGAGGATGGCGTCGAGCTCCTTGACCTTGTCGTCGGTGAGCTTCTGCAGCGCATCCTCGGCGCGGTGCTCGTCGTCGGCGCCGGCCTCGCCCTCGTCGCGCAGCTCCTTGAGGTCGTGCATGACGTCGCGGCGGATGTTGCGCAGCGCGATCTTGCCCTCCTCGGTCATCTGGCGCACGACCTTGACGAGCTGCTTGCGCCGCTCCTCGTTGAGCTCGGGAATCTGCAGACGGATGATCGCGCCGTCGTTGTTCGGGGTCAGACCGAGGTCTGACTCCATGATCGCGCGCTCGATCATCTTGATCGAGCCCTTGTCGTAGGGCTGGACCGTCAGCAGACGCGCCTCGGGCGCGTTGATCGTGGACAGCTGCTTCAGCGGCGTCACGGCGCCGTAGTAGTCCACGGTGATGCGGTCCAGCAGCGCCGGGCTCGCACGGCCCGTACGCACGGACTGGAACTTCAGGCGCGTCGACTCCACGGACTTCTCCATGTGCTCGCGCGCATCCTGCAGCAGATCGTCGATCATGTCGTCACCAACGTTCCCACACGGTCGCCGGAGATTATCCGGTTGATGTTGGACTCGTCAGCCATGTTGAAGACGTGGATGTTGAGGTGGTTCTCCATGCACAGCGCGAGCGCCGTCGCATCCATCACCTTGAGGTCACGCTGCAGCGCCTCGCGCGCCGTGATCTCGGGGATGAACTCGGCGTCAGGATCCTTGCGTGGATCGGCCGTGTAGATGCCCTCGACGCCGTTCTTGGCCATCAGCAGGACCTCGGCGTGCATCTCGATGCCGCGCAGCGCGGCGGCCGAATCCGAGGTCATGAACGGGTTGCCGGTGCCCGCGGCGAAGATCACGACGCGGTCCTTCTCGAGGTGGCGCATCGCGCGCCGGCGGATGTAGGGCTCCGCGACCTCGGAGATCGTGATCGCCGACTGCACGCGCGTCTGAACGCCGCGCTTCTCCAGCGCATCCTGCAGCGTCAGCGCGTTGAGGACGATCGCGAGCATCCCCATGTAGTCCGCGGTCGCCCGGTCCATCCCCTCCGCGGCCTGCGAGAGGCCGCGGTAGATGTTCCCGGCGCCCAGCACGACCGCGATCTGAACGCCACGGTCGTGCACCGTCTTGAGCTGATCGGCGATCGACCCGACCGTCTTTGGGTCCGTCCCGTAGTCGAGCGGGCCCATGAGGGCCTCACCCGACAGCTTGATCAGGACCCGCTTGAAGACCGGGTCACTCACACCTGGACCTGCGAGGCCGGGAGAGCGAGGCCTCTGGCCGAATCTCTCCCAGCGACCGAGCCCGAAGGGCGAGTGTCGCCGGTCACGCGCCGACCGCGAAGCGGCTGAACCGCCGGATCACGACGTTCTCGCCGGTCGTGCCGGAGAGGGTCGCGCGCAGCTCCTCGATCGTCTTTCCGCCGTACTTGTCCAAGTTCACGTGCGGCTGGTTGAGCAGCACGACGTCGCCCATCCAGGCCTTGAGCTTGCCCTCGGCGATCTTCGGGCGGATGTGCTCCGGCTTGTCGGCGGCCTGCTGCTCGAACACGCGCAGCTCGGCGTCCTTGGCGTCCTGCGGGATCTCGTCCTCGGTCACGAACTGCGTGCCGGGAGACGCGGCGATGTGCATCGCGATCTCGCGCGCGAACGCCAGGAAGTCGTCGTTGCGGGCCACGAAGTCGGTGTTGCAGTCGACCTCGACGAGCACGCCGACCTTGCCGTTGGAGTGGATGTAGGAGGCGATGGTGCCCTCGGTGGCCTCGCGGCCGCCGACCTTGAGCGCCTTGTCGCCAAGGCGGACGCGCAGCAGCTCGACCGCCTGGTCGACGTCGCCGGCCGTCTCCTTGAGCGCGTTCTTGCACTCCATCATCCCCGCGCCCGTCTTGTCGCGGAGCTCCTTGACCTGCTTGGCCGAGATCTTGGGCTCTTCGCTCACTTCGCTTCCTTCTCCTCGTCGGTCTTCTTGTCCTCGGCGGGCGCCTCGGCGGCGGCGGGGGCCGGAGCGGCCTTGGCCTTGCGGGCCTTCGGCTTCGCGGCCGGAGCGGCCTCAGCGGGAGCCTCGACAGCGGCCGGCGCGGCCGCGGGGGCCTCAGCCGGAGCGGCCTCGGCAGGCGCGGCAGCCTCCAGCCGGAGCGGCCTCAGCGGGCGCGGCAGCCTCAGCCGGAGCGGCCTCAGCGGGCGCGGCAGCCTCAGCCGGAGCGGCCTCAGCGGGCGCGGCAGCCTCAGCCGGAGCGGCCTCAGCGGGCGCGGCAGCCTCAGCCGGAGCGGCCTCGGCAGCCGGGGCCTCAGCGACCGGAGCGGCCTCAGCGGGCGCGGCGGCCTCGGCGACCGGAGCGGCCTCGGCAGCCGGAGCGGCCTTGGCCGCGGGGGCCTCGGCGACCGGAGCCGCCTCAACCGGAGCGGCCTTGGCCGCGGGGGCCTCGGCGACCGGAGCCGCCTCAGCCGGAGCGGCCTCGGCGACCTCGCCGGCGGCCGTCAGCGCGGCCTCGGCCTCGGCACGCTTGGCGGCCTCGGCGGCAGCCTGCTCCTCCGCCTCGCGGCGAGCGCGCTCCTCCTGCTCACGCTGCTGCTGCGCGGCGGCCTCGGCACGGGCCTGCTCCTCCTCGGAGCGGAAGCGCGCGCGGCCCTGCTGGACGACGTCGCCGATCGCGTGCGTGATCAGGCCACAGGCGCGGATCGCGTCGTCGTTGCCCGGGATCACGTAGTCGATGCCGTCGGGGTCGCAGTTGGTGTCGACCAGGCCGATGATCGGGATGCGCAGGCGCTGGGCCTCGCGCACGGCGATCGCCTCGGTCTTGAGATCGATGACGAACATCGCGTCCGGGACGCGCTGCATGTTCTTGACGCCGCCCAGGTTGGCCTGGAGCTTCAAGAGGTCGGCCTCGGCGGACAGACGCTCACGCGTCGGCAGCAGCGCGAGCTGGCCGTCGGCGGCGTAGCGCTCGAGGTCGTGCAGGCGCTTGATCCGCGCCGACATCGTCTGGTAGTTCGTCAGCAGGCCGCCGAGCCAGCGGTGGTTGACGTAGGGCATGCCGGCGGCGGTGGCGATCTCTTTGACGCCGTCGCGCGCCTGCTTCTTGGTGCCGACGAACAGCACCGTGCCGCCGCGGTGCGCGATCTCGGTCGCGAACTGCTGCGCCTGCGACAGCAACGCCTGCGTCTTGAGCAGGTCGATGATGTAGATGCCGCCGTTCTCGCCGTGGATGAACCGGCGCATCTTGGGATTCCAGCGTCGCGTCTGATGACCGAAGTGGACTCCGGCCTCCAGCAGCTCCTTCAGGCCGATTTCGGCCATAGCGGAGAACTCCTTGTAATTGATTGTGCATCCCGGGCACGAACTCGCGCGGACCCGGCGCCAAATGCGCCAGGCAGGAACCGCGGACCTCGGCTTGGGCAGATGCCCACGCCCGGGGGTCGGGTACTAGTCGCAGGACAGTTTAGGACAAGGTTCTGCGAAGGCCTGCGTTAGAGGCTTTCGGACGGGCCGAGCATGGTTCCCCTACACCGATTCCTCGGCCCGTTCTCCTGACGCCAGCCGGAGGGCCCTGACCAGGTCCTCCGGCAGCGGCGCCTGCACTTCGACCGACGCCCCGGTTTCGGGATGATCGAAGGCGAGCCGCGCCGCGTGGAGGAACTGGCGCTGGAGTCCGTGGCGTCCCGCGTGGCCGTAGTCGGGATCGCCGGCGACCGGATAGCCGATCGCCAGCAGGTGCGCGCGGATCTGATGCGTGCGCCCGGTCTCGAGCGTCACCCGCAGCAGCGTGTCGTCCGCCAGCGCGCGCTCGGTCTCGAAGTGCGTGACGGCGGGATGCGGATCGTCGGTGTCGGTGGAGATCTTCGTCCGCACGCGGCGGTCGCGGCCGAGCGGCGCGTCGATCGTCCCGCGCCGCGCGGGCGGACGGCCCTCGACCAGCGCCAGGTACTCGCGGGTGATCTTGCGCTCGCGCAGGGCGGCCTGCAGCGCGGCGTGGACGGCCTCGCTGCGCGCCAGCACCAGCAGCCCCGAGGTGTCGCGGTCGAGGCGGTGGACGACGCCGGGACGTGCCGGGTCCGGACCGCCGGCGACGAGCCCCGACAGCGCCTGGACGAGCGTCCCGACGGGATGCCCGTGCCCGGGATGGACGACGACGCCCGCGGGCTTGTCGATCACCAGCAGGTGCTCGTCCTCGTAGGCGATCCTGAACGGCGCCGGCGCGACGTCGGCGTGGACCACGGCCTCCGGCGTCTCGAACGAGACCAGCTCACCGCCCACCAGGAGGTGGCGCTTCGCCCGCGGCCGTCCGTCGACGCGCACCAGCCCGGCGTCGATCAGCCGGACGGCCTTGGTACGCGTCCCCGCGGCCTCGGAGAGGAAGACGTCCAACCGCTCGCCCGCGGCCTCCTCGGGCACGCGCAGCTCCGTCATTTCACCCGCTCCAGGACGTAGATCAGCGAGATCACGCCCGCCGTGACGCAGATGTCGGCGACGTTGAACGCCGGCCAGTGCGGGAACTTGATGAAGTCGGTCACGGCGCCGAGCCGGATCCGGTCGATCAGGTTGCCCGCCGCGCCGCCGATCAGCAGGCCGGTCGGCAGCCACACCAGCCGCCGGTGGATGTGCGTGACGAAGAACGCGATCAGCAAGGCCAGCGCGAGCAGCGCGATGACCACGACGATCGTCCCGCCGCCCGAGAACATGCTGAAGGCCACGCCGGTGTTGCGCGTGTTGATCAGCTTGATGCTGAGGAAGAGCTCGATCTCCTCGAAGCGGGTGATCTGCCCGCGCACGATCGCCTTGCTGAGCTGGTCGACCAGCACGACCGCCACCGCGACCAGCGCGGTGCGAAAGACCGTCTTGCCCGCGCTCACGGGCCGGGGTCGATCAGCCCGACGAGAATCCGGCCGCCGATGGTCAGCACCAGGATCGCGACGATCGGGCTGAAGTCGATCGGGCCGAACTGCAGGCCCAGGCGGCGGAAGATCCGCAGGTACGGGTTCGTGACGTCGCGCAGGAAGTCCAGGACGGCGTTCAGCGGCCGCGAGTACGGGACGCGGACGCCGAAGGAGAACACCCAGGAGACGATGATCGACGCGAAGATGATCAGCGTGTAGACGCCGATCAGCGCCGAGAGAAAGCCGGCGATCTGCTCGCGCGCCTCCATCAGTCACCCACCACGGCGTCCATCGCGGCCGACACGGCGGCGCGCACGCCTTCGCGCTCGAGCACGGCGAGCCCGCGTGCGGTGCTTCCGCCGGGGGAGGTCACGCTGCGCCGGAGGGCGAGCGTGTCGGTCTGGTTGAGCAAAGCAGCGGTTCCGGCCATGGTCTGTGAGACCAGTGTGGCGGCTTGGGCTGCAGGAATGCCGTGACGTACCGCCGCATCGGTCCACGCCTCCGCGATCAGCGCCCAGTAGGCCGGGCCCACGCCGGACACCGCGCCGGCGACGCCGATCAGCTTGTCCGGCAGTTCGACGACGGTCCCGACCCGTGCGAACAGGGCCTTGACGGCCTCCGCCCGCGGGTCCTCGCTCTGCGCGAACGCGATCACGCCCTTGCGCACGGCGACCGGGACGTTGGGCTCGACCCGGAAGACGGACGCCCGCGGGTAGTGCGCCTGCACGTCGGCGAGCGCGGTGCTGCCGAGGATCGAGACGACGATCCCGTCGGCGACGTCGCCCAGCTCCGCGGCCACCGCCGCGAGCTGCGCGGGCTTGTGCGCGAGGATCACCAGCTGACAGCGAGAGACGAGCTCGCGGTTGGAGGCGACGGCCTCGCCCCCAAGCTCCTCGACCAGCCGTGCCGCACGGCCCGAGCCGCTGTCGGTGCAGAGCACCGGATCGCCCCAGCCGCGAGCGAGCGCGCTGGCCATGTTCCCCGATCCGATGAAGCCGACCTGCATGTGCGGCCGGTGAGTCTACGAAGCTCCGCGAAGCGAACTTCGGAGCTACGACTGGTTGAAGAAGCCCTTCTCGATCAGCGCCGCGCGCTCCTCCGCCGAGACCTCGACGTTGCGCGGCGTGAGCAGGAACACCTTGTCGGCGATCCGCTGCATCCCGCCGTCGAGCGCGTAGGTGAGCCCGGAGCCGAAGTCGATCAGCCGCTTGGAGAGCTCAGGGTCCGAGCTCTGCAGGTTCAGGATCACCGGGATCGAGTCCTTGAACTTGTCGGCGACGTCCTGTGCGTCGTTGAAGGACTTGGGAACGACGAGGTGCACGCGAACCTCCCCGCGGCCGTTGCGCGTCGAGGCGCCTGCGACCGGTCGCAGTTGGGTCGTGCGGCGCTCGGAGGGAGCATCGTCACCGAAGATGTCGTCGATCTCGTCACGCCGGCGGCGCGAGGACGAGAGACGGCGCACGTTCGGGCGCTCCTCGGGCTCGCGCTCGGGTTCACGAGTGAACTCCGGCTCGTCGTCCTCGTAGTAGTCGCGGTTCTCGGCGAGGCCGAAATAGACGGCTACTTTTCTGAAGGAGTCGCTCAAGGCCATAGTCGGGTAGGTCGTTCGGGGCAGGGCACGGTTTCCCTGCTCACTCTACGTATAGAGCGTCGTGCCGATTCGCACAATCGTTGCACCTTCTGATGCAGCGACGGCGAAGTCCTGTGATGTACCCATCGAGAGCTGCTTCAACCCGTACTCGCCGGCGAGCTCGCGCAGACGGGCGAAATGGCGGCGGCTGGCCTCCGGATCGGGGGCGAACGGGGGCATCGTCATCAGCCCCTCGACGCGGACCGTGGACGCCTCGAGATAGCGCGGCAGCTCGCTCGGGTCGATGCCCGCCTTGCCCTCCTCGCCGGCGACATTGACCTCGAGCAGGATCCGCGTGTCCGCGTCGCCGTGCCGCGCCAGCTGGGCGAGCGCGGACTCCGAGGCGACGGAGTGGATCAGCTCGACGTACGGCAGGATCGCCTTGACCTTGCGCGACTGCAGCTGGCCGATGAAGTGCCAGCGGTACTCGGGGTGCTCGGTGGCCTTGGCCTCGAGCTCCTGCGCGCGGTTCTCGCCGAGCAGCGTGAGCCCGGCCTTGCCGAGCACGCCCAGTTCCTCCAGCGCGACGTACTTGACCGCGGCGAGGATCTCGACCTCGGCGGGGTCGCGCCCGGCGTCGGCGATCGCCTCGCGCACCCGCTCGAGATTGGCGCGGATGCGGGCGGCGTCGAGCCCGGTGATCAGGCGCGGCATATGACCCCCGACTGGCGGCCGGTGACGCCGCGGTCGCGGCGGTGGGAGAACAGCAGGCCCCGCGGGGCGCACATCGTGCACAGCTCCGTGTCGAGCACCTCGATGCCGTGCGAGCCCAGCTGCTCGCGAGCCACCGCCGCGAGGTCCAGGTTGCGGCCGCGGCGGGCGGCGTAGGCGGCGAAGCGCTCGTGGACCTCCTCACCGACCTCGTAACAGCAGCCGCGGGCGGCGGGGCCGAGCGCGGCGACGACCGGGCCGTCGCCGCCGACCTCGCGCAGCGCCTGCACGCCCTCGTCGACGATCCCGCCCGCGAGCGGCCGCCAGCCGCAGTGCAGCGCGGCGACCGCGCCGGGCGCGGCGAGCAGCACCGGCAGGCAGTCGGCGGTGAAGACGACCGCGGCGGCGTCGCTGAGCGCGGTCGCCTGGCCGTCCTCCTCCGTGTAGGGCCGGTCAGCCGACGGCGGCTCGCCCGCACGGCGGACGGTCGTGCCGTGGACCTGGCGCCCGTAACAGAAGCGCGGCCACGGATGACCGACGGTCTCCCCCAGCCGGCGCCGGTTCTCGTCGACGTTCTCCGGACGGTCGTCGGTGAGCATGCCGAGGTTCAGCGAGGCGAACGGGCCCTCGGAGACGCCGCCGCGGGCGGTCGAGAAGACCGCTCGCGCGTGCGACAGGTCCGCGACGATCTGATCGTTCTCCCAACGGAAGGGTGCGGGAAGGGTCGTCAAGGCTCAGAGGTTAGGGCCGCGCGCAGCTGGGACTCGCGGTCCGGTGCGCGGCCGTCGAGCAGCGCGACGGTGGCGCGGTTGAGCGCCTCGCCGACCGCCCGCCCGGTGAGGCCCGCGGCGATCAGATCGTCGCCGGAGATCGAGAGCCGCCGGTGGCGGACGCGGTCGAGCCAGCGCCGGGCGCCCGCGTCGCCCGCCGCGGCGAGCAGCTGGACGGTCTCGACCCGTTCGCGGCGCAGGCGGCGCCACAGGTCGGTGTCGCTGCCGTCCAGGGTTCCGTGAAGGCGTTCGAAGCCGCCGGCAGCGGCGACCACCAGGTCGCGGTCGTGCCGCGAGAACCCGAGCTGGTCGAGGCGCGCGGCGAGCGCGGCGCTTGGGATCGCCGTGCAGCACGCCGCGAGCGCCAGCGCGCCGGTGCCGGCACGCTCAGCCAGCCAGCCGGCGCGAAAGCCCTCGCCGAGCAGCGCGCGGCCCAGGCCGTAGCCGTCCAGCAGCGGCCAGCGCCGTTCGCGGCTCGTCGAGCGCCAACCGGAGCTCGTTGCCGAGCCGGTCGCCGCTGACGGTCCCGAAGCGCGACGGGTCGATCAGTGCCTCGGTGGCCGCGTCCGGAGCGAACTCCAGCCGCGCCGCGTAGCGGACGAGCCGCAGCATGCGGGTCGGGTCGTCGAGGAACGAGCGCTCGTGCAGGACCCGCAGCACGCCGGCCTCGAGATCCCGCCGCGCGCCCGGCCACTCGGTGAACGCGCCGTCGGACAGGCTCACGGCGATCGCGTTGACGGTGAAGTCCCGGCGCGCGAGGTCCTCGCTCAAGGTCGCGCCGAGTTCGACGTCCGGCAGCGCTCCCGGCCGCGCGTAGCGCTCGCGGCGGGCGCCGGCGAGATCGAAGCTGAAGCCCGCCGCGGCGGTGATCGTCGCCGTCCCGAAGC
Source organism: uncultured Solirubrobacteraceae bacterium (assembly GCA_963848475.1). GTDB lineage: Bacteria > Actinomycetota > Thermoleophilia > Solirubrobacterales > Solirubrobacteraceae > Solirubrobacter. The sequence goes on along the minus strand of CAWKDW010000021.1, from coordinate 193,590 downwards.
GCTCGTGGACGGTCAGCGTGCCGCCACAGCGCTCCGCGGCACGCCGCGCGACGGCCAGCGCGTCGCCCTCGACGACGAGGTCCAGCTCGCGCGGAACCTGGCCGCGCAGCGCGTCGCGGACGGCGCCGCCGACGACGTGCACGCCCGGTTCCCCCGCCACGGCGGCGAGCACGATGTCGGCGCCCGGTGCCGCGCGGAGAGGGTCCATGCCGTCATGTTCCATTAATCACCGCGGCTACCCTGCTTCGGTTCATGACGGCCCGTAAGAAGCTGCTTCTGGGCGCCGCCGTGGTGCTGGCCCTGATGGTTACGGGTGGCGCCGTGTTCGCCCTCACCCGCCCCCCGGAGGACGTCTCGAACCCGAACGTCGAGTTCGACGCTGAGCCGACCGCGACCGAGGTCCCCGAGGCGATCCCCGACGAGCCCGAGGCCGGTTCCAAGAAGGTCGATCCGCTGCGCAACTTCGTCTGGGCGACCTACGGCTACTCCAAGGACCGGCGCAAGTTCCTGCCCGCCTCGAAGCTGCTGCGGCCGCCCTTCCGGCGCGTCTGGAGCTACACCGGGGCGATCCTGCTCGAGTTCCCGCCGGCGATGGCCGAGGGCAAGCTGTTCCTGCTCAAGAACAACGGCGCGCTGCACACGATCGACAAGCGCACCGGCAAGCTGCTGTGGAAGCGCAAGCTCGGCGTGCTCGCCGCCTCCTCGCCCGCCTACGGCAACGGACGGCTGTTCGTGACCCTGCTCTCGCGCGGCAACAAGAAACCCGGCGTGGTCTACGCGCTGGACCCGAAGACCGGCAAGATCCTCTGGAAGCGGCTGCTGCCGTCGCGCAGCGAGTCCTCGCCGGTGTTCGACAACGACCGCATCTACTTCGGCTCCGAGAACGGGACCGTCTACGCGCTGCGGGCCGGCGACGGCGCCGTGCGCTGGAAGTTCAAGGCCGCGGGAGCGGTCAAGTCCGGCCTGGCGCTGGCCAACGGCAAGCTCTTCTTCGGCGACTACAGCGGCCGCGTGTATGCGATCCGCCAGGCCGACGGCGGCCAGGTCTGGAACACCGGCACCAAGGGCGGGGCCTTCGGGCTGCGCTCGGGCACCTTCTACTCGACCCCCGCGGTCGCCTACGGCCGCGTCTTCATCGGCAACACCGACGGCAAGATGTACTCGTTCGCGTCCTCCAACGGCAAGCTTGCGTGGTCGAAGGGGACCGGCTCCTTCGTCTACTCCTCCCCGGCCGTCGCGCAGCTGCCGGGCATGAGGCCGAGGGTCTTCTTCGGCTCCTACAGCGGCGTCTTCTACGCGCTCGACGCGCGCAGCGGCAAGGTCGCATGGGCGCATCGCGACGGCGGCCGGATCTCCGGCGGGGCGACCGTGGTCGGCGACATCGTCTACTTCTCCAACTACGGCAAGAAGGACACGACCGGGCTCGGCGTGCGCACCGGCCGCGAGGTCTTCCACATGGGCCGCGGAGCGTTCAACCCCGTCATCTCCGACGGGCGCACGATCTTCCTGACCGGCTACTCGTCGCTGTACGCGCTCAGGCCTCAGAGGTAGGCCGCATCGGGAAGCCCGCCCGCGCGAGGACTTCCTTGACCTCGGAGACGCGGTAGGAGCCGTAGTGGAAGATCGAGGCGGCCAGGACCGCGTCGGCGCCGGCGCGCAGGCCCTCGACCAGGTGCTCCGGGTTGCCGACGCCGCCGGACGCGATGACGGGGACCGTCGACGGCATTGCTGATCGTCCGCGTGAGCGTGAGCTCGTAGCCGTCCTGGGTGCCGTCGCGGTCCATGCTCGTGAGCAGGATCTCCCCCGCGCCGCGCTCGACGCCCTCGAGCGCCCACTCGACCGCGTCACGGCCCGTCGGCGTGCGCCCTCCGGCGACGTAGGCCTCGTAGGAGCCGTCGGGGCGCCGCTTGGCGTCGATCGCCAGCACGACGCACTGGGAGCCGAAGACCTTCGCCAGCTCGTCGAGCAGTTCCGGGCGGGCGATCGCGGCGGAGTTGATCGAGACCTTGTCCGCTCCCGCGTCGAGCACCGCGTGGGCGTCGGAGACCTCGCGCACGCCGCCGCCGATCGTGAACGGCACGAACACGTCGTCCGCGGCGCGGCGCGCGAGCTCCACGACCGTCGCGCGCTTGTCGCTGGTCGCCGTGATGTCGAGGAAGATCAGCTCGTCGGCGCCCTGCGCGTCGTAGTACGCCGCCAGCTCCACCGGGTCGCCGGCGTCGCGGATGTCGATGAACTTGGTGCCCTTGACGACGCGACCGTTGTCGACGTCCATGCAGGGGATGACGCGCTTGTAGTGCAAGGCGGCTACGCCCCGTCGAGCGCGGCCTGGCCCTCGGCCACGGTGAACTTCTTCTCGTACAGCGACTTGCCCGCGATCACGCCCGCCATGTTGACCTGGCGCAACCGTGCCAGCGAGCGCAGGTGCTCCAGCGAGCCGATCCCGCCCGAGTAGATGAACCGGCCGCGCACGGCGCGGGCGACCTCCTTGACCGCGTCCAGGTCGGGCCCGGTGAGCTTGCCGTCGCGGGAGACGTCGGTGAAGACGAACGAGCGCACGCCGCGGCCGGTCAGGCGCTTGATCGCCTCGACCGCGGGCAGCTCCGTCGTCTGCGTCCAGCCCTCGGTGGCGATCATCCCGTTCTTGACGTCGACGGCGACGACGACCCGGGAGCCGTACGCGGCGATGATGTCGTCGAGGAAGTCGATGTCCTTGAAGGCGGCGGTGCCGACGATCGCGCGCTCGGCGCCCGCCCGCAGTGCCTCACGGACGCTCTCGACCGTGCGCAGCCCGCCCCCGTACTGGATCGGGATGCCGGTCTCGGCGACGATCCGGCGCAGGTGGTCGAGCGACTTCGGCTCTCCGGAGCGTGCGCCGTCGAGGTCGACGACGTGCAGGAAGCGCGCGCCGGCCTCGACCCAGGAGCGGGCGGCGTCGAGCGGGTCGGCGTGGTAGGTCGTGGCGTCCTCGAAGACGCCCTCGACCAGGCGCACCGCCTGGCCGTCCATGATGTCGATCGCGGGGTACAGGATCATGCGTGCGCGACCGCCGCCAGCTGGGCGAAGTTGCGCAGCATGCGCAGTCCGTCGCGGGAAGACTTCTCGGGGTGGAACTGGGCGGCCATCACGTTGCCGCGCTCCACGATCGAGGCGAAGCGCTCGCCGTACTCGCTGCGGCCGACGACGTCGGTCGCGTCGGCAGGGCCGGCAGGCGTAGGAGTGCACGTGGTAGAAGGCCGCGGCGTCGCCGAGACCCTCGGTCAGCGCGGAGTCGCGCTCGAAGGTCACGAGGTTCCAGCCGATGTGCGGCAGCCGCGGGCTCTGCAGGCGCGTCACCTCGCCGGGCAGGATCCCGAGGCCGCGCGCGCCCTCGTGCTCGCTGCTGGCCTCGAACAGCAACTGCATCCCGAGGCAGATCCCGAGCAGCGGCACGCCGGCCTCGGCGCGCTCGATCAGTACCTCGCCCAGCCCGCTGCGCTCGAGGTTGCGCATCGCTTCCGGGAAGGCGCCGACGCCGGGCAGGATCAGCGCGCTCGCGTCACGGATGACGTCGTGGTCGGCGGAGATCACCGAGGCGGCGCCGACGTGCTCCAGCGCCTTCTCGACGCTGCGGCGGTTGCCCATCCCGTAGTCGGCGATCGCGATCACGAGGTCAGCGTGCCCTTGGTCGACGGCACGCCGGTCTCCTCGGGGTCGATCGAGACCGCCACGCGCAGCGCCCGCGCCAGCGCCTTGAAGCACGCCTCGATCATGTGGTGCGCGTTCGTCCCGGCCTGGAGGTCGATGTGCAGCGTCAGCCGCGCGGCACTCGCCACAGCGCGGAAGAACTCCTCGGCGGCCTCGATCTCGAAGCCCGCGATGTCCCCCGCCGGCAGCCGCTCGAAGCCCGTGATCAGCGCGTACGGCCGGCCCGAGATGTCGAGCGCGCAGGCCGCGCGCGACTCGTCCATCGGCACGACGGCGTGCCCGTAGCGGACGATCCCGCGGCGGTCGCCGAGCGCCTGATCCAGCGCCTGGCCGAGCACGATGCCGGTGTCCTCGACCGTGTGGTGCGCGCCGGTCTGCAGGTCGCCGGTCACCTTGACGTCGAGGTCCAGATGCCCGTGGCGGGCGACCAGATCGAGCATGTGGTCGAAGAAGCCGACGCCGGTGGCGCGGGTGCCCGCGCCGGTGCCGGAGAGGCCGAGCGTGAGCGAGATGTCGGTCTCGCCGGTCTTGCGGTGCAGTTGGGCGGTGCGGGTCACGGGCGTGGATTCTGACGCAGCTGCATCGAGGCGGCGTGGGCGGTGAAGCCTTCGGCCTCCGCGATCGGCACTCCGGCGGCCGCCAGCGCGGGCGCGGCGTCGTTCAGGCGCACCTCGGCCATGCGGCGCCGGAAGTGGCGGACGTTCAGTCCGGAGGCGAAGCGCGCGGCGCCCTCGGTCGGCAGCGTGTGGTTGGAGCCGGCCACGTAGTCGCCGAACGCGGTGCCCGCGGCGTTGCCGACGAACAGGCAGCCCGCGTTTCGCACACGCGGGGCGAGCGCCTCGGCCGCCGCACCCGCGAGCTGCAGGTGCTCGGGCGCCAGCGCCTCGGCGAACGCGAGCGCCGCATCCATGTCGTCGGCCAGGACTTTGCTGCTCGCTTGCAACCCGTCAAGGATCGCCTGATCGTCGCTGACCGCCACCGTGAGCGACCCGTCACCGTGCTCGGCCTGGGCGGCCAGGTCGAGCCGCAGCGCCTCGACGTCGGCGCCCGCGGAGGCGATCACCGTGAGGTCGCTCGGGCCGGCGAACCCGTCGATCCCGACGACGCCCGCGACCTGCCGCTTGGCCTCCTGCACCCAGAGGCTGCCCGGGCCGACGATCACGTCGACCTGCGGGATCGACTCGGTGCCGTAGGCCAGCGCGGCGATCGCCTGGGCGCCGGTGATCGCGGAAGACGGCGTCGACCCCGCACAGCTTCGCGGCGGCGAGGATCGTCGGATGCGGCGCGGCGGCGATGTAGACCTCCTCGACGCCGGCGGCGCGCGCGGTGATCGCGCCCATCACGACCGAGGACGGATACGGGTGCCGGCCGCTGGGCGCGTAGATCGCGGCCCGGCGGACGGGCACCTCGCGCAGCGTGACCGTCTGGCCCTCGGGGAGCTCCACCGTGCGGTCCTCGTCGAGGCCCGCGAGCGCCACCGCCCGGACATTGGCGATCGCGATCTCCAGGCCGGCGCGGACCGCCGGATCGAGCGCCGTCGAGCGCGATCTCCAGCGCGGCGTCGGCGACCTTCAGCGGCGGGCCGAGCGCGTAGCCGTGCGTCTCGGCGCCGGCGAAGCGCGCCTCGAGCTCCTCCAGCGCCTTGTCCCCGCCCTCGCGCACCGACGCGATGATCGTCGCGACGTCCGCGGCCACCGAGGCCCCGGGCGGCACCAGCGCGCGCACCTCGGCGGCTCTCGCGGCGGCGTCCTCAACCCGCACGCAGGCGCTCCACGACGGCGTCGATCTCCGCCGCCTTGATCCGGTAGGAGACCGGGTTGGCGATCAGCCGCGCCGTCGAGTGCATGATCTCCTCGCGCACGACGAGCCCGTTCTCGCGCAGGGTCGTGCCCGTGGCCGTGAGGTCGACGATCGCGTGGACCATGCCGGTCAGCGGCGCCAGCTCGACGGAGCCCTTGACCTCGACGAGCTCGACCTGGCGGCCGGTGCGCTCGAAGTACTCGCCGGCGATCCGCGAGTACTTGGTCGCGACGCGCATCATCCCGAGCCGCCGCAGCGCCTCGGCCGCGGGATCCTCGCCCGCGACGGTCGCGAAGACCATCGTGCACGGCCCGAAGCCGAGGTCGACCAGCTCGTAGACGCCGCGCTCGCCCTGCTCGGCCAGCACGTCCTTGCCGGTGATGCCCAGATCCGCCGCGCCCGCCTCGACATAGGTCGGGACGTCCGACGGCCGCATCGTGATGATCCCGGCGTCCTCGAAGAGCAGCTTGCGGTCGTTGGAGCGCACCTCGGACGTGTCGATCCCGAGCCCGTCGAGCGCGTCGAGCGTCTCCTTGAACATCGCTCCGCGCGGGACGGCGATCCGCAGGCCGCTCATCGTCCTTCCTCCAGCCGTGCCAGGTGGACGCGTTCGACATCCAGCGCCCAACCGCAGGCGGGGAGCTCGCGCCCGAAGCGCCCGAGCAGGTCGTCGTAGCGCCCGCCGCCGCCGATCGGCGCGCCGAACGCGGCGTCATAGACCTCGAAGACGGCGCCGGTGTAGTAGCCGAGCGTCCGCACGAGGCCGAGGTCGAAGATCGCACGCTCGCGCACGTCGTCGGCCAGCCCGCCGTAGAGCGCCCGCAGCGGCTCGGCCTCGGGCACGCCCTCGAGCACCGCGATCCCGCCGCGGGTGCGGGCGAGATCGAGCAGCTCCGAATCGGCGCCGGCGCGCTTGAGCTCACGCTCCAGCCCGACCAGGTCGCGCGTGGCGAGCTCGTGCAGGATCTTCGGCCGCGAGCGCCTCCGGCACCCCGGCGCGCTCGAGCGCGCGCCCGAACAGGCCCGCGTCGCCCAGGCCCACCCGGTAGGAGACCAGACCGGCGGCGTCGAGCGCCGCGCAGAGGACCGAGACCGCCTCGGCGGTCCCCTCCGGCCCGGGCGCGCCGACGAGCTCGATCCCGGCCTGCAGGATCTCGCGCGGCTGCCCGCGGTGCTGGCGCACGGCGCGATAGGCGTTCTGGACGTAACAGAAGCGGAGCGGGATCTCCGAGGTCGCGTAGCGCGTGGCGACGACGCGGGCGATCGGGATCGTCATGTCCGAACGCAGCACGAGCACGTTGCCGTGCTCGTCGAACAGCCGGTACGCGGGGTCGGCGGCGGCGGGATCGCCGCGCGTCAGGACCTCCTCGTACTCCAGCGCAGGCGTCGCGACCTCGCCGTAGCCGCGCTCGTCGAACACCGCCCGCATCCCGTCGGTGATCACGCGCAGCTCCCCCAGCTCGTCCGGGAGGACGTCACGCGTGCCACTGGGGATCGGGTGGATCACGCCGGGACGCGCTCGAGGTTCGCGCCGAGGTCGCGCAGGCGCTCGTCGATGCGCTCGTAGCCGCGGTCGATGTCGCGCACGTTGTGGATCTCGCTCGTCCCCTTGGCGCAGACGGCGGCGATCAGCATCGCCATGCCGGCGCGGATGTCGGGCGAGGAGACGCGCGCGCCACGCAGCTGGCGCGGGCCGATGACGATCGCCCGGTGCGGGTCGCAGATCGTGATCTCGGCGCCCATCGAGATCAGCTTGTCCACGAAGAACAGCCGGTTCTCGAACATCTTCTCGAAGATCAGGACCGAGCCCTCGGCCTGGGTCGCCAGCGCGACCGCGATCGAGGTGAGATCGGCCGGGAAGGCCGGCCACGGGCCGTCTTCGACCTTGGACTGATAGTCGCCGGCGTCGCGCGCGACGCGCAGCGTCTGGTTGCCCGGGACGAAGCAGACGCCGTCGTCCATCGAGGAGTCCAGGCCGAGTCGCTTGAAGACGAGCCGGATCATCCGCAGGTCCTCGGCGACGCAGCCCTGGATCTTCAGCTCGCCACCGGTCACGCCCGCGAGGGCCATGAAGGAGGCGATCTCGATGTGGTCGGGGCTGACCGTGTGCTCGCAGCCGCCGAGGGTGGCCACGCCGTGGACGTGCATGACGTTGGAGCCGATGCCCTCGATCGCCGCGCCCATCTTGTTGAGCATCCGCGCGAGGTCCTGCACGTGCGGCTCCGACGCGGCGTTGCGGATCACCGTGGTGCCCGCGGTCGCGGCGGCGGCCATCAGCGCGTTCTCCGTGCCCATCACGGACGGCTCGTCCATGAAGAAGTCGCACGGGGTCAAGCCGCCCTCCGGCGCCTTGATGACGATGTCGCGGCCGTGCTCGACCGTGGCGCCCAGCGCCCGGAACGCATCGAGGTGCGGATCCAGCCTGCGGCGGCCGATCACGTCGCCGCCGGGCGGCGGCATCGTCGCCGAGCCGAAGCGCGCCAGCAGCGGGCCCGCGGCCAGGAACGAGGCGCGAATCCGCTCTGCGAGATCGGCATCGACGTCGGTCCCGCGGATGTTCGCGGCACACATCACGACGGTGTTGGGCTCCGGCCGCTCGACCGTCACGCCGAGATCGGCGAGCAGCTCGAGCAGCGCTTCCGTGTCACGGATCCGCGGCACGTTGTGCAGCGTCACCCGTTCCTCGGTGAGCAACGCGCAGGCCAGCAGCGGCAGCGCGGCGTTCTTGTTTCCGGCGGGCACGACGGTGCCGGACAGCGGCACGCCGCCTTCGATCACGAACTTCTCCATAGGGGCGCGGCTAGGCTACCGACTCGATGTCGTTGCCCATGACGCGTGATGAAGCCTGGGCGCTGTTCTGCGATTGGACGGCGTCGGAGAGCCTGCGCCGCCACGTGCTCGCCGTAGAGGCCTGCATGCGCGCGTACGCGGGGAAGTTCGGCGAGGATGAAGAGCGCTGGGGGCTCGTGGGAATGCTCCACGACCTCGACTACGAGCGCTATCCGGATCTTCACACCGGGCATCCGCGCTACGCCCTCGCCGAGCTCGAGCGGCTCGGGTTCCCGCAGGACATGGTGCGCGCGGTCGCCTCGCACGCCGACTACCTCGAGGTCTCGCGCGACTCGCCGATGGAGAAGACCCTCTACGCCGTCGACGAGCTGTCGGGCTTCGTCATGGCGTGCGCCTACGTGCGCCCGCAGGGGATCGACGGGCTCACGCCCAAGTCCGTCAAGAAGAAGATGAAGGCGACGGCCTTCGCCGCCGCGGTCGACCGCGACTCGATGCGCCACGGCGCGGAGGAGCTGGGCGTCGACTTCGACGAGCACGTCGCGTTCGTGGTCGCGGCGCTCGAGCCACACGCCGACGAACTCGGGCTCGGCGGCGCTTCGAGCTAGGCTCGTCCGCCATGGCGGACACCCTGAAGATCATCGTCCTCGAGGGCGACGAGACCGGCCAAGAATTGCTCGAGCAGTCCGTCCGGGTGCTCGACCCGGAGCTGCTCGGCGTGCCGCTCGAGCTCGAATACTTCGACCTCGGGCTCGAGAAGCGGCGTGAGACGGGCAACGAGATCGTCCACGAGGCGGCGCGCGCGATGCGCGAGGCCGGCTTCGGGCTCAAGGCGGCAACCGTCACGCCGGAGGGCAAGGACGACGTTGGCTCCCCGAACCGGATCCTCCGCGAGGAGGTCAACGGCAAGGTGATCGTCCGCACCGGCCGGCGGATCCCGGGCGTGGTCGGACCCGTCTCGGGCGTCTACCACCCGATCTCCGTGGTGCGGATGGCGGTCGACGACGCCTACGGCGCCAAGCAGTGGCGCGAGGGCGAGGGCGGCGACGAGGTCGCCTACCTGACGCAGAAGATCACGCGCGCCACCTGCCACGCGGTGTCCGAATACGCGTTCCGGATGGCCGAGCGGATCGGCGCGAAGGTCTACGGCGGGCCGAAGTGGACCGTCTCCCCGGTCTACGAGGGCATGCTCAAGGAGGAGCTCGACGCGGCGGCCGCCCGGCACCCGGACGTCGTCTACCAGCCCGTCCTGATCGACGCGCTGTACGCGGGCCTGATCTCGGGCGCTGCCGACTCACCACTGGTGATTCCCGCACTGAATCGAGACGGCGACTGCCTGAGCGATCTCGTGCTGCCGATGTTCGGGTCGATCGCGGGCGCCGAATCGGTGCTGTTGTCCTTCGACTCCGACTACGGCGTCGACGTCGCGATGGCCGAGGCGCCGCACGGCACCGCGCCGTCGCTGATGGGCAAGGACCTCGCCAACCCGATGGCGATGCTGCTGGCCTGCGGCTCCGTCCTCGGATACGCGGCGACCAAGGGCTACAAGGGCGCCGAGCGCGCCTCGCGGGCGGTCTACGAGTCGGTGCTCGAGGCCACCGCGACGGGCACCAAGACGATCGATCTCGGCGGCCACGCCACCACCACCGAGTTCACCGACGCCGTGATCGACAAGGTGCGCACCAAGATCGAGATCTGGGACTCGCTCGGCGGCTGACCCCTCGGCCGTTGAGCTTCGCCATCATCTATGCCAATGGACGTCCCCGCGAGCATCGAACAGGTGACCGGCATCCTCGTGCTCGAGGGGCTGCGCTACCAGGTCTCCGCCGACGGCCAGACCTACCGCATGCTGTTCGGCTCGGCGGCCGTGTTCATCGACTTCGACACGTGGCAGGACGACAGCGTCGTGATCACGGTGCATTCGCCGGTTTTGCAGGACATCCATCCCGAGAGCGCCGGCGCCGCGCAGGCGCTGAACCTGCTCAACGAGCTCAACCGCAGCTTCTTCTTCGTCAAGTTCACGTTCCGCGACGGCATCCTGATCGCCCGCTACGACCTGCTCGGCGACACGCTGCAGGCGGGTGAGCTGGTCAACGCGCTGTACGAGATCGCCGGCGCGGCCGACCGGCTCGATGACGAGCTCGCCGATCAGCTCGGCGGCATCCCGTACGAGCGCAAGCTCGAGGAATGGGGCTCCAGCGGCAGCGGCGCCGGGTCCTGAGCGGAGACCCGGGGGCGACAGCGCCCGGGTGTCAATCCAACTGGTCAGGTAGTCCGAAACGCGCAAATGTGCCTTGCGGCGCGGTGTGCGTCCAGCGGCTCGTCGACCCAGCGGTGGTAGCGCTCGCGCTCGGTCGCATCGATCGCCCGCACGGCGAAGGCCACGACGTCGCAGATCTTGTCGCCGCGAAACGTCAGCACGTTGAGCGCGAACGGCAGGTAGAGGTCGGTCGCCTGGTCCCAGACGTAGGCGCCGAACGCGGCCTGGCCGTTGGCGGTGGTGACCAGGCCCTTCCAGCGCCAGGTGCCGGACATCGGGAACGCGGCGAGGAAGGCCGCCATCACGTCCTTTGGGCCGAACCAGCTGGCGAGCGGCGGCATCGCGATCGCCGCGTCCTCGGTCAGCATCGCCACCACGGCCTCGACGTCGTTGCGCTCCCACGCGTCGACGTACACGCGCACGATCTCCTCGAGCTCATCGTCACCGAGCGCGCGCAGCGTCTGCTGCTGGCTGCGCTCGGGCGCGCGCTCCTCGATCGACGCGCGGGCGCGCTGCAGCGCGCTGTTGACCGACGCGACGGTCGTCTCAAGGCTCTCCGCGACCTCCCTGGCCGAGAACCCGAGCACCTCGCGCAGGATCAGCACCGCGCGCTGGCTGGCCGGCAGGTGCTGGAGCGCGGCGATGAAGGCCAGCTCGATGCTCTCGCGCTGTTCGTAGCGCGCCTCGGGTCCCGCGAGCGTGTCCTCGAGCTCGGTGTCCGGGTAGGGCTCGATCCAGACCGACTCGACGATCGGCTCGCCCGGGCCCGCGAGCGGGTCGGTCGACGGGCCGTAGTCGACCGGCAGGACGCGCTTCGGCCGGCGCTGGATCTGCGTCAGGCACGTGTTCGTCGCGATCGTGTAGAGCCATGAGCGCAGCGAGCTGCGGCCCTCGAAGCGTCCGAGCGCGCGCCAGGCGCGCAGCGACGCGTCCTGGAGCGCATCGTCGGCGTCGTAGACGGAGCCGAGCATCCGGTAGCAGTGCGCGTGCAGCTCGCGGCGGTAGGGCTCCAGCAGGCTTGCGAACGCGGGTTCGTCTCCAGCCTGCGCCGCCTTGAGCAGCCGCTGCTCGCGGACGGGGTCTGCTGAGGGCGCGGACATGGGCCAGACATTCAATCAGCAGCCACCGATGAGTTCGCCGGGTGGTGCGGGTCTCAGCGAGGTAGACATGTCCATCCAGGCTCCCGTCGTGCACCTCGAGCTGCACACCAGCGACCTCTCCTCGGCGCGCGAGCTCTACGGCGAGCTGTGCGGGTGGGGCGAGGAGCGCGTGCGCACGCGCCACGGTTCCTATTTGGCGCTCGACCTCGGCCGGCGGCTCGGCGGCGGCATCGTCGAGAGCTCGACGCCGAAGCCGATGTGGCTCCCCTACGTCCAGGTCGGCGACATCTGGACGGCCACCGACCGGGCGCTGGCACTGGGCGCGGCGCTGCTGCTCGCGCCGCGCGAAGGCCCGGCCGGCTGGCGCAGCGTGGTCTCCTCACCCAGCGGCGGCCAGCTCGCGTTCTGGCAGCAGAAGCGCTAGACGGATCGTCGGCGAGATGCTGCCGCCTGCGCCGCCGGTAGAGCAGGCGCTGGATCCACAGCGTCAGCGTGCCGGCGAGCAGGATCGCGAGCAGGTTGACGGCGAGCTGGGCCGCCGAGCCGACGAACGTGTCCCAGTCCCCGAGCGCGGCCGCGATCCCGATGTTCGCGGCGGCGGGGATGGTCGTGACCGAGATCAGGACGCCGATCAGCGCGCCGGACTTCGCGGTCGAGAGGCTCAGCATGCCGGCCGCTCCAGCGCAGGCGGCGATGATGAAGGCGAACACGCCCGGGTTCGCGATGATCTCCGAGAGCCCGTGCGAGCCGCTGTCGAAGCCGGCCGGGATCAGATCGGCAGCGTCGAACGCGAGCGTGGCCAGCACCGTGACGCCGATCGCCAGCGGGAAGCCGACGGCGAGCGCGAGCGCCGAGCGGGCCGCCAGCTCACCGCGGCGCTGGACGAGCGCGACGCACAGACCCGCCACCGGCCCGAACTCGGGGCCGACGACCATCGCCCCGACGACCAGGATCGGGGAGTCGAGGAAGATCCCGATCGAGGCGATGATCGCCGCCAGCACCATGTAGATCAGGAAGACGCCCGACAGCTCGATGCTCTCGCTCGTGCGCTGATCGAGCTCCTCCCAGATGACGGCGTCCGCCGGCGAGCCGGGCGCGTGCTTGACGGCGGCGTCGGCGAAGTCCGAGATCGTGTCGGTCGGGCTGAGCGAGATCGACCCGTCGTGGTGGATGCCGAGAGCGCGCAGGTCGGAGATGATCACGCTCGCGTCCTCGCGGGCCACGTCGCACATCACGAGGTCCCCGGTGGGGCGCACCGAGGCATCGGGAACGCGGATCACATCGATCGCGGAGGCGGTCGCGCAGAGCATCGCGTAGACCCGATCGGCCCGGTCCGGCGGCGCCACGATCCGCAGATGAACCATCCGCGCAGCCTATTCGGGGCGCCCTGCAAGAACGGTTGCAGCACGAGAGGGCGGATTTGGCGCCACTCCGCGAAATCCGGATTCGGCGTCCCAGAGTTCCCGGTCGTTGCGGCGTTTTCCGTCCGACGCCGACCGTAGTCTTACGAACACATGTTCCCTTCGATGACCGATAGCCGACAGAACAAGCGCTCGTTTCGAGCGCTGGTGCGCGGGGCCATGGATACGGCCCTGGAGTTCGTCACGCTGGGTGAGGCCCCTGCGCCGGAGCGGCATTCGCCGGCGCCCGCCCCCACCGCCGTACACCCGCATCGCCGGCAACTCGATCATCGTCGCCGCCGTCGCCGTTCAGGGATGACCGCGCCGCGGCCGCAGGTCTGCACCACGCCGGTACATCGCCCGGCCAGCAGAACCTGAACACCGCGCCCGCCGGCGATCAGCACTGGGAGGTCTGATCGATCCGGCCGGGCCGCGGAAGCTTACGAGCGGGGGAGTCCGGGGGGCGGCAGCTGCCCGGTGGTTTACAAGACTCTCGAGCCGCGGCCGCATCGCGCGGCTCGAGTGCTGTCGGGGCGGCCCGACCGAGCCTGATCCGCGTCGCCGCGTCGAAGGCGGCGGCGCGGAGAGACTCCGCGCGAGGCGCGAGGCGCGAGCGCGACGCGACTTGAGCGGCGCGATCACGCGCCGCGCGACGCTACGGGCGCATCCCGCCTGGCAGCCGCGCGACCGGCTCCGTGCCCGCGAGTGTCGAGTTGCACAACCAGTGGTTGTGGAAGTCGACGCTCGATCGGCATCACCGCGCCGCCGCCCGACAGCGGCGGCGCGGCGAACCCTTACGGGGTTGTGGTCGAGAGCGTGTAGGTCAGCGTCTTGGCGTAGCTGCCGGTGCGCAGCGCGTCCGTGGTCGCGATGTTCTGCCCGAACTCGAGCGTGATCGCGTCGCTGCTGACGGGCGCGACCCAGGTCAGCAGGGTCAGCGGGCTGCCGCTGACGGTGCCGAACGGGGTGCCGGTGTTGGCGGCGTTGCGTGCCCGGGCCTGCAGCGCCGACGGGAGCACGAAGCTGCCGTTGACCAGGTGTCCGGGAGCCGTTGTGCTCGGATCGACGACGCTCAGGACGGCTTCGCCGGCGGTCGACGTCACGGTCGCGGTGGTGCTGGCGGTGTAGAGCTTCGCGACGCCCGGCGTGAAGGCGCCGAAGGTGGCGGCCGGGCCGACCGTGAGGGCGAGCGTCGCCGGGACGGTGCCACCGACGGTGCCGGTCGTGCTCGTCGTGATCGCCGGGACGCTGACCTCGGTGGAGACGACGCTCGTCTGGCCCGAGGAGTCCGTGATCGTCGCCGCGAGCGTGACGATCTTGCCGATCTGGTCGTAGGCCGGCGTGTAGACGAACTCGTACGGCGTGTGGCCGACGGTCGCGACGCTGGCGCCGTTGGCGGTCAGCTTCGACCGACTTCACGCCGAAGTCGTCGGCGGCGACCACGACCGGGTAGATCGTCTCACCCCAGGCGACGACGGTCGGCCCGAACGGATCGACGATCGCACCCGTGGGCGTGGCGTCGAGGGTCGCGGCCGGAACGCTCAGGGCGGCGGGCGCGGTCGTCGCGGGAGTCCCGAGATCGACCAGACCGGTGGTCGCGGGGCATCCGGGCGTCGCGCAGCCCCACCAGTTGCCGGCGGCGAGCGCGGTGCCCGTGCCGGTGTTGTCGAGGCTGACGAGGCTCGAGCCGGCGACCGAGAAGGCGCGCAGAGCCGGGATTCGACGGGTCAGGGCCGAGCTCGGCGTCCGTCAGCGTCAGCGCGCCGGTGAGCTCGCTGCCCGTGATCATTCCGCGCTGGCCGTAGGTGTACGTCACCGGGCCCTGGATGCGCGAGCCGACCAGGTTGCCGTAGGCCACGATGCCCGAGCGCGCGGTCGTCGTGGCGGCGCCGTCGATGCCGCGGGCGTCGTCGAACAGCACGCCGCCCGTCGTCACGAGGCTCTTCTCGATCGTGACCTGGCGGCGAACGCCGGCCTCGGCGCCCTGCAGCGAGTTGGTCATGATCAGGCCGTAGCCGTAGGCGGCCGTCGGCTTGATCGTGCCGATGACGCTGTTGGCGATCCGCCCCGACGTGTTGAAGAAGGCCACGCCGGCCTCGGCGGCGATGTCGGGCGACTCGATCGTCACCCCGGAGAGATCGAGGAAGTTCTCGTTGTCGTCGGTCGCGCCCAGCGACTGGCGCGAGACGGTGACGACGTTGCCGCCGCCGTCACGCAGGTACGGCGCGGTGCCGGCCAGCGTCGCGCCGATCGCCGGAGCGGGCCGGATCGTCACCTTGCTCGCGCCGGCGCCCTTGATCGTCAGCGGCTTGGTGATCGTCAGGCCGTTGCGCGAGCCCGCCTGGCTCGGGCTGTTGTTGCCCGAGGTCGGGGTCGACTGCTCCAGGTACAGCCCCGGGCAGATCACGACGGTGTCCCACGGCGCTGCCTGATTGACCGCCGCCTGAACGGAGGTGAAGGCGGCGTTCGGGCAGTCCGCCTTGTCGTCGTCGACCGTCCAGGTCGACGCGAAGGCGGTGGACGGGGCGAGCGCCGCGATCACTGCGGCGGTCACCACGGCGCGGAGCGCGGGGACAGAGTTCATGTGAACGAGGGGACCTTTGTCGTGAGGAAGCCACACGGAGGAGGTCATCGGTGACCGACCTGCCGTGTGGAAGGAGCGGCCGCAATGTACGTGGCGGGAGGGTCACGGTGTTATGTGAATCCGGTCGGTCGTTGACCCTTCAACTTTCGACCGTCAGTCCACACATAGGTGCATACCGTCCAACGTACGATCTCGCCGCCTCGCCGCGCACGGTCGTCAACCGTGCGGCACGGACGCACACTGAACCGATCGCACGGAGAACTGGTGACCCCTGCCCTAAGAGCCCTCGCTTTGGCTTTCGCCCTCGTCATGTTGGCGCCCGCCCTGGCGCTTGGCGCGCCGCCGGACCCGCTGGCCCGTGGCCCGTACACGGTCACGACCGTTGATCCGGTACTGATGGGGACGACGAACCTGCAGGAGCCCAACGCCGCGGGCGGTCCGTTGACCGGGCAGGCCGCGGCGGCCACGCTACAGGTGCGCGGGTCGATCTATTACCCGGCCAACCGCGCGACGGACTCGCCGGTGATCCTGCTCGTGCACGGCAACCACGGCAGCTGCGACTCCGGCTCGGCGCCGAACTGCACGGCCTTCAAGCGCAACGACCGCGGCTACGCGTACCTGGGTGAGAACCTCGCGACGTGGGGCTACACGGTCATGTCGCTCGACCAGGACCAGCTCATCTACTACCAGGACGGCGCCCAGGGCAAGGGCATGCACCAGCGCCGCCTCCTGATGGCCGCCGCCCTGGACGCGCTCTACGCCGCCAACCAGGCGCGCGGTGCCGGCCACCGCCGACAACACGCTCGGCGTCCTCGCTCGTCGGCAAGCTCGACTTCTCGCGCGTCGGCCTGATGGGCCACTCGCGCGGCGGCGACGCCGTCTCGAGCTTCATCGACTACAACCGCGATCGCCCGGCGCCAGGCCGCAAGTACAACCTGCGCGGCGTGATCGCGCTCGCTCCGGTCGACTACGAGCGACGCGCGCCCTACGGCATGCCGTACATGACGATGTTCGGCTACTGCGAGGGCGACGTGACGAACCTCCAGGGCGCCCGGCTGTTCGAGCGCAGCCAGTACATCCAGCCCAACGATCCGTTCCCGCGCATCCAGATGTCGGTCCTGGGGGCCAACCACAACTGGTTCAACAGCGTCTGGTTCGCCGACGGCGATGACGCGACCGGCACCGACATGGCGTGCGGCACGAGCCAGCCGAACAACATCCGGCTCTCGGGCGGCGCGTACGACCTCACCACTCGCGGCTCGGGCGATCCCGCGCTGATGGGCGACCAGGAGAAGATCGGCCTGGCCATGATGTCGGCGTTCTTCCGCCGCTACGTCGGCGGCGACGTCACGTTCGACCCGTACATGACGGGCGAGATCAGCGCCGACGGAACGACGCCGGTGCTTCCCGCGTCGGCCTGCCCGACCTCGGTCTCCGGTACCCGGATCCCGTGCTTCGATCGCGTGATGACCAGCTACTTCGCCGCGCCGGCCGAGCGCCGCGACGTGCTCCGACCTGAGACCGACAACCCGCTCGAGGTGAGCGCCGTCGGCACCTCGATCACCGGATCCGGGTTCTCGAACCCGTATCTGGCGACAGGCGGCATCACCCCGGTTCCGGCGACGACACCAGGCGGCTTTGACTGGTGCAACCCTGAGCCGACGCAGTTCGCTCCGTCGCAGCTCGGCATCACCGGCCTCCCGACCGCGACCAAGGGCTGCCCCCTTCCCGCCGCCGGCGCGCTCGGCGGCCAGAACGGCACGCGTGAGAACGCCCCGGTCAACCACTCCTACGGGCTGCAGCTCGCGCTCGCCTGGGACCAGCCTGCCTCTATCGGCACGCGCATTCCTGCCGCCTCGGGCGACGTGACCGCCTACAAGTCGCTCGCGCTGGGCGCCGCGGTGAACTTCTTCGACCCGCGCAACCCGTCCCGTGGCACGGACGCGATCTGGAACCCGGGTCTGACGACCCAGAACTTCACGATCGAGCTCACCGACAAGAACGGCAAGGTCGGTTCGGTCGCCGCCGCCTCCCCGCGCTACGGCACGGCCCTGCACCAGACGACGGGCTCGACCACGACGCGCGTCCATGAGGTGCTCAACGAGGTCCGCGTCCCGCTGACCGACTTCGCCGCGCAAGGCGTCGACCTCGCCAGCGTCCGCAAGCTCGAACTCAAGTTCGGCGGCACCGGCATGCCGGCCACCGGCTCGATCCAGCTCTCCGACGTCCGCTTCCAGGAGGCCGCGAGCGGCTCGGCGGTCTACACCGACAAGCTCGCCGACGTCCCGCCGACGGTCCCGCCGGCCGCGTCCGTCGCGACCGGAAGCGCCCGCCGCGGCGCCGGCGGCACCGGTCAGCAAGGCGGCGGCGCCGATCGTGGCCTCGAGCCCGGCGACGACGACCGCAACCTCCACGGCCACACCCTGCACCGCGGCGAAGATCGCCGCCACCCGCGTCGTCAAGCGCCGCTTGACGGTGACCGGCACCTCGTCGACCTGCGCGGCCTCCGTGCGGGTCACCGTCACTCGTGTCAGGGGCGCGCGGACGAGCAAGGCGCTCCGAGTCACCTCGAAGGCCTCGAAGTGGACGGCCACCACGAGGCTCGCAGCCGGCAGGTACCGCGTCACCGTCGGCACGAGCAGAAAGACCGTCACGGTGAAGTAGCTCCGCGCCGACAACCACGCAGGTAGGACAAGGGGGCGGCCGATATCGGCCGCCCCCTTTGTCGTTCCCTTCATGGCCGCTACGTCGCCGACCATGATCGGGGCGCGAAACCGCGTAGATGTCGAGGGAGCCGGGCCGCTGCGGGTGCGCCACCCGCTCCGCGCAGGTCATCCCCAGCCGCTCGGCGACCGCGATCGACGGAGCGTTGGCGGGGTCGATCAGCGAGATCACCCGTTCCAGGCCCAGTCGCTCCCACGCGCACGCGAGCGCCGCGCGACCACCCTCGGTCGCGTACCCGTTCCCCAGGCCGAGGGATGCAGGCGCCAGCCGACCTCCACGTCGCTCGACGAGCTCGGGAAACCACACCGGATGCTGGAGGCCGACGAAGCCGATGACCTCATGCGAAGCGCTACGCGTCGCCGCCGCCCAGAGTCCGAAGCCGTAGCGCTGCCCAGTGCGCGCGCGAACCGCGCGGACTGTGCCGCGCTCTCCTGGGGCGTGTATGGCACGCCGCCGTTGAGGTACCGCACGACCTCCGGCAGAGGCGTTGATCGCCTCCAGCGCCGGCGCGTGCTGCGCTGCGTCCCAGCGGGACAGACGCAAGCGGGCTGTCGTGATGTCGGACACGATCGTTAACGACGAAGAGCCGCCTCAACGGGCGGCTCCTCTTTATGTAAGGACCGGCGGCGACCTACTCTCCCAGGCCCTTGCAGGCCAAGTACCATCGGCGCTACGGGGCTTAACTGCTCTGTTCGGAATGGGAAGAGGTGTTTCCCCCGCGCAATAGCCACCGGAAACTTGTCAAGACCACGCCTCAGCGGGCCTTCAAAACTGCACAACCCGCCAACGAACGGGTACCAACGAAAAAATATCCGTCAAGCCCTCGACCCATTAGTACTGGTCTCCTACGAGCGTTACCGCTCTTCCAGATCCAGCCTATCAACCTAGTGGTCTACTAGGGGTCTTACCCTCTCAAGGAGGTGGGAGAATTCATCTCAAGGCCGGCTTCCCGCTTAGATGCCTTCAGCGGTTATCCGATCCGCACGTAGCTAACCTGCGATGCCCTTGGCAGGACAACAGATACACCAGAGGTGCGTTCATCCCGGTCCTCTCGTACTAGGGACGAATCCTTTCAATTCTCCAACGCCCATGGCAGATAGGGACCGAACTGTCTCACGACGTTCTGAACCCAGCTCGCGTACCGCTTTAATGGGCGAACAGCCCAACCCTTGGGACCTACTACAGCCCCAGGATGCGACGAGCCGACATCGAGGTGCCAAACCGAGTCGTCGATGTGGACTCTTGGACTCGATAAGCCTGTTATCCCCGGCGTACCTTTTATCCGTTGAGCGACAGCACTTCCACTTGCTACTGCCGGATCACTAAAGCCTGCTTTCGCACCTGCTCGACCTGTCGGTCTCACAGTCAAGCTCCCTTATTGCTTTTGCACTCTACGTACGATTTCCAACCGTACTGAGGGAACCTTTGCGCGCCTCCGTTACATTTTGGGAGGCGACCGCCCCAGTCAAACTACCCGCCTGGCACTGTTCACTGCCCGGATTACGGTCGCAGTGTTAGAAGCGCAGTACATCAAGGGAGGTATCTCAAGGTTGTCTCCACACCAGCCGCAGCCGATGCTTCAAAGACTCCCTCCTATCCTGAGCGAGATGCACCACACTCCAATACCAGGTTATAGTAAAGGTGCACGGGGTCTTTCCGTCTAGCCACGGGTACTCGGCATCTTCACCGAGACTGCAATTTCACCGAGCCCATCGTTGAGACAGCGTTCAACTCGTTACGCCATTCGTGCAGGTCGGAACTTACCCGACAAGGAATTTCGCTACCTTAGGACGGTTATAGTTACCGCCGCCGTTTACCGGGGCTTAGTTTCAGTGCTTCGGATTGCTCCTAACACCTCCACGTAACCTTCCGGCACCGGGCAGGCGTCAGACCCTATACGTCGTCTTGCGACTTAGCAGAGCCCTGTGTTTTTGGTAAACAGTCGGTTGAACCTATTCACTGCGGCCCTCTCAGGCTCCGCACGCGAGGTGCTTCACCCTACTGGGGCGCTCCTTATCCCGAAGTTACGGAGCGATTTTGCCGAGTTCCTTAACGATGGTTATCTCGATCACCTTAGTATTCTCTACTTGCCCACCTGTGTCGGTTTTGGTACGGGCACGTGCACTCTCCCTAGAGGCTTTTCTTGGAGGCATGGCGTCCGGGACTCGCCGGCTTTAAGCCAGCTGTCATCGCACCTCAGGTTATGCGGCCGCGCATTTTTCATCGGCCACCCCTACATGCTTGACCCAGGACTACCATCGCCTGGGTTCCCATAGCCTTCCCCGTCCCCCCATCAGTCAAATGAGTGCGACGTGGTACAGGAATATCAACCTGTTATCCATCGACTACGCCTTTCGGCCTCGCCTTAGGTCCCGACTAACCCTGAGCAGACGAACTTTACTCAGGAATCCTTGGGCAATCGGCGGAGAAGATTCTCACTTCTCTTTCGTTACTCATGCCGGCATTCTCACTTCTCATGGCTCCACGGCTGGGTTCCCCCGCCGCTTCACTGCCATGAGAACGCTCTCCTACCGCGCGTCTTGCGACGCACCCGAAGCTTCGGTGGCTAGCTTGAGCCCCGTTACATTATCCGCGCCCGAACACTTGACCAGTGAGCTGTTACGCACTCTTTCAAGGATGGCTGCCTCTAAGCCAACCTCCTGGTTGTCTATGCACTCGGACATCGTTTGCCACTTAGCTAGCACTTAGGGACCTTAGCTGTCGGTCTGGGCTGTTTCCCTCTTGACGCGGAAGTTTATCCCCCCGCAACTGACTCCCGGAGTAACCGTGACGGTCTTCGGAGTTTGCCTGATTTCGGTAACCTGGTAGGGCCCCTAGACCAAACAGTGCTCTACGGCCGCCACGGAATTTATCCGAGGCTATACCTAAATATATTTCGGAGAGAACCAGATATCTCTGAGCTTGATTAGCCTTTCACTCCGACCCACAGGTCATCCGCCCAGTTTTCAACCTAGGTCGGTTCGGTCCTCCACGGGGTCTTACCCCCGCTTCAACCTGCCCATGGGTAGCTCGCTCAGTTTCGGGTCTACCGCCTACGACTAAATCGCCCTATTAGGACTCGCTTTCGCTTCGGCTCCGCTCATCGCTTAACCTTGCCGCAGACGAGTAACTCGCCGGCTCGTTATGCAAAAAGCACGCCGTCACAGGACAAAGCCTGCTCCGACCGCTTGTAGGCACGCGGTTTCAGGTACTATTTCACTCCCCTTCCGGGGTACTTTTCACCTTTCCCTCACGGTACTAGTCCGCTATCGGTCACCAGGGAGTACTTAGCCTTGGAGGGTGGTCCCCCCAGATTCAGTCCGCGTTTCACGGGAGCGGACCTACTCAGGTACCTCATCGGGAGACTGGCTCGATTTCGACTACGGGACGATTGCCCTCTGTGGTGCACGGTTCCACGTGCTTCGTCTATCGACCAGCTTTGTAACTCCCGCCGAGAAACACACTTCTCGGGCAAAGGCCCTACAACCCCGAACCAGCAACGCGTGTGCGCTTACACTGGCCCGGTTTGGGCTGGATCCCCTTTCGCTCGCCACTACTCGGGGAGTCTCGGTTGATTTCCTTTCCTCCGGGTACTGAGATGTTTCAGTTCCCCGGCTTGCCCCCTACCCGCCTATATATTCAGCGGGAGGTAACGCCGTACTAACAGCGCTGGGTTTCCCCATTCGGAGATCCGCGGGTCACTGGCTATTCAGCGCCTCACCGCGGCTTATCGCAGCCGTTCACGTCCTTCATCGACTCCTGGTGCCAAGGCATCCACCGTGTGCCCTTCCTATCTTGACGGTGATCACGCTGTCGGCATGGAAATGACGACAGCGATCTCGGTGATACCCGTTCGCACCCCTCTTGCGAGGAGTGCTTCGTTGGCATGATTGTGCAGTTTTCAAGGTCCGCTAGAGGCGCACACCCATGAGCTAAAGCAATTGGGTGTTCGGTCTCTCAAAACTCAACAGCATGCGCCCTGCTCCGAGCAAGCTCGGAAACGACGCCAGGTCCGGTCGACATTAGGTACCGGGTCGAGCTCGAGGTGGACGGTATGCCCACCTGGCCTTCGCCGGCGCTCCAAGTCCTGGAGCTTCCCTAGAAAGGAGGTGATCCAGCCGCACCTTCCGGTACGGCTACCTTGTTACGACTTCACCCCAGTCACGAGTCCCACCTTCGACAGCTCCCTCCCTTGCGGGTTAGGCCACCGGCTTCGGGTGTTACTTGCTTCCATGGTGTGACGGGCGGTGTGTACAAGGCCCGGGAACGTATTCACCGCGGCAATGCTGATCCGCGATTACTAGCAACTCCGCCTTCATGCAGGCGGGTTTCAGCCTGCAATCCGAACCGAGACGCGCTTTAAGGGATTCGCTCCACCTCGCGGTATCGCAGCCCTCTGTACGCGCCAATGTAGCACGTGTGTAGCCCTGGACATAAGGGGCATGATGACTTGACGTCATCCCCACCTTCCTCCGGTTTGTCACCGGCAGTCTCGCATGAGTCCCCAACTAAATGCTGGCAACATACGACGGGGGTTGCGCTCGTTGCGGGACTTAACCCAACATCTCACGACACGAGCTGACGACAGCCATGCACCACCTGTGATCCTGCCCCGAAGGGAAGCCCTGTTTCCAGGACGGTCAGGAACATGTCAAGCCCAGGTAAGGTTCTTCGCGTTGCGTCGAATTAAACCACATGCTCCGCTGCTTGTGCGGGCCCCCGTCAATTCCTTTGAGTTTTAGCCTTGCGGCCGTACTCCCCAGGCGGGGCACTTAATGCGTTAGCTTCGGCACGGAGGGAGTCGACACCCCCCACACCTAGTGCCCATCGTTTACAGCGTGGACTACCAGGGTATCTAATCCTGTTTGCTCCCCACGCTTTCGCGTCTCAGCGTCAGTAACGTCCCAGCGAGCTGCCTTCGCAATTGGTGTTCCTCCTGATATCTGCGCATTTCACCGCTACACCAGGAATTCCACTCGCCTCTTCCGTACTCAAGCCCGACAGTATCCACCGGCATCCGAGGGTTGAGCCCCCGACTTTCACAGCGGACTTACCGGACCGCCTACACGCGCTTTACGCCCAATGATTCCGGACAACGCTAGCCCCCTACGTATTACCGCGGCTGCTGGCACGTAGTTAGCCGGGGCTTCTTCTGAAGGTACCGTCACTCCAGCCGGCTATTAACCGACGAAGCTTCGTCCCAACTGAAAGGGGTTTACAACCCGAAGGCCTTCTTCCCCCACGCGGCGTTGCTGCGTCACGCTTTCGCGCATTGCGCAAGATTCCCCACTGCTGCCTCCCGTAGGAGTCTGGGCCGTGTCTCAGTCCCAGTGTGGCTGATCGTCCTCTCAGACCAGCTACCCATCGTCGCCTTGGTAAGCCGTTACCTCACCAACAAGCTAATGGGCCGCGGGCCCGTCCCGATGCGAAGGCCGAAGCTATCTTTGCTCGCTTTCCTCAGAGAAAGCGAGAACATCCGGTATTAGCCCGAGTTTCCTCGGGTTGTCCCGGTCATCGGGGTGGGTTACCCACGTGTTACTCACCCGTTCGCGGCTCTGCCCCAGGGCAAGCCCTGGTTCGTCGCTCCACTTGCATGTGTTAAGCACGCCGCCAGCGTTCGTCCTGAGCCAGGATCAAACTCTCCGTGAAGAACTTCACAAAGAGCGTCGTGCGCTACTCGAGGGTCCGTCGGTACACATGTAACGGACCGAGCGCATGACAGGGTTACTACTTGCTCAGTACTACTGGCACTTCTGTACTACTAGTTCCTTGCGCCGGTCGGCCTCTGGGTAGAGTCCGCCAGCATCTCGAAACCTGGACATATTCCGGCAGCAAGGAGCCGCCGAATTATGCATGCTGTTGAGTTTTCAAAGACCGCCGCGCCTTGTGGGAGGGGGATTCCCTCCGTGAAGATATTGCGCTCTCAAGAGTCTGGCTCTCGAGCGGGCATCGAAGTCTAGCGCACCTGTCGCCTGGAGTCACCCCCTGGCGGGCCGGAGCGCTTCTCCGTGCCGCGATCAGCAGAGTAGCAGCGAGTTTCCGACCCTCAAGGGCAGAAGCGAAATTTCTTTCTAGACGACCCGTACGCGGCGGAACTGGCGCTTGCCCAGTTGGAGGACGCGCCCGTCCAGTTCCGAGGCCGGTAGGTCGAGCGGTTCCGCCGGCAGCGCCGCCCCCTCCAGCTTCACGCCGCCCTGGGCCAGCTTCCGCCGGGCCTCAGAGCGCGAGCCCCCGAAGACCTCGACGATGACCTGCGGCAGATGCAGCATCCCGTCGGTCGCCGCCGACCTCGACCGCTTCGATCTCCTCGGGGAGCTCGTGCGCGATGAAGACGCGGTCGAATCCGGCCTCCGCCTCGCCGGCCTCCTCCTCTCCCCAGAAGCGCGCCACGAGCGCGCGCGCGAGGGCGCGCTTCGCGTCGCGCGGGCCCACGCCCCCGGGAATCGCTCCGCCGAGCAGCAACCCGTACCAGGACTCGAGCTGCTCGTCGGGTATCCGCAGCGTCTTGCCGTACATCTCCTGCAGGCGGATCGGTGATCCCGATCTGGTTGCCGTAGGACTTCGACATCTTGCGCTCGCCGTCGGTCCCGTTGAGCAACGGGACCGTCAGCACCACCTGCGGCGGCTGCCCGTAGGCGGTCTGCAGCGCCCGGCCCATGAAGAGATTGAAGGTCTGGTCGGTGCCGCCGAGCTCCACGTCGGCGCGGATCGCCACCGAGTCGTAGCCCTGGAGTACCGGGTAGAGCAGCTCGAGCATCGAGATCGGCTCGGCCGCCGCCATCCGCTTGGAGAAGTCGTCGCGCTCGAGCAGCTGGGCGACCGTGACGAAGCGCACGAGCCGGAACAGGTCCTCCATCGGCATGTCCAGCCACTCCGAGTTGCGGCGGACCTCCAGCCGCTCGTCGTCGGCGAGCACCTTGGTCGCCTGATCGAGGTACGTCTGGGCGTGCTCGTCGATCTCGGCCGGCGAGAGCACCGGCCGGGTCGCCGAGCGCCCCGACGGATCACCGACCCGCGCCGTGTAGTCGCCGATGATCAACACGACGGTGTGCCCGAGGTCCTGGAACTCGCGCAGCTTCTGCAAGACCACCGTGTGGCCCAGGTGGAGGTCCTTGGCGGTGGGGTCCAGACCGAGCTTGATCCGGAGCGGTCGGCCCTCCGCCAAACGCTTCTCGAGCAGCCCGTCAGGGCGCACGTCTACCGCGTTGCGGGCGAGGAACTGCGCGGGTGATTCCATCGGCCCCAATGCTAGAGTTTTGCTCCGGTCAGGCCTGGTCCGCCCGGCTCTCATTCTCGGCCCCTTACCCTTGACAGGAGCGTTTCCGTCTGGGGCGCTGGTCGAGACCTGTCTATGAGCGAGCACGAGCCCACGAGCACGATGTCTCCCGACGCCCTCACCGGCGCCGGGGAAGTCGTCGATCTCCCTCGCACGCGCGAGCGCACGCGCCGTCGCCCGCGTCTATGGAGGCGCCGCAAGCGTCCCAAGCGCTTCAAGGTCCGCAAGCTCCGCGTTCTGCTCGTCCTCTTCTTCCTCGGCGTGCTCGGGATCGTCTCGGCGCTGTTCGGGATGTTCATGGCCGTCGCGTCGGACCTGCCGCATCTGCAGCGCCCGACGCACACGCCGACGACGATCGAGGACCGCCGTGGCGACCAGATCGGCACGCTGACCGGTTCGGAGCGCCGGATCTACCTCTCCGAGACCCAGATCGCGCCCGTGATGAAGCACGCGATCATCTCGATCGAGGACCGCCGCTTCTACACCAACAGCGGCGTCGATCTGCGCGGCATCGCCCGCGCGGCCGTCGAGGACGTCACCTCCGGCCAGGCGCTGCAGGGCGCCTCGACGATCCCGCAGCAGTTCGTGAAGCTCTCGCTCGCCGCCGAGAACGAGCGCACCATCTTCCAGAAGCTCCGCGAGGCGGCGCTGGCGTACCACCTCACGCGCCGCTGGTCCAAGGAGGAGATCCTCCGCAACTACCTCAATCAGATCTACTTCGGCAACGGCGCCTACGGCATCGAGTCGGCGGCACGGACCTACTTCTCCTACAACCACGATCGCTGCGGCGGTCGCGGCGAGGACGAGACGCCCTGCGCGTCGGTCCTGCAGCCCCACGAGGCCGCGCTGCTGGCCGCGATGGTGGCCTCCCCGAGCGCGTTCGACCCGATCCAGCACCCGGTCGCGTCCAAGCGCCGGCGCGACCTCGTGCTGCTGCGAATGCTCCAGCAGGGCTACCTCACGCGCAGCCTCTACGACTCTGAGAAGGCCGAGGACCTGCCGACGGGCGACGATCTGAACTTCCCGAAGGAGGACACGGACTTCCCGTACTTCACCTCCTGGATCAAGCCGCAGGTCGTCGACCAGCTCGGCGGCGGCCAGCAGGGCGCGCAGCGCGCGTTCGAGGGCGGCCTCGTGGTCCAGACGACGATCGACTCGCGCGTGCAGCGCGCCGCCGAGAAGGCGATCAAGGACTGGCTCCCGCCCGGCCGAACCGGCCCGCGGGCCTCGCTGGTCGCGATCGCCAACAACACCGGCGAGGTGCGCGCGATGGTCGGCGGCGACAACTACGGGACCACCCCGTTCAACCTCGCCACCCAGGGTCAGCGCCAGCCCGGCTCCTCGTTCAAGCCGTTCGTGCTCGCCGAGGCGCTGCGCCAGGGCATCAGCCCGCAGTCGACCTGGGAGTCCAAGAAGAAGACCTACATCCTCAAGGGCGGCGAGAAGTTCACGGTCAACAACTACGAGGACGCCTACGGCGGGATCAGGACGCTCGCGAACGCGACGACCTTCTCCGACAACGCCGTCTACGCCCAGGTCGGCATGAAGGTCAAGACCAAGAAGGTCGCCAAGCTCGCGCGCCGGATGGGTGTCCGCACATCCGTCTCGAGCAACTACGCGATGGCGCTCGGCGGTCTGCGCACTGGCGTCACGCCGCTGGACATGGCGCACGCCTATGAGACGTTCGCGACGGGCGGAAAGCTCGTGTACGGAACGCTCTCCCCGGGCCAGAGCCACAAGAGCCTGCCCGTGCCCGGACCCGTCGGGCATCGAGCGCATCGACAAGCGCGACGGCAAGAAGAAGCGCGCGGTCGTGCTCGACGACGGCCAGAAGATGATCAACAAGCGCAAGGAGCGCAAGGTGCTCACGCCGCAGGTGGCCGGCACCGTCTCCTCGATCCTGCAGACCGTCGTCAAGGACGGCACCGCGACCCGCGCCCAGATCCCCGGCGTGATGATCGCCGGCAAGACCGGCACCACCGAGGACTACGGCGACGCGTGGTTCGTGGCCTGGACGAAGGAGTACACCGTCGCCGTCTGGGTCGGCTACCCCGACGAGTTCAAGCCGATGAAGACCGAGTTCCAAGGCAGGCCGGTCTCCGGTGGCACCTATCCCGCCGCGATCTGGAAGACCTTCATGCAGGCGCTGCTGAAGATCGACCCGCTGCCCAGGAAGGACGGCGGCGACGGAACCGGCAAGCCCACCGAGACGCCGACGCCGGGCACGGGCACCTACGTCCCGCCGGCGGCAACCGTCGCCCCGCCCGCCGCGACGACGGCACCGCCGACCACCGGCGGCGGCGGGACGGGTGGAACGACGACGCCCCCGGTCACGCCGCCGACGACGACCGATCCGCCCGCGCAGGACCCGCCGGCGGCCGATCCACCGGCGACGGATCCGCCGGCCACCGACCCCGGAACCGGAGGTGCGGGAGATGACCGCACCGGCTGCCGGGGACGGCACGACCGGCTAGCGGGTCGAGTTCAGAACCGGGCGGCCAGGGGCGCGAGACGTCCCGCGAGCCCAGAGCACAGAACCGCCATGGGAGATCGGCGGCCTTGGTGATCCCGATGCGCGGGCCCGTGAGATACGGGAGCCGCTCCCCGGACACGATCGTGATCGGGCCCGTGATCAGCGACGTGTCGTTCTCGGACAGGTCGATCCCGAGCGCCTGCGTCAACTTCCCCGGGCCGTTGGTCAGCTCCCCCGCGCCGCGGCGCGCACGCATCTCCGCCAGCCCCGCGATCGGCTCCAGCGCGCGGATCAGGACCGCCGCCCCCACCCCCTCGGGCTCGCACACCGCATTCAAGAGCGCGTGGATCCCGTAGGAGCGGTAGATGTACGCCGTGCCCGGCGCCCCGTGCAGGACCCCCGTACGCGGCGTGATGCCGACGTACGCGTGGGACGCCGGCTCGGAGTAGTGGTACGCCTCGGTCTCGACGATCACGCCCGCGCAGGGGCCGTGCCGGACGACACAGCCCAGCAGCTCCGGCGCGACCTCGAGGACCGGCCGGTCGTAGAACGCCGCTGTCAGGGAGGTCCGCGAAGCGACCTCCCCAGCCGAAGTCGAATGCGCCGGCGAAGCCGGCTGCCTCGACAATGCGCCTAGGACGTCGAGTCCAGTGCCGCCCGCGCGTGCGCCAGCTGCTCCCGCACCCGGGCCAGCGACGTCCCGCCCTCGCTCTCCTTGGATTCCAGCCACGAGCCCTGGGATAGCACCGAGTAGAAGTCGTCATCGAGCACGTCGGAGTGCTGGGCGAGCTCCTCGCGCGTCAGCTGGGACAGCGTGCGATCGGATTCGACCGCCGTGCGGACCAGCCCGGCGACGATCCCGTGCGACTGCCGGAAGGGCACGCCGCGCTTGACGAGCATGTCGGCGACGTCGACGGCGGCGAGCATCTCGTCCGTCGCGGCGGCGGCCAGGCGCTCGCGCTTGAAGGTCATCCCGCCGAGCATCCCGCGCGCCGCCGCCAGCGACAGCTCCAGCGTGTCGACGGCGTCGAAGAGGTGCTCCTTGTCCTCCTGCATGTCCTTGTTGTAGGTCAGCGGAGTCCCGTGCATCACCCCGTGCAGCGCCGCGAGGTGCCCGACGATCCGGGGCGCCTTCGCGCGCAGCAGCTCGGCCGCGTCGGGGTTCTTCTTCTGCGGCATGATCGATGAGCTCGACGCCCAGGCGTCGGACACCTCGCAGAAGCCGAACTCCTCCGAGGACCAGAGCACGATCTCCGCGCCCAGCCGTGAGAGATGCGTCGCGCAGGTGGCCGCGGCGGCCAGGAAGTCGAGGACGAAGTCGCGGTTGGAGACCGCGTCGATCGAGTTCGGCACCACGCCCGCGAAGCCGAGCTCGGAGGCCACCAGGCGCCGGTCGGTCGGGAAGTTCACGCCCGCCAGCGCGCCCGCGCCCAACGGCAGCTCGGTCGTGGAGCCGAGCACCGTCTCGAAGCGCCCCGCGTCGCGCCGGAACATCCAGAAATAGGCCAGCAGGTGGTGCGAGAGATAGACCGGCTGCGCGCGCTGGAGGTGCGTGTAGCCCGGCATCGCCCAGTCCAGGTGCGCCTCGGCCACGCGCACGATCACGGTCTGCAGGTCCTGCAGCGCCTCGATCGCCCGCAGCGCGTGCGCGCGGGTGAACATCGCCATGTCCGTCGCGACCTGATCGTTGCGCGAGCGGGCCGTGTGCAGCTTGCCGCCGACGGCGCCCACGATCTCGGTGAGCCGCCGCTCGACCGCCATGTGGATGTCCTCGTCGGAGTCCAGGAAGGCGAACTCGCCGGCATCGAGCTCGGCGGCGACCCGATCGAGGCCTCCGAGCAGCTCGTCGCGGTCGGCGTCGGTGATGATGCCGGTGGCGGCGAGCATCGTCGCGTGAGCGCGGGACTGCGCGACGTCATAGGGCGCCAGGCGCCAGTCGAAGCCGATCGACGCATTCATCGAGACGAACACGGGATCGGGCGGAAGTGAGAAGCGGGACACGGACTCGGCATCATGACCCAAGATGGATCTGCTCGTCCGCCCCGCGCGACCCGAGGACCCTTGCGCCCCGCTGCTCTTCGCTTCCGCGGAGCCGTACTACACCGCCTACGCGGGCAGCGCGGAGCGCGCGCTGAAGCTGATCGAGCGTGCCTACGGCGAGCGCGGCCACGCGGCGAGCTACGAGTACTGCCGGGTCGCGCTGGCCGAGGGCGAGGTGGTCGGCCTCGCGGCCGGCTTTCCGGTCTCGCACGTCGACCGGCTGTCGCGGCGCTTCGTCGGGCTGACGCTTCCCGCGCCTGCCGCTGTGGCGCTGGCCGAGCACGTTCCGGCACCTGCGCGCGGCCGGCCGGGTCTCGCTCAGCCCGCCGCTGGACGCCTACTTCGTCGACGCGCTCGCCGTGACACCCAGCTGGCGTCGCAGAGGCGTCGCCCAACACCTGCTCGACGACGCGCAACTCGAGGCCGCCAAGGCAGGACTGACGAACCTGGCGCTCGACACCGGCCTGCACAACCGCCCCGCCCGCGCGCTGTACGAGGCCTACGGCTTCGGCGAGCGCGAGATCCGGCGCGCGCCCAACGAGCGGACCGCCCGGGCGCTCGGCGGCCCAGGCTTCATCGGCTACCTCAAAGCGGTGTAGAGCACGGAGTCCAGCGCCTCGGCGACCTCGGCCACCTGGCTCTGGGTCATCTCCGGGAAGAACGGCAGCGCGATCGACCGGGCGGCGACGTCCTCGCAGACCGGGAACTCGCCCTCGCGATGGCCGAAGCGCTCGCGGTAGAAGGACATCAGGTGGATCGCCGGGAGGTAGGGCTTCGACTGCACGCCGCGCAGAGCCAACGCACGGATCGTCTCGTCGCGATCGACGCCATGCGGCAACTGCACGACGAAGACGAACCAGCCGCGGACGTCGCCGCCGAAGTCCTCGCACGGCAGCTCCAGCCCCTCGAAGCCGGCCAGCGCCGAGCGGTACCAGTCCGCCGCGCGGGCGCGGGCGGCGAGCATGTCGTCGAGGCGATCGAGCTGCGCGAGTCCGAGCGCACACGCCATGTCGGTCAGCCGGTAGTTGAAGCCGAGCCGGTCGTGGTCGAGCCAGTCCATGTCGGGCGCGCGGCCCTGGTTGCGCTCGGAGTCCACGGCGGTCTTGTGCTCGAGCGAGCCCATCGGTGAGCATCCCGCCCTCGCCCGTCACCAGCTGCTTGTTGGCGTAGAAGCCGAAGGCGGCGGGATGGCCGCGACCGCCGACCGGCACGCCGTCGGCGTGGACGGCGCCGAGCGCCTCGCACGCGTCCTCGACGATCGGCAGCCCATGCGCCTCCAATGCGGGCGTGTCGGCCGGATAGCCGAAGATGTGGACCGGGAGCAGCGCGGACGTGCGCTGCGTGATCGCCGCCGCGGCCGCGTCGACGTCCAGGTTCAGCGTGACCGGATCGATGTCCACGAACACCGGTCGCGCCTGCTCGTACAGGATCGAGTTCGCCGAGGCCACGAACGAGAACGGCGACGTGATGACCTCGTCGCCCGCCGAAACGCCCACCGCCCGCAGGGCCAGATGCAGCGCGGCCGTGCCGGAGGAGACCGCGCTCGCGTAGCGAGCGTCCACCCGCGCGGCGAACGCGTTCTCGAAGGCCGGCACGCGCGGACCCAGAGAGAGGTGCCGCGAGCGCAGCACCTCGAGCACGGCCTGCTCCTCGGCTTCCCCGATCACGGGGCGAGCGAGCGGGATCACTTGAGAGCGGCCTGCGATCGCAGCATGCCCGCCTCGAGCGAGTCCACCAGCGCGTCCCACGAGGCCTCGATGACGTTCTCGTGCACGCCGATCGCGCCCCACGTGGACGTCCCGTCGGAGGCGTCGAGCAGCACGCGGGTCGTCGCGCCCGTCGCCTTCCACTCGTCGAGGATGCGGACCTTGTAGTTGACGAGCTTGATGTCGCGCAGGTGCGGCAGCCGCTCGCCGATCGCGGCCCGCAAGGCGCGATCCAGGGCGTGCACGGGACCGTTGCCCTCGGCGGTGCGCACGAAGCGCTGCGAGCCGACCCAGAGCTTCACCGTCGCCTCGGTCTCCACCCGCCCGTCGGCGCGCTTCTCGGCGATCACGCGCCAGGACTCGAGCGTGAACAGCGGCTGGTAGTAGCCCGTCTCGCGGCGGATCAGCAGCTCGAAGGAGCCGTCGGCGGCCTCGAACTGGAAGCCGCGATGCTCGAGCTCCTTCACGCGTTCCACGACCCGCGAGGCGACCGCATCGTCCAGGGCGCCGCCCGCGTGCGCGATCACGGTGCCCTTGCCCGAGAGCTCGCTCACGAGCACCTCGCGCGCGTTGCCCACGGCCGCGGGGTCGATGTGCTCGAACGTCAGCGGATCGGCGTTGACGCCGGCGACGTGCATCCCGCCCTTGTGCGCGAACGCGTTCTTGCCCACGTACGCCTGGTTGGCGTCGGGCGAGAGGTTGAGCATCTCGGCCACCAGGTGCGAGGCCTCGGTCAGACCCTCGAGCGAGGGCAGGCACTGCATGCCCATCTTCAGCTGCAGGTTCGGGATGATCGAGATCAGGTTCGCGTTGCCACAGCGCTCGCCGTAGCCGTTCATCGTGCCCTGGACCATCACGGCGCCCTCGGCCACCCCGGCCAGCGTGTTCGCCACGGCGCACTCGGCGTCGTTGTGCGTGTGGATGCCCAGAGCCGCGAACGGCAGCGCCCGCCGCACGACATGGACCGCCTCCGCGATCTGGTGTGGGAGCGAGGCGCCGTTGGTGTCGCACATCGTCAGGTTCTCGGCGCCCGCGTCCAACGCCGTCCGCAGGCACTCGATCGCGTACGCCGGGTCGTCGCGATAGCCGTCGAAGAAGTGCTCGGCGTCATAGATCACGCGCTTGCCGGACGCGACCAGGAACGCGACGGACTCGCCGATCATCGCCAGGTTCTCGGCGCGGCCGACCTTGACGACCTTCTCGAGGTGCAGCCCCCAGGTCTTGCCCACGATCGTGGAGACCGGCGTCCAGGACTCCGCGAGCACGCGCAGCGCGGCGTCCTCCTCGGCGGCGACCCCGCGCCGGCGCGTCATCCCGAAGGCGCAGACGTCCGCCTGCAACCCAGCCTCGCGCAGCCGCTCGAAGAGCTCGAGCTCCTTCGGGTTCGACGTCGGGAAGCCGGCCTCGATCATCGGCACGCCGAGCTCGTCGAGGATCCGCGCGACGCGGACCTTCTCCTCGACCGACAGCGACATCCCCTCACCCTGCATGCCGTCGCGCAGGGTGGTGTCGTAGACGATGACGTGCGTCATCTCAGGTGACCGCGGCGGGAACCTTGTCCAGCCACTTCGCGTAGCGCTCGGAGCGCCCGTGCAGCGCGTCCTCGAAGATCGCCTGGATCTCGGCCGTGACCGGGCCGCGCGTGCCGCTGCCCACCGTCAGGTCGTCGACCTCGCGGATCGGCGTCAGCTCCGCCGCCGTGCCCGTCATGAAGATCTCGTCGGCGCGGTAGAGCTCGCCGCGGGCGATGTCGCGCTCGACGACGTCGTAGCCCTGGTCGCGCAGGATCTCGATCGCCGCCGCGCGGTTGATGCCCTCGAGGATGTCGTTGGCGAAGCCCGGCGTGACGACCTTGCCGTCCTTGACCAGGAAGAGGTTCTCGCCCGTGCCCTCGCAGACGTAGCCGCGCGTGTCGAGCAGGATCGCCTCCTCGTAGCCGGCCTTGTCGGCCTCGACCTTGGCCAGGATCGAGTTCAGGTACTGGCCGCCGGCCTTGGCCGACGGGATCAGCGAGTCGCTCGGGATCCGCCGCCAGGAGGAGACCTTGGCGCGGACGCCGTTGAGCTTGCCCTCCTCGCCGAGGTAGGCGCCCCACTCCCAGACGGCGATGATCACGTCGACCGGGCAGTCGAGCGGGTACAGGCCCATCGGCCCGGCGCCGCGGAAGACCAGCGGCCGGATGTAACAGGACTTCAGGCCGTTGCGGGTGATCGTCTCGAACGTCGCGGCGCGGATCTCGTCCTTGGAGAACGGGATGTCCATGTGGTAGAGCGCGGCCGACCGGAAGAGCCGGTCGATGTGGTCCTGGTGGCGGAACACGCCGGTGCCGCCGTCGGGCGTCTCGTACGCGCGCACGCCCTCGAACACGCTCGTGCCGTAATGCAGCGCGTGCGTGAGCACGTGGACCTTGGCGTCCTCGTACGCGACGAGTTCGCCGTTCATCCAGATCAGGTCCGATTGGCTCACTTCAGCTCCTCAAGCACCGCCTCGGTCACCTCGGCGGTGGTCGCCTTGCCGCCCAGGTCTCCGGAGCGGACGCCCTTCTCCAGGGCCTTGTCGACCGCCGATTCTACGGCAGCCGCCTGGTCCTCCCGGCCGAGTCCGTGGCGCAGCATCAGCGCGGCGGACAGGATCATGCCGATCGGGTTGGCGATCCCCTGGCCCGCGATGTCAGGCGCCGTACCGTGCACGGGCTCGAACAGCGACGGGCCGTCGCCGCCCAGCGAGGCGGTCGGGAGCATGCCGAGCGAGCCGGTGAGCATCGACGCCTCGTCGCTGAGGATGTCGCCGAACATGTTCTCGGTGACGATCACCTCGAAGTGGCGCGGAGCCGCGATCAGCTTCATCGCCGCCGCGTCGACGAGGATGTGCTCGAGCTCGATGTGCGGGAACTCCTCGGTGTGGATGCGCGTGATGACCTCGCGCCACAGGCGGCTCGTGTCGAGCACGTTGGCCTTGTCGACCGACGTCACGCGGCTCTTGGCCGCCTCGAAGCCCACGCGCGCGATCCGCTCGATCTCCTCGACCGTGTAGACCATCGTGTCGAACGCGCGGCCGTCCTTGGTCCCGCGCTCGCCGTAGTACAGGCCCCCGGTGAGCTCGCGCACGATCAGCATGTCGACGCCGTCGATCAACTCGCGCTTGAGCGGCGAGGCGTCGTAGAGCGCGGGCAGCGGCCGGATCGGGCGCAGGTTGGCGAAGAGGCCGAGCTCGGCGCGGATCTTGAACAGGCCCTGCTCCGGACGTACCGCGCCGGGCTCGTTCGTGTCCCACTTCGGCCCGCCGACCGCACCGAGCAGGACCGCGTCGGACGCCTTGCACGCAGCAAGCGCCTCGTCGGTCAGCGCGGTGCCGTGGAGGTCGATGGCGGCGCCCCCTGCGGGGTGCTCCTCGAAGGTGAGGTCGGAGGCGACGGCATTCAGGACTTCGACGGCGGAGGCGGCCACTTCGGGGCCGATCCCGTCGCCGGGAAGGAGGACGATCGTAGGCATAAGTTGTGGGACCCTACAGATTCAGAGTGACAGGACCGGGGCGCTCTCGCTCGGCCTCATAGGCCTCGATGTCGTCGCCCTTCTGGAGCGTGAGCGCGATGTCGTCGAGGCCGTTGAGCAGGCGGTGGCGGCGCTCGGCGTCGAGCTCGAACGGCACGGCGCGACCGTCGAAGCGGACCTCGAGCGCCTCGAGGTCGACCTCCCCCTCACCCGCCGCCATCAGGGCCTGGACGTCCTCCTCCGCCAGCACGACGGGCAGCAGGCCGACCTTCGTGCAGTTGGAGAAGAAGATGTCGGCGAAGCTCGAGGCGACGATCGCCTGGAAGCCGTAGTCCTGCAGCGCCCACGGGGCGTGCTCGCGGCTGGAGCCGCAGCCGAAGTTCGGGCCGGTCGCGAGGATCGGGTTCTTGGGCAGGCTCCAGCCGGGCTCCTGCGCCCAGTCGTAGAACAGGAACTCGCCGAAGCCGGTGCGCTCGATCCGCTTCAGGAACTGCTTGGGGATGATCTGGTCGGTGTCGACGTCAGCCCGCGCGAGCGACGTCACCGGGCCCTTGATGACCTGGATCGGTTCCACGTTCAGCTCCACTGCCGGATGTCGACGAAATGGCCCTCGATCGCGGCCGCGGCCGCCATCTGCGGGGAGACGAGGTGCGTGCGCCCGCCGCGGCCCTGGCGGCCCTCGAAGTTGCGGTTGGAGGTCGAGGCGCAGCGCTCGCCCGGCTCGAGGATGTCCGGGTTCATGCCCAGGCACATCGAGCAGCCCGCGGTGCGCCAGTCGAAGCCCGCCGCGCGGAAGATCTCGTCGAGCCCCTCGCTCTCGGCCTGCTTGGCCACCTGCTGGGAGCCGGGGACGACCATCGCGGAGACGGTCGAGGCGACCGTGCGGCCCTTGATCATCGCCGCGGCGGCGCGCAGGTCGCCGATCCGGGCGTTCGTGCACGAGCCGATGAAGACGCGATCGAGCTTGACCTCGAGCATCGGCGTCCCAGCCTCCAGACCCATGTAGACGAGCGAGCGCTCGTCGGTCTCCGAGCTCGGCGCCGGCACGGGCGACGTGACCGGGACGACCTGGCCGGGGTTGGTGCCCCAGGTGACGACCGGCGAGACGGCGCTCGCATCGACGGTGATCTCGCGGTCGAAGGTCGCGCCCTCGTCGGTCTTCAGCGTGCGCCAGTACGCTCAGCGCCTCCTCGAAGTCCTCCGGCGCGCCCGGACGGTCCTTGCACCCAGTCGAACGTGGTCTGGTCGGGCGCGATCATCCCCGCGCGGCCGCCGCCCTCGATCGTCATGTTGCAGATCGTCATCCGCTCTTCCATCGACATGCCCTCGATGACCTCGCCGGCGTATTCGACGGCGTGGCCGGCGGCGCCGTTGGTGCCCATCTGGCCGATCGTGGCGAGGATCAGGTCCTTCGCGGTGACGCCGCTGCCGAGCGAGCCGACGTAGTTGATCCGCATCGACTTCGGCTTGGGCTGCTGCAGCGTCTGGGTCGCGAGCACGTGCTCGACCTCGCTCGTCCCGATCCCGAAGGCCAGCGCGCCGAACGCGCCGTGGGTGGC
This sequence comes from uncultured Solirubrobacteraceae bacterium, assembly GCA_963848475.1. Lineage (GTDB taxonomy): Bacteria > Actinomycetota > Thermoleophilia > Solirubrobacterales > Solirubrobacteraceae > Solirubrobacter. Next base: position 156,702 of record CAWKDW010000021.1, on the reverse strand, counting down.
GGTGTGCGAGTCGCCGCAGACGATCGTCATGCCCGGCTGGGTGACGCCCAGTTCCGGCCCGATGATGTGGACGATCCCCTGGCGGTCCGAGCCGAGCGAGTACAGCGGGATGCCGAACTCGTCGCAGTTGGACTCCAGCGCCTCGACCTGGCGGCGGCTGAGGGCGTCGTGGATCTTGGCCGAGATCGGCGTGCCGTCGGTCGGCACGTTGTGATCGGCGGTCGCGAGCGTGCGATCCGGGCGGCGGACCTCGCGGCCGGCGAGCCGGAGGCCCTCGAAGGCCTGCGGGCTCGTGACCTCATGGACCAGATGGAGGTCGATGTAGATCAGCCCGTCCGCGACCCGATGCGCGGACCAGATCTTCTCGAACAGCGTGGTGGGCGTCATGACCGGCGCAGCCCGGCCGACACGATGGCCAGCAGGACTGCCTCCTCCTCTGATTCGTTGGCGAAGTGATGCGGCAGATCGGCGTCGAACGTGACGCAGTCGCCGGTGTGCAGCTCGTGTTCGGTGCCGTCGACGTGCAGCGTCAGCGCGCCGCGCTCGAGCACGGTCGTCTCCCGCGCGCCCGGCTCGTGGCGGGGCGGATCGCCGGGGCCGCCGGTGACGGCTCCCGGCGCCAGCGTGTGGCGCGTGACCTCGGCGCGCAGGCCCGGCAGCGGCGGCGTGAGCACCTCGTAGGCGTGGCCGCCGGCGCCGCCGCGGCGACCCTCGCCCCGGCGCACGACCGAGACCGAGACCTCCTCGTCCAGGCGCAGCAGCTGTGAGAGCCGCAGCTCCAGGCCCGAGGCGATCCGGCTCGCGACCTGCAGCGTCGGGCTCGTCTCGCCGCGCTCGACCTGGCTGAGCATCGGCGCCGAGACGCCGGAGCGCTCCGAAAGGTCGCGCAGCGAGAGATCCATCGCCTCGCGCAGTGCCTTCACCCGCGGGCCGATGGCCGCGATCGTGGGGTCCGTGGCGGCCACCATTACGACTGTACGCTATCACGTACGCCCTACGCTCTAGCCGTGACCGAAGCGATCCGCGACCTCCCCGACGCGCTCGTGCTGGGCGCCGGCGGAACGCTCGGCGAGGCCTGGCTGCGTGGCGTCCTCAGCGGCCTGGAGGCCGGCGCGGGCCTGGATTTCCGCGACTGCGAATACCTGCTCGGAACCTCCGCGGGCTCGATCGTCGCCGCCACGCTGGCGGCGGGCAAGCGGCCCGAGGCGGGTGATCGCGCCGCGCGCGAATTCGCCGAGGCCGCGGCCGGTCAGGACGCCCTTGGAGCCCGCGGCGCACGCTTGGGCGCGCTGACACGCGGGGCGGCACGAGCGGGCAAGGCGGTCGCGACGCCGCTCGCCCCGCTGGCGATGGCGACGACCCGGCCCGCGGGGCGGCTCGCGCGCGCCGCCGTCCTCAGCCGCGCCCCGCGAACGGAGCGCACGCTGGGCGACCTCGGCAAGCACATCGAAGCGCTCGACCCGCACTTCGACGGGCGCCTGCGGATCGCCGCCGTCGACCGCGCCAACGGGCGCCGCGTGATCTTCGGCGCGCCCGACGCCCCACGCGCGGAGGTGGCCGAGGCGGTGCTGGCGAGTTGCGCGGTGCCGTGGATCTTCGCGCCGGTGGAGATCGGCGGGCGCGAGTACGTCGACGGCGCGGTCTGGAGCCCGACGAACCTCGACGCCGTCCCGGCCGGCCGCGGCTCGCGCGTGCTCTGCCTGATCCCGACCGCCGGCGCGACGCTGGCGCCGCTGCGCACCGCCTCCTCGGCCGCCATGGGCTACGAGTCGATGGTGCTGCGCTCACGCGGCGCGGAGGTCTCGACGATCGTCCCCGACGACGCGAGCCTCGACGCGATCGGGCCCGACCTGATGGACCCGAGCCGGCGCGGCGCGGTCGTCGCCGCCGGCTACGCGCAGGGCCGCCGGCTCGCCTAGCAGCGAGCCGGCTCCCGTCACGCCGCTACGGCGTCCCGGTCAGCTCCAGCGGCGGCGTCTCGGCCTCGTCGGCCGCGAGCACGACCTTGCGCTCGACGTTGGAGAGCGCGCGGACGTAGGCCAGCGCGGCGGCCTCGATGATGTCCGTCGAGACGCCCTGGCCCGACGCGCTCGCGCCCGAGAGCTCGAGGATCACGCTGGCCTCACCGAGCGCGTCCTGGCCGCCGGTGACGGCGTCGATCCGGAACTCCCGCAGGCGCGCCTCGCGCCGGGTGGCGGAGTTGATCGCGCGGAAGATCGCGTCGATCGGGCCGTCGCCGGTGAAGTCGCCGCGAACGGACTCCCCGTCCGGCGTGAGGATCGAGACCGTCGCGTGCGGCGGGCGCCGCGTCGAGGCCTCGACGTCGAACCACTCGAGCGTGTAGGACGAGACGTCGGAGCGGAGCTCGTCGGTGACGAGCGCCTCCAGGTCCATCGCCGTGACGGTCTTCTTCTTGTCCGCCAGCTCCTTGAAGCGCTTGAACGCCTGATTGAGCGTGTGGCCGGAGACCTCGTAGCCGAGGTCCATCAGCGCCGACTGCAGGGCGTGGCGGCCGGAGTGCTTGCCGAGCACGATCGAGTTCGTGTCGTCGAAGCCGACCGAGGCCGCGGACATGATCTCGTAGGTCGAGCGCTCCTTGAGCACGCCGTCCTGATGGATGCCGGACTCGTGCTGGAAGGCGTTGCGGCCCACGATCGCCTTGTTGGGCTGCACGCCGTAGCCGGTCAGACGCGAAACGAGCCGGCTGGTGCGGGCGATCTCGCGCGTGTTGATGGCGGTGGTGAAGCCGACGTCGGCCTCACGCGTGCGCAGCAGCATCACGATCTCCTCGAGCGAGGCGTTGCCCGCCCGCTCGCCCAAGCCGTTGATGGCGCACTCGATCTGGCGCGCGCCGGCCTGCAGGCCGGCGAAGGAGTTGGCGACGGCCAGCCCGAGGTCGTTGTGGCAGTGCACCGAGAGCACGACGTCGCGCAGCCGGGAACCAGCTCGTACAGGCGCCCCAGGAACGCGGTGTACTCGTCCGGCATCGTGTAGCCGACGGTGTCGGGGATGTTGATCGTCGTCGCGCCCTCGTCGATCGCCGCCTGCAGGACCTCGGCGGTGAAGTCGACGTCGGCGCGGGTCGCGTCCATCGGGCTGAACTCGACGTCGTCGACCAGCGAGCGCGCATGCGCGACGGCCGCGCGGGCCTGCCCCAGCACGTCCTCGCGCGTGGACTGCAGCTGGTGCTGGATGTGGATGTCCGACGTGGAGATGAACGTGTGCACGCGCGGGCGCTCCGCGTCGCGGACCGCCTCCGCCGCGCGCTCGATATCAGCGGCGTGCGCTCGTGCGAGGCCCGCGATGATCGGGCCGTGCACCTCCCGCGCGATCGTGCGTACGGCCTGGAAGTCCCCGGGCGAGGCGATCGGGAATCCAGCCTCGATCACGTCGACGCCGAGCCGCGCGAGCTGCTGGGCGATCTCCAGCTTCTCCGTCGCGTTGAGCGAGATGCCCGGCGACTGTTCGCCGTCTCTCAGGGTGGTGTCAAAGACGATGACCCGATTGGGGTCCATGGCGCAGCTTCCTTTCCTAAGTCTTTCCTGCTTCTTCTCCGGAGTGAGTTCGCGGCTAGCGGCCGCCCACGCTTATTCCCCCCGAGGGGGGAGGAGAAGAAGGAGAAGGGAAAGACCGCGCAGCGACATGCCCTTCGAAGACTACCTCACGCGTTCCAGGCGTGCCACGTGTCCACTTCGATCCACGCGCTGAAGCGCGGGCTGTCGCGCGCCGGGTAGTCCTGATCGCGGTAGTGGCGGCAGAGCCGGTCGATGTCCTTCAGGCCCTCGTCGGCCTCGATCGAGACCACGCGGCCGCGGACGCTGATGTGGCGGTACCAGTCGCCGCCGTCGAGCACGGTCAGCGAGATCCGCGGGTCCTTGCGCAGGTAGTCCAGCCGTGCGCGGGTGCCGTCCATGTTCACGAGCACGCGCCCGTCCTCCCACAGGTACCAGGTGGCGACGCTGTGCGGTGCCCCATCCGGCTTGAGCGTGGCGATCACTGCGGGGTTGGGTTCGCGCAGCAGCGCCTGGAGCTCTTCGGGGATCGGCGGCTTCGGCATGCCGCCGTTGTATCACCGGGGGCTGCCGCCCCCGGACCCACCGCTGCGCCGCTACCGCGCGTGGCCCGTGCGATCGTCGGTCTGCCACGCCTGCGACTGGAAGCGCAGGAAGATCGCGGCGAGCCCGCCGGCGCGCTCGAAGATCAGCCCGCCGTCCTGCCAGACGCCGTTGTCGTGGCGGAACTGGCGCGTGTTGCCCTGGTTCTGGTGTACGTCGTGGATCCCGCGACCGTTCTCGAAGGCGAAGAACGGGTCGCGTGCGTCGTCCGGGCCCCAGGGCTCGCCGAAGACGTAGATCCGCGCGCCGCGGCGGAACATCAGGTCGAAGAGCTCGTTGAGGTCGTTGTTCGGGCCGGCCTTCGAAAGTGGCAGCGGATGGAATTGGTCCGGCGCGCAGATCTCGGCGCGGATGTAGTCCAGTCCCTCGCGCGCCCTGCAGCGGATGCCAGCCCTCGTTGAGCCGCTGCAGCCGTTCGACGATCGCGTGCTCGGGTGAGAACGAGAGGATCGTCGCGTGCGCCACCTCCGACGGGGCCACGTCGGAGCGCGCGTTGATCGCGATCCGCCAGCGCGTCGTGCCGACACCGCACAGCAGCTGGTAGTGGGCGCTGGTCTGCGTGGCGAGCCGCCGGTCGAGGATCGTCGCCTTCAGGACTCCGTAGGACTCGAGCGGCATCGCGCGACCCTAGAGGAACTCCGTGTCCCTCTGGCCCGACACCCCTCGGAACTAGCGCGCCACATGGATGCCGAGCGCGCGCGGGGCGGCGGCGACCGCGCGGGTCAGGGGATCGACGGCTCGGCCGTCCACCTCGAGGCGCTCTTTACGTAAAAAGGCACGGCGGACGAGCATTCCACCCACCCAGGCGAACGGCTCGGGCGGGACGCGTGCGGGTTCCGGGTCGACGACGGCGAGATCGGTCGGCTCGCCGGAGGCCAGCGCGGCGAGCGCCCGGCCCGCCAGATGCGACGGCCCGACGCCGTTGCCGGTGAAGCCGAACGCGTAGTGGACCGGCGCGCCGTCGAGCGTGCCGATCTGCGGCAGATGGCTCGGTGAGACGTCGATCGGGCCGCCCCAGGCGTGGGTGACGGCGCGGCCGGCGAGCGACGGGAACATCTCGACCAGATGGCGGTGGGTCTCCCCCGCCACGTCGGCGTCGATCTCGACGCGTCCGCCCAACCGCGCTCCGGGCGCCAGCCGCCCGCCGCCCCAGCCGAACAGGATGCGGCCGTCGCGCGTCGTGCGGAAGTAGTGCACGAAGGTCCGCGCGTCGGTGACGCACTCGCCGCCCGTCCAGCCGATCGCCTCGAGCACGTCGGGCACCGGCTCGGTCAGCACGATGTGCGACGAGGTGACCGAGATGCGCCCGCGCAGCGGGCGGAAGCCGCGCGTGGCGGCGTTGACGGCGAGCACCGCGGCGCCGGCCCGGACGCGTCCGCCCGAGCACTCGGCGACGACGCCGCCGCCGTCCGCGTGCAAGGCCCGCACCCGCGAGCGCTCGTGGATCGTCACGCCGGCCTCGAGCACCCGCGCCCGCAGGCCGAGCGCGAGCCGCGCCGGCTGGACCGTGGCATCGTCGGCCACGAACAGCCCGCGGCGGAAGCGCGGCGAGTCGCAGCGGGCGCGGACGCCCGCGGCGTTGAGCTCACGTACGCGGCTGCGGGGAGCGACGGCGAGGATGGCGTCGAGAACCGCGTCGTGGGCCGGTGCGGTCGACGCCATCACGTAGCCGGAGCGGGTGAACCAGGCGTCGACGCCCTGCTCGGAGCACCAGGCGCCGATCGCCTCGACGCTGTCCGTCGAAGCCTGGCAGACCTCGATCGCACGGTCGCGGCCGAAGCGCTCGACCAGCGACGGCAGGTGCGTCCACAGCGTCTCGCAGAAGCCGCCGTTGCGTCCGCTCGGGCCATGACCGCACAGCTCGGCTTCGAGCACGACCACCGAAGCGCCGCGCAAGCGCAGCTGCCACGCCGTCCACAGCCCCGTGTAGCCGCCGCCGATGACGACGACGTCGGCGCTGACGTCGCCGTCCAGGGCAGGCGCCGGGTCGACGCCACCGGCCTCGGAGAGCCAGTAGCCGTGGGCGGTGTGGACCACTTAGTGCTCGTAGAAGCGGGCTGATGCGTCGGCCAGCACGGCCTCGGCCTTCGCGGCCATCTCGGCGAGCTCCTCGCGCGTGCTGATCAGCGGCGGGGCGAGGTGCAGCACGGCGTCGCCGCGGTCGTCGGGGCGGGCGATCAGGCCCTCCTCGAGCAGCCGGCCGGAGATGAAACCGCGCAGCAGCTTCTCGCGCTCCTCGGCCGAGAAGCGCGCCCCGGACGCGTCGCGCACGAGCTCCAGCGCCCAGAAGAACCCGGCGCCGCGCACGTCGCCGACGATCGGCACGCGCGCTTTGATGCCCTCGAGCAGCTCGCCGAGCACCGGCTCCAGCTCGCGCACGTTCTCGAGCACGCCCTCGCGCTCGAAGATCTCGATGTTGCGCAGCGCGATCGCCGCCGCCACGGGATGCCCGGCGAACGTGATGCCGTGCATCAGCATCCGGCCCTCTTCATACAGAGGCTCGGCGATCTTGTCGCTGACGATCACGGCGCCCATCGGCGCATACGCCGAGGTGATGCCCTTGGCGCAGGTGATCAGGTCCGGCGCGACGCCGTAGCGCGAGGAGGCGAACCACTCGCCGATGCGCCCGAAGCCGGTGATGACCTCGTCGGCGACGAGCGCGATGCCGTACTGGTCGCACAAGGCGCGCAGCCCGGGCCAGTAGCCGTCGGGCGGAACGAGGCAGCCGCCGGCGTTCTGGACCGGCTCGGCGATCAGCATCGCCACGGTCTCGGGCCCGGCCTCGATGATCGTCCGCTCGACCTCGTCGAGCAGCCGCGCGCACAGCGCGGCCTCGTCCTCGGCGTCGGGATCGCGGTAGCCGTTGGTGTTGGAGATCCGCACGACCGGGATCGGCGCCGCGCCGAAGGGCTCCTTCATCGGCCGCACGCCGGTGAAGGAGAGCGCGCCGAGCGTCACGCCGTGGTAGGCGATCTCACGTGCGATCGCCTTCGTGCGCTGCGGCTCGCCCTTGGCCAGATAGTGCTGGCGGACGATCTTCCAGGCCGCCTCGACGGACTCCGAGCCGCCGTTGGTGAAGAAGACGCGGTTGAGGTCGCCGGGCGCGCGCTCGGCGAGCGCGGTGGCGAGCTTGATCGCCGGCGGGTGCGCGGTCGCCCAGTTCGTGTTGAACGCGAGCGTGGAGAGCTGCGCGGACGCGACCGCGGCCATCTCCTCGCCGAACGAGTACCCGATCTGGCAGCAGAAGAGCGACGACAGGCCGTCGAAGTAGCGATTGCCCTCGGTGTCGAAGACGTAGGCGCCTTCGCCGCGCTCGAGCACGAGCAGCGGCTTCCCGTCGGGCCCGAAGGCGCCGTTGCGGGTGAAGTGCATCAGCAGGTGCCGGTGCGCCTGCTCCTGGAGCGTGTCAGTACCCACCGTGTCGGCGACAGTCATGCAGCCATGCTGGCCGTCGCCCCCTGATCGCGGCAATAGTCGGAGTGTTGCGTTCCGCGAGCGCAGGTCCGACAAAACGTCAAGGGCGGACGCCGCGGCGTCGGAAGCGCATCGCCCGGACCGCGAGATGCAGGCCGAGCATCACGTCCTCGTCGTCGAGTGAGACGTCCAGCGCCTCCTCGATCCGGCGCAGCCGCAGGTACAGCGACTGGCGCTCCAGATGCAGCGCCCGGGCGGCCTCGGCCTTGCGCCCGCCGGCGGCGAGATAGGCCTCCAGCGTCTCCAGCAGCGCGCGCGCCCGCGGCGTCGTGTCCGCCAGCAGCGGGCCGAGTTGCTCCTCGATGAACGCGTCGAGTTCGGGCGTGTCGCGCAGGTCGTGGAGGAAGTCGGCGACGCCGGGGCGGCGCGCATCGTGCCAGCGTGCGACCGGCAGGGCGGTCGCGGCACCGGCCGAGCGGCGCACCCGCCGCAGCCCCTGCCCCACGTTGACCCAGCTGTCCGCGGGCGCGCCGATCGCCAGCGCCGCGTCGGCCGGGCCGAGCCCGTGACGGTCCAGCGCGCCGTGGAAGAGGTGCGCGATGTGCTCGGCCAGGGCGACGTCGTAGCCGCGGGCACCGAGCGCGAGCAGGACCAGCAGGTCGACGTCGCGGGGGCCCATCAGGACGGCGAGCCCGGTCGAGGAGAGCGCGGTGCGCAGATCGCCGGAGAGCCGCGTCCACGTGATCCCGTCGGCGACGCGCGCCTCACCGGACTCCCCCACGCGCCGCCGGGCGAACGACGGGGCGCGCCAGGTGGCGACCACCGGCAGCAGCAGCCCGCGGGCGGGCAGCGTCGAGAGCATGCCGAGCGCCTCCGCGCGGCGGCGCGCGTCGCCCTCCTCCACGCGCCCGTCGGCGAGGTCGGAGAGAAACGCGCCGCGCGAGCGCGCCCGCAGCTGCTCGTCGTGCTGCTGGGCCATGAGCCCGATCGCGACCGCCAGCGCCGCGCGCTCCACGGCCACGCGGTCGAAGTCGTCCAGCGGGTTCTCCAGCGCGAGCGCGAGCAGCCGGCCCCAGGAGGAGTCCAGCAGCCGCACCTCGACCGCGAACATGCCCTCGGCGCTCTCGCCGCGGTCCTCCGCGCGGTGTACGTCCGTCCATGCCGACAGCGCCAGATCGTCGCCGTGCGGGCCGCTCACGTAGTAGACGAGCGAGCCGCCCGCGTCCTCGAGCACGACCGGGTTGCCGACGGCGGCGGTCAGCTCGGCGAGGATCTCGGGTACGCCGCGGCCCTGGAGGATCAGCTCGGTGAAGCGGCGGTGGATCTCCTCCCCGCGCGCGAGCAGCGCGAACTGGGCGTTGACGACCTCGCTGTGCACCGCCTCGGTGATCTCGATGAAGCGGACCGGGCGATGGAAGGCCACCACCGGCACGCCGGCTCGCGCGCAGGCGGCGATCACCGGCGCGGGGACCTCGCGCCAGCTCGAACCGAGCTCGACCGCGAGCGCCGCCAGCCCCTGCGCGATCAGCGACGCGGTCCAGGCGGCCTGGTGCGCCGCTTCCGCGCCCGCTCCCAACCCGGTGGTCAGCACGAGCTCGCCGCCCTTGAGCAGGTCGTCGGGGTCGGGCATCTCGATCACGTGCGCCCAGCGGATCTCACGCTCCAGAGCGCCATCGCCGATGACCAACTCCGGCAGCGCCCGCCGCACGACGGGCAGGTCCAACACATCGGCAAGGCTCAGCATGACGGTCCGTCATGCATCATTGCGGAACATCCGACCCACTGTCCATTGCGGGCCTTCCCCGTAACCGGAAAGGTGGGCGACGGTCAGAGAGAAGGAGTGAGGGTGGCAGACACGCAGGCCGAGGCCGACATCCATCTGGAGGGTGTGAGCAAGCGCTTCGCCGACATGACGGCGGTCGACGACCTCACGCTCTCGATCCCGCGCGGGAACTTCTTCGCCATGCTCGGCCCGTCGGGCTGCGGCAAGACCACGACGCTGCGGATGATCGGCGGGTTCGAGAACCCGACGTCGGGCCGCGTCTTCCTCGGCGGCGCCGAGGTCACCAACCAACCGCCCTACAAGCGCGACGTCAACACCGTCTTTCAGTCCTACGCGCTGTTCCCGCACCTGAGCGTCGAGAAGAACGTCGCGTTCGGCCTCGAGCGCAAGAAGGTCTCCAAGGACGAGGTCCGCAAGCGCGCGTCCGACGCGCTCGAGCTCGTCCAACTCGGCCATCTGGCCAAGCGCAAGCCCGCGCAGCTCTCCGGCGGCCAGCAGCAGCGCGTCGCGCTCGCCCGCGCGCTGGTCAACCGGCCGCGCGCGCTGCTGCTCGACGAGCCGCTCGGCGCGCTCGACCTGCGCCTGCGCAAGCAGCTGCAGATCGAGCTCAAGCGGATCCAGCAGGACATCGGGATCACCTTCGTGCACGTCACGCACGACCAGGAGGAGGCCATGACCATGGCCGACACGATCGCGGTGATGAACGGCGGCAAGATCGAGCAGGCCGGCAGCGCGACCGACCTCTACGAGCGCCCGCAGACCGCCTTCGTGGCCAACTTCCTCGGCATCTCGAACCTCGTCGACGCGCGCGTGAGCGCCGTCAACAACGGCCACACCAAGGTCCAGACGCACGACGGCGCCGACCTCAACGTGCTCTCGGAGCGCTGCGGCCCGCACGGCTCCGACGACGTGCGCATCGGCGTGCGGCCGGAGAAGATCACGCTCGTGCCCGCCGGCGAGGCCGTCCCCGACGGCTCCAACGTCCTCCGCGGCAAGGTCGTCGTGGCCGCCTTCCTCGGCGTCTCGATCCAGTACGTCATCCACACCGCCGGCGGTGAGGAGCTCAACGTGTTCACGCAGAACACGAGCGGCTCGGAGCCTGACGGCGCTCGGCGTCGGCCGCGAGGTGCAGCTGGCGTGGAACCCCGAGCACACGTTCGTGGTGGCACGTGGCTGATCCGCGACACACACGCCGGGTGTTCCTCGGCCGCGCCGGCTCGCTGGCGCTGGCCAGTTCGCTGGCCGGCTGCGGGATCGAGGGGACGCTCGAGCGGGCCAGCAAGGCCGCGACCCCGATCCCCGAGATCACGCACCCGAAGGTCGCGATCGGCGACTGGACGTTCTCCAACTGGCCGCTCTACATCGACAAGAAGGTCCTGAAGACCTTCGACAAGCAGCTCGGCGGGCACGTCAAGTACGTCGAGGACATCAACGACAACGACGAGTTCTACGGCAAGGTCCGCCAGCAGCTGACGGCCAACCAGTCGATCGGACGCGACATCGTGGTGCTGACGGACCCGATGGCGAGTCAAATGGGTGCGCAACCGCTACGTCGAGCCGCTCGACAAGAAGAACCTGCCGAACGTCGTCAAGAACCTCGTCGACAACCTGAGGACGATTCCGTACGACAAGAAGCGCCAGTACACCGTGCCCTGGCAGTCGGGCGCCGTCGGACTCGGCTACAACCCGAAGAAGACCGGGCGCGAGCTGAACTCGATCAACGACCTCTTCGACCCAGCTTTCAAGGGCCGGGTGACGATGCTGTCGGAGCCCTATGACTCGGCGTCATCGACGCTGCTGGGCATGGGCATCGACCCGACGACGGCCAAGATCGATCAGATCCTCGCCGCGATCGAGAAGATCGGGAAGGCCAACGACGCCGGCCAGTTCCGCCGCTTCACCGGCAACGACTACTCCAGCGACCTGACCAAGGGCAACATCTGGGTCGCGCTGGCCTACTCCGGCGACATCGTCCAGCTGCAGAGCGACAACCCGGACCTGAAGTTCGTCTACCCCGACGAGGGCGCGATCTTCTTCACCGACAACATGATGATTCCCGCCAAGGCGGAGCACGCCTACGCGGCGGAGACGATGATGAACTTCGTCTACGAGCCGGAGATCGCGGCCAAGATCGCGATCTACGTGAACTACCTCTCGCCCGTGAACGGCATCAGGGAGATCGTCGAGAAGACCGATCCCGACATCGCCAACAACCCGCTGATCTTCCCGCCCGACGAGATCCGCGAGAAGCTGCATCCCTACCCGGCGCTGTCGGACGCCGACGAGCGCACGATGAAGACGGCGATGGCGAAGGTGACGGGCGCGTAAATGAGCCTCGAACGCCGCCGCAAGCTTCTCCCTTGGCTGTTCCTCGGCCCCGGCCTGCTGTGGCTGCTGATCTTCTTCCTCTACCCGCTGCTCAACCAGGCGAGCGTCTCGCTGATGAGCGGCGATCCCGAGAACGGCTACACGTTCACGTGGGCGTTCGACACCTACTGGAACGCGATCTCGGACTACAAGACGCAGTTCGGGCGCTCGATCGTCTACTCCGGGATCGCCACGCTGCTGTGCCTGATCATCGCCTTCCCGCTGGCCTACTTCGCGGCGTTCCACGCCGGCCGCTGGCGGGGCCTGATCCTGCTGCTGATCATCCTGCCGTTCTTCATGTCCTACGTGCTGCGCACGGTGGCGTGGCAGCTGATCCTGTCCGACGACGGAACGGTCGTCAACGCGCTGCAGCGGATCGGCGTGCTCGGCGACGACCAACGCCTGCTGGCCACCAGCACCGCGGTGATCGCCGGCATCACCTACAACTTCCTGCCGTTCATGGCGCTGCCGCTGTACGTGGCGCTGGAGAAGATCGACCGGCGCCTGCTCGAGGCGGCCACGGATCTCTACGCGTCGCGCGCGACGGCGTTTCGCAAGGTGACGCTGCCGCTGGCCGCGCCCGGCATCTTCGCCGGCTCGCTGCTGACCTTCATCCCGGCCTGTGGTGACTTCATCAACGCCGCGCTGCTGGGGACGCCGAAGCAGTACATGATCGGCAACGTCATCCAGTCGAAGTTCCTGAACATCCTCGACTACCCGACGGCCGCGGCGCTCTCGTTCACGCTGATGCTGTTCATCCTGATCGGGATCTTCCTCTACGCCCGTCTGCTCGGCGCCCAGAACCTGACCGAGGCGGCGATCTAGATGGCGGTCGCCGAGACCGCGCCGCCGCCGGCCAGCGCCCCCGCCCCGCAGCGCTCCAGCTCCGCCACGCGCGACCGGCTGCGCCACTGGGCGCTCGGCATCTGGTCGGCGCTGGCGCTGCTGTACCTGTTCATCCCGGTCTTCATCGTCGTCCTGTTCTCGTTCAACGACAACAAGGGCCGCTTCAACTTCACCTGGGAGGGCTTCACCCTGCGCCACTGGCAGCACCCGTTCGCGGACCCGGACCTGTCGAGGGCGCTGATCAACTCGGTCGAGATCGCGATCATCTCAACGCTGATCGCGGTCGTGCTGGGCACCTTCATGGCGATGGCGCTCGTGCGCTACCGCTTCCGCGGGCGCTCGACGGTCGACTTCTTCGTCTTCATGCCGCTGTCCTCGCCCGAGGTCGTCCTCGGCGCGGCGCTGCTCGGCATGTTCCTCACGCTGAACATCAACACGGGCTTCGTCACGATCGTGATCGCCCACGTGATGTTCACCGTGTCCTACGTCGTGGTCACGGTGAAAGCGCGATTGGAGGGCATGGACCGCCACATCGAGGAGGCCTCGATGGACCTCGGGCGCGACCGAATGGGTGACGTTCCGAAAAATCACCTTGCCGATGATCGCGCCCGGCGTCGCCGCCGCGGCGATGCTGGCCGCGGCGATCTCCTTCGACGACTACGTGATCACGTCGTTCAACGCCGGCCAGACGCAGACGTTCCCGCTGTTCATCTTCGGCGCCACCCGCCAGGGCGTCCCCGCCGAGGTCAACGTGCTCGCGACGATGCTCCTGATCGCCGTGCTGGTGCTGATGGGCATCAACCTGATGGTCCAACGCTCGCTGGCCCGGCGCGACCGCGCTCGGGCCGACGACTGAACTCATGACGTGAGCGTGACCTTCTTCAGGCCCGACGGGCGATCGACGTCGCGGCCGAGTGCCTCGGCGGCGCCGACCGCAAGCTGCTGAGCGCCGATCACCGAGACGAGCGGGCTCAGCCACTCCGGCACCGGCTCCTGCGTGATCAGCCGATCCGCCGGCAGCTCCAGGTCGTCGGAGATCACCGTCAGCTCCGCTCCGCGTGCACGGGCCGCCTCGAGCAGCTCGCGCATGCCCTGCGCGGTCGGCCCGGAGGGCGCGATGGCGAGGATCGGGAAGCCGGGCTCGACGATCGCGATCGGCCCGTGCATGAAGTCCGCGGACGACCACGGCGCGGCCACCATGCCGGTCAGCTCCGAGAGCTTCAGCGCCGCCTCGAACGCGGTTCCGTAGGCCACGCCGCGACCCACGACGGCCAGCCGCTGCCAGCCCGCGGCGGCGGCGGCCGGAACCTCGCGCGCGAGCTGGCGCGCCATGGCGTCTGGGATCGCGGCCAGCGCGTCTGGATCGGCGCCGCAGAGCGCGGCCACGGCACCCAGCGACGCCGTGTAGGTCTTGGTCGCCGCGACGGAGCGCTCCGGGCCGGTCCGCAGGTCGATCACATGGTCCGCGGCCGCGCCGAGCAGCGAGCCCGGCTCGTTGGTGATCGCCACCGTCACCGCCCCCTGGGCCGCGGCGGCGGCCACGACGCCCGCCACGTCCGGTGAGGCGCCCGACTGCGAGATGCCGATCACGAGCGCGTCGCGGTAGTCCAGCGGCGCCTCGTACAACGTGTGCAGCGACGGTGTCGCCAGCCCGACCGGCATGCCCCAGAAGCGTCCGAACAGGTGCTGCGCGTAGCGGGCGGCGTTGTCGGAGGAGCCGCGCGCCGCGATCACGCCGAAACGCGGCCGTCGCCGCTCGATCTCGGCGGCTGCCGCCGCGATCGCCGCGGCCGAGTCCCGCAGCAGCCGCTCCAGCACCGCCGGCTGCTGCGCCATCTCCTCACGTGCGAGCGACACGTTCTCTCCCCTCCACCAGGACGCGGATCACGTCCAGTCGGTCGTCGAATACCACGATGTCCGCCGGTGCTCCCGGCACGGAGCCGGCCGAGTTCCGGCCGCTGCGCCACCCGTGCCGGCACTTCGGAGGCGCAGCGCAGCGCCGCTTCGAGCGGCACACCCAGGGCGTGCAGGTTGCGCACCGCGTCGATCATCGTCAGCGCCGACCCCGCGAGCTGACCTTCCGGCCGGCGCACGACGCCTGCGGACGCATGGACCTCGCGGCCGCCGAGGTGGAAGCTGCCGTCGCCGGTCCCCGCCGCGGGCGCGGCGTCGGTGACCAGCGCGAAGCGCGACGAAGCGGCGTTGTAGGCCATCAGCACGGTGTCCGCGGCCAGATGGTGCAGATCCACGATCAGCTGCACGACGACGTCGGTCCGCGCCAGCGCCGACCAGGCGAGGCTCGGATCGCGCGCCGTGCTCGGGCGCATCGCGTTGAACAGGTGCGTGACCGTGCGGACGCCGCGGTCGAAGGCGAGCTGGGCCTCGGCGGCGGTGGCGTCCGTGTGGCCGGCCGACACCGTCACGCCGCGCGCGACGAGTTCGTCGACGAGCGCGAACGCGCCCGGCAACTCGGGCGCCAGCGTGACCTGGGAGACCGGCCCCGCGTCGAGCAGACGGCGCAACAGCGGCAGATCGGGGGCGGAGAGCCAGCGCGGGTCGTGTGCCCCGGGGCGCCGCGGCGAGAGGAACGGGCCTTCGAGGTGCGCCCCGAGCACGCGCGGGCCGATGTCGTCCGACGGCATCTCCCGCAGCGCCGCGATCAGCGTTCGCTCGGGTGCGGTCACGAACGTCGGCTGGAAGGCCGTCGTGCCCGTCGCGAGCAGCGCGTCCCCCACTCGCCGGTAACCGGCCCGGTCGGCCGTCATCAGGTCCACGCCGGCGAAGCCGTTGACCTGCAGGTCGACGAACCCGGGCGCCGCGATCGCGCTTGCGGCACCGCCGGAGAGCCCGACGCCGCGGACCACGCCGCCGTCGATCTCCACGTCCCCGGGCAGAAACCGCCCGTCGACCAACGCCGCCTGCACGCCCAGTCGCACCTGCTCACCGTACCGCCACCACTCAATTCTGGGGCTTCTGCGCCGATCAACCCGCCTATGCCCCGGTCTTGGATCGTCATCGTGCTCGCGCTGCTCGGCGTTGCCGTGCCCGTCGCGATCGTCGTCCTCGCCGGTGACCAGCACTTCATGATGCCGTCCGCGGTCCACTTCGGGCTCGTGAGCTCGGCGGCGGCCATCGCCAGCCTCGCATCGCTCGCGCTGAGCGTCGCGGGGGCACGGGCTCGAGACGGCCGGACGGTGCTGATGGGCATCGCGTTCTCGACGATGACCGCGCTGTTCGCGCTGCACGCGCTGGCCACCCCGGGCTTCATCGTCGGCCAGAACGGGATCATCGCCCTCGCCGGCGGCCTCTCGGTCCCCGTCGGCGCCGGTCTGCTGGCACTCACCGCGCTCCCGTCCCTGCGCCGCCCGGGACGCGTTCAGCCGCTGATCGTGGCCCAGATCGCCCTCGTCTTCGCCGTGCTGATCTTCGGGCTGGTCGGGCTCTCGATGCCCGAATCGATTCCCGCGGTCCCGCAGGCCAAGTCCGCTCCCGCGATCGGCCTGCTCGTCGCCGGCGCCGGTTTCCTGTCGCTGCTGATCCTCCGCGCGGTCCGCACCTACATGCTCACGCGCCGCAGCGCCGACCTGGCGGTCGCGCTCGGCTGCGCATGGCTCGGCGTGACGCTCTACGTCAACCTGATGATCGGCCCGATGACGCTCGGCTTCTACCTCGGCCACCTGCTCGAGATCGCCGCCGTGATCCTCGTCGCCGTCCCCGCCGCGCTGGACATCAAGCGCGCCGGTGCCTCGCGCCCGCTGGTCGGCGACCTCACCGCGACCGAGCTGGTCGCCTCCGAGCAGGCCTACCTCGGCCCGCGCGTGCGCGCCCTGATGGTTCGCCTCGAGCGCCGCGACCTCTCGACCGAGGAGCACACCCGCCGAGTCGCCCTGCTCGCCGCCCGAGTCGGCGAGGAGCTCAAGCTCTCCGCCAGCTCGCGCCGGCACCTCGCCGTCGGCGGGCTGCTGCACGACATCGGCAAGCTCAGCGTGCCGCTGGAGATCCTCCAGAAGCCCGGTCCGCTGACCGACGCGGAGTTCGCCGCGATCAAGCGGCATCCGATCGACGGCCGCCGCCTGCTCGACGAGCTCGGCGGCTTCCCCGAAGCGGTCCGCGGCCTCGTCTCCGACCACCACGAGCGCCTCGACGGCGGTGGCTACCCGCGTGGCCTGACCGCGGATGAGATGAGCATCGAGACGCGCATCCTCGCCGTCGTCGACGTCTACGACGCGCTGGTCTCCGACCGCGTCTACCGCGCCGCCTGGACCCCCGAGCGCGCCTTCGGGCTGCTCGAGGATGAGTCGCACGCGTACGACCAGACCGTGGTCGCGACGCTCAAGCGCTGTGTCGGCGGCGAGCTGCCGGCCTGGATCGCCGACGTCGCCCCCGCCCCAGCGCTCAAGCCTGTGCCGGCGCCGCGCGGCGCGTAGGCGGGAGCGAGCGCGACCGGGAGGCGAAGCCCCCGGCCGCACCGGTTCTCTAGAGGCTGATCGAGCGGCCCGCGACGAACCCGTCGGAGGCCGCGATCTGCGCGACGACCGCGTCCGGGACGCGGACGTCGGTCGTGACCGCCATCACCGCGAGGTCGCTCCGCGCACCGTTGTCGCCCGGTGCCTGACGCCCGACGGCGGCGGCGGAGATGTTGATCCCGTGCTCGCCGAAGCTCGAGCCGACGCGCCCGACCATGCCGGGGACGTCGGAGTAGCGGAACAGCGTCAGGTGCGGATCGTCGATCTGCAGGTCGAAGCGCTGACCCCAGGCCTCGAGCAGATGCGGGCGGTAGAGCTGCCCGATCGTGGTGCCGACGACGCGGATCGGCTCGCCGGAGCCGATGACCGTGACGCGCACGAGGTCGGCGTAGTCGCGGGCGACCGTCTCGCGACGCTCGGAGACCGCGATCCCGCGCTCCTCCGCCAGCGTCGGCGCGTTGACGAGGTTGACGTCCTCCTCGGTGCGACCGGCGAAGATGCCCGTGAGCACGGAGAGGGTGAGCAGGCGGGTGTCGCGCTCGGCGATCCGCCCCATGTGCTCGACCTCGATGCGCTCGACGTTGTCGGCGAGCCCGGCGGCGATGCGGCCGAGCCGCTGCGCGAGCGGGACGTACGGGCCGAGGACCTCCATGTCCTCCGCGCTGACGGCGGGGATGTTGACCGCGGTCGAGACGACGCCGCCGGTCAGGGCGAGCACGACCTGCTCGGCCGTCTGGACGCCCGCGCGGTCCTGCGCCTCGGCCGTCGAGGCGCCGAGATGCGGCGTGACGACGACGTTGGGGTAGCCGAACAGCGGGTGATCGGTGATCGGCTCCTTGGCGAAGACGTCGAGCGCCGCGCCGGCGACCTTGCCGGAGTCCAGCGCCGCCTGCAGGTCCGCGTCGACGACCAGCGGGCCGCGGGCGACGTTGATGATCCGCACGCCGTCCTTGCACTGGGCGAGCGTCTCGGAGTTCAGGAAGCCCTGGGTCTCCGGGGTCTTCGGCAGGTGCAGCGTGATGAAGTCGCCGGCCGCGAGCGCGTCCCCGGGGGTCTCGGCCTTCTCGACGCCGAGCTCCTTGAAGCGCTCGGAGCTGACGAAGGGGTCGTACGCGACGACGCGCATGCCGAAGGCACGGGCGCGGATCGCGACGAGCTGGCCGATGCGGCCGAAGCCGAGCACGCCGAGGGTCTTGCCCTCGACCTCGGTGCCGCCGAACTTGCTGCGCTCCCACTTGCCGCTGGTGAGGCTGGCGTGCGCCTGCGGGATGTTGCGGGCGAGCGCCAGCATCAGCGCGAGCGTGTGCTCGGCCGCGGCGACCGTGTTGGCCTCCGGCGCGTTGGCGACGATGATCCCGCGCTTGGACGCGGCGGGGACGTCGACGTTGTCCACGCCGACACCGGCACGACCCACGACCCGCAGGTTGTCGGCGCGCTCGATCGCCTCGGCGTCGAGCTGCGTCGCGCTGCGGATCAGGATGCCGTGATAGTGGCCGATGCGATCGAGCAGCTGCTCACGGGTCCAGTCGGTGCCGAGGTCGACGTCGAAGCGCTCACGCAGCATGTCGACGCCGGTCTCGGCGATCTTCTCCGCGACGAGGACGCGGTACTGCTCGGTCAGCAGGGTCATGCGGCCGCCAGAACGAGCATCGGCGTGGCCATGGCCTGCGAGACCGCGGGCTGGATCGGGCCCGCGGTCATGCGGTACTGCTTGGTGTACGGATTCGGAGCCATGGAGAGAGGGGTCCTGACAGTCGGGGAGAACGCCCTCGCAGATTAGCTACTGCGGATCCGTGGAATTCCGAGGAGTTCTACCCCTCTTCGAACTCGGTGTCGATCCAGGACATCATCGAGCGCAGCTCCTTGCCCTCGGTCTCGATCTGGTGCGCCTGACCCTCGGCGCGCATCCGCTGGAAGTTCTCCTGGCCGGCGCGGTTCTCGGCGATCCACTCGCGAGCGAACGTGCCGTCCTGGATCTCGCCGAGGACGTCCTTCATGGCCTGGCGCGTGGTGTCGGAGATGATCCGCTTGCCGCGCGTGAGGTCGCCGTACTCGGCCGTGTTGGAGATCGAGTGGCGCATGCCCGTGATCCCCTTCTCGTACATGAGGTCGACGATCAGCTTGAGCTCGTGCAGGCACTCGAAGTACGCGAGCTTGGGGTCGTAGCCGGCGTCGACGAGCGTCTCGTAGCCGGCGGTCACGAGCTCGGAGACGCCGCCGCAGAGCACGGCCTGCTCGCCGAAGAGGTCGGTCTCGGTCTCGTCCTTGAACGTCGTCTCGATCACGCCGCCGCGCGTGCCGCCGATGCCCTTGGCGTAGGCCAGCGCGAGCTTCTGGGCGTTGCCGGTGGGGTTCGCGTCGACCGCGATCAGGCACGGCACGCCCGAGCCCTCGAGGTACTGGCGGCGGACCAGATGGCCCGGGCCCTTGGGAGCGACGAGCGCGACGTCGACCTCCGCCGGGGCCTCCACTTCCTTGTAGTGGATGCTGAAGCCGTGGCCGAACATCAGGAGGTTGCCGGGGGCGATCCCGTCCTTGATCGACTCCTCCCAGACGTCATGGTGCTTCTCGTCGGGGAGCAGGACCATCACGATGTCGCCGAGGCTCGCGGCCTCGTCGATGCTCGTGACCTTCAGGCCGGCGGCCTTGGCGTGCTCGACCGATTTCGAGCCCTCTCGAAGGCCTACGACGACGTCTACCCCGGAATCGTTGAGGTTGCGGGCGTGGGCGTGGCCCTGCGATCCGTAGCCAAGGATGGCCACGGTCTTGCCCTGCAGGAGGTCCAGGTCTGCGTCGTCGTCGTAATACATGGCGGGCGATCTTATGCGGTCGCGGTCGCGACCCACGTCCGGGCCGGGATGATCAGGCTGTCATCGGGCCGTGTGAACGGCGCGGCGGCCTGTTCCAGATCGGCCAGAACGTCGCTGCGGGTGGCGAAATCCATCTGCTTGTCGGCGTCGCCGGTGCGGGTGGACATCTGCGTCTGCGTGACCCACCAGTCGTCGACGTCGTCGTAGTGGATCTGGAAGTCGACGGCCTCGATCTCCGGCTCGATGAAGCCCGCGCTCTCCATCGTGTCCCGGATCGTCTCCGGGTCGGCCCAGGCGAACTGGCCGGGTCCGGGCTGGGGCTTCTCGAGGATCCCTCGTGCCTCCAGGATCCTTGAGGGCGCCGCGCTCCAGAGGTTGTCGTTGGGGCCGCTCCAGGCCGCGAGCGCCAGACGTGCCGCCGTGCTTGAGCACGCGCCTGGTGTCCCGGAGCGCGGACTCGGGGTCCTCGAGCAGCATGTAGCCCCAGCGGCAGAGGACGGCGTCGAGGCTCGCCGCCGGCTGGTCGATCGGGACGCTCAGGTCGATCTGGCGGAAGCGGACGTTCCTGATGCCCTTGCTCTGTGCGCGTCTTTGCGCCGCGGCGAGCATCTCGGGCGCGAAGTCGCTCGTGATCAGCTCGCCGCCGGGCTGGATCAGCTCCGCCGCCAGGAACCCGGTCTCCCCGATCCCCGCGGCCAGATCCAGGATCGTGTGGCCGGGCTGAGGCGCGATCGCGTCGACCATGAAGCTCGAAACGGGCATCGAGTCCCTGCCGAACTTGTCGGCCTGCTTCTCCCACCCCTCGGCCGCACGCACCCACCGGTCCCTGCTTTCGAGTGTCATGGCAGCGAACGTACCCAACGGCCGATCTCGACGTCATCGCGATAGCCCACCGCGCGCCACAAGCCCTCGGCCTGCGTGTCGCCGCGGCCGACGAGCGCGGTGGCCTTCGGGGCACCGAGTTCGCGGAGCCGCGCCTCGCCGGCGCCCACGAGCTGCTGTGCGATCCCTTCCCGGCGCCGGTCCGGGGCGACCGCGAGCCGGTACATGTTCCCGCGCCAGCCGTCGAACGCGGCGATCAGGACGCCGACGATCCGCTCGTCGTCGATCTCCACGAGCAGCGAGCCGGGGTCCGTCCGCAGCAGCCGTTCGATCGATTCGGGCGTGTCCGGAGTCTCGGCGTGTGACGAGCGCGCCTGGTCCCAGAGCGCCAGGACATCCGGAATGTCGGCGAGCGTGGCGTTTCTTGTCATCTCGTTGGGAGTTTTGGCACAAAGCGGTGTTGTTCCGTGTCAGCGGCTCCGCCGAGACTCAGGGGGTGACCCACAAACGTTCGGACAGGCCGAACAAACGTGAGGCACCCCTCCTCGCGGCGAAGCAGCATGGGGCGATCAAGGCTTCCCAACTCGGTATGCCACGGGCGACGATCGCGGACTGGGTTCGCAGTGGTCGCTTGTGGCCCAAGTACCGCGGCGTATACGCCTACGGCCAGCCTCACCTGTCCCGAGAAGGCGAGTGGATGGCCGCGATCCTCGCGGCGAGCGATGGGGCCGCTCTGGCCGGGATGTGCAGCGCCGCGAAGCTGAAGATCACGAAGCTGGAGCCGCGGGAGATCGAGGTGATCGTGCCCGGGAATCGGCGGCCGCAGGCTGGGTTCCGGCTGCGGACGTGCCGGAGCCTGAGCCCGCTCGACATCGTGATCGTCGACAACATCCCGGTCACGACCGTCGCGCGGACGCTCCTCGATCTGTCCGACGACCGGGATGCAGAAGACCTCGCGTTCATGATGCACGAGGCGGCGTTTCGGGGGATCTTCTCCGAGCAGGCGCTGCGGACGACGATGGCGCGAGCGAACGGCCGCCGGAACCTCGGCGTGCTCAATCACGCGCTCGAACTGCATCTCAGCGGGAGCGCCGGGTCGCGGAGCCGGCTCGAGAAGCGGTTCCGCCGCCTCGTCCGGGGCGCCGGGCTCCCCGCGCCGAGGTCCAACATCGAAGTCAACGGCTTCGAGGTCGACTTCTACTGGCCCGGACTCTGCGTCGAGATCGACGGCCCTCCGCATTCGCGACCGCGGAGCCGGGTCGACGACCGGATCCGCGACGCGGCCCTGCGGGCGGCCGGCTACACCGTCCTGCGCTTCACCGAGGACGACCTCAACCATCGCCCCGCGAAGGTCCTAGCGGAGCTCGCGGCGCAGCAACTTGCCGCCGGCGTTGCGTGGTAGGGCGTCGACCGGCTCGATCGCCTTGGGCACCTTGAAGCGGGCGAGCCGCTCGGCCGCGAACGCGCGCAGCTCGGCGGGATCGATGGGGCCGCGCAGCACGACGTGGGCGGTGACCGCCTCGCCCCATTCGGGATCGGGGCGGCCGAAGACGCCGGCCTCGGCGACGGCCGGATGGGCGAGCAGGACGGCCTCGACCTCGGCGGGCATCACGTTCTCGCCGCCGGAGACGATCGTGTCGACCTTGCGGCCGAGCACGATCAGCCGCCCGCGCTCGTCGAGCCGGCCGAGGTCGCCCGTCTGGAGGCGGCCGTCGGTCGTCGGCCCTTCGACGATGATCTCGCCGTCGGGAGCGATCGAAACCGAAATCCCCGGGAGCGGAAGACCGGAGGTCTCGATGTCGCCCACGTCCGCCACCGTCACGGCCGAACACGCCTGCGTGAGCCCGTAGGTCGGCGCGACCGGCCAGCCGGCGTCGCGAGCGCGCGCGAGCAACGTCGGGTCGGCGGGCGCCCCGCCGAGCATCACGACCCGCAACGACGAAGGCGGCGGCCCGTCCAGCAACCGCCCGAGCTGCGTGGGGACCAAGGAAGCGATCGTGACGTCGGAGCGATCCGCGGGCCCGAGCACGGCGGTCGTCCCGTAGATCGCGGACCGCAAGAGCACCATCAACCCGCCTACATGGCTCAGTGGCAACGGACAGAGCCAACGCTCGACCCGGGAGTGCCCCAGAGCGACCGCGCACCCAAGCGCGTTGTGAAGGATCTGACCGACCGTCAGTTCGATGGGTCGAGGGACGCCGGTCGTCCCCGAGGTATGCACGACGAGGGCAGGTGTGTTGAGCGCGACGGGTGGCGCAACACGCCCCTCTCCCCCACCTTGCCCGCCTTTCAACGGCGCATCGATCACCACATCCGCCTGAGCTAAGCGCCACTCAGGCTCGCGTAGGTCCACAGGCACCACAGCAGCCCCAGCAAGCAACGTGGCGTGCAGAGCCACAGCGAAATCGAGCCCTGGAGGCAGGGCGATCGCCACCCGCGAGGCGCCGGCCAAAGCGGCGGCGCCGGACAAAGCGCGAGTGGACAACTCGCCGTACGTCAAGGCCCCGGACGCGTCCTCGACCGCGATCACCTCAGGTGCCGCACGCTCCAGCCAACCGATCACGCGCCGAGACTAGCTAGGCTCACCGACCGTGAACTGGACTTCGGCCGCCGACTACGAGGACATCAAGTACGAGCTGTCCGGCGACGGCATCGCAAAGATCACGATCAACCGGCCGGAAGTGCACAACGCGTTCCGCCCCGAGACGCTGATCGAGGTCTCCGACGCGATGGACAAGGCGCGCGAGGACACGACCGTCGGCGTGATCATCCTGACCGGCGCGGGCGACAAGGCCTTCTGCTCCGGCGGCGACCAGCGCGTCCGCGGCGATACCGGCTACGTCGCGACCGGCGCGGCCGTCGGCCGCTTCCACGTGACCGACCTGCACCTGCAGATCCGCCGGCTGCCCAAGCCCGTCGTGGCGATGGTCGCGGGCTACGCGATCGGCGGCGGTCACGTGCTGCACCTCGTCTGCGACCTCACGATCGCCGCCGACAACGCGCGCTTCGGTCAGGTCGGTCCCAAGGTCGGCTCCTTCGACGGCGGCTACGGCGCGAGCCTCCTCTCGAGACTCGTCGGCCCCAAGAAGGCCAAGGAGATCTGGTTCCTCTGCCGCCAGTACGGGGCCGAGGAAGCGCGCGAGATGCACATGGTCAACACGGTCGTGCCGCTCGACCAGCTCGAGCAGGAGACCGTGAAGTGGTGCCACGAGATGCTCGCGCTCTCCCCCTTCGCGCTGCGGCTGATGAAGGCCAGCTTCCATGCCGAGGAAGACGGCTTCGGCGGGATCCAGCAGCTCGCGCACGACGCCAACCTCCTGTTCTACGCCAGCGACGAGGCGAAGGAGGGTCGCGAGGCCTACAAGGCCAAGCGCACTCCCGACTTCGCGCAGTTCCCGAAGCGGCCTTGAGCAGCTGCGAAGCGATGCTGAACGCGACAGCGAAACCAGACCTTCGCGATTGGCGGTGGTCGCCCTTGAGCCCGCTCCATATCTGGTTGATGGCCGCCCGGCCACGCACGCTGCCCGCGGCAGCGGCGCCGGTGTTGGTCGGCACGGCCTATGCCGCCACGCTCGGGATCTTCCACCCGCTGACGTTCGTGGCGACGCTGCTCGGCGCGCTGCTGATCCAGATCGGCACGAACCTGTCCAACGACTACAGCGACGCGCGCCGCGGCGCCGACACCGAGGACCGGCTCGGCCCGGTCCGGGTCACCGCCGGCGGGCTCGTGCCGCCCAAGCAGGTCCTGATCGCGACCTACGTGGCCTTCGGGCTCGCCGTCCTGGTCGGCATCTACCTGGTCGTGATCGCGGGCTGGCAGCTGCTGCTGGTCGGCATCGCCTCGATCCTCGCCGGCGTGCTCTACACCGGCGGCCCGCGACCGTACGGCTACGAGGGCCTCGGCGAGGTCTTCGTGTTCCTGTTCTTCGGCATCGTCGCGGTCACCGGCACGTTCTTCGCGCAGACCCAGGAGCTCACCTGGGAGTCGTTCGTGCTGGCCGTGCCGGTCGGCCTGCTCGCGACCGCGATCCTGATGGTCAACAACGTGCGCGACCTCGAGACCGACCGCCGCGCGGGCAAGAAGACGCTCGCCGTCCGGCTCGGGAGAGCCAGAGCCCGCGACGGCTATGCGGCGCTGGTCTACTTCGCCTTCCTCACCGCGCCGCTGGCGTGGGCGTTCGGCGGCGCGCACCTGACGCCGTGGCTGCTGCTGCCGTGGCTGGCGCTGCCGATGGCGGCGCCGATCGTCCGGATCGTCCGCAACCGCGTCGACGGCCCCTCGCTCAACGGCGCGCTCGCCCGGACGGGCCTGCTGCAGCTCGTGTTCTGCATCCTGCTCTCCGCCGGGCTGCTGCTCTCGCGCTGATGGTCAAGCTCTCGGTCCGGACGGTCCGGTACGCGCTGCGCGCGCCACTCCGGGCGTCCTGGGGCGAGATCAGCGAGCGCGAGGTCCTGCGCGTCCGGCTCGACCTTCCGGACGGCCTCTACGGCGAGGGCGAGTCCGCGCCGCTTGAGCCCTACGACGGCGTCTCGATCGAAGCCGCGCGCGCGGCGCTGGACGCGTACGCCGCAGTGCTGGCGCAGATCGAGCCGACCGCGGACGTCCTCGCCGCCTGCCGGGCCGAGCGCGATCTCCCTCAGGCGCTGGCGGCGATCGACCTCGCGCTCTGGGATCACGCTTCCCGCCGCACGAAAACGCCGCTGGCGAAGCTGATCCACCCGCTCGCCGCGGACGAGGTGGCCGTCAACGCCACGATCGGGGCCGACGATCGCGCGGGCGCGGCGACAGCGGCCGCGAACGCGGTCCGCGACGGCTTCCGCTGCGTGAAGGTCAAGGTCGGGATCGGCGACGACGCGGGCCGGCTCGCTGCCGTCCGCGCCGCCGTCGGGGCTGACGTCATGATCCGGGTCGACGCCAACGGCGCCTGGAAGACCCCCGAGGAGGCGCTGGCGAACCTGTACGCGCTGGCGCCGATCGGCCTCGAGCTCTGCGAGGAGCCGGTTCACGGCGTCGACGCCCTGCGCGCCGTCGCGGCGCAGTCGCCGGTGCGGATCGCGATGGACGAGACCCACGCGCCCAGCTCCGGCGCCGCCGAGCTCGTGTGCCTGAAGATCTCGCGCGGCGGCATCTCGGCCGTGCTCGAGGACGCCCGCGCGGCGCGCAAGGCCGGTTCCAGCGTCTACCTGACGTCGACGTTCGACGGGCCGCTGGGGATCGCCGCCGGCGTCCACACCGCCGCGGCGCTGCGGATCTCACGGCCCTGCGGGCTGGCCACGCTCGGCAATTTCGCCGAGGCGACGGGAGCACCGGAGCCGCGCGGCGGATCGATCGCGGTGCCTTCCACTCCAGGCCTCGCATGACGTAGGGTTTCGCCCATGGCACCGGAATGGCCTGAGACGCCGGGCGACAAGGTCGATCCCGCGCTTGCACCACTGATCGAAGCCGGCGAGGGCGAGAGCGAAGGCTTCGAGCTCGCCGAAGATGCTCTGATCGAGAACTCCGAGCATGGCGACCAGCACGGAACGAGCCGCATCACCAGCGACGCGCTCGAGGAGCTCCTCGACGAGGACTTCGAGGGCGACGACTACGCGGAAGCCGACGAGGAGGGCGACCCCGACTGGTAGGCGAACCATCGCGGCAGCCGCCTTCGCCGGCGCCATGCATCAGCTTCGCAATTCGCCAGGTAGATCGCTTCGCGGATCTACTGGATCGCCTCCGCGACCGCACCCGGGTCCTCCAGCTGCGCCGCATGCCCGGCCCCGGGCACGGTCACCAGCTGCGCGTTCGGTAGCCGCACGAGCATCGCCTCGGCGAGCGAGCGGAACTTCTCGTCGCGCTCGCCCACCACGAGCGTGACCGGGATCGCCAGCTGCGGCAGCCGCTCCCAGAGCGGCTCCATCACGCCTGTCCCGAGGCCGCGCAGCGCCGCGGCGAGGCCGGAGGGCGTGTTGCGCAGGCGGTCGGCGTTCGCGGCCGCCAGGACGCGCGGCGGTTGGTCGGCGAACAGCGGCTGCGCGCCCCATTCGGCCGCGAAGTCCTCGATCGTCAGCGTCTCGATGCGAGCGGCGAGCGCATCGTCGGCCGTCCGGCGGGCGGCACGCTCGGCAGGATCGGCGAGACCCGGGCTCGCGCCGATCAGGACCAGCCGCGTGACGATCTCCGGCCCCAGCGTGAGGGCGCTGTGGAGCGCGATGCGGCCGCCCATCGAGTAGCCCGCGAGCGTGAACGTGTCCGCCGGGGCGAGCGCCCGGACGTAGGCGGCGCAGGCGTCGAAGCTCGCCGTCCGGCGGTTCGCCTGACCGTGGCCGGGCAGGTCCGGGGCCACGGCGCGATAGCGTCCCGCCAACGCCTGGGCCGTCCGCCGCCAACTCTGGCGGGTCTGCGTGAAGCCATGCAGGAGGACGAGCGCAGGAAGCATCCACGCCCAATCATGCCCGGAACTGACACCTACCTCGGCCTCCGTGCCTTCGTCGACGAGCTCGTCCGCTGCGGCCTGCGCGACGCCTGCACCTCCCCCGGCTCGCGCTCGACGCCGCTGGTGCTGACCTTCGCGCGCGAGCCGAGGCTGCGCGCGACCTCCCACATCGACGAGCGCTGCGCCGGGTTCTTCGCCCTCGGCCTGGCGAAGGCGACCGGGGTTCCGCCCGCGCTGGCCTGCACCTCCGGCACCGCGGCCGCGAACTACGCCCCCGCGGTGATCGAGGCGCACGAGGCCGCGGTCCCGCTGCTGATCCTCACCGCCGACCGTCCGCCGGAGCTGCGCGACGTCGGCGCCGGGCAGACGATCGATCAGGTCAAGCTCTACGGCAGCGCCGCCAAGTGGTACTTCGAGGTCGACGATCACCCCGCCAGCGCGGCGCGCATCCGCTGGCTGCGCCAGCTCGCCTGCCGGGCCTTCTGGACGGCCGTCGAGGGGCGGCCCGGGCCGGTCCACATCAACTTCTCGCTGCGCGAGCCGCTGCTCCCGGACGGTGAAGACGGCGTACCGGACGTGGAGATCGCGCCCGGCCGCGCCGGCGGCCGGCCGTGGGTGACCCGGCCGCGGACCCTGCACGAGGCGGCGCCCTCGCTGATGGACGGGCTCGAGGACGAGCTGCGGGAGCGCCCGCGCGTGCTGATCGTCGCCGGCCGCTCGGAGCGGGACCCGCGGCTCGGCGCGGCGCTCGCGGCGTTCGCGGAGAAGGCCGGCGCGCCGCTGCTCGCCGATCCGCTCTCCGGCGCCCGCCGCGGCGCCGCGGCGATCGCCCACTACGACGCGCTGCTGCGCAACGAAGAGTGGGCTCGCGCGCATCAGCCGGAGCTCGTGCTGCGCGTGGGCGATCTCCCGACCTCCAAGCCGCTGCGGGCCTGGCTCGCGGGGCTCGACGCTCTGCAAGTGTCCTTTGACCCCGACGGAGCCTGGCAGGACCCGGCGGGCGCGGTCGGCACGATCGTGGGCGCCGATCCGCGCACGACGCTCGAGAAGCTGGCGAAGACGCTGCCGCGCAAGGCCAAGACCGCCGCGTGGCTCGATCGCTGGCGCGAAGGCGACCGCGCCGCGGCGAAGGCCATCGCCGACGTCGTCGGCCCGACCGGGCTGACCGAGCCGCGGGTCGCCGCGGAACTCGGCTCGCTGCTGCCTCCCGAGGCGACGCTCGTGGTCGCCTCCTCGATGCCGATCCGGGACGTCGAGACGTTCTTCCCCACCCGCGAGACCCCGTTCCGCGTGCTCTCCAACCGCGGCGCGAACGGCATCGACGGGACCGTGTCGACCGCCTTCGGCGTGTCCGCCGCGGCCCGCCAGCCCGTGGTCCTGCTGATCGGCGACGTCGCGCTCGCGCACGACATCGGCGGGCTGCTGGCCGCCTCACGGCTCGGGCTGAAGCTCGTGATCGTGTTGGTCGACAACGACGGCGGCGGGATCTTCGGCTTCCTGCCCGCCTCGCGCGAGGGCGCGGACTACGTCGAGCACATCGCCACGCCGCACGGGCTCGACTTCAAGCACGCCGCGACGCTCTACGGACTCGGGTGGGAGCGAGCCGCCGACGTCCCATCGCTGCGGATCGCGCTCGAGAACGCCTTCGCCGCGGAGCACACGACGATCATCTGCGTGCGCACCGACCGCGACGAGAACGTCGAGCTGCACCGGCGCGTCTGGGAGTCCGTCCGAGCCGCCACGTAGCTTCCCGCGCGATGCCGGACGCCCAGACCACCCTGCTCGCGGTCGCACCGTCCGCCCCCTCCACGCGCCGCACGACGTCCAAGGGCATCGGCCCGGGCGACATCGTGGAGATCGACAAGCGCGGCCGCCGCTTCCACGCGCTGGTCACCGAGCTCCAACAGCTCGAGACCGGGCGCTTCGAGCTCGTCCTGCGCCCACTCGATTCACGCATCTCCTACCGCACCGCCTCGGTGCGCGAAGTCCTCGACGTCTGGCGCCGGGCGGGACGTCCCGCCGACTGATCGCGTGAGCGACGAGGCCGAGCACGCGATCAGCTACCTGGCGCTGCCCCGCGGCGTCCCGGTGTTCTCCGCCGACGGCATCCAGCTCGGCACGGTCCATCGCGCGCTCGACAACGCGCGCGAGCACATCTTCGACGGCATCGTGTTCAACACCGACAAGGGCCGTCTGTTCGTCGACGCCCCCGAGGTCGCGCGCATCACCAACCTCCGCGTCACGCTCACCATCGACGCCGTGGAAGCCGCCGACCTGCCCGCCGAGGCCGGCACCCTCGCCAAGACACAGTCGAGCCTCAGCCGCGCCGGAAAGCGGTGGAGAAAGCGCCTGGGGCTCTAGGAGATCCGCGACGCGATCTCCAGGCGACCGAAGCAGTGGGCGAACCCCGCTTGCTTGGCGAGGATCGCTAGCCGGAGAGGATCGGGAGCAGCGCGCCGAGCTTGATCTCGGTCTCGTTGAGCTCCGCGGCGGGGTCGGAGTCGCGGACGACGCCGACGCCGGCGTAGAGGCGCGCCTCGTGGCCTCGCAGAAGGGCGCAGCGCAGGGCGACGCAGAACTCGCCGTCGTCGTTGGCGTCGGTCCAGCCGACGGCGCCCGCGTACCAGCCGCGGTCCAGGCCCTCCAGAGCCGGGATCAGCGGCGCGGCGGCCGCGTGCGGCTCTCCGCCGACGGCGGGCGTCGGGTGCAGCAGGCCGGCCAGTTCGACCGCGCTCAAGGGGTTGGTGAGCTGGGCGCGGATCGGGGTGGCCAGGTGCTGGATGTTCGCCACCTTGATCAGGGTGGGCTCGTCGGGGGCGGCGACCCAGACGGCGTGGGGGCGCAGCGCGCGGGCGATGCGGCGGACGACGATCGCCTGCTCCTCGCGGTCCTTGTCGGAGTGCAGGAGCTGCTCGCCGAGGTGGTCGTCGACGGCGGGGTCGGCGGAGCGGCGCGTGGAGCCCGCCAGCGCGACCGTCTGGGCGCGGTGGCCGTCGCGGCGGATCAGCAGCTCGGGTGAGGCGGCGACGAAGGCCGCGTCGCCACGGCCGGCGCAGAAGACGTAACAGGACGCGAAGCCCGCGCGCAAAACGCCGAAGACCGCGGCGGCGTCGTGGGCGCTCGGCGCCTGGACGGTGACCTCGCGCGCGAGCACGATCTTCTCGAATGCGCCGGCGCGAATGCGCTCGACGGCGCGGGCGACCGCGCCCTCGTAGTGCTCGGGCGGGGCGACGGAGTCGACCCGGAAGCGGCCGACCGGCGCGGGATCGAGCATCGGCAGCGGATCCAGGCGCAGCGCGCCGGCGCGAGCGGCAAGCCGCGCGGCGAGCTCCTCGGGAACGTCGTCGGGCGCGGCCAGCGCCGCCAGGGTCAGCCGGACGTCGTCGCCTCGGCGCGCCAGCGCGACCTCGGGGACGATCAGGTCGGCGGAGGCGAACCCGGCCCAGTGCGGCGCTTTGCCGCCGTCGGGCGCGAAGGCGAAGCCGCCCACGGCGACGAGGCCCGCGCCAGGCGGACCGTCCGGGGCGTCGGCCACCGCGTCCGCGGTGTACTCGCGCCAGGCGGCCGCCACGCGGGCGAAGCGGTCAGAACCGCTCGCTTGCAGGCGAGCGACGGTGCCGAGGGCGGCGATCGCTGAGCCGTCGCGGTCGGGCTGCTCGAAGCAGAACCAGTCCTCGCCCTCGGCCCGCGACGCGAAGACGACGGCGCTCGGGTCCACGGCGGAGGCGACGCGCACCGTCAATCCCAGCAGGACCGGGCGACCGGAGCGGCGGGCCCGGCGAACCGCCCGCTCCGCGCGAGTGCGCAGAGCGGGTTCGTCCACGGCGAGGCCGCCGGGGGCGGGCGTGAGCTGGTCGACCGTCACGCGGTCGGGCAGCCCGTCAGGTCTCGCCGCGCCCGCGCGAGATCGCGATCTCGCCCGTGCGCGCCATTTCGATCAGCCCGAACGGGCGCACCATGCGCTCGAAGGCCTCGATCTTGTCCCAGGACCCGGTGACCTCGATGGTCACGGAGCGACGCGAGACGTCGATGATCTTCGCGCGGAAGATGTCGACCATCTGCATCACCTCGGCGCGCGTGGAGGCGTCGGCGGAGACCTTGAACAGCGCGAGCTCGCGGGCGACCGTCTCGGTCGGCTCGAGATCGCGGATCTTGATGACGTTGACCAGCTTGTGCAGCTGCTTGGTCACCTGATCGATCGGGTGCATCGCGCCGTCGAGGGTCAGCGTGATGCGCGACAGCGTCGGGTCGTCGGTCGGGCCGACGGCGAGCGTGTCGATGTTGAAGCCGCGGCGCGCGAACAGGCCCGCGATGCGGGTCAGCACGCCGGGCTTGTTCTCGACCAGGATCGAGAGGATGTGCTTGCGCCCCGTCCGGAGCCCGACGGAAGCCTCAAGCTCCTCGAGCGACAGGATCTCCTTCGTAGCCGGTTCACCCATGGCCTCAGCCCACCATTTCCCGGGCAGCGGCGCCCGGCGCGATCATCGGGTACGTGTTCTCCTCGCGCGTCACCTTCACGTCGACCACGACCGGGCCGGGAGTGGCGAGCGCGGCGCGCAGGTCGTCGACCAGCGTCTTCTTCTCGGTCAGCAGCACGCCGTGGGCCCCGTAGGCCTCGGCGAGCTTGACCCAGTCGGGCCATGAGCCCATGTCGACGTTGGAGTAGCGCCGATCCCAGAACAGCTCCTGCCACTGGCGGACCATGCCCAGGTAGCCGTTGTCCATGATCACGCACTTGACCGGGATGTCGAACTGGCGCGCGGTCCCGAGCTCCTGGATGTTCATCTGGAAGGAACCGTCGCCGGTCAGCAGCACGCTCGGGATGTCCGGGCACGCGACCGCGGCGCCGATCGCGGCCGGCAGGCCGAAGCCCATCGTCCCCAGCCCGCCGGAGTTGATCCAGCGGCGCGGCTCGGAGAAGTTGAAGTACTGCGCCGCCCACATCTGATGCTGGCCGACGTCGGAGGACAGGATGCAGTCCCCGTTGTTGGTGGCCTCGTAGAGCGCCTGGACGAGGAACTGCGGCTTGATCTCGCCGTCGGCCGAGTCGTCATAGCGCAGCGGGTACTGGGCGCGCCAGTGGTCGATGCGCTCCCACCAGCCGGCGAGCCGGGCCTGATCGGGCTCAAGCGCCCGGTATTCGGCCACCAGCTTCGTGAGGATCTTCTTCGCGTCGCCGACGATCGGGATGTGCGCCGGGACGTTCTTGGAGATCTCGGCCGGGTCGATGTCGATGTGGATGAACTTGGCCCGCGGCGCGAACTCCGACAGCTTGCCGGTGATCCGGTCGTCGAAGCGGGCGCCGACCGCGACGATCAGGTCGGCCTCGTCCATCGCGTAGTTGGCCGTGCGCGTCCCGTGCATGCCGAGCATGCCGAGCCACTGCTCGTGCGGCGCCGGGAAGGCGCCGAGCCCCATCAGCGTGCAGGTGACGGGCAGGCGGCCGTCGAGCGCGAGCTCGCGCAGCTCGTCCGACGCGTCGGCGTTGACGACGCCGCCGCCGACGTAGAGCACCGGGCGGCGCGCGTTGGCCATCGCCTTGGCCGCGAGCCGGATCTGCTTGGAGTTGCCCTCGACCGTCGGCTGGTAGCCGGGCAGGTGTACGTCCTGGACCGGCTGGTAGTCGATCTCGGCGCGGCTGAGGTCCTGCGGGATGTCGATCAGCACGGGCCCAGGGCGCCCGGTGCGGGCGATGTGGAAGGCCTCGTGCACCGCGCGCGGGATCTCCGACGGGTGCTGGATCACGAAGGAGTGCTTGACGATCGGCATCGTGATGCCGAAGGTGTCGGCCTCCTGGAAGCCGTCGGTGCCGAGCAGCTCGGTGCGCACCTGGCCGGTGAAGGCCACCAGCGGCACGGAATCCATCATCGCGTCGGTCAGCGGCGTGACGATGTTCGTCGCGCCCGGGCCGGAGGTCGCGAACACGACGCCGACGCGGCCGGTCGCCTTCGCGTAGCCCTCGGCGGCGTGACCTCCGCCGGCCTCGTGACGTACGAGGATGTGCCGGATGCCCGCGTCGACGAATGCGTCGTAGGTCGGAAGGTTCGCGCCGCCGGGATACCCGAATACGACGTCCACGCCTTCGGCCTTGAGGCACTCCATGATGGCGTCGACGGCACGCATCATCGGCGATTCAGCTCCTTTTTCTTACGACAAACGGACAGCAAGCCCAGTCTATCGGCGCCCGAGAGCGGCCGATTCTGGCTCGACCCCGACCTCGGGAAAGTCCAGATCGGTTCCGCAGCGCATGCACATCGCGTCATGGAGCTTGACCAGCTTGCCGCAGCCGGGGCACTGGCGGCGTACCTCGTCGCGCTCGGAGCGGTATGCGAGCGCGACGAGCAGTCCGAGCACCGGCACGACGGCGCCGATCAGGAACCAGATCCAGAAGGAGGAGCCGCGGATCCGGCCCACGATGCCGGTCGCGACGCCGAACCACAGCGCGACCAGCAGGTAGATCACAGTTTGCGAACGGCCCAGAGCACGGCGTAGGCGACGACCGCGAGGACTGCCAGGCCGAACAGGAGCGACACGAAGCCGGCGACCGCGGCGACGACCACCTTCAGGAGGAAGATCGCGACCATGATCACCACGACCACGGCGATGGCCTTGACTGCGAGCGAGCTGAGCGAAGAGGAGTTACCCATAGGGGGCAATGTACCTCGGTTCGCTCAACCCCTGTTAATCATGTGAGCGCTTGAGGTGCGCGAAGCGCTCGGCGCGAGCGACCTCGCGGTCCTCGAGGCGCAGGCGGGCGAGCCGGTAGCGGCGGACCGAGGCGTCGGAGCGCCCGCGGGTCGGCACAAGGGCGAGGCGGCGGACCGGGATCCCGGCGGATGAGAGGGAGACGCTTGGGGAGGTCATGACCAGCATGGTGCCTCGTCCCAGGCCCGAAACGCATGGACCGTGTGCTGAATCTTCACCGGGTGCGGCTATCCACTCGGTCGAGTTTGGCGGCAGCCGACAAAGCCGGGCGTACTCGGGCGGGCAGCCGCCGCCGGACCCGCCAGCGCGCGCCCGCGAAGGCGTGGTTGGCGACGGTCGCGAAGCCCTGCTCGTCGGCGCGCAGGGCGAGCAGCAGGTGCGCGATGCGATCCGATGACGGCAACGCGGGATCGGTGGCGCGCACGCACCAGCAGTGCACGCGCCGCCCGCGGCCGCGCACCAGCAGCGCGCCGGCCTCCCCCACCAGCCACACCCCGAGCGCGCCGCGCTCGATGACCAGACCGGTACGCGCGTGCAGCTCCCGAGCGTCGTGACCCACGAGGTCCCCGAGCAGCCCGAGCGCGGTCGCCTCGGCGGCGGCGCCGGAACGCGGCTTCGGCTTGACCACCTTCGCGCCGCGGTTGGCATAGAGCTCCGGGATCGCCCACGCGTGGACGAGCAGGATCAGCCCGACCGGGATCGTCACGGGATCCAGGAAGAGCAACAGGACGGCGGTCGCGAGCATCGGCACCGCCTGCACGACGGTCGAGGCCGTCCACGAGCGGCTGATCAGCCGCAGCCGCCCCGCGTCCATGCGCGGCCGCCAGGGCACCGCCGCGGTCTCGGGGAGCATGGCGACCGGGCGGGCTTCAGCCGCCGGCGATCGGGCGCCGGAGGATCACCAGTTCGGCGTCGAGCGGGAGCGAGTCGACCTGCTCGGCGCGCCCCTCGCCGTGATTGACGACCGCGTAGTAGCCCCGGTCGAGCTCGTCCCGCAGCGCCTTGACGGCAGCTTCGACCGACGACGGATCGGCGCTCGTCCACTCCGCCACGGTCGTGTGCCCAGTGTTGTCCATACGGATCAGCCGTGCCATGACTGGAACTTTACGCCCGATTCTGGACACCTCAACGGTCAAGGAATCATCCTGGCGCGCCGACTACGGGCGTAGATGGTCGAAACGACGAACAGCGAACGTCGCCTTAGACTCCCGGCGCGCGAGGTCTTCGTCTGGCTCTACGTGATCGCCCTCGCGGTCCTCGCCGCCGGAGCCTGGGCGCTCTTCACCCACGGCGACGCGCCGCACGCGACGCCGCATCTGCCCTGGTGGGCCGTCGCGC
Organism: uncultured Solirubrobacteraceae bacterium; assembly: GCA_963848475.1. Taxonomy (GTDB): domain Bacteria; phylum Actinomycetota; class Thermoleophilia; order Solirubrobacterales; family Solirubrobacteraceae; genus Solirubrobacter. Next base: position 121,620 of record CAWKDW010000021.1, on the reverse strand, counting down.
TCGGCTTCGCCGGGGCCGAGATCTGCGTCGTCCACGTCCGCTTCCGCCGCAGCGCGCACTCCTTCTCGCTCGCCGACCTGCCGTTCGTCTTCGGCCTGGTGTTCGCCGGCGGCGACGAGTTCGTGCTCGGCGCGCTGATCGGCACCGGCATCGTCTGGGGCCTCGTCCGCCGGCTGGAGATCGTCAAGCTCTGCTTCAACCTCGCCCAGCTCGCGCTCGCCGCGACCGTCGCCGCGGGCATCCTGTACCTGATCGCCGGCGACGCCGACGCGCTGCAGCCCGAGACCTGGGTCGGCCTCTACATCGCGACGCTGGCCAGCGGCGCGCTGACGATCGTGCTGCTCGGCGGCGCGATCGCGATCGCCGAGGGCAATCTCAAGCCGCAGATGCTGGGCCAGATGTTCGCCACCGACGCGCTGGTCACCCTGATCAACGCGTCGATCGCGATCGCCGCCGCGCTCGTCGTCGCCACCGACCCCCGCGCCGTCCCGGTGCTGCTGGTCCCGGCGCTGACCGTCTTCGCCGTCTACCGCGCCTACATCTCCGAGCGCCAGCGCCATGAGCGGCTCGAGTTCCTCTACGACGCCAACCGTACGCTGAGCCGCTCGCCCGAGGTCGCCGAGGCGCTCGAGGCCCTGCTCGCCCGCTCGCTGGAGGCCTTCAACGCCGACGTCGCCGAGGTGCTGCTGTTCACCGGCGACGGCGACCCGCTGCGTACGACGCACGGCCCCGGCGATCACCGCGTGACGATGGAGCCGACCGACCACGCGGTCGCCGAGGAGCTCGCCGGGCTCGTCGACGCCGACTCGCCCGTCGTCTCGCTCACCCCGCCCTTCGGCTCCCCGCACCTGCGCGCGCACATGCAGGCCCGCGGCATCCGCCACGCGATGATCGCGATGCTCCCCGGCGAGGAGCGCACGATCGGCACGATCATGCTCGCCAACCGCGTCGGTCTCGAGCGCTCCTTCGGCGCCGACGACCTGCGCCTGCTGGAGGCGCTGGCCAACAACGCCGCCGTCGCGCTGCAGTACGACCGGCTCGAGCAGGCCGTCAACAAGCTTCAGTCGCTGCAGGACCAGCTCCACCATCAGGCCTACCACGACCCGCTCACCGACCTCCCGAACCGCACGCTGTTCATGGAGCGCGTGCGCGAGGAGCTCGGCGACGACGGCCAGGTCGCCGTCCTGTTCGTCGACGTCGACGACTTCAAGACCGTCAACGACTCGCTCGGCCACGGCGTCGGCGACGCCCTGCTGGTCTCCGTCGCGGAGCGCCTGCGCGGGTGCATCCGCCCCGAGGACACGGTCGCCCGCCTCGGCGGCGACGAGTTCGCGGTGATGATCCCGCGCGTCGAGGACCCGTTGATCGACGGCCGCGCCGTCGCGCGCCGGATCCTGAAGGCGTTCGAGCTCCCGGTCGAGGCCGGCACCGAGCTCGTCTCCGTACACCTGTCCGTCGGCCTCGCGAGCTCCAACCAGAGCGGCGGCGACGGCGACGAGCTGATCCGCAACGCCGACGTTGCGATGTACCAGGCCAAATCCAAGGGCAAGGCGCGCTTCGAGCTCTTCGAGCCATCGATGGCCGCCGCGATCCTGCGCCGCCACGACTTCAAGGAAGAACTTGCGAAAGCGATCGAGCGCAAGCAGATGATCGTCCAATACCAGCCGATCGTCGCCCTGGACACGGGCCGGATCGTCGCCGCCGAGGCACTCGTGCGCTGGGAGCATCCGGTCCGCGGCCTCGTGCCGCCCGCCGAATTCGTCCCGCTCGCCGAGGAGACCGGGCTGATCGTGCCGCTCGGGCGCCACGTCATGCGCGAGGCCTGCATGCAGGCACGCCGCTGGCAGGACGCCGAGACCGATCCCGACGTCGAGCCGCTGCGGATGCACGTCAACCTGTCGGTCGCCGAGCTGCGCGATCCCGGCCTGGTCGACAACGTGCTCGCCTCGATCGAGGCGGCGGGGATCGATCCCTGCCAGCTGGTGGTCGAGATCACCGAGAGCCAGCTGGTCGCCGCCGCCGGCGTGGAGCGCTTCCACGAGCTGCGCGCGCTGGGCGTCAAGATCGCGCTCGACGACTTCGGCACCGGCTACTCGTCGCTGTCCTACCTGCACTCGCTGCCGCTGGACACGCTCAAGATCGCCAAGCCGTTCGTCGACGGCCTCGGCACGGGCCGCCGCGAGAGCTCCTTCGTCGGGATGATCGTCGACCTCGCGCGCACGCTCGAGCTCGAGGTGATCGCCGAGGGCATCGAGACCGCGGAGCAACTCGCCGCGCTGCGCGAGCTCAAGGCCGGGCTCGGCCAGGGCTACTTCCTCGGCCGCCCGAGCGCCGCCGCGCCGCGGCTCGCCCGCGGAACGCGCGCTTAAACGCCACGACCCGGCATGGGGCCGGGTCGAGCGTGGGGGGAGCTATGTACCGCGGTTAGATGCGCTTGTAGGCGAAGCGCGTGATCGGCCAGACGACCAGCAGGCCGGCGACACAGGTGATGGCGGACACGGGGTGCGACGTCGTCGCGAAACCGACGGTGTAGATCGCCAGCATGGGGCCGGCGATGAAGAACCCGAGCAGGTACGTGATCGCGCACAGGCCGGTGATGAAGGCGGCCCGGCGGTCAGCGGAGACCACCGAAGGCTTGGCGCTGCGCTTGTCGGGGAATGCGATGACCTGACCCATGAACGGGATGTTCCTCGCCGGACGGCATTAACTGAATCCGACGAACGTCCAGATCGGGCTCTATGGGGTCTGGACCCCATGCCGGCCGCCAGTGTTAGGCTGCCCTAAGTAATTCCGACCGCAACAGTAGGAGAACGATGGGGCGCCACACCGGACCGGTAGAAAAGCTCTCGCGCCGCGAGGGCGTCGAGCTCTTCCTGAAGGGTGAGCGCGCCCTCAACGGCAAGTCCGCGCTCGAGCGCCGCGGCGACGCCCCTCCCGGACAGCATGGCCAGGCCCGGCGCCGCAAGCCCTCGATCTACCAGACGCAGCTGCGCGCCAAGCAGACGGCCAAGCGCTACTACGGCGTGCGCGAGAAGCAGTTCCGCCGCTACGTCAAGGCGGCCTCCGCCTCACGTGAAGGCGTCACCGGCGAGGAGCTGCTGAAGCTGCTCGAGCGCCGGCTGGACAACGTCGTCTACCGGCTGGGCTTCGCCGGCACGCGCGCCCAGGCCCGCCAGTTCGTCAACCACGGCCACGTGACCGTGGACGGCAAGAAGGTCGACATCGCGTCGTTCCTGGTCAAGCCGGGTCATGCGGTCGCGATCCGCGGCCCGGTGCGCGAGGCGGCCTCCGCCAGCACCGAGCTGACCGGCGTCGTCAGCGGCTGGCTGCAGACGGACTTCGACGCGCTCGAGGGCAAGGTGCTGCGTCTACCGGTGCGTTCGGACATCAACGCGCCGGTCAACGAGCAGCTGATCGTCGAGCTGTACTCACGCTTGTGAGCTGCCCCGCGCACGCGGAGCTGGCGCCCGCTGACGCGTTCGGCGACGCTCGCCTGCTCTCGCGTCTGAACTAGGTCGATCTGATCTCGCCCTTCGCGATCCGCCAGAGGCCGATCGCGAGGGGCAGGACGAGCCACAGCGCCATCGAGGTGCCGAGCTGCGCCCACTCCTCGCCGGTGAGGGTGCGCTCGAGCAGCGGCTCGGTGGTCCGCGTCGTGTCGAGCCATTGCGCGGCGTCGCTGAGCCAGCGGATCGAGCCGAGCGCGGCCCAGCCGAGCGGCAGCACGAAGGACATGACGATCGCGGGCGCCGAGCTCAGGAACAGCGCGCCGAAGGCGATACCGGTGAGCATCGCGGCGAGGACGAGCACGAAGGTCTGGCCGAGGATGACCGCGTCGAAATCCCAGTCCCCGCCGATCGCGAGGATCGCCACGGCGGCGAGCACCAGCGCGATGGCGATCAGGATGACGCCGAGCACCATGCCGGCCGCGAGCTTGGCGCCCATCACCCGCATGCGCTTGGGCACGAGCGTGAAGGTGATCAGCGCCGTGCGCTGGGACCATTCCGAGCTGACGAGCAGGATGCCGACGATCGGCAGCAGGATCGCCCCGGGCGTGACCCCGATCGCCAGCAGGTCGCGGAAGCTGACCTCGTCGGGGTCGGCGATGATGCAGATGATCACGATCGCGGCGAGCGTGATCACCGCGACGGTCAGCTGCAGCCAGAAGCCGGCGCGGGTGTCGACCATCTTGCGCAGCTCGACGCCGGTCAGGCGGGCGAAGGAGGGGTTCATGCGGGGGACTCCGTGAGGTCGAAGAAGAGCTGCTCGAGGCCGGCGCCCTCGGACGGGCCGAGGTGGGTGAGCACGACGCGGCCCTCCAGCGCGGCGCGGCCGACCGCCTCCGCCTCGGCGTCGACGATGAACGTGCCGTCCTCGACGCGCGTGGCGTCGAGATCGGCGGCCTTCAGGGCCGCGGCGAGCACCTCGCCGTCGGTCGCGCGGACCAGCACGCCGGCTCCCGCCAGCAGTTCCTCGCGCGAGCCGTCGGCGACGATCCGGCCGTTGCCGATGATCAGCAGCTGATCGGCGACCGCCTCGACCTCCAGCAGCAGGTGCGAGGACAGCAGCACGGTGCCGCCGCGGTCGGCGAAGTCGCGCAGCAGGCCGCGCATCCAGCGGATCCCCTCGGGGTCCAGGCCGTTGGCGGGCTCATCGAGGATCAGCACCTCGGGGTCGCCGAGCAGCGCGTGCGCGAGGCCGAGCCGCTGGCGCATGCCGAGCGAGTACTGCTTCACGCGCTTGCGAGCGGCGGACCTGTCGAGCCCGACCAGCGTCAGCAGCTCGTCCACACGCCCGGGGTCGACGCCCATCATCTGGGCACTGACGGCGAGTGCCTCGCGGCCGCGGCGGCCCGGGTGCTGGGCGCTCGCGTCGAGCAGGACGCCGACGCGGAGGCCGGGGTTCTCCAGCTCACGGTAGGGCCGCTCGAGCACCGTCGAGCTGCCGCGTCTCGGGGTCGGAGAGCCCGACCAGCATCCGCATCGTCGTCGTCTTGCCCGCCCCATTCGGTCCGAGGAAACCGGTCACCGTGCCGGGCTCACAGCGGAACGAGACGTCGCTGACCACGTTGCGCCCGCCGAGGCGCTTGGTGAGCTGAGTCGCTTCGATCATGGCGCTCAGCATCGAGCGCGGTGGCGCTCGCCACCACCGCCGCCGGTCGACGCCGGGATCGACTTCGGTAGGGGGTCGCCCGCCCCGCCGGTGCGTACGCTGGCCGCCATGAGCGACTCGCGCTGGCAGATGCTCCCGGGCGGGCTGCTCGAGGAGCCCGGAGCCAAGCGCTCGGCACGCGACTGGATCGTCGACGTGACGATCTTCGTGCTGGCGCTGGCGATCGGGGTCTTCGTGTTCGCCGACAGCGAGGACCAGCACTCCCCCGAGCTCGCGTTCTGGGACCTGTTGCTGGGCGCGGTCGCGCTGGTGTCGCTGTGGTGGCGGCGGCGCTGGCCGCTGGCCGTCGCGCTGATCGCGATCATCCCGGGGGCGGTCTCCGCGTTCGCCGCCGGCGCGGGCCTCGCGGCGTACTTCAACATCGCGATCCGCGGCACGCGGCGCGAGATCGTCGCCATCACGGCGCTGTCGATCGTGGTGGGGGTCGTCTTTTCGTTCGTCTATCCCGACGATGAGCTGTCGTTCGTCCTCGAACTGCTGCTGATCCTGATCATCACGTTCGCCGCGCTCGCCTGGGGGCTGTTCACCCGCAGCCAGCGCGACCTGCTGCGCAGTTCCCACGAGCGGGCACTCCGGCTCGAGGCCGAGCAGCGCGCACACGTCGAGCAGGCGCGGGAGGCCGAACGGCGGCGGATCGCGGGCGAGATGCACGACGTGCTCGCGCACCGGCTCTCGCTGCTCTCCGTCCATGCCGGGGCGCTGGAGTTCCGGCCCGACGCGCCGCCGGAGGAGATCGCCGCGGCCGCCGCGGTGATCCGCGAGACGGCGCGCGACGCGCTGCAGGATCTGCGCGAGGTGATCGGCGTGCTGCGCGAGCCGGCCGACGGCGTCGCGCCGCCGCAGCCGACGCTGGATGCGATCGGGCCGCTGATCGAGGAGTCGCGCGCGGCGGGCATGCGGGTCGCCGCGCGGATCGAGGCCTCCGGCGGCGACGACACCGTCGGCCGCACCGCGTACCGGGTCGTCCAGGAGGGTCTGACCAACGCGCGCAAGCACGCGCCCGCCGCCGCGGTGGAGGTCACCGTGGCCGCCGGAGACACGCTCGTGGTCGAGGTCGTCAACCGGCCTTCGGCGGTATCGGTGCAGCCGTTGCCCGGCGGCAGCGGGCTGATCGGGCTCGCCGAGCGCGTCGAGCTGGCGGGCGGCACGCTCGAGCACGGCCGGAACCCGAGCGGCGACTACGCCCTGCGAGCGACGCTGCCATGGCCGTGATCCGCGTCCTGCTCGTCGACGACGACGCGCTCGTGCGCTCCGGGCTGCGGATGATGCTCGCGGGCGCGGCGCAGATCGAGGTCGTCGGCGAGGCCGAGGACGGCCGCGCGGCGCTCGCCGCCGTCGATCGTCACCGGCCCGACCTCGTACTGATGGACATCCGGATGCCGGTCGTGGACGGGATCGAGGCCACGCGGCTGCTGCGCGCGCAGCCCTCTCCCCCGGCCGTGCTCGTGCTGACGACCTTCGACGCCGACGAGTTGGTGCTGCGGGCGCTGCGGGCGGGCGCCGCCGGGTTTCTGCTGAAGGACACGCCGCCGGCCGAGATCGTCCGCGCGATCGAGCACGTGCACGCGGGCGAGGGAACGCTCTCGCCGGGCGTCACGCGCAAGCTGATCGCGCTGGTGGCGGGCGACGGCGAGGCCGCGGCGCGGCGCGAGCAGGCGCGTTGCCTACTCGACGGCCTGTCGCCGCGGGAGCTCGAGGTCGCGCTGGCGGTCGGCCGCGGCAGCGCGAACGCGGAGATCGCGGCCGAGCTGCACATGAGCGTCGCGACCGTGAAGGCGCATGTCTCGCGGCTGCTGGTGAAACTCGGCGCCGAGAACCGGGTCCAGGTCGCCCTGGTGGTCCACGACTCGGGCGACGCTCGCTGACGCTCGCGTCGCCGCGTGCCGGCACCTCCGGCCGGCTCAGAGACCGAGCGCTGAGCGCAGCAGGCGGTTGACCTCGCCGCCGTCGGCGCGGCCCTTGGTCTCACGCATGATCGGGCCGACCAGCGCGCCCATCGCCTTGGCGTTGCCGCCCTGGATGCGCTCGACGACGTCCGGATTCTCGGCGATCACCTTGGCGACGATCGCTTCGAGCTCGCCGCTGTCCTCCATCGCCGTCAGGCCCTCGCGCTCGGCGATCTCGGCCGGGTCGCCGCCCTCGGCGACGAGCTTGTCGAGGATCGTCCGCCCCGCGGCGGCGGTGACGGTCTTGGCACTCACGAGCGTGACGAGCTTGGCCAGCGAGGCGGGCTCCACGGCGGTTCCGCCGCGGGAGCGCAGCTCGGTGACCCAGATCGCGGTGACCGCGGGGTCCGGCGCGCCTTCGGCGGCGGCCTCGAAGTAGGCGCCCCACTCGGGCTCGAAGGCGAACAGGTGCGCGGTGTCCTCGGGCAGCCCGTAGGCGCTCTCGTAGCGCGCGCTGCGCTCGGCGGGCAGCTCGGGGATCGCGGCCTTCGCGGTTGCCAGCATCTCCGGCGTCGGCACGAGCGGGACGAGGTCGGGCTCCGGGAAGTAGCGGTAGTCGTGCGCCTCCTCCTTGGAGCGCAGCGAGCTGATGCGGCCGCTGACCGGGTCGAAGTGCAGCGTCTCCTGCGTGACGGCCTCGCCGGCCTCCAGCAGCGCGGTCTGGCGCGCGATCTCCGCGTTGATGCCCTGCATCACGAAGCGGAACGAGTTCATGTTCTTGAGCTCGGTCTTCGTGCCCAGCTCGGTGGTGCCGACGGGGCGGATGGAGACGTTGGCGTCGCAGCGCAGCGAGCCCTCCTCCATGTTCACGTCGCTGACGCCGAGCTGGCGCAGGGTCTCGCGCAGCAGCTGCAGCCAGTCGCGGGCCTGCTCGGCGGAGTGGATGTCGGGCTCGGTGACGATCTCCGCGAGCGGCGTGCCGCCGCGGTTGTAGTCGACGATCGAGCTGTCGGATCCGTGGATGCGCCCCGACTCGCCGACGTGCACGAGCTTGGCCGCGTCCTCCTCGAGGTGGATGCGGTGGATCGCGACGTCGCCCAGCTTCCCGCCGAGACACAGCGGGATGTCGTACTGGGAGATCTGGTAGCCCTTGGAGAGGTCCGGATAGAAGTAGTTCTTGCGGTGGAAGATCGAGCGCGGCGCGATCTCGCAGCCGAGCGCCATCCCCATCATGATCCCGTAGATCACGGCCTGGGCGTTGGTCACCGGCAGCGTGCCGGGCAGGCCGAGGCAGACCGGGCAGGTGCGCGTGTTGGGCTCTTCGCCGAAGCTCAGCTCGCAGCCGCAGAACATCTTCGTGCGGGTCTTGAGCTGGACGTGGATCTCGAGGCCGATCACGGGTTCGTAGTTCATGCGAACGCTCCCGAGCCGTCGAAGCCGATCGCCTGCTCGAGCGCGTACGCGGCGTCGATCAGCCGGTTCTCGCTGAACGCGGGGCCGGCGATCTGGAAGCCGACCGGGAGTCCCTCGGACAGCCCGTTGGGGATCGAGATCCCGGGAATGCCGGCGAGCGACATCGGCACCGTGCAGAAGTCGTTGAGGTACATGGCGAGCGGGTCGGCCGTCTTCGCGCCGAGCTCGAACGCCACGCCCGGCGCCGTCGGCGTGACGATGAAGTCGAAGTGCTCCCACGCGTTCGTGAAGTCGCGCGCGATCAGCGTGCGGACCTTCTGCGCCTTGCCGTAGTAGGCGTCGTAGTAGCCGCTCGACAGCGCGTAGGTGCCGAGCATGATCCGGCGCTTGACCTCGGCGCCGAAGCCCTCCTCGCGCGTCTTGGTGTACATGCCCAGCAGGCCGCCGGGCGCGTCCTTGGAACGGAAGCCGAAGCGCACGCCGTCGTAGCGGGCGAGGTTCGACGAGCACTCCGCGGGCGCCAGCAGGTAGTACGCGGCGAGGCCGTGCTGGGCGTGCGGAAGGTGCATCGTCTCGACCGTGGCGCCGAGCGCCCGCGCCTTGTCGAGCGTGTCGTTGAAGGCCGCGAGCACGCCGGGCTCGATGCCGTCGCCGCTCAGCTCCTCCGGGACGCCGAGGCGGATGCCCTTCAGGTCCGTCCTGCTCGGCAGCTTGATCGGCTCCGGCAGGCCGATGCTCGTGCTGTCGCACGGGTCGGCACCGACCATCGCCGACAGCAGCAGCGCCGAGTCGGTGACGTCACGGGTGAACGTGCCCGCCTGATCGAGCGAGGAGGCGAAGGCGATCATCCCGTAGCGGCTGATCGCGCCGTAGGTGGGCTTGAGGCCGACGATCCCGCACAGCGCCGCGGGCTGGCGGATCGAGCCGCCGGTGTCGGTGCCGATCGACCACGGGGCGGTGCCCGCGGCGACGCTCGCCGCGCTTCCGCCGCTCGAACCGCCGGGGACGCGGGTCGTGTCCCACGGGTTCAGCGTCGGGCCGTAGGCGGAGTTCTCGGTGGAGGAGCCCATCGCGAACTCGTCCTGGTTGGTCTTGCCGAGCAGCGTCGCGCCGGCCGCCGTGAGCTTCTTGACCGACGTCGCCGTGTACGGCGGGCGGTAGCCCTCGAGGATCTTCGAGCCGGCCTGGCTCGGGATGCCCTCGGTGCAGAAGAGGTCCTTGATCGCGATCGGGACGCCCGCGAACTCGGTGTCCGTGTCGAGCTCCGGCGTCCCCTCGGCCACGTAGGTGAAGGAGTTGAAGGCGTCCGCCGCGGCCCGCTGCCGGTAGAACTCGAAGTACTCGGCGGCGTCGAGCTCGCCGCTCTTGATGCGCGCTGCGGCCTGCGCCGCGGTCAGCTCGATCATGTCGCTCCAGGCGACGGCACGCGGAAGCCGCCGTTGGCCGGGTCTGGGGCGCTCTGTAGCGCCTTCTCCACCGGAAGGGAGGGGCGGGGGACGTCGTCGCGCAGCGCGTTCTCGACGTCGACCACGTGCGAGGTCGGCGGGACCCCGTCGAGGTCGCCGAGCTCGGCGATCAGCTCGATGTGGTCGAGCACCTTGGAGAGCTCGCCGCCGAAGCGCTCGACCTCGTCCGGGGTCAGCTCGAGGCGGGCAAGACGGGCGACATGGAGGACCTGATCGCGGCTCAGCATCGGTCGGTGATCTTAGGCGGCTCTCGTCGGAGGAGCCGGGCGGCGCGCGATCTCCGGGACCACGGCGCCGGGCGTGGACTCGTCGCGCATCGTCAGCCAGCTGCCGATCCATGCGATCAGCGCGGCCGCGAGCGCGAGCCAGGCGCCGGAGCGCAGCTCGATCAACGCGTTCGGCCCAGGCGGGTTCAGCAGCCGGTAGGCGACGAGCAGCACGGCCAGCCAGCCGGTCGCGCTCGCGATCACCGCGGCGGCGATCGGCTTTGCGGGGCCCTGTGCGGTGATCGAGACGATCGGGACCGCGATCGCGGGCAGCGCGATCAGCGCCAGCAGCACGTCGGTGAAGCTGAAGGCCTGCCAGCCGCTGACGTTGATCGCAGCGACGTTCTGGAGGCCGTACCAGGGCAGGAACAGCGAGACCAGCAGCAGCACGCCGCCGGCGGCCGCCACGGGTTCGAACCGCCGCATCAGGCTGCGGCGGCCTTCGCCGCTTCGAGGGTGTTGCGCAGGAGCATCGCGATCGTCATCGGGCCGACGCCGCCGGGGACGGGCGTGATCAACGCCGCCCGGGCATTGGCGGATTCGAACTCTACGTCGCCCTTGAGGCCCGCGTCGGTGCGGTTCATGCCGACGTCGATCACGACGGCGCCCTCCTTGATCCAGTCGCCCTTGATGAGCTCCGGGACGCCGACCGCGGCGATCAGCACGTCCGCGCGGCGGCAGACCGCGGCGAGGTCGCGGGTGCGCGAGTGGCACGTGGTGACCGTGGCGTTGGCGGCCAGCAGCATCACCGAGATCGGCTTGCCGACGAGGTCGGAGCGCCCGACGACGACCGCCTCGGCACCTTCGAGCGCGACATCGTGGCGGCGCAGCAGCTCCATCACGCCGCTCGGCGTGCACGGGCGCAGGCCCGGCAGGCCCTTGGCCAGCAGGCCGGTCGAGATCGGCGTCAGCCCGTCGACGTCCTTGCCGGGATCGATCTCCTCGGTCAGCGCCGAGCCGTCGACCTGCGGCGGCGTCGGCAGCTGCAGCAGGATGCCGTTGACCGCCGGATCGGCGTTGAGCTCGTGCAGGAGCGCGCGGACTTCCTCGTGCGGCGCGCTGTGGTCGAGCCGGTGATCGAAGCCGCGGATCCCGACCTCGGCGCTCGCCTTCTGCTTGCCGCCGACGTAGATCGCGCTGGCGGCGTCGTCGCCGACGAGCACCGTGGCGAGCCCGGGAGGATCGTGACCTTCCGCGACCCATGCGGCGACCTCGTCGCGCACCTCGTCGCGGACCTGCTGGGCGATGGCCTTGCCGTCGATGAGCGTCATGCGGCGCCGGAGGCTAGCGTCTCCCGTGATGGCATTCACGACCCGACCTGAGCTCTCCGGCACCTTCGGGATGGTGGCGTCGACGCACTGGCTCGCTTCGGCGGCCGGGATGGCGGTGCTCGAGCGCGGCGGCAACGCGTTCGATGCCGCCGTGGCAGCCGGTCTCGCGCTGCAGGTGGTCGAGCCGCACATGAACGGGCCGGCCGGGGATCTGCCCCTGATCCTGTGGCACGACGGAGCGCCGCAGGTGCTCTGCGGCCAGGGGCCGGCGCCGGCCGCCGCCTCGGTCTCGGGTTATCGCTCGCTGGGGTTGGAGCTGGTGCCCGGAACCGGATATCTCGCCGCCTGCGTGCCGGGCGCGTTCGACGCGTGGATGCTGCTGCTGCGCGATTTCGGGACGTTCGAGTTCGCCGACGTGGCGCAATACGCGATCGGCTACGCGCGTTCCGGGTTCCCCGCGACGCCCGGGATCGTGCGGGCGATCGCGGCGATCGAGCCGTCGTGGTCGTCGTCCTTGTCCGTCTGGGGTCCTGTGCCCGCGGTCGGCGCGCGGCTTCGGAATCCCCGTTCTGGCCTCCACCTACGAGCGGCTCACGCGCTCGGGCGGCGCGACGCGCGAGGCGCGGATCGATGCCGCCCGGGACGCCTTCTACCGCGGGTTCGTGGCCGATTCGCTCGTGGCCGCGGTGGGCGTTCCCGCGATGGATGCGTCGGGCTCACCGCATGCGGGCGTGTTGTCGCGGTGACGATCTGGCGGGCTTCTCGGCGACGTTCGAGGCGCCGGTGTCTCTGGACTTCCGCGGCTGGACGGTGTTCAAGACCGGTCCGTGGGGACAGGGGCCGGTGCTCCTGCAGCAACTCGCACTGCTCGACGGGCTCGAGCTTGGGCCGTTCCTGGGCGTCGACCACGTCCATTCGGTGTTCGAGTGCGCGAAGCTGGCGTTCGCCGACCGCGAGGCGTTCTACGGGGACTCGGCGCCGGTGCCGCTCGAGCGGCTGCTGTCGGCCGGGTACGCGACGGCGCGGCGGGCGCTCGTGGCTGACCAGGCCTCGGGCGAGCTGCGCCCGGGGCGCGGCGGGAAGCTGCCCACGGTGCGGACGGGCGCCGTGGACGCCGCCGCGGGCGCGGGCGAGCCGACGCGAGGCGACACCTGCCATCTCGACGTCGCCGACCGGTTCGGCAACCTGGTGTCGGCCACGCCGAGCGGCGGCTGGCTCCAGAGCTCGCCGGCGGTTGGCGAGCTCGGCTTCTGCCTCGGCACGCGGGCGCAGATGTTCTGGCTCGAGGAGGGCCTGCCGGCCTCGTTGGTGGGCGGGCGGCGGCCGCGCACGACGCTGTCGCCTTCGCTGGCGGTGCGCGACGACGGGACGGTCCTGTCGTTCGGCACCCCCGGCGGCGATCAGCAGGATCAGTGGTCGCTCGAGTTCTTTCTCGCCCACGCGGTGTACGGGCGCGACCTGCAGGCCGCGATCGACGCGCCGATGTTCCACACGACGCACTTCCCGAGCTCGTTCTACCCGCGTGTGGCCGAGCCGCGGCGAGTCGAGATCGAAGGCCGGATGCCCGCGGACACGGTTGACGCGCTGCGGTCGCGCGGGCACGAGGTCGTGCTGGTCGACGACTGGTCGCTGGGACGCCTGAGCGCGGTCTCGCGGGCGCCGGACGGCCTGCTGCGCGGCGCCGCCAACCCGCGGGGCATGCAGGGCTACGCCGTCGGCAGATAGCGCCGACGCGCCACTTTCCTGCTCGCGGCCAACCTCGTCACGGGGCCGGAGGTCTCCCCTCCGACCACCCCGCGACCCCCACGAAAGGGGCTCAGCATGTTCAGCAGGAAGCTGACGACCACCGTCATCACGCTCGCCGCCGCCGGCCTGTTCGCCGGTTCCGCTCAAGCCGTCGTGATCGACACCGACGACGTCAAGCTCACATCGACCGGCTACGACTTCGGCAGCTCGGGCTTCGCCCTCGGCGCGCCGACCGGCAGCGGCGAGATCCACTTCCATCTCGAGAGCGGCACGATCCGCCCGCACGTGCTCGGCACGCTGCACCTCAACGACGCCGACGGCACCTGCGCCCGGATGCGGCTGCGGTACTTCGACGACGCCGGCACGCAGATCCAGGAGCGCTTCGGCGGCACGGTGTGCGCCTTCGACGACGCTCACCACTCGTTCTCCGTGGACCTCGACCCGTACTCGAACAGCCGGATCGAGAGCGTCAACGTCGCCGTGCTGAAGCAGACGGCGACGGGCGAGTTCGTCGCCGCGTCGTCCACGAAGTTCGCCAACACGTTCTCCGACAACGTCAAGATCACCGAGGACGGCGTCGACTTCGGCAACTCGTCGTTCTCGCTGGGCCAGCCGACCGGCTCCGGCAGCGTGTCGTGGCGGCTCGACGACGGCGTCGTGACGCCGCACCTGACGGGCACCCTGTGGATCAACAACTCGTCCGGCGTGTGCTCGCGCATGAACATCCGCTACCTGACCGAGGGCGGGACCTTCGTGACCGAGCGCTCGGGCGGGACCGTGTGTGCCTCCGACAACGGCCTGCACTCGTTCTCGGTCGATCTCGACCCGTTCGACTCCAACAAGGTCGGCAAGGTCAAGGTCCAACTGCAGACCCAGGGCACGAACGGCTCGTACTCGACCGCCGGGTCGGCCACGGTCTCGATCGCCGAATAGCGAGCGCGTGCGGGGTTGGGAAATCCCAAGGTGTTCCCAACCCCGCACCGGGAGGCTGGATCGCGCACGATGCCCCGCCGCCTCGATCAGCTCGACGACTCGCGTCTCGCGGCGCGGGTCCGCGCGGGCGAGGAGACGGCCTTCGAGGTGCTCTACGACCGTCATCACCGGTCGTTGCTGTCGTTCTGCCGGCACATGCTGGGCAACGCCGAGGACGGCGAGGACGCGCTCCAGCAGACCTTCCTGCGCGCTCACGCGGCGCTGCGCTCCGGGCAGCTGCCCGACACCGTGCAGCCGTGGCTGTACGCGATCGCCCGCAACCGCTGCAAGACGATCCTGGCCGCCCGGCGGCCGGTGGCCGTCTCGGTGGAGGACTTCGAGCCCTCCTTCGACGGGCTTGCCGACGGCGTCGCCCTGCGCGCCGACCTGCGCGAGCTGGTCGCTGACCTCGGACGCCTGCCCGAGGACCAGCGAGCCGCGCTGGTGCTGTTCGAGCTCGGCGGCATGTCCCAGGCCGAGATCGCGACGTCGATCGGCGTTCCCGCCGGGGAAGGTCAAGGCGCTCGTCTTCCAGGCGCGCGCCGAGCTGATGGCCGAGCGCGACGCCCGCTCGACACCGTGCGCCACGATCCGCGAGGAGCTCGCGGTCGCGCGCGGCGGTGCCCTGCGCCGCGGGCCGCTGCGGCGCCACCTGAACCACTGCGAGCCCTGCCAGGCCTACCGCACGGCCGTCGCCAGCCAGCGCGCGGGCTTCGCCCTGATCCTGCCCGTCGCCCCCGCACTCGGCCTCAAGGCGGGAGTGCTGGCGGCCATCGCCGGCAAGGGCGCGCTGGAAGCGCTGCTCGGGGGCGGAGTCGCGGGCGGAGCGGGAGGCGGCGCGGCACACGCGGGCGCCGGCGGCGGAGCGGGCGCCAACGGCGGCGCGGCGAGCGGCGCAGCGGCGCACACGGGCGCCGGCGGCGGAGCGGGCGCCAACGGCGGCGCGGCGAGCGGCGCAGCGGCGCACACGGGCGGCGGCGCGGCGCACGCCGGCGGCGGCGCTTCCGCCGGGCTCGGCGGCGCGGCTTCGACGGGCGGTGCCGCGACCGGTGGCGCCGGTTCGGCGGTTGTGGCCAAGCTGACCGTGGCGGCGGTCCTGGTCGGCGGTGCCGCGTTCGGCGGGATCGCCGCGGTCGATCGAGCCGCGGAACCGGCCGGTGCCAACGCCGCGGCGATCGTCGTCGCAACCCCGACGCCGACCCCTTCGCCGACGCGCACGCCCGCCCCGACGGTGAGACCGCGCTCGTCTCGCACGGCGACCCCGACCGCCTCGCCCTCGCCCGCCGGCGACGACAAGCGCGCCGCGGCCCCCACCCCGACGGCGTCGCCGACGCCGACCTCCACCGCTCCCCCGAACGCGACGGCGGCGCCGACCGCGACCGCGTCAGGGGCGAAGCGCAAGCGGCAGAAGCCGCGCCTGAAGCCCGTGCGCGGCGTCGTGCGCGAGCGGGCGCCGGTCACCGGCGAGTTCTCGGAGCCCGAGCCGACCGCGACCCCCGCCGCGACGTCCACGCCGCGACGGCCCCGGCGGCGCAATCCGGCTCCGACCGCCACGGCTGCCCCGGCCGCCACAGCGACGCCGGCGCGCACGCCGCGACACCCGCGCCGTCAGCCGACACCGACACCCACACCCACACCCACACCGTGACCCGTGACGGTCATGCGGTGGCGGGGCGGCGGGCCGGGCGCGAGCGCAGGACCAGGAACGCGACGACACAGACGCCGGACAGCAACAGGTAGGCGACCTCGTCGCCGGCCGCCTCGCCGAGCCGCGCGCCACCGATGTCGCCGAGGGCCTGGCCGGTCGCCCACGTCAGGTTCATGAGGCCGAAGGCCAGGCCCTGCTCGAGTCCGACGCCCTCGGCGCCGTCGGAGAGCATCGCCATCGAGGGCGCCCACAGCAGGCCGATCACCGGCGCGCCGATCACGATCAGCAGGCCGAGCGTGACCGCGTCGGTGGGCCAGGGCAGCAGCGCAAAGGTGATCGCGCCGCCGACGAGGCCCGCGAGCAGCGGAACGATCGGCCCGCGGCGGTCCGAGAAGCGGCCGGCCAGCGGGCTGACGAGCGCCTCGAAGGCGGCCGAGAGCAGCCAGATCGCGCCGATCGCGGCCGTGGTCGCGCCGAGCTCGTCGAGCCGGAGCGGGCCGAGCACGCTCAACGTTCCGAACAGCAGGCCCGGGACCATCACCAGCAACAGGCCGGTGCGGACCCGGTCGTCGCCGAGCGAGCTCAGCAGACCCCGCATCGAGCCGTCGCCCAGCGGCTTGGCGGCCGGGGTGCGCAGGGTCCAGATCATCAGGCCGACGCCGATCCCGGCGATCGAGCAGAACACGACCTCGAAGCCGATCAGGTCGGCGGCGACGCCGATCACCGGTCCGAGCAGCGCGCCCGCGATCGCGGCGCCCATCGCCGAGCCGATCATCTGCCCGCGCTTCTCGGGCGGAGCGGCGCCGGCGAGCCAGCCCATCGCTCCCGCCCATGACGCGGCTCCGCCGACGCCCTGGACGAAGCGCGCGAGGTCCAGCACGAGGATGCTCGACGCGAACGCGACCACCACGCTCGAGAGGACCATCAGCGCGAGCCCGGTCAGCACCGTCGGGCGTACGCCGACCCGTGCGGCCATCCAGCCGCCGGGGAGGCCGCCGACGAACGTCCCGATCGGGTAGGCGGCGGCAAGCACGCCGGCGCCGGTCTTGGACAGGCCGAACGCTTCCGTCAGGTCGGGCAGCAGCGGCGTGATGGCCGCGTAGAACGACGTGTCGACGAGGACGACAGCGGAGACGAGGAGAAGGAGCTTGCGCATCGGACCGCAGCGATGCTAGGTCTTGGCAGACCGCCGGACGAGGCGGCTAACCCCACGCCGGGGGTTCGAATCTCAGCGCCGGCGGATCGGCGCGTAGTCCGCCATCAGTTTGCGTTCGCTGCCGTCACCGGCGAAGCGCACGACGACGATCCCGCCCGGCTCGACGCCCGTGACGACACCCTCACCGAGCTTGGCGTGAACGATGTCCTCGCCGACGCGGAAGGTCGAGCCGCCGCTGTCAGCGGCCTCGGCGGACGCCGCCGCGGCTCCGGCCCACGAGGCGATCCGGCCCGGAGCGGGGAAGCCGGCGGCCTGGCGCGCCTTCTGGTCGGTCAGCTCGCGCGGGAGCTCGTCGAGGAAGCGCGAGCGGATCGTCGGGCCGCCGGCGCTGCCGCCGAACGCGCCGCGCCGGCGCGCGTAGGTCAGCGTCAGGTCGCGCATCGCGCGGGTCAGGCCGACGTAGGCGAGCCGACGCTCCTCGTCGATGTTGCCCTCCTCGATCGAGCGCGAGTGCGGGAACGTCCCGTCCTCCATGCCGATGATGAAGACGATCGGGAACTCCAGCCCCTTGGCGTTGTGGAGCGTCATCAGCGTCACGAGGCCTTCGTCGTCGCGGATCCCGTCCGCGTCGGCGAGCAGCGCGATCTGCTGCAGGAACTCGCCGACCGAGCCGCCCTCGGGCGCCGTCGCGTCGTACTCCTGCGTCACGCGCACGAGCTCCTCGAGGTTCTCGAGCCGGCCCTGGGCCTCGATCGTCCGCTCCGCCTCCAGCGATTCCTTGTAGCCGGTCTCCTCGAGCACGTCCTGCAGCACCTGCGCGACCGGCGCGCCGCTCTCGACCCGCTCGCGCAGGCGCTGCATCGTCGACATGAAGCGCTCGAGCGAGCGCCGCGCCGCGGTCGCGAGGCCGGGGATGTCCGCGATCGCCGCCTCCCACACCGTGATCCCCTGCGTCTCGGCGAACGAGAGCACGCGCGACATCGACGTCTGCCCGAGCCCGCGCCGTGGCGAGTTCGCGATCCGCGTGAACGCCGTCCCGTCCTGTGGATTGACCAGGAACGTCAGGTAGTTGACGGCGTCCTTGATCTCGGCCCGCTCGTAGAACTTGGTCCCGCCGATCACCTGGTAGGCGATCTGGCGGCGCACGAGCGTGTCCTCCATCACCCGCGACTGGGCGTTGGTCCGGTAGAAGACCGCGATCTCCGAGCGCGAGACGCCCTCGTCCACCAGCCGCTCGATGTCCGCCGTCACGAACCGCGCCTCGGCGTGCTCGTCGGCCAGCTCGCGGACCCGGACCGGATCGCCCTCCCCCACGTCGGTCCACAGGTGCTTGGTCATCTGCCCGCGGTTGTTGGCGATCACGCCGTTGGCGGCGTCCAGGATCGTCTGCGTCGAGCGGTAGTTCTGCTCCAGCTTCACGACGTGGGAATCGGGGTAGTCATCCTGGAAATTCAGGATATTCTTGATGTCGGCTCCCCTGAAGCCGTAGATCGAGTTGTGGGTGACCAGGCCGCCGGCCACGAAGTTGTGCGTGCCCTCGACGTCCAGGTCGTAGACGGGCCGGTCGAGCGTCGACGTGCTCGACCGCTTCGACGATGTCGTAGCCGCCGTCTTCGGTCGAACATCGCCATGCCCGGGCCGAACGGAGGAGGCATGGATGAACGGCAGCGCGCTCGCCGTGAGCCGCGTCGCGTCGACCTCCCAGGCGCGCGACGCTCCGCACGTCGACGTCGAGGACCTCGGCGATCCGCGTCGCCACCGCCGAGAGCCTCGCGAACGTCTTGACGTAGGTCTCATACCGCCAGCTCGTCGGCTCACGCTCCGATCGGACGTCCGCAAGCCCAGCCGCCTCGAGGCGGCTCGCGTCCTCGTCGTCACGGCCACCGAGCGACACCGTGTGCAACGGCGTCCGACCGCGTCGGTCGCCGCACAGCGTGACGACCACGTTGCGTCGGCGTCTCCGCCGAGGGCCCTGCCAGCAGGTGGTGCGGATCCTCGGCCATAGCCGCTCGTCGTGCAGAAGACGCAGGCCGCCGCTATCGGTGTCGAGCTCGGCGAAGACGCCGGTCGATTAGCTCCTGGACCGCGACATGCGCGCGCTGTCGCGCGACCGCGGCGTGGAACGGGAGGTCGGCAGCCGTAGCGCGAGGAGCAGCGGCCTCCGCGCGCGCGCTTCGGCCTCCGTCTCGTGCGTGGAGACGACCCAGGCCGCCTCGGCCGTCTCCGTGATCGCTCGCGCTGCACACCGACGACGTGACCTCGGCCGCGTCGTCTGCGTCCGCGTCGTCCCAACGCGACAGCCCATGTCACGTCGGCGCATCAGATACGTCATGTACAGCGGAGGCGTCAGGCCGAGCGATAACCGGCGAAATGCGTGTGCTCGGGCGTGCTGACGATCTCGCGCCCGCTCGCGTCGTGATCGCGATGCCATCGGCCCGTCGAGACCGATGCGCGTCAGTGACCGCGGGCGGCCGGAAGTCGCCCGCTCCCATAGCCGGAGAGCACCTCGTCGCCCGACTCCGATCGTCCTCGATCGGCCTGCTCGTGCCGTCGGCCATCGTGACCGGCGTGCCCTCGACGAGGCACTGTCGTCGTCGCCGACGACGGCCAGATTGCGGTGCTCCGAGGTCAGCAGCTGAAGCCAGCGATACTGGACGTGGTTGGTGTCCTGGTACTCGTCGACCATCACCCAGCGGAAGGAGCTCGCGTAGCGGTCGCGGACCTCCTGGAAGAGCTCGAGCAGGTTCACGGAGCGGACGAGGAGGTCGTCGAAGTCCATCGCGTTCGCGCGGTGGAGCTGGCGCTCGTACTGCTCGTAGACGTCGGCGACGGTCTGCTCGAAGAAGGAGCCCACGAGCTGGCGGTAGTCCTCGACCGAGCGCAGCTTGTTCTTCGCGTCGGAGATCTGGGACTGCATCGCACGGGGTGTGAAGCGCTTGACGTCGATGTCCAGATCGTCAAGACAACGCTTTATGAGGCGGCGCTGGTCGGCGGAGTCGTAGATCGTGAACTGGCGGGTGTAGCCGAGCTTGTCGGCGTCCGCGCGCAGCATCCGGGCGCACGCGGAGTGGAAGGTCATGACCCACATCGCCCGCGTGGCGCGGCCGACGAGCAACTCGACGCGCTCGCGCATCTCGGCGGCGGCCTTGTTGGTGAAGGTGATCGCGAGGATCTCGCTGGGACGCGCCTGGCCGGTCCGCATCAGGTACGCGATGCGGTGCGTGAGGACGCGGGTCTTACCCGATCCGGCGCCCGCGAGGATCAGCAGCGGGCCTTCACCGTGGGTCACGGCGTCGCGCTGGGGCGGGTTCAGGCCCTCGAGGAGGGCGTCGATGGCGGCGTCGGCGGGCATACGAGGTGCCCAAAGCACGCTAGCGGCCGGAGAGGACGGTCCCGCCGAGCCTCGTCGCCGCAGCGAGCGTCGAGTTTCGTGGGCACAGCGCGAGTAACTCGACGCTCGCGGATCAGGCGTCGCGGCGAGGCGCGGCGAGCTCCGTTGGGTCTCCCACGCCCCGCCGCCGCGGCGGCCAGCGCCGCCTCGGCGCCCCACTGCACCAGCGGCATCCGCATCCCGAACGCGGCGAGGCCCTCGCCGCAGGCGAGCTGGTCGGCCAGTGCCTCCAGGTAGCGGCCCTGACGCCGCACGCAGCCGTCCACGCGCGAACAGCACAGGCTGGTCGGCGTCGGTGCCGTGCAGCGCACCATCGAGCCCGGCCTCGGCGAAGTGCCGGTCGGCCTCGTCGAGCTCGCCGCGCTCGACGAATACGTCGGCGAGTACGTCCGCCAATCGCTCGCGCAGCCGCGGGACGCGTTTGGGCGGCGACCGCGTGGACTCGCACGTCGCGCCGCGCGGCGGCGACCAGCTCTGCCTCCAGCCGGGCGCCGAGCGCTGGGTCCGAGCAGCCCTCGAGCGCCACCGCGAGCACCGCGACCGCGTCGACCTGTGTCGGCCCGCAGCGCCGAGCGCCGCGGCGAGCGTCGTCGCCACGTGCGGCGATCCGGTGACGGCCAGCGCCATCTCCAGGTGCCCGAGCGCGCGCGATCGTGGATCGCGGCCTCGGCGGTCCCGAGCTCACCCAGGACGATCCGGGCGGCAGGCGACGACGCGGCGGAGGCACGTTGCGACGCCCCGTCCTACGTGGCCCGCGGCCGTCGCCGACCAGTATTCCCGCCGCCGTCACGCCGTCCAACGCGGCTGCAGCCTCCAAGCTATCCAGCCCAGCAGGCCGGCCACGAGGCCGACATCCGGCGACAACTCGAGACCGCGACCGCGTGGACGAGCGCCTACCGGCCGCCGTGGCATCGAAGCGAGCTCGACCAGAACCGCTCAGGCCACACCGCGGGGGGCGAGCCGGCGACCTCCGCGTCGCCGGCGCCCACAGGAGCGCGCCCAGAGCTCGCGGACAAGCTCAGGTGAGCTCCGGCATCCTCGTCCTTCATGGCACTCGCGATCAGCTCCGTGTCCGTCGCGCCGATCAGCAACCGACGCCCGCATCACGCGGCGGTGCCGGCTACCTACGCGACCTCCGCCCACCGTACACCCGCGAGCTCGTCGAGCGGCGAGCGCCTCCGGAGGCCGCCGGACAAGCGTCGACCAGCACCCAAAGCGAAGCGCGTCCAGCCGCCGCGCCGAACCCCCAGTTGCTACCGAGAATGTCGGCAAGTGCACGTCGTCACCACATCACCAGCAGCTACTCCTCCACCGCCCACACCCACACCATCAGCTCCAGCCCCGTGAGCGCCACAGAACCGATCGCCCTCGGGCGACCCAACGACAGCTGGCGCGCAACGCCCACGGCGTGGAACCCTCTAGCTCGCCGCCTTGGGCGCGCAGCACCCCGAACCCGTCGCGCCGCGCGCGCACGCCGCGCTCAGCGCGGCGCTTGCCGATCCCACCTGGCCCCTCAGCAGCAGCACCCGCCCCTGCGCCGAGCGATCGGCGAGAGCACCGGCGACGGTCGCCGGCTCAACCTCGGGCTCGATCAAGCCCGGAACGGTCATCGCTGCGGCGCCGACGCGAGAGACTACGCCCGTATGACCCTGACCGATGACATCCGTGCCGCCGCGGCCCGGGTCGCCTCCGAGGCGCGCAGCGTGCGCATCATCGACGAGGCGATCGAGCCCTACGCGCGCGCTCTGCCCTCCGAGTCGCCGCCTGCGCCCGACCTCGAAGGCGCCGACGCCGAGACGCGGGCCGCGTTCAGCCTGCAGCTGAACGCCGTCAACTTCGGCTCCGGCTGGTTTCCGACGCTCAGAAAGCCGCAAGGACTGTCGGGCTTCAGGACCGTCGAGGCGGGCCTGCGCCGCCGCGGGCCCTGGACGGCGAGCGAGCTGACCGCCATCACGAGAGATGAGATCGCTCAAACCCTCGGTCAGGACCCCGCGCACGTGCTGATGGGCCACTTCGAGCGCCACCTGCGAGAGCTCGGAGACAAGGTCACCCACGAGCACGGCGGCAGCTTCCTGGCGCTGGCCAACGCAGGGGGCGATTCGATCGAAGCGCTCGCCGCCGAGCTCGCATCATGGCCCACCTGGTACGACATCTCGCCGTATCCGAGCGGCGAGGTCCCGTTCTTCAAGCGCGCCCAGATCGCCGCGGGCGACCTCGCGCTCGCGGGCCTGGCGCCCGCGCCCGACCTGCACCGGCTGACGCTGTATTCCGACAACCTCGTCCCGCACGTCCTGCGGATCGATCAGGTGCTCGAGTTCGACCCGGAGCTCGTGGCCCGGATCGACGCCGGAACCCTGCTGGAGCACGATTCGCCCGAGGAGGTCGAGATCCGCGCCTGCGCGCTGCACGCGGTCGAGCTGCTGGTCGCCGCCCATCCGGCGAAGACCACCGCGACGGCGGTCGACAACGTGCTCTGGCAGCGCGGCGCCGCCCCGCGCTACAAGCAGCACCCGCGCCACCGCGCACCGACGACCGCCTACTGATCCGGCACCGGCCTGAACGGCAGCGTCATGGCGCCGGCGCGGTCCACTTCGATCTCAAAGACCGTGCCGCTGCGCATCGGGAACGGCTCGCCCGTGTACTTCATCGAGAGCCGGTCGATCACCTCGAGCGCCTCCTCACCATCGAGTGTGTTCACGACACGCCCGCGCAACCAGCCCGTCGCGTAGGGGTTCGAGCGGTCCACGAGCGAGATCGCCAGCCGCGGATCGGCCCGCAGGTTGCGCGCCTTGCGCGAGCTCTCCTGGGTGAAGAACACGGGGCGATCGTCCTCCAACCCGGCCCACACGGCCACAGAGTGCGGCGAGCCGTCGGGCAGCAGCGTCGCGAGGTGGGCGATGTTCGGCCCTGCGAGCAGGCTGCGGACCTCCGCGGGCAACTCCGGCATTGGACGTTCCTTCCTGACGAGGTGTTGAGAAAGGTCAACGGCGAAATCTGGTGCGCTGTCTTTGGATCCGACATTATCTGCGGCGAGTGGAGCACAGCGTGAGCGTTCCCTGCTCGCGCAGACATATGGGGGGCTGATTGTTGAGGTACCGGTTGCTACCCGCGCTTGTGAGCGCGGGCGTTCTGTGTTGCGCACAGGGCGCATATGCAGCAACGTTCACGGTCGACGACGACAAGGCCGACTGCCCCGCAGCCGCCTACACGTCGGTGCAGGCCGCGGTCGACGCTGCAAAGGACGGCGACACCGTCGTCGTCTGCAAGGGCGAATACGCCGAGGGCACGGGTGCCAAGGGCACCAACGCCCTGACGATCACCCACAGCATCACGCTGAAGGGTGCCGGGGCCGACCTCGTGTCGATCACCCCGAAGGCCGCACCGCTGGTCGGCGGGCGCATCCTCGAGGACGCGCCGGACATCCGCAACGGCGTCGGCGACATCGTCGCCGTCGTCGGCACCCCGACGCAGCCGCTGACGGTCAACATCTCCGGCATCACCGTCGACGGCTACGACCCGCAGGGTCGCGAGGTCGCCGTCGAGGCCGGCATCCTCTTCCTCGACGCCAAGGGCTCGATCGACCGCACGCCGCGTGACGAACGTCGTCACCTCCGAGGGCGACAACGCGTACACGCGCGCCGGCGGTTGGCGCGGCTCGCAGCCCGGCATCGGCATCGTGCAGACGTCGAACGCGCTGCTCGCGCCGGTCGACGGCGCACGCAAGCTGATCATCGACCGCACCCGCGTCGACAAGTACAACAAGATCGGCATCCTGATCGACGGCGCGCAGAACGACGCGGCGCCGTTCGTCGGCTCCGGCACGATCAACTGGGGCGTCATCACCGCCAGCCAGATCATCGGCCGCACCGAGTGCGTCAACTTCGCCGGCACCGGCAGCTGCCCGCAACGTCGGCCTGCTCACCACCGGCCCGCTGTTCGGCCAGGACGGCCTCCGCGTCACCGCCGGCTCCTACGCGACGGTCGACAGCTCGCTGATCTCGCAGAACCTGGTCAACGGCACCGGCGCCCCGACGCGCAACAGCGCGACGAACAACGAGAACCTCACGCTCGGCGCGGGCGTCCGCTACGTCGGCGCGAAGATCGCCCTGTACGCGAGCGCGACCGGCCAGGTCGTCTACTCGCGCATCGGCACCAGCAACATCGTCGACAACGCCTACGGCGTGCTCAACGTCGCCGCCGACGGCACGACCGCCGTCACCGGCAACCCGAACGCGACCGAACTGCAGAGCCAGGGCAACCTGCTCAAGGCCGAGAACAACTGGTGGGGTCTGCGCTTCAACTCGCATGACCAACCCCGGCCCGGCGATCTCGCCGACCACGAACCCGCAGGTCCCGGAGAACCCGGTCAACGGCACGGCGACGGTCGAGACCGTCTCGGGCGGCACGACCTCGAACTCGGTCGACTTCTTCCCGTACCGCAGCGGCCCGCAGTCTGATCCGACCAACGGCCAGTACCCGATCCTGACCGCGCCGATCCCGGTCGACGACGCGGTCCCGGCCGTGACGCTCTCCGCTCCGGCCACGGCCGGCCGCGGCGCGACGATCACGCTGACCGCGACGCGCCTCCGACGACTTCGGCGTCAAGCGGGTCCGCTTCGCGGAGGGCGCCACGACGCTCGGCACCGCCACGGTGGCGCCGTACACGCAGTCCGCGACGATCCCGGCCGACGCGGCGTGCAACAGCGTCCGCACCTACAGCGCGGTCGTCGACCGACTCGGCCGGCCAGACCTCCAGCGCCACGGCGCCGGTCACGGTCGACTGCACGACCCCGACCCCGACCCCGACCGCCACGGCCACCCCGGTAGTCACCGCGACCGCGACCGTCACGGTCGGCGGCGAGGTCACCCCGACCCCGAGCCCAAGACCGCTCGCCGGTCGCCGTGGCGTCGTCGAACGGCCCTCGGTCGCGTTCGTCTCGTGGCCGCGCTCGATCGCCGGCAAGTCCCGCATCGTGTTCTCCGCCGACGCCCCGGCCGGACTGAAGTCCGCGACGGTCGTGCTCGGCTCGCGCACGCTCTGCACCATCACCGCGGCGCCGTTCACCTGCGACTTCACCCCGCGGGGCTCGGACGTCGGCGGCCAGGCACTGCGCATCATCGTCACCGACAAGCCCGGCGCCACGGTCGAAGCCGTCCGCAACGTCGTCGTCTCGCGCTTCGTCGCCAAGCTCAAGGTCAGCGTCGCCAAGAAGCGGTCAAGGGCGGCCTCAAGCGCACGCTGAAGGGCACGCTCAGCGTCCCCGCCGGCGTGACCAAGGCCCAGGCCTGCAAGGGCAAGGTCGCTCCTCACGATCAAGCGCAAGCGGGCGCTCGATCCTCAACCAGGAGGTCGCGCTGTCGAAGCGCTGCACCTTCTCGCGCTCGGTCACGTCCAAGCGCGCCAACCAGTCCTTCTCGGCCAAGGTGACGTTCGGTGGCAACACCGTTCTGAACACGGCCGCCCGTAGCCGGAGGTTCTCCTGATGTCGTTCCGTCGCATCGCCCTGGCGCTTGCCGTGGCGTCGCTTGCGGGCGTCGTCGCTCCGTCGGTGTCACAGGCCGACGTGGACCCCGGGGGTGCACGACGACCCTGGGCTATGACAACACGATCCCCACGTGGGACACGTGGTTCGCCGGCCATCCCGACCCGGACGCCGTGCTCCCGCTCGGCCGCGGGACGACGGGTGCCGGCGGTGGCGCTCCGACCAACGGCAGCGGCGCGCCGACCCCGATCGGCCGCAACCTGACCAAGGTCATCTACGAGTACTGGGACGGCGTGGTGGCCGCCACGGCGACCAACCCGCGCGTCAAGCTGATCAAGAAGTACCTCGGCAAGTCGGCCTCCGGCCTGCGCGACATCTCGTTCTACGTCGCCGGCACCGCGGAGAACATCGACAAGCTCGACGGGCCGGACGGCGACGCCGCCTTCTGGCGCGGCGTGCGCTCCGGTGAGATCTCGACCGACGTCGGTGTCGAGGCTGCCGGCTCGCGGCCCGCGTTCGCGTGGGTCACGGCGACCCCGCACGGCGGCGAGTCCGCCGCGGGCGAGTCGATCACCCGCAACATGTACGAGCTGCTGGCTCGCACGGACTGCGAGAACGCGCGCCGGCTGAAGAACCTCGACGTGTTCTTCCAGCCGGTCCGCAACCCCGACGGCCGCGACGGCGTCACCCGCACGACCGCGTTCGGGTTCGACCCGAACCGCGACTTCGGGACCCAGAACCAGCAGGAGAACAAGATCATGGTCCCGGAGATGAACCAGTACCCGGGCGTGTTCTTCATCGACGCCCATCAGCAGTCGAGCGGGTACTTCTTCCCGCCCAACGAGGACCCGGTCCACCACGAGATCTCCTCGTTCTCGCTGGACTTCATCCAGAACAAGATCGGGCCGACGCTGCAGCGCGTCTTCAACGACCAGTCGGCGCAGTACCAGAACTACAACTCCTACGACCTGTTCACGCCGGAGTACGGCGACACGGTCCCGTCGCTGATCATGGGCGCGGCCGGCATGACGTACGAGAAGGGCAACAACGAGGTCTACGGCAAGCAGGTCTATGACCACTATCTCGCGATCGACACGACGCTGAACCTGACGTCGGACGACAAGGTCAACATCCTCACCGACTGGGTTCGCCAGTGGGGCGAGGCCATCGGCCAGGGCCAGGCCTGCGCGCTGCAGAAGAACACGCTCGTCAGCCCGCTGCACGACACGATCAAGCAGGAGTTCGCCCAAGTACAAGGTGTGCGGCTACTTCTTCAAGCCCGATCAGCACACCGGCGACATGGCGGCGATGATCGAGCTGCTGCAGAAGACCGGCGTGCGCGTCTTCAAGCTCGACACGCCGGTGGCCGTCAACGGCTACCACCAGTACGGCAACGGCTCCACCTCGACCCCGTCGACGGTGCCTCGTCGCGATCGCCTCAACGGCCAGACGCTGCCGGCCGGGACGCTCTACATCCCGATGGACCAGGGCATGAAGCACTGGATCCAGGCGCTGCTGGGCGAGAACCCGTTCATCCCGTACGACTACTACTACGACGTCGTGACCTGGAGCTACCCGCTCCAGCGCGGCCTCGCGGGCTCCGGCTTCCTGACGACGCCGATGTCCCCGGGCATCGAGATGACCGAGATCGGCACCCCGTCGTTCGGCAGCGCGCCGTCGACGGTCAACGCCGTGTACGCGTTCAACACGGACTCGGCGCGCGGCATCGCCCTCGCGATCGACCTGCTGGACAAGGGCGTCAACGTCTACCGCTCGACCGCGGGCTTCACGGCCGGCGGCAAGCAGTACTACTCGGGCGCGGCGCTCGTGGACGGCGCTTCGCTGGCCACCAGCGGCGTGAACCTCGCCACGCTGGCCGCCAAGCGCCAGACGCCGGTCGTCGGCCTCAACAGCTACCCGGCCCCGCGCAAGCAGCTGGCGAAGCCGAAGATCGGCCTCTACACGGGCGCGGCGACGATCCCGTCGAACCCGCTGTTCCCCGAGGGCCCGAACGTCAACGGCACCAGCCGCCACTGCGCGCTCTCGAGCGGCGGCACCTCGTTCTGCGAGGCGCTGCACGCGCTCGCGGTCAAGCTCGAGGTCCCGCTCTCGACGCTGATCCCGGTCACGTCGGCCGACCTCGCCGCCAACAAGCTGGTGACCGACGGCTTCACCGCGTTCATCAACCCGGGCTCGTCGCTCGCCACGACCACCGGCACGCCGCCCGTGCTGAACGCCGACGGGCACGGCGCTGCAGGCGTTCATCAACGGCGGCGGCAACTACGTCGGCTCCAACGCCAACGGCGCCACCACGGCGCGCACGATCGGCGCGACCACGCTCAACACCACCACGATCTCGGGCCTGCTCACGCCGGGCTCGACGTTCGACGCCTCGTTCGACACGACCAACCCGGTGGCCTGGGGCTTCGACCTCGGCGGCTGGATCTACCGCGACTCGTCCGGCAACCCGGTGTTCGACGGGACGACGCTGGGCACGGGCTCCTCGGTCGTGACCTACGGTGCCACCGAGGACGAGAAGTACGGCTACGAGCGCAACGCGGCCGGGCTCATCGCTCGTCCCGCGGTCGTCGACGTGCCCTACGGCTCGGGTCACTCCGTGCTGCTCGGGTTCAACCCGTTCTACCGCTCCTGGAAGGAGCAGGACGAGCGCCTCGTGCTCAACGCGGCGCTGTACCCGAAGGGTGCGCAGATCGGCTCCCCGGCCCCGTCCGCGGTCAGCGCCGCCCCGGCGCCCGAGGCCGACGAGATCAAGGCCGTCGCGGCCCCGGTCGCGGCCGCGAAGCTCCCGATCGCCGGTCGCGCACCGGTCAAGGCCGGCTCCAAGGCCGACCGTGACGTCCGCATCATGGTCAAGCGCGCCGACGGCGCCAAGCTCAAGGCGGCCGTCAAGTCGGCCAAGCTGAGCAAGTCGCTCAAGCGCAAGCTCAGCTACAAGACGACCAAGACGTCGGTGACCCTGGTCATCAAGGGCGTCCGCACCGGTGACGAGCACGCTCGCAAGAGCTGGGTGTCCCGCATCACGCAGGGGCTTGACCGCCGCAAGGTCACGCCGCTCGGCGCGCTGGTCTAGCGCCACCTCGTCACCGCCTCCCGGAGCCTCACGGTTCCGGGGGGCGTTGTCGTTCGCCCTCCTGGGTAGGCCGGGTCGCAGGTCCCCCGGGAGGAGAGCGCGCGATGTACAAGCAGGTGTTGGATCCGGTCAGCGATTCGTTGTTCCTCAGCGCGCTGGTCGCGATGATCCCGCTGGCGACGTTGTTCGTGCTGCTCGGCGGGCTGAAGCTGAAGTCGCACTGGGCGGGGCTGATCTCGCTGGCCGTGGCCATCTTCACCGCCATCGTCTTCTGGTCGATGCCGTTCGGGCAGGCGATCGACGCCGGCCTCGAAGGCATCGCCTTCGGCCTGTTCCCGATCATGTGGATCGTCTGGAACGCGATCTGGATCTTCAACATGACCGAGGACAGCGGGCACTTCGCGGTGCTGCGGCGCTCGTTCGCCTCGATCTCCGACGATCAGCGGATCCAGGCCGTGATCATCGCCTTCTCCTTCGGCGCGCTGCTGGAGGCGCTCGCGGGCTTCGGCACGCCGGTGGCCATCACCGCGACGATGCTGGTCGCACTTCGGCTTCAAGCCGATGAAGGCCGCCGCCGTCGCGCTCGTGGCCAACACGGCGCCGGTGGCCTTCGGCGCGATCGCGATCCCGATCGTCACGCTCGCCGGGCTGACCGAGATCCCCAAGGAGGACCTCGGCGCGATGGTCGGCCGCCAGACGCCGCTGCTGGCGCTGTTCGTGCCGCTGATCCTCGTCGGCATGGTCGACGGCTGGCGCGGCGTGAAGGCCGTCTGGCCCGCCGCCCTGGTCGGCGGCCTCAGCTTCGCGATCGGCCAGTTCGCGTGCTCGAACTACCTCTCGGTCGAGCTGACCGACATCGTCGCCTCGCTGATCTCGGTCGCCGCGATGGTCGGCTTCCTGCGCGTCTGGCAGCCCGGCGACCCGCTCGTCGCCGAGAAGGTCTCCGGCCGGCCCGCGATCGCCGGCGCGGCGACGCACGACGCCGCGCACGAGGCGGCGGTGCGCCGCCGCGACGGCACCGGGCCCGACTCGCGCGCGCGACGTGATCGGCGCCTACGCGCCGTACGTGATCATCATCGTCGTCTTCGGGCTCGCCCAGCTCGGCCCGATCAAGGACTTCGTCGCCAAGGGCACGTGGGAGTTCTCCTGGCCCGGCCTGGACATCCTCACCGCCAAGGGCGAGGCGCCGACCGCCGTCGACCTACAAGCTCAACTGGGCGCCCGCGGCCGGCTCGCTGCTGCTGCTCTGCGGCGTGCTGACGATGGCCTACCTGCGGATCCCGTTCAGCGCCGCGCGTGCGCGCCTACGTGAACATGCTCGACCAGCTCAAGTGGGCGACGCTGACCGTCGCCGCGGTGCTCGGGCTCGCGTACGTGATGAACCTGTCGGCGCAGACGCTGGCGATCGGCACCTGGATCGCGGGCGCGGGCGGCGTGCTGGCCTTCCTCTCGCCGATCATCGGCTGGCTGGGCACGGCGGTGACCGGCTCGGACACGTCCTCGAACTCGCTGTTCGGCGTGCTGCAGGTCTCAGCGGCCAAGGAGGCCGGGCTGGACCCGACGCTGCTGGCCTCGGCGAACTCCTCGGGCGGCGTGCTGGGCAAGATGGTCTCGCCCCAGAACCTCGCGATCGGCGCGGCGGCGGTCGGATTGGGCGGTCAGGAGGGCGACCTCTTCCGGAAAGTCATAGGTTGGAGCCTGTTGCTGCTGCTGATCATGTGCGTGCTGGTGTATCTGCAATCGACGGCGGTGTTGTCATGGATGGTCGTGTAGGCGCGGCACCCGAGGGCCCGAGCGGTCGCGCACGACGCCGCCGCGGGCCAGGCCCCGCGCGACATCTCGGGGCTCGTGGCCGAGCTGCGGCTGATCGCGGGCGACGAGTGGGTCTACACGGCCGAGCACCAGCTGCGCACCTACGAGTCCGACGGGCTGCTGCAGTACACGTCGACCCCGGCCGCCGCCGTGCTGCCGAACTCGAGCCGACCAGGTCCAGCGGATCGTCGCGGCGTGCGCGCGCGAGGAGGTCCCGTGGGTCGCGCGCGGCGCCGGCTCCGGGCTGAGCGGCGGCGCGCTGCCGGTCAAGGACGGCGTGCTGATCGTGCTCGCGCGGATGAAGCGGATCCTCGAGATCGACCTCGAGAACGGGCGCGTATGCGTCGAGCCGGGCGTGACCAACGCCAACGTGTCCGCCGCGGTCGGGCCCGGGTTCTTCTACCCGCCCGACCCGTCGTCGCAGATCGTCTGCTCGATCGGCGGCAACGTCGCCGAGAACTCGGGCGGCGCGCACTGCTTCAAGTACGGCTTCACGACCAACTACGTGACCGGGCTGGAGATCGTGCTCGGCGACGGCGAGCTGGTGCAGATCGGCGGCTACGAGCTCGATCCGCCGGGCTATGACCTGCTGGGCGCGTTCGTCGGCTCCGAGGGCACGCTCGGCGTGGCGACCAAGATCTGGCTGCGGGTCGTGCCCGTCGCCCGAGGCGGTCAAGACGCTCGTCGCGTTCTTCGACTCCACCCACGCCGCCGGCGAGGCGGTCTCGGAGATCGTCCAGGGCGGCGTCGTCCCGGGCGCGATCGAGATGATGGACGCGCGCGCGATCGAGGCGTCGCGAGCTGATGGGCAACGCCGGCTGGAGCACGCCGCGCCGCCGCGCTGCTGGTCGAGCTCGACGGCGCCCAGCGCGAGTGCGACGCCCGCTTCGACGAGGTCGTCGCGATCTGCGAGCGCTGCGGCTCCGACGACGTGCGCGTCGCGCGCGACGAGGCCGAGCGCCAGCTGTTCTGGAAGATGCGCAAGGCCGCGTTCCCGGCGATGGGCCGGATCTCGCCCAACTACTTCGTCCAGGACGGCGTGATCCCGCGCACCAAGCTGCCGGAGGTGCTCGAGCGCATCGACGAGCTGGCGAAGCAGTACGGACATGATCGTCGCCAACGTCTTCCACGCCGGCGACGGCAACCTGCACCCGCTGGTCTGTTACGACGGCGCGGTCGAGGGCGACGCCGAGAAGGCCGAGGAGCTGAGCGGGCTGATCATCGACGCCTGCCTGGACGCGGGCGGCTCGATCACCGGCGAGCACGGCGTCGGCGTGGACAAGAAGAAGCACATGTCGAAGATGTTCGGCGAGGCCGACCTCGACGCGTTCCAGCGCCTGCGCTGCTCGTTCGACCCCGCCGGGCTGGCCAACCCGGGCAAGCTGATGCCGACGCCGCGGCTGTGCGGCGAGGTGCCCGGGCCCGTATCGCCAGCATCCGTTGGAGGCCGCCGGGCTGGCGGATCGCTTTTGAGGCCGGAGACGCGTTCAGGACGCTGCGACGCTGCTGCGCGAGCTGGGGCTCGCGTCGCGCGCCGATCCGCCCGGTC
The DNA here is from genome assembly GCA_963848475.1 of uncultured Solirubrobacteraceae bacterium. Classification (GTDB taxonomy): domain Bacteria; phylum Actinomycetota; class Thermoleophilia; order Solirubrobacterales; family Solirubrobacteraceae; genus Solirubrobacter. Next base: position 89,298 of record CAWKDW010000021.1, on the reverse strand, counting down.
GGCGGCGGGACCAAGCCGTGGGGCGTGCAGGACGGCGAGCCGCTGGAGACCGGCGGCCTGAGCCGCATCCTCGAGCACAACGTGGGCGACTTCACCGCCGTGCTGGAGGCCGGCGTGCCGTTCGCCGAGGCGCAGGCGCTGTTCGGCCGAGCACGGGCAGGCGCTCGCCTGGGACCCGCCGGATCTCGGCGGGGCGACGATCGGCGGGATCGTCGCCACCGCGGACTCCGGGCCGCTGCGCCACCGCTTCGGCGGCGTGCGCGACCTCGTGGTCGGGACCACGGTGGTGCTGAGCGACGGCACGATCGCCAAGTCCGGCGGCAAGGTGATCAAGAACGTCGCGGGCTATGACCTCGCGAAGCTGTTCGCGGGCTCGTTCGGGACGCTCGGCCTGATCGCGACGATCTCCGTGCGCCTGCACCCGCTGGCCGTCGACGACGGCGACCGCCCACGGCTCCAGCGACGACCCGGACGGCGCTGCAGCGCGCCGTGGGCGCGCTCGACCCGGCTGCCGCTGGAGGCCGACTGCCTCGACGTCGCCTGGGAGAACGGCTCGGGTCGCGTGCTCGTCCGCTACAGCGGCAACACCGCGGCCGACCGGGCGCGCGAGACCGTGGCGCGGATGCGAGCTGGAGGCGGTCGAGGCGACCGAGGACGACGGCGCGCTGTGGGACGCGCAACGTGCGCGCCAGCGGCGCGCCGACGGGCGCGGTCCTGAAGGTCTCCGGGCGCCCGTCGGATCTCGCGAACGTGATCCGCGCCGCCGGGCGGCGCCTCCGTCGCCTCGCGCGCCGCGCTCGGGCTCTCGTGGCTGGCCTTCGCGCCCGGCGAGGACCTGGCGCGAGCGCGTCGCGACCGCTCGCGCGGCGCTGTCGCCGCGGGCCTGCACCGTGCTCGACGGCGGCGGTCGCGTCGAGCAGATCTGGCCCGAGCCCGGGCCCGGACAGGTCGTCATGGAGCGCCTGAAGTCCCGCTTCGACCCGGCCCGGATCTTCCGTCCTGGCGCCTTCGTGGGAGGAATCTGATGACGAAGATGGCCTGGGACGAGCAGCGCCCGCCGGAGCTGGACCTGATCAAGGACTGCGTGCACTGCGGCTTCTGCCTGCCGACGTGCCCGTCCTACGCGGTCTTCGAGGACGAGATGGACTCGCCGCGCGGGCGGATCCTGCTGATGCGGATCGGCCACGAGGAGGGCGAGACGATCTCGCCCGAGATGGTCACGCACTTCGACCGCTGCCTCGGCTGCATGGCCTGCGTGACGGCCTGCCCGTCCGGCGTGCAGTACGACAAGCTGATCGAGGCGCGTGCGGCCGCAGATCGAGCGCAGCGAGGCGCGCACGTGGCAGGAGCGCGCCTACCGCAAGGCGATCTTCTCGCTGTTCACGCACCCTGGGCGGCTGCGGGCGCTGGTGCCGGGCTCGAAGCTCGCGCCGCATCTGGCTTCGTTCGCGCCGACCGCGCGGCTGCAGTCGATCCTCTCGCTCGCGCCGCCCGCCTCTCCCCTGGCCGCCGTCAAGCGGCTGCCGCAGCGTGAAGACGTCCAAGGCGCCGGTGCGCGCGGGACCGTCGCGTTCATGCAGGGCTGCATCCAGCGCGTGTTCTTCGGCGACGTCAACGCCGCGACGCTGCGGGTGCTGTCGGCCGAGGGCTGGGAGGTCCATTCCCCGCGCTCGCCGCGCTGCTGCGGCGCGCTGCAGCTGCACTCCGGCGTCGAGGACGAGGCGCTCGGCCTGGCGCGCGAGACGATCGCCGCCTACGAGGGCTACGACGCGATCGTGGCCAACGTCGCCGGCTGCGGCTCGGCGATGAAGGACTACGGGCACCTGCTGGCCGACGACGCCGAGTGGGGCGAGCGCGCGAAGGCGTTCAGCGCCAAGGTCGTCGACGTCCACGAGCTGCTCGCCGCGCACGAGCCGCAGGCCGTGCGCAAGCCGATCGAGCTGCGCGCCGCCTACCACGACGCCTGCCACCTCGCCCACGCCCAGGGCATCCGCGCTGCAGCCGCGCGAGCTGCTGCGCGGCATCCCGGGCCTCGAGCTGCTCGAGCCCGCCGAGTGGGAGCTCTGCTGCGGCTCCGCCGGCATCTACAACCTGCTCCAGCCCGAGGCCGCGGGCAAGCTCGGCGCGCGCAAGGCCGAGAACCTGCGCGCGACCGGCGCGGACGCGATCGCCGCCGCCAACCCGGGCTGCGCGCTGCAGATCGCGCGCCACCTCGATCTCCCGATCTATCACCCCATGACCCTGCTCGACATGTCACTCAGAGGAGTTCAACCGTGAGCAAAGTGCAAGCCGCCGCGCCCCCGGACGATCAGAGCGCCGAGATCCTCTCCGAGGACGCGCTGGCCTTCATCGGCGAGCTCCAGGAGCGCTTCGGCCCGCGCCGCGCCGAGTTGCTGCAGGCGCGCGTACCGAGCGCGGCGCGCCGTCGGGCTTCCTCGAGGAGACCGCGGAGATCCGCGACGGCGACTGGCAGATCCCGCCGCCGCGCCCGGACTACGAGAACCGGCGCGCGGAGATCACCGGCCCGACCGACCGCAAGCTCGTCATCAACGCCCTCAACAGCGGCGCCAAGGGCTTCATGGCCGACTTCGAGGACGCGAACTCGCCGACCTGGCGCAACCAGGTCGAGGGCCACCTGAACCTGATCGACGCGATCGAGGGCACGATCACCTACGACGGCGCCGACGGCCGCCACTACGAACTGGTCGAGAACCCCGCGACGCTGCTCGTCCGCCCGCGCGGCTGGCATCTGCCCGAGAAGCACATCACGCTCGACGGCGAGCCCGTCGCCGGCGCGTTCATGGACTTCGGGCTCTACGCCTTCCACAGCGGCAAGCGGCTCGCCGAGCGCGACCGCGGCCTGTACCTGTATCTGCCGAAGATGGAGCACCATCTCGAGGCGGCGCTCTGGAACGACGTCTTCCTCTTCACCCGCGAGGCGCTCGGGCTCCCGCCCGGCCTGATCCGCGCGACGGTGCTGATCGAGACGCTCCCGGCCGCCTTCCAGATGGCGGAGATCATCCACGCCCTCGGCGAGCACTCCTACGGCCTGAACGCCGGCCGCTGGGACTACATCTTCTCGATGATCAAGGTCTTCCGCGACGACCCCGACGTTCGTGCTGCCCGACCGCAACGACGTGAAGATGACGGTCCCGTTCATGCGCGCCTACAGCGAGCTGCTGGTCAAGACCTGCCACGCGCACGGCGCCTTCGCGATGGGCGGCATGGCCGCGCTGATCCCCTCGCGCAACGACGAGGAGGCCAACGCAGCGCGCGATCAAGGCGGTCGAGGAGGACAAGAAGCGCGAGGCCAAGGCCGGCTTCGACGGCACCTGGGTCGCGCACCCCGACGTCGTCGACGTCGCGCCTCGCCGCCTTCGACGAGGTCCTCGGCGACCGCCCGAACCAGATCGACAAGCAGCGCTACGACGTCGACGTCTCCGCCGAGCAACTGCTCGACGCCGCCTCCACCCCGGGCGAGATCACCGAGGAGGGCCTGCGCAGCGACGTCAGCGTCGGCTTCCAGTACATCTCCTTCTGGCTCGGCGGCCGCGGCGCCGCGGGCATCAACAACCTCATGGAGGACGCCGCCACCGCCGAGATCTCCCGCTCGCAGATCTGGCAGTGGGTCCGCCACGGCAAGTTCGAGCGCGACCACGTCCGCCAGATCCTCGACGAGGAGATGGCCAAGATCCACGCCGACGTCGGCGACGAGGTCTGGGAGAAGGGCCGCCCCGACGAGACGCAAGGCGATCTTCGAGCGCGTCGCCGCTGTCCGACGACTTCCCGGAGTTCCTGACCCTCCCGGCCTACGAGTACATCGACTGATCGGCACCCGGGGCGGCTGCCGCCCCGCGGACCTCCCGCTCTAGCGGCGGCCCGCGAGCCGCTCGCGGGCCGCGGCGATGTGCGGCGAGGCCCTCGTCGAGGGCCTCGTCGGCCGCGCTCGTCGCGCCCTGGCGGTTGTAGGCGTTCGCGCGGTCGTAGGCCTCGACCGCGCGGTCGTAGTCGGCCTTCGCGGCGGCGTTGCCGTCGCCGAGCGTGACGTCGAGCTCCAGCGCGCGGATCGAGTCGCCGAGGCGCACGAAGTCGTCCTGCTGGTTGATCTGGCCGACCTCGGAGCGGCCGTCGCCCTCGCTCTCGCGGCGCGCGCGGCGGCGGCTGGTGACCAGGAACACGCCGCCCGCGGCCAGCAGCAGCAGCACGACGACGACGAGTACGCCGGCGACGGAGCTGCCGGAACCGCGCTTCTCGTCGCCCGCCTGGTCGATGAACGCGGTCAGCGCGGCCTCGAGGTCGTCCGGGATGGGCCGCGCGGGCGGTGTCGCCGGCCTTGGCGGCGTCGAAGTCGTCCGACAGCGTGCGGAACTCGTCGCCGAGCGCCAGCGCGTAGGTGCCGTCCTTGCCGACCGCCTGGCGCAGCGCGATCAGCGTCCGGCCCGGCGCTCTCGCTCGAGGCGCTCGCCGGCAGCACGGCGATGTACATCGGCGCCGCGCCCGCCGAGGTGATCTCGGCCGCAGGGCGTCGGCGTCGACCTGGTCGGCGAGCTCGGCGGCCGGGTCGACGTAGACCGGATCGCTCCTCAGCGCCTCCGCGGCGCCGGTGACGCCGCTCTGCGCGCCCGCCGGCGCCGCCGCCACGCACAGCACGCCAGCCCAGAACCAGTGCCCTAAAAGCTGCCGCCACCGAAATCCCCTCCTCCGCCGCCGCCGAAGTCTCCGCCGCCGACCGCCGCCGAAGTCACCGCCACCGCTCCCAGCCGCTGCCGGATCCGACGGCATCGGGCTGTCCCAGCCGCCCGCGACCATAGAGCCAAGCAGGACGCCGGGGAAGAAGCCACCGTAGAACGGCGCGTACGCGGGCCGGCCTCCCAGTAGGGGACCATCCGGCCGTCCGACCTCGACCTCGCGCGCGCTGCGGCTCGCTCGCCGTGCTCGACGCGCTGCGCGTCGGCCTCGCAGGCCGGCACCGGCCGCGGCGTCGCCGCCGCGCCGGCGCCCACTCGACCTCGCGCGCTCGACGGGCCGTGGCGCGGGTCGAAGAAGCACGGCGCGCGGCGCTCGGGCGGCGTCGCGGCCCGCGAGCCTCGCGCGCCGCAGACTCCATCGCGTAGCGGCCCTCCTCGAGCGCTTCGGCGGCGGGCTTCAGGTCGCGCGGTGCTGCGCGCGGTCTCGAAGGCGCGGTTCGCGCGCTCGTAGGCGTCGACCGCGTCGGCCGTAGGCCTCGCGTGCCTCCGGGTCCGGCGTCGGGCATCTCGCACGTCGAGCTCCAGCGCGCGGATGTCCTCGCCGAGCGCCACGAGATCGTCGCGCGCGTTGCGCCTTGACCTCGGCGAGCTCGCGGCCTCGCGCGTGCGCCGGCGCTTGCGCGGGATCAGCACGAAGCCGCAGCACCAGCGCCGCGCCAGCACGAGACGAGGATCGATCGGCGAAGCGACCGGCCGCAGCCCGAGCCACCGGAGCCGACTGCGCGCCGCGCGGATCGTCGCCGACGCGGTCGATGAAGTCGCTCGAGCGATCGCCCTCGATGTCGCCGGAGTGCTCGCGCACGGCGGTCGTCGCCAGCTCGGCGACGGCTCGGAGCCGTCCGAGCCCGCGCCGAACTCGTGGCCGAGCACGAGCGCGTAGGTCCCGCGCGATGCCGACCTCGGTCGTGCAGCGCCTGCAGCGTCTCGTCGGCGTCTTGCCCTCGGCGGCGCTCGCCGGCAGCACCGCGACGAAGATCGACGTGGCGCCGCAGTCGCGGATCTCCTCGTCGCAGCTCGTCCGCGTCGACCTTGCCCGCCAGCCTCGGCCGCCGGGTCGACGTAGACGTAGCCCTTGCGAGCGCGCCGCGACCGCGGCGTCGAGATCCTGCGCGCGGGCGCCCGCGGCAGCGCCAGCAGCGCGAACGCGAGCGCGAGCAGGCGGAGCACTAGGAGCCCGAGCACCTCGCGCAGACGCTCGAGGTCCTGCGTCAGCTTCTTCTCCAGCCGCCCCTGGACGACCGGGATCAGCATCCGCGCGGTCAGGCCGCCGGCCTTCGCCTCCATCGTCTGGGTCAGCGTCGTCCCGCCGCCGTTCGGGCTCGAGCGTGTAGCCGCTGGTGACCTTGACGCCGTTGGTCTCGAAGCGCGTCTCGGCGCCGTTGGGCGGGTCATAGCCCGTGATCTCGAGATCGAGCTTGAGGCCGCCGGCGACGTCCAGCAGCTGATGGGCGTCGCGCCCTTGCCGAGCGGCCCGCTGACCGAGTAGCTCTGCAGATCGCTGGTCCACTGCGGGACCTTGTCCTCTTCCAGCAGCCAGGGAAAGACCTGTTCGGGCGGCTGCGAGAGTTCGACGGAATGTGAGAAGGAGGGCACGAGGCCCCAGGCTACCCGCCCGCGGGGCTGGGGCCACGCGCCGGGCGCAGCGGAACGACCTCGGCGGGAGCGCCCGGCTCCTCGCCGCGCAGCATCGCGACCTCGCGCTCGAGCGCCGCCACACGGGTCGCCATCGTGCTTCAGCGCGTCGGCGATCGGGTCGGGCAGGTGGACCCAGTCGGCGTCCGGGCCCTCGGGGCGGCGCCCCTCGATCCGGACGGGGTGGCCGGGATTGCCGACCACGGTCGAGTTCGGCGGGACCTCGTGGATGACGACCGTGTTGGCGCCGATCTTCGCGCCGTGGCCGATCGTGATCGGGCCGAGCAGCTTCGCGCCGGAGCCGATCGTCACGTTGTCCTGCACCGTCGGGTGGCGCTTGCCGGTCTCGAAGCCGGTGCCGCCGAGCGTCACGCCCTGGTACATCGTCACGTTGGCGCCGACCTCGGCCGTCTCGCCGATCACCACGCCCATGCCGTGGTCGATGAACAGGCCGTCGCCGATCCGGGCGGCCGGGTGGATCTCGATCCCCGTCAGCGCGCGCGAGAAGTAGGCCAGCGCGCGCGGCAGCGCCGGCACGCCCGCGGCGTCGAGAGCGTGCGCGACGCGGTGCGTCAGCAGCGCGTGCAGGCCGGGCCAGCCGACCAGGATCTCGAGCGTCGAGACGTCCCGGGCCGCGGGATCGCGCTCGCGCACGGCGACCACGTCGCGCCGCAGTTCGCCGGAGAGCCGGCGGATCGTGCTCAGACCCAGCATCCGTTTTGAAGGCTAGAGGTTGCCGCAGTCGGGGCAGTCGGGCCGCCGGCTCACGCTCACGCGGGTCGTCTCCAGCGTCGCGAGGTCGACGGAGACGAACGCGTCGACCAGCGGCGGGACGGCGCCGGTGAGGTACTTGAGCGCCTCGAGCGCCTGCAGCGACCCGATCATGCCCGCGGCAGGCCCGACGATGCCGGTCTCCGCGCACGAGCGCGCGTCCTCGGGCTCGGTCGGGAACGCGCAGCGATAGCACGCGGTCCGGCCCGGCACGATCGCCATCACCAGCCCGCTCCAGCCGGCCGCGCCGCCCTCGATCAGGTCGATCCCGGTCGAGCAGCAGGCGGCGTTGACCAGGTAGCGCGTCTCGAACGAGTCCGAGCAGTCGATCACGAGATCCTGGCCCTCGATCAGGCTGACGACGTTGCTCTCCTCGACCCGCGCGCGGTAGGCCTCGACCACGATCCCCGGGTTCAGGAAGCGCAGCTTGGTGGCGGCGGACTCGGCCTTGGGCTCGCCGATGTCCGGGTTGAAGTGCAGCGGCTGGCGGTGCAGGTTGGACAGCTCGACGTCGTCGTCGTCGACGATCCCGAGGCGCCCGACGCCCGCGCCGGCCAGATACAACGCCACGGGCGAGCCGAGCGCGCCGGCGCCGATCACGAGCACGCTCGCGTTGCGCAGCGCGACCTGGCTCATCTCGGTCCACTCCGGCAGCAGCAGCTGGCGCGAGTAGCGCTTGAGCTCGTAGTCGTTGAGCAGCGAAGTTCGCGGGGCGGGCGGCGCGGGCTCGGGCTTGCGGTCCGGGATCGCGGCCCGGGCGGCGGCCTCGGCGAGCTCGCGGAACAGGCCGCGGCGTGAGCTCCGCCCTCGCTCATGCCCGCACGATCCGAACCACGGTGCCCTCGACGACCACGGCATGACCGGCCTCGCGTGCCGAGCGGGGAACGCTCTCGACGGCCTCGCCGGGCGGCAGCGTGACCTCCAGCGTCTGGCCGGGTTCGAGCCGTTCCAGCTCCACCTTGGTGCGCACCCACGTCATCGGGCAGCGCAGCGCGGTGACATCGAGTGCGTGGACCATCTCGGGTACGGTAGCGGCCCGTATGACCCGCTCCTCATACCTGATCCTGCACGGCTACCAAGGCTCCGGGCCGGGCCACTGGCAGACATGGCTCGCCGCCCGCCTGCGCGCCGGGGACGCCGTCGTGCACTACCCCGACCTGCCCGACGCCGACGCGCCGCAGCTGCCCGCGTGGCTGGACGCGCTCGAGCGCGAGCTGGACGCGATCGCCGAGCCGCCGATCGTCATCTGCCACTCCGCCGCCTGCGTGCTGTGGCTGCATCACGTCGCCGCCGGCGGCAAGCCGGCCGAGCGGACGCTGCTCGTCGCGCCGCCCTCGCGGGCGGGCGTGCCGGAGGTGCTCGCGGGGTTCTTCCCGGCACCGGCGATCGAGGCCCCCGACGCGCGGATCGTCTGCTCCGACAACGACCCGTACTGCCCGGAGGGCGCCGCGGAGCTCTACGCCGGCCCGGCCGACGTGCTCGGCGGCCAGGGGCACATCAACCCGGACGCGGGGTACGGCTCGTGGCCGGCCGTCGAGGTCTGGGCGCGCGAGGGCACGTTCCCGCTCACGGCGCGATAGCGAGCACCAGCTCCCGGATCGCGCCCGGGTAGCGGTACGTGAGGCGCGCGTGCGTGCCGTCGAACAGCTCGAGCGTGTGCTCGACGCCGAGCTTCTCGAGCTCGCCCGCGAAGGCCTGCGCCCCGAGGTCGAGGAAGTACTCGTCGCCGCGGCCGGCGTCGAGGTAGATGCGGCGCATCGAGCGCAGCGCGTCCGCGTGAAACGGCGCCATCCGCACCGGGTCCTTGCGCAGCCACTGCGCCCAGACCTCGTCGTCGAGCCGGCCGTTGGCGTCGAACGGCAGCAGCGCGCGGCCCGGCCGGAGTGGGTCCGGGGAATAGCACGCGGCGTAGCCGTAGGCCTCGAGCAGCTCGATCCACTCGTAGTGCGGCGGGTCGGCCTGGCGGGCGCGCTCGAAGAACACGTCCCACGAGCCCTCGAACTGCTCGCGCAGCATCCGCGCGACCTTCGGGAACCCCGCCAGGTAACACGTCTCGAACAGCGCGTCGCCCGCGTGCGAGGCCAGCGCGCCGAAGACGTCGGGGCGCAGCATCGGCACGACCATCGCGCCGTAGCCGCCGCTGGACTTGCCGGTCAGGCCGCGGTGATCGCGGCTCGCCGCCGTCGGGTAGCGCTCGTCGACGAACGCCACGACCTCGTCGCACAGGTAGTCCTGGTAGCGCCCGGTCCCGGTCGAGTTGAGAAACTGCGAGCCGCCGAAGGACGTCCAGGCGTCGACGAAGACGACGATCGCGTCGGGGCAGTCGCCGGCGGCGAACAGCGCGTCGAGGCGCTCGATCATCGTCGGCTCGAACGGCTGGCGCGAGAACCACATGTCGAGCTGGCCCGTGTAGCCCTGGATGACATAGACGCTCGGGAGCGGCTTCGGGTGGTCGCGCTCGACCCCCGGCGGGCGGTAGACGTAGAGCGGGCGCCGCGACGGATCGCCGAGCGGGTTGTCGGCGAGCAGCTCGGATTCGATGACCAGCCGGTCGAGCGTCCCGTGCAGCGGCCGTTCCCACGGCGCCCCAGCGGGGCCTTCGACGTCGCGGATCATGTCAGCGGGGTCAGCTCGGGGGCGAAGAACGGGGTCGAGACGTAGCGCTCGCCGCTGTCGGGCAGCACGACCGCGATCCGCTTGCCCTTGGCCTCGGGGCGCGCCGCGATCTCGAGCGCCGCCCACAGCGCCGCGCCGCAGGAGATCCCGCACAGCACGCCCTCGCGGCGGGCGGCGAGACGCGCGGTCTCGATCGCGTCCTCGTCGTCGACGGCGATGATCTCGTCGAGCAGGTCCCGCTGCAGCACCGGCGGGATGAAGCCCGCACCGATGCCCTGGATCTTGTGCGGTCCGGGGCGTCCGCCGGAGAGCACCTGCGAGGTCGCGGGCTCGACGGCGACCACCTTGACGTGCTTGGCTCGCTCCTTCAGGTACGAGCCGGCACCGGTGATCGTCCCGCCGGTGCCGACACCGGCGACGAGATAGTCGACCTTGCCGTCCAGCGCGTCCCAGAGCTCCGGGCCGGTCGTCCGGTAGTGGACGTCCGGGTTGGCGGGGTTGGTGAACTGGTCGGGCAGGAAGACGTCGCGGTCGCGCGCCATCGCGCGGGCGGCGGCGACGGCCTCGTTCATCCCGCCCATCGACTCGGTGATGTGTACCTGGGCGCCGTAGAGGCGCAGCAGGCCCTCGCGCTCGCGGCTCATGCCCTGCGGCAACGTGAGGATCAGCTCATAGCCCTTGGCGGCGCAGACGAACGCGAGCGCGATGCCGGTGTTGCCGCTCGTGGCCTCGACGATCGTCGTCCGGCCGGGCTCGATCTGACCGGCCTTCTCAGCCGCCTCGATCATGGCCACGCCGATGCGGTCCTTGACCGAGCCGCCGGGGTTGAACCATTCGAGCTTGCCGAAGACCTCGGCGCCGCCTTCGGGCACGAGCCGGCCGAATTTGACCATCGGTGTGCGGCCGACGTGGTCGGCAATGTTGATCGGGATGGCGCCCATTGGCTGTCTTAGTCTGGCAGCGGCTTCTGGTAGTCGTCGACCCGCCAGCGCTGGGACATGCCGACGCGCTCGTAGAGGCGGACAGCGTTCGGGTTGTCGGCGGCGACGTTGAGCTGCGCGCGGCGCAGCCCGGCCGCCGCGGAGGCGGCGAAGACCGCTTGCAGAAGGCGCCCGCCGAGGCCCTTGCCGGCGGCCTCCGGCAGGACGGCGAGCAGCGGCACGTAGACGGTGTCCTGCTCCCAGCGCCGGGCGAGCGCGAAGCCGGTGGGCCGGCCCTCCTCGGTGGCAACGCGCGAGAGTGCGTGATCGAACCCGTGCGCGCGGAACTCGCGCTGCGTCCAGGTCTCGAGGCTCTGCGAGGTGTAGGCGCCGTCGCCCTCGAAGGCGGTCTCGCTGATCGCGTGCAGTGCCGGCGCGTCAGTGGCCTCGAGCTGCCGCAGACCGTCCTCGTCCGCGCTCTCCGCCGCGGTCAGGTCGCGCTCCATCCGCCAGAAGCTGCGGACCGGCGCATAGCCGTGGACGCTGAGGAAGGCCTGGGCGGACGCTCCGCGATCGCCGACCGCCTGGCGCAGCAGCTTGTCGCCCCGCTCACGGCCGCGGCGCTCGGTCCAGGCCAGCAGCGCCGTGCCCGCGCCCTCCCCCTCGCGGCGCGGGTCGACGGCGACCTGCACGTCATTGCCGCGGAAGTGCGCGTAGCCGATCGCGATGCCGGCGTCGTCCTCGACGATGACCGCGTCGCGGGCGAGCTCGAAGCCGAGCTCGTTCCACTCGTCGTGCAGCGCGTCGAGGTTGTAGTCGACCTCGCCCAGCTCGGCGAGGTCGACGGCCATCAGTAGGTCGGTGGCCGCCTGCGCATCCTCGAGCGTGGCGGGCCGGACCAGCATCAGGCGGTGATGTCGCGCCGGCGCATCAGTTCGATGCCGATGACGATGAAGATCGCGCAGTAGCCGGCGAACACGAGGCCGGCGGGCAGCTGCGAGAGCAGGTCGCTGGAATCGTCGATCCCCGACAGGCCGTTGCTCACGCCACCGATCCCGTACTTGGCGAGCACATCGTCGACGTGCGGGATGATCTGCAGCAGGTTCTCGAGCACGAACAGGTAGACGAGCGAGCCGATGATCGCCCCGACCTGGTTGCGCATGATCGCGCCGATGCCCACGCCGAGCGCCGCGAACAGCCCCGTCGCGATCGTGGCGCCGATGATCAGCGACAGCACGTCGCCTGAGGTGTCGACGTCACGCGCGCCGCCGATGCCCTTGACCACTCCCGCCACCAGCAGCGAGGCGACGAGGCCGAGCGCGAGCCCGATCAGCACGCTCGCCCCGAGCTTGGCCAGCACGAGCTTCACGCGGTCGGGGACCACGAGCAGGCTCGGCGTGATCGTGCCGTGCCGGAATTCGCTCGTGACCGACAGGATCCCGACCATCAGGGCGAACACCTGGACCAGGCTCGCCACGCCCATCATGTCGGTCAGCGGCCGGTCGCTGGGGCTGAAGTTCACGAAGGCCATGACCGGGATGACGATCACCAGGATCAGCGCGAGCGCGCCGCCGACCAGGCCGTAGAACGTGCGCGTGCTGCGCAGCTTGAAGAACTCGGCGCCGATCTGCCGGGTCATGACGGACCCCCCGTCGCCTCGGTCAGTTCGAAGTAGATCTCCTCGAGCGAGGAGCCGCTCGCCGAGAGCTCGGAGATGACGAGCTGGTGCTCGGCGATCAGGCGGCCGATCTGCTCGCCCGTGCGGTCCTGGACGAGGATCTCGGACGCGTCGCCCGAGACCTTGGCGCCCGCGGCGTGCAGGATGTCGCCGAGCCTGCGGACATCGGGGCCGGCGACCTTCATCCCACCCCCGCTGCGGGCCATGATCTCGGCCAGCGGGGCCTGCGCGACGGAGCGGCCCTTGTTGATGACCACGACGTCATCGGCGGTCTGGGCGACCTCGGCGAGCACGTGGCTGGAGACCAGGACCGCGCGGCCCTCGGACGCGAGCGTGCGCAGGAAGTCGCGCAGCCAGCGGATGCCCTGCGGGTCCAGCCCGTTGGCCGGCTCGTCGAGCACGAGCACCTTCGGGTCCCCGAGCAGCGCGGACGCGAGGCCGAGCCGCTGGCGCATGCCGAGCGAATAGCCGCCGGCACGGCGCTTGGCCGCGTCCTTGAGCGCGACGAGCTCGAGCAGTTCCTCGACCCGGCTGTCGGCGACGCCCGCGGCGCGGCCGAGCGCGCGCAGGTGATTGCGGCCGCTGCGGCCCGGGTGCAGCATCCCGCCGTCGAGCACCGCGCCCACCGTGTGGACCGGATCATCGAGGCGCCCGTAGTTCTCGCCCAGCACCGTCGCGTTGCCCGACGTCGGGTTCACGAGCCCGAGCAGCATCCGCAGCGTTGTCGTCTTGCCGGCCCCATTGGGGCCGAGAAACCCGACCACACGGCCCTCGTCGGCGGTGAAGGACAGGTCGTCGACTGCCACTACCGAACCGAACCGCTTGGTCAGCCCGGAGACCTCGATCGCATGTGCCATTGCCCTGATCAATAGCGGATCGCCCCACCGATCCGCCCGTGCTTATACGGTCCCCCGGTACTGCACTGGAGGGAAGGGACGCAATGAACGGTCTGAGGTTGGGCGTGGCCATCGCCCTTGTTGGCGTACTCGCGGGCGGCGGCGGGGCATATGCCGCCGGCCAGATCACGAGCGCGCAGATCAAAGACGGCACGATCACGAGCAGGGACATCAAGCGCGGCACGATCGCCGCCTCGAACCTCTCGTCGGCCGCGAAGAAGTCGCTCCAGGGGGCAACGGGAGCGACCGGGGCGGCCGGAGCGACCGGGGCGGCGGGAGCGACGGGGGCGACCGGCCCGGTGGGTCCGGCCGGGACCTCGCCGACGGTGCTCGGCTCGGGGGGCGCGACGGGCCCGAAGGGCGATACGGGGGCGACCGGGGCGAAGGGCGATACCGGGGCGCCCGGCGCCAAGGGCGACCCGGGAGCGCCGGGCGCCAAGGGCGATCCGGGAGCGCCGGGAGCCAAGGGCGACCCGGGAGCGCCCGGCGCCAAGGGCGACACCGGTCCCGCGGGCGTCGCGAACGTCACGCGCGTTGTCGGCGAGCCCGAGCCCAACGGTTCCTCCGACGAGGAGTGGCTCGCGACCGCCGTCACGACGTGCCCGGACGGCCAGCGCGTCGTGTCCGGAGGGTTCGTGCAGGACGTCGCCTCCTTCGGCGAGGTCTATGTCAACGCCCCCTCCAACGACAACACCTCCTGGATCATCCAAGGCGTCAACTGGGCCGATCCGGACGTCCCGGAGCTCGCGGACGGCTCGCTGCTCAGCATCGCCTACTGCACCCCGGCGCCCGCAGGCGCCACTGACGCCCCGTACGCCGAGCGCCACGCGGCCGCCGTGCGCGAGGCCGAGGCCCAGCGCCGTAGCTCGCACAAGCACCGTCGCTGACCAACTGAAGGGGTGTGGCACAAATCGGGCCTGTCAGACCGATTTGTGCCGCACCCCCTAGACGCGCCGGGCCCTCACGCGCCGGCCGAACCAGCGCATCCGCAACCGGTTGAACTCACCGGCCTCACGCGCCCGTTCGAAGCGAAATCCTGCACCCGCGCGAATCCGCACGCGGCGAGAGCGTTCGTGAGCCATTTCGGCATCGTCCAGCAGCCGCCGGACGGAACCGGAGGGCGGGCTAGACGTAGTACATGCGGCATCTTTGGCTCCACGCCTGACTTTGAGCGGTGCGCGGGACACTGCACAGGACAGCGGCGTGACACGATCAGCCGTCCCGCGTGCTCGCCAGGGATCGATAGCCCTCACCGACGATTCCGCTGAAGTGCACGAAGAGCAGTTCGCCATCGTCGGCGGTTATGCGTCCGTAGCCCTTGTCGTCCTCCTACCACCGTAGCGCCTGGGTGCGGAGGGGTCAGGTACGAGCTCCCCCGTTCCCATCCGCACATCAACCGAAACGGTCCCAGGCGTGCAGGAATGGGGCGGGATCCAGCAGGCGGTCCTTCCTGCTCCGCAGCTCGAAGTGCAGGTGACACCCCACGCTGCGGGCGTTTCCAGTGTCGCCGACGTAACCGATCTGCTCGCCGGTGCGGACTCGGTCACCGCGCTTGACGAGCGGCGTGTCGCGCAGGTGGGCGTACCGGTAGGCGCGTCCGTCGAGCCAGCCGCGGATGATCACCTCGTTGCCGTACAGGACGGGGTCGTATCGGCTGCGAATCACCCTGCCGGCGCGCGCGGCCGCAAGCGGCGTGCCACAAGCGGCGTCGACGTCAAAACCTTCATGCGTGCGGCCGCCGTTGCGTGGCGCTCCGAAATAGCCGATCCCTCCGCGATCGTGGTGTGACCCCCGGATGGGGTACATGTGCCCGCGCACGATGACCTTCCCGAGGAGGCGTCGCACGCCGTTTCCGGGAACGATCAGCCGAACCCGGTAGCGCCCGTCCTTCGCGGCGCCTGCTCGCCCGGTCACGCCGTTCCAGGAAACCCGCTGCGCGGCACCGGACCGGATCTCGTTCAGCACGATCCTCCGCGCGATCCGGCTTCGCTTCTCGCCGACGATCTCGACCGTTGCCGTCGCCACGTCTGCGCTGAGCGTGAATCGGATCCGCGCCGCATTGCGGCCAAGGAAGATCTTGGGCGGTGCGACGCGCTCGTCGCTTACGGTGAGCGGAGCGGCCGGCGGCGGCGGGGACGTCGACAAACACCCGCGCAGCATCTCAGGCGACGCGAAGCGGTAGTTCAGGCAACCCGCTGGCCGGCTTCCGCACTCGACGAAAGGGAAGGCGGAAAACCGAGCCGGGCGACATCGCCGATCGCGTTCGCTGGCGGGCGGCACCGATGTGCGCGCGTGTGTTACTACCTCGCCCGCACGGAGGTTCCGGCCGTCGCCGGCCGTAGCGTCGCGGACCGGTCGGCGCCGTTGCCGCCGTATCGAGCGGTCACCCTCAATGTCACCGCACGCCGCCCTTTGACCTTATTGCCCCTGACCGTGATCGTCGTCCGATAGGTGCAGTTCCTCGCGACGCGCGCCGACTTCCGCGCGACCGTCCGTTTCCCCTGCTTGATGGTGATCGCGACGGTGCCGCGGCATACGGAGCCGCTGTTCGTGAACGCACCCGTCAAGCCGCCGCGAAGCCGGTAGACGTACGGCGCCTTCCGGTCCCGTTTGGTCATCGCCCTCAGGGCGAGGCGCGGCTTCACCGAGCTCGGCCGCGCAGGCGACGCCGGCAGTTCCGGACTCGCCGGCGCTACAGGAGCCGCCGCGTCGCCGGGCTGCGGGGGCTCGATCTCGGCGGGGAGCGAGTCGGGCTCGAGCAGCAGCGCCGTGCTGACCGTCTTCGTGCCTCGCTCACCCGTGGCTTGCAGCTCCAGCCGCACCCGGGAGTGCTCGCGGTAGCCGGGATCCTGGAGCAACGCTTCGAGTCGGCTGACGGCGGCGGCGCCCCCGACCAGCTCGAGCGCGACGACGCTCGACATCCCGCCCGGCGTGTACGTCGTGATCGGCTGGATGTCGAAGGTCTCGCTGCCGGCGCCCTCGGGGTTCGACTGCGCCGTCACCTGGCCCGTGATCGCGCCGTCGCAGAACGCCGCTCCGCAGTCGACGCGGATGCGCAAGGCCGACGGGCGCTGGCGGGCCTCGCCGCTGAGGCGCGGGGCCAGTTCGGGCGCTCCGGAGACGTCGCGCACGAAGACGTCGGCCGGGAAGACCTCCGCCCCGGCGTAGTGCTTGGGGGCCAGCCCGGCCGTGCTGCCGAAGCTGACGAAGCGTCCGTCTCCGCTGATGGCGACGCCGGCGCCCAGCTTGCTGGGCGCCGCGACCGCATCGCGCCCGCTCGGCGCGCTCACGATCCGCGTGATGCCGGTGCTCAGGTCGCGATGGTAGACCAGTTTCTGGTCGCCGTTCCCCGCGTACGCGGCCACGAAGCGCGCGTCGTCGGAGATCGCGAACTTGTAGCAGCAGGAGCCCGGCAGCTTGGACCCGTCGGTGAGCACGGCGGCCTGCTCGGTCGCACCGGTGGCCAGGTCGCGAACGTACAGACGGCTGCCGTTACCGTCGCTCCACCCGATGTGCGTCCCGTCGCCCGAGATCACCCCGTCGAAGGAGGAATCGATCTGGCCGTCGGGGCCGTCGAGCCGCGACTCGACGGTGGTCCGGTCCCGCGCAAGGTCGCGGACGACGAAGACGGACCCATTGGGATCGTCGGGCGGCACGCCGAGGTTCCCGGCTGCGGTGACGAATCCGACCCGGGTCCCGTCGTGCGAGATGACGGGTTTCGAGGATCGGTCCTCACCCGGTGTCCCGTCGCCGGTGATGCTGACGAGGAGGGTGGTTCCGGCCACGAGGTCGCGACGGTAGACCTGCTCCACGGCGCCGTTCTGGGTTCCCGGCAGGTTCGCCGCCGACGAGCTGAAGACGACGTAGCGGCCGTCTCCCGAGATGTCCACGTCGCGTGATGCTCCGCCGCCGGAGAGCGCCGCGCCGGCGTCGGTCCGGCTGGCCAGGTACGTGCGGTTCGCGACGACGTCGCGGACGAACACGTCGGCGGCGTCCGGGTTGCCGTCGGCGGTCAGGTTCCCCGCCGACGAGGTGAAGACCGCGAACCGGCCGTCGGCCGAGATCGCCTGCTCGCCCTGTCCGCCGATCATCTCGCCGCCACTGTCGCGGTCCCCCGGCGCGCCATCGGCCCCGTCGGCGCGGCTGATCAGGAGCGTGGTGCGGCTCAGCTGATCCTGCCAGAACACATCGCGCCGGCCGTTGGCGTCATCGCCGACCAGGTTGCGCGCCTCCGACGTGAACACGATGAACCGGCCGTCGGCAGAGAGCTCGGGATTCCCGGACTTGCCGTTCGGTATGGCGCCGCCACTTCCCGCGCTGACCAGCGTGGTCGTGTCCGCTTCAGAGATCGGCCCGTCGATCGGCGCCGCGAGGGCGCTGCCGACGACGCCGAACGTCGTGACGAACGTGCCGAGAGTCAGAATGCGGGCGGCTCTCCCGCCACAGGTGGCCTGACGGTAGAAGCGCATCAAGCCAGTGTGGACGCGTGATCTGGCCGATCCCTCAGCAGACCCTCAACAGCTTCTGAGCAGCGCGCTCAGTCGTCGAGGAACTCGTCGACGCAGGCCAGGAACTCCGGCCACGCCGGCTCGGTGGCGCCGAGCAGATGGTTGGAGCTGTCGAGCAACACGAGTTGGCTGTCTCCGATCAGCGTGGCGAGCTCACTCGCCTGAGACCTGGGCACCCGCCGGTCGTCGCGAGAGTGCACGATCAGTGCCGGACAGCGCACGAGCGGCGCCGTCGCCGAGACGTCGATGCGCGCGAACTCCTCGAGGAATCGCACGCCGTTCTCCGGCGGTGCGGTGCTGCGCTGGTAGTCGATGAAGTCGTCCCAGTCCTCGCTGCTGCCGTCGGGAGTGAACTGCGACGCGAAGACCCGCAGGTAGCTCTGATCCTGATGGCCCCACCCGAGGCGGGCCAGCTCCAGGTCCATCGCCGCCGCCGCCCGCTCGTCGTCGGTCTTGGCCCGCACGCCGCGGCCGCGAGCGTACGCGCCGACCAGAATCAGCTTGCTGACCCGGTCCGGGTGGCGCGCGGCGTACGCGATCGCGACCGCGCCGCCCTGGGAGACGCCGAGCAACGGGAACGTGTCCAAGCCTGCGGCGTCGACCACGGTCTCCAGGTCGCTGACCCACGCGTCGAACCCGAAGTTCGGCACCTCCCAGTCCGAGAGCCCGCAGCCTCGCTCGTCATACCGGATCACCGTCCGGTTCGCGGCCAGGCCTTTGACCCAATGGCTCCACACCGGTGAACGCCACTCCAGGTCGAGATGGCTCAACCAGTTGGCGGCCTTCAGCAGCACCGGCCCGCTGCCCGTGGTCGCCCACGCGATCCGGGTCCCGTCATCTGCGCTGCAGAAGCGGATCGACTGCCGCTCCGGATCCGCCGCTGCGCCGGGAACCCGCCCCGTCTCGTCGCGCGCATCCACGACGCCGACGAACTGGTAGCCGCGGCCGTGCACGGTGCGGATCAGCCGCTGCTCCTCCCCGCTGTCGCCGATCGCGGCCCGGACGGAGCGCAACGCCGTGGTCAACGCCGTCTCGGACACGAACCGGCTGCCCCAGAGTGCGTCCAGCAACTCGTCTTTGGGGACGACTCGCGCGCGGTTGCGGAGCAGATGTTGCAGCAGGTCGAACACGCGCGGGGCGATGTGAACCTCCTCCCCGTCGCGCGACAGCGTGTAGCGGGCGACGTCGAGCTCACACGACTCGAACCTGAACGTCGTGGTCGCACCCGCTGAAGGCTACCGAGAGGCGAACCCGAAGTGCACCGTCCCAGAACGGTCAGCCCGCGTGAAAAACCCGGCCCTTGACCACGGTCTCGTGGCAATTCTGGCAATTGCGCCGAATGCCCGGTTTGGAGGTCGCATCACGCTTGTGCTGGCGACGGCTGCCCTGGCCGCTCATCGTTCGGACTCGCGCTTACGCAACCGGGTATCACCCCGACGAAGTCATGCCGGGTCAGGCACTCAACGGGGTCGGCTCCGCTGGATCTGCCGAACCTGCGACCCGCTCGGTGTCCGCGTCGCCGACATCCTCGGGCGCGCAGACGTCGAGACCACCCCGCCGCCACGGTCGAACCGGCGCGCGTGGACGCGATGACGCGGTTGTAGTCGCGTGGGGCGGACGCTCGCGGCGGACGGGTTCCATCGCCCTGGCGGGCGGGTCGGCCGCGTGCGGGTGGCGATGTCCCATCTTCTGCGTTGTTGCTCGTCGAACCGTGAGCGGCCTCTCAGGAATGCGCGGGGTGTCGCCGCGTCTTCCCCCAACGGCAAGCAACAACCACCGAAGGGAACCGACCATGAAGACCACGATCAACCGCAGCCGCCTCGCTCGCGGCCTCGCGCTGCTCACCGCCACGGGCATCATGAGCGGGTCGCTGCTGATGGGCGCGACCGCCGCCAACGCGGCCAGCCTGCAGAAGGTGCCGCTCGCGGACCGCGTCGAGTTCCTCGGCAACGAGAACAACGCCGACGTCGGGGGCCAGGTGAGGTTCACGATCCGGCCCGACGGCTCCTACAACATCCTCTCCAACACCCGTAACGGCCGCCCCGCGTTCCGCAACGTCTCCTGGACGTGCCAGGTCCAGATCGGGCCGTCCACCAAGATCACGACCAAGACCCAGACGGTCCGGATCAAGCGCAAGTCCAACCACCTGTTCGACGAGAGCGGCACCGACGCCAACTTCGCCGCCCTGTATGACTCGATCGTCGCCTCCGGCACTGCCGCCTGCGACGTCCACTTCGGCTGAGCCGCCTGCGCGAAGCCGCTGATGCAACGGGCTGCCCGACCCGCGGGCAGCCCGAACACCCGGCTGGTCCCCAACATAGGCGGCTGGGCCTGAGCTCGCGGCGGCACGGATTGGCGATGCGCGAAGCCGCCCGGATGACTCCGAACGCGCGGCGTCGGGCATGGCAGGGCCATCGTCGGTCCTGGCGGCCTCAGCGGGCGCGGCCAGAGCCGGACGCACGCAGGTGCTGAGTCGTGCCGGCCGGGTTCTCGTCACCGTTCGCTGGGCTGGTGGACAGCCCGCACGTCGCAGAGCGGCCCCACGGTGAGCGCGGACGGGACGCGCGTGGTGCTCGCGTCGGGCGGCCACCGTCTGGCGATCTGAGCACTCTCGCCCGCCTCGCCGTCGGGAGGATTTCGGACGTCTCCAGACGTTTGTCATGGCCGACGCGCAGGAGCACCGCGCCGGCCGCTTCGCCGCTGGCCCTGCATCGGCACGAGCACCCTCCGTCGACGCTGTAGTTCCACGACCCGGCTTGCGCTCAGTCGATCCACGGATCGGTGTCGGTGGCCTCGCCGGCGAAGCGACGTAAGTCCTGCAGGTCATCTGCCCCGCGATGTTGCAAGCGGGGCTAGATGTAGTACATCGTCGCGCCCGCGGCCTGGTTCTCGCGGTCGACGACATCCATGATCGTCGTCTTGGCGAGGACCGCGCGGGCCGCGGCGGCGGCCTCGGCGAAGATGCCCTCGGCCTCCGCGCCGAGGCGGCCGTCGAGGAGTTCGACGACTTCGAGGACGGTCACCTCGCCTGGGTCGCGGGCGAAGCCGTAGCCGCCCTTCACGCCGCGCTGGGAGCGCAGGATGCCGGCCCGGCGCAGGACCGCGAAGAGCTGCTCGAGAAACTGGACCGGGACGTCGCGGCGGCGCGCGAGTTCGCCGATGGGGACCGGGCCGGCGCCGCCGCAGCGGGCGAGCTCAGCGAGGGCGCGGATCGCGTACGGCGACTTGGTCGTGATCGACAGCACGCGTCAATGCTGACATGCGCTGCGGCGGGCTCGCGCAGCGCCGCCTTTAAGGTCGGATGATCGGGGTGGGGCGGAGGGGATGTCCGCCCTATCCGATTACAGCCAGCCGCGTTCGGTGGCGTGCAGGACGGCCTGCGCGCGATCGACGGCGCCGAGCTTGCCGTAGATGTTGTGGAGATGGGTGCGGACCGTGCTGGTGGAGAGCGAGAGCTCGAGCGCGATCTGCTTGTAGACCATGCCCTGGGCAAGGCGCTTGAGGACGTCCAGCTCGCGCGTGGACAGCGGGCACGGCTCGACGGCTCGGGGCCGATCGTTGCTCGGGTAGGGAAGATCGTAAAGGACCGAGCGCAGCTCGCTGGGGCCGAAACCGACGGTGCGGGCGGCGCGCAGGAGCTCGGTCGAGGAGACCGGCGAGCCCTGCGAGTAGTGCGCGAGCATGTCGGCGAGGCGGACGAAGGCGGCGTCGCCCTGCGCGTCGTCGGAGTGATGGCGCTCGATCGCGGACGCAACGGCGTTGGGAAGGTTCCAGCGACGGGCGAGGACGCCGCCGACGAGGGCGTGGTCGACGCCGAGCTCGCGACGCTCGTAGTGCAGGCGCTCCTCGGGCGTGCGCGCGGGTCCGTGGACCTGCTTCGGGTAGCCCGGGTAGGCGTGCATGAGCACGAGCTTGCCGACGTCGTGCAGAAGGGCGGTGACGAGCAGGCGGTCGCGGTGCGCGTAGCCGGCGGCCGCGGCGAGGCGGTCGGCGGCGCGCTGGACGGCGACGGCGTGCAGGCGGAAGCGCTCGGGCGCCGCGTCCCACGTCTTGCCGCGCTCGAAGAACTCGAAGGTCTCGGCGTTGGCCGCGAGCCGCTGGACGGCCTCGGGCGAGAGCACCTCGACGGAGGTGACGACCGACTCGACCTGACCGCGCTTGGGCGAGTCCATGCCGTTGGCGAGCCGCATCACCGAGATGACGAGCGCCACGTCGGATTCGATCGCGCGGACGACGTCGCCCGTGGACGGACGGTCCTCGGCGATCAGCGTCGAGCAGACGGTTGCGCGACTCGGCCAGCGCCGGGAAGACCTCAAGGGCCTCGAACGCTGCCGTCAGTCGTTTACCGTGACCCTCGTTGCGAGGGCGACCGACGACGGCATACGGCGCGTCGCCGCGGGGGCGGGGCCGTACTGTGGCCGATGCGGTTGCAGTGCTCATGAGCGAGTCATCGGCCGCAGCGAGCGGTTCTGGAGTCTGTCCAGGGGTCACGGTCATCCCACCTTGACCCGGTATCGGCATCGTTGGACCGATGGTTGAGGCACCCGCCATTTCCCCCTCCTATCCCGCCGCCTACGCTTCAAGCGCACGCCCCACTCTTGTGAGGGTCTCGTCGCGCCCCAGCAGCGCGACAGTCTCGAAGATACCGGGTGAAACCGTCGTTCCAGTTAAAGCGACCCGTAGCGGTTGGAAGATCTGCTTAGGTTTGCGTTGAGTCCGTTCGACGACCCCGCGCAGCGCCTCCTCGACGCTGGTCTCGGTCCACGGCCCCGGCACGTCCGCCAGCGCCTCGCGGGTGTCCGCGAGCGCCGCGCGTGACTCATCCGGCGCGAGGAACTTCTCGCGCGCCTTCTCGTCATCGACCGGACCGTCGTAGAACGAACCCGCGAGCGGCCAGAACTCCGCCAAGGTCGAGATCTTCTCCTGCGAGATCGCCACCGCGTCGCGAAGGCCGGTGCGGCCGGTGAACTCCTCCAGGCGCGCCGTCAGATCGTCGAGCGGCAGCTCGCGCACGTAACGCCCGTTGATCCAGCGCAGCTTCTGCTCGTCGAAGATCGCCGGGTTCTTGGACACGCGCTCGAGCGAGAACAGCTCCTGGAGCTCCGGGATCGTGAAGAACGTCGTCGTCTCGTCGTAGCCCCAGCCGAGGAGTGCGAGGTAGTTGATCACCGCTTCCCTCAGGTACCCAGAATCGCGGAGATCCTGAACCGACGCAGCGCCGTGACGCTTGGAGAGCTTCTTGCCGTCCGGACCGTGCAGAAGCGGCAGATGCGCGTAGTTCGGCGGTTCGGCGCCCATCGCCTCGTAGATGCGGACGTGCTTGGGCGTGTTCGAATAGTGATCGGCGCCGCGCACGACGTGCGTGATGCCCGCGTCATGGTCGTCGACGACGACCGCGAGGTGATAGATCGGCGTCCCATCGCCGCGTGCGATCACGAGATCGTCCTGGAGGACGTTCTCGAAGGCGCTCTCGCCGCGGATGATGTCGCGGACGATCGTCGCGCCCTCGTCCGGCATCCGCAGGCGCACGGCGCCCTCGCCGTCGTCGTTGCCGCGGAAGCCGCGGTTGCCGTTGGCCTCCTTGAAGGCCTTGACCTGCTCCGGGCCGGCGGTCGAGCGGTAGGCGTGCCCGGAGTCCAGCAGTTGCTGCACGACCTCGGCATGGCGCGGCGCGTTGTTGGACTGGTAGGTCACGTCGCCGTCCCAGTCGATCCCGAGCCACTCGAGGCTGTCGAAGATCAGCTGGACGTTCTCGGGCGTGGAGCGCTCACGGTCGGTGTCCTCGATGCGCAGGACGAGCTCGCCGCCCGCCCCTCGCGCCAGAAGCCAGTTGTACAGTGCCGTCCTCGCGTTGCCGATGTGCAACGCGCCGGTCGGCGATGGAGGAAAGCGCACCCGCATGATTCACATCATCCTATGTTGATCGGCGCCCATGTCTCGCCCGCCGGTGGTCCGGCGAACGCCGTAACGCGCGGGGAAGAGCGGGCTTGTCGGTCGATTCAGATCTTCAACCAGAACCCGCGGGCGTGGAAAGCACGCGTCTACAGCGACGAGGAGCTGGCCGCGTACCACGAGGCGATGGACGGCTCCAACGTCGAGGCGATGGTCATCCACGCCGTCTACCTGCTCAACTGCGCGTCCGAGGATCCCGAGATCCGTGACAAGTCGCTCGCTTCGCTGATCGTCGCGCTCAACGCCGGCGCGCAGCTGAAGGCGCGCGGCGTCGTGCTGCACCCGGGTTCGGCGCTCAAGAACGGCGGCTCGGTCGAGGAAGCGCTCAAGCGCGCCGGCGCGGTGATCAAGGAGGCGCTCGCGGAGTCCGAGACCTGTCCGCTGCTGCTCGAGGACACCGCCGGTGCCGGCGGGACGCTCGGACGCTCCTTCGAGGAGCTCGCCACGATGATCGAGGTCGCCGGCGCCGGCGAGCGCCTCGGCGCCTGCCTGGACTCCTGCCACCTCTTCGCCTCGGGCTACGACGTCCGCACGCGCGAATCGCTCGGCAAGGTCGTCGACGAGTTCGACAAGGTCGTCGGCATCGAGCGCCTCGGCGCGCTGCACGTCAACGACTCGATGACCCCGCTGGGGTCCAACCGCGACCGTCACACGAACCTCGGCGACGGCGAGATCGGCGTGGAGGGCATGATCGCGTTCCTGTCCGAACCCCGGTTCGAGGGTCTGCCCGTGATCTTCGAGGGTCCTGGACGCAGCGGCAAGGAGATCGATCCGGTCGACATGGCTTGGGCGTTTGACCTGCGTTCGCGCGGACTTGCCGAGCGGCTGAAGGCCTAGGCCGCGGCCGTCGCTCCGACCGGCGCCGGCGGCAGCAGCGTCTCGAGCTCGGCCTTCAGGCCCGCGTTGCGCGCGGCGACCTTGTAGCTGGGCCCGAACTTGAGGCGGCGAAGGCCCGTGCGGGTGTGCATCTCGAGCACGAACTCGGTATCGCCCGGGTAGCGCTCGAAGAGCTCGCGCAGGTCGTCGACCACGCTCGGGGACAGCTGGGCGGCGTCGACGCGGCGCTTCATCGCCTGCGGGACGGCCGCGGCCGTCTTGGCCACGATCGCCTTGGCCTTCTCGATCTCCGCGTCCGACGGGTCGAACGCGTCGACGTCGGCGACGATGATGCAGACCTTGCCGGCCTCCTTGTGATCGACGCGGCCGCGCACGATCACGATCGCGTCGTTGGCGATCACGCTCTCGGCGGCGGCGAGCGCCTTCTCGAAGACCACGATCTCGACCGCGCCGTCGAGGTCGTCGAGCGTCGCGAACATCATCGTGGAGCCCGAGCGCGTCTTGATCTTCTTGGACTCCGTGATCATGCCGCCGACCTTGACCCACTCACCGTCCTTCTGGTCGATGACGTGCGCGGTCGAGCAGTCGGCCTTGACCTTCAGCGCCTCGCGCACCCGCTTGAGCGGGTGGTCGGAGATGAAGATGCCGACCGACTCCTTCTCCATCGCGAGCAGCTCGTTGCGGTCGTACTCGTCGATCGGGATCGGCGGGTAGGTCGGCGCGTTGAACGGCGAAGCGCCGGAACTCCGCCCGACCGGCCCGGCGTCGAAGAGGTCGAAGATCGAGCCCTGGCCCATCTGCGCGTCCTGCTGCGTGCGCTGGCCGGCCGCCTGGGCGGAGTCCAGCACCTCGACCATGCCCTTGCGGGTCGCGCCCGTGGAGCCGAAGGCGCCGCACTTGATCAGCGCCTCGATCGAGCGCTTGTTGACCGTGCGGGCGTCCACGCGTTCGCAGAACTCCCACAGCGAAGTGAAGTCCCCTTCCTCCGCGCGGGCGTTCTTGATCGCCTCCACGGCGGCGTAGCCGACGCCCTTGACGGCGTCCAGCCCGAAGCGGATGTTGCCGTCCACGACCATGAACTCGTGGTCGGAGAGGTTCACGTCCGGCGGCAGGATCTCGATGCCCATCGCCTCGGCCTGCGCGACGAAGAACGGGACCTTGTCCTTGGTGTCCATCACCGAGGAGATCAGCGCCGCCATGTACTCGGCGGGGTAGGTCGCCTTCAGCCATG
Organism: uncultured Solirubrobacteraceae bacterium; assembly: GCA_963848475.1. Lineage (GTDB taxonomy): Bacteria > Actinomycetota > Thermoleophilia > Solirubrobacterales > Solirubrobacteraceae > Solirubrobacter. Next base: position 63,509 of record CAWKDW010000021.1, on the reverse strand, counting down.
CCGTGCGGTAGGAGATCAGCGCGTAGCAGGCGGCGTGGGACTTGTTGAACGAGTAGTCGGCGGACTTCTCGTTGGTCGCCCACAGGGTCTCCACCACGTCAGGAGACACTCCGGCAGCCTTGCAGCCCTCGTAGAACTCGGGCTTGAGCTTGGCCATCGCCTCGCGGTTCTTCTTGCCGATCGCCTTGCGGAGATCGTCCGCCTTCGGGCCGCTGAACCCGCCCAGGGACTTGGCGATCTGCATCGCCTGCTCCTGGTAGAGGATCACGCCCTTGGTGGATTCGGTGATCGGCCGCAGGCGGTCGTCGATGAAGGTGATGTTCTCCGGGTTGCGCTTGCCGCGCGCGTACGCCGGGATCTGGTCCATGGCGCCCGGGCGGTAGAGCGCCACGAGCGCGACCAGGTCCTCGAACTCGGTCGGGTTGACCTTGCGCAGGGCCTCGCGCATGCCCTCGGACTCGAACTGGAAGACGCCGACCGAGTCGCCCCGGGCCATCATCGCGTAGGTCGCGGGATCGTCGAGCGGGAGCGTGGCCATGTTCGGCCGCTCACCGGTCGAGCGCTCGATGATGTCCAGCGCGTCCTCGATCACGTCGAGGTTGCGCAGGCCCAGGAAGTCCATCTTGAGCAGGCCGATCTCCTCGATCGGCTTCATCGAGAACTGCGTGACCGTCCGGTAGACCTTCACGCCGTCGGCGCCCACGCCCGCATCGGCCAGCTGCAGCGGCACGATGTCGGTCAGGTTGCGGTCGGAGATCACGACCGCCGCCGCGTGGATCGACGCGTTGCGGACGATGCCCTCGAGACCCTGCGCGACGTCGACGATCTGCTTGGCGATCGGATCGCGCGCGACCTCGTTGGCGAGCTCCTCCCCGGCTTCAGGCAGTCCTCGAAGCTCGGCGAGCGGCCCATGATCGGGTCCGGGATCAGCTTGGCCAGCTTGTCGCCGGCGCCGTAGTCGTGCCCGAGCACGCGGGCGGCGTCGCGCGTCGCGGCGCGCGGGAACATCTTGCCGAAGGTGATGATCTGGGCCACGCGATCGGTGCCGTACTTCTCGGTCACATAGCGGATCACGCGCTCCCGGCCACGCACGGAGAAGTCGATATCGATATCCGGCATCGACACGCGTTCGGCGTTGAGGAAACGCTCGAAGAGCAGGTCGTAGGCGAGCGGATCGACGTCGGTGATCTTCAGCGTGTACGCGACGATCGAGCCGGCGGCCGAGCCACGGCCGGGGCCGACGGCGATGCCGTTGCTCTTGGACCAGTGGACGAAGTCCCAGACGATCAGGAAGTAGGCGTTGAAGCCCATCTTGTCGATGACGCCGAGCTCCATCTCCATGCGCTCGACGGCGTTCGTGGGCAGCGGCGCGCCGTAGCGCTCGTGCATGCCCTCGAGCACGAGGCTGCGCAGGTACTCCTTCTCGGACAGCTCGTCCGGGCACTCGAAGCTCGGGATCAGCTGGCCGCCGAGCGGGATCTCGACCTCGCAGCGCTCGGCGATCTCCAGCGTCGACTCGATCGCGCCGGGGAACTCGGCGAACGAGTCCACCATCTCCTCGGTGGACTTCAGATAGAACTCGTTCGTGCTGAACGACATCTTCGGCGCGGCGAGCGTGGACTTCGTCTGCACGCACAGCAGCGCCGCGTGGTGGTGGAAGTCCTCCTTGCGCAGGTAGTGCACGTCGGCCGTGCCGACCAGCGACTGGCCCGTCTCGGTCGCGAAGCGCTTCATCGCCTCGTTGACCTGGTCCTGCTCGGTCAGGCCGTTCTTCTGGACCTCGAGATAGACGTCCTCTCCACCGAAGATCTGGATCAGCTCGTCGAGGTGCGCGCGCGCCTCCTCGAGCTGCCCGCCCATGATCCGCTGGCTCGTGCGCGACGCCAGGCAGCCCGACAGCGCGATCACGCCCTCGGAGTGCATCGAGAGCAGTTCGAGATCCACACCCGGCTTGCCGCGATGCAGGCCCTCGAGGAAGCCCTTGCTCGAGAGCGTCGTGAGGTTCTTGAAGCCCTCGTTGCTCGCCGCCAGCAGCGTCAGGTGGTTGCGCTCGATCTTGCCTTCGCGCACGTGCCGGTCGTCGACGAAATAGGCCTCGAGGCCCAGCAACGGCTTCACACCGTGCTTCTTGGCCGCCTTGTAGAGCTCGACGGCGCCGTTCATGACGCCGTGGTCGGTGAGGCCGAGGGCCGGTTGGCCAAAGGCGGCGGCGCGCTCGGCAAGCTTGCCGATGTTGCACGCGCCGTCGAGCAGCGAATACTCGGAGTGGACGTGCAGATGCGCGACGGACGGGGTGCTCACGGGTTCAGAACCATAGGCGTCGCGGCGGACGCCACCCGTGCGCGAGCTCACGCCGCCGCCGCAACGTGCGACGTTCAGAATGCACCGGATGTCCGTCTACGACGCCCTCGGGGTGCGCCGCGTGGTCAACGCGTGCGGGATCTACACCGATCTCGGTGGATCGGTCCTCGGTCGGGAGGCGTGGGCGGCCGCGACGGAGGCCAATGCGACCTGGGCGGCGATGGACGAGTTGCTCGACGCGACCGGCGCCAGGATCGCCTCCCTGTGCGGCGCCGAGGCCGCGCGGGTCGTGCCGGGCGCGTCGGCGGGGATCGCCCTCGCGATCGCCGCGTGCATCGCGCGCGGGGACGGTGCGATCGCGGAGGCGCTGCCGCACACCGACGCCGTCGTGCTGATGCAGCGCGGGCACGAGTACAAGTACGCGCGCTGCGTCGCGCTGGCCGGCGCGCGGCTGCGCTGGGTCGACGACATCGCCTCGTCGCTCGGGACGGGGCCTGCCGCGATCCTGCACCCGGCCCACCTCGATGGCGCCCTCGGGACGCTCCCGGCCGAGCGCCTCGCCCCACTGGCGCGCGCTGCCGGCGTCCCGCTCGTCGTCGACGCCGCCTTCCAGAGCTTCCCGCTCTCGGAGCTCGCGCGCTGGTCAACCGCGGGTGACGTCGCCTGCTTCTCGGCGAAGTACTTCTGGGGGCCGAGCGCGGCCGGGTTCGTCGCGGGCCTCACCGGGGCCGTCGCCGATGTCGCGGCGCTGGACTTCACGGGCTACGAGTCCGGCCGCTGGCGAACCTTCGGCCGCGCCTTCAAGCTCGACCGCGCGGCCGTCGTCGCCACGCTGGCGGCGCTCGAGGCCTGGACGCTGCTCGACCACGATGCGCGCCTCGCCGGCTATGCCGAGCTGGCGGACACCCTTGCCGAGCGGTTTTCGGCGCTCCCCGGAGCGCGCGTCGAGCTCAAGCGGTTCACCTTGGACGAGGAGTTGGTGGACGGGCCGGTCAACGCGGTGCTCGTCCACGGCGCCGCCGCGCTCGAGGCGTCGCTCGCCTCGGGCGACCCGAGCATTCGCGCGATGGTCGCGGGCGACGGGCTGGTCCTCTGCACCGAGGCGCTAGGTTCAAGCGAGCTCGACGAGCTCGTCGAGGGACTCACAAACGCTTGGCAAAGACTGGCCGATGGTTGAGCTATTGGCCGCTATGGACCATTCGGACGTTCGGCCGTTGACACTGTGTTACTTGACAGTTCCGCGCGATCCTCAGAGCATCGTGGCTGTGTCGTATCTCGTTGCCCGCAGGGCCGCCCGCGCCGCACAGGGAGCGGCGCAGTGCGCGGCTGCTCTTGAGCAGTCGTCGCGCCCTGCCAGGGTCCGTGCGCGGACCAGCGCGATGGGCGCCGTGTCTGACCGCGGACTTACCGGATCCTGGAGTGGCTCATGACCCTCCTTCCGCTGACTCGCACCGAGCCCGCCGACGACGTAACCGAGGCCCTGCGCAACGAGGTCCTCGGTGGCAGCTACCCGCCCGGGTCCACGGTCGACGACGCCGAGGTACAGGCTCGACTGGGCGTCTCCCGTGACGTCGCCCGGTTCGCTCTGGCCCGGCTCGAGCGCGAAGGTCTGCTCGTCCACTCGCTGCACCGCGGGCTGGAGGTCGTCCGGCTCTCGCTCGAGGACGTCCGCGACCTCTACGCGACCCGCCGCACGCTCGAACTGGCCGGGCTGGAGGCGATGGTCCGCCGTCGTCCGGCCGACGACGTCTGGCTGCAGGCCGCGGTCCAGAGCATGACCGAGGCCGCCAAGGCCGGCGACACCCGCGCCGCCGTCGCCGCCGACGCCGCGTTCCACCTCGCGATCGTCGCCACGACCTCCTCGCGGCGCCTGCGGACCGCCGCCCAGGCGGCGCTGCGCGAGCTGCGGATCGTGCTCGCCGTCGCCGACCGCGTCGCCTCCGACCTCGACGACCTCGCCGCCGACCACGCCGGCCTGCTCGACGCGCTCGTCTACGCCCCGCCGCCATCGGCGAGGGCCGCGTTGCTCGACCACCTGCGCCGCGGCGAGTCGCGCGCGCTGGCGGTCACCCACGGGGCCTGATCAGGTCAGGCGGTCGGTCCAGCGCTTGAGCGCCGCGACTGCCTCGCGGTCGCCGCGAACGACGGGGTGATCGCCGTGCACCGGGCGCTCGGCACGGAGCAGGCGGTCGAACGCCGCGCGCGACATCGTCACCCTCGCGTCGGCCTGGGCTCCGGAGTTGCGCTCGACGACCCGCACCGGCTGCCCGTCGCGGACCGTGATGTGCCACGCCTGCGGCGCCAGCTCGACGATCTGCTGGGCGACCGTGAAGTTGTGCCCGCGCGTCCATTCCGGATCGATCGCGAACGGCAGCGCGCGGTAGACGAGCGCCGGCTCGAGCCGCGCTCCGGCCCGCGCCGCCTGCGCCAGCGAGAGCGGCGCCTCGGGCAGCGCCATCAGCTGGAGGGCGCGCTTGCGGTTGCCGGTCAGGCGGGCCTTGCGGCGCAGGCGCCCGACCTTGTGGCGCTCACCGGCCAGCAGCTCGGCGAGCGCGACCGGCTCGCCCGAGAGATGGAACAGCGCCTCGCCACGGGGGCGCCGGCGCGACAGCCGGGAGACACGAGCCGCCCCGTCCTCGATCGTCACCGCGAAGGTCCCGACGCCCCGAACGGTCAGGTCGTACGACAGCGAGCCCTCGAGCACCGCGCCCTGGGCGGGCAGCAGCCCGACGAGCAGCGCGCCGGCGGCGATCGGGTCCTCGCGGGCGAAGGTGACGAGCGCGTGGCGCAGGCGAGCGTTCTCGCCGGGCGCGACGAGCTCGGTCGAGCGCGCGAGCTCGGGCTCGTCGGCGGGCGGCGGGGCGGCGGCACGCAGCGCGGCGGCCGCGGCGTCGAGGTTGGCCAGCAGCTTCGCCGACTCCTCCGACGCGCGCGGCGCCACGGCGGCCGCTGCCTCGGCCTGCTCACGAGCGCGACGCTCGAGCGCGGGCTGGTCGCGCAGCCCCGCGGCCTGACGATTGAGGTCGGCGACCCGGTCCATCAGCGAGACGCGATCGTCCGGGTCGGCACGCGCGACCTCGGCACCCGCGTCGCGCGTGAGGGCCGCGGCGGCTGAGCGCGCCCCGGCACCTCGCCGTGCGGCCTCGGCGATCGAGCCGCCCTCGGCGCCGCGCCCCGCGGCGTCGGTGTCGACGCGGCCCACGACGCCGCGCCCCGCGGCGTCCGTGTCGACGCGGCCCACGCGCGCGCCGTGCGGCTTGGGCGCCAGCGCCGCGCTCGGCCTCACGCAGTGCCGCCTCGGCGGCCGAGCGGGCCTCGACGCTCTCTCGCAGCGCTGTCTCGGCGAGCGCGCGGGCCTCGGCTTCGCGCAGCGCGTCCTCGGCCCTGGCGCGGGCGTCGACGGACTCGTGCAGGAGCGCCTCGGTCGCAGTACGGGCCGCACGCTCGGACTCGAGCGCCTCGCGCAGCGACGCGGCCTCGGCGCGGGCACCGGCCAGCGCGCTGTCACCCGTCGACCTCGCCGCGGCGAGCTCCGTCCGGGCCGAGGCGAGCGCGTCGGCGAGCGTGCCGACGCTCCCGCGCGTCACGGCGTGTGCGCTGCGCTCGGCGTCGAGCTCTCCGGTCAGCGCGGCGAGCGTCGAGGCGTCTGCCGCGCGCGCGGCGCGCGAGGCACGAAGATCGGCTCGCGCCGCCGCGAGCGCGGCGAGCACCGCGTCGCGAGCGGAACGCTCACCCTCCCGGGCCCGCGCGATCGCGGCCGCGGCGGCGGCGAGCTCGCGCCCGAGGTCGGCGGTCCGGGACCGCCAGTGCGCCTCGGCCTCGGCACCGGCGGGCGCGGCCACTCGCGGCGGAGTCGTCCAATGGGCCGCGGCGCGGCCGCGCGCGGTGCCGCCACAGCAGCTTCGTCGCGCCCCACGGCCGCCGGGCCGCCGGCCCGCGCAGCAGCCTCGTCGCGCCCGCCGCCGCACCGCCGGCCGCCGTCGCGCCGGCCGCGCGAGCCTCGCTCCGCTCCGCGTCCTGCGAGGTCGCCCCCTCACCCGCCGCGATCGCTCCGACCGTCGACGCGTCGCCGCCCGCCGCACGGTCGCGGCGTGGCCGCAGCTCGATCACCTGAGCGTGCCCGCCGTGCGGGGCCGGGACCGTAGCCCGCGTCCCGTCTGGCCACTGCAGCCAGGCGGTGCTCCAGTCCAGCTCGCTCGGGATGTCGTACTCGGTGTCCGGCCCGGGGCGGGCCTCGACGCGCACTTCGGTTCCGTCGGCGCTGCGCAGCATCAGGGCAGGGGGCTCAGGGCTCGCCGGATGGATGCGGAGGACCCGGCTCCCGCCGGGTCCGGGCAGCCACTCGACGTCGCCGGGCACGGTGGATGAGGACGACTTGGCCATCTCGGCCCGCCATCCTTGCAGGCCGGGCAGACGGCGGCGCTTAGTCTTCGTCGTCGGAGCGGCCGTGCAGCACGGCGAACGTCACCGCGCCGGCGATCGCCAGCGTCGCGCCGGCGGCCAGCCGCTTCTTCGGCACCGACGACGAACCGAACTTGATGCTGAGGAACAGCTTCAGGCCGTACCAGACGGTCCGGCCGAGGAGCGAATAGAACATGGCGTGACCCTACCCGTCGCGACCGCTACTCAGTAACGATGGCGAGGCTGGCGCGCGACCGCGCGCTCGTAACGGAAGCCCTCGCCGTCGTCGGCCTCTTCGTAGCCGACGTCCTCCGGACTGTCCTCTGCGTCGCGCACGTCGCGCAGCCAGTGGGCTCCGGAAAGGTCGGTGCGGCCCGCTGCCTCGTCGAAAAGTCGCAGGGTCTCGATGCCGAGGATCTCCGCGCTACGACGGTGCAGCGCCGGCACGGCGAGCGCCTCGCGCGGGTCGCCCTCCTGGGCCAGGGACGCGGCGATCAGGCCTTGCACGATCGGTTGCGAGCTCTCCAGACGCACGGCGAGCGCCGCCACGCGCTCGCTGAAGACGAGCAGCAGACCGGCGCGGACGCCGTCGACGGCCTCGCGGAAGACGGCCTGGCGGCCGGGGCTCGACTCGCTGAAGGCACGCACGACGCGCGCCACGCGCTCGTCCTCAGGGCACGGGATCCGGCTGCGGTAGTAGCCCTCACCCGGGGGCATGTCCAACATTCCAAGGAGCTCTCGGAGATCCATTTCTGGCTGTCAGTCAAGCACGCGAGGTCGCGCGACGGAAGCGATCGGGTGTGCGGAACAATCCACACGTGCTTGTAAGCGTCTGTGACGTGGGGCCGCGCGACGGTCTCCAGAACGACAACGTGATCCTCGAACCGGCGGTCCGAGCGGAGCTGTGCACGCGACTGGCGGCCGCTGGCCTAAAGCGCGTCGAGGCGGCGAGCTTCGTGCATCCGAAGCTCGTCCCGCAGATGGCCGGCGCCGAGGAGGTCTTCGCCACGCTGCCCGACGACGACGGCACCAACTACGCGAGCCTCGTGCTCAACCGCAAGGGTCTGGAGCGCGCGCTGCAGACGTCCACGAACGAGATCCACGTCGCCTACCCGATCACCGAGACGTTCGCCCAGCGCAACCAGAACATGACCGTCGAGGCGGCCGCGGCGGCCGCTGAGGAGATCATCGGTGGCTCCGACCTGAAGGTCACGGCAACGATCTCCGTCGCGTTCGGCTGCCCGTTCGAGGGCCACGTCGACCCTGGGCTGGTGATCGAGCACGCCCTCCGGATGGCGGCCGCCGGGGCCGACGAGGTGATCCTCGCCGACACGATCGGCGTGGGCGTGCCGCGCCAGGTGCGCGACCTCGTGCCGCGCGCGCTCGAGGGCGGCAAGCCCGTCGGGCTGCACATGCACAACACGCGCAACACCGGCTACGCCAACGTGATCGCCGGCCTGGAGTCCGGCGCGACGATCTTCGACGCGAGCGTCGGCGGCCTCGGCGGCTGCCCGTTCGCCCCGCGCGCGACGGGCAACATCGCCACCGAGGACCTCGTCTACCTGCTCGAGAACGAGGGCGTGCTCACTGGGATCGATCTCGACGCGCTGATCAAGGTCGCCGAGTGGCTCTCGCAGACGATGGGCAAGGAGTTGCCCGGCCTGGTCCAGCGCGCGGGCAACTTCAGGCTGTAGCTCAGCGAGTGTCGACTTTCACAACCAGTGGTTGTGAAAGTCGACGCTCGAGCGCCGACGGGGTCGTGCCCAGAAGCGCTCGTACCTCGCGCGTGAGGTGGGCGTGGTCGGCGAACCCCGCGTCGGCGGCGAGCCGCGCGAGGTCGCCCTCGCCGCCCGCGAGCCGTTCCAGCGCGCCGCGCACACGCAGCCGCCGCCGGTAGGCGGTGACCGTCACCCCGACCTCCGAGCGGAAGACACGGCTGAGGTGGTGCGGGGAGACGGCCACGGCCTGCGCGAGCTCGACCAGCCCAAGTCCGGAGTCCGCGGCCAGCGCCTCGCGCGCGTCACCGGCGATGCGGCGCCGGGCGAGCGCGGTCGCGGGACGCCCCGACGCGACGCGCACCGGCGCGATCGCCCCCAGCACCGAGGCCAGGAGGCCGATCGTGCCCTCCTCGGAGGCATCCGAGCTCAGCAGGCGGTGGGAGAGGTCGGCGTGCGGCGTCGTGGCGAACGGCAACGTCGGATCGCCGCCCAGCAGCGAGGCGAGCAGCGAGTCCTCGACCGCCACGGACGTGCAGCGATCGCCGCCGTCGTACGGGTGGGCGTATTCCTCCTCGTCACCGGCGCGCTGGAAGTACGCGACGCCGGGCTCGATCACCTGCTCGCCGTGCGACCCGCGGCGCCGGAACGCGCCGCGGCGCGCGAAGACGATTCCCGAGCGCGACGAGGCCTCCACCGCGGCCCACCCGCCACGGCAGTGCGCGCAGTGGACGTCGCGCACCCGCAGCCGCGGCGTCTCGAGCAGGAGCGTGGAATTGAGCATCGCCGTTCAAGCCTTGCAGTTCGCCATGCCCGACCGTGACCGTCATGCCCTGGCGCATCCTGACCCTGCTGCTGATCGGCCAGCTCCTGGCCTCGATGGACGCGTCGATCCTGACCGTCGCGATGCCGGTCATGCAGGCGGACCTCGGCGCCTCCCCGACGATGCTGCAGGCGATCTTCGCGGCCTACACGTTCACCTTCGGCGCGCTGGTGGTGACCGGCGCGCGGCTCGGCGACGACCGCGGTCACGGCAACATGTTCCTGGCGGGGCTGGCGGGCTTCACGGCCTCCTCGTTGCTCTGCGGCCTGGCGCCGAACGCGGGCACGTTGCTGGCCGGGCGCCTGCTCGAGGGCGCGTGCGCCGCGCTGATGACCCCGCAGACGCTGCAGGTCATCCAGCGCCGCTTCGCCGGTGATGCGCGCGTGCGCGCCGTCGGGCTCTACGGGCTCGTGCTCTCGCTCGGCGTGCTCGCCGGGCAGCTCGCGGGCGGGCTGATCGTCACCTTCGCCGGCTGGCGCTGGGCGCTGCTGGTCAATGTCCCCGCGGGCCTCGCGCTGCTGGTCGCGTCCTATCGCGCGCTGAAGACCGAGCCGCCCGGTCGCGGCAAGCCGCTCGACACGCCCGGGGTGGCGCTGCTGACCGGCGCGATGGCGCTGATCCTCATCCCGTTGCTGCTCGGGCGCGAGCAGGGCTGGCCGCTGTGGGTGTGGCCGAGCCTCGCCGCCGGCTTCGGCGGGATCGCGCTGTTCGGGCACGTCGAGCGTGCCCGCGCGGCGCCGCTGCTGGACCTGACGGTGCTGCCCGCGGTGCGCCGGGGACTGGTGACCGTCGCGTGCGTGATGGGCGCCTACGCCGCGCTGCTGTTCAGCCTCACGCTGCACCTGCAGAACGATCTGGGCTTCACGCCGCTGGAGGCGGGCCTCGCGTTCGCGCCCTACGCGGCCGGCTTCGCCACGCTGAGCCTGACCTGGCGCCGGCTGCCGGCGCTCGGCCCGGCGGGGCCGCTCGCGCTCGGCGCCTGCGCGCTGCTGCTGGCGATCGCGAACTGGTCGCCGCTGTCGGAGGTGCTGCTGGTGATCGCGGGAGCGGGACACGCCGCCGGGTACGGGCCGGTCGTCGCCGCCACGGTGGCCAGGGTCCGGCCCGAGCATGCGCCGGAGGCGAGCGCGCTGCTCACCACCGGCGCGCTGCTCGCCGGTGCGTTCGCGGTCGCGACGCTCGGCTCGCTCTACCTCGCCGGCGGGCTGGTGTGGTCGGCGATCGGCATCGCGGCCGTCTGCGCGATCGCGGCGAGCACCTCCGCGAGGCTGACGACGTCCCCGTAGCGCCCGCCCATGTCGTCCAGCGCCTGCTCGTGCGCCCGCGCTGAGCGGTCGCCGACGCACTCGCGCGGCACGATCGGCGAGAACCCGTGCTGCATCGCGTCCACGACCGTCGCGCGGACGCAGCCCGAGGTCGACGCGCCGCAGACGATCAGCGTGTCGCGGCCCGCGAGCAACGACGCCAACGGGACGCCGAAGAACGCCGAGGCGTGCGCCTTCACCAGCACCGGCTCGCCATCGACGCGGCCCAGCCGCGGATCGATCTCGACCCAGCGCGTCCCCGGCCGCAGGACCTTCAGCGCCGGCGCCTTGCGCAGGAAGACGGCCGCGGCGGCCTCCCCCACCTCGTCGTACTCGATCGTCGTGAAGAACACGGGCACGCCGCGGGCGCGCGCCGCGTCCAGCAGCGCGCGCGTCGAACCCAGCACGTCGTCGAGCTCGCACGCCAGCGGCGACGCCGGGTCCGTGAACCCGACGTTGAGATCGACGACGACGACCGCGGGGCGGGAGCCGAAGCCCGCCGCCCCACCGAACGACTCAGCCATTGCGGACGCGGGCGAGCGCGGACTCGCGATCCTCGAGCGGCGACCAGCGCAGCGGCTTGGCCTGGACCGGCGCCGGCAGCCCCGTCTCCGCTTCGCAGTTGGCGAGCACGTCCTCCATCGCGGGGCCGAAGTCGAACGCCGGCGCGTCTCCGCGCTCCGTCTTCTGACGCGAGCGCTCAGCGGCTGTTGCCTCCGCGTCGCCGATGACCACGCCGTAGGCGCTCAGGGCCTTCTCGCGCGACACCAGCCCGTAGGCGACGTCGCGCTCGACCGCCTCGACCGGCCGGTCGAGGCGGTCCTTCCAGCCGCCTCCGCCCGCGGTGCGGTAGATCAGCATGTCCCCCGGCTCGACCGCCACCTCGTCGCACTTGGCCGGCAGCACGACCTCGGTGCCGTCGACCCGCCGCAGGATCTTCGTCGAGCGCTCGCCGGGCTCGCCGCCCAGCACGCCCCACGGCCGCGTCAGCCAGCGATCGTCATGGATCGAGACCTGGCCCGGCTCGAGGTAGACGTAGCGCTTCTCGACGCCGTTGCCGCCGCGGTGCAAGCCCGCGCCGCCGGAGTCCGTGACCGTCGTGTACCCGTCGACGCGCAAGGGGTAGTAGGCCTCGAGGTACTCGGTCGGGATGTTCTCGAACAGCGGCCACCACGAGTGGCCGTCCATGCCGTCGCCGATCGGCCGGCCCGGGATGCCGCCGTAGAGGATCTCCATGGCGTAGAAGAACTCGCCGGATTCCTTCCAGCCGGAATACAACATGTAGGGCGAGGTGCCGTAGCCCGCCGCGGTGTTGAGCTCCGGCGCCTGCTTGGTCAGCGCGCCGCCCAACACGTCGAACAGGCGCGTCAAGCCCGTGCGTGCGGCACCCGAGCGCGGCGGGGTAGCGGGGATTGAGAAGACACCCCTCCGGCATCACGACGTGCAGCAGCGGATAGAAGCCGTCGTTGAACAGGATGTCCGGGTCGTTGACCATGATCAGGTAGACCCCGATGAACATCTTGAACATGCCCTCGGAGAGGTAGAAGTTGATCGGCCCGAGCGACTGCGGGTCGGTGCCCGACCAGTCGAACCAGGCCTCCTCCCCCTCGCGCCAGATCGTCAGCTTCATCTTGTAGGGGCCGTTGCCGAGCCCGTCGTCGTCGATCCAGTCCTCGAAGGTCTGCGGCTCCTCCGGGATCGCGAGCCCGATCAGCTTGCGCATCGCCTCGTGCGTACGGTCCAGAAGTGCCTGCAAAGTGGCGAGATAGACCGGCTTGCCGAAGCGCTCGCAGAGCTCCATCACGCGCTTCTCGCCCGCGTGGCAGGCGGCGATGATCGCGAACAGGTCCGCCCGGTTCATGTCGGGCAGGCGGACGTTGTTGAGGATCAGCTTGAGGATGTCCTCCTGCACCTCGCCGCGCTCGACGATCTTCAGCGGCGGGATGATGATCCCCTCCTCGAAGATCGTCGTCGCGCCCGTCGGCAGCGAGCCCGGGAGCCGCCCGCCGGCGTCCATCTGGTGGCCGAACTGCGACGACCAGCCCACGAGCTCGTCCTCGAAGAAGATCGGCACGAGCACGAGCCAGTCGTTGGTGTGGCTGATCGAGGCGCTGCACTTGTACGGGTCGCTCGTGAGGATCACGTCGCCCGGGTAGATGCCGCGATCCCAGTCGGCCATCATCTCTGAGATGTAGGCGCCGAACTGGCCGACGACCATCCGGCCCTTGGGGTCGGTGAGCATCGGGAACTCGTCGTGCTGCTCGCGGATCACCGGCGACATCGCCGACCGGAAGAGCACGGCGTCCATCTCGAAGCGCGCGTGCCGCAGCGCGTTCTCGATGATGTCGAGCGTGATCGGGTCGACCTCGAGGTCGGGGATCTCGGCGATCTTGGGGAGCGCGGCCATCACGAAGCCTCCGGTCGGATCAGCAGGTTGAAATGGCGGTCGATCTCGGCCGTGTAGCCCTCGAGGACGACGGTCGTCGAGTCGAACTCGGTGACGATCGACGGCCCTTGGATGCGCGTTCCGGGATGCAGGTCGGCGCGGGCGTAGGTGCCCGGTTGCAGGGCTTTCTCGACCGGATCCTCCTCTGGGAGCTCCGGCTCCGGGCGATCGCCGGTACCGACCGCGCGCAGGTTGACGATCTCCGACGCCGTGTTGGGCATCCGGAAGCCGTAGGCCTGCTCGTGGAGGCCGTTGAAGCGCTCGTCGAGGTCCGAGAGATCGTCGAGCGGCACCGGGATCTCGTAGCCCTGGCCGCGATAGCGCATGTCGGCGACGAAGTCGACGTGCTGGGCGTCCGCGGCGATCCCCTGCGCCTGCATCCACTCGCGGGCTCGCGCCTCGAGCTCGTCCAGGGTCTCCCGGAGCTCGGCGTCGGTGACCTCGGCCGTCAGCCGGATCAGCGTCTGCGCGAACTCGTTGCGGAAGCCCGCCACGAGGTCGCCCAGGGCGCACAGCAACCCGGGCGACGGCGGCACGATGACCGGGAAGGAGCCCATCAGCTCCGCCACGGCGTTGGCGTGCAGCGGCCCGGCGCCGCCGAAGGCGACCATCGCGAACTCGCGCGGATCGTGGCCGCGCTGGACGCTGATCACGCGCAGCGCGCCCGCCATGTTCTCGTTGACGATCCGCAGGATGCCGTCCGCGGCCTGCTCGAGGCTCAGCCCCATCGCGTCCGCGATCGTCTGCACCGCGGCCTTGGCCGCCTCGACGTCGAGCGACATCTCGCCGCCGATCAGGTCGGCCGGCAGGTGGCCGAGAACGACGTTGGCGTCGGTCACGGTGGGTTCGCTTCCACCCTGCCCGTAGGCCGCGGGACCGGGCTCGGCGCCCGCGGACTGCGGGCCGACACGCAGCGCGCCGGTGAGCGGCGGGACGTGCGCGATCGAGCCGCCGCCGGCGCCGACCGTGTGCACGTCGACGCTCGGGACCTTGATCCGGAACTGGCCGATCGTGGTCTCGCGGCCGATCGTCGGCTCGCCCGCCTGGCAGAGCGACACATCGGTCGACGTGCCGCCCATGTCGAAGGTCAGGACGTTCGGGAAGCCCGCTCTCGAAGCGATGTAGAGCGCGCCCGCGACACCGCCCGACGGCCCGCTCAACACGCCGTAGACAGGGTTCCGGGCGGCTTCGGCAGGCGTCATCACGCCCGCGTCGGAGCGCAGGATGTCGACCTCGGTCTTGACGCCGAGATCCGACAGCGCGCCCTGCAACCGGTCGACGTAGGACGCCACCTGCGGGCGCACGTAGGAGTTCATGCAGGCCGTCAGCGTCCGTTCGTACTCGCGGAACTCCGGCAGCACGGCGCTGGAGATCGTCACCGGGAACCCGGGATGCAGGCGCTCGACGACGTCGGCGATCTGCTGCTCGTGGCGCCCGTCGACGTAGGAGTTGATCAACGAGACCGTGAGCGACTCGACGCCCGAGCGCACGAGGTCGCCGATGATCCCCTCGACCTGCGCGACGTCCACGGGGACGAGCGTCTCGCCGCGCGCGTCCATCCGCTCGACCGCCTCGCGCGTGTCCGCGAGTGACGCGGGCGGGTCGGGCTTGACCATGATGATCCAGCCGGCCAGCGGGCCCGGCGTCTGCGAGCGCGCGAGATGCAGGATCTGCCCGAAGCCCTGCGTGGTGATCAGGCCGACGCGGGCGCCCTTGGACTCGAGCACGGCATTGGTCGCCACGGTCGTGCCGTGGACGACGTTGCCGAGGTCACCCGGCACGATCCCCGCCGCCTCGCAGATGCGGCGGACGCCGGTCAGCACGCCCTCCGAGGGGTCAGACGGCGTCGACGGGGTCTTGACCCGCCATTGCCGGTGATCGCCGTCGTCGGTGAGGAACAGATCGGTGAACGTCCCTCCGACGTCCACGCCCAGCCGATACGCCATGGAGCACCTTTCCTAGATCACGCCGTCGTCCGCGAGGCGCTTGCGCGCCGCCGCGTCCACTCCGAGCTCCTCCAGCACCGCGTCCGTGTCGGCGCCCACCGTCCAGCGCGCCCCGTGACGGATCGATCCGGGTGTCCCGCTCAGCTTGGGCACGACCCCCGGAACGGTCATGTGCCCATGGACCTCGTCCTCGTGCTCCACGAGCAGCTCACGCTCGCGGAAGTACGGGTCCTCGTAGACGTCCTTCGCCGTGTACACGGGCGCGCACACCACGCCGCCCGCGTTGACGATCTCGTCGAGCTCCTCGGCCGTGTGCCGCGCGGCGAACGCGCCGATGATCTCGTCCAGCAGGTCCTCGTGCTCGCCGCGCGCGTGGTGGCTGGCGAAGCGCTCGTCCTCCCCCAGCTCGGGCTGGCCCATGACCTCGGCCAGCCGGCGCCACAGCGTGTCGTGATTGGCCGCGATCACGACCCATTTGCCGTCTTTGGACCGGTAGACGTTGCTGGGCGCGATGCGCGGCAGCCGCGGCCCGGTCGGCTCGCGGATGAAGCCGGTCTTCTCGTACTCGAGCGTCGAGGACTCCGACATCGCGAAGCACGCGTCGACGATGCCCGCGTCGACGACCTGGCCGTCCGCGCCCTGCTCACGCGCGTAGAGCGCGAGCAGGATGCCCTGGAACGCGGACTGGGCGGCGAGCGTGTCGCCGAGGCTGATGCCCGAGCGCGGCGGCGCCTGGTCGGGGTAGCCGTTGATGTAGCGCAGGCCGGAGATCGCCTCCCCCGCCGAGGCGAAGCCGGGGCGATGCGCGTAGCGGCCGGTCTGGCCGTAGCCGGAGACGCGGGCGTAGATGACGCGCGGATTGCGCTTGTGGATGTCCTCCGGGCCGAGGCCCCACTTCTCCATCGTGCCGGGGCGGAAGTTCTCGAGCACGATGTCGGCGCCGGCGGCCAGCTCGGCCGCGATCCTCTGGCCCTCGGGCTCGCGCAGGTTCAGCGCGACGCTGCGCTTGTTGCGAGCCAGGATCGACCACCACAGCGAGTGGTCGTTGTGGCGCAGGCGGCCCCAGTCGCGCATCGCGTCGCCGACGCCCGGCGGCTCGACCTTGATCACGTCGGCGCCGAAGTCCCCGAGCAGCGTGCCGGTGAACGGGCCGGCGAGCAGCTGCCCGAACTCGATCGCCCGCAGGCCCGCTAGTGGTTCGGCCATGTCTCCTCCAGGAACGCGACGGCGCCGAGGATGTGCATCCGCATCGCGGCCTCGGCCATCTGCGGGTCGCGGGCGCGGAACGCGGCGACGATCCGGCGATGGCAGACCAGCGACTCGGCCCGCTGGGTCTCCGACTGCCAGAACCGGTGCCGGAACGCCCGCGGGATGCCGGATGCAGCCCGCATCGCGACCGCGAGCCGCGGGCTGCCCGCCGCCTCGGCGATGATCCGGTGAAACTGCTCGTTGCACTCGATCTGCTGCTCGACCGGCGCGGTCTCGCCGACATCGCACAGCAGCTCCAGCGCGTCCATCTGCGACTCGGTCGCACGGGTCGCGGCGAGTGCGGCCGCCGCCGGCTCCAGAAGCGCCCGGACGCGGTAGAGGTCGAAGAGATCGTCGCGGTTGAACGCCCGTACCACGGCGCCGCGGTTGGGCTCGACCTCGACCAGGCCCTGCCCTTCGAGCTGCAGCAGCGCCTCGCGGATCGGCGTCCGCGACGTCCCGAACCGTTGCGCCAGCGCCTCTGCCCGCAGCCGCTCGCCGGGCTTCAGCTCCCCTTCGAGGATCGCCTCCTCCAGCAGATCCCGCACGCGCGGTTGCTGCGCCATCTTGCATACGAAACCACTCGACTACGTGTCGCGCAACTCGCAACCGCGCGGTTTTGCATGCAATTACTCCTCGTGCCTGCTCCCGGGAGCGGCGGCCCACCCGTCCGCGTCCTCGCCGGACGGCGGCGGATCGGCGGTCCAGCGGGGACCGTCCATCGTCGAGCGCCGCCACGGGATCCACACCGGCTTCACCGGCGGCTCGTCGACGGCAGCCGGAACGGCGCGGCGGCGCAGCAGCGTGATGATCCCCGCCGTCCCGAGGCCGAAGATGACCAGTAGCAGCGGAACCGTCAGATCGATCGAATCCGTCGGGTTGGTCGCCGAGATGCCCGCCACGCCGCCGCTGCGCTGCGGACCGATGAGCGGCTCGGTCCCGCCGCGATCGTCGTCGCCTCCTCCGGGGCTTCCGGGACGGCCGCCGCCGCCGGACCCGCCGGTTCCGCGCGGGCTGTCCTTGACGCCCAGCGTCGTGCTGGCGATGGCGGAGGCGGCCAGCGGCGTGGCGTCGCCGGCGGTCGCCGTCCCGGTCGGCGTCGCGCAGGCGCCCTGGCGGGCCAGCGAGCGCAGCCGGCTCAGGCCGGTGCGCTCGAGCCGGACCACGCGGCGCTCGCTGATGCGCAACTTCTTGGCGACGCCGCCGCGCGAGCGAGGCGGGCCGGCGCCGACACCCGCCCGCAGCATGAGCACGCGGCGCTGGGCGGAGGAAAGGGCATCGAGACACGCGGTCGAGCGCGCCACGGTCTCGCGAAGGATGCATTCGCGCGACTGCGCAGAGCCTCGGCACGCGGCGCTGGCCGTACCCGAGCCGCGCGATCGGGTACTGGAGCGCGGGTTGGCGGAGCCGCCCGCGCCAGGGGACGAGCCGGTCCGCGAGGCATCGCTGCCACCGCCGGTCGCGCCGCCGCCGCCCGCCGAGCCGCCGCCGGCCGCGCCACCGCCCGATGAGCCGCCGCCCGCGCTACCGCCGCGCGCGCTGCCACCGCGCCGCCGCCGCCGCCCGGCCGCCACCGCCGCCCTCGCACCGCCACCGCCCGCCGAGCCTCCCGACGAGCCGCTCGAACCCCCGGAACCGCCCACCGGCGGGACCGCCGGCACCGGGACGTCGGGCACCGGGACCTTCGGCACCTGCACCGTGGGCACCGGGACCGGCGCTTGGACCGTGGGAACGGGAACCGGCGCCTTCACGGTCGGTACTGGCACCGGCACCTGCACCGTCGGCACCGGAACCGGAACCTGAACGGTGGGCACCGGAACCGGTACCTGGACCGTCGGCACCGGGATCTGGGCGAACGCCGGAGCGGCGACCGAGACGGTCGCCACGCCCATGACGATCAGTGCCTGGATTCGCAATGCATCAAGTGCATACCGCCACCCGATGTTCGCCAAACCAGAGTGGTCAGAGAAGCAGCTTGCGTAGACGCGCGAGCGCGTCGTCGATCTCCGCCGCGGAGACGATCAGCGGCGGCAGGAAGCGCAGCGTCGTCGGCCCCGTGGCGTTGATGATGAGCCGCTCCTCGACCAACGCGCGGCGTGCGACGTCGGGTGCGTCGCCGGCGATCTCCGCGGCGACCATCAGCCCCCGCCCGCGCACCGAGACCACACCGGGAAGCTCGCGCAGGCCCTCGATCAGCCGCTCGCCCTGCTCGCGAACGCCGCGCAGGAAGGCCTCGTCGTCGATCACGTCGAGCACCGCATGCGCCGCGGCGCTCACCAAGGGCCCGCCCGCGAAGGTCGAGCCGTGATCGCCGGGAGCGAACACATCGGCCAGGCGCGGCCCGATGACCAGCGCGCCGATCGGCAGCCCGCCGCCGAGGCCCTTGGCCAGCGTCATCGCGTCCGGCTCGACGCCGAGCTGCTCGTAGGCCCACAGCGAGCCGGTCCGCCCCATGCCGGTCTGGACCTCGTCGAAGACCAGCGCCGCACCGGCGGCGTCGCAGGCGGAGCGGATCGAGGCCAGAAGCTCCGCGGTCATCAGGTTCACGCCCGACTCGCCCTGCACCGGCTCGATCAGGACCGCGGCCGTGTTGGCGTCGATCGCGTCCGGGATCTCGGCCGCCGGCATCGCCCGGAACCCGGGCACCAGCGGCGCGAACGGGGCCTGCTTGGCCTCCTGCGGCGTGGCCGACAAGGCCCCGTAGGTGCGGCCGTGGAACGCGTTGTGCGCGACGATCACGTCACCGCGCGGGCGCGCCTTGCGGACGAGCTTGATCGCCGCCTCGTTGGCCTCGGCCCCCGAGTTGCAGAAGAAGACGACCCCACCCAGCGAGCGCTCGGCCAGGCGCGCCGCGAGCCGCGCGTTCGGCTCGTTGTAGAAGAGGTTGGAGATGTGGATCAGCCGCGCCGCCTGCTCCTGCACGGCGCCGACGACGGCCGGATGGCAGTGGCCCAGGTTGTTGACCGCGATCCCGCTGAGGAAGTCGAGGTACTCGACGCCGTCGGCGTCCACGAGCACGCAGGCCGAGCCGGAGACGAACGTGACGTCATAGCGCGCATACGTCGGTGCCAGGGCGGACTTCACGTTGCAGGCCTCACCTTCGTGCCGATGCCGGCGTTCGTGAACAGCTCGAGCAGCAGCGAGTGCGGCAGCCGGCCGTCGATGATGTGCGCGTAGGTCACGCCGCCGTAGATGGCGTCGATGCAGGCCTGCAGCTTCGGCCGCATGCCGCCCTCCAGCGTCAGCAGGGCGGTCTCGACCTCGTCCGCGCCGCACTCGGAGATCACGCTCTCGGGGTCTGAGACGTCGCGCAGCCAGCCCGCGACATCCGTCAGGAAGATCACCTTATAGGCGCCCATGGCGCGCGCGATCGCGCCCGCCGCCTCGTCGGCGTTGATGTTGTGCGAGCGGCCCAGGCGGTCCGCGCCGACGGAGGCGATGACCGGGATGTAGTCCTCGGCGATGTGGTTGATGACGCCGACGTCGACGCGCTCGATCTTGCCGACGAAGCCGATGTCCTCGCCGCCGGGCCCCTCCATGGTCGAGACCCGGAACAGCTGCCCGTCATCGCCCGAGAGCCCGACCGCCGGCTGCCCGTGGCGGTTGATGCGCATGACGATGTCCTTGTTGACCTTGCCGACGAGGACCATCTTGGCCACCTCGACGGTGTCGGCGTCGCTCACGCGCAGCCCGCCGATGAACTCGACCGGCATGTTCAGCCGGTTCATGTAGGCCGTGATGTCCGGCCCCCCGCCGTGGACGACGATCGGGTTCAGGCCGACGTACTTCAGGAGCACGACGTCGCGCGCGAAGTCCTCGCGCAGCTCGGGGTCGGTCATCGCCGCCCCGCCGTACTTGATGACCACGGTGCGGCCGTGGAACTCGCGGATGTACGGGAGCGCCTCGAGCAGGGTCCCGACGTCGTGATGGGTATCGGGCATCTAGGTCGTGTAGTCCGCGTTGATGGTCACGTACTCGTGCGAGAGGTCGGAGAAGAAGACCTCGGCCTCAGCGCCGTCGCCGGGCAGGACGACGTCGTACTCGACCTCCTCGTGGGAGACCGCCTCGGCCAGTGTCGGCAGGTCGAACGGAACCGCCATCCCCGCCGCACAGACCTGCACGTCCTCGATGAAGATGTCCAGCGCCAGCGGCGCCGTATCGTGCAGCGCGGCGCCGACGGCCTGCGCGATGCGGCCCCAGTTCGGGTCACCGCCGTGCAGCGCCGCCTTCACCAGCGGCGAGTTGGCGACGGCGCGCGCGGCGCGCGAGACGACTTCCTCGCTCCCCCCGCGCACGACGACGCGGCCGACGCGCTTGGAGCCCTCGCCGTCGCGGACGATGTCGAGCGCGAGCTTGCGCAACGCCCAGTCCAGCGCCTCGCCGAAGCGGACCTCGTCCTCGGACCGCGGCTCGATCCGCACGCCGCTTTCGCCCGAGGCCTGCAGGATCACGGTGTCGTTGGTCGAGAGTTGCCCGTCGACGCTGACGCGATCGAACGAGCGGGCCACGCAGACGCCGAGCAGCAGATCCGCGGTCTCGGCACTCAGAGCCGCATCGGTCTGCACGAAGCAGAGCATCGTCGCGAACGCCGGCGAGATCATCCCCGCGCCCTTGGCCTGCGCGGTCAGCCGCACCGTGCCGGAGGGCAGCGCGACGTCGACCTCGACCTCCTTCTCGAACTTGTCCGTCGTGCGGATCGCCTCCGAGAAGTCGCCGTGGCCGTACTCGCGCAGCTCCGGGCGCAACCTGGCGAGGCCGCGGATCACGTCGCCGGCGTCCAGCAGCACGCCGATCACGCCGGTGGAGGCCACGGCCACCTGGTCCTCGGGTACGCCGCCGACCATGGCGGCGGCACCCTGCATGCGGGCCGCCTCCTCGAAGCCGCGGCGCCCGGTGGCGGCGTTGGCGTTGCCGGAGTTGACCACGATCACGCGCAGCGCGTCGAGCCGCGCTCGCTCCTTGGTGAGCACGACGGGCGCGGCGAGCACGCCTGAGCGGGTGAAGCGCGCCGCGCTCACGCAGTCGGGCGACGAGCAGACCATCAGGCCGACATCGATCCCGCCGGAAGGCTTGATCCCCGCCGCGACGGCCGCGGCGCGGAAGCCGGCCGGGAGCTCGCCCGGGTTCTCGGTGACGTGCTCGGGCATCTGGACCCAGCGGCTCACAACAGTCCCTCCGTCTCAGGCCGGCCGAACATCAGATTGAGGTTCTGCACGGCCTGCGACGCCGCGCCCTTCCACAGGTTGTCGATCACCGAGAAGACGATGATCCGCCCGGTCCGCGGGTCCGCGAACCAGGAGATCCGGCAGTAGTTGGTGTCGCGCACGTCGAGCACGCCGACCGGCCCGGTGCGCAGTTCCACGAACGCCTCGCGCGCGTACGCGTCATCGAAGAGCTCCACGAGCTCCCCGTCGCCCAGCTCGCGACTCGGCGTCACGTAACAGGAGACCAGCTCGCCCTGGGCGAGCGGCAGCAGGTGCGGCATGAACGTGATCGTCACGTCGTTGCCGAGCACGCCCAGCTCCTGCTCGATCTCCGGCGTGTGCCGGTGGCCCTCGATCTTGTACGGCGTGACGTTCTCGTCGGCGCTGATGAAGTGCGTCGCGTGGGTCGCGCCACGCCCGGCGCCCGAGACACCGGACTTGGCGTCGATCACGACGTCGCCGATCAGCCCCGCCCGCGCCAGCGGGGCGAGCCCCAGCAGCGCGGCGGTCGGGTAGCAGCCGGGGTTGGCGACGAGGTCGGCGCCGGCGATGTCGGCGCGCTTGAGCTCCGGCAGCCCGTAGACGCCCTGACCGAAGAGCTCCGGCGCCTTGTGCTCGCCGTACCACCCGTCGTAGACGCCGCGATCGGTGAGCCGGAAGTCGGCCGAGAGGTCGACGACCCGCGTGCCGCGGGCGCGCAGCTCGGCCACGACGGGCGCCGCGGCCCCGTGCGGGTAGGCGACCACCGCCGCCTCGACGGCATGCTTCTCCACGTCGAAGACCTCGAGCTCCAGCGGCACGCGCGTGCGGGGATGCACCTCGTCGAGCCGCTGGCCCGCCTCCGCCCGCGCGGTCACGTACTTCAGCTCGAAGCCGGGGTGCTTGTAGAGCAGGTGCGCGGCGATCGCGCCGGCGTAGCCGACGGCGCCGAGTACGGCGACCTCAGGCACGGAGCTCTCCTTCGAGCTTCTCCTGCACGGCCGCGATGATCTTGGCGCGCTGCGGCGCGATCTCCTCGTCGGTCAACGTCCGGTCGCCGGCGCGGAACTCGAGCCGTACGGCCAACGACGTCTGCCCCTCGCGCGCGTAGACGTCGAAGACGCGCACGTCGCGCAGGAGCTTGCCGCCCGCGCCGCGGACGACCTCGACCAGCTCGGCCGCCGTGCGGTCGGTCGGGACCCAGAAGGCGAGGTCCTGGCGGATGCCCGGGAACGACGTCAGGTCCTCGTAGTGCGGAACGACGACCGCGTGGCGCAGGACGACCGCGAGGTCGAGCTCGAAGCCCGCGACCTGGCCGAGATCCCACTCGGAGCTCACTCCGGGGTGCAGCTCGCCGAGCCAGCCCGCATCCTCGCCGCCGCACAACACGCGCGCGGAGCGCCCGGGATGCAGGAACGGCTCCTCGCCGCGCGTCACCGTCCACGGCACGCGCAGCGCGCCGAGCAGCGTGGTCAGCGCGCCCTTGGCGGCGAAGAAGTCGGCCGCCGGCGGCTCGCCGTCGCTCCACGACGCGGGCCGGATCCGGCCGGTCATCAGCGCCGCGAGGTGCATCTGCTCCTCCGGCAGCGGCGTCGAGCGCGCCTCGGCCGCGGTCAGCTCGCGCCCGTGCGGGCGGTCGAAGTAGACCGCGCCCTCCTCGAAGAGCCGCACGTCGTCGGCGCCCCGCGAGGTGTTGTTGCGGATCGAGGTCAGCAGCGAGCCGAGCAGCGTCGTGCGCATCTCCGACGAGGTCCTCGGAGAGCGGGTTGCGCAGCCGGACGGCGGGGACGTCGAGGCGCAGCTTGCGCTCGGTCGCGGGCGACTGGAAGCTCCAGCCGATCGCCTCGGAGAAACCGAGGCCGACCAGCGCGTCGCCGGCGCGGCGGCGCAGGCGCTGCTCGGGCTCCAGGCGGCCGGACGAGCCGTGAGCGGGGAGCGTGGCCGGGAGCTTCTCCAGCCCCCACAGCCGCGCGACCTCCTCGATCAGGTCGACCTCGCGCGTGACGTCGTTGCGCCGGAACGGGGGCACCGTGACCTCGAGGTAGTCGCCGCCGTCGTGGACGCCGAACTCGAGCCGCTCCAGCAGCTCGGCCTGGACGCCGAGCGGGACCTCGGTGCCGAGCAGCCGCGTGACCTTCTCGTCGCGCAGGCAGATCGTCTTCGCCGCGGGTCCGGGTCCGCCGACGTCGACGGTGCCCTCGACCAGCCGCGCGCCGGTCAGCTCGAGCATCAGGATCGTGGACATCGCCTGCCCGTCGATCGTGATCTCGGGCGCGAGACCCTTCTCGAAGCGCCCGGAGGCCTCGGTCCGTAGGCCGAGCCGCTGCGAGGTGCGCTGCAGGTTCGGGCCGTTCCAGTTCGCGGCCTCCATCAACACGCGCGTCGTACTCGGCTGCACCTCGGAGCGCTGGCCGCCCATGATGCCGGCGATCGAGGTCGGCCCCTCGTCGTCGCAGATCAGCAGGACGTCGGGATCGAGCGTGCGCTCGGTGTCGTCGAGCGTCGTCATCTTCTCGGCCTCGCCCGCGCGGCGCACGACGAGGTGCCCGCCGGCGACGAGGTCCCAGTCGAACGCGTGCAGCGGCTGCCCCGTGAGCAGCATCACGTAGTTGGTGATGTCGACGACGTTGTTGATCGGGCGCTGGCCGGCGGCCGACAGGCGCGCCTTCAGCCAGGCCGGCGAAGGGCCGATCGTGACGTCCTCGAACAGCCGCGCGGTGAAGCGCGGGCACAGATCCGGCGCCTCGACGTCGATCGTCACGCCCGCGACGTCTCCGAAGCTGCCCGGATCGTCGGCCCACGGCGGCGGGTTCAGCGGCGCGCCGGTGGCGGCGTGCACCTCGCGCGCGACGCCGTAGACCGACAGGCAGTCCGGCCGGTTGGGCGTGATCTCGAGCTCGAGCACGTCGGTGGCGATCGGGAGCACGTCGGCGAGCGGCGTGCCCTCCAGCAGGTCGTCGTCGAGGACCATGATGCCGTCGTGATCGGTACCGATGGCGAGCTCGTCCTCGGCCAGGATCATGCCCTCGGAGACGACGCCGCGCAGCTTGGAGCGCTTGAGCTTCGTGCCGTCGGGCATCACCGCGCCCGGCAGCGCGACGCCGACCGTCTGGCCGGCGGCGACGTTCGGCGCGCCGCAGACGATCTGGGCGACGTCGCCCTCGCCGGTGGAGACGCGGCAGACCGACAGGCGGTCCGCGTCCGGGTGCTGCTCGCGTTCGAGCACGCGGCCGACGACGAAGTAGTCCAGCGCCGTCACGCCGTGCGTGTGCACGCGGTCGACCTCGGTGCCGGTCATCGCCAGGCGGGCCGCCAGAGCGGAGGCCTCGAGACCCGCATCCACGTAGTCCGTCAGCCAGAACAGGGGCAGCTTCATCCGTCTGCTCCGCGTGCGCCTGCCGGCGCGATCGGTCGTGTCGAGCCAGTCGTGTGTGTCATCCGAATTGTCCCAGCAGCCGAAGGTCGTTCTCGAAGAACATGCGCAGGTCGGGCACGCCGTGCTTGAGGAAGGCGATCCGCTCGATCCCCATGCCCCAGGCGAAGCCCTGATGGCGGTCCGGGTCATAGCCCGAGTCGGCCACGTAGGAGTAGAGGTTCGGGTCCACCATCCCGGCGCCGAGGATCTCGATCCACGCCGTGCCCTTGCACAGCGGGCAGCGCGAGCCGTCGCGCAGGAAGCCCTGCTTGCAGTTGAAGCAGCTGACGTCGAGCTCGACGCTCGGCTCCGTGAAGGGAAAGAAGTGCGGGCGCAGGCGGACCTCGCGGTCGTCGCCGAAGATCGCCCGCGCGAAGGCCAGCAGCGTGCCCTGGAGGTCGCCGAGCGTCAGGTCCTCGTCGACCGCGAGGCCCTCGACCTGGTGGAACTGGGGCGTGTGCGTCGCGTCGTTGTCGGGCCGGTAGACCCGGCCGGGGACGATGATGTACAGCGGCGGCGCCTGCAGCTCCATCGTGCGCACCTGCATCGGCGAGGTCTGCGTGCGCAGCACCACGTCGTCGGCGACGTAGAACGTGTCCGCCTCCGAGCGCGCCGGGTGGTGGACGTCGTGATTGAGCGCATCGAAGTTGTAGTAGGCGAGGTCGATCTCGGGGCCTTCGACGACGCGGAAGCCCAGGCCGACGAAGACATCCTCGATCTCGCGCCGCGTGGCGGTGAGGATGTGCAGGTGCCCGGCGGGCAGCACCGGCGTGCCGGGCAGCGTGACGTCGACGACGTCGGCCGCCAGCTTCTGCTCGAGCTCCAGTGCCTCGAGCTCGGCGAGCCGCGAGTCGACCGCCGCCTGCAGCGCCTGGCGCGCCTGGTTGGCGCCCTTGCCGACCGGTCCGCGCTCCTCGGGCGGCAGCTTGCCGACATCGCGCAACAGGTTCGGCAGCTCGGCTTTGCGGCCGAGGAAGCGCACACGGACGTCCTCGAGCTCGGCGGTTGCGGAGGCGGCGGCGACCGCCGCTTCCCCCTCGGCGCGCAATGCGGCGATCCGGTCGGCGGTGCTCATCGGCGAGTGATCCTAGTTGTGGAGGGTTCGTTGAATGGTCGGTCCGGCGGATGTGCCGCAGCGGACGGTTCGGGATTCTTCAACGGGCCCTCAGTTCGTAGAGGGCCACGGTCGCCGCCATCGCGGCGTTCAGGGAGTCTGCGCGGGCGATCGGGATGTGGACGACGTCGTCGCAGGCGGCGATCACGTCGGGCGCCAGGCCTTCGCGCTCGGCGCCGACGACGAGCGTCAGCTCGCCGGTCGCGTCGAGCTCGCCCAACGGCACGCCTTCGCGCGCGACCAGCGCCACACGCCGGCCCGGCAGCTCGGATACCTTGCGCACGCGCGCGACGGGCACGGAGAACAGCGCGCCCATCGTGGCGCGGACCGCTTTGTGCCCGTAGGGATCGGCGCTGCCCGGGCCGAGCGCGACCGACGAGGCGCCGAACGCGAGCGCGGAACGGATGACCGTGCCGACGTTGCCAGGGTCACCGACGCCCCAGAGCGCGACGCAGCGCGGACCGACCGGGGCCGACCAGCGCTGCGGATAGACCGCCATCGCGCGCGTGCTCGACCCGAGTTGGGAGACCTCCGCGAGTACGTGCGGCGCGACGGGGATGCCCGCAAGCCCGCTGCCGGTGGCGGAGTAGCGCGCCGACGCGTGCCAGCCGGCCGCGTCGGCCGCGTCCAGCAGGTCCTCGCCCTCGGCCACGAACTCGCCCAGCTTGTCGCGCCAGCGCCTTCCGGCGAGCTTGCGGATCTCCTTGAGCGCTTCGTTGTGGGAGCTGGTGATCTGGTCGGTCATCAATGGCTCTTTCGTGACACAAAAAAGGGCGCCGCTCCGGATGGAGGGGCGCCCTGGAAAGGCTCGGCGGTACTGCGGGTGGAGCTAGGCCGCCGAGGCCTCGCGGGCGCGGTCGACGAATCGGCGGAAGGTCTCGGGGTCGCGCACGGCGATGTCGGCCAGGACCTTGCGGTCCAGCTCCACGCCCGCCAGGGCGAGGCCGTGGATGAACGTGCCGTAGGACATGCCCTCGGCGCGCGCGGCGGCGTTGATGCGCGTGATCCAGAGACGGCGGAAGTCACGCTTGCGGTTACGACGATCGCGGTACGCGTACGCGTCCGCCTTGAACATCGCTTCCTTGGCGCGCTTGTACGAGGAGTTGGCCTCCCCGCGGAAACCCTTGGTCCGCTCGAGGACCTCGCGGCGCTTCTTCTTTGCGTGAACTGAGCGCTTGACGCGGGTCATCGGCCGTTCCCGTTCAGGAGCTGGGTCGCGCGGCGCGCGTCACCCTTGACCAATTGGATATCGAGGTGCATGTGCCGCTTACGCTTCGGAGACTTCTTCTCGAGAATGTGGCTGGAGAAAGCGTGGCGGGCCTGCACCTTGCCGGTGCCGGTGACCTTAAAGCGCTTCTTCGCGCCGGAGTGAGACTTCATCTTGGGCATGACGAGGGCGGCAGTATAGCTTGCGCCGGCCGCCAGCTTGGCTGGCGGCCGGAGACGCAGAACTAGGAAGCGGGCTTCTCGTCAGCCTGGGCGGTGCGTGCCGGACCCAGCATCATCGTCATGTTGCGGCCATCCTGCTGCGGCCGCTGCTCGACGATGGCCAGTTCCTGCAGGTCCTCCGCGAGCCGGTTGAGAATCATCTCGCCCCGCTCGGGGTGGGCCATCTCGCGCCCACGGAACATGATCGTCACCTTGACCTTGTCGCGCGCTTTGAGAAAGCGCATGACGTGGCCCTTCTTGGTGTCGTAGTCATGCTGCGCGATCTTCGGCCGGAACTTGATCTCCCGGACGTTGATCTGCTGCTGGTGCTTACGAGCGGACTTGGCCTTTTGGGCCTGCTCGTACTTGTACTTCGAGTAGTCAAGGATTCGGCATACCGGCGGCTTGGCGTCGGCGGCCACCTCGACGAGGTCGAGGTCCTTATCCTGCGCGAGACGCAGGGCATCTTGGGTGCGCATGATCCCCACCTGCTGGCCGTCTTCATCGATGAGACGAACCTCAGGAACGCGGATGCGTTCGTTGATGCGGGTGGTATCGCGCTCCGGCGGTTGCCGGTCGAACCTTCTCGGGACCGGCACTAGCTCGGGGTGTGTGCGCGCGGCGTCAAGAAGGCAGCGCGGAATAGAGACGCGTAATCAACGCCGCAAAGTGTAGACGGGTTTCGGCGTTTATGCGAGATCAACGCCAAGATCGCCGCATTCAAGGTCGGCGTGGACCGGCCGATTGACCCGGTTGCTCCTCTCTGTGGAGGGCAAGCCAAGGCACGGAAGCCGAAGGCGAAACGGGACACTCGCGGGGCAAGGAAGCCCACGAGTTCCCTCTACCTCACTCGGGCTGCGCGAGCTTCTCCCGCACGCCTTCGAGTGACAGCGCCCCCTGGTCGCCCTCGCGGTGGCGGCGCACGGCGACCTCCTTCGTCTCGACCTCACGGTCCCCCACGACGAACATGTACGGGATCTTGCGCAGCTCGGCGTCGCGGATCTTGCGCCCGATCGACTCCGTCCGCTCGTCGACCTCGACGCGGAACTCGCTCAACGAGGCCTGGACCGCTTTGGCGTAGTCGAGATGGCGGTCGGAGACCGGCAGCACGATCGCCTGGACCGGCGCCAGCCAGACCGGGAACTCGCCGGCGTAGTGCTCGATCAGCATGCCGATGAAGCGCTCGAAGGAGCCCATCAGCGCGCGGTGGATCATCACCGGGCGGTGCTCGGCGTTGTCGGCGCCCGTGTAGGTGAGCTCGAAGCGCTCCGGCATCACGTAGTCGAGCTGGACCGTGCCCAGCTGCCACGAGCGGCCGATCGCGTCGGTCATGTGCAGGTCGATCTTCGGCCCGTAGAACGCGCCGTCGCCCTCGTTGACCTCGTAGGCCAGGCCGCGGTTGTCGAGCGCCTTCTGCAGCGCCGCCTCGGCCTTGTCCCACATCTCCTCGGTGCCGATGCGCTTCTCGGGCCGGGTCGAGAGCTCCAGGCGCGGCTCGAAGCCGAAGCGCTCGTAGATCGCGAATCCGAACTCGAGCGCGCGGACGACCTCTTCCTCGATCTGGTCCTCGGTGGCGAAGATGTGCGCGTCGTCCTGCGTGATGTGGCGGACGCGCAGCAGGCCGTGCAGCGTGCCGGACGGCTCGTGACGGTGCACCAGACCCTGCTCGGAGTAGCGAATCGGGAGGTCGCGGTACGACCGCCGCGAGGACGCGTAGAGCTGCGTGTGCGCGGGGCAGTTCATCGGCTTCAGGCCCATCGACTGGCCCTCGACGTCGGTGAAGTACATGTTGTCGCGGTACACGTGCCAGTGGCCGGACTTCTTGAACAGCTCCGCGTCGTAGAGGATCGGCGTGTGGACCTCGCTGTAGCCGCGCGCGGTGTTCTCGTTGCGCCAGAGCTTGGTCAGCTCGTTCCAGATCGCCATGCCGTTGGGCATCCAGAACGGCGAGCCCGGCGAGAGCTCGGAGAACATGAACAGCTCGAGCTCCTTGCCGAGCTTGCGGTGGTCGCGGGCGCGCGCCTGCTCCAGCCGTTCGAGGTGCTCGGCCAGCTCGTCCTTGGTCGCGAACGCCGTGCCGTAGATGCGCGTGAGCATCTGGCGGTTGGCGTCGCCGCGCCAGTACGCGCCGGCGATGCTCGTGAGCTTGAACGCCTTCGCGCGGCCCGTGCCGGGGGCGTGCGGGCCGCGACAGAGGTCGTAGAACTCGCCGTTGCGGTAGATGCCGACCGACGGCACCCCCTGGTTCCTGACGAGATCCTCGATCAGCTCGACCTTGTAGGGCTGGTCCTCGCGCAGGAAGTGCTCGAGCGCCTCGCCGACCGGCAGCTCGGACCGCACGAACGGCTCGTCGGCCTTCACATGCTTCTTCATCTGCGCTTCGATCTTCGGGAAGTCGCCCTCGTTGAGCGTGACGCCCGGCGGGAACTCGAAGTCGTAGTAGAAGCCGTCGGCGATCGGCGGGCCGATCGACACCTTCGTGCCCGGGTAGAGCTCGAGCACGGACTCCGCGAGCACGTGCGCGATGTCGTGGCGCAGCAGCTTCAGCGCGTCGCCGTCGCCCGCCTTGGCGGTGACGATCTCGACGGGCTGGCCGTCAGCCAGCGGCAGCGAGAGGTCGACGATCCGGCCGTCGTCATAGGCCGTGCCGTCCCGCTTCTCCGTCTTGTCCTCGTCGAGGACACGGATGGCCATCGCGGCCCGGGCGAGGCCCGGCCCGATGTCGGCGGCGAGATCGGCTCCGGTGGAGCCGTCGGGAAGTTCACGGACGGAGCCGTCGGGAAGGGGGACGCGCATCGCGCGCTGATGCTAGATCACGCTGTACGGTCCCGGGACAAGGCGAGCAGGAGGAGAGCGCGTTGTCCGAGGAGCTTTGGCGCCGTGGCGCCGGTGAACTGGCCCAGCTGATCGCGAACGGCGAGGTGTCCTCGCGCGAGGTCGTCGACGCGCACCTGGAGCGCATCGAGGCGGTGAACGGGCACCTGAACGCGATCGTGGTTGCGATGGCCGACGAAGCCCGCACGGCCGGCAACGCCGCGGGGCTGCCCGTCGGGGTACAGGTCATGGGCGGCCGCTTCCAGGAGCTCGCATCGAGTCGGCGCTCGGCGTCGCGCAGGCGATCGACCCCGTGCTGGAGGGCGCGTCGCCGGATAGGCGCTCGCACCCTGGCTCGTGTGCGGCCGTTGTAGTCTCGAAACGATGGCCTTCCGTGATGAGTTTCCGGTCCTCGAGCGGATCGCGTATCTGAACGCCGGCACCGACGGGCCGATCCCGCGGGCCGCGATCGAGCTGGCCCAGCAAGAGCTCGAGGCCGAGCTCACGGAGGGCCGGTTGTGGCCGCATTTCATGCGTCGCCGCGACCTGACCGACGAGCTGCGCGCGGGCTACGCGCAGGTGATGGCGTGCGCCGTCGAGGATGTCGCCGTCACCAGCGGCACGAGCTACGGGCTCGGCAGCGTGCTGGCCGGGATGGACGTCGGGCCGGGGGACGAGATCGTCACCTCCGACGCCGAGCACCCCGGGCTGCTCGGCCCGCTGATCGCCGCGCGCCACCGCGGGGCGACGGTCCGCGAGGTCCCGTTCGCGGAGCTCGCGAACGGCGTCCGCGCGACCACGACGCTCGTCGCCGCCTCGCACGTGAACTGGATCACGGGCGAGGTCGCACCGGCCGAACTGGCGGAGGTGCCGGTGCCGGTGATCCTCGACGGCGCGCAGGGCTCGGGAGCGGTGCCCGTCGACGTCGGCAAGCTCGGTTGCGTCGCCTACGCCGCCGCCGGCCAGAAGTGGCTGTGCGGCGCGGACGGCACGGGGATGCTCTGGCTCGACCCCGAGTTCGGCGAGCGGGTGCGGACCATGATGCCCGGCTATCCCGCCTTCGACGATGCCTCGCGCGGCCTGGAATCGACGCTGCGCGCCGGCGGCGCGCGCTTCGACAGCCCGCTGCCGCGTGAGAGCGTCGCGTTCTCGCTCGCCGCATTGCGCGTCCTGCTCGCCGCGGACCTGCCGGCCCAGCTGGAGCGGGCCGCCGACCTCGCCGACCGCTACGCCGCCGCGCTCGGCGAGGCGGGCTACACCGTCGCCGGCCGCGGGCGCAGCACGCTGGTCTCGTTCGAGTACCCCGACCCGCCCGCCACGCGCGAGCGGCTCGCGGAGGCCGGGATCGCCGTGCGCGACCTGCCCAACCATCCGTACATCCGCGTCTCGGTCGGCGCCTGGAACGACGAGTCCGACCTCGAGCGGCTGCTCGCGGCCCTGTGAAGTCCGTCTGCGTCTACTGCGGATCGAGCTTCGGCACCGACCCCGCGTATCTGCGGGCGACGCAGGAGCTGGCTCGCACGCTCGCCGCCAACGAGCTGCGCGTCGTCTACGGCGGCGCGGCGGTCGGCCTGATGGGCGCGCTGGCCGACGCGACGCTCGAGGCCGGCGGCGAGGTCGTCGGCGTACTGCCGCAACAGCTCATGGACCGCGAGATCGCCCACCAGGGGCTGACCGAGCTGCACGTCGTGGCCACGATGCACGAGCGCAAGGCGCTGATGGCCCAGCTCTCGGACGCCTTCGTCGCGCTCCCCGGCGGCATCGGCACGCTCGAGGAGCTGATCGAGGTCTTCACGTGGAGCCAGCTCGGGTTGCACGCCAAGCCGCTCGGCGTGCTCAACGTCGCCGGGCTACTACGACCAGCTCGGCGCGTTCCTCGACCACGGCGTCGAGCAGGGCTTCCAGCCCGCCGCCCAGCGCGCCAAGCTCGTCATGGCCGCGGACCCCGAGGCGCTGCTCGCCGCCTGGAGCTAAGCGAGCTCGCGCAGCAGCAACGCCTCGGCGTGCGCCAGCTTGGCGATCTCGTCGAGGTCGACGGACTCGTTGGCGGCGTGGATCTGGGCGAGATCTGAATCCTGCGCGCCCCAGAGCACGAACGACGCCTCCGGGTAGGCGCTGCGGAGCTTGGCCACGAGCGGCACCGAGCCGCCGCTGCCCATGCGCGCGACGGGTTTGCCGTAAGCCTGCTCCAGCGCCCGCTCGGCCGCGTCGAAGGCGGGCAGCAGGATCGCCTTCGACGCGGGCTCGACCTCGATCTCGAGCTCGGCGCCCCACGGCGCGTGCTCACGCAGGTGTGCCTCGACGACCGCCATCGAGCGGACCGGATCGGCGCCCGGCGGGACGCGGACCGCGATCTTGGCGCGGACCTGCGGGATCACGATGTTGCCCGAGCCGTCGACCGCGGGGGCGTCCAGCCCGAGGACCGAGATCGCGTGACGCGTCCACAGGCGATCCGCCAGCGTCCCGGATCCGACCAGCGACACGCCGTCGAGCACGCCGGCCTGGCGGCGGAAGTCGGCCTCCGGCCAGTCGGCGCCGTCCCAGTGGTCGTCCTCGAGCCCAGCGACCGCGAGGTTGCCCTCGTCGTCGTGCAGGCTGGCGATCAGGCGCGTGAGGGCGAGCAGCGCGTCGGGCGCGGCACCGCCGAAATGGCCGCTGTGCAGGGCGCCCTTCAGAGTCCGCAGCGTGACCGTGAGCTTGCCGTGACCGCGCAGGGAGAGCGAGAGCGTCGGCTCGCCGACCTTCCAGTTGCCGTTGTCGGCGATCACCATCACGTCGGCGCGCATCAGCTCCGGGTCGCTGTCGACCACGCCGAGCAGGCTCTGGCGGCCGTTCTCCTCCGAGCCCTCGATCAGGACCTTGACGTGCACCGGCGGCTTGCCGCCCCAGGCGCCCAGCGCGGCGAGATGGGCGACGATGCCGGACTTGTCGTCGGCGGCGCCGCGGCCGTAGACGCGCCCGTCCTTGAGCGTCGGCGTGAACGGGTCGCTCGCCCAGCCCTCGGGCGGCGCGGGCTGGACGTCGTAGTGCGCGTAGAGCAGCACGGTCGGGCCCGGGCCGGGGAAGTCGGCGAGGATCGACGGCGCCTCGCCCGGCACGTCGACCCTGCGGATCTCGGCGGCGCCGGCCTCGCGCAGCAGCGCCTCGACGATCGCCGCCGCTTCGTCCAGCGGCTCACGCGGGAACCCGGTGAACGCGATCGACGGAACGGCGACGAGCCGCTCGAGCGCGCCGCGGATGAGGTCGGGGTCGACTGCAAGCTCCTTCATGGCGCGCCACGCTATCCGGTAGCGACTGAAACGGCCTACGTCACAATCGATGATGTGACCGACGTCCTCGAAGGCGCTCATATCGCGGGCTGCCGGATCGAGACGGTCGCCGGCCGCGGCGGCATGGGCATCGTCTACCGCGCCACCCAGCTCTCGCTGGGACGCCCGGTCGCGCTCAAGCTGATCGCCCCCGAGCACGCCGCCGACGCCAACTTCCGCGAGCGCTTCCAGCGCGAGTCGCGGATGGCCGCGGCGATCGATCACCCCAACGTCATCCCCGTCTACGAGGCGGGCGAGGAGGACGGTCGGCTCTACCTGGTGATGCGCTGGGTGGCGGGCACCGACCTGCACCGGCTGCTGCGCGCCGAGGGGCGGATCGAGCCCGAGCGCGCGGCGGCGATCGTCAACCAGGTCGCGGGCGCGCTCGACGCCGCCCACGCCGCGGGCCTCGTGCATCGCGACGTCAAGCCGGCCAACGTCCTGCTCAGCGGCGACCACGCCTACCTGGCCGACTTCGGCCTGACCCGCTACGCGGGCGCCGACACGCTGACGACCGCGGGGCACTTCCTGGGCACCGTCGACTACATGGCGCCCGAGCAGTTTCACCCCGGCCCCAACGACGCCCGTGCCGACGTCTACGCGCTCGGCTGCGTCCTCTACGCCGCGCTGACCGGGACGCCGCCCTTCGTGCGCGAGACCGTCCCGGCGACGATGCTCGCGCACCTGCACGACGCGGCTCCGCGCCCGTCGTCGACGGCCGGCGTGCCGCAGGACTTCGATCGCGTGCTGGCGCGCGCCCTGGCCAAGGCGCCGGAGGACCGGTATCCGTCGGCCGGCGACTTCGGGCGCGCCGTGATGGCCGCCGCCGAGGGGCGGTCGGTGACCGAGGAGGAGCGCTCCGTCGCGCGCGGCGCCGCGGCTCCGACCGTCCCGCGCTCGCGCCTGTGGTCCGGTGTCCACGAGGCCGAGCCCACCGCCGTCGCCGCGCCCTCGGTGGCCGGCGGGCGACGCGGCCGGCCCGACCCGCGGCCAGGAGGCCCCGGTCCGCCACTACCGCGCCAAGCGCCCGCGCCGGCTCTGGGTCTGGGGTTCGGGCATCGTCGCCATCGCCGCCGCCGTGCTCGCGATCGCGGTCGTCCCCGGCGGCGCCGGAACCCCGCCCCCGGGCGACCCGGTCTCCGCGGCCGAGGTGCGCCGGCTGGCGAACTCCTTCGCCTCGGCCTATGCCGCCGAGGACGAGCGCCGGATCGCGCGGCTGCTGACCTCCGACGCGCAGCGCATGAGCCCGACGGACGGCCAGAGCGGCCGGACCGCGGTCGTCGCCGCCTACCACGGCCAGTTCGCCCGCAACCAGACGACCGGCTTCACGATCTCCGGCCTCGAGGCCGAGAGCGGCCCGTCCGGGCGCGCCACCGCTCGCTACCGAGCCAGCTACAAGGGCAAGTCCGACACGACCGGCACGATGATCTGGATCGTCATCCGCGAGCGCGGACGCCCCCGGATCACGCTGATCACCGCGCGACCGGACAGCAGCTAACAGCCGCGGGCGGTCTGGATCGTCACGGCCGTGCCCTTCTCGAGCAGGCTGCCGGCCTCGGGGAGCGTCGCGCAGACCTGGATGTCGCCGGGCAGCAGGCGGTCGATCCAGCTGCCGCCGCGCTCCTCCTCCGACGTCAGCCCGACCGCGCGCAACGCCTGGTCCGCGTCCTCGGGCGTGCTGCCGACGACGTCGGGCACCTTCACGCGCGTGTCGCGCGTGACGCGCAGGGCATCGGTCGCCGGGCGCTGACCCCGCGCCGTGGCGGTGATGTCGATCACGTTGCCGCCCGGCTGCAGCGAGACGCGGGCGGTGAAGGCTCCGTCGGTGACCTCGGCGTCCTCGCCGGCCACGCGGACCGCCGCGTCGGCGGGCGTCACGGTGCCCTTGACGTCGACGCGGTCGGCGAGGATCGAGCCACCGTTGTCGGGCTCGGCGAGCTTGAGCTTCACCCGCGGCTCGGTGGCGGGACGCGGCGTCTCGCCACAGGCGCCGAGCACGAGCCCGGCGGCGAGCAGGATGACGAGACGGCGCACCCTTCCGATGCTAACGGGGCCGCGACGGCGTGCTCCGGCGTCGAGCCTCGTTCGACGCGATCACGTAGCGGAACGCGTTCTCGAAGCGATAGGAGCCGTCGCCGCGCCGGAAGGGAGCCGCGGCGGTGACGATCGTCTCGCGCGCGGCGCCCTCCTCGACGCCGTAGGCCCGGGCGTCGAAGAGCATCGCCAGCACGAGCCGCTCCTGGTCGGGAACCTCGAACGGGACGGCGACCGTCGCCCCGGCGCGCAGCTCGAGCCCCGCCTCGCGAGCCACGGCCTCGAGGTTGCCCTCGCGCCCGAACGACCGCCCCGGCGCGGGGGAGTCGGCGAGGCCGCGCAGGGCGGCCTCGAGCACCTCGAGGTCGTTGTGCTCGCGCGGCCCCCAGGCGCAGATCGCCAGCTTCCCGCCCTGCCGCACGACGCGCACCCACTCGCGCAGGACGGCGACCGGGTCGTCGGCGAACTGCAGGCTGTTGAAGCCGGTCACGACGTCGAAGACGCCGTCGTTCCACGGCAGGCTCTCCATCGCAGCGACACGCAGGTCCGCCCCGGCCGCGCGCTCGCGGGCGATCGCCACCATCGCGGGCGCGGCGTCGATCCCGCTCACCTGCGCGCCGCGCGCGAGCGCCAGCGCGCAGAAGTCGCCGCCGCCGCAGCCGATGTCCAGCAGCCGCACGCCCGCCCGCAGCTCCAGCGCGCCGGCGATCGCGTGCCGCGCCGGCTCGGCGAGGCCGCCCCAGTGCTCGGCAAAGGTCGCCGCTTCCTCGTTCCAGACGTCCATACGACCTAAGACCGTCGCACCCGGTGGTGTTCATCGTTGCCACACAAGGTGCGTCACATCCTGGACACAGCACCCGTTGTGCTCGGCGAGCCCCTCCCCAACGTCCCCAAGGAGACCTCCATGCTCCGCCTCCTCACCGCCTCGCTCCTCGCCACCGCCGCGCTCCTGATCCCGGCCACGGCCAACGCCGACGTCGATCTCGGCGGCGCGATCACCCTGCGCGTCGACGACTCGCACCACGCCAAGCTCGAGTTCGCCTCCGACCAGCTCCCGCTCAAGGCCGACGGCAAGTTCGCTGCGAGGGTCGTGATGGCGCCGGGCAAGCGCGCCTCGGCCCTCAAGAAGGCCGGCATGCACGGCGACGATACGCGCTACACGGCGACGATCACCTCCAAGCACGCCTTCCGCGTCAACACCCGTTACACCGTCCGGCTCGAGATCGCCGGCCAGAAGGACATCGTCCGCAAGATCAAGCTGATCGACGCACGCTCCTAGTCACCACGGCGGGCGCGTCGCTTCGCGGCGCGCTCCTCGTGCTTGACCGCCTTGGCCTTCGCGCGCTGCTCCTTCTGCTCGGAGACCTTGACCTTGGCGTCGCTGTAGGACTGCTCGACGAGCAGCTTGCCGCCGGTCCAGCCGAAGGCCCAGATCACGAGCACGACGGCGAAGACGATGTTCCAGGCCGTGATCGCGAGCTGCTGGCCGAGCGAGTAGGCCGTCGCGGTCGCGGCGTCGGTCACACCGCCGAGCGCGGCGACGTTGGCGGCCTGGTTGACGCCGACACCGCCCGGGGTGACCGAGACGGTGTTGGCGATCGAGTTGCCGCCCATCACCGACATGATCGTGTGGAAGGTGACGGCGATGCCGTAGCCCGTCAGGAAGACCGCGATCACGCCGAGCTTGCACATCCAGGCGCCGAACGACGGCAGCGCGACCTTCAGGAGGTAGTCGCTGCGGCGGGCGAGGATCGCACCGCCCTGCAGCGCCTTGGCCCAGAGACCCTGCAGCTTGCGCCAGAAGATCCGGCCGAGGATCAACAACAACAGGGCGGCGGCGACCACGATCCCGAGGATCAGCACCGGGTGGTCGTTGAGCGCCGGGAGCTGGAGATCCAGCGAGCCCGGCACCGACAGGAACAGGTAGACGTAGACGAACGTGCCGGCGCAGGTGAAGAAGATCTTCTGCACCACCATGCCGCCCAGCACCCCGGGCAGGTTGGCCCCCGGGATGATCGCGACGTACATCAGCAGCATCACGACCGTGCCGATGTTCGCGGGTAGGAAGCCGTTGAGCGCGACACCCGCGGCGTAGGTGGCGAGGATCTGCAGGTAGGTCACGCGCCCTCGTGGGTACGCGGCGCTGAGGATCGAGAACCAGGCCAGCGCGGTCAGCGTGGTCTGCCCCGTCTGCAGCGTCCAGCCCACGACCAGGTATCCGAAGCCGATCGTGCTCAGCGCGTCCCAGAGATCGGAGAGCCAGCCGCGGACATCGAGGCCGAGCAGGTCGGCGATCACGAGCGCGATCGCGATCGCCGCCAGCCAGCCGAAGACCTTGCCCAGGCGGCGCGCGCGCGAGCGGTCGCCGAACGGCAGCAGGCGCCAGTGGCGCTGTTTGGGCGGAGCGGCGAGATGCGGATCGGTGGCCGTCAAGGCGCGCGAGCCTACCTCGGTTGGCGGATGCCGGGTAACCACTCCTGCGCCGCCGGGTTACGGTTTGGGATGCCCCGGTTGCCTGCCGACCCCGCACGTCGCCGTGCGCTCGCCCGTCTTGCCGGCGCCGTGCTGGCGCTGATCGCCATCGTCGCGGTGGCCGCGGTGACCGTCGGCGTGCCCTCGCCGTCGGAGCTGGAGAGGTGGGCGGAGTCCGTCGGGCCGGCCGCGCCCGTGCTGTTCGTGCTGATCGCCGCCGTCTCGACCTGCGTGATGTTCCCGGGCCAGGTGACCGCCGGCGCGGCGGGCGTCCTGTTCGGTGTGGCGGGAGGCGTCGCGCTGACGCTCGCCGCCGCGGTCCTCGGCGCGGTGATCGCCTTTCTGCTCTCCCGCGGTGCCGGCGCGGCGCCGATCAGCCGGCTGCTCGGGCCGCGTGCCACGCATTGGCGTGAGTGGATCGCCGAGCGCGGCTTCAGCGCGGTCCTGACCGCCCGGCTGCTCCCGGGAACGCCGGCCAGCGTCCTCAATTACGCCGCCGGCCTGACGGCGATGCCGCTGCGCGCGTTCGCGGCCGCCGTCGCGATCGGGGCGATGCCGAAGACGATCGCCTACGTGGCGCTCGGCGGCGCCCTCAGCGCCCCGTTCTCCACGCGCGGAGCGGTCGCGCTCGGGCTGTACGCGAGCACCGCGCTCGCGGGCGGGTTCTTGGCTCGCCGGCACGTCCGCGCCGCCCGCGCGAGCGCCCCGACACCTGCCTGACACCAACATGGCCTTGCATTGGCACCATGATGGTGCCATATTGGTGTCATGGACTTGTCACCGTACGTCGAGAACCTCCGCCGCGAGCTCGCCGTCGCCGCCGATGCCGGCGGAGACGAAGCCCGCGCGCTCGCTGAGCGCCTGACCGCGCCGCTGGATTCAGCCACCCGGCTGATGCTGCTCGATGCACTGTCGGCCGCCGCCGACGACATCACGCGCGAGCTCGCTCCGGGCTCCGTCGAGCTGCGCCTGCGCAGCGGCGAGCCGGACTTCGTCGTCACGCCCGCACCGGCCGACGACGTCTCGGAGCAAGCACCGCCGGCCCCGCCCGAGACCGACGAGGCCGCCACGGCGCGCATCAACCTCCGCCTGCCCGAGCAGCTCAAGGCCGACATCGAGCAGGCCGCCGGTCGCGATCGCGTCTCGGTGAACACCTGGCTCGTCCGCGCCGCTGCCGCCGCCGTCGCCGGTGGCGACCACGGCCCCCGCCAGCGCGGCGGCCGCGTCGGCCAGTCCTTCACGGGCTGGGTGCGCTGACCGCCCGGCAGCCGCCGCTCACACCAATGACTTCGAACCTGACCCCGCAGGAGGACCTTTCCATGCCGAGCTTCGACACTCCCGAACCGATCACGAGCACGATCGGGCTCTCCGTCGGCGATCTGCGGATCGTCGCCGGCGACGGTGACAGCACCGTCGTCGACGTGCGGCCCAGCGACGCCTCCAACGCCGAGGACGTCAGGGCCGCCGAGCTGACCCGGGTCGAATACGCGGGCGGCGCGCTGCTCGTGAAGACCCCGAAACTGCGGTCCTGGTCGCTGCGCGGCGGCGGCCCGTCCGTCGACGTGACGATCGAGCTGCCCGCCGGCTCGAACGTGCACGGCTCGCTGTCGTCGGTCGACTGCCACTGCGAAGGCCTGCTCGGCGAATGCCGGATCAAATCCGGGCTCGGCGGCATCCGGGTCGAGCAGGCCGGGACCCTGAGCCTCAAGACCGGGCTCGGGGACATCACCGTCGAACGCGCCACCGGCGACGCCGAGCTGACGACCGGCTCGGGCGACATCCGCGCACGCGCGCTGGACCGCGGCGCCGTGATCAAGAACTCCAACGGCGACACCTGGGTCGGAGCCGCCGGCGGCGACCTGCGCGTCAACGCGTCCAACGGCAGCATCGCCGTCGATCTCGCCGAGAGCAACGTCGTGGCGAAGTCCGCCAACGGCGACGTCCGGGTCGGCGAGGTCGTGCGCGGCTCGGTCGTGCTCGAGACCGCGATCGGCGACCTCGAGGTCGGCGTCCGTGAGGGCACGGCCGCCTGGCTGGACGTCAGCGCCCGCGCCGGCAAGGTTCACCGCTCGCTCGAGGACTCCGATGCGCCTGAGCCGTCCGCAGAGACCGTCGAGGTGCGCGGCCGCACCTCCGTCGGCACGATCACGATCCGGAGGCCGTGACATGCCGTCGGCCATCGCCGCGAGCGGGCTGCGCAAAGCCTTCGGCGAGCACGTGGTGCTCGAGGGCGTCGATCTCACGGTCGAGGAGGGGACGATCTACGCGCTGCTGGGTCCCAACGGGGCCGGCAAGACGACGATCGTGCGAATCCTCTCGACGCTGATCGGCGCCGACGCCGGGACGGCGCTCGTCGCCGGCCATGACGTCGGCGACGATCCGGACGCGGTCCGCGCGACGATCGGCGTCACCGGCCAGTTCTCCGCCGTCGACAACCTGCTGACGGGCCGCGAGAACCTGATCCTGATGGCCGATCTGCACCACCTCGGCCGCGTTCAGGGCCGCCGGCGTGCCGGGGAGCTGCTCGAGCGCTTCGACCTCCTCGAGGCCGCGGGCAAGCCGGCCGCCACGTACTCCGGCGGCATGCGGCGCCGGCTCGATCTCGCGATGACCCTGATCGGCGACCCGCGGATCATCTTCCTCGACGAGCCGACCACGGGGCTGGACCCGCGCAGTCGGCGCACGATGTGGCAGAGCATCCGCGAGCTCGTCGCCGGCGGCGTCACCGTCCTGCTGACCACGCAGTACCTCGAGGAGGCCGACCAGCTCGCCGACCGGATCGGCGTGCTCGATCACGGCGTGCTGGCCGCCGAGGGCACCGCGCAGGAGCTCAAGTGGCTGGTCGGCGGCGGGCACATCCGCCTCGAGTTCGGCGACGAGCAGGAGATCGGCGTCGCGGCCGACGCGTTCGGCGAGGTCTCGCGCGACGAGGACGACGCTCGCGCTGCGGATCCCCAGCGACGGCAGCCTGCAGTCGCTGCGCGACGTGCTCGATCGCCTCGACGCCGACTCGATCGCGGTCGAGGGCCTGTCGGTGCACACCCCGGACCTCGACGACGTCTTCCTCGCCCTCACGGGCACCGATACGAAGGAGCGTGTGTGATGAGCACGGCGTCCTACGCCCTGCAGGACTCCGCGACGATGCTGCGGCGCAACCTCCGTCGCACGCTGCGCTATCCCGCCTCGGCCGCCGCGACCGTCGGGATCCCGCTCGTCTTCCTGCTGCTGTTCGTGTACGTGCTCGGCGACACGCTCGGGGCCGGGATCGCCGGCGCCGGCGGCGGTCGCGGCGAGTACCTGAACTACGTCACGCCGGGCATCCTGCTGCTCGCCGTGGTCGGTGCCGCCCAGGGCGTCGCGATCTCCGTCTCGATGGACATGACCGAGGGCATCATCGCCCGCTTTCGCACGATGGCGATCGCCCGCGTGTCGGTCCTGACCGGCCACGTCGTCGGCAGCCTGATCCAGACGCTGCTCGCCCTGGTCCTCGTCCTCGCGATCGCCTTGGCGCTCGGACTCGATCCCACCGCGAGCGTGGCGGACTGGACCGCGCTGCTCGGTCTGCTGACGCTGGTGAGCTTCGCCATCATCTGGCTCGCGGTCGCCCTCGGGCTGGTCAGCAAGAGCGTCGAGACGGCGAGCAACCTGCCGATGCCGCTGTTCCTGCTGCCCTTCCTCGGCAGTGGGTTCGTGCCCACCGAGTCGATGCCCGCTCCGATGGCGTTCTTCGCCGAGTACCAGCCGTTCACCCCGATCATGGAGACCGTCCGCGGCCTGCTGTTCGGCACGCCGATCGGGACCAGCGGCGTGCTGGCCGTGGCGTGGTCCGTCGCGATCGGCCTCGGCGGCTACGCCTGGGCCAGGCACCTCTTCAATCGCTGACGCATGACGTCGATCGCCTCCGGGTTCTCATCGACGAGGACGAAGCGGCGGCCGAGACCGTTCGCCGCCGCCCCGAGCGTTCCCGACCCGGCGAAGAAGTCCAGGCACCAGCCGTCCGGCTTCGACGATGCCGCCACCATCCGCCGCACGATGCCCTCGGGCTTCTGCGTCGGGTAGCCCGTTCGCTCCCGCCCGTTCGTCGGCACGATCGTGTGCCACCACACGTCGGTCGGGAGCTTGCCCCGGGCGGCGCGCTCGGGCGTCTGCAGCCCCGGCGCCATGTACGGCTCCCGGTCGACCTCGTCGCTGTCGAACCAGTACCGCCCGGGGTCCTTGACGTAGACCAGGATCGTGTCGTGCTTCGCCGGCCAGCGCTTCTTCGTGCGCGCCCCGTAGTCGTAAGCCCAGATGATCTCGTTCAGAAAGCACTCCCGGCCGAAGATCCGGTCGAGCAGCACCTTGCAGTAGTGCGCCTCGCGGTAGTCGATGTGGAAGTACAGCGTCCCGTGCTGGGCGAGCAGCTCCCTGGCCCGCTCGAGCTTCGGGGCGATGAACGCCACGAAGTCGTCGAAGGTGTCGCCGTAGCTGAGCGAGGACACGACGTCGCGCGAGTACCGGCGCCCGCCGAAGCCGTTGCTCCCGCCGGTCGGGCTGTGCTGCGTCCGCATCCGCGCGAGTGTCTGCGAGGACCCCGTGTTGAACGGCGGGTCGATGTAGATCACGTCGAAGGTCGCCTCGGGCAGTCGCGGCAGCACGACGCCGCAGTCCCCCTGGATCAGAAGATCGTCCGCGAGGGCGATGGCGGCGCCAGGACCGTCGATGACCAGTTCCTGCATGGCCGAGACC
Source organism: uncultured Solirubrobacteraceae bacterium (assembly GCA_963848475.1). Lineage (GTDB taxonomy): Bacteria > Actinomycetota > Thermoleophilia > Solirubrobacterales > Solirubrobacteraceae > Solirubrobacter. Next base: position 20,829 of record CAWKDW010000021.1, on the reverse strand, counting down.
CTACGTCCCCGACCAGCGAACTTCGCCCTCGATGACGAAAGCCCCGGAAATCCGGGGCTTTCAGTGGGCGATACTGGGCTCGAACCAGTGACCTCCGCCTTGTCGAGGCGGCGCTCTCCCAGCTGAGCTAATCGCCCGGGAGCGACGCGTAGCCTAGCAACCGCTTTCTCGAGTCGCCGATCGGCGTGGCTAAGATCACTCGCTCACCCCGGCGCCGTGGCGGAGTGGCTACGCAGCGGCCTGCAAAGCCGTGTACACCAGTTCGATTCTGGTCGGCGCCTTACGCGGGGTTCGAACCCCGCCGCTACGCTCGGGGCGTGACGCCGGAGGAGCTCGCCAACCTCGCCCACCTGCGGCGCGCCCGCGATCTGATGGACCGCGAGTACTGGCGCCCGCTCGATGTCGCCGCAGCTGGCCCGCGCGGCGCTGATGTCGACCGCGCACTTCTCGCGGCAGTTCCGCGCGACGTACGGCGAGACGCCCTACGCGCTACCTGATGACGCGGCGCATCGAGCGGGCCAAGGCGCTGCTGCGGCGCGGCGAGCTGTCGGTCACCGAGGTCTGCCTGGAGGTCGGCTGCACGTCGCTCGGCTCGTTCAGCGCGCGGTTCACCCAGCTGGTGGGCGAGACGCCGAGCGCCTACCGCGCGCGCGACCACGGCGAGCTCGTCAACGTGCCGGGCTGCATCGCCAAGGACCTCACCCGCCCGATGCGGCATCCGAGCAGGAACGGAGAAGCGCACGCGGTGCTCGCTCCCTAGCCTTGTCGGCATGGATCTCACCCTTTCTCAGTGCTTCGTCATCGTCCATGATCCCGACCGCGCGCTCGGCTTCTACCGCGACACGCTCGGCCTCGACGTGCGCAACGACGTCGCCAACGAGGGCTTCCGCTGGATCACCGTCGGCGCCGCCTCGCAGCCCGGCGTCGCGATCGTCCTGACGAACTACCTCAACGGCAGCCCCGCCGACGGCGAGGCGGTCGCCGCGCTGGTCGCCAAGGGCGCGCTGAACGGCGTCCACTTCCGCACCGACGACCTCGACGCCACCTTCGAGAAGGTGCGCGACGTCGGGCGCCGAGATCGTGCAGGAGCCGACCGAGCAGTTCTGGGGCACGAAGGACTTCGCCGTGCGCGACCCTTCGGGCAACATGGTGCGCATCGACCAGCCGCCGGCGTAGCGCTCAGGCGAGAGATGGACCCGCGGCGGTGTGCCGCGGATACCGCTCAGTGCTTCGGGCAGGCTGTCAGGCGCGTCGCGCCCGGCAGCTGGCAGCGATCGCTGCGCGCCGGGCCCTTGCCACGGCGGATCCTGATCGTCGTCACCTTGGAGATGTAGCCGGCCTTGGTCACCTTGATCGTGAGCTTGGTGCCGGCGCGCAGCTCGCGCTCGAACTGCGGGATATGCCACAGAGCGGTGGCCTGCGCGACCTCGCGCAGCGGGCAGCCGCGACCCGCGCAGGTGAGTGTGATGCGCACGCCCTTGGGCGCCTGGACCGTGAGCAGCGCGACGTTCGCGCCCGTCTTGGTCAAGCTGCCGCTGATCCGGATCATCGGGTAGGGCCGGATCATCTTCGGCCTGGCCGACGCCTTGACGCTCGACTTCGCGGCGGTGTCGGACACCAACAGGGCGGGAAGCGGCTGCGCGACCGCGACCGGAGCCGTCGCGACGTCGGGGACCGGCGTCGGCTCGACCGTCGCCACGACGGTCGGCGTCGGGCTCGGGGTCGCCGTCTCGACGGGCGTCGCCGTGGGGGTCGGCGTCTTGGTGGCCGTCGCGGTCGGCGTGGGCGTCGGCGTCTTCGTGGCCGTCGCGGTCGGCGTCGGCGTGGGCGTCTTCGTCGCCGTGGGCGTCGGCGTTGGCGTCGGCGCCGCAGCAACGGTGCCCTTCGCGTTCGACGTCTCCGAGTCGTAGTCGGTGCCCGAGTACGCGTAGAGCACGACGCGCATCCACTTGGCCTGATCGGACGTCGTAAGCGTGTACGTCGTGGAGTTCGTGCCCGAGATCTGCGCGCAACTCGACGTGCTGGTGCTCGTCGTGCACCGTAGCCAGATCCGCCCGACGGTCGTGCCGGTGGGACCGGTCCAGGTCCCGCCGTTGGCGGTCAGCTTGGAGCCGACCACCGCGGAGCCCGAGATCGTCGGGGCGGCGGTCACGTTGACGGCGGCGTGTGCAGGCGCGGCAAGGCCCAGTGCAAGCACCGGGCCCAGCAAAGCGAACTTGATCCTGCGTTTGCCGCGTCCGAACAACTCGCCGCCTCCCTGCGGTTGCGTCCTTGTACGGACATACTGCCTTGAATCGACCGACGGTCGGCTCATCCGATCGTCCAGGGCTTGCTACACGGTCAGCAGCCCCAGAAGACTCGCCGCAACGTACAGGACCGTGAAGGCGACGGCAAAGACGACGAACCGCGCGAACAGGCGTCTCGCCAGCACTAGACGATCTCCCCGAGCTGGACGATCACGTACCAGCCGGCGAAGAAGCCGTAGAACTGGTGCGTACTGCGCCTCCGGCTCCCCGCGGGCGACCAAATGATCTCGGCGTACTGCGCGTAGGGACGCTCTGAGCCAACGTCCTCACCTCCCCCGCGGCAAGCCCCTCTCTGCGAAGCGCCGCGGCATGTTGCGGACGCCACTAATACTTGCCGCGCGCTGGCGCGCGCAAACTCGACCGCGCCATTGCGCGCTTGCTCAGCCCACGATCAGCTTGCCCTTCATGCCGGCCTTGGCGTGCGAGCCGACGGAGCAATAGAAGGTGTAGGTGCCCTTCTTGAGGTTCGCGGAATAGGTCGAGGTGCCGCCCTTGGTGACGACCTTCCCGTGGCCCTTGCCCTGGATGCCGATGTCGTGGGGCAGCGGCGACGGGTTCGACATGCCGGAGCGTGACCTTGCCCGCCTTGGCCCTGATCGTCGACTTGTTGAACTTGAGCTTCGACTTGTCCGCCGAGAGCTTGTAGGTGGCGGCCGGAGCCGCGGGCGCAACCGCCGTCGCCACGCCCCCGCTGCCGACCACGATGACGGCCAGGCCGGCGACGATCGTCCTGCTGCGCATGTTCATACCCCCATTCCTAGCTGATATGCGGGTCTACGCGAAGCCAAGTGGTCAGGTTCAGAGCACACGGCGGGCCCAGGTGAAGCGGTCGCGTCGCCACTCGTCGTCGAGCGAGGACACGTAGACGCCCTGCGCCGAGGAGTGGATCATCCAGTGCTCCGAGAGCGCGATGCCGACGTGGTCGACGCCCGCCTCGGTGGCCTTGGAACGAAACGACGCGCTGCCGAAGAAGATCAGGTCGCCGGGCCGGACGTCTTCGAGGTGGATGCGCTCGCGCCTTGCGGATCTCGCCCGCCATCTGGGCCGCGGTGCGGCCGCCGATGCGAGCGCCAGCGGGCTGGCCGGAGAGCTTGAAGATGCGCCAGACGAAGCCCGAGCAGTCGTAGCCGCCGTGCGCCTGGGAGCCGAAGGTGCTGTTCGACGCGCGGTCGGTCTCGCCGCCCCAGATGTACGGCATGCCGATCTTCGAGACCGCGACGCGCAGTGCGCGCTTCGTGCGCGCTCCGTAGGCCGGGAGGCTGAAGGCGGAGAGCTGGGCGCGCGCGTTCCCGGCGGCCCAGCCGCCGCTGTCGAGGATCGTCGCCAGCGAATGGGCGGCCTCGGCGCGGGTGATCGGCTCCCAGGGGTAGAGCTCGAGCGCGTCGTCCTGCGCCGGGTGGTTCGTGCGCAGGCCGAGGAAGCGGGCGACGACCTCGGTGCCGAAGCTGCGCGGCGGGTTCAGCCCGGCGCCGCGGGCGACGCCCTGCACGTGGGCGGCGACGTCGGCGAGGCCGAGCTGATCGACCAGGCGCGCGTCGAAGGCCGTGAGCGACACCGTCGCCGCGGAGCTGCCGGCGACCGCGGGCTGCCCGCTCTCGCTGGCCAGCGCCCCGAGCGCAGCAGTCAGTTGCGCGCCGGTGAGCGGCCGCTCGCCGTGGAAGCGGCCGTCGTCCAGGCGGGTCAGCACGCCCGCGCGGCGACGTCCTCCTGCTGGTCGAGGTTCCAGTTCGCACGCGTGGCCGCGTCGGCGGTCGAAGCCGTGGTCGCCAGGATCGCGGCGGCGGCGAGGAGAATCGGAAGGCGGCGCATCCCTCCATTCGTCGGCGTACCGCAGGCGGAGTTGAGATCGCGGGTCGCCCGGCTGACACCGTGAGACCAGTACGTGGTAGGAAGCCCGTGTGCAGATCCTCGTCACCGGCGCCCGCGGGAAAGTCGGCGCGGCCACGATCCACGACCTGATCGAAGCCGGTCACAGCGTCACCGGCTGCGATCTCGCCCCGCCGGTGTACGAGGGCGGTCACTCGGGCGCGCACTACTTCCAGGCGGATCTGACCGATCCGGGCGACGCCTTCGCCGTCGTACGCCGCCAGGACGTGGTGATCCACTGCGCGGCGCTCCCCGAGCCGACGCGCAACGCGCCGGACAAGGTGTTCGGCAACAACCTGATGGCGACGTTCAACCTCGTCGAGGCCTGCGTCCGCGTGGGCGTCGACCGGCTCGTGAACGTCTCCAGCGAGACCGTCGCCGGGATGGGCTTCGCCGAGCGGCCGTTCCACGCGCCGTACGCGCCGATCGACGAGGCGCTCGCGAACCGCCCGCAGGACCCCTACGGGCTGGCCAAGCTCTTCGCCGAGCAGCTGATGGACGCCGCGGTCGCGCGCTCGGACCTGCGCGCGATCTCGATCCGGCCGACCTGGGTGCAGTGGGAGGGCAACTACGCCCGCAGCCTCGGGCCGTGGCTGCGCGATCCGTTCGACGCGTCGCCGAGCGAGAGCTTCTGGAGCTACGTCGACGTCTACGACCTCGCGCACGCGCTGCGGCTCGCCGCCGAGTGCTCGCTCGACGGGCACACCGCCGTGTATGTCGCCGCGGCCGACAACGGGGCGGGCAAGCCGCTCGCGGAGCTGATCGCCCACCACTTCGGCGAGGACGTCTCGCTTCGGGAACTCGCGCGCGAGGACGCCGGCGGGATCTCCGGCGCGGAGGCCGAGCGGCTGCTCGGGTTCCGGCCGACCCGCTCGTGGCGCGACTACCTGACGCCCGAGGGGGAACTGCTCGACGCCGCGCGCGAGCGGCTCGCGCGCGGCCAGACCGGCGTCCAACTCGGACGCGCGGCGCTCAGCTAGGCGACCGAAGGCTCTCCGGCTTCGTCGAGCACACCCGCGGCGGGCACCCGCGGCACCGGGACGCCGGCGGCCTCGTAGGCGTCGTCCATGTCGACCGTCTCGAGCTCCAGCAGGCGCGCCGTGAGGCTGTCCAGCTTGTCGCGATGGTCCGAGAGCAGCCGCGTGACGTTCTGGTAGGCCTCGTCGACGATCCGCCGCACTTCGCTGTCGATCAGCTCCTGCGTGGACTCGGAGACCTCGGAGACGCCCGGCAGCAGCGGGCCCTGCGCGTCGGACGGGATGACGGCGATCGGGCCGATCGCGGGGCTCATCCCCCAGCGGCCCACCATCTGGCGCGCGATCCCGGTCAGCTGCTGGATGTCGGACTCCGCGCCCGCCGAGATCGAGCCGTAGACGAGCTCCTCGGCGATCCGCCCGCCGAGCGCGACCTGGATCCGGCCGGTCAGGTACTCGACGTCGTAGTTCGTGCGCTCGTTGTCCGGGCTGGAGATCGTGACGCCCAGCGACATCGTGCGCGGGATGATCGAGACCTTGCGCACCGGGTCCGCCCCGGGCGTGAGCATGCCGACGATCGCGTGGCCCGCCTCGTGGTACGCGGTCCGGCGCTTCTCCTCGTCGGACAGGATGATCCCGCGCGGCGCGCCGAGGATGATCTTCTCCAGCGAGTCCGTGAAGTCGCCGCGCTGCACCTTGGTGTGACCGCGGCGCGCGGCCAGCAGCGCCGCCTCGTTGGCCAGGTTCGCGATGTCGGCGCCGACCATGCCCGGGCGTGATCGCCGCGACGTCGTCGAGGTCGACGTCGTCGTCCAGCGGCAAGCGAGCGCGAATGGACCTCGAGGATCTTGCGGCGGCCGTCCTTGTCGGGCGGCGGGACCGTCACGCGGCGATCGAAGCGGCCGGGACGCAGCAGCGCGGCGTCGAGGATCTCGGCGCGGTTGGTCGCCGCGACCACGATCACCGTGTCGCCCTGCTCGAAGCCGTCCATCTCGGTGAGGATCTGGTTGAGCGTCTGCTCGCGCTCGTCGTTGCCGCCGCCGAACGTGTTGCCGCCCGAGCGCGAGCGCCCGATCGCGTCGAGCTCGTCGATGAAGATGATCGCGGGCGCCGCTTCCTTGGCCTGCTTGAACAGATCGCGGACGCGCGAGGCGCCGATGCCCACGATCGCCTCGACGAACTCCGACGCGCTGATGCTGAAGAACGGCACGCCCGCCTCCCCCGCCACCGCGCGCGCGAGCAGCGTCTTGCCCGTGCCCGGCCGGCCCGCGAGCAGCACGCCGCGCGGAATCCGGCCGCCGAGCTTCTGGTACTTCTCGGGGTTCTTGAGGAAGTCGACGACCTCCGTCAGCTCGCCCTTGGCCTCGTCGATGCCGGCGACGTCCTTGAAGGTGACCTTCATGTCGTCGCCCTCTGCACGCCGCGCGCGCGAGCGCCCGAAGGCCCCGATCGCCCCCATCTGCCCGCCCGTCGCACGACGCGAGAGCCAGATGAACAGGCCGACGAGCAGGATCACCGGGCCGAAGCCCAGGATCAGGCTCGCGAAGAACCCGCGCCCGTCGTTGATCGGAGCGGCCGCGATGTCGACCTTGTTGTCCGCCAGCAGCTTGTTCAGCTCGCTGCCGTTGTAGATCACGAACGACGGGATCTCCGACGTGAAGTTCTTCGCGGCCTTGGCCTTGTCGTCCGGGTACTTGACCTCGGTCTTGAACTCCCCGTCGACCGTCGCGCCCTCGGTCTTGACCTTCGCGACATTGCCCTTCTGGACCTGCTCCACGAACCCGGGAGCGCCCGTCGGGCTGCTGTACGGAATCCGCACGCTCGGCTCGCGCCCCGGAGCGAACAGCGCCATGATCACGTAGTTCACGGCCAGCAGCGACAGCACGACGATCCAGAACGAACGCCCGCCCGGCATCCGCGGAAATCCACGCTGAGGCGGGGTCGCCGGCCGGTTGGCCGGAGAGTTCGCGTTGTCTTTGCCGCGGGGCAGCGGGGTCCGAGGTCGTCGCTCGGTCGGGGAGTCCGCCATGACGTTGACTGTACCGTCGCTCTCACAAGCCGAGATCAACGTGGCTATACTCGGCGACCCACGCGGATGTAGCTCAGTTGGCTAGAGCGTCTGCTTGCCATGCAGAAGGTCGAGAGTTCGAGTCTCTTCATCCGCTTCACCGAAAGGCCCGCTCAGGCGGGCCTTTCGCGTTTCTTGGCCCGGTGGCGCCGGACGGCGTCGATTGAGCGGTTGCCGATGATGCCCATCGTCCACGCGCCGACACGTCCGCCGGCGGGCGAGTAGGTCGCTCGGCTCTGCCAGATCGAGATGAACGCTTCTTGGACGATGTCCTCGGCCGCCGGGCTGGCGACATCGCTGTGTGGCAAAGCGAAGGGCTCGGGCGGCGTACCAGTCATAGAGCAGGCCCAAGGCGTCGCCGTCGTCGCCCTGAATGCGGACCATCGGCCCCGCATCCCAGGGCGCGGACGCGGCCACTCGAACAGATGCGCGGGCCGCGATGCACAGGAGTCAGCCTGACGTCGGGGCGGACCTACCCCACTGAAGACCGCTTCAGTGCTCCGTCGACCTCCCGCTGCGCCAACCTTGCGTCGCTGGATGCGAGCCCGCGCCGGGCATTGGGGGCGAAGCTCGCGCTCGAACGGCAAACCTGTCATTTGCTGGTGCCGCCGCTCGCGCGGCCGATGAACGGTGCATGACCACTTCTGTTGCCGTCGTTCGTGGGATGGCGCGCTCACGCACGATCGTCGCATTTGTGCTGTCGCTCTGCTTGGCCACGATCGCGACGGTCACCCTCCTGCAGTTCCGGTCGGACTCCAGCCGTGATGCTGAGCTGAAGCTGGCGGGCGCCAACGCCGCGCTGACGCGTCTTCAATCCGATCCCTACGCCGCGCTCGCGATCGTCGGCGGCACGCCCGCACGGGCCGAGGCGTTGATCAAGTCCGACAAGCTGGCGATCACCGCGGCGCTCTCCGAACTTCAGCGCGAGGGCCCGCCACCGGCGCTTCGCAACGTTCGCGGGCCCCTACGCGCGAACTTCGCGGTGATCGATCGCCTGCTTCCGATCAGCGCCTCGCCGACATTCACCACGACGCTTGATCCGCAGTTCTTCCCGCTGCTGAAGTCCGGCGCAATGACCAGTGCTGCGGCTGGCCGTCAGCTCGCCAAGGCCGGTAACGAGTATCGCGAACGCTCCGAGCGCCAGCAGATCCAGGCCACGATCGGGTCAGCGACGGCGATCCTGATGCTGTTTATCGCGTTCGCGCTCGTCTTCCGGCGCGCGTTCCGCGCCCGCTTGGTCGCTGAGCAACTTGCGGCGGAGAACGCGCGCCTGGCGGCCGTCAACGGCCACGAAGCGCGCACCGACGTCCTGACCGGCCTGCGCAATCGCCGTGCCCTTATCGACGACCTCGAGGCGCGAGCTGCCACAGCTGAGGATCGCGTGCTCGCGCTGTTCGACCTCGACGGCTTCAAGCACTACAACGACACGTTCGGCCACCACGCCGGGGACGGACTCCTGACGCGATTGGGCGAGCGCCTGCAGGCCAGCGTCGCGGGCGACGGAACCGCTTACCGGATGGGCGGAGACGAGTTCTGCGTCCTCGCCGCAGTCGATGACGGAACCGCGGACGCCCTCGTCCGGCGCGCCGCCGACGCGCTCTCCGAGGCAGGCGACGCTTTCCTGATCGGCTGCTCGTACGGAACCGCGGTCATCCCGCGTGAAACGGCCTCCCCCGCCGCCGCACTCCAACTCGCCGACCAGCGCATGTACGAACACAAGGCCGGCCGTAAGTCCGCCAGCCGACAGAGCAGTGACGTGCTGCTCAAGGTCCTCAGCGAACGCGACGCCGACCTGCGCGAGCACGGCACCGGCGTCGCAGGGCTGGCGGTCCGGATCGCGGAGGAGCTCGGTCTCCCCGACTCCGAGGTCAAACGCATCGGTCTCGCAGCAGAACTGCACGATGTGGGCAAGGCCGCGATCCCTGACGCCATCCTGCACAAGCCCGGTCCGCTGGACGACAGCGAGTGGGAATTCATGCGCCAGCACACGGTTATCGGCGAGCGAATCCTGCTCGCTGCTCCTTCACTGGCGCCGACCGCGGAGCTTGTGCGTTCCAGCCACGAGGCCTACGACGGCGCGGGCTACCCCGACGCGCTGCGGGGCGAGGCGATCCCGCTGGGCTCGAGGATTATCGCCGTCTGCGACGCGTATGACGCGATGATTTCCGATCGGGCCTACCGCAGCGGGATGTCGGTCGAGGCCGCGTTCGCCGAGCTGCGCCGGTGCGCGGGCGGCCAGTTCGACCCCGACGTCGTTGCCGTCTTCTGCGCCTTGGCACACGACGAGCGCGCACTCCCCGTCGCCGCGTGACGCGGCTCGGTCGCAATCGCGCTTCCGCGTGCCCGGTCTGGATTCCCGCGATCCCAGTCGATGCTTCTTGGCCAGAGCCGGCGCCGCACTTGCTCGGTTGGAGTCAGGTTCGAGCTGACTCGAGAAGTAGTGCGAGGACTTCGTCTGGCGGGAGCGGGTGGGCGAAGTGGTAGCCCTGCCCGCGATCGCAGCCGAGTCGGCGTGCTTCGGTCGCTTGTTCCGTCGGTCTCGATGCCTTCGGCTACGACCAGGATGCCGAGCGCGTGGGCCATGCTCGACGATGGCTGCCACGATCGGCGCGTCCTGTCCGCGGGCGAGCGTGCGAATGAACGAGCGGTCGATCTTGAGTTCGTCGATCCGAAACCGCGTCAGGTAGGAAAGCGACGAGTAGCCGGTGCCGAAGTCGTCGAGCGCGGTGCGCACGCCCAAGTTGCGGCTGAGATCACTGAGTGTGGCGGCAAGCGCGGGATCCTCGATCAGCGCGCCCTCGGTGAGCTCGAGCTGCAGGGCCATGCCGTTGCCGCCTTGCTCGATCGCCGCGCGGACGATCGCGTCGCAACTCGGGTTGAGCCAGCTCGCTCGGTGCCATGTTGACGTTGACGGTGGGCATGGCCTCTCCCAGCACCGCCCGCCATCGAGCGGCTTGGCGACAGGCCGTCGTCAGGGCCCAACTGACCGATCGGGAGGATCAGCCGGGTCTCGATCGCGACATCCAGGAAATCCGCCGGCCCGAGCAGCCCTCGTTCGGGATGCTGCCAGCGCAGCAGCGCTTCAAGCTCGACGATGTGTCCGGTGTCGAGCGCGACGATTGGCTGGTACAGCAGCCGCAACTCCCCGGCGGCGAGCGCGACGCGCAGCTCGTGCTCGACGCGCGAGACGCGCCGCGGCGTGCTCGCGCATGTCGCTGTCAAAGACGGCGTAGCCTCCGCGCCCGAGCTGCTTCGCGCTGTACATCGCGGCGTCGGCGTCCCGGATCAGGTCCGCGGGCGAGTGTGTGGGACTCGTCGGCCCAGACGACGCCGATCGTCAGCTCGATGGCCTGGGGCTGCCCGTCGATCACGAACGGGGAGTCCATCACCGCCGCCCGCACGCGCGAAACGGCGCTCGCGAGCTCTTGCTCGGAGTCGACGTCCTCGAGCAGCATCATGAACTCGTCGCCGCCGAAGCGGGCCAACGAGTCGCTGGAGCGCAGAGCGCTCGTGAGCCTGCGCGCGACACTCACGAGCACTTCGTCGCCAGCGTGATGGCCGAAGGTGTCGTTGACGTGCTTGAAGCCGTCGAGATCGGCGAACAGCACCACCAGCCCTCGTTGCTGCCGGCGCGTCGAGCGAGCAAGGGCGTGCCCGAGACGATCGAGAAACAGCGCGCGGTTTGCAAGTCCCGTGAGCGGGTCGTGAAGCGCCTGATGACGCATCTGACCTTCCGCATGGAAGCGCGCCAAGGCCGCGGCCATCAGATTCGCGACGGACTGAAGGAACGTGAGCTCGTCGTGCGTCGAATCGCCGCGAGGCCCATGACGCCGCCTCGACCACACCGAAGCGCCGCGCATGGTCTTTCATCAGGACCGTGACCGCACTCACCGCGCCCGGCGGCCATGCCACGAAACGTGCCTCGTTGCCCGCGTCGCTCATCACCACGCACTCCTCAGACTCGAGCGTGTAGCGCGGCTGGGAGCCGCTTCCGGCGCCCTTCGGCAGCGGGTCCGGGGCCCGCAGGCCACTCGCCAGCCACCAGGCGGAGCTCGCGTACCGTCGGGCGCCAAGCGCCAACACACCGGCGAAGTCGGTCGCGAGCACGCGCTGGACGTGCTTTGCCGCCTCCACCATCAACGCTTCGGGCGGGAGTCCGGAGACCGCGTCCTTGCCGAGTTGCGCGATCGCCGCGTGCTGGGCACCGACCCTCGCGAGCACCGCTCTCCGCGCGCTTGCGATCCGTTACGTCCCGCAGCGAAGCCAGCAACGCCGGAGCCCCGTGCCAATCGATCTCGACGACCCGCATCTCCGCCGTCCGCCCGGTCCCGCCGGCGACGACATCGATCTCCGTGGCCTTCTCGATGCACCAGCGGCGCGCCGAACGGCGTGCCGCCAGTCCGCCCGCGGGCCGGCCGAGCAGGCGCTCGGCGGCCGGATTGGCCAGCAGGATCACGCCGTCGCGGTCGATCACCAGCATGCCGTCGACGTTGTGACGGATCACCGCCAACAGGCTGTCCAGCGCCAGCGCCGGATCGGCGTCAGCCGCCGGCGTCGGCTCTGGTGCGCCGCTCGCTCACTCCGGAAGCTCGATGGCGCGGGCGCCACCGTTGGACGAGGAGCTGGTCGTCTGCGCCTGACCGACGAGGATGCCGCGAATACCCTGGATCGGGCCGAGCACGGACATGCCGGTCTCGAGGATCTCGTATTCGTGCATCTTGCTCGCGTGCTGGGAGCCGCGGACCTTCAGCACCAAGACCGCGCGCCGGACCTGGCTGTCGAGGTCGAAGTAGCGCAGCGCGAGGATCGCGTCCGCGATCGTCGAGAGATAGAGGTCGGTGGCGTGGTCGCCACCGAGCAGATTCGGCAGCGTCGTGGTCATCATCGTCGCCACGCCCCGTCCCTTGAGATAGCCGCTGAGCCCGACGCTGAACTCGCGGAACGCCTTCGCGGGCGAGTTGTGCTCGATCGCGGTGATGCTGTCGAGCACCAGGCGCGTGGGCTCGAACTCCTCGACCGTGTGCTTGAGCTCCACCAGTAGGTCCTCGAGCCCCAGCCGCGCCGGATAGCGCGAGACGATCTTGCAGGCGCCCGGCCGCGCTCCGGGCTCTTGAGGTCCATCCCCCACGCCGCGGCGTTGCGCTCCAGTTGCCACTGGCTCTCCTCGAAGGACAGGTACAGCACCCGCTCACCGGCCTCGATCCCGGCGACCATGAACTGCAGCCCGATCAGCGTCTTGCCGGTTCCGGTCGCGCCCGTGATCATCATCAGCGCGTCGCGGTACATCCCGCCGCCGCACATCGCGTCCAGCTCGGCGTTGCCCGAGCGAGATCCGCTCCGCCGACCCGGTCGCATCGCCTTCGATCGGAGAGAACGGCACGATCTCGATGCCCGCGTCGCGCGTCGATCACGAACGGGAACTCCCCCTTGTGATGATCGGCGCCGCGAAGCTTGAGCACCTCCACCGTCCGACGCCGGCGCTCCTCCGCGCGGACGTTGCGCATGAGGATCACGTTGTCGACGACGAACTCCTGCGCCCCGTAGCGGGTGACCCCGCCGTTCTCGGAGGGACGCTCGGCCGCGATCAGCGTCGTGGCACCCAGCGGACGCAGCTCGCGCAACATCGCCGCGAACGCGCGCCGTATCTCCGACCGCCGCGTCGAAACTCCTCAAACAGCGCGTCGATCGGATCCAGGAACAAGCGCGCGCCGCCGACCTCGCTCAGCGCATGGCCGATGCGCGCCGAGAGCCCGCTGAGATCGAAGTTGCCGCTCACCGCGCGCGCCCGAATCCAACGTCGCGTCGACGATCGCCAGCCGCCCGTCGGCGACGAGCCCGCCTAGATCCAACCCGAAGCTTTCAACGTTGGCGACCAGATCCTCCGGGCGCTCCGCAAACGAAACCAGGACCCCGGGCTGCCCGAGCCGCGCGCCGGCCGCGAGGAACTGCAGCCCGAAAACCGTCTTGCCAGTACCCGTCGACCCTGCCAGCAACGTGCTGCGCCCCTTCGGCAGCCCGCCGTGGACCAACTCGTCAAACCCCGGGATGCCGACCGAGATCCGCTCCGGACCGCTTCGTGCGCTCATCGATCACTTCCCCGTTCGAGATCAAGTGCAGCAGCAACAGCATCCGGGTCGCCGAAGTCGCCGATCACGCTCAACCGCGGCTCCGGGTACAGACGCACCAACACCGGCGTCGCGAGGATCCGGTCGACCTCCGCGAGCTCGGGCCGTTCAAAGACGTCGATCACCTCCACCTCCCAATGGTCCCCGCCCAGCGATCCTTGGAGCGCCACCAGCTGCCTCCGCGCCTGCGCCGACGGCGCAGAACGCCCCGCGACATACATACGAAGGAAAACGCGGCCGTCATCGCGATTGGCGTTGCTCACCGACTCACAGCTCTTCCTCACGCTCGCAGAACGAGTACCGCCTGAACGAAGGGTAGAGCCAGAATGTTTCGCATGTCCATCGAATGGTCCGACCTCAATGCCCACTCGAGATCCCGATTTCCGCTTGGCGATCATGGTGTACCGCGCGGTTTCGGCGCGTCACGTGGGCGTCATAGCGATCCCAGAACGGGAGCTCACGCGCCGAGAACTCGACCGCGTTCTCGCCCCAGAGGCGCCGCTACGGGCCCTGCTGTAACCCGGGAGGCTCGTCGAAGGCGCGGCTTCGTCGAATCTCGGCACACTCGCCACTCCGTCTTCGCGGCATTGCGCGTTCTCCCGCGCAGGCGCGTCATGCCGGGGCCGGTACTCGTTTGACGCCGTAGGCGGCGAACGCGGTGTCGCGGGTGAGAATGCTGAGATCGCCCTGGAGTGCGTGCGCGATCAGCACGCGATCGAACGGATCGGCGTGATGCCGCGGCAACGCAGCCGCTGCTTCGAGCAACGATGCCGTCACGTCAAGCATGCGGAACTCGGCGGCGAGCAGCGCGCTGAGGTTGCGGGGCGCTCGCAGCCGTCCCAGTTCGCGCTTGATCGCTGCCTCCCAGATGGACATCGGGCTCAGGCAGCGATCGACGGTCGGATCGACCAGCCACTCCCGCTCTGCAGCGCTCAGCCGCGCGGGATCGCCGAGCGCCCAGAGCGCGATGTGCGTGTCGACGAGCACCGCGCTCATCGCGTGTAGGCGTCGAAGTCACGCAGCGGCTCGTCGAAGTCCGGGCCAAGCTCGATCTCGCCGGAGAGCACGCCCAGTCGCACGGGTGTGTACTCCGTCCGGATCGCGACCAGACGTGCCGCCGGTGTGCCGTTGCGGGCGATCACGACCTCCTCCCCGCGTTCGACGGCGGCGACGAGTTCACTCAGTTTCGTCTTGGCATCCAGCATGTTGACCTGCATGGCTAAGAACTTAGCTAGCGGCGCGTCGACCGTCAACTCGGGCCGCGCTCGATCACGTCGTTCCCCGCGACCACGTCGGTGTCGGCATGTGAACGAGCGTAGTGTTCGACGAGGATCGAAAGATGCGCGTCCGTGGAGGAGGACTTGGGTGTTCGGCGCTACGGCTACCCCGTCACGGACGAGGTAGGAGGCAAGTTAGTGCCTGTCACCGGGAATTGACGAACCGTCAGGAGGCCGACATCAGATTTGTCGGGCGCTCGAACGTATTGGTGGGCGGGCTACGGTGCCCAGCGTTGAGAAGGCGCACGTCCAGCGCCGCAAGCTGTCCAGGAGGTCCTATGAAGCTTCTCTCACGCAAGTCGTTCGTCGCGGTGGCGGTGGTCGCCGCGCTCGTTCCGCTGGGGTCGGCGAGCGCCGATCGCGGGCCGTCTGAACACGGCACTCCGGCCACCGCAGGGCACCCGAAGTTCAGCGTCCTGGTTTTCACCAAGACGGCCGCGTTCCGTCACACCGATTGCATCTCGAACGGCACCGCCGCGATCGGCCAGCTCGGCGGCCGCGAACACTTCGAGGTGGACGCAACTGAGAATGCGAACCAGTTCAACGATGCGAACCTGGCCAAGTACGACGCCGTGATCTGGCTCTGCACGACCGGCGACGTACTCAATGACGCGCAGCAGGCTGCGTTCGAGCGCTACATCCGCGCGGGGCACGGCTACGTCGGCATCCACTCCGCGTCGGACACCGAGTACAACTGGGCGTGGTACGGCGGGCTCGTCGGCGCGTACTTCCGTGACCACCCGGGCGTGGCCGGCGTCAACCAGCAGTTCCAGACGGCGACCATCAACGTCGAGGACCGCAAGTCCGAGGCGACCAAGCGCCTCCCCGCCCGCTGGACACGCGAGGAGGAGTGGTACAACTTCCGCACAAACCCGCGGGACGCCGTGCACGTCCTGCTGTCGGTCGACGAATCGACCTACAACCCGCGTGGCTACAGCCAGCCGGGCGGGTCCCCCCCGATGGGTGACCACCCAATCTCGTGGTGCCACAATTACGACGGCGGCCGTGCGTTCTACACCGCGCTCGGCCACAAGGGGGACTACTGGAACGAGCCGCTCATGCTCGAGCACGTGCTCGGCGGCATTGAGATGGCCGCTGGCCGCGCGCCGTTCCGCTGCGATTGACGCACTCAAAGGAGGGGGCGCCGATCCGGCGCCCCCTCCGCCGCCAAGCTGTAGATGAAGAGCGGGTTGTAGGTCAGTCCGGGCATCTCGGCGACGGCGAGTGCCGCCGCTTGGGCGAGCCTGAACGCGACCAGCCGCCGCGTGTGCGCCCCGAGGCGCAGCGGGCGACGATCGCGCAAGAGTTTGGGGCGGCGGTCACTGTTCATCGCGCGCCAGGCCGCGATGTCAGGCTTCGTCGAGCAGAACTTCGTCGCCGACTGCTACGCGGTGACCACCGTCGGCGACGGAGTCGCGGCTGCTGGAGCTCGGCTGCTGCGGTGGCCAGCATGGGCGCGCGATGCCCCCGGTCACGCGAGCCCGCGTGCGGTCGCACGTCGCGTTTCGTCAGGGGTGCAACGACGGAGGTCCCGACTCGAGGCTGGCGTCCGGCGTCTTGGTCGTCATCCGTACCGCGACCGCTTGTCGGCGTGGATGGGCGGCACTCTCGAGCTGGTGGGCGTGAGGGCGGGCATTCGGCGAGCGGGGTTGGGTTGGGCGAGGAGTTGTGGGGAGCATGCGGTAGGCGAGTGCGAATACGTTCGGGGCGACGAGCGTGGTCAGCAGGGCGAGCATCCACGTCGAGCGTCCGTCGGTCCCGGCGCCGATGACGTGGGTGAGCGCGAGGAGGTAGACGGCGAGCGTCCAGCGGTGCAGCCAGCGCCAGGTCTTGACGCCGATCCAGCGCCGGGCGTAGAAGCTGCCTGCGAGGATCAGTGCGAGCCAGCCGCCGATGACGCCGAGGCCTGTCCAGAAGGGTCGGTAATCGAGCGCGAAGGGGAGCGTGACCGCGGCGAGGCTGGGTCGCAGGTAGCCATCGAGCAGCAGCATGCCGGCGTGGCCGGCGATCAGCGCGAGCGTCACGAGCGTCGAGGCCTCGTGGTAGCGCTTGAGTTGGGCGGGTAGCCCTGGTCGGCGGAGCAGCCGGCCGGACATTGCGAGTCCGAGCGATACCGAGACCGAGAGCAGGACGATCGCGACGATCCCGAGGGCGC
This sequence comes from uncultured Solirubrobacteraceae bacterium, assembly GCA_963848475.1. GTDB lineage: Bacteria > Actinomycetota > Thermoleophilia > Solirubrobacterales > Solirubrobacteraceae > Solirubrobacter. Next base: position 4,058 of record CAWKDW010000021.1, on the reverse strand, counting down.
GGCTTGCCAGCCAGAAGATCTGTGGGCTGGTGTCGATCGCGGTCATGCGGCGGCTGGCGTCGAGGTGACGGCGAGGTCGCCGGCGAGCACGAGGCTGCCGTCGTCGAGGATCAGGGCGCCGCCGTGGCGCGCGAGCAGGTCGCGTCCGTGGTGTGGACCGCGCAGTAGTGCGGTCTTGGCGAGTGTCTCGGCCTCGAGCGCGGTGGAGGCGAGGGCGGTGGCTTGGATCACGCCGGTCCAGGCGGGCGTGCCGCGGCCGGGGTCGATGAGGTGATGGGCGAAGCCGCGTTCGGTGCGCCACAGGCGGGTCTGCAGGCCGCTGGTGGCGACGGCACCCGTGGCCATGGCGAAGCTGTGCGCGATCTCGTCGTCGAGTGGGTGCCGGATGTGGACGGTGCGCGCAATGGGGTGGGTGCCGCCGATGCGGATGTCGCCTCCGGCGTCGACGGCATAGTTGGCATGGCGGCTGAGCAGCTCGCCGGCGAGATCGACGGCGAGGCCCTTGGCACTGCCGCCGAGGTCGAGGCGGACCCCGGCGGGCAGCCGGATCGTTCGCTGTGAGCGGTCGAGTGCGATGTCCCGCCAACGGGCGGACGGGCGCGGCGTTGCCGGGCGCCGTGCCGGGGCGGCGGCGATGGCCTCGGCGAGTGGCGCGGGCGACGTGCCGTCGCGCGAGTTCGCGTATCCGGCGTGTTCGAGCGCGTCGAGGACCGTCGCGTCGACGAGCCCGTCGCTGGCCCGGGCCGCCCACAGCGCCGCCTCGACCGCGCGCAGCAGAGCGGTCGAAGCCGGGACCTCTTCGCCCGCGCGTGCGTTGAGGGCGAAGAGCTCGCTGCCGCCGTCGAAGCGGGTTAGCGTGCGGTGCAGGCTCTGGAAGAGCGCTTGGACGCGCAGTGCGTCGAGCGGCGTCGCCGCGTGCACCAGCACGCCGACCTCGGTCCCGAAGGCGCGGAAGCGGTGTTCGTGCTCGGTCGCGGGCATCGTCACGACGAACGCGTAGTGACTGGCGCCGGCGCCTGGCTGCCGTCCGAGCCGGAGTTCTGGCCGGTGCGCTGGGTCAGCGCACCGGTCCGTTCGCCGCGCTTGCCCAGGAGGTCGACGAACATCGCCGACCAGATGAGCACCGTCGCGACCAGCGCGACGGCTGTCAGACGGACTACCGCGGCCGATAGGGAAGGGCGCCGGACACCGGCGCTCTGCCGCGGGCTCGGGGCCGGGGCCGGAGGACTAGTCATCGTCGCCGTGCTCGGATTCGCCGCCCACGACCGCGTCAAGGACTGCGGCGAGGTCGCGGTGCTCGCCAGAGGCTGCGGCGACGACAGCTTCGACGGCTGCGGCGACGTCGCGGGGCTCGCCCGAGGTTGCGGCGACGACAGCTTCGAGGGCCGCGGCGACGCCGCGGTCCTCGCCAGAGATTGATTTGTCGGCCTCTGCGTTGGGGGTCGGCGTCGCGACGGAAGGCGCAGTGACGGTCGTCGGTGGCTGCGGTTGACCGTCGCGGGCGGCGAGACCCGCGGCGCAGATGCCGGCCAGGAACAGCGCGGTCACGCCGGCTGCGATCTTGATGCGGGCCTTGTTGGTCATGGCCTCAGACTGGCCGGGCCGATCAAGACGCAGGTAAGAGGCGATCCAGAAGCCGCTTACCCCTCCCGGAGCCGGGCGATCCGCGCATACCATGGCTTGCGAGATGCGGATCTTGGTCGTCGAGGACGAGCGCACGCTGGCCGGGTTCATCGTGCAGGCGCTCCGTGCCGACGGTTACGCGCCAACGGCCGTACACGACGGTGACGACGCTATCGCCGAGGCGTTGACCAGCGACTACGCGCTTGTGCTGCTCGACCTGATGCTTCCGGGCCGAAGCGGGCTCGAGGTACTTGACGCGATCCGCGCGCACAAGACAGAGCTGCCGGTGATCGTGGTCACCGCGCAGGGGGCGGTCGAGCAGCGCGTCGAGGGGCTCGACCGCGGGCGCCAACGACTACGTGACCAAGCCGTTCTCGTTCGAGGAGCTCCTCGCCCGGGTGCGCGCGCAGCTGCGGGCGCCCGGCCAGCGCGAGGCCTCCGTGCTCGAAGCCGGCGGCGTGCGGATCGACCTGCGCACCCGCCGCGTCGAGCGAGACGGGCGACCGGTTCAGCTCACCGCACGCGAGTTCGAGCTCCTCGCGTACCTGGCGCGTCACCCGGATCAGGTGCTCTCGCGCGAGCAGATCCTCAACTCGGTGTGGGGGTTCGACTTCGACCCGGGCACGAAGGTGCTGGAGGTCTACGTCGGCTACCTGCGCCGCAAGCTCGGCGAGGACGACGGCGAGGGGCCGATCGAGACGGTACGCAACGTCGGCTACCGCCTGCGTGCGCCCCTTGGCTAGACGCCTGTTGCCGGGAGGCCTACGCGCACAGCTCGCGCTCGCGATCGCGCTCGTGACAACGGTCGCGCTCGGCCTCAGCTTCGTGGCGGTGTACCGCGGAACCGGTGCACGTCTTCGAGATCGCATCGACGAGGACCTGACGACGCAGGTCGTCGCGTGGGACCGGCAGCGCGCCGCGGCCGAGCCAGTCGACGCCGGCCGACGCGCGGCGGTTTGCCCAGTGGTTCATCGACTCCCGGAGTTATTACCCGGCATCGCGCGTGTTCGTGGTCGTCGTGGCCGGCGCCGGCGCGGTGACCAACCAACCGCGGATCCTCGACCGGGAGAAGGCGCGCGAGCACGAGCGCGATGATGATGACGACGACGACGAGCGTGAGGGACTCGCCGACAGGCTGCTGGAGGCTCCGGTCGGTCTCTCTGACGTCTCAGTCGAGGAAGCGGGTCGCATGCGCGTGCTCACGCATCCGATCGCCAGCCAGGGTAGGCAGCTCGGGACGCTCTACGTCGCCGACCCCTTGACCCCGGTCACCGACGCCCAGGCGAGCCTGCTTCGCACCTTCGCGCTGGTCGGCGCGCTCGCGCTCGCGCTCGCAGTGGCGGCGGGTGTGCTGATCGCGACGCTGATCGCGCGGCCGCTGCAGCGGATGGCCGCCGTGGCCGCTGCGGTGGACTCCGGCGATCTCTCGCTGCGGGCCGGGGCGGTCGACGCCCGCGGCGAGGTCGGCGTGCTCGCAAGCGCGTTCGACCACATGCTCGAGCGCCTCGAGCGCGCCTTCGCGCGCCAGCGCGACTTCGTCTCCGACGCCTCGCACGAGCTGCGTACGCCGCTGGCCGTGCTGCGCGCCCAGGTCGAACTACTCGCTCGCGAGACCGACGAGCACGCACGACACGAGGACACCCGCTCGCTCCTGCGACGGCTGGACGCGATGGACCGCCTGGTCGACGACATGCTCACGCTGGCCAGCGCCGAGGCCGGCCGCCTGGTCCAGCCACGGCCGATCGAGCTTGAGGACTTCTTCGAGGACGTGCGTCGTGATCTGCCGTTGTTCGGCGAGCGTGACTTTCATGTTGCGCCGGTCGACGGCGTGCTCGAGGCCGATCCGGACCGGCTCACACAGGTACTGCGCAACCTCGTGCGCAACGCCGTCGCGCACACCGAGCCGGGTGGCCACGTCGCCGTTCTCGCCACGGTGCGGGACGGGTGGCTGCAGATCGCCGTCAGCGACGACGGACCGGGAATCCCACCCGAGCACCTCGAGCGCGTGTTCGAGCGCTTCCACCGCGTGGACGAGAGCCGTGCACGCGAGCGTGGCGGTACCGGACTCGGCCTCGCGATCGCCCGCGCGATCATCGAGGCCCATGGCGGCCACATCCAGGCCGAATCGCAAACCGGCGCCGGCACCACAATCACGCTCGAACTCCCGGGCTACCGGCCTGCAGCGAGCAAAGCCGGCATACGTCCATAGCGCCCGGCGACCCGCATCAGCCGCCCGTAGCGCAAGGTCCTGACGAGTCTCGCTCAGCCAGCGCGAGATGTATCCGTATCGTCGGACGAGCGACACATACGGCACTCCCGGCCCAGCGCCACCGCCGGCGATCGCTGCGCTCGTGGCGTGACCCGCGGACCTGCTTGCCGTTCGGCAGCGAGAGCGGTCGCGACACCCGCCGGACGTGGCGTTCGCCGCACGCTGC
>CAWKDW010000020.1:0-866898 GCA_963848475.1 uncultured Solirubrobacteraceae bacterium | reverse complement strand
CGCGCGACCACGTGGGTGTCGGCATGCGAACGGGCGCGGTGTTCGATGCCATTACCGGTCAAACGTTTCCCGCCGACCCACTAGCGGCGCAGCGTCGCCCAGACGGTCTTCTCGGCGAGTGCGAGCGAGACCACCGTGTCGCGCCGGGTCAGCTTGCCGCGCGCCGACTTGGATAGCTTGAGCTTGAGGGTGGCGGTGCGGCCGGCGGCGATCGAGAGGTTCGCGCGCGCAAGCACGGTTCGTCCCTTGCGCAGCGTGAGCCGCTCTTTGCACGCGCCCGCCGTGCCGCAGCGAAGCTTGACCGCGACGACGCCGCTGCGGCTGAGCCGCAGCCGGTCCGGCAGCTTCGCGAACGAGAGCGTGCCCGTCTGGGGCGCCGCCGTGGGCGACGGACCGGCGGGCGTCGGCCTGGGCGTGGGTGCGGGCGGCTCCGGCGTGGGCGTCGCGGCGGCGACCGTGGGGCTTGGCGTCGGCGTCGCTGTGGGGGTCGGCGTGGGCGTCGCCATCGCGAGCGAGTAGCGCTCCGCCGACGTACCGGCGGAGAATCCTCCGGCGATCAGCAGCGAGTCGTCGTTGAGCACGACCGTGACGTGCCCGGCGCGGCCCCGCGTCATCGGCTCCGACTGGAGCCAAGTGCCCGCGGCCGGGTTGAAGATCTCGAGCGTGTCCTCGTAGCGATCACGCGACCACGTCGGCAGGCCACCGCCGAGTCCTGGGCGGACATCGGTCCACCAGAAGCCGCCGGTGACGACCGGGCGTCCATCGCTAAGAGTGGACATCGTCAACCCCTCTCCACGCGGCGTGTTCAGGGCGCCGGCGGGAGACCAGGTCCCGATCGCCGGGTCGAAGATCTCCGACGTCTTGCTCACGTCGGGCGCGAGTTCCGTCCACCGGTGGCCCCCGGCGACCATGACCCGGCCGTCTGGCAGCCGCGCGGCGCCAGGCCCGTTTCGCTCCTCGCCCATCGACCCTGTGGCTACCCACCGGTCCGTGCTCGGGTCGTAGATCTCCGCGCTGCGCAGTTCGTCGCCGTTCCAGCCCCCGGTAACGAGCACGCGGCCGTTCAGGAGCAGGACTGCGGCTGAGGCGTAGCGAGGCGTCACCATCGGCCCGGTCGGCGTCCACGCATTGGTCGCCGGGTCATAGATCTCGGCGCCTTTGCTCGCGTCGTAGATACCGTCGCCGCCCACCACGAGCACCCGGCCGTCGGCGAGCAGCGTCGCGGCGTGGATCGAGCGCTTCGTCGTCATGGTGCCGGCCGCCGACCACGCTCCCGTCGCCGGGTCGTACAGCTCGGCCGTGTCGACCGGGTACTAGTTGTCGTAACGGCCGCCCGGGAAAAGCACGCGCCCGTTCAGGCCAATCAGCGGGCAGAGAGTCCCAGCGCGCGCTCAAGGCCCGCGTCGACTTGCGCCATCAGCCAGTCGGGGAGCGCGCCGATGCGTTGCTCGAGCGCGGCGCGATCGACCGTTGCGACCTGGGTGACATTGACGACCGAGTCGAGGTCGAGTCCGGTGATGCCGGCGCCGATGGCGACGTTGCCGGGTAGCGCGGCGAGGTGGGGGTTGCCCGTGACGACCGCGACGGTGACGGTGCGAAGGTTCGACCGGTTGTACTGGTCCGCGCTGATCACGACTACCGGCCGGCGTAGTGCGGGCGCAGAACCTCTGGGCAGACCGAGGTCGGCCCACCAGATTTCCGTTCGCCGCATCAGGCCGACTCGTCCGCAGCGAGTGCGGACGCGGCAGCGTCTGTGAACTCGTGATCGCCATCGACTCCGGCGAGCGCGCGATTGATCGCCTCCGTCGTCGCGTCATCCTCGAGAGCGTTCAGCCACCGTTCCGCGGCGCGGGCGAAGAACTCGCTGCGCGAGACCCCTAGTCGCTTCGCGGCCCGCTCGACGCGTCGATACGTGTCATCGGGTAGTGAGATGGCCGTTTTCACGAGCCCGAGTATAACCCGGTCATACCACGTGCCGCCTCGGGTGCGCAACAACGCTCGCCGGGCTGACGCACCTCACGCCGAGGGTCGCCGCAAGGACAAATTCGGCTCTACCAGTCCGGCCGCTTGGTTCCTGCGCGCGACGGCGGCGACGGCGTCCGAACAGCGCGCGGCCGGCAGGGTGAGCGCGCGTGAACCGTGCTGGGCGATCAGCGCCGTCGCGGCAGCCAGCACCTCGCGTTCGGTCTCTTCGCGACGCTCTCGCTGCGTGCGGCGAGCGGGAGACCGATCGGGCATCAGGACATCTGCGAGGTGATTCGGTGTCGCGCACTCCACTCGTCCTCGTCCACGGCAACCCTGAGTCGGCGGTCATTTGGGGACCGCTCATCGGGGAGCTCGATCGGGCCGATGCGGTCGTCCTCTCCCCGCCCGGGTTCGGCGTCCCTGCTCCGCGCGGGTTCGACTCGTCGACGACGGCCTACGTCCAAACGGCGCCAGACAGCTGTCGCCGTCGGACGTATGCCGGAGCGGCGCGCGCGGACGATCGTCGGCGCGCGCCGCCGGGTCTTACGGGGTCGTGGTGGACAGGGTGAACGTCAGGGTCTTGGTGTAGGAGCCCGTTCTGAGCGGGTCATTGGCGCCGATCGATTGCTTGAACGCGATCGTCACCGTGTCGTTTGCGACCGGGCTGCCATAGGTCAGCAGCGATGTCGGGTTCGACGACCCGCCGACCGGGGCGAACGACCCGCCGCTACCGCCGGCGCTGGTGGCGTTGGCTTGCAGCGCCTGCGGTAGGGCATTGGAGCCGTTGACCAAGTGCCCGGTGCTCGTCGAGCTCGGGTCGGCGACCGACAGCGTCGCGTCACCCGCGGTCGAGATCACGTTCGCGGTCGTGGAGGCGAGGTAATCGCGCGCCACTCCGGGAGTGAACGCCCCGAAGCTCAACGGCGCACCCAGTGCCAGCGAGAGTGTCGCGGGCACCGTGCCGCCGACCGGAGCGGTGGGCTGCGGGAAGAAGTCCGGCGGAATCCCGACGCCCTGGCCGCCGAACTCGACCCAGTTGAGGTTGCCCCAGCCGAGGAACGGGATCACAGGGCCGCCGGAGACCTGGCTGAACACCAGGTACAGGCGCTTGGAGCCCTCGAAGTTCAGCGGGGCGCTGAAGCTCTCCCATGTGCTCGCGTCGCCCGTGGACTTGATCCTGACCGTGGTCAGGACCGGGCCGGTCGGGCTGCCGTCACGGACCTCGACGTCGATCAGGTCGGTGCCGGCGGGGGTGACCGGAATGAACGGCGGGAAGGCGCCCGGCCCGGCGAACCGGAGCGTGATCCGCTTCTCCGAGTTGGTCAGGTTCACCTTGTTGTTGATCGCGATCCAGTCGCCCGGATCGAGGCTGTTTCGGACCTGCCCGCCACCGGGATCGTCCTCGCTGGAGGCCGTGGTCGTGGTGCCCGACTGCTCCTGGGCGTACTCGACCTGCTGGCGCTTGGTCTGGATGATCACCTGCTCGGTGGTCGAGAGCGCGGGGACGCTGCCGACCGGTTTGTCGGTGTAGCTGACACTGATCCCGCCGGCGATGTAGCCGCCGTGCGACGCATCGTCGGCGACCGTGGTCAGGTAGCCCGTGCAGCCGATCTTCTCGTCCTCGGCGTGCCCGTGCTGGTCGTGGACGAGCACGAAGGTGACCCGGACCTTCGAACAGTCGATCGTGCCGTCCTCGGCGTCGGTCCCCGTGACCCGGAACGGGATGTTCTGCCCCCACTCGAAGAAGTCGCCGTCCAGGGGCGTCTGGATCGTGATCGCCGGGGCGGTGTTGCCGGCCGTGATGACGGTCGACTTGATGTCCTGCTTGCCGCTGGAGTCCTTCACCGTCAGCTTGGCGGTGTAGACGCCGGGCTGCGTGTAGGTGTGCGACGGATCGGCTTCGGTGGAGATCGGCGAGCCGTCGCCGAAGTCCCATTCGATCATGATCGCGTCGCCCGGGTCCGGATCGCTGGTGCCGGCCGAGGAGAACTGCACCGTCAGCGGCAGCCCGCCGTTGGTGCGATCGGTGGTCAGCACGCCCCGCGGCGCCCGCTGGCCCTTGACGTACTCCCACTTGTACATACCCGCATCCGCGTTGGCGGAGAAGAAGCCGTCGCCGTAGGTCAGCAGGTAGAACGCACCGTCGGCACCGAACTGCATGTCCATCGGGTTGTCGCACTCGAACGTGAACGGGGAGTTCGCCGAAACGGCGCCGCAGTCGAGCAGCGGGTTGATCTTGAACACCTTGTTCTGCGAGTCCAGGCGGATCTCGCGCAGGGTGTCCTGGCCGAACTCGCCGAAGAAGACCGAGTTGTCGTAGTACGGCGGGAACTTCGCCGGGTTCGGATTGCTCGGGTCGTAGTGGTACTTCGCCGCTCCATGCGGCGCGACGCCGCCGGTGAACAGCTCCGGGAACAGCTGCGGGCAAGTGCCGCCCGAGCCGTCATAGGACGCCAGGCACGGTGTGCCCAGCGGCGGGTTGGCGTTGTCGCGGTAGGCGTACCAGATGTCCGGCTGGGTGATCGGGGGCGCGTACTCCAGGCCCGGCTCGACGGACGGACCGCCGTCGCGAACCCAGCGCGACGAGTTCTGCGGCCCCCGCGTCGGGTTGTCGCACTCGTAGTGCATCGGCGGGTTGTCGAGCGGCGACGAGGTGTTGAAGTCCCAGCGGTAATACGGCAGGTCGGGCGAATAGCACAGCGGCCAGCCGTAGTTGGAGGGCTTGCGCACGATCTCCACCCGACCGGTGCCCGCCGGGCCGCGGAAGTTCTCCGGGACGTTGGAATCCGGCGAGTAGTCGGTGACGTAGGCGACGTCGTTCTCGTCGACCTGGATCCGGAACGGGTTGCGGAAACCCATCGCGTAGATCTCCGGACGCGTCTTGGCCGTGCCCGGGGCAAACAGGTTGCCGTCCGGGATCGTGTAGGTGCCGTCCGCTCCGACCTTGATCCGCAGCACCTTGCCGCGCAGGTCGTTCGTGTTCTGTGCCGAGCGGCGGGCGTCGACGAACGGCGCGTTGTAGAGACCGCCCTCCGAGTTGGCCGCCGTCGTCGCCGCCACCGACGGGCTCGAGCCCGTCAGGCCGGCCGCGCCGCCGGTGATCTGCGCGACGTTGGTCTCGCTGTAGGCGCCGCGGAAGGACACGGTCTGATTGCCCGCGTTGATCGCGTTGCCGCTGACCACGACGTCGCCCGGGGCGATGTTGCTGAGGGCCTCCAGCGCCGCCTGCGTGACCGCGCTGGTCGCGTCATAGGCGATCGGCGCTGTCGTCTGGCCGTTGAAGCTCAGCGTGAACGTGCCGCCGGTCGCGCCGTTGACGCGCAACACCTGCGACTCGTTGGTCTTCATGTCGTTGTGCGGCGAGAAGCCACCGGAGTTGCCGCCGCCCGCCGGCGTGTCGTCGCCGGTGACCAACCACAGGTTGCCGTGCTTGTCGAAGTCGATGTCGCCCGCGACGTGACAGCACGCCCCGCGGTTGTTGCTGACCTGCAGGATCTTCTGCTCGGAGTCGAAGTCCAGCGACGGGTTCTCGCCGTCGACGAACTTGAAGCGCGAGAGCTGGAAGTACCCGGTCCAGGTGTCGGTCCAGACGCACGGATCGGCCGCGACCGTCGGCGCGCTGCCGTTGGGCGTGGTCACATCCGCCATCGTCCCGTCGCACTTGCGGATCCGGACGGTCTGCGGCGCGTAGTACAGATACACCCAGTGGTTGGTCGCGAAGTCGGCATCGACCGCTGGACCGTAGAGTCCGTCCTCGCTATTGGTGTAGACCTGCAGCGTCGTCGGCAGGCTCGCGCTGGAGAAATCGGCGATCACCTTCGTGGTCCCGGCCGCGGGATCGTGGAGCCGCAGTTGACCCCCGCGTGCGGTCTGGATGATCCGCCCGTCCGGGAACTGGTCGAAGCCGATCGGCTCGTTGAGGTTCGGCGGCGCCGAGATCTTGACCTGCTGGTAGTTGGCCAGCACCGTCGCGCCGCAATCGCTGTAGATCGGGCTCGCCATGCCCGCCGCCCAGGTCACCGCGCCCGCGAGGTGCGCGCGCACCTCGGCGCCGTCGAAGCTCGCCGCGGTGTTCCCGATGCCGGTGTAGAACGAGCGGCCGCCCTGGTAGTCCTTGCACCAGATGATCGGGTGCTCGGCGGGAGGCTGCCGGACGCCGTTGGCCGGATTGGCCTCCATCGTCCCGCCCGTGTAGGTCGTCTCATCCACGGTCGCGATCACGTGCGAGACACCTCGAACGCTGCTCGTGAAGTTGTACCAGCGATCAGTGTGCTGCCAGTGCTCCGGCAGCGCCTTGCCACCCGCGGCATGGCCGCGATCGGCGACCTTGACCGTCGCCTGCTGCGCATCCGTCATGCCGCTCGCGCGCGTGCCGAGCAGGTCGGACAGAAACTCCCAGCCCGGCTCGGCCTCGATCGCGGCGCCGATCCCGAAGAATCCGCCGCCACCATGGAAGTAGCGCTCGAACGCCGACTGCTGGCGAGTCGCTGAGCACGTCACCCGTCGTGTTCAAGAACACGACCGCCCGATACGGAGCCAGGCCGACGTCGGTGAATTCGCTCGCATCGCTCGAGACGTCGAACGTCGCCTCCGGCGGCGCCCCCGCCTGCAGCGCGGCCACGCCCTCCGCGGCACCGACCGACGCGTTCTTGGTGAGCACCAGCACCTTGTACGGGTCCGCCGCGCTCGCCGTGCAGGTCACGGCGAAAGTAAGGGCGAACGTGAGCAGCAGCACCATCCCGCACCGAGCGCCGCGCCCGCGTGACCGGGCCTCGCGAAGCGAGCGCCTTGCCAGCCTGTGATCCATCCCGACCTCCTCCTGCCTTCGTGAACGAGGGTCTCTCAGCCCTCGCTGCCTTCCCGCGGTGCGGATGCCCGTGGCTCGACAGCTCCTGTCGAGCGCACGGATTCCCCGCGCCCCAAACGCGGTATTTGTCGATCCGGCCCTCTCCAGGCCGCTCGTCCCAGCCACGCTTTTATCAGCGGCGTGAAGTTGCGACAAGTGAGATCGGGGGCATCGGTTGGTGGGCTTACGCGCAGGCCATCGGCAGCCCCCGTTCCGGTACGGCGCTGAGCGCCGCATGATCAGCCGTCCAGTTGCTCGATCAGCGCCTTGACCCGGCCGGCGATGTCCTCGCGCAGGGTGCGCACCGCCTCGATCGGCTGCCCGGCGGGATCGGGCAGGTCCCAGTCGATGTAGCGTTTGCCCGGGATGTACGGGCATGTGTCCCCGCAGCCCATCGTGACCACGACGTCGGCGCGCTGGGCGAGTTCCGTGCTCAGCCGCTGGGGGCGCCGGTCGGTGAGATCGACGCCGAGCTCGCGCATGACCTCGATGACCTCGGGATGCACGTGCCCGTTCGAGTCGGCGACGCTGCCTGCCGACTCGGCGCTGTGTCGCCCGTCGGCGGCGCGTTCGAAGAGTGCCTGGCTGATCTGGGAGCGACCGGCGTTGTGCAGGCACACGAACAGCACATGGCTCATGCGATCGCCTCCCGCGGACGCGGTTCGGCTTCGTGGGGGACGACCACGTCGGCGGCCTCCTCAGGGCTCAGGCCGGGGTAGAGGACCCGCACCAGGACCAGCGCGACGGCGCCGCCGACAAGCTGGGCGACGATGAACGGCGGCACCGAAGCCGGCGCGATGCCCGCGAACGTATCCGAGAACATGCGGCCGATGCTAATCGCCGGGTTGGCGAAGCTGGTCGAGCTGGTGAACCAGTAGGCGGCGCCGATGTAGGCGCCGACGGCGGCCGGTGCGGTCGCCGCACGGCCGCTGCGCACGAGCGCGAAGATCACCAGGATCAGCCCGCAGGTGGCGATCACCTCGGAGAAGAGGTGCGACGGGCTCGCCCGGTGGTTGGTGGAGATGCTGATCGCCGTCAGCGCGAACATGCCGTTGGCGACGATCGCGCCGCTGATGCAACCCGCGATCTGCACCGGGATGTAGGCCAGCGCGTCACGCCGGCTGATGCCGCCGAAGGCGGCGTCGACGAGCGAGACGACCGGGTTGAAGTGCGCGCCCGAGATCGGCCCGAACATCAGGATGATCGCGAACAGTCCGGCTCCGGTGGCAGCGGCATTCTCGAGCAGTTGCAGGCCGGTGTCCTGCGAGAGCTCGGCGGCGGCGATGCCGGAACCGATCACCAGCGCGGCCAGCAGCGCACTTCCCAGGTACTCGGCGAGCAGGCGCCGGGCGAGTGGCTGGGTCACGCGGCGATCAGGAGCTTGTCGGCGGATTCGGTCGGCAGCCCCACCGCGGCGACCTCGCGAGCCACGGCCTCGGCGTCGTACTCGACCCGCTCGATCGCGACCTCGATGCCCTGGACGCCGGGCCGCAGGATCGCGAACGCGCCGCGCGGGTCGCGGTCCTTGGGCTTGCCGACCGAGCCGCAGTTGACGAACAGGACGCCGCCGTAGCTGTGCATCCACGGCTTCTGGGTGTGCCCGAAGACGAGCACCTCGTCGGTCTCGGCTCCGGCGAGTCGCTCGTACAGGCTGGCCGGTTTGTCCTCGAAGAGGTACTCGTTGACCTTGCGCGGCGAGCCGTGGACCAGATGCACGTCGCGCTCGCCCAGCCCGAAGCGCAGGTCGAAGGACAATTCACGCATGAGTCCTTGGACGACCGGCCGGTGTGCTCGAGCGTCCACGCGACCGAACGCTGGCCGAGGGCGCGATCCTCGGGCGTGATGTACGCGCAGCCGCAGTCGTCGAGATCGCGCGCGATCGCATTGTCGTTGCCATAGATCGTCGGGATCTTGCGCTCGGCGATGGGCGCGCACAGCTCGTCGATGCGAGCGAGCGCGGCCTCCAGTGCCGGGAGGTTGGCGTGGATGTCGGTGATCACGGCGACGGCGCCGTCGCTGCCGGTCACGGGAGGAGCTCCTTGAGCAAGTCGAGTAGTTGGTCGGCGAACAGGACGTGCGGGTTCACGCGCTCACCAGTTCGACGCAGGTCTCCCGGCGCAGGCACTCGCGGGTCCGGCGCATCGCGAGGCTCTCCGCGTGCGTCCGGACGCGGGCGTCGTCGAAGTGGGCGAGGACCGCATCGGCGCAGGCACGAATCTCGTCCGGGGAGCGCGTCGCTTCGAACTCCTGGGCCAGACTCGGCAGCAGGTGCAGGAGCCGAAGGTGATGCGCGGTCGGATCCGAGCGGATCGCATCGAGCTTGGTCTCGACCAGCTCGCGCACCTTCGCCTCGATCTGATCGCGGATCACGCGAACCTGCTCGATGCCCAGTCCGGCCGGATCCTCGATGTCCCATGCCTCGACGGTCGTCGGCACGTACGGGCACGCGTCCCCGCACCCCATCGTCACCGCCCAGTCGGCGTGCAACTGCATCTCACGCAACAGCTTGCGCGGTCTGCGTCCGGAAAGGTCGATGCCGGCTTCGGCCATCGCCTCCACGACCGCCGGCCAGACCTGCCGGGCGGGCGACGAGCCGGCCGACTCGGCACGGATGTCATCGGGAGCGTGACGCTCGAAGAAGGCCTGGGCCATCTGCGAACGCCCGGCATTGTGGTTGCACACGAAAAGCACGTATCTCATGACGACTCGCACGGGAGCGGACAGCGGACGGGGTGAGGATGGCGCGTTACATCGACAAACGCAAATAGATGTGTTTCGATCTGCCGGTCCGGTTCCCGGACGACCCGCCTCCATTGACATCTATCACTTCAATCGGTATCCATCCATGAATGGCCGTCGATTTTGAGCTCGAGCCGAAGACCAAGCGAGCGGCGGGTGAGCCGTGTTGCGAGCCCGTCGTCTATCCCGACGTCGAACGAGACCACGCCAGGCGCATGGCCGCGGTGGCGAAGGCGCTCGGCGACCCTGTCCGCCTGCAGTTGGTCGACGTGCTGCGCAAGCACGCCGGCAAGGTCTGCGTCTGCGAACTGGTGCCACTGTTCGACATCTCTCAGCCCACGCTCTCGCACCACCTCAAGAAGCTCCGTGACGCGGGCATCGTCGACTCCGAGCGCCGCGGCCTATGGGCCTACTACTACGTCCGCCCCGACGCCCTGCAGGAGCTGACCACATGGCTGAGCTGACCGACATCACCCCCAGCACCGCGAGCACGTGCTGCGCCCCCGCGGCCCAGGAGAGCTGCTGCGAAACGACCGACAAGGCCGCGTGCTGCGAGACCCGCGCCGCCGGCGGAAGCTGCGGCTGCGCCGAAGGCTCCGACGCGCTGCGCGAAACCGTCCGCGCGCGCTACGCCGCAGCCGCGCTCGCCACGTCGAACCCGACCGAGGTAGCCGGGTGCTGCGACCCCGAGTCGGCGATCATCACCGACGACCAGGCCGAACTGTTCGGCCGCGGCCTCTACGGCGACGAGCGCGACGAACTCCCCGAGGAGGCACTGATCGCCTCGCTGGGCTGCGGCAACCCCACCGCGATGGTCGACCTCTCCGCCGGCGACATCGTGCTCGACCTCGGCTCCGGCGGAGGCATCGACGTCCTGCTCTCCGCCCGCCGCGTCGCCCCGACCGGCACCGCCTACGGCCTCGACATGACCGACGAGATGCTCGACCTCGCCCGCACCAACCAGGCCAAGGCCGGCATCACCAACGTCCACTGGCTCAAGGGCCAGATCGAAGCCATCCCGCTCCCCGCCAACTCAGTCGACGTCGTCCTCTCCAACTGCGTCATCAACCTCTCCACCGACAAGCCCCAGGTCCTGCGCGAGGTTTCACGCGTGCTGAGGCCCGGTGGGCGCTTCGCCGTGTCAGACGTCATCGCGGACCCGGGCATGGACGACGCGACCCGAGCCGACGTCGCCCAGTACGTCGGCTGCATCGCCGGCGCCCTCACCCACGACGAGTACACCCGCTACCTCACGGACGCAGGCCTCGCCGACATCGAGATCACCGAGACCCACCGCGTCCACGAGTCCGCGGGCTCGGCAATCATCCGCGCCCGCAAGCCGCGCTGATTCCGTCGGCTCGGCCGCATCGGGTCGGCGCCGACGGCCCGAAGTCGGCAGGAGTCCCGGGCCCTCGTATCTTTCTGCGCCGGGATCGACCCGAGATTCGCCGTGCTTGAGGACGTGTTGTGCGCTCTACCGACGTTGTGATCATCGGCGCAGGTGCCGCCGGGCTGATGTGCGCCCTGACCGCCGCCGAGCGCGGCCGTCAGGTGCTGCTCATCGACCACGCCAACAAGGCGGGCAAGAAGATCCTGATGTCGGGTGGTGGCCGCTGCAACTTCACCAACATGTACACGGAGCCGGCCAACTTCGCGTCGAAGAACCCGCAGTTCTTCAAGTCGGCCCTGGCCCGCTACAGCCCGTGGGACTTCATCGCCCTGGTCAGCAAGCACGGGGTGCCGTACCACGAGAAGAAGCTGGGCCAACTGTTCTGCGACAACAAGTCCAAGGACATCCTCAAGCTGCTCCTGGAAGAGTGCCGGCAGGCCGGCGTCGACCTGCGCCTGGACACCTCGGTGCAGCAGATCGAGAAGACTGAGACCGGATACCTGCTGAGCACCGACATGGGGCCTATCGCCTCGCAGTCGCTGGTGGTCGCCACCGGCGGCCTGTCGGTTCCGACGCTGGGCGCCACCGGCTTCGGCTACGAGGTCGCCCGCCAGTTCGGCCACGACGTCCTGCCCACCCGCGCCGGCCTGGTGCCGTTCACCATCTCCGGCCAGCTCAAAGAACTGTGCACCGAACTGTCCGGCACGTCGGTGGACTGCGTGGTCAGCTGCAACGACGAGAGTTTCCGCGAGAACATCCTGTTCACCCACCGCGGCCTCAGTGGCCCGGCCATCCTGCAGATCTCCTCGTTCTGGCACCCCGGCGACGTCGTGCAGATCAACCTGCTGCCCGACCGCGACGCCCTCGAATGGCTGCAGGGCCAGCGGGCCGAGCGCCCCAACAGCGAGCTGAAGACGCTACTGGGCGAAGTGTTCACCAAGAAGATGGCGGCCCTTCTGGCCGAGCACTGGTTCGCCTCCAAGCCGATCAAGCAATACACCCCGGCCGAACTGCGCGATATCGCCGACAGACTCGGCGCCTGGCAGGTGCTGCCGGCCGGCACCGAGGGCTACCGCACCGCCGAGGTCACCCTGGGCGGCGTCGACACCCGCGAGGTGTCGTCCAAGACCATGGAATCGCTGAGAAGCCCGGGCCTGTATTTCATCGGCGAGGTACTGGACGTCAGCGGCCACCTGGGCGGTTTCAACTTCCAGTGGGCTTGGGCGTCGGCCCACGCGGCGGCGCAGTTCGTATGAGATCGGCGGCTTCGCGTGTCGCCCCGGCGTGGACGGGTAAGAGCTTGGAGGGGATGGATCGCGACGGCGGGATGGAGAGCAATGACCGAGAGACACAGCATCGTCGGTCCGGCCCGGGGGGAACCGCTTCCAGCGGGTCGGATCGGAGTGCGACTGCGCATCCCGCTATCGGGAAGCCCGACCCCGCGCTGGTCGCGTGACCTGAGCGCGCGCCTCACGGTGGAGGTGACGGGCCACGCGGCGGTGGGGCATCTTCGGGTCAACGACATCGTCCAAGGCCAGGAGATCGTCCTCGAAGGCGTGGAGGCAGGTGAGGCGGCGAGCATCGCCGGTGCGGTCGAGCGGTCCGTGGACGCGACCAATGCCGCCTGCGAGGACCTCGATCAGTCCGAGAACGTGCCACGGGCCGAGGCCGAGGCGATCGCGAACGAGGTCGGGGCGAGCCAGCGGCCGATTCTCTCGTAAAGCTGGTGTGCCTAAGGTCGCGACGGCCGGCGCGGCGAGACGTGCTGCGCCCCGCTCGTCAGCGACCACTCGACAGGTCAACCGCCGGCGTGCGCCGCGAGTGAGCCCTTCACCGTCTCGCCGCCCGGGACCGCCTCGTACACGACGATGTCCCCGGACTCCCCGAAGAGCTCCTCGGCGCGCTCGAGGATCGCGGCGACGTGTGGGCTCTGCAGATGGGCGTCGAGCAGTTCGCGCGACTCCCAGCGCTCGACGAACGCCAGGCGACTCGGGTCGTCCGTGCTCTGGTGCAGCGCGTAGAGGATGCAGCCCTCCTCGCCGTGGGTCGGCTCGACGAGCGCCTTGAACGCCTCGAGCGCCTCGGCCTCCTTGCCAGGCTCGGCCTTGAAGGACCCGACGACAACCACTTCCGACATGCGATTCTCCTCCAGCGGACGGGAGCGCCAATCGTACGCCTCGGGTTCGACTCCTCGCGCGCCTGTTTGCCCCGGACCGACCCGCGCGGTTTCATTCCAGCCCGAGCCGGAAAGAGTCGGAGAGGATCCGCTCCCAGGAAGGCACGACCATGGCTGACGAGAAGCGTCCGACGACCACGACCGACTCGGGCATCCCGGCATCGAGCGACGAGTTCTCGCTCACCGCGGGGCCGCAGGGCCCGACCGTCCTGCATGACCACTACACGGTCCAGAAGATGCAGCACTTCAACCGCGAGCGGGTGCCGGAGCGCGTCGTGCACGCCAAGGGCAGCGGCGCGCACGGGTTCTTCGAGGTCACCGGCGACGTGAGCCAGTTCACGAAGGCGGCGCTCTTCTCGCAGGTGGGAAAGCGGACGCCGATGTTCGCGCGCTTCTCGACCGTGGCCGGGGAGCAGGGCTTCGCCGACACGGTCCGCGACCCGCGCGGGTTCGCGCTGAAGTTCTACACCGAGCAGGGCAACTACGACCTGGTCGGCAACAACACGCCGGTGTTCTTCGTCCGCGACGCGTCGAAGTTCCAGGACTTCATCCACTCCCAGAAGCGGCTGCCCGACACGGGGATGCGCTCCAACGACATGCAGTGGGACTTCTGGACGCTCTCCCCGGAGAGCGCGCACCAGGTGCTGATCCTGATGTCCGACCGCGGCACGCCGCGCACCTACCGGCACATGAACGGCTACGGCAGCCACACGTTCAGCTGGATGAACGCCGACGGCGAGAAGTTCTGGATCAAGTACCACTTCAAGACCGACCAGGGCATCGAGAACTTCACCCAGGACGAGGCCGACCAGATGTCCGCGGAGGACCCGGACTTCCATCGCCGCGACCTGCGCCGCGCGATCGACGCGGGCGACGCGCCCGTGTGGCGGCTCGAGGTCCAGGTGATGCCGTTCGAGGAGGCCGCCGACTACCGCTTCAACCCGTTCGACCTGACCAAGGTGTGGCCGCACGGCGACTACCCGCCGATCGAGGTCGGCCGGATGGTGCTCGACCGCAACCCGGAGAACTTCTTCGCCGAGGTCGAGCAGGCCGGCTTCTCCCCCGCGAACCTGGTCCCCGGGATCGGGCTGAGCCCGGACAAGATGCTGATGGGCCGGATCTTCTCCTACCACGACACGCATCTGCACCGGATCGGGGCCAACTACGAGCAGCTGCCGGTCAACGCGCCCAAGGTCGACGTCCACTCCTACAACAAGGACGGCCAGATGACCTACCGGCACGCGGGCGCGCAGCCGGTCTACGCGCCGAACTCCCATGGCGGCCCGACGGCCGACCCCGCCGGCGCCGCCGACATCGGCTGGTCGGTCGAGGGCGCCGAGATCGGCCGCTACGCCAACCTCAAACACGCCGAGGACGACGACTTCGGCCAGGCCGGGACGCTCTACCGCGAGGTCATGAGCGACACCGACCGCGAGCACCTGCTCGAGAACATCGTCGGCCACGCGAGCGACGAGGTCGCGACCGAGACGCAGCAGCGCGTCGTCGCCTACTGGAGCGCCGTCGACGCCGACCTCGGAGCCCGCCTGGCGAACGGCCTCGGGGTGGACACGCGCGAGGGACGCTTCTCGCGCTCGCGCACGACCGTCGCCGAGCACGCCAACCGCGCATCGTGAAGCGCGTGTTCGATCGCGGACATCACCACCAGAACAGCGATCAGGCCCGCCAGCGGTTCCAGCCGCCGCCAAGCCCTGGCTCTTGAAGCCAGCGTCGCGCCAGGCTCCGCGGCAGTGCGGTCGCGACCGTCGCCGGCTCGCCGCCGGCGCCGCGCACGGCCACGTCGCGGGCCAGATGGCTGAGTCCGTGGTGCAGCCAGCCCGTCGTCGCGAGCCGGCCGACCAGTCCGGCGTCCAGGCCGAGCGTCGAAACGGCCGCACGGACCCAGCGGAAGAGGAGCTCGGACGACGGAGCGTTGCCGAGGTAGACCTCGACGAGGTGCGCCTCGTGATCGGCCGTCGCGACACCGTCGAGGCCGACGATGGCGTAGGACAAGAAGTAGACGAGGTCCCACAGCGGCAAGCCGGCCGGTCGCGCGCTCTCCCAGTCGACGGCCGTGAACCCGTCCTCGGTGACGAGCAGGTTCCAGGTCCCGAGGTCGTTGTGCTGGAGCACCGCGGGAGTGCCTTCCAGTCCGGCCAGAAGATCCTCGTCCGCGCCGAGCTCGCGCCATGCTGGGAGCACGTCCGAGCGAAGCCGGTCGAGCTCGGGCGCGATCGACCCCGCCGCGCCCGCGGTCTGGCGCCCGACTTCGACGATCCAGCCGGCGATCCGGTCGACGGCCGCTCGCTTCTCCGCGCCCGGCGCCGAGGACTCGAGCAACGCCTGCAGCCGCTCGCCGTGCGCCGCGGTCTCGACCGCCGCGGGCGCTCCCCCCGCGTCGAAGCGGGCCAGCAGCCGCGGGGCGTGAGCGACCGCCACGCCTCCCGCCTGGGCCGCGGCGCCGAGCCCGCGCGCGTCGCGGGCGAACGCGGCCCGTGCGCCGGGCACGCGCCCGAACTTGATCACCCACTGCGGCTGTGCGGCCCCCGGGGCGAAGACGAACAGCGCGCCACGCGACAGGAGGTCGCTCGATCCCGTGCTCCAGAAGTAGTCGCCGTCCGGGGGCACCCCGGCCTCGTGCGCGGCCGCGATCAGGTACGGCGTCCCGGGCGGGCGAGCGGCAACGGCCAGCGCGCGTCCGGTCGGCACCAGTCCGCGGGTGAGCAGCATCGGGGCGAGCCGGTTGCGCAGCGCCTTCGCACGCGACGCGCGGCCGGCGAAGTGGCGGACCGCGTAGCGCAGCGGCTCGCGCCGGTCCAGTGGCAGCACATGGGCCGGGCGCCGCGCGTCCGGCAGGGCCAGCAACCGGCGCGCGTCGAGCCCCGCTGCGTTCAGCGCGCGCCCGCCGCCCCGGCCCCGAAGCGCCACGGCGCCGCTCCCTCGGCGCGATCGCCTCACGCGCGAGCGCGGCCGGTGCGAACGCGAGGTCGGCAGGCCCGGTCACGACCTCGAGCCCGACGAGCGCGAACGACTCGGCCGCGAACTCGAGGTCCCCGAGCAGCGCGACCGTCCGCGGCGGGCGCGGAAGCATGAAGCGCAGGTCGGTCAGTTCGATGGTCACCTTGCGGTCTTCGACGGCAGTCGCACGGGCACAGGCTACGGTTGCTGCGCGTGAGCGCAGAGGTCGTCGTGTATCCCGTGACCGTCCCCGGGGCGCTGGCGCCCGATGCCCCGGTGCTGCTCGGGGGCCTGCGCCCGCTGGTCGGGCCGTTCGATCCTCCGCCGTTCCGCGTCGACGCCCCGGCGGACGTGCTCGCGGCCGCCGCGACCGGGCTCCCCGCCGGCGAGGCCCAGGCGGAGGCGATCGCGGTTCGACTGCGCCGCGACGGCCTGACGATCCGGCAGGGTCCTCCCCATGCGCTCGAGCCGGCTGCATTCTTGGACTGGTGCCGGCGACGAGGCAGCAACTCGGTCGCGATCCTGCGAGCCGACCCGTCGCTGGTGTCCGAATCGCAGCTCGGCGCATTTCACCACCCGTCCGCGACGGGGCGGGCGGCCCGCCACGTCCTGATCCGGCTGGCGCCGCGCGGGGCGAGCGCGGCTCGCGGCCGAGCGCTGCGCGTGCTGGGCGACGCCGCGTTCTGGCGCGGTGCGCGCGCGGCGTGCGACGACGGCGAGTGGGCTCGCTTGACCGGCGGCTACACGGCGCTGCTCTACCACCGTCTCGCGGGCGAGATGAAGCGCGGCCAGGAGCGCCTCGACCTGCCGCCGGAGCAGTTTGCCGCCCAGCTGCGCATGCTTCGCCGACTCGGCTTCTACCCGCTCTCGCTGGCCGAGGCGATCGCATTCCACGCGGGCGGGCCGGCGCCGCCTCGTCGTGCCGTGCTGGTGACCGCCGACGACGCGTTCGCCGACTGCACGGAGGTGCTCACGCGGCACGGTGACTGGAGTCCGGCGCTGTTCGTCCCGACCCGCGCGGTCGGAGGCGCGGCGCACTGGGCCGGCGGCGAGCCGGTGGCCGGATGGCCGCAGCTCGAAGCGCTGCGCGCCGCCGGCGGCGAGCTCGGGGCGCACAGCCGGACCCACGCCGACCTCACCAGCCTCGCCGCCGGCGCGCTGGAGACCGAGGTTCGCGGGGCGCTGGACGATCTCGCCGGCGCGGTGCCCGATGCTCCGCTGACCTTCGCCTACCCGCACGGTCGACATGACCTCGGGGTGCGCGCGAGCGTGCGCGACGCCGGAGCGGTCCTGGCGTTCTCGAGCGCTCCGGGGCGCAACGGTGCCGGCACCGATTCGTGGTGCCTTCGCCGCGTCGGCATCAAAGCGCACGACAGCCTGCCGGCCGTGATCTGGAAGGCCCTTACGGGCGAGGGGCTGCCGGGTCCGTGGGAGCGCCGGCGGCTTCGGCGGGCGTCACGAGCAGCCCCGCCGTCGTCTCCACCGGGCGCCGCCGCAGCGCCCGCCCGACCCGCTTCGGCGCCACGGCACCGGCCGCCAGCTTGAGCCGGGTCGGCGGTGACTGCCCGCGGCCGACGGCGGCGGCCAGCGCAAGGCGGCGCGCTTGCGGCTCGCCGCCGGTCAGCGCCTCGCGCGCTCGCGCGAGGGCGTAGCGGCTGCGGTGCTCGCGCAATGACGCCCCGAGCTGCTCGCGCTCGGGGGCGGTCAGATCGGTGCGCAGCGCGGTCTTCTCCAGGATCTGCGTCCGGCCGGCCAGCATCCGTGAACGCTGCGAGGACAGGCTCCCGCGCTGCAGCCGGTAGGTGGCGAGGGGTGTCATCAGGCAGCCGACCGTCGACCCTTCGAGGACCAGACGAAGCCACAGGTCCCAGTCCGTCGCGTACCGGATCGACTCGTCGTAGCCCCCGGCCTCGAGCAGCGTCGAGCGGCGGACGGCGCAGAGCCCGAAGACGAAGTTGCCGCGCAGGATCGCGCTCCGCTGACCCTGCGCGGGAAACCGGTAGCCCTGCTCATAGACCTTGCGCACGCGCCGGCCGTCGAGCTCGATCCACGCATCGGTGGTGAGGATGTCCAGGTCGGGGCGTTCGGCCAGGGCGCCGGCGATCGCCTCCAGGCGTTCGGGCACGAAGACGTCGTCGGCGTCGAGGATCGCCACGAAGTCCCCGGCGGCCGCGCGCGACGCCGCGTTCTTGGCCGCCGCCTCGCCGCGGTTGTCCTGGCGCAGCAAGGTGATCCGGTCGCGGAACGGGGCGAGCGCGGCCGCGGGGTCATCGGTGGAGCCGTCGTCGCAGACCACGACGTCCAGCGGCGGCAGCGTCTGATCGAGCGCGGAGCGCACGGCGTCGGGCACCAGAGCGGCCGCCTGGTAGGCCGCGATGACCACCGAAAGCGTGGGTCGCGGTCCGGGCCGCGTTCCCTCCGGCGCAGGCGGCGCGACGAGCGTCATCGCCGGACGGCCTCGACATAGAGACCGCGTGCGGGGCCGAACCGGATCCCGTGCCCCTCCAGCGAGGCCGCAGCGGCCAGCGCGGGATGCAGGGCCAGCCGCGCACGGGCGGGCGCGTGCTTGAAGCGGTCCCGCAGTTCCTGCGCCGCGTGGAGCGGGGTGTACATCGTCGCCTGCGTCCACGTCACCCGAAGGCCGTGGGCGTCGAGCAGCTCGGCGAACTCGTCCGCCTTGAAGCCGTGCCGGACCGCTGTCGCCCACTCCCGCGCGCTGCCGGGCAACACCGGCTCCCAGTCGCGATCGGGCACATGCGCGACGAACAGCCCGCCCGGGCGCAGCGCGCCCGAGAGCCCGCGCAACGCGCCGTCGAGGTCCCCGATCACGGTCAGGCACTCGAGCGCGACGACCGCGTCGTAGCTGCCCGCACGGAGGTCGCGCGTCACGTCTGCGTGGCGGAACTCGATCCCGTCCAGCCCCGCTTCGCCCGCCCACGTCCTCCCCAGCGCGAGCATGTCGTCGTTGACGTCGACCGCCTCGATCCGCCAGCGCGGAAAACGGCGAGCCAGGGCGAGCGACAGCAGGCCGACATCGGCGCCGGCGTCGAGCAGGCGCACGGGAGCATCGCCGCCCCAAGCCGCGAGTCGGTCGGAGGCCAGCTTGGTGCGCATCCGGCGCGCGGGAGCGGCGTCGCGCAGCACGCGCTCGGCACTGTCTCGCAGCCGGTTCGTCGGCGAAGGCATCGAGTCAGCCTACGAGAGCAGCTCGTCGTAGAGCGCCTCGTAGCGGCGCGCCTTGGCGCGAGCCGTGAAGCGCTCGAGTGCGATCTCGCGCCCGCGGCGTCCGAATTGGCGGGCGAGCACGGGATCGGCGAGCACGCGTCGCAGCGCCGCCGCCAGCGCCTGCGGGTCATCCGGTTCGACGAGCAGCCCGGTCGCACCGTCCGCCACCGCCTCGCGAATGCTGCCCACGTCGCTGGCGACGACCGGCAACTCGGCCAGCATCGCGTCCAGCAGGGCCAGCGGCAGCCCTTCGAACCGCGACGGGATCACGAACGCGTCCCAGCGCCCGAGCCATTCGCGCGCATTCGTGCTCCAGCCCGCGAACACCACGCGGTCGGCGACGCCGGTCTCGCGGGCGAGCGCCTCCAGGGCCGTGCGCTCGGGGCCGTCGCCGACGATCTCGAGATCGACGCCGGGGACCGACGGCAGCGCCCGCAGGAGCACGTCCAGGCCCTTCTGGCGGTCGAGCCGGGCCGTCGTCCCGATCCGCGGTCGCGTCCGAATCGCGACGTCGCGGGTGACCTCGAACTCCGGGACGGCGGATTCGATCGTGCGGATCGAGCCCGTGGGCAGGCCGATCTGGCGCTCGACCTCGCGGGCGGCCCGCACGCCGACCGCGACGTGCGCGTCGACACCGCGCACCAGCGCGCGCTTGACGATCCGGATCCACGGGCCGTCGGGCTCGACCGGAAGCTGCTCGACGAGGATCGTCCGGACCGCGGGCATCAGCGACCCGATGAACGTCTCGTGCTTGCAGCTCCAAGGCGTCGGCAGGTTGATCTGCAGCACGTCGGGCCTCGCCGAGGCGAGCACGCGAGCGAAGCGCAGCATCTCGCGCAGGTCGAGCTTGTGCGTGATCGGCGGCACGATCGCGAACGGCGTGCCCTCGCGACGGGCGGCAAGCGCACGCACGACGTCCCGGTGCGCCCCGAGGAGCGTGACGTCCACGTGCGGTCCCAGCGCCTCGATCAGGCCGCCCAGCGCCTGCTCGGCGCCGCCGACGATGCGCGCGTCCGTGTATGCGGTCAGCCTCACCGTTCGCCGCTCGATCATGCCGGACGCCGCCAGGCCGCGCGCCGGACCAGCGCTCCCGCGCGCCCGCCGAAGTGGTGACCGAGGTGGCCGTCCAGCCAGTCCGCGTCGTCTGCCGAGAGGGCGCGCAGCGCGAGTGCCAACGCCGCGAAGGTCGCGCTGCCGGCCAGGATCGCGAGTACGACGCCCCCGAGACCGCCGACGAGCTCGAGCACCCCGCGGCTCACGAGCGCGCAGCCCACCGCCGCGAGCGCGCAGCGAAGCAGCGAGGCCGCCTGCCAGTCGACCGGGCCGCTGAGGCGGCGCGCACCGGCAAACAGCGCCGCGGTCGCCGCGACCTGGGCGCCCGCGTTGGCGGCTGCCGCGCCGGTCGCGTCGAACGCCGGGATCAAGACGAACGCCAGGGCAAGGTTCACGACCGCGGCGAACGTGCCCGCGAGCAGCGGTGTCTTGGCGTCGTCGAGACCGGACATCAGCGACGATGACACGCTCGACACGGCCAGGAACGGGATCACGACGACGAGGATCATCAGCACCGTCCCTGCTTCGCGGTACGCCTCGCCGTAGATCACTTCCAACAGCGCCGGACCGACGGCCGCCGCGCCGGCGGTGAGCGGTAGCGACACGATCAGCAGCAGCCGGAGCGAGCGGCTGAAGCCGGAGCGGATTCGATCGCCGGCACTCGCGCCCCGGAGCGTCGCGAACGCGGAGACGAGGACGGACGAGAGCCGCTCCGGCAGTGCCGCGAGCGCGATCACCATCGCGAAGGCGATCGAGTACAGGCCGATCTGCGCATCGGAGGAGTAGTGCGCGAGGAAGATGAACTCCGAACGACGCCAGACGACGAGCGACACCAGCGCGCTGACCGTCGTCCAGCCCGCGAAGCGCAGCGCGCGGCGGCGCAACTCGGGTGCGGCCGCGACGCGCGGTGGGAGCCCGCGCAGCGCCCGCCGCGCGAGCACGAACGTCCACAGCAGGTTGGCCGCGGCGACCGCGGCTTCGACGGCGAAGACCCCGGTGATCCCGCCGCCCGCGGCGAGCACGCCGATCGTCACCGGCACGGTCACGCCGCCCGTCACGAGACCGACCAGCGCTGCCGCGCGAAACCACTGCACGCCGAGCAGAACGGCGTTCGCGACGCTCTGGAGGATCCCGAACGCGACGAACACGCCCGCGAGCACCCAGGCCGCGGACGGCCGCGCTCCGAGCGCGGCCGCGACGATCATCCCGCCGCCGCCGACCACCGCGGCCACCGCCTGCAGCCGCCACGCCCACGCGATCAGCCCGAGCGCCTGGTCCGGGCGCCGGTGGCCCAGCGACTCGGCCACCGAGCGCATCAGCGTCAGCGCGACCCCGCTCGTCAACACCATGTGCACCGAGATCGCGACGAACGCGATGAAACTCTGGCGCCCGAACTCCGACGGGCCGAGGAAGCGCGCCGCCGCGATCGACACCGCCACCGTGTAGAGCTGCGGAATGACGTGGCTGATCGCGGTCCACGCTCCACCCCGCATCAGGCTCGCCCCGGTGGTCTGGGCCGCCGGATCGGCCGCGGGCGTCATCGCGGCCCATCATGGCACCGTCATCCGGTCCGGCTGGGCAGCTCGCGCCCCGCGCCGCGCTTCGCCAATCACCGTTGACGAGCGGAGCGAGCTCCGCAAGGAAGCGGTCCGCGTCCGATTTCGGCCGGACCAGAGGCTAGGCGGGCGCCGAATCGCCGGCGGGCGCCTCGGCCGAGGCGGTCACAGCCGGTGCGGCGACCCGCTTGAGCTTGTACTTCTTGAGCAGCTTGTCCTGCTCGTCCTTCTCCAGCTCGGGAATCGTCTCGATCTCGGCGAAGAACTGGCTGTCACGGATGATCGAGTACGTCAGCACCTTGCCGCCGAAGTCGACGCCCGCGATGTAGGCGCTCGACGCCTTCATCTCGTCCTTCGTCGCCACCTTGTTGCACTCAGCGAGCTTGAACGTCCCGCCGGCCTTCATCTTCGGGTCGTTCCTGAGCCGCTTGGCCTCGCCGATGCCGACCGAGATCGCGTCGCCGGTGTTGCCGGAGATGTGCAGGAAGGAGTCGCCGAGATCGTCGACGACGGTGACCGTGTGGCCGCCGTACTGGCAGCCGTCGAACAGGTACATGACCTGGTCACCGGGATTCAGCGGGGCGCCGTAGGCCGCCGGCGCCTGCACGAAGTTCGGGCTGCCGCCGACCTTCTGGAAGTTGATGTTGTTGAGGAACGCCTCGATCTTGTCCGTCGCGGGCGCATAGCCCATGTTGCGCAGCGCGGCGATGATCGCCGTCGAGCTCGTCTGCGTGCACCAGTTGGGGTTCGGCTTGCCGCCGGTGATGCCGCCGCCGAACTTGCCGACGTTGTCGAAGCCGCCCTTGGCGCCGCTGGCCTGGTTGATCGAGCTGCGGCCCGCGTACTGGAAGAGGAACTTCAGGCTCGGCGGCAGGTCGCCGTGCCACGCCTGCCATGTAGTAGGTCATGTAGTCCTCGAGGACCTGCTGGGCGGCCTCCTCCTCCTTGGCCCACGTGGTGACCATCGAGAGCTTGTACTGGAGCTGGCGGAACCAGTCGGGCAGCGCGCCTCCGGTGCCCGCCGGAGCGGTGCCGGCACCTCTCAGCGGCCTTGCCCGCGGCGTGAGCGGCGGCGTCCATCGCGTCGCCGGCGGCCTTGGCCCGCGCGGCGAACTCAGCGTCCTTGGCCGCTGGCAGCTCGTCGATCGCGGTCGCCAGCTCGCTGCTCTTCACATAGCCCTTGGTGGCGTCGAAGACCACGCCGTAGTAGGCGCCGTCCTCCGACGTCAGGTCGACCGTCTTGCCCTGGGCCAGCTCGCCGACGACCTTGCTCGACTCGTCCGGGCGCTCATAGACCTGCGCCTTCTCGGCCTCGGCGACCGAGCCATGCCCGGCGCCGCGCCGGATCGGCGTGCGCGCGAGTACCGCCGCGCGCTGTTGGGCGAGCATCCGGGCGACGTGCGCGTTGCCGTGCGTGCTCTGCATCCGCAGCACGAGCCCGACCGTGCCGGCGGCCGGCGCCGACACGGGGCCGGCCGGCATCGTCGCGGGCTGCGCGGCCACCGCCTGCGGCTCAGCCGCGTCTTTCATGGCGCCACCCTATCCCGCGGAAATCCAGGGCGTCAATCGGCCCGTAAGATCCGTCGAATGCGGCTGGCAAGGGCCCAGGCGATGGTCGATCTCGTGGTTGCGGACGCGCCCGGGCCGGTGTCGGTCTTCGTCGCCGACGCGCATGGCGAGCTCGTCGCCGCGGCGACGATGGACGGTGCCGCTCCCGACACGCGCCTGAACGCGCAACGCAAGGCCTACACCGCCGCGCGCAGTGACGCGATCTCGACGCGCGAGCTGGCCGAGAAGGCGCGCGCCGATCCCGCCGAGCGCGCGAGCTTCGACCCCTTCTTCAGCTTCTTCCTGGGCGGCATCGCCGTCTTCGAGGACGGCGTGCGGGTCGGCGCGGTCGGCGTCAGCGGGCTGCCCGGAGAGGTCGACGAGCAACTCGCGCTGGCCGCGATCGACCGGACGGGTTAGCGTCCAGCCGGAGGGACCAACCCGTGCGCCACGTCACGCTTCTAGTCTGCTCGCGTGACGCTGTTTGACCCAAGCGCGCACGACCCGCTGCTCGATGCGACATGGCAGCGCGCTTCGGTCGAGGCGGAGATCCGGGCCATCGCCCGCGATGCGGACGCTGCGCTGCCCGACGGAACGTGGTGGCCCGTGCATCCGCTCGACGCCGAGCCCGGCGACCCGCCGGTCTTCCACGGCGTCTATCTCGGGGCGGCGGGGATGCTGTGGGCGCTCGACCAGCTCGCTCGCTGCGGGCTGCACGAGCCACGACACGACTACGCGCGGCTGGCCACGGAGGTGCTCGCCGCGTACCTCACCGAGCCCGAGTTCGACGGTCCGGAGCCGAGCGTCTGGATCGGCGAAGGTGGGATCACGCTCGTGGCCTGGCTGCTGGCGCCGACAGCCGAGCTCGCGGATCGCCTCCACGCGCTCCTCAGCGCCGAGCCGGCGAACGAGACCCTCGAGCTGATGTGGGGCAGCCCGGGCCTGCTCCTGCTCGCCGACGCGCTGTTGGAGCGCACCGGCGAGGAGCGCTGGCGGACCGCCTGGAACGCGATCGCCGATCGGCTGCTGGCCTCGCGCGGCGCGCAGGTCCCTGGGTTCTGGTCGCAGCGGTTGTACGGGTCGGTCGGCGAGATCCTCGGCCCGGCGCACGGGTTCACGGGCGTCATCGCCGCGCTCGCGCGGCGGCCGGAGCTGCGCGGCGTCCCGAGCGCGACGGAGGAACTGGCGGCCACCGCGGTGCGCGAAGGCGGCCTCGCCAACTGGCCGCCCGTCGCTGCAGGATGGGCTCGTGCACCGGCGCGGGTTCATTCGCACGCAGTGGTGCCACGGCGCGCCCGGAATCGTCGCCTCGATGGCCGCGCTCCCGCGCTCGGACGAGCTCGACGCGCTGCTGCTCGCGGGCGGCGAGCTGACGTGGGTCGCGGGACCGCTGAGCAAGGGCGCGAACCTCTGCCACGGGACGGCCGGCAACGGCTTCGCGCTGCTGAAGCTGTTCACGCGCACCGGGGACGAGCTCTGGCTCGAGCGGGCGCGGCGCTTCGCGATGCACTCCGCGGCGCAGGTCGCAACCGACCGTGACCGCCACGGGCAGGGCCGCTACAGCCTCTGGACCGGCGACCTCGGCACGGCCCTCTACCTCAAGCAGTGTCTCGCCGGCGAATCGGCGATGCCGAACGTCGACGGCTGGTGAGCGTCGGGAGGGGTCGCGTTGTCCGACCCCTCCCGGCGGTCTCAGTCTCCGTTCGCGCGACGGAAGTGCAGGATGCCGACTTCGGTTCCGAAGACGCCGTCCGACGTTCCCTCGTTGCGACGCGCCGAACTCTCGGCCGCGATCGCCAGCGCCTGCTCGTGCGTGCGCGCGAGCAGCTTGTTGAGCTTCTTCCAACCACGTTCGTCGAGCTCCAGCGGCGTGCGCGTGAGTACGACCTCGGGATCGTCGAGCGTGCCACCGTCAGCGGCCTGTGCCAGGTCGTCGACGAGCGCCTGGATCGTCTCGCCCGTCAGCTCGCGCCGCAGGCCCGAGGGCAGTGTGCGCCACTGGCTCTCGTCCAGGTTGGGCCGGGCGGTCGCCCGGTAGAAGTGCTGGAGCGCGCCGCGGCGCGGCTCCGTGCGGACGAGTTCCACGCAGTCGTAATCGCGCAGCATTCGCACGTGGTAGGAGACGACGCCGAGGGGAGCTCCGAGCTCGACGGCGAGGTCACCCGGACTCGCGACGCGCTCGCCGAGCCGCTGCAGGATGCGTGCACGCAGCGGGTGGGCGAGGGCCTTGGCGATCCGGGCCTCCGAGGTCTGCCCCGAGGGGTGACCATTAGTGGAGGGGTTAGGTGTAATAGTGGGCATGGTCAGCACCCAGACTAATTGACAACCTTAAGGATTCCGCCCGCAACGTTCGTCCGGACCGTAACGTTTTATAAGAATGATCACGGACGACGAGCTCAAAGCGATCAGCACTCCCTGGCAGGAACTGAGCCTGGTCGAGCGCGCGCTTTCTGACATTGTGTCACAACGTCCGTCGGCGACGGTCGGGGAGGTCGCGGGTGAGCTCACGCGGCTGGAGCGCTCGCTGGCCGCGACCCGCGGCCGGCTGGAGACCGTGGCGCACACGGTCGCCGCCGACCGCCGCGGGGCACAGCTCGAGCGCGTCGTCGAAGCCCTGCTCCCCGCCGAGGTCCCTTCGGCGGCCGCCGTCTGGCACGCCCAGCGCAGCGCCGAAGCGCGGCTCGCGCTGGTGAGCGAGCATGGAGCCTGGACGGCCGCCGAGCTCGCCGAGCGGGCCGGCTCGACAGCGGCGAATCGGAGCGCGCTCGCCTCCTCCTGGCGTGGGACGGGGCGCGCCATCGGGGTGGAGTGGAACGGGCGCGTCGTCTTCCCCGCCTTCCAGTTCAACGCCGTCGGTCAACCGCGCCCCGAGATCGCCTCGGTGCTGATGCGGCTCCGGTCGGCCGGGCTCGACGACTGGCAGGCCGCGCTGTGGTTCGTGAACCCGACCGGCTGGCTCGACGACCGCCGCCCTGTCGACGTGCTCGATCAGGACCCTGGCGCGGTCGCGGCCGCCGCCGCTCGCTTTCACGATCGCCCGACCTGAGCGTGCCGCAGCCGATCGAGCTCGAGTTCCAGACGCTCCCCCCGGGCAGTGCGATCGTGCGCGTGCATCACGTCCGGTTCGGGCCGGTCGAGTTCGACACGCCGCGGGCGCTGCCGCTCGGCGAGGCGGTCGTACCCACGCTCTACGCGGCGCTCGACGAGGAGACCGCGGTCGTCGAAGCCTTGTTCCACGACGTGCCGCTGCAAGGCACGCGCAGGCTCACCCGCGCGGCGCTGTCGGACCGCTTCCTCTCGCGGCTGGTGTCCGAGCGCGACCTGCGATTGCTCACGATCCGCGACCGCGAGCTGATCGAGGCACCGGCCTCCGCCTACCGCTGGACGGAGGACTGGGGCGCGGCCCTGCACGCGGCGGCGCCGCGGGCGCACGGGATGATCTGGCTGGGACGACGGCTCGCCGATCGTCCCGCGCTGGTGCTGTTCGGGGATCGGCTCGGCGCGGGCGAACTGACCGCGACGGTCGAGCCGGAGCCGTTGTGGCACGGCCCCGGGCTCGAGCTCGTCGAGCGCGCGGCGATGCGCGCCGAGATCACGCTGCTTCTGTAGGCGGCGGCAGCTTGTCCCGGATCACGGTCGCGAGCGCCGGGCTGCGGGTCCCGAGCTGGTTCCCGAGCCAGCTTCACGGTCGTCGGCGCCGTCACGACGCGACCCTAAAGCGCGCGGGTGCCTCCCCGCCAGACCGCGGAGACGAGCGGGACGCCGGGCCGGTAGGCGAGGTGGATGTGGCTCGGGGCCTCGAGCAGGACCGCGTCCGCGCGCGCGCCCGGACCGAGGTGGCCGACGTCGGTGCGGCGCAGCGCCCGCGCGCCGCCGGCGGTCGCGGCCCAGAGCGCCTCGTCGGGGGTCATGCGCATCTCGCGCACGGCGATCGCGATGCAGAACGGGATGTTGGTCGTGTAGCTCGAGCCGGGGTTGCAGTCGGCGGCGAGCGCGACGGTGACGCCGGCGTCGATCAGCCGCCGTGCGTCGGGGTACTGCGCGCGGGTGCTGAACTCCGCGCCGGGGAGCAGCGTGGCGACCGTGTCGCTGTTTGCGAGCGCGTCGACGTCCGCGTCGGTGACGTGGGTGACGTGGTCGGCGGAGGCCGCCTGGAGCTCGACGGCGATCTGCACGCCCGGGCCGTGGCCGAGCTGGTTGGCGTGGACGCGCGGCGTCAGGCCCTTGGCGATGCCGGCCTGGAGGATCGCCCGGGTCTGGTCGCCGTCGAAGGCGCCCTGCTCGCAGAACACGTCGATCCAGCGCGCGTGTGGCGCGCAGGCGTCGAGCATCTCGCCCTTGACCAGGTCGACGTACGCGTCGGGCCGGTCCCTGTACTCGGGCGCGACGACGTGCGCGCCGAGGAACGTCGTCTCGGGCGTTCGCGGCGTCGCCACCTCGAGGCTTCTTCGCTCGTCGGGGACGGTCAGCCCGTAGCCCGACTTCGTCTCGACCGTCGTCGTGCCGGAGCGCAGCGCCTCGCCGACGAGCCGGTCGACATTCGCCCCGAGCTGCTCGTCGGTCGCCGCGCGCGTGGCATTGACCGTCGTCCTGATCCCACCCGCGCTGTATGCCGTCCCGGCCATCCGCGCCGCGAACTCCTCCGCGCGCTCGCCGGCGAACACCAGGTGCCCATGACTGTCCACGAACCCGGGGATCACGGCCCGCCCGCCGGCGTCGAAGCGCTCCGCCCCCGCCCCCTCGGGGACCGACCCCTTGCGGCCCGCCCACCGCACGATCCCACCCTCGAAAACCAGCGCGGCGCCGTGCACCGTGCCGATCTCGGGGTCGTTCGTGACGAGCGTGCCGATGTTGTCAATCAACATGAACGTTCCTAAAGGGGCCAGGCCCCTTTGCTGTTTCGTCAAGTTCGGACGGGACGTCGATCGAGGTGTGGACGCCGTCCTTGACGATCTGGCGCCCGGAGGCGATCACGCTGCGGACATCGGCTGCGGTGGCGGCGAAGACGAGCGATTCGAGCATCGTCTCGGGCGCGGCTCCGGCCAGGCGTACGGAGTCGAGTGAGACCGTGACGAGATCGGCGGGGGCACCCGGTTCGATGCGGCCCGCTTCGGGCCAGCCCAGGCACGTGTGGTTGGTCGCGCCGCGCAGGAGCTCGGCGGCTGCGAAGTGGCCGCGGATCTCGGTGGCGAGGCGGGCGTTGAGCTCGACCGCGCGGGCCTCCTCGAAGAGGTCGATGACGGCGTGGCTGTCGGAGCCGAGCGAGAGGCGCGGGCCGGCGGGGCCGATGCCGTCGGCGAGGTCGCGCTCGGTCGTCGGGCACATGCAGATCGTCGTGTCCTTGAGCAACGTGCGGTCCGCGTCTGTGAGGTGGGTCGCGTGCACGGCGCACGCGTTCGGGCCGAGCGCGCCGTGCTCGGCCAGCAGCTGCGTCGGCGTGCAGCCGTGGGCCGCCAGGCAGGCCTCGTTCTCGGCGCGCTGCTCGGACAGGTGGAAGTGCAAGGGCCTGTCCCCCACCCACTCCACGACCGTCGAGAGCTGGTCGGCGGGCACGGCGCGGACGGAGTGGATCGCCGCGCCCAGGCGGGCGTGCGGCGCCTCGCGCAGCCCGGATACGCGTTCGGCCCAGCGCGCCGCGTCGCCGTCGGTGAAGCGCCGCTGGGCGCCGCTGACCGGCTCGCCGAAACCGCCGGCGACGTAGCACGCGTCGAGCAGCGTGATCCGGATCCCGGCCTCATCGGCCGCCGCGATCAGCGCCTCGCCGAACGCATTGCCACCGTCGTGCAGGTAGTGGAACTCCCCCACGCACGTGATCCCCGCGAGCGCCATCTCGCCGTAGACCGCGCGGGCGAGCGCGTGGTAGCCGTCCGGCGTCAACCGCTCGGCCACCGCGTACATGTCCTCACGCCAGGTCCAGAACGAGCCGCCGCCGCGATGCGTGCGGCCGCGCAGCGCGCGATGGAACGCGTGCGAGTGCGCATTCGCCAGCCCGGGCAGCGTGACGCCCCGCAGCCGCTCCGCGCCCTCCGGCCGCGCGACCCCGGCCTGCACGCTCGCGATCCGCGCCCCCTCGACCTCGATCAGGACATCGGCGTCGACCCGCTCGCCCCCGAGCCACGCGAAATCTGCGTGCACCCGACTCAAGGGGTCTGACCCCTTGAGTCGGCGCGCGTGAGGGGGTCAGACCCCTGGGCGGTCACGGGCCTTCGGTCATCGGGATGCGGACGCCGCGTTCGGCCGCGACTTCCTCGGCCCGCTCGTAGCCGGCGTCGACGTGGCGGATGACGCCGGTGGCCGGGTCGTTGGTCAGGACGCGCTCGAGCTTCTGGGCGGCGAGCGGCGTGCCGTCGGCGACGCTCACCTGTCCGGCGTGGATCGAGCGGCCCATGCCGACGCCGCCGCCGTGGTGGATCGAGACCCAGGACGCGCCGGAGGCGACGTTGACCATCGCGTTCAGCAGCGGCCAGTCGGCGATCGCGTCCGAGCCGTCGAGCATCGCCTCGGTCTCGCGGTAGGGCGAGGCGACCGAGCCGGTGTCGAGGTGGTCGCGGCCGATCACGATCGGGGCGGCGACCTGGCCGCTGGCGACGAGGTCGTTGAAGGCGAGGCCGGCGAGGTTGCGCTCGCCCTGGCCGAGCCAGCAGATCCGTGCCGGCAGGCCCTGGAACTGGACCTTCTCGGCCGCCATCTTCATCCAGCGCGCGAGCGACTCGTGCTCCGGGAAGAGGTCGAGCACGGCCTTGTCGGTCGCGGCGATGTCGGCCGGATCGCCGGACAGCGCGGCCCAGCGGAACGGCCCACGGCCCTCGCAGAACAGCGGCCGGATGTAGGCGGGGACGAAGCCCGGGTAGTCGAACGCCCGCTCGATAGCCGCCCAGCAGCGCCTCGGCGCGCAGCGAGTTGCCGTAGTCGAAGACCTCGGCGCCCGCATCCTGGAAGCCGACCATGGCCTCGACGTGGCGCGCCATCGACTCGCGCGCCCGCTCGGTCGCGCCCGGCTGCTCCTTCTCGAGCGCCCAGTCCTCGAACTCGACCCCGCGCGGCACGTAGGCCAGCGGGTCGTGGGCGGAGGTCTGGTCGGTCACGACATCGATCGGCGCGCCGCGCGAGAGCAGCTCCGGGAAGACGTCGGCGCAGTTGCCCAGCAGGCCGATCGACAAGGGCGTACCCGCGTCGCGCGCCTCGACGGCGCGCCGCAACGCGTCGTCGAGGTCGGACGCTTCGACATCGAGATACCCGGACGACAACCTGCGCTCGATCCGCGAGGGATCGACCTCGACGCAGATGCAGACGCCGCCCGCCATCGTCACGGCCAGCGGCTGCGCGCCGCCCATGCCGCCGAGCCCGCCGGTCAGGGTGATCGTCCCGGCCAGGGAGCCGCCGAAGCGCTTCTCCCCCACCGCCGCGAAGGTCTCGTAGGTCCCCTGCAGGATGCCCTGGGAGCCGATGTAGATCCACGACCCCGCGGTCATCTGGCCGTACATCGTCAGCCCGAGCGCGTCCAGGCGCCGGAACTCGTCCCAGTTGGCCCAGTCGCCGACCAGGTTGGAGTTGGCGAGCAGCACGCGCGGTGCCCACTCGTGCGTCTGCATCACGCCGACCGGCTTGCCGGACTGGATCAGCAGCGTCTCGTCGTCGCGCAGCGTCTGCAGCGTGCGCACGATCGCGTGGTAGGAGGCCCAGTTGCGCGCCGCCTTGCCGGTCCCGCCGTAGACGACGAGCTCGGACGGATGCTCGGCGACCTCGGGGTCGAGGTTGTTCTGCAGCATCCGCAGCGCGGCTTCCTGCTGCCAGCCGAGGCAGGAGAGCTCGGTCCCGCGCGCGGCGCGGATGGATGACTTGGTCATGGCACCTCCAACGGGCCGGTGGCGGATTCGGCGGCGCCGACGGCACCGCCCGAGCGGACGAAGGCCACGGCGGCCTCGATCTCGGGAGCAAGGAAGCGGTCCGGGCCGGGGCCGGGAGCGACCGCACGCAGCGCGCTGAGCACGGCCCCGGTCCCCGGCGCCGGCACCAGCGGCGCCCGCAGGTCGATCCCGCGCGCCGCGGTCAGCAGCTCGATCGCGAGCACCCGCGTCAGCCCGTCCAAGGAACGCCGGAGCTTGCGTGCGGCGGACCAGCCCATCGAGACGTGGTCCTCCTGCATGGCGGAGCTCGGGATCGAGTCCACGCTCGCGGGAACGGCGAGCCGCTTGAGCTCGGAGACGATCGCCGCCTGCGTGTACTGGGCGATCATGTACCCCGAGTCGACGCCGGGATCCTCGGCCAGAAACGGCGGCAGACCGTGGTTGCGGGCGACGTCCAGGAAGCGGTCGGTGCGGCGCTCGGACATGCTCGCGAGGTCCGCGGCGGCGATCGCCAGGAAGTCCAGCACATAGCCGACGGGCGCGCCGTGGAAGTTGCCGTTGGACTCGACGCGACCGTCCGCGGTCACGACCGGGTTGTCGATCGCGGAGGCCAACTCACGCTCGGCAACGGCAGCCGCATGCGCGAGGGTGTCGCGCGCGGCGCCGGCGACCTGCGGCGCACAACGCAGCGAGTACGCGTCCTGCACCCGCGTGTCCTCCGGCCCGCGGTGCGAGGCGACGATCGGGCTGCCCGCCAGCAGCGCGCGCAGGTTCGCGGCCGCGGCGGCCTGGCCGGTCTGCGGGCGCAGCGCGTGCAGGTCGGCGGCGAAGACGCGGTCGGTGCCGAGCAGGCCCTCGACGCTCATCGCGGCCGTGATGTCGGCGGTGACGAGCAGGCGGCGCAGGTCGGCGATGGCCAGCACGAGCATCCCGAGCATGCCGTCGGTGCCGTTGATCAGCGCGAGCCCCTCCTTCTCCTGCAGGACCACCGGCTCGATCCCGGCGGCGCGCAGCGCGACCTCCGCGGCGCACAGCACGCCGGAGGCGTCGCGCACCGGCCCCTCGCCCATCAGCGCCAGCGCGCAGTGCGAGAGCGGGGCAAGGTCACCCGAGCAGCCGAGCGAGCCGTACTCGTGCACGACCGGCGTGATGCCCGCGGAGAGCATCGCGGCGTAGGAGCGGGCGACGACCGGCCGCACGCCGGTGCGCCCGGTGGCGAGCGTCGAGAGCCGCAGCAGCATCAGCGCGCGCACGACCTCGCGCTCGACCTCCTCACCGGAGCCGGCGGCATGGCTGCGGATCAGCCCGCGCTGCAGCTCCAGCCGGCGCTCGAGCGGGATGTGCAGCGTCGCCAGCGCGCCGAACCCGGTCGAGACGCCGTAGTGCGGCACGACATCGGCGGCGAGCGCGTCGACGACCGCGCGACTGGTGGCGATCGCCTCCAGCGCCTCGGGCGCCAGCGACACCGGCGCGCCGTGGCGCGCGACGGCGACGACGTCCTCGAACGTCGGCGCACCGATCCCGATCAACACCCCCGGAGGCTCGAACATGGGCGCCATCAGACCACCGCGGGGGACGGCGCGCACGCAACCGATCCGGGTACTGTCTCAGATCTGAGACAGAACGCCCCCGCAGCCACCCACGCGCTGCAGCTGCTGAAGCTGCTCGCGCGCCACGCCGCGCCGCTGCCTGCCACAACGATCGCGCGCGACCTCGGGCTCCCCCGCTCGACCACCTACCACCTGCTCAACGTCCTGCGCGACGAGGGCTTCGTCGTGCACCTGCCGGAGGAGCGCCGCTACGGCCTCGGCGTCGCGGCCTACGAGCTGGGCTCCGCCTACCTGCGCCAGGACCCGCTGCGCTGGATCGCGCAGACGGTGCTCACCCGCCTCGTCACCGCCACGACCCACAACGCCCACCTCGCGGTCCTCGACGGCCGAGACGTGCTCTACGTGATCGAGGAGCGCGCGCCCGGCCGACCCGGCCTGGTGACCGACGTCGGCGTCCGCCTGCCGGCGCACCTGACCGCGAGTGGCCTGGCGATGCTCGCCGCGCTGCCGCCGCAGCAGGTCAACGCGCTCTTCCCCAGCCGCCGCGTCCTGACCCGACGCCACGAGGCCGGCCCCGCCTCGCTGACCCAGTTGCGCGGCCTGCTCGCCACCGCCCGCCGCGACGGCTACGCCGAGGAGGACGGGTTCGTCACGCTCGGCTTCGCCTCGGTCGCGTGCCCCGTGCTCGACCACACCGGCCACCCGATCGCCGCCGTCGCCGTCACCTACCCGGCCAGAGAGGCCGCCCCGGAGGCGCTGGCCGTCCACGTCCGCCGCGCCGCCGCACGCGTCTCGACGCGCATCCGCGGCACTCCCGCTTGACACATTCCTATATCGGAATATGATTGTCGGCATGGCCCGAGCAGCGACGACCGCAGACGCGTTCAACGCGGTGGCCGAACCCCGGCGGCGGCAGATCCTGGACGTCCTCGCCGGCGGGGAACGGCCCGTCAACGATCTCGTGCAGGTGCTCGGGCTCGCCCAGCCGCAGGTGTCCAAGCACCTGCGAGTCCTCCGCGAAGTGGGAGCGGTCGACGTGCGCGACGCAGGCCGGCAGCGCCTGTACCGGCTCAACGGCCACGCGCTCAAGCCCATCCATGACTGGGTGAAGGGCTACGAGCAGACGTGGACCGAGCGGTTCGAGCTGCTCGACGACGTCCTGGAAGACCTCAAACAGACAGAAGGAGACGATCCCGATGCCCGCGACTAGCGGAACCGCAGTCCTCACCCTCCCGACCGACCAGGAGATCCTGATGGTGCGGGAGTTCGACGCCCCCGCCCACCTCGTCTTCAAGGCCTACACGACGCCCGAGCTCGTCAGCCGCTGGTGGCCGGGACGGCGCGGGAAGATGCAGAGCGCCGAGATCGACCTGCGCGTCGGCGGCCAATGGCGCTACGTGATGGTCGCCGACGGGGGCTTCGAGGTCGCCTTCCACGGCGAGTATCACGAGATCGTCCCGGACGAGAAGCTCGTGAACACCGAGATCTTCGAGGGCGCCCCCGAGGGCGGCGCGGCACTCGTCACGTGCACCTTCGAGGAGCTCGACGGCGGCCGGACACGGCTCTCGATGCTGACCCGCGTCGACAGCCTCGAGATCCGCGACATGATCATCGCCACGGGCATGGAGTCCGGCGCCCAGGAGGGCCTGGACATCCTCGAGCAGATCGCGATCGAGCTGGCCGGTTAGCCGCCGGCCAGGGCCAGCGAGAGCGGCAGCAGCGCGATCGCCCCGGTGATGCTCAGCGCAAGGCCGGTCGCCGCGGTCTTGGGCGAATAGCCGTAGACCTGCGCGAAGGAGACGACCGACGTCGGGATCGGGCCGAAGGCGAGTAGCCAGACGGCGCCCGGAAGCTCGATCCCGGCGAGCGTCGCGAGACCCAGGATCGCCGGGACGAGCGTCCAGTGCAGCGTGAACGCGCGCAGCGAGATCGCGATCTGCGGGCGCCCGATCCAGCGCTTCGGCCACGACACGCCGAGCAGCAGGAAGCCGACCCCGGCCATCACGATGCCGAGCGCGGCCACGATCGTGTCGACGACGTCGGGCGCGGGCAGGACGACCCCGATGAGCAGGCCGCTGACGGCGCCGATCGTCGGCGCGTAGTCGGCGAGCGCGGTCCGCGCGGACTGGGACTTCGGCGCGTGCCGGCGCATGAACCTGACGCCCACGGCGATCCGCGCCTGGGTGAGCATGTCGTAGGCGATGATGAAGACGGCCGCCTGGGCGCCGAGCGTCGCGGCGGCGAGCGGCGCGGTCCAGAACGTCGGGTTGCCGTACATCCAGAACGACAGCAGCGGACCATCGGTCCGGCGCTTGAACACCCAGGCGCCGACGGAGACCGAGGTCAGCTGCGCCGTCAGCAGGACCGCGATCGCGGCGACGTTGCGGACGCTGACGTCGAAGCTCCAGCCCGCCAGCACGGAGAGCACGCCGATGCCGCCCGCGAGCTGCATCCGGAACAGCAGCGAGATGTGGCGCTGGAGCCAGCGGCGGGCGCCGAGCCCCACCACGAAGGCACCGAAAAGTGGGAGGGCAGCGGCCACCCACTAGGCGATAGCAGGCCTGGGGGGCCGCGACGACCCCCCAGACGGGGGTCAGTCCGCGGCGAGGATCTCCCCGGCCGAGATCGGCGTCGGGCGTTCAGGCGTCGCCCAGCCCGCCGCCAGCGCGCCGAGCGCGGCCGCGACGGCGGCCACGGTCGAGGCCACTTCGGGCGAGACGTCGAGCGCCCCGGCGAGCTGCAGCACGATCGGGATCAGGCCGACGATTCCGGCGCCGCCGGTCGCGGCCGTCACCTTGCGGCGCACGCGGCCCGACTCGCGGTCGGCCTGCTGGCCGGCGAGCGCCTTCACCGCCGTCTCGAGCTGAGCGACGCGCTCGGGCTCCTGCACCGCCGCGGGCACCTCGAAGGCGTGGTCGAGCGCGACCGGCGGGGCCTCGAACTCGTCGCCGAGGTCGAGGTCGTCGTCGCCGAGGTCCTCCTCGTCCTCGTCCTCGCCGAACAGCGCGTCGAGGTCCGCCTCGGAGGCGACGATCGGCGCCTCCAGCTGGGTGACCACGGTGCCGCCGATCAGCTGGCTCGTGTCATCGAGGGGGCCGCCCTCGGCCAGGACCTCGTCGTCGTCGATCTGGGTGTCGTCCATCAGTCTCAACCTCACTGGAATCGCGGTCGTCCGACCTGCTGTCCGATGTGGAGATGGGGCACGCCGTTGGCGGAGCCCGAAGTGCCGATCGTCTGGCCCTTGCGCACGCGATCGCCGGCGCGGACGCTGACGGTCGTCAGATGCCCGTAGAACCAGGCGTTGTCGCCGCCGCGCAGGGTCACCTGCCAGCCCGCGGTCACGCCGGATGGGCTGTTGAAGGTCTTCACGATCACGCCGTCGTCGAGCGCGATCACGGGCGTGCCGTTGGGGACGCTGATGTCGAGCGCGTTGTCGGACTGCCAGTTCCCGCGCGTGTGCGTGCCGTGGAACGGCGTGCCGATGATCGGCCCGTGGCGGGCGAGCGGGTAGTTGCCGCTCGCCGTCGAGGCGCTCGCCGTCGAGCCGCTGACGCGGCGCAGCTTGCGCAACCACGCCCGGCGGCTCTTGGCGCGCTCGAGCTCCGCCGCGGTGCGCCGGCTCGGCCGGCGCAGCTTGGAGCGCAGCGCGGGCGTGATGCCCTTCTCGTAGTCGGAGGCGGGGACGCCGAGCCCGTAGGCGACGCGGCGCGCGGCCTTGCGCGTGGCCGGGCCGTAGATGCCGTCCACGTCGATGCGGACGGCGATCTTCCACTCCTCGAAGCGCCGGTTGAGGAGCTTCTGCAGGGCTTCGACGTCCGAACCGCGCATGCGCGGGTTGCGCACCTTCAGCGTCCGCGGCCCGGAGCCGCCGCCGGTTGCGGGATCCGCGGCGCCGGCGCTGCCGATCTTCGCCCGCCACTTCTTCTCCAGCGGCAGCACCTTGTCGGCGTAGGCGGTCGAGCCGTTGTAGGCGGCGACGCCGCGGTAGAGGCCGAGCCGCTGGATGTTGCCGGCGAGGAACTCGACGCCGACGCGGACGTTGGGGTCGACTTTCCAGCAGCCACCGAGCGCGTCGGCGCGGTCCTGCAGCCCCGGGCTCGTGAGCTGCATCGGGCCGACGCCCTGGTTGCCGAGACCCTGGCGGCGGAAGCGCAGGTACTGCTGGTAGCGCTCCTCGGTGACCGCCATCAGGCCACGCGGCGGGCTCTTGACGGGGTTGCGGACGGCGTCGTGGCCGAAGACATTCTGGAAGCCGGTCTCGACCTCGAGGATCGCGCACACCAGCGAGACGGGCACGCCGTGGCGGCGCGCCTCGCGGATGATCGCGTCCTCGTAGCGGGCGCCCGCGGCGCGCAGGGCTGCTGCGAGATCGTCGCCGCCGTGCTGCGGCTCCGGCTCCGGGTCGGGAGCCTTGGGCTTGCGGGGTTCGGGCACCGGGGTGTGCGCGAAGTGGTGGCGCAGCCGCTTCTCGTAGGCCGCCCCGTCGCTGGTGGCGTGCTTGCGCTCGGCGGCGGTGAGCGGGGCCGCGGCGCCCCCGACCGCCCGGAAGGTGCGCACGTCGCGGTGCGCTTCGAGGCCGAGCACCCGGCAGACGCGGCGGAACGCGACGTCGGTCTCGCGATCCCAGGCGCCGTCGACCGCGAGGACGGTCGGGGAGCCGAGCGAGCGCAGGTGGCGATTGAGGTCGCGCTGGAGCGCGGCGACGTAGGCGCGGGCGCGGTCGGCCTTCTCGAGCGAGTGGCCGCCGACGACGGCCGGCTTGCGCTTGGGCGCCTGCGGATGTGCCGTTGCCGTTGCCGTTGGCGGGATCGGCGAACTGGGCCTTGAGCTGCTGCTCGAACGCGACACCGTCGGTCTGTGCACGCTCGCGTTCGGCGTCCGTGCGCTCGGCGACTGAGGCCCCGATCAGGCGGAACGTCCGCGCGTCGCGGACGGCGTCGATGCCGAGGATCCGGCAGACGCGTTCGAACGCGAGCTGCGAATCGGCGTCCCACTCGCCGTCCACGGCGAGCACGGTCAGGCGAGCCCAGCCGCTGCAGATGCACGTTGAGGTCGCGCTGTGCAGCCGCGGTGTACGCTCGCGCCCGCTCGGGCGTGTCCAATGAAGCGCCGCCCACGATCGTTCGCGCGGGCTTGGTTCGTGTGCCTTCCATTATCGCCGGTCCTGGTTGCGATTTGAGGCGGACCGACCGAGGCTACGGAGGTCGCCGCGGTGAAGTCAACCTTCACCACATGGACATTTGCTTGGGCGAACCTTGGCGCGCGCTAGCGTTCGTGGCAGTGCCGACCGTCCACGGCCTCGAATTCGCGTACAACCTGTATCCGCTGCCTGCCGGGCGGATCCCGTTCCGGCGCTGGCGGTGGGAGCTGTGGCACGGGGCGAATCTGATCGCCGCCGGCTGGCGGCTGGCCCGGCCCGATGCGAGCCGTGCGCTGCGCTTGTACGCCGCCGATCATGCGCACCGGCTGTTCGGCCTGCCGGCGCCGCCGCGTGACCCGCGCACCGCTCGCGGTGATCTCACGCCGGGGACCACCGAGCGCGTCGTGATCGGCTCGATCACCGCGTTGCTCGTGCCGCAGGCGCTCGAGCGCCCGCCGGCGTCAGCTCCCGTGCTCTAGGTGCTTGCGAGCCCTGCGCTCCGCGCGCGAGAGCTTGCGGCCGCGCTTGACGTCGATCCCGCCCATGATCGAGATCACGCGCAGATGCAGCGTGGGCCCGCCGGGATCGGGCCGCTCGTCACCGAGCGTGGAGCTGTTGCCGCCCATGAACGCGAAGTCCGAGAGGTCGACGTTGAGGCCCTCGGGGACGCGGATGTCGGCGCCGCCCATCAACGCGAAGACCGTGATGCTGACGTCGTCGGCGGCCAGTTCGGCGTCGTTGAGGTCGAGGTCCGATGCGCCCATGATGTTGATGACCTTCAGGTCAGGCCCGACGCGCCAGCGGCCCTTGCGCTCGCGGCCGCTCATGATCGACACGAGCCAGCTCGCGCCGTCCTCGCCACGGCGGACCGGCATGCGCCTGCTCGCACCGGTGATCGCGCCCGGCTGCTCGCCGTGCACCACGACGTCGGCGACCAGACGGTCCAGCTCGCGATGCGTGCGCGCCTCGTAGACCGCGTTGAGCCGCTCTTCGAGCTCGTCCATGGTCAACCGCCCCTCGCCGGCGGCGCGGCGCAGGACTTCGGCGTGCTGTTCGCGGTCCGCGTCTGAAGCCCGCAGCTCGGGGAGCGAGTCGTCGGTCACCCGACTCAGCGTACAGTCGAGCGATGGGGCGCATCACGCTGCATCAGGGGGACATCACCACCGACTCGGAAGCCGACGCGATCGTCAACGCCGCCAACTCGAGCCTGCTCGGCGGCGGCGGCGTGGATGGAGCGATCCATCGCGCGGCGGGACCGTCGCTCGTCGAGGAATGCCGGCTGCTCGGCGGCTGTGAGACCGGCGACGCGAAGCTCACGGGCGCTGGGAAGCTGCCGGTGCGCCATGTCATCCACACCGTCGGGCCGGTCTGGCGCGGGGGTTCGAGTGGCGAGGCGGACCTGCTCGCCTCCTGCCACCGGCGGGCGATCGAACTGGCCGCCTCCGCCGGCGATGTGCGGGTCGCGTTCCCGGCGATCTCGACGGGGATCTACGGCTATCCGCTCCCCCTCGCCGCTTCGGTTGCGGTGGCCTCGACGTCCGCGGCATTGGAGGCACACCCGTCGGTCGAGGAGGCGCGCTTCTGGCTCTTCGGTGATGACGCCTATCGCGCGTTCGAGGCCGTGCTTTGAACGGCGCGGAGAGCGTCCTGCGGACGCTGGCCGCGAGCGGGGTGCGGGTCTGCTTCGCGAACCCCGGGACGTCGGAGATGCACCTGGTGGCGGCGCTCGACCGCGTTCCGGACGTTCGCGGCGTGCTGACGCTGTTCGAGGGCGTCGCGTCGGGCGCGGCGGACGGCTACGCGCGGATGGCGGAGGACCCCGCGGCGACGCTGTTGCACCTCGGCCCCGGTCTTGGCAACGCGTTCGCGAACGTCCACAACGCGTTCAAGGCGCGGACGCCGATGGTGAACCTGGTCGGCGATCACGCGGTCGCGCACAAGCCGCTCGGAGCGCCGCTGGCGAGCGACATCGAGTCGATCGCGCGGCCCGCCTCGCACTGGCTGCGGACGACGCGCGACGCGCGCTCGGCGGCGACCGACACCGCGCTGGCGGTCGCGGCGGCGCGCGCCGGCGGTGTCGCGACGCTGATCCTGCCCGCCGACGCGGGCTGGGAGCCGAGTCTCGGGCCGGCCGCGGCGGTGCCCGCGTCCGCGCGGCTCCCCGTCCCCGACGAGGCGGTGGAGGCTGCCGCGCGGGCGCTGCGTTCGGGCGGCCCGGCTTCGGCCTTGCTCCTGGGCGGCGTGACGACGGGCGAGCGCGGGCTGCGGGCCGCGGCGCGGATCGCCGCCGCGACCGGCGCGCGCCTCTTCCGTGACACGTTCCCGGTGCGGCTCGCGCGCGGCGGCGGACGGCCGCGGCCGATGGGTGTCCCGTACCTGACCGAGCTGGCCGTCGACGCGCTCGCCGGTCTCTCGCAGCTCGTGATCGCCGGTTCGC
Source organism: uncultured Solirubrobacteraceae bacterium (assembly GCA_963848475.1). GTDB lineage: Bacteria > Actinomycetota > Thermoleophilia > Solirubrobacterales > Solirubrobacteraceae > Solirubrobacter. The sequence continues at coordinate 826,471 of CAWKDW010000020.1, read as the reverse complement.
AGCAGCCGGTCGGCTTCTTCGCCTACCCGGGGCGACCGAGCGTGCTCGCGGACCCGCAGACCGGTGTGACGGTGCTCGCCTCCGCGGACGAGGACGCGCTGGCCGCGTTGGAGGCCCTGGCGGCGGCGGTCGGTGCCGCATCCGACGTGCCGTCGGTGGCGGACTTGGAGCGTGTGGCGCTGCCGACGGGCGGGGCGCTCGACGTCGACAAGCTCTCCGCGGTCGTCGGCGCGCTGCTGCCTGACGGCGCGGTCGTGGTCGACGAGGCGGTGACGGCGTCGATCGCGTTCGTCGAGCGCACCGCGGGCGCCGGCGAGCATGACTACCTGTTCCTGACCGGCGGCGCGATCGGCTGGGGACTTCCGGCGGCGACGGGCGCCGCGGTCGGAGCGCCCGGTCGGCCGGTGATCTCGCTCGAGGCCGACGGCTCGGCGATGTACACGATCCAGTCGCTCTGGACCCAGGCTCGGGAGGGCCTCGACGTGACCACGATCATCATCGCCAATCGCACCTACGCGATCCTCGAGTTCGAGTTCTCGCGCGTCGGCGCCGAGGGCGACGGCAAGGCCGCGCACGAACTGATGGACATCGGCCGGCCGGAGCTCGGCTTCGCGGGGCTTGCGCAGTCGATGGGCGTGCCGGGGCGGCGCGTCGACGACGTGCCCGGGCTCGTCTCCGCGTTCCGCGAGGCCCTGAGTGAGCCCGGACCGCACCTGATCGAGGCGGTGGTCTGATGCTGCGGGCGATCGTCACCGGCGGGGCGTCGGGGATCGGGGCCGCAGCGGCCTCCGTGCTGCGCGAACGCGGCGCGCGGGTCGTGGTCCTGGATCGCGAGGTCGCCGAGAGCGAGGACGCGATCCGCGTCGACGTCACCGACGCGGCTGGGGTCGCGACCGCGGTCGCGGAGGCTGTGTCGCGGCTGGGTGGGCTCGACGTGCTCGTCAACAACGCCGGGATCGGCGCCGCCGGAACCGTCGAGGACAACCCGGATGAGGAGTGGCACCGCGTCTACGACGTCAACGTCGTCGGCATGGTGCGGGTGACGCGCGCGGCGCTGCCGGCGCTGCGCGAGTCCGCCTGCGCCTCGATCGTCAACACCTGCTCGGTCGCCGCGACCGCCGGCCTCCCCCAGCGCGCGCTCTACAGCGCATCCAAGGGCGCCGTGCTCTCACTGACCCTGGCGATGGCCGCCGATCACGTCGGCGAAGGCATCCGCGTCAACTGCGTCAACCCGGGCACCGCCGACACCCCGTGGGTCGGCCGCCTCCTGGATGCGGCGGAGGACTCCGCGGCCGAGCGCGCCGCGCTCGAGGCCCGCCAGCCCATGGGCCGCCTCGTCAGCGCCCGCGAGGTGGCCGAAGCGATCGCCTACCTCGCCTCCCCGGCCGCCGCCTCGACCACCGGCACGGTCCTCCACGTCGACGGCGGCATGCAGAACCTCCGGCTACGTAAATGATTCCTAAAGGGGCCTGGCCCCTTTAGGTTTCTCCATCTAGACCAGGCCGCGGTCGGAGAGGTCCCTGAGGACCTTGCGGCGGCGGAAGAAGCCGGCGCTGGCGAGGCGGTCGAGGGCTGAGCGGCGCTCGCGGAGGTCGATGCGGGCGGCGGTGAGCTCGGCGCGCAACTCGGACGCGTCGCCGCGGCTGGCGTCCAGCGCGGCGCGCAGTTCGATCGCGTCGGCGCGGGCGGAGTCGATCGCGCGGCGGCTCGCGTTGAGCTCGCTGCGCAGGCCGTCCTCGCCGGCTCGGGCCGACTCCAGCAGGGTCCGGAGTTCCGCGAGCTCGCGGTCGGCGTGCTCGGAATGCTCGGAGACCAGCACCGGGTTGCGGCGTGGCTCACGGCGCGGGGACAGGGCGGCGCGCAGCTCCTCGGTGGAGACGTGCGGCTCGGTGCGGGGGTCCGTCTCGCTCATGCGGGTGTGTTCGCGGCGCGGCCGCGGCTTCCTTCAGGCGACGAGCAGCACAAGCGCGGCGGTTGCCGCAAGCAGCGAGAACGCCGCGCCCGGATGGCCCGACGTGGTCTGCACGAGCACGGCCACGACGATCCCCCCGGCGTTGCCGGCGAGCCAGATCAGCCCCGTCGCGGCGCTCGTCGGCGAGCGCCGCTCCGTCAGTTCGAGGATCACGGGCAGGCTCCCGAGCAGGACGACCCCCAGCGGCACGACCACGAGCAACGCCGCGCCCGGGGCGAGCGCCAGGGTCACGCAGCCCGCGGCGGCGACGACGGCGGCGACGCGCAGGAAGGTCCGCTCGGCGCCGCGACGGGCGAGCGGAGCGGGCAGCAACGCGGAGCCGGCGACCCCGGAGAGCACCATCGCGCCGAGCAGCCAGCCCGCGGTCTCGTCCGAGATGCCGGCGGGCTCGAGCAGCGCCTGAAGCCAGGTGGTGAGGGCGACGAAGACGCCGAAGCCGAGGAAGGCGACGCCCGCGAGGCGCCGGATGCTGCGATCGGCCCAGACGACCCGCAACTCGCGGCGGCCGGCGAACGCGGGAGCGGCGCCGGGCGACGAAGCGGCGAGCACGGGCGCCGCGGCCACCGCCGGCGCGCGGAACATCGCCCCGGTCAGCCAGAGAGCGGCGGCCACCGCGGCGACGAGATCGAAGACCAGCAGCGGGATCAGTGACCCGGCGTCGCCGAGCAGCGGGCCGAGCGGGAGCGCGAGGGCCGTGCCGGCGAAGATCCCCGCCGAGCCGAGCGAGATGCCGCGCGTGCGCTCCTCGGGCGGCAACGAGGTGACCGCCACTTTCGTGACCGCGTTGAGGATCAGCGGCTGCGCGATCGCGATCAGGATCTGCCCGGCCAGGGCGGCGGCGAACGTGTCGATCCCGAGCCGCACCGCGCCGCCGACCGCGGTCAGCCACGCGCCCGTCAGCAGCGAGGACCGGAAACGGCGGTCCAGCGCCAGGCCCGCGGGGATCGCGAGCACCACGTAGAGCAGCGGGAAGACCTGCGAGAGCCAGCCGACGGCGGTCTCGGAGACGTCGAAGTGCTCGGCGGTGGCGGTCGTGATCGGCGCGTAGGTCAGCCACAGCAGCTGGTTCGCCGCCGCGACCGCGGCGTAGGCGGCGACGGTTCCCCAGCGCGCGGTCACGCGGCGGGACGATACAAACCGTGGATGGACCCGGACCCGCATTCGGTGCGCGCCGCGATCAGGGCGAACGGGTGGACGAGCTGAACGCGAGCTCGCGGCACCCGACAAACGGCGACCCGGTCGAGCTCCGCGCCGGCGAGGTCCCGGTCTTCTGGGCCTGCGGCGTCACGCCTCAGGCCGTCGCGGCCGCAAGCAGGCCCGAGCTGATGCTGACGCACGCGCCGGGCCACAGGTTCGTGACGGACGTACCCGACGAACGATGAGTTCCAGACCGCAAGGGGGTCACAGGCACATGCTCCTCAAGGACAAGAACGCGGTGATCTACGGCGGTGGCGGCTCGATCGGCGGGGCCGTCGCGCGGGCCTTCGGACGTGAGGGCGCCCGGGTCTTCCTCGCCGGCCGCACCGCCGCGACGCTCGAAGTGGTCGCCGACGACATCCGCAGAGCAGGCGGCCGTGCCGAGACCGCTCGAGTCGACGCACTCGACGGCGCGGCGGTCGAGGCGCACGCCGAGGCGGTCGTCGCCGCCGCCGGACGCATCGACATCTCCTTCAACGTGATCAACCACAACGACGTCCAGGGCACGCCGATGGCCGAGATGGACGTCGAGGACTATCTGGCGCCGATCGTCACCTGCGTGCGCACGAACTTCCTGACCCAGAAGGCGGCCGCGCGGCGGATGATCGGCTCCGGCGGCGGCGTGATCCTCAACTTCGGCGGCTCGGGCGACCCGCTCCCGGGCTACAGCCTCGGCGGTCTGCAGACCGCGTTCGAGGCGCTGGAGTCGATGCGCAAGCAGCTCTCCTGCGAATACGGCAAGTACGGCGTCCGGGTCGTCACGCTGCGCACCGGTGGCGTCCCGGAGTCGATCCCGCGGGGTTTCGCCGGCCGCGACCAGCTCGTCAAGAGCCTCGATGACCTGACGATGACCGGCCGCTCGGCGACGCTCGAGGACGTCGGCAACGTCGCCGCCTTCGTCGCCTCCGACAAGGCTCGCACCATGACCGCCGCGACGGTCAACGTCAGCGCGGGGGCGCTGATCGACTAGAGGGCCGCAGCCCGAGCTCCGAGGTCTCGCCGAGGTGCGCGAGCTTGGCGGGGTTGAGCATCGAGTACAGCGCGGTGACCTGGCCGCCGGAGACGTCGAGCCCGACGACGTTGACGATCCGCCCCTCGGCGTCGAGCGAGCGGAAGCCCGGCTGTCCGTTGACCCGAACGACCTCGAGCGTGACCCCCAGCCTGTCGATCTGGCCGTAGAACGCGATCAGAGCGCGGCCGATCGCCGCCGCCCCGCGCATCGGGTGCGGGATCGAACGCGCGACGCCGCCGCCGTCGCCGATCAGCACGGCGTCGGGCGCGAGCAGCGCCACGAGTCCCTGCAGGTCGCCCTCGCGGGCGGCGGCGAGGAAGCGGGCGGCGAGCGCGCGACCCTCCCCCGGGTCCGCGTCGAAGCGGGGCCGCTCGTCGGCGACCCGGCGCCGCGCACGGGTGAGGATCTGGCGGCAGTTGTCCTCGCTGCGACCGACGATCGCGGCGATCTGATCGAAGCCGAGGTCGAAGGACTCGCGCAGGACGAAGACGGCGCGCTCGATCGGGTTCAGGCGCTCGAGCAGCAGGAGCATCGCCAGCGAGACGGTCTCCTCGGTCTCCACCACCGCCGGCGCCTCGGGCTCCACCAGCGGCTCGGGCAGCCAGTCACCGACGTAGGTCTCGCGGCGCACGCGCGCCGAGCGCAGCACGTCGATCGCGAGCCGGGACGTGACCGTGGTCATGAACGCCCGCTCGGACTGCACCTCGCCGGAGAGCGCCGCGCGGCGCACATAGGCCTCCTGCACGACGTCCTCGGCCTCGGCCACCGAGCCGAGCATCCGGTAGGCGATCGAGAACAGCAGTGGCCGCAGCTCCTCCACCTGTCACAGGGTGTCACGCCATCTCGTCACAGGGACCATGCACATCCTCATCGCAGGCGCCACGGGCGCCGCCGGCCGTGCGCTGATCCCGCTCCTGATCGCCAACGGCCACACCGTCACCGGAACCACCCGCAGCCAAGCCAGGACCGGCGAGTTGCGCGCCCTCGGCGCCGACGCGCAGGTCATGGACGGCCTCGACGCCGCGTCGGTCAAGGCCGCCGTCGAGGCCACCCGCGCGGACGTGATCGTCCACCAGATGACCGCGCTGACCGGCATCGACTTCAAGGACATCGACAAGGCCTTCGCGACCACCAACCGGCTCCGGACCGAGGGCACCGAGCACCTGCTGGCCGCCGCACCGGACACGCGGCTGATCGCCCAGTCCTTCGCCGGCTGGCCCTACGCGCGCACCGGCGGCGCCGGTCAAGACCGAGGCCGACGCGCTCGACCCCGAGCCGCCGAAGGGCATCCGCGAGACCCACGCGGCGATCCGCCGGCTGGAGGCGCTGACCACCGCGGCCGGCGGGATCGTCCTCCGCTACGGCGGCTTCTACGGCCCCGGTACCGGGATGGCGCCCGGCGGCGAGCAGGTCGAGATGATCCGCAAGCGCCAGTTCCCGCTCGTCGGCAACGGCAACGGGCTCTGGTCCTTCCTGCACGCGGACGATCTCGCCACGGCGACCCTCGCCGCGATCGAGCGCGGCCGCCCCGGCGAGATCTACAACATCGTCGACGACGAGCCCGCTCCCGTCCGCGAATGGCTGCCGTTCCTCGCGGCCGAGCTCGGCGCCAAGCCGCCGCGTCACGTCCCGGCCTGGCTGGCGCGGATCGTCGCCAGCCCCGCCGCGGTGATGATGATGACCGAGTCGCGCGGCGCCTCCAACGCCAAGGCGAAGGCCGAATTGGGGTGGGTGCCGAGCCACCCGAGCTGGCGTGAGGGGTTCGCCGTGAGCGCGTGAGGCCGTAGATCTCGGGCTTTCTCAGGAGTGGCTCGCGCTGATCGCCGGGCCGCCCGCGACCTGACCACCCGTCATACGAGCGCGATCGGCCGCACCGGCGAGCCGGTCCCGCCCCGGAACTTCAACGGCAGGCAGACGAACCCGAACTCGCTCACCCCGTCCGCCGCGAGCTCCTCGAGGTAGAGCGATTCGATGATCTGGATGCCCGGCGCTCGGCATCGACACCGTGGCGCCGATCGTCACCCGCGGCGTGCTGCGGCCGGGGGACGTGGTGCTCGTCCGGCTCGGCTCCGGAGCGTTGTGGCCGACCGGCCCGCGTATCTGCGGGCCGGTGGGATCTCAGGTGACGCCTCGCGCTGGCTGGGGCGCGAGCGCCGTGCGCGGTCGGCGCCGACATCGTCGCCCGGGACGTCCCGAACGACCACGATCCGGAGCACGAGGCTCACTCGAACGATCCGAACCCCGAGAAGCACCAGCCGGCGGCCCACGCGCTCTGGACGACGCCGAGCGGGCGGCCGCGCGATTCGGGCCGCACGAGCTCGGCGACCAGGACCGCGCCGACGCCCCGCTCCGCTACCCAGCCTTCAAGCGCGGGAAGCACCGGCCGATCTATCAGCCCATGCAGCTTCGCCGCGCTCTCCTCCTGCTCGCCACCGTCGCGCTGGCCGGCTGTGGCGAGAGCGAGCTCCGCGTCGATCCGGCGGTTCGCGCCTCGACGTTCCGCTTCGCCGGCGACGTCGCGCCGAGCGACCGCGCGTGGATCCTGGCCGCCGTCGACCAGGCGCGGCCCGAGGCCCGCCAGCTGATCGACGACATCGACGGCATGGTCACGATCAGCACCTACGCCGATCCCCATGGGCGCACCGTCGGCATCATGCGCCCGGTCGCCGAAGGCCAGTACGAGGTGACGTTCAACCTCGCCTACCTCGACGGCGAGCGCAAGCTCGACCGCGACTCGACGGTCGTGCACGAGCTCGGCCACGTGGTCGATCACGCGCTCGTCCCCGCGGAGCTGCGCGATCGGCTGGCCGGCGAGCTCCCCAACACCGGCGCGTGCTTCTCCGGCGACACGGGCGACTGCACGGCGCCGGCCGAGCGCTTCGCCGACACCTTCGCGAAGTGGGCGCTGCGCGGCGCGGTGTCCGCGGTCGGCGCCGGCTACAGCGTCGCGACGCCCGCGTCGCTCGAGGACTGGGGCGCGCCGCTGGCGGCCCTGGCGATCGACGTCGAGGTCGCCTCGCGGTAGAGCTGCCGCTCGTCGCGCGGCCCACCTTCGCCGCGCAGCTCGACGAGCGTGACCGCCGAGTCCCGCCACGAGCGCGTGAGCGCGACGACCTCGTAGCGCCCGTCGACGACCGAACGCAACCGCGCCTGCTCGGCTGCGGTGCGCAGCCCCTCGGTGCGGTTGTGGGCGACGATCAGCACCCGCTGCGCCACGGCCGCGACCGCCACCTGATAGAGGCTGTAGACCAGGTCCGGGGCGAGGTTCACCACGACCGTCGCAGCCGGCTGCGGGGCGTCCAGCAGCTCGCTCAGCGGCCGCCCGCGCTTGCCCCAGCCGTCGCCGAAGTACAGCGCGCCGGCCTCGCCACCCAGCTCCGCCAGGTCAGGCGCCGCGGCCGCGGCGGACTCGATCGCCTGGCGACCGCGGGTGTACATCGCCTCCGCGTGGCGCCCCGCGCGCCGGACCGCGATCTTGCGGCTGCGCTTGGTCGGCCGCAGCACGTACAGCGCGGCGCGCGAGCCGATCGCCAGCGCGCCGTCGTAGGCGTTGAAGTCGGGGAGCACGGCCTCGTAGACGAGTTCGAGCGCCGCCAGCTCGGTCTGGACCTTGAGCCCGAGCGCGGGCGAGCCCTCTGGATAGCCGTACGCGACCAACAGGCGGCCGGGACGCTCGGTGCTCAGCGCCTCGACACCCGCGCGCCGCGAACAGGCCGACGCCGGCGGGCGAGTACGGCGGGTCGGTGAGGACGAGGTCGATAGCGGCCGCGCAGCGGAGCCGGAAGGCCCACGCGGAGGTCGGCGAACCACGTGTCGACGCCCTCGCCCGCGAGGAAGCTGAGCTGGCGCTGATCGACGTCGACGACGGCCAGCTCGCGCGGCTGCACGCCGAGCACAGCGAACGCCAGCGACGTGGCGTCGTGATCGCCGAGCAAGCAGGACGCGGCAGCGCTCGAGCTCGTAGTGCTCGTGCAGGTAGCGCACCCGCTCGAGCACGGTCATGGCCGTCGCGGGGACGTGGTCGAGGTCGGCGAGCGGCTCCGGAACGCGCGCCAGGAGCGCGCCCATCCGCTCGGCGGCATCCGCAGCGACCGTCAGCGCTGGTCGCTCGGGGAGCGTCCCGGACAGGCCGATGATGCGCTCTACCTCGCGCAGGGTCACGCCGGTGCGCGCGACGATCTCCGCGGGCCCGCCGCCCGCGAGCGCCTCGCGCGCCACTTCACGAACGCGGCGCCCCTCGACGGGCGCCGCGTCGAGCAACGCTTCTAGCTCACTCAGCGACGCACCCTGATCTTCTTGGTGATCGTCGTCTTCTCCTTGGCCTGAGTGAGCTTGACGGTGGCGGTGTACTTGCCCGCCCTCAGACCCTTCGCGGAGACCAGCGGGAGTGAGATCGTCTTGCGCGGCAGGATCCGCGTCGCCTTGACGGAGGCGTTCTTGGTCCCCGTCGGGCCCTTGAGGCGGACGCTGCCGGTGACCGGCGCGATCGTGTTGCCCGTGTTCTTGACGCGCAGGGTCAGCATCTTCGCGGAGCCCTTGCCCGACACCTTCGCCGAGCCGAGCTTGAGGCCGTAGGTCGGGGCCGCGCTGTTGTAGCGCAGCGTGCCGAGGAGCCGGTAGCCGGCGACGACGCCCTTGCGCTTGGCGAGGTTGGTCGGCAGGCCGATGACGTCGACCGCGCCGTACAGATAGCCGGCGGACGGCGCGCTCTTGAGCGTGACCACGACGTCCTTGGACTTGCCGGGCGCGAGCGTGAACTCCTTCTCGCTGACCTCCACGCCGGCGAGTGAGGACTTGCGCTTCGGGCTCACGAGACCGCTCGACGACTGCGTCCAGGGCCGCGCGTTGACCGTGACCGTGAGCGTGGACTTGCTGTTGTTGGCAACGGTCATCGAATTGACGGCGCCCGCCTCGGCCGCTCGCTCGATCAACACCGGCGAGAGCGAAAGCCCGCCTGTGAGCTGGGCCGTCCGCGCGCTGGGCTGATCCGCGCGCGCGATGACCGCGCCAGCTGCGACCGCGGCGAGCACCCCTGCCACTGCGATCGTTTTGCGACCCGTTCCAGACACCATCAGTTGCACTCCAAGACCCTCGCTTCTCGCGGACTAATGATCAGACCTACCACGCGAGAACCCATCGGGGACGCGATCGGAGCGGAACTCACCCCGCAGTACGAGGCAATCGAGCCCGAGGCCGGACGGGCGACCGGAACTCGTAGCCTGTGGCGTGTGACCCGACGAGAGATCCGCTCGTGGCTGATGGACATGGACGGCGTGCTCGTGCACGAGGAGCAGGCCGTACCCGGCGCCGACCGCTTCCTGGCGAACCTGCGCAAGCGCGACGCGCCCTTCCTGGTGCTGACCAACAACTCCATCTACACCCGCCGCGATCTCGCGGCGCGGCTGCGGACGAGCGGGCTCGAGGTCCCGGAGGAGGCGATCTGGACCTCGGCGCTGGCGACGGCCGCCTTCCTGGAGGACCAGCGGCCCGGCGGCTCGGCGTTCGTGATCGGCGAAGCGGGGCTGACGACCGCGCTGCACTCGTCCGGCTACACGCTGACCGAGCGCAGCCCCGACTACGTCGTGCTCGGCGAGACGCGCACGTACTCGTTCGAGCGGATCACCCAGGCGATCCGCCTGATCGTCGACGGCGCCCGCTTCATCGCCACCAACCCCGACGCCACCGGGTCCGTCGACCGACGGCCCGCTGCCCGCGACCGGCTCGGTCGCGGCCCTGATCAGCCGCGCGACGGGCGTCGAGCCCTACTACGTCGGCAAGCCCAACCCGCTGATGATGCGCTCGGCGCTGAACGCGATCGACGCCCATTCCGAGACGACGGCGATGATCGGCGACCGCATGGACACCGACATCGTCGCCGGCCTCGAGGCCGGCCTGGAGACGATCCTCGTGCTGACGGGGATCAGCTCGCGCGAGTCGGCCGAGCGCTACCCGTACCGGCCGGCGCGGATCGTCGAGTCCGTCGCGGACCTCGCCGACGAGCTGGAGTAGAGCCTCCACTACCCCCACCGTGGAGGCACCGGGGGTGTCCGGACCGGCCGCCGCGACCAATACTCGGTGTCATGACCGCCCGGCACCGCGTCCCCCTCGCCGCCACGGCCACGCTGGCCGCGATCGCGCTGGTGCTGACGTTGACGGGCACGGTCGAGCTGCCGAGCGTCGAGCACGCGCTGACCGAGCTGAGCGACACGCTCGGAACGTGGACCTACGCGCTCGTCGGCGGGCTCGCGTTCCTGGAGACCGGCGCGTTCGTGGGGCTGATCGCGCCGGGCGAGACCGCGATCGTGCTCGGCGGCGTCGTCGCCGCCCGCGGCGGCGTGGACCTGGTCCCGGTGCTGCTGATCGCGTGGGCCGGCGCCGCGCTCGGCGATCTCGCCTCGTTCGCGCTCGGCGGGCGACTCGGCCGCCGGTTCCTGCTCACGCACGGGCCGCGGGTGGGCGTCAACGACGCGCGGCTGGAGCGTGTCGAGGGCTTCTACGCCCGCCACGGCGCGAAGGCGATCCTCGTCGGGCGCTTCGTGGGGCTCGTGCGCGCGGTCTCCCCCTTCCTCGCCGGCGCGTCGGGCCTGCGGCTGCGCGCGTTCCTGCCCTGGAGCCTGCTCGGCACGGCGCTGTGGGCGAGCGCGTTCACGCTCGCCGGGTACGCGTTCCACGAGTCCTTCAGCCAGGCGTCCGGCGCGCTGACGCACGGAGCGCTGGCGCTGGCGCTGCTCGCGGCGATCGTGCTGTTCGCCCGCGCGCACCGCCACTCCGCGGAGAACGACCGGGGGGCTGCGGCCCCCCGGACCCCTTATTGACACCGGGGCTGCTGCCCCCCGACCCTTTGACACCGGGGGCTGCCGCCCCCCGGACCCCCGCTTAGCGCACGCCGATCAGGTCGACGACGAAGACGAGCGTCTCGTTCGGGCCGATCACGCCGCCCGCCCCGCGCGCGCCGTAGGCCATGTCCGGCGGGATCGTGATCTTGCGCCGGCCGCCGACCTTCATCCCGGCCACGCCCTCGTCCCAGCCGCGGATGACCTGGCCCTTGCCGAGCCCGAACTTGAACGTGTCGCCGCGGTCCCAGGACGCGTCGAACTGGCTGCCCGTCTTGTGGGACACGCCCACGTAGTGCACCTCGACGATGCTGCCCTTGACCGCCTCGTCACCATCGCCGACGACGATGTCGTCGAGCTCCAGCTGGTAGGACGGCGGGCCGTCGGGGACCTGCACCTCTGGCTTCTCACTCATGCCGAAGACGGTAGCCACTGCCGCGCGGCCCAGGTCGGGGCGCTGTGGCGCATCCTCACGGCGGAGTGGGTACCCACTGTCGTCTATGAGCATCCCAGTGGCGGAGATACGTGACGTGGCCGATGGTCTGTGGTTGTGGCGGCAGCCGCATCCGGACTGGAACGGCCAGGCGGACTGGCAGCCAGAGGTGTCCTCCTTCGCGGTCGCGTCAGGCGGTGCGCGCATCCTGCTCGACCCACTTGCGCCGCCGCCGTCGGCGCGCGAGGTGTGGGATCGCCTCGACGGCTTCGCCGCCGACACGATCGTGATCCTCAAGCCCGATCACGTGCGCGACGTCGACCTGTTCGTGCGCTGGTACGGCGCCCGCGCACTCGGGCCGTTCCTGTTCTGGCGCGACGACGTCCCGAAGACCGAGCTCGAGGGCGTGCGGCCCGGCGACGAGCTGCCGGGCGCCCTGGTCGCGCTCGACGATGGTCGCGGGATGATGGAGACGCCGCTCTACCTGCCCGAGCAGCGCGCGCTCGTGTTCGCCGACGGCCTCACCGCGCCCGGCGAGGGCGAGTTGCGCGTGTGGGCCTCGGCCCTGCACCACCAGCGCGCGCTCCCGGCGCTGCGGGCCATGCTGGAGCTGCCGTTCGAGCGCGTGCTGGTTTCCCACGGCGAGCCGGTCCACACGCGAGCGGACTTCGAGGCGGCGCTGGAGCGCGAGCCGTACTCCGAACCGGAGGGCTCATGACCGATGAGTTCGACCAGCAGCGTTCGTCCTGGTTGACATGACCAAGATCTATACCGGCGCGAGCATGTCCCTCGACGGCTACATCTCGGGGCCCGGGGAGAGTGGCTTCGACCTGCTCTTCGACTGGTACGGCAACGGCGACGTGGTCGTCGAGACCGCCCGTCCAGAGCTCACGATGACGCTGACGGAGCCCAGCGCGGCGTACTTCCGTCATGTGATCGAGACCGCGGGGGCGCTCGTCGTCGGCCGCAGGCTCTTCGACGTCACCAACGGCTGGGAGGGCCGCCATCCGCTCGACGTGCCGGTGTTCGTCGTCACGCACCACCCGCCCACCGATTGGAGCCCGGCGGAGCCCGACCCGCCGTTCACGTTCGTCACCGAGGGCGTCGAGGCCGCGATCGAGCAGGCGATCGCGGTCGCGGGCGAGAAGGCCGTGGTCGTCAACGGCGGGACGATGGCCCGCCAGGCGCTCGAGGCCGGCCTGATCGACGAGATCTGGATCGATCTCGTGCCGCTCCTGCTCGGCGGCGGGACGCCGATGTTCGACCGCCTCAAGACCGCCCCGGCCGTGCTCGAAGGCCCGGTCTCGATCGTCGAGGGCCAGGCCGTCACGCACCTGCGCTACCTAGTGAAACGACTGGAGTCCGATGGCTCCGAGCAGCGCTAGCGCCTGCGCATCGGGTGAACCCGGAGCTCGCCGTGTGGACCACCAGCCGCAGGTCGCTGCCGCCGACGGTCAACTCGTCGCAGTCGAGCGTGATCCGGCCGACCTCCGGGTGCTCGAACGTCTTGCGATCGGCGATGTGGCGCGCTACGGGCCGCTGCTCCCAGAGCGCTTCGAAGCGTGGGCTCTCGCGCCGCAGCGCCGCGATCAGCTCGCGCAGCGGCTCGTCGTCGGGGTAGCGACCGGCGGCGGCGTGGAGGTCGGCCGCCACGTGCTCCTCCCAGCGCTCGATCTCCTCGGGATCGCGCACGACGCGTCCGGTCTCGCCGCGGAAGTGGCGGAGCAGGACGTTCTCGTAGCCGTCTCCGAGCAGCGCCACCGCCAGCGCGTTCTTGGCGATCGGCTGCCAGGCGGCATCGACGACGAGGACCGGCACGTCCTGGAGGCGGTCGAGCACGCGCTGGATGCTGGGCGTGATGTGGCGGTTGATCCGGCCGGCGCCGGGAGCGGCCTGGCCCGCGACCCGGAAGAGGTGTTCGCGCTCGTCGTCGCTCAACCGCAGGGCCCGGGCGAGCGGCGCGAGCACCGAGGGCGAGGGAGCGCTGGCGCGGCCCTGCTCGAGCCGGGCCAGGTAGTCGACCGAGAGGCCGGCGAGCTGCGCGACCTCCTCGCGCCGCAGGCCGGGCGCGCGGCGGCGGCTGGAGGCGGGAAGGCCGGCGTCGGCCGGGTCGAGCCTGTCGCGCCAGCTGCGCAGGCAGCCGGCCAGGTCGTCAGGGTCCATGCCTTCGATGATGGCGCACCTCAGGGTCGCCCTGAGAGTCCTCTGGTGATGTGGCGTCCCTGCGCCCACCCTGGAGGCATGACCACGACTTTGATCACCGGGGCGAACAAGAGCCTCGGCTACGAGACGGCCCGGCGGCTGATCGCCGAGGGACATGACGTGTGGGTCGCCGCCCGCGACGAGAGCGCGCGGCCGGGCCGCCGCCGAGGAGCTGGGCGCGCGGTTCGTGCAACTCGACGTCACCGACGACGCGAGCGTCGCCGCGGCGGCCGAGACCGTCGCGGCCGAGACCGGCCTCGACGTGCTCGTCAACAACGCCGGGATCTCCGGCGGCATGGTGCCCGTGCCCGACGTCACGCCCGCGGTGCTCGAGAACGTCCTCGCCACCAACGTCGTCGGCATCCTGCGCGTGACGCAGGCCTTCGTGCCGCTGCTCTCGCGGTCCGCCAACCCGGTGATCGTCAACGTCTCCAGCGGAATGGGCTCGCTCGCGGTCACGACCGACCCGGAGCGCCTGGAGTCCTCGATCGTCAACGTCACGTACTCGCCGTCGAAGGCCGCGGTGAACATGCTCACGTCGCAGTACGCGAAGGCGCTGCCGGCGATGCGCGTCAACGCGGTCGACCCGGGCTACACCGCGACCGACTTCAACTCGCACCGCGGCGTCAAGACCGTCGAGCAGGGCGCCGAGGCGATCGTGCAGATGGCGCTGCTGGACGGGTCGGGACCGACCGGCGGCTACGTCGACGACGAAGGCACGGTGGCGTGGTAGCCCAATAGAGTTGGCGGATGGACGAACCCCGCCAGGCCCCACCACAGCTCGCCGAGTGGTGGCCGCGGGTGGGCGCGACGCTGCTGGACATGCTGATCGTCGGCGTGCTGGGCCTCCCCGTGCTCCTGCTCGGGGGAGCGCTGGAGGATCTCTCCGGGGCGTCGGAGGGGCTCGTCGGCTGGCTCGTCATCCTCCTGTGGTTCGCGGTCGGCAGCGTCTACGTGAGCCTGCTGATGCGCCGCGAGGGCGAGCACAACGGCCAGACGCTCGGCAAGCAGGCGGCCAAGATCCGCGTCGTGCGCGACGACGGCCAGCCGCTCGCCGCCGGGACCGCGTTCGTGCGCAACGTGCTGCTGAAGTACGTCGTGGCCAACGTGGTGTTCGGGATCGGCTGGATGATCGACTCGCTGTGGCCGCTCGGCGAGAGCCAGAATCGCGCGCTGCACGACTTCCCCGTGCACACGCACGTCGTGACGACGAGCCCGCAGGCGCAGCCGGTGCCGCGTCCTTCGAGACCGCAGCCGGCGCTGGCACTGGCCCCGCCGATCGCACGCCACATCGATGCCGCGCGGCGGATCCAGGCGGGGATCGCCGAGGCCGTCCAGCGCGCGCAGCTCCCCTACGCCGAGGTCTCGCGCGAGGTCGACACGCTGATGGGCCTGCTCTGGCAGTCCGCCCAGCGCGCGCAGATGCTCTACGAGGCGCTCGAGGAGACGCCGGCCGCGCGCATCGAGAAGCGGCTCGCCGCGGTCGACGAGCTGCAGGACATGGAGCTGGCCGGCGCGCTGCGTGAGCAGCTGCTCGTGCAGCAGCGGATGCAAGGGCAGCTCCAGCGCTTCGACAGCGAGCTGGAGCGGATCGTCGTCGAGCTCGACACGGTCCGCGCGAACCTGATCAGCGTCTCCGCGTCCGGCGACACCGCCAATCAGGAGCGCATCGCCGAAGCGGTCCGCAACCTGCGCGACGAGATGAGCGCCGTCTCCGAGGGCATGGACGCGGCTTACCGGACCTAGGTCCCTGGCGGAAGGTGAGGACGCAGACGTCGTCCTCGCTGTCGCCACCGTCGAGCAGCGCGTCGACGAGGTCGGTGGGTGCGCTTGCGGACGTTCGCGGATCGCTTCAGCAGGCGCTCGATGCCGACGTCCAGCGACTCGGTCCGGCGCTCGACGAGGCCGTCGGTGTAGAGGACAAAACCCCTCCGGGGGCGAGGGTGAAGGCGGCCTGGATGCGGGGCAGCGTGGGCGACGTGATGCCGAGCGGGGTCGAGCGGCCGCCGAGGTAGACCTCGGGCCGCGCGCCGAGCAGGATCGGCGGCAGGTGGCCGGCGGCGGCGGACGACCTCGCCGGTGGCGGGATCGACCTCGGCGTAGATCAGCGTCGCGTATTGGGCCGCCTCGACGTCCTCGACGAAGGTGTCGAGGTGGCGGAGCACCGCCTCCGGACCCAGGTTCGTGCCGGCGAGCGCGCGCACCGCGCTGCGCAGCTGGCCCATCGCGCTGGCGGCGGGCAGCCCGCGGCCGACGACGTCGCCGACCACGATCGCGATCTTGCCGCCTTCAAGCCGGAAGGCGTCATGCCAGTCGCCGCCGACCTCGAGGTGCGCGACGGCGGGCTGATAGAGCGACTCGACCGTGAAACGCGGGTCGTCCGGCGGCATGCCCGCAAGCAGGCTGCGCTGCAGCGTGAGGGCGACGTCGCGCATCTCCTCGTGCAGGTGCTCGGTCCGCTCCCGCGCCACGCGCTCGCGGTCGCGGGCGGCCAGCAGCTCGCGCTCGTAGAGCTTGCGCTCGGTCGCGTCGAAGACGGTCGTGCGCACGATCCGCGGCTCGCCGTCGGCATCCGTGACGAGCACCGAGTTGATCAGCACGGGCAGCCGGCGGCGGTCGGCGCAGACGATGTCGACGGCGATCTCACGCACGCGCATCCGAAACCATGCGCGAACACGATCGCGCGACCGTCTGCCTGACCGAGGACGCGGACGTTGTTGCGCGCGAGCACGTTCACAAATCCGGATCTACGTCCGGCCCATCGCTGGGTAAGGTGCGAAGTGTGGGGGTCGATGAGGATGTGGTCGCCTGGCGGCGGCACCTGCACCGCAATCCCGAGGTCAGCTTCGCCGAGCACGACACCGCGGCGTTCGTCGCGCAGACGCTCGAGGGCTTCGGCGGTGCGCTGACGGTCGAGCGGCCGACCGAGACGAGCGTGCTCGCGCGGCTGAGCACCGGCCGGCCGGGTCCGACCGTCGCGCTGCGCGCGGACATCGATGCGCTGCCGATCCACGAGGAGAGCGGCGTCGAGTTCGCGTCCGAGCGCCCGGGCGCCATGCACGCCTGCGGGCACGACGGACACACCGCGATGCTCCTGGGTGCCGCGCGGACGCTGACGCAGAGCAGCGAACTGCCCGGCGGCGAGCTGCGCTTCATCTTCCAGCACGCCGAGGAGCTCGCTCCCGGCGGCGCGCGCGACCTCGTCGCCGCCGGCGTCATGGCGGGCGTCGACTTCGTCTACGGCTGCCACCTGTGGACGCCGCTGGAATTCGGCAAGGTCGCCGCGGTCGGCGGCGAATTCATGGCCGCGGCCGACTTCTTCCGGCTGACGATCACCGGCAAGGGCGGCCATGCGGGCCTGCCGCACACCGCGACGGACACGATCGCGGCCGCCGCCGAGCTCGTCGGCAGCCTGCAGCACATCGTCTCGCGCCGGATCGACCCGCTGCAGCCGGCGGTGGTGACGATCGGCAGCTTCCACGCCGGCGACGCGCCCAACGTGATCCCCGGCCACGCCGAGCTGACCGGCACGACGCGCTCGTTCGACCCGGACGTGCGCGAGCGGCTCCCGATCCTGATCGACGAGATCGCGGGCGGCGTCTGCGCCGCGCACGGCGCCGACTACGAGCTGGACTTCCAGTTCGGCTACCGGCCGGTCGTCAACGAGGAGCGCGCGACGCAACTGGTGCGCGAGGCGATCGGCGAGACAGAACTGGTCGAGATCGACCCGATCATGGGCGGCGACGACTTCTCGGCCTACCTGGCCGAGGCTCCCGGGTGCTACGCCTTCATCGGCGCCGGCGGCGAGTACCCCCACCATCATCCGCGCTTCCGGATCGACGAGCGCGCGCTCGCGACCGGCACGCGGCTCCACGTCCAGGTTGCTCTCCGAGCCCTTGAGGTGATCGCATGAAGCTCACGCGCGCGCTGGATCTCGCGTTGCCGGTCGGTCGGCAGCCTGGTCGGCATCTCAGCTTCGCTGACCGCACCGAGCTGTTCGTGCTCGGGCTCCGTGATCGCGCTCGCGGGCCTCGCCTCTCGTGTTCGCGGGCGCGGCGGATCGCTGGCTGCTCGGCTACGCGCTCGTCACGCAACTGTCCCGGCGCTCTCCTGGCGCTCGCGAAGCCGGGCTGGGTGACCAAGCACGGCGCGATGGCCGGGATCGTCGCCGGCGTCGCGATGGTCGCGACGATGTCGTTCGCCGGCGCCACGCCGGAGACGTCCTCGAGCGTCGAGTCCTTCATCCCCGGCCTGCCGTCGTTCATCGCCCAGCTGAACCTCGCGATCGTCGCGCTCGTGGTCAACCTCGTCGTGATGATCGCGGTCAGCGCCGTCACCCGCACCACCGCGGCCACGCCGGCGAGCGGCCGCTTCCGGCGCGCCGACCGCGCCGGTATCGTCGCGCTCGTGAAGCCCTTCAGAGTCCAGGTCGGCGAGGACGTGCTCGCCGACCTCGAGCGCCGCCTGGAGGCGACCCGCTGGCCCGACGAGGCGCCGGACGCGGTGCCCGGGCACGGCTTCGGGCTGGCGGCGGCGCGCGAGCTCGCCGCGTACTGGCGCGACGGCTATGACTGGCGCGCCGCCGAGGCCGTGCTCAACGGCTTCGAGCAGCACGTCTCGGACGGCGTGCACTTCCTCGCCGCCGGCGATGGTCCGCCGCTGCTGCTCCTGCACGGCTGGCCGAGCAGCGTCTGGGAGTTCACGCGGGTGATCGGACTGCTCGACGCGCGGGTGATCGTGCCCTCGCTGCCGGGCTACGGCTTCTCGTTCACGCCGGGCGGGGAGCGCGCGTCGATCGTCCAGTGCGCCGACGCGCTGCACGCGCTGATGGTCTCGCTCGGGCACGAGCGCTACCACGTGGCCGGTGGCGACTGGGGCTCCAGCATCGCCGTCCGGCTCGCGCACGCCTATCCGGACGCGGTGCAGGCGCTGCATCTGTACATGATGCCGTTGCGCCGCTCCGAAGCCTGGCCGGAGTCAGAGCTCCAAGCGCGCGCCGCGCTCGCGCACTGGCAACAGGAGGAGGGCGGCTACGGGCACATCCAGGGCACGCGTCCGCAGACGCTCGCCTACGGGCTCCAGGATTCCCCGGTCGGGCTGATGAGCTGGATCGCGGAGAAGTTCGACCGCTGGACCGACGCGCGCGGGGTCACGTCCGACGACGTGCTGACCACGGTGATGATCTACTGGGTGACCGGGTGCATCGGCTCGTCGTTCTGGCCCTACTGGACACGGCTCCACGGCGACTGGGTGCTCGACGACGTCGTCGCCGGGGGCGGCCGGATCGCCGCGCCGCTGACCTACCTCGACTTCCCGAAGGAGCTCGTGCACGTACCGCGGACGCTCGTGGAGCCGATCTTCGACATCGAGCGCTGGGAGACGCCCGCCTACGGCGGGCACTTCCCCGCGCTGGAGGCCACCGACGTGCTCGCCGACAGCCTGCGGCGGTTTACATCGCGGTGATCTTGAGGACCTTGAGCGAGCGGGCGCCGCGCGGCGTCTCGATCGTTGCCGTGTCCCCGACCTTGCGGCCGACCAGCGCCCGGCCCACCGGCGAGTCGATCGACAGCGTGCCCGCTGTCGGATCGGCCTCGTGCGCGGAGACGATCGTGTAGGTCTGCAGCTTCCCGGACTTGCCGTCCTCGACCTCGACGCAGCTGCCGAAGCCGACGATGTCGGTCTGCGTCTCGACCTCGCGGACCTCGGCGGCCAGCAGCCGCTCGCGGATGCGCAGGATCTTCGTCTCGAGGTGCGCCTGGTCGTTCTTGGCGTCGTGGTACTCCGAGTTCTCCTTGAGATCGCCCCACTCGCGCGCGGTCTTGATGCGCTCGGCGATCTCACGGCGAGCGACCGTCTCCAGCTGCTCAAGCTCGGCTTGGAGGGCCTTCTTGCCCTCGGCGGTCATGACAACGGAATCGCTCAAGCTCGCCATTTTAGTCCTCGGGCGCGAAACTGCGACGCCACTGGCCGTGATCGCACACCGTCATCAGCGCATCGGCGACCCGTGCGCGCAGCATGAAGTCGCCCGTGTCGCAGGTGAACGTGATCGACTTCGCCGAGCGCGTCATCGCGATCGGCGGGTTTCCACCGTCGGCGAGGACGGTCTCGAGACGGTGCCAGACGGTGGCCGGCTGCGGCGTGAGGATCGTGATGCGGTGGACGGCGGGTTCCATGCGCCGCAGCCTACACGAACATATGTTCGCTATGGGCGATCGCCGATCTTGTCCACCGCGGCCACCTTCACGCCGTAGGTCATGTTCCAGCGGACGCCGTCGGCGACCTTCGTCCCGGTCGCCATCAAGCGCGAGGTGTCGGGGTCGTAGGCGACGACGAGGCCGCCGCCGGTCGGGAGCGCGAGGGCGGTCACCTTGCGGTCGGCGGAGTCGCGGATCTCACCGAGCGGCTGTGCTCCAGGACGCGCGGCGAGCACCGCGATCAGCGCCGCGCGCAGGTCCTCCGGCGTCCGCGGGTAGCGCAGGAACGTCAGCGCGTCGTCGACGAACGTGTCCTGGACGACGCTCTCCGGCCCCTCCGGCCGCTGCTTCTCCGCGGCGGCGGCAAGGAACGCGCTGAGCTCGCGCGGGTCGTGCGGGACCTTCGACAGCGGGTCGTCCTTGGGCAGGACGGCTTCGAGGTTGGAGTTGAAGATCAGCTGCGCGTCGAGCTCACCCGGGCCGTAGTCCTGCTTCTTCGGGCCCCAGTCGCCGGGCGGCCCCATCAGCTTCTCCAGATCGGGCTTGCCGGCCGCGCGCCACGCGCGCTCATCCCCCGGGCTGGGCAGGTACGCGGCGCTGTCGGCGCCGTAGACGTACCGGCCCGAGCCGTCGGGGGCGAGCCACAGGTCCTCGGGGACGCTGCGCGAGATCGCGTACGCCGCGTCGTTCGGGCTCGCGGTCCCGCGGCCGTTCGCGGCGATGTACTTCGTGCTCATGTGGAACGTGTTGCGCTGGTAGTAGACCTTGCCCTCGGCGAGCAGGCTCGCCGGGTCCATCGGTGAACGTCCGGGCGTAGCCGGCGCCACGACCGTGACCTCGTCACCGTTGGAGAGCAGCGCGATCGCGGCCGCCGCCGCGAGCGCGATCGCCCCGACGGGGAGCGCGAGACGGAACGGCCGGCGGCGCGTGCGCACCGGCTTGCCGGTCGCCTCCGCGAGGCGGGCCCGGGCGCGGGCGACGGTGGCCTCGTCGGGCTCCGGGATCCGCGCGTGGGCGGCGCGGAGGCGATCGTCGACGGTCATTTCGGGCTCCTCTCGGGGGCGAGCTCAGCCGTGAGCCGCACGCGGGCGCGAGCGAGGCGGGAGCGAACGGTGCCGACCGCGACGCCGGTGACGGTGGCGATCTCGTCGTAGGACAGATCGGCCCAGGCGTAGAGCAGCAGCGCCTCACGCTCCTCCGCGCGCAGCGCCGTCAGCGCTCGCGCGAGCGCCGGGTCGGGCAGTTCGAACTCGTGCTCGGCGGCGGGGGCGGAGCGGCCGAGCCACTCGGCGTGGGCGGCATCGCGGCGGCCGGCGCCGCGGGCGTGGTCGCGCAGCAGGTTGGTGGCGATCGTGAACAGCCACGCGCGGGGGCTGCCGGGCCGGAAGCTGGCGCGCGCCGCATAGGCGCGCAGGAACGTCTCGGCCGCGAGATCCTCCGCTGCCGCGGGGTCGCCGAGCCGGTGCGCGAGGTAGCGGTGCACCGGCACGTACTGCGCGTCGAAGAGAGCGTGGAAGTCCATCGTCATCCGCTGAAACGCCCGAGCACGCGCGCGAGTTCCCGCGAGCGTCGAGTTTCTCGCGTTGTACTCGCGTAACTCGACGCTCGCGGCCTAAGCGACGAGCACCGGTGCTCGTTCGGCGGGCGCCGACGGCGATTCGGACACCGCGCGCCAGGCGACCGCGAGGCGCGCGACGGCCTCCTCCAGCACCGGCTCGGGCAGGCTGAACGGGAGGCGCAGGAAGCGCTCGAACGCGCCGTCGACCCCGAAGCGCGGGCCGGAGGCGAACCGCAACCCGTGCCGGTCGGCGATCGCGGCGAGCGCGGTGCTGCGCGGGGCGTCGAGCTCCACCCACAGCGAGAGCCCGCCCGGGGGAACGGCGAAGCGCCACTCGGGCAGCACGGCGCGCAGGGCCGCGACGAGCGCATCGCGGCGCGCCCGGGCGACCTCGCGCTGGCGCTCGATCACGGGCTCCGCGTTCGCCAGCAGCTCGACCGCGATCAGCTGCTCGAGCACCGGCCCGGCGATGTCCAGCGCCGCCCGCGCGAGCGCCAAGCGCCCGATCAAGGCCGGATTCGCGCGGATCCAGCCGATCCGCAGCCCGGCCCAGAACGTCTTGCTCATCGAGCCGGTCGTGATCACGGTCTCACCGCCGGGATCGAACGCGGCGACCGGCGGCGGCACCGGGCCGGGGTCCAGGTCCATCCCGGCGATCGTCTCGTCGATCACCAGCGGCGTGCGCGAGGCGCGGGCCAGCGCCACCAGCCGCTCGCGCTCGTCCGCCGGCAAGGTCAGCCCGGTCGGGTTCTGATGATCGGCGATCAGGTACGCGACACGCGGCGCGGCCTGTCGCAGGGTGACCTCGAGCATGTCCAGATCCCAGCCGCCGGGGAGCATCGGCACCGGGACCGGACGCGCACCGATGGCGCGCACGGCATCCAGCGCCGCCGGATAGGTCGGATGCTCGGTCAGCACGCGGTCGCCCGGCCCGGCGAGCACGCGCAGCAGCAGCGTCCACGCGTGCTGGGCGCCCGCGGTGACGAGGACCTGCTCGGGCGTCGTCGGCACGCCGCGCGCGGTCAGGTGCGCGGCGATCGCCGCGCGCAGCACCGGCAGGCCGGCGGCGTCGTAGCCGGGGCCGGGAAGGTGGCGGGGGAGCTCGGCGGTCGCCGCCGCCAGAGCGCTGTAGAGCGCGCCCTCGGGCGCCGCGGACGCGGCGCAGCTCAGGTCGATGACGTCCGGACCGCCGCCCGACGGCGACTCGGCGGCCACCCCCGGATCCGCCGGCAGCCGCGTCCAGCTGCCGGCACCGCGCCGGCTCGCGAGGAAGCCCTCTTCGCGCAGTGTGGCGTAGGCGGCCGTGGCGGTCGTGCGGCTGACGCCGAGCGCCTCGGCGAGCTCGCGCTCGCCCGGCAGCCGCGTCCGCAGTGGCAGCCGCCCGTCCAATACGAGCAGGCGCAGGGCACGAGCCAGCGAGGCGTACGCCGGGCCGCTCGAGCGCCAGGCGCCCAGCAATCGAGCCAGATGAGGGCCGCTCAGGCCACGATCGGGAAGCACAAGAGCCACTTTCTCAAAATTGGCTATGGAATTCAATGCCACTTGTCGACACCATCCACGCCATGCCCCGCCGACTCCTTCAGCTCTACGCCGGCCTGATCCTCTACGGAGCGAGCATGGGCCTGCAGATCCGCGCAGGGCTCGGGCTCGATCCGTGGGACGTCTTCCACCAGGGCGTCTCCGAGAAGACGGGGCTGTCGTTCGGCACCGTCGTGATCATCACCGGCGCCGCGGTCCTGCTGGCCTGGATCCCGCTGCGCCAGAAGCCGGGGATCGGCACGATCAGCAACGTCTTCGTGATCGGCTTCGCCGTCGACGCGACGCTCGCGCTGATGCCCGACATCGACCTGCTGGGGGCGCAGCTGAGCCTGCTCGCGATCAGCGTGGTACTCAACGCGATCGCCGGCGCGGCCTACATCGGCGCCGGCCTCGGCCCCGGCCCGCGCGACGGCCTGATGACCGGCCTCGTGCGCCGCACCGGCGGCAGCGTTGGCCGGATCCGCACCGGGATCGAGCTCAGCGTGCTCGCGGTCGGCTTCGCCTTCGGCGGCACGGTCGGGCTCGGCACCGTCGTCTACGCGCTCTCGATCGGCCCGCTGCTGCAGCTGCTGCTGCCCGCCTTCACGATCCGGGAGCCGGTTCCCGCGTAGGCTTCCACGACCGTGGACGTGCTGGTCCTCAACCGCGCCGAGATCGAGGCGCTGCTCGACCTCCCCGAGCTGCTGCTCGCCCTGCGCGGCGGCTTCGCGGCCCTCACCGGCGGCGAGGTCACGGCGCCGGGCCGCAACGAGCTCACGATGCCCGACGAGGCCTTCCTGCTCGGGATGCCCGGCCGCCTGCGCGACGGCGCGATGACGGTCAAGGTCGTCACCGTCTTCGAGGCCAACCTCAAGCGCGACATCCCGAGCCACCTCGCGACGATCGGCCTCTACGACCCGGACACCGGCGCCTGCCAGGCGTTCATCGACGGCACCTACATCACCGCGATCCGGACCAGCGCGGCGGCCGCCGTGGCCTGCGACGTGCTCGCGCGGGCGGACGCACGCGTGCTGGCGCTGATCGGCGGCGGCGTCCAGGGCGAGCACCACCTGCAGACCTTCCCGCTCGTCCGCGAGTTCGACGAGATCCGCGTCAGCTCGCTCTACCTCGAGGACGCCGAGCGCGTGGCCGCGCAGCATCCCAACGCGCGCGCCGTCGACAGCGCCGAGAAGGCGGTCCGCGGGGCCGACGTCGTCGCGCTCGCCAGCCACGCCGCGCAGCCCGTGATCGAGCCGGACTGGATCACCGCGGGCACGCACGTCAGCTCGGTCGGCTACCGCCCGCCCGACGGCGAGCTGCCGCGCGACCTGCTCCCCCGCGCGCGCCTGTTCGTGGAGACCTACGAGGCCTTCGAGCCGACGCCGGTCGGCTGCGCGGAGCTCGACCGCGTCAGCCCGGACACGGCGACCGAGGTCGGCGCGGTCATCCTCGGCCGCTCGCCGGGGCGCACGAGCGCGGACGAGATCACGGTCTACAAGGCGATGGGCCACGTGGTCGAGGACATCGCCGCGGCCGAGCTGGTCTACGCGGCGGCCCGGCGCACCGGCGCCGGGACGACGATCACGCTGTAGGCGCCGCCCGCTTGGCCTCTTTGGCGATGAACTTGTCCAGCCCGGCCCGCGCGGTCCCGCCGATCTTGCCGCGCAGGAACGGCGTCCAGCCGAGCAGCAGGCCCTTCGTACCGATCGCCTGACGCGACCACTTCCAGAAGCTGAAGCTGTCGACGTGGTCGACGATCAGCCCGTCGGCGAGCGTGAAGCGCGCGCGCACGTCGTTGACCACCGCCCGCCCTGTCGCCGAGAACGTGTAGGAGGCGATCCAGTGGGCCGACTGCGCGTCGTACTCGGCCAGCTCGACCTTCAGATCGCGCGCGGTGCGCGTGAGCATGCGCCACATCGCGCCCGCCTCGGCGCCGGTCAGATCGCCGAAGACCGGGTCGCGGAAGTGCGCGTCCGGCGCGTAGCAGGCGGCCATCGCCTCGCCGTCGCGGCGGTCGAAGGCGGCATAGAAGCGCTGCACGACATCGGCGTCCATCGGCCGAGCCTACCGGTCGCCGCACGTCGTATCTTGCGGCGTATGGACGACCCGCTCCGGCTGCTGATCGCGGACGATGACCCGGTGATGCGGATGCTGCTCGGCGCGATCGTCGCCTCGGACCCGGAGATCGAGCTCGTCGCCGAGGCGCACGACGCCGAGCAGGCGATCGCGTTCGCCGACGAGCACCTCCCCCACGTGGCGCTGCTCGACATCGAGATGCCGGGCGGCGGTGGCCCGCGCGCCGCGAGCGAGATCCATGCCCGCCACCCCGAGATCCGGCTGCTGGCGCTGAGCGCGCACGAATCCGGCGAGGCGCGCGCGGCGATGGAGGCGGCCGGCGCGAGCGGTCACCTCGTCAAGAGCGCGCCGCCCGCGGACGTGCTCAGAGCGTTGAAGCAGCGCTAGCGAGCAGCGCGCGGGCGCGGCCCGCGTTCTTGGCCGCGTAGAGCGCGGCGTCGGCGCGCGCGAGCAGTTCGGCCGCCGTCTCGCTGCCATCCCAGCTCGCCACGCCCGCGGAGGCGGTCTGGCCGAGTGGCACGACCTCGAGCAGGCGTTCGACGACGACGAGCGCGCCCTGCTCGTCGCTGTGCGGCAGCAGCACGGCGAACTCCTCGCCGCCGTAGCGGGCGATCGTGTCCGTTGTGCGCAGCGCCGGCCGCCACGCGGTCGCGGCCGCCGCGAGCAGCCGGTCGCCGGCCTGGTGGCCGTAGCGGTCGTTGAAGGCCTTGAAACGGTCGAGGTCGACCATCGCCAGGCACAGCTCGCCACCGTGCCGGCGGGCCCGGGCGAGCTCACGCTCGAGGTCCTCGTCCCAGACGCGGCGGTTCGGCAGGCCCGTCAGCGGGTCGGTGCGCGCGGTCGACTCCAGACGGGCCAGCAGGTCGGTGCGGTGGATCGTGATCGCGGCCTCAGCGGCCAGCAGGCGCAACAGCTCGTTGTCGCGCTCGGGCAGCTCGGAGCGCTGTGTGTCCCAGCTCACCAGCAGGACGCCGAGCGAGCGGCCGTCCTGGATCACCGGGACCCAGGCGGCCGAACGGGCGTTGGTGAGCCCGCGCAGGCGTGGCGCGATCCGCGGGTCCACGTGCACATCGGAGATGAACTCGAGGTCGCCCGTATGGAACGCGTTGCCGATCACCGAGCGCTCGGCGAGCGGGACGGTCATCCCCTGCAGCGCGGCGCCGGTGGCGGCCGAGACCTCGAGCTCCGCGCCCGTGGCGGTCGGCTCCCACAGCACCACCGAGGAGGCCGCGGTGACGTCGCGCACCGCGCGGGTCAGCGTCATCCGGGCGCCGTAGAGGTCCGACTGCGCGGCCAGCTCGTGCGCGACGGCCGACAGCTTCTTGAGATCCTCGGCCTGTTCGGCCACGCGGCGTTCGGCTTCGCGGCGGCGCACGAACTGCGTGACGTGCCCGCCGATGATCTCGAGCAGGCGGACCAGCCCCGGCTCAGGCTCACGCGCGGTTCGCGAGACGAGCACCACGACCGCGACCGGCGTGCCCTCGTAGCGCACCGGCAGCGCGGCGGCCGAGCGGATGCCGTCGGGCTCGCCGGCGTCGCTCGAGCGCCACAGCGGGACGCGCGACATCCAGCTCTGCCCGGGGAAGCCATCGCCGACCTCGTAGCCGACGCCTGCGCCGGCCTCGAGGTAGCGATGGAGCCGGATGCCCGGCGCGGTCCAGGTCGAGGTGCGGCGCAGCAGCTCGTCGCCGGACATGCGCCACAGCTCCGCACCGTCCCAGCCGAGCTCGCGTGCGAGCGCCTCGATCAGGCCCTCGCCGACGGCCTCGAGGTTGCTGGCGGTGGAGAGCAGACGCATCAGCGCGCCCTCGGCGTTGGCGTGCTGGCGGGCGCGGTGCTCGTCGGTGACGTCGCGCATCACGCCCGCGAACCCGGTCGGCAGCCCGTCCCAGCCGCTGATCGCGCGGACCTGGACCTCGGCCCAGCGCTCGGCGCCGGCGGTGGTGAGAAAGCGATGCCCGACGCGGCCGTCGAGGTGCTCGCCCGCCAGCAGCGGGGCGAAGGCCTGGGCGAACTGCCCGTGGTCGTCGGGATGGACGAACTCGATCGATGGGCGCCCGAGCGAATCCTCGACGCGATGCCCGGTGGCCTGCTCCCAGTTCTCGCTGAGATGCGTCCAGCGCCCCAGCTCGTCGGTCTCGAACACGCAGTCGACCATGCTCTCGACGACGCGACGGTGGCGCTCCTCGCTACGCCGCAGGCGGCTCTCGGCGTCGCGGAAGGCGGTCAGGTCGGCGGTCACGACGACGGCGCCGAGCCGGCGACCCTCGGGGGTGGTTACCGGGCCGCCACCGGCGAGCAGCGACACCGTGCCGTCGGGCGTGTCGACGTGCAGTTCGACGTCGCGCACCTCGTCACCGCGCAGCGCGCGCAGCAGCGGCGCCTCGTGCGGGCCGAAGGGCTGGCCGTCGGGGTGACGCATGCCGAAGTGCTCCGCCCACTCGAGCGGGTGCAGGTCGCCGGCCTCGCTGGCGGGCGGTGTGCCGAACGTGATCAGCGCGCCGTCGGCGTCGCAGACCGAGATCCGGTCCCCGAGCTGCGTGAGCACGGCGGAGAAGAAGCCGCGCTGGTCCTCGATCGTGCGCTGGAGCGCGGTCTCGTCGGTGATGTCGCGGACCGCGAGCATCGCGTGGTCGACCTTGCCGCCGTGTTCACGGAACGGGACCACGTCGACCCGGAAGTTCCGGCCTGAGCGCAGGCCGACCCAGTCGACGCGTCCGGGCTCGCCCGCGAGCGCCGCCTCGATGGCCCGGCGCAGTTTGCCGACGCGGTCGGGCGCGATGACCTCGTCGAGCGTACGGCCGATCACCTCCGACGGAGCCCAATGGCCGCCGAGCGCTTCGCCCTCGAAGAGCACGAAGCGCAGGTCACGGTCGACGAGCCCGATCGCGAGATCGGGCCACTGGGCCGCGAGGGCGCGGTAGCGCCGCTCGGACGCGGAGGACTGATTCGCCGCCCGGCGCGCGAGCATGGCCGCGACCGCCGCGACGGCGGTCAGCGCGAGCAACAACGAAGTCGTCATGGGCTCTCGACCAGCAACGCGGCGCGCAGCGCGTCGCGCGTGTCCTCGAAGACGCGCTCGAGGCCGGCCAGCTCGGCCGCATCGGCCGCGCCGCCCTGCTCCAGGTCGTTGGCGAGGCCGGCCATGAAGCCCGCGCCGATGTTCTGGCAGCTGCCCTTGAGCTTGTGTGCGGCGCGGCGCACGGCCTCGCTGTCGCCGCTCTCGGCACCGGCGCGGAGCTCGTGCAGCAGCGGCGGCGTGCTCTCCACGAAGAGCTCGATCAGCTGACCGACGATCTCGGGATAGTCGACGCGGAAGACGTGCATGCGCGCGTCGTCGACGAGCGCCTGAAACGGGTCGCCGGCGGACTCCGGAGCTTCGGTCACGCGTGCCACGGGTGCGATGCCGAGCCAGCGCTCGAGCGCCGCGTCGAGCTCGGTGGGGCGCAGCGGCTTGGACAGGTAATCGTCCATGCCCGCGGCGAGACAGCGTTCGCGGTCGCCCTTCATGGCGTGTGCGGTCATCGCCACGATCGGGAGCCGGGTGCGTGCCGCTCTCGCGGCTGCGGATCGCCGCGGTGGCGGCGTAGCCGTCCATCTCCGGCATCTGGCAGTCCATGAAGATCAGCGGATACGAGCGGACGCTGAGCATCGTCAGCGCCTCGCGGCCGTTGTTGGCGATCTCCACGGCGAAGCCCCGCTTGGCCAGCATGGCCTCGATCACGCGCTGGTTGACCGCGTTGTCCTCGACGATCAGCAGCGTGTCCTGGTGCGTGGTCTGCGGGTCGTCCGCCGCGAGCTGCTCGGCCGACGGCTCGGCGGTCGCGCCCATCGCCTCGGCGACGACCTCGAGCAGCCGCCGGCGCCGGACCGGCTTCTGCAGGTAGTGGTGGATGCCCGCGTCGCGCGCCGCGACACGACGGTCGGTCGTCGAGGTGAGCATGACCAGGCGCGCGCCGCGCAGCGACGGGGCGAGCGAGATCGCCTGCGCGAGCTCGATGCCGTCCATGCCGGGCATCTGGCCGTCGAGGACGACGAGCTCGAACGGCTGGCCGAGGCGCGCCGCGGCGTGCATCGCCGACAGCGCGTCGGTCCCGGAGGCCGCGGTCTCGCAGCGCAGGCCCGGGGCGATCA
Source organism: uncultured Solirubrobacteraceae bacterium (assembly GCA_963848475.1). Taxonomy (GTDB): domain Bacteria; phylum Actinomycetota; class Thermoleophilia; order Solirubrobacterales; family Solirubrobacteraceae; genus Solirubrobacter. The sequence continues at coordinate 797,342 of CAWKDW010000020.1, read as the reverse complement.
GGTACGCCTCGACGATCTCGCGGTTGGTCGCGTTGTCGTCGACGACGAGGACCTTGAGCGAGTCGGGGAGCGCGTGGCGCACGCGGCGGCCCGAATGCGGTGAGGAAGGCTCGCCGAGACGGACGGTGAAGGTGAACGTGCTGCCCTCGCCGATCGCCGAGGAGACGCCGATCTCGCCGCCCATCAGCTCGACGAGCTGGCGCGAGATCGTCAGGCCGAGGCCGGTGCCGCCGTAGCGGCGCGTGGTCGAGGTGTCGGCCTGGGCGAAGGAGTCGAACAGCCGCCCCATCGCCGCCCGCGACACGCCGATGCCGGTATCGGTGACTTCGAAGCGGACGTGGGCACCGTCGCGGCGTACGCGGACGGTGACCTCGCCGGCGTCGGTGAACTTGATCGGCGTTGGAGAGCAGGTTGGTCAGGACCTGGCGCAACCGGCCGCGGTCGCCGTTGACCATCGCCGGCACGTCGTCGTCGATCCAGGCCATCAGCTCGAGGCTCTTGCCGTGGGCCTGCGGGGCGAGCATCTCGCAGGTGTCCTCGACGGCTTCGCGAAGATCGAAGTCGTGATGGTCGAGCTCGAGCTTGCCGGCCTCGATCTTCGAGAAATCGAGGATGTCGTTGATGACGTCCAAGAGCGCCTCGCCGGAGTTGGCCGCCGTCAGCGCGTACTCGCGCTGACGCGCCGTCAGGTCCGAGCTCAGCAGCAGCTCCGTCATCCCGATCACACCGTTGAGCGGCGTGCGGATCTCGTGGCTCATGTTGGCCAGGAACTCCGACTTCGAGCGCGAGGCCTCGACGGCGTCGGCCAGGGCACGCCGGCGATCGCTGACGTCGGTGCCCATCGTGCCGGTGGCGTAGACGCTGCCGTCGGCGGCCTTGAGCGGGAACTTGACGAGCTGGAAGGCACGCCCGCCGGTGGCGGCGTCGCGCTCGAACTCGGCGGGCTCGCCGTTGCGCAGGATCTCGAGGTCCGTGACCCGGATGCTGGCGGCGATGTCGGGCGGGAACAGCTCGTCGTCGGTGCGGCCGACGACGTCGACGTCCTCCTGCCCCATCGCGCGGCGCCACTCGTCGTTGACGAGCAGGTAGCGCCCGTCGCGATCCTTGACCGAGATCGTCGTGGTGGTGTACATCAGGATCGCCTGCAGGCGAGCCGTCTGCACGCTGAGGTCCTGCTCGCGGGCGGCGAGCGCCGCGGCCATCATGTTGAAGGAGGCGCCGAGCTGGCCGATCTCGCCGAGGCCGTTGGCCGGCACCCGCGTATCGAGGTGGCCCTCGGAGACGCGCTGGGCGCCGAACGCGACACGCCGGACCGGGAGCAGCACGAAGCGCCGCAGGCAGATGCCGAGCGCGATCAGCAGGAAGGCGGAGGCCAGGAAGCCGGCGGCGGCGAGCACCAGCATCCGGTGGCGCAGCGAATGCGACTTCGCGCGGCGCTGCACGGTGAGGGCGCGCTGGGCCTCGCTGAGGCCGGCGAACTGGGAGCGCAGCGCATCCAGGCGTGCCTTGCCCTCCGTGGTGGCGGCGAGCACGCTCTCGCCCCGGTCGTGGATCAGCGGCTCCGTGTAGTTGGTGATGTAGTCGGCGAGGTCGCGATCGATCCGCGCGACGATGGCGCGCATCGAGGGCGGGCTGAGCGTCGCGAGCCGGTCCAGGCGCGCCTCGAGCTTCTCCCGCCCGAGGCGGTAGGGCTCCAGGAAGCGCGCGTCGTCGGTGAGCATGTAGCCGCGCACGCCGGTCTCGAGGTCGACGACCACTCGCTCGAGGGCGAGCGACTCCTGCGTCATCTCGCTCGTGGCGCGCTGCGCCTTCGAGGTCGATTCGAGCGAGCGCACGGTCACGACCATCGACACGAACATCGCCGCGACGACGATCGCGATCAGGCTGAGGGCGCCCATCATCGGCACGGCGAGGCCGGGGATGCGGGTACGGCGAAGGGCTGTGGCGGACCGAGAGAACACGCTCAGTACCATGCATCGGCCGAAAGGCCCCCGGACTGCAACCGGGATGCCGGCTGCCTGGTCAGCACCCGGACGTGACGCTCTCCATGAACATCCTCATCGTCGACGACGAGCCGGGCACGCGACTCATGGTCGCGTCGGTGATCGAACGCCTCGGCCACCGGGTCTTGCAGGCCGTGGACGGCAGCGAGGGCTGGGCCGCGTTCGAGCGCTTCCGTCCCGAGGTCGTGATCACCGACTGGGCGATGCCGGGGCTGACCGGGACCGAGCTCGCCGGGCGGATCCGAGCGGCGGAGGGCGACTACACGTACGTGATGGTCCTCACCGGCCGCGCCGACGAGGGCAGCTCACGCGAGGCGATGCGGGCCGGCGCCGACGACGTGCTGGCCAAGCCGCCGGACCCTGCCGAGATCGAGCGCGGGCTGATCGCCGCCGAGCGGATCACGACGATGCACCGGCGGATGCGCGCCGACGCACGCGTGGACGCCCTCACGGGAGCGGGCAGCCGCTCGCGGCTCGACGAGGATCTCGCGGCGATGTGTGCCCGCGTCGTGCGCTACGGGCACGCCTACTGCATCGCGATGGTCGGGCTCGACCCGAGCTCCAAGGACGTGCTGGAACGCGCGGGCCGCGCGCTCGTGCACGAGATCCGCTCCGGCGACACCGTCTACCGCTCCGGCCCGGCCGAGTTCGTGGTGCTGCTTCCCGAGCAGGCGATGGACACCGCGAACCTCGCCGCCGCGCGGCTGCGGAGCGCGGTCGAGAGCGCGATCGGAGACGGCGCCGCGGTCAGTGTCGGGATCGTCACCACCGCCGGGGCCGAGCCCGAGCCGGAGGCGCTGCTCGCGCTCGCGGCCGCCGCGCTGCAACGCTCGGTCCAGAGCGGCGGCGTGGAGGGCTCCGGCTCGCAGGACGGCGGCAGCGCGCTGCGGCTGATCGTCGCCGACGACGACCCGGTGTCGCGGCTGATGCTCGGCGCGATCGTCAAGCGCGAACCGGGCTTCGAGCTCGTCGGCGAGGCCGCGGACGCCAATCAGGCGATCGAGCTGGCGCTGCGCCGGCGGCCGGACGTCGTGCTGCTGGACGTCGACATGCCCGGCGGCGGCGGTGCGAGAGCGGCGGTGGAGATCCGCGAGGGGCTCCCCGAGGTGCGGATCGTGGCCATCAGCGCCGACGATTCACAGGGCAGCCAGTACGACATGATGCGTGCCGGTGCCGTGGGCTTCGTGATCAAGGGCTCGTCGGACGACGAGATCCTGCGGGTGATCCGAAGCTCGGTGCGCTGGTAGTCGCATCGCGCAGGGGGCGATGCTTCGGGGAGTTCGACGCGCGCCCGCAAGGGCGCATACCGAGGGGTGAACTCCCGGCTACTCGACGGAGGCGAACGGCGGGAAATCGCCGGTGACGCGCATCCGCCGGCGGTCGCGCACCTCGCGCTGACCTCCGCCAGTGGACCCCGGAAGGCGACGTTCCTTCTTGCGGCGGTCGACGATGACCGTCACGTTGGAATCGTCTTCGTAGTAGTCCGCGAGCTTCGGGTACAGCTCGTCGGCCAGCGGCTCTGGAACGACGCAGTAGATCACGAGGCCGATCCTAGCCCTTCGGCCGGAGGAAAGAACTCGGTCATGTGTTGACTCCGAGGTGGAGGGCGCCGCGTTCATCGGCCGCGGCATTGACGATCTGCTCCTCGGGGATCAGCTCCGAGAGCTCGTCGCCCTGGGCGTCGCGGCGCACGCCGCCCGCCTCGTCGGAGAGATCGACCTCGAAGCGGTACCAGGACAGCTCCCACATGACGGTGATCGAGACGACGGCCGGGCGGTCCACGCGCGGGCGCACGCAGACGCCGGGCGCACCGAGCGAGCGGGCCACGCCGCCCACCGTGCGCGTGTGATCGGAGGCGTTGAAGACGTCGATCGCGCGCTGCATCTTGAGTTCCGCGTTGGTCGGGACCGCGCGGATGTGGCTGCGCGACTCGCGCCGCGGCGGTTCGCGGCGCGGCGGCGGGGGCGGCTCGCGCCGCGGCGCGGCCTCCGGCGGCGGCGCCGGCTCGACGGGCTCCTGCGGCTCGACCTCGTCCTCGAGCCGGTCGCGCGACGGGCGCTCGCGGCGCCCGGAGCGCAGCCGATCGATGAACGAGCGGCCCTCGTGGCGCGGGTGGCGCATCTCGAGGTCGTCGGCGCCCGACTCCCTGATCCAGCCCTCGTGCTGCGCGCGGGCGGTGCAGAGATCGCAGACCATCCGGCGCTCGCCGCCGGCCAGGAAATGCTCCGCGTGCTCGCCGCGCAGGAGGGTACGTCCGCAGACATCGCACGCGATGTCCAGCTGATTGGTGCGGATGTCCCTGGTTCTGGCCATTGACGGAGGGCGAGGGTAGCAATGGACCCTCGCCCCCAATGCAGCCTTTCGCCCGACGTTACCCCGCGACTGCTTCGGCTTCCTCGCGCGCCTTCTCGGCGACTTTCTGCGCCAGGTGCGCCGGGATCTCCTCGTAGCGCAGGAACTCGAGCGTGTACTCGCCCTGGCCGCTGGTCATCGACCGCAGATCAGGGGCGTAGGCGAGCATCTCGCTCATCGGCACCTCGGCCTTGACCTCGGTCATGCCGCTCACCGCCTCGGTGCCCAGCGGGCGCCCGCGCCGGGACGAGAGATCGCCCATCACGTCGCCGACGGAATCGTCGGGAACCGAGCAGGACACGAGCATGATCGGCTCCAGCAGGACCGCGCCGGCCTGCTCGAGCGCCTGGCGCATCGCGATCGAGCCCGCGAGCTTGAACGCCATCTCCGACGAGTCGACCGTGTGGTAGGAGCCGTCGAAGAGCTTCACGCGCACGCCCTTGACCGGATAGCCCGCCACGGCGCCCTGCTGCATCGCCTCGAGCACGCCCTTCTCGACGGCCGGGATGAAGCCGTGCGGGATCACGCCGCCCTTGATCGCGTTGACGAACTCGAAGTCGCCCCCGGCCAGCGGCTCGATCTCGATGTGGCAGTCGCCGAACTGGCCGCGGCCGCCGGTCTGCTTCTTGTGGCGTCCGTGGGCCTTGGCCGAGCCGCGGATCGTCTCCTGATAGGGCACCCGCGGCGGCTTGAGCGTGACCTCGGCGCCGAAGCGGCTCTTCATGCGGTCGACGATCACCTCGACGTGGATCTGCGAGAGGCCGGCGACGATCTGCTCGCCGGTCTGCTCGTCGCGGTGCAGGTCGATCGTCGGGTCCTCCTCCTGCAGGCGGCGCAGGGCGGTGTGGACCTTGTCGTCGTCGCCCTTGTTCTTGGGCTCCATCGCGAAGGCCATGACCGGCGCCGGCAGCTTGATCCGCGGCATGTGGATCGGCTGGTCGCGCGCCGCGAGCCAGTCGCCGGCGTGCGTCTCCTTCAGCTTGGCCACGGCGCCGATGTCACCCGGGCCGAAGGTGTCGGCGTGGCTGACCTCCTTGCCGCGCGGCACGAGCAACTGGCCGACGCGCTCCTTGTGATGGGTGCGCGTGTTCATCACCTGCGTGTCGTGCGTCATCGTGCCCTGATAGACGCGGAACAGGTTGATGCGGCCCGCGAACGGGTCGGCGCGGGTCTTGAAGACGTAGGCGAACATCTCGCCCTCGGGGTCGGACTCGAGCGTGAAGCCCTCCTCGACCTCGACGCCACCGTGCTGGACGGGGCTCGGGAGGTCGTCGCAGACCGCGTCGAGGAGGCGGTTCGCACCCAGCCGGGTGGTCGCCACGCCGCAGGTGACGGGGAAGATGTGACCGTGGTCGGTGCCGTCCTCGAGCGCGGTGACGATCTCCTCGTGGGAGATGTCCTCGCCTTCGAGATAGCGCTCCATCAGCGCCTCGGAGTTCTCGGCGACCTCGTCCATCAGCTTCTCGCGGTACTCCTGCGCGGTCTCGGCGAGGTCGTCCGGGATCGGTATCTCGGTGCAGGTGCCGTCGGCGGCGTACTCGTAGGCCTTCATGTCCACGAGGTCGATCAGGCCGCGCAGCTCCTGCTCCGCGCCGATCGGGATCTCGGTGGCCACGACGTGCGGCCCGAAGGCCTCCTTGAGCGAGTCGAGCGCGCGGAAGAAGTCGGCCCGCTCGCGATCGAGCATGTTCACGTAGACCAGCCGCGCGACGCGCAGCTCCTGGGCGCGCTCCCAGAGGCGGCGGGTCGAGACCTCCACGCCCATCACGCCGTTGACGACGAAGATCGCGGACTCACACACGCGCAGGGCGCCAAGGGCGTCGGCGATGAAGCTCGGTTCGCCGGGGGTATCGATCAGGTTGACCTTGACGTCGCGCCACTCGAAGGAGGCCAGCGACGCGGAGATCGACATGTTGCGGGACTTCTCGTCCTCGTCGGCATCGGAAACCGTCGTACCGTCAGCCACCGAGCCGAGCCTGGACGTCGCGCCGGCCTCGAACAACAAGGCCTCGTGCAGCGACGTCTTCCCGCTCCCTCGGTGGCCCACTAGGGCCACGTTGCGGATCCTGTCTGCGGCGTGCGGCATGCCTGGCAATCCTCTCTCCTCGGGACAGCGAGGAGGTGAACGCTACCGCCAGGCGCGTCGGTTTGCGGTCAGTCCCTGAGGTTGTCGCCCTGCAGGCGGGACTTCAGGCGCAGGACGGCCTTCGTGTGCAGCTGGGAGATGCGCGATTCGGTCACGCCGAGAACCTCGCCGATCTCTCGCAGCGTCAGGTTCTCGTAGTAGTAGAGCGCGATCACGAGCTTCTCGCGCTCGGGCAGGGCGGCGATCGCGTCGGCCAGGCGATCCTTGACCTCGGACTGCGCGAGCAGCTGCTCAGGGTCCGGAGCGTCCGGGTCGTGCAGCGTGTCGAGCAGGCTGACGGCGTCGCCCGAGGAGTCCGAGACCGCCCACAGCTCGTCGAGCGCGACGACCGTGGACGTCGAGATCTTGACCAGCGCGTCCTGGAAATCGTCCACGGTGATCTTCAGCTCGCGCGCCATCTCCTCGTCGGACGGCGTGCGGTGCAGCTGGTGCTCGAGCTTGGCGTGGGCCCTCTCGATGTCGCGGGCCCGGGCGCGGACCGACCGCGGCACCCAGTCGAGTGCGCGCAGCTCGTCGATGATCGCGCCCTTGATGCGCGTGATCGCGTAGGTCTCGAACTTGATCTCGCGCGAGAGGTCGAACCGCTCGATCGCGTTGATCAGGCCCAGCAACCCATAGGAGATGAGATCGGCCTCTTCCACATGCGCCGGCAGCCCGGACGACATGCGTCCCGCGACGTACTTGACCAGTGGTGAGTAGGCAACGACGAGCTGTTCACGGGCCTTGTTATCGCCGTCGGTCTTATACCGACGCCACAGGTCCTTTAGCTCGATCGCTTTAACGTTGGTCTCCAGAGAGGCCCCTTAAGCCCGCGGATGGCTCTTCGCGTACGCCGCTCGCAGCCGAGCGGACTCTACCCGAGTGTAGACCTGGGTCGTCGAAATGCTCGCATGACCGAGCATCTCCTGGATCGCGCGGAGATCCGCGCCCCCCTCGAGCAGGTGGGTTGCGAAGGAATGACGGAGTGCGTGCGGATGCACGCCGGTCTGCGTCGAGGCGTGGCGCGCCCATACGCGCAGCCGTCGCCGGACGTCGGAGGTGGAGAGCCGGCGGCCGCTCTTGGAGAGAAACAGCGCGCTCTCGGCGTCGGCGCCCACGAGCGCTGGACGGGCCCGTTCCAGGTAGGCCGCGATCGACCGCAGCGCGTGCTCGCCGGCCGGCACGAAGCGCGTCTTGGACCCCTTGCCCTCCACGCGCACCTGCTCGGCGTCGAAGTCGATGCTCTTGAGGTCGAGGTCGACGAGCTCCTCCGCGCGCAGACCGCTCGAGTAGGCCAGCTCGAAGAGCGCGCGGTCGCGCTGCTCGAGCGGCGTCGAGGCCGGGATGCGCTCCAGCAATGCGGCGACGTCGGCGGGCTTGAGCGTCGTCGGCAGCGTCTGCGGCAGCCGCGGCGCCGGCAGCAGGTCGGCCGGGTTGGACGCGACCTCGCCGTGCTCGAGCAGGCTGCGGAAGAGGCTCCGGATCGACGCGAGCTTGCGCGCCATCGTGCGGGGGGCGGCACCCCGCTGGGAGAGGCGGGCGGCCCAGCGGCGCAGGACCTTGTAGTCGACCTCGGTCGGGCTGAGCCCGTTCGCGGTCGCCCAGGCCGCGAGCTCGGCCGCGTCGGTCCCGTAGGCGCGGCGCGTGCGCTCGGCGGCGCCGCGGCGCTGCAGGTCGGCGTCGAACCTCCGCAGGGCGGCGCGCCAGGGCTCAGACACGGCCGCCGTACCCTGGGTGGGCGTGAGCGCCTTTTTCATCGACACGTCCACGGGTCAGGTCACCACGCTCAACCAGCTCGTGGCGACCGGCATCGCCAACGGCGTCGACCCGCCTCCGCGCCCCTGGCACCCGGTGCGCGGAGACCGCGACGCGAGCACGCTGTGGTACGCGGTGATGCGTAAGCAGACCAGAGGTGTCTTCATCGGCACACTCTGCATTCGCCACTCCGACCACCATGCCTCCCTCATAGAGGGGGGATGGGAGGAAGTGGCGCCTGATGACGTCGACGGCGGGGACAAGCCGATCTCCCCGTCGCCATGGACCGGCGAGACGTTCACCGGCTGACATGCAGCGGGGGGCTGTCGCCCCCCGAAGCTCTGCTTTAGGCGATGTAGATCGGAGCGCCGACGGGAACTTCGTCGTAGAGCTCCTCGACGTCCGGCACGTGCATGCGGATGCAGCCGTGCGAGGCGGCGGAACCGATCGACGCGTCATCGGACGTGCCGTGCACGCCGACACCGTCGTAGATCCCCATCCAGCGGGCCTTGATCGGGTTCGACGGGTCGTCGCCGGCGATCACCTTCCCCGCCAGGTCGCCCGCCCAGTCGGAGTTGGGGACGTGCCAGGCCGGGTTGACGGCCTTGTTCTGGATCGAGTAGAGCCCGGCCGGCGTGTCGAGGCCGACCTGGCCGACCGCGATCCCGTACGTCTTGGCCTTCTTGAGGTTCTTGTAGAGCGTGAGCTTGAAGCTGCCGCGGTCGACGATCAGCACCGCCGGGTACTTCGTCGCGAGATCCTTGGTCGAGACCTTCGGCTGCACGACCGTCGTCTTGACCTTGACGGTCTGCGTGTTGCCCGGCTCGAGGAGGGTCTTCTCGACCTCCTTGGCCAGCGTGTTGTACTTCACGCGCAGGCCCGTCTTGGACCCCGACTCGTCGATCTGGCCCTTGGAGAGATCCACCTTGGCGTCCACGGGCTTACTCTCGAGCGCCTTGCGCACGCGCTTGACGAGCTTGTCGACCGACGGCTTGTTCCAGCTCACCTCGGCGGCGAGCTCGGTGTTCATCTCCTGGTTGCGCAGGTTGCGCCACGAGCGGGAGAACATGTCGCCCTCCTGCGAGCGGGCGAGCGCCTTGTCGACCGAGCCGCGGATGTCGATCCCGATCGCGGCCGCCTTCTGCGACAGCGTGAAGGTGCGGTCCTTGTAGGAGACCTTGACCGGGCGATCGAGCGGGGCGAGCAGCGTCGCGGAGAGCTTCTTCTCCGCCTGCGCCCGCGTCATACCGCCGATCGGGACGCCGTTGACCTTCACGCCCTCGGCGATCAGGTTCTTCTTGGAGTCGTCGTAGAAGTACGTGCCGGCGACGACGCCGACGCCCACGACCGCCACGAAGGCGACGAGAATAATGAGTCGGATGCGCATCGGTTGCCAAAGATGGTAGGGACCCGCGCGGCGGTGCGGCTAGGCCTGCAAGTCCTCTTACACGTCAGCTGCCTGACTCGTCGCGGCGCACGCTCGGGGACCAGCGGAGGAATTCCTCGACCTCGCGCTCGTAGCGATATGGCGCCGCGCCACTCGTCGCGGAGCGGTTTAAGGCGCAGAGACGCGGCAAAGTCCTGCACCGTTTCACGCGTCGTGAGCGTGAAACGGTAGCCGGCCTGCTTGAACTTGCGGTTGTCCAGCCCGCGGCCGTAGCGCAACTGTTGGCGCACCTCGTCGGGGACGCGGATGCCGAGCAGTCGCGTGCCGCGGGTCGCCAGCGACGTGCCCCAGGGCGGCAGCAGCGGGGCGAACGACTTGCCGAGCAGGCCCGCGATCTCCGAGAGCGCCAGCACGCCGTCCGGCGCGACGTTGTAGATCCCCGGCAGGTCGTTGAGCACCGCATGGTGCAGCGCGCCGACGATGTCGTCCTCTCCGATGAACTGATAGCGCGGGTCGAAGCCGAGGATGCCGGGGACCGCGGGCAGCCCCAGCAGCGCGCTGTGCGATGTCCGCAGGTCCGGTCCGAGCCCGTTGCAGAAGCGCAGCGTGGTGACCGTGACGTCGCTGTTGCGGGCCGCGAAGTCCTGCACCGCGTGCTCGGCCTCGACGATGTCGGACTCCAGCCAGGTCTGCGGCTCGTGCGGGCGCCGCATGTCCTCGGTGAAGAACGACGGGTCGTCGCGCTCGCAGCCGTAGTAGTGCGCGGAGGACTTGAAGACGACCTTGCTCACCGGCGAATCCGGCCCGCCGCACGCCGCCAGGACGTTCATCGTCCCGAGCACGTTCATCTCGTGCGCGACGCGCTGCGGGGCCATCACCGAATCGACGACCAGGCGCGTGTCGATCACCGTGTCGATCTCGGCCGCGTGGACGATCCTGCGCAGGAGCGCGTGCTGGGTCCCGACGCGCACGAACTCCGTGCGCTGCAGCTCGCACGACGGGTCCTCGGGCGCGACGCCGATGATCACGTCGACGTCCTCGTCTCGCTCGAGCACCTGCGCCAGGCGACCGCCCCAGTAGCTGGAGATCCCGGTGATCAGCACGCGCCGGCTCATCGTCATCCGAGCCAGACCGAGCCGCGCAGCGCGAGCATCTCGTAGAGCTCCTCCTGGATCCGGGCGCGGACCTCCTCGGCGACCGTCTGCACCAGGCCCGTGTCCTCCCACGGCTCGTCGCCCCACTGGTCGGTGGGGATCGGCTCCAGGAAGCGGATGAAGAACTTCGACGGCAGGTAGGCGACGCCGCCGAGCAGGCCGAGCAGCGGGAACGTCGGCGTGACGGGGAAATAGATCAGGCCGGTGAGCTTCTGAGCGGGTTGAGCTGCGCGAAGACCGGCATCGCCTCCTCGGCGCCGACGACGGCGACCGGGACGATCGGGGCGCGTGGCCCGCATCGCGGACTCGACGAAGCCGCCGCGGCCGAAGCGCCGCAGCTGGTAGCGATCCTTGTAGAGCTTCTCGGTGCCCTTGCGGCCCTCCGGGAAGACGAGTACGAGCTGCTCCTCGTCGTAGAGCAGCCGGTGCACGTTCGCGGGGTGCGCGGGAACGCCGCCGAGCTTGGAGACGAGCATGGAGAGCCCTGGGTAGCCCTTGAAGAAGTGCTCGACGGTCAGGTGCAGCGGACGCGGGCGCGCGTGCTCGGTCTTGATCGCCTTGGCGATCATCACCGCGTCGGGCGGGAGCGCGCCGGCGTGGTTTGAGACCAGCAGGGCGCCGCCGCTGGACGGGACGTGCTCGATGCCCTCGACCGCGACCCGGAACCAGTAGTGGTAGAGGAACTCGATGACCGTCTTGTCGAGCACCGACTCGACGCGCTCGGAGCGGCCCCAGTCGGTGACCTGGCGCTCGGGCTCGATCGCCGGCAGGTAGCGCGCGGTGCGCGGGCGGCGCGGGCAGCTGGCGCGGCTCGTCGCTCAACTGAGCACCGGCTCGAGGCGTTTCGCCAGCGTGGCCCAGTCCGGTGCGCTGATCACGCCTTCAGTGTCGCGGTTCCAGGGGTGCTCGAGCGTCGCCGCCGTGATCCCGACCTCGACGGCGCGCGTCAGGTTCACCGGCGAATCGTCGATCAGCACGTCGATCCCGATCTCCAGGCAGCGGGCGATCTTGTCGTAGGAGCAGTACAGCTCGTCGTGCGGGAGCCCGATCCGGTCGAGCCATTCGCTCGTGTGCGGGTGCGCGTCGACCGCGCGGTGGCTCGTGATGTGGATGAAGTGGCCCTGCTCGTGCCAGGCCTGGATCGTCTCCACGGCGCCCGGGTACGGCTCGGCGACGAGGACGTGCTCGGCGCGGTGGGTCTCCTCCACGCAGGCCTGCAGCTGCTTCGGGCTTCAGGCGGTCGATCGCCCACGTGTACTGGCTGTCGTAGGGCAGCTCGACGCCGAAGCGGCGCCGGGCGATCTCGGCCAGCTGGTCCCAGTAGGGATGCAGCGTCGAGTCGATGTCGATCGCGAGGCGCACGGCCGCTGGTACGGTAGCGGCGTGCCGGGGTTCATCGGGCAGGTACGGGCGCTCCCCGCCAACGCGTTTCTCCGCTCGCAGCCGGACCCGACGTACGCGGACGGGGACGACTCGACCTGGACGACGATCGACTGGCCCGCGATCACGCGCGAGGAGCTCGTCCTCGGCCGCCGCATGAACGTGATCGACAGCGGTGGCGACGGTCCGCCGCTGCTGTTCCTGCACGGGCTCGGCGGGCTGTGGCAGAACTGGCTGCTCAACCTGCCGGCGTTCATGGATCGCTTCCGGGTCGTCGCGCCCGACCTGCCGGGCTTCGGCGGCTCGGAGATGCCCGCGGGGCGGATCTCGATCCAGGGCTTCGCCCGCGTGATCGACGCGCTCTGCGAGCGGCTCGAGATCTCGAACCCGGTCGTGATCGGAAACTCGATGGGTGGCTTCATCGGCGCCGAGCTGGCGCTCGCCTTCCCGACCCGGGTGCGCAAGCTCGTCCTGATCTCCGCCGCCGGGATCTCGGCCGAGAACATGTGGCGCGAGCCGGTGATGGCGATCGGGCGGCTGATGGCGGTCGGCGCGGCGCGCACCGGCGCCAAGCAGCTGCCGGTGGTCAACCGGCCGCGGCTGCGACGCGCGGCGCTGCAGCTCGTGATCCGCTACCCGGAGAAGCTGTCGGTGCCGCTGGCCTCCGAGCTCGTCGTCGGTGCCGGGTCGGCCGGCTTCGTCGGCGGCCTCGACGCCGTGCTGGGCTACTCGTTCCGCGACCGGCTGCCCGAGATCGAGATCCCCACGATGATCGTCTGGGGGCGCAACGACATCCTGATCCCGGTCGACGACGCCTACGAGTTCGAGCGCCTGATCGGTTCCAATGCCCGGCTCGAGGTCTTCGACGACACCGGGCACCTCGCCATGCTCGAGCGGCCGTCGCGCTTCAACGGCCTGCTCAGCGACTTCATTGCCGAACCGGTGCCGGCGCCTTCGTCGGCAGCGTGATCGCGCCCTCGGAGGCGCTCGAGACCAGCGCGGCGTACTTGGCCAGGACGCCGCGGGTGACCGTCGGTTCCGGGGGCTCGTAGGCCGCGAGGCGCTGCTGCAGCTCCTCGTCGCTGACGTCGAGATCCAGGCGGCGGTTGTCGACGTCGATCGTGACCGTGTCGCCCTCCTGGACGGCGGCGATCGGGCCGCCGTGGACGGCCTCGGGCGCGACGTGGCCGACCATGAACCCGCGCGTGGCGCCGGAGAAGCGGCCGTCGGTGATCAGCGCCACGGAGTCGCCGAGGCCCTCCCCCACGATCGCCGCGGTGACCGCCAGCATCTCGCGCATGCCGGGGCCGCCGGCGGGGCCCTCGTTGCGGATCACGATGACGTCGCCCGGGTTGATCTGACCGCTCGTGACCGCGGCCATCGTGGCCTCCTCGCCCTCGAAGACGCGCGCCGGACCGCTGTGCAGGCGGCGCTCGTGGCCGGAGAGCTTGACCACGCTGCCCTCGGGCGCGAGGTTGCCGCGCAGGATCGCGATCCCGCCGGTCTTCTTGATCGGGTTCTCCAGCGGGCGGATGACCTCCTGGCCTTCGGCCTCCTGTGCTTCGTCGGCGTGCTGGCCGATGCTCTTGCCGGTGACGGTCGGCGCGGTCTCGTGCAGCAGGCCGAGCTCCTTCAGGCGCTTGGCCAGGACCGCGGTGCCGCCGGCGGCGTGCAGGTCGGTGGCGACGAAGCGCCCGCCCGGCTTGAGGTCGCAGAGGCTCGGGGTGCTCTCGGCGATCCGGTCGAAGTCGTCGATGTCCAGCGGCACGCCCATCTCCCGCGCGACGGCGAGCAGGTGCAGGACGCCGTTGGTCGAGCCGCCGGAGGCCGCGACCGCGAGGATCGCGTTCTCGAGCGACTCGCGGGTGATCAGGTCGCTCGGCTTCTGGCCGCGCCTGAGCACGTCCATCACGAGCTCGCCGGCCGCGAAGGCGACCTGGGACTTGGTGACGTCCTGGGCGGGGACGAGGCTCGGGCCGATCGGGCTGATGCCCATCATCTCGAAGGCCATCGCCATCGTGTTGGCGGTGTACTGGCCGCCGCAGGCGCCGGCGCCCGGGCTGGCCGCGGCCTCGATGTCGGCCAGGTCCTGATCGGTGATCTTGCCCGCCGCGTTGGCGCCGACGGCCTCGAAGACGTCCATGATCGTGATGTCCTTGCCCTTGTAATGCCCGGGCGGGATCGAGCCGCCGTAGAGCATCACGCCGGGGACGTCGAGGCGCGCGAGCGCCATCACGGTGCCGGGGATCGTCTTGTCACAGGCGCACAGACAGATGACCGCGTCGAAGAGGTGACCGAGCGTGACGAGCTCGATGCTGTCGGCGACGACCTCGCGGGAGACGAGGCTCGTCTTCATCCCGCTCGTGCCCATCGTGATCCCGTCGGAGATCGCGACCGTGTTGAACTCCATCGGCGTGCCGCCGGCGGCCTTGATGCCGTCCTTGACGTGCTTGGCGAGCGCGCGCAGGTGGAAGTTGCACGGCATCGTCTCGATCCACGTGTTCGCGACGCCGATGATCGGCTTGCTCAGCGCCTCGTCGTCGTAGCCGATGCCCTTCAGGTACGCCCGCGCGGCCGCGCGGTCGCGACCCTCGGTGAGTGCGCGTGAACGATGCTTGAGGTCGAAGTGACCGTTTCCGGCGGCGGACATACCGCCGAGTCTACGCGGCGCCGCTGGACGCCCGGCGATGACGCTCCAGGCGCTCGCGTTCCCAGCGCCCGAGGCGCCAGATGTCGCGCTGCACCTGCCGCGGGTCCACCTGGCGGCCAGGGAGGTGCATGTTCGCGCTGGAGATCAGGCGCCGTTCGTCGCCCTTGAGCGCCATCCACTTGGCCAGCACGTCGTCGGAGTCGGGCAGCCGCGCGCTGCCGTAGGGCTTGGACTCGTCCGGGAATTCGACGCAGTACTCGTTGAGCAGCCGGCTGGTCTGCGGCAGGTAGGCGACGATCGGCTTGTGCGGGTAGATCAGGTACGCGTACGGGACGCCGCGCAGCTCCTTGTCCAGCGACTCGCCGCCCCAGACCCGGATCAGCCCCAGGTCGCGGTACATCTCCCACTCCTCGTCGTTCACGCACGACTTCAGCAGCTCGCGGGCGCGCTGTTCGGCGCGCCGCTCGCGGCCGGGGTCGTACGCGGCGACCTCGCCGGTGCCCCGCGCGGCCCTCTGGGCGCGGCGGCGCTCCATGCGGCGCTGGACGTAGGGGAGCATGACCTCCCAGAGGAGCGCGATGACGACGATCGCCGTGGCACAGAGGGCGACGGTCACCGCGGTGCTTACTGCGCTCCGCCCGCTGCGCGCGGGAAGAAGATCACGCGGCCGGCGTCACGCGGAATCTCTTCGAACGCGTGCACCATCTCGGCCTCTCTTCTGCCGGACTCGGTCTCCACCGGAATCGCGGCCCACATGCCCTGCTCGAGCTGGCGGCGAAACTCCGCGACGAGCCGCTGCTCGTCCTCGCCGACCTCGACGTCACCCTCGGCGATCAATTGCTCGCCGTATCCCGGGCGCATGCGCAGGAACTTCATAACCGCATTATGTCACGCGGCGCCGGGCGCCTCGGCGCCTGATGCCAGCGGCCGGGCTTCGGTCAGCGAACGGGCGGCCGTCCCGAGGGCGTTAACCGGCCCGGGGCCCTCGCCGATGCCCCGCAGGCCGTCCCGCACCGCGTCGGAGGCGATCGCCCTCGCGGCCCGCGCCGCCTCGAGCGGGCTGTACCCGAGCGCCAGGTGGGCGGCCAGCGCGCTGGAATGCGTGCAGCCCGATCCATGCGCCGCGCCGTCGGGGTGGCGCGCCCCCGGCAGCAGCGTGATCGTCGTCCCGTCGAAGAACACGTCGGTCACCTCGTCGCGGTGTCCGCCGGTCACGACGACGTTCTTCGGCCCCAGCGCGTGCAGCGCCCGCGCGAGCTCCTCGACGTCGTCGTACGGTCGCCCGGCGAGCACCCGCGCCTCGGGCAGATTCGGCGTGATCACCGTCGCGAGCGGCAGCAGCTCGTTCGACGATCGCCGCGCGCGCCTGTGTCGTCGAGCAGTACCGCGCCGGACTCGGCGACCATCACGGGGTCAATCACGATTGGCACGCTGTCGCCTAAGTGACCGAGCGCGTCCCGGACCGCCCGCACCGTCTCGGCGTTCGCGAGCATGCCGATCTTCACCGCGTCGACGCCGATGTCGTCCGCGACGGTCACGACCTGCTCGACGATGAACGCGGCCGGCACCGGATGGATCCCGGTCACCCCGACCGTGCTCTGGGCGGTCAGCGCCGTGATCGCGGTCATCCCATGGACGCCGCAGCGCGCGAAGGCCTTCAGGTCAGCCTGGATGCCGGCGCCGCCGCCGGAGTCCGAGCCGGCGATCGAGAGCACGGCGGGTATCGGTCGGGGCATCGCACTCACATTAGGACCGGGTGTCGGGGCGCGCTCCAGCCGCGTTCTGTCAGGCTCCAGTCGATGGCCCCAACGCGCGCGGACGACCGGCTCGCCGGCTACCCGGTGAGCGACGGTGTCTTCGACGAGGCCTTCGGCGCCGACGGAACCCCGCGTCCCTTCGCCCGCGCCGGCCTCGAAGCGGTCCTGCAGGCCGATCCCGCGGAGCTGCCGGGCCGGATCGGCCGCTCGCTCAAGCGCGCCGGCGTGCGCTTCTCCTCGATGGAGGGCGACCTCGAGTTCTACGTCGACCCCGTCCCGCGCGTGATCACCGCCGCCGACTGGGAGCCGGTCAAGCGCGGCCTGGCCCAGCGCGTCCGCGCGCTGAACGCGTTCGTGGCCGACGTCTACGGCGAGCAGCGGATCGTGGCCGAGGGCATCGTGCCGCCCGAGGTGATCCGCTCCGCCGACTACTACGAGCCGGCGATGCGCGGCGTCAAGCCACCGGGCGGCATCTGGATCGGCGTCGCCGGCCTGGACCTCGTGCGCGACCACGACGGCGAGTGGCTCGTGCTCGAGGACAACGTCCGCACGCCCAGCGGCTTCGCCTACCTGCACGCCACCCGCCGGGCCCTGCTCGAGCACATCTCCGTCCCGCCCGGTGCGCGGCCCCGGCCGCTGGACGGCGAGATCGACCTGCTGGCCGACACGCTGCGCGCCGTCGCCCCGGAGAGCGCCCGTGGGCATCGCGCGCCCCAGGCCGCGGTGCTGACCGACGGCGAGCACAACTCCGCCTACTGGGAGCACGCCTGGCTCTCGCGCCAGCTCGGCATCCCGCTCGCCGAGCCCGACGAGCTCGAGCTCCGCGGCGGCCACCTCTGGCTGCGCGAGCGCGGCCTGCGCGAAGCGCGCCGCATCGACGTCATCTACCGCCGCACCAACGCCGACCGCCTGGACTCCGACATCGGCCGGATGCTGAGCGAGCCGGCCAAGCGCGGCCTGCTCGGGCTCGTCAACCAGTTCGGCACCGGCGTCGCCGACGACAAGCTCACCCACGCCTACGTCGAGGACATGATCCGCTTCTACGTCGGCGAAGAGCCCGTCCTTCGCTCCGTCCCGACCTACGACCTCGCCCAGCCCGCCCAGCTCGAAGAGGCGCTCGACGTCTTCGACGAGCTCGTGCTCAAGCCCCGTGCCGGCCACGGCGGCGTCGGCGTCCTGATCGCCCCGCGCTCGACCCGCGCGGAGATCGACGCCACCCGCGCCGCGGTGATCGCCGACCCCGGCGCCTGGATCGCCCAGCGCATGGTGATGCTCTCCACCCACCCGACCGTCGTCGAAGGCGGCGGCCTCGCGCCGCGTCATATCGACCTCCGTCCGTTCGTCTTCCTCGGCGAGGGCGTCCGCCCACGCGTGCTGCCCGGCGGTCTCACCCGCGTCGCCCGCTCCGAGGGCGCCCTCGTCGTCAACTCCTCACAGAACGGCGGGGCGAAGGACACCTGGGTCCTTCGCTGATCTGGAAGGCTCGAATCGACGAGTGGTCACAAAAGCACCGGATAGGTGCCTAAGCGACCACTCGCCCGCGCGCACCCGAGCGGCGAGCGCGCTCACGCGGGCGCGGCGGCGCGAGATCGCGACGCGGGCGCGTGGCCGCGATTCGCGTGCGGCGTGACGGTCATGCTGCCCGCTCCCAGCGGCCGCCGAAGCCGCGGCGGACGAGGCCCAGCCGCTCGAGCTCGCCCAGCCCGCCGAGCGCGGCGCGCGCCTGCCTCGGGCGTCTCCGCCAGCTCGGTCAGCGAGCCGCGCCCGTCCTCGACGGCCTCCAGCAGCGTTCGCAGCGGCGGGGTCAAGGCAACCTGGGGAACCTCGCGCTCGTCGAACACGCGGCCGGTCGCGCCGGCGAGCAGTTCGAGGACGTCGGCGGTATCGCCGATCAGCGGCGCGCCCGACTGGATCAGCCCGTGCGTGCCCGCGGACAGGCGCGAGGTGACCGGTCCGGGGACGGCGCCGACGGCGCGGCCGAGCTCCGCCGCGAAGTCCGCGGTCGTCAGCGAGCCCGAGCGCTCGGTGGCCTGGACGACGACCGTCGCGGCACCCAGCGCGGCGATGATGCGGTTGCGGGCGATGAAGCACCAGCGCTGCGCCTGCGCGCCCGGCGGCAGCTCGGAGATCACCGCTCCGCGCTCCGCGACGGCCGCGTGCAGCCTCCACCCCCGGGCCGGGTAGGCGACGTGGGCGCTCGCCGCGAGCACCCCGATCGTGCTTCCCGCGGCCTCCAGCGCGCCGGCGTGCGCCGCCGAGTCCACACCCAGGGCGAGCCCGGAGACGACCGGCACGCGTGCCGCCGACAGGCCACGCCCGAGCGCTCGGGCGACCTCGAGCCCGTAGGACGAGGCGCGCCGCGCGCCGACCACGGCGATCGCGTCCTCGCTGCGCAGCGCGTCCACCGACCCGAGCACGTGCAGCACCGCCGGCGGATCGGCGAGGTCGCGCAGCCGCTCCGGGTAGGCGTCGCGGCAGCGGCACACGGTCTTGCACCCGGCCGCCGAGGCCCGCCCCCGGGCGGCGGGCGCGTCGAACGCCGCGTAGCGCCGCCGAACCTCGGGCGCGCCGAGCTCGAGCAGGTCCTCTTCGGGCAGGGCGAGCACGCGGCCCGGCGCCGTCCGCTGCTTGAACTCGACCTGCAACCGCCCGGCGAGCGCCGCGATCAGGTCGGTCCGGCGCAGGCAGTCGTCGCAGGCCGTCATGACCGTTCCTCGCTCACGACAAGCCCGCGGCGCGGGCGCGGCCGGCGAGACGGCGGCCGGAGCGACGCGGCGGCGCGCGGGCGGGGCGCGACGAGCTGCCAGGCCGAATCGTTCTGATCGCGCTTCCCGCGATCAGCGCACCGCAGTCGCGGCGCCGGGAGGCCGGCCGCGGGGATCACGCCGCCTCCGCGAGCTGGATCGCGTCGTCGAAGCGGAGGCTCGCGGCGATGCTGACGTGCTCGGGGCCGACGACGTCGGAGCCGTCGAGGTCGGCGACGGTGCGCGCGACGCGCAGGATTCGCGTGTGCCCGCGGGCCGAGAGCGCGTGGCGGTCGTAGAGCTCGCCGAGCAGGCGCAGAGCGCTCGGCGTGACCTGGCCCAGCTCGCGGATCTGGCGCGAGGTGAGCTGGGCGTTGCAGGTCTCCGGCTGACCGGCGAGCCGGTGCACCTGACGCTCGCGTGCCACGATCACGCGCTGGCGGACCGCGGCGGACTCCGGCGCGACCTGGCGGCGCAGCGCGTCCGCCGGCGGGCGCTCCACCCGCATCAGGATGTCGATGCGGTCCAGCAGCGGGCCCGAGAGACGCCGCCGGTGGCGGGCGAGATCGGCCTGCGAGCACTGACAGCGCGAGCCGCCGAGACCGCACGGACACGGATTGGAGGCGGCGACGAGCATGAACCGCGTCGGGAAGACCATCACCTGCTGGCCGCGCACGATCGTGACGTGGCCGTCTTCAAGCGGCTGACGCAGCGCCTCGAGGCTCGGGCGGGCGAACTCGGACAGTTCGTCCAGGAACAGCACCCCGCGATGGGCGAGCGTCGCCTCGCCGGGCTGCGGCGGGTTCGCGCCCCCGACCAGGCCGGCGGCGGAGACCGTGTGGTGCGGCGCCCGGAACGGACGCACCGTGACGAGGCCCGCCGACCCGCGCAGGCCGGCGACCGACAGGATCCGCGTCACCTCGATCGCCTCCTCGGGCGCGAGCGGCGGCAGGATCGACGGCAGCCGCCGCGCGATCATCGTCTTGCCGGTCCCCGGCGGTCCCTGGAGAAACAGGTTGTGGCCGCCCGCCGCGGCGACTTCCAGCCCGGGGATGAGCCCGTTGTGACCGCGGACGTCTGCCAGCTCGGCTTCGAGCTCGCCCGGGTCGGGCTCGGGATCCGGCAGCGCAGGCGCCGCGGTATCGCCCCGCAGTGTGGAGACGAGTTGTTGCAGGGATTCGACCCCGAGGACCTCGATGTCCGGCACCAGTGCGGCCTCCAGCGCCCGCGAACGCGGCAGCACGAGCCGCCGCAGGCCCGCCCGGCGGACGCCCTCCGCCACCGCCAGCGCGCCCCGCACCGGCCGCACCTCGCCGGTCAGCGACAGCTCGCCCACGACCGCGCAGCCCTCGATCGCCTCCCCCTCCAACTGGTAGGACGCGACGAGCAGCGCGACGGCGAGCGGCAGATCGAACGCCGGCCCGACCTTGCGCAGGTACGCCGGTGCGAGGTTGACCGTGATCCGTCGCAGCGGGAACTCGAAGCCGGAGTTGACCATCGCCGCCCTCACCCGTTCCCGAGCCTCGCGCACCGCCTTGTCGGCGAGCCCGACGACCGTGAAGGCCGGCAGGCCCTGGCGGATGTCCGCCTCCACCCAGACCCGGCGGGCATCGACCCCGTCGACCGCGAAGGTCGTCACGCGGGCGAGCATCAGAACGCCGCCTCGAGATGGTCCAGCCGCACCAGCTCACCGGCGCCGTCCAGCAGCACGGCGACGCCGTCGAAGCGCAATTCGGCGCCATACGGTCGATCCGGCCCCTCCGTCAGCCAGGCGATCGCCATCCGCCGCACCTTGGACTGCTTGCGCTCGTGCAGGCTCTCCCACGGCTCACGCCCTTCGCCGCGGCGTGTCTTGACCTCCACGAACACGAGCGTCGCGCCGTCGTAGACGACGAGATCGAGCTCCCCGAACCGCGTCCGGTGGTTGCGCGCGAGCACCTCGAAGCCGAGGCGGACGAAGTGCTCAGCCGCGAGTTCCTCGCCGCGCTTTCCCGCTACGTGCCGGACGTCTGTCATGGCCCACGACGCTATGCGGGGGGCCAGAAACGGATCTACGCGCGGGTGTTACAAATCAGCGGAGAAAGTGCAACAAATCACAGCGCGAGCTGCTGGTAGGCCATCGACTGGAACGACATGCGGTGCAGCGGCGAGACGCCGAGCTGCGCGATCGCCGCCCGGTGCTCGGGCGTCGAGTAGCCGACGTGGGCGGCGAACTCCCAGCCCGGATAGCGCTCCTCCATCCGCTGCATGAAGCGATCGCGCGTGACCTTGGCGATCACCGACGCCGCGGCGATCGCCGCGCTCATCGCGTCACCGCCGACGACGTGACGCTGCTCGAACCCCGTCGGCGGCACCGGGAACCCGTCCGACAGGCAGATCCCGCCTGAGACGCCGACACGGCGTAGCGTGTCCGAGAGCGCGGCGAGGTTCGTCTTGTGCAGCCCGCGCTCGTCGATCCCGCGCACACACCGCGACGTGACCGCCACGCGCGTGGCCGCCCGCAGAACCCGCGGGTAGAGCATCTCGCGCATCTCCAAGTTGTGCTGCTTGGAGTCATTGAGCAAGCTCAGCGAGCGCCGGTCCGACAACGAGAGCCTCTCGTAGTCGAACAGCACGGCAGCCGCGACGAGCGGCCCGGCCAGGCAGCCCCGGCCGGCTTCGTCGGCACCGGCCACGAACCGCACGCCGAGCGCGCGGTCGAAGCGGAACAGGCGGCTGCCCGAGGTCTTCTTAGAGGAGGCCGATGCGCTTCGGCGGCCAGTAGGTCGCGAAGGCTTTGCCGATGATCCACTTCTCGGGGACTGGTCCCCAGAATCGGCTGTCGTCAGAGGAGCCACGGTTGTCGCCCATCATGAAGTAGTGCCCGGCCGGAATCGTGATCTCCGTCTGGAAATCGCATCCCTCGCCCCCTCCGCAGGGTTCGGCGAACGGTTCTTCCTGGAGCTTGCCGTTCAACACCACGCGGCCGTCGTCGATCCGCAGCTTGTCGCCGGGACCGGCCACGATCCGCTTGATGAAGTTGACGTCGGCGCGGTCGGCGGTCGGCTTGTCGCAGGGCGTGCCCGCGGGCGGCTGACCGGAACCGCAGGTGTTGTCCTGCTCGGCCCCGGCCGGCGGGTGGAACACGACGACGTCGCCGACATCCGGCGACGTGAAGCGGGTGCCGATGCGGTTGACCAGCACGCGCTGGCCGATCTGCAGCGTCGGCACCATGGATTCGCTCGGAATCCGGTACGGCTTGACCAGGAAGGCCTGGATGCCCAGGGCGAGGCCCAGGGCAACCGCGACGATCATGACCAGCTCGAGCAGGGAGCCCGAGGCCGAGGACGACCCCTTCTTGGTCGCCACGCCCTTGTACTCCCTAGCTGGCTTGCTCTTCACCGGTGGCCGCCGCCTCAGCGTCAGCAGACGCCGTGGTCTCAGCGACCTCGGCCTCGACGAGCGCCTGCTCGTCAACGGCCTCACCGGGGACTTCAGCGTCGGCAGCAGCCGCCGCCTCCGCCGCAGGGTCGTACAGCAGACCGCGCTCGACGACCTCCTCCGGACCCGTGTAGCGGCGCTCGCGAACGCGGGCACGCTTGCCGACACGGCCGCGCAGGTAGTAGAGCTTCGCGCGCCGGACGTCGCCGCGAGCGGCAACTTCGATCTTTTCGATCTTCGGCGAGTGAACAGGGAACGTGCGCTCAACGCCGACGCCGAAGGACTGCTTGCGGACCGTGAAGGTCTCGCGCACACCTTCGCCCTGGCGCTTGATGACAACGCCTTCGAAGACCTGCGTGCGGCGCCGCGTGCCCTCGATGACCTGGAAGTGGACCTTGACGCGATCGCCGGCTTGGAAGCGGGGGACGCGGCGCAGCTGTGTGCGCTCGAGGGAGTCGATTACGGTGCTCATGGCTTAGGAATGGCCAGCAAGGAAGGTCCTCGCGGGCGGTCGATCATGGTAGCGGACCGGCACCGCGCTGCCGTGATTGCTCCCGCCGCCACTCATCGACGCGGGCGTGATGGCCCGACAGCAGAACCTCCGGGACCCCCCAGCCGCGCCAGTCCGCGGGCCGCGTGTAGTGCGGGTACTCGGGCGCGCCATCCAGGGCTTCGGAGAACGACTCCTCCAACGCCGAGGCCTCCGCGCCCAGCGCACCCGGCAGCTTGCGCAGGACGGTGTCGAGCACGACCATCGCGGCCAGCTCGCCGCCGGCGAGCACGTAGCGGCCGATCGAGACCTGCTCGGTCACGAAGTGCTCGAGGATGCGCTCGTCGAAGCCTTCGTAGCGACCGCACAGCAGCGTCAGCTCCGGCTCAGCGGCCAGCTCCAGCGCCAGGGCGTCGTCGAGCAGTCGCCCCGCGGGCGTCAATGCGATCACGCGCCGGCGCGACGGCAACTCGACCGGGTCGACCCCGTAGCGCGCCCGCAGCGCCGCCTCCATCACGTCGACGCGCAGCACCATGCCGGCCCCGCCGCCGAAGGGCGTGTCGTCGACCTGTCGCCACTTCAGGGGCGTCGTCTCGCGGAAATCGACCGCCTCGACCTCGTGCCCCAGCGCGAGTGCGTTCTCGACGTGACGCTGCGTGCGAAACCAGTCGAACCACTGCGGGAACAGCGTGAAGACGTCAGCCTTCACCGAGGAAGCCCAGGTCGACGTCGATCCGCCGCGCCTCGACGTCGATCGAGCGGATGCAGTCGCCCACCATCGGCACCAGCAGCTCCGAGCCGTCCGGCCGGTCGACCTCGAGCACCTCGACGCTCGGCAGCGCGCGCATGCGGCGCACGAACCCGATGGCGACCTCTCCGTCGACCACGGCGCAACCCTCGAGCTGCTCCGCCCAGTATTCGCCCTCTTCGAGCATCCCGTCGTCGCGCGGGATCGTGAGCTCCGCGCCGCGCAACGCCAAGGCGTCGTCACGGGAGGTCGAACCCTCGAGCCGCATGATCGGGCGGATATCGGTGCCGGAGCGGCGCACGATG
The DNA here is from genome assembly GCA_963848475.1 of uncultured Solirubrobacteraceae bacterium. GTDB lineage: Bacteria > Actinomycetota > Thermoleophilia > Solirubrobacterales > Solirubrobacteraceae > Solirubrobacter. Next base: position 773,072 of record CAWKDW010000020.1, on the reverse strand, counting down.
CGCCGCATGGCGCCCTCGACGCCGACCATGCCGTCGCCCGCAGGCAACTGCGGGCGGGGGTCGATCACATAGAAGGAACCGTCGAGTCCGTGCGGGCGGCCGACGCGGCCGACCAGCAGGGCGTCACTCGACGATGTCGAGGAGGACGCGCCGGTTGTCCTTGACCGCGGCGGCCTTGACGACCGTGCGGAGGGCTTGGGCGGTACGTCCTCCACGTCCGATGACCTGTCCGTAGTCATCCTCGTCCACCGAGAGCTCCAGCACCAGCGTGCCGTCGTCCTCTTCGAACTCCTCGACCTTCACCCCGTCAGGGTGATCGACGAGAAGCCGCGCGAGGTACTCGAGCAGCTCGCGCACGGAGCGCTAGACGTTGGCGGGCTTGATGCCCTGGGTCTTGAGGAGCTTCTGGACCGGCTCCGAGGGCTGTGCACCCTTGCTGAGCCAGTGGAGAATGCGTTCCTCGTTGAGAACGATGGTCGACGGCTCGGTCTGCGGGTTGTACCGCCCGAGCGTCTCGATGAACCTGCCGTCCCGCGGGGAACGGCGGTCGGCAACGACCACCCGCCACTGGGGATCCTTTTTTCCGCCGACGCGGGTAAGTCGCATGCTGACTGCCATATCGGCGCGGCAGGATAGCGAACTCCGACGAGTCGCCGGTCAGCGCTGCCGCATGAGCTGCCCGATGTCGGGCATCTTGCCCGACGAGAGCCCGCGCATCATCTTGCGCATCTGCTCGAACTGCTTGACGAGCTGATTGACCTGCTGGACGGTCGTTCCCGAGCCCTTGGCGATCCGCAGCCGGCGTGAGCCCTTGATCAGCTCGGGGTGCCGCCGCTCGTAGGCCGTCATCGACAGCACGATCGCCTCCACGCGGTCGAGCTCCTTCTCGTCCACGTTCATCTTCGAGAGCTGGTGACCGGCGAGGCCCGGCATCATCCCGAGCAGCGAGGTCAGCGGCCCCATCTTGCGGATCTTCTTGAGCTGGTCGAGGAAATCCTCGAGCGTGAACTGGTTCTTGCGGAGCTTGCGCTCGAGCTCCTTGGCCTCGTCCTGGTCGACCTGCTGCTCGGCCTTCTCGATGAACGACAGGACGTCGCCCATGCCGAGGATGCGCTGTGCCATCCGGTCCGGATGGAAGCGCTCGAAGTCCCCGAGCTTCTCACCGGTGGAGGCGAACAGGATCGGCTTGCCGGTCACCGCCTTGACGCTCAGCGCGGCGCCGCCGCGGGCGTCGCCGTCGAGCTTGGAGAGGATCACGCCGTCGAACTGCGCGACCTCGGCGAACTGCTCGGCGACGTTGACGGCATCCTGGCCGGTCATCGCGTCGACGACCAGGAGCACGACGTGCGGCTTGACGCGCTTCTTGATGTTCGCCAGTTCCTGCATCAGCGCCTCGTCGACGTGCAGGCGACCGGACGTGTCGACGATCAGCACGTCCTTGCCGTCGCGCTTGGCCTGGTCGAGCGCCCAGCCGGCGATGTCGACCGGGTCCTTGTCGGTGCCCTGCTCGTAGACCGTGGCGCCCGCCTGCGCGCCGACCTTGATCAGCTGCTCGACGGCCGCGGGGCGATAGACGTCACAGGCCGCGACGGCCACCGAGGACTTGTTCTGCTCCTTGAGGAGCTTCGCGAGCTTCGCCGTGGCGGTCGTCTTGCCGGAGCCCTGCAGGCCCGCCATCAGGATCACGGTGGGCGGCCGCGGCGAGAACGTGATCCCCGCGCTGGCCCCGCCCATCAGGGCGGTCAGCTCCTCGTTGACGATCTTGATGACCTGCTGGCCCGGGTTGAGCTGCTTGGTCACCTCGATCCCGAGGGCGCGTTCCTTCACGCTCGAGGTGAACTGCTTGACGACCTTGAAGTTGACGTCGGCCTCGAGCAGCGCGAGGCGAATCTCGCGCATGGCCTTGTTGATGTCGTCCTCGGTGAGGGCGCCGCGCTGGCGGACCCCCGCGAGCGTGCCTTGGAGCTTCTCTGACAGCGAGTCGAACATCGTCTCCGAAACTCTACCCAGGGTCCATGCTGCCGGTGACCCCGTTAGGGGAGACTTGCGGGCGTGGAAGTCGATCTCCTTGTCATCGGTTCCGGCCCTGGCGGCCAGAAGGCGGCCATCCAGGCCGCGAAACTCGGTAAACGCGTAGCCGTCGCGGAGCGCCGCGACAGGCTCGGCGGCGTCTCGATCCATACCGGGACGATTCCGTCGAAAACCCTGCGTCAGGCCACTTTGGAGCAGCTCGCGACGCGGCCGCTCGACGTCCTCGACCCGACGCGATTGGAGGAATCCGAACGCCAGGCGATCCAGCAGCTGCTCGATCGGGCCGCCGCGGTGGTGGCGATCGAGACGGCGATCACGCGCGAGCAGTTCCGGCGCAATCACGTCGGTCTGCTCTCGGGCGCGGCGCGCTTCGAGGACGATCACACCGTCCGGATCGAGGGCTCCGACGATCCGGTCCGCGCCGGGCGGATCGTGATCGCGGCCGGCACGCGGCCCGCGCGACCGGACTCGGTCGCCTTCGACGATCGCACGATCATCGACTCCGACGGTCTGCTCAAGCTCGAGAGCCGCGTCCCGCGGACGATGACGGTCGTCGGTGCCGGAGTGATCGGGGTCGAGTACGCGTCGATGTTCGGCGCCCTGGGCGCGAAGGTGACCGTCGTCGACCAGCGCGACCGGGTCCTCTCGTTCCTGGACGCCGAGATCGGCGAGGCCTTCCAGTACCTGCTGCGCCGGCGCAACGTCACGTTCCGGCTGCGCGAGAAGGTCGACGCGGTCGAGGCGCTGCCGGGCCGCGGCGCGCGGTTGCGGCTGGCCTCGGGCAAGGAGATCGTGTCCGAGACCGTGCTCTACGCGACCGGTCGCCAGGGCGACACCGCCGGCCTCGGGCTGGAGAAGACGGGGCTGGAGACCGACAAGCGCGGTCGGCTGAAGGTCGACGCCAACTACCGCACGACCGTGCCGCACATCTTCGCCGTCGGCGACGTCTCGGGCGGCGCCGGACTGGCGGCGACCGCGATGGAGCAGGGCCGGATCGCCGCGCTGCACGCGTTCGACCAGCCGGTCAGCCAGCTCCCGGAGCTGATCCCGTACGGCGTCTACGCGATCCCTGAGCTGGCCATGGTCGGCGCCACCGAGGAGCAGCTGACCGACAGCGCGGTGCCCTACGTGTGCGGGATCGCCCGCTGGAGCGAGCTCGCGCGCGGCGTCATCTCCGGCGACCGCGACGGGATCCTCAAGCTCCTCGTCTCGTCCGAGGACCGCCGGATCCTCGGCGTTCACGTGCTCGGCACGAGCGCCACCGACCTGGTGCACATCGGCCAGGCCGTGATGGCGCACGGCGCCGGCGGCCTCGATTTCCTCGTGACCGCGGTCTTCAACTACCCGACGTTCGCGGAGTCCTACAAGGTGGCGGCGCTGGACGCCGACAACCGGATCAAGGCGATGGCGAGCTTCGGCACCTGAGCTTCGAGGGGGCGGCGGCAGGCGCCGCCCCCCACGGTTCAGGACGGCGGTTCGGGCGGGGGCGGCGCGATCTCGCGCGGCGGGCCAGCGGAGTGCGCGCTCTCGGCCAGTGCGGCGGCCTCGCGGGCGGCCCGGGCGGCTTCCTCGGCGTCGGCGGCCGCGCGGGCGTCGATCTCGTCCGTGTTGCGCGAGCGCGGCTTGGGCTTGGCGGTCGGGGCGACGCCGTCCGCGAAGCGCGAGGCGATGCCGCCGAGCGCCTGCGAGAACTCCGACGGGATGACGAAGATCTTGTTCGCCTCGCCGCGGGCGAGCTCGGGGAGCATCTGCAGGTACTGGTAGGAGAGCAGCGCCTGGTCGGGCGCGCCGTCGTGGATCGCGCCGAAGACCGTCTCGATCGCCTTCGCCTCGCCCTCGGCCTTGAGGATCGCGGCGGTCCGCTGGCCCTCGGCCCGGAGCACGGCGGACTGCTTCTCGCCCTCCGCGGTCAGGATCTGGGACTGCTTGACGCCCTCGGCGGTGAGGATCGTGGCGCGGCGGTCGCGCTCGGCGCGCATCTGCTTCTCCATCGCCTCCTGGACGGTGCGGGGCGGCTCGACCGACTTCAGCTCGACGCGGCCGACGCGGATGCCCCAGCGGCCCGTCGCGTCGTCCAGCACCGCGCGGAGCTGGTTGTTGACGCTGTCGCGGGAGGTCAGCGTCTCCTCGAGCGTCATGCCGCCGATCACGTTGCGCAGGGTCGTCACGGTGAGCTGCTCGATCGCCTGCAGCGGATTCGCGACCTCATAGGTCGCGGCGCGCGGATCGGTGACCGTGAAGTAGATGACGGTGTCGATGCCGACCACCAGGTTGTCCTCGGTGATCACCGGCTGCGGGGCGAACGTGACGACCTGCTCGCGGAGATCGATCAGCGGCTTCACGCGATCGATGAACGGCATGATCAGCGTCAGCCCCGGCTCCAGCGTGCGCGAGTAGCGCCCGAGGCGCTCGACGACGCCCGCTCGCGCCTGCGGAACGATGCGCACGCCCATCGCGGCCAAGATGAACACGAACAGAGCCAGGATGATCAGGGCGATCAGACCTGCGGTCATGCGTTCTCCCTCATTCGCTGACGAGCGCCGTGGCGCCCCGGATCTCGAGCACCTGAACGCGGGTCCCGGGCTCGATGACTTCGTCGTCGTCGTACGCTCGCGCCGTCCAGATCTCGCCGTCGAGCTTGACGCAGCCGATCCCCTCGACGTTCGCGATGCGCTCCACGACCGTCGCCGTCTGCCCCACCAGCGCGGCGGTTCCTGTCCGGACGCGGCCGCGTGAGCGCTGATGCTGGCGTGCGACCGGGCGCAGCGCGGCGAGCAGGACGACCGAGACCACGAGGAACGACGCCCACTCGACCGTCGCGCCCGCACCGGCGGCCGCGAGGATCGCCGCGACGGCGGCTCCGCCCGCGAATGGAGCGAGAAACAGGCTCATGGTGACCGCCTCGCCGACGGCGAGCAGCACTGCGGCGATCAGCCAGAGTACCCAGGGATCCATGTCCTACGTCCGATCGTATCCGTTACGGGGTACCGGGTTACGCAGTCAGCAGCGCGCGGGCGAAGTCATCGGCGTCAAACGGGCGCAGATCCTCGAGCTGCTCGCCGATGCCGATGAGCTTCACCGGGATCCCGAGCTCGTTGGCGATCGCCAGCGCGATGCCGCCCTTGGCCGTCCCGTCGAGCTTGGTGAGGATGATCCCCGTGACGTCCACGGCCTCGCCGAAGAGCTTCGCCTGGCGGACGCCGTTCTGGCCCGTCGTGGCGTCGACGGTCATCAGCGTCTCGTGCGGCGCGTCCGGCATCAGCTTGGTGATCACGCGGCGGACCTTGGTCAGCTCGTCCATCAGGTTGGTCTGCGTGTGCAGCCGGCCGGCGGTGTCGATGATGATCACGTCGGCGCCGCGCTCGCGCCCGCGGGCGATCGCGTCGAAGGCGACCGCGCCCGGGTCCGAGCCCTCCGGGCCCTTGATGACGTCGACGCCGGCCCGCTCCCCCCAGCGCTCGAGCTGCTCGACCGCGGCGGCGCGGAACGTGTCCGCCGCGCCGATCACGACCGTCAGGCCGAGCGTCTTGCGCAGGTGCCACGACAGCTTGCCGATCGTGGTCGTCTTGCCGGTGCCGTTGACGCCGACGACGAGGATCACCGTCGGGTCGGGGCGAAGGTCGATCTTGTCGTCGCCGGTGCGGGCGAGCTGGGCGAGCAGCTCCGCGAGGCGGTTGGTCAGCGCCTCGCCGCCGACGAGCGTGCCCTCCTCGGCCTCGCGCTCGAGCTCCTCGACGACCTGGGCGGTCGTGCGAGCCCCGACGTCGGCGTAGATCAGCGCCTCCTCGAGACGCTCCCAGGTCGACTCGTCGAGGTCGCCCTCGAACAGCGTCGCCTGCACCTCGGCGGCGAGTGCCTCGCGGGTCTTGCGCATGTTCTCGCGCAGACGCTTGAAGAAGCCGCGGCGGCTCTCCTCGCGCTCGGGTTCAGGCTGGGGCGCCACGGGGGCGGAGTCGTCGAGGACGAACAGGTCTTGCCAGTCACGGGCCATGCGGTCGGGCAGGATACGGCGTGGGCCGCGGGATGACGTTCTGGCGCCAGAACCGGCGTTATCCTCGATGGTGATGTCAGCGCTCCCTGAGGCCCGTGAGTCGCTCACCTACTGGGAAAGCCGCCTCGAGCGGCTGCCGCGCCGTGCCGTCCGCAAACGCCGCGAGGCGCGCGAGATGACCGTGCGCTGGCGCGAGCGGGTCAGCGAGGCCGAGCGCTCGGAGTACGGCGCCGGCGTGCTGGGCGCGGTCCTGCTCTTCATGGCCGAGCGGCGGCTGCCGACCTCGGCACAGCAGACGAGCCGGCAACTGGCCCGGGTCGGCGCGGGCGTGGCCGCCACCGTGGCCATGGCGCTGATCGCGGTGCTCGTCGTCGCGGGCGTCGTCGCGATCGAAGTGCTGCGCGCTCTGTTCTGATCGGGGCTACCGCCCCCCGGACCCCGGCTCAGAGGTGCTTGGCGACGTTGATGACGGTGCCGTCCGGGTCGCGCACGAAGAACCGGCGGATGCCCCACGGCTCGTCGGTGAGCGGGTAGACGATCTCGAGGCCGCGGCGGACGGCCTCGTCGTGCAGCGCGTCGACGTCGTCGACCTCGACTGAGACCTTCGCCTCGGAGATCCCGCGGTCCTGGCCCGGGTTGTGCTTGTCGGCCACGGTGATCTGCGCCGTGCGATTGCTCGGCGACGCGAACATCGTGAAGCCCTCCTCGTCCATCGCGACGTCGAAGCCGAGGAAGCCGGAGTAGAAGTCACGCGCGGCGGCGAGATCGCCCGCCACGAGGTTCGGGATCGCGCGGCGGATGGTCAAGCGTGAACGCCGATCTTGCCGACGGCCCCCTTGAGGCCGACGCAGCCGATGCACCCGACGCAGCCGCTGCAGTCGACGCAGCCGATACAGCCGATGCAACCTGCGCAGCCGACGTTCCCGAGCCCGACGAGGATGCCGGCCGAGCCGACGATGCCCGCGCTGAGCGCGACGCCGGCGCTGCCGACGACGGCCGTGCTGCCCGTGACCGCGACGCTGCCCGCGACGCCGGAGGCTCCCGCGACGCCCGCGCTGCCGATCACGCCCGCGGCGCCGACCACGCCGATCGAGCCCGCGACGGCGACCGAACTGGCGACCGCGCCGGAGCCGAACACGGCGGAGGAGTCGCTGACCTGCGGATCGACAGGCTCCTCGACGGTGGCGTCGCCGTTCGCTCATGCCGCCTCGTCCTCCACCGCGCTGCGGCAGCCGGCGCGAGATCACCTTCGAGACGCCGTTGCCGGCCATCGACACACCGTACAGCGAGTCCGCGGCCTCCATCGTGCGCTTCTGGTGCGTCACGACGATGAACTGCGCGCGGCCCGAGAACGAGCGCAGGACCTTCAGGAAGCGGTCGATGTTGAGGTCGTCGAGCGCGGCCTCGACCTCGTCGAGGATGTAGAACGGGCACGGGCGGGCGAGGAAGACCGCGAACAGGAACGCGAGCGCGGTCATCGACTTCTCGCCGCCGGAGAGCAGCGTCAGGCGCTTGGTGGACTTGCCCGCGGGCGTGATCTCGATCTCGACGCCCATCTTGTCCTCGGGCGACGCGTCGTCGTCCTCGGGTTCCTCGGGCGCCTCCTCGGCCTCGGCGCCGCCGAGCACCGGGCGCGGGCCGGAGTCCTCGCGGACGAGCCGCAGGTTGCCGCGGCCGCCCGGGAAGAGGTGCTCGACGACCTCCTCGAAGTTCTTGGCCGCCGCGTTGAAGGTCTCCTCGAAGGCCTCCTTGATGCGGCGATCGGTGTCGCGGATCAGGCCGGCCAGCTCGCGTAGCGCGGTCTCCAGATCCTCGCGCTGGCGCTCGAGCTCCTCGACGTGCTCCAGCGCCTCCTTGTACTCCTCGAGCGCGAGCGGGTTCACCGGGCCGAGCTGCTCGCGCCGCCGCTGCAGGCGCTCGATGCGGGTGAGCAGCGTCGAGCGCTCCTGCTCGGGGAGTGGCTCCTCGGACGGCTCGGGCGGGAGACCGAGCTTCTCCGCGAGCCGTGAAAGCTCCGTCTCGGCGTCCTGCGCGTGATCGCGGGCCTGCTGCGCGCGGACCTCACCGCGGGTGACCTCCTCGCCGCGCTGTTTGACGCGGCCATGGACGCTCGCCTCCTCGGCGGCGCAGGCACGGAGCTCGGTGGTCAGCTTCTCCCCCGCGGCGCGGTCGGCGGCCAGTTCGGCCTCGAGCACCTCGACCCGGGTCGTGATCGCGGCGCCGGCCGCGCTGAGCGCGGCGGCGAGCCGGTCCGCGACCGGCTTGAGCGCCTGATCGCGCTCGAGCCGGCGGCGCTCGTGCTCGAGCCGGCGAGCGCGCTCGCTGCGTTCGCGCTCGGCTCGTTCCGCCAGCCGCTGCTCGGTCTTGATCGCGGACTCGACCTGCGCGCGCCGCTGCGCACTGGGGCCCTCGTCGGGCGCGGCGCGCCGCTGCTGGATCACCCAGCGGGCATGCCGCTCGGCCTCCGCGGCCTCGTCGCGGGCCCGCGAGGCGGCCCGTGCCTCGCGGTCGATCGCGTCACGGGCGGCGTCGGCCTCGGCGACCCTCGCCTGCGCGGCCTCGACCTCGACCTGCGCGGCCCGCTCGGCCTGGGCGGCGACTTCGACCTGGGCGACGAGGGCGTCGCGGCGGTTGCGCTCGGCGAGCACCCGATCCGCGCCGCCGGGCGACACCTGCCGCAGCTCACGTGTGCCGGGTGACCAGACACGCCCGTCCTTGGTGACGGCGACGCCGCGAAAGGCGGGATCGAGGCCGTCGACGGACTCGACGACCCAGACATCGGCGAGCAGCAGGGCCGCGAGCCGCCGGCGGTCGGCGTCACCGGTGGCGCGGACGTGGGAAGCGAGGGGCTCGGCGCCGGGCGCGGGCGGCGCGGGCCGGGAGGCCGGAGCGGGAGCCGCCGGCCCGGGAGCGCTCTCGGAGGCCGGCGCGGGAGCCGCCGGCACGGGAGCGCCCTCGGAGCCCGGGAACGAGGTCGACCCTGGGAACGAGCGGTGCCGCGGAAGTGGCATCGCCGCCTCGGTGGCGGAAAGCCCGGCGGTGACGGGGGGCGAGCCCGCTGCGCCGGCGCCGTGCGCCGCAGGGGCGGCGTCGCGCGCCGCCGAAGCGGCCGCTCGCGCGGCGGCGGCATCGGGCGACGCCGACGAGCCGAGCGCCACGGGGGCGGGTGAGCCCAGGGCCTCCTCGGGCACGATCAGCGCGGCGGCTCCGTCCTTGCCGGCCTTCGACAGCAGCGCGGCACCCGAAGCGAGGTCCGGCGCCACCGCCGCACGGAGGCGGGGGCCGAGGGCCGCGGCCAGCGCGAGCTCGTAGCCCGGGGCCGCGGAGACGACGTCGGCCAACGCGGTGGCGCCGCCCGGGGCACCGGCGTTGGCGCGCAGGAACTGGTTGACCTTGGCCAGCTCGGCCCCGACGCGCGCGGACTCGCGGCGGGCCTTCTCGGCCGCGTTGTCGAGGTCGCGGCGGGCGCGGCGGGCGGCCTCGGCGGCGGCTTCGCCCGACTGACGGCGCGCGGCGGCGGCGCCCGCGAGGCCCGCGCGCTCGGCGAGCAGCGCGGTCGCGGCCTCGCGGCGGGCTTCGAGCTCGGCGAGCTCCTGCTCCAGGCGGGTCCGGTAGTCCTGCGCCAGCTCCGCGAGTTCGGTCTGCAACGACGCGATGCGGGCGGCGGCGCCGTCGTCGCCCGGTGTCGGCTTGCGCCTCGGCCTCCAGGCGCTCGATCGCGCTCATCCGGCGAGCGGCCCGCTCGGCCAGCTCCGCCGCGGTGCGCTGGGCCGAATCCAGCCGCATCCCGAGCCGCTCGGCGGACGACTTGGCGGAGTAGAAGCGCGACGACAGGCTCTCGCGCTCCGAGCCCCGCGCGGACAGCGCCTCTTCCGCGGCCTCGCGGCGCACGCCCACGGCGACGAGCTCCGCCTCGACCGTCTCGGCGGCGGCGCGGGCAGCCGCGACGGCGGCCTCGGCCCCCGACAGTGCGGCCCGCGCGGAGCGAGCACCGTCGCGGGCGAGGGTCCAGCGCGCCTCGTCGCTCTGGCGCTCGATGCGCTCGTGCAGCTCGGCGGCCTCGGCCTGGCGCTTCAAAGGCTTCAGCCGTGTCCGCGCCTCGCGCTCGACGTCCAGCGCGCGATCCAGGTTGTCCTGCGTGCGCTCGAGCTTGAGCTGCGCGCGACGGCGGCGCTTGCGGTGCTTGCCGAGCCCGGCCGCCTCCTCGATCAGCATCCGCCGGTCGCGCGGCTTGGAGGTGACGATCGCCTCGACGCGGCCCTGGGAGACGACGGAGTGCATCTCCTTGCCGAGGCCCGTGTCGGAGAGGATCTCGATCACGTCGACGAGCCGGCACTTGGCGCCGTTGATGCGGTACTCGCCCTCCCCCGCGCGGTTCAGCCGCCGCAGGATCGAGACCTCGCCGACCGGCAGGTCCAGCCCACCGGAGGCGTTGTCGAGCACGACCTCGACCTCGGCCTCGGCTCGCGCCTGGACGCCGCGGGCACCCGCGAAGATCACGTCCTGCATCGACTGGCCGCGAACGGCCAGGGGCGACTGCTCGCCCATCGCCCACAGCACCGCGTCGGTGATATTGGACTTGCCCGAGCCGTTGGGCCCGACGATCACCGACACGCCGGGCGAGAAGGTCAGCCGCGTGCGGTCGGGGAAGGACTTGAAGCCCTTCAGGGTGATCGAGCTCAGGTGCACGCCATACCTATGGGGCCAGGGTGTCCAGCGCCGCCTCGGCGGCGGCCTGCTCGGCATCCTTCTTCGAGCGCCCGGAGCCGCGTGCCAGCGACCGGCCGTCGACCATCGCGATGACCTCGAAGGTCCGCTCGTGTGGCGGGCCCTCCTCGGCGGAGATCGTGTACGTCACGACCGTCCCGCGCCGCGCGAGACGCTCCTGCAGCGCCGACTTGAAGTCCACCGGATGCGCGAGCGCCTGCTCGATCTCCGGCGTGAACGCCTCGACGACCGCGTCCGCGACCTCCAGGTAGCCGAATTCCAGGTAGGTCGCGCCGATCACGGCCTCGATCACCGACGCCAGTACCCGCTCGGTGCGCGCCAGCTGCTCCGTCGCCGGCCCCGCGACCGAGGGCGGCGCGGCATTGCGCAACCGCTCCGGTATCCCGAGCCGCTCCGCGACGTCCCGGCACGAGCGGCCGGAGACCGCCTGCGCGCGGATCTTGGTCAGCCGCCCGGCGCCATAGGCATCGGGCTGCAGCCGCGGGTACAGGTGCGTGGTGACAGCCAGGCTGAGCACGGAGTCGCCGAGGAACGCGAGCCGCTCGTAGGACTCCGAGCGCCGCTCCGTCCACGACGAATGCGTGACCGCCTGCCGGGCGAGATCGTCCGGGAGCCGTTCGAGCAGGTCGTGAAGCTTGCGCAGCGGTCAGGGCCCCGACGGGTCGTGGGCCATCACGAAGTCGACGGCCTCGCGGACCGTGTGGATCTGCGCGGCCTGCTCGTCGGACATCTTCAGGCCGTACGTGTCCTCGAGTTCCTGCACCAGCGAGTAGAGGTCCAGCGAATCGGCCGACAGGTCCTCGCGAAAGTGCGTGGCTTCCTGGATCCGCTCCGGGTCGACCTCCAGCTCGTCGACCAGGTGCACGCGGATCAGCTCGATGACTTCGTCGCGGGTCATGACTCCTCCGGGAAGCTAGCGGCCGCCTCGGACGCCCTTCGCAACGCCCCAGCCGCCGCCAGCCGCCCGTGCGTGCGCCCGGCGACGTCCTCGCGCACCCCGCGCGCGGCGACCTCGATCGCCCGCTGGAAGCCAAGCGCGCCGAATGACCCGTGCGGCACGACGGCCAGCTTGCGCAGCCCGAGCAGGACCGCTCCGCCCTGCTCCTCGGGCGAGAGCTCATCCCGCAAAGTGCGAAGAGCGGGACGCAGCAGAACACCGCCGAGCTTCGAGCGCCACGAGGAGACCGCCGCCGTCCGGACCGCTCCGAAAAGCGCCGCCGACGACCCCTCCATGACCTTCAAGGCGACGTTGCCGGTGAAGCCGTCGGCCACGATCACGTCGGCGGCGCCGGTCCCGATCGCGAAGCCCTCGACGTTGCCGATGAAGTTCAAGCCCTGCGGCGCCCGACAACGCCCCATGCGCGGCGACGACGGTCTCCGTGCCCTTCGAGGCCTCGGTGCCGTTGGACAACAACGCCACGCGCGGCGACGCGACCCCGCCGACGGCCTCCATGAACGCCGCCCCCATGTGCGCGAACTGCACCAGGTGCTCAGGCCGGACCTCGACATTGGCGCCCGCGTCGAGCAGCAGGAACGGGGCGCCGGGGACCGGCACCATGATCGCCAGCGCGGGCCGGTGTACCCCGCGTGCGCGCTTGAAGGTGAACAACGACGCGGCCAGCGCGGCACCGGTCGATCCGCCGGAGACGAGCGCGTCGGCCTCGCCGGCGGCCACCGCGGCCACCGCGCGGACGATCGACGCATCGGGCGTGCGGCGGACGGCCCGCGCGGGGTCCGGATCCTTGGCGATCGAGACCGGGGCATCGATCACCGACACGCCTTCGCCGACCTCGCCGATCAGCTCAGCCGGCCCGAAAAGGAGTACGCGGATACCACCCGCGGCAGCGCGAGCGGCCCCGCGAGCGACTTCAACCGGGCCGAGATCGGCCCCGTTGACGTCTACCGCGACAGTAATTCGATCAGTGATCGTGATCGTGATCGTGGTCGTGCACGTGCACGACCTCGCGACCGCCGTAGAACCCGCAATGCGGGCACACGCGGTGCGGACGCCGCGGCCGGCGGCACTGCGGGCAGCCGTTCACCGCGGGAGCGGTGATCTTGTGCTGCGCGCGCCGCTGCGCGGTACGCGCATGCGACTGCTTCTGCTTAGGGACGGCCATAGTCGGCGCAGAAGGATAGCGACGTCAGTCGAACTTCAGCTCGGAGAGCTTCCCCCAGCGCGGATCCGGCTCTGCCTCGTGGGCGTGGTCGGGATCCTCGTTGAGGTTGGCGCCGCAGCGGACGCACAATCCGGCGCAGTCCTCGCGGCAGATGATCTGGGTCGGAAGGGCGAGCGCGAGCGCGTCGCGCGCCCAGCCCTGCAGGTCGAGATCGCCGTCGTCGAGATAGGGCGAGATCAGGTCGACGCCGGCGCCGGGCTGGTGGACCTCGTAGGAGTCGACCCCGAACTCGGGCGTCGCGAGCTCCAGGCAGCGCATGCATGGGCCGTCGACGCGCGCGCTGAAGCGCAGCCGCAGGGCCCAGCCGTCGCCGGTCGTGCGGGAGATGTCCAGCCGCACCGGGACCAGGTCCTGCGGGACCGTGTAGCTGGAGCCCGCGTACTCGAACGGCTCGACGTGGACGTTCAGCTCGACGCGCCGGCCCTCTCCGGAGGTGAGCCCGAGGCGGCCGATTTCGTAGCTGTCAGTGCGCTGAGACATGGCCCTCTAACAGTAGGACGGCTCAGGCATCCTTGAGCTCGCGCTTAAGGACCTTGCCGGTCGAGGTCCGCGGGAGCTCGTCGACGAAGACGACGTCGCGCGGGGCCTTGTAGCCCGCCAGGTTCTGCTTGACGTAGTCCTTGACGTCCTTCTCGCTCAGCGATCCTCGCTTGACGATCACGGCCTTCAGGCGCTGGCCGAACTTCTCGTCCTCGACGCCGAAGACCGCCACGTCGGCCACGTGCTCGTGGCCGTGCAGCAGTTCCTCGACCTCGGCCGGGAAGACGTTCTCGCCGCCGGAGACGATCATGTCGTCGTCGCGGCCGTCGATGAACAGGCGCCCCACGTCGTCGATGTGGCCGACGTCGCCGCTCGAGAGCAGGCCCGCCGATCTCGTCCTTGCTGCCGCCGCCGGTGTAGCCCTCGAACTGGACGTCGTTGCCGACGAAGATGCGCCCGCTCTCGCCCTGCGGCACGGGCTTGCCGGCCTCGTCGTAGATTGCGACGACGCTGCCGCGCGGCGGCCGCCCGACCGTCCCGGGCGCCTCGCGCAGGTCGCGCGGCGTGGCGATCGTCGCCCAGGCGACCTCCGTGGAGCCGTAGAGGTTGTAGAGGTTCTCGCCGAAGTGGTCCATCCAGCCGTCGGAGATCACGCCGGGCAGCGCCGAGCCGCTGACCGGAACGGCGCGGACCGCCGACAGGTCGTAGCGGTCGAGCACCTCGTCGTCGAGCTCGAGGATGCGCTGGAGCATCACCGGGACCACGACCAGCGCCGAGCACCGGTGCTGCGCCGTGAGCGAGAGCGTGGCCTCCTCTTCGAACTTGCGGTTGAGCACCACGGTCGTCGCGAGGCTGATGCCGAGCGCCCACTGCGCGAAGCCCCACGCGTGAAACAGCGGTGCGGCGATCATCGTCTTCTCTCGCGCGCGCAGCGGGATCACCGACAGCAGCGAGGCGATCGGGTCGATCGACTTCGGCATCGAACGTGAGGCGCCCTTGGGCGTGCCGGTCGTGCCCGAGGTGAGGATGATCGCGCGGCCCTGCTCGCTCGGCGCGGGCAGCGTTGCCGTGTCGCCGTCCGCGATCAGCGCCTCCAGGAAGCGGTCGCCGGACTTGCCGTCCTGGGGGTCGTGCCACGCGATGTAACGCTTGCGGCGCGCCGAGGCGTCCTTGAGGACCTCGGCGAACTCGTGGTCGTAGATGACCGCCTTGGGCTTCTCGCGCTTGGCGACGTCGGCAAGCTGCGGCCCGCTGAAGGCCGTGTTGAGAAACAGCGCGTTGGCGCCGAGCTTGGAGCAGGCGAGCACCGCGTCGACCCAGCCGCGGTGGTTGCGGCACATGATCGCGACGCCGTCACCCGCCTCGATGCCGTCCGCGGCCAGGGCGCGGGCGAGCGCGTTGGTGCGCTCGTCGACCGCGCGGAAGGACAGCGTGCCGAGTTCGTCGATCAGCGCCGGCTCGTCCGGGAAGTTGCGCGCCGCGGCCGTGTAGCCCGCGGCGGGGGTCGTCCCGTAGCGCAGCAGCGCCCGCGCAGTGTGCCAGAGACGGTCCGGGCGCTCGGGGTGCACGATGCCCGCGCGGGTGAGCGTGATCAGCGTCTGCAGCTTGGTGTGGACATGCGTGCGGAGCTGACCCGGCGTCGGGATCGTCGGTGGCATGGGACGGATTCTCCTATTTGGACGGAAGCCGCATACCCGGTGGAACCTCACCGGTGTCGATCAGCCGGCGAATCTCGGCCGCACGGCCGGGGTTGAGGTAGACGTGGCGCTGGCCGACCGACGGCTTCTCGGCCAGCAGGCCGGCCTCCAGCAGCGCCTCCCCCACGTTCTGGGCGAGCGCGCGGTCGTTGCCGGCGAAGCCGCGCGCGAGGTGGGCGAACTCGGTGTGGTAGCCGCCCCACTTGCCCATCCCGTCGAGACGCTGGAGGATCCGCCGCGCCGCCCGCAGCCCGGGATCCGGGTCCTCGTGCGGACGGGCGACGACGCCGCCGGGGCCGAGCACGGCGAGCACCGCCTCCTCGAGATCGTCGTGTGCGCCGGCGGGCCGGCCGCCGAGGCGGGCGACGGCCTCCGCGATCCGCAAGGGGTGGCGGGCGCCGATCGGCTCGCGCAGCTGGACGTCGTCGATCACGCCCGGCGGGAGCGCCAGCGCGCGGGCCCGCAGGCGGTCGACGGGCTCGACCTCGTCGTCGAAGTAGAGCGTCACGAACTCGCTGTCGAAGCCGGTCGCCGGATAGGCCAGGACGAGGAAGCCTCCGTGCAGCTCGCCGGCACGCAGGTGCAGCTCGTCGGGGCCGAACGGCGGGCCTGGCTCGGCGAGCTCGACCAGCGTGCCGACGACGGCCGCCACGAGCAGCCACTCGCGCTCGCTGAGGACGTCGGGATCGGCGCGCATCGTCGCCGAAGCCGGGATCGCGGCGAGCAGGAACCCCGCGTGGGCGGCGATCGCGACCTGGACCGGCTCGTCCTTGCCCGAGCGCGACTTGGCGAGCTCGGCACGCCCGTTGCGTAGCGCTTCGGCGAGCACCTCGCGCAGGCGTGCGACGGCCGACGGGGGCGCGGCCGCACCGCCACAGGCGTCGAGCTCGACCTCCAAGGCCGTCATTTCTCTACCGTATCGGCATGTCCGCGACCCGCCGCCGGGTGGTCGCTGTTGTGCTTGGGGTTCGGCCTTCGAAGCGGTTCTGTCGGGTGCGACGCGTACGGTGAGGCGTTCGCCATGGAAGCCGCCACGCCACTCCGCCAGCCCCGCGTTCACGTCCTGATGGGACGGGTGATCGTCGAGAACGTCGTCGTCGACGATCCCGCCACCGCGTCGTTCATCGATCGCCGCATGGATGCGGGCGAGGACGCCTCGCAGGTCGTGATCGACGCGATCGAGATCGGCACGCGGGTCCTGGAGCGCGAGCAGTCCGCCGTCGACGCGGAGTTCGTGCGCGGCGAGTTCGAGAAGGTCTCGCGCGAGGTGGAGACCGCGTTCACCGACAAGGCGCGGGTCGTGGCCGAGTTCTTCGGGGCCAAGGTCGACGAGGTCTTCGGCGCCGAGGACGGGCATCTGGCGAAGGAGCTCAGGCGCCTGTTCGGCGACGGCTCGACGGCCGCCGTGCAGCATCAGCTACGCCAGATCATGCTCGAGCAGTCGGCCAAGATGCGCGAGGACCTGCTGCGCCAGTTCTCCTCAGCCGACGGCTCCAACCCGCTGGCGGACTTCAAGGCCGCCCACCTGCGCTCGGCCCACGACGCGTCGCGCCGGCAGGAGGCGCAGCTGGAGGCGATGCGCGAGCAGATGACCGCCGTCAAGCTCGAGCTGCAGCGGCTGCACTCCGAGCGCGAGAAGGCGCTCGAGGTCGCCGCCGAGCACGCACGCAGCACCGCCAAGGGCCGCCCCTACGAGGAGTCCGTGGCCGAGGCCGTGGACCTGATCGCCCGCGGCCAGGGGGACGATTGCGAGGCCGTCGGGGACTTCGGCGGCGCCGGCGGGCGCAAGGGCGACGTCGTGGTCGACATCGACGGCTGCTCCGGCTCCGCCCGCGGCCGGATCGTCTTCGAGGCCAAGCATTCGCGCAAGGGCCGCAAGGAGGCGATCGCCGAGCTCGAGGAGGCGATGTCCCAGCGCTCGGCCGACTACGGCGTCTGGGTCGTGCCCTCCGAGGACCGCCTTCCCGCCCGTGCTCACGGGCTGCGCGAGGTGGGCGGCGACAAGCTGTTCGTGGTCTACGACCCCGAGGACGGGTCGCGGCTGGCCCTGGAGGTCGCGTATTCGCTGGCCCGGGCGCGCGTGCTGATGGCGAAGGGCGGCGTCGAGGGCCTGGATGCGCCTGCCTTGCGCGCCGAGGTCGAGCGGGCGCTGGGCGCGATGGACGACGTGCGGCGGATCAAGCTCCACCTGACCAACGCCGCGGGCGGGATCGAGTCCGCGCGTGGCGTGCTGGAGGGAATGGTCGAGCGGGTCCGTGGGCATCTGGCGGCGATCGACGCCCTGGTGTTGGCTGCCGACGAGGCCGCCACGGGGACCGACGGTTAAACCCGCTGGGTAGGGAGGGGGACGGTTAGGACTCGCGTCCCTTACGCGGTCGCGAGCGGCAACGTGCCACCAAGGCGGCGGAGTGATCACAAAAGCACCGCATAGGTGCTTTTGCGACCACGCGTCTCGCTGGTGAGCGGCAACGTGCCATCGAGAAGTGAGGGCCGGGCCCTGGCACCCCTCCCCCTCACCGGCTGCTGTTCACCGCGGCCAAGGCCGACGCAGCCAGCGCGAGGATCCCCGTCCGCGAACCAGCGGACGCGTAGAACCGCTTCGAGTGGACGAACACGGCGTCCGGCACCCCGGAAACCTCGGCCAGCTCCGCTCCGCTGAGCCCCGCCCACGCCTCGGGCAGGTCCAACCGGTTCGTGAAGTCCCCCAGCTCGACGGGAACCGCCTGAAGGCTCCAGCCGTCGGTCTTCGGATAGATCACGAACAGCGCCTCGGGCGCGGTCGTCACGACCGTCTCGTGCCACGGGAGCTTGCGGTCGAGCTCGATGACCCGGGGATCGTCGGCACGCGAGATCGCTTCCCGCACCAGGTCCAAGGCACGCCGATACGCACGCGCACCGGAGAGCTCGCGCTCGAGGATCGTCGTCGCCAGCGCGACCGCCTCCCGGAAGCGCTCGTCCTCCTGCGCGGGGGTCAGCTCCTCGTCCCAGGCCGGGTTCATCGCCCCGATCACGCCGCTGACGGTCATCGGGCGGATCGAGCCGACGAGCGCCTGGCTGATCGTCTGGCCGGTGTCGTTGGCGTCGACGCCCTGCACGAGCCGTTCGTCGATCGCCTCCGCGGCCTCGTCGGAACCGGCCAGGGCCGCGCCGAAATGGCTCCAGACGAGCCCGAAGCTCGCATAGCGGATGCCGTTGGCGCGCTCGCCGGCACCGCCGCGCTGATGGTGGTCGAAGTCACCGGCCTCGGGAGCTGCGCGTCCGCCGATGTCGACGCGCACGTCGGCGGCCTCGACGCGCGCGTCGTCGCGGGTGCGGATGAGCTCCAGTGGCCCGTGCACGAGCTCGAGGACCGCGACGGCGAAGACGTCGTCGGCGTGGAAGTTGCCCGGGTGGGTGGCGACGAGCATCAGACGCGCGCCAGGAACGCTTCGTGCTGCGCGGCGGCCTGAGCCCACAGCCGATCCAGGCGCTCGCCGCCGACGGTGATCCCGAACATGTCACGCAGGACCGCGGCGAGCGCGTCGCGATCCTCGACCACGCGCTTCTCGTCGACCGCCGGCCCGACGGACGACAGCGTCCGGGCCCGGAGGGTCACGATCCGGTCAAGACGCGGCTGCTGGACCACCAGGGTCTGCACGAAGCTCGAGGCCGGATCGGTCGCCAGCCGCCGGTGATGGACCTCGAAGTCCGCGACCGCCGACTCCGCCTCGGCCATCCGGAACCCGGCGAACGAGCCCCATTCGTGCTGGCCGATCCACCACGTGCCGCCGTCCTCACGCTCCAGCGTGTAGTCGAAGGGCCCGATCGAGACCCGGCCCTCGCGGAACGGCAGCGGCTCGATGAAGCCCTCGCCGAGGCCGGCGTCCGCGAGCCAGCGCTCGCCGTCGAGATCGACGAGCAGCGCCATGTGATTGACGGGTCCCTCGCCCGTCACGACGGCCTGGTGGTGGGTGACGACGAAGCCGCACGCGCGCAGCAGCGCCGCCAGCAGCGTGTTGAGCTCGAAGCAGTACCCGCCGCGGCCGTCGTGCAGGACGCGCGAGGCGAGCGCCGCCTCGTCGAGCGGCCCGGTCTCCCCCAGCTGGACCGCGAGGTCCTCGTACGGGATTCGCGCGAGGTAGGCGCGGTGGATCTCGTGCAGTCCGTCGACGGTCGCCGCCGGCGGGGTGGTGAGCCCGATCCGGGCCAGCAGCGCTTCGGTCACCGCCACGATGCTACTTACCGCTGGGCGCGGGCCAGGCGCACCGCTTCGCGCAGCTTGACCGAGGATCCGGTCCGCAGGATCACCGCGGAGTAGATCCGGCCGGCGATCGGGATCAGGATCATGGTGGCCAGGATCATCACGGCCGCCGAGGCCGCGATCTCCCACGCCGGAGCGGCCCCGAGGATGATCCGCGACGGCATCGTGACCGGCGCGATCGGCGGGATGAAGGCCGCCACGTGGCCGAGCGTGCCGTCCGGGTTCTCGTTGACCGCGAAGGCCACGAACAGCGAGACCAGGATCAGCATCGTCAGCGGCGTCGTCGAGCTCTGGATCTCCTCCTGGCGCGGCACCAGTGCTCCCGCCGCGGCGTAGGCGGCCGCATAGAAGGCGTAGCCGAGCACGAACCAGCCGAGCGAGAGCGCGATGGCGAACACGAGATCGGCGTCGACGTCCAGCGCCCCGGTGGCGCTCGCCACCACGAGCCCGAAGGCGGACACGATCAGCAGCTGGCCGAGGCCGAGCAGGCCGAGCCCGATCACCTTCCCGGCCAGCAACTGCTTCGGGGTGATCGTCGAGAGCAGGATCTCGATCACGCGCGACGCCTTCTCCTCCACGACGCCGGTCGCGACCCAGAAGCCGTAGGTCAGCAGCTGGCCGTAGAGGATCAGGACCACGAAGAAGGCCAGGCCGGCCTTGGCGTCGCGGTCCGGATCGACCGGCTCGGCGGAGACGACGCGCAGCGGCGGCTTGGCGCCGGTGTCGAGCTGCTGGTTGGCGACCTGCAGCAGGTTCACGAGCGTGTCGTCGGGCTGCTCGTCGGACAGGATCTCGCCGCCGTCGAGGGTCACGTCGGGCGACGCGGCGTCCGCCGCGACGGTCAGCTTCACGTCGAACTCGTCCTCCAGCGAGACCGCGCGCTCGGCGATCGCGCGGCCCTGCGGGTCGGTGGCGGCGACCGTGTAGGACGCCGGGCCGCCGAAGCCGAGCAGCGTCGGGAGCACCAGCACGAGCACGACGATCCCGAGCGTGATGCCGGTCGAGATCATGAACGAGCGCTCGCGCACCCGCTCGGTGAACTCGCGCCGCGCGACGAGCCGGACGGTGCTCACCGGACCGCCTCCCGGAACAGATCGGTCAGCGACGGCCGCTCGATCGCGAAGTACGTGACGCGCCCGGCGGCGCGGGCGGCGTCGAGGATCGCCTCGGGGTCGCCGCCCTCGAAGATCGTCCCCCGCGGCCCGCGGTCGAGCACGTGGGCGCCCTGAACCTCGAACTCCGGCGCGCCGTCGACGATCACGCGTACGGCGCCGGTGCCCTCGCCGCGCAGCTCCTCCACGGTGCCGGACGCGACGAGCCGGCCGTCCTTGATGATCGCCACCGCCCCGCAGATCCGCTCGACGAGCTCGAGCTGATGGCTGGAGAAGACCACGGGCACGCCGGTGGCGGCGTACTCACTCAAGACGCCGCTCAGAACGTCGACCCCGACGGGGTCGAGGCCCGAGAACGGCTCGTCGAGGACCAGCAGTTCCGGCTCATGCACGAGCGCGACGGCGAGCTGCACGCGCTGCTGGTTGCCGAGCGAGAGCTGCTCGACGCGATCCTCGGCGCGCTCGGTCAGGCCGAGGCGCTCGATCCAGCGGTCAGCCGCCTCCTCGGGCCGCTCGACGCCGTGCAGCGCGGCGAAGTAGATGAGCTGCGTGCGCACGCGCATCTTCGGATACAGCCCGCGCTCCTCCGGCATGTAGCCGAAGCGCGTCCGGGTGGCGGCATCGACCGGCGCGTCGCGCCAGCGCACCTCGCCGCGGTCCGCGCCCAGGACGCCGAGGATGATCCGCATCGTCGTCGTCTTGCCGGCCCCGTTGGGGCCGACGAAGCCGAATGTCTGTCCCGGCTCGACGGCGAAGCTCACGCCGTCGAGCGCGACCCGGTCGCCGAAGCTCCGGGCTACGTCGATGACCTCGAGGCCGGTTATCCGACTTCGGCCGGCTCGTCGCGCCCCTGCAGCCGCTCCCGGCCACGCTGAACGGCGGCGATGAACTTCGAGAGGTTGACCTCGAGCGTGTTCAGGATCTCGTCGGCGTAGTCCTCGGCACCCAGCCGGATCTCACGCTCGCGGGCCCGAGCGTCCTCGATGATGTCCTCCGCGGCGCGCTCTGCCTGGCGGGTGACCTCCTGCTGCGAGACCAGCTGTTCCTGGCGCTCGCGCGCTTCCTTGACGATGCGCTCGGCCTCACGCTTGGCCTCCGCGAGCATCTCCTGACGTTCCTTGACGATCCAGCGCGCCTGCTTGATCTCCTCAGGGATCGTTGCGCGCATCTGGTCGAGGATGTCGTAGATCTCCTCTTTGTCCACGCGGACGGTGTCCGTCAGCGGGACAGCCTTCGCGTTGTGGACGAGGTCGTCCAACTTGTCGATCAGTACCAGGACGTCCATGGTGATTCCCCGTTTCGCTACCGCCCGAGCGCTTCCTGCAAGCGGCGGGCGACCTCCTCCGGAACCAGGCCCGAGACATCGCCCCCGAAGGTCGCGATCTCTTTGACCCCGCTAGAGGAGAGAAAACTGTACTGCGGACCCGCCATCAGGTAGACGGATTCCACGTCAGAGGCCAGTGAGCGGTTGAGCTGATTCATCTCCAGCTCGTACTCGAAGTCCGAGATCGCCCGCAGTCCCTTGACGATCGCCTTGGCCCCTTTCTCGCGGGCGAAGTCGACCACGAGCTTGTCAAATGGCTCTACACGGACGTTTGGAAGGTGCGCCGTCGCCCGCTCGATGAACCCGATCCGCTCCTCGGCGTCAAACAGCGACTTGCTCTTACGCACGGAAGCATTCACGACGGCCACGATCAGCTCGTCGAACATGCCCGAGGCGCGGGAGATGATGTCGATGTGGCCGTTGGTGACCGGGTCGTAAGAACCGGGACAGACGGCAATGCGCGGATCAGGGGCCATAGATGCGAATCAGTGTCTCGCCGTAGCGACGTTCGTCGTGGAGGGTCAGGTCGAGCGTCAGCGGTGTTCGCCGATCGCTCTCGGCCACGGCCACCGCCCCGGGCGCCAGTACGGCGGGGAGCGCCTCCGACAGCGAGGGCGCGAGGCGCTCCGCAAGACGGTATGGAGGGTCGAGGAACACCAGATCGTATTGGGCGCCGCGTTCTGATGCCCCGCTGAGGAAGCGCAGAGCGTCGCTGCGGCGCACGTCGGCGACCGCTTTGACCGCATCCAGGTTGGCCCTGACGGCCGCGATCGCCTTCGGATCCTCGTCCACGAACGTGGCGTTGGAGGCGCCGCGCGACAGTGCCTCCAGACCGAGTGCACCGGAGCCGGCGAACAGATCCAGGACCTCGGCGTCGCGGATCCGGTCGCCCAGGATCGAGAACAACGCCTCGCGGACCCGGTCCGAGGTGGGACGCGTTCGCTCTCCCGGCGGGGCTTTGAGCGTCCTGCCTCGGTAGGTTCCGGCGATCACGCGCACAGCGCTTGAGACTAGGCTGCGGGCCATGGAAGCTCTCGCCGCCGTACCCGTCAGCACGCTCTGTGACGTCGATAAGTCGCTGCCGGTCGCCGATCCGGCGATCCGGCCGCTGACGACGGCGCGGCTGTGCGGCCCGGCCTTCACGGTCGTGGCGGCGGGCGAGTTCCTCTCCGTCCTGCAGGCGATCGGCGAGGCCGCGCCCGGCGACGTGCTGGTCGTCCAGGCCGGCGGAGCGCCGCTGGCCGCGCTCGGCGAACTGCTGGCCACCGAGGCCTTCCGCCGCGGGCTTGGCGGCATCGTCGTCGACGGCTACGTGCGCGACCGCACCGGGCTGCCGGCGCTGCCGCTGTGGGCTCGCGGGACCACGCCGATGGCCGGGCGCAGCGACATCGCGCCGCGGACCGGCGGCGCGATCCTGTTCGGCGGCATCCGGGTCTCCCCCGGCGATCTCGTCGTCGCCGACGACGACGGGATCGTGATCGCGCCGCGCGCGCAGCTGGAGGCGACGCTGGAGCGGGCGCGGGAGATCGAGGCGGTCGAGGCGTCGGTGCTCGCCGCCGTGCAGGACGGGACGGACCTGATCGCGCTGACGAACCTCGTCGAGCATGTGGCGCGGCTGCGCTCCGGCGAGCCGAGCTCGCTGGCGATCACGCCGCCCGGCTGAGCTCGGCACTCCCTCCGGGCGAAATGTCACGCTAGGGCTCTCATGAGCCGCTTCCAGCGCACCCATGACGGGCACGAACAGAAGACGACGACGCTCGAACTCTTCTACGACCTCGTCTTCGTCTTCGCCATCACGCAGGTCTCGCACTTCCTGCTCGAGCATCTGACCTGGCAGGGCGCCGGGCAGGCCACGCTTGATGCTGCTGGTCGTCTGGTGGTCGTGGAACTACACGACCTGGGTCACGAACGAGCTCGACCCGGAGTCGATCGTCGTCCGCCTGCTGCTGATCGGCCTGATGCTGGCGAGCTTCCTGATGGCGGTGGCGATCCCGGAGGCCTTCGGCGAACGCGCGCTGCTGTTCGCAGGCTCCTACGTCGTGATCCAGGTCGGCCGCCACACGTTCCTGACCTTCGTCGCGTCGGCGGCGGGGAGCATCGAGCGCGAGCGGGCCGGGCGGATCCTGATCTGGTTCCTCGCCGCCGGCGCGCTGTGGATCGCGGGCGCGCTGGCCGAAGGCCCGACCCGCACGCTCCTCTGGCTGATCGCGCTGGCGATCGACTACGCCGGGCCGATCTGCACGTTCTACGTGCCCGGGCTGCGCAAGATCGACCCCTCGGCGTGGGAGCTGGAGACCGGGCACTTCGCCGAGCGCTTCCAGCTCTTCGTGATCCTCGCGCTCGGCGAGTCGATCGTCGTGACCGGCGCCACCGCCACCGGCGAGGAGCTCGACGCGGCGCGGCTGGCCGCCTTCTCGGTCGCGTTCCTCGGCACCGCCGCGATGTGGTGGCTGTACTTCGACTACGCGGCCGCGATCTCCGCGCGAAGGCTCGCGCTCGCGGAGCGCCGCACGCAGATGGCGCGCGACGCCTACACCTACCTGCACGTCGTGCTGGTCGCGGGCGTGCTCGTGGCCGCCGTCGGCGACGAACTGGTGATCGCCCACCCCGACGAGGTGCTGCACGGCGCCGAGCTGATCGCGGTCTGTGCCGGCCCCGCGATCTACCTGCTCGCACAGACGCTGTTCCGGCTGCGGATGGCGGGCACGGTCAGCCGCAAGCGGCTCAGCGGCGCCGTGGCGTGTGTCGCGGCGGCGGCGGTCGGAGCGGTCGCTTCGGCACTCGTGCTCGGCGATCGTCCTGCTGGCGATCCTGATCGCGGTGATCGTCGCCGAGCAGATCAGCGGCCGGCGCCGCAGCCGGCGCGGCGAGCCGTCACCGCTGGAAGCGCTCGGCTGACGGGTCTCGCAGCCCGCTACGCCACGATCGAGTCCAGCGGGCCGTAGGCGCGCAGGATCGCGTCCTCGATCAGCGCGTGCTCGGGCTGCTCGAGCAACGGGTCGGCATCGAGGATCTCGTGCGCCCAGCGGCGACCGCGCTCGAGCAACTCGAGATCCTCGGGCAGGCGGGCGAAGCGGAAGGCCTGCATCCCGGACTGGCGGACGCCGAGCATCTCCCCCTCCCCGCGCAGCTCGAGGTCGATCTCGGCGAGCTTGAAGCCGTCGCTGTGCTCGGCGAGCGCGCGCAGGCGGCGTGAGTCCTTGGGGCCGAAGAGCAGGCAGACGGACTCGTGGGCACCGCGGCCGATGCGCCCGCGCAACTGGTGCAGCTGCGAGATGCCGTAGCGCTCGGCGTCCTCGACGAGCATCACGGTGGCGTTCGGGACGTCGATGCCGACCTCGATCACGGTCGTGGCGACGAGCACGTCGGCGCCGCCGGCGGCGAACTCCGCCATCGCCTCCTGCTTGGCCTTGGGCCGCATCTGGCCGTGCATCAGCACCACGCGGTAGTCCTTGAGCTCGCCGCCGCGCAGGCGCTCGAACTCGGCTGTCGCGGCGCGGGCCTGCAGCAGCTCGGACTCCTCGACCAGCGGGCAGACGACGAAGGCCTGGCGGCCGGCGTCGAGCTCCTCGCGGATGCGCTCGTAGGCCCGCGCGCGCTCGTGGTCGGTGCCGGCGACGTGCGTCTCGATCGGCCGGCGGCCGGCGGGCAGCTCGCGCAGGACGGTCACGTCGAGGTCGCCGTACGCGGTCAGCGCCAGCGTCCGCGGGATCGGCGTCGCGGTCATGTGCAGGATGTGCGGGGCGAGCCCCTCCGGCGCCTTGCGGTCCAGCGCGCGGCGCTGGTTGACGCCGAAGCGGTGCTGCTCGTCCACCACGGCCACGGCGAGGCGCTGGAACTCGACCGGGTCCTCGATCAGCGCGTGCGTGCCGACCAGCAGCTTCAGCTCCCCGGTCGCCAGCTTGCCGAGCAGGTCGGCGCGGCGCCCCGCGGGCGTCGAGCCCGTCAGCAGCGCGGCCTGCACGAGCTCGCCCGGCATCAGCTTCTGCAGCGTCTGGAAGTGCTGCTCGGCGAGCGTCTCCGTCGGCGCCATCAGCGCGGCCTGGGCGCCCGACTCGACCGCGCGCAGCATCGCGTAGAGCGCGACGACGGTCTTGCCGGAGCCGACCTCGCCCATCAGCAGCCGCTGCATCGGCCGGTTGCCGGCCATGTCCTCGTCGACCGCGGCCATCGCGAGGCGCTGGTCGCCGGTGGGCGTGAACGGCAGCGACTCGGCCAGCCAGCGTGCCGTCAGCGCACCCGGTGGCTCCAGCACCGCCGCACGGGCGCCCTCGCTGCGTCGCGACCGGCGGCGCAGCAGCGCGATCTGCAGCAGCAGGAACTCGTCGAAGGCCAGCCGGCGGCGCCCGCCCTCCTGGTCGCCGAAGTGCGCCGCGTCCAGCGCCGCCCAGCGGTCCGGCAGGCGCTCGAGCACGCGGATACGCGACGGCAGCGGCTCGAGCACGTCGCGCGCCGTCTGCCGGTGCTCGTGCGCGAGCGCCGCGATCTGGACCGAGGTCAGCCCGTCCGAGGCCGGATAGGTCGCCATGTCCTCGCCCGTGGTCACCAGCTCGCCGGTCTCCGCGTGCTCGATGACGACGAACCCCCGCCGCGGCGGGCGAGCCAGCTTGCCGGTCAGCAGCAGCCGTGTGCCGGGCCGGTAGCGGCGCTCGAGCCAGGGCTGGTTGAAGAACGTCACCGGCATCGTGCCCGTCTCGTCGGCGACGCGGGCCTCGACCAGCGGCTTCATGCCCCGTCGGCGCACCGGCCGGCTCGTGATCGAGCGGACCTCGACGACGACCGTCGCGGTCTCGTCGGGCGTCAGCTCGGCCAGCGTCCGCGCCGCACGGCGATCTCTTGGAATGTGGTCGAGCAGCGCGCCGACGTCGACGAGCCCCAGCTTCTCCGCGGCCTTGACGGCTTTCTCCCCGGGAAGCGTGAGCTCGAGGTTCAAGCCGTGACGGCTTTGGGTAGCGAGGCGCGAAGCGGGCTTCACCCGGAAGCGGGTCGCGACTGGCAAATTCGGTGGGCACCACGCCCGTCTGATTGTGACCGGGAGTGCGGACCGACCAAGGGCGCGGCACGCCGACGGAACCGTATCTGGACGGGGGGTGGGCATGGCCGTGAAGCAGGAGCGAACGTCGGGACCGTTCGCGATCAAGAACCACGATCGGTTGGTCGCGGAGACGACGTCCGACGACGGTGAGGGCGGACTCAAGCGTGCCGTCGGGGCGCTGGACCTGACAGCGCTCGGCATCGGCGCCGTGATCGGCACCGGCATCTTCGTGGTCATCGGCGAGGGCATCGGCGACGCCGGCCCCGCCGTGATCCTCTCGTTCCTCGCTGGCCGCCGTCACCTGCGTGTTCTCGGCGCTCTGCTACGCCGAGCTGGCCTCCTCGATCCCGGTCTCGGGCAGTGCGTACACGTACGCCTACGCCACGCTCGGCGAGCTCGTGGCCTGGATCATCGGCTGGGACCTGATCCTCGAGTACGGCGTCTCGGTCGCCGCAGTGGCCGTCGGCTGGGGCGGCAACCTCAACGAGTTCCTCGAGAACGCCTTCGGCTACGCGCTGCCGGACTCGATCTCGACCGCACGCGAGGACGGCGGCATCCTCAACCTGCCCGCGGTCGCGATCGTGATCGCGGTGATGTTCCTGCTCTCGCGTGGCGTCCGCGAGACCGCGCGGGCGAACATCGTCATGGTCGTCGTGAAGCTGGTGATCCTCGCCTTCTTCATCATCGTCGCCTTCAGCGCGGCCTTCAGCCTGGACAACCTGAAGCCGTTCGCGCCGGAGGGGACGCACGGCGTCGTCTCCGCCGCCGCGGTGATCTTCTTCGCCTACATCGGCTTCGACGCGGTCTCGACCGGCGCGGAAGAGGCGAAGAACCCCAAGCGCGACCTGCCGCTCGCGATCGTCGGCTCGCTCGTCATCTGCACGGTGATCTACATGCTCGTCTCGATCGCCGCCGTCGGCTCGCTCGACGCCGAGGCCCTGTCGGAGTCCGACGCGCCGCTGGCCCAGGCGCTCGACGAGGGCGCCGGCATCAGCTGGGCCGCCAGCCTGCTCGCGTTCGGCGCGCTGGTGGCGATCACCAGCGTGCTCGTCACGATCTTCTACGGCCAGACCCGCATCTTCTTCGCGATGGCGCGCGACGGCCTGCTGCCGCGCGCCATCGCCAAGGTCAACCCGCGCACCGGGACGCCGGTCAAGCTCACCTTCGGCATGGGCATCGCGATCGCGACGCTCGCCGCCATCGCACCGCTGAGCGAGATCGTCAAGCTCGTCAACATCGGCACGCTGTTCGCGTTCTTTCTCGTGAACATCGGCGTGATGATCCTGCGCCGGACGCACCCCGAGATGGAGCGCCCGTTCCGGGTTCCGTTCGTGCCCGTGTTCCCGATCATCGGTTGCGCCCTGATCGTCTACCTGATGACCCAGCTGCCCGGCACGACGTGGTGGCGGTTCGTGATCTGGCTGATCATCGGCCTGCTCGTCTACTACTTCTACGGCCGCAAGCACTCGCAGGCTGCAGCTGTCGAACCCGAGGCGTGAGCACGCCATGAGCATCGTGATCGGCTACGACGGGTCGGACTCCGGCGACGACGCCGCCGACGCTCGGCGCCCAGCTCGCCCGCGCGACCGGTGAGACGCTGATCGTCGTCACCATCTACCCGGAGGAGAACCCGATCGGCGCCGGGCCGTGTCGACGCCGAGTGGGTGGCGTACATGCGCGAGCAGGCGAAGGAGATCAGCGCCGGGGCGAAGCGCTTCCTGCGGGAGCACGGCGTCGAGGCCGACTATCGCGTCGCCGGCTCGCGCTCGGCGGCGCATGGGCTCGACGACATCGCCGAGGCCGAGCGCGCGTCGATGATCGTCGTCGGCTCCTCACGCCGCGGGGCGCGGCGCCGGATCTCGCCCGGCTCGACCGGCGAGCGGCTCTTGCACGGGGCGATCTGCCCCGTCGCGGTCGCCCCGCGCGGGCAGCGCGAGCGGCCGGCGGACGCGCCGATCCTGCGCATCGGCGTCGGCTTCATCGACAGCCCCGAGGCCCGTGAGGCCGTGCGCTTCGCCGGCGAGCTGGCCGTGGAGACGACCGCGGAGCTGACGCTCTACACCGTGGTCGCGCCGCGGGCGGAGATCTTCGCCCCGGTCGTCGGCCGCGATGCCGAGGAGGCGTTCCTGGCCACCGTGCGCGAGGACGCCCGCGCGGCGCTCGACAAGGCCCTCGCCGCGCTGCCGGGCAACGTGCAGGCACACGAGGAGTTGCTCGAGGGTGACGTGGTGGACGCGCTCGCCGCGCTGGATGACCGCGAGGTCGACCTGCTCGTGTGCGGGTCGCGCGGCTACGGACCGGTGTTGCGTGTGCTGCTCGGCGGCGTGCTGCGGCGGCTCATCCGCCGTGCGGCCTGCCCCGTCGTCGTGGTGCCGCGAGGGTCGAGTTAGCCGGCCGCATCGCAGGCCGATGCTCGCCCTACTCGGCCGAGACCAGCCACCACCAGGCCGGCTGGCCGCCACGCGAGAGCTCGACCTCGATGCTCTCCGGCGCCAGCGCGGCCACGGCCTCGCCGCCGAGCGGCGCGCCGTCACCTTCGATCACGGTCAGCAGCTCGGCCTCGCGGCCGAGCACGCCGAGCACGACCTCGAGCGTCTCTCCGGGCTCGCCCCAGGCCACGAGTTCCTCGTCGATGAACCCGACGGAGTCCCCGCGGCGGAAGCGGCCCTTGGCGTCGTCGCGGGCGGCCTTGGTGACGCCGCCGGTGCGGACGTGACTGAGGGCCTCCTCCATCGCGGCGGCGTTGACGCCCGCGCTGCTCGCGGGATCGAGCGCCACCATCGCGGCCAGCCCCGAGGCCATCGAACGCGTGGGCATGACCCGCACGAGCTTCTCGGAGAGCTCCGCGGCGCGCTCGGCGGCCATGCGGACGTTGGGCGAGTTCGGAAGCACGACGACCTCTTCGGCGGGCACGTCATGGATCCCGGCCAGAAGCTCGTAGGTCGACGGATTCAGCGTCGCGCCACCGTCCAGCACCTGCGCGCCCATGCCCTCGAAGAGGATGCGCATCCCGTCGCCGTTGACGACCGCGAGCACGCCGCAGGTGTCGAGTGATTCGCGGACGCGCTGGGTGCGCTGCTCGACCTGCTCGTGCATGTCGGCGACATCGATCCGCGAGACGGCTCCGACGCCGTCGAACAGCGCGGTCGCCCGCTCGGGCTCGTCCGTGTGCACGTGGACCTTCAGGGTGTGCGCGTCGCCGACGACCAGCACCGAGTCGCCGAGGCGCTCGAGCCGCGAGGCCCAGGGCCCCGGGTCCAGCTTCTCACCGGTGACGGCGAAGTTCGTGCAGAAGCGATACGTCGACGAGTCGTGCTGCGGCTGCGTGATCCGCGCCGGCGAGAAGTGCTCCAGCGGCGGCGGCTCGGCGCCGCGCAGGGCCGCGATGACGCCGGCGAAGATGATCGTCAGGCCGTAGCCGCCGGCGTCGACGACACCCGCGTCGCGCAGGACCGGCAAGAGGTCCGGGCCGCGCTTGACCGACGCCTGCCCGGCGTCCAGCGCGTGCTCGAGCACGAAGGCCAGCATCTCGTTCTGCGTCGCGTCGTCGACGCGGTGCTGCAGGCGCGGCTGGTCCATGTGCGCGATCTCACTCGCGGCGCGCGCGGCCATCTCGCGCACGACCGTGAGGATCGTGCCCTCGGCGGGATCGCGGACGCTGCCGTACGCCCGATCGGCCGCGCGGGCCATCGCAGCGGCGATCAGCACCGGGTCGACCAGCTCGCCGGGGCGCGAGATCAGCTCCTCGGCGGCGCCACGGATCAGCTGCGAGAGGATCACGCCCGAGTTGCCGCGGGCGCCGAGCAGCGCCGCGCGGGCCACGGAATCGACGATCTGCTCGCGGCCGATCTCGTCGATCTCGCCCTGCGTGGAGAGGTTGTCGAGCTCCTGCAACACGGCGCGCAGCGTCAACGCCATGTTGTCGCCCGTGTCGCCGTCGGCGACGGGGAACACGTTGAGGTCGTTGACCTCCTCGCGGCGTGATTCGAGCTGTGCGAGTGCCGCCTCGATGACGAGGCGGAAGCGGAGAAGGCTCGGGTCGGCCACGGTGTCCGCGGCCCCCTACTACGCCTTGGTTACCTTGCCAGCCTTAAGGCAGCGCGTGCAGACGTACACGCGCTTCGGAGCGCCGGCCTCGACGATACGGACCTTCTGGACGTTGACGTCAAAACGACGCTTCGTCGCGACCATCGAGTGAGAGCGGCTCTGGCCAAAAGCCGGGCGCTTACCGCAAGAGTGACAAATTCGAGCCATCGGGCCGGAGAGTATAGGACGCCGGTCGGCGGGTACCGTGTGTGCGATGCCCCCGGTCACACCGGACCGCATCTCCCTGCCCGACCGCTACCGCGTGGTCAGGCATCTCGCCAAGGGCGGGATGGCCACTGTATGGGAGGCGCACGACGAGCTTCTGGACCGCGATGTCGCGGTCAAGCTTCTGGCTTCGCACCTGGGCGAGGACGAGCGTGCGCGCAAGCGTTTCCAGCGCGAGGCGCGGGCTGCGGCCGGGCTTTCCTCGCACCCGAACGTGGTCACGATCTACGACGTCGGGGAGCACTCCAGCCGCGTCTTCATGGTGATGGAACTGATGCGCGGGGGCACCCTCGGCGACCGCATGAAGGGCGGCCGGTCGATCGATCGTTCCACCGCCGTGCGCTGGCTGCATGAGGCCGCCGCGGCCTTCGACACCGCGCACGAGGCCGGGGTCGTGCACCGCGACATCAAGCCGGGGAACCTCCTTCTCGACGGCCGCGACCGGCTCGCCGTAGGCGATTTCGGGATCGCCCGCCTCGCCTGGGAGGACCAGCTCACCGCGACCGGACAGGTGCTCGGCACCGCCGCCTACATCTCGCCCGAGCAGGCCATGGGCGAGGCCGCGACCGCCGCGTCGGACCGCTACGCCTTCGCCGTCGTGGCCTACGAACTGCTGACCGGCTCACGCCCCTTCGAGGCGTCGCACTTCGCCGCGCAGGCGCGCGCACACGTGGAGGACACGCCGCCACCGGCCTCCGAGCGCGCCCCGGAGCTGTCACGCGCGGTTGACGCGGTACTCGAACGCGGACTGGCCAAGGACCCGCGCGACCGCTGGCCGAGCGCGGAGGCGTTCGTCGACGCGCTCGATCGCGCGCTCGACCAGCCCGCGGCGGACCCGACCGGCCCGACGCGGAAGCTGACGCGACGCGCGGCCGCGGCCGGCGGAGCGGCGGCCGCCGCCGGCGGAGCCGCGGCGGCGCGACGCGAAGAGGCGGCGCGACGCGAGGACGCGGCGCGACGCGACGACCCCGGGCGAGCGACGGCGGGAGGGGCGCGACGCCCCGGCGCGTCGATCCGTGGGCGAGCGACGGCGGACGCGACGCGACCGCCTGGCGCGACGACTCGGACGGGCTTTGGGCCGGCGACAGGCGCCGCGGTGCGGCGCGGCCGAGCGACACGTGGGGCGACGACGGACGCGGAGCTGACGGGGCCGGTGGGCGCGGCGCGAGCGGTGACGCGGCAGGCCGGCGCGGAGCTGACGGGGCCGGTGGGCGCGGCGCGAGCGGTGACGCGGCGGCCCGGCGCGAATCTGGCGCGGCCGGTGGGCGCGGCGGCGGGTCGAGCACGCGGCGCCGCGGCGCGGCCGCGGCTCCGAGGCGGCGCTCCGCGGCTCCCCTGCTGGTCCTCCTCGCTCTGGTGACGGCGCTCGCCGTGACCGCGGCGTTCGTGCTCGCCGGGCGCAACGGCGCCGGCGATGATCCCGCTCCGCGGGCGCAGACCACGCCCGAGGCCACCGCCACGCCCAGCCCGGAGAGGACCCCCGAGCCGACGCCGACCGCGTCGCCGGAGCCGACCGACACTCCCACCCCTGAGCCGACCTACACCCCGACCCCCGAGCCGACCGAATCCGCGACGCCCGAGCCGCCACCGGGCACACCGATCGGCACGCCGTCGGAGCTCCAGGCCGCGGGCCACCAGGCGTTGGAGGCGGGCGACATCGAGGGCGCGCTGACGTACCTCGGGGCCGCGGTCGACGCGTGCGGGGACTCCGCGGAGGTCGATCCGTGCGCCTACGCCATGTACGACTACGCCAACGCGCTCGTCCAGGCCGGCCGCCCGGCCGAGGCGGTAGCGATCCTCGAGCAACGGCTGGATCGCTTCGACAACCAGAACGGGGTCGTCAAGGCGCTGCTCAGGAGGGCCCGGAAGGACTCCGGGGGCTAGCGCGACCGCATGGCCGTCCCGGCGCTCGAGTCCTCCCAGCCCAGTCCCGGCGCCAAACCCCGGCTGTTGTGCGTCGACGACGAGCCGATGGTGCTCGAGGCCCTGCGCGACGTGCTGCGACGCAGCTTCGACGTCCGCATCGAGCCGAGCCCGCGCGCGGCGCTCGCGCTGCTGCGGCACGAGCCGAAGGGCTACGCCGTCGTGCTCTCGGACATGCAGATGCCCGAGATGCCGGGGTCGGCGTTCCTGCGCGAGGCGCGCCGCTGCGCGCCGACCGCGGTCCGGATGCTGCTGACGGGCTACGCCGACAGCGCCGCGGCCGCCCAGGCCGTCAACGACGGGCAGATCTTCCGCTTCCTGACCAAGCCGTGTGAGCCCGCCGAGCTCAAGCGCGCGTGCGCCGGCGCGCTGGCCAAGCACCGGATGGACGTCGCCGAGCGAGAGTTGCTCGAGCAGACGCTGCACGGCGCGATCAAGGCGCTGACGGAGGTGCTCTCGCTCGCCAGCCCCGCCGCGTTCGGCCGCAGCTCGCGGCTCAAGGAGCTGACCGGCGCGCTCGCCCGCGCGACCGACTCCGGCGACGCGTGGGAGATCGAGGTCGCCTCGATGCTCGTCAACCTCGGCGCCGTCACCCTCCCGGAGGCCACCGCCGAGAAGCTCCACACGGGCGCCGCCCTGACCGCCGAGGAGGTCGGCATGGCCGCGCGCGTCCCCGCGGTCACCGGCCGGATCCTCTCGAGCATCCCGCGCCTGGAGGGCGTGCGCTCGATCATCGCCCGGCACACGCGCCGCTTCGACTCGGGCGACCTGCCCGAGGGCGCGCGGATGCTGCGGATCGCGGCCGACTACGTGACGCTCGAGAACGAGGGCGCCCAGCCCTACCTCGCGCTGGAGACGATGCGCGGGCGCGACGGCGTCTACGACCCCGAGCTGCTCGAGATCTTCGCCCGCAGCGTCGGCGTCCGCACGCACTCGCTGAAGATCGCCGAGGTCCGCCTCGCGGGGCTGGAGGCGGGCATGCGGCTCGTCCACGACGCCCGCGCCAGCGACGGCCGGCTGCTGATCGCCCGCGGGAACCTGGTCACGCCGGAGCTGCTCGAACGGCTGGGCAACTTCCCGCCCGGCCAGGTCAACGAGCCGCTGCGCGTCGTCGTCCCATGACCCCGGCGGTGCTGGACGAGGCGGGCTACCGCCGGCTCGTCGAGCAGGTCCCGGCGGTCGTCGTCGTCTTCGCGCTCGATCGCGATCTCGCGCCGGTCTACGTCAGCCCGCAGTCGGCGGCGATCCTCGGCGTGCCCGTCGCGGACTGGTTCGAGCGCACCGACGAGGTGATCGCGCGCATCCACCCCGATGATCGCGTGCTGGTGCAGATGAAGCTCGCCGAGCAGGCCCGCGGGATGCCCGGCCCGCCCGCGGAGTTCCGCTGGCAACGGCCCGACGGCCGCGAGCTGTGGCTGCGCGACGTCAGCGGCGTGGTGATGGAGGGCGGCAAGCACCTGCAGGCGATGCTGGTCGACATCACCGAGGGCAAGCGCGCCGAGAGCGAGCGGCGCCGGATCGCGGCAGAGTTGCAGCTCGCGAACAAGCTCGAGGCGATCGGCCGGCTCGCGTCCGGCGTGGCGCACGAGATCAACACGCCCGTCCAGGCCCTCGCCCACACCGTCGCGTTCCTGCAGGAGGCCTTCGAGGACGTCCTCGGCCTCTACGACGC
This sequence comes from uncultured Solirubrobacteraceae bacterium, assembly GCA_963848475.1. GTDB lineage: Bacteria > Actinomycetota > Thermoleophilia > Solirubrobacterales > Solirubrobacteraceae > Solirubrobacter. The sequence continues at coordinate 738,348 of CAWKDW010000020.1, read as the reverse complement.
GGTCAAGGCGGGAGCGCCGCCCGGCCCCGCCGAGGAGGCCGCCGACCTCGACTACCTGCGCGAACGCGTCCCGGCCGCCTTCGCCCGCGCGGCCGAGGGCGTCGATCGCGTCGCGACGATCGTCCGCACGATGGGCGAGCGGACCCACCCGGCGGCCCACGCCCCGGCCGACCTCAACGCGATCGCCCGCGCCGCCTTGGCGCTGGCCGGCGGCGAGGCGGACCTCGGCCCGCTCCCCCCGGTGAGCTGCGACGCCGGCGGGATCGAGCAGGTCCTCGTCAACCTGCTCGTCAACGCGGCCCACGCGGGCGGCAGCGTCACACTGCGCACGCGGGCCGAGGGCGATCACGTGACGCTCTCGGTGGCGGACACGGGCACCGGCATCCCGGCCCACGTCGCCGAGCGCGTCTTCGACCCGTTCTTCACCACGAAGGAGGTCGGGCGCGGCACCGGTCAGGGGCTGGCCATCGCGCGCCGGATCGTCGTCGAGGACCACGGCGGGACGCTGACCTTCGAGACCCAACCGGGAGTCGGGACGACGTTCGACGTCAGGCTGCCCATCGGGGGGTGACGCACGTTTGTTCACAGGGGGCGAACAGACGTGAAGCGCCCCCCGGGTCCTAGGCCAGGGAGCGCTTCAGGCGCGCGAGGGTGACGACGGCGTCGGCCGCGTGGGCGCCCTGGTCGCGCTTGCCGCCGCCCGTCCGGGCCAGCGCCTGGTCCATGTTCTCGACCGTCAGCACGCCGAACGCGCACGGGACGCCCGTGCGCAACTGGACGTCCATGATCCCGCGTGCGGCCTCGGAGCAGACGTAGTCGTAGTGCGAGGTCTCGCCGCGGATGACGGCGCCGAGGCAGGCGATGCCCGCGTAGCGCTCGCTCGCGGCCAGAAACGACGCCGCCACGGGCAGTTCGTAGGCGCCGGGGACGTCGAACACGTCGGCCTCCCCCACACCGGCCCCGGCGAAGGCGCCCTGGGCGCCCGCGACGAGGCGCTCGGCCAGGTCCTCGTAGAAGCGCCCGACGACGATCGCGAACTTCATCCCGCGTTGCGCTCCCGGTCGTGGACCTGCTCCTCGTGGACCATCTCCTCGTCCAGGGCCAGACCCTGGTGGTGCAGCGTGTGGCCCATGCGGTCGCGCTTGGCGCGCAGGTAGGCCTCGTTGTGCGGGTTCGGGGCGTGCTCGATCGGCACCTGGGACGTCACCGAGAGGCCGTAGCCCTCCAGCCCGCGGATCTTCTTCGGGTTGTTGGTGAGGATGCGGATCGAGGTCAGGCCGAGGTCGACGAGGATCTGCGCGCCGATGCCGTAGTCGCGCAGGTCGACCGGCAGGCCGAGCTCGAGGTTGGCGTCGACCGTGTCCATCCCCTGGTCCTGCAGGTTGTAGGCCTTGAGCTTGTTCAGCAGGCCGATCCCGCGGCCCTCCTGGGCCAGGTAGAGCAGGACGCCGGAGCCCTCGCGCTCGATCATCGCCAGCGCGGACTCGAGCTGCTCGCCGCAGTCGCAGCGCAGCGAATGGAAGACGTCCCCGGTCAGGCATTCCGAGTGCACGCGGACCAGCACGTTGGCCGCGCCGGAGACATCGCCCTTGACGAGCGCCACGTGGTGCTTGGCGTCGACCAGCGAGCGGTAGCCGACGGCGTTGAAGTCGCCGAAGCCGGTCGGCAGCCGCGTCTCGACGACGCGCTCGACGAGCCGGTCGTGCTTGCGCCGGTAGGCGATCAGGTCGGCGACGGTGATCATCTTCAGCCCGTGGATCTCGCAGTAGCGCTCGAGGTCGTGGACGCGGGCCATCGTCCCGTCGTCGTTCATGACCTCGCAGATCACGCCGGCGGGGTTCAGGCCCGCCAGCCGCGCCAGGTCGACGGCCGCCTCGGTCTGCCCCGTGCGCTCCAGCACGCCGCCGGGCTTGGCCTTCAGCGGAAAGATGTGGCCGGGCTGGACGAGGTCGCGCGGCGCGGACTCCGGGTCGACCGCGACCTGGATCGTGCGCGCGCGGTCCGCCGCGCTGATGCCGGTCGTGATCCCGTCGCGAGCCTCGACGCTGACCGTGAATGCGGTCTCATACGGCGATTCGTTCTTGGCCGCCATCAGATCCAGGCCGAGCTCGTCGCAGCGCTCGGGGGTCAGGGCGAGGCAGATCAGCCCGCGCCCCTCCTTGGCCATGAAGTTGATCGCCTCGGGCGTCGCGAACTGCGCCGCCAGCGTCAGGTCACCCTCGTTCTCGCGGTCCTCGTCGTCGCAGACCACGACCATGCGGCCGGCGCGGATCTCGTCCAGCGCTTCCTCGATCGTCGCGAACGGGCGGCTCATCGAAACAGCTTCTCCACGTACTTGGCGAGCACATCCACCTCCAGGTTGACGGGCCGGCCAGGGGCGGCCGTACCCAGCGTCGTGCGCTCGAGCGTCTCGGGGATGAGCGACACGGAGAACGAGACGTCGTCGATCGCGGAGACGGTCAGTGACACGCCGTCGACCGTGATCGAGCCCTTCTCGACGATGTAACGCAGCAGTTCAGGCGGGGCGTCGAAGGTCACGATCCGCGCGAAACCGTCCTCGCGCGTCGAACGCACCCTGGCGACCCCGTCCACATGCCCCTGCACGAAATGACCGCCCAGGCGATCGGCGGCGCGCAGCGGCAGCTCGAGGTTCACGTTGGACCCCGCGGCGACCTCGGCCAGCGAGGAGCGCCGCAGCGACTCGTGCATGACATCGGCCGAGAACGCCCCGTCGACGATCGCCGTGGCGGTCAGGCAGACGCCGTTGACGGCCACCGAGTCACCGAGCTTCAACTCGTCGGCAAGCAATGTCTTTACGTTCAAACGCACGCCGTCGGCCGTGGCGTCCACTGCGGTGACCGTTCCCAGATCGGCGACGAGCCCGGTGAACACCCTCACCACTCCCGCATGCGGGCGGTGATCAGAACGTCCTCGGAGACCCTCGCGCACTCGAGCGTCAGCGCGCGCATCGCCGACGCGATCCGCTCGGCGCCCTCGCCCTCGAGCGGGTCGCGGGCACTGGAGCCGCCGAGCACCACGGGCGCCAGGAACAGGCGGATCTCGTCGACCTCACCGGCGTCCAGGAACGCCCCCGCGAGGTGCGGGCCGCCTTCCAGGAGAATCGACGTCACGCCGGCCGCGCCGAGCTGGACGAGCGCGTTGCGCACGCGGTCGGGCTCGTTGGCGCCGGTGGCCACGATCACCTCAGCGCCGCCGATCTCCAGCGCGTCGACCGCGGTGCGCGGTGCGGCGCGGGTGACGACGACGGTCAGCGGCACCTCGCCGGCGCCGCGCACGAGCTGCGAGTCCAGCGGCAGGCGGGCCTCGGAGTCGAAGACGATCCGGCGCGGCTGGCGCACGACGCCCTCGATCCGTGAGGTCAGCTGCGGGTCGTCGGTCAATGCGGTGCCGATCCCGACCACCACGGCGTCGACCTCGGCGCGCCAGCGGTGCGAGAGCCGCCGCGAGTCCTCGCCCGAGATCCACTTCGAGTCGCCGGTGCGGGTCGCGACCTTGCCGTCGAGCGTCATCGCGGACTTGAAGAGCACGAACGGACGCCCGGTGCGGGCGTGCTTGCGAAACGGCTGGTTCAGCAGCCGCGCCCGGGCGGCGAGCTCGCCGTCGGCGACGTCGACCGCGATGCCCTCGTCGCGCAGGATCCCGAGGCCGCGGCCCGAGGCCTTCTCGGTCGGATCGTCGGACCCGACGACGACACGCGCGATACCGGCCTCGATGATCGCCTCCGTGCACGGCGGCGTGCGGCCGGTGTGGCAGCACGGCTCGAGCGAGACGTAGAGGGTCGCGCCGCGCAGATCGGCCCCGCCGGCGGCGGCGATCGCCTCGCGCTCGGCGTGCGGCTCCCCCAGCGCGGTGTGGAAGCCCTCGCCCAGCACCACGCCGTCGCGGACGATCACGGCGCCGACGAGCGGGTTCGGCGCGGTCCGCCCTCGACCCCCCTCGGCGAGCTCGATCGCCCGGGCGAGGTGCACGTGGTCGGTGGCCTGAAGCGTGCTCACGTACCCACAGACGATATTGACTTGCCAATCAAGGTCCCCACGAGGCCCGTCCATCACCGGTGATGGGGATGCGGGTGCCGAGGAAATGCGGGTCCGCGCCGGTGACGACGTCGCCGATCGTCTTCACGCGCGCGGCGGCCTCGCGGACCTGCAGTCGGCGCATCACTCGTCCGTACGGGCGCCGGTCGGCTGCGAAGCCGGTGGCGTCCAGCCCCGCCCGGCGGGCGTCGTAGAGCGCGCGGGCCATGTGGAAGCTCTGGGTCACGACGACGGCGCTGCGGACCTCGAACACGCGCCGTGCGCGCTGCGCGCTGTCCCAGGTGTCGAAGCCGGCGTGGTCGGTGAAGATGTCCTCGGCCGGGATGCCCTCGGCGAGCAGGATCCTCCGCATCGTGCCGACCTCGTCGTACTTGACGCGGCCGTGGTCGCCGGAGAGCAGCAGCTTGTCGACGCGACCCGCCCGGTAGAGCTCCGCGCCGGCCGTGATCCGGTCCGAGAGCATCGAGCTCGGCGCACCGTTGGGCATCACCTGCGCCCCGAGCACCAGTGCGGCCTGCGCGTGCGGAACCTTCGCCGGGTCCTTGGTCACGGGCGTGCGGCCCCCGAGCCAGACGACCAGGTTCGCCAGCCCGACCACGGCGAACCCGCAGACGACCGCGAGCACGATCACGCGCTTGATCACGCGCATTGTTCCCCATCGAGCCGGTAGATCACGACTTCCGGCCCGGGCCGCTCGTACTTCAGCGGCGCGTAGTTGAACGAGGAGTCGAACGAGAACGGCACCGGCTCGGAGTCCTTGCCGTACGGGCTCGAGCGGAAGACGACCTTCCCGCGGCGCCTGAGCTCGTCGTAGTAGCGGATCGCGTCGGGCACGTCCTCCGGGTCCGCGTACGCACGCCCGTACTGCGTCGAGCCGGTGACGACGAAGCAGAAGCCGCCGCGTTCGTAGTTGCCGATCAGCTCGGGGCGCGTCGTGCGCTCGTAGTCCTCGATCTTGACCACCGGGCAGGCGCCGCCTGTGATCTGCTCGCCGTTGAAGAAGCAGGAGCGCGACGTGCGCCACTTGTTCCAGCGGTTGCCGCTGCCGGTCCCGCCCTGGTCCTCGAAGATCGGGTTCCCGGGGTCCATCGCCCACTGGTCGGGCGCGATCGGCTCGACGACGATCTTGCTGCCCGCCGGGATGTTGGCGACCATCCAGTCGCGCGCCACCATCCGCGTGTCGGCGTTGGCCAGCACGAGGTCGTTGTGGGTGCTGACGACGAGTCCCTGCACGAGCACGAGCGCCGAGAGCGCGAGCGCGGGGATCGCGACACGCCAATGCAGCCGCCCCGCGAGCCACGTCGCGGCGGCGATCACGCCCCAGGCGGCGAGCAGGCAGAGGATCGGGTAGATCGGCAGCATCCAGCGCGCGAAGAAGCGCGACTGGTTGCCGAGGTAGAGGAACAGCAGCACCGGCGCGGGCGCCAGCAGCAGGCCGAGCCGGCGGTGGCGCGCGAGCAGCCCGACGGCGCCGCCGAGCGCGAACAGCGACGGCAGCCAGCCCAGGCCCCAGGTGAACGTGGACACGTAATAGCGCCAGCCCGAGGTGTTCGCCAGCCCGAGCTTGCCGCCGTCCTCGCCGGCGGTCTCGGTCTGCTTCTGGAGCCCTTCACGGAACGCCTGGTGATCGAGCAGCGCGTAGGGATTGGCGGCGACGAAGCCCGCACACATGAGGCCGATCGCCAGCAGCAGGTTGCGCACGCGGGCGTGGGCGACCGGCGACGCGAACGCCGCGGCGATCACCGTGACGAGGATGATCCCGGCCGTGTACTTGGTCGCGATCGCGACGCCGAGCGCGAGGCCGGCGAGCACGTACTCGCGCGTGCGGCCGGTGCGGTAGATGCCCGCGATGCCGATCATCGCCGCCGCCAGCGGCGCCAGCGTCGGCGCGTCGTTGAGCGCGAAATGGCTGTAGTGGACCGGGAGGAAGGCGACGGCGAGCAGCGCGCCCGCGAGCACGCCGACCCGGCGGTCGTCGAACAGCCGCGCTCCCGCGATCGCCGTCAGCGAGACCGCGAGCGCACCCAGCACCGCCGAGGCGGCACGCGCGATCGCGTACGCGGTCGTCGGGTCGGCCGCGTAGGCGCCGCCGACGCTCGCCGGGTCGGTGCCCCAGCGCAGCGCGAAGAGGGCGTGGATGACGTACGTGAACGCCGGCGGGTTGATGAAGTAGTCCGGGTTCAGGCTGTGCCCGAACATCCCGATCGCCCGCGGGACGAAATGGCTGTTCTCGTCGGCGTTGTAGACGAACGGGAGCCCGGTCTTGAAGCCGAGCAGCCGCAGCGCGAGCGCGACCACGAAGAGCGCCGCCACCGCCGCCGGCCACAGCCACCGGCGGCTAGCAGCGGACATAGGCGGCGTAGAACCTCGAGGTCTTGACCCGCTTGAAGCCCTGCGGCGGGACCTGGATGCGCGCGTCGTCGGCGGGATCGGTCCAGGCGTGCTTGAAGATCGCGAAGCGGCTCGTGACGACGATCGCCACGCCGTCGGTCTGGAGCGGGACGTCGCGATCGTCGCGATAGCTCTCGGCCCGGGCACGCACGTCGCCATCGCCCAGACCGGCGATCCAGCGCGCGTCGGGGACGATCTTGTGATTAGGGCCTGTTAGGGGCCCGCAGCGCAGACCGGCCCGCACCTTCGGGTCGTCGAGGACCTCGGTCAGATCATCGTGCGCCTGACCGCGGAAGCGCAGCTCGTTGTCGAAGCGCGAGAGGTTCAGATGCGTCGCCGTGTACGCGCCGCCGAGCGCCACGATCGCGATCGCGCCGAGCATCCACGCGGTACGGATCCAGCTCGGCAGCAGCATCGTCCAGCCGCCGATCGCGACCGCCGCGAGGACCATCAGCGCGAGCGCCGGGACGGCCAGGTAGCGCTCGATCACGGACGCTCCGGCGACGCCGATCGCGATGAACGTGGCGACGCCCGCCAGCAGCAGCACGAGCGGCATCACCATCCGCCGCGGAGAGAGCACGATGCCGATCAATGCGCCGGCCCCGGCCGCCAGGAACACCGGCAGCTTGACGAGGTTCTCGAAGAAGCCGGGGATCGCCGCGGGCAGCTCCGAGAGCGGCCGCTGGCGGCCGAGATCCTCGGCCGAGCCGGCCGTGTACTGCTGCGAGAAGAGCGGGTTGCCGGTGACCAGGAAGTCCACCGCGGCCCACGTCAGCGGGCCGCTCGCGGCGAGCGCGGCGAAGAGCAAACGCTGGCGCCACGTGGCCTTCCAGGCCACCCAGACGAAGTACATGGCGGCCAGGAACCACGCCTCGGGGCGCAGCATCCCCGCGAGGCCGAGCAGGACCAGGACGGGCACGCCGCGGCGCGGGTGCCTGGCCTCGAGCACCGCGGCCCAGACGACCAGCGCCATGTACGGGATGTCGACGTAGCCGCGGGCCGCGAGGAACGGATAGTCGAAGCGCGTCAGCAGCAGCGCGGCGGCGATCGCGCCGACCAGCGGCGTGGCCGCGATCCGGCCGAGCCGGTACACGCCGGCGACGAGCACCAGGAACGAGCCGAGGATCATCGCGACCCACAAGCGGTCGGCGACGGAGCCGAAGAGCTGCAGGATCGCGCCCGCCGCGATCCCCAGCGGATGCTCGGTCGGGTAGCGGAAGCCGTCGAAGACGAGCGGGTCGCCGTGCAGCAGGTCGCGGCCCCACAGCAGCGAGTAGTACGAGTCGTAGACCGGATAGGTCGGGAAGACGAAGAAGCCGATCGCGAAGCCCACGCAGAGCAGCGCGAAGACGACCTTGGCGGCGCGATCGCCGCGCTCCCAGAGAGCCGGTTCAGCGCGCGCGGAATCGGTGCCCGGTGTCGGCCGGGTGAGCGTTGAGCCCTCCATGCGAGCCATGAAGTCTGACGCGCGCGGTACCGTGATTGGCCGCCCGCATGAAGCTGATCATCCAGATTCCCTGTCTCAACGAGGAAGAGACCCTTCCGGCCACGCTCGCCGACCTGCCGCGCGAGCTGCCTGGCTTCGACGCCATCGAGTGGCTCGTCATCGACGACGGCTCGACCGATCGCACGGTCGAGGTGGCGCGCGCCAACGGCGTCGACCACATCGTCCGGCTGACCAACAACAAGGGCCTGGCCAACGGTTTCCAGGCCGGTCTGGACGCCGCGCTCAAGCTCGGCGCCGACGTGATGGTCAACACCGACGCCGACAACCAGTACTACGGCCCGGACATCGCGAAGCTCGTCGAGCCGATCATCGCCGGCAACGCCGACATGGTCGTCGGAGACCGCCAGGTCATGACGATCGAGCACTTCTCGCCGCTGAAGAAGTCGCTGCAGCGCTTCGGCTCCTGGGTCGTCCGCCAGGCCTCGCAGACCGATGTGCCGGACGCGACGTCGGGCTTCCGCGCCTACAACCGCGAGGCCGCGCTGGCCCTGCAGGTCGTCTCCAAGTTCACCTACACGCTCGAGACGATCATCCAGGCGGGCAAGATGACCGTCGCGATCGACCACGTCCCGATCCGGACGAACCCCAAGACGCGCGAGTCGCGGCTGTTCCCGTCGATGTGGTCCTACGTCCGCCGCAACGGCTTCTCGATCTTCCGCATCTACTCGATGTACGAGCCGCTGCGCGTGTTCATGACGCTGGCCTTCCTCGTCGGCATCGCCGCGACCGCCGTGTGGACGCGCTTCTTCGTCGCCTGGGTTCAGGGCGACGGCGCCGGCCACGTCCAGTCGCTGATCCTCGGCGCGGTGCTGTTCAACGCCGCCGTCGTGTTGTTCGCGCTCGGCATCATCGGCGACCTGATGAGCGGCCAGCGGATCATGCTGCAGCGGACGTTCGAGCGCGTGCGCCGGCTCGAGCTGCACAACGAGATCCCGCCGTCGCACTACGAGCCGGGCGGCAGCCCGAGCAGCAAGCCGGCGACCACCGGCGCGAACGCTGCCGGCAAGGACCACACCGAAGAGCGTGAGGCCGTCCAGCTATGAGCACCGTCACCCGTGATGCCGAAGGCACCGTCACCGGCAACACCTACGACAAGTACGGATCGTCGAACCCGGTCGTCAAGAAGCTGATGGCGGGCTTCGAGCGCACGCTGGACGAGCTGTGGGCGAAGGCCTCGCCGCGCTCGGTCCTGGACGTGGGCTGCGGCGAGGGCGTGCTCACGCACAAGTGGGCCGAGCGCCTGCGCGACGGCCGCATCGTCGGCGTGGACCTCGAGGATCCGGTCATCCAGGCCGAGTGGGCCAAGCGCCAGGCGCCGAACCTCGAGTACAAGATCATGAAGGCCGAGAACCTCCCCTTCGAGGACGGCGAGTTCGAGCTCGCGTCGGCGATCGAGGTGCTCGAGCACGTGCCCGACGCCGAGCACACCGTGTCCGAGATGGCGCGCGTCGCACGCGGCGGGCACCTGCTGGTCTCGGTGCCGCGCGAGCCGCTGTGGCGCGGACTGAACATGGCCCGCGGCTCCTACATCAAGGAGCTGGGCAACACGCCCGGGCACCTGAACCACTGGTCGCGCAAGTCCTTCGTGGAACTGCTTGGTCGCCACGGGACGGTCGAGGAGATCCGCTCCCCGTTCCCATGGACGATGTTGTTGGTGAAGGCGTGACATCCCCACCGCCCCACCCCGATCATCCGACCTTCTAGGCGCTAGTACGTGAGCGCCGCCCCCGCCCGGCGATCGGGCTACGGCGCCGGCGCGAAGATCCTCTCGATCGGGATCGCGTCGACCGGCGTCGTCACCTTCGCCTACTTCTCGGTCGCGTCCTACGCGCTCGACGACGCCGACTACAAGTCGATCTCGCTGCTGTGGTCGCTGATGTTCGTGATCGTCTCGGTGATCTACCGGCCGATCGAGCAGCTGCTCTCGCGCACGATCGCCGACCGCCGCGCCCGCGGCTTCGAGACCGGCCATCCGCTGAAGACGCCGATGCTGATCCAGGCGGGCTTCGCGCTCGCGTTCCTGATCGTCGCGCTGGTGCTGCGCGAGCAGATCGTCGACCTGTTCGACGGCTCGGAGGCGCTGTACTGGGTCCTGGTCGTCGGCGTGCTCGCCTACGCCGCCAGCTACTTCGCGCGCGGCTGGCTCGCCGGGCACCAGTGGTTCGGGCTCTACGGCGCGCTGGTGTTCATGGAGGCGACGTCGCGGCTGCTGTTCGCGGTCGCCGTCGCGATCGGGATCGCCTCCGGGCAGAACGTCGTCGCGATGGGCATGGCCGCGGCGCCGTTCGTCTCGCTCGTGGTCGTCCCGCTCGCCTTCGCGCGCCGGCCGCGGGAGGCCGCTCGCCAGCCCGGCGAGCGACGAGGAGGCGCTCGGGCTGGCCCGGGGCGGACGGTTCGCCATCGCCGTGCTCTGCATCATGATCGCCGAGCAGACGCTGCTCAACGGCGGCGTGCTCGCCGCCGACCTGACCGCCACCGACGCCGTGGTCGCGGGCTACGTCTTCAACGTGCTGCTGATCGCCCGGGCGCCGCTGCAGCTCTTCCAGGCCGTCCAGGGCTCGCTGCTCCCGCACCTCGCGGGGCTCGAGGCGACGTCGGGGCGCGCGGAGTTCGGCCGCGCGATCCGCATCACGATCCTCGCCATCTTCGGATTCGCGGGCGCCGTCGCCCTCGGCCTGCTCATCCTCGGCCCGTTCGTGATGAGCATCCTGTTCGACGACAACGCCACCTACGGCCGCGTCGGGCTCGCGGCGGTCGCGCTCGGGATGGGCATGCACCTGGCCGCGGGGACGCTCAACCAGGCCGCGCTGGCCCGCGACTACGCGGCCGCCGCGGCCGCCGCCTGGCTCGTCAGCGCCGCCGCCTTCGTCGCCTGGATGGTCTTCGGCGGGGTCGAGAGCGCGCTGACGCGCGCCGAGGTGGGCTACCTGGGCGCCGCCTCGCTGCTGCTCGCGTTGCTGGCCGTCGTGTACCGGCGGTCCGGGGCGTCACCCGCGACGACCGCCTGAAAGACGGTCGCCGCGGCGGACGGATCACTCCGCCCGGCCAGAACCTTTGACCATGCCCGGCGTGACGCAGCCCTTATGAGCCGCGAGTCTGCCCGCTTGTGACGAGCGGCCGATCAGCTGCTCGGCTGGAGCCCGATCGAGGTCGCGTAGGCGACCTCGCGGACGTGCGAGGCGTCGCAGTCGCGCAGCATTGCGGCCGCCGTCTCGCCGCCGCCCGCGCTCGCCTCCTCGGCGACCTTGGCCACGAAGCGCCCGGAGTCCGTGCCCCGCAGCGCGGGCCAATCCGGCGCCGCGGCGAGGATTTCGAGCGCGGTGGCCGCGTCGCGGCCGTCGCGCCAGGCGCGCAGCCACTGGCAGGCCGCGTTGTAGCTCAGCACGCCGTCGATCTCGCTCTCGGCGACCGTCCCCTCGCCGAGCTCCCAGCGCACCCCGTGGAACGTGCCTCCGGCCGGAAGCGGGATCTCCGCTCCGCGCCGGCTCGCCACGTCGCGGGCCCGCGCCACCGGGTAGACGGCTCCCTCCCAGTCGGTCGCAGGCGCGGCGGTCAGGTCGCCGGCGAGCTTCGCCGGCGGCATCGGAACCTGGCCCGGCGGCCCCGGCCACCGCTCCGAGCAGGCTTCCGGCAACGGCTCCCGCCGCGAGGATGGCGGCGAAGCGCCGGTTGAGGGCGTTCATCGCTGGATCCTCCCGTCGTGATTGACCATCGAGCCCTGCCCGGACTGGGTGCGCCCACGGACGACGAAGCACTGCCCCGTGCCGCCGTGGAAGAGCGCGTGGTAGCTGGTGTCGTTGACGGCGTACGCGGACGTGCTGCCGAGCAGCGACCAGTCCGTGCACGAGTTGTTGGACATCACGGTGGCCTTCGCGGGCGTGTCGAGCCAGCGGTAGGAGGACCAGCCATCGGTCCCGGTCGCGATGTGGTACTGGTTGCCGCCGCCGTAGGTCGCCGTCGACTCGGTGAGGTTGAAGTCGTTGAGGTCGGTCGTCACATAGGCGTAGGCAAGCGTCGCAAATGTCATGGTTATGACAATCGTGGCGAGGGCCGCCACGACGCGCGAACGTCGGTCCATTTCAAAGTCCTTCCGGTCGTAGGGACCGGGGCGCGCTCCGGTGGCCCATAAGAGCCAGCAGCCGGAAGGTTGTGACGCGAGTACGCTCTCACCCTCCGCCGTGCGTCTGTTCCCCGCCCGCCGTTCTGCCTGCCTGCTCGCCGACGCGAAGGAGGATGCGGGTGCCTTCGCGGCCTTCTACGACGCCTACGCCGAGCGCGTGCTGGTGTTCTTCACGCGCCGCGTGTTGGACGTCGACGCCGCGTTCGACCTGCTCTCGGAGACGTTCGCGCTCGCGCTCGAGCGCCGTCGCCAGTTCCGCGGCGTGACGGCCGAGGAGGAGCAGGGCTGGCTGTTCGCGATCGCCCGCTCGGAACTCTCGCACTACTGGCGCGACGGCCGCGTCGAGCGCTCCGCGCTGGCGCGTGTCGGGGTCCCGGTGCCCGGGCTCAGCGATCCCGAGATCGAGCGCATCGAAGACCTCGCCGGGCTCTCGGCGCTCACCGTACAGCTCGCCAGTGCGCTCGAGGAGCTGCCGGAGGAGCAGCGCCGAGCGGTCCAATTGCGCGTCGTCGACGAGTGCGGCTACGAAGCGTCGCAGGCGCGCTCGGCGTGAGCGAGCAGACGGCCCGCGCACGCGTCTCGCGCGGCCTGCGGGCGCTGTCGCTGCGCCTCGGCGATCCCGAGCCGGTCCTGGAGGACGTGGCATGACCGCGCTCGAAGAGCTGCGCGAGAACCTGCGCGAGGCCGCGCAGCGCGACATCGACGCCAACCGCGTCCGCAATCGCCGGCGCCACCGCCGGACGACCGGTCTCGTCGTCCTCGCCCTGCTCGGCGGGGCCGCGGCGGCGAGCGCGACCGACCTGATCTCGGTCGGGACGCCGATCGGCCGCCAGCCACAACAATCGCTGGCCTACGCCCCGGCGGGCGCGACGCACCTGCAGGTCGCACTGACCGCGAAGTCGGGCGCCGAGCTGCCGTACGGCGTCGTGACCTACACCGCCCGCAACGGCGACCGCTGCGCGATCCCGGGCTTCATCCGGGGGACGCAGATCGGCCTCATCGAGAACGGCAAGTTCCGGCCATACGCTTCCGATCGCGGCGGCGCCTGCCGCGGGGGCAACCTGCTGTTCCAGGACGGGATCACGATCGGTGAGCACCGGCTCGTCTTCGGGCGGGCCAAGCCGACGACGCGCAGGATCAGCGTGCCGGGGCTCGTGAGCGACGTCGCGGTCGGCAAGGGAGGCGCGTTCCTGTTCGTGCTCGACAAGACGCAGACGAATGGCTTGACGATCGACGAGGAATAACCGGGCTTCAGTGGACGTCATGGCTGGGCAAATGGCCCACACGATCGTGCTCGGCGGCGGCCTCTGCGGGCTGACCGCCGCGATGATGCTGGCTCGGGACGGGCACCGCGTGACCGTTCTCGAGCGCGACCCGGATCCGGTGCCCGCCGACCCCGGCGCCGCCTGGGAGTCCTGGCGCCGCGACGGCGTCACCCAGTTCCGCCAGGCGCACTACATGCAGCCGCTCGGGCGGCAGGTGCTCGACGCCGAATTGCCCGACGTGCGGCGCGCGCTCCAGGACGCGGGCGCCCTGCGCCTGAACCCGTTGGACGCGATGCCGCCGAGCATCACCGACCGCACGCCACGGCCCGGGGACGAGCGGTTCGTGACCTGGACCGCGCGGCGCAGCCTGCTCGAGCAGGTGATCGGCCGTGCCGCCGACGCTGAGACGGGTCTCGAGATCCGCCGCGGCGTGACCGTCGCCGCGCTCGAGACGCGCCGCATCGATGGCCGTCTGCACATCACCGGCGTGCGGACCGGCAGCGGCGAGCGGATCGCCGGCGACCTCGTCGTCGACGCCATGGGCCGCGGCTCGAGCGCTGCCGAAGCTGCTCGCCGCGGCCGGCGGAGATCCGGTTCGCGAGGACACCGAGGACGGCGGGTTCCTCTACTACACACGCTTCTTCCGCTCCGCCGACGGCAGCCTGCCGCAGATCCGCGCGTCGCTCAACAGCCACGTCGGATCGTTCTCGATCCTGACCCTGCCGGCCGAGGACGGGACGTGGTCGGTCACGCTCTACGGCTCCTCGCGCGACCGGTCGCTGAAGGCGCTGCGCGACCCGGCGCGCTGGACCGCGCTCGTTCGCGAGCTGTCCGCGCCACGCCCACTGGCTCGAGGGCGAGCCGATCACCGGGGTGACTGCCGATGGGCGGCGTCCTGGACCGCCGGCGCAGCCTTGCCGGCCCGGCTCCGGGCCGGCCGTCGGCGCCGTCAGCCTCGGCGACGCGTGGGCGTGCACCAACCCTTCGATGGGGCGCGGGATGTCGCTGGGCCTTGCCCACGCCGCGCTGCTGCGCCGCGTCGTGCGCGAGCGCGGCGAGAACCCGTCGAGTTGGCGACGAGGTTCAACGCCGACACCGAAGCCGAACTCGGGCCGTGGTACGACGCCGACCGTCGCGATCGACCACGCACGGCTGGCGGAGATCGACGCGCTGCTCGCCGGCGCCGCGCCGCCGCCGCCGCCAACCCGGTGCTCGCCACGCTGCCGTTGGCGATGACCCGCGATCCGGACGTCTTCCGGGCCGGCCTGGAGATCATCGCGTGCCTCGCGCTCCCGCAAGAGGTCTTCGCCCGGCCCGGGATCGTCGAGCGGGTGCTCGAGCACGCCGGCGACGGCTCGCCGCCACCGCTCGCCCGGCCGAGCGTCGGCGCTGCTGGCTGACTAGAGCAGCGCCGCCGCCAGCGCGCGGTAGTCCTCGGTCGGCTCGTCGTGGCCGAGCGGCTGCAGGCAGACGTGATCCGCGCCCATCGCGAGGTGGATGCTGGATCGCCTCGGCCACCTGCTCCGCGCGAGCCGTGCGGGATCACCGCGTCGATCAGCCGGTCCGAGCCGCCGTTCTCGAGGTCGCTCTCGGTGAAGCCGAACTTGAGCAGGTTGTTCGTGTAGTTCGTCAGGCGCGAGGTAGAGCTTCGCGTAGTCGCGAGCGACCTTGCGGGCCGTTTCGGGGTCGGGCTCGACGACGACGGCGACCTCGGGCGCGACCAGCACGCCGGCGCCGAGCCGCTCGCGGGCGAAGCGCGTGTGCTCGGGCGTCGATGAAGTACGGGTGCGTGCCGAGCGAGCGCTCCTTGCTCAGGTCGAGCATCTTCGGCCCCAGCGCGGCCGCGAGCCGTTCGTCCTTGGGCACCGGCGTCTCGGCGGCGTCGAGCCCGTCGAAGAACTCGCGCATCGTCTTCAGCGGCCGCTTGTAGTCGCTCGTCGCCTCCGGGTGGCCGATGCCGATCCCGAGCAGGAAGCGGTCCGGGTGATCGCTGGTGATCTGCGCGTGATCGCGCGCCACGTCGGCCGGAGTCGTGCTGCCAGACGTTGAGGATGCCGGTGATCACCGGGATCGTGCTCGATGCCTCGAGGTATGGCCGGGCCTGCCCGATCGACGGGCTGCCGCCGATCCAGAGCGCCCCGTAGCCGAGCGCCTCTATCTCTGCCGCCGCCGCGGCGCTGCCGCGGTTACGGCTGCGCCAGATGCCGATCTGTCCGAGTTCCATCTGCGACAGGGTGGCAAACCCGCGCCGTTGCGGCCGGCCTCGCGACCGCGGCTGAGGTGTCTGCGTTGCGGAATCCGCAATCGAAACGCGTCGGTCGGTGCAGCTGCGCCGGGAACGTCGCGAAAATACGTATGAATCCGGCGCACCTGCCCGGCGGCGCCTACGCGGTCGCGGGCGCCACGGAACGCTCGGGCACGTGTTCCGGCGCGGCCGCGGCCACGGCCGGGGCGGGCCGGCGGAGCGCGAGGAACCACCCGGCGACGCCGGCCGCGATCAGGAGCGGCATCAGCGGGACGTTGTAGCGGGCCTGGGAGACCACGATCGTGTGCACGAAGGTCGAGAACGCGACCGTCAGCAGGACGGCGCCCAGCATCGGGTCGCGCCGGCGGATCAGCCCCGCCAGCAGGCCGAGGCCGCAGGCGAGGACGAGCACGACCTGCCAGATCCGCATCGGCGTCGAGATGTAGTGCACGCCGCCGCCGCGGTAGTAGAAGAACCACATCCGCTTGGCCTTGGCCCACTGCATCTTCGCGAAGGCCAGCGGCTGGGTGGTCGAGTAGTGGATCAGGTTCTTCTTGGCCTCGCGCGAGAGCGCCTGATCGCGCGGGAGGTCCGGGTGCTTGGCGGCGAACAGCTCGAGCGCGTCGGCGGCCGGGATCTTGTAGGTCTTGCGGTCCTTGTACTCCGGGTGGGCGGCGCGCAGCTGGGTCTCCAGGTGCTCCTTCATCCCGATCGTCGTGCCGCCGCCGGGCAGGTAGGTGCCGACGAACAGCGCCGCCGCGCTGCCCTTGGTGACCGGGACGAACTGGCCCTCCTCGCGGGAGGCGTAGAGCGTCCAGGGCGCGAGCACGACCGCGGCGGCGATCGCCACCATCCCCCAGCGCAGGATCGCCTGGCGCAGCGAGCGCTGCTGGATGAGCACGATCAGCCCGCCGATCCCGGCGATCAGGAACGGCACCGCGAGCAGGTCCGTGCGCGTCAGGATCGCGAGGCCGAACAGCGCGCCCGACGCCGCGAACCACCATGGCCCGGGCCTTCGCTTCACCGCCACGGCGAGCGCGACGAACGCGGCCAGCAGCAGGAACGCGCCGAGCGGCTCGGAGAGCTGGTCGCCCGTGGCGCCGATCAACGGCGGGTAGGTGCCGACGATCGCGCCGGCGAGCAGCCCGGCCCACGGGCCGGCGAGCAGGAAGGCGAGCGCGAACGCGAGCGCGGTCGTCCCGGTCGTGATCAGCGCCTGCTCCCAGTAGGCGGCGCGGATGTCGAGCGTCTGGCGCTGGTCGTCGGTGCCGAAGAACTTGTAGCCCACCGCGAACAGCAGCGGCGCGCCCGGGGGCCAGTGCAGCGGCTCCTTCATCTTCGTCGAGGGACCGCCGTAGCGCGTGGTTGTCGACGATGTCGACGGCGAGCTTGCCGTAGGAGCGCTCGTCCGCCGACTGGTAGGCCGAGCGCGGATTGGCCGCCATCCTCGCGTTGAGCCCGAAGGACAACGCGAGAATGGCGGCCAGGAGGATCCAGTGCAGGCGACGCAAGATCGCCCCCGAGGCTAGCCGCAACGTCGCACGGAGGTCGCCGGCGACGCCGCCGCCCGGCGTTCGCCGGGCGGATTCGGCGTTCCGGTGACCGGAGGGCGAAACACCTATTCCGTTGTGACCGCTCTCAGCACGTCCACCTGCGATGCGCGCCGCGCGGGCGGGATCGCGGCCACGACACCGGCGATCGCGGCGAGGACGAAGAACAGGATCAGCGACCCGATCGGGAGCACGAACACGAACCCCTGGTCGGCCAGCGGCCGCGAGACGATCAGCGCGAAGACGACCCCGAGCACGGTGCCGAGGATCGCGCCGATGCCCGCGGTGATCACCGACTCGGCCCGGACCATCCGGCGCACCTGGCGCCGGCTCATGCCGACCGCCCGCAGCATCCCGAGCTCGCGCGTGCGCTCGTGCACCGAGAGCGCGAGCGTGTTCACGATCCCGAGCAGCGCCACGATCACCGAGAGGGCGAGCAGGGCGAACACGAGACCGAGGATCTGGTTGACGGCGTCGGACTGCTTCTTCTTGAACTGGTCGATCGACAGCGCGTCGGCCGACGGGAACTTCTCCAGCGCCTTGTTCGTGGTCGCCGCGAGCTCGTCGGGGTCGACGCCCTCGTCCGCCGCGGCCATCGCGAAGGCGACGGTCTTGACGTCCCAGTCGGCCGCCATCGAGCCCGCGGTGATGACCACGTTGGCGGTCAGCCCGGCCTGGTTCTTGAAGGTGCCGACGATCTCGTAGGGCACCTGCTTGCCGGCCGGCGTCGTGAACTGCATCGTGTCGCCGACGGCGAGATCGTGGGACTTCGCCCAGTTCGCGTCGACGACGGCCTGCGTGTCCGTCAGCGAGCTCGAGCGTCGATGCGTCGCCCTGATCCCACTTGAGCTTGAGCACGGAGCCGACCGTGGCCGGATCGATGCCGGTGGCGGCGGTGTTGCCGTCGATGCCCTTCACGAGCCCGGCCGCGAACCGGATCGGGGATACGGTGGCGACGCCCGGCACGTTGGCCACCTCGTCGACCACGTTGTCCGGGATCGGCGTGAAGCCGTCCTTGTTCTGGACGATCAGCGCGGCCGAGACCTGATCGTCGATCGTCTTGTCGACCGACGCGCGCAGACCCGCGGCGAAGATCGTGACCAGCACGACCAGCGCGAGCCCGACCATCAGCGCCGCGGCCGTGACCGCGGTGCGCTGTGGCTGGCGGATCGCGTTCTCGCGGGCGAGGACGCCCGTCAGGCCCTGGGTGCGCGCCAGCGGCCAGCCGAGCCCGCGCGCCAGCGGCCGGACGAGCAGCGGGGCCAGGAACGCGACGCCGAACATCATCAGCACCGCGCCGAGACCGAGCAGCGAGGCCGCGCCGAGAGCCCGAGAGCCCGCCGAAGAGCCCGTAGAAGAGCGCCACCAGGCCGAGGCCGAGCAGCGCGATCGAGCCGATGACCCGCCGCCGCCGCAGATGCCCGAGCCCTGGCGTCACGCTGTCGCGCATCGCGGTGACCGGCTCCACGCGGGTGGCGCGGCGGGCGGGCACGAAGCCGGAGACCATCGTCGCGACCAGGCCGATGACCAGGCCGATGATCACCGTGGCGGGGGTGATCACAAGCCCGGTGGTCCCGAGATCGATGCCGAACGCCGCGAGCATCGCCGCCAGCGCGGGCGCCAGCACGATGCCGACCAGCACGCCGAGCACCGATGCGACGAGCCCGACGATGAAGGTCTCGACCAGCACCGAGCGCAGGACCTGAGCGCGCGAGGCGCCGAGCACGCGCAGGAGCGCGAACTCCTTCGTCCGCTGGGCGACGGTGACCGTGAACGTGTTGAAGATCAGGAACCCGCCGACGAGCAGCGCGACCGCGGCGAAGACGAGCAGCGCCGTGCGGATGAAGCCGAGCGCGTCGGAGAGATCCTGCGCCTGCTGCTCGGCCGCCTCCTTGCCGGTGCGAACGAGGAAGTCCTTGCCGAGCTCCTTCTGCAATGACGCCTTGACCGACGTCGGGGGAGGTTCCGCCGGTCGAGACCGAGATCGAGTCGTAGCCGTCGTGGCCCGTCATCGGCCTGGGCCGTAGGCACCGTCATCACGACCAGCCGCGCGCCGCCGAGGTTGTCCTTGCCATCGAGCGTGGCGATGCCCGAGACCTTGAACTGGCGTGCCGGCGCGTCGCCGGAGACGGTGACCGTGTCGCCGACCTTGAAGCCGTACTTGTTCGGCGGTGCCGCGGTCCAGCGCGACCTCGTCGTCGGACTCCGGCGGACCGCCGCTCGGGTAGTCCAGGGACTGGAAGATCTTGTTGGTGGACGTCGAGATCAGCAGCGTCGGCGGCCCGTTGGAGACGATCGCCTCGCCCTGCTTGTCCAGCAGCGTGCCGTCGCCGCCGACGCTGCCCTCGGCGATGTCGACGCCGGGGGTCGCCTTGACCGTCGTCGAGCGTCGAGGCGGGCATCGTCGGCGGCGCCGAGAAGTCGGCCTTGACCGCCTGGCGGGCCTCGATCGCCACGTCCACGCCCTGCTGCGTGCGTTCGAAGAGGTTCTTGAACGAGGCGTCGATCGTGTCGGTGAAGACCAGCGTCCCGACGACGAAGGCCACACCGATGACGACCGCGAAGCCGGTCAGGACCGACCGCAGCTTTCTCGTCAGCAGGCCTTTGAGGCGCGAGCTTTGTGTCATCGCACGGCCTTCATCAGGTCCAGGACGCCCTCGGCGTCGGTGCCGGCGCCGTCGTGGACGACGAGGCCGTCGCGCAGCACCACGATCCGGTCGGCGACCGCGGCGGCCTGGGCGTCGTGGGTGACCATGATCACCGTCTGGTCGAACTCGTCGACCGCCCGGCGCAGCAGGCCGAGCACCTCCTCGGAGGCGTGCGAGTCCAGGTTGCCGGTCGGCTCGTCGGCGAACACGACGGCGGGCTTGTGCACCAGCGCGCGGGCGACGGCGACCCGCTGCTGCTGGCCGCCGGAGAGCTCCGACGGGCGGTGCGTCAGGCGGTCGCGCAGGCCTACGGTGTCGATCAGCTTGTCCAGCCAGGCACGATCAGGCTCGCGGCCCGCCAGCGTCAGCGGCAGCGTGATGTTCTCCTCGGCGGTCAGCACCGGCACGAGGTTGAAGGCCTGAAAGACGAAGCCGAGCCGGTCACGGCGCAGACGCGTGAGGCCCTTGTCGTCGAGGCCGGCGAGCTCCTGTCCGTCGATCACGACCGAGCCCGAGGTCGGGCTGTCGAGCCCGGCCAGCAGGTGCATCAGCGTCGACTTCCCGGAGCCCGACGGGCCCATGATCGCCGTGAACTGGCCGGCGGGAAAGGACAGCGTCACACCGGCGAGCGCGTGAACCGCGGTCTCGCCCTCGCCGTAGGTACGGCGCAGGTCCGCCGTCGAAACGATGTTCATAGGTCCAGCATCGTGCCTCACACGGCGGCGGCGTGTGCGGCTGGCTCGTGAGGAGGGGTGGGGCTAGCTGGAGCGCACGTACGTCAACACCGCGAGCACGCGGCGGTGATCGACGACCGTGGGCGCGAGATCGAGCTTCGAGAAGATCGATGTCACGTGCTTCTCCACGGCCCGCTCGGTGACCACCAGCGCCTCGGCGATGGCGGCGTTGGAGCGGCCCTCGGCCATCAGCCCCAGCACCTCGCGCTCACGCGCTGTGAGGCCCTCCAGCGGGTCCTCACGGCGACGGCGGCCGAGCAGCAGGGCGACGACCTCCGGGTCCAGCGCCGAGCCGCCACCGGCGACGCGGCGCACGGCGTCGGTGAACGTGTCCACGTCGGCCACGCGGTCCTTGAGCAGGTAGCCGGTGCTCTCGGTCGACTCCGACAGCAGGTCGAGGGCGTAGGCCTCCTCGACGTACTGGGAGAGCACGAGCACGCCGGTGCCCGGGTACTCGGCGCGGATCTTGCGCGCGGCGCGCAGCCCCTCGTCGGTGTGGCTCGGCGGCATCCGCACGTCGATCACGGCGACGTCGGGCTTGTGGGCGCCGACCTTGCGCAGCAGGTCCTCGGCGTCGCCGGACTGGCCGGCGACATCGAAGCCCGAGTCCTCGAGCAGGCGCACGAGACCTTCGCGCAGCAGCACGGAGTCCTCGGCGACGACGACCTTCAGTGGGGGTGTGTCAGCGGTGCTCATACGGGAATCTCCGCTCGGAGAGTAGTGCCCGACCCGGGTGGAGAGTCGAGTGCCAGGAAACCGTCCAATGCGCCGACGCGGTCGGCGAGGCCGCGCAGGCCAGACCCACGGTCGGGATCCGCGCCGCCGATCCCATCGTCGCGCACTTCTACCTCTGCATGTCCGTTGACCCGCCGCACGGCCACCGTGGCCGCGTTGGCGTGCGCGTACTTGGCGACGTTGGTCAACGCCTCGGCGATCACGAAGTAGGCGGCCGCCTCGACCGGCTCGGGCAGCCGCTCGCCCGGGACCTCGACGAGCTGGACCGGGAGCGGGGAGCGCACCGCGAGCGCCTCGACGGCGGCCTGCAGGCCGCGGTCGGAGAGCACGGCCGGGTGGATGCCGCGGGCGAGCTCGCGCAGCTCCTCGAGCGCGTGCCGGAGCTCCACCTGGGCGGCGCCGACCAGCTCCGTCGCCTGCTCCGGTGAGGTGGCGATCTTGTTCTGGGCGATCCGGAGCGTGAGGCTGAGCGCGACGAGCCGCTGCTGGGCGCCGTCGTGCAGGTTGCGCTCCAGGCGCCGGCGCTCGGACAGGCCGGCCTCGACGATCCGGGCGCGCGAGCGGCGCAGCGCCGCCTCCAGCCGCTCTGAGCGCATCGCCAGGCCGGCGGCCGCGGCCACCGTGTTGAGGACCTCGGGCTCGGCGCGCAGGCTGCGCTCGTGGACGATCGCGCCGACGCGCTGGCCCTCGAGCTCGACCGCGGTCCAGGCGCGCGAGCGATCGTCGGCGGCCGGCAGCTCGGCGATGCGGCCGTCGCGGCGAACCCAGCCGCCGTCGACCCAATAGAGGACTTCCAGCGAGCGGTCGCCGAGCGCCTCGGCCAGCAGGCCGCGCAGGCCGTCGGTCCCGGGCGCCTCACCGAGCCGCACGAGCAGCTCGCCGACGGCGTCGGCGCGCGCGACGCGGCTGCGCAGCAGGCCGGCCAGGAACGTGAACGGCACCGAGGCGAAGACGAGCTGGGCCAGCAGGAACAGCGCCTCCGGCACGTCGCCGGGGCCGCCGCAGACGGTCTGGGCGCCGATCGCGGCCGCGACCAGCCCCATCAGCACGATGCCCGACCACAGCAGCGGCGCCAGCGTACGGCGCTCGGCCGGGCCGGCGGCACGCCAGCGCGCGGTCAGGACCCAGATCAGGTAGCCGACCAGCCCGATCGCGGTGGCGGTCGTCACGGCATCCAGCACGGTCGCGACGCCCGTGGCGTCGGAGACCTCGATCACCGACGGCGGGCAGCCGGCGCAGTCGCGATCGCTGTGGCCGAACATCAAAAACGGCAGCGGGCCGATGACCGCGATCGCGTAGCCGAGCCCGACCAGCCGGCGATGGGCGCGGCGCTTGATGCAGCCGTCGGGGTAGGCGACGAGCAGGTGCACGAAGGCCGCCAGGAAGAGGTTGGCGCCGACGACGGCGAAGGTGAAGACCGCAGGCGCGTCGGCGGCGACGAACGCGTTCAGCAGCCACGCGAAGCCGGTCCAGGTCATCAGCGCGCCGACGCGGTTGGCCGGGCGCCGCCCCCAGGCGAAGAGGCCGGTGCCGATCCACGCCGCGCCGATGCCCAGGCCGATGAACACCGTCAGGCCGCGATGGTCGATGTGATCGGAGGAGAGCACGACGCCGGCACCGAGGAGCCCGACGAGAAGCCCCGCGAGCGCCAGCATGGCCAGCGCGCGGGTCAGTGTGCTCAAACGAGGAGCTCCTGGACGCGCTCGCCGGAGAGCTCGGCCTTGGGGACGAATCCACGCGCGCCCGACCGGCTGACGAGCGGGCCGAAATCCGAGGAGTCGCGGCTGGAGACGAGGATCACGGCCGGGGAGTCGGGGTGGCCGGTGATGCGAGCGGCGACGTCGAAGCCGTCGATGTCGGGCAGCTGCACGTCGAGCAGGACGAGCTGGGGCTTGAGCCGGCAGGTCTCCTCGACGGCGCTCGCACCGTCGACGGCCTCTCCGATGACGTTGAAGCCCTCCGACTCGAGCAGCACGCGAGCGCTGGCCCGAAAGGACGGGTGGTCGTCAACGATCAGGACGGTGCAGTCCACGGGTTCGATTCTCGTCACCGCGCCCTGGGGTTCACATACGGCTGGCCGTACAACACGAGGGGGCAGCTTCCTACCGGATTGCGGCGATAATCGCCTTGGCCGCCGCCGTCGGGTCCTCCGCGCCGAACACGGCGGTACCCGCGACGAACACCGTGGCGCCAGCTGTGGCGCAGCGTGCAGCGGCCGCGGCGTCGATTCCGCCGTCGACCTGGAGGGCCGTCTCGGGCCGGATCAGGACGCGCAGCCGCTCGAGCCGGCTCAGCGAATGTTCGAGGAACTTCTGGCCGCCCCATCCCGGGTTCACGGTCATGCAGAGCACCATGTCGGACTCGAGCTCGGCGACCGCGTCCACCGGCGTGCCCGGATTGAGCGCGACGCCGGACAGACAACCCGCCGCCTTGACGGCCTGCAAGGCGTAGTGCACGTGCGGCGTCGCCTCGACGTGGACGGTGATCGAATCGGCCCCGGCGGCGGCGAAGGCCTCCACGTGGCGCTCGGGGCGCTCGATCATCAGATGGACGTCGATCGCCGCGCCGGCCTCGTGGACCTGCTCGGCGATCGCCTCGACGGCCAGCGGCCCCATCGTGATCGGCGGGACGAAATGCCCGTCCATCACGTCGACGTGGATCACCGGCGCGCCGGCGGCGAGGACGATCCCCACCTGCTCGGAGAGACGCCCGAAGTCGGCGGCGAGGATCGAAGGCGCGAGACCCTTGAGCATCAGATCGGCGTCAGCATCGAGGCTTGGCAGTGCCCGCAGATGTACAGCGCGGTGTTCGACATGCGCACGATCGTGGAGTGCTCGCCGCAGTTCGGGCAGACCGAGCGCAGCTCGAAGCGGTGCAGGCAGTTCACGCAGCGGTAGCGGCCCGGGAGATTGGTGGGGCGCAGCCACGGCTCGTGGCAGGACGGGCAGACCGATCCGAGGTCGACGTCACTCATGCGCGTACGAGCTTCGCGATGAAGAAGCCGTCGGTGCGATCGCGATGCGGGAGCGTCTGCAGGGTCTGCGGCATGGTTGGATGCTTCCAGACGGGCGCGTCCGCGCCCAAGTCGGCGACGGAGAAGTCCTCGTGGGAGTCGAGGAAGCCTGTCACGACCTGTTCGTTCTCGATGGGCGAGATCGTGCAGGTCGAGTAGACCAGGGTACCGCCGGGCTTCAGTACCGAGGCGCCGGCGGCGAGGATCTGCTGCTGGAGCTCGGCGAGCGCTTCAGGGCGCCCGAACTTGCGCCAGCGGGCGTCCGGGCGCGACGCGAGCGTGCCCAGATCAGAGCACGGCGGGTCGACGAGCACGCGGTCGTAGGGTCCGTCGTCGACCGGCTGGGCGGCGTCGGCGGTGCGAACGTCGACGATGCTCACCCCCATCCGCTGCGCGGTGCGGCGCAGGGCCTCGGCGCGGCCCTCGTGACGCTCGATCGCGACGATCTCGCCCGCGTTGCCCATCAGCGCCGCGAGGTGGGTCGTCTTGCCGCCCGGGGCGGCACACAGGTCCAGCACGCGCTCGCCCGCCGCGGGCGCGAGCGCGCGCGAGACGGCCATCGCGGCGCGCGACTGCGGCATCAGCAGCCCGTCGCGCCACTCGGGAGCCGAGAACGTGTCGAAGGGGTCGTCGAGGACCAGCGCCTCGGGGAGCTGCTCGACCGTCCGCGTCGGGACCGGCAGGCGTTCTGCCAGCGCTCGCGCGGTGATCCGCAGCGCGTTGGCCCGCAAGGCCGCTTCCGCGGGCTCGTTGTTGGCGGCCATCAGGGCGCGCGTGGTCTCTGGCCCGAGCGCGTGCCACCACAGCCGCGTGATCCACTCCGGGTGCGAGTGGCGCAGCGAGGCCTGCCCCGGCGTGGCGTCGGAGAGGGCGTCGATCAGCGGGCGCGCCTCACGCACCGCCCGTCGCAGGACCGCGTTGACCAGGCCGGCTCCGCGCGGTGCGTCCGCCTTGGCCAGCTCGACGGACTCGCCGACCGCGGCGTGCGCGGGCACGCGATCGAGAAAGGTCAGCTGAAAGACCCCGAGCCGCAGCGCGGCCAGAACCGGCGCGTCGAGTCTGGAGACGGGCCGCTTCGTCAGGCGTCTGGATCACGTAGTCGAGCGTGGCCATCCGCTGGACCGTGCCGAAGGACAGCTGCGTGGCCAGCGCAAGATCGCGCGCATCCAGCCCCAGGCGCCGGGCTTCGCCGTGCAGGGCGCGGTCCGCCCACGCCTCCTGCTCGAAGACGCGCCGCACGACCGTGTAGGCGCAGGCCCGTGCCGGAGCGACGCCCGGGATGGGTCGAAGGCCTGATTGAAAGTTCAGGTTTGGCAAGGCAACCTTTACGCGGCGCTGGTCATCTGATTGGCTCTGGACCGCGCTGTACGCCAGGGTCGGCGAGCAGTCGCACGCTCGTACAGAGGTCCATATTCCGGTTTTTTACTCAAGATTGAAAACGGGCTATTTGCAGCCCTTTCTCCTCATGATCGAACGTTCGTCCAAAAAAGCCCTACGAGGATCAATTTCTCCCAAGAGGGCTAAAGGACCGCGTACAACTTGCCGACACGTCCCCAAGGAAGGGGATGCCAGACATGTCGGACACTGACAACACTTACTCCATGGCGGCCTGTACTGCGCGCCCGACGGCCCTCGGCGACCTCCGGTTCGCGGGCACGATCGCGGCCGGTCTCGTCGTAGGAACCCTCGGGCTCGGCGCACTCGCCGCGCCGCTCGTCGGCTGGAAGGATTGGCCCGCCGGGCTGACGCAGCAGGTCGCCAGCGCCGACGTGCGCCTTGCGACGCCGCAAGGCGTCGCGGACCGGCAACGAGCAGACGCCGCGCACCAACATCGCCACCGGCACCGGCCAGACCGGTCCGCAGAGCGCCACGCCGCTGACTTCGATCGGCATCGGCGGCGCCGGCACGGCGATCACCAACGGCGGCAGCTTCGTCGCGATCGCCCTCGGCGGCTCGGCTCCCACCACCGAGACGAACTCGGGCGCCAAGAGCACCGGTCCCCGCGTGCAGCGCACCGAGGCCGGCGGGGCGAACGGTTCCGGGCGGTTCACGCCCGGCGCGAGCTTCGCCGACCCGTACGCGGACGACGACGACGACGGCATCCCGAACTACTACGAGAACAAGATCGAATCTCAACTCGAACGACGGCGCCGACAGCACCCAGGTGAATGCCTCGGGCATTTCCAACCTCGAGCAGTTCCACATCAGTTCCAATGGCGGCCTCGACACCAACGGCGACGGCGTCATCGACGGCTTCGACGACTCGGACGGCGACGGCGTGAGCAACGCCGACGAGTTGCGCAACGGCTCCGACCCGCTGAATCCCGACAGCAACGGCGACGGCATCCTCGACGGGTTCGACGACCGCAACGGCGACGGCTACCCGGATGGCTTCCCGATCCCGGCCACGCCCGTCCCGCCGGTCGAGACCCCCGGCCGACGAGCCGACCGCACCGGTCACGAACCCGGTCGAGACGCCCCCGATCGAGGACGGCACGACGCCGCCGCCGGCGCAGGTCGCTCCGCCGGTCCCGGTCGACGCCGTGACGCCGCCGCTCACCGAGACGCCCGCTCCCGCTCCGGAAGCGCCCGCACCTGAAGCTCCGGCCGAGACGCCGGCGCCCGAGACGCCGGCGCCCGAGAGACTCCGGCGGCCGAGACGCCGGCGCCCGAGACCCCGGCGCCGGTCGACGTGGCTCCCGCGGCTGTGTCCGAGGCTCCGGCTCCCGCGGCTGAGGCTCCGGCTCCCGCAGCTGCGGCCGCGGCCCCTGAGGCCCCGGCTGCCGAGGCTCCGGCCCCGGCTCCGGAAGCTCCGGCGCCCGCTCCCGAGGCTCCGGCGCCCGCTCCCGAGGCTCCGGCGCCCGCTCCCGAGGCCCCCGCGCCCGCTCCCGAGGCTCCCGCGCCCGCTCCTGAAGCTCCCGCGCCTGCTCCCGCTCCCGAGGCTCCGGCCGCGGAAGCCCCGGCGCCTGCTCCGGCCGCTCCGGTCGCCGACGCCGCTCCGGCCGAGGCTCCCGCGGACCCGGCGGCGACGCCGGCGTTCTAGTCACGCACCACGGTTCTTGAGCCTCCGGGGCGCCGCTTGCGGCGCCCCGGGTCGTTAAGGCCCGCCGAGCTGGTTCGCCGTCTCGGCGAGCAGGTAACGCGTCCAGACGCTGTCCACCGTCTCGCCGGCGTGGGCCGCGAGGAGGTCGCGTGCCGGTTCGGTGGCGCGCGGGTCGCCGCGCAGCGCGAGGCCGTGGACGGCTTCCAGGCGCACGTCCTCGTCCTCGTCGTCGAGGCGCGCGGCGAGCGCGTCGCGCAGCGGCGCGCCGTCGTTCTCGGACAGGGTCCCGAGCGCGAACGTCGCCCAGTCACGGACGTCGAGGTCGTCGTCGGCCGAGAGTGCGATCAGCGCGGCGAGAACGTCGGGGCCGGAGCGGCCGCCGAGTGCGAACGCGACCGCCTCGCGCACCTCGGCATCCGGGTGCTCGCGCAGGCCGAGCACCCAGTCCTGGCCCGAGCTGCCGCCGAGGTGGCCGAAGGCGTAGGCGATGGCGGCCACGACGCTCGTGTCCTGCTCGCGCTCGGCCATCGCGGTCAGCGCCGCGCCCTGCTCCTGCGGGAACGCGCGTTCCTGCCAGCCGAGCTGCCCGAGCACGTGGGCGGCGAGCTCGCGCGCCGTCGGCTCGGGGTCCGCGCTGAGCTCGATCATCGCGTCCAGCACCTCGCGGCTGCCGCGAGCGGCGAGGGCGCAGGTGTGCGGCTCCCACTCCTCGTCCTCGTCCACCCACTCCACGCGCGCCCTGGCGATCAGCTCGGCCAGGTCGCGATCCGGCAGCGCCGGATCGAAGCGGAAGTCGGTGAGACCGGGGCCGGGGCGCCCGCGCAGCCAGTCCGAGGCGGGCATCGGACGCCCGCCGGGCGGGCGGACCTGGGTCAGCTCGAGCGCGCCGCCGTTGCAGTCCAGCAGCAGGCGCTCGCCGTCGGTGCGGACGCGGCCGCCGGCCGGCGCCAGCGTCGGGCCGTCCACGCGCGCCGCCAGGACGCCGAGGAACGTCCCGTCGGGCAGCGGCAGGCGCGAGCCGATATGCGGCCGCAGCGCGCGGATCGTGCGTTCGACCGCCTGCGGCGACTGCGTCGGGTCCAGCGCGCGCTCACGAGCGCCGATCTTGTGCGCGTATGTGACGTGCGCCTCGTCCTGTTCCTGCGGCGTGGGACGCTCGTCCAAGGCCTTGACCAGCAGTTCAGCCCCGATCGTCTCCAGACGAGCGGCGAGCGTGCCGTAGTCGTCGTCGGCGGCGATCGGCGTCGTCGCGGTCGCGTAGACCGCGCCCGAGTCCCACCCGGCGGTCACGCGCATGATCGCGACGCCGGTCTCCTCGTCGCCGGCCATGATCGCCCGCTCGATCGGCGCCGCCCCGCGCCAGCGCGGGAGCAGCGACGGGTGCACGTTGATCATCTCGTAGTCCGAGAGCAGCGGCTCCTTGATCAGGACGCCGAACGCGCAGGTCGTGAGCACCTCAGGCTTCGCCGCGGCGATCTGCTCGAGCACCTCGGCCGCGTGCAGCTGCTCGGGCTGGATGACCTCGATGCCGAGCTCGCGCGCCAGCACCGCCACCGGCGGCGGGGCGAGCTTCTGACCGCGGCCCTGCTTGGCGTCGGGACGCGTGACGACGAGCTGCGGGCGGTGATCGGAGGCGGCCAGGCGCCGCAGCACGACGGCCGCGAACTCCGTCGTGCCGAGGAAGACGTTGCGCAACTACGCCGCAGCCGATCGCGGCTCGAGCGCCTCGCGCAGCGCGCGCATCGCCTGCTTGCGCTGGTCGCGGGACGTGCGATCGAGGATCAGCACCCCGTCGAGGTGGTCCATCTCGTGCTGGATGACGCGGGCCTCGAGCCCGGAGGCCTCGACCAGGATCGGCGCGCCGCGCTCGTCCAGCGCCCGCACCCGCACGTGCACCGGGCGGTCGACCTCGACGCTGACGCCGGGGAGCGAAAGGCAGCCCTCCTCCGAGGACTCCTTGTCCTTGCTCGACCACTCCAGCACCGGGTTCACGAGCGCCGCGACCGAGCCCTCGAGCTCGGTCCGGTAGACGAGCACGCGGTGCATCACCCCGACCTGCGTCGCCGCGAGCCCGATCCCGTACGCGTCGTGCATCAGGCGCCCCATCCGGCGCACCTCCTCGACCAGCGTGTCGTCGAAGCGGTTGATCTCCAGCGCGCGCGACCGCAGCACCGGATCGCCGTACTTGCGCACGAGCTTCAGCGCCGCCGCCCGCCGCGCCCGCGCCTCGGGATCCAGCCGCTCCTGCGGCTCGGCGATCTCGCCGTGCGCCTCCGTATGAACCTCTTCCGCCATTCGCTCGGATTCTAAAGGGGTCAGACCCCTTTATCTTTCAGGTCGGGTCGACGTCGACCGAGAAGTTGACGTCACGGAAGGTCTTGTCGCGGGCCGCGCTTTCCACGGCGGCTCCGGTGGCGTGGATCGCGTCGGCGCGGGAGGTGGTCTTGAGGACGAGCTGGTAGCGCTCGCGGTTGCGCAGGCGAAAGAGCGGCGCCGGGCCGAGCAGCTCGGTGTCGGGGACGTCGATCGCCGCGGCGATCCGGACCGCGGCGGCGCGGGCGGGCGCGGCCTCGACGGCGCTGGTGATCACGCGGATCAGGTCCGCGAAGGGCGGGTAGTGGTGCGCGCGGCGGCGCTCCAGCTCGCTCTTGAGAAAGCCGTCGGCGTCGTGGCGGGCCGCGGCGGCGATCGAGGGCGCCTCCGGGGAGTTGGTCTGGACGAGCACGCGGCCGCCGCGCGGGCCGCGGCCGGCCCGCCCGGCGAGCTGGGCGATCAGCGCGAACGTGCGCTCCTCGGCGCGGAAGTCGGGGAAGCGCAGCGTGGCGTCGGCGTCGAGCACCACGCCGAGCGTCACGTCCGGGAAGTCGTGGCCCTTGGCCACCATCTGGGTGCCCAGCAGCAGCCCGGTGGGCGCGGCGGCGAACCTCGCCAGCAGCTCGGGGACCGCGTCCTTGTTGGCCGCGGTGTCGGCGTCGAGCCGGAAGACCGGGATCTCGAGCGCGCGCTGGAGCTCGTCCTCGACACGTTCGGTTCCCGCGCCGTGGCGGGCGACCGAGAGCGAGCCGCAGGCGTCGCAGCGCGTCGGGATCCGCTCGCGGTGGCCGCAGTGGTGGCAGGAGAGCGCGCCCTCGGCCCGGTGCAGGACCAGCGCGACATCGCAGTTCGGGCACTCCCACGCCTTCCCGCACGAGCGGCAGGTGAGGAAGTTCGACCAGCCGCGGCGGTTGAGCAGCACGATCGACTTGCGCGAGGCGCCGAGCGCCCGCCGCGTCTCGGGATGCAGCGAGTGCTGCGCACCGCGCATGTCGAGCACCCGTACCGGCGGCAGGTCGCGGCCGCCCGCGACGCGTGCCGGCAGCCGCAGCCGGCGCATCGCGTAGACGCTCTCCGGGCGCGGCGTGGCGGAGCCGGCCAGCAGGCGTGCGCCGGACTGGTAGGCGCGGTAGGCGGCGACGTGGCGCGCGTCGTAGCGCGGGTCGCTCTCCTGCTTGTAGGACGCGTCGTGCTCCTCGTCGACCACGACCAGGCCGAGGTTCGCGACCGGCGCGAAGACCGCGGAGCGCGGGCCGACGGCGATCCGGGCCTCGCCCGTGCGCAGCCGCCGCCACTCGTCGTAGCGCTCGCCCTCGGAGAGCGCGGAGTGCAGCAGCGCGACGGTGTCGCCGAAGCGGGCGGCGAAGCGGGCGACGGTCTGCGGCGTCAGCGCGATCTCGGGCACGAGGGCGATCACCCCCTCCCCACGCTCGAGCGCCGCCGCGGCCGCGCGCAGGTAGACCTCGGTCTTGCCCGAGCCGGTGACGCCGTGCAGGAGATGGGCCTGACCGGGCGCGGCCTCGATCGCCGCCAGCACGTCCACCTGGGCGTTCGTGGGCTCGACGGTCCGGTCCGCCGCGGCGTTCGTGCGCGGTGCGCGACGCGCGACCCGCTGCGTGATCGCCACCAGCCCGCGCTTCTCGAGCCGCCGCAGCGCCGGGAGATCGGCTCCCGCGGGGCCCGGAAGACGCTCGAGCAGGGCGCGCTGGTTGTCGTTGACGCGGCCGTCGGCGCCGGTGGCCTCGGCCCAGAACGCCGTCTTGGCCTTCCCGGGCGGGGGGGTGACGAGCGCGAGCGCCCGCGCGGGGGTCGTGCAGTACTCGTCCGCCATCCACAGCGCGAGATCGACCAGGTCGGGGGGAATCGAGTCCGCGCGCACCGCGGTGGGCTTGACGAGTTTCTCGTCGGGCATCTCCGACGTCTCCGCGAGGCCGACGACGACCCCGTCGAGCCGCTGGTGCCCGAAGGGGATGCGGAGGAGCGAGCCGACCTCAACGTCGCCGTCCTCGACGAGGTAGTCGAAGGGACCGGTCAGCCTGCGGGTCGTCGTGAGGGGTTGGACCCGCGCGATCACGCGCCAAGCCTCGCACGGAGCGGCGACGGCCCCGCGAGAGGCGAGCCGGCGGCGCGAGACCCGCGCCACGCCTGGCGTCCGACCCGCACAGGTCGCGCCGTCGCGGAGGGCCCGGAAGCGCGCCGATCCGGTCGGTACGCTCGGGCGATGCCTGCGCCCGCCACCCTCGCGGTGTTCGCTCTTGCGGCGCTCGCGCTGATCGCGATTCCCGGCCCGAACATGATCTACGTGGCGACGCGGAGCATGAGCGAGGGGCGGCGGTCGGGGTTCGCGTCGGCGCTGGGGTTGCTGACCGGGACGATGATCAATGTCGCGGCGGCCGCCGCCGGGCTCTCGGCGCTGATCGCCTCCTCGGCCACGGCGTTCAATGCGCTGCGCTACCTCGGCGCGGCGTATCTGATCGTCCTCGGGCTCAAGGCGCTGCTTCAGCGGGCCGACGCCCACGCGGACGCGCAGCCGCGGCCGGTGTCGCTCGCTCGCGCATACCGGCAGGCGATCGTGGTGCAGCTGTTGAATCCCAAGGTCGCGTTGTTCTTTCTCGCGTTCCTGCCGCAGTTCGTCGATCCCGCGCGCGGGCCGGTGGCCACACAGGTGCTGGTGTTCGGGGCGATTCTGGGCACGCTCGGATTTGCCATGGACTGTGGTTATGCCGTTGCCGCCGGGGTCGCGGCCAAGCGCTTCGGCGGGTTCCAGTACGGCCGGCAGCTGACCGGTGCGGTGTATCTCGCCCTCGGTGCCGCGGCGGCACTTACCGGTGGGCGCCGATGAGTTTCACCCACGCAACGTCAAACGTTCGCCTTTACGAACCAGCCGTGTTTGGTTCTGCATATCACCTGTCTTCGCTGAATCCGTACGTAAAGCCTTACTTTCTCGTGCCGCCTGAGCGCATCGCCGCCTTCGGCCCAGGCCGAGTGAATCTGATCGGTGAACACACTGATTACAACGACGGACTCGCGATGCCGTTCGCGATCGAGCGCGGTGTCACCGTCACCGCGACGCCTGCCGAACGCTGGGTCGTGGACGCGCTCGACCTCGGCGAGCGCGACGAGTTCGACACCCCCCGGCGCACGCACGGCTGGAAGGCATTTCACCGCGGGATGGTGGCCGAATTACAGGCAGCGGGTTATGAACTGCAGCCCGCCCGCCTCGAGATCACCGGTGACTTACCTCAAGGCAGCGGGCTCTCCTCCTCCGCCGCATTGGAAGCGGCACTCGCGCTTGCACTGCTCGGGGTGGCGGGACGATCACCGCCAGAGGACCTGCGCGAGCTCGCCAAGCTCTGCTCGCGGGTCGAGAACGAATGGGTCGGTGCGCAGACCGGCCTGCTGGATCAGTTCGCCGGCCTGCTCTCGCGCCCCGGCCACGCGCTGCGGATCGACTTCCGCTCACTCGACGTGCAGGCGGTCCCGCTCGAGCTCGGCGACTGGCAGTTGATAACGCTCGACTCCGGCGCGACACACTCGCACGCGGGCTCCGGTTACAACGAGCGCCGCGCCGAATGCCGCGCCGCCTGCGACGCGCTGGGGATCGAGAGCCTGCGCGACGCGAACGCAACCGACCTGAGCAGGCTCGACGGCAGGCTGCTGCGCCGCGCGCGGCACGTCATCACCGAGAACCAGCGCGTAGATGCCACCGCGAGGGCACTCGACGCCAAGGACCTCGAAACCGTCGCCGAACTGCTGGACGCCTCGCACGCGTCACTTCGCGACGACTACGAGGCGTCCGTGCCCGAGGTCGAGGCGACCGTCGAGCGCCTGAGGGCCGCCGGAGCCGCCGGCGCCCGGATGGTCGGCGGCGGCTTCGGCGGTTCGGTGCTGGCCCTACTCCCCCCCGGGGTCGCGCGGCCTGCGACCGCCGTCGCTGTCACCCCGGGCGCGCCGGCGCGACTCCTTTGACGCCAGCGCCGCGGCGTCGACCCCATGCGGCGCCGCCGCACGCGGCGAGGCCTGGTGCTCGCCCGTCTCCGCCTCGCGCAACTCCTCGCCCAGCGGCCGCGTGAACGCCCACAGCAGGAACAGCAGGCCGAACGCGAGCATCCCGAGCCCCGCGATCAGATTGATGTTGACGTCGGCCGCCTTGGCGATCTCGGCGTCTGACTCCGTCAGGCCGAGCACCGTGAGCAGGATGCCCCAGGCCACGAACAGGAAGCCGATGATCCGGCGCAGGTCGAACAGGTTCGCCGCGTGCTCGGCGCGGCTTGACTTGGGCTCTTCAGCCATCTCGCTCATCTCCTACCACAACACGATCGTGAGGACGGCGGCGCCCGCGAGCGTCGAGAAGCCCAGCAGTTTCGGCGATTCCCACCACTTGTATGCTCGGGCCGCCTCGTCCTCGTTGGCCATGCCATGGACGAGGCCCTGCAACTCCGAGATCGGCTTCGGCTCTGTGCGCAGCGTGACGAGCACGGTGACGATGCCGTCGACCACGAAGGCCATGCTCGCACCCCACATCGACTCGTCGAGGTCGGAGCCGAACGCGATCCAGCCCGCCTTGTAGCTGATGAAGATCCCGGCGGCGGTGACCGTGCCCGCGATCAGGCCCCAGAAGCCGGCCGCGGGTGTCATCCGCTTCCAGAACATGCCGATGATGAACGTCGCGAACAGCGGCGCGTTGAAGATCGAGAACAGCGCCTGCAGGTAATTCATCAGGTTGTCGTAGGTGGACGCGATCAACGCCGTGAAGATCGAGACGCCGATGCCGCCGATCGTGGCGTAGCGGCCGAAGTTCACGTACCAGTCGTCGGGCATGTCCTTCTTGAGGTACGGCTGCACGAGATCGGTCGTCACCACGGTGTTGAACGCCGAGACGTTCGCCGCCACGCCCGCCATGAACGAAGCCATCAGGCCGGTCAACGCGATGCCCAGCATGCCGTTGGGCAGGTATTTGTTCATCAGCAGCGGGATCGCGTTGTTGTATTCCATGTTCGGGGCACTCGATCCCAGCTTCGGGATCACGACGAGCGCGACCATGCCCGGCACGATCATCACGAACGGCAGGAAGAGCTTCGGGATCGCGCCGATCAGCGGCGTCCGCTGCGCCGAGGAGAGATCCTTGGCCGAGAGCGCGCGCTGGACCTCGGCGAAGTTCGTCGTCCAATACCCGAAGGCGAGTACGAAGCCGAGGCCGAACACGAGCCCGATCCAACTGGAGCCGATCGGGTTCGTCACGTTGCCGGGATTGGTGCCCTGCAGCGCGTGCAGGCCCGCCTCACCGATCTTGGAGTCGCTGACCTTGTCCTTGAGGCCACCCCAGCCGCCGACGTCGACGAGGCCGATGATCGTGATCGGGATCAGCGCCGCGAGGATCACGAAGAACTGCAGCACCTCGTTGTAGATGGCCGAGGAGAGGCCGCCGAGCGTGATGTAGGCCGCGACGATGACCGCCGCGACGATGATGCCGGCGATGATCGGCCAGCCCAGCAGAAGTTTCAGGACCAGCGCCAGCGCGTACAGGTTCACGCCGGCGATCAGGACCGTGGCGAGCGCGAACGTCGCCGAGTTGAAGACGTGCGACTTCACGTTGAAGCGCAGCAGCAGGTACTCCGGGACCGAGCGGACCTTGGAGCCGTAGTAGAACGGCATCATCACCAGACCGAGGAACACCATGGCCGGGATCGCTCCGAGCCAGTAGTAGTTCACCGTCGCGATGCCGTACTGGGCACCGTTGGCCGCCATGCCAAGCACCTCGGTCGCGCCGAGGTTCGCGGAGATGAACGCCAGGCCTGTGATCCAGGCCGGCAGAGAACGTCCCGACAGGAAGTAGTCGAGGCTGCTCTTGATGTAGCGCTTCGCGGCGAACCCGACGCCGAGGACGACGGCGAAGTACGTCAGGACGATCGTGTAATCGACCCAGTTCGTATCCAGCCGGATTTGGTTCATAGGGCCTCCCTCATGGGAGGCCCCCTACCCAAATAAAGAGCGCCTAAGCAGACGCTCTCATGAGACTTAGGCGACCGGGTCGGCGGCGGCGAGGCCGGCGGCCTCGCGCAGCGCGGCCGCCTTGTCCGTCTTCTCCCAGGTGAAATCGTCGTCGTCGCGGCCGAAATGGCCGTACGCGGCGGTCTTCTGGTAGATCGGACGGTGCAGCTTCAGGTACTCGCGGAAGGCGCCCGGGCGCAGGTCGAAGAACTCGTCCACCAAAGCGGCGATGCGCCCGCGGCCGATCTTCTCGGTGCCGAACGTCTCGACCATCACGGACACGGGGTGCGCGACGCCGATGGCGTAGGCGACCTGGACCTCAGCGCGGTCGGCGAGGCCGGCCGCCACGAGGTTCTTGGCCACGTAGCGCGCGGCGTAGGCGGCCGAACGGTCGACCTTGCTCGGGTCCTTGCCGCTGAACGCGCCGCCGCCGTGGCGGGCCATGCCGCCGTAGGTGTCGACGATGATCTTGCGGCCGGTCAGGCCGGCGTCGCCCACCGGGCCGCCGATGACGAAGCGACCAGTGGGGTTGACCAGGAAGTTCTTGCGCAGCTTGGCGGCGTCGTAGAGCTCGGCCGGGAGGATCGGCAGCACGACGTGCTCCCAGAGATCGTCCGGGATCAGCGACTCGGCGCCCTCACGGTGCTGCGTGGAGATCAGGACCTTCTCGATCTCGACCGGCTTGCCGTCGACATAGCGGACGGTGACCTGGGTCTTGCCGTCAGGACGCAGGTAGTCGAGCGTGTTGTCCTTGCGGACCGCCGCCAGGCGCTCGGCGAGGCGGTGCGCGAGCGAGATCGGGAGCGGCATGAGCTCATCCGTCTCGTTGCACGCGTAGCCGAACATCATGCCCTGGTCGCCCGCGCCGGCGATGTCGAGTTCATCGTCATCGGAGCCGTCGGAGCGGCGCTCGAGCGCCTCGTCGACGCCCTGGGCGATGTCAGGGGACTGCTTGTCGATCGCGTTGAGGACCGCGCAGGAGTCGGCGCTGAAGCCAAGATCGGCGTCCACGTAGCCGATCTTGCGGATCGTCTCGCGGGCGATCTCCTGGATGTCCACGTACGTCGTGGTCGAGATCTCGCCGGACACGACCACGAGGCCCGTGTTCACGAGCGTCTCGCAGGCGACGCGGCCGTTAGGATCGTCGCGCATGACGGCGTCCAGAACTCCGTCGGAGATCTGGTCGGCGATCTTGTCCGGGTGGCCTTCGGTGACGGACTCGGACGTGAACAGGTACTCGTTGTCGCTGAGCTGGCTCATTGGGGCAAAAAGCCTAGCGACATTCACATGTTGGTCTGTTACGACGACATGCGTTCCTCTTTGGAGCGGCTCTTACGCTCCACGAAATCGATGATCACGGGCACGCCTTCGAGCGCGTAGCGCTCGCGCAGGCGGTTCTCGACGAAGTACGCGTAGTCGCGCGTGATCCGCTGGCGTGAGTTGATCTGGATGGCGAAGCGCGGCGGGCTCGTGCCGATCTGGGCCATGTAGAGCATCTTCAGGCGATGGCCCTGCTTGGCCGGCGGCTGGCGCGCGGCGACGACGTCGCCGAGGAAGCGGTTGAGCTCCGGCGTCGGAATCCGGTACCGGGAGCGCTCGGCGATGCTCAGCGCCTCCTGCAGGATGCGCGCGATGTGGCGCCCGGTCAGGGCCGAGGCCGTCAGCACCTTGGGACGCAGCCGCAGCTTGCGGTTGACGCGGGCGCGCTCGTGATCGAGCTCCTCCGCGCCGACGCCGCCGCCCGGCCCGAGCGGCTCGCCGTCGCCGCCGGTCACGTCCCACTTGTTGAGCACCAGTGCCGTGGCGCAGCCCGACTTCATCGCGAGCTCGGCGATCCGCAGATCCTGGGCGGTGATCCCGTCCTGGGCGTCGCAGACCACGAGCGCGACGTCGGCGCGCTCGGCCGCCCGCTGGGAGCGCAGCGTCGTGTAGTACTCCACCGACTCCTTGACCTTGGCCTGGCGCCGGATGCCCGCCGTGTCGACGAGGATGATCTTGCGGTCGCCGACCATGATCGGGGTGTCGATCGCGTCGCGCGTGGTGCCCGCGACGTCGGAGACGATCACGCGTTCGAAGCCCAGGAAGGCGTTGACGAGCGAGGACTTGCCGACGTTCGGGCGCCCGATCAGGGCGAGCCGGACGACGTCCTCGTCGGCGTCGGGGATCTCGTCGTCCTCGGGCAGCAGCTCGACCAGGCGATCGAGCAGATCGCCCGTGCCGAGGCCCTGCGCGGCGGAGACCGCGATCGGCTCACCGAGGCCCGAGACCGTAGAAATCGTGCGCGAGTACCAGATCCTGCGGCGAGTCGACCTTGTTGGCCGCGACCACGATCGGCAGGTTGCCGCGCCGCAGGATGTCGGCGATCTCCTGATCGCCGGGGCGCATGCCGGCCCGCGCGTCGACGACGAAGAGCGCGACCTGAGCGTCGGCGAGCGCCGCTCGCGCCTGGTCCTGGATCGAGACGGCGAGCGGATCCTCGTCGTCCATGTCCACGCCTCCGGTGTCGATCAGCGTGAAGCTGCGCCCGTTCCAGTCGGTCGCGAGCTCCTTGCGATCGCGCGTGATGCCGGCGCGCTCGTGCACGACCGCCTCGCGACTCTGCGTCAGGCGGTTGACGAGTGAAGACTTGCCGACGTTCGGATAGCCGACGACCGCGACTTTCATGCCTCGATCTCCTTGGCCTCGATGGCCAGTGTCACGACCTGATCGACGACCTGGTCGAGCGTGAGCCCGGTGGTGTCGACAGGTACGGAATCTTTGGGTGCCTCGAGCGTCGCGCGCTGGCCCCCGGATTGGTCGCGCAGGTCGCGCTCGCGCTGTGCGGCGAGCACCTGCTCGACGTCGTGGCCGAGATCGAGCGCGCGCCGGCGGGCCCGCTCCTCGGGATCGGCCGTGAGGAAGACCTTGACCGCCGCGTCGGGAGCGACGACGGTCGCGATATCGCGACCCTCGGCGACCCAGTGGCCCGTGGCGACGATCGCCTGCTGCTTGCGCACCAGCGCCGCGCGCACGGCGGGATCGGACGCGACGTGCGACGCGGCCTCGGAGGCGGCCGCGGTGCGGATCTCCTCCGTCACGTCACGGCCGTCGAGCAGCACGCGCTCGCCCAACTCGATCTCGACCCGCTCGGCGACCTCGCCGGCGCTCGTGAAATCCTCGCGCGCCGCCAAGCCCACACAGCGATACATCGCCCCCGTGTCCAGGTACGTGTAGCCCAATCGCTGCGCGACTGCGCGCGCGACAGTGGACTTTCCGGCCCCGGCGGGACCGTCGATGGCGACGACCATGGCGGATCACCATAGATGAGCGTGCAAGTAATCTGCCGGAATGAGCGGGATCCCAGACCTCTGGCACCCAGAGACGGTGTACCTCAACACGGCGAGTTTCGGGCTCCCTCCCGACCCGGTGTGGGACGCGGTCCAGACCGCGCAGGGCGACTGGCGCGCCGGACGGGTGAGCTGGGAGCACTGGACCGCGGTCACGGGGCGGGCGCGGGCACAATTCGCGACCCTCGTGCACAGCGAACCCGATCGGGTGGCGGTCGGCTCGACCGTCTCCGGCCTGATCGCGCAGATCGCCGCCGCGATCGATGACGGCTCGAAGGTGCTCTCCCCCGAGCCCGAGTTCGTCTCGCTGATCTTCCCGTTCCTGGCGCAGGCCGAGCGCGGGGTGACCGTCGAGTTCGTCCCGCTCGCGCGGCTGGCCGAGGCGATCGACGCCTCGACCGACGTGGTCGCCGTCTCCGCCGTGCAGTCCTCGACCGGCGAGCTCGCCGCGCTGGACGACATCGCCGCCGCGGCGCGCCACCACGGCGCCCTGACGGTGGTCGATGCGACCCACGCGATCGGCTGGCTGCCGCTGGACGCGTCGAAGTACGACGCGGTCGCCTGCGCGTGTTACAAGTGGCTGATGTGCCCGCGCGGCACGGCGTTCCTCGTGCTCGACGAGGCGCTGGGCGAGCGGATGACGCCGCACCAGGCGGGCTGGTTCGCCGCCAGCGACCCGCTGACGGACCAGTTCGGCCCGCCGCTGCGCCTGCCCGACAGCGCGCGGCGCTTCGACACCTCGCCGGCCTGGTTCTCGTGGGTCGGCACCGAGCCGGCGCTGAAGCTGCTCAACGAGATCGGCGTCGAGACCGTGCACGCGCACGACCTGCGGCTCGCGAACCGCTTCCGCGCCGGACTCGGCCTCGCGCCCGGCGACTCGGCGATCGTCACCTCCGACGTGCCAGGCGCGACGGAGAAGCTCGCGCGGGCGGGGATCATGGCCGCCGCCCGCGCCGGCCGCCTGCGCGCGTCCTTCCACCTCTACAACACCGAGGCGGACGTGGACGCGGCGCTGGAGGCGCTTACTTGATGCCCGGGACCTTGACGATGATGAAGTCGCTGTCGTCCGGCAGGCCCGGGTTGCGGCCGGTGGAGCCGAAGTTCGTGTCGTTGACGAACGCCAGCTCGTTGCCCGACAGCGGCAGCACCGCCTCGACGGTCACGTAGGGGAACATGAACGGATTGCCGAGGCCGAAGTCGCCGAGACGGCCGGGCAGCGAGACGCCGTCCTTGTCCTTGATGTCGAGCAGGTCGACGATCTCACGCTTGGCCAGGTTCGCCTTGCGATCCGGCACGTCGATCACGAACGCCTTCTTCCAGACCGCGGCGGGGCCTTGGAAGTTGTCGCGCTCGGTGACGATCAGCTGGTCGCGACCGTAGGCCACCGCGTCGGAGATGAGCGTGTTCGGCTGGGTCATGCGGTAGATCCAGTTGCGGCCCGTGTAGCGGCGGTCCTTGATGTCGAACTCGTAGACGTGGCGCACGAGCGGGTCGTCGCCGATCAGCGCACCCTCCAGGAACGGGTAGAGCGTCTTGCCGTCGGCCGACAGCGCCATGCCCTCGAAGCCGCTGGAGCCCGGGAGGTTGTTGGCACGGCCGAGCAGGAACGGGTTGTCGGGGCTCATCACGCGCGGCAGCGGCACCGGCGCGTCGAGCACGCGGCCCTTGGCGTCGGTGTGCACGATGAACGGGCCGAACTCCTCACCGAACCAGAACGTCCCGTCCGGCGCCTGGCGCACCGACTCGATGTCGAGGTCGCCGCCGGTCAGGACACGGTCGGGCGTGTTCTCGTTGACGATCGGGAACGGGATCTTGCCGTCGGGATCGGCCAGTGAGATCGCGTCGAGGACCTTGACGTCGCCCTTGCCGCTCCATTCGGTCTTCCACCTGGGGCGGATCTTGTAGAGGCGCAGGATGAACGAGCGCGAGTTGGCCTTGCTGCCGAAGCCGTTGTCGGTCATCGCGTAGAAGTCGCCGTTGCCGGCGTCCAGCAGTGCGGAGAAGCCGCCGATCGGCTGCGTCGCGCCGGGGGCCGGCGCCGGATCGGTGTTGATGATGCCCGGGAAGGGCGCCGCGAAGGTGGCCTCCGCGGGCAGGATCGCCCGCGCTTCGAGCTTGGGCTCGGCGGCGCCGGCGGCCGGGGCGAGCAAGAGCGTCAGTGCCGCCGAAGCGGTGATGAGTCGTCTCATGCCCGGCACGAGACCAGGCGCATGAGGCGCCTAGGTCACCGTGACGTGAACAGACTCTGAAGATCGGTTTCGAAGCGCGGGTAGGACACCTCGGCGGCCTCCATGCCGTCGACCTCGACGCCTTCGCGCGAGGCGAGTCCGGCGACGGCGCCGAGCATCGCGAGGCGGTGGTCGCCGTGGGCCTTGATCGTGCCGCCGCGCAGACCGCCCGTACCGGTGACGACGAAGCCGTCCTCGGTGGCCTCGATCGTGGCGCCGAGGCCGCGCAGGCCCTCGACGACGGTCGCGATCCGGTCGGATTCCTTGACGCGCAGCTCCTCGGCGCCGCGGACGACGGTCTCGCCCTCCGCGAAGCAGCCGAGCAGGGCCACGAGCGGCAGCTCGTCGATCGCCAGCGGCACCTCGCTGCGCCTCGACGACGGTGCCGACGAGCGGGCCGGAGGCGACGTCGAGCTCGCAGACGGGCTCGTCGTGCGGGATCTCGCCCAGCCGCGGCGCCTCGAGGTCGCCGATGACGACCGCGCCCATGCGCTCGGCGATCCGGACGAAGCCGGTCCGCGTCCAGTTGGCGCTCATGTCCTCGATCACGATCCGCGAGCCCTTGACGAGGATCGCGGCCGCGATGTGGAACGCCGCGGAGGACGGGTCGCCCGGGACGTGGATGTCGCCGAGCTCGAGCTCGTCGTGCTGGGTGAGCACGATCCGATCGCCGTCGCGGCTGATCTGGGCGCCGGCACGGGCGAGCAGGCGCTCGGTGTGGTCGCGGCTCGGCTCGGGCTCGATCACGGTCGTCGTCCCCGAGGCCAGCAGCCCGGCGATCAGCACGCACGACTTGACCTGGGCACTCGCCACCGGAAGCTCGTACTCGATCCCGCGCAGCGGCATGCCGTGCACCGTGAAGGGGGCGAAGCGATGCTCGTGCGCGTCGATCCACGCGCCCATCTGGCGCAGCGGGATCGCGACGCGATCGACGGGGCGGCGACGGATCGACTCGTCACCGTCGAAGGACCACTCGCCGCCGGGCTGACCGGCGAGCCAGCCGGGCGCGAGCCGCATCAGCGTGCCCGCGTTGCCGACATCGATGTGCGCCTCCGCGGCCGCTCGCAGCCCAGGCCCGCGGATCGTCAGCGTGCCGGGGTCGGCGCCCTCCTCGACCAGCGCGCCGAGGGCGCGGACGGCGTTGAGCGTCGAGTACGTGTCCGCGGCCTCGAGGTAGCCCGTGACCTGCACGGGCTCGTCGCACATGGCGCCGAAGAGCGCCGCGCGGTGCGAAAGAGACTTGTCGCCGGGTGCGCGCAGGGTGCCCCGTAGCGGGCCAGACGGGTCGAACTTCCGCTTCATGAGGTCTCCACGCCTGGAGTATCGCCCTCTGGGCGATCTCCGAGCAACGCGAGCCCGCAGGGCGAGTCGTTGCGCTTCACGCGCGTGCCACCTCGAGTCCTAGGTCGCGGACGAGCCGCTCAGCCTGTTCTGCCACCACTCCGCCGCGGATCCACAGGGCGACGGTGCCGTGTGTGCCCGACGACGGGTAGAGACCCATGTCAACGATGTCGATCGTCGCACGCCCGAGGGCCAGCGCGATCTCCGCCACGATTCCCGGGCGGTTCGGGACCAGCACGCGCAGCTCGTGCACCTCGCCACCGGCGAGGTCGGACTCCAGCAGGCGGCGCCGATCGACGCGCGCGGCCTCGTTCCATTCCACGATGCCGGCGTCGTCGCCCGCGGCGAGCATCTCCCGCGCCGAGACCAGCCGCGCGACCAGGTCGTCGATCGCCGCGACCAGCGCGTCGGCGTTGGCGCGGTAGATGCCGCCCCACATCGACGAGTTCGCTCCGGCCACACGCGTCACGTCGCGAAACGACGGGCCGGTCGCCGGCAGTCGCTCGCCACCCGCGGAGAGCACCCGCGCGGCCTGCGCGACGAGCACGTTGGCCAGGACGTGCGGCAGGTGAGAGACCGAGGCCATGACGACGTCGTGGGTCTCGGGATCGATCGCGGATGGCCACGCCCCGAGCCGCGTGATGAAGCGATGCAGGCCTTCGTAGGCCGTGCCGCGGGTCGCCGCGGTGGGCGTCAGGTACCAGGTCGCGTCCTGGAAGAGATCGGCGCGGGCGTGCTCCACGCCCGCGGTCTCGGCGCCCGCGAGCGGGTGACCGCCGATGAAGCGCGGATCGTCGATCGAGCCCATCACCGCGCGCTTGACCGAGCCGACGTCGGTGATCACGCAATTCGGGCCCGCCGCGCCGAGCACCTCCCCCACGATCGCCCCCAGCACGTTGACCGGCGCCGCGATGAAGACGATGTCGGCCCCCTTCACGGCACCCGCGATCGAATCGAAGGCCTCGAGGACCGCTCCGCGCGCGAGTGCTGTCTCGCGCGCCGCCGCCGACGGGTCGTAGCCGCTCACGTGCGCTCCGAGGCGCTGGCGGGCGGCGAGGCCGATCGAACCGCCGATCAGCCCGACCCCGACGACGGCGACCTTCACGCGGCGGCGCTCAGGACCTTGCCCGCCACCGCCGCCGCGCGCTCGACCTGCTCCAGGTAGGAGGGGAACGCGTCGGAGTAGATCTGCTGGGGTCCGTCACAGATCGCCTCCTCGGGATTGGGGTGGACCTCGACGATGATGCCGTCGGCACCCGCGGCAGCCGCGGCCAGCGACAGCGGCAGGACCATGTCGCGGCGGCCCGGGGCGTGGCTCGGGTCGACGATCACGGGCAGGTGCGAGAGCTCCTTGAGCATCGGGATGGCCATGATGTCGAGCGTGAAGCGGTAGGCGGTCTCGAACGTCCGGATACCGCGCTCGCACAGCATCACGTTCGGGTTGCCCTCCTTGAGGACGTACTCCGCCGCCATCAGCAACTCCTCGAGCGTCGAGGACAGGCCGCGCTTGATCATCACGGGCTTGCCGGTGCGGCCGATCTCGGCCAGCAGCGGGTAGTTCTGCATGTTGCGCGCGCCGACCTGGATCACGTCGGCGACCTCGAGGACCAGCTCGACGTCGCGCGCATCCATCAACTCGGTGACGATCGGCAGGCCCGTCTGCGCCTTGGCCTCGGCGAGGATGTGCAGGCCTTCCTGGCCCAGGCCCTGGAAGCTGTAGGGCGAGGAGCGCGGCTTGTAGGCGCCGCCGCGGAACATCGAGGCGCCGGCCTCGGCCACGGCGTGGGCGGTCGACAGCGTCTGGTCGCGCGACTCGACGGTGCACGGCCCGGCGATCATCGAGAAGTGGTCGCCGCCGATCTGTCGCCCGTCGATCTCGATCACGGAGCGCTCTCCATGACGGAACTGCGACGACGAGAGCTTGTACGGCTTGAGGATCGGGACGACCTGCTCGACGCCCTGGTGGCCCTCGAGGCCGAGGCGCTGTACGTGCTCACGGTCGCCGACGGCACCGATCACGGTGACTTCCTCACCGCGTGAGGGATGGGCCCGCGCGCCGCAGCTCTCGATGCGGTCGATGACGGAGAGGATGTCTTCCTCGGTTGCCGTCGGCTTCATGACGATCAT
Organism: uncultured Solirubrobacteraceae bacterium; assembly: GCA_963848475.1. Taxonomy (GTDB): domain Bacteria; phylum Actinomycetota; class Thermoleophilia; order Solirubrobacterales; family Solirubrobacteraceae; genus Solirubrobacter. Next base: position 693,716 of record CAWKDW010000020.1, on the reverse strand, counting down.
CATTTTGCGTACTCCTGGAAAGGGCCTGGCTAGAACGGTACGACGAGTGAGAGCTCCGGCGCTCGGCCCCTGGGCCTGGATACGGCGGCGTTGGACACGCCGACCGAGCGCCTAGCTAAATCGCCAGGTGGAATACGCGTAGGAACGACCGAACGCCCGGGACCGGTAAGAAGCAGCGGTGCTGGCGGACGTAAGGGCCATGACGCGAGGTGGGAGCCTACAGCAGCGCGGCGAGCGATTCCAGGAAACGCTCGTTCTCGGCCTGCGTGCCGACCGTCACCCGCAGCGCCCCGTCGCGCCCGAGCGCCCCGCCGGCGCGCACCAGGATCCCGCGCTCGGCGAGGCCGCGCATGACGTCGGCCTCGACGCGCTCCTCGCCCAGGTCGAACCAGACGAAGTTGGCCTGCGACTCCGCGGGATCGAGCCCGAGTTCCCTGAGGCCGTCCTCGAGGCCGATCCGCTCGGCCAGGTTGCGCTCCACCCGCCGCGTGACCTCATCGGTGTGGTTGAGCGCCTCGAGTGCCGCCGCCTGGGCCGCGGCGTTGCAGAAGAACGGCTGGCGGACCTGGTCGACCGCGGTCCTGAAGGCCTCCGAGCCGCACAGCGCGTAGCCCACGCGGAGCCCGCAGAGCCCGTAGATCTTGCTGAAGGTGCGCAGCAGGACGAGGTTCGGGTGCTTCTCGAGCAGCTGCACCGAGTCGTCGGGGTCCTGGAGGACGTTGAACTCGACGTAGGCCTCGTCGAGGATCACGGCGACGTGGCGCGGGACGGAGGAGATGAACGACTCGATCTCGGCCGGCGGCAGCGCCGTCGAGGTCGGGTTGTTCGGGTTGCAGACGATCACCAGCCGCGTGGCCGCGTTGATCTCCTCGGCCATCTTGTCGAGCTGGTGGAAGTGGCGCTCGTCGACCGGCACCTCGATCGCCCGCGCACCGGAGGCGGCGGCCAGGTGCGGGTAGACGCTGAAGCTCGGCCACGCGTAGACGATCTCGGCGCCGGGCTCGAGCAGCGCGTCGCCGGCGGCGAGCAGGATGTCGCAGGAGCCGTTGCCGATCGCGATCCGTTGTGCGGGCACACCCGTCTGGTCCGACAGCTTGCGCCGCAGCGCGGCGTTCGTCGGGTCGGGGTAGCGGTTGACGCCCGCGAGCGCCTTCGTGGCGGCCTCGATGACGGCCGGGATCGGCGGATACGGCGACTCGTTGGAGGCGAGCTTGGCGATCGGCCCTTCCGACGCGTAGCCGTCGGCGGCCGGATAGACGGGGATGCGGCGGAGCTTCTCGGCGAACTCGATGGCCATGGGGCGACCCAGACTATCGGTCGAGCTGGGCCGCGAACCCATCCAGCAGCCACGCGAGCCCGACCTCGAAGCCCTGCATCGGCATCGGCTCGCCGCTCGCCAGGAAGGCCGTCAGCAGCGGGAACTCCCCGCTCTCGAGCAAATAGCGGACGTGCGGGTCGTTGAAGCTCTCGGCGAAGCGGGCCGCGATCCGGCGCCCGCGATCGTCGCCGGAGCCGCCCGCGGCGAGCTCGCGCAGGGTGTAGCCGATCGTGAAGTCGTCGACCGCGGTCACGATCCCATTGAGCAGGTGGGGGGCGACACCGGCCTCCCCGAGCGACAGGACCGAGCGGGCGGACTGCTCGACATGGCGCAGCAGGTTGGGACTGACGCGTGGGCGCTCCTGCAGCGTCAGCAGCATCCACGGGTGGGCGAGGAACGTCGCGCGGCTGTGCTGGGCGACCGCGGTCAGCGCCTCGCGCCAGCCGGTCGACAGCTCGCCCGGCACGAGCATCTCCGCCGCGACGGTGTCCCCCATCAGGTCGAGCGGCTCGTCCCGGCTGTCGAAGTAGTGGTAGAGCGACATCGCGCCCGAGCGCAGCTCCTGGGCGAGCCGGCGCATCGAGACCGCCTCGAGGCCTTCCTCGTCGGCGATCTTCAGCGCGACCTTGACGATCTGCGCCCGTGAGAGCGGGGACCGCGAACCGCGGCTGCGTGGGCACCGAGGGCCTGGGCAAGCGCTACGGCGACACCGAGGCGCTGAGCGGGCTCGACCTGGCCGTCGAGCCGGGCTCGGTGCTCGGCCTGCTCGGCCACAACGGCGCCGGCAAGACCACGGCCGTGCGCATCCTCACCACGCTGCTCGCCCCCACCACCGGCCGCGCGTTCGTCGGCGGCCGCGACGTCGTGCCGAACCGGGCGCCGTGCGCGAGCTGATCTCGCTCGCCGGCCAGCAGGCCTGGCTCGACGACCGGCTCACGGGCCGCGAGAACCTGAGGCTCCTGGGCTGCCGATCTCACGCGCGTCGGTGATCGCCGGCAGGACCGTCGCGGAGCTGGTCGCGCTCTGCGGCGGCCTGGTCGTCGTCGCGTTCTGCGGCCTGCTCGTCGGCTGGGCGCCCGAGGGCAGCGTCTTGGAGACCGTCAGCGCCTTCGCCCTGCTGATCTTCATGGCCTTCGCCGTCACCTGGGCGGGCGTCTGAGTCGGCCTGATGGTGCGCGACCCGGACGGCGCGGACGGGATCGTGATGGCCGTGATCTTCCCGATGATGTTCCTGAGCGGGATCTTCGTGCCGGTCGCCGGCCTGCCGGACGGGCTGCGCCAGATCGCCGAGATCAACCCGCTGACCTCGCTCGCCACCGCGATGCGCGAGCTCTTCCACAGCCCGACCGGGCCGATCCCGGACGTCTTCACGCTGCAGCACCCGATCATCACCTCCATCCTCTGGGCCTGCGTGCTGATGGCGATCTTCGTGCCGCTCTCGATCCGCCGCTACCAGCAGATGGGACGCTGAGCGAGCCCGCATGGCGCGGACGAAGTCCGCCGCCGCGATGACTCGCCCCCTATTGCGCGCCGTGCAGGTCCAGCCGCAGCTTGGCCGCGTCGCCGAGGTACACGTGCTCGGCGACCGACCCGGCGGGCAGGTAGGCGTGGATCATCACGCGGATCACCTTGGGCAGCGCGCCCGGCACCGGGATCTCGCGGGCGCACAGGAGCGGGACCGAGGACAGCCCCATCTCGCGCGCCGCGACGGCCGGGAACTGGGCGTCGAGGTCGGGCGTGAGCGTGAAGATGCAGCTCACGAGGTGCTCGGTGTCAAGCGTGTTGCGCGCGAGCAACTCGCGCATCAGCTCGTCCGTTGCCGCGAGGATCGCCTCGGCCGTGTTCTCGGTGACCGTGTTGGCGCCTCGGAGCGCGACCAGCCGCATGTCGCCGGATTCAACCAAGTTCGCGCAGCCGTTCGATCTCGGGTGCGCTCAGCGCACGATGGCCACCGACCTCCAGCGATCCCAGCCGCAGCGGCCCGAACGCGACGCGCTGGAGCTCGCGCACCGGATGGCCGACGGCCTCGAACATGCGCTTGACCTGGCGCTTGCGGCCCTCGTGGATGGTCAGCTCGATCTGGTTGGAGCTGATCCGGCGCACCAGCGCGGGCGCCGTCAGGCCGTCCTCGAGCTCGATGCCGTCGCGCAGCGCGCGCATCGCGGGCTCGTTGATCGGGGCGTTCGCGATCCGCGCGCGGTAGGTGCGCGGGACCTCGAACTTCGGGTGCGTGAGCTTGTGCGCGAGGTCGCCGTCGTTGGTCAGCAGGATCAGGCCGGTCGTGTCGTAGTCGAGGCGGCCGACGGGATAGAGCCGCTCGGTACTCGGCACCAGCGACACGATCGTGCGCCGGTGCTGCGGGTCCTTGACGGTGGAGACGACGCCGGCGGGCTTGTTGACGACATAGACGATCCGGTCGTGGCCGGCCGTCTTGACGCGGCGGCCGTCGACCTTGACGACGCGCGTGTCGTCGACGTCTCGGGCCGGATCGGTGATGAGCTTGCCGTCGACGGTCACGCGGCCGTCGGCGATCAGGACTTCGGACGCGCGCCGCGAGGCGACGCCGGAATGGGCTAGGTATTTGGCGAGACGCATTTCGGTGGCCTGCCACGATAGGTGGGTGGACCTCGAACTTCTCGAGACGACGCTTGCCGATGCCGGCGAGCCGGCCTTCCGGGCGCGGCAGGTCTGGCGCTGGGCGTCCACCGGGGCCCGGAGCTTCGACGAGATGACGGACCTCCCGGCGGCCCTGCGCGCGTCACTGGCCGAGAGGGTCCCGTTCTCGACGCTTACGCTCGTGCGCGAGGCCCACGCCAAGGACGGCACCGTCAAGGCGCTCTTCCACACCCACGACGGCCGCGCCGTCGAGGCCGTGCTGATGCGCTACCACGACGGCCGCCGCTCGATCTGCGTCTCCTCGCAGTCCGGCTGCCCGCTTGACCTGCACGTTCTGCGCGACCGGCACGATGAAGTTCGGCCGCAACCTGACCGCGGCCGAGATCCTCGACCAGGTGCTGCACTTCCGCCGCATCGAGCCCGTCGACCATCTCGTGTTCATGGGCATGGGCGAGCCGATGATGAACCTCGACAACGTGCTCGCCGCCTCGCGCAAGCTGCCCGACGTCGGCATCACGCACCGCCGCACCGGCATCTCCACGGTCGGCTGGGTCCCGGGGATCAAGAAGCTCACCGAGAGCGACATGCCGATCCGGCTCGCGCTCTCCCTGCACGCGCCCGACGACGAGCTGCGCTCGAAGATCATGCCGGTCAACGAGCGCTATCCGCTGCAGGAGGTGCTCGATGCCTGCAGGGCGCATTACGAGCGCAAGCGCCGCCAGATCTTCATCGAGTACGTGATGCTGGCCGGCGTCAACGACGGCTACGGGGACGCCATCCGGATGGCCGAGATCCTCGATCCGAAGATCTACAAGGTCAACCTGATCCCGTACAACCCGACGGACTCGATCTACGACGGCAGCTCGCGCAACGCGATCGACTCCTTCAAGGACGCGCTCGAGGAGCACGGCCTGCGCGCGACCGTCCGCCTCACCCGCGGCCGCGACATCGACGCCGCCTGCGGCCAGCTCGCGGCCAAGCAGGCGACGCATCGCCCGGAGGGCGATGCTCTGGCGAGTTCGCCGGACAGTGACACCGGCACGCCGCGCCTCGCGAACTCGCGCGCTACTCCGGCCTGATCGCCGCGCTGGTCCCGAGGACCGCGCCGCTCGCGTCAAGGGCCTTGACCGCGACGTAGCTCGCGCTCGTCGAGGCGGAGATCGCCGTCTCGAAGCCGGTCCGCGCCGTGCCGTTGACGCGCACGAGCGCGTTCGGGCTCGGCCCCGCCCACAGCTCCCACGCGGCCGACGCCGGTCGCCCCGTTCCAGCTCACGCGCGCCGCCACGCGGGTTCCACGGCGCTCCGCGACCAGCGCCGGCGGCCGCGCCGGGCGTCCCGACCAGACGAAGCGGTAGGCGCGGTAGTTGTCGCCGCCCAGCGCGATATGCCCGTCGAAGACGACCTTGCCGTTCGCGTCGAACTCGGTGAAGTAGCGGCGCGAGCCCCAGCCGACGAACATGTTGCCGTTGGCGAGCGCCTGGGCGCCGCCCTGGGTTGCGGAGAGCAGGTCGAGCGGGTGGGTGAAGGCGGCTCGCAGCGTCGCCTTCATCGCCTTCGTGTCCAGCGCGAGCGTGATCGCTCGCGACGCCTTGCGCTGCGGCGGCGGGGCGCTGTTGTCGAACAGCGTCAGTGACCCGTCGGGCTGCGGCCGCGCGTCGTGCTGCTGGTAGAAGCGGGTGCCCGCCCCCATCCGGAAGTCGGACTTCGCTCCTCCCAGGCGCCACACGATCCGGCCGGTGCTGTGAGAGATGCGATAGACCGCTGAGGTGTGGCGCGCGGAGATGATCACGTCGCCCGAGGCGTCGAGCGCCGCCGAGTTCGCGTGCATGTAGTCCCACTGGCCGCCGTGGCGCGGGACCGGCTGATGCGACTCCGAGAGACCGACGTTGCCGAGGCTGTGCCACTCGAAGAGCACGAGCCCGGTCGCGATATCGATCTCCTGGACCACCGTCTGGCCCACGATCCCGTCCCTGCTTCCACCGACGCTGGACAGGTCGCGCCGCACGGCGTCGTAGATCAGCAGCAGCGCCGTCCCCCGCGAGGTGACCTCGAACTCGTGCACGTCGGCGCTGAACCCGTTGCCCGCGCGGACACGGCGCACGGGCTGATAGCGGGTGTCGTAGATCTTGCCTTCACCGCGGCCCTCGCCGCCGATCAGGCGGCCCTGCCACCACGTGAGCACCGGTTTGCCGAGGTAGCTCTGGACGCGGAAGTCGCTCGCCAGCTCGCGGTTGCCGCTCGCGTTGAACCAGACGATCTGGCCGAAGTCGTCGATGATCATCGGCCCGTCCTGGCCGCGGCCGCTCTTGGGCGCCAGAAAGACCAGGCCGGGTGCCCGGCCGTCGAGCCGGGTGTCGACGGTGACCGCCGGCGGAACCAGGTCCGGCCGCGTTGCGAAGCGCTGCACCGCGCCACGGCCGACGCTCGGGAGCTCGCTCGGCCGGGGCTTCACCGGCGCGGGCCGGCGCCCGACGGTGAAGCCGTAGGTCACGTGCCGGTTGCGGACGGTCACCCGCTCGCCGGCGCGGAACGGCCGCGCAGGCACGAAGCTCGCGCCCAGCTCGTCGGAGTGGGCGCGCAGCCGGCCGCCGTGGCGACCACTGCGCGAGCCCGTGACCGTAACCGTGCCGATCCGCGCCGGGGCGATCCCACGCAGGCTGATCTGGGTGCGCGGCGACGCGGTCAGCGTCCCCGGCGACGGGTACGCCACCACCTTCGCCTGCGCGGGTGCTCCGGCGAGCAGCGCAATCGCGCCGCCCGCCGCCGACCACGACCACATTACGTTCAGGACTTGGGCTTGACGGGCGCGCTCGTGACGACCACGTTGCCCGCGGCGTCATAGGCGCGCATCGCCACCACAGCGGCGGTCGACTTCGCGGTGACCGCGGTCTCGAAGCCCTCTGAGGCCTTCGATCCGACCGGCGCCAGCGACGCCTCGTCCGCACCGGCGAGCAGTTCCCAGCGCGCGATCCCGGTCGCCCCGTTCCAGCTGACGCGGCCGGTGATGTTCCCGCCGTCCGCGGTGGCGACGACCTTCGGCGCCTGCGCCGGACGGCCGGTCCACTCGTAGCGGAACGCGCGGTAGTTGTCGTTGCCCTTGGCGAGATGGCCGTCGAAGAGCACCTTGCCCGTGGGGCTGAACTCGGTGAACCACCGCTGCGAGCCCCAGCCGACGAACGACGTTGCCGTTGGGCAGGCGCTCGACGTTGCCCTGGCTCGCCGACAGCAGCTTGCGCGGATGCGCGAAGGCGCTCAGCAGCGTGGCCGTCTTGGCCTTCTCGTCGACCTTGAGCGTGAGCACGCGCGAGTTCTTGCGCACCGGCGGCGCCGCCTCGTTGTCATAGAGCTTGTAGGTGCCGTCGGGCTGCGCGCGGATGCTGTGCTGCCAGGCGAACTTGACGCCCTTGCCGAGCTTGAGCGTCGACTTCTTGCCGCCCATGCGCCACATGATCTTGCCCGTCTCGCGGTTGATCTTGTAGACCGCGTGGGTGTTGCGGGCGGAGACGAGGATGTTGCCGTCGTTGTCGATGTCGACCGCGTTGGCGTGGAAGTACTCCCACTCCGAGCCGTTCTGCTTGGGCACCGGGGTGTAGGACTCGGCCGGCGAGACGTTGCCGAAGCTGTGCCACTCGAACAGCACGAGCCCGGTCGCGAGGTCGACCTCCTGGACGATGTTGTCGACGATCTTGCGCCTTCGACGGGCCGCCCCACGGTTTCAGGCTGCGGTTGTAGCGCTCGTAGGCCAGCACCAGCGCGGTGTTGCGCGGAGTGATCGTGAACTCGTGCAGGTCGAACGTGTAGCCGTTGCCGGTGCGGACCTCCGCGACGGGCTTGTAGCTGGTGTCATAGATCTTGCCGACGCCGTCGCCGTCGCCGACGAACAACTGGCCTTCCCACCACGTGAGCACCGGCTTGCCCTTGTAGGTCTGCACGCGGAAGTCCGCGGACACCTTGCCCGGTGTGGACTTGAACCAGACGAGCTCGCCGGCGTTGTCGATGATCATCGGCCCGTCCTGGCCGCGGCCGCCCTTGGGGGCGAGGAAGATCAGGCCCGGCGCCGTACCGGGCTTGTTGGTCGTCACCGCGACCGCCGGCGGGTCGAGATCCGGGCGGGTGGTGAAGGACTGGACGCTGCCGCGCCCGACGTCCGGTGCCTCGACCGGGCGCAGCGTGCGCCGCGTCTCGTCACCGACCGTGAACGAGTAGTCGCCGTCGGTCGCATTGACGACCGTCAGGCCGGTGTCGACCGTGACCTTCTCGCCCTCCTTGAACGGCTTGTCGGGCACGAAGCTCGCCCCGAGCCCGTCGGAGTGGGCCTTGAGCTTTCCGTCGTGGGCGCCGCTGCGGGAGCCGGTCACCTTCACATCGCCGACCGCGTCGGCGTCGCCGCCGCGGAAGCTGATCTGGGTCTTGGCAGAGGCCGTCAAGGTACCCGGGACCGGGTAGACCGAGAAGGTCACAGGTGCCGATTGGGCCTTGGCCAGGCCGAAAAAGGTCAGGCCGACGAGGGCCGCGATCGCGCCGAGCGCGAGGGTCAGTTTCCGCACATTTGCTCGCAAACCGTGAACCCTAGAGAAGTTGCGCATCAGACAGCGCGGCGTCGGTGTCGCTCATCGAGCTACGGGCGCGGCGGCTTCGCCGCGGGCCTCGCCGGCGCGCAGCAGGCGGTCGCGCAGCGTCGGCGGCCTCCTCGGGCGACGGGTCCCACTGGGCGACGTCGGGCAGCGCCTCGGGCGAGTCCAGCCCGAACAGCTTCAGGAACAGCGGCGTGGTGCGGTAGAGCACGGCGCCGAACTGCGAGCGCCCCGCCTCCTCGATCAGGCCGCGATCGACGAGCGCGGACGTCGCGGATTCCGACGCCACGCCGCGGATGCGGGCGACCTCGGGCCGCGAGACCGGCTGCAGGTAGGCGACGATCGAGAGCGTCTCGGCCTGAGCCGGGGTCAGCGACGGGGTGCGTGGGCGGGCGAGCAGGCGCCGCGCCGCCTCCTCGGCATCCGGGTGCGAGGCCAGCGCCAGACCGCCCGCGACGCGCCGAAGCACCAGCCCGCGGCCTTCGAGGACGGTCGCCAGCTCGTCGGCCGCGGCCGTCACGGCCTCCTCGCTGGTCTGCAGGGCGTCGGCGAGCTCCTCGATCGACACCGGCTCGGGCGCGAGGAAGAGCAGTGCCTCGAGGCTGGCGGCGAGCTTCATGCGGCCGCGCTCTCGGCGGTCGCGGCGCACGTCGGCGCGGACGGTGATCGGGCCGAACGGCTCCTCCTGCTCCCACGCGGCCTCGCCGCGCTTGTAGAGCTCCAGCAGCGCGAAGACGGTGACGCAGACGGTGACCCGATCGGCGCCCTGCACCGCATCGTCGAAGGAGAACGTGCCGCGCCGCAGCAGATCGCGCAGCACCGCCAGGCGCTCGCCGACCGTGACGCGCGGCGTCGCCATGTGGCCGAGGTCGATCGGCGCCGGCGACGCGCAGCAGTCCCGCCGAGCGCGGCGCCCAGCACCGCGGGGTCGTAGGCGGCCTCGGCGTTGGCCAGCGGCACCTTGCGCAGCGCCTCGGGCAGCCGCGCGGAGCGCATCAGGAACGACTGGCCGTGCTCGTGGCGCTCGGCCAGGTACGCGCCCGCGGCGCGGAAGCGCGCGTACTGGAGCATCCGCTCCACCAGCTCCTCCGCGGCCTCGGCGGGCGCCAGCTCGTCGAGCTCCTCGACCTCCTCGCCGGGCAGCATCAGCCGCGACTTGAGCTCCAGCAGCGCCGCGATCAGGACCAGGAACTCGGTCGCGGACTCGAGGTCGAGCTCGTCCAGCGACTCGAGGTGATCGAGGTAGGCGACGACGACCTCGGCGAGATCGACCTCGAGCAGGTCCAGCTCCTCGCGCAGGATCAGCGAGAGGAGCAGGTCGAACGGACCCGCGAAGACGTCCAGGTCCAGCTCCAGCTGGGCGATCCGCACGCCCTACAGGCTAGGTGGGGCGTCGGACGGGCCCGACGCCCATCGCGTCGCGCACGTCGCCCACGGTCTCCGCGGCGATCGCCTGCGGCCTTCGCCGCGCCCTTCTCGAGGAAGGCCTCGATCGCCGCCGTGTCCTCGCGCAGCTCGAGGTAGCGCTCGCGCACGGGCGCGAGCCACGCGGCGACCTCCTCGCCGACGGCGGTCTTGAAGTCGCCGTAGCCCTTGCCCTCGAAATCGTGCTCGATCGCGGCGGGTGCCGTGCCGCGGACGATCGCGAGGATCTCGATCAGGTTCGTGATCCCGTGCTTGTCGTCGCCGCGCACGATCTCGCGCCCCGAGTCCGTCTGCGCGCTCTTGAACTTCTTGACGATCGCGGCGGGCTCCTCGTCGATGTAGACGGTGCCCTTCGCCGTTCCCCCCGTGGTCGACATCTTCTTCTCGGGGTCCTGCAGGTCGCGCACGCGGGCGCCGACGGTCGGGATGTTGCCCGCGGGCACCACGAGCGTCTCGCCGAAGCGCTTGTTGAAGTCCTCCGCGACGTCGCGCATCAGCTCGATGTGCTCGCGCTGGTCCTCCCCCACCGGCACCTCGTGGGCGCGGTAGGCGAGCACGTCGGCGGCCATCAGGACGGGATAGAAGAGCAGCCCGGCGCGAGGCCCGCTCGCGCGCGCCGGCGGACTTGTCGCGGAACTGGTGCATGCGGTTGAGCGCGCCGACCGACGTCACGCCCGACAGCAGCCAGGTCAGCTCGGTGTGCTCGGGCACGTCGCCCTGGCGGAAGAGGATGCAGCGCTCCGGGTCCAGCCCGGCCGCGACGAGCAGCGCCGCCGTGTCCTGCGAGCGCCGGCGCAGCTCCGCCGGGTCGTAGTTGACCGTCGTGGCGTGCAGATCGACGATGCAGTAGATCGCCGGCTCGCCTCGGTCCTGACCCTCGACGTACTGGAGGATCGCCCCGATGTAGTTGCCGAGGTGCTTGCGCCCTGTGGGCTGGATGCCGGAGAAGATGACCACGCTGGCGGGTCAGGGTACTCAAGCCCCCGACCCGCCACGCGCAACTTCAGGATTCCAACCGCGCCTACAGCGGCTGGCGGATGATCGGGCGCTTGGCGGCGCCGGCCTCGTCCAGGCGCCGGACGGGCGTCCCGTACGGGGCGTTGCGGGCGATCTCCGGATCCTCGGCGCCCTCGCGCAGGATGTTCGCGATCGCCTCCGCGAACAGGTCGAGCGTCTCCATGGTCTCCGTCTCGGTCGGCTCGATCAGCAGCGCCTCGTCGACCAGCAGCGGGAAGTAGACCGTCGGCGGGTGGAAGCCGTGGTCGAGCAGCCGCTTGGCCAGATCGAGCGTGCGCAGGCCGAGCTCCTTCTTCATCGGCGCGCCGCTGAGCACGAACTCGTGCATGCACAGGCGGTCGTAGGCCGGCGGCAGGAGGTCGGTGACGCCCAGCTCGCGCAGCTTGGCCAGCAGGTAGTTGGCGTTGAGGACCGCGGTCTCCGACGCCTCCTGCAGGCCATCGGAGCCGAGGCTGAGGATGTAGGCGTAGGAGCGCACGAAGACGCCGTAGTTGCCCTGGAAGCCGCGCAGGCGGCCGATCGACTTCGGCCGGTCGTAGTCGAGGTCGAACGAGCCGTCGTCGAGCTGGACGACCTGCGGCTTGGTCAGGTAGGGCTCGATGCGCTCGCTCACCGCGATCGGGCCGGCGCCCGGCCCGCCGCCGCCGTGCGGCTGCGTGAACGTCTTGTGCAGGTTGAAGTGCACGATGTCGAAGCCCATGTCGCCCGGGCGGGTGCGGCCCATCACCGCGTTGAGGTTCGCGCCGTCGTAGTACAGCGTCGCGCCGACGCCGTGGACGATCTTGGCGATCTCCTCGATGTTGCGGTCGAACACGCCGAGCGTGTTCGGGTTGGTGAGCATCAGGCACGCGACGTCGGAGTCGGCCTTGGCGCGCAGATCGTCGACGTCGACGCCGCCGTGCTCGTCGGTGCCGACCTTGACGACCTCGTAGCCGCCCATCGTCACCGTCGCCGGGTTGGTCCCGTGCGCGGTGTCGGGCGTGAGGATCTTCGTGCGCTTGTCGCCGCGATCCTCGTGGTAGGCGCGGGTCAGCAGCACGCCCGCAAGCTCACCGTGCGAGCCGGCGGACGGCTGCAGGCTGACGTGCGGCAGGCCGGCGACCTCGCCGAGCGCGCCCTGGAGCTCGTGCATCAGCTGCAGCGCGCCCTGGGCACGCCTGGGGTTCTGCAGCGGGTGCAGGCGCGAGTTGCCCGGCAGCGCAGCGACGCGCTCGTGCAGCTTCGGGTTGTGCTTCATCGTGCACGAGCCGAGCGGGTAGAAGCCCGTGTCGAGGTCGAAGTTGCGCTTGGAGAGCCGGTTGTAGTGGCGGACGATCTCCGGCTCGGCGATCTCCGGCAGCTTCGGCGGCTCGGCCCGGCGGAACTGGCTCGGCAGCTCGTGCTTGGGGACGTCCAGCTCGGGCGCCGTGAACGCGCGCCGGCCCGTCTTGGACTTCTCGTAGATCGTCTTCGCGCGATCGCGCTGCATGTCGGTCTCCACCAGCGCGCTGCGGCGCGGATGGGGATCGTGGCCTTCGATGCCCGGATCGGCGTGCAGGCGGTTATCCGTGATGGAGCTCATGCCGCAAGCGCCTCCTTGAGGACTTCCGCGAGGCGGTCGATGTCTTGCTTGCTTCGCTGCTCGGTGATCGCGACCAGCAGGCCGTTGCTCGGGCAGCGGGTAGCCGGGGTTGACGCCGCGCTCGGCGCAGAACTCGATCACGTCGAGCACGTCCTTGCTCAGCGTGAGCGCGAACTCGCGCACGACCGGCTGGTCGTGCAGCGCGCGTCACGCCTTCGAGCGCCGTCAGCGTCTCGCGGGCGTAGTGCGTGCGCGAGACGAGCAGCTCGCCGAGCTCGACGATCCCGTCGCGGCCGAGCCAGCTCAGGTAGATCATGCCCGCGAGCGCGTTGAGCGCCTGGGCGGTGCAGATGTTGTGCGTGGCCTTCTCGCGGCGGATGTGCTGCTCGCGCGTCTGCAGCGTCAGGACGAAGCCGCGGCGGCCGTCGACGTCGGTCGTCTCGCCCGCGATCCGGCCCGGCATGCGGCGCAGGTACGCGTTCTGGGCGGCGAAGAAGCCGAAGCTCGGGCCGCCGAAGTCGAGCCGGTTGCCGAGCGTCTGGCCCTCGCCGACGCAGATGTCGACGTCGAAGTCGCCGGGCGGGCGCAGCACGCCGAGCGTCAGCGGGTCGGCCTGGACGATCAGCAGCGCGCCGGTCTTGCGGGCGATCGGGCTCAGCGCCTCGAGGTCCTCGATCGCGCCGTAGAAGTTCGGCTGGCCGAGGAAGACCGCGGCGACGTCGTCGCCGACGTCCTGGAGGTCCGTGAGCCCGTTGGTGAGCGGGATCTCCTCGATCGTCGTGCCCCAGCCGACCGAGGTCGTCTCGAGCGTCTCGCGGCTGTGCGGATGCAGGCCCGCGGAGACCAGGAAGCGCGTCTTCTTGGTGTGCGTGTGCGCGAGCCAGCCCGCGGCCGCGACCGCGCTCGGGCCCTCGTAGACCGACGCGTTGGAGACCGGCAGACCCGTCAGCTCGCTGATCGCGGTCTGGTACTCGAACATCACCTGCAGCCCGCCCTGGCTGATCTCGGGCTGGTAGGGCGTGTACGGCGTCAGGAACTCCGAGCGCTGCAGGATCGAGTCGATCAGCGCCGGGACGTAGTGGTCGTACATGCCGGCGCCGAGGAACGAGAGCTCGTCCTCCGCCGACGTGTTCTTGGCAGCGAGGTCGCGCAGCCGTGCGTAGACCTCCTGCTCGGGCTTCCCGGCCGGCAGGTCGAGCGCGCGGCCGAGCCGCACGCCCTCCGGCACGTCCGCGAAGAGGTCGTCGATCGTGTCAACGCCGATCGCCTCCAGCATCTGGAGCCGGTCGGCATCTGTGGCTGAGGTGTAGCGACTCATAAGAGCCGCTCAGCTTATGACAGCGACTGGCGGTACTTCTCGGAGTCCATCAGCGCGTCGAGCTCCGACGGGTCGGAGAGCCTGACCTTGACCAGCCAGCCTTCGCCGTAGGAGTCGTCGTTGATCTGCTCCGGCGAGTCCTTGAGCGCCTCGTTGACCTCGACGATCTCGCCCGAGACTGGCGCGATGACGTCCGAGACGGCCTTCACGGACTCGACCTCGGCGTACGGGGAGTCCTTCGCGATGCTCGTGCCGACCTCCGGCGGGTCGAAGAACACGACCTCGCCGAGCTGGTCCTGGGCGTACCAGGTGATGCCCAGCGTGGCGGTGTCGCCGTCCACGCGCGCCCAGTCGTGCTCCGGGTGGTAGACGAGGTCGTCGGGGTAGCTGGCGTCGGCCACGGGTCAGTTCTCCTTGCTGCTGTACAGGGGCTTCGTGCGGACCTCGGCGGTCCGCGTCCTGCCGCGGACGTCGATCTCGAGTCTGGTCCCCGGCTCGATCCTGTCGACCGGGACGTAGGCCATGCCGATGCCCTCGCCCAGGCTCGGTGAGAGCGTGCCGGAGGTCACCTCGCCGCCGCCGTGGATCGGGTTGCCCTGGCGGGCGATGCCCGGGCCCGTGATCACGAACGGGACGAGCTTCTCGGACGGGCCGTTGGCGCGGGCGACCTTGATCGCCTCGGCGCCGATGAAGCCCGTGTCCTCCTTCACGCACCAGCCGAGGCCCGCCTCGATCGGTCCGCGGGACTCCATCAGGTCGTTGCCGTAGAGGTGGAAGCAGACCTCCAGGCGCAGCGTGTCGCGCGCGCCCAGGCCCGCCGGCTTGACCCCGGCGTCGGTCATCGCGTCCCAGACCTTGGTGGCGTCGGTGGGCGCGACCAGCAGCTCCACGCCGTCCTCGCCGGTGTAGCCGGTGCCGCACACGAGCACGTCCGCCGCTCCCGCCACCGTCAGCCGCGCGGTCCGGAAGCGCTTGGGCAGCTCCCCATCCGTCAGGCCTGCGACGATGCTGCGCGCATCAGGCCCCTGGACGGCGAGCATCGCGTAGTCGTGCAGGCGGTCATGAAGCGTCACGTCGAACGGCTTGGCGTGAGCCTGCAACCACGCGAGATCCTTCTCGTGGTTGGAAGCGTTGGTGACGGTGAGGAAGCGGTCGTGATCGAGGCGGTACGTGAACAGGTCGTCCAGGACGCCCCCGTCCTCCTTGCAGAGGACGCTGTACTGCGCGCCGTTCTCAGCGATCTTCGTCACATCGTTGGAGAGGATCCGCTGCAGGAACGCCTCGGCGTCCGGCCCGGTCGTCTCGATCTCCCCCATGTGCGAGACATCGAAGATCCCGGCGTTCGCCCGGACGTTGAGATGCTCCTCCTTGATCCCCGCGTACTGCACGGGCATCTCCCATCCGGCGAACGGGACGAGCTTCGCGCCGGCCGCGACGTGCCGGTCATAAAGGGGGGTCCGCTTCAGCGTCTCTGTACCAACGGCCATGGGGTGCGGACCCTAGCGCGAGTGGCGCTCGCGGCGAGCTCCAACTATCCTCGCGCCGAGTGTTGGCCGGTCTGATGCGCAAGGACGCTGCATTGCTGGTGCTTGTGTGCGCCTGCCTCCTGGTCCTGCCGTCTGCGGCGCGCGCCGGGACCTACGACGTGATCACGTGCAACGTGCCCGGGAGCGAAGGCGGAGCGATCAACCGCGCCTGGACGCTCGACCTCTACAACCGAGCCGGCAAGCCGGCCCCGGCCGCGGCAGCGTTCAAGGGCCCGGCGGCACTCGACGTCTGCACGACGCCGATCGGCCTGCCGCTCTCGGCGGCGGTCGGGACCACGACGGTCAAGGTGGACGACGGAGCCGGCTTCAGCTTCACCGCCCCCGCCGGCACGACCGTTCGGGACGCGACGATCTGGCGGTATTCGAAGGTCCGGCACACGAGCGCCGCAGCCAGCCCGTACTGGGTTTCGGTGGCGCGGGCCGGTGCCACCCCCGGCGGCTCGATCCTGCTCGGCGGCACCACCGGCGCGGACTACTGCGCCGGATCTCCCGTTGCCACGCCCTATCCGGGGTTCTGCGCCAAGGGCATGGCGAGCGGGTTTCAGGACCCCGGGAATCGCACGACGTACAGCTCGATCGGACAGCCGGTGATCACGTGGGGCCTGGAGTGCGGCGCGGCCGCCCCGACCGCCCTCTGCGCGACCGGCACCGCGACCGAAGCCCACGCGAGCCTGGAGTTCCAGGGCGCGAAGGTCACGGTCGAGGACCCGATCCCGCCTGAGCTCGCCGCGGCCGCACCGCTCGACGGCTGGCGCCGCCCGACGGACCCGCTCAGCGCCTCGGCGACCGACTCGTCGGGAATTCGACTCGTGCGCGTGCTGGTCGATGGCGTCGAGCGCGTCTCTCGCCGGTTCACCTGCGACTACCACCTCGCCGCTCCTTGCCCCTCTCCGGCGGCGGAGCCGTTCGACCTGACCGGCATCGCCGACGGCCGCCACGCGCTCACCACCGTCGTCGAGGACACCGCCGGCAACGTCACCCGCTCCGACCGCACGATCGACCTCGACGGCACGGCGCCGGTCGTCTCGCGCGTGCCGGTGAGCGCAGGCGAGGATCTCCGCGGTCGTGTCCGACGCGCTATCCGGCGTGGCGGGCGGCACGATCGAGATCCGCAGCAAGCGTGACGCGCCCTTCGTCGCACTGAAGACGACGTTCAAGAGCGGGCGCCTGAACGCGACCGTGCCCAAGTCGATCAAGGGCAGCTACGGCATCCGCGTCTCCGCCGGCGACCAGGCCGGCAACGGCATGGCCGCGCTGGTCACGTCGATGAGCCTGAGCACGCGCGTCGGCAAGGGCCGCTCGCGCAAGGTCCGCAACGAACGGGCGACGATCGCCTACGGCCGCCCGGTCACGGTCCTCGGCCGGCTCACGTCGACCGACGGCTCGCCGATCGCCAACCAGGCGATCGTCATCAACGGCACGCTGCGCCAGACCGGCGCCACGGCCCAGCCGAT
This sequence comes from uncultured Solirubrobacteraceae bacterium, assembly GCA_963848475.1. Taxonomy (GTDB): domain Bacteria; phylum Actinomycetota; class Thermoleophilia; order Solirubrobacterales; family Solirubrobacteraceae; genus Solirubrobacter. Next base: position 676,886 of record CAWKDW010000020.1, on the reverse strand, counting down.
CGTCACGGCGATGACCGACACGGGTGGGCGCTTCTCCGTCACCCTCCCGGCCGGCCCGAGCCGGAAACTGAGCGTCGTCTATCCCGGCGCCCCCGGCATCCTGACCCGCACTCGCGACGTCGCCCTGCGCGTGCCCGCGAGCGCGACGATCCACGCGGCCGCGGCGAGCATCCGCGGTTCGGGCAGCGTCCGCTTCAACGGCCGGCTGCGGATGCTCGGCACCACGCTTCCCCCGGGCGGCAAGCTCGTCGACCTCCAGGCCTCCCAGGGCGGGCGCTGGTCGACCGTCGCCACCACCCGCGCCACCGGCGCGACCGGCAGCTGGCACGCGATCGCCCGCTTCCGCGGAACACCGGGCACCTACCCGGTCCGCCTGCGCGTCCGCCGTGAGGCGCTGTTCCCCTATGAGCTGGGGTACAGCGCGTCCGTGCCGGTCCGCGTGCGCTAGAGCCGAGACGAACGCGATCGCCGCGGCCCGGGTGCGGATCGCGGCGGTCAACGCCTCGACCACGGCCGGGTCGAAGCGGGTGCCCGCGGTGCTCTGGATCTCCTCGAGCGCCTGGGGGTGGAAGATCGCGGCGGCGGCGAGGGTCTCGTAGGCGTCCGCGACGGCGATGATGCGGGCGGCGAGCGGGATGGCTTCGCCGGCGAGGCCCGCGGGGCAGCCGGTGCCGTCCCAGCGCTCGTGGATCGTGCCGACGACGCGCGCGACGTGGGCGAGCGCCGGGGCGGCGGCGATGATGCGTTCGCCGGCCGCGGCGATCTCGGCGCTCGAGGACCCGACGCCGGCGGGAAGCACGAGCCGGCCGCACTCGTGGAGTTCGGCGGCGAGGCGCACGGTCTCGCGCTCGTTCGGCCACGAGACCGAGGGTGCAGGCGATGGCGTCGGCGCGGTCGGCGACGGCGACGGCGTGGCGGCTGAGCTCGGGGTCGCGAACGGCCTGCACGCCGAGCAGCGCGTCCTTGACCTGGCGGACGGCGGAGGCGCGGCCGGCGTGCTTCTGGGCGTACATGCGCTGGTCGGCGATGCGCAGGGCGTCGTCGGCGCGGTCGGCTTCGGTCGGGAGCGCGATCGAGCCGTAGGAGCAGCCGATCCAGAAGCCGTCGCCCTGCTCGGAGAGCGCGAGCGCGGCGCCGTCGAAGAGCGCGACGGGATCCTCGGCCCGGACCTCGAAGAGCACGCAGAACTCGTCGCCGCCCATGCGGAAGACCTTCCCGCGGGTGCCGACGTATTTGCTCAGGTTGGCGCCGAGGCGGGCGAGGAGGACGTCGCCCGCCGGATGGCCGAAGGTGTCGTTGTAGTGCTTGAAGCCGTCGAGGTCGAACAGGGCGAGCGAGACCGGCGCCTCGGGGATCGCCTCCGCGAGGGCCTCGTCGAGCGCGCGGGTCAGTGCGCGGCGGTTGCCGAGGCCGGTGAGCGCGTCGGTCAGGGCCTCGCCGCGCGAGGCGTGCAGCATGCCGACGTTCTGGCGGAACGTCAGCGTCAGGCGGATCATCACGAAGACCAGCGCCGCGGCGGAGAGCGCGACGGCCAGCGGGTTGAGGTCGCCCATCGAGCCGTAGACCAGCAACTCGAGCGCGACGCCACCGGAGATCAGCGGCGCGGCGAGCAGGCGCAGGCTGTCCGCGGGTGCGCGACGACGGCCCAGCGGCGGTCGCTGCCAGGCGGCGATGGCGACCAGGAAGAGCCCGGTCCACCAGCCGGCGTCGAACCAGCCGCCGGCCTCGTAGGTGCCCTGCGCGGTGCGCACGAGGTACATCGAGTCCGCGAACCAGAACATCAGGATGCCGCCGGCGAGCAGCACCCAGGTGCGGTCCAGCCGCCAGCCGGTACCGGCGAGGGCGCCGACGCCCACGGCCAGCAGGAAGAGGTCGGTGATCGGATAGGAAAGGCTCGTAGCGACCGCCAGCGGGGCGCCTGAGGCGTACTCGAGCGCGGTCTGGAAGACGATCGCGGCGCTCAGGGCGGCGACGGCCAGCGCGGTGGCGATGCCGTCGACCAGCAGCGCCGGGGTGAACCGCGCGCGGTTGCGCAGCAGCGCCGCATCCCCGCGAAGGTGAACAGCGGGAAGGAGAGGTAGCCGATGTCCGCGGGCGAGGGGATCGGCGGCGAGCTCTCGTTCCAGAGCACGGCCGTGTAGTAGATCTCACCGAAGGTCCAGCCCAGCACGCCGAGACCGATCAGCAGCCAGGCGGGCCGCTCCTCCCGGACCAGCGCGCCCGCGCGCCAGGCACGCGCCCGCCGCCAGCAGCAGCATCACGTCGTGCGCGAAGCGCGAGCTCAGCGGCCCGAGCGAGATCCCGCCGAAGCCGACGACGCGGACCTCGTGCAGGACCAGCCACGCCGCGCAGGTCACCACGAAGGCAACCAGCAGCGGGCGCAGGCGGACGAATGCGGGGTTCACATCCGGGTTATCGGCGCATCGGGCGCCGCGGGACAGCGTGAGTCAGCGAAGGAACGGCGGAATGTCGAGATCGTCGTCGCGAATGACGAGCGAATCGCGCTGGCGATCGTCGATCCGGGGGCCACGGTCGCGCGGCGGTCGGGCCCGTTCCTCGCGCGCGGCGCGCACGCCGCCGTGGTCGAAGCCGGTCGCGATCACCGTGACGCGGATGTCGTCGCCCATCGCCTCGTCGATCACGGCGCCGAAGATGATGTTCGAGTTGGCGTCGGCGGCCGAGTGGATCAGCTCCGCGGCCTCGTTGACCTCGAAGAGGCCGAGGTCGCGACCGCCGGTGATGTTGAGCAGGATGCCGGTGGCGCCCTCGACGGACTCCTCCAGCAGCGGCGAGGAGATCGCCTGCTTGGCGGCCTCGGACGCCCGCGACTCACCGTTGGCGGTGCCGATGCCCATCAGCGCGGAGCCGGCGTTGGCCATGATCGTGCGCACGTCGGCGAAGTCGAGGTTGATCAGACCGGGGATCGTGATCAGGTCCGTGATGCCCTGGACGCCCTGGCGCAGGACGTTGTCGGCCTCGCGGAAGGCATCGAGGATGCTGGTCCGCCGCTCGACCATCGCGAGCAGCTTCTCGTTGGGGATCACGATCAGCGTGTCCACCATCTCGCGCAGGCGATCGATGCCCTCCTGCGCCTGGCGGCCGCGCTGCGAGCCCTCGAAGGAGAACGGGCGTGTGACGACACCGACCGTGAGCGCGCCGATCTCGTTCTTGGCGATCTCGGCGATCACCGGCGCTGCGCCGGTCCCGGTGCCACCGCCCTCGCCCGCTGTGACGAACACCATGTCCGCGCCCTTGAGCGCCTCCTTGATGTCGTCGCGCGACTCGGCCGCGGCGCCCTGGCCGATGTGCGGGTTCGCGCCCGCACCGAGGCCCTTCGTGAGATTGGCGCCGATGTGCAGCTTCAGATCGGCGTCCGTCATCTGGAGCGCCTGCGCGTCCGTGTTGGCCGCGATGAACTCAACGCCGGAGAGCCCGGCGTCGATCATCCGGTTCACGGCATTGGTTCCACCGCCGCCGACACCGACGACTTTGATCACTGCGAGATAACCGCTGGCTTCCATGAGAGTTTTCCGTCCGTACCTCTAGTTAGGGTCGAGCGTTTTAGCAGGCTCGCTGACGGCGCGGATTACCGCAAGGTACGGGCATTTCGTTCCCGTTGTCAACGAGGACGAACGTCAGCAAGAATCGTTGCAGAACGCGAAAGTCTCGACTACTACTCGAGAGTGGGGCTATTCTCAGCCTCAGGTTGAAGGTTTGAGTTCTCCTCCTCGGGCGTGACGGGCGCGAGCCCTCCTGCGGCCACCCGCCCGGGAATCCTGAGGTCGAGATAGGTCGCGCCGGCGGCCGAACTCTCGGCCAGCACGCGAGCCGCGGCGATCCATTTCGCACGCGCGTCGTCGGCGGACCCGAACACCAGTTCGGGCCCGTTCTTCAGCGTCGCGACGACGCCGCGGTGGTTGACTTGCAGTTCCTGCGTGCGCCGGAGCAGTTGGACCGGGGCCGCGTCAGCGATCGCCAGGGCTCGAAGCGCACGCCGATCGGTCAGCCGCGGACCGACCGCGGTCTGCTTCACGACCAGGCTCGGGAGCTCGCGATCCGCCGTCACGCCGCGCAGCAGCACGCCCGTCCCGGTGACCGGGATCCGGCGCTCGCCGTCGCCCGGAGCGAGCGCCGCCACCGGCTGGCGCTCGATCACGCGGATCGTCATCGCGTGCGGAAAGTCGGTGCTGACGTCGAGGCTCGCCACCGAGGGGTGGCTCGCCGTCGCCTGGCGCAGCACGTCCTTGCGGACGTGCAGCGTCGTCATCTCCATCGCGGCGCCCTCGAGCGCCGACTTGACCTCGTCCCCGTCGGAGGACGTGACGCCGGTGATCTGCACGTCCTTGACGCGGACGAAGCTCGAATCGCGCAGCCACATCCAGCCCCCGGCCACGAGCGCGACCACCGTCACGAGCGCGAAGCCTATGCGGAACAGGTGCCGGCCACGGCGGGTCACAGTCAGGGCGGCCACTGGCGCACAGCTTCGACCCCGTTCCGCCGGTCCCTTCTATATAAGCGCCCGCCCGAGCGAGTCGACGTCGCCCGCCCCCATCGTCAGCAGCAGGTCACCCGCCTGCAACTCCGCTCGCAGAAACGACTCCGCCGCCGCATGCGTGCGCATCCAGGCCACGCGCTTGCCGCCGCCCGCGTCGGCCGCGGCCTCGGCGACCAGCAGTCCGGTGACGCCGGGAAAGTCCGCCGCGCGCTCCCGCGCCGGGTAGACGTCGAGCACGACCGCGAGGTCGGCCTGGGCCAGCGCGGCGCCGAACGCGCCCGCTTCGCGCTCCGTGCGCGAGTACAGGTGCGGCTGAAAGCAGGCGATCACCCGGCGCGGCGCGAGCGTGCGAGCGGCCTCGATCGTCGCCCGCACCTCGGTCGGATGATGGGCGTAGTCGTCGACCACCAGCGCGCCCGCTGCCGTCGTGCCGAGGCGCTCGAAGCGCCGGCCGGCGCCCTCGAAGTCCGCCAGCGCCGCGGCGGCGCGCGCCACATCGGCTCCCGCGAGCTTGATCGCCGTCAGCGCCGCGGCGGCGTTGCGGGCGTTGTGGGCGCCGGGGACCGAGAGCGTCACCTCGATGCCGTCGAAGTCGAAGCGCGAGCCGCTCGCCGTGAGCTGCGGCGCGGGGACATCGAAGACGATCGCGTCGGCGGCGAGCGCGCGCAAGGCCGGCGTGTCCCAGACGATCCGCTGCTGCGCGAGCGCGAGGAAGGCGCGGAAGGTGTCGTCGACGTCGCGCCGCGACGCGTAGGTCGTGTGGTGGTCGAGCTCGGCGTTGGTGACGACCGCGATGTCGGGCGAGAGCTTCAGCAGCGAGCGGTCGGACTCGTCGGCCTCGACCACGAGCCACTCCCCCGTCCCCCAGCCGGCGTTGGCGCCGGTGCTGCGGACCTCGCCGCCGACCAGGTAGCTCGGGTCCGCTCCCGCGCCGCGCAGCGCGTGCACGACCATGCTCGACGTCGTCGTCTTGCCGTGAGTGCCCGAGATCGCGATCGTCGGCTTCAGACGGGTCAGCTCGCCGAGCAGGTCGGCCCGGTGCATCTCGGGCTCGCGTCGCTCCGGGTTGCTCGCGGGGATCGCGCTCGAATAGACGACCTCGGCACCTTCGGGCACGTTGGCCGCGTCGTGGCCGATCGCGGGCTCGATCCCGGCGGCGCGCAATGGGCCGCCGTAGGGCGAGCCGGCCGCGCGATCGGAGCCGGTGACGCTCGCGCCGAGCGCGTGCGCGACGACCGCGAGGCCGCTCATCCCGGCTCCGCCGATCCCCACAAAGTGCAGTCTTCGTCCTGACCAGGGCTGGTCCATTCCTGTCACCCTAGGGCGCCTGGCCGACGAATCGAGGATCGACCGGGTCGCACGCGAGGCGTTCGGCTACTCGGAGCTCCGTCTTGGTCAGCGGGAGGCGATCGAGGCCGTCCTCGCCGGCGAGGACGCACTCGTGGTCATGTCGACCGGCGCCGGGAAGTCGGCGATCTACCAGATCGCCGGGATGCTGACCCCGGGCGCGACGCTCGTCGTCTCGCCGCTGATCGCCCTCCAGCGCGACCAGGTCGAGGCGTTGCGACAGGTCTGCTCCGGCGGCGCGGCGCAGCTGAACTCGACGATCGCGGCGGGCGAACGCGAGCACGCGCTGGCCGAGCTGGCCGAGGGGACGCTCGAGTTCCTCTTCCTCGCGCCCGAGCAGCTCGCCAACCAGCACGTGCTCGACGAGCTCGCCGTCGCCGCACATCTCGCTCTTCGTGGTCGACGAGGCGCACTGCGTGTCCGAGTGGGGCCACGACTTCCGGCCCGAGTACCTGCGGCTGGGCGCGGCGATCGACGCGCTCGGCCGCCCGCCCGTGCTCGCGCTGACCGCGACGGCGGCGCCGCCGGTGCGCGACGAGATCGTGGAGCGGCTCGGGCTGCGCTCGCCCGTCGGTGCTGATCCGCGGGTTCGACCGGCCGAACCTGCGCTTCTCGGTCGAGCGCTTCAACGGCGACCAGGGCGGCGCGCGCAAGCTGCGCGCGCTCGAGGCGCGGATCGCGGCCAGCCCGCCGCCGGGGATCGTCTACGTCTCGACGCGCCGCGCAGGCCGAGACGCTCGCCGACGCGCTGTGCGAGGGAACGCTGCGTGCCGCCGCCTACCACGCGGGGATGAAGCCGCACGAGCGCGACGACGTCCAGGAGCGCTTCATGGACGGCGAGCTCGACGTCGTGGTGGCGACGACCGCGTTCGGCATGGGGATCGACAAGCACGACGTGCGCTGGGTCTACCACGCCGAGGTCGCCGAATCGCTCGACGCCTACTACCAGGAGGCCGGGCGCGCGGGGCGCGACGGCGAGCCGTCGGAGATCGTCCTCTTCTACCGCAGCGAGGACGTCGGGCTGCGGCGCTTCTTCGCGGGCGGGCACGTCGAGGTCGACGAGATCGCGCAGGTGCTCGACGCGGTCCTCCGGGCGCCTGCTCCGCTCGGCGCGGACGAGCTTCAGGGGGTCACGGCGCTGTCGCAGACCAAGCTCGCGAGCGCGCTGGCGCGCCTGGAGGACGCGGGCGCGCTGCACGTGGGCGTCGACGGCGAGGTTCTTGCCGTCAGCGACGCCTCGCCGGCGCCGGCGCTGATCCTCGCGGCCGCGGAGGCCGAGGAGCGCCGCCGCTCCTTCGACCGCTCGCGCGTGGACATGATGCGCGCCTACGCGGAGACCGCCGACTGCCGGCGCGCGTTCATCCTCTCCTACTTCGGCGAGCCGTTCGAGCCGCCGTGCGGGCACTGCGACAACTGCGAGTCCGGGCGCGTGCACGCGCAGCCGGCCGACGTCCCGTTCCCGGTCGGCGCGCGGGTCGTCCACGGCCAGTGGGGCGAGGGCATCGTCCAGCGCTACGACGACGACGCGATGGTCGTGCTCTTCGACGAGGCCGGCTACAAGACGCTCGCGCTCGAGGTCGTGCGCTCGCGCGCGATCCTCGTCGCCCGCTGAGCCGGCCACCGCGCGCGCCGGGAGCGCCAACGCGCCACCTACGCGCTCGCGTGGCCCGACCGGCGTCAGCCGGCCGGATCTAGCGGATGTCGATCGGCGTGCCGACCGGCGCGAGCTTGTAGAGGCGCGCCATGTCGCTGTTGCGGACCCTTACGCAGCCATGCGACGGGCGACCCGGGATCAGCTGCGGCTGGTCGGTGCCGTGGATGCCGACCACGCCGCCGCCCGGCCAGTCGCTCAGGCGCGCGTAGGCGGCGGTGCCGAGGGCGTAGGAGCCGTAGGCCGGGGCATGCTTGAACCGCAGCTTCTCGCGCACCCAGTAGTGACCGGCGGGCGTGGGGGTCGACGGCTTGCCGACGCCCACGCGGGTCTTGAAGATCGTGCGGCCGTTGCGGCTGAGGGTCAGCGTGGCCGTGCTCCGATTGACGACGATCCGCGTGGACGCGCGGGTGATCGGTCCGAGCGCGGTCGCCCGGACCCAGCCCTTGCGGCCGTTGGGGCGGCCGGGGACGCGGATCTTGACCCAGTCGCCCTTGCGCTGCAGGACGAGGTAGACCTCGGCCAGGCCGTCCTCGGTCAGCAGATGCGTCGTCGCGACGTGCTTGGCGCCGCTCTCGGGCTGGATGCGGATCGGGACGATCTGCACCGGGTGCGCCCACTCGCTCGCGCTCGCCGGAGCGGCGAACGCGAGTGAGGCGACGACCGTCGCGAGAGCGGCGCGGCGCAGCATCAGCCGGTGAAGTGCGGCGAGACCACGGCCGACGAGCAGCGCAGGAAGCGCACGGTCAGGGTCTTGGCCTTCGTCCCGTTGGTGAACGTCACGCGGGCGGTGAGCTTGTGCGCGCCGGTCTTCAGGCGCGTCATCGTGACCTTGGTCGTGGCGACGCGGCTGTTCTTGGCCTTGACCGTGCGCAGCTTGCGGCCGTCGAGCGTGAAGACGACCGAGCGGATCGAGGTGCCGGACACGCGCGCGGTCGACGTGTTCTTGACGCAGCCGACGAGGCCGCTGAGGCGCGCCTTGGCGCGGGCGCGTGTCGCCTCGGCACCGAGCACCTGACCCTGGGGGGCGCGCGGCCGGGATCGCCGTCGGGGGGTCGGCGTCGGCGTGGGCTCGGCGTGGGCGTCGGGCTGGGGTCGGCGTCGGGCTCGGCGGGGTCGGCGTCGGCGTCGGCGTCGGGCGTCGGCGTCGGCGTCGGGCGTCGGGCTCGGCGTCGGCGTGGGCGTCGGGCTCGGGGTCGGGCGTCGGCGTCGGCGTCGGCGTCGGGCTCGGCGTGGGCGTCGGCGTCGGGCGTCGGCGTCGGCGTCGGCGTCGGCGTCGGCGTCGGCTTGATCACCGTGACGCACTTGATCTCGCCGTCGAACGGCGCGTCGTGGATCTCGCCGCCACCCGTGTGGCTGAAGCTGGCGGAGATGATGCTGCCCTCGACGTTGCTGCGGGTGAGCAGCGAGACGGCGGCGCGCGGGGCGAGGATCGTGCCCTCGACGGTCGCGCTGTCGGCGGCGAGCGTCAGGCCGGTCGCGGTCGGGAAGTCGATCAGGATGCGCTTGGCCTGGCTGATGCCGATGCCGGAGAAGTTCGGCGCCTTCCAGCTACCGGTCGTCCAGTCGGTGACGACGATCAGCAGGGTCGCGTCGGACGGCATCGACCGGAACGTGATCGTGCCGAGGCGGTTCAGCTGCGCCGGCCGTGAGGCGCCAGACGTTGGTCCCGCTGGTCAGCCGCACGTACGGGTTGACCGTGGTGGTCGTCCAGTCGAGCGTGCCGCCGTTGGCGTTGGCCGGCGTGATGTCGGTGCGCGTACGTGGCGTACGTGTCGGCCTCGGCGCGCAGCGAGGCGAACGCGCTCGTGAAGTTGATCGCGTTCGTGGGCGCGCCGAACATCGTGCTCGCCGGCTGGCCCGTGTTGAGGCTGATCGAGCCGGTGCCGACGGCCGGCGTGATCGTCGCCGTGCCGCCGCTACGGACGCCGTTGAGGCCCGTGCCGTTGACGATGCGGGCGTACTGGTTGCCGTTGACGGTCACCTTGCCGCCGGCGAACTTCGCGGTGCCGCCGACGTAGAGCGCGGTGCGCGCGGAGGTCCCGGCCGCCGTGTACGGGCTCGGGTTGTTGTTGCCGACGCGGTAGTCGCCGCCGGCCGGAAGGGTGAGGTCGCCGCCGATGGCCATCGAGCCGTCGTTCTCGTTGGACGTCACCGTGGCGCCGCCGGCGCTGAAGACGGTGAAGCCGCCGGCGCCGGCGAGCGGAGCGGCGGCGGAGGCGCTGGCGGGAAGTGCAAGGGCGAGCAGCAGCGCGGGCGCGAGTACGCGCGAACGCCGCCGTAGGGCGGAACCGGACAACATGGAAACTCCTGAGAGCGAGGCGTGGGGAGCGGCCGCCTGAGGGGGACTGCGGCCACCTCCAACAGTAGACACAGTTGCTGCCGCAACTTGAATGAATCGCCTCGTCTGGCCACATGTTCGGTTCGGCCTCTCGCGAGCTGAGCCGATCTGGCGACTCAGCTCGCGCCACTACGCGCTGGTGCTACTTGTCGCCGTTGGCCTCTTCCAGCTGCTTCTGCGCGTCCTCGAGGGCCTTCTTGGCCTCGTCCGGGATGTCGGCGTCCTTGACGGCATCCAACGAGTCGTTGGCGAGCTTGTTCGCGTCGTCCTGGAGCTCCTTGGCGGCGTCCTCGGCGTCGACCTTGCCGGACTTGACGTCCTCGGCGGTCTGCTTCGCCTTCTCCTGCAGCTCCGTCGACTGCTTCTGGAGGTTCTCCTGCTCGGACTTGGAGACGCCGGTGGGGCCGTCACCGCATGCGGTGAGGGCGAGAGCAGCGGCGATGACAAGACCGGCGAGGCTGGTGCGGATGATCATCGGAAAGACTTTCTACGGGGAGGAAGTGGGCTTGCTGCTCCCGGAACTCTCACATCCCGTACATCGATCCACCCTCACTCGGAGGGATGAACATTTTCGCCCGTAACCGCGGCGAGAACCTCGTGTGCGATGTCCTGCGCGGCGTTCGGCCGGGCGAGCTTGAGCGCGGCGGCGGACATCTCCTCGCGGCGTGCGAGCACGGCGTCGGTCTCCGCGCGCAGGCGCTCCGGGCTGAGCTCGGCGTCGCCGAGGATGACCGCGGCGCCGGCGTCCGCCATCCAGCGGGCGTTGGAGCTCTGATGGTCGGCCGAGGCGTGCGGGTACGGGATCAGCACCGACGGCAGCCCGTACTGGGCGAGCTCGAAGATCGAGCCACCGGAACGCGCGACGGCCACGTCGGCCGCGACCAGGGCGATTCCGAACGGCGTCAGATAGTCGAGCAGGACGTAGTGCGGCCCAGGCGCCTCGAGATCCGGATAGTCGCGCGCGCCGGCGACGTGGACGACGCGGTAAGGCGCGTCGGCGAACGCGACCGGCGCCGCGGTGTTGATCGAACGGGCACCCAGCGAACCGCCGAAGACGAGCACGCACGTCTCGTCGGTGCCCAGCCCGAGTTGCGCGCGAGCCAGCGCGCGGTCGGTGATCGTCGGCGCCACCGGACGGCCGGTGACGCGGTAGCGCTCGCCTTCGCGACCGTCCAGCGGGAACGCGAGACAGACCCGGCGCGCGCGCGACGCGAGCGCCCGGTTGGAGATCCCCAGGTGCGAGTCGGCCTCCGTGAGCACGAGCGGCGTCTTCGTGAGCGTGGCGGCCAACCCGACCGGCCCGGCGACGTAGCCGCCGCCGCCGAGGACGGCGTCCGCGCGCCGTTCGCGCAGGATCTTGCGGGCCGCGGAGACCGCGACGCCGGCCTTGCCGATGGCGCGGGCGGCCTTCAGCGGGTTGCTGCGGCTCATGCCCTCGACGTTCAGTGTGTCGAGCGCATAGCCGGCGGCCGGGACGAGCTCGGCCTCGGCTCGCTGGCCACCGACGAAGCTGACCTCGGCGCCGCTAGCTCGCAGCGCGTCGGCGACCGCGATCGCCGGGACTACGTGTCCCGCCGTCCCGCCGGCCGCGATCACGATCCGCGGAGGGGCGCTCACGCGGCGGCTTCCTGGCCGGAACCGCACGCAAGTGCGCCGAGCCGCCGCCGGCGACGTTGAGCAGCAGCCCCATCGCCCCCATCAGGACGATCAGCGAGGTCGAGCCGGAGGAGATGAACGGCAGTGGGACGCCGGTCAGTGGCGCGAGGCCGAGGACCGCGTAGACGTTGAGGAGCGCTTGGCAAAGGATCAGAGAGGTGAGGCCGGCGGCGAGGAGCTTGGCGTAGGCGCCCTTGGCGTTGCGGGCGGTCCGCAGCCCGGCGTACCCGATGATGCCGTACAGCGACAGCAGCCCCAGGATTCCCGCCAGGCCGAGCTCCTCGCCGATGACGGCGAGGATGAAGTCGGTGTGGGCCTCGGGAACGTAGAAGATCTTCTGGATCGACGCGCCGAGCCCGTGACCGAACAGGCCACCCGAGCCGATCGCGATCTGCCCCTGGACCGCCTGGAACCCCGCCCCGGAGGCGTGATCCCACGGATCCAGGAACGACGTCAAACGCGCACGGCGGTAGGGCTCGAAGACCGCGAACAGCATCACCAGCGTCGCGCCCACCCCGGCCGCGAGACCGAGCTGGCGCATCGGCAGACCGGCGGCGATGAGCATCGTCCCGACCGTCGCGCAGATCACGAGGTCGGTTCCCAGGTCGGGCTGCAGCGCGATCAGGCCGACGGCCGCGACCGTCACGCCGATCACGGGGCCGGCCAGCGTGCGTATCGAGCGCGCGATCTTCGGCCTCGCCCCGATCACCGACGCGATGTGCAGCACGAGCGCGATCTTCATGATCTCGCTCGGCTGGAACTGCAGCGGCCCGAAGCCCAGCCAGCGGTGCGCACCGTTGACCTTCACGCCGACGCCCGGGATCCGGACCATCACCAGCAACACGAAGGCGACGATCAGCAACGCTCCCGTGTAGCGCCGCACCAGCTCGAGGTTCAGCCGCGAGACGATGTACATCCCGATCAGCCCGAACGCCCCGTAGGTGACGTACTTGAGCAGGTAGCCGGTGCCGTCCCCCTGGCCCTGGAGCAGCGTCCGGGCCGAGGACGCCGAATAGACCATCACCGCGCCGCCGGCGAGCAGGCAGAACGTGGCGGTGAGCAGCAGGCGATGTTCCAGCGGCTGCTGCGGCTTGTCTCTGCCCATCAGGGCGCCATTCGACGCGATCGGCCGGACGCCTTCCGGGTTTATCGCAGGGCATTGACGAGGGCGCGGAAGTGGTCGCCGCGCTGCTCATACGACCGGTACTGGTCGTAGGACGCGCAGCCCGGGGAAAGCAGGACGACATCGCCGGGATGGGCCGCCGCGCGCGCCTCGCCGACGGCCCGCTCGAGGTCGCCCGCGTCGTGGACGGCGACGCCGGTCGCCGCCAGCGCGCGACGCAGCGCGGGTGCGGTCTCGCCGATCAGGTAGACCGCTTCGCAGCGCTCCGTGATCGGGGCGGCGAGCGGCGAGTAGTCCGAGCCCTTGTCGCTCCCGCCCGCGATCAGGTGCACGCCGCGCTCGAAGGAGCGGATGCCGACCTCGGCCGAGGCGACGTTGGTGGCCTTGGAGTCGTTGACGTACGTGACGCCGTCGACGACCCCGATCTCCTCGAGCCGGTGCGGCACGCCGGCGAACGTCGCCAACGCCTCGCGGACCGCCGCGGGATCGACGCCGCGAGCCAGGCAGACGGCGGCGGCCGCCATCGCGTTCTCGCGATTGTGCGCGCCGCGCAGCCGGATCTCCGCCGCCGCCATGAGCGGCTCGCCGCCCCAGAACAGCGTGCCGTCGCGGTGCGCCAGGTCTCCCCCGTCCCCGAACGTCACGCGCCTCGCGGCACCGCCCGCGTCGTCGAGCGCCAGCCCCGCGGGCACGACCGCGAGTGTCCCCGCCGGCTGGTGGGCGAACACCTCGAGCTTCGCGGCGCGGTAGGCAGCGAAGGTGCCGTGCCGGTCCAGATGGTCCTCGGCGAGGTTCAGCAGCACCGCGGCCTCCGGCGCGAAGGCCTGCGTGTCCTCCAGTTGGAACGACGACAGCTCGCAGACGATCACGGCACCGGCCTCGAGCGTGCCGGGCAGCGACGTCAGGGCCGTCCCAACGTTGCCCGCGACCTTCACCGGCAGTCCCGCGACGCGATGGATGTGGCCGAGCAGCTCGACCGTCGTCGTCTTGCCGTTGGAGCCCGTCAGCGCGATGAACTCCTGCTCGAGCAGGCGCCAGCCGAGCTCGACCTCACCGATCACGCCGATCCCCCGCGCCAGCGCCGCCGCGACCAGCGGCACCTCCCGCGGCACACCCGGGCTCTTGACCACGGTCGCGATCCCGTCGAGCACGTCCGTCCCCGCCTCACCGTCGCGCACCTCGGCGCCGGCCGCCGACAAGGCCGCCCGCACTTCGTCGCCGACCACGCGGGCGTCGGACGCGACGACCCGCTGGCCGCGAGCGGTGAGCGCCTGCGCGGCCGCGACCCCCGAGCGGGCGAGCCCGAGCACGAGGAACGGCCCAGGCGGAAGCGGCGGTCGCGCGATCACGGCCCCCATTGAAGCGGCTCCCCCGGACCGGCACCGAGGCCGGCTGGACGACACAGCATGGCCCGACGCTTCATGGATCGCGCGACCGCCGTGACCGCGTGGGCCGTTCGGGCGCGCCGGCGACCGGCGCGCCCGGCAGGCCCGTCAGTGCGAACGCGACGGCGTCGGAACCCGCACCGTGCGGGAGCGGCCGGACAGGAAGGGCCAGCCCGGGTCGCTGCGCACGAGTGCGCGCACGCGGCCGGCATGCCGCGGTGGCCGGTGGGCGAAGGTCCCTCCCGTGGCGGCGAGGCGCGTCGTCGCCAGCGCCCGCCAGGTGTGGCCGCGCAGAACCTGGAGCTCGACCGCCTTGCGCAGCCCGGGCGGCGCACCGACGACGCGGCCCTCGAGCGCCCACCGGCGGTCGCCCGCAGCGTCACGCGCGGGACGACCCGGACCGTCACCTGCGCGGTCCGCAGCGCCGCGGAGTCCCGGAAGCCGAAGCTGAGCACCCGTGACACGCCTGAGCCGACGAGGTAGCTGAAGCGACCCGCGCCGTCGGTCGTGACGTTCCCCGCCGCGACAGGCTCGGCATCGACCGTCCGCGCTCGGCTCGTAACCGCCAGCCGCACGCCGGTCACGGGCCGCCCGTCCGGCCGCGACAGCGTCCCGGAGACACGGGGGCGCTCACCCCAGCGCACGGTGATCGTCGAGCGCCCGGAGCGCCGGAAGACGGCGGTCGGGAACGCCACCAGCGCTTCGGCCACGGCAGCCGGAACGGCCGCGGCGGGCGTTGGCGCAGGCGCATTCGCGGGCACCGTCGCCGGCGCGGGCGTCGAGGCCGGCGCCGCGGGCAGTGGTGCGGTGGGCAGCGAGAAGGCGTCGGTGGCGCCTTCGGCGTTGCCGGCGCGGACGCGGAAGCGCAGCCGATGGCCGACGTCACGCGCCGTCGGCACGTAGGCCGCGCCGTCGGCACCCGGCGATGTCCTCCCAGTCGCCGTCCTCGTGGCGCTGCCAGCGACGCGTGAGCGTGAGGCCCTCGCCGCTCCACGTGCCGTCGTCCGCATAGAGCGTGGCGCCTTCGCTCGCCGTGCCGTAGATCCGCGGGAGGCTCGTCGCGAGCGGCGGCGGGACGTTGTCGACGACGATCCGCACCGGGCCGTAGCGGACGTGGTTGGTGAGCGTCGCGTCCCAGAGGATCAGCTCGAGGTCATGCTCGCCGTCCGCGAGCCCCGTGGTGTCGAGCGTGACCGTTCCCGACGTGCTCAGGGCGCACGGCACGACGTGCGCGAACGAGCAGCCCGACAGCCGGTCCGAGCGGACGACGCCGTCGACGACCACCTGCTCGCGGTAGATGCCGCTTCCGCGATCGGTCGCCGCGTAGGAGAGGGCGCGGGTTCCCTTCAGCACGCCGGGCGCCAGCAGCGAGCCAGACACCGTGCCGAGCGAGGGCGAGAAGTCGTCGCGCAGATCGATCAGCGCCGCGGCGACCGTGACGGCGCCGGCGCCCGTGCAGACGCCGCCGCCTCCGCAGTCGACCCGGACGGTCAGCGCGGTCTGGCCGCTCAGCCCCGCCGCGGTCTCGGTCGCCAGGCCCTGACTGAACGCGCCGCCGAAGTTGGCGTGGGCGTTGTAGTAGCCACTACCGGATCCGGTCGTCCGCAGCACGTAGACGCCGGTGCCGTACGGTTGGTTGGCCGGGAGCGAATACGCACGGGTCAGCCGGAAGCCCGCGATGTCCGTGTCCGCGGGGGCGGTGAACGTCCAGCCCGCCGTGCTCCCCGCGGCGGTCGAGATCGACGCGCCCATCGCCCCGCCGGCGCCGGCGCACGAGCTCCCCCAGGCCGACCAGAGGCCGTACTGAAACGGCGACCAGCCCGACAGCGAGCCGTTGCTGCAGGACTCGACCGTGTAGGTCGCGCCCCTCGCCGGCCCCGCCCCGCCGGCCGAGCACACGGCGGCCAGGATCAGGGCGAGTGTCAGACGACGTGGCCGCTTCATGCCGCCTGCTGCGTGACCGCGGGCGGACGCAGGCGGGAAGCGGCGTTCGCGCGGCCGCCGTCGAACTCGAGCCCCTCGGCCTCGAGCCGGCGGCGGACCTCGGCGGGATCGCCCAGCGCGGTGCCGCCGACCGTGCCGTCGGACTTCAGGACGCGATGCGCGCCCTCCAGCCCCTCACGGATGAAGCGCTGGTTGAGCGTGCGGGCGTGCACGTCGCTGCCTCCCGCGGCGGCCGCGACATCGCCGTAGCTCATCCACGCTCCCGGCGGGATCGCGGCGACGGTCTCGCGCATCAGGTCGAGATCCATGAAGTGTCTCCTCTCGCGTAACGTCGCCCGAGGTCCGAGCTTGCGAGGACGGAGGGCGAAACAGGGGTTACTCGGAGCAGATCACGGCGCAACCGGGTTTCCCCTGCATTGCGCAGTTTTGTTACAGAGAATTGACGCTTACGTGAGTGACTGCTGGTAAAGCGTGAATCCGATCGCGCTGCAGACGGCGGCGACGATCCAGAAGCGCAGGATGATCTTCGTCTCCGACCAGGCCTGCAGCTCGAAGTGGTGGTGGATCGGCGCCATCAGGAAGACGCGCTTGCGAAAGGTCTGAAACGAGAAGACCTGGATCAGCACCGACAGCGCCTCGATCACGAAGATGCCGCCGAGGATGATCAGCAGCACCTCGGTCTTGGTCATCACCGCCATCGCCGCGATCGCCCCGCCCAGCCCCAACGAGCCGGTGTCGCCCATGAAGATCGACGCCGGGAACGAGTTGAACCAGAGGAAGCCGACGCACGCGCCCACCAGGCAGCCGGCGACGAGGGAGAGCCCGAGCTGGCCGGTCGTGAACGTGATCGCGATGTAGGCCAGCAGGACGATCGCCGCGCAGCCCGCGGCCAGGCCGTCGAGCCCGTCGGTCAGGTTCACGGCCGATGTCGTGCCCGCGACCACGAGGTAGATGAAGACCGGGTAGAGGTAGCCGAGGTTGATCGTGGCGTCGACCACGCGCAGGTTCAGCGTGTCCGGCAGCCCGGCGCCGCGCGTGGCCACAAGCCAGAGCCCGACGGAGATGGCGAGCGTGATCACGAGCTTCGTGCGCCCGCGCAGCCCGAGCGAGCGTCGCTTGACGAGTTTCGTGTAGTCGTCGACGAAGCCCAGCAGCGCACAGGCGATCGCCGCGCCGAAGACGCCGATCGCGCGCCAGTCCAGGTCCGTGAGCAGCAGGAACGGGACCGAGATCGCCGTGAAGATGATGATCCCGCCCATCGTCGGCGTGCCGGCCTTGGCGTGGTGGCCCTCCGGGCCGTCCTCGCGGATGTTCTGGCCGAACTCTCGCGCATGCAGGAACGCGATGAACTTCGGCGACAGGAAGATGCAGATCAGCAGCGAGGCCGTGCCCGCGATCAGGACCTCACCCATGGCTCAGCGCCTCCGCGACGGTCTCCAGGCCGATCCCGCGTGATGCCTTCACGAGCACCATGTCGCCGGGCTGCACGATCTCCGCGGCCAGCGCGGCAGCCTCGCGCGCGTCGCCCACGACGTGCGCCTCGCCGCCGAAGCTCTCCGGCATCACCGCCGACAGCGGCCCCACGGCGACGAGGACGTCGACGCCGGCTGCGGCCGCGTAGGCCCCGATCTCGCGGTGCGCCTCGGCCTCCCCCGCGCCGAGTTCCAGCATGTCTCCGAGAACGGCGATACGCCGCCCATGAGGCGCCTGCGTGGTGAGATCGTCGAGCGCGGCGCGCATGGACAGCGGGTTGGCGTTGTAGCAGTCGTTGATGATCACGACGCCGGAGGGCAGGTCCACGCGCTCGCCGCGGAGCGCGCCGAAGCTCACGTCGACAGGCCCCGAAGGCTCGACGCCGACGGCCTGGGCCGCGGCGACCGCCGCGAGCAGGTTGACGAGCTGGTGCCGGGCGGTGAACGGCACCTCGAGCTCGACGCGCAGCTCGCGGGCGAGGATCGTCACGCGTGGGGGATCGAAGTCCTCCAGCATCACGTCGGTCCCGAAGCGCACGACGTCGAGGCCCTCGCGCAGGTAGGGGTCGAGCAGCGGCGCGTCGGCCGGGATGACCGCGACCGGCACGTGCGCCAGCAGCTCCCCCTTCGCGCGCGCCACACCCGCGAGGTCGCCGACCAGCTCGAGATGCACCGGGCCGACGTTCGTGATCACGCCGACGTCCGGCTCCGCGATCCGCGCCAGCTCGTCGATCTGCCCGAACCCGCGCATCCCCATCTCGAGCACCAGCACCTCGGTGCCGGGCGGCGCGGCGAGTACCGCGAGCGGCAGGCCGATCTCGGTGTTGAAGTTGGCCGGATTGGCCGCGACGCGCCGGTGCGGCGCGATCAGCGCGGCGATCAGCTGCTTCGTCGAGGTCTTGCCGACCGAGCCGGTGACGCCGATCACGGCGGGATCGAGCTCGCGCCGCCAGGCGGTCGCGAGCCGCTGCAGCGCGGCGAGCGGATCGGCGGCGGCGAGCACGGCGCCACCGCTCAACCCGTCAGCGTGCTCCGGCGCGACGAGCGCGCCCCAGGCGCCCGCCGCCAAGGCGCCGGCCGCGAAGCGACCGCCGTCGACCCGTTCGCCCGGCAGGCCGACGAAAAGATCGCCCGGCTCGACGAGACGCGTGTCGATCGCCGCCCGGACCGGACCGGAGTCGGTCGCCCCGGAGACCAGCTCCGCGCCGGCCGCCGCCGCGACCTGGGCCGCGCTCCAGCCGATCACGTGACGAGCTCCGCGATCGCTTCGCGTGCCACCGCGCTGTCGTCGAACGGCTCCTTGCGGCCGCCCTCGAACTCCTGGCCCTGCTCGTGGCCCTTGCCCGCGATCACGACGACGTCGCCCGCACGGGCGAGGCCGATCGCGCGGAAGATCGTCGCGCGGCGGTCGGCGTCGCGTTCCACCTGCGCATGCGGCTCGGCAGGGATGCCCGCGACGATCTCGTCGATGATCGCCTCCGGCAGCTCGGAGCGAGGGTTGTCGGAGGTGATCAGCGCCACATCGGCCAGCCGGGCGGCGATCTCGCCCATGATCGGCCGCTTGCCGCGGTCGCGATCCCCACCGGCGCCCACGACCACGATCAAGCGGCCGCCGGCGAGTTCGCGGGCGGCGAGCAGCACCTGCTCGAGCGCATCCGGCTTGTGCGCGTAGTCGACGACCACGCCGAACGGCTGTCCGGCTTCGACGGGCTGGAAGCGTCCCGGTGCGGTCGCGGCGGCGGCCAGCGAGGCCGCGAGGCCCTCGGCGGGCGCCCCGAGCGCCCGCGCCGCGGCCCAGGCGGCCAACGCGTTGAGCACGTTGAAGCGCCCCGGCAGCGGCACGCGCGCCTCAAACGAGCCCTCCGGCGTGACGGCCACGAAGTCGCAGCCCGTCGCGTCCGTGCGCACGTCGACCGCGCGGTAGTCGGCCTCGCGCTCGATCGCGAAGCTCAGAGTGCCCGGGAACTCAGCGATCAGGCGGCGGCCGTAGGCGTCGTCGGCGTTCGCGATCCGCACCTCGGTCAACGCCGAAGCGAACAACAGCCGCTTGGCCTGGAAGTAGTCCTCCATCGTCGGATGGAAGTCGAGGTGGTCCTGGGTGAGGTTGGTGAAGACCGCGGCGGCGACGTGGATCGCGTCGGCGCGTTTGAGCTCCAGCGCATGCGAGGAGATCTCCATCGCGCACGCGCTGTCACCGGCGTCGAGCATCTCGCGGAAGATGCGCTGCAGATCGAACGCCTCCGGGGTCGTGCGGACGACCTCGTGCTCGCGGCCACCGACGACCGACTTGACCGTCCCGAGCAGTCCGGTCGCGATCCCCGCGCCCTCGAGCAGCGCCCGGGTGAGGAACGCGGTCGTCGTCTTGCCGTTGGTCCCGGTGATCCCCGCCACCTTCAGCGTCGCGGTCGGATCGCCGGTAGAAGGCCGCCGCCGCGACGGCCATCGCGGCGCGCACGTCGGGAACCATCACTTCGGGCACGCCGAGCCCCAGCGGCCGCTGCACGACGAGGGCGACCGCACCCCGCGCGACGGCGTCAGCAGCGAAATCGTGCCCGTCGCGCGTGAACCCCGGCACGCAGAAGAACAGGGTCCCTTCAGCCACGAGCCGGTTGTCGAAGGTCAGGCCCGTGACGACCACGTCGGGTCCGTCCCCGAGCAACTCGCGGAGCGTCATGCGACCGGCAGTCTACGAGCGCGCGCGGCGGCGAGAATGTGCGCATGCCCGTCGTCGAGGATCTGAGCCGCCCTGAGCGCCGCACGCTCGTCGATGCCGACGGCGTGCCGCTCGCGCGGTTCATCCTCGTCGAGCGTGACGGGCGCAGAGTTGCCGACGTGTTCGAGCTCGAGGTGCCCATCGAGCGCGCGCTGCCGACGATCCTGGCCGAGCTGGGCGACATGCGCGTGGCCGGCTCCGAAGCACTGGGACGCGCCCTCGTGGTGGCCGGCGCCATCCCGGCGCGGCACGCGCACGTGTACTCGCACGACCTGCGCGAACGGCCGCTGCCCGCGCTGCCCGAGGGCCTGCGGTTCGCTCCCGCCGACCGCCCCGCCGTCGACCTCCTGCCCGCCTACCTCGCCTCGCATCCGCCCGGCCACGTCGACGCGCACGTGCTCGCCGGCGAGGACAGCCGCGCGCACCTTCAGCGCATCCTCCGCGGCGAGCTCGGGCGCCCGCTCGAGGCCAGCACGCTCGCGGTCGACGCGGACGGCCGGGTCGCGGGGGCGATCCTCGTGAGCGAGTTCGCCTACGTCGACCCGCCGTTCGGCGGCCCGTGGGTGATGGAGCTGTTCCGGGCACCGGGCGCGCGCGGCGCCGGGCGGGCGCTGCTGGCGCGAGCGCTGACGCTCACCTCCGGGACCTTGGGACTGGCGGTCACGCATGGCAATCCCGCCGAGCGGCTCTATGTCTCGCTCGGCTTCAAGCGCGTGTTCACGGCGTTCTCAGTCGATCTCTAGGCCGCGGGCGACGATCGCCGCGCCGTCGACGCCGGCGGGAAGCGTGCCGTAGACGCGCCCGCCGCCGCCGAAGCGGGCGGCGCAGAAGGCGTCGGAGACGAATGCGGGCGCATGGCGCACGAGCAGGGACGCCTGGAAGGCCAGCGCCAGCTCCTCGACCGCGCGCCGTGCGCTCCAGGGGTCGATGTCGGCCGGCAGCGCGTCCAGGTGGGCGTCGAGACGGGCGTTGGCGCCGCGGGCGAGGTCGCATTCGGCGCGGAACGCCGCCAACCCGTCGGGCTCGCGCGAGAGCGCGCGCAGGACGTCGAGCGCGATCACGTTGCCCGAGCCCTCCCAGATCCCGTTCAGCGGCGCGTCGCGCAGCAGCCGCGGCATCGGCGACTCCTCGACGTAGCCGTTGCCGCCAAGGCATTCGAGCGCCTCGACCGCGTGCGGCGTCGCCCGCTTGCAGACCCAGTACTTGGCGATCGCCGTGGCGAAGCGGCGCAGGGCATGGTCGCCCTCGTCGTAGGCGCGCGCCAGGCGCAGCGCGGTGGCCGTCGCGGCCTCGGACTCCAGCGACAGATCCGCCAGCACGTTGACCATCGCGGGTTGCTCGACCAGTCGCGCCCCGAAGGCCGAGCGGTGGCGCGCATGCCAGATCGCCTCGGCGACGCCGCGGCGCATCCCGGCGGCGCTGCCGATCACGCAGTCCAGCCGGGTGTGGGTGACCATCTCGATGATCGTCGCCACGCCGCGGCCCTCCTCGCCGAGCAGTCGCGCGGGCGCGGCGCGGAACTCGACCTCCGAGGACGGCAGCGAGCGCGTTCCGAGCTTGTCCTTCAGGCGCTGGAACTCCATCCCGGCGCCGCGCTCGAGCACGAAGCACGAGAGCCCCGCGGGCGCCTGGGCGAGCACGAGGAAGATGTCGCACGGCGGGTAGGAGCAGAACCACTTGTGGCCGGTGAGCTCGAACCAGCCGTCGCCCACCGGCTCGGCCGTCGTCGTGTTGGCGCGCACGTCCGAGCCGCCCTGCTTCTCGGTCATCGCCATCCCGCACAGCGCGCCCGCGATCAGGCGCGGTTCCCATTCGGCCGCGATCGCCGGATCGACGCGCAGTGCCGGCACCGCCGAGTAGGTCATCGAGATCGGGCACATGACGCCCGCGTTGGCGTGCGTCCAGACGAACTCGAGCGCGGCGCGGGCGACGTGCGCGCCGGGCCGGGGATCGGCCCACGGCAGCGCGTGGATCCGGCGCGAGACGGCGCCGTCGAGCAGCCAGTGCCAGCTCGGATCGAGCTCGACGGCGTCGACGCGGTGGCCGAAGCGGTCGTGGGTGACCAGGCGCGGCTCGTTGCGCTCGGCGCGGCGCCCGTGCGCCTGCGCCTCAGAAGACGCGGCCGTGAGCCCCGCCTCGCGGACGAGCTCGAACGCCCAGCCGCCGCCCTCACGCTCCAGAGCGTCGCGCAGGGCGGCGTCCCCGGCGAGCAGATCGACGTCCTCGAACGGGACGGACTGGTTGACGACCGGGGCGTGCGTCTCGACGGCCATGCCTGAAGCCTAGTTGGGACCGATCTTCAGGTAGCCGAGCGCGAAGTTGACGATCTCGCGCCACGCCGGAGCGGCCACCTGGCCGCCGTAGATCTCGCCGTTGGGCTCGTCGACGACGACGGCGACCAGCAGCTTCGGCTTGTCGGCGGGCGCGAAGCCGACGAACGACGCGACGTACTTGTCCTTGGAGTACCCGCCGTCGATCGCCTTCTCGGCCGTGCCGGTCTTGCCGGCGAGGTTGTAGCCCTTGATCTCGGCGCCGGAGGCGGTACCGCCCGGGCCGATGACGCCCTCGAGCATCTTGCGCACGGAGGCCGCGGTCGCCTCGGAGATGACGCGCCGGCCCTTGGGCTCGGCCGTCTTGCGACCGCCGACGGAGGCGACGATGTGGGGCGGGCGCAGGATGCCGCCGTTGGCGATCGCGGCGTAGCCCGTGGCCATCTGCATCGGCGTGACCGCGATGCCCTGGCCGATCGGCAGGTTGCCCATCGTCGCGCCGGAGTAGTCCTTGAGCGGCAGGACCTGCCCGCTGCTCCTCGCCCGGGAGGTCGATGCCCGTCGGCTTGCCGAACCCCCACTTGTGGATCCAGGCGTCGAACGGCGCCGTCTTGACCTTCTGGGCGATCAGGACCGCGCCGATGTTCGAGGACACCTTGAGGATCTGGCTCGTGCTGTAGGTCTCGTAGCCGTGGGCCTCGGCGTCCCTGATCGTGCGGTCGGCGAAGGGCAACTCCGGCGGGATGTTGAACTTCGTCTCCGGCGTGATCTTGCCGTCCTCCAGGGCGGCGGCGACCGTGAAGGCCTTGAACGTCGAGCCGGGCTCGTAGGTCGCGGCGACCGCGCGGTTGACCTGCGCGTCCGCCGGCGCCTCGTCGAGCGCGTTGGCGTTGACCCGCGGCCAGTTCGCGAGCGCGAGGATGGCGCCGGTGTTGGGCTCCATCACGATCGCGGTCGCGCCCTTGGGGCGCCAGGCCTTGCCGACCTCGCTGAGCACCGACTCGGCGCGGTCCTGGAGGTTCGCGTCGAGCGTCAGGCGGACCGTGTGACCGGGCTTGACCGGCTTCGTGTCTCGCATCTCGATCGGGGCGCCCGCCCCGTCCTTGACCAGCCGGCGCTCGCCGTCGGTGCCGCTGAGCTTGGCGTCGAGCCGGTACTCGAGCCCGCCCAGACCGTTTCCATCGGTCCCGGTGCTGCCGATCAGCTGCGCCGCGGTCCAGTCGCGCGGGTAGTCGCGGCGGTAGCGCGGGATGAACTCCAGGCCCTCGATGTTGAGCTTCTCGGCGCGGTCGGCCTTGGCCGCGGGGATGGCGCGGCCGAGGTAGACGAACCCGGTGTCGCGGCGCGCGAGCTGGCGCAGCAGCTTGTCCTCGCCGACGCCGATCAGCGGCGCGAGCCGGCCCGCGACCTTCGTCGCGTCCGAGATCAGGTACGGCGTGGCGGCGATGTCGACCGCCGGCTCAGAGACCGCGAGGTCAAGACCGGTGGCGTCGGTGATCGAGCCGCGGCGCGCCGGGATCTCGATCGTCGCCTCCTGCTGCGTGACCGCGGCGCGCTGGAGCGTCCCGCCCTTGACGACGCCGAGCCAGGCGGCCTTGGTCGCCCCGATCGTCAGCGCGAGCAGGAAGATGGCGAAGAGCAGCCCGATCCGGCGCTCCAGCAGCTGCACGAACTACCCCTCGGGAACCATCGCCGCGCCCGTGCCCGGGACCGTGCTGGTCACTGGGGGTGCGGCCGTCGGAACCGGCGTCGCGACAGGGGCGACCGGGGCGACGGGCGTGGCCGTGGGCGCCTGCGGAGTGGCGACTGCCGTGGTCGCCGTCGTGCCCGGGACCGCGGTGGGCGGGGCCTGGCCGTTGAGCGTCGCCGCGAGCGCGGCGGCCGGTGTACCGGCGGCCGCGAGCGAGCCGGGCACCATGCCGCCGTTGGCCATGACCGCGATCGAACGCTCGCTCGGCGCCTTGTAGCGCCGCGCGGCGCGAGCCGGGTCGGTCGCGGGCCGGGCGCGCAGGAAGCGGCGATCGCCGGCGGGCGGATCGATCATCGAGGCGTCAGCCGCCGCGGTGCGGACGGCGTCGCCGGAGCGCATCTTCGCCAGGTCGGCCTGCAGCTGGGAGTTCTGAAGCGTGAGCGTGCTCTGTGTCTGCACCGCGCGCGAGATGCCGGAGTTCAGGCGCAGGAGCGAGACCTGCATGGCCACGATCCCGCCGAGCATCAGCCCGATCACGAGGATGCAGGCGCGCCCGCGCAGCAGGCGGTCGACCACCCGGTGGTCGGGGATCCGGCTGAGCCGCTCGAAGGCGCTCGTGCGTCCGCGGCCGCGGACGGCGGTCGCCGGCCTCGCCGGGACCGGGCGCCGCGAGGGCCCGGAGACCCGGCGCGGGCCGATCGGGGCGGTACGTGGGCGCGTTACGGTTGCGTGCTGGGGCATGTCAGCGCTCCTCCCTGAGCTTGCGTGCGGCCCGCAGGCGAGCCGACTTCGATCGAGGGTTGGCGGCGATCTCGCCCGGGGTGGGCACGATCGAGCGGCGGTGCACGAGCTCAGCCTCGGGCGTGTTGCCGCACACGCAGACGGGCAGGTCGGGCGGGCACAGGCAGCCGCGCGACTTCTCGGCGAAGAAGCGCTTGACGCGCCGATCCTCGAGCGAGTGGAAGGTGAGGGCGCCGACGCGGCCGCCGATCTTGGTGACCTCCCAGGCCAGCGGCAGCGCGTCGTCGAGCTGCGTGAGCTCGCCGTTGACGGCGATCCGGATCGCCTGGAAGGTCCGCTTGGCCGGATGGCCACCGGCGAAACGCGCCGGCGCGGGCACCGCGGCCGTGATCGCGTCGTTGAGCTCGAAGGTCGTCGTCAGCTCGGCGCGGCCGCGACGGCGGACGATCTCGCCCGCGATCCGGTCCGCGAAGCGCTCCTCGCCGTACTCGCGCAGCGTGCGCGCGATCCGCCGGCGATCCCAGGTGTTGACGATCTCCGCCGCCGTCAGCTCCTGGTCGGGATCCATGCGCATGTCCAGCGGCGCGTCGTAGGCGTAGGCGAACCCGCGCTCGCGGTTGTCGACCTGCATCGAGCTCATGCCCAGGTCCATGTAGACGAGGTCCACACGCGTGCCCTCGTCGATCAGCTGCTGCAGACCGCTGACGAAGTCGGCGCGGATGAAGCGGGTCTCGCAGGCGACCTCGGCCGAGAGTTCGGCGAACACCGCCTCCGCGTTCGGGTCGCGATCGATCGCGATCAGCGTCCCGGTCGGGCCGAGGCGGTCGGCCACGAGCCGCGCGTGACCGCCCGCGCCGAGCGTGCAGTCGACGGCGGTCTGGCCCGGCTTCGGGTCCAGCGCCTCGATCAGCTCACCGGCGAGAACCGGAACGTGCGTCTGGGGCATGTCAAGAAGTGTGGCCAAGGGACTCGGTCAGTTCAGGCGCTCGGGCAGCCAGGTCGGAGTTGTAGGCCTCCCAGGTGGCGCGATCCCACAGCTCCAGCGAGTCGCCCACACCGGTGATCACGACCTCGCGGCCGATGCCTGCGTGCTCGAGGAACTTCGGCGTCAACATCACGCGGCCGGCGGAATCCAGCTCGGTCTCCAGCGCGTTGCTGTACAGCAGCCGCCGCAGCTCGCGGCCCTGCTGCGAGAGCGGGTTCGGCACCTGGGCGATCGCGCGCTCCGCCATGTCGGTGTACGTCGCGCTCGGATACAGCGACACGCACTTGTCGTCCTCCTTGGAGAGGAAGACGCCCTTGCTGAGCTCCGCCCGGAACTTCGACGGGATGGTCAGCCGATTCTTGGCGTCGAGGTTGTGATCGAAGGTGCCGGTGAAGGCCAAGGCGCATGTCGGATCGCGAAGCGGAAGGAGAGGTCAGTCGATCCCGGGTGGCGGAGTGGGAGGAGCCCCGCCACCCGGGAACGGCTTCGCTCAGTGAAACTACCCCACATCGCCCCACCTTGCAACACGGAACCCGCACAGCGCCCCACGACGACTCGTGATTGGCGCTTCAGCGGTCGAGAAGTGCCTTATTTGCGGGCATTTACGATGTGGGACGGATTCGTGCAGTTTCGGGCCGCTCCTGCACCTGACTCTGCAGGAGCGCGCGCTGCAAGCCAGATTGCGGTTCCGGGGGCCTCCGGACCGCCTCCGGGGGACAAAGTGGGAGGAATTGTGCTCAGCGTGTCGTGAGCGCCGGGATCAGCGCCGCGGCCACGAGCAGCAGCACCGCCGGGACCAGCAGGAGCGCGACCACGAGCTGGATCTTCGGCGCGGCCTTGGCCGCTTGCTCGGAGCGGCGGGCGGCGCGTAGCGAGCGCGCCTCGGCCGCCTGGGCGGCGAGCGTGTCGGCGAGAGGGGCGCCGTGGCGTTCGGCCCGGCGCAGCGCGGCGACCAGTGCCGCGATCCCGTCTGGCGCGACAGCGCTGCTCGAGGCTCGCGAGTGTCTGCTCGGCCGGTTCGCCCATCGCCGCGCGGGACGCCGCGCGCTGCAGCTCGGCCGCGAGCAGGCCCGGGTGGCGCCTTCCCACCTCGGCCAGCGCGCGGCGCGGAGCGAGCCCGGCCGCGATCGCGACCCGCAGCAGATCGAGCACGTCCGGCAGCTCCGCCTCGATCACCCGCGCTCGCCCGCGGGCGCGACGGCGCAGCACGTATTCGGGGGCGAGGAAGCCGCCGACCGGGGCGGCGAGCAGCAGGGCGATGCCGAGCCGGCCAGGCGCCAGGGTGACGAACGGCAGCACGCTCAGCGTCGCGAGCAGCGCGAGGCCCGCCTGCAGTGCGACGATCTCGCTCGTCGGGCGGTCCAGGCCCGCCGCGGCGATGCGCGCCGCGAGACCGCCGGATGGATTGACGCCGAGTGACGCTCCGAGCCGGGCGACGAGCCGCAGCAGCACGCCATGACGCCGCGGTCTCCGGCGCGCGCCCGCAAGCTCGACCAGTCCCGCCGCCGCGGCGATGCCGGCCAGCGCGGCGAGCAGCGTGCTCACCGGGCGAGCCGCCGGACGCAGACCAGCGCGAGCACCTGCAACGTCAGCGCACAGCACGTCAGCCAGGCCGAGATCGGGTTCGCGAAGAGGCCGGCGAGCAGGCCGGGTAGGGCGAGCTCGGCCAGCAGGGCGGCGCCGACCGGCAGCGCGAGCACGATGCGGGCGGTGAAGCGCGCCTGGGCGGTCGCGGCGAGCGCTTCGCGCTCCTGGCGCGAAGCGGCCTCGAGTCCGAGCGCGAGATCGCGCAGCAGCCCCGCGAGATCGCCGCCCGCTTCGCGCTGGAGCAGGATGCCGGCGACCATCGCGTCCCACGCCGGCGAGGCGGCGCGGCGTCGCAGGCGGTCGAGCACCTCCTCGGTCGGCGCGCCCAGCCGCAGCGCCAGGGCCGCCGCCTTCAGCTCGTGGCCCGCGGCTCCGGGGACGCCGGCGGCGACGAGGTCGAGCGCGCCGCGGACGGCGTGCCCGGCCGACAGCGCGTCCGCGAGCGCCCGGGCCACGACCGACGCGGACGCCGCCAGCGCCGCGCGAAAGCGCCGCCGGCGCGCGCGTACGACGGCGGTCGCGAGGACCGGGCCGGCGACGCCGGAGATCAGCGCCAGTGCCGGCCCACCGAGCAGCCAGCCCGCCGCGGCCAGCGCCGCCGCCGCGAGGACCGCGAGCCGCCGCCGCTCGGCCACCGTCGGCGGCACGCCGTGCCCGGCCCGCACGACCGGAGCGACGACGCGCGCGGCGAACCCGGCGACCCGCGTGCGCTCGACGGCCGCGAGCAGCTCCCACACGCCGACGACCGCCGCGGCCGCCGCGCCGAACGCGAGCGCGACCGCCATCACGCGGTCGTGTGGTCAGTTGACCCCGCTGTAGCGGGATACGCGATCACTCCCGAGTCGGCGTCACGCCACGAGTACAGCTCCCGCGCCGCCGGGCCTGCCGCGACCCGCACGACCTCCGCCACCGAGACCACGCGTCGCGCACCGTCGGCGCAGCGCGCCTGGCAGACGACGAGGTCGAAGGCGTCGGCGATCTGCTCGCGGATCGCGGCGTGGGGCAAGCCGACGTCCGACATCAGCGCGAGCACCTCGATGCGCCGCAGCGCCTCGGTCGGGGAGCCTGCATGGACGGTGCAGAGCGAGCCGTCGTGGCCCGTCGAGAGCGCGGTCAGCATGTCCAGCGCCTCCGCCCCACGCACCTCGCCGACGATGATCCGGTCCGGCCGCATCCGCAGCGCATTGCGCACGAGCCGCCGGATCGTGACCTCGCCACGGCCCTCGAGGTTGGGCGGGCGCGCCTCCAACCGGACGACATGCGGCTGACGCAGCCGCAGCTCCGCGGCGTCCTCGATCGTCACCACGCGCTCGCCGTCGCCCACGAACGACGAGAGCGCGTTGAGCGTCGTCGTCTTGCCCGAGCCCGTACCGCCGCAGACGAGGATCGTCTCGCGCGCCCGCACCGCGCGGGCGAGGAAGTCGAGCAGCGTCTGCGGGAGCGTGCCGCTCGCGACCAGGTCCTCGCCCGAGAACCCGCGCCGCCGGAAGCGCCGGATCGTCAACGCGGGCCCGTCGAGCGCCAGCGGCGGCAGCACGACATTGACCCTCGAGCCGTCGGGCAACCGGGCATCACAGAGCGGTTCGGCCTCGTCCGCCCGGCGACCCAGGGGCGCGAGGATCCGCTCGATCGCGTCGCGCAGGTCGGCCTCGCGCTCGAAGCGCACGCCGGTGGCCTCCAGGCGCCCGCGACGTTCGACCCACACCGGTGCCGTCCCCGACACCATGATCTCGTCGACCGTCGGATCGGCCAGCAGCGGTTCCAGCGGGCCGAGCCCGAACGCCCGCTCGGCGATCCGGGCGACGAGGTCGGCGCGGCGGTCTTCGCTCAACACGCCGGCCTCGCGATCCACGAGCGCGCGGATGCGCCCGGGCAGGTCATTGTCAGCGGTCGAACCTGCGCCGGCGAGCAGCCGCTCACGCAGATCCGTCGCCAGGGCGTCGAGGTGGTCCATGCACCTGATAGGCGAGCGAGCGCAGTTCTCGCCCCCTCGAACTTCTTGGCGCCCATGAGCGTAATCTCCTCATGAAGAGCCGTGCGCAACCCCGTTCGTTCTGAGACCGACGCGTTTCACATCGTGATCGGCTGCGGCGTGGTCATCGCCGCCGCGGCGCTCCTGGGAGCGCTGCTGAACCCGCTGGTCGGCGTCGCTCTGCTGGTCGGCGCGGTCGTGGGAGCGCTGGTGTGGGAGGTTGCGACCGCCGATCCCGACCGGCGCAGGCCGCTGCGCGAGGCGGCTGCGGACGGCCAGCGCGTCCCGCGCGCGCGACACCATCGCGTGCTCGTGGTCGCCAACCGGACGCTCGCGAGCGAGTCGTTGCGGGCGGACCTCGCCCGCCGCGCGGCGGCGGGCCAGGAGCTGCACCTGGTCGCGCCGATCCTCTGCTCGCGCGTGCACTACCTCGCGTCGGACACCGACCGCGAGCTGCGCGACGCGCGCGACCGGCTGCGCGAGACGCTCGAATGGGCGCGGGCCAACGGCATCGCGGCCACCGGCGCGGTCGGGGATCCGAACGTCGCGCTCGGCGCGATCGAGGACGAGCTGCGCCGTTCCGGCGCCGACGAGGTGCTGATCTCGACGCACCCGCCGAGCCGCTCGAACTGGCTGGAGACCGACATCCTCATGCGTCTGCGCGACGAGCTCGAGATCCCGGTCACGCACATGGTCACGGAGCTCGAACCGGCCGTGTAGGCGCCTAACATCGGCGGCCATGAGCACGGATGCCGCCGAGCGGATCGCCCGCGAGCACTACGGCCTCGATGCCGCCGCGACGCGCCTGCCGGGCGAGCGCGACCACAACTTCCGCCTTGACGCGGGAGCCGCCCGCTACGTGCTCAAGCTGCATGAGCCGCGCGCGGACCTCGAACTCGAGGACGCGGTGCTCGAGCACCTGCGCGACGAGCCCGCCGTGCCGCGGCTCGCCGGTGCCACGACGAGCGACGGCGGGCAAACCGTGCGGTTGCTGACCTGGCTCGACGGGCGGCCGTGGGCCGACGCCGGCGGCGATCTGGCGAGCCTCGGCCGCACCGTCGCCCGGGTCGATCGCGCGCTCGCGGGCTTCGAGCACCCGGCGATGCGCCGCCCGCACGTCTGGGACCTGCGCAACGCGGGAGCGCTCGGGATCGAGGTGCCGTCGTTGGCGCACCTTCCTCACCAGGTCGTCCACAACGACGCCAACGAGCACAACGTCCTCGTCGAGGAGGACGGCACGGTCGCGGGGCTGATCGACTTCGGCGACATCGTCTGGACGGCGCGCGTCTGCGGGCTGGCGGTCGCGGGCGCCTACGCGATGCAGGCCCAGCCGGACCCGGCGCGGGCGGTCGTGCCCGTGGTGCGGGGCTACCACGAGGTCACGCCGCTGCGTGAGGACGAGCTCGCGGTGCTCTTCGAGCTGATGCGCGTGCGGCTGCTGATGAGCGTCGCGATGGCGGCGAAGCAGTTCGCGGCGGCGCCGGAGAACGACTACCTGCTGATCAGCCAGAGCGGGGTGAGCGAGACGCTCGACCGGCTCGAAGGCGAGGACGCGGAGCTGGCCCACTTCCGCTTCCGCGACGCCTGCGGGTACGAGCCGAGCCCGCGGTCGCGCCGGATCCGTCAGCTGCTGGCGACGACATCGTGCTCGCCGGTCATGGCGGGCGATCTCGCGAGCGCGCCGGTGCTCGATCTCGGCGCCGGCATGCCGCCTGTCGACGGTCTCGCGATCGGCCGCTACGACGAGGAGCGCTCGATCTACACCGCGCCCGAGTTCCGGACACCGGACGGGCGCTGGCGCACGCGCCACATGGCGGTCGACATCTTCGCGCCGGCCGGGTCGCCCGTCTTCGCGCCGCTCGACGGCGTCGTCGAACGGCGCGAGAACCGCAACCAGCCCGGCGATTACGGCGGCCTCCTGGTGCTTCGTCACGAAGGTCCCTTCTGGACCCTGCACGGCCACCTCGACCCCGCGTCGCTGGCGACCGGCGAGGTCCGCGCGGGCGAGGAGATCGCTCGGCTCGGGACCGCCGAGGTCAACGGCGGCTGGGAGCCGCATCTGCACCTGCAGCTGTTCACGGACCTGGTGAGCGACCTGCCCGGCGTCGCCCTCTCCGAGGAGGCCGACGTCTGGCGCAGCGTCTGCCCCGATCCGAACCTGCTGCTCGGGCTGCCGGGCGGGACCGCGGCCCGCCCGCCGCGTCCGGACATCGCGGCCAAGCGCTCCGTGGTGATGAGCCGTGCCCTCTCGCTCGCCTATTCCGAGCCGCTGCACATCGTGCGCGGAAGCGGCGCCTGTCTCTACGACGCCGACGGCCGCGAATACCTCGATCTCGTCAACAACGTCGCGCATGTGGGCCACTGCCATCCGCGCGTGGTCGCGGCGGGCGCGCGGCAGACGGCCGCGCTGAACACGAACACGCGCTACCTGCACGGCTCGATCGTCGACTACGCGCGCCGGCTCGCCGCGACGCTGCCGGACCCGCTGCACGTCTGCTTCTTCGTCAACTCCGGCTCGGAGGCCAACGACCTCGCGCTGCGGCTCGCCGCCGCCCACACCGGCCGTGACGAAGTGATCGTGCTCGACCACGCCTACCACGGGCACCTGCGCTCGCAGATCGCCTTGAGCCCGTACAAGTTCAACGGTGCGGGCGGTACCGGGCGGCCGTTTTCCACCCATGTCGCGGCCTTGCCGACCGAGCCAGGAGCAATCGACTCGCTCTATGCCCAGATCGGCGACCCGTCCGCGTTCTTCGCCGAATCGCTGCAGGGCTGCGGCGGGCAGATCGTCTATCCGCCGGGGTATCTGACGGCGGCGTTCGAGGCGGTGCGCGCCGCGGGCGGCGTCTGCGTCGCCGACGAGGTGCAGGTCGGCTTCGGCCGCATCGGCGAGCACTTCTGGGGCTTCGAGCTCGACGGCGTCGTGCCCGACATCGTCACCCTGGGCAAGCCGATCGGCAACGGCCATCCGCTCGGCGCGGTGGTGACGACGCCGGAGATCGCCGCCTCGTTCGTGACCGGGATGGAGTACTTCAACACGTTCGGCGGCAACCCGGTGTCGGCCGAGATCGGTCTCGCGGTGCTCGACGTGATCGCCGACGAGCGGCTGCAGGCGCATGCGCGGGAGATGGGCGGGCGGCTGCTCGCGGAGTTGCGCTCGCTGGACGTCGTCGATGCGCGCGGCCACGGGCTGTTCCTCGGTGTCGAGCTGGAGAGCCGCGAGCGTGCGGCGCAGGTCAAAGAGGGCCTGAAGGCCCGCGGCGTGCTGATCTCCACCGACGGTCCGAATGACGATGTGCTCAAGATCAAACCGCCGCTGGTGATCTCCGCCGGCGACTGCGACCGCTTCCTGCAAGCCCTATGCGACGTGCTCTAGTCACCGGCGCGGGCAGTGCCGAGAGCATCGGCTTCGCAACCGCCCAGCGGGTCGATCGTCGTGAACAGGGAACTCGAGCTATAGGCGGACGAGCACGTCGGCCGCCGGCGCCGTCGACGCCACGAGCGCGGCGTTGGGCTCGTCGCTGCGCAGCACCCACGCGCGTGCGTACTCGGGGGTCTTGCCGAACTGGATGTGGCGCTGGATCAGGCGCTGCAAGCGCAGTTCCTCATCGCTCTCGACGTACCACGCCTCGTCGAGCAGCGGGCGCACGAGCGCCCAGTCGCCGTCGCCCAGCAGCAGGTAGTTGCCCTCGGTGACGATCAGCGGCGTGCCGCGTGGCACCGCGATCGCGCCGGCGATCGGCTCCTCGATCTCACGCCGGAACTCGGGCGCGTAGACGACCGGTTCCTGGCCGTGCAGGCGCTGGAGCAGCGCCGCGTAGCCGGCGGCGTCGAACGTGTCCGGGGCGCCCATCCGGTCGCGCCGTCCGAGTCGTACGAGCTCGGCCTGCGCGAGATGGAAGCCGTCCATCGGCACGAGCCGCGCGAGCTCGCCGAGCTCCGCCACCACCGCACGCGCGACCGTCGACTTCCCGCCCCCCGGCGGCCCGGCGATCCCGAGGATCCGCCGCTCGCCGGTCGCGGCGAGTGCGCGCGCCCGCTCGACCAGCGCCGCGGTGTCCTCGATCACCATCCACGGACCCTATTCGCCCGGAGGCGCTGCACGTTCCCGCCTACAAGTGGAGGGAACGTGAAGCACCCCCCGATCAGAGACCGTCGTCGACGGCCAGCGCGCCGACCGTGCGGCGATCACCGGGGGCGCGGGCGAGCAGGCGCAGTTCGCGCGCGAAGGACTGGGCGGCGGCGAGGTAGACCGCCTGCGCGGCGGTGACTCGCAGCGTGACGTCGACGCGCGACGCCCCTTTCGCCTGATCGTCCTCGGCCGCCGCCACCCGCGCCGCGAGCACCTCGACGTTCTCGAGCGCGACCCGCGTCGTGCCGCGCACCCGGTCGCGGCGCTCGGTGGTGACCAGCACGTCCACGCGCGTGCCGGCGGCGACGGCCTGGGGCGAGCCGGTCGCGAGCACATCGACGGCCCGCTGCCCGCGTTCGATCGCCGACTCCGGCGTCTGCGGCCGGCGCTCGAGCAGCGCCTCGGTGACAGGCCCGCCCGCCGCGACCGGCACCGCGAGCCGGTGACCCGCCAGCGCGGCGGCGAACGCGGGCTCGCCCGGCGGCGCATAGCGGCCGGGCAGCGAGCGCACGCCGAGGTCGGACAGTTCGAGCGCGTGCCCCGCCGGCAGTTCGCGGCGCGCGACGACGAC
Source organism: uncultured Solirubrobacteraceae bacterium (assembly GCA_963848475.1). GTDB lineage: Bacteria > Actinomycetota > Thermoleophilia > Solirubrobacterales > Solirubrobacteraceae > Solirubrobacter. Next base: position 642,811 of record CAWKDW010000020.1, on the reverse strand, counting down.
CTCGACCACCGGCCCGAGCTGGGCCTCCAGCGCCCGCTCGCGCCGCGCCATGTGCGTCGCCGAGAGCGTCCCCAGCACGAGCGCGAGCCCGAGCAGCACGGCCGCGCGCCGGCGCCGCGTCACGCGACGCGCGGGGCGCTCGCGGCCGGCATCTCGAACATCAGGCGTGCGCCGGTCTCCGACGGTGCGGACGAGAGGCAGCCGCCGTGGTGCTGGGCGATCGCCGCCGCGATCGCGAGGCCGTGGCCGCGGCGGCCGCGGCGCGCACGCGCGGTGGCGGTGAGCGCGGTGACGCTCATCGGCAGGCCCGGGCCGTCGTCGGCGATCTCGATCCGCACGTGGTCGCCACTCGCGCGGACGCGGACGCGGACGAGCCCTCCCCCGTGCTCGGCGGCGTTGCCGACGAGGTTCGCGCACGCCTGGGCGATCCGCAGCGGGTCGGCGAAGACCGTCGTCGGAGCCAGCGGTCCGTGATCCACGCGCCCCGCGGCCCGTCGCCGCCGCGACCACGCGCAGCCGGCGGCCAACTCACCGTCGAAGCGGGTGACGATCAGCGGCGGCTCTACCCGCAGCCCCGCCCCGTAGCCGGAGGCGAGCGTCTCCCACGCGGGCGCATACGTCTCGACCAGCTCGGCCAGATCCACGAGCTCCCGCTCCGCCTCCGCGCGCGTGCCCGCCGGCGCGGCCGCGAGGTCGTCCAGGGCGCGGCCGGCCCGCTGCAGCTCGAGCTCGATCGCGGCCAGCCGAGCCGGCTCACCACCGAGGCCCTGCAGCCCGAGCTGGACGGCGAACAGCGGCCCGCGCAGCTCGTGGCACGCGCGGGCGACGAGCACGAGCCGGCGGTGCGCGCGCACGTGCAGCGCCACGAAGGCCACGGTCACGAGCCAGCTGCAGGCGACGGCGATCATGCGCGCTGCCCCGGCTCGTCGACGAGCCGGTACCCGACGCCCCAGACGTTGACGATGAACCGGTCACCCTGGGCGCGCAGCTTCTGGCGCAGCCGGCAGGCGTGCGAATCCAGCGTGCGCGTGTAGCCCTGAGCCTGGAAGCCCCAGACGTCGCGCAGCAACTCGTCTTTCGTGAACACGCGTGTGGGAGCCGAGGCGAGCGTCCGCAGCAGCGCGAACTCCTTCGCCGCCAGCTCCACCCGGCGCCCGCGCAGGGTCGTCGAGCGCGCGACGGGATCGACCTCGAGCTCGCCGACCCGCAACAGCCCGCGATGCACCCGCGACCGCGAGCGTCGCAACACGGCCGCGATGCGCAGCCGCAATTCCGCGTAGGCAAAGGGTTTTGGCAAGTAGTCGTCGACCCCGCGCTCGAAGCCGCGGATGCGGTCGATCTCGCCGCCCGAGCCGGACAGGATCACCAGCGGCATCGACGGATCGAGGCGCGATCCGATGCCATCGGCACCGCGAACGCGCTGGATCAGCTCGAGGCCGGAGCCGTCCGGGAGCTTGAGGTCGACGACGGCCAGGTCCGGGTGCTTGAACTCGAGCTCGCGCAGCGCCTCCTCGATCGTCCCCGCGACCAGGAGCTCGTAGCCGTCGGCGGTGAGATTGTCGGCGAGGAACGTCCGGATGAGCGGGTCATCCTCGACGAGCAGGAGGGTGGCGGGGTCGTCGGGCATGCCCCTCGTAGGGGCACGCCGGAAATCTTCGCCCCCTTAGGACGTGCGGGTGAGCCGGACGTCGGTCGGCGCGGCGATCTTGCAGCGCGAGACCACGCGGCCGCGGAGACGGATCTGGGCCGTGCCGGTGACCGTCGCTACGGCGACATCCCGCGTCGTGAAGCGGCCGGTGACGCGCCACCTGAACTTGCCGGTCCGACCCCTTACCCCGCCGAGGTTGCGCGACGTGCCGGTCAGTCTGGCCGTGAAGCGCCCGTCGCGGACACGCACCCTGGGCCGCGAGCGGATGTTCGAGACCCAGACCTCGCTGAGCCCGCCGCCGGTGCAGCGACCGTTGAAGCCCATCCGCACGGTGAGCTTGGAGCCAGCTCGTGAACGAGTCGCGATCGACATCGTCTGCGGGCGGGGAAATTGGATCGAGCCGCTCAGGTCGGCGGCGCGGGGCGCGGTCTCGCCTGCCGCGAACGCGCTGCCGGCGCCCGCGAGAACGAACGGGGCGACGAACATTGCGGCGAGACGAAATGACATCGCACGAACCTACCCGGTTATTTCATGCACCTGCACCCGGTGCGTTGCCAGCGAAACCGCCCCGCGTGAAAGATCCAGTTCAGGTGCAGACCCGCGGGAGGATCCGCGCATAAGATGCAGACGCCCCGGCGACCCCGGGCTCGATCCTATGGACCAGATCCGCCGCGGCAACTACGACTCCGGTCAAGACTACGTGCTCGAATACGGGGAGCTTCGCTTCACGTTCAATGAGCGCGACTTCTCCGAGCGCGTCGAGCAGGCAGCCCGAAAGCTCGGGTTCGTCGGCCGACCGCTGCAGGAGACCGAACTCGAGGACCTCGTGAACCTCACCGTCAACGGTGAGGTCGCCGATCCCGCCTCCGGCCTCGGCGAGCACGTCAACGACTGCTGGCCGGACCTCGTCGGCCCCGCCGACCGGTCGCTCGTGCACTGGCTGCGGCGGCTCGTCTTCCGCTCCGCCTGGCTCGACCAGCGCGTCAAGGAGGGCGAGCTGGACGTCGTCTTCGACGAGATCACGCACACGTTCGGCTACGTCCAGCCCGAGCGCGACCGCGAGCCGATCGAGCTCTCGCCCGAGCCCAGCTGGCGCCGCGTCGCCTACGGGACGCACCGCTACTGACCCAGCGGCCGGCGCGCGGGCGACAGCTCGCCCGCGCGCGGCGCTGAACTACTCGGCGGCCGGCTTCGGGGCGCGCTTGCGGGCGCCCGGCTTGCGCTTCGGCGCCGCGGGCTTCTCCGCGGCCGCGGCGGCGGGCTTGGCCTTCGGCTTGGCCGCGGCCTTCGGCTTCGCGGCCGTCTTGGCCGCCGCCAGCCTTCGGCGCGGCGGGCTTGGCCTTCGGCTTCGCGGCGCCGCGCGAGCGCGTGCGGCCGGGCTTGGCGACCGGCGCGCGCCGGCCTCCGGCTCCACGATCACGGCCTCCACGACCGGCTCGGGCTCAACCGCCGGCGGCTCCGGGACGACGACCGCGGCAGGCGCCTCGCCCGAGCCCGCGGCGCGGATCGCGTCCGTTCCGGCCTGACCCACGAGCAGCTCGGGGCGCAGCGTGCCGGACTCTCCGAGCGCGAGCGCCGGGAAGTTGCCCGCGGCGGCCGCGGCACGGTCGAGCGTGACGACGGTGGTCTCGCCGCCGACCGGCACCGGCGAGGTGGCGATCACCGTGAGTGAGCCGCCGCCGGCCAGGTTGCGGCCCGCGGACAGCGCGCGCCGCGCGGCCGAACCGCCGAGGTACTCGAGCGAGTCGATCAGCACGACCGCGTCTCCGCCGCGTGCGGCGACCCGGCGACCGACCTCGAGCGCCTGCTCGATCGGCCTGCGCCTGCGCCTCGACCGAGGCGGAGAACGACAGCGCCGCGCCCGGGCGTGACCGGGAAGTCCGCGATCTCCTCCGGGCGCACGCCGGCCAGCACGGCGCTGACCTCGAGCTCCGAACGGTTCGCGAGCGCGTCGGCGAGCCGCCGCAGCGCCTCGCTCTTGCCCGCGCGCGACGGGCCGGCGATGACGACGCGCGAGCCCTTGCCGAACGGCGTCAGCCACTCGATCGCGGTGACCGTCGGGTCCTCGGAGCCGAGCTGGATGCGCTCGGACGGCCAGGCGACCGGCAGGTCCTCGAAGCGCGTGCCCTCGGCGACCTCCTCGGCCGGGCGGCCGTTGATCGTCTCGACGCGGATCAGCGACGGGAAGCGCTCCGACCGGCGGGCCGGCGCGGATCGGGCCCGCGACGCGGTCGCCGGAGACGAGCTCGCAGCGCTTGACCTGGGCGGCGGAGATGTAGACGTCGTCGTCGGTCGGCTCCGCGGCGAGCCGCAGGAAGCCGGAGCCGTTGGCCAGCAGCTCGACCGCACCTTCGACGGTGCGCTCGTCCGTCGGAGCCGCGCGCGGCGGGAGCGGCCGCGGCGACCGGCTCGTCGCGATCGACGAGGGTCGCGTCGCCTTCGTCCTCGTCGCGGCGGCGGCCGCGACCGCCGCGGCGACCGCGGCGGGAGCGCTTGGGGCCGTCGTCATCGGACGCGGGGGCGCCGCCATCGGCGACCGGAGCGGCGGCTTCGACCTCGACCTCGCCGGCCTCGACGACCTCGTCGCGCTCGACGACCTCGGGCGCCGGAGCGACGACCTCTTCGCCGGACTGGCGCGTGAGGATGGCGTCGACCAGGTCATCCTTGCGCAGACGGCGGAAGCCGTCGACGCCGAGCTCGTTGGCGAGCAGGTGCAGGTCCGCGAGCGGGCTTTGCTCCAGGGCGGAGCGTTCCAGGACTGAGGGCATTCAATGTCTCCTCGATATGAATCGGTAGGCACCCGGCCGCGTTGGGTTCAGCGGCCGGCGATCGAAGGTCAGCCTAGCGCGAGGTGTGGTGGAACGCCGCCGGGGTAGCGCTCCGGCGTCAGGCCCTCCAGCGGCGCCAGCTCCCGATCGCCGCGCAGGACGGCACGCACCGCGAGGTAGTCGGACGCGCCCGCGACGTCGTGCACGCGCAGGATCGCGGCGCCCGCGTCGGCCCCGAAGCCCAGCGCGGCCAGCGTCCCCGGATCGCGCTCCGCGGGCGCGCGGCCGGTGATCGCGCCGACGAAGTCCTTGCGCGAGGCGGCGAGCAGGATCGGGCGCCCGAACTGCCGCAGCGCGTCCAAGCGCCGCAGCACCGCCACCGTCTGGGCCGGCGTCTTGGCGAAGTCCGGCCCGGGATCGAGGATCAGCTGGTCCTCCCGCATCCCCAGCTCGACGCGCGACCGCGATCCGCGCGCGCAGGAACTCGACGACGTCGGCCACGACGTCCTCGTAGGCCGCCGGGTCCAGCAGCGTCCCCTTGGGCTCGACCGCGGTGTGCATGAGCACGAGCGCCGCGCCCGTGCGGACGCAGAGCGTGGCCAGCCCGGGGTCGCGCAGGCCGGAGACGTCGTTGACGATCGCCGCCCCCGCCGCGACCGCCGCCTCGGCCACCTCGACCTTGTAGGTGTCCACCGAGACGAGCGCGCCCTCGCGCGACAACGCGCCGACGAGCTCCTCGACGCGCGCGATCTCCTCGGCCGCGGAGACGGCGGGCCGGTCGCCGCGCGCCGACTCGCCGCCGATGTCGACGATGTCCGCCCCGGCGGCCACGAGCGCCCGGCCGCGGGCCAGGCGCACCGCGATCGGCTCCTCCCCGCGCCCGTCCGAGAACGAGTCGGGCGTCGCGTTGAGGATGCCCATCAGCAGCGGCCGGCCCGCGGACAGCTCGAGCCGCCGCTGACCGGCCTGCAGGATCACGACTTCTTGATACGCAGCTTGACCGTCTTGCGCGTGACGTTGCCGGCCTTGTCGACGGCGGCGACCTTGAGCGTGAACTTGCCGCGCTTGTAGCGGTGGCGCGTGGTCGAGGTCCTCGAGGTCGCTGAGCGATCGCCGTAGTTGACGGTGATGTGATCCATCGCCGAGCCGCCCTTGTCGGTCGCCTTGACCGCGATCTTCAGCGACTGCCCCGCGACGCGCTTGCCGGAGACCTTGACCTTGACCGTCGGCGCGATCGAATCGATCTTCAGCGTGCGCAGGCGGCTGCGCGAGGTCTGCCCGGCCTGATCGACGGCCTCCACCTGCCAGCTGTGCCTGCCGGCGGTGAGCGGCGTCGCCGGCACCAGCGTGTCGTTGCTCGTCTGCCCGATCATCACGCCGTCCATGTAGACGCGATAGCGTCTGCGCGCCCCAGAGCTCGAGACCCGGACGCCAGCGCAGCTCCGGCCGCGTCTTGCGCTTGTACGTCTGGGAGGACTCGATGAACGGTGAGCCGGGCGGCCGGTCGAAGACCGCCACGGTGAGCGCGCGCGAACCGACCGCGCCCTGGACCATCGCCACCGCGAAGTCGCCGACGCGGTCGCCGCCGATGTAGACGCCGGGATCGGCCACCGGGCCGAGGTCGCCGCGTGAGACCGTGAGCTCGCCGCCGAAGGCGCCGTTGGGCGTCTCACCGTCGCGGTAGCGGGCGCGGGCGACGGAGTTGCCGTCGGCGCCCGTCAGCCGCCAGGCGATCGCGCTGTCGTTGCGGTCGGTGCTGGCGATCTCGGGCTTGGAGGGCGCGAAGCCGTCGATGCTGTCGAGCCGCCCGCCGGCGCGCGAAGTGGTCGTGGTCGAGCCAGGCGCCGAACACCTGCGCTCCGCCGACGGTCTGCGCGACGGCATAGCCACGCCCGGCGCCGCTCATGTCGACCTTCGGCTCGTCGCTGGCGGCGCCGCCGTCGATGATCTCGGCCGCCTCGTACTGCGAGCCGACGAGCCGGCGCGCGACGCGTGCGCGAGACGGCGCCGAAGAACTGGCGGTAGGCGATCCAGGCGTAGGAGCCGTCGTCCTCGATGTCGATGTCCGGCGAGTCCGCCCAGCCGTCGGGCAGCGTGAGGTCCTGCGGGACCGCCGAGAGGTTCATGCCCGGTGATCCGGCGCCCGAAGACGCGCGTCGAGCCGTCCGCCATCCGCTCGCCCCAGGTCGCGACCGCGTAGCCCTCCGCGGACACGGCGACGCGCGGGCGCAGCGTCCCGGTGCCGGCCTCGCGCGCGGGATCGATGTCCAGCGGCAGAGCGACCCGTGACCAGCGCTGCGTCCTGCAGCCGTGCGGCGGTGACGTTGCCGCCCTCCTGCCAGATCGCGTACGCGGCGCCGTTGACGCCGAGATCGATGTCCAGCGACTCGGCACCCGGCCCGCCGAGCGTGGCGATCGGCGCGAAGCCGCCGGGCGTGTCGCCGGCCGGCGTCGACGTGGCATAGACGATGCCGTCGGCGATCCAGGCGACCGCGATCCGGTTCGCGTCGCCGACCGCGACCTTGACCTCGGTGACGGCGCCGCCGAGCGTCGGATCGACGCGCTCGACGGGCAGCCAGCGGCCGCCGTTGAGGCGCGAGATGAAGGCGTGCGGGACGCCGTCGGCGTTGCGGATGTACGCGACCGCGCCGGCGCCATCGCGGGCGAGGTCGACGTTGCCGACCGACACGACATCGGCGTTCGGGCCGTCGAGCGGCTGCGCGCCGAACCAGCCCGCGTTGGCGGAGGCCGCCGGCAACAGGACGAGTGCGGCGGTGAGCAGGGCGATCAGACTGCGTGGCAAAGCGACTCCAAAGCGGGGGTCCGGGGGCGGCAGCCCCCGGTCAGCGGCTCCAGGGGGCGACTGCCCCCAGTGATACGGGGCTCCGACCGGTCAAACCGGCGAGGCCCGCGAAAGTTTTGGCGCACCCTACGCGGTCGGCAGGATGCCCTCCTGACGCGCCTCCTCGCGAAACGCGTCCGCCTCGCGCGCGCGGCGCGCCGGATCCCAGCCCAGTTCCTCCCCGAGCACGGCCGCCACGCGCTCGATCGCGCCCGATCCCGGCGCCAGCAGCATCCGGGCCGAGGTCAGCCCGAGCCGCGTCCGTCGCAGCAGCACGTCGCCGACCGTGCGGGCCTGCTCGCGGCGGCCCGCGTAGGCGATCTCGGCCAGCAGGTCGGGGCGACCCGCGACGACCGGCTCCGCCAGCTCGGGCCGGGTCGCCGCCAGCGCCAGCACGTCGTGGGCGATATGGCCGTAGCGGCCGGCCAGCTGCTCGCGCGACGCGGCGGGCGCGGCCACGAGATCCGACGCGGCGACCGGCATCCCGAGCGGGACCTCGTGCGTGCGGCACTTGACCTCCGAGCCGTCGCGCCACACGATCCGGTCGACGGTCTCCTTGGCCATCCGCCGCCACGTGGTGAGCTTGCCGCCGGTGATCGTGACCATCCCGCTCGAGGTCTCGTAGAGCTCGGCCTTGCGCGAGATGTCGACCGACTTGCGCGGGTCGCCGGTCGAGATCAGCGGCCGCACGCCCGCGTAGGCGCCGACGAGGTCGCCCGGCACGAACGCGGTGCCGAAGAACGCGTTGACGGCGTCGAGCAGGTAGTCGACCTCCTCCGAGTGACGGCGGCACGTGGTCGGCGGCGCCCTCGTGGTCGGTGTCGGTCGTGCCGATCAGCGTCTGCCCCGAGCCACGGCAGCACGAAGATCGTGCGCCCGCCGCCCGCGGGGACGATCGCCCCGGCGCCCATCGGCAGCGACGACCCCTCGACGAGCAGGTGCGTCCCGCGCGACGGGCGGATCACCGGCACCTCGGCCTCGTCGTGCAGCTCGGCGGGGCGCAGCCGGTCCGCCCAGACGCCGGTCGCGTTGACGACGTTGCGCCGCGCGCACCTCGAGCTGCCTCGCCGCTCTCGGCGTCGCGCAGGCGCGCGCCGACCGCGCGGCCGCCGTCCTCGAGCAGCCCGACGGCCTCGAGCCGGTTCGCGAACACCGCGCCGAAGCGCTCGGCCTCGGCCAGCACGGTCAACACGAGCCGGACGTCGTCGGTCTGGCAGTCGTAGAACAGGTACCCGCCCGTCGGTTGCCGGTCGCGCGAGCGCAGGCAGCAGCTCGGTGACCTCGGGCCCGGAGATCACCCGGTGCCGCGCCGGGCTCCAGTCGGGCTCCTCGCGAGCGCGGCGGCGGCCGAGCGGCGAGCGCCGCAGCCGGTCGACGGCCATCACGTCGTAGGCGTTGAGGCCGAGGCCGACGAGCCGGTCCAGCCGCGCGCCGTCGAACGCGGGGACCACGAAGCGCAGCGGCCGCACCAGGTGCGGCGCCAGATTGACGTTGATCTGGCGCTCCAGCAGCGCCTCGCGGACGAGCCCGAGATCGAAGTTCTGCAGGTAGCGCAGGCCGCCGTGGACGAGCTTGCTCGAGCGCGACGACGTCCCGCTCGCGAAGTCCGCGCGCTCCACCAGCGCGACCGAGTACCCGCGCGTGGCGGCGTCCAGCGCGACGCCGGCGCCGGTGATCCCGCCGCCGATGACGAGCACGTCGAAGGGCTCGGACGCGAGCGTGGCGACGGCGGCGGCGCGGGGCAACACGTCCTGCGAGGCTATCGCCTCGATGCCCGACGGATTCGTCCAGGCCCTCTGGCGCTTCCCCGTCCTGGGTATGCGCGGCGAGCAACTGCGCTCCACCGCAGGTCGACACGCGCGGCATCGCCGGCGACCGCCAGCACTACGCGATGGGCCCGGAGGGCCGGCTGAGCGCCCACGATCTGCCGGGGCTCACCCAGTGGTCCGCGTCGTTCCCGTTCAACCCGGACGGCGCGATCGGGCCCGACCGGCCGCCGCCGTTCCCGGTCCTGACCGCGCCCGACGGTCAGAGATCCTGGCGCTGGGGCGATCCGCGCCTGAGCTTCGCGATGCGAGCGCGACCTCGGCCGCGAGGTCATGCTCATGCGCGACCTCAACGCCGCGCGCGGCGTGACCATCGCCGCCGTCGAACCCGAGCAGGAGCGCGCCGCGGCGGGGATCAACGTCCAGCTCGCGCTCGACTGGCCGCCGGTCGGCGGCTGGGCGGGGCGCGAGCTGATCTTCCGCGACGGCGTGCGGCTCCGGCTGGTCGCCTCACGCGGCGATGGACCGGGAATCGAAGCGCGGGTCGTCGAAGCTGGCAGATTGCTGCTCGGCGAGCCGGTCACGCTCGGTTAGTCTTGCGGCGTATTCGAAATCGCAAGGAGGACCGGACCGCCGTGCTGCGCATCGATGAGACTTCTGGGACGCTCGTGGCGCCGCAGGCGGCCGGACTGGTGCAGGAGAGCCCGCCCGACCGCGAGGAGCTGCTGGCCCTCGTCACCTCCTCCTGGGACGCGTTCGCGGCCGAGCTGGGCCTCTCCGGCGTCCGCCTGCTCGCGCGTGAGCCCGTGCCCTACGTCGACCTGCTCGGGTTCGACGACCAGGCCGGCCGCGTCGTCGTGATCCTCGTCACCGGCGACACCGTCGAGTGGCAGCTGGGCCGCGCGCTCGGCGCCGCCGCCGACGTCGCCTCCTGGGACCGCGAGCGGCTGCTCAGCGTGCACGCCGAGCTCGACGCCGTCGACGGCGAGCGAGTCGCCGGCGCTGGTGCTCGTCGCCGGCGGCTACGACCCGCGCGCGCTGGCGACGATCGACTGGCTCGCCAGCCGCCACGACGTGCCCGTGTCGGCCTACACCGTGGCGATGGTCCGCTTCGGCGGCGAGCGCCTGCTGTCCGTGCGGCGCGAGCCGGCCGAGCCGGCCGACAGCGACTCCGCGGTCGACTGGCTGCTCTCGGGCAGCAACGCGCAGCCGCGGCAGCACGCGTCGAGGACGACGGCTACACCGAGGCGACGCCGCCTCCCTCTGCCTGACCCTCGGCTTCGAGCGGCGCGAGGCGCACGGTCTCGCGCGGCGGCGTGGTCGGCGACGGTGGCGCGGCGGATCTGCACCGCAGCCACCCTAGTGTTCGAGCCCTGACCCGCCCGATCGTCGCCCCTGCCCGATGGTTCAGGCGTTCGGGCAGCACGCGCCAAATGCCTTCCCCGACGCCGCCGGTGACTGTTAGGTTCGCGCCGAGCCGGATCGAGGGCCCGGCCGTGCCGAATCGAGAGCGGGAGGGTGAGGACAAGGATGTCGTGGGCCTGGAGGGGTCGACGCGCGCTGCGCAACGTGGTTGCGCCGGCGGTCGTGGTGTCGCTCCTCGCCGCCGCCGGTGCCACGGCACAGGCGGCCAAGCCGAAGCCGGACCTGAGCGTCGCCAAGGCCGCGAGCAGCGGTCGTGCTGTCGCGCAGGGCGGCACGTTGACGGTCAGTTGGACCGTGAAGAACCGCGGTCGCGGCACGGCCGCGAAGTCCACGACGGCGCTCGTGCTCTCGACCGACCGCAAGCTGGATGCGCGCGACGTCCGCCTCGGGACCGCCGCGCAGAAGGCGGTCAAGGCCCGCAAGACCGCGACCGGCAGGCTGACCGCGACGGTGCCCGCGAGCCTCGCGGCTCGGCGCTACACGCTGCTGGTCTGCGCGGACGCGCGCAACAAGGTCAAGGAGAGCTCCGAGCGCAACAACTGCCGTGCGGCCACCGCGCTCGACGTCACCAAGCCCCCGGCGCAGCCGCGGCCGCCCGCCTCGCCGCCAGTGCCGCAGCCCGCACCCCAGCCGCCCGCGCCGGCGGCGACCAGCACGCCGGTCACCGACTTCACGACGACGCTCACGGCAAGCCCCGCCGCGATCACGCCGCTGCGCAGCGCGCGCTTCGAGTTCACGGCCAGCCAGCCCGCCGACCGGCTTCGAGTGCAAGCTCGACACCAACGCCTTCGTCGCCTGCAGCTCGCCGTACACGATCGCCAGCGTGCTCGCGGGCGAGCACACCTTCGAGGTCCGCGCCCGGATCGGATCGACGTACGCGAGCACGGCCCGCACGAGCTGGCGGATCGAGTTCGAGGCGCCGGCCCCCGGCCCCGCCCCCGCTGCCGCGCCCGCGCCCGCGACGCGGGCCACGCCCGCCCTGGACGGCGAGATGACGCTGGTCTCCGACGCGACCGAGTTCCTCTACAGCGGCCCCGACCCGATCCAGAAGGGCGTCGCGGCCGACGCCGTCAAGCCGCTGCAGGCGGCGGTGCTGCGCGGCCGCGTGACGCGCCGCAACGCCAGCCCGATCGAGGGAGTGCAGGTCACGGTCCTCGACCACCCCGAGCTCGGCCGCACCGCCACCCGCACCGACGGCGGCTTCGACATCGCCGTCAACGGCGGCGGAACCGTCACGCTCGTCTTCGAGCGCGCGGGCTACATCCCCTCCCAGCGCCAGCTCGAGGTCCCGACGCAGGACTACGAGGGCGTCGAGGAGATCGTGATGGTCCCGTACGAGGACCGCGTCACCGGCGTCGACCTCTCCGGCGACGAGCTACAGGTCGCGAAGGGCTCGACGATCACCGACGCGGACGGCACGCGCACCGCGACGCTGCTGCTGGAGCCGGGCACCGACGCCACCGCGACGCTTCCGGACGGCACGACGAAGCCGCTCGGAGACAAGCTCAACGTCCGCGCGACCGAGTTCACGATCGGCGACAGCGGCCCCGACGCGATGCCCGGCGAGCTGCCGCCGACCTCCGCGTACACCTACGCGGTCGAGTACTCGATCGATGAGGCCAACGCGCAGGGTGCCGTCGACGTCAGCTTCACCAAGCCGGTCGTCACCTACATCGACAACCTGATCGGCTTCCCGGCCGGCACCGCCGTGCCGATGGGCTACTACGACCGCGAGCAGGCCCAGTGGGTCCCGTCCTCCAACGGCGTCGTCATCAAGCTGCTCTCCGAGGCCGACGGCCGCGCGGTGCTCGACGTCACCGGCACCGGCATCGCCGCCACCGCGGCGCAGCTCGCCGCGCTGGGCATCGACGACGACGAGCTGCGCAAGCTCGCCGAGCTCTACGACCCCGGCAAGAGCCTGTGGCGCGCCGCGATCACGCACTTCACGCCGTGGGACTACAACTGGCCCTACGGCCTGCCCGACGGCGCCGGCGGCCCCGGCCAGGGCGGCCCGGACGACGGCGACCCCGACGGCGACGGCCGCTGCAACGAGGGCGGCTCGGTGATCCACTGCGAGGACCAGACCCTCGGCGAGCAGTCCGTGATCGCCGGCACGCCCTACACGCTCGTCTACCAGTCCGACCGCGTGCCCGGCCGCCGCACCGGCGACACGCTGCAGATCCCGCTCACCGGCGCCACGCTGCCCCCGTCGGTGGCGCGCGTGGACCTCACGATCAGCGTGCTCGGGCCGCACGTTCAAGCAGTCGTTCGCCCCGACCGCGAACCGCTCCCAGACGTTCACGTTCGACGGGATCGATGCCTACGGCCGCCGCGTCCAGGGCCGCCAGAAGGTCGACATCCGGCTCGACTACGTCTACCCCGCGGTCTACCGCACGCCGGATCAGTTCCAGACGTCGTTCGCGGCCGTCGGCGGGGCGCCGCTGTCGACGAACTCGACGCGCTCGGAGATCTCGGTCGGGCAGACGTTCCGCGGCGTCGTCGGCGACGGCCTGCAGGCACCGACCTCCGCCATGGCGGGCTGGAGCGTCGACGTCCACCACACCTACGACCCGGTCGGCCGCACGCTCTATCTCGGCGACGGCACCAAGCGCAGCGCCGAGGGCCAGAACTTCGACGTGATCGAGACCGCGAAGTCCGGGCTCGGCTCGCCGGAGGGCATGACCAAGGCGCCCGACGGGGCGATGCTCGTCGCCGACGCCGCGGCCAACGTCGTACGACGGATCGTGCCCGGTGGGGCGACGACGATCGTCGCCGGCGTGCTCGACACCGCCGGCTTCAGCGGCGACGGCGGCAGCGCCACCGACGCCGCGCTCGACCATCCGGCCGGCGTCGCGCTCGGCCGCGACGGCGCGATCTTCATCTCCGACCAGGGCAACAACCGGGTCCGCCGGGTCGACCCCGACGGCAAGATCCGCACGATCGCGGGCACCGGTGACGGCGGCTACGAGGGCGACGGCGGCCCGGCGCTCGCCGCGACGCTGGACGTGCCGACCGACATCGAGGTCGACGCGGGCGGCGCCGTGCTGGTCATCGACTCCGCCAACAACGCCGTGCGCCGGATCGGCACCGACGGCACGATCGCGACGCTCGCCGGCACCGGCCTCCCGGGCTTCGGCGGCGACGGCGGCGTGGCCTCCAAGGCGCGGCTGCGCTCTCCGCGCGACATCGCGGTCCGCGCGCGACGGCTCGGTCTTCATCGCCGACAGCGGCAACAACCGCGTGCGCCGGGTCGACGCCGACGGCACGATCACGACCGTCGCCGGCAACGGCCTGACGAGCTTCGGCGGCGACGGCGGCCCGGCGACCTCCGCGCAGCTCTTCACCCCCTCGGCCGTCACCTCGACGAAGGACGGCGGCCTGCTGATCGCCGACGGCGGCCACGCGCGGCTGCGCAAGGTCGACGCCGACGGCAGGATCGCGACGATCGCCGGCAACGGCGACAGCGGCGTCCGCGGCAACGGCGGACCGGCCGGCCAGGCGAGGATCGCGTTCCCGTCGGCGATCGCGGTCGGCAACGACGACACGATCTACTTCGCCGACCAGACCAACGGGCTGATCCGCTCGGTCGCGGCGACGATGCCGAGCCTCCAGCTCGGCGAGACGACGATCCCGTCCGCCGACGGCCGCTCGCTGTACGTCTTCGACCGCACCGGCCGCCACCTGCGCACCGTCGACACGCTGACCAAGGCGGTCCAGCTGCGCTTCGGCTACGACGTCGGCGGCCGGCTGACCGAGATCGAGGACAGCTACGGCAACAAGACGGCGATCCAGCGCAACGGCGCCGGCGAGCCGACCGCGATCGTCGCGCCGTACGGGCAGACGACGAAGCTCGCGGTCTCCGCCGGCGGCTTCCTGAGCCGCGCCGAGGGCCCGGGCGGCGACCGGATGGCGATGGAGTACGACGCCGGTGGGCTGCTGACGAAGCTGACCGACCCGCGCGACGGCGTCCACCGCTTCGAGTACGACGGGGCCGGGCGCCTGACCAAGGACACCGCCGCCGACGGCTCGGCGCAGACGCTCGCCCGCACTGTCGGCGCCGGCACGACGACCGTGGTCAAGACGAGCGCCGAGGGCCGCAAGACGACGTACCGCGTCAAGCGCAGCGACGACGGCGCCGTCCAGCGCACCGTCAGCGACGCGCAGGGACGCTCGACGGTCACGGTGACCGGCACCGACGGCGTGACCACGGTCACCCGCCCCGACGGCACCAGCGTGACCCAGGAGGTCACCGCCCGACCCGCGCTTCGGCATGCAGTCGCCGGTCGTCTCGCGCCAGGTGATCACGACCCCCGGCGGGCGGCGCTCCGTGCTCGGGCACACGCGCAGCGCGTCGCTCAGCGATCCCGCGAACCCGCTCAGCCTGCGTTCGCTCGTGGAGACCTCGACGGTCAACGGGCGCGTCTCGAGCTCGACCTTCGACGCGCTGTCGCGGCGCCTGACCGAGGAGGCGCCGAGCGGGCACCGTGTGATCGCCGACGTCGACGCGCACGGGCGTACGACCCGTGTCGAGGCGCCCGGCGTGACGCCCAAGACCTACGAGTACGACGCACGCGGGCGGCTGCACCGCTCCGCTCAGGGCGCGCGCGAGACGGTCTACGCCTACGGCGCCGACGGGCGGATCGCGTCGCTCACCGACCCGCTGAACCGCACGACCGCGTTCACCTACGACGCCGCCGGGCGCACGACCGCGCTCAAGCGGCCCGACGCGCGCCAGGTCGGCTACAGCTACGACAGCAGCGGCAACCTGCGCAGCCTGACGCCGCCCGGGCGCGCTGCGCACACGTTCGCGTACTCGTCGCGCGACCTGCTCACGAGCTACACGCCGCCGCAGCTCGGCGCCGCCGCGGCGCCGACGAGCTACACCCAGGACGGCGACGAGCTCGTGACCGCGATGAACCGCGCGGACGGGAGCACCGTCGGCTTCCGCTACGACGACGCGTCGCAGCTGGACCGGCTCACGCAGCCGCGCGGCACGACCGACTTCGTCTACTCCGCCCAGACCGGCACGATGACCTCGGCCACCGGGCCGGGCAGCGAGAAGATCGCCTACACCTACGACGGCTCGCTGCCCACCCGCGCGACGGTCACCGGCACGTTCTCCGGCCAGGTCACGAACACCTACGACGACGACTTCCGGCTCGCGACGCAGTCGATCGGCGGCAGCGACAGCGCGGCCTACGTCTACGACGACGACGGGCGGCTGATCCGCGGCGGCGGTCTCACGCTCGCCCGCGACGCGGTCACCGGGCTCGTCAGCGGACTGAGCCTGGGCGCGAGCACGACCGCGATCACCCGCAACGCGTTCGGTGAGCCGGAGTCGACCGCGACCAAGCAGGGCGCGAGCGCCGTCTACGGCGAGAGCTACGGCCGCGACGCGTCCGGCCGGATCACGAGCAAGGCCGAGTCCCGCCTGGCGTCCAGCGCGAACGTCGCCTACACGTACGACAGCTCCGACCGGCTGTACCAGGTCAGGCGCGACGGCACGCTGACGGCGACCTACGGCTACGACGACAACGGCAACCGGACGAGCGTCATCCGGGCGGGCGACGCGCTGCCGACCACGGCGGACTACGACGCGCAGGACCGCATGACGCGGTATGGGGCGAACACGTACTCCTACAGCGACGCCGGCGCGCTGAGGACCAAGGTCGCGCCCGAGGGCACGACGAGCTACGAGTACGACGCCCTCGGCTCGCTGACGAAGGCCACGCTCCCCGCCGGCACGACGCTGGACTACGTCGTCGACCCGACCGGGCGCCGCATCGGCGGTCAAGCGCGGCGGGGTGCTCGAGCGCGGCTTCCTCTATAGCGGCGGCCTCGGCGCCCGTCGCCGAGCTCAACGCCAACGGCACCGTCCGCAGCCGCTTCATCTACGTCACGCGCACCAACGTGCCCGACCTGATCGTGCGCGGCGGCCGGACCTACCGGGTCGTGATCGACCAGGTCGGCAGCCCGCGGGCGATCGTCGACACCGCCGATGGGACGATCGCGCAGGAGCTCGACTACGACGAGTTCGGGCGCGTGACGCGCGACTCCAGCCCGGGCTTCCAGCCGTTCGGCTTCGCCGGCGGGCTCTACGACCTCGACACGAAGCTCGTCCGCTTCGGCGCCCGCGACTACGACCCGGAGACCGGCCGCTTCACGGCGCCGGACCCGCTGCGCTTCGAGGGCGGCGGCACGAACCTCTACGTCTACGCGCTCAACGACCCGGTCAACCTCGTCGACCCGACCGGCGCCTTCCTGGACATCATCATCGACGTCATCTCGATCGGGTATGACATCTACAAGATCGGGAGCAGCCTGATGAACGGCTGCGGCGTCTCCGGAGAGGACGCGTTCGCGCTCGGCGCCGACGTCATCGGGGCGATCGTGCCGTTCGCGACCGGCGCCGGCGCCGGCGTCCGCGCGGGCGCCGCCGCGGCCCGCGCGGAGAAGAAGATCGTCATCGGCGAGGACATGGCCGGCCGCGTGATACCCGAGGCCAAGCGGCTCGGAGCCGACTACTACGATCCGCCCAAGGCGCCGCCGGAGCAGTGGATGGAGAACAACCGCAAATGGATCAACGACCGCATGGATGAGGGCTGCACGATCATCAACTGCGGCCCTGCGCCAGGGCGGGCGAACTACCCGAACCCGACGAGCGACTACTACAAGATGGAACTCGATGAGATCGCCAGACGCGGCTACCCGATGTCCCCGCCACCGAAGTGATCGCCGTCGAGCTTGTCCCTGAGGGCTACACCGCCCGCGTCACCCCGCCGCACGGCGCGTGGGAGACGCCGGGCCCGATGGGGCTGCGCGAGCTGATCGACGCGCTGCAGGACCAGGGCTGCCATCAGCAGGACATCGGCGACGCGCTCTACGACGCCGACCCCGACTGGGTCTCGCACCTCGGCCCTCCGCGATAGCGACGCCGCGACGCGGGTAGACGTGGGGCGTGCCCCGATACGCGCTGCACTGCTCGCACGAGCAGATCCCGCCCAGCCGCCTGTTGCAAGCGATCGTCCGCGCCGAGGACGCCGGGTTCGCCGGCGGCATGTCCTCGGACCACTTTGCGCCGTGGAGCTCGCGGCAGGCCGAGTCCGGCTTCGCCTGGTCGTTCCTCGGCGCGGCCTTGGCGCGCACGTCACTGCCGTTCGGCGTCGTCAACGCTCCTGGACAGCGCTATCACCCGGCGATCGTCGCGCAGGCCGCGGCGACGCTCTGCGAGATGTTCCCGGAGCGGCTGTGGATCGCGCTCGGGACCGGCGAGGCGTCCAACGAGCACATCACCGGGGAGCGCTGGCCGTCGAAGGACGTGCGCACGGCCCGGCTGCGCGAGTGCGTGGACGTGATGCGGGCGCTGTTCGCCGGTGAGGAGGTCTCGCATGACGGGCATGTGGTCGTCGACCGTGCGCGGCTGTGGACGCTGCCCGCGACGCCTCCCCCGCTGCTGTGCGCCGCCGTGAGCGAGAAGACCGCGCGCTGGGGTTCGGAGTGGGCCGACGGACTGGCGACGGTCAACGCTCCCGTCGAGCACCTGCGACGGGTGCTCGACGCGTTCGGGAACGGCGGGCGCAAGGTCCTGCAGGTCCACGTGTCGTGGGCTCCGTCGCACGAGGAGGCGCTGCGGATCGCGCACGAGCAGTGGCGCACGAACGTCTTCGATCCGCCGCTCTGCTGGGACCTCGAGACGCCCGAGGCCTTCGACGCGGCGTCCGCACACGTCCGCCCCGAGGACGTGGCGTCGAAGGTGCTCGTCTCCGCGGAGTTGCCGCAGCACGTGGAGTGGCTGCGCGAGCTCGCGGCGCTCGGGTTCGACGACATCGCGCTGCACCACGTCGGGCAGGACCTCGACGCGTTCATCGACGCGTTCGGCGAGCACGTGCTGCCGGAGCTGGCGTCATGAGCACCAAGGTGACCAGCGATCTGTGGTGGAAGGCCGCGGTCTTCTATTGCCTGGACGTCGAGACGTTCTTCGACTCCGATGGAGACGGCTGCGGCGATCTGCCGGGACTGACCGACCGCATCGACTACCTCTCCGGCCTCGGCGTCAGCTGCCTCTGGCTGATGCCGTTCTACCCGTCGCCGAACCGCGACGACGGCTACGACATCGTCGACTTCTTCGCGGTCGACCCGGTCTACGGGACGCTCGGCGACTTCACGGAGTTGATCCGCACCTGCCGCGATCGTGGCATCCGCGTGATCGCCGACTTCGTCATGAACCACACGTCCGATCAGCACCCGTGGTTTCAGGCCGCGCGCTCGAGCCCCGACTCGCCGTACCGCGACTTCTACGTCTGGCGCGACGAGCGGCCGGCGGAGAAGCCCGGCGACGTGGTCTTCCCCGACCAGGAGACCTCCAACTGGGCGTACGACCGCAAGGCCAAGCAGTACTACCTGCACAAGTTCTATTCGCACCAGCCGGATCTGAACCTCGCCAACCCGGAGGTCCGTGACGAGCTCGCCCAGGTGATGGCGTTCTGGCTCGCACAGGGGCTCTCGGGCTTCCGCGTCGATGCCGTCCCCTTCTTGATCGAGGGAGCGATGGACGATCCGCACCAGATCCTGCGCGATCTGCGCGCGTTCGTGAACCGGCGCGACGGCGAGGCGATCCTGCTGGGCGAGGTCAATCTCGCGCCGCAGGACGTGCGGACGTTCATGGGCGATGAGGAGGGCGACGAGCTGCACATGGCGCTCGACTTCATCGGCAACCAGGCCATGTACCTCTCGCTGGCGCGTGGCTCCGCGCAGCCGCTGGCGCAGGCGCTGCGCGACTTCCCGCAGATCCCGAAGACCGCGTCGCTGGGGCGCTTCGTGCGCAACCACGACGAGCTGACGCTCGACAAGCTCAGCGTGGACGAACGCGAAGAGGTCTTCGCGCGCTTCGGCCCCGAGAAGGATCTCCAGCTCTACGGCCGCGGCTTGCGGCGGCGGCTGCCCTCGATGGTCGACGGCGACGAGCGCGCGATCCGGATGACGTACTCGCTCGCCTTCTCCCTGCCCGGCACGCCGGTGCTCTTCTACGGCGAGGAGATCGGGATGGCCGAGAACCTCGACATCGACGGCCGCTACGCCGTGCGTTCTCCGATGCAGTGGTCCCCCGACGGGGGCTTCTCCACGGCTGCCGAGCTCCGGCGGCCGATGGTCTCCGGCGCGTTCGGCCCTGAGCGCGTCAACGTGGCCGCGCAGCGGCGCGACCCGGATTCGCTGCTGAACTGGTTCGAGCGCCTGATCCGCCGGCGTCGCGAATGCCCCGAGCTCGGCTTCGGGACGATGACGCTGCTGGAGACCGGCGCCGACTCCGTGCTCGCCCATCGCTGCGACTGGGACGGCGCGACGGTCGTCGCCGTGCACGAGCTCAGCGGTCGCCCGCTGACCGTCGAGCTGCCCGTCGAGGACGGCGAAGCGCTCGTCGACCTCTTCAACCACGCCGAGCATCCGCTGCCGGCGAAGTTGTCGCTGGAGCCCTTCGACGCCCGCTGGTTCCGCGTCCGCCGACCGGGCCGCCGCCTCCCGCCGTGAACCTAAAGCAACCTAAAGGGGCCTGGCCCTTTAGGTTGCTTCATCTCTCGCGGCGGCCTTTGAGCTGCTCGAGCTGGCGGCGTTCGCGCTTCGTCGGGCGGGCGTTGCGGTCGACGCCCTGGGGGCGGGTCATCTTCATCTCGGCGACGCGGCGCTCGCGCTCGGCGATGCTGTCGTCGGTCTCCGTGTAGAGCTGCTGAGCGCCGGTGGCCGGCAGCCGGCGCTCGGCGGTGCCGCGGACGGTCGCCTCGAAGCGGATCACGCCGGCGCTGAACTCGATCCGGTCACCCGGCCGGACGTCCTTGCTGGGCTTGGCGGGCTGGCCGTTGACCCGCACGCGGCCGCCGCGGATCGCGTCGACGGCCAGGGCACGCGTCTTCACGAGCCGCGCGGCCCACAGCCACTTGTCGATCCGGACGGGAGCGAGATCCATTTCAGACATTGTTCCTGACCTTTGCCCCGGATTCGCGTTGTGCGGTCATGAAGAGACTGACTGCAGGACTCGTCATGGTCGCGGTGGCGCTGGTTGCGGCCCCCGCTTCGGCCAAGACGAAGGCCAAGGTGTACCGCGGGACGTTCAGCTTCGTGGGCGCCGACGGCGACTACATCCGCGGCAACTTCGGCAAGCTGCAGCTCGTCGACGGCAAGCGCAACGACAAGCTCAGCGTGCACGTCCGCCGACTCGCGCCGCGCACCACCTACACGTACCGGCTCCAGAAGGGCAGCTGCAAGGAGGGCGCGTCGGGCGGGACCGCCGTGGCCGGTTGGAGGTACCGCTCGCTCAAGACCAGCCGCAAGGGCACCGGCAACGCCACCGCGCGTTCGCGCACCTTCACCGCGCGCAAGGGCGTCAAGTACTTCGTCGGCGTCTACGACGCCGCGGGCGACCAGATCGTCGTCTGCGCGCAGCTGCGCACGAACGGCCACAAGGGGCACGCAAAGCCACACAGGCCTGCGAAGCCCGCGAAACCGACCAAGCCCGCGAAGCGCACCAAGCCCGCAAAGCACGACGACGCTCCGCGCGGCAAGGGCCAGCACAAGCCGCGCGGCTAACAAGCGTGTCTCGGCCCGCCGCGTGTGGGCGGCGGGCCGTCGCGCCGGGGACGGACGCCCCGGAACGAGCTCGGGCGCGGGCCGCGCCCGGGTTCAGCCGCGGATGGCCTCGTCCAGCCAGCGCTGCAGCGCGGCGTGGCCGGTCAGCGTCACTTCGCCGTCGGCGTCGATCCAGTCGCGCACGCGCAGCTCGCGCACCAACCCGAGCGCGTCGCTCGGGCCGGGGCCGCCGCCGCTCGACGACAGCGCGCTCGTCCCCGGCTCGACCGTCCAGCGGCCGGAATCCAGCGCGGCCAGCGCGCGGCCCTGGTCGTCGGTCGGCACGTCGAGCGGGTCCGGACCGGCACCGCGCAGCTGGTCGTCCCACGACGAAGCGGGCTCCGCGGGGCGCGACTCGGACTGCGGGAACGGCGGCACGTTGAAGTTGTCGGCCTGGGCACGCAGCCAGTCACCGGCATTGTCCATGAACGCCTTGGCGCGGTCGGCATCGACTCCGTAGGTCCGCGCGATGTCCTCGAGGTCGCCCTGCTGGACCTTCTGGATCCCGCGGGTGACCTCGTCGGCGATCGCGCGCAGCGTCTCCTCGAAGGACTTCGGCTTGTCTTCGTCGCTCATGCAGGCGATGATCGCACCCAAACCTGCACGCGAGATCAAGGCTTGTCCCAGACGTTCGAACTCGACGTTGCCACCGGACCGTGCCGGCCCCTGAGGGTGCCGAGTTCGATGACTTGGACGGGCTGCGGAAGGCGAGCGCCACCTGACGTGGACCGCCGGACCCGGCGCGTTCTTCATGATCTCGGCCGGCACGGGCCCCGGCTACACGCCCGAGCGGGTCGAGGGTGAGGTGGACTCCGACGCCCCCGCGCCGCTGGCAGGGCCGGGCGCGCGGCGGATCGTCTCGCGGCAGAGCACTACGACCGACGCGCCCGGGCCACCGCTGGCGCTGCTGACCCGGATGCTCGACGGAGCCCAGCCACTGGCCACCAACCAGTTCCGCACCCAGGTCCTCGCGCACACCGCGCCCGACGGCTTCAACCTCGGCAACTGCCCCTACCTCGACCGCCTGGTCCATCTGCTGCGTGACCAGCAGGCCGGCCGCGCGACCGTCGAGGAGACGCTCTTTCAGGTCACGGTCCTCTCCCCCACCGAGCGCGCCGAGGCGGCCGGCGCGTCGCTCGTCACGTCGCTACTCGGCCGCCTGCCCGCGGGGGAGGCACCCCGCATCCGCAGCGCGCTGACCTCGCCCGCGGCGGTCAACTACGGCCGCGAGCTCAACCCGTCCGGTAGCCCGCGCATCACCGCCTTCCTCGAGGCGATCACACGCGCCGGAGGCGATCACCGAGGCCTACCGCCTCTGCGATCCCAGCGACCGCGGCGAACTGACCACCAACGCGCACTTCCTGTCCTGGCTCGGCCGTGTGCTGCCGAGCGAGATCGTGATGCGCACCCGCGTCATCTGCATGGTCCAGGGCCGCTCGTTCGTCTATTTCGAGCGCGTCCGCGTCTTCCTGGCGGCCTGCACGGACGCGGCCGGCGCGGCGACGATGCCCGAGCCGCTGCGCGCCGCATTGCGCGCGCTCTCCTTCGAGGTCCGGCTCGGATACATCGGCCTCTGCCGCGACGACTACGACGCGCGCGTCCAGGCGGTGCGCAACGAGGTGCGCGCGATCCTCCTCGGCGACCGCGAACCGTGCAGCGAGCTATCCCGCTCTCCTCGCCGCCGGACCGCGAACGCGCCAACAAGATCCTCTGGGTCTCGCGCGACCCGGTGGCTGGGATCTCGGATCTCGGATCTCCGCATCCGCGCGCAGGACGTGAGACCGCGGTCCAGCGCAAGGTCGCGGGCGGTCCGGGCCTGTCGATCATCGACCTCCCCCACCCCGGCTGCCGGCAGCTCTCGCGCGAGCGGTCTGGCCAGAAGGACAGGTTGCGACTTGCCTATGGAGCGCCGGATCGGCGATCATCGAACAAGTGAAGGGACGGATTCCCGCCGCGCTCGCCGCCATCTCGTTCTTCGCGGCGACTGGGTCGGCACAGGCACAGTTCACGCAGGAAGGCTTGCCGTACCCGACGGGCAACGCGCCGTACAACACCTACGCCGCCGACTTCAACGGCGACGGGCGCCCGGATCTGGTGACGAGCAACGGTGACGCGCAGAGCGTCTCGGTGTTCCTGCGTCAGGCGGGGGGCGGTTTCGCGGCCGAGGCGGGCTCACCGTTCACCCTCCCGGGCGCGACGAGCAACGGGACCATCGGCGACTTCAATGGCGACGGACGCCCGGATCTCGCGATCACAGACATCCAGGGCACCGGCGTCGTCATCGCACTCCGCAATCCGGCCGGCGGATTCACGCAGGAGGCCAACGTGCCGCTCGGCGGCCAGCTCGGCGCGGTCGGCGCCGGCGACTTCAACCAGGACGGCAAGCTCGACATCGCGGTCGCGAACTACGGCAGCGCAAACGTCTCTGTGCTGCTGCGTAACCCGGCCAACAACGGGTTCGCGCTCGCGCCGAACGGCAACTACGCCGTCGGAGCGCAGCCGCGTCAGATCGCGATCGCGGACTTCAACGGCGATCTGCGGCCGGACATCGCGGTCACCAACGTCGCCTCCGGCACCGTCTCCGTCCTACTCAACAGCGGCAACGCCATCTTCTCGACGGAGGCGCCGATCACGGTTGGCCTGCAGCCGAACGGGATCACCGCCCGGGACTTCGACGGCGACGGGCGCCCCGACCTTGCGGTTGCGAACACGGGTGACGACACCGTCTCCATCCTGTCGCGCTCGCCTCTCGGAGGGTTCACGCCGGCCGCCGGATCTCCGGTCGCCGTCGGCGACGGCCCCGTCAACGTCGGCAGCGGCGACTTCGACGGCAACGGCACGCTCGATATCGCGGTCGCGAACACCAGCGGCTCACTCGACGTGATCCAGCGCGGCGTCGCCGGCTTCGCTCGGACCAGCACGACGGCGGTGGCGGCCGGTGCGACGGGTCTCGCGGTGGCGGACGTCAACCTCGACAGCCGCCCCGACGTTGCCGTTTCCTCGATCGGCGCGAACCTGCTGACGGTCTTCCTCAGCCCTTCGCCGCCGCCACCACCGCCGCCGGTCGCGACGCCCGCGCCCACGGCGACAGCGACCCCGCTCGCGCCGCCCGTCATCAACAAGACCGTCAACGCGACCCCGGTCAGACGGCAAAGTCCGCGTCAAGCTGCCCAAGACGAGCAAGTTCATCGACCTCGCCGAGGCCAAGCAGCTGCCGAACGGGACCGAGATCGACACGCGCAAGGGCCGCGTCACGATCACCGCGTCGGCGAGCAGGGGCAAGACCGAGAAGGCCGACTTCTACGACGGTCTGTTCAAGGTCACCCAGGCCAGGAGACTCACGACCCTGACGCTGAGCGAGAAGCTGACCGGCTGCAAGAAGCGCGGCGCCAAGGCGAGCGCGGCGGCCAAGAAGCCCAAGACGCGCAAGCTGTGGGGCAGCGGCAAGGGCAAGTTCCGTACGCGCGGCCAGTACGGGGCGGCCACGATCCGCGGCACTCGATGGCTCGTCCAGGACAAGTGCACATCGACGGCTTTCAAGGTCAAGCAGGGCTCGGTCAACGTCCGCGACGACGTCAAGAAGAAGACCGTGATCGTGCGCAAGGGCCGCACGTATACGGCGCGCGCGAAGAAGCGCTAGATCGGCAGCCCCTCCGGCCGCCCGTTGCGCCAGGGCGCGAAGGCCGTGTGCGCCTCGTCGCCTTCGAAGATGCACGCGGCGCCGAACTTCTCGCTCGTCACCCACGCCGCATCACGGACGTTGACGGCGAACCAGCCCTCGCTCGTCGCCACCAGTCCGTTCGCGTCTCGCTCCATCCGCGCTTCGTCAGTCATCCCCGGACGGCAACGGGGACGCGCCGCCGCTGGCGCAGGCTGTCGTAGGAGAAGACGACGATCGCGATCCACACCAGGACGAAGCCCGCCAGCCGTGACGGCGGCATCGGCTCGCCGCGGATCCCGACGCCGATCCCGAAGTGCATGATCGGCGCGAGGTACTGGAGCAGGCCGATCGTCACCAGCGGGATGCGGACCGCCGCCGCGCCGAAGAGCATGAGCGGGACCGCGGTGACGACGCCCGCGCCGCCCAGCAGCAGCGCGTGCCCCGCGCCTTCGCTGGTGAAGGTCCCGCTGCCGTCGGCCGACAGCCAGAGCACGCAGATCAGCGCGGGCACCAGCAGGAACGCCGTCTCGACCGCCAGGCTCTGCGTTCCGCCGACGCCGACCTGCTTCTTGACGAGGCCGTAGAAGCCGAACGAGAACGCGAGCGTCAGCGCGATCCACGGCGGCCGCCCGTAGGCGACGGTGAGCACGACGACCGCCAGCGCGGCGATCCCGATGGCGGTCCATTGGGTCAGCCGCAGCCGCTCACCGAGGACGGTGACGGCCAGCGCCACGGTCACCAGCGGGTTGATGAAGTACCCGAGCGAGGTCTCGACGACGTGGCCGCTGTTGACGCCGTAGATGAACGCGCCCCAGTTGATCGTGATCAACACCGCGGCCAGCGCGAGCAGCAGCACCTTGCGGCGCCCGAGGTGGCGGACCCAGTGGAAGCCCTGGGTCGCGGCCAGGACGATGGCCAGCAGGACGATCGACCAGAGGATCCGATGCGCCAGGATCTCCACCGCCCCCGCAGGCTCCAGCAACGGCCAGTACAGCGGGAAAAGGCCCCACAGCAGGTACGCCGCGAGGCCTGCGGCGAACCCGGAGCGGAGACGATGCACGGTGTCTGACGCTAGTACATGCGGGTAGCCTGGCTCATGCAGGGTGCACACGGATCTTCAGGCCATTCTCGACGCGACGATGGACGTCGTCGCGGTCTTCGACTCTGAACGTCACTTCGTGACGGTCAACGCTGCCGCCTGCCAGTTCTACGGCCGCACGCGCGAGGAGCTGCTCGGCTCGCGGCTCGACGACTTCATCGGGGCCGAGCGCGCGGAGGCCGACTGGGAGGGCTTCCTGGACCCCGAGCGGATCGCCGAGGGCATGCTCGAGAACGTCTGGGACGGCGTCCAGGACGGGCGCCGCATGGTGCTCGAGGTCCGCGCGCGGCCCGAGTTCCTGCCCGACCGGCACCTGTTCGTGCTGCGCGACATCACCGAGCGCGCCGTCCTCGAGGATCAGCTGCGCCAGGCGCAGAAGATGGAGGCCGTCGGCCAGCTCGCGGGCGGCGTCGCGCACGACTTCAACAACCTGCTGACGGTGATCTCGGGCTACGGCGAGATCGCACGGCGGCGGATCGGGGCCGGGCCCGGCGCGAACGAGCTGCGCGAGATCCAGCGCGCGTCCGAGCGCGCCGGCGAGCTGACCCGCCAGCTGCTGGTCTTCGGGCGCAAGCAGGTGCTCGAGCCGGTCCTGCTCGACGTCAACGAGGTCGCCTCGGGCCTGCTGCCGATGCTCTCGCGGCTGATCGGCGAGACGATCGAGATCGCGATGCTGGCCAGCAATCAGTTGCCGCCGGTGCTCGCCGACCGCGCGCAGCTCGAGCAGGTCGTGATCAACCTCGCGATCAACGCGCGCGACGCGATGCCCGGCGGCGGGACGCTCGCGATCGAGACGTCCGCGACCGGCGAGCACGTCCGGCTCACGGTCAGCGACACCGGCTCCGGCATCGAGCCCGCCGTGCTCGAGCACATCTTCGAGCCCTTCTACACGACCAAGGAGGTCGGCCTCGGCACCGGGCTCGGCCTCGCGACCGTGCACGGGATCGTCACCCAGTCCGGCGGGCGCGTCGAGGTGGTCTCCGACCCCGGGCTGGGGTCCACGTTCGCCGTGCTGCTCCCCGCCGCCGCCGCCGGGGACCGCATGAGGGTCACGCCCGCGGCGCGCGTGCCGCGGCTCGTCCGCGGCAGCGAGACGCTGTTGCTGTGCGAGGACGAGGAGGGCGTCCGCACGCTGCTCGAGCTCGTCCTCTCCGACGCCGGCTACACCGTTCTCAGTGCCGCCCGCCCGGAGGAGGCGCTCGCGATCGCGCAGCGCGAGGGCGTCGTGATCGACGCGCTCGTCACCGACATCGTGATGCCCGGGATGTCCGGGCTCGAACTCGCCGAGCGCCTGGCTCCGCTGCGCGCGCTGTTCATCTCCGGCTACTCGGCCGACGCCGCGACCAGCGGCGATCTGCCGCCCGGCAGCGGGCTGCTGCAGAAGCCGTTCGACCACACCCGGCTGCTGAGCGAAGTTCGCGCCCTGCTCGACCTCCCGGCGCATACGATCTGAAAATGATCGACGAGACCACGGACCTGGGCGCGCAGGTCGCGCGCCACCTCCGAGAGGACCGCGTGGCCTGGCTGACCACGGTCACGCCGGGTGGAGCACCGCTTCCGAGCCCCGTGTGGTTCTGGTGGGACGGCGCCGACAGCGTGCTCGTATTCAGCCTCCCGGACACCGCGCGCACGCGGAACATCGAGGCCAATCCCAAGGTCGCGCTCAACTTCGAGGGCGACGGGTCGGGCGGGGACATCGTGATCCTCTCCGGCGTCGCCTCGATCGAGGGCCAGGGCGGCGCTGACCGTGTCGCGCCGTACGTGAAGAAGTACCAATGGGGCTTCGAGCGCCTGCGGATCTCGCCTGCGCAGTTCGCGCAGCGCTACTCGGTCGCGCTACGGATTCCGCCTGACCAAGGTCCGCGGCCACAAGTGATCCGCAAGGCGGGCCCCGCCGATCTGGACACCGTGACCGCGCTGCTGTGCGCGTTCCGCGACTGGTGGGGCTCGACGACGCCGGCCGACGAGACGTTCCGCTCGACGGCCGAGCGGTTGCTCGTGGACCCGAAGACCGAGTTCCTGCTCGCCGGTGAGTCCGGCCTGGCACAGCTGCGGTTCCGGTTGAGCGCGTGGACGGGGACCGAGGACTGCTGGCTCGAGGACCTCTACGTCCGCGACGACGCGCGCGGCACCGGGCTGGGGCGCTCGCTCGTGGAGGCGTGCTTGGAGCGTGCGTCCGCGCGTGGCTGCCGCCGGATCGAGCTCGACGTCAACGAGTCCAACACGTCGGCGATCGCGCTCTACACGAGCCTCGGCTTCCTGGTCGAGCCCAAGCCGCCCGGCCGGACGCTGTTCCTCGGCAAGAAGCTCTGAGCGGGCGGGTTCGATTCGTCCAAGACCGGCTCGCGAGGCGCGCGTAGTGTCCGAACCATGCAGACGATGACTGGAGCGATCACCTTCTTCGAGCTCGGCGTCGGCGATGCCGCCCGCGGCCGTGCCTTCTACGAGGGCCTGTTCGGCTGGGAGTTCGACACCGGGCCCTCCGGCAATGGCTGGGTGATGTCGACGCCCGGCGTTCCCGGCGGCATGCACCCCGGGGACCCCGGCGCCGTGCCGTACCTGTTCTTCGGCGTCGCGGACATCGACGCGGCGGTGGCGCGGGTGCTGGAGCTGGGCGGCGAGGTCGTGGCGATGGACGTCGGCGGGGAGGACGATTCGTCGGTCGAGCGCTTCGGCCGCTTCAAGTTCTGCAAGGACGACCAGGGCTCGGCCTTCGGGCTCCACCAGCCGCCTGCGTGATGGCGCACGTCGTCCGCCACCAATCCGAGCGCGACCGGTGGGAGATGGTCCACGGGGCGCCCGACCCGCGGCTGGACGGCTACATCCTCAACTACTGCGCCTACGACGAGCGGACCGGCAGCTTCGTGCGCCGGCGCGAGCTGCCGTCCGAGCGCGTCGTGGCGATCGTCAACCTCGGCGAGCCGATCCGCGTGCGCAACCGCGGCGGTTGGACCGACCAGCCCGACGGCTTCTTCGCCGGGCTCGACGACACGTACGCGCTGACCGAGACGACCGGCGCCCAGCGCGGCGTGCAGATCGACCTCACCCCGGTCGGCGCGCACCTGCTGCTGCGGCTGCCCATGCACGAGCTCGCGGGCGAGGTCGTGACCTTGGATGCGCTGTTCGGGCGAGCCGGGATGCTGCTGCACGAGGCGCTCGCCGGCGCGCCCGGCTGGCTGGCGCGCTTCGAGCTGCTCGACGAGTTCTTTCTCGCACGCCTGGACGACGCGCTGTCGCCCGTCCCGAGCGTCACGCGCGCGCTCGGGCGCTTGCACGCGAGCGGCGGCAGCGTGCGCGTCGCGACGCTCGCGGCCGAGATCGGCTGCAGCCGCCGGCACCTCGTGAGCGGGTTCCGCGAGCAGGTCGGCATCACGCCGAAGCTGTTCGGGCGGATCCTGCGCTTCCAGCGCGCCGTGGCGCTCGCCACCGATCCGCAGCCGTCATGGGCTGAGATCGCGCTGCGCTGCGGGTACTACGACCAGGCGCACATGATCCGCGACTTCCACCAGTTCGCGGGCAGCTCGCCCGGCGAGTTCGCCCGCCGCCGATTGCCCGACGGCGGCGGCGTCATCGGGTGAGCGAGCGCCGCCGTCGGGGTCGAAGAGCAGGATCGCGCTCGTATCGAGCACGAGCTCGACCTCGCGACCGTGCTCGGCGGCGCTGCGGGCGTCCAGCCGGGCGACGATTTCAGGGACGCCCTCGAGGGCGAAGTAGGCGTAGAGCTCGGAGCCCATCGACTCGACCAGGTCGGGGGTGACCTTGAACTTCAGGGCGGTCGCGGCATCGTCGCCGAAGCTCGCGTCCTCGAAGTGCTCGGGGCGGATGCCGGCGATCACCTCGCGCGCCTTGGCCTCGATCCCGGCCGGGATCGGGGCGTCGCCGAACGGCAGGCGCAGCTTGCCCTCCTCCAGGCGTGCGGGGATGAGGTTCATCGCCGGCGAGCCGATGAAGCCGGCGACGAAGAGGTTCTGCGGATGCTCGTAGATGACCTTCGGGGTGTCGACCTGCTGGATGATCCCGTCGCGCATGACGGCGACGCGGTCGCCGAGCGTCATCGCCTCGGTCTGGTCGTGGGTGACGTAGAGCATCGTCGTCTGAAGCTGCTGCTGGATCCGCGCGATCTGCGTGCGCATCTGGACGCGCAGCTTGGCGTCGAGGTTCGACAGCGGCTCGTCCATCAGGAACACCTGCGGATCGCGCACGATCGCGCGACCCATCGCGACGCGCTGGCGCTGCCCGCCCGAGAGCTTCGCCGGCTTGCGGTCGAGGTGCGGGCCGAGCTCGAGGATCTCGGCGGCCGCCTCGACCTTCCTGGCGATGTCGGACTTGGAGACCTTCGCGAGCTTGAGCGCGAAGCCCATGTTCTCGCGCACGGTCATGTGCGGGTACAGCGCGTAGTTCTGGAAGACCATCGCGATGTCACGATCGCGCGGGGCCAGCTCGTTGACGCGCTCGCCGCCGATGATCACGTCGCCCTCGGTGACGTCCTCGAGGCCGGCGACCATCCGCAGCGCCGTCGACTTCCCGCACCCCGACGGGCCGACGAGGATCATGAACTCCCCGTCCTCGATCTCGAGGCTCATGTCCTTGACGGCCTCGAACCCGTCCGCAAAGCGCTTCCACACGTTCTGGAACTTGATCTCGGCCATAGGGGTCAGAGATTCTCCCGGATCGACGTCACGGTGGCGCGGCACGGGATCGGCGATGGCGCGGAGCCGCCGGGTCCACGGCGCCGACCCGGCGCTCGCCGACCTGGGGACCAAGAGCGGCACGCATATCTGGACGCTCTTCGTAAATCGCGAGAAGCGTCCAGTCGTCGCCGCAAGTTTCGTGCAGTCAACACGTTGGTGCTCTCCAGGAGGCAGCTACCAAGGCCTGGAGGCCACCAATGCTTCGCCGCAGCACCGTCGCAGCAGCACTCGTGATCGGACCCCTCGCAGCGCCGTCGGCCGCCTTCGCCGACTGCCCGGACGCGAACCTCACGCCCGCCACCGGCAACCTCGGCCAGATCCGCGCATCGGTCCTGTGCCTGCACAACGAGGTCCGCCGCGACCGCGGACTGCCGCGACTGAAGGAGAACCGCCGCCTGCGCCGAGCGGCGGCCAAGCATTCGGCCGACATGGTCCGGCGGGGATACTTCAGCCACACCGCCCCGGGCGACCTCAGGTTCGTCGACCGCGTTCTCGACGCCGGCTACGTCCGCGCGGACGAGGGCTGGATGCTCGGCGAGAACCTCGCCTGGGGGACCGGGGAACTCGCCACGCCGAGGGAGATCGTGCGGGCGTGGATGCACTCCCGGGGCCACCGCGCCACGGTGCTCAAGCGCGGCTACCGGGAGGTCGGCATCGGCGTCCGCCTCGGCGTGCCGAGTGACGCGGGCGTCGGGGTCACGGTGACGGCCGACTTCGGCGCCAAGCGCTGAGCCGTGCTCCGCGCCACGCTGCTCCTGCTCGGCGCGCTCGCGCTGCCGGTCATCGCCGCCCCACGCCCGCCCGCGACGCTCGTGCATGGCGACACGAGGGACGAGCTGCAGGACGTGGGCCTGTTCGAGACCGTCGCGACCGCGCAGGCCCAGGCCGGCGGCCCCGACGGTCTCGGCGCCGCCTGGTGCGGCGACGAGCGCACCGCCGACGACACCGCCCATGCCGCTATCCCGCGAGGCGCCGCAGGTCAAGGTCGTCTACGCCTACGCCGCCGACCGGCCGAACCGCTTCGCCCAGTGGCGCGACGCGCTGCAGGCCGACGTCGCCATCACCCAGCGCTTCCTCTCGGCCCAGAGCGGCGGGCAGAAGGCGATGCGCTTCGACATGGGCACCAGTTGCGGGCCGCAGTTCACCGACCTCCAAGATCGTCGCGCTCCCGGCCCCCACGCCAGCTACGCCGGCGACTTCCGCGCGATCAGCGCGCCGTGCAGCGCGCGATCGCGCGGCGGGCCGCGCGACGCGATCATCCTGGCCGACGGGCTCTCCGCCTCAGGCGTCGAGTACGGCCTCGGCGAAACCGTCATGGGCGCCGCCGGCGAGCGTCCCGGACCGTCTAACCCGCACAACGGCGGCGGCCTCAGCGCCGTGCTCTTCAGCCGCGACGACGCGGCCGCGCCCACCACGACGCGTCGCGGTTGGTGGCCGGAGGGCTTCCTGCACGAGATCACGCACATGCTCGGCGCGGTCCAGTGGGGCGCTCCGCACTCGACGCAGCCACCCGGTGGCAACGCGGCGCAGTACGGCCACTGCTGGCAGGGCGCCGATGTCATGTGTTACACCGAGGATGCGGGCGCGGCCCATCCGATGCAGATGGACTGTGCCGCGATCGCGGGCACGATCACCCAGACCTTCGACTGCGGTCGCGACGACTACTTCAACCCCGCTCCGGCGGCCGGCAGCTACCTCGCGACGCATTGGAACACGTACGACTCGGCGTTCCTCGCGCCGTGTTCGCAGATCGCCCCGGCCTGCGGCGGAGACCTCGAGTTCACGCCCGAGCCGCCGGCGGCCACCGCCGGTCCGGCGATCGCGGGCGCCAGCCGTCGCGGCCGGCAGTTGCGCAGCACGCGCGGTAGCTGGATCAACGCGCCGACCAGCTACAGCTACCGCTGGCAGCGGCTGACGGCGCGCGGCTGGCGCGACATCGGCGGCGCGCACGACGAGCGCTACCGGACGAGGAGCGCCGACCTGGGCCGGCGCCTTCGGGTCGCGGTCCTCGCGGGCAACGATGACGGCACCACGGCCGCGACGTCGGCGCCGACCGCCCCGATCGGCGCCGTAGCGGTCAACCGGACGCTGGGCGTCAGAAAGCGGGCCGGGCACCGCCGCTGAATCTGGTTCACTGGCCTCGATGCGCCGGCGATCGATCTGGGCGTTGGCCGCGATGCTCGCGGTCGCGCCGGCTGGGTGCGGCGGCTCCTCGCCGCCGCCGAGACCCAAGGCAGCGGTCGACGCCGAGCGCGACCCCCACGCCGCGCACCGACGCCGCATCGATCGCCGCGCGCGCCAGGATCCCGGTGCTCTGCTACCACCAGATCCGCAACCAGACGGCCGCCGACAGCGCGCAGGACCGGGCCTACATCGTCAGTCCCAAGGTCTTCGCCGCCCAGATGAAGGCGATCGACGACGCGGGCTACACGACGGTCACCGGCGACGCGCTGCTCGACCACGCCGCGCGCGGCACGAAGCTGCCGCACAAGCCGATCCTGCTGACCTTCGACGACGCGTCGGCCGGGCAGTACACGCAGGCCCTGCCGGTGCTGCGCAAGCATCATTTCGTCGCGACGTTCTTCGTCATGACGGTCGTGCTGGGCAAGCAGGGCTGGCTGACCAAGGGCCAGGTGCGCGCGCTCGACAAGGCGGGGATGACGATCGGCGCGCACACCTACGACCACAAGGCGGTCCCGCAGTACGCCGGCGAGGACTGGAACACACAGCTCGTCGAGCCGGGCCGCGAGCTGCGCAAGCTCGTCGGGCACCGCATCCGGCTCTTCGCCTACCCGTTCGGCGAATACTCGTCGGACGCGATCGAGCACCTCTGGAGCGCGGGCTACCGCGCGGCCTTCCAGCTCGCCGAGAAGGCCGACGCGGAGCACCCGCTATGGAGCATCCGCCGGATCATCGTGCCCGAGCTCGGCGGCAAGCAGCTGATCCGCGAGATCCGCAGTGACTTCTAGGCGCTCGTCCTCACCGAGTAGACGGGCGGCAGCCGCGTCGCGGCCTCGAACCACGTCGCGCCCGCGTCGGGGGAGCCGAAGACGTCGCCGGAGGTCGCGCCGAAGTAGAGCTCGAGCCGCTCGCCCGCGCCGCGGCGGTCGAACGCCTCGCGCAGCACCGTGAGGTACGCGTGCTCGGCCGGCAGCCCTTCGCCGCGCGGCGTCCACGTCTCCCCCGCGTCGCGCGTCTCGTAGACGCGCACGCGTCCCTCCGGCGTCACGCGATCGGTGTCGGCGTGCAGCGGGATCACGTACGCGCTGTCGGGATCGGCCGGGTCGACGACGAGTGGGAAGCCGAAGTCCGACGGCAGCCCGGTGCCGATCTCGGTCCAGCTCTCGCCCGCGTCGTCGGAGCGGTAGACGCCGCCGTGGAACTGGATGAACAGCCGCTCGGGACGCTGCGGAGCGCGCTGCAGGTCGTGGACGCAGAGCTGCAGCGTCTCCTTCTGCGTGGCCTCGGGCAGGTAGCGGGCGCCAAGGCCCTCGTTGCCGTTGCGCCAGGTGGCGCCGCCGTCGTCGGTCAGCCACACGCCGACCGCGGAGAGCGCGAGCGCCAGCCGGTCCGGCTCCCCCGGCCACGGCGCGATCGAGTGCAGGCACAGCCCGCCGCCGCCCGGCGACCAGTCCGGCCGCGTCGGGTGCTCCCAGAGGCTGCGCGACAGCTCCCAGCTCGCGCCGCCGTCGGTCGACTTGAAGAGCACGCCGGGATCGCCGCCTGCCCACAGCGTGCCGTCGTCCTCACCCGGCACGATGATCCAGATCCGCTCGAGCGCCTCGTCCCCGCCCGCGGGCAGCTCGAGCCCGGAGGCCTGCTGCCAGTCGCCGTTCGGGTCCTCGGCGTAGAAGATCTTCGGCCCGTAGAACGGGTTGATCACGCCGGCCAGGATGCGGCCCGAACGCGGGTCGCGCATCGCGTACTCGACCGGCTCGCCGGCGAACGCCCGCGCCGTGACCTCGAACGGCGCGCCCGGCTCGCCCTCGAGGACGAAGAGCCCCTTCTTGGTCCCGACGAGCAACTCGGTCATCTGCTTCCTCCTGAGATCGCCGGCAGGACGTCGACGTCGTCGCCGGCGGCGACCGCGGCGTCCTCCGTCGACTTCTCGCCGTTGACGAAGACGTTGATATGGCGCCGGATCCGGCCGCGTTCGTCGAGGATCCAGCCCCGCAGCGCGGGTTGATCGTGTTCGAGCGCCCGCAGCAGCTCAGCGACCGTCGCACCCTCGACAGGGTGCTCGGCGCCGCCGGCGAGCGCCTTCAGTGGTCCGCGGAGGCGGACGAGTGCCATGGAGTGCATTCTCCACGGTTGGACCCCGGCCGTGGCCGGAAGTCATCGGTCCTTGCTGTCCTTTTAGAGCAGGGACTTGAGATCGTCGCGCAGGGCGCGCAGACCGTCGCCGTCGAGCGTCGGGTTCGCCGTCTCCATCATCCCGCGCTGGATCTCGTCGGGAATGATCAGCGTTCCGACGCCCATCGACTCCATCACTTGCTCCATCAGGTCGCCGATCTCGGCGCGAACCTGGTCGTCGCTCTCCTCCATGCGCGTCATGTTCTCAGAGCGCCTGCACCTCGGAGAGAATTTCGCTCACTGAGGTCTTGGCGTCGCCGAACAGCATCGCCGTCTTGGGGTCGTAGAAGAGCGGATTGTCGATGCCGGCGAAGCCCGAGCTCATGCTGCGCTTGAGCACGATCACGCTGCCGGACTTGTCGACGTCGAGGATCGGCATGCCGAAGATCGGCGAGTCGG
The DNA here is from genome assembly GCA_963848475.1 of uncultured Solirubrobacteraceae bacterium. GTDB lineage: Bacteria > Actinomycetota > Thermoleophilia > Solirubrobacterales > Solirubrobacteraceae > Solirubrobacter. The sequence goes on along the minus strand of CAWKDW010000020.1, from coordinate 607,542 downwards.
CGACGGTGCGCGCGGCGGGGTTGGTGACGTCGTTGGCGCCGATCACGAGCGAGACGTCGGTGCGCGCGAACTCGCCGTTGATGTCGTCCATCTCCTTGAGCTTCTCGTACGGGACGTCGGCCTCGGCGAGCAGGACGTTCATGTGCCCGGGCATGCGGCCGGCGACCGGGTGGATCGCGAACAGGACCTCGACGTTGCGCTTCTCGAGCTCGGTCGCGAGATCGGCGACCGCGCGCTGGGCCTGGGCGACGGCCATGCCGTAGCCGGGCACGACGACGACCAGGCGCGCGTAGGAGAGCTGGATCGCGACGTCGGCGGCCGACGTGCAGCGCGCCGTCCCGCCTCCGCCGGGCGCCACCAGCGCGCCACCGCCGCCGGTGCCCACGCCGGCGAAGAAGACGTTGGCGATCGAGCGGTTCATCGCCTCGGCCATCTGCTGGGTCAGGATCGTGCCGGAGGCGCCGACGAGCATGCCGGCGACGATCAGCGCGGTGTTGTCGAGCGCGATGCCCGCCGCGGCCGCCGACAGGCCGGTGAAGGCGTTCAGGGTGCTGATGACGACCGGCATGTCGGCGCCGCCGATCGGCACCACCGCGAGGACGCCGAGCGCGCCCGCGAAAAGCAGGATCAGCCAGAACAGCAGCTCGGACTCCGAGCCCGCGACGATCACGATCGCCAGCGCGACCGGGATCGCCAGCAGCAGGCCGGTGACCCACTTCGGCGTCTTCAGCCCGCCCTTCATCAGCTCCTGCAACTTCAGGAACGCGATGTTCGAACCCCAGAACGAGATCGAGCCGATGATCGCGGCGAACAGGATCGGGATCAGCTCGTCGGCCGGGAGATCTCCGCCCGCGCCGCGAAACTCGACGACGCTGATCAGCGCCACCGCGCCACCGCCGACGCCGTTGAACAGCGCCACCATCTGCGGCATCGCCGTCATCTTCACGCTGCGCGCGCTCGGCACGCCGACCGCGACGCCGATACCCACGCCGATCACGATCAACAGCCAGTCACCGACGCCCGGCTGCATGCAGCGTCGCGACGATCGCGACCGCCATGCCGACCGCCGCGATCTGGTTGCCGCGCACCGCCGTCCGCGGCCCGCGCAGCATCCGCAGCCCGATGATGAACATCGAGAAGGCGACGATGTACAGCAGCTGGATGACGTCGCTGCGGTTCATTCTTCCTTCGTGCTGTCTCGCAAGCTCGCCACCGGCTTCGCGTCGGGCTTCTTGGCCTTGAACATCCCGAGCATCCGGTCGGTGACCAGGAAGCCGCCGACGACGTTGATCGTGCCGAAGGTGATCGCGATCACCAGCAACAGGTCGTTGAGGAACCCCTCGGCGGGACCGATCAGCAGCAGCCCGCCGAGCACGACGATCCCGTGGATCGCGTTCGTGCCGCTCATCAGCGGCGTGTGCAGCGTGTTCGGCACCTTCGAGATGACCTCGAGGCCGACGAACGCCGCGAGCACGAGGATCGCCAGTTCGGTCAGCAGGTCCACGGGCTAGACCACCTTTCCTTCTCGCACCACGCAGGCGCCCTTGACGACCTCGTCGGAGAAGTCGAAGCCGAGCTCGATCAGGCTGAGGATGTTGCGCGCGTACAGCGCCGACGCGTGCTCGGCCATCTCCGACGGCAGGTTCAGCGGGCCGACGATCTTCACGCCGCCCGGGGTCGTGTACGTCTCCCCCGGCTTGGTCAGCTCGCAGTTGCCGCCCGCCTCGGCGGCCAGGTCGACGATCACGCTGCCCGCCTTCATCAGCTCCACCGCGCTCGCTGGGATCAGCTTCGGCGCCGGGCGGCCCGGGACCAGCGCGGTCGTGACGATCACGTCCGACTTGCCCATCTGCACCGAGAGCGCGTCGCGCTGGCGCTGCTGCTCCTCGGGCGTCAGCTCACGCGCGTAGCCGCCCTCGCCCTCGGCGTCGCCGAGCCCCTCGACCTCGAAGAAGCGCGCGCCCAGCGACTGGATCTGCTCCTTCACCGCGGAGCGGATATCGAAGCCGGTCACGACCGCTCCGAGCCGCCGCGCCGTGGCGATCGCCTGCAGCCCCGCCACGCCCGCGCCGAGCACGAGCACCTGCGCGGGCGGGACCGTCCCGGCCGCGGTCATGAACATCGGGAAGAAGCGCTCGAGCTCGGTCGACGCGATCAGCACCGCCCGGTAGCCGCTCACCGTCGCCTGGCTCGAGAGCGCGTCCATCGACTGCGCGCGGCTGATCCGCGGGATCCGCTCCATCGCCAGCGCCGTCGCTCCGGTCGCCGCGATCGCCTCCAGGCCCGCGGGGTTGCCGAGCGGGTTCAGGAAGCCGACGAGGATCGAGTTCGGGCCGAGCTTCGCCAGCTCGAGGTCCGAGGGCGGCGCGACCTTGGCCACGACGTCGGCGCCCCAGGGGTCGCCCAGCTCCGCCCCCGCCGCGGTGTAGGCCTCATCGGAGGCGCCCGCCGCAAGACCCGCGCCGGGCTCGACCACGACCTCGTGCTCAGCCGCACGCAGCCGCCGGACGACGTCTGGGACCAGGGCCACGCGGCGTTCGCGCGCGGCCGTCTCTTTGGGCGCGCCGATCCTCAAGAGGTCGGAACCCTAACCGACGGGGCAGACGCCCGTGGCGTCTCCTCGGACTGAGGCAGCCAGACGATCTCGAAGCGGGTCCGGTAGCGGCGCAGCGCGCGCACCAGCGCCGGGCCGAAAGCGAGGCAGAAGACGATGCTGCCGGCGGCGTGCGCGAGGTCGAACGGCAGCGAGGTCACGAAGTAGGCCAGCAGCTGGTCCAGCGTGTGGGTCCCGGAATAGAGCACCCACATGTGCACGTTCATGACCGCGCCGAAGCCGAGCGACGCGAGCCCGCAAGCCGCCGCGAGCGGCACACGGCCGAGGTCGCGGCCCGCGAGCTTCGCCAGCGCCGCACCGAACAGGCCGACCGCGCCCCAGCCGACCATCTGCCACGGTGTCCACGGGCCCTGCCCGAAGAACAGGTTGCTCGCGAGCGCGGCGACCGCCCCGACCATGAACCCCGGTGCCCCGCCGAGGCTGTAGCCGGCGATCAGCACGATGTCGGTCGTCGGCTTGACGTTGGGCAGGGCGGCGAACGCCACGCGGCCGAGCGCCGCCATCGCCGCCAGCGTCGCGACGAGCGCCAGCACGCGGGTGCTCGGATGCGTGCGCTCGTACCAGACGAACCCGATCACGATCACGGCGCCGAGGATCAGCATCGAGCCCGCGATCCAGCTCATGTCGCCACCGGCTCGCGGGCGCCGATCAGCCGTGCGCCCTGCTCGGGCGTCAGCGCTCCTCCGGCGCCGCCGAGCACCCGCGCGACCTGGGTCGCGAAGTACCAGCCGCCGGCCAGGACCTCGGCCGGCGTCGCGTCGGCGACCGGCCGGCCGTCGCCGAGCAGGATCACGCGGGTCGCGAACGCCGCCGCGAACTCCGCGTCGTGCGTCGCGACCACCTTGAGGCCGGGGCGCCGTGTCAGGCGCGCCGCCAGCGCGTCGCGGCGCTGCGGGTCCATCCCGCGCGTCGGCTCGTCGAGCAGCAGCAGCTCGGCGTCCGCGGCGAGGACGAGCTCGAGCGCCGAGCGCTGCCGCTCGCCGCCGGAGACGTCGCGCGGGTGGCGCGCCGCGAACTCCGAGCCGGGCACGTCGGCACCGATCGTCTCGTGCATCAGATGGTCGCCCGGATGCTGCGTGAGCAGCGCGGTGCGCGGCGCCCGGATCCGCCCCCGGGTCGGCTCGATCAGGCCGGCGATCGCCTTCAGCAGCGTCGACTTGCCGGCGCCGTTGCGGCCCATCAGCGCGATCGCCTCGCCGGTGTGCGCGTGCAGCGTCACGCCCTGGAGCACCGACGGCCCCTCACGCAATTCGACCCACACGTCCTCGACGGCCAGCGGCGCGGCGCGCCGCGCACGGCGGCGAGCGAGGCGCGAGCCGCCGGGGACGGCGCCGGCCGAAGCAGGGCCGCTCGCCGCGCCGCCGCCGCGCGCTCGCCGCGATCAGCGGACGCCCCCACGCCGTCGCCGGCCACGCCCGGCGTCCACCCCTCGCGCGCCAGCACGCGGCGCGCTTGCTTCACCGTGACCGGCGCCTCCTCCAACCCCGCCAGCGCGAAGAGCTTCGCGACCGGCGTCGCGCGGGTCCGGGCCAGCCAGGTGCGCGGGGTCTCGTCGGCCACGATCCGGCCGCCGGCCAGCTCGATCACGCGGTCCGCCGCGGGCAGGCAGCGCTCGAGCCGGTGCTCGGCGAGCAGGATCGCGGTGCCCCACTCCTCGTTCAGGCGCCGCAGGACGCCCAGCAGCTCGTCGCCCGCGACCGGGTCCAGCTGCGAGGTCGGCTCGTCGAGCAGCAGCAGCCGCGGCCGTCCCGCGAGCGAGGCGGCGAGCGCGACGCGCTGCAGCTCTCCCCCGCTCAGCTCGTGCGTGGAGCGATCGAGCAGGCCGCCGAGCCCGAGCGCCAGCGCCGCCTCCTCGACGCCGCGGGCGACGGCCGGCGCGGCCCAGCCGAGGTTCTCCAGCGGGAACGCGAGCTCGGAGCGCACCGTCCCCATCACGACCTGCGTCTCCGGATCCTGGAACAGCGTCCCGGCGACCGCGGCGAGCTGCGCCGGTCCGTGCTCGCGGGTGTCGAGCCCAGCGGTCACGACGCGCCCGCCGAACGTCCCGCCGTGAAAGTGCGGGACCAGGCCGGCCGCGGCACGCAGCAGCGTCGACTTGCCCGAGCCGGACCCGCCGGCGAGCAGCACGAGCTCGCCCGGCTCGACCGTCAGCGACACGTCGTCGAGCGCCGGGCGTCCGTCGCCCGGGTAGCGATACGAGACACCGACGACCCTTAATCGGGTCAGACCCCTTGAGTCGGGTCCACTCAAGGGGTCAGACCCCTTCCGATCCCGCGGCGGTCGGCGAACGGCAGCAGCGCGCACAGCGCGAAGGCCGCGATCGCGACCACGGTGGTGGCGCTCAGCGGCGATTGCAGGCGTGGATAGGCCTCGAAGGAGCCCCAGGCGTCGAGCAGGACGCCGGCGGCGATCACCAGCATCGCGACGGCCGATGCGGCGAACGCGAAGTCGTGACGCGACCAGGGCCGGTGCATCCGCGGCGGACGGCCGCCGGCGCCGAAGCCGCGCACCTCGAGCGTCGCGGCGACGTCGGTCGCACGATCGAGCGCACCGGTGGTGACGGCGTGGAGCACCGCGATCCGCGACGCGCCGCCGTCGGGCAGGCAGCGCTGGGCTTCCGCCATCCGCACCGCATCGCGCCTCAGCACGCCGATGAGCCGCATGGCGAGCGCCGCGGTGACGCCCGAACGCAGCGAGACGCGGCGCAGGCCGCGCAACAGCTCGTCCGCGTCGATCGCGGCGGCCAGGAAGACCGCCGTCCAGAAGATGCCGAGCGCGCGCAGCGCGATCAGGCCGCCATACACGAGCGCTTCGAGCGTGAAGTCGACCTGTCCGGCCCAGGGCAGATACGGACCGCGGAAGACGACCGTCGCGCCGTCGCGCGTGACGAGCACGTTGATGACCATCATCGCGAGGGCGAACGGCAGCGCCCATTTCGCGGTCTTCAGCAGCTGCGGGCCGAGCCCGGCCGCCAGGCCGGCGACGACCTCGACCGCGAGCACCGCGATCAGGATCAGCGGCTGCTCGGACACCAGTGGCACCAGGCCGAGCGCCAGGCACCAGGCGCCGCCGACGCTCGCACGCGTGGCGTGCAGCGGGCTGCGGCGCGACCGCCGGGTCACGGTGCCTCGAGCGGCAACGGGACCCCGCGGCCCGCCTCGATCGCGAGCGCGAAGTGCTGGCGGAGCTGTTCCTCGGTCAGCGCGGCGGCCGAGGCCGCGACGCCGACGTCGTCGGTGCCGGTGATCAGCCACGTCGGGTGCGCGTCCAGGTAGCTGATCGCCGCGACCAATCCGGACCCCGGGCCCAGCGTGCGCTGCGGCTCGCCTTCGGCGTCGAGCAGCTCGATCCGCGAACCCGATGCGGACGGCTTGGCGAAGACGCCGGAGACCTCCGGGCCCGCCTCGAGCTGGCGGGCGGCGATGTCCTTGCGGACCTCGCTCCACGGCCCGACGAGGATCCGCAGCACCTCGCCCGGAGAGGACTCGAGGTTCGAGCGTGCGACGTTGTTGACCCCGGCATCGCTCAGCCGCGTCTCGACCTCGTCGCACGAGCGATCCTCCTGCTGCATGCAGACGAGTCGGATCGGCAGTTTGTGCCCGTCCTGGCCGGAGCGGAACGGCTCCGGAAAGGCCCCCACCACGGCCGGTACGCGCATCGCCGTCTCCCAGTCGTGGTGATCCCACCAGATGCGGTCGCCGCCATGCAGCTTGCGCTCTCCCGCGCCCTGGGAGGACTCGATGCCGTTGACGTAGTAGAACCAGTCGACGCGCTGTCCGTCCGCGCGCCCGCCCGAGACGCCGTCGATCTCCTGCACGAAGTTGCCGCCGTAGCGCGTCTTGACGTCGAACGAGCGCTGCAGCAGCCGCATCACCGTATCCCCGTCACGCGTGGTCTCCCGGGCCAGGGGCGCGAGCTCGCGACTGCCGAAGTCCTGCGAGACGGTCACCGTGACCGACCCGCCGGACTCGTCACCGGCACCGAAACCACAGCCGGCTGCGAGCAGCGCGGCGAAGACGAGGAGGACGGCGGAGCGCTTCATCGGACGGTGAACACCACCCGCGTGCTGCCACGCTGCAGCGGCGTGCGGTTGCCCGCGCCGTCGATCGCCACGGCGTCGAGCACGTAGCGCCCGGGGCCGAGCCGCGCCGGCAGCAGGTAGGACCAGTCGGCGCGATCACCGATCGCGAAGTACGGCCCACGGCCGCAGCGGGTGCCGCGGAAGCGCTCCGACTTGCCGGAGAAGTACCAGCACCTTGCCGTGATCGCGCTTGGTGAGCCGCAGCTTGACCGTGCGGATGCCCGACGCGTCGGCACCGAAGCTCCCGCGCAGCTCGCGCGGGCCGCGCTTGAAGACCTGGTGGTCCTTGAAACCGGTCAGCGTCGCCGTCGGGGCGGTCTTGTCGGGCGTCATGGTCGCACCCGGCGAGTCCGGGACACGCTGGACGGCGCCGGGCGCGGAGACGACGACATCGCGGGTCTCGGAGCGCACGAGGCCGGCTTTCGTGGCCTGCAGCCGGACGGTGCCGGCGGCCGGGAAGGTCACGGTCGCCTTGCCGGCGGCGTCGGTCGTCGCGTCGATCCCCGGGCCGGAGACCTTCGCGCCCGCAACCGGGAACGAGTCGCCGCCGGCGTCATAGCGGACGACGCTGACCTCACCCGCGACGCCGGTCGTCGCGCCCGTGGGCGCGGTCAGCCCCAGCGGCTCGACCGGAGCGTTGGAGCAGCCGCTGCCGTCGAACGTGCAGCGGTCGACGAAGTACAGGACCTCGTCGCCCTCCTGGAGCTCGGTCGAGCACGCGCCCGCGGCCGCGGCCTTGTGACTGACCCAGACGGACCAGTAGTCGTCGCCGGCGGGCGTCTCGCCCTTGATCGTCTGGACGAAGTGCCCGAGGCCGTCGAAGTACCCCGCCTGCCAATCGCCGCCGGTCGCGCGGTCCAGCGCACCGCCGGCGCTCGTGCCCGAGCAGTCGTGCCCGGCCTTGCTGACGGGGGCGGCGGTCGTCGCGACGCGGACGGACTCGACCCGCGTGACGTTCGCGCCTTCCACGCGCACGGTCACGTTGGCTGGTGCGGCGATCGCCGGTGTTGCGGCGAGCGCAAGAAATCCGGCGACTAGGCCGGAAGAGAGGCTGAGCTTCATGCTGTGAGCCACCCCTTTCCACGAGGGCTTCGGCTTGGCGGTCGGAGGGAGGTCTCCTGGCTTCCGGGCCTACCTTTCCGCGCCTTCCCGAGCCATCCTTGCGGGCTCAGTGACCGGCGACGCGAACGTCGCCATGCGGTGGCTTCCCCGGTGACAGTGGCGGGTCCGCACCGGATTCTCACCGGTTTCCCTGACCACCGACCTGGTCGGCGAGCATGGTATACGACTGCTTACCGATGACCGTGAACCTGACCCGCATCTATACCCGGCTCGGCGACGGCGGCGAGACGCATCTCGGTGACATGAGCCGCGTCGCGAAGACCCATCCGCGCATCGAGGCCTACGGGACGGTCGACGAGCTCAACGCGCAGCTCGGCGTCGCGCTCGCCCAGGGCGGGCTGCCGGAGCGCTACGTGCACTGGCTGCGGCGCATTCAGAACGATCTGTTCGACGTCGGCGCCGACATCTCGGTGCCCGAAGGCGGCGAGCGCGAGCGGCTGCGGGCGATCCCGGAGCAGACCGCCTGGCTCGAGCAGGCCTGTGACGAGGCGAACGCCGAGCTGCCGCCGCTGAAGTCCTTCGTGCTCCCCGGCGGCACGCTCGCCGCCGCGCAGCTGCACGTCTGCCGCACCGTCTGCCGGCGCGCCGAGCGCCGCGTGCTGGCCTGCGGCGAGGAGGTCAACGCCGAGTGCGTGCGCTACCTCAACCGGCTCTCGGACCTGCTGTTCATCCTCTCGCGCGGGGTAAACGTGTCTGCGGGGCTCGCCGAGCCGCTCTGGGAGCCGGGACGCTTCCGCTGATCAGCACCGCGGCGCCGAAGAGCACCGCGGCGCCGGCGACGAAGGTGGTGTTGGCGGCCGCGTAGGCGTACGCCTCCGTGGGCCGCGTCACGATCACCAGCGCCCCCATCGCCGCGAGGACCGTGCCGGCGACCGCGGGGCCGAACACGCTCGGCCGCAGCTCGAGCCGCAGCGCGGCGGTCGAGAGGCAGGCCCAGCCGGTGGCCACGAGGATGCCGCCCGCCACGTCGCTCGGGTAGTGCGAGCCGAGTACGAGCAGCGAGAAGACCATCCCGACCGTCAGCAGCCCGCCGGTCGCCGCCGCGAGCGGGCGCCAGCGCGGCGAGCTGACGATCACGAGCGCGAGCGCGAAGCTCATCGCCGCCGTCGTATGCCCGCTCGGGTAGGCCTCGGGGCCCATGAAATGCCAGATCGGGTACTCGCGCTGGGTCGCCAGCAGCGGCTTGAGGATCTGCGTCGTGACGCCCGCGCCGAGCATCGTCAACAGCGCGACGGCGGCGGCGCGCCTGCGGCCCGCGACGAGCGCCCAGATGAGCAGCGAGGCGGCGAGAACCGCGAAGGGCACCGGGTTGAAGAGGTTCACGAGGTCGAGCGAGTAGTGCGCGCCCGGGAGCACCCACAGCCCCATGAACCCCTCGAGCGTCCGCAGGTCCGCCGCCTGGACGGCGGGCACATGGACCACCGCCAGATAGAGGGCGGCGGCCAGCACGGCACAGAGCGCGGCACTGAGGAGCGGACGGCGAAGCATCGGCCCTGAACGCTACCCCTGCGACCTCAAGATCGCCTGAGCCGCAGCCGGACGTCCTCCAGCGGCGGCGGCGCGACCATCCGCTGCCAGCCGCGCGGAGAGAGCGCGAAGGCGCCCTCGCGCTCGCGCAGGACGATGCGCGGGCGCGGCCCGTCGGTGACCGCGAGCGGCGCCTGCGAGAGCGGCCACGTCCCATACTCGTCGAGCTGGGCGATCGCGCGCCGGATGAGCGCATGCGCCACGCCACGCTCCAGCAGCGCGTGGACCATCGCCGCCTCGGTCACGTCCTCGACCGAGTACACGTGCGGATCGCCCGCGGACTGGGACGCGCGGATGTAGCCCCAGCGCGCCCACTGGCCGATCGTGTTGCCGGAGACGCCGGCCAGCTCTCCCACTTCGCCGGCGAGGAACGCGCCGTGCGGGTGCAACTAGTGTCCCGCGTCCGAATTTCGTTGACGCCTACCGGGCGTCTCGCCGCGCCTGCCAGCCGCCGGCGATCCCGCACGTACACCCGGTATGCACCGGATCACCGCCGGACCCAGCCACGACGATCGGGCCCGCTATGCGCGAACGAACTTCCGGCGCGCGACACTAGGCCCCCGGGTCTAGGAGCCTCACTGCCGCCTCGCGGTCCGTCACGCGCAGCTTGCGCAGGATCGCCGCGACGTGCGAGCGCACGGTCGCCGGTGAGACCACGAGCGTCCGCGCGATCTGCGCCGTCGTCATCTTGCGGCGCATCAACTCGAGCACTTCCCACTCGCGCGAGGTGAGCCGCGGCTCACCTTCACGGCTCGGCATCAGCGCGCGCCGCCGCGGCGCGCGGTCGCGGAACTCCTCCACCAGGCGCGTGACGAGCGTGACCGGCAACGCGGCCTCGCCGGCCATCACGTCGCGCAGGGCGGTGGGCAGCCGCTCGGTCTCGGTGTCCTTGAGCAGGTAGCCCGCAGCACCGGCACGCAGCGCCGCGAAGACATGGCTGTCGTCGCGCGAGATCGTGAGCATGACCACCCGCGTCGACGGGAGGCGAGCCGTGATCTCCCATGCCGCGGCGAGCCCGCTACCGGGCATATTGACGTCGAGCAGCGCCAGATCGGGCTGCTCCCGCAGAGCGGCATCAACCGCGCCCGGAGCATCCTCCGCCGTGGCGATGACGTCGAAACCGCCGTCCTCGAGCGAGCGCTGTCGCGATGTCCTCGCGCGTCGGCGCGTGGTCATCGGCAACGAGAACGCGCACCAGAGCTATGGCAGCACCACCTGGACGAGGGTACCCGCACCGCGGACGGATTCCAGGCTGAACTTCCCTCCGACCTGCTCCGCCCGCTCGCGCATCGCAATCAGACCGTACCCGGCGACGCCCAGACCGCTGTTGGCGCCGTCACGGAAGCCGTCGCCGTCATCGATGACCCGGATCGCCAGCGGCGAGCCCGTCAGCTCGACGCGCACATGCTTCGCGTCGCCGTGGTTGGCCGCGTTGCGGACGGCCTCGCAGATGATCCGGACCAGCTCGGCGCGAACCACGTCGGAGATGTCGGCGGCGACGCGCACGTTGACCTGCACCTCGACCCCGCATTCGACCGCCAGGCGGGCGCCGAGGCGCTCCAGCGCGACGTCGAGCGGCTCGTGCGCCGGCGGGACGAGGGCCTCGATCGCTCGGCGCGAGTCCTCGAACGCCCGATCGACGGCGGAGAGGATCTCGATGCCCTCCTTCGTCTGGCGCAGATGGCCCGCGCGGCGACGGATCAGCGCGAGCTCCTGGGCGACGCCGTCGTGCAGCTCGCGGGCGAGCCGGCGGCGTTCGCCGGCGATCGCGGCCTCGTTGCGCTGGCGCATGCGGATCCGCATCTCGCTGATCACACCCGTCAGCAGCACGCCCCACGCGGCGACGCGCAGGATGTCGCCGAGATGGACGCTGTCTGCGCCCAGCGGCGGGAAGAGCGCGTAGTCGAGCTTGGCGATGCCCGCGAGGACGACCGCGACGGCGACCCAGCGCAGCAGCGGCTCGCCGCGGCGCGTGAGGCCGGCGGCGGCGACGACGAGCGCGACGGCGGTCGCGACCTGCACGATCACGCGCCCCAACTCCGCGTGGAAGCTCGGCCACGTCGCGTTGGGAGCACGCAGCTCCGGGCCGACGCCGGCGAGCAGTGAGCCAACGGCGGCGAGCGCGAGTGCGAGCGCGCCGGCAGCGGTCAACAGCTTCCAGGGCCTGACCTTCAGCTTGCCGGACGGCGCGAACGCGGCAATCGCGAGCAGCAGCGTGCCGGCCAGGTTGCCGCCCATGGCGTAGCGCGCCTGCTTCGGCGACCAGAGACCGGCGACGATCATGCCCGCGACCGCGAGCGAAGTAGCCGCCAGGATGACCAATCCAGCGGTGAGCCACAAATGGTCGGCGCGTGAGCGCAGACCGCACTGCCTCAGCAGAAGCGCGACGGTCGCAACCGCCAGCAGCGAACCGCCGGTTTCCAGCGCCACCCGTAAGGATGGCGCTTCTACAGACATGCGCAGCCACGGGACGGCCACCACCGCGAGCGACACTCCCGCGGCACCAGCCGCGGCGAGAGACACCGTAGGAAGCGCCGGCTTCCGAGCCGGTCCTTGCTCCATCTTTTCCACCCTCCGAAAACCTCCGAACCCGGCCGGTGTTCTACCTGAAGCGGTAAACCCAGCGCAAGGGCGGATCTTGTCCGCATTGGTCCCAGTGGCACCCAACCACTCTCGCGGACGATACACATTTCAATGGTTTTTCGCGCTCTGTGGCCGTTTTCTTGGGTGAGTTTGCCGATCGCCGGAAAGCTGGGGCGGTCGTCCGTACATACGTCCAGTCTTCGCGATGACCTCCGGTTCCTGACCAGTAGGTCCGTGCCCCTAAGGGGTCGAAGGTCCGTAAGTCGCGGCATCCGCCTGATGTGAGACGTCCCGTCTCAGCCGAGACTGAAGGCATGATCAGAACGGGTTCAGGGCTCATCGACGCCGAGTACGCCTTCACCCGCGCCCGCCGCGCGAGCCGTCGCGCCGCGCTGGCGCGCTCGCTGCGGCGCGACTCCGCCGGCAAGCGGCTGCGCGTGTACTGCCCGGTCGATCGCCCGCGTGCCCCCGGCGGCGGCCTGCGCGAGATCCCGCTCGACGTGATCCACGGGACGCTCGAACCCAGCCGCGCCGCGCAGTTCGACGCGTGCTTCCGGCCGATCGCCCGTTCCGCGCGGTCGCGCTGGGAGCGGATCTGGCTCGCGGAGGACCGCGGTGCCGTGCTCCCGCCGATCTCCGTCGTCGAGGTCGAGAACGGCTACGCGGTGCTCGACGGCCATCACCGCGTGTCGGTCGCCCGCTCCCGTGGGGCCGTCGCGATCGACGCCACCGTCGAGTCGCGTTAGGGGTGGGCGTACCTTTGGCGGCATGCACGAAGACTTCGGCGCCAACGCCAGTCGTGAGCCCGGCACCGACGCCCGCACCTACCGCATCGACGTGATGCTCGACGGCGTCTCGGAGCGCGCCGCCCTGGCCTTCATGCACCGCGTCGCGGACCTGGTCGTCGAGGACGGCATGGCCACGCCCGAGGGCGGCGACGTCCGCGCCGTGCTGGGCATGCACGAGCACGTCGCGGTCGCGGACCTCACCGAGGCGATCCACGTGCTGATCCCCAAGGCCGTCCCGCAGTCCCCGGACCTCGGGCTCGGCTTCAACCCGAATTGATGACGGAGCCCCTTGCGGGCGGGAGCGTGCGTGTCAGAACCAGGCCCGAACGACGCGACGTTCGCTTCGGGTGACGATCGTCCGTCCGCGGACTCGCCGGGATCGGGACGTCCGTGAGGGCCGCGCCGGCGAAGGCGGCACCCGGGCGCTCAGATCCGCGCTAGCGTCACTCGGGGAAGGTTGTGTCGAGTCCGGCAGCCGGGAGCGGCAGATGCGTCTCGCAGGAGCGGAAAGCGATCGTCGGAATGGCGCCCCGGAGTGGGGCGTTCTCGGCGTGGCGGTCTTCAGCGACGTCATCTCCGCGTACGCGATGCGCGTCCGACTGCCCCCCGAACGCGTCGTCGACGTGGCGGCGTGATCGTCGCTACCAGGCGGGCCGCCGGCCTGGAGGCGAAGCCGTGAGTCGGTCGATGCGCACTTCGGAGCCGTGGTGTCGCTCGGTGCGGACGATGCCCGTGCCGGACACGCTCGCGGTCTCCGAGGCCGCCGGAGCGGGGGGACCAGCATGATCGTGGCCGGAGTCGATGTCGGAGGGACCAACATCGAGGTCGGGCTCGTCGACGCTGATCATCATGTGCTGGCGCGAGCCAAGCGCGACACGCCGCAGGAAGGGCCCGATGCCGTCCTGAGCACCATCGTGGAGCTCGTCGACTCGCTCGACCAGGCGCCCGTGGCCGTGGGCGTGGGCATTCCCGGGGTCGTTCACGAAGGCGCGGTGCTGACCGTGCCCAACCTCGAGAATTGGGTCGACAAGATCGATCTGGGGGCCGAACTCGAGCGCCGCCTCGGGGTGCCGGTCGCGATCGGCAACGACGTCAACGTGGGGCTGCTCGGCGAGTGGGTGGCCGGCGCGGCCCACGGGGTGGGCAACGTGCTCGGGGTGTGGATGGGAACGGGTGTCGGTGGTGCACTGATCCTCGACGGCCGGCCGTTCAACGGTTCGCGTGGGGCGGCCGGAGAAATCGGCCACGTGATCGTCCGTGCGGGCGGAGCGCTGTGCAGTTGCGGCCGCCGCGGGTGCGTCGAGGCCTATGCCGGCCGTCGTTCGATGGCGGCGATCGCCGCTTCCATGGTCGACGCCGGACGGCAGACCTCGTTGTTCGCGATCCGCGACGACGAAGGCAAGACCAGGCTGACGTCGAAGGTGTGGGCCCGCGCGCTCGAGGAGTCCGACTCGTTGGCCGAGCAGCTCTTCGACATGGCGATCGAGACACTGGGCATCGGCGTCGCGTCCGTCGTCAACCTCGTGGACGTCGAGCTCGTCGTCATCGGCGGAGGTCTCGCCGAAAAGCTCGGCCAAGACCTCGCCGACCGCATAGCGGCCGCCGCAGCACCCTGGATGCTGCGTCCCAACCCGAATCTGACCTGGACACCCGCCGCGCTCGGCGACGACTCGGGCGTTGTCGGCGCGGCCTCCATCGGCCGCGCGAGCGTGCTCGCGGGATAAGCGCCGGCTGATCGATTCGTTGCTGTGACCGGCCTGGGAGCGTCGGTTCGTGGACGCCGTCGGACCCGGCCTGCTCACCTGTAGCTCAGGTGGACGCGCACGCCCGCCGCGGCCACAGGATCGGCGGGAGCGAGGGCAGCTTCGGCGCGCGCGCGTCGAGCACGACGATCGCGACGACGACGAGCGCACCACCGACCGCCTGCGCGGCGCCGAGGCGATCCGCGAACACGGCGTGGCCGAGCAGCGGCGTGAGCGCCGGCCGGACCGCGGAGACGATGCTCGCCCGTGCCACCGTAAGGCCGCGAGTTGGAGGTGAGGTCCGCGGTCGGCCAGCCGTACTGCATCCCCTTGATCGAGCACTGCGGCGTGTGAGCTGCCGTTGTCACGATCCAGTGGACGCGGCGAGCCGAGGCGTAGGGCTCAGCGGCCATGACGCTTCGACGAGCCGGCCGAACGGGTCGATCCGGTCTTTGCTTCGACGCGGTCAAAGAGATTGGAGTGGTGGACGTCCCACGCGGCCGGCTTTCACTGCCACGGCGCACCCGGCGCCAGATCGTCGACGCCGGGACGTCGGTCACGCCGCGCTCGATCACCAAGGCGCCGGTGCGCCCCGCAAGTGATTGCTTGCTCAGTGAAGAAGACGCTCAGACGCGCTGAGAATTCCTGAGGAGCCAGGCTCGTCCGAAGGACAACAGACCGGAAACTGGTGCGAGAACTATGGCATCCGACCGCGGACCAAAGCCGGCGGAGCCGAGGAAGACACGCTCAGCTACCAGCGTCCGCAGGTCGAGCCCGTGTGGCGCGACATGGACACCACGGTCAAGCGCTGGGGCGAGCAGGGCGGCAGTCGCGACATGAGCGCGTGAACGCGCGACGGCGGGCGGCGCACGCTAGGCCGCGCGTCTGGCCGCAGCGAGTCGGCCGGCGCTTTGCCCAGCCTGAAACGGCCCCACGGCGCTCCCCACGCCACGGCAGCTGATGCGCTAACCCCGCGATGCGACCCCACCAACGAAAAAGCCCTGCATTTGCAGGGCTTTCGCAGTACCGCTACGGGGATTCGAACCCCGGTTTCCGCCGTGAGAGGGCGGCGTCCTAGTCCCCTGGACGATAGCGGCAGGGATTTCGACGTCCAGATTAGCAACGGACGCCGAGAGTGCGGCTGAGAGGACTCGAACCTCCACGGGCGTAAAGCCCACAGGCACCTGAAGCCTGCGTGTATACCAATTTCACCACAGCCGCCAGCTGCGAGGGCGCAAGGATAGCGGTTCAACTTCGCTGCGGTGATCTTTAGCTCGTGCTTGCGTTCGACGTGGAAGATGCCGGTTGCAAGGCACTGACCACGCCGTCCCGGAGGTATGCACCGTGGCCATCGCCAACCCTCGACTTCAGGCTGAAGCACCCACGCAGGAAACCGGAACGCTGCCGAGGGTTCCCGAGCGGGAACGACGGCGGGCGGCGCGGACGATGCCGCGTCTCGCACCAGGACGCTACGTCGCGATCGAAGACGGCGACGACGTCGTGTTGTTCGCGCTCGAGGGCGAGATCATCCACGTCGGGCGCAGCCCCGCCTCGGAGATCGTCCTCGACGATTCCTCGGTCTCGCGCCGACACGCGCTGATCGTGCGTCGCGGAGAGCGGACCCGGATCTTCGACGATCGCAGCCGCAACGGCGTGCACGTCAACGACCAGCGGATCAGTGACGCCGAATTGCGCGACGGCGACACGATCGCCTGCGGGCACGTGAGGATGCACTACATCGAGCGCGCGCTGTAGTTCTTTGCCGCGTCGCGAGTGATCGCGGCGCGGCGCCCTGACACCGAATCTGCATAGGCACTGCATTGGTAAGGTGAGGCGATGCGCCGCGCCGTCGTCTTCGCCTGCCTCGCACTGCTCGCCGGTTGCGGCGGCAACGCCGAGCCCGATGCCGCCGCCGGGACACCGCCGCTGATCGTCTCCGCCGCGGCCTCGCTGAAGACCGCGATCAGCGACTACGCGGACGGGTTCGACGCCGCGACGGTCCGCAGCTCCTTCGCCGGTTCGGATGAGCTCGCGGCCCAGATCCGCCAGGGCGTCAAGCCGGACGTGTTCGCGTCGGCCAACACGAAGCTGCCCGACCAGCTCTACGACGAGGGCCTGGTCGAGAAACCGGTGATCTTCGCCGGGAACGAGCTGGTGGTCGCGGTGCCCGCCGACGGCACGGTGACGAGCCTCGACGACCTCACCAAGCCGGGCACGACGATCGCCATGGGCTCGGAGTCGGTGCCCGTCGGTTCCTACACACGCAAGGTGCTGGACGGATTGCCCGACGACCGGCGCACGGCCATCCTGGCCAACGTGCGCTCCAACGAGCCCGACGTCGCCGGCGTCGTCGGGAAGGTCGCCCAGGGCGCGGTCGACGCCGGCTTCGTCTACCGCACCGACGTCGAGGCCGCCGGCGACAAGCTGAAGGCGATCGACCTCCCGGCCGACCTCGAGCCCCAGGTCGCGTACGGTGTCGCCGTGGTCAAGGGCGCGAAGCATCCCCAGCAGGCTCAGGCGTTCATCGATGGCCTGCTCAACGGGGCGGGTCGGGACGCGCTCGACCGCGCCGGCTTCCTCCCCCCGCCTTCAGCGTGAACTGGTTCGCGGGGCTGCTGTGGGCGGCGCTGACCGCCACGCTGGTGTTCCTGGTGCTGCCGGTGGTGGCGATCTTCGTCGACGTCGGCCCCGGTGAGCTGCTCGCGAGCCTCGACGATCCGAGCGCCATCGACGCGCTGAAGCTCTCGCTGCAGACGAGCCTGACCGCGCTCGCGATCATCGTCGTGATCGGGACGCCGGCGGCCTGGCTGCTCGCGACGCGCTCGTTCAAGGGCAGAGAACTGGTCATCACGCTGGTCGAGCTGCCGCTGGTGCTGCCGCCCGCCGTGGCGGGCATCGGGCTGCTGGCGGCGGTCGGGCCGAGCGGCCTGCTCGCGCCCCTGGGCGTCTCGTTCACCCTCTCCACGGCTGCGGTGGTGATCGCATTGACGTTCGTCGCCGCGCCGTTCTATCTGCGCCAGGCGCAGTCCGCGTTCGAGGCGCTGGACCGCTCCTGGCTGGATGCCTCGAGGACGCTCGGCGCCGGCGAGGCGCGGACGCTCGCGCGCGTGGCGATCCCAGCGGCGCTGCCGGGACTGTCGGCCGGGCTCGCGCTGGCCTGGGGACGGGCGCTCGGCGAGTTCGGCGCGACGCTGATGTTCGCCGGCTCCTTCCGGGGCATCACGCAGACCGTCCCGCTGGCGATCTACGAGCGCTTCTCGACCGACTTCACCGGCGCGCTCGGGCTCTCCGCGGTGCTCGTGTGCGTGTCGGCGGCGCTGCTGCTGGCCGTCAAGCTGGCGTTCCGTGCTGCGGGTTGAGCTCCAGACCTCGCGCGCCGGGCTCGACATCGCGCTCGACGTCGGCGACGGCGAGTGCCTCGCGCTCGCCGGGCCCTCCGGAGCGGGAAAGACGACGGTCCTGCAGACCGTCGCGGGCCTCTTCCGGCCGGAACGCGGCATCGTCGAGTGCGGCGCCCTGTGGCTCGACACGGCTCGCGACATCGACCTGCGCCCGGAACGGCGACGCTGCGGCTACGTCTTCCAGGACTACGCGCTGTTCGGGCACCTGAGCGCGTGGCGCAACGTGGCCTACGGGATCGACGGGGGCGACCGTCGCAAGCGGGCGTTCGCCCTGCTGGAGCGCTTCGGGCTGAGCGAACGAGCGGAGGCCAAGCCGGGCCAGCTCTCCGGCGGTGAACGCCAGCGCGTGGCGGTGGCGCGCGCGCTCGCGCGCGAACCGAGCGTCCTGCTGCTCGACGAGCCGCTGTCCGCGCTGGACCCCCGGACCCGCGCCTCGGCGGCGCGCGAGCTGATCGCGGTGCTGCGCGACACGGGCGTTCCCGCGCTGCTCGTGACGCACGACTTCGCCGAGGCCGCGCTGCTCGGAGACCGCGTCGGCGTGATCGACGAAGGCCGGATCGTGCAGCTCGGGCCGGCTGCCGAGCTGTCGGCGCGCCCGGCCTCGGCGTTCGTGGCCGACTTCACCGGTGCGGTGGTGCTGACCGGCGTCGCCTCGCCGATCAAAGACGGGCTCACCTCGGTGGCGCTCGACGGCGGCGGGACGATCGTGTCCACCGACGTGCTGACCGGTCCGGTCGGCGCGAGCCTCTATCCGTGGGAGATCGTCCTCGAGGCGGGCAGCGCGCCGAGCTCGGCCCAGAACCATCTCGCCGCGGAGGTGGTCTCGATCACCGAGATCGGCGGCCGCGCGCGGGTCGGGTTGCTCGCGGGCCAGCCGCTCGTGGCCGAGGTGAGCGTCGTCGCCGTCCGCGCCCTGGGGCTGGCGCCCGGCGTCCGCGTGACCGCTACGTGGAAGGCCGCGGCGACGCGTCTGGCGCCGCGCTGAGCTCGACGGCGCGCTCGGCGTGCAGCCGGGTCGTGTCGAAGACGGGAACCGGGGAGTCCGCCTGGGTGACGAGCAGATCGATCTCCGTGCAGCCGAGCAGGATCCCCTGGGCGCCTTCCGCGGCCAGCGCGCGCATGATCCGCCGGTACTCCTCGCGCGAACCGTCGTCGACGATCCCGCGACACAGCTCCTGGTAGATCACGTCGTGCACGATCCGGCGGTCGGCCGCCGACGGCACGATCACCTCGAGCCCGTGCTCGCGCAGCCGGCCGACGTAGAACTCCTGCTCCATCGTGTACGCGGTCGCGAGCAGGCCGACCGTCGTGAGGTTCGCGGCCTTGACCGCGGCGGCGGTCGTGTCGGCGATGTGGATGAACGGAATCGAGATGGCGCGGTTGATCTCGGGCGCGAGCCTGTGCATCGTGTTCGTACAGAGGACGAGCAGCTCGGCGCCGGCCTCCTCCAGCGCCCTCGCTTCCTCGGCGAGCCGCTCGCCGGCCTCCTCCCAGCGATCCTCGCGCTGCAGGACCTCGATCTCGGCGAAGTCGACGCTGCGCAGGAGGCAGTCCGCGGAGTGCAGGCCGCCGAGGCGCTCGGCGACGAGCTCGTTGACCAGCCGGTAGTACTCGATCGTCGATTCCCAGCTCATGCCGCCGAGCAGGCCGATGCGCTTCATGGGTTCAAGCGTCCCGCCCGGCTACCGGCCGACGGCAGGGAAGACCGGCTGGACGGCGGGCGGGGCGACCCGGACGCGGGCGTCGACCACTGCCGCTCCCTGCGGCCCCACCATCACCGGGTTGAGGTCGAGCTCGGCGATCGCCGGATGCGCGTCGGCCAGCGCGCCGACGCGGACGGCGATCTCCGCGAGGGCGTCCACGTCGGCGTGCGCACGCTCGAGCAGCGCGAGCGAGCGCAGGCGGCCGATCATGTCGTGGGCCTCGGAGCGCGCGAGCGGGGCGAGCCGGACCTGGACGTCCTCGAGCACCTCGGCGCTGCCGCCGCCGGCGCCGCATGCGACGACCGGGCCGAAGCGCTCGTCCGCGAGGACGCCGACGAGCATCTCGACGCCGGAGTCGACCATCCGCTGGACGAGGAAGCCCTCCACCGGCGTCCCGGCGCCCTCGAGCCGGTGTGCGATGTCCTGTCCCGCCCGCCGGACCGCGGTCGGGCCGCGGAGATCGAGCCGCACCGCCCCGGCGCGCGCCTTGTGCACGATGCCGCTGGCGAAGGCCTTCAGCGCGACCGGCCCGCCCAGCTCGGCGGCGGCCTTGGCCGCGGCGGCGACGGAGCTGACGCGCCGCTGCTCGACCAGCGCGATGCCGTACGCGCCCAGCAGCGCCTCGACCTCCTCCGGTCGCAGCCAGCCGCCGCCGCGGGCGAGCGAGCCGGCGAGGACGCCGGCCGCGGCGTCCTGGTCGACGTCGTCGAGCTTCGGCGGCTCGGTCGACGGCGTGGCGCGGAAGCGCCCGTACGCGGCGGCGCGCCCGAGCGCGCGGGCGGCCGCCTCCGGGGCCCGGAAGGTCGGGACCTTGACGCGCGCCGCAGCCGTCCCCTCGCGCAGCACGCTCGGCAGCGCCCCCGGCGTCATGAACACCGCGAGCAGCGGCGTCCCCGCCGCGTGCAGCTCCGGGGCCGCGGCGGCGAGGGCCGCGGCGACCTCGTCGGCACCCGTCGCGATGTGCTCGACGAAGATCGCGATCA
Source organism: uncultured Solirubrobacteraceae bacterium (assembly GCA_963848475.1). Lineage (GTDB taxonomy): Bacteria > Actinomycetota > Thermoleophilia > Solirubrobacterales > Solirubrobacteraceae > Solirubrobacter. The sequence goes on along the minus strand of CAWKDW010000020.1, from coordinate 586,998 downwards.
CGGCGTCCACGCCCGGATCGGTCGCGACGTGCTCGACGGCCGCCCTGAACCCCGCCGGCGACTCGGCGGCGACGAGCTGCACGGGTCCGGCGACCACCGACTCCGGCGGCAACGCCGAACGCAGCGCGGCCTGCGTCTCCACCGACAAGGAAGCGACGCCCAGCCCCGCGTCGGTGCACGCGTCCGCGCAGACCACGCCGGGTCCGCGCGCGTTGCAGACGATGCCGACGCAGCTGCCGCCGGGGGTCGGCTGCTCGGCCAGCACGGCAGCGGCGTCGAGCAGGTCGTCAAGACCGTCGCAGCGGATCACGCCGGCGCTCTCGAACAGCGCGTCGACGGTGCTGTCGCTCGCCGCGAGCAGCGCGCCGGTGTGCGAGCTGGCGGCGCGGACGCCCGCCGAGGTCCGCCCCGCCTTGACCGCGAGGACCGGCTTCGCCCGCGCCACGCGCCGCGCGACGCGGCCGAACTTGCGCGGGTTGCCGAAGGACTCCAGATAGAGCGCGACGACCTGCGTCGCCGGGTCCTGCTCCCAGTACTGCAGCACGTCGTTGCTGGAAAGATCCGCCTTGTCGCCCAGGGACACGAAGGCCGAGAGCCCGATCCCGCGGCGCGACATGCCGTCGATCGCCGCACCCCCGAACGCGCCGCTCTGCGAGACGAAGCCGACCGTCCCGGCGGGCACGTCGGCGCGAGCGAACGTCGCCGTCAGGGAGACCGCCGGATCGCTGTTGACGACCCCCATGCAGTTGGGGCCGACGAGCCGCATCCCGGATGAGCGGCAGGCCTCGAGCAGCTCGGCGAGCCGGGCCGCGCCCTCCGCACCCGCTTCCGCAAAGCCGGCCGTGATCACCACGAGCGCGGAGACACCGGCCGCGGCACACTCCCGCGCCACGCCGGGCACCAGCTCCGCCGGCACGGCCACGATGGCGAGGTCGACCGGCCCCGGGACGTCGCCGACGGACGGGCTGGCGCGGCGGCTGCCGATGAAGTCCGCGTTCGGGTTGACCGGGTACAGCTCGCCGCGGAAGCCGTTGTTCAAGGCGTGGCGGAACGCCGCACCGCCGAAGGAGTCCGGCCGCCGCGACGCGCCGATCACCGCCACGGACCGCGGGCGCAGCACGCGCCGGACCGCGGCGACGGCGGCGATCCGGTCGCGGTCCTCGAACTTGCGCCGCGCGTCCTCGCCCAGCTCGGTCGGGAACTCGAGCTCGATCCCGTCGGGCGAGGCGCGCACCGCCACCGGGAAGCCGGACTCGCGGAAGACGCTGATCATGCGGCGGTTCTCAGGGAGGACGGTCGCCGTGAACGTGGTGATCCCGCGCGCGGAGGCGACCTGCGCGAGATGCGCGATCAGCACCGTCGCGAGCCCGCGGCCCTGCATCTCGTCGGCGACCGCGAAGGCGACCTCGGCCCGGTCCGCGCGCTCGAGCTCGAAGACGGCGTGCGCGACGACGCGCTCCTCCGCGCCGGTGGTGACGATCAGGCCGTAGCCCTCGGGCCGGTCTCCCGCCGCGGCGGCCGTCGCGGCCTTGTCGAGGTTCACACCGAGCGAGAAGTAGCGCAGCCAGCGCGAGTTCTCCGAGAGCCCTTCGAGGAACGCGCGCAGCGCGGGCGCGTCCGCCGGTGAGACAGGCCGTACCCGCGCGGTCGAGCCGTCGCGCAGCGCGATGTGAACATCGGCGGCGACGGCGGGGCTCACACGACCGCGTCCAGGATCGGCTCCGCGCCGAAGCGCACCGGATCGGTCGCCGGGAGCCCGGTCTCCTCGCTCGCCTGGCGCGATCGCCGCGCGCGCCGCGTCCTCGTCGAGCCAGCGCGTGTTGAGCGCGATCGCGCGCACCTGTGCCGGCCGCACCCAGCCGACGGCGCCCTCATAGACCGCGACGAGCTCCGGCAACGGCGGCGATCGGGGTCTCCGGGAAGTCGTCGATGTGCGTCGCGCCGGCGCGATGGCAGAGCACGAGCGCGTCCGGCAGGCAGCCGTGCAGCAGGCCGAGCGTCACCCCGGAGTAGGCCGGGTGCGCGAGCGCGCCCTGGCCCTCGACGAACAGCAGCGGGGCGCGCGCAGCGCCCTCGGCCACGAGTCGCGAGGCGGCGCCGGCGATGAAGTCCGAGATCACGTGATCCACCGCGATCCCCCAGCCGGTGATCGCGATGCCGGTCTGCCCGGTGGCCACGAACGTGGACGCGAGCCCACGGGCGCGGGCCGCCGCGTCCAGTTCCAGCGTCACCGACATCTTGCCGATCGCGCAGTCGGTCCCGACCGTGTGCACGACGCGCACGTCCGGCCGCTCCAGCGTGCTGGCGGGCACGCTCAGTCCGGGTGGCGTCGCCCGTAGGTCGCGCAACTCGACGCCGGCGGCCGCGGCCGCCGCGGCGAGCTCCGGGTCCTCCGCCAACACGGTGTGCAGCCCGGCCTCGACGCTCAGCCCGGCGGCGATCGCCTCCAGCAGCGCGGCGCGCCACTCGGGTGCCAGGGCGCCGCCGAACGGCGCCACGCCGATGACGAGCACGTTGGCGCCCAGCGCCACGGCCTCCGGCACACCGGCGACGATCGGCACCGCCCGCCGCGCGTACGGCACGACGTCGGAGGCGACACGACCTGCCTCCGCGGCGTCGACCACCGCGACGACCTCACGCTCGCCGTAGCGCAGGATCCCGTGTGCCGTCTTCGCGTTGGACTCGGCGAAGCCCGTGCCGGTGAAGATCGCGAGGCGGTCAGCCATCGACCGGCTCCACACCGAGACCGGGGGTGTCGGAGAGCACGAGCCGCCCGTCACGCAAGCCCGAGACCGGTGAACGGCCGCGAGGAGATCAGCAGGTGGCCGTCGAGATCGACGTAGTCGGCCAGCGAACCGAGCTGCGCCGCCTGGGAGATCCCCAGCTCGGACTCGATCATGCACCCGAGCATGACCTTCAGCTCGAGCGCCCGCGCCGCATGGATCATCCGCAGCGCCTCCCGGATGCCGCCGCATTTGGAGAGCTTGATCACGATCCCGTCGGCGTACTGCGCGATCGGCGCGACCGAGCGCAGGTCGCGGCAGCCCTCGTCGATCAGGACCGGCAGCCGCGGCGAGAGCTCGCGGTAGGCGTGGAAGGAGTCGAGATCGGCGGCCGGGAAGGGCTGCTCGACGAACTCGACGCCGAGCTCGATCAGCTCAGGGGTCAGCGAGCGCGCCGTCTCGAGATCCCAGCCCTCGTTGCCGTCGATCCGCAACCGGGCGCTCGTCTGCGCCCGCACCGCCCGGAGGCGCTCGACATCACCCGGCCCACCGACCTTGATCTTCAGGACGTCATAGCCGGTGGCGCGGCGCGTGCGGTCCGCGGTGCCCTCGACCGAGTCGATGCCGATCGTGTACGAGGTCGGCGGCGTCACGCGGTCCGTGCCCAGCAGCCGCCAGAGCGGCTGCCCGACGCGGCGGCCGAGCCAGTCGTGGACGACGCCGTCGAGCGCCATCTTCGCGCCCTGCGGCCCATCCCAGGCGGCCACCCGCGCGAGGATCGCCTCGCCGGCGAACAGGTCGTCGCCGAGCAGCGCGGCGCCGTCGGCCTCAAGCGCCTCGACCATTCCCGCGGGGGTCTCGCCCCAGTAGTCCACGGGCGCGCCCTCACCGCGGGCCACGACCCCGTCGAGCTCGAATTCGGCGACGACGACCGTCTCCTCATCCGCCGCCCCACGCGCGATCTGAAACGTCTCGCGCAGCTTCAAGACCTGCGTGGTCGCCCTCATCGCCCGTAACTCTCGCACTTCTACGTCGGCGCGACGCTCCGGGAGACGGTGCGCCCGATCGGCACGCACATCGGCGTCCCGGTGACGGGGTCGGGCAGCACGCGCGAGCGCAGCCCGAAGACGGCGTGGACGAGCTCCTCGTCGACGATCGCCTCCGGCGGCCCCGCCGCGTGGACGACGCCCTCGCGCAGCGCGACCAGGTGATGCGCGTAGCGGCAGGCGTGGTTGATGTCGTGGAGCACGAGCCCGATCGTCCGGCCCTGCTCGTTGAGGTCGGCGAGCAGGTCGAGCACCTCGAGCTGATGGGCGAGGTCGAGGTAGGTCGTCGGCTCGTCGAGCAGCAGGATCGGCGTGTCCTGGGCGAGCGCCATCGCGATCCACGCGCGCTGGCGCTGGCCGCCGCTGAGCCGGTCCAGCGGCCGGTCGCGCAGCTCGCCGATCGCCGTCGCCTCGAGCGCCCACTCGACGCGCTCGCGGTCCTCGGGGCTCGCGCGGCGGCCGAGCCGCTGGTGCGGGAAGCGCCCGCGCGCGACCAGGTCGGCGACGGTCAACCCCTCCGGCGGGACGGGCGACTGCGGCAGGAAGCCGAGCCGGCGCGCGACCTCGCGCGTGGGCAGCGAGGAGATCTCCGCCCCGTCGAGCAGCACCGCGCCCGCGGTCGGCTTCAGCAGCCGCGCGAAGGCGCGCAGGAGCGTCGACTTGCCACTCGCGTTGGCGCCGACGATCGCGGTGATCTGCCCGGCGGGCAGCGGCACGTCGACGCCGTGCAGGACCTCGCGCTCGCCGTAGCCGACGGTCAGCGCCGCCGCCGCCAACGGCGCAGCGGCGACGCCCCGCGGGCGCGCGGCGGCCAAGTCCCCGCGCGCCGTCACGCGATCCGGCTCCGCCACAACAGGATCGCGAGGTAGGGCGCCCCGATCAGGGACACGACAAGGCCGGACGGAATCTCGGTCGGGGCCAGTACGGTCCGCCCGACGGTATCGGCGACGCCCAGCAGCAGCGCGCCGAGCGCCATCGCCATCGGCAGCGAGCGGCGATGGTTGCCGCCCGCGAGCAGCCGGGCGGCGTGCGGCGCGAGCAGGCCGATGAACGCGATCGCGCCGCAAACGGCGACCGCGGCGGCCCCGAGTGCGGCACCCGCGGCCAGCAGCCCGGCGCGGGTGCCGCTGACCCTGAGCCCGAGCGCTCGCCCGAGGTCGTCGTCGAGCATCAGCACGTCGAGTTGCCGGACCGCGAGCAGGATGACGGGCAGCAGCACGATCGCCGGGACGGCGAGCAGGCGCAGGTCGCTCCAGCCGGTCGCGTAGGTCGAGCCCGACAGCCAGGTGATCGCGGTCGCCGCGGCGGGCTGGGCGTGCAGCAGCATCAGCATCGTCACCGAGGCGCAGGCGGCGGTGACGGCGAGGCCGATCAGGGCGAGCCGCGCGGGCGAGCCGCCGCCCGCGAGCGCGAGCACGATCGCCATCGCCGCCAGCGCGCCCGCGAAGGCCGCGAACGGCAGCACCAGGGTCGGCGCGTCCGGGAACAGCAGCAGCACCGTGAACGCGCCGACCGAGGCGCCGCCCACGACGCCCGCCAACTCCGGTCCGGCGAAGGGATTGCGCACGGCGGCCTGCAGCACGCTCCCCGAGGCGGCGAGGCAGGCGCCGCCGAGCAGTGCGACGCACAGCCGCGGCGCGCGCGACGACAGCGCGATCTCCCCCAGCGGCGAGCCCTCCCCGAGGATCGAGCGCACGACCTCACGCGGGCCGAGCCCGATCTCGCCGAGGCAGAGGCTGCCGATGATCGCGGCCGGCAGCAGCGCGACGGCGAAGGTCACCGCGCGCGGTCGCCAGCGCGCCGAGCTCGCGGCCTGATCGATCGCCGGGCCGCCCTCCCCCTTCAGCCGCCGCGCGACGACGATCAGCACCGGTGCTCCGATCAGCGCGCAGACGACGCCCGCGGGCGTCTCGGTATCGAGGCCGGTGATGGCGCGGCCGACGACGTCCGCCGCGAGCAGGATCGCCGCACCCCAGGGGATCGCCACCGCGAGCATGGCCGCGTGGCCCCGAGGCCGCGCGGACCGCGCGAGGCCGCCGGCGAGGATGCCGATGAACGCGATCGGCCCGCACAGGCCGACGGCGACCGCGGTCAGGATCGCCGCGAGCGTGACACCCGCGACCTGCGTGAGGCCCGAACGCAGCCCGAGCGCCCGCGCGGTGCTCTCCCCCAGCACGGCGACGTCCAGCGCCCGCGACAGCGCGGTCACGCACAGCACGGCGGGAATCCCGATCAGCGCCGCCGAACGGACCGGGCCCCAGCCCGTCTGCAGCAGGCTCCCGGCACCCCACAGGAACAACCCGCTCGTCTCGGTCTCCTTCGCAAGCCGCACCGCGCCGGTCGCGGCGGCGAGCGCGAGCCCCACCGCCATGCCCGCGAGGATCAGCCGGATCCCGCCGCCACCCGCGGCGGCCATCGCGCCGATCAGCAGCGTCCCGCCCGCGACGCCCACGAACGCGACGGCGATCGTGGGCGCGCCCGGCGCCAATGACGCATACGCGGCGACGAGCGTGACGGCCAGCGCGCCGCCGGCGGTCAGGCCGAGCGTCGCGGGCTCGGCGAGCGGGTTGCGCGTGATCGCCTGCAGCACGATCCCCGCCACGGCCAGCGCCGCGCCCGCGATCACCCCGGCAGCGACCCGCGGCAGCCGGACGTCGATCACCAGCGCGTCGTTGAGCGACCGGCCATCGCGGAAGATCGCGTTCCAGACGTCGCTCGCCGGGACGTCACCCTGGCCCTGGAGCACGTCCGCGAGTGCGGCGAGCACGGCGAGCAGGACGCCGCCGGCCGCCAGCGCCGCCACGCGGCGGTTCATCGCCCCGGGATGCCCGCCGCCGGCGCGCCGCTCACGTCAGGGCCGCCGTCAGCCGGTCGGCGAACAGCATCGTCGAGCGCGGGCCGCCGAACAGCCACGTCGTCCCGCCCAGCGTCCGCACGCGCCTGGCCTTCACGACCGGCAGGCGTTTGTAGGCGGTCTGGCGCGTGATGCCCGACACCTGCTTGGCGAACTGCGGCGGGTAGACGAAGGCCAGCCAGCCGCGGATGCGCGACAGGCCTTCGAGGCCGATCGTCGCGAAGCCATAGCGGGCCGTTGCGGTCCAGCCGTCACGCAGCCCGAGGCGGCGGACCACGTCGGCGGTCTGCGAGTTGGTGGTGAACATGCGGATCGCGGGCGCGCTGCTGGTGCCGCCGGGCGTCGAGATGGCCACGGCGTTGCCGGCGCGGCCGGCGCGCTTGAGCGCGGCCTTGTTGCGGGCGAGGTTGTTGCTGAGGTCCTGGAGCACGCGCTCGCCGCGGCTGCCGCGGCCGACCGCGGAGGCGAGCCGGCGGAAGTCGGTGATCATCGCCGTCAGCTGGCTGCCCGAGCCCGGGTAGGGATGCGTGACGAGCACCGGAGCGATCTTCTTGAGCTGCGAGAGGTTCTTCGTCGAGCGGTAGTCGGGGACCACGATCAGGTCGGGCCGAAGCGCCGCGATCCGTTCCAGCGACGGCGACTGACGCGAGCCGACGTCCTTCATCCCGCGCGGGCGCGGCGCGGCCACCCAGGTGTCGTAGCCCTTCATGTCGGCGGCGCCGACCGGAGCCAGCCCGAGCATGTGCAGGTTCTCCACCGTGTCCCACTCGATCGCGACGACGCGCTTGGCCGCGGCGTCGGCGCTCGCGGGGATCAGGAGCGCGGTACACAGCGCCACGAGCAATCCGAGCTTCATCTCAGCCGCACCTTCTTCGACACGCGTCTTGCCGCCGATGGTCGTCACCTTCACCTGCACCAGCAGGCTGCCCCTGCGCTTCAGCGAGTGCCGGGCGGCGACGGTCAGGGCGGGCTTGAGCGTCCGCTTCGCGCCCGCGGCGAGCGAGAACGACGTCTTGCGCGCGAGCGTCCCACCCGCGTACTTGAGCGTCACCGAGCCCTTGCAGGCGGCATCGTCACACGCCAGCGCCAGGCTCACGCGCTTGCCGGAACGCTTGAGCCTGGTGGTCCGCAGCGACGTCACGGGCTTGGAGACCGTCGGCACGGGCGGGGCGGGCGCGCCCGCTTGGATCGGCACGGACTCGAACGGCCCGGCGGTCACGCCCGTGAACGACTTGCCGTCGCGCGGCGCGCTCCCGGGCTGGCAGTCGAGCTGCAGGGCGGCGCCGCCGGCGAAGGCGGCGGAGATGAACACGCTCCCCTTCGGCTTGACGCTGGCACCCGCGTTGCCGCCCGGGATCGTCGGCAGCGTGCCCGGACCCGCCTGGCGGTAGGCGGCGACGCCGGCGGTCGGCACGGTCGTCCAGGCGGTTGCGGGCAGCGCGATCGTGACGTCGATCGGCGTCGCCGTGTAGGTCCCGTCCGGCTGCTCGGTCACGGTCACGCGGACGATCGTCTCCAGCGCCTGGACCTGCACGCCCTCACCGGTGCCGTCGGCGGCGAGCGCGACCCAGACCTTCGCGCGGACATCGTTGTCGCCTGGCTTGAGCATCCCCAGGTTGGCGCCGTAGGTGCCGACCCAGTCGGGCAGGCGCGCGTGGACAGAGCCCGCGGTCAGGGCAAGCCCCGAGGCCGGGGCGCCCGGGGTGGGTGAGCCGGTGCCGGTCAGCTCGATCGCCTGGTCGCGCCAGAGGCGGTCGAAGCTCCATAGGCACGCGTTGGTCGTCGTGAGGGTGCCCGCCGCGGCGGGTGATGCCGGGACGAGCACGAGGCTCGCCAGCATGAGTGCAGTCAAGGTCCATCGCATACGTCAAGTCACCCTAACAAGACGATGGCAAGATTGGTGGAGTCAGAATGCGAGCACTATGATGGACCGGGATGAGCAAGCCGCATGGTCATTCGATCGACGACTACCTGGAGGCGATCCACCTGCTCGTCTCCCCCATCGGCGCCTACGAGCCGGCGAAGCCTTCAGCGGCGATCGCGGCCCGCGTCGCGGACGCGCTCGGGGTGTCGCGGACGGCCGTCGGCGAGATGCTCAAGCGGCTCGCGGCCGAGGGCCTGCTCGAGAAGGGCGGCGGACGCGCGCTCGTCCTCACGCCCGAGGGCACCGCACGCGCCGAGCACGTGATCCGGCGCAATCGCATCATCGAGCGCTTCCTCACCGACTTCCTGGACTACGACACCGCGGAGGCGCACGAGCACGCCGGCCGTGTCGGCGCCGCCTTCACGGACGACATGATCGAGCGGCTGCACGCGAAGCTCGGCTATCCGGACCGCTGCCCGCACGGCTGGCCCGTCGCCCCGGCGCAGGAGCGCGCGGAGAGCCTCGAGCTGGTCTCCCTGGCCGATCTCGGCGAGGGCGACGCAGGCGAGATCGTCCGCCAGGCCGAGCAGGACGGCGGCCTGCTGTCGTGGTTCGAGGCCGAGGGCCTGCGGCCCGGCGCGAAGGTCGAGATCCGCGACATCCAGCCCGCTGCGGGCCATCGCAAGATCCAGATCGGTGAGGGCGAGCAGTTCATCGCCGATCGCGCGGCTCGCGGACTCTATGTCCGCCGCACGCCGCGCGACGAGTAGAGGGCGGCGGATCCGGGGGCGGCAGTCCCCGGTGATTTGCACCGTAAAGGCACCTTTACTAAGATCAGGGCAGTTGCTTGACGTAGCTGCCCGGCCTGCCTCAGTCGCCGCCTCCGATGCGGCCACGACGACGTTGTTGAACTGCTACCTGCGAGAAGGCGGAGCGGCGACGTTCGACGCCAACGGCGTCCGCTTGCCGTTGCCCGGTGGCGACGTCGTGGCGGACCTCGCCCATCGCTCCGCGTTCTTCCATCACCGCTTCCGCGGGCCGGCGCGGCGCGACGGGCGTTCGCTCCCCGTGCCGGAGCTCGCAGGCCTGCTGGCCGAGGCGCTGGACCCCGACACCTCGGCCGAGGCGCTGCTCGGTCGCGTGCGCCAGAGCCTCGCCGCCGTCACGAGCATCCTCGACGAGCGCCGCGACGACGTCGCGCGCCTGTGGAGCGCGGACCCGCTGCCGTTCGAGGAGTCCGAGCAGGCGCTGCTGCTCGGGCACCCGCTGCATCCGACGCCCAAGGGCCTGAGCGGCCGGCTGGCGGCCTACGCGCCCGAGCTGCGCCCGCACTTCCCGCTGCACTGGCTCTCGGTCAACGAGGACCTGATCGTCCACGACAGCGCGACCGGCACCCCCGCGCCGGAGCTGGCGGCGCGCCTGCTCGGCCGCTCGCCCGAGCCCGGGCGGATCCTGCTCCCCGCCCACCCGTGGGAGGTCGGCTATCTGGCTCGCGCCGCCGCAGGGGTGTTCGCATCCGGCGACGTGATCGACCTCGGTCCAGAGGGTGAGCGGGTCACGCCGACCACCTCGGTCCGCACCGTCTATCGCGCCGCGTGGCCGTACATGCTCAAGTTCTCGCTGCACGCGCGCGTCACGAACTCGATGCGCGTCTCGCTGCCGAAGGAGCTGTGGCGCGCCGTCGAGGCCGCTCGCCTGGCGCAGACGCCGGTCGGCGAGGCCGCGCGGCGGATCGCGCCGCGCCTGGAGATCCTGCAGGACCCCGCGTACCTCTCGATCCCCGGCGAGGACGGCTTCTCCGTGCTGCTGCGCGAGAACCGCTGGCGCGGCGACGCGGACGTCACCGCGCTCGCGGTCCTCTGCCAGGACCATCCGTTCGGCGGCCGCTCCCGGCTCGCGAACCTCGTCGGCGCGCTCGCGGTCGGCCGCACCGAGGCGGACGTCGCGCGCGAGTGGTTCGCGCGCTACGCGGATGCCGTCGTCGTCTCGCTCATCCGGCTCTATCTCGATCTCGGGCTGTGCTTTGAGCCGCACCAGCAGAACACGCTGCTCGAGCTCAGCGGCGGCTGGCCGCAACGCTGCGTCGTGCGCGACAGCCAGGGCTACTTCCACCGCGAGGCCGCGCACGCCGACATGGTCCAGGTCATCTCCGGCCTGGGCGAGGCGAGCGAGTCGATCTTCCCCGAGGCGCTGGCCGACGAGCGGCTCGTCTACTACCCGTTCATCAACAACGCGCTCGGCGTGATCGACGCGCTCGCCGCCGGCGGCTGCATCGACGAGTCGGTCCTGCTCGGCGACCTGCGCGCGCTGCTGGAGCGCGAGCGTGCCCGCGGCGGCCGCTACCCGCACACCCTGCTGGACCGACTGCTCGACGACAGCACGTGGCCGTGCAAGGCCAACCTGCGCACGCGGATCAACGACATGGACGAGCTCGTCGGCGACATCGCCGAGCAGTCGGTCTACGTGCGGCTCCCGAACCCGCTGCGGGTGCGCATCGAGCTCGTCGCCGCCGACCCGGACGTTCACCTGAACCTCGTGCACGGCTGGATGAACGAGCCGCACATCGCCGAGTGGTGGGGCCTGGCGGGCACGCCGGACACGGTGCGCGAGTACCTGAGCGCGCAGGCCGCACTCCCGCACCTCGAGCCGTGGATCGCGTTCGCCGGCGGCGTCCCGTTCGCCTACGTCGAGACCTACCGCGCCGCCGAGGATCCGCTCGCCGAGCACTACGCGGCGCTCCCCGGCGATCGCGGCTGGCACGTGCTCGTGGCCGCCAGCCATGTCGGGACGGGCACGGCCCACGAGCTCGGCCGGTTGATCCTGGCCCGGCTCTTCGCCGACGGCGACCGCGTGCTCTGCGAGCCCGACGAGCGCAACGCGCGCATGCTCGCGTTCTGCCGCGCGCTCGGCGGCGACGTGCGCGAGACGCTCGCGCTGCCCGAGAAGCGCGCCGCGCTGATCGTGTGGGAGCGATGACCTCCCACGACGTCATCGGGGTCGGGCTCGGCCCCTTCAACCTCGGCCTCGCCGCGCTGCTGGCGAGGACCGACGTCGACGCCGTCTTCTTCGACGACAAGCCCGAGTTCGCCTGGCATCCCGGGTTGATGCTCCCGGGCGCCGAGATCCAGGTGCCGTTCCTGGCCGACCTCGTCACCCTGGCCGATCCCACGAGCCCGTACTCGTTCCTGAACTATCTGCACGAGCAGGGCCGGCTGTACCGCTTCTACTTCCACGAGCGCTTCCACGTGCTGCGCCAGGAGTACGAGGCCTACTGCCGCTGGGTGGCGGGGCGGCTCGGGTCCTGCCGCTTCTCGCAGCGCGTCGACGCGATCCGGCCCGCCGATGGCGGCTGGGCCGTCTGGTCGCGCGGCGTCGAGCACCGCGCGAAGTCGGTCGTGCTCGGCGTCGGCTGCGTGCCGTGGCTGCCGGAGTGCGCCGCCGGGCTCACGCATTCCTCCGCCTATCTCGCCGAGCGCGAACGGGCGCTGGGCGCCGGGTCGGTCGCGGTGATCGGCTCCGGCCAGAGCGCGGCGGAGATCTTCGCCGACCTGCTCGAGAACGCGCGCGGCCGCGTCGACTGGTTCACGCGCAGCTCGGGCTTTCTTCCCATGGAGTACTCCAAGCTCGGGCTCGAGCACTTCTCGCCGGAGTACACGGCCTACTTCCATGCGCTGCCCGAGGCCAAGCGCGACGCGCTGCGCGCCAACCAGGCGCTGCTCTACAAGGGCATCGACGCCGGCACGTCGGAGCGCATCTACGACCTGCTGTACCGGCGCAGCGTCGACGGCGGCGAGACCAACGTCCGCTACGCCGCGCGCTGCGAGCTGCGCGGCGTCGAGGGCCGCCGCCGCCTGCACCTGCACCAGCTCGATCAGGACGTCGCGTTCACCCACGACGCCGAGGTCGTGATCCTGGCCACGGGCTACTCACCGGCGCCACTTCCGGTGCCCGCCGGCCTGCTCGCGCTCGACGCCGCCGGACGCCCCGTCGTCGAGCTCGACTACCGCCTGCGGCTGCGCGACGGCTCGCCGTCGACGCTCTTCGTGCAGAACGCCGAGCTGCACACGCACGGCGTGGGAACGCCCGACCTCAGCCTCGGCGCGCACCGCAGCGCCGTGATCGCCAATGCGATCGCCGGCCGCGAGGTCTACGCGGTCCGCGAGCGCAACGTCTTCCAGTCGTTCGGTGCGCCGCCGGCGCCGGCCGAATCGCGCGCCGCGTGATCTGGGAGCGGGCGAATCGCGAGCTGATCGCGAAGCTGCTGACGGAGCTGGAGTTCGAGGAGCTGCTGCACCCGACCGAGGGCGAGGAGTGGACGCTCGCGCTCGACGGCTCGCTCGCGCTGCACTACCGCGCGCGCCGCTACTCGATGGGCCACGCGCGGGTCGATCCGGCGTCGCTGCGCGCCACGCGCGACGGCGTCTCGGTGCCCCTGCCCGACGCGACCGAGGTGGTCGCGATCGGCGCTCCCGTGCTCGGCGTCGACCCGTCGACGACCGCCGGGCTGATCGGCGAGATCTCCTCGACGCTGTACTCCGACGTCTACCAGCTCGAGCACGGGCGGCCGTCGTCGGAACTGATCGATCTTGCTGCCTTGACGCTCGAAGGCGAGCTGCGCGGGCACCCGTGGATCGTCGCCTCCAAGGGCCGCGTCGGGTTCTCAGCCGACGACCTGGCGCGCTACGCGCCGGAGTCCGGGCAGCCGGTCGGCGTGCTCTGGCTGGCGATCGAGGGCGCCGATGCGCGCGGGCTCGACAACGCCACGGTGGCTGGTGAAGTGGGGCTGTCGGCGCGCGAGGGCGAGACGCTCGTCCCCGTCCACCCGTGGCAATGGACGAACCGGATCCAGCCGCTGTTCGCGGGCGACATCGCGCGCGGCCGGATCCGCCTGATCGGCTCCAGCGGCGGGCGCTTCCTGCCGCAGCAGTCGATCCGCACGCTGGCCGACGCCGATCATCCGGAGCGCCGGCACATCAAGCTCGCGCTCTCGATCCTCAACACGTCGGTCTACCGCGGGCTGCCGCGCGACCGCACGCTCGCCGCTCCCGCGTTGAGCTCATGGCTGCAGGAGCGCTGCGCCGGCGACGCGTTCCTGCGGGAGACCGGCCTGGTCCTGCTCGGCGAGGTCGCGAGCGTGAGCGTCGCGCACCGCGCCTTCGAGCTGATCGACGACGTCCCCTACCAGCACACGGAGCTGCTCGGCGCGATCTGGCGCGAGTCGGTCGAGGGCTACCTGGCGCCGGGCGAGCGGGCGATCTCGCTGGCCGCTCTGCTGCATCGGGACCCGGCCGGTGTCGGGTTCGTCGAGCCGCTGATCGCGCGCAGCGGGTTGCACGTCGACGAGTGGGTGCGCGCGCCTGCACGAGGTGACGCTGCCGCCGCTGCTGCACGTGCTCTACCGCTACGGCGCGGCCTTCTCCCCGCACGGCCAGAACTGCATGCTCGTGCTGCGCGACGACGTGCCGGTGCGGCTCGTGGTCAAGGACTTCGTCGACGACATGATGGTCTCCAGCGACCCGCTCCCGGAGCTCGCCGACATGCCCGCCGACGTGCGCAGCGCGCTCGGCGACGGCGTCGAGGCGGCGATCCTCGTGCAGTGGATCCAGGGCGGGCTGCTGGTCTGCGTGCACCGCTATCTGGCCGAGTTGCTCGACGACCGGATGGGCTATCCCGAGGCGTCGTTCTGGGCCGCCGCCGAGCGGTCGGTCGCGCGCTACCAGGCGCGCTTCCCGGAGCTCGAACCGCGCTTCGGGCTCTTCGACATGGACGCGCCCGCGTTCGTGAAGCTGTGCCTGAACCGCGTGCGGCTGCTCGAGCGCGGGTACGCCGACGACGCGTCGCGCCCGCTCGCCGCAGCGGCGGGCTGGATCACGAACCCGTTGGCGCCATGAGCCTCCCCGAGCTGGCCGTCCACGTCGAACACGAGCCCGCGCTCGATCGCCGGCTGTGGGCGCGGCCCGCGCTGCCCGAGCACGACACCGAGCTGCTGTGGGACGTGGATGCACAAGCCGCACGTCGTCCCGTTCTGGGCGATGGACTGGCCGCGCGACTGGATCCGCGACTACCTCGTGCGCCAGACCGAGGACCCCGCGCGTTCGCCGCTGCTCGGCTTCGTGGACGACATGCCGGTCGGCTACATCGAGATCTACGACCCGTCGCGGGACGTCTTGGGCGCGCACGCCCCGGTGCTGCCGGGAGACATCGGCGCGCACGTGCTGATCGGCGACGAGGAGCACCTGGGCCGCTACTCGGTCGCGATCGGCCGCGCCGTCGTGCGCTTCCTCTTCAAGCGCCCGGGGGTGCTGCGGATCGTCGGCGAGCCCGACGTGCGCAACCACCAGTTCCTCTCGCTGCTCGCCTTCCTCGGCTTCCGCAAGGCGGGCGAGATCGACCTGCCCGACAAGCGCGCCGCGTTCATGGTCTGCGAGCGCGAGGACTTCGAGCGGCTCTCCGGCCGCCGCCGGCGCGTGTCGGCGTGAGCCTCGAGCTCTCCGGGGTCGTCAAGCGCTACGGCTCACGGGTGGCGCTGGACGGCGTCGATCTGTCGGTTCAGGCGGGCGAGATGCTCGCGCTGCTCGGGCCCAACGGGGCGGGCAAGTCGACGCTCGTGGGGATCGCGTCCGGGCTGCTGAAGCCAGATGCGGGGGTCGTCGTCTCCAGCGGCCGCCCGGGGCTCGCACCGCAGGAGATCGGGATCTATCCGTCGCTGTCGGTGCGCGAGAACCTGTGGGCGTTCGGCGAGGCGCACGGGCTCAGTCAGGGGCGCGTGCGCCGGCGCGCGGAGGCGTTGCTCGAGCCGTTCGTGCTGGGTGCGCTCGCCGACCGCGCCGGCGGGTCGGCTCTCGGGCGGCGAGCAGCGGCGTCTGCACACCGCGGCCGCACTGGTCGGGCGCCCGCGCGTGGTCCTGCTGGACGAGCCGACCGCGGGCGCCGACACGCAGACGCGCGAGGCGATCCTCGACGCGGTCCGCTCGCTCGCCTCAGACGGGACCGCGGTCGTCTATACGACGCACTACCTGCCGGAGGTCGAGTCGCTCGGCGCGGGAGTCGCGTTGCTGGAGGCGGGCCGGATCATCGCGTCCGGGACCATTGCCGAACTCGTCCAGCGCCACGCCTCCAGCGTGCTCGAGGTCACCTTCACCGACGGACGGGTCGTGCGGCGGCCCGGCAGCTCGCTGCACGGGCTCGAAGAGGGCGTGATCCGCGCCGAGGTCATCCGGCCTTCCCTGGAGGCCGCATACCTGGCGCTGACCGGACGGCGGGGAGCCGGATGAGCATCGTCCGCACCGAGCTGCGGCTGCTCCGCCACGATCCCGTTCCCGCGGCGGTGCTCGTCGGCATGCCGCTCGTGCTGATGACGCTGCTCAGCGACGCGATGGAGGCGACGCTCGCGACCGAGGGCTTCCCCGACGCACCCGGCTCCGCACAGACCGTGCCGGGCATGGCGTGCGTCTTCGCGTCGTTCGCGATCGCCGTCGTGGGCTTCGCCATCTTCCGCGAGCACGGCTGGCGGACGTGGCCGCGGCTGCGGGCGGCGGGCCTGTCGGGTCGCGCGCTGCTCGCGGGCAAGCTCGCCGTCCCGGCCCTGCTGGTCAGCGCCCAGTTCGCCGTGCTCTTCAGCTTCGGCGTGATCTTCCTCGACCTCCGCGTCTCGGGCTCGTGGCCGGCCGTCGTGCTGATCGGGCTCGTCTTCGGCGCGCTCGTGCTCACCGCCGGCCTGGCGGCCGCGGCGGCGCTGTCGACGATCCAGCAGGTCAACGCGGTCACCAACCTCGGGGCGATGGTGCTCGGCGGGCTCGGCGGAGGCTTCGTGCCGGTCGCTTCGCTGCCGGACTGGATCGAGCCGATCGCGCCGCTCTCCCCCGTCTACTGGGCGATGGAGGGCTACCAGCGGGCGATCCTCGAAGGCGGCGGCGTCGGCGACGTGCTCGGCCCCCTGGCCGTCCTCGTCGGGTTCACCGCCGGGTTCGCGGCGATCGCCCTGTGGCGCTTGAACCTCGACGCGCCCAAGCGCACCTGGGGCTGACTTGGAGGTCGGCCGCACAGTCACCACGTAGCGTCATCGGCTCCCCACTCCCTCCTTTGAACGCGCCGCTTTCGAGGCCGCTAGATCGGTTCGAGGATCACGAACGCGATCGCCGCGGGGCCGTCGTGGCTCAGCGAGAGCTGAGCGTCGACCGCCCCGACCGCCGCTTCGACCTCGCCGTGGAGCTTGAGCCCAGGGCGCCCGTAGCCGTCGTCGACGACCTCGATCTCGCGCAGGTCCAGCGCGGCGAGCGCCGGGGGCCTTCCGCGGCGTGATCCGGACCACGCCTTCACGAACGCCTCCTTGGCCGCGAAGCGCGCCGCCAGCCGGTGCGGCTCGCCCTTCGCCGCGCGCTGCTCGGCGGCCGTGAACGTCCCGTCCACGAACCCGCTCGCGGTGTCGGCGAGCTGGTCGCTGAAAGCGGGCACGTGGACCAGATCCACCCCGATCCCGATCGTTGGTCGTTGAGGGGTCAGACCCCTTGAGTGGGGTCGACTCAAGGGGTCTGACCCCATAAAGGAGCTGGGCGGCCTCGGTCTCGCGGGCCGGGCGGGCGGCGGCGTTGCGGCGGACGAGCGGCGGGCGGCCGATCCGGGTCTCGAGCCGGCGGCGGACGCCCTCGGCGCGACGGCGGCCGGCGCGGGCGAGGTAGTCCGCGCGGGTTTCGGGTGCCAGCGCGGCGATGAAGGTGTCGGGGTGTGCGAGGGCGAGCACCGCGGAGACGTGGCCGAAGCCCAGTGAGGTGACGAGCACCGCCTTCAGCGGCTCGGCCAGCCGGATCGGGCGGTCGCCGAGCGTGAGGTGCGCGTTGTCGCGCTCCAGCGGGTCGGCGCTCTCGAGGTTGCGGTTGCCGGGGACCACGCCGGTGTCGAGCATCCGCAGCGCGCCGTCGAGCTGCCAGGCCGCGGCGCCGCCCTTCGCGTGCCCGGTGACGGTCTTCTGGGAGACGACGAGCAGCGGGTTGCCGGCGCTGCGGCCGAGCGCGTCCTGGAGGCGCTCGTGCAGGTCGGCCTCCGCCGGGTCGTTCATCTCGGTCGACGTGTCGTGCTTGGAGACGACGCCGATGTCGTCGGCGCTCAGCCCGTGACGTGCCAGGGCCCGTTTCAGGGTCGAGGCGCTCGCCAGCGCGCCGAGGCCCGCGGCCGGGATCGAGGTGTGCAGGCCGTCGGCGAAGCTGCCCGCGTAGGCGAGCACGCCGCGGACCGGGAGGCCGAGTGCGAGCGCGACGTCGCCGCGGACGACGAGCTGCGCGCCGCCACCCTGGGCCTCGACGAAGCCCGCCCGTCGCACGTCGTTGGCGCGCGAGGCCTCGCTCGGGTCCAGTCCCATAGCGTCGAGCTCGTCGCTGCTGACGGTCGCGCCCATGTCGCCGAAGCCGACCATGCCCTCGGGCGTGAGATCGTCGAAGCCGCCCGCGAGCACGGCGAGCACGCCGCCGCTCGTGATCTTGTCGTGCGCGACCTCGAGCGAGACGGCCGCGGTCGCGCACGCGCCGACCGGGTGGATCATCGGGCCGTAGGAGCCGAGGTAGGTCTGGACCGCGTGCGCGGCGACGACGTTGCCGAGCGCCTCCTGCACGCGATCGTTCTGGCGCTCGCCGGCGAGCAGGTGGTCGAGCAGCAGGCGCCGCAGCGACGCCATCCCGCCCATGCCCGCGCCCTGCGTGTTGGCCACGCGGGCCGGATGGACCGCGTCGAGCAGCTCCTCGGGCTCGAGGCCGGCGTCGGCGAAGGCCTCGACGGTGCACGCGAGGTTCACGAGCGCCATCCGGTCGGCGGTCGCGATCAGGTCCGCGGGGACGCCGAAGCGGGCGAGGTCGAGGCCGGTCGGGAGCTGACCGGCGACGCGGCGGGTATGGGCGACGACGCGCGGGACGCGGATCTGCGCGCCCGGGAGCCGTCTGACGCGCCAGCGCTCGGCGTCCTGTCTGACCTCGGTGCGCTCCGGGTCCTCGGCGAGAAATGCGCGCGCCTCGTCCTCGGTGGCGACCTCGAAGACGAGCTCGCGTTCAAGCGTGACCGGGGCGAGCACCGTATGGCCGGCGACGTCGATCGTCCCGTCGCTCTCGAGCGCCCGGACCCCGACGCGCGCGGCGACCGGTTCGGCGTACCGCTCCGCGAGCCGCTCCTCGGGCACCTCGTCGCCGCTGCCGGTGTCGATCCAGCGGCCGCGATAGCGATCGAGCTCGAAGCGCACGAGCCCGGTGAGCCAGGCGAGCTCCGCGACGACGCCCGGTGAATCGAGCTCGTCGAGCTCCAGCGCGAAGCGGCTGCGGCCGGTGCCGCCAGGCCCGAGCTCGCCGGTGCCGACGATCACGACCAGGTCCTCGGGCGCCAGGCCGTGTACGGGCAGGTGCGTGCCGCCGCGCGGCGCGGCGTCGGTGCCGGGTGACGGCAGCGCCTCGATCTGGGATTCGTCGGCCTGCGGGCGGATCGACCGCTCGAGCCGGTGGCGGCGCGCGTTGCGGGCAGAGCGCTCACGCAGCTCGGCCGCGAGCGGCTCCAGCGCGCCGCGCAGATCGGTGATCGCCGAGAGGCCGCCGGAGGCGTCGAGCTCGATCGGCGCTTGCCCGCGCAGTTCGAGCATCGCCGTCAGCAGCCAGCCCATCTCATCGGCGGCGAACGTCCGCACGCCGAGCCGCTCCTCGACCAGCGGCGCGATCGCGTCGTTCGCCGCCATCAGGCCGGTGCCCCGAACCCAGCCGATGCGCGGCGCGATCAACCGCGTCGCAACGGCCCCAGGACTCGCTGCGCGAGCGCCGCAGCATGACTTCGAGCGCCGCCTTCGTCTCGCCGTACGGACCGTCGCCGCCGAACGCGCCGTGGTTGGGCGAGAGTGGGAGCACAACCGTGAGCGGGGCGTGCTGTGCGAGCGCCCCCGTGAGCCGCTGCACGCCGAGCAGCTGGAGCCGCAGCGCGGTCTCGAACGCGGCCCCGGCCTCGGAGGCATCGCCCGTCGTCGGCAATGCGGCGAACGGCGCGAGCAGCGTCGGCGTGAGCGGATCGATCCGGAGGTCGTCGCGGCCGCGCCGCCCGCCGCCCGGTTGCCGCAGCCACTCGGTGAGAGCGTCGATGTCCGCGAACGACGCGAGGTTGGCCGGCACGACATGCAACTCCGCGCCGGGACCCGCGGAGGTCCGGTACAGCTCGCGGTAGAACCGCCGCCGTTTGGGCATGTCGGTGGAGGTCGTGACGACCACCGTCGCCCCGCCGCGCAGCAGCCGCCGCACGAGCGCCGCGGCGATCGAACCGGGCGCGGCGCCGGTGACGACCGCGACCTCGGCGCGCAGATCCGGCGAGTTCTTCAGCGCGCGGCCGAGCGCCTCGGCCAGCGCCGCCGCAGCCTCGGGCGGCGCGCTGACGGGCGCGTCAGGAGCCCCCGAGGCGAGCCCCTCGATGAGATCGCTCGGGCGCGATGGGTCCTCGACGGTGCCGAGACCCGGGACGCCATCCGGCCCGATCGCGACTGTCGGACGCCCGGGTCGCAGCGGCAATGGCGCCCATCGCGGCATGGCAGCGAGGCGCTCCGCGGCGGCCGACGAGTCGGCGGCGCGGCGCGACGCGCCGACGCGCGGCGCGGCGACGCGCGGCGCGGCGACGCGCGCGCATCGTCGCCGCGATGTCCGGGAACCCGCGCGTCTCGGCGCGGGCGGCGAGCCAGGCCGCGGTGGCGGCGAGCGGCGGCTCGGCGGCGTGCGCCGCGAGGCGGTCGGCCTCCTCGGCCAGCGCGTCGAGCGACAGCCGACCGGCGACCGCGTCGTGGTAGGCGGTGACGAGGTCCCAGCGGGCGCTCGCCCACGCGGACGCGAAACGCACGTTGCGACGGGCGTCGAAGCGCGGGGCGATCTCGCTCGCGCGCGCCGAGCCGAGCTCGGCGTCCAACAGCGCGAGGCGCGCCGCGTCGGGATCGGCGTCCGCGAGCGGCTCGCCAACCTCGGCGAAGGGGCGGCCGAGGCCGACGGCGAGCGCGCGGGCGGAGCCGAGCAGCGCGTCCTCGAGCTTCGTGCCCGCCTCGCCCGAGAGCACCGGCGCCGCCGCCTGCTCGACGGCCGCGACGCGCGCGAGCGGCAACGAGAGATCGCTCGCGGTGAGCTCGACCGCACGTTCGAGCAGTCCTTCGCCGGAGGCCAGGCGGGCGAGCTCGCCGCCACGGGCCGACGGGCCGGGGCGCGTGTCGAGCGCGGCGCGCGCGAGGACGTGCTCGGTGAGCCCCGGGCCGAGGGCCCAGACCGACGCCAGTCGGGCAACGCTGTCCCCGCGCGAGAGCCCGGCACGGGTCAGGCCCGCCGCCAGCGCCTCGCGCAGGTAGGCGCCGGGGAAGCGATACGACGCGCCCTGCTCGCGCAGCGACTTCACGAGATCGCCGATCGAGTGGCGCTGGACGCCCTCCGCACCGGAGAGTCCGAACTCGCGTCCGAGGTCGATCAGGACCTGGTTGCGCCGCGACGACACGCCCTGGAAGAGCTCGTCGAGCGTCTCCGAGCGATCGAGCTGGTCCAGCCGCACACGTGCCTGGAGCGCGAGCACGAACTCGAGCGCGCTGCCGGCATCGACAGGCCGGTCGGCGACCACCGTATGATCGGCGCCAGCCGAGCGAGCGGACGTGTCCGCCCCGGTGGGCACCGCCACCGGGGCGGACACCTCCGCTCGCTCCTCCTGGAGGACGACGTCGCGGTCGAGCACGACATCGCGATCGCGCTCCGTGTGCAGTAGCCGGGTGTCGCCGTCGGCCAGCGTGATCCGTGCCAAGCCGCTCAGCACGTCCGCGTGCGCGGGCGCGACCTCGATCAGGCGGCGCACGCCGAGCGCGTCGACGAGCGCGTGCTGCGTCTCGATCCAGCGTACGGGCGAGGCGAGCTGGCGGGCCAGCAGCTCGACGACGACCTGAGCGGAGTCGGTGCCGAGCTCGGGCGCGAAGCCCGGATCGAGGCTGAACGGACGGCCGACGAGGTTCGGCACCCAGCGGCCGGCCAGCGGCTCGGGGTCGATGGCCGCCGCCTGCACGTAGCCGCGCAGCTCGGCCACGGCACCCTGAAGCGCCGACGAGTGAAACGGCACGTCGATCCCCGGCAGCACCCGCACCGCGCGCTTGCCGAGCCGCGCCTCGAGCGCCGCAATCGCCTCTACGGTGCCGGTCACCGCGTACTGGCGGCCGGTCGCGTTGTGGTTGACGATCTCGACGGGGTCGTCGCCGACGAACGCCTCGATGTCCGCCCCCGACGGGTCGACGACGGCGAGCCGGTAGCGCGACGCGCCGCCCGCGTCGCGCGGGACGTGCGCCTGCATCGCCTCGCCGCGGCGGTGGACGAGCTCCAGCGCGCTCTCGAGCTCCAGCGCGCCGAGCGCGTGCAGCGCCGCGAACTCGCCGACGCTGTGCCCTGCGGCGATGACGTGCTCACCGACGGCGCCCTCGGCGCGGAGCTCCGCGAGTTGTGCGGCCGCGAGCGCGAGCAGCGCCGGTTGCGTGAACTCGGTGCGGAAGAGCACGCCGTCGGGATGGCGGCGCACGCGACCGTCGGCGAGCCGCAGCTCGCGCGGGTTGCGCTCGACCACGTCGAGCAGCGAGAACCCGAGCCGCTCGCGGGTGTGCGCGTCGGCTCGCTCCCAGACCGCGCGTGCGGCGCGTGAACGCCCACGTCCGTCGGCGCCGAGCCCCGTCCGCTGGATCCCCTGTCCGGGGAACACGAGCGCGGTGGGAAGGTGGTCGACGACCGCCTCGCCGAGCGCGACGTCGGTCTCCCCCACGCGCACCCGCACCTGCACGACCCGCCTGCCGCCGACGACCGCCACCCGGGTGGCCTCGAGGTCGAGCAGCGCGCCGAGCGGCACGGGCGCGAGGAAGCGCACGCTCCAGTCGCGCAGCAGCGACGCATCGCCGCCGCACAGCTCGTCGACGACGAACGCCGAAGCCCGCGCGGCCGTCCACGCCCCGTGCACGATCGGGCGCGACAGGCCGGCCATGCGCGCGGCGAGCACGGAGCGATGGAGCGGGTTGCGGTCGCCACCGACCCGCGCGAAGGCCTCCATCGAAGCGGGCGCCGAGTCCTCAGCCACGGCGAGTGTGCGAGCGGGCCGCGGGACCGCTCGGGGCCGGCCGGAGCGAGGAGCGCGAGCACGGCCGCGACGGGGTTGGCGGCGGACGAGCCGGGCGCGGCGGGGGCGACCGAGTCCGGCGCAGCGGCCGCGGACGAGCCGGGCGGCGGCGTCCGGCGGCGACGCGGCGTCGCCGCCCGCGATCGCGCCCAGCGTCGCGCCCGCGCGCTCGACGGTGCCGCTCGCGGACCAGCGCGGCGCGCCGTCGTGCGGCACGTCGACGGTCGTCTCCGCGCGCACCTGCAGGACGTCGCCGGTCGCGAGCTCGGCGGTCAGTCGCAGCCAGGGCTGGGCGGCGAGGAAGTCGGCGTCGCCGGGTTCGGTGAGCGTGATCGTGAGGTCGTGGACGTCGCGGCGGCGGAGCGCGAACGGCGTCGCCGGCGCGTCGCCGAGGATCGCGAGCTCGGCCTCGACGTCGGCGAGCGTGCCGCGCGCGCTGCTCAGGCGGGCGAGGCAGCGCAGGCGCGTCGGTGCGCCCGCCGGATCGGCGAGCTCGACGAGCCGCGCCTCGGTCGTCCCGGTCTCACCGGCGCGCGGCGGCCACGCCTCGCCCGGATGGACGGCGTGCGACGCGTGGACGAGCTCCGGAAGCCGGGCGGCGAGCTCCGGGAAGGCGAGCAGCGCGGTCAGCGCGGGCCAGGCGAGCGTGAGCGCGACGTCGACCGGGACGCCATCGTGCGCCGCGCCCGTCGCGACCCGGTACGCGCGCGCGCAGCTCGGGGGGCATGACCACGGCACGGTCAGCCCTTGGAGTGGGTCATCGACGGCGGGCGGGCGCCCGTCCGTGAGAGCGGTCGCGGCGAAGGCTGCACGCGAGGCGTCGCCGCCGATCTCGCGGACCGCGTGAGGGGACGCGGCGGCGCGCGACGCTGTAGCCGGCGACGCGACGGATGGCGATGCGCCGGAAGGCGACGCCGACGCGCCGGAGAGCGACGCGCGCGGAGGACGGACGCGGCCCCGCCGGACGGCGACGCGGAGGGCGGCGCCGCCGGCCGGCGGACGCCTCGGCGCCTCCCGGTAGCGGGCGAAAGCGCAGGACGAGCGGGGCGGTGGCGGCGGTGTCGACCGTCACGATCGCGTCGTTGCCGTCTCGCTCCAGCGTCACGCGCTCGGCGGTCGCGGAGGACGGGCGGATGACGACGGTGCCGTCGCGCTCGGAGATCGTGTCGCCCGGCGCGACCAAGCGCCAGAGCGGGTTCGGGTGGGTGCGGCCGTCGTCGCTGACCACGCATTGCGCGGCGCACAACGCGGCGACGGGGCCGTCGCCGCGGACGAGGTCCGCGAGTGGTGCGGGCGCGGGGCCGGGGGCGGCGAGGCGCACGCGCTCCTCAAGCCGCGAGACGGAGCGCGAGATCGCGACGGCCTCGAAGCGGGCGAGCAGCTCGGCGATCGGCTCGTCGGCGCGCTCTATCCCCGCGATCGCCTCGGGACCGGGGATGACGAACACCTCGTCGGCGCTCGAGACGGTCGTCCTGGGCCTGCCAGAGCCCGTCGGCCATGTACCAGCGGCGCACCTCGCCATCCAGGACCGGCACGAACGGGACCGGCTTGCCGGGGCGGTCGCAGACCTCGAGGAAGAACTGCGCATCGGACGGGTGCAACAAGGACGTTTCCGCGGACGGGTACGCCGAGGCGAAGCGAAGCAACGCCGCCGCCGGATCGTCGAGATCGACGTCCACCGAGACCGGCCCCGACTCCGCGACCGAGAGCCGCGCCGCGAAGCGCCGGTAGAGCGCCGCCGCGCGCGAGCGCCAGCTCGGGTGGCCCCAGGCGCCGTCGTCGTAGCGCCGGAAGCGCCCCGATCGCGCAGCGCTCGTGGAAGCGCTCCAGCAGCGACAGGTACGTCATCGCCGGCAGCTCGCCGAAGTACGGCTTGGCCGTCAAAGCGAGCGCGGCGATGATCTCCTCGCGCCGTGCGTCCACCGCGGCCTCGTCGCCCGCGACCGACTCGAGCAGGTGGCCCGCTCGCGACGCCGAGTTGTCGAGCAGGTGGATGTCGGCGTTGAGGTTGCTGCGGGCGGAGGTGACGCCGCCCTCGACGCCGCGGCGCGGAACCCAGCCGCGAGCGCCGCCGGCCGCGACGAGCGCGGCCTTGACCTGCGGCGACGCCGTCGCCTCAAGGCAGGCCATCGCCGCGGTTCCGACCAGCACCGCGTCGACCGGCATCGCCAGCCTTCCGTGCGCCAGCGCCCACGTCCCGCACAACAGATCGGCGGCGCGCTCGGGCGTGCCGATGCCGCCGCCCGCGCAGACCAGGACATTCGGCCGCCGGCGCAGCTCGTGGTAGGTCTCCAGCAGCAGCTCCTCGAGGTCCTCCCACGAGTGGTGCCCGCCGCCGCGGCCGCCCTCGAGATGCGCCGCGATCGTGTGGTGCGGAGCGGCGTCGGCGATCGCCAGCAGCCGCCGCACCTGCTCGGCGGTTCCGGGCTTGAAGGCGTTGACGCGCATGCCCTCGCCGGCGAGCCGGTCGAGCAGCGCGATCGCCTCGTCCACGTCTGGGATGCCGGCCGATACCGTCAGCCCGGCGAACGGTGCTCCCGCACGCCGCGCGCCGAAGAGCAGCGCGTCGTGCGAGATGTGCAACTCCCACAGATGCCGGTCGAGCAGCAGCGTGTTGAAGGCGACCTCGCGCCCGGGCTCGAGCAGCGTCGCGAGCTCCGAGACGCGCAGTGCGAACGTGCGCCGGTCCGGCTGACCGCCGCCGGCCAGCTCGGCCATGTAGCCGGCGTTCGCGGCGGCGGCGACGATGGGGGCATCGACGGTCGTC
Source organism: uncultured Solirubrobacteraceae bacterium (assembly GCA_963848475.1). Taxonomy (GTDB): domain Bacteria; phylum Actinomycetota; class Thermoleophilia; order Solirubrobacterales; family Solirubrobacteraceae; genus Solirubrobacter. The sequence goes on along the minus strand of CAWKDW010000020.1, from coordinate 561,626 downwards.
GGCGTCATCCCGGCGAGGATCACCGGCGGGCGGCCCGTGGCCCGCGTGTAGCGCGTGTCGAGATGGCGCCGGCCGCCGGGCAGCTCGACCACCCGCGGTGCCAGCGACGCGTACGCGAGGTCGCGCGCCGCCGGCGCGGCTCCGGGCGCGGTCAGCACGCGCCGTCCCTCGGGCGAGGCCAGGGCGAGTGTCCGCACGCCGGTGCCGCGCAGGTTCTCCGCGGTCATGCGCGCGACCGCGGTGCCCGGTCCGAGGTCGAGCACCCAGTCGGCGCCGGTCTCGACGATGGCCGCGGCGACACGATCCCACCGCACCGGCTCGGTGAACTGCGAGCGCGCCACCCCGCCGACGACGCCCAGCACCGGCCCCCAGGTCGGCCCAGCGTCCGATGAGCGCCACTGCTCGAAATCCGCCAGCGGCGACGCCAGAGCCGGGGAATGAAACGGCACGTCGACGCCCAGCGGCGACCACTCGAAGCGCAGCGGCGCGCCCCCGCGGCGGCCGTCCCGGCGCTCGGCCGCTTCGCGGCGCGCCTGCGAGCGCAGGCGCGAGCGCAGCGCGTCGAGCGCCGGAGGGGCACCGGAGACGACGACGCGCGTGGGCGTGTTGACGAGCGCGATCGTCACGTCGCCGAGCAGCGGCTCCAGAACCGCGACCGCGACGCCGTCGATCGCGGCCATCGGCGAGCGCCCGGCGGCCGCGTCGGACATGATCAACCCCTGGATCGCGGCGCGCTCGAGATGACGGGCGAGCAGCGCATCGTCGATGACGCCCTCCGGCGCCTCGCCGACCAGTTGCGCGGCGAGCAGCCCCTGGGAGTGCCCTGCCAGCGCGCGGATCGAACCGGCGCGCACCGCGTCGCCCAGAGCATCCGCGTACAGCGCCCGCCACAGCAGCGCCTGCGCGAGCAGGCTGAGCGGATAGGCGACCGCGGCGCCGCGCAAGTACGCCAGCGGCGGCGCCCCGTCGGGATCGAGCACCCACGCGGCGACGTCCACGCCGTGGCGGTATCCCCCACGCGCCAGCGCGGGCTCCGAACGCGCGACCGCGGTCAGCACCTCGGTCCCCAAGGTGACCCCGGTGCGCAACTCGGGCCGCTGGGCGACGAGCGCCGCGAGCTCGTCGAGCACGTCGACGCCCTGGCCGGCGAAGGTCACGACGGCGCTCGTCTGCGCAGCGGCAAGCCGCCCTGCCAGGCTGGCGGGCGCCGCGCCGTGAGGCGCGGAGGACACGTGCTGGGTTGTGGTCAATGTCATCAAACGGTCCTGATCAAGCATGCTTGTCACCAATCGCCAAGTAGCTTGGTCGGCACATTGAAGCGTAATCCGATCCTCGGCGTCGGATTTTGTTAGGGTCCCCTAAGAGGCGCACTCAGCCGAGGCGCCCAGGGATGCAGCGAAGCTCTGCGGAGGTCGGACGTGAGCAGCAGCGACAGACGAACAGCGGTGCGCGGGCGGGCCACCACCCTGCCGTTCCGGCTCCACGCGTCGGTCACCTGCCCCCCGCCCGCCGAGCTCGCGGCCTCGCTGGCCTGGGAGCTCGGAGATCTCGACGCCGACCGCGTCGAGCGTGCGCTGTGTGCACTGGGTGCGGCCGTGCTGGCCGAGCTCGAGAGCGAGCCCGAGGCGCAGTTGCGCGCGCTCGGCGAAGCCGTGACCAACACCGCGCTGTGCCCCCGCCACGGCGGCGGTCCTGGCGAGTTGTTGATCGACCGTGTGCTCGAGCGTGGCCACGGCCACCCCGTCATCGTCGCGATCGTGCTGGCCGAGATCGGCCGCCGCGCCGGTCTTGCGCTCGGCATCGTCGCCGGTGAGCAGGGCCACTTCATCGCCCACCAGCGCCTGACCGAGCCGCTCGTCCTGGACCCCTCGACGGGCCGGCTCGTCGACGCCGGCACGCTCGGGCCGATGAACTGGCGCTGCGGCCACCAGCTCGCCGCCGAGTTGCTCGACCTGCTGCAGCCGCGCTACGAGCGCGACGGTGACCTCGCGCGAGCGCTGAAGGTCGCGCGCCTGCGTTGCACGCTCCCCTTCGAGGACATGGCCGAGGCCGAGCAGCGCCTGCGCCGGGTCAGCGCCCGCCTGAACTAGTGCCCGCGTCCGGCTGGGCGTCGACCGCCGAGCTCGCCGGTCCGCAACTACAAGCGGCGCTCGCGCTCTGCGGCGCCTCGCTGGGCACCGGCCGCCTCGACATCCAGGGGCAGCGGCTCGTCGAAGTCGTCACCTGGCGGCTCGCGGTTCCGGCCGCCACCGCGCTGCTCAACGACACGGAGCCGCCCGATCTGCGTGCCGACAACGTCCTCGTGTGGATCGGTGACGAGCCGCCCGACGGCAACGGCATCACGCTGCACGCCCCAGCGGCAAACGAGGCCACGAACCTGGAGACGGTACGTGAGCTGCTGGCCCGCGAGCACCTGACACCGCTGATCGACGCGGTCCACGACACGACGAGGCGTCCACGCAAAGCGCTCTGGCGCAGCGCCGACGACCGGCTCGAAGCCGCGATCGCGTGGATCGCGCAGATGACGAACGCCGGCCCACGCGCGTTCGAACTGCTGGAGGGCAAGGCCGAGCTGCGCATGCTCGACCTCGGCACGCACGAACTGCTGCTGCACGTCCGCGCGGGCTGCTGCCTGTACTACCGCACCCCGATCGCGGTGAAGTGCTTCTCGTGCCCATTGCTCGATGACGACGCCCGCCGCCGGCTCGTCGCCGGCGGCGGGTAGCGCCGTCACTTGGAGAGCTTCAGCCTGCGCTTGGTCATGGCGCCGTCGCTGGGCCGCAGTTCGAGGCTGGCCCCGAGTGAACGACGACGGGCCATCAGCGAGCGTCCGTCCTTCGACAGCGAGAGCTTGACCTTGACCGTCCGGCCCGCCGCCAGCGAATACTTCACCGCCCGCGTGAGCGAGAAGATGCGCCTGGCCCGCTTGCCCAGCTTCACCTTCGACGCTGTCCGTAGCCGGACCGTGCCCTTGCACGCGGACGACCCCGCGCAGCGCAGCGAGACCGCCACGCGCCGCGAGGCCACCTTCAGCTTCGTGGAGCGCACCGAGACCTTGGAGACCGCCGGGGGTGCGGGCTTCGGCGTCACGGTCGCGATCACGGCCGGAGCCGCGCGCGCCGAAGCCGTCGCAACCGGCGTTGCGGTGGCCACCGGCGGCGGGGTCGGCGAAGCGGCCGCCCGCAGGAACCGTGCGAACGGATAGGGGTCGCTCGTCGAGATGCGCGTGAGCGTGAGCGTCCGCGTTCCGGCGCCGACCGTCGCCCGCAGGGCGATCACTCGATCACCGCTGATGTCGATGCCCTCCGCGCCGGCCGCCGTCCACGTCGTCTCGGGCAGCGGCAGGTCGATCAGCGCGGCGCCGTCGGCGGGCACGGTGACGGTCTTCGCGAGCGAGGTCTCCTGCGCCCCATCGACGCTCCGCGCGCCGTGGAGCAGCAGCTCGACCGCGATCGGCACGCTCGTCGCGTCCTCGAGCCAGGCCTCGCGCTGGTCGTCGGTCAGCCGCACGCGCAGGTTCGCCCCGCGCAGGATCGCCTGCTGGCCCGTGTCGACGCGACCCGGCCCCGTGCCCGTGGCCAGATCCGCTTCGACCCGACCGGGGAACGCCGCTCCGGTGCTGAGCGTCCCGGCGAACCCGGGCACGCGGATCGGCGCTCCCAGCGTGCCCGGCTGTGCGTCCGTCTGCGCCTCACCACTGGTCGACGTCTGCTCCCCCTGCAGGCAGTCGAGGTACAGCCGCAATGTCTCCCCGGACGGGAAGGTCAGGGTGGCTTCGACGTAGAGGCTCCCGCGGACACGGACGTTCGCCCCGTCGCGGCCGACCGGTAGGGGGCCGAGGGACTCGCCCATGGCCTGGCGCACCTGCACCTCGCCTCCGGTCGCCGTCCACGTCTGCGTCGGGATCGGGGCGTTCTCGACGACGATCGACGACCGCTCCTCGTCGACCAGACCGCTGGACGTGAGCACCACGTGCGTGCGCGCGACCGTGTGCAGTGGGATCGCCGCCGTGACGCCCTCGGCGGTGTTGCTCGCCTCCAGCGCGAGCCACGCCCGCACCGGCAATTCGCCGTCGCCTTCGGGGATCATGTCCGCCTCGTAGGCGTACGGGACGATCCACGACGGGAGGGTGGCCGACACCGCACCGTCGCGCAACTGGACGCTGTCGCCCACCGCGAGCTCGGCACCTTGCCCCAGCTCCTGACCCGAACCGGCCGTGAGCCGGCCGCTGAAGACCATCGGCACGGCGCGCCAGAGCCGGTCGAAGCTGTACTGGCAGACGTTCGCGAAGCTCGATGGCGGGAACGCCGTGGCGGGGCTCGCCGGCGCCGCGAGGGCGCCGGCGAGCGCGAGGGCCGCCGCTGGGGCGGCCACTCGCTTGAGGGACCGGTTCACTGCTGACCGGCTACTGGTTGGACTTGCGCTTGAGCGTGATCGTCTTGGTGAGCGCCTTGCCGCCGGAGACCGGCGCCAGCGTGACCTTGACCTTGACCGACTTGCGCTGCTTGAGCAGCTTCTTCGCCGCGCGCGTGAGCTTGACCTTGACGCCCGACGCGCCCGGGGCGAGCGTGACGGTCCTCGAGGTGGCGACGGTGACGGCCTTGCGCGTCTTCCCGGCCTTGTACTTGCTCGCCGTCTTGACCGACAGCTTGTACCTGACCGCGACCGAGTTCGGGTTGGTCACGTCAACCGCGAGCGCTCCGCTCTTGGACGGCCTCAGCGTGGACTTGCCGGCCAGCTTGACCGCCACCAGCGCCGGAGCGGGCGCGGGAGCGGGTGTGGCGACCGGCACGACGATGGGAGGCAGCGCGGCGACCGCGATCGGGGCCGGCAGGTTCTCGGTGCCGAAGGCGTAGCGGCCGCTGGCGCCCTTGACCTGGGTCGTGCCGAGCATGCCCGGGGTGCCGACCTGGCCAACCTCCGGATCGAGCGCGATCGGGTCGGCGTCGCCCCAGAAGGACGCGGCGATCGAAGTGTCCTTGACGGTGATCGATCCCGGGACGCAGTCGTTGCTGGCGCCGTAGGACTCCGTCTGCGCGCGGACGAAGACGCTGCCGAACGGTTTGACGTTCAGCGGGGTGTTGTACCCCGCGCGGTCATAGCCCTTGGACTCGATCTGCACCACGCCCATGTGGCCGGCGGGCGCGATCTGGAACGTGACCGGACCGGCGCCGGTCGGCGTCCAGTTCGTCCGCGGCAGGTCAAGCGCGACGTCCTCGATCGTGGCGATGACCTCGTCGTTGGCGTAGTTCGCGGGCGCGGTCGGCGAGCCCGGCGTGGCGTCCTTGATGTTGACGGTCCAGTACCCCTTGACCGGCAGGACCTGACTGCCCTCGGCCGTGTTGGACGCAGAGATCGCGACCCAGGCGTCGAGCGGGAACTGGCTGTTCCCGGTATGCGAGAGGTAGCGATGCGCGAACGACAGCGTCGGTGCGGCGTACGTGAAGGTGGTGTTCTCGGTGGTGTTCGCGTCGCGGATCTTCGGCGGCTCGTTGGCGACCGTGATCTTGTCCGCGTAGACCCAGTTCGGCGTCGCGTTGGTGCCGGCGTTGTAGGACCAATAGTCCGTGTCCGCATCGGCCGGGTTCTGGCGGATCGAGAACGTCCGCGACGTGTCGGCCGCCTGCTGCCACGGGATGCCGCGGTAGCTGGAGCCCGCGCCGCCGGTGCGACGGTACATCTGCTCGACGACGCGCGCGTCGGTGAACCTCAGCTTCAGCTTCAGGTCGCGCAGCGGCAGGCTGTGGCCAGGGATCGCGGTCAGGGGAGCGCTGTCTTCCCGGGTCACGTCGATCGCGAGCGTGTCGAGGACCGCCCCGGGGGCCGGGGGATCCTCGGGGTAGGTGGAATTCGTGAAGTTGGCGAACGGGCTGATGCACCGCCAGCCGTTGCCGTCGGTGGCGGACGCCGGACTGGCTGCGACCGTCGCGGCCAGAACCGCGACGGGTATGAGGATGCTGCGTCGATTCATCGCTGCTCCGACTTAGGGGGACCGGAATGGCCCTGATGTGGGTGGGAACAGGAAGTCGACGCCCGCGGTGCCAGGCGCCCTTCCCTACTGTTGTCAATCATCCTTGATATTGACAAGGCAGAGTGTATTACAGCTACGCTCGATCGGATGCCTGCCGTGGATGTCTGGTCGGTCACGCTGGCCCAACCGCCCGAGGTCGTCGCACACCTGGAGGGGTTGCTCTCCGGCGACGAACTCGAACGGGCCACGCGGATGGCGGCCGCGACGCGCTGGGTCGTCGCCCGGGCAGGGCTGCGCATCGTGCTCGGCGACCGGCTCGGGACGCCGCCGACCGATGTCGAGATCACCACCGGCTCACACGGCAAGCCGGAGCTCTCCGGTGTGCCGCTGCGGTTCAACCACAGTCATTCCGGTGACCGCGCGCTGATCGCCCTCGCTCACGGGGCGGAGGTCGGCGTGGACGTCGAGCGCACCGATCGCCGGTCGCGAGCGATCGAGCGCACGCTCACCGACGGGGAGCGGGCGGCGCTGACCGGCGACGACCGGCATGTCGAGCTGCTGCGGATCTGGTGCCGCAAGGAGGCCCTGGCCAAGGCGATCGGCGGCGGCCTCGGCTGGGCGCCGGAGGCGTTCGACACCAGTGCCCCCCACGGTCACGCGCTAGCCGACCTCGAGCTCGACGAGGGCTACGTCGGGGCGGTCGCCGTCGCGGGCGAACGGCTCACCGTCACCCAGCACCGCCTCACGTTCTGACCGCTCGCGGACGCCGCGGCGGCTAAGGTCAGCGCCCGTGCCAGAGGGACTGGAGATCAAGGACGGCCGTCATGGTCGTGGCGTGTACGCCACGCGCGCGTTCGCCAAGGGCGACGCGGTCGAGTCCTGTCACACGCTCGAGCTGCCCGGTGACCAGGTCAGCGGCCGGCTGGGCGACTACGTCTTCGGCTCCTCAGAAGATGAGAACGAGGTCATCCTCCTGCTCGGCTACGGCATGCTTTACAACCACTCCTACGAAGCCAACCTGGAGTACATCCAGGAAGGGCCGAGGTTGATCACGTTCGTCACGCTGCGCGACGTCGAAGCGGGCGAGGAACTGACGATCGACTACGGCGAGGAGTGGTGGTCCACGCGCAACCTGGAGCCAACCTGATGGCGTACATCACCGCTGAAGCACGGCAGTACCTCCTGGACGACATCGCCGAGGCGATCGACCACATCGGCATGGCGCTCGCCGCGCTGGCCGCCGCCTACGAGCTGCTCGACGAGCGCAGCGCGGACAAGCTGGAGGAGGAGCTCTTCCGGCGTGTCCAGACGGCCTACGGCCGCGCGCAGCGCACGCACGCGGCGTTCGCGAGCCGCTACGGGCTGCCCGGGCGCACGTTCACCCAGCCGTCCGCCGGCCTGCCGTCGCAGGGCGTGAAGGTCTTCCTCGAGCGCGCCGTCGAGTCCGTCGACGAGGCCGAGGGCACGCTGATCGACCTGCAGGACTCGCTGCGGCCGATCGAGGTCGGCGACCCTGAGCTGCGCGCCGGGCTCGCCGAGGTCCGCGAACTGGTCGGCGACCTGCGCGCGCGCTCGCGCGAGTTCATGCGCACCTTCGGGCGCTGAACCCGCGCGAGCAGGCTGCGGCTAGTCGCCGCTGTCGTACTTGAACGAGATCGCGAGCCGGACGCGGAAGTTGACCACGCCGCCATCCCCGATCGTCACGTCCTGACGGACCACTTCGGCGACGCGCAGGTCGCGGACGGTCTTCGCGGCGGTGTCGACCGCAGCCTTCGCGGCGGCCTCCCACGAGTCGCTCGACACGCCGATGACCTCGGTCACGCGGTACACGCTCTCAGCCATTGGGTCTCTCCCCCGGGCTTGGAAATGTAGGACCGCGCAAGTGTCGCTTAAACACCGAGGCGCCGGCCGTGCGGGCACGGCCGGCGCTCGCAATCAGACCCCTACGGGGTGGTGGTGGAGAGCGTGAACGTCAGCGTCTTCGCGTACGTGCCCGTGCGAAGCGCGTCGGTCGACGCGATCGGCTGCTTGAAGCTGATCGTGACCGGGTCGTTGGAGACCGGGCCGCCGTACGTCTTCAGCGTCGTCGGCAGTGGCGCGTAGGTGCCGTCGATGGCACCCGTCGCCTGGAGGGCCGCGGGCAGCGAGAACGTGCCGTTGACCAGGTGGCCGGTGGCCGTCGCGGACGGATCGGCGACCGTGAGGGACGCGTCACCGGCCGTCGAGACGACGTTGGCCGAGGTCGTGGCGTAGTAGTCCTTGCCCAGGCCCGGGGTGAACGGGCCGAACGACGCGGCGTCGCCCATGGTCAGCGCCAGCGTCGCGTCGACCGTGCCGCCGACGCTGCTGTCGGCCAGCGTGCAGACCGCGGACGCGGTCTTGCTCGGGTCGCTCTCGGAGACCGCGTCGAGGGTGACCGTGCCGGAGCCGGTGCCCTTCTCGATGTAGACCGGGACCGACACCGACGAGCCGAACTTCGCGGTGGCGAACGCGTTCTTGAGGTACGCGCTGTAGCCGGTGCCGGAGGCCGACGCCGACAGGCGGTAGATGTCGTTGTTCAGGTACGCCGAGGCGTCCTGCGGGTGCGTGCCCTGCGGCACGGCCGCCGCGGCGCCCGTGTTGGAGAGGTTGAACGTGCAGGTCGTGTAACCCGCATCGCTGCCGAGCTGCGGCGCGGCCAGCGCGACGCCGCGCGTCTGCGGGCCCGCGCCGTCGAGCGACTTGACGCCGACGGTGTAGTGCAGGATGCCCTGCGCGTCGGTGTGCTTGTCGAGGATGTAGAAGTGCAGGCGGTTGTCGGCGTCGGTGTACTCGTACGAGGTGCCCGAGTTCAGGCCGGCGTTGAACGACGCGTCGTTCTTCTGGCGCTCGTCGCCGATCGTCGCCAGCTTGGGCGTGCCGTTCGGCAGGACGAAGTCGACCTTGTTGACGTCCTCCGGATGCGCGTCGACGACCCACACGAAGCAGCTCGACGAGCCGCAGGACGAGGACGAGTTCTTCGTCTTGGAGATCAGGACGCCGTGGCCCGGGCTGAAGGAGTCCGAGCCGATCTGCTGCACGACCTCCATCGTGTAGTTGTTGTACTTGCCGGTGACCGAGGAGCCGGAGGTGCGCACGCCGTCGCAGGTCGGGTCGACCCGGTAGTCACACGGCGTCTCCTTGTCACCGGCGCCGTCGAGCACGATGTTGACGCCGGAGATCTCGCCGCCCGTCGGGGCGATCTCACGCGCGGTGACGTCCGTGACCGCCATGCCCGACGTCGCGAGCCCGTCGCGGTTGAGCCGCAGCAGATCGGCGTCGGTCAGGAAATTCAGGAAGCGCTTGTTGCGCATGTTGTGCTGTGAGCCAAGCGCACCGCCCTGTGTCGGCGGAATCTCGAAGCGCGTGTGCTGGCCGGCCGGACCATTGAACGAGCCGCGGCTCATCATGTCCCACATGCCGGTGGCGGCGCGCTGCTGGGTGGTGCCGAACGGGTTGCCGTAGTTGTCCGGGATCGACAGGTTGTGCGAGAGCTCGTGGGCGTAGGTCGCCATGCCCGAGCTTTCGGCCTCGATCGACGTGTTGCCCGAGGCATTCGGCCAGATCGTCGACGACGACGCCCACGAGGACCACGGCACATAGCGCGTCGGAGCCCAGTTGGTCTGCAACGGATCGAAGGCCTTCGGGCCGAACGCGTCCGGCACGTCGTCCATGGTGTCGAACTTCATCTCGCCGAACTCCTGCCAGGTCGAGGACTGATCCTCCCCGGCGGAGACGTAGAAGACGTTGTCGTACTCGGCGATCTTCGCCGCGCCGACGTCGGCCAGCCAGGCCGCGCGAGCGTCGGTGCGGAAGTTCTAGCGTGCACGGGTAGTTCGCGGCGTCCGGGCAGTGCGCGCTCGTCGTGTAGTCATGGAAGTACTGATAGGACCGTCCGGACATGCGGTACGGGCCGAACGAGTCCAGCTGCACGCCGTACTTCCCGAACGAGTCCTCCATCCAGTACCGGTTCATCGTCTGGAAGTGGTTCAGCGCCTGCGGCTTGTTGAGGAAGTCGCGGTAGAACGCCGGCACGTCCTCGCGCGGGACGTTCTGTGCCTCGGTCGTCGGCGTGCCGAAGACCGTCGAGCCCGCGGGTTGCGAGACCGTGAACCCCTTGTCCGGGAAGTCGGTCACGACGAGCGCGACCTTCCACTTCTTGATCGTCGGCTGCACGTCCGGATTGGAGTAGTCCGTGCCCGGCAGCGCCTTGTAGTCAGACCAGGTCAGGTTGTCCTGAAACGACCAGTTCTGTGCATCGATGGGCGCCGGCGGACCGGCTGCGGCCGCGACGGCAGGCGTCGCGAACGCGAGCAACGCCGCGACCCCGGCGGCGTGGAACAGCTTCATGTAGTCCCCTTCGTTAGACCCTCGGCGGCCCTCACGGGCCGACGTACCACGATGTTTAAGGGGAGTTATCCGGACGGTCAAGTCCGGCCCCGTGGACATTCATCCACGAGGCCGGCTCTCATGAATCTACGGTGTGATGGTGCTGAGAGTGAACGTCGCTGTCAGTTGCCAAGCGCGCGATAGAGGTTCGACGTCTGCTCGGCGATCGCGGGCCAGGCGAAGGCTTCGACCGCCCGGCGGCGGCCCGCCTTCCCGAACTTCGCCGCCCGCTCGGGGTCGGCGATCAGGGTGTTGACCCGCTCCGCGAAGTCGGCGGCGAACTTCGCCGGATCGCGCGGGGCGCCGGTGCCGTCGTCGCCCGGCTCGATGTCGACCAGGAACCCGGTCTCGTCGTCGACGACGACCTCGACGATGCCGCCGGTGGCGGTGGCGACCACCGCGGCCTCGCACGCCATCGCCTCGAGGTTGACGATGCCGAGCGGCTCGTAGATCGACGGGCAGGCGAAGACGGTCGCGTGGCTGAGGATCTGGATGACCTCGGGCTTGGGCAGCATCTGTTCGACCCAGAACACACCCTCGCGGGTGGCCTTGAGCTCATCGACGCGGCGCGCGACCTCGGCGCCGAGCTCGGGCGTGTCGGCCGAACCGGCGCACAGCACGAGCTGCGCGCTCGGGTCGAACGCCTTGGCGGCTTCGAGCAGGTACTGGACGCCCTTCTGGCGGGTGATCCGGCCGACGAAGACGACCGACGGCTTGCCGGGGTCGATCCCGATGCGCTCGAGCACGTCGGTGCCGGGATCGGGCGTGTACTCCGCGGTGTCGATGCCGTTGTAGATCACGTGCACGCGGTCGGGGTCGATCGCGGGATAGACGCGCAGGATGTCCTTGCGCGTCCCCTCCGAGACGGCGATCACGCCGTCCGCGTTCTCGAGCGCGGTGCGCTCGCAGAAGCTCGACAGGCGGTAGCCGCCGCCGAGCTGCTCCTCCTTCCACGGTCGCAGCGGCTCCAGCGAGTGGACCGTCGCGACGTGCGGGATCCCCCACAGCAGCTTGGCCAGATGCCCGCCGAAGTTCGCGTACCAGGTGTGGCTGTGCGCGACGTCGGCGCCGGCGGCGCCCGCGGACATCGTGAGGTCGATCGAGACCGCGCGCAGAGCGGCGAGCTCAGGCGCGTCGCCGGTCAGCGCGTCCCAGGAGACGTGGGCCGTCGCGTTCTCGCGCGCCGCGCCCCAGCAGTGGACGTCGACGTCGACGAACGCGGCGAGCTCGCGCGCGAGGTACTCGACGTGCACGCCCGCCCCGCCGTAGACCTCCGGCGGGTACTCGCGGGTCATCAGCGCGACCTTCATTCCGTCACCCGCATGCCCTTGGGGATCACGACGACCCCGCCTTCGGAGACGTGGAAGCGCTCGCGGTCCTTGACGGGGTCGACGCCGATCTGCACGCCCTCGCCGATGTGCACGCTCTTGTCGACGATCGCGCGACGGACGACGGCGCTGCGAGCGATCTCGACCTCGTGCATGATGATCGAGTCCTCGACCAGCGCGTAGGAATGCACCTTCGCCAGCGGCGAGATGATCGAGCGCCGCACGGTGCCGCCGGAGATGACCACGCCCGCGCAGACCATCGAGTCCAGGGCCTGACCGCGGCGGCCGTCCTCGTCGAAGATGAACTTGGCCGGCTGGGTGATCCCGGGCCACGTGTGGATCGGCCAGTCGTGGTTGTACATGTTGAAGATCGGGTGGACCGAGATCAGGTCCATGTGCGCGTCGTAGTACGCGTCGAGCGTGCCGACGTCGCGCCAGTAGCCGCGGTCGCGATCGGTCGCCCCCGGGACCTCGTTGGCGGCGAAGTCGTAGACCTGCGCGTCGTTCTGGGCCACCAGCGCGGGGATGATGTTGCCGCCGAGGTCGTGCTTGGAGGTCTCGTCGGCGGCGTCGGCGGAGACGGTGTTGATCAGCGCCTCGGTCGAGAACACGTAGTTGCCCATCGAGGCGTACACCTGGTCGGGCGCGTCCGGAAGGCCGACCGGGTCCGACGGCTTCTCGCGGAAGGCCGCGATGTCACGCCCGTTGGCCGCCGTCTCGATCACACCGAACTGGTCGGCCTGCTCGATCGGCGTGCGCAGCGCCGCGACCGTCACGCCCTTGCCGGATGCGATGTGCTGCTCGACCATCTGCCGGGGATCCATGCGGTAGATGTGGTCGGCGCCGAAGACGATGATGTGCTCCGGGCGCTCGTCGGCGATCAGGTTGTAGTTCTGGAAGATCGCGTCGGCCGACCCGACGAACCAGCGCGGCCCGAGCCGCATCTGCGCCGGCACCGGCGTCACGTAGTTGCCCAGCAGCGGCGAGAGCCGCCAGGTGGTGGTGACGTGTTTGTCGAGGCTGTGGCTCTTGTACTGCGTCAGCACCACGATCTGGTGGTAGTTCGCGTTGACGAGATTCGAGAGCGCGAAGTCGATCAGGCGGTAGTTGCCGCCGAACGGGACCGCGGGCTTGGCGCGATCGGCGGTCAGCGGGGCCAGTCGCTTGCCCTCGCCGCCGGCGAGCACCATCGTGAGGATCTTGCTCATCCCAGGATCTCCTGTGCGTCGGCGATGATCTGCTCGAGGTGCTCTTCGCCCTTCAGCGATTCGGCGTAGAGCTTGTAGATGTCCTCCGTACCCGATGGGCGCGCGGCGAACCAGCCGTTCGCGGAGACGACCTTGACGCCGCCGATCGCGGCGTCGTTGCCGGGTGCCTTCGTCAGCACCCGCTCGATCGGATCGCCGGCGAGCTCGGTCGCGGTGATGTCCTCCGGCTCGAGCGCGAGGAGTTTGGCCTTCTGCGCCGCTTGCACCGGTGAGTCGACGCGCTTGTAGGCGGGAGCGCCGAAGCGCGCGGTCAGCCCCTGGTAGGCGATGCCCGGGTCGCTGCCCGTCTTCGCGGTGATCTCGGCTGCCAGCAGCGCGAGCAGGATGCCGTCCTTGTCGGTCGACCAGGGCGTGCCGTCCAGGCGCAGGAACGACGCGCCTGCGCTCTCCTCACCGCCGAACCCGAGCGAACCGTCGACCAGTCCCTCGACGAACCACTTGAAGCCGACCGGGACCTCGACCAACCGCCGGCCGAGGTCCTTGGCGACGAGGTCGATCAGCGAGCTCGACACGAGCGTCTTGCCGATCCCGGTGCTCGCCGGCCAGTCGCGCGCGCCGCCGAAGAGGTAGTTGATCGCGACCGCGAGATAGTGGTTGGGGTTCAGCAGGCCGGTGCTCGGCGCGACGATGCCGTGGCGATCGGCGTCCGGGTCGCAGGCCACGGCGACGTCGAAGCGGTCGCGCAGCTCGATCAGCCCGCTCATGACGTAGGGCGAGGAGCAGTCCATCCGGATCTTGCCGTCGTGATCGAGCGGGACGAAGCGGAACGTCGGGTCGACCTCGTCGTTGACGACGGTCAGGTCGAGCCCGAGCCGATCTCTGATCGCCTGGAAGTACGCGACGCTGGCGCCGCCCAGCGGGTCGGCGCCGATCCGCACGCCCGCGGCCCGGATCGCGTCGATGTCGATCACGTTCTCCAGGTCGGAGACGTAGGCGCTGACGTAGTCGTGCGGCGTCGTGCGCGCCTCGCTGCGCTTGATCTCGGTGAGCCCGCCGTCGATCAGGCGGTTGGCCTCGTCCTGGATGCCCTTCGTGATCGACGTGTCGGCCGGCCCGCCGCTGGGCGGGTTGTACTTGTAGCCGCCGTCCTCAGGCGGGTTGTGCGACGGCGTCAGCACGATCCCGTCGGCTTGTGGCCCGTCGGCGCGATTGTGGCTGAGGATCGCGTGCGAGAGCGCCGGCGTGGGCGTGTAGCCGCCGTCGGCGTCCACGCGTATCTCGAGGCCGTGTGCCGAGAAGACCTCGAGCGCGGTGTGGAAGGCCGGTTCGGAGAGCGCGTGGGTGTCGCGCGCGACGAACAGCGGGCCGTCGATGCCTTGCTCGCGGCGGTGGCGGACGATCGCCTCGCTGATGGCGAGGACGTGGGCTTCGGTGAAGGTGCCCTTCAGTGAAGTCCCGCGGTGTCCCGACGTCCCGAACGAGACGGGACCGGCGGGCGGGCGGTGATACGCGGTAGCGAGTTCATCGAGATCGACGAGCTGCGCCGCGTCTGGACGAGTTCCGGCGGAGGGGCTCACAAGTCGAACCTTCCCACTTCTGAGTTGGCCGAGGCGCGCCGCAACGCATAGGGTGGCGGGATGCGGCAGCTCACCAGCCTCGACGCGCAGTTTCTGGCCCTGGAGAACGCGCGCCAAACCGGCCACGTCGGCAGCCTGGCGATGCTCGACGCGACCACCGCGCCGAACGGCATCTTCGGCCGCGATCAGGTCACGCGGCTTGATCGAGGAGCGCGCGGCCCAGCTGCCGCCGCTGCGCTGGCGCCTGGCCGAGGTGCCGTTCGGGCTCGACCATCCCTACTGGGTCGAGGAGGCCGAGATCGACCTCGGCTACCACGTGCGCGAGATGGCGCTCGCGTCGCCCGGGACCGACGAGCAGCTCGCCAACCAGGTCGCGCGGATCATGTCGCTGCCGCTGGATCGCGCGCGGCCGCTGTGGGAGATCTACGTCATCGAGGGCCACGAGTCCGGCCTGATCTCGGTGCTGACGAAGATCCACCATGCCGTCATCGACGGGCTGTCGGGCGCCGAGATCATGGCCTTGCTGCTGGACCTGACGCCTGAGGGGCGCGAGGTGCCGCCGCCGGGCGAGGACGACCTCGCCGACCCGCCGCCGTCGACCTTTCAGATGTTCACGCTCGGGATGCTCGGTCTCCCCCGCTATCCGGTGCGGATGCTGCGCGCGCTGCCCAAGGCGATCCCGAACATCGAGGACACGCCGTTCGGGATCTTCCCCGGCGCGAGCACGCTCGGCAAGCTGGGCGGCCTGCTGCGCCGCGACGGCGTCGAGCGCCCCGACCTGACCGCGCCGAAGACGGTCTTCAACGGCCGCGTCTCGCCGCACCGGCGCTTCGTCTTCGGTCAGATGGACCTCGCCGACTTCAAGGCGGCCAAGAACACGCACGGCGCGACCGTCAACGACGTCGTCGTCTCGGTCTGCGCCGGCGCCGTGCGCCGCTGGCTGATCGAGCACGACGACCTACCGGAGACGCCGCTGGTGGCGCAGGTGCCGGTGTCGGTGCGCACGGGCGAGCAGTTCGGCACCTACGGCAACCGGATCCTGCTGATGGCCGCGCCGCTGTACACCGACGAGCCGGACCCGGTCGAGCGCCTGCGCAAGACCCACGAGGCGCTCTCGGAGATGAAGGAGCGCAAGGGCGCGCTGCCGGCCGAGCTGCTGCAGGACGCCAACAACTTCATCCCGCCCGCGGTCTTCGCCCGCGCGGCACGGCTGACGTTCGGGTTCTCGACCTCGCGCCCGGGACGCCCGACCTGGAACCTCGTCATCTCCAACGTCCCCGGCCCGCAGTTCCCGCTCTACATGGCCGGCGCGCGCCTGGAGGCCAACTATCCGGTGTCCGTGATCACCGACGGCATGGGGCTCAACATCACCGTCATGAGCTACATGGGCCACATGGACTTCGGCCTCGTCGCGGACCGCGACCAGATGCCCGACGTCGATACGTTGATGGACTACATGCGCGAGGAACTCAAAGCGCTCGAACCGTGAGCGGCTCGGAGGAGAACCGCCGCAGCGTCGAGGAGGGCGTCACCCGCGATCTGCGCGGGCGGCTGACGTACGCGGGCTATCTGGACCTGGAGCGGCTGCTCGGCGCCCAGCACCCGCTCAGCGACCCCGAGCACCACGACGAGCTGCTGTTCATCATCCAGCACCAGACGTCCGAGCTCTGGATGCGGCTGATCATCCATGAGCTCGACGCCGTGCTCACGCACCTCGCGGCCGACGACCTCGGGCCGGCCCAGAAGGGCCTGGCGCGCGTCAAGCAGATCCAGCGGCAGCTCTTCGAGCAGTGGGGCGTGCTGGCGACCCTCACGCCGAGCGAGTACGTCAAGTTCCGCGACGTGCTCGGGCCGGCATCCGGGTTCCAGTCGCTCCAGTACCGGATCATCGAGTTCCAGCTGGGCAACAAGAACCGCGACATGCTGCCGATCTTCCGCCATTCGCCGGAGGACCAGGAGCGGCTGCGAGCGGTGCTCGAGGCTCCGAGCCTCTACGACGAGTTCCTGCGCCATCTGGCACGTCGCGGGTACGCGATCCCGGCTGATTGCGTCGAGCGCGACTTCTCCGAGCCGCACCGTCGCCGCGAGGACCTGATCCCCGCGATCAAGGCGATCTACGACGACCCTGAGGGCGACTGGTCCTCCTACCAGCTCTGTGAGGAGCTGGTCGACGTCGAGGAGAGCTTCCAGCTCTGGCGCTTCCGCCACATGAAGACCGTGCAGCGGATCATCGGCTACAAGCGCGGCACCGGAGGCTCCTCAGGAGTGGGCTTCCTGCGTGCCGCGCTTGATCTGACGTTCTTCCCCGAATTGCTCGACGTCCGCACCGAGATCGGGAGCTGATCGCGCTCAGCTGTGGCCGATGGTGACCCAGACGGAGTGGATCTCGGAGTCGATTTCGGCCATGTCGGTGGCCCAGACTTGGAGGCGGTAGCGGCGCGGCCGGTCGCGCAGGCGTTTGGGGGGTTTGATCGAGACGGTGACCTTGCCGGCGTTGATGGCCACGCGTTCGGTGGCGACGACCCGCTTGCCCTTCTTCAGGCGAACGGTCAGGGTGCCGGCCTCGCTGACGTTGACCTTGACCTTGGCGGCGTCGTTGTCGGTGGTCTTGACGCCGATGAGGTCGACGGTGGGGGCGGTGGTGTCGCCTTCTTCGAAGATCGTCGGCGCGGTGGTCGTGTTGGGCAGGGCCTGCGGCCCGTTGGGATCCTCGGGGTCGACCCAGTCGGGATCGGTCCACGGCGTCCCCGGATCGACCGGCGGCCCGGGGTCGGCCGTGCCGACGACGACCTGGCCGTTCATCCCACCCGCGGCGAGGCCACCGTGGATCGAGCAGTAGAACAGGTAGGTGCCCGTCTGGGTGACGTCCGACGTCGCCTTCGGGCCGAGGTAGCTGGCCCCGAGCTGCTGAGGCTCTCCACCCGGCGCGACGAGCCAGATGTCGTGCGTCGCCGCGTTCGGGTTGCCGGGCTGGGTCAGCCGCCATTCGATCGTGTCGCCGACCTGCGCGGGGACGTTGCGCGGCGTCCAGATCGTGTTGAAGGTCGGGGTGTCGAAGGCCTGGATCGGCCGCGTCACCGCCGCGCTCGCGGCTGCGGCGCAAGGACGGCCGCGCAAGACCGGCGCCGAGGAGCGCGCGGCGGATCATGCCGCCACCTCCATCTGGCCCATCATCGACATGTCGCCGTGCTCCGCGGCGTGGCAGTGGAAGACGTAGACGCCGGTGTAGTAGTCGAAGTACGGACGCACGACCACGGTCTGGTTGCGGATAGACCGCGACCGTGTCCTTCCAGCCCGCGTCGCCCGGGATGCGGCAGCTTCGCCGTTGACGCTGACGACCCGGAAGTGGTAGCCGTGCAGGTGCATCGGGTGCGTGCGCGAGGACTGATTGACCCAGGTCCACAGCTCGGTCGAGCCGAGGCGTGGGCGCGCGTCGATGCGCATCTCACTAGAACCCGCCGCCGGCGATCTGCCACACCGACCCGCCGCCCGGCCGACGCCCTGGAAGGTCAGCGGCCACGCGCGCTCCATGTTGACCTCGGGGATCTCCTCCTCCTCGGCCAGCCGCTTCGGGATCCGCGCCTCCTCGGCGCCGCCCTTGACGACATCGAAGCGCATCACCGCTGTGGTCGAGGCCTCGCCGACGGTGTTGTGCAGGATCACCTTCGAGCCGACGCCGAACTGGCGGAAGTCGACGATCACGTCGACGCGCTCCGCCGGCTCCATCGGAATCGAGGTGCGCGGTTCACCGGCGCCCGGCAGCAGGCCGCCGTCGGAGCCGATCTGCACCATCTTGCGGCTGTTGCCCAACCTCGAGGGTGTAGGCGCGCGCGTTGGAGGCGTTGAGGAAGCGCAGCCGGTACAGGCGCCGCTCGACCTTCATCCGCGGCGCCACCGCGCCGTTGACCAGGATCGTGTCCCCACGGAAGCCGCGGTCGAGGTCGAACCGGTAACGGAAGGACCCGTCGGCGTTGAACGAGCGGTCCTGGATCATCAGCGGGATGTCGTAGTCGCCCCTGCGGCAGACTCGAGCGTCGTGGTCGTTCTGGTCGTCGAGGATGTAGAAGCCCGCCATCCCCGCGAACAGCGTCAGATGCGTCTCGCCGTGCGCATGGTCGTGGTACCACAGCGTCGCCGAGCGCGCCGGGTTGGGGTACTTGTAGAGCCGTCTCCGTCCCGTCGGGGATCGCGTCGTGCGGATGGCCGTCGAACTCGGCCGGCGTGACGCCGCCGTGCAGGTGGACGTTCAGATCGCGCCCGCCACTGGTTGATCTGCCGGACCTGCGACCTCGCGACCGCGCGTGGCCTTGATCGTCGGCCCGGGATAGAGCCCGTTGTAAGCCGAGGATCGGCGTCTCGAGCCCGGGCAGGATGTCCGCCGTCCCGGGCTTCATCGTGATCACGTACTGCTCGAGCTTGCTTCGTGGCTCGACACCGGCGTCGCCACCGGCAGGATCGGCACGTCGCGCTGGAACGGCTCGAACGGCGTCGAGGACGCCGAGCGCACGTACGCCGACGTCCGCTTGCCGCTGCGTGCCGGCCTTGGATCGAAGTTGAACGAGCACACCAGGGCGATCGCCGCCGAAACCACGCGTGAGCGCGGCGCGGCGGGTCAGGTCCTCACTTTCCCAGTAGTTCATCGCCCGCGTCCCCTGCCCTTGAGTTTGATCGTCCGTGCCGCGCTCGTCTGGCCGACCGGGCCTGCAAGCTCGAGCGTCGCCTTGACCTTGACCGAGCCCGGGTAGTCCTCGAGCGCCGTTCTCGCCTTGGCAGTTGGTTTGGGCTTGACCGTGAAGCGCCCGTGCCCGTCGCAGGTCGCATCGGCCGAGCCGAGGTTCGTGCCCTTGAGGCCGATCCGTTTGGCGACGGCCTTCGAGACCGTCAGCGTCAACGTGCCGGAGCTGGCCGAGCTGCAGCGCGAGACGATCTTCAGCTTGCCCTTCAGGAAGGAGGCCACGGTCATCGCCTTCACCGTCGGCTTGTCGATCGCGGCGAAGATCTTCGGGACCGGCGCCGGCGTGCTGTCGCGCGGCGGTTCGGGGGTCGCGGTCGGCGTCGCGGTCGGCGTGGCCGTCGGCGTCGGCGTCGGCGTACCGCCGCTCTGCGTCTTGACCACCACCGAACCGGTCATCTCCACCGGATGCGCGGAACACACGAACGTGTACGTGCCCGGCGAATTGAACGTGCACTCCCCGCTCCACCCCGCCGGCAACGCAAACGCCGGCAACGGCGGAGCCGCAGCGATCACCACACCCGTCTTCTGCGTACACGACGACGGGTTGGTCGCGAACACCACGTTGTGACTCGACGTGCCCGCCCCCACCGGGAAACTGAAATCGACGGTCGCGCCGAGATCCACCGTCACGCTGTTATCCGCCGTGTCGCTGCTCGCCGCATCCTGAAACCAGTTCCGGAGCGGCGTCGCCGTGTCGTGCGCAACGATCCCAGAACGCTCCACCGGCGTCGCCGTGGGTGTGGCGGTCGCCGTCGGGGTCGGTCGTCGCGGTTGGCGTCGCCGTCGCGGTGGGCGTCGGGGTCGGCGTCGGTTCGGTCGCGGACTCGACGATCACGGTGCCCGTCATCTCCGGGTGCGTGCTGCAGACGAACGTGTACGTCCCCGCGGCGTCGAAGGTGCAGTTGCCCTCCCAGCCGATCCCCTGGGCGAACCCGGGCATCGGCGGCGCGTTGTCCGGATCCAGGAACGGAATCGAGTTCGCCGCCTTGGTCTGCGGACACAGCGCGGGCTTGGGCGCGTTCGGGAACGTCACGTTGTGCACGCTCGCCCCGACCGGGAAACCGAAGATCACCCGGTCGCCGACTTTGACCGTCACGCTCGAGTCGGTATCGCTCGACGACGACGCATCCTGGAACCAGTTGCGTGTCGGTGAATCCTTGGCGTCGATCCGTGCTGGCGCGGCCGGCGTAGCCGTCGCGGTCGCCGTGGGCGTCGCGGTCGGCGTGGGCGTCGCGGTCGGCGTCGCGCGTCGGCGTCGGCGTCGGCGTCGGCGTCGCGGTCGCGGTGGGTGTCGGCGTCGGGGTCGGCGCCGCTGACGGTCACCATTCCGCGGATCCGGTAGGTGTACCCGGAGTGGAACTCGTAGCGGCCGGGCACGTTGAACGTGCAGGTGCCGGCCCAGCCGGGGCCCTGCAGGTACCAAGGCAGCGGCGGCACCCC
Organism: uncultured Solirubrobacteraceae bacterium; assembly: GCA_963848475.1. GTDB lineage: Bacteria > Actinomycetota > Thermoleophilia > Solirubrobacterales > Solirubrobacteraceae > Solirubrobacter. The sequence continues at coordinate 540,960 of CAWKDW010000020.1, read as the reverse complement.
GCCCCAGTTCTCGCCGGCGGTCTGCTGGCACGACGTCGGCTGCAGATCATCGAAGATGATGTTGTGGCGCAACTCCCCAACCGGGTAGCTGAAGCTGACGGTTCCGCCGGCGGCGATCTCGACGTACGGGTCATCGTCCGCGACGTCGTGGAAGCCGGAATCGGTCACGACGATGCTCGCCGAGAGCGGTGGTTCACCTTGACCCCATGCGAGCGCAGGGACCGCCGTTGCTGCCACGACGGCGCAAGCCATCCATGGCAGATACCTCCTCCTAAGACCCACGATCCCCCTCCTGGCTTATCCGACTCGCAAGACTACCTGCGACCAGCGACTTGGGGCAACATCTTTTGCCAGACGACATTCAGATGGACACCCGTCGTAATTCAGAGCTTGGCGCCGGAACGCTTCGCTTTCTCGGGCCACCAGTTCCGTTCGCCGAGCAGATACGCCAGCGACGGCACGAGAAACGTGCGTACGAGGAAAGCGTCGACGAGGAGACCGAGCGTCACGGTGAATCCGACCTGGAACAGCGCCTCCAGATCGAGTGCCATCAGCGCCGCGAACGTCCCGGCGAGGATCAGGCCCGCGGAGGTGATCACGCCGCCGGTGCGTTGCAGGCCGACGATGACCGCGTCGCGCGTCGACAGCCCGCGGGCGTGCTGCTCGCGGATGCCGGTCATCAGGAAGATGTTGTCGTCGACCCCGAGCGCGACGAGGAAGATGAACGCGAAGATCGTCAGGTTCGGATCCGAGTCGGGCTGGCCGAAGATGTGCGTGAAGATCAGCGACGACGCACCGAGGGCGAACGCGAACGACAGCACGACGGTGCCCATGACGTAGAGCGGGGCGACGATCGCTCGCAGCAGTGCCATCAGCACCAGCAGGATCAGCAGGAGCACCATCGGCACGATCAGCTTCGCGTCGCGCCGCAACGCCTGCAGGTTGTCGTACTGCTCGGCGGTGGTCCCGCCGACGAGCACGGTCCCGTCCTTGCCGGCGGCCTTGCGGGCCACCTCGCGAAGTCCCGGGATCGCATCCATCGCCTCCGTGGAGAACGGGTCGATCTTGAGCAGGACCTCGAGCGAGATCAGGTCGCCTTCCAGCGACTGCGCGTCGGTGTTGGAGTCCGAGACGATCGGCTGGCGGGCGAACGCCTCGTCGGCCGCCGGCGCGGCGTCGCCGCTGGCGATGATGTCGACCGGCGCGACCCGCCCCGGCGGGAAGCGCTCGGCGATCAATTGCTGACCGAGCACGGCCTCCGGCGGGTCGCGGTACTGCTCGGTGAGCGCGAGATACCCGCGCCCTTCGAGGTTGCCGAGTGCACCCGCGACGAGGATCGCGAGCGAGACGCCGACCAGCAGCCACGGCCGGCGACGTACAAGCGCCCCGACGCGCCGCCACCCAGGCGTGTCGCCGGGCCGGTAGTCGGGCTCCAGCGGCGGGATCGCCGGCCAGAAGGCACGCCGGCCGAATACCGCCAGCAGCGCCGGCAGAAGCGTCAGGCTCGCGGCCATCATCACGACGATCCCGAGGGCGAGGATCGGACCCATCTCGCGCGTCGCGTTGAAGTCGGCGAGGGCCAGCACGAGCATCGCGACGATCACGATCCCTCCGGAGGCGACGATCGCCGGCCCAGTCCGGTCCGATGCGCGCGTGATCGCGGCGTCGACATCGCCGCTGCGCCGCAACTCGTCGCGATAGCGGGACACGATCAGCAGCGCGTAGTCGGTTCCCGCGCCGAACATCAGCACGATCAGGATCGCGGTCGACTGCCCGCTGACCGTCGTCGCGCCGATCTCGACCAGGCCGTAGAGCAAGCCGGTCGCGACGAGGTAGGCCACGACGACGACCCCCAGCATCAGCGTGGCGATCGACGGCGAGCGATAGGTCAGCAGCATCAGAACCAGAACGAGCACGCCCGTGATCGCGAGCAGCGTCCCGTCGATGCCCTCCACGGCCAGCGCGCGATCGGCGTCGAAACCGGCCTGACCGGTCACGTATGAGGCCAGCGGCGTGCCGTCTGGACCCGGAAGGAGCTCGCGGAGCGCGGTGACGTCGCGCACCATCGATTCGGTGTCGTCCTTGCCGTTGAAGACGGGCATCAGGACCACGCTCGGGAAGTCCTCGGCCGAGAAGGCCGACGGCGGCGTCTGCGGCCCGAGCGCGTGGCCGACATCGCCGCAGACGATGCCGCTCGGCGAACCGGCACCGACGAGGTCCGGCAGCGTCGGGCTCGCGCAGATCGCGTCCAGCTTTGTGGCGATCTCGCCCGTGCGGTCGTAGATCGAGCCCTTCTTGGCCTGGAAGGCGATCGTCGCCGTGGACCACTTTCCTTCCTTGAAGCGGTCGTTGAGGAGTTGGTGGACCTGGGTCGACTCGGCGCCGCGCGCACGGAACGTCTCGCTCTCGTCGGCGGCGCGCGTCTGGAGTTTCGGCTGCAGCCATCCGAGGCCGATCGCGAGCGCGATCCAGAGGGCGATGACGACCCAGCGCGAGCGCGGGCCAATGGCGAGGTGAGAGATCCGTCGGAGCATTCAGATGGCGGTCGCGTAGTGGCGGCGAGCGCCAAGGCAAAAAACTTCGTCCCCGGTCGCTGACCACGCGACCCGGGGACGAGTATTTACACCATATGCTCCGCGACGGCCACTGTGGCCGCCGCGGAGCGGGTCATCCTTACGGCGCCGTCGTCGACAGCGTGAACGTCAGGGTCTTCGAGTACGCGCCCGAACGCAGGGCGTCGTTGGCGGCGATCGGCTGCTGGAACTGCAGCGACACCTCGTCGTTGCTGATCTCCGCCGGGTAGCTCAGGAGCGACAGCGGTGTGCCCGAGACGGTCCCGAACGTGGTGCTCGGGTTCGCCGCGTTGGTGGCACGGGCCTTGAGGGCCTGCGCCAGCACCGAGGTCCCGTTGCTGTTGACCAGGTGGCCGGGAGCCATCGAGTTGGTGTCCGTCACGACCAGCAGCGCGTTGCCGGCGGTCGAGATCACGTTGGCCGTGGTGCTCGCCGAGTAGGTGTTCGCGACACCCGCGGCGAACGTGCCGAAGCCGGCCGGCGTCCCGAGCGTGAGCGACAGCGTCGGGTTCACGGTGCCACCGATCGTCGAGGAGACGGTCGGCGGAACCTCGACGGTGACGTCCTTGCTGGCGGTCGTCCCGTCGGCGTAGGTCACCGTGAGCGTGCCGACGTGCGGCCCGCCCGTCAGGAACGCATGGCTGACCGAGGCACCGCCGGCGGTGCCACCGTCGTCGAACGCCCACGTGTAGGACACGCCGCCGGACTTGCCGATCCCGAAGTTCACGAGGCTCGACGTGGTCGTGGTGGCCGTCGGGTCGGGACCCGGGGTGTCGTCGCCTCCGACGTAGGAGAACTTCCACAGGCCGGTGTTGTTGTTGCTGATCGTGAAGTTCGATCCCGAGTAGCTCGCCACGTACAGGGCGCCGTCAGGACCGAAGTCCAGATCGATCGTCCGGTTCGCGCCGAACAGCGACGTCGGGATGATCCCGTACAGCGAATCGGCCGAGACCGGCAGACCGCCCTTGGTGTCCGTCGCCGGGTCCATCAGCATCGCGTGGCGCACGTTGTTGGCGCCGGCGAAGTCCGACACGAACCAGCGGCCGTCCCAGTACTCCGGCCAGGCGTTCGGCGCGCTGCTGGACGGCTTGCGGTAGATGCCCGCGGTCATCGGCGCCTGGCTGCCGCCGAAGATGAACGGGCACTGGCGATACGTGCCCGGAGCCGCGGTCGTGTTGCTGCTGCTGTAGATCGGCACGCCGTTGGCGTTGCGCGGGTAGTCGTAGCAGCCGCCCTGCACGCCGTACCAGATGTTGGTCGGCTTCGGTGCCGGGATCGTCGTCAGGCCGCTGTTGAACGGCGAGTCGTTGGCGATGTCCTTGCTGCAGTCCCAGAACGAGCCGCTCTGGCCGTCGGCGCCGCCGCCGACCGTCCCGCGCACGTTGTCGGTGATGTTCGCCGCGACGCCCGGCGAGGCCCCCGGCAGCTTGGCGCGGTAGTTGATCCGGTTGCCGCCCTGACAGTACGGCCAGCCGTAGTTGCCGGCCTCGCCCATGATCGCGGCGTTCTCGGTCTTGGCCGGGCCCCAGGTCGTGCTGTCGGCGCCCTGGTCGGGGCCGACCCACGCGGTCGAGATCTTGCCCGTCTTAGGATCGACGTCGATCGAGTAGAGGTTGCGCGTGCCCATCGCGAACACCTCGGGCTTTGCCTTGCCGTCAAGCACGGCCTGGCTGTTCTCCGGGAACAGGTTCGGCCCGTTCGGTGCGTCGGCGCCCGGGATGGTGTACGTCGTCCCGATGCCCGGCGTGTCGCCCGGATTGGCCATCGGCTTGATGCGCAGCAGCTTGCCTTCGTAGGCGTTCGTGTTGCCGGACGTCTGCCGGGCGTCGGCGTAGCTGATGTGACCGCAGCGGGCGAACCCGCCGGGGCCGGAGTCGGCGCACGGCTGGGTCACGCCACAGCCGGTCCCCACGTAGGCGTCGGTCGCCGTGCCGGGGCACGGGACCGTGTACTGCGCGGCGGCGTTCGTGTAGCCGGAGTTGTTGCCGTTGGGCGAGTTGCCCGTGTTATCGCCCGTGGCGAAGTACAGGTTGCCCTTGGAGTCGAAGTCCATCGAGCCGCCGAGGTGGCAGCAGCTGAAGACCTGCGTCATCCAGTGGTGGATGACCTTCTCCGAGCCGGGGACGAGCGCCTTGGTGGCGTTGTCGTAGGTAAAGCGCGACAGCCGGCGCTCGCCCATGTAGTCCGCTCGCACGAAGCCCGGGCCGAAGGACTTGGCGCCGCCGAGCAGGCTGCCGGTGGGGTAGCCCTGCTCGCCGCTGAAATACGGGTGGTACACGATGTAGATGTACGGGCGCCCGGTCGTGAAGTCCGGGTCCAGGACGAGGCCGAGGATGCCCTGCTCGTCCTTGGAGTTGATGCCGGTCTCGGCACCGCCGCCCTTGGCGCCGAAGACCTGCAGCTCGCCGATCTTGGTGATCTTGGCCGGGTCCTGGTTCTGCGAGCCCGAGCCGGCGGTGTTGGGATCCCACACGTGCAGCGTGCCGCAGCCGAGGCCCACGTTCGGCAGCGCCCAGCTCGTGATCTGGCTCTGGCCCGCCGCGCAGACCGCGCGGCCCGCGTAGAACACGCGACCGTCGTTGGCCAGCGATATGCCGTCGATCTCGCCGACGTAGGCGTTCGATCCCGCCGGGTTGGGCGGTGTCAGACGGGTCGTCTGGTAGTTCGAGGTGATCGTCGCCTTGCAGTTGCCGCGGGTCATGCCCGAGGCCCACTGAATGGCGCCGAGAAGGTGCTTGCTGACCGTGCCGTCGGCGTAGCTGGCCGTCGTGCCGCCGAGGCCGGTGTAGAACGAACGGCCCCCCTGGATGTCACGGCACCACGACACCGCGCGCTCCTGCTGCGGCTGGTTCGCGGCGGTCGTGCCGGTGAAGCGAGAGATCGTGTCGTTGGTGACCGAAGCCCCGCTGGGCATCATGTTGAAGCGCACGCGGGCGACGGTATGGACCTGACCCGTCGGGTTGTTCGTCCATGAGTAGTAGGCGTCGTTGTGCGCCTTCTGCAGCATCGGAAGCGCCTTCGTCGCCGGATGCACGCGGTCGAGGAACTCGACGTCCTGATCGCTGGCGACGGCCGCGCCCGTCGTGCGCGCGGCGCCCGTGAGACCGATCAGCGTGTCGAACGGCGCGCTGCCCTGCTCCAGCAGCGCGGTCTCGCCGATGCCGACGAATCCGCCACCGGTCTGGACGTAGGACGTAAGCGCCGCCTCGCCGGCGGCGTCGAGCACGTCGCCCGAGGAGTTGACGAACACGACGGCGCGGTAGCCCGCGAGCTTGGTCGCGTTGATGTCGCTCGCCGCGGCGGTCGTCTCGACGGTGAAATCGTTCGCCGCGCCGAGCGCGGTGATCGCGGCAGCCGCGTCAGCGCTGACCGGGTTCGCGGTACCTGCCGTGCCGGTGAACACCAGCACCTTGCCGGCGTCGGCCGCGGCCGGAGCGACCCCGATCGCCGCTGTTGCCAACATCGCCCCCGCGAACGCCAGCGATCTGCGCATGCTGCGTGAGACAGGCGGCAAGGCCGCCCTGGACATCTCCATCCCCACTCCCTCCTCCAAGGATCAATGCAGCCCCCCGTCACGCCACAGGCGGTGACGCCCAGACTTTCGCGGTCTGGCGCGCCCGATGCTAATCCCCTTCCAACCGAGTGTCAACGCACTTTTGCGTCTGGCTCTCCAAAAGAGTATTTCTGGCCGTCGACGCCTGGAACACGTCCATTTTCGCTCCACTCGCGGCTAGGCTGGCGCGCGTCATCGAGCCTTGAGGAGAGCTGATGCGCACAGCGCAATTGAGAGCGGCCGCCATCATCCCGCTTGTCGCGGCGATGCTGGTGGGCTGCGGAGGCGACAAGAAAACGCCCACCGCCCCCGCGGGCAAGGTCGCCAGCGGGGAGACGGAAACGGGCATGAAGCTCAAAGTCGAGACGTTCGTCCCGCCCGCTTCGGACCCGACGCTCAAGCGCCTGGACGCGTATCGGTCTGCCGCGGGCTATCCCGCCGTGGATTACCACCGGGTGACGGCCGACAACACGCAAGGCGCCGTCGCCGACCGCATCCGCGACGTGACTTTCGCGCAGAACGCCGATGCAATTGCCACGGGGAAGGGCGTCGCCGCCCGCTTCGCCTGCGACGGACTGCAGTACGAATGGCCGCCGAACGGCGAAAAGGCGACGAAGGCGACCTTCGACGAGCTCAACAAGACGATCTGCGCCATCCAGCCCAAACAGCAGGACGGCGTCGCAGCCGGGGACCGGACCGTCTACTACCTGATCACCGATCGCGACTTCAGCGGCCGCGGCATCCGGAAGTTGAACGTGTTCGGTCCGCGCTCGGAAGAGCTCAAGTAGGCACAGCGGAGCCGCGGCGGGCGGGCGCCCGCCGCGGCTCCGGCCCCCCTTACGGCATCGTCGTCGAGAGCGTGAACGTCAGCGTCTTGCTGTACGACCCGCTTCTCAACCCCTCGGTGGCACTGATCCGCTGCCTGAACGTGACCGTGACCGCATCGTTCGCGATCTCCTTCGCGTAGGTGAGCAGCGTCAACGGGTTGGCACTGCCGGTGACCGGTGCGAACACCGACGTCGGCTGGGCCGCGTTCGTCGCCATCACGTTCAGCGGAGTCGCCAGCGGACGGGATTCGTTGACCAGGTACCCCGTCGCCACGCTGCTCGGGTCAGCGACGCTCAGCGTCGCGTTGCCGGCCGTGCTGGTGACCGTCGCCCCGACCGAGGCCAGGTAGTCGTTGGCGACACCCGGGATCATCGGCGCGAAGACGGCCGCGCCGTTGACGGTGAGCGAGAGCGTCGGATTGACGTTGCCGGACACTGTGCCCTCGACGCTCGTCGACGTCGGGGTCGGCGTAGGCGTACGTCGGCGTCGCCGTCGGCGTGGCGGTCGGGGTGGCCGTGACCGTCGGGGTCGCGGTCGGCGTTGCCGTCGGCGTCGGGGTCGGGGTCGGGGTCGGGGTCGCGACCGCCTCGACCGTGAACGCCCGCGTCGCGGGCGTCGCGTCGACGTTGCCCGCCGTGTCGGTCGCGCGGACCGAGAACGTGTAGGCCCCGAGCGTGTTCGTCGTGTACGCCTGCGGCGAGGTGCACGTGGCGTACGTGCCGGCGCCGGCCGGCGTGTCCAGCTTGCACTGGAACGTCGACCCAGCCTCCGTCGAGGTGAACGTGAACGACTGGCTGCTGGCGGTGGTGGTGCCCGTCGGGCCGCCCGTGATCGTCGTGTCCGGCGCGGCGGTGTCGACCGTGAACGCCCGTGTCGCGGGCGTCGTGTCGACATTGCCGGTCGAGTCCGTCGCGCGGACCGAGAACGTGTAGGCCCCGTCCGCGAGCGGACCGACCGTGCGCGGCGACGTGCAGCTCACGTAGGTGCCCGTCGTCGCGCCCGGACCGTCGAGCTTGCACTCGAACGTCGAACCCGCCTTCGTCGAGGTGAAGGCGAACGACGGCGACGCCACGTTCGTCGGGCCGGTGGGACCTGACGTGATCGACGTATCCGGAGCAGCCGTCTCGACCGTGAACGACCGCGTCGCGGCTGTCGCGTCGAGGTTGCCCGCAGCGTCGGTCGCGCGGACCGAGAACGTGTACGCACCGTCCGCGAGCGGGCCGACCGCGCGCGGCGACGTGCAGCTCACGTAGGTGCCGGTCGTCGCGCCCGGACCGTCGAGCTTGCACTCGAACGTCGAACCCGCCTCCGACGACGTGAACGTGAACGACGGCGACGTGACATTCGTCGTCCCCGTCGGACCGCCCGTGATCGTCGTATCCGGCGCGGCGGTGTCGATCGTGAACGTCCGCGTCGCGGGCGTCGTGTCCTGATTGCCCGCGCCGTCCGTTGCGCGGACCGAGAACGTATACGCCCCGTTGGCCGTCGTGGTGTACGCCTGCGGCGAGCGTGCAGGAGGCGTACGTCCCGTTGCCGGACGGCGTGTCGAGCTTGCACTCGAACGTCGAGCCGGTCTCCGACGAGGTGAACGTGAACGACGTCGCCGCGCGCTCGTCGTACCGGTCGGGCCGACCGGTGATCGTCGTGTCAGGCGCGGCGCTGTCGACCGTGAACGACCGCGTCGCGGGCGTCGGGTCAACATTGCCGGTCGATCGTCGTACCCGTCGGACCGCCGGTGATCGTCGTGTCCGGCGCAACCGTGTCGACCGTGAACGACCGCGTCGCCGGCGTCGTGTCCTGATTGCCCAGGCTGTCGGTCGCGCGGACCGAGAACGTGTAGGCCCCGTCCGCGAGCGGACCGACCGACGCGCGGCGACGTGCAACTCACGTAGCGTGCCCGTCGTCGCGCCCGGACCGTCGAGCTTGCACTCGAACGTCGAACCCGCCTTCGTCGAGGTGAAGGCGAACGACGGCGACGCCACATTCGTCGGGCCCGTCGGGACCTGACGTGATCGACGTGTCCGGCGCAGCCGTCTCGACCGTGAACGACCGCGTCGCGGGCGTCGCGTCGACGTTGCCCGCAGCGTCGGTCGCGCGGACCGAGAACGTGTACGCACCATCGGCCAGCGGGCCGACCGACACGCGGCGAGGTGCAGCTCGCGTAGGTGCCGGTCGTCGCGCCCGGACCGTCGAGCTTGCACTCGAACGTCCCGGCCTCCGACGACGTGAACGTAAACGACGGCGACGTGACGTTCGTCGTCCCCGTCGGACCGCCCGTGATCGTCGTATCCGGCGCCACCGTGTCGACCGTGAACGACCGCGAGGCCGCGGTCGCGTCGACGTTGTTGGCGGCGTCGATCGCGCGCACCATGAACGTGTACGCGCCGTCGGCGAGCGAGCCGAGGATCCGCGGCGAGGTGCAGGGCCCGTAGCTACCGACCGCTGCGCCGGGACCGTCGAGACGGCACTCGAACGTGGCGGTCGGATCGTTGCTCGAGAACGTCATCGTCGCGCTGTTGACGTTGATCGCGCCCGTCGGACCGCCGGTGATCGTCGTGTCCGGCGCAACCGTGTCGACCGTGAACGCCCGCGTCGCCGGCGTCGTGTCCTGGTTGCCCAGGCTGTCGGTCGCGCGGACCGAGAACGTGTACGCACCGTCCGCCAGCGGACCGACCACCCGCGGCGACGTGCAACTCACGAACGTCCCCGTCGTCGCGCCCGGACCGTCGAGCTTGCACTCGAACGTCGAACCCGCCTTCGTCGAGGTGAAAGCGAACGACGGCGACGCCACATTCGTCAGACCCGTCGGACCCGACGTGATCGACGTATCCGGAGCCGACGTCTCAACCGTGAACGACCGCGCCGCCGGCGTCGCGTCGACATTGCCGGCCGTGTCCGTCGCCCGGACCGAGAACGTGTACGCACCATCCGCCAGCGGACCGACCACCCGCGGCGACGCGCAACTCACATACGTCCCCGTCGCCGCACCCGGACCATCGAGCTTGCACTCGAACGTCCCGGCCTCCGACGACGTGAACGTAAACGACGGCGACGCGACATTCGTCGTCCCCGTCGGACCGCCCGTGATCGTCGTATCCGGCGCAACCGTGTCCACCGTGAACGACCGCGTCGCCGCCGACGGATCGACATTGCCCGCCGGATCGCTCGCGCGCACCGAGAACGTGTACACCCCATCCGCCAACGGACCGAGCACCCGCGGCGACGTGCACGTCGCGTACGTCCCCGTCGCAGCGCCCGGACCGTCGAGCTTGCACTCGAACGTCACCCCAGCCTCATTACCCGAGAACGTAAACGACGGCGAAGCGCCGCTCGTCGGACCAGAAGGCCCAGTGTTGATCGTCGTATCCGGCGCGACCGTGTCGACCGTGAACGACCGCGTCGCCGGCGTCGCATCCTGATTGCCCGCAGCATCGCTCGCACGAACCGAGAACGTGTACGAACCATTGGCCGTCGTCGTATACGCCTGCGGCGACGTACACGCGGAATACGTACCCGCGCCCGACGGCGTATCCAACTTGCACTGGAACGTCGCACCCGCCTCCGACGTAAACGAGAACGACGGAGCCGTCCCATTCGTCAGACCCGTCGGACCACCCGTAATCGTCGTGTCCGGTGGAGAGGTATCAACCGTGAACGATCTGGAGGCCGGAGTCGGGTCCGGGTTGCCGGCCGGGAAACTGGACCGGACGGAGAAGGTGTAGGCCCCGTTGGCCGTCGTCGTGTACGCCTGCGGCGACGTGCAGGCGGAGTACGTGCCGGCGCCCGACGGCGTGTCGAGCTTGCACTCGAACGTGGCGCCGGTCTCCGTCGAGGTGAACGTGAACGATGGCGCCGTCGAGTTCGTCAGACCCGTCGGGCCGCCGGTGATGGTCGTGTCCGGCGGCGTTGGGGCCGCCTCGACGATGACCGTGCCTTTCATCTCCACGGGGTGCACGGCGCACACGAACGCGTAGGTGCCGGGCGTGTCGAAGAGGCAGTCACCGCTCCAGCCCGCCGGCAACCCGAATGCAGGCAGCGGTGGGGCGGACGTGATGAGGATCCCGGTCCGCTGCGTGCACGACGTCGGATTGGTGGTGAACACGACGTTGTGGCTCGTCGTGCCCGCACCCACGGGAAAGCTGAAGTCCACGGTGGTGCCAGGGGCGACGGTGACGGAATTGTCCGTGATGTCGCTGCTGGACGCGTCCTGGAACCAGTTCTTCACGTCGGGCGTCGTCCTGTCGTGCGCGACGATCCCTGGACGACTCGGAGGCGTCGCGGTCGGGGTGGCCGTCGGCGTGACGGTCGGGGTGGCCGTCGGCGTGACGGTCGGCGTCCCCGTCACCGTGACCTTGCCCTCCATCCCGCCGTGCGCCTGGCAGACGAAGCTGTAGACACCAGGCGAGTCGAACGTGCAATAGCCCGCCCAGCCTGGAGACTGGGTGAAGTTGGGCATCGGCGACTTGCCATCCTCGTCGAGCTCGACGTTGTCCGACGATTTGACCGTCTGGTTGCACTCCGACGGCTGCGGATACTCCTGGGGGTCCAGGAAGTAGACGTTATGCACCGAGGTGTTGCCCTCGGTGTTGAGCGGTGACGTGAACGTCACCGACTCCCCTGCCGCGATCGTGACCTCGTTGTCGAAGGGGTCGCTGCTCGATACGTCCCGGAAGAAGTTGTCGCCGGTGACGAAACCGGCGTCAAGGGCGACCGTGGCTGCGCCGGTCCCCTCGTTCTGACCCCAAGCGAGGGTCGGGACGCCGACGGCGGCAATCGCCGCGCACGCCAACCATGGCAAGACCGTCTTCCGCATCCGAACGAACTCCCCCTGAGCAGTACTTTGGACCGATTCCAAACCCTAGGGACGACCACGGCACAAGTCAAAGACTTATGCACGATGAGCTGACATAACGGACGCTGGAGTCGTATCAGATGCTCAGAGCACCGCCGTCGCCTCGATCTCGACCAGCGCCTCGGACTCGACGAGCGCCACGACCTGGACCACCGCCATGGACGGGAAGTTGCGCCCCATCACGTCGCGGTACGCCACGCCGATCTCCTTCTGCAGGGCCAGATAGCCATCACGATCGGTGATGAACCAGGTCAGCCGCGCGACGTGCTCGGGACCCGCGCCGGCCTCGGCGAGCACAGCCACGATGTTCTGCAGGGTCCGCCGCACCTGACCCGGCAGATCTGGCGCAAAGGCCCCAGTCTCATCCCAGCCGATCTGTCCGCCGACGAACACGAGCCGTCCTGAAGCCTCGATGCCGTTGGCGTATCCGCGTGGTTCGGGCCAGCCCGGCGGTTGTAGGCGCCTCATGTCGAACGCTCCCGGAGCAGATTGCGCTGGACCTTGCCCGTCGCGGTACGCGGGAGCTCGGCGACGAACTCGATCCGCCGCGGGTACTTGTACGGCGCGATCAAGGCCTTGACGTGGTCCTGCAGCACGCGCGCCTCGACCGGCCCGGAGGCGACGACGTAGGCCTTGACGACGTGCCCGCGCTCGGGGTCGGGCGCCGCGACGACCGCGCACTCGGCGACCAGCGGGTGCTCGAGCAGCGCGGCCTCGACCTCGAAGCCGGAGATGTTGTAGCCGGAGGAGATGATCATGTCGTCGGTGCGGGCCTGAAACCAGAAGTAGCCGTCGGCGTCCATCGAGAACGCGTCGCCTGTGAGGTTCCAGCCCTCGCGCACGTATGTGGCCTGGCGCGGATCGTCGAGGTAGCGGCAGCCGGTCGGGCCGCGCACCGCGAGCTTGCCGACCGCCCCGGGCGGGAGCGTCTGCATGTCCTCGCCGACGATCCTGGCCTCGTAGCCCGGCACCGGCCGACCGCACGAGCCGGGCCGCGCCTCGGCAGCCGGCGAGCCGATGAAGATGTGCAGCATCTCGGTCGAGCCGATGCCGTCGACGATCCGGATGCCGGTCTTCTCGTACCAGGCGTCAGACACGCCCGCCGGGAGCGGCTCGCCCGCGGACACGCACGTGTGCAGCGAGTCGCCGATGTCGCCCGCGAGCATCGCGCGATAGGCGGTCGGCGCGGTGAACAGCGTCGTGATCCGGCGCTCGCGGATCGCCTCGAGCATCGCCTCCGGGCCGGGCCGTGCGACCGGCGCGGTCGCGGCCCCGAAGCGCAGCGGGAACAACACCAGCCCGCCGAGCCCGAACGTGAACGCCAACGGCGGCGTGCCGCTGAACACGTCGCTCGCGCTCGGCGCGATGACCCGCAGCGCGAACGTGTCGCACGCCGCCAGCAGGTCGCGGTGGAAGTGGATGCAGCCCTTCGGCGTCCCGGTCGTGCCGGACGTGAAGGCGATGATCGCGACGTCGTCGGCCGCGGTGTCGACCGGCTCGAACGTCCCCCGCGCCGGTAGGTCCTCGAGCACGATCACCTTCAGCTCCCCCACCTCGGCCGCCAGCTCGCGCGTGACCAGCGCGTGGGTCACCTGCGCCTTGACCACCACCTTCTCGATCTCTCGCGCGCGCAGGAGTGGCATCGTCGCCACCACGATCCCGCCCGCGAGCAGGATCCCGAGCCACGCGGCGATCGCCTCCGGCGTGTTGGGCGAATGCAGCAGCACGCGCGTCCCCGGCTCGATCGCCAGCGCCGCCGCGACCGCCTCGGCACGCTCGCGCAGCTCGGCGTAGCTCCAGCCGCCCGCGATCGCGGAGCCCTCGTGCGCCAGCAGTTCGACCGCGGCGTTCACGCGGGCCGGGCCGTCGAGCAGCAGCAGGTCGGGCCAGGACTCCGCCGCGGGCAGGTGATCGCGCGCGAAGGTGTCCATCAGTCCCGCCCCGCATCGTCGAGCACGGACCTGCCGATGATCAGCTGCTGGACCTCGGACGCGCCCTCGTAGATCCGCAGCGCGCGGATCTCGCGGTACAGCCGCTCGACGGGATGGCCCGAGGTGACGCCGAGCGCGCCGAAGAGCTGCACGGCGGAATCGATCGTGCGCTGCGCGCTCTCGGTCGCGTGCAGCTTGGCCATCGCCGCCTCGCGGGTGACGCGCCCGCCGACGACGTCCTTCGTCCACGCGGCGCGGTAGACCAGCAGCGCGCTGGTGTCGATCCCGAGCGCCATCTCGGCCAGTTTGGCCTGCACGAGCGGCAGGTCGGCCATCGCGCCGCCGAACAACCGGCGTTCCCGCACGCGCGCGAGCGCTTCGTCGAGGGCGCGGCGGGCGAACCCGAGCGCGGCCGCGGCCACCGTCGAGCGGAAGACGTCGAGCGTCGAGAGCGCGATCTTCATCCCCTGGCCCGGCGCGCCGATCAGCTGGGCCGGGGCGTCGTAGAACTCGATCCGCGCGAGCGGGTGCGGCGCGATCACGTCGATGCGCTCGACGATCTCGACGTCCTCGGCCTCGACGATGTACGCGCTGATGCCCTCGCTCGCGCGCGCGAAGACCGTGTAGAAGTCGGCGATCCCGCCGTTGGAGATCCAGGTCTTGGTGCCGGTGAGCCGGCCGCCGTCGGCGCGGGTCGTCATCGCCGCGACGTCCGAGCCCGCATCGGGCTCGGAGAGCGCGAACGCGGCGATCTTCTCGCCGGCGGCCACCGCGGGCAGGTACTCGCGCCCGCTGCTCGTCGCTGCCGAAGAGCGAGATCGGCCCGGAGCCGAGCCCCTGCATGGCGAACGCGAAGTCCGCCAGGCCGTCGTGGCGCGCGAGCGTCTCGCGCGCGAGGCACAGCGTGCGCACGTCCAGCGTCTCCCCCACGGCGTGCTCGAGCCAGCCGTCCCGCGCCAGCGCGCGCACAAAGCCGCGGCAGCGCGCGTCGAGGTCCTCCTCCACCGGGTCGGGCAGATGCGCGGCCGCGAACGTCGCGAACTCGCGGTGGCGATCCTCGAAGAACGGCCACTCGAGCATTCAGTCGCCCTCGAAGACGGGTCGTTCCTTGGCCAGGAAGGCGCGGTAGGCGCGCTCGAAGTCCTGCGTCTGCATGCAGATCGCCTGCGCCTGCGCCTCGGCCTCGATCGCCGCCGGCAGGCTCATGTCCCATTCCTGGTCGAGCATCGTCTTCGTCATCGAGTGCGCGAACGTCGGGCCCGCGGCCAGCGACGCGGCGAGCTCCGCCGCCGCGTCCTCGACCGGGTCCGCAAGGCGGTTGAAGAAGCCCCAGCGCTCGGCCTCCTCGGCGCCCATCGAGCGGCCGGTGAACAGCAGTTCCGCGGTGCGGCCCTGGCCGATCAGGCGCGGCAGCATCGCGCACACGCCCATGTCGCAGCCGGCGAGGCCCGACGCGGGTGAACAGGAACGCGACCTTCGCCCGCGGCGTGCCGAGCCGCAGATCGCACGCGGTCGCGATCGCCGCGCCCGCGCCGACGCAGACGCCGTCGATCGCCGCGATCACGGGCTGCGGGCAGCCGCGGATCGCCTTCACCAGGTCGCCGGTCATGCGCGTGAAGCGCAGCAGCCCGCGCATGTCCATCTCGGTCAGCGGCCCGATGATGTCGCGCACGTCGCCGCCCGAGCAGAAGTTGCCCTCCGAGCCCGCGATCACGATCACCTTGACGTCGTCCTCGTAGGCGAGCTCGCGGAAGCTGTCGCGCAGCTCCGCGTAGGACTCGAACGTCAGCGGGTTCTTGCGCTCGGCGCCGGTCAGGGTGACGAAGCCGACGCCGTCGCGCAGCTCCCACGCGAAGTGCTCCGCGGTGATCACTGCTGGACTCCCCCTCCGTCGATGATCAGCGTCTGGCCGTTGATCGCGCCGGCCTGCGGCGCGGCGAAGAAGGCGACGGCGAACGCGACCTCCTCGGGCTCGATCAGGCGGCCCAGCGCGGCCATCTTCGCCAGCGCGGTCTCGCCGTCCTGTCCCGTTCGCGCCTCGATGTTGGCGACGGTCGCGTCGGTCATGTCGCTGCGCACGTAGGCGGGGCAGACCGCGTTGCACGTGACGCCGGTGCCGGCGACCTCCGCCGCGACCGAGCGCATCAGGCCCGAGCACCGCGTGCTTGGAGGCGGTGTAGCCGGACGTGTAGCGCGAGCCGACGTGGCTCGCGAGCGAGGCGACGGTGACGATCCTGCCCACGTCGCGCTCGCGCATGCCCTCGAGCACCGCGCGCGTGCAGAGGAAGGCGCCGGTCGCGTTGACGTCCAGCTGGCGCTGCCACTCGTCGAGCGTCGTGCGCTTCAGCGG
The DNA here is from genome assembly GCA_963848475.1 of uncultured Solirubrobacteraceae bacterium. GTDB lineage: Bacteria > Actinomycetota > Thermoleophilia > Solirubrobacterales > Solirubrobacteraceae > Solirubrobacter. The sequence continues at coordinate 524,873 of CAWKDW010000020.1, read as the reverse complement.
CGCGCTGGAGGAGACGCCGGCGTTGTTGACGAGCACGTCGACCGCGCCGATCGAACCGAAGACCTCCGCGACCGCCGCCTCGTCGGTGACGTCGAGGTCGGCGCTGGAGAGCGCGACGACCTTGTCGCCCAAGCCCTCGAAGTGCTCGGTGATCGACGCGCCGATGCCGCGCTTGCCGCCCGTGACGACGACGGTCCTCACGCGTGGACCTCGTCGAAGCGCCGCAGCGGCATCCGGCGCACGTCCTTGCCGGTGTTCGGCGCCCGCGAGCCCGAGCGGTACTGCGGAACCCATTCCATGGCGACTCCCTGGTCGGCGGCGGCGTGCAGGGTCCAGTGCGGATCCCAGAGGTGCGGGCGGGCCAGCGCGCAGAGGTCGGCGCGGCCGGCGAGGATGATCGTGTTGACGTCGTCGTAGCTGGAGATCGCGCCGACGGCGATCACCGGGATGCCCGCCTCGTGGCGGATCCGGTCGGCGTACGGCGTCTGGAAGCTGCGTCCGTAGGCGGGCTTCTGGTCCGGCGAGACCTGGCCGGTCGAGACGTCGACGATGTCGCAGCCGGCGCTCACCAGGCGCCGCGCGAACTCGACCGCGTCGTCGCCGTCGAAGCCGCCCTCGACCCAGTCCGTGGCGCTGATCCGCACCGACATCGGCTTCTCGGCCGGCCACACCGCGCGACAGGCGGCGAAGACCTCGAGCGGGTACAGCGCCCGGTCACGCCCGTACTCGTCGTCGCGGACGTTCGTCAAAGGCGACAGGAACGAGCTCAGCAGGTAGCCGTGGGCCATGTGCAGCTCGAGCAGGTCGAACCCGGCCTCGTGCGCCCGGCGCGTCGCGGCCACGAAGTCGTCGCGGACCGCGTCCATGTCCGCGCGCGTCATCTCGTGCGGGACCTGGCTCGTGCCCGGCATGTACGGCAACGGCGAGGGCGCGATCAGCGGCCAGTTGCCGTCCGGCAGCGGCAGGTCCTCGCCCTCCCACAGCACCTGCGTCGAGCCCTTGCGGCCCGCGTGACCGAGCTGCGCGCCGATCGCCGAGCGCGAATGCGTGTGCACGAAGTCGACGATCCGCTTCCAGGCCGCGGTGTGCTCGTCGCGGTAGAGGCCGCCGCAGCCGGGCGTGATCCGCCCGTCCGCGCTGGTGCAGATCATCTCGGTCATCACGAGCCCGGCGCCGCCGATCGCGCGGGCGCCGAGATGGACGAGGTGGAAGTCGCCCGGCGTGCCGTCGACGGAGGAGTACATGTCCATCGGGCTCACCACGACGCGGTTCTCCAGCTCGAGCCCGCGCAGCCTGAAGGGCGCGAACATCGGCGGCGTGTCGCTGAGCGTGGCGACGAAGTCCGGGTCGCGCATCCGCAGCTCGCCGTGCGTGATCCGGCGGCTGCGGGTCAGCAGGTTGAACGCGAAGGTCCGCGGGTCCTGCTTCGTGTAGCGGCCGATGCCCTCGAACCACTCGAGCGAGCCCTGTGCCGCGCGCTGCGTGCTCTCCACGATCGGGCGGCGTTCGGCCTCGTAGGCGTCGATGTCGCCCGCCTCTCACGGCCCAGGCCAGCGCGATCGCGTCCTCCATCGCCAGCTTCGTGCCCGAGCCGATCGAGAAGTGCGCGGTGTGTGCCGCGTCGCCGAGCAGCACGACGTTCTCGTGGCGCCACGCCTCGTTGCGGACGGTGACGAAGTTGATCCAGCGCGTGCGGTTCTCGATCAGGCGGTAGCCGAACAGCGCCTCGCAGGCCTGCTTGTCGAGCCCGGTCGCCTCGGTCGTCTCGACGATGAAGGTGCTCATCGTCTCGCTGTAGGGATAGGCGTGGACCTGCACGACGCCGGCGTCGGTCTCGGCGATCAGGAAGGTGAAGGCGTCGAAGACGTGCTCGGTGCCGAACCACGCGTAGGTCGCCGTGCGACGGTCCAGCGTGGGCTTGAACGTGTCCGCGTAACGAGCGCGCAGCGCGCTGTTGACGCCGTCGGCGGCGACGATCAGATCGCCCTCCAGCTCGGGCGCCTCGGTGCGGAAGCGCAGATCGACGCCGAGGTCGGCGGCCCGGGCCTGGAGGATGTTGAGGAGGTTCTTGCGCCCGAGCGCGGAGAAGCCATGGCCGCCGGAGGTGATGATCTCGCCGCGGTAGTGGACATCGATCTCGCTCCAGCGCACGAAGCGCCGCGTGATCTCCGCGTAGCTCTCGGGATCGGCGGCCTCGAAGGCGGCGAGCGTCTCGTCGCTGAAGACGACGCCGAAGCCGAACGTGTCGTCGGGCGCGTTGCGCTCGTAGACGACCACCTCGTGCGCCGGGTCAAGGCGCTTGAGCAGGATCGAGAGATAGAGCCCGCCCGGGCCGCCACCCGCGATCGCGATCCGCATGGGCGGATCATAAACCGGGGGGCCGCCGCTCTTCCGGACTCCCGCTTATCCTTGGCCCCCTTATGGCACGACCAGTCACGCTGTTCACCGGCCAGTGGGCCGACCTCCCGTTCACCGAAGTCGCCGAGAAGGCCGGGGCCTGGGGCTTCGACGGCCTCGAGCTGGCCTGCTGGGGCGACCACTTCGACGTCGACGCCGCACTCGCCGACGAGGCCTACTGCCGCCAGCGCCGCGAGGTGCTCGAGCGCAACGGCCTCGAGGTCTGGACGATCGGCAACCACCTCGTGGGCCAGGCCGTCTGCGACCCCATCGACGCCCGCCACCAGGGCGTCGTCCCGCCCGACGTGTGGGGCGACGGCGACCCGGAGGGCGTGCGCCAGCGCGCCGCCGAGAAGCTCAAGGACACCGCCCGCGCCGCCGCCCGCTTCGGCGTGACCACGGTGACCGGCTTCACCGGCTCCTCGACCTGGCACATGCTCTATTCCTTCCCGCCCAACGACTTCGCCGAGGTCGAGCGCGGCTACGAGGACTTCGCCGAGCGGTTCTCGCCGATCATCGACGTCTTCGACGCCGAGGGCGTGAAGTTCGCGCTCGAGGTGCATCCGACCGAGATCGCCTACGACTTCGTGACGACGCGTAAGACGCTCGACGCGATCGGCAACCGCGAGGGCTTCGGGATCAACTTCGACCCGTCGCACTTCGAGCACCAGTTCCTCGACAGCGCGGCGTTCGTGACCGAGTTCGGCGATCGCATCTACCACGTGCACGTCAAGGACTCGATCAAGCGCCTCGACGGGCGCCGCTCGATCCTCGCTTCGCACCTGAACTTCGGTGAGGAGGCGCGCGGCTGGGACTTCGTCTCCCCCGGTCACGGCGACGTCGACTTCGAGGACCTCTTCCGCGCGCTCACGCGCATCGGTTACCAGGGCCCGCTCTCGATCGAGTGGGAGGACTCGGGCATGGACCGTGACTACGGCGCGCCCGACGCGCTGGCCTTCGTGCGCGCGACTGACTTCTCACCGTCCAACGTGGCGTTCGACGCCGCGTTCGAGCGCTCCTCCTAGCCCTCAAGCCCAGCGGCGGTGACGAGACACTCGTCGCCGCCGTGTCAGCCCTCGGCCTGAATTCGCCTCAGGTACTCGAGGTGCGCACGCATCGCCTGCTCGGCGCGCGCCGGCCGGCCCTCGCGCACCGCACAGACGATGTCGCGGTGCTGGCGCAGGATCTCGGCGCCGTCGACGCGGGCCGCGATCTCCGCGATCAGCTGCGGCTGCAGCACCGCGAGGATCCAGTCCGTGAAGGAGAGCAGCAGCTCGTTGCCCGCCGCCGCGGCGAGGATCTGGTGGAAGCGCTGGTCGGCCGCGTTGAACTCCGGCGTTCCCGGCTGGTGCTCGGCGGCCTCGTCGATCGCGGCCTGCAGGGCGTCCGCGGTCTCGTCGGTGGCGTTCGCCGCGGCCAAGCCCGCGAGCGGCACCTCGAGGAACAAGCGCGCGTCGAGCAGCTCGCCGAGCGACACGGAATCGGTGGCCAGCATCATCGCGATCGATTCGCTGACGTTGAGGCTCATGCCCTGGCCCGGAGTGCGGGCGACGAAGATGCCGCCGGCGCGCCCCCGGCCGACGCGGATCAGGTGCGAGCTGGCGAGCAGCCGCAGACCCTCGCGGAGCGTTGGCCGGCTCACGCCGAACTCGGCCGCGAGCCCCTGCTCGGTCCCGATCCGGTCGCCGGGAGCAAGCCCCTCGCGTTCGAGGTAGCGCCGGATCTCAAGCGCGATCTGCTGGCTCGCACCGACATTCGCGTGGCCGAAGCGTGGGGCCGGAGCCTCTGAGCCATTCGACATAGGTGGGCCCATCCTACGGGGACGCGGAGCACGCACCGCCTTGATGCTTGTTGCTTGATCACGGATCCGCTACTGATGCAGTGAACACGCCACGATGCCTCACTCTCCTGGCTTGCTTGAGCACTGAACCGTCCATCGAACTCGACTCGCACCTGCAGCGCGTGAGCGGCTACTGCGCCCTCTTGGCGACGCCGCTGGACGTCGACCGGGACCTGATCCGGACCGCCAGCCGCCTGCATGACGTCGGCATGGCCGCCGTGCCCCGCGCGGTCACCGGCAAGCCTGGCACGCTGAGCGCCGGCGACCGCGGCGTGCTCGAGCGTCACGCCAAGCTGGGCCACGCGATGCTCAAGGGCTCGGGGGTCGAGCTGCTCGACACCGCCGCGGAGATCGCGCTGACCCATCACGAGCGCTTCGACGGCGCCGGCTACCCGCGCGGCCTCGCCGGCACCGAGATCCCGCTGTCAGGGCGCATCACCGCCGTCGCCGATGCGTTCGACGCGCTCACCACCGACCGCGTCTACCGCGTCGCCGGCAGCGTCGAACTGGCGGTGAAGACGCTGCAGGCCGAGCGCGAGCGCCACTTCGACCCGCGCGTCGTCGACGCGTTCGTGGAGGTGATCGACGCCGCCGTCGAGATCCGCGCGCGCTTGAAGCCGCCGCCGGAGGAGCAGGCGGCCAGCACGCCGGAGGACGCGCAGCTCACGCTCCAGGCCGCGGCGGCCACGCTCGAGATCCCGCCCAGCCGCCTGCGTCGCTGGGCCGACGAGGGCCGGATCGCGGCTGTCCGCACCGACGGCGGCCATCGCCGCTTCTCGCGCGCCGCCGTGCGTCAGCTCGCGGCCGAACGCGGCCTGCGCCCGACCGTCCGCGCGGTCGAGCCACCGACCGAGCCGCTGCCGCTGCTGGCCGAGAACCTGCGCACCCACGGCGGTCAGCTCACCGCGGCCGCGGCCGCCTCGATCTACCGCGCGACGTCACCCGGCTGGTTCGCTTCCGAGCCGGCCACCGAAGGGCTGGAGCAATGGGCGACCGAGCTCGCAGCCGGCTGCAGCGCCGGGAGCTACGACGCCGCGATCACCGCCACGGCCACCCTGATGCAGCGCGCCCACCGACACGCCGCGAGCCCGCTCGAACGCCTTGCCTTCCTCGAGCGTCTCGGGCAGATCTGCGTCCGCACGCTGATGCGGACGGGTGCCGACCTTCAAGAGCTCGCCGGCACACGCCGCCTGTTCGCCTCGCTGCAGCGGGCGCTGCTCGACGTCTCCGACTGACTCGCTCAGCCGAGCTCGACCACGAGCGCCGCGCCCGTGTCGCCCGCCGCGCAGCCCGTGAACAGGCCGCGTCCGCCGCCGCGATCGTGCAGCGCCCAGATCAGCTCGATCAGGCCGCGCGCACCGGTCGGTCCCTGGGGGTGGCCGTAGATCAGGCTGCAGCCGAAGGGGTTCATGGCTTCGAGGTCGGCGCCGGTCTCGCGCGCGAACCAGAGGTCGTTGACCGCGAACGGGTTATGGGTCTTGATGATGTCGATGTCCGATAGCGCCAGGCCCGCGTCCCGCAGCGCCGCGGCCGCGGCCGGCACCGGCGCCTTGGGCATCTCGCCCGCCGCCACGCGCGCGAAGCCCGACGAGAGGATCCGGACCTCGGACGGCTCGCTCGTCACGATCAGGCCGGCGCAACCGTCGGCTGGATGCGTCTGCGACCCGTAGGACGTGACGCCGTCAGCCTCCACGGCCGAGAGTCCCTCGAGCGCCTCCAGCGGCGCGGGGCGGATGCCCCAGTCCGCGTCGATCTCGGTCGGCTTACGCTTGGAGCCGACGGTGATCGGGACCATCCAGCGCTTCTGGAAGCCGTCGAGCGCCTGCTCGTACTGCTCCCAGCGGCGCGCGGTGACGGCGTCGACATCGGCCTTGCTGAACGCGCCCTGTGCCGCGACCCGCTCGGCCGTGGCGAGCATCCCTTCGCCTGTGTTCGGGTCGCAGCCGAAGGAGTCCAGCACCCAGTTCTCACTCTGTGGCGTGCCGCCGGGCGCACCCGCGGACGGGTAGACGACGTGCGGCCCGTTGCTCGTGCGGTCGGTGACGACGACGAGGCGGATGCCGTCGCCGCCGGCCGCGGCAGCGTGCACGCAGGCCACCGAGGTCGCGCAGGCCTGCATGATCAGCGGGCCGGAGACCGCGCCGAGGCCGAGCCGCGCCGCGAGCGTCGGCGCGCCGTAGAACGACTGCTTCTGCGGCACGGTGAGGCCGAGGACCAGTTGGTCGATCCCGTCGATCGCGCGCTCGCGCAGCGCCCGCTCGGTGACCTGTGCCGCCAGGTCGAGGCTGGAGAGCTCGGCGGCCGGGCCCTGCCAGCGCACGAACGGCGTCGACCAGGCGGCGTCAGCGGGATGTAGACATTCTCGAAACGCATCTACCGGGGCCTCACAGCGATCGTCACTCGGCTCACGGCCACCAGACGGTCCTCGCCGTCGGTGTGGTCGACCTCCCACACCCACGTCGTGCGTCCGCGGTGGCGCGCCCGCGCCCGCGCGGTGATCCACTCGCCGCGCGCGGCCTTGAGGAAGCTCGTGTCGTTGGAGGTCCCCATCGCCGCGAAGCCGTCCCTGTGGACGCTGGCCACGGTCGCCTCGGTCGCGATCATCTCCGCGAGCGCCGCATAGGCGCCGCCGTGCACCAGCCCGAAACGCTGGCGCACGCGGTCCTTGATGGCGAAGCGCGCGACCGCTTCGTGCTCGCCGATCGAGACGACCTCGAACCCGAGTACGCCATCGAGGCAGTCGGACTCGGCGACGACGTCCTCGCCGCCCACATCGGGCATGCCTACCGGCAAATCACCACTTCCTGACCCGGGATCTCCGCGAACAGCGCGGCGACGTGCACGGCGCGACGCTCGAGCGCCGCGCGCTGGTTGACGTAGCCCTTGTCGGTGATCTCGTTGGCGTCCAGCGAAGGCGGCTCCGCCAGCAGGATCACGCGCTCGACGCGGGTCGAGGACGCCGGATTGGAGCGGTTGTAGGCGACGAAGCGCTCGCGCACGAAGTCGGCCAGCTTGGCCGAGCGCACGAGCTCCTCGGGCGGCGCCTCGGGCTCGCCCGCAAGCTCGCGCGCCGCGGCGATGTTCGGCCACGCCAGCAGCGCGACGTAGTCGCGATCGTGGCCGCAGACCACGGCGTCCATCAGCAGCGGCGAGGCGGCGGCGAGCGCCGCGATCCGCAGGTTGCCGACGGACACGAAGGTCCCGGTCAGCAGCTTGAAGTCCTCGACGACGCGACCGTCGAACACGAGACCCTTGTTCGGATCGTCGGGGTCTTCGAGCTTGCCCGCGTCGCCCGTTCGGTACCAGCCGTCGGCGTCGAAGGCCTTCGCCGTCGTCTCAGGCTGGCCGAGGTAGCCGGCGGTCACGTTCGGCCCCTTGACGCGCATCTCGAGCTTGCCCTCGACCGGCGTCAGCTTGATCTCCACCCCCGGCACGGGGACGCCGATCACGCCCGCGCGGTCGATCGGAAAGTGCGCGGCGGTGGCCAGCGGCGAGGTCTCGGTCAGCCCCCAGGAGGAGGTCATCATCACCGGCTCGCCGCGCTCGGAACGCGCGACCGCCTCCAGCCGTGTCCACAGATCCTGCGGCAGCGCCGCGGCGGCGTAGAAGATCAGGTCCAGGCGCTCGAAGAAGCGCGCGCGCAGCTCCGCGTCACGTTCCAGGAACGGCAGCAGCGCGCCGTAGCCGGCCGGCACGTTGAAGTAGATCGTCGGCGCGATCTCGGTCAGGTTGCGCACCGTGATCGGCATCAGCGGCGGCGCGGGCCGGCCGGCGTCGATGTACAGCGTGCCGCCGCGCTTGAGGATCAGGTTGAAGTTGTGATTGCCGCCGAACGTGTGGTTCCAGGGCAGCCAGTCGACGAGCACCGGCGGCGTCTCGGCCGTGAAGGGCCAGATCTGCGCGAGGCTCTGCTGGTTGGCGACGAGCATCCCGTGCGTGTTGAGCACGCCCTTGGGCATCGCCGTCGAGCCCGACGTGAAGAGCACCTTGGCGAGGCTGTCCGGCCCGATCGCGCTCAGCGCCTCGTCGACCGCCGCCGTCGGCGTGGTCTCCAGCAACTCGGAGAACGCGGTCGCGCCGGTGCCCTTGGAGAGCACGATCTCGGCGCCGCCGAAGTCGACGGCCGCGAGCACACCGCCGAACGGACCCGCATCGGCCGCGTACACGAGCCCTGGCCTGATCAGCGCCGCGATGTGCTTGACCTTGCCGTAGTCCTGGCTCATCAGCGAATACGCCGGTGAGACCGGGACGACGGGTACGCCTGCGAGGAAGCCGCCGAGCGTGAGCAGTGCATGGTCGATCGCGTTGCCCGAGAGCAGCAGCAGCGGCCGCTGCGGGCCGAGCCCGCGGTCGAGCAGCGCCTGGGCGATCGCGCTCGCCTTGTGGTTCGCTTCGCCCCAGGTCAGGTTGACCCAGTCGCCGTCGCCGTCGCGCTCGGCCAGGAACACCCGTTCCGGCGCCTCGGTCCCCCAGCGCCGCAACAGCACGCCGAGGCTGGCCTCGTACGGTTCGAGCGGCATCTCCGAGCGCAGGATCAGGCTGCCGTCGGGCGCGTCATGGCGGACGATCCGTGGCGGCGCCAGCGCTGGTTGGACGATGGTCATCTTCCTCTCCCCTCACCGAACTGCACAAAGTCATCAATAGCGGCTGGATCCGCCAATGCGCCGCGACTGACAACCGACTCAACAGGCGCCCCGCGGAGGATCCGCTTGACCGGCGCCTCGAGCTTCTTCTGCGTCAGCGTTCGCGGGATCGCCTGGACGGCGGCGATCGTATCCGGCACGTGGCGCGGTGACAGCTGCGTGCGCAACGCGCCCGCCAGCCGTGACCGCAGCTCGTCGTCGAGTTCGGCGACGACGAACAGCACCAATTCCCCGGGGCCGCCGTCGTCGTCCTCCAGGTGGACGATCAAGCTGTCGGCGACCTCGTCGAACTCCTCGACGACGGCGTAGAGCTCACTGGTTCCCATGCGGACACCGCCGCGGTTGAGCGTCGCGTCCGAGCGCCCCGTGACGACGCACGTGCCCTCCGGCGAGAAGCGCACCCAGTCGCCCTGGCGCCAGACACCCGGGTACATGTCGAAGTACGCCGCCTCGTAGCGGCTGCCGCCCTCGTCGCCCCAGAAGCGCACCGGCATCGACGGCAGTCTCCGCGCGTTCTCCACGACGATCTGGTGTCTCCGAAGTCCGCGGCGGCCTCCGGCGAGCCGGCCGGGAAGCCGCGGCTGGTCAGCGAGGCCTGGACATCGATGGCGACGAGCGAGTCGGCGTCCATGCCGGGGGCGCTACAGCGCGCGCTTGACGACGACCGACTTCTGATCGGTGTAGTAGTCCAGCGCCTCCGAGCCGTGTTCCTTGCCGTAGCCCGACGCCTTCAGGCCGCCGAAGGGCAGCTCGTCATAGACCTTCGTGCGCGAGTTGATCCACGTGTAGCCGCAGTCGAGCTCGGAGGCGGCGCGCTCGGCGCGGTCGAGGTCCTGCGTCCACACGCTCGAGCCGAGGCCGAACGGCGAGTGGTTGGCCAGCTCGAGCGCCTCGTCCATGTCCTTGACGCGCCAGATCGGCAGCGCCGGGCCGAAGACCTCCTCGGTCGCCATCGGCGAGTCGCGGCCCGGCTCGAGCACGACCGTCGGCTCGTGGAACCAGCCGCTCTCGAGGCCGTCGGGACGCCCACCGCCGGCGAGGATCTCGCCGCCGCTTTCGGCGATCTGGCGCTCGAGCTCCTCACGCTGGCCCTCGGTGTGCAGCGGGCCGAGCTGGCTGTCCGGGTCGGAGCCGACGCCGACGCGCAGCCGCGCCGCCTTGGCCGCGACCGCGGCCACGACCTCGTCGGCGACGGACTCGAAGACGTACAGGCGCTTGATCGCCAGGCAGGCCTGGCCGCAGTTGTAGAAGCGGCCCATCGCGGCGGCGCTGGCGGCCGCCTTGAGGTCCGCGTCGTCGCAGATGATCATCGGGTCCGAGCCGCCGAGCTCGAGCGTGACGCGCTTGGAGCCGACCGCGGCGATCGCGGCGACCTGCTCGCCGATCGGGGTCGAACCGGTGAAGGCGACCTTGCGCACCAGCGGATGGCGCACCAGCGCGTCACCGGCCACGGAGCCCTTGCCGGGCAGCACGTTGAAGACACCGGCGGGCAGGCCCGCATCGTGGAAGATCTCGGCGAGGCGCAGCGTCGTCAGCGGCGTCGTGTCGGCGGGCTTGGCCACGACCGTGTTGCCGGTCAGGAAGGCGGGGCCGAGCTTGTTGCACAGCAGCGTCGTCGGGAAGTTCCACGGCACGATCGCGGCGACGACGCCGAGCGGGCGGCGCAGCACGCGCGCGTCGACGCCCGGATCGACGTTGTGGACGCTGATCCCGCGCACCTGGCGCGAGAGGCCCGCGTAGTGCTCGAGCGTGTCGGCGGCCTTGTGCAGCTCGATCTTGGCCTCGCGGATCGTCTTGCCCTGCTCGGCGACGAGGATCGGCGTCAGCTCGTCGACGTGGGCCTCGAAGGCCTCCGCGCACGCGTGGATGATCCGCCCGCGATCGGCGTAGCCGCGGCGCGACCAGTCCTTGAACGCGTCGGCCGCGGCCCGCACGGCGCGATCGGCATCCTGCGCTGTCGCGGCCGTCACACGACCGACCAGCTCGCCCGTGCCCGGGTTCGTGATCTCGCGATGCTCGCCCGCCAGCGGCTCGGCCACGCCGGCGATGAAGGGGCCATGCTCGATCAGCGTCTGGGTGCTCACAGGTTCTCCTCGCCGGGCTTGACGAAGCTCAAGATAGACGATACCTTGGCGCTCGTCAACAAGTTGTCTTACGTGAGGACTCTCCAATGACCGCCACCGTCGAGGAACTCGCCCCTCGCTCCGAGGACGAGGTCCGCGCGCACCTCGCCGCCGGCAAGCTGGTGGAGGGGCTGCAGCACATGTCGCCCGAGTACCTGAAGGGCATCCGCCGCATCCTCACGGTCTCCGCCGACACGGAGCTGGTCTCCGCGCCCGCCTACCTGCGCGCGGCCACGCATGCGCCCGCGCTGAACAACTTCGGCTCCGCGGTCTCGATCATCCAGGACGAACTCGCGCACGCGCACATCGGCTACCGGCTGCTCGGCGATCTCGGCGTCGACATGCCGGCGCTGATCTACGAGCGCGACGCGTCCGCCTTCAAGTACCCGTACGCCTTCGACGTGCCGCTGGACTCGTGGCACGAGCTGGTGCTGGCCAATGCGCTGTATGACCAAGCGGGCTTCGTGCTGCTGTCCGACGTGCACCAGTCCTCGACCTTCGGGCCGTGGAAGCGCGCGCTGGCCAAGGTCGACAAGGAGGAGACGTTCCATCTGCGCCATGGGCGCACGTGGGTCAAGAAGCTCGCCGCCGACCCGGTCGAGAAGCGCAAGCTGCAGGCCTCGCTGGACTGGATGTTCATCCTGACCTTGGAGTGGTTCGGGCTGCCCGACGCGCGCAAGAAGCACGGCATCCAGCTCGAGTACGGCTTCAAGGGCAAGAGCAACGACGAGCTGCGCCAGGACTGGATGGGCCACGTCGTCCCGTTCATGGACGAGGTCGGCCTCGAGGTGCCCGCGCACTTCGACGAGGATTCGCAGCGCTACGTGATCGACTGCCCGTTCCCTCAGACGTTCGACTCCGAGGCCAAGCGCTGGTGCGGCGAGACCACATGGGAGGACGTGCTGGTCCGCTGGAAGGGCCGCGGGCCGATGAACGAGACCTACGTCGCGACGCTGCAGCGGGGGCACCGGGCATGATCGCCACCGCACAGCAGTCCGTCGAGGCCCGGCTCTGGCTCGCCCTGAAGGAGGTCGAGGACCCCGAGATCCCGATCTCGGTCGTCGGCATGGGCCTGATCGTCTCGCTGGCCTACGCCGACGGCGTCGTCGACGTGGAGCTCACGTTCACCGCGATGGGGTGCCCGGCGATGGACTTCATCCAGGACGACATCCGCGAGCGCCTGCTGCAGGAGCCCGAGGTCGACGAGGTCCGGATCGAGATCGTCTGGGACCCGGTGTGGACGCGCAAGATGATCCGCGAGGAGGCGCGCGAGACGATGCGCGGCCTGGGGATCGTCGCATGACGCGCGGGGACGTCTGGGAGGTCTTCGCCCGCAAGGCCTACGAGGACCCGCTGCATCACGTCGGCACGGTCACCGAATCCGACGAGGACCTCGCGCTCGTGTCCGCCCGCTCGATCTACGACGAGCAGCCGTGGATCCAGATGATCATCGTGCCGCGTTCCAGCATCCGGGAGGCCATCAAGCCATGAGCACCGCCACCACCACCGCGATGGTCTCGCTCGTCGGCTCCCTGGCGGACAACAAGGCCGCGCTTGGGCCGCCGCTATGCCGAGTGGGCCGTTTCCGCACCGACTCTGGAGTCCGCCGTCGCCGCCGCCGCGATGGCGCAGGACGAGCTCGGTCACTCCCGCTCCACCTACCCCGTGCTGAAGGCGCTCGGCGTCGAGGTCGCGGCCGACGACGACGGCTTCGGCGGCGACCGCCGGCTCGCGCTGCTCGACGACGAGCTGCCCGACTGGAACGCCTTCATCGCCGCCAACCTGCTGGTCGACGGCGTGCTGACGACGTTCGTCGCCGCCTGCGTGGACTCGAGCGTCGAGCAGATGGCCAAGCGCGCGAAGAAGATCCTCCAGGAGGAGGGCTCGCACCGCGTCCACGGCGAAGCGTGGGCCAAGCGCCTGGTCCGCGGCCCGCAGCGCGAGGCCTTCGTCGCGCGACTGGCTGCGACCTGGGAGGAGGCCGGGCGCTGGATCGGACCCGACGACGATGCCGCCTACGCCGCCGCGCTGGAGGCCGGCGAGGTCACGCAGACGCCCGCCCATCAGCGCGCGTTGATGCGCACGTGGCTGACGGGCGTGCTCGCGGGCGAGGGCGTCGAGATCGACCTGCCGGACCCGGTGGACTGGTCCGGCTGGGACCCTGAGCGCCGTCGCTGGAGCGCCCCGTGAACTGCCCGTTCTGTTCCTCGGCGGAGGTCGAGCGCGTCGCGCAGTGGGGCGGCCAGATCATCACCGCCCAGTGGCGCTGCAACGCCTGCAACTCGTACTTCGAGGCCGTGCGCGAGGACTTCGACGACGCGCCGGTCTCGGCCGATGTAAGCCATTCGTAGCTTTTGCTTGCCTTAATGCGTCCGGATGGCGAACACCGCTCTTGCCCTGGCGCTGGCCGCGTGCGGGGCCGTGATCGCCGGCTGCGGTGGTGCGCGATCGGAGCCGCCGGCCTCGGCTGACGGCCAGGTCGTGTTCGCACGGCAACTGGAGGGGGCGGTCGTACCCGGGCCCGTACTCGCTCGGGACGGCAGCGTGCTGGCAGCCTCCAACGCCGGTGTCCTGCATGCGCTGGATCCGAGGACGGGCCGGGATCGCTGGACGTTCAAGGGGCCTGGCCCCTACGGCGTCGACCTCTCGACGTCGCCACTGGTGCAGGGCGACGGGACCATCCTCTGGCCCGGACCCGGGGACCGGCTGCAGGCGCTCGACGACGCCGGTGGCGAGCTCTGGTCGCGTGACTTCGACTCGATGCTCCTGACACCCGCGCCGGGGCGCGGCGACACGGTGTACGTCATGGAGATGAGCGGCGTGCTGCATGCGCTTGAGGCGTCGTCGCGCGGGGTCCGTGAGCGCTGGCGCGTCCAAGTGGGCGCGGGTCCCTCGTACGGAAGCCCGGCGGTCGCGAGCGGGGGGCGGGTGTACGTGACGGTGGGCAGCGAACTGGTGGCCGTCGACGATCGCCGCACGCGAGCGCGGGTCGCGTGGCGCTTCCCCGTCGCGGCGCTCGTCGAGGTCTCACCGGCCGTGGCGGCCGACGGAACCGTCGTGCTCGGGACCAACGACCGCTACCAGTACGGGATCGCGGCGGATGGGCGCGAGCGCTGGCGCGTGCGCCGCGACGTGTGGACCTACTCGTCGCCGCTCGCCACGCCGGACGGCCTCGTCCGGTACGGCGATCACCGCGGGCGGGTGTTCACCGTCGACGCCGCGAGCGGCCGGGTGCAGCGCATCGACCGAGCTCACGGCCAGGTGTGGACGCGCCCGGCCGTCGACTCGGCCGGGAACACGATCGTGGGCACGCACGCGGGTGAGATCTTCGGCTTCGCGCGCGATGGGCGCCGCGTGCTGCACGTCAAGACCGGCGGCTCGGTCGAGTCCTACCCGGTCAGCGGGGCCGATCAGACGACGTACATCGGGTCCGAGGACGGCATCCTCTACGCCGTGCGGCCCGCCACGCCTTCGCGGCGGCGGTAGGCGTCTCAGGGAAACCCCAGCTTTCTCCCACTGATTCGTCAGCGCGCGGCAGGACGATGTGCGCGATGCACCCCGACCACGACAGCGGCTCCGCGACCGCGACCGCCGACGGCACCGGCGTGATCCCGGACGAGACCGGCGGCCCGTTCCCGGGCGACGGTTCCAACGGGCCGAACGTGCTCGCCGAGAGCGGCGTCGTGCGCAGCGACATCACAACGAGCATCGGCGACGCGTCCGGCGTTGCCGCCGGCGTGCCGATGACCGTCGAGCTGACGCTGCTCGACGTCGCCAAGGGCGGCACACCGCTGGCCGGCGCGGCCGTCTGCCTCTGGCACTGCAACATCGACGGCCAGTACTCGATGTACGACGGCGACATCGTGACACGAGAACTATCTGCGCGGCGTGCAGGAGAGCGACGCGAGCGGCAAGCTGACCTTCAAGACCATCTTCCCCGCCGCGTACTCCAGCCGCTGGCCGCACATCCACTTCGAGGTCTACCCGAGCCTCGAGGAGGCCACCGCCGGCGGCGCCAAGCTCCAAGACGTCACAGCTCGCCCTGCCCCAGGAGATGTGCGAGACCGTGTACGCGACCGGCGGCTACGAGCAGAGCGTGCAGAATCTGGCCGAGACGTCGCTCGACGGCGACATGGTCTTCAGCGACGGCTACGCCGGCCAGCTCGCCACGACCTCGGGCAGCGTCGCCGACGGCATCGCCGTCAAGCTGAACGTCGGGGTCTGAGCGCGACCCAAGATAGGGAGCAATTCCCTACAGACAGCGACGCCGCGGAACGAGAGGCTGCGCCGCATGTTCAGACGCTCTCTCCTCGCCGCGGCGACGCTCGTCATCACCGCGGTCCTCTCCCCCGCCGCAGCCCACGCCTCCCAGCCGGTCCCGGCCGCGATCAAGGTCCCCGCCGGCAACAAGCAGTTCCTCAGCGCACACGCGATCGGCGTCCAGATCTATGCGTGCGGCGCCACCGGCTGGACGTTCGTGGCGCCGCGCGCGAACCTCTATGACCACCGCGGCAGGCTGATCATCACGCACTTCGCCGGGCCGACGTGGCAGGCGAAGGACGCCGGCCAGGTCGTCGGCAAGCTCGCCGCCAGCGCTCCCGGCGACGCCACGGCGATCCCGTGGCTGCTGGTGTCGGCCGTCTCGACCACGCCCGGCGCGCTGGACGACACGACCTTCATCCAGCGCGTGAACACCACCGGCGGACTCGCCCCCGCGGCCGCCACCTGCACGACGGCCACGGTCGGAACGCAGGCCGAGGTGCCCTACGCCGCCGACTACCGCTTCTGGAAGGCGAAGGGCTGCTCGCGCAACGAAGACTAGGCCGCCCAGGGCGGCGAGATGGTCGGGCCGTCGGGGAGCAGCGTCGCCTGTCCCCCGGCGGCCATCGCACACACCGCGTCCAGACCCGCGTCTCCGGCGACGAGGACGAAGGGCACGCCGGTCGGCACGACCAGGCAGTCGCCCTCGGCGAACGGATGCTCGGCGCCGTCGATCACGGCGACGGCCGAGCCGCCGAGCGCGAGGAAGACCTCCTCGCGGCTGAGGCTGTGCGGCGGACTGCTCTCGCCCGCGGTGAGCGACAGGCGCCAGAGGCTGAGATCGGTCGCGCCACGGCTGGGCGAGGCGTAGCCGACGGCGGTCACTCCGTGCTGACGGAAGACCGGTGCATCGTGGGAGGAGATGATCATCGTCAGGTAAGCTTGACGAATGTCGAAGGAAAGGTCAAGCACGCCTGACGATCCCGATCTCGCGATCCTGATCGTCGCCGCCAATCGGGTGATCATCGACCGCCTGCAGGCGGCGATGGCCGAGGCGGGCCTGACGATGCGGCCGCCCTGGGGCTTCGTCATCCGCGCGCTGCATGCGCAGCCGTTGCCGCTCGCCCGGCTGGCCGAGCTGCTCGACGTCACCAAGCAGGCCGCCCAGCAGACGGTCGACGACATGGAGGCGGCGGGGTTGCTCTCACGCAGCGCCGACCCGGACGACGGTCGCCGCAAGCTCGTCGGGCTGACCGAGGAGGGCCGGCGCGTGCGCGCCACGGCGCTCGGCGTCAGCGCCACGATCGAGGCCGAGCTGGGTGATGAGGCGGCGCCGCTGCGTCACGCGCTACTCGGCCTGGTCGAGCGTCACGGCGACCTCGAGCACGTCCACGCGAAGCGCTCGCGCGCCGTCTGGTGAGGTGGCTAAGGGACGAGCACGAGCTTCGTCGGCGGGTCCGCGAGCGCCGCGGGAGCGTCGTCGAAGCCCGACGACCGCGCTCGTCACGAGCGCGCGGGTCGAGCTTGCCGGCGGTGATCAGCGCGAGGACCTCCGGGATCACCGCCCGAGCATGCACCCGGCCGGTGTGCAGCGAGCAGCCGCGCGTGTACATCTCCAGCAGCGGCAGCGGCGTCGCGGGCTCGAAGTAGATCGCGACGCTCGTGCAGACGCCGTCGGGCGCGGTCGAGCGCAGCGCCGCGTGCAGGCCGGCGTGGTCGCCCGAGGCGTCGACGGTGATCGCGAAGCGGCCGAGCTTGGCGGGCCAGCCGGCACTCGCGTCGATCGTCTCCGCCCCGAGCGCGGCGGCGCGCTCGAGGCGGCCCGCGTCGCTGTCGGCGAACACGACCCGCGACGCACCGAGAGCGAGCGCACAGGCGGTCGCGTAGAGCCCGACGCTGCGGGCCCAGCCGCCGACGATCAGCACCTCCTCGCCAGGCGTGGCGCGCAGCGGCCCGGCGACCGCGCGGTAGCCGTCGGCGACGTTGTCGGCGACGCTCGCCAGCGCGGCGGGCTCGGCGCCACCCGGCAGCGGCACCAGCATCGCATCCGCGAACGGCACGCGCAGCACGTCGGCCAGCGCGCCGCCCCAGTCGCCGCCCAGCGGCTGCATGCCGTAGGCGGAACCGCGCGGCACGGTGCGGCAGTTCGCGGTGCGTCCGGCGCTGCAGGCGACGCACGTCCCGCAGGAGATCTGGAACGGCACGACGACCCGGTCCCCAGGCCGGACGGTGCGCACCGCGTCGCCGACGTCGAGCACCTCGGCAACGCACTCGTGCCCGAACGCGAACGCGTCCGCCACCGGGATCACGCCGTTGAGGAACGCGGCGTCGAGGTCGCACAGCGCGACCGCGAGCGGCCGGACGAGCGCCTCGCCGTCGCCCTGCAGCGCCGGCGCGGCGCGCTCACGCCACTCGACACGATGGGCGTCCGGTGATCTCGAGCTGACGCATCAGGCCGCTGTCGCCTCGATCCCGCGCACGTCGTCGTCCTCGTCGCGCAACACGGCGACGTCGACGTAGCCGAGCGTCGCCAGCTCGTCCTGCAGTGCCTCGGCCTGCGCGCCGCCGAGCTCCAGCAGCAGAGCGCCGCCGGGCTTGAGAAAGCGGCGGCCGCCGGCGATCGCGCGGCGCAGGAAGACCGTCCCGTCGGCGCCGCCGTCGTAGGCCAGCGGCGTCTCGAACGTGAACGTGTCGCGCTGCAGGAGCGGCAGCGACGGAGTCGGCACATAGGGCACGACGCCGACCACGACGTCCACACGCTGCCGCAGCTCCGGCGGCAGCGCAGCGAACAGGTCGCCCTCGTAGGCCTCGACGCCGTTGGCCTTCGCGTTGGCGACGGCGATCGCGTCGACGTCGGAGGCGACGACCCGTGCCGCCGGGCGCTCGGCCTGCAGCGTCGCGGCGATCGCCCCGCAGCCGGTGCAGAGGTCGATCGCGACGCCGCCTTCCGGCAGTCGCCCGACCGCACGCCGCGTGAGCGGCTCGCTCTGCCAGCGCGGGACGTACACGCCCGGCTCGACGCGGAACCAGCGGCCGCAGAACTCGGCGCTGCCGGTGACCCAGGCCAGCGGCTCGCCGGTCTGCCGCCGCGCGACCATCGCGTCGAGCCGCGCCTGATCACCCGCCGCGGCGGCGATCAGCTCGGCCGCTTCCTCGTCGGCGGCGACGAAGCCGCCGCTCATCAGCAGTTCGGTGAGCCCTTCGAGATCAGCCGGTACCCGCACGCTGCGCCGACGGTAGCGATCGGCCGATGAGCCCGCGTCGCGACTCGGCGTCAGTTGATTCCCACGCCCTTGAAGAACGTGTAACAGAACGTGCCGTCGTCCTCGGCCGTCCGGTAGAGATCACGGACGCCCTCGTCGAAGCGCTCCGCGGTGATCAGGCCGCGCCCGATCGCAGGCTCGCGCACGCCTTCGATCATCGCCGTGAACGTCTTTCGGGTGAACCCGTCGACGAGCTGCGGCCGGCCGGCGTCGACGTAGACCATCCGCGCCGACACGACGACGTCGTCGAACCCCGCGGCGACCAGCAGCGGATAGACCTGACGCCCGATCAGTGAGTCGCCGCCCGCCTGACGCTGGAGCGTGACCTGGCACTGGATCGCCTCGTTGGCCGCGGCGCTGTCGGGGTGGAAGTAGGCCGACCCGTGATCGCCCTCGATCACGGTGATCGTGCCGCCCGGCTTCAGCATCGCCTTCAGGTGCGCGAGCGCCTCGACCGGCTGCGCGAGATGTTCGAGCACGAAGCACACGAACACGTGGTCGAACGAGCCGGGCGCGAACGGCAACGCGAAGATGTCGGCCTGCGCGAACTCGACGTTCGCGAGCCCTCTGGTCCGCGCCTGCGCCACCGATTGCGCCGAGACGTCGACGGAGGTGAAGCGAGCGTCCGGGCTGCGCGCGGCCAGCGTCACCGTCTGCGCACCGACTCCGCAGCCGGCTTCGAGGACGCGCGCGCCGGCCGGGTACGCCGTGTCGCCGTGCAGCAGCTCCACGAGCGTCCCGGCCTGGTCGTGCAGCCGTTCGCTCTCGCGCGGGTCGTAGCCGTGGACGTAGCTTTGGCTCATTCCCCCGTTGGTACCAGGTTCGCCGCTACGGCCTCGAGAACCCGAGCGTGTAGGTGCCGGAACCGCGGTAGGAGAGGATGCGCCAGCGGTAGTAGCCCGCGGTGCCGTTGTACGTGACGGTCTCCGCGGCCGTCGACCCGATCCCGCTCGCGACCGGCGACCACGAGAAGCCGTTCCACTTCTGCAGGTAGAGGTCGAAGTCCACGCCTGACGGCCCGGTCGAGGCAGCCCTTGTGCTGGCCGCTGACGGTCGACTGGTAGTAGCTGTTGTCGGGCTGGAACTGCTCCGCGCCGGTGCCGCCCAGCGTGCCGGTCTTGATCGTGCCGCACGACGGGACCGTGGTCGGGGTGGGGGTCGGCGTTGGCGTCGGGGTCGGCGTCGGCGTCGTCGTGACGCCCGGCGCCGTGTACAGCAGCCGGTTGGGTGAGCCGCTGCCGGGGCCCGTCACCACGCCGGCGGTCGCGTTGGCGGCGATCGTGCTCGCGACGACCGCCGGGCTCGCCGTCGGGCTGCCCTGCAGGATCAGCGCGGCGGCCCCGACCACGTGCGGCGTCGCCATCGACGTGCCGCTGATCGTGTTCGTCGCCGTGTCGGACGAGTACCACGACGACGTGATGCTCGAGCCGGGTGCGAACACGTCGACGCAGCTGCCGTAGTTCGAGAACGAGGAGCGCGCATCGGTCGACGTCGTCGACCCGACCGTGATCGCCGCCGCGACGCGCGAGGGCGACGAGTTGCACGCGTTCGCGTTCTCGTTGCCGGCCGCGACGCCGTACGTGATGCCGTCGGCGATCGACGCCGCAACGGCCTGGTCGAGCGCCGACGAGACCCCGCCGCCGAGGCTCATGTTCGCAACCGCCGGCCCGCTGACGTGGTCCGTCGTGGCCCAGTTGATCCCGGCGATCACCCCCGACGTCGTACCGGAGCCGCTGCAGTTGAGCACGCGCACGGCGACGAGCGAGACTTCCTTGGCCACACCGTAGGTCGAGCCGCCGACGGTGCCGGCGACGTGCGTGCCGTGCCCGTTGCAGTCGTCGGCGCTGCCGCCGTCGACGGCGTCATAGCCGGAGCGGGTGCGGCCGCTGAACTGCGAATGCGTCAGCCGCAGGCCGGTGTCGATGATGTAGGCGGTCACGCCCCGGCCCGTGGCGCTGAAGTTGTACGTGCCGTTGAGCGGCAGCCCGCGCTGGTCGATGCGATCCAGCCCCCAGGTGGCGTTGGCCTGGGTGTCGCTGAGCGTGACCACGCGGTCGGGCTCGACGAAGTCCACCGCAGGGTCGGCGCTGACCTCCGCGAGCGCCGTCGGCGTCAGCTTCGCCGAGAAGCCCTTGATCACCCTCCCGTACTCGCGCTGGACCTTCCCGCCGCGCACCCGGACCTTCCGTTGTGCGCGATCCGCGCCCGCCGCGGTGGAGTGGTCCTTGAGGACCACGATGTACTGGCCCTCGATCGTCTGCGCAGCCGCGCCCGACGGCGTCGCCACGAGCGCTCCGGCGAGCAGCGCGATACCCACGCATGTGCGTGTTTGCAGCACCTTTGCCTCCCTTCGACCCCGGCCTCCCGGCAGGGTTCGCCCATCTGCCGTCGCCAATGTACCGGTCGTGCCGAAGCGCACAAAAGGACGTTTAAATGACTAGGCTTGGCCGCCTGCCTTCACGATTCGTAGACCGCAGTTCCGACCCCGGGCGAGGCTGGGTCGACGAAGCCATCCGGCGCGTCGACGCCGACGCCAACCGCTCTGCCGACACCCACCTGCACGTCTTCCCGCTGCCGCCGGCGTGGGGCGTCGACCTGTACCTCAAGGACGAGTCGGTCCATCCCACCGGCTCGCTCAAGCACCGGCTCGCTCGGTCGTTGTTCCTCTACGGGCTGTGCAACGGCTGGATCGGTCCCGACACGACGATCGTCGAGGCCTCCAGCGGTTCGACCGCCGTCTCGGAGGCGTATTTCGCGCGCCTGCTCGGCCTGCCGTTCGTCGCGGTCATGCCCGCCGCGACGAGCCCGAGCAAGATCGCCCTGATCGAGTTCCAGGGCGGGCGGTGCCACCTGGTCGACGACGCCTCCGAGATCTATGCGGAGGCCGGGCGGGTCGCCGAGGCGACCGGCGGTCATTTCATGGATCAGTTCACCTACGCCGAGCGGGCGACCGACTGGCGCGGGAACAACAACATCGCGGAGTCGATCTTCGCCCAGATGCGCGCCGAGCCACACCCGCTGCCGGCCTGGATCGTCGTCGGGGCCGGGACGGGCGGCACGAGCGCGACGATCGGACGCTACGTCCGTTATCGCCGCTATCCGACGCGGCTGTGCGTGGTCGATCCGGAGAACTCGGCCTTCTTCGACGGCTGGGCGGGCGGCGACCCGTCGCACACGACCGGGCGCTCTTCGCGGATCGAGGGGATCGGCCGCACGCGCGTGGAACGGTCGTTCGTGCCGGGCGTGATCGACCGGATGCTCGCCGTCCCCGATGCCGCCTCGATCGCCGCGATGCGCTTCGCCCGCGCGGTCACCGGCCGCAACGTCGGCGCGTCGACGGGCACCAACCTGTGGGGCGCGCTGTCGCTCGCGGCCGAGCTGCGCGCCGGTGGCGAGCGCGGCAGCATCGTGACGCTGATCTGCGACCACGGCGAGCGCTATCGCGAGACGTACTACGACGACGCCTGGGTTCGCGAGCAAGGTCTCGAACTCGCCGCGCACACGGCGACGCTCGAGCGCTGCCTGGCGACCGGCGAGTGGCACGAGACGTAGCCAACACTGGTCAAGTTGCTCAGCGCCAATCGGTTGCGCCTGGACAAAACAGGGCAGAAGTCCCAAATTTGTTGCAAGGTTCGTATAGTTGACTACCTTCGTCACATGACGGATCTGCTCCAACAGCCGACCGGCGTGCACGTGGACCTCGACGGTCGATCACTCACCATCGCCGACGCGGTCAGGTTCGCTCGCCGCGGCGGCCGTGCGGTGCTCTCCGCCGAGGCCGAGCGCCGCGTCGAGGCGACGCGCGCGCTCAAGCAGGACCTGATCGCCCGCGAGATCCCGATCTACGGCGTCACGACCGGGTTCGGCGACAGCGCGCACCGTCAGATCGCGCCCGATAAGGCCGCGCGTCTGCAGCAGAACATGCTCCGCTTCCTCGGCGCCGGTACCGGGCAGATCGCATCCCCCGAGGTCACCCGCGCGACGATGCTCTTCCGCGCCAACTGCCTCGCCAAGGGCAACTCGGGCGTGCGGCTGGAGCTGATCGAGCGCCTGCTGACGCTGCTCAACCACGACATCCTGCCGCTGATTCCCGAGCGCGGGTCCTGTGGCGCGAGCGGTGACCTGATCCCGCTGTCCTACGTCGGCCGCGCGCTCGCCGGTGAGACCGAGGTGCTCTACGAGGGCGAGGTCCGCGAGGCGGCCGAGGTGCTGGCCGAGCTCGGGCTTGAGCCGTTGCTCCTGGAGGCCAAGGAAGGCCTCGCGATGACCAACGGCACGTCGTTCATGAGCGGCTTCGCCACGCTCGCCGTGCACGACGCCCGCGAGCTGGCCTTCGTCGCCGACCTCTGCACGTCGATGGCGTCGCAGGCGCTGATGGGCAACGCCGGGCACTTCAACGCCTTCCTCTTCGACGCCAAGCCGCACCCGGGGATCATCGAGAGCGCCGCGAACGTGCGGATGCTGATCGCGGGCTCCGAGCTCACGCACGATGCCGAGGACATCGTCCCGCTCGAAGGCGTCGGCTTCCGCGAGCTCACGCGCTCGGTGCAGGACAAGTACTCGATCCGCTGCGCGCCGCACATCACGGGCGCGCTGCGCGACACGCTCGAGTGGGTCGAGAAGTGGGTCGCGATCGAGATCAACTCGTCCGACGACAACCCGCTCTTCGACACCGGCGCCGGTCGCGTCCAGAGCGGCGGCAACTTCTACGGCAGTCACATCACGCAGGCCATGGACTCGATGAAGATCGCTCTGGCCAACATGTGTGATCTCTTCGACCGCCAGCTCGAACTGATCGTCGACGAGAAGTTCAACGCGGGCCTGACGCCCAACTTGATCCCGTACTTCGATCCCACAGATCCCGAAGCCGGGCTGCATCACGGCTTCAAGGGGATGCAGCTCTCATGCTCGGCCCTTACCGCCGAAGCGTTGAAGCTGTGCAACCCGGCGAGCATTCACTCGCGCTCGACCGAGGCCCACAACCAGGACAAGGTCTCCATGGGGACGATCGCGGCGCGCGACGCGCGCACGATCGTGGAGATCCTGCAGCACATCGCCGCAATCCACCTGATCGCGATCGCGCAGGCGCTTGACCTGCGCGGGATCGAGAAGGCGAGCCCGAAGGCCCGCGAAGCGCACGCATTGGTCCGCGCGCGCGTCGCGTTCCTCGATGGTGACCGGCGCATGGATCGCGACATCGACGCCGTCGTCGAGCTCATTCGCTCCGGCGAGTTGTCGCAGACCCTGGTGTAGCGGAGGGGTTGCGCAGGGCGGCCCTCCTCTGCGAGGGTCGCCCCATGCGCACCGCTTTTCTGTTCGCGCTATTGACCGCCGCGCTGTTCGTGCCGGCGTCCGCAGGCGCGGCGCCGTTCGTGATCGGCCAGGGACACAAGCCGGCCATCGCCGTCGATGACGCCGGGACCGCGTACGTCGCGTGGTACGGCGTCGAGCCCAACAACAACTCGCTGCGCTTCTGCAGACTCGCTCGCGGTGCGACGGCGTGCGCGGGCCAAGCCGTGCTCGCGACGACGGGCAACTCGCTGTCGCGGCCGTTCGTGGTCGTCGCAGGTGCGCGGGTCTCGGTCGTCCAGTACCGCTACGGCGCGACCGGCAGCGAGTTCAACCAGGTGTTCCTCTACACCTCGACCAACGGGGGCGACACGTTCGATACGGGCACCGTGGTCGGCTACGCACCGTTCGATGAGGCGGTGCTGGGCCCCAACGCCGCGCTCTCGGTCGTGACGAACGCGTTCTCCGAGGGCGGCGTCTTCCAGAACGTCCCGCTCGGAGGCGGCAGCGCGGGAACGGCCCGTGCGCTGCTGAGCACTGACCGGCCCTACAACGGAACGGTCGCGCTGCTGCCGAACGGCAGGCCACTCGCGATCTTCGCGTCCGGTGCCTCCGACGCCGCGTTCCGCCTCTACAGCGGCTCGGGCTCGCTCAACGACGCCGCCAGTTGGGCCGCGCCCGTCGGCATCGGCTACGCCGACTACCCGCACCTCGCCGGCGGCGCGGCGGGTCTCTTCCTGCTGCACGGCACCGAGACCGGTGGCCTCGTCGTGCGCCGCTGGGATGGGACCACGTTCCCGGGCGGCGTCGCCGTGGCGGCGCGCGGCGAGGACGCGCAGTCGCACCTCACCCTGGACTCCGGCGGCCGCCTGCACGCGGTCTGGTCGAGCATCGAGGCCGATGGCTTCCACCTCGTCCACGCGGTATCGGACAACGGCGTCGCCTGGTCGTCGGGCACGCTCGCCCTCCAGAACGACGACCTCGAGGCCCAGCCGCGGGTCGCCGCGGCGCCCGACCACGTCGGCGTTGCCGTCTGGGAGAGCCGTTCCGCCGGCACCGCCCAGATCCGCGCGTCCGCGCTGGGTCCGGGCGCTCCCGTCGCGTCGCTGTCGCGCCGCCGGTCGCGCCGCCGGTCGCCACCCCGGCCCCGGCACCCGTGGCCGCTGACCCGGTCCCGCAGTTCCACAAGACCGTGGTGGTCAAGCGGATCAGGGGCAAGGTCCGGGTGAGGCTGAAGGGCTCTCGTACCTTCACCGACATCGGCTCGATCGACGACATCCCGCTCGGCGCGACGATCGACGTCAAGAAGGGCAGGATCGAACTCGCTTCGGTGCCCTCGCGCACCGCGGCGGCCGCGAAGGTACAGCTCTATGGCGGCTGGTTTCAGGTCGGCCAGCGTGCCGCGGTGACCGAGTTCAAGCTCAACGAGCCGCTCGCGTCGTGCAAGAAGAAGCACTCGGCCCGCGCGGCGGCGACCAAGCGCAAGTCGCGCAAACTCTGGGGCGCTGGCAAGGGCAAGTTCCGCACGCGCGGCCAGTACGGCGCCGCGACGATCCGCGGCACCAAGTGGCTCGTCCAGGACTCCTGCGCGGGAACGCTGGTCCGGGTCACGTCGGGCAGTGTGCTCGTCCGCGACAAGGTCAAACGCAAGAACGTGATCGTGCGCAAGGGCAAGCGCTACACCGCCCGCCCCCGCCGCTGAGCCTGGCGCCGCCCGGCGTCGCGCGACCCGCGGCGCCTCCGCAGCCGCGCGCCACGGCGCCGGCGACCCGACCCGCGGCGCCCGGCGACCCGCGACGACCAGCGGCGCCCGCCAACCAGCGGCGCCCGCCAACCAGCGGCGCCCGCGAACCAGCGGCGACCCGCGGCGCGCGACGCCCCGAGGGGGTGTGATTGTGTGGGTCCGGAGAGCGAACCTCGCGGAGCACACCTCCCGCGTTTCGCGTCCCGATCAGCCGCGATCGTGGTGCCGGTGCGGCCGGGTCAGGCCGGCGGCTTGAACTGGCCGATCGCGAACGTCACGCCGTCCGGGTCGCGCACCGCGGCCATCCGCACGTAGGGGACGTCGAAGGGCTTGACGAGCACCGTGCCGCCGAGCTCCGCGACGCGGCGGGCGCTCTCGTCGGTGTCGGCGACCGCGAACGTGACCGCCCAGCGAGGCGCGCCGTTCGGGTTGCCGGGGGCCTGCATCCACCCGATCGCGTCCGAGAAGCCGTCCGGCGCGCCCAGCTCCTTGTGGCTGGCGAGGGTACCGGGGGTCAGGGACTCCAGGTGGTCGCCGTACCCCGGCACGCGGATCATCGCCGACGGGCCTTGGCCGAGATCGACCTCGGCGTACTCCCAGCCGAAGACCGCGGTGTAGAAGGCCTTCGCGGCCGCGATGTCACGCGTCTCGAGATCGCTCCAATTCCATGCCCCGGGGGCGTTGACGACCTGTGCACCGTGCGTGCGCCCGGGCTGCCAGACGCGGAACGCGGCACCCTCCGGATCGGCGAAGACGGCCGTCCGCCCGGCCTCGCCGACGTCCACCGGCCCGGCGAGCACGGTCCCGCCCGCGCCGGTCACGCGCGGCACGATCGCGTCCACGTTCTCGACGCTGACGTACGTGTTCCAGGCGGGCGCGGCGTCCTCGGACGGCGCCGAGGCGAGGCCGGCGACGGCGAGGCCGTCGAGCTTGGCCATCACGAAGCGCGCGGGCGCTTCGGGCGGCAGCCGGTCCTCGAACGTCCAACCGAGCAGGCCGCCATAGAAGGCCGCTGCGGCGTCGACGTCCGTGCGCTCGGTGTCGATGAAGCAGGTCACTCCAGGGGGATAGGTCTCTCTGGGCGTCATGGGCCTGGACGGTAGGAGCGATTGCGGCCAGGATCAGTCCTCAATCGTTCGGGAGCAACGGCATCTCGATCCCGGAGTCACGCCCGAGCAGGACGCCACGCGTGATCGCCTTCGAGCCGAACCGCTCGCGGACCTCGTCGACGGCGGTGTCGAGCGCCAAGGTGCGCACGCGGTCGACCGGGAGCGCGAGCTGCACGGCGTCGATGTCCTCGAGGTTCGTCAGCGACAGGCCGACCAGCGTGCAGCCGCGTGCCCGGATCAGCCCCGTCGCCGCGTGGAGCAGTTCGCGCGCGGCGCCGAGCAGCGCACGTGACTCGGCGGTCGCCTGCCCGAGCGTCAGCGAGCGGGTGACGCGCGTGAAGTCATCCAAGCGCAATCGCAGGATCACCGTCCGCGCCGCGCGCCGGGCGGCC
The DNA here is from genome assembly GCA_963848475.1 of uncultured Solirubrobacteraceae bacterium. GTDB lineage: Bacteria > Actinomycetota > Thermoleophilia > Solirubrobacterales > Solirubrobacteraceae > Solirubrobacter. Next base: position 497,813 of record CAWKDW010000020.1, on the reverse strand, counting down.
CGCAACCGCCGGGTGATCCGGTCGATCAGGCCGACGAGGACCTCGTCGAGGAACTCGGGCGCCTTCGGCTGACCGCGCCGGCCGATCGCCCGCTGTCCACCGATCGAGCGCCGCCGGCGCCCGACGACGACCGGCCGCGGATCGCGATTGTGCGCGAGCGCGTGCAGGTGCCGTCCCGAGCCCTTCCCGAGCATGCCCACCAGCGCGAGCTCCGAGAGCGCGGCCACCTCGCCCACCGTGTTGATGCCACGTGCGTGCAGCTTGTCGGCGGTCTTGACCCCGACCCCCCACAGGCGCTCGACCGGCAGCGGATGCAGGAAGTCCAGCTCGCCCGCGGGCTCCACCACCAGCAGACCATCCGGCTTGGCGACGGCGCTCGCCACCTTGGCCAGGAACTTCGTCCGCGCGACCCCGACGGTGATCGCCAGCCCGACCTCGTCGCGCACCCGCTCCCGCAACCGCGCGGCGATCTCGGCCGGCGCGCCGGCGATCCGCCGCATCCCGCGGACGTTGAGGAACGCCTCGTCGATCGACATGCCCTCCACCTCGGGCGAGGTGTCCTCGAAGATCGTGAACACGGCCTTGGACGCCTTCGTGTACGCCTCGAAGCGCGGCGAGACGACGATGGCGTGCGGGCACAGCTGCCGCGCCTTCCCGCCCGGCATCGCGGTCTTCACGCCGAAGGCCTTGGCCTCGTAGCTGGCGGCCAGCACCACCCCCGCCCCGACGATCACGGGCTTGCCGAGCAGCCGCGGATCGTCGCGCTGCTCGACCGACGCGAAGAACGAGTCGAGGTCCGCGTGCAGGATGGTCGCCTCGGGGATTGACACGAACATATGTTCGCGTTCCGTCCGGACGGAACCATACGTTGCGCCGCAGAAATGCAGACGCGCAATGCTTCAGGAGAGGTAGTCCCACCGACGGGGAGGAGACCCGGTCATGTCCACGATCACGGGAAACCGGATCGATCAGGTCCTGCAGGACGCCGTGGAGTCCGGTGCGGTACCGAACGTCGTCGCGATGGCGGCGAACGAGGACGGTCCGATCTACGCAGGAAGCTGCCGGCCCGCGGGCGGCTGGCGCCTCCGACGCGGTGACGCCGGACACGATGTTCCGGATCGCCTCGATGACGAAGATGATCGCGACGACCGCGGCGCTGCAGCTCGCCGAGCAGGGCAAGCTGGACCTCGACGCGCCGGTCGAGACCTACCGGCCGGAGTTCGCGCGAGCTTCAGGTCCTCGACGGCTTCGACGGCGACACACCGCGCCTGCGCCCGCCGGCCAGCAAGGCCACGGTGCGCCAGCTGATCACGCACACGTCCGGGCTCGCGTACTGGTTCTTCAGCGAGGAGATCGTGCGCTGGGAGGCGGCGACCGGGACGCCGAACGTGCTCTCCGGCCAGGAGGTCATCTTCAAGGCGCCGCTGATCGCGGACCCGGGGACGCGCTTCGACTACGGCATCAACACGGACTGGCTGGGCCGGGTCGTCGAGGCCGCGGGCGGCCAGGCGCTGGACGACTACTTCGGCGAGCACATCCTCGGCCCGCTGGGCATGGAGCACACGACGTTCCTGATGAGCGAGGAGCAGCGCGCGAACTCGGTGCCGGTGCACCTGCACGCCGAGGACGGCAGCTGGGTGGCGACCGACGTGGACTGGTCGCAGCAGCCGGACTGGTGGGCCGGCGGCCACGGCCTGTATTCCACGCCGCGGGACTACCTGCGCTTCCAGCGGATGCTGCTCGGCGGCGGCACGCTGGACGGTGCGCGGATCCTCAAGCCCGAGACCGTCGACGCGGCGTTCACGAACCAGATCGGCGAGATCGACTTCCCGCCGGTGATCAAGACGGCCGACCCGGGCTCGACCGCCGACTTCAACGGCGGCCCGGGCCTGAAGTGGGGCCTCGGGCTGCTCCTGAACACCGAGGCGGCGCCCGGGATGCGCGCGGCCGGCAGCGGCGCGTGGGCCGGCATCTTCAACACCCACTTCTGGGTGGACCGCAAGACCGGCGTCACGGGCGCGATCTACTCGCAGACGCTGCCGTTCGTGGAGCCCGCGGTCTTCCAGGTCTACATCGACTTCGAGCAGGCGCTGTACGCCTCGCTCTGAGCGCGGGACTCCACGTGCGTGAGCACGGGTGCCGGTTCGCCGGCACCCGTCTCGTCCCCTCGATCGGCACGGGCCTGGAGCGCTCGGCGCCAGCAGCGTGAACATCCGGAAAGCTAAGGTCTGCGCGTGAACCTCACCCTGGGCTACAAGGCGTCCAACGAGCAGTTCGGCCCGACGAAGCTGCTCGAGCTCGTCAAGCACGCCGAAGCGCGCGGTTTTGAGGCGGCCGGCGTGTCCGACCACCTGCAGCCGTGGCGACACAACGGCGGCCATGCGCCGGCCGTCCTCCCATGGCTGGGCGCCGCCGCGGCGTCCACGAGCACGATCGCGCTCGGCACGAGCGTGCTGACGCCGACGATGCGCTACCACCCGGCGATCGTCGCGCAGGCGTTCGCGACGCTCGGCTGCCTGGCCCCCGGCCGGATCTTCCTCGGCGTCGGCACCGGCGAGGCGATGAACGAGACGCCGATCACCGGCGGCGAGTTCCCGGGGCGCAAGGAGCGGCGGCTGAAGATGGCCGAGGCGATCCACGTGATGAAGCGACTGTGGAGCGAGGAGCGCGTCGACTTCGAGGGCGACTACTACAAGCTGCGCCGCGCCACGATCTACGACCGCCCGGACACGCCCGTGCCGATCTACGTCGCGGCATCCGGGCCGCTGGCGGCGAAGCTCGCCGGCCGCGTCGGCGACGGCTTCATCTGCACCTCGGGCAAGGACCCGGAGCTCTACGTCAACCTGCTCGACAACGTCCGCGAGGGCGCCGAGAAGGCCGGCCGCGACTACGAGGCGATCAAGCGCATGATCGAGATCAAGGTCTCCTATGACCGCGACCTCGCCAGGGCGGAGAAGGCGACGCACTGGTGGGCCGCGCTCGCGCTGACGCCCGAGGAGAAGGAAGGCGTCGAGGACCCGGTCGAGATGGAGCGCCTGGCCGACAACGCGCTCGATCGCGCGCACACGCGCTTCATCGTCTCCGCCGACCCGCAGGAGGTCGCCGACAGGATCCAGCCGTACGTCGATCTGGGCTTCAGCGAGCTGATCTTCCACTTCCCCGGCAACGACCAGCGCCGCTACATCGACGAGTTCGCGTCCGACGTCTTCCCGCTGCTGCGCCGATGAGCACGTTCGAGATCCTCGACGAGCGGTTCGGGGTCGCGGTCAAGACCACGGCGCGGCTGGAGCATCTCTATGAGGGCTGTCGCTGGGCTGAGGGCCCGGCGTACTTCCCCGCGCATCGCGCGTTGGTCTGGTCGGACATCCCGAACGACCGCATGCTGCGCTACGACGAGGCGACCGGCCAGGTCGGCGTGTTCCGCTCGCCCGCCGGCTACACGAACGGCCACACCGTCGACGGCCAGGGCCGGCTGGTCAGCTGCGAGCACGGCAACCGGCGCGTCACGCGCACCGAGCACGACGGCTCGATCACCGTCCTCGCGGACGCCTACGACGGCAGGCGGCTCAACAGCCCCAACGACGTCGTCGTCCGCTCCGACGGCGCCGTCTACTTCACCGACCCCGCCTACGGGATCGACAGCGACTACGAGGGCCATAAGGCCGAGATGGAGCAGAGCGGCTGCTTCGTGTTCCGGATCGATCCGATCACCGGCACCCTCGCCGTCGTCGCCGACGATTTCGACCGCCCCAACGGGCTCGCCTTCAGCCTCGACGAGCGCCTGCTGTACGTGTCCGATACCGGCGCGCCGAAGAACATGCGCGTGCTCGACGTCGCCGACGACGGCACGCTCTCCAACGGTCGCGAGTTCGCCCAGTGCACGGTCGGCGGCTTCGACGGCTTCCGGCTCGACGACAGCGGACGCATCTGGACGAGTGCCGGCGACGGGGTGCACTGCTACGACGCGGACGGCACGCTGATCGGCAAGATCCTGGTGCCCGAGGGCGTCGCCAACGTCGAGTGGGGCTGGCCAAAGCGCAACCGCCTCTACATCTGCGCCACCACGTCGCTGTACTCGGTCTTGCTTGCGGTCAACGGAGCGAAGACGATGTAGCCATGATCGACCTCCACATCCACTTCCCGATGCGACTGCTGGGAGGGGTGGAGGCCCCGCGCGACGTTGTCAAAGGCATGACGCGTGTGCGCGGCCGCGAGAAGGGCAAGCTGCGCGCGGCGGTGCTGGCCCTCGCTGCGCGCGCGTTGAACTTCCGCCACTGGGACGCGACGTGGCGCGTGACGCCGGAGCTGCTCGATCAGGGAGACGTGGACGTCGCGTGCAGCGTGCTCTACCGGCCCTTCTCGGAGCTCGATCTCGACGAGCCCTACGGCGCCCCGCCCGAGAGCGCCTACTACGCCAAGCTCGTCGAGCTGATGGACGCCACCGAGGCGGAGATCGCGCGCACCGGGGGTGTCCTCGTCCAAGACGCCGCGGATCTCGAGAAGCCCGGCCTCAAGTACGTGCACTGCATCGAAGGTGGCTTCCATCTCGGCGCGACCGAGGCGGAGGTCACGGCGCACGTCCATGCGCTGGCGGCCCGCGGCGTGCTCTACATCACGCTCGCGCACCTGTTCTGGCGCCGGGTCGCGGCCAACACACCGGCGCTGCCCTTCCTGCCGGACGCGGTCTACAACACGCTCTTCCCGCAGGCCAAGGGCGTGGCGCTCTCACCGCTGGGCGAGGCGGCCGTGCGCGCGATGTACGCGTCCGGGATCCTCGTCGACATCAGCCACATGCGCGACGACGCGATCGACGCGACGTTCCGGCTGATCGAGTCGCTGGACCGCGCGAGCGGCGCGGACCCGAGGGCCTATCCGGTGCTCGTCTCCCACGCCGGCTACCGCTTCGGCGGCCAGAAGTACAACGTCAGCGACGCGACGGTCGCGCGCGTCGCCGCCCGCGGCGGCGTGGTCGGCCTGATCTTCGCCCAGCACCAGATCAACGACGGCGTGCGGCGCTCGGACACGAAGACCCTGGCCGAGTCGCTCGACGTGCTCAGCCGCCACATCGAAGTGATCGGCCCGGAGCACGTCGCGCTCGGCTCCGACCTCGACGGCTTCATCAAGCCCACGCTCGGCGGGATCGAGACCGCCGCGGACCTGGCGCCGCTCGCGGCCGCGCTGCGCGCCCGCTACCCCGACGACCGCCGAGCAGATCCTCGACGGCAACGCGCGCCGGGTCATCACTCAGCGCTTTGCCAGCGCAGCACCCTGACGCCGCGCATCTCCATCCGGATCTCGCCACGGGCGTGGACGAGCCGCAGCAGCACCGCGTCGCAGTCCGGGCAGCGCAGCACCGTCCCCATCCCCGCCTCGTACACGTGCGCCTCGGCGACCGCGCCCGTCGCCCCGCAGCCGGCGCAGGTCGCGGTGGCGCTCGTCGCTTCGAGCGTGAAGATGTCGGACAACTCGCCCGCGGCCGCGTTGCCGTCGAGATAGTCCATCGTCAGCCTCCAGTGGCGCCGAAGCGCTCGGTTCTGATGTGTGCCGCCTCATGGCCGAGCGCCACGAGGTCGTCGGCGACCGTCTCGACGAAGGCGGTCGGCCCGCAGACGTAGGTGCGAGCGCCCGCGATCGCGGTCTCGGACAGCAGCTCGCGATCCACGCGGCGCGCATAGCCGGCCCAGCCCGAGGGCGGCCGGCGCGTGTAGGTGATCACGACGTCGGCGCCGATCCGCTCGAGCTCGCGCGCGTAGAGCACGTCGTCGGCCTCGCGCACCGAGATCAGCACGCGCGCCTGCACCTCGCTGCCCGCGTTGCGGCGGTGGCGCAGCATCGACATCAGCGGCACCAGCCCGGAGCCGCCCGCGACGAGGAAGAGCGGTTCGGTCTGCGACGCGTCCCAGACGAACCAGCCGCCGAACGGCCCGCGGACCTCGAACTGATCGCCCTCGGCCGCGACCTCGACCATCCACGGCGAGACCTCGCCGTCGACGAGCTCCTCGACCGTGATCTGCAGCGTCGTGTCCTCGGGCGCCGAAGCGATCGAGTAGGAGCGCTGCGCGCGGTAGCCGTCCTCGGCGGTCAGCCGGACGTCGACGTGCTGGCCGGCGCGGTGCCCGTTCCAGCCGGGGACGTCGAGCGTCAGCGTCGCGGCGCGCGGCGTCTCCGGCGCGATCGCCGCGACGGTCGCCGTGCGCCAGTCAGTCGCCCTGATAACGCTGCTCAAGCCAGGGATCTCCGCGGTCGTGGTAGCCGAGCGTCTCCCAGAAGCCGGGCTCGTCGTCCTCCATGAACTGCAGGCCGCGAACCCACTTGGCGCTCTTCCAGAAGTACAGATGCGGGACCAGCAGGCGCGCGGGCCCGCCGTGCTCGGACTCGAGGTCATCGCCGTCGAACTCGTAGACGACCCACGCCTTGCCGTCGGTGATGTCCTCGATCGGCAGGTTGGTCGTGTAGCCGCCGTCGCAGAAGGCGGTGACGAAGCCGCCGAGCGGCTCGATCCCCTCGAGCAGCGTGTCGACCGAGACGCCGGCCCAGGTGGTGTCGAACTTCGACCACGTCGTGACGCAGTGGATGTCGACGGTGGGCGTCTCCTTCGGCAGCGCCTGGAACTCCTCCCAGGTCCAGCTGCGCTGCTGGTCGACCTCGCCGGTGATCGAGAACGTCCACTCGTCGAGCGGTGTCCGCGGTGTCGGGCCGGCCGAGAGGACCGGGAAGCCGCGCTCGAGGTACTGCCCGGGCGGGAGCCGGCCGTCGGGCGCCTCGGAGCGGCGGCGGAAGAAGCCTCGTGTGCTCATTGCGGTGTGTGGCAGACGGCCTCGGCGTTGTTGCCGTCCGGGTCGTGGATGAACGCGCCGTAGTAGTGCGAGTGGTAGTCGGGCCGCAGCCCGGGTCGCCCGTTGTCGTGGCCGCCGGCGGCGAGCGCGGCGGCGTGGAAGGCATCGACGCGCTCGCGATCGGCGGCCTGGAACGCGACGTGGATGCCGGTGGTCGACCCGCCGTCGACGAGCCAGAAGATCGGGCGCGCGGGCGGGCCGAACGCGACACGGTCGTGTCGCTCCATCACCACCGCGAAGCCGAGCGGCGCGAAGGCCGCCTCGTAGAACGCTCGCGAGGCGGCCAGGTCCCGTACGCCGAGAGCCAGATGGTCGAGCATGTACGCCGGAAGCTACACCTCTCGTCTACACCGTGACCTCGTAGAGGTTCGAGAACCCGTCGACGGCGGTCCCGTGCTCCTGGACCCAGGTGGACAGTTCCTGGGAGGACCCGCGGCCGCCCTGGCCGCCGACGAGCACGTACTTGAGCTCGCCGCCGGCCACCATCTGCTCGAGCTGGGCGACGGTCGGCGAGTTGTCGCCGCCGCTGAAGCCGCCGATCGTGACGACCGCCTTGCCGGTCTCGATGATGATCGGCGCGGTCGTCTGCGAGCCGGTGGCCGCGACCAGGTACTTCGCCGAGCCCTGGTTGCGCTCCAGGAACGCGAGCATGTCGGAGCTGACCGACGAGCCGCCGCCCATGCCACCGCCGCCGCCCGAGGGCGGGCCGCCGGCGGCGAAGCCGCCACCGTTCGGGCGCCTGGCCGCCGCTCGGCGGCCGCCGCCGCCGCTGCCGGCGGCCGCCGAAGCCGCCGCCCATCGCCGCCCATGCCGCCCTGCGACACGCTCGACGGACCGGCCAGCACGTTGTTGCCGTTCAGCCGGTGCCCGAGGTTCGCGACGGTGTAGGACGCGGGGCCGGCGAACAGCGCGAACGCGCCCGCCACCGCCAGCGCGGCGAGCACGCGCCCGGTTGCGTGGCAGCGCACAGCGCGACGATCGCGACCGCCGCGGCGACCGGGATCGCCACGCGCAGCCAGGGCGCGAAGTCCGGCGTGCGGGCGAGCAGGTCGACCGCCAGCCACGCCGTGCCGGCGATCGTCGCGGCGAACAGCACGCGCGAGCGCCAGAGCAAGACGCAGGCCCATGCCGGCCAGCGCGGCCACCGCGGGCGCCAGCGCGCTCACGTAGTACGGGTGGAAGATGCCCTGCTGGCTCGAGAAGACGCCGACGTGGACCAGCGCCCAGACGCCGAAGAGCACGAAGCCGGCACGGCGAGGATCGGTCCGCGGCGCGCGGCGCGTCATCCACAGCCCGGCAACGACGCTCACCGCGGCGAGCGGCAGCAGCCAGGCGATCTGACCGCCGACCTGCGCGTTGAACATCCGCCAGAGGCCCGCGGCGCCGCCGAAGGTCGGGCCGCCGCCCCCGCCCATGCCGCCGCCCTCGCCGAAGATGCGCCCGAAGCCGTTGTAGCCGAGGATCAGGTCCCAGACGGAGCCGTCGGTGCTGCCGCCGATGTAGGGCTTCGAGCCGGGCCACAGCGACACGGCCAGCGGCCAGGCGACGCTCACGGCGACCATGACGACGCCCGCGACGGCCAGCTGGCGCACGCGCACCAGCAGCGAGGGCTTGCCGGCCAGCAGGTACGCCGCGCCGAGCGCGGGCACGACCATCCAGCCCTGCAGCATCTTGGTCATGAAGGCCAGGCCGACGATCGCTCCGGCGAGCGCGAGGTGCTTGCCGCGGCCGGACTCGATCGCACGCACCGTGAAGTACGCGGAGGCGACGAGCAGCAGCACGAGCAGCGCGTCGGGGTTGTCGACGCGAGCGATCGCGATCGTGATCGGCGTCAGCGCGAGCACGGCGGCCGCGATCAGGCCCGCGGCGTCGCCGGCGACGCGACGGACGGTCGCGAAGAGCAGGGCGACGGCGGCGATCGTGCAGAGCGCCTGCGGGAGCAGGACGCTGAAGGACGAGAAGCCGAGGATCCGCGCCGACAGGCCCATCAGCCACAGCGACAGCGGCGGCTTGTCGACGGTGATGAAGCTGCCCGGGTCGATCGCGCCGAAGAACCACGCCTTCCAGCTCTCCGACCCGGCGCGGGCGGCGGCGGCGTAGTACTCGTTCGAGTAGCCGCTGATCGTCAGGTTCCAAAGACACAGCGCCGCGGCCAGGGCGAGCACGGCGACCAGCGAGACGCGGACCCAGCTCGGGCGGACGCGGCGCAGACCGCCGGAGCGGGGTGCGGCGATGGCGGACATCAGCGGCTCACCAGGTCGAGGGAGGGACGGACGGAGTGGCGGTCGTGGGCGAAGACCCACGTCCGCATCGCGACGTAGCGCGTGATCGTCGCGGCCAGCGACGCGGCCACGAGCACCGCGAGCTCGACCCCCCGCGCCGGGTTGGAGTCCAGCCCGTGCAGGACCGCGAGCGCACCGTTGGTCAACGCGAGCGTGAGCACGAAGACCACGAGGCCGCGCACCTGGTGACGGACCACGTCCTCGCGCCCGCGCACGCCGAAGGTCAGTCGGCGGTTGGCGGCGGTGTTGCCGACCGCGGTCAGCGCCAGCGCCGCGGCGTTGGCCCCGGCGGCACCGAGCAGCGGATGCAGCACGAGGTACAGCAGCGCGTAGGCGAGCGTGCTGAGGATGCCGATGCCCATGAACGTCGCGATCGGGCCGCGCGGCGAGCAACCGCGCGACGCCGCGCAGGTCGGTCAGCGCGGTGTGCACGATGTCGACGCGCGAGTCCGGGTCGTCGACCCAGTCGACCGGCACCTCATGAATGCGCAGGCCGCGCCGCTGCGCGAGCACCAGCAGCTCGGTGTCGAAGAACCAGCCGTCGTCCTGGACGTCGCTCCAGCAACCCGTCGAGCGCGTCGCGGCGGACGGCCTTGAAGCCGCACTGCGCGTCGGAGAAGCGGGCGCGCAGGACGGTGCGCAGGACGCCGGTTGTAGCTGCGCGAGATGAACTCGCGCTTCGGCCCGCGCACGACCCGCGAGCTGTGCGCGAGGCGCGTGCCGATCGCGAGGTCGCTGTGACCGGACATCAGCGGCGCGACGAGCGGGAGCAGCCCGCGCAGGTCGGTCGAGAGGTCGACGTCCATGTAGCGACGACCTTCGCCGGGCTCGACCGACCAGGCGGCGCGCAGCGCGCGGCCGCGGCCCTTCTGCTCGAGCCGCAGGTGGCGCACGCCGGGCAGCCGCAGCGCGAGGTCGCGGGCGATCTCCGGCGTCGCGTCGACGCTGGCGTTGTCGGCGATGACGATCCGCCAGCGTGAACGGGAACCCGTCGCTGAGGAAGCGGTGCAGGCGGCGGATGCTCTGCTCGAGTCCGGCGGCCTCGTTGTACACGGGGACGACGATGTCGACGTCCGGCGCCGCCGCGGCCGGGAGCGTGCGCCGGGCGGGAGTCAGGGGGAAGGCGAGCTCTGGCATGACTCGAGCATCGGTCCGCCCCGTCAGAGCCCGCTGGGATCACTCCTGAGAGAATCCCTGGGCCCCTGAGCGGGGACAGTCCCCGGTTAGGCGTCGTTCGGCCGTGGGCAACGGATCGCGAGCTCCGGTGACCGTGCGAACCGGCGTCCACGGAGATAAAGGGGGACAGGCCCCGCTTAGGTGGCGTCAGGCTCGTGAGGCGGCGGGCCAGAAAGCGGCGCTCCGGCTCGCTGCCGCCGAGTTCGAGCGCGCGCCGGTAGGCGGCGCGCGCCTCCCGCGGGCGATCCAGCCGGCGCAGCAGCTCGGCGCGGGTCGAGTGCAGATAGCGGTAGTCGTCGAGCGCCAAGCGTCCACGATCGCCAACGCGCCCGCCGGAGCGCCGGCCTCGGCGAGCGCCACGGCGCGGTTGAGCTCGACGACCGGCGAGCGGGTCAGGCGACCAGCTCGCCGTAGAGGGCGACGACCTGCGGCCAGTCCACCGGCGACTCGGTCTGCAGCGCCGCGATCGCCGCCTGCAGCACGTACGGTCCGCGGCCGCGCAGCGCCAGTGCGCGCTCGAGCACCGCCTTCCCCTCGGCGATCTGCGCGTGCTCCCACTTCCCGCGGTCCTGGTCGGCCAGCAGCACGAGCTCGCCGCCGTCGAAGCGCGAGGCGCGGCGCGCGTCGTGGCAGAGCATCAGCGCCATGAGCCCGTGGGCCTCGGGCTCGTCGGGCATCAGCGCCGTCAGCACGCGCCCGAGCCGCAGCGCTTCACGAGCCAGCTCCGGACGGTCGTCATAGCCCGCGTTGAAGATCAGGTAGACCACCGCGAGCACGGCGGCGAGCCGCTCGGGCAGCACCTCGTCGGGCGGGACGGCGAACGGGATCCCGGCGCCGCGGATCTTCGCCTTCGCGCGCGTGAGCCGGCGCTTCATCGTCTCCGGCGCGACGAGGAACGCCGCGGCGATCTCCTCGGTCGTCAGCCCGCCGAGCGCCCGCAGCGTCAGCGCCACCTGCGCCTCGCGCGCGAGCGCCGGGTGACAGCAGGTGAAGATCAGCTCGAGCCGCTCGTCCTCGATCGTCGCGTCCACGTCGTCCTCCACCACCACGTCCACCTCGGGCAGGCGCGCCTTCGCGGCCGCGAGCGCGCGCTCGCGCCGCAGCCGGTCGAGCGCGCGATTGCGCGCCACCGTCACCAGCCAGGCGCGCGGGTTGTCGCGGCACGCCCTCGCGCGGCCAGCGCTCGGCGGCGACCGCGAACGCGTCCTGCGCGGCCTCCTCGGCGAGGTCGAAGTCGCCGAGGAGGCCGATCAGCGTGGCCAGGACGCGCGCCCACTCGTCGCGGAACGCGTCTTCAATCAGCGCAGGAACCCCCGCACCGGGCGGACCTCGACGCAGCCGCCCATGCGCGCGGCCGGGACCTGCGCGGCGAGCGCGATCGCGGCGTCGAGGTCGTCGGCCTCGATCACGTAGTAGCCGCCGAAGACGTCCTTGGTGTCGGCGAACGGTCCGTCGGTGACGAGCGTGTCGCCGTCGCTCACGCGCACGCTCGTCGCCATCGAGGTCGGCTGCAGATGGGCGGAGCCGACGACCCGCGGGTCCTCGCCGACGGCCATGTACTCGGCCGTCATCGCGCGCCGCTCGTCATCGCCGAGCCCCTCGTAGTTGGCGTGCCGTTCGTAGATCAGGAGTGCGTAGTGCATGACCTCTAGACGAACGAGACGCGCGCCAGGGGACAGCTCGCGCTCAGGAAAGATGGTGGACCTCCTGCAGCCCGTAGACCGGCGTGTCGATCCCCTCGGCCCGCGCCTTCAGCTGCAGCGCGAGGAACAGCGAGTAGTGGCGCGACTGGTGCAGGTTGCCGCCGTGGAACCACAGCGCCTCCTGCTGCGTCGGCTTCCACATGTTGCGCTGCTCGCCCTCCCACGGCCCCGGGTCCTTGGTCGTCGTCCGAGCCCAGCCCCCAGACCTTGCCCACCCTGTCCGCGACCTCCTGGGAGATCAGCTCGGCGGCCCAGCCGTTCATCGATCCGTAGCCGGTGGCGTAGACGACGAGGTCGGCGGGCAGCGCCGTCCCGTCCGCCATCACCACCGCGTCCTCGGTCAGCCGCGCCACCGTCGCCGTTGACGAGCTTGATGTCCCCGTTGGCCACCAGCTCGGAGGCGCCGACGTCGATGTAGTAGCCCGACCCGCGGCGCAGGTACTTCATGAACAGGCCGGAGCCGTCCTCGCCCCAGTCGAGGTCGAAGCCGACCGCCTCCAGGCGGTCGTAGAAGTCCTTGTCGCGCTCGCGCATCTGGTCGTACAGCGGGATCTGGAACTCGTGCAGGATCCGGTAGGGCAGCGAGGCGAAGATCATGTCCGCCTTCTCCGTGGTCACGCCCGTGGCGACCGCCTGCTCGGAGTAGAGCGCGCTGAGCCCGATGTCCATCAGCGTCTCCGAGCGCACGATGTGCGTCGAGGAGCGCTGGACCATCGTGACGTCGGACGCCGGCCTCCCAGAGCGCCGCGCAGATGTCGTGCGCGGAGTTGTTGGAGCCGATCACGACGGCCTTCTTGCCCTCGTAGGCGTCGGGGCCGGGGTGCTTGGACGAGTGGTGCTGGTCGCCCTTGAAGACGTCCATGCCCTCGATCTCGGGCACGTTCGGCTGCGAGGACATGCCGGTCGCGAGCACCAGCTGCTTCGGCTTGAGCGTCGACCTCGGAGCCGTCGCGGTCGACGATCGACGGTCCACTCGCCGGCCGCCTCGTCGATACGACGCGCGCTTGACCGTCGAGGAGCCCCAGTAGTTGAGCTCCATGACCTTCGTGTACATCTCCAGCCAGTCGCCGATCTTGTCCTTGGGCGAGAAGACGGGCCAGTTCTCGGGGAACTTGATGTACGGCAGGTGGTCGTACCAGACCGGGTCGTGCAGGCACAGCGACTTGTAGCGCTTGCGCCACGAGTCGCCCGGGCGCTCGTTGCGCTCGACGATGATCGTCGGCACGCCGAGTTGGCGCAGCCGCGCGCCGAGCGCGATGCCGCCCTGGCCGCCGCCGACGATCACGACGTACGGCTGCGTCTCGTAGCCGAGCTCCGCGGCCTCCTTCTCGCGCTGCTCCAGCCATGACAGCCGGTCGCGCTCGGCCCCGTGCGCGGCGCCCTTCGGCCGGTCCGTGCCCTTGGGCTCCTCGTGCCCCTTGAGCTCGTAGAGCGTCGTCAGCAGCGTCCACGCCTTGCCGTCGCGCAGGCGCAGGTGCCCGCTGCCGCGGCCGGCCTCGGTCTCGAACGCGAGCCACGCGTCGGTGATGCCGTCGGCCTCGGTCGGCGGTTCGATCGTGTGCCAGCCGCGCGGCTTGACCGAAGCGAGCGTCGCGTCGAGCATGTCCTTGACGCCCGCCGGCCCTTCGACGGTCTTGATGTTCCAGGTGAACGAGATCAGGTCGCGCCAGAAGCAGTCGTCGGCGAACAGCTCGGCGGCAGCCTCGCCGTCGCCCGCGGCGAGTGCCTCCTCGAAGCGCGCGAGCCAGTGATCGACCTGGGCGGCCACGGGCTCGACGGCGGTCTCGGTCATGGATCTCTCCTCCTGCCGGTACGGGGAGAGCCCATTGTCACCCACGACGATGGGTGCTCGCGTGCCGGCACCGGGTGCGGGGGTGGGTCAGTTCCCCCGTGGCACCCGGTCGGGCTGCCGGATCGGGCTTGAGCCGGCACGCGAGCGGCGACCCAGTGTGTCGTCGTCCGTCAGTTAGACAAGCTTTCTTGCGCGGAAGGTCAGGCGGGGGTCGGAAGTCGGACCTCGAAGGCCGCTCCGCCACCTGGCGCGTTGGAGGCCGAGACCGTGCCGCGATGGCCGTCGACGATCCCCGCCACGATCGCCAGCCCCAGGCCGGCGCCGTCCTTGCCGCGCTCGCGGCCGCCCTCCGCGCGCCAGAAGCGCTCGAACAGCGCATCGGCGTCGTCGGTCGGCAACCCCGGGCCGTGGTCGCGGACCGCGAGCCGCACGACGCCGTCGTCGTCGCTCGTGACCGAGACCTCGATCGGCGTCCCCGACGGCGTGTGGACGAGCGCGTTGCGGAGCAGGTTGGCGAGCACCTGGCGCAGCTGGTCGGCGTCCCCGGTGACGGTGATCGGCGCCGCCCTCGAGCGCGATCTCGCGCTCGGGGGCGGTCGCGCGCGCGTCGTCGACGGCGTCGCGGGCGAGCACCGAGAGATCGACCGTGCCGTGCGGCGCCGCCCGCACCTCGTCCAGGCGGGCGAGCGTCAGCAGGTCCTCGACGAGCACGCCCATACGCGCGGCCTCGTCCTCGATCCGGCGCATCGCCTTGGCGATGTCCTCCGGCTCGCGGGCGGCGCCCATCCGGAACAGCTCCGCGTAGCCGCGGATCGAGACCAGTGGCGTGCGCAGCTCATGCGAGGCGTCGGCGATGAAGCGGCGCAGCCGCTCCTGGCTCGCCTCGCGCGCGGCGAACGCGTCCTCGAGGCGGTCGAGCATGCGGTTCAGCGCGAGTGCCGAGGCGGCCGACCTCGGTGCGCTGGTCGGTCATCTCGACGCGATGCGAGAGATCGCCGCCGGCGATCGCCGCGGCCGTGTGGCCCATGCGGTCCAGCGGCAGCAGCCCGACGCGGACGACGACGAGGGCGAAGCCGCCGATCAGCGTCAGCACGCCGATGATCACGATCCCCTCGACGATCAGCAGCCGCTCGAGCGCTTGGTTGGTGGCATCGAGCGGGAGCGCCACGACGGTCGTCGTTCTCCCGTGCGGGTCCGGCGTCGCCAGCACGCGATAGCTGCCCGTGCTGGTGTCGACGGTCTGCGGCGTCCCGACCTTCAGGTCGGCGGGCAGGTCCGGACGCTCGCCGCTGTCGTCGGGGCCGAGGAACTCGGAGTTGAGGATGTTGCCGGCCGCGTCGCGGCTCTCGCCGTAGGTGTCCGACGGCGCGCCGGCGCCCGGTGGCGGGCCGCCACCGCGGCCGCGCTTGTTGCTGAACGGCGACTGGTCATCGCCATCGAGCTCGTGCTGCAGCGCGTTGGTCGCGCTCACGAGCTGGGTGTCGACTCGGTCCGACCAGGAAGGAACGCTGCGTGGCGTAGGTGATCGCGGCGACGAGCAGCATCCCGGCCGCGGCCAGGACGAGCACGCCGGCGACGAGCCGCCCGCGCAGCGAGACGATCATGAGCGCGGCGCCCTCAGCGTGTAGCCGACGCCGCGCACGGTGTGGATCAGCGATGGCCCGTACAGGTCGAGCTTCTTGCGCAGGTAGCTGATGTAGGTCTCCAGCACCCGCGCGTCGCCGCCGAAGTCGTAGTCCCAGACGTGGTCGAGCAGCTGCGCGCGCGTCAGCACGCGGCGCGGGTTGAGCATCAGGTACCGCAGCAGGCGGTACTCGGTCGCGGTCAGGTCGATCGGCTCGTTGGCGCGCGTGACCTCGCGCGAATCCTCGTCGAGCTCGAGGTCCTCGAACGACAGGCGGCTGGAGTCGGCCTCGGCGCGGCCGCTGCGCCGCAGCACGTTGCGTACCCGCGCCAGCAGCTCCTCGAGGCTGAAGGGCTTGGTGACGTAGTCGTCGCCGCCCGGACGTCAGCCCGCGGATCTTGTCCTCCGGCGCATCGCGCGCGGTCAGAAAGATGATCGGCGTCCCGGCGCGCTCGGCGCCGAGCCGGCGCGCGACCTCGAAGCCCTCCATGTCGGGCAGCATCACGTCGAGCACGATCAGATCGGGACGGAACGCGGTGACCGCGGCCAGCGCCTCGGCGCCGGTGCCCGCGGACTCCACGGCAAAGCCCTGGAAGCGCAGGGCCATCGAGATGACGTCGACGATGTTCGGTTCGTCGTCGACGACCAGGACGCGGTTTGACTCGTTCATCGCGGACAGTATCGGCCGCGAAGCTGTGAGTTTCCTGGGAGGGGCCTGAGCGGTTGCGCAGCCGGTCTCACCAGCGCGGAGTAGCGTGTCGGGCACCATGCGCGCACCGTTTCAGCTGGATCTGCACGTCCCGAACTTCAATTGGCCCGACGTGGCCCCCGAGGACCTCTTCGAGCATCTGGCGAACATCGCCACGACCGCCGAGGACTCGGGCTTCAGCTCGATCTCGATGATGGACCACTACCACCAGATCCCGGGTGTCGGTCCGCAGACGAACTACATGTTCGAGGGCAACACGATGCTCGCCGCGCTCGCGGCGCGAACGTCGAAGGCCTCGCTCGGCCTGCTGGTCGGCGGCGTCATGTACCGCAACCCGGCGGCGCTGGCGAAGATCACGACCGGCATCGACATCATCTCCGGCGGCCGCGCCGTGCTCGGCCTCGGCGCCGCCTGGTTCGAGGACGAGCACAACGCCTACGGCTTCGACTTCCCGCCCCTGAAGGAGCGCTTCGAGCGCCTCGAGGACGCGCTCAACATCGCCCGCAAGATGTTCACCGAGGACCCGGCGACCTACGCGGGCAAGCACCACTCGATCGACGGCGCGATCAACAACCCGCGGCCGCTGCGCGGCGACATCCCGATCCTGATCGGCGGCAGCGGCGAGAAGAAGACGCTGCGGATGGTCGCCCAGTACGCCGACGGCTCGAACTTCTTCGGCGACCTCGAGCGCGTCAAGCACCTGCTCGGCGTCCTCGAGGGCCATTGCGACAACCTCGGCCGCGACATGGGCGAGATCACCAAGACGCGGATGGGCGTGCTGTTCATCGGTGAGACCCATGACCTCGCGCAGGCGAAGGTCGACGCGGCGATCGCCGCCGGCGCCGACGGCGAGCGGCTGACCGCCATGGGCTTCATCGGCGACCCGGGCGAGGTCTCGGCGCAGGTCCAGGAACTGCTCGACGCGGGCCTCGACGGCGTGACGGTGACGATGCCTGACGTCTATGACCTCGAGAGTGTGGCGCTCGCCGGCGAGACGCTCGGCGCGGTGATCGGGACGCGCACGGCCTAGTGACCACACCCGCGGAGGTCCAGCGGATCGCCGCGCTGCAGAACCCGGTTCTGCGCAATCTCGAGATCGAGTTCGCGCGCTTCCTCGCCGGCGTGATCCCGGACGGCGACCGCTAGGAACGCTGCCCGCGTAGATCCTTCAGCGCGGCGACGGCGCGCCCCTCAGATGGGGTTCGATCAGGACCTTCAGCGTCCCGGGCTTGACGAGTTGCTCGAGCGCGTCGCGGGTGTGCTCGATCCCGAACGTCGCGGTCACCAGCGGCTCGGTCTGGACGCGCCCGCTCGTGATCAGCTCGATCGCGTCGGCCCAGAAGCCGACCGAGCCGAGCACGCCGATCAGGTCGATGTCGCGCACGACGAGCCCGTCGAAGTCGAACGGGATCGTGGGCGCGCCGGAGAGGCCGAGCGCGACGACGGTCCCACCCGGCCGGACGGCGGCGAACGCCGCGGCGATCGCGGCCGGGCCCCCCGGCGCAGAGGATCACGACGTCGATCAGGTCGCGGTCGTCGTCGCCCGCGGTCACGCCCGCCGTGAAGCCGAGCGTCCCGGCGAGCGTCAGCCGGTCCGCCCGCGTGTCGGAGATCGTCACCGACGCCGCGCCCTCGGCGCGTGCGCACTGCGCGGCGAGCAGCCCGATCGGCCCCGCGCCGACGACCAGCACGCGCTGCCCGGCCACGCGGCCGCGGCGGACGCCGTGCAGCGCCACCGAGGTCGGCTCGACCAGCGCCGCGGCGCGCGGCTCGAGCGACACGCGGTGCGCGAACGCCGCCGGGAAGACCATCCGCGAGGCCATCGCGCCGTCCATGTGCACGATCCCGGTCTCGGTCCGCCGCGCGCAGAGATGCGCGCGACCCGCGAGGCAGCGCTCGCAGACGCCGCAGCCGATCGCGACCTCCCCCACGACCCGGTCGCCGGCGGAGAACCCGGTCACGCCCTTGCCCACGTCGACGACCTCGCCGGTCCACTCGTGGCCCGGGACGATCGGATACTCCGCGATGCCCATCCGGAAGTAGGCCAGCGAGCCGTCGAAGATCTCGACGTCGGTGCCGCAGATGCCGACGGCGGTCGGCGCGATCAGCAGCTCGCCCGCCGCCGGGGTCGGGTCGGGACGCTCGACCAACTCGAGCCGTTCTTCGCCATGGAACTCGATCGCGCGCATGGACCTCTACCAGATTGAACAACCGTCGAAGGAACTCCGGACGGCTGACGATGGTGACGGAACTCGCCAGGCCATAGCGTCGCGGCGCGATGACCGTCCTCGCTCCGCCTGCCCCGGCGCCGGCCCTCCCGCCTGAGAGCTCGAGCCGCGCGTGCGCGAGCTGGGCCGCCGGATCGCGGCCGGGCAGGCCGCCGCCGGACGCGGCCGCACGCGTGCCCTCGAGGACCGCGGAATGGAACTGCTCTCGCGCGACCCCGCGCTGAAGGCCGCGCTCTTTCGCCTTGTAGACGTGGCCCCCGCATGTTCGGGGCCGCGCGATGTGGCCGCCCACCTCGCCTCTCTCCTCGGCGAGGTGGAGCGGCCGCTCGCGCCGGTCAGCGTGGCGCGGCGCGCGTCGCTGCGCCGCTCCACGCGGCACGCCGTCGGCGGCGTGGCGGGGATCGCGGTGCACCGGATGGCCAAGCGCTTCATCGTCGGCGCCGGGCCGGAAGCGGCGGGACCCGCGCTGCAACGGCTCTGGGACGGCGGCGCCGCCACCTCCGTGGACCTGCTCGGCGAGGCCACCGTGACCGCCGCCGAGGCCGACCGCTACGCCCGTCGCTGCGACGAGGCCCTGCGCACGCTCGCCGCGCGCCGCCGTGGCCTGGCCTGCGCGGCCGATCCTCGAAGCCGACTCGCACGGCCCGATCCCGCGCGTGAACCTCTCGGTCAAGGTCACCGCGCTCACCCCGCGCGTCCGCGCCGAGGCGCCCGAGCTCGGCATCGCGGACGCCGCAGGACCGGCTGCGCGGCCTCCTGCGGACGGCGAACGAAGTCGGCGCGCACCTGCACGTCGACATGGAGTCGATGGACTCGCGCGACCTGATCACCGAGCTCGTGATCGAGCTGCTCTCCGAGCCCGAGTTCAAGGACGGGCCGTCGGCCGGGATCGTCCTGCAGGCCTACCTGCGCGACGCCGACGAGCAGCTCGACCGGCTGCTGGCGGGCTACGCCGCCGCCAAGCGCACCACGCCGCTCACGATCCGGCTGGTCAAGGGCGCCTACTGGGAGCACGAGACCGTCGAGGCGCGCCAGCACGGCTGGGTCTCCCCCGTCTTCGAGGCCAAGGTCGAGAGCGACCGCAGCTTCGAGCGGATCACGCGCCGGCTGCTGACCGAGCGCGAGCTCGTCCGCCCCGCGATCGCCTCCCACAACGTCCGCTCGATCGCCCACGCGCTCGCGCATGCGCCGCGCACGCGCGACATCGAGTTCCAGGTCCTGCGCGGCCTCGGCGACGACCTCCAGGCCTCGCTCGCCGGCATGGGCCTGCGCGTGCGCACCTACTGCCCGGTGGGAGACCTCGTGGCGGGCATGAGCTATCTCGTTCGCCGGCTGCTGGAGAACACCTCCAACGACTCGTTCCTGCTCAGCCGCTCGCGCGGGCACGACCTCGACTCGCTGCTCGCCGCCCCATGAACAACTTCATCAACGAACCGCTGCTCGAGCTCCGGCGCGCGCCGGTGCGCGAGACCCTCGTCGACGCGCTGGCCGCGCTGGACCGCGAACTGCCCTTGCGCGTCCCGGTGCTCGTCGGCGGCGAGCGCCGCGACGAGCCGTCGCTCGCCTCGACGTCGACCCGGGCGCGCCCGACCGGCTCGTGGCGCGACGCCACGGTGGCGACGGCCTCGGACGTCGACGCCGCGGTCCGCGCCGCCGCGCAGGCCGCGCCCGAGTGGGAGGCCCGCGGCGCCCACGCGCGCGCCGCGATCCTCTCGCGCGCCGCCGGCGAGCTGCGCCGCCGCCGCTCGACGCTCGCCGCGCTCGCCGTCCGCGAGTGCGCGAAGCCGTGGGCGGAGGCCGACGCCGACGTCTGCGAGGCGATCGACTTCCTCGAGTACTACGCGCAGCAGGCGGTCGCGCTCGAGGCGAGCAACGGGCTCGTCCAGCTGCCCGGCGAGCGCAACTCGCTGCGCTACGCCGCGCGCGGCGTCGTCGCGGTCGTCGGCCCGTGGAACTTCCCGCTGGCGATTCCCGCCGGGATGGTCGCGGCCGGCCTGGCGACGGGCAACGGCGTCGTGCTCAAGCCGGCCGAGCAGTCGCCGGCCTGCGCGTTCGCGGTCGTCGAGGCGCTGCCACGCGGCCGGGCGTCCCGAAGGGCGCTCTGAACTTCCTCCCGGGCGAGGGCGACGTCGGCGCGCGGCTGGTCGCCCACCCGGGCGTGCACACGATCGCGTTCACGGGCTCCGGCGCCGTCGGCCTGGAGATCCTGCGCCGCTCGGTCGAGCTCGCCCCCGGCCAGCGGCACCTCAAGCGCGTCGTGGCCGAGATGGGCGGCAAGAACTGCGTGATCGTCGACGCCGACGCCGACCTCGACGACGCCGTCCCCGCGCTCGCCTACTCCGCCTTCGGCTTCGCGGGCCAGAAGTGCAGCGCCGCGTCGCGAGCGCTCGTGCACGAGCGGATCGCCGACAGCCTGCTCGAGCGCCTGCACGGCGCCGTCGAGGCGCTGCTCGTCGACCAGGCCCAGCGCTTCGGCGTCGACGTCCCGCCCGTGATCGAGCAGGCGGCGCAGGAGCGCGTCGCGCGCTACCTGCAGATCGCGCGCGACGAGGGCGGGCGCGTCTTCCAGCCGGGCTCCGCGCCGGAGCACGGCCACTTCGTCGCGCCCGCGGTCGTCGACCGCCTGCCGGCCGGCTCGCGCGTCGCCGAGGAGGAGATCTTCGGTCCGCTGCTCGCCGTCCAGCGCGTGCGCAGCATCGACGAGGCGTGCGAGATCGTCGCCGACCAGCCTTTCGCGCTCACCGGCGGCCTGTTCAGCCGCGACCCGGGCACGGTCGAGCGCGTCAGCGCCGCGCTGCCGGTCGGCAACCTCTACGTCAACCGCCACATCACCGGCGCGATGGTCGCGCGCCAGCCGTTCGGCGGCAACCGGCTCAGCGGAACCGGCAGCAAGGCGGGCGGGCCGGACTATCTGCTGCAGTTCGTCGAGCCTCGGGTCGTCACCGAGGACACGATGCGCCACGGGCTCGTGGTGTGAGCCGTGATCCGACCGTGGAAGCCGGGCTCCAGGAGATCGTCGACGCCCTGAGCGTCCGCCTCGGGCGGCCGGTGCGTGGTCGACGACGTCGACCTGCGCCCGCTCGCCTACAGCATCCAGTTCGGCGCGCTGGACTCGGTCCGGACGGAGAGCATCCTCGGGCGCACGGCGCCCGACGCCGCACGCGAGCACGCTCTTCGGCCATGGCATCCGCACCGCGCTGGCGCCCGTCCGCATCCCCGCGCACCCCGGGATCGGGATGGAGGCGCGGGTCTGCATCCCGATCCTGCGCAGCGGCCGCCGGCTCGGCTTTCTGTGGCTGATCGAGGATCGCCCCGTCGACGATGACGAGCTGCGGCTCGCCCGCGCCGCGGTTCTGTCCGAGGCCGCGATCCTGCAGTCCGAGGCCGACTCGCAGCTCGACCGGCGGCGGCGCGAGCAGGAGCTGATCTCCGCGCTGCTCGCGACCGACGCGCGGGCCTCGCAGGCCGCCGCCGCGGCGCTCGAGGCCGACCACTACGTGCCGCCGCGGCCGCTGATCGTCTGCGTCGGCACCGGCGGTGCCGTGCAGGACGCGATCGACCGCTTCCGCGCCCGCGTGCCGGTCAAGCACGCGCTCTGCGGCGAGGTCGGCGGCTACGCGACCTGCATCGTCGGCGCGCAGGCGCCGATGCGCGGGACGCAGCTCGCGGAGGCGCTGCGCAGCGTGCTCGCCCGAGGACTCGACGGCCACCGTCCACGTCGGCGAGGGCGACCCGATCGGCGAGCTGAGCCACGCGGCCGCCGTCGCACCGCCGCGCGCTGGCCGCGCTGCGGGTGGCCGTCGACCGACGGCTGGACGTCGCCCGCTGGGACGAGCTGCGCGCCTACCGGCTGCTGACGGCGATGCCCGCGTCCGCGCTCGACGACATCCCGGCCGGTCTGCGCGGGCTGCTCGACGGCGGCCACGAGCAGCTCGTGCTGACGCTCGAGACCTACCTCGACCATGCCGGCGACGTCAAGAGCACGGCGGCGGAGCTGTGGCTGCACCGCACGAGCCTCTACTACCGGCTGCGCCGGATCGAGGAGGTCGCGGGCGTCGACCTCAACCGCGGCGAGGACCGGCTCCTCTGCCACGTCGCGCTGCGGCTGTCGCGGTTGCTAGCGCAGAGCGCCTGAGGCGATCTCGAGCATCTCGCCCGTGCGCACGAGCTTCACGCGCGGGCGGCCGACGGGCGCGCCGAGGCCGGTCTCGTGCTCGTCGATCGCGCGCCAGCCGTCCCAGGTCACGAGGCTCCGGGCACTGCTGGCGACAGGAACTGCTCGCAGGCCTCACGGTCGCCGTCGGAGGGCGTGTTGAGCTTGCCCGCCTCGCGGTCCTCGAGGATCCGGGCGACGGTGTCGGTCGCGTCCTTCTTGTTGGTGCCGATGACGCCGGAGGGGCCGCGCTTGACCCAGCCGACGACGTATTCGCCGACCTCGTGCTCGCCGCTCTCGCCGAGCACGCGGCCGCCGAGGTTGCAGATCAGGCCGCGGCGCTCGTCGAACGGGATGCCGGCCAGCGGCGCGCCGCGGTAGCCGATCGAGCGCAGGACGAGGCCGCAGGCGATGACCTCCTCCTCGCCGGTCGCGACGGCGCGGCCGTCCTCGATCCGGTTCTTGACGACGCGGACGCCGGTCACGCGACCGTCTTCGCCCTCGCCGAGGATCTCGACGGGCGAGCTCAGGAAGCGCAGCTCGACGCGGTGATGGTGGCCGTGCGGCTCGCGCTGCGCGTACTCGCGCAGCAGCTCGACGTTGCGCTTGGAGGTCGGGTCGCCCTCGGTCTCGAGCCAGTTCGCGCTGAAGTCGTCGAGCTCCATCGCGGCGGGGTCGACGACGATGTCCGCGCGGGTCAGCTCGCCCAGCTCGCGCAGCTCGGGCGTCGTGAAGGCGGCCTGCGCCGGCCCGCGGCGCCCGAGCACGATCACCTCGTGCACGGAGGCGGAGGCCAGCGGCGTCGACCGCGTGGTCGGCGGTGTCGGTGACCGCGACCTCGTCAGGATCGAGCACCAGCATGCGGGCGACGTCGACCGCGACGTTGCCGTTGCCGATCACGACCGCGCGCGTGGCGCTGAGGTCGAACTCGTGGTCGGCGTAGTCCGGGTGGCCGTTGTACCAGGCCACGAACTCCAGGGCACCGTGCGAGCCGGGGCGGTCCTCACCGGGGATGCCGAGCCGGTTGTCGCTCGCCGTGCCGACGGCGTAGAGCACGACCTCGTAGCGATCGAGCAGGTCCTGGCGGCTGATGTGGCCGCCCAGTTCGACGCCGCCGTAGAAGCGGAAGCCCGGGTGCTGGGCCGTCTTCTCGTAGACGCGCGTGACGCTCTTGATCTTGGGGTGATCCGGTGCGACGCCGGCGCGCACGAGCCCGAAGGGCGTCGGAAGGACCTCGAGGAGATCGACCTCGAAGCCGGCCTTGAGCAGCTGATCGGTTGCGTAGAAGCCGGACGGGCCTGCGCCCACGACCGCCGCGCGCGGGGCGTTCGTCGCTCATATCGCCCTTGATCCTAGAAGCAGCGCGATCGAAGGC
This sequence comes from uncultured Solirubrobacteraceae bacterium, assembly GCA_963848475.1. Classification (GTDB taxonomy): domain Bacteria; phylum Actinomycetota; class Thermoleophilia; order Solirubrobacterales; family Solirubrobacteraceae; genus Solirubrobacter. Next base: position 473,935 of record CAWKDW010000020.1, on the reverse strand, counting down.
ACGAGGAAGATGCGGACGAGGAAGGTGTCCACCAGCAGGCCGAGCGCGACGGTGAAACCGACCTGGAACAGGCTCTGCAGCTCGGTCGCCAGCAGGGTGCAGAACGTCGCCGGCGAGGATCAGGCCCGCGCTGGTGATGACGCCGCCGGTCCGCTCGAGCGCCGTGATCACGCGATCCCTCCTCGCGCATGCGGGCGATCAGGAAGATGTTGTAGTCGACGCCGAGGGCGACGAGGAACACGAACGTGAACAGCGGCTCGGCGGGGTCGGACTCGTCGAAGACGATGGCGCTGACCCCGAGCGCGAACGCGTAGGACAGCAGCACGGTCGCGATCACGTACAGCGGCGCGATGATGCTGCGCAGCAGGATCGCGATGATCAGGAACACGCACGCGAGCGCGACCGGGACGATGAGCTTGCGTCCGCGCGCAGGGTGGCCTGGGAGTCGAGCACCTCGGCCGTGGGGCCGCCGACGAGCGCTCCCGGGTCGGCCTGGCGCGCCAGCTCGCGGACCTGCGGGATCACCGCCGCGGCGGCCTCCGTGAACGGGTCCTGGTTGAGCGTGACGCGCACGAGCGCGAGCCGGCTCGTCGATGCTGAAGCCGACGAGGTCGGTCGAGTAGGAGAACGGGCCGTGGCTGATGGCCGGCAGCGCCTCGCTGATGACCTTGGTGTCGACGAGCACGTCGACGGGACCGGCCTGGCCGGGCGGGAACTTCTCCTGCAGCTTCCGCAGGCCCTGCACCGACTCGGGCGGGTTGCGGAACTGCTCGCTGAAGTCGAGCGTCCCGCCGGCGCTGAGGTTGCCGAGCGCGCCGGCGACCAGGATCACGAGCACGCCGACCGCGAGCGCCAGCGGCTTCGCCTCGACCAGGCGCCCGATCCGCGGCCAGATCGTCGACGGCTTGCGGTGTTTGGGGAACGCGCGCGCCGCCGAGCGCCGCGACGAGCGCGGGCAGCAGCGTCACGCCGGCGAGCACGGTGATCGCCATGCCGATCGCCAGCACCGGGCCCATCCAGCGCGTGGCGTTGTAGTCGGCGACGGTCAGCACCAGCATCACCACGATCACGATCCCGCCGGCCGAGACGATCGCCGGGGCGGTGCGCCTCAGCGCGATCGCCATCGCGTCCGGCTGGCCGAATTCCTCGCGGTAGCGGGCGAGCAGCAGCAGGCAGTAGTCCGTGCCCGCGCCGAACATCAGGACGATCAGGATCGCGGTCGCCTGTCCGGTGGCCTGATAGAGCCCGGCCTGCGCCGCCGCGTAGACGAAGCGCCGAGGCGACGACGTACGCGACCCCGACGACGAACACGGGGACGAGGGCGACGATCGGCGACCGGTAGATCAAGAGCAGGATCACGATCACGAGCGCGAGCGTCACCAGCAGCAGCGTCTCGTCGATGCCCTCCAGCGCCGCCGACTGGTCGGCCGCGAAGGCCGCCTCGCCGGTCACGTACGCCCTGCAGGCCCTCGGCGTCCGGGTCGGGGACCGTCGCGCGGATCGCCGCGACGTCACGGCTGACCGAGTCGGTCGCATCGTCCTTGGTCCAGATCGTGGTCAGCTGGGTCGTCTGGTCCTCCGACGCCGCCTTGATCACGCTCGATTGCGGCGGCGTGATCGGCGGCAGTTCGCCGCACGGGAGCTGAACCGACGTGATGACGCGGACGACGTCCGGGAGCGTCTCACGCTTGCAGAGCGCCATCGCGTCGGCGGCGATCCGCTGCTGGTCGGCCTCGGTGAGCGGGCCGTCGTCGCGCGTGTAGAGCACGACCGTGGTCGTGTCCGCGCCGCCCTGAAAGCGCGTGTCGATGGTCCTGTCGACCTTCGTCGACTCGGCCCCGTTGTTCTGGAACGCGTCGCTCTCGTCCGACGCCAGCGCCGCCAGCTTGGACTGGAACGGGACAGCGATCAGCGCCGCGACGAGCCAGGCCGCGATCACCACCCATTTGCTGCGGCGTCCTCCCACGGCGCGGGAGTATCTACGACAACTCGGCGTCTACCAAACGCCACGGCCGCGCGGGGAGCAGCGGATCGGCTGTGCGCTGTTCGACGCAACCGCGCCAGAGCCCGTAGCCGTACGCCAGATCGTCGGCGAGCTTGAGCGGGCTCCAGGTGGCTACGGCCGCCGCCGCGAGCGGTACGCGGGCCTTCGGGAACGACGATCGCGGTCGACGACAGCGAGCGGCCACCACGCTCGTGTCAGCGCGTCCGCGACCACGCGTCCGGAACGGATCGTGCCGAGCCCGGCGAGCTCGATCGCCGTGCGCGCGGGCCGCGGGACGGCGGCTTGGTGAAGTTCGCGCGCGAGCAGCGCCGTCGCGGTCGCGGTGATCGCGACCGCGGTCCTGGGGCGCCGCGCGGCGACCGCGGCCCACGCCGCCGTCGTCCAGGGCGAGACGTTGAGCGGACGTGCCTTTCCGGGGTGGCGCCGGGCGATCGCCGCGGCCGTGCGCCCGTAGTACGCGCGCCGGGCGAGCCACGCGCGCGGCTGCGTGCGGTGGTCGTGCGCGACCTGGGCGGCGGGCTCGTAGCGGACGTAGGGCACGCGCCACACGAACTCGACGTCCTCGCCTCCGCGCAACGTCTCGTCGAAGCGCAGGTGGCGGCGGACGACGAGCGCCGCGCCGGGCACGAACGGCACCCGCCCGTGCGGGAGGACCCGCGCCGCGGCGGGCCCGCGGTCGAGCGGAGAAGCGACGGCCTCGTAGCGCGTGAGCGCGGACCGCCACCGGTCGCCCCGCGCCGCACCGCCGCGCGCCGCACCGCTCGCGCGCCTCACCGCCCCTCGCGTCTCCGCGCGCCACCCCGCCCCGCGACCCCTTCTCCCGCGCGACGATCCGCGGCGCCACGGCGTCCACCTCGGGGTCGGCGAAGTGCGGCAGCAGCGCGTCGAGCCAACCCGCGTGCGGCTCGCAGTCGGAGTCGATGCACGCGACCAGTTCGTGGCTTGCCGCCGCAAGCCCCGCGTTGCGCGCCGCCGCCGCGCCTCCCTGGCGCTCTCGCCGCAGGTAGCGGGCGCCGGCGGCCTCGGCCTGTGCGCGGATCGCCTCGCCGTCGCGCGATGCGTCGTCGACGACGATCACCTCGGCGACATCCAGTGCGGCGAGCAGCGCGCCGAGCGGGCGGTCGCGGACGGGGATCACCGCCGTGACCGGCGGCGGCGCGATCGCCGGCGGCACCGGCTGCGCCAGGTTGGCGGCCACCAGCGCGCGCGCGAGCGCGCCCGCCTCCCCCACCGGCGCGCCCGCCTGCCAGGCGCGGAGCTGGGCCAACACGGGCGCGCTACAGCGCACGAGCGCGAACGGCTCGCCGCCGAGCAGGGCGGTTCCCGCGATGCGCGCCTCGAGGGTCAGCTGGAAGTCGGCAGGCAGCATTCCGATGCGAGTGTTACGTTCCGGCGCGGAGAACACCCGTCTCGAAGGGGAAGACCAATGCTGGATCCCGTGACCGAGCCTGTCGCCGTCGAGGAGCCGCCCGCCGCGGAGGCGCCGATCGAGGAACTCGTCGAGGACGATCTCCTGGTCGAGGACGTGTCGATCGACGGTATGTGCGGCGTCTACTAGGCGCACGTGTCCTTCGATCTGGAGCGCGGCTGGACGCTTGATCCGCAGGTGGCGCTGCGGCCCGAGCCGTTCGGCGCGCTGGCGTACCACTTCGGCACGCGGCGGCTGTCCTTCCTGAAGAGCCGCACGCTGCTGCGGGTGGTCGAGTCGCTGTCCGAACAGCCCAGCGCGCGCGCCGCGTGCGCCGCCGCGGGAGTCGGCGACGAGGAGTTGCCGCAGTACACGCGCGCACTGGCGACGCTCGCCGAGACGGGGATGATCAAGTGAGGCTCGTCGATCATTTCCAGTCCGGCCTGGACGCGCCGATCTGTCTGACGTGGGAGCTCACGTACGCGTGCAACCTCGCATGCGTGCACTGCCTGTCGAGCTCCGGCCGGCGCGACCCGCGCGAGCTGAGCACCGCCGAGTGCATGGCGGTGATCGACGAACTCGAGCGGATGCAGGTCTTCTACGTGAACATCGGCGGCGGTGAGCCGACCGTCCGCAGGGACTTCTGGGAGCTCGTCGACTACGCGACCGCGCATCACGTCGGCGTCAAGTTCTCCACCAACGGCTCACGGATCGACGCGGCCCGGGCGGCCTGGCTCGCCGCGAGCGACTACGTCGACGTGCAGATCTCGCTCGACGGCGCGACGGCCGAGGTCAACGACGCCGTCCGCGGCGCGGGCTCGTTCGACACCGCGGTCGGCGCGATGGAGCACCTCGCCGCGGCAGGGATGCGCGGCTTCAAGCTCAGCGTCGTGATCACGCGCGAGAACGTGTCGCAACTGGACGCGTTCAAGGCCATCGCCGACGCCTACGGCGCGCAGCTGCGGCTCACGCGGCTGCGTCCCTCGGGCCGCGGCGCGGACGTCTGGGACACGCTGCACCCCACCGCGGCGCAGCAGCGCGTCGTCTACGACTGGCTGATGGCGCACGGCGAGGACGTGCTGACCGGCGACTCGTTCTTCCATCTCGCGGCCTACGGACAATCGCTGCCGGGGCTGAACCTGTGCGGCGCCGGGCGCGTGGTCTGCCTGATCGATCCGGTCGGCGACGTCTACGCGTGCCCGTTCGCGATCCACGACACGTTCCTCGCCGGCAACGTCCGCTCCACCGGCGGCTTCACCGACGTGTGGCGCACGTCGGACCTGTTCCTCGAGCTGCGCGAGCCGCAGTCGGGCGGCGCCTGCTCGAGCTGCGGGATGTACGACGCCTGCCGGGGCGGTTGCATGGCGGCGAAGTTCTTCACCGGGCTGCCGCTCGACGGTCCGGACCCGGAGTGCGTGCTCGGGCACGGCGAGGCGGCCCTCGCCGCCGTCTCCGCCGCGCCGCCGAAGCCGACGGCCGATCACTCGCGGCGGCGGGCGCGCCGGGCGCTGGTACCGGTCACGGTCGTCACTCGCCCCTGCAACGAGTCGCCCGTGTAATGCCCTGGTTCGAGAGCGTCGCGGAGGCCGAGCGGCGGGCCAAGAGGACCCTGCCCGCCTCGGTCTTCAAGGCGATCCGGGCCGGCACTGAACGTGGCCTGACGCTCGAGGACAACGTCGCCGCGTTCTCGGAGCTGGGGTTCGCTCCGCACGTCGCCGGGCTGCACGCCTCGCGCGATCTCTCGACGACGGTCATGGGCCTGCCGGTCTCGCTTCCCGTCGTGCTCTCGCCGACGGGAGTGCAGGCGGTGCACCCGGACGGCGAGCTCGCGGTCGCCCGTGCGGCCGCGGCGCGGGGCACGGCGATCGGGCTGTCCGGGTTCGCCTCGACCGCCATCGAGGCGGTCGTCGCGGCCAACCCGTCGACGTTCGCCCAGCTCTATTGGGCGGGCTCGCGCGACGCGATCGAGGGGCGTGTGGAGCGCGCGCGGGCGGCGGGCGCCGCGGGGTTGATCGTCACGCTGGACTGGACGTTCTCGCACGGGCGCGACTGGGGCAGCCCGCAGATCCCGCAGTCGATCGACGTCAAGACGATGCTGCGCTTCGCGCCGGAGTCGCTGCTGCGGCCGCGCTGGCTGTCGCGCTGGGCGCGCGCCGGGCACCTCCCCCGCCTCGAGGTGCCCAACGTCGAGGGCGCGCCCGGGTTCTTCGCCGCCTATGGGGAGTGGATGGGGACGCCGCCGCCGTCCTGGGAGGACCTCGCGTGGCTGCGCGCGCTCTGGGGCGGCCCGTTCATGCTCAAGGGCGTGATGCGCGTCGACGACGCGCGACGGGCGGTCGCCGACGTCGGCGTCAGCGCGCTCTCGGTCTCCAATCACGGCGGCAACAACCTCGACGGCACGCCGGCCACGATCCGCGCGCTGGCCGCGGTGGCGGAGGCCGTCGGCGACTCGGCGGAGGTGCTGCTCGACGGCGGCGTGCGGCGCGGCGGCGACGTGGTCAAGGCGCTGGCGCTCGGTGCCCGCGCGGTGATGATCGGGCGCCCCTACCTCTGGGGACTCGCCGCCGAGGGGCAGGCGGGCGTGGAGAACGTGCTCGACGTGCTGCGTGCCGGGATCGACTCCGCGCTGCTCGGGCTCGGGCACGGCTCGGTGCATGAGCTGAGCCCGGCCGACCTGCTGATCCCCGACGGCTTCACCCGCCGGCTTGGCGCTTGACGAGCTGACCTCCGCCGAGGTCACGGGCGACCTGCTGGTCGTCCCGCTCGGCGCGACCGAGCAGCACGGGCCGCATCTGCCGCTCGGCACCGACACGGTCATCGCTTCGGCGCTGGCCGCTTCGGTCGATGACGCCATCATCGCCCCGGCACTCCCCTACGGCTCCAGCGGAGAGCACGCGGGGTTCGCGGGCACGCTGTCGATCGGGCAGGCCGCCGTGCAACTGGTCCTCGTCGAGCTCGTTCGCGGCTGCGGCCTTCCCCGGGTGCTGTTCGTGTCGGCGCACGGCGGCAACGCCGAGCCGCTCGCCGCCGCGGTGCGCAAGCTGCGCGAGGAAGGACACGAAGTGTGGGCGTGGTCACCTCGTTGGAAGGGCGATGCGCACGCCGGTCGAATCGAGACCTCGCTGATGCTCGCGCTCGCCCCTGAACTGGTCGGTCCCGCCCGCGAGGCGGGGAACGTCGCGCCGCTGGCCGAGCTGCTGCCGCGGCTGCGGTCCGAGGGCGTGCGGGCTGTGAGCGCGAACGGCGTGCTCGGTGACCCCGTGGGCGCCTCGCCCGAGGAGGGTCACGCGCTGCTGGCCGCGGCGATCGCCGATCTGCGCGCCTTCGTCGGTCAGATACCGACCGCAGCGGTGGGCAAGTCGCCACTCGAGGCGCGCCGATGACGCGCCCGCGCTCGATGACCTCCTCGCGCACCCGGCTCGCCCGCCAGCGCTCGCGCCTGCCCTCCGGCCCACGGACACGCGGCGTCGCGCTCGTCACCGGCGCCGCCCGCGGGATCGGGGCGGCGACGGTGCGCCGGCTCTCCGCCGAGGGCTGGAACGTGATCGCCGTTGACCGCGCCGAGGACGATCCGCGGCTCCCGTACGGCATGGGCACCGTCGCGGAGCTGCAGGCGCTCGCCAACGAGCGGGTGGTGGCGATCCCCGCGGACGTCTGCGACGCCGAGGCGCTCGGCGGCGCCGTCGAGATCGCGGAGCGCCGCTGGGGCGGCCTCGACGCGATCGTCGCCGCGGCGGGCGTCATCGCCGGCGGCGTCCCGGCGTGGGAGCTCGACGTCGAGCAGGAGCGGGCCGTGTTGGAGGTCAACCTCGGCGGCGTCCTGACCGCCGCGCGCGTCGGCATCCCCGCGCTTCTGCGCCGCCCCGAGCCGCGCGAGGGGCGCTTCATCGCGGTCAGCTCCGCCGCCGCGGTCCGCGGCCTGCCGATGCTCGCCGCCTACTGCGCCGCGAAGGCGGGCGTGAACGGGCTGATCCGCGCGCTGGCGGTCGAGCTCGGCGGCACCGGCATCACCGCCAACGCCGTCAGCCCCGGCTCCACCCGCACACCGATCCTCGACGAGAGCGCGCGGCTGTTCAAACTCGACTCCGCCGAGGCCTTCGCCGCCCAGCAGCCGCTCGGCCGCCTGCTGGAACCCGAAGAGGTCGCCGCACTGATCGCCTGGCTGGCCGGCCCGCAGAGCGCCGGCGCGACCGGAGGCAGCTACCCGCTCGACGGCGGCCTCGCGCTTTGAGGCTCGCGCTCGACGCGGCCCTGAGCATCTACGGCAACGGCCGCGTCCTCGTCGCCCGCGGTCGCATCATCCGTCTCACGGCCAACGGCCCCGCCGCCCTGCGAGCCCTGCTCGCCGGCACCGCCCACCCCGGCCCAGCAACGCCTCGGCGACCGCCTCGTCGCAGGCCGGCATGGCCCACCCCCGCCCCACTCGCCAGCACCGCCCGACGACGATCGTCATCCCGGTCCGCGACCGCCCGTCGGACCTCGCCCGCCTCCTTTATGGGGTCAGACCCCTTGAGTCGGGGACGCTCAAGGGGTCTGACCCCTTGAGCGTGGTCGTGGTGGATGACGGGTCGGAGGTGCCGGTCGCCGGAGCCACGATCCGGCGGGAGGTGAGCGGTGGGCCGGCGGTCGCGAGGAACGAGGGGCTGAGGCGCGTGACGACGGAGTTCGTCGCGTTCCTGGACAGCGACACGGTGCCGCCGGGCGACTGGATCGAACAGCTCGCCGGGCACTTCGAGGATCCGCGCGTCGCCGCGGTCGCGCCGCGGATCCGAGCGCTGGACGGGAAGCGCTCGCCGTTGGACATGGGCAAGCACGCCGCCGAGGTCGGTCCGGGACGGCACGTCTCCTACGTGCCCGCCGCGGCGCTGCTCGTGCGGCGGGCCGCGCTCCCGGACGACCCCTTCGACCCCGACCTGCGCTACGGCGAGGACGTCGATCTGATCTGGCGGCTGATCGACGCCGGCTGGCGCGTGCGATACGACCCCAGCGTGGTGGTCGGGCACGAGGAGCGCGACACGCTCCGGCGGCGCTTCATGTACGGGACCTCGGCCGCGGCGCTGCAACAGCGCCACCCCGGCCGGCTCAAGCACGTGATCGTCCGCCCCTGGCCCGCGGCGACGCTCGCCCTGATCGTCGCGCGACAGCCGAGACTCGCCGCGCTCGCGTACGCCGCGCAGACGATCCAGCTCGTGCGAACGCTGCGAGAGCACCGCGTGCCCGCTCGGCTCGCTCCGCTCTGGACCGCCAAGGCGACCGTCAAGACCGCGACGCAGTTCGCGCGTCTCGCGACCCCCTACGGGGCGGGTGTCATCACCGGCCACTTGTGGATCAGGACCCGCAGACCTAAGATACGTGGACTTCCAACTATCTTAGGTCCGAACATTTCATGAGCGCCCCAGCCGTAAAGCGAGACCGCGAGTCCGCCGCCGTTGAACGCAGCACGCTTTCGGGCGAGCCGATCAAGGCGCTGTACGGCCCTGACGACGTCGGATCGCACGATGAGCAGATCGGCAACCCGGGCGAGTTCCCGTTCACCCGCGGCGTCTATCCGTCGATGTATCGCGGCCGCCTGTGGACGATGCGGCAGTTCGCCGGCTTCGGCACCGCCGAGGAGACCAACGAGCGCTTCCACTACCTGCTCGATCACGGGCAGACGGGGCTCTCCACGGCCTTCGACATGCCGAGCCTGATGGGCCACGACTCCGACAGCCCGCGCAGCCTCGGCGAGGTCGGGCGCGAGGGCGTGGCGATCGACACGCTCGACGACATGGAGACGCTCTTCGGCGGCATCGACCTCGGCGAGGTCAGCGTCAGCATGACCATCAACGCCCCCGCGGCGATGATGCTCGCGTTCTACGTGGTCGCGGCCGAGGAGGGCGGCGTCCCCGCGCACAAGCTCGGTGGGACGATCCAGGCCGACATCCTCAAGGAGTACATCGCCCAGAAGGAGTGGTGCTTCCCGGTCGACCCGGCGATGCGGCTGCTCGGCGACATGATGGAGTGGTCGACGCGCAACATGCCGCGCTGGCACCCGGTCTCGATCTCCGGCTACCACATCCGCGAGGCCGGCAGCACGGCCGCGCAGGAGCTCGCCTTCACGCTCAAGGACGGCTTCACCTACGTCGAGGAGCAGATGGCCCGCGGCCTCGACATCGACGCCTTCGCGCCGCGCCTGAGCTTCTTCTTCAACGCCCAGATCGACTTCTTCGAGGAGATCGCCAAGTACCGCGCCGCCCGCCGCATCTGGGCGCGCGAGATGCGCGACACGTACGGCGCCAAGAACCCGAAGTCGTGGCTGATGCGTTTCCACACGCAGACGGCCGGCGTGTCGTTGACGGCGCAGCAGCCGCTCAACAACATCGTCCGTACGGCGATCGAGGCGCTCGCCGGCGTGCTCGGCGGTACGCAGTCGCTGCACACGAACTCCTACGACGAGGCGCTTGCGCTGCCGACGGAGGACGCCGTCCGGATCGCGCTGCGCACGCAACAGGTGATCGCGCACGAGACCGGCGTGACCAACACGACCGACCCGCTCGGCGGCTCCTACTTCGTCGAGGCGCTGACCGACCGCATGGAGGAGCAGGCCTACGCCTACTTCGCCAAGATCGACGAGCTCGGCGGCATGGTCGAAGCGGTCAAGCGCAACTACCCGCAGCGCGAGATCGCGGACGCCGCGTTCGAGCTGCAGGCCAAGATCGACGACCACGATCAGGTCGTCGTCGGCGTCAACCGCTACACCGAGGGCGACGATGGCGAGACGCCGCTGCTGCGGATCGACCCGGCGCTCGAGCGCAAGCAGATCGGCCGCCTCCAGGCCGTCCGCGCCCGGCGCGACGGTGCCGAGGTCGAGCGCCAGCTCGCCGCCCTGCGCAACGCCGCCGCGACCGACGCCAACCTGATGCCGATCATGATGGAGTGCGCCCGCGCGCACACCACGGAGGGCGAGATGGTGGACGCGCTCCAGCAGGTGTGGGGCGCGTACACCGAATCACCCGTGTTCTAGATCCTTAGAGCGCCTCGGAGTCCAACTCGAGGAAGTCCGAGACCTCGTTGTCCCAGCGCTCGCTCACGAACGACACGTGATCGGGGTGACCGCTGTAGGCGTCGTAGGCGGCGCGGTCGACGAACTCCATCGTCAGCGCGAAGCGGTAGTCGTTCTTCGCGCTGACCTCGCGCATGAGCTCGAAGGCCTCGACGCCGGGGATCGACGCGAGCGCGGCGTTGGCGCGCAGGAAGTCGGCCTCCTCCTCGGAGCCTTCAGCGTGCTTGAGGGAGAAGACGACGCCGTGACGGACACGGCCTGGAGTCAGGGTTGGCATGGGCGGCAGTCAATCAGCCGGGGTCGCGCGATAGACGGGACCTCGCGCGACGACCGATTCCAAAAGCCCGTCCTCGAGGTAGTCGGGCGCGGCATCGGGGTCGATCGGACGCGACTCGAGCCCCGGGTAGCCGATCGCCTCGCGCATCGCCGGATTCAGGAAGTACGCCGCCGGGACGACCGCGGTGAGCACGCCCCACCCGTCCGGGTTCGCGCGCAGCGACGCCAGCGCATCGACAGCCGAGAGCCCGTCGACGGACGCGAGCGCGTCGTCCAGCGGCGACGCGAGGTCCGGCCGCGCGGCCAGGACCTCGTCCAGGAACGCCCCGGCCACGCCCGCCTCGGACGCTGACGGCATCCCCGAGCCCGCGGGGATCAGCTGGTCGGCGATGGCGCCCAGCTGCGCGCGCCGTTCGGTCGAGATCATGCCGCCACCCGCTGTGAGCGCGCGGACTCGATCAGCTGGTCGGTGAACCGCAGCGCGAGCGCCGCGATCGTCGCCGTCGGGTTCATGCCCGCCGACGTCGGCCAGACGCTGCCGTCGAAGACGTACAGGTTCGGGATGTCGTGCGAGCGGCCCTGTGCGTCCACGACCGACGACGACGGGTCCGTGCCCATCATCGTGGTGCCGAGCAGATGCCAGCCGGTCGCGCGGATGAAGGGAGCGACGACCGTCGAGGACGCTCCGGCCGCGATCAGCGACTCCTGCGCGCGCGCCTGGTGGAACTCGACCAGACGGCGCGAGTTCTCCGACAGCCGATACTCGATCTTCGCGCCCGGAACGCCCTGGGCGTCGGTGCCGACCGGGTCGAGCACGACGCGGTTGGACTCCTCGGGGAGATCCTCGGCGATGATGCCCCACATCGTCGAGTGCCCGAGCCGTCCGCGCACCGCGTCCTGGAAGCCCTCGCCCCAGATCTGGTTCTCCGAGCCCCACGGGTAGGCGCTCGTCATCGAGAACGGCCCGCCGGTCGGCTGCAGACCCCACTTCGCCCCGCGCACGAACCCGCGCGAGGCGTCGGTCTCGTAGAACTCGAGCGAGTGGATGTACTGGCCCCACGGCCCCTGCCACGCCCGGAAGTCCTCGTCGAAGACGCCGACGACGGTCCCGAACGGGTGCATCATCAACCGCTTGCCGACGAGACCGGAGGAGTTCGCGAGCCCCTCCGGGCGGTCGCCGGACATCAGCAGCAGCCGCGGTGTCCCGATGCCGTTCGCGCAGAGGATCGTGACCCCGGCGCGGACCTCGTGCTCGACGCCCGCCTCGTCCAGGTAGATCGCGCCGCCGACGAGGCCGTCCGGGCGCAGCGTCAGCTCACGCACCCGCGCACGCGTGCGCAGCTCGACGCCGAGCTCCAGGCAGCGCGGCCAGTGCGTCCGGTCGACGGTGCCCTTCGCCCCGTCGGCACACGCCTGCAGGCAGGTTCCGCGCTGGACGCAGGCGTTGAGCCCGCGGTACTTGCGCGTCGCGATCGCCAGCGGCGCCGGCCACCAGTGCCAGCCGAGCTCGTTGTGGGCGCGCGCGACGCGCTTGCCCGCGGGGCCGAGCGGCACGGGCGGCAGCGGCGGCCCCTGGCCGGGCGGGAAGGCGGTGTCCCCCGCCAGCCCGGAGATGCCGAAGTCGCGCTCCACGCGTACGTAGTAGGGCTCCAGATCCTCGTAGGTCAGCGGCCAGTCGTCGGCGACGCCGTCCAGCGTGCGCACGCGGAAGTCCGACGGCATGTTGCGCTGCCATTGGGCCGCGTAGACGACGGTGCCGCCGCCGACGCCGTTCCACATCAGCGCCGTGATGTCGGACTCGGTGTCGTCGATCGGGTAGTCGCCCGGTGCCTTGCGCTGGTTCGGGTCCCAGCCCCAGTCGCGGCCCGCCGTCAGCGGGAAGTCCTCGCGGGTGACCGTGGCCTTCGAATAGTCGGGCCAGTCGCCCTGTTCGAGAACGAGGACCTTGAAGCCCTCCTCCGCGAGCCGCTTGGCGGCGATCGCGCCGGATGGCCCGGCGCCGACGATCAAGACGTCAGGATCCATCGAAGCTCTCCTCCATATCCATCATCACGGCTTCAACGGCCCGCGGGCCGAACACGGCGCCGAGCATCAGCCCGGCGACGTAGCGCGGCCCTTGGAGCCCGCCGGCATCCCCGCCGGCGCAGTACAGCCCTGGAACATACGCACCGTCCCGGTCGAGCACGCGTCCCCACGCGTCGACGCGCACGCCGCCGAGCCCGAACGTGATCGTCGGCTGGAACTCGACCGCCCAGAACGGCGCCTGGCGCAGCGGCACCGGGTCGGCCATCGGCGCGTCCTGCGCCCCGCCGTTGTCGTAGCGCTCGAGCGTCTGCGTCAGGCCCGCGGCGTCGACGCCCCAGGCGGCGACCTTCGCCACCAGCTCACCGACGGTGTCCGCGGACGTGATGTGCGCGCCGAGGCCACGTGCGTGCTCGAAGCGATCGATGAGGAGCCCGTGCGGGTACGGCGGCCCGATCACGTGCTCGGTCCGCACGCGCTCGTCGCACAGCAGCACGCCCCGCCGCCCCGGCTGGCGCAGCGTCATCTGGTTGGCGACCTCGTCGCCCAGCGACTCGTCGGTGTAGCGGCGGCCCTGCTGGTTGACGAGGATGCACCACTTCGAGTGGTACTGCGCGAGCGGCAGGTAACTGCCGGGCTCGAACGCGCTCAGGGGCGACGCGACCGTGTGGCCGTAGAAGGTGCCGAGCCCATGGCTGGCCGCCGCGCCCGCCGAGGCCGCCATCCGGAAGCCGTCGCCGGTGCTGCCGCGGTTGGAGCGCACGAGGATGCGATCGGCGTCCCAGCCGAGGAAGCGCTTGCGAAGCTCCGTGTCGCCCTGGAAGCCGCCGGTGGCGAGCAGCACGGCGCGAGCGATGAGCTCCTCCCCCGCGACCCGGACGCCGGTCACCCGGCCCGATCGCGTCCACGATCAGCGACTTCACCGGCGTCGACAGCCGCAGCTCGCCGCCGGCGGCCCGCAGCGTCGAGAGCCAATGCTCGTGCAGCGCGTGGATGTCCGTCCGGTAGGCGACGCCGAAGCCCAGATGCTGCGACCAGCGCTCGGTCAGGGGCACACCCGCGTCGCGAATCCGCGCGACCGCCGGCTCGAAGCCCTCCACCAGCGCGCGGCCGAGCTCAGGATCGCCGTCAGGGAGGATCGCCCGCATCGTCTCGACGTCGGGCGCCGTCCACAGGATCCCGGCCGAGAGCGCGGCCGAGCCGCCGAAGCCGGGCGTCTTTTCGAGCACGGCGACGCGCAGCCCGCGTTCCGCCGCCGAAGCGGCTGCGGCCAGCCCGGCCTGCCCCCCACCGACGACGAGTAGGTCAATCATCGCTGTACCCGAATAACGTACCGGCCTTGGCCTCGCTCAGTGACATCAGCCGCCATGCGGGCGTGTCGATCGCGACCTGCTCGCGCGTCCTCAACGGATCCGCGCATCCGGTCTCCGACGCGACGCGTGACCGGGTGCTGAAAGCGGCCGAGGAACTCGGGTACGCGCCGTCCGCCCTCGCCCGCGCGCTCGTGACCCGCAGCAGCCGGATCATCGGCGTGATCGTCGGCAGCATCGTCGACCCGTACTTCGCCGAGATCGCGCGCGGCGTGGAGGCCGTCGGCGCGGATCTCGACTACCTGACGATGGTCTGCAGCGCGGAGCTGGGCACCGAGGCCGAGCTGGGCCACCTGCGCCAGCTGCGCGACTACCACGCCGCCGGGATCATCTTCGCCGGCAGCGGCAGGATCATGGACTCCGGCGCGCACGAGCTCGCGCAGGCCGTCGCCGATGCGCGCGAGCGCGGCACGGTGGTCGTCGCGCTCGCCCAGCGCGACTTCGACGCCCACTCGATCGTGTTCGACAATGAGGCCGCGGCGTACGACATCACCGCTACGTCCGCGAGCTCGGGCATTCGCGCATCATCTTCGTCGAGGGCCCGCCCGGCCTGCACACGAGCGTCCAGCGCCTCGACGGCTTCCTGCGCGCGGGTGGCAGCGAGCGCATCCGCGGCGGCTTCGCCTACGAGGACGGGATCGCGGCCGCCGAGACGCTGCTGTCGCGCGGCACACTGCCGGAGGCGATCGTGGCCGCCAACGACGAGGCCGCGATCGGCGTGCTGATGCGGCTGCGCGACGCGGGTGTCGACGTGCCCGGCCAGGTCTCGATCACGGGCATCGACAACACGCGCCCGGCACAGTTCGTCGGGCTGACGACGGTCAGCGTGCCGTTGCACGAGATGGGGCGCAGGGCCGCCCACGCGGTGCTCGGCAATCCCGCGCACGACGAGGTGCTGCCGCACCGGCTCGCGGTGCGAGCCACCACGGCGGCGCGTTAGAGCACGCACTGCTCGAACCGCTCGATCGTGGTCCGCATCAGCTCCGCGCGCGGCAGGTCCCAGATCGCGGGGTTGAGGATCTCGACCTCGATCGGGCCGTCGTAGCCGGCGGCGTCGATCATCGAACGGAAGCCGTGCAGGTCGATGATGCCGTCGCCCATCATGCCGCGATCGAGCAGCGTGTCCTTGGTCGCCGCCAGCCAGTCGTTGACGTGGAAGCCGACGATGCGGCCCTCCGCCCGGGCGATCTCCGACTCCAGGCGCGGGTCCCAGAAGGTGTGGTAGACGTCGATCACGACGCCGACGTGCGGGTCGCCGATGCGCTCCGCGATGTCGAGCGCCTCGCCGAGCGTGACGATCGCCGAGCGCTCGCCGATCATCATCGGGTGCAGCGGCTCGATGCCGAGCCGCACGCCGTGCTCGATCGCGTGCGCGAGCAGCCGCTCGATGCCCTCCTCGATCATTCCCCGCGCGGCGCCGAGATCCTTGCTGACCGGCGGCCCGCAGACGAGCACGAGCGCGTCGGTGCCCAGCAGCGCGGCCTCCTCGACCGCGCGCCGGTTGTCGTCGTCGGCCTTGCGCAGGCCCTCGGCGCTCGACGCCGGGAAGAAGCCGCCGCGGCACAGGCTCGAGACCTTCAGCCCGGCGTCGGCGATCCGCCTCGCCGTCTCGTCGACCCCGATCTCCGCCACCTTGTGCCGCCACGGCCCGATCCACTCGACGCCGTACTCGGCGCACGCGTCGATCACCTCCGGCAGCGACCAGCGGTCGGCCGTCATCGAGTTCAAGCTGAGCCGGCTCACGGGCGAGCCATCCGGGCAGCCGCTGACGCGGCGCCACCGGGGATCGCTTTGAGCATCGCTTCGCCGATGCTCACGCCACGCCCGCCAGCGCCAGCACCCCGCGCATCCGCTCGCTCGCGAGCTCAGGATCGCGCAGCAGACCGGCCTGATCGGCGAGCACGAACAGCTCGGCGAGATGGAGCACCGAACGACCGCTCTCCAGCCCGCCGACCATCCGGAAGTGCTGCTGATGGCCGTTGAGGTAGGCGAGGAAGACGACGCCGGTCTTGTAGTACGGCGTCGGCGCGGCGAAGATGTGGCGCGAGAGCGGGACCGTCGGCGCGAGCAGCGCGTCGTAGCGGTCGAGGTCGCCGTCGTCGAGCGCGTGCATCGCGGCCGCGGCCGCCGGGGCGATCGCGTCGAAGATGCCGAGCAGCGCGTGGCTGAAGTCCTCGCCCTCGCCGCGGATCAGCTCCGGGTAGTTGAAGTCGTCGCCGGTGTACATGCGCACGCCCTCGGGCAGCCGCCGGCGCAGCGCGACCTCGCGCGAGGCGTCCAACAGCGAGACCTTGATCCCGTCGACCTTGGAGGCGTTGGCCGCGATGATGTCGAGCACCACGTCGGCGGCCGCGTCGAGGTCCTGCTCGCCCCAGTACCCGGTCAGGAGTGGGTCGAACATGTCGCCGAGCCAGTGCAGGATCACCGGCGAGCCGGCCTGCCCCAGCAGCGACCCGTAGACCGCGCGGTAGTCGTCGGCGCTCCGCGCTGCGGCGGCCAGCGCCCGGCTGGCCATCAGGATCACCGGCGCGCCCTCGCCCTCGATGAACGCGAGCTGCTCCTCGTAGGCGGTCTGGACCGCCTCCAGGGAGGCCGGACCGGTCAGCTGATCCGTTCCCGCCCCACAGGCGAGCTGGCCGCCGACGGCGTGCGCCTCGGCCACGGAGCGGCTGATCAGCTCCCGCGTCGCCGCCCAGTCCAGGCCCATGCCGCGCTGCGCGGTGTCCATCGCCTCGGCGATCCGCAGACCGTGCGCCCACAGGTGCCGGCGGAAGGCGAGCGTCGCCTCCCAGTCCAGCTGTGCTGGACCCGTCGGGTCGCCGCCGCCCAGCGGGTCGACGACCACGTGGGCGGCCGCGTAACCGACGCGCGAGCGCGGCTCGGCCGAGGTTACGGGGAGCGGTTCGCGCAGCGTCGGCGAGTAGGACTCCAGCGCGCCGCCGGCGCGCGGCAGCGTCAACGCGGCACTCACAGCGTCAGCTCCGGCACGTCGACCCAGCGGCGCTCGCGCCACGACTGCTCACCCAGTTCGGCGAGCTGCACGCCACGCGCGCCCTCGACGAAGTCCCACGCGAACGGCTCGTCCAGCACGACGTGGCGCAGAAAGAGCTCCCACTGGAGCTTGAAGCCGTTGTCGGGCGGCTCGGTGACCGGCACGTCGATCCACGCGTCGCGATGCGCGACCGGATCGGCCAGGTCCGGGTTCCAGACCGACTTGGGCGTGGCGACCGCCGGCTGCACCTTGCACTCGCGCAGGCCGGCGACGGCGCTGCCCAGCGTCCCGTCGACCTGCAGCTCGAACAGCTCGTCGCGGTTGACGCGCACGGCCCACGACGAGTTCATCTGCACGATCGTGCCGCCGTCGAACGCGAACATCGCGTAGGCCGCGTCCTCGGCGGTCGCGTCATACGCGCTTGCCCGCCTCGTCGATCCGCGTACGGGATGTGCGTCGCGCCGATCGCGCAGACCGAGCGGACCGGCCCGAACACGTTGTCGAGCACGTAGCGCCAGTGCGGGAACATGTCGCTGATGATGCCGCCGCCGTCCTCGGTGCGGTAGTTCCACGACGGCCGCTGCGGCTTGGGGTCGGGCCCGGGATAGACCCAGTAGCCGAACTCGCCGCGAGCGGCGATGATCCGCCCGAAGAAGCCTGACGCGACCAGCCGCCGCAGCTTGATCAGGCCGGGCAAGAAGAGCTTGTCCTGGACGACGCCGACCTTGACGCCCGCGTCGCGCGCGGCGCGAGCGAGCTCGAGCGCGCCGGCCGACGTCCGGCGTGACGGGCTTCTCGCAGTAGATGTGCTTGCCCGCGGCGATCGCGGCCTCGACGGCCGGGGGGCGAGCGGAGGTCAGCTGCGCGTCGAAGTAGATCTCGTACGCGGGATCGGCGAGCGCGGCGTCGAGGTCGGTCGTCCACCGCTCCAGGCCGTGCGCGGCGGCCAGCGTTCGCGAGCTTGTCCTCGCTGCGGCCGATCAGCAGCGGCTCGGGCCAGATCGTGTCGCCTCCGGGAACGGTCAGGCCGCCCTGAGCACGGATGGCGAGGATCGAGCGGATGAGATGTTGGTTCATCCCCATCCGCCCGGTGACCCCGTTCATGATGATCCCGACGACGCGCTGCGCCATTTGTCTCCCTCACGGAAAGCGTTTGCCACGCCGCAGGGTAACGAGGATCAGGGCAAAAAGAAAGGCGGCCGGCCCGACCAGGGCCGACCGCCTCTCTTAGTGGGACCTACCGGCTAGCGGAGCTTGATCGTGCGCGTCGACTTCTTCGCCGACTTGCCGGTCGCGCGGAGGCTCACGCTGAGCTTGACCTTGATGGACCCCTTGGCCTTCCTCAGTGCGCGCCTGACGGCCGCGGAGGCCTTCAGCTTCACCGACTTGCTGCCGGCGGAGGTGAACTTCACCTTGCCGGAAGCCAGCGTGGTCTTCTTCAGACCCAGCTTCTTGGCGACCTTCTTGGAGACGGTGATCTTCGCCGTACCCCGCATCGCCTCGGTGGCCGTGACCTTGACCTTGAGGCCGCTCTTGCTGAACGCGGCGACCGAGGTCGTGGCCGGCTTGCTGACGCCGAACCAGGGCGCCTGGACCGGCGCGGCCGGAGCCACGTCGGGAGCCTTGGCCGCGGCCTGCGTCGAGGCCTGCGGGGCGCTCACGACGATCGTGACCGTCGCGGTGCGCTCGCGCCACCCTTCGGTCGTCAGTCACCTTCAGCGACGCCGTGTACGTGCCGGCCGCGTGTAGGTGTGCTTCGGCGCGACCTCGCCGGCGCCGAACCGGCCGTCGCCGAACTCCCACACGTAGAGCAGGCCCTTGCCCTCCGGGTCCGTGCCTTGGAGCTGAACTGCACCGTCAGCGGCGACGTACCCGTCTTCGGGTCGGCGGTGGTCGTCGACCGTCGGCGCCTGGTTGCCGGGCGGGTTGCCGACGACGACGGTCGACCGTCAGCGGTGCCGCTTGGACCCGTGCGGGTCCGTGACGGTCACCTTGGCGTTGTAGGTGCCCGCGCCGCTTGTACGTGTGGGTCGTCTCTGCGCCGGTCGCCCTTGGCGCAGCCGTCGTCGAAGTCCCACTCGTAGGTGAGCGCGTCGCCGTCGGGGTCGCGTCGACCGCGGTCGAGAACTTGCATCGCCAGCGGCGACCCTGCCGGTGAGCGGGAGTCCGATCGGCCTCGACCGACGGGCGACGGTTGCCGGCCGGGTCGGTGACCGTGATCGTGATCGTCTTCGTCGCCGTCGCGCCCGTGGCGTCGCTGACCGTCACCTTGGCGGTGTACGTGCCCTGCTGCCATGTACATGTGGGTCGGGTTCTGGGCGAACGAGGTCGCCGCCGTCACCGAAGTCCCACGTGTACAGCAGCTCGCTCGGACGGACCGTCCGGATCGATGCCGATCGCCGTGAAGGACGACCGGCAGCGTGGCCGGGCCGGTCGTGACGCTCGCGGCGGCCGTCACCGTCGGCGGCTGGACGCCCGGGCGCGTCACGGTGACCGTGACCTCCTTGGAGGCCGTGTCGCCCTCGTCGTCGGTCGCCGTGACCGTGGCCGTGTACGTCCCGGCCTTGGTGTAGGTGCGCGTCGACCGCGCGGCCGTTGTAGGCGCCGTCGGCGAACTCCCAGCGGTAGCGTCAGCGTCGCCGCCGTCGGGGTCGAACCCGGTGGCGCAGAATCGGACCAGCAGCGGCGCCGTGCCCGAGGTCGGGTCGGCGAACGCCTCGATGACCGGGGTGCCCGGCTCCGGGATGTCGATGCCGAAGGACACCGTCTTGGTGGCCTCGACGTTGCCGGCCTTGTCGACCGAGCGGTAGTCGACCGTGTGGTCGCCCTCGGCGGAGATCGTCACCTGCGAGGCGAACGGGTTCGCCCCACCGGTGTTGGCGGTCTTGACCCAGTCGCCCTGGGTCGCGCCCGTCTTGACGCGGTACTCGGTGTAGTCGACGCCCGACGGCGCGTCGCCGGCCGGAGCCGCCGTCACCGTCGCGGTGCCGACCATGCCGGTGTAGACGCCACCCGAGAGGACCGAGTGGATCTTGCACAGGAACGTCCAGGTACCGGCCGTGGTGAACGTGCTGGAGACCGGCGCGTCACCCGGGAACTTGAGACCCGAGGTGACCTGCGTCGCGCTGGCGGCGGTGCCACCGGGCGCGATGACCCAGACGTCGTGCGGGAAGACCGCGGTCTCCGACGGGAAGCTCCAGGTGATCTGGTCGCCCGTGTTGAGCGCTGCGGTGTCCGGGATCCACTTGTCGCCCGAGGCCTCGACCGCCACGTTCTTGGGCGTCGGGCCGGCCGGAGCCGGATCGTTGGCCGAGAACTTCACCGTGACCGGAGCCGCGTACGTGCGGCCCGGGCCAGGTGTGGACGGATCGAGCGTCCCGGTGGTGACCGGGGCGATCTGATCGGTGCTGGGGATGGCGATCGTGAAGGCGACCGTCTTGGCCGTCTCCACATTGCCGGCCGCGTCGACCGAGCGGTAGTCGATCGAGTAGGTGCCGGAGGCCGTGAACGACGGCTTGTTCGCCGCGTCATACGTGACGTACTCGGCCGCCGCCGCGCTGGCCAGCTTCGTGAACCCGAAGGCACCGAACGCGCCGGGAGCGTTGACCTGGTACTCGGTCCTGGCCACGCCGGACGTGGCGTCGGTCGCGGTCAGCGTGAGGCCGACCGGGCCCGTGTAGGTGCCGCCCGGGCCGGGGGACGCCGGCGAGAGCGCCGCCGTCGTGGCCGGGGTGACCTTGTCGACCTTCACCGAGACGGTCTTGGTCGCCTCGACGTTGTTGTTCTTGTCGGTCGAGCGGTACTCGATCGTGTGCGTGCCGGCCGTCGTGACGGCGATCGGCGCGGTGTAGGTCGCGAAGGCGCCACCGTCGATCTTGTACTCGGTCTTGTCGATGCCGGAGCCGCCGGCGTTGTCCGTGCCCGCGAGGGTCACGCTGACGTCGGTGGTGAACCAGCCGGCCAGACCGTTCGGAGCGGCCGGAGCCGTCGTGGCGGTCGTCGTGGGCGCCGTGGTGTCCGCGCCGGTCGGGCAGTTGTCCGGGGTGACCCGGAAGTAGTCGACGTGCGCGATCGCGGGCGTGCCGTTGGACGGGAAGGTCCCGCCCGCGGGCCAGTTGTCCTGAGCGATCAGGCCGATGCGCGAGCCGGCGGCGTCGCGACGGGCGCCACCGCTCGGAGCCAGGTCCAGACCGCCGTTGACGGTCGGGAAGTTGACCCAGTCGGGCGTGGCCGCGGAGGCCGGAGCCACGATCTGGTACTGCGAGGTCACGGTGTTGGAGCCGTTGAGGCGCGTGTAGCGCATCTTGATCGTCACCGGACCGGTGTTGGACGCCAGGATGACCGAGCTCGAGCCGCCGGTGCGGGCGCCCTCGGCCGTCGTCGGATTGTCCTTGGACTGCTCGACGAAGATCGCCGAAGAGCTCAGGTTGTGGGTCAGCGTGGAGCGGAAGAAGTTGTTGTCTCCGTTCCAGACCACCAGGCCCACGTTCTGCCAGCCGCCCACCATGCGAACGGTGAACTGCGTCTCCGCGGTCCAGTTCGTGCCCAGTGCGGGCAGGTCCTGGCCGAGGAAGTTGATCGGGCCGAGCGAGGTCGACGCGGCGGCGTCGATCTCGAGGTCGTTCGTCGGCAGGTGCAGCTGGCCGCCGGAGACCGTCGGCGCGAGCGGGCCCGTGGTCGGGGTACCGCCGTTGCGCGTGTGACGGACCCAGCGGGGCAGGATCTCCGTGCCGTCGAACTCGTCCGAGCGGTCGCACACCGGCAGCTGGATCTTGAAGGTGACGGACTTCGTCGCCTCCACGTTGGCCGCCTTGTCCGTCGAGCGGAACTCGACGAGGTGCGTGCCGCTGCTGGAGACCGTCAGCGAGTTCACGAACGGGCTGTCGGAGGCGCTGTTGTTCAGCGTCGTCCAGTTGCCGGCCGCGCCGTCGGTGGTGATCCGGTACTCGGTCTTCTCGACGCCGGCGCTGCCGGTGTCGACGGCCGAGAGGCCGACCTTGACGGAAGTGGCGTACGTGTCGCCGGTCGCCGGGGCGGCCGGGTCGAGCGTCGCCGTCGTGGTCGGGGCGTCGGTCTCGCAGGTCAGCGGGTCCGGGGTGACCCGGAAGTAGTTGACGTCCACGGTGCCGGGCGTGCCCGCGTAGGCGTACGTGCCCGTCGTGCCCGGGAAGTTCGACGCGGTGACGATGCCGATGCGCGAGCCCGCGGCGTCACGCCGCGCGCCGCCGCTCGGATTGAGGTCCAGGAAGGTCGAGGACCCACCGAAGTTCGCCCAGTCGGCCATCGCGACGCTGGCGGGAGCCATGACCCGGTACTGCGACGTGACGGTGTTGGAGGCGTTGAGGCGGGTCATCCGCATCCGGATCGTGACCGGCTGCGAGGAGTTGGGCAGGATCGTGATGTTGCCGCCGGCCTGGGAGCGAACGCCCTCGGTGCTCGTCGGGTTGTCCTTGGACTGCTCGACGTAGAGGTTGCCCGCGGTCAGGCTGTGCGTGATCGAGGAGCGGAAGAAGTTGTTGTCCCCGTTCCACACGATCATGCCGGTGTTCTGCCAGCCGCCGGTGTACTTGACCGTGAACTCGGTCTCGGCGGTCCAGTTGGTGCCCAGCGCCGCCAGGTCCTGGCCGATGAAGTTCACCGGGCCGACCGACGTCGTGGTGCTGGCCGCGTCGAGCTCGAAGTCCGCCGTCGGCATGTGCAGGGCGCCGCCGCCGAACGTCAGAGCGCTCAGCGGCGTGCCGCCGTTGCGCGTATGACGCTGCCACTGCGAGCCCAGCGTCGTGCCGTCGAACTCATCCGAGCGAGCCGCGGTGCAGCCGGCGCCCGAGAGGATGCGGAACGAGATCGTCTTGACCGCCGACGTGTTGTTGACCTTGTCGGTGGCGCGGTAGTCGACGTCGTACGTGCCCGGCGTGTTGAACGCGACCGGCGCGGTGTACGCGGTGTAAGAGCCGCCGTTGACGCGGTACTCGATCGTCTGGACGCCGGAACCGGTCGCGTCGTCGGTCGCCGCCACCGTCAGGGTGGTGGAGCCGACGAAGAAGCCGCGCTGGTCCGCGTTGCCGGCCGTCGAGGCCGTCGCCGTCGGCGGCGTGGTGTCGTTGATCGCGAGGATCTCGAACGCCGCCGTCTTGACCGCGGAGACGTTGTCCTTCTTGTCCGTCGCGCGGTACTCGACCGTGTACTTCTTGGCCTCGGTGAACGAGACCGCGGCCGTGTAGGGCAGCCAGTCCGTCGTGCCCTGCTGGCGGTACTCGATCGACTTGACGCCGGCGCAGCCGGAGTCGGTCGCCGTCAGCTTCAGCGAGGCCGAGTTGACGTACGTGTCGGCCACGCCCGGGTACACCTGGCCGGTGACCTCGGAGCTGGCGGTCGGAGCGGCCTCGTCGGTCAGGCACTCGTCCTGGACGTTGAAGGAGACCTTGACGATCTGCGTCTGGTTGGCCGCCGAGGTGTTCGCACGGCAGCAGCCGACGGAGAAGCGGGCCATGTAGAGCTGGCCGTCCGGACCGAACTGCGTGCCGATCACGAGGCTGGACTGCGACGCGCTCGTCGCGCCCGAGTTGTACGGGAGCCAGTCGTTGACGCGCAGCATCTGGTTGTTGTCCTTGCGGAGCTGGACTTCCTTCCAGAACCCGTCGTTGGAGCCGCGGTTGTTGATCAGCCAGGAGCCGTCGTAGTAGCGCGGGAAGGCGCCGGGCTGGGCGTTGGCCTCGTCGTAGCGGTAGATCGGGCCGGTGATCGGCTGCATGCCGCCGGCGCCGAGGTCACCGTAGTCGGCCGTGCTCTGGCCGTTCGCGGCGCCCGGGTACTTCTTCCAGATCGTCGCCTTCTCGATCGGGGTGGGAAGGGTGTCGAGGCCGTCGTTGGTCGGCTCGACCGGGGTCTCGCCGGCCGGCGCGTAGCGGATGTCCGACGGCACCGAGGACAGCGAGCAGTCGTACTGCGGGACCCGTGCCCGTGGGCGACGAGTACTTCCAGCGGAAGGTGGTGTTGGCCACCGAGTTGTCGCCGACGCAGAACGGCCAGCCGAAGTTGCCCGGCTTGGAGATCAGGTTCCACTCGCAGGTGCCCGCCGGCGCGCGGCCGGCGGCGTTGGCCGAGTTGTCATGGCAGTACTCGCCCATGCCGATCAGGCCGGGGTTGGCCGGGTCGGTGTGGACCGTGAACGGCTGACGGAAGCCCATCGCGTAGATCTCGGGACGGGTCTTGGCCGTGCCGACCGGGAACAGGTTGCCCGCGGGGATCGCGTAGGTCGCATCGACACCCGGCGCCGTGGCAGCCGGGATCGCACCCTGCAGCGGCCTGATGCGGATGATCTTGCCGCGGAGGTCGGCGGAGTTCTGCGACGTCTTGCGCGCGTCCCAGCGCTCAGCCGAGCGGTAGTCCATCGGCGTGTAGCCGCTGTGACCGGACGCGTTCGGGGAAACGTCGTCGCCGACGCCGAGGTAGAGGTTGCCGGCGGAGTCGAAGTCCAGGCCGGCACCGCCGACGTGGCCGGGGCCGGAGTCGGTCGGGCCGCCCGGGAAGCCGGACGGGGAGCCGGAGATCTTGGCCTTGGGGACCTTGATGATCAGGCGCTCGGAGTCCGGCTCGGCGGCGGTGCCGTCGGCGGTCAGCGTGAAGCGGCTGATCTGGTTGTAACCGACGACCTGGACGTTGCCCGAGGTCGGCCAGTTGTCGGCGGCGGTGCCGCGCGGCGAGTAGTAGACGAAGATGTTGCGCTTGGCCGGATCGGTCAGATCGAAGCCGGGCTGAAGGCTCATGCCGAGGACGCCGTCCTCGGAGTTGCCGTGATCCGCGCGCGTCGGGATCGTGATGACGGTCGTCTTGTTGCCGGCCGGCTTGGCCGGGTCGTACATCTTGACGTAGCCCTCGGAGGTGAGGCTGATCGGGTTACCGATCTCCGACCAGTAGACCTTGCCGTCCTTGGCGACGTCGATGCCGATCGGGTTGTTCGCGTCGGGGACGATCACCGTACGCGTGAAGGAGGACCAGACGGTGCCGGAGCAGTCGGACTTCTTGCCCTCGCCCGCGACCCAGCGGACGCCGCCGACGATCTGCTTGACCAGGTTGTTGTCGCCGCCGTTCTCCGTGTAGGAGGCGCCGAAGTGGCCCATCGAGGTCACCCAGGTGCGACCGTCGCTGTAGTTCTTGGGCGTCCCGGTGTTGTCGTTGATGTTGTCGCCGTCGTAGAGCTTGCACCACGTGACCGGGTGGTCCTGGCCCATGGCGTTACCGCCGGGGGTGTAGGTGCGCTCGTCGAGGTTCGCGAGAACGTGGTGGTCGCCGCGGATGTTGCGGTTGAAGTTGTAGTGCTCGTCGCCGAAGCCGTAGGTGTCCGGCAGGTCCTTGGTCGCGAGGTGGTTGTTGTCCTCGACCTGGACCTGCGCGATGTTCGTGAGGCTCGTCGCGGCGTGGCCGCGCATGGTGCTGCCGACGACCGAGTTGGCGTTGTTGCCGTCCCACCAGTTCCACGTCTCGGCGGTCGTGCCCATGTCGGTGGCGTTGTGGATGCCGGCGATGCCGCCGCCGTTCTGGACGTACTTGATGATCGCGGCCTTCTGATCGTCAGCCCACAGCGGGCCGGGAGGCCCTGCTGAGGAGTTCAGAAGAACGATCGCGTCGTAGCGCGCGAGGTTCGTGTCCGTGAAGATGCGGGGGTTCTTGTTGGCGTTGTCGCAGTTGGACGCTGCACCGCCGTTGTTGGTGCAGTCCTCCCAGTCGACCGTGTAACCGGCCGTCTCGAGCGCGGCCTGGACCACCGGACGACCACCGTTGATGCCGTCGGTATGACGGAACCCGGTCGTGCCCGTGTACAGCAGCAGTCGCTTGGTCTGCGCCTGCGCGGCGGCAGGGATCAAGATCGACGCGATCAGGCCTATGAAGGCCACGCACAACAGAAGTACGGCACGCCGCCCAGGCATGCCGACAGAACCTCGATGCACCATCCGGAAACTCCTCCTCCGGGGAATCCGTTCCCTCTCCCCGGCACTCGCTGGCTTAATCGCCTTCAGTACGACACAAACCCAGTTCGGCAGGACGCCGAAGGTGAAGCTACGCGCTTAGACTGGCCCTGTCAAGACCTTTTGCGCACCTGCAATACACAAGTCAGGCCCGAGAGGGCCACCAATTGCGCTCTCCGAGCAGAATTGCGATCGACGGGACCAACAGGGCCCGGACCAGGAAGGTATCGACGAGCAGCCCGAAGGCGACGACGAACCCGACCTGGAACAGCGACTCAAGTGGCAATGCCATCAGCACGCTGAAAGTTGCGGCGAGCACGAGACCGGCGCTGGTGATCACGCCGCCCGTGCGCTCCAACGCGGTGACCACGGCCTCCTTGGTGGTGGCGTGGTGCGGGCGCTCCTCGCGGATCCGCGCGAGCAGGAAGACGTTGTAGTCCACCCCCAGCGCGACGAGGAAGATGAAGGCGAACTGCTCGAGGCTCGAGTCGCTCGCCGGCTGACCCATGACGTGCGTGAAGATCAGCGAGCTCACGCCCAGCGCGAACCCGAACGACAGGATCACCGTCGCGATGACGTAGAGCGGCATCACCACCGCGCGCAACAGCACGGCGAGGATCAGCACGATCAGGATCAGCGCGATCGGCACGACCAGCCGCGTGTCGCGCCTGAGCGCGACCTGCGTGTCGTAGGCCTCCGCGACTTCCCCGCCGATCAGCACGGGCGTGCCCCCAGCGGCCGCGCGAGCAACGCGGCGCAGCTCGGGAATCGAGTCGGTCGCCTCATCTGAGAAAGGATTCATCTTCAGATAGGCCTGCGCGAGCGCGAGCTCGGATTCCTGGCCGTCTGGGGGAACGGAAGCGGCCGATAAGTACATCTCTTGGACAGATGTCCGGTCCCCGGTCGTCAGCGCCGAGAGCACATCCTCCCGCGCGGGGAATGTGGTGACGACGTTCAGCGGGGCCGCGCGCCCGGGGATGAAGCGGTCCGAGATGATCTGCTCACCGGCGACGGATTCCGGCGGCGAGCGGAACGCCTCGGAGAAGTCCAGCGGCTCGCGACCACCGAGTGCGCCGAGAGCGCCGACGACGAGGAACAGCGTCACGACACTCGCGATCGCCGCCGGGTGCGAGCCGACCAGGCGCCCGACCTTCCGCCACGCCCTGCTTACAGGTGCATCCTCGACCTCGACCTGAGGAACAGCCGGCCAGAACGAGCGACGGCCGAGCGTCGCCAGGATGGCCGGCAGCAGCGTGAGGCCCGCGGCCACCATGACGGCGACGCCGAGCGCGAGGATCGGCCCCATCTCCCGCGTGGCGTTGAAGTCCGCGATCGTGAGGCAGAGCATCGCCACGATCACGATCGCGCCCGCCGAGAGGATCGCCGGGCCGGTGCGCTCCGTGGCCCGCGCCATCGCCTCGCCGACGTCGGCGGTGCGGCGCAGCTCGTCCTTGAAGCGCGCGACGATCAGCAGGCAGTAGTCGGTCCCGACGCCGAACATCAGCACGATCAGGATGGCGGTCGTCTGGCCGCTCACCCCGGTGATCCCCGTCCGCACCAGCATGTAGGTAAGGCCGCCGGCGACGACATAGGCGACCGCGACCACGAGCAGCGGGACGAGCGCGACCAGCGGCGACCGGTAGATCGCGAGCAGCAGGAGCACGAGCACGACGCAGGTGACCAGCAGCAGGGTCTCGTCGATGCTCTTGACCGCCTCGCTGCGGTCGGCCTCGAAGCCGACCTCGCCGGTCACGTAGGCGTGCAGGCCGTTCTCGTCGCCTTCCGGCCCGGGCACGATCGAGCGGATCGTGGCGGCGGCGGCCTCGGCCACCGGGCGTGCTGTCGTCGGTCATCAGCGCCGACGACAACGCGACGGTGCTGTCCGAGGACGTCAGCAGCCCGGGACCGCTGGGGCTCAGGTCCAGCGGATCGGACGTCCCGCACGCCAGCGCGTAGGGCGTGCCGACGAGGGTGAGGCTCGGGATCGTGGCCGCACTGCAGATCGCACGCGCATCGGCGTTGATGCGGTCGCGATCCGGGGTATCGATCCCGCCCTCGTCGAAGTAGGCGATGACCGCGGCGCTCTCGCTGCCGCGCTTGAACTTCTCGTCGATCGTGTGCTTGGCCGCGGCCGACTCCGAGCCGCGCACCATGAAGGTGTCGCTCTCGTCCGCCGCCTCACTCTGAAGGGGCCCCTGGAGCGGGACCATCGCGAGCGCGAGCACCACCCACGCGCCGATGACGATCCAGCGGGAACGGGCGCTCGCCGTCAGCGTCGACAGCGCGGCGAGCATTCCCTAGATGCCGCCGCCGACGCCCTCGATCTGCGTGACGACTTCCTTCTCCGTGTAGACGTAGATCAGGCTCGGGTCCAGCTCGATCGGGACAGGCTGACCCGCGCCGTCCTGGACCGACACGACGATGTCGCACTTGTTCTCGCCGGCCTTCTTGCGCGCGTCCTCGAGTTTCAATCCCACCAATTCGGACGTGTCAAAAGCGTCCTTGGCGGGCCTATACTCGGGCGTGCCGCCGACGATCTTGCCGGTTGGCTCGAGAGGACACTTGATCACGGAGAGATTGGTGCCCTGGGTCGTCTTCTCGTCGTCACCGCTCCGTGCCGCGATCGCGATACTCGCGACGGCGAGCACGACCACGGCGACGAGGGGAATCAGCCACCTTGTCTTCACAGCGACCGGAAGCTAGCAACTGTCGGGTGGACATCGCAACGAACTTCCGGTCCGCTCTCCTCAGACTTTTGTCGAGTTGGCGCTGCAATGCTCCGCTGATCAGCAAATTATGTGATAGCTTTCGCCGCGCATCGGCCTAAGCCGGTCGTGCGTGTCAGGAGATTTGAGAGATGAGGATCGGTAATAGCCCCGTGCGTCGAGGCCTTCTCGCGGCCACCGCCGCGCTCGCCGCCGCAGGCGCCGTCGTCGCGGGCGTGAGCGTCGCGGGCGCGGCGCAGTCGATCACGATCTACGCGGGTGGACCCGCGAGTACGCCGTGCTTCACGACTGCCGCGAACCAGGCCACGTGCGCGGCCGACCCGCAGGTGGACGTGACGATCCAGACCGGTGACACCGTCACCTGGGACTACGACATCGCCAACGGCTACCACAACGCGTATCCCGTCGTTAACGGCTCGACGCCGCCGGACCCGGTATGGGACGGACGCAAGCCGGGTCTGGTCCCGTCCGGTAAGGACGAATGGACGTTCGGAACCGCGGGCGTCTACCAGTTCGTCTGCCAGGCCCACAGCACGACCATGAGGGGAACGATCCGGTCGAAGGTGCGCCGGTCGAGACCCCCACGCCGACGTCCGACGGCCGACGCCGACTCCGACGCCGAGGCGACGCCCACCGTGGTGGCGACCGCATCGCCGACCGCGACGCCCACGGCATCCGCCGACGACCACACGACCACGCCGGCGCCGGGACGCACCTCCTCGAAGGACACGGAGAAGCCGCGGCTGGCCCGCACGAGCGCGAAGCGCGTGCGCGGCGGGGTGAAGCTGCGCTTCTGGCTCTCCGAGCCGACGACGGTGTCGGTCACCGCGCGCCGCAAGGGATCGCGCGCGGTCGTCTCCTCCGCCACCGTTCATGCCCCGGCGGGCACTCGCTCGTTCGTGATGCGCAGCAACCGCTTCCGGAAGGGCAAGTACACCGTTCGCGTGGCGCACCGTCGACGCCATGGGCAACCACGGCGTGTCGGCGACCAAGACTGTGAGGCTCAAGTGACCGGCTCCCAGGGATCCTGGCGGGCGCCCGCCGACGCGCCCTCGCGCCGTGACTTCATGCGCAACGGCTTCGGGTCGCTCGCGCTGCTGTGCACGTTCGCGACGCCGGGCACGCTGCGCGGCCGCAAGGCGGAGGTGACATCGGCCGCCATCCGTTCGCAGGCGCGCTCACCCTTCGAACCCTTCCGAGCGCGATCTGCCGCGCATCCCGGAGCTGCTGCCGGTATCGAGCACGCGCAACCGCGACACGTACGAGATGGCGATCCGCGAAGGCATGGCGGAGATCCTCCCCGGCTTCCAGACGCCGATCTACGGCTACGACGGGATCTACCCGGGCCCGACGATCCGCGCCCGCAAGGGTCGTGAGGTCGTCGTCCGTCAGAAGAACACGCTGCCGTTCGAGTCCAACGTGCACCTGCACGGCGGGTACGTACCGGCCGCGATTCGACGGCCACCCGATGGACGTGATCGCCGCCGGCGGCTCCTTCGACTACTTCTACCCCAATGATCAGGACGCGGCGACGCTCTGGTACCACGACCACGCGCACGGACGCACGTCGAAGACCATGTACTACGGGCTGGTCGCGATGTACGCCCTCGAGGACGACCAGGAGACCGCACTCGGGCTGCCCCAGGGCGAGTTCGACGTGCCGATCGTGATCGCCGATCACGCGTTCAACAAGGACGGCTCGTTCCGCTACGAGGAGAACGTCGACCTCGGGTTCCGCGGCGACACGCTCCTGGTCAACGGCGCCGTCTCCCCGCGCATGCGCGTGCAGCGCCGCAAGTACCGCCTGCGGTTCCTGAACGGATCCAACGCCCGCTCCTACACGATGCGGCTCGGCAAGGGCCGCCCGATGCTCCAGATCGCCGGCGACGGCGGCCTGCTCTCCAAGCCCGTCTCGCGCACGCGTGTACCTTTGCACCCCGCCGAACGCATCGATTTCGTCATCGACTTCTCTGCGTATGGCCCGGGCGAGGAGATCCTCCTGCACAACGAGGACGGCCTCGGCGGCACCGTGCCGATCATGCGCTTCGACGTCGTCGGTGGCGGCAGCAAAGAGGATTTCCAGGTCCCGTCGCGGATGCGCCAGCCCGAGCCTCTGCCCGCCGCCAACGCCCGCCGGCGCTGGGATCTCGCGCTCGGCACCGCCGCGTGGCAGATCAACGGCCTCGGCTTTGACCCCGATCGCATCGACGTCCGTCCGCGGCGTGGCAGCACGGAGATCTGGACATTCGTGAACCACTCCAACCGGGTGCACCCGATGCACCTGCACGGCTTCCAGTTCCGGGTGCTCGAGCGCACCAGCGCACCGGTCGAGGCCGCCGACAGGCTCGGCTGGAAGGACACCGTGGGCGTGATGCCCAACGAGACCGTCACCGTGCTGGCGTGGTTCGCGCCCTACGGCGGCAAGTATGTCTTCCACTGCCACTCGCTCGAGCACGCGGACAAGGCAATGATGCTGCAGATGGAGGTGGTCTAGATGAAGCGCCGCCTCGCCACCGTCACGGCCGCCGCGATCCTTCTCTACCCGTCCGCCGCGATCGCCGACGCCACGATCCAGGCCACCGACGGCGTGCTGCCCGACGGCAGCGACAACCGTTGGGCGCCCAACGCGGTGACGGTCAAGGTCGGTGAGACCGTGACCTGGTCCTTCGCCGGCACGACGCTCGCGCACAACGTCAAGTCCGCCACCGGCTGGGATTTCTCCAACGCGCCCGCCGTCGCCGGCCCCGCCGCGACGCACGTCGTTCACGACGCCGGGCACGTACGAGTACTTCTGCCAGTTGCACGCGACGCCGATGCGCGGCACCGTCACGGTGACCGACGCGACCGGCGCGCCGCCGCCCCCGCCGCCGCCCCCGCCGCTGAGCGAGCAGCCGTTCCCCAACCAGTTCCCGGCGCCGACGATCCTCGAGGTCCGCGACACGATCGCGCCGAAGCTCGATCGGGTGAGCGTCAAGCGCGTGCGCCGCGGAGCGCGCGTGCGCTTCCGGCTCTCCGAGGCGGGCAAGATCACGGTCAAGCTCACGCGCCGTGGGCAGAAGGCGAAGACCCGCACCGTCACGGTGCGCAAGGGCGTGTCCGCCGTGACCGTCAAGGGGCTGCGCAAGGGCACCTACCGCGTGCGGGTCAGCGCGGCGGACCTCGCGGGCAACGCGGCGCGCGGAGACCAAGCGCGCCTCGCGTCACCGTCCGTTCCTAGAGCTTCGAAGCAACCGCAGTAACAAAAGGGCCCGCTTGCGCGGGCCCTTTCCGTTGCGTGCTCAGCGGTTCTGGGCTACGGGGTGGTCGTGGACAGGGAGAACGTCAGCGTCTTGGCGTACTCGCCCGCGACGAGCACGTCGGTGCCGTTGATCACCTGGCGGAGCGTGACCGTTGTCGCCGCCTGCGCGACCGGAGCGGCCCAGGTCGCGATCACGCGCTGAGCCGTCGCGCTGCCGAGGGCCTGGTAGGCGCCCAGGTTGTTCAGGACGTCCATGTCGCGCGGAATGATCGACGTGCCGTTGATCAGCCGCCCGTTGGTGGCGTTGACCGGATCAGGGTCGTAGACCGACAGCGTGGCGTTCGGCCACGACGAGGTGACCGTCGCGGTCGTCGTTCCGCTGTACGTCTGGCTCACGCCCGGGATGAACGGGCTGAGGTTCAGCTGGCCGATCGACAGCGAGAGGATGCTCGGCACGATCGCGCTGACCTTGCCGGTGGCCGTCGTCGGCCGGTTGATCCAGAACGTGACCGTCTTGATCGGATCCGCGTTGCCGCCGCGATCGACGGAGCGGTACTCGACCGAGTAGGCGCCCAGCTCGGACACCGTCACCGAACTGGTGAACGGGTTCACGAGGCCGGGGTTGCTGGTCTTCACCCACGCGCCCGGGGACGCCGTTGAGCGTGACCCGATGCTCGATGAAGTCGACGCCGGCGACGGGCTGGGCCGGATCGGCGTTGGCCGGATCGGTCGAACTGAAGTTCACCGTCACCGCGTCCGTGTACGTCCGGCCGGGGCCGGGCGTCGCCGGGCTCAGCGTCGCGGTCGTGATCGGCGCAGTTCGCTTCCTCGTAGACGTCGAACGTGATCTTGACGATCTGCACCTGCGAGTTGGCGCTGGTGTTCGAGCGGCAGCAGGTGACCGGGTAGCGAGCCATGTACAGCGCGCCGTCGTCACCGAACTGCGTGCCGATCACCAGGCTGTTCTGCTGCGTGGTGGCGCTGCCGGCCTGGTTGTACGGCAGCCAGTCCTGCACGCGCAGCATCTTGCTGTTGTCGGTGCGCAGCCGGACTTCCTTCCACCAGCCATCGTTGGAGCCGCGGTTGTTGATCAACCACGAGCCGTCGTAGTAGGCGGGGAAGCCACCGGAGCCGGCCGTCGCCCCGTTGTAGCGGAAGATCGGCCCGGACAGCGGTTGCATGCCGCCGGTGGTGAGGTCGCCGAAGTCCGCCGGGTTCTGCAGACCGGCGTTGCCGGCATTGGGGTACTTCTTCCAGATCGTGGCCGGGACGGGCTGCGGGATCGTGTCCAGGCCCTGGAAGGTCGCCGGGTTGGGCGTCTGGCCCGCCGGCGCGTAGTTGATGTCCGACGGGATCTCCGGCAGCGAGCAGTCGTACTGCTCGTTCGTCGTGGCGTTGGCCGCGTAGTTCCACTTCCACATCGTGTTCGCCGTCGACTGATCGCCAACGCAGAACGGCCAGCCCTGATTGGACGGCTTGTCGAGCAGGTTCCACTCGCACGTGCCCGCCGGAGAGCGCTGGGCGCGGTCGGTCGAGCCGTCGTGGCAGTACTCGCCGACACCGATGACGCCCGGGTTCTTTGAGTCGGTGTGGAGCGTGAACGGCTGGCGGAAGCCCATCGCGTAGATCTCGGGACGCGTCTTCGCCGTCCCCGGGGCGAACAGGTTGCCCTCCGGGATCGAGTACGTCGAGCCCGCGGCGGGCGGCGAGTCCGAGGCGATCGCGGCCAGCGACGGCTTGATGCGCAGCACCTTGCCGCGCAGATCGGCCGTGTTGGCCGCCGTCTTGCGAGCGTCCCAGCGCTCGGCGGAGCGGTAGTCCATCGGCGCGTAGCCGCTGTGCCCGCTGGCGTTCGGCGACACGTCGTCACCGACGCCGAGGTACAGGTTGCCGGCGGAGTCGAAGTCCAGGCCCGCGCCGCCCACGTGGCCAGGGCCGGAGTCCGTCGGACCGCCCGGGAAGCCGGAGGGCGAGCCACCGATCTTGGCCTTGGGGACGCGGAGGATCACGCGCTCGGAGTCGGGCACCACCGCGGTGCCCTCGGCGTTCAGCGTCCAGCGGCTGATCTGGTTGTAGCCGACCACCTGAGCGGCGGGCGTGGACACGAGCGGCCAGTTGTCACCGGGGCCGGGGCGCGGCGAGTAGTACGCGAACACGTGCCGCTTGTCCGGGTCGGAGAGGTCGAAGCCCGGCTGCAGGCTGAAGCCCAGGACGCCGTCCTCGGAGTTGCCGTGATCCGCGCGGGTCAGGATCGTGCCGACGGTCGTCTTGTTGCCGGGCGGGCCCTTCTGATCGTGCATCACGATCGAGCCCTGCGAGTTCCACTGGTTGGCGGTGGTGCCGAGCAGGCCCATCTCGCTCCAGTAGACCTTGCCGTCCTTGGAGACATCGATGCCGATCGGCTGGTTCGCGTCGGCGACGAGGACCGTGCGGTGGTAGCTCGACCACACGGTGGCCGAGCAGTCGGACTTCTTGCCGTCACCCGCGGCCCAGCGGGTGCCGCCGACGATCATCTTGACGAGGTTGTTGTTGCCCGACGGCGTGCCCTCCGTGAAGGAGGCGCCGAAGTGACCCATGCCGGTCACCCACACGCGACCGTCGCGGTAGTCCTTGGGGGTGCCGGTGTTGTCGTCGATGTTGGTGCCGTCGTAGCGCTTGCACCAGACGATCGGATGATCCTGGCCCTTGGCGTTGGCCCCCGGGTTGTAGGTGCGCTCGTCGAGCGTCGCCAGCACGTGATGGCTGCCGCGGACGTTGCGCTGGAAGTTGTAGTGCTCGTCCCCCATGCCGTACTGGTCCGGGAGGTCCTTGGTCGAGAGGTGGTTGTGGTCGGAGACCTGCACCTGCGCGATGTTCGTCAGGCTCGTCGCGGCGTGGCCGGCCATCAGCGAGCCGACGGCGGAGTTCGGGCTATTGCCGTCCCACCAGTCCCAGGTCTGCTGCTGGGTGCCCATGTCGGTCGCGTTGTGGACGGCTGCGATGCCGCCGCCGTTCTGCATGTACTTGATGATCGCGGCCTTCGCCGAGGCATCCCACAGCGGACCGGGCGGGCCGGCCGAGGCGTTGAGCAGCACGATCGCGTCGTAGCGCGCGAGGTTTTCGTCCGTGAAGATCCGCGGGTTCTTCTCGGCGTGATTGCAGTTGTTGGTGCCCGGCACCGTCGCGTTGTTGGTGCAGTCCTCCCAATCGACCGTGAAACCGATCGCCTGCAGCGCGTTCTGGACGACCGGCCGCCCGTTGTTGATCGCGTCGGTGTGCCGGAAGCCGGTGGTGCCCGTGTAGAGCAACAAGCGCTTGCCCTCTCCCTGCGCGCTCGCCATCGATGGCGCCACCAGTGCAGCCACAGCCACGCACACCAGGGCAATACCCCATCCGGCCATGCCGGACCTACTCCGTCTGCCCATCTCTTCTCCCCCTCGGAGACGCCAACGAATGAATATGAGGTGACAGCAGGCCTAGACTTAAGACCAGGTCCGGATGAGAAACTATGCCCGGCCTAAACCGATGTCAAGGATCTTTCGTCTGAAGAACGACAGAAACCCCGGCAGAGGCTGCCGAGGTTCCGGGGGATACGCGAGAAGTTGACTACGCGAACAGTTCACGCAGGAACGCAAGGCCATCTACGGCGATTGCGTCCTGGGATGCTGCAAGCGGGCGCCAGACCGAGGCCGCCGTGGCGATCGTCTCGTTCTCGGCGGTGAAGGACTCGATCACGATCGGACCGGCGTAGCCGGTATCGACGATCGCGTCACGGAAGCCGACCCAGTCGATGTGGTCGGCACCGGGAGCGCCACGGTCGTTGGCCGAGGCGTGGACGTGCACGAGCCGCGGGCCGCCGAGGCGGAACGACGCGGCGAAGTCCTTCTCCTCCACGTTGGCGTGGTACGTGTCCAGCAGCAGGCCGACCGAATCCGGCAGGCCGTCGATCGCCTCGAGTGTCTGCTCGACGGTGTTGCACAGGCTCGTCTCGTAGCGGACGAGCGGCTCGAGGCCGATCTTGACTCCGACCTCGCCGGCGTAGTCGGCGATCGGAGCGAGGTTCTCGCGCAACTCGGCGTACAGCCGGACACGTTCGTCCGGCGTGATCCGCCACGTGCGTCCGGTCGAGGTGTAGATGGGGCCGGCGATCGCGCCGGCCCCAACTGTGGCCGCGACGTCCAGGCAATCCCGAAGGAAGGCCTGGGTCGTCGCGACCGTCGCTGCGTCGGCGCCACACAGCTCACGCCCCGGAGCCATCGCGACCGCGATGGAAGCGCTGAGCCCGTGCTCGGCCAGCACCTCCGCGGCATGCTCAGGACTCCAGTCCCCTAGCTGCTCGATCGGGAGCTCGACCACGTCGAACCCCATATCGCGCAGCCGCGGCGCGAGCTGGGTCAGCCGCTCATCGGTGAGCGGGGAGACCCAGATCCATGTGTTGGCGCCCAATTGCATTACTGCGCCTTGCCGCCCCACTTCTCGGGGAAGCCCGGCAGGTCCTCGCAGCCGCACAGCGCGTAGTACAGCGGCGGCATGTTCGGCTTGACGTACTGATCCAGCGTCTCCTCCGTGATCTTCGGCTGCGGGAGGACCCATTCCTTCGGGACTTCCTCACCCTTGAGGATCTTGGTGGCCGCGATGACGGCGGTACGCCACTGGAAGTTCGAGTACGTCGGGGCGACGGCGGTCAGGCCATCTTCCTTCCACTTGGTCAGGAAGTCGTTCTGATCCTCGCCGGTGATCGGCGGGACGTCCTGACCTGCGTCCTCGAACGCCTCGATGGCGGCGACCGAGGTCGCGCCGGCGTCCATCCAGACGCCGTCGAGGGAACCCTCGCGCTGGATGTAATCGGACACGATCGACTTCGTCTTGGCCGCGTCACCGTCGGTGAACTCGACGCCGACGACGTTCAGGCCGGCCTCGTCGAAGATGCCCTTGGCGCCCGACCAGCGGGTCTCGAGGACGTCGACGCCCGGCAGGATGCGCAGGGCGAGGATCTTGCCGCCCGGCTTGACCTTCTCCTTCAGGAACTCCGCCGCATCGGCACCGTAGGCGTAGCCGCCGATCGGGTGGATGAACGTGACGGGGCAGTCCGTCTCGACACCGCGGTCGAAGACGAGCACCGGCACGTCGCTCTCGCACGCGGCCTCCACGGCCGGGGTGAGGGTCGCCGTGGTGTTCGGCGCGACGATGATGGCGTCGCACTTGCCGCGCGAGGTCATCGCCTCGAGGTCGGAGATCTGCTTGTCGTCCTTGGCCTCGGCGTCGACGATCGTGAACTTGCCGATCTCCTTCGTGTTCTCCGCCTCGGCCTTCATCGTGATGAGGCCGTTCTGACGCCACGGGTTATCGCTCGCGGCGTTGGAGAAGCAGACGTTCCAGTCCCCAGTCCTTCTCGGACTTGTACTTCGAGGTATCGACCATCTCGGGCTCGATCATCTGCGTCCACGGCGTCGCCGGATCGCCCTCGGGCGTCACCGAACGCTGCGCAAGCTGCTTGTCGTAGTCGGCCTGCACGAAGAACTCCGACTGCTCGCCGGTCTTGGACTCCGCGGTGGCCGTCTCGGTGGCGGCGGCGGTCGCGTCGCTCGTAGCGGTGTCGCTCGAGTCGTCGGTCGTGCCGCACGCCGCAACGGTCGCACAGCAAGCCAACAGGGCCAGCGGCCCTGCCAGTCTCCTCAATGTCATCCCTATTCCTCCTCTGGTGGTTTGCGTCTCCGTCATCTCGCGCCCCGAAGCCGGTAACCGGCGAAACTGACGGCGGCGATGATGATGACGCCCTGAATGGTGTCTTCGAGCGCACCGGAGATGCCCTGCAGGTTAAGCCACGTAAACAGCGCCTCAAGAGTGAGGGCGCCTGCCATCGCGGCGACGACCGATCCGCGGCCGCCTCCGAGTACGACCCCGCCCAGCACGCAGGCGGTGATCGCGTCGAACTCAAGGCCCTTGCCGACCTGGGCCGAAACCCCGCCGAAGCCTCCGAGCATGATGCCCGCGAGCACGGCCATCGTGCCCGAGAGCACGAAGGCCAGGATTCGCACGCGGTTCACACGTACGCCCGAGAGGTGGGCGGTACGGTCGTTGTCACCCGTGGCGATCAACTGGCGGCCGAAGTCGGAGCGCATCAGCAATACAGCGAACGACTCCGACCGCGATCAGCACAAGCACAGCCCACGGCAGCTGCTCGATCCACGGGATCCCTTCGATCCCCTGACGTCCGATCGAGCGGAAGTTCTCGGAGAGCGCGCCGCGCGGCGCCCCTCCTGTCCATAGGAATACCGCGCCGTTGAGGATCAACAGCATGCCGAGCGTCGTGATGAACGACGGCACGCGCAGCACGGTCGAGACGAACCCGTTGGTGAACCCGACGACGACGCCGATGCCGAACAGCAGCGCGATCACCGGCCACGTCTTCGACGGATCGCCGTCGATCAGCCGCGCGGCGACCACCACGGTCACCGTGACCAGCGAGCCGACCGAGAGGTCGTAGTTGCCGCTGATGAGCACGAAGTACGAGCCCGGCGGCGAGGACCACCAGCGGCGCCGCGCGCTTCAGATAGGCCAGGAACGGCCCGGGCTCGAGGAAGCTCGGGTTCAGGATCGCGATCCAGATCCAGAGGATCAGCAGGAGCACGAAGATCGTGCCGGTGCTCATCAGCGCCTTCAGGAGGCGGCGCCCGCGGTCGCCCGAGGCGGACTCGAAGCCAGGCGTGACGGAGGCGTTCTCGGTGCTCATGCCTTCTTCTCCTGGCGCCGGGCGTAGACCGCGACGGCGGCGATGATGATGATCCCTCGCACGACGTCCTTGAGGAACGCGTTCAGTTCGAGCTGGTTGAAGGTGTTGTCGAGGACGGCGAGGATGAAGACGCCGCCGATCGTGCCGATGACGCCGCCGCGTCCGCCCGTCAGCGCGGTGCCGCCGAGGACCACCGCAGCGATCGACTCGAGGTCGTAGCCGCCGTCGGAGCCGACGGTCGGCGTGCCGGCCGCGAGCCGGCTCGCGAGGAAGATGCCGGTGATCACCGCTGTCAGCGAGCACACGATGTGCGCCGCGATGATCGTGCGGTGCGTTCGCAGCCCCGAGAGCTTTGAGACGTCCTCGCTGCCGCCGACCGCGTAGACGTGGTAGCCGAAGCGGGTGTAGCGCAGGATGAACCACACCACCACGATGACCGCGGCGAGCAGGAAGATCGACGCCGGAAGCAGGCCGAAGCGGGTGTAGCCCAGCCCTTGGGAGAATCCGCGTGGGACGCCGCCGACGGGGCCGTTCCAGTTGAAGTCGATCAGGCCCTTGATGATCAGCGCCGTGCCGAGCGTGGCGATGAAGGCGTTGACGTGCAGCTTGGTGATGATCAGGCCGTTGACGAGCCCGAAGCCGACGCCGAGCGCCAGCACCAGGGCGATCGCCGGGATGACGTTGGCCTGCGAGCCGTCCATCGTCGACGCGGTCAGCAGCGACGCGAGGCTGATCAGCGCGGCGACGGAGAGATCGAGCGACCCGATCAGGATCACGACGGTCTGCCCGGCGGAGACGATGCCGAGCGCGACGGAGCGCTGCAGCATGTTCACGATGTTCGGGACGGTCAGGAACGTGCCGCCGTGGATCGTGACCACGATCCAGGCGATCACGAAGATGCCGATCAGCGCGCCGTAGACCGGAGCGGCCGGTGAGGCCAGCAGGCCGACGCGCCATGCCGCGCGAGCCGCTGCTTGCGCGCCGCAGCGCGCGACTCGGCCGCCTCGGGGGGATCGACCACGGTCATGCGGCTGCCTCCACTGATCCGGTCGCGAGTTCCATGATCTGCGGCTCGCTGGCACCGGCTGGCAGCTCGCCCGCCAACTGGCCCTCGTGCATGACGAGGATGCGGTCGCTCATGCCGATCAGCTCCGGGAGCTCGGACGAGATCATCAGCACCGCGACACCGTCGCGCGCGAGCTTGCGGATCAGGTCGTGGATGCCGGCCTTGGCGCCGACGTCGATGCCGCGCGTCGGCTCGTCGAAGATCAGGATCTGCGGGCTGGTGGCCAGCCACTTGGAGAGCACGACCTTCTGCTGGTTGCCGCCGGACAGGAAGCGCACTTCCTGCTCAGGCCCGCGCGCGCGCAGCTCGGTGACGGCGGCCAGCTCGGAGATGGTCATCAGCCCTTCGGCCGAGCGGCGCTTGCGGGCGGGCATCACCGTGCGCACCGCGAGCATCATGTTGTCCGCGATCGACTGCGCCAGCGCCAGGCCCTCGGCCTTGCGGTCCTCGGTGATGAAGCCCAGCCCGGCACGGACCGCGTGGCGCGGCGTGCGGAAGTTCACGGGCTTGCCGTCGATCTCGACGTGCCGCTGCGTGATCGGGTCCGCGCCGAA
Source organism: uncultured Solirubrobacteraceae bacterium (assembly GCA_963848475.1). Classification (GTDB taxonomy): domain Bacteria; phylum Actinomycetota; class Thermoleophilia; order Solirubrobacterales; family Solirubrobacteraceae; genus Solirubrobacter. The sequence continues at coordinate 433,558 of CAWKDW010000020.1, read as the reverse complement.
GACCGCGCGCGCGATCTCGGTTCGTCCCGAGCCCTGGAGGCCGGCGAAGCCGACGATCTCACCCGCCCGGATCTCGAAGTTCACGTCGCGCAGGAGCGAGGTGGTGAGGCTCTTGACGCTCAAGCCGCACGTCACCGACGTCCTCCGCGGTGCCGCGCTCCGGGAAGTAGCCGTCGAGCTCGCGGCCGACCATCAGGTTCACGAGCGTGCGCTGGTCGCACTCCGCCGTCGGCAGCGTCTTGACCACGCCGCCGTCCTTGATGACCGTGATGCGGTCGGAGAGCGCGAAGACCTCGCGCAGGCGGTGCGAGATGTAGAGGATGCCGATGCCGCGCTCCTGCAGCCGGCGCACGAGCGTGAACAGCAGTTCGACCTCGTTGTCGGCCAGCGCCGCGGTCGGCTCGTCGAGCACGAGGATGCGGGCGTCCAGCGAGCGGGCCTTGACGATCTCGACCACCTGCTGCTGCGCGACCGAGAGCCAGCGCACGGGCGTGTGCGGGCCGAAGCTCGCCTCGCCGACCTCCTCGAGCAGCGCGGCCGTCTCGCGGTCCATCCTGCGCCGGTCGACGAGCCCGCCCTTGGACGGCTCGCGTCCGATGAAGACGTTCTCTGCGACCGTCCGCTCAGGCAGCAGGTTGAACTCCTGGTAGACGATCCCGACGCCCGCGGCCTGCGCGGCGTGCGGGTGCGTGAAGGAGACCTCCGTGCCGTCGATGCGGATCGTGCCTTGCTCAGGGGTGTGCACGCCCGCGAGGACCTTCATCAGCGTCGACTTGCCGGCGCCGTTCTCACCGACGATGGCGTGGATCTCACCGGCCTTGAGGTCGAGATCGACGCCGTGCAGGACCTCCACGCCGACGAAGCTCTTGCGAATCCCCTGCATCTGCAGGAGTGGCGTGCCTTGCTCAGACATCGGCGATCCTCGCGGTCAGGGCTGCGGCGTCGGGAACGTCAACCCAGGTTTCGGTCCGCGCCGACGACAGCACCGCGGCGGTGATGCGCGCGGCGCGCACCCCGTCGTGGAACGTCGGCATGCCGTCGGGCGCCTCGCCCGTTCCGACCGCGGCATAGGCATCGGCGACAAAAGCGTCGAAGCAGTCGTTGTATCCCTGCGGATGGCCGGCGGGCAGCGTCGCGAAGCGCGCGGCCTCCGGCGTGAGCGCCCCCGGGTCGCGCTTGATCAGCGTGACGTGCTCGCGCGCGCCGACCCAGAGTTGCTCGGGCTCCTCCTGATTGAAGGCGAGCGCCTCGTTGGCTCCGTCGAGCTCGAGCGTCAGCTGGTTCTTGCGGCCCGCGGAGATCTGGCTGATCACCGCGCTGCCGACGGCCCCGTGGTCGGTCTCGAACTGCAGGATCGCGGCGTCCTCCGTCGCACGGTCGGGAACCGACGTGTAGAGGCGGGCGCAGACCCGGGTGATGCGATGACCGGAGACGAACTCGGCGAGGTCGCACCAGTGCGAGCCGATGTCGGCGAACGCGCGCGAGGCTCCGCCGTACTGCTCGTCGACACGCCAGTTGTCGTCCTCCGCGCGCAGCAGCCAGTCCTGCAGGTAGCCGCCGTGGATCAGCCGGATCGGGCCGCTGACCCCCGCGCGGATGCGCTCGCGCGCCTCACGCACCGTGGGGTAGTAGCGGTAGACGAACGGCACGGCGGTGATCCGCCCGGCGCTCGCCGCGGCGACGACCATCTCCTCGGCGCCCCGATCATCGATCGCCAGCGGCTTCTCGCAGATGACGTGCTTGCCGGCCGCGAGCGCGGCCTCGGCGAGTGGCTGATGCAGGTGATTCGGGGTGCAGATGTGAACGACGTCGACATCGTCGGCCTCGACGAGATCCTCCGCGGTCGCATACGAGCGTTCGGCCCCCAGCGCCGCCGCGGCCAACAGGCCGCGCTCAGGCGAGGAAGCGGCGACGCCGACGAGGCGAGCACCCGCGAGCCGTGCGGAACGCGCGTGGACAGCACCTATGAACCCCGTCCCCGCGATGGCGACGCGAACCTCTCCTCCAGACATGAGAGCGGACGCTAGCGCGCCCTTAGCCCAGATGTCAAGCAAAAGGTTGACTATTTCTGGCTTGTCCCCCTACTAAATACAGACTCAACCTAAGACTTACGTCTGCTGAACGAGCGAAGTCTGATTAACTCGTGACCATGCTCAGGGACGCCGAGGGACGCGAGTCCGGCACGCTTGGCGCCGGCGGCGTGCTGAGGCTAGTGCGTGACGGTTCCGCTTCAACACGCAACGAGCTTGCCGAACAGAGCGGACTGTCGCGATCGACGCTCGCCGACCGCGTCCAATCGCTGCTCGCCCTCGAACTGTTGCAGGAGATCGGCGGCGTTGCCTCCACGGGTGGGCGCCCGCCCGCGACGCTGAAGTTCAACCGCAGCGCCGGCGTCGTGCTCGTGGCCGATCTCGACACCACGCAGTGCCGCGTCGCGGTTTGCGATCTTGCCGCGTCCCCGGTGGCCGAGCGCGCGTTCGCGATCGACGTCACGCAGCCGCCGGAGACCGTCCTGACCAAGATCCTCGCGACCTTCAAGGAACTGCTGCGCCCCGCTAGCACCGGGCCTGAACGGATCCGCGCCATCGGAATCGGCGTCCCGGCCCCGGTGGCGTTCAGCCGCGGCGAGCCGATCGACGCGCGGATGATGCCCGGCTGGGACGGCTTCTCGATCCCATGCTGGTTCGGCGAACACCACGACGCGCCGGTGCTCGTGGATAGCCACGTGAACCTGATGGGTCTCGGCGAGCAGTGGTCGCACTGGCGCGACGTCGACCACCTGCTGTTCGTGACCGTCGGGCAGAGCATCGAGTGCGGGATCATCAGCCACGGTCTCGTGCATCGTGGCGCCCACGGCGCCGCCGGCGACATCGGCCATATCCGCCTCGCAGGCCACGACAACGTGCCCTGCCGCTGCGGCAACAACGGCTGCTTGGAGGCGGTCGTGGGCGGCGACGCGCTGGCCGCGACCCTGAGCGCCGGCGGCCTGAGCGCGGGCTGCGGCCGCGACGTCGTCGCGCTCGCGCGCGCGGGCGAGCCACGCGCCCTGCAGGCGGTCCGCGGCGCCGGCCGGGCGGTCGGCGAGGTGCTGGCCGAGTGCATCAACTTCTTCAATCCCGGCGCGATCGTCGTCGGTGGCGACCTCTCCGAGATGCCGCAACAGGTGCTCGCGGGCGTGCGCGAGGCGGTGATCGGGCGCTCGTTGCCGATGGCCACGCGTGATCTGCGTATGGGCTGCACCCGGCTCGGCCCCCGCGCGGGCATGATCGGCGCCGCGGTCATGGTCATCGAGCACGTCCTGGCACCCGAGAACGTGGATCGCGCGGTCCAGCGACACGCGCTCTGACCCGCCTGTGCGAGTCTGTCGGCTCCCGCATGTCCGACTTCGATCCCATCGCCGAGGCGCGGCGCAACTGGACCACCCACTGGGGTGAGGAGCCGGTGCCGTCGATGAGCGCCGTGACCTCGATCATGCGCGTGCAGCAGATCCTGCTGGCGCGCCTCAACGACGAGCTCAAGCCGTTCGAGTTGACCTTCCCGCGCTATGAGGCGCTGATGCTGCTCTTCTACAGCCGCCGTGGAGCGCTGCCCCTGGGCAAGATGGGCGACCGGCTGCAGGTGCATCGCACGTCGGTGACCAACATCATCGACGGCCTCGAGCGGTCCGGCTTCGTCACCCGCGAGCCGCACGAGCGCGACCGGCGCACGACGCTCGCGGCGATCACGTCCCGTGGCCGCGAGGTCGCGGCCGCCGTGACGCCGATCCTCAACGGCCTGCGCTTCGGCACCGAGCCGCTCCGGCGCGAGGACCTCGACGAGATCACGACGATCCTCGAGCGCCTGCGATCGGACGCGGACGGCTTCACGCCGGCGCGCCAGCCAGACCCGTAGGTTCCGCCACGACACCCTCCAGCTTTGCCCTGTAGCCGGTCAAAAGCGGCTCTCGAATCGCCCGGCTTCGGCCCTCATGCACGTGATATCTGTACGACTTCAGTCGTTTCGACCGCGAAGTCTGCTTATCTTCTCTCATGCTTACCGCCGGGGAGAGTCAGGATTCCGCTTCGCCCACGGGCGCTGGGCGTGTCCTTCGCCTGATTCGAGACGGCGAGGCAGTCACGCGCGCCGACCTTGCCCGGCGCACCGGTCTGGCCCGCTCAACGGTTGCGCAACGCGTCGAGGCGCTGCTCGCGCACCGGCTCGTCTATGAGGCCGGAGGGAGCGCGTCCACCGGCGGGCGCCCGCCCACCGTGCTCGCCTTCAACCGCAGCGCGGGCGTCGTCCTGGTCGCCGACCTCGGCGCGACGCATTCCCGCCTGGCGGTCTCGGACCTCGCGGGAGCGCCGCTCGCCGAGCGCGCCTACGACACCGACATCTCGCGCCCGCCAGAGGTGGCGCTCGCGTGGGTCCACGAGCGCTTCGAGATGCTGCTCGAAGAGGCCGGACGCACGGCCGACGACGTCCGCGGGATCGGCGTTGGTGTTCCCGCGCCGGTCGCCTTCAGCCGTGGTGAGCCGGTCGCGCCGCCGATGATGCCGGGCTGGGACGGCTTCTCGATCCCCGGCTGGTTCTCGCGCCACTACGACGCGCCGGTGCTCGTCGACAACGACGTCAACATCATGGCGCTGGGCGAGCACTGGACCCACTGGCGCGACACCGATCACCTGCTCTACGTGAAGATCGGCACCGGCATCGGCTGCGGCATCGTCTCCGACCGCCGGATCCATCGCGGCGCCCAGGGGGCAGCCGGGCGACATCGGGCACGTCCGCCTCGCCGGGCACGACCATGTCGTCTGCCGCTGCGGCAACATCGGCTGCCTCGAGGCCGTCGCCGGCGGGCGCGCGATCGCCGCGCAGCTGAGCGCCGCAGGAGTGGCAGCGCGGACCTCGCGCGACGTCGTGCGGCTCGTGCGCCTGGGCGAACCGCTCGCCATCCAGGCCGTGCGCGAGGCGGGCCGCTACCTCGGCGAGGTGCTGGCGGAGTGCATCAACTTCTTCAACCCGGGCGCGATCGTCATCGGCGGTGACATCTCCGAAGCCCACCAGCAGCTTCTCGCGGGCGTGCGCGAGGTGTCCTTCGGCCGCTCGCTGCCGATGGCCACGCGAGATCTGCGGATGGGCTGCAGCCAGCTCGGCGACCGCGCGGGCGTGATCGGCGCCGCGATCATGGTGATCGAGCACGTGCTCGCCCCGGAGACGATCGACCGGACGATCCAGACCCACATGGCCACGACGGCGCGCACGCGTCAGCCGTCGCTCTAGGGCTCATGGTTTTTTCGGTACGCGCATAAAGGGGTGCCCGTTTGTCGGATCCCCGTCCGAACTTTCGGCCACAATGCGCACCAAACCCGCCGCATGCTCTGCTTTACTTCCGTTGATGGTGGACTGTATGACGATTGAGGCTCGATGACGGGCGCGGGATCGCTCCTTCGTCTGATCCGCAACGGCGAAGCTGTAACTCGCGCTGACCTCGTTCGTCGCACCGGACTTGCGCGCTCCACCGTCGCTCAGCGCCTTGACGCGCTGCTCGCGCACCAGCTCGTCTACGAGGCCGGAGGCAGCGCCTCCACCGGTGGCCGTCCGCCGACCGTGCTCGCCTTCAACCAGGGCGCTGGCGTCGTCCTGGTGGCCGACCTCGGCGCGACCCACTCGCGACTGGTCGTGTCCGACCTCGCGGGCGCCCCGCTGGCCGAGACGACGTTCGACATGGATATCGCCGACGGCCCCGAGATCGTTCTCGGGTACGTCAATGAGCGGTTCGTCACGCTGCTCGAAGAGATCTCCCGCGCCGCCGCGGACGTCCGCGGTATCGGCGTCGGCGTTCCCGGCCCGGTCGCGTTCAGCCGCGGCGAGCCCGTCGCGCCGCCGATCATGCCCGGCTGGGACGGCTTCTCGATCCCGGACTGGTTCGCGACGTACTACGACGCGCCCGTGCTCGTCGACAACGACGTGAACATCATGGCGCTGGGCGAGCACTGGACGCACTGGCGCGATATCGAGCATCTGCTCTACGTGAAGATCGGCACCGGCATCGGCTGCGGCATCGTCGCCGGCCGCCGCATCCATCGCGGTGCCCAGGGCGCCGCCGGCGATATCGGGCACGTCCGCCTGGCCGGGCACGACGACGTCGTGTGCCGCTGCGGCAACATCGGCTGCCTCGAGGCCGTCGCCGGCGGGCGCGCGCTCGCCGCGAACCTCACCGCCGTCGGCCTGCCGGCCGAGTCCAGCCGCGAGGTCGTCGCGCTCGTGCGCGCGGGTGAGCCGCAGGCCATCCAGGCCGTGCGCGACGCCGGGCGCTACCTCGGCGAGGTGCTCGCCGGCTGCGTGAACTTCTTCAACCCGGGCGCGATCGTCATCGGCGGCGACATCTCCGATGCCCACCAGCAACTGCTGGCCGGCGTGCGCGAGGTCATCTTCCAGCGCTCGCTCCCGCTCGCCACGGGCGATCTGCGGATCGTGCCCAGCCGCCTCGGCGACCGTGCCGGCGCGATCGGCGCGGCGATCATGGTGATCGAGCACGTGCTCGCGCCCGAGGCTGTCGACCGGGCCATTCAGGCCGGTCTCGCCGCGTAGGGTCACCAGAAACACCAAGCGTCGAGGAGCGGAGTCCGCCCGGCGGAGACGCTTCGCCGGGCGTTCCCACCTTGCTCGCCTAGCTCAGCGCGCTGCTCGCGCACCCCGCTCAGCTCGAGCAGCAAGTCCCGCACGTCGACCGCGGCGATGCGATCGCGCGCCAGCGACGCCTTCTGAGCACAGGAACACCGGGCCGTCCAGATCGTCGGCGGGCATCAGCCCGTGCGTCCCTTTGACGTACTTGGACGCGTCGAGCCCGATCACGCTCATGACGTAACGCATGCCCGCCTTCTTGCGCGCGAGCGCCGTACCGGCACGCAGCTTGACCTTGGAGTCGTCCGGATCCATGAACAGCTCGGCCGGGTCATAGCCGGGCTTGCGGTGGATCTCGACCTGCTGCCCGAAATCGGGTGCGTGGGCGTTGTCGAGCCAGTAGTGGTAGGTGAACCACGCGTCGCGCTCGGCCAGGGCGACGAGCTCGCCCGAGCGCTCGTGCCCGAGCCCGGCGGCGACGAGCGACTCGCCTGAGAGCACCTCGCCCGACGCCGTCCAGCGCGGCGATCGCCTCGCGCGCGGCGGGCAGATCGGCCGGGTTGGGCACGTAGACATGGGCGATCTGGTGGTCGGCGACCGCGAAGGCGCGCGAGGTCCAGGGATCGAGGTACTCCATGCCGGCCTGCGTGTAGACGTTCAGCAGCCCCGCGGAGCGCAGCGCGCGGTTGATCTCCACCGGGCGCCGGGCGGGCGTGATCCCGTACTCGCTCAAAACGACGACCTGATCGCCGCGGGCGCGCGCGTGGTCGACGAGATCGCCCGCGACCTCGTCGAGCTCCTTCGCCGCCTTCACGGCCTCGGGGCTCTCAGGCCCGAAGCGCTGGAGGTCGTAGTCCAGGTGCGGCAGGTAGACGAGCAGCATGTCGAGCTGCTCGTTGTCGAGCACGATCCGCGCCGCGTCCGCGATCCACTTGCTCGACTTGATGTTCGCCGTCGGGCCCCAGTACTGGAAGAGCGGGAACTCGCCGAGCGGGCCGGTCAGGTTGTCGTGCAGCTGCGGCGGGAACGTGTAGCAGTCGGGCGACTTGCGGCCGTCGGCGTGGTAGATCGGCCGCGGCGTGACCGTGAGGTCCGTCGAGGCGCCCATCGCGTACCACCAGCAGAGGTTCGCGGCGCGGAAGCCGGGCTTGGTGCGGCGAGCGGTCTCCCATACCTTCTCGCCCTGGACGAGCTTGTTGTGCTGGCGCCAGAGGAGGACCTCGCCGAGGTCGCGGAAGTACCAGCCGTTGCCGACGATCCCGTGCTCGGCCGGCGTCAGGCCGGTCAGCAGCGTGGCCTGGACGGAGCAGGTGACGGCGGGGACGATCGGGTCCAGGCTCGCCTGGAACCCGTCGCGGCCGAGCTTCGACAGCCGCGGCATGTCCTTGAGCGCGCGCGGTGTGAGACCCACCGCATCGATGACAACCAGCGTCATGCCAAGACCTCCGCTCCCAGCGCGACCAGCCGGTCGCGCGTCCATTCCAGCTCGCCGGCCAGACCGGCCACGAGCCCTTCGTCGTCCTGCGGGGCGTCACGCATGACGCTCCAGGTGTACGTCTCCACCTCGTAGTGGTGGGTGAGCGGCGCCTCGCCGCCGGCCAGTGCGGCCAGCGTGGCGCTGAGCTCGTCCTGCGTCGTGTGCTCGCCGCTGTTGACCGGCACATGGAAGTGCACGCGCCACTCGCGCTCGGCCGGCAGCCCGCCTTCGAGCGCCTCGGGAAGATCGTCGGTGCCTTCGACGTGCGCGTTCACGCACTCGCGCACCTGGTGCAGGAAGCGCGGCTCGTCGAAGCGCGCGAGCAGTTCGCGGCCGGCCTCGGAGCCGGGGTCGGGCACGCGCAGCGCGCTCGAGACCTGGGTCTTGACGATCGGGACGCCCGCGCCGCGCATCCGCTCGACCGCCGCCACGGGCTCCTCGAACTGCACGGCGAGATGGCAGGCGTCCAGGCAGACGCCGATCCAGTCCGGCGCGAAGCCTTCGAGCACGTCGCAGGCCTGCTCGACCGTCTCGATGGTGCAGCCCGGCTCGGGCTCGAGCGCGAGCCGGATCCGCTTGCCGGTGTCGCGTTGCAGCTGCTCCAGCTCGCCGGCGACGCGCTCGAGGCCGAGCATCCCCGCGGCCTGCGCGTCGGCATCCCAGCCCTCGCGCCAGCCGAGCGGCAGCGTCGAGATGCTGCCCGACTCGACGTCGTCGGGCAGCAACCGCGCGAGCAGCCGCGCGAGGCCGACCGTGTAGTCGACGCGCTCGTCCCCGCTCCAGTTGGGCCAGTAGACGTCGCGCTTGACGACGGGCGCGTGGAAGGCCGTGTACGGGAAGCCGTTGAGCGTCACGACCTCGAGGTTCAGGCGCTGGAGCTGCTCCGCGAGCCGCTGCGCCGCGGCCTCGTCGGCCAGCGCGGGCGCGGCGACCCAGAGGCCGATGCCGAGCACCGGCACGTCGAGGCGCTCGCGCACCCGGGCCGTGTAGCGCTCGAGCTGGGCGGAGACCCCGTCGAGGTCGTCGGCCGGATGGACGTTCGAGCAGTAGGCGAGGTGCAGCAGGCTGCCGTCGGCGTGCCGAAGCCGCACTACCTCTCGCCTCGCAGGACCCCGGACCCCTCGAAGGTCGCCGTCAGGTCGGGCTCGGCGAGGTCGTCGAGGATCAGCCGTCCGCTCTGGGCGAAGAACTCGACCGGGTTGCGCCAGACGACCTGGTCGATCACGTCGTCATCGAAGCCCGCGGCCTTCATCGCGTCGGCCGTCTTGCGCACCTTCAGCGGGTCGGAGACGCCCCAGTCGCACGCGGAGTTGACGATCAGCCGCTCCGGGCCGTGCTCTTCGAGCACGCGGACCATGCGCGCCTCGTCCATCTTCGTCCCCGGGTAGATCGAGAAGCCGGCCCAGCAGCCCGAGTCCAGGACCGCGTCCACCGTGAGCTCGTTGTTGTGGTCGATCACGACCATCCCGGGCGCGATGCCCGAGGCCTCGACGAGCTCGATCGTCTTGCGCGTACCCGGCGGCCTTGTCGCGATGCGGCGTGTGCACGAGCACCGGCAGCTCATGCTCGACGGCGAGCGCGAGCTGGAGCGTCAGCGCGTCGTCCTCGGCGGGCGTCATCGCGTCGAAGCCCACCTCGCCCACGGCCACGACGCCATCCTTGGCCAGGAAGCGCGGGAGGATGTCGATCACCTCACGGCGCAGGAGGTCGTCGTTGGCCTCCTTGGGGTTGAGGCCGATCGTGCAGTGGTGGCGGATCCCGAACTGCGCGGCACGGAAGCGCTCCCAGCCCAGCAGCGAGTTGAAGTAGTCGACGAACGAGCCGACCGAGGTGCGCGGCTGGCCGAGCCAGAACGCCGGCTCGACGAGCACCTTCACGCCCGAAGCGGCCATCGCCTCGTAGTCGTCGGTCGTGCGCGACGTCATATGTGCGTGCGGGTCGAAGATCCTCATGCTCACTCCTCAGTTTCTGTGACTCAACGCACGCGCGGCAGCGGCACGGCGGTCCTCGAACGAGCTCTCCAACTCGCTCTCGATCGCGGCGATCTCCTCCGCGTGCGGATACTTGTCGATGACGATCCAGACCTCCGCCGGCACGTCGCGGCCCGCGGCGACGCGCTCGTGGACGAACGCCGCGAGCATGCGCGCGCCGTCGGGCGTCACGCGCTCGGGGACACCGTCGAGGCCGGTGATCGGGACGCCGACGAAGACGCACTTCAACACGGCCTGATCGTAGGACGCGTCCGACAGGTGCTCGGTGGCGTACGGGCCCGAGCGCGGCGGCGATCAGCCGGGTGTCGTTGGTCCGGATCGCGTCGTCGGTGAGGCCGAGGCCGCGGTCGCCGAGGTTCAGGTAGGGAAGCGCGCGCAGGATGCCGCGCCGCTCGGCCGCGTCGCCGTAGCGGTAGAGCTCGGCCAGTTCGCCCTCGGCGGCATCCCCCATCGCCACCAGCAGCAGCGTGCGCGCCGCGTCGTCGATCGTCCAGGCATGGACGTCGTCGGGATCGGCGGCCGGGTCCAGCGTCTCGCGCCCGACCTTGCGCCCGACCATCGGGAACCGCGAGCGGATCGCGGCCGGATCCCCCGCCACGCTGGCGCTCGTCTCGCGCAGCCACGCGAGCCCCTCGGGGCGGGCGCGCTCCTCCAATGCAGAAGCCAGTTCCTTCACGATTTCACGACCTCACGTTCGGAAGCCCGTAGTGCCGACATCGCCCCGGGGACGGCCTCGTGGGCGGCGTGCGAATGGCGCGAGAGTTCGACCGCGACCAACCCGTCGAAGCCGATCTCGGTGAGCACGGCGAGCGCCTCGTCGAGGTCGAGCTCGCCGTCGCCGAACATCAGGTGCTCATGCACGCCGCGCACGGAGTCGTCGATATGCACGTGCGCGAGCGTCGGGGCGCCGCGGCGGACGCAGTCGGTCACCGACATCGGCTCGAGGCAGACGATGTGCCCGATGTCGAGTGTCAGGCCGAGCGCCTGCGGGTGGCCGAGCCGCTCCTGCAGGACCTCGTAGTCGGCCAGCGTCTCGACCAGCATCCCGGGCTCCGGCTCGAACGCGAGCACGACGCCATTGCGCTCGGCGTGTGCGAGCACGCGCTCGCAGCCGTCGACCAACAGGTCCCAGGACAGCTCGCGCGGCTCGCCCTCGGGTGCCACGCCCGACCACATCGAGACGACGGGAGCGCCGAGCTCGACCGCGATGTCGACCGCCCGGCAGAGCAGATCGACGCGCCGCAGCCGGCCGTCGGAGAGCAGCGTCGGAAAGTGCTTGCGGCGCGAGTCCAGCACGAACCGCGCGCCAGTCTCCACCACACAGGAGAGCCCAAGTGTCTCGATCTCCGCGCGCAGGCGCGCGGCGCGCGCGCGCACGCGAGGGGCGAACGGATCGAAGTGGATGTGGTCGAGTGTCAGCGCGACTCCGGAGTACCCGTTCTCGGCCAGCAGTTCGAGCGCAGCCTCGATCCGATGGTCGGACAGGCCGTTGGAGACGTAGCCGAAACGCAGGCTCATGTCACCGCTCGCTTCTTCGCGGCCCGGCGGGCGATCGGCCACAGCGCGGCGATGCCCGCGGCCGGGACGAGCGACCCGGTGCCCGCGAGCAGGCCGGCCTCCAGCGGGATCAGGCCGAGGATGCCGGCGCCGACCGCTCGCTGCATGCGCGCGGGCGACGGGTCCTGCACGGCGTCGGCGTGCGCGCGACCGACGATCGCGGCGTAGGCGCCGACGAGCCCGAGCGCGGCGACGCGGCGCACGGCCGGGGCGCGGCGACTCAGCAGCGCGCCCGCGGCGGCGACACCGAGGGTGGCGGCGAGCGCGCGCTTCGGGACCGACGCGTCGCCGCCGGTCACCTCGCGCCGCGAGACCTCGGTGACGACCATGATGTGCGCGGCCACGACGGCGGCGGCGGGAAGCGCGCTGGTGGCGCCTTGCGCGCCGGCACCCATCACGACGTCCAACCCGCGGCAGGCGGACATGCTGGAGCTCGCCACCGGGGTCCCCTTCAGCACGAGGTCGTAGCCCCAGACGGCGGCGGCAAGCGGCGCGGTCACGGCCAGCGCGCGCGACCCGTCGGCGGCGACCGAGAGCACGACCGCTCCGGCGGTCAGCGCGGCCGCCAGCCCGAGCGCGAACTCCGGGCTCACGCGGCCCGAAGGGATCGGGCGCGCGGGGCGCTCGACGGCGTCGACGTCGCGATCGGCGTAGTCGTTGAGCGCCATCCCGGCCAGATAGAGGCACGAGGAGGCCGCGACCAGACCCGCGGTTCGCGGCACGTTGCGCAACTGCCCGGAGGCGGCCGCGCCGACCAGCACGTCGCCGGGAACGCTGAGCACCGCCGGCAGGCGGACGAGCTCCGCCACGTCCGCCGGCGCCGGAATGTTCACGCGGCGACCTTCTGAAGCACCCAGCGCTCCAGCATCTCGTACTGGCGGTGCAGCTGGTGCTCGTTGGTTCCGACCGGGTCCTTGAAGAAGAACGCGAGGCTGGGCAGCGGGCCGCTCTCGCCGCGCTCGAGCGCGAGCGCCGCGAGCCGGATCAGGTCGAGCAGCAGCGGCGCGGCGAGCGCGGAGTCGCAGCCCTCCCACGTGAACTGGAGCTTCATCCGCACGCCGAGGAAGCCCTCGAAGACGATGTGATCCCAGGCGGTCTTCCACTCGCCCATGTCGCGCACGTCCTCGATGTGGATCGGCGCCTCGACGGGGTAGCCGAGCATCTCCTCCAGCAGGCGGCCCTTGGAGTCCAGCTTGGACTGCGCGCGCGCCGGGTCGGCGAGTGCCGCGCCGTCGCCGCCACCGAGCAGGTTCATGCCGGCCCACGAGCGCACCTTCAGCGCGCGGGCGGCGAAGGCCGGCGCCAGCGCGGACTTCATGAACGTCTCGCCCGTCTTGCCGTCGCTGCCGGCGAGCGGCACCTCGTGCGCCTCGGCGAGGGCCTCGATCGCCGGCAGGCGCGCACCCACCGACGGGGTGAAGTCGACGAAGGCGCTGCCGGTCTCGATCGCCGCGAGTGCGTAGAGGGCACTCGGGGGAAGGATCCCGAGATCCTGATCGATCGCATCCATCAGCGCGCGAGGGTCCGAATGTGCCGGGTGCGGCTCGATCGGCGCTTCGGTCGAGGAGACGTTGAGGACGACGACATGCGCCAGGTCGTGGCGCGTGCGGAAGGAGTTGAGGTCGGTGACGAGCCGTGCGAGCGAGGCCTGCGGCTCCAGCCGCGCCTCGCGGCCGGTGATCCCGGGGCGCTGCTCGGCCTCGGCCGCTTCAAGCGCCCCGGCGAGCGCGCCCGGAAGGCCGACCGGCAGCACGCCGTCGTCGACGAGACGGGCGGCGCGAATGGCCAGCGGCGTCTCGACCACGTCGTGACCACCGAAGACCAGGTCACTGAGCGGCGTCAGCCCCGCGTCCGCGAACGGCGGCCGCATCGTGACGAGGCCGATCGGCTCGGCGAGCCCCGCCGCAACCGCGGCGGCGCCGGTCATCGCGGTGGTCGCGACCGACCCCCGACCACCGACAAGCCACACACCCACGCGGCGATCTGCGTTCATGTCCCTGGACCCTTCGACACCGCATGAGCGTAGCGTCGTGCCTCTCCTCGGCTCATCGATTTCACTTTATGCTGCCTGTCAAGACCAAGTCTGATAGTTGGAAGGCAAAACAAATTTGCCGCTCACTTACACTGGCGCTCGCACTCATTTTCTCGTTTTCCTGTGGTGGGGACAACGCCACCGCCGGCGGCGCGACGAAGCCCTTCCGAGTGCTGGTTTTCACCAAGACGACCGGCTTCAGGCACGACTCGATCCCCACCGGGGTGGCCGCGATCGAACGTCTCGGCCGGCGCCACGACTTCACGGTCGACACGACCGCGAACGCGGCTCGCTTCACGCCGCGCGTACTCGCGCGCTACGACGTACTCGTCTTTTTGTCCACGACCGGGACACCGATCAAGCGCAGCGCTCAGCGGCGGGCGCTGGAGCGCTACATCCGTGCCGGCGGCGGCTTCGTCGGCGTCCACGCTGCGTCCGACACCCGCGGCGACTGGCCCTGGTACGAGGGACTCGTCGGCGCACGCTTCAAACGTCACGACCCCGGTGTCTCCGCGCGCCTCGTGCAGGTGACCGATCGCAAGAGCCCCGCGACGCGACACCTGCCCACCGCCTGGAGGCACACCGACGAGTGGTACGAGTTCCGCGCGAACCCGAGCGGGCAGGTGCACGTGCTGGCGAGGCTCGACGCAACGCGTCCGCTCGCCTGGTGCCACGGCTACGATGGCGGAAGGTCGGTGTACACCGCAATGGGCCATACGAAGGCGTCCTACGCCGAGCCGCGCTTTGCCGGCCACCTGCTCGGCGCCATCGAGATGGCCGCCGGACGGGCGAGCTTTGACTGTGCGCCCTGAGCACCGGCTCGCCTGTGCGTGCGCAATCGCGCTCCTGGCCGTCGCGGGTTGCGGCGGCGGCAGCGCCGAGCCCGCCGCCCCCACCCCCGAGCAGGCGGTGACGGAGGCGATAACGAGCGAGACGCCGCCGCCCTCGCAGACGCCGCCACCCGCCTCCAGCGACGGCTCGAGCCCGGCGATCAACTCCGTCGCCGTCGATCCCGGCGACGGCACGGTCATGGTCGGCAGCGGCCCGGCGTTGTTCCGCCTCGCGCCGGGGGCCAAGGAGGCCGAGCGCCTGACCGGGACGCTCAGCACCGCCCAACGGCGACGGCACGGTTTCGGGCAACCTCGTCGTGCGCTTCGCCGGCCCCGGCGACCTGCTCGCCTCCGGCCATCCGCAGGAGGGAGCGCTGCCGGAGAACCTCGGCCTGATCCGCTCCACCGACCATGGCGACAGCTGGACGTCGGTGCAGGGGCCGGAGGCCGACTACCACGAGCTCGAGATCGCCGGCGATCTGATCGTCGGCGTCAACGCCGAGTCGCCCGACATCCAGGTCAGCCGTGACGGCGGCGCCACGTGGGAGACGCGCACTCCCCCGGCCGCGCCGATCGACGTCGTCGTCGATCCGGCGGACCCCGAGCACTGGGCGGTCTCGACCGAGCAGGGGACGTTCGTCTCCAGCGACGGCGGCAATTCCTGGCGCCCGCGCGACACGACGTTCGGCGCACGCCTGATCTGGCCCTCGAAGGACGCGCTCTACAGCATCGACCGCAACGGCGCCGTCCGCGTCAGCTCCAACGGCGGCCGCAGCTGGGAAGACCGCGGCGAGGTCGGCGGATTGCCGAGCGAAGTTGCGGCAGGCCGTCAGAACGAGCTGCTCGCCGCCGTTGTTGGGGGGAAGATCCGGCGCTCCCGGGACGGCGGCAAAACTTGGTCAACGCTCACCACTTTGCGTTGACACGCGTAACTTTGCCCTGAAGCACTCCAGATGGTTGCCTGCCCCGACGAATTACCGTAGACGTTTTGCTGGGGATGCAGGCAAAGTCGGTTGACTTGCGCGCCAAATTCGGTTAGGTTCTCACTGGGTTGTCACAGCGGCCTCGCGATGTCTGCCGAGGTCACTACGAGGAGGAAGTCCATGAAGGGAATCTCCCGGCGCGCGCGTGCGTGTGCCGTTGTAGCCGCGACCGGCGTCGCGGTTTTGGCCAGTTCGACGTCCGCGAACGCCCAGCGCCCCGAGAAGACCGGAAACGGTATTCCGAGCGGCCAGGCGAGCACGCAGATGTTCAACTACGGCACCTACCTGAACAACGGTGGCAACACGGGCGCCGCGAACCCCATCACGGGCGTGTCCGCGGCCTGCCTCACGTCCACCAGCACCACCTGCCGCCTTGAGCGCCTCGAGGGCCTCTTCGCGTTCTTCCAGCGCAAGGGCTGGACCAACATCGAGCTCTTCGGCGCACTCGGGCTTTCCGTCCCAGAGCGACATTCCGGGCCTGATCGCCTACCGCGCGCTGCTGGACAAGTACGGGCTGCACGCCGCCGGCTGGCACGGCACCGTCAACACGGTCAATGCTGCCTGGTACGAGCGCGTCGCCGCGTCCAGGATCCTCGGCATGGACTACATCGGCTCGGGTGGCGTCGCCTCCCCGGGCATCAACAGCTACGACAACACGCTGCGCACCGCCGAGACCCTCAACGCGCTCGGCAAGGTCTCCGTCGAGGGTGGCGTCGGCCCGGTCTACATCCACAACCACACCGGCGAGTTCGACGCCAAGTACGTCGACAACGGCGTCCTGAAGTCGGCCTGGCAGATCCTGATGGACCGCACCGACGCCCGCTACGTGCAGGCCGAGGTCGACGTCTTCTGGTCCTCGGACGCGTTCAACGACGTGACCGGCACGGCGACCGCCGCGCTGATCAACGCCAACCCGACGCGCGTGAAGATGATGCACGTCAAGGACGGCATCAACATCGAAGGTCAGCCCAGCCCGACCAACAGCCGCTCCGGCTCGCCGCGCCCGACGGGCACCGGCGAGCTCGACTTCCGGCCGATCTTCGCGGCCGCGAAGGACCGGGTCCAGTACTACCACCACGAGCATGACGGCGGCACGATCACCGACGCCGACACCAGCTTCACCAACCTGTCGCCGATCGGCCCGGCCGTCGTCGGCACGGTGCTCGCGCTTCCGCCGAGCTTCCCGACCGTCGCGGCGGGCACCCCGGCCGCCGAGAACGCCGTTGCCGTCACCGTCCAGAACACGGGTGGCGCGCCGCTGACGCTCACCAACACGACGCTCACGGGCGCTGACGCGGGCGACTTCTCGGTCGTCGGCAGCACCTGCGGCCGTTACCCGGGCCTGCCGTCCAGCACCCCGTCCGTGACGCTCGCCCCCGCGGTGCCGGGCGCGCCGCGCAGCACCTGCGTCGTCAACGTCGGCTTCAAGCCGACCAAGACGAACTCCACGTCCGTCGCGTACCTGCAGTTCACCTCCAACGCCGACAACGCGACCGAGTCGATCCTGCTCGCCGCCAGCAGCGGTGCCGACGCGCTCGGCAGCGTCGGCGGCGACGTCGCGAGCTCGCTGTCGCTGACCGTCGGCAGCGCCGGCAGCTTCGGCGCGTTCACGCCCGCCGTCGCCCGCAACTACGACACGGCGGTTGCCGCGTCGGTCATCAGCACCGCCGGCGACGCGATGCTCTCGGTCACCGACCCGAGCACGACGGCCACCGGTCACCTGGTCAACGCGAGCAACCCGGCGTTCTCGCTGCCGACGGCCCTGGCCGTCCGTGCCGCGAACGCGGCCAACCCGAACCCGGCCTACGCGCCGCTGAGCGAGACCGCGGGCATGCCGCTGTCCCTGCTCTCGTACGCGGGCCCGACCGCCGGCGCGGACACCGTGACCGTCGGCTTCCGTCAGGCGATCGGCGCGACCGACACGCTGCGCTCCGGTTCGTACAGCAAGACGCTCACGTTCACGCTGAGCACCACGACTCCGTAGTCCCTTAGGGAGTCAGTCGTAAACAAGGGGCGTCGGCCGAAAGGCCGGCGCCCCTCGTGCTATTTCAGGAGCATCGATGCGCAAGCTGCTTGGAACACTTCTGCTCGGGGCGCTGCTCGCCGGCTGCGGCGACGGCAAGCAGGCCGACACCCCGACACCGACCGCGACAGCAACGGCGACCGCCGCGGCCACCGTCCGTCCGGAGGACCCGGATCTCGCGGGCTACTCGCAGGGCGTCAAGGACTTCTACGTCGAGATCCACAACGATCCGACCGGTGATCCGCAGACCGACATCGAGACCGAGTACTTCCAGCCGCCCAGGCCGGCCGAGGCGGGTCTCGGTGGCACGATCACGCTGACGGGGATCAACATCGGCATCCGCATGGAGGCGACCGTCACGAAGGTCGCGAAGACCGGCTCGCACATGGCCGTGCACGTCACGCTCAAGAGCACCGGCATCGCGGTCTACGAAGCGCCGCTCCAGCACGCGTCGGTGACCTACCCGGGCGGTCAGCCGCTGCCCGTCGCCGAAGGCGCACGCGCGAGTTGCTCCAACGGCTTCGAGAAGGATCCTCTGCGGATCGACGTCGGACGTACGCGAAAGGGCTGCCTGCTCTTCCCGCTCGATGGCGACAAGCAGCCTGAGCGCTTCCAGATGGCGCTCGAGATCGTGCCGACCGAGGCCGGCGGGATCTGGAACCTGGGCTAGCGCTCCTCGACCGTGATCGACTTGATCTCCACCGGCGCGTCGGGCAGGTCCGTCCGCGGGTCGGTGATGATCGCGCCGATCTTGTCGACGATCGGCTGGCCGCCGGTGATCGTGCCCAGCAGCGCGTAATCGGGCCCGAGCTGGGCCGCGTCAGGCCCGGTGACGACGAAGAACTGAGAGCCCGACGTGCCTGCCGCCTCGGCGCCCGTCTTGGCCATCGCCACCACGCCCTCCTCGTACTTGAGGTCCTTGGGCGGGGCCTCGGTGATCGTGTAGCCGGGGCCGCCCGAGCCGTCGCCCTTCGGATCGCCGCCCTGGAACACGAAGCCGGGCACGATCCGGTGGATCGTCAGCCCGTCGTAGAAGTCCTGGTCGGCGAGGTACTTGAACGAGCCGCCGGTCTTGGGCGCGCGCTCGGGATCGAGCGTGATCTCGAACTCGCCGCAGTTGGTGTCCACGGTGGCGACGTAGGTCTTGGCGGGATCGAGCGTCTCGGTCGGTGCCTTGATCGTCTTCTCCTCGCGCGGACCAGGGTTCTCCGCCGGGACGCAGCGGTTGCCGTCGAGCTTGGCGGTGGCCGCCGAGGCGGTTGCGGTCGCGGTCACGGTCGCGTCCGACTTCGGCTTCTCGGAGCCACCGCAGGCGCAGACGAAGAGGGCGAGACAGACAGCGGAGAGAGCGACAGTCCTGGACACGGCGGGCAAGGATAGTTGCGAACGGGGCTCCGGCAAGGAGCGGGTCCCAGCGAACTCTCAGGAAGCTCCGAGACTTCTCTTACGGCGGCTGCCGAACCTCGGCATATGTCTGCGACGACCCACGATGGCCTGCGCGTCGGCTCGCGCTCGCAGGCGCGCGCCCGAGCCTTCCCGCTGATTCGCCCCGAGCTTGCCGCCCTGCTGCTGCTGGCGGCGGCCTTGAACCTGTGGGCGCTGTCGCGCAACGGCTGGGCCAACGAGTACTACTCGGGCGCGGTGCGGTCGATGGCCGCGAGCTGGCACGCGTTCCTCTTCGGGTCGCTCGATGTCAGCGGCGTCATGACCGTCGACAAGCCGCCGATGGCGCTCTGGGTGCAGGCCTTGTCTGTCCGCGCGTTCGGCTGGAACTCGTGGAGCATGCTCGTCCCCCAGGCGCTGATGGGCGTCGCGTCGGTCGGGCTCGTCTATGACCTCACGTGCCGGCGCTTCGGTCGCGCGGGCGGCTTCATCGCCGGCGCGGTGTTGGCGCTGACGCCGATCGCCGTCGCCGTCTCGCGCCACAACAACCCGGACGCGCTGCTCGTGCTGTGCGTCGTCGGCGCGCTGTGGGCCGTCGTGCGCGGGCTCGAGGACGGGCGCATCCGCTGGATGGTGCTGGCGGGCGTGTGCGTCGGGCTCGGGTTCGAGACCAAGATGGGCGCGGCGTTCCTCGTCGTTCCCGCGCTGGCGGTCGCCTGGCTCTGGGCCGCGCCGCGGGCTCGCGTGAGCGGACTGCTGTCCGGCGGGCTCGCGCATGGTCGTCGCGGGCGGCGCGTGGCCGCTGCTGGTGGCGCTGACGCCCGCTTCCTCGCGCCCCTGGATCTCCGGCACGTCGGACAACAGCATCTGGTCGCTGATCATGGACTACAACGGGCTCGGCCGGCTCGACGGCCAGGCCGGTGGTCCGCAGGGCGCGGGCGGCGGGCCGCGGCGGTGTCTTCGGCGGTTCGGCCGGGCCGTTGCGGCTGCTCAACGAGGCGCTCGGCGGGCAGGCCGGCTGGCTGCTCGGCTTCGCGTTCGTCGCCGGCGTCGCTCTGGTCGTCTCGTCGCGGCTCTCGCGCCGTGATCCAGTGACCGGCTGGATCTTCGCCGTCGGCGGCTCCGCGCTGACCGCCGCGGTCGCCTTCTCCAGCGCCAAGGGCATCTTCCACCCGTACTACGTCTCCGAGCTCGCGCCCTTCACCGCCGCGCTCGTCGGCGCCGGGGCCGTGCGCTTCACCCAGGGCGACACGCTCGCGCGCATCGCCGGCCCGCTGGCCATCGGTGCGGGCGTGGCGACGGAGTTGATGGTCCTCTCGGGCGTCGAAGGCTCGCTGCAGTGGCTCCCGCCCGTGCTCGTCGTCTTCGGCGTGGTCGCCGCCGGCGCCGTCGCGTTCGGCCGCGACGCGCGCGCCCGCAACCTCGGGATCGCGACCGCGGCGGCGACGCTGCTGATCGCCCCCGCCGCATGGTCGGTCGAGACGCTCGGCCACGCGGCCTCCGGCACCTTCCCCGCGGGCGGCCCGACGAACGCCGGCGGCGGCTTCGGTAGCCCCGGCCGCGGCGGCCCGCCGAACGGCGGCGGCTTCCGCGGCGGCCAGGGCGGCCCGCCCAACGGCGGCGGGTTCGGCGGCCCTCCCGGCACTGCCCCGGGCGGCTCCTCTCCACGCGCCGGCGCGCAGCGCGGCGGCTTCGGCGGCCCCGGCGGTGGCGGAGCCTTCGGCGGCAACTCCGCGTCGCTCACCTCCGCGCTGGCGTACATCAAGGCCAACGGCGGCGGAACGCTCGCGGTGTCGAGCCAGTCGACCGCCGCCGCGGCGATCATCGCCTCCGACGCGAAGATCGTCGGCCTCGGCGGCTTCTCCGGTCGCGAGAGCGAGGTCAGCGTCGCGTGGCTCGCCGACCAGGTCCGTGACGGCAAGATCCGCTGGGTCCTCGCCGACGGCTCCGGCGGGGGCGGGCTGCGCAACGACGGTCGCACCGGCTCCACCACCGCGATGTCGGCGGTCGCCGCCACCTGCAAGGAGGTCGACGCCGACGGCGTGACGCTCTACGACTGCCAGGGCATGGCCGACGCACTCGCCGCTTCCTAGCGAGTGTCGAGTTTCTCGCGCTCTACTCGAGAAACTCGACGCTCGCGGTGCTTAAGAGCTCCCGGAACACGAGGATGAGGCACGACGCGGCCGAGTCCTGTCGGATCAGGCCGCCGCCGGGGAGTTCGAAGAACGGGCGGCCGTCGACCCGCAGGCGGTCGCCGAACACGGCCCAGCGGACCTCCGTGGCCGACCCGTTCCGCAGGTCGCGGTAGCGGCCGACACGACCGCCCGGACCGCGGCCGAACCACTCGATGCCATCGGGCGCAGCGAAGCGCACGCCCAGACGGCGGCAGGTCGTGCGCGCCGTCGGGGACGACGTCGAGCGTGCACGCCAGGGCCCCGTCCGGCGACGCCGTCCAGGCGTACGTCGCGAACAGTCCGAGATCCGTCCCCGCGGGCGCCACGCGCGTCCGCACGAGCAGCGTGTCGTCGCGCACGTCGACCGAGATCGTGCGGTGGTGGATCCACCCGTTCGCAACCTCCAGCCGCGGACCCTGCAGCTCGAGATCCCCGAGCCGCGTCAGCACGCCGGTCCGAGGATCGAACGACCCGGCGCCGAGCGTGATCGCCGCGTGGCGCGCGACCGACGCACAGCGCGGCCCCTCGGCGACCGCCGGAGCGGCCGCGACGAGCAATTGGCCCCAGGCGACCTCGTGACCCGCCGCCGCCCACGGCTCGTCGTCGGCGAGCACCGCGCGCACGGTCAGCCACGTCTCCCCCTTCACCGGTGGCAGCTCGTCCGGCACCGGCAGCTCCGCGTGGGCGCCCGCCGGCAACGCGCCGACGCGCAGCGTTCCCGTGGCGACCTCCACCCCCTCCTCCTCGAGCGCCCAGACGAACGCGAGGTACGACAGATCGCGGAAGCGATGGCGGTTCTCGACACGCACCCGCCCGGCGCCGAACGTGATCAGCACCGGCGCGAAGACCGTCTCCAGCTCGGCTGGACCGCCGGCGACGAAGCCGCCCTGACAGCGCGGGTGGCGGTCGAAGAGCTCCTGGTAGGACGCGAGCCCGCCCGGCCCATACTCGGTCAGCAGGAACGGCATCCGGCGGCGCCGGTCGTCCAGCACGGGATCCTCGAGCGCGGGCTCCTCGCCGCGGCCGATCGCATCGACCTCCTCGGGCGTCGCGTCCCTGCGGCTGTAGACGTCGACGTCGCGACACGACCAGTCGTGCTCGTAGTGCAGCGGCCGGGAACCGTCGCGCGCCCGCGTCCAGGCCGCCATCGCGCTCAGGTTGCAGCCGGTGGCGCTCTCGTTGCCCAGCGACCACAGGATCACGCTCGGATGGTTCTTGTCGCGCTCGACCATCCGCCGCATGCGATCGACGAACGCGTCCTGCCAGGCCGGATCGTCGGAGGGGTTGCGCCGCCATTGCACGTCGACGAAGCCGTGCGTGTCGACGTCGGCCTCGTCGAGCACGTAGAGCCCGAGCTCGTCGCAAAGGTCGAGCAGGTGCGGCTGATACCCGCCGCGGACCGCGTTGACGTTGCGCGCCTTCAGCCGTTCGATGTCGCGGCGCAGTCTCGGCGGGTCGCGCATCGAACGCGCGGCGGTTGACGCCGTGCACCACGACACGCTGCCCGTTGACGAGCAGCAGCCCGTCCTCGACGACCACCCGGCGGAAGCCGACCTGCACCAGCACGCGCTCGTCCTCGCTCGCGATCACGGCCTCGTACAACCGCGGAACCTCGGCGCTCCACGCCTCGACGCGGTCGACCACGACCGTCTCCCCGGATGCGGTGTCGATCCGCAGTTCCGGCACCGTCACGCGCGCGCCGGGACCCGCGTCGATGCGCAGCTCTCCGGCTCCCGTGACGTGGTCGTAGTCGGCGTGCACGGCCACGTCCTCGATCGCGCTCGCCGGCCGCGCCTGCACCGTCACGTCGCCGAGGATCCCTGACTGCAACGTGTCCTCGAGATAGGACCCGGACGACCATTGATGCGCGCGCACCGCGAGGAGGTTCTCGCCCCCCGCGCGCAGCAGCTCGCCGACGTCGAACTCCGCCGGCAGCCTGCCTGCGCGTGTCGTCCCGGCGTATTCGCCGTTGACCCAGACGCGCGCGCACGACCCGACGCGCTCGAAGCGCAGCACCGCCGCGTCCGGCCAGTCGGCGGGCACGACGAAACGACAGCGATAGTCGCCCGTCGGGTTCTCGTCGGGCACGAACGGTGGATCGATCGGGAACGGAAAGCGCTTCCCCGCGCTGGCCTCGGCCCGGTGCAACTGCTCGTGCGACGGCACCGGGAGCCGCTCCCAGCCGCTGTCGTCGAAGTCGCGATCGACGAAGTCGACAGGCCCGTCGGCGCGCGCCGAGAGCCGGAACGCCCACGCGCCGTTCAGGCAGAGCTGTGGGGCGTCGCTGCGCAGCCAGGCCCGCGCAGCGCGCAGGCCCTCACCGGGCGAACGGTCTTCGAAGTAGCGCACGCTGGATAGCCTGACATCGGAGATGGGCCTGAACACGCTCCGCTACGCGCTGCCGGCGCTGCTCGTGATCGCCGGCTTCGTGATCCTCTTCTCGGCGGGCGACTCGCTGCGCTGGGAGGGCTGGGCGATGTGCGTCGGCGCCGGCCTCGCGCTGCTGTTGCTCAACGTCCTCTACCGCTACGGCGCGGAGGGCGACCGTGAGCGCGACGACGAGGAGCAGGCACGGGCGTACCTCGGCGAGCACGGCCGCTGGCCGGACGAGAACTGATCCGCGTTGCCATTCTCCGTCCAGCTCGGCCTGTTCTTCGCGTTCCTGACCGCGCTCGGCTCGGTCCTGGGCTTCTTCCTCAAGCACCGCGGCGCGATCCAGGCTCCGCCGGTCGAGTGGCGGCGGCCGATCCACAGCACGATCTCGCTCTTTCGCTCGCCGATCTACACGATCGGCTGCATCGTCGCCACGACCTCGTGGGGCTTTCACGTGCTCGCGCTCGGGCTCGCGCCGATCTCCGTCGTGCAGTCGGTGATCGCCGGCGGGCTGGTGCTCGTGACCGTGGTCGCCGACCGCGTCTTCGGCCAGTCCGTCACGCGCCGTGAGTGGATCGGCGTCGGCCTGACCGCGGCCGGCCTCGCGTTCCTGGCCGCCACGCTCGAGGGCACGACCGACAGCGCACATGCCGACTACAACGACATCGCGCTGCTGGCGACGGTCGGCTTCGCCACGATCGCCGGCGTCGTGCTCGGCGCGCCGCGGCGAGAGCGGCCCGGCGCTGGCGGTCGCCGCCGGGCTCTTCTGGGCCGGCGAGCGACATCACCATCAAGGCACTGAGCGGAAAGGCGGAAGACCTCGGCGTTGCGGTCATCGTCCACCCGTTCGCGCTCGTGATCGTCGTCCTCAGCCTCGTCGGGCTGCTCGTCTCGGCCCGCTCGCTGCAGCTCGGCCCGGTCGTCTCGGTGATCGCACTCACGAGCGCGACCGCCAACGTCCTCACGATCGCCGCCGGTCCGACGATCTTCGGCGAGCCCATGCCCAAGGATCCGCTCGCGCTGCTCGTCCGTCTCGCCGCCTTCGCGCTGGTGATCACGGCCGCGGCGATGACGCCGCCGCCGACGGGGTCCGAGCGCGAAGAACAAGCCCCGGCCGGCGCCGTGAGCGCCGAGTCGCCGGCCTAGCGCCGCAAGCTCGCCGCGAGCGACGGCGCGAGCGGCAGTCGCGGGATCAGGGTCGCCTGCAGTGCGTGGTAGACGTCCGGCTTGCCGTCCCAGACCTGGCTCGACGGCCGGTTTCCGGGATCGAGCTCGGCCCGCCACGAGCCGTGCTCGCGATCGATGAAGTGGCGCTCGGCGAGCTCCCACCACTCGCGCCTGCAGCGCGTCCTCCCCCAGCACCGCGGCGGCGGCGAGCGCCTCACACAGCACCCAGTGCAGCCGGTCGGAGATGACGGGCCGCCCCTCCCAGTCGACGGTGTAGACGAAGCCGCTGCCGTCCCAGCCGTCGGCGATCGCCGCCGCGAAGAGCCTGCGCGCCTCCGCCTCGAAGCGGGCGGCGTCGAGCGTGTAGGCGAGCCGTGCCCACTCGAACCAATGCCCGATCGTCGCGCCGTAGGGCCGGAACGGATGCGCGGGCTCGGCGCGGTTGTAGTCCGGCAGCGGGCGCCAGTCCGCGTCGAAGTGCTCGTTGAGCCGCGGGTGGTTGTCGACCACGAGCCGCTGCGTGATCCGCCCCGCGCGCTCCAGCCACAGCGGGTCCTCGGTCGCGAGCATCGCCTCGACGCCGTGCATGTTCGCGTTCGCCCCGCGGTAGGCCTCGAGCGAAGTCCAATCGCGGGTGTAGACATCGACCAGCGCGCCGGCGCGCTCATCCCAGAAGTGTCGGTCAAGCACGTCCAGCGCCTCGCCGAGCAGGTCGGCGTCGCCCGCGCTCGCCGCCGCCAGGACGACGAAGACGTGCTCGTAGGCGCGCTTGTCCTTCGAACCGCCGACCTGCGCGAACCAGCCGCCGTGGACGTCGTCGCGGAAGTCCGAGCGCAGCGAGGCGAGCCCATGCTCGACGAGCTCGGCCGCGCCCGGCCGCCCGAGCAGCGCGCCGAGCGCGAACACGTGCGTCATCCGCGTCGTGATCCACAGCTCTCGCGGCCGCGTGAGATCCGGTGTGCCATCGGAGCGCAGCCAGGCGAAGCCCCCGTCAGGGTGGCGCGAGCCTGCCGCGAAGTCCAGCAGCCGGTCCGTCTCGGCGACGAGGTCGATCATCTGCGATGAATCCTGCCTGGTCCGGCAGTCTTAGGGCCCATGAGCAAAGTGATCGCCAGCCTCTCGGTGTCTCTCGACGGGTTCGTCGCGGGCCCGGATCCGTCGTTGAAAGACCCGCTCGGGATCGGCGGGATGCAGGTGCACGAGTGGGCCTTCGCCGCGTCCGCATGGCGCGAGGAGCACGGTCTGGAGGGCGGCGAGACCAACGCCGACTCCGAACTCATCGAGCGCCTGCGCGCCCGCGTCGGCGCCGGGATCATGGGCCGCAAGATGTACAGCGGCGGCTCCGGCCCGTGGGAGGACGATGCCAACGCCCGCGGTTGGTGGGGCGACGATCCGCCCTTCCACAACCACGTCTTCGTGCTCACGCGGCACGCGCGCGAGGCCACTGGAGATGGACGGCGGGACGACGTTCAGCTTCATCACCGACGGCATCGAGTCCGCGCTCGAGCAGGCCCGCGCTGCCGCCGGCGACAAGGACGTCCAGATCCACGGGGGTGGCAGCGCCGTCTCGCAGTACCTCGCCGCGGGCCTGCTCGACGAGCTGACGATCACCTTCGCCCCGGTCCTGCTCGGCTCCGGCACGCGGCTGCTGCAGGACGTTGCGCCCGGGCGGCTCGAGCGCACGCGGGTGACCGAATCGCCGAGCGGTGCCGTCCACGTGGAGTACACCGTCCAAAGATGAGAGATGAGACACCGGCGTCGCACTTAATCGCTACGCTGGTGTCTCGTATGGCTCGGCCCGTCGAATACCTGCGCGCCGACGCCGCACGCAACGTCCATCGCATCGTCGAGGTCGCCGCGCGGCTGCTGGGCGAGAACCCGAACGCCGGCATGGGTGACGTCGGTGCCGCCGCAGGGGTCAGCCGCGCGACCGTGTACCGCCACTTCCCGACGCGCGAGGCGCTGATCGCGGCGATCCAGGCGCAGGCGATCGAGCAGAGCGAGCGGGCACTGGTCGCCTGCCGCCTGGACGAGGGCTCAGCCGCCGACGCCCTGCACCGGCTCTGCGTCGCCTGGCTCGACGTCGCCGAGCGCTACGCGTTCGCGCAGCTCGCCCTACAGCCCGGAGCCGGTCTCGACGACGAGGCGCGCGAGCGCCGGCGCCGCGTGCTCGGCGACCCGCTGCGCGCCCTGATCGAGCGCGGCCAGGCCGCCGGCGAGTTCGCGGCGACGCTTTCGACCGAGTGGGCCGTGCGCGTGTTCGGCGCGCTGCTGCTCGCCGGCGCCCGCGCGGTCTCCGATGGCACGCTCTCCCACGACGACGCTCCCGCCGCCGTCTTCCGCTCTCTGCATGAAGGACTTCGCGCATGAACACCACCAACGGCGAGAGCAGCGATGTGCTGAGCGGCCGCGCGCTCGTGCCGGTCTTCGGCGCGCTGATGCTCGGCATGTTCCTGGCCGCCCTGGACCAGACGATCGTCTCGACCGCGCTGCCGACGATCGTCGGCGACCTCGGCGGCCTGGAACACCTCTCGTGGGTCGTCACGTCCTATCTGCTCGCGACCACGGCGTCGACGCCGCTGTACGGAAAGCTCGGCGACATGTATGGGCGCAAGCCCATGTTCCTCGCGGCGATCCTGATCTTCCTCGCGGGCTCGCTGCTTTCCGGCCTGAGCCAGACGATGGGCGAGCTGATCGCGTTCCGGGCGATCCAGGGCCTCGGCGCCGGCGGCCTGATGGTCGGCGCGCAGGCGATCATCGCCGAGATCGTGCCGCCGCGTGAGCGCGGCCGCTACATGGGCCTGATCGGCTCCGTGTTCGCCGTCGCGTCGATCGCGGGCCCGCTGCTCGGCGGCTTCCTCGTCGAGACGCTCTCCTGGCGCTGGGTCTTCTTCGTGAACATGCCGATCGGCCTCGTCGCGGTGCTCGTCGTCGTGTTCCGCCTGCACCTGCACGTGCCGTCGCAACGCCACAAGATCGACTACCTCGGCGCCGTGCTGCTGACCGCGGGCGTGAGCTCGCTGATCCTGCTCACCACCTGGGGCGGCAACGAGTACGACTGGGCATCGCCGCAGATCGTCGGCCTCGGCATCGCCGGCCTCGTGCTGCTCGCGCTCTTCATCACCCAGGAGCAGCGCGCGAAGGAGCCGATCGTCCCGCTGAAGCTGTTCCGCTCGGCCGTCTTCAGCGTCGCCTCCTCGCTCGGCTTCGTGATCGGCCTCGCGATGTTCGGCGCGATCATCTTCATCCCGCTCTTCCTGCAGCTCGTCTACGGCGTCAGCCCGACGAGCTCCGGCCTGCGCATGCTGCCGCTGATGTTCGGCCTGCTGACCGCGAGCATCCTCTCCGGCCGCGCGATCACCCGCATGGGCCGCTACAAGCCGTTCCCGATCGCCGGCACCGCCGTCACGACGGTCGGCCTCTTCCTGCTCTCACGGCTCGAGGTCGACACGCCGCCGTGGGTGGCATCGGTCTACATGCTGATCGTCGGCGTCGGGCTCGGCCTCGTGATGCAGGTGATCGTGCTCGTCGTCCAGAACGACGTCGAGCCGCGCGACATCGGTGTGGCCACCTCGACCGCGACGTTCTTCCGCTCGATGGGCGGCTCGCTCGGCGTCGCGCTCTTCGGCGCGATCTTCGCCACGCGCCTGACCTCAGAGCTCGCCGACCTCGGCCCGGCCACCGCCGCCCGCTTCTCCGGTGGGATCAACATCAGCCCGGAGCAGGTCCACTCGCTCGCCCCCGCGATGCGCGAAGACTTCCTGCTGGCGTTCGTCAACGCGCTGCAACCCGTGTTCCTCGTCGGCTCGGCACTGACCCTGATCGCCTTCGTGCTCGCCCTGTTCCTGAAGGAGGTGCCGCTGCGCGGCACCAACAAGGCGGTCACCGATCTCGCGGTCGAAGAGGCCGCCGCGGGCGCAAGCCCCGCCGACGAGCTGATCGAGACGCGGCGCTAGCCCAGCTGGAACGGGTCGCGGGTGGCGCCGGTGAGCTCGATCCAGACGGTCTTGAGCTCGGTGTACTCGGCGACGGCCTGCAGGCCGTTCTCGCGGCCCATGCCCGGAGGACTTGTAGCCGCCGAACGGCGCCATCGGGCCGACGGCGCGGTAGGCGTTGACCCAGACGGTGCCGGCGCGCAACGCGCGCGCCATCCGGTGCGCGCGCTGGACGTCGCGCGTCCAGACGCCCGCCGCGAGCCCGAACTCGGTCGCGTTGGCCAGGGCGACCGCGTCGTCCTCGTCGGTGAAGCGCAGCGCCGCGAGCACCGGGCCGAAGACCTCGTCGCGCGCGATCCCCATGCCGTTCTCCACGTCGCCGAAGATCGTCGGCTCGACGAAGAAGCCGGGTCCGTCGGGGCGCCCTCCACCGGTGACCAGCCGCGCCCCCTCGGCCGTCGCGGAGGCGATCGCGCCCATCACGTGCTGCAGGTGCCCCTCGAATGCGACCGG
The DNA here is from genome assembly GCA_963848475.1 of uncultured Solirubrobacteraceae bacterium. GTDB lineage: Bacteria > Actinomycetota > Thermoleophilia > Solirubrobacterales > Solirubrobacteraceae > Solirubrobacter. Next base: position 404,517 of record CAWKDW010000020.1, on the reverse strand, counting down.
GCCCATCTCGGTCTCGGGATCGAGCGGATCGCCGAGCCGGATCGTACGCGCCCGCGCGGCCAGGCGCTCGACGAACTCGTCGTGGATCGAGTCCTGCACGAACAGCCGCGAGCCGGCCATGCAGGTCTGCCCCGTCGCGGCGAAGATGCCCGCGACGACGCCGTTGGCGGCAGCGTCGAGGTCGGCGTCCTCGAAGACGATGTTGGGTGACTTGCCGCCGAGCTCGAGCGTCACGCGCGCGAGGTGATCGGCGGCGCCCTTCATCACCGCCTTGCCGGTCGCCGTCCCGCCCGTGAAGGCGACCTTGTCGACGCCGGGGTGCGCGACCAGCGGCGCGCCCGCCTCGCCGCCGTAGCCGGTGACGACGTTGAAGACGCCGGGCGGGAAGCCGGCCTCCTCGACCAGCGCGGCGAACTCGAGCGTCGAGGCCGGCGCCTGCTCGGCGGGCTTGACGACGATCGTGCACCCAGCCGCCAGCGCCGGCGCCGCCTTCCAGGACATCAGCAGGATCGGCGAGTTCCAGGGCGTGATCGCCGCGACGACGCCCAGCGGCTCACGCAGGGTGTAGACGAAGAAGTTGTCGCGATCGGCGGGCAGCGTCTCGCCGCCGACCTTGTCGGCCGCGCCCGCGTAGTAGTGGTAGTAGTCGGCCAGCCCCCGCAGCTGACCCTCCATCTCGCGGATCAGCTTGCCGTTGTCGGTCGTCTCGACCACGGCGATCCGCGAGGCGTTCTCGGCGATCAGCTCGGCGAGCCTGCGGAGAAGCCGCGCGCGCGAAATGGCGGTCGTCTTTCCCCAGATTTCGAACGCGCCACGTGCTGCTCGGACCGCCGCGTCGACATCCTCGGCTCCGCCGCGAGGGATCGTCGCCCACGGTTGACACGTGTACGGGTTGACGGTCTCAAACGTGGCACCAGAGCGTGCATCGACCCACTCCCCGCCGATGAACATCCGGTAGGACTTCACGCACGAGCACCCAACACCCTCATAACTCCCACGTCAACAACCTCCACGTTTCTGCGAATCGCGTGTACTGTGGATTGCTGTGAGTCAAAACAGTTGGCTCGCCGTTGACGCCGGGACCACTCCCAAAGTACGCGCGCAGGAACTGCGATTCGCGTGGGAGCGGTTCATGGCCGACGACGACGAGGAGGATCCCCAGCTCGTCCGTGAATCGATCGCCGATTCGTGGCGCCGCTCGTCCGCGGCCGGGGTCGATCCCACCGGCGGCCGCCTGGCGCCCGTCGTCGCCGACGAGGGCGAGGCTCACGAGCAGTGGGAGGACAGCCCGCTCGCGGGCGTCGCGCCGCTGATCCATGAGTGCCTGTCGGCGATCGCCGACGAGGCCGGCTACCTGATCGTCGTCAGCGACGCGAACGGGATGCTGCTGACGATCGAAGGCAGCGCGGCCGTGCGCCTGCGCGCCGCGGGTGACATGAACTTCGCCGCCGGCACGCTGTGGAGCGAGGGCGGCGCGGGGACGAACGCGATCGGCACCGCGATCGCGCTCGACCACGCGGTCCAGGTCTTCGGGCCCGAGCACTTCAGCGACCCGGTGCAGCGCTGGACGTGCAGCGCGGCGCCGATCCACGATCCTGACACGGGCGCGGTGATCGGCGTGATCGACCTCACGGGCGACCTGTCGACCGTGCACCCGCACAGCCTCGCGGTGGCCACCGCGACCGCCCGCGCCGTCGAGGCGAGCCTGCAGCTGGCGTTGCAGGAGCGCGACGCGCGGCTGCACGCGCGCTACGGCGCCCGCATCGCCGCGGCGCCCGACACGCGCGCCCTCGTCACGCCGTCGGGCCGCGCGATCGGCAGCATCCCCGCCGGCTGGGGCGTGGCCGGCCGGCTCGCGATCCCGCCCGGCGGCGGGTCGCTGATCCTTCCTTCCGGCGACTCCGCGGTCGCCGAGCCCGTCTCCCCCACGCTCGAGGCCTTCGTGGTGCATGCGGTCGAGTCGCGCCGCGTCACCTCGATCGCGCGCCCCTGCCTGAAGCTCGGCTTCCTCGGCCGCGACCGCGCGACGCTCGAGATCGGCGACCGCGTGACCGAGCTGCGGCCGCGGCTGGCGGAGATCCTCGCGCTGCTGTGCGCGAACCCCAACGGGATGAGCGCCGACACGCTGTGCGCGGACCTGCACGGCGACGGCGGCAGCGTGTCCAGCGTGCGCGTCGAGGTCTCGCGCCTGCGCAAGCTGCTGGGCCCGTGGATCGACACCGACCGCTACCGGCTCACGTGCGACCTCGAGACCGACGTGCGCCGGATCGAAGGCCTGCTGGCCGGCGGCGCCGTCCGCGAGGCCGCCGAGGCCTACGCCGGCCCGCTGCTGCCGAGCTCTGAAGCTCCGGGCGTCGTGCGCGAGCGCGAGCGCCTGGACACCTGGTTGCGCCAGGCCGTCATGACCGCCGAGGACACCGAGGCGCTGTGGGCCTGGGTGCAGTCCAGGACGGGCGAGGAGGACCTTGGAGCCTGGAAGCGGCTGCTGACCCAGCTCGAGTTCCGCGATCCGCGCCGCTCACTCTGCGCCGCCCGGGTCGGTGAGCTGCGCCGTGCAACGCTGATGTAACGCCTGCGGTGGTGTACTGGGTCAAGGAGTATTCGATCCAGCCTCGGGAGGAGAGACCGCGGGGATGCAGCAGGCGACAAGGTCACATCGTGGACTGAGCACCGCACGTGCCGCGCTCAGCGTCACGTGGCTCCTTGCCCGCGCCCCCGACGGCGTCCGCGCCGACGAGGTCGCGGAGACGCTCGGCAAGAGCGTCTCCACCGCCTACAACCTGCTCGCCAGCCTGTGCGACGAAAAGGTCGCGGAGCGCCTCCCCGGCGGGCTGTACCACCTCGCCCCCGGCTTCCGCGCGACGGTCGCGCAGGAGTCCGAGGGCGACAACCTCACCGGGCTGGTCGAGGACCTCCTCGCCCGCACGCACAAGCGCGCCTACCTGGCCGTGCTGCGCGGCAACCAGCTGCGCGTCGTCCTCGAGCGCGGCCTGCAGGGCATGCCCAAGCTTCCCGGCATGAGCCCCGACATCCGCGACAACGCCCACGCGCTCGCGATGGGCAAGGTCGTGCTGGCCCGCGCCCCCGCGGATGCGCTGGAGCGCTACTTGACCGCCGGCCTGCGCCGCTTCACCCCCGCCACGATCACCGAGCCGGACGTCCTGCGCGCCGACCTGCGGCGCGTTCGCCGCACCGGCATCGCGGTCGACCGCGAGGAGATCGCCCCCGATTTCTGCTGTATCGCCGCCCCCGTCCTCGATGAGGACCGCCGGTTTCTCGGCGTGATCGGCATCTCGATGTCGGTTCGCGCCTTCGATGAGGAGCGTCCGGCGCTCCAAGAGACCCTCCGCGACATCGTCGGATTCCAGGCATGTGCGGATCGTCGCGAAGTTCTTGATCCATCTCACACCGCGGGCCTAGCGTCCGGTACCGAGCACCTTGCGGTGAAACGTCGCATGCGCCAAAGGAGGTAGGCAAACGTGAGCCGAGCAAGCATCACGAAGGCCCATCAGAAGATCCAGGAGCTGTCCTGGGATCCCACGTTCGTTACCCCGGTCGACAAGTACCCGACCGACTACACGTTCGAGAAGGCTCCCAAGAAGGACCCGCTGAAGCAGGTCCTGCGCTCCTACTTCCCGATGGAAGAAGAGAAGGACAATCGCGTCTTCGGCGCGATGGACGGCGCGATCCGCGGCAACATGTTCCGTCAGGTCCAGCAGCGCTGGATGGAATGGCAGAAGCTCTTCCTGAGCATCATCCCGTTCCCGGAGATCTCCGCCGCCCGCGCCATGCCGCTGGCCATCAACGCGGTGCCGAACCCCGAGGTCCACAACGGGCTCGCCATCCAGATGATCGACGAGGTGCGCCACTCGACGATCCAGATGAACCTCAAGCGGCTGTACATGAACCACTACATCGATCCGGCCGGTTTCGACCTGACCGAGAAGGGGTTCGCGAACTGCTACGCCGGCACGATCGGCCGGCAGTTCGGCGAGGGCTTCATCACGGGTGACGCGATCACTGCCGCGAACGTCTACCTGACGATCGTCGCCGAGACGGCGTTCACGAACGTCCTCTTCGTCGCCATGCCCGGCGAGGCCGCGGCCAACGGCGACTACCTGCTGCCGACCGTGTTCCACTCGGTGCAGTCCGACGAGAGCCGCCACATCTCCAACGGCTACTCGATCATCCTCATGGCGCTCGCGGACGAGCGCAACCGCCAGCTGCTCGAGCGCGATCTGCGCTACGCCTGGTGGAACAACCACGCCGTCGTGGACGCCGCCATCGGCACGTTCATCGAGTACGGCACCAAGGACCGCCGCAAGGACCGCGAGTCCTACGCGGAGGCCTGGCGCCGCTGGATCTACGACGACTACTACCGGTCCTACCTCGTGCCGCTGGAGAAGTACGGGCTCACGATCCCGCACGATCTGGTCGAGGAGTCCTGGAACCGGATCTGGAACAAGGGCTACATCCACGAGGTCGCCCAGTTCTTCGCGACGGGCTGGTTCGCCAACTACTGGCGCATCGACGCGATGGACGACAAGGACTTCGAGTGGTTCGAGTTCAAGTACCCGGGCTGGTACGACAAGTACGGCAAGTGGTGGGAGAAGTACTCCGACCTCTCCGTCAAGAACGGCCACAAGCCGATCGCGTTCGAGGCCGAGGCCAACTACCAGTACCCGCACCGGTGCTGGACGTGCATGGTGCCGTGCCTGATCCGTGAGGACACGGTCATGGACGAGGTCGACGGCCAGGTCCGCACGTACTGCTCGGAGACCTGCCACTGGACGGACGCGGTCGCGTTCCGGCCCGAGTACGAAGGCCGCCCGACCCCGTCGATGGGCAAGCTCTCCGGCGTGCGCGAGTGGGAGACCCTGCATCACGGCAAGGACCTCGCCGAGATCATGCAGGACTCGCTCGGCTACGTCCGCGACGACGGCCACACCCTGATCCCGCAGCCGCATCTGAATCTGGACCCGAAGAAGATGTGGACGCTGGACGAGGTCAAGGGCATCACGCTCAACAGCCCCAACGTGCTGCTGAACCAGATGTCGCCCGAGGAGCGCGAGCAGCACATGGCCGAGTACAAGCGCGGCGGGCCGGCCGGCCGGCCGGCCGCGGCCTAAGAGGACCGCGCCGTCGTGAGTGACAAGACGCACACCGTTCGTTTCGAGCCCGTCGGCATCGAGATCGAGGTCGACGAGTCCGAGACCATCCTCAACGCCGCCTTCCGGCAGGGCATCATGCTCATGCACGGCTGCAAAGAGGGCCAATGCTCGGCGTGCAAGTCGTTCATCCTCGACGGCGAGGTCGATCTCGACCGCTATTCGACGTTCGCGCTGCCCGATTTCGAGGAGGCCGAGGGGTGGACGCTGCTGTGCCGCGCCCACCCCTACTCCGACCTCGAGATCGAGCTGATCAACTACGACGAGGAGATCATCCACGGCGGCACGCCGCCGCGGACGGTCTCCACCGTCGTCGAGTCGGTCGAGTCGCTGACGTCGGACATCTTCGGCCTCAAGCTCAGGCCCGAGGAGCCGCTGGAGTTCAAGCCGGGGCAGTACGTCGACATCAACGTCCCGGGCACGGAGCACCACCGCTCGTTCTCGATGGCCAACACGGACCCGGACACGCTCGAGTTCATGATCAAGCACTACGAGGGCGGCCTGTTCTCGGGCCTGCTCAAGAGCGGTCGAGATCAAACCCGGCGACAAGATCGACGTCACCGGGCCGTACGGGGTCTTCACGCTGCGGCCGAGCTCGCCGCGGCGGCTGCTGTTCATCGGCGGCGGCGCCGGCATGGCGCCGATCCTCTCGCTCCTGCGGCACATGCAGGAGATCGAGAGCCCGCGCGAGGCGGCCTACTACTACGGCGCCCGCACCGAGGTCGACCTCTTCCAGCTCGAGGAGCTGGGGACGCTGCCATGCGGCTTCGTCCCCGCGCTGTCCGAGGACAGCAACGGCTGGAAGGGCGAATCCGGACTTATCACCGACGTCGTCGAGCGCCTCGAGGGCGACGTCACCGAAGTGGACGCCTACGTCTGCGGGCCGCCCCCGATGGTCGAGGCGACCATCGCGCTGCTCGAGCGCAAGGGCGTCCCCGAAGCGCACATCTATTTCGACAAGTTCACCACCACAGCGGACGAGTGAGGAGACCCATGGCGACAGAGGTCAAGGAACGCAGCGTCCCCAAGCCTGTGTTCACGGACGCCGAGGCAGGGGCGCAGGAGTTCCCCTCCTGGCAGAGCCGCAGCTACAACTACTTCGAGCCGCGCAAGCGCCGCGCGACCGTCTATGAGGACGTCACGATGGACGTCCAGCCCGACCCGGCGCGTCACCTGACGCAGGGTTGGGTCTACGCCTTCGCCAACGGCGACTCCGGCTATCCGCAGAAATGGTCTGCGCTGAAGTCGACCAACTGGCACACGTTCCTCGATCCCAACGAGGAGTGGGAGCAGACGATCTATCGCAACAACGCGAACGTCGTCCGCCAGATCTCCCAGAACATCGAGCATGGCCGGACCGGGCACGTGTTCCAGGCCATGAACCCCGCGTGGGTCAAGGTCCTGGCGCACCACGTGTTCGCGTGGGCGCACCTCGAGCAGGGCATCGGCATGCACGTCTACACGCCGGCCCAGCGCGATGCACCGACGAACATGATCAACAACGCGATCTGTGTCGGCGCGGTGCACAAGCTGCGCTTCGCGCAGGACCTGATCCTCTACAACCTCGCGCTCTCGGAGGAGATCGAGGGTTCGAGGACAAGGCCCACATCGCGACGTGGCAGGACGACCCGATCTGGCAGCCGACGCGTGAGCTGGTCGAGGGCCTGACGGGCATCCGCGACTGGTCGGAGGCGTTCTTCGCCACGACCGTGGTGTTCGAGCCGCTGATCGGCGAGCTCTTCCGCTCCGGCTTCGTCATGCAGGCCGCCGCGCTTCAGGGCGACTTCGTGACGCCGACGATCATGGGCGCCGGCGAGTCCGACGCCGCGCGCGAGCAGCGCGGGGCCCGTGCGCTGTTCCGCATGCTCGCCGACGACGAGGAGAACGGCGACGCCAACAAGGCGACGATGCAGGGCTGGCTCGAGGAGTGGACGCCGAAGGCCGTCAACGCCGGCGCGCCACCTGCAGCCGATCTGGTCGCAGATCTCCGAGAAGGTCATTCGCTTCGAGGACTCGTTCGAGCGCTCGCGTCTGCGCTTCGACAGCCTCGTCTCGGACCTCGGCCTCGAGACCCCGAAGGGAGTCACTCCATGACGCAGTTCACCTCCGATCCCACGTCCTCCAACAAGGCGGGCGTGACGCTGATGAACAATCAGGTCGGCTACGTGGTGGCCGACGTGATGCGCGGCAAGGAGAACATCACGATCACCGAGCTGCCGTCGATGATCCGCGTCGACGGCGTCAACCGGATCGACTTCGACTACGAGGAGATCGCGGAGGCGCTGGGCTGGGACGACTTCGGCAACAACGACTTCGAAGAGATCATGAGCACCCACTACGGGCGTATGGTTGTTCTCGACGATCGCGTCGTGATGTTCGCCAACCCGGAGGACGCCGCCGAGTACATCGACTTCGACCTCCAAGTCGTCGAGTAGGAGGAGCTGCATGTACGAGAAGGACGGCGAGAAGTACTTCATCTTCGATTCAGCCATCTGCACTTCTGGGACGCGAGCCCGGAGAACTGGGTCAAGGGCCACGAGGAGTACGCGAAGGGCTGGATCGAGTGCTTCCACGCGTACCAGGGGCTCGGGCCGCCGGAGACGCATTGGTCGATCGAGCACTTCCATGAAGTACTCGGCCGACGACTTCGAGAAGGACGTCTTCACCAACGGCGGCGTCGACAAGGCCGTCTTCCAGTCGACGTACCTGAAGGAGTGGTACACGACGGCTTCAACGACATCGAGACAGAACGCCGTCGCTGCTGGATCGCTTCCCGGGCAAGTTGATCGTCAACGGCCGCTGGGACCCGCGTGAGGGCACGGCCGGGCTCGAGCAGCTCGAGGCCGACAACGCCAAGTACGACCTCAAGGGCGTCAAGCTCTACACCGCCGAGTGGCACGAAGGCTCGCGCGGGTGGAAGCTCACCGACGAGTCGGCGAAGCCGTTCTTCGAGAAGTGCATCGAGCTCGGGATCACCAACATCCACGTCCACAAGGGCCCGACGATCTGGCCGCTGGACAAGGACGCGTTCGACGTCTCCGACGTCGACCACGTGGCGACCGATTACAACGGCCAGCTCAACTTCATCGTCGAGCATGTCGGGCTGCCGCGGATCGAGGACTTCTGCTTCATGGCGACGCAGGAGCCCAACGTCTACGCCGGCCTGTCGGTCGTCGTCGGCGGCCTGATGCACGCCCGCCCGAAGTTCTTCGCGAAGGTCATGGGCGAGCTGCTGTTCTGGGTCGGCGAGGACAAGATGCTGTTCGGCTCCGACTACGGCATCTGGGAGCCGAAGTGGCAGATCGAGGGCTCCTGGACTGGGAGATGCCCGACGAGCTCGGCCTACGCGGACTTCCCGCGCCTGGACGAGAAGGCAAGAAGAAGATCCTCGGCCTCAACGCCGCCAAGCTGTACGGCGTCGAGGTGCCCGAGGAGCTGCGCGACCCCGTGCCGGCGGAGGAGCCGGCCTCCCACGAAAGCGCCGTGGGCGTCGCGTGAACCTCCGCTCCCGAGTTCTCGAGCAGCTCGGGACGGTCTACGACCCGGAGCTCGACGAACCGATCACCACGCTCGGTTTCGTCGGCTCCTTGGTCGTGACCCGAGCAGGTGATGTCTCGGTGCGCCTGCGGCTGCCAACGCCGCAGTGCGCACCGAACTTCGCCTTCCTGATGGCCGCCGACGCCCGGGCCGCGGTCGACCGCGTGCCCGGGTGCGGGCAGGTGCTCGATCGAGCTCGATGACCACTACACGGGCGACGAGATCAACACCGCGGTCGCGGGCGGGCGACGGGTTCTCGCGACGCCTTCCCCGGGCGAGACCCGGGGCGAGCTGGACGCGCTGCGGGCGCTGTTTCAGCGCAAGGCGCTGGTCGCCCGGCAGGGGCGACTGCTGAAGACCGTCCCCGACCCGGCGAGCGCCGACGCTCGGCGAGCTGACGGGCTTGACGCCGAGCGCTGCCGCGAGCTGCGGCGCGAGCTCGGGCTACGACGCCGACGACGCCGCGCCGGCGTTCGTGAAGGGCGATGGCACGCCCGTGACCGCGGACGAGATCCCCCGCTTCAAGCGGATGGCGTCGCTCACCGCGCTCTCGCTGGAGACCAACGGCGGCATGTGCCGCGATCTGCTGCGGGTCCGCTATTCGGAGGAGGGAGTCGCCGCATGACCCGCGCCCGCGCTGCGATGTATCGAGCGGCAGTTCGCCTGGCGGCTCGCTCCCGCGCCACTACTGAATGGAGGCTTGCGTGAAGGCTGCTCGGTCTGCACAAGTACCACGAAGCTTTGAAGGTCGAGGAGATCGACGAGCCGAAGATCCTCGGGCCGCTGGACGTGATCGTCAAGGTCGGCGCGGCGGGGCTCTGCCGGACCGATCTGCACATCCAGGAAGGCCAATGGGCGGAGAAGTCCCAGGTCGTCCTCCCGTACGTGCCCGGCCACGAGAACGCGGGCTGGATCCACGAGGTCGGCTCCGGCGTGACCAACGTCGAGGTCGGCGACACCGTGATCGTGCACCCGTTCATCTCGTGCGGGCTGTGCCGGCCCTGCCGCAAGGGCGACGACATGCACTGCATCAACGGGGAGTTCCCGGGGATCGGCCGTGACGGCGGCTTCGCGGAGTTCCTGCACACGTCAGCGCGCGCTCGGTGGTCAAGCTCGACCCGTCGCTGCACCCGACCGACATCGCCGCGCTGGCCGACGCCGGCCTGACCGCGATCCACGCCGTCAAGAAGGCGATCCCGATCCTCGGCGCCGGCACCAAGACCGTCGTGATCGGCGCCGGCGGCCTGGGCCACATCGGCATCCAGTGCCTGAAGGCCTACACGCCGACGGAGATCATCGTCGTCGACCCGTCCGAGAAGGCCCTGGCGCTCGCCAAGGAACTCGGTGCGGACCATCTGGTCCAGGTCGACGGCAAGCAGCGCGACCTCGTCCAGGAGCTGACGGACGGGATGGGCGCCGACGCGATCATCGACTTCGTCGGCGAGAAGGGCGCGATCGAGGACGGCGTCGCCATGGTCCAGGACGGCGGCTTCTACTACGTCATCGGCTACGGCGAGAACATCAACGTCCCGACGATCGACATCATCTCGCGCGAGATCTCCTTCATCGGGAACCTCGTCGGGACCTACATCGATCTCCAGGACCTGATGACGCTGACCGCGCAGGGCAAGGTCACGCTCCACACCTCGCAGTACCCGCTCGACGCCATCAATGACGCGATGGCCGATCTGGACAATGGGCGGCTCCAGGGCCGCGGCATTCTCGTCCCGGCCTAGGAGGGCAACCACACCAATGGGCAAGCGCCTGTACTTCAATCACGAGGCGCGTCGACTGCTGCAGGACGGCGTCGACGCACTGGCCAACACCGTCAAGGTGACGCTCGGTCCCAAGGGCCGCAACGTCGTACTCGAGCGGCTCGCAGGGCCGCCGACGATCACCAACGACGGCGTCACGATCGCTCGCGAGATCGAGCTCTCCGACCAGTACCGGAACATGGGCGCCCAGCTCGTCCGCGAGGTCGCCAACAAGACCTCGGATCTGACAGGCGACGGGACGACGACGGCGACGCTGCTCGCCCAGGCGATCGTTCGTGAAGGCATGCACGCGCTCGACGAAGGCGCCAACCCGATGCTGCTGCGACGCGGCATCGAGGAGGCGACCGCGGCCATTGTCGCGGAGCTGCAGCGGGTCGCGCGCACGGTCGAGGGCGACGAGCTCGTGCACGTCGCGACGATCGCCGCCAAGGAGGACGAGGTCATCGGCGGCATCGTCGCCGAGGCGCTGACGCACGTCGGCGCCGAGGGCGTCGTGACGATCGAGGAGTCCGACGAGCCGGGCATCGGCGTGCGCTTCGTCGAGGGCGTCGTGGTCGAGAACGGCTGGCTCTCGCAGTACATGGTGCGCGACGTGCACCGGATGGAGACGGTCTTCGAGAACCCGTACGTCTTCATGACGAACAAGGCGCTCAAGCATCCGAACGATCTCCTGCCGATCCTCAACGCGCTCGCGAAGGACCCGCGGCCGATCATCATCCTGTGCGAGAACGCCGAGGCGAGCGCGCTCGGGATGCTCGTGTCCAACACGCAGCACGGCACGCTCGAGGCGGTCGCCGTGCGCGCACCCGGCTTCGGGCACCGCCGCATCCAGCACCTCGGCGACATCGCCGCGTTCTGCGGCGGCACCGTCATCGCCGAGGAGGCAGGGCTCTCGCTCGACGACGTGACGATCGAGCACTTCGGCACCGCTGGGCGCGTGATCGTCACGGCCGACGAGTGCACCTTCATCGAAGGCGGCGGTACGGAGGAGGCGGTCTCCGGGCGACTGGCGCAGCTGCGCGTCGAGCTCGGGCGCGCGGTACACGATCGCGACGTCGAGATCCTCTCGGAGCGCATCGCCCGGCTCTCGGCCAAGCTGGCCGTGATCCGCGTCGGCGCGCCGTCCGTGGTCGCCCAGCAGGAGCGCTTCCGGCGCACCGAGGGTGCGCTGGCCGCGACCCAGGCGGCGATGTCCGAGGGCGTCGTCCCCGGCGGCGGCACCGCGCTGCTGCGGTCGCGGGGCGCGTTGGACGCGCTCACGCTCGAGGGCGACTATGCCCGCGGCGCCAAGATCGTCGGCAACGTGCTCAGCGAGCCGCTGTACTGGATCGCCTCCAACGCCGGCTACGACGGGCAGGCGACGATCGATCAGGTCCGCGCGATGCCCGACGGGCACGGCTTGAATGCGCTCACCGGCGAGTTCGGCGACCTCTACGAGAAGGGCGTCATCGACCCCGTCCGGGTGACGCGGCTCGCGCTCGAGCACGCCGCGTCCGTCGCCGGATTGCTGCTCACCACCGAGGCCATCGTCGCGGAGGAGCTGATCGCGCAGCCCGGTGCGATCATCGCCCCCGGCTTCGGCGACCTCGCCGAGGGCATGGCCCGGCCTTCCTCCCCGATCTGATCCTCTAACCGGTACGGTCGGCCGGGTGAGCGCGCTCCCGGCCGGCCCTACCTCCTCGCCCGCGATCCAGACCGCGCGCTGGCTCGCGCGGCCGATCGCGTTTCTCGAGGCGTGCCGCCGCCAGTACGGCGACACGTTCAGCGTGATGTTCCAGGGCTTCAAGACGCCGCTGGTGATGGTGTCCTCGCCCGAGGTCATCCGTGCGCTCTATTCCGAGCGGCGGCACAACCTGCCGCCCGGACGGGTCGTGACGCTGGGACCCTTGGTGGGCGCGCGGTCACTGCTGCTGCTGGAGGGGAGCGAGCACCTCTCGCGCCGCAAGGTGATGCTGCCGCCGTTTCACGGCGACCGCATGCGCGCCTACGAGCCGGTCGTGCTCGATGCCGCCGAGCGCGAGCTCGACGACTGGCCCATCGGGGTCGCGTTCCCCGTGCATCCGAGTATGCAGGCGATCACGCTCACGGTCATCCTGCGCGCCGTCTTCGGCGTCAGCGAGCGCGGGCCGCTCCATGACCTCCTGCGCGACCTCCTGTCCGCCACGGTCTCGACGCAGCTGCAGGTGGCGGTGCTGTTCGGGCGCAGCAAGCAACTCGATCGGCTGCGGCAGCAGGCCGAGGAGATCGACACGCTGCTGTTGAGCGAGATCGCCGCGCGGCGCCGCGCGCCGGGAGGGTCCGACATCTGCTCGCTGTTCGTCGCCGCGCGCTTCGAGGACGGCAGCGCGATGGACGACCGGGAGATCCGCGACCAATTGATGACGCTGCTGCTCGCCGGGCACGAGACGACGGCGACGGGGCTGGCGTGGACGCTCGACCTGCTGACGCGCAACCCGGACGTGCTGGCCCGTGCGCAGTCCGGGGACGAGGACTACCTGCGCGCGGTCATCGCCGAGTCGCTGCGGCTGCGCCCGGTCGTGCCGCTGGCCGGCCGCCGGCTCGTCACCGACCTCGAGGCGGACGGCGTGTCGATCCCTGCGGGCACGGACGTGACACCGGCGATCTGGCTCGCCCACACGCGCGCCGCGTCGTACCCGGAGCCCTACGCGTTTCGCCCGGAGCGCTTCCTGGAGCGTCCGCCGTCCACCTACACCTGGATCCCCTACGGCGGCGGCGTGCGCCGCTGCCTCGGGGCCGCGTTCGCGGAGATGGAGATGCGGGTCGTGCTGGGCGTGATCCTGCGCCGCTTCGACCTGCGCCCGGTCGGCCGTCGCGCCGAGCGCGTGGCCCGGCGCAACGTCACCTTCTCCCCGCGCCACGGCACGCGGGTGATCGCCCGGTCGCGCAGCAGCGCCTGACGCCGCCGCGCCAATCCGCGGATCGGGGCAGGAGTCGATTGTCAGCGCGAGAACCTTTTGCCCGAAGTGCTGCCGTTCCGGATCTGGATGTCCGCGGTGGCGGTCGCGGCGTGCCTTCTCGCCCCCGCGTCCGCATTCGCCGCCAGCTCGCGTGTCGCCGCGCTGCAGGTCGCGCTGCGAGCCCACGCCGTCTATGACGGCGCCGTCGACGGGCTCGCCGGCCCCGGGACGGAGCGGGGAGTACGGCGTATCCAGGCGCGCGCGGGCCTCGTCGCCGACGGCATCGTCGGCCCGCAGACGCGCCGCGCCCTCGGCGCGCCGGGCCGCCACCCGGTCGGCAGCCGGCCGCTGAGCGCGGGCGCGAGCGGCTGGGACGTCGCGGCCCTGCAGTTCGCGCTCGAGACGCACGGCTTCCCGCTCGGCACCGTCGACGGCGGCTTCGGCGCGCAGACGACGAATGCGGTGCGCCGCCTGCAGGCCTTCGCCGGCCTCGCCGCCGACGGCGTCGCCGGCCCGGCGACGCTTTCCGCGCTCGCCCGACCCCCGGTCACCTCGCCCGCTCTGCGCCGCCCGATCAACGCACCGCTCGGCGACCGCTACGGCCCGCGCGGCAACCGCTTCCACGCCGGCCTGGACTTCCCCGCCGCCACGGGCACGGCGGTCACCGCCGCCGCCGCGGGCCGCGTGATCTTCGCCGGCTACAACGACGGCTGGGGCCTCACCATCCTGCTCGACCACGGCAACGGCGTCCGCACCCGCTACGCCCACCTCTCAGCCGCGCTCGTCACCCGCGGCAGCTACGTGAACGCCGGCGGCCAGGTCGGCCGGGTCGGCTCCACCGGCGTCTCCACCGGCCCCCACCTGCACTTTGAGGTCACCGTCCGCGGAGCCAACGCCGCGCCGCCGTTCTCCTAGCGGGCCACGCGTGTCGGCGATCCGCTGGAAGCGGAGCTCGAGGACGGTGAGGTCCAGGAGGATCCTGCGTTCGTAGTGGGCCTCGGCGAAGGCGAGCAGGGCCGTGTAGGCGGTCGCGCCGGTGAGACACGCGAGCAGGGCGATCAGGCTCGGGAAGCCGAGGGCGGCGACGAGCACGAGCGTCGCGAGCGCTCCCGCGACCGGGGCGGTGGCCCAGACGCCGCTGCGATCGCCGCGCCAGAGGAAGGGGACGCCGTCGAGGGCGTCGTCGAGCAGGCGCCAGCGAGCGCCGAAGGCGAACAGCCAGGGCAGGCCCGCGAGGCAGAGCGCGCCGCCGATCGCGAGTGCCCAGCCGCCGCCGCCGGAGGTGACCGCCGCAAGCGTGAGGATGACGACCGCGCCGAACCCCGCGACGAGCGCGACGCGCCGGTCGGCGGACTGGCGGGCGGGGTCGAGCGTGAGGAGGTCCAACATGGCGCCGAACCTCGCTTTCGCCGGTCAGAAAGACTCTCCTGCGGGCTGCAAGGCGCTCACCAGCTCCGTTCTTCGGACTTCCGGCCGATCTACTGGGAGATGAGAGCGCGCGCGCTGACCGACGCCGAGGAGATCACGCTGCGGGCACGCGACGTCGTGATCGGCGCGGTGCTGGGCATCGCGACCGCCGCCGCAGTGATCGCCTACGCCGTTCAAACACCGGCGAGCCCGCATCGTGGCCCGCTGATCGGGTTGTGCCTGGCCTGGGCCATCGCCAACAGCGGACTGTTCCTCGTGCGACGCCGCCGCCTGGCCGCGTCCCGCCTGCGCGAGCCGTTCTTCCTGGTCTGGAGCCTGATGGTGATCGCCTCGATCACGGCCGCCGTCATGATCGAGGGCCGCTCGGGCACGCCGATCATGGGCGCGTTCATCCTGCCGCTGGTCTTCGCCGCGATCTCCTATCCCGTCCTTCTCACGGCGATCATCGGCTCGGTCACCTTGATCTTCGCCGCCGCCGCGGGCACCTTGATCGGACAACCGTTCGCGCACACGATGCTCCAGGTGCTGACCTTGGCCTTCGCCGCGGTGATGGGCGTCTGGCAGGCCTACGGCCGCGAGCGGCGCGCCGAGCAGCTCGCCACCGAGCACCGCCGCGCGCAGCAGTACCTCGACGTCGCCGGGACGATGATCGTCGTCCTCGACCGCGACGCCAGGATCGAGCAGGTCAACCGGCGCACCTGCGAGGTGCTCGGCTACCGAGACTCCGAGCTCATGGGCCGCAGCTGGTTCGACGTCGCCGTTCCCGAGGATGGCCGCGAGGCGGCGCTCGCCGTCTTCGCCCGCACGATCGACGGCTCCTCGCTGGAGGCGCACGAGCGCGAGCACCCGGTCGTCACGCGCAGCGGCGAGACGCGCTGGATCAGCTGGAGCGCGCGCGTCGTCGCGACGACGACCGGCGCGGAGATGGTGATCGCCGGCGAGGACATCACCGCCCGGCGCGTCGCGCAGGAGCACGTGCGGCACATGGCCTACCACGACGGGCTCACGGGCCTGGCGAACCGGACCAAGCTCGAGGAGCATGTGGCGCTCGCGCTGGCCCGCGCCCTCGAGCTGGATCGCTCCGCGGCCGTGCTCTACATCGATCTCGACCACTTCAAGGTGGTCAACGACACCCTCGGTCACGCCGCCGGCGACGAGCTGCTGCGCCAGGTCGCCACACGCCTCGCCGGCTGCTGTCGCGCCAGCGATCTGCTCGCTCGCCACGGCGGCGACGAGTTCATGCTGCTGCTCGCCGACATCGACGGTGACGCAGCGGCCACCGCCCGTCGCGTCGCCAATGACGTGCTGGCGACGCTGCAGATGCCGTTCACGCTCGAGGGGCACGAGTTCGCGATCGCGGCGAGCGTCGGCATCGCCACCTTCCCCGCCGACGGCAGCGACCTCGCCCAGCTGCTCAGACGCGCCGACGGCGCGCTCTATGACGCCAAGCGCGGCGGCCGCGGAACGATCCGCTTCGCGGCCGGCGAACCCACGCTCACGTAAGGCTTCAGCCCGCGGTGACGGAGCCGCTGACGTACAGCCGGGCGCGGCGGTTGCGCTCGTCCTGCGGGTAGAGCTCGTCGAGGCGCTTCATCTGCGAGCGGAGCGCCTCCGGGAGCCGAGAGGCGCCCGGCGAATCGATCTCCATCAGGTTGCCCGCGGGGTCGCGCACGTAGGCCTGCGCGACGTCCCCAGGCAGTTCGATCAGGTGGTGACCGTAGGAGTCGTGGTCGAGCGCCCCGAGTGCCTCGGCGCGCCGGAAGACCGGTTCGAGCTCCTCGACCGTGATCCCGAAGTGATGATGGCGCTGCGGGGTCACCTCTCGCAGGAAGACGTGCAGCTGCGTCTCCCCCAGCCCGACCCACTGGACGGGGATGCCGAAGTTGGGCGTGTCCAGCAGTTCGGCGTCCAGCAGGTCGACGTAGAACTGCACGGAGGCGTCGAGGTCGGTCGCGTGGATGCTGACGTGATTGATGCCGCTCGTGCGCATCTGACGTTTATACCCCGAGCGAACCGGCGCGTGCCCGGAAAGCGGTCGAGGGCGGCGTCGTCGCCAAGGGGCCAGATCAGCGCGGTTCGCCGATGACGCCAGAAGCGCTGACATTCTCGAAGCCTTTCCGTAGCCGAGCGGGTCGTCGCCCGGCCGACGCGGGCGCGGCGAGCGCTCCTTGGTCACCCACAGCGTCATCGGCGAGTGGTCGGCGCGCCGCTCGCAAAGTTCGAGATGCGCGGCTCGGCGTCATCGACGACCGCGCTGCGAAGCCGATCGCGAGCGCCTCGTCGGGCCCGATGCTGCGCGCCGTGAACATCACGTCCTTCACCGTGCGCTGCCGAGTGCCTGCGCCAGACGCGCGTAGTTGCCCATCGACAGGCAGTTGCCGACGGTGCGCGCGATCGGCATCCCGAACTTCGCGGCGGGTGTGAGGACGCGCAGGTCGCAGGCCGCGGCGATCGCGAGGCCGGATCCCATCGCGAAGCCGTCGATCAGCGCGATCGTCGGCTTGCGTACCGCCTCCAACCGATCCAGCACCTCATCGATCCGGGTCTCGTAGACGAGTCCGTCCTGGGCCGACTCGAAGGCGGCGAACTGGCGGATGTCCGTGCCGGCGACGAAGGCGCGCCCGCCGGCGCCGCGCAGAACGGCGACGCGTACGTTCTCGTCGGCGTCGACGGCCTCGCAGTGCGCGACGAGCCGGTCGTACATCGCGAAGGTCATCGCGTTGTGCGCCTCGGGGCGGTCGAACGTGATCCACGCGGCCGCGCCGCGGCGCTCGTAGGTGACGTCGCTCATCGCAGCTCGGCGAGGATCTCGTCGGTGTGCTGGCCGAGCAGTGGTGCGGGGCGCCGGATCGAGCCCGGCGTCGCACTCAGCTTGATCGGGATGCCCAGCCCGTACACGGTGCCGGCCTCGGGGTGCTCCATCTCCACCACCATGTCACGCGCCTGCGTGTGCGGATCGTCGATCACCTGCTGGTAGTCGAGGATCGGCCCGGCGGGGACGCCCGCCTCCAGCAGCGTATCGACCCAGTGCGCCGTGTCGTGGGCGGCGAGCGCCCGTTCGAGCTCGACGACGAGCGCGGGGCGATTGTCCATCCGGTCGGGGTTGGTGGCGAAGCGCGGATCGCCGGACAGGTCCTCGCGCCCGATCACCGCGCACAGGCGCTCCCACAGCTTCTGGTTGTTGCCGCCGACGTTGATGTGCCCGTCGCGGGTCTTGAGTGCCTGATACGGCGCGGTCAGCCGGTGCGCGGAGCCCAGCGGCCGCGGCGCGACGCCGGTCGACCACAGCTCGGCCGTCTCCCAGATCGAGAGTGCGAGCGCGCCCTCCCACAGCGACGTGTCGATCTGCTGCCCCTCCCCTGTGCGCTCACGCGCGGCCAGCGCGCTGAGGATGCCGACCGCGCAGAACAGCCCGGCCGAGAGGTCGGAGATCGGGACGCCGCATTTGACCGGGTTGCCGTCAGGCTCGCCGGTGACGCTCATCACGCCCGCGGCGCCCTGGGCGATCAGGTCGAAGCCCGGCCGCTGCGCGTACGGGCCGGTCTGCCCGAAGCCGGAGATCGAGGCGTGGATCAGCCGCGGGTTGATCGCCCGCAGCGTCTCGTAGTCGGCGCCCAGCCGTGCCGCCACACCCGGGCGGTAGTTCTCCATCAGCACGTCCGCGGTCGTGACCAGCTGGTGCAGGATCGCGACGTGCTCGGATCGCTTGAGGTCGAGCGCGATGCTGCGCTTGTTGCGGTTGACGGCGCGGAAGGCGGCCTCGCCCATCGAGCGGCGTGTCTGGTCACCGGTCTCGGGCGGCTCGACCTTGATCACGTCGGCGCCCATGTCCGCGAGCACCTGCCCGCAGAACGGGCCGGCCATGATCTGGGTGAGCTCGATCACGCGCAGGCCGTCGAGCGCGGCGGTCACGCGGCGAGTCGCTCCCGCGCGGCGCCGACGCCGACGGTCGATCGTGGGTCCATCAATCGCGCGTAACACCCGGTCAGGGACGTTGGCCGGGCCGGGAACTGCAGGAAATGGCGACGGCTGCGATACACCAGGCTGGTTCGACACGTTAGCGAGCAGGGAGGATGCAAAGGATGGTCGCGGGAGAGCTGGCGGAGACGCTGGGCCGGGAACTGGCGGGCGAGGTTCGCGCCGACGCGTACACGCGGCATCTGTTCGCGGGCGACGCGAGCATGTTCGCCGTCGAGCCGCTGGCGGTCGCGTTCCCGCGCGACGCCGACGACGTCGCCGCCGCGGTCAGCATCGCCGCGCGGCTCGGCGTCCCGGTCGTCGCCCGCGGCGGGGGCACGAGCCTCGCCGGCCAGGCGGCCGGCGGGCACGGACTGGTGATCGACACCTCGCGTCACATGACCGCGATCGGCGAGATCGACGTGGACGCGCTGCGCGTCCACGTGCAGCCCGGCGTCGTCCAGGAGGACCTCAACCGGGAGGCGAAGCGCTTCGGCCTCGGCTTCGGCCCGGACACGTCGACTTCGAACCGGGCGACGCTCGGGGGCATGATCGGCAACAACTCCTCGGGCAGCGAGTCGATCGTCTACGGCACGACGGTCGACCACGTCCAGGAGCTCGAGGTGGTCTTGAGCGACGGCTCGCGGACCACCTTCTCGGCGACATCGTCGCCGTCGAACAAGCTCGAGCGACGCATCTACACCGGGGTCGAGACCGTCCTGCGCGAGCACGCGCGGGCGATCGCCGAGGACTATCCGAAGCACTGGCGCCAGTCCGGCGGCTACCGGCTGGACCGGATGGCGCCGTTCGACCTGTCCAAGCTGCTCGTCGGCTCCGAGGGCACGCTTGCGATCACGACCGCCGCGACGGTCGGGCTCGTGCGGCTGCCCAAGGCGAAGATGTTCGTGGTCGGGCACTTCGACTCGTTGCTGGGGGCGATCGCGGCTACCGAGGACGCGCTCGCGCTGGAGCCCTCCGCGGTCGAGATGATCGACCGGACGATCCTCAACCTCTCGCGCTCCCAGCTCGAGTACCGGCGCTTCACCGACCGCCTCGAAGGCGACCCGGCAGCGCTGCTGTTCGTGTCCTTCGCCTCCGACGACGAGGCCGAGGTGCGCGACAAGCTCGACAAGCTCACCCGTGCCTGGCAGCAGCACGGCCACGGCTACCACACGCTGCGCGCGGAGACGGCCGAAGAGCAGGGCGCGCTGACCAAGGTCCGCAAGGCCGGGCTCGGCCTGCTGATGGCCTCCAGCGAGGGCCGCAAGCGTCCCGCCGCGTTCGTCGAGGACACCGCGGTCGCGCCCGAGCGCCTCGGTGAGTACGTCGCGCGCTTCAAGGAGATCTTCGCCGCGCACGGGCTCCAAGCCGGCTTCTACGGGCACTGCTCGGTCGGCTGCCTGCACATCCGCCCGTTCCTCGATCTCTCCGAGCCGGGGCACGTCGAGACGATGCGCACGGTCGCCGACCAGGTGGTCGACCTCGTCGCGGAGTTCGAGGGCGTCAACTCCTCCGAGCACGGCGACGGGCGCGTGCGTTCGCGCTTCAATCAGCGGATCTTCGGCGACGAGCTGTACGGCGCCATGCGGCGGGTGAAGGGGCTCTTCGATCCCAACGGCGTGTTGAACCCGGGCGTGATGGTCGACGCCGATCCGTTCGGCCTCCACCTCCGCGACGCCGAGCTCCCGCAACCGAACCCGCTCGTCACGCACTTGGACTTCGGCGCCGGCGGCATGCACGGCGCCGCCGATCGCTGCCAGCGCATCGGCGCGTGCCGCAAGACCGGCAGCGGCGTCATGTGCCCGTCCTACATGGCGACGCGCGAGGAGGAGCACGCGACCCGCGGACGGGCGAACGCCCTGGTCAAGGCGCTGAGCGAGCCCGACCCCGCGGCCGCGCTGGGCGACGAGCGCCTGCATGAGATCCTCGATCTCTGCCTCGAATGCAAGGCGTGCGCGAGCGAGTGTCCGCTCGGGGTCGACATGGCCTCGATGAAGTCCGAGTTCCTCTCGCACTACAACGCGATCCACGGGACGCCGCGGCGCTCGCGGCTGTTCGGCGCGATCCGCACGCTCAACGCGCTCGGCTCCGCGACCGCGCCGCTGTCGAACCTGCCGGTCCCGCGGCGGCTGCTGGAGAAGGTCGCGGGGATCGACCGGCGGCGCCCGCTGCCGCGCTTCGAGCGCGAGACGCTGATCCGCTGGGCGGGCAAGCGCGCGTCGAGCCCCGTCAGCCGTGGCGAGGTCGTCTTCCTCGCGGACTCCTTCACGACGTTCACCGAGCCGGGCGTCGGCCGCGCCGCGATCGAGCTGCTCGACGCCGCCGGCTACGACGTGCGGCTGGAGAGCGGCGGCTGCTGCGGGCGCGCGTCGATCTCCAAGGGCCTGCTCGACGACGCTCACGCCAAGGCCGAGGCGCTGACCGAGCGCCTGCAGGGCACGGCGACGATCACGGGCGTCGAGCCGTCGTGCCTGCTGACGCTGCGCGAGGAGCACGTCGCGCTGCTCGGCGACCGCGGCGTCGCGGCCCGCACGCGGCTCGTCGAGGAGTTGCTCGTGGAGGCCATCGACGACGGCGCGCTGCGGCTCAAGGACCTCGGTCCGCGCCGCATCCTCTTCCACGGCCACTGCCATCAGAAGGCGCTCGCCGGCACCGCCTCGACGGTCGCGCTGCTGGAGCGCCTACCGGGCGCGGAGGTCGTCGAGCTGGACGCCGGCTGCTGCGGCATGGCCGGCTCCTTCGGCTTCGAGGCCGAGCACTACGAGCTGTCGATGCGCATCGGCGGGATGCGGCTGTTCCCGGCGATCCGCCGGGAACCAGCGGAGACGCTGATCGCCGCGACCGGCGTCTCCTGCCGGCAGCAGATCGCGCACGGGACGTCTCGGCCCGCGCGCCACCCGGTGCAGATCGTGAGAGACGCACTCGGCTAGGGAGAGGGACGCGCGCCCCCTGGGCGATCTTCGTCCTATCCGGCTGGTTGGAGAAAGCACGCCGCCTCAGGCGTCGCGACGCGGAAGCTGAAGCTCTCCTGCAGATACAGGTGGACGGCTTCCGCGTCGTGGTGGTCGTAGCCGATCGAGAGGTCCTGGCCGGACTCGAACAGGAAGTCGCCGCCGCGCAGGCTGGCGACGACCGCGCCGCGGACGCCGGGCGCCCAGACGATCGGGCCGCCGGACAGGATCTTCTTGAGGTGGTCGAAGAGCGGGTAGCCGCCGTGCTCGGTGCTCTGGATCACGCCGGTGTACTGGTCGGGGCCGAGCGCGAGGCCGTAGGGGCCCGACACGCCGGCCTTGAGCAGCGTCTCGACCGCCTCGGCAACGTGACGCGAGTACGCGTTGAAGTCCTCCCCGAGCGCGATCGCGGGATGCGTGCAGGCCTCGGCGATGCCGCGTAGGCCGGCCTCGATCCAGCCGTGGAAGACCGCGACGTTCTCCGCGTTGGCGATCCGCCTGGCCGCCGCGTCGAGCTTGCCGAGATCGATGTCGTCGGCCCCGCGCTCGAGGTCGGCGAGCTCGGCACGCGAGATCGCGAAGTCGGCGCGCAGCTCGACCAGCGGGAGCACGCGGCGGCGGAGCGCGCCGACGCCCTCGAAGTCGTCGAGCGAACTGATCCGGCCGAGGTTGGTCGCCGAGTGGTCCCAGCCGTGCGGGCCGGAGAAGTCGACGAGCTTGCGCGCGGCGAGCGCGGGCTCCAGGCGCTCGCGCGCCTCGCCGTCGAGCTCGTTGAAGCCGGCCTCGGTGATCGGGGCCCTCTCACGCAGCAGATGGTTCATAGCCCCGCTCCCTTCAAGCTTCCGATTCCCAGCGAGCCAGGTGCCGCTCCGCCGCCGGAGCCACCCAGCCCGGCTTCCCCTTCGGCCTCTTCCCCGGCTTCGACGATGTCGCCGTCACCGAACAGGATGCCCTCGGCGATCGCGCGCCAGGTCGGCGTGCGTCGCAGCAGGAACTCGAGGTCCATCGCGAAGTGCTTGAACTCCTCGGTCTGCGCGTTGCGCATCACCGCGAGCGCCTCCGGGTCCTGCTCGACCGCGATCCGCTGCTCGTACCAGCCGATCGCCTCCGCCTCCTCGGTCAGCGACGCGCATAGCCGGGCAAACGTTCGTGTCTTCGCCGGGAGCTCGTCCGGCGGCTCGTGGTACTGGTCGAAGCCCATGTCGACAGGCTATACGGGGTCGGCGGCCACCTGGTCCTCCAACCCGCGCACCCGGGTCAGCTTGGTGCCCGTGAGCTTGCGCTCGCGCAGCTCGAGCCGGCGCGAGAGCCGTGAGAGCGCGTAGTTGACGATCACGAACAGGAAACCGACGAAGATGAAGACCTGCAGGATCGGGGCCTCCACGACGGTGAAGAAGTTCGAGGCGGTGACGATCCGGGCGCGGCGCATGACCTCGGTGATCGCGATGATCGAGACCAGCGTCGTGTCCTTGTTGAGCGTGATCAGCTGCGAGACGGTCGCCGGGACCATGCGGCGCAGGCCCTGCGGCAGGATCACGTGGCGCAGCGATTGGCGGTAGGTCATGCCCAGCGCGGAGGCCGCCTCGCCCTGCCCGCGCGGCAGCGAGAGGATGCCGGCGCGCATGATCTCCGCCAGCACGGCGGAGTTGTAGAGGACGAGCCCGAGCAGTGCGCCCAGCACGAGCCCGGATTGGAACGCCTCGGGCGCCCACGCCGGCATCGCGTTCTCCCACGCCGACTTCCACGAGCCCGGGAGCCCGAGCGCGAAGTAGAGGATCAGGAAGATCAGCGGCAGGTTGCGGAAGACGTCGATCCACGTTCCCGCCAGCACGCTGACGACCCGCAGGCGAGACAGCCGCAACAGCGCGAGCGCGAGGCCGACGATCAACGCGAAGACCATCGACACGAGCGCGATCTGGAGGTTGATCAGGAAGCCTTCGAGGATGAAGCGGACGTTGTTGCCCGTCGTCACCCATTCCCAGTTGGCCGGGTCGAAGAGGTAGCTCATCGGCGGATGGCGAAGCGCCGTTCGAGGTTGCGGATGACCAGCGTCACCGTGCCGGTCAGGATCAGGTAGCCGACCGCCGCCCAGAAGAACGTCTCGTCGGTCTCGAACGTCCGCGCCTGCACGATCCGCGCCTGTTTGAGCAGGTCAGGCAGCGCGAGCAGCGACACGCCGATGATCGCCGAGTTCTTGATCATCGCGATCGTCAGCGATCCCAGCGGTGAGATCACGGTCCGAAAGGCCTGCGGCAGCACGATCCGCCGCAGCGTCTGGGCGTGGGAGAACCCCAGTGAGAGCGACGCCTCGATCTGGCCCTGGCCGACCGAGAAGACGCCGGAGCGCAGCGCCTCGGCCACATAGGCCGCCGTGTACAGCCCCAGCGAGGATGTGCCCGCCACCCAGGCGTTGATGTTCACCCCGGCACGCCGCATGCCCGCGTAGGAGATGAACAGCAGCACGAGCAGCGGGATGTTGCGGAAGATCTCCACATACACCCCGCCCACCCGCTGCAGCCACTTCGAAGGCCCGATGCGCAACGCCGCCACGAGGGTGCCGACGACCAGGGCGATCGCGAACGAGATCACCACGAGCCGCACCGTCACCCAGAAGCCCGAGCTGAACTCGGACCAGTGATCCGTGAGGACGTTGAGCAAGGCCTAGTTGTTCTTGACGAGCTCGACGGCTTCGGCCACGGTGATCGCCGGCACTTCGCCCGGCTCCTTCGTGTACTTGCCGATCCACTCGTCGTAGAGCTTCATCCAGCTGCCGTCGTCCTTCATCCCCTGGAAGACCTCGTTGACGAAGGCCACGGTGTCGGCCTCGCCCTTCTTGATGCCGGCACCGTAGGGCTCCTGCGTGAGCTGATCTCCGACCAGCTTCAGCGACGGGTCCTGGATGATCATGCCGGTCAGGATCACGTCGTCGGTGGAGACCGCGTCGACGGCGCCGTTCTGCAGCAGCTCGAGGCATTCCGAGTACGAGTCGACGAGCTTGAGCTTGGCTTCGGGCGCCTGCTTGGTCAAGTTCGCCTCATAGGTCGAGCCCAGCGCCGTACAGACGTTCTTGCCGGCCAGATCGGCGACGCCGGTGATCGTGGAGTCCCCGGGGACGAGCACACGGCCGCGCGCGACGAAGTACGGGTCCGAGAACTCGATCTGCTCGACGCGCTCCTCGTTGATCGTCATCGTCGAGAGGATCACGTCGGCCGTCCCGTCCTCCAGGAACGGGATCCGGTTGTCGGAGATCGCCTCGATGAACTTCGGCTCGACGCCGAGCTTGGCCGCGATCGCCTTGCCCATCTCCACGTCGAAGCCCTCGACGTCACCCGTCTGCGGGTTCTTGACGCCGAACGGCGGCACGTCGAACTTGACGCCGATCGTGATCTCGCCCTTCTCCTGGATCTTGCCCAGCGTCGAGTCCGCCGGGAACTGCGTCGCCGCCGCGGTCGGCGTCTCCGCCGCGCCGGAGGCGCTCTGACTCGCCTCGTCGTCACCGCCGCAGCCCGCGAGTGCGAACGCCCCCGCCGCGACCGCCGCGCCAAGCCATCTCAATCCCTGCATACCCTGCCCCCTAGTGGTGGATGATCTTGTCGACGAATTCCCGCGCGCGCTCGCTGCGAGCGTTCGCGAAGAACTCAGCGGGCGGTCCCTCCTCCACGATCAGACCGCCGTCGATGAACACCAGCCGGTCGCACACCTCGCGGGCGAAGCCCATCTCGTGGGTGACGACCAGCATCGTCATGCCGTCCTGCGCGAGATCGCGCATGACGTCGAGCACCTCCCGGATCATCTCCGGGTCCAGTGCCGAGGTCGGCTCGTCGAACAGCATCAGCTTCGGGTCCATGGCGAGCGCCCGCGCGATCGCCACCCGCTGCTGCTGGCCGCCCGAGAGGTCGGCCGGGTACTGCTCGGCCTTCTCGGCGATACCGACCCGTTCGAGCAGCGCATGCGCGTTCTTGCGCGCCTGCGGAGCCGCGATGCCCTTCACCTTCACCGGCGCCAGCGTGATGTTCTCCAGCACCGACATGTGCGGGAAGAGATGGAACTGCTGAAAGACGAAGCCGATCTGGGCGCGCAGGGCCGGCAGGTCCTTGCCCGGCCTGACGAGCTGCCCGTCGAAGCGGACCTCGCCCGCGTCGACGGTCTCGAGCCCGTTGACGCAACGCAGCATCGTCGACTTGCCGGAACCCGAGGGTCCGGCGATCACGATCACCTCGCCGGCGGCAACGCTCAGGTCGATCCCGTCGAGGACCACGTTGTCCCCGAACGCCTTCCTGATCCCTGATAGATGAACCAGATTTCCGTCTGTCATCTTTCTCTCATCTTGCACGCAACGGTACCGATCGAGTCGGCCGCATGACGTGCTCCTGATAGCGTGTTGGTCCAATGGTCCGGCCAATTGCCTACGGGACGGTCACCCGTGACGCGCTCCCCGATCAGATCGCTGCGCGGCTGATCGCCCTGATCACCGAGCGTCAGCTCAAGGCGGGCGACCGGCTGCCGCCGGAACGCGAGCTGGCGGTCACGATGGGCGTCAGCCGCTCCTCGCTTCGCGAGGCCCTGCGCGCGCTCGCGATGCTGGGCGTGGCCGAGATGCGCCAGGGCGACGGCACCTATCTGACCGCGCTGGACCCCGAGGCGCTGATGAAGCCGGTCGGGCTGGTGCTCGCGCTCAGCGACAGCGGCCTCGAGGAGCTCTTCGAGGCGCGCAAGCTCGTCGAGCCCGGGCTCGCGGCGCTCGCCGCCGCCCGCATCGGCGACGACGCCGCGACCGAGCTGGTGCGCTGCGCGAAGTCCACGCCCGACGTGCTCGAGGAGCCCGAGGCGTTCATGTGGGCCGACATCGAGCTGCACGCGCAGATCGCCCGCGCAGCGTCCAACGCCGTACTGTCGCGATTGCTGGACTCGATCGCGGGTATGGCCTTGGCGAGCCGCCGGCGCACGGGACAGCTCGTCGCGGTGCGCAGCCAGAGCGTGCTGGACCATCGTGAGATCGCTGCCGCGATCGCGGCACACGACGCGGACGCGGCCTACGCCGCGATGCTGCGCCATCTAGAGAATGTCGAACAGGCGGTAACGGGATGATCGAACGGCCGGGCAAGATCGTGGCGATCGGGCTCAACTACATGGATCACGTGCGGGAGTCGGGGGCGACGCCGCCGGAGAAGCCGCTCGTGTTCACGAAGTTCTCGACGTCGGTGATCGGCGACGGCGAGGAGATCCGGATCCCGCGCGCGATCACCGAGCGCGTGGACTGGGAGGTCGAGCTCGCCGTGGTCATCGACCGCGAGGCCTCGGCGGTCTCGCCCGACGACGCCCTCTCCTACGTCCGTGGCTACACCGTCGCCAACGACGTCTCGGCCCGCGACGTCCAGTTCGCCGACGGCCAGTGGGTGCGGGCCAAGAGCCTCGATACGTTCTGCCCGCTCGGCGACGAGCTCGTCAGCGTCGAGGACCCGCAGGATCTCAAGCTGATCACGCGCGTCAACGGCGAGGTGGTGCAGGATTCCAACACGTCGGAGATGATCTTCGGCGTCGCCGAGCTGATCAGCTTCTGCTCGCAGAACTTCGTGCTCGAGCCCGGCGACATGATCCTCACGGGCACGCCGTGGGGCTGCGGCGAGTTCATGGAGCCCAAGCGTTCACTGCAGGCCGGTGATGTCGTGGAGTGCGAGATCCCCGGTGTCGGCCTGCTTCGCAATCCGGTCGTGGAGGTCTGAGACGATGGCCCTGGCGGTTCATATCCCGGAGTCGGTCGACCAGGCGGTCGGGCTGCTCACAGGCGGTAGCACGGTGATCGCCGGCGGCACGCATGTGATGCCGCGGCTCGGCGCATCGGCATCGCTCGTGAGCCTGCGCCGTGCGGGGCTCGCCGGCATCAGCGAGATCGATGGCGTGATCACGATCGGCGCGGCGACGACGCTGGCGCAGGTCGGCCGCGACGTCCCGTTCCTGCACGACGCGATCGAGTCGATCGCGTCACCGTCGATCCGCAACCTGGCCACGGTCGGCGGCAACCTGTTCGTGCCCCAGCCGCACGGCGACTTCGCGGTCTGCCTGCTCGCGCTCGACGCGGTCGTCACCGTCGTCGACGCAGACGGCTCGCGCGAGGTGAGCGTCGGCGAGGCCGAGGGCCTCGTCACCCGGGTGCGCTTCAAGACGCCCGCGCAGTGGTTCTACACGAAGGCGATGCGGCGCAAGCAGAACTCGGCGTCGATCGTCACGGTCGCCTCCGACGGTGTCCGGATCGCGCTCGGCGGCGTTGCCCCGCGGCCGATCCGCGCGCTCGCGGCCGAGGCCGCGCTCGCCGGCACGATCGACCGCGAGCACGTCGAAGCCGCGGCCGCCGCGGCCGTGCAGGACGCCGATCCCTTCGACGACGCCTACGCCAGCGCCTGGTATCGCCGGCGCGTCCTTCCCGTCCACGTCCGCCGTGCACTGCTCGGCGAGTAAGGAGCGCTCATGCCGTCCAGCGTGATCGAGCTCGAGATCAACGGCGAGCCGCGCGAGTTCCTCGCCCCTCCCGGCACCACCCTGCTGTCCGCGCTGCGCGACACGCTCGGGCTGACCGCGGCCAAGCGCGGCTGCGGACAGGGCACCTGCGGCACGTGCACGTGCCTGCTCGACGGCGACGCCGTCATGTCCTGCCTCGTGCCGGTAGAGACCGTCAACGGCTCCACCGTCAAGACGCTTGAAGGCGTGACGCCGACCGACGGGTCGCTCGCGCCGATCCAGGCGGCCTTCCTCGATGGCTTCGCCACCCAGTGCGGGTTCTGCACGCCGGGGATGATCATGGCCGCGGAGGCGCTGCTGGCCGAGAACCCGACGCCCACGCGCGAGGACGTCGTCCGCGCGATCTCGGGCAACGTCTGCCGCTGCACGGGCTACGAGAGCATCATCCGGGCCATCCTCGACGCAGCCGATCGGATCGCGGCATGAGCAACGAACTCAACGTCGTCGGCAAGGCCGTCCAGCGCCAGGACTCGCACGGGCACGTGACGGGTCGCACGCAGTTCTTCGAGGACATGAACCCGGCCGGGCTGTTGCATCTCAAGATGCACCGCTCCGAGCGCCACCACGCGCTGATCAAGCACGTGGACGTCTCGGAGGCACTCGCGGTCAAGGGCGTCCTGAAGGTGCTGACCCACGAGGACGTGCCGAACAACTGGTACACGATCCTCAAGCTGATCAACGTCGGCTACGACGACGAACCCGTCCTGGCCGAGGACAAGGTGATCTACCGCGGTGAGCCGATCGTCGCCGTGGTCGCCACGACCGAGCGCGCCGCGCTCGAGGGCGCCGCCGCCGTGAAGGTGACCTACGAGGACCTCGTGCCGGTCTTCGACGTCGAGGAGGCGATCAAGGACACCGCGCCTGTCCTGAAGCCCCACGGCACGAACTACTTCATGTACGAGGACCACCACTGCCGGCGGATCCGCTTCGGCGACGTGGAGGCGGGCTTCGCGGAGGCCGACCACATCTTCGACTGGCGCTACCAGTCGCGACCGATCGAGCATGCTCCGACCGAGACCACCGGCTGCATCGTGATCCCGCAGGGCGACGGCCGCCTGCGAATTCACACGGACACGCAGGCGGCGTTCTTCACGCTCGACAACGCGGCCCTGATCCTCGGGGTGCCGTTCGGCAAGCTCCAGGTCATCGGCGGGACGGTGGGCGGCGGCTTCGGCGGCAAGGTCGACGTCATCGTCGAGCCGATCGCCTGCATCGCCGCGATGGCGACGAACCGCCCCGTGAAGTTCGTCTACGGGCGCGAGGAGGAGATGCAGGTCTCCTCCCCGCGCGCGGCCGAGCGGATCTACATCAAGGACGGCGTCATGAACGACGGGCGCATCGTCGCCCGCCAGGTCTCGATGTACGCGGACGCCGGGGCCTACTCGCGCCACAGCCCGTATGCGGGGACGAAGGCCGCGGCGCACATGCCGGGCCCGTACACGATCCCCAACGTCTATGTCGACTCGTGGTGCGTCTACACGAACCGCACGCCTTCGAGCGCGATGCGCGGCTTCGGGGTGACGATCGGCGACTTCGCGCTCGAGTCCCAGATGGACCGGATCGCGCGTGCGCTGGACATGGACCCGCTGCAACTGCGGCTGATCAACGCCTACCGCGACGGGGACATGAAGGCGCACCGCAAGGTCGCCGAGGGCACGGCGTTGATCGAGGTGATCCAGAAGGCGGCGGAGATGGTCGGACACGTTCTGCCGGCGGAGTTCCGTTCGCTGACGTCGACGGAGGCACGCTGATGGCCAAGCTGCGCGGACGGGGCTATGCCTCCGTCAACTACCCCACCGGCATGAACCTGGGCGGCGACCCGACCCAGGCGCTCGTGCACTCGACGACGACGGGCAACTTCGTCGTCTCGCTGTCGTCGGTCGACCTCGGACAGGGCCTCAAGACCGTCGCCGCGCAGGTCGCGGCCGAGACGCTCGGGCTGCCCTACGAGAACATCATCGTCGACACCGCCGACACCGACACCGGCCCACACTGCATGGGCACCTTCGCGTCACGCGGGACCCACCGCGTGGGCAACGCGGTCATCATGGCCGCACAGGAGGCGCGCGAAGCGATGCTCGCAGCCGCCGCGGAGGAGCTGGAGGTCGACGCCGAGGACCTGGAGACCGACGGCACGGGCTTCATCAAGCTCAAGGGCTCCGAGGAGAAGAAGATCCACATCGTCGACCTCGCACTGGCCGCGCACTTCAAGCTCGGGCGCACGATCGCCGGTCGCGGGATCTTTCTCAAGGAGCGTTCCTACCCGGTCCCGGAGACGGGCGAGATGAACCCGGACTCCTGCCAGGCGCATGCCTGCACGGTCGCCGAGGTCGAGGTCGACGACGAGACCGGCGTGGTCGAGGTGCTCGCGATGCACAACGTCTACGAGGTCGGCCGCGCGATCAACCCCGCCATGGCGACACAGCAGATCGAGGGCGGGGCCTGGATGGGCATCTCGCACGCGCTGTTCGAGGCGACCGAGCCCTACTACCCGGCGCGCGACCACGGACCGCGTGACTTCGAGGAGTACCTGATGCCCGGGCCTGCGGACAACTCCGTGATGGAGAGCGCCATCATCGAGTTCCCGGCGGCCAACGCCCCGTTCGGCGCCAAGGGGATCGGCGAGATGACCGCCAACGCCCCGATCCCGGCGATCGCCAACGCGATCTTCGACGCGTGCGGCGTACGGCTGGAGCAGATGCCGTTCACGCCCGAGCTCGTGCTGCGCGGACTGGACGCGTTGCAGGCGTGATCGACGAGTTGGGCCAGCGTTTCGCGGCGGAGCGGTACCTCGCCGACGAGGGACTGCTCACCGCGGTGCATCTCGCGCTGTCGTTGCGGCGACCGCTGATCCTCGAGGGCGAGCCCGGCGTCGGCAAGACGGAGCTGGCCAAGGTGCTGGCGCGAACCCAGGGCCGCGAGCTGATCCGCCTGCAGTGCTACGAGGGGCTCGACGCCGCGCAGGCGCTCTACGAGTGGGATCACCCGAAGCAGCTGCTGGCGATCCGCGCGTGCGAGGCCGAGGGCCGGCCGGTGGGCGAGCTCTACGACGAGTCCTACCTGCTCGAGCGTCCGCTGCTGCGGGCGCTGCGGGTGCCCTGCGTGCTGCTGATCGACGAGATCGACCGCGCCGACTCGGAGTTCGAGGCGTTCCTGCTGGAGTTCCTGAGCGACTTCCAGATCACGATCCCCGAGCTCGGCACGATCGCGGCGGCGACCCCGCCGATCGTCGTGATGACGTCCAACCGCACGCGTGAGCTGCATGACGCGCTCAAGCGGCGCTGTCTCTATCACTGGATCGCGTTCCCGGACGCCGCGCGTGAGCGAGCGATCATCGACGCCAAGGTGCCCGGGCTGGCGGAGGACGCGGCCGCGACGCTCGTCGCGGCGGTCTCCGGCGTGCGACGGCTGCGGCTGATCAAGCCGCCCGGCATCGCCGAGACGATCGACTGGGCGCAGGCCGCGAAGCTGCTAGCCGGTGAAGGGAGCGCATGGCCCGACGCGCTGCGGCGCTCGCTCGGCCTGCTGCTGAAGGAGCAGGAGGACACCGACGAGGTGCTGGCGCACGCGGAGGCACTGGGCCTGTGACGTCGCGAGCGTCGACTTCCTCGAGTACAGCGCGAGAAACTCGACGCTCGCGCGAAATCGTCGACGGGTTCCTCGCCGATCTCGCGCCGATCCCGTCCAAGCGGATCGACTTCCTGACGGCGCTGCGTGACAACCAGCCCGCCGACATCACCGGCCTGTACTGGCTCGCACGCGTGACGCTGGTCTCGCGCCTGGACGACGTGCCGTACTTCGACGCCGTGTTCGCCACGCACTTCGCCGGTGCGCCGCCGGTGGTCGAGTCGCGCGACGAGGAGGGCGAGTCGCAGGCGCCGGAGCCCAAGCAGGGCGGCGAGCTGCAGCCCGTCGTGCTCTCCGAGGGCACCGGCAAGGACGCCAGCGTCCACGAGCTCCAGCACCGCCGCGACTACGACGCGACGCCGGAGGACCTCAACGAGCTGCGCAAGGCGCTCGCGCGGCACCTGCCACAGGTCCGCTCGCGCCGGCTGCGCCCGCACCGCCGCGGCCAGATCGACCTCCGCCGCACGCTGCGCGCGGCCACGCGCACCGGCGAGCTGACGACGCTCGCGCGCCGCAACCGGCCGCATCGCCGGCGCCCGCTGCTGCTGCTGATCGACGTCTCGGGCTCGCTGCGCCCGAACACGCCCGACTACCTGCGCTTCGCCTGGGCCGCGCAGGCCGAGACGTTCACCTTCGGCACGCGGCTGACGCGCATCACCAAGCAGTTGCGCACGCGCGACGTCGATTCCGCGCTGGCCAACGTGAGCGCGACGGTCGAGGACGCCGACGGCGGCACCCGCATCGGCCCCGCGCTACGGGAGTTCCTCGACACGCCCCGCTACGCCGACCGCGCCCGCGGCGCGCTGACGATCGTCCTCTCGGACGGCCTCGAACGCGGCGACCCGGCGCTGATGGCCCACGCCGTCGCGCGTCTCTCCCGGCTCTCGTACCGCCTGCTGTGGTGGACGCCGCTCGCCACCGACCCCGCCTACCGCCCGATCACCCGCGCGATGGCCGCCATCCAGAGCGACCTGGACGGCCTCGCCGGAGCCCGCGACCTTGCCACCCTTCTCGAGCAGGTGCAACAGCTGTGAGCTACGTCGACGCCCATCACCACATCTGGCCGGCCACGGGTCTCCCCTGGCTCGACGGACCGATGATCCCGCGCATCTTCGGCCCCTACGAGGCGCTGCGAGGCAAGCCCTACAGCGCTGAGGAGTACATCGCCGACGCGACCGCCGCGGGCTTCGCCCAGTCGGTCTACGTCCAGGCCAACTGGGCGCTCGAGGACTCGTTGAAGGAAGTGCAGTGGGTCCACGAGCAGCACGAGCGCACGGGCTGGCCGCACGCGATCGTCGGCTCCGCGGACCTGTTCGAGGCCGACGCGTTTCAGACGCTGCAGGCGCAGGCCGAGCTCAGCCCGCTGATGCGCGGCACACGGCTGCAGCTGCACTGGCACGAGAACCCGGACTTCCGCTTCCAGCAGACGCCCGGCCGCTCCACCGACGCCACGTTCAATGCGAACCTCGAGCGGCTGCCGGAGCTCGGCTACGTGTTCGAGCTGCAGGTCTTCCCGAACCAGATCGCGTACGCCACGCGGCTGGTGGGCGACCATCCCGACGTCACGTTCGTGCTCATCCACGCCGGCATGCCGATCGCGGGCGAGCCGTGGCAGGAGGCGCTACGCGAGCTCGCGAGCCACGCGAACGTCTGCGTCAAGCTCTCCGGCCAGGGCACCTTCATCCACCGCGTCGACCCCGAGCTGATCGCGGACGTCACGCGCGTCGTGCTGGACAACTTCGGTTCCGAGCCGCACGATGTTCGGCTCCAACTTCCCGGTGGAGAGCCTGTGGACCGACTTCTCTAGCCTCATAGGGGCGTGGCTCGGCGTACTCGCCGAGTATCCGGACGATGTACGCGCAGACGTCCTCGGCCGGACCGCACGCCGCGTTTACAGGCTCGCCGAGGAGGTCCAGGCATGACACGACCCGTCCAGCACACCGCCGCCGCCGTCGCGGGGTGGCTGCGCGAGGGCCGGCGCGTGGTCGCGGGCCTGCTCGTCGAGGTCGAGGGCTCCTCGCCGCTGGACGTCGGCGCGAGCATGTACATCGACGACCAGGGCGGGATCGAGGGCTCGATCACCGGCGGCTGCGTCGAGGGCGCGGTGGCCGCGGCCGCGATGGACATCATCGACAGCGACGGCGAGCCGCAGCTCGTCACCTACGGGATCTCCGACGAGCTCGCCGGGACCGTCGGGCTGATGTGCGGCGGGATCGTCCACATCTTCATCCACGAGCTCACGGGCGAGCATCGCGAGGCTGTCCTGCTGGACCTCGAGGCGACCGTCGAGGATCGCCCGGCAGCGCTCGTCACGCTGCTCGACGGCGAGCGGGCCGGGCGCCAAGCTCTACGTCGACGCAAGCGGCGCCACCGGCAGCCTCGGCTGCGGCGAGCTGCTGGACAAGAACGCCCGCCGCGAGGCCCAGGGCCTGCTCACCGAAGGCCGCTCGTCGATGCGCGACTTCGGCACCGACGGCGCGTCGCTGGGCAGCGGCCTGCGCGTCTACGCGTCGATCCAGGCCGACCCGCCGCGGATGGTCGTCTTCGGCGCGATCGACTTCTCCGCCGCGCTCGCGCCGCTGGCCAAGGGTCTCGGCTACCGCGTCACGATCGCCGACCCGCGCTCGGCCTTCCTCGCCTCCAGCCGCTTCTCCGCCGCCGCCGAGACCGAGGTCGGCTGGCCCGACAAGGTGCTCGACGGCGTCGACCTCGGCCCGCGCGACGCGGTGCTGATCTTCACGCACGATCCCAAGCTCGACGTCCCCGCCGTGCAGGCCGCGCTGACCACCGGCGCCGGCTACATCGGCGCGCTCGGCTCGCGCAACACGACGGCGGACCGCAACCGCCGGCTGCGCGACGTGGGCGTCAGCGACGAGGAGATCGAGCGCGTCTTCGCCCCATGCGGGCTGGACATCGGCGCCTCCACCGTGGAGGAGACGGCGGTCGCGGTGCTGGCGGAGATCATCGCCCACCGCGCCGGGCGCCAAGGACAACCGTTGCGGGAAGCCGAAGGGCCGATCCGCCACGCTGACACCACCAACGAACGAGAAGAGGCAACATGGCCTATACCGTCGCCGTGACATGGATCGCCAAGCCGGGCGAGGAGGACGCCGTCGCGGCCGCCCTGGAGGCGCTCGTCGAGCCCTCGCGCGCCGAGGAGGGCGTGCTCGTCTACATCCCGAACCGGGATCCGGAGGACGCGACGAAGTTCTTCATCTACGAGCAGTACGTCGACGAGGCCGCGTACGTCGCGCACACCGAGACCGAGCACTTCAAGACGCTCGGCTTCGGCGACGCGATCCCGCGCCTGCAGGAGCGCAAGCGCGAGTTCTACGCCCCGATGGTCTAACGCGGACTGAGGCTCCAGCGCGTCGTGTAGTCGTAGTCGAACGGCGCCTCAGGGGTCAGCACGGCCTGGAAGTCCGAAAGGGCGAACGACGGCGCGGTGTGGGCGAGCATCCCGGTGCTCGCCCACGGTGAGAAGACCGGGAACGGGCTCGTGCCGCTGCAACCGGGCCCGCCGGATCTCGTGACCTGGACGACGTCGGACGGCAGGCCGGTGAAGACGAGCACGTAGGCGGGATTGGGTACGTCGAGCTGCACGATCAGCTGGTTGATGAAGCCGGGGATCAACTCGATGTGCCCCGTCCCGTCGAGCGCGCAACTGCCCGGGTGGCGCCCCTCGATCGTGACGTCGACGCTGCCGGAGGTCGCCGTGAAGGTGCGGTAGCTACCGGCCGGAGCGCCGTTGGGCGGCGGTACCGGCGGCGCGGAGTCCTGGGCGGCGTCCAGCCGGATCGTCCCCTGCCACGTCTGGCGCACGAACGCCGCCTCCGAGTAGGCCTCACCCGAGAACGTGCCGGTGTAGACGTTGGTCGCGGCCGCCGGGACCGGCGGCGAGGGCGGCGGCGGTGCCGGCGCGGCAGGTGCCGGCGCGGCCGGCTTGGTGCGCGCGCAGATCAGGTCGCGCTGGATGATCAGGCCCAGGCGCCGGACATTGACGAAGATGTCGTCGCGCAGGGTGACCGAGCTGACCTCACCGGACAGCTTCGCGCCCGTCTTCGCGTCCACCAGCCAGGCGATCAGCGCCACCCGCTTCGGCGTCCCCGGCCGCTGCTCGACGCGGCCCCGGATGAAGATCTCCGGATCGACGAGATGCCCGGCTTCGATCTTCGCCGCGGGGTCGACGAACTCGGTCTGCGAGAGCGCGATCTCCTGCTCGATCTCGGCGCGCCGGCTCCATTCGACGAGCGTGAATTCGCACGGGGGCTTCGTCATCAGCTCGCTGGTCTGCATCGACGGCATGCCCTTGCCGATCCCGGCCAGCGACGCGTCTCCGCCGATGACGGGGAACGGCTCGATCGCGAACGCCTCGCCTGGATACTCCTGCCCGTCCTTCGGATTGATGTTGGCCGCGTGCGGGCGCTTCTTGCGGCGCGGCTTCTTGGAGCGCTTGAGCGTGAGCGGGACGCTGCGGCGCTGCCCGCGCTTGGTGACGATCGCCGCCGAGGTGAAGGCGGCGAACGGCTTGCCGAGGGCGACGACCGACGTGCGCAGCGCCCATTTGCCCGCGGGCAGGTTCAGCAGCGAGTACCTGCCGTTGCGCGCGACCGGCGCGGCGGCGCCGTAGGCCATCGTGTCGATGTTCAGCGCGAGCACCTGCGCCCGGCCGGTGCTCGCGGACTTCGGCAGCTTCGCCGTTCCGGGCGCGAGCTTGCCCGAGACCGTGCCGGCCAGCGCCGGGCTCGTCCAGAGCAGGAACAGAGCCGCCGCGAGGCGTAGCGTCACCATCGGGCGACGCTACACCCGTTGACGGTCGATCGGCTACCCGTGGACGGTCTCGATCGTGTCGATCGGTTCGAGCTGGTCGATTTCTGACCGCCGGTCCTCCCAGTGCGGCGGGATGCACATGTGCGTGCCGAGCTCGTCGACGGACTCGTCGATCGTGAAGCCGGCCTCGGTCGAATAGGCGAGCTCGAAGAG
Organism: uncultured Solirubrobacteraceae bacterium; assembly: GCA_963848475.1. Classification (GTDB taxonomy): domain Bacteria; phylum Actinomycetota; class Thermoleophilia; order Solirubrobacterales; family Solirubrobacteraceae; genus Solirubrobacter. The sequence goes on along the minus strand of CAWKDW010000020.1, from coordinate 367,657 downwards.
TGCGCCGCCCGGCGTGCGCAGGTAGACGCTGAAGAAGTAGCCGCGGTCCTTGACGTCGGAGACGTCGGTGTAGCCGAGGCCGACGATGTGGTCCTTCACCGCCAGCTGGTTCTCGGACGTGCCGACGTCGAAGGCGTGATGGTGGATCGTGCCCTCGCCGAAGCGCCACGTGCCCTGCGGCAGGTCGGGCTCCTCGACGGTCTCGAGGATCTGCCCGTGGCCGTCACCGGTGAGCTTGTACTGGTGATGGGCACCCTCGGAAGCGAGGTGCTCGGCGTTGAACGCCTCGCGCAGGAAGTCGTCCATCGGCTCCGGTTCGCGGACCGACGTCGTCGTGCCGTGCGCGCCGCGGATCGCGTGCTCGGCGGGCACGTCGCCGCCCGCGTAGGGCTCGCGCGTGTCCTCGCGCGTCTCCCCCACGATCGTGTACGGGATGCCGCACGGGTGCGCGAATTCGAGCCGCTCGGTGCCGAAGCGCTCGACGCTGGTCGTCGCGACGCCCGCCCCTGAGAGGCGGTCGGCCCAGTAGCCGATCGACTCGGCGGGCACGGCGACGTTGATCGCCTTGGCCTGGTTGGTCCCGCGCTTGCCCATCCAGCCGGCCTGGCGGTACGGGAAGGCGGTCAGGATCGTGCTCGCGTCGCCCACCCGGTTGGCGTAGTAGAGGTGATAGACGGGGATCGCGCCGTCGAAGAGCACCGTCTTCTTGACGCTCTTGAGCCCGAGCGTGCGGACGTGGAAGTCGTAGTCCTCCTGCGCGCCGCCGACGCAGAACGTCAGGTGGTGGGTGCCGTGGATCGTTCCTGGATTGGGCATCGATTGCTCCTCCTCGAATCGAGTTCCGTCGAACGTATTATCCGCTAGTCCGAAGACCGAGGAGGAGCCTGACATGGCCGCACGCGCCAACCTGTTCGCCGACATCGACTCGATGGAGCCGGACCGCTTCGCCGCGCACCTCGCCGACGATGTCTCCTTTCGTTTCGGCAACGCCGAAGCGGTCCATGGCCGCGACGCCGTCCGCGACGTCTGGGCGGGCTTCTGCGAGACCATCGACGGCGTCCGCCACGAGATCGTCGAGCAGTTCGAGTCCGGCGAAGCCACGATCGCGGAATCCAACGTGACCTACACGAAGAAGGACGGTGCGCAGGTCACGGTCCCCGTGGTCACGATCTATCGCTCCGGCGGGGCGTTGATCGACGACTACCGCGTCTTCATCGACCTCGCGCCGCTGTTCGCCTGACACGACGAGACATTGTGCCGATTGACACAGTATGGTTTCTCGTCTGTTAGGCAGGCGTGGAGAGGAGCGACCCATGAAGGTCCGAGACGCGATGACGGGGAACGTCCTGACGATGACGCCGGGGCGCAGCCTGCGCGACGCGGCGAAGTTCATGGCCGATCACAATGTCGGCGCGGTCGTGATCATGGATCCCGAGCAGCCGGGGCCGGGCATCTTCACCGAGCGCGACCTCGTACGGTCGATCGGCAAGGGCGAGAGCCCCGATGACGAGCACGTCTCGGAGCACCTCACGTCGCACGCCGCGTTCGCGGACATCGACTGGGATCTCGAGGAGGCCGCGGACACGATGGCCAAGGGCGGCTTCCGTCACCTCGTCGTCGTCGAGGGCGCCTCGTTGTGCGGGATCATCTCGATGCGCGACATCATGCGCGTCTGGCGCCCGAGCGAGCGGCCCGTGGCGTAGCTGGGCCTACAGCGGCCGGCGACCGGAGTAGCCGGTGTCGAGCTCGTGCCAGAAGCCGATGTCGGACTCGCCGTCGATCCAGCACAGGTAGATCTCCTCGCCGGCGCGCACGGACGGGAAGTCGATCAACCCACTGTCGAGGTCGCGCAGGATGATCCCGCGCTGCTCGAAGGCGGCGATGCCGTTCTGCAACTCGACGAACGCCTCGCCGACCTTCTTGCCGGGATGGCCACCGCCGTTGGTGGGCGAGCCGTCGGCCAGCGCCTGGCGGGCCTCGGTGTCGGTGAGCCGGTCGCGGGCGTCGCGCAGAGCGGCCAGCTTGGACTCGACCCACGGCAATTCGGCGCGGGCCTCCTCGAGGGTGAAATGGTGGGAGTGCCTCACTGCCGCGGAGACTAGTTCCCCGGCGCCGTTCACGCACGTGGTCAGCGTGCAAACCACCGCGGCGCTAACGCTCATGTTGTGGTTCACTTCCGCTCATACGGGGCGTCTGAGGGGACGGCTCCGGAGGGGCGAACAGGGGGCACACCATGAGGGGAACCAGCGCACGCTGGGTTGGGTCGCTGCTGGCGGTCGCGCTTTGCGTACCCGTCGCGACGGCGCACGGCCATCCTGCGGACTCGGCGTTCAACGCCGGTGGCGCATACGAGGGCAAGGCAGACGGCGCCGGCATCTTCATGCAGCGAGTGGCCGATACGGCCGGCTCGTTCACCCAGGTCGGACACAACCCGCTGCTGGGCCGCGGCATGAACGCCGCGATCGCCGTGCACAATCGCTACGTCTACGTGGGCAGCCGCACGGACGGCAAGAACAACAACGCGAACAACGCCGGGATCATGATCGTCGACGCGCAGGACCCGGCGAACCCGCAGATCGCGGGCCAGATGGGGCCGCCCGAGGAAGGTCTCCCGGGCGAGTCCTCGCGCGAGCTGCGCGTCTGGCGCTCGCAGAACATCCTGATCGTCGTACACACCAACTGTGGTGGCGCCACCGCGCACGTGTGCTCGGTCAGCAGCCGCAGCACGATGAAGTTCTATGACATCGGGGGAGCGAACGCGACCAACCCGGTGCTGCTCTACAAGAACACGCTCGACACGCACGAGTTCTACATCTGGGAGGACCCGCTCAACCCGCGGCGCGCGCTGATGTTCGCCTCCAGCGCGGGGAGCCAGTTTCAGATCTACGACCTGTCGAACCTGCTCAACGCCGATCCCGCCACGCGCGCGCCGGTCCGGACGTTCAGCGGCGCCCACGGCTTCGGCAACAGCAGCGGCTCAGGCATCCACTCGTTCTCGGTCTCCAACGACGGCAAGAGGCTGTACCTCGCGCTGCTCACGCGCGGCTTCGGGGTCGCCGACGTGTCCGCGTTCACGGACACCGACCCGGCCACGAATACGTACCGCCTGATCACCCCCGCGGCCAACCGCGTGTCGTGGCCCGGGCCCGGCGCACATAGCGCGGTGAAGCTCTGGAACCAGAACTGGGTCTACGTCTCCGACGAGGTCTACGGGACGATCACGGCGGCCGGCCACGGCTGCCCGTGGGGCTGGGCGCGATTCATCGACGTCAACGACGAGACGCGGCCCGTGGTCCGCAGCGAGTTCCGGTTGCCCGAGAACTCGCCGCTGACCTGCAACGTCATCGGCGAGTTCGACCCGCCGCGCACGTCCTACTCCGCGCACAACCCGACGCTGACGCCGAGCATCGCGTTCACGACGTGGCACTCGGGTGGCTTCCAGGCGATCGACGTCACCGACCCGGCGTCACCGACGCAGCTCGCCGAGTTCAAGCCGCAGCCGTTGAGCAACGTGGACTATCCCGTCCTGCTCGAGGATCCGCGGCTCTCCTCCGACGGCACGCCGTACCTGCCCGGCCGCACCGACAACAAGGTCGTGATGTGGAGCTACCCGGTCATCCAGGACGGCCTGATCTACACGGTCGACCTGCGCAACGGCCTCTACATCCTCTCCTACGACGGCCCGCACGCACAGGAGGTCGACGACATCACGTTCCTCGAAGGCAACTCGAACCAGGGCGACGCGCTCTGCTTCGAGCCCGTGCCCGGCGCGGTCGCCGCCAACTGCTCCTACTCGACGGACGGGGCCGCCGGCGGAACGGTGCCGGCGACCCTGTCGCTGACGCTCGGGCCGGCGGCGAGCTTCGGGGCGTTCGCGCCGGGCGTGGCCAAGGACTACACGGCGGCCTCGACGGCGAACGTGATCTCGTCCGCCGGTGACGCGCTGCTGAGCACCGCCGATGCGAGCTCGATCGCGCCGGGGCACCTCGTCAACGGCGCGTTCGCGCTGCCGTCGGCGGTCCAGGCACGCGCGCTCAACGCGGCCAACCCGACCGCGACGTTCGCCGCGGTCGGCGCCGCCTCGAGCCCGACGCCGCTGCTCACGTACAGCGGTCCGATCGCCAACGACGCCGTGGCGCTGGAGTTCAAGCAGTCGATCGGCGCGAGCGACGCGCTGCGCACGGGCGCGTACAGCAAGACGCTGACGTTCACGCTGTCGACCACGACTCCGTAGCCGAATACGCTCGGGGGGACCGGTCGAACGGGCCGGTTCCCCCGCTACCTTCACTTGCTTCTCATGATGTTGCGATCACGTTCCCTCCTGCTCCTGCTCGTTCCGCTGCTCGCCGCCGCCTGCGGCGGCTCGACCGAGGACACCGGCACGCCGGCCTCGGCCACGACCTCCGGTGCCGACATCGGATCGATCGCGATCGATCCGTCCGACGGCACCCTGCTGGCCGGAAGCGGCCCGACGTTCTTCCGCGTTCCCGCGGGAGCGAAGGAACCGGAGGCCGCGGCGGGCAACATCGAGACGGCCAGCGGCGCCGGGACGCTCACTCGCGACGTGGTCGTGCGCTACGCGGCGCCGGGCACGATCATCGCCTCCGGGCACTCCGGCGAAGCCTCGCTCCCGCCCGTGCTCGGGCTCGTGCGCTCGACCGACGCCGGCGACACCTGGGAACCCGTCTCGGGCCTCGGCAAGGCCGACTACCACGAGATCGAGGTCAGCGGCGATCGCATCCTCGCCCTGCGCAACGAGGACCCGGGGATGGTCCTCTTCAGCGACGACAGCGGCAAGAGTTGGGAGAGCCGCGAGGCGCCGTCGGCGGCCGCGCCGATCGACATCGCCGCCGACCCTGGCAACCCCTCGCGTCTGGGCCGTCTCGACCGACCAGGGCATCTGGCTCTCCGCCAACGAGGGCAAGACCTGGCGCCAGCGTGAGACCACCTTCGGCGCCCGCATCGCCTGGGGCGCCTCCGACGCCCTGTTCAGCGCGGGCAAGGACGGCAAGGTCAAGCGCAGCCGCGACGGCGGCAAGAGCTTCGAGGACGTCGGCACGATCGGCGCCGGCCCGAAGGAGCTGATCGTCGGCCCCAAGGGCGAGCTCTACGCGTCCGTGAAGGGCGGCGAGATCCGCCGCTCCGACGACGGCGGTGTCACCTGGACGAAGGTCATCACCCTGAGCTGAGCCTAGACTCGGAGGGCGATGTCCTTCCAGCGTGGCGTAGACGGCTCGGACCCGGTCCGCGGTGAGCGGATCGGACGGCTCGACGGCGAGCACCGCCTCGGGCACTCGACGCTGCTGAGCGCCGGCACGTTCGCGTGCCCGGACTGCGATGCCCCGGTCGCCCCCGGCCCGCGCGCGCTGGTGCCGCGCGAACGGGTGTCATGCCCGTACTGCGGGCACAAGGGCCGCGTCCGCGACTTCCTGTCGCTCGCGACGCCCACGCGCCCGGCGCACGTCGAAGTCCGCCTGCGCGCCCGCTGAGCAGGCCGCGGGCGCGCCTGAGAGCGTCACCGGGCCGGCGGTGAGGTCGGCGGCCCGGCCCGGCTTCGTCGTTCAGGGGTTGGTGGTCGACAGCGTGAACGTCAACGTCTTGCTGTAAGCGCCGGTGCGCAGCGGCTCGCCGGCCTCGATCGACTGCTTGAACGTGATCGTCGCGGGCCCGTTGGAGACCGGTTCAGACCAGGCGTTCGGGGCGATCTGGACCCGCAGCGGCTGGGAGAGCGTGAAGCGCCCGTTGGCCAGGTGGCCCGGTTCGCTCACGGTCAGCGCCGCGTCACCCGCGGTCGAGACGATGTTCGCCGTCGAGCTCGCGGTGTACTCACGGTCGACGCCGGGCTGGAAGGCCCCGAACGTGGCCGGTGCCCCCAGAGTGAGAGCGAGCGTCGCCGGCACCGTGGCGCCGACCTCCGCCGTCGCCACCGCGGTCGGCGTCGCCACCGGCGCCGCCGTCGAGTCGAGCACGAGCAGGTCGAGGCCGGCGAGGTAGTCGGTCGCCGCCTCGTTCTTGCCCGTCACCGTCATCGTCAGCAGGTGCCTGCCCTCCGAGAGCGCGAGCGTGCCCAGCGACAGCGGCTCGGCACGTTGCAGCGTCGCGGCGTAGCCGTCGAACGGTGCGCCGAGCGGGCGGCCGTCGATCGAGACCTGCACGACCCCGAAGTTCGGGCCGCGCACGAAGGCCGCGGTGATGCCGTAGGTGTCGCCGTCCTCGACGTCGAGCGGGAACGTCGCGCGGCTGCCGTCGGCGTTGTGGTTGTCGAACTGCGCGTACGCCGCGCTCGAGGTCCCGGTGAGGGACACGCGGCGGATGATCGAGGTGGTCGCGGTGCCGGCCGTCACGCCGGCGTAGGACTCGAGGTAGGGGGTCTGCTGCTCGACTTCGACGAGCTGCACGTGGGCCTGCGGGGGGTCCTCGACCGCGCGGGCGTTCTGGAAGGCGACGAACACGGCGGCGATCGCCGCGAGGGAGAGAAGAAGCTTCATCACGCGTCCTTCAGGCCCGGGTGGCCGGCTTCGACGACGAAGGACTTCCGTGTGGTGACCGGCGCGCCCGGGCGCTTGACGTAGGGCACGACGCGGTAGTCCGCCTTGCAGGTGTTCTGGTCCAGTGCGACGCGCACGTAGCCGCGCTGGGACTGGTTGAACTTGATCCAGGGGTTCTCGCTCAGGATCGAGGCGCTGCCGGTGTCGCTGCCGTCGCCCGTGGTCGAGATCGACGTGCCGACGAGCTCGGAGCCGAGGACCTTCGACGCCGGATCGCGGAAGTCGCGCAGCAGGTCGGCCGCCCAGTTGGCGTGCACGTCGCCGGTGATCACGACGGGGTTGGCGATCTGGCGCGTGTCGATGAAGTCGAGCAGCTTGGCGCGCGAGACGGCGTAGCCGTCCCAGGCGTCCATGTTGAGGTTCTCGGTCGGCCCGGCGCTGTAGTCGACCTGCGCCATGAAGACCTGCTGCGCGAGGATCTGCCACTTCGCCGGCGAGGCCTGCAGGCCGTCGTAGAGCCACTGCTCCTGCTCGGCGCCGGTGATCGTGCGCGCCGGGTTGTTGCGGTCGTCGCAGTTGACCCGGGCGCCGTCGCCGCACGCCTGGTCGGAGCGGAACTGGCGCGTGTCCATCACGTGGAAGGACGCAAGGTCGCCGTACTGGGCGCGCCGGTAGATCTGGATCGCGTTGCCCGTCGGACGCGCGGCCTTGCGGAGCGGCATGTGCTCCCAGTAGGCCTTGAACGCGGCCCTCCGGCGGCGCGCGAAGAAGTCCATCGGCATCCCCTCCTCGGGGATGTTCGCGGCCCAGTTGTTGTCGACCTCGTGATCGTCGAAGGTCACGAGCCACGGGAACGCAGCGTGCGCGGCCTGCAGGTCCGGATCGGTCTTGTACTGCGCGTGGCGCTCCCGGTAATCCTGCAGGTTGACGATCTCGTGGTTGGAGTTCGCCCGCACGTTGCCGCCCGTCGACGTGTACGAGTTCGTGTCGTACTCGTAGATGTAGTCGCCGAGATGGATGACCAGGTCGAGGTCCTCCTGCGCCATGTGCTTGTAGGCCGTGAAGTAGCCGTGCTCGTACTGCTGGCAGGAGGCAAACGCGAACGTCAGCGCGCTGAGCACGCCCGCCGGTGCCGTCTTGGTGCGGCCGACCGGGCTGATCTCGCCGTTGGCCTTGAAGCGGTAGAAGTACTCGAAGCCCGCCTGTAGACCCTGCGGCTCGGCGTGCACCGAGTGCGCGTCGCCGTACGTGGCGAGCTCCTCGCCGCTGGCGACGACGTTCGTGAAGTTCTCGTCCTTCGCGACCTCCCACTGCACCGGGATCGCCTTGTCGGGCATCCCGCCGTTGCCCTCCAGCGGCGACGGTGCGAGCCGCGTCCACAGCACGACGCCGTCCGACGTGGGATCGCCCGACGCGACCCCGAGCGTGAACGGGTAGCCCGTGAAGCGCACCGGGGCCGTGCGGGCCTTGGCGAACGGGAACTGCGATGCGGCGACGACGACGCCGGCCGAGCCGGCGACCGTCAGGAACTTCCGACGTGACAGGCGTTGCGCCTGCCGACCCCCTCCAGGTTCATGCATGCCCGGCAGCCTGTCCCTCCGTGGAACGGTGCCGGTTGCGTCTCCGTGACCGGGCGGTGAAGAATCAGTGATCGCCCCGGCGCGCTGCGAGGAAGTCGCGCTCGGCGGTGTTCTCGGCGCGCGCGATCGCGGCGTCGTAGGCCTCGGATGCCTCGGCCTCGCGGCCGGCGCGGCGCAGGAGGTCGGCGCGGACGGCGTGGAACAGGTGGTATCCGTCGAGGTCGAGGCCGTCGACGAGCGCGAGGGCCTGCACCGGCCCTTCGAGCTCGGCGACCGCGACGGCGCGGTTGAGCGCGACGACCGGCGTCGGGGTGAACTCCAGCAGTTGGTCGTAGAGCGCGACGATCTGGTGCCAGTCGGTCGGCGGCGGGTCGCTGTGGACGGCGTTGATGGCGGCCTGGATCTGGTACGGGCCGGGCTGGTCACGGCGTACGAGGCCGCGAACGATCCTCTGGCCTTCGGCGATCTGCTCGTGGTTGTAGAGCGTGCGATCCTGGTCGCCGAGGCGGACGAGCGCGCCCGTCGCGTCGGTCCGCGCCGCGCGGCGCGCGTCGACGAGCAGCATCAGCGCCAGCAGCCCGAGCACCTCGGGCTCGTCGGGCATCAATTCCGCGAGCAGGCGCCCGAGCCGGATCGCCTCGGCACAGAGCTCCTCGCGCACCAGCCGCTCGCCGCCGCTGGCCGTATGACCCTCGTTGAAGATCAGATAGACGACGGCGAGCACGGCCTTCAGGCGCGCCGGCAGATCGGCCTCGTTGGGCACGCGGTAGGGAATCCGCGCGTCGCGGATCTTGCCCTTGGCACGGACGAGCCGCTGCGCCATCGTCGGCTCGGGGACGAGGAAGGCACGCGCGATCTCGGCCGTGGTCAGCCCACCCAGCAGCCGCAAGCGTCAGCGCGATCTGCGCCGGCGTCGCGAGCGAGGGGTGACAGCAGGTGAAGATGAGTCGCAGCCGATCGTCCTGCACGGGACCTTCCTCCTCCGGCGCCGGCTCGCCGGGCGCAGCCAATGCCGTCGCCTCGAGCTGGCGCGCCTCGCGCGACGCCTCGCGGCGGAAGCGGTCGATCCCGCGATTGCGCGCCGTGGTGATGATCCAGCCGGCCGGGCTCGGCGGAAGCCCGCTCTCGGGCCACCGCCGCACCGCTTCGGTGAACGCGTCCTGCACCGCCTCCTCGGCGGCGTCGATGTCGCCGAAGACGCCGACCAGCACCGCCACCGCGCGGCCGTACTCCTCGCGGAAGACACGCTCGACGTCCACTTAGCCGGCCATCGGGCGGACCTCGATCGGCAGCGTCGACGCCTTGGCCATCCCGGAGGCCCAGCCGAGCGCGGCGTCGAGGTCCTCGACATCGATGACCGTGTAGCCGCCGACGTGCTCGTTGGCCTCGGCGAACGGACCGTCCGTCAGCAGCGTCTCACCGTCCTGATGGCGCACGACCGTGGCCGCGCTCGCCGGGTACAGGTGTGCCGTGAAGACCCACACGCCCGCATCGCTCATCTTGTCGTGCAGCGCGCTGAGGTCGGCCATGATCGGCTCGAGCACGGCGGGCTCCGGCGGCTCGCCGTCGGGCTGGATCACGTTGAGCAGGTACTTGGGCATGGCTGCGCTCCTTCGTCGGAGGGGGATGCTTTCACCCTCTATACGAACGGGCTACGCCGAGATCGACAGGTCTGCCACAGCGGGGAGACGGAAGCGCACGCGGGTGCCGACGGCGGCGTCCTCGAGCCAGATGGCGCCGCCGTGGGCCTCGACGATCGCGCGGGCGATCGCGAGGCCGAGTCCGGCGCCCGGGTCGGTGCGGGAGGCGTCGGCGCGGAAGAAGGGCTCGAACACGCGCCCGCGCTGCTCGGCGGCGATCCCGCTGCCGGTGTCGGCGACCTCGATCTCCACCCCGCCCTCGACGTCCTCGGCGCGGACGGTGATGCTGCCGTCGGGCGGCGTGTGGCGGATCGCGTTCTGGATCAGGTTGAAGAGCACGCGCTGCAACTGCTCATGGTTACCGAGCGAGACCGCGAGCGGCGGCTCCAGCTCGGCGTGGACGGCGACCGAGCCGGCGTCGGCGGTCGGGCGCATCGCGTCGACGGAGTCCTGGACCAGCTCATCGAGACGGACCCGCTCCATCGTCCACTGCAGCTCCTTCGCCTCCAGCCGCGTGAGGTCGAAGAGATCGTCGATCAGCGCGCCGAGCGCGCGCACGTGGGTGTTCATGCGCGACGCGTACTCGCGCCGCTTGGCGTCCTCGACGACCTCGTCGTCGATCGCCGTGGCGAGCAGGCTGAGCGCGGTGATCGGCGTGCGCAGGTCGTGCGATACGGCGGCGAAGAGCTCGCGCCGCAACTGCTCCTCGCGGTCCAGCCGGACGATCATCGCGTCGACGTCGCGCCCGATGCGCGCGACCTCGTCGTGACCGTGCAGGTCGGCGCGGACGTCGCGGCGTCCATCGCCCACGGCGGTCAGCGTGACGCGGATCCGGTCGACGTCGGCGAGCGCGAGGTTGCCCAGCCGGCGCGCCGTCCAGAGCACCAGCGCCGCCGAGAAGGACGTCAGCAGGATCGTCATCACCGCGTCGTGGCTGGAGACGAACATCAGGTCGACGAACAGCGCGACCGTGACCGCGAGCGAGATCGCGCCCAGCACGGCGACCGCCGCGAACTGCTCGCGCAGGCCGCCCGGCCGGCGCGCCGCGATCAGTTCGCCCGCGAGCACGGTGACGACCGCCAGCGGGCCGAGGATCTCCAGCGCGACGCGCGCGCCGTGCGCGTCGTAGCCGACGAGCACGACAGCGGAGACCGCGAGCGCGAGCGCGACCGCGAAGGCTAGGGAGCGAAGCGGTATCCGACGCTCCAGACGGTCTCGATCCAGCGCGGCGTCTCCGGGTCGGCCTCGAGCTTGGCCCGCAGCCGCCGGATGTGCACGGTCACCGTCGAGGTGTCCGTATAGAACGCGTACTGCCAGACGTGCTCCATCAGCTGATCGCGCGTGAACGCCTGACGCGGATGGCGGGCGAGGAACAGCAACAGGTCGAACTCGCGCGCGGTCAACAGCACCGGCTCACCGTCGCGGTGCACGCTGCGGGCCGACGGGTCGATCTCGAGGCCTTCGAAGCGCAGCGCCGGCTCGCCCAGTGCGACGTGGTCGACGCGGCGCAGCACCGCGTCCACGCGCGCGACGAGCTCCGCGGGCGAGAACGGCTTGACCACGTAGTCGTCGGCGCCGAGCCGCAGGCCGATCACGCGGTCGGCCTCGGCGCCCTTGGCCGTCAGCAGGATGATCGCGCTCTTGCGCTCCGGCCGCTCGCGCACGCGCCGCATCACCTCCAGGCCGTCCAGGCCGGGAAGCATCAGGTCGAGCACGATCAGGTCCGGCGAGCGCTCGTCGACCGCGTCGAGCGCGGCGAACCCGTCGCCGGCGACGCGCGTCTCGTAGCCGGCGCGGCGCAGATAGGCCGAGACGACCTCCGCGATCGTCGGCTCGTCATCCACCACCAGCACCGATCCGCGAACGTGAGCCATCCAAACAAGTGTCACACGCTTCCGGCGGTTGCGGCGGGTGTTCTCCGAATGTTCAGTTCTAGGATCGCCCGGTGCCCGCGAAGCCCGACGTGATCGATTCCGAGCTCGAGCCCTGGGGCGAGGAGGCGCTGGCCGGCAGCTTCGTGATCGAGGACGCGCTGATCGAGGCCGACCTGAGCGGCGCGCGTGCCGCGGGCGGCCGGATCGCCCGCAGCCGGCTCGAGCGCGCGGCGCTGACAGGAGCGAGGCTGCGCTCGCTCGTGCTGGTCGACGTCGTCGCCAACGCGATCGAGGCCTCGGCGGGCGACTGGACCGGCGGCCGCGTCAACCGCGCCGCGTTCGACGGCTGCCGGATGTCCGGGCTGATCCTCGGACAGCTCGAGGCCGACGACGTCGTCTTCCGCAACTGCCAGCTCAAGCTCGTGAACTTCGGCTACGCCAAGCTGCGGCACGTGACGTTCGAGGACTGCGTGCTCGACGAGGCGGACTTCACCGGGGCCACGCTGCGCGACGTCCGCTTCGAGCGCTGCCAGATCCTGCGCGCCGACTTCAGCCAAGCGGCGCTCACGCGCGTGGACCTGCGCGGCTCCGAGCTCGAGCCGGTTGGTGACGTCAACGGTCTGCGCGGAGCGAAGATCGACGTGGTCCAGCTCGCCGGCCTCGCGCCGCTGCTCGCTCGCGCGGCGGGCATCCTCGTCGACACCGACTGATCGCTTGCTGTAAACCAACGGGCGATGGACGCGCCGCTGGATCGCCGCCGCATCCTGGTCGTCGTCAGCGGCCTGATGCTGGTGATGCTCCTGGCGTCGCTGGATCAGACGATCGTCTCGACCGCACTGCCGACGATCGTGCGCGATCTCGGCGGCCTCGATCACCTCTCGTGGGTCGTGACGGCCTATCTGCTGGCGGTCACCGCGGTAACGCCGCTGTACGGCAAGCTCGGCGACCTCTACGGGCGCAAGATCGTGCTCCAGGGCGCGCTCGTGATCTTCCTGATCGGCTCGGCGCTGTGCGGGCTCGCCAACGGGATGACCGAGCTGATCGCGTTCCGCGCGATCCAGGGCCTCGGCGGTGGCGGGCTGATGGTGAGCGCGCAGGCGGCGATCGGCGACGTCGTGCCGCCGAGCGAGCGCGGCCGCTACCAGGGCCTGTTCGGCGCCGTCTTCGGGATCTCGGCCGTCGCCGGACCGCTGCTCGGCGGGTGGATGACCACGCACATCTCGTGGCAGTCGATCTTCTACATCAACATCCCGCTCGGGATCCTCGCCCTCGGCGTGCTGGCCGTGACGCTGCCGCCGGTGAGCGAGCGGCGCAGCCACAAGATCGACTACGCGGGCACCGCGCTCCTGGCGGTCGGCCTCAGCGCGATCATCCTGCTGACCACGCTCGGCGGCAACACCTACGACTGGGTCTCGGCGCAGATCGTCGGCATGGGCATCGTCGGCGTCGTCTGCCTCGTCGTGCTCGGCTTCGTCGAGCAGCGTGCCGCCGAGCCGATCCTGCCGCCGGCGCTGTTCAAGAACCGCGTCTTCGTGGTCACGAGCGCGGTCGCGCTGGTGGTCGGCTTCGCGCTGTTCGGCGCGCTGACGTTCCTGCCGCTGTTCCAGCAGACGGTGCGCGGCCTCTCGCCGACGGCGTCCGGCCTGCAACTGCTGCCGGTGATGGGCGGGCTGCTCGTCTCCTCGATCCTGTCGGGGCAGATCATCACCCGCACCGGGCGCTACAAGGTCTTCCCGATCCTCGGGACCGCCGTCGCGGCGCTCGGGCTGTGGCTGCTCTCCTCGCTGGACGAGAACACGTCCGAGGGCGTCGCCGCGCTGCACATGCTGATCCTCGGCCTCGGGCTCGGCATGGTCATGCAGGTGCTCGTGCTCGCGGTCCAGAACGCGATGCCCTACGACATGCTCGGGGTCGCGACGTCCGGTTCCACGCTGTTCAGATCGATCGGCGGATCGCTCGGCACCGCCGTGCTCGGCGCGATCTTCACCGCGCGCCTCGCCGCCGAGGTCGCGGCCGGCGACGGCCAGAACCAGGCCTTCACCGACTCGCTGCACGTCGTCTTCCTCGTCGCCGCCGCGATCATGGCGGTGGCGTTCGCCCTCTCGTGGCTGATCCCGGAGACGCCGCTGCGCAAGACGGTCGAGACCGGGGTGGGTGACGCCATCGGCGGTCCGGTCGACACCGATTCCGTGCGCGAGCTCACACGCGCGCTCAGCCGCGCCGCCGGCCGCGAGCGGACGCTGGCGTTCATGGCCGGGGTGGTCGAGCGCGCGGGCGTGCAGCTCTCCCCCGGTGCGTCATGGGCGCTGATGTACCTCGGCTCGCCCGAGCAGTGGACGGTCGCGCAACTGGCCCAGCTCCCGCACGTGCGCAGCGACCGGCTCGCGGTGGCCGTCGGCGAGCTGCGCGACGGCGGGCTCGTCGCGGGCGAGCACGTCACCGACGACGGAAGGGCGCTGCGCGAGCGGCTCGTCGTCGCCCGCACCGCCGGTCTGCGCGAGCTGATCGACGACTGGGAGCCCGACCGCTTCCCGGAGCTCGATCCGGTGCTTCGGCGGCTGGCGGCGGAACTCGCGCCGGTACCGGCGTAGCTGCTGCGCTGACATTCTTTGGACGAATGTCTAACCGAAGCTCGGCCACTTTCGCTTGACGTCCAGTTCCAAGTCCTCTAGGTTCGGACCAACATGGACGTCAGGTTGGTCACCTCACATCATCAGTACTCCGTGCCCCAGGTTCGCGAAGTTGCGCCGCAGGCGCCGCTGGGCTCACCGTCCGTCGCCGAGACTCGCAGCGCACTGTCGCAGCGGGATCTCGTCGCCGCGTCGCTGATCGCGTGCCCGGGTCGTACGGGCGCGGCGACGAAGCGCGTTTAGTACGCCACCCGGAGCATGAACGCCCCGCCCGACGGCGGCCGGCGATTGTTGTTCTTGCGGTTGCGCTTGACGCGATTCAGAAGCTTGGTCATGGTCCGTTGGACGGTACCGACGCGCGTCCGCGGCGCCCATCGGGGAACCCGCCCGGATGGGGTGCGGGTGCCAGGCGTCTATTACTAGGGACAACATGACGACCTTCTCCGACCTGGAACTGCGGCCTGAGCTGCTCGAAGCGCTCACCGCTCTGGGCTATGAGGAGCCGACCCCGATCCAGAGCGAGGCGATTCCGCGGCTGCTGGCGGGCCGCGACCTCCTCGGTCAGGCGGCCACGGGCACCGGCAAGACGGCGGCCTTCGCGCTGCCGATCCTCCAGCAACTGCAGCCCCATCGCTCCGGTGCCCCGAGCGCGCTCGTGCTGGTGCCGACGCGCGAGCTCGCCGTGCAGGTCTCCGAGGCCCTGCACCGCTACGGCCGCGGCATCGGCGCCCGCGTCCTGCCGATCTACGGCGGCCAGGCGATCACGCGCCAGCTCGGAATGCTCAAGCGCGGCGTCGACGTCGTCGTCGCCACCCCAGGCCGTGCGCTCGATCACATCGCGCGCGGCACGCTGGATCTCTCGGAGCTGAAGGTCGTCGTGCTCGACGAGGCCGACGAGATGTTCGACATGGGCTTCGCCGAGGACCTCGAGGCAGATCTTCGAGGCGACGCCCGACGAGCACCAGACGGTGCTCTTCTCGGCCACGATGCCGCCGAAGATCGAGCAGATGGCGCGTCGCCGCCTGCGCGATCCCGAGCGGATCTCGATCGCCCGCGAGTCCGCCACCGAGGACGGCGCGCCGCTGGTGCGCCAGAGCGCGTACATCGTCGCGCGCTCGCACAAGCCGGCCGCGCTCGGCCGCGTGCTCGACGTCGAGGCCCCCGCCGCCGCGCTCGTCTTCTGCCGCACGCGCGCGGAGGTCGACTCGCTCGCCGAGACGCTCAACGGCCGCGGCTACCGCGCCGAGGCGCTGCACGGCGGCATGACCCAGGACCAGCGTGACCGTGTGATGGCCCGGCTGCGCAACGAGACCGCGGACCTGATCGTCGCCACCGACGTCGCCGCCCGCGGCCTGGACATCGACCAGCTCACGCACGTCGTCAACTACGACGTCCCGTCCGATCCGGACTCCTACACGCACCGGATCGGCCGCGTCGGCCGCGCGGGCCGCGAGGGCGTCGCGATCACGCTCGCCGAGCCGCGCGAGCACCGCATGCTCAAGACGATCGAGCGAGCCACGGGCCAGCGGATCACGATCGAGAAGCTGCCGACCGTGGCCGACCTGCGCGCCCGCCGGCTGGAGCTCACCCGCTCCGCGCTCGAGCAGACCCTCGCCGGCGGTGGCCTGGACGAGTTCCGCGTCGTGCTGGACACGCTCGCGGGCGAGTACGACGTCGTCGAGATCGCACTCGCCGCGGTCAAGCTCGCGCACGAGGCCTCCGGTCAGCTCGACGAGGACGAGAAGGAGATCCCCGAGGTGGCCGAGCGCCGTCCCAAGACGGCCAACGCCAAGGCCTCGCGGCGCAACATGACGCGCCTGTTCATCGGCGCCGGGCGCGTGAGCGGCGTCGGCCCGCGCGACCTGGTGGGCGCGATCGCCGGCGAGTCCAGCGTCGACGGCCGCTCGATCGGCGCGATCGAGATCTCGGACCGCTTCTCGATCGTCGAGGTCCCGGACGACAGCGCCCAAGAGGTGATCGCCGCCCTGCGGGCGACGACCATCAAGGGAAAGAAGGCGACGATCCGGCGTGACCGGACCGCGCCTCCGAATCCCAAGAAGCGTCGTTAGCGGCGGCGGTCCTAGTGAGCCATGACCGGCTCGGCGCCCGCGGGCGCCGGGGCGGTCTGCATCGCGCCGGAGCGCAGCACGATCGCGGACACGACGACGCCGATGGCGAAGATCGCGGACGAGAACCAGAACGCCGTGGTGTAGCCGTGGACCGCGGCGGCCGCGACGGCGTCGGGGCTGCCTGCGTTGTCGGCGAGGAAGCTGGCCGCGGCACTGCCGGCGAGCGTGCTGAGCAGTGCGGTGCCGACCGAGCCACCGACCTGCTGGCTGGTGTTGACCATCGCCGAGGCGACGCCGGCGTCCGCCGGTGAGACGCCCATCGTGGCGGTGCTGAAGGTCGGCGCGAAGACCAGGCCGAGGCCGACGCCGAGGAGCAGCAGGCCCGGGAGGATGTGCAGCGCGTAGGTCGAGTCGACCTCGAGCTGGGCGAAGAACGCCATCGCCACGGCGGCGAGCGTCATGCCGGCTCAGGACCAGCGGCTTCGGGCCGATGCGCGGCACGAGGCGGGTGGTCGCCGTCGTGGCGGTGAGGATGATCGCCGCCGACATCGGCAGGAAGGCGAGGCCGGACTGGATCGGCGAGAAGCCGAGCGTGGTCTGCAGGTAGAAGGTCAGGAACAGGAAGACGCCGAACATGCCCGCGCCGGCGATGCCCATGGCCAGGTAGGCGCCGCCGCGCATGCGGTCGAGCACGATCCGCAGCGGCAGCAGCGGGTGGCTGGAGACGCGCTGGATGGCGACGAAGGCGATCAGCAGGATGGCCGAAGCGACGAGCGAGACGATCGTCAGGGTGTTGGTCCAGCTCGTGGTCTCGGCGTGCGAGAAGCCGTAGACGAGCGCGAAGAGGCCGGTCGTGGCGGTGATGGCGCCGGGGAAGTCCAGGCGCGGGCGGATGGCCGGGACCTGGTTGACGAGCAGCCTGAAGGCGACGATGGCGGCCGGGATCGGCGAACAGCAGGTTCACGTAGAGGCACCAGCGCCAGGAGAGGTACTCGGTGAGGATGCCGCCGAGCAGCAGGCCGATGGCGGAGCCGCCGCCGGCGATCGCGCCGAAGATGCCGAACGCCTTGGCGCGCTCATGCGGGGCGGTGAAGGTGGTGGTCAGCAGCGACAGTGCGGCGGGCGCGAGCAGTGCACCGAAGACGCCCTGGAGGGCGCGGGAGGCGACGAGCACGCCGAAGCTCTGGGCGGCACCACCGAGCGCTGAAGCGACGGCGAAGCCGAGCAGCCCGGCGATGAAGACGCGCTTGCGGCCGAAGAGGTCGCCGATGCGGCCGCCGAGCAGCAGCAGGCTGCCGAAGGCGAGGGCGTAGGCCGTGACGACCCACTGGCGGTTGTCGTTGGAGAAGCCCAGCGCTTCCTGGGCCGAAGGCAGCGCGATGTTCACGATCGTCGCGTCGAGCACGACCATCAGTTGCGCGATGCCGAGCAGCGCCAGGATGGCCCAGCGCCGTTCGTGATGTGGATTCTCGTGAGTCATACGGGGCTTTCGGTGAAGAAGTGGAGGTGCTATCTCAAGTTCTCGACCAAAGTAGCACGAACTGGAGACAACATCTCCGCTTTCGGCTATTGTGTGACCCATGTCCTCCGCTGGAGACCTCGCCGACCGCCCCCTGCGCAAGGACGCTGAGCGCAATCGCCAGCGCATCCTGGCCGCCGCGGGAGAGCTGTTCACCGAGCGCGGGCTGAGCGTGACGCTGGACGACATCGCTCGTCATGCCGGCGTGGGCGTCGGCACCGTCTACCGGCGCTTCCCCGACAAGGAGGTGCTGATCGACGCGCTGTTCGATCAGCGGCTCGAGTCGATGTGCGCGATCGCCGAGCTGGCGCTCGCGAATCCCGATCCCTGGGACGGGCTCGTGCTGTTCTTCGAGCGCGGCTGTGAGCTGCAGGCGCGCGACCGCGGCCTCAAGGAGCTCCTCGGGTCCCACACGCACGGCGGCGGCTGCGTCGTCGACGCGCGTGACCGGCTGCGTGTCCTGGTCACCGAGCTCTTCGATCGGGCGAAGGCCGCGGGCGTCGTACGCGCCGACGCCGATCCCTATGACGCGCCGATGCTCCACGTGATGCTCGGAGCGGTGATGGATCGCACGCGCGACGTCGAGCCCGAGATCTGGCGCCGCTATCTGGGCCTCGTGCTCGACGGTCTGCGCCCGTACGCCGCGTCGCCGCTGTCGCAGCCGCCGCTCGGCCAGCAAGCGCTCGACGCCGTCATGCGCCACCCCGCCGCGCGTCGCTAGCGCGTCTGCGCGGCGTCCGGGCGACGCCTCCCAGAAGTCGTCGATCTTGGTCGCGTCCTCGCGGCCGAGCACCTTCGAGATCGCCCACAGCTCGACCGGCTCGTCGCCCTCGTTGCGGTGCGAGCGCGGCGTCTTCGGCGCGACCCGCACCGCCGTGCCGGCGCCGATCTTGTGGATGTCGTCGCCGAGACGCATCGTCAGCGTCCCGCGCGTGACGACGTAGAGCTCCTCGATCTCGTCATGGAAGTGGCCGGTGCCCTGCTCGAAGTCCGAGTGCGGCGGGACGCGGATCAGCGTCAGCGCGACCTGCTCGGAGTCCAGCAGCGGCGTCAGGCGCCGGAACTCGCCCGGGACGGTCGTTGAAGCGTAGTGGTCTTCGGCCTCGTCGGCGTTGACGATCGAGTAGTCGCTCATGGGGCAATACAGTGACCGATCGTGAAGGTACGACTGGCCTATGGCGTCGGCGGGCTCGAGGTCGAGTTCCCGCACGAGCGGACGACGGTGGTGGAGCCCGCCTACCACGCGGGCGCGGCCGACGAAGCGGCGGTGCTCCGTGACGCGCTGCGCAACCCGGTGGCCGGCCCGCCGCTGAGCGAGCTCGCCCGGCCCGGGCAGACGGTCGCGATCTCGATGTGCGACGGAACCCGCGCCCAGCCGCGCGACCGGATGATCCCGGCGGTGCTCGACGAGCTGGGCGTCCCTGACGAGGACGTCGTGATCCTCGTCGCGACCGGCACCCATCGCGGCAACACCGACGAGGAGATCCGCGCGATGCTCGGCGACGAGATCGTGTCGCGCATCCGCGTCGTCAACCACGACGCGCGCGACCGCGACTCGCTCGTCTATCTCGGCGAGCACGGCCGCGGCGTGCCGGTGTGGATCAACCGGCTCTGGGTCGAGGCCGACATCCGCATCACCACCGGCTTCGTCGAGCCGCACTTCTTCGCCGGCTTCAGCGGCGGCCCGAAGCTCGTGACGCCCGGCCTGGCGGGCCTGGACACGGTCCTGGTCCTGCACAACGCGGAGCGCATCGGCGACCCGCAGGCGACCTGGGGCGTGGTCGAGGGCAACCCCGTCCACGACGACATCCGCGCCGCCGCTGCCGCCGCGCCGCCGCACTTCGCCTTCGACGTGATCCTCAACCGCGAGCAGCGCGTGATCGAGGCCTTCGCGGGCGAGCTCGGCCCGATGCACGCCGCCGCCTGCGCGGCCGCTCGGGACCTTGCGATGGTGTCGGTGCCCGAGCCGTTCGACGTCGTCGTCACCAGCAACTCCGGCTATCCGCTCGACCAGAACCTCTACCAGGCCGTGAAGGGCATGTCGGCCGCGGCCAAGGTGGTCAAGCCCGGCGGGCTGATCGTCTGCGCGGCCGAGTGCCGCGACGGCTTCCCCGGTCACGGCTCCTACCGGCAGCTGCTGGAGTCCAGCGCGTCACCGCGCGAGTTCCTGCGCACGATCGCGCAGTCCGACCACGTCACGCCCGATCAGTGGCAGGTCCAGATCCAGGCCAACATCCAGGACCACGCGCGGATCGTGATGCACACCGAGCACCTGTCCGACGACGAGCTGCGCTCCGTGCACCTGGAGCAGACGCGCGACATCGGCGCGACCGTCGCCGCCGAGGGCTCCAGCGCCCGCGTCTGCGTGCTCCCCGAAGGCCCGCAGACGATCGCCTACGTCGGCGCCTGATCGGCGAGCGCCCGGGCGAGCTCCTCGCGGGAGTGCAGGCCGAGCTTCTCGTAGACGTGGCGCAGGTGGTACTCGACGGTCTTGGGGCTGAGGAAGAGCGCGGCGGCGGCCTCGCGCGTCGTCTTGCCGCCGGTGAGCAGGAGCGCGATCTGCAGCTCCTGGGGCGTGAGCGCCTCCGGCGCGGTCGTGTCGCGCCGCCGCAGCGTCGTCCCGGTGGCGGCGAGCTCCGTCCGTGCGCGTTCCGCCCACAGGCGCGCGCCAAGGCGCTCGAAGGTGTCCAGCGCGTCGCGGAGCTGCTCGCGGGCGAGCACGCGCCGGCGCGTGCGCCGGAGCCGCTCGCCATAGGCCAGCCGCGTTCGTGCGGTCTCGAAGCGGTCGGGCGTCTGCTCGTGCTGGGCGAGCGCGGCCTCGAAGCAACTCACGAGCTCCTCGTCAGCGGCCAGCAGCCCGCGGCAGCGCCAGGCGCGGGCGAGCGACCACGGTTGGCCCTTGGTCTCCGCCGCCGACACGAAGCCCGCGGCGACGCGCTGCGCGTCCGCGTCGCGGCCGAGCCGCAGGTAGCTCTCGACCAGCCCGGGTGCGGGCGAGACGTCGACGTCGGTGATCAGCAGCTCCTCCACGAGCTCCTGCTGGCGCTCGAAGCGCTCGACCGCCTGGGTGGCGTCGCCGAGGCCGAGCTCCAGCTCGCCCAGCGCGGCCGTTGCCCAGATCTCCTGGATCCGGGTGCCGAGCACGCCGCAGAGCGCCAGCGTCTCCGCCACGCAGGCGCGGCACTGCTGCTCGCGGCCGCGGCGGGCGTGCAGCCCCGAGAGCCCGCCGAGGCTGAAGACGAGGTCGACCCGCTGCCCGCTCTCGTGCGCGAGCTCGATCGCCTCGGCGTAGGTGGACTCGGCCACCGCCCAGGCGTCCGCGGTCGCCTGGTCGAGCGCGATCAGGTTCAGCACGAACGGCAGCGCCCCGACCGCCGCCCGATCCCGCGCGGTGGCGAGCGCGGCCGCGAACAGCGCGCGCTCTGGGCCGGCCTCGCGCAAGAAGTTCGGCGCGCTCGCCAGCCAAGGCAGCAGGTCGATGTCCTCGCGAAGCTCGTCCGAGCGCTCGGCGAGCGCCACGGCAGCGTGGATCGCCTCTGCACCGGCCGCGGCATCGCCGCCGAGGATCTGCGCCATCCCGAACGCGCTCCAGGTGAGGAAGCGAGCACGCGGTGACGCGTCGTCGGGCAGCTGGGCGCGCGCTCGCTCGGCGACCGCGACCATCTCGCGCGCGTTGCCCGCGTACAGGCACGCACCGGCCGCCTCCGCGAGCATCTCGGCCGCCCGCTCGGGCGGAGCGTGCTCGGCGGCGGCGACCAGGATCGCGAAGCCGTGCATGACCGGTCCGCGGCGCGTCGCGATGTGTCCGGCGAGCTGATCGATCGCGACCCGCAGCGCGGGATCCGCGGTGGACAGGCGGGCCTCGTCGGCGAGCGCGAGCGCCCGCTCGGCATAGCCGGCGAGCCACGCCGCGCCCGCTGCCTCGCACAGCAGGCGTGCGCGGCGCTCGCCTTCATCGCTCAGCCGCCCGGCGCGCTCGAACGCGGCCGCGGCGGTGGCGTACGCGCTGCGTTGGCGGCTGCGGACGCCCGCCTGTTCGAGCGCGTCCGAGGCGGCAGCGTCGGCACCGACCGCGGCTGAGGCGAGGTGCCAGGCGCGACGGTCGACGTCGAGGTCGGGCAGGCTCTCGGCCAGCGCCCGGTGGGCGGCGCGCCGCTGCTCGGCCGGCGCGTCGGCGTAGATCCCCGAGCGGGCGAGCGGGTGACGGAACTCGACCAGGCCGCCGCGCAGCGTCACCAGGCCGGCTCGCTCCGCCTCGGCGAGCGCGGCGAGATCGACGCCGAGGCGCGCGGCGGCGCGCTCGAGCATCGGCAGCTCGCCGCGATCGCTGGTCGCCGCGAGGACGAGCGCCCGGCGTGCGGGTTCGCCGAGCGCATGCAGCCGCTGGACGAACGCCCGCGCGATCCGGGCCGAGACGAGGATCGGCGCGTCCTCCGGCGCGAGCGCGAGCGCTGGGTCCGACGGGTCTGCCGCGAGCTCGAGCAGTGCGAGCGGGTTCCCGGCCGTCGCGCGGTGCAGGCGTCCGGCGAGCGACGCCGGCACGCCCGGGACCAGCGAAGCCGCGTCGCCGCTGGTGAGGCCGCCGATCCGGAGCGTCGGGAGGTCGGCGCCGTCGAGCAGCGAAGGCTCGCCCTCGCGCACCGCGATCAGCACGGCGATCGGGTCCGCCACGAGCCGGCGGAATGCGAACAGGAGCGCCTGCGCGCTCGATTCGTCGAGCCACTGCGCGTCGTCCACGAGCACTGCCAGCGGCCGCTGTTCGGCCTGGGCGGCGAGCAGGCTGAGCGTCGCCGCGCCGACCGCGAAGCGCTGCTGCGCCGGGCCGCGCCGGAGCGCGAGCGCGTTCTGCAGTGCCTCCGCCTGCGGTTCCGGGATGCGGTCGACCAGGCCGAGTGCGGGGCGCAGCAACTCGAGCAGCGAGGCGAACGGGATCTGCGCCTCCGACGCGATCCCGCGTGCGCGCAGCAGCTGCATGCCGTCCGTCTGCTCGGCGGCGAACTCCAGCAGTGCCGTCTTGCCGATCCCGGGCTCCCCCACGAGTGCCAGTACCGCGCTGGTCCCGGCCCGCGCCAGCTCCAGTGCACGCTCGATCGCGCCGAGCTCGCGCTCCCGCCCGAGCAGCATGCACCGACTCTAGACAACTAGGTGGGCCCCGGAAGCGAAGGCGGGCGGGTGGCCCGTACGGTCGCGCAGACCCCAATTCTTCAGGAGGCCAACAATGGCGACCACGGAGCTCGACACCGACAAGCTGATGCAGTTCGTCTTTCGCGCGGTCGACGAGGCCGGCGCGACCCTCAACGCGGCGCTGGTCGTGATGGGCGACAAGCTCGGCCTCTACGACGCGCTGGCGGGCGGCGGCGCGCTCTCTCCCGCCGAACTCGCCGAGCGCTCCGGCGCCAACGAGCGCTACCTGCGCGAATGGCTGAATGCGCAGGCGGCGGGCGGTTACGTCGACTACGACGCCGACACCGGTCGCTACACGCTGCCGCCCGAGCAGACCGTCGCGCTCACCCAGCCCAACAGCCCCGCGTACCTGCCGGGGCTCTTCCAGCTCGCGATCGGTGCGGTGATCGACTCGCCGACGGTCACCGAGGCCGCGCGCGACGGCTCCGGCGTCGGCTGGCACGAGCACGACAGCGCCGTGCACGAGGGCTGCGAGCGCTTCTTCCGCCCTGGCTACAACGCGAACCTCGTCGCCGACTGGCTGCCGTCGCTCGAAGGCGTGGTCGACAAGCTGCAGCGCGGTGCGCGCGTCGCCGACGTCGGCTGCGGCCACGGCGCGTCGACGATCCTGATGGCCCAGGCGTTCCCGAGCTCGACGTTCGACGGCTCCGACTACCACGACGGCTCGATCGCGACGGCGACGCAGCGCGCTGAGGACGCCGGGTTGACCGGCCGCGTGCGCTTCCACGCCGAGCCGGCGGCGGCGTACAGTGGCAATGACTACGACCTGGTGACGATGTTCGACTGCCTCCACGACATGGGCGATCCCGTCGGTGCCGCGCGTCACGTGCGCGGGACGCTCGCCGACGACGGCACGTGGATGATCGTCGAGCCGCAGGCGGGCGACCGAGTGGAGGACAACCTCAACCCCGTCGGCCGCGCCTACTACGCATTCTCGACGCTGCTGTGCACGCCGGCCTCGCTGTCGCAGGACGTGGGGCTCGCGCTCGGCGCGCAGGCCGGCGAGGCGCGCATCCGTGGCGTGGTCGAGGCGGCCGGCTTCACGCGCTTCCGCCGCGTCGCCGAGACGCCGTTCAACCTCGTGTTCGAGGCCAGGCCGTGACGTGAGCGACACCGGGCTGCGCGCGCGATCGCCCGACGCGTCCGGTGTCGCGACCACGGCCGACGGCCTCGGCCTGTACTGGGAGATCCACGGCGGTGGGAGCCCGACGATCGTGCTCCTGCCGCCGTGCCCGATCAGCCACTCGCGGATCTGGAAGCAGCAGGTCCACTACCTCGCGCGCCATCACCGCGTGGTCGTCTACGACGGGCGCGGCAACGGCAACTCCGACGGCCCGGACCCCGCGGGACCATGGCGCAGCGAGTGGTACGTCGCCGATTGCCTGACGGTCATGGACGCTACGTCCACGGACACCGCGGTGCTCACCGGCATCTGCGGTGACGGCGTGTGGCCGTCGGTCCAGATCGCCGCGGCGCATCCGGAGCGGGTGCTCGGCCTCTTCGCGATCGCCCCGGGCGTCCCGCTGTTGAGCCCGCCGCACCCCTGGCGCGCCACCGCGCGGGGCAACTGGGACGAGATGCGCGAGCGCCCGGAGGGCTGGGAGTGGGAGAACCGGCACGCGATCCTCACCGACCGGCGCGCGTTCCTGGAGTTCTTCTTCGGCGAGATGTTCCCCGAGCCGCATTCGTCCAAGGCGGTCGAGGACGCGGTCGCCTACGGCCTCGACGGCGCGGCCGCGATGCTGGCGATGGACGAGCCGAGCACGCTGACCAAGGGTGAAGTCGAGGCGACCTGCCGGCAGGTGCGCTGCCCGGTGCTGGTCGTCCAGGGCGACCGCGACAACTGTCAGCCGTTCGAGCGTGGGCTCGCGTTCGCTTCCCTGACCGGTGCCGAGCACGTGACGCTCGAGGGCTGCGGTCACATCCCGATGGTGCGGGAGCCCGTCGTCGTCAACCGGCTCCTGCATGCGTTCGCCGAGCGTCTTGGCACGCCGGCGCGGCGAACCTGGGTGCGGGCCGGTGGAAGCGGGCGCCGCGCGCTGGTGGTCTCCTCGCCGATCGGGCTCGGACACGCGTGGCGCGACGTCGCGATCGCCCGGGAGCTGCGCCGCCAGGTGCCCGGGCTCGAGGTCCAGTGGCTGGCGCAGCCGCCGGTGACGAAGCTGCTCGAGGCCTGCGGCGAGCGCATCCATCCCGCCAGTCGCGAACTCGCGCCCGAGGCCGCCCACATCGACGCGGAGGCGGGCGAGCACTCGCTGGACGCCTTCGCGGCCTTGCGCCGCCTCGACGAGATCTTCTGCGCGAACTTCATGGTCTTCCACGACGTCGTCGCCCAGGAGCGCTTCGATCTCTGGATCGCCGACGAGGCGTGGGAGGTCGACTACTTCCTGCACGAGAACCCCGAGCTCAAGACGGCGCCCTACGTCTGGCTGACGGACTTCGTCGGCATGCTGCCGATGCATGACGGCGACGAGCGCGAGGCGTTCCTCGTCGCCGACCACAACGCCCAGATGGTCGAGCACGTCGCGCGCCATCCGCGGGTCCGCGACCGCTCGGTCTTCATCGGCGAGCCCGACGACATCGTGTTTGGTGGCCTCGGCCCAGGGCTGCCCGGGATCCGTGAGTGGACCGTCGAGCACTTCCGCTTCTCCGGCTACGTCACCGGCTTCGAACCGGGCGAGATCGCCGATCGCGACGCCCTCCGTGCGCAGTTCGGCTACGCGCCAGACGAGAAGGTGTGCATCGTCGCCGCCGGCGGGTCCGCGGTCGGCATCGACCTCATGCGGCGTGCCGTCGCGGCGTTCCCGGAGGCGCGGCGGCGCGTCCCCGAGCTGCGGATGGTCGTCGTGACGGGGCCGCGCATCGATCCCGGCGTCCTGCCGGCGATCGACGGCCTCGAGTCGGTCGGCTACGTCCACCAGCTCTACCGGCAGCTCGCGGCCTGCGACATCGCGATCAGCCATGGCGGGCTGTCGACGACGATGGAGCTGACCGCCGCCGGCCGTCCGTTCCTGTTCTTTCCGCTGCGCTCGCACTTCGAGCAGAACCACCACGTCGCGCACCGGCTCGCGCGGCACGGTGCCGGGCGGCGGATGGACTACGGCGTCGACGACGCGGTCGCCATCGCCGGGGCACTGGTCGAGGAGCTCGGCCGCGAGGTGCGTTACCGGCCCGTCGTGCAGGATGGGGCCGCGCGGGCGGCTTCGGCGATCCGGGAGCTGCTGTGACCCTCTAAAACGAGCGCGGCAGCCCGAGCACGTGCTGGCCGACGTAGGCCAGGATCAGGTTCGTGGAGATCGGCGCGACCTGGAAGAGCCGCGTCTCGCGGAACTTGCGCTCGATGTCGTACTCGCTGTCGAAGCTGTAGCCGCCGAAGGTCTGCATCGCGGCGTTGGCCGCCTCCCAGGCAGCGTCGGCGGCGAGCAGCAGCGCCATGTTGGCCTCGGCGCCGCACGGCTCGCCGGCATCGAAGAGCGCTGCGGCGCGGAAGCGCATCAGGTCGGCGGCCTCGACGGCCACGTGGGCGCGCGCGAGCGGGAACTGGACGCCCTGGTTGGCGCCGATCGGGCGGCCGAAGACCTCGCGCTCCTTGGCTCGCTCCGACGCCCGCGACACGAACCAGCGGCCGTTGCCGATGCACTCGCCGGCGATCAGGATCCGCTCGGCGTTCATGCCGTCGAGGATGTAGCGGAAGCCCTCTCCCTCCTCCCCCACGAGGCTGTCGGCCGGGATCTGGAGGTCCTCGAAGACGAGCTCGTTGGTGACGTTGTTGATCATCACGCGGCGCGGGTTGACGGTGAGTCCGTGGCCGATGGCTTGGTGCAGGTCGACCAGGAAGACGGAGAGACCGTCGGACTTGCGCTTGACCTCGTCCCGCGGCGTCGTGCGCGCGAGCAGCACCATCATGTCGGAGTGCTGGACGCGCGAGATGTACAACTTGCGCCCGTTGATGAGGTAGCCGTCGCCGCGGCGGCTGGCGGTGGTGCGCAGCGAGGTCGTGTCGGTGCCGGCCTCGGGCTCGGTGACGCCGAACGCCTGCAGCCGCAGGTCCCCGCTGGCGATCCTCGGCAGGTACGCGGCCTTCTGCTCGGCCGAGCCGTGCTTGAGCAGCGTGCCCATCGTGTAGACCTGCGCGTGCGCCGGTTGCGCGTTGCCGCCGGAGCGGTTGATCTCCTCGAGGATCACGCTCGTGGCGGCCAGGCCGAGTCCCATGCCGCCGTACTCGGTCGGGATCAGCGCACCGAGGAACCCGGCCTCGGTCATCGCCGCGACGAACGCCTCCGGGTACTCGCGGCGCGCGTCGAGGTCGCGCCAGTAGGCGTCCGGGTAGCGGGCGCACACGGCCCGGACGGCGCTGCGCAGTTCGGCGTGTGCGTCCACGCCTTCCATGCTCTCAGGCCACGGCCACCCACAGCGCGTCGACCTCGCGCTCGGCGGCGGCCAGGCTCTCGGCGGCAAGCGGGATCAGCTCGGCCATCGCGGGCACGGTGTTGGCGAGCGTGAGCTCGGCGGTGATGAAGCGCGGCTCCAGGCCGGTGAGCGACGAGGCCGTGCGGGAGCCAGGGCTCCGCGTGGTCCCAGCCGTCGCGCGGAGTGCCCGGTGCGTAGCCGCCGCCACGGGCGGCGAGCACGATCATGGTGCGGTCGCCGAGCAGGCCCTCGTGCGTCTCCGGGTCCAGCGCGAGGCCGGGAACGATCAGATGGTCGACCCAGGCCTTGACGCTGCTGGGCGGGCCGAAGTTGTAGAGCGGCAGCCCGAGCAGGACGGTGTCGGCCTCGAGGATCTCCTCGACGAGCTCGACGCTCAGCGCGTAGGAGGCAGCCTGGGCCGCCGTGTGCTGGTCGGGCGCGACCATCCGCGCGATGCCGGTGTCGGCAGTCGAAGTGCGGGAGCGGGTCGGCGCCGAGATCGCGGTAGGTCACGGTCCCGTCGGCGATGCGCGGCGCGCCATGCCGCGGCGGCTCGCGCGGTCAGCCGGCGGCTGATGGAGCGCTCGCCCTGGATGCTCGAATCGATGTGCAGCAGATGCGACATGTCGCCCCTCATAGATCGTTTGTGTACTACAAATGATTTGTAGCACACCGATCGTTTGCGCCCGGACTAGACTGCTTCTTCATCAGCGAGCTCCCCGTCATCGCCCAGCCGCTCCGCCGCTCCTCGGCGCTGCTCGACCTTCTGGCCCGGCGCATGCGCGCGGAGGGCGAGTCGGTGCTCGAGCTGGTCGGCCTGCGCCCGCGGCACATGATCGCCCTGACGGTGCTGCGCGATCTGGGGTCAAGCAGCCAGCAGGACCTGGCCACGACGCTGCAGATCGACCGCACCAACCTCGTCGGCCTGCTCAATGAGCTCGAGGCTGAGGGGCTGATCGAGCGCCGGCGCTCGACCGAGGACCGCCGGCGGCATTCGGTCGCGATCACCAGCGGCGGCCACCAGCGGCTCGCCCGAGCCGAGTTCGCGCTCGCCGCCGCCGAGGACGTCGCGCTCGCCGCGCTTACGGACGCCGAGCGCCAGCAGCTCTACGTGCTGCTGCAGAAGGCAACCGCCGGCATCGTTCCCGGCGGCTGCTGAGCCTCACGAGCGTTCGTCCGCCCAGCGCCGGACCGGCTCGGACGGCTCGATGCCCGGCGTGAGCATCGGATCGGGCGTGAGATGCGCCGGCCTGGACGGTGAGCGGGACGACGCCGGCCCAGACGTCGAGCGCGTAGTCCTCGTCATCGTCGACCGGCGGGCCGGTGCGCACCTTCGCCGACGCCTCGTCGAGCGTCAGGGCCAGCACGCGCGTGCCCTTGAGCTCCTGGGCGTCGGCGGCCGCACCTCGTCCCAGCGGCCGGGGACGAGACGCTCGGTGAACGCCTCCAGCGCCCGCATGCGCTCCTCCGGCCCTTCGACCGGCCGCGCCTCACCGAGGATCACGACCGAGCGGTAGTTCATCGAGTGATGGAAGGCCGAGCGCGCGAGCACGAGGCCGTCGATCAAGCGTGACCGTCAGGCAGGCCTGCAGGCCGCCGGTGAGCGACCGGATCGCCCGGCTGGCCGAGGACCCGTGGATGTAGACGACGTCGCCCACGCGGGCATGCAGCGTCGGAATCACGTACGGCTGATCGTCGATCGCGAAGCCGAGATGCGCGACGAGCGCCTCGTCGAGGATCGCGTCGATCGTCTCGCGCCCATAGTCGGCGCGAGCTGGAACACGGCGAATGCGGGCGCGCTGAGAGGGAGGCGAGGCGTTCATGGTCGTGCACGCTACGGTCGACTTTGGCTCGCGCTTCCAGGGCCACTTTCGCGTCATAATCCAGGGCCAAATGGATCTCCACCTCGACCTGAACGGCGCGCCCGGCGGCTCGCTGCGGGCCCGCTGCGAACACGCGCTGCGCACGACGGTCCGCCGGCTCCCGGCGGGAACCCGGCTGCCGCCGACGCGGGCACTGGCGTCCCGAGCTCGGCGTCTCGCGCGGCGTCGTGGTCGAGGCCTACGCGCAACTGGCCGCCGAGGGCTACCTGCTGACGCGGCGCGGCGGAGGGACGTTCGCGGCGGGCGTGCCCGGCGCACGCCGGCGCGGCGTCGCCGCGGAGCGGAGCGGCGCGCCCGCGCGTGGCGGCGCGGCGCCGCGCGTCGGCGCCGCCGCCGCGACCCGCGCGCCGTCGGCGGCGCGCCCGTCTCGCGGGCGCCGAAGTTCGATCTCCGGCCCGCGCTGCCCGCGCTCGACGGCGCGTTCCGTCCCGCCTGGGGGCGGGCGCTCGGGCGCGCGCTGCGGACGACCGCGGACGCTCGGCTCGGGTATCCCGACGCGCGCGGCGAGCCCGAGCTGCGCGAGGCGCTCGCGGCATCGCTGGCCCGCCGGCGCGGTGTGCAGGCGACGGCGGCCGAGGTGCTCGTCACCGGCGGGCTCGGCCCGAGCCTCCCGTACGTGTGGCGCCTGCTGGCCGAGCGCGGGATCCGGCGCGTCGCGATCGAGGACCCTTGCTGGCCGCGACTGGAGGCGACGCTGGTTCGCGCGGGCCTGGAGCCGGTGCGGCTCGAGGTCGACGGCGAGGGCGCGGACACGCCCGCGCTCGAACGGCTCGGCGTCGGCGCGGTCTTCCTCACCCCGGCGCACCAGTACCCGACGGGCGCGGTCCTCTCCCCCGCTCGCCGCGCGGCGCTGATCGACTGGGCGCGCCCAGGACGCTTCGTGCTCGAGGACGACTACGACGCCGAGTTCCGCTACGACCGCCAGCCGGTCGGCTCGCTCCAAGGCCTCGCGCCCGACGTGGTCATCTACGGCGGCTCGACGTCGAAGACGCTCGCGCCCGGCCTGCGGCTCGGCTGGCTGGTCCTCCCACCCGCGATCGGCGACGACGCGCCCGCCCCGCCGCCGGTGCTCGACCAGCTCGCGCTCGCGGACCTGATCGACCGCGGAGACTTCGACCGCCACCTGCGCCACCACCGCCGGCTCTACCAGCGCCGCCGCGAGGCCCTTCTCGAAGCCTTTGCCGCGCGACTCCCGGAGCTGACCATCTCGGGCGCCGCGGCAGGCCTGCACTTCGTCCTTCACCTCCCGCCACGGCACGACGAGGGCGCCGTCGTCGCGGCCGCCCGCGCACGGGGCATCGCGCTCGACCCGCTGCGCGCCGCGAATCCCGGGCTGGTCGTCGGCTACGCCAACCTGCCCGAGGCGCTCGCCCCGGCGGCCGTCGAGGCGCTCGCGACGGTGCTCCGCTAGACAAGGTACGGCCAGCCCCAAGTCGCCGCGCGCTGGCCGCACCCCGAGACGCCAGGCTCCCCCCTCTGACGAGCGACGGCCAAGTGGGAGAGTTCCCCTTGTCGCCACCACCTCCCAAGACCAGGCGACACGAACTTCTCAAGCCATGACCTCGCACCGGACTCCCTCCCTCTCCCACGCGTTCACTCTCCCCGTCGTCCGTGAGCTGCCCCCGCTCCTCAAGTCCGCGCGCCTCGGCGCACAGACTTGGTGACCGCGCTCACCCCACGACACCCGGCTTGATCGAAGGCTCCGCTCTCCCCGGCGGGGCCTTCGACGTTTAACGCCGCGTCAAGGCCACGAGGTAGCGGCATGTCGACGGAGCCCGGGTTGCTGAAGACGCAGTCGGCAGGAGCGCCGAGCTGCAGGCAGTCGCCGGCCGCGAGCTCGTGCTGCACGCCGCCCTCGAGGAAGTGCAGCGTGCCCTCGAGCACCCACAGCTGCTGATGGATGAAGACGTAAGTGTCGGCGGGATAGGCGACCTCCGCGCCCGGCGGGCAGCGAGACCTCGACGAGCTCCAAAGGCCCGCCGGCCGCGGGCGAAAGCGCGCGCCGCCGGTAGCCGCTCTCGGGATCGGTCCAGGTCGGCTGCTCGGCCACTCGGGCGAGCCGGCCGCTCGCTGTGCTCGGCGCGCGCGATCAGCTCCGACAGCGTCATCCCCAGCGCCCCCGACAACCGGCCCAGCAAGGCCGCCGTGGGTTGCGCCTCGGCCCGCTCGATCTTCGCGATCATCGCCCGCGACACGCCGGAGCGCTCGGCCAGCGCGCTGGTCGAGAGGCCCTGGGCCTCGCGCGCCGCGTGCACGGCCGCGGCCAGCGCGGCGTCCGTCATCATCGTGGACACGTTGTCTACGATAATGACATGAGCGGACACATACGCGCCGCGACGCCTGAGGACGCCGCGGCCTGCGCGGCGATCTACGCGCCCTATGTCACCGACACGGTGATCAGCTTCGAGACCGAACCGCCGACGGCCGCGGAGATGGCCAAGCGGATCGCCGCGTCACACGCGTGGTTCGTCCTCGAGGAGGACGGGGCGGTGGTCGGCTACGCCTACGCCGCAACGTTCCATCCGCGCGCCGCGTACCGGTGGGCCGCGGAGGTCAGTGTCTACCTCGAGCTCGGACGTCGCCGGACCGGCGCCGGCCGCGCGCTCTACGACGTCCTCCTCCCCCATCTACAACGAGCGCGGCTACCGGATGGCGATCGCCGGGATGACGCTGCCGAACCCGGCGAGCGAAGGACTGCACGCCGCGCTGGGCTTCGAGCCGGTCGGCACCTACCGCGACATCGGCTACAAGTTCGGCGCCTGGCACGACGTGGCCTGGACCCAGCGGGTCCTCGCACGAGGCGAGGACCCGCCGGAGGAGCCGTCCTAGGGGGTGGTCGTCGACAGCGTGAACGTCAACGTCTTGCCGTAGCGCCCGGCGCGGAGCGTGTCGCCCGCACCGATGAGCTGCTTGAACCCGAGCGTGACCTGATCGAAGCTGATCGCCCGCGGGTAGCTCAGCAGGGTCGTCGGGGTGCCCGTGACCGGCGCGAACGCCGTGCTCGGGTTGGCGGTGTTCGTTGCCCGGGCCTGGACCGACTGCGACAAGACGTAGTCGCCGTTGACCAGCTTCCCGGGATTGGCCGCATCCGGATCGACGACCGACAGCGCCGCGTTCCCCGCGGTGCTGGTCACGTTCGCCGCGACGCCCGCCTCGTACTCCGCGGCGACGCCCGGCGCGAAGGCCCCGAACGAAGCGGTGCCGTTGACCGACAGTGCGAGCACGAAGTCGACATCCGCGCCGACCGTCCCCTCTACGGTCACGGCCCGGAGCTCGACCACGATGCTGAGCGTCGCAACGCCGGTTGCGCCCTTGCCGTCGGACACCGTGACCTTCGCGGTGTAGGTGCCCGGCGCCGTGTACGTGTGCGAGGGGTTCGCCACGGCGGCCGTGCCGCCGTCGCCGAAGTCCCACGCGTACGTCAGCGGGTCGCCGTCAGCGTCGGTCGCCGTCGCCGTGAAGGCGACCGCCTCGCCGCTGCCGACGGAACCCGTCGGAGTGCGGGTTGCCGTGACCACCGGCGCCGCGTTCGGATCGACGCCGCAGTCGGCGTCGACCGTCATGCCGGCCGCGGTCTCCATGCCCCCGAGCAGGTGCTTGAGGAAGTCCGGATCCGTGTAGGTGGCATCGGTGTGCCCCAGCGCGGTGTAGAACATCCGGCCCCCGTCATAGCGCTTGCACCACGCGATCGGGTGATCGTCGTCGACGCCATCCGTGCCGTCCGCCTCGGCGTACGTCGACTCGTCCATCGCCAGCAGCACGTGGATCGGTGTGTTGCCACGGGGGCTGACGTCCGTGCCGCCGCCGTTGACCACCGGGTTGACGATGCCCTGGAAGTTGTACCACTCGTCCACGCGTGACCAGCGCGCCGGCAGGTGTGCCGTCGAGGACTTCGTGGCGTCTTCCACGACGACCGTCGCGGTCGGCGTGCCGTTGGGATGATTGCGGAAATAGGCGCCCGTCAGCTGGCCGTACCAGGCCCAGCCGTATTCGGTATCGGTCGCCGAGTGGATGCCGGTGTAACCGTGGCCGGCCTGGATGAAGCGCTCGAAGGCGGCCTGCTGGGTGTCCGTGAGCACGTCACCGGTGGTCGAGTTGAAGATCACCAGGTCGTAGCGGGAGAGGAACGCGTCGGTGAACAACGTCGCGTCCTCGGTCGCGTCGACGGTGAAGTTGTTCTCGGTCCCGAGCTTGCGGATCGCAGCGAGCGCCGTCGGGATCGCGGAGTGCCGGAACGCGGCCGTCTTGGAGAAGACGAGCACGTTGAAGCGCGCGTTCGGGTCCAGCACCGCCGGGAACGCGTTGATGGTCAGGGTGCGGGTCACGGAGCCGCCGAACGCGTCGGTGACGCGCAGCACCGGGGAGTAGACCTTGCCCTGGGTGTAGGTGTACGTCGGGTTCTGCGCCGTGGTCTCGTACGTGCCGTCGCCGTCAAGGTCCCAGCTGTAGGAGACCGCGTGACCGTCGGGGTCCGTGGCCGTAGCCGCGAACGTCGTCGTCAGCGGAGCGATGCCATCGCTCGGCGTCGCCGTGGCGGTGGAGATCGTCGGGTTGCGGTTGGCCTGGACGACGACGCTGAGCGTCGCGGTGCCGGTGCCGCCCTTGCCGTCGCTCACGGTCACCGTCACGTTGAACGTCGCGGCGGTCAGGAACGACTTCGTCGGGTTCTGCTGGGTCGAGGACGTCGAATCGCCGAAGTCCCACGCGTACGTGAGCGGATCGCCGTCCGGATCGGTACCGGTCGCCGTGAAGGCGATCGGGACGCCGACGCGCGTGTTGCCCGTGGGCGTGCGTGCGGCGGTCACCGTCGGGTCGAGGTTGGCGCCGGCGACGACCACGCTGAGCGTCGCCTGCCCGGTCCCGCCCTTGCCGTCGGAGACCGTGACCTTGACGGCGTAGGTCCCGGCGTTCGGGAACGTCTTCGTCGGGTTCTGCTGCGTCGAGGACGTCGTGTCGCCGAAGTCCCAGGCGTAGGTCAGCGTGTCACCGTCGAGGTCGGTGCCCGTCGCCGTGAAGGCGACCGCGGCGCCCGGAGCGATGGTGCCGGTGGGCGTGCGTGCGGCAACCACCGTCGGGGCACGGTTGCCCTGGGTGACGACGACACTGAGCGTCTGGGTGGCGGTGCCACCCTTGCCGTCAGAAACCGTGACCTTGGCGGCGTAGGTGCCGGGAGTGGTGTACGTCTTCGTCGGGTTCTGCTGGGTCGACGTGGTGGTGTCGCCGAAGTCCCACGCGTAGGTGAGCGTGTCGCCGTCGGCATCGGTCGCGGCGGCGGCGAAGCTGAGCGCCGTGTTGGTGTCCACGTTACCCGTGGGGGTGCGCGTGGCCGAGGTGATGACCGGGTTGGTGTTCGGAGCCGAGACGCAGCCCGGGATCGCCGCGACGTTGGCGCCTTCGACCTGCCACCAGTCGAACACGGCGTCGACCGTGGTCGTGGCGGCGTTGGACAGCGCGAAGAAGCCGATCTTGGCGTTCGCGGGCATCGCCGTCGAGGACTGGCCGGCCTGGGTCCAGGTCGTGCCGTCGGGCGAGTACTGGCCGATCAGGGTCGTCCCGTCATAGACGATCCGCAGCCAGATGTCGGGCGCGAACGTCGACGCGAGGTTGGCGGTGTGATCCGCGGTGGCGTTGCGGGGCGTGCCCGCGACTTCCTGGATGAACTCGATGAACTCCGTCTTCGTCGTCGCCGCCGCGGTGTTGGTCGACGTGCGGTCGAGCTTGATGTAGTTGTCGTCGTCGCCGTAGACGATGATCCCGCCCTGCTGGTACTGGGCGGTGCCCTTGTGGTTGAGCTTGGTCGTGAACGTGAACGCGCCGGCGGGGGCCGGGCGCACCACGACGTTCTTTGCGGAGTTGGCGGTCTGGTAGAGGTCGCCGGCCGCCGTCGGGATCGTCACCGCACCGTTGTTGACGACCAGCGTCGCGTCGCGGCGCACGACGCTCCACGGAGCACCGAGATCGTTGCCGTTGAAGTCGTCGCGGTAGACGCCCGGCGTGCACGCGGTGCCGTAGACCGTCGTCAGAACGGTCGCGGTGGCGGTGCCCCCCTTGCCGTCTGACACGGTGACCTTCACGTTGTAGGCGCCCGCGGTGGTGTACGTGTGCGTGGCGTTCTGGGTCGCGGCCGTGCCGGAGTCACCGAAGTCCCACGCGTAGGTGAGCGTGTCGCCGTCCGGGTCGCTGCCGACGGCGGCGAACTGGTACGCGGTGGTCACGTTGCCGTCACCCGCGGGGGTACGCGACGCGGTGACCGTCGGGGCCTGGTTGGCCGCGGTGACGACCACGTTGAGCGTGGTGTTGCCGGTTCCGCCCTTGCCGTCGGAGACCGTGACCTTGGCCGCGAAGGTTCCGGCCGTGGCGTAAGTGTGTGAAGGGTTCTGCGTGGTGGAGACGGGCGTGCTGTCGCCGAAGTCCCACGAGTAGGTGAGCGTGTCACCGTCGAGGTCGGTCCCGGTGGCGGTGAACGCGACGTCGGTGCCGGTCGCGACGTTGCCGCTCGGCGTGCGCGTGGCGGTGACCGTCGGGGCGCTATTGGTGGCGGAGACGACCGTGACAGTCAGCGTGGTCGAGGCCGTGCCGCCCTTGCCGTCGGAGACGGTGACCGTGGCCGAGTAGGTGCCGGGGGTGTCGTAGATGTGCGACGGGTTCTGCGTAGCGGACTGCTGGCCGTCACCGAAGTCCCACGCATAGGTGAGCGCGTCACCGTCGGCATCCGCTCCGGTCGCGGTGAACGCGACCGAGCTGTTGCGCACGACGTTGCCGGACGGTGTGCGGCCGGCGGTCACCGTCGGTGGCGCGTTCGAAGGCGCCGCCACGACGACCGAACCGGTCATACCAGAGTGAGCGGTGCAGACGAACGCGTACGTGCCGGGGGTCGTGAACGTGCACTCGGCGACCCAACCTGGGCCCTGCACGTACTGCGGGACCGGCGGGATCGGCAGCCCTGCGATCGTCACGCCGACGAGCACGCTGCAGGACGACGGCTGCGGCCCCGTCGCGTTGAAGTCGACGTTGTGGACGTTGCTGCCGGTCGGGTAGGAGAACGTGACCTTCTCACCGGGGTTGATCGTGACGCTGGTCTTCAACGGATCCGACTGCGACGCGTCCATGAACCCCTGGAGCGGGTCGTCGATGGCCTTGATCGCACCGGGCGCTGCAGACGCACCAGTCGGCAACGCGAGGGTCAGCGCGGCGAGCGCGGCCAGCCATGGCGCATGCCTCAGCCTCAACTTCAACATAGGAACATCCTCCTCAGTCCCGACACGGCAGACCCTTTCATCAAAAATTTGGACGTATTTGGAAACGAACTGAAGCCGCGGCGGCCGTAATGAACGGCCGCCGCGGCTTTGGGTGGCTCTACGGCTGAGTCGTCGCGAGCGAGAACGTCAGCGTCTTGCTGTACTTGCCGGCGCGCAGGGCATCGGTCTGCCCCACGTGCTGCTTGAAGTCCAGCGTGATCGCCGCGTCGTTGAGCGCGCGAACGTACGTCAGCAGCGGGGTCGGATTGGCCGTTCCGCCGACATCGGCGAAGACCCCTCCGCTCGTGCCGATGGCGCTCGTCGCCTTGACCTGCAGTGCCGACGGGAGCGTGTAGTCAGCGTTGACGAGGTGCCCGGTCGTCGTGGCCGCCGGATCGGCGACCGTCAGCATCGCGTTGCCACTCGTGGCCAGCGCGGTCGCCGTCGTCGAGGCCGTGTAGTCCTTGGTCAGCGACGGCGTGAAGTTGCCGAACGTGGCCGGAGCGCCGAGGTTCAGCGACAGCACGAACGGGACCGTGGCTCCGACGTCCAGGTCGACGTTGGTGAACAGCGGCTGCGGGACATCGTCGGCCGTGACCGTCTTGGTCGCGGTGTCGCCGTCGGCGTAGGTGACCTTCAGCGAGGCCGTCTTGGTGCCGGCCGTGTCGTAGGTGTGCGAGACCACGGCGTCCTGGGTCGTGACCGTCGGCGTACCGTCACCGAAGTCCCACGTGTAGGAGACGCCGCCGGACTTGCCGATGTTGAACTGCACCACGCTCGAGGTCGTCGGCACGACGGCCTTGGGATCGGGACCAGGCGTGTCGGCGCCCACCGGTGTAGGCGAAGCGCCAGACACCCATGTTGTTGTTGCTGAACGAGTAGTACCCGCCTGAGTAGGAGCCCACGTAGAGGGCGCCATCAGAACCGAAGTCCATGAACACCGGGCGCGCACCGCCGATGGTCGATGCGGGGATGATGCTGAACAGCGAGTCGGCCGACACGGGCTGGCCGCCCTTGAACTGCGTCTCCGGGTCCATCAGCAGCGCGTGACGCGTCGCGTTGGTGTTCGCGAAGTCGATCATGAACCACCTGCCGTCCCAGTAGGACGGCCAGGCATCCGGATTGTCACCGGCCGGCTTGCGGTAGATGCCGCCGTCGATCGGTGCCTGGCTGCCGCCGATGATCCAGGGGCAGGAGCGGGTCGTCGACGGTGAGGGAGCGGTGTTGGTCGAGGAGTAGATACCGACACCGTTCTGGTTCTTGGGGTAGCCGTAGCAACCACCCTGCGGGCCGTACCAGATGTTCACCGGCTTGGGCGCGGGAATGGTGGTGAGACCCGTGTTGTACGGCGAGTCGTTGAGCACCTCGCCGCGGCAGTCGAAGTAGCCGCCGGACTCACCGTCGGCGCCGCCGCCGACCGTGCCCGGGGTGCCGAACGGAGCGGCGACGCCGCCACCGGTCTGCGAGCCCGTCTTGGCCCGGTAGCTCCAACGGTTGCCGGCCTGGCAGAACGGCCAGCCCCAGTTGCCCGACGAGTTCATCATCGTGGCGTTCTCGGTCTTGGCCGGGCCCCAGACCGGGTTCTCAGCGCTCATGTCGGGGCCGATCCACGCGGTCGTGATCGCGTCGGTCTTCTTGTCGACGTGGATCGTGTAGGTCGAGCGGACGCCCATGGAGAAGATCTCGGGCTTGGCCTTACCATCGAGCACGGGCTGGCTGTTGGCCGCCCACAGGTTTCCGCCGTTGGGACCGTCGGCCGTGGGGAGCGTGTACGTCAGCCCGAGTCCGGGCGTGTCGCCCGGGTTCGCGACGGGCTTGATGCGGAGGATCTTGCCCTCGTAGACGTTCGTGTTGCCCGAGGTACTGCGGGCGTCGCCGTAACTGATGATCGGCCCGTTGTCTGCCGGGCGATCCTCAGGAGCGGTCTGGCCGCAGTGCGTGACCGGCGTGGCGCCGGCGCACGGGATGGTGAACAGCGGATCCGGGTTGGTGTAGCCGCCGTTGTTGTTGTTGGCGCCGTTCGGGATGCTGTCGCCGTTGGTGATGTACAGGTTGCCCGCGGAGTCCCAGGCCATGCCCGCGCCGTTATGGCAGCAGTTATAGACCGGCGAGATGTAGGAGAAGATGACCTTCTCCGAGCCGGGGACGAACGTCTTGGTCGCGTCGTCGTAGGTGAAGCGCGACAGCCGCTTCTCGCCCTTGTACGTGCGCCGGTCGAAGCCCGCGCCGAGCGTGGTCCCGGTGTCCTTGCCCTGCTCGCCGCCCCAGTACGGGTAGTACTGGATGTACATGTACGGACGGCCCTTGGTGAAGTCCGGGTCCAGCGTCATCGCGACCAGGCCGGCCTCGGACGTGGAGTTCTGACCGTACTCGGGGGTGCTGCCCTTGGCACCGAAGACCGAGAAGGACGCGACCTTGGCGATCTTGTCGGCGTTCTGGTCGTTGGAGCCTCCGACGCGCGGATCCCAGACGTGGACGGTGCCGCAGCCGAGGCCCGTGTTCGCCGTGTCCCAGTTGGAGATCTGCGTGTAGGTCTGGTAGCAGATCGCGCGACCGCCGTAGAAGACGCGGCCGTCGTCGGCGAGCGCCGACTTGGTCATCTCGCCGTAGTAGTCGTTCGACGTCGTCGTCGGGTTCCGCGGGGTGATCCGCGTCGAGGAGTAGTTGGAGTTGATCCCGGCCTTGCAGCCACCGCGGACCATGCCGGACGCCCACTGGATGGCACCGAGGAGGTGCTTCTTGATGTCGGCGTTGGCGAGGCTTGCGGACGAGCTACCCAGCTCGGTGTAGAAGGTGCGGCCCTGCTGGAGGTCGCGGCACCACGACGCGGGGCGCTCGAGCTGGGGCTGGATCGTCGCCGTGCCGCCGGTGAAGCGCGAGACGGCGTCGTTCGGGACCGACGTAGCCGTCCGGGAGCGAGTTGCCGCGGACGCGCGCGACCGTGTGCGAGGTGCCCGTCGGGTTCGAGGCCCACGTGTACCAGGTCTCGGTCTGGCCCTTGGCCAGCAGCGGCAGCTGCCGCGTCGCCGGGTGCACGCGGTCGAGGAACTCGACGTCGGCGGCGCTGGAGGCGCCGGCGCCCGTGATGCGGGCGGCCGAGAGGCCGGTCAACGTGTTGAAGAACGCCGCGCCGTTCTGCTCGAGCAGGGCGCTCTCGCCGAGGCCGATGTAGCCGCCGCCGGTCTGGACGTAGTCCTGCAGCGCGGTTTCACCGGCGGCGTCGAGGACGTCGCCGGCCGAGTTGACGAAGACGACCGCGCGATAGCCGGCGAGGTTCGCGGCGTTGATCTGCGCCGCGCTGGCCGTGGAGTCGACCGTGAAGTCATTGGCGGCGCCGAGCGCCGTGATCGTTGAGACCGCGTCCGCGCTCGATGGGTTGAGCGTTCCCGCGGTCCCCGTGAAGACGAGGATCTTCCCCGCGTTCGCGAGCGCCGGCGAAGCGCTCAGCGCGAAGCTGGCCAGCAGTGCGCCGGCGAGCGCGAGCAATCGTCGGACGCGCCGCGCTGGCTCGTCCTTGGCCCGTTGGGCGGCGTAAGCCGCGCGCCGACTATTCGACGGCCGAGCCGTCAAATACAGGTGCATCCCGAATCCCTCCTCCGAACCGCTAAGTGCGCATGAACGTCACCGCGTGAAGCCTGGACCCTCTACAGCGGGCTCATCGCGGCACAACCGACGCTAACGCAGTTCGGCGCCTCCGTCAACGAATTCATTTCATTTGCTTGCAGAGGTCTTCGCTAGACCTTTCATCCCCGATGAAAGTTTGATGGATTCATCCGATTTATGAACGAGCCGGGAGCGACTGGTGCCTGCTTGCACGTGTATCCGCACGCTGATGAGTCGCTTTCACCCGATGACTAGCTGTCATCCGATTTCAGCGATTTGGCCCCCTACGTCGTCTTGATCATGCCTCCGTCGATCACGAATGACGAGCCCGTGACGTTGCCGGTGCGTGGCGATGCCAGCAGCGCGACGAGCGTGGCCACCTCGCGGGGTGTGCTGAAGCGGCCCGTGGGCATCCCGCTCGCGATCACTCCCCCGCTCACGTCCTCGGCGCGCGCGCCGGTCGCGCGCGCCACCGTCGCGGCGACGCCGTCCTCGCCGAGCCAGAGGTCGGTCGCCACCGGCCCCGGCGAGACGTTGTTGACGCGGATGCCCTTCGGCGCCAGTTCCTGCGAGAGCGCCTTGGCGAAGTTGACCATCGCCGCCTTGGCCGGCCCGTAGTCGATCACGCCACCGTCGGGCTGAAAGAACGCGTTGACCGACGCGACGTTGACGATCGATCCGGGCTCGCCGCGTCCGAGCATGTCGGTCACCGCCGCCCGCGTGGCCCGCAGTGCGGAGTAGAAGTTGAGCTGCATCGAGGTCTCGAAGTCGGCGTCGGTGAGCGAGAGGAACCCGTTCAGCCGGATGTGCGCCGCACCGACGTTGTTGACGAGCACGTCGACCTTCCCGTGGTGCTCGATCGCATGCGCGATCAGCCGCCCCGGGCCGTCGGGATGCGAGAGGTCGACCGCGAGCGGCGTGACGTTCTCAAGCCCCTCCAGCCCGCTGATGGTGCGCGCTCCGGCGACGACGAGCGCGCCTTCGGCGACGAGCTCTTTGACGACCGCAAGGCCGATGCCCTTGCTCGCTCCGGTGACGACGGCGACCGAGTCGCGCAGTTCGAGGTCCATGCGTCAGGACACTACGATGCGCCGCCCGTCAACGGCATCACGGCCGTCACAACCGTCCCGCCACCCGGAGGGCTGACGACGGTGAGCGTCCCGCCCGCCGCCTCGGCGCGGTCGCGGAGCCCGACGAGCCCGCCACCATCCGACGGGACGGCGCCACCGCGCCCGTCGTCGGTGATCTCACATCGCAGCAGCCCGCCGTCGCGCTGCACGCTGACCCTCGCGCTGCCGGCGCCGGCGTGCTTGGCGACGTTGGTGAGCGCCTCGGAGACGATGTAGTACGCCGTCGCCTCGGTATGCGCGGGCAGGCGCTCGGCCAGGACGTCGACGACGACGTCGATCGCAAGCCGGCCGGCGAGGACCTCGAGCGCTCGGTAGAGCCCGTGCTCACCGAGGATCGCCGGATGCAGCCCGCGCGCGATCTCTCGCAGTTCCTCGAGCCCGGTGCCGAGCTCGCTCAGCGCCTCCTCGAGCAGCTTGGCCGTCAGCTCGGGCTTGACCTCCAGCTGCGTGCGGGCCACGCGCAGCTTGACCGCGACGGAGACGAGGTGCTGCTGCGCGCCGTCGTGGAGGTTGCGCTCCAGCCGCCGGCGCTGCTCGTCGCCGGCCTCGACGAGCCGTGCGCGTGAGGCGATCAGGTCGGCGCGCGCCTGCGCGCTGGCGACGGCGAGCGAGACGAGCTCGCAGAACGCCCCGAGCCGCTCCTCGGTGTCGGGCGGGAGCTCGTCCTCGCTGGTGATCGCGACCGCGCCCCAGAGCGCTCCGGCGACGATGATCGGAGCGGCGGCGGACGAGCGATAGCCGACGCGGAAGATCGCCTCGGCGATCTCGCCATCGCGGACGCCGCCCCAGTCGTCGATGCGCGCCGGCGCTCCCGTGCGCAGCACGCGGCCGACGGCCGAGCTCTCCTCGGCCGCGAGGCGCTCGCCCACGGGCAGCACCTCGACATTGTCGCGGTTGTGGCGGCCGACGATCGTCGCCATCCCGTCCCCGCTGTAGCGCATCACCGCCGACGAGTTGACCTGCAGAACCCGGGCGCACTCCTCCGACACCGCGGTGAACACGCGCTCCGGGCGGACCTCCGCCGCGACCAGCGTCGCGACCCGCCGCAGCGCGCGCTGCTCAGAGGCCAGGCGCGAGATCTCCGCCAGCTTGGCCTCCGGATCGCCCTGCAGGGCGCGGTCGTCCTCGTCGCGATGAAGTTGGCGATCGGTGAGGTCGATGCCCGTCGTGACCAGCGCGGCGGGGGTGCCGTCGGCGCCGATCATCGGCCGGTTGGACCAGGCGACGAGGCGCCGGCCGCCCGTCTTGGTACGCCAGTGCCCCACCTGCGGGCTCGGCGTGCCGGTCTTCCAGACGTAGGTCAGGAAGTCCCCGAACGCCTCGCGCTCCTCCGGCGGGATCACGAAGTCACGCGCGTCGTGGCCGAGGACCTCCTCGCGGGTGAAGCCCGTCGCGCGCTCGCAGGCGTCGTTGAAGAGGAGAATCCGCGCGTTGGAGTCGTACACGCAGACGAGTGACTGCGTCGTCTCCGTGAGGATCGCGGCGTAGGACTCGCCGAGGATGAACTGCCCGATCTTCGAAGCGTCGTCCATTGTCTCGGCCGGACGAGAGTATCGGGGCAAAGGCCGCGGGAGCCGCGGCGATCGGATGATCGCCGCGGCTCGGAGCGGCTTAGATCACGGAGTCGTCGTCGACAGCGTGAACGTCAGGGTCTTGCCGTACGCGCCGGTGCGGAGCGCGTCGTTGGCGGCGATCGACTGCTTGAAGCCGATCGTCGCCGATTCGTTGCTGACCGGACCGGGGTAGGTGATCAGCGTCGTCGGTGCGGCCGAGCCGCCGACCGGAGCGAATGCCCCAGCCGCGCCGCCGGGACGCATCCCGTTGGCCTGCAGCGTCTGCGGGAGCGCGAACGTCCCGTTGACGAGCTTGCCCGTGTTGGTGCTGGCCGGGTCGGCGACGCTCAGCGTCGCGTCACCGGCGGTGGAGATCACGTTCGCCGTGGTGCTGGCGAGGTAATCCTTGGCGATGCCCGGGGTGAAGGCCCCGAACGTCGCCGGCGTGCCCATCGTCAGCGACAGCGTCGCCGCCACCGTGCCGCCGGCCGAGCCGTCGGCGCTGGTGGACTGGACCGTGACGCCGTTGCCGTTGAACTCGGCCCAGTTGAGGTTGAACAGGTTGCCGCCCGTGCTGCCGCCGGCGACCGAGCGGAACACGAAGAACAGCTCGTGCTTGCCGTTGGAGGGCTGCGGCAGCGGGAACGTCTGGCTGTTCCACACGGCCGTGCCACCCGTCGACGTCAGGTTCGCCGTCGTCAGGATCGGGCCGGTGCTCGAGTCCTGACGGATCTCGACGTTCGCCAGCGGCAAGCCCGCGGTACGACCCGCGGCCGCGTCAGCGACGCGGAACGTGATCGAGTCAGCCTGGAACAGGTCAAACGGACCGTTGAGCTTGATCCAGTCGCCGGACCCGAGGCTCGAGCGATGCACGCCCGTGCCGGGGAGGTCGGTGTTGGTCGCCGTCGACGTGCCCTGCTGGGTGACGACGAACTCGACCTCCTGGTGCTTCTGGCGGATCTGGATCTGGCTGGTCGTCGACAGCGGCGGGACCCCCGCGTTGGCGCCCGCGCCACCCTTGTCGGTGTAGCTGGCGCTGATGACGCCGAACACGTTGCCGCCGTGGGCGACGTCGCCGGCATCGGTCTGCAGGAACCCGGTGCAGCCCGTCGTGCCCGCCTCGGCATGGCCGTGCGTGTCGTGACCGAGCACGAACGTCACGTTGATGTCGTTGCAGTTGATCGACGGATCGTCCGGATCGGTGACCGTCACCTTGAACTGGATCTTGTCGCCGAAGGCGAACAGGCCGCCGTCCAGCGGCGCGGTCACGACCACGGTCGGGCTGGTGTTGCCCGCCGTGATGACCGTGCTCGTCGACGTCCTCTTGCCCGAGGAGTCGATCACGGAGAGAACCGCCGTGTAGCGGCCGGCCTTGGTGTAGACGTGCTGCGGGTTGGCTTCGAGGCTTAGCGGCGAACCGTCGCCGAAGTCCCACTCGTACCGGATCGACTCACCCGGATCCTCATCCAGCGAACCGTCGCTGGAGAAGTTGACCGTCAGCGGCAGCGCGCCGTCGGTCCTGTCGGTCGTCAGGACGGCCTTGGGCGCGCGCTGGCCCTTGACGTAGTCCCAGCGGTACATGCCGGCGTCGGCGTTGACGTTGAAGAAGCCGTCACCGTAGGTCAGCAGGTAGAACGAACCGTCCGCTCCGAACTGCATGTCCATCGGGTTGTCGCACTCGAACGAGAACGGCGCCGGGGTGACGTTCGCCGCGCCGCAGTCCAAGAAGTTGTTGATCTTGAACACGCGACCCTGCGAGTCCAGCTTCATCTCGCGCATCGTGTCCTGGGTGAACTCGCCCAGGATCACCGAGTCGTCGTAATACGGCGGGAACTTCGTCGTGCTCGGGTTGGCCGGATCGTAGTTGTACTTGGCCGCGCCATGGGGACCCACACCGCCCGTGAAGAGCTCCGGGAACAGCCGCGGACACGCCGTCGTCGAGCCGGGAACGACGGGCGCGGTCAGCGCGTCCGGACCGTAGCCGGTGAAGCACGGCGTGCCCAGGGGCGTCGCCGCGTTGTTATCGCGGTAGGAGTACCAGACCTCCGGCGCCGTCAGCGCCGGCGTCGACGTCAGCCCGGGCTCGACGCCCGCGCCCCCGTTGACGTTCCACCAGTCGTTGTTCGGAACCGTGGCCCCGTC
Source organism: uncultured Solirubrobacteraceae bacterium (assembly GCA_963848475.1). Taxonomy (GTDB): domain Bacteria; phylum Actinomycetota; class Thermoleophilia; order Solirubrobacterales; family Solirubrobacteraceae; genus Solirubrobacter. The sequence goes on along the minus strand of CAWKDW010000020.1, from coordinate 322,714 downwards.
GCAGGAATACGGCTGCGGCGTCTGACCCGCCGGGACCGGCTGGTGGGTCAGCGCGTCCATCGGGACCTGCAGGTTGACGTTCCAGGGGTACTCCGGAAGGTCGGGCTTGAAACAGTACGGCCAGCCGTAGTTGGTCGGCTTGCGCACGATCTCGTAGCGACCGACACCGGCCGCGCCGTGGTACTGCTGCGCCGTCTGCGAATCCGGCGAGTAATCGCTGATGTAGGCGACGTCGTTCTCATCGACCTGGATGCGGAACGGGTTGCGGAAGCCCATGGCGTAGACCTCGGGCCGCGTCTTGGCCTGCGGCGCGCCCGCGGTGAGCGGGAACAGGTTCCCGGACGGGATCGTATAGGCGCCGGTACCGGTGCCGGTGAAGCTCGCCTTGTTGGCGTCGGCCGCGGTGATGTCGGCGTCCTTGACCTTGATCCGGTTGACCTTCCCGCGAAGGTCGTTCGTATTCAGCGCCGAGCGCGCCGAGTCGGTGAACGGACCGCGGAACCAGCCGCCCTCACGCGTCGTGGTGACCACGGCGGTCGGGGACGTCCCGGTCAGGGCCGTCGCGTTGCTGACGAGTTGCGCGACGTCCTTCTCCTCGAAGGTGCCCTTGAACAGCACGGTCTGGTTGGTGGTGGCCACCGTGCCCGTGCCCGTCACCTGGACGTTGCCGGCGCCGATCGTCGACAGCGCCGAAAGCGCCGTCTGGATCGTGGCCGCGTTCGCGTTGTAGGCGATCGGAGCGGTCGTCTGGCCGCCCAGCGAAAGCGTGAACGTGCCGCCCGTGGAGCCGTTGACGCGCACCGTCTGGGTGTCGTCGAGCTTCTGATCGATGCTCTGCCCCCAGTTGCCCGCGTCGCCGGAACCGGCGGCGCTGTCATCGCCCGTGGTGAACCACAGGTTGTTGTGCTTGTCGAAATCGATGTCGCCCGCGACGTGACAACACGCACCGCGGTTGTTGGAGACCCGCAGAATCTGCTGTTCGCTCGTCATATCCAGGTGCGCCGGGACGCCCGGAGCGTCATCGACGAACTTGAACCGCGACAGCTGGAAGTAGCCGATCCACGGATCCCACGCGCTCGGGCTCGCCGCCGTCGTCGGCGCCGCGCCCGTCGTGTAGGGAGCGACCGAGAAATCGTTCGTGTGCCCCGTCGTGCCGTCGGAGTACTTGATGTCGTCCACCAGCAACGGCGAGTAGTACAGGTAGATCCACTTGTCAGTGGCGAAGTTGTTATCGACCGCCGGGCCGTACATGCCGTCTTCGGAGTTCGTGTAGATGCGCTGCGTCAGCGGCAGGCTCGGGTCGGCGAAGTTGGCGATCTGCGTCGTCGTACCCGTCGCCGGGTTGTGCAGCCGCACGTCGCCACGACGCGAGGTCTGCACGATGCGACCGTCGGGGAACTGATCGAAGCCGACCGGCTCGTTCAGGTTCGGCGGAGCGCTGATCTTCGTCTGCTGATAGTTCTTGAGCACCGTGGCGCCACAGTCGCTGTACGCGGGATCGCTCTGGCCGGCGGCCCAGCTGATCGCGCCCTTGAGGTGCGTCGTCAGGCTTGCGTCGAACGCGGCGGCGTTGGACCCGAGGCCGGTGTAGAAGGAGCGGCCACCCAGGTAGTCCTTGCAGAAGGAGATCGGGTGGTTGGCACCCATCGTGCCGCCGGCGATGCCGTCGAGCGTGTTGCCGGCGGGCTGGGGGCCGAACGGGTCCTCGACCACGGAAGCGAGGACGTGAGACACGCCGCGGACGTTCGTCGTGAAGTTGTACCAATTCTCGGTGCGGTCCCAGTACTCCGGCAGGCTCTTCGTTGCGTCATGGACGCGGTCGAAGACCTTGACCGTCCCGCTCTGCGACGTGGTCCGGCTCGAGGAGCGCGTGCCGAGAGCGCTGGTCAGGAACGACCAGCTCGGATCGGTCTCGATGGCGGAGCCGATGCCGACGAAGCCGCCGCCCTTCTTGAAGTAGGTCTCGAAGTTCGCGCGTTCGCGTATCCGTCAGCGGGCTGGCGAGCCCGGTGTTCAGGAAGACGACCGCGCGGTAGTTGTCGAGGTTGGTGGGTGTGAACTCAGCGCCGACCGCGGCGGGCGCGGGCGCGCTCACGGTGTAGATGCCGCCTGAGCCGGCGGATGTGATGGCGGCAACTCCGGCCGCCGTATCCGCATCGGTGGTGCTGGTCACGACCAGCACCTTGTACGGGTCGGCCGCAGCCGCCTTGATCTTCGCCGACGCACTCGCCGGCACCACGAGACCCAGGCTCAACAGAGCCAGGCCTAGTGTTCTCCTCCACATGCAGACCCTCCTTGAGATGTGTGACCCTCGCTCCGTGCGCGCGTCGCCTCTCGCGACCCGCCGGAACGACCCTCTCCACACCGGCCTCATCCTCAGCCGGAGACCCCTTTTGCGCAACAGGACACAATTTTTGTCGGGGACTCGACTAAACCTTGCATGTGAACGACCTGTACGTCAACTCGACTGTATGAGAGTTACCTGAATTACGCCGCCGTTCCGCCCTAACCCTTGAGAATGCGCTCACAATCGCGGCCGACGGTGACGAATTTGCGGTTCCCCTTGTAGCTCGACACCGTGACGGTGTCGTTGCCGGGGCCGCAGCTGACTCGGACCCGACCGCGCGTAACGATCGCGGTGATCGAATCGTCCCCAGAACCGCCCTCGATCTGCGTCGAATTGGACGAAACTGCGCGGATGGTGTCGTTGCCGGGGCCACCGAGGATCGTGTTCCTGCCGCGGCCGCCCTGCAACGTGTCGTCACCGTCGCCGCCGAGGATCCGGTTGCTGCCACGACCGCCGTAGATGGTGTCGTTGCCGGGACCGCCGTCGAGCAGGTCCTTCTGACGCTTGGCCTTCTTGCCGCCGAGGTCGTGCAGGGCGTCGCCCCAGATGACGTCGTCGCCGGCCAGCCCGAACAGCTTGTTGTTGCCGTGCGCGCCGTTGAGGGTGTCGTTGCGTGCCGTGCCGCGTTTGTTGCCCGCCCCGGACCAGCTGATGCCCTTGCTCGGGTCGCTGAAGACCGCGGCGGCGATCACCGTCTCGCAGTTCTTGATCCGCCCCTCGCGTAGCGCCTGCTCGTTGGAGATCCCGCCGGGCGCGCCGCGGGGGTTGATGTGGATCGTGTCGTTGCCCTCGCCGCAGTCGACGTCGTCGACGGCGCTGCCGCTGTTGACGAACACCGTGTCGTCGCCTGGCCCGGCGTCGATGTGGTCAGGGCCGGTCTCGGAATAGATGATGTCGTTGCCGGTGCCGCCGGCGATCGTGTCGCCCCCGGCTCCACCGTGCAGCACGTCGTTGCCGTCGCCGCCGTCGATCCGGTCGGGCGCGGGGCCGCCGTCGAGCTCATCGTCGCCGGGGCCGCCGATCAGCGTGTCGTTGCCGAAGTCGCCGACGCCCTTGTCGTTGCCGGCGCCGCCGTCGATCCGGTCGTCGCCCGAGCCACCGTCGATCATGTCGTTGCCGTCGCCGCCCTCGATCTCATCGGGGCCTGTGTCACCGAAGAGCTGGTCGTCTCCGGCGAGGCCGCGGATCACGTCGTGGCCGCCCAGCCCGTGGATGACGTCCACACCGGCCGTGCCCGTCAGACGGTCGGCGGCGTTGCTGCCGGTGATCGTCTTGGCCACGGCAACGGGGGCAAGGATCATCCCTGCGACCAAGAGCACGACTGCGGCGCGGCGATACGTCAACACAGAAACCTCGTTCATCGGGATGGATAGCCAGAGACTCCACTCCCCGCCGCCGGTTACGCGCCGTTTGGGGAGTTAGGACGCGAGCGCGGCGCCGAGCGACTGGCGCGTGCGCACGCCGAGCTTCACGAACGCGCCGGACAAGTGCGTCTCGATCGTCTTCTCGCTGAGGAAGAGCCGCTCGGCGACGGCGCGGTTGGTGAGGCCGCCGGCGACGAGCCGTGCGATCTCGAGCTCGCGCGCGGTCAGCGCGGCAATCCCCGCCGCGTCCACCCTCCCCGCGCGGCCGGAGCGGTTGACGCGGCGGCCGATGCGGCGCAGTTCGCGGACCGCTTCGGCGCGCAGATGCCCGGCCGGGGCGTCGACGAGCAGTCCCTCGGCGGTGCGCAGTTGCTCAGCGGCGGCGTCGCGATCACCCGCGGCGGCCAGGGCGCGCCCAGCAAGAATCCGGCCACGGGCGGACTCGATCGCCAGGCCGAGCGCGTCGGTGCCGGCGACCGCGGCGAGCGCGAGCTCGGCCGCGGCGCGCGCTTCGCCGCCGGTCAGCAGGACCCGCGCACGCGCGCGACGCGCGAGCGCGCTCGCGAGCGGGAGTCCGGCCTCGTCCGCCGAGAGCTCAGCCCGGCCGGCCCAGTCGACTGCCGCGTCGCGGTCTCCGTCGAGCAGCGCCGCGCGGACGAGCACCTCGTAGCACCCGGCGCGCTGGCCTCCGAAGAAGCGCGGCAGGTCCGGGCCGCCCTGCAGCTCGAGCAGAACGCTGGTCGCCCGCCGTCCCTCGCCGGTGGCGACGAGCGCCGCGGCCAGCGCCGAGCCGCACGCGGCGACGATCGACGACGGCTCGAGCGTCGCGGTCAGTGCGACCGCCTCCTCCCCCGCCCGCACCGCGGCGGCGGCGTCGCCGCCGGCCTCCAGCGCGGTGGACTGGGCGTAGAGCGCCCAGACGAGCGACTGCGCACTGCCGAGCGGACGGGCGTCCTCGACCGCGCCGTCGGCGACATCGAGCGCCTCGGCGATCCGCCCGCGGGCAAGCAGGCTGAGCGCCTCGCCGACCATCAGCTCGAGCGCGAGCACCGCGCTGCCGGCCCGGCGGGCGATCGCGGTCCCGCGCGCGAAGTGCTCGAGCGCGACCGCGAACTCGCCGAGGAAGTACTCCGACCAGCCCAGGAACAGCAGCATCTCCAGCCGCGCGCCGAGCTGTGCGTCATCGAGCCTGGCGACCAGCACCGCCGCCTCGCGCCCGCGCGCGCGGGCGTCATCGTCGTGACCGAGCGTATAGGCGGCCATCGCCAGGGCGGCGGTTGCGGCGGCCATCAGCGCGGGGTCGGCGAGCGCCTGCGCCCCCGCGAGCGCCTGCGTGGCGCTCGCGCGCATCTCCAGCGGGTCGCCGGCCAAGGACGCGTGTGCCGCGAGCTCGATGCTGAGCGCGACGGCGTCAGGTGACCCCGGATCGGCGAGCGCCGCGCGTGCGGCGCGCAGGCGCGTCCGGCCGCCCTCGTGATCGCCGAGCAGCCGGTCCATCGCCGCACAGCCGACGATCAGCCCCGTGCGCGCCGGGGAGTCGTCCGGAAGCGGGGCGAGCAGCTCCAGCAGGACGCGCCGGGCGTCGTCGAAGCGCCCGGCGCCCGCGAGGGCGCCCGCGAGCGGTCCGAGCAGCGGCGCCTCCTGGACCACGCGGTCGGGACCCTGCACGAGGGTCCGCGCGACCGAGAGCCAATGCACGGCCGTCTGTGGCGCCCGGCCGACGACCTGGTCCGCCGCCTCGGCCAGGAGCGCGACGGCGGCCGCGTCGCCCGGCGTGGCGGACTGCTCCACGTGATGGGCGAGCGCGGCCGGGCCGGCTCCCGCCCGCTCCAGGCCCGCGGCGGCGCGTGCGTGGCCGGCCAGGCGCCGGCCCGGACCGACCGTCTCATAGACGGTGCGGCGGACGATCGGATGCCGGAACCGGAAGCGCCGCACCTCGCCCGTGCTCTGGACGAGGTCCGCGGCCACGAGCGCGTCGAGCGCGACCAGCGCCGCGTCGCGGTCGAGGCCGGCGACCTCGGCGGCGAAGTCGATCTCGAACGGATCGCCCGCGATCGAGGCACCGTCGAGCAACGCCCGCGCATCGGTGGGCAGCGGCGCGGTCTCGCTGAGCACCGCCTCGCGGACGGCCTCGGGCACCTCGGCGTGGCCCGGGTCGCTGGCGCGGGTCACCGGGCGACCGGCCATGTCCGCCCGCGCCAGCTGCATCAGGTGAAACGGGTTGCCGCCGCTCTCGGCGTGCAGCCGGCGCAGCTCCCCTTGCCCGAGCGTGCTCGGGAGCAGCCGCTCGGCCTCCGCCGCGGTCAACGGCCCGGGCGCCAGGCGGCGGGCCTGGCCGGCGGCGGCGGCGCGGCGCAGCTCAGGGTCCAGCGCCGAGCCGGCCTGGCGGTGGCGGTGCGCGACGGCGAGCAGCAGCCGCGACGACGAGGGGCGTCGCACGAGCGACGCGACGAACGCGATCGAGGCCGGGTCGGCCCAATGCAGGTCGTCCAGGAGCAGGACGAGGCTGCGCGGCGCGGCGAGGCGCTCGAGCAGGTGGCGGACGGCGCGGTGCAGCTGATGGCGCTCGGCCGTGGCCTCGCCCGCGTAGGCGTGCAGCGCGGGGAACGTCGTCGCCAGGACGCGCCGATCGAGGCTCGTCAGGCCCGCGGGCGGGCCGTGCGCCGCCAGGTGCGGGTCGAGCGCCTCGATCAGCAGCCCGTACGGGATGTCGCGCTCGTACTCCGAGCAGCGACCGCTGAGGACCAGAGCGCCGGCCGACGTCGCCGACGCGCCGAGGTGTTCGAGCAGCGTCGTCTTGCCGATCCCGGCCTCGCCGACGATCTCGACGACGGACAGGCCGGCGGAGGAGGAGGTGGCGCGCAGCGCCTCTTGGAGCATGGCGAGCTCACCCGACCGGCCGACGAGCGGGATACCGCTCGGGCCTGGAGAGGTGGAAGGCGCCACGGTGCCGGGGGGATGTTACGTCCCCCCGGCAGCTGAGGCACATCCTCAGCGCTTCTTGGTCTTGCGCTTGGCCTTCTTCTTCGCGGCCGGGACCTTCACCGTGAAGCGGGCGGCCGTGCCCTGGAGCGCCGCCTTGGTGGAGCCCGTGACGGTGACCGTGAGCTTCGTGCCCGCGGCGGGCAGGCCGATCGTCGTGGTTGAGCGCTTGACGGTGCGGGTGAAGTTCAGCCCGCCCGAGCTCTTGATGTCCACCTGCTGCGTGAAGGCGCTGCGATCGCCCTTCCAGCGCAGCACGAGCTTCTTGCCGGAGCGCTTGAGCGTGAGCTTCTTCGCCTTCGCCGGACGCTGCGGCGCGGGGGCCGCATACGTGCCGAGCGTCAGGCGGGAGGCCAGGAAGCCGTCCGCGGCGTAGACGACCGCCTGGATCTCGCGCTTGCCCGGCGCCCCGCCGGCCGGGTGGAACTTCAGCGTGCCGCGGCCGTCGGCCTTGACGACGCCGATCCGCCCGCCGCCGCCGTTGCCGGCCTCGGCGAACTCGACGCGGCTGCCGGCCGGGAGACTCCTAACCGTGTACTTGAGGGTTCGGTTGTGGCCGGAGCCCGAGACCTTGGCGGTCGCCGTGACCGGGCGCGTGCCGTCGGCCTGGATGGCCTCGACGAGCCGCGAGGAGTCGGCGGCCGGCTCGACCGTCCAGCGGCCGCCGCGAGGCTTCTCGATCACGATCTCGGTGATGTCCGTCGCATCGTTCTTCAGCGCGGCGAAGCCGGGCGCCAGGACCGGGGCGTTGCCGCTGCCGGTGTCGAACACCACGCCGCCGGGGCCGTGGAGGATCACGTGCGGCGGGGCGCCGGCGCCCTTGAACGCCATCACGGTGCCGGGCAGACCGGCCGGGATGTCGACCGGATCCGGGCCGGCGGCCTGCGCGGCCGCTGCCTTGACCTGCGAGGCCGAGGCCGTGCCCGCGAGCTTCACGAGCCCGGCCGAGTTGCCGTGGCCGGTGGTCTGCAGCTCGTCGACGACCGGCTTGGAGGCGGACGCGGCGCTGGCCTTGCCGTTGACCGGCACGATGTCGCCGATCACCGTGTCTCCGGACAGGGCGTGCTTGATGACGACCTTGTAGTCCTTGACGTCGCAGCCGAAGAAGTACAGCGTCGGCCCGTGGCCCCAGACCGCACCGGCGCCGGGGCGCCACGTGCCGGCGAACGTCTTGAAGTACAGGCACGCGGCGAGGCCCTTGCTGGAGACCAGCACGTTGGCGCCGGTCGTGAAGTCCAGCGGCGGGATCTCGATGACGGCGTGCGCCTCGGCGTTGAACTGCTTCTTGAAGTACTCGAAGTCCAGCCCGATGTCCCATTTGACCCACGGGTTGGCCGTCGGGTAGCCGCCCTTGACCGCGGCGTTGAAGTGGACGTAGCCCTCGGTCGTGAACTCCGCGTTGACCTCGGCGTTGATGACCTTCGCGATCTTCGCCTTGCCGTGGAAGAAGAACAGGTTCGGATAGGGGTTGCTGTAGCGGGCGAAACCGAAGCCGACGTCGGCGTCGAGCACCTCGGCGAGGCTCAACTCGATGTGCCCACAGAGCGCGAAGGTCGGCGTCGGGTAGTTCTGGAACGTCTTGTGGAAGAGGCTGCCGTAGAGCTCCGGGTGCGCGGTCGCGAGCGAGCGCAGCACAGGGATGTAGTAGTCGAGCGCCTTGTAGACGTCATACGGGGTGGTCTCGACGAGGCCGACGGTCTTGATGCAGTCGGGCTTGGCCGCGACCTTCGGGCCGAAGTCGATGTGCAGGCCGAGCGCGTTGATGACGACCGGCGTCGGCGTCGGCAGCGCGCCCTGGAGCTCGAGGTCGACCTCCTTGACGTGGCCGTTGACGATCACAAGGTGGCCCTTGACCTTGGTCGGGATCGGGTACGGGATCTCGGCCTCGGCCGAGATCATCCAGCTGCCGGCGCCGTCATAGGAGACCGTGACCGGGCCGAGCATGATCACGCCGAGCGGGATCTGATCGACGTGGAAGCTGAAGGCGCCGAGCGCGGCCGAATTGGCCGACGGGCCGAACATCAGGTGCTTCGGCGCGCTCGGGGTCTTGCCGAGCAGCTCGGGCGGCATGCCCGGCAGGACATCGAGCGTCGAGGTGCCGTTGGTCTCCAGCTTCGGTAGCCCGAGGACCTTCAGCGGCAGCCCGCCGATGCCGGCGGTGGGATCGACGACGAAGCCGGCGATCGTGGTGCCCTCCAGGCCCCAGCTGATCGACCCCTCGTGGAACATGAAGTCGGTCTTCTCCGCGGTGCCCTCGACCTTGGCCTTGGGCGCGACGAGCTTGAGCGAGATCGTCGCCTTGTCGCCCGTCTGCTTGCGCTTGAACTCGAGCTTCGCCTCGGAGCTGGCGAGCGTGTCGACCTCGAGGCCGTTGACGCGGAAGTGCCCGGTCGTGGTGTAGGTCGTGGTGCGCACGCCGGCCTTGTCGCTCGTGACGGCGTGGAAGCAGCCGGCGCCGCCGGCGACATCGGCCCCCTGGGTGACGATCACCGCGCGCTCGATCTTGATCGTCGGGTTATCGACGCAGGGCGCGTCCTTGACGGTGACGGCGAACTTGGCGGTCGCCGTCGCGCCCTCGTCATCGGTGACGCGCACGCCGACGTTCGCCAGGCCCTTCTGGAGGAAGGTCGTGGTGGCCAGCGGCGAGCCACCACCGGCGGTCTCGTAGGAGCCGTTGCCGTCGAGGTCGTAGTCGTAGGCGACGACGTTGCCGTCCGGATCGGCGGCCTGGACGCCGAAGGTGAAGGGCGTGCCCGCAACCGGCTGCTTGCCGGGGTTGATGAAGGCGACGGTCGGCGCCTTGTCGAACTCGACGTTGACCGTCGCGCCGGAGGTGTGCGTCAGACCGTCGGAGTCGGTCACGCGCAGGAGCACGCCGGCGACCGTCGGACCGGGGTAGCTGCCGAGCACCTTCGCGCCGGTGCGCTCGAAGATCCCGTCGCCGTCGATGTCCCACTCGTAGGAGGCGATCGGACCGTCGGGGTCCGTCGACGCCGAGCCGTCGAAGCCGACGGTCTGCCCTGGCCGGACCGCGCGTCCGGGCACCGCCTGCTCCCAGGTGATCTTGACCGAGGCCTGCGGGGAGTGGGCGTCACCGCCGAGGCGGACGATCGCGCTGAGGTCGGTCTCGCTCGGCGTCTGGCTCTCGCCCGTGGCCAGCAGCCGGCCCTGCGGGGTGAGGGCGAGCGCGAAGATGCGGTCGACGCCGCCCGTGCCGACCTGCAGGTTGGTCGCGTTGGCGGCGGTCGTGTTGGCCGGGTTGAGGGTGGTGTCGGCGCTGCCGTCCTCGTGATAGCCGGCGAGCCCGAACTGCGTCGTGGAGCCGACGCCCATGCCTCCGCCGACGACGAAGCCGCCGCCGGGCAGCGAGATCAGCGCGGCCGCGTCGAAGATGTGCGAGGGCGAGACGTCCTGCGTACGCGTGCCGGCGGTCCCGAACGTCGCGTCCAGGACGCCCGCCGGGGTGAAGCGCGCGAGACCGACGAGGTGCGTGGCGGGGCCGGTCGCGCTCTTGACCGTGGCGACGGCGAGCGCGGTGCCCGCGGTGTCTACGCGCAGGCGGCGGCCCTCGACCTCGTAGGTCGCGGCGGCCGCGCCGTTGAGGTTCGTGATCGCGTAGCCGGCGCTGCCGGCGCCGTAGGCGGGGTCCAGCACGCCCGCGGCGGTCAGCCGCGCGACGAACAGCTGGCGGCGCGGGGTGGTCGCCCGGGCGCCCGTGAGATAGATGCGCCCGCTGCCGTCCAGCGCGATGTCGAAGAACGTCGTGCCGGCGCCGCCGAGGCGGAAGCCGACCTCGCCGCCGGTCCCGAACGTCGTGTCGCGGACACCGGCGGCCGTGAGGCGCACCACGAGACCGCGGTCGGTAGAGGCGCCACCGGAGGAGGTCGCGGCGACGAGGATGTGCCCGTCGGCCGTGACGGCCAGGCCGCCCATCTCCGTCTCGGCGCCGGAGGTCGTCACGAGTTTGCCGGCGGTCCCGAACGTCGGGTCCAGATGACCGTCGGCGGTGAGGCGGGCCACGGCCAGCGACGGCGTGAAATCGATCGCCAGGGTGGTCCCGCCGAGCAGGACCTTCCCGTCCGCGAGCAGGGTCAGTGCGGCGGGCGTGATGCCCGCCTGGACGCTCACGACGAGCAGTCCGGGGACGGGCTGATCAGCAGCCCAGGTGGGATCGAGCTCGCCGGCGGCGGTGAAGCGCGCGACCGCGGCCTGGCCGCCCGGCGTGCGCCCGGCGGCGAGGATGCGACCGTCGGCGAGCACGGCCAGCGCGCTCCAGCGGGCGCTGCCGTCGGCGGGCGAGGCCGCGAGGCCGGAGTGGGCCCACGTCGTATCGCGGTCGAACGTCCCGGCCCGCGCACCGGGCGCGGCCCACAGGAGGAATATGAGCGAGGTCAGGACGGCCAGGGACAGAAGGGAGCGGGGAGGCATCAGCCGATCGTGCTCGACCGCCCCTCGCGCGCCTATGCCTCCGTCCCTGAACCGTCCCCTGAACCGTTCGGCTCAGGGCATGCGCCCACGGGTCTCGCGGAACGGTCCCCCCGGGCCGCCTTGCGGATCGTTCAGCCGGTGAGCTGGATCTCGAGCTTGACCTCGCACATGTCCACGGAAGTGCGTGTGCCCGGGGTTTCCGAAGGATCCATCGCGGCGAACGCCCGGCCTCCCTCGGCCATGTCCTCCGCGCTGGCGAAGAACTGAAGGACCACCGCGGTCCCCTGCGCCTCGTCGAAGAGCATCGTCAGGCCGCTGGCCGGAACGCCGGGAGGCGGCCCGTCGGATTCCTCGATGCGAGACACGAGCCCGTCGAGCCTTTCGGCTCCGACGTCGGTGAACCTTACGACACGTACGTGCATGGCTCCGACCTCCTCAAATCGAGTCAGCCGACACTACACCCGCCCCGGTGGCGGCTGCACGTTTCGCGCGGTGGCCGACGCCTCGGCACCGGAATTCCATCACTTGTCTGATGCGTTCACGCCAGCCTCACGGTTACCGTGCGCCGGAGAGGGTGTCGGCGGGCAAGGAGCCCGCCCTTTGGGGTTCTGTTAGGAGGTCGGAAGTTCGATGAGACGTTGCGTGAAGACCCTGGCTACTGCCGCGGTGCTGGTCGGCATGCTCGGCGCGGTAGCGTCCGCGCCGGCGAGCGCCCAAGGCCCGCCGCCGCCACAGCCGCTGCCGGCTCCGAAGGTGCATGCGATCCAGGTGACCGGACCGCCCTCGCAACGCCTGAACTTCATCATCATGGGCGACGGCTACCAGTGGGATCAGCAGAGCCTGTTCCTCAAGGACGTCGACCGGAACCTGTCGGTCATGTGGGCGACCGAGCCGTTCCGCTCCTACCGCAACTACATCAACATCTACGCGGTCGAGATCGCGTCGATCGACTACGGCGTCCGCTGCGATCCCGACGGTCGGGTGCGCAGCGCGGACGGGACGGTCCGCGACACCGGCGTGCGCGAGGGACCGATCGACGGCAAGAAGACCGCCCTGCGGATGATCTTCCAGAACGGCTGCGCCGATCCCCTCGCCCGCGGCACGGTCTACGGCGGCGCCCCGATCGGCTGCGCGAACGACACGGAGTCCTACCCGGCCGGAGTGAACCCGTGCGAGACCGGCAACGCGGCGCACAACCGGATCATCGACAACTACGTCGTTCCGGTCCTGGGCATCCCGCGCTCGTCACAGAACCTGCAGACGCTCGCGATCTTCAACACGTTCACCTACGGTGGCATCGGCGGCAGTCAGGCGACCACGTCGGGCGGCTCGCCGCAGGGCCCGCTGATCTCGCTGCATGAGATCGGCCACTCGCTCGGCACGCTGGTGGACGAGTACCCGTACTCCTCGCGTGACGTGATCCGCAACTGCTACACCGGCGGTGAGCCGAGCAGCTTCCATCACACGGCGCTGCCCAACGCCACGGCGATGCTCACCGGCCAGACGAAGTGGTGGCGCTGGCTCGGTGAGGAGAGCCTCGCCGGCGGCGTCATCGGCCTGCACGAGGGCGGCGGCATGTACCCCTGTGGTCAGCGCCGGCCGAGCGAGCACTCGATGATGCGCTGGATCGGGTTCGACCTCGATCAGATCGGCCTCGAGCACATGGTGGCGCGCGTCACCGGCATGCGCAACTCGGGCCAGATGAACGTGCAGAACACCCCGACCACCGACCTCGTCGCCGCGGACTCGGTGTTGTGGCTCGACTCGGGCCATCCGCGCTTCCACGACCTCGACGTGACCTGGCGGACCGGCGGTCCGACCGGACCGGTGATCGCCACCGGACCCCGCAACCTCGACCTCGAACCGCTCAACCTCCCGGCAGGCACCGTCGTGTCGGCCGAGGTGCGCGACCCCGTCGGCCCGAGCGGCACCGACTGGGTGCGCAATCCGTCGACGGGCAACACCTCCACGAACGCCGGCTTCAACGGCCCGCGCTTCGTGCAGACGCGCACGTGGACGGTCGGCGAGACGACCGTGACGCCGTCGGCGCCCGAGGCTGAGATCACCTACCACACGGCCAACACCCACCCGGTCGCGGCCGACGAGGTCGTCTACGTCGAGACCAACCATCCCACCGACCGGGTCCTCCCGGTGGCGTGGACGCTCAACGGGATCCCCGTTCCGAACCCGACCAACAGCCGCAGCCTGGACCTGGCGACGCTGACGCTCGGCCCGGGCACGCACACGCTGACGGCGAAGGTGACCGACGGCGCGCTCTCCGACACGGTCGAGTGGAAGATCGACAAGGTCCTCCCGACCATCCCGCGGACGCTCTCCACGCCGCTCGTCACCCTGCCCGGCAGCCTCGAGCACCCGGTCTACTTCAACGGCTGGGACATGTGGCTGGACCCGAAGGACGACCGCGCCGGCTACGACGGCGAGCCCGCCATCGTCGGCCAGCTCCGCCTCGATCGCGACGGCTGGTTCAACTACTTCGGCTTCCCGGAGCAGCCGATGCCCGAGTCGCCGTTCGAGTTCCGTCACTCCGGCACCAACGTGAAGGCGCTGACCTACGGCAACCTCGGCACCGGCGGCCTGTCACGGGCGACGTTCGAGCAGACGCTGCCCGACGATCACCCGAGCGGCGGGTTCATCCCCGGCTTCGGCACGCACTTCGTCGAGGCCCGGGCGATCGACCCGGCCGGCAACTACGGCGTGCCCGAGGCCTATGAGGCCACCGTGCTGCCGGGCGGCTCGCCGACCTGCACCACGACGCTGACCGGCAACCAGACCAACGTCACCGTCGCGACCGGCGTGACCTGCCTGGACAACGCGGCCGTGAGCGGCAACGTCACGGTGGCCGCCGGCGCCTCGGTCGTCATCAAGAAGGGCACGATCGGCGGCACGCTGACCGCGAACGGCGCCGACACCGTCCAGTCGTTCGGCACCACGATCACGGGCGCCGCGCAGGTGCGCAACACGACGAGCGACGTCACCATCGCGGGCAGCACGTTCCGCGGCGGCCTCGCCCTGACCGGCAACACACAGGTCAGCGCGAACGATCGCTACTCCCGCCTCGCGGGTGCCTACGGGCCGATCCTCTCGGGCAGCACCGTCTACGGGCTGACCTGCGCGGACAACAGCGCCGACGTGTCGGACTTCGGTGCGACGAACACGTTCAAGGGCAGCCAGAGCGGCGCGGGCGCCTGCCTCGGCCCGGTGTCCTCGGACGCCCCGGTCGGCGGCTCCGTGCCGGCGACGCTGTCGCTGTCGGTCGGCGCCCCGGCGTCGTTCGGCGCGTTCACCCCGGGTCTCGGCAAGACGTACCTCGCCTCGACCACCGCCAACGTGATCTCGACCGCCGGTGATGCGCTGCTGAGCGTCGCCGACCCGAGCGCGTTCGCGACCGGGCATCTGGTCAATGGCACGTTCTTCCTGCCGCAACCGCTGCAGGCCCGTGCCCGCAATGCCGCGAACACCGGCACCGCGTACAACAACGTGGGCTCCTCGGCCTCGCCGCTGAACCTGCTCTCGTACTCGGCCCCGATCTCCAACGACGCCGTGTCGCTGGAGTTCAGCCAGCTCGTCAACGCCACCGATGCCCTGCGTACGGGCATGTACAACAAGGCGCTGACCTTCACGCTCTCGACGACACAGCCGTGAGTTAGATCCCAGGGGGCGCCGGCGCGAGCCGGCGCCCCCTGACATCGCCGGCGATACCTAGCCGAAAGTCGACCAAGCTTCCCGTTCCCCACGCCACGATACGTCCGAAGTGTTGCCCCGTGGTGGGGGAAGCCGTCGAAGGGGTGGGTTTGATGTTCGTGTCGGACCAAGCTGTGCCGCGGTTTCGTCGTTTGCTGCTTGCCGTACTGGCGAGCATGGTCGTGACCGCTTGCGCTGCGGCGCCCGCGTCGGCCGGCCTGGTCCAGGTGGTGCCGTTCATCTCGGGCTCGGGTTCACTCTCCGGCGGCACGTCCGGATGCGTCGCCACCTCAGTGCCCAACGGCACCCTCACCCAGTGCCCGCCATCCTTTTCCGGCTCGCCCGGCATTCCGGGCACGCCGGGCCTCGTGGTTCTGGTCGCGACACCACAGGCGTCGCCGGCGGGCCACTGGACGTTCACGCGCTGGGACGGCTGCCCGATCCCGTCCGCAAACGTGTGCCAGATGTTCGACAACGGCAACGGCGTGTCGTCGTTCTCGCCTCGCGCGGTGTTCACCGACTCCGTCGGCCCGGGGATCACGCTGCAACCGGCGGTGTTCTCGACGAGCGTCGACCGCACCGTCACGGTGACCTGGACCGCCAATGAGCCGGCGTCCGGTTTCACCTGCTCGGTCGACGGAGCGGCGTTCGCCGCCTGCCAGTCGGCGAGCTCACAGACGCTGACGCTCCCCGAGGGCTCCCACAACCTCCGCGTCCGCGGCACCGACCTCTCGGGCAACGTGACCGCGGTGGCGGACGCCCCGACGACCACCTTCCGCATCATCGACACGGCGCTGGTCAGCGGCCCGGCGGACTTCTCCAACGTCAAGTCGCCGACGTTCACGTTCGCCACGCTCACCGGACTGACGTTCGACTGCTCCGTGGACAACGTCACGCTCGTCGATTGCGGCGCCAAGGGCGTCGACAACCGCGGCACCAAGGCGCTGACGAACCTCGCCGACGGGGCCCACACCTTCCGCGTCCGTGCCCGCGACGGCGGCGACTTCGATCGCGTGCAGGTCGTGCGCACCTGGACGGTCGACACCGTCGCGCCGGACAGCGCGCTCGATCCCACCTCCGGTCCCGGCGAAGGCGCCCTGCAGGCCGTCAACAAGGAGACCTTCAAGTTCACCGCCAACGAGGCGGGCTCGACGTTCGAGTGCCGCCTCGACAACGCGGAATTCGGCGCCTGCGCGAGCGGCATCCTCGTCGAACAGCTCACCGCCGGCGCCCATCGCTTCGACGTCCGCGCCATCGACAAGGCGGGCAACGTCGGTGCCCCCGCCACCCGCAACTGGTCGGTGGCCGCCTCCGACCTCGACAACGACGGCTTCAACGCGCTCGTCGACTGCAACGACGGCGACCCGACCATCCGGCCCGGCGCGATCGAGATCCTGGACAACGCCGTGGACGAGAACTGCGACGGCGTCCTCGGGAGGACACCGAGCGTGCTCGGCGCAGGGCGACCTGAACAGGTCCTCGTCACGCTCGCCTTCTTCGCCGCGGCCAAGAAGACCACGACCAAGTTCACGACCCTCCAGGTCAAGAACGTCCCGTTCGGCGCCACCGTCCGGGTCACGTGCAAGGGCAAGGGCTGCCCCTCCGGCCTCAAGGGCAAGGGCTTCACCAAGAAGAACGCCTTCGGCACCGTGTCCCTGGCCAAGTTCATCAAGAAATCGCTCCGCGCCAAGGACGTGATCACGATCGTGGTCACTAAGCCGGGCGCGATCAACGCGGTGAAGATCCTCACCGTCCGCGCCGCCAAGAAGCCGCTGATCACGACCAAATGCCAGCCGCCGGGCGCGAAGTCGCCGGTGGCCTGCTGACCGGAATGCTCAGAGGTCCAGCGTGACCTCCCCACGCGGCTTCGAACAGCAGATGAGCGCCGTCCCCGGCGCAGGCGGTTCGAGCGGGTCGGGCACGTGGCTGACATCGCCGGTGACGAGGGCGGTCTCGCAGGTGTGGCACACGCCCGTGCGGCAGGACCACCGTACCGGGACGTCGCAGGCCTCCGCCAGCTCCAGCAGGCTCGCGAAGGAGTCGTCCCACGCGACGGTCAGGTTGCTGCGGCTGAACGAGATCGGCGGGCCTGAGCTCGCCACGCCTTCAGGCGGATGCGGCGATCGCGCGGATCCGCCGGCGATCCCCGGCGTGATCGCGGCGGCCGGTCCGAATACCTCGGCGCTGACCCGCTCGGCGGCGGTTCCGCGCGCGCTGAGCGCCGCGGTGATGTCCTGCATGAACGGCCCCGGGCCGCAGAGGTAGAAGTCGGCGTCGATCGGGACGCCCGCCTGCTCGATCACGTCGCCGCTGAGCCGACCGGTGACGTCGAACGCCTCGTCGTCGGGCCCGGGGTGGCTGTAACACACGATGCGATGTGTGTCGGGGAGCTTCGCCAGCAGTTCGAGGGCCTCGCGCTCGAAGCTGTGCTCGGCACGGTTGCGAGCGCCGTGCAGCCACCACACCTGCCGCGCCGGGTGCTCGCCGGCGAGGGCGTGGAGCATCGCCAGCACCGGTGTCGCGCCGACGCCGGCGCTGATGAGCACCACGGGGCGAGTGCCCGTCCGCAGGACGAAGGAACCGCGAGGCGCCCCCGCCTCGATGACGTCGCCGACGCGAAGCGCGCTATGGACGTACCCGCTCGCCGCACCGTGCGGCTCGCGTTTGACGCTGATGCGATAGCTCCCCGGGCTCGAAACGTCCGACAGCGAGTACGTGCGCAGCAGCGGCCCGGTCCCAGGGTCCGGGTGCAGCCGCACGGTGAGGAACTGACCGGGCCGCGCGGGTACCGCGGGCTCCGCGTCGAGCCCCACCAGGCGCACCGAGATCACGTCTGTGCTCTCGCGCTCGATCGCGGCGACCTGCATTCGCTGCAGGCCTGTCCACGCGAGCTCCGGCGCCGCGTCACGGGGCGCCGGCTCCAGCAGCTCGCGGAAGGAGCCCTGCCATCCCTCGCTCAGCGCCGGTATCCGCAACGCGCGAACCAGATCGCTGCGCGCATGGCCCGGGAGATACAGCAGCGCGTCGATGTCGGCCACGGTCATGGCCTCGGGGCCGCGCTCGACGCGCTCGATCGTGTCGCCGGCGCCGACCTCCCCCTCCTCGAGCACGCGGAAATAGAAGCCGGGCCGGTGGTGCTCGACGAGCAGCGACGCCATCCGCGGCTCGCTCATGCGGATGCCGACGCGATAACAGGTGGTCCGCGGCTGGGTGACCTCGAACAGCGCCGCGCCGATCCGGTAGCGGTCGCCGATGCAGACCTCGGCGTCGGCGAGCCCGTCCACGGTGAAGTTCTCGCCGAACTGCCCGTAGCTGAAATCGTCACGGCCGAGAACCTCCTCCCAGTACCGGTAGGCCTCCAGCTGATAGACGAACACGGCGCGATTGGGGCCGCCATGGCCGGCGAGATCGCCCTGCCCGTCACCGTCGACGTTGAGCCGTCGCACCATGCGGCGGTCCTCCACCGCGTCCTTCCAGATGCCCGTGTGGACGACGCGTCCGTCCCACTCGACGTCGCGCGGCAGGCCGACGTTCACCGACCTCAGTTGCCCGGTCATTGACCGAAGGCTACGCCGCGCGCCGGTGCCGGAAGACCATGTACAGGTGCCCGGCGAACAGAAACGCCGACACGAACATCACCCAGTCGTGGATCAGCAGCGTGTTGGCGAAGCGAAAGCGGGTGTCGCGCTCGCCGTACCAGAGCAGGAAGCCGGTCACGGTGAACAGGACGGCGAACGCGGCGGTTGCCACCGTGAAGAGCTTCTGACCGGCGTTCAGGCGTCCGGCGATCGAGGTTCGATCGCGAAACCAGGCCCGGTCTCGGGGATCGAAGCGGTCGACCTCGCGGATCAGCGCCATCAGCGCCTTGCGGTTGCCCACGATGACGACGAGCAGGAGCGCGAGCAGCCAGGCGACCGCGGTGTAGAAGTGGATCGTCTTGAACAGCCCGCGCCGGCCCACCAGCTCGGCGAGTGCGGGAAGGTAGAGGCAGAGCCCGCTCGCCAGCAGCACGACGAACGCGATCGCATGGATTCGGTGGAGCGCGCGCTCGGTGCGCGTGAAGCGGACCAGCTCAGCCGTGACCATTGGAGTGCCCCACCCACGCGTTCTGGTCGTAGCCAAGGCCCTCCCAATAGCCCTCCGGCTGCACGTCGACGAGCTCGATGCGCTGGAGCCACTTCACGCCCTTGTAGCCGTACATCTGCGGGATCACCACGCGCGCGGGCGAACCATGTGGGCGCGAGAGCGGCTCTCGGTCCATCCCGAAGGCGAGCATCGCGTCGGGCGCGAGCGCCTGGCCCAGCGTCAGCGAATCCTCGTACGGGCGCTCGGCGGAGACGAAGCGCAAGGCCCGGGCCTGCGGCAACGGCTTGACGTGCGCGAGCAGGTCGGCGAAGCGCACGCCCGACCAGTGCACGTCCTTGACCGTCCACCCCGTCACGCAGTGGAACGTCGAGACCTGCTCGGCGCGAGGCAACGCCCGCAGCTGACTCAGTGAGAAGCTGGTGGGACGCTCGACCAGACCATCCACCTGCAGGCGCCACCGGGCAGGATCGATCTCCGGCATCACGCCGGTGATCGTGTAGATCCGCCAGCCGCCGAGCGGGAGCAGGTTCGCGCCCAACTGCGAGAACGACGAGGTCACCGGCGACACCACACGGCTGACCGGCCCCGCCCACGCGAACGCCGACAGCCCGCCGGCGAGCAGTCCCAGAAACGCGCGTCGCCCGTAGGGGCGTGCGTCGGGGTCGGGAGCACTGGTCACGGCAACGATGACGCTAGCGCCACGCGCTCGGAACGGCGTGGGTACGGCGGCACGCGTCACTTTCTGGCAAGGACCATGAGTCCCCGCCGACGTCGTCAGCCGCGAAAGGCGGCCTCGGCGCGGCCGAGCTCCGTCGCCGGGGGCTCGCCGTGGAGGTACTCGGCGGCGATCGCGCCCCAGTCCGCGCTCACGCGCAAGCGGCTGAGAACGATGGCCACGAGCATGTGCATGCGGCGGATCAGGATCGTCTCAGGCGGGAGCGAGAAGCGCGCCGCCTGCTCCTTGAGCGCCGCCTGGCGCTCCGCGTCGTCGTCGCGGGGCTCGCGCGTCCGGCGTTCGCGTCGCTCGCGTGAGAGCTGCTTCTCGCCCGGGATCGCGTACCAGCGGATCGCCCCGCGGGTCATCTTCAGGGCCAGCTCGGCGTCCAGGCCCTCGGCGTCGCGGACGTACCCGCCGGCGACGAGCGCCGCTTGGAGCGCCGTGGCGTCGTCGTCTCGCACGGCGCGCGCCATCGCTCGCTCGGCGTCGATGCGTGCGACGTCGAAATCGCGCACGAGGCCGTAGTCGAGGAACGCCACACGACCGTCGGGGCGCAGGAGGTAGTTGCCCGGATGCGGATCCCCGAGCGCGACGCGGTTGCGATAGAGCAGCCCGAAGAAGAAGCGGAAGACGATCTCGCCGTAGCGATCCCGCGTCTGCTCGTCGAGCTCGCGGACCTCCTCGAAGCGCCGGCCCTCGACGAACTCCGAGACGAGCACGCGCCGGGTGCTGAGATCGGTCCGGACGCGCGGAACCGAGATGAACGGGTGGCCGCGGTAGAGGCGCTCGACGCGGCGCTGCTGCTGGGCCTCGAGCTCGTAGTCGAGCTCCTCGCCGATGCGCTCGCGCAGCTCCGCGAGCAGCGGCTTGGCGTCGAGGCTGGGCGCGATCCGCTTGAGCAGCGGCAACAGCAGGGTCGCGCTGCGCAGGTCGCTCTCGACCGCCTCGGCGACTCCGGGGTACTGGACCTTGACGACGACCGCTTCGCCGTCGAGCGTCGTGGCTCGATGCACCTGGCCGATCGAGGCGGCGGCCAGCGCCCGCTCGTCGAACTCGGAGAACACGCTGCCCAGTGGCGCGCCGAGCTCCTCGCGCATCAGCTTCTCGAGCTTGGCGAACGGGACCGGCGGGACGTCGTCGCGCAGCGTCGCGAGCTTGGACTCCAGTTCGCTGCGCTGCTCATCCGGCAGCCCGTCGAACTCGATCATCGACAGCAGCTGCCCGACCTTCATCGCCGCGCCGCGCATGCGGCCCAGTTGGTCCACGAGCTCACCGACGAGGTTGGCGGTCCGTTCGTCGCGAGCGGCCGCGGCCCGCTCCGGCGAACGCACCCGGTTGGCGGTGCGCATCCCCGCCCAGCGCAGTCCCTGCCCCGTGACGAGCCCGCCGACCCGCGCCGTCCGGGCGATCCGCCCGGTCGGCAGCCGCCCGGCCTCGGGCGGCGGCGACTCGTCGCTCACGCGACCGGCGTCGGCGCCGCGCCGCGCGACGACCGGCGATCCAGCAGCCACGCCGCGACCACGCCACCGATCGCGCCGAAGAGGTGGCCCTGCCACGAGATGCCCGGTGTGGGCACCAGACCGAACAGCAGCGTGGTGCCGTAGATGAAGATCACGGCGAGGCCGACGGCGAGGTGCAGCGCCTTGCGGCTGTAGATCCCGCGGGCGACGAGATAGCTCGCGAAGCCGAACACGAGGCCGCTCGCGCCGATGTGGACCGTGTTGGCCGGAGCCGTCAGCCAGGTTCCGAGGCCGCCCACGAGCGCGACGATGACGGTGACGGCGGCGATCCGCGCGAGCCCGCCCAGCGCGATCGCGGTGCCGAGGATCACGAACGGAACCGTGTTGCCCATCAGGTGCCCGAAGCCGCCGTGAAGCACGGGGGCGAGCGCGACGCCGATCAGGCCATCGGCATCGCGAGGGCGGATCCCGGCCGAGTCCAGGTCGCCGGCGAACACGTCGACGATCTCGACCACCCACATGATCGCGACCAGCACGCCGACGAACACGACCCCACGGAAACGATCGTCGCGGACTTCGTCGGTCGTCGCTGAGGACATGTGCCAACCGTACGCGAACTCGCTTACGGGAGGTTCAAGGCGCTACACGCCGATCCCATGCGGCGCATGGTCTCGCCAAACCTGGGAGCCGGCTGGGCGTTGGCCGAGTGGCGGCATTGATTCGATCGGTCGCGGTCACGCCGCCAGGTCGAGCGTGACCGGGTCCGCGAGCAGTCGCCCGCGGAGGGTCAGCACGGCGCGGCCGCCGGCAAGGTCCGCGGGTTCCAGCAGCCCGCCGGCGACGTGGCGGTCGGCGGCGGCCCGTCCCGCGCGCGTGAGCTCGCTCAGAGCGACGCCCGACCGCAGCCGCAGGCCCAGCATCACCCGCTCCAGACGAACCCCCTCCTCGCCGGGCAGCTCGCGCGCCGCCGCCGGCGAGGCGGCGGCCGCGAGCCGTTCGCTCCACGCCCGCGGGTGCAGCACGTTCCACCACCGCACTCCGCCGACGTGGCTGTGCGCGCCCGGCCCGGCGCCCCACCAGTCGCCGCCGCCCCAGTAGCCGAGGTTGTGCCGGCACCAGGCCGCCTCACTCCTCGCCCAGGAGCACGTCTCGTACCACGCCATGCCGGCGTCCGCGAGCACGCGCTCGGCGGTCTCGAAGCGATCCACGATCACCGCCTCACCGGGGACCACGAGCTCGCCGCGACGGACCTGCGCCGCCATCCGCGTGCCGGGCTCGACGATCAGCGAATAGGTCGAGAGGTGATCGGGCGCCGCGCTCAGCGCGGCGTCGAGCGAGCGGCGCCAGTCATCCGCGCTCTCGCCCGGCGTGCCGTAGATCAGGTCGAGGCTGACCTGCTCGAAGCCGGCGGCGCGGGCCTCGGCGACGGCCTGCTGCGGGCGGCCGGGCGAGTGCACACGGTCGAGGATCGCGAGCACCCGCGGCACCGCGCTCTGCATCCCCACCGAGAGCCGCGTGAAGCCGGCCTCGCGGAGCGTCGCCAGCTTGCCGGGATCGACCGACTCGGGGTTGGCCTCGGTGGTGACCTCGGCGTCGGGCTTGAGGCCGAAGCGCTCGTCGATCCGGCGCAGGACCTGGATCAGATCGCCGGCTGACAGCAGCGTCGGCGTGCCGCCGCCGAAGAAGACGGTGTCGACGCGGGGCAGGGACCGCGTGCCGCTCGCGAGCACCTGCGCCGCGAGCTCGATCTCGGCGAGCACGGCGCCGACGTACCCGCCTGCCTGTTCGGCACCCCGCTCACCGGGAACGTACGTGTTGAAGTCGCAGTACCCGCAGCGCGACGCGCAGAACGGCACGTGCACGTAGAACCCGAACGGCCGCGTACCCACGCCCGTGAGCGCCTCGGCCGGCAGCGCGCCATCGGCCGGCGCGGGATCTCCTGCAGGTAGGCGGGCCACGACGCGGCTGAGTCTACGTGGCCGCGACGACCTCCGGAGGACGCTCGTCTCGGGATGATCCCGATCTACCGTTCGCCGGGATTTTGCGGTTCAGCTGGGTTTGGGCCGCTCCCGAAACGGAGAGGACGCTGCACGATGCGAAGTCCTCTGATTGCTTTCACCCTCATGGCGGGTCTGTTCCTGGCCGGCGCGGGTCCCGCGTCTGCCGCCACCCGCGCGTTCGATGTCTGGACCTCGAAGGATCTGACGCAGGGCCGTGCGCACACGTACGGCACCGTCAACTTCGAGGGCTATCGGGTCACGGTGAGCGGCCGGCTCAACGACGTCTGCCCCGGCGGACGGCCACGGCGCCTATCTGCGCGCGACGTTCGTCCTGGACAACGGGAACACGCGCAAGCTGTCCGCGAAGGACACGACCACCTGCGCGAACGCGGATGGCGTGGACTTCTGGCTCAGCCTGAATGTCCCATCCGGGCGCACGGTCAAGGCCGTGAAGCTCTACCTCTACGAATACGACGCGGATCGCAACAGCACCGCCGACACCGCCGAGAAGCGGATCGCGGCGCCATGACCAGGAGAATCAAGATGCAGCGCTTTCTCGCGCCCCTGATCGCCCTCGGCCTGCTGCTCGCCGCCGCCCCCGCGGCGCAGGCGGCAGCCAACCGCTCCTTCGATTTCCGCACCCCCGTCTGGACCAACGACGGCACCGCCCACACGTGGGGCATGGCGAGCTTCCGCTCCGCCAAGCGTGTGGTTCTCACCGGACGGATCAACGACGAATGCCCCGCGGACGGCTACGGCGCCTACCTCGACGTCATCGTGAACCACGAAGGCGGCATCCGCACCCAGTACACCGCCAAGGACGCCGGCGGCTGCAAGGACAAGGACGGCAACGCCTACTCGTTCGACGTCGGGGGTGGGCGCAAGATCCTGAGCCTCACCCTGCGACTGAAGGAGTGCGACGCCGCACAAAGCTACTGCGGCGGGTACGGATACGAGAAGTCCGTCTCGATCGGCAACCCGCTGAGCTGACCCACGAGCCATCGGCGCGAGCATGCGACGTAGCATGCTCGCGACCATGGAGGCCGAGGTCGAGTTGCGAGATGCCGAGCAGGAGCTGCAGGCCGCGATCCTGGCGGCCGACCGCGCCGTGCTCGAACGCATGCTCGACGAACGGCACGTGCACATCGGCGCGGACGGGAGCCCGCAGGACAAGCATTCGCTGATCGAAGCCCGTCTCTCCGGGAACATGCACCTCGCCAAGCTCGAGGAGCAGGAGTTCGAGGCCGTGGTCGAGGGGACGACCGGGATCACGCGCATCACCGTTGCGCTCACGGGTCGCACGCAGGATGTGCTGTACAGCATGCGCGTCGTCGTCACGCGCACCTGGACACGCCGCGAGGGAGGATGGACGGTGCTCGCGGAGCATCTGAGCGTGGTGGAGCCGCGTGACTTCACGGTCACCGCGACGACCGATGCCGATGTCGTTCCGCGCTCTCCGGGCAGGCTACGCCGCGTCTAGACCTTGACGCGATGCCGGGGATGCGAGATGAGTACTCGGCATCCGGCGGAAGGCGAGACGTGCACATCGGCGTGCAGGGCGCTGCCGTGGCGGGCACCGGCAGCGAGCGACCGGTCCGCTGCCGGTCGTCGCTCTAGGCGACAAACGTCCCGAGCTCACCGTCGTCGGACCAGAGCGCTGGACGTACTCGCGCGACTCGTCGGTGGGATCGATCGTGATCACCATCGCGCTGAAGCGGTCGACGAGCACCAGGTCGAACGTGATGTCGATCCCCGCGCCGGCACAAAGGCAGACCCGGGTTGAATCGATCAGGTCGCACAGGCCGACTCGACCAGCGCGTTGGTGCCGTCGGCGAAGCAATGACCGGCGGCCACGCTGAACACGGCGCCCGCGTCGATCGCGATCGACGTGAGCGGGCGCGGGACGAGCGAGAGCGACCCAACTCGCCCGGTGATCTTCACTCGCGCGAGAGAATCCCCTGACCTTCTGGCGTCACCGGCTCGGTGGCTTCGAGCACGGCGACTTCGGGACGCATGCCGAGCGCTCGCAGGTCCAGGAGCCACCCGGCGCAGACCGGGTCTTCGAGGATCGTGATGCCGGCCGTTGCATCGTGGAGCTCGAGCTCGCAGAACCAGTCGCGCGGCGCTCGGTGGCGCCGCGTCCCCGCCGACCGGCTGAGTCGAGACCGACTCGACGCCGGGAATCGCCGCGAGCCGGCGGGCCTCGGTGCGCACCCACTGCTGCCCCTGTCGGCGTCGGAGAGATGATGCGGGCGGTCCCACGACATCAGCACCCGACTCACCGCACGCACGATCTCAGAGGAGCTCGCGGCGCCGTATGGGTGGTACCCCCCATCCACGGCCGGGGCTACCTCCCCATTCGCCGTGTGGGTCAATCTGGGGGCGCTAGGGTGCCTCGTGGTGTGCCGGGAAGCCTGGTCGGCGCTCGTTGTCGACCCCTGAGGTGCACCTATGGCGTTTGCCATCGCTGTGTTTGTCGTTGCGCTCGCGCTGATCGCGTCCGAGCGCGTGGACCGGACCAAGATCGCGCTGCTGGGCGCGACGCTCGTCGTGCTCGCGCGGCACGCTCGATCAGGAGCAGGCGATCGAGTCGGTCGACTTCAACACGATCGGCCTGCTGGTCGGGATGATGATCATGGTCCGGGTCACCGAGACCACGGGCGTCTACACGTGGCTGGCGATCCGCGCCGGCCAGCTCTCGCGCGGCAAGCCGCTGGCGGTCGTGCTGTCGCTGGCGATCACCACGGCGGTGCTGTCGGCGTTCCTGGACAACGTCACGACGATCCTGCTGATCGTGCCGATCACGTTCCTGCTGGCCGACGCGCTGGACGTCGACCCGGTGCCGCTGATCATCATCGAGATCGTCGCCTCCAACGTCGGCGGGACGGCGACGCTGATCGGCGACCCGCCGAACATCCTGATCGCGGGTCACACCGGCCTCTCCTTCGGGGCGTTCATCTGGAACCTCGCGCCGATCGTGATCGCGGCCCTGGTCGTGATCATCCCCGGCGCTCTACTTCGTCTTCCGCGCGCGCCTCCAGATCGACCCCGCGGCGCGCGAGCGGGTGATGGCGCTCGACGCGCGCAAGTCGATCGAGGACGCCGCCGAGGCACGCCGCACGGTCCCGATCCTGATCCTCACGATCCTCGTGTTCTTCGTCCACAAGCCGCTGCACCTGGAGCCGGCGACCGTCGCGCTGGCCGGCGCCGCCGTGATGCTGCTCGTCTCGCGCCAGCCGCTGCACGGCACGATCTCCTCGATCGAGTGGCTGACGCTGTTCTTCCTGATCGGCCTGTTCGTGATGGTCGGCGCGCTCGAGCACACCGGCGCGCTCGAGCGAGGTCGCCCACGGCATCGCCGTCGGTCACGGGCGGCGATCGCGCCGCCGAACTGCTCGGCATCCTCTGGGTCTCGGCGATCGGCTCCGGGCTGGTGGACAACATCCCGTTCACCGCGGCGATGATCCCCGTCGTCGACACGCTCGGCCGAGGACGATGCCTACTGGTGGGCGCTGTCGCTCGGCGCCTGCTTCGGCGGCAACGCCACGATCGTCGCCGCCGCCTGTAACGTGGCCGCCTCCGGGATGTCGGCGCGGGCCGGGCACCCGATCCGCTTCCTCGAGTTCCTGCGCTACGGGATCCCGGTCACCATGATCTCCCTTCTCATGGCCACCGCCTACGTGATGCTGAGGTACGCATGAGTCCCCGCACCATCAGCGGACCCGTCCTGCGCGGGCCGCAGCCGCTGCACGTCAGCGACACGATCGAGCAGGCCGTCCGCCAGATCCTCACCAGCGAACTGCCCGCGCTGCCCGTCCTCGACGAGCGCGAACACTACGCCGGCATCTTCGGCGAACGCGAATTCATGCACGCGCTGTTCCCCGGCTACCTCGACCAGCTCAAGGGCGCCGGCTTCCTGTTGCGCTCACTCGACGAGACCCTGGACCGGCGTGTCGGCTGCCGCGTCGAACTGGTCGGGCGGCATATGAACACCGAGCACGTCGACGTCGGACCCGACTTCTCGGACACCCAGGTGGCCGAGATCTTCCTCCATCACCGCGTGCTCGTCGTCCCCGTCATCGACAACGGCCGGCTGACGGGCCTGATCACGCGCAGCGACTTCTTTCGCCGCATCGCCGAGCGCTTCCTCGACGGAGCCGGCGAGTGAGCGGCGGCGATCGTCGGTGCGCCGATGCGGGTAGGTCCCGCAACTCATGGCGTACAACGAGCTCTACATCAACGTGCCGCCCGCAACCGTGTTCGTCGTTCTCAGCGATCCCGAAAGCTCTGCGGATTGGGTTGTGGGCGCGAGGAGGATTCGTGGTGCTGACGCGCACTTTCCGGCCGTCGGATCACGGTTTGATCACCAGGTCGGCGTCTCGCCACTGGTGCTCAACGACCACACCGAGGTATTGAAGAACGAGCCGTCATCTGCTGGTGTTGCGGGCCAAGACCAGACCGTTCGGTACGGCCCTGGTCAATCTCCGTCTCCTCGTCGAGGGCGCCGTCACGCGCGTGTGCGTGGCCGAGGTCGCGGGGACACGCCGAGTCGGTATCCTGCTCAATCGGTTGTCCGATCCGCTGGTGCACGCACGCAACGTCCGATCGCTGCAACGCCTCAAACGACTCGCCGAGCAGCGGTAAGGCTTGAACTGCAGGCCCGCGACGAATGCGCGATGACCCGTCCGTGGGGCGCCCCCGTACACGAGGGAGATGACTGACGACACGACAGATCACGACCTCACTCGCGACGAGCACAACCGCCCTGGCGCTGAAGGCGGCGACAGCGACTCGGCCGACCGGCTTCCCGCCGCTCCGGCAGACGACGACGCACCGCTCGGAGATACAGATCAACACTCTGATGCGGACGCCTAGGGTTTGACGCTTGCGGTGACCGAGCGGGAGCTGCGCGCGGTCTTCGACGCTCCCGAGCCGCTCACGATCGGGATCGAGGAGGAAGTCATGCTCGTCGATCCGGTCACGCTGGACCTGGCCCCGATCGCGCGCGAGATCCCCGCCGGCGATGGGCACAAGCTCGAACTCCCCGCCTCGCAGCTCGAGGTCGTAACGTCGCCGCACCGGCGAGTCGGTGACGCGATCGTGGAGCTGACGGGCGGGCGCCTTCAGATCGCTGAACTCGCGGGCACCCATGCCCGCGTGATCGCGGCCGGGGTGCACCCGTGGGCTGCGCCGCTCGGCGAGCTCAACCGCGGCGAGCGCTATGACGCGATCCTCGCCGAGTACGGTGATGCCGCACGCGCCCAGGTCGTATGCGCGCTGCAGGTGCACGTCGCCGTCGGGAGCGCCGATGCGACGCTCGCCGTCTACAACGCGCTGCGCGGGCATCTGCCAGAGCTCGCGGCGCTGGCCGCCAACGCGCCGTTCTATGCCGGCCGCGACACCGGCTTCGCGTCGGTTCGACCGCTGATCGGCAAGCTGCTGCCACGCCAGGGCATCCCACCGGTGATCGCATCCTGGGCGGCGTTCGCGGACATGCTGCGCTGGACGGGCGATCCGAAGCAATGGTGGTTCGAGGTGCGACCCCACGTGAGCTATGGGACGCTCGAGCTGCGGGTCTGCGACACCCAGACGACTGTGGCCGAAGCGGCCGCGGTCTCCGCCTTCGCGCACTCGCTCGTGGCGTGGCTCAAGGAGCGCTACGACGCGGGAGAGGCACTCGGGGCGCCGGAGAGCTGGCGGATCGAGGAGAACCGGTTCCGCGCCGCGCGCGACGGCCTCGACGCATCCTTCGGGGACCTCGTGACCGGCGAGCGGCGACCATTTCGCGAGATCCTTCGCGACCGCCTGAAGACGCTCGCGCCGGTGGCCGAGCGGATCGACTGCGCAGCGGAACTTGCGGCAGTCCCGCTGGAGCGCAACGGCGCGATGCGTCAGCGCGAGGTCGGTCTTGACGCCGTCGCCGGCTGGCTCGCCGACCGCTTCGTGTAGGGGCGGCGGTTCTCGCGCCGCGAGGGCCAGGACTGGATTACAGAGGCAGATGTAACGCGTGATACATTCCGGCCGTCGTGGAGCGCCCTGACTTCGCCGTGCGGTGGCTGATTCTGGTGCTCAGGCTGCCCGCGGACCCGTCCCGACATCGCGTAGCCGTGTGGCGCGAGCTGCGCAAGACCGGAGCGCTTTCGTTGGGTCAGGGTGTGTGGGCCGTACCAGAGGTGCCGGCCTTCGCGGATGGCGTGCGGCGGCGCGCTCGAGCTCACCGAGGC
Source organism: uncultured Solirubrobacteraceae bacterium (assembly GCA_963848475.1). Classification (GTDB taxonomy): domain Bacteria; phylum Actinomycetota; class Thermoleophilia; order Solirubrobacterales; family Solirubrobacteraceae; genus Solirubrobacter. Next base: position 293,403 of record CAWKDW010000020.1, on the reverse strand, counting down.
TGGCGGCGGCCAGGCTGTGACGTTGCAGGCGTCCGGTCGCTCGTCTGAGGACGCGGCTCGCTTTCGGTCGATGTTCAACGAGGCGCGCTCAGCGGACTGGGCGGAGTTCCTCGCGGACTGCGACAAATTCGAGCTGGAGATCGCCAAGGAGATCCGGATCCACAAGCTCACGCTCGCGGAACTCGAGGAAGAGGAGCAGAGCCTCGAGCGGCTGCGGCGCTGGCACCGGGATCTCACCGCGCGCGACGTCTTCGGCGCCCCGGAGACCGTCGAAGCGAACAGGCGCCTGAAGCAATGCGTCGCGGTCTGCGAGGATTTCGGGGTGCGGGTGTACGGCGCGCTGCACGCCAGCGGCGGAGACGCTTGAGACACGCGCCGTGGCCGCGTCCAAGCGCGTCATGTGGCCGTTGTACGCGGCCGGATTCACGACCGCGTTCGGGGCGCACGGGATCGCCGCCAACCTCGGCGCCTTCTCCGAGGACGCGGTCACCTCGCTGCTGGTCCTGGGCGGCCTGCTCGCGCTCTACGACGGAGCCGAGGTCGTGCTCAAGCCCGTCTTCGGCACGCTCGCCGACCGGATCGGCGCCAAGCCCGTCCTGCTCGGGGGATTGATCGGGTTCGCCGGCGCCTCGGCCCTCTACGCCATCGCGGACACCTCCGGGTGGCTGTGGGCCGCCCGGCTCGGCCAGGGCGCCGCGGCCTCCGCGTTCTCGCCGTCGGCCTCGGCGATGGTCGCGCGCCTCAATCCGGCTGCCGAGCGAGGGCGGGCCTTCGGCAGCTACGGCTTCTACAAGTCGATCGGCTACACGATGGGCCCGCTCCTGGGCGGCGTGCTCGTGTGGGCGGGGGGCTTCCAGCTGCTGTTCGCGAGCATGGCCGTGTGTGCCGTCGCGGTTGCCGTAGCGGCCGCCATCCTCGTGCCGGCTGTGCCGCCGCTGCCACGCCGGCGACAGACCCTGGTCGACCTCGCGCACCGGCTGGCCCACCGCTCGCTTCCTCGCCCCCACCGCCGCGCTCGCCGCGTCCACCGCCGCGCTCTCGGTCGGCGTGGGCTTCCTGCCCGTCTCAGGGGCCGCAGCGGGACTCGGCACCATCGCCACCGGCGCCGCCGTCTCCGTGCTCGCCGCCACCGCGGCGATCGTGCAGCCCTGGGCCGGCCGCGCCCTCGACGCACGACGCCTGAGCACTCGGACCGGGCTCCTCACGGGACTGCTGATCACCGCCGCCGGACTCGCTTCAGCGACACTGCCGGGTCTGGCGGGGGTCCTGTCGGCCGCGGGCCTGATCGGCCTCGGCACGGGCCTGATCACACCACTCGGCTTCGCGGCGCTCGCCGCCTCGACACCGGAGGAGCGGATGGGCCAGACCATGGGCTCCGCCGAACTGGGCCGCGAACTCGGTGACGCCGGCGGACCACTGCTCGTCGCCGTCGTCGCCACGATCTCAACGCTCGAGGCCGGCTACGCGGCCCTCGCCCTGCTGCTCGCCGCGGGCCCATTGCTCGCCCTCGCGCATGCCGCCCCGCCGCACCGCGGCAGACCCGCCGCCGTGAGCTCCACGTGGCGACGGCCACGCGAGCGGTGACCGTGAGACGCTCAGGATCCTCCCAGCCTTTTCCGATCTAACGCTTACGAACCGACGACAGGGTTTGCGCGATGCCGGTCGCTCCGATCACTCGTCAGGTGCATGTCGAACGCGTGATGGGCACCGTCGTCTCGCTGGATATCCGCTGCGACGTGCCCGACGCGACCGTGCTGGCCGCCGCGATCGCCTCGCTGCACGAGGCCGATGCGCGTTTCAGCACCTACCGGGCCGACAGCGAGCTCCGCCGCTTCCAGCGCGGCGAGGCGCCGCTGCCGTCGCCGGACCTTCGCTGGGTGCTCGAACGGTGCGCGGCCCTGCAGCGCGAGACCGACGGGTATTTCGATGTACGCGCCGGCGGGCAGCTGGATCCGTCGGCCCTCGTCAAGGGCTGGGCGGCCCAGCGGGCGGCTGACCTCCTGAGCATCGGTGGCGTGAGCGACTTCTGCCTCAACGCCGGCGGTGACGTCGTCGCGCGTGGCGACGCCTCGCCCGGTTCGCGCGGCTGGCGCGTCGGGATCCAGCATCCCCACGATCGCGAGGCGATCGCGTTGCGCGTGCGTGCCCGTGACCTCGCGGTCGCCACCTCCGGCGCCTATGAGCGCGGACAGCACATCACCGACCCGCGAACGGCGAGCGCACCGGACGGCGTGCTCTCCGTGACGGTCACCGGGCCGGATCTGGGGACGGCGGATGCCTACAGCACGGCCGCCTTCGCGATGGGCGCGGACGGGCCGGCGTGGACGCTGGGGCTCGCGGGCTATGAGGCGATGACGATCCTCACCGACGGCCGGGTCCTCTGCGACGCCGGGCTTTCCGGCGGCGCTGGAGGGCGAATGAGTACGGGCACGCTGTGGGCCGGGCGCCGCGACGAGGACCCGCCGCCGCCGCGGATCGACGCTGCGCCGTCGGCCGTGGCCGTTGCGATGCCGGCTCCGGCAGCCTCGCCGACCGTGGTCCGCAGGCGGGTGCGGCGGCGCCGGATGCCGGCGCGGCCGCTGCCCCGGGTCGTCGACGGCCTCGCCGGCCTGGCGGGGCTCGGGCTCGGCATCACGCTCGCGCTCGGGGTCTCGGCCGAGAGCGCCGGCTCGCTACGTGCCGCCGGCGGCCTCGCCACGGCGCTCGGTCGCATCTCAGGCCTGTCCGCCGCCTACGCCATGGTCGTGGTGGTCGTCCTCGTCGCACGTTTCGGCCCGCTCGAGCGCGCGGTCGGCCAGGACCGGCTCGTGCGCTGGCATCGCAAGCTGGGGCCATGGCCGCTGTACCTGCTGTGCGCGCATGGCGTGCTGATCACGGTCGGCTACGCCCAGGCCGCACACGACGGCGTGCTGCACCAGTTCGGCCAGTTGGTCTGGACCTACCCCGGGATCCTGGCCGCGACGGTCGGCTTCGTACTGCTGATCGCGGCGGGCGTGACCTCCTACCGGATCGCCCGCAGACGGCTGGCCTATGAGACGTGGTGGGCCGTGCACCTGTACACCTATCTCGCGCTCTTTCTGTCCTTCTCGCATCAGGTCGACACGGGAGCCTCGTTCGTCGGGCATCCGTGGGCGAAGGCGTGGTGGACCGCGCTGTGGGTGGGGACCCTGGCGCTCGTGGTGCTGGCGCGGATCGGGCTGCCCGTCTGGCGCTCGGCGCGACATCGTGTGACGGTCGAGTCGGTCCAGCCCGAGGGGCCCGGCACGTTCTCCGTCCTGCTCAAGGGGCGCCGCCTGCACAGGCTCCCGATCGCGGGCGGTCAGTTCCTGCAGTGGCGCTTCCTGCGTCGCGGCCTGTGGTGGCAGGCGCACCCGTACTCGCTCTCGGCCGCTCCCAGGAACAATCGCCTGCGGATCACCGTCAAGGACCTCGGCGACCACAGCGCCGCCCTCGCGAGGCTGCGGCCCGGAACGCGGGTGGCGATCGAGGGCCCCTACGGCGCCTTCACCGCCGATGCCCGAACGGGTGACCGCATCCTGCTCGTGGGCGCAGGTGTCGGCATCACGCCGATCCGCGCACTGCTGGAGGAGCTGCCGCGCGATGCCGACGTCGTCGTGCTCCTGCGGGGCTCCACGCGCGAGGACCTCGTCCTGCGCGACGAGATCGCCCAACTCGTCACCACGCGCGGCGGCCGGCTGCACGAACTCGTCGGCCCGCGCGAGCACGTACGCCTTGACGCGCGCGCGCTCACCGCGCTGGCCCCCGCCCTGCGCGAGCGCGACGTCTACATCTGCGGCCCGGACGGCTTCACCGCCGCGCGTCTCGGCCGCCGCCCGTGATGCCGGCGTCCTCCCCGACCGAATCCACCACGAATCCTTCGCCCTCTGACCCGGAGACCCATGCGTCGAGCACCGATCGTCCTGACCGCGACCGCCGCCGGCCTCGCGGGCGTCCTGAACTTCAAAGCGCACGAGCCCACGCTGCCGACGGCCAGTGCGTCGACGCCTTCGAGCCCGGCGCCCGGGTCGACCCCCGCGCCCGCCGCGTCGGCGAGCGGCAGCGGCGCCAAGGTCGCCACCGGCGATTCGATCCCGACCCGCTATGGCAACGCGCAGGTGCGCGTCACCGTGACGGACGGCAAGATCACCAACGTCGAGGCGCTCCAGCTGCAGGGCGACGACCCCAAGTCGGTGCAGATCAGCTCCAGCGCCGAGCCCTACCTGCGCCAAAGCGCGCTGACGAAGCAGACCGCCGCGATCGACGCCGTCAGCGGCGCCACGATCACCAGCGCCAGCTACGAAGCCTCACTGCAGTCGGCGCTGGACAAGCTCGACTTCAAGGCCGCCGACGGCACGCGCGGCAGCTCGACGATCCCCGAGGTCGAGGAGCACCATGGCGGTCCCCCCGGCGACGGCGGATTCGGCGGCTGACGCGCTGCTCGAGACTGCGTGACGTCGCGTCATCCCGGAAGCGGCGCGCCGGCGATGGCGACGATCGCGCCCACGGCGCCCGCGGCGACCAGCGTGGCGACGATGCCCCGTCGCAGCACGAACAGCGCGATCGCCGCCGCGGCGAGGATCGCGTACTGCCACGTCTCGCTGAGCGCGAGGGCAAGCGGGAGCGCGGCGCCCGCGATCGCTCCGATCGCTGCCGGGCCGGCACCGTCGAGGACCTGCTGGACGGTCGGGTTCGCCCGCAGGCGGTCGAAGCGGTCGGCACCGATCAGGATGAAGGAGAACGAGGGCGCGAACGCGACGGCGGAGGCGAGCAGCCCGCCGCCGAGGCCGGCGGCGGCGTACCCGACGACAGCAACGGTGTGCACGACTGGGCCCGGCGTGACCTGTCCGAGCGCGACGGCGTTGAGGAACTGGCCTTGGGTCATCCACCCGTAGGCCTCCACGGCATCGTGCTGCATGAGCGGGATGATCACGAAGCCGCCGCCGTAGGAGAGCGCGCCGACCTTGAACGCGACCCAGGCGAGCGCGAGCAGTCCCCCGGCCGCGGGCGCCGCGGCGAGCAGCAGCGGCCACGCGTGCAGCGCCGGGTCGCCGCGACCGCGGCGCACGGCGACCTCGACGGCGCCGCAGGCGAGCAGGACCAGGACGAGCCAGGCACCGACGGTCGCGGCGGAGAGCGCGCCCAGGGCGGCGTAGACGATCCAGCGCTCTCGCGAGACCGCGCGCTGCCAACTCGCCGGCGCGAGACCGCGGGCGGCGTGCACCGCCACGGCGGCCACCGCGGCGCCCGACCCGGCACCGGCGCCGAGCACCCAGTCGGGCGGCGACGTGGCCAGGAAGAGCGCGGAAAGCGCGAGGATGACGATCAACCCGGGGACGATGAAGGCGAGCCCGCCGACGAGCGCCCCGGCCGCTCCACGCAGCCGCCACGCGCAGTAGATCGCCAACTGCGTGGAAGCAGGACCGGGCAGCAGGTTGGTGGCCGCGATCGCGTCCTCGAACTCGCGCTCGCTCATCCAGCCGCGGCGTTTGACGCAGAGCTCGCGCAGCAGAGCGATGTGCGCCGGCGGGCCGCCGAAGCCGATACATCCGATACGCCCCCACTCGCGGAGTATCACCCCCATGCCGGGCGCGGCCGAATCCACCCCGTCAGGTACCGGCGGGTTGGAAGAGCTCGATCGGATTGCCCGCCGGGTCCTCGACGAGTACCTGCTGCCCACCCGGTCCGTGCACGATGTCGTTGCGGAACGTCAGGCCCGCGGCGCGCAATCGCTCGACCTCGACGGCGAGGTCCTCGACGATCAGATGGATGCGGTTCCATCCTCCCGGCTCGGGCGTGCGCCCGTCGGGCATCGGCCGCCCGGCCGAGCTCCTCGGCCCGCTCAGCAGCAACCGCAGATGGCCCCGGACCACGTCGGCGAACGCCGGGGCGGCGCTGGAGCGCAGGGTGAACCCGAAGTGGGTCGTGTAGAACGCGACGGCGCGCTCGACGTCGTCGACCATGTAGCGGACATTCACGAGCTCGTCAGACATGCTCGTCGTACCTCCTCGTCGCTGTCGATCGTGTCCAACAGGAAGCGGATGCGCGTCTCGATCTCCGTTGCTGTGCGTTCGAACGCGGGCAAGGTCTCCTCGTCGGTCCCGCCCTCGCGGCCGGGATCGGGGATGCTCCAGTGGACGGTCTCCGGGGCGCCGGGGAACTCCGGGCAGACCTCGCGCACACGGTCACAGAGACTGATGACGTAGTCGAACGCCTCGCCCGCGAACTCGCTCAAGTGCCTGGACCGACGGCCCTCGACCGCGATCCCGCGCTCGCGCAGCACCCGGATCGCGTTGGGATGCAGCGGTTTCGGGTGGCTGCCCGCACTGACGGCCTGCACGACACCGTGCGAGAGCTGCCCCGCGAGCGCCTCGGCGAGCTGGGAGCGAGCGCTGTTGCCGGTACACAGGAACAGCACCCGGGCGCGCACCGTCCGCGGCCGCTGGGCGACCGACGTCGCGAGCCCGGGGTGCAGCGACTCTCCAGCTCCCGCATGCAACTCGCGGCAACGCAGGAGATCGAGCGCGTAGTACGTGTCGCGAGCGTCGGCCGCACTGCGCCGGGAGAACACCAGCCCACCGTCGCGCAGCAACCGCAGGTGGTAGGAGACCAGGCTCTGCCGCTCGCCCGAGAGCTCGCAGAGCTCGCCGACTCGCCGGTCGCTGCGCGCCAGCTCCCTCAGCAGCCGCCATCGCACCGGATGCGATGTCAGACGCAGAAACACGGGCGGACCGACCACGCGCTCAGAATACATCAATTGAGCTTGATACATAGTGCGTCGATCCTCCGCCATGGCCCTCTAGCGCGGATGGCCGGTGACGCTGGCGTCGATGGTGGTAGCTTCGGCTGGGCATGGTGTGGATCGGCGGCCTGTGAGCAAGATGCCGGAGCAGGTCGGGCCCTACCGGATCGTCAGCCAGATCGGGCGGGGTGGCATGGCGATCGTGTACCTCGCGCGACAGCCGGCGCTCGCGCGCAGCGTCGCGCTCAAGGAACTGGCGCCGTTCCTGGCCGACGATCCCGCGCTGGCGCAGCGGTTCATCCGCGAGGCGCGCGTCGCGGGCTCGCTCAATCATCCGAACGTCGTCACCGTGTTCGACTTCCTCGAGCACGACGGGGCGCCCTACATCGCGATGGAGTACCTCGGACGCGGGTCGCTGCGACCGTTCGTGGGGCGCATGTCGCTGGCCCAGGTCGCGGGCGTGCTCGAGGGCCTGCTGGCCGCGCTCTCGCACGCCGAGACGATGAAGATCGTCCATCGCGACATCAAGCCCGAGAACCTGCTCGTCACCGCCGAGGGCGGGATCAAGATCGCCGATTTCGGGATCGCCAAGGCACTACCAGGTGGCGACCGAGGAGATGCTCACGCCCGCCGGAGCGACGCTCGGGACGCCCGCGTACATGGCGCCCGAGCAGGCGATGGCGCAGGAGATCGGGCCCTGGACCGACCTCTACCAGACGGGCGTCGTGGCCTACGAGCTGCTCGCGGGCGCGGTGCCGTTCCGTTCCGAAGGCGCGCCGTCGCGGTCATGATGCAGCACATCACCGACCCGTCCCGCCACTGCCCGCCGGCACGGAGGCGGCGCTCGAGGCGTGGGTCGTGCGATGCTCGCCAAGGATGCCGCCGGGCGGCCCAGCGGCGCGCGAGTGGCCTGGAACGAGTTGGAGGAGATCGTCCTCGCGGCGCCGCGGGCCGCTCTGGCGCCGCGACGCCCGCCTCGGCGAACACGAGCCCGACGATCGAGCACCCACCGCCGCTCACGCCGGCGCGCTTCTCGTCCTGGCAGGACTTCACGGCCGAGCCGACGTCGCACCCATCGTCCAGCGCGCCGCCGCCGGCGCCTCCGCCCCCGGAACCCGCCGCGCCCGCGGGACAACCGACGGGGTACGTGGACTACGCCCGGACCGGGTCGAGCCGCGCGCGCCGCCGCACCGCCCGCCGCCGGCGAGACCCCGGCCGAGGCGATTGAAGCCGCCGGGCCGGACCCGCGGCGCCCCAACCGCCGGTCGGACCTCAGACGCGCCGACCGGCGGCTCGCGGCCTGAACGAACGCTGCCGGAGCTGCCGCCGCCGGCGACGGACCTCCGGCGCCGCCCGAATCGCCGACGCCGGACCGCGGTCGAGCCACGGCGGCCCGTCCGGCGGCGTCGCGGCAGTCGCGCGCGAAGCCCGGCGCCGGTGCCGGCGCGGCGGCGGCGACCATCGCGCCGCCGTCGCCACCACCGCCGGTTCGATCGGGCCGAAGCGGCGGTGGGGTGCGCTGGGGCTCGCCCTGCTCGCGCTCGTCGCCACGGGCGTCGTCGCCGCCGTGGTTCTGCGCGACGGCGGGAGCGGCGACCCGGAGCCGACGAGCACCCCCACCGCCCGCGCCACCGCGACCGCGACGGCGACGGCGACGGCGACCGCCGCCGATCCCGCCGCCGGCCCGTTCGCGGTCGGTGATGCGCCGGACGGGATCGCGATCGGCGCCGGCGCGGTCTGGGCGGTCGGCAGCGGCGACGGCACGCTGACCCGCATCGATCGCGAGTCCGGCGAGACCACGAGCGTCGACGTCGGGAAGAACCCCGACAGCGTCGTCGTCGCCTTCGGCTCGGTCTGGGTCTCGATCACCGGCGAGGACACGCGTCGTGCGCCTGAGCGCGACGGCGCAGCCCGAAGTGCAGCGGACGTTCGACGTCGGCTCGCGCCCCGAAGGCATCGCATCGTCGGCGAATGCGATCTGGGTGGCCAACTCGGGCGACGGGACGGTCTCCCAGATCGTCGAGTCCACGGGCGAGGTACGCGGCGTCGCGAACGTCGCGGGCGAGCCGGTCGACGTCGCCGTCGGCGCCGGCGCGGTCTGGGTCGCGGACGCCTCCGACTCGCAGCGTCGCGCGCGTGGACGGCGGGCGCCGCCAGCTCGCGGCCGACCGTGCGCGGCGTCGGGCCGAATCCGCGCGCGCTGGCGATCGTCGGGCGCGAGGTGTGGGTCGCCACGGCGGACGACGGGCGCGCCTGGCGGATCGACGCCGACGCCAACCGCAGCACCGGCAGCGTGCGCGTCGGCGGCACTCCGCGCGATATCGCGAGCGACGGCGAGCAGCTCTTCGTCACCGATCGCGAGGGAGACCGCGTCGTCGAGATCGATCCGCAGTCCATGAAGGTCGTCGGCAGCGATGCGGTCAACGGCGGACCGCTCTCGGTCGCCGCCGACGCGAGCGACCTGTGGGTCACGCGCTTCGACGCAGGCCGGGTCACGCGCATCTCCCGGCGTTAGACGGAATCGTTCCGCGAGCATGGCGCGCCGGCGACTGGTCGCCGGCCCGTCACGACCGCGAGCTCCGGCAGACGGCCACTAGGGTGGCGGGCGTGGAGAACGCGTTCGAGACGGCGTTGCTGGTCTTCGGCAGCCTGCTCGTGGTCGGTGCGCTGCTCTCCGGGCTGGCGCACCGCTCGTTCCTGTCGTTGACCGCGCTGTTCGTCGTCGTCGGCTTCGTGCTCGGCGACGGAGGGCTGGAGGTCCTGCACTTCGAGACCGAGTCGGCCTTCGTCGAGGATCTCGCGCTCGTCGCGCTGGTCGTGATCCTCTTCCGCGACGGTCTCGAGGTCGAGGCCGACGCGCTGCGCAACCGCTGGCGCCTGCCGCTGCGCAAGCTCGTGGTGGCGATGCCGCTGACCTGCCTGCTGATCGCCGGCACCGCGAAGGCCCTGTTCGCCGACATGTCGTGGCTGGAGGCGCTGCTTCTCGGAGCACTGCTCGCGCCCACCGATCCCGTTCTCACCTCCTCGATCGTGACCAATTCGAAGGTGCCGTCGACGGTGCGCAGCTCCCTCAATCTCGAGTCGGGCCTCAACGACGGGCTGGCCCTGCCCGCGGTGCTGGCGTTCGCCGCCGCCCTCGGGGCGCGATCGGAAGACGGCGAGGAGTTCGTCTGGTGGCAGTTCGTCGCCCAGGACGTCGGCCTCGGCGTCGTCTATGGCATCGCGCTCGGGTTGCTCGGAGCGGCCCTGCTGCCGAGCGGCCGGGACCGGCTGCCGCGCCATCTGGTCGCCCTGTTCGGGTTCGGCTTCGCCTTCGTGGCCTACGCGGTCGCGCACATCGGCCCGCACGGCAACGGCCTGATCGCGGTGTTCGTCTGTGCGATCACGCTCGGGATCCGTCGCGAAGACGTCCGTCACGCCGTTGAGGAGCAGACCGCCGATGTCGCCGAGATGGTCAAGCTCGGGATCTTCGTCGTCTTCGGATCGCTCCTGACGCTCGGTGACCTGTTCTCGCAGGGCGTGTGGACGACCCTCGCGTTCATCGCCGTCTGCTTCCTGCTCGCCCGCCCGCTGGCGATCCTGGTCGCACTCGCGGGCTCCCGCCAGGTCGACCTGCCCACGAAGCTGTTCATCGGCTGGTTCGGGCCCAAGGGCATCGCCACGATGGCCTTCGGGCTGCTTGTCCTCTCCTCCGGGATCCCGGAGGGTCCGCGGCTGTTCGAGCTGGCCGCCGTCGTGGTCTTCTTCTCGATCGTCCTGCACGGATCGAGCGACACCTACGGCGCCCGCTGGATGGCCGGCCGAGCCCGCCCGGGACAGTCGGACGAGGTTTCCGAGCCAACCTAACGCCGTCGACCGCCGCCGGCTCGAGAAGGACGGCACGCGCGTGCGCTGCTTCATCGCCGACGAGTCGGTCTTCGCCCGGTGCGGGCTGGTCTGCGGCGGCCTTCGCCAGCAGGCTGCCGAGCTCGACGATCCACTGAGCGGCGGGGCGACAGGCGCTCCCTCCCGTTCATGAGCGGCCATCGCAGGCCCGTGTCGTCCTCGCCGTCGTACGGGCCCGTCGGTCGTCTGGGCCGCTTCACCGCCACCCACTTCAGACTCGTGGCGCTCGGCTGGCTCGTCGTCGCGCTCGGGCTGGGCGCGCTCGCGCCGAAGGTCGAGACGGCGCTGTCGGGCGCGGGCTGGGAAGCCAGCGGCTCTGAGTCCGTGCCAGTCCGCGACACGGTCGACCGCGAGTTCGGCGGCCTTTCCTCGTCCGCGCTGACGGTCGTCGTCCACTCCCCGGACAAGACGGTGAACGACCCCGCCTTCCGCGCCACGATGGCCGACGCCGAGCGCATCCTCGCCGCCGACGCGCGCGTCACCCGCGTCGTCTCGCCGCTGCCCGGACAGTCCATCTCGCGCGACGGACACACCGCGATCATCCAGGCCGGCGCCGGCGCCAACGCGAACGACATGGTCCGCGCCGCCGACGACCTCAAAGCGCCGCTGCGCGCCACCGCGGGAGACGGCGTGCAGGTCTCGCTGACCGGCGCGTCGGGCATGTGGTCGGACTTCAACGAGGCCAACCGCTCGCGATGATGAAGTCCGAGCTGATCTCCTGGCCGGTGACGATGGTCATCCTGCTGCTCGCCTTCGGTTCGCTCGTCGCCGCCGGCCTGCCGCTGATGCTCACCATCGTCGGCCTCGTCGCCGCCGCCGGCGTCGCTGTACCTCGGCACGCAGTGCTCGACATCTCGATCTGGGCGATGAACTTCGCGCTGATGTTCGCGCTCGCGCTCGGCATCGACTACGCGCTGTTCATCGTCATGCGCTTCCGCGCGCGCGTTCTTCGGCAGCGGCTCACCGCCGAGGACGCCGTCGCCGTAGACGATGGACACCGCCGGCAAGGCGGTCCTGTTCTCCGGCCTGACCGTGCTCATCTCGCTGACCGCGGTGATGCTCGTGCCGCTCGCCGGCGTTCCGCTCGATGGCACTCGGGATCATGCTCTCGGTCGTCTTCATCCTGGCGGCGACGCTGACGCTGCTGCCCGCGGTGCTGGCCAAGCTCGGCCCGCGCGTCGACAAGCTCGCGCTGCCGTGGGCGCACTCCGGGGAGCACCGCTCGCGCCGCTTCGCCGCCTGGGGCGAACGGCTCCGTGGCGGCGCCCGGTCGCCTTCGGCGCATCGCGCCGTCGTCATCCTTGTCGCGCTGGCCACTCCCCGTGCTCGGCCTGAAGACCGGCATGCCGTCGATCAAGGTCGTGCCCGCCGGCGACGGCTCGCGCGTCGGCCTACAGCCAGGTCGCAGCAGGCCTTCGGCCCGGGCGCGCCCGGTGCCCTGCAGGTCGTCGCGCCCGCAGCGCTGATGCCGCGCGCGTGGCCGCGTCGCGAAGGCCGACCCCGGGCGTCGCGCAGGTCATGCCGGCCATCAGCCCGGGCACGCGACGGCGACGTGCTGGTCCAGGTCATCCCCGCCGGCGACCCGTCCGACACGGCGCGTCGGGGCCACCATCGAACGCCTGCGACCGACCTCCCCGCCGGCGGCGCTCGTCGGCGGCTCCGTCGCCGAGAACCACGACCTGGAGACCGCGCTGAGCGCAGAAGACGCCGCTGGTCATCGGCGTCGTGCTCGCGCTCGGCTTCCTGCTTCTGCTCGTCGCGCTGCAGGCGCCGGTCATCGCCGCCGTCGGCGTCGTCACGAACCTGCTGGCCGTCGGCGCGGCCTTCGGCGTCGGCCGGCTGATCTTCCAGGACGGGCCACCTCGCCGGCCTGCTCGGCCTCGAGCCGCAGGGCTTCCTGGACGCATGGGCGCCCGTGTTCTTCTTCGCGATGGTCTTCGCGATCTCGATGGACTACACGGTCTTCCTGCTCTCCTCGCGCGAAGGAACACTGGGACCGCACCCAGCGACCCGCACGAGGCGATGGTCGGCGGCGTCGCGCACTCCGGCCGCGTCGTCTTCGCCGCCGCCGGCGTCATGGTCGCGGTCTTCTTCACCTTCGCCCTCTCGGGCCCGCTGCCGCCCAAGGAGATGGGCGTCATCCTCGGCATCGCCGTCCTGCTGGACGCCGCGCTCGTCCGGCTGCTGCTGGTGCCGGTGATGCTCCGGCTGCTCGGCCGCTGGGCCTGGTGGCTGCCCAAGCCGCTCGGTCGCCTGCTGCCCGACGTCCACTTCGGCCACGCCTGACCGCTGCGATGCGCTTCGGACGCCACAAGCACGCCGGCCACGTGCGGGTCGGGGCGACGCGTTCCGTGCGTCCCGAAACCATCGAGTTGACTCATCCTTTCCTCATCGAGAGGATGGCTCGGTGGCACGCGGCTATGTCCCGTCGCAAGAGGAGCAGGTGCTCGCCGCGGTGGGCGCCTGGCCCGCGGCGCGCAAGTCGTTCCCGGTCGGCACCGACCCGCTGATCGCGGCCGAGCCCTACGGACCGCGGGAGGACGCGGGCGCGTGGCGGTTCAACCTCGGCTGGCGCTTCGCAACGCCGCCGGGCACGGACGCGCTCGCGGTCGGGTACGGGGTCGTGCACTTCAGCCCGCCGAGCGGCGGCCTGCCCGCCCTGCTCGGGCTGCGGCTCGCGGGCGCCGAGTTGCCGGCGCTCTACGTCGCGGGCCTCCCGCGCTGGCTGCCGGCGCCGCGCTGGGCGATCTACGTGGGGCTCGAGACCGCGACCGTGCACGCGGCGGCGACGGCGCTGCTGGACGCGGGGCGGCTCGAGGGCCTTCAGGCGGCGGCGACGAGCGACGGCGGGGGCGCCCTGACCGCGGCGCAGGCGGCCGACGCGTTCGTGGCCGGCACGCTCGGCGGCATCCCGGTCGAGGCGGGCGAGCCGCTCGGCCGGGGCGCGAGCGCGGGGAGCGGGCGCGAGTTCGAACTGCGCTTCGCGCAGGCGTGGGAGATGTCAGGGCTCGTCCAGAACCCCGCCTACCCGTTCCACTGGTGGGAGGATCTCGGGCTGCTGGAGCCCGCCGGTCATCCGCTCGCCGACACGCTGCTCCGGATCGACGAAGGCGTGCAGGCCAGCGGGGTCCTGCGCTTCGTGTCCGCGAGCGCGCCCGGCGCGGCGATCAGCGGGGAGTTCGAGGATCCGGCCGCGCCTGCGCGCACGCTGGGCGCCGCGCTCGCCGCCTGCTCCGAAGCGGACACGGTCGTGATCCTCGACGCGAGCGCCTACCGCGAGGGCGAACTGCTGATCGACAAGGGCGTCAACGTGACGAGCGCCGCCGCGCTGCCCGCGGGCGCCCGCCACCTCGGCGGCGGCGCCGAGCCGGGAGCGCTGGGACTCCCGGCGCTGGAAGGCGGCGAGTCCTACGCTCGGATCCGCGAGGACGGCAGCAACGACGACGACGTCAAGCCCTCGAGCAGGGGTCGCCGGGCGGTGCGGATCGAACTGCCCGAGGGCGCCGGGATCGCGTCGCTGACCAAGGTCGTCGTGCGCCACGGCGGGGCGCGCGAGGGCGGCGGGATCTACATCAAGCGCGAGTCGGCCGCGGTGATCGCGAGCTGCCACGTGCACCGCAACATCGGCTACTTCAACATCGTGCCGCCGCACGGTCCGTTCGACGGGAGTGGCTGGTTCGAGGAGGGCAGCGGCGGCGGGATCGGGATCTACAAGGCGTCGCCGCTGATCTGGGGCTGCCGGATCGAACGCAACCTCGCCAACTACGGCGGCGCGATCGGGATCTTCGCCTGGTGCTACCCGACGATCCGCGACAACCTGATCCGCGCCAACTCCGGTCCCGATTGGTGGCCGGGCGTGACGATCACCGACGGCGGTGCGATCCGGATCCTGCAGCAGTCGCTGCGCTACGAGACGCTCGAGGAACTGCGCGCGGCGGTCGCCCCGGGGTCGGCACTGCAGCCGAACCCGATCCCCGTCGACGAGATGTACGACCCGATCACGGCGCAGCAGGCGGCCGCGGGCTGGATCCATCTGATCGGCAACGTGATCGAGGACAATCACGCCGCCGACGACGGCGGCGGCGTCTACGCCACCGCGCTTGCGCGTCTGTTCTCGCGCGGCAACCGCATCCAGCGCAACGTCGCGCATCGCGGCGACGGCGGAGGCATCCGGCTCTCGACGGGCTCGACGCTGCGCTCGCTGTCGGACGTGGTGGCCGACAATCGCCTCGCCGGGCCCGCGGACGCCTCTCCGACGGGCGCGGGCATCGCCGCTCGCTGCTCGAACCTCTATCTCTCCGGCGCGACGGTTACCGGCAACGACTCCCCGCGCTTCGCCGGCGGCGGGGTGGCGTTCACCGACACGCGCGAGGGGGAGGTGTCGGCCGGCATCGAATGGACCGCCCGCTCGGAGGGCTACGTGATCCCGAGCTGGGACGACCAGCGGCGCGGCGGGCTCCAGTTCGACCGCGACGAACTGCAGATCGACGCGGGCAGCCTGATCGCCGGCAACCGGGCCGGCGACCCCGAACGCGGCAAGGGCGCGGGCCTCTACGTCTTCCGCTTCGCCGCTCCGGAGTTCGTCGCCGATGACCTCACGGTGGCCATCGACGCCGCGACCGGCGTGCTGGCCGCCGACAACGTCTCGGGCTTCGAGCAGCCGGCGGGCATCCGGCCGTACGACCGCTTCTACCTGCTCGACCAGAGCAAACCCGGCCCCGCCGATCCCGACCAGCCGCTGCGCCTCGGCGACGCCGACCTCGCCGCGGGGGACTTCGAGCATCACTCGCCCTGATGGACGAGCTGATCCCGCTGCGCTCGCTGCTCGCGCTCCCGCCGGAGCTCGCGGCGCTCGTGGACCCTGAGCAGGCCGCGGCACTGCTGAACCTCGTCGGCGTGGTCGATCCGCGCGTCGAGGGGGCCGACGACGAGGTGCTCTTCCGCGTCAGCGGAACGCTGCGCACGCGCACGGTGGCGGAGCTCGTCGCGCCTGGCCTGGAGGGCTTCAGCGCGCAGCTGTTCGGCGGGCTGGAGGGCGCGTACGCGCCCGAGCTGCGCGGCAGCTACTCCTGGCGTCACGACGGCGAGCGGATCACGACCGCCGCGGTCCCCGTCGTGCTCACGCTTCCCGACACGCTGTTCGCGCCCGCCGACCCAGAGCAGGAGCAGGCGACGTGGGCGGCCGTCGCGGAGGTCGCGTGGTCGAACCTGCACGGCGCGAGCGTGCGCACGGCGGCCGGGGTGCCACTCTCGCCCGTGCGCGTGAAGGGCGCGGACGTCACGCTCGAGGCGGACGGCCTGGTGCTGTCGGCCAATCCGTGGCGGATCGCGGTGGCGCAAGCGCGGCTGACGCTGCCCGCCGCGCTCGGCGGCGCCGCGCTCACGGTCGCCGACGGCCTGCTGGAAGGCGACGCGGACGGGGTACACGCCGCGGGCACGCTCGCCGCCCCGCTCGCCGTGGCGGTCGGGTCGTTCGAGCTCGCGATCGGCGGCGGCACGGCCGAGGCGTGGGCCGGTGACGATCGCCTGCGCGCCGAGCTGCGCGACGTCGCCCTCGAACTGCGGTTGCCGCCCGAGCTGCTGCGGCCGCTTTCGGGGTCCGGGCGCGTCGTCATGGGCACAACCGGGTCGCTGATCGCCGATCGGGACACCGGTCTCGAGGTGACCGCGCCGACCGGGTTCACGCTCGAGCCGTGCGCGATCGGTGACACCGGGTTCGTGGTCGCCGCCGACAAGGTCGAGCTCGACCTCTCGCGGACCGCCTCGCCCGAGCGCGTGACCGCCGCCGGGTTCGGGCCGGAGTTCGTCGGCGTCGCGCTCTCCGCCGCCGAGCTGCGCCTGCCGCCCTGGGCGGGCGTCGCGCTGCCGGCGGCGATCGAGCTCCAGGACGCCGTGATCGGGGACGGCGGCGTGAGCGGCCGCGCGACCGCGACGTGGTCGCCCGCGTTCGTCGACGGTCACTTCGCGGGCCCGGGCGCCGGCGCGGTCTTCGGGCTGGCCTTCGGCCTGGACTCGGCGAGCGTGGTCGTGCACGCCAACGCGCTGCTGCAGGCCGACCTGCGCGGGCGGATCCTCCTGCCGGTCGCGGACGGCGCGCCGCTGGCCGCGACCCTGCGCGTGCTCGACGGCGCCGACGCAGCCGAGCTGGAGCTCGACCAGCCCGGCCCGATCAGCGTGCCCGTGCCCGGCGGCGAGCTCCGCGCCGGGCGTCTGCGCGGCGACGCGCGCGTGGCCGCCGACGGTTCGTTCTCGCTCTCAGGCCGCCTCGACGGAGGCATCGAGCTCGCCGTCGACGACCTGTTGACCGTGCAGGCCGCCTCCGCCGCGCTCGAGGTCGAGCACGACGGCGCGGACGCCGGCAGCTTCGCGGTCGCGGTCGAGCAGTTGCGGCTCGGACCGATCGGCCTGGTCGACGAGGCGCGGATCCGCGTCGAGCAGCGCCCGGACGGCAGCCGCGCGGTCGCGCTCCAGGGCACGGTCGCGTGGAGCGGCCTGACCGGGCGCGTCACGATCCCGGCCCCGCTCCCGCAGCCGCCCGATCACACGCGCGCGACGGTCGACCTGCGCTGGGACAGCGCGGACGTGCTGGCGCTCACCGTCTCCGCGAGTGTCGCCGGCGCCGACCTCGAGCTGCCCGGATTCATCCCGGCCGGGTCGCTGCCGGAGATCGTCGACGCGAGCCTCGATCTGCGCCTCGAGTACCCCGGCGCGGACGCGCTCGCGGCGGCGCCGGACGGCGGCGACCTCGACGCGGAGGTCTCGGCCAGCGTCCGGCTGCGGATGCCGGAGCTGCCCGACGTGCCGCAGCTCGACGTGCAGGCGGGCGACGCCGACGGGATCGTGACCGCCGCGCTACGGGTCAGCACCGAGGACGGCGAGCCGCGCCTCGGGCTGTCGCTGTCGATCCCGTCGCGCTCGCGCTCGCGCTTCCGGGTGTCCCCCAGGACGAGCCGGTGCTGCGCGCGGAGCTCGACGAGGTCGCGCTGGACGCCGGGTTCGGCGCCGCCGGCGAGGGCAGCCTGCGCCTCACCGGCTCGCTCTCGCTGCACCCCGTCCTGCCGCCGCTGGACCTCGCGCTCGGGCCGCACCTCGAGTCACTGCTCGCGGGCTTCTCCCTCCCGGGGATCGAGGTCGCCGCCGAGGTCGAGCTGGCGTTCGCGGGCGGCCGTGCGCAACTGCGCCTGCGCGGCGAGCTCGACGGCGCGGGCATCGAGCTCGACGTGTTCCGGCTGCTCAGCGACCTGACGCAGGGACGCGCCGAGCCCGCCGACCTGGAGCGCGCCGCGGGCGCCGTCGGCGTCGAGGGGGAGCTGGGGGTGCGGCTCGCCGCGGTCGAGGCGACCCTCGGCACGCTCGAGGACGACCCGCAGGCCGAGCGCGCCTCGCTCGCCCTGCACGCCGCGCTCAACGTGCTCGGCTTCGAGCTGCCGCTGTCGCTGCGCCTGTCCGACCGCGAGCTGCGGATCGGGCTCGACCGCGTCGACGTCCCGCTGCGGCTGCCGGCGCTCCCGCTGACCGTCGCGGACCTCCCGGTCGACGCCTCCGACGCCGCGTGGCAGGCCGCGGCCGACGCGCTCGCCCAGGACGACGGCGACGGCGCCGAGGCCCGCAGGGCGATGCTCGGCGAGCTGACCGGGATCCGCGCGCGGCTCGACACCGAGGCCGCGCGTGAGTCCTTCCACGGCCTCGCGCGGACCGGCCTGGAGCTGCTCGAGCAGGCGATCGCCGCCGCCGCGCTCGACGGCGATCTGGCCGCGCGCTTCGACGGGATCGTGCTGCGCGTCCCGCTGCACGATCCGCGCGGGATCGCCGTCGACGGCACCGTCGGGCTCGCCGGCCTGCCCGACGATCACGTGTTCAAGCCGCTCGAGTCGATCCTGCTGCGCGCCGGCGTCTCCGCGGACCAGTTCTTCTTCGCGCTGGAGACCGAGGGCGGCCCGCTGCGGATCGACATCCCGCGGATCGGCCGCTACGAAGACGGCTGGGTCGAGTTCCGCTCGTTCGCGATCGGGTTCGGGTGGACCAAGCGCTCGTTCGTGCTCTCGGCCGCCGGCGGCGTCGGACTGCCGCCAGCGCTGCTCGACGACGTCGACACCGCGCAGGAGCTCGGGATCGGCGTGCGCCCGCCGCTGCAGACCCGGCTCGGGTTCCGGATCGACCTGATGCCCGTCCCGGCGCCGATCTTCGTCGTGCCGATGGTGCAGTTCGACCTCGACATGCGCGAGGACGTCTCCCCTCCGCTCGCCGACCCGGCGGTCTGCCGCCCGGCGTGGGAGGGCGCGCAGGTCCACGTCCCCGGGGTGGTGCGGCTCGGCGTCAAGCGGGTCGCGCTGAGCCCGTTCTTCGGCCCGCTCCCGGCGCCGAACCTGCTCGTCGACGCCGACCTCGAGCTCGGGGACGAACGCAACGGGTTGCGCATCGTCGCCGACGACGTACTGGTCGTCGCCGGCCTGCTCGCCTCGGGGTCCGGCGCGGTCGTGCCGGTTGCGACCTTGCTCGATCCGTACGCGCCGTACCTGGAGAACGTCTGCGTCGATCTGCGCGTGGCGGGCTTCGTCGCGCACTTCCACCTGCGGCGCCCGCTCCCCAGTCTGTCGCCGTTCGCGCTGTTCGAGCTGCTCGGGCTGATCGCGGACCCGAAGATGCCCGTGCGCCCGGACGGCCCGCTCGCCGAGAGCGTGCGGATCGAGCTCGTGGAAGCGCGGATCGGGCTCCCGGAGTGGCTGCACGCGCTGTTCCCGAACACCGCCGGCGCGGTCGAGAAGCCGCTTTCGGGCACGATCAACCTCGGTTCGATGATCACCGCGAGCCAGGTGATCGCCGAGGTCGTCGAGCCCGCGGTGCGGCCGTTCCTCGAGCAGGGCGCGGCCGTCCCGGCGCAGCTCGCCGCGCTGGCGGACGATCCGCCGGACGTGACCGCCCGGCGGCTGCTGGCGCTGCTGCCGCCGGAGCTGCGCAAGGTCGCGCTCGGAGGGCGCTTCGCCGGCTTCGAGGCGCGCGCCGTGCTCGTGCTGATCGATCCGCGCGACGCCGCGCAGGAGCTGTCCGCGCGCGGGTTCAAGCGGCGCCGCCCGGACGGCGCACCGGTGCTCGGGGAGGCAATGGCCGCGGACGTGGCGCGGTTCTTCCAGCCCGTCCTCGATGGCGCCTCGGGCCGCGTCCACGACCCGGCCGACCCGACCGGCAACCTGTTCGCGGGCAAGGAGTTCGCCGGCTTCACGGTCGAGGACCTCGGCGCCGTGCCCGGCCCGCGCCGGCCGCAGGCCGGCATCGTCGTCGGCGCGCACGTGAAGCTGTTCGCCGGCCAGCGCGCGCGCTTCATCGGCTCGCTGTGGGAGGACGGCTCGTTCGCGTTCGTCTCGCGCGCCGAGCTCGCACCGCTGCGGCTGCGCGCGGGCGGCCTTCAGGTCGAGCTCGACCTGGAGGCCGAGGGGCGGCTGCGGCTGAGCGGGCGCGCCAAGCGCGATGGCAGCACAGGGCAGCTCGAGGCGAGCGCCAGCGCGCGCTGGGCGCCCGTCGCCGGCCTCGACCTGGCGCTTGGCCGCCACGCCGAGCTGCCGGGTTCCGAGCCCGCCCGGCTGACGCTGCGCGCGGACGGCACGTTCGCTCTCGCCGGGCCGGCGAGCCTGCGTGTCGCCGGCGCGCTGCTCACCGGCGCCGCGGACATCGCCCACGACCACGTGCACGTCGACGGGACGCTCGACTGGGCCGGCCCGGCATTCGGAGGCGCCGAACCGGTCGCGACCGCGCGGGTGTCAGGGCTCGCCCGCGTGGCCTCCAACGGCGACTTCGCGCTCGCGGGCGACGGCGAGGTCACCGTGCTCGGGCACCCGCTGGCGGGCGCGCGCGTGACGGTCGCGCGCGAGTTGCTGGAGCTCTCCGGCGAGCTCGCCACCGGGCCGCTGACGCTGCCCGGCGGCCTCGAGGTCGACGATCTGCGCCTCGACGCCACGGGCCGCGTCGACCTGGAAGCCGGTGAGCTGCGCGTCGCCGGGTCGGGCGGGCTGGACGTGCTCGGCGCGAGTGTGCGCGGGCGCGGCGAGGTCCGGATCGGACCGGACGGCGTGCACCTCGGCGCGGAAGGCGTCGCGAGCTGGCACGGCCGCCCGTGGCTCGCCGTGCGCGCGGCGCTGGGGCCCGACGGCACCGAGATCGGCGGCCGCGTCTCGCTCGGCTTCGACACCGCCACGGTGGCAGGGCCGAACGTGGCGGGCGTCGCGCTCGACGTCGATCTCGACGCCGTGCTGCGCTTCCGGCTCGACGGCAGTCTGCGCTCGTTCGACGTCGAGGCCGGCGCCACCCTCGGGATCCGGACCGTGGGGCCGGACGGTCAGCGCCTGCCGCTCGCCTTCGCGCGCGTCGCCAAGCACGACGTCCCGGGCGAGGTGAAGCTGTTCGATCTTCCCCACCTGAACCTGCCGCTGCCCGACCTGCCCGTCGTGACCGGCGTCAGCGCCGGCGGTGAGGTCCAGGTCGACGAATACCAGCTCGCACTGCCCGGCGGCCAGCTGCCGTTCCCGTGGATCGACGGCATGGACCCTCCGCCCGATCCGCTCACCGTCAAGGACGGCGACGGCGACCCCGGTCCGGCGCGAGTTGCTGCGGATCCCCACGAGCGTCACACCGGCGTTCGGCTCGCTGGATGGCTTCGACCTGCTCCCGCAGGGGCTCGCCGTGTACCTCGGCTGGGGCGCGAACGGGTTTGCCCTCAGCGTCGCTTGACGGTACCGTCAGGGGTACAAAAGAGAGGCGTCTAGGAGTCGTCCGCACGTGCCGTGCCGCGTGGTGCTCCCGCTGAGGTCGCCCGCTCTCCCCTCGGCGACCGCCGAGGTCGCGGGTCCTGAGCGCGCGCGACGTGGACCAGAGCCGATGGGGCGTGCTCCGAGGTTGGAACTGGCCTCCAGGGAGCGCAGGGGCCGTGCAGGTGGCGGCCCCGGCTCCCTCCCGGCCGACCCGTCGCCGCTCATCGTGGTCATTCGATCCCCCAGGAGCTGACGTGCGTCGGTCACGACGCGCTCGACCGCTCAGCGCGTCGCACCGGCTGGGGTACCGGGCATGAGGACCGGCACGCGGGCGCCGTGGACGACGTTCGCGGCGAGGAACAGGCCCGGCGTACACGATCCCGAGCGCGCCGAACCCGCCGAGCGCCAGCGCGGCCCCGCCCAGCCCCGCGCCGAGCAGGTAGCCGAACTGGTTGGCCGCCGCACGCATCGACATCACCGCGAGCTTGTCCTCCGGCGCGCTGTCCATGCCGAGCGAGCTGGCGAGCATCGAGCGCACGCCGTTGAAGAAGGCCATCACCGACAGCACGGCGAGCGTGGCGATCGCGCCCGCGTGCATCGCCGTGAGCGCGAGCACCAGCACGGCCTGGATCGCGGTCACCATGGCCAGCCGTCGCGGCGTCGGGGTCAACCGCCGCGCGCCGAAGGTCCCGGGAAGCATCGCGGCGGCCGTGAAGGCGAGCCCGACCGCGGCCAGCGAGGGCGAGACGTCGTAGCGCTCGACCAGCAGCGCGCCGATGTAGACCAGCACGCCCGCCCAGGCGGCGTTGGCCAGCAGTTCGCCGACGGCGAAGCGGGCCACGCGCGGGCGCTCACCGCGGCGCGTGGGCGCATCGGCGGCGCGCAGGCGGACGAGCGTCAGCGCGACGAGCCCGGCGACGGCCGGGATCGCGAGGAAGGTCGCGCGCCAGCCGGCCTGCACGACGATCCCGATCACGGGCATCCCGGCGATCCACGCCACAGGCATCCCCGCGATCGCCCACGCCAGCACGTGCGCGCGCTCGCCCGGCTGCGGCCAGACGCCGGCGGCGGCGATCCCGGCGGCCACGAGCGCACCGATCCCGATGCCGAGGACCGCCTGCGCGCCGGCCAGCACGGCGAACGACGGCGCGGCCGCGCTCAGCACCGAGCCGAGCGTGACCAGCGCGGCGCCGCCGGCGAGGATGTCGCGCAGCCCCGGCCGCCACGGCGAGAGGGCCAGCCCGAGGGCGGTGAGCCCGCCGATCAGCCCGGAGAGCGATCGCAACTGCCCGGCGGTGGCCGTCGAGACGCCGAATTCACGCGCGATCTCGGGGAGGATCGGCGAGAGCACGAGCAGCCCGGCCTGCGAGGCGAGCAGGCACAGGAACAGGACCGGGCTCGGGCCGGTGAGTGAGCGCAAACGGGACATGGCCACAGTGGACGCGAGCGCGCCTAATGGCCGGTTGGTGCGCGGTTAACGCCAGGGGTGCTCGCCCGTGCGGCGGGCAGCCGCGCGGGCTTCTTCATGGCGCGCGTGCGCGGCGGTGGTGCGCCCGGCGGCGCGCTCGGCGTCGCCCAGCACGGTCAGCGCGAACGGCTCCAGCAGCGCGGCGCCGGCGGCGCGCGCGGCCAGCAGGCCGGCCTGCACGGTGGCCGCGGCGCGGTTCGGCTCCCCGGCAGCGAGATCGGCCGCGCCGAGCGCGTAGCGGCTCCAGGCGGCCCACAGGCCGAGCGTGAACTCCTCGGCGATGGCGATCGCCTCCACGGCACGGCTCCGCGCCGCGGCGGGGTCCTCGCGGAAGGCCGCCAGCAAGGCCCCCGAACCCAGTGCATGGGCGAGCGTGAGTGGGTGCGCAAGCTCGCGCGCTCGCTCGATCGCCTCCGCCGCGCGCTGCTCGGCGGCCTCGGCCTCGTCGCAGCCCCACAGGGCCCACGCGCCCGCGGCCAGGCCGGCCGAAAGCGGGTCCGGCCCGTAGACGTGCTCCGCCGGTCCGCCGTCGCGGCCGGGGACCTGATCCAGGTACGCGCGCGCCTCCTCGAAGCGGCCGAGGCACAGCAGCGGCCAGCCGATCGCGCGCTCGCCGATCAGGGGCGTGTCGCCGAGCTCGTGCCCGAGCGCCAGCGCCTGCTCGTGGCGCGCGCGCACGACGGCGCCCACCCACAGCCCGTACACGGCGGGAGTGCCCGCGGCGCGCGCCCGCGAGAAGGCCTGCGCGGCCTCGGGCGAGGCGTATCCGCGCGCGGCCAGCAGCGCGTTCCCGAGCCCGGTCTGCAGCTCGAGCTCGAGCTCGCCGGACAGCTCGCCGACGGCGAGCGCGCGCCGGAACTGCTCGACCGCCTCCGCGCCGGCGCCGCGCCGCAGCGCCATCCGCCCGGCCTCGGCGCGGTAGACGACGGCGCGCCGGGGCTGACCGGCGGCCTCGAGGTGGCGAGCGAGGATCTCCGGAGCAGCGCGCACGAGGTCCGGGAAGCGGCGTTCGAGCGCCCGCGCGATGCGCGCGTGTGTGGCGGGCGCCTCAGCGGCGGCGGCCTCGCGCAGGAGCGCATGCCGAAAGTCGTAGCGCCGCGCGGGCGGGCGCCCGTGCACTCGGACCTGCTCGGCGGCGACGAGCTCGGCGACGGCGGCATCGAACGCTCCCGCCTCGAGCTCGCTCGAAGCCGCCGCGAGGTCGTGCGCGAACTCGTGGCCGATGAGCGCGCCGAGCTGGGCCGTGTCGCGCGCGGACGCACTGAGCCGGTCCAGACGGGCGGCCAGGGCTTGCTCGAGCGTGTCGGCAGGCGTGCGCCCGAGCTCCTCGAGCTGGAAGGGGATGCCCGCGGCGCGATCGAGGATGTCGGCGGCGGCGCTGGGCGCGTGAGCGACGCGGGCCAGCAGCGCCTCGGCCTCGGGACGCGAGCAGGGCCGCAGCGCGAGGCGGGTGATGTGGCTGAGCGCCGGCCACTCGATCGTCGCGTCCGTGCGAGCCGTGGCCACCAGCAGGACGGGCGCCTCGACCACGGCCTCCACGAGGGCATCGAGGGTGCGCAGCGTCGACGGGTCGGCCCAGTGCACGTCCTCGACGAGCAGCAGCAGCGGCTCGCGGGCATGGGCGAGCACGTACGCGCAGACGAGGTCGAGCGTGCGCCGGCGCAGCGTGTCGGGGTCCAGCCGAGCCGGGCCGCCCAGCAGCGTCGCCAGCACAGGCGTGGCCTCGGCGACGGGCAGTCCGACCTCCCCCAGCAACGCCTCCAGCCCGCCGGGCTCGTCGGCCAGGACCGCCCGCAGGTGGCCGGCGAATGGGTGCAGTGGGCTCGCGGTGCCCGTGTCGGCGCACTGCAGTTCGAGCAGCGCCGGCACGTCGGCGAGGCGGGTGAGCTCGCGCACGAGACGGCTCTTGCCGATGCCCGGCTCGCCCGTGAGCAGGACGGCCTGGCCGAGCCCGCGCTCGGCTTGGCGCCAGCCCTCGAGCAGCAGGTCGAGCTCGCGCGCGCGGCCGATGAGCGGCGCCCGCTCGGCGCCGCGCTGCGCGCGCTCGCCCGTGACGCGGAAGCCGCCGCCCTGGGGCGCGAAGGCGAACGCGCCCGCGCAGCGCGCGCGGGTGGCGTCGCTGACGAGCACGTCGCCGGGATCGGCCGTGGCGGCGAGCCGCCAGGCGGTGCGCGGCGTGCGGCCGAGCGCGAGCTCGCTCGTGCCTAGCGGCGCGATCACGGCCGCGCCCGTGTCGATGCCCGCGCACAGCGCGAGCCGCTCGCCGTTGACCCCCGCGCGCAGCACCTCGGCCAGCGCGCGTCCCGTCCGCACCGCCCTCGCGGCCGCGTCGTCGAGCGCCTGCGGGTAGCCGAAGTAGATCAGGCCGCCGGCCTCGTCCTCGGTCGCGATCTGGCCCTTCTCGCGCGCCGCGACGACCTGCGCCGCGGCGTGGCAGGCGGCGACCAGCGCGGGCAGGCGCGCGGGGGCGACGGCGTCGAGCCCGTCGACCTGCCAGGCGAGCACGGTGATCGTGTGCGGCTCCGGGGCGGCGGTCGGTACGCCGCCGAGCAGCGCGGCGGCAGCGCGCGTATCGGCGGTATCGGCCTCTCCGAGCGCCTGACGGGCGCTGGCCAGTAGCGCGCGGTTCCCGGCGCCGGGGAACGCGCGGGCGAGCGCCAGCGCGGCGCGCAGCTCGAGCGAGCACGCGCCCTGCTCGCGGGCGACGTCGAGCGCGGCGCGCAGGCTCCTCTCGGCGGCGGCGTTCTCGCCCGCGGCCAGCTGCAGCTCGCCGCGCAGCCGGTGCAGCTCGGCGTCGTAGTAGCGGGCGCGCTCGCGGGCGGCGATCGCCAGTCCCTCCTCGACGGCCTCCAGACCGGCGGCGTACGCGCCGCCGCGCAGGTGCGCGTCGGCCAGCAGCCCGAGGTAGAACGGGTCCTCGAGGTGCGCGCCGGTCGCCCGCGAGGCGTCCAGGCCGCAGGTGATTTCCTCCACCCCGTCCGGGCGCCCGGCCGCCGCGAACGCCCACCCGCGCAGGACGCGGCCCATCGCGACGCGGTAGTCGTAGCCGCGGTCGCGCGCCACGTCGACGGTCGCCTGCGCCCAGTGCAGGGTCTCGGCGGGGTCGTCGCGGCAGGCGTGCAGCGAGGCGAGCTGGGCGCAGGCGGTCGCGGCGCTGTAGGCGCGCGCGGGTTCGCGCGAGAGCTCAAGGGCGCGCAGCGCGCGCTGCAGCGCCTCGTCGGGGCGGCCGAGGAACCACATCGAGAGCGCAGCCCAGTCATGGCAGGAGACGACCGCGTTGTCGCCCAGGGTCGCGGGGAAGGTGTCGTAGTGCCCGCCGGCCTCGGTCAGCGCCGTGCCGCGCTCGGCCTGTTCGAGCGAGCGCGTGAACGCGCCCTGGTGAAAGAGCGCGCACGAGACGAGCTCGGCGCCCTCGACCCCGAGCTCGGCGAGCTGCGCCCCCTCTCCGTAGGCGTCGAGCGCCGAGCAGCGGCTCGCCGCGCATCTCGTGCAGGGTCGCGAGCGCGAGCAGCACCCCGGCGAGCGGCTCGCGGTCCTCGAGATCCTCGGCCACGCGCCGCGAGCGCTGCAGGCAATCGAGCGCGGAGGCCGAGGACCAACCGTGGACGGCGACGTGCGCCTGCCCGAGCTGGGAGAGCAACTCGACCTGCGCGCGCCGGCGCTCGGGGCCGTCCGGGAGCCGGTCGGCGGCCATCAGCGCGCGCTCGAGCCGCTCGATGCCCTCTTGGTAGGCGCGCCGGGCGAAGCAGCGTTCGGCGGCCAGGCGCAGGAACCGGACCGCGGGGCCGGGTTGGCCGGCGGCCGCGTAGTGGCGAGCGATCTCGTGCGCGGCATCGGGGTCAGTGCCGAACGCCGCTTCGAGCCGGTTCCCGATGCGGCCGTGCAACTCGGTGCGGCGCGCCTTGGTGAGCATCCCCAGCAGCACGTCGCGTTGCAGCGGATGGGCGAGCGCGTAGGCCTCGGTGCGGGTGCCGTCGGGCCAGGTGACGGTGCCGCGAGGCTCGAGCACCCCGGGTGCGTGGAGCGGGGTCCCCGCGCGCCCGAGCGCGGCGCCGGCGAGCTCGGCGGTGAATTCCCGCCCGGCCAGCGCCCCGGCCTGCAGGGCGGCGAGCGTGTCGGCATCGAGGTCATCCAGCCGCGCGCGGATCGCGGCCGAGAGCGTGTCCGGGACGGTGTCGAGCTCGCCCGTCGCGGCCGCGTGCTCGGCGAGCTGGGCGATGAACAGCGGGTTCCCGCCGGCGCGCCGGACGACGAGCTCGGCCAGCACCGGTGTGAGATCGAAGGCGCCCGCGGCGGTCTCGGCGTCGAGCGGGCGCAGCGCGAGCTCGCGCGCGCTTCCGCGCAGGCTGAGCTCGGCCACGAGCGGGTCCGGGCCCTCGCGGGTGGCGAGCACGAGCAGCCGCGACGGGTGACGCCGGCGCATGAGCGCGCCGAGCACGTCACGCGTGGACGGGTCAGCCCACTGCAGCTCCTCGAGCACGAGCACCACGGTGCGGGTGGCGGCGAGCGCCTCGAGGCCTTCGATGAGCTCACGCAGCATGCGCTGGCGGGTGGCTCCGTGGATGCGCTCGGCGGGCGTCTCGGCGCCGATCCAGGGCAGCTCGGCGAGCCAGCTCGGCGCGCGCTCGGCAAGGACAGAGGCGATCTGCGGCTCGTCCCGGGCGGCGCGGCCGAGGCCGTCGAGCAGCGGCAGGTAGGCCTCGGCGTCGCCGTGCTGGGCGACGCAGTCGCCGCGGATCACGAGCGCATCCGGGGCGGTGGCGAGGAGCGCGTCGACGAGCGTGGTCTTGCCGATACCCGGTTCGCCCGTGATCAGCACGAGCCGGCGCGCCCCGCGGCCGGCCGCGTCGAGCGCATCGTGCAGCGCGGCGAGCTCGTCGGCGCGTCCCGGCGGGGTACCGACGGGCGCATCCGACGAGGCCGCAAGCGGGCGCACGTCGAGCGCCGGGTCCTGGGTCAGGATCGCCTGCTCGAGTTCGCGCAGGCGCGGCGAGGGGCCGATGCCCAGCTCCTCGTCGAGCGTCGCGCGAAACGCGTGGTAGGCGGCGATCGCCTCGCCCTGGCGGCCCGCGCGGTAGAGGGCGAGCATGAGCTGGCCGCGCAGGCGCTCGCGCAGCGGGTGGCGGGCGGTCAGGGTCTCGATCTCGGGGGTCACGTCCGCCTCGCGTCCGAGCCGCAGCTCGGCCTCGATGCGGTCCTCGGTCGCCGTCAGCTGCAGCTCCGCCAGCCGGTCGGCCTCCGGGCGCGCGAACGACTCGGCCGAGAACTCCGCCAGGGCCGGGCCGCGCCAGAGCGCGAGCGCGGCGCGCAACTGCTCGGCCGCGCCCGCCGCGTCGCCCGTGGCCAGCGCGGCGCGGCCGGCCGCGGTGAGCGCCTCGAAGCGATGCAGATCGCACGTGTCGGCCGCGGCCAGTTCGAGGCCGTAGCCGGGGGCGCGCGTGCGCAGCCGCTCGGGGCTGACCGCCTTGCGCAGCCCCGAGACGTAGATCTGGATCATCTTGACCGCCGTCTCGGGCACGTCGTCGCCCCACAGGTCGTCGACCAGCCGCTCGACCGCGACGGTGCGCCCGGCGTCCAACAGCAGCCGCGCGAGCAGGGCACGCTGCTTGCGCGGGCCGAGGGCGAGCGGCTCGCTTTCCTCCGCCGCCTCGAACGGGCCGAGCAGCCGGAAGTCCACACGGCGACGATAGAGCTCTTGGCAAGGCGGCACCTACCGCCCGTTTACCGGCGAACAACCGCCGTCCGGTGACCTTGCCGCCATGACGACCACCACACCCGCCGCCCCGATCCGCAACGGCATCGACACCGCCCAGGTCTACGGAACGCTCGACGCGGTCAAGGCGCAGCCCGAGATCGCGCGCTTCGAGTTCCGTGTCCGCAACCGCTGGATCGATGGCACCCACAGCCGCTCGACCATCCAGGACTTCTGGGGCGCCGGCCAGGAGGACACCTCGCGTACGACCCCGTTCGTGGTCGACGCCTCCGAGCCGCCCGTCCTGCTCGGCCACAACCAGGCGCCGAACCCGGCCGAGTTCCTGCTGCACGCGCTGGCCGGCTGCATGACGCTGACGATCGTCAACGTCGCCGCCGCCCGGAAGGTCGAGCTGACCGAGGTCACCTCCACGCTCGAGGGCGTGCTCGACGCGCGCGGCGCGCTCGGCCTCGACGACTCGATCCGCAACGGCTTCGAGCAGATCAAGATCTCCTTTGTCGTCAAGGGCGACGCCCCGGCGGAGAAGCTGCAGGAGATCGTCGACCGCGCCAAGGCCCGCTCGGTGGTCTACGACATGGTGACCAACGGCGTCCCGGTCCAGGTCGAGGCGAAGGTCGGCTGACCGATGGCGATGGAGCTTCATGCCCGCACGGCCGCCGGACGCTCGCTCGTCGCGCTCGCCGAGCGCCACGCGAGCGAGTTCGCCACCCGCGCCGCCCGCCACGACCGTGACGGGAGCTACCCGTTCGAGAGCGTCGAGGCCCTGCGCGTGTCCGGCTTCCTCGCCGGGCCCGTCCCGGCCGAGCTCGGCGGCCTCGGCGTGAGCTCCGTCCACGACGTGCTCGTCGCCTCGGGCCGGCTGGCCCGGGGCGACGCCTCCGTGGCGATCGGGGTCAACATGCACCTCGTCGGCGTGCTCAAGCTCGCCCGCCGCTGGCACATGGCCCGCGCCGCGGGCAACGAGCGCCGCGAGCGCGCCTTCGCCGCCTCCCTGAAGCCGATCGCCGAGGGCGAGGTCGTGATGGCGGCGGCGATGAGCGAGGCCGGCCAGGACCTCACTCGCCCGAAGACGCGCGCCACGCGCACCGACGACGGCTGGCGGATCGACGGCCACAAGATCTTCTGCACGATGTCGCCCGCGGCGACCACGCTGCTGACCTCGGTGCTGTTCACCGACGACGCGGGCGTGGAGCGCTTCGGCTACGTCGACATCCCCGCCGACGCGCCCGGCGTGCGCATCAACCACGACTGGGACGCGCTCGGCATGCGTGCCTCGGGAAGCCACTCGGTGAGCTTCGAGGGCGTCTGCCTGCCCGCCCCGGCGCTGCGCGGCGGGTTCCCGGCGGGCGCCGTCGCGCCCTACCTGGAGCGCAACCTCGAGTCGGGGCTCTTCCACGCTTCGGCCTCGCTCGGCATCGCCGAGGCCTCGCTCGACGCCGCCGTGCGCCCGGAGCGGATCGGCGAGGACCCGCGAGCGCGGATGCTGGTGGCCGAGGCGACCATCGAGCTCTCCGTCGCCCGCGCCGCGCTGGCACGCGCGGCGGGGCTGATCGACGACTTCCACGCCGCCAACCCCGACCGCTTGGGCGACGACGAGGACATCCTCGCGCTGTTCGCCGAGGCGCAGGCGGCCAAGACGTTCGTCAACGAGGCCGCCGCGAGGATCGTCGACCGCGCCCTGGCACTCTCCGGCGGCGCGGGCTACGTCAACGGCTCGCCGCTCGCGCGCGCCTACCGCGACGTGCGCGCGGGCGCCTTCATGCACCCGCTCGGGGCCAACCGCGCCTACACGTTCGTGGGCGACGTCGCGCTCGGCCGGACCCCGGACCTGCGCTGATGCTCGACACCGTCGTGATCGGCGCGGGCCAGGCCGGCCTCGCGCTCAGCCACGCGCTCGGCTCGCGCCCGCACGTGCTGCTCGAGCGCGGGCGCGTGGGCGAGCGCTGGCGCTCGGAGCGCTGGGACTCGCTGACGCTGCTGACGCCCAATTGGCTCAACGTGCTGCCGGGCGCGGGCGTGCCCGGTCCGCCCGATGGCTTCCTCGACCGCGACGGCCTGATCCGCTACCTCGAGGACTACGCCGCCGGGGCGCCCGTCTCGGAGGGGACGACCGTGCTCGGCGTCCACCGCGGGCGCCGCGGCTTCCTGGTCGAAACCGACCGGGGCGAGTGGGCCGCGCGCGAGGTCGTGCTGGCGACGGGCGACTGCGCCGTGCCCGCGGCTGCCGCGCGCGGCCGCCGCGGCCCCCGTCGAATCGGTGCCGGCGACGCGCTACCGCACCCCCGCCGCGCTGCCGGACGGAGCCGTGCTCGTGGTCGGCGCCGGCCCCTCGGGTCAGCAGGTCGCGCTCGAATTGCGCGCGTCTGGACGCGAGGTGGCGATCGCTGCCGGCCGTCACGCGCGGATGCCGCGCCGCTACCGCGGGCGCGATGCCTTCGCGTGGCTGCACGCCGTCGGACAGCTCGACGTGCGCCCGGATGAGGTGCGCGATCTCGTCGCTGCGCGGCAGGCGCCGGGCTTTCCCTTGACGGGAGCCCGTGGCGGCGAGTCGCTCGGGCTCGACCGCCTAGCCGCCGCGGGCGTCGTCGTGTGCGGGCGTCTGAGCGGGTTCGCGGGGCGCCACGCCCTGTTCGCGGACGGCCTGGCGGCGAACGTCGCCGAGGCCGAGGCACGGTTGCGGCGCGCGCTGGCGAGCATCGACCGCTTCGTCGAGCAAAACGGGATCGAGGCTGCGCCTGCTGACCCGCCGCCGCCCGTGCCGATCAGGAGCGGGCCGGCCTCGCTCGACCTCGACGGCTACGGCGCGATCGTGTGGGCCACTGGCTTCCGCCGCGAGTACCCGTGGCTGCACGTCCCGGTGCTCGATGCCCACGGCGAGATCATCCAGCGCGACGGCACGACGCCGGTCAGCGGGCTGCACACGCTCGGCCTCCGCTTCCAGCGCACGCGGGCGTCGCATCTGCTCGGCGGCGTAGGCGCGGACGCGCTGGCGCTCGCGGGGCATTTGACCGGCTCGGCCATGGCGCGTGCGGCATGAGCGCCCTGCCCGTCGCGCTCGACGTGCGCAGCGCCGCTTCGCGCTTCCCGTCGGGCGTCGCGCTCGTGACCGCCCCGGGTGGCGACGCACTCGTCGTCGACTCCTTCGTATCGGTCTCGCTCGACCCGCCGTTGATCTCCTTCTCCCCCGCGCGCGCCTCCTTGACGTGGCACCGGATGCGCCGTGCCGGCCGCTTCGCGGTCAACGTGCTGGGGGTCGCGCATGGCTCCGACCTGCGCGAACGCGCGCGGCCGGGCGCGGACCGGCTCGCCGGGCTGGACGTGCGCCGGACCGCCGGCGGCGTGGCGCGGGTGATGGACGCGCGCGCCTTCTTCGAGTGCGTGCTCGAGGCCGAGCACGCCGCGGGCGATCACACGATCGTCGTCGGGCGGGTGATCGCCGTGCATGACGGAGCGGGCGAGCCGTTGGTGTTCGCCGACGGCGCCTTCGGGCGCGTCGCGCCGCTCAGCACAGCTCCCAGAAGTGCGTGAGCCTTCGGCCCGGCTCGGCCGACTGCGCCCGGAACAGCTCACCCGACCCAAGACCACGGCCGCCGCCGCGGATTTCCGCGCGTGCACATCCAATCCGGCGAAACAGATACCGTCTGACACGTCGACGCTCTCACCTCCACCGACGGCAACGACACCGCCCATATTGTCCCGGTGTTGAATTGGGGGTGTTTGGGTGACGGCTCGAGCGTTGGGCCCGGGCCGGGCCTGGCTCGCATATTGTCTGGACTGCTGCCTTGGCGTGGCGTGTCTTGGGTCTAGATGTGCCGGTCCGGCCCGGTGAGTTGAGGGACCGGTCTGACTTGATAGGAGCGTCGGCCGACCGGCAGCCCGTCGGCTCCCGACCGGGACGTTGTCGACCGATCCCTCGTCGTCGAACGCTAGCGCCGTGGCCGAGGTATCGAGGTCGAGAGGGGCGATGGATGCGACGCCAGCAGCAGCGGCATCGGCCGCAGACGCATGAGGTGCCCGACGGGGCGCGGGTGGGGATCGATCCGCACAAGCACACGCTGTCGGCGGCGGTCGTCGATGGGCGCGGCGTGATCGTCGCGGTCGAGCACTTCAAGGTCTCCGGCGACGGCCATCGCCAGCTTCAGGCGTGGGCCGGCCAATACGGCCCGATCGCGGCCTGGGGCGTCGAGGGCGCCAGCTCGTGGGGCCGGCACACCGCCCAGTTCCTGATCCGCGGAGGCCATGACGTTCGCGACGTCTGTCCGCACCGCACCAACCAGCGCGACCGCGCGCGCCAGCGCGGCAAGTCCGACGAGCTTGACTGCGTGCGCATCGCGCGCGAGGTGCTCGCCCACCCCGATCTGCCGCTGGCCTTCAAGCGCGACGAAGCCAGCCCCGACCGCGGACCCGACGAGACCCGCGAGCTGATGGCGCTCTGGCACGCCCAGCGCCGCTCCATGCTGACCAGCCGAAAGCACCTGCTCAACGAGGCCGAGAGCCTGCTCGTCGCGCTGCCGCTTGAGCTGCAGGCCCGGCTGCCCCGCACCAAGGACGTCCGCGCGCGGCTACGCGCTCTCGCCGACCGCGACCAGGCACTGGACCCGACCGGCGCCGCCGACGCGCTGCGCCTGGAACTGCTCGAGCGCTACCGCCAACAGATCGCCGCGCTCGACAGCGACGAGAAACGCATCGTCGGCCGCCTCGCCGAGCTGACCGCCACCACCGGCAGCACCCTGACCCAGCTGGTCGGCATCAACGTGCGCTCGGCCGCCGAACTGCTCATCGAGACCGGCGACCCGCGCCGCTTCACCGACGGCGGCTTCGGCAACTTCAGCGGCACCGCGCCGATCCCGGCCAGCACCGGCGACGCCGGCGACCCCGTCCGCCACCGCCTCAACCGCGGCGGCAACCGCCGCGTCAACAGCATCCTGCACATCATGGCCGTCACCCAACTGCGCCACCACCCGCCCGCCCGTGAGCTCTACGACCGCGCCCGCGCCCGCGGCAAGACCCGCCGCGAAGCCCTACGCATCCTCAAACGCCACCTCGCCCGCGTCGTGCACCGCACCATGCTCGCCGACCTCACACACCAGCCAACCTGAGCGCCAACGCGCCACCACCCGACTG
Organism: uncultured Solirubrobacteraceae bacterium; assembly: GCA_963848475.1. Lineage (GTDB taxonomy): Bacteria > Actinomycetota > Thermoleophilia > Solirubrobacterales > Solirubrobacteraceae > Solirubrobacter. The sequence continues at coordinate 259,732 of CAWKDW010000020.1, read as the reverse complement.
CCCCCTTGAACATAGGAGCATCTAGCGTTGCAGGGAACCCCAAGGACGGGAGTCAGGCGTTGTTGCCCACGTTTGTCATAGGCCTGTGCGAGCGCGTCGAAGCGACGCTCTCGGGCGAGTTGCGCGGGCGGGCGCGGCACGGGCGGCGGGCGCGGTGTCGGCGGTGGTGGCGATGACGTTCTTCGCGGTCATCCGCGAAGGGCTCGAGACCGTCTGGTTCCTGCCGGCCGCGCTGGAGAACACGTACAGTCCGGGCACCGCGGGCCCGGGGGCGTTGGCTGTCGGTCAGGAGCAGGCGCTCGACCTGACGTGGCTGGTCGTGCCCGGGACGTGGATGTCGGCGCTGCTGACGGGGACACTCGGCTGGCAGCCGACGGAGGCGGAGCTGTTGGGCTACCTCGCCCTCCTCATTGCGGCGCTGCTGTGCGTGCTCACGCCGCCGCGCGTACGCCGGGCGCGGGTGGCGAACCTCGCGTTCGTGCCGCTCCTGTGCGTCCCGTTGCTGCTCGTGGGGTGCGGCGGCGATGCCACGCCGGCGGGGACGCCGGGCACGACGGCGTCGGGCCCGAAGACTGTCGAGGTCAAGCTCACCGACGCGGGCTGCGATCCGTCCACGCTCACGCTCGACGCGGGGCGCACGACGTTCAAGGTCACCAACGCCGGCACCGGCCGGGTGAGCGAGCTCGAAGTGCTCAGCGGCCAGCGCATCCTCGGCGAGCAGGAGAACCTCGTCGCGGGCGTGTCCGGCTCGTTCACACTGAACCTGCAGCCCGGCGAGTACGCGCTGTCGTGCCCAGGCGGGACGACCGCGGCGACCGGCGTGGTGACCGTCGGCGGCAAGCGGGTCGCGGACTCCAGCGACCCGCAGCTGCAGGCCGCGGTGGCCGGCTATCAGCGCTATGTGTCCACCCAGGCGAAGGCCCTGGTCGCGGCCGTGGAGCCGTTCGTCGCCGCGGTCAAGGCGGGTGCCGTCGAGCAGGCGAAGGAGCGCTTCGCGGCCGCGCGCGTGCCCTATGAGACGATCGAGCCGGTGGCGGAGAGCTTCGGCACGCTCGACCCGGACATCGACGCCCGCGTCAACGACGTCGAGAAGGGCCAGACGTGGACCGGCTTTCACCGCATCGAGCAGGCGCTGTGGGAGAAGCACTCGACCGCGGGACTCGGCCCGATCGCCGACAAGCTGCTCGCCGACGTGAAGACGCTCGAGGCCCGCACGCGCACGCTGACCTATCAGCCCGACGAGCTGGCCAACGGGGCAAACGGGCTGCTGCACGAGGTCGCCACGTCGAAGATCAGCGGCGAGGAGGATCGCTACTCGCACACCGACCTGAGCGACTTCGAGGCCAATATCAACGGCGCTCAGACGACGTTCGGACTGCTCGCTCCCGCGCTTCGCGCCAAGGATGCCGCGCTCGCCGACGGCATCGCTTCGCGCTTTGACGCGGTGCAGCGGGAGCTCGCGATGCTCAAGCGGGACGGCGCCTTCCCGAGCTATGACACTGTCGACGACGTCGAGCGCCGGAAGCTGTCGAAGGTTGTCGTCGACCTCGGGCGCCCGCTCGCGACGATCTCAGACGTGCTCGGCGGATGATCCGAGCGGCCGCGCTCGCACTCGTGCTTGCGCTCGCGGCGCCCGCCACCACGCACGCGGACGAACTCGCGACGACCTACCGGCAGGCTGTGCGCGCCCACGACACGACGCTCGCCGCACACCTGCGCACCGAGGTGCGGCTGATGAACATCGCCGCGCCGACGCCCGAGCTCACGACGCTCGCGCGCACGCTCGAGCAGACCGAGAACGAATTGCGCCCCTGGCCGCTCGCCTCGACGGTCGACGAGCAGACCGCGAACCTCGCAGAGGATCGCCCCTTCAAGTACGCAGGCGTCAAGGAGGCGCTCGATGGCGCCCTCTCGCCCGATCGCGCCGGCGCCGTCGCGGCGGGGTTGGAGGCCTACGTCCGCAGCGCCGCGGACCGCAGGGGGGTGCCGGAGCTCGACACGTCGATGTGGGGCGTGCTCACGGCGCTGGACCGCGGCTCGGGCGTCGGATCAGCCGTAAACCAGGCGCGAGCGGAGCTCGGGATCGCCCAGCAGAAGCTCGGCCAGGTGCAGATCAGCCGCGGCACGGTGGTCACCGACGCCGCGATCGTCGTGTTCCGCGAGGGCCTGGAAGCTGTGCTCATCCTGGCCGCGATGACCGCCTCGCTCACCGGGGCGCGGGCCTGGATGCGGCGTCCCGTGCTGCTCGGCGGCGTCGCCGGGATCGGCGCGACGATCGTCACGTGGGCGCTGGTGCAGTTGCTGATCTCCGAGCTCGGCACCGACGGCCTACGACTGGAGGCGATCACCGGGATCCTGGCCATCGTCGTGCTGCTCGTGGTAACCAACTGGTTCTTCCACAAGGTCTACTGGAGCCAGTGGATCTCGCGCCTGAACCGGCGCCGCAAGGCCCTCACCGGCTTCTTCGGCCTGGCGCTGCTGGGGCTGACGAGCGTCTATCGCGAAGGCTTCGAGACGGTCCTGTTCGTCCAGAACCTGCAGGTCAGCGCGGGCACCGCGGCCTGCATGCTCGGGGCGGGCATCGGCCTGGCCGCGACCCTGGCGGTCGGCGGCGTCACCTTCGCCGCACAGCGCAAGCTGCCCTACAGGAAGCTGTTGATCGCGACCGGCGTGTTGATCGCGCTCGTGCTCGCGGTCATGACCGGCACGACCGTGCACGTGATGCAGGGCCTGGGCTGGCTGCCCGCCAGCCCCACCGCCTTCGACCTGCCGCGGTGGGCGAGCTCGTGGCTCGGCATCTTCCCGACCTGGGAGGGCATCGCCGCCCAGCTCGGCGCGCTGCTCGTCGTGCTCGGCTCCTACTTCGTCGCGCGCGAGATGCAGGTGGGCCGCCTGCGGCGGCGTGTCGTGCAGACGTAGTGCTCCGAGCGACTCGACCGACCTGCCGTTCAGGCCGCCTGACCGAATACGTCGGCGAACTTCCGAGCCGGAGGACTTGGTCCTAGAGGTCGCGGTAGTAGAGACGGTCCGGGCCGGGCGGCGGCTGGTCGGGGCCGCGCGTCCACCCGCGCCGCTCGTAGAGACGCACCGCCTCGACGTAGAGCGCGCGCGTGCCCAGGCTGATCCGGCGGTAGCCGCGCTCGCGCGCCTCGCCCTCCGAGCGCGCGAGCATCTCACTGCCCAGGCCCAGACCGCGGAACTCCGGTTTGAGGAACAGCTTCGAGAGCTTGAGCTCATCGGCGCCATAGGGCGTGAGGATCGCCGAGCCGATCGGCTCGCCGTCGACCTCCGCGACGAGCTGCACGACGCCGTCGGCCGCCGCACCGAACTCCATCACGTCGCGGTCGGAGTCGTCCGGGTCGGCCGGCACGCGGTACTCGTTGAGGATGTCGAAGACGAAGCGCCGGACCGGGCGCCCGTCCTCCGGGCGCGCGTGCCGGATCGTCCACACCGTCTGTTCCACAATCATGGCCACAACCCCCTCGCTTGGAGTGCCTCTGCCGTGCGCGGGTCCTCGACGACCCCCACCCGCTCGAAATGCTTGATCGTCGCCTTCGACGCCGCGCGGATGCCCGCGCTGACGCTCGCGGGCGGATAAGACTCGGTCATCACCTGGTCGATCTGCTCGACGCTCAGCCCGCAGGCGCGCAGATTGGCGGCGATCGCCACGAAGTCCGGCTCCAGGAAGGCCAGGATCATCTCCGGCAGCAGCGGGCCGATGACCTCCCGCTGCGCTTGGTTCAGCCGCGGCCAGGTGAACTCGAGCAGGCGGCTGAAGTAGGCGTGGTGACGGCCCTCGTCCTGGGCGTGGTCGGCCACCAGCTCGCGGACGGCCATGACGACCCGCTCATCGTTCGGGATCCCGGAGAGGATGGTCGAGATCAGCGTCTCGGAGATGATCGTGAAGAAGATCATCACCAGCCGCTGCTCGTCCGGGCCGAGGTCCTGCTGGAAGCCCTGGAGCTTGCGGAAGAAGTTCGGCTCGTCGAACAGGCTCGGCCCGACGCCGGTCTTGACCGCCACCTGGCGCTGGAGGTCATCGGAGAACTGCGCGTGCCAGGCCTCGTCGGTGTAGATCTTGTACGCGTCCTCGATCATCGTCTCCGGGAGGTCGAAGCCCGACCGGCGCCGGCTGATCATCGCCGCCACCGGGTTGACCGCGCCGTGCTCCAGCTCGGACGTGAACTCCAGGTAGGTGTGCAGCTGCCCGATCAGCACCCGGTCGACGATCTCGGTGCCGAGCCCCTGGACCACCGCGTGCTGCACGACCGGCACGAGCTCGGGCGGGAAGTAGACGTGCTCGCGCGGCTCGGACTCCGCGATCTGGCGTCGCGGCTTCGCGCGCACGCTCGCACGCGAGTGCCAGCTGGCGAACTTCGTCGAATAGGCCGCCTCGGTGATCCCGATCGACCGCACCCGAGGCAGCGGCCGGGCGCTCATGCGACCACTGGCCATGTCGCCTCGGCGACGAGCCCCTCCGAGCCGGAGCGCGCCCACAGCTCCTCCGCGATGTGCGGAGCGACGGGCGCGAGCAGCTGCACGAGCAGGCAGAGCGCGTACGCCGTCGCCTCCCGGTCCTGGAGCGTCGGCTCGCGGCGGGCGCTGACGCGTGCCTCGAAGTCCTCGATCCGCTCGAACAGGGACACGAGGTTCCGCGTCGCGCGGTGCATGTCGAGGCGCTCGTAGTTCTCGCTGAGCTTGCGGACCGCGGTGTCACACCAGCTCGCCAGTCGCCGGCGCAGGCCGTCCTCGAGGTCCAGCCGCGGCGTCTCCCCCAAGCGAGGCTCGGCGTAGGTCCACAGCCGGCGCAGGAACGCGCTCGAATACGCGAGCAGGCTGTCGTCCCAGGTAAACGCCTTGGCCGGCGCGGCGGCGTGCAGCGTCGCGAAGCGCAGCGTGTCGGCCCCCACCTGCTCGACGATCTCCTGCGGCGTAACCGTGTTGCCGAGGTGCTTGCTCATCTTGCGCCCGGCGAGCTGGACCATCTCGTGCGTGTAGGTCGTGCGGTAGCACTCGCCGTCCGGCAGCCACGTGAAGTGGCCCAGGTCGCGCAGCATCTTCGTGGTCGTCCGCTGGTCGAGCACGAAGTTGCCAGTGTCGGCGCCGTTGATGTAGCACTCGACCGGGACCCAGCGCTGGAGCTCGGGGTGGGTGAGCAGCGAGTCGCCCCGGTCCGCGGTCGGCGCGGGCAGCGGATACTGCTGCGAGCAGGCGTCGAAGTGGCAGTCCAGCGTGTCCGTCTCGCGCCGGGCCGGGCCGCCGCAGCTCGGGCACTGGCACTCGAGGAAGTCGGGTCGGGCGAGCAGGGCGTTGCCCTCGGCGCTGACGACGAGATCGTCGGGCAGGCGCACCGGGAGCTGGTCGAGCGGCACTGGCACCGTCCCGCAGGCGTCGCAGTGGACGATCGGGGTCGGCGCGCCCCACGCGCGCTGGCGCGTGATCGGGAAGTCCGAGGTGCGGAAGCGCTTCGCGGGCCGCGTCACCAGCGGCGCCTTGGGACCGCGCCACGCGGCGACGTGCCGCAGCCCGCCGCGGGCCGCGTTGAGCGGGCCGTCCTCGCTCACCTTCGCCTCGAGCTGGTCGAAGATCGCCTTGTCGGTGCGGTCGGCGGACGGAACACCGAGTACCGCCGTCGGCCCGAAGCGCGCGTCGACCGACGAGGAGATCAGCACCGGCAGCGGCCGGGAGATCCCCGGGACGAACAGCGAGAGGCTGGTCTCGACGAACGCCACCTCTTCGAGCTTGCGGTCATCGCGCTGCCAGCCGGCGTCGCGCAGGGCGGCGAGCTTCTCCCGGACGCCCGGAGCGGTCGTCCAGCGGTCGATCTCCGCATGGTTGGGCGAGAGGAGCGCGAACTCGGCCGAGGCGACGTCGGCGTGGGGCGTGAACAGCGAGAGCGCTAGACCGTCCAGCGTCCGCGCATCCAGTTCGACGCCGTCGACGCGGCCGAGCACCGAGCGCTGCGCGCCGATGGCGCCCTTGTTCCAGTGGATGAGCTCGTCGAGGCGGCCGTCGTTCTCCTCCGCGTACGCGCTCCCGCGCATGTACCACTGCGAGCGCCGCACGAACCGCACCGGCCCGTGGCAGCGCCAACACTGGCCGCCCTCCGCCTGCTGGCGTGCGAGCACCGTCTGGCAGCGCTCGCACCAGTCGACCGAGCCCTCGCGCTCGTAGATGAACCCACCCTCCAGCAGGACCAGGAACAGCCACTGCGACCAGCGGTAGATGTCCTCGTCGCAGCTCATGAACGTGCGCGACCAGTCGAACGAGAACCCGAGCCCGTCGAACTGCTCGCGCATCCGCGCGGCGCAGGAGTCCACCCACTCGCGCGGCGCCAACCCGTGCTCGAGCGCGCCGAGCTCGGCCGGCAGCCCGAAGGCGTCGAAGCCGAGCGAGTAGAGCACCGAATCGCCGCGGGCGCGGCGGAAGCGGGCGTGGGCGTCGCCGATCGAGTAGCTGCGGACGTGGCCCATGTGCGCAGCGCCCGAGGTGAACGGGTGGCTGTTGAGGACATGGACGTCGGCGCGGCCCTCCACCGGCTCGGGCGGTGTCTGAAACGCGTCCGCCTCACGCCAGGCCCGCTGCCACTTGGGCTCGATCAGCGCCGGGTCATACGCCGGCGGCGCCTGGACTTCCATGTCGACCACTTCAGTCATCTCGAATCGGCTCCTAGCCCAACAGAAGGTGCGCCCGACGGGACTCGAACCCGCATTTGACGGCTTTTAAGGCCGCTGCTTTTGAACGAAAATTTTGACCCTGAAATCCCCAGCGCGACCCACACGAGCGGCGATCAAGTCACCGGCACGCGCAGTTGGCGGCACCGGCTCGAATGACTTGCACACTGGTTGCCCTCAGCATCGACTCTCATCGCCGTTACCGGTTAAGCTACGGACGCGTGCGTACTGCAGAGACCCGGCGCCCGACCTAGGCCCGGGGTGAAACGCGTTACGGTCGCGGTAATCGACCGACGTACGGGTCGAGCACGCGCGCCGATCCGGTGTTGTGCGTGTTCGTCCTGCGCTCCATCGATGCCATTGTGCACCCGCGGCGCGGTCAGGGCAACTGGTCGAAGTGTGTGGATGTCTCCACACTCATAACTACACCATCACTTACTCATTTGAATCTCAGTTTGACTCCGGAGTAGATGAGGTCACGATTGCCGCTGCCGATCCGCTCGGCGTTGAGCTCCCACAGGCGGTCGACCTTCAACGCGACCTGCGCGATGCTGCTCGGCTCGGCGACGAGGCCCTGGGCGATCACCCACAGGCTTTGACCCGGTGCCACGACGAGCGTTGACGGGCGCTCGCTCCCCGATCCTGCATCCGGCCCGGTGCTCCGAGCCGGCTCTTGCCCGCTTCCCCGATGATCGACCTTCACCGTGAAGGTGAACGGCCGCCCCGGGGAGGCGGATAAGCACTGCTGGGGGCCGGATAAGAAAACGTCGTTGTTCGTCATGGCCAGGACGTACTGCCCATCCTCGGTCGCGACCCAGCGCGTCAGATCGCGCGATCCGCGGCGCACCTGCGTCGAGGGGTCCAGCACCGGTTGCGTGGCGCCCACGTTGATGTCGTCGGTTCCCGGCATGAACATCAGCTGACACGGTGGCGTCTCGCCGCGTTTGGCCGCGGTCCGGATCGTGATGCGGTCGCCCTTCTCGAACGAGGGCGTCCAATACGCCACGGAGTAGCCCGAGTAGAAGGCGCCGTCGTAGAGCTTGGCGCGCACGACGGAGCCCAGCTTGATCCCCGGAGCCTCCGCGATCGTCTGGCCGCCCGGGGCCGCCGCCGCTCCGCCCGTCATACCTCCGGCCCAGCAGAGCGCGACCAACGCTCCCGCCACGAGCCGGACGGAAATCCGTCTCATGGACCACCTCCTCAACGTCGGTGTCACGCATGTCGCGCGAGAGCCTAGACCGAAAAACGCGGTGTCGCCAGTGAATATAAGATGAGAATCGCGTGGAGTGATATCCACTCAAAAGTTGGTGGCGATCGAGTGTGACGGAGTCATAGTCTCCACCGATGCGCTCCAAGTTCGCGATCGCGCTGGTCACGCCCCTCGCCTTGCTGGTCGGTTGCGGAGGTTCGAAGCCTGCGGCCAAGAGGTTCGACGGCCCGGTCATCCCGTGGACGTCCAGCCAGCCGTCCGAACTCGCCGAACGCACCCCGGTCTCGACGCGGTGCAATGCGGGCGACATGACGGTGCATGGCCACGTCGAGTTCGCGCCGTACGGAAACGGCGGTGGGATCGCGGTGGTCGCGCTGCAAAACAAGGGCGCACAGGAGTGCCGGCTCGAGGGGAGCGCGCGCGTCCGGCTGGTCAAGAGCGACGGGCCCAAGCAGGTGAACGCCGCCATCCAGCGGCCGCCGTTGATCTTCCCGGACACCGCGTACCCGGACTCGACGCTGCTCGCGATCCGGCCGGGCGAATACGCAGGGCTGACGATCACGTGGGAGAACTGGTGCGACCCGCAGTTGCCGGGCAAGGAGCGCACACCGCCCACGGCCGTCCGTATCACGCTGCCCAAAGGCTCCGGGCACGTCGACGCCGACTACAACGCGGTGCCGCCCTGCAGCGACCCGAAGCGTCCATCGACGATCGGCGTCTCGCCGTTCGAGACCGCGAAGGTCAAGGCGATGCCGCCCTGGACGACCGCGTCCGTGAAGGCGAGCGTCCCGGACCAGCCGGTCCACGCCAAGCCCGGGGCGATGCTCCACTTCGTCGTCGTGCTGCAGAACACGTCGCGGGAGACGATCCGGTTCGACCGGTGCCCGTCGTATGTCCAGCAGTTGGTGCCCAAGGGCGCGGTCGAGGTGCATGACCTCAACTGCGCCGCCGCCAAGCCGATCGGCCCGGGCGAGCGCGAGGCGTTCGCCATGCAGATTCGCGTTCCCAAGGCCGCGCCAGCGGGCGGGAACGGCCTCTTCTGGGCGCTCGATCCCTTCGGCGGCAAGCAGCCGCAACTCCACGCCCGCGCCACCATCGACCACTAATTACACACCGTAGTAGTTAACGGCGATGACAATCGCCGTTGCATGAGTGTGAAGTGAGTGTGGAGAGATCCACACACCCTGCCGTCGAGGGCCTGTTGTTCTGGCCCTTCCGGACGTGTTGAATCACCGCGATGGAGAGGACGCGAGGCCCGCCCCGTCACCACCCGTGGTGCATGAACGCAACACGAGTGCAAGATGAGTAAGCCTCGCACACCTGTCCAGTGCAGGTAGGCGACGCGCAGGGTCGCGCGTGAGCCCACACATTCCATGGTCCTTCGAAAGGAGGTTCCAGTTAATGCAGGTGCTTGGCAAACTGAGGCGACGAAAGTGGATCCCACCCACTGCTTGCCTTGCGACGGCGGCGGCAGTGGCAGCGGTCCTTGTCGCCACCGGAGTGGCCCCACCGGCCAACTCCGCCGTCGGGCAAGCAGCCCCTGTGATCGACCCGGCCTACATGTACGGCCAGTTGTTCAACATGGGCTATGACGACGTCTACCGGGTGTCCGGGGCAGACGGCGATCCGCGGAACTTCAACGATGCCTACAACATCCCATCCACGATCAACGGATGGCAGGAGTTCTGGAAGCAGTGGAAGACGCAGCTGACGGACACGTCGGCGATGTCGGACGTCGCGCGGTTCGCGACGGTCTCTGACCACTACTTCCGCCGGTCGCCCGAGCAACGGACGAACCCGAACTACTCGTTCGATCCCAACTACCGCTGGGATTCCGACGACGCCGAGGTCACGATCCCGGGTGCCGCCTGTCCGGGCGTGCGCGTCCTGATCGCCGGCCACGGCGACCTGACGCCGGTCAGCCCGACGATCGTCGGCGAGATCAACAACCCGACGTCCTCCACCAGCGCGGTCAGCGGGTTCAACGCGGCCCGCCGGCACATCACGCTGAGCAACCTCAGCAACGGCGGAGCGTACGACTCCACCTCGGGCGTCGCGCTGACGATGGCCGAATACCAGGCGCTGCTGAAGTGGTACAGCGCCAACCACACCTACCCCTCCAAGACCTTCAAGGTCGCGCTGCTCGACGCGGACGCGGGCCGGGCCAAGGACGGGACGTACATGCGTGAGGGATCCAAGTACTACGCGGAAAACCTCATCCCGAAGGGCCCGCAGGGCCAGTACGCCATGTTCGCGGTGATGAACGCGAACGGGGCCAGCTACCCGGCGTACCACTTCGGCACGCAGTACTACTGGAACAACGTCGCCGGTGGCGGCGTGGGTCCGTGGCACACGTTCATCACGGACACCCCGACCGCGCCGAATCCGCTGTACCCGGACGACAACGGTGCGATCGCGGCCAACAGCACGGCGTCGGCCGGCTTCCACAGCGACCTGCAGGACGCCGTGACCGCCGGCTTCGCACAGCAGAGCGGGAAGTACAACGGCGCCGTCAAGCAGGAGAACCCGCTCCGTTACAACGGAACCGGCTCCGCTCCCGGTGGCCTGTCGACCGCCAACGGCGGCCCCCAGACACCGCAGACGCCCACGGTCCCGGCCTACACGGCATCAGATCAGGCCACGTACTCCGCGGTCCATCCCGCCGGTACGGCCCCCGAGGCGCAGATCCTCTCGACCGAGGATCCGGCTGCACCGTTCTGGAGCGCGGGCATCCCGGGCTTCAGCGTCGGTGGCATCCAGGACACCAACATCGTCGAGAATCCCTACCCGGCCTCGACGAGTGACGCCATCAAGTCGACACCCGTCATCCAGCATCTCGGTGGCACGTCGCTGCAGATCGGCAACGAGAGCAGCCTCACCGCCGGCATGACGACGGCCACCGCGGCGTCCGAAAGCGGTGCGACGAACGTGAAGGTGGCCGCGGTCACCAACCTCGTCGCCGGGCAGCCGTTCATGGTCGACACTGGCCTGAACCTCGAAGTCGGGCAGATCGAGTCCGTCGGCACCGCCGGCGCGACCGGCACCGGCGTGACCCTGACCTCGCCGCTGAAGTTCGCGCATGCGAGCGGCGTGCCTTTCCGGGTCAACGAGGGCCAGCCCGTCGGCATGACCGGCGACTCGGTCGAGCACCTGAATATGTGGGCCTCGGGCGCGCCGCACGGCGTCGAAGACGAGTCCACCCCCACGGAGGAGCTCATCCGTGCGCTCGAGCTGCCGGCGACGTACACCGCGCTGCTAGTGAGCAACTCGAAGTACGCCGGTGCGGTTGACGCGCCGACTGGCAACGTCGCGTACTTCGAGACCACCCCGGTCAACCCGACCGACACCAAGACCGTCAGCTTCGACGCGAGCTTCGCCCGCGGCTCCGACGGCACGACGGACGGGCTGACCTACTACTGGGACTTCGGCGACGGTACGCACGCGACCGGCAAGACCGTGTCCCATACCTACTCGGCCGCTCAGTGGGCCGACGTGAAGCTCGTCGTGGCCAAGGGCTCCGACGATTCCACCTGGGGTGTGTACCGCCAGGCACTCGCGGTCAACAGCCCGTCGGGCTCGGCACCCGCGACGCCCGCCTGCGGCACGTTCTCCACGGCGGAGCGCACCGCGCTGATCACTGCCGCCAAGGCGGGGCTCACCGGTGGCAGCCCCGGACTCGCAGAGGGGGCGCAGCCGTGAATGCGCTCTCGACCTTGAGAAAGGCTGCGCGTCCGCGCTGGCTCGTCCTCGCCTCCGTGTTGGCGGCGGCGGCGGTGCCAGTGGCACTCACGTCCAGCGGAGGAGCAGCGGTTGACGCTCCCCCGGTGTCGAACCCGGCGCACCCGGTCGTCGACGCGAGCTGGATCTACGCCAAGGACTGGTACGACGCGACGCACTTCATCTACAAGCGGGCCGGCTCGGATGGATGCCTGCCCGGGGCGACGTCGTGCTCCTTCGGCACCCCTGGCGACGAGAACAACCTGCCGATGAACTACAACGGCACGCAGGAATTCAACTCGTGGTGGGCCGACCTCGGCACATCCGACACTGCGCAGCCCAACGGCGTCCTCGGCAAGTGGATGTCCAAGCGAGACAACATCTACCCGCAGTCCACCTGGCAGATCAACGTCCAGGAGCTCACGATCCCAGGAGCAGCCTGCCCAGGGCAGCAGGTCATGCTCGCTTTCCACCCCGACTCCCAGAACGTCTCCGCCCCCAACCCTGGCACCTCCGCAACCCCCTACAGCTCGATGTACTCGGGCGACTGGGGCACGGGCTCTCCGTACGACTCCAACATGGGCGCGCTCATGAACCTGGAGGAGATCGGCTCGGTTCTCCGTTGGCATGAGACCAACGGGACCTATCCGAAACGTACAATCAAGAGCGCCGTCTACGACGCAGAGTTACAGGGGCTCATCGGCTCCGGGTTCTACTCCTCCACAGGTGGAGGAGCGACGAACCTTCAGGCGCCGGTGAGCTCAGGCAGTACAAAGCTGTATGTAGCATCCGTTTCCACCCTCAACGCATCACAATCATCGGGAATCTTCGCCGTCGGCCAGCCCGTCGCGATCGACAACTCCGATACCGAAGACAACATCGTGCAGTCGGTCGGCACCGCCGTCCGCACTGCCTCCACGCTCTCCGCGGCGGCTGCCGCGGGCGACACCAACATCAAGGTCGCGAGCGTGACCAACATGCATGCGGGCGAGCCGATCCGGCTCGAGCCGTTCGGGGACTCCAAGCAGGAGTTCGCCATGATCGAGAGCGTCGGCACCGCCGGCGCCACCGGCACCGGCGTCACCCTGGCCGATCCGCTCACGCAGGACCATGCGAGCGGCGTGGCCGCGCAGGACCTCGGCACCGGCATCACCCTCGCGGCACCCGTTCAGAAGGAGCACGCCGCGGGCTCCAGCGTCAACGGGCCGACCAGCGGCCTGATCTCCGACGGCCCGCAGGGCCAGATCGTCGGCGTTCTGAACAACGATCAGAACGGCATCAACTACCCGGCGCTGCACTGGGGCACCGATCACTACCTCAATGATCTGATCAACGGTGGCGTCGGTCCCTGGTTCAACAACATCAACGCGACACCGGTGACCAACACCGGCACGATCTACAGCACGGCCGGCTTCGCCCGACTGCAGGCGAATCTGGCCAACGTCACGGCGTTCCGGACGAACGTCGAGAGCGCGGTCACGGGGGCCATTCACGACCTAGGCGAGAAGTACAACTACTCGATCCCGGTCGAGAACCCGCTGATGTTCAAGAACACCGGCTCAACACCGGACAACCCGAACCCTGGCTCCATTCCGTCCTATCTGCCGGAGGACCAGGCCAAGTACACCCCGGTCAACGACGACCGCACGGGTCGCACCGACCAGGTGTCCTTCGGCAACCGCGGCATCCCGTCGCTCGGCAACATCGGCGTGTACGACTCCAGCACCAACCCCGCCGTGGGTGGCGCTGAGAACCCGTATCCGGCGAGCTACCCGAGCAAGCCGTCGATCTCGTTCCTGTACGGGCAGGACACGATGAGCGACAACTTCCCGAACCTCAACTTCTATGCCGGAGGTAAGGTGCACGGGCCCGGCGGCTATGACAAGCCGTCCGAGGGCCTGCTGCGTGGTGTCGAGTTCGTGGCGACGTACTTCTCGTACGCCGTCGCGTCCGACGCGCTCGGAGGAAAGGTCGCCAAGCCGGCTCGTCCGATCGCCTACTTCGAGCAGTCGCCGAAGAAGGCTACGGCCACGAGCACGGTGACCTACGACGCCGGCTTCAGCCGGGCCGAGGACGGCTCGACGGAAGGTCTCAGGTACTACTGGGACTTCGGCGACGGCAGCCCGGTCGTGCAGACGACCCACGCCAAGATCCAGCACACGTTCCCGGCGCAGGCCGGCTGGCATGACGTGAAGCTGCTGGTGACCAAGGACGGGACGAAGACGACTTCGAATGTCGGTGCATACCGGCAACTGGAGCCGATCAACTTCTTCCCGACCTACTACCCGGCGGTCGCTCCGGCCTCCGAGCCCCAGCCTCCCACCGTCGGTCCCGCCGCGGACCCCTGCGGAACGCTGAGCTCGGATGAGCTGGCATCGTTCGTCTCGACGTCCAACGGGCCGGTGCAGGGTGCGCCGATCCAGGACGCGCCGGTCGGCGGTACCGTCCCGGCGACGCTCGGGCTGACGCTCGGCGGTCCCGCCTCGTTCGGCGCATTCACGCCGGGTGTGGCGAAGGTCTACGACACATCCACGACGGCCGACGTGATCTCCACGGCGGGCGACGCGATGCTCAGCTGGTCGGGTCCGAACCACCTGACCAACGGCGCGTTCACGATGCCGCAGCCGTTCACGATCGACTTCTCGAAGTCGAGCTGGAACGCTCCGGTGTCACATGACCTGGTGTCGATCGGCGTGCATCAGCCGATCGCCGCCACCGACGCGCTACGAACCGGCAGTTACGTCGCGACAGTGACGTTCACGCTGTCGACAACGAACCCATAAGGGTGCCTGGAACCCGGGGGCGCGCGAGCGCCCCCGGGCCTGGGCCCCGCTCACCACAAGGATTTCTCGACGTATGCGGCTCTTGTCTCTCTTGTCTGTTCTCGCGGCGACGGCGCTCGTGGCCGGCTGCGGGGGCGAGGCGGCCACGCCGCCCACCGCCACCGCCACCTCCACCGCAACCACGACGGCGACCCCGACGCAGACCACCGCCGCCTTGACGTCTCCGGCCGACCTCGCCGCCTGCGCGGTGCTCGAGCAGGCCGTCCAGGCGGTCTCGCAGCTCGTCGGGCACACCACCGAGGCGATCACCCAGGCGCTGAACCCGAAGGAACTCGCCGAGCGGGTGGGGACAGCGCAGGACAGCCTGCTCGACTCCGCGAAACTCATCAAGCTCGCCGATGCGCCGGAGCCGCTCGTCAGCTCCCAGCGGCAACTCGAGCGGGGGCTGCGGATGTTCGCCGCCGACTTCGGGCGTGGCAAGATCACCGCCGCGACGGGGGACATGTCCACCGCCACCGAGCAGCTCACCGACGAGGAGGCGCTGCGCAAGATCCAGGTGTCCGCGAAGCAGATCGACGATCTCTGCGGCGCCTAAGCGCCGGTCAGAGCCGCGACTGGATCAGACGCGCGATCGCGGCGTGGCCGGTCGAGTTCGGGTGGAACGCATCGCCCGGGCCGAGGAACGTCGGACGCCCTTCGGGCCCGCGCGTCGGCGGCTCGGAGTCGACCAGCGGCGAGACGTTGGCGACGACGCCGGCCCCGCAGGCCCGGCGGATCGCCGCGTCATAGGACGCGGCGGGGATCTTGGCCGCCGGCCGGTCCGCCACGGCGCCCGGGACCCAGGTGGTCAGGCACACGAGCCGGGCGCCGGGAGACGCGGCCGTGACCTTCGCCAGCAGGGCGCGATAGTCCTCCGCGAACTGCCTCCGGGGAGTCTGGAACAGGAAGTCGTTCGTCCCGGCCTCGACGACCACGACGGCCCCACCCCCCGGCAGCTCCCGCGCGGCCAGCGCGGCGGTCGTGGCACCCGGGACGCCGAGCACCTCGAGCGGGTCCTGCAGCGCCGCGGCCACCTGTTGCGGGAACGCGTCGGTCCGCGTGTCAGCGAAGCGGCCCGCGGCGAGCGAGTCGCCGACGACGACCAGCGGCGCCCGCTCGGCCTCGGGCGGCGCGGGCTCGCCGGTGCGCGGCGCCGCCTGGCCGCCACACCCCGCGACCAGCGCGATGCCGACCACGGCCGCGCAGATCACGACGCGTCTCATGGCCCGCATCTTGGCGGACTGCGCGGTGCGCGGGTCGCAACCCGCACCCGCCGGTCAGATCGCCTCCAGGGGGCCGGACGCGCAGAAACTGCACGCCGTTTGCACCCCGCGACCGGCGCTGACGATCCGCCAGAAACGACGAAAGCCCCGGATTGCCAGGGCTTTCGTCGCATCGGGGAGACAGGCCGTGACCGACGGCACGAGCGAGGCGCTCATCACCGCCGCGGCCGCCGCCTGCCGCCTGTCCGTCTCTGCGTTCGTGCTCGAAGCGGCGACAGACCAAGCTGGACGCGTGCTAGGCCGCGCCGATCTCACGCTGATGCCGGCCGACCAGTTCGACGCCCTCATCACAGCGCTCGATGAACCCGACGAAGCACCGCGACTCGCTGACGCCGCGCGAACCCCGCGCCGGTACACCCGCCAGTGAGCGACTGGATTTCGCAGGCGCTCACCGACGACCACGACGTATCGCAATTCGACTCCGGCAACGAATCGCTCGATCAGTGGCTCCAGGTGGATGCGCGTCGTGCTCACGGCGCAGGCATCTCGCGAACTACCGTCTGGACAGCGGCCAACGATCGCACCGTCGTCACCTACCACGCAATCGCACCCACGCAGATCGCACGGAGCGACCTTCCCAGCCGGTCGCTTTGCCGATGTCCATCGAATAATGCTGGTCGGTGACCATCGAATCTTGTAGGGGATGGGCCTGGCTACGCGCGTGATGGGTGAGGAGCCCCGGAGGGCGAGTCGCCCGTCACGCGCGTACGGGCGTCTGAGACCCCCGGGCGTTCGAGGGTTCTGTCTGCGGCGGCCTGGACGCTCGCGACCTGGGTGTCGTCGAGCGGGGGGTCGGGTTGATCTCTCCCGTGCCATCGTTTTTGGGACAGTGGTTAGTTTGGTTTGGCTTGTCCCGATCGATGAAGGAGCGTGTTGGTGGCTCGTCCTCCGGTGTTCAGCGCTGCGGAGAAGCAGCGGATCGTGCTCAGCGTGTTGCGTGGGGAGGCGCCGATCGCGGAGATCGCGCGGCGCAGCAAGTGCTCGGAGACCTCGGTGGCCAAGTGGCGCGATCAGTTCGTCGCGGGCGGCATGGAGGCGCTGCAGGCCGGCGCGTCGCGTGGCCCGTCGGGGCGCGAGGCGCAACTGGAGCGCGAGCTGGAGCAGACCATGAGCGCGCTCGGCGAGGCGCATGTGCGGCTGCGGCTGCTCGAGCGCGACGGCCTGGGGTTTCCTGGGCGCAGCTTGAGGTGATGCGCGAGCAGGCCGGGCTCTCGGTCGCGCGCTTCTGTGAGCTCGCCGGGGTCCCGACGAGCACGTGGTACCGGCATCGCTCGCGCCACCTGCACGGCGCGGCCGCGAAGGGCCCGTGGCCGCGGCCGGTCAGTGACCGGGTGGTGGCGGTCGTGCACGCGCTTGCGCTGCAGTACCCGGCCTGGGGGCACCGCAAGATCTGGGCGCGGACCGTCGCCGCCGGCCATGAGGTCAGCCAGCGCACCGTCTACCGGATCCTGGCCGAGCGCGGCTTGATCCAGCCCGCCCGCTACCAGGCCGAGCGGCGCGAGCTGGCCAAGGCCCGCAAGGCCACCTTCGCCGATCCGCCTACGCGCCGCAACCGCGTCTGGCAGACCGACTTCAGCGAGTTCGAGACCACCAGCGGCGGCACCTGGCAGCTCTCCGGGGTCGTCGACTACGCCGCCAAGCTGCTGATCGCCTGTCCGGTGACCGCGACCAAGACCTGGCGCGAGGCCGTCGCCGCGCTGGAGACCGCGCGCGAGCACGCCGGCGAGCTCCTCGGCCGCCCGTTGATTGAAGACCTCATCGACACCGTCACCGGCGAGGTCCGCGCGATCCGCGTCGTCACCGACAACGGTCCCTGCTACAAGGCCGGCGCGTTCGCGCGCTACATCGACTCCCGGCCGGAGTTCGAGCACGTCCGCACCCGCCACCGCAGCCCTGGCACCAACGGCGTCATCGAGCGCTGCTACGAGGCGATCAAGTACGAGCACCTCTATCTGCACGAGATCGCCGACGGGCCTGCGCTGGCTTCCGAGATCGCGGCCTACCAGCACGTCTACAACCACGAACGCCCGCACGAGACGATCGACTGGGCGCTACCGATCGATCGCTACACCCGGGCCCCGGCATGACGTCGACGCCACACTCCCAACGCGCCAGAACGTCCCAAATTCTTGACACGGGACAGTGGCCCGGTGGCCGTAGGTGATTTGAGGCGATCTTGCCGGCCGCGTCCGGCGCGCCGGATGGCTCGGCGCGTCGGTCGACGCGAGTATCGGCCGGCCGGGGGTCGGGCTCGGCCCCCGGGGCGGCTCGGGCCGCCGCGGTCAGGTGACCGTGGTGGTGAAGTGCTGGTGGAGCTTGAGGAGGTTGTGGGTGGTCGCGATCAGGCGCCATTCGGTCCGTGCGGCGGCTCGGCCGCGTCGGGCGAAGCGGGTGAATCCGCGGTTGTGTTTGGTGTGACCGAAGATCGGCTCGATCAGTTGCGCTGCGTTGCCTGTAGAGCTCGCTGCCGCGCTCGGTCGCGAGCACCGAGCGCATGAAGTCATAGGCGCCGCCGGTCCAGCCCGGCCGGGTGTTGGGTTCTTGCGGCGGCTGGAGTCGGGCGGGATCAGGACCGGGATGCCGTCGCCGGTGATCTCGTTCATCTGCTCCAGATGCCAGTAGCCGGCGTCGGCGACCACCACTTCCGGGGTCTGGTGACGCCGGCGGCGGCGAGCTCGGCGCGGGCGGCGGTGACCATCGGCCGAGGTGCCCGAAGTCCGGGGAGGCGGTCATCACCTCGGCGGCCAGGATCAGGTACTGCTCGTTGCAGACGGCTTGGGCGTTGTAGCCCTGGACGCCAGCCGCGCATGCCGTGCACCAACTGCGAGTCCGGGTCGGTGAGATTGATCTTGCCCGCGGCGTCCGCTGGCGGCGTGTAGGGCTTCGGGGGCCCGCCGAAGCGGCGGCCGTCTTGCATCACGCCGCGCCCCCGGTAGGCCTCGTAGCTCGCGTTCGCCTCACGCTCGGCGCTGAGCTCCTCCTCGAGGCGGCGCTTAGCCTCAAGCAACCGCGCGGCCGCGCGCGCGGATCGGCTCGGCCGCTGCGCGCGCTGCTGCTCGAGCCGCTGGCGCGCGGCGCGCAGCCAGCCTTGGCGGCCGTGCGCGGTCGCCACGATCTCCGGCAGCTCGTCGCCGCGACGCTCACCGTGCACGGCGGTCTCGGCGGCGTCGGTCTCGATCGCCTCCTCGACGATCGCGCGCGCGATCTGCTCGTAGTCCATCGTCCGGTCGCGGTTGGCGTTGGCGTGGACCTTGGTGCCGTCGATCGCGACCACCCCGACCGTCGCCAGGCCGGCGTCGGCACACAGCGCCAGCACCTCACCGAACAGCTCGCCCAGCGCGCGCTCGTGACGCACGACAAAGCGCGCGATCGTCGCGTGATCGGGCGCTGCTGCGCGGCGATCACCCGGCACGCGACGTCCTCGACGCACGCCCGCTCGATCGCGCGCGAGGACCGCACCCAACGCGACCAGCAATACAGCAACAACGCGATCATCATCGACGGCTCATACGCCGCGCGACCGTGCCCGTCCGCGCGATAGGCCGCGTAAAACGGCGACGTGTCGATCACGCCGACCGCGTCGATCACAAACCACGCGAGATGGTTCTCCGGCAGCCACTCGCGGACGTCAGGCGGGAACAAGAACGACTGCTCACGATCACACGCCAAGAAGTTCTGCGGCATGACCGCAATCCTCTTAAACCCGCCGGACAGCACCCCCTTTGTGCGACAGCCTCACGCGAAAGGGCAGTTACTCCTAGCCGCCGATTGGCAGATCTGCAACGGCTATGTCGCTAACGTGAACCCGCGACACAACATGGTCTGAGAGTGAATTCCGAGGGCCCGAATCTACGAGACTTCACCCGCGGACCCATCGGGACGCAGTTGGTCATTGAACTGCTTGGACGTCTCCTCAAGCTCGCCATTTTGTCTACGCAACCAGCGCTTCCCCCGCTGGTCAGTAAAATACAAATAGACAAGGGGCCTGAAGCTTGGACCCGGGTCATCGGGATTCCTGCGCGACAGCTCGCGAGGCGTCTCCTGCTTCGGTGGCAACAACGTTTGGTGAAAAGTGTTCTTCGCGCGTCGGTGATCGTCTGGCTCGACGAACACATTGACCTCGTACACAGGTGCATCGCTAAGGTTCGACAGCGTAACGCGGCGCTTTTTGTCACCAGGTTGAACCTGCTCCGTCCAGCCCGAAATTAATGTTGCCTGGCGCCGCACCTCATCGGCCCGACGGCGAAATCGGTCGTGCCAGTACAACCCGACTGTTGCTGACAACGTCCCGACCGTACCGATCGCCGCCAGCCACTGCGGTGCCGTTGTAGCGCAAACAAGTCCATTCATCGTTTCCCCTCGAGATGGGTTCGCCGTGCCGCCCTGCGCCTCACCGACTCGGTGCGTCCATTACTGCAGACGTCCGCACAGGGTACGGTACACGCGGCGGCCCGCTCCGCCTTCGCACACGAGAGACGGTCTGATTCCCGGCCAGGCGCCTTGCACGCGAGGGACGACGGCAGCGCGCGACAACACCTTTCTGTTTCACGACGATTCCAGCCGTCAAACGCGGTTCGCGCGAAGCGCATCTCGATACACGCATGTCGGCGAGTCGCCGGAGATTTGCGCACGCCACACTGGTCCCAAGGGGAAGTGCTCGACCGCAAGCACCGTACGTCGTGAACGACTACGCAGCGGCCGACCACTACGGGCGTCGCTTCCGATTCAAAGGGCAGCGGTATGCGGTCCTGACGCCTCACTCGGAGCACGACAGGCGCGAGGAGTACTTGGCGGCGCTGGTCGACCGCGTAGTGGTCGACTCGACGCGGCGCCAGTTCGATCGCTCTTTTGAGTGCGAGTCTGCCACGTACGTCAAGGCTATGCCGCCGCAGGGCTCGGGCACTCCTCCTTCAATGGGGAGGTATCGACGCGGCCGGAACGCACAATTGGCCGGGATCGGCGGCCGTTCGCGAGCCGCGATGTCGCTGCTCCTATGCGCGACGAGCGATAGCGGCGAGATGCTCCACCCGGACGGGACTCGAGCTGGACCGTTCATGACGGGGCGTTCGCGTCAACAGTTCGCGGCAGCGCCTGGCGCGGTCTGCGACCTGGTCCGCCAGGGTGGCAGGGAGCGGGCGGGCGAGGGCCGTCACCTGCGGGTCGCGAGCGGCGTCGGCGAATGCGTCGGGCGCTCGCTGCGCGAGGTCGTCGACCCGCGCCGAAAGTTCCTCAGCGTCGAGCCGCAGCTCGCGGGCGGCGCGCGGCCACGGGTTCTGCCAGAGCTCGACGCGATAGTCGCCTCCGAGCTTCATGGCAAACCGGAGCCGGCGCACGTGCAGGTCCGGGTACGGCAGCGCGGAGGCGATGTCGTAGAGCGGCGCCAGCCGTACCTGGTCGCCGGCGAGCAGCAGCGAGTAGTTCTTCGCGTGCGCGTCGGTGCCGGCGATCAGCCAATTCCAGATCAGCGCATCGGCGAAGCGGCGGACGGCACGCCCGGACTCCCTCGCGGGCAGCGCGTCGCGCAGCAGCGCCGCGACCCGCTCGACACCCGGGCCGCCCTCGTTCTCGTACTTGCGATCGGGCGACACCGAGAGCGCCTGACACAGATCCTCCTGGTGGACGCGGACGATGCCGCTGTCGCGCTCGACGCGGTCATAGCGGGTCACGACCACCGCGGTCTCTCCGTCGAAGCGCGAGACGGTCGTGCGCGCGGCGCTCATGCCGGCTCGGCGGGCGGCGTCCAAGCACAGGTGCTCGTTGAGGTCATGGTCGTCGAGGCCGGCGACAGCGGGCTTGAGGATATGGGTCGTCGGCGTCGACCCGGACGGCACGCCCCAGCGATCCCCGCTCCGCAGCAGCGCCGTCTTCGCCTGCGCGCCGGCGAGGCTGAACTGCCCGGTGAAGGTCCTCCCAAGCCAAGTGGTGGCGTCCTCCTGCAGCTCTCGCAGGCGCGCCGCGACGCCGCGCTCGTCCAGCCACGCCACAGCACCCGCCCGCGCGAGCACCCGGTCGACATCCTCCGGCTTCGCAAAGCGCACAGCACCGGCGCAATCCTCACCAACCGGGGTGGACAGCATCGAGAACGGCGAGGCCGCCGATGCGTGAAACTGGCGCGCCCAGCGGCGCAGCACCGCCTCGTTGTCCGGCAGCAGGCCCCACAGCCATGGCGCCACCACCCCGTGCGGGTGCGAGCGCACCTGAACCGGCATCGACAGCGACAGCGGCGTTCCCGCACCGTAGTCGTCCGCGTAGTCGAAGCGCAGCCGACTGCCGGTCAGGCGCGTGAGCGTTCCAGCGACTCTGTCTCCGAGAATCACTGCCAGCTCGCTCATGGACGCTCGTAGTCGTCCAGCAGCTGGTCGAGGTCGACGGTCGCGCCGTGCGGCGAGCCGTCCTCGCGGTCGCCGAGCTGGAGCTCGAGGCCGAGCGCATCCACGACGGCAAGGACCAGGCGCAGCTCAGCGGCCGGCTTGCCTGCCTCGAACGCGTTGACCCACGCGCGCGACACGTGCGCGCGCGCCGCAAGCTGCGCCTGGCTGAGCCCGAGCTCCTGACGGCGCCCGCGCATCGCGGCGGCGAGATCGTGAAGCGAGCCGATACGTGTCGCCATCGGTGTAACCGTACGGCGACATCAGCGAGTTGTCAACGTACGCCGACACTCCTCTCCTGTCGGCGAACGTCGACATCTCCAATATGTCGACGAACGGCGACAAGGCTCTGGCACGCACGGCGAGGTCGCCGCGGCATGCGACGTCTCTGTCTTCGCGGGCCTGCCGGCGGCCGATGCGCAGGGTTAGCAACCGACCGCTCGAGCGAGATCGATCGAGCGCGACTCGACCGGGTGCGAACAAGCACCCGAAAACAACGCCCTCGTACTACGCACTGGTTCTCGCCAAACGCTCCAATTGGACCCTGTTGTCGGAAGTCGTGATCCGGCATGGGCGTGACGTTCTTCGTCGGCATGAAGTGGCGTCAACGAGCGAACGAGGAAACGAGGAAAGGGCGCTGCGACCGAACGACATAACGACCGAAGGTCGCGGCGAGCGCGCGAGGACGCCCAGGGCCGGGACGGTGTAGCTCTGCCGCTGGTCGGCGTAAAGCGCCGAGGTGCGTCAGCGGTCGGACCCCCGATCGTGGGTGGCGGCGCTTGACCCCGCCCATCGTCAGAGCTGATCAGCGTTCAGGTCGTGCCGGGGGCACGACCACATCTAAACGCGGCTACGGCGGCAGCAGCGACGCCGAGGACAGGACCCCGCCGGTCAGCCATTGCGCGCGTTCCCACGCCCCGAGCGGCTCCGCGCCGAAGCGCAGCCGCCACGCGCGTGCCATCAGCATCAGCGCCTCGACCGCGTCGGCAAGCGACGAGCGCTGCGGCGTGACCGGACCTGACTCGACATCGAGCGCCACGTACCAGCGGGCCGCGCAGGCCCGCAACGGTTCGGCGCGCTGGCGGGCGGCGCGTAGCCAGCCGCGGACCGTGTCGGGCGGGCGTCCGAGCCGCCCGGCGATCCGGCGATGCCCCTCGCCCAGCGCGGCGCGGTGCAGCGCGTCGCCGATCACCTCCACACCATCGCGTCGCCTCGCCGTCAGGCAGGCCGGAAGTAGCACGTGGGTCGCTCCGCAACCGCGACAGCACGCGCGGCGCAGGCGCAACGAGCGCTCGCCATCGCGCATGCGCACCGTCCGCGCGGCGGTAAAGCCCCAGCGCGACAAGCGCCCGCCACAGCCAGGGCAGGCCAGCCGGCCGGCCTCCAACTGGGCCTCGACGCTGCGAGGGTCGGTGTCCACCACGAGCATGAATCGTCCACACGCGCACGCCCCGCGACCCTGTCACACAACATCGGTGACGGGCAGGGGCAACGCGTGTTGGAACCCGTACCACTACGCCGCCCGACGCGCGACCACGCGCACACGACCGACCCGAACCGGTCCCGACCGCCTACGACACCGCAAACGCCGTCCCGGTCGTCAACGTCTTGGCGATCGTGCCGACCGTGAACTTCCACCAACGACTCCCACATGCCGATGTTGAACTTCCGTCAACAACGTTTCGGCTTGCGGAGGGGGTGCGACGTACCGAGGCTTCTGTGGAGGCGGTCAACTTCCGCGATGCCGAGGGGCGCTGGCGGCCGATCGATACGACGCTTCAGGCGCGGTCGGGCGCGATCCGCAATCGCGCGGCGGAGTATTCGGTTGAGCTCCCGCCGCGGCTGAACGCGGCTGCGGTTCGGGTGTCGCGGGGCGATAACTGGGTGAGCTTCGGGCTTCGTGGTGCCGCACCGTCGGCGGCGGTGACGACGGGCAGTGAGGCGCGCTACGCGGACGTGTTGCCTGGGGTGGCGGTCGAGTATGTCGCTGAGCCGACGCGGGTCAAGGAGACGCTGCAGCTTGCGAGTGCGGCGGCGACGGGCACATTCGTTTTCGACTTGGATGTCGGGCCGGGGTTGACGCCGCGTTTGCGGGACTCGGGGGCGATTGCGCTGCTTGGTGCGGACGGGCGTCAGCGGATGGTCATCTCGGCGCCGTTCATGCGCGATGGCGCGGGTGAGGTCTCGCGGGATATCGAGACGACGCTCGAACCCGATGGCGATGCATGGGCGCTGACGCTGGTAGCCAGCCGTGAATGGCTCGACGCGCCTTCGCGGCGCTTTCCGGTTGCGCTGGACCCGACGGTGGAGACCGCGCCTGATCGCGTGTGCACGATCATGAAGCGGCAATTGACTGAGGGCCCATTGGACCTTGGCTCTCGCTGCGATGTCGGCCAGGTCGGGTATGTGCCGAGCCTGGACTATTGGTACACGGCGCGGACGCTCGCGCATTGGGACCTGTCGGAGATTCCGGCTGATGCTGTGGTGAGCGACGTGACCGTTGTTGATCCGGAGTCGTCGTGGGATATCGACGACGAGGACTTCCCGGTTGCCTTTCCCCTGAGCCGAGGGTTCACGTCTGGGCTGTCTTGGGACACGTATGACGGCGTGCACGCCTGGGCCAGCCCGGGTGGCGACTACGACGCGGGCAGCCCGCTGACGTCGGGCGCGGACATCGAAGCGCTGGTGAAGGACTGGATCAGCGGCGCGCGTGACAACGACGGCATGATCTTGATCGACGACGAGGTCGACGGCTACGAGTTCCTCGATACGCCGGACTTGACGATCGAGTACACGCTGCCCGAGGAGGCGCCCGATCCGACCCCGCCGGCGCCTGCCCTGTCGGCGACCTCGACGACGTCGCTGGCCGATGCGACGTCGTTTCTCTACGACGGGCCGGGCGCGGTGCAGTCGGGCGTCGAGGAGGGCACGATCGCGCCCACTCGCGCCGCTGTGCTTCGGGGACACGTGGCATCGCCCGAGGGGGACGCGCTCGCGGGCGTGCGGATCACGGTTCCCGGCCATCCCGAGTTCGGGGCGACCGAGACGCTCGCCGACGGTCAGTTCTACATGGCCGTCAACGGCGGCGCGGCCTTGGCCGTGCGCTACGAGCTCGACGGCCATCTCGCCAGCGAGCGCGCCGTCGAGGTCCCGTGGCAGGACTACGTGTGGGTCGACGACGTCGTGCTGACGCCGCTGGACGTCAACGCGACCGAGCTCGAATTCGACGGCGAGAGCGAGACCGTGCAGGTCGCGCACGGCAGCGAGGTCGTCGACGACGACGGAGAGCGCACGACGACGCTGTTGTTTGCGCCCGAGACCGCCGCCGAGCTGGTGTTGCCCAACGGTGATCGCGAGCCGGTCGAGGACGCGACGGTGCGGGTCACGGAGTTCACCGTCGGCGACAGCGGCCCGGAGCAGATGCCGGGCGAGTTGCCGGCGACCACGGCCTACACGTACGCCGCCGAGTTCAGCCTCGACGAGGCATTGGCCGCGGGCGCGGAGACGGTCGAGTTCAGCAAGCCGGTCGCGGCCTACACCGACAACTTCCTCGAGGTCCCGGTCGGCGTGAACGTCCCGACCGGCTACTACGACCGACGCGCGCATGCGTGGCGGCCGCTGGCCGACGGGCGCATCGTGAAGATCCTCTCGGAAGCGGGCGGGGTCGCCGTACTCGACGTCACCGGCACCGGGGTCGCGTCGACCACTTCGGAGCTCGAGGAGATCGGGATCGACGAGGCCGAGCAGGAACGTCTGGCCGAGCTCTATGACCCGGGCAGTGAGTTCTCGCGGCTGACGATGACGCACTTCACGCCGATCGACGGCAACTACCCGTTTCGGATGCCGAGCGGCGCCTACGGCCCGGACGGCGAACTGATCGACGAACAGACCGACGAGGACTGCTCGAGCGCGGGCTCGAACATCGGCTGCGAGAACCAGACGCTAGGCGAGAGCATCGACGTGGCCGGCACCCCGTTCTCGCTGAACTACGAAAGCGACCGGACCCCGGCGAGCGCCGCCGGGCGTAGCTTGCGGATGAAGCTGATCGGCGACACGGTCCATCCCGACCTTGAGCAGATCGTCGTCGAGACCCGGATCGCCGGCCGGCGTTTCAAGGAGTCCTTCGCCGCGACTCCCGATCTGCAGTACCGGTTCACGTGGGACGGCGAGGACGCCTTTGGCCGGACCGTGCAGGGAACGCAGACTGCGCGCGTGCGCGTCGGCTACCAGTACGACGTCGTCTACGCCACGGCGGTCCCGTACACCTTCGCCGACAACGAGCTCGCAAGCGGCGGCGACAGCGCGTTTAACTCGTCCTGGGGCGCGATGCCCGATCCCCTTGGCGACCGCAGGTTGGGAGGCAGCGTCGGCGGCGGCGAGGAGGGCGGGGGCGGGGGTGACGGGTGGGTGACGATGCCCGTGGCCACCCGCGGGCCGCAGACGCTGTGGCGTGAATACCAACACGACCTCGGGACCTGGGACGCCCGTGCGGCGGGCCTGGGCGGCTGGACGCTCGACGACCATCACGCTTATGACCCGCTTTCGCAGACGCTGCATCTCGGCGACGGATCCACGCGCAGTGCCGACAGCGTCAACGCGGTCATCGAGAACCTTGATCCGGAGATCCGTCCCTTCGGCGCCGCCGAGGCTCAGCACGGCATCGAAGTCGGTCCCGACGGCACCGTCTACATCGCCGACTTCTACGCCGACCAGGTCTTCAAACGCACTCCCGATGGCGAGATCGAGCTGCTCGCCGGCGACCCTCCGGATCCAAGCGTGGCGTGGTACACCGGCACCTTCAGCGGCGACGGCGGACCGGCGACCGAGGCTGGGCTCGACGGCCCGGCGGAGCTTGAGCTGCTCCCCGACGGGAGTCTGCTGCTCGTTGACCAGGCCAACAACCGGATTCCGCCGCATCGCCGCCGACGGCACGATCACGACGGTGGCCGGCAATGGAACCACTGTCTTCGCGGGCGACGGCGGCCCCGCCACCGACGCTGGCCTGGACTCGCCCGTCGATGTCGCGGCCGCGCCTGACGGGTCGTTCTACATCGCCGATCAAGGTCACGGCCGGATCCGCAAAGTCGACGCCAGCGGCAACATCACCACCGTCTACGGCACCGCCGCATGCATCACTCCCGCCTGTTCGACGTGGCTCGGGCCGTACACGACGTCGATCGCGCTCGCCCCGGACGGGACACTGTGGGTCGCTGGATCGGAGTTGCTCGGTCCCACGCGGCTGCTGCGCCTGCGTACCGACGGGACCAGTGCCGAGGTCGCCGGGCGCCAGAGCGTCGACCTCGAGAACGTGCCCTTGGCCGAGGCCAACCTCGAACACGTCGCCTCGCTGGAGTTCGGACCCGACGGACTGCTCTACATCGCCGAGCGAGGCGCAAACCGGATCCGTCGCGTGGACCCGGACGGGATCGTGCGCCGCGTCGTCGGCGGCGGCGACTGCGCGCGGCCAGACAAGCCGGGTCCGGGCGGCATCAATATCCGCGACGTCGGCGACGGCGGGCCGGCCGCGCAGGCCTGCCTCCCAGACGCGCAGGACATCGCCTTCGCCGGCGACGGCACGATGTACTTCTCGGACTCGACCATCGAGACGCTGCGAACGGTCGGCAGCGGCATGCCCGGCTTCCAGGCCGAAGACATCGCGATCCCGTCGAGCGACGGTACCGAGCTCTACCGCTTCGACGCCACCGGCCAGCACATGGAAACGGTCAACGCGCTCACCGGCGCGACGCTGCTGGACTTCGACTACGACGGAGCCGGCCGGCTAGCGCTGATCCGCGACGGCGACGACAACGAGACCGAGATCGAGCGCGACGGCAGCGGCCACGCGGAAGCGATCGTCGGGCCCTACGGGGCACGCACGGAACTCACGATCCGCAGCGACGGCTGGCTCGGCGCGGTCACTGACCCCGCAGCGGCGACACACGCGCTCGACTACGCGGCGGGCGGATTGCTGACCGAGTTCGAGCGCCCGGGCGGGTTTGCCTCGACGTTTGCCTATGAACCCGACGGTCGCCTGCGCGAGGACAGCAGCCCCGACGGCGAGACCAAGACGCTCGCGCGCACCGAGACGCTCCAAGGCCAGCAGGTCACGGTCACCACCGCGCTCGGTCGCGTCCGCACCCATAGCCTGCAGACCGGCGACGACGGCGCCGCGCACCGCTCCGTCGCCCAGCCCACCGGAGCCACGACGGAAGCGATCCGCGGCCGCGGCACGACGACCGTCACCCACGCCGACGGCACGATCTCCACCCTCATCGAGGGCGGCGATCCGCGCTGGGGCACGCAAGCTCCGGTCGCCATGACCGCGACCGTCACGACTCCCGGTGGGCTGCGCGCCGAGTCGACGATCCAGCGCACCGCGCAGCTCGCGACGCCCTCGCAGCCGCTGAGCCTCACGACCCTCGAGGAGAAGGTCACCGCCAACGGGCACACCACGACCGGAACCTACACCGCCTCCACCCGCACGTTCACGCTCGAGTCCCCACTCGAGCGCGCCTTCACGATCCAGACCGACACGCTCGGGCGGCCGCTGACGACCACGCTGCCCGGCATCACGATCACCACCTACGACTACGACAATCGTGGGCGGCTGCAGACCAGCACCCAGGGCACGCGCACCTGGACCTATGACTACGACGCCGACGGCAACCTCGCCAGCGTCGAAGGCCCCGAGGGCTACGAGCGCGAGTACGAATATGACGCTGTCGGTCGCCTGACCACGACTACGCTGCCCGACGGCCGCGAGATCGCCTTCGACTACGACGGTGCCGGCCGGCTGGAGTCGATCACGCCGCCGCAGCGGCCGTCGCACGCGTTCGACTACACCGACGGCGGCAAGGCCAAGCAATACAACCCGCCCGCATCGGCAGAGCACGTCGACGTCGCCGAGGCCTACAGCTACGACGACGACGGCCGCCTGGAAACGGTCGAGCGCCCCGGCGGCCACACCGTCACCTACGGCTACGACACCGCCGGACGCCTCGAGACCGTCGAGGCCGGCGGCGAGACACTCGCCCTGGACTACCAGGCCACCGGCGCACGCAAGCTCGGCGAACTCACCGCCCCCGGCGGCCAGCAGCAGAACTTCACCTACGACGGCCCGCTGCTCACCAGCGAACAATGGTCGGGTCCGATCGCCGGCGAGGTCGCCTACGACTACGACGACGATCTACGCCTCACGGCCACCGAGGTCAACGGCGCCAGCCGCGCCGCACTCGACTACGACGACGACGGACTGCTCGTCGCCGCCGGCGATCTGACGATCTCGCGTCGCAACGACAACGGCGCCGTCTCTGCCACCACGCTCGGCGAGATCACCAGCACGCAGTCGGCCAGCGCGTACGGCGAGCTCGACACGCTCAGCTATACCGACGGTGTCGCCACCCTCCTGGACCTCAATGTCGAGCGCGACGGGCTCGGCCGGATCACGGCCAAGACCGAGACCACCAACGGTACGACGCACGAGTACGAATACGGCTACGACTCGCGCGGGCGCCTGACCGAGGTCACCCGCGACGAGGATCCCTGGCGCAGCTACGCCTACGACGCCAACGGCAACCGCACCCAGGACACGACCGGCTCCGCGACCGCCGTCGAAGCCGACTACGACGACCAAGACCGCCTCACCGAACGCGGCAGCACCGACTACCACTACACCGCGGCCGGCGAACTCGCCCAACGCATCGACCTCGCCGGCACTACCAGCTTCGAGCACGACGCCTTCGGGCAGCTGCGCTCCGTTGAGCTGCCCGACGAGACCGAGATCGACTACGTCCTCGACGGCAACGGCCGCCGCGTCGGCAAAAAGATCGACGGCACGCTCGTGCAGCGCTACCTCTACGGCGACGGGCTGGGCCCGATCGCCGAGCTCGCCGGCGACGTCAGCGTCGCCTCGCGCTACGTCTACGGCACCGCCGGACATGTCCCCGACTACCTCATCCGTGCCGGACACACCTACCGGCTGATCACGGACAACCAGGGCAGCGTCCGCGTCGTCGTCGACACCGCCACCGGCGACCTCGCCCAAGAACTCGACTACGACCCCTACGGCCGCGTCCTGCGCGACACCAGCCCGGGCTTTCAGCCCTTCAGCTGGGCCGGCGGTATCCGCGACGCAGACACCGGCCTGATCCGTTTCGGCGCCCGCGACTACGACCCCGAAACCGGCCGCTGGACCAGCAAAGACCCGATCGGCTTCAACGCCGGCGACACCAACCTCTACGGCTACGTTCTCAACGACCCCGTCAACCTCATCGACCCCACCGGGCTGAGCGCGGGAATGGCAATCTCCGAACTCTCCGCGGGCATCCTCGACAGCCTCACGTTCGGCGCCGGAAGTGCCATCGCCGGAGTCGAAATCTGCTCAGACGCCTACAAACTCGGCGAACTCCTCGGCGACCTCAACCCCAAAGGCGCCCTCAAACGCGCCGGCAAGACCACCATCGCGGCCGCGGTCTCAAAGGATGTCACGCGAGTCCGCCACTACACCAATATGTCGCGGGCGAAGAGAATCGAACAAGACGGCGTGATCAAGGCCGATGATCAGGGTTGTGTGTTCTGTGAGAGCGCGAGTCGCAAGCCGCTGTCACCGAGAGACGCGGAGGCCAAGTACGGCATCGGCCGTGGACGGGGACAGGCGTACGTGGAGACGGATGTGCCGAGCTCGTCAGTGTCCAGCAGGTTCAATCCGCTTACGAGGGCCGACGAGATGCTCATCCGCGGAGATGTCCCTCTGAGCCCCAACGCTCGAATAGTCAGGAGGCCGTAGGTGTCGGAATCAAATGTGTCGCCAGACGAGGCGCTACTGAGCGTGGCACGAGACCTCAACGCGCTGGTGGTATCCATCGACCGCATCGGCTCCGCAACAGCGGACAGGGCCCCGCAAGAACGGGCACTAACGCTGCTGGCGTTTTTCGACGACTGGAACGTCTTCGAGAAGCTCGCGAAGGCACGCGAACTTGTGTCTGACTGCGTAATCAGCGGAGCGTCCAGTCAGGATGAAGTCGCTCGACTTGAGGCGCTCATCGACGCGGGCCCGATTTGGCAGCACGACGGTGCGTAACATGCCGCAAAGGGCGCAGACGACTTCGTCGAGCTCGCGTCGCCTGCGCGGAGGCGGCACATCCTTGACGGGGAGGTCCGGACGAACGGCACTTACGGTGGCGGGCACCGCCCCAGCACGGGGTTTCCTCGCAAGTCGGAGTTCCCGGCCGCCTGGTCTGACGACCGGATCATGCACGAGATCTCCGACGTCGCGACTGACCCAGCGTCGGTCGCCCGACCCGGACGCGGCGGCGATGAGTTCGTCACTGGTACGAGGAGCGGCATCGACATTGAGGTGCTCTTGCGCCGTGGCGAGATCTGGACCGGGTACCGACCAACGTGGCACGGAACCCGTGAGCTCGTTGGACGAATACAGCCGCCGGGTCCGCGGCTTGCTCGCATCGCTGGGTGGCGAGCCGACACCTTCGAAGCAGCAGGAAGTTGCGCACCTCATCGATCACGACGAGCCGGCCGAAGGAGTCCGCGCGCTCGCCTGGATCATCGTCGAGGAGGGCAAGCGAGTACCGCGCGATGTCGTAGCAGCGATCCGCGAACTCTCGGCGGGGCTGGTGGACGACGCATCGACATCTCCTGATCGAGCGCCAAGACTCCGGATCTGAAGATCAGCCCCGACGTCCACTCGCAAGCGACACGCCACTGGCCTCACGAGATTCTCATTCGTCTCGAACTCCAACCACCGATGTCAAGACGACCGCATAAACCGCGCACGAGTCACGCAGCAGAAGGTGCTCAAAACGTCGAAAACGGATCTTTCGGCCGACCCGAGCCGACGCCTCTCGGCCGCTATTGCTCCTGCCACAGTGGACGAGGGCTCATCGCGCCCGTCCGAGCTTGTCGGCGCGGTGGTTCTCTTTGCGCGGGATCCATTCGACCCGCCAAGTTTCAAAGAGTGCCAGCAGATCGTCTGCTTGCGCCCGCAGAGATTGCAGCGCCGGGCTCTTCGTCTTCCACTCGCGCGTGATCTGCTTCACCACGATCAGCGAGTCGCCCTTGACGAGCACGTGACGCTCGCCGTGCTTCAGTGCCACGCGGAGCCCGAGGATGAACGCCTGCCACTCGGCAGTGTTGTGGGTTCCTTCGTCAAAGTGCTCGACGGCTTGGTCGAGGGAACCGTCACTCAGCTCGACGGTGCAGGCAGCCGTCACCGGGCCGGGGCTCAGCCCGCCGCCGTCGAAGTGGATGATCGCCTTCTTCGTCGTCTCGGCCGCTTCGGTGCCGCCCACGCGGGATCCATCTCGATCTCCATCCCGAGCAACGGCGTGTCCGCTGTTCGGGCGGGCGCGGGGGCCTGGTAGCCCCGACACCGGGCGCAGCGATGCGAACCCCGTCGCCGCAAGTCGTTCCACCGCTAGCCGGATCTCCGTTGGCGTGACCGCTGAGACCACGACGACGTTCTCCGGAACGGCGAAGCCATCGACCTCGACGTCGTCGGCAAGCGTCTGCGCGTAGCGGACGGGGTCGTAGAAGTCGGGCTCGTACCGCACGTCGCCGACAACGATCGCTATGCCTGGCAGCCAGCCTTTCGTCTCAAATAGCCAGGCGTCATCTTCGAGCCCATCCGGCATCACGAGCGTGTAGGTCGACACGCACGCACCGTATCCGCTGCCTCCTCGCGCGGGCGCACGGCCGCCGGCGACTTCGAGATCACAGCCTATGCAGCAACGCCGCGGAACGGCTCAGACCGACGAGCCGCTTGCACGTCCGCGTGATGGCGGGAGCGCATCAGGCCCGGGCGAGCGTTCGGGCTGAAGGGACGAAATCGTCGAAAAGCGCTACTTCGGCGAGTCCCTAGCCGGGAGCGATAGCTAGCGATATCATCAAGGTGTGCCTGACGTGTTGATCCGTGATGTTCCGGCCGAGGATCTGGCTCGGATTGATGCTCATGCCGCACGGCAGGGGTTGTCGCGCACTGAGTACCTGCGTCGGCGGTTGAGCCAGGATGCAGCGCGGTCGACGAGTCCGGTGAAGGTCGGGGATCTGCAGCGGTTCTCGTCGCGGTTCCGGGACCTCGGTGACGCCGAGGTCATGCGCGGCGCGTGGTCGTGAACCCCGCTGCGGAAGGGGCGGGCTGGCTGGTCGACAAATCGGCGTTGGTGCGTCTCGGGGCCAGTGCGGATGCCGAGGACTGGGCGAGCCGTATCGAGCGGGGACTGGTGCGGATCGCGACGGTCACATTGCTCGAGGTGGGGTACTCGGCTCGGAACGCTGCGGAGTTGCGTGCCGGCTACGCGCAACCGCCGATCGCGTCGATGCCGGTCGAGTATGCGACGCCGGTGTCCGAGGACCGGGCGGTGCAGGTGTTGAGCGTGCTCGCGGAGCGTGGAACCCATCGCGCCCCGTCGATTCCCGACCTGCTTATTGCCGCGGTCGCGGAGAGTGCGGGCTTGGTTGTGTTGCACGACGACAAAGACTTCGACTTGATCGCCGACGTCACCGGCCAGCGGGTCGAACGTCTACGGCAATAGCGTCCCCGCCCGTTTCGCTTGCGCGACGAGCAGTCGTCGCGGTGGCTGCTGTTATGGGGCCCCAAAAGCGCGACTTCGTCGAGAAACAGCACTTTCGGCGGACCGGCGGCGGCCAGCGTTCCCGCCGAAAGTGCTAGTCGTTGCTCCGCTGGTCGCGGCGGTCGTAATAGACCGTCAGCGATGGCCACGGCCCCTCCGCCGTGATCTCCTTCTCGAAGGTGATGTCCATGACATCGACTGCGCCACGTCCCTCGATCGTGTCCGCGACTCGCCGCAGCAAGGCCGGCACGTCATCTTGTCCGTCCCCCTCGGGATTGGCCTGGCTGAAGTGAAAGACCGACCAGCTGGTCTCGCGGATCGTTCGCCGGCACATTCATCACGGCGAACCTACTAGCCGAGCCGTGCGGAACGCTCGGCGTCGCGAAGGACCCCGTGGCCGGAACCGTGGATACGCGCTTCCGTCGTCGACAAGCGTCACTCTGGCCGGACTCGTCGCTGCTCCCTTTGCCTCGGAGCGGCGAGCGCCTACACTCGCGCCGTGCCGGTCTCGGTTCGTAGAGCGCATCCAGGCGACGGGGCGGCGCTCGCTGCGTTACACGAGGAAATGGGGCGCGTATTACGCGGAACTCGCGCCTGAGCATTTTCAACGGCCCGACCTTGCAGGACTGGCCGCCGAACTCGACCGCGAGCTGCGCGACCCCGTCGAGGATGTCCTCGCCCTCGTCGCTGAGGCGGAAGGCCAAGTCGTTGGCGCCCTATGGGCGGCCTTGGCGCAACCATCAGAGGACGCCGCACGACAAATCGACGCCGGCATCACCCGGCGCCGCGTCCGAATCGACTACGTCGTTACCAGCGCTGCTCATCGACGGAAAGGCATCGCTGCTCAACTCGTGGACGCGGCGGAAGCGTGGGGTCTAGCGAACGGCGCCCTCTTCGCCGAGGCGACGACCTATCGGGCGAGTCCGCTGTCATTCCCGTTCTGGACGCGTCGGATGGGTTACGACGAGCGGTCTGTGAACCTGCGAAAGCGCCTGTCGTAGTCCACGGCGCTCGGTGCCGCTATTGCCTCAACGCGGAAGCGAATCGGGCAGGATGCGCGCGATGGGCGACGCCGAGCTGCGCGATGAGTTGGAGGCTCTCCGGCGAAGGCTGGAGGCGGACGGCATCAGCATCGAGGAAGCTGGGCGTGCCTTCGAGCGGCTCACGTATCAGCTTGCCGACGTAAGTAAGGAGGACGACCACGCGCTGCGCGCGATGGTGAACGACATCGAGATCATTCGGTTCACCCGACGTCCTGAGTCTCAATCGCCGGCGGTCGTAGACGTGCTGGTGCGGGCGCGGCCGATCTTTGATCGCGGCGCGTGACTTCTCCTTTCGCCTGGAGGCAGCGAGCGGATGGCCGTGACCGGAGCACCCCCAGACCACCGCTCGCGCGGTCGCGCCGAAAGCTTGCCCGCAGCGCGTCGTTGCGAGAGGCTCAGCTTCCCCGACGAGGAGTAGGAAGACATGGCCGGCACCGACGCGGCAACGCCGTCACTGCAGGCGTTCCTGGACGCATTCAACGCCCACGACATCGACGCGATCATGTCGTTCTTCACCGACGACTGCGTCTTCGACATGCCGCGCGGACCCGCACCGGGAGGAACGCGCCTGACTGGCAAGCAGCAGGTCAGGGCAGGAATTCGGTCGCGGCTGGAAGGGATCCCCGACATCCACTACGGAGATGACCGCCACTGGATCTGCGGTGACCGCGGTGTCTCGGAATGGACGATTCGCGGCACCCAGAACACGGGCGAGCCCATCGAGGTTCGCGGCTGTGATCTGTTCGAGCTCACCGACGGCAAGATCAGCCGCAAGGATTCGTTCTGGAAGATCATCGACTGAGGCCGGCTGTCGCTTCCGCCTGATTCCTAGACCGGCACACGACGCAGCGAAGTTACGAAATTCGACGAGAAGGAGAACTCTTACTACTGCTTCCATGCAGCAGCAGGCGGGTTCTACGCGTCGTCCTTGAGTTCTGAGTAGCGACGCCAGACCGCGTCGGCGAACCCGCCCAGGCTCGGAGCACGCCGCAGCGAGCGCCGACGGGCCGCCTCGCGCCAGCGCCAGCCCCGCGCGCGGCGCTTCGCGACGCGACCGGACGCGCGCGGTCTTGGGATGTTGCCGTGGGCGCGTCTGTCGGCGCGCGTGTCCGGGAGGCTTCTCGGGGTCTCTGTCCCCTTAACGGCCGGACGCCGTCCCCCTATTCCCCCTAGCGCGGACGGACGGGTCGAAAAGACCTGCAAAGCGCGCGTCCGCGGATGTCCGGGGATTTCCGCGCTCTAGAGCGGAAAATCCCTGGTCTGTCCGGGTTTGTCCGTCAGCGGCCGGCTGACGGAGGCGATGGTGGGAGAAGGATTCGAACCTTCGAAGGCTGAGCCAACGGGTTTACAGCCCGTCCCCTTTGACCGCTCGGGAATCCCACCGGGGCGGCGGCCAGTTTAGCGACGTTTCGCTGTGGACCAATGGTCCACACCGCGAGGCCCGGACGGATGGCAGCATCGCGCCGCTATGGAGCGGCCTGTGCTGATCGCCGGGGACGACGGGGTTCCCGTGCGCGTGCGCGAGGAACTCGCGGGTGCCGGCGTGCCGACGGTGTCGATCTGCTCGTCCGCGAATGCGCGTGCGGCGCTGGCGGCGACGGCTGCGGGTGCGCGGGTCGTGATCGGGGACGTGAGCGCGACGGCGACGTGGGACACGGCCGGGGTGGGCGAGGCGCGGTCGGTCGGGATCCTGGGTCCGGACGATCTGACGAACCTCAGCGCGGCGCTGCAGCTGGCCGACGAGCTGGCGGAGTTGCGGATCGTCGTGCGGCTGTTCTCGGCGGACCTGGCCGAGGGCGTGGAGACGATGCTGGGTCCGCGCGGGACCGTGCTGTCGGAGATCGAGGTCGCCGCCCCGGCGTTGATCCAGGCCGCGCTGTCGGGCAACGAGGGCCAGGAGGTGACGGTCGGCGGGCGGATCCTCGAGGTCGCGGAGGTCGACCGGGACGACCCGGCGCTGGTGGTCGCGCTGTGTGACGTCGAGACGCCGACCGAGGTGCTGCCGGCGCGCGAGGCACTGGGCCGGCACGTGCTCGGGCTGGTCGATCGGGCTTCGGTGGTCAGCGGCGCGCGAGGGGCGCTGCCGGCGAGCGTCGCGCAGTTCCAGCGTGTGCCGCAGCGTCGGAAGCGCTCGTCGTGGAGTGACCGGGCCCGCGCCGCGGTCACGACCATCCCCGGGCGGGCCTACGCGCTGATCGCGGTCATCCTCGTCGTCTTCAGCTGTGGCACGGCGGTGTTCGCGTTCTCCAAGCATCTCGACGTCGTCGACTCGATGTACTTCACGGCGACGACGATGGCGACCGTCGGCTACGGCGACGTGAACCTGCTGGAGGCGCCCGACTGGCTGAAGCTGTTCGACATCGGGCTGATGGCGATCTCCGCGGTGCTGCTCGCGTCGGTGCTCGCGTTCGTCACCGATCAGCTGGTGAGCCAGCGGATCGACCGCGCGCTCGGGCGCTTCCCGCGCCCGCGGCGCGACCACGTGATCGTGTGCGGGCTGGGCAAGGCGGGTGCGCGCGTGCTGCAGGGGCTGCATGAGCTCGGCGTGCCGTGCATCGGCGTCGAGCGCAACCCGGAGGCGGTCGGGATCGCGCTCGCCCGGCGGCTCGAGATCCCGGTGATCTTCGCCGACGGCCGCGCCCCCGGGACGCTCGAGGGCTTGCACATCGACCGGGCGCGCGCGGTGATGGCGCTCACGAGCGACGACCTGGTCAACCTCGAGTGCGCGCTGACCGCGCGCCGGCACAATCCGACGTCGCGGGTCGTGATGCGGATCTTCGACCCGCGGCTCGCGGAGCGGCTGGATCGCGGCATCGAGCTCGACCTCACGCGCTCGGTCTCCGCGCTCGCCGCGCCGGCGTTCAGCGCGGCGCTGCTGGGCCGGGTGTCGGCCCAGCCGCTCTCGCTCTCGAACGTCCCGCTGCGCGTGTTGGAGACGCGGATCCCCGAGGGCTGGCCGCTCGCCCGGCAGCTGATCCGCGACATCCATCACGGCAACGAGCTGCGGGTGCTCGCCCTCGACGGCCGCTGGTACCCGCGCGACGATCAGGAGCTCATCCCGGGACAGTCGATCGCCGTCGTCGCCACGCGCGAGGCCTGCGACCAGCTTCTCCACTAGACCCGGATGACGAGCTGCGTCTCCGGGTCGAAGAGGTGCACCCGATCCATGTCCAGCCGCAGCCGCACGCGCTCGCCGGCGCCGGGCCGGAAGTGCGGGCCGACACGGGCGACGAAGCGCTGCTCGTCGGCCGCGAGGTCGTCCTCGGTGTCGAGCATGTCGCCGGTGAGGACCGACGTCGCCTCCGAACGCAGATGCAGCAGCACGTCGGAGCCCAGCACCTCGCTCAGCACCACCGGCATCTCGATCACGTCGTCGCCGCGGTGGCCGTTGGCCGGCTCGAGCGCCTCGGGGCGGATGCCGACGACGACGTCGCCGCGATGTGAGGTCCGCCGCGGCAGCCGCACACGCTGACCGCCGAGGTCGATCCCGTCCTCGTCGATCCGGCCGCGCAGGAGGTTCATGGCGGGCGAGCCGATGAAGCCGGCCACGAACATGTTCGCGGGCTGCTCATACAGGCGCTGCGGCGAGTCGACCTGCTCCAGGCGGCCGTCGCGCATCACGGCCACGCGGTCGCCCATCGTCATCGCCTCGGTCTGATCGTGGGTGACGTACAACGTCGTCGTCCCCAGCTCCTGGTGCAGGCGCGCGATGTAGGCGCGCATCTCCACGCGCAGCTTCGCGTCGAGGTTGGACAACGGCTCGTCCATCAGGAAGGCCTGCGGGGAGCGCACGATCGCGCGCCCCAGCGCGACCCGCTGGCGCTGACCCCCCGAGAGCGCCTTGGGGCGGCGCTCCAGCAGCTCGCTGATGCCGAGCCGCGCCGCGGCGCGCTGCACGCGCGCGGCAATCGGCGGCCTTGTCCTGCCCCTGCATCTTCAGCGCGAAGCCCATGTTCGAGGCCACGCTCATGTGCGGATACAGCGCGTAGGACTGGAAGACCATCGCGATGTCGCGGTCCTTGGGCGCGATGTCGTTGACGACGCGCGAGCCGATCGTGATCTCGCCGCCGCTGGCGTCCTCCAGCCCGGCGACCATCCGCAGCGCGGTCGACTTGCCCGAGCCGGACGGCCCGACCAGGATCGTGAACTCGCCGTCGGCGATCTCCAGGTCCAGACCGTCGACGGCCTTGGTCCCGTCGGGGAAGACCTTCGAGACGTCCTCGAACGCGATTGACGCCATCAGACTGCTCCTCCCCGCGTGGCGCGGATGTGGTCTCGGTACCAGAGCGCGCTGCGCTTCGGGATGCGCTCCTGCGTGGCGTAGTCCACGCGCACGATCCCGAACCGCTTGTCGTAGCCGTGCTCCCATTCGAAGTTGTCCAGCAGCGACCAGGCGTGATAGCGGCGGACGTCGACGCCGTCGGCGACGGCGCGCCGGAGTGCGTCCAGATGGTCGGAGATGAACGCGACCCGCGAGGGATCCTCGACGACGCCGTCCACCAGCGTCTCGTCATCGAAGGCGGCGCCGTTCTCGGTGATCCAGATCTCGAGGTCGCCGTAGTCGGCCCGCAACCGCAGCAGCAGGTCGTGCAGGCCGGTCGCGTCGACGGCCCAGCCCATCGCGGTGGTGTTCCCGCGCGGCGCGACGGCCTCCGCCTGCAGCGGCGCCTCGACGGACTCGCGCACCGTCGTCGGCGAGTAGTAGTTGACGCCGAGGAAGTCGAGCGGGCGCGCGATCACGTCCATGTCCTCGGGGTTGAGCTGCGGCAGCGGCCCGTAGGTCCGCTCGTAGTGCGCGAGCAGCTCGGCCGGGTAGGTGCCGCGGAGCACCGGGTCCAGGAACCAGCGGTTCTGGTGCGCGTCCATCCGCGCCGCGGCCGCGGTGTCCTGCTCGGTCAGGGGCCGCATCGGATTCAGATTCAGCGTGATGCCGACGGGCGCCTTGACCTGCGCGCGCAGCGCGTCGACGGCAAGGCCGTGCGAGAGCAGCAGGTGGTGCGCCACGGTCAGCGCCGTCGGCCAGTCACGGATCCCCGGCGCCTTGCGCCCGTAGGCGTGCCCGAGGATCGCCACGACCCACGGCTCGTTGTGCGTGATCCAGCCCTCGACGACGTCGCCCAGCTCGGTCGCCATCGCACCGGCATAGTCGGCGAAGCGCTCCGCGGTGTCGCGGATCGCCCAGCCGCCGGCCTCCTGGCGGGCCTGGGGAAGATCCCAGTGATAGAGCGTCGCGACGGGCTCGATCCCGCGCTCCAGAAGCCCCTCGACGAGCCGCCGGTAGAACGCGACGCCGCGCGGGTTCAACGGCCCGCGGCCGTCGGGCTGCACGCGCGGCCAGGCGATCGAGAAGCGGTAGGACTCCAGCCCGAGCTCGACCATCAGATCCAGGTCGGCGGCCCAGCGGTGGTAGTGATCGCACGCGACGTCGCCGGTGTCGCCGTTGATCACGGCGCCGGGCTTGTGGCTGAAGCGATCCCAGATCGACTCGCCGCGCCCGTCCTCGCGCGCGGCGCCCTCGATCTGGTAGGACGCGGTCGCGGCGCCGAAGCGGAAGCCGGCTCCGAGCCCGGACGCGAGATCGCGGTGACGGCCGGGGAGCGGTGGCCGTCATCCCTTCACCGCCCCGGCGGTGATGCCCTTCACGAGCCAGCGCTGCGTCGCGAAGAAGGCGATGAGCACGGGGAGGGTCGAGACCACACCGGCCGCCATCAGCTGGGCCGTCCTTTCCTGGTAGT
The DNA here is from genome assembly GCA_963848475.1 of uncultured Solirubrobacteraceae bacterium. Lineage (GTDB taxonomy): Bacteria > Actinomycetota > Thermoleophilia > Solirubrobacterales > Solirubrobacteraceae > Solirubrobacter. The sequence goes on along the minus strand of CAWKDW010000020.1, from coordinate 219,295 downwards.
TGCCGATGAAGTTGCGGATGCCGATCGGGATCGTCTCGGCGTTGTTCTGCGTCAGCGACGCGACGAACAGCAGCTCGTCCCACGCGAACAGGAAGGCGTAGACGAAGGTGGCCACGAGGCCCGGGGCCGCGGCGGGGAGCACGACCTTCAGGAAGGCCGAGAAGCGGGTGCAGCCGTCGACCATCGCGGCCTCTTCCAGGTCGCGTGGGATCGCGGCGAAGAAGTAGCGCATGAAGTAGATCGCCACGGGCGTGAAGAACGCCGTGTAGACGAGGATCATCCCGAGGTGGGTGTCGAAGAGGCTGATCGGCGTGTGCTGCTTGAGCCAGATGAAGCCCATGAAGACGGGCAGCAGGAAGAGGCTGCCGGGGATCAGCTGCGTGCCGACGACGCCGAGCGAGAGCGTGGCGGAGCCGCGGAACTCGTAGCGCGCGAGCGCGTAGCCGGCGAAGCTGGCGAACGCGGTGGCCGCGAGCGCGGCGACGGTGCAGATGATCAGGCTGTTGACGAGGTAGCGCTCGAAGTCGACGCTCTGCCACATCCGGCTGAACGCCGTGAAGGTCGGATGCAGCAGGTCGTAGGCGCCGGTCGAGAGCTGGCCGTCGGTCTGCAGCGAGCTGACGAGCAGCCAGCCGATCGGTGCGAGCATGACGGCGAGGACGAGCCAGGTGAGCACGTCCAGACCCTCGGTTGACGAGGCGGGAGCTCATTTGACCTCCAGGTCGCGCTTGAAGAGGCGGTACCAGAACAGGACCCAGACGCCCATCGCGAGCATCAGCAGGGTCGACGCCGCGGCACCGAAGCCGAACAGGTTGTTGGAGAACGACTGCCGGTAGATGAGGGTCATCATCAGATCGGCGTCGGGGCCCGGATTGGACCCGAGCATGATGTACGGGATCGCGAACTGGTACGCGGCGTAGATGACGCCGAACAGCAACTGGACCGCGATCAGCGGGCGCAGCAGCGGCAGCGTGATGTAGCGGAACCGGCGCAACGGGCCGGCGCCGTCGATCGCGGCCGCCTCGTGCAGCTCGGAGGGGATCGCCGAGAGGCCCGCGAGGAAGAAGATCATCGCGAACGGCAGCCCGCGCCAGACGCTGGGGATGATGATCGCCCACATCGTGTTGGAGCCGAGCAGCCAGATCGGGCGCTCGCCGAGGACGTGCGTGTAGTCGACCAGGATCTTGTTGACGATCCCGACGTCGCTCTGGAACATGAACTGGAAGAGCACCGCGACGACGAAGCTGGGCACGATCCACGGCGCCAGCATCAGCGTGCGCACGAGCCGCATGCCCTTCATCTCGCGGTTGAGCAGCATCGCGATCAGGAGTCCGCCGACGAGGATCAGGCCGACGGTCCAGAACGTGTAGACCACCGTGTTCTGCACCGCGCCGAAGAAGCCGGCGTGCAGGGGGTTGGCGTCGTCGAACAGGATCCCGCGGTAGTTCTCCAGCCCAGCCCAGGGAGCGTCGAAGAGGCGGCTGAAGGTGAAGGTGTTGAGGCGCTTGAAGGAGAGGACGAAGCCCGCCGCGGTCGGCAGCAGGTGCACGAGCACCATGAACGCGACGGCAGGTGCGATCAGCCAATAGGCGAACCGCTTCCGGGAACGCTCCGCCGAGACGGAGCGACGCGGGCGCCCCGGACGGGGAGTCCCGCCCTCCCGCGCGTGACGCGCGGGAGGGCGGATCGCATCCGGGGATTCCGGCGTCGAGGGGAGGATCGACGCCACTACCCCGTCGCCGACTGGGCCAGTAGCCCGTCGGCCTCCTTCGCCGCTGCGTCGAGCTGAGACTTCACGGTCGCCTCGCTATAGCCGTCGCCGACGCCGGCCGCACTGTCGAGAATGTTCCCGAAGCGCGTCTTGTACGCGTTCTCGATCTGGCCCCACTGCGGGATCGGCGCGTACGTCCGCCCGCTCTGGATGGCCTCGAAGAACGCCTTGTGGTTCTCGCTGGAGTCGCCCACCTGCTGCTGGGGCTCCAGCCGTGACGGGAACATGCCGAGCAGGCCGGCGTAGTCCTTCTGGGTCTGGTCCCCGGAGAGGAACTTGACCAGCGCCCAGGCCTCGTTCTGGTGCTTGCTGGACTTGAGGATCATCAGGTCCGAGCCGCCCACGAACGTGATACGCCTTGCCCTCAGGCCCGAGCGGCATCGGCGCGACGCCGACGTTCTCGCGCGCCTCCTTGCTCCAGGTGTCGTCCTCGGGACGGCCGATCGAGCCGAGCACCCACGGACCACCGATCCACGTCGCCAGCTTGCCGCCCTTGAACTGGTTCTCGACCTGCGTGCCGTCGCGCTCGAGCATGCTCTTGTCGAACAGTCCGGCGGTGATCAGGCCGGCCATGAACTCGACGCCCTGCTGGGCCTGGGCGGTGTTGATCGTCGAGGTCTTGGCGTCGTCGGAGAGCTCGGCTCCGCCGTTGTCCCACACGAAGGGCATCACCTGATGGACGAGGTCGTAGGCCTTCTTGCCCGGCGCGCCGAAGGGCTCGATGCCCGGCACCTTGTCCTTGATCGCCTGCAGCGTGGCCTTGAAGGAGGCGAGGTCCTTGAACGCGGTGGCCGGATCGACGCCGGCCTTCTCGAGCACGTCCTTGCGGTAGTAGATCGAACGAGCCTCGGTGAACCACGGGATCGCCCACGTGCCCTCTTGACCTTCGACCTGGGTCGTGTTCCAGATGCCGTCGGCGTAGGCGGACTTGCCGCCGATGTCGTTGACGCGGTCGGTCAGGTCACTGAACCCGCCGAGCGCGGCGAAGAACGGAACCTGGGTCGTGCCGGCCTGCGTGATGTCGGGACCTTCGCCGGAGACGGCCGCGTTGCGGATGCGGTCGAACTGGACGTCCCAGCCGACCTCCTGCACGTCGACCTTCACGCCCGTCTTGGCCGTGAAGGGCTCGACCATCTTCTGCAGGTCCTCCTTCGGCTTGGGCGAGTTCGGCATCGTCCAGAGCGTCAGGGTGACGCCCTTTTCGAGCTGATCGGCGGCGGCAGCTGTGCCGACCGCGGCTGTCTTGGAACCACTGTTGTCGTCGCCACCGCAGGCCACGAGGGCTGCGGGGGCCAGCACGAGAGCGATCGCCGATGCGGCGAGCGCAAACCTCTTGGGCACGGATCTACTCTCCTCGAAAAGATTGAACAAAAACGTTTTTGGTGCAAATGTGAACGGCGTCCGAGGCGCTGGGCTGATCGTCACCTCCCTAAGCCGCCGGTGGGGCGGTGGAGCCGCGGACGACAAGTTCAACCGGAAGGGTCCGCAGGGCGGGACGGTCGGTGGCGCCGGCGACGCGCGCGATCAGGGCGTCGCCGGCGGCGGCGCCCAGGCCGAGCTTGTCCTGGCGCATCGTGGTGAGGGGCGGATTGACGTGCGCGGAGAGCTGGATGTCGTCGAAGCCGACGACGGAGAGGTCTTCGGGGACGCGCAGCCCGGCCTCGGCCGCGGCGCGCACGGCGCCGATGGCCATCAGGTCCGAGGCGGCGAAGATCGCGGTGGGCGGCTCGGCCAGCGCCAGCAGGCGCTCGGTGGCGGCGCGTCCGGTCTCGGCATAGAAGTCGCCGTAGGCCACGTAGTCGTCGCGGTAGGCCAGGCCGAGCGCCTGGATCGCGCCGCGATAGCCGCGCAGGCGATCGGCGCCCGGGCGCGAGTCGATCATGCCCGTGATGGTCGCGATCCTGCGGTGCCCGAGCTCGTGCAAATGGCCCACGGCGGCGCCCGCGCCGCCTTCGTTGTCGGACATGACGACCTCGACCGACGGACCCTCGAGCGCCATGTCGATGCCGACGCAGGGGATCTCGGCGCGCGCGAGCCGGCGCACCTCGGGGTCGTCGGGCTCAAGGCCGATCAGCGCGCAGGCGTCCACGTTGTGATGCCGCGCGCGCTTGAGATAGGAGTGCGGGCCGTAGCCGCCGCCGGGATTCTCGGAAGCGAACAGCAGCAGGTCGAAGCCACCCGCGCCGACGCGCTGCTTGAGCCCGCCGAGCACCTCGTGGAAGAAGGGGTGCTGGAGGTCGGGGTGGCCCTCACCCGTCTCCATGAACACGCCGATGACGTGCGAGCGCTGGGTGACGAGCGAGCGAGCGGCGGCGCCCGGCGTGTAGTCGAGCTCGCGGGCGAGGCGGATGATCCGCTCGCGCGTCTCGGGACGCACGTCGGTGTAGCCGTTCAGCGCCCGCGAAACGGTGCCGACCGACACGCCGCTGGCTTTGGCCAGCTCTTTGATCGTGACTCTCTCGTCCATGTTCCAAAAACGGTTTTGGAAACCGTGGGCGGGAGTATGCACGGAGTGTGGCAGAACGTCAAGCCTTAACGCGGAAGACCGCCCGAGGGCGGCCTTCCAAGCGCGTGAGTGGTCAGTCCATTAGCCAGTGAAATGCGGCGCCGGAGCCGCCTTTGCCTTCTTCGGCGCCTTCGGCAGCAGCAGCGTGAGCTTCTGCTGCGTCGTCACCTTCTGGCCGCTGCCCAGCGTCGTGTTGATGGTCAGGGTCGCCTTGATGCGACGCGCGCCGGCTTTCTGCGCCTTGCGGACAAACTTCGGGTCGAGCCGCAGCTTGAGCTTCTTGACCTTGCCGCCGGCGATGTGGACGCGCGAGAAGCGGGCGACCGTGGCGGTGGCGGTCTTCGCGGCACGCGCCGTACCCACCGAGGTCGAGAGCGACGTCGTCAGGGTGCCATCCACGTCGCATTCCTGCTCGGCGGGGCAGCGCAGCGGCACGGTCAACGACGGGGTGGCCGAGCCGCCGAACGTGCGAAGCGTCGTCGCCCGGCCCGGCGCGAACGTCGCGCCGGTCGGGGGCGTGTCCAACACCGCCGTGCCGGTGAGCCCGACGCTGTGCGGCGCGCCGGCCGCGTCGTCAGCGAAGGTCAGCGTCGCGGTCCGTGCGCCACTCGCGGTCGGCGTGAAGGCGACCGTGACGACGCACGTCGCGCCCGGCTCGACGACCACGCCGGAGCAGGTGTCCGTGGCGATGGCGAACTCGCTCGCCCCGCTCACGGCGGCTGACTGCACGTGCAGGGCGAGCGTGCCGCTGTTGGTCAGGGTGACCGAGGCGCTGGAGTTCTTGCCGACCTGCACCGTGCCGGCATCGGCCGACGCCGGCAGCGAGACGGCCGGCGCCTTGAGCTTGAACGGAGCCTGACCCGCCGAGGTGAGGTAGAACGTGCCGCCGCTGTAGTCGGCCTTGACGACGTGGTCGACGCCGGTGGCCGGCGCGGTCGTCGTGCAGGTCGCGACGCCGGTGACGGAATCGACCGTGCGCGTGGCGCAGTCGCTCACGGCCACACCGTCGACGCTGAAGGCGACCGTGCCCTTGTTGGCCATCGCGAGCGCGGTGACGAAGCCCGCGCCGGGCGCCGGTGAGACGTTCGCGGTGTAGGTGATCGCGCCGCTCGGGTCGAACGGGCCGGCGACCGACGTCCCGGCCGTCGTCGCCGTCACGGCCTTGGCGCTGAAGTGCACCGATCCGGTGCTCGCCTCAAACGGCGAGTCGCCCGAGTAGGTCGCCGTGACGTAGTGGTTGCCGGGATCGCCGGTGAGCGTCGTCGTGCACGACGCATCGCCGGCGGTGACGGGTACTGCCTGGCACCCGGTGATCGGCGTGCCGTCGTCGGTGAGCGAGACCGTGCCCGCGATCACGGACCGGTCGCTCCCGCTCACGCGATTGACGTGCGTCGTGTAGGTGGTCTGGCCGCCGATGGTCGTGCTGGCCGGCGCGTCGACGTCGACCGTCGTCGCCACCGGCGCCTCGAGCTGGGCGCTAAACAGCGCCACGAGCCCGCCGGCATCGTCGGTGAACGTCACGGTCGAGGCGCCGCCGACCGCGCCCTCCCAATAGTTGTTGGTCGCTCCCGCGATCGAGGCGAGCTTGATCGAACCGTTGTCCCACTCGAGTGCGAGCTGGTCGCCCTGGAGGACGTCGAGGCTGGTGGTGAAGCTGTTGACCCCGGTGACGCCGACCTGCGACTGCGACGCGGCGATCACCTGATACGACGGCGCGACGGACTCGCGCAGCACGAGCAACCGGAGGTGGCAGGTGCCGGAGCACGAAGCCATGCGCGCGGAGAACGAGGTGAGCTTGCCGTCGAACGGCACGGCGTAGCTCGTGGTGCCGTTGGAGGTCAGGTTCAACCAGGTCGCGGGGACAACGATCTCCGAGTTGGCGGTGATCGTCAGATCCGGAGGCCCGACGGTCGTCGGCGGTACACCCGCCGACGCCGTCGACGTCGCCATGCCCAGCATTGCCATCGTGGCCGCCAGCATGGCGCCGAACTTCCTCATCAGATCTGCTCCTCCAAGTCGGGGTTGCCCCCGACTCGTCGGACCCGATGAGCGGAACTTGAGCGGTTCAGTGCCGCCTTGCACCTCGGCTGACCTTGATGCGGACGACCACCGTGCGCTTGTCGATCCGGGCGCCCCGCTTCTCGGAGAGGCCAACCACGCGGCCCTTGCGGACCTTCTTGGAGGTGACCGCCTTCGTCGTCTTGCTCACGCGGCAGCCGGCCTTCTTGAGCTTCGCGCGCGCGGCCTTGACCGTTGAGCCCGCCTTCACCGTCGGCACGGTGCACGTCTCGGCGCTCTCGGGGTCATCCTGCGGGACCTCGCGCTTGGTCACCATCGCCACGGTGTTGACGTTGCCGGCGGCGTCCGTCGCGGTCGCGGTGATGCGGTTGTCGCCCGGGGCGAGCGCGATCTGGGTGCTGTAGGTGCCGTCCGCACCGATCGCGATGTCCTGGCCGTTGACCGTCAGGCGGACGACGCCGACGTTATCCAGCGCGCGGCCGTAGACCTCGACCGACGCGGCCTCGGTGCGCTTAGAGCCTTCGATGGTGACCACCGGCGGTTCGATATCCGGATCGGCCTGGACCGTCACCTCGCCGAGCGCGAAGGACCGCCGCACCGGCGCGGCGCCGCCAGCCGGCACCGCGAGCTCGACGGCGTCGATCGCCGCGTTGCGACCGACGAAGGCGAACTCTCGCGGCGCCGGGTCGTAGCTCAACGTGCCCGGCTGCTGTTTCGGTGTGCCGTCGTGGGTGATGACGTTGCCCGGGCCGTTCGGCAGGACGCGTGCGCCCGCCTCGTAGGCCCGCAGGCTCGGCTCGCCCTTGAAGCGCCAGCAGCTTGCCTCGCCGGCGCCGGTGTATTCGAGGTAGCCGAGCTGCACCTGATGCGCGGCCCCATCGATGCTGACCCAGCGGTCTTCGACGTCGGCGCGCGCGTGCGCGTCGCGCAGCGTCACCGTGCGCTCGAGCGCGACGCCGGTGCTGACGCACGCGAGCCGGTCGCAGCGCAGCACGCGCTCGTTCTCGCGTACGACGATGACACCGGTGCGCTCGTCGATCGTCGCCGCGACGCGCAGGCCGTCGAAGCCCTTCGGCGCAGTCGAGCGCCCGTCCTCGGTGATCAGCGGCACGTTCTTGGCGACATACGCCGGCTGCCCGTCGACGATGACCGAGGGCCGGCCACCTTCGAACACCTTGCCGACCAGCGCCGCGCCCGCACTCCACGTCGTGCTCGCGTAGCGGTCGAGCGTGTCCGGGCGGACGCCGGCGAGCGAGACCCCGCTCGCGGCGGAGCCCATTGCGACGGCCCCGAGCCGCTGCCCACTCTGGAGCACGTAGTCACTGACGACGACGCCTTCTGACTCGAGCACCGCGACCGTCTCCGCCCGCGGGTCGAACGCGGCCACCGACACCGTCGGGCCGGCGAACGTCCCAGGGTCCTTCGGACGCTCCTTGTTCGGCACGGCGCGCAGGACACAGGCTGCGGGACTGAAGGAGTCGAGCCGGACCAGGACGTCGAACGCCCCGTCCTTGCCGAGCGGCACGTTCTCGCGCACAACGTCGGTGCTCGACCCGCGGGTGCAGAGCAGGTCGATCAGCTCGCCGGCCCGGCCGTCGGTCGTTCCGGCGACCCGCAGCGATATCTCCGCCGCCTTCTCGATCTCCGGTTCGTAGAGCCGGAACGCGGGGTCGGCGGGCGTGGTGACGCTGGACTTGGTGATCGCCGCTTGGGCACCCGCGGGTGCGAAGGCGACGGCGAGGAGAGCGAGCGGGAGCGCTCGCCTCATGGAGAGAGACATCGGGGGAGTCCTCCTGATGGGTTCAGGGCTTGACGGCGCGGGTGCGACGCAAGGTGATGCCGCCGGCGGCGAGCGTGGCGTGGGCCGAGAGGCGCACGTCACGCGCGGGGAGCCGCCAGGTGTAGTGCGAGAGCCGTTGGCGAGCTTCGCGATCGTGAAGAGCTTGCGGGCGATGGTCTTGCCGCCGCGGGTCGCGCGCAGGACGACGGCGCCGCCGGCCGAACCCTTGAGCCCGCGCACGCGCACGGTCGCCCGTGCCTTGCCGCCGCGGACCGAGAGGCCCGTGACGGCGAGCTCCGCCGCGGCTCTGCGCAGCTCGCGCGTGTGGACCTTGCCGGCCTTGTCGCGCACCGACAACCGGACGCCGTCGCCTCGCGGCTGGGCCGTGACGGTAGCGCCCGCGGCGACGCGCACCAGCTCCGACGCGAAGAGCCCGGATCGCGTCTTCAGGGACAATGAGACGGTTGCCGCCGCACCGTCGTGGGCGTAGACGAGCTTGCGCCCGTCGAGGCGCAGCGTGTCCTTCGCATCCGCCGCGGTCGTCGCCTCGACCGCCGCCACAGTGTCGCCACCGACCACGGCCTGCCAGTAGCGGCCCGCCTTGACGCCGCGCAGCGTGAGGCTCGAGCCTCGCACCGCGCCGCCGGCACCCGGCGTGGCCGCAGCGTCCTGCAGCGGGAGGTAGTCGTCATCGGCGGCGAACACGCCGCGCACCGCGCCGTCGGGCGAGCCGAAGGCGATGAACACCGCGAGGTTCTTGCCGATGTCAGCCCGGGAAGCGTCGGGTTGGAGGGGATGACACCGCGAGCGAACGCGTAGATCGTGTTGTCGCCCCGCGCCAGGTCTTCGAGTTCGTGTCGAGCTCCCAGCTGCGGCGATCGGCCGCGATCCGGATCACGCTCGCGCGCGTCTCGCGGTCCGCATGCAGCAGGCCACTGGTCAGCTCGCCGTCCAGGAACGGCAGGTTGCTGTCGGCGACGAGGATGTCGGCACGCCCGTCGGGATGGTCGACGATGTCGTAGGCGAGCACCGCGTGCCCGCTCGAACCCTCCCGCAGGCTGACCATCGGGAGGCCGCCCTTGGCGAGTTGGTCACGGACGGTCGCGAGCTGATGCGCGACGCTTCGCCTGCGCTCGAACCACGCCGCGATGAACTCGGCCGAGGCCTGCGTCGCGTGCTGGCCGTCGAGGTAGCTGCTCACGCCGCGGGTCTTGGTGATCGAGAATGCGCGGCCGGCGGAGGTCCAGCGCTTGAGCGACGCAGGCACCTGCACCCAGCCCTGCTCGGCGCGCGCGATGCCGAAGCAGTGTCCATGGGTCGACTGCATGATCCAGTCGATCACCGAGACAACTAGCAGCGCCGTCGGGTCGGGGACGAGCAGCGTCACCGGGCAGCTCCCGAACGGGAAGCACGGGTTCACCCGCGTCAGCAGATCGTCAGCGCCGAAGACCTCCTCGGCCTCCTCGAAGGACAGCCCGCCGTAGTCGTAGTTCTCGAACGGCAGCGCCTTAGTCGAGCGGAAGGTGTCGACGTCGACCGGCGTCGCGGCGTCGTAAGCGGCGCCGACCGGCGGACGATCGTCAGCCACCCGGAGGTCGCCAGACGCGGCGTGATGAAGCGCAGCGAGCGGCCGCCGTCCTCGACGACGGCGTCCGCCGTCGCGGCGTCGTTGCCGACGCGACAGTGGGCCCGCGCAGAAGCCGTGCCGTCGAGCTGCACCGCGTTGCCGGTGCAGCTGCCGCAGCGCGATCAGCTTACGAGGTAGCACCATCGCAGTGCTCGCCGCCAGCTCCACGCAAGCGTCAGCTGCTAGTCTTCAGCAGCGACGTCGCCTCACCGTCACCAGCGCAGCCACGAACAGCGCCGCGGAGCTCAAGCGCAGCTTGATGTCAACGTAGAAGCCGCCGCCCAGCTCTCCGAGCCATCTCAACGTCGCCGTCACGCCCGCGGCAGTTCTTGCCTCGAAGCGCACCGGCTCGAACGCGCAGTCGCGCTCCAGCCGCAGCGCGAGCTCATGCTCCCGCAACCGACACCCCGGTCGTAGGACCTATGAGCGTGAACGCGCCGATACACGCACAGGAGCTTGCGCTGCGCGCCGCCGGAGCAACGTCGCCGTCGCCGCGGCGTCGCCGTGATCGTGATGTCACGTGCGACGTCGAGTGGCGTCCTTGGGCGCCGCGGCCGCGCGCAGGCGCAGCGTCGTGCCGGCGAACGTGCCGTGACGCCCTGCGCAGGCGGTGGTGCTGACTAAGCGGCCGGCCGAGCCGTTGAGCCGGTCACCGTGACGGCACGTCGACGGACCCGCCCTGGACGCGACCTCGCCGGCGCACGCTGAGCGCGACGTCCGCAGGCGTTGTCTAGCGTGAGGTCGTCGAAGCCGACCCGGGCCGATCGCACCATCGCCGCCGATCCTGACGATGAAGCGCGCGATGTCGGCGGCTGCGCTGGTGACGCTCACCGCCTTGGTGAAGCCGGCGGTCGTCACCGGCTCGGCGGTTCCGGTCGCCGCGACCGACCCATCGGCGCGGTAGGCGATCAGCTGGACGGTGACCGGCCGCTGGGAGGTTTCGAAGAGACCCGCGTAGAGCGTGATCGAGCGCGCGGTACGCGTCAAGCGCCCGGCGGTGCCGCCGACGGGGAACTCGCACTCGATCGCGTCATCGACCTCGAACTGGCAGAGGTCGGCGCCGATGTTCGCCGCCACCGTGCCCGAGCGTGCTTGCCGGGTGCCGCCTTGCGGTAGGGGCGGGGCGCATCGGAATTCTGGAAGGAGACGAACGAGGACTGCAGGTACTCGGTCGTGATCGGCGTGTCGAGCGCCGGGCCGTTCTCGAAGCCCATGGTGACGGAGATGTCGGCGCGGGCGGGGAAGCGAGAATCAGCACCGCGAGCAGCGCGGCGAGGGTGAGAGAGCGCAGCATCGGTCAGGTCGCGAGGCTGGAGTTGGGGCCGATGACGGCGGCGATGACGAGGTCGATGCCCTGCGCGGCGGCACGCGAGCGCGCGATTCCGGCGGCGGCGGCCGTGTCAGGGGCTCGCACGTTGGCGTGCCAGGGGGCGTGCGTGGTGGAGTCGAGTCCGACGATGAGGTAGGTCACGGCGCCGACCGTACGGGCGTCCGAACGCCCGCGATATTCCCCAGATCCGGGATCTTTAGGACGTGTCCAGGCGGCTGGCGAGCTGCGCGCGCGAGCGCACGCCGAGCTTGGCGTAGGTGTTGGAGAGGTGCGCCTCGACCGTGTGCACGGTCACGAACAGGGCTTGCGCGATCTCCTTGTTGGCCAGCCCTTCCGCGGCCAGGGCGGCGACCTGCCGCTCGGCCTCGGTGAGCTCCCCGGCGACCCGCGGCCGGCGACCGCCGACGCGCGCGAGCTCGCCGCGGGCCTGGTCCGCCCAGCCGGGCGCGCCGAGCACGTCGAAGGCCTCGGCGGCGGCTTCGAGCGCTTCGCGGGCGGCGCGCCACTGCCGCAGCCGCCGCTGTGCCCGGCCGAGCGAGAGCAGCGAACGCGCGGCGTCGAAGCGCAGCCCGAGCCGCTCGTACTCGCCGGTCACCCGCGCGAGCGCCGCCGTCGGCTCCGCCGCGTGCTCGCCCGCCGCCAGCCGCACCAGCGCGTCGCAGCGCGCCGCGGTCACCATCCCCCACGGGTGCGCCTGCTCCGTGCTCAGCGTCCGCAGCCGCGCCGTCACGGCGCGCGCCTCCTCGAGCTCGCCGAGCTCCGTGAGTGCCTCGACCAACTCGGGAGCCACCGGGAACGCTCCCGGCTCGTCGACGCCCTCACGCACGGTGTGCTCCCAGACCGCGCGCAGCCGCTCGGCGGCGAGCGCGGGATCGTGCGCGAGCAGCGCGGCGAGCCCGAGCGCCCGTGTCGCTTCGAGCACCTGCCAGCTGAACCCGCGCGCCCGCGCCTCCGCGAGTGCCGGCGCCGCCCAGCGCTCGGCCTCGTCCGCCAGTCCACGGCCGGCCGCCACGAGCCCGCGGCAACGCTGGTACGTCGGCGTGATCAGGAACTGCCCGTCGTCGGACTCCCCCCACTCGTCGAGCAGCCGCTCGGCCGCGTCGAACGCACCGGCGCGCAACTCGAGCTCGCAGAGGTTCAACCGCAACCAGGCGTACGCGACCTCCTCCCCGCGTTCGGCGGCGAGCGCCAGGAAGCCGGTCGTCGCCGCGCGCGCCGACTCCAGCTCGCCGCGCCACGCAAGCCGCAACGCCGCCACGGGATCGGGCGAGTCGACGATCTGCGCCGCACCGCCGGACGCCGCCCGGAAGCGCTCGCAGACGTCGTCGAGCCCGTGACCGCGCAGGCTGCGCGTCCAGCCCAGCGCACGCAGCGCGGTGGCTTCGGCCTCGCCGCCGGCGGGCAGGGCCTCGAGCGCCCACGTGTCGGCCTCGGGGATCCGCTCGACGCCTTCCGCCGCCATGTTGAGCGCCATCAGGGCGAGCGCGTGGGCGCGCAGGCCGGGGTCCTCCCCCGCCTCCGACAGCGCGTGCTCGACACACGCGACGTACTCCGCGCGAGTGCGCGTGCCGGCTTCAGAGAGCAGCAGCCAGGCGCGCACGCGCGGGCCGCCCGGATGCAGCGACGCGAGCTCCGGCTCGAGCAGGTCCCGGACGCGCAGCCGCTCCCCTGTGGCCTCCCAGTAGGCGGCGAGGGTCAGCAGGCGCTCGCCGCGCTCGTCGCCATCCGCCGGGGTCAGCCGCAGCGCCTGCTCGGCCAGCGCGGCGGCCTGCGGACGCGCGCCACGCGCGGCGGCTGTCGCGGCGGCGGCGGAGATCGCGACGGCCAGCGTCTCGTCGGGCCCCTCGGTGGCCAGCGCCGAGTGCAGCGCGCGTTGCTCGGGCTCGCGAACCGCGCCCGCCAGGACCCCGTGCAGCGCCCGTCGCTCGCGCGGACGGGCGCGGGCCCGCGCCGCGGCGGCCAGCAGCGGGTGGGCAGCGCGGACCCGGTCGCCGTCAACCAGCAGTACCCCCGAGTCGAGTGCCGCGTCGACCGCGTCGGCGCTTGCGATCGTCTCCAGCTCAGCGACCTGCAGGGCGGCGCTCAACGCGACGGCGAGCAGCAGGCGGCGGGTCACGGCGGGGAGCTGCGCCACCCGCGTCCCGAGCAGATCCTCCACGGCGGCGGGGACCGGCAGCTCCGTCGCGGCGGCCGCCAGTCCATCCGCTGCCAGCCTCCGTCCCACCTCGATGGCGAACAGCGGGTTGCCCAGCGTGGCCTCGACGATCTGCCGCAGCAGCGGCGCGGGCACGCGCAGCCCCAGCCGCTCGGACAGCAGCCGGCGGATCGCTCCCGCGCCGAGCGGGCCGACCTCCACGCGCTCGAGATCGCGGCGCTCGAGCGCCGCCTCCAGCGCCGACGGCTCGCCGGGACGGCGGGCGAGCAGGAAGCCCACCGGTTCCTCCTCCAACCGCCGGGCAGCGAACGCGAGTGCCTCGGCCGACGGCGGGTCGAGCCACTGGACATCGTCGATCGCCACCAGCAGCGGTCCGCGCGCCGCCAGCGCATTGCGCAGGCCGAGGCCGATCGCGTGCGGCTCCGGCGGCCCGTTCTCGGGCTCGCGGCGCAGCAGCGCAACCTCCAGCGCACTGCGCTGCGGCGCGGGAAGCGCGTCGATCTCGAGGTCCTCACAGAGATCGATCAGCGCCGCGAACGAGAGTTGCGCCTCGGCGCCGCTCGGTCGCGCCGTCAGCACCGGGATCTGCCGCGCGAGCGCGATCCCGGCCTCCCACAGCGTCGTCTTGCCGATGCCGGGACTGCCGGTGAGCGTCAGCGCCCGCGGGGAGAAGCCCGCCTCGACGAACGCGCCAAGACGCTCGAGTTCGGAGTCACGCCCGACCACTTCGGCAGGACTGCGCTTCACACGCTCACTCTTTCAGAAGTCCGGAAGGTCGCGACGCCCGTGGTAGAGAATCTCCGTGACGTGATCGGCGTTCTGCGCGAAGGCCCGCTGCACCGCGACCTCAAGGGTCTGCTCGCCGCGCCCGGCGACGCCTTCGAGGTACGCGTCGACGGGTACGTGATCGACCTCGTGCGCGCGGACGGGGAGCTGGTCGAGGTTCAGACCGGGGGTTTCTCCCCGCTGCGCGCAAAGCTCGACAAGCTGCTGGACCGCCACCGTATGCGGATCGTCCACCCGATCCCGGCCGAGCGGCGGATCGTCCGGATCGACGAGGACGGCACGGTGCTGTCGGAGAAGCGCTCGCCGAAGAAGCCGGGCCCGGCGACGATCTTCGAGGGCCTCGTGTCCTTCCCCACGCTGCTCTCGCACCCGAACCTGACGATCGAGGTCCTCCTCTGCCGCGAGGACCACATCCGCAAGCCGGCCCCGGTGCGCGGGCGCCGCTATCTCCGCGACCCCGGCGAGCGGCGTCTGATCGAGGTCCTGTCGCGGATCGAGCTCAGCTCCGCGGCCGACGCGGGGCGCCTGATCCCGTCGTTCGACGCCCCGTTCACCACCCGCGAACTGGCGAAGGCCATGCGCGTCCCGCTCGCGCTCGCCCAGAAGACGGCCGCGTGCCTGCGCGCGCTCGAGGTGATCGAACCGGTCGGCATGCGCGGCCGCGCACCCCTGTACACGGCCACCTAGACTGGGCGCCCCCGAATGCGATACCTCCTGCCAGAAGGCGCCGACGCCGAGAGCGTGCGCATCACGCTCAGCGAGCATCTCGACGTCCGCCCCGGGCACGCGCGCTCGATCGCGAAGACGTACTACGACACCTTCGACGGCCGGCTCTACGCGGACGGCCTGACGTTGCGCCACGCCGACGGGCGGCTCTCGCTGATCGACCGCGCCACCGGCGAGACCTTCGCGGCCGCGGAGGCGGCAGCCGCGCCGCGGCTGTTCGACCGCGACCTTCCGGGCGAGCTGCGCGAGCCGCTGGAGGACGTGATCGAGATGCGTGCGCTCGCGCCCGTGGCGCGCGTGCGCAGCCGCGAGCTCGCACTGGCCGTGCTCAACCGCGACGAGAAGACCGTCGTGCGCCTGAAGCTCGAGACCCACACCAGCGGCCCGACGCCGCTGCGGGGGCGCATCTCGGCCACGGCCGTGCGCGGGTATGACCGCGACCTCGAGCGCGTTCAGGCGCTGCTGCACGACACGCTGAGCCTGCCGGAGGCGACCGTGCCGCTCGTCGACGAGGCCGTCGTCGCCCGCGGCGGCGTCCCCGTCGGGAACGAGTGCCAAGCTCACGCTCGAGCTCGCTCCGGACGCGCCGGCGAACGTCGCCGCCGCGACCGTCTTCGACCGGCTGCTGGAGATCGTCGCCGACAATCTCCCCGGGACGCTCGAGGACCTCGACTCCGAGTTCCTGCACGACCTGCGCGTCGCCGTGCGCCGCACGCGCTCGCTGCAGCGCCAGTTCAAGTCGATCTATCCCGAGCGGCTGCAGCACTTCCGCGACGAGTTCAAGCGCCTGCAGGCCATCACCGGCGACCTTCGCGACCTCGACGTGTACCTCCTCGACTTCGACGACCTGCGCTCCGCCGTGCCGGTGGCGATGCGCGCGGACCTCGATCCGCTGCTCGCCGTGATCGTCACCCGCCGCGCACGGGCGCTGACCGCGACGCGCCGCGGCGCTGAAGGCCCGCCGCACGCAGGACGCGCTGATCGAGTGGTCGGCGTTCGTCAACGGCGCGCCGACGGCCGAAGTCAGCGTCAGGCAACTCGCCTCGGACCGGATCGCCACCGTCTACCGCAAGATGGTCAAGATGGGCCGCGCGATCGACGACGACAAGCCTGCCTCGGACCTGCACGAGCTGCGCAAGATCGGCAAGGAGCTGCGCTACCTGCTCGAGTTCTTCGCCAGCCTCTACCCCGCCGAGGTCGTCAAGCCGATGGTCAAGTCGCTCAAGGGGCTGCAGGACATGCTCGGCCGCTTCCAGGACCGCGAGGTCCAGGCCAATTCGCTTCGCGAGTTGGCCGCGGAGGTCGCCGAGCCGCGCGCGCTGATGGCGATGGGCGTGCTCGTGGAGCGGTTCATGGAGGAGGAGGCCGCCGCGCGCTCCGAGTTCGCCGAGCGCTTCGCCGCCTTCGCCGCCAAGGAGCAGCGCCTGCTCGTCAAGGAGCACTTCGCATGAGCCGGGTCCTGGCGACCTACAACATCAAGGGCGGCGTCGGCAAGACCTCGGCCGCGGTCAACCTCGCGACGCTCGCGGCGATCGGCGGTGCGCGGACGCTGATCTGGGACCTCGACCCCCAGGGCGCCAGCACCTACCTCTTCCGCGTACGGCCGAAGGTCAAAGGCGGCGCGCGCAAGCTCGTTCGCGGCAAGACCGACGTCGACGCGCAGATCAAGGGCACCGATCACGAGGGTCTGGACCTGCTGCCGGCGGACTTCTCCTACCGGCACATGGACCTCGCGCTCGGTGAGGCGAAGAACCCGACGACGCGACTGACCTCGATCCTCAAACCGCTCGCCGGCGACTACGACTACACGTTCCTCGACTGCCCGCCGAGCATCTCGCTGGTGTCGGAGAGCGTCTTCCAGGCCGCCGACGCGCTGCTGGTGCCGATCATCCCCGCGACGCTCTCCTCGCGGACGCTCGAGCAGCTGCACAGCGTGCTCGCCTCCGACAAGGGCCCGCGCGTGCTCGGCTTCTTCTCGATGGCCGACCGCCGCAAGCGCCTGCACCGCGATCTGATGGACAGCCTCGCGCTCGAGCACCCGGACCTGCTCAAGACGGTCATCCCGTCCTCGGCCGAGATCGAGCGGATGGGCTTTCACCGCTCCGCGCTGGTCGACTTCGCGCCGCGCAGCCGTGCCGCACGGGCTTACGCGGACCTCTGGGAAGAGATCCGCGAGCGGCTCGCGGGGTGACCGGCCGCGCCCTCGCGCGACCGGCCTCACCTCAAATCTCAGGTCGCGTCGCGCAGCCGCTGCGCTTCGGGCAGCGACTCGAGCTTCTTGAGCGTGTGATTCTCGATCTGCCGGATCCGCTCACGCGTGACGTTGAACGCCCGCCCGACCTCTTCCAGCGTGTACGGGCGCGCACCCGTGAGACCGAAGCGCATCTCGATGACTTCGCGCTCGCGCTGCGGAAGCGCATCCAGCGCCCGCCGCACGTTCTCCTTGCGGAGGTTCTCCGAGGCCACCTCGAAGGGTGACTCGGCGGCCTCGTCCTCGACGAAGTCGCCCAACTCGGACTCTTCCTCTTCGCCGATCGGCTTCTCGAGCGAGACCGGCTGCTGGGCCATGCGGAGGATGTCGCGCACCTCGCGCACCGAGCACTCCAGCTCGGTGGCGATCTCCTCGGGCAGCGGCTCGCGACCGAGCTGCTGCACGAGCTGGCGCTCGACGTGCACGACCTTGTTGAGCTTCTCGACCATGTGCACGGGGATGCGGATCGTCCGGCCCTTGTCCGCGATAGCGCGGGTGACGGCCTGGCGGATCCACCACGTGGCGTAGGTGGAGAACTTGTACCCACGGCGGTAGTCGAACTTCTCGACCGCGCGGATCAGGCCGAGCGAGCCTTCCTGGATCAGGTCCAGGAACGACAGGCCGCGGCCCAGATAGCCCTTCGCGATCGAGACGACGAGACGCAGGTTGGCCTCGACCATCTCCTGCTTGGCGACGAGGTCGCCACGCTCGATGCGACGGGCCAGCTCGACCTCGCGGTCGGCCGTGAGCAGCTGCACCTTGCCGATCGAGCGCAGGTAGAGCCGCAGCGAATCCAGGCTGGGCTCGACCGTCAGGTCGATCTCGGGCTTACGCACGTCCGGCGAGTCCTTCGCCGAGCGAGCCTCGGGCTCCGAAGCGGTCACGGGCTTGCCTTCAGCCGTGACGATCTCGATTCCCTGGTCCAGCAGATACGCGTGCAGCTCCGTGATCTGCTCCTTGGTGACCTCCGCCTCTTCCAACGAGGCAGCGATCCGCTCGACGGTCAGGGTCCCCCGTTCCTGGCCTTCGGCGATGAGCGGTCGAAGCTCGTCGATCTCGTAGATCGGAGCTTCGTCCGCCAGCAGTGCATCCGTCTTGGTCGCCAACCGCTCAATCCTTACGGGACGTATCTCAGGCGGGACCCCGCCCCCGGGGCCGCCCCTTCCGTGCCTATCCGTCTCTAGCGACGTCCGCCGCTCGGCAAATATTCCGAGGATTGCCCTGAAGTTCTTCAGGGAACCTTTATGCCGTCCCGGGTTTGTAGCACGGGATACGTGGACTGTCCTTGGCGAAACCTTGGTCCATTCGTCCAGTTCTGACGCGTTCCCTAGGCTGGGTGTCATGACTCTGCCCCTGGAAGACGTCCAGAGCCGGGTTCCGACGCTCTCTCTGTCCCTCTCGCGCGTGGGTGTGACCAACGTCGAGAAGGTCATCCGGATCCGCGCGAATGGCGCCGAGCAACTGTTCTCGGCTCGCCTTGATTGCTTCGTCGACCTCGGCCCGCACCAGAAGGGTGCGCACATGAGCCGCTTCGAGGAAGTGGTCAACGACGCGATCGGCGAGGTCGTGCTCGGCGAGAGCGCCTTCCGTGCCGAGACGCTCGCCCAGCACATCGCCGAGAAGGTCCGCGACCGCCAGGGAGCGCTCCGCGCCGAAGTCCACATCGAGGCGCGCTATCCGGAGCACAAGCCGGCGCCCGTCTCGGGCATCGAGACGCAGGAGATCTACTCGCTGCTCGGCGCGGCCGTGGCCAGCGAGGCCGGGACGCGGCGGCTGATCGGGGTTCGCGCCCAGGGCCTGACCGCGTGCCCATGCGCCCAGATCCTCGTGCAGGCGCGCTCGCACGAGCGCCTGCTCGAGGACGGCTTCTCCGAGAGCGAGATCGAGCGGATCTTCGAGGCTGTGCCCGTCGCGACCCACAACCAGCGCGGGCTCGGCACGCTGCATATCGGCTGCCCGGAGGACTGCGACACCGACATCGACGCCAAGTGGCTCGTCGCCATCGTCGAGGACTCGATGTCCTCGGAGATCTACGAGCTCATGAAGCGCTCCGACGAGGGCGCCGTGGTCGAGAAGGCCCACCGCCGGCCCCGCTTCGTCGAGGACTGCGTGCGCGAGATGGTGCGCGGGGTCGTCGAGAACCTCGACTTCCTCACCGACCGGCATTTCGTGTCCGCCCGCCAGGAGAACCTGGAGACGATCCACCAGCACAACGTCCAGGCCGAGCGCTACGGCCTGCTGGGCGAGGTGCGCGGGGAGATCGCGTCCGGCGAGCATTCGCCGCATCACGTGACCCTGCGTGAGTGGCTCGACGGCGCGAACTGACCTCGTAGGGACGGACCTGTCGCTGGAGACGGCGACCTGGGACGTCGACCGGCCGTGGCTTCCGCCACGGCCCGGCTTCACGGGGCGGCTGCACCTCGGGCACGAGACCGACGTGGTCGACCCGCTGCCGGTGGCGTTCTCGGTCCGTGGCGAGAGCTTCGCGCCGCGCGTGCTCGCGCACCGCTGGGATCCGGACTTCACCGAGACCGTCTACGAGGTCGGTCCTGCGCGCGTGACGGAGCGCAAGGGCGTCCGCGGCGACGTCCTCTGCGCGGACTACGCGTTCGACGGCGACGTCACGGTGTACTACGCCGCACCCCCGTTGCCTGCATGCGCGCGTGACGACGATCTCGCTCTACGAGGAGCTCGAGGCGGAGGTCGAGGTCCGGGTCTCCTACGCCGAGGGGCGACTGCGGTGCGCGTTGGGTGGCGCGGAGCCGGTCGGCGATCTCGCGGCGCGGCCGTTCGCGGACTGGCTCTCGCGGCACGCCCCGCGGCTGCACACCCACTCGCGCGAGCTGGCCGAGGTCTACGCCTATCGCTGGTTCGTCGTCTACCGCAACCTGCGCCGGCCGGCGCGCTGGTTCAAGGGCCACCCGATGCCCGGCGAGCTGTTCTTCGAGGGCCCGGTCTCGAACTGGTTCACCGCGCCGATCGGGCTCTCGTTCCCGCTGCAGCTGCGCGAGGCGCGCTGGATGCGCTCGCCGCGCGGCGTCCAGGACACGCTGAACGCCTGGACGGCCAACCGCGGCGCGCTGCGCTCCTACGCCGCCGACCCGCTGACGCCGGCGATCGAGTTCGCCGAGCATCACCCCCTGCGGCTCGGCGCGGCGCGCGACGCCGCGCTCTCGTACGTGCTCGGCGAGGGCCGCAGCGCGCGGCTCGCCGGCGGCGGGCTGCACGAGTTCCCGGTCACGGTCGGCTCGTGGGTGAACGGGACCGAGTACGCGCCGGACTTCTTCGCCGAGGCCGGTTGGGACCACACACGCAGCGAGACGTTCATCGCGCCGCCCGCGCTCCCGCGCGCCGGGGCGCCCGACAGCCCCGGCGCGTCGCGGCTGACGCGCCTGCACCGCGTCGACACCGACGTCTGGCACTGGGCGATGATCAACTCGCTCGGCGGGCCGGATCTGCGGGACGCGTTGGTCGAGCGCCACCTCGTCGACGGGCTGTTCCGCTCCGTAGGCCGCTCGCCGATCACGAACGTGCTCGGCTTCGAGGCCGCGCTGCCGTTCCTCTACGACGACTTCGGGCCTCGCGAGCGAGCCGCCTTGGCGCGCGCCGTCGACGGGTGGACCGCGCCGCGCGGGCTCTACTCGACCGACCCGTCGTGCCCGGCCTTCTCCAGCGAGAACCGCTTCGGGGACTACGAGTACCCGTGCTGCTGGAACGGCCCGGTCTGGAACTACGCGACCTCGTGGGTCCTGCACGCGCTCGGTGCCGTCGCGTCACGGACCGGCGAGGCGCCGCTGCGCGAGCGCTTCGCGCGCGTGTGGACGCAATGGACCGCCTCGCACCTGGCGCTCGGGCTGCCGATGGTGGTCGAGCACTTCCACCCCGAGACCGGCCGGCCCTACCGGTTCATCCCGGACTACTTCCACTCCGCCTGGCTGGACACGTTCTTCCGCCACGTCGTCGTCGAGGGGCTCGTCGACGTCGGGCCGCTGCTCGTCGAGGGGATCCCGTTCAAGGAGGAGGAGATCCGCTTGGAGCGCGGCGGGCCTGGCGCTCCTGGATGAGCGAGCGGAAGCCGAAGAAGTAGTCCGCGCCGGACAGGATCGTGATGATCACCGTCACCCAGACGAGCGCGTCGACCCAGAGCGGCGAGCCCTGCACGAGGATCAGCGCCAGCACCATCGCGACCTGCGTGACCGTCTTGACCTTGCCCCAGATGCTCGCGGGGATCACCTCGCCGTGCTCCATCGCCAGCTGGCGCAGGCCGGTGACCGCGAACTCGCGCGCGATGATCACCATCGCCACCCACGCCGACAGGCGGCCGAGCTCGACCAGCGACACGAGCGCCGCGGTCACGAGCAGCTTGTCGGCCAGCGGGTCCATCAGCTTGCCGAACGTGGAGACGCTCTTCTGGCGGCGCGCGATCCAGCCGTCGAGCGCGTCGGTGAACGACGCGATGGCGAAGACGACGGCGGCCAGGGCGTCCCCGCCACCGCCCTCCTGCACGAGTGCCGCCACCAGGACGGGGACGAGCAGGATCCGCAGGAGCGTGAGGACGTTCGGCAGGTTGAGCTCGAACATCCGGGCGAACGTTAGCCGCTACGCCGCACACTCCTTCCCACGGAGCCCTCAGGCCCTCTTTACTGTGAGTTCAGGGGCGAGGTGAAGGGTGTCCCTCATGACGCGAGTCGTGGTCATCGACCCTCAGCCGGCGGTTCGCGCCGGCCTCGCCATGATGTTGCGCACCGAGCCCGGGCTCATCCGGAGTCGGCGCCGCCGTAGGTGCCCATGACGGCCTCGAGCTGGTCACGCGCCAGCGCCCGGACGTCGTCCTGCTGGACCCGCAGCTGCTCGACGGGGACGGGTTGGGGGTGTGCCGGCGCCTGCGCGCGCTGGACGGAGCCCCGCGCGTCGTGCTCTACACCGCCGGCGGCGACCCCACGCTGGGCGTGACGGCGCGTGTCGCCGGCGCCGACGGGCTCGTCGACAAGGCCGCTCCGGCACCGGAGCTCTTCGAGGCGATCCGGCTCGTCGCGCGCGGCGAGACGGCGCTTCCGCCGCTGGCTCGCGAGGACCTCGACAGCGCGGCCCACAAGGTCGACGCCGAGGACCTGGCGCTGCTGGCGATGCTCGTCGACCGCACCGAGCCGGCGGAGGTCGCGGCGACGCTGCGGCTGGACCGCAGGCGCATGGCGCGGCGCATCGAGCGGCTGCTCGGGCGCCTTCGCGCGCGCCCGGCCCGCGCCCGACCGGCCTAGCCGACTAACCTGAGGGGCACATGCCTCTCGTCCCCATGGTCATTGAGCGCACCGCCCGTGGCGAGCGCGAATTCGACATCTTCTCGCGGCTGCTGAACGAGCGGATCATCTTTCTCGGCTCGGCGGTCGACGATCAGGTCGCGAACCTGATCGTGGCCCAGCTGCTGCACCTGGAGTCCCAGGACCCGGACAAGGACATCTCGATCTACATCAACTCGCCGGGCGGCTCGATCTACGCCGGGCTGGCGATCTACGACACGATGAACTTCATCAAGCCCGACGTGGCGACGATGTGCGTCGGGATCGCGATGTCGATGGGCTCGCTGCTGCTGGCCGGCGGCGCGCCGGGCAAGCGGATGGCGCTGCCGAACTCCCGGATCCTGATCCACCAGCCGTCAGCCGGCTTCGAGGGCCAGTCCTCGGACATCGAGATCCACGCGACGGAGATCCTCAAGACGCGCAAGCGCATCGACGAGATCTACGCGAAGTGCACCGGCCAGCCGGAGGAGCAGGTCCACAAGGACATGGAGCGCGACCGCTTCTTCCGCGCCGACCAGGCCGCCGAGTACGGCCTGATCGATCGCGTGATCAACTCGCACTAGGCAATCGCGTGTTCGATGGCCCCTAGGCCCTCGACCTCGCAGCGGACCGTATCGCCGGGCTGGAGGTAGCGTGGCGGCTTGAACGCCTCGCCGACCCCGCTCGGCGTGCCGGTGAGGATGATCGCGCCGGGCTCCAGCGTGCAGGCCTCGGTGATGAAGTCCACCAGCTCCTGCGGGCCGAAGATCAGGTCCGAGGTGCTGCCGTCCTGGCGCTGCTCGCCGTTGACGTGGGTCGTGATCCGGCGGCCCGCCGCGTCGCCGGCCTCATCCGTGGTGGTGATCCACGGGCCCCAAGGGCACGAGGCGTCGAAGCCCTTCGCGCGCGACCACTGCGCCTCTGAGCGCTGCAGGTCGCGGGCCGAGACGTCGTCGGCGACCGCGAAGCCGGCGATCGTATTGTCCGGGCCCATGACGAGCACGAGCTCGGCCTCGTAGTCGAGGGCCAGCGTGGCCTTCGGGCGCTTGACCGGGCCGGAGGGCCTGATGCTCGAGAGCGGCAGCTTGAGGAAGACGAGCGGCTTCTCGGGGCGCTCGGAGCCGAGCTCGGCGATGTGCGCGGCGTAGTTGCGGCCGATGCAGAAGATCGCCGGCGGGCGCGGCACCGGCTCCAGCAGGGTGACGTCGGCGAGCGCGTAGGACGCGCCGGCGGCCGGTGTGCGGTTGCCGGAGGCGAGGCGGTCGAGCACGCTGCCGGTCTCGAAGGCGACGACCTGATCGCCGCGGACCTCACCGGCAAGGGGATCGGAAGCGCCTGGGGCGAGGAAAGTCGCGAGCTTCATGGCTGGCGACCCTACCGAGAACTCGACGGATGATCGGCTTCAGAAGTGCCGCGCTCATGTCGATCATGGTCGGTGTGGACGCGAGCGCGATCCAGGCGGCTGCCGCCGCGACGACGACGACCTACCGGTCGTTCGCCGATGCGACCCGTTCCGTGCTCGATCTGCTCGAACGCCACAAGCCGGGTTGCGCGCTGTTCATGGCCCACCTCGATCGCGGGCAGTTCATCCATCGCATCGTCGACGTCCGCGGTGGCGCCGACTACGGCCTGCGCTCCAACCAGGCGCTCCCGCTGTCGGATGCGTTCTGCTCGCACATGGCCGATGGCCAGGCGCCGCGGTTGTGCGGCGACGTCGACGGGCACGAGATCTACGGCCGCCTGGCGATGCAGCAGCGCGCCGGGGCCCACTCCTACCTGGGCGTGCCGCTCGAGCTCTCCGACGGGACGCGCGTCGGCTCGCTCGCCGGACTTTCGCGGCGCCGTAATGCCTTTAACGTCGCGGACGAACAACTTTTCATCATGCTCGCGAGAGTCCTCGCTTCCGAGCTCGAACGGGAGTCCAACGCACGTGATTTGCGCAGGTTCAACGACATGCTGAGAGATCAAGCCAAGGGAATGGGCGCCATCGGCCGGGTGGCCAAGGCGCTGGCAGCGGGCGACGACGCCCGCGAAGCGATCTGCGAAGCCGCCTGCGACGTAATGGACGCTCCGGTCGCGTTCCTGCTGGAGCCGAAGGGGCGCGACTTCGCCTCCACGGCGATGACCGGCGTGCGGGTGCAACCCGTGACGATCCAGCCGCGCGGCGGCGGCAACGGCAAGGCGTTCACGGCCAAAGAGGCCTATTTCGTGGCCGACGCGCGCAACCACCCGGCGCTCGCGGCGCCGCTGGTGGAGGCGACCAGCGCGCGCTCCGCGGTGTTCGAGCCGATCCTGCGCGACGGCGAGGTCGCGGGCGTGCTGATCGTGATCTGGCAGCGCCAGATCACGGCGCTGCCGGAGGGTGCCGGCGGCGTGCTGCGGCTGGTGGCGGCGCAGGCGGCGATCGCCATCGAGCACGCCGCGCTGCGGGCGCGCGTGCAGGCCCTGGCGCTGACCGATTCCTTGACCGGCCTGGTCACGCGGCGGGTGTTCGAAGAGGAGCTTCCGCGCGAGATCGCCCGGTCGCGCCGCGCCGACACGCCGCTGTCGATCGCCTGGCTCGATCTCGACAACATGGGCGCGTTCAACACGCTCCGCGGCGACGGCGAGGGCGACCGCCTGATCAAGGAGACCGCCGCGCGCTGGCGCAACGAGCTCCGCGACGTCGACTCGGTCGCTCGCGTGGACGGCGTCGAGTTCGCGCTGATCCTGCCGAGCTGCGGCCTCAGCGAGGCCGTCGAGGTGCTCGATCGCGTGCGCGGGGCGACTCCGCGCGGGCAGACGGCGTCCGCGGGCGTGGCGCGCTGGGACGGCGAGGAGCCGGCCGAGCTGCTCATGCTGCGGGCTCAGGACGCGCTGGAGGCCGCCAAGTCGTCCGGGCGCAACGTCACGATTCCTGCGGAGTAGGTCGTCGCCGCGCGGGCAGGGATCCGCGCAGGTTTACAGAAGTCCGCTTCCGCGTCGTGTACTGTTCCGCGACTGAAAGAGCACCAGCCGAGTCTTCTCGCCTCAGGGCGGGAGGAACGGGGGACCCAAACGACCGTGGTCAGGTCGATGGGGCGAATCGCCGCCGTGGTGGTGGCGTAGCGCAGGCCTGCGCGAGCCCGACAGCTAACCCCGTAGGCGCGAGGCCTAAGGAGTTGTGAGTTGTCTGCTCACGAATTGTCGTTCCCGTTTGATGCACCGTATAACCGCGATCTGAGCGACCCGTCGCTCTGGGAGCGTTCTCTGCGCCGATCTGTTCATCGGCGCGAGATCACCGAGGCCGCGCGCAAGCACGCCGCCCGCCGCAAGGGCGCCGCGCTGGCGGTGACCGCCTCGATGGCGGCCGGTCCGGTGGCATCGCCGTTCGCGGCGCTGGCGTCCGCGAGTGGGTCCCGGGCCGTCGCCACCGGCGCGGCGCCGCCGCGTTCGGCGATCGAGATGCCGAGCGGTTCGCTCGTGTCCTTCGGCGACACCGGCGTGACGGTCGCCGCCGTCCAGCGCCAGGTCGGCGTCGACGACGACGGGATCTTCGGCCCGATCACCCGTGGTGCCGTCGGCGTCGTTCCAGAAGCGCTACGGGCTGCCCGTCACCGGGATGGTCGACGCCCGCACCTGGACCGCGCTGTTCAAGTCCAACGTCTCCTTCGTGGGCGGCGGCGGCAAGACCGTGATGACCGTCTACAACGGCGGCGGCGGCACCGCCGCGCCGGACGGCGGCTCGGCTCCGGCGCGGCTCGGCTCCCGCGACGACCAACGTCTCCGCCCCCGCGTCGACGCCGAAGCGCACTGCGGTGAGCGAAGCCGAAGAGCGGCAGGACGACGCCCGCGACGACCGCTCCGAACTCCACCTCCACCGACGCCGCGACGAACCGCGCCGCGACGACGAAACCGCTCGCCACCACCCCCGCCGCGCCGGTCGCCGCGGCCGGCGGCTGCGGCGCGGGTCAGATCAGCGCCCCGGTCAGCGGTGTTACGACCGGCGTCTACGGCGAGGCTCGACCCGGCCACACCCACGCCGGCAAGGACATCGCGGCGCCCACCGGCACCGCCGTCCGCGCCGCCCAGTGCGGAACGGTGACGCAGGCCGGCGCCGACGGCAGCGGCTACGGCAACCTCGTCTGCATCCAGCACGCCGGCGGCGTCTCCACGTGTTACGCCCATTTGTCGGCGATCAACACCACGAAGGGCGCGTACGTCCACGTCGGCGACGTCATCGGCAAGGTCGGTTGCACCGGAAGCTGCACCGGCCCGCACCTCCACTTCGAGGTCCGCGAGAACAACAGGGCCGTGAACCCGGAGCCCTACCTCGCGGGCTCGAAGTCGATCCCGGCGAGCGCCCAGGCGAAGACCACGACGGTCAAGGCGAGCACGGCCGTCGCGGTGAAGGCGACGGCGAAGGCGGCCACGACGACGAGCGGGGCGGCGGCAACAGCCGCGGCAGCGCCCGCGTCGGCGGCAGCGCCGGCCGCGACCGCGACCGCCCCGGCCGGACTCCAGGAGGCGTCGGCGCCTGCCGCGGCCGCTCCGGCCGAGACCGCGCCCGCCCCGGCCCCCGCCGCGCCGCCGCCCCGGCCGAGACCGCACCCGCGCCCGTCGCGGAGGCCCCGGCGCCCGCCGCGGCAGCGCCGGCCGAATCGGCGCCCGCCCCGGCCCCCGCCGCGACGACGCCGGCCGAGACCGCGCCCGCGCCCGCCGCCAGCCCCGGCGCCCGGCCGCGCCGCGCCCCGGCCGAGACCGCGCCCGCCCCGGCCGCCGCCAGCGCCCCGGCCGAGACCGCGCCCGCCCCGGCCGCCGCCAGCGCCCCGGCCGAGACCGCGCCCGCCCCGGCCGCCGCCAGCGCCCCGGCCGAGACCGCGCCCGCCCCAGCCGCCGCCAGCGCCCCGGCCGAGACCGCGCCCGCCCCGGCCGCCGCCAGCGCCCCGGCCGAGACCGCGCCCGCCCCGGCCGCCGCCAGCGCCCCGGCCGAGACCGCGCCCGCCCCGGCCGCCGCCAGCGCCCCGGCCGAGACCGCGCCCGCCCCGGAGGCCCCGGCGCCCGCCGCCGCCTCGGCCGAGTCCGCGCCCGCTCCCGGCGCTCCCGCCGCCTAGCACTGCCATCGAGTGATCACTTGGACAACCAGGAGTTGTCTAAGTGATCACTCGTCGTACTTCGCGGCGAGGATCGCCGTGACCGCTTCGTCCAGGTCGGCGGCGCTCGCCGCGGCGACCGCCGCCTCGGGCCAGGCGGCCTGGATGATGCCCCACGGACCGCGGCGCAGGTGGACGGCGAACAGGCCGGCGGCCGCGGCCGGGACGACGTCGTTGTCCACGCGGTCGCCGACATGCGCGACCGCCTCCGCCGGCAAGTCCAGCTCCGCCAGCACGCGCGCGAAGTACGCCGGGTCGGGCTTCGCCACGCCCCAGTCGGACGAGGTCGCCACGAGGTCGCCCTCAGCGACAAGGTCCGCGACGGACGATTCCGCGCCCGACGGCTGGTTGCCCACGATCGCGACCCGCAGCCCCGCCGAACGCAGCCGCGCCAAAGCGCCGGCGGCGTCGGGGTAGACGTCGTAGAGCTCCTCGTGGCGCGGAATGCCCGCGGCGGCCCGCTCGGCCAACGCACGCTGAAGATCGAACCCCGGGCGGCACAACGCGAGCGCGTGCACGTGGGGATGGCGGCCCTCGACGGTCGCGCCGAGCGCCGCGAAGAGCTCCTGGCGGGTCACGCCGATCCAGTCGGCCCAGACGCCCCAGGCGCGCTCCTCGGAGAGCAGGGTCTCGCCGAAGTCGAAGACCGCGGCCCGGAGCCTCACGACGCCCGCAGGGCGCGGCGCACCGCGGCGTCGGAGCGCTCGGCGTCGAGGTCGGTCCAGCGCCACTGCACGCCATCGTCGATCACGAACGTGTCGCGACCGTGGTCCTGGATGCGCTCGACGCTGACGTGGACGATCGCGACCTGCTCGACCTCCGCGACCACCCTGGCGCGCCCGATCACGGTCACCGCGACGTTCCCGGCCGCCAGCAGCGTCAGCGCGCAGCGCGGCTCCGCCCGCAACCGTGCGAGCGACTCGCGCCGCAGGCCCAGAGCAAAGGCCAGCGACCGCGGCCCGCGGCGAACCGCGGTCGAGACCGGGATCGCGTGCGGCTCGTCGCCGCCGGTCGAGAGCACGGCAACGGTTCCGGCGGGCCAGTCCGGGAGCGACTCCATCGCTACTTCCGGCGCGCCACCTCGCGCTCGAGCAGCCGGTTCGCCTTCTCCAGCTGCTCGTCGGTCGACTTGTTGACCGACATGGCGCCGATGTCGCGGTTGATGCGTGCGTTGACGGTCCGGTGCTCCTCGCCGGTCCGGCGAGCGATCGTGGCCACCAGCGCGTGACGCTCGGCGCGCAGGCGCTCGCGCCGCTCGAACGCCGTCTCGGGCTCGATCGCCGCGACGGCCGCCGGGGACGTCGTGAACGCGGCCAGCGCCGGCGACATCGCCGGCGGTGCCGGCTCGGCGAAGAGCTGCAGCGCATCGCCGGGCTGGGTCGTCTGCAGGACGTCGTCGTCGCGGCGCGCGCTCGACCACAGCGCGTGGAAGGCCTCGCCCGCCTCGGCGCGCTCGCCCTGCTCGGCGACCGGCTCGCCCGCGGGCTCGAACGTCAGCGCGTGGTTGCGCTCCTCCTCGATCTCCGTCGCGAGCCGCTTCAGGCGCGGATCCGACGGGAGGAAGACATGGCTCATCTGGTCCTTGGGCACCGGGGTGCGGCGGATGAAGCGCCCGATCACCTGGCGGAAGAACAGCTCGGTGCGCGCGGTCGTGGCGTAGACGCCGACGCGCAGCCGCGGCACGTCGACGCCCTCCGAGACCATCAGCACCGACACCAGCCACGACGCGGTGCCGGCCGAGAAGCGCGCGATCCGCGCGGAGGCGTCCGCCGCGTCGGAGTGCACGATGTCCGGGCGCTCGCCCGTGATCCGCGCCAGCCTGTCGGCGAGCCTGTCGGCGTGCTCCTTGTCGATCGCGACGACGAGGCCGCCGGCCTCGGGATGATCGCCGGCGCGCAGACCGCGAAGCTCCGCGTCGGCGTCGCGCAGAACGTGGGTGATCCAGTCGCCGTCCGGGTCCAGCGCCGTGCGCAGCCGCCGCGCGGCCTCCGCGGCCGGCAGCACGACGTCGAAGTCCGCCCGGCGCACGCGGCCGTCGCTGACCCATTCCATGTCGCCGCCGTAGGTGTGGAACGTCACCGGGCGGCAGACGCCGTCGACGAGGGCCTTCGTGTAGCCGTAGCCGTAGTCCGCCCGCGAGAGGCCTTCCTCGTCGTAGTTGACCCACGGGATCGGCGAGCTGTCGGAGCGAAACGGCGTGCCCGAGAGCAGCAGGCGGAAACGGGCGGACTTGAACGCATCGACCGTCGTGCGCCCCCACGTGGCGTCCTCGCCCATGTGATGCGGCTCGTCGGCGATCAGCAGCGTCGGGCGCTCGGCGCAGCGGCGGCGATGCACCTCGGCTCCGGCGGCGACCGTCGCGTAGGTCACGGCCACGCCGTGGCGGTCGCGCGGCTCCGGCCCGGCGCTATTGGGCCGGTTGGGCTCGAGCTGGATGCCGTAGCGGGCGGCGTCGAGCGCCCACTGGCGGCAGATGTGGGTCGTCGGCGCCACGACGGCGACGCGCGCCACACGCCCCTCCGACAGCATCCGGTGGGCCACGTGCAGCCCGAAGGTGGTCTTGCCGGCGGCGGGCGTCGCGGAGGCGAGGAAGGCGTCGCCGTCATGGTCGAAGACCGCGGCGGCGGCGGCCTGCTGCCACGCACGCAACGGCCGGCCGGTGGGCCAGGAAGGCAGGGAGCGACCCATCGCGGGGCGCGGAGGAGCGTCGATCTCGTACGTCACGGGAGGGAGCAACTTATGAGGCGCTCCGGACGACCCCGGCGAAGCCCGAGCCCCCGGAGGTTCACGAGCGGACACAGACGTTGTTGTACGCTCAATGATCGTGTCTCTCTCTGTGACCCACTTCTCCGATCCGGGCTGCCCTTGGGCCTGGTCGGCCTCCCCCGCCATCGCCGCGCTCAAGTGGCGCTATGGAAATCAGCTCGACTGGCGTGACGTCATGATCGGCCTGACCGAGAACGGCTCCGTCTACGAGGAGCGCGGTTACACGGCCGACCGGCCAGGCGCGCGGCTACCGCTCGTTCCGCGAGCGCGGCATGCCCTTCGCGACCGAGCCGCGCGAGAAGGTACACGGCACCTGGCCGATGTGCCGCGTCGTCGTCGCCACCCGCCGGCTCGCCCCTGACCGCGAGTACGCCGTGTTCCGCGCGCTGCAGTTCGCCCAGTTCACGAGCACCCTCGACCTCGAGGATCCCGACGACCTGCGCGAGGCGATCGCCTGGGTGCCCGGCATCGACGCCGACACGATCGTCGCCGCGTCCGCCGAGCCCGAGACCGAGGCGCTCTTCGCCAAGGACCGCGACGAGGCCCGCACGGCCGCCGGCAGCCCGACCGAATTCCAGAACAAGCACGCGAACACCGACGGCCGCGTCCGCTACACGGCGCCGAGCATCCGGTTCAGGAACGCGCAGGGCGTGACGCTCGAGGCCGGCGGCTTCCAGACCTTCGAGGCCTATGACGTCCTGGTCGCCAACCTCGACCAGACGCTCAGCCGCCGCGCGCCCGCCGAGGACGCCGCGGAGGTGCTCGAGGCGTTCCCCGACGGCCTCGCCGACCGCCGAGGTCGCGCTGATCATGACCCAGGACAAGTTCGCCCCCGACCTCAACAAGGCCGAGGACGCCCTGATCGCCGCCAGCGGCGACGGGAGCGGCGCACCGGCTCCCGTTCGGGCACGACGCGCTGTGGCTGCCGAGCGCGCCGGTCGCGCTCGCCCAGGTGGCGTAGGACGGCTACGCGGGCGGGGCCGAGGGCCCCGCCCGCGAAGTACCCCTCCTACGGAGTCGTCGTCGACAGCGTGAAGGTCAGCGTCTTGCTGTACTGACCGGTACGCAGCGCGTCGTTGGCCTTGATCGACTGCTTGAAGCCGACCGTCACCGCGTCGTTGGACGCCGGGGCGGCCCAGGTCAGCAGCGAGGTCGGGGCCGCGGACCCGCCGACCGGCGCGTAGACGCCGTTGGACGTGGTGCCGCGCACCGCGTTGGCCTGCAGCGTCTCGGGCAGCGCGAACGCGCCGTTGACGAGCTTGCCGGTGTTGGTCGTGCTCGGGTCGGCGACGCTCAGCATCGCGTCACCGGCGGTCGAGATCACGTTCGCCGTGGTGGTGGCGAAGTAGTCCGTCTGCAGGCCCGGCGTGAACGCGCCGAAGCTCGCCGGAGCGCCCATCGTCAGCGCGAGCGTCGCCGGGACGGTGCCGCCCACGGTGTCGCCGCTGCCCCACGAGCAGGTGACCGACATCGACTTCGTCGGGTCGCTCTCCGACGTGGCGTTCAGCGTGACCGACCCGGACGCCGCGGCGCCCAGGGCCTTCTCGATGTAGACCGGCACCTGGACCGTCTCGCCGAACTTCGCGCGTGGCGAAGCACGTTCTTGAGGTGGGCGGTCCAGCCGGTCCCGTTGGCCGAGGCCGCCAGGCGGTAGATGTCGCTGTCGAGGTACGCGGACGCGTCCTGCGGATGCGACGTCCGGTCGTCGCCGCGGCGGCGCCGGTGTTCTTGAGCGGGAACGTGCAGGTCGAGAAGCCCTCGTCCGTGCCCTTGTCGGCCGCCCCGACGCTGACGCCCGCGCGTCTGCGGACCCGAGCCGGAGAGCGAGCGCACGCCGATCTTGTAGCGCAGAACGCCATCGGCGTCGGTGCGCTTGTCGAGGATGTAGAAGTGCAGGTTGTTGGCCGGCTCGACGCGCTCGTACTCGCTGCCAGAGTTCACGCCGACGTTGAAGGAGCCGTCGTTCATCTGGCGTTCGTCGCCGATCGTGGCCTTGACCGGCGTGCCATCGGCCAGGACGTAGTCGACCTGGTTGATGTCCTCCGGGTTGGAGTCCAGGTAGAACACGAAGCAGCTGAAGGAGCCGCAGCTGGAGCTGGAGTTCTTCGACTTGCCGATCAGGACGCCGTGGCCCGGGGTGAAGGAGTCCGAGCCGATCTGCTGCACGACCTCCATCGTGTAGTCGTTGAACCGCGCAGTCACGTTCGACGCCGGTCGCGGACGTGTACCAGGGACCCTCGCAGGTCGGGTCGGTCTGGTAGCGGCACGGCGGGTTCTGGTCGCCCGCGCCGTCGAGCAGCACGCGCACGCCCGCGAGATCGCCGTCGGGAGCGGCCTCACGCGCCTTGACCTCGGCGACGGCGAGCCCGGACTGCGCGAGCCCGTCGCGGTTGAGGCGCAGCAGGTCGGCGTCACCGATGAAGTTCAGGAACCGCTTGTTGCGCATGTTGTGCTGCGCGCCGAGCGCGGAGCCCTGCGTCGGCGGGATCATGAACCGCGTGTGCGGGCCACCGGGACCGTTGAACGAGCCGCGGCTCATCATGTCCCACATGCCGCCCGCCGTACGCTGCGGCGTTACGGCGTAGGGGTTGTTGTAGTTGTCGGGGATGCCCAGGTTGTGGGAGAGCTCATGGGCATAGACCGCCATGCCGGCGCTCTCGGCCTCGGTCGAGCTGTTGCCGCTCGCGCTCGGCCAGACGTTGGCGGCCGCGGCCCATGACGTCCACGGGATGTAGCGCGTCGAGGCCCAGTTGCCGCGCGCATGCAGCGGATTGATGCTCTTGGGGCCGAACTCGTCGCGTCACCGTGTCAGGGCTGGTGAAGCGCATCTCGCCGAACTCCTGCCACGACCCGCTCTCGTCCTGGCCCGCGGAGGTCCAGAACATGTTGTCGAAGTCGCTCTCCGCGTACGGGTTGCCTTCGGCGTTGATGTCCGCCCGCCACGCGTTGCGCGCCGCGTTGAAGAAGTTCTGGTTGCAGGGCGTCGGGTTCGGCGTCGCGTTGCCCGGGCTCGGGCAGTCCGCGGTCGTGTTCTGGAAGTTCGCGATGTGGTACTGGTAGGCCTTCAGCGGCATCCGGTACGGGCCGAACGGGACGACCTCGACGCCGTACTTGCCGAAGGAATCCTCCATCCAGTACCGGTTCATGGTCTGGAAGTTGTTCAGCTCCGACGGCGTGTTGAGGAAGTTCGCGTAGAACTGCGGGACCTGCTCGCGTGGGACGCTGTGGGCGAGCGCCGTCGGCGTACCGAAGATCGTCCCGCCCGCCGCCTGCGTGATCGTGAACGGCCGATCGTCGTAGTCGACGAGGATCAGCGCGACCTTCCACTTCTTGACCGTCGGCTGAATGCTCGCGTCGGCGTAGTTGGGCCCGGGGATCGGCTTGTAGTCGTTCCAGGTCAGGTTGTCCTGGAAGGACCAGTTCTGCGGATCGAGAGGCTGGGGCGGTGCGGCCGAAGCCGACGCGGCAACCCCAAAAGACGCGGTGACCGCGCAGGCGGTCGCTAATACTGCTCGTGCTCTCATCTTCCGACCTCAAATCTGCGGCGCGCGCGGTTGCCGCATACAGGAACCCTCACCCCTCCCGCGACCGCGCCCGCAGGTCGGCCCATGCTCATTGCCACCTCATGAGATGTCAACGAGTCGTGGAGCGATCTCCACGACTTGTAGGGTCAAGCCATGAGCGCGAAATGGACCTTCATGGTCTACGTGGCGGGCTACAACAGCCTCTCGTCGTTCGCCGCCAAGGATCTGGCGGAGATGCGCAAGGTCGGCTCCAGCGACTGGCTTGAAGGTCGCCGTCTTCGTAAAGCGGCTCGAGCAGCAGGCCGCACACCGCATCATCATCGGCAAGGACGGCAAGGCGGAGGAGCGCGAGAACCTCGGCAAGGACGTCGACTCCGGCTCGCCGCAGACCCTGCTCGACTTCATCCGCTGGGCGAAGGCGAAGGCGCCCGCCGATCGCTACGCGCTGATCATCTGGAACCACGGCTCAGGCTGGGACCCGCTGGACTTCGACGAGCTCTACGCGCACGTCAAGGGCGTCGGCGTGACGCCGCGCGAGCTCGACGTCCGCGCCGCCTCCCAGCTCGGGCGCAGCCTCTTCCGGCCGACGCTCGAGACCGCGCTGAGCAAGCCGAACGCGGGAGCGCGTGCGATCGCCTCCGACGACGGCACCGGCCACTCGCTCGACACGCTCGAGCTCGGCGAGGTGCTGGCCAAGGCGCACACGCTGCTCGGCCGGCCGCTCGACCTGCTGGGGATGGACGCCTGCCTGATGAGCTGCCTCGAGGTCGCCTACCAGAGCGAGAAGGACGTGCGCGCGGTGGTCGCCTCGGAGGAGCTGGAGCCCGGCGACGGCTGGCCCTACGACAAGATCCTCGGCGACCTGCGCTCGAACCCGAGCATGGACGGCGCCGCGCTCGGCCGCGTCGTCGTCAAGCGCTACCTCGAGTCCTACAGGAACCACGACGAGCTGTGGCCGGTGACGATGTGCGCCGTCCACAGCGCGGGGCTGGAGCCACTCGCGACCACGCTCGACGCCTTCACGATGGCGCTGCGGCGCGCGATCTCCGACGACGACGTCGACGCCACCCGGCTACTGCGCGCCCACTCGCGCAGCACGCGCTTCGAGGGCGACCTGGTCGACCTCAAGACGCTCTGCGAGCAGGTGCGCTCACAGCCCTTCGAGAGCGCGGTCAAGACCGCGGCCAGGAAGGTGCTCGACGCGCTCAAGCCCGGTGGCGACTTCGTCGTCGCCAACGCCAACCTCGGCGAGAGCGTCGAGCACTGCGGCGGCGTGACCGCCTACATGCCGGCGCCGACCGACGAGATCTCGCCGTACTACAAGGACCTGCGCTTCGCCGAGCGCCACGGCTGGGACGAGTTCCTGCGCTCCTACCGGCGTGCGGTGCGCGGTGCTTGACCTGCTCCGGCTGCTGCGTCTGCGTGCGCGCTCGGGCGGGCGCCTGGTGGCCGCCCGCGACGTGCGGGTCGCCGACGGCGTGCGGGTCACCGTCGCGCCCGGTGCGCGCGTGATCCTCGGCGCCGGGACGTCGTTGGGCCCCGGCAGCCGGATCGACGCCTTCGGCGGCACGGTCCGCCTCGCAGCGGGCGCACGGCTGGGCGAGCGCGCCGTGGTCGTCTCGCACGCCGGCGTGGAGCTCGGACCGAACGCGGTCGTCGGCGACTGGGCGGCGGTCGACGACGCCCGCCCGACGTGGGCCGACGTCGAGCGCCCGCTGCGCGAACAGCCGCTGCGGCGCGCGCCGATCACGATCGGCGCGGGCGCCGTGCTCGGGCCGCACGCGGTCGTGGGGCCCGGCGCGGCGGTCGCCGCGGGCGCTGTCGTCGAGCCCTACGCGGTGCTGCCGCCACCGCCCGCCGCGGCGCCGAAGGTCCGCGCGGCCGCCACGCCGCCGCGCCGGCGGCGCTGAGCGGCGCGTCAGGTCGCGCCAGAGCGCTCGCGGCGCGCCACGACCAGGCGCTCGTAGACCGCGGTCGTCTCGCGCGCGACCTCGGCCCAATCGAAGCGCAGGACGTGCTCTGAGGCCTCGGCGACGAGCCGCTCGCGCAGCGCGTCGTCGGTCAGCAGCTGCTCGGCCATCCGCTCCAGCGAACGGGCGTTGGACGCGCGGAAGCGCAGCCCGACGCGCCGCCCGCGCGGGACGACCTCGCGCAGCCCACCGGTGTCGGCGACGATGCACGGGCAGCCAGAGGCCATCGCCTCCAGCGCGACGAGTCCGAACGGTTCGTAGATCGACGGCACGAGGCAGAGGTCGGCGATCCGGTAGAGCGAGTGCAGCACCTCGTCCCCGGTCCAGCCGATGAAGGTGCCGTGCTCCATCAGGCCGAGCCGCTCGGCCTGCTCCTTGAGCTCGGCCTCCGCGAAGCCGGAGCCCGCGATCAGGAAGCGCACCTTGCCGACGCGCCGGATCAGGCCGGGGAGCGCGTCGAGCGCAAGGTGGAAGCCCTTCTCGTGGACCAGCCGGCCGACGAGCAGGACCAGCTTCTCGTCGGGCGCCGCGAAGCGCGCGCGCAGGCGCGGCAGGTCGGCGACGGGCTGCAGGTCGGTCGGGTCGATGCCGTTGGGGATCGCGGTGATCCGCTCGCGCGGGACGCCGAAGACGTCCGCGACCTGCGCGCGCATGAAGTGCGAGCACGTGATCACGTGGTCGGCGCCGCGGCTCATCCGCCGCTCGACGCCGTGGATGTGCGACTGCGGGTGCTTGTCGACCCAGCCCTGGTGGCGCCCGTACTCGGTCGCGTGCACCGTCACGAGCCACGGGAGGCGGCGCCGGCGCGCGAGCGAGCGGGCCGCGGCTGCGACGAGCCAGTCGTGCGAGTGGACGAGGTCGAAGCCGCCGCCGAGCTCGAGGCCCGCGGCGAGCATGTCCTCGTTCATGTGGTCGACCCAGGCGATGAACGCGTCGAGATCGTCCTTCGGGAACTCCGGCTCGCGCACGCGGTGCACGGCGACGCCGTGACGGTCCTCGTCGGCCTCGAGCCGCCCGCCGCCGCGCGTGACGACGTGGACCTCGTGGCCGTCGCGGACGAGCTGCTCGGACAGCTTGCGCACGTGCCGCGCCAGGCCGCCCTCCACGATCGGCGGGTACTCCCACGACAGGCTCAGGATCCGCACGGTCTGGGACCCTATCGCCATGCCGCTGCGCCGCGCGCGTCGTGGCTCGAGCTGTGGGTGTTCCAGCGCAGCACCGCGCGACCGCGTCCTACGATGCACACGGCTTCGCGATCGTCAAGGGCACCGAAGGCGCCAACAATGAGGAATCCGAGCCCGACTCGGAGATGGCGTGGCATACGATTGCCTGAGGGTCATGGAGTCCGCACCGATCGCCGACGGCGAGCCGCAGCGTCTCGCGGCGCTGAGAAGTACCGCGCTGCTCGACACCTTGGCCGAGCCGGTCTTCGACGAGCTGGTGGCGCTGGCCGCGAGGCTGCTCGGGGTCCCGGTCGCCGCGTTCAACCTCGTCGACGAGCATCGGCACTGGACGAAGGCCGGCTCCGGTGTCCCGACCGGTCACGAGGTGGCGCGGGCGGACTCGTTCTGTGCGCACACCGTTCGCGGCGACCTGGCCTTCGTCATCCCGGACACGGCGGCCGATCCGCGCTTCGCCGGCAATGCGCTCGGGCTCGGCTTCTACGCCGGGGTGGCCGTCACCGCGGGCGGGCAGCGGATCGGGGCGCTCTGCATCGTCGGATGCCGAGGCGCACTCGCCCAGCGCGGACGATCTTGAGACCCTGCGCGTGCTGGCCGCGGCGGTGAGCGCGCACGTCGAGCTCGCGCGGCGCGAGCGGGAGCGGTTGGTCGAGGCCCGCGTCCTGCGCCGGCTCGGGGAGGCGACGAGCCGGCTCGCACGCGTCTCGAACGCCGAGGAGCTCGAGCACGACGTGTGCGCCGCGGCACAGGACCTCGCCCGATCGAGCGGCGCGATCCTCTGGACCACGTCCGGCGGCATGCTGCGTGCGACGAGCGCCCTGGGGGCCGACATCATCGGCGTGGAGCTCCCGCCCGGACACGGCGCCGCCTCGCGGCAGTCCTTCGACAACGCGCGAGCGGATCTACCGCTCGCGCGACCAACTGCAGGGCGTCGCCGGCTGGGAGGCCGCGCTGTTTCAGCCGCTGCTGCTGCGCGACCAGCCCGTGGGTGTGCTGACCGTCTTCTGGGACGTCGAGCCGGCGCTGGTGCCCGAGCGCGAGATGCAGCTGATCGAGCTGCTCTCGAGCGAGGCGGCGGTGGCGATCGAGCGCACCACGACGTTGACCGAGCTCCACAAGCTCAGCCGCGTCGACAGCGCTGACCGGAATCGGCAACCGCCGCGCCTTCGACGAGCAGCTCGCGCGCGAGCTCAAGCGCGCCGAGCGCGGACGGACCGTGGTGGCGCTCGCGATGCTCGACTTCGACCGCTTCAAGGCCTACAACGACGCGCACGGGCACCCCGAGGGCGACCGACTGCTGCGCGAGGTCGCCTGCGCCTGGCAGGCCTGCCTGCGCGCGACCGACAGCCTCGCCCGCTACGGCGGCGAGGAGTTCGCGCTGATCGCGCCCGTCGCGACGGTGGAGGAGGCGGTGAGGCTGGTCGACCGCCTACGCGCCGAAGTGACCGAGGGACAGACCTGCTCGGCCGGCGTCGCGCTGTGGGACGGCGCGGAGACGCCGACGGAGCTGCTGACGCGGGCGGATGCGGCGCTCTACGCGGCCAAGCTCGCCGGCCGCGACCGCACGCATCTCGCTACGCGCGCGGGAAACTGCTCCAGCACCCACTGAGTGCTGAGCGGCTCCCGCCGGTATGAGCGCCCGTTGATCAGCACGTAGTCACGCGTTCGCAGGTCCATCGGCAGGTCGCGCTCGATCGGGTACCACTCGTTGTGCTGGCGGATCAGCTCGTTGAGCGCATCGAAGCGGCAGCGGCCGGCGAACGCGCTCCAGCGCTCGGCGAACAGCGCGTCATCGCCCGCGCACTCCTCGCGCAAGGCCCGGAAGGAACGCTCCAACCGGCGCCTCTGGGCCTTGATCGCCTCGTCGATCTCGGAGATCCGCTCCATCCAGCGCGGCCGGACCCCGGCCTTCAGGTACGCCTCGACGGTGCGCTGGCTCATCCGGGCCTGGCTCGAGATCGGCTTCCCGAGCCCCGTGGTCCCGTCGAGATCCCTCTGCACCAGACGTTCCGCGGCACTGCGATCCATCCCGACTGATTCTAGGAAGGCAGCGGTACGAGCCGAGACCGTGGACGGCCCATCACGGGTGGCATGGCCGGCGGGCGGGCGGTCAAGTTCGTTCGAGCAGGGCGATCCCGTCGAGCGCGACGCTGCCGGACAGCTTGCGCTCGGCGAGGACGTCGCACCACTCGCCGGGCGGGAGCTCGAGCGTCACCGGCTCGCCGCGCAGCAGCGCACCCGCGACCACCGCGCCGCCGCGCACGAAGGCGACGGCGTCGGTGCCGACCTCAAGCGGCTCGTAGCTGCCCTCGAAGGCCTCAGGGCGGCGTCCGCGCAGCGCCAGCGCACGGACGATCAGGTCGAGCTTCGGCGGCGGGTCGGCGAGCGCGGCACGGCGCGCCTCCCAGTCCACCGGGCGCCGGTTGTCCGGGTCGACCAGGGAGAGGCAGAGGAGCTCGTCGCCCTGGTAGATGTCCGGAACGCCCGGGACGGTCAGCTTCAGCAGCAGCTGGCCCAGCGCGGCGCGGTCGCCCGCGGCCGCGAGCTCGCGCTGGAAGGGCACGAAGTCGCGCAGGAACTCGCGGTGGGTCAGCAGGGCGCGCGCGAAGGACTGGACCGCCGCCTCGTGGGCCGCGTCGGGATCGATCCAGGTCGTGTGCTGTTTCGCCTCGCGCATCGCCTTCTCGAGATAGCCCCGCAAACGATCCTCGGAGATCGGCCAGGCGCCCAGCAGGGTCTGGAAGATGAAGTACTGCTCGACCGGCGTCGGCGCGCCGCCGGAGGTCAACGAGCGCGACGCGTTCAGCCAGGTCCGCACGTGGGCCGTGAACTCGTCGGCCATCCCCGCCAGCGCGCCGATCCGGGCGCGCACGTCACCGGAGCGCTTGGTGTCGTGCGTCTGCGTGACGAGCAGGTTGCGCGGGAAGCGTTCCGCGCGCTCGCGGTTGGCCGCGTGGAAGGCCTCGACCGAGACGCCGAAGCGCCCCGGGTCGCCGCCGACGTCGTTGAGCGCCAGCAGCCGCACGTAGCGATAGAAGGCGGTGTCCTCGATGCCCTTGGCCACGACCGGCGGCGTCGTCTGCTGAAAGCGCGTGACGAACGCCTCCCAGCCGGGCGTCTCGAGCGCCAGCACGCGCGCCAGCGACGACGGGAGCCCCGACTCGGCGATCGCCTCGCGATCGGCGTCTTCCACGCGCCCCGACCACGGCTCGACATAGGTGCGGTAGACCGGGATCGAGGCCAGTGCCCGCTCGAGCCCGGCGACGCGCCGCGGCGCGTCGCGCAGCAGCCGAGCGACCTCCGGGGCGAACATCGTCCGCGCCTGCTCGAGCTTGGCCTCGAAGGCATGCTCGGCGAAGCGGCGGTCGTCGCCGGAGAGCTCCACCCACAGGTCGGTCAGCGGCGCCTCGCCCGCGGGATCGACGAACAGCCCGCAGGCGTCGTTGAGGAACTCGTAGCCGACGGTCCCGTCGACCGGCCAGTCGCGCAGGCGCTCGCCGGCCTCGAGGATCTTCTCCACCCACACGTGCTCGACGCCGCCGTCGCGCAGCCGCTGCAGGTAGCCGGCCGGGTCGGCGAGGCCGTCCGGGTGATCGATCCGCAGCCCGTCGACAGCGCCCTCGCGCACCAGCCGCAGCGCGAGCTCGTGCGTGGCCTCGAAGACCTCCGGGTCCTCCTGGCGCACGCCGGCGAGGTGGTCGACGTCGAAGAAGCGCCGGTGCCGGCCGGTCACCGCGTCGAGGTCAAAGAACCTTGTCGCGCAACTCCGGGTCGCTCCAGAAGCGGTTCGCGTCGTCGACCGCCATGTGGTTGGGGACGATGTCGAGCACGATCCCCAGGCCCGCGGCCTGCACGACGCGCACCAACGCGTCGAACTCCTCCGCCCCGCCGAGCTCCTGCGAGATCGAGCCCGGGTCGACGACGTCGTAGCCGTGCGTGGAGCCCTCGCGGGCCTGAAACGACGGCGAGAGGTACAGATGCGAGACGCCGAGCGCGCGCAGATAGGGGACCAGCTCGCGCGCCGCCGCGAACCCGAACTCCCCGCCCAGCTGGAGCCGATAGGTCGCCCGCAGCCGCGTCATTCGGAGACGCGGCGCAGCAGCACCAGCGAGTGGTGGACCAGGTCGACCTCGGCGCCGGCAGCGATCTGATCGACCCCGATGCCGTCCACGGCGGTGTCGAAGACCACCGTCCAGGCCTTGCCGAAGGCGGCCTCGGGCAGCGTGAACGAGCAGTCGTCGTGGTGCGCGTTGAACAGCAGCAAAAACGACTCGTCGAGCACCTGACGCCCGCGCGAATCCGGCGCGACGATCTCCTCGCCGTTGAGGAAGACGGCGACGACCGGCGGCAGCTCACCCCAGTCCTCGTCGCGCATGCGCTCCCCGTCGGCGCGGAACCAGGCCGCGTCGGGCAGGCCGGAGCCCTCCATCTCGCGCCCGAACAGGTACTGGCGGCGGCGGAACACGGCGTGCGCGCGCCGCAGCGCGATCAGCTTGCGCGTGAACTCGAGCAGTTCGGCGTTGGACTCGATCAGCGACCAATCGAACCAGGAGATCTCGGAGTCCTGGCACCAGCCGT
This sequence comes from uncultured Solirubrobacteraceae bacterium, assembly GCA_963848475.1. Lineage (GTDB taxonomy): Bacteria > Actinomycetota > Thermoleophilia > Solirubrobacterales > Solirubrobacteraceae > Solirubrobacter. The sequence goes on along the minus strand of CAWKDW010000020.1, from coordinate 177,938 downwards.
TGTTGTTGCCACCCTGAGTGCGACCGAACTCGTCGCCGCCGAGCAGCATCGGGGTGCCCTGGGAGAGCAGCAGCGTGGCGAGGAAGTTGCGCTGCTGCCGCGCTCGCAGCGCGAGGATCTCGGGGTCGTCGGTCGGCCCCTCGACACCGCAGTTCCAGGACCGGTTGTCGTCGGTCCCGTCGCGGTTGTCCTCCTTGTTGGCGTCGTTGTGCTTCTCGTTGTAGGCGACGAGGTCGGCGAGCGGGAAGCCGTCGTGCGCGGTGATGAAGTTGATCGACGCGGATGGGTGGCGGCCGTCGTCCTGATAGAGGTCACTGGAGCCGGTGAGACGCCTGGCGAACTCGCTCACGTGCGCCTCGCCGCGCCAGAAGTCGCGCATCGTGTCGCGGTAGATGCCGTTCCACTCCGACCACAGGACCGGGAAGTTGCCGACCTGGTAGCCGCCCGGGCCGACGTCCCACGGCTCGGCGATCAGCTTGACCTGCGAGAGCACCGGGTCCTGATGGATGACGTCGAAGAAGGCGGAGAGCCGATCGACGTCGTAGAGCTCACGGGCGAGCGCTGACGCCAGATCGAAGCGGAAGCCGTCGACGTGGCAGTCGATGACCCAGTAGCGCAGCGAATCCATGATCAGCCGCAGCACGCTCGGGTGCATGACGTTGAGTGTGTTGCCGGTGCCCGTGTAGTCCATGTAGTGGCGCAGGTCGTCGGGCACGAGCCGGTAGTAGGCCGCGTTGTCGACGCCGCGGAAGGACAGCATCGGGCCGAGGTGGTTGCCCTCGGCGGTGTGGTTGTAGACCACGTCGAGGATCACCTCGATCCCGGCCTTGTGCAGCGCCTTGACCATGCCCTTGAACTCGCGCACCTCCTGGCCGGCCGTGCCGGTGGCGGCGTAGGGCGAGTGCGGCGCGAGGAAGCCGATCGTCGAGTAGCCCCAGTAGTTCGTCAGCCCGCGGTCGGCGAGGAAGGCCTCGTCGGCGATGTGGTGCACGGGGAGGAGCTCGATCGCCGTGATCCCGAGGTCCTTGAGGTAGCTGATGGCGCCGTCGGCGGCGAGGCCCGCGTAGGTGCCGCGCAGGTCCTCGCGCACGTCGGGGTGCGTCATCGTGAAGCCCTTGACGTGCGTCTCGTAGATCACGCTGTCGGCGAGCGGCGTGTTCGGCGGCCGGTCGTCCTGCCAGTCGAAGCGCGGATCGATGACCACGCACTTCGGGATCGCGTCCGCGTCGTCTGACTCGTCGGGCGTCAGGTCGTCGTCCTCGCCGCCCTGAGGGTCGTACGGGTGCACGTTGCCCTTGTCGAACAGGATCGGGCCGCCGATCGACTTCGCGTATGGATCAAGGAGCAGCTTGGCCGGGTTGAAGCGGTGTCCGGTCTGCGGGCTGTACGGGCCGTGGACGCGGAAGCCGTAGCGCTGGCCGGCGTGCACGCCCGGCAGGTAGCAGTGCCAGTTCAGCGACGTTCGCTCGGTCATCTCCACGCACGTCTCGTGATCCTCGGCGTCGAACAGGCACAGTTCGACGCGCTCCGCGTGCTCGGAGAAGAGCGAGAAGTTGGTGCCCTCGCCGTCCCAGGTGGCGCCGAGGGGGAACGGGGCGCCGGGCCAGACCTCCATCAGCGCACCAGCGCCCCGGCGAGCGCGGGCAGCACGACGAATCCCGGCTCGAGCGTCGGCTCGTGCGTGGCCAGCAGCACTTCCTCGGTGCGCTCGCGCGGCACGTGGACGGCGGCGCGGGAGAAGTTCGCCAGCAACGTGCACTCGCCGCGGCGAACGGCCAGCCAGCCGGCGCGCTCGTCGAAGCTGATGTCGTCGGCGTCGCCGGGCGCCAGCAGCTCGCGGCGGGCGCGCAGCAGTTGCGCGTGGAGCTCACGCAGGCCCTCCGGCTCGCCCTGGCGGGTCAGCTTCGAGCGCTCGAACGTGGCGACGTCCTGCGGGTCCGGCACCTCGGTGCCGGAGAACTCGACGAAGGAGGCGAACTCGCGCCGACGGCCCTCGCGGGTCGCGTCGGCGATCTCGGGATCGATGTGATCGGAGAAGAACTGGAACGGCGCCCGTTCGCCGTACTCCTCGCCCTGGAACAGCATGGGCGTGAAGGGTGACAGGAGCGTGCAGAACGCCGCCAGGGCGCGTGTCTCGACCGGCAGCCGGTCGCCGAGGGCGCGGTTTCCGACCTGATCGTGGTCGGCGGAGAAGACGACGAAGCGTTCTGGTGGCACGTCATCGGCCACTGCCCCGAAGCGGCGCCGGCGGAACTCGGAATACGTGCCGTCGTGGACGTGCGGGCGCCTGAACGCCTTCGCCAGCAGCTGTAGCGAGTCGAACTCGGCGTACCAGCCGCCTCGGTCTCCGGTCAGCATGACGCGCAGCGCGTGGTGGAAGTCGTCGGCCCAGGCCGCGTCGCAGCCGTGGCCCCCGAGCTCGGGGACGCGCATCACCTTGGGGTCGTTGAGGCCGGACTCGGCGATCACCAGCGCCCCAGGGCGCGCCGCGTGCACGCGGCGGGCGATCTCGGCCACGAGGTGCTCCGGGCTGGAGTCGACGATCGCGTGGATGGCGTCCAGGCGCAGCCCGTCGAGGTGGAAGTCGCGCACCCAGGCCTCGGTGCTCTGGCAGACCCACTCGCGGACGGCGATCGCACTGCTCGTCATCGACGTTGAGACCGTCGCCCCACGGCGTCGGGTGCTTGTGCGTGAAGTACGGCCCGTAGGCCATCAGCGCCTTGGTGCCAGACGCGCCGACGTGGTTGTGGACCACGTCGAGGATCACGGCGAGGCCGGCGCCGTGGGCGGCGTCGACGAGCTTCTGCAGGCCGAGCGGGCCGCCGTAGGAGGACTGCGTCGCGTTCTGGTAGACGCCGTCGTAGCCCCAGCCGCGGACGCCCGGAAATTCGGCCACGGGCATCAGCTCGAGCGCCGTCACGCCGAGTTCGGCCAGCTCGGCGAGGTAGGGGATCGCGCCCTCGAAGGTCCCCTCGGCCGAGAACGTGCCGACGTGCAGCTCGTAGATCACGGCGTCGTGCAGCCCGAGCGCGCGGAACTCCCCGTCGGTCCACTCGAAGGCGAGCGGATCGACGATCCGCGACGGGCCGCGTAGGCCTTCCGGCTGCCAGCGCGAGCACGGGTCGGGCAGGGCCACGCCATCGAGCACGAACACGTAGTCCTCGCCCGCCCCGGCGTCGACGGTGGCCTCGAAGATGCCGTAGCCGACCGGCTCGAGCGCGTGCTCGGAGCCGCCGACGCGCAGGACGATCTCGCCGGGGTTCGGTGCCCACACGCGGAACTCCGTACGGCCCGTGCGCAAGGGGAACGCGCCGAGGCGGCGCTGGAAGGGGAACTCGTCCATGTGAGGTCAGATCCTGATCGATCGTGCAATTCGTCGTCGCGGCGCCCTGACGAGCGCCGGACGAACACGCCGCCTGTCAGGGAAGTCGGCTGATCCGCTCGGTGAGGAGGTCGATGAAGGCGCCGGCGTCGACGTCCACGGCGACGTGGGCGTTGGCCGCCTGGCCGGTGCGCTTGAGCTGATCGACGACGGTCCTGCCTCGGCAGGGGCCCTGGGTGAGGTCGATCTCGACCGGTAGGTGGTCGGTGCGGATGACGGCGGGCGCGATCACGTGGGCGACGGCGAGCGCGTCGTGCACCGGTGTGTCGCTGTGGCCGTAGAGACGCTCGTGGAACTGGCGGTAGAAGGCGTGCAGGTCCGCGACGACGGCGCCGGCGTGGCCGCTCGGGCGCAGCGCTTCGGCGCGCTCCTTCGAGAGCATCGCGCGGTGGGTGACGTCGAGGCCGACCATCGTGACCTCGATCCCTGAGCCGAAGACGCGCGAGGCGGCCTCGGGGTCGGCCCAGATGTTGAACTCGGCCGAGGGCGTGACGTTGCCGAGGCCGATCGCGCCGCCCATCACGACGATCCGCTCGATCCGGGAGGCCAGCTCCGGGTGGGTGGCGAGCAGCAGCGCGATGTTCGTGAGCGGCCCGATCGGGACCAGCGTGAGCGGGCGGGCGCGCAGTTCGCGGGCGAGCAGTTCGACCGCGTGCAGCGGCTCCGGCCGGCGCGAGGGAGGTGGCAGATCAGGGCCGTCGAGGCCCGTCTCGCCGTGGACCTCGCTGGCGACGCGGGCGGGGTGGATGAGCGCGCGGTCCGCACCCGCGGCGACCGGGACGTCGTCCACGCCCGCCACATCCAGGACGCGGATGGCGTTGGCCGTGACCTTCTCCAGCGTCTGGTTGCCCGCGACCGTTGTCACGGCGACGAGTTCGAGCTCGGGGCTCGCTACGGCGAGCAGGAGGGCCATGGCGTCGTCATGGCCCGGATCGCAATCGATGATCACCGGCGTGGTCATTGCGCATCATCTTGGCGCTTCGCGTGTTCCAGCGCTGCGATGCACATTGCCGCCCTTGTTCTCAGCGCCGTTCTCGCCCAGGCCGCTCCCACCGCGACGACCGGCGCCGCGGAGTCGATCACGACCGGCTCGGCCGCCGTCACGGGCACGGTGAACCCCGGTGGAGAGGCGACGATCTACCAGTTCGAGTACGGGACGACGTCCTCCTACGGGCTGACGACGCCGCAGCAGGACGCCGGCGCAGGGTCCAGCGCCAACAACGTGCGAGCGACGCTCTCGAACCTCACGACGAACACGACATACCACTACCGACTCGTGGCCACCAACGCCGCCGGTGTCGCCCGCGGCGATGACCGGACGCTGCACACGAACTCCCCCGCGCGGGCACCAGCCATCAGCAGCCGTGCCGCGACCTCCGTGGGTTCGTCCAGCGCCGTGTTGCCGGCGCGCGTCACCCCGCGCGGGCTCGCCACCACGGTGCGCTTCGAGTACGGCACGTCGACCTCGTACGGCACCTCGACGCCCGACCAGGCGATCGGCGCGGGAACGTCGAGCGTCAACGTCAGCGCCGCGGTCGCCAATCTCAAGCCGGGCACGAAGTACAACTTCCGCGCCGTGGCGACCAGCGCTGCCGGCATCGCGCGCGGTTCCAACCGCACGTTCACCACCTCGAAGGTGCCGACCGGCGTGGCCATCACGCCTTCGACGATCCGGCCGGTCTGGGGCTCGGGGCTCACGATCGCCGGCTCGGTCTCCGGCACGGGCTCGATCCCGGTCGCGCTCGAGAAGCAGGACTTCCCCTACACGGGTGCCTTCGCGCAGATCGCCACCGCGAACGCCAACGGCAAAGGCGCGTTCACGCTGACCGCCCCCGCGCTCTTCACCACCGCCCGCCTGCGCGTCGTGACGCGCACCTCGGTGGTCGCCGCCAGCCCGGTCACGACCGCCTCGGTGGCGGTCAAGGTGGGCCTGATCACCAAGCGCCTGAAGGGCAAGCGCCTGCGCGTCAAGGGCGCGACCTGGCCCGCCGTCCAGCACGGCCGGATCTCGCTCCAGCGCCAGTCGCGCAGCGGCAGGTGGGGCTATCTCCGGCGCGCCAAGCCGCGCCTGCTGAGCGGCGACCGCTCCCGCTACACCTTCATCGTCGCCCGCCGCTCGCGCACCATGAAATACCGCGTCGTCGTGCTCGCCCGCGACGGCGGCGCCCACGTCCCGGGCACGAGCCGGACGCTCACCGTGCCGAAGAGGTAGCCACCACCGAAGGTCCGGCGACTACCCCTGTTCCTCAGGCACCAGCCAGAGAACGCCGAGCGGCGGGATCGTCACCTCGGCCGAGAACGGCTGGCCGTGCCAGCCGACCGCCTCGGCGTCGAAGCCGCCCATGTTCCCCACGCCGGAGCCGCCGTAGACGGTGGCATCGGTGTTGACCGCCTCGCGCCAGCGGCCACCGCGTGGCAGGCCGATCCGGTAGTTGGAGCGGACCGCCGGCGAGAAGTTGCCGACGAACAGCGCCACGCGCTCGGAGTCCTTCGTGCGCCGCGCGAACGCGATCACGTTGTCGTCGGCCGCATTGGCCTCGGTCCACCAGAAGCCGCGGCCGTCGAAGTCCATCTCCCATAGCGCCGGCTCGGCCTTGTACGCCTGGTTGAGGTCGCGCACGAGCGACTGGATGCCCGCGTGCTCAGGGTTCTCGAGCAGGTGCCAGTCGAGCGAGCGGTTCTCGCTCCACTCGGTCTCCTGGGCGAACTCCTGGCCCATGAAGAGCAGCTTCTTGCCGGGGTGCGCCCACATGTACGCGTACAGCGCGCGCAGGTTCGCGAGCTTCTGCCAGCGGTCGCCCGGCATCTTGGACAGCAGCGAGCCCTTGCCGTGCACGACCTCGTCGTGCGACAGCGGCAGGATGAAGTTCTCCGTGAACGCGTAGACGAGGCTGAACGTCAGCTCGTGGTGGTGGTAGCGGCGGTAGATCGGGTCGTTCTGGAAGTAGGCCAGCGTGTCGTGCATCCAGCCCATGTTCCATTTGAACCCGAAGCCCAGCCCGCCCAGGTACGTCGGCCGCGAGACGCCCGGCCACGCCGTCGATTCCTCGGCGGCGCTGATGACGCCGGGCTCGCGGCCGTAGAGCACCTCGTTGAGCTCCTTCAGGAACGCGACCGCGTCCAGATCCTCGTTGCCGCCGTACTGGTTCGGCACCCACTCGCCGTCCTCGCGCGAATAGTCGAGGTAGAGCATCGAGGCCACGGCGTCGACGCGGATGCCGTCGGCGTGGAACTCGTCGAGCCAGAACAGGGCGTTGGAGACGAGGAAGTTGCGGACCTCGTGGCGCCCGTAGTTGAACACGAGCGTGCCCCAGTCCGGGTGCGCGCCGCGACGCGGATCGGCGTGCTCGTACAGGGCCGTGCCGTCGAAGCGGGCGAGCGCGAAGTCGTCGCGGGGGAAGTGGGCCGGGACCCAGTCGAGGATCACGCCGACGCCGTTCTGGTGGAGCCGGTCGACGAACTCGCGCAGGTCGTCGGGCGTGCCGAAGCGCGGCGTCGGGGCGAAGTAGCCCGTCACCTGGTAGCCCCAGGAGCCCGTGAACGGGTGCGCCATCACCGGCAGCAGCTCGATGTGCGTGAAGCCCATGTCCTGGGCGTAGGCGCTCAGCTCGTCGGCCAGCTCGAGATAGCTCAGCGGGCGGTTGCCCTCGAGCGGGTTCAGCCGCCACGAGCCCAGGTGGACCTCGTAGATCGACATCGGGCCGTCGAGCGCGGAGCTCTTGCGGCGCTCGGCGAGCCACTCCTCGTCGGCCCACACGTGCTGGGGGTCATGCACGACGCTGGCCGTCTTGGGCGGCACCTCGGTCTCGAACGCGACCGGGTCGGCCTTCAGGCGCAGCTCGCCGTCCGGGGCGAGGATCTCGTACTTGTAGTGCGCGCCGGCGCCGACGCCGGGGAGGAACAGCTCCCAGATGCCGGAGGAGCCGAGCGAGCGCATCGGGTGGATGCGCCCGTCCCAGTAGTTGAAGTCGCCGACGACGGAGACGGCACGCGCCGACGGCGCCCAGACGGCGAACGCGGTGCCGGTGACGCCGTCCATCTCGCGCACGTGAGCGCCGAGGCGCTCCCACAGCTCCTCGTGCCGGCCTTCGCCCAGCAGGTAGACGTCGAGCTCGCCGATCGTCGGCAGGAAGCGGTAAGGATCGTCGATCGTGATCGTGCCCGACTCGCCGTAGTCGACCTCGAGCTGGTAGGCGAGCGGAAGCTTCGCGCCCTTGAGGTGGCCCTCGAAGATGCCCCCGGGATGCACGCGCTCGAGCGCCGTGTGCGTGCCATCGGGGGCGATGACATCGACTTTCGCGGCAGCGGGCCGGAACGTCCGCACCACCACCGAGCCGTCCTCGGGGTGCGCGCCGAGGTAGGAATGCGGGTCCGCGTGCTGGCGGGCGATCAGCTGGTCGGCGTCACTCATGTTCCGTCGATGCCTTCCCTATAGGGCGGGCTCGCAAGCCCAATTTCGCCATCGCTGCCCGAGTCTACGCTCAGTGGGGCGATCATTCGGTCTCGAGCAGCCGGAGGATCCCGGCGACCGGGATCGCGACCCAGTCGGGCCGGTTGTTGAGCTCGTAGCGCAGCTCGTAGACGGCCTTCTCGAGCTCGAAGACCGCGAGCAATTGGTCAGTGGCCTGCTGGCCCGGCGGCAGCAGCGAGCTGTCGACCGCGCTGTAGTAGCCGGCGAGGAAGCGCTCGCGGGCCTGACCCTCCCAGCCCTCGGGCGCCTCGACGCCGCGCAGCAGCTGGCCGCCCGCGGTCACGTAGGAGAACGAGCGCAGCATTCCCGCCACGTCGCGCAGCGGCGAGCGCTTGAGCCGGCGCTCGGGCAGCGGCCGCGCCGGCTCGCCCTCGAAGTCGAGCACGACCCAGCCCCGCTCGGAGAGCATCGTCTGGCCCAGGTGCAGGTCGCCGTGGGTGCGGATGACGCGGCCGCCCGCGTTGACGTGCGACATCGCGTTGAGCTTCTCGCGCACGTCCTGGCCACGACCGCGCAGCGGCGCCGTCGCCTCCGTCTCCGGCAGGTCCAGGAAGACGCGCTCGATCTGCTCGTCGACGTTGGCGGTCAGGATCGAGAGCGCCTCCACGGAGGGCTCGTCGGGCGCGAACGCCGGATCGGAGTCGTCCGAGCCGAGCACCGTGTGCAGCTCGCCGATCACGATGCCGAGCGCCTCGAGGCGGTCCAGCAGCCGGTCCGGGTCGCTCGCGAGCTCGTCGAGCGCCAGTTCCCAGCCGTCGTGGGCTCCAACCAGGAACTCCTGCAGGATCCCGAGTGTCGCGTCGATCAGGCGCCCCTCGACCTCGTACCAGCCGGCCAGCGACGCGATGTGCGGGAAGCCATGGTCGGTCAGGAAGCGCAGCAGCTCGAGCTCGGGGTTCACGCCCGGCTCGATCTTGCGGAACGCCTTCATGATCAGCTCGTCGCCGAACACGATCGACGAGTTGGACTGCTCTACGCCGACCGGGCGGACGTCCACCGTGCCCCCGAGCCCGGACCCGGCGCTCGGCGCCCAGCGGAAGATGAACTCGTCCTGGCCGACCTGGAACTCGCTGTTGGCGCGCATCGCGTGCAGCAGCTCGCGCCCCGCCGCCGGATCGGCGAGCGCGTCGTAGACCGTCCAGCCGTCGGTCTCGAGGATCACGCGCTCGGTCCAACCCTCGGAGACGGGCCGGAACCCGAGCGGCACCTGGTAGGTCTCGTGCGTCCCCGCGGGGAAGCGCGCCTCGACCAGGCAGAGCACGATCAGCGGTGACTCGGTTCGCAGCGGGACGCTGTCGACCACGTCGATCTGGGAGACCTCGCGCGTCTTGGACGCGAACCAGCGCTGCGCGACGATCCACTCGCTGAGCGCCTGCTGGTCCAGGAAGCTGAGCTCGCCGGCAGCGACCGCGGTCGTCACGTCAGTCATTCAGGCTCGTCCTTCACGAGCTGGAACCAATAGAAACCTCGCGGGGCGAGCGTCAGCAGATAGGGCAGCTCGCCGATCCGCGGAAAGCGCGAGCGCCCGAAGATCTCGACCGGCGACGATCCCTCGTAGGCCGAGAGGTCCAGCTCGACGGCCTGGGCCGAGCGCGCGAGGTTGTGTACGCACAGCATCACGTCGCCCTCGTAGGACCGGATGTGGGCGAAGATCCGCGTGTTGGACGCCGTCAGCGGCTCGTAGGCGCCGAGCCCGAACACGGGGTGCTCCTTGCGCAGCGAGATGAAGCGCCGCAGCCAGCGCAGCAGGCTGTAGGGCTGACGCATCTGGGCCTCGACGTTGACGGCCTGGAAGCCGTAGACCGGGTCCATCAGCGGCGGCGCGTAGAGCTGGGCGAAGTCGGCGCGCGAGAAGCCGCCGTTGCGATCGGACGTCCACTGCATCGGCGTGCGCACGCCGTCGCGGTCGCCGAGGTAGACGTTGTCGCCCATCATGATCTCGTCGCCGTAGTAGAGGACGGGCGAGCCGGGAAGCGAGAACAGGATCGCGTGCAGCAGCTCGATCTCGTCGCGCCCCGCGTCCAGCAGCGGCGCCAGCCGGCGGCGGATGCCGACGTTGATCTTCATCCGCGGGTCCTTGGCGTACTCCGCGTACATGTAGTCGCGTTCCTCGTCGGTGACCATCTCGAGCGTCAGCTCGTCGTGGTTGCGCAGGAACAGGCCCCACTGGCAGTTGTCCGGGATGTCCGGCGTCTGGCGCAGGATCTCGTAGATCGGGTTCGCCTCCTCGCGCCGCACGGCCATGAACATCCGCGGCATCACGGGGAAGTGGAAGGCCATGTGGCACTCGTCGCCGTCGCCGAAGTACTCGACGACGTCCGCCGGCCACTGGTTGGCCTCGGCCAGCAGGACGCGGTCGGGGTACTTGGCCTGGATCTCGGCGCGCACCTTCTTCAGGTAGGCGTGCGTCTCGGGCAGGTTCTCGCCGTTGGTCCCGTCGCGCTCGTAGAGGTACGGCACGGCGTCCAGGCGGAAGCCGTCCATGCCCAGGTCCAGCCAGAAGCGCAGGACCTCGAGCATCGCCTCCTGGACCTCGGGGTTGTCGAAGTTGAGGTCGGGCTGGTGGCTGAAGAAGCGGTGCCAGAAATACGCGCCGGCCTGCTCGTCCCACGTCCAGTTGGAGGTCTCGGTGTCGGTGAAGATGATCCGCGCCTCGGTGTAGCGGTCCGTCGTGTCCGACCAGACGTACCAGTCGCGCTTCGGGTTGTCCGCGCTGGACCGTGCTTCCTGGAACCACGGGTGATCGCTCGACGTGTGATTCATGACGAGGTCGGCGATCACGCGGATCCCGCGCTGGTGCGCGGCCTCGATGAAGTCGCGCACGTCGTCGACGGTGCCGTAGTCGGGCTGGATCTGGAAGAAGTCGGCGATGTCGTAGCCGCCGTCGCGCAAGGGCGACTTGAAGAACGGCAGCAGCCAGATGCAGTCGACGCCGAGCCACTGCAGGTAGTCGAGCTTCTCGGTCAGCCCGCGGAAGTCCCCCGAGCCGTCGCCGTTGGCATCGAAGAACGCCCGCGTGTGGATCTCATAGAAGACCGCGGTCTTGAACCACAGCGGCTGCGCCTCGAACCAGTGGCCCGGGTCGTTACGAGACATAGAGCTCACGATTGCACCGAACCCGATCCTCGCAAACCTCCGCCGCCCGCGCGTTCCGGCCGCGGCCACGTTGGGACTTGGGTGTCGCGCTCCAGGGACACGCCACAGCGGCCGACTACTACGGCGATGAGCCACCGCCGCCGCCACGCCCGCAGCGCAACCCGGATCGCGGCCGCGGTGATGCTGGCCGGCGCGATCGCGGCGCCCGCCGCCGGAGCCGCCCCGACGCCCGTCGAGACGCTCTCGCCGGTATCCCAGTCCGCAAGCTCCCCGGGTGTCATTTCCAACACCTCCGGGGACGCGGTCGCGTGGTGGAGCGCGTATAACGACGGACTGCAGGTCAGCCTGCGGCCCGCGGGCGGCAATTGGGACGGGCCTACGCAGCTCTCGAGCCCGGGCACCCAGGTTTCCGGCAGCCACGTCGTCGTCGATGGCACGCGCACGGCGACCGCCGTGTGGGGGGAGTACACGATGTCGGGCGGCTTTCCCGGTCCGATGCTGCCGGGCCCCGTGGCGATCTACAGCTCCCGCCGTCCCGCCGGCGGGGCCTGGAGCGCCCCGGAACGACTCTCCAGCAGCGGCGTCGGCGCCGGCTACACCTCGGCGCTGACCGTCGGCGGCGACGGCCGCATCCTCGCCCTCTGGGGGGAGAGCGGAGCGCTGCGCTCGGCGACGCGGACCCGCACCGGCGCGTGGAGCGCCGCCGCCGCGGTCCCGTCCGCGAGCTTTGCGCAGCCACCACGCGTCGCGCTCGCCGCGGACGGCACGGCCACGGCCGCCTGGCAGGACGCGATGACCGACCACGCCATGGTCGCCACCCAGCCGCCCGGCGGAACATGGACCGCGCCGGTCGACGTCTCCGGCACGATCGGCTTCGTCCCCGCACTGGCGATGGGCGAGGACGGCGACGCGACGCTCGTGTGGCTGTGGAACGACAAGGTCTGGGCCGCGCGGCGCGCGACGCCCGGCGGAGCCTGGACCGCTCCGCAGCAGATCTCTCTCGACGGCGCCATCAGCTACTACATCGCGACGGTCGCCGGCGACGAGCACGGGGGCGCGACCGCGGTCTGGTCGCAGGCCGTCGACGACGGCGGCGGCAATGCGCGCTACGACCAGACGGTGGCCACGCGCGCCCCTGGCGGCACGTGGAGCGCGCCGGTCACGCTCGGCTCCGGGGACTCGGAGACGCCGGCGGTCGCGGTCAACGCCGACGGCGCGGTCGTCGTCGCGTGGCGCCGTCTCATCGACAGTCAGTGGCAGGCCCAGAGCGCGTCGCACGCGCCGGGCGCGCCATGGTCGGCGATCGACACGCTGCCGGGCCTCGGCTCCGTCTCGGGCTCGCCCGGCGTCAGTCTCGACGGCTGGGGCGAACCGCTCTTCGTGGCCACCGACGAAGGGCGCGTCAAGGCGCTGGCCGACGACACCACGGGCCCGCATTTGCGCTCCCTGTCGATCCCGGCCACGGCCACGGCCGGCGACCCGGTCTCCTTCGCCGTCTCGCCGCTGGACGTCTGGTCGGCGCTCGGCACGACCACGTGGGACTTCGGCGACGGCGTCAGCGCCACCGGCACGGCGGCCACCCACACCTACGCCACAGCCGGCGCGAGGACCGTCACCGTGACCGCTGGCGACGCCCTCGCCAACGCCACGGTCCAAACGGCCACGCTGACCGTGACGGCCGCTCCCACGCCATCGCCGACCCCGACGCCCGATCCGCCCGTCGCGCCGCCCACACCGACGCCGCCCGCCCCGATCGCCACGCCGGTCGCGCCGATCGCCAGGCTCACTGCCGGCCTCGGCGCGTCCGGGACCGCGACGGTCACCGCCGGCGGGACCGACATCGGCTGCCGGGTCACCGGCGCGGTGCTCGCCGCCTGCACGGTCAAGCTCTACGCCCAGAGCGGCAGCCACGCCTCCGCCGCCGGCCTGCGGCTGATCGGCGCCGGCACCGCCACGGCTCCCAAGGCGACCCGTCGGCTCGACGTGCATGTCGTGCTCAACGCGACCGGACGGAGACTTCTGCGCGGCTCCCCGGCCGGCCTCCGCGTCCGCGTCGTGAGCATCGGGAACGCGCCGGGCAGCGCTGAGCTACGTCTCAGCACGCACACGCGCATCATGCCCGCGAGGGCGACGGTCACGGCGGCGTACTTCGCCGCCCGCCGGGCCGCGCTCTCGGCCTCGGCCAAGCGCTCGCTGCGAGCGCTCGCCGCGTCCGCCGCGGCGGCGAAGAGCGTGCGCTGCGTCGGCCACACCGACCCCTCGCGATCCAGCGCCCAATACGTCTACCAGCTCGGCCTGCGCCGCGCCCGTGCCGCCTGCGCCTATCTCCAGGCCCACGGGGTCAAGGCGGTGGTCAGCGTCCGCTCCGCGTCACCGCCGGCCGCGAGCAACGCGACCAACGCAGGCCGCGCGCGCAACCGCCGGGTCGACGTGGTGATCACGAACGTGACGCGCCAGTAGGTCGAACGTGGCGCGTTGGTGGGGGTGCTCCTAGACGACCCGTAGGATGTGCGTCTGGTTGCCCCAGGGGTCGAGGCGGATGTAGTTGGCCCCGATCCTCCAGTCGTAGTGGTTGCCGGTCAGCAGGTCCTCGACGGCGAAGACCGGCGCCGTCCCGAGATTGGCCGGGATCGTCACGAGGCCCTCCTGCGCGTTGTGCGGGTCGAGGTTGGCGGCGATGATCAACGTGTTGCCTGGCTCCTGCTTGGCGTAGGCCAGGATCTGGTCGTTCTGGGCCTCGAGCCAGAACACGTTGGAGAGGTGCTGGAGCGCGACGTTCTCGTGGCGGATCTCGTTCAGCCGCCGGATCATCGGCAGCAGCGGGCCGTCGAGGTCACGCTCGCGGATCTCGTACTTCTCGGAGTTCAGGTACTCCTCCGAGCCCTCGCGCACGGCGACGTTCTCGAAGTTCTCGAAGCCCGAGTAGATGCCGTAGCTCGGGCTCAGCGTCGCCGCCAGCACGAGCTTGGTCACGAACGCCGGCGGGCCGCCGTGCTGCAGGTAGGCGTGCAGGATGTCCGGCGTGACGGGGAAGAAGTTGGGCCGGAAGTACTCCTTCTCCTCGCTCCAGGCGAGCTCGTTGAAGTACTCGATCATCTCGTGGCGCGAGTTCTTCCACGTGAAGTACGTGTAGGACTGTGTGAAGCCGAGCTTGCCCAGCTCCTGCATGACCGCGCGCCGCGTGAAGGCCTCCGCGAGGAAGACCACGTCGCGATCGACCTTGTGGACCTCCTTGATCAGCCATTCCCAGAACGGGAACGGCTTCGTGTGCGGGTTATCGACGCGGTAGAACTTGATCCCGGCCTTGGTCCAGTGCAGGAAGACGTCCAGCCAGGCCTGCCAGAGCGACTCCCACTCGGGCGTGTCCCAGTTGAAGTTGTAGATGTCCTGGTAGCGCTTGGGCGGGTTCTCGGCGTACTTGAGCGTCCCGTCCGGGCGCTGCTGGAACCACTCCGGGTGCTCGGTCAGCCACGGGTGATCGGCGGAGGCGTTGAGCGCGATGTCCAGCGCCACGTCCATCCCGTGGTGATGCGCGGTCGCGCAGAGGTCGCGCACGTCCTGCTGGGTGCCGAGCTCGGGGTGGACGTCGAAGTGCCCGCCCTCGGCACCGCCGATCGCGTAGGGCGAGCCCGGATCGTCGGGACCGGCGACGAGCGAGTTGTTGCGGCCCTTGCGGTTCTTGACGCCGATCGGGTGGAACGGCAGCAGGTAGAGAACGTCGAAGCCGAGGTCGGCGATCTCGGGCACGCGCCCCTCCACGGCCTTCAGGCCGCCCCAGGAGCGCGGGAAGAGCTCGTACCACGCGCCGAAGCGGGCCTTGACGCGGTCGACCTCGAGCGCGATCGGCTTGTCGAGCGTCGTCGCCCCTTCACGGATGGAGGACTCGCGCATCGCCTGGAAGAGCTCGGGCCCGAGTGCGACGTCGAACTTCTCGTGCATGGGCGTGTCAGCGGCGCTGAGCACGTCGTGGGCGTACTGGATCGAGTCCTTGGCGTCGCCCTTGGCCCGCGTCAGCGCCCGCTCGAGATGGACGACGCCCTCGGAGATCTCGCCCGAGAGGTCCTCGTCGAGGTTGGCCTCGACCTTGCGCCGCAGTTCGTCGTGGTAGGTCGCCCAGCGATCGGTCCACGCCTCGAACGTGAACTGCCAGGAGCCCGGCGTCTCGACCGCGAACTCCCCGGCCCAGCGAACGCCGTCGATATGCGCGTCGACCGCGTACAGCTCGGACTCGAGCCATCGTCGGCCGCCAGGGGCCTTGTATTTGAC
Organism: uncultured Solirubrobacteraceae bacterium; assembly: GCA_963848475.1. GTDB lineage: Bacteria > Actinomycetota > Thermoleophilia > Solirubrobacterales > Solirubrobacteraceae > Solirubrobacter. The sequence continues at coordinate 162,723 of CAWKDW010000020.1, read as the reverse complement.
GACCGCACGGAGCTTTTCGTGGCCGTCGCGGAAAATGTCGGCGGAAACGGCGACGCTGTCGCCTACGGTGCGCTTAACCGCGTACCGACCACCATCGAGTACGGGCGCCGGTTTTGCGATCCTGATCCGGCGCGGAGGTTCGCTGCGCTTCGGTGCGGGCATCTCGCCGTGGAGTATCCGACAAGTCGACCACATGAACCTCTCTCGTACATCCGGGGTGCAATTGCACCCGACCTCTCTTCCCTCCCGCCGGCTCGCTCCGGACGCGTACGCGTGGATCGATTGGCTCGCCGACGCGGGCCAGACGTGGTGGCAGATGCTGCCGCTCGGACCGCCCGACGAGCACGACTCGCCCTACAAGTCCGCATCGGCATTCGCCGCGTCGCCGAAGCTCCTGGGCCACCCGGGAGCCCCGGTGACCCGCGCGGAGGCGCTGGACTTCCGCGAGCGCGCGGCCGACTGGATCGAGGACTGGATCGCGTTCGCCGGTCCCGAGGCGCTCGACGACCAGGTGCGCTTCGATCGCGAGTGGCGCGCGTTGCGCGCCTACGCCGCCGACCGTGGCGTGAAGCTGATGGGCGATATCCCGATCTACGTCGCGGAGGGCTCGGCCGACCAGCTCGCGCACCCGGAGATCTTCAAGGCCGGTGCCGTGGCCGGAGTCCCGCCGGACGCGTTCACCGACAAGGGCCAGCTGTGGGGCAACCCGCTCTATGACTGGCCGGCCCTGCGGCGACAGAACTATGCGTGGTGGACGGCGCGCTTCAAGCGCGTCTTCGAGCTCTTCGATCTCGCCCGGATCGACCACTTCCGAGGCTTCGTCGCCTACTGGGCCGTGCCCGCCGACGCCAAGTACGCGCTCGAGGGCACCTGGAAGCGCGGTCCCGGGCGCGGGCCGTTCGACGCCGCCCGCGAGGCGCTCGGCGAGCTGCCGCTGATCGCCGAGGACCTTGGTGTGATCACCCCACCGGTGACCCGGCTGCGCGAGGCGCTCGGGCTGCCGGGCATGTCGGTCCTGCAGTTCGGCTTCACACCCGACGAGCAGCACACCGTCCACGTGCCGGAGAACAACTCCAGCGACCAGGTCGTCTACACCGGCACCCACGACAGCGACACGATCCGCGGCTGGCATGAGTCGATCAGCGCCGAGCAGCACCAGCTCGTCAACGACGCCCTGGCCCGCTACGGGATCGAAGACAGCCCCAACTGGGCGTTGATCCGGCTCGTCTTCGCCTCCCCGGCCGTAATCGCGATGATCCAGATCCAGGACGCGCTGAACCTCGGCAAGGAAGGCCGGATGAACCAGCCCGGCAGCGTGGGAGCGTGGGGCTTCAAGCTCGACGAGCTGCCCAGTGCGGACGTTGCGAAGCGCCTGCGCGCGGCCACGGAGGAGGCGGGGCGGCTCCCCTCCTAGTCCGCATTCGGACCTGAGCGGTCACGCCTCGTGGGCGCAGGGGCGCGATGGTCGATCTGCAGGTTTGATGGGCTGAACATCGGCTTGGTTAGCTTCCTGACGTGGTACGCGCTTTGGCGGTGCTCACGGCGGTCCTGCTGATGGCCGCCCCTGTCCGTGGCGCGCCGGCGCCCGGTGAGCAGTGGGCGGTCAGCCCGGACACGGTGCTCGACCTACCCGGCGCGTGGGCGCTGGCGCAGGGCGCCGGGGTGACCGTCGCGGTCGTGGACTCGGGCACGCGGCTCAGCCACCCCGACCTCGCGCCGAACCTCTGGACCAACCCCGCCGAGATCGCGGGCAACCAGCGCGACGACGACGGCAACGGATACGTCGATGACATTCACGGCGTCAACCTCAGCGGCGTCGGAGCCACCACCGACCTGCGCGACAAGCTCGGGCACGGCACGCACGTCGCGGGAACGATCGCCGCCGCCGCCAACTCGCGCGGGGTGATCGGCGTCGCGTATCGCGCGAAGCTGATGACCGTCAAGGTGCTCGACTCGCGCTCGATCGGGTCGACCAGGGCGCTCGCGGAGGGCATTCGCTACGCCGCCGCCAACGGCGCCCGAATCGTCAACGTGAGCCTCGAGACGCCGACCGACGATGCGCGGGTCCGGGCGGCGGTCGCCGCGGCGGCGGAGGCCAACGTCCTGCTCGTCTGCTCGGCCGGCAATCAGGCCGCCGACGTCGACCGGCGCCCGCTGTACCCGGTGGCGATCCCCTCGGCCAACCTCGTCGGGGTCGCGGCGACCGCACCCGAGGACGACGGCCTGGCGATCACCAAGTTCTCCAACTTCGGCCGGCTCACCGTGCCGGTGGCGGCACCCGGCGAGGGTGTCGTCTCGACCGCCGCCGACGGCGGCTACGAGTCGCGGTCGGGGACCTCGATGGCCGCCCCGCACGTCTCCGGCGTGGCGGCGCTGATGGCGTCGGTCGCGCCGCGGCTGTCCGCCGCGGAGTTGCGCGGACTGCTGCTCGAGCACGCGGTGCGTCCGGCGGTCGACGGGCGCCCGGCTTACGTCGACGCGCTCGGCTCGGTGCTCGCGGCTCGGGGCATCGTCGCGCCCTCGCTCGGGCAGGCACCGGTGGTCCGGATCCTGTCCTCCGCGCAGCGCGGGGACGTGATCCGCGTGCAGATCGCGACCAGCCCGGACGTGCAGCGCGTGCGCCTGCGCCTGGACGACCGTGGCATCTGGTCGCTCGCCAACGGGCGCTCGCCGCTGACGGCGGTCCTGCGCGGGTTCCGCGGTGAGCGGCTCGAGGTCGAGGCGCTCACGACCAGCGGGGTGCGGGTGGCGTCCGCGACCGCTCGCGTCGGAGACGCCTCCGCTGCGACCCCGACGTTCGAACTGAGCGGTTCGAGCGCCGCCGGAGCGATCGTCGCCGCGGTGCTCTCCAGCCGCCCGCACGACACGCGCTTCGGGCTGATCGGCGGCGGGACCGAGATGGGGATCGCGGACGCGGCACGCGGCATCGTCGACGCCGGCCTCAGCGACCGGCCGCTGCGCCCAGGCGACCCGCCAGGACTCCGCTACACCCCGCTCGCGCCCGGGACGGGCTTCGTCACGCGCGGCACGCCGCGCGGCGAGACCGACCGCATCCTGCGCTGGTTCAGAGACTCCAGCTAGGCTCATCTGCGCGATGGTCGCGCCTCCCACCGAGCACGAGATCCTGGACGTCAACCGTCGGTATCACGACGTTGCCGCCGAGTCCTATGACGCCAAATGGGGCATCTCGTTCGGCGAGATCGGCCACCAGCAGGTCCTCGGCAAGCTGACGAAGCTGCTCGGCCCGCGTCCCGGGCCGTTCGGGCGCTCGCTGGAGATCGGCTCCGGGACCGGCTACTTCTCGCTGAACCTGCTGCAGACCGGCGTCGTGCGCGAGGCGACGTGCACCGACATCAGCCCCGGGATGCTCGCGACGCTCGAGCACAACGCGCGCGAGCTCGGCCTCGACGTCGAGACCGTGGCGTGCGACGCCGCCGAGTTGCCGTTCGAGGACGAGAGCTTCGACCTCGTGCTCGGGCATGCGGTGCTGCATCACCTGCCCGACCTCGACCGTTGCTTCGCGGAGTTCATGCGCGTGCTCAAGCCGGGTGGGACGCTGTTCTTCGCCGGCGAGCCGTCGCAGTCGGGCGATCGGATCGCCGCCGTGCCCAAGCGGCTGGCCTTGAAGGCGGCCCCCGCCTGGCGGCGCGCCCTGCGGTTGCAGCCGGCCCCCACGTACCACGGCGCCAGCGACGAGGAGGCGCACGCGCTCGAGGCGGTCGTGGACGTCCACGCGTTCGTTCCCGCCGATCTGCAGCGCCACGCGGCCGGCGCCGGCTTCACCGAGGTGCAGGTGCGCGGCGAGGAGCTGCTGGCCAACTGGTTCGGGTGGTTCAACCGCACCCTGGAGGCGACCGCGGACCCCAAGGACATCCCGTGGGGTTGGATCAAGTACGCCTACCGCGGCTACATCCTGTTGCAGCGCGCGGACCGCACACTGCTGGAGCCGCACCTGCCGCCGCGGATCTTCTACAACCTGATGCTCGCGGCCCGCAAGCCCGGGTGACCCCGCCCGAGCATCCGCCCAGCCCGGTCGACCTGCTGCGCGACAAGCGCGCGCTGGTCGATACCGGTCTCGGCCCGGTCGCGTTCGTCGCGGTCTACGCGGTCGCCGGAGTGAATACGGCGGCGATCGTCGCGATCGCGATCTCGGTCGTGCTGATGATCGAGCGGCTGATTCGCGGGAAGTCCGTGGTCAATGCGATCGGCGGCCTCATCGGGACCGGGATCGCAGCCTTCATCGCCGTCCGCACGGGCAAGGCCGAGGCCTTCTTCGTCCCGCGCATGCTGATCCAGCTCGGTTACGCGATCGTCTTCGCGGTGTCCGTGGTGGTCCGCCGCCCGATCACCGGATACATCATCGCCGCCCTCTACCGCGCCGAGCCGGGCTGGCGGGAGCTGCCGGCCGTCAGGCGCGCGATGAGCGAGCTGACGCTCGCGTGGGCCGCGCTGTTCGCGCTGCGCGGCATCGTCTACGCCTACCTGATCTACCTCGGCAAACCGGGTGGCCTGGCCGCCGCCTCACTCGGCCTGGGCTGGCCGGCGTTCGGCCTGCTCATGTTCGCGAGCTATCGCTACGTACCGAAGCGGCTCGCGCAGCTCGGCGCGCCTGACCCGCGCCCCGCAGAACCCGAGCCTGCTCCTTGAGCCGCCGGTAGACGTAGGTCCAGTCGCCCTGCAGCGCGTAGCGGCGGGTGCGCTCGCCGGGCCGGATCAGCGCGCTGGGGCGGACGCGCACCTCCATCCCGGCGGCCGCCAGCACGTCGAGCGCTCGCTCCGCGATCCAGACCTGGCCGAACGCGGTCGGGTGAACGTGGTCGGTCATCACCAGGTTGCGCGCGCCGAACGCGCGCAGGTCGAGCCGGAGCGCTCCGTGCTCACGCGCGGCGCCCTCGATGATCGCGTTGGCCGCCTCCACGCGCTCCCCGGCGCGCGGACGCCCGAGATCGAGCGGGATCGTCACCACGAGCAGGCGGTCACAGCGGGCGGCGAGCAGCTCGAGCGAGGACGCATGATCGGCGGCGAACGCCCGTGGATCCCAGTCCGGCGCGCGAACGTCGTTGACGCCCACGTACAGGCAGCCGAGGTCGTAGCGCGCGTCGGGGCGAGCGCCGCGCTCGAGCAGCGCGGGAACCTGTTCGTGCGCGACGTCGGCGGCCCGGGCGCCGTCGACCGCATAGGTCGTGAACGGCAGGCCGAGCCCGCGCGCGACCCAGAGTGCCCAGGACTGCAACGCGACGCCCCACTGGAGCTCGCCGCCGCCGTTGGTGATCGAGTCGCCCAGCGCGAGGACGCCGAGCCGGCACGGCACCGCGGGGTTCACACGCGGAAGCTGAACGCCGACCTGCCGGCGCCGGTGCCGGACAGCGCGGCGACCACGCGATACGAGCCCTTGGCAAGGCTGCGCCTGCGCTTGCCGCGGATGGTCAAGCTGCGCCCGCTCGCCGTCGCCGTCACCGACTTCGACGTCAGCCGCGTCCAGACCCAGCGGCTCTTGCGCTTGACCCTCATCTCGAGCTTGAGCGCGACGACGGCCCGGCGCGAGAGCTTGATCGTGACCTTCGCGGCCTTGCTGCACCGGGGATGTGCCCTGGGACATCTGCGCGGCGTGGCGACGGCGCCGAGCGCGAGGATCCGTGTGGCGGCGACCGGGGCCGGCGTGGGCGTCGGCTTGACCGTCACCGGACGATCGCTCGCCGAGCCGTCGGTATGGTCCGGATCGTCGGCGACGACCTTCGGGCAACCGTTCGCGGTGAAGGCGGCAACGGCCGGGCAGACATCGTCCAGCGTCCCTACGCCGTCGCCGTCGGCGTCCGGGCCGCGCGGCGTCGGATCGCAGGCGTTGCCGAGGCCATCGCCGTCATCGTCGGCCTGATCGGAGTTGGCGACCTCCGGGCAGTTGTCGTCGGAGTCGCGAACGAGATCGTTGTCGGTGTCCGGGCAGCCGCGCAGCTTGCCGGGCTGATCCGGGCACTCATCGGCGGCGTCGGTCACCGTGTCGTGGTCGCGATCGCAGGTCGTCCACGGCGCGACCGGACCGGGGCCGCCGGTGCCGAGGTCATCGAGTCCGAGCATGCGCGCCGCGTTCAGGCGCCCGGTGCCCTCGGTCATGAACCTGATGTGATCGGAGGTCGACATCACCGCCTGTTTGAGCGCGGGCGCCGCGACCCCTCCGATGTCCTGGGACGCCAGCAGCGCCGCCGCGCCGGCGACCGTCGGGGTCGACATCGACGTGCCGCTCAACCTCAGGTAGCCGTTCGGCCCGACCGTCGACCAGATCTGGATGCCGGGCGCGTAGACGTCGACGGTGCCGTCGCCGACGTTGCCGGAGCACACCGGCACGTCGTTCGAGTTCGTCATGCCGACGCAGATCAGGTTCTCCGGGTCGGTGCGGGTACGCGTGTTGCAGGGGTAGACGGGATTCTCGGTGTTGTTGTTGCCCTCGTTGCCCGCGGCGACCACGTACAGCGTGTCCGGGTGCCGGGCCAGGACCTCCGCGAAGAGGTTGTTGATCTCGGCCTTGTCACTGACCTCCATCCACGGATCGGTGCTGAATGACGCGCTCACGATCGGGATCCCGTGCTCGCCGGCGTAGTCGAACGCCGCGAGGATCCATGACGTCTGGCCGTTGCCACAGTTGTCGAGCGTCCGCAGCGGCAGCACGTGCGCCCGCGGTGCGACGCCCGCGATGCCGATCAGGTTGTCGCGCTCGGCCGCCACGATGCCCGCGACGTGGGTGCCGTGGTCGGCGAGGCCCGTCGGTGTGGGCATGGCGCAGCCGTTGGGCTGCGTGAAGTCATAGGCCCCGGGCGCGATGTTGTCGCGCAAGTCCGGGTGATTGGGATCGACGATCTGATCGGCCACGGCGACGGTCACGCCGGCGCCCGTCACTCGAGGCGGCCCAGGCCTGCGGAGCATCGATGTCCGCGTCGTTGGCGTTGGCGAGGTTCCATTGCGACTCGAAGTACAGGTCGTTGGGCTTGATGATCCCCGACTCACCGGGGATCTGCGACGTGTCCGCGGCGTGCACGGCCACATCGGGGACGGCGTAGCGCACGTCGGGATCGGCGTTGAGGGCGGCGAGAGCGGCGCTCTCCTCGCCCTCCGGAGCGCTGACGACCTCGGTGTCCGGAAGCGGCAGCATGCGGTCGAGCTTCACGCCTGCCTCGGAGCGGATGTCGGCACGCTCGGAGGCCTTCAACCCTGAGTCACGGCGCACGATGATGTCGGCCGCGGCCGCGCTCGTGGGTAACGCGCACCCAAGCACGAACAGGAGAGCCAGCGCGCACGCCATTCCCGAGCGTGAGTGCGTCACTCTCGTATCATCGGCCGTCGCGTGGGGGCCCTGGGTGAACAGTTTGAGGGAGAAGGTCGACCTGAGTTGTCTCGTGCTGCCATCGGAACATGGAGCGGCGGCCGCTTCATGCACTTCGGGGAGCCGATCGACGACGAGCGACTCGCTTCCCTGCTGCGCCCGGATGAGGGTATCGCGACAGTCGTCACTGCGGATACTTACGGCGCGGGTGCCGCGGACACGCTCCTCGGTCACGCGCTCGCCGGAATCCCGCGCTCCGAGTATGTCCTCGTCGGCGCCATCGGCCACGATTTCTACACCGGTCATCGCGAAGGTGCAAAGGGATTTCCGCGCTTTACCGATCAACGGCTGCGCGGACCGGCGAAATACGCCGAATATCTGCGGATGGCGACCGAGCGCAGCCTCGAGCGCTGCGGGGTCGACGCCTTCGACCTGCTGCTGCTGCACAACCCCGATCGGACGGGGTACACGAGCGAGGCCGTGTGGGACGGGCTCGAGGCCGTCCGCGCCGACGGCCTCACGCGGATGCTCGGCCTTGCGCCCGGTCCCGCCAACGGGTTCACACTCGACGTGATCGACTGCATGGAGCGCTTCGGCGACCGCATCGACTGGGCGATGGTGATCCTCAACCCGCTCGAGCCGTGGCCGGGCGAACTCGTCTTCTCGGCGGCCGAGCGCCACGACGTGAAGCTCATCACCCGCGTCGTGGACTACGGCGGCCTGTTCCACGACGACGTGCTGCCCGGGCATGAGTTCCCCAAGTACGACCATCGTGGGTTCCGGCCCGCGGGCTGGGTCGAAGCCGGGCGCGTGAAGCTCGAGGCGATGCGCCCGATCGCCGAGCGACACGGCCTGACGATGCTCCAACTCGCCTGCCATTGGAACCTGGCGCACGGGCCGGTCGAGTGTGTCGCTCCGACGCTGATCTCCGAGCCGGGGAGCTCGAAGTCGATCGAGGCCAAGCGGGCGGAGCTGGCCGCCGTCGTCGGGCCGAGCCTCCTCAGCCCCGAAGAGGTCGCGACGATCCGCGCGATCGGCGACAACCTGGGCTCGATGCTGCTCAAGGGCGCCGCGCCGGATTTCGCCGGCGAACCGCTGCCCGACCGCTGGCCGATCAGCCCGGAGCTCGCGGCGCTGGCCGGTCGCTGGGGCATCGAACCCGGCCGCGATCTGTCAAGAGCCGCTTAAGGGAACGCGCCCCGGGGTCGATCACCCCGGTAGATGATTCGCTTGCCCGCCATCGGTGCCGCTGCCTTCGCGCTCGCACTGCTCGCTCTGCCGACCTTCGCCTTGCCGGCGAGGCAGCCAGACAAGCTGACGCATCTCGACACGCGCAGCCAGCTCCAGGACGTCAGCCTCGCCGAGGTGGTCACCACCGCTCAGGCCCAGGGCGACGGCGCCGACGGGCTCCCGACGACGTGGTGCGGCGATGAGACCACCGCGGACAACACCGCCAACGCCGTCACCCCGGCGGCCAAGGCGCAGTTCAAGCTCGTCTACGCCTACGCCGCCGACCGCGCGAACCGCTTCGCGGGCTGGCGCGACGCGCTGCAGACCAACGTCGCGGTCGTCCAGCGCTTCCTCTCCGCCCAGGACGGCGGCACCAAGGCGCTGCGGTTCGACATGGGTACACGCTGCGGCCCCCAGTACGTCGACATCCAGGTCGTCCAGCTTCCCGGCGCCCGCTCCGCCTACGCCGACAACTTCGGCGCCATCTCCTCCGCCGTACAGCGCGCCCTCGGCGCCGGCGGCGGCACCCGCAACGTCGTCGTGCTCGCCGACGGCCTCTCGGGCTCCACGCAGGAGTACGGGCTCGGCGAGACCGTCATGGGCGCGACGGGCGAGCGTCAGGGCGCCGCCAACATCCACAACCGCGGTGGCCTCACCTCGATCCTCTTCAGCCGCGACGGCGCCGCCGCTCCCGGCAGCGCCCGTTGGGGCTGGTGGTCTGAGGGCTTCCTGCACGAGATGACGCACAACCTGGGCTCCGTCCAGTGGGGCGCTCCGCACTCCACGCAGCCTGCAGGCGGCAACTCGCCGCAGTACGGCCACTGCTGGCAGGGCGCCGACGTCATGTGTTACGTCGAGGACGGCGGCGCCGCGCACCCGATGCAGCAGGACTGCGCGGGGCTCCCCGGCGCGATCCCGCAGAACTACGACTGCGGGCGCGACGACTACTTCAACCCGGCTCCCGCCGCGGGCTCCTACCTCGCGACGCACTGGAACACCTACGACTCCGCCTTCCTCGCGCCCTGCGGTGAGATCGCCCCGGCCTGCGGCGGCGGCCAGCTGTGGGTGCCCGAGCCGCCCGCCGCGACCACAGCACCGTCCGTCGTCGGCAACGCGCGCCGCGGCTCGACCCTGACCGTTCGCGTCGGCGCCTGGACGAACGCGCCGACGAGCTACGCCTACCAGTGGCAGCGATTGATCGCCTCCGGGTGGGAGGACATCGAAACCGCCAACGCCGCGAGCTACGTCACCAACAGCGAGGACCTCGGGCGCCGGCTGCGCGTCGCGGTCATCGCGACCAACCGCGACGGCAGCGCCAGCGCCGCCTCCGCGCAGACCGCCTCGATCGGCGCCAGCGGGGTCAACCGCGCGGCGACGTCCACCCGCAAGGGCAAGCACAGCAAGTCCTCGGTCAAGGCCAGCACGAGCTCGAAGGCCAAGAAGGCCGCGGCGAAGCGCAAGGCCGCGGCGAAGAAGAAGGCTGCCGCGAAGCGCAAGGCCGCCGCGAAGAAGAAGGCTGCCGCGAAGCGCAAGGCCGCCGCGAAGAAGGCCGCGGCGAAGCGCAAAGCTGCCGCGAAGCGCAGAAGCCGCGGCGAAGCGCAAGGCCGCCGCCAGGAAGACGGCGGCCGCCAAGCGGAAGGCCGCGGCGGCGCGCCAGTAGTCCACAATGGTCGGATGGCCGAGTCGCTGCGCGGCAAGCTCATCCTCGCCTCGCCTGTCCTGCGGGACCCGAACTTCATCCGCACCGTCGTCCTGATCGCCGAGCACACCGACGAGGGCGCGATGGGTCTCGTGCTCAACCGCCCGGCGAACTCGACCGTCGGTGACGCCGTGCCCGACCTTTCCTGGCTGGCCGGTGACGACGAGCCCGTCTACGTCGGCGGCCCGGTCGCCGAGACCGCGGTGATCGTGCTCGCCGAGTTCGATCGGCCGGAGCTCGCCGGTGCGCATCGTCGATGCCGACCTCGGCTTCATCGGCGCCGACGCCGACGACCCCGAACGCCTCGACGGCGCCATCCGCCGCGCCCGCGTGTTCGCCGGCCATGCGGGCTGGGGCCCCGGCCAGCTCGAGGACGAACTCGCCGAGGAGGCCTGGATCATCGAGCCGCCCAAGCGCGAGGAGATCTTCACCGAGGATCCCGCCGAGCTGTGGGCGACGGTGCTGCGGCGCAAGGGGCATCGCTACGCGCTGCTGGCGACGATGCCGCCGGACCCCACCCTGAACTAGAACGCGGACTTGGCGATCTCGACGGCGCGGTCGCGGCTGATCGCGCCCTCGACGCGCAGCAGCACGCCGTCGCGCTCGACGAGCAGAACGCGATCGGAGAGGCGCTGCTGCTCATAGCCCACGCCGTCCTTGGCCTGGAACGCGAAGCCGTGCGCGCCGGTGATCCAGTAGGCGAGCCGGCCGTCGATGTCCAGGCGCTCGACCGCGTCGGCCGAGGCGACGCTCTTCTGGATGAACGGCGTCGCGCTCGCGCGGAAGGACTGCACCAGGAGCTTCGGCGGGCCGGCGTAGACGAGTGAGAGCGCCTCGGTGCCGCCGGGGAGCGTCGTGGCGTAGACCGTGTCGGGCCTACCGAGGGCTGCGGGAACATGCGCGCCGCGGGGGAGCGCGATCGGCTTGCCGAGGTCGAGCTCGCGGCCGATCGTCGGCCGCGGCGGCTCGCGCTTGATCTCGACGCTCTCGAGCCCGAGCCAGCGCAGCACGGTCGAACGCGCCTCGGGCGAGGCGGCGAGCGTGCCGCCGGCGACGAGCACGAGCGCCGTGGCGACATAGGCGAGGCGCGCACGCCAGCCGGCGCGCGGCCGCCACCACGGGACGCGAGCGCGCGGCGCGGCGGCGGCGCCGCCCGATTGCCCGGCGCCGCCGCTCCCGGCGCCGTCGGCGCCGGCGCCGCCCGGCTCCGCGCCGCCGTCGCCGCGTCCGGCTGCTCCGCCGCGATCCTCGTCGCGACCGCCGTCGCGAGGTCCGGCGTCGCCGGCCACTCGATCTCGAGGGCCCGCAGCGCGTTCTCGAGCTCGTTCACGGCGTCACCTCCTCACGCAGGCGCGCGAGCGCTCGCGAGGTGCGCGACTTGACGGTGCCCTGGCGCACGCCGAGCGCGGCGGCGGTCTCGGCCTCGGAGAGCTCGAGCAGGAAGCGGCAGCCGAGCACGAGCCGGTCGTCGGGGCGCAGCCTCGCCATGCCGGCGAGCAGCGCCGCGCGCGACTCGCCGGCGATCACCTGCGCCTCGGCCGACTGGCTCGAAGCGTCGGGCGCGGCGCTGCGCAGCGCCAGCGCGCTGCGCCGACCGGCCGAGCGGCGGCGGTTGCGCGCCTCGTTGGCGACGATCGTCAACAGCCACGGCCGCAGCGGCTCGCCCGGGCGGAAGCGGCCGAGCGCCCGCCATGCCTTCACGAACGCGTCCTGCGCGGCCTCCTCGGCCTCGGCGGCGTCCTGGGTGATCAGCATGGCGGTTCGGAAGGCGATGTCCTGGTGCGCGCGGACGAGCGACGCGTATGCGTCGCCGTCCCCATCGCGGGCGAGGGCGACAAGTTCGCCCTCGGTCAGCGCTCGAGCCACCGCTCCTTCTTACACCCGCCACCGCCGGCGGGTTCCCGGACTTGCACCGGGGGGCTGCCGCCCCCCGGACCCCCCGCTTATTCCTTCAGCCGGTAGCCCGCGCCGCGCACGGTCTCGAGCTGGTTCACGTCGAACGGGCGATCGATCTTGTCGCGCAGGTAGCGGACGTAGACGTCGACGATGTTCGAGCGGTTCTCGTAGTCGTAGTCCCAAGCGTGCTCGAGCAGCTGGTAGCGCGAGAGCACCTCGCCGGGGTGACGCATGAACGTCTCCAGCAGCTGGAACTCCTTGGCCGACAGGTTGACCTCGGTGTCGCCGCGCCACACGCGACGGCCCGCCGGGTCAAGCTTGAGCGTGCCGACCTCGAGCACCGCGGGGCGCTCGACCGGTCCGCGACGCGCGAGCGCGCGCAGGCGCGCCAGCAGCTCGGCGAAGGAGAACGGCTTGGCCAGGTAATCGTCGGCGCCGCCGTCAAGGCCGGCGACGCGGTCCTCGACGGTGTCGCGCGCGGTGAGCATGATCACCGGCGACCAGATGCCCTCTTCACGCAGGCGACGACACGTCTCGAAGCCGTCGATGCCCGGGAGCATCACGTCGAGCACGATCGCGTCATAACCCGTCGACCCAGCCATCCAGAGCGCATCCTCGCCCTTGATCGCCACATCCGCGGCGAGTCCTTCCGAGCGCAGACCGCGCCGGATCAGGCTCGCCATTTTGATCTCGTCCTCGACCACCAGCACGCGCATGAACGGTTCCTCAGGGTAGGTGTGAAAGCATCGTGCCTGTCAGCGATGAGGTGAAGATGAGAAGATGAGAGGATTCTCATGAGGGAAGCGCGATCCACACATCCGCGCCGCCCTCGATGTTCCGCGCCGATGCGGTGCCCCCATGCGCCCCGGCGACGGCCGCGGCGATCGCCAGTCCGAGGCCGCTCCCGCCGCGCGTACGAGCCTCGTCGGCGCGCGTGAAGCGCTCGAACGCGCGCGGCAGGAAGTCCGGCGGGAACCCGCTGCCCTCATCGCACACGTGCAGCTCGACGTTGCCGTTGACCCGCGTGGCGCTCAACGCCACCGTGCCCTCACCGTAGGTCAGGGCGTTGTCGACGAGGTTGGCGAGCGCCTGCTCGACGCGCGCTGGATCGGCGACGAGCTCCACGCCGGCCGAAGGATCGGCCTCGAGCGGTCGGCCCTCGGCGCGCGCCCGCGTCTGAAAGCGCCCCGCGACCCGCGCCAGCACGTCGCCGGCCTCGAGCGTCTCGAGCCGGACGGGAAGCCGTCCCTGATCGGAGCGCGCGATCACGAGCAGGTCCTCCGCAAGATGAGAGAGCCGCTCGGACTCCTCCGCCGCCGAGCGCAGCGCGTCCTCGAGCTCGGGCTTCGTGTGCTCCCCGCGCAGCGCCAGCTCGAGCTCGGTGCGCAGGATCGCGAGTGGTGTGCGCAGCTCATGGGAGGCGTCGGAGACGAACGCGCGCTCACGTTTGAACGACACCTCCAGGCGGGCGAGCATCTCATTCAGCGTCCGCCCCAGCCGGCCGATCTCGTCGTTGGCGGGCGGGACCGGCAGCCGCTCGCTCGTCCCGGCCGCGGTGACGGCCGCGGCATGGCGGCGCATTCGCTCGACCGGCCGCAGCGCCGCGGCAGCCAGCGCGTAGCCGACGACCGAGGCGATCAGCAGCGCGAGCGGCCCACCGACCGCCAGCAGCGCGTGCAGAGCACCGAGCGCGCGCTCGCGCTGGGCGAGCGGCTCGCCCACGACGAGGATCTCCTCGGTGCCGCCCGCGATCACCGGCCGGGCCAGCAGGCGAATCCGCGCGCCGCCGGCGAGCGGGCGCTCGACGATCACGACGCCCTGAGCCGCCTGCTCGAGCGTGTCGCCGTCGAGCAGCGACTTCTCGCCCGCCCCGGTCGTCGTGTCGCGTACCTGCCCGTCAGCGGTCAGCACCTGGGCGAACGGCTCGCCGGTGCTGGCCAGGCGGCGCTCGCCCGTACGCCCGCCGACCGCGGCGGCCGCGTCGCCGGCGCGCGCGGCTGAGCCCGTCGTCGATCGTGTTGTCGAGGTTCTGGGCGACCAGCAGGCTGAGCGCGAAGCCGGCGCAGGCCAGCAGCACCGCCATCACGCCGGTGAAGGCCAGCGTGAGCTTGAACCGCAGTGGGATACGCGCCATCAATCGACCCACCACCCCGCGCGGTCGGCCCACTTCAACGCCGCGAGATAGGCCTCGGCGAGCTCGGTCGCGTCGCCCGATGCGGGAAGGTGGCCCTGCTCGTAGCGCAGCACGATGGCGAGCATCTCGCCGAGCGGGCCCTCGCGCCGCAGGAGCGCGCCGGAGATCTCCTCGGAGAAGGGCAGGGTCTCGAGCACCTCCTCCATGCTGGCGTCCAGCAGCGCGTCCGCGACCGAGAACAGCCCGACCGTGAACAGCCGGTCGCGGTCCTCTTCGGGCACGCGGCGGCCGAGCAGCTCGCACATGCGCCCCCGCAGCAGCGCGAGTGCGATCAGCTGGTCGGGCGCCTCGTCGACGGATGACAGCGCGACGACCGTCGCCCAGCGCCGGACGGCCCGGGCGCCGAGCAGCGCGAGCGCCTCGCGGACGGTGTCGATCTTGCGCGGCAGCGCGAAGAACGCCGAGTTGACGTGGCGCAGCAGCGCGATCGAGAGGCCGACGTCGGCGGCGACGATCCGCTCCAGATCCTCGAAGGACAGCTCCGAGGACGTCAGCTCGCGCAGCGACTGCAGCGACGCGGCGGCCGTGCCCTGCTCGCCGCTGGGGCGGGCGAAGAACTCGCCCTGGAAATGCGAGAAGCCGAGCACGCGGCAGCGCGTGAACTCCTCCGCCGTGGCCACGCCGGTGGCGACGAGCTCGAGGCCGCGCTCTGCGGGTCCGGCGATCAGCGCGCTCAGCTCGTCGTCGGCGCGGCCGGCCACGGCGACCTTGACGATCCCGCAGTGCTCCAGCAGCTCGGGCGCGCCCTCGAAGTCGTCGAGCGCGAGCGCGAAGCCCCGCGCCGCCAGCGCTTGCGCGCGCTCATTCCCGACGTCGGGTGCGAGCAGGAGCACCGCCCGTTCGCGGTCGAGCTCCGGCGGGTCAGCCGCTTCCAGCCCGACCCAGATGGGCCGTCCCGCGCCAAGCTCGTACAGCTCCGCGGGCGGGAAGCTCGCCAGGACCGACTCGCCGAGCAGCTCGTAGGCGACGACCTGGCGCTGCCCGTCGACCACCGGCACCCGGACGATCGCCACGCCGCCCTCGGCCCGCTGCGCCGGCGCGGCCGTGGCCTCGCCGAGGTCGCGATCGATGCCCTGCCAGCCCGCGCCGGAGCGCACCGAGCGCGAGTCGAACGTCCGCCAGCTGCCGTTCGCGTGGCGGCGCCGCACGATCCCCGACCAGCCGGACGGCTGATCCTCCGGGTAGGTGAGCTCGATCAGCGAGCGACCGGTGAGGTCGTCGTGACCCAGCAGCGACGCGCCCGCGGCGTTGGAGTACGTCAGCGTGCCGTGCTCGTCGACGATCCAGATCCAGTCCGGTGCGTGGTCGGCCAGCGCGCGGAAGGGCGCGAGCTCGTCCAGCTCGTTCCGGCGCTCGGCCAGTAGCGCGCGCTGCGCTTCGCCGTCCGCGGCCAGCCGGGCACGCTCGGCCTCGACCTCAGCCGCTCGCTGGTCGAGCGAGCGCAGGCGGACGAAGGCGAAGACGACGGTCGCCACCAGCAAGGCCCCGAGCGCGGCGACGACGACGATCACGGCGCTGATGCTAGGCGCCCACGGCGCTACGCGTGACGGTCACGGGGTGTTCATCGGTCGCGAACGCGCAGGGGTTGAGCCGACGCACCTGGGCCTGTTGATTTTTGCGTGCGCCTGACGGGTGCAGCCCGCCAGTGCCCGGGCCGCACGCGCTCGCGTGCGGCCACGTGAGCATGTGCGCGGGCCGCGAGGCACACGGTGCGCCCTAGGGGGTCGAGCCGCGGCCGCGGCGTCGCCTGCGCGCTTCTGCTCACGCTCCCGAACGTCAGGCCTAGCGGCGTCTGCTCGCGGTTCTCTGCCGGCGCTCTCGGCGCTCTTCGAGCTGCTCGGCCTGTCCAGGCTTCCGCAGAACACCAAGCGGTCCGTGCTCGAGGCCCGCGCGCTGGACCTGTTCGTCGCTCAGCGGTAGTCGATCCGCGTCAGCGTGTTGTCGCCCAGCCCGGTGACCCACACCGAGCGCTCGTCGGCGACCAACGCAAACGGGTTGATTCCGACGCGGATCGGCTCGCCAAGCGGCGTCAGCTCGACGGGGTCGAGTGTGATCACGGCTTGCTCGTTGCGGCTAGCCACGAACACGCGGCCGCCGGCGACCGCGACCTGCGCCGGCCCGCTTCCGGCGGAGGCTGTGACGATGTCGCCGTCGCGCGCGGCGGCGATCCGCGCGATCGCATCGCCCTCGTACGTCACCCACAGGTGGCCGAGGCCGTAACGCATGGTCTGGGCAGGACCGGGCAAGGTGGCCCAATCGACGGGCAGCGAAGCTCCGGGCTCAAGCCGCGCCACCTTGTTCGAGCGGGCCTTGACAACCCAGATCGCGTCAGCGGCGGCGACCAAACCGCCGACTCCCTCGTCGATGACGATCGTCTGCAGCGGCGCACCGCTCTGGAGGTCGTAGCGCAGCAACTGCCCCGGCCCATCCTGCTGCCAATCCGTGCCGACCCAAACGCCGCTGCGCGCGACGGCGAGCCGGATCGGCTTGGCGGCGACGGGTAGCCGGGCGAGGATGGCGCCAGTTCGAGCGTCGATCCGGAGTACCTCTCGCGTGGAGGTCACCGCGACCCAGACGTTGCCGTGGTAGGCGACGATCGCCCGGGCGTCGAAGCCGACCTTGACTCGCCGGGTGCGCTCGCGGCCCGTCGTCGCGGAGACCCGCGTCAGCAGCTGCGACCCCGCGCTCGTGACCCAGAGGTCCCCGCCCGCGAGCACGACCCCGTTCGGGCGATCGCCGACGTTCCTGGTCGTCCGTACAACGCGCGGGTAGGACGGCGTGGGGCTTGGCGTTGGGGTCGGGGAGGGCGACGCGGTGGCGGTCGGCACCGGGGTCTGCTTCGCCGTCGGCGCAGGTTCTTCGCCGTCGATCACCAGCACGATCGCGATGGCGGCGGCCGCGAGGGTCGCCGCGGCTGCGGCGATCAGCGCAATGCGCCGGCGTCGCGGCGTCCCGCCACGCTCGCCTGCCGGCGACACACCGGCGTTCTGCGACCGTGCGGCCACCGGTGTGACCGGCGCCGTTCGGGTCTCCGCCTCGGCCGAGAGTCCCGGCTCGTTCGGCGCGGCGCCGGGTGCGGCGGCGCCGCGGGCCACAACGCGCTCGGGCTCGGACGGCACCGTTCCCGCCGCCGCCGCCCGCGCTGCACGACCGAGGTCGCCGGCGGACGGGTAGCGCGCATCCGCTTCCTTGGCCATCGCCCGCGCCACGACGGCGTCGAGGTCCGGCTGTAGTCCGCGGCGCTGCTCCGACGGCACCGGCGGCGGCGCCGACAACTGCGCCCACAGCTTCGCCTCGTCGCCCTCGCGCTCGAACGGCACCGTTCCCGTGAGCGCGTAGTGGAGCACGCCGCCGAGCGCGTACACGTCGGCGCGCGCGTCGATCCGGCCGCCGCGGATCTGCTCGGGCGCGACGTAGTCCAGGGTCCCCACCCAGTGCCCGGTCCTGGTCACGCCGCTGCGCGTGATGACCTGCTTGGCAAGTCCGAAATCGGTCAGGTAGACGTGCCCGCCCGGGTCCACGAGCAGATTCGCGGGCTTGACGTCACGATGGACGAACCCGGCGCGATGGATGGCATCGAGCGCGGCGCCGGCCTGGGCGATGAACCCGGCCGCCTCGGCCGGGTCGAGCGCGCCGCCCCGGCGGACGAGCGAGCGCAGGTCCGCCCCGGCCACGAAGCGCATCGCGATGAACGCGACGCCGTCGTCCTCGCCCGCCTCGTGCACGGGGATCACATTCGGGTGGTCGACGCTCGCCGCGGCGCGGGCCTCGGCGAGGAAGCGCTCGCGCACATCCTCGTCGTCGAGCAGCTCGGGGGCGATCACCTTCAAGGCGACGATCCGCTCCAGGCGCAGCTGCATCGCCCGGTAGACGACGCCCATCCCCCCGCGCCCGACCAGCGACTCGATCCGGTAGCCGGCGACCTCCGCGCCAGGCACGAGCTGCCGCATCTGCGCGTGTATACCCGACCCCGACCGAATTGAGCAATGCAGCTGAACCAATCCGCATCTCGCTGCGTATGGCGCGCGAGGACCGGAACAGGCGCCCCTGAAGGACCCCCCTCCTGATGGGCGCCACCTTCTCCCCGCGGCCCGGCCATGGTCGGCCGGGCCGCCCGGAGCCACAGCACGTCAGCCGACCACGAGCCGTGCACCACACACTCGGCGTCCGCGTGGCAACACGACCTCGAGCGACGGCCCAGGATCGGGTGCGGAGCTCTACGCCGGGCGAAGCCACGGCCGGTGTCCCAGTCGAGGTAGCCGGCCTGGGTCCATTCCCCCAGCGATCGCGCGGCGCACCCAATCCAGCAACAGGGCCTTCTTGACCGGCGGCGGCATCCCCGCGCGGCGGGCGGGCCACCTCGGTGTGGAGGGGAGCCCGACGCTGAGCGCGGTGGCTCAACGTCAGATCGGGCGAACATCCGATTCGACTGCCGCTGGGCGCCTGATCTTCGGCAATGTCGATGAGCGAATACGCTCTGCGGCCATCACCGCTCTTCCTCGCATCTACGTCACGGGTCATCGCAACCCGGATACGGACTCGATCGCGTCCGCCGTCGGCTACGCGGAGCTGATGGGCCGCGTCGATCCGCACAACGAGTACCGGCCCGTCCGGCTCGGCGAGATCAACACGCAGACGCGCTGGGTGCTCAAGCGCTCCGGCGCGCGCGAGCCCGATTTCCTCCCGCACGTGATGCTGCGCGTCTCGGACGTGATGCGCGAGCGCTTCCCGCAGGCCGCGGGCGGCGAGCCGATCCGCGAGGTCGGGCGGCTGATGGCGCGCGAGGACCTCGACCTCGTCCCGATCGTCGACGACGACGGGGCGCTCGAGGGCGTGATGACCGAGCGCGCGCTCGCCCGGCGCTACATCCGCGAGTCGCGCGAGCCGTCCGAGCTGGACGCGCCGACCCGTCCGAGCGCGATCGTCAAGGTGCTCCAGGGCGAGCTCATCTCCGGCGACGGCGACGCCGAGGTCTCCGGACAGATCTGGTGCATGGCGACCGACATCGGCTCGCTGCCGAGCGAGATCGGCGTCGGGCGACGTCGCCGTCGTCGGCAACCGCGACGACGCGCAGCGGGCGGCGATCGAGCTCGGCGTCGGCCTGCTCGTGACGAGCAACGGCGACGACGCCGACCGAGTCGACGCTGGCGCTTGGCCGCCGAGCGCGGAGTGCCGGTCGTGCGCTCGCCGATGGACAGCTACGTGACGGCCCGCATGATCACGCTGTCGGCGCCGTGCCGGGCGCTGCTGGACGCGAATCCGCTGACCGTGCGTCCCGACGATCTGCTGGCCGACGTCGCCGACGAGGTCAAGGAGGTCCATTACCGGGCCGCGGTCGCGGTCGACGTGAACCGCAAGCCGATCGGGCTCGTGACCCGCACCGACCTGCTCAACCCGCGTCCGCGCCGCGTGCTGCTCGTCGACCACGCCGAGCAGGCGCAGAGCGTCCCCGGGGTCGAGCAGGCCGAGATCGTCGAGATCCTCGACCACCACCACATCGGCTCGATCGAGACGACCGTCCCCGTGCGGGCGACGTTCGACCCGGTCGGCTCGACCGCGACGTTGGTGATCGAGCGCTTCCGCCAGAACGGGATGGAGCCGAGCCGCTCGACGGCGACGCTGCTGCTGTGCGCGATCCTCTCGGACACGGTGATCCTCAACTCGCCGACGACGACCGAGCGCGACCGGGCGGCCGTCGAGTACCTGCAGCGGGTCCTCGCGCTCGACGCGATGGCGCTCGGGCGCGAGATGTTCGAGGCCACCTCCGACCTCGCGGGCGTGAGCGCGGACGCGATCGTCACGCGCGACGCCAAGGAGTACGAGGTCAGCGGTGGGCACACGATCGCGATCGCCCAGGTCGAGACCGTCGGGCAAGGACTGGACGACCGTCGCGAGGAGCTGCTGGACGGCGATCGGCGAGGCGCGCGAGCGGCGGGGGTACGCCCTTTTCGCGCTGATGGTGACCGACATCCTGGCCAAGGACACCGACCTCTACGTGGCCGGCGATGCCGGCCCGCTCGAGCTGGCCTTCGGCGCCGAGGCGCAGGACGGGGTCATCGCCCTCCCCGGTGTGATGAGCCGGAAGAAGCAGGTTGCACCAAAGGTCCTCGCCGCCCTCTGAAACTGGGTAGTGTCGTCAGATGGCCCTCACCCTCAGAAAGCAGAAGAGCCGCAAGGACCAGGTCACCGAACTTGCGTCCGACTACCTGAAGCTCGATTCCGTCGGCAAGGCGGCCAAGGGCGCCTCGAAGGCGGCGAAGGGCACGGCGGTCTACAAGGTGACCGCGAAGACGCCGAAGGCGAAGAAGATCCCGGTGCTCGTGGGCGCCGGCATCGCGACGCTGGTCGCCGTCAAGCTCGTGCGCGGCCGCGGCGGCGAACCCGCTCCCGCCTGATGTGAGCTTCTCGCCCCGGCCGTGCCGTCCGGCGCGGCCGGGCGTGAGCGTCTACGGGCGGCGGCGCATCTTGTGCGAGCGCAGCGCGCCCTCGCGCCCGGCCGAGGTCGCGCTGAGCGCCCGCACCCGGCGGAACTCCGCGATCTCGGGCGTCGGACCGAAGCGGTCCGGCTTGGCCAGCAGGCGCGGCTCGAGCACCTCTTCCCGGTCCGGCCCGAGCCGCAGCGCGTGGCGGTTGGGACGCGAGCTCACGACCTCGTCGAGCTGGGTGCCGCGGAACAGCAGGGCGACACCGTCGTCGGCGGCATAGCCCGGCGGCATCGTGCCGTCGGCGATCGCCGCGCGGCAGACCGGCAGCCGAGCAGGCTCACCGTCGGCGTGGACCGACATCGAACCGGGCAGGAAGCCGAGCCCGGGCGACGGCGCCGGTGAGCCCAACGAGCTCGTGACGCCCCACTCGAACCAGCACATCGCCCCCGCCGAAAGGCCGGCGAGCACGACGCCCGCCTCCCAGCACTCGCGCAGGATCACGTCGAGGCCGAGCGCGCGCCAGACGGCGAGCAACCCGAGCATCGAGCCGCCACCGACGTAGATCACGTCCTGGTCGAGCAGCGTCTCGCGCAGCGGGATCGGGCGGCTGCCGAGCCGGAAGACCGAGATGTGCATCGGCTCGCAGGCGCGCGAGCCGAACGTCGCGTGGAACTGGCGAATCTGCGCTTCGCCGTCACCGGACGCCGTCGGCAGCAGGCAGATCTTCGGGATCGGCGCCTGCGGCAGCGACAGCACGTAGTCATCAAGGGCGGGGTTGTCCGGCTCCATCGTGAAGCCGCCCCCGCCCATGGCGAGGATCGTCGGCGGCCGCTTACGCGGCGGCAAGGGTGATTTTCGGCCGATCGCCGAGATAGGTCGCCTCCAGCGGGAGCTCCACGACCTCGTCGCCGACGGCCTCCACCCGGTACGCGCGCGCCTCACGGCGCGAGAGCACGACCCGGTGCAGGTCCTCGCCGACGAAGTGCAGTGCCGCGCCGTCAGAGGCCCCGTAGCCACCCGGGAGCTGTCCAGACACCAGCGCGGCGTGATACGCCGGCCGCCGGTTGGACTCTTCCTCGTAGTGCACCGCATTGGAATGCGGGAGGAAGCCGAGGCCCTCGTAAGGCTTGGCGTCGTGGTGATACGCCGTGAGGCCCGAGGAGAACCAGCAGAGTGAGCCGGCGGACACCCCGCACAGGATGACACCCGCCTGCCAGGCCGCTCGCAGATCCTCATCTATGCCGTGCGCTCTCCAGACCCCGAGCAGCGAGAGGATCGAGCCTCCGCCGACGTAGATCAGGTCCTGCTTCATCAGGTGCTCGCGCACTGATCCCGGGCCGCAGTCACGCCGGAACAGCGAGATGTGCGACGGATCGCAGATGTCGCTGGAGAAGTGCCGGTAGAAGCGCACGACGTAGTGGTCTGCATCGCCTGATGCCGACGGGAAGAAGCAGACGCGCGGCTTCTTGCGCCGTACCAGCGAAAGCACGTATTCATCGAGGAGCGGATTGCCCGGCTCCATGCTGAATCCGCCTCCGCCGTAGGCGACGATTTGTGGTGGACGTCCACGGCCCATGGGGCCGAATGTACGGCCCATATGAGAGTGTGAACCGGTACCACGAGTACAAGCCGTTTCGACCGCCTGTCCTGCACTCGACCCCAGGGCGATGATCGCCTGTGAAGTCTGGACCGCGGGGAGGAATACAGCGCCCTCCGCGCGGTACACGCTGGCGTGCATGAGGATGGAAGCGGTACTGCCCGAGTGGGCGACATGGTGCGTCAACCCTCGGTTCGAACCGTGGACGGTCGGCATCGAGGAAGAGGTCATGCTGCTCGAGCCGGACGGCTCGCCGGCCTGGCGCTCCGAGGACGTGCTGCGCGCGCTGCCCGACGCACTCGTCGAGCATACGCGCGGTGAGACGCATGGCCTCGCGCTCGAGCTGGCGACCGATCCGCACCGCACCGTCGGCGAGGCCTCGTGCCAGCTGCGTCAGCTGCGTGCGGGCCTTTCGCACGCGGTCCACGGGCTCGGCCTGCGGGCGGCGGTCGCGGGCACGCATCCGATGGTTCGCAGCGAGGACGTCCAGGTCTCCCCGGGCGCCCGCTACCAGTACCTGCACTCGAGCCTGCGCGAGCTCGCGCGGCGCGAGCCGACGTTCGCGCTGCACGTGCACGTCTCGATCCCGGACCCGGAGCTCGCCGTCCGCGCGTTCGACGGGATCCGCGCCCACATCCCGGTGCTGCTGGCGCTCGCGGCCAACTCGCCCTTCATGAGCGGCCGTGACAGCGGCCTCGCCTCCGCCCGCACGCCCGTCTTCCAGGCCTTCCCGCGCACCGGCATCCCGCGCGCCTTCGCCACCTACGGCGAGTACGCCGAGGCGATCGACTGCCTGATCCGCTGCGGAGCGATCCCGGAGCCGACGTTCATCTGGTGGGACGTGCGGCTGCAGCCGAAGCTCGGGACGATCGAGATACGCGTGATGGACGCGCAGACGCGGATCCGCGACACGGCCGCGCTGGTGGCGCTGGTCCAGTGCCTGGTGCGCCTGGAGGCGCTGGACGGCATGGCCGAGCCCGAACTGCGCGACGCGCCCGAGGTGCTCGACGAGAACCGCTTCCTGGCCGCGCGCGACGGCATCCACGCCCAGCTGCTCGACCCGCGGCGCGATCGCTGCGTTCCCGCCTCGGGGCGCCTGGCCACGCTCGTCGACGCCTGCTGGCCGCACGCCCGCGCGCTCGGGTGCGAGCGCGAGCTGACGATGCTCGCGCACCTCGCCGGCGACCCGGGCGCCGCGCGCCAGCGCGCGATCGCCTCCGAGCCGCGCGGCGTCCGCGGCCTCATGCACGTCCTGCAGGCCGAGTTCTCGCCGCCGCGCCCGCAACTCGCCATCGCTGCCTAGAGACGTTCGGTCGACCCGTGGTCGGTTCTCTTTAGACACCCGGTCGGTTGGAGGCGAGGGGTCCTTCCAACAGACTCTTGTGAGGAGAAAGGGTGCTGCACACCGAGCTTCTGGACTCTCCTCCCTCGGAGCTCGGTTTTGAAAGTGGTGGAATTCCCCCGGTCAGGCCTGGACAACCTGACCGGGGCTCCACTTTCGTCATGCACCCGGGGGGCTAGCGCCCGCCGGACTCCCCGCCAGCTGGAAGTCGCAGCTCTGCGATGACCGCCCGGTGATCTGACCCGGGTATCCGGACCACCGTGACGCGCTCGACGCGCACCCGCCGGTCGACGAGCACGTGGTCGATCGTCAGCGGCAGCGCCCGCCGCCTGGTCGTCGGCCAAGTCCACACGAGCCCGTCGCCGACGGCATCCGCCGCATCGACGTAGCCGCGGCCGATCAGGTCGCGCAGCTCGGGATGATCGAGCGTCGCGTTGAAGTCCCCGGCGAGGATCTGCACGTCGCCGCGGCTGTCGCTGCCTGGGAGCGCCGCGATCGCGCTGCGCCAGAGCGGCGCGGCCGTCGGGTTCACGGGCGGGGCGGGGTGGACGGCCTTGATCCGGACCGGCGGCGCCCCGGCGACCGCGAACTCGACCTCCGGCTGTGCGTGGCCCGTGAGATCTGGTGACGTGTCGACGGCCCGCAGCGGCGTGCGCGACAGGACGCCCGAGCCCGACGCGCCGAGCCGAGGGTCGACCACCCGGCCCGGGAACAGCTCCCGCGCGCCCACCCGGTCCAGCCGGCGCATCAGCTCCGGCCGCAGCTCCTGGACGCTGAGGACGTCGACGTCGTGCTCGCGCGCGACCCGCAGCAGCGCCCGCGCGTCGGCGTGCCCGAGGCGGAGGTTCGACGTCATGACCGTCAGCCGCGGCCCTTGCGCATCGGCCTCCGGGCCGCCCACCGTGCGCGGCAGCAGCGCGAGCCCGAACGCCACGGCCGCGACCGCCGCGACGCCCGCGACCACCCAGCGCCGCAGCAGCAGCGCCGCGAGCACCGGCAGCGGAGACGACAGCGCCGCGTACGGCGTGAAGGCCAGCACCGCCACGAACGGATACGGCACCTCGACGCCCGCGACCCGGGCGAACGCCCACACGACCCACGGCGCCGCGAAGGCGATGGCGACCACACTCCGCACTGCGCCCAACCTAAGGGGTCTGACCCCTGCCTGGCCGCAACTGCACAAGATCTGCACGAGACCGACTCAAGGGGTCTGACCCCTTGAGCGCGGAACCTGCAGATCGCCGGCGGTGTAAGGGGGGTGTCGAGGAAAGAGGAGGCGCCGTGCGTCGCTTGCTGCTGGCCGTAGGACTACTGCTCGTCGCCGCTCCCGCTGCTCATGCGGGTGGGTGGGCGACCGTCGGGTTGAGCTCGACGCCCGCGGGAACGGCGCCGGGTGCGGCGTGGGACGTGAACATCACCGTGCTGCAGCACGGGGTGACGCCGCTGGACGACCTCAAGCCCGCGGTGACGATCACCAGCGGGGATGTGACGAGGACCTTCGCCGCGACGCCGACCGGCAAGCCCGGCGAGTATCGCGCGCAGGTCGTGTTCCCGACCGCCGGGCGCTGGACGTACGAGGTCGACGACGGGTTCATCAGCGAGCAGCCGCACACGTACCCGGCCGTGCAGATCGAGGGCACCGCGCCCGCCGCGGCGGCGACCGCGGACAGCGGGCCGAACCTGCTCTGGCTGATCCCCGGGATCGCGCTGCTGCTCGGCGCGGCACTGCTGCTGGCGCTGACCCGGACGCGGCGGCACCACGAGCCACAGGCGGCATGAGAGCCGCCACCCTCGCCGCCGGTGGCCTCGCCTGCGCGGGGGCGGCGATGACGATCGCCGCCTTCGCGGGCGGAGGCGCTCCGCAGACGTCGCCGGCCCCGCGCACGGCGGCGACGGGTGATCGTGGAGCGGAGGTCTTCGCCGAACAGGGCTGTGGCGGCTGCCACACGTTCGCGCCCGCGAACGCCCGCGGCGGCATCGGCCCGGATCTCGCGCTCTCGCTCAACGGCAAGTCGCGCGACTACGTGCTCGAGTCGATCGTGGCGCCCAGCCGGATCGTCGCCGCCGGCTGGAACGACCTGATGCCCGGCGACTTCGCGCAAAGGATCGCGCCCGAGGACCTCGATCCGCTGGTGGCGTACCTGATGAAAGGAGCCGGGTAGGCTCGCGGCGTGTTCGACCACGTCCAGATCCGCGTCTCCGACCGCGACGCCTCGGAGCGCTTCTACGACACCGTCCTGAGCGTGCTCGGAAAGCGCCGCGTCGATGGCGACGACTACACCGAGTGGGCAGACGACTTCGACATCGGCTCGGACGGGCCGCCGACCCGCCGCCTGCACGTCGGCTTCTACGCGCCCACCCGTGAACTCGTCGACGCCTTCCACCGCGCCGGCGTCGAGGCGGGCTACGTCAGCGACGGCGAGCCCGGGCCCGCGCCCGCAGTACACGCCGGAGTACTACGGCGCCTTCCTGCTCGACCCCGACGGCAACAGCATCGAGGCCGGCTCACTCGAGAAGGAGCGCAACCCCGGCCAGATCGACCACCTCTGGCTGCGCACGACCGACGTCGCCCGCGCCGCGGCCTTCTACGCCACGATCGCCCCGGTCGTCGGCCTCGAGGTCCGCACCCACTCGCCCGACCACGTGCAGCTCGTGGGCGATGGCTTCTCGTTCTCGTTCGTCACCGGCGAGGAGCCGACCGAGAACGTCCACATCGCCTTCACGGCGCCCGACGACGCCACCGTCGACGCCTTCCACGCGGCCGCGCTCGCCGTCCGGCTACCGCGACAACGGCGGCCCGGGCGAGCGGGCCCGCTACCACCCCGGCTACTACGGCGCGTTCGTCCTCGATCCCGACGGCCACAACATCGAGGCCGTCAACCACAACCGCTGAGCAGGACGCGGCCCGCGGCGATCTCCTCGTCGTTGACGAGATGGTCCATGCCCGCGAAGACGTCGAGTGCCGCCACCGCGCCCAGCTTCGTCAGCGCCGCCGCCGTCTCGCGCACGCGCTCCGGCGGCACCCAGCCGTCGGGGTCGCTCGTGCCGAGATACGCCGGCGTCCCCTCGAAGGTGCCCATCCGCGGCGGCACCGTCCCCGGCGGCCCGATGAACCCGCCGGTGTAGAGCAGGAGCCCGCCGTAGCGCGCGGGGAAGCGCAGCGCGTACTCCGCCGCCAGGCAAGCGCCCTGCGAGAAGCCGCCGAGCACGACCCGCGAGTGGTCGCCGAGCGATGCCATCAGCGCCTCGACGACGCCGAGTGCCGAGCTCAGCCACGGCTCGTTGTCGGCCAGGGGAGCGAGGAACGACTGCGGATACCAGGTCCCGTCGCGCGCGGCGGGAGCGAGGAAGGCGACGTCCGGATCGCCGATCCGGTCGGCGAGCGCGAGCACGTCCTCCGCGTCACGCCCGCGACCGTGCAGCAGCACGCAGACGGCGCGGGCCTCCTCGACGGACGGCCCGCGCCGGGCGAGCGGCTGACCTTCGTGAATCACATGGCGGAGCTTGTCACGCCCCGGCGCCGCGGGTGTCGGCGGCGAGCGCGGCCAGCACCTCGGAGCTGTAATGGTCTGCCGCCTGCGCGAACGCGACGCGCTGCTGCACGCTCGCGCCGAAGCGGGTCTTCTCGAACGTCGCGCCCATGCCCAGCAACACGCGCTTGGAGCCGAGCGCGCGCGCCCGCAGCATCGCCTGGCGCAGCGCCTGGCGGTACGCGCCGTGCGTGCGCACGACGGTGTAGTCGAGGCCGACGATCATCGGCGCGTAGTGGCGCGCGCCGAGGAAGTGCGCGCCGAAGGCGGCGATCTGGCCGGTCTCCTTCAGCCGCAGCGTCATCAGCTCCCAGGACGGGTGCGAGAGCATCTCGCGCAGGAACGTGCGCGGGAGCGGGAACGAGTTGAGGTCGCGCCCGCGCGCCTGCACGGCGAGGTAGAGCTCGTAGAGGTGCGCGAGCTCGTCGTCGCTGACCGCACGACCCGTGGAGGTCAGGAACTCGATGTCGTACGCGTCGTCGAACGGCAGCACGGCCTTGCGCTGGTGCACGCGCGCCTTGGAGGTCAGCCCCCCGAGCCACTCCTCGTCGCCGCCGACGACCGGCTCGTAGACGAGCGAGTCCGGCAGCGTTGTCTTGACGTAGCCGCGCTCGCGCACGGCCTCGGCCAGCTCGAGATCGGCGGAGTACAGATCGCGCAGGACGATCGTCCCCGCGCCCGCGGCCTTCGCGTGCTCGGACACTGCGGGCATCAGCAGGTCCAGGGCGCCCTTCCAGTCCGCGTTGCGGTCCAGATAGAGGTGATCGCCCTCGGTCAGCAGCGAGCCCATCGCGAACGTCATCGACGTCAGGTAGTACGGGTCCTCGGCGCGGCGCGCCTCGACCAGCTCGGAGACCTCGGCGGAGGCCATCATGTCGTCCTTCCACAGCGCCGCCGTGAAGAACGTGGCCAGCACGGGCTTGCCCTCGCGGTTGCGGACGACGTAGTAGTGGAAGTTCCACTCGTCCTCGGGCCGCTCGCCACCGGCGAACGCGCGCTCGAGGAACTGCAGACCGTCGACCGTGAACGTGCCGCGTTCGCCGAGCAGCCCGTCCCACTCGGACGCGTCGAGCGCCGCAGCGGAGCGGTGGTGCTCGAGCGTGAGCGGCGGCGTGCCGGCGCCGGCGACCTTCGCGTGACGCCGGCGAGCGGCCTCGCCACCGCGCTCCAGCGCGGCCGGGACGTGGCGCGCGAGCGAGTCGACGAGGTTGCGGACGTCGTCGAGCGTGTGGTGGAGCGTCATCGTCGAGCGGACGCCCGAGTGCTTCATCGGGACGGCCGGGAACATGCCGATGTTCGTGTAGAAGCCGTCGTCCATCACGCTCTGGATCACGTCGTGCGTGACCGCGGGCAGCCCGAGCGGCACGTAGCGGATCGGCGTCACATCGCGCGAGGCGAGCGGGATCATGAACTCGTCGGCGAGGTCGGTGAAGAGCTCGATCCGCTCGCGCAGCGCGGCCTGCATCGCCGGCAGCTCGTCGGAGAGGTGGATCTTCGCGGAGGCGATCGCGGCGCCCGAGCAGCGGCGGCTGGATCGGGCCGGAGAAGATCATCGGGCCGCCCGTCGCGCGCACCTTGCGGTACATCTCGGTGTCGGGGAAGACCATCGCGCCGCCGGCGGCGGCGAAGGACTTGTTCAGGGAGCAGGTCACGACCACCCGCGGGTGGCCGGCCAGCGCGTCGAGCGCCGGGCCGCGGCCGTGCTTGCCGGCCCAGCCGACGCCGTGCGAGTCGTCGATGTAGAGGTAGAGCTGCTCGTGGCGGTCCAGCAGCGCGCGCAGGTCCTCGAACGGGGCGAAGTCGGCGAACATCGAGTAGACGCCGTCCGCCATGTACCAGATGCGGTTGCTGGTCTTGGCGACGCGCCCGATCATCGCCTCGAGGCGATCCATGTTGTTGTGGCGGATCAGCTCGACCGAGCAGCCCTTGACGCGCAGCTGGTTGGCCGCCATCTGCACGCTGGCGTGGACCTGGTGGTCGAGCAGCACCGCATCGGTGGATTCGACGATCGACGGCAGCGTCGCCATGTGGCCGAGCGAGGTCGTCGGCGTGACCAGCACGTGGCCGCCGAACATCTCGTCCAGCAGGGTCTCGAGCTCGAGGTACTGCGGCGAGCCCATATACCCGCGAGAGGACGAGAACTGCGTCCCATAACGCGTGACGGCATCGATCACGGCCTCGCGCATGCGTGGATCGAACTCGAGTCCGAGATAGCTGCAGGAGCCGAAGTTGACGTGGTCGCGGCCGTTGAGTCGGACGGTGCGGCCATGGAGGACGTCATCTTCGGGCGTGAGTTGGAGCAGGCCCTTCGCGGCCGCCTCCGTCATCACTTCATCAAGAATCGCCAGGCGCTCTTCAGCAGTCGGCACGTAGTTCCCCCGGGGTCGGTGTTCCTGAACCACGTCGGCATTCGGCACAGATGCCTGAAGTGTTCGTGGGCGCACGGTCTCCCTCAAGACATGACGGCTTTGACCGAAACCACTGGGCAAGGTGCTCCGTCCTCGCTCTCCCAAGCTCCCGCAGACGCCCTTCGCCCGCTTCCGGCTGCTGTTTCTGGCCCTGGCGCTCGTCGGTGCTTTCACGGCGGCCGGCATGGCCGCCTCGGGCGCCCCGACGACGGCTGAGCGCTTCGCCGGCGTCCTCTGCTCCCTCGGCTCTCGCCGCCTACTGGGTGTACGGGTACCGGCGCAATCGCTTCGCGCTGCCGCTGGAGCTGTTCGAGGCAGGCGCGGTCTTCGTGATCCTGTACGTGACGCCGGGCAACCCGCTGCTTCCGGTCGTCGGTCTCTGCTTCCGCAGCCTCTACGGCGGCCCGATCCGCGCTTTCGCGCGCTACGGCCTGTGGATGGCCGCGCTCTTCGGCGCCCACAGCGGCCTGGGCGAGGAGCAGATGAACGGCGACCTCTCACGCGCCATGGGCGTCGCGCTCGCCCCGGTGCTCGGGCAATCGCTGTCCGTCGCGCTGCGCGCGTCGGAGATCATCCAGCGCCGGCTCTCCTCGATCGTCCAGAACTCCACCGATGTCGTCACGATCGTCGGCGAGGATCTGCGAGTGCGCTGGCAAGCCGCCTCGATCCGTGGCGTGCTCGCCCAGGATCCCGACGCGATCGTCGGCACGCACGTGCACAACCTCGTGCACCCTGACGACCGCGCCGCGCTCGACGGCTACTTCGCCGAGGCCGCCGGGCACCCCGACCACGCGCGCAACCTGACGCTGCGGCTCGCCCACGGCGAGGGCGGCTACCGCCACTTCGACGTCGTCGCGGCCAACCGCCTGCACGATCCCAGCGTCGACGGCTACGTGCTCAACATGCGCGACGCGACCGACCGGCGCGAGCTCGAGTCCGAGCTGCGCTCGCTCGCCGCCCAGCGCGAGCACGACGCGATGCACGACCCGCTGACCGGGCTCGCCAACCGCCGCCGCCTGTTCGCCCGCCTCGAGGACTCGACCGCCGCCGCTCGCGCCGCCAAGACCAAGCTCTCGCTGCTGCTGATCGACCTCGACCACTTCAAGGAGCTCAACGACACGCTCGGCCACCAGGCCGGGCGACCGGCTCCTGCGCGAGATCGGGCCGCGGCTCGAGGCCTCCGTTCCCGGCGCCGAGCTCGTGGCCCGCGTCGGCGGTGACGAGTTCGCCGTGCTGCTCCCGCCCGGGACCACGGTCGACGAGGCCGAGGCGATCGCGATCACGCTCGCGCGCTCGATCGAGGAGCCGTTCCGCTTCCAGGGCTTGACGCTGCTGGTCCGCGCCAGCGTCGGCATCGCGATGTTCCCCGAGCACGGGCGCGACGTCGAGACGCTGATGCAGCGCGCCGATATCGCCATGTACTCCGCCAAGGCGCGCGGCGTCGGCCATGAGGTCTACAGCGCGTCCCGCGACGGCCATTCCCGCGCCCGTCTCGCCCTGATCGGCGAGCTGCCGGACGCGATCCAGTCCGGTCAGATCGTCGTGCACTACCAGCCGAAGTTCGATCTCGAGACCGGCGAGGTCGCCGGCGCCGAGGCGCTCGTGCGCTGGGATCACCCGCAGTTCGGCCTGCTCGGCCCGGGCGCCTTCCTGCCGCTCGCCGAGCAGACGGGCCTGATGCGCCCGCTGACCCTGCGCGTGCTCGACGACGCCCTCGGCCAGTGTGCGCGCTGGCGCGACGAAGGTCTCCGGCTGCCCGTCGCCGTCAACCTCGGCGCCCCGAACCTGCTCGACCTCGGCCTGCCGGGCGATGTCCACGAGCTGCTCGCGAAGTGGGACCTCGATCCCTCGATGCTGCAGCTGGAGATCACCGAGACGATCGTCGCCGCCGACCCGGTGCGCGTGATCGAGATCATGCAGCGCCTCGGCGAGCTCGGCATCTCGCTCTCGCTCGACGACTTCGGCACCGGCTCCTCGTCGCTGGCCTACCTGCGCGAGCTGCCGGTCCAGGAGCTCAAGATCGACAAGTCCTTCATCCTCGGCATGGACGAGGACGAGGAGGCGGCGATGATCGTCCGCACGATCGTCGAGCTCGCCCACAACCTCGGCCTGCGCGCCGTCGGCGAGGGCATCGAGACCGACGAGGCCTACCGCCTGCTCGCGGCCAGCGGCTGCGACTTCGGCCAGGGCTTCTTGATGGGCCGCCCGATGCCGGCCGCGGAGCTCACCGCGCTCGCGACGCCGGCCCCGCAGCTCCGTGGCCTAGGCCCCGGGCTTCGTCACCATCAAGAAGACGGCGATGATGATCAGGATGCCGGCGACGGTGCCGATCCCGCCTTCGCGCTGCGCCTGGCGCTGGTAGTCCTCCGACAGCGTCGTCGCGCCCGCGGCCAGCTCCTTCTCCGCCATCGCCGCGAGCTTCTTGTCGGTCGGGATGAAGTAGCCGCCCTGCAGCCCGCCGAGGATCAGCGCGATCAGGAACGTGAGCCCGATCCACGGCTGATCCATCGCGTCGGAGTCCACGCCCTGGTAGATGCCGGTGACGATCAGCACCGCCAGCGCGGGCGAGGCGAGCTTGCGGATGACGTTCAGGCTCAGGTGGTGCACGAACGGCAGGTACCGCGCGTCGAGCTTGAGCGCGAGCGGGAAGCCGACGGCGAGCGCGAACGTCGCGCCGAGGCCGACGACGGCGGCCGTGATGTGCAGCCACAGCGAGATCGAGTACAGGTTGAAGACCGCGAGCATGGCCCGGACACTATTGGCCCAGCAGGACGCTTGCGGCCGCGGGGAGCTCAGCGGGCGTCGCGATCAGCCGGTCGGCGCCCGCGTCGCGTAGCTCCTCCGCGCGTGCCGATGCCCCACGTGACGCCGATCGAGGGCAGCCCGTGCGCCTTGGCCGCGAGCGACGTCGAAGGAGCGGTCGCCGACCATCACGGCGCGCGTCGGACCGAGCTGCTCCAGCGCCCGCCCGAGCGTCCGCGTCTTGTCCTCGGCGCGCGCGCTCAGGTCCGGGCCGGCGATGACCTCGAAGTGCTGCGCGCAGGCCCATGGCCTCGAGCAACGGCTCGGCGAACGCGTACGGCTTGGAGGTGGCGACCGCGAGCCGATGGCCGTCCAGCGCCGCGAGCGCCTCGGGGATGCCGGGCTCGACGGTCGTCTCGGTCAGCGAGGCGGTCTTGTAGCGCTCGCGGTAGCCGTCGATGCAGGCCGCGACGACCGGCGCGTCGTGCGGGACCCCGAGCAGCTCGCCGAACGCGTACGCGAAGGGCGGGCCGATGTAGGGCAGCAACTCCGCGGGCTCGCGCTGGGGCAGGCCGAGCCGGTCGAACGCGTAGTTCACGCACGCGAGGAACACCGCGCGCGAGTCGACGAGCACGCCGTCGAGGTCGAAGATCACCGTCGTCGTCATCACCCAGGATCTTCTCAGGGTGCTCACAGCGTGCTCTCGGCGGGCGGCCCGAGGATGACTGCATGCCCTCCCCCGACCGCGTCGCCATCGCGCACGAACGTATCGCGGCTCGTGCGCGTCGCATCCGACTGATCCGCCAGCGCGTCGTCGCCGGCACGCTCGCCGCCTTCGTCCTCGCCTGGGGTCTCGTCGTCGTCGACGGCCGCGATGGGCGAGCCGAACTCCAACGCGACCGCCCAGGTCAGCTCGTCGTCCACCACGACGACGACGTCCTCCTCCGGCGATGACTCGACCTGGTCCGATGACTCCACGTCGTCCGGCGACACGGCCACCTCGTCGTCGCCGAATGACTCCGCGGCCACGATGACCACGACCCAGTCCTAGCGCCATGGCCGAGCACGCCTTCTGGATCACCAGCCGCGCCGCGGGCATCGTGGCGCTGCTGGCCGCGAGCATGGCCGTCGCGCTCGGCCTGATGATGAGCACGCGGATGCGCACCAAGCTCGGCGACCTGCGCGTCATCCACGAGTCGCTCTCGCTGGCGACGATGGTGGCGCTCGCCGTCCACGCGCTGTCGCTGCTCGGCGACTCCTACCTGAGCCCGAGCCTCGCCGACGTCACGATCCCGTTCGCCAGCTCCTACCAGCGGCTGTGGATGGGCGTCGGCCTGATCGCGGGCTGGATGTTCGTGATCCTCGGGCTCTCGTACTACGTCCGCGGGCGCATCGGCCCGGCGCGCTGGCGCAAGCTGCATCGCTTCACGGCGCTGGCCTGGGTGCTCGGCGTCGGCCACGCGCTGATGATGGGCACCGACGCGGGCGCCGCCTGGTTCCTGGTCGCCGCCGCGCTGGTCGTGATCCCCGCCGGCGCGCTGCTCGTCCGGCGGCTGATGCCGGTCCCGGCGGTGCCGGCATGAGCCATCAGCGCTTCGACTGCTTCGGCTCGCGCTGCGGCGTCTGGGCGGACGACCATGAGGCGGTCGCCGACGCCCGCCGCTGCCTCGAGAACTGGCACCTGCGCTTCAGCCGCTTCCGACCCGCGAGCGAGCTCTCGCAGCTGAACGCCGACCCGCGCGAGGTGGTGCCGGTGAGCACGACGATGACGCGCCTGCTCGGCGCGGTGCTCGACGCGGCGGAGGCGACCGGCGGCCTCGTCGACGGCACGCTGCTCGGCGAGATCCAGGCCGCGGGCTACGCCACCGACCTGCCCGCGCCGCTGCCGCTCGAACTCGCGTTGCGGCTCGCCCCGCGGCGCCGCGCGGCCGCTCCGAACCCGGACGCCCGCTGGCACGAGGTCTTCGTCGACGGCTGGGAGGTCACGCGCCCGCCCGGGCTGGGCTTCGACAGCGGCGGCCTGGCCAAGGGCCTGTTCGCCGACCTGCTGGCCGAGCGGCTCACGGGGCACTCGAGCTTCGCCGTCGACTGTGGCGGCGACCTGCGCTTCTCCGGGCCGAAGCGCAGACTCGAGGTCGCCGACCCGTTCGGCGGGCCGGCGCTGCACGCCTTCGAGCTCTCGGAATCCGCCGTGGCGACGAGCGGGATCGGCCGGCGCAGTTGGTTGGGCGTCGACGGCCGCCCCGCTCATCACCTGCTCGACCCCGCGACCGGCGCCCCAGCATTCACGGGCGTCGTCCAGGCCACCGCGCTCGCGCCCACCGCGGTCGAGGCCGAGTGGCGCGCCAAGGCGGCCGTGCTCAGCGGCCCCGGCGGCGCCGGCGACTGGCTCGCGCACGGTGGCGTGGTCGTGCTCGACGACGGCGGCCACTTCGTCGTCTCAGCCAACTCCCAGCTTCATCCAAGCCGGCTCTCGCCGACCGGGCCGATGCTGGTCTCACACCCCGACTCGCATTCCAGGAGAACACGATGAACAAGCAACGCTTCAGGCGGATCGCCGTCTTTGCCAGTACCGCCGCCCTCGCCGGCGGAGTCGTCGCCGGCTGCGGCTCTGACGCCGCCACCACCGGCACCGGCACCGGCGCCACGGCAGGGCCAGCAGGGCGGCGGCATGGACTTCACCGCGCTCGCCAAGACCCTCGGCGTCTCCACCGCCGACCTGCAGGCCGCAATGCAGAAGAACCGGCCGCAGCAGGGTCAGCAACCCGGTGCGCCAACTGACATGGCCGCGAACCTCGCGAAGGAACTCGGCCTCAGCGAGGCGAAGGTAGCGGCAGCGCTCAAGGACATGATGCCCCAGGGCGGACCGCCCAACGGCGGGCAGGCGCCGCCGAACGGGACCGACGCCGCCGGACACGTCGGCCACACCCGCGGCGACCACCACCTCTTAGCACCCAGATGCGGGCCCAAGTCGCGCCGGCGGAGAGCCGCCGGCGCGGGGGCCGGCAACCTCGGCGCAAGGCCGCGGCAAGGGGAGTGGGCGAGCATCGTCGAGCATGCTCCCCGCTCCCCTCCGACGTCTCGCCGGCGCCGCCGTGGCCGTGCTGAGCCTCGTTGCCGTCGCGCCCGCCTCCGCCGACTCGATCGCCTACATCCAAGGCAACGACATCTGGCTCGCGACGCCGGACGGCGCACGCAAGCAGCAAGTGACCCACACCGGCGGCTACTTCTACGTCTCCCAGGCCGACGACGGCACGATGGCCGCGCTCGTCGGCGGCGAGAAGCTCCAGAAGCTCTCACGCACCGGCCAGGTCCTGGCGGAGTTTCCCACCTACGTGAGCGACGGCTCGCCCGTCGGCGGTCCGGTGACCCAGTTCCATGGCCCGTTCGACCCGGAGATCTCGCCCGACGGCTCGAAGATCGCCTTCGAGTACTTCAACGACACCTACGACGCCGCCCCCGGCTGCAACGAGCTGACGGTTCCGCCGTGCTTCGTCTACACGCAGAGCCAGGGCGTGGGCATCACGAGCTCGACCGGCTTCACCGGTGTCGACGCCTACGGGCTGCTCACGGGTTGGATCGCCCCGCACTGGATATCCAACGACCTCCTGCTGCGCTCCTCACCCGGCGCGAACCTCAACGACGACGCGGTCTTCACGCCCGTCGGCTCACAGACCAACGACCATTGGTTCTATGACCCGAACCAGGGGCTCGGGGTGGACGACGTCGAGCTCTCGCGCGACCTGCAGACGGTGGTCGGCATCGCGGGCTTCTACGACGAGAAGCTGCGCGTCTACCGCACGACGATGTCGCCGTTCGGCGCGCCCGACTGGGACCACACGCCGTTCACGAACCATGAGAACGTGCCGGTGGCACGGCAGTGCTACGAGCTGGGCGGCAAATTCGAGAACACGACGCTCGCCCCGAGCGGCAAGGCGATGGCCTACAGCACCGCCCAAGGCGTGTTCGTCGCGGCGATCCCGGACAACTGCCAGCCCGGCGGCCCGGGCGCCCTGACCTTCCCCGGCGCCAAGCATCCGGACTGGGGCCCGGCCGACGTCCCGCCGGCGTCCGCCTTCCAGGGCGCGTCACCGGCGCCGCCGACCCCCGGCGTGCCAGCCAAGAAGCTGAAGCTGGCGATCACCCGCACCGGCAAGGTCACCGTCACCGTGCCGGGCGCCGGCAAGGTCACCGTGACCGCCAAGCGCAAGCGGCGCACCGTCGCCAGGCTCACCAAGACGGCCAAGGCCGCGGGGACGTTGACGTTCAGGCTCAAGATCCGCGGAAAGGTCACCGTCACCGCCTCCCAGTCCAAGCTCACCGCGAGGCGGACGCTCACGCTGCGGGGGTAGAACTCTCCGCATGACATTGGACGGCACAGTCGCGCTCGTCACGGGCGCGAGCAGGCGATCGCGGCCGTGGAGCACACGGCCTCAGAACTCGGCCGGCTCGACACGGTGATCAACAACGCGGGCGTGATGCTGCTCGGACCGATCGTCGACGCCCCGGTCGAGGAGTGGGAGCGGATGATCGCGCTCAACCTCAACGGGCTGCTCTACGTCGCGCACGCGGCGCTGCCGCACCTGCTGAGCACGGCGCAGCAGGGCCCGCGCCACGTCGCCGACCTGGTCAACATCAGCTCGGTCGCGGGCCGCCGGGTCGGGCGCCGGCGGAGGCGTCTACCACCTGACCAAGCACGGCGTCGGCGCCTTCAGCGAGTCGCTGCGCCAGGAGGTCACGGCGCGCTACGTGCGCTCCTCGCTGGTCGAGCCGGGCGCCACCGAATCAGAGCTCACGCACCACCTGCGACCGGAGATCCGCGAACAGTTGCGCGGGGGGATCGCGACCGAGCCGCTGCGAGCGGAGGACATCGCCGACACGATCGTCTTCATCGTCACGCGGCCCCGGCACATGGCGATCAACGAGGTCCTCGTGCGCCCGACCCAGCAGGAGCGCTGACTACAGCTCGGGATGCCGTGTACCGCCAGCGTGCGGTTCGCGTAGCGCGCGTCACCGGTCACGTCGTCCCCCATCCAAGCGGGGGCGTGGAAGGCGTGAGCGGAGGCCTCGTCGGGGAACTCGACCTCGGCGGTCAGCAGGCCCGCGAGCGGGCCCTCGTAGTCGTCGACCTCGGCCGTCAGGCCGTCGCCGACCGGCACGAGGTAGCGCGTCTTGACCACCTGGCGCCCCGTGGTCAGCGGCCACAGCCGCTCGAAGAGCTCCGCGTCGACGACGAACTCCTCCTCGCCGCGCACGAGGCCGATCCCGGACTTGACGGTCATCAACGTCTTGGCGTCCTTGCGGCGGACGCGGACCTCGGCGCCGGCGGGGTCGATCGCGAGATAGCCCTGCTCGAGCCGCTGCGCGGGGTGGTCTTCGAGGCCATGCGGGCGCCCGGCCAGCAGGAACTTGCGCTCGATCTCCATCGCGGCGGGAGCCTATCTGGCGCCCTCGGCGCGCATGCGCTCGGCGATCTCCTCCGTCAACGGCGCCGCGCGCCCGTTCGCGTAGTCGTAGCCCACCAGCGTCCCCCAGCCCTCGGCGACCAGTCGACCGTCGTCCTCACAGGTCATCCGGAACGCGATCTTGACGCTCGAACGGCGCAGCTCCTCGGGCCGCACCCAGACGCGCATGACCTCCTCGTAGAAGCCGGGGGAGGCGAAGCGGACCTGCGTCTCGGCGAAGATCATCCCGAAACCGCCGGAGCGGCCCATCGGGTCGATGTCGGGGAACATCCCGCGCATGTACGCCACCCGCGCGCTCTCGAAGAACTGGTGCACGGCGACGTTGTTGAGGTGCGCGTTCGTGTCCAGATCGCCGTAGCGGATCCGGTCGCGGAACGAGAAGCGCCAGTCCTCAGCGCTCAACGGGGATCTCGAGCCGGATCGTCGTGCCCTCGCCGCGCGGCGAGTCGAGCTCCATGCGGGCGCCGATCGCCGCCGCGCGGTCGCTCAGGCACTCGAGGCCGCCGCCGGGGCGCAAGGTCGCGCCGCCGATGCCGTTGTCGCGCAGCTCGACCGTCAGCCGGTCGCCGCCATCGGCGACGTGCAGGACGCACTCGGTCGCGTGGGCGTAGCGGGCGACGTTGGCGATCGCCTCCGCTACGAGCAGATACGCGGTCGTCTCGATCACGGCGCTGAAACGCCGGCCCGGCAGCTCGCGCAGGTTGATGGGAACCGCGGCGCGCGCCACGAGCACCTGCAGCGCGGCGGCGAGACCGCGCTCGGAGAGCACGGCGGGATGCAGCCCGCGCGCGAGCTCGCCCATCGCCGCGCTGGCCTCCAGCGCATCGTCGAGCACGTCGGCGAGCACCGCCTCCTCCTCCGAGCCGGGCATGGCCCGGCCGCGCGCGACGCGGAGCTTGAGCGCGAGCGCGACGACGTGCTGATGGGCGCCCTCGTGCAGCGCGCGCTCGAGCCGCCGCCGGACCTCATCGCTTGACTCGACCAGCCGCGTCCGCGATGCCGCGAGCTCGGCCCGCGCGTCGGCGTTGACGAGCGCCTGGGCGAGCAGCTCGGCGAGGCCGACGAGCCGCTGCTCGCTGCCCGGCGGCAACGACTCCTCCTCGGCGGCGGAGGCGACGAGCGCGCCCCAGGCCTCGCCGGCGACCAGCACGGGCACGGCGACCGTGGCCTTGAGGCCGATCGACTTCATCAGGACCGGTAGCTCGCCGCGTCCGCCTTCGTAGGAGGCGACCCGCGCCGGCAGCAGCGAACTCTGGGCCTGTCCCAGCGCGCTCCCGGTGCGGTTGAAATCGAGCTCCGCGTTGACCGGCAGACCGCGCACGCCCTGCTTGCGATGGACACCGACGATCACCGCGCGCTCGCCGCCCGCGAAGCGCATCACCGCGCCCGCCTCGACCGCCAGGAGTTGCCCTACCTCCTCAGAGACGCGCGCGTACAGCGACTCCAGCGGCTCGTCTCGCCCAACGAGCATGGCGACGCGGAGCAGCGCCGCCTGCTCGGAGACCGCCTGGATGTCCTCGACACCCCGGACCAACATCTAGGGAGTCTCCCATGCCTGCGGGCGCGGCGCTAGAAGCCCGGCGGATGGCGGGCGACGAAGCCCGCGCTGCTGCGCATCGCGCCCGTCCAGCGGGTGCCGCCACCGGAGAGCGCGCTCGTGTCGTAGCGGCGGCCGTCGACGACCATGTACGCGTGGCCGGCGTTGGCGTAGACCGTGATCCGCCGGCCAGGACCTGGCTCGCCCCAGCTCATGAAGCCGCCCGAGGCGAGCGGGCTGGAGAGCAGACCGCCCGCGGCGAGCGCGTAGCTGATCGAGCCCGAGCAGTCGTAGCCGCCCGAGGCGCCGCCGTGGCCGCCGCCCCAGACGTAGGGCGTCGTGGCGATGTCGGTGGCCGCGGCGACGACGCGGGCGACGACGTCCCCGCCGCCGCCTCCGCCACCGCTGCTCGGCTGCGGTGCGGGCGCGGCGCTGACCGCGGTGAACGAAGCCCGCGCGGCGCGCGCAGCCGCGGCCTGACGGCGCTCGATCGCCGCGATCTTGCCGCGCACGGAGACGAGCCTGGCCGCGGTGCCGTCGCGCTTGCGCAACTGGTCCTGCTCACGGTTGAGCAGCGCGCTGCGCAGGATGTCGGCACGGTCGCGATCGGCGACCGCGTCGCGCGCCAGAACGCCGTAGGTCGTGCGCAGGTCCTTGAGGTCGACCGTCATGCCCTTGACCTTGATCCTCGCGTCACGCGTGTCGCCGAGCACCGAGGCGTTGCGGCGAGCGATCCGGCGCAGGAACTCGAAGCGCTCCACCAGGTCGCTGAAGCCGTCGGAGTTCATCACCACGGTCACGAACGTCGGCTCGCCGGACATGTAGCTCGAGCGCAGGTTCGCGGCGAGCAGCTTCTCGGCGCGCGCCTGCTTGCGCTCGAGACGCGTCAGCCGGACGCGCGTCTTGACGAGCTTGTCCTGCGTGTCGAAGAGCTGCTGGCGGCGCTTGCGCGCACGGGCGTCGAGCACTGCCAGCCGCGCCGCGGCGGACGCCAGCCCCTCGCGCGTGTCGTCGATCTTCGCCTGCTCGACGGCCACCGCCGCCCGCAGCCGTTTGGCGGCGTCACGAAGGCTCTGCTGCCCCTGTGCAGGCGCTGTGAAGCCGAGCAGCACGGCGAGAACCGCGAGCGGCAAGACGCGACGAAACGAGAGCATGCGGTCGACGACCCTAGTCCTCCTTGGCCGCCGACCCTGCATGCCATCTTGCAAACGCCTAGCGCACGGCGAACGTCTTCATCTGGTCCGACGCGCTGGAATGGTCGCCCGCGTAGACCTCGATCGTGCCGGGTTCGACGCGGAACTTGCCGCGGTTGTCGTAGAAGCCGATGTCGCTGGCATCGAGCTTCCAGCTGACGGTGGTCTTCTGGCCCGGCTTGAGCGTCACGCGCTCGAAGCCGCGCAGGCGGCGGACCGGCTGCGAGATGCTCGCGACCGGGTCGTGGATGTAGAGCTGCGCGACGTCATCGCCGGCGACCGTGCCGGTGTTGGTCACGTCGACGGTCGCGGTGATCGAGCCGCGCGAGTTCATGGAGTTCGAGGACAGCTTCAGGTTGTCGACCTGGAAAGTCGTGTAGCTGAGGCCGTAGCCGAACTCGTACAGCGGCGCGCAGGACCCGATGTCGCGATGGCGCGAGTTGTACTTCGAGGTCGCGTCACACGGGCGGCCGGTCGGTTCGTGGTTGTAGTAGATCGGGATCTGCCCGACGTTGCGCGGGAAGGACACGGGCAGCTTGCCGCCCGGGTTGACCTTGCCGAAGAGCACGTCGGCGACCGCGTTGCCGGCTTCGACGCCACCGAACCAGGCCTCGAGGATCGCGGGCGAGGCCGCGTCGACCTTCGACAGCGTCAGCGGCCGTGAGTTGAACAGCACGACGGTGAACGGCTTGCCGGTCGCCTTGATCGCGTCGATCAGTTCCTGCTGGCGGCCGGGCAGATCGATGTTGGAGCGGGCCTCGGCCTCGCCGCCCATCTCACGCGTCTCGCCGACGGCGATGACGACCTGATCGGCGGCCTGAGCGGCGGCCACGGCGGCGGCGAACCCATCGGTCGATGCGCACTCGTTGGCCGGGTCGTCGAGGTCGTTGTGGCTGAGCGTGCAGCCGGGGGTGAACGTCGTGTTCGGGTTCTGCGCCTTCATGCCGGTGAACACCGACACGGCGTCGGCGTCGTCGCCGCGGCCCCACCACGGGCCGAGCATGTCGTGCGGGCTGTCGCCCAGCGGTCCGATCAGCGCGGTCTTCTTGGCCGCGGAGAGCGGCAGCACGTTGCCCTCGTTCTTGAGCAGGACCATCGAGCGGCCGGCGGCGGTGCGTGCGGCGGCCCGGTTCTGCCGGGAGCAGCTGCTTGCCCGGTGCGGCGGCGACGTTGACGTACGGGTGCTCGAAGAGGCCGGCGCGGAACTTGATCCGCAGGATCCGGCGCACGGCATCGTCGATGCGCCTGATCGACACCTGGCGGCTGGCGACGAGGTCCTTGCCGAAGTCGCGGTAGTTGGTCGAGACCATCTCGGAGTCGGTGCCGGCGTTCAGCGCGGCGGCGGCGGCTTCGCGACCGTCGGCCGCGACGCCATGGCCACACGGGCCGCCTTCAGGCTTGACGCCGGGACAGGCACGCAGCTCGGCGACCGCGGTGTAGTCGCTCTCGATGAAGCCGTCGAAGCCCCACTCGCCCTTGAGGATGTCCGTCTCGGTGAACGGGTTGGCGCAGCCGGGCACGCCGTCGATGGCGTTGAAGGAGCACATGACGGTGTCGGAGCCGGCGTCGATCGCGGCCTTGAACGGCGGCAGGTAGACGTTGCGCAGCCGCTGCTCGGACATGTCGGTCGTGTTGTAGTCGCGGCCGCTCTCGGGCTGACCGTAGGCGACGAAGTGCTTGACGCTCGTGACGACCTTGTCGGGTGCGGAGTAGTCCTTGCCCTGGGCGCCGGTGACGCGCGAGGCGGCCATCACCGAGTTCAGGTACGGGTCCTCGCCGGCGGCCTCGGAGATGCGGCCCCAGCGCGGCTCGTGCGAGACGTCGACCATCGGGCTATAGATCTGCTTGACGCCGACCGCGGCCGATTCGAAGCCGCCGATCTTGTGATCGTTGTAGGCGACGGCGGGATCGAAGCTCGATGCCGCCGCGAGCGGGATCGGGAAGATCGTGCGGAAGCCGTGGATCGTGTCGAACGCGAACAGGATCGGGATGTGCAGCCGTGACTTCTCGACCGCGTCGTGCTGGTAGGAGTCGATCAGCGCCGGGTCGGTCTCGCTGAACACGCTGCCGACACCCTTGGCCGCCTGCGACGGGTCGTCCTTCATCTGCCCGTCCGAGAGCAGCGTCAGCTGCTGCAGCTTCTCGTCCAGCGTCATCTTGCGCAGCAGGTCGTCGACCCGCCGCTCGATGTTGCGGCCCCTGTCGCCGCGTTGGACCTGGGCCAGCGCGGACTCGTCGTCCGACTGCGAGGCGGCCATCACCCCTCCGGCCCCGATCGAACCAACCACCAGCACCGCGGTGACGACCGCGGACATACGACCCCTACGAGACATCGCAACTTCCTCCCTGCAGACCCGACTCGCGACCGGACAGCCGCGTCCTCGGCTTCCCCGGATGTTCGCGACCGCAAACCGAGGGGTACGGACTCCTACGGGAAGTACCTAGCGTTGGGAGGCGCTCATGAAGTTCAGGTCCCTCGCGGCTTTGGTCGCGCTGCTCGTCCTCGCTCCGGTCGCACAGGCCTCGGCACACGATCGTGAACTGGAGGCCTACGCACAGGGAACGTGGGCGTCGTTCGTGGCGATGACCGATGCGCGGTCCGGGCTGCCGGCCGACATCCTCAACGCCGACGGCACCACGAGCACGCAGACGTCGACGACGAATATCGGCGCGTACATGTGGAGCGCGGTCGCCGCCGAACGGCTCGGCCTGATCCGTCAACGCGAATTGACGGCCCGCCTGTCGAAGACGATCGCGACGCTCGAGCGCATGGAGCGCTACGGCACCACCGGCCAGTACTACAACTGGTACGACCACCGGACGGGCGCGAAGTTGACCGTCTGGCCGCCGACGGGCGCCCCGCTGACCCCGTACCTCTCGTCCGTCGACAACGGCTGGCTGGCCGTCGGCCTGAAGGTCGTCGAGAACAGCGTGCCGCAACTGCGGCGCCGCGCCGGCGCGCTCTACGACGCGATGGACTTCGGCCTCTACTACGTGCCGGAACAGAACCGGGTGCGCTTCCACATCACGCCGGGCGATCCCGCGCGGCTCGCCCTGCTGTTACGACACGGTCGTCAGCGAGAGCCGGATCGTCGACTACATCGGCATCGGCCGCGGGCAGCTGCCGCAGAAGGAGTACTACGGGCGCTGGCGCACCTTCCCGGACACCTGCGACTTCTCCTTCCAGGAGACCAAGCCGGTCGGGACGACACGCACCTACTTCGGCGTCGACGTCTTCGAGGGCGCCTACGAGTACAACGGCACCAAGCTGGTCCCGAGCTGGGGCGGCAGCATGTTCGAGGCGCTGATGCCCGCGCTGTTCGTGCCGGAGGAGAAGTGGGCGCCGAAGAGCTGGGGCGCCAACCACCCGCTCACCGTGCAGGCGCAGATCCACCACGGCCTGACCGAGGCGGGCTACGGCTTCTGGGGCTTCTCGCCCTCCAACACGCCTGAGGGCGGGTACGGCGTCTACGGCGTCGACGGCGCCGGGATGGACCCGAACGGCAACCCCTCCGACGAGGGCAAGACGCTCGTCGACCATGGCTTCGCGGGCTGCCCGGATCGCCCGGCAATGCCCGACCCGCTGCCGACCGACTACGAGGGCGGCGTCGTCACCCCGCACGCCTCGTTCCTCGCCCTGCGCTACGCGCCGGGGGCGGCCCGTGACAACCTGCGCCGGCTCGCCCAGCGCTTCCCCGCGCTCTACGGCAAGTGGGGCTTCCGCGACAGC
This sequence comes from uncultured Solirubrobacteraceae bacterium, assembly GCA_963848475.1. Classification (GTDB taxonomy): domain Bacteria; phylum Actinomycetota; class Thermoleophilia; order Solirubrobacterales; family Solirubrobacteraceae; genus Solirubrobacter. Next base: position 118,420 of record CAWKDW010000020.1, on the reverse strand, counting down.
GTCAACGTCGGCACCGGAGCGGTCTCGCCCGCCTACCTGTCGCTCGACCAGGGGATGATCATGGCCGCGCTGGGCAACGCGCTCGGCGATGACGTGCTGCGACGCGCGTTCGCCGACCGCGAGCTCGAGCGCGGGCTGCGCCCCGTGATCGGCGTGGAGCGCTTCAGCACCTCCGCGCGATAGGAGGTATCACCGGCTCCCGTGCCCCGCTGAGGACGGCACGGCGGTGGACCGGCGGGCACCCGGAGGTGCCCGCCGGCTGCAGCCTCAGTCGCGCTTGAACGTCTTCGCGAGGTGCTCCGGGGTCTCGCGCCCGCTGTCCTCGACGATCTTCTCGTAGCCGACGGCCCCCGGTTCGGTGGCGCCGGTCATGATCGCCACGACCTCGTTCATCGTGTGCGTCTTCGGGGTGACGACCGCGATCCGCCGGCCGAGCCGGTGGATGTGGATGCGGTCGGCGACCTCGAACACGTGCGGCATGTTGTGGCTGATCAGGATCACGGGGATGCCCGAGTCGCGCACCTTGAGGATCAGCTCGAGCACGTGCGCGGACTCCTTGACGCCCAGCGCCGCGGTCGGCTCGTCGAGGATGATCACCTTGCTGCCGAACGCGGCGGCGCGAGCCACGGCGACGCCCTGGCGCTGACCGCCGGAGAGCGACTCGACCTGCTGGGTGATGTCCTGGATCGTCATGATCCCGAGGTCGGTCATCTGCTGCTTGGCCTCGGCACGCATCCTGGTCCGGTCGAGCTTGCGGAAGACCGTGCCGAGGATCCCGGGCGTCGCGCGGCTCGCGGCCGAGGAACAGGTTGTCCGCGATGTCCAGCGCCGGCGACACCGCCAGGGTCTGGTAGACGGTCTCGATCCCGTACGCGCGGGCGTCGATCGGCGTGCGCATCTGGATCGGCTCGCCGTCGAGCAGGATCTCGCCCTCGTCGGGCACGACGGCGCCGGACAGGCACTTGATCAGCGAGGACTTGCCCGCGCCGTTGTCGCCGATCACGGCCAGGATCTCACCCGGGCGCAGATCGAAGTCCGAGCCGCCGAGCGCGGTCACGTGGCCGTAGCGCTTGACCAGCCCGCGGGCCTCGAGGATCGGGGTCTGCGTGACGGTGACGCTCATGCCTTCACCTTCCGGATCCACTGGTCGATGGCGACGGCGGCGATGATCAACACGCCGACCGCGAAGTCCTGCCACAGCACGTCGACGCCGGTCAGCGTCAACCCGTTGCGCAACACGCCGACGATCAACGCGCCGAACAAGGTCCCGACGACCCGGCCGCGGCCGCCGAACAGCGACGTGCCGCCGATCACCACCGCGGTGATCGAGTCGAGGTTGGCCGAGACGCCGGCCTGCGGACTGGCGGACGCGATGCGCCCGATCAGCATCCACCCCGCGACGGCGCAGATCAGGCCGGCCGACGACATAGACGCTCAGCAGCACGCGGTCCTTGTGCACGCCGGCCAGTCGGGCAGCCTCGGCGTCATCGCCGACGGCGTACACGTGCCGACCCCACGCCGTGTTCTTCAACACCCACGCGAAGACCGCGAACAGCACGAGCATCAGGATCGAGCCGTACGTGATGCGAGTGTCGCCGAGGCTGATCGACTTGCCCGTCCAGAGCAGCAGGCGCGACATGTCGGTGCCGCGGATCGTCTCGCTCTTGGAGATGTACAGGTTGAGCGCGAAGAAGATGTTCAGCGTCCCCAACGTGACGATGAACGGCGGGAGGCGCAGACGGGTCACCAGCGACCCGTTGAGCAGGCCACAGGCCGTGCCGATGAGGAAGCCGATCAGCAGCGCCAGCAGGCCCGGGACGCCGGCGTCGGCCGACAGCTTGGCCATCATGATCGAGGACAGCACCATGATCGCGCCGACCGAGAGGTCGATGCCGGCGGTGAGGATGATCAGCGTCTGGGCGATGCCCAGCGTGCCGACCACCATCACCTGCTGGACGATCAGCGAGAGATTCGCCGGCGCCAGGAAGCGGTCCGCGGTGATGCTGAAGTAGACGATCGCGAGCAGCAGGACGAACAGCGGCCCGAACGTCGCGTTGGCGTGCAGGATGTCGTGGACCCGCGAGCCGATCGTCGCCTGGCGGGTGGGTCCGACGGCGCCCGCGGTCCCACCTCCGGCGCCGGCGGGAGCGACCTTGCGGAAAGGATTGGACATGACGGGCTAGCCCCAGCAGTTCTCGAGGCCGAACGCCGTGTCCTTGGACTCGACGCCGTCGACCGGCGCGTCGGTGATCAGGGTCACGCCCGTGTCCACGAAATCCTTGCCCGACGTGGGCGTGGGCTTGGTCCCGTCCTTGGCGAACGCCGTGATCGCGTCGACGCCCATCTGGGCCATCTTGAGCGGGTACTGCTGCGAGGTCGCGCCGATGATGCCCTTCTTGACGTTCTCCACGCCCGGGCAGCCGCCGTCGACCGAGACGATCGTGACGTCCTTCTCCTTGCCCGCCGCCTTCAACGCCTCATAGGCACCCGCCGCGGCGGGCTCGTTGATCGTGTAGACGAGGTTGATGTCCGGGCTCTTCTGGAGCAGGTTCTCCATCGCGGTACGCCCGCCCTCCTCGGCGCCGTCGGTCACGTCGTGGCCGACGATCCGCGGGTCGCTCTCGTCGCCGATCTTGGTCTTGTCGCCGACGTCGATGCCGAAGCCCTCGAGGAAGCCCTGGTCGCGCTGCGTGTCGACCGACACCCCGTCCGGGTTGAGGTCGAGCATCGCGATCTTCGCCTGCTTGCCGTCCTTGTCGAACTTGCCCTTGGCCCACTTGCCGATCGCCAGGCCCGCCGCGTAGTTGTCGGTGGCGTAGGTGATGTCGGCCGCGTCGGCCGGCTCGGTCTGCGTGTCGAGCGCGACCACGAGCAGCCCGGCCTGACGCGCCTTGTCGAGCGAGGGAACGATCGCCTTGGAATCGCTCGGCGTGATCATCAGGCCCTTCGCACCGGCCGAGATCAGGCTCTCGACCGCCGCCACCTGCGACTCGTTGTCGCCGTCCTTCTTGCCCGCGAAGGACTGCACCTCGGCGCCGTTCTGCTTCGCCGCCTCGCTGGCGCCCTCCTTCATCTTCACGAAGAACGGGTTCGTCTCGGTCTTGGTGATCAGACCGAGCTTGACGGCGTCGCCGCCGCCGCCCGAGTTGGCCGACCCGCTGGCGCCGTCGTCGCCGCCACAGGCGGCGATGCCCGTGGCCAGCGCAAGCGCCGATCCCACCGTCACGACGATGCGACCGGATGCGATTCGCTTCATAGCTCCTCCATCTCCCCTGCCCAAGGCCTGGCGCCCTGAGACAACGTTTTCAGGACGGATTTCTAGCGCAGTTGTGCGGTGTTTGTCAAGCAACTGAGAAAACGAATTCTCAAACTCTCTCGGCTTGACAGCGCGATATGGTGCTCATCGTGGAAACGTTTCCCGAATCACCGCGGCGCCCGACGATGAAAGAAGTCGCACGCGTCGCCGGCGTGAGCCTGGCGACGGTCTCCCGCGTGATCAGCGGCAGCGACGAGGTCCGCCCCGACCTCGCGGAGCGCGTGCACAAGGCCGTCGAGCTCCTCGGCTACCGGCGCGACCTGACCGCGAGCACGCTGCGTCGCGCCGACCGGCAGTCGTCCAGCATCGGGCTGATCATCGAAGACGTCTCGAACCCGTTCTTCTCGGCCGTGCACCGCGGCGTCGAGGACGTCGCGCGCGGGCACGGCGTGCTCACCTTCGTCGGCTCGTCAGACGAGGACGCGGCGCGGGAGCGCGAGCTTGCCGAGGCGTTCGGCGCGCGCGGCGTCGACGGTCTTGTGATCGTGCCGTGCGCGAGCGATCAGAGCTACCTGCGGCGCGACCACCAGGCGGGCATCGCGCTCGTGTTCGTCGACCGCCCACCGCGCTTCATGCCCGGCGACGCGGTCGTCAGCGACAACGTCGGCGGGGCCCGCGAAGCCGTTGCGCACCTGATCGCCGCCGGCCACCGGCGCATCGCCTTCCTCGGCGACCGCCTGTCGGTCAGCACCGCGGTCGAGCGGCGGCAGGGCTACTGGGAAGCGCTCGACGGCGCTCGTGTTCCTCGCTCGCCGGAGCTCGAGCGTGTCGAGCTCGCCGAGAGCGACGCCGCGGAGCACGCGACCCGCGAGCTGCTGCTGCTGGCGGACCCGCCGACCGCGCTCTTCACCGGCCAGAACCTGATCACGATCGGGGCGATCCGCGCGCTGCGCAAGCTCGGCCGCCAGCGCGAGGTGGCGCTGGTCGGCTTCGACGACGTGGTCCTCGGGGACCTCGTCGAGCCCGGCGTCACCGTCGTCGCCCAGGACCCCTACCTACTCGGTCGCCACGCCGGCGAGATGCTGTTCGAGCGGCTCGGGGGCCTGGCGGCCGAGCCGCGTCTGTTGATCGTCCCGACACAGCTGATCACGCGCGGCTCAGGCGAGATCGCAGCGACGTAATCCCGCGCGCCGGGTCCGCTACGGTCGCACGTGTGAGCGCCGCCCGGCAGATCCCTGACGAGACCGGCGGCGGTCTCCCGAAGGGCCGGCGGCCGACGATGAAGGACGTCGCCGCCGTCGCCGGGGTCAGCCTCAGCACCGTCTCGCGGGTCGTCAGCGGCAGCCCCCCGGTCGCGCCGGAGCTCGCCGTCAAGGTGCAGCAGGCGATCGAGCTGCTCGGCTACCGGCACAACCACACCGCCGGGACGCTGCGGCGCGCGAGCCGCATGTCCGCCTCGCTCGGCCTGATCTTCGAGGACGTCTCGAACCCGTTCTTCTCCGCCATCCATCGCGGCGTCGAGGAGGAGGCCCGGGCGCGCTCGGTCGTGACCTTCGCCGGCAGCTCCGACGAGGACCCGGCGCGCGAGCGAGAGCTGATCGAGGCGGTGCTCGCGCGCCGCGTCGACGGCCTGATCGTGGTCCCCACGGCGAGCGACCACAGCTACCTGTCGCGTGACCTGGCGACCGGCGTCGCCGTCGTGTTCGTCGATCGCCCGCCGCAGTCGATCGACGTCGACTGCGTGCTCAGCGACAACCGTGCCGGAGCCGAGGCGGCCGTCGCCCATCTGATCGCGCACGGTCATCGCCGGATCGCGTTCATCGGCTACCCGCCTGTGCTCTACACCTCCGCCGAGCGGCTGACCGGGTACCGCGACGCGCTTCGCGGGGCGGGGATCGCCGAGGCGTTCGTGCACCATCCGGTCGAGCCCGGCGCCGCGTTCGAGACGGCGGTTTCGCTGCTGGAGGCCCCGGACGGTCCAACCGCGCTGTTCACCAGCCAGAACCTGATCACGGTCGAGGTCCTGCGCGCGCTCCACCGGCTCGGGCGCCAGCACGAGATCGCGCTGGTCGCGTTCGACGACATCGTGCTCGCCGGCTCGATCGATCCCGCCGTCACGGTCGCCGCCCAGGACGCGCTGGGGCTCGGGCGTGCCGCCGCCGAGCTGCTGTTCTCGCGCCTCGACGGCTACACGGGTCCGTCGCGGCGGGTCGTGCTCGGCGTCGAAGTCATCGCGCGCGGGAGCGGCGAGCTCGCGCCTTTGACTCGCTGAGCGTCAGGCCGCGGCGCCCGCGGCGAGCGCGCCCGCGATCACCGGGACCAGCATCCGCTCGAGGTCCGCGGCGCAGCGTCCGTCGTGCTCCATGCGCGAGGTGCCCTTCACGAGCACGCGCAGGACGCCGGACGCGCACTCCCAACGGAAGCGAAGCTCCTGCTCGGGCACGTCGGGCAGCGCCCCGCGCAGATGCGCGATCAGCTCGTCGTCGACGCGCCCGAGTTCAGCATGGATCCAGTCCTGGAGGTCACCGGGCGGGCCGCCGAGCGCGCGGTCGAAGATCCGGATCAGCGCACGCTCCGGACGGTCCGGGTCGCTCAGTACGCCGATGATCGGCTGCGCGACCGCGAGGGCGATCTGCTCGACGGTCGCATCCTCGCCGAGCGCCTGCAAGCGCGACATCTGCTCGCCCATCAGTTGCGCGATCGCATGCTTGGTGGTCTCGCAGCAGAGCGCGCCGAGCGAGCCGAAGTGGTAGCTGACCGAGGCGACGTTGGTCTGCGCGGCACCCGTGATCTCGCGCAGCGTCACGGCGTCCTCGCCGCGCTCGGCGAGGAGCTCGAGGGTTGCGTCGATCAGGCGCTGCTTCGTACGCGCGCCGGCATCGCGACGCCGGTCGGTCGGGGTCAGCTCGGGCATCTCTCGGAACATATTCAAGCAAACGCTTGAAGAAATAGCCAGCGCCTGCAATCCTCAATCAAGCGCTTGATTTCCTCATGGTCTCCGCTCACTCCCTAACCACCGCCGTCCGCCGCCCGAGCCTCGCTCGGCTGCGCCCGCATCCCGAGCTGCTGTTCTTCGTCGGCGCGTACCTGCTCTACATCGGCGCGCGCTGGGTCTTCGCGGGCGATCCTCGGACGGCGATCGATCACGCGCGGTGGATCGTCGGGCTCGAGCGCTCGACGCACGTGGCGATCGAGGCCTCGGTCCAGAGCGCACTGTCCGCCCCCGCGGTCAGCTGGCTGCTCAGCAACGTCTACCTCGCCGCGCAGCTCGTCGTGCTGCCGGGTGCGTTGATCCTGCTCTACCGGCGCGCACGGCCGATCTACCGGCGGTTGCGGACGACGGTGATCGCGACCTGGATGATCGCGGTCCCGATCCACGGACTCTGGCCGGTCGCTCCGCCGCGCCTGTCGGGCCTCGGCATCCGAGACACCGTGAGCGCCCAGATCGTGCCGCTCTCCGGCCACTCGACGATCTTCTACAACGCCTTCGCCGCAGTTCCGAGCCTGCACGTCGGATTCGCCTTCGCGGTCAGCTTCGCGTTGGCGGCGGCGTTGCAGGCTCGGTGGGCGAAAGCCCTCGTGCTGCTCTGGGGGCCGCTGGTGACGGTCGCGGTGATCGCCACCGGCAACCACTTCGTGTTCGACGCGGTCGCCGGCCTGGTCGTCACGCTCGCCGGCTTCACCGCCGGCTCGCTGCTTCCGCGCGTTCGGTTCCGGCGCCACTCGGGCTCGCGCCCGGTACTCGCCACGATCTAGAGCCCAATCCCACCGCCGGCGCCGACGCAGGTAAAGTCGCGCCATGCCGGAGATCGTTCGGACGGTCGGCCGCTACGGAATCCTGCGCGAGATCGGGCGGGGCGGCATGGGCGTGGTCTACCTCGCCCATCAGGTCGACCTCGACCGGCTCGTGGCGCTGAAGGAGATGGCGGCGTTCCGCGCCGCCGACACGGATCTCGCCCAGCGCTTCGTGCGCGAGTCGCGGCTGGCGGGCTCCTTGCTCCATGCGAACGTCGTGACGGTCTTCGACTACTTCGAGCACGAGGGCACGCCGTTCATCGCCATGGAGTACGTCGAGCGAGGCTCGCTGCGGCCGTACATCGGACGCCTGCGGCCGGCCCAGATCGGTGGCGTGCTCGACGGCGTGCTCGCCGGACTCGAGGCCGCCGAACAGCGCGGGATCGTCCACCGTGACCTGAAGCCCGAGAACCTCATGGTCTCCAGCGACGGCGCGGTGAAGATCACCGACTTCGGGATCGCCAAGGCCACCCAGGACTCCACGACCGGCGCGTTCATGACCGCGACCGGAACGACGATCGGAACGCCCGCCTACATGGCGCCCGAGCAGGCCATGGCGCGCGACATCGGTCCGTGGACGGACCTCTACTCGGTCGGCTGCATCGCGTACGAACTGGTCGTCGGGGCGCCACCGTTCCACGACGCCGACACGCCGATGGCGATGATGCTGCGCCATATCAACGAGCCGCTGCCGGCGGTGCGCGAGTTCCCCGACGTCGACCCTGCGCTGTCGGACTGGATCGAGCTGCTGACTTCGAAGGACTTCCGTGATCGGCCGGCCACGGCCAGTGCGGCCTCCGAGGCGCTCGAGGAGATCCTGATCAACACCCTCGGCCCGCGCTGGCGGCGCGAGTCGCGACTCTCCGATCCACCTCGCGGACCTTCTGCCGTGACCCCGCCGACGCCGGCGACCTCCGAGTTCCAGAGCTTCGTCTGGGATCAGGCGGCCGGCACGACCGAGATGTTCGAGGGGATCGACGTCGAGGGCACGGGCCCGGACACGCCCGAAGCGCTGCCGCTGGCGAAGACGGCGCCGCCAACCGCTCCGCCACCGACTTCGCCGGCCGCGACGACCCCGCCGTCCGCGACGCCGCCGGCCACCACCGCCCCGACTTCCGCCGAGCCGCCCGCGCCACCGCCGGCCTCCACCGTCGCCGCCGCGCCACCGCCGGCCAGCACGACCCCGGTCTCCGCCGAGCCTCCCGCGCCACCCTCCAGCGCCGGCGACGCGGCCGTCCGCAACCGCGCCGTCCTGCTGGCCCGCGCGGGCGCCCTCGGACTACTGGTCGCGCTCGTCCTCCCAGCGCTGGGCTCCGGAGACGACCGCTGGAACCTGTTCGCCGCGTTCTCCCCGCTCGAAGCGGCGGGCACGACCGTCGCGAGCTGGCTGATCGCCCGGGCGCTCAAGCGCGGCCTCGCCCTGGCGCTCGCCGCCGGACTGCTGATCGGGTTCGGGAGCGTGACGGCGGCCGGTGCGATCGCCCTGCTCAAGTTCACCGCCGAGCGTCTCGACCCCGCCGCGGTCGGCATAGCGGTGATCGTCCTCGCCAGCGCGGTCGCACTGCTGGCCGCCGGCATCGCCTGTGCGAAGAACCTCGCGACGGACGAGCCCGCCGATCCGGGCACGCTCGTCCTCGGCCTCGCGGGCACGGCGCTCGTCTGCGTCTCGCTCTTCGTGATCTACGACGGCAACAGCTCGCTCTGGAGCGAGGTCGGCGAGACCGAGAGCGCGGAGTTCTTCTTCGAGCCCGCGATCCTGGCCGCCGCGATGCTCGCCGGCGTCGTGATGATCGGCTCCGCGCGACGGTTCGCCGGCGGACTCCTGATCGCCGCGGGCTTCGCGGGCACGCTCCACTTCATCGGCGTGCTGATCGCGGCCTGGCGCGCGATCGGCGAGGTCGGCGACGTCGGCCCCGCGGGCCTGATCGGCGCCCTCGGCAGCCTGCTCGTGCTCGCCGCGGGCGCGCTCGTCGAGGCCCGGTCGAAGCGAGCGGGCTGAGCGACTGAAGGCCTACGGACGCTCGTGTCGAAAGTTGTCTGGTGCCCGCGCACCTCATTGCCAGGGCCTGGTCGCGCCGCTCCTACCACGCGGAGCCGACTGCGACCTGCGTGGTCTGCGGAGCGAGTTCCCGCACGACCGGAACGGTGTAGGTGGGCGACGTCGGGCGGCGCCGACGGGTGGCAGCAAAGAGGGTCATGGTCAGCTCTGCTTGGCGGTGGAGTACATGCGAACTGCCCGGTAGTGCGGGGTCCCGACCGCGAACAAGGTGCTGGCCACACCGGGAAGCGGCGGCTCAACTGCAGCGCGGCGACCTCCGCAGCGGCGGGCGCGCACGCTCAGGAAACGCGCGTCGCGACGATCTCGGCGACGAAGGCGCGGTCGCCGCGCAGGACGTTGCCCTCGATGCGCAGGTGCACCGACGCCGCCGTCATGCTGCCGAACAGCCGCGTGCCCTCGCGCAGCGGCACCGCGTTCGGGATGCTCCCGAGCTCCGGACGGCAGGGGACAAGCTCGTCGCGAATCGCGAGCAGGTTGAACGCGGCCCCCTCCTCGCGATGATCCTCGACCAGCGTTCCGGTCAGGTTGCCGCCGTTGAGCCCCAACGCCCAGTAGCGGACGATCGCCGGTGGGGAGGTAGCGTTGAACTGCAGTGCCGAGCCGAGTGAGATCGCGCCCGGGGCGAGTCCGGCCGACGCTGTCGGCTGCAGCACGGAGAGGTTGAGTGGATTGTCGTCGGCCCCGACCGGGGCAGGCAGGCCGGGACTCGCCGGGAGGTTGCGCAGCGGCCCGCGGAGCGTGATGCTCGACGGGATCTGGGTCGTCTGGGTACCGAGGTTCTGGCCGCAGGCGTTCGTCGCCGTAACCGTCGTCGTCAGCACGCCGTCATAGCGGGCGACACCCGACGACGACCCATCGCCGGCACGGGGCCCCGGCCGGTGGGGGCGTAGCCGCCGGCGGAGCGACGGGCGGGGGCGTCGTGCCCTTGCCCACCGACGTCGGGTTCACGCGCTCGCAGCCGGAGACGCGGTCGGCGCCGACATCGCCCAGCACGGTGTCGGTTCCCGCGCCGCAGATGACCACGTCGCGGCCGCCGCCACGGACGTCGATCACATCGTCGCCAGGACCGCCGACGACGCGGTCGCGGCCGGCGCCGCCCTGGATGCGGTCGTCGCCGGGACCGCCGTCGAGGCGGTCGTCGCCGGCCCCACCGGACAGGCGATCGTCGCCAGCGCCGCCGAAGAGCCGGTCGCGCCCCCCGCGACCATAGATCTGGTCCGCGCCACCCCGGCCGCGGAGCGTGTCTGCTCGCGAGGTCCCGATGATCCGCTCGGCCCCCGAGCCGCCGCGGACGGAGTCGGCAGCCGCGGAGGAGGCGGAAACCGCGAGCACGACGACGGTCATTGCGAAGATCCGCGTGAGTGGCATCTGGTTCGTCTCCTCGGTGGCTGGCGTCACACCCCGGAGGACGCAGCGTGGCCCCCGGGAAGTTCCCTCAGCTGCTGAGTGACGTGCGCAGCGCGGCGCGCGCGCGGCTGTAGGTCGACTTCACCGTGCCGACCTCCATCTCCAGTGCCTGCGCCACTTCGCCGTAGGTGAGGTCGCCGATCGCCACGAGCAGCACGACCGCTCGTGCCCGCTCCGGCAGCGCGCCGAGCGCGGCTCGCAGCGGCGCCGACAGGGACGCGGACTCGCGGTCGCGCGCGCCACCGGCGTGCAACTCCGGCTCCCCCGTCAGAACGATCCGATCCGACCGCGACTGGCGACTACGGCCGACCGAGATCATCGCCCGTACGCCGACCGACAGCAGATAGCCGTCAAGCGGGCCATCGCCGCGGTAGCGACCGAGAACGTCGGGGCGCGTGACCTTCAGCAGTGCCTCCTGCACGAGATCTTGCGCCTCGTGGCCGTCGCGCGCCAGGTTCCACGCTGCCCCGCGCAGACGCCGGGTGACCCGCTCCAGGAGCGTCCTGAGCGCCCGCTGGTCGCCGTTGGCGGCCGCGCGCGCGAGCACGACATCGCCAGCCTCTGCCCCGGCCGTGAGTTGGGTCGAAACTTCGAGGCGGTGCACGTCATCCCCGGTCATCTGTGACCCAGCAACACTATCCGGAATGCCGACCATCGCCGACGACGCACGTTCGCGCTGCGCCGCGCTACTCGCCGACCCAGCGATGGCGGCCGTCGCGCCGGCCATCGAGCGCGCCCTCGATCGCCTGGAGCGGCCACTGTCGGTGGCGATCATCGGTCACGTCAGCGCCGGGAAGTCGACGCTTGTCAACGCGCTCGCAGGCCGCGACGTCGCGGCAACCGGCGCCGGCGAGACGACGCTCGTCAGCTGGTGGCTACGCAAGGGCCGCTGGGAGCGGGTCATCGTCCGCCGCCGTGGCGACGTCCCACTTGAGCTCGCGATCGGCGACGAACCAGCACTCGGCGACGACGAGCTCGACCTCAACGCGAGCGAGCCGATCACCGTTTGGATCGACTCGCCGCTGCTCGACGGTCTCGTCCTGATCGACACGCCGGGACTGTTCTCCGCCAGCGACGACGCGCGCAGCGCCCGAGCGCGCGAACTCGTCCGCGGCCAGACGCTAGGCGCTGCCGGCGGAGCCGATGCGGTGCTGTACGTCAGCGCCGACGCGCCCGGCGCGGCGCGGGACGTCGCTGCGCTCGACGCATTCGCGGCCGGTCTGCCCGACCTCGGCCACGCGCCCACCAACGCGGTCGTCGTTCTGACGAAGGCCGATCGGTTCTGGCCGGGGATCGACGATCCGCTCATCACCGCCGCTCGCGCGCTCGAGGGGGTGCGCGACGCCTGGCGCACGCGCGCGTGGCAGGCGCTCCCGGTGGCCGCGCTGCTGGCCGCACCTCGGCTCGGCGACGAGGTCATGGCTGGGTTGCGTGCATTCGCCGGGGCCGCCGATCTCGCGGCGGCCATTCGCGTGGCTGCGGCGCGCGCACGCACGGGCCGGCTGGACAGCGTCGAGGCGCGCGCGCTGCGCGAGCTCGGCGCGTACGGCTGCTGGGTGGCCGCGGGCGAACTGGCGCGCGGTGGCGACCCACGCCCGGCTCTACGTGCCGCCTCCGGGATCGACGCCGTCCGAAGCGCGGTCGAGCACACGTTCCGCAACCGCGCCCAGACCATCCGAACCGACCGGCTTCTGCGCGAGCTCGCGCAGCTCGTGCTGCGACCGACGACCGGCGAGGCAGAGGCCGCGCGCCTGCACGAGGTCATCGACGAGGTGCGAGCCGGGCCGCACGGCGTCGGGCTGCGCTCGCTCGTCGCGCTGCGGCTCGCCGCCGACCCGCGGATCCGACTCGGCGATGACGCCCGCCATGAACTCCGCGCGCTGTTCTCCGGGCACTCGCCGGCCGAACGGCTGGGCGCGGAGCCGGGAACGGGCGTAGAGGCGCTGAGCGGTCGGGCGCGCGATCGTGCGCGCTGGTGGCGAGCGGTGGAGGCGATGCGCCCCGCTGCGCCCGACCGGCGCTGGCTGGCAGGCCAGGCGGCCGCAGCGCTCGAAGCGTTGGCGCGCGGACTGGACGCCGGATAGCCTGGCGCGATGCCCGACGGGATCGCAGACGCCCAGGTGCCCGTGCCGACCGCGAGCGCCGCTCGCCTGGCAGAAGCCAAGCGGGTCGCCAAGGACGTCTATGCGATCGCGCGCCGGCGCGGGTCGCATGCCGTACCGGCGCGCCTGCAGCGCGCGGCAGCCGCGACCTCGGGCACCGCTCGCGTCGTCGTCGTGGGCGAGCGCAAGCGCGGCAAGAGCACACTCATCAATGCCCTGCTCGGCACGCCGGACCTGCTCCCCCGCGATGTCGACGTCGCGACCAACACCTATGTCGAAGTGCTCTCCCCGCGCTGGGCCGGGCGGCCGCAACAGCCTGTCGGGATCATCCATCTACAGTCCGGTGCCAGCTACGACGTCGACCTGTCCGAGATTGGCCGCTGGGCATCCGAGCAGGGCAATCCAGGCAACGCGCGGGCGGTCTCGCACGTGCAGATACTGCTCCCGCACCCGCTTCTCGACGCCGGGCTCGTGATCGTCGACACGCCCGGCATCGGCGGGCTGGCGTCGGCGCACGGCACGATGACGTTGACGGCGCTGGAGCGCTCCGACGCCGTCGTGCTGGTATTGAACGCCGCTGCTCCGGCGAGCGCCGACGAACTCGACTTTCTCGAGAAGGCGCGCCGGCGCACCAGGCGGTTGCTGCTCGTGGAGTCGGCCGGGTCAGAGGCGGTCGACCCGCGCGCGATCGTCGCCGGCGACCGCGAGGCGCTCGGACGGCGCGACCCGACGCTGGCAGCGCTCCCAATCACCGTCGTCGCCCCGATGGACGCGCACGACGCCCTGACCGAGACCGATCCGCTGGTCGCGGCCGAGTTGCGCAAGCTCAGCAACGTCGACCGCTTGATCGCCGATCTGCGCATGCAGGTGCTCGATCGCGTCCAGGACGACCAGGCGCGAGCACTGACCGAAGAGACGCGCGCCTGCCTCGACGAACTGGCCGGGCCGGACCAAGCCGTGGTCGCGGCGCTCGGCTCCGACGATCCGGTGAACGCCGGTGCGCGCGTGAAGGCCGACCTCGTCGCGGCCGAGCGCCGCTCCCCGGTCGCGCTGTTCGACGCGAGCTTTGCGGAACTCCGGCGCGAGGTCGACGGCCAGATGCAGAGCGACGCGTCGAAAGCGCGCGACGAACTGCTGGACGAGATCGAAGACAAATGGTCCGGGAGCCTCGCCCGGACACTCAACGAGCGCTGTCGCACGCTCCTCGCCGACGCCGCGAGCCGCGCGGCAGACCAGCTGGTCGCCCGCGCCGGGACGATCGCGGCCGACGCCGCCGCACAGTCCGGGCTCGCGGGCTCGACCGGCGACTCGCCGAGTGCGTCCGTCGGCGAGCTGGCGATGGAGCTACCAGAGAGATGGCAGGTCCGGCGCAAGATCGACAACGAGCGCGTACTCGGCTGGCTCGCGCGCGGCGGCCCGATGTTGATGATCGGCGTCGTCACCGCGAACCCGGTCCTGGTCGGGATCGGCGTCGTGGTCGTCGCCGCCAACGAGCAGATCCAGGGCGTTTCCGCCAACCGTCGGCGCGCGCGCGAGTACGCGCAGCGGATCATCACGCGCGGGCAGACCGTGTTGCGGACTGCCCTCGACGAGCGGGCGCGTAGCGTCCGCGACGCGTTCGTCTCCGATCTCAACGCGCGCCACGAAGCACGGCTCGAGCGTCTTCGAGCCACGATCCGCGCCATCGAACAGGCAAACGACGCCGAGGGCGCGCGCCGCCGGCTGTCTGAGCTGGAGCGGTTCGAGGCGGCGCTCGACGCCGTCGGCTGAGCGAATGTCGCTTGGGATCGACCTGGAGCCACCACGACCGTGGCTGCCCTAGACGCGGCCGCGGTGGCTCTCGAGGGCGGCCCGATCCTGGCGTCGGCGGTGACGTGGGCGCGCGGCCGGGCGCGGCTGTCGAGCCGCGGCGACCGCGTGCTCGACGACGATCCGCGCGCGGGTATCCGCGGCCCGCTGCGGCTACTGGAGTCCGGGGCGTCCGTAGTCGAGCTCGCGACGGGCCGGTGCCCGTCGTCGCGCTCCTCGGCGCGCTGCTCGAGCGGGTCCGGGAGGCTGCGGGCGACGTCGAGTCGGTGACGCTCGCCACGCCACCGGATGGTCGCCCCGCGGGCGCCACGCGCGCGCTCTGCGCGCCGCGGCAGCGCTGGCCGGCCTACCGCCGGCCCAGCTCGTGCCAGCGCCGGTCGCGGCCGCGGCCTGGCTCGCGCGCGACGACGACGGGGACGCCCTGGCGCTCTGCGACATCGGCGGAAGCGGGTGTCGGGTGGCGATCGTCACGCTCGGGGCGACGCCGCGGCTAGCGGCGTCGCGCGAACTAGCGCTCGGCGCCGATCTGGTCGAGGAGTCCGTCTACGTTGAGTTGCTGCGAATGCTCGGCGAGCGAGACGACGACGCCGCCGAGCGACTCGAGGCATTGATGATGGATGTCGGCGGCGACGAGCTATGGCGCCGCTGCCACGCCGAACTGGCGCGCGCCGCACGTCGCGCGCGCGAGGAGCTGTGCTGGTGGACGAGGCGATCGTCCACGTGGTGCCCCCGTCGAGCAGGACCTCGTTCTGCGCCGCGAGCAGTTGCGGCGCTGCCGAGCGCGACCTCGGCCCATCGCCGGCGCGCTGCGTGAGCTGATCGCGCACGCGAGCGCGCGCCGCGCCGCTGCGTGCTGATGGGCGGGGCCGCCACAACTCCCGCCTCGCGGAGCTGCTCACGCCACGCTATGATTCCGGTGGAGATCGCCGAAGCGCCGCAGTTGTCACCGCGCTAGTGCAGCGAATCAGGTGCAGCGCAGCCACGCCGGTGGCGAAAAGCGCCAAACCGGGCGCTGGCGCGATGGCCCTCGACATCCTTGCCGAAGGCGTGCTCGCCGCGGCCGCCTGCGCGGACGGTGGGGCGATCGTCGTTCGCGAATCGGCGATCGAGCGGATCGACGCCCGCGGCCAGGTCACCGCCGAGGCGGCACTGCGCGGCGGCGCCGTCCGCGCCGTGCACGCCGGCGTCGACGGCGTTCTCGTGCTCTCGGAGGGGCTGGCGACAGTCTTCGGCCCGACGCTCGACCCGCTCGCCGCCCGTCGGCAGCCACTCGCCGCCGCGCTCGCGGACGGCGTTGTCTGATCCTGACCGCCGCCGACCCTCCGCGGCTGGTCACCTACGCGCTCGCGCGCGACGTCGCCGCGGTCGTCCGGGACGAGCCGCTGACGCCGCCTACGGTCTCGCGCCGCGCGCCCTGGGGGCGGCGCCGCGGGCCCGAGGCGCCGACCGTGGCGACGGCGCTCGGAACCGAGCTGGCATTTGCGATCGCGGCCGTCGGAGCGCAGGTCACCGGCCGGGCCGGGGTCGACGGGCTGAACGGGCCCGTGACGGTCGCGACGCAGCCGCCATGGACCTTCGGGTTCGCGCGCGTCCGCCCACACGTGGCCTCGTTGCTGATGACCTCAGCGGTGGGCGGTCCGGCGTCGCTGGTTGCCGCCGGGGACGTCCTCTGGTCATGCCGCGACGGGGTGGCGGCACTACTGGCCACCGGCGGGGCGACATGGCTCGCGCCCACCTCCGCCTCAAGATGGAGCTCTTGCATGTATCCGACGGCGGAGTGGAGCGGCACGACGGCGGCGGTGGCCCGGTGCTCGCGGCCGGCGCGGACGCGCGCGCCGCGTGGCTGGTGGTCGACGGCGGGCGCTCGCTCATCCTCGCCGCCGCAGAGGGCTCCGTCCGCCGTCTGGCCCTGCCGGAGCCGCTCGAGCCGGTGGGCATCGCTGGGGAGCGGGTGCTGGCGCTGCGCGGGACGGAGCTCGTGGCGCTAATGCCGTAGTCGCCAGGCGCTAGGCGCCGCCCTGCCGGAGCGTCCACTCGACCAGCTCGCCAGCAGACGGCGGGCCTGACGCGCCGTCAGGGGGCTCGAGCTGCGACCGGAACTCCACATCGCCCGCCGGATCGTCGGGCGCCTCAGGTGCCGGCTCGGCCCGCAGCCAATCCGAGAACGTGTCGTCGTCGGCCCACTCGCCGCCGCCCACTTCACCGGCTGGCTCGTCGCCGGGGAAGTGCAGTTCGGGCGAGTCGGCGAGCTGCAGCGCCGGGTCGTCGGGAAGCGGAGACACATGCGGCGCGTCCTCGCCGTGCGGGGAGAAGTGGTCGTCGAGCGCGCCGCCCTGGTGCACGGCGTCGTCCACGCCGGCATCGTGGCCATCGTCGTGCTCGTATTCGTTCATCGGTTCCATGGTGTCACCAAGTGCTGCCGAAACGACACCGGGGCGCCGCGCGGCGGCGGCGCCCCTGGGCGCTCAGGCGTCGGATATCAGAGGCTGTCGCCACCGTCGGTCGGGTCGATCGGCGGTGCCTCGGAGCGGCGGCGCCTGGATCTCCGGCTGCTCGGCGGGCGGCTCTGGCGCGGGCGGCGGCGGAGGCGGCGGCGGCGCAGCCTCCTCGTAGTGGGGCTCCGGCGGCGGCGGGGGCAACTCCTGCACAGGCGGAGGCGGCGGCGGCGGCGCGGGCGCCTCGTCCACGGGCTCGGGGGCCGGCGGAGGGGGCGGCTCCTCGTGCGAGGCGGAGTCGCGGTGCGGCTCATCGTGGACGGTGGCTCGGGCGCGCGGTCGTGAGACGGCTCGTCCTGGGCGTGCGTCGCGGGTCCGTCACCGCCTGAGCGCTCGTGCGGCGGCGTGTCCGTATCGAGGTCCCGCGGCCCGCGCCCCGGCTCGTCCTCAGCGGCGCGTCAGCGTGCGCTCGGGCGCAGCGGGGCCGCCGGGCTGTCCGGCGGGGATGACCGACGCCGGCGTGGTCTCCGGATCGACGGCCGGGACCGGAGGCTGCTCGGTGCCCGCCGAAGCCGGAAGCGCCTCGGCCCCCGGACAACATGAGACTGCGGCTGGCCTAGCGGGACGACGCTGCGTTCGTCGCCCACGGCGGGGCCGCCGGGCTGACCGGGCGGCACCATGCTCTGGTCACCCACGACCGCCGGGCCGCCTGGCTGACCGGGCGGCACCATGCTCTGGTCACCCGCCACGGCGGGGCCGCCGGGCTGACCGGGCGGCACCATGCTCTGGTCACCCGCGACCGCGGGGCCGCCGGGCTGACCGGGCGGCACCATGCTCTGGTCACCCGCCACAGCGGGGCCGCCGGGCTGACCGGGCGGCACCATGCTCTGGTCACCCGCGACCGCGGGCCGCCTGGCTGACCGGCGGGAATGACGTCCTCGCCGTCGCCCTCGCCATCTGGGGCTTGGGGCTGCTCGCCCGCGCCCGGGGCGCCGTCACCACCGTCCTCGATGCCACGTTCAGTGCCGCGCAGGGTGCCGACCTCGGCTTCGCCGACGACCACCCTGCCGCTGCCAGCGTCGATCGACCCGACCACGCGACCGTTCGCGTCGACCAGGCTGTGGTGTTCTCGACGTCGCCCGGAGCGAGGGCGAGTCGTGTGCCGTCGGCCAGCGTCGCAATGCCCGTGTTGAGATCGACGGTGGCAGTGACCTCGCCGTTGGGCCCGACGACCTCGAACGTCGGCAGCTTTTCGGTCTCGCCCGGTGCCTGGATCGGTGCCGTCGTCAACGCCTGGGGTCGGGCCCGAAGCGGTGATCGGCGTCTCATCCGGGGCCTGGGCGACCGGCGCAGGAGCCTCGGTCGCCGGCCCGGCCGCCGTCGTCGTCGTTGCCGGGGCCGTGTCCGGGATCGGTTCGACGTTGGCGTCGGGCTCGGGCCCGATCGGATCGCTGGTCGCATGCTCGCCGCGGCCGCTGCTGTCGCCGTCTCGTGGCGGCGCGGCCGGGCCCGACGAGCTGTACGCGTGCTCAGCGCCAACGGAGGGCTGGGCGGCCGCGACCGCGTGCGTCTCGGCCTCGGGCTGCGATTCGTGACGCTGGCCGCGGTCACCGCGATCGCCGCGGTCGTGGCGCGCCTGACGCTCGTCTTCACCCGGGAACGCGAGCTCGTCGTCGTGGGCGATGAACGCTGCCGCCCCGCCGACCGCTGCCGCGGCCGCGCCGCCGGCGAGCAGCCGCCGGACGGCGACGCGACGAGCGTCGTCTTCGGGTGGGTGGGAGGGCTGGGTGTTCATCGGGTGGCTCCTCAGCGATTGGCCGAAATGGCAGGGCACCGGCTATGACGCGACTGGGATTGCAAAAGGTTCCACGGAACCTTCGAGGCCTTGCGGTGCGTCAGAGCACGCATGCGGACGACGAGCCACACGCGCTCAGCGCAGCACGAAGAAGACGCTCGCCGCGATCACGAGCAGGATCAACGCGATCGCGACCCATTGCACGTTGACCCGTTCGAGCGCAGAGAGGGATCCGGGCGGTGTCGTGTCGCGAGCCGGACGTTCCGCTACGCCGTCACCCGCGTAGGCCGTCGGCTGTCCCGAGCGCCCGTGAGCGTCGACAACGATCAGCAGAACGTCACCGATCTTGACGCTGTCGCCCGGGGCGAGTCGGCGCTGTCGCTCGAGGCGCTCGCCATTGACCACGGTGCCGTTCAGGGAGCCCAGATCCTCGATCGCGAGGCCCCCGTCGGCCAGGCGGCTCAGCCGCGCGTGACGGCGCGAGACCTGATCGCTCTCGCCGAGGTACCCCGCGCCATCGACCTCCCGGCCCAGGAACTGCTCGTCCTCGACGCGGATCTCGCCGCCGGTCGTCTGACCGCGAACGACGCGAAGGAACTCGGCGGCCATCGGCGCAACACTAGTGGAGGGTCAGCAAGTTGGCCAATTGGCCAGGTCGGTCTTTACAGCGACCCCCTCGACACAGTAGAACCGTTACAGGTCGAGAGTCCGGACACGGAGCAAGGTGGCTTCATGTGCGCGACGGGCCGAGAAGCCATGCGCATCATCCGGCACGTCATTCTGGGAAGCCTCATCTTTGTGCTGTCGTGCGCCCCTGCGGCGAGCGCAGCGAGCCAGACCCGAAGCGCCCAGTCCCACGCGCTGGTCCCGCCGGAGAGCTCCACCATCGGTGGGCCGATCGCGATCAACGACCTGGCCACGACCTCGTCTTCGATCACCGTGTCGGCCGGGAATCGACTCGTCGTCGACGTGGACGTGTGGGTCAAGTTCAACGGCCACACCGAGCCCGACGACGTGCACCTCGCGCTGAAGTCTCCCGCGGGCAGCATCGTCCCGATCATGGGCGACCGCTGCGGCTCGACCGCGTTCACGGCAGGGGTCGAGTACTACTTCGACGACGAGGCCGCGACCGTCCAGCCGGACGCCGGACCCTGCCCGACCGGCACCTACCGGCCCGCTGGCGTGCCCGCGAAGTGGCAACAGGCGAGCGCCGGCACGCGCCTTGATGCGTTCAACGGAACCGCGGCCAGCGGCACCTGGACGCTCTTCGCGTACGACGATCTCGCCCAGGACACCGGCAGCATCGCAAGCTGGAGGATCTCCGTCGACACGCCCGGGCTCAGCAACGACGGATGGGCCGGCGCGGCCGCGTTCAACGCGGCGGGCACCGCGATGCCGTCGCCGTTCCAGATCGCCGGGGTGCACACCAACCAGTCGGCGACGCTCGAAACCCTTCCTGGCGGGATCGACGAGCGGAGCCTCCAATGCAACGGCTTTTCGATCGGCAAGTCCGTCTGGTACGAGTTCCACCTGCCGGGTGCCGGAGCGCTCGATCTCGTCGCCCAGTACCGCGACGACACCGACACCGTCTTCGACTGGGACTGGTCGCGGCTTGACGCCTCGCTGATGGTGTTCTCATTCGATCCGGCCACCGGACGTGTGATCGATCGCGTCGGTTGCTCGGATTCCGAGTCCGCGGGCGGGGCGGAGCGGATCACCACGCACTTGGCGGCAGGTTCCTACCGGATCATGCTCGCGGGCGCCCGGGCGATCGACAACGGTGCCCAGACGAGCAACGCCAGCGACGGACTGTTCGTGCTCGGGGGTACGTTCACCGCGGATCCTCCCCCACCCCCGCCACCACCCGCGGACACCGACGGCGACGGCATCACCGACAACCTCGATCAATGCCCGGCGGTCAGCGCGGCCCCCCCGGATGCCGACCGCAACGGATGCACGGACATCGTCGCGGTCACGCCGGTCAAGCGGATCGTCGCCGACGTCAAGTACAAGTGGGGAAAGTGGCGCCGCGATGGGCGCCTGCGCGGCGCCGCGCTCAAGGTCGTGAGGATCGAGGACCTGCCCCGAGGGGCGAAGGTGCGGGCGACTTGCCGGGGTTGTCAACTGTTCCGCCGTGGCCGAGCGCGCAAGTTCAGGACGTACTCGACCACCGCCCGTCGCACAGGCGATCTGCGCGTGAAGCAACTGACGAACACACTCGTTCCGCGGCGCAAGAAGCTCGTAGTCGTCATCACGCGTCCCGGAGAGGTCGGCCGCCGGGTCGAGATCCGGATGGGGACCCGCGAGCCCTCGAAGTCGCGCGTGTGCCTCGCGGTCGGGAGCAGGACCGCCCGAGTTGCCTGCGTGGTGGACAGCTAGCAATGCGGATCGGGGCTCGGAGCGTGATCGCGACGCTCACCGTCGCGATCGCCGCGATCGCCGGGTTCGGCGCTGCCCGACTCCACCACACCGATTCGAGTATCACCAGCGGCAAGTTGCGCGAGGCGAAAGTCGAGCTCGAGACGTTTGACGCGCCGGCCGTCGGCACGACGAAAGTGCCAGCGCTGCGGGTGCCGAAGCCGAAGCCGAAGCCGCCGAAGAAGGCCGGCGAATCGACCGGGGGTGGCGTCACGACGACAACCGGCGGTGGTGGCGGCGCCACGAGTTCGAGCGGCGTCGTCACGAGTACCGGCGGCGGCACCAGCCCGGCGGCGGCACCAGCACCGGCGGCGGCACCAGCACCGGCGGCGGCACCAGCACCGGCGGCGGCACCAGCACCGGCGGCGGCACCAGCACCGGCGGCGGCAGATCCACGCAGCCCAGGGACACGATCGGCGGCACCGAGGGCGGCGCGGACTGATGCTCGACACCGGATCCCTCGTCTCGGGCTACCGGGTCGAGCGCATGCTCGGCAGCGGTGGCATGGGGACCGTCTATCTCGCAGTGCAACTGTCGCTGAATCGGCCCGTAGCCTTGAAGATGCTTGCGTCGGAACTCTCGCGCGATGTCGCGTTCCGTGCTCGGTTCGCACGCGAGGGCGAGGTCCAGGCCGCCCTGGACCACCCGCACATCGTGCCGATCTACGAGGCCGGAGACAGCGACAGCGGGCTGTTCCTCGCCATGCGGTACGTCCGAGGCTCGACGCTCAAAGACCTGATCCTCGGCGGCGCGCTCGATCCGGAGCGCGCGATCCGCCTGCTCACGCCGGTCGCCGACGCGCTTGACGCCGCCCACGCCGCCGGGCTGATCCACCGCGACGTCAAGCCGCAGAACATCCTCGTCGACTCGACCGAATGGCCCTACCTAGCCGATTTCGGCCTCACACGTGCGGGTGGATCGTCCGGCATCACCCGCACCGGCCAACTGGTCGGCACGTTCGACTACATCGCGCCCGAGCAGGTGCAGGGCCTCAGCGCCTCGCCGCGGAGCGACCAATACGCGATGGCCGCGGTCCTGTTCGAGTGCCTCACCGGGGAGGTGCCGTACCCGCGTGACTCCGACGCGGCGCTGCTCTACGCGCAGGTCCACGAGTCGCCGCCCTCGTTGAGCGCGCGCCGCGGCGACGTCCCGCCCGCGTTCGACGCCGTTATCCAGTGTGGGATGGCGAAGGACCCCGCCGAGCGCTTCGTGAGCGTACGCGCCCTGATGGCCGCGGCGCAGGACGCGCTGCGCGCGTCCGACGTGCCGGCGCAGTTCTTGCGCGAGATCGCGTCGCCGCCGCAGCTGACGCCGCCGCACAAATCCGCGACCGTCGTGCCGCCGACGGCCGCACAGCGCCTAAGTCGGCGACGGTCGCCGCGGTCACGCCGGTGCCCTCGACCCCGCCGGGCGGCGCGGCGGCGGTCGCCGCGGCGACACCGATCCCCTCGACGCCGCCCGCGCCGGCTCGCGGCCGCGAGACCGTATTGGCGCCAGTCAGCCATCCCTCCACGCCGGCAGCCGCGCCCGCGCGGCGGATCCGGCTGGGCCGCCTGCTCATCCCCGTCGTGGCGGTCGCGGTCGCGGCGATCGCCTTCGGAGTCGGATCCGCGCTCAGGGACGACGGGCCCGGCACGCGCTCGATCGCCGCCGGAGCGACCAAGCTGACGGTCTCCGGTGACACGCGCGACGTCGGGGTCCCATCCGGACTCGGACTCTCGGGCACGAACGCGTACGCGCTCTCCGGTGCGGGACGCCCCGTACTCGTCACCGGCAGCGGCCCGCCGTCGGGCATGCACCTGCTGCCCTCCGGAGTGCTCGCCGCAGCGGCCGCGGACACGACGCCGGACGTGGTCCAGATCGGCTCGGCGCATGCATTGCGCTACGACGGTTTGAAGCTCCCGAAACGCCGCGGCACGTCGACCGTCGTCGCGCTCCCGACCGCCGCGGGGACCTCGGTGCTCGTGTGCATGACGCAGACCCCGGCGGGCCGCCAGGCGTGCGCTTCCGCGCTCGGCTCGGCCGACCTCGCCGGCGGCGCGAAGCCGATCGACATCGGGCCTCCTGCCGCCTACGCCGACTCGCTCGACGGCGCGCTGAGCGACTACGAGCGCGAGCGGCGCGCCGCCGAGAAGCTTCTGAGCCAGGCCGGACGCGCCGCGACGCAGGCGCGCGCTGCGCGCCGCCTGTCGACCGCCGCGGGCGACCTTGCGACCTCCGTCGTCCCGACTCGAGGACCACCCGGCGGCGGACCCGCTTCGCGACCGTCTCGTCGCCGGAGCGCGAGGGGTACGCTTCGCCGCGTCCGCGCTCGCGACGGCCGCATCGCGCGGCCAGAAGGCCCGCTACGCGTCCGCGCGCGCACGCCTGGCGGACGCCGATCGCGCCCTGCGGAGTGACGTCGCGGCCCTCTCCGCGTTGCGAATCGCGGGCTGACCGGAACTTCTGACGGCGCCGGCTGCGTCCAGGTGATCGACACCGACGCGACAGGAGCAACGATGCGCAACTGCTACCCCATCATTAGGACGCTCGCCGTGACGCTCGGCGCGATCGCCTGCTCGGCCGCTCCGGCTGCCGCCGCCGCGAAGCCCCAGCAGATCATCGGCGGGACCAGCGCGCCAGCGAACACGTGGCCCTCGATCGCGCACGTCAGCGTCGATCTCAACAACGGCTTCATCACCAACTGCGGTGGTACCGTCGTCTCTCCCGAGTGGGTCGTCACCGCGGCACATTGCGCCATCGACCTCAACCGCGCGGGTCAACCGACCTACGCCCCGGCGCAGTTCTCCGTCATCACCGGTCGCCACGACCTGCGCACCAACGCGGGGCAGGAACTGCGCGTCAGCCAGGTCGTCGTGCACCCCGCCTACGATCGCAACGGTCCCTCATTCGGCAGCGATGTCGCGCTACTGCGCCTGAGCAGCCCGACTGCCGCGCCGGCGATGGCCGTCGCGACCCGAGCCGCCCTCGACGCCGGCGCCTACGTGATGCTTGACGGTGTGCCGAACGTCGCTGGATGGGGGCTCACGAACGGCAACGATAACGAGTCGGACCCGCCGGATCTGCATGAGGTCTTCGCCCCGCTGCGCACGAACGCCGACTGCGCCGCGCTCGACCTGCCCTCGACGCCCGCCTTCGATCCAGCCACGATGCTGTGCGCAGGTGTCCCCGGCAAGAGCAGTTGCCACGGTGACAGCGGCGGGCCGCTCGTGGTCTTCACCCGCGACCGGACGCCGGTCCTGTACGGCGTCGTGAGTTGGGGCGAACCGAAGTGCGACCGGCCGGTCAGCTTCTACGCACGCATCACCGCGTTCACCGACTTCCTCGCCCCGGCGCTGCCGCCCGCGCCCGAGCCTCCGGCCGCGCCACCCGTCTTGACACCCGTCCCAACCCCGGTGGCAGCCGCCCCCGCCCCGGTGACCGCCCCGGCGCCGCCAGCTGATCTGGTCGCGCCGCGGCTGTCGCGGATTGAGATCCCCGCGATCATCCGACGCTCCGGCCGGCGCGCGCGCCGGAACGTCGTCATCCGAGTGCGCAGCAGCGAGCCGGCGACCGCGATCGTCACCCTGCTCCGCCGCACCTCCTCCCGCTCCTACCGCAAGGTCAAGGGCACCTACCGGGCCACGCTGGTCGCCGGTGCCAACCGGATCGTGCTCCCGCGCAACGCCTGGCGGCTGCGCAACGGGGCTTATCGGATCGAATTGCGCGCGACCGACACGACCGGCAACACCGCCGGCTGGCGCGCCAACGTGCGCGTGCGCCGCTGAAACGCCGCCGAAACGTTGGCCGCCCGCGTTGCTGACCGTGGGCGGCGAGCATGCGCGGAACCACCGCGGCTCCGCGTGCGCGCCGAAGTGATCTCACGCGCTCCCGTCGTCGTCACCCTCGGCCGCAGACCCGATTCGCGCTCAGCGCCAGTCGAAGTACTCGCGATGAATCCGGGCGCCCGGGACTCCGGCCCGCCGCAGGTCAACGTGAAGGGCGCGGAGCATTCCTTGTGGGCCGCACATGAAGACCGACAGGCCCTTCGTCGCCCCCGCCGCGCTGAGAAGGTGCGCGACGGTCACACGGCCCTGCACGCTGGTGTCGACGAGGTGAACACGCAGCGTCGGGAAGCGTTCTGCGATCCGTTCGATCTCCTTCGAGAACGGCGCGGGACCGTCGTTGCAATAGAAGAAGTCCACGCGCTGAGGAAGCTCGTGCCCCAGGCCACGCAACCAGGACAGGAACGGCGCGACGCCGACTCCGCCGGCGACCCAGACCTGCCGCGAGGTACCACGCGTGTGGCGGAAACGCCCGTGCGGCCCCTCGATCACCGCGGGCATTCCCGGCTCGACGAGCTGCTGGAGCTGGGAGGTGTAGTCGCCCAGCGCCTTGACCGTCACCTGCACGACGCCGTCTCCCGGTGCGCTCGAGATCGTGAACGGGTGGCGGTGCCAGCCGTCCTTGGCCTCGAGGTGGACCATCGCGAACTGTCCTGGAACCCACGACACGGCCCGGCCGAGCGGTTTCATCGTGATCTCGGTGAGCCCGGCGCCGACGGGGTGGACCGTCTCGACCTGGTAGTCGTGCAGCGACCCGAAGAAACCCGACAGCAACTCGCGGTAGAGGTAGAACGCGACCCCGGTGGCGCCGATCGCGACGTACGTCCAGCGCAGCACGGCGGACCCGCCGAACGCGTTCTCGTCCAGCACACCGTGCACGAAGGCGGCGGCGACGAACAGACCAGTGGTGCGATGCACCGAGCGCCAGCGGTCGTAGCCGCCCAAGGCCCGGCGGACGAGCTTCACGCCCGGAGCGTCTCGCGCGGCCGCGACCATCCCGCGTACCGGGCGGGGGACGACGGAGCGCCAACGCGGGAGGATCGCCCACAACGCCAGCGCGATGAGGCCCAT
Organism: uncultured Solirubrobacteraceae bacterium; assembly: GCA_963848475.1. GTDB lineage: Bacteria > Actinomycetota > Thermoleophilia > Solirubrobacterales > Solirubrobacteraceae > Solirubrobacter. Next base: position 92,449 of record CAWKDW010000020.1, on the reverse strand, counting down.
CGTCGACGCGATCGCGAGCGCGCCGCCGCCCCCGCCGCTGCCGGACGACAACGTGATGTGCGGGATCAGCAGCATGAGGGCGGTGATGGCGGCGCGCCGATGCCAGATCGCCGCCCTGTCGATCCCGTCGAACCACGTCTCGACCCACGGCAGCGTGCTGATCAGCACCAGTCCGATGCTGAAGAGCAACACCGCCTCGGCGCCCGCGAGCTGCCCCACGTAGCTCGACGTCTGGATCCCGGCGGGACGCGCGACAGCCCACAGCACGCCGAACGCGAGCACGAGGACGAGGACCGTCGCGGGACCGATCGCGCGCCTGGAGAGCCGGAGCCGGTCGTGCATCGGGGGTTGAATATGTCGGTCCTGAACGATCAGGGCGAGTTCAGCGACGCGGCGGCGCAAGCGTCTTCAACCACGCGTTGATCGCCTCGAAGTCGGCGTCCTTGACGACCTCGGGCGGGAACAGCCCGTGCCCGTGTACGCCGCGGAACTCCTCGATCTCCACGCCGCCTGCGAGGCGCGGGCCGCGCATGCCCTGAGCGAGATCGCCGTGACAGGACGCGCAGCCCAGCCCGTCAGTCGAGAACGCCCGCTTGCCCGCCGTCACGGGCGGCGTCCCCGCGGCGAGCGCGACGTCGAGCTGCGCGGTGCCCGTCGCGGTCTGGGCGAACTGGCCGCCGGAGTCGACGCCGACGCCGTGGTGGTAGGTCATGCGGCCACCTATGTACCCCTGGGCGAAGACCGCCACCAGCGCGAGCAGCCCGCCGGCCACGAGTTCGAGCCCGTGCGTGTGCCGATCGGTCGAAACGCGGCGAAAGCGCCACGCGGCGACGGAGATGACGATCAGCGAGAGCACGATGCCCAGCCAGAAGTGGACGCTGCCGAGACGGCCGCTGGAGCCGCGGAGCTCGGTCTTGGACTGACCCCAGACCAGCAGGCCGGTGAGGCCTGCGAGGGTGACGCCGGCAACGGCCGCGCCGACCACCCACGGCTCAGCGGCGGCGAGTGACGGACCGCCGCGACCGGTGCGGCGGATCAGGAGGATCAGCAGGTAGACGGGAACCGCTACGACCGCGAGATGCGTCGCGGCGCCGTGCAGCTCGGAGAGATGCGGCATGGAGCGAGCATCCCAGCGTCTGAGTAATGGTTCGGCAAAGACCGTCAGGCGTCGGTCTGGAGACCGAGCGCGAGCGTCGGGCACGCCGCCACCGCGCGGCGGGCGTGGACGAGCAGATCGTCGTCGATCGGGGCGCCGTCGAGGATCGGGAAGCCCCAGTCGTCGAGCCGGATGCGCTCCGGGAACAGCTCGGCGCAGGCCCCGTGGCCGGTACAGGCGATCGGGTTCACGGTGAGGCGGTGGGTCATGCCGCGATGCTGCGGGAGACAGCGGGGACGTGGAGCACCGGGGGGCGCTCGCACGCGTCGCACGGACCGTGCCGGCGATGGTCGTCGAACGCCTCGGCGAAGACGTCGAGCGCCGTGCGCACGAAGCGCACGACGCCGTCGGGGTGCCCGCACGCGCCGCGTCCGACGACCTGCGCGCTCCAGCGCTCGAGCCGGGTGAGCGTACCGGCCTCGGCCGTCCCGGCCGCCAGCAACGCCACCGCGCCGGCGATGGCGTCAAGGCCGTGCACGCACGGGCCGCATTGGCCGGCGCTCTCCGCCGCCATCCAGCGCACCACGCGAGCCACCTCGGCGACGGGACAGCAAGCACGCGGGAGAGCGACGAGCACGCCCGCGCCGAGCACGGCACCCCACCGGCCCAGCGAGGCGTTGTCGAGTCGGGCCTTCGCAATCGCCTCAGGGGCCAGCCAGCTTCCGTAGTAGCCGCCGACCAGCAGCGCGCGCAGTGTGCCGGCCTCGCCCCCGGCCTGCTCGATCACCATCCGAGCTGGGGTACCGGGGGCGATCTCATAGACCCCGGGCCGCGCGACCGCGCCACTGACGGTGACCAACGTGCTCCCGGGGTGCTCGTCGGTGCCGACCGAGCGAAACCACCCCGCGCCGTGGCGTGCGATCAGCGCGACGTGCGCGAGGGTCTCGACGTTGGCCACGACCGTCGGGCGGCCGGCGAGCCCCCGCTCGGACGGTCGCGGCGGCACCAGCGTGGGCTTTGCCGGACCACCGTTGAGCGACCGCAGCAGGGCCGTTTCCTCGCCCGTGAGATACGCGTCCGGCACGGTCTTCACGCGGACACCTCGTGCATCGGCTCGCTCGGCCAGCGCATCGCGCACCACGGTCTGGGTCGTTCGTGACGAGGACTTGAGCGCGACGACGACCTCACGCGCGCCGATCGCCTCCGCGGCGAGCAGCGCGCCGTCGAGGACGAGGTGCGGGGCGAGCTCCAGCAGCACACGGTCCTTGGCGCTCATCGGCTCGCCCTCCGCCGCGTTGACCACGAGTGCCCGCCGTCCGCGCGCAGACGCGACGGCCCGCAGCTTGATCGCGGTCGGGAATCCCGCCCCGCCGCGCCCGCGCAGACCGGCGGCGGCGACGGCGGCGATCAGTTCCTGGCCGCGGCTCGTCGCGGACATGCGGGACGGGGGCCCGCTCTCGGCCAACAGCCGCGGGAGCCCGTGCCGCGCGCTCATCGGACCTTGATCGGCCGGCCCGACACGGTCCCGGACGCCGTCTCGTCACCCAGGGCCAGCTCGACGTGCAGCCGCACCGCGCGTCCGTCGGAGGAACCCACGCGGGCGTCCAAGGTGGATCCGTCGAGCGCGTCGATCCGACCCTGCAGCGGCTCGGCCGCGCCTGGAGCGGTGAGGCTGACGGCGCTGCGGCGCATGATCACGCCGCCCCCGGGAGCGGGATCGCCCGCGACGCGCACGCGAAGCACGCCCGCGACGTCACCACGGAGTCGCATGCGCAGGTCTACGACCGCCGAGCCGCCGGCGCTCATCCCTTCCCGGACCGTGCCACGCAATGCGGCCGTGAACGGCCGCGAGAAGTCCAGGCGCGTCGCGCGGACAGCAGCCGCGCTCGCGAGCAGCGTCGGCGGCGTTCCAGAGCGGCGAGCCCAGCCGCCGGCGAGCGGACCGCGCGGCAGCCAGACCGCCGCGAACGCGATCGCCGTGACGACGCCCGCGATCGCCGCGACCCGCACGCGGCCCTGTCCGGGCCAGCCGCTCGCGAGCCGCCAGGCGACCGCGGCCAGTACCGCCGAGGCGCAGCCGAGCGTGATCGCGAGCATCCAGGTGGTCCGGGTATCTGAGCCAGTCCCCCAGCCGTGCAGCAGGGCGATCGGCCAGCACGCGTAGGCCGACCAGTGCACGACCCGCCAGGCGCGAAGCCCCAACCGCCGTCGGACGAGGCTCGTCACGGTCAGCGCGAGGAGCAGGTCGCAGGCGCACGCGCCGAGCCCCAGCCACAGCGGGCGGTAGGCGCCGGCGAATGGCAGCACCGCGTCGAGCAGGCGGATCGGGGCGAACGGATCGAGCACCGCGGTGATGACGTGCGCCGCGAGCAGCGCGACGACGAGCAAGGAGATCGCGCGGTGCAGGGAGACGACCACGAAGCGCGGCGTTCCGGCCGGTGCCCAGCGCAGAACCTGCAGCACGCCCAGAACGACGCTCGCCGTCAGCAGCACGAGCGTGACGATCCCGGTCGCGCGGCTGAGGTACCAGAGCGGCGAGGGGCCCGCGACGGCGATCACGCGGCCACCGCAGCCTCGGCCGGCCACCCGGCGACGGTGGTGACCGTGCCGTCCACCGCGATCAACCGCGCCGGCAGGTCGCGGGCGTCTAGCCATATCGCGGCGACTGGACCGAGCACGATCGCCGCGGTGGACGCGACGTTGGCGTCGACGCAGGTGAGCGCCGTGACCGAGACCGTGCGCCAATGCTCGACGGCCGGGTTCCCGGTGCGCGGGTCGATGATGTGATGCGCGGCGCCGTCGCGACAGCGCCAGCGCCGGACCGTCGTGCTCGACGTCGCGAGCGCGCCGGAGGCGATCCGTATGTCCTGTCCGGCCTCACCGGCGCCGGCGCGATGGCTGTCAGCCACGCGCACGGCCCAGCCGCCCGCCGGTGCGACACCGGCGGTCGCGATGTCGCCGCCGAGGTTGACCAGCACGCCGGCCGCGTCGCCGGCCGCGAGGGCGCGCTCGGCGGCGAGATCAGCCGCGTAGGCCTTCGCCGTCGCCCCGAGATCCAGTCGCACCCCGGCGGGTACGCGGACCGTGCCGGCGACGCGGTCGAGCTCGACGACGCGCCAGCCGGCGACGCGCGCCGCGCGCAGCCGAGGGGCCGGCGTGTCGCGCATGGCGCCGAAGTCGCGGTCGTACCCGGCCAGCACGAGCGCCGCTCCGATTGTCGGGTCGACCGCCCCGCCGGTGAGCGCGGCCGCCCGCAGAGCGACCGCGACAGCGTCGAGCATGAGCGGCGAAACTCGCACCGGCCGGCCTCGCGCGGCGTTGACCGAGGCCAGCTCGGAGTCTGCGCGGAAGCGACTACAAGCCGCGTCGATCTCCGACAGCACGGCTTCCACGCCGCGTCGCGCTGTGCGGTGGTCCCCGCCGTTGACGACCAGGCCGGCGGTCGTGCCTAGCGCTGACCAGCACGAAGCGGTCACGAGCCCCCCGAGACCTGCGGCTCCGGCGCGGGCGCTGAGGCCGGCGGCGGCGCCGCCGCCGCCGGTGGCTGTTCGGACGGTTGCAGCGGCGCCGGGTCGCCGGCGATCGGCGGGATGTGATCTGGCGAGGGCACACGCGACACGCGCGCCGACGGCGAGGTGGCGGTGCCAGGAGGGCGTCGTTGATGACCGTTGAAGGCCTGGGCGGCGACGACCGACAGCAACCCCGACAGCGCCACGGCCCCGGCCGCGACCCCGGCCACGATCGTTCGGGTCCGGCGAACGGCGTCGTCGCGCGCTTGGACGCGTGCGCCCAAGCCCGGCCGGGGCGGCATCGTGGTGGGGTCGCGGCCCGGGGGTGACGGTTCGGCCGGGATCAGCGTGCTCCGGCGAGCGCGACCTGGGCACGGGGGACGGAGGGCGACTCGATGGAGGAGTGCATGCTCGAAGTGTCGTTGCGACGTGCAACGGGCCGGCACGGGAATGGCAAAGGTTTGGTCAAGGCCGCTAGACGGGGCATAGGATCGGTCCGTGACCCGCCTGCTGCTCGTCGAGGACGATCACGACATCGCCGAGCCGCTAGCCCGTGCGCTGACCCGCGAGGGATACGACGTGACCGCCGCGGGCGATGGGGAGGTCGCGCTGCAGACCGTGCTCGAAGCGCCGCCCGACCTGATCATCCTCGACATCGGGCTCCCCGGGATGGATGGCCTGGAGGTCTGCCGGCACGTGCGCGAGTTCCGGCCGCAGGTTCCGATCCTGATGCTGACCGCGCGTGACGGCGAGCTCGAAACCGTCGCCGGGCTCGACGCCGGCGCCGATGACTACGTGACCAAGCCGTTCCGCCTCTCCGAACTCCTGGCGCGGGTCCGCGCGATGCTGCGCCGTAGCGCGCCGGCCGAACTGGTCGCGGGTGACGTGCGTGTCGAGCAGGCCTCGCGCCAGGCCTGGCGCGGCGATCGTCTGCTCGACCTCTCCCCGAAGGAGTTCGACCTCCTCGCGCTGCTGGTGCGCGAGGCCGGCACGGCCGTCACCCGCGAGCAGATCATGGACGACGTCTGGGACGTCAACTGGTTCGGCTCGACCAAGACGCTGGACATGCACATTTCCTGGTTGCGTAAGAAGCTCGGCGAGCCGCCGCTGATCACGACGGTCCGCCGCGTCGGGTTCCGCCTCGGACCCTGATGCGCCGCCAGCTGATCGCCACCACGGCGCTGATCGCGCTCGCGGCGGTGCTCGTACTCGGGATCCCACTCGGAATCGTCGAGAGCGCGCGCGCCAGAGGCGACGCGCTGAGCCGCCTGGAGCGAGAGGCCGACGGGATCGCCGCGGCGGTGGACGACCAGACGTCGCCCGCGCGCACCGCCGCCGCCCTCGCCCCCTGGTTGCGGCGCGGCCACTCGGCCGTCGTGGTCTCCGGGACGACCCGCGTCCGGGTCGGACGACCGCCGGCCGGCAATCTGCTGGCGGCACGCTCCGGTGCGACCCAGGGCGTGCGCGTCACCGTCTACGGCTCCGCCGCCGAGGTCACGCGGCGGCGGCGCCAGGTCTGGCTCCTCGTCGGGGGGCTCGCGATCCTCGGCACGGGCGCCGCCGTCGGACTCGCCGCGCTCCAAGCACGCCGGTTCTCCCGCCCGCTGCAACGGCTTGTGGCCACCTCGGACCGGCTCGGGGAGGGCGACTTCTCCGCACGAACCGGCCACCTCGACCTGCCGGAGTTCGATCGCGTCGCGACCGCGCTGGATGCCGCGGCCGTCCAGATCGCCCGACTCGTCGGCCGCCAGCGCGAGTTCTCGGCCAACGTCTCTCATCAGTTGCGCACCCCTCTGACCGCGATGCGACTGCGGCTCGACGAACTCGCCACGCTCGACGACCCCGCGGCGGCTCGCGAGGAACTTGAGGCCACACTGCGCGTCGCCGACCGGCTCGAGCGCACGGTCACCGACCTGCTCGCCCTTGCCCGCGCCGGCGACATCGGCCAGCCCCGCGACATCGACCTCGCGTACCTGGCCCGCGAGCACACGACCGCCTGGCAACCGGTCTTCGCCCGCGAGGGCCGTGAGCTGCAGCTCACCGGCGGAACGCCGCTCCCGGCGCGGGTGAGCCCAGGAGGCGTCGCCCAGGCACTCGACGTACTACTCGAGAACGCACTGCACCACGGCGACGGGACAACCCGCGTTCATGCCGCGGTCGTCGACGGTCGCAGCGTGCTCGCCGTCGAGGATGACGGCGCGGGCGTCCCCAGCGCGGTCGAGCGCGCGATCTTCGACCGCGACGTCTCCACGGCCGGCTCCACCGGACTGGGCCTGTCACTCGCCCGAGCGCTCGTGGAAGCCGACGGCGGAAGGCTGATCCTCGTCCGCCCGCGTCCGGCGCGCTTCGAGATCATCCTGCCGCAGCCTCGCGCCGGCGCATAGTCGCCGGTGCGCCTGAGGGAGACCCCCGCGAACGACGAATCCCGCAAACCCGAACGCGGGTTTCCAGGGCGGCTACACCGTCAACGGCGGACCGGTCGACCCGAGCCCGCCGGCGTTCCTGCGCGGCTCGCAGATGCGTCTAGGGCGACGTAGTTCCAACCTTGCGCCCTGTGGATGCACTTTGTAACGACAGGAGGCACGGAATGCGCAAACTCGTGATCTTCGCCGGCGTGCTCGGCGCGCTGGCCACGCCGATGTCCGCTCAGGCGGCAGGTCCTGGCTGCGCTCTTGCGGGCAGTGGCGTCCTTGTGACGCCGAGCGCGGAAGAACCGCTGCTAGCCGCGCGGCGTTCACCCACGAGTACGGCACCGGCCCGAAGGGCCGCAACGCGTTCGGCAGGTGCGTCTCCACGCTCGCCAAGACGGTCAAGGGCGCCAACTGGTAGCACGCGGAGACCTCCCGCCGCTCGGGCGCCTGCCGGCCAAGCGGCGCCCGATCGGGGCGCTGCTTCGCCGCACCCGAGGCGGCGATCGGCGAAGCAACGCTTCTCGACGATCTGAGCACGTCCGCGACGACTCCTTCCGGTCGCCGGCGGGGTGAGGTCGTCGGCCGAGCCGTGAGCTTGGAGGGGATCCAGAAGCGGCCGTTCGGTCAGTTGGCGCCGCGTGGGGCGTACATGATCATCGCGACGCCGATCGCGCAGACGAGCGCGCCGGCGATGTCGTAGCGGTCGGGGCGAAAGCCGTCGAAGGCCATGCCCCAGAGCAGCGACCCGATGATGAACACGCCGCCGTAGGCGGCGAGCACGCGTCCGAAGTTGGCGTCGGGTTGGAGAGCGGCGATCGCGCCGTAGCCGGCGAGGGCGAGCGCCTCCGGCGAGCGCGAACCACAGGCCGCGGCCTTCCTTGATGGCTTGCCACATCAGGTACGCGCCGCCGATCTCGGCCACGGCGGCGGCAATGAACAGGCCGATCGAGCGCAGTGTCACGGCGCGACGACGTGCGTGCTGGCCAGCGGCCGGGCGGGTCTGGTTGGCGGCAGCGGCGGGTCGTCGAACAGGGCGCAGTCGTCGATGCGCTGGCAGCTGCAGGTGCTGGCGTCGGCCAGCCAGGTGCGCACGCGCTGGGCGCGCTCGATCAGCGCGTCGATCTCGGGCAGGCGCCGCGCGGCGAGCTCGCGCAGCCGCTCGTTCATCGGGTCGTTGCCGTGCTCGACGAGCTCGCGGATCTCCACCAACGTCAGCCCGGCGCGCTGAGCGACGTCGATGACCGCCAGGCGACGCAGGACGCTCTCGTCGTAGCGACGCTGGCCACTCACGCGCGGCGCCTCGGGCAGCAGGCCGACGTCCTCGTAGTAGCGCAGCAGTGACACGCGCACCCCGGCCCGCCGGGCTACCTCTCCGATACGCATCTCGGTGTCGTCCACGAACGCCCCTTGACCTCAAGTCGACTTGAGCATCCAGTCTATGGCGATCCCACCCCCGGACGACGGAGATCCGCATGGAGCACTCGATCGCCTGCACCCTGAGTCCCGCCGAACACCGGCATCGCACCGACGAGCTCACCGCGCTCGCCACGCGCGGGCTGCGCTCGCGCGAGCAGACCGCCGGCGGGGTGCGGCTCGTGTTCTCAGACAGCGCGGAGACCGACGAGGACTTGCGCGCTGTGATCGCCGCTGAGGCGAGATGCTGCCCGTTTCTGAAGCTGGATCTCACACGCGGTGCGCACGCTTTGGTGCTCGAGATCACCGGCCCCGAGAATGCGCAAGACGTGATCGCGGAGTTGTTCGGATGAGCGTCCCGCAGAAGCTGGTCGGCGCGGGCGCGCTGGTGATGGCGCTGTGTTGCGCGCTGCTGCCGCTGGCCGGAGCGGCGCTCGGCGGCGGGCTGATCGCCGGCGCCGGCACGCTCGGGCTTGCCGTCGGAGTCGTGACGCTGACCGTGGTCGGCTTCGTCGTCGCACGCCGGCGCCGAGGTGCACACCGCTGCTGAGCCAGCTTCCGAACACCATCCGTCTCGCGAACGCGCCCACGTCGGTGGGACCACGCGCGGCAACTCGTTCTCTATCGCCGAAGCTGTGGCAGCCCGGCCCGCACTTCGCTGAAGAGCGTTTCGTACTGCTGGGCCAGACGTCCAACGCTCGGATCGGCGGGACGTGCCACGACGGTGGGCGCGTGGATGACCTCCGATCGCGTGAACTGCTCGCGGGTCAGATCGACCTCGACGCCATCGGCGAATCGGTTCCAGTAGTGCACGCCCTGACGGGAGCCGTCGCCGTTGTGGACCTCGCCGAGGAGGAGCTCGCCACCGAGGAGATCCTGCACCACAAGCGCCGTCACCGCGCACTGCCCGCGGGCGGGATTCTCGGGTGACCACTCCGGAAGGTCCACTTGATCGCAGGTCTTCTCCGACCAGCTTGAGCGGATCACAGCCTCGATGTCTGCGAACGATCGCAAGATCATGCTCGAGAGCGTCGCATAGGACAACGACGCCGCTAGCGATCGCGACGATTCGCCGCCGTCGCATCCGACGATCAGCGGCTACGGCGACTCCCGTAACCGCCGTTGCGGGCCCGGTTGGGTCGGCGAGACCTCGAGTGCCGCTCGACGGTCTCCGAGGCCGGAGCGGGCGTATCGAGTGGTGACGTCGGCGTGGCCCAGGATGCCGGCGACGAGAAGGAGGTTGTGGCGATGATCGCGGACAGGCGCGTGGCGACGGTGTGACGCAACGCGTGCGGGTCTCGTTTGCCGGCGCGGTCCATCACCGCGGAGACGATCTGCCGAGCGAGCGCACCGGCATCTGCTCGCCGGTGTGAGAGATCCAGAACGACCCGCCTTTGACGCGCGCATCACTGGGTCGCTCGCGGCGCGAGCATCGGTGCACTCGGCCCGTATCGGCGCAGCTCGGCTTGGCAAAACACGACCCCGACCACACCCCGGACGGGATCCGCCACTTCAACACAACCTCCGAGAAACGCGAAAACCCCGCGTGAGCGGGGTTTTCGTGAGGAGCCGACGAGCGGATTCGAACCGCTGACCCCTTCATTACGAGTGAAGTGCTCTACCAGCTGAGCTACGTCGGCAAATTGTCGCGGTTTGCAACCGGACGGGGGCATTCTAGCCGCGATTTCGCGGACGGACGTCCCGCTGCGACGGTCAGCACCAGCGCCGCGGGGACGCTCGCCGGGCCATGGCTCGTACGAAGGACTCCTGTGAGCGTGGCCTGCATGCGCGCGATTGTCGGGCGATGTCGGGCTGGACGCGCACGGGGTCGCCGCGACGGCGCGGCACTCTGCGGCGGGGCAGGGGGTCGGGACCTCAGGCCCTTGGTACGGATTGGGTCATCCGCCGCATGGTTCGGCCTGTGCCCCCGCCGCACCATGTCCTTTGACATGTTCCGTCAGGCGGCTGAGAGCAGTGCGTCGGCGACGGCGGTCGGCTCGCTGAGCGCGGCGAGGTGGCCGCCCGGGACCTCGACGACGTCGAGGCCGACTCGTTCGCGGGCCACGCGGCGCTGGAAGTCCACAGGGAAGAAGCGGTCGTCGCGGCCGGCGAGGACCGTCGTCGGGACGTCTGGCCAGCGCTCGAAAGCGCAGGGTTGCTCGAAGGCGATGTCGGCCTCAGGGCGCTGGAACGGCTCGCCCTCCAACGCAACCGACGGCGGGACGTCGTGCAGGAAGTAGGTGTCGAGGTCGAAGGCCTCGGGATAGCCGCCTGCCCGCGCGGCTGCCTCCCGGGCCGGCCCGAAGCCGGTGTTCTCCCACCAGTCGTTCGCGGTCTCGCCGGGATTCGGGATCATCGCGTTGAGCAGCACCAACGTGCACCCCGGCAGCCGCGAGCAGGCGGGCAGGGCCGAGAAGCCACCCATCGACTGTGCCACGAGGACGACGTCGGGCCGGCCGGAACCGGCCGCGACGATCAAATCCACATATCCAGGCAGGCCGACGTCCGGGTCCGCGCCGGGGAGGTCGATCGCGATCGCGGTGTGGCCGGCGGCTTCGAGGAGCGGGGTGACCCGGTGCCAGAACCAGGCGACGCCGCCGGCACCGGGGATCAGCAGGAAGGTGCTCATACCGACTAAGACGGCCGGGGCGCCGCGGATTCATCGGACGCGGATGACCGCCGCGGAATGGTCCATCAACGCATAGGGAACGCGTGGGGTCGACGAGCGTCGCGGCTCGGGTCGAACGTGTCGAGCACGACTTCCAGCGAGCGGGCGATCAGTGCGGCGGGCAGGGTGAAGTCGACGGCGTTGCCGGACGCGTTGAGCAGCAGCAGGAAGGAGTCGCCGACGATCGGCTCGCCCCACTCGTCGGTCTCGTCGATCTCGTCCCCGACGAGAAGCATGCCGAGGGTCTCGATCCAGGCCGTGTTCCAGTCGTCGCCGGTCATCTCCTCGCCGTCGGCGTCGATCCAGTAGAGATCCTTGACCGAACCGCCCTGGATCGGGCGGCCCTGGAAGAAGTGGCGACGACGGAAGACGGGCTCGTCGGCGCGCAAGCGGGTCAGTCGCTTCACGACCTCCAGGAAGGCGCGGCGTTCGTCGTCGAGCTCCCAGTCGAGCCAGGTGATCTCGTTGTCCTGGCAGTAGGCGTTGTTGTTGCCGCCCTGGCTGCGCGAGAGCTCGTCGCCGGCCTGCAGCAGCGGAACGCCCTGGCTCAGGAGCAGGGTCAGCGCGAAGTTGCGCTTCTGGCGCTCGCGCAACGCGCACGCACCGAGCTCCTCGGTCGGCCCCTCGGCACCGCAGTTCCAGCTCGCGTTGTCGTTGGTCCCGTCGCGGTTCTGTTCGCCGTTGGCGTCGTTGTGCTTGTCGTCGTAGCTGACCAGGTCGTGCAGGGTGAAGCCGTCGTGCACGGTGACGAGGTTGATGCTGGCCGAGGGGCGTCGGGAGTCGTCGCCGTAGAGATCGCTGGATCCGGTCAACCTCGTCGCGAGATCGGCGATCTGCCGGCTCTCGCCGCGCCAGAACTTGCGCACGGTGTCGCGGTACTTGCCGTTCCACTCCGACCAGTTCGCCGGGAAGTTGCCGACCTCGTAGCCGGCGATGTCCCACGGCTCGGCGATCAGGTGCGTGTCGGCCAGCGTGGGGTCCTGGAGCAGCACGTCGAAGAACGCCGACAGCTTGGAGAAGCTCCGCTCGTCGCGGGCGAGCTCGGGCGCGAGATCGAAGCGGAACCCGTCGACGTGCATCTCCGACACCCAGTAGCGCAGGCTGTCGACGACGAGCTGCAGCGTTCGCGGGTGACCGAGGTTCAGCGAGTTGCCGGTGCCGGTGACGTCGAACGTGTAGCGCCGGTCGTCGGCGAGGTGGTAGTAGGCGGCGTTGTCGAGCCCGCGGAAGGACAGCGTCGGACCGCGCTCGGACCCCTCGGCGCTGTGGTTGTAGACGACGTCGAGAAGGACGGCGATGTCCGCGGCGTGCAGCGCCGCGACCATCGACTTGAACTCCTGCACGACGCCCGCCGGGTCGCCGGCGGCCGCGAGCCGCGGATCGGGCGCGAAGAAGCCGAGCGTGTTGTAGCCCCAGTAGTTCGAGCGCCCCGCGTCGACGAGGAAGCGCTCGCTGACGCGGTAGTGGACGGGCAGCAACTCGACCGCGGTCACGCCCAGTTCCACGAGGTGAGCGATCGACGCGTGCGAACCGAGTCCGGCGTAGGTGCCGCGCAGCTCCGCCGGCACGCCGGGATGCAGTTGCGTGAACCCCTTGACGTGCAGCTCGTAGATCAGCGTGTCGGCGAGCGCGAGCCGCGGGCGCACGATCGCCGCCCCAGTCGAACGCCCCGTCGACGACGGTCGCCAGCGGCGCGAACGCGGCGCTGTCGCGCGTGTCGAGCGAGCGATCGTCATCGCCGATCGTGTAGCCGTAGAGCGAATCGTCGTAGCGCAGGTCGCGCCCGACCGCCTTCGCGTACGGATCGAACAACAGCTTGGCCGGATTGCAGCGCACCCCGTCCGACGGGGCGTACGGACCGTCGACGCGCAGCCCGTAGAGCTGCCCCGGCCGCAGATCGGGGAAGTAGCCGTGCCAGACGCCGCCGGTCAACGCCGGCAGCGCGACCCGCTCGCCCTCGACCCCGGTCGCATCGAACAGGCAGAGCGAGACCTGAGTCGCAACCTCCGAGAAGACCGCGACGTTGACGCCCTGCCCGTCCCAGGTCGCTCCGAGCGGGTGCGGTCGACCGTGCCAGACCCGCATCAGCTGGTCCTCGGCCGCGAGCTGACGAACTCGGGGAAGCGGCGGCTCGTGATCAGGTCGGCGACGAGCGCCGTCCAGCCCGTCTGGTGCGCCGCGCCGATGCCAGCGCCGGTGTCGCCGTGGAAGTACTCGTGGAACGGGAGCAGGCCATGCCACTCCGGATCCTCCTGGAGCACCGGTTGCTCGCCGAACACGGGCCGCCGGCCGTCGGCGTCCTCGGTGAAGATCGAGACGAGACGGGACGAGAGCTCGCGCGAGACGTCGAGGAGCCGCATGCGGTTGCCGGAGTCCGGCGGGCAGCTCGACCGTGAACTCGGGCCCGAAGTAGCGGTCGAGCCGGGCGAGCGCCTCGATCAGCAGGTAGTTCATCGGGAACCAGATCGGGCCGCGCCAGTTCGAGTTGCCGCCGAACATCGCCGTCGTCGACTCCCCGGGCTCGTAGTCGAGGATCCCGAAGCCGCCGTAGTCGAGCGGGTGATCGCGATGAAACTGGGAGACGGCGCGCAGGCCGTGCGGCGAGAGGAACTCGTCGGAGGCGAGCATGCGCTCCAGCATCTTCTCCAGCCGCTCGCGACCGAACACCGACATCAGCCGGCGCCCGTCCTCGCCGCCGGTCGTGAACTCGGTCAGCACGTCGAGCTCGCCGCCCCAGCGCTCCAGGAACCATTCGACGCGCCCGCGCAGCTCGCGGCAGGTGCTCGAGCGCGCCACCGTCGACGATCACGAACGCGGCCAGCGGCAGGAGCCCGTCGATCGAGTGGGCGCGGATCGGCTCGACGCTCGCCATCCGGCCGGTGCACGGCGCTGTAGTAGAGGCCGTCCTCCTCGTTCCACAGGCCCTGCTGGTCCATCGCCCGCGCGATCGCCCAGAAGTGCTCGAAGAACTTCACCGCGACACCTTCGTAGCCAGAGCGGCGCTGCGAGAGCACGACGGCGATGGCCAGCAGCCCCAGCTCGAAGAGCGCGACCCACGACGTCCCGTCGACCTCCACGAGCCGGCCGCCGAGGTCCGGCGGCGGCTTGTCGCGATCGAAGGGGGCGATGTTGTCGAGCCCGAGGAAGCCGCCGGCGAACAGGTCGCTGCCGTCGTCGTCCTCGCGGTTCATCCACCACGTGAAGTTCACGAGCAGCTTGTGGAACATCGACGTCAGCCACTCGTCATCGCGCGCGCCGTCGAGCGTGTACACGCGCAGCACGGCGAGGGCGTGCACGGGCGGGTTGACGTCGCCGAACTCCCACTCGTAGCCGGGCAGCTGCCCGCGCGAGCTCATGTACCACTCGTGGGTCAGCAGCAACAACTGCTGCTTGGCCAGCCAGGGGTCGATGTGCGCGAGCGCGACCGTGTGAAAGGCCAGGTCCCAGGCCGCGAACCAGGGGTACTCCCAGTCGTCGGGCATCAGGATCACGTCCGCCGCGTGCAGGTGCCTCCAGGTGGCGTTGCGGCCGTGCCGGCGCTCCTCGGGCGGCGGCGGCTGGCCGGGATCGCCGTCGAGCCAGCGGCGCACGTCGTAGTGGTAGTACTGCTTGCACCAGAGCAGCCCCGCGAAGGCCTGGCGCATCACCTCGAGCTCGTCGGCGCTTGCGTCCTCGGGGGCGAGCGGGGCGTAGAACGCGTCCGCCTCCGCCTCGCGCAGGGCCATCACGGCGTCGAAGTCCTCGCCGACGTCGGCCGAGGCACCGGCCAGCCGCAGCCGCAGCTCCGCCGTCTCGCCGGGCGCCAGCTCCTGGCGGTACCAGAGCGCCGCCTTCGTCCCCTCCAGCGCGGGATTGACGGTCGCCGCGCCGGCTCACGACGTGGTCGTTGATGCCGTCCTTGGGATACGGCGTGCCGCCGTCCACGCCGAACAGCCGCCGGGCGTTCGTCTCGTTCTCGCAGCACAGCGGATCGGGCGCGCCGGACCAGCTCAGCACGCGCCGGCCGAGCTCGGGGTGCTCGGCCTCGATCGCCTCGCCCGCCACGCGCAGCGACGGCCGCTGCCCGCATCGCCCCAGTCCCACGTGTTGCGAAACCAGAGCGTCGGCAGCACGTGCAGCGTCTTCGTCTCGGTGCCCATGTTGCGCACGCGGACGCGCATCAGCAGATCCTCGGCGTCCGCCTTCGCGTAGTCGACCGTGACCTGCCAGTAGCCAGTCCTCGAAGACGCCGGTGTCGAGCAGCTCGTACTCGGCCTCCTCGCGGCTGCGAGCGGCGTTGGTGGCGATCAGGTCCTCATACGGGAACTCGGCCTGCGGGTAGTGGTAGCGCCAGCGCATCCACGAGTGCGTCGGCGTGCTGTCGAGGTACCACCAGTACTCCTTGACGTCCTCGCCGTGGTTGCCCTCCGGCCCGGTGAGGCCGAACATCCGCTCCTTGAGGATCGGGTCGGCGCCGTTCCACAGCGCGAGCGAGAGACAGAGGCGCTGCTGTTCATCGCAGACGCCCGCCATCCCGTCCTCGGACCAGCGGAAGGCGCGCGAACGGGCGTGCTCGTGCGGGAAGGCCGACCACGCCTCGCCGTCGGGGCTGTAGTCCTCGCGCACGGTTCCCCATGCGCGGGCAGCGACGTACGGGCCCCAGGCCCGCCACGGAACGTCGCTGTGTTCGGCGTCGCGCAGCCGAGCGCGCTCCGGGTCGAGGTCCTTCGCGGGCTGTGTCATCCGCGGCGCATCGTGGCAAGTCGCGGCTCGGCGCCGCATCCCCCCGAGCAGGATGAAGGGCGTGCTGACATGTGGGGATGCCCACGTCGCTGGCGACACTCGCGATCGCGGTGACGATCGCCGCGCCCGGCTTCAGCCGGAGCATCGGCGACCAGGACGTCGCGCACTGGTCGCGCGCCGGCGACGGGCTCGCGCTTCCTGATCGAGGCGGCGTGGACGGAAGGCGAGGCGCTGCAGCGCGGGATCGCGGTCAGCGACGCCGAGGCGCGCGAGGCGGTCGACGAGCAGCCGCACGACGGGCTGACCCGCAGCGACCTCGTCTACGCGTCCCGTGTGCGCCTGCTGGAGGCCCGGATCCGCGACCAGATCGCCCAGCCGGCGGCGCAGAGCGTCACCGCGGAGCAGATCGACGCCTACGTCCAGGCGCATCCGCGCGTGGAGCCGCAGCGCCGGCGGGTGCGGCTCGTCGTCGCCTCCAGCCGCGCCAGGCGCGCGGGCCGTGGAGCGCGCGCTGCGCAGAGGACTGACCTGGCGCGGCGCCGCTCGCCGGTATTCGACGGAGGGCAGCGGGGCGGCGCGGACGATCGAGCCCGGCGTACTGCCGGACCGCGTCGAGAAGGCCGTCTTCGGGGCACGCCGGAACGCGCTGACGCGCTACGGGACCTCGGTGTTCAAGGTCACCGCGATCATCCCGGGCAAGCCGACGCCGCTCGCCCAACAGCGCGCGACCGCATGGGAGACTTCTGTCGAGCGCGGCGCAGGCCCGAGCGATCGATGCAGTTCGAGCTCGAATTCCGCGCCCGGTGGCGCTTGCGGACCACCTGTGCGCCGGCGTACGCGAGCGCACCTCGACTGCTCGGGCTCCCCCAACGGTCGAGTCCTGCGCTGACCGCAAGGGCAGGCCTTCAACCTCATACATCCGCCGAACTTCCCGGCGCCCCGTTGCTCAGGGTTTCAGAGCGGCCTATGTTCGACTCCAGCAAACCCGCCGAGGGGCTCGGAGTCCCTTGGTCCGATGTACGAGGAGCAGATGTCAGATGCGGTGGCCACGGATGGTCCTCCGCCCCCGGAGTCGAGGGGGGCGCGCGTGAGCGATCGCTTCCAGCGCGCACGGGTTCCGGCACTGCCGACGATCCTCTTCGCCGATGCGCGCGAGGACTACCGGTCGATGGCCCGCGACGCCCTGCTCGAGGGCCGGAACGCGACCGACCTGCGGACCGTCGCCGACGGTGCCGAGCTGCTCGCCTACATCGACCGCGCGGGAGCGACCGAGGGCGCGCTGTCGCCCGCGCCGTCGCTGATCGTCATCGACGCGGCGCTGCCCGGCACGCCCAGTGGCCTCGCGCTGATCCGCGCGCTCAAGCAGGACCCGCGCACGCGCCGTGTCCCGCTCGTCGCGCTCGGCGCCGACGACGACCCGGAGACCGTCGCGGCGGCCTACGAGGCCGGCGCGAACACCTACATCGTCAAGCCGGTCACCTTCCTCGCGCTCGTGCGGCTGATGAAGGTCTTCACGGCCTACTGGCTCGAGACGGCCGAGCTACCGACCGGCCAGGAAGTCGCCTAGTGCTCCGGGTTCTCGCGGTCTCGGCCGACGACGCGCGGCACGCGCCCGTCCGCGCGCTGCTGCGCAGCTCTGAGATCGACCACGTCACCACGCAGGCCGACGCGCTGATCGCCGTCGCCGCGCGGCGGCACGACATCGCGCTCGTGGATCGCGAGATCGATCCGCGCACCGACGGGCTGCAGCTCGCCCAGCGGCTGGTGCGCGCGGTTCCCGAGATCCCGGTGATCGTGCTCGCGCAGACCGCCGATCGGACGGCCGACGAGAAGGCCGCCGAGGCCGGGATCGCCGACTTCCTGCTCGTTCCGGGGCTGTCGCCGGACCGCCTGGAGCACGCGATCCGCTACGCGATCACGCACCAGCGCAGGCTGCAGCGGCTCGCCGCCTCCGAGGAGCGCCACGCGCTCGCGCTGCGCGGCGCCAACGACGGCCTCTGGGACTGGAACGTCGAGGCCGACCGCGTCTTCTACTCCTCGCGCTGGAAGTCGATGCTCGGCTACCGCGAGCTCGAGATCGGCGAGATGCGCGGCGAGTGGCTCGGCCGCGTGCACGCCGACGACCGTTCCGCGCTCACGCAGGCGCTCGACGCCTACCTCGGCGACTCGTCGACCGAAACGTTCGAGTTCGAGCACCGGATGCAGCATCGCGACGGCAGCTACCGCTGGATGCTGGCGCGCGCGATCGCGGTGCGCGACGAGCGCGGCCGCGCGAGCCGCGTCGTCGGCAGCGTGACCGACGTCACCAGCCGGCGCGATCTCGAGCGCCGCATGCAGCACGACGCGCTGCACGACGCGCTCACCGGCCTGCCCAACCGCGTGCTGTTCGTCGATCGCCTCGACCACGCGATCCGCCGCGCCCAGCGTCACCACCCGGAGTGCTGCGCCGCGGTGCTCTTCCTCGACCTGGACCGCTTCAAGGTCATCAACGACTCGCTCGGCCACGCCTGCGGCGACGAGTTGCTGCAGGCGGTCGCGCGACGGCTCGAGGCGGCGCTGCGTCCCAACGACACCGTCGCCCGCCTGAGCGGCGACGAGTTCACGCTGCTGCTCGACGACGTCGGCGAGCAGCGCGAGGCGACCGTGATCGCCGGGCGCGTGCTGCAGAGCCTGCAGGCGCCGTTCCTGCTCGACGGGCGCGAGGTGTTCATCGGCGCGTCGATCGGGATCGCGCTCGCGACCGCCCGGTCCGCGCCGGAGCAGGTGATGCGTGATGCGGACGTCGCGATGTACCGCGCCAAGGCGGACGGCAAGGGCCGTCACGCGGTCTTCGATGCGGCCATGCATCAACAGGTTGTGCGCCGGCTGAGCCTGGAGCGCGAGCTGCGATCCGCGATCGAGCAGGGTTCGCTGGAAGTCGGCTTCGCGCCGATCGTCCAGGCTGCGACAGCGCGGATCGTCGGCTTCGAAGCGCTCGGCCGCTGGCCGCACGGCGAGCCCGCGGAGGTCCTGGCCATGGCCGAGGAGACGGGGCTGGCCGTCCCCCTCGGTCGCCAGGTCCTCCGCGCGGCCTGCGCCCGCCTCGCCGAGTGGCGTGCGCTGCCGCGCGGCGCGGGGCTGACCGTCGGTGTGAACGTCTCGGCCCGCCAGCTGGGCGATCCGGACTTCCTCGCGACGCTTCGCTCAGCGCTCGAGGACAGCGGGCTGGACCCGCGGGCGCTGCGCCTGGAGGTCTCCGAGCAGGACCTCTCGCGCGGCCGGACCGACGAGTCGGTCCGGCAGGTGCTCGTGCAGGCGCTCGACGAGCTCGGCGTACACACGCACATCGACCACTTCGGGATGGGCGCGTCGCCGCTGCGGCTGCTGCACCGCTTCCCCGGCGACGCGATCAAGATCTCGCCCGCGCTGGTGAGCGGGATCGGCCACGACGCGGGCGCCTTCGAGATCGTGCGCGCGATCGTCGGCCTGGCGCACAACCTCGGGCTCGAGGTGATCGCCGAGGGCGTCGAGAAGCGCGAGCAGCTCGACTACCTGAAGGTGCTCGGGTGCGAGTTCGCCCAGGGCGCCTTCATCTCCTCGGCGCTCAGCGCCGAGGAGGCGCGAGCGCTGCTGGAGGCCGCAGCGCCCGCTCATCCCACGCGTCAGTAGCGGGTCGGGGTGTCGCGAGGACGGTCGTCCTCGACGACCTCGTCGTCGCGGTTGAAGCGCGCCGGGCGCTCGTGGTCGCGATCGGTCTCGAGGTCGGGTCCGGGGTCGCGACGCTCCGTCGCGGCAGACGTCCCGGCGAAGCGGTCCCGCTCAGAGTCGTCGATCAGTTCGTCGTCGGCCATACCGCGCTCGTGCAAATCCGCGCGCTCGGCGTGGACCTCCGCCTGGGCGCGCTCGGCCTCGGCCTCGCGCTGCGCAAGCCGCGCTCGCTGCTCGGCCTCCGTGGCCTGGCGCTCGCGAACATCAGCCTCGGCGCGGTGCTCGCCGGCGACGTGCTCGCGGCGGCTTTGAAGCTCGCGCTCGCGCTTCTGGACCTCGGCCTTGGCACGCATGCGGGGCAGCATGTACGCGAGAAGCGCAATGACGATCAGTGCCACGACGACGATGGCGATAATGGTGCCGGTGGTCATCGGGTACCTCCCTTCGACTGCTTGATGGGGTTGGCTAGAAGGCTTCCCGCATGGAATTTGAACAAACCGCGCCGACCTTTGACCTGCAATCGCATTCGACGTATTCCGACGGCGCGCTGGCGCCCGCGGACGTCGTCGCAAGAGCGGCGAATGCAGGGGTAAAGCTGCTCGCGCTGACCGACCACGACACCGTCGACGGCGTCGCCGAGGCGCTGGCCGCGGCGCGTGTTAAGAACATCGGGGTGGTGCCCGCGGCGGAGCTGTCCTCGGTCCATGGCGCACACGAGGACCTGCACATCCTCGGCTACGCGCTCGACCACACCGACGGCACGCTGCTGGACGCGCTGCAGGACTTCCGCGCCGACCGCGTGCGCCGGATCCTCGCGATGGCCGACCGGCTCCGCGAGCTCGGCTTCGAGCTCGACGACGAGGGGTTGCGCTCGCACCCCGCGCCCGGGCGCCCGCACCTCGCCGACGCGCTGCTCGCGCACCCGGCCAACGCGCGGCGCCTGCGCGACGAGGGAATCGACGGCCGCAACGCGCTCTTCCCCGCCTATCTGGTCCCGGGCGCTCCCGGCTACGTCCGGCGCTCACGGCCGACGGTGCCCGAGGCGATCGACGTCATCCACGCCGCCGGCGGCCTCGCCGTCTGGGCCCATCCGTTCTGGGACCTCGACGAGCCGCTGCCGACCCTGTACGAGTTCGCCGACCACGGCCTCGACGGCGTCGAGGCCTTCTACGCGACCCACACGGCGGAGCAGACGGCCGCTGCTGCACGGCGCCGCCCGCGAGCGGGGCCTGCTGACCACCGGCTCGGCGGACTTCCACGGGCCTGCGCACGAGCTCTTCAATGCCTTCCGCGCCTTCGAGCTGCACGGCCTGGAACCCGACCTCGGCCGGATCGCTACGAGCCGGCGCTGAGCGTCTCCTCCAGCCGGTAGGCGAGCGCCTCGCACGCCAGCTCCTCGCTGACGTTGAGGATCAGGCTCGCGCGCGTGTCGTCCACCAACGTCTGAGCTTTGCGCAGTGCCTTCGGGTCGCGGCCCGCGTCCTCCAGCAGCGCCGGCTGCCGGTCGGAGTGAAACGCGATCTCGGGCGCTCCCGCGGCGACACAGCTGAGGTCGCGGTACCAGAGGCCCGTCAGCTGGAGCGCGTGATCGAGCGCCTGCGTCGTCGCCCGCCGGTCCGCCCGCCGCGCGCGCTCGGTGAACTCCGTCTCGCGGCGCTTGTGCTCCTTCTTGGGCAGGTACTGCAGCTCTTCCTTGAGCGCGCTCTCGATCTCCTCGCGCGCGCTCTGCCCGCGCAGCCGCGCCCGGTCGAGCACCGCCCGCCACGGCCGCTCGCTGCCCGTCCTGCCGTGCAGCGGCGCGCGGGCCATGCTCTCCGCCGCGGCGCGGAGCGCCGGCCCGTCGCCGAGCGCGAGCGCGAGCGCCTTGTGCGCGTCGCCGAGGCTCAGCCGCGCCGCCGCTTCGGCCGTGTCCGGGGGAACGCCCTGGGACTGCAGCCGGTGCGCGAGCGCGCCGGGCGGCGGCGGGTCGAAGCGCACGGCCTGGCAGCGGCTGGCGATCGTCGGCAGCACCTGCGTCAGCCGGTCGGTGAGCAGGATCAGCACGACGTAGCCCGGCGGCTCCTCGAGCGTCTTCAGCAGCGCGTTCGCGGCCTCGTCGTTCATCACGTCCGCGCGCTCGAGGACGAAGATCCGGTACGCGGCCTCGAACGGCGTGTGCGCGGAGGCGGCGACGATGGCCTCGTCGACGTCGCGCCGCAGCATCTCGTGGGCGCCAGACGGGATGACCCACGTCAGGTCGGGATGCGCTCCGTGCTGCGCCCTCGTGCGCGCGTTCTCGGGGTCCTTCGCGCCGCGGGCCAGCAACTCCCCGGCGAACTCCCGCGCCGCCTCGCG
This sequence comes from uncultured Solirubrobacteraceae bacterium, assembly GCA_963848475.1. Classification (GTDB taxonomy): domain Bacteria; phylum Actinomycetota; class Thermoleophilia; order Solirubrobacterales; family Solirubrobacteraceae; genus Solirubrobacter. The sequence goes on along the minus strand of CAWKDW010000020.1, from coordinate 70,609 downwards.
CTTGCCGCTGCCCGCCGGACCGTGCAGCAGGTAGGCGTGCGCCGGCTCGCCCTTGAGCGCGGCGCCGAGCACCGCACGGGCGTGGGGATGGGCGTCGAGCGCGAGCACGCCGAAGATCCTAGGCGGCCTGGAGGCGGTCGAGAACTTCGCGGGGCCGCCGCGCGATGTCCTTGCCGCTGAATCGGACGATCGTGAAGCCCGCGGCGCTTCGTCGCGGCGTGTGTCGTCGCGCTGTGTTTCGCTCACGGCCGACGAAATCGGTCCGTTCCAAACGTGTGCCGATCGCGTTGTCAGACTCAGGAGCGTGCTGATCACGGTCGAGGGGCTCGACGGCGCCGGAAAGACGACGCTGATCGCGGGGCTCGCCCGCGAGCTCGGCGCGATCGTGCTGCGTGAGCCGGGAGGGGTCGAGTTGAGCGAACGGATCCGCGAGCTCGTGGCCGACCCGAGCATCGCGGTCGACCCGCGCGCGGAGGCGCTGCTCTACGCCGCCGCCCGCGCCCAGCTCGTGGCCGAACGCCTCCGACCGCTCCTCGAAAGCGGCGAGACCGTGCTGCTGGACCGCTTCGTCGACTCGTCGCTCGCCTACCAAGGCGGCGGGCGCGAACTCGGCGTCGAGGAGATCCGCGCGCTCAACGCGTTCGGGACCGGCGGTCTGAAGCCCGACCGCACGCTGCTGCTGCGGATCGCGCCGGAGCACGGCCTGGCGCGGATCGCACACCGCGAGGCCGACCGGCTCGAGCAGGCGGGGGGCGAGTTCTTCTCCCGGGTGGCTACCACCTACGACGAGCTGGCCGCGGCCGAGCCGGAGCGGTTCGTCGTCCTCGACGCCGGCCAAGCTCCTGACACCGTTCTCGCCGACGCCATCGAAGCCCTGAGATGAAGCAAGCCCTCGACCTCCTGTCGCAAGTCTTCGCCGACCCGCAGAGCGGCGCGCCCAAGCTCGACGAACTCCGGTCCCGCTGGACGCAATTCACGCGTGAGGAGCAGGCGGCGCTCACCCCGCTGGCGAAACTCGCCGCGGAACGGGTCAAAGCGGTGCCCGAGCCCCCGCAGGACGACCCGGACGGCTACTGGGCCGCGCTGGCGGCCGAGGCTCCTCCGGAAGACGACGATTCCCGCTGGGCGATCGAAGCGAGCCCGGAGCCGCAGATCGCCCGCGAAACGGTGCCGGAGTGGGCAGCCAGGCCCGAGCCCACCCAACTCGCGCTCGACCCGACACCGAGGCCCAAGACCGCCGATGTCACCCCCGAGTCCCTCCTCTCGCTCCTCGGCCTCGCGTCCTTCCGCCCCGGCCAGCAGCAGGCCGTCCAAGCGGCGCTCGACGGCCGCGACTCGCTCGTCGTCATGCCCACCGGCGGCGGCAAGAGCCTCTGCTACCAGCTCCCCGCCCTCGCCACCACGGACCTGACGGTCGTCGTCTCCCCCCTGATCGCCCTCATGCGCGACCAGGTCGCACGACTGACGGACCTCGGCCACCCCGCGGTCATGCTCGCCTCGGGCGGAGACAATCAACAGGCGCTCGACCAGATCCGCGGCGGCCAGGCGACGGTCGTCTTCGCCGCCCCCGAGCGCTTCGCCTCGACCGCCTTCAGAAACGCGATCGCGAAACGCCGGATCGCCCTCTTCGTCGTCGACGAGGCGCACTGCGTGTCCGAGTGGGGCCACGACTTCCGCCCGGACTACCTGCGCCTCGCGTCGATCATCAAGGAGCTCGGCCACCCGCCGACGATGGCCTGCACGGCGACCGCGACGCCCAAGGTCGCGGAGGAGATCGTCACCCGCCTCGGCCTCAGGGAGCCCGAGCGGGTCAGATCGGGCTTCGACCGCCCGAACCTCAGCTTCGACGTCCTGCCGTTCGACGGCGACGGCAGCGTCGCGCGCAAGCGGGGGACGCTCGTCGCGGGCCTGAAGCTCGAGGAGAACCGCCCGGCGGTCGTCTATTGCGGCACGCGCAAGAGCACCGAGGAGATCGCCCAGCTCCTCAGCTCAGAAGGCCTGCAGACGACCGCCTACCACGCCGGCATGCCCGCCGATTCCCGCACCCGCGCGCAGGACGCGTTCATGCGCGGCCAGGCCGACGTCGTGGTCGCCACCAACGCGTTCGGGATGGGCGTCGACAAGGCCGATGTGCGCTCGGTCTGGCACTGGGCGCTGCCGTCGAGCCTCGAGGCCTACTACCAGGAAGCGGGCCGCGCGGGCCGCGACGGCGAACCCGCGCGCGCCGTGCTGCTCGCCAGCCGCAGCGACCTCGGCCGGCTCGTGCGCTTCATCCGCGAGGCGGAGGTGACCGTCGAGCAGGTCGGCGCGCTCGTCAATCGCCTCAGGCACCAGGGCGACCTCGAGTTCGACACCAACGAGGACCGCGACCGGATCCTGCTCGCCGTCGCCGAGCGGGCGGGCGCGCTGACGCTCGCCCCGGGCTCCGGGAACCGCGTCCGCGTCACGCTCACCCCGGGCCAGACCGACCGCGCCCGCGTCGCCCAGCTCTGCCGCGCCGCGACCGACCGGCGCTGGCAGTCCTACCGCTCGATCGAGCACTACGCGGCCACCGGCGACCGCTGCCGCCGCCGCCAGCTGCTCGACCACTTCGGCGACCCCACGCCGGGCGCGCCGACCGGCCGCTGCTGCGACGTCCACGATCCGCCCGACTGGATCCCGCCGATCACCGCCAAGGGGGCGAAGAAGAGCGCGCCCGTCGACGACGGCCCGCCGGTGTCCGACGACGAGCTGGCACCGCTGAAGGCCTGGCGCCGCGACCGCGCGGACGGCAAGCCCGCCTACACGGTCGCGACCGACGCGACGCTCAGAGAGGTGATCCGCCGCAAGCCCCGGTCAGAGGCGGAGCTGCTGCAGATCAAGGGCATCGGCGCCTCGTTCATCACCAAGCACGCCGACTCGCTGCTGGAGCTGCTCGAGACTCAGTAGCCGTCCGGGTGCGCCTGGTGCCATTCCCAGGCATCGCGCACCATGTCCTCGAGCGTCCGCTCCGGGGCCCACCCCAGCGCGAGCCGAGCCGCGGCACCGGAGGCCACGAGCCGCGGCGGATCGCCCGCGCGCCGGCCCTCCTCGATCGCCACGATCTCGCGGCCCGTGACAGCCCGAGCCGCCTCGACGACCTCGCGCACCGAGTAGCCGGTCTCGCTGCCGAGGTTGTAGATGTCGTGCCGGCCTCCGACCGCCTTGTCGAGCGCGAGCAGGTGCGCGCGGGCGAGGTCGTCGACGTGGACGTAGTCACGCACCGCGGTACCGTCGGCCGTCGGGTAGTCGGTGCCGAAGATCGCGACGCTCTCGCGTCGGCCGGCGGCGGCCTGCAACACCAGGGGGATCAGGTGCGTCTCGGGCGTGTGGTCCTCGCCCAGCGGCCCGCTCGCGCCCGCGACGTTGAAGTAGCGCAGCGAGACCGCGGCGAGGCCGTGGGCGCGCGCCTCGTCGGAGAGCATCCGGTCGATCGTCAGCTTGGAGTTGCCGTAGGCGTTGACCGGGGCGTTGGGCGTCTGCTCCGTGATCAGCTCGGCCTCGGGCTCGCCGTAGGTCGCGGCCGTCGAGGAGAACACCAGGCGCGGCACGCCGGCCGCGCGGATCGCGTCGAGCAGGTTGAGCGCGCCGACGACGTTCCCGCGCCAATAGCGCTCGGGGTGCTCGACGGACTCGCCGACGAGCGAGAGCGCCGCGAAGTGCAGGACGCCGTCGAAGCCACCGCCGTCGAGCGCGACGTTGACCGCCGCGGCGTCGAGCAGGTCGGCCTCGACGAAGGCCGCGCCTTCGGGCACCGCGGCGCGGTGGCCGCGGTAGAGCGAATCGAGCACGGTCACGTCGTCCCCGCGAGCGACGAGCTGCTGGGCGACGATCGATCCGATGTAGCCGGCTCCGCCGGTGACGAGCAGTCGCATGAGGGGTGCCAGGATAGGTGTCGTGTACGCGCTGGCCGCGGCCGCGATCGCCGGCTGCCCGATCTTCCCCGCAAGCAACCCGTGGAACGAGCGCGTCGACGGGCTGCCGGTGCACCCGCGCTCGGACGCGATCGTGCGCGCCATCGGGGCCGGCGGATCGATCCATCCCGACTTCGGCTCCGGGCGCTACGAAGGGCGGCCGATCGGCATCCCGATCACCGTCGTCAGGCGCGACCAGAAGCGCACCCGCGTGCGCTTCGAGTACGCCGAGCGAGTCCGATCGCGGGCCGTACCCGCTGCCCCGTGCTCCGCGCTTCGAAGGCGGCTCGGACCGGCACGTGCTGCTCGTCCAACGGGGGACCTGCAAGCTCTTCGAGCTGTTCGCGGCCGAGCGCCACGGCTCGCGCTGGACCGCCGGGAGCGGGGCCATCTTCGACCTGCGCTCCAACGCGCTGCGCCCGCGCGGGTGGACCAGCGCCGACGCGGCCGGGCTGCCCATCCTCCCCGGCCTGGCCCGCTATGACGAGGTGAAGGCGGGCGAGATCCGCCACGCGCTGCGCTTCACCGTCTCCCAGACGCGGCGCGCGTTCGTCTTCCCCGCGCGCCACTTCGCCTCCTCGCTGACCGATCCCGACCTGCCCGCGATGGGCCAGCGCCTGCGGCTGAAGGCGAACGTGAAGCTCGACGGACTGCCCGAGCAGGCGCGCGTCGTCGCGCTCGCCCTGCAGCGCTACGGGATGCTCGTCGCCGACAACGGCTCGGACTGGTTCGTGTCCGGCGCGCCCGACCCCGGGTGGGACAACGACGATCTCCGGTCGCTGGCGCGCCTGCAGGGCCACGACTTCGAAGTCGTCAGTGAATCGTCTCCCCGCGCTTGAGCTGCCCCACGAACTTCTCCAGCCGGCGCGCCCGCGTCTCCGGCTTCTTGGCGTCGTGCAGGCGGAAGAGGATCGAGTAGCGGTTGGATGAGCTGAGCGACTGGAAGAACGCCTTCGCGTCGGGGTCGGCGTCGAGCTCGGCCTGCAGGTCGGGCGGCACCTCCATCGTGCGCGGCGAGTCGTAGGCCGCCGCCCAGCGGCCGTCGGCCTTGGCGCGTTCGATCTCGGCGTGGCCGGCCGGGCGCATCGCTCCGCGCTCGATCAGCTCGGCGACCTTGCCGACGTTGATCTTCGACCATTTGCTGCGCTCGCGCCGCGGCGTGAACTTCTGCAGGTAGTACGTCTCGTCGATCGGCTTGGCCTGGCCATCGATCCAACCGAAGCAGAGGGCGACGTCGAGCGCACCGCCGCGCGTGACGCTCTCGATTGAACTGCCCTTCTTGGCGATCTTGATCCAGAGCCCGTCGCTGGCGGCGTGATGCTCCTCGAGCCAGGCCTCGAACGCGTCCGCGGAGGGGAAGGCCAGGGTGGGCTGATCCATGCCTTCGACGGTACAATGGCGTGTCGATGCGCAAGCGCCCGATCACGGCCCTGGTGGCCGCGCTGGCGCTCCTAGCCGCAGTCCCGGTTGCCTCCTCGGCACAGGATCCGACCGCCACACCGGCCGCCACCGCGCAGCAGTCGCAGGGCGACGGATCCGCCGCCAAGGCACCGGATGACGCGACGAAGGAGGTCAAGGCGATCTACTCCGACTACAGCCGCGACGGCGTGATCGACGTGTGCGATCACACGCGCGCGAACCTGCAGGCGACGCTGGATGCGATCGAGCCCGACTTCGATCGCGACTTCCCCGACTTCCGCGAGGCGATCGAAGCCGGTATCCAGCGCCACGACGCCAACAAGTGCGATTCCGGCGCGGAGGCGACGGCCACGCCCGCGGCGACCGCTTCGCCCGACCCGCAGGCGACGGCCTCTCCCGAATCGGGCGATCTGCCGGCTCCCGAGGACGACTCCTCGACCGACGACGGCGGTGCGCTGCCGCCGCCTGATGACGGCAGCCTGCCGCCGGACGACGGCTCGCTCCCACCCGCGACGGACGGAACCGGCGCCGTGCCGCCGGCGGCGACGGCGCCCCCCGTGGCCCCGCCGGTGGCCGCCGCGGCCACGCCCACACCCGTCCCGACCCCGGTGATCGTCTCGCGCTCGAACGCCGGCAAGCTGCTGGTGCCCGGGATCCTGATCGGAATCGCCCTGCTGGGCGGCGCGGTGCTCGCAGCCATGGCCTTCGGCGGCCGCGGCTCACCGCAGATGCGCCACGCCTGGAACGAGGCCGGATTCCGCACCCGCGGTGTCTGGGCAGACTTCTCCGATTGGCTCCGAACCGGCCGCTGAAGCCGCAATGAGCGCTAAAATGCGCTCCAAGAAAACTTTGCTAATTGCAGGGTCTTCACCCGTTCCATCCGACGCGCCAGGCATAGTCACCGGCTCGCAGATGTGAGGTTCGTGCCGGGGGCCGGCACGCGAAGGGAGATCCCGTAGACCATGGAGCAGATCACGCCGCACACCACTCTTGAGACCGCGTCTCGGCCAGCCGAGGCGTTGACCGTGCGGCGCTTGTTCACGCAGCCCGGGGTCCATCCTTTCGACGCCGTCGAATGGGAGCTGCGCACGGCCGCCGTCGGCTCCTTCCGCCAGGAGAACGTCGAGTTCCCGAAGTCGTGGTCGCAGAACTCGACCAACATCGTCGCCCAGAAGTACTTCCGCGGTCAGCTGAACTCGCCGGCCCGTGAGCGCTCGGTCAAGCAGATGGTCTCGCGCGTCGCGGGCACGATCTCCGACTGGGGCCGCGCACGCGGCTACTTCGCCTCCGAAGAGGACGGCGACACCTTCGAGGCCGAGCTCACCTACATCCTGCTCAACCAGGTCGCGGCGTTCAACTCGCCCGTCTGGTTCAACGTCGGCTTCGAAGAGTCCCCGCAGTGCTCGGCCTGCTTCATCCTCTCGGTCGAGGACACGATGGACTCGATCCTCGACTGGAACACGCGCGAGGGACGGATCTTCCGCGGCGGTTCAGGGTCGGGCATCAACCTGTCCAACATCCGCGGCTCGATGGAGCCGCTGGCCAAGGGCGGCACCGCCTCGGGCCCGGTCTCCTTCATGCGCGGCGCGGACTCCTGGGCCGGCACGATCAAGTCCGGCGGCAAGACCCGCCGCGCGGCCAAGATGGTCGTGCTGGACGTCGATCACCCCGACATCCGCGAGTTCATCTGGTGCAAGGCCAAGGAAGAGGACAAGGCCGCCGCGCTGCGCGATGCCGGCTTTGACATGTCGATCGACGGCGACGGCTTCCACTCGATCCAGTACCAGAACGCCAACAACAGCGTTCGCGTCACGGACGAGTTCATGCACGCCGTCGAGGACGACGCGGACTGGCACCTGATCGCCCGCACGACCGGCGAGCCGGTCGGCGAGCCGATCAAGGCGCGCGAGCTGATGCGCGAGATCGCGGAGGCGGCCTGGCGCTGCGCCGATCCGGGCGTCCAGTACGACACGACGATCAACCAGTGGCACACGTCGCCGAACTCGGGCCGCATCAACGCGTCCAACCCGTGCTCGGAGTACATGCACGTGGACGATTCGGCGTGCAACCTGGCCTCACTGAACCTGATGAAGTTCCGCCGCCCCGACGGCTCGTTCGACGTCGAGATGTTCCAGCACACGGTCGACATCGTCCTGCTGGCGCAGGAGATCGTGGTCTCGCCGTCGAGCTACCCGACCAAGGAGATCGGCGACAACGCCCGCGCGTTCCGCCAGCTCGGGCTCGGCTACGCCAACCTCGGCGCGTTCCTGATGGCCAACGGCGTCGCGTACGACTCCGACGAGGGTCGCGGCGCGGCCGCCTCGATCACCGCGCTGATGACCGGCCGCGCGTACGCGCAGTCGGCGCGGATCGCCGCGGCGATGGGCCCGTACGACCGCTACGCGGAGAACCGCGAGGCGCACAACAACGTCATGCGGATGCACCGCGACGCGTCCTACGCGGTCCCGGACGACGTCTCCACCGATAAGGCGCTGTTGGCTGCCGCGCGTGAGTCCTGGAACGAGGCCGTCGCGCTCGGCGAGCTCTACGGCTACCGCAACGCGCAGGCGTCGGTGCTCGCGCCCACCGGGACGATCTCGTTCCTGATGGACTGCGACACGACCGGCATCGAGCCCGACTTCTCGCTCGTGAAGTACAAGGAGCTCGTCGGCGGCGGCAACATGATCATCGCCAACCGCACGGTGCCGATGGCGCTGCGGACGCTGGGCTACGGCGAGGCGCAGGTCGCGCAGATCGAGGCCTACGTGGCCGAGCACGGCACGATCGTCGGCGCGCCCGGGCTGGCCGGAGAGCACCTGTCGGTGTTCGACGTCGCAGTCGGCGAGCGGGCGATCTCGCACGCCGGCCACATCAAGATGATGGGCGCGGTCCAGCCCTTCCTCTCGGGGGCGATCTCCAAGACCGTCAACATGCCGCAGACGGCGTCGGTCGAGGACATCGCCGAGGCCTACATCCAGGCGTGGCGACTCGGCGTCAAGGCGCTGGCCATCTACCGCGACGGCTCCAAGACCGCCCAGGCGCTGCGCACGGACGCCCAGGACACCAAGGAGCTTCCGGCCAAGGCCGAGGCCGCGCTCTCGGCGGGCGAGGAGATCTTCACCCAGTCCGAGGTCGACGAGCTGATCACGGTCGCGGTCGAGAAGGCCGTCGCCAAGGTCAAGGCGCGCGAGGACGAGCCGCTGCGCAAGCGCATGCCGCGCGAGCGCGAGTCGCTCACGCACAAGTTCTCGCTCGGCGGCCACGAGGGCTACATCACGGCCGGCAAGTACCCCGACGGCACGGTCGGGGAGATCTTCCTGACCGACATCGGCAAGGAGGGCTCGACCCTCCGCGGCATGATGAACTCGTTCGCCACGGCGATCTCCATCTCGCTCCAGTACGGGGTGCCGCTGGAGACCCTGGTGCGCAAGTTCGCCTACATGCGCTTCGAGCCGGAAGGGATCACCACCAACCCGGAGATCCCGTTCGCGAAGTCGATGCCCGACTACATCATGCGCTGGCTGGCGTCGCGCTTCCTGGACGCCGACACGCAGGAGGATCTCGGCATCCTCACCCCGGAGGTCCGCGCCCGCAAGATCGGCGAGGACTACACCTCCGGCGCGTCCGGCGGCTCGGCCGGTCCGACCAACGGCAACGGCGGCGCCAAGGCGCTCACCCCGCCCCCGGCCCCGGCCGCCACGCCCGCACCCGCCCCGCAGGCCCCGATCAAGGCCCTCACCGACACCCCGCCCGGCGTCCCGGCGCGGATGATCGGCCTGGACCTCGGCCCGGCCTGCAACCAGTGCGGCGGCATGATGCAGCGCACCGGCTCGTGTTACACGTGCTCGAGCTGCGGCAACAACACCGGCTGCGGCTGATCCACAGCTACATAGCGTCTTGACGGAGGGCCGCCCACGTGTGCGGCCCTCCGTCGTTTCGGAGTTGGCGGCCGCTCACGAGCCGCGCGGCCTTGGGCCCGGGCCTCGACGGCGATGAAGCGACCGAATGGTCGATCGTCGGCGGCGGGCCCTCGCACGCCGTGTTCTTCAGCGGCGGGGGCGTCGCGTACACCTGCGCCGGGAACCTGATCTCGCGCATCGCCGATGCCAAGGGCGACCGGCTGCTCGAGCCCAACGGCACGGTCGTGACCGCGCTCGCCGTCACGACCAAGGGTGACCGGCTCTACTACACGGCGGGTGACGCCGCGAAGGGGATAGGCGTCTAGACGGCCCCGGGACTCAGTGGTCGGCGAGAAGGTCCTCGGCCTGTTCGAGCGCGGACGCGACGACCGCGAGGTCGCCGGCGGGCATCGCCTGCTCGATCAGCGGGAACAGCTCGCGCTCCTCGACGCGGACGTGGTCGGCCAGCAGGCCGCCGAGCTCGTGCAGGTCGTCCACGGACGTGCCGGCGTCGTCGTCGAGGACCACCTCGGCGCGGTACCGGATCTCGACGTGGTCGCAGAGCACGCGGGCGATCAGCGGGTGATGCGGATCGCCATGGCCGGCGAACGCGGGCAGGAGCACCTCTTCCTCGAGGCGGAAGTGCGCGCGACCACTGACGGGCCAGAAGGCGGCGAAGGCGGCTCGGGCCTCGCGGGCGTTGCCATGATCCGCCCGGCGCAGCTTCTGTGCCACGACCAAGGCCTGATGATGGCCACGCGAGAGTGAGACGAGCGCTGCGTCGCGTTTCATTGGTTCGATCAGTCTTGCACTCGTTGCACACTGTCGGCGGCTACGTGACGGGCTGATCGGCTCCCGCGAGCAGGTCGAGCAACTCCGTGATCACCGGCGTGCGCTCGATCGTGGTGGTGGTGACGAGCCCGATCGTGTGCTCGATCTCCGGCTGTACGAGCGGCACCGCGCGCAGGTCGTCGGGCAGTGGGTTGGCGTCCAGCCAGGTGTCGGCGGTGATGCCCTGCAGGCCCGCGCGGGCGTGGGCGATCAGCGTCGAGATCGAGTTGGTCTCCACCGCCGGCTCGGGCGTCACGCCCGCGGAGGCGAAGGCTGCGTCGACGATCCGGCGATGCTGCATCTCCGGCGTCAGCAGGCACAGCGGCAGGCCGGCCGCGACCGCCCACGGCACCGACTGGGCGGAGCCGAACTCGCCACCGGCCGGGGTGACGAGCAGATAGCGCTCGCGCCAGAGCGGGACGGCGTCCACGTGCGCGAGCGGCTCGTTGTCGAGGTAGGTCAGCCCGGCCTCGATCTCGCCGTGCTCCAGCCCGTGGGCGATCTGGCGCGAGCTCATCGAGATCAGCCGCACGCGCATGCGCGGGTGGCGCTCACGGAAGCGCGTGGTGACGAGCGGTGAGAGTGGCAGCGAGGTGGGGATCGCGCCGATCCGCAGCGTTCCCTCCAGCCCGCCCCGCAGCCGGCTCGCCTCCTGCTTGAGGCTCTCGATGTCAGCAAGCGCACGCTGCGCCCAGCCGAGGATCAGCTCGCCCTCGGGTGTCAGCTCCTCGAACTCGCGCCCTCGGCGCACCAGCGGCACGCCCAACTCGCGCTCGAGGCTGCGGATGCCCGCCGACAAGGTCGGCTGAGCGGCGTGGCAGGCGGCCGCGGCCCGGCCGAAGTGGCGCTCCCGGTCCAGCGCCGTCAGGTACTCGAGCTGCCGGATGAACATCGCACGATGATAGACCGGAGCTATCAACACATCGGTCGGAGCACTTGGACAAGTGGGGCATATGCGGCGACGATGCACGTTGTGTCGCGCAATCTGGTGGAGCTTGTCCGCCGCCACCACGAGCAGGGAGCGCCGACGGCGCTCGACGTGCTCAAAGAGGCGATGGATCAACGGGGGGAGATCACCGACGACGACCGCAGGGTCGCCGCGGAGCGCTCGGGCCTGCCCGAAGCGGCGGTCCACGGCGTCTCGACGTTCTATGACGACCTGCTGGTCCCGCGCGGGCAGCGCCACGTGCGCGTGTGCACGGGAACGGCGTGCTTCGCCGCCACGGGCGACGCCCACGTCGACACCGTGGAGCGGGCGCTCGGCCTGAGCCTCGGCGAGCGCGCCGAGGATCGCTCGACTTCGCTGGCCGAGACGGTCTGCCTCGGCTACTGCCACGCGAGCCCGGCGGTGCGCGACGGCGACGTCATCGACGCCGGGCCGGGAGCGATCGAGCGCCTCATCGCCGACCAATCGAGGCCCGCTCCCGAGCCGGTCTTCGAGAGCCTGCTGGCCGAGCCGGTACTCACCCGCCCCGGCGACTGGTCGGGCTACACCAAGGCGCTCACGAAGACGCCCGAGGAACTGCTCGAGGCGGTCAAGGCCGCCGAGGTGCGCGGCCGCGGCGGCGCCGGCTTCCCCGCCGGCACCAAGTGGGAGTTCGCGCGCAAGGCCAAGGGCGACGAGAAGGTGATCGTCGCCAACGGAGACGAGGGCGACCCCGGCTCCTACATCGACAAGCTGCTGATGGAGGACAACCCGCACCTGCTGCTCGAGGGCCTCGCGCTCGCCGGCTACGCGGTCGGCGCCGACCACGGCTTCATCCTCGTCCGCAGCGAGTACCCCCGGTCCAAGCCCGCGCTCGACCAGGCGATCGAAGAGGCCCGGGCGCAGGGGCATCTGGGCGAACGCTTCGACGTGACCGTCGTCGAGGGCGCCGGTTCCTACGTCGTCGGCGAGGAGACCGCGTTGCTGAGCTGCCTCCAGGGGCTCCGAGGCGTCGTCTCGGCGCGGCCGCCGTTCCCTGCCGAGCGCGGCGTCCACGGCCTGCCGACCGTCGTCAACAACGTCGAGACGCTCTGCAACATGCCCTTCATCGCGCTCCATGGCGCCGAGGCCTACCGCGCGCTCAGCCCGGACGCGACCCCCGGCTCGAAGATCGTCTGCTTCAACGAGCGCTTCGCCAGGCCGGGGGCCTATGAGGTTCCGTTCGGGCTCACGATGCGCGAGCTGTGCGAGGACGTCGCCGGCGGGATGGCCAGCGGCCGCCCGATCAAGGCGCTGCAGATCGGCGGCCCGCTCGGCGGCATCCTCCCCGGCTTCAAGCTCGACACGATCTTCGACTTCAAGCCGCTCGCCGAGGAGGGCTGCATGGTCGGCCACGGCGGGATCGTCGCCTTCGAGGAGCTCACCGACATGCGCGCGGTGGCCAAGCACCTGCTGCACTTCGGCGCGGCCGAGAGCTGCGGCAAGTGTTTCCCGTGCCGGATCGGCCTCTCGCGTGCGCACGCGATGTTCGAGAGCAACCACCCGGTCGATCTGGCCAAGCTCGAGCAGCTGCTCGAGGCGCTCGAGCTCGGCAGCCTGTGCGCGCACGGCGGCGGCATGCCGGCGCCGATCCGCAGCCTGCTCGCGCACTTCCCCGAAGAACTGGGGCTGGCGACGTGATCACCTTCGAACTCGACGGCGAGGCACTCACCGTCGCACCCGGGACGACCGTGCTCGACGCCGCGAGCGCCGCCGGGCGCGAGATCCCGACGCTCTGCTTCGACGAGCGCCAGGCGCCTTTCGGCGCCTGCCGCGTCTGCCTGGTCGGGGTCGAGGGCGCGCCCGGCCCGGTCGCCTCCTGCACGACCGTCGTGCGCGACGGCATGAAGGTCGACACGACCGACGCCACCGCCCGCCGCGTGGCCACCGCGGTCGTCGAGCTCGTGCTCTCCGAGCTGCCCGCGGCGCCGGGCGAGCACACCGAGCTGGCGGCCGTCGCGCGGATGCTCGACGTCGGCGAACCGCGCTGGCCCGGCGAGCAGCACGAGGTTTCGCACGACGAGAACCATCCCTACCTGGCCTTCCAGCACGAGCTGTGCATCTCGTGCGGACGCTGCGTGCGCGCCTGCGACGAGGTCCAGGGGACGTTCGCGCTGACGGCGACCGGCCGCAGCTTCGGCGCGAACATCGCGGCGGGCCTCGACAAGGGCTTCCGCGACTCGACCTGTGTCTCGTGCGGCGCCTGCGCCGACACCTGTCCCACGGACGCCATCACCGAGGTCTCCCTGCTACACCTGATTGAGCCCAATCCCGCGAGGTGAGCACCATGTTCGACTCAAGCGTCACCACCACCTGCGGCTACTGCGGCGTCGGTTGCCGTCTGGAGGCCCACGCCCGCAACGGCAAGGTCGCCTCGATCAGCCCCGCGCTCGACGGTCCCGCCAATGAAGGCCACACGTGCCTGAAAGGCCGGTTCGCGCACCAGTTCTCGCGTCGGCGCGACCGCCTCACGAGCCCGCTGATCCGCGAGAACGGGACGTTCCGGCTGGCGAGCTGGGAGGAGGCGGTGCACAGAATCACGACCGAGCTAACGCGGATCAAGACCCAGCACGGTCCCGATGCGATCGCCGGCCTGGCGTCCTCACGAGCGACGAACGAGGACTGCTACGCGATGCAGCGCCTGATGCGCGCCGCGATCGGCACCAACAACATCGACAACTGCTCGCGCGTGTGCCATTCGCCGACCTCGTTCGCGCTACGCAAGGCGTTCGGCCTGTCCGGCGCGACGGGCTCCTTCAGCGACTTCGACCACACCGACGCCACGATCCTGATCGGCGCCAACCCGACCGAGGGCCACCCGGTCGTCGGCGCCCGGATCAAGCAGGCGACGCTGCGCGGGATGAAGCTCGTGACGATCGACCCGCGCCGGATCGAGCTCGCCGACTACGGCGTCCTGCACCTCTCGCCGCGGCCCGGCTCCAACGCGGCCGTGATGCTCGGGATCGCGCACGTGATCCACCGCGACGAGCTGGTCGACGCCGAGTTCATCGAGCGCCGCACCGAGGGCTACGAATCGCTGCTCGAACTGCTCCCGCAGTACACGCCGGAGGCCGTCGAGGAGATCAGCGGCGTCCCCGCGGCCGACCTCGTCCAGGCGGCCCACATCTACGGCGAGGCCGAGAACGCCTGCTTCTCCTGGGGCCTCGGCGTCACCGAGCACAAATACGGCTCCGAAGTCGTGCAGCTGATCTGCAACGTCGCGCTGATGACCGGCAACGTCGGCCGCGACGGCGCCGCGCTGCTGCCCTTGCGCGGGCAGAACAACGTCCAGGGCTCGTCGGACATGGGCGCGCTGCCGGACACGTTCACCGCCTACCGCTCGGTCGGCGACGAGGAGACCGCACGCTCCTTCGAAAACGCCTGGGGCGTCGACATCCCGCGCGAGAAGGGCCTGACGATTCCGCAGATGTTCGACGCGGCGGTCGCCGGCGACCTGAAGGCGATGTACATCTTCGGCGAGGACGTCGCGCAGACCGACCCGAACACCGCGCATGTGGTTGCGGCGCTGGAGAACCTCGAGTTCATGGTCTGCCAGGACATCTTCGAGACCGAGACGACCAAGTACGCCGACGTGATCCTGCCCGCCTCCTCGTTCCTCGAGAAGTCCGGCACGTTCACCAACGCCGAGCGCAGGATCCAGCTCGTCGCGCCCGCGATCGCGCCTCCCGGCAGCGCGAAGACCGACTTCGAGATCATCAAGACGATCTCGAGCGCGCTCGGCCACGAGTTGGGCTGGGACGGGCCTGAGGACGCGATGCGCGAGATCGCCGCGCTGACGCCGCACTTCGCCGGCGTCACCTACGAGCGGGTCGGTCGCACCGGGCTCCAGTGGCCCGTCGCAGCCGACGGCACCGACGCCCCGATCCTCTACGAGCACGAGTTCGACACGCCGCACGGGCGCGGGCACTTCGCCGCGCTGCCCTACAAGGCGCCGGGCGACGCCGCGAGCGAGGATTTCCCGCTGATCCTCGTCACCGGCCGCCGGCTGCAGCACTACAACGCGGGCACGATGACGCGCCGCACCGGCAACCTCGAGCTCAACGACCGCGACTACCTCGAGATCCATCCCGACGACGCCGAGCGCCTGTGGATCACCGACGGCGAGACGATCTCCGTGCGCAGCCGCCAGGGCCGCATCGAGATCACGGCGCAGGTGACGGAGCGAATCGAGCGCGGGCACGTGTTCACCACGTTCCACTTCCCCGAGACGCGGACGAACCTGCTGATCGGCAGTTCGGCCGACGTCAATACGTCGTGCCCGGAGTACAAGGTGATCGCGGTCGACGTCCGGCCGATCGGCGAAGAGGCGACGATGATGCCGGCGCTCGCCGGTGGATGACGCCGCCTTCCTGACGCGCGCCGTCGAGCACGACGGCGTCAGCGACGAGGTGGCGGTCGAGGAGCCGCTGGAGATCCGCGTCGACGGCGAGCCGCTCGCCGTGACGATGCGCACGCCCGGCAACGACGAGGAGCTCGCGCTCGGGTTCCTCTACGGCGAAGGCCTGATCACCGAGCCGCACCAGGTGGGGCTCACCGCGGACCTGGCGGTCAACACCGTCGAGGTCGAGGGGCCGCTCGCCCGCGACGTCGCCGCGCGCTCGTTCTACACGACGTCCTCGTGCGGAGTCTGCGGCAAGGGCGCGCTCGAGGAGGTCGCGATCCACGCACCGGTGCTGCCGCCGGGACCCACGATCGAGCGAGCGCTGCTCGCCGGCCTCCCGGAGCGCCTGCGCCAGCCCGGGTTCGCCCGCACCGGCGGCCTGCACGCCACCGGGCTCTTCACACCCGACGGGGAACTGCTGCACGTGCGCGAGGACGTCGGCCGCCACAACGCGATGGACAAGGTGATCGGCCGTGCGCTGCGCGAAGGCCTCGTGCCACTGCACGGCCGCGTCCTGTGCGTCAGCGGCCGGCTCTCGTTCGAGCTCGTCCAGAAGGCCGCCGTCGCCGGCGCGCCGATCCTCGTGGGTGTCGGCGCGCCGACTTCGCTGGCCGTCTCACTCGCCGCCGACCGCGGGATGACGCTCGCGGGCTTCGCGCGCCGCGGCCGGGTCAATGTCTATACCGGGGCGGAGCGCGTCAGCTAGTCGCCACCGACGCCAGACGCGGGGGGTCGGGCAGGCGATGATGGCCTGCCAGCCCGACAGCCCCGAGTTTGACGCCCTCCAGGCGTTGTGGCTGGTCGTTCACCGGGTTTCTCAGGGCCGTGGCAGCCTCGCCAGGGCCGGCGTCATCCGGGCGACCGGCGTCGCCTTGCGCGCCCCGTTGCGAGGCAGCGACGTCACGACCTCGGGCTCGTAGCGCGACTTCTCCTCGCGATCGAGCGCCGCGACCAGCGCCCGCGGCGCGAACGAGACCATGGGGTTGGTGAAGACCCGGTCAGACCCGCTCGCGCACTCCGGGCAGGCGACCGACGCCGGCGCCGTGCCGATCGGCAGGGTGACCTCGAACGCGCCGTCCTGCTCGCACCGATACTCGTAGATCGCCACTTCAACCGCTCCTAATTGGCCGACTTCGGGACCTGCATCCCCTGCTTGACCTGATGCGGCTTGCCCGGGCCGGGGGCGACGTCGAAGTCGAAGATCCGCCGCGGGATGTAGACCGTCGCGCAGGAGTTCGGGATGTCGACCACGCCGGAGAAGCGGCCCTCGATCGGCGCCGTGCCCAGGATCATGTACGCCTGGATGTCGGTGTAGCCGAACTTCATCAGGTAGTCGATGGCGTGATGGCAGGCCCGCTCGTAGGAGAGCTGCGAGTCCAGGTAGTGCTGCTTGCCGTTGAGATCGACCGAGACGCCGGAGAAGGCGATCCACTCCGAGTACTGCGGGTCGCGCAGACCCGGCATGAAGATCGCGTTCTCATAGACCCCGTAGGTGTCCATGCCGCCCTTGATCAGGTCGACGGACAGGTCCATGTACCCGCCCATCTCGATCGCGCCACAGAACGTGATCTCGCCGTCGCCCTGGGAGAAGTGCAGGTCGCCGAAGGAGAGGTTCGCCCCCTCGACGAAGACCGGGTAGAAGACGCGCGTCCCGGCGGTGAAGTTCTTGATGTCCTGGTTGCCGCCGTTCTCTCGCGGCGGTGCGGTGCGGGCGGCCTCGCCGGCGACGCGGTCGAACTCGGCGCCGCTCAAGGTGCCCAGGATCGCCGAGTCCGGGAGCGGCGGGAGCGCCAGCGGCGGCACGCGGTCGGGGTCGGTCGCGATCAGGTCGGTCTCGCGCTTGGTCCACTTCGCGAGCAGCTCCGCCGACGGCGCGGTGCCCATGAGCCCGGGGTGGTGGATGCCCACATACGAGCACTCGGGGATGTGCCGCGAGGTCGCGACGTCGCCCCGGAAGTCCCAGATCACCTTGTAGGCGTCGGGGAAGCGCTCGGTCAGGAACCCGCCGCCGTTGGACTTGGCGAACACGCCCGTGTAGCCCCAGCCCATGCCGGAATACGGGCCCTCGTCCGCGTCCAGGCAGGCATCGATCTCGAGGATGTCGACGACCAGCAGGTCGCCGGGCTGAGCGCCCTCCACGCGGAAGGGCCCGCTGAGCACGTGGACGCCGGCCAGCGGCGCGTTGCGGACGTCGTCGGCCGAATCGTCGTTCTTGATCGCGCCATCGAACCACTCACGGCAGTCGGCGCGGAAGACCTCGCCTGGCTTGACGCTCACGTTCGGCGGGATGTCCGGGTGCCAGCGGTTGTGGCCGCAATGCTTCTGGTCGGTGAACTTCTTGGTGTTGTCCAGCGGGAACAGATTCTTCGGCATGTGCCTACTCCTCCACTTCGATCAGTTGACGGCTAGACCGGTACGGCGTCGCGCCCGACACCCGCCGCGTGCTCACCGCGGGCGCGGCTGAGGTGCTCCTCGGGTGTGGTGATGTCCTCGACCTCGATCGGCGCGAGCTTCGTCGAGGCCCCCTTCAGCAGGACGAAGGCCAGCGTCGCGAAGCAGAAGGGCAGCGTCAGGGCCGGCAGGCCCCAGGGGGTGAAGAGCGAGGCGATCGCACCGAAGAGCAGCGCGGCGAGGACGGCGCACGCGACGGCGAGGATCGCCGACCGGAACGTCAGCACGAAGAACACGCCGCCGACGGCGAGCGCGGCGTCGAAGGAGTTGAACCCCCACAAGCCGTTGTAGATCGCGACTCCGCTGGCGCCGAGCGCCAAGCCCGTGAGCATCCCGACCGCGGAGCCCACGACGGCGAAGATCGCCGCGATCCGCGAGCACACGGCGAGACCGACGACGATGATGATCCCGGCCCAGATGCTGTTCGCGAAGAACAACTGGCCGATGCCGCGGAAGACCGCGTTGAAGACGCCCTCGACGTTGTTGGCCGTGGCTGCGTCGGCGGCGGAGCGCAGCGTGTTGGAGACCGAGCCGCCGGTCACCTGGGCGTCGGCCGGCGCAATCAGGCCGCCGACGCGGCCGTTGGCGAAGTTCAGCGCGCCGATCAGGAAGATCAGCGTCATGAAGTTGAACGCCAGCGTGAACGGCGGCACCTTGAAGGAGCCGATGAAGACGGAGGCGAGCGCGGCGTGCAGCACGGTCGAGAACGCCGCGATCACGACGATCCAGACCATGACGACGATGTCCCAGTTCGGCTGCAGGAAGAGCGAGAGCCCGGCGCCGACGAGCACGCCGTTGAACCCGAAGAGACCGGCTCGGATGGCGCCGTTGTCCATCCCGATCAAGATCGCGGCCAGCGTGGAGACGGCGACGCCCAGGACGCCCGCGAAACCGAGCCACGGCTCGGCCACGAACATCGCCACCAGGATCGCGAGCCCGGTGATCGGGTTGTTCATGAAGCAGACCTGGCCCACGCCGCGCAGACAGGAGTCCACGAACTCGACAGGCGCGTTGCCCTCGATGCTCTCGGACCAGTCCGACATCGTCCCGTTGACGGTCACAGCGTCTCCTTCCCCCGGACAGAGGGATCTCCTCAAGCGCTGCGGCTCGCCCACCCCTCCGCTCTAACCGCGGCGGTTCTCCACAGGGGTTGAGCCGCTGGAGCGGATTCAATGCACTCTTGGTCGGACCGTCAAAGCTTCGACAGCACTGCTTACAGACCGGGCGCCGGTAGATTCCTGACATCCACGTGACATGCTCTACGGCAGTTAGCCATGCTTGACACACATCAGCCCGAGCAGCGGGTCAGCACCGGACTCGACGCGCTCGACCACGTCCTCGGCGGCCTTTACTGGGGCGACAACGTCGTCTGGCAGTTCGACGGACCGGCGGCCGAGCCGTTCTACCGCTCGATCGCCCGCCAGAGCGCCGTGTTCATATCCAAGACGCTCGATCTCGCTCGGCGAGACCCCGACCTACCGCGACATCCCCGGCATGGCGGTCGTCGAGGCCGGAGCTCGCGGCGCGCTCGCTCAGCCCGCCGATCTGCTGCGCGAGGTGCACCGGCTGAGCCAGCCGCGCGGGCACCGCCTGCTGATGTTCGACTCGATGGACGCGATGGTGCGGGCGTGGGGCGCAAACCTGACGCGCGACTTCTTCGCCCGCTGCTGCCCGATGCTGCTCGAGCTCGGCGCGATCGCCTACTGGTCGATGAGCGTCCGGACGCCGGACGCGGTCCAGGAGACCGTGCACTCGGTAACCCAATGCGTCCTGCGCGTCGATGAGCGCAGCGTCCGCGTCGCCAAGGCGGAGGGCCGCGACGACACGGTCCGCGGAACCGTCCTGCATTGGCACCACGAAGCCGGGCGGCCGGTGCTGGCGCCAGCGGAGCTCTCCGGCCGCGTGGCGGCCTCGCTGCGAGCCCTGCGCCGGACGCGCCACCTCAGCCAGCACGATCTCGGCGATCTCGCAGGCGTCTCGGCGAGCGCGATCTCCCAGGTCGAGCGCTCCGAGCGCGGGCTCTCGCTGAGCACGCTCGTGCGCCTGGCGGCGGCGCTCGGGATCACGATCGACGACCTCCTACGCGGCGAGGATCCGGGCCTCTACCGGATCGGGCGGCGCACCGACGATCCGCGCGACGGGCTCGAGCACACCGTGGCGCTGCTCGGCAACGGGAGCACCGATCTGCGGATCGATCTCGTCCATCTCGGCCCGCGAGAGTCCGGAGCGCCGGCCGAGACCCTGCCTGGGACGGGCATCGTCGCCGTCGCCAGCGGGCTCGTGCAGGTTCAGGTCGCCGGCCAGGCGCCGGCGATCCGCCACGGCGAGGTCCTGGTCGCCGACAGCGAGCAGATCGCGGGCTGGCGTAACCTCGGCCAATCCGAGGCCGAGCTGTTCTGGATCGTCTACGCCGGTACGTAGCGGTGGTGCAGGGCGAGCAGATTGCCGTCCGGGTCGGCGAAGAACGCCTGGTGGCAGACGCCTGAGTCAAGAACCTGACCGCGGAACTCGATGCCCTCGCCCTCGAGCCGCGCGCGGACCGCTTCGACGTCGTCGACGGCGAGCGCGACCATCGAGCTCGACGGCGCGAACTCGATGCCGAACGCGTCGGACTGCATCACCGCGAGTGTGAGGTTCCCGGCCTGGAATTCGGACGCGGGCATCGAGCCCCACGTCTTGACGAACGGGAGGCCGAGTGTCTCGCCGTAGAACTTGGCGGCGGCGGCGTGGTCACGGGTCTGGAGCGCGACGAAGTCGACGCCGGTGACGAAGGTGTCGGGCATGCGCGGGACAATACGTCGCATGACGGTCCGCTTGGAACCCTGGGGTGAAGACGACCTGCCGCTCCTGCAGGCGCTGCTCGGCGACCCGGTGATGATGGAGCACCTCGGCGGGCCCGAGGCGCCGGAGAAGATCGTCGAGCGCCACCACCGCTACCTCGGCTTCCCCGGGTGCTTGAAGATCACGTGCGACGGCGTCGGTGCCGGCTGGGTCGGTTACTGGGAGCACGAGTGGCAGGGCGAGCAGGTCTACGAGATGGGCTGGTCCGTCCTACCGGCGTTCCAGGGCCGCGGGATCGCCACCGAGGCGACACGGCTCGCGCTGGAGGCGGCCCGCGCGAGCGACGGGCCACGTGCCGTGCATGCCTTCCCGCCGCCCGCGAACGGCCCGTCCAACGCCGTCTGCCGGAAGGTCGGCTTCACGCTGCTCGGCGAGGTCGGGTTCGAGTTCCCGAAGGGCGTCTTCGGCCGGAGCAACGACTGGTATTACGACCTCACGCGTTGAAGCGCCTCAGCCGCAGGGCGTTGGCGACCACGCTGAGGCTCGAGAGCGCCATCGCCGCTCCGGCGATCACCGGGTTGAGCAGCCCGACCATCGCCAGCGGGATCGCGGCGACGTTGTAGCCGAAGGCCCACGCCAGGTTCTGCTTGATCGTGCGCAGCGTCGCGCGCGAGAGGCGGATCGCGTCGCCCGCGGCGCGCAGGTCGCCGGAGACGAGCGTGAGGTCGGAGGCCTCGATCGCGACGTCGGTGCCGGTGCCGATCGCCAGCCCGAGGTCGGCCTGGGCCAGCGCGGGGGCGTCGTTGACGCCGTCGCCGACCATCGCCACGACACGGCCTTCGGACTGCAGCCGCCGGATCACGTCGGCCTTCTCGGCCGGTAGGACCTCGGCGATCACCTCGTCGATGCCGACCTCGGCCGCGACCGCGCGGGCCGTCGTCTCGTTGTCGCCCGTCAGGAGCACCGGGCGCAGGCCGAGCGCGCGGAGCTTCGCGATCGCCTCGGCGGACGTCGGCTTGACCGTGTCGGCGACGACGAAGACGGCCTTCGCCTCGCCGTCCCAGCCGCCGACCACGGCGGTGCGCCCGTGACGCTCGGCCTCGCGACGGGCCTCGTCGAGCTCGGCCGGCAGCCGCTCGAACAGCGCCGGCCGGCCGGCGACCACGCTGCGGCCGTCGACGATGCCCTCGACGCCGAGGCCCGCGCGGTTCGTGAAGTCCTCGACGACGCCGTACTCCTCGACGGCGCTCGCGATCGCCCGCGCGATCGGGTGCTCGGAGAAGTGCTCGAGCGAGCCGACGAGCCGCAGCGCCTCGGCGCGGTCCGCCGCGATCACGTCGACCAGCGTCATCTTGCCGCTCGTGACCGTGCCGGTCTTGTCGAGCACGATGGTGTCGACGCGGCGGGTGGACTCGAGCACCTCGGGGCCCTTGATCAGCAGCCCGAGCTGGGCGCCGCGACCGGTGCCGACCATCAGCGCCACAGGCGTCGCGAGCCCGAGCGCGCACGGGCAGGCGATGATCAGGACGGCGACGGCCGCGGTGAACGCGAACGTCGCGCTCTCCCCGGTCCCGAGCCAGAAGCCCAGGGTGGCGACGGAGAGGACGATGACGACCGGCACGAAGACGCCCGAGATCCGGTCGGCGAGGCGCTGCACCGGCGCCTTGCCGGTCTGCGCCGCCGTGACGAGCCGGCCGATCTGCGCCAGCGCGGTATCGGCACCGACCTTGGTCGCGCGGACGACGAGCCGCCCGCCGGAGTTGACCGTCGCGCCCGCGACCTCGGAGCCGGGCTGGACCTCGACCGGCACCGACTCCCCGGTCAGCAGGCTCATGTCGATGGCCGAGTGGCCTTCCTCGACGATGCCGTCGGTGGCCACCTTCTCGCCCGGGCGGACCACGAAGCGGTCGCCCACCGCGAGATCCTCGATCGCGATCGTGCGACCGTCGAGCAGCGTGACCTCCTTGGCCCCGAGCTCGAGCAGCGCCTTCAGCGCGGCGCCGGCGCGGCGCTTGGCGCGCGCCTCGAAGTAGCGGCCGGCGAGGATGAAGGTGGTGACGACCGAGGCCGTCTCCAGGTAGATCTCGTCGGCGCCGCCGCCCGAGCGCGGGAGCAGGTCGAAGCTCATGCGCATGCCGGCCATCCCGGCGTCGCCGAGGATCAGCGCGTACAGCGACCACAGCCAGGCCGAGAGCGTGCCGAGGCTGATCAGCGTGTCCATCGTCGCGGTGCCGTGGCGCAGGTTGGCCCAGGCGGCGCGGTGAAACGGCCAGGCGCCCCAGAGCACGACCGGCGTGGCGAAGTTGAGCGCCAGCCACTGCCAGTTGTCGAACTGCAGCGCCGGAATCATCGAGACCAGCAGCACCGGCAGCGTGAGGACGGCCGAGAGGATCAGCCGGAAGCGCAGCGGCGCGGTCTCGTCGACCTCTGCCGCGGGTTGCTCGGCGGACGGCAGCTTCGCGCCGTAGCCCGCGGACTCGACCGCGCCGACGAGCGCGTCGGGCGCCACGGCCTCCGGGTCGTAGTCGACGGTCGCCTTCTCGGTGGCGTAGTTGACGCTCGCATGGACGCCGTCGAGCTTGTTGAGCTTGCGCTCGATCCGGTTCGCGCACGAGGCGCAGGTCATGCCCGTGATCGGCAGTTCGATCGTCGTGCTCATCGCGTGAACTCCGCGGTGTGGACCCGGCCGCCGTGCTTGAACTGCAGGTACAGGCGGTAGCGGCTGTCCTTGTCCAGTTCGGTCGCGAACTCGACGCCGTCGCCGGTCGGGTGGACGTGCAGGAAGGCGAGATCGCCCTCGCGCAGCGCGACCAGGTGACCGCCGGCGCCCAGATAGGGCTCCGTCTCGACGGGCTGGCCGGCGCGCGTGATCGCGAAGGCGAGCGTGTGGCCGGTGGCGTCCAGCTCGACGCGGTATCCGTCGATCTCGGTGCTCGTCGAAGGCGCGGGGAACGGCGCGTAGGCGGCCGGACCGTCGACCGTGAGATCGGACGCGAGCGTGAACGCGCGCCCGTCGCGCTTGAAGTCCGCGAACACGCGGTAGGCGCCCGCGTCGGGCAGCGTGATCGGCGCGCTCCAGGTGCCGTCGGCGCCGAGCGTCGGGTGCAGGTGCTGGAAGCCGGTCCCGTCGCGGCGGACGACGATCAGGTGCATCCGCTGCTCGTGACTGACCTCGAAGTCGCGCACCGGGCCGGCGGCGTCACGGATCGCGAAGCGCAGCGTGGAGGCGGTGCCGCGCGGGAGCGTCGTGGTAGCGAGTGAGAGGCGCAGGCCCTGGTCGGAGACCGAGAGGCCGCGTACCGGATCGGCGGCGTCGTGGCCGGCCATCGGCATGTCGCCACCGTGGCGATCGGCGGAGCCGGCGTCCCCGAGCGTGGGGGCGCCGTCGCGATCGGGACCGATCGTCTTCCCGACCGCGACGGAGACGCCGAAGACCAGCGCGAGCAGGGCGGCGAACCCCGCCAGCTTCAGAGAAACGCTCACGCCGAGACCGCGTCGTAGCCGGCCTCGTCGATCGCCGCGATGATCGCGGTCTCGTCGATGGCGGCGCCGGTCACGCGTACGAGCTTGGTCTCGAGGTCGACGTCGACCTCCCGCACGCCGGCGACCTCGCCGACCTCGCCGGTCACGGCAACCACGCAGTGATCGCAACTCATGCCGTCAACGCGGTAGATCAATGTCATGGGAGCGTCCTTCACGGTTCCGGGGAGTATACGGCCTAGGGGTATCGGCCGCCGTTGCGGTAACTATACCCCCCAGGGGTACATGATGTGAAGTACGGCTACCCCGAAGAAGCGCGCTCGACCCGCATCGCACGCGCCAGCGTCCCGCCGAGAACGTGCAACTCGTCGCCGAAGCGGACCGTCAGCGGCCCGTCGAAGGGCTGGCGCTCCAGGACCTCCAGCTCGTCGCCCAGCCCGACGCCGCGCTCGTCGAGATAGCGCAGCATCGCCGGATCGGAGTCCGAGACGCGCACGAAGCGACCGCGGTCGCCGGCCTCCAGGTCCGCGAGCCGCAGGCTCTCGGTCTCCTCGATCTCCAGTGCGGCGGTCGGGATCGGATCGCCATGCGGATCGTGGGTCGGATGCCCGAGCTTGGCCGCGATCTTGGCCTCGAGGTACTCCGAGAGCACGTGCTCGAGCGCCTCGGCCTCCTCGTGGACGCGATCCCACGGCACGCCGAGGTGCTCGGCCAGATACGTCTCCAGGAGCCGGTGGTGGCGCATGACCTCCAGCGCCACGCGCTCGCCGTCGGGCGTCAGCGCGACGCCCTTGTAGCGAACGTGCCGCACCAGGCCCCGCTCGTCGAGCTTCTTGACCATCGCCGAGACCGACGCCGGCGTCACACCCAGGCGCTCCGCCAGCGCGTTGGTGGCCACGGTTCCGTCGCCCTGGCGCGCCAGCGAATAGATCGCCTTCGCGTAGTCCTCGATGGCCTCCGAAGGACGCGCCCGTTGCGCCGCGGCCATCAGGCGGCCACCAACAGGCCGGTCGCGAACATCAATGCCATACCTCCAAGGATGCCCGTCACGGCGGCCGGATGAAGCACACGACCCTCGCCATCGCGCAGATTCGGCACCAGCGTGACGATCACCTGCACGATCGCGCCCGCACCGAAGCCGAACAGGAACGCGGCGAGCGAGGCGTTGAACGCCGCCGCCCCGATCCAGGCCCCGAGCACGGCCGGGGCGCCGGCGAGCAGGCCCAGGCCGATCAGCCGGCGGGGCGTCGCGCGGGTGTTGGCCAGCGGTGCGACGATCGCGAGGCCCTCGGTCGTGTTGTGCAGCGCGAACCCGACGACGAGGAACGCGCCCAGCGCCAGCGCGCCGGTCGTGTAGGCGGCGCCGATGGCCACGCCCTCGCCGAGGTTGTGGAGCCCGATCCCCACCGCGACGAGCGTCGCGGAGCCGGCCGCGGCGCGGCGCCCGAGCCACGTGGAGACGGCGCTGAGTGCCAGGTAGGCGACGATCGCGCCGACGAAGACCAGCGCCGCGCCGCCGAACGCCTGCGAGCCCCCGCCCGC
This sequence comes from uncultured Solirubrobacteraceae bacterium, assembly GCA_963848475.1. Taxonomy (GTDB): domain Bacteria; phylum Actinomycetota; class Thermoleophilia; order Solirubrobacterales; family Solirubrobacteraceae; genus Solirubrobacter. The sequence continues at coordinate 44,908 of CAWKDW010000020.1, read as the reverse complement.
GATCTCGAGGCCCTCGAGCGTCGCGTCGACGGCGAGGAAGGCGAGCAGCCCGACGGTCAGCGCCAACAACGCGCGCAGCCACTCCGCGGGCACGCGGCGGATCCACGGCAGCCACAGCATCCCGAGGGCGACCGGGATGATGCCGACGTAGAGGCCGAGCAGCGCCATCAGCCCGAAGAAGCCGAGGTCGGCGGAGGGCGTCTCGACCGCGACCGGGATCTCATGCACGATCGTCCCGCCCGTCGAGGTGAGCAGCGCGACCTCGTAGGCCTCGCCCTCGACCCACGGTTGTCTGACGTCAACGGTCGCCGTCTCCAGCCGGCCGATCGGCTCGTCCGCGCCCGAGAACTGCGTGAACGCGTCGTTGACGACGACCTGCGCGATCGAGACCGCGTCCGCCCCGTCGTTGCGCACCGTCAGCTCGATCACCCCCGGCTCGAGGACGGTCCGCTCGACCGCGAGTTCCTCCGCCGGCGGGCCGCGCCGCTCGCCCAGGCCGGGCGCGTCGAGCGCCATGAACAGCGCGATACCGCCCGCGACGAACAGCAGTGGCACCAGGCCGAGCACCCAGACCGGAACCCGCCGCGCACGTGTCGCGGTGCCCATCAGGCGACCTCGAAGAAGCCCTGCCAGCCGAGTTCCGTGAACTCGGACTGGTGGGCATGGAACATGTACTTGCCGGGATGGGCGAAGCGCCATTGGAGAATCCCGCGCTGCCCCTGGCACAGCATCACCGTGTCGGTGTGCTCGGACGGCGTCTTGCCGGTCCCTGTCGGGAAGTAGTCGAACAGGTTGCCGTGCAGGTGGAACGAGTTGATCAGGTCGTACTCGAGCACGTTGACGAGGTACACCCGCACGAGGTCCCCGAGCCGCACGGTGATCGGGCGGTCCATGTACGCGAAGCCGATCGTGTTGGCCGCGTAGACCTCGTTGGCGCGGTCGAAGTTCGTGTCGAACCCGTTCATGACCATCACCAGCTCGTCGGCCTCCTCGCGCGGCTCGGCCGGGTCGATGATGAACGCGCCGTAGAGCCCCTTCGCGATGTGCTCGGCCAGCGGCCGGACGTGACAGTGGTAGAGGTGCAACCCGGCGGGCAGGGCGTCGAACTCGTAGACGGTGCTGCCGCCCGGCGCGATCTCACCCGCGCCGAGGCCGGGTACACCGTCCTGCTCGGCCGGATGGACGCCGTGGAAGTGGATCGTGTGCGGATGCGCGGAGCCGTTGGCGAACGTGATCCGCAGCCGGTCGCCCTCTCGGGCACGCAGGGTCGGTCCGGGAATCCGCCCGTTGTACGTCCAGGCGGCGAACGAGACGCCGGGCATGATCTCGATCTCGCGGTCGATCGCGTGCAGCTCCCACTCGCGCAGCACGCGCCCGTTGGGCAGCCGGCTCGTCTTGCCCCAGTCGAAGTCGCGCACGATCTCGTGCGGGTCGAAGCCATTGCCCGCATGGTCGACCGCCACGCCACCGCGGAAGTTCGCGTGCCCGCCGTCGTGGCCCGCGTGGCCCTGCATCCCGGCATGGCCGCCGGCCTTCGAGGCATGCAGCAGCGCGCCGCCGGCGCCCAGCAACGGGAGTCCACCGGCGATCAGGCGACGACGAGTTAGCTCACTCACGCCACGAATTGTGGCACAACTAAATCGACAGGATGTGAAGCTAGTGAGCGCGGCGCACGCGACCGCCGCCGGCGGCCTTGGCCGCATACATCGCACGATCGGCCGCGGAGAGGGTCTGGAGCGGCAGCCCGACGCGCGCGAGGCCGACACTGGCCGTGATCGTCCGCTCGACGCCGTCGAAGTGGAAGCGCTGGGCGGCGACGAGTACGGCGAGGTCGGTCGCCACCAGTGCGGCCTGCTCGACTTCGCTGTGCGGGAGCAGCACGACGAACTCGTCCCCGCCGAGACGCGCGAGCACGTCGTTGTGCCGCAGCCGGCCGCGGATCGTGTCCGCGGTCTGACGCAGCAGCTCGTCGCCCGCGTGATGTCCGTGTGCGTCGTTGATGTCCTTGAAGCCGTCGAGATCGAGCAGGATCAGCGAAGCCTCGTGCCCGGAGACCGAGCAGCGGGCGAGCTCGACGTCGAAGGCGCGGCGGTTGAGCGCGTCGGTGAGCGGATCGCGCGAGGCCATCCGCCGCAGCTCGGTGACGTCCTGGAACTGACCGACCCAGCAGATCGGGCGCCCGAACTCGTCGCGCAGGAAGGTGAGGCTCGCAAGCGTCCAGACGATCGAGCCGTCCGGGCGCACGAAGCGCTTCTCGCATTGCCAGGTGCTCAGCTCGCCTCTGAGGATCCGCCAGGCGGCTTCGATGTCGCTCTGGCGGTCGTCAGGGTGCGTCAGCTCCTGGTCGCGCGTGCCGATCAGCTCGGACGGCACGCGACCGAGCAGCGCGCACAGAGCGCCGTTGACGCGCACGTACTCGCCGTCGGTGTTGAACAGCGCCATGCCCAGCGGCATCGCGTCGAAGGCGGCGTCGAGGGTCCCGGGCTCGTTGCGGTCGAGCTCGCGCAGCACGAGCAGAAGCCCGCCGCCGGCGAGCAGCCGCGCGCTGACGTCGAGCGCGAACGGCACGCCGTCGAAGCGCCGGCCTGCGAGCGGGACGAGGGCGACGGTTCCGCCGCTCTGGACCCCCTCTATCGACCCCCAGAGCCGTGCCGGGTCGGGGATCAGGTCCGTGAGGTCGCGACCGGTCGGGTCGACGCCGAACATCGCGGCGCTCAGCGGGCTCGCGGACACCACCTGGCCTTGCGCGTCCAGCACCAGCGCCGCATCCGGAAGGAGCGCCAGGGCCGGCGGAGACGAGAGAAGCGCGTGTGGCATGAGTGCGTTCTGGTAGATCGGCGTGGCGATGAGCGCTAATGCGCCAACTATCCGGGTAGGTTCGTTCCCATGTTCCGCACCGTCCGGCGTATGCCGTTCCTGAAATTCGTCGCCGTCGTCCAGCTCGCGCTTCTCGCACGCCGTCACCTCGGCGTTCTGACGCCCGAAGAGCGGCGGCGGATGGCCGAGCTGGTGCGTCATCCCGCAACGCTCACGCGCGGCAGAACGCCGGGAACTCGGCGATCTCGCGCTCAAGCTGGAGCCGCGCGTGTTCGCGGGCAAGGCGGTGGACCACCTCTCGCCCTTCCCGGTCCCGAAGCGACTTAAGGGACGCGGATGAGCTTGGACCCTGAGGCCGCCGGGCCGGCAGAGAGGCGAACGGCCAGCCTGTAGGCGCCCCGCTTCAGCGTGCGGCCGGTCGGCAGCTTGCGCGTGAACTTCACGGAGTTGCGGCCGGCGTGGGCCCGAACCGACCAGCTCGCGAGCGGGCGCTTCGCGCCGCGGCGGGTGATCGAGAAGCGGACCCGGGTCGAGTGATCGACCGAGAAGCTCACGCGGAGCTTCGCCTTCCTGGTGCGCAGCGAGCCGGAGACGGAGATCTTCGAGAGCACCGGCGCGGGCGTCGGGGTCGCTGCGGGCGTCAGGACGGGAGTGACGGGGGCCACGGGGACCGGCGTCGCTACGGGCGCCACCGGCATGGGCGTCGGGGACGGCGGGTCGGCGTCGGAGTCGGAGTCGGAAGCACCTCGACGGGCGTCGAGGCCAGCGCGGGCGGCTCGCCCTTGATCGCGGTCACCGCGGCGTTGGCGTTCAGTCGCCCGCCGGTGACGGAGATGGCGCCGAGGGCCGGCTTGGCGTCGACGGAGGAGAGCAGCGACCAGCGCACGAAAGCGGTCGAGGCGGACGGCGTGGCCGAGAGCGCCAGCGCGGCGGCCCCGGCGACGTGCGGCGTGGCCATCGACGTCCCGCTGAGGTAGAGGTACGCCGACGTGGAGCCCCGGTAGGTCGAGAGGATCGCGACGCCCGGTGCGAAGAGATCGACCGCGGTCTTGCCGCGGTTGGAGAAGGACGCGAGGTCGTCGCGGTTGTCGGTGGCGCCGACGCAGACGACGTTGGCCTCCGGCATCGCGCACGGGAAGGAGCCGGAGTCGGTGTCGGCGTTGGCGCCGTCGTTGCCGGCCGCGACGACGTAGAGCGTGTTGGGATGCGCGGCGATCGTGTTCTCGAGCGTGCGCGAGTAGCCGCCGCCGATCGAGGCGTTGACGACCCGTACGCCGAGGTCGCCCGCGTACGCGAACGCGGCCGCGATGTCGCTCATGTAGCCCGAGCCGCTGTTACCGAGTACTCGCAGCGGCATGACCTTGGACTCAGGCGCGACGCCGATCACGCCGGTGCTGTTGTCGCCCTTCGCGGCGATCGTGCCGGACACGTGGGTGCCGTGCCCGTTGCCGTCCTGAGGAAGGTTGTCGCCGCTGACGAAGTCCCAGCCGCGGTAGTCGTCGACGTAGCCGTTGTGATCGTCGTCGACGCCGGGCAGACCGTCGATCTCGGCCGGGTTGCCGGTGATCTGATCGGCCAGGTCGACGTGTTCGGCGTTGATGCCCGTATCCACGACGGCGACGGTGACGCCCGCGCCCATGGTCTGGTCCCAGGCCTCGGTCGCGTCGATGTCGGCTCCGGCGAGGCCCGCCTTGGACGGCGATCGACTGGCCGGTGTTGTGCAGGCCCCAGAGCGAGCCGAAGGCGGTGTCGTCGGGGATGCGGGTGAGGGTCACACGCTGATCGAACTCCGCGTAGACCACGTCGTCGTCGGCGCGCAGCGCGCTGAGCGCCTCGTCGCGCCGGCGGGCCGGGGCTTTGACGAGCTGGGTGTCCTCGACCGCCGTCAGCGGGTCGACGAGCCTGACGCCCGCGTCCTTGCGCAGGTCGCGCCGCTCGGCGCCGTCGAGGCCCGGAACGTGCTGGACGATGATGTCGCCCTCGGCCGCCTGGGCGGCAGCGGGAGTGGCGACCAGCATCGCAGCGGTCAAAGCAATCAGGCGACAGCGCATCCAATCTCGCGTATCGGCAGCGCGGCGCATTTCCTTGAGCGTGTGTTGCGTCACATTGCCGATACTTAAATTTATACCCGGGTAACTTGGACGCATGGGCACCACTGAGACGCTGCGGACGCTGCTCGACGGTCGCTATCCGGAAACCCGGGACCGGGTTCGCTGGTGGCTGTCTGAGCCCGGAAACGAGCCGGTCGACGACCTGCCGATGGAGGAGCACCGCGAGCGCGTGCTCGCGTGGGCGCGCGAGCTGTCCTCCCAGGGAGACACGGCGATCGGGTATCCCGTCGAGTACGGCGGCAAGGGCTCCCCGGGCCAGAGCGTGACGGCGTTCGAGACGCTCGCGATGGGCGACCTGTCGCTGCTGGTCAAGTGCGGCGTCCAGTTCGGCCTGTTCGGCGGCGCGATCCTGCACCTCGGCACCGAGCGCCATCACGAGCGCTACCTGCGCGACGTCGCCGCGTTCGACCTCCCCGGCTGCTTCGCCATGACCGAGACCGGCCACGGCTCGAACGTCCAGGCGCTCGACGACGACCGCGACCTACGACGCCGAGCGCGAGGAGTTCGTCGTCCACACGCCCGACGACGACGCGCGCAAGGACTACATCGGCAACGCCGCCCGCGACGGGCGCATGGCCGTCGTCTTCGCCCAGCTGCACACCGGCGGCGAGGAGCGGGGCGTCCACGCGCTGCTGGTCGCCGATCCGCGACGAGGACGGCGAGCCGCTGCCCGGCGTGCGCCTCGAGGACTGCGGCGCCAAGCTCGGGCTCAACGGCGTCGACAACGGGCGGATCTGGTTCGACCACGTGCGCGTCCCGCGCGAGAACCTGCTCGACCACTACGCGCAGGTCTCGCCCGACGGGACGTACTTCAGCCCGATCGAGAACCCGACCAAGCGCTTCTTCACGATGATCGGCACGCTGATCCAGGGCCGCATCAGCGTCTGCGGCGCGTCGATCAGCGCGTCCAAGGTCGCGCTGACGATCGCGGTCCGGCGCGCGCTGGAGCGGCGCCAGTTCGGGCCGCCCGGGCGCGCAGGAGGCGCTGCTGCTGGACTACCGCACGCATCAGCGGCGGCTGCTTCCGGCGCTCGCCAAGACCTACGCGCTGTCCTTCGCCCAGCAGCGGCTGGTCGATCAGCTGCACGAGGTGTTCACGAACGAGAACGCGGACGACCGCTCTCGGCGCGAGCTCGAGACGCTCGCCGCCGGCGTCAAGGCCGTCGCCACCTGGCACGCGAGCGAGACGATCGGCAGCTGCCGCGAGGCCTGTGGCGGCGCGGGCTACCTGCGCTCCAGCCGCTTCGCGGCGCTGAAGGCCGACACCGACGTCTTCACCACCTTCGAGGGCGACAACACGATCCTGCTGCAGCTCGCCGCCAAGAACCTGCTGACCGACTACAAGGACGCGTTCGGCGAGCTCGACCCGCTCGGGATGGCGCAGTTCGTCGCCGGGCAGGCGCTCGGCGTGCTGACCGAGCGCACGGCGCTGCGCAAGCTCGCCGACTCGCTGCTGCCCGGCCGTGACGACGACGCCGACCTGCTGGAGCGCAAGACGCAGCTCGACCTGTTCCGCTGGCGCCACGAGCACCTGCTCGCCGGCGCGGCGCGGCGGCTGAAGGGCGGCATCGACGCCGGCCGCGATCCGTTCGCCGTGCTCGTCGACTGCCAGGACCACGTGATCGAGGCGGCGCGCTCGTGGGTCGACCTGGTGGTGCTGGAGTCGTTCCCGGACGATCCCGCGGTGGCGACGCTCCGCAACCTCTACGCGCTGCACACGATCGAGGCCGAGCGCGGCTACTACCAGGAGCACGGACGGCTGTCGGGCGCGCGCTCGAAGGCCGTGGTGAAGACCGTCAACGCGCTCTGCGCCTCGCTGCGCCCGCACGCCCGCGAACTGGTCGACGCCTTCGGCGTGCCGGAGAACGCCCTGGGCGACGCGCGCGTCGTGGCGGCCGAGGTCGCCGCGTGAGGACCCGGCTCCCCCGCGCCGAGCGGGAGCGGCAGATGCTCGACACGGCGCGGGAGCTGTTCGCCGCGCGCGGCTACGCGGACGTGACGATGGACGCCGTCGCCGCGCAGGTCGGGGTCACGAAGCCGCTGCTCTACAACTACTACGGCAACAAGGAACAGCTGTTCCTGGCGTGCATGAAGCCCGCCGCCGATGCGCTGGTGGAGTCGGTCGTGTCCGCCGTGGCGAGTGCGCCCGACGCGCCCGCGGCGCTGCGCGCGGGAATCCACGCGTTCTTCGCCTTCCTGGACTCCGACGGCGAGGCGTGGCGGGTGCTGCACGACGAGACGCTGCCCGGCGGCGGCGAGATCGCGTTGCGCGATCGGCGAGTACCGCGCGCGGATGGAGGCGCTCGTCACCGCCTCGCTGCAGGAGCGCACCGAGAGCCGCGCCGTCGAGCCGCTCTCGGTCGCCATCTTCGGCGCCGCCGAGGCGCTGGGCCGCTGGTGGCTGCGCACCGGCGAGCTGTCCGCGGAGCGCACCGCCGAGCTCCTGATCCGCACCATCGAACCCGGACTGAGGACCAGATGAGAAGCGAAACCCGCCGCGTGGCCGTGATCGGCGGCAACCGGATCCCGTTCGCCCGTTCCAACGGCCCGTACGCGCACGCGTCCGACCAGGACATGCTGACCGCGACGCTCGACGGGCTCGTCTCGCGCTTCGCGCTTGGAGGGCGAGCGGCTCGGCGAAGTGGTCGCCGGCGCGGTCCTGAAGCACTCGCGCGACCGCGATCTCACCCGTGAGTCCGTGCTCGGGCTCCAAGCTCGCGCCCGAGACGCCGGCGTATGACCTCCAGCAGGCGTGCGGCACCGGGCTTGAGACCGTGATCGCGGTCGCCAACAAGATCGCCTTGGGTCAGATCGACGCCGGGATCGCCGGCGGCGTGGACACGGCGTCCGACGCGCCGATCGCGCGTCAACGAGGACCTGCGCCACATCCTGCTCGACCTCAACCGGGCGAAGTCCCTGCCGGCGCCGCGCACGGACGCTGACGCGGCTGCGACCGGGGCAGATCGTGCCGTCGGTGCCGCAGAACGCCGAGCCGCGGACGGGCCTGTCGATGGGCGAGCACGCCGCGCTGATGGCGCGCGACTGGGGCGTGACGCGGGACGAGCAGGACGCGTTGGCCGTCGCGTCGCACGTGAACATGGCGGCCGCGTACGAGCGCGGGTTCTTCGACGGGCTGGTCTCGCCCTACCTCGGGCTGGAGCGCGATCAGAACCTGCGCGCGGACTCCTCGCTCGAGAAGCTGGCGAAGCTCAAGCCGGTCTTCGGCGGCCCTGAGGGCACGATGACCGCGGGCAACTCGACGCCGCTGACCGACGGCGCCTCGGCCGTGCTGCTGGCCTCCGAGGAATGGGCCGCGGAGCGCGGGCTCCCCGTGCTCGCGTACTTCGTCGACGCGCAGACCGCGGCGGTCGATCACGTGCACAAGGGCGAGGGGCTGCTGATGGCGCCCGCGTATGCGATGCCGGTGCTGCTCGTCGCGCAACGCGCTCTCGTTGCAGGATTTCGACCTCTACGAGATCCACGAGGCGTTCGCGTCGCAGGTGATCGCGACGCTGAACGCGTGGAAGGACCCGGTGTTCAACCGCGAGCGGCTCGGGCGCTCCGCTGCGCTGGGTTCGATCGATCGGGCGAAGCTGAACGTCAACGGCGGGTCCCTGGCGGCGGGGCATCCGTTCGCGGCCACCGGCGGGCGGATCGTGGCCGGGCTCGCGAAGGCGCTCGACGAGCGCGGCGGCGGGCGTGGCGTGATCTCGATCTGCGCCGCCGGCGGGCAGGGCGTCGTGGCGATCCTGGAGCGAGACGCATGACTCGGGCTGCGCCCTCGCATGCTTCGGCGGGAGCTCGCCTGGCGGCTCGCTCCCGCATCACACAGAAAGGCGGAGCGTCATGAGCGACCGCTATTCGCAGCTGGTGCGGTTGCCGGTCGCGGGTGGGCTGGCGAAGCGCGTCGGGCTGCCGCAGCCGGTGGAGCTCGAGCGCGGGGCTTCGCGCGTCACCGGCCGCGTGCTGCTCGGCGGCGCGGGGCGGGTGGCCGAAGCGGCCGCCCGCGTGCTCGCGATCGACGGGCGTGGACTCCGCGACCGCCTTGGACGACCCCGTCCGCGCGCACGCCGCGGCGGCCGGGCTGGACGCGGCCGTCTTCAACCCGTTGGCGCCGGCCGATCAGCGCTTCAAGGCGCTGATCTTCGACGCCACGGGCATCACGTCCTCGGAGGAGCTCGTCGAGCTGCAGCGCTTCTTCCATCCGACGGTGCAGCGCGTGCTGCCTTCGGGGCGCGTGATCGTCCTCGGCGGCGGGCGCCGCGCGCTCGAAGGGTTCACGCGCTCGCTGGGCAAGGAGATCGGCCGCGGCGCGACGGTCAACCTGGTACACGTCGAGCCGGGCGCCGAGGAGCGGATCGGGCCGACGCTGCGGTTTCTCTTGTCCCCGCGATCGGCCTACGTGTCCGGGCAGGTCGTTTCTGTCGGCCCGGGCGCGCCGGTGGGCTTGGCCGGACGCACCGCACTGGTCACCGGCGCGTCACGCGGCATCGGCGCGGCGATCGCCTCGGTGCTCGAGCGCGAGGGAGCGGTCGTCGTGCGACTCGATCTCGAGGACGCGGATCTCGAGCTCGACATCACCGCGCCCGATGCGCCGGACGTGCTGGCCGAGCGTTTCGCGGACGGGCTCGACGTGCTCGTCCACAACGCCGGCGTGACCAAGGACCGCACGCTGGCGAAGATGCCCGAGGAGCGCTGGCAGAGCCTGATGGAGGTCAACCTGCTCGCGCCGGAGCGGATCACGGCGGCGCTGTTGCCGCGGCTGCGCGACGACGGGCGGATCGTCTGCGTCTCTTCGATGAGCGCGATCGCCGGCAACGCCGGCCAGACGAACTACGCGACCTCGAAGGCCGGGCTGCTCGATCTCGTCTCGTCCTCGGAGCTCGAACGCGGGCTCACGATCAACGCGGTCGCGCCGGGGTTCATCGAGACGGCGATGACCGCGTCGATGCCGGTCGGCGTGCGTGAGGCGGGCCGGCGGATGAACTCGCTGCGCCAGGGCGGGCTGCCGGTCGACGTGGCCGAGACGGTCGCCTGGCTCGCGTCATCCGGGTTGGAGCGCAACGTCATCCGCGTCTGCGGCCAGTCGCTGCTGGGGGCGTGATGCTCTCGATGCTTCGAGCCGCGCTTCCCGGCCGCGGCGACACGATGCCCACGGAGGTGCTGACGCGGGCGCTGACCGTCGACCCGGTCGCGCTCGCGAAGTACGCGCACGTCTGTGGCTTCACGCTGCGCGACGAGCTGCCGCCGACCTACCCACATGTGCTCGCGTTCGGAATGCACATGGACCTGCTGGCGCACGCGCCGTTCAGCGCGGTCGGGGTCGTCCACATCGCCAACCGGATCGTCCAGCACCGGGCGCTGCTGCTCGGTGAGGCGCTCACCGTGAGCGTCTCGGTGGGCGAGCTGCGGCCGCACCGGCGCGGCCGCCAGTTCGAGCTGCGCTCCCAGGTCCGTGTCGGCGACGAGCTCGCGTGGGAGGAGGTGTCCACGAACCTCAAGCGCGGTCGACGGCGACGAGTCGATCCGTGACGCGTGGACGTTCGAGGACCCGCCGGTCACCGCCGAGTGGCGCCTGCCGGACGACCTCGGCCGCCGCTACGCGGGTGTCTCCGGCGACCGCAATCCGATCCACCTGCACGCCTGGTCGGCCAAGGCGTTCGGCTTCGAGCGCGCGATCGCCCACGGGATGTGGACCAAGGCGCGCTGCCTGTCCTCGCTCCGGCTGCCGGAGGCGTTCACGGCCGAGGTGCGCTTCAAGAAGCCGATCCTGCTGCCGGCGAAGGTGACGTTCGGCGAGGCGGAGGGCCGCTTCGCCGTGCACGGTCACCTCGAGGGCACGTTGAGCGAGTAGACGCTCTGGACGCAGCCGCGGGTGAGCTCCTCGGTGCGGGTGAGGCTCAGCGTGCCCGCGATCGGCTCGGGCGAACAGCCCGATCCCGGTGCCGAGCACGGCCGGCACGTAGGTGACGATCAGCTCGTCGAGCAGGCCCGCCTCGGCGAACTGGCTCGCGAGCTCGCCGCCGCCGAGCACCCAGAGGTTCCCGTCGCCGGCCGCTGCGCGCATGTCGGCGATGTGGTCGGCCGGGGAGCCCTGGACGAAGCGGACGTCGGCGTCGTCGGGGACCCGGGGCTCGCGGTGCGTGAAGACCCAGGTCGGGCGGCCCGCGTAGCCCCAGGGCCGGTCATGGCCGACGATGATCTCGTAAGTGCTCGCGCCCACCGCGATCGCGGTCACGCCGTTGTAGAACGCGTTGTAGTTCGCATCCTCGCCGGTGGTGGGATCGTCGGCCGCGTCGAACAGCCACTGCAGGCCGTCGTCGGCCTCCGCGATGAAACCGTCCAGGCTCGCGGCGACGTAGTACTGCGTCAGAGCCATATATGAGCTTCTTATACAGGCTCCATGAGTCCATTAACGGGCGCGTAGGGAGCGCTCAGAGAGCGCGATGAAGCTGCGTGTCATGCAGATCTTCAAACCGCTCCTCCCCCTCGCCGCCGCCGCGGCGATCGGCGGTGGCGCGGGCGCCGTCGCAACCACTGCACTCCACGACGACACCCCCACCGTCCGCACGATCACGAACACCCACACCGTCGCGGCGGTCGCGAGCGACTCCGAGCTCAGCCCGAACGCCGTCTACGAGTCCGCGAAGGACTCCGTCGCCTACATCACCACCGGCGTCGGCACCGGTTCGGGCTTCGTGGTCTCCAACGACGGCTACATCGTCACCAACGCCCACGTCGTCGAGGGCGCCAACGGCCGGATCAAGGCCAAGGTCGGCGACGGCAAGGATCTCGACGCGACGCTCGTCGGCCAGGACGCCTCGACCGACCTCGCGCTCCTGAAGGTCTCCGCCACCAACCTCAAGCCGCTGGCACTCGGCGACTCGAGCGGCGTCGAGGTCGGCGACCCGGCCTACGCGATCGGCAACCCGTTCGGCCTGGACCGCACGCTCACGACCGGCGTCGTCAGCGCCCTGCAGCGCGAGATCTCCTCGCCCAACGGCTTCTCGATCGACGACGTCATCCAGACCGACGCCGCGATCAACCCCGGCAACTCCGGCGGCCCGCTGTTCAACGCCTCCGGCCAGGTGATCGGCGTCAACTCCCAGATCGAGTCCACCGGCTCGACCACGTCCGGCGGCCAGGCCGGCAACGTCGGCATCGGCTTCGCGATCCCCTCCAACACGGTCAAGAGCATCGTCGCCCAGCTGCGCGCGACCGGCAAGGTCAGCCACGCCTACCTCGGCGTCCAGACCCAGGACGCCTCCGGCGCCGGCGCCCAGGTCGGCGCGGTGACCGCCGGCGGCCCCGCCGCGACCGGCGGCCTGCAGGCGGGCGACGTCATCACCGCGCTCGGCGGCAAGTCCGTCGACGACTCGACGGCCCTCTCCTCGCTCGTCGACGCGCACAAGGTCGGCGACTCCGTCCAGGTCAAGGTCACCCGCGGCGGCCAGACCAAGACCCTCACGATCAAGCTCGGCCAGCGTCCTGACACGACCGCCACCGCGGACGCGCAGCAGGAGCAGCAGCAGGCCCCAGACCTCGGCGGCGGCTGGTAGCCCGCACGCCGTTGGGAGGAGCGGTCAGGGGGCCGGCGCGAATGCGCCGGCCCCCAGCCGGTTGATGACCGCCGCCGGTCGTCGCTCGAGCTCCTCCTCCGTGACCCGCAGCCACGCGTAGCCCGCGGCGGTGAGGATGCGATCACGAAGCGCGTCCTCGCGCTTCGTTCGCTTGCGCCGGTGGTTCGGCCCGTCGACCTCGACCACGATTCTGCGGTCGGGCCAGTGGAAGTCGACCTCGATCCCCTCGGCCTTCGTGTTCACAGGCGGCTCCGGAAATCCAGCGGATTTCACGAGCGCGCGGAAGGCGCGCTCCAGCCGGCTCTTGACCCCGGCACTGCCGCTCGCATTCATCGCCAACGCGTCCTCGAGCCGGTGGAGATTGCGACGGCCGTTGGCTCTCCCCAGATCGCGGCCGAACGGGTGATCAGCGCATCAAGTCGCACCTGCGGCGGATCGCCGAGAAGCTCGAGATCGAGGAGCTGCTGCTCCAGGACGCTCGCGCTTCAGCTCAGCCAGTCGCCCGTGAAGTAGAACGCGCCCCAGTCGCGGTACTGCGGGTGGCGGGCCCGCGTCTCGCGCTGGGCGGTCGCGAAGGCGTCCAGGCGTCCCTGGTCCTCGCGCAGGGCCTGATAGAGCGTGGTGAAGAAGAATTCGGAGACAGTGGTCTCGACGTCCCAGAGCGTGCCGATGATGCTCGCCACCCCCGAGAGCATCATCATCGCCGGCAGCCCGCGCAGGTTGTCGGCGGAGTCGAAGCGCCCGAGCGCGGTCTCGCATGCGCTCAGGGTCACGAGGTCGAGGCCGCGGAGGTCGAAGTCGAGCATCTCGTACGCGTGCAGGCGCCCGTCGGAGTCCTCAGAGGGCGCGACGAACAGGCTCTGGAAGGCGGCCGCGTCGACGTTGTGACGGCCGTGAGTGGCGATGTGCACCGCGCGCGAGCGCTCCATCGCCTCGCGGACGGCCGACTCGGTGGCCTCGGCGTCCAGCAGCGCTCGCGTGTCGTAGATCCCGGCGACAGTCGGCCTTCGGTGAGCAACTCGTCGATCGTCAGGAGCCCGTGCGGGTTGGAGTCCGTGAACCCCAGACCGTTTCCTGTCAGCTCGCGATCGCGCGGCTTGCGGATCGTCGCCGCGCCGCGACGCGACAGGAGCACGTTGAGGTTCGGCAGGTAGGAGACGATCCACTCCTCGCCGAGCGTGCTCCCGGGTTCGCCGACCAGGTGGATCGGGTGGTGGTGCAGTGCGGAGTGCGGGATCACGCACAGGTGGTCCTTGCCCGCTGCCCGTAGTTCCGCGAGCGACTGTTTCGCCCACCCGAACAGGCGCTCGCGGTCAGACACGAGCAGCCGCAGTGCGGAGTCCGTCGCCACGGCGTCGCCCGGGTCGCCGCGCAGGTCGCGCCGCAGCTCGCTGACAAGGAACCCGGTCGGGGTCATCTCGACATCGCCGATCGTCACGATCGAATCTGGGAAGTCGGTCTCCACGATCCCGGCGCGGCACTCCTCGCGGGTGATGATCAGCGTGTGGATCGCGACGCCGCCGCGTTGGCCGGCGCCCACGTACATCATCGCCAGGGCGGTGCGTGCGTCCAGCGCGCTTGCGATCTCGTCGGTGCCGAGCAGTACCGCCTCGCGCCCCGAGGCGTCGGTCAGCAGCCGCTGGTAGAGGCGCTCGTCGTAGCGCTGCTGGAGATTGGCAAGCCGCTCGGCCCCGGTCTGACCACGGCGCGGCCGGCCGCGGACCACGGCGTTCAGCAGCACCTCTTCGTCGAGCAGCAGCGAGGGATCGCGCGATGCGAGCGCACCGGCGGAGCTGGGCAACTGGGCCTGGAGCTCCGCGATCTGCCCGAGCAGCTCGCGTCCCTCCGCGTCCTCGACGAAGCGCCTGCCGGCGTAGAGCGCGGTGCCGAAACGCAGGCCCTTGGCGACTTCGAGCAGCAGCGCGTAGACCTCCGGATTCGCCTGCTGGCCGGCCAGTCCGGCGATCGCCCGCTTGCAACAGCGCTGGATCAGCTCCGTGCCCGGCTCGCCGACGAGTTGCTCGGCCTGCACCGCCTGCGGCGCGAGCGCGAGGACGACCATCTGCGCGACCTCGGCGCCGCCGCGCAGCGCGAGGTCGTCGATGCGCCGGAGACAGTCCTCCACCCTGCCGCGCAGCCTCAGCGGGAGCAGGCCGGCCAGGGCCTGGCCGTAGGCCTCGATCGCTCCGACCGCGTCGCCCTCGGCGACGCGCAGCGAGCCGATGTTGACCTGCAGGCCCGCGCGCAGGAGCGCGACCGCCTCGCCGTGCGCGTGCAGCATCAGCGGCGCGAGCGCCAGCGCCTCGTCGAGCAGCTCGAGCGCGACCGGCCTCTTCGTCCCAGCCCACGGAGGCGTTGCCGAGCTCGACCAGCGTCGCCGCCAGGTCGCGAACGTCCCAGTCATCGACCCGCGCCCGCTCCCTGACCGCTTCCGCCGCCGCCCGTGCGCCGCCTTCCGGCCGCTCGTCGAAGCGCAGGCGCGTATAGGCGCGGCGCAGGAACCTGAGCTCGGAGTCCAGCGCCTGCTCGCGCAGCCGGTCGTCGCCGATTCGCTCGACGAGTCCGCGCGCCTCGATCACGACCCGCGGCCAAGACCGGAACGACCTCCGTGAGCGCCATCGCGTACTGACCAAGATGTCGAGCGCCACGCGGTCGCCAAACTGCCTCGCGTACTCGTCCAGCGAGTGCACGAGCGTGGCCCGAACCGCGTCGGCGTCCACCGGCTGATCGAGATGGCGGAGCATCGCGATCAGCGACAGCCGCAGGCTGGGCAGCTCGCCGGGTGCCAGCAGCGCGAGCGCCCGGACGGCGAGCGCGACGATCTCCGCCCGATCGACCGGCTCGCCGACGACCTCGGTGTACATCAGCGCCTGCGCGAGCGCCTTGAGCGTGTGCGGCTCCGGCTCGATGGCGATCGCACGGCGGAGGTAGGCGGCCGCGAGCCGCAGCGCCTCGGCCGGCTCGGGCATCAGCGCGCCCGCGTCCCCCGCACGCAGCAGCCAGCGCGCGTGATCGACCTCATAGCCGCGCGAGTCACGGTCGGCGGTGTACGGATCGAGGTACAGGATCCCGAGGCTGACGAGCAGTTCCGCCTCGGTGCCGGCGTCCGTCGCCGCCGCCACTGCCGCCTCGCCCCGCTCGCGAGCGGTCTCGAGCGCCGTCGCGTCCGGCCGGCTCATCAGCGCCCTTGCCGTCAGCTGAAGCCCGTCCTTGACGAACGATGCCGGTGCTTCGCCACGCGACGCGACCGCCGAGTCCAGGATCGCGTAGCGCGTGAGCGCGAGCTGCGTGTCTCCGAGCTCGATCAGCGACTCGGACAGTGCGCGCAGATATGGCGGCGTCAGGGCCTCGGCAACGCGCCGGTCGCGGGCGAGCCGGGCGGCGTGGGCGGGGTCGAGCTCGCCGGCTGACACGCGCCGCCACAGCCCTTCGATCGGACCCAGGCCCAGCGGGTACTGTTCTCCGGCCTCGAGCGCGGTGGCGATCCCGTGCAGCCAGGCGAGGGTCCCGGCGACGTCATCCGGCTTCGTCGCCGCGCGCTCGCCGAGCCGCTGCAGGGTCGCGGTCGCGAGCAATTCGGGATGGGCGAGAGCCGTGACGGCGCGCTGCTCCTCATCGGCGGATGCGACGCCGAGCAGCGCTTGCCAGCTGCGATCGAGCGCGAGCTCGACCGCCGGGCTCGTCCGGACCCGTGGTTCGCCCAGACGCGTCCACAGGCCGTTGAACGCCACGGTGCGCTCCAGCAGCTCGGCGCGGGGGTGCTCGATCCCGTGGCGCTCTACCGCTCCGGCCAGGATCGAGGCGCCGCGCGCCAGCAACGGGAGGCCCCGATCGAGCGCGGCACGGTACGCGATCGCGGCGGCTGCGAGGTCTCCCGAGAGCTCGGCGGCGACGCCGGCGATCACGTGGGGGTCGGGCAGCTCCGGCCAGCTCGCTGCCACGTCGCCCGTGGCGTGTCCGGGCAGGTAGCCAAGCAGGATCGCCGCCAGTGGATCGGCCGTCGCCTCCTCGGCGAGGCGCTCGACGTGATCGGTGCGACCCGCGGCCATGAACCGCTGCGCGAGCACGACCTCGGGCGCCCCGGGGCACGTCGTGATGTCGACGTGGTCGAGCCCGCCCGGTCCCGCTTGCGCCGCGACCACCAACGACCGCCTGGCCGGCACGTTCACCGCGAGCGTGACGTCGGGCCGCCCCTGGAGGTTGAGGCCGATCAGGTACGCACCCGCCGGGACGGCCCTGAGTAGCCGACCGCCGTCGGGGATCGGCTCGGCCTCCGGCGGCGGCTCGTCGAGTCCCCACACCCGCACGTCGAGCGGCGCACCGGACACCGTGATCGCGACGCCGAGCAGCGGCTCGGTGGGCGTCGCGGGCAGCGGGTAGTCGGGGGCGTCGAGCTCCACACGCTCCAGCTCGCCCGCCGCGACCGAGACCAGCTCCTCGTCGTGCACCCCGTCCGGGAGCACGACGCGGGCGTCGTAGAAGCCCGCGGCGAGCCCGTGCTTCTCCACGGCCCCGTCACCCGTGGCGAGCACCGTCCCCGCCAGGTCCGCGATCTCGACCGGCGCCAGCGGGTCCGCGCAGACGACGGCGACGCGGGCGTCGGCGGCGCCGTGCCGCAGGCCGCGCGTGCGGCGCGCTTGAACGGCCTCATGGGCTGCTGCGTCGCTCGGCCCGGAAGCTTCGTCCGGGAGCAGCCGGACGGTCACGTCGCATGGGCCGTACAGGTCGACCGCCCAGTAGCGGTGCTCGGGGCGCAGGCCCGGCCCGGAGGCGACCACGGTGTAGGCGCGCGGCTCGAGCGGGAAGCTGACCGTCTCCAGCACCGGCGACTCGCGGGCGACCGCGTCGGCGGCGTCGCGCACCTCGATCGCGGCGCTGGAGCCCACCTCGGCGGGCTCCAGCGTCACGCGCAGCGTCTCGGCGGGGAAGCTGCCCGGAAGGAACGTCGCCAGCACCGGATTGGCTCCGCCGCGCTCGCCGGCCTGGCGCGGGCGCTGGATGAGGTCGCCGCCGACGTCGATCTGCTGCGCCTCGACCGCCTGCTCGACCGCGCTGAACAACGCGTTCCAGCGCACGACGTAGTGCCAATCCCTGTCGTCCCACGCCTTCGCCGGGCCGGCGCCCCGGAGCGCGGCCAGCAGCGCCGCCGTGAACGCCCCGCGCTCCTCGACCTCCCGCGCGCGGACGCCTGGAGCGGTCGAGAAGCAGACGAACTGCTGCGGCGCGGGGCGCAGTGGATCACGACGCTGCGCGCGCAGCCGCCCGACCTGGAAGTTGCCGTCCCACGCCAGATTGCGGCAGGCGTCGAAGAACAGGAACTGCTCCTGGAACGCCGTGGCCGCGAAGTACTCGATGATGGAGCCGACGGCGAGCGACTTCTCGGTCAGGTCGGGCGTGAAGTCGGCGAGGACGATCGCGTCCTCCTCCGCGCCCGCCAGGGCACTCAAGCCGTGGCCGGAGAAGTGCAGGAACAGTCGCTCGCCCTCGCCGCCGCTGCGCTGGACCAGGCGGGCGATCGCGGTCTTGACGTCGTCGTTGCCGGCCGTGCCGCTCGCGAGGCCGGCGGGGATCTCCGGACTGTGCTCGCCGGGCGTCAGCAGCAGGGTCGTGTTGCGTTCGGGAACGCCGCCGCCGCCCGGGTCGGTGACCCAGTCGTAGACCTCCAGCGCATCCCTGACGGCGCCGTGCAGGGAGGCCTCCGGCGTCCAGTAGGCGTCCGCCCCGATGATCAGCGCGTAGGACGCCATACGCAGTCGTCAGCCGCCGAGGCGGGCGAACGGCGCCGTCGTCCGCAGCGCCTCGGTGCCGTCGTCGCGGACCTCCGGCAGCGCCCGCAGCGCTCCCTTGCCCGCGTCGAGCGGCTTGAACGCCGTGTAGCGGCCGCGGTCATAGAACAGACGGACCGCCTTGAAGCCGAAGACCAGCGGGACCGCGCCCTCGAACGTGACCTTCGAGGTCTGCTCGGTGGCGCCGGAGACCTTGACCGTCGCGCCGACGACC
The DNA here is from genome assembly GCA_963848475.1 of uncultured Solirubrobacteraceae bacterium. Lineage (GTDB taxonomy): Bacteria > Actinomycetota > Thermoleophilia > Solirubrobacterales > Solirubrobacteraceae > Solirubrobacter. The sequence continues at coordinate 26,400 of CAWKDW010000020.1, read as the reverse complement.
TGCTGGATCTCCGGGACGCTGAGCTCCGCTCCCGCGCTGCGCGACGCGCTGGCCTCGATCGTGAACTTCCGGCTCTTGATGAGCGCGGTCGTGACGTACAGGTCGTCGGCTTCCAACAGCCGCTCGGCCTGGACCGAGCGCGGATCCAGGTCCGCCTCGCCGAGATACTGGTCGAGCTTGGCCGGCTCGATCCGATCCTCGAGCACGTCGGCGAACTCGAAGACGACGCTCGTCGCCCGCTTGAACGAGACGTCGAGCCCGAGCTTGGAGCCGCCCATCGCCGCGAGCACGCCGCCGAGGACGGACAGGCCGACGCCGACGCTCAGCTCACCCGAGCGCTCACCGCTGATCGACGCCGCCTGCACGTCGGCCGTGACGGGCGGGAGCGCGGTCTGCCCCCCGGCTACCAGCACCGTGTCCAGGCGCCCGAACCGCTCGAGCTCGCGCCCTCCCGCGTCGGCCAGCAACTCCAGGCACGCCAGATCGGCCTTCGGCAGCCGGACAACGCTGTAGCCGTAGTGACGCAGGTACGTAATAGCCGGATCCGAGCAGCCCACTAAACCCTCCCTGGAATGTGCCTCCGGCGTTCCTACGCGCTGCGCCGGGTGTCGTCAAGCACCCTTACAGGCGCGGGCCGACGCGGTCGTCACCACCGCGCTCGAGGATGAACGTGCGCAGATCGGTCGGGGCGAAGAGCATGACCTGGGCGAGGTAGGGGTCGAAGCTCGGGGGCTTGTCGTAGCTGCGGCCGACGGTCACGGCGAGCCCGCGGGCCGGGTAGACGTACTCGGTCGTGGAGGCGCCGATCCGCAGGTGACGCCCGGCGCCCTCGCGCTCCGGCGGGCCGAGCGCGTCGAGCAGCTCGGAGACGGGCCGGTCGGTCGCCGGATCGACGAGCTCGACGAGAACCACCTCGTTGCCGTCCAGCCAGTAGCGGCCCTTGGCGGTCTTGACGACGTCGCGGCGGCGACGGCCCAGCAGCGTGCTCGTGCGGGGGCCGGTCCCGAGGTCGAGCTCCTCGTCGAGCGCCCGGGCGGTCAGCGCCTCGGGCAGGCCGGGCCACTCGGTCCAGTGCCCCGCCCGCGCGAGCTCGCCCCAGCTCACGGGTGCACCGGGATCATCAGGAGCGTGCCCGGGCCGACGGCGGTCGTCGGCGGCGCGGCGGGCAGCCCGTTGGCGAGCTCGAGCTGCGGCTGCGTCACGCCGTGCTGGTTGGCGACCTGGCCGCGGGTATCGCCGTCGATGCCGGTGTGCCAGCGCAGGCCCGGGATCGTCAGGACGGTGCCGCCGGAGAAGCTGTGCGCCGGATCGGCCTGCGCGACGCCGCCGGCGTCCGTGATCTGTGTGCTGCCCGTACGGTCGCGGATCTGCTGGACCGTCTCGCCTGCGGGCGGAACCACGTAGGTGTCGGGCGCGCCCCCGCCACCCGGAGTCCACGACGCGATGCCCGTCAGCGGCTGCTCGCTCGCGCTGCCGGTGCCGAGACCGAGCGCCTCGACGTGGCCCATGAAGAACGCGGCGCGGGCGTTGGCCTCGCCGACCTTGGCGGCGATCGCGTCGGCGCCGGCCATCGAGTCGTAGTGGTGACCGAGGATCGCGGTGTCGATCGTGCCACCCGCGGCGTAGTCGGCGGGGTCGGCCGTCGCGCTGAAGAACGGGCCTTCGACCGTCGTGCGCAGCGGGATGTCCCCGGCCGCCCGTGCACGCACGCCGGGCCAGACCTGCGCGCGCATATGGTCGTCCATGCCTTCGATCAGGATGTCGCGCGCGCCGCCGCCGATCGCGTCCGCGGCGTCGCCGTAGTTGGGGTGGGTGACGATGTGCAGGAACTCGTGGACGAGCGTCCCGAACAGACTCCACATGCCCACCCGGCTCTGGTAGGCGGGATCGCGGAGCTGCAGGAAAACCGTGCCGGTGCTCGCCTCCGCGGGCCAGTTGCGCGCCATCTGCGTGGCCTTGGCGGTGCCGTCGTGGGTCGTCAGCCAGAGGTCGCGGACGCGGTCGTGCTCCAGCCGGTCCGGGTCCGCGCGGGTGCTGTCGAAGTGCAGCGTCGCCGCGATCTGGCCCGGCGCGTAGCTGCCGTTGTCCATGAAGTACTCGGTCCAGCCGAGCACGTCGCCGGCGTCCATCGGGCGTGTGCTCGCGTCGGCCAGGCCCATCCGCGAGCTGCCGGGATGCCAGTCGCCGGTCGGCTTGCGGCTCGCCAGCGTGATCGACGAGCCGAAGAACGCCTCGACCTCGCGCTGCGCGACGTCGGAGACGCGGTTGGCGTGGTTCATGTCGACGGCCGGCGTGGCGACCGGCCGCGCGAGCATCTCGGCGGCGAGCGCGTCGAGCGCCGCCAGCACCCTCGTCTCGTACTCGCCGCCGACGCCCGTACCGGTCATCGCCGGCCCGGCCACGCCGCCGGCATGGCCGGGATGCAGGATCGCCTCGACGTCGTCGTGCTGCGTCTGCGTCACCGGCGTCGTCTGGTCGAGCACCGTCGACTGCGGCCCGGCGATCCCCTGGCGCTCGAGCTCGTCGATCACGCCCCAGGTCCGGATCCCGACCACGCCGTTGGCGTCGAGCCCGTGCCGCCCCTGGAACGCGACCGTGGCGTCGTGCGTCAGCGGCCCGAAGATCCCGTCGACGTTGAGCGCCGGCGTCGCCCCGTCCTCGTTGAGCCGCCGCTGCAGCAGCTCGACCTCGGCCGCCTGCGCGGTCCGCACCATCGCCGTTTGGCGCCGCAGCACGGGATGGGTCGCCGGCCGGTCCTGGACCAGCCGCGCGATGGTCGGGCGACGCGTGCTGAGCATCCTGGACACGGCCTGGTTGCCGGCGTTGCGCTGCAGCGCGAGCACCACGCCGACGTTCCCCGCGAACGCGGCGGGAGCGGGGTCGAGGGTGGCCGGGCCGACGGCCGGCGCCTGGACCGGGGCTTCGCGATCGAGCTCACCGCTCACGGCTCGACCATACAGCTCCGCTCAGGCGCGCAGGTAGGTGAGGACGGCCTGGACGCGGCGGTGGTTCTCCGGCGTCGCGGTCAGAGCCAGCTTCGAGAAGATCGCCGTGACATGGCGCTCAACCGCTCGGTCGGAGAGAAACAGCCGGGAGGCGATGGCCTGGTTGGAGCGGCCCTCGGCCATCTCGCCGAGGACGGTGCGCTCGCGCTCGGTGAGCTCGTCGAGCGGGCCGCCGGTCTTCTTGCTGCCGATCAGGTGGGCGACGACCTCCGGGTCCAGGGCAGCCTCGCCGGCCGCGACGCGGCGGACGCCGTCGACGAAGCTGTCGCCGTCGGTGATGCGGTCCTTGAGCAGGTAGCCGAGGCCCTGGGCGCCGTCGCCGAGCAGCGCGAAGACATAGTCCTCGTCGAGGTACTGCGAGAGCACGAGGACGCCGGTGTCGGGGAGCTCGGCCTTGATCCGGCGGGCGGCGCGCAGGCCCTCGTCGGTGTGGGTCGGCGGCATCCGGATGTCGACGACCGCGACGTCGGGGCGCTCGGCCTCGACCGCGCCCAGGAGTCCGTCGAAGTCGCCGGCGAGGGCGACGACGTCCATCCCGGCCGCCTCGAGCACGCGCGCGATGCCCTCGCGCAGCAGCAGTGAGTCCTCGCCGATCACGACCCGCATGGGATCACCCCTCGCACGATCGTCCCGCCGCCTTGTGGGCTCGCGATCTCCAGCGTGCCGTCGAGCGCGGCGAGGCGGTCGGCCATCCCGCGCAGGCCGGAGCCGGACGCCGCCTCGGCGCCGCCTCGGCCGTCATCGGCGATGACGACGCGCAGCACGCCGTCCTCGACGTCCACGCGCACATCGGCGCGCGTCGCCTCCGCGTAGCGGACGACGTTGGTCAGCGCCTCGGCGGCGAGGAAGTACGCGGCGGCCTCGACGGGCGCCGGGCAGCGCTCCTCGGTCGAGTACTCCAGGCCGACGGGCAGCGGGGCGCGGCGCGCGAGCGTCCGCAGCGCCGGTACGAGCCCGAGCTGGGTCAGCACCGTCGGATGGATGCCGCGGGCGAGCTCGCGCAGCTCGTCGGTGGCGAGCCTGAGCTCCTCGCGCGCGCGGTCGAGCCGTTCGGCGGCCGCGGGGTCCAGGCCGGCCTGGATGACCTTCAGGTCCAGGCCGACGGCGAGCAGGCGGCTCTGGGCGCCGTCGTGCAGGTCGCGCTCGATCCGGCGGCGGGCCTCGTCGGCGGCGGCGACGATGCGCGCGCGGGAGTCGCGCAGCTCTTGCTCGCGCTCGAGCCGGTCGGTGATGTCGCGGACGTAGCCGGTGTACATGGGGGGTCCTGGGACGTCGATGCGAGTGATCGTCAGTTCGACGGGGAATTCGCGCCCGTCCGCGTGCAGTGCGGTGATCTCGACGCGGCGGCCGATCAGCGTGCCGCGGCGGCGGGCGAGGCCTTCGCGGTGGCGGTCACGGAGCGAGCTCGGGACCAGCGCTTCGGCCATCTCGCGCCCGACGAGCGTCTCCGGCGGGTGCCCGAAGACATCCTCGACAGCCGCGTTGACCTCGACGATCCCGCCCTCGGCGTCGATCGTGATGACGGCGTCGAGCGCCGCGTCGAGCATCGCCCGCTTGCGCGCCTCGCTCTCGTGGACGGCCGCCTCGGCGCGGCGGTGCACGACGAACTGGCCGACCAGCCGGCCGAGGCTCGCGAGCGTGGCCATCAGATCCTCGTCGGGCTCGCGCGTCTGGATCGTGAGGAACTCCATCGCGCCGCCGGTGCCGGTGAGCGGGATCGCGAACGCCGCGTGCAGGCCCGCCTCCGAAGCCGCCGTGGCGCGCGGGAAGTTCGGGTCGGTCGTCACGTCCGCGATCCACGCCGGCCGCCCACGCGCCTGCACCCTCCCCGGCAGCCCTTCGCCCGGGATCAGCGCCAGCGCGCGCGACGCCGCGGCGAAGCGCTCCAGCGGCGGACCGCCCGCCGACCAGGTCGCGACGCACTTCAGCGACCCGCCCGCAAGCGGCAGCCAGACACCGCCGTAATGCCAGCCCAGGCCCTCGCCGACCGCGGCCAGCAGCCGCGGGAACGCCATGTCCGGCGTGTCGAACTCGAGCAGTGCCTCGGCGACCGCATGCTCGACGCGAAGGAGGCGCGACGCACTTGGCGGCAACGGTGCGAGCATGGCGGTGGCGCGACCTTACCGTCGCGCGCACCTTGTGCGCGAAAACTCAGGCCGCGACGGCGAGCTGCACCTCGGCGGCGCCCTCGAGCATCGCTCCGGCGACGACGCCGAACGCCTCGCCCCAGGCCTCCGCGTAGCGCGGCTCCCAGGCCTCGCCGGCGACCGTGGCCATCGCGCCGATCAGCACCTCGCCGACGACCGGGTAGTGCTCCGGCACCGCTCCGTAGGCGACGTGGCGGGCGCCGAGGTTGCGCAGCGTCGGGACGACGCGGTCGAGGTCACGCAGCGACTTGCGCAGCAGGACCAGCGCCGAGAGCAGCATCGCCTGCTGGCGCTTGATGTCCGAGCCGGCGAACAGCGGCTGGACGGAAGGAGCGACGGCGAACAGCCGCACGTAGAAGATCTCCATCAGTTCCTCGCCGCGGGGCGCCACGAGGTCGAAGCTGGTTTCAAGCGCGTCAAGGTCCATGCCGAGAGCTTCCTCGACGTCGACGCCGAGCGAGATGGGGCGAACCGTCCGCCGGTTGGCGGTAACCGACAGGAATCCGCCGCCGCTTCCTGTTGCCAATCGAGTGCTCACTTTCACAACCGGTGGTTGTGAAAGTGAGCACTCGTCAGATCATTGAGCGCGAACGCGCCACCCGCGCCCGGGCGGCGCCTCGATCCGTCCGACTTGCGTCGTAGGTTCCGAAGCTCAAGAACGGCGTGGATGTCAGCGAAGTCCGGTGTGATTCCGGCGCTGTACCGCAACGGTGATGCCCTTCGGGGACGAGTCCGGTCGACTGCTTCACGCCCGTTGGAACGTCCTCGGTAAAGGACAGCCGACGCGAGTGCCGTGTGCGCTTCGAGGCCTCCTCCACCGACCGTCAGGAGGCCCACCTTGCAGACCACGTACACGATCGGATCGCGCAGCTTCGTCCTCGACAAGGCGAAGGCTGAGGCGGCGCTGGCCGCCAAGCGCGTCGTCGGCGGGCGCGAGACGCTGAGCTTCAACCTGCTGCCGCTGCGCTACGGCTGGGCCTACGAGCTCTACCGGACGATGAAGGCCAACCACTGGGAGCCTGAGGACGTCCAGATGGGCAAGGACATCGAGCAGTGGCGCGACGCGCGTGCCCTGAGCGAGATCGACCGCTGGATCGTGCGCATGGGCATCGGCTACTTCTCGGCCGCGGAAGGGATCGTCGGCGACAACGTGATCGGCGTCGTGCGCGAGCTGGTGACGGCGTCCGAGCTCAAGCTCGTGCTCGGCCGCCACGCGCACGAGGAGAACATCCACGCCGACTCGCTGCTGTACATGATCTCGTCGCTCGGGATCGACCCGCACGAGTGCGAGGCGATGTTCGAGGACATACCGACGATCGTCGCCAAGAACCGCTTCGTCACGGACGTCTCGCACGCCCTGCGGCGCGATCTGGACATGACCGACCCGGAGGCGCTGCGGCTGTTCGCGCGCAACATCTTCGTCTACGGGCAATGCATGGAGGGGACGCAGTTCTACGGCCTGTTCGGGATGATCCTGTCGCTCTACCGGCAGGGCAAGCTGCCCGGGATCGGGACGATGTTCCGCTACACGCTGCGGGACGAGTCCAACCACATCGAGCTCTTCCGCCGGCTGCTGCTGGAGCTCGTGGCCGAGAACCCGGGGATCTGGACGCCGGCCTTCCGCGACGAGCTGCGCGCGCTGATGCGCCGAGGCGGTGCCGCTCGAGCAGGCCTTCATCGCCGACTGCCTGCCGGTCGAGGGCGTCGGCCTCTCGGCCGAGGACTTCTCGACCTACATCGACTACGTCGCCGACCGCCGGCTGATCTCGGTCGGCCTCGAGCCGCTGCGCGACGTCGCGCTGGAGAACCCGCTGCCCTGGCTCGCCGAGCTGATGGACGTGCGCAAGGAACAGAACTTCTTCGAGGGCCGGGTGACCGAGTACCAGAAGGCCTCGTCACTGGCCGTCGTCGCCGACGAGGAGCTCTAGGTCATGGTCATCGAATTCGCCGAGATCCTGCAGGACCTCGAGCTCAAGCGCGCCGCCGCGCAGCCGTCGTTGCCCGGCGTCACGCTCCCGCCCTTCGACGGCGGCGTGCCGACCGTGCGCGTGGTCGACGAGGACGGCGGCGAGGCGCCGCTGACGGCCGAACTGCCGGCCGCGATGGTCGCCGACGCGCTGGCCGTGCTGGCGGCCGCCGGCGGCGACGCGGAGGCCGACACGGTGGCCGCGCGGGCGATCGTGCGCGCCTGCACCGCCGACGTGCTCGAACGCCTCGACGGTGCGACGACCGTCACCGTCCACGATCTCTCCACGCTGGTCGAGGCGGCGCTGATCTCCGCCGGCTACTACGACGTCGCCAAGGCGCTCGTGCTGCGCCGCGCGCTGCCGACCACCTCGACACGCACCACCGTCCGCCTGATCCGTCGCTCCGGCGAGGTCGCGGCCTGGAGCACGGTCAAGATCGAGGTCGCGATCCGCAAGGCGTTCCTCTCGCTCGGGCTGGAGTCCGAGCCGGCGGTCGCGCTGGCCGAGCGCGTCGGCGACGCGCGCGCACGCGCTCGGGACCGCGTACGTCCCGATCGAGACGGTGCAGGACGTCGTCCAGGAGGAGCTCGTCCTCGCCGGCCACATGCGCGTCGCGGAGCGCTACATCGTCTACCGCGCGGAGCGGGCGATGCTGCGCGCGCGCTCGCAGGTCGAGGCCGTCGCGCCGGCCGCGATCCCGGTCGTGGACGCCGACGGGCGCGAGCGGTCCTGGAGCGGCGCCGACCTCCGCGAGCGGATCGCGTTCGCGTCGATCGGCCTCTCGCTCGCCCTCGACGACGCCGCCCTGGAGCGCGAGCTGCGGCGCGCGATCCGCCCCGGGATCGCCCGCGCCGACCTCTCGCGGCTGGTCGTCCTCAACGCGAAGGCGCTGATGGAGCGTGACGCCGAGTACTCGCGCTTCGCCGGCCGGATCCTGCTCTCGTACGTGTACGAGGAGACGCTCGGCTGGGACATCGTCCGCGACGGGATCGGCGCGCTCAAGCGCTTCCACGAGCGCGGCTTCAAGACCGCCCTGCGCCACGGGGTGAAGATCGGCCGGATCGATCCGCGACTGCTGTCGTACGACCTCGGCGCGGCTCGCTGCGGGAATCGACCCCACCGCCGATCTGGACTTCGACTTCCTCGGCCTGCAGACGCTCTATGACCGCTACCTGCTGATCGACAAGACCGGCGCGCGGCCGCGCCGGATCGAGGCGCCGCAGCTGTTCTGGCTGCGCGTCGCGATGGGCGTCTCGCTCGGCGAGCAGGAGAGCGAGCGCGACGCGCGCACGCTCGACCTCTACACCGTCTACCGCCAGCGGCGCTTCTGCTCGTCGACGCCGACGCTGTTCAACGCCGGCACGCTGCACTCGCAGCTGTCGTCTTGCTACGTCTACAAGATCGAGGACACGCTGTCCTCGATCGTCGGGCGCGGCATCGCCGAGAACGCGATGTGCTCGAAGTGGGCCGGCGGCCTCGGCGGCTCGTGGACCGCGGTCCGCGGCACCGGCTCGCACATCGAGTCCACCAACGGCGAGAGCCAGGGCGTCGTGCCCTTCCTGAAGATGCACAACGACCAGCTCGTCGCCGTCAACCAGGGCGGCAAGCGGGCCGGCTCCGGCTGCGCCTACCTCGAGGTCTGGCACAACGACATCCGCGAGTTCCTCGAGCTGCGGCGCAACACGGGCGACGACCGCCGGCGCACGCACGACATGAACACCGCGTGCTGGATCCCGGACCTGTTCATGCAGCGCGTCGAGGCGCGCGGCTCGTGGACGCTGTTTCGCTCCAACGACGTGCCCGACCTGCACGAGACCTACGGCGCGGACTTCGCGTCCCGCTACGAGGCGTATGAGGCGCGCGTCGATGCGGGCGAACTGCACGGCGAGACGATGCCCGCACTGGAGCTCTGGAAGCAGATGCTCAAGATGCTCTTCGAGACCGGCCACCCGTGGCTGACCTTCAAGGACCCGTGCAACGTCCGCAGCCCCCAGGACCACGCGGGCGTGATCCACTCGAGCAACCTCTGCACCGAGATCACCTTGAATACAGGCCCCGACGAGACGGCGGTCTGCAACCTCGGCTCGGTCGTGCTCGACCAGCACCTGCTCGCCGACGGCGCGCTCGACCACGGCAAGCTGCGCGAGACGATCCGGATCGCCGTCCGCGCGCTGGACGCCGTGATCGACGTCAACTTCTACCCGACCGAGCCGGCCGCGACGGCGAACGGCCGCCACCGTCCCGTCGGGCTGGGCGTGATGGGGCTGCAGTACGCGCTCTACCGTCGCGGGACCGCGTTCGCGTCGCCGGAGGGCGTGGACTTCTCCGACGAGGCGATGGAGGCGATCGCCTACTACGCCTACGAGGCGTCCTCGGACCTGGCCGGCGAGCGCGGGACCTACCCGTCCTACCCGGGCTCGAAGTGGGACCGCGGCCTGCTCCCCCAGGACACGGTGCAGCTGCTCGCGGCCGAGCGTGGCGAGGCGATCGACGTCCTCACCGGAGGCCGGCTGGACTGGGCGCCGCTGCGGGCCAAGATCGCCGCCCAGGGCATGCGCAACTCGAACGTGATCGCGATCGCCCCTACCGCGACGATCGCGAACATCATGGGCACCTCGCCCTGCATCGAGCCGACCTACAAGAACCTGTTCGCCAAGTCCAACCTCTCCGGCGACTTCATCGTGCTCAACCCGTTCCTCGTGCGCGACCTGAAGGCGCTCGGCCTCTGGGACGCGGCAGATGGCGGAGCGCCTGAAGGCGGTCGAGGGCGACGTCTCCAAGATCCCGGCGGTGCCGTCGAGCTGCGCGAGCGCTACCGGACCGCGTTCCAGATCGAGCCCGAGTGGCTCATCGACGCCGCCGCGCGCCGCCAGAAGTGGATCGACCAGTCGCAGTCGCTGAACCTCTTCCTCGCCGCGCCGGACATGAAGGCGATGAGCCACATGTACCGCCGCGCCTGGCATACGGGGCTCAAGACCACGTACTACCTGCGCACGCTGGGCGCCTCCACGATCGAGAAGACGACCGTCGCGGCCGAGGTCCCGGACGCCGTCACGTGCTCGATCGAGGCGATGCGCAACGGCGAGGAGTGCGAGGCCTGCCAGTGATCACGCGCACGCGACTCGCCTTGCCGATCGCGCTGCGGGCGCGGTCGAGCGTCGCCTGCATGCGGGTGACCTGGCCGGCCGAGAACATGAACATCGCCGCGTCGTCGACGTAGTCCATGTAGTCCATGAACATGTCGCCGTCGGGGCCGTTGTCGCAGCTGACGGTGGGGAACGCGGGCGTTCCGTAGTTGGGGCCGCCCTGGTTGGGGGTGTCGGGGACGAAGTCGTCGCCGGCGCACCCCGTCCCGTCGTCGCCCCAGATGTGGCGCAGGTTCAGCCAGTGGCCGACCTCGTGGGTCGCTGTGCGGCCGAGGTCGAACGGCGCCGCGGCCGTGCCCGTCGTGCCGAAGCCGGAGTGCAGGATGACGACGCCGTCGGTCTGCGCCGGCCCGCCCGGGAACTGCGCGTAGCCGAGCAGGCCGCCGCCGAGCTGGCAGACCCAGAGGTTCAGGTACTCGTCGGCGTCCCACGCGTCGGCGCCGCCTGTGGCGGCCGACTTGACGGCGTCGTCGCTGTCGAAGCTGTCGACCGTCGTCTGCGTGCGGGTGACCTCGGCCAGCGTGAACTGGACGCGGGCGTCGGCCGCCAGGGGAGCGAACGGCGCCGGCGCGTTCGCCACGTCGGCGTTGCGCTTGCGGAAGTCCGCGTTGAGCACGTCGATCTGGCTGGCGATCTGCGCGTCGGAGATGTTCTGCTCGTCGGTCTTGTAGACCACGTGCACGACCACGGGGATCTCGGTGCAGCCCTCGCGGCCGGCCGACGACGAGGCCAGCGCCCGCAGCGCGTGGTTCTCGTTCTCGGAGCACCGCTCGGCATACCCGTCGACGGTGCGCAGCAGCCGATGGTGCACCGCCATCGTCGCGCACGTGCGGCGGCTGGGTTGCGTCTCTACGGCCATCGTCATTCCCCCTTGCGGCGCAGGATCAGCGTCTGCTCATCGACGGTCTCGACATCGAACTCGCCGGCGAGGCCTGGCGCCGAGATCACCAGGCGCGACCCGGACAGGGTCCACGTTCCGGTCGCGTTCACGCGCCGGTCGTCAGGACCGGGATGCCCCACGGCGACCACCCCGCCGGCCTCGAGGGTGATCGCCACCCGCCCGCGCGCCGGCGGGAACGGATAGTCCGGGCGGCGCAGGACCACGCGGTCGCGATCGCCCTCCTCGTGCGACTGCACCCACGGTCCGGTGATCGGCTTCACGTCGCCCGTTCGATCCGCAGGCGGAGATCGCCGCTCAGGTGGTAGGCCACGCCGATGCCCTCGACGCGGGTGCGCCCGCCGTCGTAGATCAGGGTGGTCCCCTCGTCGACCGCCCAGCCCTCCGGCGCGAGCCGGCCGCGGACGGCGTGCGCGAGCCGGGTCAAGGTGCCCCACTGGGTCGCGTGGACGTCGACGGCGAACGGGACGAGGCCGAGACCGTCGAGGACCGTCAGCGGCTCCAGCTCCTCACCGGCCTCCTCGGCACAGATCTCCAACTCGCCCAGGCGCCAGCCGCCGACGATCGCCCAGCGGCCCGCGATCGCCGCGCCGGCCGAGAACCCGGCGTAGACGGCATCCGGCGGCAGCCAATCGGTCCCGACGAGCGCCTCGTGGTAGCCCGGAGTCCAGCCGCCCGCGACGAACACGCCGCCCGCGCCTTCGAAGTCCCCGCGCAGCGGCGGCCGCTCCTTGGAGACCACGAGCGGACGGACATCGACGGCACCGGAGAGCGTCAGCCCCGAACTCCAGCGCTCGACGTCGGTGTCCTCGCCCTCGTCGAGGACGACCGTGACGATCGGGCGGCCCTCGACGGCGTCGACGAAGGGCGTGTGCGAGGCGCGCACGGCGTCGTCTCCGCGCCCGCCGCCGATCAGGAACACGGGTGGCATCGTCAAAGCATCCCGCGTTCGCCGAGCTGCCGCTGACGCTGGAGTTCGACGGCGTCCTGTACTGCCACGCGAGCCCGCGGCGCGACGACGAGATGGCCACGCGCATCTCCACCCCGGAGCGCTGGGCCGAGGTGCTCACCGGCGTGACCGCGGCGACCGTGGTCGCCGGTCACACGCATCAGCAGGACGATCGCCGCGTCGGCGGCGTGCGCTTCGTCAACGCCGGCAGTGTCGGGCTGCCGTACGAGGGCGACGGCGCGGCACGCTGGCTGTGGGTGGCCGACGGCGTGCCCGAGGCGCGGCGGACCGCGTACGACGCGGCCGCCGCCGGCAGGCGAATCCTCGAGGTCTGGCCCGACGAGCGGTCCGTGAACGCGGCGCTGATCGACCCCGTCGAGCCGATGGTCGTGACGCGGATCTTCGAAGACCTGATCTAGCGGGCGAAGCGGTCGAGCACCGTCGTCACGACCGGCTCGTCACAGTCGAGACAGGCGCGCTCGAGCAGGGCGGTCGGGCGCGAGAGGCTCGTGCCGGCGAGCCCGCACGACGGGCAGTGGAACAGCGTCTCGACGAAGCCGGCGCGCAGCAGGGAGTCGGTCACGTCGCCCATCCCCCGAACCTAGCGGGCGGAGGGCGAGGGCTCCCGGCCGATCGGGGAGTGTGGGGCCTGGACGGAATACGCGCCCTCGGCGTACTCCTCGCAATGCATGTCGCGATCGGGGTTGCGGATGCCGAAGAGGCCGAGCAGCCCGCCGGTCGCGACCAGCACGGCGCAGACGCCGATGCCGACGTGGAAGGCGTGGATCGAGGCGTCCAGGGACTGCGGCATGCCCGGGATGACCTCGAGCGTGTCGGCCGTCGCGAGGCCGTCCATGTCGCCGGCGTAGACGGCGGAGACGATCGCGCCGATCGCGGCGATGCACAACAGGCCCGCGACGCGCGCGGTCGCGTTGTTGACGCCCGAGGCGATGCCGGCGTTGCGCTCGTCGGCGTCCGCCAGCACCGTCGCCGTCAGCGGCGCGACGGTCGCGACGAGGCCGAACGAGAAGATCAGCAGCGCCGGGAACAGCTCGGTCCAGTAGTCGATGTCCTGGTCGAGCCGCAGCATCAGCGAGATGCCGACCGCGCTGACGAGCGGTCCGATGCCCATGAAGAAGCGCGGGCCGAAGCGATCGGCGAGCCGCCCGGCCCGCTTGGAGAGGGTGAACATCACGAGCGTGGTCGGGATCGTCGCGACCCCGGCCTGAAACGCGTCGTAGCCCGCGACCTGCTGCAGGAACAGCGTGAGGAAGAAGAACATCGCGCCGAGGCCGCCGTACATCGCGAACGTCTGCAGGTTCCCGAAGGAGAAGTTGCGGCGCTTGAACAGGTCCAGCGGCAGCATCGGCTCCGCGGTGCGCCGCTCGTGCAGGACGAAGAGCACCAGCAGCGCGATCCCACCGAGCCCGACGGCCCAGACCTGCGGATCCGCCCAGCCCAGCTCCGGCTGGCGGATCAGGGCGAGCACCGGGACCCGCGAGGCCGAGCGTCGTCAGCAGCGCACCGAGCCAGTCCAGGTGTACCTGGCGGCGCGCGCCGGAGGGCTTCGGCACGGCGATCGGCGACGAGCCCCAGCGTGAGCAGCACGAACGGCACGTTGATGGCGAAGATCCAGCGCCACGACGCGGTGTCGACCAGCCAGCCGCCCACCAGCGGCCCGATCACCATCGCGATGCCCGACCACGCGGTCCAGGACCCGATCGCGGCGCCGCGCTCCTCGGCGGCGAACGTGGCGATGATCACGGCCAGCGCACTCGGCGTCAGCAGCGCGCCGAAGACGCCCTGCAGCGCGCGGCCGGCGATCAGGACCTCGATCGTCGGGGCGATGGCGCAGATGATCGAGACCAGGCCGAAGCCGCCGACCCCGATCGAGAACACCTTCCGCTCACCGTAGAGGTCGCCCAGCGAGCCCGCCACGAGGATCAGCGAGCCGAGCGTCAGCAGGTACGCGTTGGAGACCCACTGCTGGCCGGCGAGCCCGCCGCCGAGGTCGTCGCGGATCGACGGCAGAGCGACGTTGACGGCCGTCGCGTCCAGCCCCGCGACGAACGAGCCCATGATCGCGGCCGCGAGGGCCAGTTGCTTCTGCCGACTGGTGATGCGTGGACGCTATCGGGCGGCCGGTGTCGCCACGGCCACATGGCGCTCCAGCACCTGCTCGCGCGGGACGGCGGCCGAGGCGGCGCGCCGCAGCGCGACCAGCGGCAGCGGCACGGCGGAGGCGAGCAGCACGACGTTGCCCGGGGCACGGCCGCGCAGGACGCCGGGCGGCGCCACCCACGCGACGTGCCCGAAGACCTCAGCGACGACCGGATCGTGGGCGTGCACCGATTCCAGCCCGGGGACGTCGATCACGTTGAGCGCGTAGACGCCGGACGGCCGCAGCACGCGCCGGACCTCCGCGACGAACGCGGGGCCGGAGAGCTGCCGCGGGACGTAGGGCCCGTCGAACGCATCGCCGATCACCAGATCCGCGGAGCCGTCCTCGCAGCCGCCGATCAGCTCCGCCGCGTCACCGACCTTCACGCGCAGCCGCGGCGTCGGGCGCAGCCCCAGGTGCTCGCGGGCCAGCGCGACCACGCCGGCGTCGAGCTCGAAGACGAGTTGGCGCGATCGCGGTCGGGTCGCCTGCACATAGCCCGCGAGCGCGCACGCGCCGCCGCCCACGTGGACCACGTCCAACCCCGTCCCTTCCGGCCGGAACGCATCGATCAGGTCCGCGACCCGGCGCATGTAGGCAAATCCCAGCCGCCGCGGGCTGTCGAGGTCGACCTGCCCCGCCTCACGTCCATCGAGCAGCAGCGTGCGCGTCGACGGGCGGCCCGGGTCGGCGACGACCTCGGCCAGGGCGTACTCGGTGCGCCGCTCGACGGGTGCCGGCGCCGGCCGCCCCCGCCGCTCGCGCCCGCGCCGGTTCATTGCGGAGCGAGCTCGGAGGAGTCCGTGAGCTGCAGCTTGCGCCGCGCCCGCTCGTAGAAGCCCTGCGGCTGCAGGCGCAGGATCCGCGCCGGCCGCGAGCCGATCGAGAACTCGATGCAGTCGCCCGCGTTGAGCTCGGTGACGCTCTGGCCGTCGGCCTCCAACAGCAGCGGTGCCGAGCGATCGAGGACGTGCACGCGCAGCCGCTCGTCGGGGTGCAGGAAGACCGCGCGGTCGAACGCGGCGTGCGGCGCGACCGGCGTCACGAGCAGACCGCGGTGGCGCGGTGAGACGATCGGCCCGCCGGCCGCGAACGAGTACGCCGTCGAGCCCGTCGGGGTCGCGATGACCAGCGCGTCCGCCGTGTAGCGGGCGAAGATCTCGCCCTCGACCTCGACCGCGAGCGCCGCGGGCCCGTTGCCGGGGACGCGCGAGAGCGCGGCATCGTTGAACGCGGAGAGCTGCGCCGGGAAGCACGTGCCGGTGACGGTCATCACCGCGCGCTCCTCCATCCAGTGCTCGTCGCGGTCGATCCGGTCCAGCGCCTCCGGCAGCTCGTCGAGGTTGACCTCGGCCAGGAACGCGAGCCGCCCGAGGTTCACGCCCAGCACCGGCACCTCGTGCTCGGTCGCGAGCTTGAGCGCGCGCAGGATCGTGCCGTCGCCGCCGAGCCCGATTACCAGGCCCGCTTGGACGGCCAGTTCTTCCTCGGGCACGGTCCGCACGGAGGAGGGCATCAGGTCGCGCGCCTCCTCGAGCCCGCGCACCTCCTTGCCGTGCCCGTATGCCCAGCGCACGACGCACTCGATCAGGTCGTGGCTATCGCGCCGTGGATGGACCACGACGCCGATCGCGCCCGGTTTCACGATTCGTCGCGGTGGACGGTGTCCGGGGAGAAGGCGGGCAGGCAGACGGCGACGTACTCGGCTCCCGCCGGCGTGGAGTAGCGAATCCACTCGCCCGCGCGGGTCAGCACCGCCTGGCCGGTCCGCACCTCGAGCGTGCCGCCTCCGTGCTCCACGTGCAGGGCGCCACCGATCACGAGCGTGTACTCGTCGAACTCCGGCGTCTGGCCGGGCTCGACCCAGCCCGCGGGCGAGCGCATATGCGCCACGCTCAGGCGGGTCTCGCCGTTGTTGACCCGACCGGCGTACTCGTCGATCAGCTTCGGCTTGGTCCCGGCGGCCTCGACGCGCGACGGGGACTCGATCAGCTCGGGCATCTGCCCGCGGAGTTTAGGCCCGCGAGCGACTGCGGGTAACCCGACTGTCATTCAGGTATTTTGAAGCGCATGAGCGTTACCGACGATCTCCTGCGCAACAACGCGGCCTACGCCGAGAGCTTCGACCAGGGCGACATCCCGCTGCCCCCGGCCAAGCACATCGCGATCGTGGCCTGCATGGACGCGCGCCTCGACGTCCACGGCCTGCTCGGGCTGCACCTCGGCGACGCCCACGTGATCCGCAACGCCGGCGGCGTCGTCACCGACGACGAGATCCGCTCGCTCGCGATCTCCCAGCGCCTGCTCGGCACCAAGGAGATCGTGCTGATC
This sequence comes from uncultured Solirubrobacteraceae bacterium, assembly GCA_963848475.1. Lineage (GTDB taxonomy): Bacteria > Actinomycetota > Thermoleophilia > Solirubrobacterales > Solirubrobacteraceae > Solirubrobacter. Next base: position 9,796 of record CAWKDW010000020.1, on the reverse strand, counting down.
CACCACACCGACTGCGGCATGCTGACCTTCACCGACGACTCCTTCCGCGGTGACATCCAGGGCGACACCGGCATCAAGCCGCCCTGGTCGCCCGAGTCCTTCACCGACCTCGACGCCGACGTCCGCAGCTCGATCGGCCGCATCCGGGCGAGTCCCTTCATCCCGCACAAGGACTCGGTCCGCGGCTTCGTCTACGACGTCCACACCGGCAAGCTGCGCGAGGTCACACCCGCGTAACCGCGTCCAGCGTGCGCCGCAGGCCCTCGGCCAGCGGCGTTCGGGCGCTCCAGCCCAGGCGCGTGTTCGCGGCGGCGGGATCGAGGCTCGAGCGGCTGATCTCGCCCAGGCGCCCGGGCTCCGTGTGCGTTTGCAGCCCGAGCGCCGCGGCCAGCTCGAGCAGGCTCGTCTCGACCCCGGTTGAGATGTTGATCGCGCCCTGCTCGGACGATTCGCCCGCGGTCGCGAACGCCTCGGCGACGTCCTCGACATAGACGAAGTCGCGCGTCTGCGTCCCGTCCCCGAAGACGGTGACGGGGCGCTTTTCGGCCGCGGCGGCGCAGAAGATCGCGATCACGCCCGCCTCACCATGCGGGTTCTGGCGCGGCCCGTACACGTTCGACATCCGCAGCGACAGCGTCGAGAGCCCGTGCAGGCGGCTGAAGAGCGCGAGATAGGACTCAGCCGCGGCCTTGCCCGCGCCATACGGCGAGAGCGGCGCGAGCGGCGTCTCCTCGTCCACCGGCAAGCGGTCGGGATCACCGTAGACACCCGCCGTCGAAGCCAGCACGAATCTCCTTACGCCGGCGTGTCTCGCTGCCTCGAGCGCCGCCGCGGTGCCACCGACATTCTGGTGCGCGTCGGTCGAGGGATCCTGCACCGACCAGCGCACGTCGATCTGCGCCGCCAGGTGGTAGACGACCTCCGGCTCCCACTCCGCCAGCGCGTCGCGCATCGCGGCCGTGTCCGTCACGTCGGCCCGCAACAGGCTCGCTCCGCGATCGATCGCCCCGCTGAGGTTGAACTTCGACGAGCGCAGGCGATCGAGGACCATCACCTCGTGCCCACGCGCGAGCAGCGCGTCGGTCGAGGTGCGAGCCGATGAAGCCCGCACCCCCGGTTACCAGCCGCCTTCATCGGCTGGGCGCGAGCTCGCGCGCCGCGGGCTCCACCGGCGACGGAGCGCCCGGCCCGGCCGGCCCGAGCCGGCCCGCGGCGGCGGTGGCGAACAGCAGCGCGATCCAGGTCAGCGCGCTGAGCACGACGTGGAACCACACGATCTCGGCCGGCAGCTCGAGCGCGTACTGGGTCATGCCGACGAAGCCCTGGCAAGCCAGCAGCACGCAGACCGCGGTCATCGCGTTCTGCGTCTCTTGCGTTCGCCTTGCGCGCGCGCACGAGGAACCAGACGCCGACCGACGCGAGGCCGAGGAAGGTCGCGAGCGCGCCGTGCTGATGGATCGCCCAGTCGAGCGTGTCGGCGCCGCGCCAGGTCAGCCGCAGCACCACGTCCCCGGTCCCCTCGCCGCCGGCGTGCGGGCCCGGCGGCGGTCGCGATCGTCCCCAGCGCCAGCGTGAGTCCGCCGATCGGCAGCAGCGCCCGCACGGCACCAGGTGGAGAGCCGGTCGGTCGAACGCGGCCGCTCCCCAGGCTCATACGTCGCGCGCCACACGAGTGCGACGCAGGCGATCAACAGCGCCATCGAGAGCAGGAAGTGCGCGATCACCCAGCCCGGCGCGAGCCCGTAGATCACGGTCAGCCCGCCCATCACGGCCTGCCCGAGCACGCCCAGCGGCAGCAGCAGCGCGATCACGCGCGAGATCGCGCCGGAACGGCCGCCGCCACCACGCCAGGATCGCCGCGGCCAGACACGGGATCGCGACCACGCTCGTCATCACGCGGTTGGAGAACTCGATGATCCCGTGGACCTTCAGCTCCGGGGTGAGCGACGAACCGTCACAGCGCGGCCAGTCCGGGCAGCCGAGCCCAGAGCCGGTCAGCCGCACCGCGGCGCCGGTGAAGACGATCAGCGTGCAGACCGTGAGCGCTGCGTACGCGACATAGAGGTACTCGCGCGCATCCACGGTCGTCCGGCGCTCGATCGCGGTGCATTGTGGCAATCGACGGACGTCGCGTCCCGCCCCCTATGGTTCTACGTCGAATCCTCGCGCCCCGGGTCCTTCCATTTTGACTATCGTGAACCGTCTCTCATTGCGGGTGGTCAAGCTCGCGACAATCGTGTCGGTCGCGCTGGCCGTGCTGCCGGCCGTTTCGGAGGGAGCGACTCGGACGCTTCCGCTCGGTGACGGACGGTCAGGCGGCGAGCCAGCGCGCGGGCGCATCTTCTCGTGCTTGCCGTTGATCGCCGGCACGGCGGCGCCGAAGCGCGAGTGGGTCAAATCACGGAACGTTCGATCCGACGCGAAAGCCTGTGATCAATGGATCGGTGAAGTGGCCCGGTGCCGCTTAAGTCGATGGTCAACGGCAAGTATGCGGAGTTTCGGGGCAACGGACTCCCGGTTGAACCCGCACCGGGCAGTTCCCTCCGGCTGCGCGTGACGATGCCCGGCGCTTCGCCGCCGGCGCCAAGGCGATTGCGGCGCACCAATTCATGGGCAGGATCTCCGCCGCCGCGCCCGGCGATCTCGCGTCCTGCATCGACACCGAGCAGCCGATCGGCATTGCACGCAACGGCATCCCGATCCTTCCCGCTCTGACGGACCAAGGCCGGGACGCCGTCGCTCGCGACGTCCAGGACGCGTCGGCGGGCGGACCGACGGGCAGGGACGCTATGCCTACCGAGCAGGCCTCAGATGCCTGGACTCTCGCGCACACCGTCGGCATTCTCCGCGGATCGGATGGGCACGTGACGGGTTCCCGATCTACGGCTCGCGCGGCAAGGACGGCAGAACCCTGCGTAGCCGCGATCTCGACGCCTGCATGGACACACCCACGTGATCCGCTTCCGTGGGCGCGCCGTTCGCAAATACACTACCACCTGACGAGCGACTTCCCGTACGTCGTGGGGTGCTTCCGCGGGCGGCCGACCGCTTGGACTGAGCCGGCCACGGAAGCCCCGCCGGTCGCGCCCGCTCCACCGGCGCTCACGACACTGGACGTCACAACCACGCCCGCCGCGATGTATCCCGGCTTCGACCGAGGCGTCAGCGACTACGTCGTCCGCTGCGAGCCGAATTCGGCCGTTGTCGTCCACGTGGCGGCACCCGCCGGCATCACGGTCTCGGTCGATGGCGCTCCCGCCGCCAGCGGTACCTTCGCGACCTCGCTCCGCGTGAGCGAGGGACAGTCGTTCGCGTTCACGGTGACCGCCGCCGGGACGACGACATCCCATCATGCGCGATGCCTGCCGTCGGACTTCGTAGGGTGGAGTTCGAAGCTTTCGGGCCAACCGCAGGCGGATGGTACGTGACGACGCCGTCGGGCACGCTCGCCGGGCTCCGCCTGCCCTACGCGGCGATCTTCGATACGGCGGGCGTTCCCGTGTGGTGGATGCGCGCGTCCGTCTCGCCCCTCGACGCCAACTCCTACCGAACGGGAACCTCGCTGGGCCCGATGGTACGGAGGCGGGTTCGCCACCAATCCCGACGCGGCGTACGAAGAGCGTCGTCTCGACGGATCGCTGGTTCGGGAGCTCACCACCGTGGGAACGCCCACGGACTCCCACGATCTGCAGATGTTGTCGAATGGCAACGCGCTGCTGGTCTCATATCGGCCGCGCGACGGAGTCGATCTCAGCCCCTGGGGCGGCCCAGCTTCCGCCACCGTCATCGACGGCGAGATCCAGGAAGTGGACCCTTCAGGTCAGTTGGTCTGGTCTTGGAACTCAAAGGACCACATCGCCCTCGCCGAGACCGGACACTGGTACGCGGACAATCTGATCCCGAATCCCAGCCGACTGCCGGACGGTCGCTCGGCCTACGACATCGTGCACCTCAACTCCGTGGACGCGGTCGACAACCCGCTGGTGGTCTCACTGCGGCACACGGACGCGGTCTTCGGCATCAACCGAGCATCTGGCGCCGTTCAGTGGAAGCTCGGTGGCATCACTACGCCTGAGAGTCTCCAACTCACGGGCGACTCCGCTATGGCAGCGTGAGTTTCGGTGGCCAGCACGACGCGCGACTCGTGGGCAACACACTGACGCTCTTCGACAACGGCAGCCTTCGGGGACGAGCGCCGCGCGCGCTCCGCTTCCAACTCGACCTCGTCGCGCGAACTGCGACGCTCGTGAACGAGATCGAGAACCCCGCCGTCACCTTTTCGGGGTGCTGCGGCTCGGCGCGGCTGTTGCCGGGTGGCCACTGGGTGGTCTCATGGGGTGGGCGTTCGGCGATCTCCGAGCAGACCGAGACAGGAGCGCCGATCTTCGAACTGAATCTCGGCTCCGACGTATTCAGCTACCGCGCCGACCCCATCCTCCCAGGACGGCTGGACCGTGCCGCGCTGCGTGCGGGCATGGACGCCATGCACCCGCGGTAGCGGCGACGACCCGGCGATCACGAATCTACACAGTAGTTCGTCGCCGGTGGAGAGTCCGGAGGCTACGATGCGCCCGTGTCTCCCGCGTCGTCCTCGCTGCTGCTCTGGCAGGTGGTGGGCTCATCGCCGCCCCTCCCGCGCTCGCGGCCACGTATCCGGTTCCGACGGTCTCGTCGCCGCACGGCAGTATCGCGGCGACATCGGAGGGGCTCTGCAATTACAAGCTGCATGTCGAGCCGATCTGGAGGCTCTGCGGAGGCAACGCCGTCCTATTCCCGCCCAGCTCGCAGTCGCGCTCGAGAGACGATCCGCTCGTGCCCAACGCGCCGGAGGCCGGCGTTGTCGTCGATGGCTTGAAGGTGCAGTTCGACACCAGCGAGCGGTGGCCGTCGATCCGGCGCGCCTCCAGCTTCAACGTCCCCGCCAGTCTCGCGCTCCCCGCGACCATGTCGTTCTACGTCGCCGCCCGCGACGACACGATGGCGTGGAATGGGAAGGCATACGTCGAACTCGTTCCCGTTCCCGTGACTGCAACTGCTCGCTCGCCGCAGGAAGCAGCCAGGCCGCCGGCTGCCGTCACGCTGCGCTGGGCCAAGCTCAAGGGCAAGCGTCTGACGTTGACCGCGACCTGCATTGCCGATCAGGGCTACGACGGCACGGTCACGCTCAAGTCTTCCCAGCTCCGTGTCGCTCGCCTGAACATGGGCTCGGTCGCCAACGGCGCCACCAAGTCCGTCAAGGCCACCGTCGCAGCATCGCGGGTACGAAACCTGGACCGCCGCAAGGTCGCGACCTTGCGCGCGGTGATCACGCCGGCCATGGGCCAGTCCGTGGTCTCACAGCTACGCCTACTACGCCTCGCGCGCTAACCGCCACCGGTCCGGCCACCGATGACTATCCGGTCGCCGGGGTGGAAGCCGCCGGTCACGGCGTCCAGGATCGCGGAAGTCGCTGCTCCTCGGTCAGTTCGGCGCCGCGCTGCCAGAGCGCCTCCGGGCGCGCGGTCTTCGGCGATCGCGTCGTGCGACGGGACGGATGGCCAGTCAACCGAGATCGCGTCGCGCCGGAGCTTCATAGCCGAGGAAGGTCAGGTAGCCCGAGCGGTCGAAGCTCAGCTCCACCTCGGTCTCCGGCGAGTCGAGCGCGATCTCCACGGTCCGATCCCCATCAGTTGAGCCGGAGATCTTCAGCTGCCGCTCGCGCCCCTGAGCCCGCACCGTGATGATCGGATCGTCCGGGATCGCCGTGCCGAGGACGATCCGAGCGCTTGGGCACGGCAGGCGCACAAGAATGGATGGTCCGCGAGCAACTCCAACGCGTCCCAGCGCGTCCACCTACCGCCTGGGCCGGCGGACGACTCCATCGTCCACGGCCAGATCACTGCGACGTCTCGTGGATTCACGGCGGAGGACTGATCACGAGGTCGATCCAATAGCGCGAGAACACGGAGCGAGATCCCGCCGCACACGTTCGAGCTCCCGTGGAGGGCCAGTTCCTTGGAGGCATGGGCCGCTGGGGCAACAGAATCGGGTCGTATCCGCCAGCCACGATGTGCCGTGACAGATCCCCGAACACAAGCTCGAACTCGTGGAAACTCGCCCACGTCCCCAACGAGTCAACGTTTCCAGAGCGACCTCGGGTCCGGACTTCGTCGCCCAGCGCATCGCCTCGACGAAATCGGGGCGCCCGAGCGATCCCAGTAGCGCAGGGCAAGCTCGTCCGGAAGCTGGCTGAAGAACGGCAGCTGGCTCGTGTGATGATCGCCCGTCACCAAACGGTTGGGCAATTCATAACCGCGATGACACCACCCGGACGCAAGAGCGACGGGGCGAGGTCGAGCAACGCAAGACGCTCCTGGAGCGTCATGTGCTCTAGGACCGCGTACAGCGCGAGCACGTCGATTTCACCTTGGTGCCGCGCGACGGCCTCGAGGATGCGGTCAGCCGGAACCGCGTGCAGTTCAGAGTTCGTGATCCCGCGACGCGCAAGCTTTGCGCGGGCGAACTCGATCGAGCCTGGATCGATGTCGTAGCCGATATGCCGCTCGACCAGCGGCGCGAACGCGGCGCTTACGGCGCCCTCACCCGAGCCGTACTCCAGCACCGTCGCGCCCTCAAGCGTCTTGACGGAATCGAGCCAGGGCAGGAGGCTCGTTTCTGCCGCCCGCAACCGTCGCAGCCATTCGGGGTGGTCCTCGTCGAGCCAGCGCTCGGCCCCGAGTCGGACTTGGGCCGGATGAGGTTGGCGTCGCTCATGTCGTCGGGGCCACCATGCCGCGACGTTTCGACCTCTTCGACGGTCGAGGAATGAACGGATGGCGAATTTCGACCGACGAGGAGGGCAAAGCGCGATCGCGTACGCTACATCGTGCAGGCAGATAATGAGCAGTTCTGCGTCGATTGCAGCCTGATCGTCGTGACCGACATAGGACGCATCCGAGGTGACTCCCGAGCATCACCTCGTTCGCGTGCCAGTAGGCTGAGGTGGAGGTGAGCACCTCAACAGCCGGACAAAACGTACGCGCGCTCGTGGTGGGCGGCGGCCTGCTCGGTGGCCATGTGGCCGTCGGCTCGCCGGCGCGGCCACCGTGTGACGGTCCTCAGTCGCTCGTTCAATCCGTGGCTCGAGCAGCAGGTGGCGGCGGCCGTGCCGATCACGCTCCGGCGCGTCGTCGTGGCCGCGAACGCCGAGTTGCAGGCGCAGATCGACGCGGCAGATGTCGTGTTCTTCATGGCCGGCGCCTCCACGCCGACGCACGCCGATCGCAACATCGCCGGCTCGACGCTGGACTCCGTGCTCACCGCGCTGATCGTGCTCGACCTGATGCGCCACGAGCACGCGCCGGATCGTGCTCGCCTCCTCGGGCGGGACGATCTACGGCGAGCCGCATCGCTTTCCGACGCCCGAGGACACCCGCTCGACCGATCTCGATGCACGGCGTAAATTCCGACGTCACCGAACGCTACGCGCGCTTCTTCGCCACTCGTCACGGGCTCTCGGTGACCGTGCCTGCGCTATCCAATGTCTACGGCCCCGGACAGACCGGGCGGCGCGGACAGGGCGTGATCGCCGCCTGGTGTCGCGCGCTCGCGCTCGATGAGCCGATCACTGTCTTCGGCGAGCTCGAGGCCCGCCGCGACTTCGTCTACGCCGACGATGCCGCGGCGGCGACCGTGGCCGCCGGCCTGTCCGGCACCGCGGGCGCGTTCAACGTCGGTTCGGGCGTCGACGACGCCGCTCCACGAGGTTCTCAAGCTCGTCGCCGCGGTGGCCGGACGCGACCCGCACGTCCATCAGCACCCTGCGCGCGGTCTGGACGTCAGCGCGACCGCTCTAGACTGCTCCCGGCTCGCGAGCGCCACCGGCTGGCACCCAGGACGTCACTGGTCGACGGCGCGCGCCGCAGCTGGGAGTGGATCTCAGACCGGGTCGCCGTCGGACCGTCGGGCGCCGGGCTGGCCCTCGACGCGCTCCACAGAACCGACTGAGAGAACGCATGGAGATCTTTGACGACACGATCTGGCAAATGTCCCTGGGCGAGCGCGCGGCCTTCGAGGGCATGCTCACCAGGGCGCCCTAGCTCGCGATCGAGATCGGCACCGCAGAGGGTGCAAGCCTGCGCCGGATCGCCGCGCACGCCAAAGAGGTCCATTCGTTTGACCTGTAGCCCCATCGCTCGATCTTGCCGCCGAACGTGACCCTGCACACCGGCGATTCGCACAAGCTGCTGCCCGAACTGCTTGCACCGTTCGCCGAACAGGGCCGCAACGTGGACTTCGCGCTGGTGGACGGCGACCACTCCGCCGAGGGCGTGCAGCGCGACATCGAGGACCTGCTCAATTCCGACGCCGTGCGCAACACGCTGATCCTGATCCACGACGTCAACAACGAGCAGGTCCGCCGCGGCGTCGACGCCGTGCGCTATCGCACGTGGCCGGGGGTCGCCTATGTCGAGCTCGACTGCGTGCCCGGCTACATGTTCAGCGAGGAGCGGCTCCGGCACGAGCTGTGGGGCGGCCTCGGCCTGATCGTGGTCGACGCGTCGCGGCCGGCGACCGCCGCGCCGGATCCCATGCAGCAGCGCTACTACGCGGCGCTCCGCTATGGGCGGAGATCCGCGATTCGTCGTCGAGCGCGAGGACACGCGGTCGCGAGGCAACCGGCGAGCTGGCCGCATCGCGAGCGCGAGCGCCAACTCGAGGCGGATTCGCCGAGGCGCACGCGATCGCCCAGGGCGAGCGGAACGCCCGAGCGTCGGTCGAGCACTCGATCTCCTGGAAGGTCACGCGGCCGCTGCGCACGGTGAAGTCCCGCGCTCGCCGGGCGATCGGCTAGCCGATGGAGATCGCGCTCATCTCGCGCAGCCTGGCGCCGTTCCCAGGCGGCGGCGGCATCGGCGAGTACGTCGACACCACGCCGCGTATCCTCGCCCCCCTCGGGCAGGTCACGATCTTCACCACCGACATCCATCGCGAGACCTACGAGCGGCTCCGCGCGGCGGGCGATCCCGACGGCCTGCGGTCCCGCGCCGAGTACGTCTTTGTTCCCGAGGCGACGACCGGCGAGGGTTTCTACACGGCCCTGCACCGCTACAGCGCGTCGGTCTTTGAGGCGCTGCTCGAACTACCACGGTCGCGGGCCCGACCTGATCGAGGTTTCGGACTATCTCGGCGAGGGCTTCGTGGTCGCGCAGGCGGTGGCGACGCGCGACCCGCGGCTGGCCCGCTCGCTGCTCGCGGTGCGCGTGCACACGACGGCCGAGATCTGCTCCGTACTCGACGGCCATCTGGACTTGACGGACTTCGCACCGCCGTGACGTGCGACATGGAGCGCTATGTCCTGCGCCACGCCGACCTGGTGCTGTGGCCCGGGGCGACGTGCTCGGGCTCTATCAGCGCTACTACGGCGCCGACCGGCTTGCGCCCCGCGGTCCGATCCGCAATCCGCTGCTGCTCGACACGTTGTGCCCGCCGACCCCCCGCTCGAACGCCGGTGGCCCGCTGAGAGTTGCTCTACCTCGGCCGGCTCGAGCGCCGCAAGGGGGTCCAGGACCTGCTGCGGGTTGTTACCCGGTCGACGACGCGAACTGGAGCCTGACGTTGTTGGGCGGCGACACGGACAGCGGGCCACTCGGCAGCTCGATCCGCGATCAGCTCGAGCTGATGGCCGCCGGCGACGCGCGCATCCGCTTCCTCGATCAGGTCCCGCGCCACAGCTCGGCGAGCTGATCTCGCGCCATGACTGGTCGTGTTGCCGTCGCTGTGGGAGTGCTGGCCGTACGTCGCGCTCGAGGCGATG
>CAWKDW010000019.1:0-25663 GCA_963848475.1 uncultured Solirubrobacteraceae bacterium | reverse complement strand
TGGTCGCCTAGACGAGTCCCGCGGCGATCAGCTGCTCCCAGATGACGGCCTGGTCGACGATCTCGACCTCGAACTTCTCGGCCTTGGTGAGCTTGCTCGCGCCGACGTCGGCGCCGCAGATCAGCATGTCGGTGCTGGCCGAGACCGATGTGGCGGTGGTGGCGCCCGCGCGTTCGCACAGACGCTGGAAGGCCGGGCGTGGGACCTTCTCGCCGCTGCGGGGGTCCGAGATCGAGCCGGTGATGACGACGGTCTTGTCGGCCAGCGGCGCGTCGGAGGAGACCTCGGGCGGGAGGTCCTCGTCGAGCACGTCGAGGTTCACGCCGAACGCGCGCAGCCGCGCGATCTCCGGCCGCAGCCGCGCCAGATGGTTCGCGAGGCTGGCGGCGACCTTGGGGCCGATGTCCTCGACCTGCTGCAGCGCCTCCTCGCCCGCGTCGGCGACCTCCTCGAGCGACTTGAAACCGGAGCGGCAGAGTTTCGCGGCGGTTCCTTCGGAGGCCATCGGGATCGCGAACCCGATCAGCGAACGGCGCAGGCCGACGCCGCGGCCGGCGTCGATCGACTCGATCATGCGATCGGCGGAGACCTCGCCGATCCGATCGAATTCCAGGAGCTTCTCGCGGGTCAGGGCGTAGAAGTCCGACGGGTTCTCGAGCAGCCCCGCCTCGGCGAGGCGTTCGATCCAGACGGGGCCGACGGCCTCGATGTCGGCCGCGGCGCGCGAGGCCCAGTGGATCAGCCGCCGCACGGTCTGGGCGGGGCAGGCGACGTTGGTGCAGAAGAGCTCGCGGCTGTTGCCCTGCTCGGTCAGCGGCTGCCCGCAGGAGGGGCACTCGGTGGGCGGGATGATCTCCCGCTCCTCCCCCGTGCGCTTGCTCGCGTCCAGGACGCCGGCCACGAACGGGATGACGTCGCCGGCGCGGCGCACGAGGACGGTGTCGCCGATGCGGACGTCGCGGGCGCGGATGACCTCCTGGTTGGCCAGCGTCGCGCGCATCACCGTCGTCCCGCCGACGAAGACCGGCTCGAGGTGCGCGACGGGCACGACCTTGCCGGTCTTGCCGACGTCCCAGACGACATCGGCGAGCAACGTCGTCTTCTCCTCGGCGGCGAACTTGAAGGCGAGCGCGCCGCGCGGCGAGTTCGAGCGCACACCCGCCGCGGCGAACGCGTCGCGGTTGGCGAGCCGCAGGACGGCGCCGTCGAGGTCGTAGTCGAGGTCGTGGCGCTCGGCCTCGATCGTCGAGATGACCGCCTGCGCGGCCGCCGCGTCGTCGCAGTGACGCATGTCGGCGGCGTCGAAGCCGAGCGTCTTCAGCGCCGCCTCGAGGTCGGTGTGCGCGTCCGAGCCGCTGTCCAGGTCGAAGGCGAAGAACTGCAGGCGGCGCTCGGCCACGGTCGCGGGGTCCTTGGCGCGGATCGTGCCCGCGGCGGCATTGCGCGGGTTGATCAGCGGCTTGTCGACGTGCGCGGCGTTGTAGGCGGCGAACGTCGAGCGCAGCATCACCGCCTCGCCGCGAACCTCGACGCGCCCCGGAGCGTCCAGCCGCCCTGGAACCCCGTCGATCAACGCGCGGGCGAGCACGGTGACGTCGTCCCCGGTCGTCCCGTCGCCGCGCGTGACGGCCCGCGCGAGCCGCCCACCCTCGTAGACGAGCGCCAGCGACAACCCATCGAGTTTGGGCATGACGACGACCGGCTGCCCGGGGAAGCGATCGAAGAACGCCTCGACCTGCTCGGGCCTGGTCGCCTTCTCCAGCGACAGCATCGGCCGCGAATGGCGCGTCGGCGCGTGCAGCACCGCGGGAGCCCCGACCTGCTCGAGCGGATTCGAGTCCGGTGCGAGGTCCGGATGCTCCGCGACCAGCGCCCGCAACTCGTCCTCGAGCGCGTCGTAGTCGGCGTCCGACGTCAGCGTCTCGCCGCGGTAGTAGGCGTCGCGCAGCTCCGTGATCCGGTCGGCGAGTTCAGCAATACGCTCGCGGGTGCTCATCCCCCGCACCATAGGCGCGGGGGACGACGCACCGAAGCCAGCGCACCCGGTTTCGCGACGGCCCGCAACCGCCCGAACGTTCATCGACCCCCCGTCCGCCGCCTACGCGAGGCATCGCGGAGCGGTTCGATGCAAGACTGCGCCGCATGCTGGAGCGCCGCACGAAGATCGTTGCCACCCTCGGTCCCGCCACCGACCCGCCGGGCGTGCTGGACGCGCTGGTGGCGGCCGGCCTGGACTGCGCGCGGCTGAACTGCTCGCACGGATCCCATGACGATCTGCGGCGGCGCGCCGCCGACGTGCGCGCCGCGACGGAACGGGCGGGCCGTCCGATCGGCCTCTTGTTCGACCTCCAGGGCCCGAAGCTGCGGCTCTCGGGCGCCACCGAGCCGCGCGCGGTGGCGGTCGGCGACGTCGTCACCTTCGTCACCGACGGCGAGCCGTCGGCCGAGCGCGTCGTCGTCGAGTTCGACAAGTTCGCCGCGCTGGTCACCGAGCGCTCGCAGATCGTCATCGGCGACGGCGTGCCGCGCTTCGCGGTCGAGCGCGTCGAAGGCGGCGAGGTCACCGCGCGCGCCGTCTCCCCCGGCCCACTGGCGCCCCGCAAGGGCATCAACGTGACCTACGCGCGGCCCGAGCTGCCCGCGATCACCGAGAAGGACGTCACCGACCTCGGCCTCGCGTCCGAGCTCGGCGCCGACTTCATCGCGCTCTCGTTCGTCCGCTCGGGCGGCGACATCGACCAGTTGCGCACGCTCTCACGCGAGCTCGGCTCCGCCGCCAAGCTGATCGCCAAGGTCGAGAAGATCGAGGCCTACGAGGCGCTCGACGAGATCATCGAGGCCAGCGACGGCGCTGATGGTCGCGCGCGGCGACTACGGCGTCGAGGCCGGCGTGGCCCGCGTGCCGTTGATGCAGAAGGACACGATCCGCCGCGCGACCCAGAGCGGCAAGTTCGTGATCACGGCCACGCAGATGCTCGAATCGATGATCCAGGCGCCGGAGCCGACCCGAGCCGAGGCCACCGACGTCGCCAACGCCGTGATCGACGGCACCTCCGCGGTGATGCTCTCGGCCGAGACGAGCGTCGGCACCTACCCGCTGGAGACCGTCCGCGCGATGGCCGAGATCGCCGCCGCCGCCGAGGAGTACCCGGTCATCCACGGCCGCGCGGTGCCGGTGGTCACCGGCCTCACCGGCGAAGCCGTGATGCGCGCCGCGGTCGAGCTGGCCGACGAGCTCGACGCCGCCGCCTTGATCGTCCCGAGCTCGACCGGCGGCGCCGCCCGTGCCTGCGCCAAGTACCGCCGCCGCCGTCCGATCATCGCGCTCGCCCACCAGCCGGGCGTCGCGGCGCAGCTCACCCTGGAGTGGGGCGTCTACCCGACGAGCATGGCCACCGCCGTCTCCGTGGACGAGATGATCGACCTCGCGCTGGTCACCGCGCGCGACTTCGCGGGCCTGGAGCCCGGGTCGCGCGTGGTCCTGACCGCGGGCCGCCGCACCGGCACGCCGGGGGCGACCAACCTCGTGATGGTGCGCGAGATCCCCTAACGCAGCTTGATCGTCTTGGTGGTCGTGCGACCGCCCTGGACGATCTTCAGGGTCAACTTGACGCCTTTGAGCTTCTTGAGCTTCTTGCGGCCGGTGGCGTTGAGCTTCAGCTTGACCGCGAGCGTTCCGGCCCTCTTGGCGACCCCGGAGCCCGTGGCCACCACGATCGGCTTGCCCTTGCGCCCGAGCGCCTTGGCGGGAACGGTGGCCGAGATCGTCACCTTGCCGGCGGCGGCGACCGCCACCTTGACCGGCAGACCGGCGCCGAGCGCCTTCGTCGTCACCTTCGACGGCACGGTGGCGACCGGCGCGGCCGGTGCCGCGGTCGTCGGCGGCGGCGGATTCGTCGTGACCGGCGGGGGAGCGGTCGTCACCGGCGGCAGGAACGCCGCGATGTCCGCACCGCCGATCGACGGGCTCTTACCGGTCGGCGAGATCACGACCGGCGGCGACGAGAGCACGCACGGATCGGCCGCGGTCGTCGGCACGCCGGCGATCTTCAGGCCCTGAGCGTCGGTCCAGGCGATCAGGCGCCCGTCCTGGGAGAACGAAGGCTCGGTCGCCACGCCGCTCACCGGCAGGTAGCAGTCGACGGGCAGGGGATCGGGCAGCGGCTGATCGACGCCGTTGATCGACATCACACCGATCTTTCCGACTGTCTTGGTCCCGCCGTTCCACTGCTCGGCCTCGAACGCGATCAGCTTCCCGTTGGCCGCGACATCGGTCTTGTGCAGCTCCAACCCGGTGCCCGACGTGTCCAGCGCCCCGACGAAGTTCGTGCCGTAGGGGGTGCCCGGGACCTGGACGTTCACGATCGCGCCGGAGTGCGCGATCACCCGTGACCCGAACAGGGTCGGGTCCTGCTGGCCGGAGATGGCGATCGGCGGCAGCGGGCTGTTGGTGACCGGGCGGACGTAGGTGCCCGTGGAGAGGCTGAACGGGCAGCAGTTGCTGTTGGAGTAGCCGTAGACCATGTGCACGCCGTCGGGCGTGAGATCGAGGCTGAGCGGATACACGTACAGCGAGAAGCCCGAGACCGAGTTCAGCGGGCCCTCGACGGTCGAGGTCCCGTTGGGCTCCCAGGCCTTGAACCACGAGAAGGACGAGATCTTCCCCGGCACGATGCGCGCCGCCACGATCCGTCCGCCGTCGGCCGCGGCGACCGTGTTGTACTTCTCCGTGTCGCCGTTGGACGTGACCACCGGTGAGCCGATCCGGACCTTCTGCGCGCCGTCGAGCGACGCGACCCAGACCTCGCCGTTGTCGATGTAGGCGACCGACCCCGCCCAGGCGGCAGGCGCCGCCAGGGCAACACCGAGCGTCAGGGTGAGCAGGATGAGCGCGGTCCGCATGCGTGGATTGAACTCGCACCCGAGCACGGACGCAATAGGCCTTCGCCTAGTCTGTCGCCGGTGCCGACCTACGAGCAAGCCGCGAGGCGGGTCCTTCTGCGCGCCAACGAGCTTGCGGGGTTCACCGCCGAACCCGGCCGCATCACGCGCCCGCTGCTGACGCCGTCGATGGCGGGTGCGAGAGCGCGCGTACGGTCGTGGATGGCCGAGGCAGGGCTCGAGACGCGCGGGGACGCGATCGGCAACCTCGCCGGGAGCCGCGGCGCGCCGGGCCTGATCGTCGGCTCGCATCTGGATTCGGTCGCCGACGCCGGGCGCTACGACGGCGTCCTGGGCATCCTCGTCGGCCTCGCGATCGCGGAGGCGCTGCCCGAGACGCCGCTGGAGGTCGTGGCCTTCGCCGACGAGGACGGGCTGCGCTTCCAGAGCATCTACCTCGGCAGCCGCGCGTTCGTCGGCGAGCTCACGCCCCAGGAACTCGACCTGCGCGATTCGCGCGGCGACTCGCTGCGCGAGGCGATCGGGGTCGCGCCCGGACCGCCGCTGTACGCGCCGGACACGCGCGCCTACTTCGAGGTCCACATCGAGCAGGGCCCGGTGCTCGAGTCCGAGCAACTGCCGCTGGGCGTCGTCACGGGGATCGCGGGCCAGAGCCGTTTCAACCTCGTCTTCCAGGGACACGCCGGGCATGCCGGGACGACGCCGATGGAGCTGCGCCACGATGCCGCGACCGCAGCCGCCGAGTTCGTCCTCGCCGCCGAGCGGATCGCCTGCGAGGAACCCGGGCTCGTCGCGACGGTCGGCGAGCTCAACGTGCCGCGGGGCGCGGTCAACGTGATCCCGGGGCGCGCCGACGTCACGCTCGACGTCCGCCATCAGGACGACGCGATCCGCGAGGCCGCGCTGCGGCGCCTGCGGGCCGAGACGAACGCGATCTCCTCGCGCCGCGGCGTGCAGGTGACCTGGACGACGATCTCCGAGCAGCGCGCGACCCGCTGCACCCCGGCGCTCGTCGCCCGCGTCGCCGACGCCGTTCGGGCCACCGGCGTCGCCGTCCGCGAACTGCCCAGCGGCGCCGGCCACGACACGGTCACGATGGCCCGCGTCACCGATGTCGCGATGCTCTTCGTGCGCTGCGAGGGCGGCATCAGCCACCACCCCGACGAGTCGGTCACCGAAGCCGACGTCGCGCTGGCCATCGAGGCCGCGGTGCGGTTCGTGAAAAGCTTCACGGGGTGAGCTACGACCTGGTGGTGCGCGGGGGCACCGTCGTGACGCCGTCCGGGGTGCTGGCCGCGGACGTCGGGGTGCTCGACGGGGCGATCGCGGCGATCGCGCCCGAGCTGGAAGCTGGAGCGAGGGAACTCGATGCGAGCGGACTGCACGTGTTCCCGGGCGGTCTCGATCCGCATGTGCACTTCAACGAGCCGGGCCGGACGCACTGGGAAGGCCAGCAGACCGGCACCGCGGCGCTGGCCGCGGGCGGCTTCACCGGGTTCTTCGACATGCCGCTGAACTCGAGCCCGCCGACGATCGACGGCGCGGCCTTCGACGCCAAGCTGCTCGCCGCGCGGGCCTCGGCGCGCGTCGACTATGGCTTCTGGGGCGGGCTCGTGCCGGGCAACCTCGACGAGCTCGAGGATCTCGCCGAGCGCGGCGTCGTCGGCTTCAAGGCGTTCATGTCCAACAGCGGCATCGACGAGTTCGTGCACGCCGACGACGTGACGCTCTACGAGGGGATGGCGGTCTGCGCCCGTCTCGGCAAGCTCGTCGCCGTCCACGCCGAGAACGACGCCCTGACCGCGCGGCCCGCCGGTTCGAGCGCCCGCGCCTTCATGGCCTCGCGCCCGATCGTGGCCGAGGTCGAGGCGATCGGCCGCGCGATCGCCTTCGCGGAGGACACCGGCTGCGCGCTGCACATCGTCCACGTCTCGAGCGCGCGCGGCGTCGAGCTCGTCGCCGAGGGCCGCACCCGCGGCGTCGACGTGACCTGCGAGACCTGTCCGCACTACCTGTGGCTGAGCCAGAGCGATGTCGAGGCGATCGGCGCCGTCGCCAAGTGCGCGCCCCCGGTGCGCCCCGACGCCGAGCGCGAGCGACTGTGGCAGCTGGTCGCCAACGGGGCGGTCGACATGCTCACCTCCGACCACTCCCCCTCCCCGCCCGACCTCAAGGCCGGCCGCTTCGCCAACGCCTGGGGCGGGATCGCGAGCTGCCAGACCACGCTGACGCTGCTGCTCAGCGAGGGCGACCTGCCGCTCGAGGCCGCCGCCCGGCTGACGTCAACCGGCGCCGCCCGGCGTTTCGGGTTCCCCTCGAAGGGCCGCCTCGAGGTCGGCGGCGACGCGGACCTCGCGCTCATCGACCTGGCCGACGAGCACATACTCGCCGCCGAGGACCTCCAGTACCGTCACGCGATCTCCCCCTGGATCGGCCGCCGGCTGCGCGCCCGCGTCAGCAGGACGCTGCTGCGCGGCCTCGAGGCCTGGCCCGAACCACTGGCCGCGCCGCGGCTGCTGACCCCATCGCTTTAGAGAGGATCTCGCGCCATGCTGAGCATCACCGCCGGCCCCTTCTCCTTCAAGGGCGAACTGGAGACCGAACGCGCCCCCAGGACCGTCGCGGCCTTCGAGCGCCTGCTGCCGTTCCATTCCAAGATCATCCACGTCCGCTGGAGCGGCGAGTCGGCCTGGATCCCGCTCGGGGACCTCGACATCGGCCTCGACCGCCAGCCCGAGAACGCCACCAGCCACCCGGCCCCGGGACAGGTCCTCTGGTACCCCGGCGGCATCAGCGAGACCGAGCTGCTGTTCCCCTACGGCGGAACGATGTTCGCCAGCATCGTGGGCCAGCTCGCCGGTAACCACTTCTTGACCATCGTGGAAGGTGTCGAGCACTTGCGGCCGCTCGGCGAGCACGTGCTCTGGAACGGCGCGCTCGACATCGTCTTCGATCGATCCACATAGCGGAACTGGTGTTCTGACAAGCGATAAGCTCCGGACCGTGCCGCAGCCTCGCGTCCAGTCGCTCGAGCGCGCACTCGACCTGCTCGAGGCGCTCGCGACCGCCGACGAGCTCGGCGTGTCGGACCTCGCAGCGAGGACCGGCCTCGTGCCGAGCACCGCGCACCGGCTGCTCGGCACGCTCGTCTCACGCGGCTACGCGGCGCAGAGCCCCGCCAGCGGGCGCTACCTGATGGGCTACAAGCTGCTGGAGCTGACGAGCGGGCTGCAGGATCGCCTTGAGCGGCTCAGGACCGCCGCCCGCCCCCACCTGGAGGCGATCCAGGGCGAGACCGGCGAGACGACCAACCTGGTCGTGCTCGAAGGCCGCAACGCCGTCTATATCGAGTCGGTCTCGGGCACGCGCAGCGTCAGGCTGTTCACCGAGATCGGGCACGCGATCGCCGTGCACACATCGGGCTCGGGCAAGGCGCTGCTCGCTTGGCGAGCGCCTGCGGACGTGGATGCGCTGCTCGCGGGCGCGCCGTTGGCGGCCTCGACGCCGCGAACGCTGACGACGCTCGAGGCCCTGCACGAGGACCTCGCCGCGATCCGCCGTCGCGGCTACGCCACCGACAACGAGGAGCACGAACTCGGCGTCGCCTGTGTGGCCACGCCGATCTTCGACCACGCGGGCCTGCCGGTGGCGGCCATCAGCGTGTCAGGGCCGACGCCGCGCATTCTCAGCGCCGACGCGGACCTCGCCGGCCTGCTCCGCACCCATGCGGAGCAGGTCTCAGAGGGTTTGGGCTACTCCGCGGTCGCGGGCTGAACGGAGATGTAGCGGCCGCGAGCGTTCTCGCGGAAGTGGACGATGCCCGCAGCGCGAGCGTAGATCGTGTCGTCCTTGCCGATGCCGGCACCGACGCCCGGCTTGAACTTGGTCCCGCGCTGGCGGACGATGATCTCGCCGCCGGTCACGACCTGACCGGCGAAGACCTTCACGCCGAGGTGCTGCGGGTTCGAGTCGCGGCCGTTGCGGCTGGAGCCGAGGCCTTTCTTATGTGCCATGAGGTCTCTAGCCCTTCTACTTGCTCGAGCCCGGAATGGAGGTCACGCGAATCCGCGTCAGCTCCTGGCGATGGCCCGTGCGCCGCTTGTAGCCGCGCTTCGGCTTGAACTTGAAGACGCGGAGCTTGGGCCCGCGCAGATGCTCGACGATCTCGACGTCGACGAGTGCGGACGTCAGTGCGTCCCCCTCGAAGATCGGATCGCCGTCACCGGCGAGCAGCAGCGGCGTGAGTTGGACGGTGGCGCCGACGTCGTCGGGCAGACGCTCGATCAGGAGGGTCTGGCCCTCGATGACGGAGTACTGCTTACCGCCGGTCTTGATGACTGCGTAGGACATTTCTCAGTGGGCTCAGTCGGGGAGATCGGCGTCGGCTTGTGCCTTCGCGCGCGAACGGCGCCGTCCACCCCTGCGGCCACGGCGCCGAGGCCGAGAGGATAGCGCGTCGCCGTCCTCGCCCTCGTCGTCGCCGTCCTCGTCGCCTTCCTCGGTGTCGGGCTCGAGCTCGTCCTCGGGCTCCGGCGGCGCGACGGCCTCGGGCTCCTCGACGGGCTTGCGGCGCCGCGCGCGACGCTTCGGGGCGGGTACCTCCTCGGCCTCCGGCTCCTCGGCGACGGCCTCGACGACCTCGTCGGCCGCGGCCGCGGCCGGGCGCTTGCGGGCGCGACCCCGAGCCGCGGGCTTCGGCGTCTCCTCGACCGCCTCGACCACCTCGGTGGCGTCGGCGGCCTCGTCGGCGGCGATCGCGGCGGCCGAACGGCGGCGCGAGCGAGGACGGGCGGCGGGAGCCGCCACCGGCTCGGCATCGGCCTCGGGCTCCACTTCGACCTCGGTCTCGGCGACCTCCGGCTCCGGCGCGGGCTTGGCGGCGCCGCGGCCACGGCCACGTCCGCCGCGGGTGCGCGCCTTCGGCTTCGCCTCGACGACGTCGACCTCAGCGTCGGGCTCGGCCTCGGCCTCCGGCTCGTCGGCGACCGCGTCGGTCGTCTCGGCGGCGGCAGCCGTGGCCTCCGGGTCCTCGGAACGGCGGCGCCGGCGGCTGCGCTTGCGCGGCGCGGCGGCCGCGGCCTCGTCCTCGTCGATCGCGCTGCCGGGCGCGGTACCGGCCTCGGGCGGCGTCTCGTCGCTCAGGGCCTGGGTCGCATCCTCGCGCTGGCGACGACTCGCCGCGCCCTTCTTGGCGGCGGCCGAACGGCGCGCCGCGAGCAGCGACTTCTCGCGCGCGGTGGCGCGCTCCTTGGCGGCCTCCTCGGCGGCGACGGCGTCGACGCCCACGAGCACGGCCGTGGCGATCGTACGCCCGGCCTCCTCGATGCGGACGAGCTTCTTCTCGCCCACGAAGGCGACACCGTTGACGACGTCGATCAGGTAGCCATCGACCTTCGCGACCGCGTCGTCCTCGTTGTACATGTGCGGCTCGACGAGGTCCACGTGGACCTCCTCGCCCGCGCGGAACGGCACCGAGCGCTCCTCGATCTCCGCCCGCGAGCCCTCCATGGTCACCGCGAAGTGATCCAGCGGCAGCCCTTCGGAGCCCTCGAAGTGGAAGTAGCGGCCGGTCTCGCGCTCGAGCTCGTGCAGCTCGCGGGCGCCGTCGGCGATGAACCAGGCCGTGACGCGCGGGTTGATCCGCAGCAGGTAGGCCTCGGGACCTTCCTCGCCGGCCTCGTGGGCCATGTGGCGCAGGTGGCGGGCCGTCTCGATCGCGATCGTCTCCTCGGAGCGCACGACGCCCTCGCCGTGGCAGATCGGGCACGGCTTGGTCATGATCTCGCGCACGCCGTCGGTGACGTTCTGGCGCGTCATCTCGACCAGGCCGAGCGGCGAGATCTCGACCACGAACGTCTTCGTGCGGTCCTCGTCGAGCGCCTTGCGCAGCACCTTCAGGACCGCTTCGCGGTTGCGCGAGCGGGCCATGTCGATGAAGTCGATGACGATGATGCCGCCGATGTCGCGCAGCCGCAGCTGGCGCACGACCTCGTCGGCGGCCTCGAGGTTGGTCTTGGTGATCGTGTCCTCGAGCCGCGCCGACTTGCCCTTGCCGGTGAAGGAGCCGGTGTTGACGTCGATCACGGTCAGCGCTTCGGCGTAGTCGATGATCAGGTAGCCGCCGCTGGGCAGGTCCACCCGGCGCTCGAGCATGCCGTTGATCACCGGGTCGACGCCATAGGCCTCGAACAGCGGGTCCTCGCCGTCGTAGAGCTCGACGCGATCGACCAGCTCCGGCGCGGTGCGCGTGAAGAAGGACACGAGCCGGTGATGCGCGAGCTCGTCGTCGACGATCGCGCGCTCGAAGTGCTCGGAGAAGATGTCGCGCACGACGCGCACCGAGAGGTCCGCCTCCTGGAAGACCAGCTCAGGCCCGGAGCCCGACTTCACGCGCTTGTCGAGGACGTCGTTGAGCTTGAACAGGTACTGCAGCTCGCGCTCGAAATCGGCCCGCGCGGCGCCATGGGCGGCGGTCCGGATGATCGCGCCGCCGCCGCCCAGGTCGAGCTGCTTGGCCTCCTTGCGCAGACGGTCGCGCTCCTTGTCCTCCAGGCGCCGCGAGACGCCGACGCCTTCGCCCGTGGGCGCGAAGACCATGTAACGGCCGGCGATCGTCAGCTCCATCGAGAGCCGCGCGCCCTTGGTCTTGAGCGGATCCTTGACGACCTGGACGACGATCTCCTGCCCGGGTTTGAGCAGATCGGTGATCCGGGGGCCGCTGCTGCCGCGGCCGCGCTTGGTCTGCTCGACACCAGGGAGCACGATCTCGTCGACGTGCAGGAACCCGTTCTTGTCGAGCCCGATGTCGACGAAGGCGGCCTCGAGGCCGGCCAGGACGTTGTCGACGCGGCCGCGGTAGATGTTGCCGACGATCGAGCGGCCACCGCGGCGCTCGAAGTAGATCTCCGCGACCCGATAGCCCTCGGGGACGCCGGACTTACGGCGTCCGCGGGACCGCGAGCGCGAGCGGGTGGGCGCGGCCGGGTCGCCGGACGCTTCCAGCATGGCGACGCGGGTTTCGCCGCGATCGACCGTGACCAGCACTTGCTTTCTCAAAGGACAACCTCATTGGAAGATCGTGGCCCGGCCCTTGCGATCCGCCGTGTCGCGCGCCTGCGCGTTGATGGAGTGCAATAGGCCCAGGGCCAGGAAAGTGGAGAGCATCGACGAGCCGCCGAAACTCAGGAGCGGGGCTGTCACGCCTGTAATGGGCATGATCCCCACATTCATCCCGATATTCACGAAAAGCTGGAACAGCAGCATCACTGCGATGCCGCCGGCGATCAGCGCCCCGAAGAGGTTCTTCGAGATCGTCAGGATGTGAAGGGCGCGCCATATCAACAGCGCGTACAGCGAGAGGATGAGCGCAGAGCCGGCAAAACCGTAGGTCTCGCCGATCACTGCGTAGATGAAGTCGGTGTGGTGCTCGGGCAGGAAGTCGAGCTTGGTCTGGAAGGCGTTCTCGACGCCCCGCCCGGTCTTCTCGCCTGATCCGATCGCGATCAACGACTGCTTCTGCTGATAGGCCGCGGCGCTGGTGTCGGCCGACGGGTGCAGGAACGAGGTGAGGCGGTCCACCTGGTAGGGCTTGAGCACCTCGACGCCGAGCCTCGGGGCCGCCACCAGGACGAAGCTGACACTGATCGCGAACAGCGCGATCAGCGCGGCGAAATGACGCAACGGCGCCCCCGCCACGAACAGGATGGCCATCGTCGCGGCGACGTAGACGGTGGCCGACCCGAGGTCGGGCTCCGCCATCACGAGCATCGCCGGCAGCAGCCCGAGCAGCATCACCCGGGCGGTCGTGTGCCGGCCCATCTCGCGCATCCGCTCGACCACGAAGCCCGACAGGGCGACGACCAGCAGAACCTTGCCCAGCTCCGACGGCTGCAGGTTGAAGCCCGGCAGCGGGATCCACGACTTCGCGCCGCGGGTCGCCGTCGCCAGCACGAGCACGCCGATGATCGAGACCATCAGCACGCCGTAGATCGGATAGCGCAGCTCGCGCAGTCGTGAGTAGTCCAGGCGCGAGACGCCGTACATCAGGATCAGGCCGACGACGATGTAGACGACCTGGCGCTTGACGTAGTACAGCGGGTCGCCGAAGTCGTCGGCGGTCGCGCCCTTGAGCGCCACCACCGAGCACGTGACGAGCCCGAGCGTCGCCAGCAGAAGCAGCGGGTCCAGGCGCAGGCGCCAGACCCGCGGCACCAGCGGGGGCGGCGGCTCGGAAGCGGGTTGGATCGGTTGCGCGCTCAATTGCTCTGGTCCGAGCCGGCCTTGAACTCGAGATCCTTCTTCACACCTAACCACTGCGAGAGGATCAGGCGCGCTGCGGGTGCCGCAGTTTCCGCGCCGAAGCCGCCGCGCTCGATCGTCACGACGACCACGATCGGCTTGGTGCCGTCCTTGACGAAGCACGCGTACCACGACTGATCCGGGTTCGGCTGGCGCTCGACCGTGCCCGTCTTACCGTAGACCTTGTACGGGAAGTCCTTGAAGATGTCGGCCGACGTGCCGCCGTCTTCGCTGGCGGCGCGGCGCAGGCCGTCGAGTACGACCTGGCGGTCGTGGGCGTCGATCTTGATCTTCTTCTTCGCCTTGACCGGAAGCTCCTGGATCGGGACGCCGTTGCCGTCCTCGATCGCCTTGCCGAGGTGCGGCGTGACGATCGTGCCGCCGTTGGCCAGCGCGGCGTAGGCGACCGCGACCTGCAGCGGCGTGGCCTGCAGATCGCCCTGGCCGACGGCGAGGTTGACGCTGTCGCCCGTCGTCCACGCCTTGTCGATGCCGCCGCACTTGTACAGCGCGGCCTGCGTCTGGTAGCCGAGGCCGGCCTTCTCGCGGCACTTCTCGTAAGCCGCGAAGCCCTTCGTCCGCCAGTCGCTGTCGGGGACCAGGCCCGGCATCTCGCCCGGGAGGTCGATGCCGGTCAGGCGGCCGAAGCCCAGCTTGCGCGACCAGTGCTGGATCGGCGTGCTCTTGCGGTCGGCCTTCTCACCCAGGTGGTAGAAGAAGACGTCCGAGGAGACCTTCAGGGCGTCGGACATGTTGATCGTGCCGAACGCCTCGCCCTTGGCGTTCTGGTACTTCTGCGGCCCGAGCTCGTACTTGCCGGTGTCCTGGATCGTGTCGCTGGACTTGATCAGGCCCGCTTCCAGCGAGGCCAGGGCGGTGATCGGCTTGAACGTCGAGCCGATCGGATAGGCCGAGTCGGTGGCGCGGTTGAGCAGCGGCGCACCGGTCGACTGCGACGTCAGCGCCTTCCAGACCTTCTCGCTGAACGGGCGCGCGACGTCGTTGGCGTCGAACGACGGCTGCGAGCCCATGGCCAGGATCGAGCCGTCCGTCGGGTCCATCGCGACGTACGCGCCGGCGCGGGCGCCCCACTGCGAGGCCGCGATCCCCGCGGCCAGGGCCTCGTCGCCCTTGCGCTGCAGGTTCATGTCGAGCGTCAGCTTGACCCGCTGCCCCTGCTCGGGCTCCTTGACCGAGACCGGGCGCTGATCGTCGCGGCTGCCGAAGGCGTCGACGACGAGCTTCTGGTAGCCGTCGGTCCCGCGCAGGAACTTGTCGTACTCCTTCTCGAGCCCGCTCTGGCCGATCCGCGTGCCCTGCGCGACGCCCGCGTACTCCTTCTCCTTGCGCTGCTCCGGGCCGATCTCGAACACGCGCCCGAACAGCTGCGCGGCCAGCGTCTTGTGCGGGTAGCTGCGCTGGTAGCGCTCGTCCACGACCACGCCGGGGAACTCCTCGGCGTGCTCCTTCATGTTGTTGAACTGCGCGCGCGGCACGTCGGTGCGGATCGTCACGTTGGAGTAGGGCGCGTCGGCGATGCCGCGGATCACGCGCTTCTGGATCGTCTTCGGCGAGATCTGCAGCACGTGACCCATGCGCTTGTAGAGCGCGATCAGCTCGGTCTCCTGCGGGCGCACCGTGGGCACCGCGACCGGCGGCGCCGTCGCGGCCGCCTCCTTCAGCGCCGAGCGCTGCTTGTCCTCGCGCTTGGTGACCTTGTGGCCGTCGTCGCGCAACTGGCGGCGGTAGGCGTCGTACTTGCTCTTCTGGAGCAGGCGCTCGTCCTCCGCCGCCTTGAGGTTCAGGCGGTAGGTCTCGGCGTCATCCCGCACGCTCTCGGGCAGCTGGCTCGGGACCATCTGGACCACGGCCGCGATCTTGGTCTGCACGAGCTTCTGGTTGTTGCGGTCGACGATGTTGCCGCGCGGCGCCTCGATGCGCACCTTGCGCACGCGGTTGTCGCTCGCGGAGCGGACCGCCTCCTGGCCCGTCAGCACCTGCAGGTACCAGAGGCGGAAGAAGACGATGCCGAAGAGCACGAAGGCGATGCCACCGAGCACGGCGACGCGCCACGCCAGCTGGGGCGTGATCGGCCGGAGGCGTTCTTCTACGCGTTGCGGCATTACAGGCGGGAGATCGGGCTGAGCCCGCCGGTCGTGTAGGCGCGGCGGCGGCGGCGGCGCGGGTCCTCGGGCAGGAAGGGCAGCAGGGCGCGGCGCATCAGCGCGTACACGGGCAGCGCGATCAGCGTGTTGAGGATGATGGTGACCAGCAGCTCGCGCACCAGCAGCAGCGAGACCGGGGGCTGCACGCCGAGCAGGAACTGCAGCAGCCCGAAGGAGATCGCGCTGACCGCGGTGGCGGCGGCGCCGAGCGCGACCGGCGCGAGCCCGTGGGCCGGGTCGCGCAGCTCACGGACCCGCCCGGCGCCGTAGCCGACGGCGGTGAACACGAGCGAGCTGACGCCGAGTGTCTGCAAGAGCGAGATGTCGATGAACAAACCGAAGCAGAAGCCGAAGACGGCGCCGGGGACCGAGCCGGCGATGAAGCCGGCGAAGCAGACGAGCAGCGGTGAGAGGTCCGCCGGAACGCCGAACACCGTCACCTGGGAGACGGCGCTGAGCTCGAAGATCCCGCCCAGCAGGCCGATCAGCGTCAGTCGGATCACGGCGGCGGAGGTGATCGTCACGGCGAATCGCTGTCCTGGTCGGCATGCGGGTCGGTCAGCACCTGCACCATGTCCACGCGCTTGAGGTCCGCCGACGGCGTGATCCGCACGCGGCGGTCGAGCTCGCCGTCGCCGAGGTCGATCTTCGTGACGCGGCCGATCGGGATCGCCCGCGGGTAGGGCGACTCGAGCCGGCTGACGGTGGTCCCCGCGGTGTAGACGAGGTCGTCGACGCGGACCTTGTTGGCGGGATCGACGAACTTGAACTCCAGCTGGCCGGGAGTGTTGACGGACGGGACGACGGTTCCCGGCTCCTGCGCGGCGCCGGCGATGCCGCCGGCCGCGAACTCGGGATCGGTGATCAGCGTCACGACCGCGCTACCGCCGATCGTCTCCTCGACCTTGCCGACGAGGCCGGCACCGTTGATCACGGGGTCGCCCCGGTGCACGCCGTCGTCGGTGCCCTTGTTGATCTCGAAGCGCTGGTACCAGCTGTTGGAGGAGCGGATCGTGACGCGCGCGTCCACCGGCCCGTACTTCTCCATCCCGCCGGTCGTGTCGATCTCGTTGATCTTGCCCTGCTGCTGCGCCTCGCGCAGCTGGTTCATCGCGCTCCCGAGCTGCTTCGTGGCCGCGTCGCGCTCCTTGATCGCTTCGTCGCGCTCGCCCTTCGCGTCGACCGTGTCGCCGAACCAGCCGAACAGGTCACGGAACGGCTTCAGGACGCGGCTGGCACCCTCCTGGATCGGCGAGAGCGTCGCCAAGGCCCCGCGCTGCACGGAATGCAGGCGGCCGTCCTGGGACTCTCCGAAGTAGGCGGTAAGCAGGATCAGCGAGGCCGCGACGAGCGCGAACAGCACTGCGCGCCGGCGTCTAACCGCTCTGTCGTGCATACATGGATGAAGGCTTGGAAGGGAAGATCGGTAAAGCTCAAGCTAGCGCCGAGTCCGCCGGTTGCGATTGTTCGAGCGATTGGATTTATGGATGGCCTCGAACTCTTCGAGGCTGCGTCCACTTCCGACCGCGACGCAGGTGAGCGGGGATTCAGCGCGGTGGGCGGGCATCTGCGTCTCCTCGCGCAGGCGCTCGTCGAGCCCCTGCAGGAGACTGCCGCCGCCGGCGAGCATGATGCCGCGGTCCATGATGTCGGACGCGAGCTCGGGCGGCGTGCGGTCCAGCGTCTCCTTGATCGCGTCGATGATCTGCACGAGCGGCTCTTCGAGCGCTGCGCGGACCTCTTCGGACGTGAGCACGACGGTCTTGGGGAGGCCTGAGACGAGGTCGCGGCCGCGGATCTCGGCCTGGACCTCCTCTTCGAGCGGGTACGCCGACCCGATCTCGAGCTTGACCTCCTCGGCCGTCTGCTGGCCGATCAGGAGCTTGTATTCCTTCTTGACGTAATTGATGATCGACTCGTCGAGCTCGTCGCCGCCGACGCGGATCGACTGGGCGACGACGATGCCGCCCAGGCTGATCACGGCGACCTCGGACGTGCCACCGCCGATGTCGACGACCATGTTGCCCGTCGGCTCACCGACCGGCAGCCCGGCCCCGATCGCGGCCGCCATCGGCTCCTCGATCAGGTACGCCTGGCGCGCACCGGCACTCAGGCAGGCTTCCTCGACGGCGCGCTTCTCGACGCCCGTGACGCCTGACGGCACACAGACGACCACCCGCGGGTGCGCCCAGCGGTTCTGGTGCACCTTCTGGATGAAGTGCCGCAGCATCTGCTCCGTGACGTCGAAGTCGGCGATCACGCCATCCTTCAGCGGCCGGATGGCGCTGATCGTCCCCGGGGTCCGGCCGAGCATTCGCTTGGCCTCGATCCCCACGGCGTGGACCTCACCCGTGCGCGAGTCGATCGCGACCACGGAGGGTTCGGACAACACGATGCCGCGACCGCGCACATAGACGAGCGTGTTGGCTGTGCCGAGATCGACCGCCATATCACGCCCGCCGAAGCCGGTGAGGTATGAGAAAAAGCCCATGGGTTAACGGACCGGCTCCCCGTAGACAAAGGGAGACCGCGCCTGCGGCAAGTCTACCGAAGCCCTCTGCGGCGGAAATAGCTGCAAAGAAGCCGTCAGAGCTCGGCTTCGACCTCCTTGAGCCATTCCCGGTGGGCGTCGGCGATCCGTTGCGCCAGGCGGCTCCGTTTCCCACGCGGCGAGGCTTTCGAGCAAGACCCCCCGGTCGGCGTACTCGGCGCCGAGCAGTCGCACCGCCGGTTCGGTGCGCGAGTGGTCCCGGCCGGTGTTACGCGGGGATCAGATCCGGCAGCAGATCCAGCAGGCGGGCCAGCGGGAGGCCGACGACGTTGAGGTAGTCGCCTTCGATGCCCGCCACGAGGGTCGCGCCGAGGCCCTGGATCGCGTAGCCGCCGGCGCGGCCCTGCCACTCGTTGGTGGCCACGTACCAGTCGAGCGTCGCGGGGCTTGCCGGGCGGAAGTGAACCTCGGTGATCGCGACCGCGGTGTCGATGATCGCGCCGTCGCGGGCGAGCGCGATCGCGCCGACGACCTGGTGCGTGCGCCCGGCCAGGCGTGCGACGTACTCGCGGGCCTGGACCGCATCGCGCGGCTTGCCGAGGATGTCGCCGTCGACGGCGACGAGCGTGTCGGCACCGAGCGTCAACGCGCTCGGCACCGCGAACGCCTTGCGGCGCGCGTTCTCCTCGGCGACGGCGACCGGGTCGCCGTGCGTCTCCTCTTCGACGTCCGACGGACGGACGGTGAAGGAGACGCCGATCTGCTCGAGGATCGCGCGCCGCTGGGGCGACGCGGACGCCAGTACTAGAGCTCGGGGAAGAACAGGCCCGCCTCACGGAGGCCGGACTCGGGCGAGTCCGAGCCGTGGACCATGTTCTGACCGACCGCGATCGCGAAGTCGCCGCGGATCGAGCCCGTGGTCGCCTCGAGCGGGTTGGTGGCGCCGATGACCTGGCGGGCGGCCTTGATCGCGTCGTCGCCCTCAAGCACGAGCGCGACGATCGGGCCTGAGGTGATGAACTCGACGAGCTCGCCGAAGAACGGGCGCTCGGTGTGCTCGGCGTAGTGCTGCTTGGCCAGGTCCTCGCTCACGGTCATGTGCTTCGCCGCGACGATCGTGAGGCCCTTGCGCTCGAAGCGCGCGATGATCTCGCCGGTCAGGCCGCGCGCGAAAGCGTCCGGCTTGACCAGGATGAGTGTCTTCTCCATGGAGGTCCCTTCAGGCTCGATATTTGCGTTTCGCCCTCCGGTCACCGGACCCGTCGAGGGCGCAACCGGCGCGACGATATCGACGCGGGCGCTGCGACCTCCCTGCGACGTTGCGGTCAGCGGCGGCGGCGACGCGACGTCTCGCCCGTGCCGGCGGTCTCCGCGGCGGCGGTCGGCTCCGGCTTGGCCGCCTCGGCGGCGACCGTCGACTGGTCCGACGTCTCGCGCCTGCGACGGCGCGTGGAGGACGGCGTGGGCGCGCTCGTCTCGGCCTCGCAGAACGGGCAGATCCGCCACGCGGGGTCGATCGGCTTCGAGCACGAGTAGCAGCGCTCCTTGAGCTTGCGCATGCAGCTCGGGCAGCGCAGGTAGTCGGCCTGCACCTCGTAGTCGCAGTGCGGGCACAGCGAGTAGTCGAGGCTCGCCAGGCGCGCCTCGGCCGCGGTCATCTCCAACTCGCGCAGGCGCACGTCGTCGAGGAATTCCGGCGGGCGCACGATCAGGTAGACGATCGTCCCGATGAACGGGAAGAACGAGCAGAGCGTCGCGCAGACGACCAGCAAGGGGTCGTCGATACGCCGCCGAGCGTCCGCGAACGTCCAGAAGATCAGCGACAGATAGAGCACGCCGAGAATGAGCAGGGCGACACTGGCCCCAGTGTTCAGCGCGCTGTTCTTGATCCCGAAGAGGGCGAGCGTTTCCATGTGTGGTCCGAAATCCTAGTGGGCCGAGCGGCGGCGACTCACAGGAAGGCACGCCCGAATGCGTAGCCGATCCCGAAGAACACGAGGATGACGACCGCGACGACGAACGCGACCAGGCCGATCATCGCGAAGACGCTGGGGCCGCGTTCGTTCACAGCGCGCTCACTCTTCTCTCACCCGGCGCGCTCAGCAGCTCGGCGACGAGATAGATCGAACCGGTCGCCAGTACCGTCCCCGCCGGCCCTGCGAGCGCCCGCGCGCGCTCGACGGCCTGTCGCGGGTCGGGTTCGATCTCCGACGCCACACCGCCGACCTTGCTCGCGAGATCGGCGAGCGTCGCGGGCGGAAGCGCGCGCACATTCGGCGCGCGCGTGAAGACGGCGGCCGAGAGGCGCGGCAGCAGCGCGCGGAGCATCTCGGCGGCGTCCTTGTCATCGAGGATTGACAACACCGCGACCGTACCGTCCGGGACGGAGGCCGCGAGCGCGGCGATGCCCGGCGCGTTGTGGGCCCCGTCGTAGATCGTCAGCGGCTCGTGGGCGACGACCTGCAGGCGACCGGGGACGCTGGCCTGGGCGGCGACGTCGGCGACGAGCCCGAAGTCGAGCGGGTGACCGAGGAGTGCCTCGGCGGCGGCCGCCGCGGCGGCGAAGTTGCGACGCTGGTAGCCGGGCAGGGCGGCCGCGAGCGCCGCGGCGGTGGCGGCCTCGGCCGGCGCGACCGGCGCGGCGGGGCGCACGATCCTCGCCCCTGTCTCGCGGGCGAGCGCCTCCACCTCCGGCGACTCGTCGCCCAGCACCAGGGTCGCGGGCGGGTGGGACCGTTTCACGACCGCGAGCTTCTCCCCCGCGATGTCCGCGATCGTCGGCCCGAGCCAGCGCGTGTGCTCGAGGCCCACGTTGGTGAGCACCACGACCTCCGCGCCGAGCACGTTCGTCGCGTCCCAGCGCCCGCCGAGGCCCGCCTCGATGACCGCGACCTCGACGCCCTGGCGCGCGAGCTCGGACAGGGCGGCAGCGGTCAGCAGCTCGAACTGGGTCACGCGCTCGCCGCCCGCCAGGGTGCGGTCGACCATCGCCGCGGCCATCGCGGCGCGCTGGATCGCCGCCCCGAACTCGCGTGCCGAGAGATCGGCGTCGCCGATCCGGATCCGCTCGGCGTAGGACGTCAGGTGCGGCGACAGGTACGACCCCGTGCGCAGCCCGTGCGCCTCCAGCAGCGCTGCCGTGAAGCGCACCGTGGAGGACTTGCCGTTGGTGCCGACGACGTGGACGGCGCGGAAGCGCTCCTGGGGGGAGCCGAGTGCCGTCAGCAGCCGGCGCATCCGCTCCAGCCCGAAGCGCATGCCGAAGAGCTCGAGCGAGAGCAGGTGCTCCTCGGCGCGGCCGAGATCCCACGTGCTCATGAAAGCTCTTCGAGCTCCTTCTTGAGCTGCTCGAGCTTCGCGCGCTCGGCCGCGACGACCGCCTCCGGGGCCTTGGCCACGAAGCCCTGGTTGGCGAGCTTGCCCTCGGCGCGCGTGATCTCCTTGCGCAGGACGTCGGCGCGCTCGGCGGCGCGGCGCTTCTCGGCCTCGAGATCGACCGTCTCCGACGCGAGCACCGCGACGTTGCCGCCCGGCACGCCGACGGTCGCCACCGGATCGTCGCCGTTGACCGAGAACTCGAAGCGCGAGAGCCGGCCGATGTGGTCGGAGAGGCGCTCATAGCCGGAGGCCTCCAGCCGCGCCGGGACGCGCGCGCCGGGAGGCGCGCCGACGCCGTCGCGCCACTTGCGCAGCGCCTGCGTGGCCTCGATCGCGCGTGCGACCTCGGCCTCGACGGCTTCGTCGCGCGCCGCGGGATCGGCATCCGCCCAGCGCTCGCTCATCAGCAGGTCGCCGGTGCCCGGGACGTGCGTCCAGAGCTCCTCGGTGACGAACGGGATCACCGGATGCGCGAGCTTGAGCGTCTCGCCGAGCACATACAGCGCGAACTCCGCGGCCTGCACGTTGTCCTCCGCGTACAGGCGCGGCTTGAGCATCTCCAGGTACCAGTCGCACAGCTCGCCGTAGATGAAGCGGTACAGCGTCCGTGTCGCGCGGTGGAACTCGAAGGCGCCGATCGCGTCGGCGACCTCGGCCCGAGCGGCCTGCAGGCGCGAGAGGATCCAGGTGTCCTCGACCGCGCCCGGTTCCGGCGCCTGCAACGGCACGGAGACCCCGTCGGGGACCCGCAGCAGGATCAGCCGCGAGGCGTTGAAGAGCTTGTTGGCGAGCTGCCGGCCCTCCGCGATCGTGCCCTCGTTGAAGCGCACGTCCTGCGTCGAGGACATCGCCAGCAGGCCGTAGCGGACCGCGTCGGCGCCGTAGGCCGGGAACTCGCCACCCTCCGTGAACACGGGCGGGCGCGGCCCACCGTCGATCAGCGCCAGCGGGTCGATCCCAGTGCCCAGCGACTTCGACATCCGGCGCCCGTCCGGCGCCTGGACGACCGAGTGCACGTAGACGTCGTCGAACGGGATTTCGCCGGCGAACTCGAGCCCCATGAAGACCATGCGGGCGACCCACAGGAACAGGATGTCGCGCGCCGTCGAGAGCACGTCGGTGGGGTAGTACGCCTTCAGATCGGCGGTCTCGTCGGGCCAGCCGAGCGTCGCGAACGGCCACAGCGCGCTCGAGAACCAGGTGTCGAGGACGTCGGGGTCGCGCTCCCAGCCCGGCCCCTCCGGCGCGTCCATGCCGACGTGGGTCTCGGAGCCGCGGTACCAGACGGGGATCTGGTGGCCCCACCACAGCTGGCGCGAGATGCACCACGGCCGGATGTTGTTGAGCCAATCCAGGTAGCGCTTGCGCTGCCCCTCGGGATGGATCCGGACGCGCCCTTCCTCGACCGCCTTGATCGCCGGGCCGGCCAGGGCATCCATCTTCATGAACCACTGCAGCGAGATCAGCGGCTCGATCCGCTCGCCCGAGCGCTGCGAGTGCGGCACCTGGTGCGTGTAGGGCTGCGTGCGGTTGATGCGGCCCTCCTCGCGCAGCGCGGCGACGACCGCCTCGCGCGCCTCCAGCGCCGTCATGCCCGCGAACCGGCCGGCGGCCTCGGTCATGCGGCCGTCCTCGCCGATCACCGTCAGCTCGTCGAGGCCGTGGTTGCGGCCGATCTCGAAGTCGTTGGGGTCGTGCCCGGGCGTGATCTTCAGCGCGCCGGTGCCGAACTCGGGCTTGACGTAGGCGTCAGCGATGATCCGCAGCCGCCGGCCGACGATCGGCAGGATCGCCGTCTCCCCCACGAGCCGCGTGTAGCGGTCGTCGTCGGGATGGACCGCGATCGCGGTGTCGCCCAGCATCGTCTCCGGGCGCACCGTGGCGACCGTGATCGAACCGTTCCCGGACGCCAGCGGGTAGTCGACGTAGTACAGGGTGTCGGTGGCCTCGCGGTCCTCGACCTCGAGGTCGGAGATCGCCGAGCCGGAGCCCGGATCCCAGTTGACCATGTAGTTGTCGCGGTAGATCAGGCCCTTGTCGTAGAGCGTCACGAAGACCCGCAGGACGGCCCGCACGTAGGACTCGTCGAGGGTGAAGCGCTCGTCGGAGTAGTCGCACGACGCGCCGAGGCGCTTGAACTGATCGATGATCGTGTCGCCGTACTGCTCGCGCCAGCGCCAGACGCGCTCGACGAACGCCTCGCGACCGATCTCCTCGCGGCTGCTTCCCTCGCTGGCGAGCAGCTTCTCGACCTGGGTCTGGGTCGCGATGCCGGCGTGGTCGGTGCCGAGGATCCACTTCGTCCGCTTGCCGCGCATGCGGGCGTAGCGGATCAGCGTGTCCTGGACCGAGCCGTTGAGCGCGTGCCCCATGTGCAGGGCGCCCGTGACGTTCGGCGGCGGAATCGCGATCGAGTAGTTCTCCGCCGCCGTGCCCTCGGGCTCGGCGTGGAAGCGACCGGATTCGAACCAGCGCGCGAAGACGCGCGTCTCGCTCTCACCGGGGTCGTAGCGTGTTTGGTCCTCGAGGCCCATCGGGCGGGGAGTCTAGGACGCTACTCGGGTTGGAAGGGCTAGGGCCGCGAGCGCCGGGAGGAGGAGAGCGACGCTCGCGGACACCTAACCGGTCACCCCGCCACCCGCGATGCGGGCCGGGAGGACGCGTACACCTGACAGAGTGTCGACGTCACGAACATTCCTGCACGCCATACAGACTCCTCCCAGATCGGATGAGCGGGGCTCATCCCGCGAGGACGATCTTCGCACCTACCCGGTCACACCGCCGCCGGCGATGGGAATGACGACGACGGTCGCCGGATTCTTCCGTGTGCCGCCATCGCGGCTGGTGACCGCGGCGATGTTCGTGATCGACCCGCGGGCGGTGCGCGCGACCCGCATCCACACGAACGCCTCGCGCTGACCGCTCAGCAGCGGGATCGTCACGCACGGACGGCCATTGCGGAAGGACGGTTTGACCGTCGCGCGGACGAAGGTCAGACCTTCCGGGACGATGTCGCAGACGCGGACGTTGCGGGCGAGATCGGTGCCGAGGTTGGTCACGCGGATCCGGAACTTGACGACTTGACCGGCGTGCACGCGCCGCTTCTCCACCGCGCGGCCCTTCGGCGTGATCACCTTCTTGCAGATGCCGACCTCGGCCGAACCGCCCTCGACGACCACCTCGCCGGGGTCCTCGCCGGGATCGAGCGGCTCACTGGGGTCGCTGGTGTCAGGCGTCGGCGTCGGCGTGACGATCGGCTCAGGGCTCACGGTCGGAAGCGGCGTCGGCGGTCGGGGTCGGAACCGGCGTCGGCGTTGGTGTCGGCGTCGGGGTCGGGACCGGCGTCGGGCTCGGCGAGACCGTCGGGATCGGCGTCGGGGTGCTGGTCGGCGTCGCCGTCGGGGTCGGTGTCGGCGTCGGCGACGGCTCCGGGCACGGCGTCGGGTCCGGCAGGCAGGGGTTCGGCGGGTTGTAGCCGATCTCTCCGGTGCCCGACACCGACGCGGCGGCGATCGAGCCGAAGATGTGCTGGTAGGTGAGCGAGACGGATGCCCGCGGCGCGAGCACGCTGCCCTCCCAGGCCGCGTACGGCGGCCCCAGCGTCACCGACGCGGCGTTCGGGAAGTTCCAGAGCAGCGCACGCCGGCGCGCCTCGAGATCCGCGTTGCTCGCCGGGTTGCCCGGCTGCACGAACCCGGTGGCCTCGTCCCAGATGAAGACCCCGCCGGCGAAGGGGTTCTGGAAGTAGCCGCCGGTGACGTTGATGAGCGTCGTCGCGCCGTCGGGCACCTTCAGGCGCAGCGCGCCCGCCCGCGCGAGATCGGAGGCGTCGAAGGTGAACACGTTGCGGACCTTGCTCGGGCCGGTGAGCGTCAGGTTGTACCCGTCGAAGGACACGTAGGCCGGGTCGTCGACCGGGAGCGAATCGAGCCCTGCCCACGATGTCGAGCGGATCAGGAGCCCGTCGAACAGCGCGTCGACGTTGAACGGCGGCGCCGCCTTCGTGACGGTGCCGTTGGGGACCGTGAAGCCGGCCGGTGTGATCGTCTCTCCGTAGGTGACGCTGCCGTTGTTGATGCCGACGGAGTTCAGCGTCAGGTTCCCGCCCGTCGCCAGGTCGATCCGGTTCGGATCGCGCATGAGCTTCGTCGCCACGCCGAAGCTGCTCAGCGTCGCGTTGCCACCGACGACGATGCGCCCATCGGACTCGGTGTTCGACTGGTTGAAATCGCGGTGGGTGATGACCGAGTAGCCCGGCAACGGGCCGAGCGGATCATCCATGCAGTCCGTCTTCGACTGCGCGACGACGGCCGCCCGCGGCGCATCCATCCCGACGGCCACAAACGTGCTGAGCACGATGATCGCGAGCACCCACCAGCGCATCGGACGCATGATTTCGAGCGCCGGGGTGACCCCGGCTCACCCGATC
>CAWKDW010000018.1:0-38735 GCA_963848475.1 uncultured Solirubrobacteraceae bacterium | reverse complement strand
TAGATGAACCCGAACTTCTTGCAGCCCTTGAGGCCGATCTTGCCCTCGAGGCGAGCACCCGGCATCGGCAGGTCGTTCTGGCCGCCGCCGGCGGAGAAGCCGCCGGTGGTGTCGACGCCGACCGTCGACGCCGACCATCGCCTTCGCGCCGGCCTTGCCGTTCATGCAGCCGAGGTCGAGCTCGCCGCCGACGGTGCCGCCGACCATGCCCATCTTCACCGTCGCCTCGGCGAAAACCGATGCGCCGGTGTCCTGCGCGCCGCCGACGACGTCGATGTCGACGCCGCCGCCACCGCCGACGCCGCCCTCGGCGCAGAACGACCAGTCGGCGCCCCAGTCGAGCTTGTTGTCGCGGCAGATCTGGAAGCCGCCGCCGAAGGTCGCGTACATCGACCAGCCGCCGCAGGCCAGTCCCGTCGGGTCCTTCTGCGTGATCGGGTTGTTGGACGCGTAGGGGTAGAGGTTCTCCGCGCTGCCGCGGAAGAACGACGGGTCGCTCGCGGTGAAGCGCCCGGCGGCCGGGTCGTAGTCGCGCAGGCCGAAGCGCACGAGGCCGCTGACGGAGTCGCGCAGGCCGCCGGCGTAGCCGATCGGCAGCTCGAAGGAGCCGGTGATCTCCGTCTCGACGCCGAAGGCGTCGTAGGTCACCTTGCGCACGACGGAGCCGTCGGAGGCCTTGACCACGATCCGCGGCGAGCCGACCGCGTCGGTGCCGACGTAGTAGCGCTCGCCACCGCGCTCGGCGGCGAACAGCCGGTCGTCGCTGTCGTAGTAGTAGGTCGTGACGGCGCCGGTGCCGTCGACGGTGGCCGTCACCTGGAACGTGTTGGCCGGGTTGCCGTAGAGGTACTTCGTCGAGCCCGCGGCGGTGCGGCGCCCGAAGGCGTCGTACGCGTAGGTCGTCGTCGTGCCGCCGCCGGTCGCGGTCAGCAGCTCGCCGCTGCGGCTGTAGGCGAACGTGTCGCCGCCGCGCCCGGTCAGGTAGCCGTCGGCGTCCCAGCTGTAGGCGGACGCCGCCGCGCGTGGTCAGGCGGTCGCGATCGTCGTAGGCCGCACCGCCGTCGAGCCGGTTGCCGTTGCCGTCGTAGGTGTGGCTCTCGACCACGGCCGCGCCGCGCTTGACGGTCAGCAGCTGGCCCGCTGCCGTCGTAGCCGTAGGCGAGCGTGTCCAGCGCGCCGCCGTCCACTCGCTCCTCGCGGGCGCTCGCGCGGCCCGCGTTGTCGAAGCTGAGCTTCTGGAAGAAGCGCTCGGTGCCGCCGACGCTCAGCGTGCGCGTGGCGGGCCGGCCGTTGCCGTCGTAGGCGTAGGTCAGCGACAGCTTGCCGTCGGTGATCTTCGAGACGGCGCCGCCCGGGCCGTTGCGCTCGATCGAGAACGGGCCGGTCTTGGTGGCGAGCCGGTCGCCGTCGAACTCCAGCGCGCGGGTGATCTCGGTCGCGCCCACGGTGAGCTTCTCGCTCGTGGGCAGGATCCGGTTGCCGAGCGTGTAGTCGTAGCGGCCGGCGGCCGCGCCCGTGAACTCGAGGCTCGCGGGCATCAGGCCGTCGTAGCTTGTACCCGATGGCCTGCTGCGACGTGCCGTCCGCGAGCGAGCGCGTCACGGTGTCGTAGCGGTCCTGCTCACCGTCGTAGGCGAACGTGCGCTTGCTCTGGACGTGGTTCTCCGACGTCAGCCGCCCGGCCGCGTCGTAGCCCATGGCCACCGTGGAGCCACCCGGGAGCTTCGTGCTCTCGAGCGTGCGCTCGGTCGAGTAGGCGCGCTCGTAGGCGCTGGCGCCGGGCGGCGTGTAGGACTTCGGGCGATCGTCGCCGGTCGAGCCGAAGCGGTGGATCTTGCCGAGCGGGTTCGTCATCGTCGCGACGTTGCCGTCGGCGTCGTAGCTGTACTTGTAGACGCGGTTGCCGGGCAGGCGCTTCTCGATCACGCGGTCGGCGTCGTCGTAGGCGTAGGTCGTCGCATTGCCCGCGGCGTCGGTGCTGCTCGGCGAGGCGGAAGCGGGCGTCGTAGGCGAACGTGGTCGACTCCGCGCCCTGCTTCATCGACTTCGGGCGCCCGAGATCGTCGTAGGTGAAGTCGATCGCGGTGACGCCGGTGCCGAGCGTCTGCTTGAGCGTGCGGCTGGTGCGGTCGACGGTCGCGACGGTCTCGCGGCCCTCGGCGCTGCGCTGCGTGACGAGCTGATCGGCGGGCTTGGCCGGGTCCGGGTCGGCGTAGGTCCACGACGAGGTCTTGCCGTCGATGTCGAACGTCGTCTTCAGCGAGCTGATCGAGAACGGATCGCGCGGGTCGCGCAGGCCGACCGTGTCGGTGCGCTTGGTGCGCGTCGTCTTGCCGCTCGGCGTCGTGACGGTCTTGTCGGCGATGAGCCGGACCGCGGCGCCCCAGCGGGGATCGGGCCCGTACTCGACGGCGGTCTTCGTGCCGTCGGGCGCGGTCAGCTCGGTGATGCCGTCGGTGCGCACGACCGAGACGGTCTTGGCGCCGCTGGGCTCCTGCACGGTGCGGCGGCGGTCGCCGTTGGCGAGCACCTCCATCGAGTACTTGGTCTCCTTGCCGCCCGCGGTCTTGATCGTCACGGTCGGGCCGAACTCGCCCTCGGTGCGGGTGAGCGTGCGCTCCTCGCCGTCGGCGCCGCGGTGGCGGGTCAGCTGGCCGAGCGCGTCGTAGTCGAAGCGGGTGGTGGCGCCGCCGGGCTTCGCGAAGCTCGCGAGCAGGCCGCCGGCATCGTGGTAGCTGAAGCGGTAGGTCTGCGCGGCGGGGTTGGCGACGGACTCGAGGAAGCCGTCGCCGTTGATCGCCAGCGTCGTGCGCTGGCCGCCGGGGGCGACGATCGCGGTCGCCGTCCCGTTCCCGGTGCGCTCGATCCTCGTGCGGTTGCCGTAGGCGTCGACGACGCCGATCAGCCGCTTGGCGGCGTCGTACTCGAACGTCTTGAGTACCGCGCCGGTGAGGCCGTCACGGGTGCGCAGATGCCGGCCGTTGCGGTCGAACTCGTAGACCTCCAGACCGTCGCTCGACGGCAGCGCGAGGCCCTCGGTGTCGAAGCCCGGCAGCGGCGGCGCGACCTTGCGGATCAGGTAGCGGCCGTCGGCGAACGTCAGTCCGCCGTCGCCGTCCACGCCGATCGTGGTCGAGTGGTTCTGCATGCAGATGCTGGTGGCGTTCTCGCCGTCGGGCGCGCCCGATCCGCAGGTGCCGAGCATGCGCCCCGCGTACTGCTGCAGCGTGCCGGTGTCGTCGACCTTCAGGATCACCGCGGCGGAGGGGCTGACGTCGTTGCCGATCGAGCGGATGTAGACCGTGCCGTCGCCGGAGACGGCGATCGACCACGGCGAGTCGATGTAGGACTCGCTCGCCT
Source organism: uncultured Solirubrobacteraceae bacterium (assembly GCA_963848475.1). Classification (GTDB taxonomy): domain Bacteria; phylum Actinomycetota; class Thermoleophilia; order Solirubrobacterales; family Solirubrobacteraceae; genus Solirubrobacter. The sequence continues at coordinate 35,375 of CAWKDW010000018.1, read as the reverse complement.
TGCCGCCGAACGCGATCTTCGCGCGCTCGTTGGCGACGCCCTTGCCCGCGAAGCGGGTGGTCGCCCCGTCCGGGGCGATCCTGACGACCTTCTTCTCCAGTCCGAGGGCGAGGTAGATCGAGCCGTCCGGCCCGAGCGCGACGCCCTTGGGGTCGCTGCCGAGCGCGACCTCGGCGGCCGGGGTGCCGTTCTCGGCGACCTTGTCGCCGCCACCGGCGACGGTGGTCACGATGCCGTCCGGAGCGATCTTGCGCAGGCGGCCCTTCCAGTTGTTGGTCGCGCTGTAGCGCTCGACCCAGTAGATCGTGCCGTCGGGCGCGACCGTCATGTCCGTCACCTGGCCGATGTGGGCCTCAAGCGCGGGCTTGCCGTCGCCGAGCGGCGCGGTGCGCGCGGTCGCGTTGCCGGCGATCGTCTCGATCTTGCTGCCGTCGGGCGAGACGCGCCGGATCACCTGGGCGTAGTTGTCGTCGCTGTAGGACGCGATCAGCAGCGAGCCGTCGGGCGTGGCCGCCAGGGCGGAGACGACGCCGAGACCCGCATTCTTGGCCGGGCCGCCGTCGCCGGTCATCGCCCGGTCCTTGGAGCCGTTGCCGGCGAACTCGTAGATCTTGCCGTCGCGGCTGATGCGGAAGATGTCGTTGCGGTTGAGGCCGTTGAAGAGGTAGAGGTTGCCGTCGGGCGAGCGGACGTAGTCGCCCATGTAGTCGACGTTGGCCTCGGTCGCCGGCTGGCCGTCGTAGGGGAAGTTCGCGCCGCCGCGGCCGCTGCCGACGCCGGTGTTGGTCGTGCCCGCGATCCGGCGCACGACGGGCGGGAGCGCCTCGGCGCGGATCGTCGCGCCGTCGCCGCGGTGCAGCGCGCGCTCGACCGGGTCGTAGGCGTGGTGATCGCTCAGCGACCAGCCGCCGAGGCCGTGCGTGGGACGCGCGTCCCACGAGCCGATCGCCCGCGTGATCGTCTGGCCGACGGGCACGCCGCAGAAGAAGTGCGTGTCCATCGTGCCCGAGCGGTTGCCACACGAGTAGCGGCCGTCGAAGACCTGCGTGTCCGAGCCGAACTGGCTGAAGCTCGACGCGAAGTCGTCGGTCGCGCCGTAGTAGTTGAACTCGTAGACGTAGATGACCTGGATCGTCGCCGTCACGCGGCCCTGGACCGTGCGGTCATAGGCGTCCTTGCCGTCCCAGCGGAACGGGAAGCTGATGTTGGGCGTGATCAGCGGATAGTCCTTGCAGGTGCTCGCCCCGGTGGTCGGGAAGCTGGGGTCGCACCAGCGCTTCTCGATCTTCTCGCCGCCGACGTCGATCGTCATCGAGATGCCCTTCAGGCGCGGCGGGATCGTGGAGCCGACGACGGGGATCTGGATCGTCTCGTCGACCTTCCAGCCGGGCGTGCGGTCGGTCGAGTAGTTCAGCGTCGACGCGGTGCCGGTGACCGGGATGGACTCCTGCAGCGTCTGCGTCTCGCAGCCGATCGCCGAGCCCTTCTGCTGGCAGGGGTCGTTCGGGTCCTTCCACTCGAACTCCTTCAGGCCGGGCGGGCGGGCGCCGGGCGGCGGGCCGTAGGGCCAGTTGTGGTCCCACGGCGTGAAGTGCGTGATCAGCACGCGCCACAGCTCCTGGCCGGGCTCGTAGAGCGTCGCGAGCTGCTTGCGCTCCTCGTCGGTCATGCCGAGATCGGTGCCGGCGTCGGCCTTGCCGTCGCCGTCGGTGTCGACCGCGGCGATGCCGCCCGTCTCGGAGAGGACCTTGATGACGCGGCCGTTGGATGCGCCGACCCACTCCGCCTTCTCGCGGTCGTAGTAGCCGGTCGGGACCGGGCTGCCGACCGGCGCGCCGATGAAGTTCTCGGTGTAGTTGATCAGCGGCTTGTCGAAGTTGACCTGGGTCGCGCCGGCCTTCAGCGCCTCGTCGACGCTGAACTCGGCGGCGTACGTGTAGCCGGAGTTGGCGGGCAGCGAGCCCGGCATGGCCTCGTCGCCCTGGTCGCCGTAGGTGAACTCGGTGACGCGCACCTTCAGCTCGTCGAGCGGCTTCGTGCTGCCGTCCTCGAGCTCCATCGAGCCGTCGACGCCCTTCGGGAACAGCAGCGTGCCCTGGCGCTCGCCGTCCTTGTCCTCGGTCTCGCTGCCCTGGACGACCTGGAAGGGGGCCGTGGAGTCGGGGTCGATCGTCTTGACGTTCGGGTCGACCGGGACCATCACGATGTCGTCGACCGTCTCGTAGTCCTGCCACTCCGGCGCGAGCGTGCGCTGCACGGGCAGGAAGCCGGCGACCACGAACTCGAGCGTGATCCCGCCGCCGTTGACGGCGATGTCGAACGCACCGTCGGCGCGCGTGTTCGTCCCGCCGAGCTCCGGGTGATCGAGCACGGTCACCCGGACGCCGCCGATCGGCCGGCCGTCGCGGTCGTTGACGTGGCCCTTGAGCACGGCGACCTGCTTGGCGTCGATCGCGCCCGGCCTGACGTCGCGCTGGATCGGGTTGGCGCCGCTGTAGATGAACTTCGTCGAGTCATAGACCGAGGTCGCGGCGCCGGGGTCCAGCGCCGGCGCCGCCGTCCTTGGGGTCCTGCGGGATCGGGTCGGGCGTGGGGGAGGGGCCGGGGCCGGGTGGCGGAACCGGGTCGCCCGGGTTCGGGACCGGCGCCGGGCCGGGCGGCAGGTTCACGGTGTCGCCTGATGGACGCGAGGGAAGCGGGGTGTTCACGGGCGGCGTCGCCGCGCCCTTGAGCGCGATCGCGCTGCCGGCGGCACACGTCTTGCCGACGCACGCGATCAGCTTGTAGGAGCCCGCGGCGGCGCCGTTCGGCACCGTCAGCTTGCCCTTGGCGGTGGCGGACTTGCGGCCCGCGAGCGCCTTCAGCTTGAGCACGCCGGCGAGCTTGATGTCCTTCGCGTCGGCACGTCCGTCCTTGGAGAGCACGACGCGGACCGTCTGCGCCTTCGCCTTGCGCTTGCCGGGGTTCTTCACCTTCACGCTGACGGTGAGAGCGCCGCCGGCCGCGACCGCGGCGGGCGACCCGGCCGGCTTAGAGACCTTCAGCGCGGGCGCCGCGACCGCGACGTCGGTGCCCAAGAGCCCGAGTATCGCGGCGAGCAGCGCGACCGCCGCCCTTCGTACTCGCCCAACGTCCGTGCTGGTCATCTCGGGGTTCTCCTTGCCGATTCATCAAGTTCGCGGCACGGAGGGTGCTGGGTGGAGCCCCGTCGCACATCAGGGGAACCCCTAGTCGATGCGTTGCGGCTACGGGCGCGGCTGGTAGGCCGGCAGCAGCTCGTCGAGCTGCAGCGCGGCGAGGCGCAACGTCACGGCGGTGCTGCCGTCGCCCGTGACCTCCTGGACCGCACCGGCGATCGACAGCAGCGAGCTCTGAAGGCCCGCGATCGCGACTCCGGCCACCTCGATCAGGCCGTGGTCGGTGGTTGCGGCGTCGAGTTCGGTGGCGAGCCACCCGATCTCGCCCGTGGCCACACCGGCATCGACGGCGAGCCGGCGGGTGTGCTCGGCGGCGGCCGGCGCGTTGCCGGCGGAGCAGGCGCGGACGGCTTCGAAGATGGAGTCGACGGCGGCCGCACCGGTCCGGTCGGCGAGCGCCACGATGGAGCCGGCGAGCTGCTCGCCGCGGTCAAGGTCGGTGCTGAAGCGTGGCATGCCCCGGATATCGGCCGCGGCTCTCAAGCCGAGGTGCGGTTGACGTCAAGAAACGGTCAAGGCGGGCCGGCGATCGCGATCAGCCATCATGGATACATGGACACACCGGAGACGCTCAAGAAGGCGGCCCGTGCCGTCGGAGCCCACCGCATCACGACCCGGCCGAGCGAGCGCCATGTCCGGGTGGAGTCCGGCGGCGCGGTGCTGGCCGAGTCCGATCGGGCGGTGGAGCTCGACGAGACCGGGCTCCCCACGCGCTTCTACCTGCCGCGTGAGGACGTCCGCATGGAGCTGTTGACGGCGACCGACACGACGTCGCACTGCCCGTTCAAGGGCGACGCGTCCTATTTCTCCGCTCCCGACGCCACGGACGCGTTCTGGGTCTACGAGGCGCCGTCGGAAGCGGACGCCGAGCCGATCACGGGCCTGCTCGCGCCGTGGCCCGGCCGCGTCGACGTGATCGTCGACGGCGAACCGCTGTAGCTAGCGGACGCGGACCGTGCGCTTGGCGGTGGCGGCGCTGAAGCCGCTGTCGCCGCCATAGGCCACGATGACCTTGAGCGACTTCCGCGCCGCGCCGGTGATCCGCAGCGTCACGGTCCAGCTGCCCTTGGCGAGCTTCGCCGTCACGCGCTTGCCCGCCACGCTCACCTTTACGGCGCCCGTGGCCGGTTTGGCCACGCTGCCGCGCAGCTTCAGAGTGATCGTCCGCCCGCGCCGCGTTGCCGTCGCGGACTTGACGCGCAGCACGGCGGCCTTCTTGACGACGGGCTCCGGTGCGGCGCGTGCGGGCGTCGGCGTGAGCGCGCCCACGACCGGCGGCGGCGCCGGATTCGTCACCCGGAACGTGCGCGTCACGCTGCCCGCGTTGGCCGCGTGGTCGGTCTGGATCGCCGTCACGGTGTAGAGGCCGTCGACCAGCGCCACGCTCGCCGCGAAGGTGCCGGCGACGACGGGGGCGCTGACCTGGATCGCCGCGCCGCTGCTCGGACGTACCTGCAGCGCGACGGTGGCGTCATCGCCGACCGCCGTGCCCGCCGTGCCCGTGATCGTCGCGCTGCTCGTGTCGGCCTCAGGCCCGGTGAGCGTCACGACCGGCGCGACGGTGTCGATCACGAAGGTCAGCGTGCTGCGCCCGACGTGGCCGAGCTCGTCCGCCTGGCTCGCGACGACGGTGTAGGTGCCGTCGGGGAGCGCTGCCGGAGCGTCGGCGGAGAAGGAGCCGCCCTTGACGGCCGTTGCGGGGAACGTCGTCGTGGCTCCGCCTGGAGCCGTCAGCGTGAGCGTGACGGTGGTCAGATCGCCGGGCGCGGTGCCGAGCGTCCCTTCGAAATGAGGGATGGCGTCGCCGGTCGCGCCGTCGGGGGAGGTCAGCTGGACGCCCGGCGCGGTGCGGTCGACCGTGAACGACTGCGACCCGCTGACCCCGATGTTGCCGGCGATGTCGAGCTGGACGGCGCGCACGGTCCACGTGCCGTCACCCAGGAGGGGTACCGCGGACGAGAACGCGCCGTCCGGCCCCCTGCCGGCGCTGACCGTCGCCACCGGCGAGCCCAGCGCGGTCTCGCCCTCGTAGAACTCGAGCGTGACGCTGCCGGCGTCGCCGCTGTCGGTTCCCGCGAAGCCGGAGATCGTCGCGCCCTCGCGCGCGGCGAGCGTCACGGTCGGCGCCTGCTCGTCGATGTAGGTGAGCTGCACCTGCGGCGTGCTGGTCGACGTGCCGACGGTCACGTTGCTGGCGTCGGAGCTGAAGTTCGCTCCGCCGCCTCCGCCGCCCGGGCCGCCGGTCGCCGCTGCGCCGCCGCCTCCGCCGCCGCGGTAACCGCCGCCGCCACCACCACCCGAGCCCGCGGTGTCCGAGCCGCTGCCGCCCGTGCCGCCGGCGCCCGCGACGCCGCTCTGCCCTGCCACGCCGTCGCCGTCGGCCGGCTTGGCGCCGCCGGCTCCCGCGTCCGACGTCGTGCCGGCTCCGCCGCCGTCGGCGTTCTGCGCCGCGACCGTCGAGCGGCCCGCGCCACCTGCGGCACCGGCGTCGCCACCGGGCCCGCCGAAGACACCGCCCCCGCCGCCTCCACCGCCACCGGCGATCAGCAGCGCGGCACCCGAGAGGCCCAGGCCGGAGGCGCCGCCGCCGTTGCCGCCGCGCAGGGAGGCCGCGGCCGAGCCGGCGGTTCCCGCTCCGGCGCCGACGAAGGCCGTGAGCACCGATCCGGGCGTGACCGCGAGCGCTCCGGCCACGACGGCCCCGCGTCCGCCGGCGCCGCCTCCTGCTCCGCCGGCCGCGCCGATCGCGCGTACGGTGACGCTCGTCACGCCGCCCGGCACGCGGAAACTGGTGTCGCCGGCCTGCGTCACCGTGACCACGGCCACGCCCGCATGCGCCGGAGCGGCCGCGACCAGTCCCGCGGTCAGCCCGACTGCGACCAGGGCAGCGACGCGTCTCCCTCTCATCGCGACCAGGGTGGCTGAGCGCGGGTGCTTCTTCAACCCCGTGACCTGGACGGTGGAACGGAATATCGCCCATGCAGCCGTCCACAACGTGATGCCGGCGAGCGGCGGCGGGGGCTCGAAGCCGTCGAGCAAGAAAGGCGGCGCGTGCTCGAGGGTCAGCTGATCGGATGCGAGCTGGTCGCGGCGCGGAGCACGATCCGTGTCTCCGTCGCCGCGGCCCCCTGGCGCCGGATCGCGCGCACGGTCGCGTCGAGGTCGTCGGCGCCGTGGCACGCCACGCGCACGTGGTAGTCGAAGCGGCCGGTCACGAACGCGATCTCCTGGACCGCGGGCAGCGCGAGCGCGAACGTCTCGAACGTCTCGGCGGACGTCGTCGGCAGCAGCCGGACGTCGATGAACGCGTCGAGCGAGCGGCCGACGTTCTCGAGCGCGACGACGGCGGTGAAGCCGGTGATGACGCCACTGCGCCGCAGGCGCCGCACGCGATCCGCCGCACCGTGGGGGCTGAGGCCGACCGCCTTGCCCAGTTCGGCGAACGATTCCCTTCCGTTTCCGGCCAAGATGTTGAGGATCTGGAAGTCGATCCGGTCAAGTGCTGTGGTTTCCACAGGAGAATCGTAGATCGCTTGTGCGCTAGGCGGCCGATTGGGCAGGATCAGTCACCAAGCGAACTGGAGAGACTGAGATGCGCATCGGCGTCCCGACCGAGATCAAGACCGACGAGTACCGCGTGGCGCTGACCCCCGCGGGCGTCCGCGAGCTCGCCGACAACGGGCACCAGGTGCTGGTCCAGGAGGGCGCCGGCAAGGGCTCGGCGATCCTGGACGCCGAATACGTCGAGCAGGGCGCGCAGATCGTCCCCGACGCCGCCGCGGTCTTCGCCGGCGCGGACATGATCGTCAAGGTCAAGGAGCCGCAGCCGGTCGAGGTCGCGATGCTGCGCCCCGAGCACATCCTCTTCACCTATCTGCACCTCGCGCCTGACGCCGCGCTGACCCAGGGCCTCGTCGATTCCGGTGCGACCTGCATCGCCTACGAGACCGTCACCGACGCTCGCGGGCGGCTGCCGCTGCTGGCGCCGATGAGCGAGGTCGCCGGCAAGATCGCCACGCAGGCGGGCGCGTTCATGCTCGAGAAGCCGCTCGGCGGCCGCGGCCTGCTGCTCGGCGGCGTCCCCGGCGTCGCGCCCGGCAAGGTCATGATCATCGGCGGCGGCGTGGTCGGCCTGACCGCGGCCGAGGTCGCGATCGGCATGGGCGCGGAGACCTACGTCTTCGACCGCAACATCGACCGTCTGCGCGAGCTCGACTTCCTGCTCAACAACCGCGCGTCGACCGTCTTCTCCACGACGCTCAACGTCGAGCGGATGCTCTCGGAGGCCGACCTCGTGATCGGCGCCGTGCTCGTCCACGGCGCCAAGGCGCCGCACGTCGTCACGCGTGCGCAGCTCGGCCTGATGAAGGAGAACGCGGTCCTGGTCGACGTCTCGATCGACCAGGGCGGCTGCTTTGAGACCTCACGGCCGACGACGCACACCGACCCCACCTACGAGGTCGACGGCGTCACCCACTACTGCGTCGCCAACATGCCCGGAGCGGTGCCGATCACCTCGACCTTCGCGCTCACCAACGCGACGATGCCCTACGTCGTCAAGCTCGCCACCGAGGGCGTCAACGCCGCGCTGAACGCCGACCCCGGCTTCATGGCCGGCCTCAACGTCGCCGGCGGCAAGGTGACCTACGAACCGGTCGCGCGCGACCAGGGTCTCGCGTATACCTCGCCTCAGGAAGCGCTCTCGGCGTTGGGGTCGTAGTTGAACGGGTCGTAGGGCAGGTCCGGGTGCTCACCCGGGGTATTGAGGTCGTAGGCCCGCACCGCGCCGCTCGCCTCGTCGAAGGCGACGGCGCGCTGCAGTTCGAAGGGCGGGTGATCGTCGGCCGAGGCCAGCGTCGCGAGCTCGCTCGAGACGAGCCGCATCGCGCTCATCGCCCGCATCCGGCTCGCGAACACGTCGCGCCCGAGGTGCAGCGCGTTGTCGCGCATCGCCTCGGCGACCATCGGCGGCACGTCCTCGATCTGCGCGATCTCCTCCTTGGCCCAGCGCGCGAGCTCGTACGTCGTGCGATCGATGATCGCGATGCGCGAGTAGAAGCCGTAGAACAACTGCTGCAACGCGTCGAGCCGTTCCTCCTCGGGGACGGCCTCGGCGTAGGCCCTGATGCTGTCGTGCAGCGTGACGGGCTCGATCTCTTCGCGCGATTCGGTCATCGCGCGCGAGCTTGCTGCCTCAGCGGCCCGCGGTCAAGAACCGGCCCGCTTCTCCAGGCATGTGGTCAGCGGAAGGCTTCGGTGAGCAGCGCCGTCAGGCGCTCGAGCTCCGGTACGCGCCGGCTGCCGACCACCGAGACGGTGCGCACGCCGTCGCCGCGGGCGACCTGGAACCAGAGGACGTTCGGCTCGGTCTCGCCGGTGTCGGCCTCGTAGCGCCCGGCGAGGCCGTCGAGCGGGACCTGCTCGAGCGCGCGTTCGACCGCGGCCTGCCGCGAGGCGTCCAGCGGCACCGCGTCGCTCCAGTCGCTGCCGAAGACGAGCGTCTGGTAGCGGCCGTCGCCGAAGATCCGGTAGCCCGCCCGCGCGTCGTCGGCAGTGACGACGATCGACTGCACCAGCGCGCCCGCGGGCACCTCCGGCGGTGCCTCGTCGGTGTTCATGCCACCGCGGTGCCGTCCGGCGCGGGCACCGGGAAGTCGCCGACCGGCGCCGCGGGCTTGATGTCCCACTGGCCGGCGGTGCCGGTCATGACGCCGAGGACCTCGAGGAACGTCACGTAGTGATGGGGCTTGACGTCGGTGCCGACTTCTGGGTGAAGAACCGGTACTGGTTGCCCCAGATGCCCTGGATCGTCGAGACGGCGTTGGCCTTCCACGCGTCCGACTCGTCGGTCGTCCAGGCGAACTGCTCCGGCTTGTAGGTCGCGGCCTTCGCCGGGCCGCCGACGGACGCGACCCACGTCGGGTCGGCCGCGTTGCCGTTGAGGAAGCTGAAGGAGATCCCGAGCGTGATCGTCAGCTGCCCGTCGCCGGGCGCGTAGACCGCGTCGAAGAGCCCGCGGCCGGTGCTCGGGTGGAAGTCCTCCTTGGTGTAGGTCGTCGACAGCAGCTCGTCGAGCTTGGCCTGCTCCTCGGGCGAGCAGGTCGCGGTCTCGTCGCGCATCAGCGCGCGCTGCTGGAGCATCCGTGCGACGGCGGCGTTGCCCGCGGTGCGCTGCAGTTGCTGGACCATCGCGACGGGGCTGAGCGCGAGTGGCTGCTGCAGCGGCGCCGCGACGGGGGCGGCCGGCTCACGGCTCTGCCCATCCAACACGTGTGGGGAGTCCACAACCCGGAGTATCGCCCACTCGCGGGGGTCCCTTGGGGAAGACTTTCAGGCGACCACGCCGGCCCATTCGGCGATGGCCGCCGCGATCGCCTCCGGCTGGTCCTCCTGCGCGAGGTGGCCGGCCGGCCCGCACGGCACGACGTCCAGGTTCGCGATGTTGGCCTCACACCAGGCGGTCAGCTCCGGGCCGATCATCAGCGTGGGGGAGCTGTCGAAGGTCAGCAGCAGCTTCGGGACCTCGGCGCTGCTCGCCAGCCAGGCGTCGTAGGCCTCGACGCGCGTGACCATGTCGGCGGGGTCGCCGCCGATCGGGGCTTCGCGGGAGAACGCGAGCAGCGGGCGCCGGCTCTCGGGCGTGGGGAAGGGCGCGGCGTACACCGCGCGGTCGGCGTCGTCGAGCTCGCTCAGCGTCGTCGCGTCCAGCGCCTGCGTGATGAAGACGTTCTCCTCGAGCACCATGCGCTCGCCTTCGCCCAGCGTCCGGAACGCCCTGAAGCGCGCCTGGGCGACGGGCGGATACTCGTCCCACGAGAGCGGCTTGAGGATCGTCTCGAAGAACGCGATCGCGCGCACGCGCTCCGGGTGCCGCGCGGCCCAGTCGAAGGCGAGTGCGCCGCCCCAGTCGGAGCCGACGAGGATCACGCCGTCGAGTTCCAGCGCGTCGAACCAGGCGTCGAGGTAGCGCGCGTGGTCGGCGAAGCGGTACGCGCTCTCGGGCTTGCCCGAGCGGCCCATGCCGATCAGGTCGGGAGCGAGGCCGCCGGTGCGCGGGAGCACGTTGCGCCAGGCGTACGACGACGTCGGGTTGCCGTGCAGGTAGACGAACGGGCCGCCGGCTGCCTGCTCGTAGTGGATCGTCGAATCGAGGACGTCGATGGAGGGCATGAGGTCTTACCTTTCATTGGGTGTACCAACGTTGGTAGGACCAACGATAACGCAATTCGTTGGTGAGGCCAATAGTCTTTGCGCGTGGAGCCCCGCTTCGACTGACGCATTTACCGAGCTGGCTCCTCAGCGAGGCGGCCCGGCGCGGCCATCAGCTCGTCAGCGCAGGGTTTGCCGAGGAGGGGGTGCGCAAGGCGCACTTCACGGTGCTCGTCGCGCTCGACGAGCACGGGCCGGCCAGCCAGGCGGAGCTGGGCGGCGGCTGTGGATCGACCGCAGCGACATGGTCGCGGTGCTCAACGACCTCGAGTCGGCGGGCTACGTCGAGCGCGAGCGTGACGAGCGCGACCGCCGCCGCAACGTGGTCGCGCTCACGCCGTCCGGCGCCGAAGCGCTGGCGCGGCTGAATGCCCGCGCCGACGCGGCGCAGGACGCGCTGCTCGCGGCGCTCTCCGAAGACGAGCGCCGCGAGCTGGAGCGACTGCTCGGCCTGATCAGACGAAGCGCTTGACGAACGTCAGCGCGGTGTCGGCGACCTCGCGCCAGCCGCTGTCGATCGTGAGCGCGTGGCCGCGGCTCCTTGATCTCGGTGATCTCGGTGACGCCCTCGTTGTCCTTCTGCTGCTTGAACGACGCGTTGGCGATCGCCCACGGCACGGTGTGGTCCTTCTCGCCGGAGATGATCAGCAGCGGCCCGCGCTCCGGGTTCTTGGTGTCGACCTTGACCTCGGTCCACGGGTTGAGGTTCGCGGTCGCGGCCTGGAAGAGCGGCGCGCCGGCGGCCGGCACGGCGAACGTCTCGTAGAGCTCCTTGGCCTCGTCCTCGCAGACGGCGTTGGCGAAGCCGTAGCGGAACTGCTCGTAGGTCAGCGGCACGGCGCGGTTGCGGTTGGCGGGGTTGCGCAGGACCGGGCTCGCCGACTTCAGCGCCGAGATCGGCAGCGGGAGCACGCCCCGGAACGGCGCCGGGTCGATCGCGACCGACAGCGGCCGACAGCCCGCGGCCGGCGAGGATCTGGGTCAGCAGCCCGCCGAAGGAGTGGCCGATCACGACCGGCTTCTGGTCGAGCTTGGAGATGATCTCGGCGAAGTGGTCGGCGACCTGGCCGACCGTCTTCTTGGCGAAGACCTCGGGATGCGCGTTGGCCTCCTCGACGGTCTCGGGATCGTCAGGCCAGCCGGGCGTGAGCGCCGTGAAGCCGGCTTCCTCGAACAGGGCGGCCCAGCGATCCCAGCTGCTGGGGAGCAGCCACAGGCCGTGGATGAAGACGACAGGCTTGAGCCCCGTGGCGTTCGCGCGTGCGACCGCTTGCCCCTCGTGCTCGGTGATCGTCGTCGCGTCGCTGGTCTCGGACATTTCAGGGGCCTCCACGGCATCGATTGGCGAAGCCGGATTATGCGCAGGTTGGGTGAGCGCGGCAGTCTCGGGTGACCACCTCGTACGCTTGATGTCATGGAGGGTTCAACCGGCGCGCCCCCGCAGCGCGTTTGTCCGCAGTGCGCGCGCATATCCTGGGCCACGGGTCCTCGGTGCCCCTATTGCACCGAGCGCTTCAGTCAGAGCCGCCGCGTCACGCCCTGGATGCTGGCGGGCACCGCCGGCGGCGTGCTGCTCGGCGTACTGCTGATGTTCATCGTCTTCGGCCAGATCATCGAGGGCCGGGTCAACGATCGCATCGCCGAGATCAACAAGGACTTCGAGGCTGACCTGAACGCGCTCAAGGCCGACGTCAAGAAGGAACTCGACGCGCGCCTGCCCGCCGCTGGCCTCGGCTCCGCGATCCCCACCCCGGCGCCGGTCCCGTCGATCACGCCGGAGGGCGAGGGGGCCATCACCCCCGCCCCCAGCCCGACCGCGGCGCCGCCCACCGAGGGCGCGACGGTGTCACCGACCGAGACGCCGACGTCGACGCCGACGATCTCGCCCTAGGCCCTGTAGACCTTGCGCTCGTAGTCCTCGAGCATCCGCCCGGCGCCGAACTCCGGCCCGAGCGTGCGCAGCGAGCGTCGGATCCGCGCGACCCAGTCACGCGGGATGCCGTCGGCGCTGGCGCGGTAGAACTCGGGCGCGACCTCTTCCTCGAGCAGCCGGAAGAGCTCGTGCGAGTGCCGCGCGTCCTGGGCGCCGTGGTCGTGATCGACGTCGCCGGAGAGCGACCAGCCGTTGCCGCCGTCGTAGCCCTCGGCCCACCAGCCGTCGAGCACGCTGAGCTGCAGGCCGCCGTTCATGACGTTCTTCATGCCCGACGTGCCGGACGCCTCCAGCGGCGGCCGCGGCAGGTTGATCCAGACGTCGCAACCGCGCACGAGCCAGCCGGCCATCCGCAGGTCGTAGTCGTTGAGGTAGGCGATACGGTCCGCGAAGCCCGGCGCGTTCTTGCTCGAGAAGAGCTCCTGCACCAGGCGCTTGCCGCCGTCGTCGCGCGGGTGCGCCTTGCCGGCCAGCAGGACCTGGACGGGCCGGTCGCCGGCGACGACGCGCATCGCGCGCTCGACGTCCTGCAGCAGCAGGTTGAGCCGCTTGTAGGTCGCCAGCCGGCGCGCGAAGCCGATCGTCAGGACGTCGGGATCGAAGTTCGCGGCCGCCTCGGCGTAGGGCCGCGGTTCGTCACGCGAGAGCCGGTCGGCGACGGCGCGATGGCGCACGTACTCGATCAGCTGGCCGCGCTGGGCCGTGCGGACGTCCCACAGCTCCTTGGCGGGGATGTCGTCGACGGGCGCCCAGGTGGCGGGATCGGTCGCGCGGTCCAGCCAGTCCTCGCCCAGGTGCCGGTTGAGCAGCTCCCACATCGGCTGGCCCAGCCAAGTCGGGATGTGTACGCCGTTGGTCACGTAGGTGATCGGCACGTCGTCGACGGCGCGTTCGGCCCACATCGGCTGCCACATCTCACGGGCGACCTCGCCGTGACGGCGGCTGACGCCGTTGGCGGCGCGGCTCGTGCGCAGGGCGAACTGCGTCACGCCGAACGGCTCGGCGCCCTCGTCCGGGTTGGTGCGCCCGAGGCGGATGATCTCCTCGGCGTCGACGCCGAGCGTTCCCGCGACGTGCGCGAGCGTCTCGGCGACCTGCTGGGCGGGGTAGGTGTCGTTGCCCGCCGGGACCGGCGTATGGGTGGTGAAGATCGTTTTGGTGCGTGCGACTTCGAGCGCCGCGTCGAGCGAGCCGTTGCCGCTGTACTCGCGGCGGGCGAGCTCGAGCGAGACGAACGCGGCGTGGCCTTCGTTGAGGTGAACGAGGCCCGGCTCGATCCCGAGCGCCTCGAGTGCGCGGACGCCGCCGATCCCGAGCAGCATGTACTGCGCGAGGCGGGTGTCCTCGTCGCCGATGTACAGGCGCGAGGTGATCCAGCGTGCGGTCTGCGAGTTCTCGGGGCGCTCCGCGTCGAGCAGGAAGAGCGGGATGCCGCCGATGTCGACGCGCCAGATCTGCGCGGTGACCTCGATGTCGCCGATCGGGACGGTGATCGTGATCGGCGCGCCGTCATCGCCGGTGACGAGCGCGGCGGGCAGGCGGTCCGGGTCGGTGTCGACCCAGTACTCGTGCTGCCAGCCGCCGGCATCGATGCGCTGGCGGAAGTAGCCGTCGCGGTAGAGCAGGCCGACCGCGGCGAGCGGCCAGGCGCGGTCCGAGGCCTCCTTGAGGATGTCGCCGGCGAGCGCGCCGAGGCCGCCGGAGTAGATCGGGAACGAGCCATGGAACCCGTACTCGGCGGAGAAGTACGCGATCGGGCGCTCGGGCGTGGTGATCTCGTCGCGCCGCGGGCGCGCGAGGTCGGCCTTCACGCGCTCCTCGAGCGCAGCCGCGCGGGCGAGCAGGCCAGCGTCCTGCGAGGCTGCGAGCAGCCGCTCGGTGGAGGCCTCCTGCAGCAGGCGTACGGGGTTCTCCGCTACTCGCTCCCAGCGATCGGGATCGATCGAGCGGAAGACCTCGGGCCCATCGGGGTCCCAGGCCCAGCGGTAGTTGTAGGCGAGTCGGGCGAGGACGCCCAACGGCTCGGGGAGGCGGGTCGCGAGCGCGTCGGCGGCTCGCTCCAGGTCGCGTCGGCCAGCTTGCACGTCGCGCAGCATAGGCATTCGGCCCTTTAGTTCCCGGTCAGCCCAGCCGATATGCTCAATTGAGTCAGGCGTGCGCGGCAGCCCAAAAGCCCGCGGCACCTTGGCCGGAAAGGAGGATTCACTATGAGAATCCTGTGCCTTCGCTGCCTTCGGCTGTGGCCGAGCGAGCGCGTCGTGGAGCGGGCAGGTTGCCCGCACTGCGGCGGTGCCCTCGACGACACCCTCCGTTAGGACGCGACGCCGGGCGGTCCAGATGACCGCCCGGCGCAGCAAATCTTCAGCGTCTCCGCGCTCGTGGTTCCAGCGCCGGGTTCGCGAATCCCGAATCGGCGTAGTTGAAGCCGGTCGCCGGCGGGACGATCTCGTCGATCCGGTCCAGCACCGCGGCATCGAGCTTGCGTGTGCCCGCCGGGAGCTGCGACTCCAGGTGCTCCATCGTGCGCGGCCCGATGATCGCGCTCGTGACCGCGGGGTGGTTGATGACCCAGGCGATCGCGATCTCGATCAGCGAGATGCCGACCTCGTCCGCGAGCGCACCGAGCGCGTCCGCGGCCTCCAGCTTGCGCTGGTTGCCCGGCAGGCTCATGTCGTAGCGGTGCGGGAGCCGGTCCGCGCGCGACGAGCTCGGCAGCTCGGCGCCCTTGCGGTAGCGGCCCGACAGCCAGCCGCCGCCGAGCGGGCTCCACGGGATCACGCCCATGCCGTGGCGTTGCGCCGTGGGGAGTACGTCGGCCTCGATGCCTCTGACGAGGATCGAGTACGGCGGCTGCTCGGTCTTGAAGCGCTCGAGCCCGCGCTCCTTGGCCACCCATTGCGCCTCGACGATCTGGCTCGCGGGGTACGTCGAGGAGCCGAAGTAGCGGATCTTCCCGGCGCGTACGAGGTCGGTCAGCGCCGACAGCGTCTCCTCGACGTCGGTGTCCTCACGCGGGCGGTGGACCTGGTAGAGGTCGATGTAGTCGGTGTCGAGGCGCCGCAGCGAGTCCTCGACCGCCTTCATGATCCAGCGGCGCGAGGTGCCCTGATGGTTCGGCTCGTCGCCCATCTGGCCGTGAAACTTCGTGGCGAGGACGATGTCGTCGCGGCGGCCTTTGAGGGCCTTGCCGACGATTTCCTCGTTCTCGCCTTGGCTGTAGACGTCCGCCGTGTCGACGAAGTTGATGCCCGCGTCGAGCGCGGCGTGGATGATCCGGATCGATTTCTCGTGGTCGGGCTCGCCCCACGCCCCGAACATCATCGCGCCGAGGCACAGGGGGCTGACCTTGACGCCGGTCCTACCGAGGTTGCGGTACTCCATACAACGAACCTACCCCCTGCTCGTGCTCGAGCAGCGCGCGCTTGGCGTCGAGGCCGCCGGCGTAGCCTGTGAGCGAGCCGTCGGCGCCGATCACGCGGTGGCAGGGGACGATGATCGAGATCTGGTTGCGGCCGTTGGCGCGGCCGACCGCGCGGGCGACGCTGCCGACCTCGCGCGCCAGTTCGCCGTAGGAGCGCGTCTCGCCGTAGGGGATCCGGCGCAGCGCGCTCCAGACGTCGAGCTCGAAGGGCGTCCCATGCTCAGAGAGCGGGAGGTCGAACTCGGTCCGCTCGCCCGCGAAGTACTCGTCGAGCTGGCGCGCGACGTCTTCGAAGTGACCGTCGTCGGGGCCGGCGCTGGCGTGGAAGCGGTGCCCGTCCGTGTAGAGCTTGGTCAGGCCGGCGTCGTCCGCCGCGACGTACAGCGGTCCGATCGGGCTGGGGAGGAGTGCTTCGTACATGCCTGCTGTAACGCTACGGGTCGCCGCGGCGTGAGCTTCGCGGCGCGGGTCCGCGCAGGCCGAAGCGGATCGCCGCGGCTCTGAGCGCGAAGCCCACGAGCAGGCCGATCGCCATCGCGACCGTCGTGCTCAGGAGCGTGTCGGCGGCGAGGAAGACGCCGGCGGCGGCCAATGCGGCGAGCGCGTTGAGCTCACCATGGCGAAAGATCTCCGGCGTCTTGGCGGTCAGGACGTCGCGCAGCAGCGCGCCTCCCGAGCCGCCGATGACGCCGATCAGCAACTGGGCGGGCACGGTGACGCCCGCCTCGCGGGCTCTCAGCGCGCTCGCGACGGCGAAGAAGCCGACCGCCAGCGCATCGAACACGCGGACCGTTCGCAGGACGTGCGGGCCGGGCTCGGCCGCGATCACGGACACGATCACCGTGACCGTGATGACCGTCGGAAGGTAGAGCGCGTCGGTCAGCGCGACCGGCGTTCCGTTGGACAGCAGCAGATCACGCAGCAGGCCGCCTCCGAGGCCGCAGGCGAAGGCCAGGCCGAGCACGCCGACGAGGTCGAAGCCGTCCTGCCGCCGTGCCGCGAGGGCGCCCGCGGCGGCCCCGGCGGTAACCCCGAGTAGATCGAGTAAACGAAACGCATCGGGGGCATCCACGATCTCTAGAATGTATGTGTCACTCGCGGGCGCCCCCTTACCCATGCCCGCGAACGTTTTCGCAAAGGAAGATGCCTATGGCAGTTGAGCAGAAGCTCGAAATCGACGGCGAGGTCACCGAGGCCCTGCCGAACCTGCTGTTCCGCGTGAAGCTCGAGAACGATCACGAGCTGCTTGCGCACCTCGCCGGCAAGATGCGCCGGTTCCGCATTCGTGTGCTCCCGGGCGACAAGGTCCGCGTCGAGGTCTCGCCGTACGACCTCAACCGCGGCCGCATCGTCTACCGCTACAAGTAGGCCCCGCGGCTTACGCGGCGGGCACCAACCCCTGCTCCGGGTTCACGTTCGCGACATCGCGACTGCGGAGCAGGACGGCGAGAAGGATCGCCCCGACCGTGACCAGGATCGCCGCTGACGTGAAGGCGACCTGGAAGCCCTCCACCAGCCCCGCCGCCTCATCCTGCGGCCCCGGCTGGTGGCCAAGGCCTGCCAGATAGCTCGCGGTCCTGTCGGCCGCGAGCGTCGAGAGGACGGCCAGGCCGAGTGCGCCACCCACCTGCTGGGACGTGTTGAACAGGCCCGACGCGAGGCCGGCGTCCTGCTGGCCGACGTTGGTGGTCGCGATCAGCGTGATCGGCACGAACGTGTTGCCCATGCCGAAGGACATCAGCAGCAGGCCCGGGAGCACGTCGCCGACGTAGGAGCCGTCCACCGGCACGCGCGAGAGCATGAACAGCCCGACGGCGGCGATCACCATGCCGACGAGCGTGTTCGCGCGCACGCCGATGCGCTTGATCAGCAACTGCGCGGTGAACGAGCCGAAGCCGATCCCGACGGTCACGGGCAGGAACGCGAGGCCCGCCTTGATCGGCTTGAAGCCCAGGATCTGCTGGACGTAGAGCGAGGCGAAGAAGAACATGGCGAAGAGACCGCCGGCGACCAGCAGCAGGACGACGTTGGCGACGGCCAGCGAACGGATCTTGAAGATGTCGAGCCGCACCAGCGGCCCGTCGATTCGGGTCTCGACGTAGAGGAAGACGAGCAGCAGGAAGATCCCGCCCGCGGCCAGCCCGAGCGTGCGCAGCGAGCCCCAGCCGAAGGCCTCGGCCTTGACGATCGCGTAGACGAGCACCATCAGGCCCGCGGTGACGAGCGTGGCGCCGACGACGTCGAAGGCGCCCGCGCGCTCGGCCTTGGACTCCGTGATCAGGCGCGCGGAGAGGATCGCCGTCGCGACCCCGATCGGCACGTTCACGAAGAAGATCCACTCCCACGAGAGCGACTCGGTGAGGATGCCGCCGGCCAGCAGGCCGAACGCACCGCCGCCCGCCGCGATCGCGCCCCAGACGCCGAGCGCCTTGGTGCGCTCCGGGCCCTCGGGGAACGTCGTGGTGATGATCGAGAGCGCGGCCGGGGAGACGAGCGCGCCGCCGAGGCCCTGCAGGCCGCGGAACGCGATCAGCTGGCCCGAGCTGGTGGCGAGGCCGTTGAGCAGGCTCGCGACGGAGAACACGATCGTTCCGGCGATGAAGATCTTCTTGCGCCCCACGATGTCCGCGGCGCGGCCGCCGAGCAGCAGGAAGCCGCCGAACAGCAGCGTGTAGCTGTTGACCACCCACTGCAGGTCGGCCTGACTGAAGTCGAGCGCGGTCTGGATCGACGGCAGCGCGATATTGACGATCGTCGCGTCCAGGATGACCATGAACTGCGCGAGGCAGACCAGGACCAGGGTCACCCAGCGGTTGACCTCGCGCTGTGCCATTCGGGCACGGTAGCGCGACCGGAGCGGGGACTCCGGTTCGAACCTCGCCTCCCTGCGCCAGGTAGTCGGTCATCCGCGAGGGGCTCGAGAACATGCGCTCAGAGCACCGCGCCAGGAAGGAGACCGCCGATGCCGGCGCGGCGGCGTTCGCGCTCCTCGCCGGTCACGAGGCGCCGCCGCGCTCCCGGTGCTGGTGGTGCCGGGGGGTGGCGTCGAAGACGCCCCGCAGAGCGAGACGAATTGACAGCACGTGCCAGGCCACTCGGGCGCGGCTACCGCAGCGCGTCCGCGGAGACCTCGACGAAGCGAGTCTCCGGGTAACGCGGAGCGACCGGCGCGATCGCGACACGGCGATCGACGCCGACCGTGAGCACCCGGTCATAGCCGGCCGCGGCCAGCATGTGGGTGACGCCGAGCTGCTCGGCGGAGGTGCGGGGGACGCGCAACTGAGCGCCCGTGTCCTCGGCGGCCCGGCGGGCACGCTCGACGACGGCGGGCTGATCAGCCGCCTGGCCGGCGACCACGATCGCGACCTGTGACCGGTCGATCTCCGCGGTGTGTGCCAGGCCGGCCGCCACCGCGGAGCCCGCGACGAGCGCGAGCGCAACTGCTGCGAGTTGGCGGAGTTGATGATTCATACGTATGAGCGTACTACGTATGACGTCAAGCCTGCAAGGCCGCCCCCGTGTGCCAAAGGGGTCAGACCCCTTCAGTCAACGCTGGCTAAGGGGTCTGACCCCTTAGGAACGCTTCAGGGGACGTCGCGGGGCGGCGCGGTGGACTCGCGCACGGTGAGCTTCACCGGCATGACCTGCTCGGATGCCGGTGGGTTGCCGCTCAGATCTTTGGCCAGGGCCTCGAAGGCCGCGGCGCCGAGGCCTTCGGCGTCGACCGCGACGGTGGTGAGCGGTGGAGCGAGGACGCGTGCGAAGTCGAGGTCGTCGAAGCCGACGACCGAGAGATCGCCGGGGATCGCGATGCCGCGCTCGCGGGCGGCGAGATAGACGCCGCCGGCGAGGATGTCGTCGTCGCAGAACACGGCCGTGAAGCCGCCCGCGTCGAGCAGCGGGCCGGCGGCCGCGGCGGCACCCTCGAAGGTGAACGGGGCGGTCACGGTCGGTGGCGGACCGCCCAGATGGGCGACGATCCGCTCGCGGCGCAGGTCGAAGGTGGGCGCGTCGAAGCTCGATGCCACGTGGGCGATGTCGCGGTGGCCGAGGCCGAGCAGGTGCTCGAACGCGCAGTCCACGCCGGCCTGGACGTCGAGCCGGACCACGGGGAGCTTGCCGGGAGTCATCTCGATCCCGATCGCGTGCTCTGTGGCGCCGGGGGGCAGCTCGACCTCGAACAGCAGCAGGCCGTCGGCGGGGCCCGCGAGGAGGGCCTGCAGTGAGGCGGCCTCCCACGCACGGTCGTTGCCGACGTCGACCAGGACGACGGTGTAGCCGGCGCTCTGTGCCGCGCGCTGGGCGCCACGCAGCACGCGACCGAAGAACGGGTTCGTGATGTCGGGCACGACGAGCGCGACGCTGCGCGCGACCCCGGTCCGCAACGCGCGCGCCGCGACGTTGGGGCGGTAGCCGAGCTCCTGTGCGGCGGCGCGGACCACCTCCTCCGTGCGTGCGGAGATGCGCCCGGCCGCTTTGCCGGAGAGCACGAGCGAGACGGTGGACTGCGAAACGCCGGCTCTGCGCGCGACATCGACGCTGGTGACGCGGGGCGGGGCGGTGATTTGAGCCATCCTACGGGCGAGTGGACGATCTCGTCGAAGAGGTGGTGGGAATCAGCGGGCGCGACCTGTGCCTGCTCCGTCCCCGCGACGCCGAGTCGCTGCTCAGCGAGGAGGCCTTCGAGCGCGAGGAGTTCCTGCCCTACTGGGCCGAGCTGTGGCCGAGCGCGCTCGCCCTCGCGCGTGCGATCGGCGCGCGGACCCTGCGCGGCGCGCGCACGCTCGAGCTCGGCTGCGGGTTGGGGTTGCCGAGCCTTGCGGCCGCCGCCGCCGGCGGTCGCGTCGTGGCCACCGACTGGGCGCCCGACTCGATCGTGATGACGGCCCGCAACGCCGAGCGCAACGGCCTTAAGCTCGAAGCGCTGCGCTGCTCCTGGACCGAGCCCGAGCCGCTGCTCGAGCGCGCGCCCTGGGATCTCGTGATCGCCTCCGACGTCCTCTACGAGCCGCGCAACGGCGAGGCGCTGCTCCCGCTCCTGCCGCGCCTGGTCGACGCCCGCGGCGAGATCTGGCTCGCCGACCCCGGCCGCCCGGCCGCCGCGCCCTTCCTCACTGCCGTCGCCGAGAGCTTCACGATCAACTCCCGCCCGGCCGCCGAGATCCCCAACGGAGCCGTCCACCACCTCCGTCTCCGCGCCTAAAGAAACCTAAAGGGGCCAGGCCCCTTAAGGTTCGTTTATCTTCGCTGGCATGAGCACGCAGCGTGAGAAGGCCGAGGAGCTGCGCCGGTTGCATGGGGCGCCTGAACCGCTGGTCCTGGTCAATGTGTGGGATGCGGCGAGCGCGAGGGTGGTGGCTGGTTCGGCCGGGTGCCGGGCGCTCGCGACCGCGAGTTGGGCGATCGCCGCCGCGCATGGGCTGCCCGACGGTGAGGCGCTGTCGCGTGAGGCGATGCTCGCGGCGGTCGCGGTCGTCGCGCGGGCGGTCGAGTTGCCGGTCACGGCGGATCTGGAGCGCGGCTACGGCGACGCGCGCCTGACCGTCGAGGGCGCGCTGGAGGCCGGCGCGGTCGGGTGCAACCTGGAGGACTCCGACGGCGCCGGAGGGCTCTGGCCGACGCAGGAGCACGCCGCGGTCGTCGCCGCCGCGCGCGCCGCGGGCGATGCGGCAGCGATTCCGCTCGTGATCAACGCGCGCGCCGACGTCTATCTCACCGACGTCATCCCGCCGGAGGAGCGGCTGCTCGCCGCGCTCGAGCGCGGTGCCGCGTACCTCGAGGCGGGCGCCGACTGCATCTTCGTTCCCGGAGTCAGGGATGTGACGACGATTGCCTCGCTGGCGAAGGAGATGGGCGGTCCGATCAGCGTTTTGGCCGGCGCCGGCGGTCCGACCTTGGCCGAGCTGGCCGCCGCCGGCGTGGCCCGGGTGAGCTACGGACCGGGTCCGCAAGGGGTCGCGATGGCGGCACTCGCACGCGCCGCCGAGTCGCTCCTGGCCGGCGGCGAACCGCCCACGGACCTCGCCTATCGAACCTAAAGGGGTCAGGCCCCTTTAGCGGGTCGTTGGCTAGGCGGCGGCGATGATCAGCGCGCGGGTCTGCGTTCCGCCGGTGCGGCGCAGGCGGTGCGGGATCGTGCCGTCGAAGCGCAGCGTGTCTCCCTCGGCGAGCGCGTGGATCTCGCCGTCGAGGTCGGCGTCGAGGGCCCCGCGGGCGACGTAGATCGCCAGCTCGCCGTCGTCGATGTCGTACTCGTCAGGCCAGCGGCGGTGCGGCGCGGACCATTCGCGCAGCGCCGAGGTGCCGCCCGTGACGGGCAGCTCGCGGATCCCCTGTTCGTCGCGCGAACCCTCGTCGCTGCGGACGAGTTCGACGACGTCACCTTGGCGCGACGGCGACCACAGTCGCGCCACGGAGACGTCCAGCGCGGCGGCGATCCGCTCGACCGAGGTCATGCTCGGGCGGGCGAGACCACGCTCGACCTGGCTCAGGAAGGGATGCGACAGCCCGGCCAGGCTGCCGAGACCCTTGAGCGTCAGACCGCGCTCTCGTCTGAGGGCGCGGACCCGCGCGCCGAGGTCCGTTTCGAATCCGTTCGCTGAGGGATGACTGCTAAGCACCGTCTTCCAGACTAACGCGGATTCGGTGCCGAACTGTCGTCACCGACCCATGCGGCGTGTAGGGACTGTGCTCCTGGCCAGGGCGCTACGCGGCGCGACGGAGCGCCCCGGCGGGGTGCATCGAATGGCCTGCAAGCGCCCGTGAGGCGAGCGCTTCGACCGTGCCGGAGTAGCGGACCCGGCCGCCCGCCAGCAGTGTCACGCCGGACGCGGTTCCGACGAGCGCGTCGAGGCGCCGCGCGGCCCAGACGACCGCTCCGCCCTGGGCGGTGTAGCGGCCGACCAGGGACCGCGTCGCGGCTTGGGTCGCCGCGTCGAAACCGTCGGGCGGCTCGTCCACGAGCAGCACGTCCGGAGCTCCCGCGACCGCTCTGGCGAGCGCCACGCGCTGCGCCGTGCCGCGGTCCAGCCTCGCCTCGATCTGCGAGCGGCCCGCCTCGCTCACGAACGCGACCTGCGCCGGCATGAGCGCACTGCCGGCGCTCGGAGCGAGCTCCCCGGCGAGTACGCGCAACAAAGTCGTCTTCCCGGCCCAGCGGGGGCCGAGCAGGCCGTGAACCTGGCCTGGCGCGACGAAGACGTCGACGTCGAGCAGCGCTGCACGCGAACCGAGATGGCACGCGAGCGCCTGGACCTCGATGCAGGATTGCATTTCTTGATCATCTGCCTGAATCCGGACTGACGCACTCGACGAAGGTCCAGGCTCGGGCATGCAGCTAGCCTCCGCGCCATGGAGGCCGCCGCGCTCGCAGCACTCGATCTGGACGCGCTCGCCCGCGACGCCGCGGATCTGGTCCGCGTCCCGAGCATCACGGGCGACGAGCGGGCGGCGCTGGAACTGGTCGCCGAACGCGCGCAGGCCGCCGGCCTCGAGACGGAGCTGCACCGCTACGACCTCGAGCGCGCTCCGCGCCCTTCCCGGCCATCCGGGGGAGGAGGCGGCGCGCGACGAACTGTGGGGCGTGACCGCGACGCTCGGAGGCAGCACGCCGCGGCGCCTGTGCCTGAACGGGCACATCGACGTCGTCGGCCCGGGCACCGAGCCGTGGCAGCGCGACCCCTGGTCCGGGGAGATCGAGA
Source organism: uncultured Solirubrobacteraceae bacterium (assembly GCA_963848475.1). Classification (GTDB taxonomy): domain Bacteria; phylum Actinomycetota; class Thermoleophilia; order Solirubrobacterales; family Solirubrobacteraceae; genus Solirubrobacter. The sequence continues at coordinate 11,915 of CAWKDW010000018.1, read as the reverse complement.
ACGGCCGCCTGTACGGGCGCGGCGCGGTGGACATGAAGGCCGCCGTGATCGCGGCGCTGCACGCGCTCTCCGCGCTGCGCCGCGCGGGTGTCGCGACGCCCGAGGTCGTCCTGCAGGCCGTCGCGTCCGAGGAGGACGGCGGGCTCGGCACCTTCGCCGCGCTCGAGCGCGACGCCGCCTTCGACGCCGCGCTCCTCCCCGAGCCGACCGGCCTGCGCGTCGTCTGCGCCCAGGCGGGCGCGCTGACCTTCCGCGGCGTCGTCGGAGGCCGCTCAGCCCACGCCGCGGAGCGCCTCGCGGGCTGCTCGGCGATCGATCGCTACGTGCGCGTCCACACCGCCCTCAACGCCCATGAGGCGGCGGTCAACGCGGACGTCGCGCACCCCCTGATGCGCGAGCTCGAGCTCCCGTACCCGCTGCTCGTCGGCAAGGTGGCGGGCGGCGGCTGGTCGAGCCAGGTGCCGGACCGGGTCGAGTTCGAGGGGCGGCTCGGCGTGCCGGTCGGCGCGAGCGTCACCGAGGCGCGCGCGGCGCTGCAGGCGACCGTCGACGCGGCGCTCGACGACGGCGAGGGACCCTGCGTGCTGGTCTGGGAGGGCGGCGCGTTCGCGTCCGGGGAGACCTCGCCCGACGATCCGTGGGTGCACGTCGTCAAGGGCGCCCTGCGCGACGAGCTCGGGCGCGAGCCTGCCCTCGCGGGCGTTCCGTGGGGTGCGGACATGCGGCTGTTCACGGCCCGCGGGATCCCGGCGGTGATGGTCGGGACGACGGGGATCGAGCTCGCGCACGCGGTCGACGAGTCGGTCTCGCTGGCCGAGCTGGCGATCGTCGCCCGCACGATCATCCGGGCGGTTCTGCGCGGGGGGTGACCCACGTTTGTTCGGTCGGCCGAACAAACGTGAAGCACCCCCTCAGACGATCGTCTCGCGTCGCACCCGGGCGAGCACGGCGGCGGCCGCCGCTCGGCCGCGTCCCTGGGCGCCGCCGAGCGCGCGGCGAGCAGGCCGCCGAGGAACGAGCCCAGCCCCCAGATGCCCAGCAGTCACGCCGCGGCGCCAGGGCTGCCGGCGTGATCGGCCGCGGCGGGGACCGCGACCTCGATCGAGCCGACGCCGTGCCGATCAGCACGAAGATCACCGCCAGCGTCCGCCCCCTGGCGCCCGTAGCGCGCGACGTGCGGCCGCGGGCGTGCGGCCGACCAGTGAGGAGACGAACAGCGCGGGCCGAGTCCGGCCCGCGCAGAACGTCGAGCAACTCGTTACAGGCGGCCGGCCTCGCGCGCCGCGGCCTCCGCGGCGTCGAGCTTGCGCTCCACGAGGTCCAGGCCCTTGTCCCAGAAACCCGGATCGGCGAGGTCGACGCCGACGATCGCGCCCAGCTCCTCGGGCGAACGCGAGCCGCCCGCGCTCAGGAGCTCCAGGTAGGAGGACGCGAAGCCCGGACCTTCCTCCTCATAGCGCCCGTACACGGCGAGCGCGAGCAGTTGCCCGTAGGCGTACGCGTAGACGTAGCCGGGCGACGCGATGAAGTGGGGGACGTAGGACCACCAGGTGCGGTAGCCCTCGGTGACCTCGACGGAGTCGCCGAGCATCTCGTCCTGCGACTGCGCCCAGAGCTCGCCGATGCGCTCGACCGACAGCTCGCCCTCGTCGTGGCGCGCGGTGTGCACGAGGTGCTCGAAGCGGTTCATCGCGACCTGCCGGAAGACGGTGGCGATGGCGCCCTCGATCGACTCGGCCAGCAGTGACAGGCGCGACTCCGGCGACGGGGCGGCGTCGAGCAGGCGTCCGAACACGAGCGTCTCGCCGAAGACCGACGCGGTCTCGGCCAGCGTCAGCGGCGTCGCCATGTGGAAGACGCCCTGCTTGGAGCCCAGCGCGGCGTGTACGCCGTGCCCGAGCTCGTGCGCCAGCGTCAGGACGTCGCGGCGCAGGTACGTGTAGTTGAGCATCACGTACGGGTGGACGCTCGGCACGCCGTAGGAGCAGAACGCGCCGCCGCGCTTGCCGGGCCGGACCGGGCCGTCGATCCAGTTCTCGTCGAAGAAGCGCTCGGCGAGCGAGCCGAGGTCGGGCGAGAACGAGGAGTACGCGTCGAGCACGAGCCGCTTGGCCTCGGGCCACGGCACCTTCTCGTTGTCCTGCGTGACGGCCGCCATCCGGTCGTAGTCGGCGAGCTTGTCGATCCCGAGCAGCTGCGCCTTCAGCCGGTACCAGCGGCGCGCGATCTCGAAGCGCCCCCGCACGGCCTGGACGAGCGCCTCCACCGACTCGTCGGAGGCCTCGTTGGAGAGGTTGCGCGAGGCGAGCCAGTGCGGGAACGACCGCAGCCGGTCATCGGTCATCTTGTCGGCCAGCAGCGTGTTGAACGTGTAGGCGCGGGTGCGCAGGCCGGGGGCCAGCGCGGCGGTCACGCGCTCGGCGGTCTCGCGGCGGACGTCGCGATCGGTCTCGAAGAGCCGCGCCAGCGCGACCTCCAGGGAGACCGGGTCAGACGCGCCGGGCAACTCGACGGTGATCGCCGCCGTCTGCTCCTCGAACAGCCGGACCCACGCGGAGCGGCCGCTCAGCGCCTTCTCGGTGAGGATCCGCTCCTCGGGCTCGCTCAGCAGATGCGGCCGGTAGCGCCGCGCCGTGACGAGATGGTGGCGGGCGAAGTCCAGGCCCTCGGTGGCCAGCAGTTCGTCGGCGCGCGCGTCGTCGAGCGCGGCCCACTCGAGGTGGAAGAACAGCAGCGCGGTCTCGATCGCGGTGCCCTTCTCCTCGACGCGCTGCAGCAGCGCGCCGATCGCGGGATCGGCCGTGTCGATCGAGAACGCCAGGTGGACGTAGGTGCCGGCGCGGCCGGCGACCTCCTGGATCGCGGCGAGCTCGTGCATCGCCGCGATCAGCTTCGGCCCGTCCAGCGACGCGAGCTTGCCCGCGTAGCTCGCGGCGAAGGCGTCAGCGCGCTTCTGGGCCTCGCCGAGCAGCGCGTCGACGGCGGCCTGGGGATCGGCCCCCGCACCGTCGAGCAGGTGGGAGAGGTCCCACTCGACCTTCTGCAGATCGGGATCGGTGACGGTGTCCGGGGCGGTCATGCCCCAAAGACTAGGAGCAGGAAGTGGTGGGAAGCGGCGATGACGCGCTCGAGGCGCGCAGGCCGTCGATGATGATCGAGATGTGCCGTCGCCACGCGTCGGGGCAGGTGTGGGTCTTGCGGGCGCCGATCCCGATGCCGCACATGAACATTCCGATGTCGTCGAGCACGAGGTCCGGGCGAAGCTCACCGGAGGCCTGCGCGCGACGCATCAGTTCGCCGAAGGTGTCGGCCATGTCCTGCTGCAGCGCGGCGGGCAGCGGCATCGGGCCCTGGATCTCGCCCACGATCTCGGTGAACGAGCGATCCGAGGCGGTCAACTCCGCACCGGCCCACAGCGCCTCGGCGAAGGCCTCCCACGCATCGGTGCGCTCCAGCGCCGCCTTGCCGATCGCGACGATACGCTCGAAGCGGTCGACGGCGAGGGCCTCGATCAGCGCCTCCTTGGTCGGGAAGTGCCGGTAGACGGTGCCGACGCCCACGCCCGCGCGGCGCGCCACATCGTCCATCTGCGCCTCGCGGCCGTGCTCGCCGAAGACGACCTGGGCGGCGACCAGCACCCGCTCGCGATTGCGCCGCGCGTCGGCTCTCAGCGGGCGAGGTGCGAGCTGGGACATACGACGACTGTAAGGCTTGACAACCGGAACGTCAATTCCGTATCGTCTAATCGAAACCGGAACTCCCTCTCCACTTCCTCCCCAGGGGTCACCAATGTCTTCCTCCTCAACCGATCGGCGCTGGCTCGCGCTCGCGCTCCTCGCGGCGGCGCAGTTCGTCGTCGTGCTCGACGCGTCGATCGTCAACGTCGCGCTGCCCTCGATCGGCACGGCGCTCGACTTCTCGCAGGACAACCTGTCGTGGGTCGTCAACGCGTACACGCTCACGTTCGGCGGCTTCCTGCTGCTCGGCGGCCGGATGGCCGATCTGCTCGGCCGGCGCAGGATGTTCATCGTCGGTCTGATCGTCTTCGCCGGCGCCTCGCTTGCAGGCGGGCTCGCCCAGAGCGATGTCTGGCTGATCGCCGCGCGCGCCGTCCAGGGCCTCGGCGCCGCGTTGCTCTCACCCGCCGCGCTGTCGCTGATCACCGTGCTCTTCGAAGAGGGCCCCGACCGCAACAAGGCGCTCGGCGTCTGGGGCGCGGTCGCCGGCTCCGGCGGCGCCGCGGGCGTCCTGCTCGGCGGCATGCTCACCGAGTGGGCCGGCTGGGAATGGGTGCTGTTCGTCAATGTGCCGATCGGTCTCGCCGCAGCGTTCCTCGCGCCACGCCTGCTGCCCGAGTCGCGCAACGAAGGCGCGCGCCACTTCGACATCGCCGGCGCCGTCAGCATCACCGCCGGGCTCTCGCTGCTCGTCTACTCGCTGGTCAACGCCAACCAGGCGGGCTGGGGCTCGGGCACCACGCTCGGGCTGCTGGCGATCGCCATCGCCCTGATCGTCGGCTTCGTGCTGATCGAGCTCCGCACGCGCGCCCCGCTGGTGCCGTTCCCGGGCATCTTCCGGCACCGCTCGATCGTCGGCATCAACATCACCGGTCTGCTGATCGCGATGGCGCTGTTCTCGATGTTCTTCTTCATCTCGCTCTACATGCAGCAGGTGCTCGGCTACGACGCGCTGAAGGCCGGCGTCGCCTACCTGCCGCTGGCCGTCGGCATCATCATCTCGGCCGGGCTGGCGTCCACCCTGACGACCCGCTTCGGCGTCCGGCCGGTGCTCGTCTTCGGCCTGATCCTGACCGCGATCGGCCTCTTCTGGTTCGGGCAGATCTCGCCGACCGGCAGCTACGTGGGCGACATCCTGTTCCCGGCGCTGATCTCGGCCTTCGGCCTCGGCTTCTCGTTCGTGCCGATGACCGTCGCCGCGGTGGCGGGCGTCGAGCCGCACGAGGCGGGCCTCGCGTCCGGCCTGATCAACACCAGCCAGCAGGTCGGTGGCGCACTCGGCCTCGCGATCCTCGCCGCGATCGCCAACGGCCGCACCGACTCCTTGACCGAGTCCGGCAGCTCGCTGCCGGTCGCGCTCACCGAGGGCTTTCAGGCCGCGCTGCTCGTCGGCTCGGGCTTCGCGGTGATCGGCGCGATCCTCGCGTTCACGCTGGTGCGCGGACGCGACGTAGAGCCGCAGTCGCACGAAGAGGGCGGCGAGCTGGTCCCCGTCACGTCGTAGCGAGAAACGCGCGCCAGACTTCGATCTGGAGCGAGCGCGCCTCGACCCAGAGCGCGAGCTCGCCCGGGTCGAGTTCGATCCCGGAGGCGGCGAGAGCCGCCTCCGCGCGCTCGCCGCCGTCACGGCCGGTCAGCAGGCACGCGGCGTCCCAGCCCAGCGGGCCGAGGCACGTGTCCTCCCAGTCGTTCCAGAGCGGCCCGTCGGGGCCGTTGAGCACGTTGTTGAGGTGCGCGTCGCCGTGCAGCGGGCGGATCGGGGAGCGGAGCTCGCCCAGCGTCCGGTGCAGCTCCTCGATGCGTTCGAGCAGCTTCAGCGCCATCACGGGGTCCATCGACTCCTCGGCCGCGAGCCGCGCGAGCAGTGCCTCGGCCTCGGTGACGCCGGACAGCACGCCGAGCGAGCCGCGGAAGTCCTTCAGCGCCTCGTGGCAGTCGCGCAGCGCCTCGCCCGCGGCGACCGGGTCGACCGGCTCGCCGGTCACCGGCACGTAGGTCCAGAAGCTGACGACGCGGCCCTCGTGCTCGTAGGGGCCGGGATCGATCTCGGCGCTGGGCGCGACGACCGGCATGCCGGCCCGAGCGAGGTGCGCGGCGATCGCCAGTTCGCGCTGCTGCCAGGTCGTCCCGGGCCGTACGCGCGAGATCGTCCCCGCGACGCGCGCGACCACCGGCGCCGGGCGCAGGTGGATGAAGACGTTGAGCTGGTCGCGCAGGATGACCGGGTGGGTCACGCGCAGGCCGTTCGCCTGTGCGACCGCGACGGCCGCGTTCAGCGCGCCGCCGTCTGCCACGCCCATGCGATCAGCGCCACCTGGATCGGGAGTCGCGCCCACAGCAGCGGCTCGGGGATCTGCTCGAAGCGCTCGGCGTGGACCGCCATCTCGACGTTGGCGGGGAAGACGGCGACCAGCGTGGCGATCAGCAACCACCCCGCGGGACGCGCGGTGCGGTCCGACAGGACGCCGATGCCGCCGGCGAGCTCCGCGACGCCGCTCGCGTAGACCAGCTCGCGGTGCGCGGGCAGGTAGTCCGGCACGATCGCCTCGTACATGCGCGGCCTCAGGAAATGCAGCACGCCGGCGGCGATGAAGGTGACGCCGAGGGCGGTGCGGGCGCGGGACATCGGTGTGAGAGTACGAGTGTCCCGCGCCCGGCGGATGAGGCCTACCTGCGCACTGTGACCATGAGCACGGATGAGCCCGCGCCCTGGCGGCCGGAGTCGCCGGCCCAGCGAGCGACGAACTCGGTGCTGCCCGAGGCGTTGAACGTCGCCGTGAAGCGGCCGCCGTTGGCACCCGCGGTCACGACCTACTCCAGCAAAGCCCTGCTATTCACGTACTTCTTCTCTCGGTTGCTGCTTGCAACCCAAACGGAGGAGTGCGGGTTATGTTGCGACGAAGAGGCGAACGTTGCGGTCCTTGCGCGCGCCCGCGAAGTGCTGCGGGCGCCCGCCCTGGGCATCGAGGAACGCGAGCTCGCGGGACACGCCCGCGAGGCCCTTGCCGTCGTGATCGACCATCCACGTCTCGAGCGCCACGCCCGCGTTGGTCTCGCGCAACCGGAACATGCGCGCCTGCTGCGGGAAGTCGGCGAGCGAGGAGGTGCTGATGCGCCAGTAGCGGCCGTGTCTCTCGATCCGGTTCTTGTGCGAGTTGCCCGCGATCGTCGCGACGACGCGGGGATGCTCGTCGAGCACCGCGAGCGCCTCGTCGGTCAGCGGGTTGTGGGAGAGGACGACGACCCAGCGATCGCCGGCCCGCGCGAGCTGGGCGCGCAGCCACTCGATCTGCGCCGGGGCGATCCGGGCCTGGCTCGTGCCGTCACGGTTGACGGTGTCGACCATGATCGCCCGCACCTTCGGACCGAGATCCGCCGTGTAGTCCATGCTCGGGTGGCCGAGCCGGCGCTCCGCCTCACCGGGCGCGTTGAGCCGGCGCTTGCCGTCGGCGGGGACCTGGATCGTGTCGAGCGGCGATGGCGCCGCCGAGCAGCGCGGCGACCGCCTCCTTGGCGTCCGCCTCCTGGCGCGGCGGCTCCAGATCGGGATCGAGTGAAGGGACGAGCCGGTCGCCCGTGGCGAAGGCGTCGATCTCCGGCGTGACGGGAACCTCGCCCTGGGCCAGCACGTCGTGGTTGCCGACCAGTGGGTACCACGGCGCCTTGAGGCCCTGCGCCTTGAACGGGCGCTGCGCGGCGGCGAGCGCGCCGGGGTGCGTCGGGGCGTCGTGGTCGGGGCGGTAGTAGAAGGGATCGGCGGAGTCCGGCGCCTGGACGCCGTCGTAGCCCTTGGCGCCGCTGTCGGGGACGACCGTCTTGCCGTTCAGCGTCGCCAGTGCCTGCGTCAGCTCGTTCTCCTGCGCGTTGTCGGTGATGTCGCCGGTCACGAAGACGGCCTGCGGCCGCTCGCGGTTGAGCGCCCGGACCGCCGCGTCGAGCACCTGCGTGGTGAACGCCTCCTGGGGCCGGAAGGTGGAGGTGAACGGCGCGCCGGTGCGATCGAGGAACGGCACCCGCGCGGGCGACTCCTCGTCGCGGACATGGGTGTCGGTGAGCTGTCCGAAGGTCGCGAGGGTCTTGCCGAGCTTCGCGGGCTCGCCGCGATCCGTGATTGGCTCACCCGGCCCGGAGTTGAGGAACCCGTCGCCGTCGGGATCGACGAGCGTGGCGGTGAGGGTCGAGCCGGCGATGGGCGAAGCGGCGGGGCGATCGCCGCCGCAGGCCGCGAGGGCGAGGGCGAGGGGGACGAGGGCGAGCGCGGCGAGGCGCGCGGCGCCGTGGCGGGCGCGCGGCGGCGCGACGGCGCGCGGCGGACGACGGCGTGCGGCGCGACCGCCGTGTGGCGAGGGCGGCGCATCACTCCTCCCTCAGCCCGGCGACGATCGGCTCGCGCAGCACGCGCCGCGCGACCAGCGCCGTGGCGAGGATCGCGAGCGCCACGAGGCCGCCGGCGACCAGCGCGATCTGGCCGAGCGTGGGGGCGAGCGGGAGCGCGGCAAAGCCCGCCGCGAGGTGCGCGACGAGCGGGCCGAAGGCGACGACTTCGAGCACGATGCCCGCGGCGGCCGCCGGGATCGCGACCGCCACCGCCGCTCCGGCGAGCACGAGGCCGACCGTCGGCGCGTCGGCTCCGCAGGCGCGCAGCAGCGCGACCGCTCCGCGGCGCTCACGGGCCGTGACGGTCAGGGCCTGGACGAGCGCGTAGAGGCAGACGAGGCCGACCGCCAGGCCGACGCCGCGCAGGACCGCGGCGAGGACGGCGAGGAAGGCGGCGTTGTCGGTCTGGGCGGCGCCGACGGCCTGGGGCCGCGCACCGATGCCGACCAGTTCGCGGGTCACCGCGGCAGGGTCGGCTCCGGAGTCCAGGCGCACGACGACCTGCGGGTTGAGGTCCGGGCGCAACTCGAGCAGCCGATCGGGGCGCACCCAGGCGATCCGGCCGTCGTTCTCCAGCGCGCGCACGATGCCGCTGACGCGGAAGCGGACCTCGCCGCCGTCGGGGATCTGCGCCGCGAGCACGGAGCCCGGGCGAAGGCCGAGCGCGTCGGCCATCCCGACGCCGACCTCGACCTCGTCAGGCCCCCGGATCCGCCGGCCCTCGGCGAGCGGCGGGTCCTCGAAGTCCGTGTGGTCGCCGGGGTAGGCGATCAGCCGCACCGGCTCGCCGAGCCGGAACGAGTCGGCCGCGTCGATGCTGTAGCGCTGGCCGACGGCATCGACTCCCGGCAGCCGCGCGGCCTCGCCGAGCGACCCTTGGTCGAGTGAGACCGCGAGCTGGTAGCGCTTGCCGACCGTCCCCGGGTCCGAGCGCAGCCGCTCCAGCAGCGACGCGAGCGCAAGCATCAGCGTCACCACCCCGGCGCAGACGGCGATCGTCGCCACCGCCGCGAACCAGCGCCCGCGAGCGGCGGTGGCGAAGCGCGCGCCGAGGGCGAGCAGGCCGCCCGAGGCCCCGCGGCCGCGGGTGAGGTGGGTGAGGTCTCCGCCACGCAGGATCTCGACCGGCGGGCGCCGGGCGGCGCGCCAGGCCGGCCAGGTCGCCGCGGCGACAACGACGGCCACGACCACCAGCAAGGCCATCAGCAGCGGAGCGATGAGCGCGGGGCCGGGGCCGAGCTCGTTCAAGGCGGCGAGGAGGTCGGCGGCCGGGCGCGCGACCACCAGCGCGCCCACGACGATGCCGAGCGCCGCGGCCGGGACGGCGACGACACCGGCCTCGACTGCCTGCTGCGCCGCGATCCGCCCGGGGCCGAACCCGAGCGCGCGCTGGACGCCGAAGCCGGTCAGACGCCGCTGCACTTCGGCGTGCGCTCCGGCGGCGAGCATCGTCCCGGCCGCGACCAGGGCCACCAGGGAGAACGCGATCAGCAGGGAGATCACGATGCCCGCGGCCTGGGAGAGCAGGATCTGCACGCCCGTGCGGGTGATGAACTGCAGCTTGCCGAGCCCGAAGGCGACGGCGCGCGCCTGGGTCAGCGTCACGTCGGCCTTCGACGGGTCGTTGAGCCAGAGCAGCGCCGTGTTGGGACGCACGCGGCGCGAGAGCTCGAAGGCGTTGATGAACTCCTGCTCGGTCACATAGACCCGCGCGGCCTTCGCCAGCGGATAGGCGACGTTGTCGGGCGAGACCGCGATCCCCGCGACCTTCAACGGCCCGAGGCCGTCGGCGGCCAACGTGTCGCCGACGGAGAGATCCCACTCACGCGCCAGGCCACGCTCGACGACGACCTCACCGACCGACCCGTCGCGCAGGTCACGGCCATCGGTGATCACGTAGCCGCGGCGGCCGCCGAGCAGGGCGGTGATCGCCCCCTTGCCCGTCCGGTGCGGGCCGAACGCGAGCCGGCGGTCGAGCTGCTCGTTGCGGTAGGAGCGCGCCTGCAGGTTCGGTAGGGCGGAGACACGCGGATCGACCTCGCGCAGCGGCGCGCGCGTGAAGCGGGCGATCACGTCGGGCAGGTCGGACTGCTCGGCGGAGCGATCGAAGCCGGTCGCGAGCGAGTAGCCGACCGTCGTCGCGGTGCCCACCACCAGAGAGGCCGCGAGGACGCCGAGCGCCGCCAGCAGCGTCCGGCCGCGACGGGCGCGCAGGGCGGCGATCGCGTCGCGGATCACGCTGCCGCTCCGCGCCGCGGCGCGCCACGAACGCGAGCCGGGCGCCGGCGGCCCCGGCAGACGCGTGCCGGGTGGCGGCGGGCGTGGCGCCGACCACGGACGCGCCGCGCCGCGCAACGGCGGCAGCGCGCCCGCTCACGCCGCGACCAACCGCCCGTCGCGCAGCGTCAGCACGCGGTCGGCGATCGCGGCCGACGCGCTCTCGTGCGTGACCATCACGACCGCGCGGCCCTCCGACGCGCCCGCCCGCAGCAGGCGCAGGACCTCGGCGCCGGCCTCCACGTCGAGGTTGCCCGTCGGCTCGTCGGCCAGCAGCACGTCCGGATCGTTGACGAGCGCGCGGGCGATCGCGAAGCGTTGCTGCTCGCCGCCGGAGAGCTGGTGCGGCAGCGAGTCGGCGACCGGGCGCAGCCCGAGGCCGTCGATCAGCGCACGCCCGCGCGCGGCCGCGTCGGGCGAGGCGCCACGGACACGCCCGGCCAGGAGCACGTTCGCCTCGCCACTCAGCTCGGGCAGCAGGTGGAAGAACTGGAAGACGAACCCGATCCGCTGCCGCCGCAGCCGGCTCAGCGCACGCTCGCCCGAGCCGGTCACCCGCTCGCCCGCGACGGTGATCGTGCCCGCCTCGAACGGTCGAGCCCGCCGATCAGGTGCAGGAACGTCGACTTGCCGGTACCGGAGCGGCCGAGGATCGCGACGATCTCGCCGGCCTCCACGTGCAGCGACGCCCCATCGAGCACGCGACGCGCGGCTCGCCCTGACCCGTAGGTCTTGACGACGCCGTCGGCGGCGATGACGGCGGCCATGTCTCCCACCGTAGACCGCTCCCTAAAGCGGACCTCAGGGCTTGACATTCCGGCATTCGTAAGTTTATGCTTACGGTAAGCTATGACTAACGGAATGGACGCGCTTGGGATCCGACGCGCCGGGCGATCTTCGAGCGCCTGGCCGCCGGACCGCGCGCGGTCGGCGAGCTCGCGGACGGGCTTCCGGTCAGCCGCCCGGCCGTGTCGCAGCACCTGAAGGTGCTCAAGGACGCGGGCCTCGTGGTCGACCGCAAGGCCGGGACCCGCCGCATCTATCAGCTCGATCCGCAAGGGATCGGAGCGCTGCGCGCCTACTTCGACGCGTTCTGGCTGCAGGCCCTGACTGCCTTCAAGGACGCGGTCGAGAACCCCACGTAGGAGGTCGGACGATGCAGGCCGCAACAGACTCCGCGGTGCGCCGAGAGATCACCGTCAACGCTCCGCTCCAGCGGGCGTTCACGGTGTTCACGGAGCGCTTGGACACCTGGTGGCCGCGCGGCCATCAATCCTCGCGGCCGAGCTCGACCGCGCGATCCTCGAGCCGAGGCCCGGCGGGCGCTGGTACGAGCGGGGGGTCGACGGCAGCGAGTGCGACTGGGGCGAGGTGCTCGCCTGGGAGCCGCCGCACCGGCTCGTGCTCAGCTGGCGGCTCGACGGCACGTGGACCAAGGAGACCGACCCCGACCGCTACAGCGAGATCGAGGTCACCTTCACGCCCGAGGGCGACGCGACCCGCGTCACCCTCGTTCACGACCAC
>CAWKDW010000017.1:0-29423 GCA_963848475.1 uncultured Solirubrobacteraceae bacterium | reverse complement strand
GCGGTCGCGGTGACCGTGCCTTTGGCGTTCGCGTCGCCCTGGACGACGACGCTGTCGCCCGGCTGGACGTCGGTGGCGTCGGTCGAGGCGGTCCGGTCGACCTTCGCGGTCGACTTCACGCGCACCTTGATCGTGTTGCCTTCGGCGTCCTTGACGTAGATGCGTGCTGCCCTTGGTGTAGGCGACCGTGCCAGCCGTGCCGGAGGAGGCGTCGGTGCCCGGCGGCGCCCTGCGCGCCGGGGGGCCCACCGCCGCCCGGCATCGCGCCCGCCGGCAGGCCGGCGCCGCGCATCCCGCCGGTGGTCGTCGTGGCCGCCTGGCTCTTCTGGACGTGGACGCCGCCGATGAAGCCGCCGGCGGCGACGATCACCGCGGCGAGCGAGCCGGTGACCGGCGTGATGAGCTTGCGCCGCGCCCGTCGGGGCGGCTCGTTGGTCTCGGACATTCTCGTCGTCTCCTTATTCGAAGCGGAGCGCCTGCACGGGACGCATCCGTGCGGCGCGAGCCGCGGGGTAGGTGCCGAAGAACAGGCCGCACAGCGACGGCGGCGCCGAAGGCGAGCGCGACCGTCGAGCCGGCCACGACCGGCTGCACGCCGGCGATCTCGAAGTGGCTCGCGCCGAGCCCGAGGGCGACGCCGAGCGCTCCGCCGATGACCGAGACGAGGATCGCCTCGACCAGGAACTGCTTGAGGACGTCGGCGCGGCGGGCGCCGATCGCCTTGCGGATGCCGATCTCGCGCGTGCGCTCGGTGACCGAGACGAGCATGATGTTCATCACGCCGATCCCGCCCACCAGCAGCGAGATCGCGGCGACCGCGCCGAGCAGCGTCGTGAACACGTCGGTGCTAGCGCTCGAAGCCTCGCGGACCGAGCCCTGGTTGATCACGCTGAAGCCCGGGTTGGACGTGTCGGTGACGTCCTTGCGCTCGTAGAGGATCGACTCGACCTCGGCCTGCGCGGCGTCCAGCGAGGCCGCGGAAGTCGCCTGCACCGTGATCGAGCTGATGCTCCCGTAGCCGCTCAGCGTGTCCTGGACCGCGGTCAGCGGCGCGAGCACGACGTCGTCCTGGTCGGACGTGCCGTCGGAGCCCTTGCTCGCGGTCAAGCCGACGACGGTGAAGCTGGTGCCGTTGACGCGGATCGTCTGGCCCACCGGCGGGCTGTCGCTGAACAGGTTCTCCGCCACGGTCGGGCCGATCACGACCTTGCGGGCGTGGTCGGTGACGTCCTGCGTCGTGAACGATGCGCCGGACGCGATCTCGATGTTCTTGGCCGTCGCGTAGCTCGGCGTCGTGCCGACGAACGAGCTCGGCTGGTAGCTGGTCGAGCCGGCGACGAGCGTGGTGCTCGAGGCCTGCACGACGGGGCTCGCGCTCTTGACGTCGGGCGCGTCGAAGGAGTCCGAGAGCGCCTGGGCGTCCTTCTGGGTCAGGGTGACGCTGGCTCCGCCGTCACCGCCCGGACCGAAGCGCCCGCCCTGGGTCTGGACCACGAGGACGTTGGAGCCGAGGGCGTCGATCGAGGATTCGACCTCCTTCTTGGAGCCGTTGCCGACCGCCACGAGGGCGATCACGGCGGCGACGCCGATGCAGAGGCCGATCATCGTCAGGCCGCGCGCGGAGCCGGTTGGCCGCGATCGCGCCGAGCGCCGTGCGCAGGGTCTCGGCGGTGCTCATGCGAACGCCTTCCGGCGCGACTCGTCGGCGACGATGCGGCCGTCGGCCATCCGGACGATGCGCTGCGCGTGGTTGGCGACCTCGTCCTCGTGGGTGATGATCACGACGGTCCGGCCCTCGTCGTTGAGGCGCTCGAAGATCTCGAGCACTTCGGCCGTGGAGCGCGAGTCGAGGTTGCCCGTCGGCTCGTCGGCGAGGATCAGCGCGGGGTTGGTGACGATCGCGCGGGCGACCGCGACCCGCTGCTGCTGGCCGCCGGAGAGCTCGGACGGCAAGTGGTCCACCCGCTCGCCCATGCCGACCGCGTCGAGCGCGTCGAGCGCGCGCCGGCGCCGTTGCTTGCGCGGGACACCGGCGTAGGAGAGCGGCAGCTCGACCTGCGCCAGCGCATTCATCCGCGGGACCAGGTTGAAGGCCTGGAAGACGAAGCCGAGCTTGACGTTGCGCAGGTCGGAGAGCTCGTCGTCGTCGTAGTCGCGGACGTCGATGCCGTCGAGGCGGTAGGAGCCCGCCGTCGGCGCGTCGAGGCAGCCGAGGATGTTCATCAGCGTGCTCTTGCCCGAGCCTGACGCGCCCATGATCGCGACCAGCTCTCCCGGCTCGATCCGCAGGGACACGCCGTCGAGCGCGCGCACCGCGATCTCGTCGGTGATCTGGTATACGCGCTCGGCGTCGCGGACGTCGATGACGGCCTCGGCGCTCATCGGCCCATCCCCGGGGCAGCGCCGGCCGGAGGCCCACCGAACCCGGCGCCGGCCGCGCCGCCCGGGAACCCGCCGCCTCCGATGCCGGTCTGCTGCTGGGACTGCTGCGAGCCCTGACTGCCGGACGACGCGGCGCCCGCCGCCGCGCTGGTCGAGGTCACGAGGACCTTGTCGCCCTGCTTCAGGCCGCTGGTGATCTCGGTCACCGAGTCGCCCGTCACGCCGGTCGTGACGCGGGTAGGCGTCTGCGTGGTCCCGGAGACGACGGTCACCATCGAGCCGCGCAGCGCCTGCGTCGGGACGGTCAGGCCCGTGGACTGCGAGGTGACGATGTCCGCGCTCGCGGTCATTCCGGGCTTGATGTCGGCGCTGGCATGGGTCAGGCGCACCGTCACCGGGTAGGCGACCGCGCTGGATGTGGACGAGCCCGTCGCCGAGCTCGAACTGGAGCTGCTGGACAGGACGCCGACATCGACGACGCGGGCGGAGTACTCCTTGCCCGTCGCGCTGACGGTGACGGTGGCGATCTGGCCCTTGGAGACCTTGCCGATGTCGGACTCGCTGAGCGAGACCTCCATCTCGTAGCGCTCGAGCTGGACGAGCGTGAACGCCGCCGTGCTGGACGTGGAGGAGCCGGTGGCGGTGCTCGCCGCCGCGCCGTCGGTGGACGCGCTGGTCGACGAGGTTCCGCTGACGGTGTCGCCCTTGGCGATGCCGATGCTGGCGATCGTGCCGTCGAACGGCGCCCGCAACCACGTGATGTCCTCGGTGGTGTCGGTCGGTGCCAAGCGCGCGAGCACCTGACCCTCGGTCACCTTCTCACCGTCCTTCACGTAGACCTTGGTGATTTCACCGGCGAGGCCGAACGAGAGGTCGCTCTGCTTGACCGCGGCGAGGTTGCCGCTGCCCGAGACCGTCGACTGCACGACGCCGCTCGCGACCGCCACGGTGCGCGACGTGGTCGTGGCGGCCGTGCTGCCACCGCCGCCGACCGCGGTCGCCGCTCCACCGACCGCCACCGCGGCGACGGCGGCGAGGACGTAGGCCAGCCGCGAACGGCGCAGGTGCTGGGTGAACCGCGGCGCGCCACGGCCGCGGACCGGTTCGGTCATTGCGCTCAAGGGAGCTCCTTCAAACTCGGGGAGCTCACAACTTGGACCCAATCCCTCGGAAACCCCTCCGCTGCAGCTCAGAGTTTCCTGGGGAACCGAAGAGTTCCCGAAACCTAAAGCAACCTAAAGGGGCCTGGCCCCTTTAGGTTGCTTCAAGGAACGCGGAGGGCTTTCGAGGTGGCGAGGACGTGATCGCCGGCGAGGGCCTGGACGGCGACGTAGGGCGCGTCGGTCTTGACCGATATCGGTGTCTCGAAGCCCTTGCGGTGAGCGGTCGTGACGGCTGTCAGCGCGTCGGGGTTCGGGCCGGCGAGGACCTTCCAGGCGGTGACGGCGGTGGCGCCGTTCCAGCTCGCGGAGACGGTCACGGTGGCGCCGTCGCGGGTCGCGGCGAGCGCGGGAAGATTGGTGGGCTCGCCGTCCCACGCGAAGCGGTAGGCGCGGTAGGTGTCGGCGTCCTTGGGCAGCTTGACGTCGAACAGCAGCTCGCCGTCGGCGCCGAGCTCGGAGACGCGCCGGCCCATCCCCCAGCCGACGAAGGTCTGGCCGCCCGGGAGCGCCTGCGCGTTGCCCTCGGCGAAGGCCAGCAGGCCGGCGGGGTGCTCGAAGACGTGCACCGCCGACACCTTGCGGGACGCCTCGTCGACCGCCAGGCGCAGGACCCGCGAGTGGTCCCCGACCTTCGGCGTGGACTCGTTGTCGAAGAGCGTGATCGTCCCGTCGGGCTGGCGGCGCGCGTCGTGCTGCCAGGCGAAGCGCACGCCGTCACCGAGCGCGAAGTCGCTGCGGTAGCCGCCGAGGCGCCACAGCACGTCGCCGGTCTTGCGATCGAGCTTGTAGATCGCCCAGGTGTTGCGCGCGGAGACCAGCAGGTTGCCGTCGCTGTCGACGTCGATCGAGTTGATGTGGAAGTAGTCGTACGGGAAGCGGTTCTTCTGCGGCGGCCCGGCGTGGGACTCGGTCAGCGCGACGTGGTCGAGGCTGTGCCAGGTCCAGAGCACCTTGCCGGTGGCGATGTCGACCTCTTGGATCATCGAATCGACGGCCTCGCCGTCCTTGGGCGAGCCGACGGAGCTCAGGTCCTGCTTGACGACGTCGTAGATCGGGATCAGCGCCGTGCCCTCGTCGGTCAACTCCAGCTCGTGCAGGTCGCCTTCGAGCCCGTCCCCCGCCCGGATGCGCGCGATCTCGTGGTAGGAGGAGTCGGCGATCACCCACGAGCCCTGCCCGTAGCCGCGATCGTTGGTCTTTCCCTCCCACCAGGTCAGAACCGGCTCGCCGCGGTATCGCTGGACGCGGAAGTCGTCGATCACCACGCCCTTCGGCGACGGCTTGAACCAGACGTAGTCGCCGTTGGCGTCGAGGATCGTCGCGCCGGACTGCCCCGACTTGCGCTTCGGGGCGAGGAAGACGAGCCCGGGCGCCGTGCCCGCCTTGCGCTCGCCCACGGTGAGCACCGGCGGCTTCAGGTCCGGGCGCGAGGCGAAGTGGACGCTGGTCGGCGCTGCGGCGCTCTCGGGCGTGGAACCGTCGCTCGTGATCAGCTCGAGGCCCACGAGGACGACGAGCAGACCGGCCATGGCCAGGAGAATCGAACGCATGGTCAGCGAGGCGGGCGCGGCCCGCCCGGGACGATGTCGCGTCTTGTCGGCTCGAATCGCTCGTCGAGCTCGAGCTGCCAGAAGTAGCGCGTGAAGGTCCGTCCCGCGAGGAACTCGCCGATGTGCGGCTCGATCCACTCGCCCGCGGCCATGCGAACGATCAGCTCCGGGTAGCTGCGCCCGGGAGGCGCCGCGTACATCGGGCACGCGAACGCGCCGCCGAAGCGCGCGTTGATGTCGGTCACCCGCAGACCGAGCTCGCGGTCGCGGAACATCTGGACCGTCGCCGGCCCGCGCAGCGGGAGCGCCTCGGCGACCGCGCGACCGAGGTCGATCAGCTCCGGCTCGGCGATCGCCGAGCCCTTGATCGACTCGCCCCCGCGCGACTCGAGCATCGTCCGCGGGATCGCGTTCAGGCAGCGGCCGTCAAGGTCGCACAGGAGGTCGACCGAGAACTCCGGGCCGTCCATCAGCCGCTGGATCATCACCGGCTCCTTGACGTAGCCCGCGAAGAACTCCGCCTCGCGCTCGTCCGCGCACGGGTGGATCGACCGCGAGCCCGACCCTCGGCGCGGCTTGACCACCGCGGGGTAGCCGTCGGCCGGCTCCCCGGGCAGCCAGGTCGGCGGGCTCGGCAGCCCGTGCGACTGGAGCAACTGGTGCGCGAGGTACTTGTCGAACGTGGCCCTGCAGACGTCCGCGGATGGCACGAACGCCGGCAGGTCGCTGAGCGCGAGCACCTCGAGGTCGAGGTCGGTGAGCGGGATCACCGCGCTCACGTCATGGCGTTCGACCAGCTCGGTCAGGAACGGGATGTAGCCCGGATCGTCGGCGCGAGGCGGCGCGACGCGGATGTCGGCGGCGTACTGGGCGGGCGCCAGCGGGCTCGGATCGGCGGCCACGACGAAGGCGTGCCGCGCGAACGCGCTGACGATGTCGTAGCGCTTGCCGACGCCCGTCAGCAGAACCGCGGGGCTCACGCGTGGAAGCGGGTCAGCGTGTCAGAGCGCAGGCCCAGGCGCAGGCTCTCCACGCCGATCAGGTCGTGCGGGAGGATGTTGCCGAGGCCGACGTCGGTCCCGAAGTGGCGCACGAGCCATGCCTGCTGCGATCGGCGCGGCGCCTCGAAGATCAGTCGCTCCACACCCGCGGCGCCGACGAGCGCGTCCACCAGCTCGTCGCGAATCGACCCGTCGGGCCAGTAGAGCCCGGCATCGCCCGACACGCGGCCCTCGCAGACGATCGAGTGGGCGCCGGCGTCCAGCGCCTCGCTCGCCTGCCGGACCCACAGCTCGGACGCGGGCGCGAGCCGGCCGTCCTTGCTGCCGACCTCGACGAACACGGTGAAGTCGGTGTTGAGCTGCTGGATCAGGCGCCGCTTGTCGTCGAGCGGCAGGTCCAGCGTTCCCTCGGAGACCTCGACGTGCTGGATCCCGAGCCGCAGCAGTGCGTCACGCAGCTGGTCGATCCGGCCGTGGCGCCACGCGAGCTCGGTCAGCGTGCCGCCGAGCATCGGCGCCACGTCGTTCTCGAGGTAGATCGCGAGCTTGGCCTCCAGCGCCTGGGTGACGATCGCCGAGCCCCAGCCGAGGCGGACGACATCCACGTGAGCGGCGGCGACCTCCATCAGGCCCGCGGCCTCCACGTTGGTCAGGCCCGGGTCCACGACATGCGTGACGCCGATGCTGCGCGGCTTCTCGGCCCGTGCGGGCAGCGGGATCAGCCCTTCAAGCCCGACCATCGGGGAACTGCGAATCGTCTCCACGGGCCTAGATGATGGCGGTCCGGGCAGTCGGACGAGCGAAGAACAACCTAAAGGGGTCCGACCCCTTTAGGTTTCCCGGCATGATCATCGCCGTCCTGCACCCGGGTGAGATGGGGTCGGCCATCGCCCGAGCGCTGAACGAAACCGTCGTCCGGGTGCCCGACGAGCGGTCGGCGCGCACGGCTCGTCGCGCCGGGGAGGTCGCGACGCTGTTCGACGGCGCGATCGTCGAGACCCGGATCGTCGCCGACGCCTCGGCGCTGAAGATGACCTACGCCGCGTGGACGAAGGGCAGCGCGGCGCTGCTGCTGGCGGCGCGCGAAGCCGCGGAGGTCTACCGCGCGTGAGCACGCTGCCTGAACGCGAGCTCCAGGGGCTGCTCGAGCTGCTCGGCGAGGTCCATCACGCCGAGACGCTCGCGGGGTTCCGGACGGCACTGCTCGACGTGCTGCCGCGCGTGATTCCGGCGGCCTACACGTCCTACAACGAGGTCTCGTCCGGCGGCATACCGCTCGTGGCGATGGTCACGCCCGAGCCCTCGCAGCGCCTGCTCGAGGCGTGGGGCCGTCACGGGCACGAGAACCCGCTCGTGCAGCGCTATCTCGAGACGCGCGACGCGCGCGCGTACCGGCTCTCGGACGTGATCGCGCCCGAGGTGTTCCGCCGGCGCGCGCTCTACCGCGAGGTGTTCGTTCCGCTCGGTGTCGAGCACCAGCTCGCGGTCACGCTCCCCGCGCCGCCGCGGCTGCTGATCGGGTTGGTGTTCGCGGACGCCGACGACTTCAGCGACGCGCAGCGCCAGTTGCTCGACCTCGCGCGCCCGCACCTGATCCAGGCGCACGCGAACGCGGCCCTGCGCGAACGCCTGCACGACGTGCTCGCCGCGGTCGAGGCCGGGCTCGACGATGTCGGCGCGGCGATCGTCGTCACCGACGCCCACGACCGCGTGGCGTTCTCGACCGAGGCGGGACGGGCGGCGCTCGCGCTGCTCGACGGCCGCACCGGCAGTGGCGCGCGGATGCCCGAGCGGCTGCGCAGCACGCCGGCGCCCGCGCACGCGGTCCTCCCGATCGACGGCGGCTCGCCGCTGATGGTGCGCCGGCTCACGCCGCGCGACGGGACATCGGTGTTCATGTTCGAACGCGGTGCCCGCGGCGCGCCGCGGAGCGAGCTGGTCGCGCTCGGCGTCTCGCCGCGCGAGGCGGAGGTTCTGCAGGCGATGATGCGCGGCCACACCACGGCCGCGATCGCCACGCAGCTGGCGATCAGCCCGCGGACGATCCACAAGCACGCGCAGAGCATCTACGCCAAGCTCGGCGTCAACGACCGGATCGCCGCCGTCAGCGCCGCGTGGGCGGCACTGGACTCGGGCATCGAGCCGCCTCCGTGATCGCCGCCGCCGCGCTGCGCGCCCGGTAACGTCGCGCGGCGTGAGCACTCTCGAAGGCAAGACGCTGTTCATCTCGGGCGCCTCGCGGGGCATCGGCCTCGCGATCGCCGTGCGCGCCGCGCGTGACGGCGCGAACGTCGCGCTGATCGCGAAGACCGGCGAGCCGCACCCGAAGCTCGAAGGCACCGTCTTCACGGCGGCCGAGCAGATCGAGGCGGCCGGCGGCCAGGCGCTGCCGATCGTCGGCGACATCCGCGACGAGGCATCGGTCGTGGCCGCCGTCAGCGCCGCGGTCGAGCGCTTCGGCGGCATCGACATCTGCGTCAACAACGCCTCCGCGATCGACCTGCGCGGGACCGAGGCGCTCGAGATGAAGCGCTACGACCTGATGCAGGACATCAATACGCGCGGGACGTTCGCCGTCACGAAGGCGTGCGTCCCGCACCTGCGCACGGGCTCGAACCCCCACATCCTCACCCTCTCACCGCCGATCGGCCTCAAGCCGCAGTGGCTCGGCCCGCACATCGCCTACACGATCGCCAAGTACGGCATGTCGCTGTGCGCCCTGGGCTTCGCCGAGGAGTTCCGTTCAGACGGGATCGCCTCCAACGCCCTCTGGCCGCGCACGCTGATCGCCACCGCCGCGGTCCAGAACCTGCTCGGCGGCGACGCCGCGATGGCCCGCGCCCGCCGGCCCGAACTCTACGCCGACGCCGCCCACGCGATCCTCACGCGCCCGAGCCGCGAGTGCACGGGCAACACCTACCTCTGCGAGGACGTGCTGGCCGAGGACGGCATCACCGACCTCTCCGCGTACTCATACGTCGAGGGCGGCGACCTCCAGGTCGATCTGTTCGTCGACCACGTCTAGTTCGCGGTCGGGAAGTGCATGTGGGCCGCGTCGAGGGACTCGGGCCAGCGGGTCGTGACGACCTTGGCGCGGGTGTAGAAGCGCACGCCCTCGGGGCCGTGGATGTGGTGGTCGCCGAACAGTGACTGCTTCCAGCCGCCGAAGGAGTAGAAGCTCAACGGGACAGGGATCGGGACGTTGATGCCGATCATGCCGACCTGGATCCTGCGCTGGAAGGTGCGGGCGGCCTGGCCGGAGGCGGTGAAGATCGCGGTGCCGTTGGCGTAGGAGTTGCGGTTGATGAGGTCGATCGCCTCGTCGAGGGTGTCGACGCGGACGACGGTCAGGACCGGGCCGAAGATCTCGTCGGTGTAGACGCTCATGTCGGTGGTGACGTTGTCGATCAGGGTCGGGCCGACCCAGAAGCCGTCGCCCTCGATCTCGAGCTCGCGGCCGTCGACGACGACGTCGCCCTCGCCGCGGCCGATGTAGTCGACGACGCGGTCACGCGCGGCGGCCGTGACGACCGGGCCCATCTCGGAGTCGGGATCCAGGCCGGGGCCGACCTTGATCGCGATGGCCTTCTCACGCAGACGCGAGACCAGTTCGTCCGCGACCTCGCCCACGGCGACGGCGACCGAGATCGCCATGCAGCGCTGCCCGGCGGAACCGTAGCCGGCGGCGGACAGGTGGTTGGTGGCGTAGTCGAGATCGGCGTCGGGCATCACGATCGCGTGGTTCTTGGCACCGCCGAGCGCCTGGACGCGCTTGCCGTTGGCGCTCGCGCGCTCGTGGATGTACCTCGCGATCGCGGTCGAGCCGACGAAGGAGATCGCCGCCACGTCCGGGTGGTCGAGCAGCGCATCGACCGCGACCTTGTCGCCGTGCACGACGTTGAAGACGCCGTCCGGCAGCCCCGCCTGCGAGTACAGGTCGGCGATGAAGTTGGACACCGAGGGATCGCGCTCGGACGGCTTGAGCACGAACGTGTTGCCCGTGGCGATCGCCATCGGGTGCATCCACATCGGGACCATGATCGGGAAGTTGAACGGCGTGATCCCGGCGCAGACCCCGAGCGGCTGCCGGAAGGAGTGCAGGTCGATGTCGGTCGAGACCTGGTCGGAGAACTCGCCCTTGGTCAGCTCCGCGATACCGCAGGCGAACTCGACGACCTCCATGCCGCGGACGACCTCGCCCTTGGCGTCCTCGACGGTCTTGCCGTGCTCGGCGGCGATGATCCGCGCCAGCTCGTCGGTGTGCTGCACGATCAGCTCGCGGAACGCGAACATGATCCGCGAGCGGCGGACGACGGACACGTCGCTCCAGGTCTCGAACGCGGCCTTGGCGGCCTGCACCGCGGCATCGACGTCGGCCGCCTCGGCGAGCAGCACGTGACGCTGCTCGTGGCCCGTCGCCGGGTCGAAGACGGGTGCGGTACGGGTCGAGGCGCCGGCGCTGGCACGCCCGCCGATGCGGTGGTCGATGGTTTCGAGCTGGACGGTGCTCACGGTGTCCTCACGGTCTCTGGGGTCTTCAGGTACGGCTTCTGCGTGGTCTTGTCGCGCTCGTAGGCCTCACGCGCGGCGCGCGTGGATTCGAGTGCGGCCACCTCCGCGACCGGGACGTCCCACCACGCCTCGGACGAGGGAGCGGGAACGAGTGGATCGGTCTCGATCTGCACGACGGTCGTCCGGTCCGAAGCGACGGCCTCGCGCAGCGCGCTCTCGAACTCCTCGATCGTCGACGAGTACAGAGCGCGGGCACCGAGGCTGGCGGCGTTCGCGGCCAGATCGACCGGCAGGATCTCGTCCGTTCCACGGTAGCGGTACTTCGTGCCGAAGCGTTGCGAGCCGACCGACTCCGACAGCGCGCCGATCGACGCGTAGCCGTGGTTCTGGACCAGGACGACCGTCAGCTTGATGCCCTCGGCGACCGCGGTCACGAGCTCCTGGGCCATCATCAGATAGGAGCCGTCGCCGACCAGCACGAACACCTCGCGATCGGGCGCGGCCAGCTTCACGCCCAGCCCGCCGGCGATCTCGTAGCCCATCGTCGAGTAGCCGTAGTCGACGTGGTAGCCCTTGGGGTCGCGCGTGCGCCACAGCTTGTGCAGGTCGCCGGGCATCGAGCCCGCCGCGCAGACCACGACGTCGCGCGGCCCGCTGACGCGGTTGACGACGCCGATCACCTCGCTCTGGGAGGGCAACGGTGTATGACCGAGCGTGTAGGCGCGCTCGCACCACGTCGTCCCAGACGAACGACGGCGTCGCCCAGGTCGCGCCCTCGAGCGCGTCCGTCAGCGCCTCGAGCCCCACCCGGGCATCGGCCAGCAGCGGCAGCCCCGAGTGCTTGATCGAGTCGATCGGGGCGACGTTGAGGTTGACGAAGCGGACGTCGTCGTTGGCGAAGATCGAGCGCGAGGCGGTCGTGAAGTCGCTCCAGCGCGTGCCGACGCCGAGCACCACGTCGGCCTCGCGGGCCAGGGCGTTCGCGTCGGTCGTGCCGGTCGCGCCGATCGCCCCCGCCGACTGCGGGTGGTCGAAGGGCAGCGAGCCCTTGCCGGCCTGCGTCTCGGCCACCGGGATCCCCGTCGCGGCCGCGAACGCGGCCAAAGCCTCGGTGGCCTCGGAGTAGATCGTCCCGCCGCCGGACACGATCAGCGGATTGCGGGCGCCGCGCAGCAGTGCAGCCGCTTCAGCGAGCACCGACGGCTCAGGCACCGGCCGCCGCACGCGCCAGACGCGCTTGTCGAACAGCTCCTCCGGCCACTCGCACGCCTCGGCCTGGACGTCCTGCGGCAGGCACAGGGTCACCGCGCCGGTGTCGGCCGGATCGGTCAGGACGCGCATCGCGCTCAGCAGTGCCGGGACGAGCTGCTCCGGGCGCTCGACGCGGTCCCAGTAGCGCGAGACCGGCCGCAGCGTGTCGTTGACCGAGACCGCGTACGACGACGGATCCTCGAGCTGCTGGAGCACGGCGCCCGCCGCGCGGGTGGCGAAGACGTCACCGGGAAGCAGCAGCACGGGCAGGCGGCTGATCGTCGCCAGCGCGGCGCCCGTGACCATGTTCGTCGCACCCGGCCCGATCGACGAGGCGCAGGCGAAGGTCGAGAGCCGGTTCTTCATCCGCGCGTAGCCGATCGCCGCGTGCACCATGCCCTGCTCGTTGCGCGCGTGGTAGAAGGGCATCGCGTCGGGCTCCTCGAGCAGCGCCTGGCCGACGCCGGCGACGTTGCCGTGCCCGAAGATCCCGAAGCAGCCTTCGATCAACCGCTGCTCCAGACCGTCACGCTCGCTGAACTGGACGCTCAGGAAGCGGACCAGCGCCTGCGCCACCGTCAGTCTCATGCGTGTCTCCTCGCCGACGTCATAGGCAACCGCGGATCCAGCTCCTGATCCGCCCAGGTGTCGCGGATCCAGGCGTGCTCGGGATCGTCCACGAAGTTCCACGCCCGTTCGGTCCCGGCCATCACGTTGAGGTAGTACAGGTCGTAGCCGGGCGCCGCCATCGAGGGACCGTGGTAGCCGCACGGCATGTCGATGCGGTCCCCCGTGCGCACCTCTTCGAGCAGGTCCATCCCGTCGTAGACGCGCTGATAGGCGAAGCCGCCGCGCGCGACCTCGAAGTAGTAGATCTCCTCCAGCTCGTCGTGCCGGTGCGGCGGATACGAGGACCAGTTGCCGCCCGGCGTCAGCACCTCGACCGCGATCAGCGCGTCGGCCTCGAAGGCCTCCACGGAGCAGAAGTTGTTGACCTGGCGCGAGGCGTTGCCGGCGCCGCGCAGCTCGACCGGGACTTCCGCGGCGGGGCCGTAGCGCGGTTCCAACCGTCTCCGAGCTGCCGCCGCGGGCAAGGCGAAACGGCCCGACCCGCGCAGCTGGACGTGCGATCCGATCGGCGCGTAGGCGAAGTCCGTGACCGCGGAGAAGACGCTCTCGCGGCCCTCCAGCTCGAAGCGCTCGCCGTCCACCGTCACCGTGCACGAGCCGGCCAGCGGCAGCACGATCAGCTCGTCACCGCCGGTCTCGAAGCGTCTCCGTGCCGTCGAGCTCCACGATCCGCAGGCGCGTGTAGTTCATGCGAGGGCTCCCATCAGGCCGGCGGCGGTGTCGACCGCGGCGGCCACATCGTCATCGGCCGGGAAGAGCAGCGAGCGCCCGACCACCAGCCCCTGCACCGTCGGCAGCGTCAGCGCGTGCGCCCACGCCTCGAAGGCCGCAGGCCCGCCGCCGCCGAGCACCAGGGCGGGCAGCGTGCTCGCGGCCATCACCCGCTCCATGTCCCTGACGACCGGGACCTTCAGCCACGTGTAGGCCGAGGTGGACCCGAGCGCGGAGGCGATCCCCATCGCGCGCATCGCTCCCTCGGGCGTATCGTCGGACCAGAACGGCTCGACCATCGCCACCAGCCGCCGCTGCGCCAGCGCCGAGACCGCCCCTGCGCACGCCTCGAGCGTCGGCGCGGTGCGCGCGTCCTCCGGGTCCATCCGCAGCAGCAGCTTGCCGCCCTCGAAGCCGAACGCGTCGATCGCCGCCGCGTCGTAGGCCGTGAAGCGATCGTCGAGCGTCCACTCCGCGCCGGTCAGCCCGCCGCGGTTCATCGACCCGAAGACGGCCTTGCCGTCGAGCGCGCCGAGCAGCAGCAGGTCCTCGAGGATGTCGGGCGTCCCGAGCACGCCGTTGACGCCCGGACGCGAGAGCGCGAGCACGATCCGGTCGAGCAGGTCGCCGCGGTCGGTCATCGGACGCCCGCCGGCCTCGATCATGCCGCGCGCGGCGTGATCGGCGGCGATCACCAGCAAAGGCGTCGTCGGGGGCCAGGCCGGGCGCACGCGCGCCGCGGCGGCCTCCGCGATCGACTCGGGGCGGCGCACGCGCGCCTCGATCAGCGCCGCGAGATCAGGCATGACCGGCAGCCAGGATCGACTCGACCTCGTCCGCGTCCGGCATCGCGTCCGCGCACGCCAGCCGCGACGCCACCAGCGCACCCGCCGCGTTGGCGAAGCGCATCGTGCGCTCGAGGTCCCAGCCCGCCAGCAGCCCGTGACAGAGCGCCCCGCCGAAGGCGTCGCCGGCACCGAGGCCGTTGACGACCTCGACCGGCACGGGCGGCACCTCGGCCCACTCCGAGCCGCGGCGCGCGAGCACGCCCTTCGGCCCCTGCTTGACGACCGCGAGGTCCAGCCCCGCGGTCGATGCCGCCGTCTGCGGATCGCGTGTGCCCACGGCGGTCTCCCACTCGTCGAGGTTGCCGACCGCGACCGTCGCGTGCGCCAGCGCCTCGGTGACCCAGCGCCGCGCCTCCTCACGCGATGACCAGAACATCGGCCGGTAGTCGAGATCGAGCACCGTGAGTCCCTCGCGACCGCGCGCCTGCAGCGCGCTCAGCGTCGCCGTCCGCGACGGCTCCTGCGAGAGCCCGGTGACCGTGACCCAGAACACGGACGCCGCCCGGATCGCGTCGAGGTCGAGCTCCTCCGCGGCGATCTCCAGATCCGGCGCCTTCGGCTCGCGGTAGAAGTACAGCGGGAAGTCGTCCGGCGGGAAGATCTCGCAGAACGTCACCGGGGTCGGCAGGCCATCGACCGGCGTCACCCAGCGGTCGTCGACGCCGAAGCCGCGCAGCGCGTCGTGCAGGAACGCGCCGAACGGATCGTTCCCCGTGCGCGTGATCGTCGCCACCCGGCGCCCGTAGCGCGCCGCGGCCACCGCCACGTTGGACGAGCTGCCGCCGAGGTACTTGCCGAACGACTCCACCTCGCGCAGCGACACGCCGATCTGCAGCGGATAGATGTCCACCCCGATCCGGCCCATCGTGATGACGTCGAAGCTCAGGCTTGCAGGATAAGCCCCGACGCTCAGCCGGCGGCGCGCAGGGCGAGTTGCACGTCCGCGAGTGCCGGATGGTCGCTGCGCATCCCGACCGACGCGATCCCGAGCAGCTCGCGCCCGAGGTCGAGATCCGCGGGGTCGCCGGACAGCTCGTGGCGTGTGAGCAGCGCGCGACCGAGGTTCGCCGCGGCCAGTGCTCCCGCGTCGGTGTCCAGCAGTCTGGTCCAGCCGGAGATCGCCTCGTCGAGGTCCTCGCGGCGCCGTTCGGTCTGAAAACGCACCAGCAGCCACGCTGCCGCCGACATCCGTACCTGGAGGTCCGCAAACGAACCAGCGACGACGTAACGCCGCGCCTCGTCGAGGTAGCGAAGCGCGAGCGAGAGGTCGCTGCCGCCGCCCCGCGCCTCGTAGCGTCGGGCGTAGAGCATCGAGATGCTGAGGTAGCCATCGACGAGCAGCTCATCCGGCGCGATGCCGTCCCAGTCACCGCCTGCCAGCTGTTCCCAGAGGGCGATGCCGTCCTCGATGTCGGCAGCGTCGCGGGCTCGCACGAATCGCCGGTCGGCGGCGACGGCCGCAGTCACGAAATCCCGCAGAAACTCGTCCAGACGCATCCCGACCCCGATTCTGGCGTGCCGAGGCAAAGCGCGCAAGCGCCAAAATAGGGAACACCTCCCGATGTGCCGGACGGCGCCGGACCGTACCGTCGCAACATGGCAATTCAAGGAGAAACCGTGAACACCGCCGACGCCGTGCTCAAGGCGAAGCATCGCGCCATGTGGGCCTCCGGGGACTACCCGTCGATGGTCGAGAGCTTCCTGCTCCCGCTCGGCCCGCAGCTCGTGGACGCGTGCCAGATCGGCGCCGGCGTGAGCGTGCTCGACGTTGCCGCGGGCACCGGCAACGCCTCGCTCCCCGCCGCCCGCAAGGGCGCGCACGTCACCGCCAGCGACCTCACCCCCGAGCTGCTGCAAGCCGGCAAGGCCCGTGCGCAGACCGCCGGCCTGGAGCTCGACTGGGTCGCGGCCGACGCCGAGGACCTGCCCTTCGCCGACGAGTCCTTCGACATCGTGATGTCCTCGATCGGCGTGATGTTCGCGCCGCACCACGCGCAGGCCGCGGACGAGCTGGTCCGCGTCTGCCGCCCAGGCGGGACGCTCGGCCTGCTGAGCTGGACCCCCGAGGGGATGCTCGGCGCGTTCTTCAGGACGATGGGCCCGTTCGCCCCGCCGCCGCCCCCGGGCGCGCAGCCCGCGCCGCTGTGGGGCACCGAGGCGCACCTGCGCGGGCTCGTCGGCGACCGGATCGAGTGGCGCTCGCTCGAGCGCCACGTGCTCGAGATCACGGCCTTCGAGCGCCCGAGCGACTACGGCGAGTTCTTCAAGGCGCGCTACGGGCCGACGATCGGCGTCCGCGCCAACGCCGAGCGCAACGGCCGCGCGGCCGAGTTCGACGAGGCGCTGGACCGCTTCTGCGCGGAGTGGAACCTCGGCACCGACGACGCGGCGCGCTTCGAGATGGAGTACCTCGTCGCGGTCGGCACCCGCACCTAGCCACTGAGCCGCTTGAGCGCGGCGCCGGCCTCCCGCCGCGAGGAGACGCCGAGCTTGGCGAGCACCGCCGACACGTGGTGATCGACCGTCTTGGGCGCGATCACGAGCTCCTGGGCGATCTCCGCGTTGGTGGCGCCGCGCACGACCAGGTCGAGGACCTGCGTCTCGCGCGGCGTCAGCCCGGCCGGGCCGGAGCGGGAAGCTGCGCGCGGGCCGCGCGGTATCCGCAGCACCCCGGCGGCGCGCAGGCGCCGGCGCAGGTGCGAGGCCGCCCGCACGGCGCCGAGCTCGTCGATCGTGGCGAGAGCCTCGAGCCGCGCCTGTTCCTCGTCGGCCTCGCACAGCGCCTCGGCGCGCTCGTACGGGTAGCCGATCGCCGCCCAGGCCGCCGCCGCGCCGCGCCAGTCGCCCGCCACCGAGCGGGCGTACGGCGCCGTGTCGGCGGCGTGTGGCGCGATGGGCTCGCCCGCGCGCCAGAGCCAGAAGCCCAGCTCGGCGCGTGACCAGGCGTCGCCGCGGGCGGCCGCGAGCTCGTAGGTCGCCCGCGCGACGGCGACCGTCCGCGCCAGATCGCCCTCCAGCCAGGCGTGCTCGGCGCGCGCCACCGCCGCCGGCGCGAGCCGCTGCAGCTCCTGCGTGGCGACCGCGTGCTCCCACGCGCGCTCGAGCGTGTCGCTCGCCCCGGATTCTCCGCGGCGCGCCTGCAGGCGCCCGATCACGATCAGCGCCGGGCACTGGCTGACGCCGAACTGCTCGCCCAGCTCGATCGACGCCCGCGCGTCGTCCTCGGCCGTGCGCCAAGCGCCGCGCAGCAGGCGCAGGTTCGAGCGCACCCCGAGCATGTACTGGACGTAGCCCTCGAGCTCGCGCTCGTAGGCGAAGCGCAACGCGCGCTCGACGTCCTCGTCGACGCGCGGATCGTCGCGGCAGCGCACGAGCGTCGCCGTGGCGAGGTTGACCAGCGCGCGGGCGGCGTGATCGTCCTGGCCCGCGCCGGCCGCCATCACGAACGCCTCCTCCAGCAGCGCGCGACCGCGCTCGGAGTCCGGGCCGCCGATCAGCGCCGTGCCGACGTTCGCCGACCCGTGGGCGACCGTCTCGCGATCGTCCAGCCGCCGCGCCAGCAGGACCGCGCGCGTCCCGAGCGCGATCGCCTCCTCCGCGCGCTCGCTGAGCATCGCCAGCTGCGACTGCCCGCTGAGCGCCATCGCCAGCTCGCGGCTGTCGGGGAACGCCTCGAGCACCGCGATCGCGCGGTTGCCGACGGCGGCCGCCTCCGTCCCCTCGCCCATCCACCACAGCACGCGCGAGAGCCAGCGCAGGTCGTCGCCGGCGCGCAGGTCGTCACCGGCCGCCTCGTGGATCGCGAGCAGCGCCCGGCGCGCCTGGACCGCCTGTTCCGGGCGCCCGCACAGATAGGCCTCGATCGCGATCCCCTCCAGCACCTCCGGGTCCTCCCCGCCCGCCGCCTCCAAGGCGGCTTCCCAGTGCTCGAGCGCCTGCCGGTGACCGCGGCCCGCGCTGGCCGAGCGGGCCGCGACGGGAGCGAGCCGGCGGATCGCGCCGGTGTCCCCCGCGCGTCGCGCGTGATGCATCAGCCGCGCCGGGTCCGCGTCCCCGGACGCCTCGAGCGCCTGCAGGACGAACGCGTCGAGCTCGCGCTGGCGCACGGGCGAGATCGCCTCCTCGACCGCCCGGCGGGCCAGATCGTGGCGGAACGTGAGTGCCTCGCCGCGGAGGCTCAGCAGCCCGGCGACGATGCACTCGTCGACCGCGGCGGCGTCCGCGTCGACCAGCGACAGCTCGATGCTCCCCGGCACCACGGCCGCGAGCTCGATCACCGCGCGCGCATCCGGGGGCAGCGCGTCGACGCGCAGCGCGACCGCGTCGCGGACGCTCACGGGCACACCGACCCCGGGCGGCGCGGCCAGCGCCTCGGTGACGAAGAACGGGTTGCCGCCCGAGACGGCGTGCAGCTCGGCCGCGTCGTGGCCGGCGCGCTCGGCCAGCACGGCGACGGCGCCGGGCGAGAGCGCGGCCGGCTCGATCCGCCGCACGCAGCTGCGCGGCAGCGCGCCGAGCACGCGCCGGACCTCGGGCAGCACGTCGCTGCGGCTGGTCAGGACCAGGCAGCCGGGCGAGCGCACGAGCCGGCGGCCCAGCAGCGCCACGAGGTCCAGCGTCGCGTCGTCGGCCCAGTGCAGGTCCTCGACGACCAGCACCGCGGACTCCGCGAGCTCGTCCAGCGCCGCGGTGAGCACGCCCTCGCGCGACCCGGAGCCCTCGAGCGCCGCGAGCATCGGGCCGCCGAGCACCCGCGCGACGTCGCGCAGCGGGCCCATCGGGCGCGGCGTGATCAGCGGGTCGCACGCGCCCCAGAGCACGCGCCGGTCCTCCAGCGCCGCGGTGACCGACGCCACCAGCGCCGTCTTGCCGATCCCGGCCTCGCCGATCACGGCCACGACGCGACCGGCGTCGCGGGATTCCGCTAGCGCCCGTTCGAGGACCTCGCGTTCGCCGTCACGTTCGAGTAGCTCCAATGGTGCGGAGCCTAACCGCCTTCGCTAGGCGCGTGTCAACGCGAGATAGCGGCCGAGAAAGCGTCCCGGCAGCTTGGCCGGACCCTGCCCGCCGTTGAGCTCCAGCGGCTCGCCGCGGCCGGTCAGCAGCGTGGCGCGCGGGGCGCGATCCACCGGGTCCGACGTCACCGTGAACCCGTTGCGGGCGGCGATGTCCGCGGCGGCGAGATCCGCCTGCCAGCACGCCACGGCGGCCTGCTTGACCGGGAAGTCGGTCGCGTCGCCGATCGCGTACAGATCCGGTACGCCGATCACGCGCGATCGGGCGTCGATGCCGATCAGGCCGTACGGGCGGGTCACCGGCACGCCGTCGATCCGCGGCCCGCGCAGCATCGGCACGGTCACGACCCGGTCCGCGACGGGCAGGTCGGCGCGAAAGACGATGCCGGCCTCGTCCAGCGCCTGGGCGACCGCGGCGCTGGCCTGCGGGCCGAAGTGCTGCAGCGGGCTGGACTCCGGCGTGACCAGCGACACCTCGACGTCGTGGCCGGCGTTGGCGGTCAGAAGCGCGGCCTCGTAGAGCGCGGTCAGCCAGCCGGTCGCGCTCGGGGCCACGAAGGCGACGCTGCGGACGGCGCCGCGGCGGATGTCCTCGTGCAGCTCCGCGAGCCCGCGCGCGCCGTCGGCGTCGCCGAGGTGCAGCGCGTCCTCGAGTGCCGGCAGCGTGTGCGCGCCCAGCGCGAGCACGAGCGTCTCGTACGGGACGGCGTCGCCGCTGCGCACGAGCACGCGCCGCCGTTCGACGTCGACGCTGGCGATCGACGCCGGCACCAGCGCGAAGCCGATGTCCGATGCGAGTCGGGCCAACGGGATCCGGACCGGCGCCACGGCGCCCGAGCGGGGCTGCGACCAGCAGCGGGCGCAGCGAGAACTCGACCTCAGGCGCGATCAGCGTGACGTCGATCCCGGCGCCGGTGTGCGCGCGCAGCGCGAGCACGAACTCGAGCGCCGCGATGCCGCCGCCGGCCACGACCACCTCGGTCATCGCACGCTCAGCCCCGTGACACGGCCGGCCTCTGCGTCGAGCCCGGCCAGGTAGCCGGTCAGCTCGCGGCCGACGATCTTGGCCGGCGGCCACCACTGCGGACGGACGGCGTGCGCCTCGGTCTCGTCGCGCAGGACATGCGCGCCGAGCTCGGTCACCAGGAGCCCACGCAGCGCGGTCGTGAACGGCGCCGGCTCGACGAGCGCTCCGGCGCGGTGGGCGATGTCGGCCGCCGCCGCGTCGGCCTGCTGGCAGGCGAGCCCGCCCTGCTTGACCGCGAAGGACGTGCCGTCGCCGGCGGCGTAGACGTCGGCGACGCCCTCGACACGGGCATGGGCGTCGATGGCGAGGAAGCCGTCCTGGTCGGCCGGCAGTCCCGCGATGCCCGGGCCCTCCAGGCGCGGCAGGGTGATGATCCGGTCGGCCTCGAGCGTCGTGTCGCCGGCCTTGAGCCGGCCGGGCGACAGGATCTCGGCCTCGCTGCCCGTGTGCAGCACGATGCCCGCGTCGGCGAGCAGCGCGGCGACCTCGTCCGAGGCCTCCTCACCGAACAGGGCGAGCGCCGCCGGCTCGGGCGTGACGAAGTCCAGCTGCAGCGTCAGGCCGAGCGAGTACGCGCGCTCGGCCAGCATCAGCGCGAGCTCGTAGAGCGGCAGGGACCAGGTCGGGCCGGCGGGCATGACGAACGCGATCCGGTGCAGGTAGCCGCCCTCGACGTCCTGGACGATCCCGTGGATGCGCTCCTGGTCGGTGAGCGAGCCGCTGAAGGTGATCGCTCCCGCGAACGGCTCCACCGGGCGCGCGCCGGAGGCCACGATCAGGGCGTCGTAGGCGAGCTGCTCGCCGGTGACCGTCGTGACGGAGTGCGCGGCGGCGTCGACGGCGGCGAGCCGGCCACGAACGTGCGTGAAGCCGATGTCGGCCGCCATCCGCTCGAGCGGGTACCGCGTAGCGTCGCCCGCCGCGAACGGCGACAGCACGCTCAGCGGCCGGTACGTGAGGTCGGACTCCGGGGCGAGCAGGGTCGTGGCGATCTTCTCGCCCGCGAGACGATGCAGGGCGAGGGCGGCTTCGATGGCGGCGGGGCCGCCGCCGGCGATCAGGACGTTCGTGGGCATACGTCAAAGCTAGGTTCGCGGCGGCGCACCGGCGTCCGGGGCAAATCCCACGATGACTGCGGGAAACCCGCATCACGAGCGCGCTCTTCCCCGGACCGAATGGGCGCCGTCAAGCGATGCAATGACGTCATCAGTTGGTCACCGCAGCCAAGGAGATGAGGGAATGAGCAAATTCTTCCGGTACGGCGGCATCGCCGCCAGCATCGTGCTCGTCGCGTTCGGGATCGGCGCGCTCTACATGGGCGTGCATGGACGCAGCTATGTCCGCGACAACCTCGCGGCGGAAAAGATCGTGGGCACCGAGGACTCCACCATCCCGGGCCAGCTCGTCGACACCGGCAGCGAGGCGCAGGCCTTCGCCAAGGTGATGCGCAAGCACACGCTCGAGGCCACCGGCGGCCAGACCTACTCGGAGATGGGCCGCTTCCTGGACGCCAACGGCAAGGCCACCAGCGACGAGGCCGCCGCCGCGATCGATCCGAAGACCAAGCAGCCGGTCGAGAACGGCCTGCGCAACATGTGGGTCAACGAGACCGCGCTCACGACCGCGCTGAACACCGCGTACTTCGCGGAGCAGGTCGCCACCTTCGCGATCGTCATGGGCTTCGCCCTGATCCTCGCCGGGCTCGGCTTCGGCGTCCTCAGCATCCGGGCGCTCGCGCCTGAGAGCGAGCGCGCCCGCAACCCGGTGGCCGTCGCGGCAACCTGAGCTTCTCGGTTCCAGCGCCGCCCCGGTCTCCGGGGCGGTGTTCGCCGTTAAGCGAGCGCCTTCTCGACGGCTTCCGCGACGCGGCCGGGCGGGAACGGCTTCACCACGAAGTCGCGCGCACCCGACTTGATCGAGTCGAGGACCTTGGACTCCTGCCCGAGCGCGGAGCACATGATCACGCGTGCCGAGGGGTCCAGTTCCATGATCTCGCGCAGGGCCGTGAGGCCGTCCTTCTCGGGCATCGTGATGTCGAGGGTCGCGAGATCGGGCTTCAGTGACTGGTAGGACGCGACGGCCTCGACGCCGTTGGCGGCTTCGCCGACGACCTCATGACCGGCCTTGACCAACGCGTCGGAGACCAGCTTGCGCATGAATGCCGCATCATCGACAACGAGTACTCGGGCCATGTCAGGCCACCTCCTGGAGAGTTCGAATGGGGAGCTTGGGTTCGGGGTGAAGCTGGGTGTCGGTCCCGCCGGCCTCGCGGAACGTGACCGTCCCGGCGGCGGGGTCGACGCGGATCGAGCGTCCGCGAGCGCCGCCGGTGGCGGCCTCGCTGACGGCGATGTGTTCGGCCGCGAGCGCGTTGCGGACGGCGTCCTCGTTGCGCGCGCCGATCTCCATCGAGTTGCCGATCGCGGCGAACATGCTCGCGCCGCCGACCAGCACGGCCTCGAGCATCGCGCGGCGGGCACCGAGCGCCACGACGCGGTCGATCAGCTCCGGCACGGCGCGATCGGCGAACTTGAACTGGTTGACCTGACCGTTGCCGCCGGAATCGGGCAGGACGATGTGCGCCAGCCCGGCGATGCCCGCGCGGCGATCGAGCAGCGCCAGCCCGATGCATGAGCCAAGGCCGAGCGTGACCAGCTGCTCGTCCCGCGCGCCGGTGGCGGCGAGTTCGCCCATGCGGACCATCGTGTCCGTCATGAGAGGCCTAAACGGTCCAACAACTCGCCGGCGCCGCCGTGGTCCGGGACGAGCAGGACGGCGATCGAGCAGCCTTCGCCCTCGACGCGCATGCACGAGTCCAGCAGCAGCGCCGAATCGCTGAACGCCGCGCGGGCGGCGAGCACCGCCTCGACGAGCGCGCCGAGCATGTCGGTGGCCGTCGCCGGGGGCGTCGGTTCGAAGGCGATGCCGGTCATGGTCGCGAACGCGTTCAGGTACGACGAGCCGACGACGTTGCCGATCTCGCCCAGCGCGGACGGCGCGAGCTCCGAGCCCGGCTCGAGACCCAGCAGGCGGCAGAGCGTCTCGCCATCGGCGGGCGTGAGCAGCATCAGGACCGTCGAGGGCAGGTCGCCGTCGACGCCGAGCGCGATGCCGGTCATCTCGGCCTCGGGCGAACCGAGCACCTCGACGACCTCGGCCATCGGGACCAGGCGGGCGTCCGGGACGCTGAGGTCGACGGCGCGCGAGAGCATGCTCGACAGCGCGGTCGAAGCGGTGCCGGCGCCGATGTTGGCCAGCTCGCGCAGCGCGTCGAGCTGCGTGTCGTTGTAGGTGGTGCTCATGCGACCGCTCCTCGGGGTTGGGTTGCCTGCGCGACCGCGTCGCAGTCGATGATCAACGCGATCTGTCCGTCAGACAGAACGGCCGCGCCGGAGAGCGCTGAGCCGTCTGAGATCTCGGGCGGCAGCGGACGCGTGACGAGCTCGCGCTGGCCGTCCAGCTCGCCCACCGCCAGGGCGAGGCGATCGCCGTTGCCGCGCACGACCACCGCGTAGGCGGCATCGTCGGCGCGCGTGCCGCCGTAGCGCTCGGAACCGTCGACGATCGGCAGCGCGCCGTCGCTGAGGACGAGCATGCGCTGTCCGGCGACGGAGGAGACCGCGTGGTCGGTGAGGCGGACGATCCGCTCGATGCGGTCGAGCGGGATCGCGAAGCCGCGCCCGTCGATCTGCACGATCAGGGCGGACATGATCGCCAGCGTCAGCGGCAGGCGGATCTCGGCGCAGGTGCCGCGACCGGGCTCGGAGTTCAGCGTGACCTCGCCGCCGAGTTCGCGGATCGCGACGCGCACGGCGTCCATCCCGACGCCGCGGCCGGAGACGTCACTGGTGACGTCCATGGTCGAGAAGCCCGGGTGAAACAGCAGTTCGGTGGCGCGCGCCAGGTCGATCGAGGCGGCGGCCTCCGGCGTGATCAGCCCGCGCTCGCAGGCCTTGCGGGCGACGTTGGCGGCGTCGATGCCGCGGCCGTCGTCGGAGACCGAGATGACGACGTTGCCGCCGGCGTGGCGGGCCGCGATCTCGAGCTTGCCGGTCTCGGGCTTGCCGGCCGCGATGCGCTCCTGCGGCGTCTCGAGGCCGTGGTCGAGCGCGTTGCGGATCAGGTGCACGAGCGGGTCGCCGAGCGAGTCCACGACGCTGCGGTCGAGCTCGGTGTCCTTGCCTACGAGGTCGAGCTCGACCTGCTTGGAGAGCTTGACCGAGAGGTCGCGGACGAGGCGCGGGAAGCGCAGCAGGACGGCCTCGACGGGGATCATCCGGACCTGCATGACCATCGCCTGCAACGCATGCGAGGTGCGCGTCAGGCCCTGGATGGCCTGCGCCAGCCCGGGCACGTCGGCCTGGCCCGCGAGGACCTCGACCTGCGTGCGGTTCAGGACCAGCTCGCCCATCGCGTGCATCAGCGCGTCGAGGCGCTCGGAGTCCACGCGGACGGTCGAGGAGGTGTGCGAGCGGGTCTCGCGGACGACCGCGGTGGGGCCCTGCTCGGGCTCGCCGTCGACGGCCGCGTCGGCGACGGCCTCGACGACCTCGACCGCGACGACGTCGGGGACGCCGGCCGCGGCGGCCTCGAGCTCGGCGTCGGTGTTCTCGCACACGAGCCAGGCGACGATCTCGCGTCCCTGAAAGCTGTCGACGTCCTGCGGGGCCGGAAGGCAGGCGAGCGTCTCCCCCACCTTCGCCACCGCGGCGAGCACCATGTAGGCGCGCACGGCGGGCATGTCGACGTCGTCGCGCAGGGTGGCGGAGATCTGGACCACGCGGCGGCCCTGGGCCATCGAGCCGAGGTCGAACGGCAGTTCCACGGCTTCGGTCTGTCCGGTCGGCTGGGCGGCCTCGTCGTCGCGGACGAGCTCGCGCAGGCGCTCGATCAGCGCGCCCGGCGTGATCGCCTCCTGGCCCGTCGCCTCGATCGCGTCCACAGCCGCCTCGAGCGAGTCGAGGCATTCGAGCAGCACGTCGATCTCGGACCGCTGGAGCCCGTTCTTGCGCTGGCGCAGCAGCTCGAAGACGTCCTCCATCTCGTGCGTCAGGGCCGCCATGCCGGCGAACCCCATCGTCGCGCTCATCCCCTTCAGGGAGTGCGCGATCCGGAAGATCTCGTCGATCGTCGGGCGGTCGTCCGGGGTCTCCTCGATGCGGACCACGGCCAGGTTGAGCTCCTGCAGGTGCTCCCGCCCTTCGGCCAGGAACATCGGGAGATATTCGGAAAGATGGTCCACATGTCCTTACTCGGACGGTTTCGCCATTCTCTGCACCGTTTCAAGCGAAAGATCTCGCTGCGCGTAGCATCGAGGGGATGAACAGCGATCAAGCCACCGCCGTCGTCACCGGCGTCGACTTCGTATCGATCCCGACGCAGGACCTCGAGCGCGCGGTCGAGTTTTACGGCACCACGCTCGGTCTGCACCGTTCCGTGTATCGGCCTGAAGCCAATTTCGCCGAGTTCGAGACGGGCACGGTCACCCTCAGCGTCGTCAACCCGGAGAAGATGGGCATCGGCGCGTTCGAGCCCAACGCAAACCACCTTGCGCTTCACGTCGAGGACGTGCCGGCGGCGCGTGCGACGCTCGAGAGCCGCGGCGCGACGTTCATCGGCGACATCTTCGACACCAGCGTCTGCCACATGGCGTTTCTCAAGGACCCCGACGGCAACGCGCTGATGCTGCATCACCGCTACGCCCCACGCACCCCCGACCCTAGGAGCCTGGTGCGCGCCGCGCTGCTGCTCGCCCTGCCGGCGCTCGCCCTCGCCGCGTGCGGAGGCGACGCGCGGACCGCCGAGACGCCGCCGCCCGCGGCCACGCCGACGCCGACTCAGGCGGCGCAGGCCAAGGTCGCCGGCAAGGACTGCTCGGAGGTCGGCGATCTCACCGCCGCGCCCGAGCGAACGCCGCCGGACGACGTCGCGGTCCCCGGGTACGTCCACGTCTACAAATCCGAGGGCACGAAGCGCTTCTACGCGGTGCTCGACGGCACACCTGACCAGCTCGCGTCCCGCCGCGACGATGCCCAGAACGAGCTGATCCAGAACTACCAGTACGCGGCGCTGGACACCGACGACAGGCCCGGCGTCGCGTCCGAGGGCTCGCTGGAGGGCGAGAAGCACGCGGTCACCCTGGTCGTCACGCCGCTGTGCGACGGCAAGCTCGGCATCCGCTACACGGTCACCGACGTCTAACTTCCCGGCCGATGCTCCAGCACGTCACGCTCGAAGTCCGCCACGCGCAGGTGCGGTCCTGCGTCGCCTTCTGGGAACTCCTCGGCTTCAACGAGATGGAGCCGCCGCCGCTGCTGCGCGACCGCTTCACGTGGGTCGAGCGCCAGGGCACGCAGATCCACCTCGTGCCGGTCGAGGATCCGATCGCCGCGCGCGAGGGTCACGTCGCGGTCATCGCCGACGACTACGAGGCCGCCCTCGAGCGCCTCACCGACGCCGGCTTCGAGTTGCGCGCGGGCACGGATGCCTGGGACGCACCGCGCATGTTCGTCCGCGACCCCGCCGGCCACCGCGTCGAGGTGATGTCCAAGCCGCCGCACCCGCCCTGGCCCGCCGTCTCCGGTTGAGCGAGGGGAGGGACAGCGCCCGCGTACCGGGTCAAGCACGAGGGGTCAGCTCGCTGGGAGGAAAGCCCGCTCGCAGTAGGCGTAGGCGGGTGAGTGGTGTCGGCACGCGGGCGCAACCGCCTATTCCCTCGGAACGATTCCATTCAAACAGTCAACGCAATGCAGAGCGCTTATTGGTCAGACGGTCGACATTCCGGATTCTGATGAATTTGATTCCTTGTGGGTGAGCTTCGTGCGCGCCGCCAGATCGAGCTCGACCGCGCGCAGCGCCACCGCGCCGGCGGCGCCAGTTCGACGCCGCGCGCTGACTGCTGCCGGGCGCCATCGTGCTGGTCCGCGGCGGCTCGGCAACGCCGCGGGCCATGAGCCGTGCGTGGCGATCGACGCGGTCGCCGCGGTGCCCACCAGACGCGAACGCTGCTGTACCACGGTAGGGTCGCCGCGACGCATGCGCCGGCGCAACGAGGACCGCGAGACGGAGAAGCCAGGGACCGAAGGCGCCGAACCGGCGCCGCTGCCGCTGTCCATGCTCGGGCGCCTGCAGCGCGGCGGGATCGGCAACCATGCCATGGCCGCGCTGCTGGCGCGCGCGCCGGCCGAGCTCGACACCGAGCCGCACGTGGGCGGCGACGCCGCGGGGCTGCTCTCGCTGCTCGGCCCCCCCGAGGCCGAGGCTGCCCCCGCCCTGCCCGCGGAGGAGACGACGCCGCTCGACGACTGGCTGGCCGGCGCGCCGGCCACCAACGCCGAGTACGCGCAGTGGCTCGTCGACGGCGCGACGCACGGCTTCGTGCTGTGGACGGCGACCAACTCCAAGAGCCAGATGACCAAGCTCGCCGCGGGCGAGAAGGTCAGCGGCACCGACCCGGCCAAGGCGGAGATCCTCGGTGCGCTGAAGACGCTCAAGGCACTCGTCGCGGCCAAGGCCGCCAAGTGGCAGGGCGACCAGACGCAGCTCAAGGAGACCGTCGGCATCGGCAGCTTCATCCGCGGCAGCTCCCCGCACGACGGGCGCGCGATCGACATCAACAAGCTCGACTGGACCGGCGCCAGCGGGCCGGTCCAGGTCGAAGAGGCGCTGCGGGCGCTCCCGGCGGGCAGCTACGGGATCGGCCTGCCCTTCCAGGGCCAGTTCTTCGGACGCGACGAGTTCCTCGAGGACCGCAAGGCGGCCGCGGAGGCCGCGGCCGGGGAGGGCAAGCCGCCGGCCGCGATCACGACCGCGTCGCTGAAGAAGTTCACCGGCTCGCGCTACACCGCCGCCTACACCGACGGCAAGTGGGTCGAGACGAAGGCGTCAGGCCAGGCGGTCGGCCAGCTCAAGAGCGCGACGCTGAAGGCCGCGATCACCGAGCTCAACGGCGCCGGATACACGATCTACGTCTTCCCCGACAACGACAATCACATCCACATCCAGAACCCTTGAGACGGAACCGTGCGCGGCGCCGGACCTCAGGTCAGGCGACGACGTCATCCCCGGCGCCACGGGCCAGCGGACCGTCCTCGCCGCGCTCGACAGCGTCCGCGACACCGGCGAGATCATCGCCGACCGCTGAACGCCGGCGGCGAAACAGGACCAGGCCACCGCCCGCCAGCAGCAGCACGACGACCACGGCGAGCAGCGGCTTGACGATCCCGAGCCCGAAGCTCGCGCCGTGCTGCTCGCCCAGCTTGCGCACCGCGGCGTCGGCGGCGGCGGCATAGTCCAGGCCGCTCTTCTGGACGGTCGGCAGCGAGGCGAGCAGCTTCGCGTCGCCCGCGGTGGCCGCATTGCCCTCGCATGGGTCCGAGTAGCCCCCCGCCCGCTTCTTCGGAAGGCAGTCGTAGATCCCGTAGCCGTTGGGCATCACGACGAGGATCGGATCGGAGTTGAAGGTCGCGAGTTCCTGCGCGAGGAACTTGGCGTACGGCATCGGCTTGCGGTAGAGCAGCCCGGCCGAGCCGAGGTCGAAGTCGTTGGCGATCATCGCCACGCGAACCGGATAGCCCTGCTCCTTCGCCCGTTTGAGCGTCTCCGTCAGCCTCTTGGTGGACTCCCCCGGCAGCTTGAGCTCGTACGGATAGAACGCCCGTTCCTTGATCAGGACGTCGCTGGCGGGATCGCCGTCGGCGCGCGCGAGCGCCGGCGCGAGGACCGCGCCGGCGAACAGCAGCAGAAGCAGCGCGGCCGCGCTGCGGCCCCGGCTCACCCCAGTGAGTCGGTGCGCAGCGACCGGTCCCAGGTGAGCTTGCCGTCCTTCACCTTGAGGATGACCCGGTTGTCATAGAGCAGCGTGTGGTCATTGGCGAAGCGGACGACGCCCAGCGAGTTGACGAAGTCCGGGTCGAGCGTGGTCATGCTCTTGACGACCTTCGGGCCGTCGGTGGTCTTCGCCTTCTGGATCGCGTGCGCGATCGTGCGCACCGAGTCGTAGCCCTGCTGCGCCTCGAACCCAGGCTCGCGCTGGTAGCGCTGCTGGAAGCTCGCGCCCCAGGTCTGCGCCATCGGCGTGTTCTTCGACGTTCGCGGTGGCCATCACGTAGGCGCCTTCCGCCGCGTCGCCCGCCGCGCTGACGAACTCGGGGCTCTCGGAGGCCGCGGTCGCGCTGGACGCTGCACCTGTACTTGGCCGCGCGGAGCGCCTTGAGCAGCTCGCCGCCCCCGCCGCGGGAGCGCCGGTCCAGAGGATGAAGTTCGGTTTGGAGGCGGCAGCGGCGGCCGCGATCGTCTTCATGTCCTGCCCGCCGGGCTCGACGGTCTGCAGCG
>CAWKDW010000016.1:0-241596 GCA_963848475.1 uncultured Solirubrobacteraceae bacterium | reverse complement strand
AGACGATCGACCGCATCGTCTCGACCGTCAACCGCCGCGTGGACGAGTCCAGCCCGATGGTCGACGCCCGCCTGCCCACCGGCGAGCGCGTCAACGTGATCATCCCGCCGCTGGCCCTGCGCGGCCCGACGATGACCATCCGCCGCTTCCCGCGGCTGTTCACGATCGACGAGCTGGTCGGCATCGGCTCGCTCGACGTCGCCACCGCCGAGCTGCTGCGCGGCGTTCGTGCGCGCGAAGCTGAACATCGTCATCTCCGGCGGCACCGGCGCGGGCAAGACGACGATGCTCAACGCGCTCTCGGCCGCGGTGCCCGACGGCGACCGCATCATCACCGTCGAGGACAACGCCGAGCTGCGGCTGCAGCAGCCGCACGTCGTGACGCTCGAGGCGCGCCCGGCCAACGTCGAGGGCAAGGGCGAGGTCACGATCCGCGACCTGGTGCGCAACTCGCTGCGCATGCGCCCGGACCGGATCATCGTCGGCGAGGTCCGCGGCGCCGAGACGATCGACATGCTGCAGGCGCTCAACACGGGCCACGAGGGCTCGCTGGTGACGCTGCACTCGAACTCGTGCGACGACGCGATCCACCGGCTCGCCACGCTCGCGTCGATGAGCGAGCTGCAGATCCCGTTCGAGGCCATGCGCGACCAGATCAACTCGGCGATCGACGTGATCGTGCAGGTCGACCGCTTCGCCGACGGCGGGCGGCGCGTGAGCGAGGTCGCGGTCGTCGCCTCGCACCGCCGCGAGACCTTCCGGCTCGCGTCGGTGATGCAGTTCGAGTCCGAGCCGGTCGGCCCGGATCGCCGCGTCCGCGGGCGCCACGTGCATCGCCAGCTCCCCGAGGCGGCGATGCGGCGGCTGATGCTCAACGGCGTCACGGTCCCCGTGGAGTTCACCGGCGACGCCTCCGACGAGGCCGCGGTCGTGCGGTCCGCCGGCGAATGACCAACGCGTCCTACGCGCTGCTGTTGCTGCTGGCCTCCGGCGCGGTCGGGGTGCTCGGCATGTGGCAGCTGCTGGCGGGCACGAGCCGCAGCGCGGAGCTCGCCGCGCGCGGCCAGGCCGGCGGCGACGAGGCGAGCGGGCGCAGCCTGGTCCGGGCGCTCGACGTCCGCTTCCGCCGCACCTCCAGCGGGCGCAGGCTCGCCGCCTCGCTCGCGGGCGCCGGCATCAAGCTGCGCGCCGATCGAGCTCGTCGGCCTCGTGCTCGCGTCGTCGCTGCTGAGCTGGGTCGTCCTGAGCCTGCTGTTCGCGCGCGGGCTGGCGCTGGTGATGGCCGTCGGCGGCTCGATCCTCGTCGCGCGCGGCCTGATCGAGCGCCGCCGCGGGCAGCGCAGCGAGGCCTTCATCGAGCAGCTGCCCGACATCGGCCGGATGCTGGCCAACGGCGCCGCCGCCGGCCTGTCGATGCCGCAGGCGATCGGGATGGCCTCGCGCGAGCTCGCCGATCCCGGCGGCGAGGAACTGCGCCGCGTCGTCGAGGAGCTGCGGCTCGGGCAGTCGATCGAGGGCGCGCTCGACAACCTCAGCGCCCGGCTGCCGTCGCGCGAGGTCTCGGTGCTGATGACGACGATCGTGATCCAGCAGCGCGCCGGTGGCGACACCGTGCGCGCCCTGAGCGAGCTGGCCGCGACGCTCGACGCGCGCAAGGACCTCCGGCG
Organism: uncultured Solirubrobacteraceae bacterium; assembly: GCA_963848475.1. GTDB lineage: Bacteria > Actinomycetota > Thermoleophilia > Solirubrobacterales > Solirubrobacteraceae > Solirubrobacter. The sequence continues at coordinate 239,929 of CAWKDW010000016.1, read as the reverse complement.
CGAGGTCACGACGCTGCTCTCCGGCGTCGTGTTCACGTCCTACGTCGTCGCCGGCGTCGGCGCGGGCACGATCCTGCTGCTGAACTTCATGTCGCCCGGCGTCACCAAGGAGATGACGGGCTCGCCGATCGGCATCGCGGGCATCGTCGTCGCCGGCGCGCTGTGGTCGCTCGCCTTCGTGCTGATCCGGCGGACGACGAGGATCGACGTCTAGCCATGTCGATGCCCCTGCTCTTCGGCCTGCTGACGGTCCTCTGCCTGGTGATCGGGCTGGCCGCGATCCCGATGCTGCGCGACGCGGGGCCGGTCGAGCGTCTCGGCGGCCGCGTCGGTGGGATGCGCGAGCACACCGAGCGCACCTCCGTGACCGCGAAGCTCGTGGAGGCGATGGCGGCGCGGCTCGGGCCGAGCCTGGCGCCGAGCCTGCGCTCCGGGCGGCGCGAGGCGCTCGAGCGCAAGCTCGACTACGCCGGCCGCCCGGCCGGGATGACCGTGCAGCGCTTCATCGGGCGCAAGGCCGCGCTGACGCTGCTGTTGGGCCTCGGCCTCGGCGGCGTGCTGCTGCTGATCGGCGCGCCGCCGATCATCATCGGAATGCTCGCGCTCGCGGGCTGGTTCGGGCCCGAACATCTACCTCTCGCGGGCGGGACGGCTGCGCCAGGAGGCGATCGAGCGCACGCTGCCCGACTTCCTCGACATCCTCGCCGTCAGCGTCCGCGCCGGCCTCGGCTATCGCTACGCGCTGCGCCGCGTCTCGGAGTCGCTCGGCGGCCCGGTGGGGGAGGAGATGCTGACCGTGCTGCGCCAGATCGACCTCGGCAAGGACCGGCGCGACGCCTTCCTCGCCCTGCGCGAGCGCAACGAGTCCGACAGCCTGAAGTCCTTCGTCGCCGCGCAGATGCAGGCCGAGGAGCTCGGCGTGCCGCTCTCGGAGGCGCTCAACGACATCGCGATCGACATGCGCCGGATGGCCAACCAGCAGGCCCGCCGCCGCGCGCAGCGCGCCAGCCCGCGCGTCAGCCTGCTGGTCACGACCCTGATCGTGCCGGGGTCGATGATCCTTATCCTGCTCTCGATCTACTTCAGCATGCAGGGGAGCGAAGGCAGCCTCTTTGGCGGATAAGCCGCCGCTACGGCTCGAAGGACGCGGCGCCGATGGAGCCGGCGGTTGGCTCGGCAGTGCCTGTCGCCTGATCCTCAACGTCCGCGGCTTCATCCTGCTGATCACGCTCTTCTCGCTCTTCTCGCTGGGCGAGGCGGAGCACCGCGGGCTCGTGATCGCCGCGATCCTGGTCGCGACCGTCGCGTCGCTGCTGCCGGTGCTGCGCTGGGAGCAGGTCGGCCCGATCCTCGTCCGCCACCCGTCGTATCTGGCGGGCGAACTGGTGCTCGCGGCGCTGATCCTCGTGCTCACGGGCGTCGACAGCCCGTTCTTCTTCTTCACGCTCGGCACCGCGCTGCTCGGCGGCCTGGTCTACGGCTACCCGGGCGCGGCGCTGTTCTCGGTGATGCTGATCATCGTCTACGCGTACGCGATCCACATCCGGGCGCCGATCGACGAGACGCTGGTCGACTTCCGCACGCTGGTCGTGCTGCCGTCGCTGTATCCGATCGTGGCGGTCGCCGGGGCCGGCGCGCGGCGCGTGCTCGACCGCCAGGCCGAGGCCGAGGACACACTGGCCGAGCAGGAGCGCACGCTGGCCGCGCAGGCCGAGCGTGAGCGGCTCGCCCGCGACATGCACGACTCGCTGGCCAAGACCGTGCACGGGATCGGCTTCTCGGCGCTGGCGCTCTCGCGCCGGATCCGCGTCGACCCGGTCGGCGCGGAGGAGGACGCGCGCAAGCTCGCCGTCGACGCCCGCACGGCCGCCCAGGAGGCGCGCGAGCTGCTCAGCGGCCTGCGCGGCCGCGACGACGCCGAGCTGCCGCTGCCGACCGCGATCCGCTCCGAGGCGGCGCGCTGGGGCGAGCGGACCGGCACGCTCGTCGGCGGCTCGCTCGACGACGTCGGCCCGCTGCCGTCGCTCGCGCTGCGCGAGCTGCGCTGGATCCTCAAGGAGGCGCTCGCCAACGTCGAGCGCTACGCCCACGCGACCCGCGTCGACATCCACCTGCGCCGGCTGGGCGAGCGGGTCGTGCTGACCGTCGCCGACGACGGCGACGGCTTCGAGGCGCCCGACGACCTCGAGACCCTCGAGGCCGTGGGGTCCTTCGGCCTACGCGGGATGCGCGAGCGTGCCCGCCTGGCGGGAGGAGACCTGAGCGTCGAGTCCGAGCCCGGCGAGGGCTGCGTGATCTCGGCCTGGGTCCCGGCGCTCGCACCGGCGCGCCAGCGCGAGGGTCCGGAGCCGCCGCCGCCCGCCGTCGCGTCCGATACCGTGCGCGGCGACGCAGTGGAGGGCTTCACTTGGCAGTGATCCGCGTATTGCTCGTGGACGACAACGCGATCGTGCGGCGAGGCATTGCCTCGTTGCTGGCCGACGCCCAGGGGATCGAGGTCGTCGGTGAGGCCGGCAACGGCCGCGAGGCGATCGAGGTCGCCCGCACCGTGTCCCCGGACGTGGTGTGCCTGGACGTCCGCATGCCGGTGATGGACGGCGTGGCCGCCGCGGGACCGCTGTCGGAGAAGGCGAAGGTGCTGATGCTGTCCTACTCCGAGGACGAGCAGCTCGTGACGGGCGCGATCCGCAACGGCGCGGCCGGCTACCTCGTGCACGGGCGCTTCGAGCCCGAGGACCTGGAGAGCCGCATCAAGGCCGTCGCCGCGGGCGAGATGGTGCTCTCGCCGGCGATCACGCCCGCGGTCTTCGAGGCCCTGCGCCGGGCGCCCGGGACCGAGAACGAGAGCGACGAGCTCGGGATGGGCTCGCTGACCTCGCGCGAGCGTGAGGTCCTGAACCTGCTGGCGCGCGGCATGTCCAACGCCGCGATCGCCGAGGAGCTGTTCATCACCAACAAGACGGTGAAGAACCACCTGTCGCGGATCTACGAGAAGATCGGCGTCCACTCGCGGGCCGAGGCGATCGCGCTCTGGCTCGGCGTTCGCGACCGCTGAAGCATCGGTCCCGGGACCCAGAGGTCCCACGTCGGATTGGGACCTCCGACCCCCCGCCAAGATGAGTCCTGAGCCTCTGGCCCGGCCTCCGGGGCGAACGTAGATTGATGGCAGTCGTCGTCAACCGATTCGCCAGGGGGCTCACATGTCCGACATCACCACCACCACGCAGGACACCTACCGCAACGCCTGCATCACCGCGTACTCCTTCCTCGCCTCGGCCATCGAGCGCGCCAAGGAGAACCGCGGGCAGACCGCCGCTGAGTACATGGGCGTCCTCCTCCTCGTCGCCGTGATCATCACCGCGGTCGTCGGCTCCGGCGTCGGCAGCGACCTCGCCGGCTTCCTGAAGGACAAGGTCAAGGCGATCGCCGACATCAAGTAGTCCCCTCCGATCCACACGCAGGGCCCTCAGGACCCGCCGGTCACCCGGCGGGTCCTACGTGTGCGTGGGACCTTTGGCCCATGGCGGGATGGGTCCCAGGACCCTGGCGGCGGTAGGCGCGCAGCCGTTACGTTGCTCGCGTGCCCGCGCGCCACGTCGCACTCTCGCTGGCGGTCCGCCTTCGGACGCGCGACGCGTCGGGGCAGACGAGCGCCGAGTACATCGGCGTCCTGCTCGTCGTCGCGGCGATCATCGGCGCGCTGCTGCTGACCGACCCCGGACAGGCGATCGGCGACAAGCTCTCGCAGATCGTGCGCGACATCGCCGGTAGCGGCTAGCCTCCGGGGCGTGCTGGGACGCCTCGTTCTCGCCATCGCGCTCGTGCTGGCGCTGGCACCCGCGCCGTCGGCGTTCGCGCAGACGTCCGACACCCGCAACCGGGCGCTGATCGTGCTCGACGCGTCGAAGTCGATGAACGAGGACGCGGGCAACGGCGGGACGCGCCTGGATGCGGCCAAGCAGGCCGTCGACACGCTCGTCGACCGGCTGCCGGAAGGGGCGCCGCTCGGGCTCCGGGTCTACGGCTCGAAGGTCAGCGAGGTCTCGCGCAGCGAGGGCTGCCGCGACACCGAGCTGACGGTCCCGGTCGGCCCGCTCGACAAGGACGCGCTGCGCGGCACCGTCAACGCGCTCGAGGGCAAGGGACGGACGCCGATCGGGCGCTCGCTGCTGGCCGTGCCGGACGATCTGGGCACGGCGGAGGGACGGCGCAGCGTGGTTCTGGTGACCGACGGCGGTGACAACTGCGCGCCGCCGGACCCGTGCAAGGCGGCCGAGACGGTGGCCAAGCGCGGCGTCGAGATGTCGATCTCGGTCGTCGGCTTCCAGGTCAACGATCGTGTGCGCAAGCAGCTGCGCTGCATCGCCGAGGCCGGCGGCGGGTCCTACGTCGACGTCTCCGACGCCGACACGCTCGGCGACGAGCTGGCGGCCCTGCTCTCGCGCGCCTATCGCTCCTACGAGCCGACCGGCACCGAGGCCGCGGGCGGGGCCTCGCGCGAGCAGGCGACCGCCATCGGCCAGGGGCTCTTCCTCGACGAGCTCCCGACGGAGGCCGGCGCGCGCTGGTTCTCGGTCGACGTCCCCGAGGGGCGCCGGGCGATCGTCTCGGCGACCGCGATCCCGGCCCGTGGCTCGGACGGGACCGGCGCCTTCCAGCTCGATCTCTACACGCCCGGCGACGACAGCACGCCGGTGACCGAGTCCCAGACGATCCGGGGCGCGACGTTCGACGACGTCTACGGCGCGACCACCAGCCTCAGCGTCCGCAGCGTCCCGGGCGACCCGCCGGGAACCTATGCCTTCAGCGTCCAGATCGAGCATCTGGGCGGGGAGGGGCTCGACACGGCGACGCCGGTCGAGATCGCCGTCCAGTTCCTCGAGCCGGGCGCGAACGTCGAGCCGGTCAGCGCGGCGGGCGAGCTGGCCACGCCGACGCCCACGCCGACCGCGACGGCCCGTCCGCAGGCGACGGTGTCGGCTCCCGGCGCTGACGATTCGAGCGGGGTGGTCGGCTGGCTGATCGTGCTGGGCTGCGTCGCGGGCGGGATCGTCGTCGGCCTGATCGCCGCGAGCGTGCTCGGCCGCAGGGCGGCGACATGAAGCTCCTCGCGCTCACGCTGCTGGTGCTGCTCGCCTTCGCCGCGCCCGCCCGCGCGCAGGACCGCGGGGAGCCGGTGGTCGGTGGTGGCTCCTTCAACAGCGCTCCCGTGCTCGAACCGGGCCGCTACCGCGACACGATCCTGCCGGGCGAGTACCTCTACTACGGCTTCGAGCTCGCCGCGGGGCAGACCCTGCAGGTCACGCTCACCCATCCGGACATCGACAGCGTGGCCGTGCAGCGGATGGACGTGCCGTACCTGGCGGGCAACATCCACACGCCGACGCGCACGCGGGCGACGGGCGCCGACAACGGACTGCTCGGCTTCGGCACCGGCGACGAGCGGGCCGCTCGTGGTCACCAGCGACACCGTCTCGGCCGAGGAGGACGACAGCGACGGCGGGCCGTGGGCCGGCGCCGGCGTCTACTACCTCGCGCTGCACGCCGTCTACCGCGGGCCGGGCGAGCCGCCGCGCGCGGAGATCCCGTTCACGTTCGACGCGCAGGTGCAGGGCGTCGCGCAGCCCAACGCGTCGCCGGCGGCGACGCCGACCCCCACCGCGACGCCGACCGCCACTCCCACTCCGGCGCCGGTGTCCGAGGCGAGCGCGGGTCCGTCCGCCGCGGTCGCGGCCGTCGGCGGTGTGGCCGGGATCCTGATCGGCGTGATCGCCGGGATCAGGCGCCGTCGGCGTGCGGATTGATCTTCGAACGCGCCCAAAGACCAGCGGGAGCCGCCGGGACCCGCCGTACACTGGGTAGAGGTGCTGATCGCCGACCGCATCAAAGCGGACGTCACCACCGCCATGAAGGCGGGGGAGCGTAGTCGCGTCTCGGCGCTGCGTCTGGTGCTCTCCGAGCTCCAGAAGTCAGCGAAGGACGGCGACGGCGACGAATTGGCAGTGTTGCGGCGCGAACGCAAGCGGCGTCGCGAGTCCGAGCTGGCCTTCCGCGAGGCGGGCCGCGCGGAGCTCGCGGACGGTGAGGCGTTCGAGGCGGAGACGATCGAGGCATATCTGCCCGCGGAGCTCTCCGACGAGGAGCTCTCGGGGCTGGTGGCGGAAGCGATTTCCGCCACCGGGGCCTCGTCCCCGCGCGACATGGGCCAGGTGATCAAGCACGTGATGGGAGCCGCCGGCGGCCGAGTCGACGGTAAACGGGTCTCGACCAAGGTGAAGGAAGCGCTCAACTAGATGGCAAGAAGGCAGCTCGAGGTATCCAACGAGGTGGCGGCGGAGCTCGCCGGGTCGCGCGACGCAGCGTTGCGCACGCTCGAGGAGCATCTGGACTGCGAAGTCTTCTTGAGAGGCAACATCCTGACCCTGGACGGCGAGGCCGAAGCGGTGCAGGCCGGAGCGACCGTGATCCGCGAGCTCGGCTCGCTGGTCGAGCGCGGCCACGACATCGGTCCGGCGACGATCGAGTCCGTCGCGCGCGTGCTCGAGTCCGCGGAGTCGCCGTCGAAGGTGCTCGAGGACGTCGTGTGGCGCCACCGCAACCTGCGCGTCGCGCCGAAGTCGGTCAACCAGAAGCGCTATGTGGACGCGATCCGGCGCTCGACCGTGACCTTCGGCGTCGGGCCCGCCGGTACCGGCAAGACGTTCCTGGCGATGGCGATGGCCACCGCGGCCCTGTCGCGGCGCGAGGTCAACCGGATCATCCTCACGCGGCCGGCCGTCGAGGCGGGCGAGCGGCTGGGCTTCCTCCCGGGCGATCTGATGGCGAAGGTCGATCCGTACCTGCGCCCGCTGTTCGATGCCTTGAACGACATGATGGATCCGGAGCGCGTCGCCGCGCACCTGGAGAAGGGCGTGATCGAGGTCGCGCCGCTGGCCTTCATGCGCGGGCGCACGCTCAACGACTCGTTCGTGATCCTCGACGAGGCCCAGAACACGACGCCTGAGCAGATGAAGATGTTCCTGACCCGGCTCGGGTTCGGCTCGCGCATGGTCGTCACCGGTGACGTGACGCAGGTCGACCTGCCGCGTGACCAGAAGTCCGGCCTGATCGTGGTCGGCGACATCCTCAAGGACATCGAGGGCGTCGAGTTCGTGCGCTTCGGCGGGGCCGACGTCGTGCGCCACAAGCTCGTGCAGCGGATCGTCGAGGCCTACGACGCGCACTCGACGGAGCAGACCAGCGAATTGCGCCCTGCGGGCGATCATCGCCGGCGAACCGCCTAAGTGTTGGAGATAGATGTGATCGGGAGCGCGCTGCCTCCGGGCCGCGTGGAGGAGGCGGTTGCCTACGCGGCCGCCTCCGCGGGGATCGAGGACGGCCACGTCGCGATCGAGTTCGTCGATGCCGAGCGGATCGCCGAGCTCAACGAGACCTGGCGCGAGAAGCCCGGGCCGACCGACGTCCTCTCCTTCCCGGTCGACGAGGGCGACGAGGACCTGACGGGGCTTCCGGCCTCACAGCGGGAGCTCGGGGACGTCTTCATCTGCCCCGAGCACACCGAGGACCTGGTCGAGGCGGTCGTCCACGGCGTCCTGCACCTCACCGGGATGGACCACGAGACCGACGACGGCGAGATGCTCGCCGTCCAGGCAGAGATCATGGGATGGCTGCGATGACGGGCACACGTTCGGGCTTCGTGGCGCTGGCGGGACGGCCGAATGTCGGCAAGTCGACGCTGGTGAACGCGATGGTCGGCCACAAGGTGGCGATCGTCTCCGACAAGCCGCAGACCACGCGGCGGGCGATCCGCGGGGTCGTCACGGCGCCGGACCGCTATCAGCTGGTGCTGACCGACCTGCCGGGCGTCCAGCGCCCGCGCGACGCACTGACGTCGCGGATGCAGAAGCGCGTGGAGACGGAGCTGTCGGAGGCCGATGCGGCGCTGTTCGTCGTCAACGGCGATCAGGGCGTCGGCGGTCCCGGCGATCGCTTCATCGCCGAGGCGCTCGCGAAGGCCAGGGTCCCGATCGTGATCGCGGTCAACAAGGTCGACCGGCTCAACCACACGCGCACCGTCCAGTCGCTGCAGATCGCGAGCGAGCTCGGCCTCCCCGAGGCCGAGGTCTACCCGATCTCCGCACGCACCGGCAAGGGCGTCCCGGAGCTGCTCGAGTACGTCGCCGGCCTGCTGCCCGAGGGCCCGTTCTACTTCCCGCCCGAGGACTTCTCCGACCAGCCCGAGGACGTGATGCTGGCCGAGCTGGTGCGCGAGCAGGTCCTCAGCCGCACGCGCCAGGAGGTCCCGCACTCGGTCGAGGTCCAGATCGAGGAGGTCGAGCAGTCCGCGGAGACGGTCGTCGTGCGCGCGACCATGTGGGTCGAGACCGAGTCGCAGAAGGGCATCCTGATCGGCGCCCACGGCAAGATGATCAAGGCGATCGGCACCGCCGCCCGCAAGGAGATCGAGCGCGAGCTCGCGAACCCGGTTCACCTCGACCTCTCCGTCCGCGTCCGCCGCTCCTGGCGCGCCGACGACGCCCTCCTGGACCGCCTCGGCATCACCTAGGAGCCGTCGCCTGACTGTCAGCCGCCGTGCTCGGGACGGCGCAACGGCCGCTAGAGCGTCGACCAGGCGCTGCGGGCGTCTCCGAGGTCGAGATGGCGGATCGCGGGCCGTGGTCTGCTTGCCGAAGGTGACCTCGAGGTCGGCGAGGGAGGCGCGGCGCTGAAGGACGTTCTGGGCGAGCGTGTGGGACTCGCGGAAGTGCGCGGGGGCGAGGACGGTGGTCTGGGCGAGGAGCATCGAGCTGATCGCGAGGCGGCCGTCCTGGAGGCGCCACGCGGCCGCGCGCCAGCGGGCCTGGCCGTAGAGCGCGCCCGCGATCAGCGCGATCAGGGCGGGCGGGCCGACCTCGAACCAGGCGGCGACGGTCACCAGGGCGCCCGCAAGCACCGGGAGCATGAAGTAGCGGCGTGCCGCGCGGTCGGGCGGGCGGTTGAGGCCGCGCGGATCGTCAGCCAGTTCAGGGAGGAACTCGTCGAGGAACGCCTCGACATCGCGGACGCGCAGGAGCGGGAACAGCGTGCGGGCCGCGGAGGCCTCCTCGGCGTAGCCGGTGACCTCGACGTTGAGGGCGGCAAGCCCGAACGGGCGGCGGAAGATGCCCTCGACGACCCGCACGGCGCGGACCCGCGACACCGGCACCGTGGCCTCGCTGCGGTGGACGAGCCCGCGGGAGATCCGCAGCCGGTCACCGTCGCGGGTGACGGTGAAGCCGCCGAAGGTCACGATCGCGCCGACGGTGGAGAGCAGCCAGGCGAGAACGAGCAGCGCGACCGCGCCGACGACGATCGCGGTGACGGTGTGCGGCAGCCAGCGGATCGCCTCCTCTCCCTGCTTCTCGTCGAAGAGCTGTTGGATCACCTGGCCGCCGGCGGCCAGCACCGGCAGCAGGATCCCGAGCTGGCCTGCGGTCAGCGCGGCGATCGCGAGCTCGCGTCCGGCGATTCGCCGGCTCGTGCGCTCGTGCGCTTCCTCCTCGGCGACGGCGGCCGCCGCCTGCGGGCGGGCGGCCCGCAGCTCGGCGACGGCCTCCGGCGTCAGCGCCGGCAGCGAGATCTCGCCGCCCTTGCCCGCCGCACCGGTCTGCACGTCGACCGCGAAGACCCCGAACAGGCGCTGCAGCGGGCCTTGGTGGACGTCCATCGCCTCGATCCGGTCGAGCCGGACGTCGGTGTCCTTCGTGCTGAAGATCCCGGTGTGGTGGTGGATCGCGTCGGCGCCGATGCGGTACGTCGTCGACTGGTAGCGCATCGCTCCGGCGATCACGGAGATCGTCAGGCCGATGCCGCCGTAGAGCAGTGCGCGGAGGAAGCCGCGGTCGTCGGTCGCGCCGCCGAACACCGAGATCGCGACGAGCACGATCAGCGGGAACGCGGCGCCGCGCAGCGCGGCGGCGGAGTAGATGACGACCGCCGACCGGTGCAGCCGACGCGTCTCAGGCATCGTCGCGCGGGGGAACGGGCGGTAGGGGGGAGGGGCCGCGCGGGGTGGGGTCGGCGGCGGTGGGTGGCGCGGGGTCGGTGGCGGTGGGTGGCGCGGGGTCGGCGGGGTCGGCGGCGGCGGGCTCGGGCACCGCGGGGTCGGTCGCTGCCGGCGCCGGCGGCGCGGGGTCGTCGGCCGCGGGCACGGCCGCGCCCTCCCGCTCGGCGTCCTCCGTCCGGGCCAGGCCGGCGATTCGCTCGCGCAGCGTCTCGGCCTCGGTCTGCGGCAGCAGCGGGATCGTGTGGCTGCCGGCGGCGGTGTGGACGACGACGGTCGCGAGTCCGAAGCCCTGTTCGAACAGCCCGCGGCGCGTGTCGACGTGCTGCACGCGCACCCACGGAACGAGCGTGCGGCGGATCGTGATCGCGCCGTGGCGGATGTCGATGCCCTCGTCGCGGACGTCCCAGCGCCAGCGCGAGTAGAGCAGCGGCGGCACGAGCGTCGTGCAGAGCACGAGCCCGATCGCCGGCACGATCCAGAACAGCGGGCCGAGCACGTCGAGGTTGATCGTGAGGATCACGCCGGCGACGCACAGGACCGCCCAGACGCCAAGTTGCTGCAGCCGCCAGACGCGGCGGGCGATGGGGGAGAGCGGGCGCCGCGGGTCGTGCATCAGTCGGCCGCCAGCTGGTCCGCGAGATGCTCGTAGTGCTCGAGCCCGAGCTCGGACTCGAAGACGAACGGCAACGTGCTGATCGGCGCGTCCGTGGCCGCCTCCAGCCGCCGCAGGTGCACGCGCTGGGCCTTGACGCGCTCGTGCGCGGCGAGCGCGGCGCGTACGGCGCCGAGCTCATCGACCGGGAAGCCGTCACGCGACGCGGCGCGCAGCTTCGTCACGTCGGTGGACGAGAAGCGCTCGGGCCACATCGCGTTCATCACGATCGCGTCGAGCCCGAGGCCGACCGCGTCGCCCAGGCGCCGCTCGAGCTCGATCGTCTCGTTGACCGGCATCTCCTCCGGCAGCGCGACGGCGACGTAGCCGGTCCGTGTCGGGTCCGCGAGCATCTCTGAGACCTTCGTGGCCTGGCGGCGGATCGGCCCCACGCGGGCGATCTCGCCGAAGGTGCGCGGCGTGGTGAGCATGCCGATCCCGTGGCCGGAGGCCGGCGCGTCGACCACCACGAGATCGTAGGCGCGGTTGTGCTTGTCCCAGCGCTGCGGCTGGGAGAGCTCCCAGACCTTGGCGATGGTGATCAGCTCCTTCGCTCCCGGCGCGGCGGCGACGAAGTACTGGAAGGCGTGCGAGTGGCCGAGGATGCGCCCCGCGGGCCCGCCGCCGAGCTGCCTGCCGATCCACTCCTCGAGCGCCCGCTGCGGGTCGATCGTGATCGCCCAGAGATCCTCGGCGAGCTCGACCTCCTGCTCCGGCCGCACGCCGTGGCGGGCGAAGGCGCGGGACATCCGGTCCTGCTCGGCGACCTCGCACACGATCGTGCGCCGGCCGGTCTTCGCCGCGGCGAGCCCGAGCGCGGCGGCGACCGTCGTCTTGCCCACACCGCCCTTGCCGGTCACGTAGAGCACCGAGCGATCGCGGAGCAATGCCTCCATCGGACTCACCCTAGGACACAATGGTCGTCATGGACGCGGCGTTGCACGAGGGATACGAGACGTCGCGGCGCATGCAGCTGCGCCACGATCCCACCTACTACTTCGCCACGCGCCGGCTTCCAGCCGAGATTCGTCCTGCCACACACGCGCTCTACGGCTACGTCCGCACAGCCGATCAGATCGTCGACGGCCCACGCCGTCTCGCCTCGCCGGATGACCGCCGCGCGGCGCTTGACGCGTGGGAGGCCGAGCTGGAGGCGGGCTGCGATTCGACGCAGCCGATCGTCCGCGCCCTGGCCGACGCCGGTGCGCGCCACCGGCTTCCGCTGGGCGAGCTGCGGCCCTACATGCGCTCGATGCGGATCGACTGCTCGCCGGTGCGGATCGGCAGCTGGGACGAGCTGGTCGCCTACATGGACGGCTCGGCGGGCTCGGTCGGGCGCATCATGGCCGCACTGCTGGGCGTCCCGGCGCGCCATCATTGCGACCTCGGCCGGCTCGGGATCGCCTTCCAGCTCGCGAACTTCATCCGCGACGTGCCCGAGGACACGAGCCTCGACCGGATCTACCTGCCCGAGGACGACCGCGCCCGCTTCGGCGTCAGCGAGCGCGACCTCGCGGCGAAGCACGCGACGCCGGAGGTGCGCGCCCTGCTCGCCCACGAGGTCGAGCGCGCACGCGCCCTGTTCGCCGGCGCCCGGCCGGCGATCGCCTCCGCGCCCGCGTCCGTGCGCCCCGGCATCCGCTTCGCGATCGCGCTCTACGGCCGGATGCTCGACCGCGTCGAGGCGGGCGGGTTCGACGTCCTCGGGCGCCGCGCCGGCGTGCGCATCTGGCATCTGCCCGGCGCCGCGCTGGACGCGCTGCGATGACCACCCGCAGGACCCTGCGCGGCGCGGAGCGGACGCCGATCGAGCGACCCCGCGCCGACGTCCTGATCTGCGGCGCGAGCTTCGCGGGTCTCGCGGTCGCGCGTGAGCTGGCCGCCGGCGGGGCGGACGTGCTGATCGTCGACCGCTACGAGATCGGCGAGCGCGCCACCTCGGCCTGCGCCGCGCCGACGCCGTGGCTGCACGCGATGGGCGTCGAGCGGGCGATCCGTCAGGAGATCCCGTGCATGGCGTTCCACACGCCGCACGGCTCGGCCCGCTTCCGGCTGCCGTGGAGCTGGTCGAGCTTTGACTACCGCGAGCTCTGCCAAGCCCTCTGGGAGCAGGCCGGAACCGCGCGGTTCGAGATCGCGAAGGTGCAGGCGCGTGGTGACGTCGCAGGGAGCGGCGCCGGAGGCGCGCGCGCGGCGGGCGATCGGCGCCCGGCATGGCGCGCCGCAGGCGTCGCGGACGGCGAAATTGTCATCCATACGGACCGCGGGGACCTCCACGCGCCGCTGATCGTCGACGCACTCGGCTGGAGACGGGTCCTCGGGCCCGGCGCCAACGTCCAGCCGCCCGACGCCGCCATCTCCCGCGGCCTCGAGGTCCACCCGCACGGAGAGGGCACCGACCTCGACGTCTGGATCGACCGCTCGCTGATCCGCAGCGGCTACGCGTGGTCGGTCCCCGCCGACGGCGAGCAGCGCGTCGGCGTCGGCTCCTACGAGCCGCGCGATCACGTCAAAGAGCCGACGAAGGAGATCGCGAGCCGCCTGCAGCGCGATGCGGTCCGCTACCAGGGCAACTGGTTCCCGCACCGCCTGCGCCCGGCGACCGCCGGCGGGGTCTTCTTCGTGGGCGACAGCGCCGGACACTGCCTGCCGCTCTCCGGCGAGGGCATCCGGACCGCGTTCTACTTCGGGATCACGGCCGGACGCGAACTGCGCGCGGTGCTGGAGCACCGCCAGACGCGTGAGCAGGCGCTCGAGCGCTACGCGGCCTTCTCGCGCGGTCACGCCCCGGCGTATGCCTGGGCGCTGGCGCTGCAACGCACGCTTCCGCGGATCCCGCCGCGCGCGCTGACGGCGCTCCTGAGCGTGATGGGACGCGAACGCCCATGCCGGCGCGCCTTTGATTGGTACTTGGCGCTGGCACCGCCCGGACATGCGTCGGGTGCCTGACAGGCGCAGTCTCCCCGGGCCGGCGAAGCGCCGATCAGTCAGGGAGTCTTGTCCGCGCTGATCCTGTTCGCCAACTACGCGCTCGTGGGCTACTACACGGCGCGCACCCGGCTGGCCCGGTACCCGCTGCTCGACGGCTGGTCGCTCTCCGGAGCCGCCATGAGCGGGGTCTTCGCGACGTGCGCGCTCTCGCATCCGGTGGCAGGAATGCTGACCGTGAGCGACCCGCGCAGCGTCTTCTTCGACAACCTCGGCGTGCCCGCGTCGATCTATTTCCTGTGGGCGGTCTACCGCCTGCACCGCGATTACGCGCATGACTGGAACCGCCGCCCGCTGGTCGGACGCGCCGCGCCGCTGGGTCGCCGTTCTCCCTGGGCCGAGCAGGGCGCCTAAACTCCCCGGCTCCCAATGGAGCCTCCTAGTCCAGATTCGCTTCGATTCGATGATCGCGGCCTTGTGCCGTGCGTCATTCAGGATTGGCGATCCGGCGAGGTCTTGACCCTCGCCTACATGAATGAAGAAGCGCTCCGGCTGAGCCGCGAGACCGGTGAGCTGCACCTTTTCAGCCGCTCCCGGAACGAGCTCTGGCACAAGGGCGCGACCTCCGGCAACACGCAGGCGGTCAAGGCCCTGCGCTTCGACTGCGACAACGACGCGGTGCTCGCGCTGGTCGAGCCCGCCGGGCCGGCCTGCCACACCGGCGAGCGCACGTGCTTCTTCACCGGCGACCTCGAGCCGCCCGTGCCCTACGAAGCGCTGCCGGGTCTCGAGCGCACGCTGAAGGAGCGCGCCGAGCAGCCGACCGAGGGCTCCTACACGGCCAAGCTGCTGGCCGATCCGCCGCTGATCGGCGAGAAGGTCCAGGAGGAGGCCGAGGAGGTCGTGCGGGCCGCCCGCGAGGAGTCCGACGAGCGCGTGGCCAACGAGGCCGCCGACGTCCTCTACCACCTCGCCGTGCTGCTGCGCAGCCGCGGCATGAGCCTCGCCGACGCCGGGGAGGTGCTCGTTGCCCGCCGTCGCTGAGCACCTCGAGGTCTCGCCGACGCTGGAAGAGGCGCGGGCGATCGAGGGCGACCACAACCTGGTCCCGGTCACGCATTCCTTCATCGAGGACTGCGAGACACCCGTCTCCGCCTTCCTGAAGCTGCGCGGCGACGGCCCGGCGTTCCTGCTGGAGTCCGCCGAGCAGGGTCAGCAGGTCGGTCGCTACTCGTTCATCGGCTGGCGCCCGAAGCGGGTCATCCGCTGGAGCCTGGCCGACGGCGGAGACCCGTACACGCTTGCGCACGAGGCCGTGACCGAGGTGCGCCAGGCCGAGATCGCCGGCCTGCCGCCGTTCGCGGGCGGTGCCGTCGGCTTCTTCGGCTTCGACTGCGTGCGCGCCGTGGAGCGCCTGCCGGAGCCCAACCCGGACGTGCTCGGCCTGCCGGACATGGCGCTGATGCTCTCCGACGTGATCGTCGCCTTCGACCACCTGCGCCACACGGTCACGATCCTGGCCAACGCCTACCTCGACGACGAGGGCTCGATCGACGCCGCCCACGCGCGCGCCGTGGAGGCCATCCGCCAGGTTCGAACCCGGCTCGCCGGCCCACTGCCGCCGCTGGAGACGCACGGCCCGCGCGAGGAGCCGGTCTTCGAGTCCAACATGCCGCGCGAGCAGTTCGAGGCCAACGTCTCGAGGATCATCGAGTACATCCACGCCGGCGACGCCTACCAGGTGGTCCCGTCCCAGCGCTGGAGCGCGCCCACGCCGGTCGAGCCGTTCAGCATCTATCGCGGGCTGCGCGCCGTGAACCCGTCGCCGTACATGTACTTCCTCGACTTCGAGGACTTCCAGATCGTCGGCGCCTCACCCGAGCCGCTGCTGACGGTCAACGGCCGCCACGTCTCGACCCGGCCGATCGCCGGCACCCGCCCGCGCGGGGAGGACGACGCCGCGATCGCCGCCGAGCTGCTGGCCGACGAGAAGGAGCGTTCCGAGCACGTGATGCTCGTCGATCTCGGCCGCAACGACCTCGGCCGCGTGTGCGAGAACGGCTCGGTGCACGTCGAGCGGATGATGGAGGTCGAGACCTACTCGCACGTGATCCACATCGTCTCCCAGGTCGCCGGGACCCTGCGCGAGGAGGTCAGCGCGATCGACGCCCTGCGCAGCGTCCTGCCCGCCGGCACCCTGAGCGGCGCGCCGAAGATCCGCGCGATGGAGATCATCGACGAGCTCGAGCCGGTCAAGCGCGGCGCGTACGGCGGCGCCGTCGGCTGGCTGTCCTACGGCGGCGAGCTCGACACCTGCATCTGCATCCGCACCGTCGTCGTCAAGGACGGGATGGCGCACATCCAGGCCGGAGGCGGGACCGTGGCCGACGCCAAGCCCGACTACGAGTACGAGGAGTCGCGCGCGAAGGCGGCGGGCGTCGTGAAGGCGATCGAGCTGGCGGTCAAACAGGCGGCGTGGCCATGAGAGTCCTGATGGTCGACAACTACGACTCCTTCACCTACAACCTCGTCCAGTACCTGGGCGAGCTGGGAGCGGAGCTCGAGGTCGTGCGCAACGACGTCGTGTCGGTCGACGAGCTGCTCAGCCGCGACTACGACCGCGTCGTCGTCTCGCCGGGCCCGTGCACGCCCAACGAGGCCGGGATCTCGATCGAGGTCATGCGCCGCTTCCCCGAGGCCGGCGTGAAGACCCTCGGCGTCTGTCTCGGCCACCAGTCGATGGGGCAGGCCTTCGGCGGCACGGTCATCCGCCACCTCCCGGTGCACGGCAAGACGACCGAGATCACCCACGACGGCAAGGGGATCTTCGCGGGACTGCCGAGTCCACTGCCCGTCGCGCGCTATCACTCGCTGGTCGTGGATGACCACCTGCCGGACGAGCTCGAGGCGACCGCCCACGGCGGCGGCGTCCTGATGGCCATGCGTCACCGCGAACTGCCCGCCGTCGGCGTCCAGTTCCATCCCGAGTCCGTGCTGACGCCGGACGGGAAGCAGCTGTTGAAGAACTTCCTGACGGACGACTGATGCCGAATCCAGTGATCACCAAGGCGATCGACGCCCTGGCGTCGCGCCACGACCTCACCGCTGAGCAGACCGCCGCGGTCCTGGCCGAGATCATGGCCGGCAACGCCTCCGAGGTGGAGACCGCGGGCGTGCTCGTCGCGCTGCGCACCAAGGGGGAGACGGTCGAGGAGATCGTCGGCCTGGCGACGACCATGCGCGCGTTCGCGACGCCGGTGACGACCGGTCGCGAGGCCGACCTGATCGACACCGCGGGCACCGGCGGCGGGCGGCCGACGTTCAACGTCTCGACCACCGCCGCGCTGATCGCGGCCGGGGCGGGCTGTGCGGTCGCCAAGCACGGCAACCGCTCCGCCACGGGCCTCTCGGGCTCCGCCGACGTGCTCGAGGCGCTCGGCGTCCGGATCGACCTCAAGCCCGACGCCGTCGCGCGCTGCATCGCCGAGGTCGGCTTCGGGTTCATGTTCGCCCCCGCCCATCACGGCGCCACGCGCTTCGTGGTCCCGGTGCGCAAGGAGCTGGCGGTCCGCACGATCTTCAACTTCCTCGGTCCGCTGACCAATCCGGCGGGAGCGACGCGCCAGGTGATCGGCGTCTCGGACCCGAGTTTCCTCGAGACGATCGCGGGCGCGCTGGCCCGGCTTGGCGCTCGAAAAGCGCTGGTAGTGTCCAGCGCAGACGGTCTGGACGAGATGAGCACGTCGGGGATCACGCGCGTAGTCGAGGTCGACGGCGAACAGCTGCGCGCCTACGACGTCGCTCCCGAGGACGTGGGCCTCGCGCGCGCCGATGCGGGCGCGCTGACGGGTGGCACGCCGGACGTCAACGCCGAGACCACGCGGCGGATCTTCGCCGGCGAGCCCGGTCCCGCGCGCGACGTCGCGGTGCTCAACGCGGGCGCGGCGATCTATGTGTCCGGGAACGTCGCTTCACTTCAGGAGGGCGTGCGCACCGCCGAGGCGGCGATCGACGATGGTCGCGCCGCCGCCGCGTTGGACGCATTGGCATCACTAACGAGGGAGCTGGCACCGGTATGAGCGTGCTTGACGACATTGTCGACGACACGCGCGCCGAGGTGAAACGCCGCCGCAAGGAGGTGCCGCTCAAGGACCTCGAGAAGGCGCTCGAGCGCCGCGCCGAGGGGTTCCGGCCGTTCTCGGAGGCGCTCACGCGCCCTGGTGTGTCGCTGATCGCCGAGCACAAGCGACGGTCGCCGTCGGCGGGCAAGATCCGCAAGGGATCCAAGGTCGCCGAGGTCGTGCAGGCCTACGAGCGCGGCGGCGCGGCCGCCCTCTCGATCCTCACGGAGCCATTCCACTTCGGCGGCTCGCTCGACGACCTGCGCGAGGCGCGCGCCAACGCGACGCTGCCGGTGCTGCGCAAGGACTTCATCGTCGAGAAGTACCAGCTCTACGAAGCCGCGGCCGCGGGCGCCGACGCGATCCTGCTGATCGTCGCCGCGCTCGAGGACAAGGAGCTCGGCAAGCTGCTGCAGCGAGGCGGCCGCGCTCGACCTCGACGCGCTGGTCGAGGTCCACGACGAGCGCGAGCTCCAGCGGGCGCTGGAGTTCGAGGCCGACGTGCTCGGGATCAACAACCGCGACCTGTCGGACTTCAGCGTCGACATCGACCGCACCTACGAGCTGCTGGCCGACGTCCCGGCCGGCAAGACCGTGGTCTCGGAGTCGGGCTTCTCGACCCGCGAGCAGCTCGACGAGCTCGAGCGTGTCGGCGTCGACGCGGTGCTGATCGGCGAGACGCTGATGCGCGCGCCCGACATCGAGGCCGCCTGCCGCGAGCTCACCGGCGGTGCTCACACGTGACCAGGATCAAGGTCTGCGGGATCACGCAGCTCGACGATGCCGAGTACGCCGTCGAGCTCGGCGCCTGGGCGCTCGGGCTCATCCTCTGGCCGGAGTCCAAGCGCGCCGTCGACCCCGGCGTCGCGGCCGGCATCACCCGCGTGATGCGGCGCAAGGTCGAGCTGGTCGGCGTGTTCGTCAACCAGTCGATCGACGAGATCGCCAGCTCCGTGGACGTGCTCGGGCTCACGCACGTGCAGTTGCACGGCGACGAGGGGCCGACGTTCTGCACCGCCGTCAAGCAGCGGACCGGCGCGAAGGTGATCAAGGCCGTCCGGATCGGGCACGCCGCCGACCTGCAGGACGCCGCGCGCTTCCGCACCGACTTCCACCTGCTCGACACCTCGCAGGCCGGCCTGTACGGCGGCACGGGCAAGACCTGGGACTGGGGACTCGTCAAGCACTGGCGCTCGAAGGTCCCGTACCTGCTCTCCGGCGGCCTGACGGCCGAGAACGTGGCCGCCGGGATCGAGGCCGCACGGCCGTGGGGCGTCGACGTGGCCTCGGGCGTCGAGTCCGCGCCGGGCATCAAGGACCCCGCGAAGCTCGAAGCGTTCTTTGCGGCCGTCACGCCCGTAGAAGTCATATGACCGCGATCGAGCACCGTTTCGGCCCCTACGGCGGCCAGTACGTCCCTGAGACGCTGATCCCGGCGCTCGTCGAGCTCGAGGCGGCGTGGATCGTCGCCCGCGACGATCCGTCCTACCAGGCCGAGCTGACCGCGCTGCTCAACGACTACGTCGGGCGCCCGTCACCGCTGTACCTCGCGCAGCGACTGTCCGACGAGGTCGGGCACCCGGTCTATCTCAAGCGCGAGGACCTCAACCACACGGGCGCGCACAAGATCAACAACGCGCTCGGCCAGGCGCTGCTGGCCAAGCGGATGGGCAAGCAGCGGATCATCGCCGAGACCGGCGCGGGCTCGCACGGCGTCGCGATCGCGACCGCCTGCGCGCTGCTCGGCCTGGACTGCTTCGTCTACATGGGTACCGAGGACATGCGCCGCCAGGCGCCCAACGTCCAGCGGATGGGCCTGCTCGGCACGACCGTGGTGCCGGTCGACGCGGGCGCGCGCACGCTCAAGGAAGCCGTCAGCGCCGCGATCCGCGACTGGGTGGCCAACGTGGGCAACACGCACTACGCGATCGGCTCGTGCGTCGGGCCGGCGCCGTTCCCGGCGCTCGTGCGCGACCTGCAGCGGATCATCGGCGACGAGGCCCGCGCGCAGATCCTCGACAAGACCGGGCGACTGCCCGACCGGGTGATCGCCTGCGTCGGCGGCGGCTCGAACGCGATCGGCACCTTCGTGCCCTTCGTGGATGACGCGGCCGTCGAGCTCGTCGGCGTCGAGGCGGCCGGCGAAGGACTCGACAGCGGGCGCCACGGCGCGCCGCTCACCGTCGGCGGTCGCGGCGGTGTGTTGCACGGCGCCTACTCGGCGATCATGCAGGACGAGGACGGCCAGATCCTCGAAGCGCACTCGATCTCGGCGGGGCTCGACTATCCCGGCACCGGCCCCGAGCACGCCTGGCTGCGTGACACCGGGCGGGCGCACTACACCGGGGTCACCGACGACGAGGCGCTGCGCGCGTTCCAGCGCCTCGCCGAGCTCGAGGGGATCATCCCCGCGCTGGAGTCCGCGCATGCCGTCGCCTGGGTCCTCGGGCCGGGGCGCGTCGAGGCCGGCCCCGAGACGATCGATCTCGTCTGCCTCTCGGGCCGCGGCGACAAGGACCTCGCCGAGGCGCTCGACAAGCTGGGCCTGGCGTGAGCGAGACCGGCGCCGAGCGGATCGCGGCCGCCTTCGCCACCGCCCGCGGGCGGGCCGCGCTGATGCCGTACCTGATGGGCGGCTTCCCGGACATCGAGACGTCGGTCGCGATCGCCACCGCCTACGCCGATGCGGGGGCCGATCTCGTGGAGCTCGGTGTGCCCTTCTCGGACCCGCTCGCGGACGGTCCGGTGATCCACGAGGCGGCGACGAAGGCGCTCGCCGCGGGCTCGACGCTGCACACCGTGCTCGAGGCCGGCGAGCGGATCGCCGAGCTGCTCCCGGTCGTCCTGATGTGTTACGCCAACCCGCTCTTCGCCCGCGGGCCGGAGCGCTTCGCCGCCGAGCTCGCGGGTCGCGGGATCAGCGGTCTGATCGTCCCCGACCTGCCGCTTGAGGAGTCCGCCGGCGTCCTCGAGGCGTGCGATGCGCACGGCATTGCCCTCGTGCCGCTCGTCGCACCGACCACCGCGGACACTCGGCTCGCCGCAATCGGGAGCAAAGCGCGTGGATTTGTCTACACGGTTTCTGTGACCGGAACGACGGGGGAGCGGGCCGCCACGCAGACCGACGCCGGTGCGCTGATCGCTCGGGTCAAGGCGCACAGCCCGGTCCCCGTGGCACTCGGTTTCGGCATCTCCACCGGTGGGCAGGCTGCGGCCGCCGCGGACGCCGGAGCGGATGGCGTGATCGTCGGATCCCGGCTCGTGCGAGCGGTCGCCGAGGCGGTCGAACAGGGCTCGGATCCCGCTGCTGCGGCGGCATCCGTGGTCACGGACCTCGCGGACGCCCTCGTCCGCTAGCCTTCGCGCCGCATGGGACTTTTGCTGACGCTGATAGCCGGACTCGCCCTCTGGATCGTTCTCTGGGGGACTGACCTGATGAAGTCCTTCGACGCCTTCCTGATCGGAATGGCGCTCGTGGTGCTCGCGGCGGGGACACGGATCATCCTGCCGGCGCTTCCCGGCCGCCGCCAGTAGCCCCCTGCGTTGGCCGTACTTTACGGTCCGATTGAGTTCGGTTATCCGCTGGTAACCGGTCTAGGCTGTTGCATGCGTGAACTGGGCGTGCGTAGAATCGCCGCTCGAATACGAGCCTCATGAGGAGGGGTTCCTTTTGCAATCTAAGTTCCTGGCAGCTTCTAGCTGCCTATTGGCGGCGCTTGCCCTGGGCGTAACTGCCTGCGGCGGCGACGATGATCCGGCCCCGGCCACGAGCGGCTCCGACAGCAGCGGTACCGCTGCTGCCGGCAAGGACCTGACGATCTACTCGTCGGTCCCGCTGCAGGGCGCCTCGCGCGTCCAGACGACCGCTGTCGTCAACGGCGCGAAGCTCGCGCTCGAGCAGGCGGGCGGCAAGGCCGGCAACCACACCATCAAGTACGAGTCGCTCGACGACTCCACGGCTCAGGCCGGCAACTGGACTCCGGAGCAGGAGTCCGCGAACGCTCGTAAGGCCGCACAGGACGACAGCACCGCTCTCTACCTGGGCACGTTCAACTCGGGCGCGGCCGCGGTCGCCATCCCGATCCTGAACGAGGCCGGCGTGCCGATGATCTCGCCGGCCAACACGGCCGTCGGTCTCACCACCGATCAGCCGGGCTCCAACCCCGGCGAGCCGGACAAGTACTACCCGAACGGCACGCGCAACTACACCCGCATCGTCCCGAAGGACACGATCCAGGGCGCCGCTCTGGCCACGCTCATGAAGGAGGACGGCTGCACCAAGGTCCAGCTGACCAACGATAAGGAGGTCTACGGCGCGGGCCTGGCCAACAACATCGACCTCGCGGCCAAGGCGCAGGGCCTGGAGATCATCTCCAACGAGGCGATCGACAAGAACGCCGCGAACTACCGCTCCCTGGCCCAGAAGGCCAAGAGCGCCGGCGCTGACTGCTTCGTGTACGCGGGCGTCACCGCCAACAACGCGGTCCAGCTCTACAAGGACTTCGGCGCGGCTCTGCCGGACGCGAAGCTCTACGGCCCGGACGGCGTCGCCGAGTCCGGCTTCGTCGATCCCAAGGAGGGCGGCATCCCCGCCAGCCTCCAGGACCGTGTCAAGGTGTCCGTCGCGACCCTGAACCCGGACTCCTACCCGCCGGAAGGCCAGGAGTTCTTCAAGGCCTTCAGCGAGAAGTACGGCGAGGACAACCCGGACCCGTACGCCATCTACGGCTACGAGGCCATGAACCTCGCGCTCGACGCGATCAAGCGCTCCGAGACGGGCGACAAGGCCGACGTCATCAAGGCCCTGTTCGAGACCAAGGACCGCGCCAGCGTCCTCGGTACGTACTCGATCGACGAGAACGGCGACACGACGCTGACCGACTACGGCATCTACTCCGTCAAGGACGGCGAGCTCGTGTTCGACAAGACCATCAAGGCTCAGGCCGGCTAAGCAGTTCCGATAAGGCGTATGCTCGGCCGGGAGTGGGGGTTTCCCACTCCCGGCCGGTCGCCTATTCGGAGACACATCTAGATCTATGGAAGCCGCCAGCATCCCCGCCGGCCCATCCGCTTCGGAGCGGATCAGGGCGCTACTCGGCAAATACGGGCTAGTACTCGTACTGCTCGCTCTGCCGCTGTACTACGCGATCACGGATCTCGTCGACGACGGGAACCTGGTCCGCCTGGGCGAGAACCTGACCGCCGGGATCTCCAACGGTGCCATCTGGGCGCTGGTGGCGATCGGCTACACCCTCGTCTACGGCATCGTCGAGTTGATCAACTTCGCCCACGGCGAGGTGTTCATGATCGGATCGTTCATCTCGGCCTCGTTCTTCACGACGATCGGCCTGACCAGGGGCATGAACACGGCGGCGCTGTTCTTCGGGCTGCTGCTGACGCTGATCGTGGCGATGATCGGCTCGGGCATGCTCAACGCGATGATCGAGCGGGTCGGGTACCGACCGCTGCGCGCGGCACCGAAGCTCGCGCCACTGATCACCGCGGTCGGCTTCTCCTTCATCCTGCAGAACGTGGGCCTGCTCTGGAGGGGCGGCTCGCAGGCCGGCATCCCCGACCTCATCAACGCGCAGCACACCGTCGCCACGATCTTCGGTGTCACGATCGAGAACGCCGATGTGCTCTCGGTCGGCGTCACGGTCCCGCTGCTGATCGTGATGACCACCTTCATCGGCAAGTCGCGCCTCGGCAAGGCGATGCGCGGGACGGCGCAGGACCCTGAGGCCGCGAGGCTGATGGGCATCAACGTCGACACGACGATCTCGCTGACGTTCCTGATCGGCGGCATGCTGGCCGGTGCCGCGGGCCTGATCTACGCGCTCTACCAGACGACGATCTGGTACTTCCAGGGCTTCACCGGCGGGCTGATCGCCTTCACCGCCGCGGTCATGGGCGGCATCGGCAACCTGCGCGGCGCTGTGCTGGGCGGCCTGATCATCGGCTGCATCCAGCAGATCTCCGACAACCGGATCGGTTCCGCGTGGACACCCGCGGTCGTCTTCGGGTACCTGATCCTGATCATGGTCTTCAAGCCGTCGGGCCTGCTCGGCGAGCAGACGAGGGATGCCGGATGAGCGCCTCCACGACACCACAGCCCGGCGGCACTGCGCGGGGCGGCAGGCTGCCCAGGCCGAAGTTCCCGCCGTGGTTCGAGAAGGCCCTCGTCCCGATCCTGCTGATCGCGGCCGCGTTCCTGCCGTTCTTCTTCCAGAACGGCGACACGTTCATCCAGACCTGCACGCAGGCCCTCGCGTACATCGCGATGGCCCTCGGCCTCAACATCGTCGTCGGCTTCGCCGGCCTGCTGGACCTCGGCTACGTGGCGTTCTTCGCCATCGGCGCCTACACGGCCGGCTACTTCGGCTCGGGCTTCTTCTCGCTCGTCGGTGGCGGCGAGGGCTGGCACTTCCTGGTCTCCGGGCCGGCCTCCAAGCTGCCCGGCATCCACGTCAACTTCCTGCTGATCCTGGTCCTGGCGGTGATCGCGACGGCCGTCGCGGGCATCATCATCGGCTTGCCGACGCTGCGATTGCGCGGCGATTACATCGCGATCGTGACGCTCGCCTTCGGCGAGATCATCGGCCGCATCGCCGTTCAGGGCGACGAGATCAAGATCCACGGCCAGCCGCTCACCGCCGGCCGTCAGGGCATCTCGCCGGTGGACAAGATCGACCTGCCGTTCATCGATCCGTTCGGCCTGCTGAACCTCAGACCGTGGTACTGGTTCGCGCTGGTCATGGTCGGCTTCGTGCTCTTCATCAACTTCCGCCTGCGCGACTCGCGGCTGGGGCGCGCGTGGATCGCCCTGCGTGAGGACGAGATCGCCGCGGTGGCGATGGGCGTCCCGGCCGTCAAGACCAAGCTGCAGGCCTACGCCTCCGGTGCCGCCATGGGCGGCATCGCCGGCGCGTTCCTGGGCTCGTTCCTGAACACCGTCACCGCCAGCCAGTTCGAGTTCTCGTTCTCGATCCTCGTGCTGGCCATGGTCATCCTCGGCGGCCTCGGCAGCATCTGGGGCGTCGTGGTCGGCGCCGTCGCGCTGTCGTTCATCAACACCTGGCTGATCCCGGACGTGATCAACTCATGGCCCGGCAAGCTCGGCTTTGACTTCGACGCCACGCAGATCACGTTCTCGATCTACGGGTTCCTGCTCGTGATGATGATGATCCTCCGCCCGCAGGGCCTGATCCCGGAGCGACGGCACAAGATGGAAATGAACGAGGACTTCGAGAACACCGAAACCGAACTCCACGTGGCCCAGGTATGAGCGCGACAGACAACCAAGGACCCGTGCGCACCGAGCTCCCGAAGGGGGCGCCGGTGCTGGACGCGGTCAACATCACCAAGCAGTTCGGTGGCCTGACGGCGGTCAACGACGTCTCGTTCGCGCTGCCCGAGAAGTCGATCGTCTCGATCATCGGCCCCAACGGCGCCGGTAAGACGACGTTCTTCAACATCCTGACCGGTTTCTACAAGCCGACGTTCGGGACCATCGACTTCGACGGGCACGACATCACCGGGGCCCGGCCGGACAACGTCATGAAGGCCGGGATGGCGCGGACGTTCCAGAACATCCGCCTCTTCTCGACCATGACGGCGATGGAGAACGTCATGATCGGCGAGCACTCGCGCATGCGAGCCGGCCTCGCCGGCAGCATCATCCGCACGCCGAAGGCGCGCAAGGAAGAGCGTGACGTGCGCGAGAAGGCCCACGAGGAACTGGCCTACGTGGGCATCGACAAGCGCTGGCACGACCACCTCGCGATCAACCTGTCCTACGGCGATCAGCGCCGGGTGGAGATCGCCCGCGCACTGGCCTCGGATCCCGAAGGTCCTGCTGCTGGACGAGCCGACGGCCGGCATGAACCCGCAGGAGTCGGCCGCGCTCACGGACTTCATGCACCGGCTGCGCGACGAGCGGGGGATGACGATCCTGCTCATCGAGCACGACATGAAGGTCATCATGCGCGTCTCCGAGCGCGTCACGGTGCTCGACCATGGCGAGAAGATCGCCGAAGGGCTGCCGGCGGAGGTCCGGGCCGACCCGCGCGTCGTCGAGGCCTACCTCGGCAAGTCCGCCTCCGAGACGGGGGAGAGGAAGTAATGGCGTTCCTCGAAGTCGACGACATCAAGACCTACTACGGCAACATCCAGGCGCTCAAGGGCATCTCGTTGACCGTGGAAGAGGGCGAGTGCGTCACGCTGATCGGCTCCAACGGGGCCGGCAAGTCGACCACGTTGCGCTCGATCTCGGGGCTCACACCGCCCCGGACCGGATCGATCAAGCTCGCGGGGGAGGAGATCTCGATGCTTCCCCCGCAGGAGATCGTCGGGCGGGGCATCTGCCAGTCGCCCGAGGGCCGCAAGTGCTTCCAGCGCATGACGGTCCGCGAGAACCTCGAGCTCGGCGCGTACCTGCGTCGTGACACGGCGGTGATCGACAAGGACCTTGCTCGGATCTTCGAGCTCTTCCCGCGCCTCGACGAGCGTCAGAGCCAGAAGGCGGGCACGATGTCCGGCGGCGAGCAGCAGATGCTCGCGATCGGACGGGCGCTGATGGGCAACCCGAAGGTGCTGCTTCTCGACGAGCCGTCGATGGGCATCTCCCCGGTGCTCACCGAGCGCATCTACGAGACGATCGAGAAGATCAACCAGGAAGGAATGACGATCCTGTTGGTGGAGCAGAACGCGAACTTCGCGCTCGACGTCTCCAAGCGGGCCTACGTGCTCGAGACCGGCACGGTCGCCATGTCCGACAGCTCGGACGCGCTGCGGACGAACCCCGAAGTCCAGAAGGCGTATCTCGGAACATGACCGTCTTCGCGCTCATGGGGGCCTGGGCCCTCTGGTTCCTCTATCTCTGGCTGCTGTCCTGCATCGTGGCCAGCTACCTCTCCAACCGCAAGGGCTACGGCGACAAGCCGGGCATCGCCACGGGCATGTGCCTGTCGGTCGTCGCCGTCATCGTCTGGCTCGTGTGGCCGGCGAAGCCCGAGTCCAGGTGGAAGCAGCTCGGCCCGTTCGGTCGCGGCGACCGCGCCGCCCGCGAGTCCGCCTGAAGTCTTCGCGCCCGGGTCGCCCGCGCTTCAGCGGGCGGCCTGCGGCGCCGGATGGCGCTCGATGCAGGCGTCGTTGTACTTGAAGTCCTGCCCGCGCAGCTGATCGCAGATCACCGCGGCGCCGGCCGGCTCGATCGCGAACGGCAGGAAGTTCGGCTGATCGGCACGGCCGAGATGGCTCGGGGTCATCGCGGCGAACACGAGCAGGCCCGCGAGCACGCAGCCGCACAGCCGCCGGCGGCGTTCAGCGCGCTGGTTGCGACGCTTGACCTCACGCGCGGTGGCGTGTGTCAGTGCGTGGCCCAGGCGGTCGAGGTCCGGAGGGAGATCGCCCATGCTTCTCACTCCATGATGGCTGCTGCGGCCCGCGAATGTCGCTTCCTGTCGAACGACTTGGTGCGTTCGGTCCGCTAACCGACGGCGGCGCGCAGTGCCTCATGCAGGTCGGGGTGCTGGAAGGAGTAGCCGAGATCGAGCGTGCGGCGCGGGATCACGCGCTGGCCCTTGGTCACGATCTCGGCCATGTCGCCGTAGAGCAGCCGGATGGCGGCGCCGGGAATCGGGGCGACGGCCGGGCGGTGCAGCGCGCGGCCGAGTGCCTTGCTGAACGTCTTGTTGGTGACCGGCTCCGGGGCGCTGGCATTGACCGCGCCTTGCCAGCTCGGGCTGTCGATGGCGGCCAGGTAGATGCCGACCACGTCGTCGATGTGGATCCAGGGCATGTACTGTCCGCCGCCGGCGACGGGGCCGCCGCCGCCGAGCTTGAACGGGAGCAGCATCTTCGAGAGCGCGCCGCCGTCGGCGTCGAGCACGACGCCGGTGCGGACCTTGACGACCCGCAGCCCGAGCGCCGCGGCCTTGTCCGCCTCGCGTTCCCAGACGACGCACACCTCCGCGAGGAAATCGGTGCCGGGCGGCGTGTCCTCGTCGAGGCGCTCGTCGCCGTGCGGCCCGTAGTAGCCGACGGCGCTCGAGCTGATCAGCGCCTTCGGCTTCTCGTCGGCCTGTTCGATGCCCGCGACCAGGTTTCGGGTGCCGATCTCACGCGAGTCGCGGATCGCCTTGCGGGTCTCGTCGGTCCAACGCTGGGCGACGTTCTCGCCCGCCAGGTGGACGATCGCGTCGCGCCCGGCGAGCAGCTCCGCGGGGGCGGGGCCGTCGGCCGGGTTCCAGTTGGTGCTGCGGGAGAGCTTCGTGACCTCGTCGCCGCGTTGCTCGAGTTGCTTGACCAAGCGGCTGCCGATCAGCCCACTCGCTCCGGTGATCGTGATGCGCATGTCTGGGGTACGGCGCTCAGGGGCGGACGGCTTTGAACTCCTGTGTCTCGCCGGGCGCGTAGCCGATCTCCGAGCCGTGCGCCTCGGCGGCGCCCTGCGCCTTGGCCTGGTCGGCGACCGCGGCCGCGACGGCATCGGCCACGTCGCGGTTGAAGACGCTCGGGATCACGTAGTCCTCGCGCAGTTCGTTGTCGGCGACGATCGAGGCGATCCCGCGCGCCGCGGCCATCTTCATCTCCTCGGTGATGTCCCTCGCCCTGACGTCGAGGGCGCCGCGGAAGATGCCGGGGAAGCAGAGGACGTTGTTGATCTGGTTCGGGTAGTCGCTGCGGCCGGTGGCGATGATCCTTGCGTACGGCCGCGCCTCCTCGGGCGTGATCTCCGGGTTCGGGTTGGCCATCGCGAAGACCATCGCGTCGCGGTTCATCTTCTTGAGCGCCTCCGGTGCCATGACGCGCGCGCCCGAGAGGCCGACGAACAGATCGGCGCCCTCGACGACGTCGGCGGGGCCGCCGGCGCGCCGCTCCGGGTTGGTGGCCTCGGCGAACCAGCGCTTGACGGGCGGCATCGAGCCGTCCTGATAGTCGGCGCGGTCGGTGTGGACCGCGCCGCGGCTGTCGCAGCCGACGATGTTGGTGACGCCGGCCCGCAGCAGGATCTTGGCCACGGCGATGCCGGCCGCGCCGAGCCCGACGATCAGGACGTGGAGCTCCTTGAGCTCCTTGCCGGTCAGCTTGGCCGCGTTCATCAGCGCGGCGAGGGTGACGACGGCCGTGCCGTGCTGGTCGTCATGGAAGACCGGGATGTCGAGGACGGCCTTCAGGCGCTCCTCGATCTCGAAGCAGCGGGGCGCGCTGATGTCCTCGAGGTTGATGCCGCCGAAGCCGGGCGCGATGTTGATCACCGTCTGGATGATCTGCTCGGGGTCCTTGGTCGACAGGCAGATCGGGAACGCGTCGACGCCGCCGAACTCCTTGAAGAGCACGGCCTTGCCCTCCATCACGGGCATCGCCGCCTCGGGGCCGATATCACCGAGGCCGAGCACGGCGCTGCCGTCGGAGACGACCGCGACCGTGTTGCGCTTGATCGTGTACTGGAAGGCCTTGTCGCGGTCGCGGGCGATCGCGGTGCAGACGCGGGCGACGCCGGGCGTGTAGGCCATGCTGAGGTCGTCGCGCGTGCGGACGGGGAGCTTGTTGCGCTGCTCGATCTTGCCGCCCACGTGCATCTGGAACGTGCGGTCGGTGATCTCGACCAGGTGGGCGCCATCGACCGCGCCCGCGGCTGCGCCGATCCGCGTCGCGTGTTCCTCGCCCGCGGTCTCGACCGTGATGTCGCGCAGCGTGTGGCCGTCCTCGATCGCCACGAGGTCCACCGAACCGATGCTCCCGCCGGCCTCGCCGATCGCTGTGGCTACGAGGCCCAGCATGCCGGGCTGGTGGTCGATTTCCATGCGGAGGACGAT
Source organism: uncultured Solirubrobacteraceae bacterium (assembly GCA_963848475.1). Lineage (GTDB taxonomy): Bacteria > Actinomycetota > Thermoleophilia > Solirubrobacterales > Solirubrobacteraceae > Solirubrobacter. Next base: position 210,364 of record CAWKDW010000016.1, on the reverse strand, counting down.
CGAGTACTGCGCCGAGACTGAAGGCATGTGGCTCAGCATCTCACGTTCTGTCATATAACCTAGTAGTTATGAAAGATGGAGAGTTGTTCTGGGCGGACGGGCGCTATGAGCTGCGCTTCGTCCGTGCGCTGGCTCATTCGGTCGACGCGGTCTGGCACGCCGTGACCTCGCCCGAGGGGCTTGCGGCGTGGTTTCCGTTCGACGTCGTGGGGGAGCGGGCCGCGGGCGCCCCGCTGCGATTCGTGTTCCGCGAGGGCGAGGGCCCGGACTTCGCGGGCTCGATGGTCGAGTTCTCGCCGCCGTCAGCGATGGAACTGCGCTGGGAGGGGGACGAGACGCTGCGGCTCGAGTTGCGCGCGGCGGGCGCCGGGTGCGAGTTGACGCTGATCAACCGCTTCGACGAGATCGGCAAGGCCGCGCGGGACGCCGCGGGCTGGCACGCCTGTCTGGATGTGCTCGACGCGTCGCTGTCGGGCGCGTCGGTCGACGCGGGCGCTCGCTGGGGCGCGGTGCACCCGGGCTACGTCTCACGCTTCGGCCCGGAGGCCGCGACGATCGGGCCTCCAGGCTGAAACGCAAACGAGTGTCGACTTTCACAACCTCCAGTGGTGAAAGTCGACACTCGATGATGCTCAGGACTGGCGGGCGAGGTCCTCGGAGCCGTTGGCGCCGTTGCCGCCGTCGTCGTCCTGGGACTTCTCGTTGCCGCGGACCGCGTCCTCAAGGGCCTCGAGGCCGATGATCCGGACGCTGGAGCGGAAGCTGCCGTCGCGGCCGTGCTGCTCGACGTCGCCTCGGCCGGCACCGCCGCCGCCGCGACCGCCACGGTCGTAGCGACCGCCTCCGCCGCCACGGCCGCCGCCGCCTCCGTATCCGCCGCCGCCACCGGGCCGGCCGCCGCCACCCTGGCCGCCGCCGCGCCCACGGCCGCCACGGCCGCCGCGCTGGTCGTAGGCCGGACGCGGGTTCACGATCGCCTTGACGTCACGCACCGGCGTCGCCGCCAGGCGCACCCACGCGGTGAACGTCGGATCGCCAGGCTTGACGCCCTGAGCCTGCTCGGCGCAGACCGAAGACCACTTCATCGTCTCGCCGTCGTCGCGACGCTTGGGCTGCAGCGCCTCGAGCACGGCCTCGGGACCGCCGACCCGCTCGATCGCCGCGGCGAGCCGTGCCTGCGCACGCGCCGAACGCGTCGGCGACGTCGCGGGAGCCTGCGGAGCGGCCGGAGCCGCCGGAGCGGCGGCCTGCGGCTGCGCCTCACCCTCGGCGACCGGCTGGGCCTCGCCCTCGGCACCCTCGACGACGATCGGGGCGTCCTCACCGGGCATGCCCTCGGTGGCCGCATCCTCCGGCCCCTCGAGCGCCGCCTGCTCCTGCTTGCGCAGCTCGGTCAGCTTCGCGAAGAACGTCCGGCGATGCCGCTCAGCGGCGGTCAGCCGGCGGCGACGCGGCCGCTCGGGCTTGCCGGCCCGGTCCTGCCGCGGCGGACGCTGCCCCTGCGGAGCGGCGGAACCGTCAGCGGAGGGCTGCGCCGCAGCGCCAGCGGCGGGAGCCGCGGCGGCGGGAGCGTCGGCGGCGGGCGCCTGAGCGGCGGGGGCCTCGGCGGCGGGCGCCTGAGCGGCCGGAGCGTCGGCGGCGGGGCCTGAGCGGCGGGAGCGTCGGCGGCGGGCGCCTGAGCGGCCGGAGCGTCGGCGGCGGGCGCCTCAGCGGCGGGAGCGTCGGCGGCGGGGCCTCAGCGGCCGGAGCCTCGGCGGCGGGCGCCTCGGCGGCGGGCGCGTCGGCGGCCGGAGCCTCGGCGGCGGGCGCCTCGGCGGCGGGCGGCTCAGCGGCCGGAGCTTCGGCGGCGGGCGCCTCAGCGGCCGGAGCGTCGGCGGCGGGCGCCTCGGCGGCCGGGGCTTCGGCGGCGGGCGCCTCGGCGGCCGGGGCTTCGGCGGTGGGCGCCTCGGCGGCCGGGCAGCTGGGCGCTCGGCGGTGGGAGCCTCGGCGGCCGGAGCCTCCACGGGCGTCTCGGCCGCGGGCTTCTCCTCACCGGCGGTTTCCGCGGCGGGCACTTCGGCGGCGGGAGTCCCGGCGGCCGGAGCCTCGGGCGCGACCTCTGCGACGGGCGCTTCGGCGGCCGGAGCCTCGGGCGCGGCTTCGACGGCGGGCGCCGTCGCGGCCGGCGTGTCCGCGGCGGCCGGGGCCTCGGCCTCGGTCTCAGCGACCACGGGCGTCTCGACCGGTTCGGCCTCGGCGGCCGGTGCCTCGTCCAGCGCGGGCGCGTCCGGTGCGATCGCCGCTTCGGCGGTCGCTTCCTCGGCCGTCACCGGCGGGGCCGGATCGCTGCTCCCTTCGGAGGCCGCCGCCGCTTCGGGCTCGGGCGTCGTGGCGGTCTCGTTCTTGTCCTCAGGGGAGGGCGTCTCGGTCATGGTGTTGGACCTCTGGCTGCTGGCTGGTCGGCGCGCCGCGTGTCGTGAGTGAAAGGGCGCGCGAGGGCGAGGCGTCCGGGCGCGGCAAAGCACCGGGAAGCCGCGTGGCCAGCATAGCGGTCCCAACGGGCCAGACCGGCACTCGTGGACAGCTTGACGACCACTAGCCTTCTGACCATGGCCGGAGGTAACGGAGATACCCCTCGCGAGCTGTTCCTGATCGACGGGAACTCACTTGCGTACCGCGCGTTCTTCGCGCTCCCGGAGTCGATCTCGACCTCCGACGGACGGCCGACCAACGCCATCTTCGGCTTCGCGTCGATGCTGGTGAAGATCCTCACCGACTACGGCCAGGTCCCGACCGTCGTGGTCTGGGACGCGGGGATGTCGGGTCGCAAGGAGATCAGCGCCGATTACAAGGCCCAGCGCTCGTCGCGGCCCGACCTGCTGAAGCTGCAGTGGCCGCACCTGCGCCCGCTGGTCGAGGCGTTCGGCTACCGGAACATCTCGGTCGAGGGCTTCGAGGCCGACGACGTGATCGCCGCGCTCGCCGAACAGGCCAAGGGGCGCGGGATCCCCGTGATGGTGGTCACCGGCGACCGCGACGCCTACCAGCTCGTCGACGACGGCGTGCGGATCATGTCGACCTCGCGCGGCGTCACCGACGTGAAGGTCTACGACCGCGAGGCCGTGATCGAGCGCTACGGCATCCCGCCCGAGCTCGTCCCGGACTTCATCGGCCTCAAGGGCGACACCAGCGACAACATCCCGGGGGTCCCGGGCATCGGCGACAAGACCGCCGCCGACCTGCTGCAGAAGTTCGGCGACCTCGAGGGCGTGCTCGCGAGCATCGATGTGATCACCGGCGCCAAGCGCAAGCAGAACCTGACCGACCACGCCGACAACGCGCGCATGTCGAAGCAGCTGGCGACGATGGTCCGCGACGTGCCGATCGACATCGACCTCGAGGCCGAGTTCACGCGCACGCCGGACCGCACCAACCTGCGTACGGTCTTCCGCGACTGGGAGCTCCGCGATCCTCTCCGCCGCCTCGAAGAGGCGCTCGAGGCCGCGGAGCTGGAATCGATCCCGCGCCCCGAGGACGTCACGACGATCCAGGTCAAGACGGGCCTCGCGCGCCACCCGGGCGACATCGCGCGGATGCAGGGCGACGAGCTGGTGATCACGCTCGCGCCGCCGGAGGCGCCGGAGGGCGAGCTGATCCCGCGCGAGCCGATGTGGCGCTTCGCCGCCTACGCGGGCGGCAACATCGCGCTCGCGGGGGAGACCGACGACCCGTCGCTCGTGATCCAGTCCGCGGGCGACCGCCCGGTGATCGCCCACGACGCCAAGGCGCTCGGCGACGTGCCGAAGAACCTCGTCTTCGACACCGCCGTCGCCGGCTACCTGCTCGACCCGGCGCGCCGCGGCTACCCGCTCGACGAGCTGGCCGAGGAGCGCGCGATCGCGGCCGACGCCGGCGACGAGCTGGCGACCTACGCCGTGCTGATCTACGAGCTCGCGAAGGCCCAGCGCCCGCAGGTCCAGGAGCGCGGCCTGACCGACCTGATGACGCAGGTCGAGCTGCCGCTCGTACACGTCCTGCGCGAGACCGAGAAGGCCGGTATCAAGCTCGACACGAAGCAGCTGGAGACGGTCGCGACCCGCATCCGGGCGCAGGTCATCGAGCTCGAGCGCGAGATCTGGGACCTCGCGGGCGAGGAGTTCGTCATCGGCTCGCCGCAGCAGCTCGGAGCGGTGCTGTTCGAGAAACTCGAGCTGAGCCGCAAGCGCCGCGGCAAGACCGGCTTCAGCACCGACGCCAAGGTGCTGCAGGCGATCCGCGACGAGCACCCGATCATCCCCAGGATCGAACGCTTCCGCGAGCTGTCCAAGCTCGCCCAGACCTACCTGGATGCGCTCCCGAACTGGATCGGGGCCGACGGCCGCCTGCACACGACGTTCGAGCAGACGACGGCCGCCACCGGCCGCCTCTCGAGCATCAACCCGAACCTCCAGAACATCCCGATCCGCACCGAGACCGGCCGCGAGATCCGCGCCTGCTTCATTCCCGAGCCCGGAAACGTCCTGCTGAGCGTGGATTACAACCAGGTCGAGCTGCGGGTCCTCGCTCACATCGCCAATGAGCAGGTCCTGCGCGACATCTTCCTGCGCGGGGAGGACGTGCACACCGAGACCGCGAGCGCCGTCTTCGACCTCCCGCCCGACCAGCTCGACGTGGGCATGCGCAGCAAGGCCAAGATGGTCAACTACGGGATCGTCTACGGCCTCAGCGCGTTCGGCCTCGCCGACCGGCTGCAGATCCCGCAGGACGAGGCGAAGCAGTTCATCGACCGTTACCTGGAGCGGTTCCCCGCCGTCGCGCAGTTCATGAAGGACGCGGTCGACGCAGGCCCAGGAGCACGGCTACGTCTCGACGCTGCTGGGGCGCCGTCGCCAGATCCCGGAGATCCGCGCCCGCAACTGGCAGGTGCGCAGCCTCGGCGAGCGGCTCGCGGTCAACACCGTGATCCAGGGCACCGCCGCCGACATCATCAAGATCGCGATGGTCAACTCCCACAACGCGCTGATCGAGGCCGGCCTGTCCACCCGGACGATCCTCCAGATCCACGACGAGCTGCTCTTCGAAGGTCCGCCGGACGAGATGGAGCGGGCGACCGAGATCGTCACGCGCGAGATGGTCGGCGCCGCGGATCTCGACCCGCCGCTGACGGTCAACGCGGGCGTCGGCGAGAACTGGCTGAGCGCCAAGTGACCTGATGGACAAGAACGTGGCGCTCGTCGTGGCGCTCGTGATCGGTGCGGTGGTGGCGCTCCAGGGCCCGCTGAACTCGCAGCTCGCGCGCTCCACCGGCGGCCTGCCGGCGACGACGATCGCCCTCGGCGTCTCCTTCGTCTCGCTGCTGCTGCTGACGGCCTTCGCCGGGCAGTTCAGCGGGTTCGCCGACGTCGGCAAGGCGCCCTTGTACGTGATCGTCGGCGGTGGTCTGGTCGGCGCGCTGTACGTCGGCTCGATCGTCTGGACCGTTCGCGCCCTGGGCGTCGGCGGCCTGAGCGCCGCGACGCTCGCGGGCCAGTTCGCCGCGGCCCTGACGATCGACCACTTCGGGTGGCTGGGAGTCGAGCGCTCGCCGATCACCGCGGCGAAGCTCGCGGGAGTGGCACTGCTGGCCGCGGGTACGTACCTGATCGTCGCGGACTAATCTCACCCGCAAGACTTTCGAGGAGGCCCGAGATGAAGCTTGAGAACGAGTTCACGGTTCCAGCGTCGATCGACCAGGCGTGGGCGGTCCTGCTGGACGTCCCCCGCGTCGCTCCCTGTCTGCCGGGCGCGACGGTCGAGCCCGGCGGCGGCGAGGACGGCGTCTTCAAGGGCGCGATGAAGATCAAGATCGGGCCGATCACGGCGAGCTACAAGGGCACGGTCAAGATCGAGGAGGCCGACGAGGTCGCCCACGTCGTCGCGATGAAGGCGCAGGCCAAGGACGCTCGCGGTCAGGGCACGGCCGCGGCGACGATCACCTCGACGATGACCGAGGTCGAGGACGGGACCAAGGTCTCCGTCGTCACCGACATGCGCATCACCGGCCCGGCGGCCTCGTTCGGCCGCGGCGTCATGCAGGACGTCTCGGCCAAGCTGATGGGCCGCTTCGCCGACTGCCTCGCGGAGGAGATGCGCAGCGACGGCGCCGCGGCCGCCGCGCCGGAGGCCGAAGTGGCGGCGGAGCCCGAGGCCGCCGCGGCGGAGCCGAGCACCACGGTCGAGGACACCGGCGTCGCCGGCGCCTCCTCCGGCGTCTCCAGCGCCGACGCGGAGCCGACGATCCCGAGCGCCTCGTCCGGAACCTCGACGAAGACCACGACGCGCCCGACGGACGACGTCCTGGACCTCGGTGAGGCGAGTCGCGAGGCCGTGATCAAGCGCGCGATCCCGGTCGTCGGCGGCGTCGTCGCGCTCCTGATCCTGATTCGCCTGATCCGGCGCTGAGGACGGCCCGTCAGCGGGCGGCCGGCGCGCAAGCACGCGCGGTCCGCCCGTTGAAGCGATCCCCTTCGATCTGCAGGGCTCCGCCGCGGACTTGCAGGGCCTCGTCGCGCGCTTTCCAGTTCGTCGCCTAGCCTGCCGGGGGTGCTCGACCCCGAAATCCAGCAGATCCTCGAAGGCTTCGACAGCCTGGACGGCCCGGCACCGGAGACGGTGCCCGTGGACCAGGCGCGGGCCGCGCACCTGGCCGAGACCGAGCATCTCGCCGGGGAGGGGCCGCCGATCGCGCACGTCCGCGACGACACCGCCGGCGGCGTCCCGGTGCGGATCTACGAGCCCGAGGAAGCGCGCGGGACCGTCGTCTACCTGCACGGCGGTGGCTGGGTGCTGGGCACGCTGGACTCCGTCGACGCCGTCTGCCGCGCGCTGGCGGGCGAGTCGGGCGCCCGCGTGGTCAGCGCCGACTACCGGCTCGCGCCCGAGCATCCCTTTCCGGCCGGGCTCGAGGACGCGTTCGCGGTGACGCGCGCGCTCGCCCCCGACGTGATCGCCGGGGACTCGGCGGGCGCGAACCTCGCGGCGGTCGTCGCCCGCCGGCTGCGCGAGCAGATCAAGCTCCAGCTGCTCGTCTATCCCGTCACCGACGCGGGCGTGAACACGCCGTCCTACGCCGAATTCGACGCGCGCTACGGGCTCACCGCGGCGGCGATGCAGCGCTTCTGGGGGTTGTACCTGGACGGTGCCGACGGGTTGCACCCGGACGCCTCGCCACTGCGGGCCACCGACCTGGAAGGCGCCCCGCCCGCGTACATCCTCACCGCGAGCCACGACGTCCTGCGCGACGAGGGCGAGGCCTACGCCTCCGCGCTCGAGGCGGCCGGTGTCCCGGTCACGCTGCGCCGCCGCGAGGGCGCGATCCACGGCTTCTGGCGCTGGCAGACGACCGCGATCGCCCGTGACGCCGTGCGCGAGGCGGCGGTCGCGATTCGCTCCTCGATAGGTTGACGCGCATGGCGTTTTGGCACCCCTTTGCGGACATGGGCGCGGTTTCGCGCGAAGCGTTGGTCATCGAGCGCGGCGAGGGACCGTGGGTCTTCGACTCCGGCGGCCGCCGCTATCTCGACGGCACCGCGTCGCTCTGGTACGCGAACCTCGGGCACGGCCGGACAGAGATCGCCGACGCCGTCGCGGCGCAGATGAAGCGCATCGAGGCCTACCACACGTTCGCCGACCTCTCCAACCGCCCGGCGGAGGAGCTGTGCGACGCGCTCGCCGCGCGCGCCCCGATGGAGAACGCCAAGGTCTTCCTGACCAGCGGCGGCGGCGACTCGATCGACGTCGCGGCCAAGCTCGCCCGCCGCCACTTCATCAATCAAGGCCAGCCCGAGCGCGTGCACCTGATCTCGCGCACCCAGGGCTACCACGGCACGCACGGCTTCGGCACCTCGCTCGGCGGGATCGAGGCCAACGTGACCAACTGGGGCCCGCTCGTCCCGCAGATCTCCAGCGTCCCGTTCGACTCGCTGCCCGCGCTGGAGGAGGAGATCCGGCGCGTCGGGCCCGAGAAGGTCGCGGCGTTCTTCTGCGAGCCCGTGATCGGTGCCGGCGGCGTCCACGTCCCGCCCGACGGCTACATCCAGGGCGCGGCCGACCTCTGCGCCGAGCACGGGATCCTGCTCGTGATCGACTCCGTGATCTGCGGCTTCGGCCGGCTCGGGACCTGGTTCGGCGTCGAGCGCTGGGAGGACGTCAAGCCGGCGATGATCACGTTCGCCAAGGGCGTCACCTCGGGCTATCTGCCGCTCGGCGGCGTCGTGGTCGACGAGACCGTCTCCGCACCCTTCTTCGAGGCGCCCGGCGGGCCGATGTTCCGTCACGGCGCCACCTATGCCGGGCATCCGACCGTCTGCGCGGCCGGGCTGGCGACGCTCGAGATCTACGAACGCGAGGACATCATCCGCCGCGGCCGCGATCTTGAGCAGCCGCTGTATGACGCGCTGAAGCCGCTCGCCGACCATCCGGCGGCGGGCGAAGTCCGCGGCGGCCTCGGCTTCCTCGCCGCGGTCGCGGTCGCGCCCGACGCGGACGCCGGCGCCGTCGCCCGGCTCGCGGCGGGCGCACGCGAGGCCGGAGTGCTCGTGCGGCCGCTGCTGGGCGGCGTCGCGGTCTCGCCGCCGCTGATCTGCGAGCAGGAGCACATCGACCTCCTCGCCCAGGCGATCAAGGCGGGCCTGGACGATGTAGCGGCTGGGTGATCACCGTGCCCGAGTGCACGGCCGAGCGGTCCTACCTGCAGCCGCTGGAGGACTCCACCGATGTGATCGAGTAGCCGCGCTTCACGCGGCGACCTCGCGCGGCGCCGTCCTCACGGCTGCGGGCGGCGCCGGCACCGCGAACTGCGGCGGTGCGATGTCCAGGTAGTGCCGGAACGCCCAGTTCGCCGCGCGCGGGCGCGAAAACAGGCGCGTCAGCGTGTCGAGCGGGCGGCCGTGCAGGTGCCGGACCGACTGCTGGGTCAGGTAGATCGTCTCGTACTTCCAGCGATGCGAGCCGCTGAAGGCGTGGTAGCGCTTCAGCGCCTGCGCGCGGTTCTGACGACCCTCGACCACGGCGCGCAACTCGCGCCCGGCCGCGATCCCGAAGTAGAACGCCGTGCGGATGCCCTCGGCGGAGAGCGGCAGGCAGTGCCCGGCGCTGTCGCCGACGAAGAACACGCCGTCCTCGGTCGCGGGGCGGATCCGGTGGGGGATCCAGTTGCCCTGGTAGCCGTGCGGCTCGGCGGCGACGTCCTCCACGAGGCGCAGCGTCGGCTGCTTGACCGGGTCGTGCGGATCGAAGGAGCCCACGCCGATGCGCAGTTCGTCGCGCGCGGGGAACGACCAGCCGTAGCCGGCGTCGACGTAGCGCGGATCGATCCAGAGCTCGAGGTCCTCGCCGGTGCCGGCCGGATGCACCTCGAGGCCGCGCGAGAGCGGCGCCTCGGGCGGCTGGACGTTATCCCCCGGACCGAGCACCCGTCTCCAGCCCAGTGCATCGACGATCAGCGGCGCGGTCACGTCGCCACGGTCGGTGTGCACGGTGCTTGCGGTGCGTGACTCGATCTTGGCGGTCTCGAACTCGGCCTCGCCGCCCTGCTCGGCCAGCAGCGCGCACAGCTGCCTGTAGTCGAACGTCGAGAATGTGAACGGCAGCGGCCAGCGGGCGGCCTCGATGGCCGGCGGTGTGGAGCACCAACGAGTCGAACGTCTGCAGGATCGAGGCCTCAAGACCGAGGTTTCGCAGCCATTCCGTGGGTGCCGCGCAGGCCGAGGTCTGGCGCTCGCCGATCTCGTAACGGTCGAGCACGAGCACCCGTGCTCCGGTCGAACGCAGCTCGCGTGCAACGGTCAGCCCGGCGAAGGATGCGCCGCAGATCAGGACGTCGGCATCGGCACCGTGGGGAAAGGGCACGCGGGCGGCCCCGCGCTTCGTGGCTCGTACGGGCATTCTCGCTACAGTATCCGGCTGCTAATGGAAGCCACGCTCACTCCCCCTGCCATCCCGGATGCTCGCGTCGTCGAGGGCTCCGACGGGATGCTCCTCGAGATCGACGGCCAGATCGTCCCCAACTACGACGCAACGATCGTCCCCTTTGAAGAGGGCGACGTCGTTACCGGCAAAGTCGTGCGGATCGACAAGGACGAAGTCCTGGTCGACATCGGTTACAAGAGCGAAGGGGTCATCCCCAATAACGAGCTCTCGATCCGCAAGTCGGTCGATCCCCATGAGGAGGTGGAGCTCGGCGAAGAGGTCGACGCTCTCGTCCTCACGAAGGAGGATCAGGACGGCCGCCTGATCCTGTCCAAGAAGCGTGCTCGTTTCGAGCGCGCCTGGCGCAAGATCGAAGCTGCCGCCGAGTCTGGCGAGCCGGTCAACGGCGCGGTCATCGAGGTCGTCAAGGGCGGCCTCATCGTCGATCTCGGCGTGCGGGGCTTCCTGCCCGCCTCGCTGGTCGACATCCGCCGTGTGCCGAACCTGGACGAGTACCTGGGTCAGACGATCCAGACGAAGGTCATAGAACTCAATCGCTCTCGCAACAACGTCGTGTTGTCGCGTCGCGCGGTGCTCGAGGAGGAGCGCAAGGAGCAGCGCCAGGCCATCCTGGAACGCCTGCAGCCCGGCCTCATCATCGAGGGCCAGATCTCGAACATCGTCGACTTCGGCGCGTTCGTGGACCTGGACGGCATCGACGGCCTGATCCACATCTCCGAGCTCTCGTGGTCGCACGTCAACCACCCGAGCGAGATCCTGTCGATCGGCCAGACCGTCGAGGTCAAGGTTCTCGATATAGACCGCGATCGCCAGCGCATCTCCCTGGGCCTCAAGCAGACCCAGGAGGATCCGTGGCAGCGTGTCGTCGACACCTACCACGTGGGCGACGAGCTCGAGGGCGCGGTGACCAAGGTCGTCGCGTTCGGTGCGTTCGTCGAGATTCTCGAGGGCGTGGAAGGGCTCGTGCACATCTCCGAGCTCGCCCAGCAGCACGTCGAGAACCCGCGCGAGATCGTCGCGCCGGGCGACGAGGTCAAGGTCAAGATCCTCGAGATCGACTCCGAGCGCCGCCGGCTCTCGCTCTCGATCAAGCGGGTCGAGGGCCAGGTCCTGCCGCGTAAGACCGACGGTCTGGGCGACGTGGGCGACCTCGAGGACATGCCTGAGCTGGGCCTGTCCGAGGACGTCTTCGCCGAGCAGGCCGGTGGCATCGTCGAGGACGACACGCCTGAGGCGGAGGCCGCCGAGGCCGCCGTCGTGGACGCCCCGGTCGACGAGGACGAGCCGCCGCCGTCGGAGGCCGCCGGTCGACGAGGCCCCGGTCGAGGAGGCCCCGGTCGAGGAGGCTCCGCCGTCGAGGAGGCCCCGGTCGACGAGGCTCCCGCCGTCGAGGAGGCCCCCGTCGAGGAGGCTCCGGTCGCTGAGGCTGAGGCTCCGGCCGCCGAGGAGGCTCCCGCCGAGGAGCCGGCCGCGGAGGCGGAGTCCGAGAAGGAGTGACCGCGCCGCCGTTCGTCGGCCTGACGGGCGGCATCGGCGCTGGGAAGTCGGAGGCGCTCGCCGCGCTCGAACGTTTGGGCGCGGCGACGATTTCCGCGGACAGGGTCGTCCACGAGCTCTACGACGATCCTGAGGTGCGCGCCGCTGTCGTGGCGCGCTGGGGCGACGAGGTCGCCCCAGGTGGGCGGGTGGATCGGCCCGCGGTCGCGCGTCACGCGTTCGCGACCGACGAGGACCGCCGCTGGCTCGAGGGTCTGCTGTGGCCGCTGGTCGGGCAGCGGATCGCGGCGTGGCGCGAGGCGCAGTCACGGCGTTCTCCCGCGCCGCGGGCGCTCGTGGTCGAGACGCCGCTGCTGTTCGAGGCGGGCCTCGACGGCAACTACGACGCGACGATCGCCGTCGTCGCCGACGAGGCGGTTCGCGCCGAGCGCGCCGGGGCCCGCGGGCACGAGGCGCTCGACGAACGCACCGCACGACAGCTCACACAGGCCGAGAAGGCCGCGCGGGCGACGTACGCTGTAGAGAACTCCGGCAGTTTGCGCGATCTCGAGCAGGAGCTGTCGGGGGTTCTTGCGAAGCTGATGGTCTGAGCCGATGAGTGCACCTCCTGCGACCGCCCGCCGACAGAGCCGGCCCGCGGCCCGAACGGGTCGCTCCCGCGCACGCCGCATGCAGGTGCTGCGCCGGCGACTGCTGCTCGCGCGAGGCCTCGCGCTCGTGATCATCGCGGTGGTCAGCCTCGTCCAGCCCGCCGACCATGCGGTCAAGGAGCTCAAGCTCCCGCTGCGTCACGAGGACGTGATCCGCCAGCAGGCGGCCGACAAGAAGGTGGACCCGTCGCTGATCGCCGGCGTCATCTACACCGAGTCGCGCTTCCGCGACGTCAACCTCGCACGCCGGCGCCAAGGGCCTGATGCAGCTGATGCCCGAGACCGCGGACTACATCGCGCACAAGTCCGGCGGCACGCGCTTCGAGCGCGCCGATCTGGCCACGCCGCAGATCAACATCGCCTACGGCACCTGGTACCTGCGCTACCTGCTCGACAAGTACGAGGGCAACACGATTCTCACGCTCGCGGCCTACAACGCGGGGGAGGGCAAAGTCGACGAGTGGCGCGCCGAGGCCTCGCGCAGGGGCGAGCGCTTCCGCGTCGCGAGCCACATCCCGTTCCAGGAGACGCGCGACTACGTGGGCCGCGTCCTCGACGCCCGCGCCGCCTACCGCCGCAGCTACGCGGCGAACTGGGCTTGTGAACGCGCTCGTAACCGGGTGTCGGCCGGCGGGTCGGCATCGGTTACGCGATCGTCGAGCGGCTCGAGGAGCAGGGGGCGACGGTCTTCACGCAGTCGTGGACGCCGCACGACGCCGCGCAGCCCTGGGGCGCCGACGACGGCGCGCGACGCCGCCGGGCGGCTGGGCACACCGAGCTCGATCTCACGGACCCCGGCGCGCCCGAGGCGCTGGTCGACGCTCGATCCCGCGGCCATCTCGACGTGCTCGTCGTCAACCACGCGCACTCCAGCGACTCGGCCTCGGCGAGCTCGACGCGGAGGAGATCGACCGCGCGCTCGCGGTCAACGTCCGCGCTCCGCTGCTGCTCGTGCAGGCCTTCCACGCCCGCCACGACGGGCGCGAGGGCGGCCGCGTGATCCTGATGACCTCCGGCCAGCACCGCGGTCCGATGCCCTGACGCTGCCCTACATCGCGGGCAAGGGCGCGCTGCACCAGCTCACGCTCAGCCTCTCGGCGGCCGTAGCGGACAAGCGGATCACGCTCAACACCGTCGATCCGGGCGCGACCGACACCGGCTACGCCCCGCCCGAGACGTACGCGGCGGTGCTGGCGCAGGAGCCGTTCGGTCGCTGGGGCGAGCCCGACGACGCCGCCCGGCTGATCGCCTTCCTCTGCTCCGAGGCGGGCGCTGGATCACCGGTCAGGTCATCACTTCCCTCCGGCGGAGGGCCGTGACGGAATAACCGCGGGGGTGCCGGCGTCGTGGGGGGTATCACACCCGCCCCCACCTTCGCGCCCGGCTCCACCTTCGCCGGCTACCGCATCGAGGCGGAGGCCGGCCGTGGCGGCATGGGCATCGTCTATCGCGCGACGCAGGTCGCGCTCGGGCCGCCCGGTCGCGCTGAAGCTGATCGCCGCCAACTTCGCCGCCGATCCGGACTTCCGCGAGCGCTTCAAGCGCGAGTGGCGAGACCGCCGCCTCGATCGACCACCCGAACGTCGATCCCGGTCTACGAGGCCGGCGAGGCCGAGGGCCAGCTGTTCATCGCGATGCGCTTCGTCGACGGGCATCGACCTCGCGAACGCTGATCGCGCGCGAGCGGCGCGGCTCGACCCGCGGCGCGCGTGCGCGATCTGTCGCGCAGGTCGCCGCCGCCCTCGACGCCGCCCACGCCCGCGGCCTCGTCCACCGCGACGTCAAGCCCGCCAACATCCTGATCGGCGCCGGCCGACCACGTCTACCTGACCGACTTCGGCCTCACCAAGCACGCCGCGCCAGACGCGCCTGACGCGAGACCGGCCTGTTCGTCGGCAGCGTCGACTACGCCGCCCCCGAGCAGATCCGCGGCGAGGCGATCGACGCCCGCACCGACGTCTACGCGCTCGGCTGCGTGCTCTTCCAGCTGCTCACCGAGCGACGTCCCCTTCGACAAGCGCGGCGACATCGCGACGATGTACGCCCACATCACCGAGCCGCCCCCGGTCGTCACCGCGCCCGCCCCGACCTCCCAGCCGCCCTCGACGCCGTCATCGCCATGGCCATGGCCAAGGACCCAGCCGACCGCTACGCATCCGCCGGAGAGCTCGCCGCCGCAGCTAAAGCACTCTCTAAAGGGGTCTGACCCCTTTAGAAACGCGGCCACCGCGAAAGCCGCCGCCCAGAGCCAACGCGAACCTAAAGGGGTCTGGCCCCTGCAGCCGGTGCGTGGTGGCGGCGTCGGGCTTCCGGCGCGTGCTCGTGGTCGGGCTGGTGGCCGCCGGCGCTTGCCGCGACCGGCGTGTTCGGCCGCAAGCGCCGCGAGCGGCGCCGCGCCGCGACCGCCGCGGCGACCGCGTCGCCCGCCCAAGCCGACCGCGGCGACCGCCGCCGCGCAGCCGCGCGCGCGTCGGCGACGATCACAGGTGGGGCAAGGGGCCTGACGGGGTCGCCGTCAGCGGCGGCAAGGTGTTCGTCGCCAACCAGCAGGGCGGCGACGCTGTCCGTCATCGACCCCGAGACGAACGAGGTGCGTCGGGAAGCCGCTGGCCCGCGGGCACGCGGCCCGACGGGATCGTCGCCGGCAAGGGCGTCGTGTGGCTCGGCGAGCGCGCGGGTCGGACGCCGTCGCAGCGCTTCCAGGCCGCAGGGCGAGCTCGTGCCCGACCGCGAAGGTGCCACGTCGGCGATCGGCCCGAGGCGATCTCGCTCGGCAAGCAACTCGTGTGGGTCGCCAACCGTCAACGACAACACCGTCAACCGGATCGACCGCGCGTCGCCGGCGATCGTCGGCGGGCCGATCGGCGTCGGCTCCAAGCCCGCCGGCATCTTCGTCGGCCGCCGCTTCGTCTGGGTCACGAACTCGCGGCGACGACACCGTCACCCGGATCGACCCGTCCACCGCGCGAGGTCGTCGGCACGCCGATCTCCGTCGGCCACCGCCCGCGCGGCGTGATCGAGACCGCGAGCGCCGCCTGGATCGCCAACTCCGGCGACGGCACCGTCACCCGCCTGGACCGCAGGACGGGCGAGCCGAGCTCGGCACCGATCAAGGTCGGCCGCGAACCCGCGCCAGCTCGCCGTTCGGCAACGGCTTCGTCTGGGTCACGCAACAACGACGACAACAGCGTCACGCGCCTCGATCAGCAGACCGGCCAGCGTCGTCGGCTCGCCGATCCCGGTCGGTCGAGCGGCCGCTCGGCATCGCCTCCGGCGCCGGCGTCGATCTGGGTCACCAACCACGAATCGACCACACGATCACCCGGATCCAGCCATACGAGTCGGCCGCACCGGCATGGACACGACGGGCTTCTTCGACTATCCCGGCGACCGCATCGGACTCCGACTCGGAGCACGGCCTCCCCGGGTTCCTCGACGACCGCGGCGAGGACGACTGGGCGCTGCTGCTCGATCACGCCGAGACGCTGCTCTTCCGCCCCGGCGACGATCGTCCTCCAGGCCGGGCGAGCGCGATCGCGCCCTGTACCTGCTCGTCGACGGCTGGCTGCGGGCCCCGAGCGGCGTGATCCACCCGATCACCACGCTCGGCGAGGCCGCGTTCCTCGACGGCGCCCCGCGCGCCGTCGACGTCGAGGCGATGAGCGACGGCGAGGTGATGCGGCTCGAGCTTCGAGGGCTTCGAGGCGCTCGCCGCCCGCCATCCCGCGCTCGGCCGCGCACATCCTGCTCGACCTCGGCCGGATCCTGTCCGCCCGCCTGCGCGCCGGCGGCGAGCAGACACCGGCTGGCCGGCTAGGTCGGCCGCCGATCGCGTTCCCCAACTACACGCAGATCCCATCGCGCCTGCCGTTGCGCAGGTGGCAGGCCATCCGCTCCGGCAGCCTCGTCGTCGCGCCTCATCATCGCTGCCCTGCTGATCGTCATCGCCCGACACGGGCCTGTTCGTGATGTGGAAGGTCGTCATCCCGCTGCCTGCCGCTGCTGTTCCTGGTCGCGCCCGGGCATCTGGCGCAACCTCTGCCCGCTCGCCGCCTCCAACCAGACGCCGCGGGCGCTCGAAGCTCACGAAGGCCCTGACCGCGCCCGCGTGGCTGAAGGAATACGGCTACGTGATCGCGTTCAGCGCTGTTCGTGCTGCTTCGTCTTCCTGCGACGGCTCGGCCTCGACGACAGCGGCCCGCTGCAGCGCGCTGCTGCTGCTCGGCGCGATGACCGCCGCGTTCACCGGCGGCATGTTCCTCAAGGGCAAGAGCGGCTGGTGCTCGACGATCTGCCCGCTGCTGCCGGTCCAGCGCATCTACGGCCAGACCCCGCTGCTGCATGGTCGCCAACGCGCACTGCCAGCCGTGCGTCGGCTGCGTCAAGAACTGCTACGACTTCAACCCGCGGGCCGCCTACCTCGCCGATCTCAACGACGCCGACACCTACTGGAGCGGCTACCGGCGCTTCTTCGTCGGCGCCTTCCCGGGCCTCGATCGCTCGGCTTCTTCGTGGTCCCGGACGGCTCGGCGGCCTGACGATGCCTCGGCTGGATGGCGATCTACGTCGCCGCGGGCGTCGCCAGCGTTCGCGACGCTCGATCGCGTTCATGCAAGACCTCCGCGCACACGATCACGTCGCTCTACGGCGCGGTCGCGTTCTCGCTCTTCTACTGGTTCGCGACGCCGATCCTACGGCCCGCCGAGCCGTTGACGTGGGCGGTCGCGCGCCGCGGCGATCGCGCTCGCCGTCACCTGGTTCGTGCGCACCGTGCGCAAGGAGAAGCCGTTCCTCGAGCGCGCGTCGGCCGGCCGCGCCCGCCGCCGCGGCGACGATCGGCGGCGCCGGCGCCCGCTCGCGTCGCGCCGCGCGCGCGCTGCGGCAACGCGCCCGAGATCACGTTCGTCCCCGACAACAAGCGCGTCGCGCCCAAGCCCGGCAGACGCTGCTGGAGGCCGCCGAGGCCGCCGGGATGGCGATCGAGGCCGGCTGCCGGATGGGCGTCTGCGGAGCCGATCCGGTCGCGATCAAGTCCGGGCATGCGATTGCACCTCGCCCGTCGACGACGACGAGCTCGCGACGCTCAACCGCCTCGGCTACGCCGCGAACACGCGGATGGCGTGCTGCGTGAAGAGTCACCGGCCCGGTCGAGGTCGCGCTGCACGCCCGACAAGGCCGAGGCGCCCGTCGCTGAGCCAGCGTCCGCGGCTTCAAGTACGACAAGATCGTCGCGCAGGTCGTCGTGATCGGCAACGGGATCGCGGGCGTGACGGCCGCCGACCACCTGCGCCGCCGCCATCCCGACGTCGAGATCGACCTGATCGCCGAGGAGCCGCACCACCTCTACAACCGCATGGGCATCTCGCGCCTCGTCTACGGCCGCTCCGCGATGCAGGGGCTCTACCTCAACCCGGACGCCTGGTACGAGGAGCGCCGCGATCACCGCGTGGCTGAACACCCGCGCGCTGCGGCTTCGACCGCTACCGAGCGCGAGGTCGCGCTCGGCACCGGCGAGCGGCTCGACGTACGACCGCCTGATCCTCGCCACCGGCTCGAGCAGCTTCGTGCCGCCGATCGAGGGCTTCGGGGTCGCCCGGGACCGCGGTCCTGCGCTCGGCCGACGACGCGATCGCGCCTGCGCGCCTTCGCCCAGCGCCCCGCGACGCGCCGCGCGCGCGGTCGCCGGCGGCGGGCTGCTCGGCCTCGAGGCCGCCTACGCGCTGCACAAGCTCGGGCTCAAGACCGTCGTGCTCGAGCGCTCCGATCGCCTGCTGCGCCGCCAGCTCGACGCCCGCGCGGCCGAGATCCTGCGCCAGCTACCTCGAGGGCCTCGGGCTCGAGTTCGTGATGGAGGCGAAGGCCGAGTCGGTCGACGCCAACGGACGCCTGCGCGCCGTCGAACCTCAGCGAGGCCGCAGCATCGAGGCGCACATCCTGCTCGTCGCCGCCGGCATCCAGCCGAACGTCGAGCTCGCCCGCGAGGCGCGGGCTCGCGGATCAAGCGCGGCGTGCTCGTCGACGAGCGCATGCGCACCGACGACCCGTCGGTGCTCGCCGCCGGCGACGTCGCCGAGTTCGACGAGCCAGCTGCCCGGCCTGTGGCCGACCGCGGTCGCCCAGGCGGAGGTCGCGGCCGACACCGCCGCGGGCGGCGACAAGGCCTACAAGGGCATCGTGCCGGTCACGATCCTCAAGGTCGTCGGGATCGAGCTGACCTCGATCGGCCACTTCGAGCGCACCGCGCCGGACGACGAGGTGATCGCGCTCGAGGGCGACGGCGGCACCAAGTACCGCAAGCTCGTCATCTCGGGCGGGCAGATCGTCGGCGCGATCCTGCTCGGCTACGGGCGCGAGGTCGACGCCCGTCCGCACCGCGATCACGCAAGGGCGTCGACGTCACGCCGTACCTGGACGCGCTGCGCGGCGGCAACTGGGACGTGCTCGAGAGCCTCGGCTGAGGAATACGCGGCGGAGGGCCGGCGTCATCGCTGGCATGAAGCCGAGAATCCGTACCTCTCCTCCTCGCGTCGCGGCACTGGCGATCGCCGCCGGGGTGGCGGCCTTCGCCCTCCCCGCCGCCGCCCACGCCGCGGTCACGCCCTCGATCTCCGGCACGACGCTGACGCTGACGGGCGACGCGACGGCCGAGAACATCACCCTCGGCGTCAACGCCGCCGGCCTGATCACGCACAGCTTCGGCGCGGTCGGCGGCCTCGCCGGCGCCACGGACTTCGACCCCGGAGCGGGCGTCGCGACGCTCCCGTCCGACGGCACGATCACCGTCGTCCTCAACGCGGGCGGCGGCAACGACAACATCAACTTCTCGGCCCCGAACCTCGCGGCCTCCACGATCAACGCCGAGGACGGTGACGACATCATCGTCGGCTCCGGCGCCGTCGACGCGATCTCCGCCGGCAACGGCAACGACCGCATCACGGGCTTCCGCGGCAACGAGACGATCCACGGCGACGCCGGCAACGACGTGATCATCTGGAACAACGGTGACGGCAACGACGTCAACGAAGGCGACGCGGGCGTCGACGAGACCCTGATCACCGAGGGCAACGCCGACGACGAGAACACCGTCACGCCGAGCGGCGCCGGCTTCCGCTTCGACCGCGTCAGCCCGGCGCCG
The DNA here is from genome assembly GCA_963848475.1 of uncultured Solirubrobacteraceae bacterium. GTDB lineage: Bacteria > Actinomycetota > Thermoleophilia > Solirubrobacterales > Solirubrobacteraceae > Solirubrobacter. The sequence goes on along the minus strand of CAWKDW010000016.1, from coordinate 191,134 downwards.
ATCAACGTGATCTCCAACAACGTCGAGAAGTTGTCGCTGACCTCGTTCTCGGGCAACGACAAGCTCACGACCGCGGCCGGCGTCAGCGTGCCGATGAACATCGACGCCGGCACCGGTGACGACACGATCGCCACGGGTGACGGCGCCGACCTGATCGCCGGCAACGACGGCAACGACGTCCTCAGCGGCGGTGGCGGCGGCGATCGCATCGTCGGCGACCGCGGCTCCGACACCGTCAACGGCGGCGCCGCCGACGACACGCTGGTCTGGAACAACGGCGACGGGTCGGACGTGATGAACGGCGACGACGGCGTCGACCGCGTCGAGACCAACCTCTCGGCCGCCGCCGACACCTCGACGCTCAAGGTCGAGAACGGCCGCGTCCGCTACGACCGCACGAACCCGGGCCCGTTCAACCTCAGCATCGGCTCGAGCGAGTACTTCGAGCTCAACGCGCTCGGCGGCGACGACACGCTGACCAGCACGCCGTGGCTCCCGATCACGGTGGTCGCCGACGGCGGCGCCGGCAACGACACGCTCGATGTCCGCGACAACGTCGCGAGCTTCGTCTTCGGCGGCTCGGGCACCGACAGGGTGATCGCCGACGCTCTGGGCGTCGACTCGGTCGCGGGCGACGTCGAGAGCATCGACTGGACCGTGCTCCCCACCCCGGTTCCCGCTCCCGCTCCCGTGCCCGCTCCCGCGCCCGCTCCCGCTCCCGCTCCGGGTGCGGCGACGCTGGCCAAGACCGCCAAGGTCAACAAGGGCGTCGCGACCCTCAAGCTCTCCTGCCCGGCGGGCACCGCCGGCTGCCGCGGCACCGTCGCGATGTTCACGACCAAGAGCGCTCAAGGCCGGCAAGCTGAAGGCGGCGCTGCTGCTCGGCCGCAAGGGCTTCGCAGTGGCCGCGGGCGAGCGCAAGTCGATCAAGGTCAAGCTCGCTCCGGGAACCGCGACGGCTGGCCAAGCGCAAGAAGCTCGCGGTGAGCGCGCGGGCCTTCAGTAGGGGAGCCGACGAGCGCACGTCGAAGGTGACGCTTGTCGCTTCTAAACGGACCGCGGCGGCTGCTTTGATGTAGTCCGCCGTGGCGGAAACCTTTCGAGACCTCGACCGCCGTGGCCTGGCCGCTCTCGCATCCGGCCACGCGGTCGCGGATCTCTGTCAGGGCGCCGTTCCCGCGCTGATCCCGTTCCTGATCGCCGAGCGCGGCTATTCCTATGCCGCGGTCGGCGCTCTGCTGCTGTTCGTCACGGTCGGCTCCTCGATCATCCAGCCCGCGTTCGGGGCGGTCTCGGACCGGCTCTCGCTCGCGTGGCTGATGCCCGTCGGCGTCGCGCTCGCGGCGATCGGGATCGGGCTCGCCGGGGTGGCGCCGAGCTTTGGCCTCACCGCCCTCGCCGTCGGGATCGGCGGCCTCGGCGTCGCCGCCTTCCACCCGGAGGGCGCGCGCTACGCCAACTACGCGTCAGGCTCACGCCGCGGCACCGGGATGAGCCTCTTCTCGGTCGGCGGGAACGCCGGGTTCGCGCTCGGCCCGATCCTGATCACGCCGGCCGTATTGCTGTTCGGCCTCTCCGGAACGCTGATCGTGGCGATCGTGCCGCTGCTGGTGGCCATCGGCCTGGCCATCGAGCTGCCGAAGCTCAAGCGGCGCAGCGCGACGGCGGCCGCGGAGAGCGCCGCCCGCGTGCGCAACGCCGATCGCTCGGAGGACGACTGGAGCGCGTTCGGGACGCTGACCGCGGTCGTGTCCGTGCGCTCCGGGATCTACTTCGGCCTGCAGTCCTTCGCGCCGATCTGGTTCATCCGCGAGTACGGCGCGACCGAGGCGACGGCGAACACCGCGCTCGCCGCGATGCTCGTCGCCGGAGCGCTCGGAACGCTCGTCGGCGGCCGGCTCGTCGACCGGATCGGCCGGCGCAAGGTCCTGCTCGGCTCGATCATCGCCCAGATCCCTCTGCTGCTGATGTTCATGCTCGCTCCGACCTACATCGCCGCCGCGGTCCTGCTGGCCGCGATCGGCTTCGTGACCGTGATGTCCTTCAGCGTCTCGGTCGTGATGGGGCAGGAGTACCTGCCGAGCCGGCTCGGCGTCGCCTCCGGAGTGACGTTGGGCTTCGCGATCGGCGTCGGCGGCGTCGCCGCGGCGCTGCTCGGTCTGCTCGCGGACGCCGCCGGCCTGTCAACCGTGATGTGGACCGTCGTGCTGCTCCCGTTCCTTGGGCTGGGCCTGGCGCTGCTGCTGCCCCTGAGCGCCCAGGACCAGCGGATCAGCCACCGAGCACGCGTTCAGACAGCCAGAACGAGCGCGTAGTAGTACTCGGTTGCGTGAAGCAACCAGTCTGTGGACAGCGAGCGCGTCCGGACCTTCAGCTGGTCGGACCCGCTCGCCACCGCCATGGCCGCGGCGTCGCTGCCTGGCCTCGACGCCATCCGCAAGATCGCCGCGGGTGAGCTCCGCCGCCACCGATCGCCGAGCTGCTCGACTTCAGATCACGCTCGTCGAGCCGGCCGCGTGATCTTCGCCGTCACGCCGCAGGAGTGGATGTACAACCCGATCGGCTCGGTCCACGGCGGCGTCGCCGCGACCCTGCTGGACTCCTCGCTGGGCTGCGCGATCCACACCACGCTCGCCGCCGGGCAGCGCTACACCACGTCGGACCTCCAGGTCCGCTACGTGCGGGCGATGAGCGCCGACAGCGGCCGCGTGCTGGCCGACAGCCACGTCGTGCACGTCGGCCGCAAGCTCGCGACCGCCGAGGGGCGGCTGTACGCCGAGGACGGTGGCAAGCTGTTCGCCCACGCCACCACCAGCTGCCTGATCCTGTAGCGCGCGAACCGTTTGCGGTCGGGCCGGCAATGAGTGCCAGTGCTCGACCAACAACTCAGCTCGGACGCCGCCCTGATCTCGGCCTCACTGGCCGACGGGTCGGCGTTCGCCGCGGTCTTCGACCGCCACTGGCAGGCGATCCATCGCTGGTGCGTGAGCCGGGCCGGACCGGCGGGCGAGGACCTCGCGGCCGAGACCTTCCGCGTCGCGTTCGACGAGCGTGCACGCTTCGACCCCCGCTACGCCGACGCCGGCCCCTGGCTCTACGGCATCGCCAGCAACCTGCTGCGCCACCATTTCCGCCGCGCCGCACGGCGTGGTGAGCCGCCGGCCACCGCGGAACACGACTTCACCGAGGACGCGCTCGGCCGCGTCGAGGCCCGTGCGCTCGGGCCGGAGCTCGCCGCGGCCCTGCAGTCGGTGGCGAGCATCGACCGCGACGCCCTGCTGCTGCACGCCTGGGCCGACCTGACCTACACCGAGATCGCGCTCGCCACCGGCATCCCGGTCGGCACGGTCCGCTCCCGCATCCACCGCGCGCGCACCCAGCTGCGCGCCCACCTGGACAGGAACCACGATGAACGAGCTTGAGTGGCTGACCGACCACCGCCCCGACGTGACGGAGCCGGCCGACGAGGCGACCGCGTACGCCCGGACCGCCCTGTTGGCGTACGCCCTCCGCACGGACGACGCACCGCGCGCGCCAGAGTTCGTGACCTCCACGTCACGCCGCGCCGCCGCGCGCCCATCGCGTCGCGGCTCGCGGCCGCCGCGCAAGGCGCCGCTCTACGCGCTCGCTGTGGCGGTCTTCGCGATCGCCATCGTCGTCGGTGCGAGCGCGCTGCCCTCGGGCGAGGGGCCGGCGCGCAAGCTCGGTGCGCCGGCCGCGGCCGAGGCGGCGCTCGTCACGTTCTCCAAGCGGATCGCCGCGCAGCCGACGCCGACCGGCGACGCGACGCTGGTGGTCCGTCACCAGAGCTTGCCGGGTGACCCGGACTTCGCCGCCGCCGACCTGTTCCTCGACGACGGCCACTACTACTTCGCGACGTCGCTCGCGGGGCTGCGCAAGGGCAGGGAAGGCCACCGACACGGGGACCGACGTCATCAACCGCCAGGTGCTGGCGGCCAGAGCCGCCGTCGAGGAGGCCCCGGAGGCGGCGCGCCAAGGGATGGTCGCCGCCATCATGGGCGACACGAAGATGCAGCCAGGGGTCAGGTCGACCCGGGCGCTCGACGACAACCACATCTGGGGCGCCTGCTTGGACGCGCTGATCGCCGGGGCGGGGGACAAGCAGGTGCGCGCCGGCGTGATGCGCCTGCTGGCCACGATCCCAAGCGTCAAGGTCGAGGACCACGGCGCGACGCTGGACCTGCGCAACACGGCGGTCGTCCCCGGCTACGAGGAGACCTTGGTCGTCGACGCGCACACGGGCGTGATCGAGAAGATGATCGGCGCGAACACGGGTCAACGGCCGTCGGTCACGGTCACCTACGACATCAAGCGTGTCGAGGCGCGCGACGTGATCGGCTAAAGCGGCCGGCGCGGCGGCCCGGGGCGCGAGCGCCGTGCCGCCTCGCCCTCGTGCGGATCCGCAGGTGGCGGCGGAGCGGCGGCGGCCGCGCGCTCCGCATCTTCGGATCGCCCGACGGCGAGAAAGACGAGCGAGATCGCGATCACGCAGGCGGTGCCCATCAGCATCGTGGCGGCGGCGGCACCGGCCGTCGACGCGTGTGTGAGGACGAGGACAACGGCGCCGACGATGATGAGGCCGACCGGCGCGGCGGCCTGACGAAGCATGGGTTCGAGGATACCGGGCACAATCGAGCGCATGAGCTCGCCGAAGTGGTGGCAACGCGGTGCCATCTACCAGATCTATCCCCGCTCGTTCGCGGATTCCGACGGCGATGGGGTGGGCGATCTGGCCGGGATCACGGCACACCTCGACCACCTCGCGGCGCTCGAGGTCGAGGCGATCTGGCTGTCGCCGATCTTCCCCTCGCCGATGGCCGACTTCGGCTACGACGTCTCCGACTACTGCGACGTCGACCCGGTCTTCGGCACCCTGGCGGATCTCGACGAGCTGATCGCGGCCTGCCACGCGCGCGAGATCAAGCTGGTGCTGGACTGGGTGCCCAACCACAGCTCCGATCGGCATCCATGGTTCGAGGAATCCAGGTCCAGCCGCGAGAGCCCGAAGCGCGACTGGTACATCTGGCGCGACGGCAAGGACGGCGGGCCGCCGAACGACTGGGACTCGGTCTTCAAGGCGGTTGGTGCCGCGTGGACCTTCGACGAGTCGACCGAGCAGTGGTACCTGCACTCGTTCATGCGCGAGCAGCCCGACCTCAACTGGGAGAACCCCGAGGTCGTCGCGGCGATGCACGACGTGCTGCGCTTCTGGATGGACCGGGGCGTCGACGGCCTGCGCCTGGACGCGATCGCCAAGATCGCCAAGGACCCGCTGCTGCGCGACCACAAGCAGGCCACTCGCCGGCACGACGAGGACTGGGAGTCGATCCACGGCTTCCTGCGAGGCATCCGCAAGGTCATCGACGAATACGACGACCGGATGATCGTGGGGGAGGTGGCGCTGCAGGACCTGCACCGGATCGTCGGCTACCTCGAGTCGGGCGACCAGCTGCACCTCGCGCACAACTTCGTCTTCATCGACCAGGACTGGGACGCCGAGGCATACGCCACGTCGGTCGCGGACTTCGAGGCCCTGGCCGAAAAAGCGGGGGGTCCGGGGCGCGCCGGCTCCGCGGTGCACGTCGCCTGGCCGGCCTGGTTCCTGGCCAACCACGACAAGCCGCGCCCGGCCAGCCGCTTCGACCACGACGGGCTCGGCGCGCAGCGGGCGCGGGCGATCCTGCTGATGATCTACACCCTGCGCGGCACCCCGTTCGTCTACCAGGGCGAGGAGCTGGGCCTACCCGACGCGCCGATCCCACCCGAGCGGGTCGTGGACGTCGACGGCCGCGACCCCGAGCGCGCGCCCATCCCGTGGACGCCGGAGACACCTGGCTACGGTTTCACGACCGGGGACCCGTGGCTGCCGTTCGTCACCGACGCGGCCACGCTCAACGCGCAGACCCAGGACCAGGACCCGCGCTCGACGCTCGCGCTCACGCGCGCGATCGCGCGCCTGCGCGCGGGCAACGACACGTTGCTGACCGGAGCGCAGAGGCCGTTCGAGGCAGGCCCGGGGATCATGGCGTGGACCCGCGAAGGGGAGGAGCGGCTCCTGGTGGCGGTCAACTTCACCGACCAGGCGCTCCCGCTGGCGGTCGAGGGTGAGCTCGTGCTCTCCAGCGACCCGGACCGCGAAGCGGCGAGCGCCCCGCTCGAGCTAGGCCCGAGCGAGGCGCTGCTGCTGCGGATCAGCTAGCGATCGACTGGCCGGATTCGGCGTCGAAGAAGTGCATCTTCGTCGCGTCGAGCCACAACTCGGTCTCCGCGCCGACCTCGACGTTGCTCTCGGCGTTCAGTCGCGCGACGACGACGGTTTCGCCCTCGTCGGTGTGCTCGGTGACGCCACCCGTCTCCTGAAGGAGCGCCTCCATCTGGTCGGAGGACTGCAGCGCATCGGCCTGGACGCCGAAGTGCACGTAGTACTCGGCGCCCATCGCCTCGACGAGGTCGAACTTCGTCTTGAACGATGTCCCGCGGTCCTTCACCTCGGCGGCCACCAGCGCGAGGTCCTCGAAGTCCTCGGGCCGGACGCCGGCGATCAGCTTGCGCTTCGGATCGATCTTGCCGATGCGGTCGAGCACCTCCTTCGGGAGCGGCACGGACGCCATCGGCAGCTTCGCGGCGCCGTCGACGATCGTCGCGGGCAGGAAGTTCATGCCCGGCGAGCCGATGAAGCCCGCCACGAACAGGTTCTTCGGCGCGTTGTAGAGCTCCATCGGCGAGGCGACCTGCTGGAGCTCGCCGTGCAGCATGATCGCCACGCGGTCGCCCAGCGTCATCGCCTCGGTCTGGTCGTGGGTGACGTAGACCGTGGTGGTGTTCATGCGGTTCTGGATCCGCGCCACCTCGGCGCGCATCTGCACGCGCAGCTTCGCGTCGAGGTTCGACAGCGGCTCGTCCATCAGGAACGCCTTCGGGTTGCGGACGATCGCCCGGCCCATGGCGACGCGCTGGCGCTGTCCGCCGGAGAGATTCGCCGGCTTGCGCTCGAGGTGCTGGCCGAGGTCGAGGATGTCCGCCGCCTCCTTGACCTTGGCGTCGATCTCCTCCTTCGGGCGCTTCGCGAGCTTCAGCGCGAACGCGATGTTTTCGCGCACGGTCATGTGCGGGTACAGCGCGTAGCTCTGGAACACCATCGCGATGTCGCGATCGCGAGGCGCCTTCTTGTTGACGACCTCGCCGCCGATGCGCAACTCGCCGGACGTGATGTCCTCGAGCCCCGCGATCATGTTCAGCGCGGTCGACTTGCCGCAGCCGGACGGTCCGACGAGGATCATGAACTCGCCGTCCTTGATCTCGAGGCTGAGCTCCTTGACCGCCGTGTAGCCGTCGGAGTACTGCTTCGTGACCCGGTCGAGAACGATGTCTGCCATGTCCGGCTCCTTTATCCCTTGACCGCACCGGCGGTCAGGCCGGAGACGATGCGTCGCTGGAAGATCAACACCATGATGAGAATCGGGATCGTCACCACGACCGCACCGGCCGCGATGGCCCCACTGGGGTCGGTGAACTGGGACGCGCCGCGGAAGAACGACAGCGCGACCGGGGCCGTACGTGCGGCGTCGGTCGACGTCAGCACGTTGGCGAACAGGAAGTCGTTCCAGGCCGCGATGAAGACGAGGATCCCGGCGGTGAACACGCCCGGCATCGCCAGCGGCAGGATGACCCGCCGGAACGCCTGGGCGCCCGTCGCACCATCCATCTGCGCCGCCTTCTCGAGATCCCACGGGATCTCGCGGAAGAACGCGGAGAGGATGTAGATCGACAGCGGCAGCGAGAACGACAGGTAGGGCAGGATCAGGCCCAGCCACGTGTCATAGAGGCCGACCACGCGCCAGACGTTGAACAGGCCGCCGACGATCGAGATCGCCGGGAACATCGAGACCGCGAGCGCGCCCGCGAGGATCAGCGTCTTGCCCGGGAAGTCCAGGCGGGTGATCGCGTAGGCCGCCATCGAGGCGAACACGAGCGCGATCAGGGTGGTGATGATCGCGATGCCGATCGAGTTCACGAGGGCGTGGCTGAAGCCGAGCCCCTCGCTGAACACCGCGCTGTAGTTGTCCCACGTGGTCTCCGTGGGGAAGAACTTGCCGTCGCCGATCGTCTCCGGGACCTTCAGCGAGAGCGAGATGATCCAGGCGACGGGCGTCAAGGCGTAGAACAGGACGACGAACGTCCCGATGATCCAGAGGATCTTCTCGCGGGGGGTTGACTCGGTCATGGTTCTCTTAGCCCTCCTGCTGCTGCGGGTTGGCGCCGAGGAAGCGGAAGAACACGAACGCGATCAGCATCACGATGAAGAAGATCAGGATCGCGACCGCCGATCCGAGGCCGAGATTGAGCCGGTTGACGAGCTGGTTGTAGCCCAGGATCGAGACCGTGTCGGTGTTGTTGGCCCCGCGCGTGATGATGAACGCCGAGTCGTAGATCCGGAACGCGTCGAGCGTGCGGAATAGGACGGCGACCATCAACGCGGGCTTGATCAGCGGCAACGTGATCTTGACGAAGCGCTGCCACGAACTCGCCCCATCCATCTTCGCCGCCTTGTAGAGGTCCTCGGGGACGAGCGCCAGACCGCCGAGCAACAGCAGCGAGATGAATGGCGTCGTCTTCCAGACCTCGGCGAAGATGATGATCGCCATCGAGCCGTTGTGGGTGGTCAGCGGTGGCGGGTCGAGGTTGAACAGGTTCACGGCGAAGCCCGTCGCCGGGTCGAACGCGAGCCGCCACGCGAACGCGGCGACGACGGTGACGGCGCCATAGGGCACCAGCACCGACGCTCGGATCGCCGTGCGGGCGAAGATCGCCCGGTACATCGCCTGCGCGATCAGCATCCCGAGCACGAGCTCGAGGGTCACCGAGATGACGGTGATGACCGTCGTGTTCCAGACGGCGGACCACCAGGTGCCCGCCGTCAGCACCGCGATGTAGTTGGAGAACCCGACGAACTCCCCGGCGCCCGGGAAGCGCAGGTCCGCGCGCCTGAGCGAGAGCCAGAACGCGTAGAGGATCGGGAAGCCGGCGACGAGCACCATCGTGAGCACCGCCGGGGCGCACAGCCAGAACGCGAGCTTGCGTTCGCCCTTCGCCCGGTCGGTCAGGCCCGACGGTGCCGACTTCGCCGCGGCGGCTCGGGTGCTCGACTGCGCTGCGACAGCCATCAGTACATCCCTCCATCAGCGAGTGTGTTCAGCCGGTCCTTCAGTGTCTGAATGGACTGCTCCGGCTCGATCGAGGCCGGCGGATGCAGCGAGTCCTGGATCGCCAGCGTCACGTCGGAGTAGGACGGGGTCGCGGGGCGCACCACGGAGTCCTTGAGCTGCTCGCGCAGGAGGTCGGCGAACGGGTAGACCTCGCGCACCTTCGCGTCGTCATAGGTCGCGTTGGTCACCGGGGGCAACCCCTCGTTGATGGCCTCCTCGGCCTGCCACTTGGCGCTCGTCATGCACAGCGCCGCCTTCGTCGCGAGTTCGGGGTTCTGGCCCGTCTTGGGAATCCCGAGGTTCGCGCCGCCGATCGAGACCTTGCTCGGCTCGCCCTTGTTGACGGCCGGCCAGCGGGCGTAGCCCATGTTCTCGAAGGCCTTCTTCGCCGTCTCGCTGGTCTCGGCATCCGCGCGTCCTGCAGCGTAGACGTATGGCCAGTTGAGCAGGAACGCGCCCTCGCCCGCCTCGAACGCGAGTCGCGCCTGGTCCTCCTGGGCCGTCGACAGCGAGCGCGACGAGCGCCCGGAGGTGGCGACGTCCTTGATGATCTGCGCGGCCTTGACGGCCGGAGCACCGAGCGTCGGCCGCCCTTCGGCGTCCACGATCGTGCCGCCGGCGGAGGCGACGAGGTTGTTGAACCAGACGACGTAGCCCTCGTACTTCTGGCCCTGTTCGAGGATGTTGCCCTCGCCCGGGGGAAGCTTCTTGGCCATCTCGATCATCTCGTCCCAGGTCTCGGGCGGTTCGGGGACGAGGTCCTTGCGGTACCAGAGCAACTGGACGTTGGTGTTCAGCGGGATCCCGTAGGTCTTGTCCTTCCACTGCACGGACGACTTCGGACCGTCGAGCACGTCGTCGAGCGCCTGTTCCTTCTCGCTGCCCTTCAGTTCCCGCAGCCAGCCGGCCTCCGCGAACTCAGGAGTCCAGATCGTGTCCATGTTGATGATGTCGATGTTCTTGTCGCCGGCCGCGAGGCGGCGGACGATCAACTCGCGCGACGCGTCGGCGCTGTTGGCCACCGGCACCTGCTTGATCACGTACTTGCCGTCGGACTGGTCGCTGCACTCCTTGGCGGCCTTGGTGTTCGTCCCGCCCGGGTCCAGCGGGCCGAGCAGGTTGAGCGTCACCGGACCCCCATCGGACCCGCCGCACCCAGCCGCGACCAGGGCGCATGCAGCCGCCAGAGAGGCGGCCCCTACGCCGATGCCCCTACGCCTCATCTCTCTCCTCTCTCATGACGCCAGTTCTCCCGCTGACGTCTTGATCCGGCGAGGTAGCCGAGCGCCTTCGACCACAGATCTCGCGGCGCGAAGCTCCTCTCAGTGAGCCGAGTATCTCCTGCGATTGTGTGACTTCTGCAACAAGCATGTCACACCTGCCCGTGATGGCGAGCTGTACGCGCACTCGTTCGAGCCTCCTCACACCCGGCGACCGTGTAACCGGTTACATTCGATCCCATCACGGTATGACGAGGTTGTCAAGCAGGGGTCCTGAGTGCGCCGGTTCGGCGTTAGGCTGTTCTTGCAATGACGTTCGTCTCCCCGTCATCGCGCGGCCGCGGTCCGACGATCCGGGACGTCGCCCGGCACGCCGGCGTCAGCGTGGCGACGGTCTCGCGCGTGATCAACGACAGCCCGCTGGTGCTCGAGCCGACGCGAGCTCGGGTGCAGGCGGCGGTCGACGAGCTCGGCTACCGCCTGAACGCCACCGCGCGCAACCTCTCGATCGGCCGCGCGATGGCCGTCGGCGTGGTCGTGCCCTTCTTCACCACTCCGTCGGTGATCGAGCGCCTTCGCGGCGTGGTCGAGCGACTGGGGCGGGGCGAACGGCGCGAGTACGACCTGATGCTGATCGACGTCGAGGCGCCTGAGCAGCGCGAGGGTGCGCTGCGCGACCTCGCCCGCCGCGACCGCGTGGCCGGGCTGTTGATCATCTCGCTGCCGATCGCCGACGACGAGGTCGCCGCGCTCGAGCGCGACGGGATGCCGGCCGTGCTCGTCGACACCTTCCACGAGCGGCTGCCGCGAGTGGTGATCGACAACGTCCACGGAGGCGAGCTCGCCGCGAAACACCTGCTCGCGAAGGGCCATCGCAGGATCGGGTTCGTCGGAGACCATCCCACCAACCCATACGGCTTCACGTCCAGCGCGGATCGTCGCGACGGGTTCGTGGCCGCGCTGGAGCGCGTCGGGATCGAGCATGACCCGGCGCTCGAGCGCTTCGGCCCGCACGGGCGCGACGAGGCCGGCCGGCTGGCCGAGTCGCTGCTGGCGCTGCCCGACCCGCCGAGCGCGATCTTCGCGGCCTCCGACCTGCAGGCGATCGGCGTGCTCAAGGCCGCCGAGCGGCTGGGCGCGCGCGTCCCGGAGGACGTCGCCGTGGTCGGCTTCGACGACATCGACATGGCCGAGATCGTCGGGTTGACCACGATCCGCCAGCCGCTGCGGGAGGGCGGTGCGCTCGCCGCCGACCTGCTGCTGGGAGCGATCGAGCGCGGCGACGGCAAGCCCGTGGAGAAGTTGCAGACGCTCAGCGTCGTCGAGCGGCGCACCACGTGATCGAGGCTGTGCTCTCCGAGGACGGCTGGCCGTTCGCGTCGGCGCCGCCGGTCGAGCCGGGCGATCCCGGCCGCTTCCACGCGCTGTTCGGCCGCGACGCGCTGATCACCGCGCTGCAGCTGCTCCCGTCGCGGCCTGAGATCGCTCGCGCGACGCTGCACGCGCTGGCGGCCCGCCAGGGCCGGCGCGAGGATCCGGGCACGCTCGAGGCGCCCGGGAAGATCGGCCACGAGTTCCGCGACGCACCGCCGGAGTCGTTCGTCGCCGCGGGCTGGCCGGACGCGGGCGAGTTCCGCTACTACGGCACGGCCGACGCGACCGCCTGGTTTCTCGTCGTGCTCGCGGCCAGCGGCGAGACCGGGCTCGAGGACGCGGGGCGCGCGGCGGCGGGCTGGGTGGCGCAGACACTCGACGCGGGTGACGGCCTGGTGCGTCACGCACCCGGGACGTTCGCGGGCGGGCTCGCCCAGCAGGGCTGGCGCGACACGATCGACGCCGCCGCGGACGCCGGCGGCGGTGGATACGTGCGCGCGGACGGCTCCAACCCGCGGGCGCCGCTCGCCGACGCCGACACGCAGGCGGTGACCGTCGCGGCCCTGCGGGCTGCGCGCGGGTTGACCGGCGATCCGGGGTGGACCCGCCGCGAACGCGCGCTTCGCGCCCTGATCAGCGAGCGCTACGGGCCGGAGGTGATGGCGCTGGAGGCGGGCGACGTGCCCGTCCGAGGGGCTGGCTCCCAGTTGGGCTGGCTGCTGTGGGCGGACGCCCTGGAACCCGAGGCGGCGCGGGATGCCGCCGCAAGGCTGTGCGAGCCCGACGTGCTGACCGAGTTCGGGCTGCGCACGCTCGCCGCGAGCGATCCGAACTTCGCGCCGGACGCCTACCACCGCGGCGCGGTCTGGCCGTTCGACTCCTGGCTCGGCTGGGGCGGGCTGCGCGCCGCGGGGAGAAAGGACGATGCCGAGCGGGTTCGAACCGGCGTGCTGGCGGCACTCGACAGGCTGGGTCGCGCGCCCGAGTTGTACGCCGTGGAGCGCGATGGGACGCTCGCGCCGATCGCGCTGGCGAACCGCGTCCAGGCCTGGACGATCGGCGCGCGCGCGGCGCTCGAAAGCCACTGGGACGGCCGCCCACCGCGCTAGCCGCACCCGCGGATTGCGGCCGGAGACTGTCCTCGACGGCCTCTATCGTTGACGGCCGATGCCGCCTTTCAAGCTCGACGCCGTGTATTCACCGGCCGCTGATCAGCCCAAGGCGATCGCGGCCCTGGCCGAGGGCATCGAGCGCGGTGACCGCGGGCTGACGCTGCTCGGCGCCACCGGCACGGGCAAGACGATGACGATGGCGGCCACGATCGAGGCCGTCCAGCGGCCGGCGCTGATCATGGCCCACAACAAGACGCTCGCCGCGCAGCTGTGCAACGAGTTCCGGACCTACTTCCCGACCAACTCGGTCGAGTACTTCGTCTCCTACTACGACTACTACCAGCCCGAGGCCTACGTCCCGTCGCGGGACCTCTACATCGAGAAGGACTCGGCGATCAACCAGGAGATCGACCGGCTGCGCCACGCCGCGACGGCCTCCTTGTTCGCCCGTCGCGACGTCATCATCGTCGCCTCGGTCTCGTGCATCTTCGGCCTCGGCTCGCCCGAGACCTACAACGCCAACTGCCAGGTGATCGTCAAGGGCCACGACGTGGACCGCGACGAGCTGCTGCGCAAGCTGGTCTCGCTGCAGTACAACCGCAACGACACGGCGCTCGGCCGCGGCACGTTTCGCGTGCGCGGCGAGACGCTGGAGGTCTTCCCGGCCTATGAGGAGACCGCGTTCCGGGTCCTGCTGTTCGGCGACGAGGTCGAGCGCCTGCAGCACTTCGACCCGCTGACGGGCGAGATCATCCGCGACGATCTCGAGCACGTCGCGATCTGGCCGGCGACCCACTACAACGTCAAGGAAGGCACGATGGAGCGGGCCGTGGAGGAGATCGGCTTCGAGCTCAACGAGCGCACGTCCGAGCTCGAGGCCGAGGGCAAGCTGCTCGAGTCGCACCGCCTGCGCCAGCGCACGCAGTACGACATGGAGATGCTCAAGGAGGTCGGGTTCTGCTCCGGCATCGAGAACTACTCGCGGATCCTGGACGGCCGTGAGCCCGGTTCCCGTCCGTACTGCCTGATCGACTACTTCCCGAAGGACTTCGTCTGCTTCATCGACGAGTCGCACCAGACCGTGCCGCAGATCGGCGGCATGTACGAGGGCGACCGCTCGCGCAAGTCGACGCTCGTGGACTACGGCTTCCGGCTGCCGAGCGCGATGGACAACCGCCCGCAGACGTTCGACGAGTTCCTCTCGATCACGCCCCAGATGGTCTTCGTCTCGGCCACGCCGGGCGTCTACGAGCGCGCGCACTCCGGCACGCTCGTCGAACAGATCGTCCGCCCGACCGGGATCGTGGACCCGCAGATCGACGTCCGCGAGACCAAGAACCAGATCGACGACCTGATGGCCGAGGTCCGCAAGGTCGTGGACCGCAACGAGCGCGTGCTCGTCACGACGCTGACGAAGAAGATGTCCGAGGACCTGACGGACTACCTGCTCGAGATGGGCTTCCGCGTGCGCTACCTGCACTCGGAGGTCGACACCCTGGAGCGCATCCAGATCATCCGCCAGCTGCGGCTCGGCGAGTACGACGTGCTCGTCGGCGTCAACCTCCTGCGCGAGGGCCTCGATCTGCCCGAGGTCTCGCTGGTCGCGATCCTCGACGCCGACAAGGAGGGCTTCCTCCGCGGCGCGACGTCGCTGATCCAGACGATCGGCCGCGCGGCGCGAAACATCGACGGCAAGGTCGTCATGTACGCCGACAAGGAGACCGACGCGATGCGCACCGCGATCGGCGAGACCGACCGCCGGCGCGCGATCCAGGTCGCCTACAACGAGAAGCACGGGATCACGCCCGAGACGATCGTCAAGGGCATCTCGGACATCACGGAGTTCCTGATGTCGGACTCCAAGGTGCCGACCAAGGGCCGCCGCCGGCGCCAGACCAAGACCGACATGGCACCGGCGGAGATCGAGCAGACGATGCGCGAGCTCGAGGAGGAGATGCTGGCCGCCGCCGAGGAGCTGCGCTTCGAGTACGCGGCCAAGCTGCGCGACGAGATCCGCGACCTGCGGCGCGACCTGGATACCGCAACCGCTCCCGCGGGCGACTGAGTGTTCCTGACGTCCTTCCACGTCGAGGAGGACGAGAAGGAGGCGGTGCTCGACGTGCTGCTGCCGTTGCTGCCCGCCGGGGTGCATGAGAACGGCGAGACGCTGGCGGTGTTCTCCGCCGTGCCGTACTCGCGGTCGGCACTGGAGGCGGCGGCGGGCCGTGAGCTGCCGGGGTGGGCGGTCGCGGAGGTGCCGGCCGACTGGCGTCTGCGGCGCGCGCTGCTCGGCGTGGGAGGCGTGATCGTCGGCGACCGCGTCTCGATCCGCTCGCCGTGGGACTCGATCCCGGCGGCTTCGCTGATCGACGTCGTCGTCGAACGCCGCGGAAGCGCGTTCGGGTCGGGCTCGCATCCGAC
Source organism: uncultured Solirubrobacteraceae bacterium (assembly GCA_963848475.1). Lineage (GTDB taxonomy): Bacteria > Actinomycetota > Thermoleophilia > Solirubrobacterales > Solirubrobacteraceae > Solirubrobacter. Next base: position 175,780 of record CAWKDW010000016.1, on the reverse strand, counting down.
GACGCAGATGTGCGTCGCGCTGATGCTCGACCTCGAGCCGTCGGGCGGCGTGGCCGATCTCGGCTCCGGCGTCGGCACGCTGGCGATCGTCGCCGCGAAGCTCGGCTGGGCGCCGGCCGTGGCCGTCGACCGCGTTCCGGTGGCGATCGAGGTGGCGAAGGAGAACGTGGTGCGCAACGGCGTGGACGTCGCGTGCGCGGTCGCCGATCTGGCGGTGGACGACGTGCCGGTGGCCGCTCTGCTGCTGGTCAACGCGCCGCCGCCCGTGCACGCGCGGGTGGTCGAGGCGATCACGCCGGAGGTCCGGCACGTGATCGTCTCGGGGATCGTGGCCGAGGAGGTCGAGACCGTCCTGGCGGGCTATCGCTCGGTCGGCTTCGAGGCCGCCGCGGCGCTGGGCACGGAGGACGAGTGGATCGCGCTGCGCTTGAGCTGCTGAGCCCGGACCGCGCGGCGACCGAGGGCGCCGCGCTCGGGCAACTCGCCTGCGAGCTGCCCGGCGGCGGGCTCCTGATCACGGCCTCGCGGCTGGTCGAGTTCGGCGCGCGGGCGACGATCCTGCTCGCCCCCGGGCTGTTCCGGCTCGATTTCACGCCGCAGGAGGAGACGCTGGGGCTCTACCCGCGGCCGCTGGGTCCCTGGGAGGTCGAGTGGCGCGCGAAGGAGGACACCTGGGACGGCTACCGCGATCCCAAGGGCCCGGGGCCGATCGAGCTCGCGGGCCGCTTCGAGGTGCCCGGAGGTCCGTTGAACGCCTGGATCCACGTGCTCTCGTTCACCGAGCGCGACGCGTTGGCCTCGCACTTCGTCGCCAAGGCGGAGATCCGCCCGGTCTCGTGAAAGCACGGCGGCCAACGCGCCACCTGCGCGCTCCAGTGATCACTTAGCCCCCTATGAGAGGGGTAACCGACCGCTGGCGATGTGCCGGCGGGCGCTAGCGTCCTCGCGGATGAACGTCGAGGCGCTGCTGGCGTGGTACGAGCGGGTCCGGCGGCCGCTGCCGTGGCGCTCGACGCGCGATCCGTACGCGCTGCTCGTCTCGGAGGTGATGCTCCAGCAGACCCAGGCGCTGCGCGTCGTCCCGTTCTACGAGCGCTGGCTGGAGGCCTTCCCCGATCCGCGCTCGCTCGCCGACGCGCCGACGCGCGAGGTGCTCGCGCACTGGAGCGGGCTCGGCTACAACCGGCGCGCGCTGGCGCTGCAGAACGCCGCGCGCGAGGTCGCCGCGAACGGCTGGCCGGACGATCTGACGCGGTTGCCCGGGGTCGGCCCGTACACGGCCGCGGCGGTCGGGTCGTTCGCGTTCGACCGCCAGGTGGCGGCCGTCGACACCAACGTGCGCCGGGTGCTTTCGCGCCGCGACGGGGTGCTCCACACGCCGCGCGAGCTAGCGCGCCGCGCTGACGAGCTGCTTCCGTCCGGCCGCGCGGCGACGTTCAATCAGGCGATGATGGAGCTGGGCGCGACCGTCTGCCGCCCGCGGGTGCCCGCCTGCGGCGCGTGTCCGGTGGCCGCCGGGTGCCACGGCCCGCTCCCGGCCGCTCCGCGCCGGCGCGGCGCGGTCCGCTTCGAGGACACCGATCGCTGGGCGCGCGGGCGCATCGTCGCCGCCCTGCTGGCGGGCGAGGAGCCACCGGTTTTCGGGGAGCGGCGCGAGCGCGCGCTGGCCGGGCTCGAGCGGGACGGGCTGGTCGTCCGCGGCCCCGACGGCTCCACGTTTCTTCCGTGACCCGCGCCAGGCTGCGACGGGCGCCCTATGCTCAGGCGATCGTGGATCGGGAGAGGATTGAGCGCCGCGACTTTCCGACCGGCCGCCGGGGCTATGACCCGGCCGCCGTCGACGAGCATCTCCGCCGCGTCGCGGACGCGTTCGAGGCCAGCGTGCACCCGCCGCCGGCCACGCTCTCCAGCGGCGCCTCCGAGCAGGTCCGCGTGATCCTCGAGGCGGCCGAGCGCGGCGCCGCCGAGTTGCGCGCCAAGGCCGGCGAGGAGGCCTCCGACCACGTCGCGCGCGTCCAGGAGGCCGCGGACGGCATGCTCGCCAAGCTCGACGCGCTCGAGGGTGAGCTCGAGCGCCTGATGGGCGCGCTGCGCACCGGCGGCGAGCGGCTGGTGCAGGGGCTCGCGGAGCTGCAGGCCGAGGTCGCGGGCGAAGCCGTCGCGCTGCCAGCGCCGCCGGACGAGATCGAGGACCTCCCGCTGCCGGCACCCGCGGGAGAATCCGACGAGGCGGGCGCGCGCCTGATCGCGCTGAACATGGCGCTGAGCGGCAGTCCCCGCGAGGACACGGCGCGCTACCTCGCCGACCACTTCGGGCTCGCGGAGCCCGACGCGCTGCTCGACGACGTCTACGCGCGGGCCGGCCAGTGAGCGGCGAGCCGACCGAGTTCACGGAACTGCGCCGCCGCGCGGGCGAGATCGCCGATCTCGGGGGGATCGGCGGCCTGATGCTCTGGGATCAGAACACGATGATGCCCCCGGGCGGGGCGGACGCTCGCGCCGACCAGTTCGAGGCGCTGGAGCGGATCCTCCACGACCGGATCACGGACCCGAAGCTCTCGACGCTGCTCGATCGCCTGGAACCGTGGGCCGCGTCGGCGGATCCGGACTCCGACGAAGTGGCGATGTTCCACGCGCTGCGCCGCGATCACCACAAGGCCGTCAACGTGCCGACCGATCTCGCGGCCGAGATCTCCAGCGCCGCCGCCCACGCGCAGCAGGCCTGGATGGCGGCGCGCGAAGGCAGCGACTTCAAGCTCTTCCAGCCCGCCCTGGAGCACGTGCTGGAGCTTCAGAGCCGCTACATCGCCTGCTTCGACGGCACCGGCGAGTTCGCGCACCCCTACGACGTCCTGCTCGACGACTACGAGGCCGGGCTGACCACGGCGGAGCTGCGGACGCTGTTCACGCGGATCCAGGACGAGCTCGTTCCGCTCGTCTCGGCGGCCGCGGCGGCCGGCGAGGACGGGCAGGTGTTCGTGGGCCACTTCCCGGTGGAGGGGCAGAAGCGTTTCGCCGACGAGCTGCTGCGCGCCGTCGGCTACGACCCGGAGCACTGGCGCCTGGACCCCTCGGTCCATCCCTTCGCCCGCAGCATGGCCTCCACCGACGTGCGGCTGACGACGATCTGGGACGAGGGCGACCTGGCGATGTCGTTCTACTCCTGCCTGCACGAGTTCGGGCACGGCCTCTACGAGGCGCAGATGGACCCGCGGCACTACCGCACGACACTGGCGGAGGCCACCGGGCTCGGCGTCCACGAGTCCCAGTCGCGGCTGTGGGAGAACCTCGTCGGCCGCTCGCGCCCGTTCTGCGAGTGGGTGTTGCCGGTGCTGCGGCGCCAGCTCGGCGGCTCCTTCGAGGCGCTCGACGTCCCGGGGCTCTATCGCAACGTCAACCAGGTCCGGCTCTCGCTCGTGCGGATCGAGGCCGACGAGACGACCTACAACCTGCACATCGCGCTGCGCTTCGAGCTCGAGCTCGCGCTCGTCGAGGGCCGGCTGTCCGTCGCCGACCTGCCCGACGCCTGGGACGAGGCCACCTACCGGCTGCTCGGGCTCCAGACGCCGACGCTGAAGGAAGGCGTGCTCCAGGACATTCACTGGGGCGCCGGCATGGTCGGCTACTTCCCGACCTACACGATCGGGAACCTGATGGCCGCGCAGCTGTGGAGCGCGCTGTCCGCCGAGTTGCCGTCGATCGACTCCAGCATCGCCGAGGGAGACTTCGCGCCGCTGCGCGAGTGGCTGCGCGACAACATCCACCGCCAGGGCCGCAAGTACACCTCGCGCGAGCTGCTGCGGCGCGCGACGGGGGAGGAGCTGCGGGTCGAACCGTGGCTCGATTACCTCGAAGGCAAGCTGCTGGACGCCGGGTTGCTGACCGCCCCGGTCCGCGTTCCCCGCTCCTAGCGGGCGACTCGAACACGCGTTCGCATTTTCCGTCCGCGTCGTTCGTAGACTGGGAGGCGGTCTTATGTCCTCTCGCCAGAACTCCATCGTGGTCACGGGCGCCCGTGAGCACAACCTCAAGGACGTCACGGTCACGCTGCCGCGGGACTCGCTGGTCGTCATCACCGGGCTCTCGGGTTCAGGCAAGTCGTCGCTCGCGTTCGACACGATCTATGCCGAGGGTCAGCGGCGCTATGTCGAGTCGCTGAGCGCCTACGCTCGCCAGTTCCTGGGGCAGATGGACAAGCCGGACGTGGACTCGATCGAGGGCCTGTCGCCGGCGATCTCGATCGACCAGAAGACGACGTCGCGCAACCCTCGTTCGACGGTCGGCACGGTCACGGAGATCTACGACTACCTGCGCCTGCTGTGGGCGCGGATCGGCAAGCCGCACTGCTTCAACTGCGGGCGGCCGATCGCGGCGCAGTCGGCCGAGCAGATCATCGACCAGATCATGGGCATGGACGAGGGCACGCGCTTCATGGTGATGGCGCCGATCGTCCGCGGCCGCAAGGGCGAGTACGGCAAGCAGCTGGCCGAGCTGCGCAACGAGGGCTTCACGCGCGTGAAGGTCAACGGCGAGCTGCGCCAGCTCGAGGAGGAGATCGTCCTCGACAAGCGCTACAAGCACGACATCTCGGTCGTGGTCGACCGGCTGGTGATGCGGACCGATCTGCGCAAGCGGCTGGCGGATTCGGTGGAGACCGCCGTTGCGCTGGCCGACGGGATCATCGAGGTCGAGACCGTGCCGCGCGACGGAGCGCAAGCGGAGGTCCACACCTACAGCGAGCGCTTCGCCTGCCTGCACTGCGGCATCTCGATGCCGGAGCTGGAGCCGCGCTCGTTCTCGTTCAACGCGCCGCACGGTGCCTGCCCGCGCTGCACGGGCCTGGGCTCGATGATGGAGATCGATCCGGAGCTGGTGGTGCCGGACCCGTCGCTCTCGATCAACGAGGGCGCCATTCTCCCGTGGTCCTCGGGCGCCACCGGCTACTACGAGCAGATCACGCAGGCGATCGCCGATCGTTACGAGGTCGATGTCGACGCGCCGTGGGAGGACCTCCCGGAGGACCAGCGCGAGCTCTTCCTCAACGGCACCAACGGCGACAAGCTGTACGTGACCTATCGCAACCGGATGGGCCGCAAGCGGTCGTACATGACGACCTTCGAAGGGATCCTGCCGAACCTCGAGCGCCGCTACAAGGAGACCGACTCCGACTGGTCGCGCGAGAAGATCGAGGAGTACATGTCGATGCGGCCGTGCCCGGAGTGCGAGGGCGCGCGCCTGCGGCCCGAGTCCCGGGCGGTGAAGGTCGGCGGCATGCCGATCCACGAGTTCACGCGCTTGAGCGCCAAGCGGGCGATCGAGTGGGTCGAGGCGCTCGATCTCTCCAAGCAGGACCGGGCGATCGCGAAGCTGATCCTGCGCGAGATCGACGAGCGCCTCCGGTTCCTCGACAACGTCGGCGTCGGCTACCTGTCGATGTCGCGTGCCTCCTCGACGCTGTCCGGTGGCGAGGCGCAGCGGATCCGGCTCGCGACCCAGATCGGCTCGTCGCTCGTCGGCGTGCTCTACATCCTCGACGAGCCGTCGATCGGGCTGCACCAGCGCGACAACGAGCGACTGATCAAGACGCTGGAGCGCCTGCGCGACCTCGGCAACACCGTGCTGGTGGTCGAGCACGACGAGGGCACGATGCGCGCCGCCGACTACCTGGTCGATATGGGCCCGGGCGCCGGTGAGCATGGCGGCAGGATCGTCGCCGAGGGCACGGCGGAGCAGGTCATGCTGGTCGAGGACTCGCTGACCGGGCAGTACCTGGCCGGCACGCGGACGATCGAGCCGCCGGAGAAGCGCCGCAAGCCGACCGGCTATGTGGAGATCCTGGGCGCCTCCCAACACAACCTCAAGGACGTCGACGTGAAGGTGCCGCTGGGCGTCTTCTGCGCCGTGACCGGCGTCTCGGGCTCCGGCAAGTCCACCCTGGTCAACGAGATCCTCTACAAGGCCCTGGCGAACAAGCTCAACCGCTCGCGGATGCGCCCGGGTGCCCACAAACGCCTCAAGGGCCTCGAGCACCTCGACAAGATCATCAGCGTCGACCAGTCGCCGATCGGCCGTACCCCGCGCTCGAACCCGGCGACCTACATCGGGCTCTTCGACCAGATCCGCGACCTCTACTCGAAGACCCAGGAGGCCCGCGCCCGGGGCTACAAGCCCGGCCGCTTCTCCTTCAACGTCAAGGGCGGCCGCTGCGAGGTCTGCCGCGGCGACGGTCAGATCAAGATCGAGATGCACTTCTTGCCGGACATCTACGTCCCCTGCGAGCAGTGCCACGGCAAGCGTTACAACAAGGAAACGCTGGACATCCGCTTCAAGGGCAAGACGGTCGCCGACGTGCTCGACATGCCCGTCGAAGAGGCGCTGGAGTTCTTCTCGCACATCCCGAAGATCCGCCGCCGCCTGCAGACCCTGTTCGACGTCGGCCTCGGCTACATGCGCCTCGGCCAGCCCGCCACGACCTTGTCCGGCGGCGAGGCCCAGCGCATCAAGCTCGCCAGCGAACTGGCCAAGGTCGCGACCGGCCGCACGCTCTACATCCTCGACGAGCCCACCACGGGCCTGCACTTCGCCGACATCCAGAAGCTGCTCGAAGTGCTCCAGCGCCTGGTCGACGCCGGCAACTCGGTCGTGGTCATCGAACACAACCTCGACGTGATCAAGACCTCCGACCGGATCATCGACATGGGCCCCGAGGGCGGCGAGGAAGGCGGCCAGCTCATGGCCGCCGGCACCCCCGAGGAGATCGCGGCGGTCGAGAACTCCTACACCGGCCACTTCCTGCGCTCGTTGGCTCGGCCCGTGGTTCCGAAGCCGCCGGCCCGCAAGCGCGCGCCGCGCAAGAAGGTCGCCAGCGCGGTCTGAGCTGACGGGCGCCGTGGACCTCACGGATCGTCGGTTCCGTGGGGCCTGCGGTGTTGGGGAACGCGGGCAAGGTGGGGAGGGGGAGCGCGCGGTGCGTCAAGCGCACGAGAACGCGGGCCACTCCGCGCCTCGCGCAAAGGGCCCGGCCCCTGCCGCTTCGCCGCGCCCCCGCTCGCACCCAGGCGGCCTCGCTCGCGCCGCCGCGCCCCGCTCAGGCCGCCGCGCCCGCTCTGGCCGCCGCGCCCCGCTCGCCGCGCTCGCCGCGCCGCCGCGCGCGCTCGCGCCGCCTCGCCTGCCGTGCGCCGCCTACTTCGGCGCCCGCCGGCGCCTCGGCCTGCGCGCCGCCTCGCCCGCTCGTGCCGCCGCGCCGCATTCGCGAGGCCGTCATCGCGCTGGAGCTCAAGCCGCGCCTCGATGCCGAGCAGGAGCATCGCGCGGCAGCAGGTCGACGAAGTCGCGCCGCCGCGCCTCCGGCGCGCCGTGCCAGCAGCGACAACACCCCGCGTCAGGTGGGATCGGCAGGGCTTCGCGGCGCGCCTGAACGGCCGCTTCGGCCCGCGCGCCGGCTTCTCCCGAGCCCTGAGCGTCGAGCGTCGCCGGCCTGCTCCTGGCGATGATGCGGGCGCGGCGGTCGGTGGGGGAGGGGCGGCGCTCGGCGAGCCCGGAGCGCTCGAGCTCATCGCCCGTGACGACCATGGTCGTCTTGTCCAGCGCGCAGCGCTCGGCGAGCCGGATCTGCGTCTGCTCGCTCTCCATCGCCTTCGCGAGCACGCAGTGCGAGCGCGGGCGAGATCCCGAGGCCGGCGAGCTCGGCGATGAGCTCGGTCGTCAGCGCGTGCGCGCCTGTGACAGCAGGAAGATCAGGTCGGCGGCGCGCTCGGTCGTAGCCACGACAACGATTCAAACAAGATGGTCCGCGACGAGATGATCTCGTCGCGGACCAATACCTGCGAGCGAGCGTCAGCCGCCGAAGCGGGATCTGAGCGCCTGCACGTTGGCGACGTACTTGGCGGTGTCGTCGAACACGCCGCGCGAGCGCAGCGCCCCGAGACCTTGGTAGTAGGCGGCGATCGCCGAGGACTCATCACCGCCGGTCTGGTTGAGCAGGCTGCGCAGGTACAGGACGCCGGCGGTCACGTTGTCGGACGCCGAGGACGGGTTGAGCTTGCGGTTGGCGAGGTTCTGCTGCACGTAGTCCCAGGTGCCGGGCATGACCTGCATGACGCCGCGGGCGTTGGCGCTCGAGACCATGTTGTTGTTGAAGCCGCTCTCCTGCCACGCGATTGCGGTGGCCAGCGAGGGGGAGACGCCGTGGGCGGCGGCGACGGACTGCACGTCGGCGGCGCCGACGCGGGTGCTGGTCGGCTCCGGGGCGGCGGCCGGCACGACGGTCGCGGCCGGCGCGGGCTGAGAGGACCGAGCGGGCGCGGGCGCGCCGGTCGGCAGCTTGATGACCGTCCCGGCGATCAGCAGGCCGCTCGGGTCGAGTCCGTTCATCGATGCGATCGCGTTGATCGAGACGCGGGCGCCGGCGGCGAGCCCGGAGAGCGTGTCGCCAAGACGGACGGTGTAGCCGCCGAGCGGGGCGGGAGCGGCGGCGGCCGCAGGGGCGGGAGCAGCGGAGGCGGGCGCGGCGGCAGCGGCAGCAGGCGCGGCCGAGCGGCGGCGGCACGAGCCCGGCCTTCTGCAGCGAGGCGTAGCCCTCGACGGTGCTCGGCACCATCACCGTGCTCCCGAGCACGACCTGCGAGTTCTCGGACAGGCCGTTGAACGCGGCGACGGTGCGCGTCGTGAGGTTGTTGGCGGCCGCGATCGACCACAGCGTCTCGCCGGGCTGCACGGTGTGCGGCACGGCGGCGTGAGCAGGAGCGGCGAGGAAAACCGCGAAAAACACGGCGAACAGCGGAGTGAGACGCAAGGCGTGCCTCCAAAACAGGGGTCTGACACCCTCAGGCTTGCCCGTTACTGCGCAGATTCCAATGCCGGCGCGCGGGGTTACGTGACCCTGCATGAGATCCTGCCTCGGAATGTACCGTCGCCCGGAGCTCTCCGGCCGACCACGCGGGAGGGGAATCGAGACGCGATGTCGCTGCCGGTGACCGTAGGGCGAAACCTTCATCTTTGGGCCCAGAAGTGGCGCTGGTACGAGCGCAATTCGCTGCCCTGGAACCGTGCCCGCATCCACTACGAGTTCGCCCGCCGCCGCGCGTTCTGCCGCTGGCCGGTCCAGGGCAACGTGCTCGAGATGCTGCTCGACGGCCGGCTCGAGCTCGGCGAGCACGTGCTGCTGGAGCCCGGCGTATGGCTCACCGCGCCCGCGCCGGGAAGGATCACGATCGGCGGCGGCACGTTCCTCAACCTCGGCGTCCAGGTCGCCGCGGTCGAACTGGTCGAGATCGGCGAGCACTGCATGTTCGCCAACGGCTGTTTCGTCACGGACGGTAACCACCGCTTCGACGATCCCGAGCAAGCCCGTGACCTGGCAGGGCTTCACCTCCAAGGGCCCGACCCGGATCGGCGACAACGTCTGGTGCGGCGCCAACGTCGTCGTCACGAGCGGCGTCACGATCGGCGAGCGCTGCGTGATCGGCGCGAACTCGGTCGTCACGACCGATCTGCCGCCGTTCTCGATCGCCGCCGGGTCGCCCGCCCGCGTGCTGCGGACGATCGAGTACTAGCTGCTCTTCGTCAGCATGATGTGGACTGCGAGCACCATGCCGCCCACGAACAGGACGAAGAACAGCGTGGCGAACGCACCGTAGGCGAACGCCGCCACAGAGCGCTTCGAGCGCCGCGCCTCCGAGCGAGCGCGCGGTGCCGAGGATCACGAAGGAGTACGTGATCGTCAGCCCGATCCCGGCGGCGAGCGAGACCCAGACGACCTCGAAGAGCTGGCTGATCTCGACGACCGACAGCATCACGGCGTGCCCTCCGCCACGGCCGGGCGGCGAACGCGGATGGCGAGCGCGAGCAACGCGATCGCCATCACCACGACGACCACCAGCGGGCCGGTCGCGTCATCGCCGAAGATGCTGATGACGCCGTAGGTCGCGGCTCCGACCGCCGCCGCGCACGGCAGGGTCAGGATCCAGGCCAGGACGATGTTCCCGGCGACGCCCCAGCGCACCGCGGACAGCCGCTTGGCCGCGCCGGCGCCCATGATCGCGCCCGACATCACGTGCGTCGTCGACAGGGGGAACCCGACGTGCGAGGCGGAGAGGATCACCGCGGCGCCCGCGCCCTGGGAGGCGAAGCCCTGCGGCGGGTCCATCTTGATGATCCTGCTGCCCATGGTGCGGATGATCCGCCAGCCACCGAAGTAGGTTCCGAGCGCGATCGCGGTCGCCGAGGAGATGACGACCCAGTTCGGGATCTCGGCGTCGGCGCTCAGGTTCCCGTTGGCCACGAGCGCGAGGAAGATGACGCCCATCGTCTTCTGTGCGTCGTTGGTGCCGTGCGACAGCGAGAACAGCGCGCTCGTCGCGAGCTGGCCGAGCCGGAAGCCGCGCGTGACCACGCCTGGTGACTGGCGCCCGACGATCCGGTAGGCGATCAGGATCGCCACCCCGGCCGCCACGAGCGCCAGCACGGGGGCGACGAGGCCGGGGACCAGCACCTTCTCCACCAGCCCGCTCCAGAGCACGGCGCTCGGCCCCTCCGAGGCGAGCGTGGCACCGACCATGCCGCCGATCAGCGCGTGCGAGGACGACGAGGGCAGGCCGAACCACCAGGTCACGAGGTTCCAGACGATCGCGCCGATCAGACCGGCGAAGACCGTCAACAGCGTGACCGTGGCCGCGTTGATGATGCCGGTGGCGATCGTCGCGGCGACGGCGAGCGACAGGAAGGCGCCGACGAAGTTCAGCGTGGCGGCCATCAGCACCGCGAGCCGCGGCGGCATGGCGCGGGTCGACACCGACGTCGCGATCGAGTTCGCGGTGTCGTGGAAGCCGTTGGTGAAGTCGAACGCGATCGCCGTGCCGACGACGATCCACAGGATGACGTCGGAGCCCACTACCGGTTCTTGATGATGATGCCCGCCATGATGTTCATGGCGGTTTCCGTCGAGTCGATGGCGTCTTCGAGGCGCTCGAAGATGTCCTTCCAGCGGATCACCATCATCGGGTCGATGCCGCGCTCGAACAGCGATGCGATGCCCTCGCGGAGGATCCTGTCGCCCTCGTTCTCGAGCTTGTTGACCTCGACCGTGAAGCCGTGGATGTCCTTCAGCGTGCGCAGGTTCGGGATCGCGCCGTTGATCTGGACCGTCGCCCCGTGCAGCACGTGCGCCATGCGCTGGGCCTGCTCCATCGGCGCTTCGATGCGGTAGAGGCCGAGGAAGTCCGCGACCTCCTCGATGTAGTCGACGATGTCATCGATGCCCGAGGCGAGGGCGATGATGTCCTCACGGTCGAACGGCGTCACGAACGTCTGGTTCAGCCGCTGGATGATGTCGTGGGTGATCCGGTCACCCTCGTTCTCGCAGGCGATGACGTCCTGGAGGATCCCGCCGTGGTCGGGCCACTGCTCGAGCATCGTGTCGAGCAGCTCGGCGGCGCGGACGCAGTTGTTCGCCGCCTCCTCGAAGAGGTCGAAGAACTCCCGCTCCTTGGGCGCGAAGATCTGGGACAGCCGGCTCATCGCGCGCCAGTCTATGTGAACAGGTTGTTAACGCCTGGCGTGTGGGCGCACGTCATCGATTTCGTTGCGGAAACGGTCCAGTTCCTCCGGGGCGATCCCGTACGTGTGCTCGGGGCCCGGGAAGCGCCGCGTGCGCACCTCGTCGGCGTAGGCCTCCACGCCGCGCAGCATCTCCGCCTTCACCGCCGCGAAGCGCTTGGCGAACTTGGGCTGGAAGTCGTCGTGGATCGCGAGCAGGTCGTGCAGGACGAGCACCTGCCCGTCGGTGCTGGGGCCCGCGCCGATGCCGATCACCGGGATCTCCAGGCGCGGCATGATCGCGTCGGTCACCTCGGCGGGGATGGCCTCGAAGACGATCGAGAAGCAGCCCGCCTCCTGGAGCGCGAGCGCGTCGTCGAGCACCTGGCGGGCGCGCGCGGCGGTCCGGCCCTGGGCGCGGTAGCCGCCGAGCATCGTCGCCGTCTGCGGCGTCAGGCCGACGTGGCCCATGACGGGCACCCCGGCCCGCACGATCGCGCGAGCGCGCTCGGCCGAGGCGCCGCCGCCCTCGAGCTTGACCGCGTCGGCCCCCGCCTCCTTGACGAACCGGTGCGCGGTGGCGATCGCCTGCGCGTCGGAGGCCTCGTAGGAGCCGAACGGCAGGTCGGCGACCAGCAGCGGCGTCTTCAGGCCGCGGCGGACGGCGGCCGTGAGCATCAGCAGCTCCTCGACGGTCACCGGCACCGTGTCGGCGTAGCCGAGCACGTTGTTGGCCGCCGAATCGCCGACGAGGACGACGTCGACGCCGGCCTGCTCGACCACGAGCGCGCTCGGGTGGTCGTAGGCGGTGATCATCACGATCGGCTCGCCCAGCGCTCGCATCTCGGCGAGCTTGGTGAGCGTTACGCGCTTGCGCTGGTCCTTGGGGGGTGTGGACATGACTCGGCTCCTTTGAAGGTCGACGCCGGCTCAGCCGGTCGCCGCCGGGACGGGTTCGAGGACGATGTTGTCGATCAGGCGGACGGGTCCGACCTGGGCCGCGACCGCGACGAGCGTGCGGCCGCTGATGGCGTGCAGCGGAGTGAAGGTGAGCGGGTCGACGATCGCGAGGTACTCGGCCTCGACGTCGCCGAGCTGGGCGAGCGCGGCGGCGTGGATCTGCTCGGCGTCGCGCTCGCCGGAGGCGACGGCCTCGCCGGCGGCGCGCAGGGCGCGCGAGAGGCCGAGCGCGCGGGTGCGCTCGGCGGGTGAGAGGCGCACGTTGCGCGAGGACAGCGCGAGCCCGTCGGCCTCGCGGACGGTCGGCAGGACCTCGATCCGCGTCGGCATGTCGAGGTCGCGCACCATCCGCTTGACGACCGCGACCTGTTGCGCGTCCTTCTGGCCGAAGTACGCCACGTCGGGCCCGACGATGTTCAGCAGCTTGTTGACGACCGTGCAGACGCCCGCGAAGTGCCCGGGGCCGCGCTCGGCGCCCTCGAGCACCTCGGAGAGCCCCGCCACCTGCACCGTCGTCGCGAAGCCGTCGGGGTAGATCTCGCTCTCCGGCGGGGCGAAGAGCACGTCGACGCCGAGATCGGCGGCCTCGGCGGCGTCGTTGGCCTCCGTCCGCGGGTAGGCCACGAGGTCGCGCGTGTCGTTGAACTGGGCCGGGTTGACGAACAGCGAGACGACGACGGAGTCCTGCTCGGAGCAGGCGACCCGCATCAGCGAATGGTGGCCGGCGTGAAACGCGCCCATCGTCGGCACGAGCCCGACGCTCCGGCCCTCGGCACGGGCGTTGCCGAGCCAGGCCCGCATCTCCGCGATGGTTCGGATCGTCCTCATGTCCAGCTTCTCCTCCCCGCAACGGCGCGCGTGACCTCGGCCAGCTCGGTCCAGACGGGCAGCAGTTCCGGCGTGCGCTCGATGATCGCGGCGCGGTGGCGCGCCACCGTCTCCTCGTCGCCGCGGGCGATCGCGCCGGTCAGCGCCGCCTCAGGCCCGAGCCGGGCCCACTGCTCGGCGGTCGCGAGCACGAGCGGCGCGAGTTGTGCGCGGGTGATGCCCGTCGTGGCCGCGAGGCGCTCGGCGCAGGCCTCGAGCGCGACGAGGAAGTTGGCCGCGATCGCGCCCGCTGCGTGGTAGGCGGCGCGATCCTCGGGCGCGACCCGCGTCGCGAGCATCCCGAGCTCCGCGGCGAGCGTGTGGGCGACGCCCAGGGCGCGTTCGCTCGTCCCGTCGACCGCGGCACCGGCGCCGCGCAGCACGCTCGGCTCGCTCCCGGTCGGCACGGACATCAGCGGATGCACGGAGAAGCCCTCGCGGTCACCGAACACGTCGAGCCCCGTGGCGCCGGAGCAGTGCCCGAGCAGCGGGCCGGGCGGGACGGCGGCCGCGACCTCGGCGATCTTGCCGTCGGGCACGCAGAGCAGGACGACCTCGACGGCGGGCGGAACCGGCTCCCCGCGGCGGAGCGCTGAGAAGGCAGAAAGAGCCTCGGCCAGCACCGTGCCGAGACGACCCGCTCCGATGATCGCGCAGGTAGGTGTTTCCGGGGGGATCTTGGGGTCCAGTTCTCGCATCGAGATACCGGCTGGGGTCAATGTTAGTGCCGCACGGTGCGGCCACGACGGCGAGATCCGTCAGGGCCGCCGATATTTTGTGGACATGTCCAGCGCAGCCCAGCGGCGCGAGGAGCTGAAGGCCGTCTGGCTCCAGGCCTCGACGTGCACGCGCTGCCCGCAGCTGGCCGCCGCCCGCCACACCGTCGTCTTCGGCTCCGGCAACGCGGACGCGGACCTGATGTTCGTCGGCGAGGCGCCGGGCGCCAACGAGGATCAGAAGGGCCTGCCGTTCGTCGGCCAGGCCGGCCGGCTGCTCGACACCCTGCTCGAGGAGATCGGCCTCACCCGCGGCGATGTGTTCGTCGCGAACGTTCTCAAGTGCAGGCCTCCCGGCAACCGTGACCCGCTGCCGCAGGAGATCGACTCCTGCCAGGAGTACCTGTTCCGCCAGCTCGAGCTGATCGAGCCGAAGGTGGTGTGCACGCTCGGGAACTTCGCGACCAAGCTGCTGCGCGGCGACGCGACCGGCATCACGCGGCTGCACGGGCGCGACGAGTTGCGCCAGATCGGGCCGCGGGTCGTGCGGCTGTATCCGCTCTTTCATCCCGCGGCGGCGCTCTACACGCCCGCGATGAGTGCCACGCTGCGGGCCGACTTCGCCCGGATTCCCGAGCTGCTGGCCCGGCCCGCGCCCGAGCAGCCGCAGCCCGCACCGCCGCCTGCGCTAGAACCTGAGCCCGAGCTGGTCGAACCTGATCTGGCCCTCGTGCCCGAAGATCCGGGTGACGAGCAGCTGGGACTCTTCTAGGAGCTTCATGAAACCTGAGACGTGGGCCATCGTCGGTGGCCGCCCCGGTGACGTGCCCGGCGCGCCGCTGAACACACCGCTCGTTCCCGCGTCGAACTTCGTGCTCGGCACCGAGCGCATCTACACCCGCACCGAGGCGACGGAGACCTGGGAGGCCTTCGAGGCGGTCATGGGCGGCCTCGAAGGCGGCGAGGCGGTCGCGTTCTCGTCGGGCATGGCGGCCTGTGCCGCGGTGCTGGGCCAGCTGCCGACCGGGGCGCAGCTCGTGATCCCGGACGACTGCTATCAGGGCGTGGCGGGGATCGCCGAGGCCGGCGCGCGCGACCATGGTTGGCGCGTCGAGCGCCTGCCGGTGGCCGATCCGCGCTGGATCGAGATGGCGCTGGAAGCCGACCTGCTGTGGCTGGAGTCGCCGACGAACCCGCTGCTCGACGTCGCCGACGTCGCCGCGATCTGCGCCGCCCCGCGCCGCGCCGGCACGCGCATCGTCGTCGACAACACGTTCGCGACGCCGCTGCTCCAGCAGCCGCTCAAGCTCGGCGCGGACGTCGCGATCCACTCGGCGACCAAGTTCATCGGCGGCCACTCCGACCTGCTGATGGGCGTCGCGGTCGCCGCCGACACGACCCAGCGCGACCTCCTGCGCACCGCGCGCGGCCTCTACGGGGCGACGCCGGGCGCGCTGGAGTGCTTCCTCGCCCTGCGCGGCCTGCGCACGCTCCCGGTGCGTCTGAAGACCGCCGTCGCGAACGCGCAGGTGCTGGCGGCCAAGCTCGAAGGCCACTCCGCGGTGCACCGCGTCCGCTACCCGGGCTTCGGCGCCGTCGTGAGCTTCGAGCTCGCGGACGAGGTCACCGTCGACCGCGCCTGCGCCGCGACCAGGATCATCTGGCACGCGACGAGCCTTGGCGGCGTGGAGACGACGATGGAGCGCCGCAGCGCCCATCCCGGCCAGGAGCACATCCCGGGCGGGCTGATCCGCATGAGCGTCGGCTGCGAGGACGTCGAGGACCTCTGGGCCGACCTCGAACAGGCCCTACGCCGCAGCCTCTGACGAAGCTGCCGCCTTCGCCGCGGCGTGCTCGTCGACCGTGATCGCGTAGCGCTCGTGGTCGCGCCACTGGCCGCCGATCAGCAGATACCGCGGTGAGAAGCCCTCGAGGCGAAAGCCGGCGCCCCGGGCGAGCGCGATCGACGGCGCGTTGCCGGGCTGGATGTTGGCCTCGATCCGGTGCAGGCCGAGCAGCCGGAAGGCGTGGTCGAGCACCTGTTCGAGCGCCTCGCTCATCAGCCCCTGCCCGGCGTACTTCTCGTGGGCGTAGTAGCCGAGGTAGGCGGACTGGAACGCGCCGCGGACGATCTGGGAGATCGTGAAGATGCCGGTGATCGCGCCGGTCTCGATGTCACAGGCCAGCAGGCACAGGAAGTCCTCGCGCCGTGAGCGGCTGTAGAGCTCGTCGAACTGGTCCGAGCGCTCGGGCGGGTACGTCCAGGGCCGGTGCAGGTTCCGGCTGTCGCGCGCCAAGGCGAGGAACTCGACGCGGTCCTCGCGGGCGAGCACGCGCAGGCGGACGCGGGCGCCCGGCGGCGGATCGGGCGTGATCAGGTCCGACGGCCGGGCGGAATCGTCCGGGCGGCGGCGGAGGACGGGCCGTTTCATGCACACAGCAATCAAAGCGCAAGCGGCGCATGAGCGCACCAGTGCAGGGGGTCCGGGGCCGCGCTGCACCCCGGTGGTTTACGGTCATCGACCGATGACGACGGTCGCGATCGACGGGCGGGCGGCGGTGCGACCGGAGCTCGGCGGCGTCGAGCGCTGGGCGCGCGAGCTGTGCACCCGGCTGCCGTACGACGTGCTGGCGCCGCCGCCGGCGCTCGCGCACCGCGCGGGCCACGCGTGGGAGCAGCTCGTGCTCCCGGCCCAGAGCGCCCGCGCCCGCGTCCTGCTGTGCCCGGCGAACCTCGCGCCGGTCGCCGCGCGCAACGTCGTGGTGATCCTCCACGACGCGGCGCCGCTGCGCCATCCCGGCTGGTATTCGGGGCTCTACGCCGCCTGGCAGCGCCGGCTGCTGCCGCTGATCGCGCGCCGGGCACGCCGGGTGATCACGGTCTCGCCGTTCTCACGAGCGGAGCTGAAGGAGCTGCTGGACGTCGACGCCGAGGTCGTCTACGGCGGAGTCGACGCGCGCTTTGCGCCCGATGTCGAGCCCGCGCGCCGTCCGCGCCCGTACGTGCTCTGCGTGGCGTCGATGACCGCGCGCAAGAACCTGCGCGCGCTTGTCCCCGCCGCCGCGGCACTCGCCCGGGACGGCATCGATCTGCTCGTCGCCGGCGGCCATCGCCCGCAGTTCGCGGCCGAGAGCGGGCTCGACGGCCTGCAACTGCTCGGCCACGTCCCGGATGAGCAGTTGCCCGGGCTCTACGCGGGGGCCGAGGCCTTCGTGCTGCCGAGCCTCTACGAGGGCTTCGGACTGCCGGTGCTGGAGGCGATGGCGTGCGGGACCCCGGTGGTCGCCGCCGCCACGACCGCGCTCCCCGATACCTGCGGCGGCGCCGCGCGCCTGAGCGAGCCCGAGCCCGAGGCGATCCGCGAGGCACTCACGCAGCTGCTCGCCGACGGTGCCGAGCGGGCGCGGCTGCGTGCGCTCGGCCTCGAGCACGCCCGCCGCTTCACCTGGGAGCGGACCGCGAGCGAGGTCGACGCGATCGTCAGGACGTTGCGATAACGCGGCGCAGCGGCGCGGGGAGGTTCAGCGCGTGCAGGCGCGGCTCGGGCGCCGGCTCGGCCGCCGAGACGCGCTCCTCGGCCACGACGGCGTGCGCCGCCTGCACGACGCGCGGGTCGAACCGCGTGCCGGCGGCGTTCTCGAGCTCCATGAGCGCTTCGGCGTGGCTGAGCTGCGGACCGCCGGCGGCGGTCAGGGCGCTCCACGTATCGGCCACCGCGACGATCCGCGACGTCACCGGCGTGATCGGGCCGCGCAGGCCGGCCGGGCCGCCGCCGCCGTTCCACCACTCGCCGACGTGGCCGGCCTCCCAGCTGACGCGGCTCGGGTCGCGCAGCGTGTGGCGGGCGTAGGCGATCGGGTCACCGGCGTCCGCCCGGCGCGCGTGCGCCAGGACGGTGACGCGGGCGAGGTGGCGCCGCTCGGCTCGATCCAGGCCCAGGTGCAGCGCCAGCGCGTTCGAGTAGCGCCGCGTGGCCGTAAGCGCGTCCAGGCGGGCGACCGGGCGCGTGCGGGCGGCGAGCGTCAGCGCGCTCTGCGGCAGCACCGCGATCAGCGCGAAGATCGCCAGCGCGAGGATCCCGAGCGGGCCGAAGAGGACCGTGACGGCGGTCGCGAGCACGACCATCACGAGCGCCGTGGGCAGGCTCGAGAAGAACATGCCGGGCAGGTCCGCGGGGCGCAGGCCGAGATACAGCGGCAGGTAGATGCCCGACCCGACCCAGAAGTTCACGAAGCACATGGCGACGCCGGCCAGCAGCAGATACGGCAGCGCCGCTACGCCGAGCGACGTCGACGCCGACGGCGGCGAGCAGCGTCGAGGCGACCACGGCCTCCCAGCCGTAGGCGGCGAGGTTGGACAGGTTGCCGGGGCGCACGATGCGCTGGCCGCGGAAGAGGCCGGCGATGGCGATCGGCACGAGGTCGACCAGCAGCGCCGGAATCGGGCCGAGCAGGGCCAGCGTGATCAGCGCGAGCGGCAGGCCGGCATCGAAGCGGACGCCGCGTGCGAGCGGGATCTCGTTGAAGTCCGCGATCACCGCCAGGGTGATCAGCAGGAGCAGGAGACCAGGGCGATCCCAGTGGGACTGCGGTGCCACCAGCAGCAGGGCAGGGACCAGCGCCACGGCCAGTGCGCCGTGGATCCAGACCGAAGTTCGGTTGAAGGGAGACAGCCTCGTCACGTTCGGGACCAAGCGTATACACACCTCAGGCGACTGGGCCATGGTGATGGACGAGTTTTGTGCGGGGGATGTCCGCAACGGGACAGCGGCTAGTTCTTCCAGTGGCTCATGGCCGCACCCCCCGAAACGCGATCCCCTGACACTTTGTTAAACGCAATTCGCACGGTACTCAACGGACCTGGGGTGCAGGCACTCGTTGGAGTTCGCGTGCGGACATCAGCGCCGCGGCAATTGCCGGGACGACCGCCGCGAGCGCGCACGCCGCGCCGAACCACAGACCAGCAGCTGCGTTCGAGCCTTCGACGATCGCACCTGCCGCCGCAGCCCCGATTGCGAGTCCTCCGTTGTTGGCGGTCACCAGCCATGCAAAGGTGCGCGTGCCCGCTCCCGTCGGGGCCAACCGGTCGGCGAGCACATAGGTGCTCGCGAACAGCGCTCCGAGCACCGCGCCGGGAACGATCAGAGCGACGCCGAGCAGTCCGAGGTGGCTCGCCGTGGTAGCGGCGAGCGCGAGCGCGAACGCCATCGCAGCGGCGAGCCCGACGATTCGCCACTGCGGCGGCACGCGCCACTGACGGCGGCCGGCGAACAGGCTGCCGGCCACGGTCCCCGCCGCCATCGCCGCGAGCAGTACGCCGGACGCGCTGGCATGGTCCTGCGCCCGTGCCGCCGCGGGCACGGCGATCTCGATCGCCCCGAGCGCCGCGGCCGTCAGCGCCAATGCCCCGATACAGCAGCCAGAGCGCCCCGGGGAGCGGGGCGCGCGCATCGAAGCGGCCGGACCGGGGCGGCGCCGCGAGCGGCGTCCGCGCGGCCGCTGTGGTGCCCAGCACCATGACCGCGGCCGCGATCGCCAGCGCGAAGGCGGGGGAGAAGATCCCGCCGATCACCGCCACGAGCAGCGGCGCGACGATCAGCGCCGATTCCTCGCCGGCGGAGTCGAGCCCGTAGGCGTGCTGCAGTCGCTCGCCCTGCCCGCGCAACGCCCGTCCGAGCGCTGCCCGCGCGAACGGCCCCAATGGCGGCACGACGAGTCCGACCAGTCCGCCGAGGGCGACGATCACGAACGGGGGCGCGTCCGCGACCACGACGGCGAGCACCAGCGCCCAGGTCGCGACCGCGCAGGCGAGCGCGAACGCCGCCAGGGCTCCCGCCCCGAGGCGGTCGACGATCCGCCCTCGCACGGGCGCGAGCGCACTCGTCACCGAGAACGCGGCCACCAGCGCGCCGGCCGTCACCGCGGAGCCGGCCAGCAGGATGAGGCCGAGCGGGAGCATCAGAAACCCGACGCGCCCGGCCAGCGAAGCTACGAGAAGACGTCGGACCGACGGGTCCGCAACGACAGCCCTGTAGCCATCCTGCCCCCGCACGAGGCTCCCAGCGTACGCGCGTCAGCGGCAGCGCCGGGCATCGCCGGGCTGCTTCGCACAGCCCTGCAGGCGACGTGCCAGACGCGTGAAGATCGCCAGCGAGGGGGCATCGAAGACCTGGCCTGCGCGCATGCGGCGCAACCCCGAATAGTCGAAGGCGCTGTCGGTGATCCCTTCGACCGAGAGCCACGTGTACCAGTACACGCGCCCGATCCTGAGCTTGGTCCGGTCCTTGACCAGCAAGGGCAGCCCTTCCTTGAGGCGGTTGGACTGGCCCTTCTCGGTCGTCTCGAAGCCACCGTGCTGCGGCGTCTTGCCCTGCGCCGCGGGCCACGACAGCTCCGTGATCCAGATCGGCATCTTGCGGTCGCCATGGCGGGCCATTTCGCGCCGGACGATCTTGACGATCCGGACCACGTTCTTCGGGATCCCCGTGTACGGATGCAGCGCGGCGATGTCGAACGAGCCCCGCGCCCCCGCGTCGTAGAGCGCCGCGACCGCCTTCCAGCTCTCGTTGGGCAGGCCGGCGAGCACCGTCTTCGAGCCCGGGTCGGCGGCCTTCAGCGTCTTGTGGGCGCGCTTGAGCAGCGCCACGTAGGTCGGGGCCCAAGGCGCCACGTTCCAGTAGCGCGTGAGGTTCGGCTCGTTCCAGATCTGCCACGAGCGAATAGGTTGCCGGGACACCTCCGGATGTTCTGCCCATAACGATCCGTTCGGTCCGTAGCGCCCGACGAGCGCGGTCAAAAAGCGGGCGAAGTCCCGAGGGTCGCGCGGCGGCGAGGCGGGGTCGCCGGGATTGCAGTGCGGCCCACGCGGGCGTGCCCTGGAGCACCGGCAGCACGCCGAGTCCGCGCGCGGCCGCGGTCAACACCAGCATGTCGGTAGACGTGAAATCCGCGTCGGTGGGGCCGTTGGGCTGGACCCTGTGCCAGTAGAAGGCACCGCGCACGGTCTCCGCGCCGCTGCCGGCCAGCCGGTCCCATTCGGCCCCCGCCTGCGCGTATCCCGGCTCGATCAGCGGGCCGTCGACGACGACGCCGATCCAGCCCCGTGGAATCTGGCGGCGCGCGGCATCGGCCCCCGACGGGAGCACCAGGGCGACGACCAGCGCGATCAGCACAGCGCGAACCATTGGTACGTAGGATGGCGCGCCGATGCCGCAAGTTGCACTCATTCACGATTTTCTGCTCGACCTTCGGGGTGCCGAGCGCGTATTTGCGGCGATCTGCGACGCATATCCGACAGCCGACGTCTTCACCGCCATCTACGACGAGGAGGGCACCGAAGGACGATTTGCCTCGCGCTCGCCGCAGGCGACCTACCTGCAGCGGCTGCGTCCGACCTCGCGCACCTTCCGCCCACTGCTGCCCTTCTACCCGGCGGCGATCGAGTCGCTGGACCTGCGCGGCTACGACATCGTGATCTCGTCGTCGAGCGCCTGGGCTCATGGTGTGCTCGTCGATCCCGGTGCCGTGCACATCTGCTATTGCCACAACCCGTTCCGCTACGCGTGGTCCGAGCGCGAGGCGACGCTCGCGGCCCGCAATCCGCTGACGCGGCCTGCGCTGAGGATCCTGCTCTCGCGCTGGCGCCAATGGGACTGGATCGCGGCGCAGCGCGTCGATGCCTACGTGGCGAACTCGGCGATCACCGCGGCCCGCGTGCAGCGCTACTTCGGGCGCGAGTCGACGGTCCTGCATCCGCCGGTGGAGCTCTCGCGCTTCTCGCCCGGCCCGGTCGGGGCGCACCACCTGGTGCTGGCGGAGCTGATGGCGCACAAACGCATCGACGTGGCGATCCGCGCCTTCAACGAGCTCGGGCTCCCGCTGGTGGTGGTAGGCGACGGACCCGAGTGGCGGCGGCTGCGCCGACTTGCCGGCCCGACGGTGCGGTTGACGGGCCGAATCTCCGATGCGGAGGTCGCGGATCTCCTACGTGGCGCGCAGGCGCTCGTCGTCACCGCCGAGGAGGAGTTCGGGATCGCGGCGGTCGAGTCGCTGGCCTCCGGGCGCCCGGTGATCGCGCTGCGCTCGGGTGGCGTCCTGGAGACCGTGACGGAGGGGCGGACCGGCACCTTCTACGACGACGGCGACGACCCGCGGGCGCTTGCGGCGGTCGTTTCCGGGTTCGATCCGGACGGGGTGGACCCGCAGGACTGCGTCGCGTCGGCGCGGCGCTTCGGGGTCGAACCCTTCCAGGAGCGCCTCAGGGAGATCGTCGACGAGACGGCCCGCCTCGGAAGCCCTCTCCGTCCGACCGAACGTCAAGTCGGGGGCCTATTACCTCGACGAATGTCGCGAAGAGGCCCCGAATCCATGAGGATTCGTTAAATCTCTCCCCAAACCTGGGCACATTCAACGTAACCCCGTGACATGATCGGGTTGTCTGTTGTGCGCGGGCATCTGTTCGCGCGCCCCTAGTACGTCCTAAGCGTCACAAGCTTAGCGTCGGGCTTGGGAACCCTCACGGGGGGACGATCGTGCTCTGACACGGGGTCCCGCCAAGCAGGAATGCCGCCGGCCCTCGGCGAAGAGTCGCGGGCGTCGGCACTGTGGTTGCGGAAACAACAAAATTGACGTATAATTCCTACTGGTTCAGTAGGACTTGAGACTTCGAGCGAAGGACCCCAAAACGAGCACCATCACCGACACCCCACGACGCCGCACCGAGAACGAGCATGAGGTCGACCCGACCCTTGACTCGCTCCAGCTGCTCCTGCGTGAGGCTGGCCGGTACCCGCTCCTGAAGCCGAGCGAGGAAATCGAACTCGCCAAGCGCATCGAACGCGGGGACCTGGCAGCCAAAGAACGCATGATCAATTCCAACCTCCGCCTGGTGGTCGCTAACGCGCGCCGCTATCAGGGCCAGGGCCTCGCCCTCGGTGACCTGATCCAGGAGGGGATGCTCGGGCTGATCCGCGCAGTCGAGAAGTTCGACTGGCGCAAGGGCTTCCGGTTCTCCACGTACGCGACTCTCTGGATCCGTCAGGCGATCCAGCGCGGGCTGGAGAACACGAGCCGGACGATCCGCCTGCCCGTGCATGTGGCGCAGCGCTCCCGCAAGGTCGGGCGCATCGAGCGCGAGCTCACGACGAAGCTCGGTCACGAGCCTTCCGACGAGGAGATCGCCTCCGCCGCGGACCTGCCGCTGGAGGACGTCATCGAGATCCGCAAGGCCGACCGCGCTGTGGTCAGCCTGGACAAGCCTGTGGGCGACGACGGCGACACCGCCTTCGGCGACCTGCTGGCGATCGAGACGCCCGCAGTGGACGAAGAGGTTCACGAGGCACTGAAGTCCGAGACGCTCCTGACCGCCATCGCCGAGCTCCCCGAGCCCGAGCGTGACGTGATCGAGATGCGCTTCGGCGCGGGTGACCGCGAGCCGCAGACCCTGTCGCAGGCTGGCCGCAAGCTCGGTGTGAGCACCGAGCGCGCGCGTCAGATCGAGGAGCGCGCCCTGAAGCGCCTCTCGCAGCGACCGGAGCTGATCGCGCTCCGCGAAGCCGCCTAGAGCAATCTCTAGAGCATCTGAGGCCCGGGACTTCCCGGGCCTCACTGCGTTAAGGGACCGCTACTTGCTCGGGCGATCTCGCGGTGCGGCCCACCCCCATCGGTTCAGCGCTGCCAGCTGGGCGCGTTCGCGCGTGTTGGGTCGCTTGACGAGCGCGCGGGTGGCGAAGGTGAGGGCCTGCGCGGCGTCGTCGCGGTTGCGGGCCCGGCGGCCGAGCGTGGCCTCGATCACCGCCTGGCGCCGGCGGGCGAGCAGTTCGAACGGCTCGCCTTCGCGGAGAATGCTGTGGCCGCCGGTGTGGGTGAGCCGCAGATCCGGGTGCAGGATCGTCGGGAGCCCGGTCGCCCGCGCCCGCAGGCAGAGGTCCATGTCCTCCGCGAACAGGTGGATCCGCGCGTCGAACGGGCCGAGGCGTTTGAAGGTGCGGGTCTCGGCGGCCAGGCAGGCCGCGATCGCCCAGCCGACCGTGCGCGGTGAGCTCGCCCTGAAGGGCTCGACGCGCTCCCGGACCGGCCTCGGCAGCAGCGGCGGGTGCACGAGTGCGGGCACGAAGGCGCCGAGCGTCCCGGGCAGCGGGTGGGCGCTGCGCTGAACGCTGCCGTCCTCGTTGAGCAGCCGGGGCGCGTGCAGCGCGTCCGGGGTGACGTGGGCGCGGCGCGCGAGCTCGGTCAGCGCGTCGTCGTGGACGATGATGTCGGGGTTCAGCAGGATCGTCACGGCCTCGGTGACGCGCTGGAGGCCGACGTTGCTGGCGGCGCCGAAGCCCGGGTTGTCGCGGCGTTCGATCACCTCGGCGCCGTGTTCTCGCGCGAGTTGCGCGCCGCCGTCGTCGCGGCCGGTGTCGACCACGACGAGGCGCGGCGCGGGTTGCTGCAGGGAGTCGAGCAGCAGCGCGAGCTCGGCTCGCGACTCGTGCAGCACGATCACGGCGGCGAACGTCATGGCAGAAGCGCTTCCAGGCGGGCGACGGAGGCGTTGACGTCGAACTGCGCTTCGGCGTGGCGGCGGGCGGCGCCGGGCGCGTCCACGTCCGCGAGCACGGCGCGGAGGGCTTCCGCCGCCGCCGGGGCGTCGCCGGGTGGATACAGCCTTCCGGTCCCGGCGGCGACGATCTCGAGCGGGCCCGCCGCGGCCGGGGCGACGACCGGCCGACCCGCGGCCAGGCCCTCGACGAGAGCCATGCCGTAGGGCTCGGCGTCGGCGCAGTGGAGCACGACGTGGGCGCCGGCGAACGCGCCCGGCATGTCGGTCACCGGGCCGATCGCGACCCGGTCTCCGAGCCGTGCGGCCTGGGTGCGCAGGACGGCTTCGAGGCGGCCGTCATCGCCCGGCAGCGTCGCGCCGGCGAGGGTCAGGCGCAGATCCGGCATCAGCCCGGCGATCTCGAGCGCCAGTTCGGGCCGCTTCCAGCCGACGAGCGCGCCGACCACGAGGGCGTGGGGAGGACCCTGGGGCAGCGGCTGCGGGGCGAAGCGGGCGAGGTCGACGCCGGGATGCAGCACGATCGCGTCTGGCCCGAACTGGCCGGCGATCGCGTGCGAAGCCGCGGCGACGCCCTGTGCGCGCCTCGTCGCGGCGCGGGTGGCCGCGAGCACGGCGCCGCCGAGCAGGTCGTGATGGACGGCCAGCCACGGGCGGCCCGCGAGCGCGGAGGCAAGGACCGCGCGGGCTCCCCACGCGACCACGAACCCGGGCTCGAGCCGCCGGAGGTCGCGGGCCAGGCCGAGCGACGTGGCCGGCGTGTGCGGGGCCGAGCTTGCAGCGGCCGCGCCGGGATCGGCGTGTGCTCGACCGACGCCGCTCGCAGCGCCGCCGCCAGCGGTCCCTCCGGGCAGGCGACCGTGACCGGCCGGCTGAGCCGGGTCGCGCAGTCGAGCAGCACGCGCTCGGCGCCGCCGAGGACGCCGGAGTAGGACGCGATGAGGACGGGCGGGCCGGGCACGCGCGCTTGAGGATGGCGTCTCGCGCGGCCGAGCGTCGACTTTCTCGAGTACACCGCGCGAAACCCGACGCTCGTCGCCGAGGGCGCGACTAGCATCGCCGCTCATGGCGCCGAGCGGCACTCAGGGGACGCCGCCTCGCGGCGGCCTGCGCGTCCGCACCGCTCGCGGTGGGGCGGTCAACGCCGCGTTCCTCTCGGGCGCCGAGGCGCTGGTGCTGTTGCAGGGCCTGCTGGCGATCGCGCTGCTCGGGCCCGACCTGATCGGCCTCTACGGCGTCGTGACGACGACCGCGATGACGATCGTCGCGCTGCGCCGGGTCGGGATCGACGAGGCGTTCGTGCAGACGACCGCGCTGGACGAGGAGGCGGAGTTCCAGCGGGCGCTGACGGTCGAGCTGGCGCTCGGGGTGCTCGGCGCGCTCGCCGTCGCCGCCCTGGCGCCGGTGCTGGCCGCGGCTTACGACGACGACCGCCTGCTGGCCTTGACGCTCGCGGTGTCCTACCTGCCGGTGGCGTTCGCGCTGCAGGCGCCGCAGTGGGTCTTCTTCAAGCGCATGGAGTACGTGCGGCTGCGCTCCCTGCAGGCGATCGTGCCGCTGGGCACGGTCGCCGTCGTGGTGCCGCTGCTGCTGCTGGGCGTCGCAGGTGTGGGCGCTGGTCATCGGCCCGTTCGTGGCCAACCTGGCGGCGATCCTCGCCGCCTGGCGCGCCTCGCCCTACGCCTTCCGGCTGCGGCCCGATCGCGAGGCCGCCCGCCGCTACCTGCGCTTCTCGTGGCCCGTCTTCGTGACCGCGGCGATCTCGTTGTTCGTGTTGCAGGGCCAGATCGCGGTCTTCGGCATCAGCGACGGGCTCGTCGCCGCGGGCTGGATCACGCTCGCGGCGACCCTGACCCGCTACGCCGACCGCGCCGACCAGATCGTCGCGACCACGATCTACCCGGCGATCGTGCGCGTCCGCGACCGGGTCGACGTGCTCGAGGAGCTGTTCGCCAAGGCCAACCGGCTGACGCTGATGTGGGCCTTCCCATTCGGCGCCGGGTTGGCCCTGTTCGGCCCCGACCTGATCGTCTTCGTGCTCGGCGACAAGTGGCGCGGAGCGATCGTCCTGCTCGGCGGCATGGCGATCGCGGTCGCGCTGCAGCAGATCGGCTACAGCTGGTTCTCCTTCTACCGGGCGCGCGGCGAGTCGTGGCCGCAGGCGATCGAGTCGGCCGCGTTCGGACTCGCGTTCGCCGCCTTCGCGATCCCAGGCGCGCTGCTCGGCGGGTCCTGGGGCTTCGTCATCGGGCGCCTGGGCTGCACGGTCTGCGTGCTCGCGGTCCGCCAGGTGTACGTGCGCCGGCTGCTGCCCGGCGTGCGGATGGGCGCGCTCGCGCTGCGGTCCGCGCTGCCGGTCGCGCTCGCCTCGGCGCCTGTGCTCGTGCTCCGGGCGGTGCTGTGGGGCGGAGAGCGGACGCTCGCGCAGGCACTGATCGAGCTCGCGCTGTGGCTCGGCGGGCTCGCCCTCGCGACGCTCCGGTTCGAGGGCGAGTTGCTCGCGGAGTTGCGCGGCTACCTGCGGCGGACGGGGGCGCCGGCATGACGGTCGCCGGGCGAGCGGGAGACGCGGCGCGGCGCGGCGGCCGCGCGCGGCGCCCCAGGGGCGCGGCATGAGGCTCGTCCTCCTCTGGCTGGCGGCCGCGGTCATCTCCGGCTTCACGCTGCGCCGCTATCTCGGGCCCCTGGACGAGGGGATCCTGATGCAGGCCGCGACCCGGATGGCCGACGGGCAGTGGCCGTGGCGCGACTTCGGCTGGTCCTACGGGCCGGGGGAGCCGCTGGTCGTGATGGCGCTCGGAAAGCTCTTCGATCCGTCGCTGCTGTGGTGGCGCCTGCTGCGCGTCGCGGCCGACGCGACCTCCGCGGTGCTCGTCTACGCGCTGGTCCGCGACTACCGGCCGCGGCGCTGGGCCTACGCCGCGTGGGCCGCCGCGGCCGTCACCGCCGCGCAGCCGACGAGCGCCAACCCGACCGCCCCGGCGCTCGCGCTCGCGCTCGCGGCGGTGCTCCTGGCGACCCGCGGCCGCGCGGGCTGGGCCGGTGCGGCGGCGGCCGCCGCCGCGTTCTGGCGTCCGGACATGGGGGCGATCGCGGCCGCCGCCGCCGCGGCGACGCTGCTGCTGGCCGAGCGGGCGCGCCGGGTCGACGCTCCGCCGCTGCGCGACCCGATCCCGGCCAGCCCCGAGGCCGCCCGTCAGGCGCACCGGCGGGCCGGCCCGCACGCGGCGCTGAGGTGCCTGCTCGTCGCCGCGATCGGGCTCGTCGTGCTCTACGCGCCGTTCGTGATCGCCGCGGGGCCCGCGCGGGTCTGGGACGCGCTGGTGGTCCAGGCGACCCGCGACGGGGAGTGGTGGCGGCTGCCGTTCCCGGCCGGGTCCGGCGGCGGCGACGTCAAGGACTTCCTGACGTGGCTGGCGCCGTACGCCGCGCTGGTGGTGCTCGCGCTCGCGGCCTTCCGCATCCGGCGCACGGTCGGGTTGCTGATCCTCGGCGCCGGCGCGGCGATCTACTACGTCTCGCGCGCCGATCTCGAGCACGCGCAGGGGCTGCTGATCGTCACCGCGGCGCTCGCGGCGCTGATCCGGCCGAAGCTCTTCGGCGCCGCGGTGCTCGCGCTCCTGCTGCTGGTGGGCACGGGCAACCGGGCGAGCGCGCTGCTGCGGCCGCCGGACCTGAAGCCGTTCGGCAGCGTCCGCGTCCCTCCGGAGGAGGCGGCGGCGCTGCCGCGCGTGGTCAGGCTCGTCCAGCGGCTCGTGCCACCCGGGGAGCCGATCTACGTCGCGCCGCGACGATCGGACCTGGTGACCTTCTCGAACCCGCTGCTGCACTACCTGACGGATCGCCCGAACGTCCTGCGCCGCGACGTGCTGCTGCAGGCCAAGCCGCGGGAACAGGCGCGGATCGTCGCCGCGCTCGAGCGCGCCCGGCCCAAGGCGATCATCCGCTGGACCGCGCCGGAGTCGGCCAAGCCCGAGCCGAACCGTCGCGGCCGCCCGAGCGGCTCGCACGTGCTCGACGAGTACCTCGATCGCGCCTACCAGCCGCGCGCCACCTACGGGGACTACGAGGTCCTCGTACCGCGATACTGAGCGCGTGCCCGTCCGGATCGCGCTGATCGTCCTTGCCCTCGCCGGCGCGGCCTGGTTCGCCGTCGCCGCGGGCAGCTTCTCGGCGCAGGACCGCATCGCCAAGCTCGCGCTCGCCACCAAGACGCCCTCGCGCGCCGACCTCGCGGAGGCCGAGGCGCTCGTGCCGCGCGCTCAACGGCTCAATCCCGACGCGCGGATCGAGCAGGGGATCGGCGTGCTCGAGTACCGCACGGGCGACGCGGGCGCCGCCGTCGCCACGTTTCGCCGCCTGACCGAGCGTGAGCCGCGCAACGCCGAGCTGTGGGCGCTGCTCGCCCGCGTCGCGAAGGGCTACGACGAGCCGCTGTCGGCGGCCGCGACCGCCCGTACACGCGAGCTCTCGCCGCCCGTGCGGCCCTGAAGCCGGTCGAGGACCCACAGCGCGCCCGCGGCGCCGAGCAGCATCAGCGAAGGCTCGAAGACATGCCGCAGTCGTGGATGCCCGTACCCGACCGTGACCGTGATCAGCACCACGACCAGCGGCGCGAACACGACGAGCAGCGGGACTCCCGACCGGCGCAGCGCGATCGTCCCGGGCACCGCCAGCAGCGCCAGCAGGAAGAACGACGCGACGGCGAGCTGCTCGCCGCGGACCCAGCGCCCCTCGGCGAAGACGACCTGGCGCCGCGGCTGGTAGAGCGAGAACGTCCGCAGGATCCGCACCGGCACGACCGCGACGAGGCGCCCGGCGTGTGAACGGGCGTAGCGCAGGCCCTGTGAGCGCCAGGTCGCGGCCTGCACGGCCTCGTTGTTCGACTGCCGCGGCGGGATGCAGTTGAACTGCCAGAAGCCGATGTCGATGCCCGCATACGCCTCCGGGCAGTTCGCGCCGCGCAGAACGGTCGAATCGTTGTTGGAGATCGGCACCAGGCGCCCGAACTCGATCGCGTTGCGGATCGTCCAGGGGGCGATCGTGGCGATGCAGGCGAGCGTCACGAGCACCGCGCGCCAGGGCCAGCCAAGGCCGCCGCGCACCGCGACCGGCCACGCCAGCACCGGCAGCAGCAGCAGCGCCTCGGACCGGACCAGCGCCGTCACGCCGATCGCGACGCCCAGCAGCGCGGCCGATCGCTGACTCGGCCGCTCCAGCGCCGACCAGGCCGCGAGCAGCGTCAGGATCACGAGCGGCGTCGAGGCGGTCTCGCTCATCAGCGCGCCGTCGACGACGATCATCAGCGGATAGAGCGCGCACACGCCGGCGGCGGCGAGCCCGAGCCGCGGGCCGCCGGCGCGGCGCCCCAGCACGCCCATCAGCGCGATCGACAGCGCTCCGAAGAGCAGGCCGGCCGCGCGGTGGGCCATCACGCTCGTCCCGCCCAGCGCGGAGACGACCGACAGCAGCGCCGGGTACAGCGGCGGGTGCCCGGCCGACGGCAGCGTGAGGTGGTCGAAGCGCAACCGGTACGGCTCGACGAAGAACTTCCCGTCGGCCAGGTCGTTCGCGGTCCAGTGGTAGAAGAACCAGTCGCCGACCCCGGTGACGTCGCGACCCACCGTGAGCAGGTAGATCGCCCGCAGCAGGACGCCAAAAAGCACGATGCCGCCGAGCCGGAACCGGAATGCGCGCGACATCGGCTGGCAGTATCACGCAGCGATGCGCCGCCACGCCCCCCTCGACGGCCTCCGCGCGGTCGCCGCGATCGCGGTGCTGCTCACGCACGCGGCGATCTTCTCCGGCCTCGCGACCGCGGGCGGGGACACGGCGCGCTACGCGCAGCGGCTGGAGGTCGGCGTGGCGATCTTCTTCGTGATCTCGGGCTTCGTGCTCTACCGCCCCTTCGTCACGGCCCACCTCGACGGGCGCCCGCTGCCGCTGCTCGGGCGCTTCGCGGGCCGGCGCGCGCTGCGGATCGTGCCCGCGTACTGGCTCGCGCTGACGGTCTCGGCGGTGGCGCTCGGGCTGGCCGGTGTGTTCACCGTGCGCGGCTTCTTCACGTACTACGGGTTCGGCCAGATCTACTCGCAGGACACGCTCACCGGCGGCCTGGTACAGGCCTGGACGCTGTGCGTGGAGGTGACCTTCTACGCCTTCCTGCCCGTGTGGGCGTGGCTGCTGCGCCGTCCCGGCTCCAGCGACCGCAACGGGCTCCTGCGCCGCGAGGCGCTGGCGCTCGTCGGTCTGGCCGCGGCCTCACTGGCCTGGAAGGCGGCCTTCGCGTGGGCCGGCTCGCCCGAGAACGTCGTCGACTCGCCCTGGCTGCACTCGCTGCCCGCCTACCTCGACCAGTTCGCGCTCGGCATGGGGCTGGCGGTGCTGACGGCGTGGCGGACGCCCTCCGCGCGGGTGGTCCCGGCGGTCGGGATCGCGGTCGCCGTGATCGCGTTCTGGGCGGTCAGCGTGCGGATCGGGATCGGCTACAGGCTGTTCGAGCCCTACACGCGCTGGCAGTACCTCGGCCGCCACCTGCTCTACGCGGCGGTCGGGATCGGCCTCGTCGCCGCGGCGGTCAGCGCCAACTCCCGGCCAAGGCGCGATCGGCCGCGCGCTGTCCAACCGCCCGGTGCGCTTCCTCGGGGCGATCTCGTTCGGCATCTACCTCTGGCACGTCAGCGTGCTCGAGGCCCTCAAGCGCACCGGCGTGCTCGGCGAGCTGACGTGGCACCCGTTCCTGCTCGCCGCGGCGCTGACGCTCGTGATCAGCTCGGCGCTGGCGGCTGCAAGCTGGTACTGGCTGGAGCGTCCGCTGCTGCGGGCGGGCTCGCGTCCGTGGCGACGGGCTCCGTTGCCGCCAGAGCCGGCTCCGCCGCCGCGATCACCCGACCGGCCAGCAGAACAGCCACGAGTGTGAGCGCCGGCAGTTCCCAGTCCCAGTCGACGCCCGCGTGGACCGCCCAGGCGGCCAGCGCCGCCACCGCGGCAGGCGTTCGAGCGCGACGCGCGGCGAAGCCCACACCGCCGAACAGCGCCAGCAGCGCCGCGATCCCGACCAGTCCCAGCTCGGCGGCGGTCTCGAGGTAGAGCGAGTGGGCGTCGCGGACCGACTCGTCATGGTCGCGCCGCAGCAGCCACTCGACGCGATAGCCGCCGGTCCCGATCCCGCGCAGCGGATGATCGGCGAACGCGGCCGCCGCGACCTCCCAGTAGCTGTAGCGGTTGCTCTCGACCGAGACGAGCCGCCCGGAGCCCGTGGTCGGCGTGCTCGAGCGCCCGGTCGAGACCGCGGCGACGGTCACGACCAGCGTGGCGACGAGCGCCGCGACGGCCAGCGGGCGAAGCAGCGGCAGCGACTCACCGCGGGGGAGCCGCAGCGCGGCGAAGGCGCACGCCGCGCCGGCGACGATCAGCACGACCAGCATCGCGGCGCCCGCTCCCGCGGACGAATCGACGCGCATCACGTCGCCGAGGACGAGCTCGGCGAGCACGGCCGGCAGCGCGGCACCCGCGGCGACCAGCAGCGCGGAGAAGAGGGCCGCGCGGGTGCCCGTGAGCGCCAGCAGGACCAGCAGGCCGACGGCCATCGCGCCGAGGGCGCCGCGCGAGAGCGTGAGGTAGAGATCGAGCCCGAGCAGGGGGACCACCGCGGCGGCTGCCGCGGCGAGCGGGGGCGAGGACGCGGCGGCCGGCGGCGACGCGGCGGCCGGCGACGCGGCGCCCTCGCCCCCGCGCCCGCTCGCGGCGACGATCCCCGCCGCGAGCGTCAGGCCGAGCGCGGCGAGCGCGCCCTGGCCGTTCCAGTACGTCAGCGGCTGCGCGAGCCGGTCGCCGGCGGCCAGTGACCGCGTGAGCTCGAACACGCTCGGCAACAGCCGCTCTGAGAGCCCGTAGGCGGCCGTGGCGGCGATTCCACCGAGCAGGGCGGGTTCGGTCCAGCGTCCCGCCTTCCCGGTCAGCAGCGCCGCCGCGGCGACCAGCGCGGCCAGGTAGAGCGCGAGCCGCTCGACGTCGTCGACCGCCGGCCCGGCCAGAGGCGCCCAGGTCAGCGAGAGCGCGGACCATCCGAGCAGCGCCGCGAGGCCGCCGATCGCGACCCGTCCGGCGACCGTGGTCGGAAACGGGCGCGCGGCCACGGCGGCCGCGACGGCCGCCAGCAGGCAGGCGGCGATCCCCGCCCGCAGCCGCGCGGCGTCGAAATAGCCGCCGCGGGCGAAGGCGACGCATGAGGGCAGCGCAAGGAGCGCGATGGCCGCGAAGAGCGAGAGTCGGCGACGCATGTGCGCCGGGACCGTATCCTCCGCGCGGCTGTGCGGACGCGCCACTCCGACCGTGCCGTCGTGCTGGGGCTCGTCGGCCTCGCGTTCCTGCTCGCCCTCGTCCAGCGGCCGGGCCTGGCGTCGTCGGACACGAAGATCGACCTCCACGTCGACCCGATCGGGTTCCTGCGCGACGTCGCGAGCGCGTGGTCCTCGACCGGGGACCTCGGGCACGTCCAGGGCGGCCAGTACGGCGGCTACCTGTTCCCGATGGGGCCGTTCTTCGCGCTCGGCCACGCCCTGGGACTCGCTCCGTGGCTCGTGCAGCGCCTCTGGCTCGGCCTGATCCTGGCGCTCGCGGTCTGGGGCGCGGTGCGGCTGATGGACGAGTTCGCCGGCCGCCCGCGCGGGGTCGCGCACGCCGTGGCCGGGCTGCTGTTCCTGCTCAACCCCTACGTCGTCGTCTTCAGCGCCCGCACGACGGTGACGCTGCTGGGGTACGCGGCGCTGCCGTGGCTGCTGATCTGCGTGCGCCGCGGGATCCGCGCGAGCCCGTGGTGGTGGGCAGCGGCGTTCGCGCTGATCGTGACGGCGTCCGGCGGAGGGGTCAACGCCGCCGTCACGGCGTGGATGCTCGTGGGGCCGCTCCTGCTCGCCCTCTACGAGCGCTGGGTCGGCGCCACGACCTGGCGCCGGCTGTGGGCCTTCGGCTGGCGGACCGGCCTCGCCACCGGCCTGGTCTCGGCCTGGTGGGTGATGCCGCTGCTCGTGCAGTCGCGCTTCGGCGTCGACTTCCTGCGCTTCACCGAGCAGCCGGGGACGATCTGGAGCACGACGAGCCTGGCCGAGTCGCTGCGGCTGATGGGCTACTGGATCTCGTATCTGGGCGTCGGCTACGGCGGCGAGCTACGCCCGTACTTCGGCGACGGTGGCGTGCTGCTGTTCTCGATCCCGGTCGTGCTGGCGGGGCTGCTGGTCCCCGCCTTGAGCCTGACGGGCTTCGCCTGGACCCGCCGCCAGCCCTACGCGCCGTTCGCCCTGCTGCTCGTCCTGGTCGGACTGCTGGTCATGACGGCCGGCTTCCCGGAGGGGACGCCGCTCCGCAAGGCGTCAAATTTTACGTACAACCATTTCTTGCCGGTGCAGTTCCTGCGGACGACGTACAAGGCGGGCCCACTCGTCGTCATCGGCATCGCCGTGCTCGCGGGGTTCGGCGCCGCGAGGCTCCCCGGAAGGCGCTGCTGGCCGCCGCGCTGATCCTGCCGCTCGTCGCGAGCTGGCCGCTGATCCGTGGCCGCGGGGTCGACGACCAGCTGTTGTGGGAGCGGATCCCGCTCGCCTGGCAGCAGGCTGCCGACCACGTGGACGAGACCGCGGGGGATGGTCGCGCGGTCGTCCTGCCCGGCCAGCTCTACGCCTACTACGACTGGGGCGGGACGATCGACCCGATCCTGCCGGTGCTGGCCGAGAAGCCGGTGGCGACCCGCAACGCCGTCGGGTACTCCGATCTGCGCGCCACCGATCTGCTGTGGACCGTCGACGCGCTGGTCCAGCAGCGCCGCACGCTCCCCGGCCAGCTCGATCCGCTGCTCGACCTGCTCGGCGCGCGCACGGTGATCTCCGGCGCCGACGACGATCGCACCCGCAGCGGCGCCGCGCCCGCGGCCGAGGCGGCCGAGGCGCTCGAGCAGCTCGGCCGCCCGAGCGCCCAATGGGGCGCGCGGTTGGCGCGCCCGCGCGCGGCGGGGACGCTGGGGGAGCCGATCGTGCTGCCGGAGGTCCGGGCCTGGGACCGCCCCGCGGCCCCGGGCCTGGTCCGCATCGAGCCGCCCGCGCCGCAGTTCGCCCTCGACGGCTCCGCCGAGGGGTTCGCTTCGCTCTCGCCGGTCGAGGAGCCGCTCGCGGGCTTCGACTACGCCGCGGACATGACGACCGAGCAGTTGCGCCGCGCGAAGGAGGTCGTGATCACCGACTCCAACCGCCGGCGCGTGCTCGTGACCTCGCGGATGGCGCAGAACGCCGGCCCGGTCCTCGCCGCGGACGAGACGCCGTCGATCGACGCCGCCGTCCTGAACCCGTTCCCGGAGCGCGGTAGCGACGCCCAGACCGTCGCCGTCTACGAGGGCATCGCCGGAGTGCGCGCGCCCTCGTCGCCCGGCTTCCCGCAGTTCCCCGAGCACCGGCCGTTCGCGGCGATCGACGGCGACCCGTCGACCTACTGGCAGGCCGACCGCGCGCTGACGGCCGACCGGCACACGCTGCAGGTCATCTTCGACGCGCCCCGGGACGTCCCGTACGTCGAGTTGCTGCCCTACGACGACCGCCGAGCGCAGGTCGTCGCGGTCGAGATCGCCGGCCGCCGCCATCCGATCCGCCCGGGCCGGAACCGGCTCGACCTCGGTCTCAAGAACGTGCGGGACCTGACGGTCGGGCTCGTGCTCCACCGCCAGTCCGAGCCGCCCGAGACCGCCGGCGTCCGCGAGTTGACGATCCCCGGCGTGAAGGCGACCGAGGCGCTGCGGCCGCCGGTGATCGCCGAGGAGGCACTCGAAGGCCAGGACCTCGAAGGCACCGGCCTGACGTACGTGTTCCAGCGCACGACGGGCGACGACCCGTTCCGGCGCGACCCCTGGCACGGGCCGACGTCCGTCCCGCTCGTCCGCGATCGCGGCGACGCCGAGCAGGGCATCGAGCGCGTCATCACCCCGCCGGCGGCGCGCGAGTGGGCGATGAGCGGCTGGGTCACGACGACGCCCGACGCCCCCGACAGCGCACTCGACGCGCCTGGTCGGCGTCGACGGCGCCTTCGACTCCTCGGCGCGTTTCGAGGGGCGGCCCGGCTTCCGGGCGTCGAGCGCCTTCGACGGCACGGAGCGGCCATGGGTCGGCTCGTGGCAGGACGGGCGCCGCTCGTGGCTGGAGTGGGAGAGCGAGCGGCCCACCACGCTGCAACGCCTCACGCTCGATCCCGTCCCCGGCGTGCGCCGGCCGACCCAGGTCCGGCTGCGTTCCGAAAGCACGACCTCGGAGCCCGTCGCCGTCGGCCCGACCGGCGAAGTCGCGCTCCGGACGCCGATCGCAGGGCGGCGGTTCCGGCTCGAGATCCTGCGCTCCGCGTGGCCGCAGGGCACGCCCGGAACGGAGCGCCGGCGGCGCGCGGTCGGGATCGCCGAGGTACGCGGGACGGGCGTGCCGAGCGTCGACGTGCGCCGCGACGGCACGCTCGGCAGCGACTGCTCGGCGCTCACCGTGAGCGCCGGCGCCGCGCGCTTCGGCCTCTCGCTCGACGGCAACACCTCGGTCGCGGACTTCGACGCCGGGCGCCCGCTCCCGATCACGAGTTGCGACCGGGTCGAGCTCCCCGCCGGCGAGACGCGGATCTCGGCGCCGCCGGGCGTCTTCACGCCCTATGTCCTGCGGCTGCGCTCGGGGGCCGCGAGCGACACGGCCGCCGCTCCCGGCCGCGTCGTCTCGGCGGGGACCGCGACCCGCGGCGGCCGCCAGGGCGTTCGTCTCCAGCTCGACGCTCCCGCCCGCCTCGTCCTCGCCGAGGCCTACAACCGCGGCCGGCGCGCGACCTGCGACGGCCGCGACCTCGGCGTCCCCGAGGTCGGCGGCGTGTACGGCACCGCCTGGCGCGTCCCGAAGGCGTGCAAGGAGGTCGAGATCAGCTTCGGGCCGAACCGGATCGTCTACGCCGGCTACGCGCTCTCGCTGCTCGCCGCGCTCGTCCTGCTGGCGCTGCTGGCGCTGCGCCGTCCAGCAACGACGGCGACGGAACGGCAACCGCTCCGCGAGGAGGCCACAGAACCGCTGACCGCCGGCCGCGCCGCGCTGCTCACGATCCCGCTCGCGCTCGCCTTCGGTTTCGTGTTCGCCGCGCGCGGGACACCGCTCTTCGCGCTCGGCGTGTTCTTCGTCCTCTGGCGCGGCATCGGCGCACGCGCGCTGGCGCTGGCGGGTGGGGCGGTGCTGACGATCGCGGTGCCGATCCTCACCGTCCTGATCCGGCCGGAGAACCGCGGCGGCTACAACCCGGAGTACTCGATCAATCGCATCGTCGTGCACTGGGCCGCGGTGGCCGGGGTCGCGCTGCTGATCCTGGCGCTCGGCCGCGCGCTCAGTACGGCCAGGGCGCGGACTTCTCGAGCCCGAGCCGCTCCGCCCAGCTCCGCCGCCCCGCCAGCACCAGCGCCTTGATCGCGACGTTGCGCGCGAACCACGGCAGTTCGAGCAGGTGGTGCCCGAGATCCGCAGCCCGCGCGGCGACCGTGGCGGGCGCGTCCCGCCGCGAATACTCGGCCAGGCTGCCCGTACGCCCGACGTAGCGCCACTCGCCGGATCCCGCGCACGAGACCAGCAACGCGCCCGTCACGCCGATCGAGGAGAACGCGTCGTGCACGAGCATCGTCCCGCCGGATTCGACGCGCCCGCCCCAGCCGACGATGTCCGCGCGCGCCGGCCCGAAGCGGTGCGCGCCGTCGACGTACAAGCAACGAGAGCGGACCGGCGACGTCCGCGTGCGCGGCGTCGGAGAACTTGCGCACGTGGCGGACGCGGTCGCTCACGCCCGCCGCGGCGAGGTTGGCCGTGAACGCCTCGTGGTCGGCGTTCCCGCGCGACGCCTCGGGCGCGATCTCCTGCGGCCCGCGATCGCTGCCCGCGTGCGGGTCGATCGCCACCACGGAGCCCGTGGCCAGCGCGAGCACGACCGTCGAGCGCCCGCGGAACGAGCCGATCTCGACCACCGCGCCTGCCGGCCGCGAGCGCGACCCGGTGGCCCACAGCCGCCGCGCCTGCGGCTCGGTGAGCCAGCCCTCGGCCGGGGCAGCCGCCAGCGCGGCGTCGGCGCTCAACGCGCTGCCACCGGCGCGCGGCGGCCCGGTGTCGCCAGCCCGATCGCCAGCACCGAGAGCGCTGCCGTGGCCTGCAGGACGAGCACGATCGCCGCGAACGTCAGCAGCGACTTCGTCCCGATCACACCCAGCAGCGCGATCTCCGCGATCGCCACCACCCCGAGCGCGGGCAGGAAGGCCACACGGCCCAGCGCCAGCATGTACTGGACGCCGAGGTAGCCGATCGCCAGCAGCGTCATCGCGCAGGCGAGCACGAACAGCGCGCTGGAGGCCACGACCGTCTCGGGGCCGAAGGCCAGCCGCAGCACCGTCTCCGGGAACAGTCCGTAGACGATCAGCATCGGCACCGCGACCACGCCGACGACAGCCAGCGCCCGGACGAGCACCGGCCGCGGGTCCTCGCCGTGACGGGCGGCGCGCGTGGCCTCGGGCAGCAGGTAGAGGCCGATGCCGATCGCGACCCAGACGACCGCCTTGGCCGCGACCGCGGCGGCGGCGTACGCGCCGGCCGCCTCGCCGCCGATCTGGCGCTTGACCAGGATCACGTCGACGTTCTGCAGCAGGGCGACCAGGAACAGGGCGACGACCGCCGGCCAGGCGCCGCCGACGAGGTCGCGCAGTCGCTGCCCCTCTGCTCCCGGGGCCGGCTTGCCGAGCCGCTTGCGGCTGATCCACCAGAGCCCGAACGCCGTCGCGGCCAGCGACAGCGGCGTGCCGAAGTACGCGCCGGCCACGCCCATCCCCGCCGCCACCAGCAGCAGCCCGAAGACGAGCCGTCCCGTGGCCTCGAGCACGATCGACCACGCCACCGGCTTATAGAGGTGCGCGCCCTGCAGCGCGCCGCGTTCGAGCGACAGCAGCAGCCACAGCACGCCGGTCGGCAGCGCGGCCGCCGCCGCCCACGACTCCGGCACGGAGATCAGGTCCGCGATCGGCCTGCGCATCAGGACCGCGCCGATCGTGACGACGACGCCGATCAGGATCAGGCGCCTTCGGAAGATCGAGAGGTTGGCCGCCAGCTCCGGCCCCTCGCCGAGGCGGCCGAGCGCGATCTCGCGCGCGATCGCGACCTGGATCGCCGAGCCCGGCACGGCCAGGATCACGAAGGTCGAGACCAGCGCGGCGAGCGAGCCGTAATCCTCGGCGCCCAGCAGGCGCGCGAACAGGACCGTGAAGATCAGCGCGATGAAGTTGTTGGCCATCGTCGCCGAGGCCATGCCGACGGCCTTCAGCGTCTCCGAGCGCCCCGCGACCTCGCGCAGGCGGACCGGCGCGCGCTCGGCGGTCTCCTCCAGCAGCGTCAGGCTCTCGCGCGCGGTGCGCTCCCAGGTGAAGCCTTGCGCGCGCGCTTGCGCGGCCGCACCCATCCGCGCGCGCAGCGTCGATCGTCGGCCAAGAGGCGCTGCACCGCGGCGGTCAGGCCAGGCCCGTCGTCGGCCAGCAGGCCCGTCTCGCCGTCGACGATCGACTCCGGCAGCCCGCCGACGCGCAGCGCCGCGCTCGGCGTACCGCAGGTCGCGGCCTCCATCACGGTCAGACACCAGCCCTCGGCCGACGAGGCCGTCAGGTTCAGCCACGAGCGCGCGTACAGCTCCGCCTTGAACGACTCGGAGACGTGCCCGTGCATGACGACGCGATCGCCGAGCCCGCGCGCGGCGATCTCGGCCTCGAGCTCCGGGCGATGGTCGCCCTCGCCGGCGATGTCGAGCACGGCGTCCGGGATCGCCTCGAGCACGTCCAGCAGCAGCTCGATGCGCTTGTAGCGCTTCAGGCGCCCGAGATAGAGCAGCCGCGGCGTCGTGTCGCGCTCCGCCCGCGGCTCCGGGAACGGGACGACACCCAGATAGCCGACGTGGATGTCCTCCTCGGGGATCCCGAGCTCGACCATGTCGCGGCGCGCGGAGTCCGAGATCGTCAGGAACGGCGTGCCGGTGTAGAGCAGCTTCAGCGGCAGCGTCTCGGCCACCGTCGCCGCGACCGCGCCCTTACGCCCGAGCTCGGTGACGTAGTGGTCGCGGTGGATGTGATGCACGAGCGCCACGCGGGGCTTCTTCAGCCACAGCGGTGTCAGAAACGTGATGCCGTTGACCACCTCGAGCACGACGTCCGCGTCGTCCGCGAGCCCGCGCCGGACCGCCCACGCCGCGCGCGGGAAAACCGTCGTGCGGCTGCCCATGTGGTGAAGCTCCAGGCCGGGCGCCGGTCGCGAGACCGGCTCGGCGCCGGGGTAGGTGCCCGCGACGACCGTGACCCGATGCCCCCACTCGAGCCAGTGGGCGACCTGGCCGAAGAGGTTCGCGCCCGTCCCGCCGCCCTGCGGGTGCGTCCAATCGCGGTCGGTCAGGAGCAGGATGTGCCGCATTGCCGCCACGACCGTAGCCGATTGCGGCCTCTACACTGGCCCGCTCATGCCGTTCGTTGCGCGTCTCCGGCACGGGCTCGCCATCGGTGCGGCGGTCCTCGCCATCGCCCCCGCCACAGCGCTCGCGCAGGGCGCGGGCGACGACCAGTATTCCGACCCGTTCGGCTCGGAGGAGGAGCAGGCGACGCCCACGCCGACGCCGCGCGCTCCGGCCCCGGCGGCGACGGCGGTGCCGGTCCAATCGACGCCCGCGCCCAGCCAGCCGGCGCCGGCGGCCACCGCCGCGCCTTCGCCGGCGGGGCCGAGCCTGCCCTACACCGGCTTCGACGACTGGCTGACCGCCGCCGGCGGGGCGCTCCTCCTCGGTGCCGGCCTCACGCTCCGCGCGCGGCTCCGTGACCAGGACTGAGGAG
The DNA here is from genome assembly GCA_963848475.1 of uncultured Solirubrobacteraceae bacterium. Classification (GTDB taxonomy): domain Bacteria; phylum Actinomycetota; class Thermoleophilia; order Solirubrobacterales; family Solirubrobacteraceae; genus Solirubrobacter. The sequence goes on along the minus strand of CAWKDW010000016.1, from coordinate 135,267 downwards.
ACGGTCGGAGCTGAGGGCACCGAGGCCGCCGGGGCGGAGCTCGCTGCGCGTCTGAAGCCAGGGGACGTCGTCCTGGTCTCCGGTGAGCTCGGCGCCGGCAAGACGACGTTCGTGCGCGGCGCGCTGCGCAGCCTCGGCGTCGAGGGTCCCGTGACGTCGCCCACGTTCGTGGTCGGGTCACATGCACGAGGGTCGCCACGGCCCGCTCGCGCATCTCGACCTCTATAGGCTCGCCGGGATGGCTGGCGAGGATCCCGGGCTGTTGGACCCCTTTTTCGTCGACGACACGATCGCGTTCGTCGAGTGGCCCGAGCACGCCGAGGATGCCTGGCCGGCCGGTCGTGTCGCCTACCGCGTGCGGCTCGCGCACGCGGGCGAGGACCGGCGCAGGATCGAGATCGAGCCGTGAAGGCGGTCGTCGGCATCGACACCGCCACCTCCGCCACCTCCGTCGCGGTTCTCGTGCCCGGCGGACGTGAGGTCGAGCGGCGCGACGATCCCGGCCCTGGCGAGCGCCCGCGCCACGCCGAGACGCTGCAGACGCTGCTCGAGCAGGCGCTCGCCCAGGCCGAGGTCGGCTGGGAGGACGTGGAGCGCATCTGCGTCGGCACCGGCCCGGGCGGCTTCACGGGCCTGCGGCTCGGCATCTCCACCGCCCGCGCGCTCGCGCAGGGCCACGACCTGCCGATCGTCGGGATCTCGAGCCTGGAGGCGCTGGCCTGGGGCGTCGAGCTCGTCAGCGAGAAAGAGCTCGACCTGCCCGGCCACCCGGACCTCCACGGCCCGGTGCTCGCGGTCATCGACGCGCGGCGCGGCGAGGTCTACGCCGCGTCCTATCGCCATCACCGCACGACGATGGAGCCGCTGGCGATCACCCCCACCGAACTGGCGGCGAGGCTCTCCTCGCGGCGCGAGTGGGGGCGCAGCCCGACGCTGGCCGTCGGTGACGGGGCGGTACGCTTTCGGGCGGAGCTCGAGCGGGCCGGAGTGGCGGTACCGGCCGACAGTTCCAGCGCTCATCGCGTCAGCGCCCTGATGGTGTGCCGGCTGGGACGGGCGAGGGAGCCCGTCGACCGCGACGCCCTGCTGCCGGACTACCGTCGCGAGCCGGACGCCGTACCGCCACCGCCACCGCCACGAGATTGACCGGGGGGCTGCCGCCCCCCGAGACCCCCCGCTTAGTTGACCGCACCCCCCGCCGCCGCCATCGAGGTCCGTCGCTTGACCTACGCCGACCTCCCAGAGGTCGTCGCCATCGAGCGCCGTGCCTTCACCAGCCCGTGGTCGCTCGCGATGTTCGTGCTGGAGTTGTCCAAGCCGTCCGGGATCTGCCTCGCCGCGGTCGTCGATCGCGAGCTCGGCGGCTACCTGATCTGCTCGCGCTACGACACCGTCTGGCACGTCATGAACGTCGCCGTGGACCCGACGCGGCGCCGCCGCGGGATCGCGACGGCGCTGATCTCGCGGGTGCTCGACCGCGTCGAGCCCGACGCGCAGCTGACGCTCGAGGTCCGGCGCTCCAACACCGGCGCGATCACGCTCTACGAGCATTTCGGCTTTCGCTCGGCGGGCGTGAGGAGGCGCTATTACCAGGACAATGGCGAGGACGCGATCGTGATGTGGCGGACGCCTGCCACGCTGCGTGGCACGCTCGACGACGTTCCCGGCACATGATTCTCGCCCTCGAGACCTCCTGCGACGACACGTGCGCCGCCGTCGTCACGCGCGCCGGCGAGATCCGCTCGAACATCATCTCCTCGCAGGGCGTGCACAACCGCTTCGGCGGCGTCGTGCCCGAATGGGCGTCGCGCCATCATCTCGAGCAGGTCAACGCGATCGTCGACGAGGCGCTCGCCACGGCGGAGACGAGCCTCGACGAGATCGAGCTGATCGCGGTGACGCAGGGTCCGGGGCTCGTCGGCGCGCTGCTGATCGGCGTCGCCACCGCCAAGGGCCTCGCGGCCGCGCGCCGGCTGCCGCTCGCTGCCGTCGACCACCTCCAGGGCCACGTGGCGGCGAACTATCTCGGCGACGAGCCGTTCGAGCCGCCGTTCATCTGCCTGCTGGCCAGCGGCGGCCACACGCTGCTGGCGCGCGTGACCGACCACGCGGGCTACGAGCAGCTCGGCCAGACGCTCGACGACGCCGCCGGCGAGGCGTTCGACAAGGGCGCGCGGCTGCTCGGCCTCGGCTACCCGGGCGGCCCGGCGCTCTCCCAGCTCGCCACCGAGGGCGATCCGAGCGCCTTCAAGTTCCCGGTCGCCTCGCGGCTGGCGGGCCTGGATTTCTCCTTCGCGGGCCTGAAGACGGCGCTGCTGTACAAGGTCCGCGACCTCGGACGCGAGGAGACCGGCCGCCGCGCCGCCGACCTCGCCGCCAGCTACGAGCACGCGATCGTCGAAGCCCTGATCACCCGCTCCGAGCGCGCGCTTGGCGGCCGAGAGCGAGCCGCGGCTGGCGATCGGCGGCGGCGTCGCCGCCAACCGCCTCTTGCGCGAGCGCGCGCTGGCGCTCGGCGTCCCGGTCCACGTGCCGGCGCGCGAGCTGTGCACGGACAACGCGGCGATGATCGGCTCCGCCGCGCGCTGGGTCCAGCCGCGGCCCTATCCGGACTACCTCGCGCTGGACGTCTACGCGACCCGCCGCACCCGCTGACGTGGTGACGCGCAAGCGGGCCGCGATCGGCGGCGCCGTGCTCGCCGCCGCCCTCGTCGTCATCCTCGTCGTGATCCTGCTCGCGGGCGGAGCCGGCCCGATCCCCGTTCCCGGGGCCAGCGAGACGCCCGTCTCGCGGGCGGACCCGGTCCCCTACGACGGGCGCTCGCCGCTGCTGGTCGCGGAGACCGAGCAGCGCGTGCTCGTCGAGCTCGAGCGTCCCGCGCTCGGCGAACTCAAGAACGCGCGGGCGATGGGAGCGGAGGACCAGCGGATCAGGATCGCGTCGCTCAAGCGCGAGCAGATCGCGCTGCGCTCGGCGCTCGCGGCGCGCGGGATCGTGTTCCGCGACGTCGTCTCGCTCTATCGCGTCTGGAACGGGTTCGCGGCCACGGTCAAGACGAGCGACATCCCCCGGATCACGTACCCGGGCTCGAAGGTGCGCACCGTGCGCCGCGTCTACCCGGCCACGAGCGAGCCGGTACCGGTGCCCGGCACGGCGCCGATCGAGAAGCCCGACCTCAACGCGCAGGCACCGGTCGCCGTCCTGGACACCGGGATCGACGCCGACGCGCTCGGCGGGCACGCGGACCCGGGCTACGACGCCGCCGACCGCGACCGCGACCCCAAGCCCGGTCGCGTCAACGGGCGCCGGGAGACCAGCGGGACGGCGCTCGCGGGCGTCGTGGCGGGGCTCGGCGAGCGGGTGCTGCCGATCCGGATCGCCTCGTTCCGGGCCGTCGGCGGCGCCGTCGAGGCGCAGTCGACCACCGACGAGCTGATGGCCGGGCTCGAGCACGCCGTCGACCCCAACGGCGACGGCGACAGCTCCGACCACGTGCCCGTGGCCGCTGGTCGGCGTCAACGCGCCCTACGCGGGGTTCAGCGACTCGCCTGAGGCGCAGGCCGTCCACGGGGCCGAGGGCCTCGGGACGCTCGTGGTGGCGCCCGCGGGCAACGAGGGCGCCGCGGCGCCGGGCAGCGGGACGATCGGCTCGCCCGCGTCCGCTCCCGACGCCCTGGCCGTCGGCGCGCTCTCGGGGAGCGAGCCGCAGCCGCGCGTCGATCTCGAGCTCGACGGGGCCACGCTCGCCCATGCCGTGGTGCTGGCCGGCGATCCGCCGGAGGACGGCGCCACCGCCGGCCCCGTCAGCGCCACCGACATCGCGACGCTCGGCAAGGTCCAGACGCGGATCCGCGACAAGGTCGTGATCGTCGAGGCCGGCGCGAACCCCGCGGCCCAGGCGACGGCGGCAGCAGCGGTCGGCGCCCGCGCGGTCGTGATCGCGCAGCCGCGCGACGTGGTCCTCTCCGCCATTCCCGCCGGCCGCTCGGCGGTCCCCGTCGTCGGGGTCACCGGCGACGCGGCGAAAGCGCTGCTGAAGGCCAGGCCCGGCACCCCGATCGCCTTCGGCGAGACCGAGCGCGCGCCACAGTCCGACGGCGCCGCGGCCAAGCCCCAGATCTCGCCGAACACGTCGCAGGGCCCGAGCGCCGGCCGGCTGGCCAAGCCCGACCTCGCGGCAGCGGGCAGCGCCTTGACGGTCGGCGTCGGCGGCAAGCCGGTCGTCGCGGGCGGCAGCGCGATCGCCGCGGCCCGCGTGGCCGTGCTCGCCGCCCAACTCGCCCGCGAGCAGCCGGACCTGACGCCCAGGCAACTCCGGGCCGCGCTGATCGCCAACGGCGCCCCCGGTGAGCTGGCGCCCGATCGGACCGGCGGCGGAGCCGCCGAGGGCGGGCGTCAGGCGATCACCGCCGACCCGCCCGCGCCGGTCTCCGGCGCGCTCGATCCGATCAGCGTCGACCTCGATGCCACGAGCAGCACCCAGGTCACCCTGCGCGCCAGCGACGGGGCCACCGCGACGCCGCCGGCCGTCTCGCTCGTCCCCGGGACGTCGAAGACCATCCGCGTGCGGCTGGCCCGGGGCGGCACGACCTTCGGCCGGCTCGAAGTCCTCGACCCCGCCGGCGCGGTCGCCGCCTCGGTCCCGTGGCTGATCCGGCCGGACGCCGTCGAGCCGGTCGCGGTCGGCGAGCTGAAGGTCACCGGCGGGCGCCGCGTGCGCTTCACGCTCGGCTCGTTCAAGCGCGGCGCCGAGACCGAGGTCCAGGTCGCGGAGCGGCTGATCCTCGACCTCGTCGACGCCAAGGGCGACATCCGCCGCAGCCTCACGATCCGCGGCGGCGCCCGGGAGCTGATGCCCGCCGAGTACGCCTACACGATCCCGCGCGCGTCGCTTCCCGAGGGCGACTACGCCTTCCGCGTCCGCGCCTGGGCGCCAGGGCAGGAGGAGCCGACCGTCCGCCGCTCCGTCACACTGCAGCGGTGAGGAAGGTCACGCTGTACGCACGGGCGGGCTGCCACCTCTGCGACGAGGCGCGCGTCGCGCTCGAGCGCGTCCACGCCCTGGCGCCGTTCGCGCTCGAAGTGGTGGACATCGAGGCCGACGACGCCCTGCACGCGCGCTATCTCGAGCGGATCCCCGTGATCGCCCTCGACGGTGAGGAGCTATTCGACTACTTCGTTGACGAGACGGCTCTGGTCGGGCGCATTCTCTATCGTGAGTGCGGATGAGTTTCGGCGACGTCGCCACCACGACGGGCGGCGGCGGCGCACAGCAGGGCGACGGCGGGCTCGGGCCTCTGTCCGACCGCCTCTCGCTCGGCGTGGCCGCCCGCCTGTCGCGCTACCTGCAGGTCCTCACACAAGCCCGCAAGATGGGCAAGGAGACGATCTCGTCGCAGGAGCTGTCCGAGTACACCCACGTGAACTCGACCCAGATCCGGCGCGATCTCTCCGGTTTCGGCAAGTTCGGCAAGCGCGGCGTCGGCTACAACGTCGACTCGCTGGTCTCGCAGATCCGCAAGATCCTGCGCACCAGCGGCCAGCACAACATCGCGCTGTTCGGCGCCGGCCACCTGGGCCGGGCGATCGCCTCCAGCGACATCTTCGCCGACCACGGCTTCCGCGTCGTCGCGATCTTCGACCCCGATCCGGCGAAGATCGGTGAGAAGGTCGGCCCCTCGGCACTGGTCCGGCACCCGGACGAACTGAAGGCGGTCGTCGACGAGGAGGACATCGTCGTCGGCGTGCTCGCCGTGCCCACCGCCGCCGCGCAGGCGCTGGCGGACAAACTGGTCGATGCCGGCGTGAAGATCATCTTCAACTACTCCGAAGCGCTGCTGCAGGTTCCGCCCGAGGTGACCGTGCACACCTCGAGCCCGGCGGTCGACCTGCTGTACGCGCTCTACTTCTACCTGACCTGAGGCCGATGGATCTGGACGCCGCCCGCGAGGTCTTCGAGACCTCCCAGGACCTGACGGTCGGAATCGAGGAGGAATGGGGCCTCGTCGATCCGATCACGCTCGAGCTCGTTCCGCGCTTCGAGGCGATGCGCGACGACGGCGCCAAGGACCCGGTGCTCGCCGACGCGATCTCCGGCGAGCTGATCTCGTCCGAGATCGAGATCCGCTCCGGCCGCGGTGAGGACGTCCAGCACGCGCTGGCGCTGCAGCGCGAGGCGCGCCGGCGGCTGTTCAAGCTCGCCGACGCCCACGGCGTCACGCTCGCCTCGACCGGCACCCATCCGCTGTCGGACTACCGCGAGCAGCACATCATCGACACCGAGCACTACCGGCGCGTGCAGGACGGGCTGCAGTACGTGGCGCGGCGCAACAACACGTTCGCGCTGCAGGTCCACATCGGCATCAAGGGCGGCGACCGCGCCGTCAAGGTCTGCGACCGCCTGCGGCCGGTGCTGCCGACGCTGCTGGCCATCAGCGCGAACTCGCCGTTCATCGACGGGCGCGACTCCGGCCTGCACTCCGCGCGCACCCAGACCTTCACGAAGTCCTTCCCGCGCTGCGGGATCCCGGACGTCTACGGCAGCTGGGCCGCGTGGCACGACTACGTCGACCTGCTGCTGCGCACCAACTCGATCGTCGAGTTCACCCAGCTCTGGTGGTCGGTGCGCCCGCACCACAACTTCGGGACGATCGAGGTCCGGATCTGCGACGCGCAGACCACCGGCACCGAGGCGGACGGGCTGATCGAGCTGATCGTGGCCTGCGTCGCCCAGGCGCTGCGCGAGGTCGACGCGGGGGAGACCCCGCCCGATCTCCCGGGCCGCCTGATCGAGGAGAACATGTGGCGCGCGCTCCGCTACGGCCAGGACGGCCGGCTGCTCGACCTGCACGCGCCGCGGATCGAGGAGTATCCGGCCGCGGAGGCGATCGACCGGCTGCGCGCCTGGACCGGCGCCGACGTCGCGCTCCCCGCGCTCAACGGCGCCCAGCGCCAGCGCCGCATGATCGATGCCGGCGCGACGCCGTACGAGGTGTTCAAGCAGTGCGTGGAGGAAACCCGCGCGACGTACCCCGCACAGGAGAAGGTCTGAAGTCATGAGCCGTCCGGAATTCACCGAGGAGGAGCTCGCCGCGATCGAGGCCGAGATGGCCCGGCTGAAGGTCGACGACGTGCTCCTGCAGACCCTCGTCACGCTGATCAACCTCGGCGCCCGCAAGGCGGGCCTGGCGAGCGAGCCCGGCGACGAGCCGCCCGACCGCGATCTCGAGCAGACGCGCCAGGCGATCGACGGCGCACGGGCGCTGCTGCCCGTCCTGGAGCCGCGTCACGGCCAGGAGCTGGCGCCGATCAAGGACGCGCTCTCGCGCCTGCAGATGGCCTACGTGCAGCTTTCCGGTGGGACTATCCAGCCGGTGGAAGCGGCCAAGCCCGAAGCACCCGAACCGCCGAAACCGCCAGCTTCCGGACGCCTGTGGGTCCCCGGGCAATAGCTCCGCGGTAGACTCCCCGCGCTCATACGGCGGCCCGCTCCGGGCCGTCGTTTCGCTTTGTCTGAGTCCAGAGAGGTCCTCGTGTCAAGTTTCCTGTCCGACCACGGCGCGTTGCTCGCCGTCGTCTGCGCCTTGCTCGCCGTGGTCTACGGCGTGGTGACGACGCGCTCGCTGCTCGCCCTGTCTCCAGGTAACGAGACGATGCAGAATCTTTCTGCGGCGATCCAGGAGGGCGCGCAGGCCTACCTGAAGCGCCAGTACACGGTGATCGGCGCCGTCGGCGTCGTCCTGTTCATCGCGCTGATCCCGCTGCAGAACATCGAGGTCGCGATCGGCTTCGCCATCGGCGGCATCGCTTCGGCCGCGGCCGGGTTCATCGGCATGAACGTGTCGGTCCGCGCGAACACCCGCGTGGCCGAGGCGGCCCGCGGCGGCATCGGCCCGGCGCTCAACGTCGCCTTCCGCGGCGGCGCCGTGACCGGCATGCTCGTCGTCGGCCTCGCCCTGCTCGGCGTCGCCGGCTACTACGGCATCCTCACCTGGGGCTTCGACGTCGAGACCAAGGAGGCCGTGGACGCGCTCATCGGCCTCGGCTTCGGTGGCTCGCTGATCTCGGTCTTCGCCCGCCTCGGCGGCGGCATCTTCACCAAGGGCGCCGACGTCGGCGCCGACATCGTCGGCAAGATCGAAGCCGGCATCCCCGAGGACGACCCGCGCAACCCGGCCGTGATCGCCGACAACGTGGGCGACAACGTCGGCGACTGCGCCGGCATGGCGGCCGACCTCTTCGAGACCTACGCGGTCACCGCGGTCGCCGTGATGCTGCTCGGCGTCCTGACGTTCCCCGAAGACATCGCGGTCGTGCTCTTCCCGCTCGTGATCGGCGCCGTCTCGATCATCGCCTCGATCATCGGCACCTTCGCCGTCAAGGGCACCAACGTCGAGCGCGCCCTCTACCAGGGCGTGATCCTCGCCGGCATCATCTCCGCGCTGCTCTTCCTTCCGGTGACGTACTGGATGATGGACGACCTGCCGCGTCCTGACATCTCCTGGACCGACATCTATCTCTGCTCGTTGATCGGCCTCGGCGTCACCGGCGCCCTGTTCGTGATCACCGACTACTACACGTCGACCCGCTTCAAGCCGGTCAAGTCCACGGCGCAGGCGTCCGAGACCGGTCACGCGACGAACATCATCCAGGGTCTCGCGATGGGCCTGCAGGCCACGGCCGCTCCGGCGATCGTGATCGTGCTCGCCATCTGGGGCGCCTCGGAGCTCGCCGGCGTCTACGGCATCGGCGTCGCCGTGATGTCGCAGCTCTCGCTCTGCGGCCTGATCGTCGCGCTCGACGCCTTCGGCCCGATCACCGACAACGCCGGCGGCATCGCCGAGATGGCGAACATGCCGGAGGCCGTCCGCGCGGTCACCGACCCGCTCGACGCCGTCGGCAACACGACCAAGGCCGTCACGAAGGGCTACGCCATCGGATCGGCCGCGCTCGCCGCCCTGGTGCTGTTCGCCGCGTTCAAGATCGAGCTGCAGGCCGAGCTCGGCAAGCCGGTCCAGTTCCTGCTCGACGATCCGCACGTGCTCATGGGCCTGCTGATCGGCGGCATGATGGTCTGCCTCTTCGCCGCGCTGTCGATGGCGGCGGTCGGCCGGGCCGGCCAGGCCGTCGTCGAAGAGGTGCGTCGCCAGTTCCGCGAGCACCCGGGCATCATGGACAACACCGAGCAGCCCGAGTACGGCCAGTGCGTGGACATCGTGACCAAGGCCGCGCAGCGCGAGATGATCATCCCGTCGCTGATCCCGATCGTCGTCACGCTGATCGTCGGCATCCTCTCCTACACGATGCTCGGCGGCCTGCTGATCGGCGTCATCGTCGTCGGCCTGTTCTTCGCCGTGCTGATGACCTCGGGCGGCGGCGCCTGGGACAACGCCAAGAAGCTCATCGAGGACGGCGCCCACGGCGGCAAGGGCTCTGAGGCCCACGCCGCGTCGGTCACCGGCGACACCGTCGGCGACCCGTTCAAGGACACCGCGGGCCCGGCCATCAACCCGATGATCAAGGTGGCGAACATCGTCGCCCTCCTGATCATCCCGCTGATCGCCTAAGCGATTACCTCTTCGGTCGTGACGACGGTGGCGAACTCCCCATTGAGGTTCGTCGCCGTCGCATGGCCGAGTTCGTCCGCGGTCATGTCGCCGCGGTTGAACGTGTGCGTCGCGTCGAGCACGAAGCGGACGTCATAACCGAGGTTGCCGCCCATCCGGGCGGTCGTCTCGCAGCAGTGGTTGGTCGTGATCCCGCACAGGACGAGCGTCTCGATCCCGCGCTCCTGCAGCCAGCCGTGCAGATCGGGCTCGCCGTAGAAGCACGAGTTGGTCTGCTTGGAGACCAGCACGTCGGGCTCGCCGGCGATGATCGCCTTGAAGTCGTTGCCCGGTTGGCCCGGGCGCAGCGGCGAGGCGGGCTCGTCGGAGTCGTGGCGGATGTAGACGAGCGGCCAGCCGCGCTCACGCGCGTGGGCGATCAGGGCGACGATGTTGCCTTCGCAGGCGGGGTTGTTGCGCTCGCCCCAGTAGTCGGAGTCGTCAAAACCTTGTTGCACATCGACGACCAGCAGTGCCGGGTCCATGCCGTGATCCTAGAATCGCGCTGAGGAATGGCAAGACGCCGGCTGGAAGGACTGGAGCGGGTCCTGGGGGTGAACGCCCTCTTCTCGACGGCCTACGGGAACGTCGGGTCATCGATCTATTACGCGCTCGGCCTTGTCGCCTCCTACGCGCTGGGTCTCACACCGGTGGTCTTCGTGATCACCGGCATCTTCTTCCTCTGCACCGCGGCGACCTACGCCGAGGCGACGGCGATGTACCCGGAGGCGGGCGGCTCCTCGAGCTTCGCGCGGCGCGCGTTCAACGAGTTCTGGTCGTTCTTCGCCGCCTGGGGCCAGATGCTCAACTACGTGGTGACGGTCGCGATCTCGGCCTTCTTCGTGCCGCACTACCTCGGCAGCGTCTTCTGGGACGCGCTGCGCCACGCGCCGGGGGACATCATCGCGGGCGCGATCATCATCGCGATCCTGGCCGCCATCAACATCGTCGGGGCCAAGGAGTCGGCGGGCCTGAACATCGCGCTCGCGGTCGTCGACTTCCTGACCCAGGTGCTGCTGGTGATCGTCGGCGCGGTGCTCGTCGTGGGCGCCAACCCCGGCCAGTTGACCGCGAACGTGACGCTCGGCATCGCGCCGACGTGGAAGGACTTCATCCTCGCGATCCCGATCGGGATGATCGCCTACACGGGCATCGAGACGATCTCGAACATGGCCGAGGAGGCCAAGGACGAGGTACGGACGATCCCGGCCGCGATCAAGCGCGTCGCGATCGCCGTCTTCGCCATCTACTTCACGCTGCCGGCCGTCGCGCTCGTCGCGCTGCCGGTCACGCAGGGGCCGGACGGCGAGTACACGACGCTGCTGGGCCTGACCGAGGAGCAGGGCGGCTACGCGGGCGACCCGATCGCGGGCGTCGTCGCGAACCTCAACCTGGGCGTGTTCCAGCGACCATCGGAGATCTACGTCGGGATCCTGGCCGCGACGATCCTCTTCCTGGCCACCAACGCCGGGCTGATCGGCGTCTCCCGGCTCGTCTACTCGATGGGCATCCACCGCCAGTTACCGGATCAGCTGCGTCAGCTGCACCCGAAGTACCGCACGCCGTGGATCGGGATCCTCGTCTTCGCGGTCGCCGCGATCCTGATCACGCTCCCGGGCCAGGCCGCGTTCCTCGGCAACCTGTACGCGTTCGGAGCGATGCTGTCGTTCACGATCGCCCATCTGGCGCTGATCCGGCTGCGAATAGCCAAGCCCGAGATCCCGCGGCCCTACCGGCCGCCCGGGAACATGACGATCCGCGGGCGCGACATCCCGATGTTCGCGGTCATCGGCGGGCTGGGTACGGCCGCGGCGTTCGTCGTCACCGTCAGCCTGCACCCGGCGGTCGCGATCACCGGCGTGGCCTGGTTGTCGCTCGGCGTCGTCGTCTACATGCTCTACCGCCGCGCCCAGGGGCTGGACCTGACCTCGACGCACAAGGTCGCGATCGCGCAGCCGGTCGTCGATCACGAGGCCGAGTACGACTCGGTGCTGGTGCCGATGGCGGCGGACCTCTATGACGAGTCGGTGGTCGCGACCGCGGCCAAGCTCGCCGCGCGGCGCCGGCGCGGGATCCACGTGCTCGCGATCGTCACGGTGCCGAGCGCGCTCGCGATCGACGCGCCGATGCCCGAGGAGGAGGCCGCCGCGGAGTCGCTCATCGAGCAGGCCCGCGTGCAGGCCGGCGCTCGCGTCTCCGGGCACGTCGAGCGCGTCCGCTCCGGCCAGGCCGGGCGGCGGATCGTCGAGGAGGCGGTCGACATGCGCGCGGCCGCGATCGTGATGCCGCTGCCGCGGCGCGTCAACGGCGCCTCGCTGTTCGGCAAGACGCTCGAGACCGTGCTGGCCGAGCGCCCGTGCCGGGTCATCATCGAGTCCGCTCCGGCGCCTGAGCGCGCGCCGTCAGCGGGCGCTGGAACGGGCACTGACCGCATGAGACAGACGACGGGTTCGACCGGACCAGTGACACCGGCACGGCCATGCGGAGCGTGGGCGTGAGGGGGACCGTGCTGCCGGTGCTGATGATCCTGATCGGGATCGCCCTGATCGTGCGGACGCTGGCCGCCGGCGTCGGCGGGGTCGCGATCGGGCTGCTGCTCGGCGTCCTCTTCATCGCCGCGGGCGCCGGGCGGCTCTACGTGGAGCGCAAGCTCTAGATGCAGCGCCCAGGCCCGCTCAAGAAGCAGCTCGGCAGCCCGGCGCTGTTCGGGATCGTCCAGGGCTTCATCGCCGCCTCGATCTACTTCTCGACCGGGCTCGTCGCGGAGCGCGCCCTCGGGCTCACGTGGGCGGTGTTCCTGGCCGGTGGCGTGCTCTTCGCCGTGATCGTGCCCTGCTACGTCGAGGGCGCGTCGCTGCACCAGGAGCGCGGCGGGGCGACCGTGATCGCCCGCTACGCCTTCAACGAGCTCGTCAGCTTCATCGCGGGCTGGGCGATCTGCCTGGACTACCTGATCCTCGTCGCGCTCTGCTCGTTCGCCACGACCGACTACCTCGGGGTGTTCTGGAGCGGCTTCAGCCACGGCTTCAGCGAGTTCCTGATCGGGAGCGCGATCGTGCTCTACGTCACGCTGGTCGCGATCCGCGGCGGCGGGCCGCGGCGCTTCGAGCGCGCGGCGGTCCTGGTGCTCGGGGACCTCGTCCTGCAACTGCTGATCGTGGCGCTCGGGATGGCGCTGCTGTTCCAGCCGGAGGTGCTGACCGATCCGGCGGAGATCGCCGGCTCGCCCTCGCTGGAGGACATGGTCTTCGCGTTCCCGCTCGTGCTGGTGGCCTTCAGCGGGATCGACGCGTCCTCGGGGCTGGCCGGCCAGGTCAAGATCGGCCGCGCCGGCCTGCGCCGGCTGATCGGCGTGCGGCTCGTGGCCGCGATGGTGCCGTATCTGGGAATCGCGCTCGTCGCCTCCTCGGTGCTGCCGCAGACGGGGTCCGAATGGGTCGAGGCGCCGCTCCTGGGCGTCGCCGACTCCTTCCAGCAGGCGTGGCTGCGCGAGCCGCTGAAGTACCTGGTCGCGATCTCCGCGGTCGTGATCCTCGTGAGCGCCGCCCAGGCCGCCATGCTCGGCCTCTCGCGGTTGGGCTATGCGCTCGCCGTCAACCGTCAGATTCCGGCGCGCGTCGGTTCGCTGCACCGGACGCGGGCCACGCCGGTCGGGATCATCCTCTTCGGCGCGGTGGCCTCGATCTGCCTGCTGATCCCGGCCGACCTCGAGTTCCTGGCCGCGATCTGCGCCTTCGGGGCGACGATCGCGTTCACGATCGTCGGCCTCTCGGTCGTGCGGCTGCGCTACAAGGAGCCCGACCGCGACCGGCCGTACAAGATGCCGCTCAACATCCGCTTCCGCGGTGGCGAGCTGCCGGTCTTCGGCGTGCTGTGCGTGGTGATGTCGTCGATCGCGTTCCTCGCCCTGATGGCCGAGCACGGCGATTCACGTTGGGTCGGCGTGGTCTGGATGGTCTCGGGCATCTCGCTCTACGTCGGCTACCGGGTCTCGGCGGGCAAGCCGGTCCTCAAGCGCGTCACGGTGCCCGAAGCGGCGCTGACCCGGCGGATCGCGGAGGCCGAGTTCGGCTCGATGCTCGTCCCGGTCCTCGGCACGCCGCTGGACGACGACATCATGCAGACCGCCGGCCGGCTCGCCGCCGAGGAGAGCGCCGACGAGGGCGGCGCGGTGATCGAGGCACTGTGGATCTTCGAGGTGCCGATGTCGCTCCCGCTCGACACGCGGGTCCCGGACGCGGAGCTCAAGCGCGCCAGGGCGGCCCTGAAGCGGGCGAAGGCGGTTGGCGAGGAGTACGAGGGGGTCGAGGTCGCCACGGCCGTCGTGCGCGCCCGTAGGGCGGGCGAGGCGATCGTCAAGGAGGCCAAGCGGCGCGGGGTCGAGGCGGTCGTGCTCGCCGCCGAGGAGCCGACGCGCGTCGGCGGCGGCCTGAAGCTGGGCGGCAAGCCGGGCCTGCACGACACCAGCGTGGGGGAGACGACCCGCTACGTCGTCAACAAGGCCCACTGCCGGGTGATCCTGACCGCTCCGCCCGCCGCGCGGGCGCTCGATCCGACGGGTCCGGTGCCCTCCGAGCCGCCACTGCCGCTCGGGCATTCCGTCGCGAGCACCGACGGCGTGTCCGATCCGGGCGCGTCTCGCTAGGGTTCTGCCGGTGTTCGTACTCGTGGTTGGAGCGGGGCGCGTGGGAGCCGCCCTTGCCACGTCAGCCCTTGGCGGTGGCCATATCGTGTCGGTCCTCGATGAGGACCCGCTTTCGCATGAGCGGTTGGACGTCGAGCTCGGGCGCTCGTGGGAAGAGGCGGGAGGCCGCTTCACGATCGGGACGGCGCTCGAGGTCGACGCGCTGATCGAGGCCGGCGTCGAGGACGCCGACGTCTTCATCGCCTCCACCAACGGCGACAACACGAACCTCGTCGTGGCGCAGATCGCCCAGCGACGGTTCAAGGTCGAGCGCGTGATCGCCCGCGTGCTCGATCCGCGCCGCGCGGCCTGGTACTCCGAGCAGGGCTTGCAGACGATCTGCCCGACGCAGATCGCCATCGAGCAGCTGCAGGAAGCCGCGTTGGGCGGCGCCAAATGATGGAGAACGGGCTCTACGTCATCATCGCGGGCGCCGGCAAAGTGGGCTGGAACCTCGCGCGCGAGCTGCTTGAGAAGGGGCACGAGGTCACCTGCGTCGAGCAGGACCGCCGCCGCTACCTGACCGTCGAGCAGGAGCTCGAGCACGCCGTCCAGTACGGCGACGCCACCGAGCTGTGGGTGCTCGAGCGCGCCGGCATCCAGCGCGCTGACCTCGTGGTCGCGGTCACCGGCGATGACGAGGACAACCTGCTGATCTGCCAGGTCGCCAAGGAGAAGTACCTCTGCGAGCGGATCATCGCCCGCGTCAATAACCCCCGCAACCTGGACCATTTCAAGCTGCTCGGCATCCAGCCCGCGGTGAGCGCGACCGACCTGATCCTGCGCCTGATCGAGCACGAGGTGCCGCGCTACGGCCTCGTCCACCTGCTCGATCTGCCTGAGGAGCGGTTGGAGATCATCGAGCTCGTCGTGTCTGACGAGTCGCCGGCTGCGGGGCTCGAGATCGCGCAGATCGGGCTGCCCGACGGCGCGCTCGTGATCTCCGTCCTGCGCGGCGGATCGGGCTTCGTGCCGAAGGCCGACACCGTCGTCAAGGCGGGCGACGAGGTGCTCGTCGTGCTCGATCCGGGCATCGAGGAAGACATCACCGCAATCTTCGTAGGAGCAAACGGCGACGGCTAAGGCCGGATTCCCGTACCATTCGCAGTCAAGATGAACTCGCCGCCGCCGGAGCGCTACCCCGCGCTCCGCCTGCGAAACAAGGGCACCCCTCCGCCCTGGGCCCAGTAGGCAATCGGTGGCGCGAGCGGCAGGCGGTCCGTCCCTTCCCCGGGACGGGCCGCCACCGCCGATCTACTGTCACCGGGGGCCGCCGCCCTCCGGACCCCGCTTATGCGCTGTGGCGCTCGAGGGCGATGGTGGGCGGGTCCGGCACCGGGCGCTGCCGGGCCTCAGGCGGGTCGCCGAGCAGCAGCCAGCCGCCGTCGGGCCGGCGCTCGACCTCGCCGCGGGTGATCAGCTGCCCGAGCGCGGTGGTGACGGATGGTCGGCGAGCGCCGACCATCCCCGCCAGCGTGCGGTGGGGCAGGCGCAGTGAGACGACGACGCCGTTGGGCGCGACGCGTCCCCAGCGCTCCGCCAGGCACCACAGCAGAGCCAGCAGACGGTCGTCCACGCGGGTGAGGTGGGCGATCGCTTGCATCACGACGAGGCGCTCGGCACGCCGGGCCGCGCGCTCGACGAGCGCGGCGAAGATCTCCGGCCACTGCGCGGCGCGCACGGCGAGCGCCTGGTCGATCACCGCGAGGCGGACCGTGCTCAGCGCGCTCCACTCGACCGTTCGCGGCAGCAGGACCTCGGCGTCGCGATCCTCCCACGCCCTGAGCAGATCGCCGGGGCCGAGCAGTTCGGCGCACGGGTGGTCGCCCACGATCGCCTCGCGGACGAGCAGGCCGTCGAGCACCAGCAACCCGATCGGGTTCGTGCCACCCGCGAGCGCACGCGCAGGGGACCACGGACCACGGGGAACATCGATCGAGCGCGCGAACAGCCGCTGGCTGACCTCCCGGACACGCCGTGGGTCTAGCCCCCGCGCGAGATCGGGATCCTCTTCGAGAAGCTGTACTGAGCCGTTGGCGGCGTCTGGCATTACGAGCGGATCCCTCGTCTTGGAGGAGCGGGCGCTCCCGCTGGGCCGACCTGCAATGTAGCGCCGAGAATACAGTCCGGGAAGGACGACGGACGGAGTGGTCCGGGACCTGCCGCCGGGCGGGCGATCCAGCGGGTCCTATACTGCTCGCCGCACCCCTTGCCGGGTGGTGTAATTGGCAGCACACCAGTCTCTGGATCTGGGAGTTGGGGTTCGAGTCCCTGCCCGGCAGCTTCGTCTTGGGTGGCTGATTTGTCACAGAACCGTGGCATTTCGGTCTTGTTCGGTGTCAGCGACCGCCCCGATCATGGGGGTGTGTCCGGAACGTCAACTGACAGTTGTCCTGGTCGACACACCCCCACGCTCGAAGCGGTGGCGGCGCGGCAAAAGGACCTCATCACCCACCGGCAGCTCCTCGCGGCCGGACTAACACGCCAGGCGATCGCAAAACGCGTGGCCAGCGGGTTTCTCCATCGGCGCCATCGCGGCGTCTATTCCCTCGGGCCGGCGCCGCTCTCGCGTGAGGCGCAGTTCCTCGCAGCCGTTCTCGGCGCTGGCGAGGGCTCCGCGCTCAGCCACATGGCCCTTGCGGAGCTCCGTGGATTCACGCGGCATCGATCCCTCCTCATCGCTGTCGTTTCACCGCGGCTCCGCACCCTCGAGGGCGTCCAAGTCCATCGCTACCGCAAGCTCGACCCCCGCGACCTCACGACCTTCCACGGGATCCCGGTGACGACGGTCGCGCGCATGCTGGTCGATCTCAGCGACGTCCTGACCCCGCAGGAGCTCGCGAACGTGATCCACGAGGCGGCCTTCCGTGGCCTCTTCAGCGAACTCGCCACCCGCGACGCGATGGCCCGCGCCAACGGCCGCCGCAACCTCCACGTGCTCGAGCAGGCACTGGCCATCCACGCCGCAGGCGGCGCGGGGTTCCGGAGCAAGGCCGAGCGGGCGTTCCACGCGCTCATCCGCCCCGAGAACCCGCTGGTGAACACGAAGCTCCTCGGCGAGGAGGTCGACTGCCACTGGCCGCGGGAACGGCTCGTCGTCGAGATCGACGGCCCCGGCCACGGCCGACCGAGGGCCAGGCGCGACGACGCCAACCGCGACCGCCGCCTCAGAGCCGCCGGCTACACCGTCCTGCGCTTCACGGAACGAGACGTCTACGAGCGCCCGGAGGCGGTCAGGGCGCGAACGCTCGCGGTCCTGGCGTCCCTCCGGGCCGCGCGGCGCGCCGCCTAAGCCGTGGCCTGCTCGCGCCAGTCCTCGTGGAGGCGCCAGTAGTGGCCGCGGAGCGCGAGGAGCTCGTCGTGGGAGCCCTGTTCGACGATCCGGCCATGTTCGAGCACGACGATCTGGCCCGCGCGCTCGATCGTGGAGAGGCGGTGGGCGATGACGATCGCGGTGCGGCCGGCCAGCAGCCGCCGCAGGCCCGTCTCGATCCGCGATTCGGTGTGGACGTCGACGTTGGAGGTGGCCTCGTCCAAGACCAGGATCCGGGGGTCGGCGACCAGGGCGCGGGCGAAGGCGACGAGCTGGCGCTGGCCGGCGGAGAGCTGGACGCCGCGTTCGCCGACCTCGGTGTCGTAGCCCTGCCCGAGGGCGCTGATGAAGGTGTCGGCGCCGACGGCGCGAGCGGCGGAGCGGACCTCGTCGATGGTCGCGTCCGGGCGGCCGAAGGCGATGTTCTCGCCGATCGTGCCGCTGAAGAGGAAGGCCTCCTGGGGGACGATGCCCATCTGTGAGCGCAGGGAGTGCGCGGTGATCGAGCGCAGGTCGTGCCCGTCGACCATGACGCTGCCGGCGGTCGGGTCATAGAAGCGCGCGACGAGCTTGGCCAAGGTGGACTTGCCCGCTCCCGTGGTGCCGACGAGCGCCACCGTCTGCCCGGGCGGGACGCGCAGCGTCACGTCATCCAGGGCCAGGGCGCCGCTGCCGTAGCCGAAGGTCACGGCGTCGAGCACGATCTCGCCGCGGATCCGCGGCAGCTCGATCGCGTCCGGGGCGTCGACGAGGTCCGGCTCCTCGTCGAGCAGCTCGAAGATCTTGTCCAGCGCCGCCATGCCCGACTGGTAGGTCGTGTAGAGCTGGGAGAGCTGCTGGATCGGGTCGAAGAAGTTGTTCAGGGCGGCCAGGAAGGCCACGAGCACGCCGATCGAGATGTCGCCCTCGACGGCCTGGATGCCGCCGTAGAAGAGGATTCCCGCGGTCGCGATCGCGGAGAGCATCTCGACGCCCGGGAAGTAGGCGGCGTTGAGGTGGACCGTCTTCATGTTCGCGCCGCGGTTCTCCTCGTTGAGCTCGGCGAAGCGCGCCACGTGCCGCGGCTCCTGGGCGAAGGAGCGCACGACGCGGATGCCGGAGAGCGTCTCCTGCAGGTAGGCGGTGATCGAGGCGACCTTCTCGCGCGTGGCCCGGTAGGCGTCGGCACTGACGATCCGGAAGCCGAACGACGCGATCCCGAGGATCGGGAAGACGATGTAGGTGAGCAGCGCCAGCTGGGCGTCGAGCGTGAACAGGATCACGGCCGTGCCGATCAGCGTCAGCGACGAGCCGAACAACGTGACGATCCCGTCGGAGACGAGCGTGTCGAGCGCCTCGACGTCGTTGGAGAGCCGCGAGATCAGCACGCCCGCGCGCTTTCGCGAGTAGAAGCCGACCGACATCGTCTGCAGGTGGCCGAAGAGCTGGATCCGCAGGTCCTGCAGCGCGCGCTGGCCGATCCAGCCCACGAGGTAGGTCTGCACGTACGTCGCGCCCCAGTACAGGAGCGCCGTGGCCAGGAAGGCCAGGACGATCCACGTCAGCGCCGTGTAGTCGCCGGGGAGGATGCCCTTGTCGATCGCCAGCGCGGCCAACGGCGGCGGCGCGAGCGCGGCGCCCGTGGCGAGCACGAGCGAGATGAACATCAGGATGACCCTGCCGCGGTAGGGCGACAGCAGCGCCACGAGCCCGCGCAGCTTGCGCCCGCGCCCGGAGGTCGAGCGCCAGCGCCGGATCAGATCGTCGCGACGCGCGCTCACAGGCCCGCGACCTTCTCGACCGGATCGCGGTTGAGGAACACCTGGTCCGGCAGCCCCTTGGTCGCGATCTCGGCGTACAGCGGCGACTCGGTCAGCAGCTCCTCGTGCGTGCCGCGTGCCAGCACCCGCCCGTGCTCGAGCACCACGATGTCGTCGGCCAGCGCGATCGTCGAGAGCCGGTGGGCGATGACGAAGGTCGTCCGCCCGCGCATGACCTCGCGCAGCGCGGCCTTGATCTCGCGCTCCGTGGTGGCGTCGACGGAGGAGGTCGCGTCGTCGAGCACCAGGATCCGCGGATCGGCCAGGAAGGCGCGCGCGATCGCGATCCGCTGGCGCTGGCCCCCGGACAGCGTCAGGCCGCGCTCGCCGACCCGGGTGAGATAGCCATCCGGCAGGTCCGCGATGAAGCCGGCCGCCTGGGCGCGCTCCGCGGCCAGTTCGATCTCGGCCTGAGAGGCGTCCGGCCGCGCGTAGGCGATGTTGCCCGCGACGGTGTCCGAGAACAGGAACGGGTCGTCGTCGACGATCGCGATCGCCTGGCGCAGCGACACGACGTCGACCGAGCGCACGTCGGCGCCGTCGATCACGACGCTGCCCGAGCGCGGATCGAAGAGCCGCGGCAGCAGCTGGACCAGCGTCGTCTTGCCCGACCCGGTGGCGCCGACGAGAGCGACGGTGCTGCCGGCCTCGACCGACAAGATCGATGTCGTGCAGCGCATCCGGCCCGTCGCCGTAGCCGAACGTCACGCCGCGCAGCTCGACCCGCCCGCGGCCTTCGGGCAAGGCGTCAGGCCCGCCGACGATGCCAGGCTCGCGATCGAGGATCTCCAGCAGCCGCGCGCCCGAGGCGGTCGCTCGCTGCGCCATGCCGAGCGCGACGCCGAGCATCCGCATCGGCCCGATCATCATCAGCAGGTACGTGTAGAACGCGGTGAAGTCGCCCAGCGTCAGCGATCCGTTGATCACCTGGCGCCCGCCGACGAGCAGGATCACGGCCAGCCCGAGGTTGGGCAGGAACGACAGGAACGGGTTGTAGAACGCCCGCATCCGGGTCGCGATCATCGACTGGTCGAACACGCGCGCGACCGCGCCGCGGAACTGCTCGAGCTGGCGCGGCTCGGCCGCGAAGGCCTTGACCACGCGCACGCCGGAGATGTTCTCCTCGACGTTGGCGGTGACCTCGCCGATGCGCTGCTGGACCTCCTGCAGCGCGGGGCGCGAGCGGTAGCCGTAGCGCGTCGCGACGACGACCACGAACGGCACCGGGATCAAGGCCAGCGCGGCCAGGCCCGGTTGCAGCCAGAACATCGCCGCCGCGCCGAGCCCGATCGTCAGCGCGCTCTGGAGGATGAAGACCAGTCCGTAGCCGAGGAAGAACCGCACCGAGCCGAGGTCGACCGTGGCGCGCGACATCAGCTGCCCCGTCTGCTGGCCGGCGAAGAACCCCATCTCGAGCTTCTGCAGATGGACGTAGAGCAGGTTGCGCAGGTCGTACTCGATCGCCAGCGAGACCTGCCCGGCGACGAGCCGGCGCAGCACCGAGAGGACGAGGCGCGCGATCGCGACGCCGATGACGGCGAGGGCGAGGTTGCGCAGCCCGTCGCGGTCGCCGGCCGAGATCTGGTCGACCGCCTGGCCGGTCAGCCACGGGATCGCGACCGTGCAGACCATCGCCAGCGCGGCCAGGATCAGCGACCAGACCACGCCCCGCTTGTACGGGCGCAGGAAACCGAGGAGACGACCAAAGGTGTGCACGCAACTAACACGATAGGACCGATCGCTCCCGGTCCTGCTCCGCTTTTAGACCTAGGACCGGGGTAGACTCGCGCGTCGCATGACCGACCCGATCGTCCTCCGCAACCGCTTCGCCATGGTCAAAGGGGCCTGGGAGGAGCAACTGCGCGGCGTCCCGTTCCCTTCACTCGGGGAGGGCACGGCCGAGCAGAAGATCGAGCGGCTCGAGCTTGCGCTGGTCGACGAGATGCGCCGCCGGGCGACGCCCGAGACCGCCGAGCAGGTCGCCGACGCCATGTGGGGCATCGTCCACGCGCGCCCCGAGGATGACCCGGTCAAGCTCCGCGTGACCCGCCATCACGAGGAGCTGGCGAAGCTGGGTCACCGGCGGATGTAGCGCGCGGCTCGAACCCCGCGCAGCGCAGCACCGGCAGCCGCGGATACTTGGCGTATCCGGGCTCACCGGCCAGACCGCGCTCGCACATCGTGAACGACGAGCCGCGGGTGTTCGAGATCACGCGCCGGTGCGCGCAGCCCGCGCACAGACCCGGGGGAGGGCTAGCGATCGAGCACCAGATAGGGCGTGTTGTCCTGCGCCGCCTGGACGTCCCACTTGAACACGTTCGTGGACGTCAGCTGCTCGACGGTCTCCGCCTCGACGCCACCGAACGTGTCGGGGGACGGCGGATTGGCCGGGAGTGTCGCCCCGAGCGGGATCTGCAGCCGCGGCTTCAGGTCGCCCGGGCGGTAGAAGACGGCGTTCTTGGGGATCGGGTCCGCGTTCGTCGTGCTCGCTCCGGCCGCGGCGGCCGCGGCCGCCTTGAGCTGCGCCTCCGTCGGCGGCGGCGGCGGGAGCAGGACCACGACCATCTCCACATCGGGCAGGTAGCGGAAGGTGTAGAGCGAGAGCTCCAGCGCCTCGCGGTGCAGGAGCTTCAGGCGCGACTCGGACGGCGTGCCGCCCTTGATCGAGCCGTTGGGCCCGAGCCCGTTGAGCGTGTAGCGGACGCCCGTGCCGCCCATCACGCTGATGGCGCCGGTCGCCGGCCGCAGCGCGACCGGGATGTCGAGCTCCGCGGCGCCGACGTCGACCAGCTGCTGGCCGCTGGGGTGCTTGTACTCGGCCCCGACGTGCTTGGCGATCTCGGCCGCGCCGTCGGCCGGGTCCGAATCCGCCGGCTTCCAGGCCGACCAGTTCGGTTCAAGCCCCGCGTCCTTGCCGGCGTGGCGGTCGGAGTTGACGACGACCACGAGGACCAGGGCCGTGGCGATGAACACGCCAGCGAGCGCGCCGAGCAGGAAGCCGAAGCGGTTGCGGAACTGCGAAGGCCCGGGCGCGGGCTTCATGGCCGGCTCCGCCGGCGACCGCGCGGGCTCGGGCGGCAGCTCGATCAGGTTCGGCGTGCCGTCCGGCGTGTTCGGACGGCCGGCGGGCGAGGGCGGGGGGATCAGATCACGGGCCATGCGGAATCGTCCAGAACGTCGATCTCGGGCTTCATCAGGCGCGCCTGATCAAGCATTTCGGTCACATCGTCGCCGTACATCTCGCCCTCGGCGATCAGCCGGTCGGCGATCCTCTCCACGGCGTCCTTGTTGAGCTGGATCGTCGCGTAGGCGATCACGAACGCCTGGCCGAGCAGGCCGGTGACGAGCTTGCGCTTGCCGCCGTCGCCGAGCGCGGCTCCGAACGTGCTCGCGTTCATGCCCGCGGAGCGGTGCAGGATCTTCACGCCGAGCCTCTCGAAGCGCTCGAAGACCTTCTCCTCGGCCTTCTCGCGCTCGTCGGGATCGGCGATCCGGTCCGACAGGTCGATCGGCGCCGGGCCCATGCCGGCGGCGCCCACCATCAGCGAGGCCTGCGCGGTGGCCATCCCGAGGTCGCCGCCGACGCCGTTGGTGTTCTGGCCGTAGAAGACGATCTCCGCCGCCATCGCACCGAGCACCCAGATCAGCTCGCCGACCTCCTCGGAGCGCCACGAGCCGAAGCGATCCTCGATCGCCATCGCCTGGTGATGGCCGCCGCTGGAGCCGCGCTTGCGGATCGAGAGCCGCGTCGAGAGCAGGTTCTCCATGTAGACGTGGCTGCAGACCGCGTGCCCGGCCTCGTGGATCGCGGTCGCGCGCTCCTCGTGCTTCGGGTAGGGCTGGCCGATCGCCACGCCCGACTCGACCGTCGTCATCGCCTCGAGCAGATCCTTGCGGCTGAACTCGTGGCGGCCGTCGGAGTGCGCGTAGGTCAGCGCCAGCGAGCAGGCCTGGTCGATCATCGCCGGCGAGTAGCCGCTGGTGATCCGGGCGAGCTCGTCACGCGACTTCTGCGTGTCCAGATCCTCCTCGTGGGAGACCTTGTCCGAGGTAGAGATCGAAGATGTCGCGCCGGTCCTCCCACGTGGGCGTGCGGAAGTAGATGTGGCGGCCCATCCGGCCCGGGCGCGTGAGCGCGGGGTCGAGCATCTCCAGCGGCACGTTGCAGGCCCCGATGAAGTAGACCTCCTCCTTGCGCGGCTTCGGCGGCTTGAGCCGCAGCTTGAAGCCGAACAGGCGCGTCGGGATGATGTAGGTGGCGTCGAGGAAGGTGTTGAACTTGCGCGTGCGGAAGCGCTTCATCGCCGGCGGCTCGTCGATGCCGTCCATCACGACGAGCAGCTGGTTGAGCGCGAGCCCGCCGCCCATCCCGCCGCCCATCATCCCGCCGGGGATGATGTTGGTGCGGAAGGCGTTGGCGAGCTTCGTGTAGACCGCCGGGTAGTGCGCGCGGGCCGGTTCGGCGCGCATCGCGAACAGCTTGTCGCGCCACGCCTTGGTCTCCTTGACCAGGTCGCCGCTGGCGGTCAGCGCGCCCTGGGGCCCGAAGAACTGCGAGTCGTGCAGCGTGCCCGTCTGCAGGGGCTCGAAACCGCTGCCGAGTGAGTTGCGGCGCAGGCCGACGGCGTCGATCTCGTCGATGAAGACGATGCACTGGCCGCCCCACTTGTTGGCCATCTTCTTGGCCTTGCGAGCCAGGAAGCGCACGATCACCGCGTCCATGCCGATGAAGGTCTGCGCGAAGCCGGAGCCCGGGATCGTCACGAACGGGCAGTTGAACGACGTCGCGATCGCCTTCGAGAGCATCGTCTTGCCGGTGCCGGGCGCGCCGAGGAAGAGCACGCCGCGCTCGCGCTTGCCGCCCGCCTTCTCGAACTCCTCGCCGGACTGCCAGAGCGAGACGACGCGGGTGATCTCCTGTTTGGCCTCGAGCTGTCCGCGGACGTCGCCGAGCTTGACGCCCCAGTCGGCGTCGCCGGGCTCGTAGGTCTTGATCTGCTGGATCCCCATGAAGACGAGCGGGCCGAACAGGATCCCGAAGTTGACGATGAAGAGCACGAAGAAGGTGAAGAACAGCGTCAGGCTGCGGGTCAGCAGCGCGGGGACGTTGTCCCCGATCGAGCCGATGGCGTCGACCATGCTCTCGTCGTTGGCCCAGGCGATCCCGCCCAGCACGACGACCAGGATCAGCCCGAGCCAGAACCAGACCTTGAACTTGTGGCGCCAGTACCAGAGGCGCCGCCGGGACATGACGTCCTGTTCCTTGAGCTCGGCCTCGGCGCCGTAGAGGGCGGGCGAGGGGATCAGCTTGTGGGCGATCACATCGACGCCGCCGCGGAAGATGATCACGCCGGCGAAGGTGCCCAGCAGCGCCCAGATCAGCTTCCAGTCGTAGCTGCCGTACAGCAGCAGGAAGAGCGCCGGAGAGGTGAGCAGCGCTACGACCGTCGCGGCCCGGCCGAGCATGCGCCACTCGTGGGCGAGCGACATGGCCTGATCGTTGACGCGCCCTTGCAGGCGCGGGGGCTCTTCCCTCATCCGGCGGAGTTTACGCGTGAGCTTTTGGCCCGTCAGTCCTTGTTTAGGCGCCTCTTAGGCACGGACGGGTGTCCTATGGGAATGAGCGCTGCAGCGCCAGTACGCGCGCTGCGGCGGCCTTGACCAGCGCCCGGAACGACCGCGACCGCTCGGCCTCGGCGAGCAGCGCGCGGTAGGTGTGGATCCACGAGCCCTTGCCGGTGGTCAGCACGATGTCGTTGCCCGCGCGGATCGAGCGCACCGCGACCTGCTCGGTGGACCCGGTCGCGCGCACCGCGGCGGCTTCGATCGAGTCCGTCATGACGACGCCGCCGAAGTGCAACTGGTCGCGCAGGAGGTCCTGGAGGACGGCCGGCGACTGCGAGGCGATGTGGCGGGAGTCCAGGCGTGGATAGACGGCGTGCGAGCTCATGATCAACGGCACGTCGGCCGCGATCGCGGCCTTGAACGGCGCCAGATCGCCCGCTGTGGGCGCACCGCCGCCGACGGTCGCCGAGCCGTCGTCGGTGTTGACGGTCGCGCCGCCGAGCCCGGGGAAGTGCTTCGCGGTCGGGGCGACGCCACCCGCCATCCAGCCGGTGACGGCGGCCTTGGTCGCCGCCGCGGCCCGCTTCGGGTCCGACGAGAACGCGCGCGAGGCCAGCGCGGTGCCCGAGCTCGTCGGCACGTCGGCGACCGGCGCGAGCGTCACGTTGATCCCGGCGCGTTTGAGCGCCTGCGCCGCCGCCTTGGCGTCCGCGCCGGGCCGCTGGGCGGATTGCGGGGCCGAGGGCGGCGCCCAGACGACGTTGCGGATCACGCCGCCCTCCTGGTCGGTGCAGACGATCGGCGTCGCGCCGGCCGCCTTGCCCGCCTTGTCGAGGACCCTGGTCAGCGCCCGCAGCTGCTTTGGATCGACGATGTTCGCGCGAAACAGGATCGCGCCTGAGGCCCAGCCCTTGCGCAGGACGCGGCGCACGTAGGTCGGGACCTCGGTCCCCTCGAAGCGCAGCACGACGAGCTTGCCGACCTGCTGCTGGAGGCTGAGCTCGTCGACCGCATCCGGGCTCGCGGTCGCGGTGGCGGTCGGCGTCGCGTCCGGCTCGGGGGTCGTCGTCGCGTCGGCGCGGACAACGGACGTCGGCTTCTCGTGGCTGGAGCCGATCGTCGCGCCGAGCCCGAACGCCGCGACGGCGGCGGCGAGCACGGCCGTCTGGCGGCGGCGGACGATCGAATTGGCCGGCACGGGCTACGCCGCCCCGGCCTTCCATTCCCGGTATTTCTCGCGCTGGCACGCGCCGCACGGCCGGTATCCGGCGGCGATCGCGGTCGCCTCGTCCGCGAAGAAGACGCGGTGGCGCGGCGTGAACCCGCGGCGCAGCAGGCTCAGCGCGACCGGGCAGTCGAGCCGCCCGTAGACGCGCGTGCGCGAGTGGCCGCCGAGCAGGCCGGGCCGCGGGCTCGTGTAGGCGACGCCGTCGGCGCCGAGCAGCGTGTAGGTCTTCACGCGGCGGCGCCGCCGAAGCGCTCGGCGCGCACGCGCGAGGCGTCGTGGCCGATCTCCAGCAGGATCCGCGTGGTGTGCTCGACGAAGGCCGTCGGCCCGCAGACGAAGAGGTGCTGGGCCGGGCCGAAGGCGCTCAGCTGCTCGGCGTCCAGCCGGCGGCCGCCCTCACGCGTGTAGGTGATGTGCGTCCGCACCCCCAGCCGCGGCCACGTGGCGATCTCCTCGGCGTAGAGCAGGGACGCTCGGGTGCGGGCGGAGATGACCACGGAGGTCTCGACGTCGGTGCCGAGCGCGAGCCGGTGCCGGACCATCGCCCGCAGCGGCACGAGGCCCGCGCCGCCGCCGACGAGCAGCAGCGGCCCGCCGTCCTCGGCGTGCCAGGAGAACGAGCGCCCGCCCGGGCCGCGCAGCTCGAACTGGTCGCCGGGACGCAGCTCGCCGGCCAGCCACGGCGACACCTCGCCGTCCTCGAGCTGCTCGACGCAGAGCTCGAACTGGCCGTCCTCGGGCGCCGAGGCGATCGAGTACGGGCGCTGCGTGCTGTAGCCATCAGCGGCGGTGACGCGGACGTCGACGCTCTGGCCCGCGCGGTGTCCTTCCCAGCCGGGCACGTCGAGCACGATCCGTCGCACGCTCGGTGTCTCGTGGCTCACCGACCGCACGGTCACGGTTCGCCACTGAACCCCGCTCAATCCCCCTGATACCGCTGCTGGAGCCACGGATCCCCACGGTCGTGGTAGCCGTTGACCTCCCAGTACCCGGGGCGGTCCTCGGCGAGCAGTTCGATCGAGCGCACCCACTTCGCGCTCTTCCAGAAGTACAGATGCGGCACCAGCAACCGCGCCGGGCCGCCGTGCGGGGCCTCCAGCGGCGAGCCCTCGTACTCCCAGACCAGCCAGGCGCGCCCGCCCGTCAGGTCGGCGAGCGGGAGGTTCGTCTCATAGCCGTCGGCCGCGTGGGCGACCGCGTAGTGCGCGTCGAGCGGCCCGGCGGCCTCGAGCAGCACGTCGAGCGAGACGCCGGTCCAGGTGGTGTCGAACTTCGACCACTGCGTCACGCAGTGGATGTCGACGGTCACCGTCTCGCGCGGCAGCGCGAGCAGCTCGTCCCGGTCCCAGGCCACGTTGCGCGCGACCGCGCCGCGCACGGAGAAGCTCCAGTCCACCGCGGCGTGCGGTGGCGTCGGGCCGACCGCGAGCACCGGGAAATCGCGCGTCTCGTACTGGCCCGGCGGGAGCCGTGAGGGATCCGCCGGGCGGCGCCCGGTGAAGCCGCGAGCGATCGGTTGCACGCCCGTCACGTTAGCTACGCGTCCTGGGGCGTCTCGAACTCGCCGCCGTCGATCAGTTCGATCCTGTAGCCGTCTGGATCGGCGACGAAGCAGATGCGCCCGATCTCCTCGCGCCCGCCGGGGGCGAACGGCGGCTTCTCGGGCTCCACGCCGATCTTCGCAGAGCTCGGCGAGCAGCGCGTCGAGGTCGTCGACCGTGAAGGCGATGTGGTTGTAGCCGTCGCCGAGGTCGTAGGGCTCGTCGCGTCCGAGGTTGACCGTCAGCTCGAGCGTGTCTCCGTCGCCCGGGAGCCCCATGTAGATGTTGTACGCGGTCTCGAACTGCAGCTTGCCGCGCCGCTCGTAGCCCAGCGCCTCGTAGAAGGCCACCGACTTGTCGGGATCGAGGACGCGGACGCAGGTGTGGACATAGCGCTTAGCCATTGGGCGAACGGTAGTACGTCTGGGTTTCGACCCTCGCATCTCCGGGGATTGTCAGTTTCGGGACATCCTCCAATGCAGAGGAGTGAGGCAAGTGCACGGCTTCGGCCTGACGATCGAGGAGCTGGACCCCGGCGTGGTGATGATCGCGATCCGGGGTGAGCTCGACCTCGCTCACGCGTACACCTTCGACGAGGAGCTGCGCCGCATCGAGGAGTCGCGGCCCGCGTGCGTCGTGATCAACCTCAAGGAGCTGTCGTTCATGGATTCGTGCGGGCTCGCGCGCCTGCTCGCCGCACGCCGCCGGGCGCGCCGCGCCGGGCACCGGCTGATCCTGGTGCGCGGCTCGGCGGGGATTCAGCGGCTGTTCGCGCTGTCGGCGGTCGACGAGGCGTTCGAGATGGTCGGCGAGGTGCCGAGGGTCAGGGCACCCAGCGGTCCCCTGCCGGCGTGACCACGAGCTCGTGCGTGTAGGCGCGCGGGCTCTGCCCGGCCAGATACCCGACCGCGCGGGCGATCTCGGCCTGGTCGGCGGTCTCGTTCGCGGGTCGCCCCGCGGTCATCCCCGCCGTCTTCGGGGAGTCGATCGTGGCGTCGACGATCAGCAGCGCGACGTGGATCCCGTCGGCGCGCAGCTCCTGCGCCGCGGCGTGGACGAGCGCCCGGGTCGCGGCGGCGCCCGCCGCCCATAGGCCGCGCTGCGGAATCGCGCGCCGCGCCGAGCCGCCGGTGACCTGGATCAGCGTGCCGGCGCCGGCACGGATGCCCTCGCTGAGGAACACGAACGCCTGCTCGGCGACCGCGCCCGTCCAGCCGTGGAAGTCCTCCACAGTGGCCTCGGACAGCGAGCCGCCGCCGAACGGGCCGGACCTGGTCGGCCGCGCGGCGCTGACGGCGTTGACGATCACGTCGATGCGCCCGAACTCCGTCTTGGCGCGCTCCAGCGCCTCGCGCAGCGACTCTGGATCGGAGGCATCGGCCTGCAGCGGCAGCCCGCCGGCGGCGCGCACGGTCTCGAGCGTCTCGGCGGAGCGGGCGACCGCGGCGCCGCGCCAGCCGTTGTTGAGGTGGTGGCCGAGGATCGCGCCGCCGAGATTGCGGGCGCCCAGGACGACAATCGAAGGCATCGACGCATCCTTTCAGGCCGCGAGCTTGCGCCTGATCGGGAACTGCGCGACGCCGATCCCGAGGACCACGAGCAGCGCGCCGCCGACGGCGAGCGCGGTCACCTGTTCGTCGCGGAACACCGCTCCCAGGGTGAGCGCGCCGAACGGGATGATCATCGCGATGAAGGAGACGGTGACCGTCGGCAGTTCGCGGATCAGCACGGTGAGCGTGACGAACGTGAAGGCCGTGCCGAAGACGGCGAGGTAGAGGATCGAGCCGATCGCGGTGGCCGACCAGACCGTCTCGCCCCAGCTCTCGGTCGGGATCGACACGGCGAGCAGGAGCAGGCCGCCGCCCAGCATCGCCCAGCCGTTCATCACCAGCGGGTCGAGCTTCGCGCCGCGCAGCTTGATCGCGACGTT
Source organism: uncultured Solirubrobacteraceae bacterium (assembly GCA_963848475.1). GTDB lineage: Bacteria > Actinomycetota > Thermoleophilia > Solirubrobacterales > Solirubrobacteraceae > Solirubrobacter. Next base: position 105,601 of record CAWKDW010000016.1, on the reverse strand, counting down.
GCCGATCGCGCTACCGATCGGGGACACGACCACCGCGAGCGCGGCCAGCACCGTGTACTCGCCCTCGCCGAGATGCAGGCTCTGGCTGAACGCGACCACGAGCCCGCCGAGCGCGATGCCCACGCCGAGCAGCAGCCGCGGCCGCAGCGGTTCCGCCGGAAGCACGACGCCGGCGATCAGCGCCGTGTAGAGCGGGATCACGCCGAACAGCACCGCGGTCAGCCCGGAGGTCACGTACTGCTCCGCCCAATAGATCAGGCCGTAGGTGGTGGCGAACGGGAGGATGCCGACGATCGCCGAGAGGACCCAGTCGGTCCGCAGCGAGCGGCGGAAGAGCGCGCTGCCGGCCAGCAGGCCGAGACCCGCGAGCGTGAAGCGAAGGCCGGCGCCGAAGAACGGGGCGATGTCGTCGAGGCCGACGGCGATCACGACCCACGTGCTCGACCAGATGAGCACGCAGCAGGCGTAAAGAGTCCAGACGAGAGGGCGTGGCACGGCCGCGAAAGGGTATGACTCTCGATCGTGAGGATCGCGCTGATGATCGAAGGCCAAGAGGACGTGACCTGGGCGGACTGGGTCGCGCTGGCCGATGCCTGCGAGCGCTCGGGGGTCGAGGCGCTCTTCCGTTCTGACCACTACGTGTCGGTGTTCGGCGAGGGTGAGCGCGGTGCGCTCGATGCCTGGGGGACGCTCAACGCGCTCGCCGCGCGCACCTCCACGCTGCGGCTCGGGACGATGGTCTCGCCCTCCAGCTTCCGTCACCCGTCGGTGCTGGCCAAGCTCGCGACGACGGCCGACCACGTCTCCGGCGGGCGGATCGAGCTCGGCCTCGGAACCGGCTGGTCGGAGGTCGAGCACACCGCGTACGGCTTCCCGTTCCTGTCGATGAAGGAGCGCATGGACGTGCTCGAGGAACAGCTCGAGATCATCCACGACGGCCACTGGGGCGACGGCGGCCCGTTCAGCTTCAAGGGGACCCACTACGAGCTCGCGGATCTGCAGGCCCGCCCGCTGCCGGTGCAGCGCCCGCACCCGCCGCTGATCATGGGCGGCGCCGCCGGGCCCCGCGCGGCGCGGCTCGCGGCCCGCTACGCCGACGAGTACAACACGGTGACGCCGACCCTCGAGGAGATCGTCGAGCGAGGCGCGAACATCGCCGCGGCCTGCGAGAAGGCCGGGCGCGAGCCGATCCCTTTCACGGTCATGACCACGTGCGTGATCGGTGCCGACGCGGGCGAGCTCGACGCGCGCGTGGCCGAGTTGAAGGCCTGGGTGGGCGAGGAGGCGGGCACGCCCGATCCCGAGCGGTGGATCGTCGGGACGGTCGAGCAGGCGGCAGAGCGGCTGCGCGAGTACGAGGCCGCGGGCGTCTCGCGGATCTACCTCCAGCACCTTGTGCACCGCGACATCGCCATGGTCGAGCTGATCGGCCGCTCGCTGGCGCCGGCGGTCGCCTGATGCCCTACGACGACGATGACGACTGGGTCGGCACGCCGCCCGAAGGCCACCACTCCCGCGACCGGGCGAACCCGGGCTTCTGGGCCACTCAGTGGAAGGGCAGCGCGATCACCGGTTTCGCCGTGCTGCTGCTGATCATCATCGTGCTCATCCTCGTACTGGTGTGAGCGCCGCCGCGGCGGCTTCGCCCGCCTGCGCGGTCTCGTCGATCGCGCCGATGATCTGCGGCCAGGCGCCGCGCGGCAGGCCGTGCCCCATGCCCTCGATGATCAGGAGCTTCGCGCCGGGGATCGCGTTCGCCGTGGTACGGCCGCCAGAGGGGCGCACGAGCTTGTCCTCGCCGCCGTGGATGACGGTCGCGGGGATCGTCAGCCGGCGCAGCAGCGGTGTGCGGTCGCGGTCGGCGATGATCGCGGCCAGCTGACGCTGCGAGCCATGCGGGTCGTGCCCGCGGTCGTAGCTGCGGGTGGCGATGTCGCGCAGGTCCTCGATGTCGGGCTCGAAGCCGGAGCCGCCGATCTTGGTGAACATCTCGATGCCGCGCTCGATGAACCCATCGCGGTCGTTCGGGGCGGGCTTGAGCAGCACGGCGTACATGCTGAGCGTGGGTTGCCCGTGCCAGCGCCCGCCGGTGTTGGACATGATCGACACCAGCGAGAGCGTGCGATGCGGAAAACGGATCGCGATCGTCTGGGCGATCATGCCGCCCATCGAGGCGCCGACGATGTGGGCCTTCTCGATCCCGAGATGGTCGAGCACGCCGATGCTGTCGCCGGCCATGTCCGCCAGCGTGTACGTGGCCGCCCGCTTGTCGCGCGTCAGCAGTTGCTTGAGCGAGGGAGTGGGCGCGCCGTCGAGCCGTGACGAGAGCCCGATGTCGCGGTTGTCATGGCGGATGACGAAATAGCCGCGCTCGACCAGTCGCGCGCAGAAGTCCTCGTGCCAGGCGAGCATCTGCGTACCGAGGCCCATGATCATCAGAAGCGCCGGGTCGGCCGGGTCCCCGAAGGTCTCGTAACAGATGTCGATGTCGCCGACGCGGCAGAAGGACTCGGCCATTGCGAGAGGGTAGTCGGCGCGCCCGCAAATTGGGCGCGCCGGACTGTGACATTCGGTTAGGCGTTGAGCCCGATCGGGCAGCTCACGCCGGTGCCGCCGAGGCCGCAATAGCCGTTCGGCACCTTGGCCAGGTACTGCTGGTGGTAGCTCTCGGCGTAGTAGAACTCGCCGAGCGGGGCGATCTCGGTCGCGATCTCGCCGTAGCCCGCGTCGCTCAGACGCCCGCCGAACACGGCCTTCGAGGCCTCGACGGTCTTCGCCTGCTCGGGGCTCGTGGTGTAGACGGCCGACCGGTACTGCGTGCCGACGTCGTTGCCCTGGCGGTTGGCCTGGGTCGGGTCGTGACCCTCCCAGAACAGCTTCAGGACCTGCTCGTAGGAGATCGTGGCCGGGTCGAAGACGACCTGGACGGCCTCGGTGTGCCCGGTCTTGCCGGAGCACGTCTCCTCGTACGTCGGGTTCGGCGTGTAGCCGCCTGCGTAGCCGACGGCGGTGCTGTAGACGCCCGGGGCCTGCCAGAACACGCGCTCGGCGCCCCAGAAGCAGCCCATGCCGACGACGGCCGTCTCGAGGCCGGCTTCGAACGGGGGCTTCAGCGGGGTACCGAGCACGAAGTGCCGGTCGGGGACGGGCATCGTGTCAGTGCGGCCGGGGAGTGCATCCTCCGGCGCGATCATGCGGGTCTTCGTAGCAAACAAGCGCATGCCTTACGGTCCGCGCAGGGCCTGCTTTGTTACGCGGGTGATACCGCCGGGCCGTGCGCCGCCCGGACCCCCCGCTCAGTCGTCCTCGTCGTCCGTCTCGGAGATCGCATCGAGCAGCTCGAGAGCGGCGGCCTGCGCCGGGGTGACGAGCACTTCGCCGCCCAGATCCTCGAGTTGCGGGAAGAAGCTCGCGTGCACCGTGACCTCGTCCCCGCCCGCGTCCTCGAGCACGATCACCGCGCGCCCGGGGCTGTTGCCGTCGGCGTCCTCCTCGAGGCCTCCGAGCGCGGCGCCGGCCGCGCTCAGCACCGTCACCGCCAGGTCATGCCAGTGCGAGAGCGCGTCGTTGCGCTCCGCGTCGGTCATCTGCTCCAGGTGGTGGCGGTTGCGCTCGGCGAGCGCGGTGACCGCTGCCGCCAGAGGGGCGTCGGCCAGGAGGTCGTCGGGGGAAGGCACAGATCCAGTATGGCGCCGGGTCTGTAGCGTGCGGTAGATGGCGCGGATCGGACTCGGACTCGCGGCGCTCGGCCGCCCCGGCTATCTCAACGTCGGGCATGGGTCGGAGCTCGGCGACGACCGCTCCGTGGGCGCGCTTCGCGCCCGCACCTTCGAGGTGCTCGACGCGGCCTACGCGGCGGGCATCCGCGACTTCGACGTCGCGCGGTCCTACGGGCGCGGCGAGGAGTTCCTGGGGGAGTGGCTGCGCGCGCACAACCCGTCCGGCGTGCGCGTCAGCTCCAAGTGGGGCTACGTCTACACCGGCGGCTGGGAGATCGCCCACGACCCGCCCGAGGTCAAGCACCACGACCTCTCGACCTTCCGCCGCCAGCTCGCCGAGACGCGCGAGAACCTCGGCGAGTGGCTGACGCTCTACCAGATCCACTCGGCCACGCCGGAGAGCGGCATCCTGACCAACGACGAGGTGCTGACGGCGATGCAGGAGACCGATCTCCCGCTCGGCGTCTCCGTCAGCGGCGTCAGCCAGGCCGAGACGGTCGATCTCGCGTTGACGCTCGGCCTCTTCGATGCGGTCCAGGCCACCTGGAACCTGCACGAGCGGGCCGCCTCCGATGCACTCGCCCGCGCCTCGGCGGCGGGTCTGAGCGTCTATGTCAAGGAGGCACTGGCCAACGGCCGGCTCGCTTCACAGGACGACGTCGCCCTCGCCGCCGCTCTGGCGCAGCCCTGGGCGACGGTCGTTTTGAGCGGAGCCGCGTCGGTCGACGTCCTGCGCTCGAACCTGCGCGCGGCCGACCTGGAGCCGCCTGGGGAACTTGCCGGAGCTCGTCGAGGACAGCGCGGCCTACTGGGCGCGCCGCTCCGGGCTCGCCTGGAACTGATCGGCGAGGATCCGCTCGCGCAGCGCGTCGCCGCGGCCCGCCGAGACGGCGCGGGCGGCGCGTTCCTCGCTGAGCTCGACGCCGTGGGAGGCCGCGAGCTCGACCAGCGACTGCTTCTCCTCGCCTTCGCGCGCCGCGCGCAGGAAGAGCCAGCAGAACAGGCCGATCGTGACGAAGGAGCCCTCGATCATCATGATCGCGCCCGCCGCGCTCTGGTCGTTGGTGGGCGTGATGCCCCAGTAGGCCTCGCCGGCGGCGTAGCGGGGATACAGGACGCCGCCCGACCACAGCAGCGCGTTGGCCAGGACGCTCTGGATCAGCCGCACGGCGACGATGTAGCCGATCTTCGCGCCGTTGCCGAACCAGGCGGGCTTGGGCAGCGGCCCGAGCAGCGCCATCCACATGCCGATCCCGAAGCCCACGAACATCATGTGCTGGAGCGCGTGGACGGCGTCGTGCTCGACGGCGCCCTGGTAGAGCGCGGGCAGGTGCCAGAGATAGAAGTTGGCCGCCCACGCCACCAGCGCGACGACCGGATGCGCGAAGACCCGCAGCCAGCGCAGCCCGGGAGCGGACAGCACGGGCTGGAGCAGCGGCCCTGTCAGCCCGAGCACGAGCAGCAGCGCGCCGAGGTCGGCGAGCAGCAGGTGCTCGACCATGTGCGCGAGGAAGAGCTCGTCGGAGAGGTGCGCGAGCGGCGAGACGAGCGTCGCCACCATCAGCACCAGACCGCCGTACCAGCACCACTGCCGCCACGCCGGGACCGCCGCGCCGCGCGAGCGCAGCGTGCGCGCGCGCAGGAAGTACATGACGCCGACGATCAACGCAGGAGCCAGTTGCAGCGGCGCGACCACGAAGGTCACGTGGGCGACTTCAGTCAAACTTCGGACTCACTGGGTAGCGTGCCGGGCATGTCCGATCGTACGACTCCGCCGTTCCGAGCCGACCACGTCGGCAGCCTGCTGCGCCCGCCGGCGCTGCTGCAGGCGCGCGAGGACTTCGCGCACGACCGCATCGACGCCGGCGAGCTGCGCGGGATCGAGGATGAGGCGATCCGCGAGGTCGTGAGGCTGCAGGAGGCCGTCGGCCTGCAATCGGCCACCGACGGCGAGTTCCGGCGCGCGTCGTGGCACATGGACTTCATCTATCAGCTCGGCGGCATCTCCAAGTCTCCGGGCAACCTGAGCGTGAAGTTCCACAACGCCGAGGGCGACATCGAGTTCACCCCGGCCGCGATGCACATCGACGGCAAGGTCACGCTCGAGCAGCCGATCTTCGCCGAGGACTTCGAGTTCCTCCAGAGCCAGGTGAGCAGCGCCACCCCGAAGCTGACGATCCCGAGCCCGAGCATGGTCCACTACCGCGGTGGCCGCGCGGCGATCGAGGCCTCGGTCTACCCGGACATGGACCAGTTCTGGGAGGACCTGACGGCCGCCTACGCCGACCAGGTCCAGGCCATCGCCGGGCTCGGCTGCACCTACCTGCAGTTCGACGACACCAGCCTCGCCTACCTCAACGACCCCAACCAGCGCGCCGAGATGGCGGCCAAGGGCGACGACGCGGAGCACCTGCACGAGAGCTACATCCGCCACATCAACGAGGCGCTCGCCAAGCGCCCCGACGGGATGGCGGTCACGACGCACATGTGTCGCGGCAACTTCCGCTCGAGCTGGGTCGCCGAGGGCGGCTACGACTTCGTCGCCGAGGCGCTGTTCAACGAGCTCGCCGTCGACGGGTTCTTCATGGAGTGGGACGACGCGCGCTCGGGCGGCTTCGAGCCGCTGCGCTTCGTGCCCAAGGACAAGGTCGTCGTGCTCGGCCTGGTCACGACCAAGAAGGGTGAGCTCGAGACCAAGGACTTCCTCAAGCGCCGGATCGAGGAGGCGACGAGGTTCGTCGACCTCGACCAGCTCTGCCTGTCGCCCCAATGCGGGTTCTCCTCGACGGTCGACGGCAACACGCTGACCGCGGACGAGCAGGCCGAGAAGCTGCGGCTGGTGGTCGAGACCGCCCGCGAAGTCTGGGGCTGAATGCTCAAGCGCCGCCCGCCGCTGCTGGTCGGGGTCCTCGCGGCGGCGCTCGGCGTGGCGCTGACCACACTGCTGGTCGAAGCGCTCAAGAACGTCGCGCCCGTGCTCTCGCTGGGCGTCGTCTACCTGCTCGTCGTGCTGGCCGTGGCCACGATCTGGGGCGCGTGGCTCGCGCTGGCGACGGCGCTGGTGAGCGCGCTCGCCTTCAACTTCTTCCACATCCCGCCGACCGGGCGCTTCACGATCGCCAACGGCGAGAACTGGGTCGGCCTGATCGTCTTCTTCGTCGCGGCCGTCGGCGCGAGCTCGCTGGCGGAGCTGGCCCGCAAGCGCACGCAGGAGGCCGACGAGCGCCGCCAGGAGGCCGACCTCTCGGCGGAGATGGCGCGGCTGCTGCTGCGCGGCGGGCGGTTGGAGGAGACACTGCCGTCGGTCGGCGCGCGGCTGGCACAGGCGCTCGCGCTCCCGAGTGCCGCGATCGAGCTCAACGCGGTCGACGCGCAGGAGCGCAGCATCGTCTTCGCGCTGCGCGAGGGCACGCGCCAGATCGGCACCTTGGTGCTCCCCGCCTCGGCGCCGGAGAGCGTGCTGCGGCGCGTTCAGATCAGGGTCGCGCCGGCGCTGGAGCAACTGCTCGCCGCGGCGCTGGAGCGAGACGCGCTCCAGGGCGAGGTCGTCGAGACCGCCGCGCTGCGCCGCAGCGACGTGATCAAGACCGCGCTGCTGCGGTCGGTCTCGCACGATCTCCGCTCGCCGCTGACCGCGATCCTGACGACCGCGGAGGCGCTGCAGTCACCGGCCATCAGCACCGGGGAACGCCAGGAGCTGGCGGAGGCGGTGATCGAGGAGGCCGGCCGCCTCTCACGCCTGATCGACGACCTGCTCGACCTCTCGCGCCTCGAGGCCGACGCGGCCGAGCCGCACCCCGAGTGGTGCTCCGTCGACGAGGTCGTGCGCGCCGCGATCGAGGACCTGGCGCTCCCGCCCGAGACGTTCAAGGTCGCGATCGACGCGGACCTGCCGTCCGTGCGCGCCGATGCCGCCCAGCTCCAGCGCGCCTTCGCGAACCTGCTCGAGAACGCCTACCGCCATTCCGGCGGCCACCCCGTCTCCGTCCGCGGACGCGACGTGGGCGGCCGCATCCTGCTGCGCTTCGTGGACCGCGGCCCGGGCGTCCCGGAGGCCCAGCGGGAGCGGATCTTCGAGCCCTTCTACCGCTCCGGCACCGCCGCCACCGGCCACCGCGGCTCGGGCCTGGGCCTGGCGATCGTGCGCGGCTTCGTCGAGGCCAACGGCGGCAAGGTCTGGGTCGAGTCGCTGCCCACCCAGGCGACGTCGTTCGTCGTCGAACTGCCGCTCACGCCCCAAGCAGTCCGTGGACCACCAAGTCGATCAGCTTGATGCCGATGAACGGCGCGATCAGCCCGCCGACGCCGTAGAGCAGCAGGTTGCGGCGCAGCAGCGCGGTCGCGCCGACCGCCCGGTACTTGACGCCGCGCAGCGCGATCGGCACCAGCAGCGGGATCACGATCGCGTTGAAGACGATCGCGGAGATGATCGCCGACTGCGGCGTCCCCAGGTCCATGACGTTGAGCTTCGCCAGCGGTCCCTCGGACTGGCCGGCGGCCGCGTAGGTGGCGACGAAGATCGCGGGCAGGATCGCGAAGTACTTGGCGACGTCGTTGGCGATCGAGAACGTCGTCAGCGCGCCGCGGGTGATCAGGAGCTGCTTGCCGACCTCGACGATCTCGATCAGCTTCGTCGGGTTGGAGTCGAGGTCGACCATGTTGCCCGCCTCGCGGGCGGCCTGGGTGCCGGTGTTCATGGCCACGCCGACGTCGGCCTGCGCCAGAGCGGGCGCGTCGTTGGTGCCGTCGCCGGTCATCGCCACGAGGCGCCCGTTGGCCTGCTCCTCGCGGATCAGCTCGAGCTTGCGCTCCGGGGTGGCCTCGGCGAGGAAGTCGTCGACGCCCGCCTCCTCGGCGATCTTGGCCGCGGTCAGGCGGTTGTCGCCGGTGACCATGATCGTGCGGATGCCCATCGCGCGCAGCTGGTCGAAGCGGTGCTTCATGCCGTCCTTGACGGTGTCCTTGAGGTAGACGACGCCGAGCATCTGGCTGTCGCGGGCGACGGCCAGCGGCGTGCCGCCCTCGCGGGCGATCCGGTCGAGCACGCCGGCCAGCTCGGCCGGAGCCTGGCCGCCGTCCTCCTCGACCCAGCGCACGATCGAGTCGCCCGCGCCCTTGCGCAGCCGGCTGCCGTCGGTGTCGACGCCGCTCATCCGCGTCTGGGCGGTGAAGGGCACGAACTCGTGCGTCCCGAGCTCGCGCTCGCGGATCCCGAACGTCTTGGCCAGCACCACGATCGAGCGCCCCTCGGGCGTCTCGTCGGCGAGCGAGGCGAGCTGCGCCGCCTCGGCGAGCTCGACCTCCGAGACGCCCGGCATCGGCACGAACTCCGCCGCCTGGCGGTTGCCGAGCGTGATCGTGCCGGTCTTGTCGAGCAGCAGGACGTCGACGTCGCCGGAGGCCTCGACGGCGCGACCGGAAAGCGCGAGCACGTTGCGGCGCACCAGCCGGTCCATCCCGGCGATGCCGATCGCGCTCAGCAGCGCGCCGATCGTCGTCGGGATCAGCGCCACGAGCAGCGCGATCAGCGTCACGATCGAGACGTCGGTGCCGGCGAAGTCGCCGAACGGCTTCAGCGACACGACGACGAACAGGAAGACCAGCGTCAGCCCGGCGAGCAGGATGTTCGAGCGCGATCTCGTTCGGCGTCTTGCGCCGCTCGGCGCCCTCGACCAGCGCGATCATCCGGTCCAGGAACGAGTGCCCCGGCTCCTGCGTGATCTCGACCAGGATGTGGTCGGAGAGCACGCGCGTACCGCCGGTGACCGCGCTGCGGTCGCCGCCGGACTCGCGGATCACGGGCGCCGACTCGCCGGTGATCGCCGACTCGTCGACGGACGCGATCCCCTCGATCACGGTGCCGTCGCCGGGGATCACCTCGCCGGCCTCGACGCGCACGACGTCGCCCTTGCGCAGCTCGGACGCGGCGCGCTCGGAGCCGTCCTCCAGGCGCGCGATGGTCTCGGAGCGCATGGTGCGCAGCGTCGCGGCCTGCGCCTTGCCGCGGCCCTCGGCGAGCGCCTCGGCGAGGTTGGCGAAGATCACCGTCAGCCACAGCCAGATCGCGATCGTGGCGCTGAACCAGCGCGGATCGTCGTTCCGCCCGACACCGCGGCGATCGTGGTGATGGCGGCGCCGATCTCGACGACGAACATCACCGGGTTGCGGATCTGGACGCGCGGGTCGAGCTTGGCGAGCGAGCCGATCAGCGTCGGCCGAAGCTCCAGCGAGAGCGCGACCTCGGCCGCGGCGACGCGGTCCGGGGCGGGCTGGCGAGGGCGGTCATCGTGAGGCCTCCGCGTCGAGCGCGCGATTGAGCTTGGTGGTGTTGACGCCCGGCTCGCCGAGCACGCCGAGGAAGCGACCGTCGGTGCTGTCGGCGATCAGCTCGTCGACGCGCTCCGAGCGGCGATGCTCGCGCACCGCGGCGACGCGTCGCGCCTGGATCCGGGCGTTGGCCTCGGAGATCAGCGGGTCGACGCCGGAGCCGGATGTCGTGACGGCGTCCGCCGGGACCTTCGCATTGGTCAGGCCGGGGTTGTAGGGCCTTCCAGCTTGAGATAGGCGGCGAGTTGGTCGCGGTAGAAGTACCGGGCGCTGGACTGGTTGGGCCCGCGGTTGGAGAAGGACGTCGCGCTCGTGCTCCATTGAGTGGCCGACGGCCGCGGCTGGAAGTAGCGCGGGCTGCCCTTGACGTCGTGGGCGATCAGGTTCGGGTCGCCGTCGGCCTTCTTGCCGAACGCGACCTGCGAGATCCCGGTCACGACGAGCGGGTAGGCGACGCCGAAGAGCAGCGTGATCGCCAGGACGGCGAGCGCGGAGGAGATCAGGTTCTTTTTCATGGGTTAGAAGAGGTGCGTCGTGAGTCCCTGCACGGCGGGGCCGAGCAGCAGGGCGGGGAGGAAGGTGAGCGCGCCGACGAGGACGACGGTGAAGACCACGAGCCCGCCGAACGTCGGCGTGTCCGTGCGCATCGTGCCCAGGCCCGCGGGGGCGACCCGTTTGCGGATCAGCGCGCCCGCGATGGCGAGCGTGAAGACGATCGGGATGAAGCGCGAGAACAGCATCGTCGCGCCGCCGAGCAGGTCGGCGAAGGTGATGCCGTGGGCGCCGAGGTTCCCGGCCTCGGGCTGGAAGTAGCCCGTGTAGCCGGCGAAGGCGGAACCGTTGTTGTTGCCCTGCGACAAGTAGGCGTACAGCGACTCGGAGAAGCCCTGCGGGCCGCTGGCGTAGATCGATGCGGTGCCGTAGTCCGTCGCGGTCGCGAGGCTGGTGGCCAGCAGCACCGCCAGCGGCGTGACCAGTAGCGCGAGGACGACGAGCTTGATCTCGCGCGCCTCGATCTTCTTGCCCAGGTACTCCGGTGTGCGGCCGACCATCAGGCCGCCGAGGAAGACGGCGAGCAGGACGTAGAGCAGCATCGTGTAGAGGCCCGTGCCGACGCCGCCGAAGACGCTCTCGCCGTAGGCCATGTTCGCCATCGGGACGAGTCCGCCGATGCCGGTCAGCGACTCCAGCGCCGAGTTGACCGCGCCGCTCGAGGTGGCGGTCGTGATCACCGTCCACAGCGACGTTCCGGCCGTGCCGAAGCGCAGCTCCTTGCCCTCGAGGTTGGGGCCGACCACGCCCGCCGCCTGCTGGGCGGGGGTGCCGTGGCTCTCGGCCGCGTAGATCACGACGACCGAGACGGCGAACAGCACGAACATCGCCGCGAAGATCGTCCAGCCCTGCCGGCGGCTGCCCACCATGCGCCCGTAGGTGAAGGTCAGCGAGGCCGGGATGGCGAGCATCGCCAGCATCTCGAGGAAGTTCGTCAGCCCGTTCGGGTTCTCGAACGGGAACGCGGAGTTGACGTTGTAGAAGCCGCCGCCGTTGGTCCCGAGGACCTTGATGATCTCCTGCGAGGCGACCGGTCCGGCGGCCCCGAGCGACTGCACGACGCCCTGGGAGGCGAGCACCAGCGCGCCGACGAATGAGATCGGCAGCAGCACGTAGAGCAGCGTCGCGGGTCAGGTCCTGCCAGAAGTTGCCGAGGCCCGCCGCGCCGAACCGCGGGCGGCGATCGCGCGGATCAGCGCGACGGCGACGACGAGGCCGACAGCCGCGGAGACGAAGTTCTGGACCGCCAGTCCGGCCATCTGGCTGAAGTTGCTGAGCGTCGTCTCGCCGCCGTAGTACTGCCAGTTCGTGTTGGTGATGAACGACGAGGCGGTGTTGAAGCTGAGATCCCACGTCCCCGAGTGAAAGTCGCCCGGGTTGAACGGGTGCAGCGTCTGCGTGCGCAGGATCAGGATAGAGCGCGAGCCAGAACGAGGCCGCGAGAAGACGAGCAGCGTGCCCGCGTAGGCCTTCCAGCCCTGCGAGACGCCCGCGTCCACCCGCAGGACCTTGTAGGTGAAGCGTTCGAGCGGCCCGAGGACCGGGCTGAGGAACACGCGCTCGCCCGTGAAGACGCGTGCCATATAGCCGCCCAGGAGCGGCACGATGGCCAGCAGGACGGCGAAGAAGATGCTGATCTGAACCCAGCCCTGCATCTCAGAACCGCTCCCCGCGCAGCAGCGCGTAGAGGAGGTAGCCCGCGATCAGGGCGGAGACGATGAGGCCCAAAGGCTGGCGGCGTCATATCCGGTCGACCAGCGCGATCAGGCCGTAGAGCGCGATGAAGGCCACGAGGGCCAGTGCGACGGCGACGAAATCCATGCTCTGGAGGCTGGATCGCGGGCCATCAAGGACGCGTACAGATGCGCTATCGCGGGATACAGATTCCGTTAAGACCGCTCAACGGCGACTGCTTTGATGTCCGCGATGCCGACCCTGCAGATCATCGTCGCCAGCACGCGGCCCGGCCGCGTGGGGCTTCCCGTGGCGGATTGGTTCACCGCCCGCGCCCAGGCCCACGGCGCGTTCGAGATCGATGTCGTCGATCTCGCCGAGCTGGCGCTGCCGATGATGGACGAGCCCAATCACCCGCGGCTGCGCCGCTACGAGCACCAGCACACGAAGGACTGGAGCGCCCGGGTCGACGCCGCGGACGCCTTCGTGTTCGTGATGCCGGAGTACAACCACAGCTACAACGCGCCGCTGAAGAACGCGATCGACTTCCTGCACAAGGAGTGGGAGTACAAGCCGGCCGGGTTCGTCTCCTACGGCGGGATCGCGGCCGGAACGCGCGCGCTGCAGGCCTTCAAGCCGGTCGTCGCGGTGCTGAAGATGACGCCGATCACCGAGGCCGTGAATATCCCGTTCGTGCGCCAGTTCGTCAACGACGACGAGGTGTTCGTGCCCAACGAGGTCCTCGAGCAGGCCGCCGACACGATGCTCGCCGAGCTGGCCCGGGTGGAGGCCGCGCTGCGCCCGCTTCGGGAGGCGTGATGGAACTCGGGATCTACACGTTCGGCGAGCTGACGTCCGGCACGCCGGGTGAGCGGATGCGCGACCTGATCGAGGAGATCGAGCTGGCCGACCAGGTCGGGCTCGACGTCTTCGGCGTCGGCGAGCACCACCGCCCGGACTTCGTCGTCTCCGCGCCCGCGGTCGCCTTGGCCGCCGCCGCGCGGACGACGAGCCACATTCGCCTGACCAGCGCGGTCAGCGTGATCAGCTCCGACGACCCGGTGCGGATCTTCCAGGACTTCGCGACGCTCGACCTGCTGACCGGCGGGCGCGCGGAGATCATGGCCGGGCGCGGCTCGTTCATCGAGAGCTTCCCGCTCTTCGGCTTCGACCTCGACGACTACGACGCGCTGTTCGCCGAGAAGCTCGAGCTGCTGCTGGCGCTGCGCGAGTCCGAGGTCGTCACGTGGTCTGGGCGCCACCGCGCGCCGATCGACGCCCTCGCCGTCTACCCGCGACCCGAGCAGGCCGTGCTGCCCATCTGGGTCGCGGTCGGCGGCAACCCGCCGAGCGCGGCGCGCGCCGGGCTGCTCGGGCTGCCGATGGCGCTGGCGATCATCGGCGGCTACCCCGAGCGCTTCGCGCCGCTCGCGGACCTGCATCGCCGCGCGGTCGCCGAGGGCGGCCACGCGCCGCAGAAGCTCTCGATCAACTCGCACGGCTTCGTCGCCGAGCGCTCGCAGGATGCCGTGAAGACGTCGTTCCCGAGCGTTCAAGGCGATGATGGACCGGATCGGCCGCGAGCGCGGCTGGCCGCCGCTGACCCTTCCGCAATACGAGGCCTCGCGCGAGATCCGCGGCGCGAACTTCGTCGGCAGCCCGAGCGAGATCGTCGAGAAGATCCTCTTCCAGCACGAGATCTTCAAGCACGACCGCTTCCTGCTGCAGATGAGCGTCGGCACGCTCCCGCACGCCGACGTGATGCGCGCGATCGAGCTGCTCGGCACCGAGGTCGCGCCCGCGGTGCGCGCCGCGCTGGACCCGGCGGCTCAGACCGAGAAGCGGTAGCCGACGCCGGGGTCGGTCCTGATGTAACGCGGCGGCGCGCCGTCGCCACGCTCGATCTTGCGCCGCAGGTTGGCGATGTGGACGCGCAGGACCTGGACGTCGTTGGCGTACTCCGGGCCCCAGACCTCGATCAGCAGCGAGCGGTGGGTCATCAGCCGCCCGCGGTTGCGCGCCAGGACGCGCAGGAGGTTGAACTCGATCGGGGTCAGGTGGACCTCGGCGCCGTCGATCCTGACCGCGTGCGCCGCGAGGTCGAGCTCCAGTCCGTCGGCGCGCAGCACCGGCTCCGGCTCGTCCGGGGCGGCGCGGCGGAGCGCGGCCTGCAGGCGCGCGACCAGCTCCCGGGCTCCGAACGGCTTCGTCACGTAGTCGTCGGCGCCGGCCTCCAGCGCGCGGACCTTCGCGTCCTCCTCGCCGACCGCCGAGAGGACGAGGATCGGCATCTGCGTCCATTCGCGCAGGCTGCGGGTGACCTCGATCCCGTCGCCGTCGGGCAGCACGAGGTCGATGATCGCGGCCGCCGGTGGGCGCAGCGCCGCCTGATCGAGCGCCTCCTCGGCCGTCGAGGCCTGGACGACGTCGAAGCCCGCGTCGCGCATGATGATCCGCAGGCCGCGCAGGATCTGAGGCTCATCGTCGACGACGAGGACGCGCGGACGGTCGTTCATGCCACGCTGAGCCTACGATGCCTGGCCGCTATCGCATCTTCCTCGGGATGGCCGCGGGCGTCGGCAAGACCTACCGGATGCTCTCCGAGGCGCAGGCGGAGGCCGAGGCGGGGCGCGACGTCGTCGTCGGGTTGCTGGAGACCCACGGTCGCGCAGCGACGGCGGACGCCGCGGTCGGTCTGGAGACCGTCCCGCGCCGGCGCGTCGCCTACCGCGGCGTCGCGCTCGAGGAGCTCGACCTCCCCGGCATCCTTGCCCGGGCTCCCGAGCTGTGCCTGATCGACGAGCTCGCGCACACCAACGCGCCCGGGCTCGAGCATCCCAAGCGCTACGAGGACATCGCCGACGTGCTCGCCGCCGGCATCGACGTCTTCTCCACCGTCAATGTCCAGCACCTCGAGTCGCTCAACGACCAGGTGGCGGAGCTGACCGGCGTGCGGGTGCGCGAGACGGTGCCGGACGCGGAACTGGGCCGCGCCGACGAGGTCGTGCTGATCGATCTGCCGCCGGAGGACCTGATCGCGCGTCTGAGCGCCGGCAAGGTCTACGCCGCGGCGCGGATCGCGCCCGCGCTCAACGGCTTCTTCCGCGTCGAGAACCTCCGCGCCCTGCGCGAGGTCGCGCTGCGCCAGGTGGCCGAGACCGTCGAGGAGCGGCGGCTGATCGCGCTGGATCCACAGCCGATCGCCGAGCGGCTGCTGGCCTTCGTCGGCCTCGACGAGCGCGACGAGCGCGTGGTGCGGCGCGCGTGGCGCTCCGCCCAGCGGCTCGCAGGGGAGCTCGACGTGCTCGTGATCGCCGCTCCGCAGCCGTCGGCCGCCGAGCGCGAGCGGCTGGAGGCGCTGCGCCGCCTGACGGCGATGCTCGGCGCGCACCTGCTCGTCGAGGAGGGCGCGGACGAGATCGAGACCCTCAGGAGGGTCGCCCGCGAGCGCGGGACGACCTACATCCTGATCGGGCCGCCGAAGCCGTCGCGCGGGCTCGGCCGCCTCAACGAGCCACTGGTGATGCGCATCGTCCGAGCTTTACCGGACCTTGACGTCCGGATCGTCGCGGAGCGTGACGGCAGTCACTAGATACGTATGACCTTCTGCCGATTGAGGTGGTTGTGCGTACGGCGTGGCCGGGGTGGACGTCTCGCTCGCCGAGCTCGATACCCGCGCGAAGGCGGTCAAGGTGCTCGACTCGGGCTACGTACGGACGTCGGCTCGCTGATCCGCGAGATCCAGGCCGACACGATCCGCACCGTCGACCTCGTCGAGGAGGGCGCACGGCGCACCGGCGAGGCCAAGCGACCGCAAGTGCTCGTCGGTCAGTTCACGCTCGCGTAGAGCGCGAGCGCATTGTCGTGGAGCGCGCGAGGCCCGGCGGCCTCGCGCACCAACTCGATGTCAGCGCGCTCGAACGGCCGCTTCGCGCGGGTTCCGGGGAGGTCGGAACCGAACAGCAGCGCGGCCGGATTGACGTCACTGATGGCGCGGAGAGCCTTCGGCACACCGGCCCGCGTCATCCCCAGGTGATCGATCACCAGGCGCGGCGCCGTGCGTAGCCTCGGCGCCAGTTCGGGCAGGTCGCACCCGTCGAGGTAGACCTCCAGATGCCAGCCGGCGAGGGCGGCGAAACGCGGCGCGAGCTTGATCTCGTCGAGGTTGCCGCCGCGGTAGAGGTTGATCCGGAAGGCTCGGACGCCGGCGGCGGCCAGCGCCAGCACCTCGTCGTCGCCGATGTCCGGCGGGATGTTCGCGACGCCGTAGAAGCCAGGCCCGAGCTGCCCGAGGGCGTCCAGGAGGTACGTCTGGTCGTAGGCCTGGAAGGAGCCGGAGACGACGGCGCCACCGGCGATACGAGTTCCGCCGTGCGCGCGGTAGTCGGAGACCGTGAACGGCTCGGGAGAAAGCCCTGGTTCGCGACCAGCGGGAAGCGCGGGTCGATCACGTGGAAATGCGCGTCGAAGATCGGCACTTTAGGAAGCGTGGCATGTCGCCGATGCACACTGCAAGCAGTTCGTTCACACGTATGACTTTCTTGACGCACCTCACCACCGCCCGGCGCCGCCTCAACGCGCGTGCGCTCGCCATCCTGCAGACGGCCGCCGCCGCGCTGGCCGCGTGGTACCTGTGCATCCTCCTGCTGCCTGACCCGAAGCCGGTCTTCGCCTGCATCGCCACGGTCATCTCGATCGGCGCCACGCACGGGGCGCACCGCCAGCGCGCGCTCCAGCTCGTCGCGGGCGTCGTCGTCGGCCTCGCGGTCGCCGACGTGATCATCCACTTCATCGGCACCGGCGCGCCGCAGCTCGCAGTGATGGTCATGCTCGCGATGTCCGTCGCGGTGCTGCTCAACGGTTCCGAGCTCGTGATCTCGGAGGCCGCGGTCTCAGCGATGCTGCTCGTGATGACCGGGCCCGCGGGCGACGGGGCCTTCTCGCCGAACCGGATCCTCGAGGCCGCGATCGGCGGTGCCGTGGCGCTCGTGATCGCGCTGCTGTTCTCGCCCGACCCGCTGCTGCCCGTCAGTCGCGCCGCCCAGGCCGTGTTCGGTCAGCTCGGCCGCGCGCTGGAGCGGACCGCGAGCGCGCTCGCCAGCGCCGACGCGGGCCGCGCGGAGCAGGCGCTCGCCCAGGCGCGCGGGATCGAGGGGCTGCTGCGCGAGTTCGATGGCGCCCTGGCCACCAGCCGAGAGACCGTCCGCACGGCCCCGCCGCGCTTCGGCGACCGCGAGCCCGTCGACCGCTACGACCGCAGCCTGAGCCAGATCGACCTCGCCGTCCGCAACACCCGCGTGCTCGCCCGGCACTCGCTGCGCGCGATCCGCGCCGGCGAGACGCCGATGGAGCTCAGCGGCGCCGTCTCCGACCTCGCCCGCGCCGTGTGGGCGCTGGCTGCCTCCTACGACGACCCCGAGAGTGCCGCCGAAGCGCGCGAGCTCGCCTCCGCCGCGGCCGCCCGGGCCAAGGCGCTCGGCGCCGGGGCCGGGCTCGCCTATGCCGAGGTCGGTGCCCAGATCCGCTCCACGGCCGTCGACCTGATGCGCGCCGCGGAGTTCGTCTCCGGCGCGCCGGACCAGCTACCGACCGAAGAACTGCTGCTCGTGCCCACTGTCATCGAACCGGAGTTGGCGCTCGCGTAGCATCGGCGGCATGGCCGAGGTACGGGAGCTTCGTGAGGGTGAATCGCTGCGCGCCGCCGCGGCACTGCTGGAACTGCGGCCGCACGTCGGCTCGCCGGAGGCGATGGCGGCGCGCATAGACGCTCAGCGCGCCGCCGGCTACCGCATCGTGGCGGCGTTCGACCTGGGCGCGGAGGATGCGGCCGCGGTGGCCGGGTTCCGGGTCGGCGAGAACCTCGCGTGGGGGCGCTTCCTCTATGTCGACGACCTCGTGACGCGGGCGTCTTCGCGCGGCCGCGGGCACGCTGATGCGGTGATGGCGTGGGTGAAGGAGGAAGCCTCGCGGGCAGGATGCGCGGAGCTGCATCTGGACTCGGGCGTCGGGCCTGACCGCGAGGACGCGCATCGCTTCTACTTCCGCCACCGGCTGCGGATCACGTCGTACCACTTCGCCCGGGGCCTGGCGTGATCGGCACCGCGCGCCGCCGGCGCGACGGCGAGGCCAAGGTGCTCGGACAGACCCGCTACGTCGCCGACATGGACGTTCACGGGTTGCTGCACGCACGGCCGGTGCTGGCCGCCGAGGCGCACGCGCGGCTGCGCTCGATCGACGGCAGCGACGCGCTGGCACTGCCCGGGGTCGTCGCGGTGCTGACGGCCGCGGATCTGGGTCTGAAAGGCGGCTCAGGCCGGGTCGCCGAGCCGCTGGCGCGCGAGGAGATCGTCTGGTCCGGCCAGCCGGTCGCGCTGGTGATCGCGGAGACCGCGGCCGCGGCCGAGGACGGAGCCGCGCTGGTCGCCGTCGACGCGGAGCCGCTTCCGGCGGTGCTCGATCTCGAGGCGGCGATGGCCGCCGATGCCGACCGCTCGCGGCTCACCGCGGTCGCCGGCGGGGGCGACGGCGGCGCGGGCGCGCACGGCGCCGGCGGTGGCGAGGAGGCCACGGAGTCGGAGCTTGAGCCCAATGTCGCGGTCCGCCAGCGGCTGCAGGACGGCGACGTGGACGCCCAGTTCGAACGCTCCGACGCGGTCGTCTCCGCTCGCTTCCGCACGAACTGGATCCACCAGGCCTATCTGGAGACGCAATCGGCGATGGCATGGACGGAGCCCGACGGCACGCTCGTCGTCAGCTCCAGCACCCAGGGCGCGTTCATGGTCCGCGAGGGCCTGGCCGCGATGCTCGGCCTGCCGTTCGACCGAGTGCGCGTGCAGGCGGCGCCCCTGGGCGGCGCGTTCGGCGGCAAGCTGATGATCTCCGAGCCGCTGGTGGCGGCCGCGGCGCTGGCGCTCAAGCGCCCGGTCCGGCTCGTGTTCGGCCGCAGCGAGGACTTCGCGGCCGCCAATCCCGCCCCGGGCCAGCTGATCGACCTCGAGCTCGGGGCCACGCGCGACGGCAGGCTGACGGCGATCCGTGGCCGGATCGTCGGTGACCGCGGCGGGCTGGGGGAGATGGGCGTCGAGACGATCTCGACGATGCTCTCCGCCGGGCCGTACCACTGGGCGGCGCACGATCTGACCGCCGTCGGCGTGACCACCAACCGCGTGAGCGCCGGCGCGTACCGGGCGCCGGGAGCGCCGCCGGCGGCCTTCGCGGTCGAATCGCTGATCGACCGGCTGGCGGGCGAGCTCGGGATCGATCCGATCGAACTGCGGCTGCGCAACGTCCTGGCGGCCGGAGACTCCGGGCTGGATCGGCAGCCGATCAAGTCCTTCGGCGCGCGCGAGTGCCTCGAGCGCGTCCAGGCGCATCCGCTCTGGCAGCGCCGCGACTCGCTGCCGGAGGGCGAGGGCATCGGCGTCGCGCTCGGCTTCTGGCCGGGTGGCCTGGAGCCCGCGGCCGCGATCTGCAAGCTCGACGGCGACGGCAAGCTGACCGTCGTCACCGCCGCGGCCGACATGAGCGGCGTCGAGAACGCGTTCATCGCGATCGCCGCCGAGACCTTCGGCCTCGACGAGGACAGCATCCGCGTCGTCACCGGCGACACGTCGAGCGCGCCGTTCGGCGGCGTCTCGGGTGGCTCGAAGATCACCTACACCTACGGCCGCGCGATCGAGCGCGCCGCGGCCGAGGCGCGCGAGCGGCTGCTGCGCGTTGCCTCCGCCGAGCTCGAGATCGCGCCCGAGGACCTCGAACTGGTCGACGGCGAGGTGCGGCCGCTGGGCGCGCCCGGCCGTGCGATCAAGGTCGCCGACCTCGCGGCCAAGGTCTACACCTTCGGCAGCCCGCACGAACCGATCGAGGGTTACGGCGGCGTCGCCCAGGTCAGCCGCGCGCCCGGCTCGGCAGCGCACCTCTCGCACGTCCGCGTCGACCGCGAGACCGGCGCCGTCACCGTGCTCGCGCACGTCATCGCCCAGGACGTCGGCAAGGCGCTCAACCCCGCCCTGGTCGAGGGCCAGATGCACGGCGGCACCGCCCAGGGCATCGGCTGGGCGCTGCTGGAGGAGCTCAACCACGACGAGAACGGCCAGCTGCGCGGCGGCACCTTCGCCGAGTACGCGCTGCCCTCGACCGACCAGGTCCCGGCGATCGAGACCCTGATCGTCGAGGTCCCCGCCCCCGACGGACCGTTCGGGGCCAAAGGCATCGGCGAGCCACCGGTCTGCGGCGTTCCGGGAGCGATCGCCAACGCCATCTTCGCCGCGTCCGGCGCGCGCATGACCGAGCTGCCGATGTCGCCGCTGCGGGTCTGGAAACAGCTAAACGGGAGCTGATCCCTTCAGGTTCTCCAGCTCCCCGAGTGCGTGGGCGGCGCCTTCGAGGAACGCCCACGCGTCGTCGATCTGCTCGCGGTCCCCGACGATCCCGAAGTCGACGCGGTCCTTGTAGCTGACGACGGTGATGTTGAGGCCGACGCCGTCGACGAGCACCGAGACCGGGAAGTTCGAGAGCAGCTCCGCGCCCGCGCAGTAGAGCGAGGTGCGCGGGCCGGGGACGTTGGAGATCACGAGGTTCAGCGGCGGGCGCGTGCGGCCGAGGATGTCCATCGTGTTGCGCGCGGCGAGCGAGGCCACGGCGGGCGGGATGAACGCCGTCGCATCGGTCAGCAGCGAGGCGGGGAGCGCGCTGTGGCGCTCCTTGGCGCTGCGCAGCAGCTCGTGCGTGCGCTGCAGCCGGACCGCCGGATCGGGCTCGTTGGTCGGGATCGGGACGACCATCATCGAGATCCGGTTGCCCCAGGCTCCGCGCTCGTCGCGCTTGCGCACGGACATCGGGATCATCGCCACCAGCGGGTCCTCCGGCAGCGCGTCGCGCTCCATCAGCCAGTCGCGCACGGCACCGGCGCAGATCGTGACGACGACGTCGTTGACGGTCGTGCCGAACTCGCGCCGCACCTGGCGCACGGCGTCGAGCGGGAGCGAGCCGAACGCGAAGCGGCGATGGGCGGAGACCGGGCCGTTGAACGGCGTCCTCGGCGGCCGCGCCTTGGTCACCTCGAGCACCCCGGCGCTCTCGTCGGCGCCGAACGTCCGGCGCACGCGCGAGTAGACGTGCGAGAGCGTCGGCAGGCCGGGCAGGGCATTGGCGCCCGGCAGGTCGGTGAAGCCGGCGACGGTCGTCGGCAGCGAGCGGATCGCTCGCAGCGGCTGACGCGGGATACCGCGCAGGCCGCGCACGAACATCGCCCGGTCACGCGGGATCGGCGGTGCCGGCGGCCTCGCGGCCGGCCGGGCATCGACGACGCGACCCTGCGGCTCGGGGTCCAGCAGCACGCCCATGATCTCGTTGCCGGAGATGCCGTCGACGACCGAGTGATGGATCTTCGTCAGCAGCGCGACGTGCCCGTTCGCGAGCCCGTGGATGACGTAGAGCTCCCACAGCGGCCGCGCCGCGGTCGAGCTGGCGGCCGAACACGCGCTGGACGGTCTCGGCCAGCTGCCGGTCGTCGCCGGGCGCCGGGATCGCGGTCTCGCGGACGTGGAAGTCGAGGTCGAAGTCGGGATCGTCGGCCCAGTAGGGCAGGTCGATGCCCAGCGGCACCTCGACGAGCCGCCAGCGCAGCGGCGGCAGCAGGTGCAGGCGCTCGTCGAGCAGCTGCTTGACCTCGTCGGCCCCGAGCTTTCCCTCCGGAGCCGTCGACGGGTCATAGATGCCCAGAAACGCCACGTGGCCGTAGATCCGGGCCGATTCCACGTTGAGGAACTGCGCGTCGAGCGAGCTGAGTTGGCGCATCAAATGATCCAAACCGGGGTCGTTGCGCGAACAAGAGGGTGATGAAGATCGCGATCGTCGGAGCCGGAATCTCGGGGCTCTCCACCGCCCACCTGCTGCACCGAGAGCACGAGATCACCGTGTTCGAGGCAGGGGCGCTGCCGGGCGGGCACGCGAACACCGTCCGCGTGGATACCGAGGACGCCACGCATCACGTGGACACAGGCTTCATTGTCTTCAACGACCGGAACTATCCCAACTTCGAGCGGCTGCTGACGTCGCTAGGGGTTCCCACCCAGCCTTCTGACATGAGCTTCGGGGTCTCCGACGGCGGCGACTTCGAGTACAACGGCTCGTCGCCCAACGGCCTGTTCGCCAAGCGCGCGCACCTCGTGACGCCGTGGTTTCACCGGATGATCGCGGACCTCGTGCGCTTCAACCGCAACGCGCGGGCGCTGCTGGCGGCCGGCGGCGAGGGGCCCTCGCTCGGCCACTGGCTTGACGAGGGCGGGTACTCGCCGGCGTTCATCGAACGGCTGATCGTGCCGCAGGCCTCGGCCGTCTGGTCGGCCGACCCGCGCCAGATGTGGACGTTCCCGGCGCGCTTCCTCGTCGACTTCTTCGCCAACCACGGGATGCTCGGGTTCGCCAAGCGGCCGCAGTGGCAGACCGTCACCGGCGGCTCGCGCTCCTACGTCGACGCCGTCACGCGCCCGTGGCGCGACCGGCTGCGGCTCGACACGCCGGTGACCGCGATCTCGCGCCACGAGGATGGCGTGCTCGTCACCCCGCGCGGCGGCGAGGCCGAGCGCTTCGACGAGGTCGTGCTCGCCACCCACTCCGATCAGGCGCTGCGGATGCTCTCCGACGCCACCGACCGCGAGCACGAGATCCTCGGCGCGATCCCCTACCAGCCCAACGAGGCGGTCCTGCACACGGATCGGGCGATGCTGCCGCGCCGGCGCCGCGCCTGGGCGAGCTGGAACTACCACCTGCTCTCGGAACCGACCGGGATGACCACGGTCACCTACCACATGAACCGCCTGCAGGCGCTCGACGCCGACCGCGAGTTCTGCGTGACACTCAACCGTTCAGAAGCGATCGATCCGGGGAAGGTCCTCCGCACGATTGAGTATGCGCATCCGGTTTTCACCCCTGAGGGCGCCCGCGCCCAGGCCCGCCATGAGGAGATCAGCGGGCGCAACCGCACGCACTACTGCGGCGCGTACTGGCGCTGGGGCTTCCACGAGGACGGCGTCGTGAGCGCGCTGCGTGTCGGCGAGCGCTTCGGAGCTGGCCTGTGACGCCGACGATGTACGCGGGGACGATCCGCCACCGGCGCTTCGCCACGGGTGAGCACGAGTTCCGCCACCGGATCGCGCTCGCCTACGCCGACCTCGACGCGCCACCGCGCGGGAAGTTCCTCGATCGCGCGGCGGTCGAGCGGCTCGTGGGGCGCTCCGTGGATCGCATCCAGCTGCTGACGATGCCGCGCTCGCTCGGCGTCGGCTTCAACCCCGTCTCCTTCTACTACTGCTTCGGCGCGACGGGCAAGCTCACGCACGTCGTCGCCGAGGTGACCAACACGCCCTGGGGCGAGCGCCACTCGTACGTGCTGCCGCAGGGCCACGGGTCGCCGGAGAAGGCGCATCACGTCTCTCCGTTCATGGGCATGGACCACGCTTACGAGGTCCGTGCCTCGGCGCCCGGCGAGACGCTCTCGGTCCATATCGAGAGCCGCCGCGCCGGCAAGCTCGCGTTCGACGCGACCCTCAATCTGAAGCGCCGCCCGTACAGCCGGCTTCGGCTCGCCGGCGCGTCGATCCGGACGCTTGCGCTCATCTACGCCCATGCGATCGCGCTGAAGGTCAAGGGCGCGCCGCTTCATCCCCATCCGCGAACGGAGGCCTCGTGATGCTTCTCCCACGTCTCGCCCGCGGCCTCGTCTGCGCCCTGCTGGAGCGCATCGAGTCCGGACAACTGACGCTCGTCGAGGACGGCCAGCGCCGCGTCTTCGGCTCCGGTTCCCCGCAGGCGACGGTCGTCATCCGCGACCCGCGCGTCTGGACCGCGCTGCGGCGCGGAGGCAAGGGCTTCGCCCAGTCCTACGTCGACGGCTGGTGGGACTCGCCCGACGTCACCGCCGTGGTCGAGGTCGCCGCCCGCAACCTCCACGGCATCGACGAGTTCCGCCGCCGGATCACGCCCGGTGCGCGAGCCGTGGCAGCGCGGGCGGGCGCTGCTCGCGCGCAACACGCCGCTGCGCGCCCGCGACGACATCGCCGCCCACTACGACCTCGGCAACGACCTGTTCGCGCTGATGCTCGACGAGACGATGATGTACTCGAGCGCGATCTTCGAGCGCCGCGACATGCCGCTCGCCGAGGCCTCACGGGCCAAGCTGGACCGCATCTGCGACAAGCTCGACCTGCAGCCGTCCGACCACGTGCTCGAGATCGGGACCGGCTGGGGCGGGTTCGCGCTGCATGCCGCGCAGACGCGCGGCTGCCGCGTCACGACCACGACCCTGTCGCGCGAGCAGCGCGAACTGGCGCTGGAGCGTGTCCGCGCGGCCGGCCTGGAGGATCGCGTGACGATCCTGCTCGACGACTACCGCGAGCTCACCGGGACCTACGACAAGCTCGTCTCGATCGAGATGATCGAGGCCGTCGGCTGGAAGGACTTCGGGACCTTCTTCGCGCGGTGCTCCTCGCTGCTGCGCCCGGACGGCGTGATGGCCCTGCAGGCGATCACGATCGACGACCGCCTCTACGACGTCGAGAAGGCCCAGCGCTCGTTCATGAACTCGCTTGATCTTCCCGAACGGCTGCCTGCCGTCGGTCGAGGTGATCGCGCGCAACGTCGCGCGCCGCAGCGATCTGACGATGGTCGACCTCGAGGACATCACGCCGCACTACGCCGAGACGCTGCGGCGCTGGCGCGCCAACGTCGAAAGCCATGCCGCGCGGCTGGGCGAGATGGGCTACGACGAGCGCTTCCAGCGCCTCTGGAAGCTCTACCTCGAGCTTCTGCGAGGCGGGCTTCACCGAGCGCCGCATCGGCAGCGTGCAGATCGTGCTCGGCAAGCCCCGCTGGCGTGGCCACCTGGCGACCGCCGACGCGGCCGCTCCGCCCTCGATGGTCGCGGCGGCCGGCGCATGACCCGCACACGGACCGCGGCCGTCGCCGTCTTCAGCCTGCGCGTGGCCTACGGCGCCGCGCTGCTCGCCACGCCGGCGAAGATCACGCGCACCTGGCTCGGCCCCGCCGTCGACGGCGATGCGACCCAGGTCGCGTTGCGCGGCCTCGGCGGGCGCGAGGTGCTCCTGCACGCCTTCGGGATCGCCGCGGCGGTGCGCGGCAAGCCGCTGCTGCCGTGGTTGCTGATCAGCATGGCCGGGGACCTGACCGACATCGCGGCGACCTTCGCCGGAAGCGCCGGCATCCCCGACGACGCGCCGAAGAAGACCGCCGCCGTCGCGGGCGGCTCGGCCGCGCTGACCGGTGCGGTGCTAGCGGCAAGCCTCGCCGCGTGACGCTCACCCAGACGACCGCACCGCCGCTCGCGCAGACGCGAACCGGCACCGGGCCGCCGCTCGTGCTGCTGCACGCCCTCGGCACCGACCGCCACATGTGGGACCCGGTGATCGAGCGCCTCGCGGCCGAGCGCGACGTGATCGCGCTCGACATGCCCGGCTTCGGCGAGTCCCCGACGATCGCCGCCTTGGCCCGCCGCGCGGCGGCAACCGCGGCGCCCGGTGTTGCGGGCGCCGACGCCCCGCGCGCAGCCAGCGCTGCCGCGAGCCTCGCCGCGGCGCCCAGCCCCGCGCGCGCCGGCACGCCGCGCTCGCGCGACGACGCCGCGGCCGCCCGCTTCGCGCGCGCCGACGACGTGCCCGTCACACCCGCGGACCTCGCCGCCGCCATCCACGAGCACCTCGTCGCGCTCGGCGTCGACCGCCCGCATGTCGCCGGCAACTCGCTCGGCGGGTGGGTCGCGCTCGAGCTCGCGCTGGCCGGGCACGTCGCCTCCGTCACCGCGATCGCTCCCGCCGGGCTGTGGGCCCGGCCGCTGCGGCCGAGCCGCGCGACCGCCCGCCGGCTCGCGCGAACGCTCCGGCCGGCCCTGCCGTCGTTGCTGCGCTCCGAGCGCGGCCGCCGCGCCGCGCTCGGCGGCACGATCGCGCACCCGGAGCGGGTCCCGTACGACGCGGCGCTCCAGCTCGTCCGTGCCTACGCCGAGGCGCCCGGGTTCACGGCCGCCAACGCGGGCATGCGCGCGAATCGCTTCGCCGGGCTCGAGCACATCTCCGCCCCGCTCACGCTCGCCTGGCCCGAGCACGACCGGCTCGTCGCGCGGCCGCGCTCGGTCCCCGCGACCGCGCGCGAGTTCGTGCTGCGCGACTGCGGGCACATGCCCACCTGGGACGATCCCGAGCGCGTCGCCGACATCCTTCTCCAGGGCAGCCGGGACTAGGCCACGATCGCGTCGATCGTGAGCGCGCCGCGGGCGCGGGCGACCGAGACGCGGTGATGGCCGTCGCGGATCGCGTAGGCGTCGCCCACGCGGATCACCGAGATCGGCGGCAGGCCACCGCCGGTCTGCTCGGCGGCCCAGACGCGCAGCCAGCGCTTGCGCGTTCGCGGCGAAGGCCGGAACTCGCGGTCGAACTCGCGGGCGCGGCCGGGCTCGACGGTGCCGGTGATCTCCGCCACCAGGATCTCCTGCACGCCCGTCGCTCCGGCGGTCCGCCGGGTCAGCGCGCGCGGGTCGTGCACGATCAGCTGGGCGCATTCCGCGCAGCGCCGGAACAGCCGCCCGGTCAGTGAAGCGCGCCGGCGCGAGCGCGCGGCCTGGCCGAAGGCCCGCTCGCCCTCCATCAGGCTCCAGGCGACGTGGTGGGCGGAAAGCATGGGTTTACGGTCGCATCACGGACGTCTGGGTTCGATACGGGCTCCTAGCTGCCTCATGTTCGGTTCCCCGCCTGATAGAGGTTCGCGTGTGAGCGAGATCGTGCGGGTCACCGTGTGGGGGGAGAACGTCCACGAGCGCAACGAGCCCGAGGTGCGCGCGCTGTACCCGGAAGGGCTGCACGGCGCGATCGCGGCGGGTCTGTCGGAGCTGCTCGGCGACCGTGTGCGCGTGCGCACGGCGACGCTTGACGAGGAGCCCGAGCACGGGCTCACCCAGGAGGTCCTCGACGACACCGACGTGCTGACGTGGTGGGGCCATATCGCGCACGAGGACGTCGACGACGCCGTCGTCGCCCGCGTCCAGGACGCGGTTCTCAGCGGCATGGGACTGCTCGTCCTGCACTCGGGGCACTACTCGAAGATCCTGCGACGGCTGCTCGGCACCACCTGCGACCTGCGCTGGCGCAACGACGGCGAGCGCGAGCTGGTCTGGACCGTCGAGCCGTTGCATCCGATCGCCGAAGGGGTGGCGAACCCGATCGTGATCGAGGCGCAGGAGATGTACAGCGAGCCGTTCGCCATCCCGGCGCCCGAGGAGCTCGTCTTCATCAGCTCGTTCGCCGGCGGCGAGGTCTTCCGCGGCGGCTGCACCTGGACGCGCGGAAACGGCCGGATCTTCTACTTCAGCCCGGGCGATCAGGACTATCCCGTCTACCACCACCCGGACATCAAGCGCGTGCTCGCCAACGGTGTGCAGTGGGCGGCGCCGCGGCTTCGCCGGGCGCCCGAGGGCAGCCCGGAGTCGCCACGGGGGTGGTTCGCGTGAGCGCCCCGCTGCGCGTCGGCGTCGTGGGCGTCGGCTGGGCCGGCCAGCAGCACATCAAGGCCTACGCGGCGCTCGACGGCGTCGAGTTGATCGGCATCGCCGGCCTCGAGGAGGCCGAGCGGAAGGCGCTCGCCGCCGAGCATGGGGTCGATCACGACGTCGCGCGCTGGCAGGACCTGCTCGCGCTCGACGGCCTCGAGGCCGTAAGCGTCGCCGTCCCGACGTTCCTGCACGCGCCGATCGCGATCGCCGCGCTCGAACGCGGGCTGCACGTGCTCTCCGAGAAGCCGATCGCCCTCGACGGCGCCGAGGCGGGCGCGATGGTCGATGCGGCACGCGCGGCGGGGCGCGTGCTCGACGTCGCGTTCAACCACCGCCGCCGCGGCGACATCCAGCGCCTGAAGGCCGCGATCGACGAGGGCCGGCTCGGGCAGACCTACTACGCGAAGGCGTGGTGGCTGCGGCGGACGGGCATCCCGACCATCGGCAGCTGGTTCACCCAGTCCGATCTGGCCGGGGGCGGCCCGCTGGTCGACATCGGCGTCCACGTGCTCGACTACGCGCTCTTCCTGCTCGGCAACCCCGCCGTGCGCTCCGTCAGCGCGTCGACCTACGACCTGCTCGGGCGCGACGGGTTCGGCTCGAGCCCGGAGAACAACAACAAGTCGGGCGGTGACGGCGACGCGAAGTTCGACGTCGAGGATCTCGCGACGGTCTTCATGCGCCTCGAAGGCGGCGGCACGCTCCTCGTCGAGGCCAGCTGGGCCGCCCATCGCGCCGACGGCGACCAGTTCGGCGTCACGCTCTACGGCACCGAAGGCGGCGCCGAGTTGATCGTCGACGACTACGCCCCGGTCGGCTCGCTCAAGCTCTTCGGCGACGACGCCGGCACCGCGACCGCGCAACGCCTGCGTCCCGGCATCGGCGGAGCCCATCCGGCCGTCGTCGCGGAGTTCGTCGAAACCATCCGCTCCGGCGACTGGACCGGCCACGACGGCTCGGCCGCCGCCCAGCTCGCCCGCATCGTCGACGCCGCCTACGAGTCTGCTGCCACCCATCGCGAGATAAACCTCTCCTAAAGGGGCCTGACCCCTTTAGGTTTGAGGATGTTGAACAAAGCGCCCATTTCCAGCGTGCTTTATCTAAAGGGTCTGGCCCCTTAAGGAATCTTTAGGAGGTTCGGAGGGGGAGTTGGTCGCGGAGGTGGGTGGCGTGGGCGGCTCGGTGGGTCTCGCCTCGGCGCTCGAAGCGTTCGGCGAGGCCGAGCAGGGCGGCGAAGGCGAGTTCGTGGGTGCAGTGGCGGCGCAGGCTCCAGGGGTCGGCGCGGCGGCCGTCCATGGTGGCGTCGACGAGCCAGAGGCGTTCGCCGTCGGCGAGGCCCGCGTACCAGCCGGTCGGAGCGGAGAGGACGTGCACCTGCAGGCCGGCACGGCGGCCGGCCTCGGCGACCAGCGCGGCGAGCACGAGCGGGTGGCCGGCGTGGGCCTCGAGCGCGGCGTCGAGCCAGAGCCCGGCGACGCTCGTGCGGTCGGCGTCGAACCCCGGCTCGGTGTCGAGCAGGTTGGCCAGTCGCGCCGCGGCGATGCGCAGATCGCCGCCGGCGAGGCCGAAGAGCGGGAGCGCGAGGTCGTCAAGGCGCCGGTCGGCGGCGTCGGTGTCGACGTCGTGGAACTCGCCGGCGAGGGCGAGCAAGAGGTCGGCGATGGGCGGGCATCCGCCGGTCGCCAGGCGCGTGAAGCCTTCCATTTCCGACCAACGCTATCAGGATTTGTTAGGTGACCCTAACTCGGCCGGCATGTCGGCTGGTGGCAGCGATCGGGTAGCGTCGGCGGCGATGCGGATCGCTGTCGCCGTTGTCCTTTGCATGCTCGCCGCTGCGCCGTCGGCGCGCGCCGACACGATCGTCTTCCGGCGTGGCGGCGATGTCTGGCGCATGTCGCCCGATGGAACCGGCCAGCGTCAGCTGACGAGCGGGAGCCTCAGCTTCGAATGGCCCTCGGCGGCCGATGACGGCACGATCGTCGCCGCCGACGAGACCGGCCAGCTGCGCCGGATGACCCGCGACGGCCAGCCGCTGGGCGAGCCGATCCCCACCGCGGCGACGTTTGCGACCGAGGACGACGACGCCGAGCCGCCGACCCACATCAGGGTGTCGCCCGACGGCACCCGGATCGCCTACGACGAGGTGATCGACGGCGACGCGACGACGCTCTGGACGCCCGCGGGCGCGAACGGATTGGAGCTCCCCGGCCAGGACATCGGCCAGCTCGGGCTCGTCGCACCCTCGTGGATCGGCAACACGCGCCTGCTGCTGAGCCCCGACGTCGCCGGCGACGCGGGCACGACCTTCTCGCTCTACGACGTCGGCGAGGGGGACGAGAGCGCGGACCTGTGGTTCGACGACGACGATGCGAGCTGGGCGACAGGCCACGACGCGGCGGCATCGCGCACCGGCACGCGGATCGCGGCCATGGAGGACGACGCGGCGGACAACGACGGCGCCCCGAAACGTGTGGCACTGCGCTTGTTCACCGCCGCCACCCCCGGCGCGACGCCGGTGTTCCGGTGCGAGATCGGGCTCGAGGCGGCCGACACCTACGCCTCGGCGAGCCCGACCTTCTCGCCCGACGGTACGCGGATCGCCTGGGCCGAGAGCGACGGCATCCACGTCGCCGCGCTCGGCGCGCTCGACGACTGCAACGCGATCCGTGAGCAGGTCGTCACGCTCCCCGGTGCCTGGGAGCCCTACTGGACCCCGGCGACCGATCCCGCGCCCGTCAGCAACACCCCGGCGACCGCCCACCCTCACGCTTGCGGTGCGAACCCGGGCGCGCCCGCATCGCACGACGCTGCGGCGGCGCGGCCTGCGCGCGAGGATCACCGTCAACGCGCCGACGACCGTGCGGCTGTCGGTCCGGGTCGCCGGCAGCAAGCTGTTCGCGGCCTCCGCCACACGCAAACTCGGCAATGCCGGCAGCACCCGCGTGCACCTGCGACTGCGTGGGCGCGTGCTCAACCGCGCGAAGCGGCTGATCCTGCGCGTGTCCGCGCCGGGCGCGACCCCGGTCGAGCTGACGATCCGTCCGCGAACCTAAGGCGCCAGCCCCTGCAGGTGGGGTTGATGGTTCCGTCGCGGCTGCCGGTGCCCCAGGTGTCGGGCAGCTTGAAGCCGGCGGCGAGCGGGTCGGTGGGGTCGACGACGAGCTGGTGGAAGCCCGTGATCCAGGCGCGGCCGGTGATCGCGGGCACGACCGCGTCGAGGCCGCCGACCGACGTGTGCCGTACCACGCGGCCGGAGAACTTGGTGTCGATCACGCTCTCCGCGACGTAGGTCGGGCCCATCTCGCCGCGCGCCTCGAGCACCGCGATCCGCGCCGAGGTGGCGGTGCCCGTCGGGGCGCGGTCGAGCCGGCCGGGGGAGACGATCGTCGCGTGCCGCGCGTCCCCGCCGACCCGCGGCGGCGCGACGAAGACCACGAACGAGAGGTATGAGAGCGCCTCCTCGAGCGGGTGCACGATCGAGAGCTGCTCGGCGGCATGGGGGCGGATCCGCTCGCCCAGCTCACCGAGCTCGCGCGCCTCGTCGGGGACGATCGAAAAGCCCAGGGACGCAGCGTCGACGAAGGCGCACCAGGCGCCGCCGTAGGCCAGATCGACCTTCAGCGAGCCGAGCCCCGGCACCTCGACGACCGCGTCCAGGGCCGTGCAGAACGACGGCACGTTCTCGAAGGTGATCCGCTCGACGTTCCCGTCCGCGCAGTCCGCCGAGACCCGCACGAGCCCCGCCGGCGCCTCCAGCACCAGCTTCGTCACCGGCTCGACCATTTCGACCATGCCGGTCTCGAGCAGCACGGCGGCGGTGTTGATCGCGTTCGTCCCCGACATGCCCTCGTAGGACGAGGACTCCATGATGATGAAGCCGGCGTCGGCCTCGGGGTGCGAGGACGGCAGAACCAGGTCCGCGGACAGCGGCGCCGAGCCGCGCGGCTCGAACAGGCACAGCCGCCGCAGCCAGTCGCCTTCGCGCTCGAGCCAGCCCGCCTTCTCGAGCATCGTCGTGCCGGGAACGTCGAGCACGCCGCCGACGATGATCCGGCTCGGCTCGCCTTCGGCATGGGCGTCGACGCAGTGGATGACCCTGGCGGTGCGCATCCGTGGCACGCTACCGGGCATGTCCGGGCGCTTGGATCAGAAGATCGCGGTCGTCACCGGCGCCGGATCGGGGATCGGGCGCGCGACCACGCGCAGGTTCGCGGCCGAGGGCGCGCACGTCATCGCGGCCGACCGAGACCTGCAGAAGGCGCGCGAGACCTGCGACGGGATCAACGCGAAAGCCGTCGAGACGGACGTGACGGACCGGCGTCAGGTCGAGGCGCTGCTGGCCGGGATCGACCGCCTCGACGTCTACTTCAACAACGCCGGCATCCCGGAGAAGGTCAAGCCGCTCGCCGAGATCACCCGCGAGGAGTGGGACGCGGTGATCGACGTCAACCTCACGTCCCTGTTCATCGCCGCCCAGGTCGTCGCGCCGAAGCTCAAGGGCGGCGTGCTGCTCGTGACGGGCTCGATCATCGCCAACCGCCCACGCCCCGGCCTCGCCGCCTACGTCGCGTCCAAGAACGGCGTGATCGGCCTGGCCCGCGCGCTGGCCACGGAGCTCGCCCCCGACATCCGCGTCAACGTGATCAACCCCGGCCCGGCCAACACGCCGATGCTCGAGGGCTTCGGGTTCGACGCCGACCCGTCGCAAGCGCTTCCGCTGAGGCGGCTGATCGAGCCCGAGGACATCGCCGGGGCCGCGACGTACCTCGCCTCCGACGAGGCGCGAGCGATCACCGGCGCCGTCTTCAATGTCGACGCGGGCCGCGACCTGTGAGCTTCTTCGCGCTGGACCCCTCCACCGGTCACGAGTTCGCCGAGCTGCCCGAGACGACGCCCGAGCAGGTCGCCGAGCTGGTCGAGGACGCGCACCGCGCGCTTGCGGTCGAGCGGGAGTGGCGCACGCCGCAGGTGCGCGCGCGGGCGCTCACGAAGCTCGCCCGCGCCGTCGAGGGCGAGCACGACAGGCTCGCCGAGCTCGAGACCCGCGACACCGGCAAGCCGCTCAAGCAGGCGAAGGCCGACGTCGTCGCGACCGTCCGCTACCTCGACTACTACGCGGGCTCGATCGAGCGCCTCGAAGGCCGCCAGATCCCGCTCGGCCCCGACGTCCTCGACTACACGGTGCGCGAGCCCTGGGGCGTGTGCGCCCAGATCATCCCCTGGAACTACCCGCTGCAGATCACCGCCCGTTGCGCCGCCCCGGCGCTCGCGGCCGGCAACGCGGTGATCATCAAGCCGTCCGAGCTGGCCTCGATCACGCCGCTGCGCTTCGCGCACCTGGCCGAGGAGGCGGGCGTGCCGCGCGGGATGATCCTCGTCGCCACGGGCCATGGCGCGACCGGCGCCGCACTGGCCGAGCACGAACGCGTCGACCACGTGACCTTCGTCGGCTCCGCCGCCACCGGCGCGCGCGTCGCCGAGGCCTGCGCCAAGCGTCTCGCGCCGCTCGAGCTCGAGCTCGGCGGCAAGTCCCCCAACGTCGTCTTCGCCGACGCCGATCTCGACAAGGCCGTCCCCGCGATCGTCAACGCGCTGATCCAGAACGCGGGGCAGAGCTGCTCGGCCGGCTCGCGGCTGCTGGTCGAGCACTCGATCTATGACGAGACGATCGCCCGCGTCGTCACGGCGCTGGAAGCGGTGAAGATCGGGCCTGGCGCCGAGGACCCGGACCTCGGCCCGCTGATCTCCGAGCGCCAGCTCGTCCGTGCCACGACGATGCTCGCCGCCGCCCGCGAGCACGGCGCCACGATCGCCACCGGCGGCGAGCACACACACGGCCTCTTCCTGCAGCCCACGCTCGTGACCGACGTCAAGCCGGACATGGAGATCTTCCAGGAGGAGGTCTTCGGCCCGGTCCTGGCCGCGATGAGCTTCGAGGACGACCGCGAGGCCGTCGCGCTCGCCAACGCCACGCCCTACGGCCTCGTCGCCGGCGTCTGGACGAGCGACCTCAGCCGCGCGCACCGCGTCGCCGCCGGCATCCGCGCGGGCCAGGTGTTCGTCAACACCTACGGCGTGGGCGGCGGGGTCGAGCTGCCGTTCGGCGGCATGAAGCGCTCCGGCCACGGGCGCGGCAAGGGCATCGACGCGCTGCTGGCCTACTCACAGGTCAAGAACGTCTGCATTGCCCTCTAGGCCCCAATCCGCGGACGATCGGCGGATTCCGGCCAAGCCGCTGCTGATCCTGATCCTCGGCTCGATGGTCGCCATCGGGCCGCTGTCGATCGACATGTACCTGCCCGGGCTGCCGGAGATCACGCGCTCGCTGAAAGCGGATGCCACGGCGGTCCAGTTGACGCTCACCGCGGTCGTCGTCGGCCTCGCGCTCGGCCAGCTGGTCGCCGGTCCGCTGAGCGACCGGGTCGGCCGGCGCCGCCCGCTGTTCGTCGGCCTGATCGGCTACTCGGCGGCCTCGTTGCTGTGCGCGCTCGCGCCGACCGTGCATGCGCTGACCGCGCTGCGGCTCCTGCAGGGCCTGGCGGGCGGCGCCGCGATCGTGATCGGCCGCGCCGTCGTCCGCGACCTCTACTCGGGGGCCGCCGCGGCACGGCTGTTCTCCTCGCTGATGCTGGTGACCGGCCTGGCGCCGATCCTCGCGCCCGTGCTCGGCGGCCAACTCCTCAAGGTCACCGAGTGGCAGGGGATCTTCGTCGTCCTCGCGTGCCTGTCGCTGGCGATCCTGACGCTCGCGGCGGTCGCGCTGCCGGAGACGCTGCCGCCGGAGAAGCGTGATCGGGGCGGGCTCGAAGGCGTCCTGAAGACGATGCGCAGCCTGCTGACACAGCGCTCGTTCCTGCGCTACGCGCTGACCGCGGCGCTCGCCTTCGGCGCGCTGTTCGCCTACATCTCCGGTTCGCCGTTCGTGCTGCAGGAGATCTACGGCCTCTCGCCGCAGGCCTTCAGCATCGCGTTCGGCGTCAACGGCCTCGGCCTCGTCGCGGGGAGCCAGGTCAACGCGCGCCTGGTCGGGCGCTTCGGCCCCGCGTACCTGCTGCGGCGGGCGCTGCTGGTGATCGTCGCGGCGGCCGGGGCGCTGGTCGCGGTCGTGGTGGTCGGCGGCCTCGGCGTCTGGCCTGTGATCATCACGACGTTCCTGGTCATGTCCAGCCTCTCGTTCGTGATGCCCAACAGCACGGCGCTCGCGCTCGCCGATCACGCCAAGGTCGCCGGCACGGCGTCGGCGCTGCTCGGCGTGATCCAGTTCCTGGTCGGCGGGCTGGCGGCGCCGCTCGTGGGAGTCGGCGGAACGGGTAGCGCGGTACCGATGGCCGTCGTCATGTTCTCGCTCGCAACCGGCGCCGTGGCGGTGAACCGGTGGCTCTAGTGGCGATCTCCTCGCCCTACGGGGCCGGCGGCAGCCGCGTCGCGCCCGCGCTCGCGAAACGCCTGGGCGTCCCGTTCCTCGACCGGCCGGCCGGGACCGAGCCCGAGCACGAGGAGGAGGGCCGGGGCCTGCTCTCCAAGCTCGGCTCGATCGGGCTCGCCTGGGGCACGCCCGCGGGGATGGAGCTCGAGGACCTCGTCCCTGGCGACGCCCGCCGGCGCGAGATCGAGGAGGAGCTGCGCGCGCTGCAGGAGACCGGGGGAGGCGTGGTCCTCGGCCGCGCGGCAGCCGTGTTGCTGCGCGACGACCCGAGCGTGCTGCGCGTGCTGCTGACCGGCCCTCCGGAGCGGCGGATCGAGCAGGGCATGGCGATCCAGGGCATCGACCGGGCCACCGCGACGCGCAGGCTCGAGCGCACGGACCGTGCGCGGATCGCGTACCACCAGACGCTCTACTGCGTCGATCCGCGCGCGCCGCACCTCTACCACCTGATCGTCGATTCGACGAGGATCGGACTCGAGGCCTGCGTCGACCTGCTCGCGGCGGCGGTCGAGAGCCGGTGACGCGCAAGGAGACCGTCCTCGCCGCGGTCGACGAGCTCGCCGGCGAGCTCGTCGAGTTGCTGCAGGCGCTCGTCCGCCTGCCGACGATCAACCCGCCCGGCGACGGCTACGAGACCTTCGTGCACGACTTCGCGGACCGCCTCGACGCGCTCGGCTACGCCACCGAGGTCCACCGCGTGCCCGAGGAGGACCTGGACACGCTCGCGCCGCACGCGGGCGGCCTGCCGCGCCCGAACCTGATCGCGACGCTCGCGAACGGCGACGGGCCGACCGTTCACCTCAACGGCCACTACGACGTCGTCCCGGTCGGCAACGACTGGACGCACGGACCCGTTCGGCGGCGAGCTGCGCGACGGCTGGATCTATGGCCGCGGCGCCGCCGACATGAAGAGCGGCCTGGCCGCGCAGGTGATCGCCGTCGAAGCGCTGCGAAGAACCGAATGGGCCGGCCGGATCGTGCAGAGCGCGGTACCCGACGAGGAGACCGTCGGCGTGCGCAACGCCGGCATGGGCTGGCTCGTCGAGCAGGGACTGATCGTCGCCGACGCGCTGATCATCACCGAGCCGTTCGGCCCTGACGGCGTCGGCATCGGCCACAAGGGCGCGATCTGGGGCGAGATCACGCTGCACGGCAAGCAGGCCCACGGATCGAGCCCGCGCCTCGGCGTCAACGCGGTCGAGGCGATGGCGCGCTACCTGACACAGATCGACACGCACCTCCGCCCGTTGCTCGAGAACCGTGTCACCGAGCTCGGTGTGACCCCGCCCGAGCCGCGCTCGACGCTCTCCTTCGACACGATCAGCGGTGGAGCGGCGCCCAACATCGTCCCGGACCGCTGTACGGTCACCTTCAACCGCCGGCTGCTGCCCGGCGAGGACCTCGACGCGGCGCGCGAGGAGCTGCTCGCGCCCCTGCAGGGTCAGCGCTTCGACTATCGCGAGACCTACTCGACGCCGCCGACGCTCGTGTCCGAGGACGAGCCCGTGGTCCAGGCGGCGTGCCGCGCGGTCCGGGCGCTGGGCCTGGAGCCGCGCATCCTCATCTCCGCCGGCAGCGACGACCAGCGCTTCGTCGTCCACAACGCCGGCATCACCAACTCCGTGATCTACGGCCCCGGCACCACGGGCCTCTCACACGTCAGCGACGAGCGGATCAGCGTCGAGGACCTGATCCTCGGGACCAAGGGGCTGGCGCTGATCCTCAGCGATCTCCTGGGTCGCTGATGCCCTCCTCGAGCCACGTGTAGCGCCCGTCGAGCAGCTTGATCGCGGCCGCGTAGCCGGCGTCGTCGTCGTTGGCCCACAACGCGTGGAAGAGGCCGTCCGCTCGGCGGCGCGCCTGCAGGCAGAACAGGTCGGCCAGCTCGCGGGCGCTGTCGGCGCGCTCCGGATGCTCGGAGGCGATCGTCTCGGCGTAGACGACGGCCGCGGAGATCGCGAACAGCTCGGCGCCGATGTCGACGATCCGGCCCAGGAACGACTGGCGCTGCTCGAGCTTGGCCTGCCAGCGGCCCATCGCGTAGAAGGTCGAGCGGGCGAGCTTGCGCGAGGAGCGTTCGGCGTAGCGCAGGTGCCCGGCCAGCTCGCCGAACTCCTCGTAGCCCTTCGGCTTGGTGCCCTCGCCGACGACCAGCTTCGGCAGCCACTTGGCGTAGAACTTGCCCGCCTCGACGGCGCTCTTGGCCTTGTCGCCCATCGGCGTGTCGGCCTCGAGCACGTCGCCCGCGACCTGCAGGTGCTGATCGACGGCCTCGCGCGCGATCAGCAGGTGCATGATCTCCGTCGAGCCCTCGAAGATCCGGTTGATGCGCATGTCGCGCAGCGCCTGCTCGACCGGGATCGGCTTCTCGCCGCGCGCCTTCAGCGACTCGGCGGTCTCGTAGCCGCGGCCGCCGCGGACCTGGACGAGTTCGTCCAGCACCTTCCAGCCCAGCTCGGAGCCGTAGAGCTTGGCGATCGCGGCCTCGATGCGGACGTCGTTGCGCTTCTCGTCGGCGAGCCGCGACGCGACGTCGAGCATCGCCTCCAGGCCGAAGGCGGAGCCCGCGATGAACGCGTTCTTCTGCGCGACGGCGTCGTGCTTGCCGACCGGGCGGCCCCATTGGACGCGCTCGCTCGACCACTCGCGCGCGACCTTCGTCGCCCACTTGGACAGGCCGACGCAGATCGCCGGGAGCGCCAGGCGGCCGGTATTCAAAGTCGAGAGGGCGATCTTGAGGCCCCAGCCCTCCTTGCCGATCAGGTTGCCCTCGGGCACGAAGACGTTCTCGAGCAGCGTGACCGAGTTCTCGATCCCGCGCAGGCCCATGAAGGCGTTGCGGTGCTTGACCGTGACGCCCTCGGTCTTGTAGTCCAGGACGAAGGCGCTGATGCCGCCCTTGTGGCCCTCGGACTTGGGCACGCGCGCCATCACGACGACGATGTCGGCGATCGAGCCGTTGGTCGCCCACAGCTTGGTGCCGTTGAGGACGTAGCCGCCCTCGACCGGCTCCGCGGACGTGGCCACGCGGGCGGGGTCCGAGCCGACGTCGGGCTCGGTGAGCAGGAAGGCGGAGATGTCGGTGCGCGCGACGCGCGGGAGCCACTCGCGCTTCTGCTCCTCGGTGCCGAACATCCGCAGCGGCTCGGCGACGCCGATCGACTGGTGCGCGGACACGAGCGCGCCGAGCGCGCCGTGCCAGGTACCGATCATCGTCAGCGCGCGGTTGTAGTAGACCTGCGAGAGCCCGAGGCCGTCGTACTCCTCGGCGACCTTCATGCCCATCGCGCCGATGCGCTTGAAGCCCTCGATCACCTCGTCGGGGATCCGCGCGTCGCGCTCGATCTGCAGCGGGTCGACCTCGTTCTCGAGGAATTCACGCAACGTGGCGAGGAAACGCTCGCCCTTCTCGGTGGCCTCGGCGTCGAGCCGCGGCTGAGGGTGGATGAGGTCGAGCCGGAAGTTGCCGAGGAAGAGCTCTTTGCCAAAGCTCGGGAGCTTCCACTCCTGCTCCCGGGCGGCTTCCGCGACCTGCCGTGCCTCGCGTTCGCTGACGTCCGTCGTAGCCATCTAACTATTACAGCGCAACTCCGGTGCCCCGGACCGCGTTTGACTGTGCGATGCGTCTCGCTTTCGCCCTGCTGTTCATGCTTGTACTCGCGGCCCCGGCGCGTGCCGCGGGACCGCAGATCGGCATCTCCGACGACCGGATCCTGCTCGCGGGCGGCGCCGAGGCCGACAAGGCGGTCGCGGACTGGTCCGCGCTCGGGATCCAGCAGGTGCGGATCCTCGCGCTGTGGTCGCGGATCGCCGGGCCCAGTCGCGGAGCCGACAAGGACTGGTCGCAGCTCGACCACGCGGTCGACCGCGTCGTCGGCGCCGGGATGGAGCCGTTGTTGACGATCACCGGTCCCGGGCCACTGTGGACGAGCCGGCGCGCCGAGCGCGGCGTCGCGAGCTATGACCCGGATCCGAAGCAGTTCGCCGCGTTCGCCCGCCAGGTCGCCGAGCGCTACGGCGATCGCGTGAAGCGCTACATCCTCTGGAACGAGCCCAACCTCGGCAGCTGGCTGCGCCCGCAGGCGAGCTGCACCCGCTCGCGCTGCACGTCGGTCGCGCCGCATCTCTACCGCGCGCTCGTCCGCGCCGCCTACCCGCAGGTGCGCGCCGGCGACCCCGGCGCCCAGGTCCTGATCGGGACGATGTCCTCACGCGGGAGCACGCTCAACCGCGAGAACTCCACCCATCGTCCGCTCGCCTTCCTGCGCGCGTTCGCGTGCGTCAACGCCAGCTACAAGCCGATCCGCACGGGCCGCTGCAAGGGCTTCAAGCCGGCGAAGGGCGACGGCTTCGCCTTCCACCCGCACGGCGTCCTGACGGCGCCCGAACGCGCCTTCCCGAACCCCGACGACGTCAACCTGGCCTCGCTGCGGCGGCTCGAGCGCGCGCTCGACAAGCTCCAGCGCCTCGGCGCGCTGAAGACGACGGCGAAGCGCTTCGACCTCTACATCGACGAGTACGGCTACCAGACCAACCCGCCGGACAAGATCGCGGGGATCTCAGCGACCGCGCAGAGCCAATGGCTGCAACGGGCGGGCTACCAGGCCTGGCGTGACCCGCGCGTGAAGCTGCTCACCCAGTACCTGTGGCGCGACGAGCCGCGCGGGCTCGCGGGCGGCTACTCGGGCTGGCAGTCGGGCCTCTTCTACGAGGACGGACGGGCGAAGCCGAGCCTGAAGACCTTCGCCACGCCGTTCGTGCTCGACGCGTCGCGCGGTCGCCTGTGGGGCCAGGTCCGCAATCGCACGACGCGCAAGGTGACCGTGCAGCGTCGCCTGCGCGGCAGTTCGACCTGGCGCACCATCGGCACCCGCAAGA
The DNA here is from genome assembly GCA_963848475.1 of uncultured Solirubrobacteraceae bacterium. Classification (GTDB taxonomy): domain Bacteria; phylum Actinomycetota; class Thermoleophilia; order Solirubrobacterales; family Solirubrobacteraceae; genus Solirubrobacter. The sequence continues at coordinate 65,466 of CAWKDW010000016.1, read as the reverse complement.
CCGACGCCAACGGCTACTGGCGCTGGTCGACCCGCCTGCTCACCGGCGCCTCATATCGGTATCGGGCCGCGGGAGCGACGAGCGCGACCCTCCGCCGCAGGTAGAGTCCCGCACGGTTCGCGCCGTGCCTGCTGATCCTGCCGATCACCTGCGAGCGGTCACGCTCGCCGGTGACGTCGAGCGGGCGTTGCACGCGGAGCAGCGGGCGCGCCGCTGGATGGAGGCGCTGCAGAGCGTGACGTCGGCCCTGGCGGGTGCCGCGACGCCGGAGCAGGTAGGTCGCGCGATCGCGGAGCACGGCGCCCAGGCACTCGGCGGTACCGGCGGCGCCGTCTTCGTGCTCGAGCCGGATCGTTCGCACGCTGTCCGTGATCGGGACCTGGGGCTATGAGCCCGAGGTCGTCGCGGCGTTCAGCGCGGTGCCGATCGGCGCGCAGCTGCCGGTGACGGAGGCGGCCCGCGAGCGGTGCACGATCGCGGTACACCCGGGCGAGGAGCTCGCACGCCGCTATCCCGAGCTCGCCGACGTCGTCGGCCCTCACGCTTCGCTGTGTGCCGTGCCGCTGCTGGCCGGCATCGCGGTGCTGGGGGCGGTCGGCGTCAGCCGCTCGGACCGGCGCGCGTTCGACGCCTCGGAGCTCGAGTTGCTCGAGGCGCTCGGCCGTCAGGGCGGGCTCGCGCTCGAGCGCGCGCGGCTTTACGACCGCCTCCACCGCCTCCAGGACACGACCGCGGCGCTGGCGCGCGCGCTGACGCCGAAGGAGGTCGCGGAGACCGCGGCCGGGCAGGGAGTGCAGGCGCTCGGCGCCAGCAGCGCCTGGGTCGCGCTACTCGCCGAGGACGGCCGCTCGCTCGAACTCGCGCATGCCGCCGGGCACGAGCCCTCCACGCGGGAGCGCTTCGCGTCATTGCCGCTGGACGCCGCGCTGCCGCTCGCCGTCGCGGCGCGCACCGGCCAGCCCATCTGGCTCGAGGGCCGCGAAGCGATCTTCGGGCGCTACCCGCTCTTCGCGGAGGTGCGACCGCAGGCGCACGCCGCGGCACTGCTGCCGCTCTCGGACGGAGACGCGTCACTCGGCGCGATCGGGCTCGTGTTCGACCACCCGCACGTCTTCGCCGCCGCCGATCGCGACTACCTGCTCGCGCTCACGCGCCTGTGCGGCCACGCACTGGGCCGCGCGCGGCAGTACCAGCTCGAGCACGACGTGGCCGCGACGCTGCAGCACGCGCTGCTGCCGGAGACGCTGCCCCGGACCGATGGGCTCGAGCTCGCCGTCCGCTACCTGCCCGCGGCCGACGGCACCGCCGCCGGCGGCGACTTCTACGACGCCGTCGAGCTTCCCGGCGGACGGCTGGGGATCGCGATCGGCGACATCGTGGGTCACGGCCCGGAGGCCGCGGCGGCGATGGGCCAGCTGCGCAGCGCGTTGCGCGCCTACGCGCTCGAGGGCCGCTCCCCCGCGCGTGTGCTGCAGCTGCTCAGCCGCTATGCCGACGGCGTGCGCGGGGCGCGCGGCGCGACGCTCGTCTACGCGATCCTCGACCCGGGTTCGCGCGAGCTGCGCTACAGCTGCGCCGGGCATCCGCCGCCACTGCTGGTCGAGGGCGACGGCGGCGCGCGCTTCCTGGAGGGCGCGCGCGGGGTCCCGCTGGACCGCGCCCTCGGGCACGTCTACGAGGACGCCACGGCATCGGTGCGCGAGCGCGCGACGCTCGTGCTCTACACCGACGGGGCGATCGAGCGGCGCGGCGAGCCCCTGGACATCGGCCTGCGGCGGCTGGCGCGGGCGGCCTCGGCGGCCTCCACGCTCGACCCCGAAGCGCTGTGCACGGCCGTCCTGGATGCGCTCTTCACGGACGGGCAGACGCGCCGCGACGACGTCGCGCTCCTCGCTGCCCGGGCGCTGCCGTTCGTGGTCGCGCCGCTGCACCTGTGGTTCGCCGCGCGGGCCGACCAGCTCTCGGTCGTGCGTGAGGCGATGCGGACGTGGCTGGCCGGTGTCGGCGTCGACCCGGGAGACGCGGAGCTGGTCGTGCTGGCGGCGGGTGAGCTGTGCGCGAACTCGGTCGAGCACGCCTACCCCGCGGGCAGCGACGCGGCCGTGGAGGTCGCGCTCGCGCGCGAGCCCGGGGGCGTGCTGACGCTGGTGATCCGTGACCACGGCCGCTGGCGCCCACCGCCCGCCGATCCGGGCGATCGTGGCCGCGGGCTGAGCATCGTGCGCGCGCTGATGCACGCCGTCGACGTCGACGAGGGCGCCGGCGGCACGACCGTCAGCGCGCGCTACCGGCCCGGCGGCGCGACGCCCTCGGCGGCCGTCGTGCCAGGTCCGGCGGCGGTCGAGCTGGCACGCGAGGGTGACGCGCGGATCGCGCGCGTGCGCGGTGAGATCGACAGCTTCAACGCGGCCAGCGTCGGCGCCGAGCTGCAGGCGCTCGTGCCCGGGCCGGCCGTCGTCGACCTCTCGCACCTCGGCTTCCTGGGCAGCGCGGGGGTGCGCGAGCTGTTCGCGCTCGCGCGCCAGTGCGAGTGGCTGGCGGTCGTCGCGCCGGGCGACGCGCCGTTTCGCCGGGTCCTGGAACTCGCGGAGCTCGCACGTGTCGCCTACCTCGCCGACAGCGTCCAGGACGCGCTGGAACACTTGCGCTAGCCGTGATCGTCGACTGCGCGCACTACCGCGATGGACGCCGCCAGCACGAGGGCAAGATGGATCCCGCGGAGGCGGCCGCGATCTGCCGCGACGACCCCGGGTTCGTGTGGCTCGGCATGGTCGAGCCGACGCCGGAGGAGCTTGCGAGCGTGCAGGACACCTTCGGGCTGCACGATCTCGCCGTCGAGGATGCGCAGAGCTTCCACCTGCGCCCGAAGGTCGAGGCCTATGAGGGCGGCGTGACCTTCGTCGTGCTGCGGACGGCCCGCTACGTCGACGAGGCCGAGGAGGTCGAGTTCGGCGAGGTCTCGATCTTCGTCGGCCCCGGCTTCATCATCACCGTGCGCCAGGGCGTCGCCAGCGACCTGCACGGCGCGCGGCTGCGGCTCGAGCACCACCCGAACCTGCTCGAGGAAGGGCCGGCCGCGGTGCTCTGGGCGATCCTGGACAAGATCGTCGACGACTACGCGCCGGTCGTCGAGGGGCTCGAGGGCGACATCGAGGAGGTCGAGCACACCGTCTTCTCCGGCTCGCGCGCGCCGACGCAGCGCATCTACAAGCTGCGCCGCGAGGTCACCGACTTCTACCGCGCGGTGCACCCGCTGCTCGGCCCGGCGGCCGCGATCACCCAGGGCGGCGTGCTCGCGCATCAGCCCCGGCCTGCGCCAGTACTTCCGCGACGTCGACGACCACCTCAAGCTCGTCAACGAGGAGATCATGGCCCAGCGCGACCTGCTGAGCACGATCCTGCAGGCCAACATGGCCGTCGTCTCCGCCGAGCAGAACGAGGTCGTGCGCAAGATCTCCGCCTGGGCGGCGATCATCACCGTGCCGACGTTCGTCGCCTCCTTCTACGGCATGAACTTCGACCACATGCCCGAGCTGCACTGGCACGGCGCCTACCCGGCGGTGATCGGGCTGATGGTGATCGCGGCGTTCCTGCTGTGGCGCGGCTTCAAGCGCGCCGAGTGGCTGTGATGTTCGAACCCGGCTGACGCGGCGCGGCTTCGCCCCGGAGGCGGTCCCGACCTGCGTAGTGTCCGCGTCATGCCCATCCCGATCACCGTTTATGGCGACGTCGACGAACGTGCCATCGACCAGTTACGCCGCTGCGCCGACGAGGGCGACGCCCTCCGCGGCGCGCTCTGCGCCGACGGCCACGTCGGCTACTCGCAGCCGATCGGCGGCGCCGTGGCGTACCCCGACCACATCAGCCCGTCCGGGGTCGGATATGACATCGGCTGCGGCAACAAGGCGGTGCGCACGAACCTGCGGGCCGCGGACATCCGCTCCGATCTGGGCGCGATCATGGACTCGATCTTCTCGCGCATCAGCTTCGGCATGGGGCGCAAGAACGACGAGCCGGTCGATCACGCGGTGCTCGACGCGATCCGCGACGCGGAGTTCGCTCCCCAGCGCCAGCTGCACTCGACCGCGGCCAAGCAGCTCGGGACGGTCGGTGCCGGCAACCACTACGTGGACCTGTTCGAGGACGAGGACGGCTGGTGTGGGTCGGCGTGCACTTCGGCTCGCGCGGGTTCGGGCACAAGACGGCGAGTGGGTTCCTCGCGCTGGCGCAGGGCCTGGCGTTCGACGCGCGGGCCAGGGACGGCGAGATGGACAGCCCGCCGGTGCTGCTGCGCGTCGACTCCGAGCTGGGGCAGAGCTACATCGCGGCGATGGAGCTCGCCGGCGCGTACGCGTACGCGGGGCGGGACACCGTCGTCGAGAAGGTGCTCGAGATCCTCGGCGCGCAAGCGACCGAAGCCGTCCACAACCACCACAACTTCGCCTGGCGCGAACGGCACTTCGACACGGACGTGTGGGTCATCCGCAAGGGCTGCACACCGGCCTTCCCGGGGCAGCTCGGCTTCGTCGGAGCGACCATGGCCGAGCCGTCGGTGATCCTGCGCGGGACCGATTCCGAGGCGGGGCGTGACCTGCTGTTCTCGACCGTCCACGGTGCGGGGCGCGTGATGTCGCGCACCCAGGCGGCGGGGCGGATCGGCCAGCGTGCCGAGTGCGGCCAGCGCGACTGCGACTTCTGGGTGTCCTGGAAGCAATTCAAGACCGAGGGCGCGAGCTGCCCGCTGCACCCGAACGCGAAGCTGCACAAGCGTCGCGGGCGGATCAAGGAGGGGCGGATCGATTTCGCGGCCGTTCAGGGCGAGCTCGGGCGCGCGGGGATCGAGCTGCGTGGCGGGGCGGCCGACGAGGCGCCGGGTGCCTACAAGCGCCTGGACGCGGTGCTCGCGGCACACGGCGACACGATCGAGATCGTCCACCGGCTCACACCGCTCGGCGTGGCGATGGCCGCCGCCGACACCGTCGATCCCTACAAGGACTGACCGTTTGCCTGCCCGCCTGGCCCTTGCCGGGCCGGTGCGGACAGGCGTAGTGTCGCTCCATGCCTGGACCACTTGGACGTCGCCCCCCGAGCGACTGGACGCACGTCGACAAGTACCCGCTGATGGCGAGCATGGTGCCCGCCAAGCCCACCCCCGTCGTGATCGGCGTCAACTGGTACGCCGAGTTCGACGAGCCGGCGAAGGACGCGGAGGGCCACTACTGGATCGCCCGAGACGCCAAGCTCACGAAGGTCCGCGGCGGCCACTGCGTGTGCCTGAAGCCGAAGGGCCACAGCGACCCGGACGCCTGGTGGGACTTCTATAACCAGGGCTCTGAGGGCGCCTGCGTCGGCTTCGGCATCAGCCGGCTCGCCTCCCAGCTCAACCGCAAGACCTACGACGGCTTCTGGCTCTACCACGAGGCGCAGAAGATCGACGAGTGGCCGGGCGAGGACTACGACGGCACCTCCGTGCGCGCCGGCCTGGACATCCTGCGCAAGCGCGGGCACTGCGAGAGCAAGGAAGGCCGGGTGAGCCCGGAGAACATCGGCGAGGGCATCAAGGCCAACCGCTGGGCGCGGAGCGTCGACGACGTCCTGACCACGCTCGGCTACGGCGGCCTGGACTACGTCGACGTCCTCAATTCCTGGGGCCGCAGCTACCCGCACCTCACCAGGATGCCCGCGACGGTCCTCGAGCGGCTCTGGAAGGAGGACGGTGAGGTCGGGCTGGTCACTGATCGCTAATAGCCGTTCCGCGGGGTGATCCGGGTCGCATGCGCGAGCGGCGGACTTGATACCCTAGGGGGGTATGCAACACGACCAATCGTTGAACCGGGTCGCGTTCAGCGCGACCGTGCATTGCCTGACCGGCTGTGCCATGGGCGAGGTCCTGGGCATGGTGATCGGCAACGCCCTCGGCCTGACGACCGGCGCGACCGTCGTCCTGTCGATCGCGCTCGCGTTCCTCTTCGGCTACACGTTCACGTCGCTGCCGCTGCTGCGCTCGGGCATGGCACTGGGCGCCGTGATCCCGCTGGCGCTGGCGAGCGACACGATCTCGATCACGATCATGGAGATCGTCGACAACACGATCATGGTCGCGATCCCGGGCGCGATGGACGCCGGGCTGACCGACATCGGCTTCTGGGCGGCACTCGCCACCTCGCTGCTGATCGCGGGCGCCGCGGCCTACCCGGTCAACCGCTGGCTGATCTCACGCGGCAAGGGCCACGCGGTCGTCCACCAGCACCACGCGCACTGACTACGGCATCACGCAGATCGTCTGGAAGTCCGGGTCGCTCGCCCCGTGCAGGCGCGCGCCGACCGCCTTCAGCGAACGCAGATACTCGATCACGTCCGCGGTGATCCGCTCGCCCGGCAGCAGCACGGGGATGCCCGGCGGGTAGCCGGCGATCGCCTCCGCGCTGACGCGGCCGATCGAGTCGTCGACCGCGACGACCTCGGATGGGCCGAGGAAGGCGTCGCGCGGGGCGACCACGACCTCGTTCTCGAAGGTCCCGGAGGCGAGCGTGACCTCCTCGATCTCGCCCGGGCGCTCCATCCGCCCGACGATCGACGTCAGGTCGTGGATGAAGCGCTCGAGCTCGCGCGGCACCTCGTCGATGCCGAGCACGAGCACGATCGTCGCCTGCGTGGCGAGCTCGACCTGGGTGTCGAAGTTCGAGCGCAGCGCGGCGGCCATCTCGTAGCCGGTCGCCCCGGTGGCGCGGACGTCGATGACGATCCGCAGCGGATCGCGCGCCGCGACGCCGGGCCGGCCGATCTCCTCGTCGCCGACGACCCGGCAGCCGGGGATCTGATCGATCGCCTCCGCGGTGCGCCGGGAGGCCTCGATCGTGCTCGAGAGCAGCGCCTCGCCGTGCAGCACGAGCTGGCGGCGCGCGCCGTCGAGCGAGAGCATCAGCAGCGAGGAGGGCGAGGTCGAGCGCATCAGCCGCAGCGTCCGCGCCACGGCCTCGGGGTCGATGCGGCCGGACCCGGACACGTGCAGCAGCGCGCTCTGCGTCAGCGACCCGGCGATCTTGTGCACCGAGGTCAGCATCGCGTCGGCGCCGACGTGCAGCGCGTTCGGCGGCAGGTCGCGATGGAAGCCGAAGTGCGGGCCCCACGACTGGTCGACGACCAGCGGGACGCCGGCGGTGTGCGCGACCTCCGCGCAGCCGGAGACGTCGGCAGCCATCCCGTAGTAGGTGGGGGAGACGATGAACGCGGCGCGCGCGTCCGGCGTGGCCTTCAGCGCGTTCTCCAGCGACTGCGGCGTGACGCCGTGCGCCATGCCGAGCTCCGGCTCGTACTCCGGCGGGACCCAGGTCGGGCAGCCCGCCTGAGAGCACCAGGCCGTCGACCACCGACGCGTGGGCGTTGCGCTGGACCACGACCGGCGCGCCCAGCGGCGCCAGCGCCAGGCACAGCGCGTGGTTGCCCTGCGTCGCGCCGTTGGTGAGAAACCACGAGCGCGACGCGCCGTAGGCCTCGGCCGCGAGCTCCTCGGCCCGCTCATACGGCGTCGGCGACTCGCCCGAGGTCCACCCCGTGGATGTCCTGCGGGATGTCGAGCTTGAGCGTCTGCCAGCCGATCGCGGTCCGCACACCGAGATCGGCGCCGTTTCCGGCCTTGTGGCCCGGGACGTGAAAACGGGTCGAGCCGCGGAACCCGTACGCGATGACCGCGTTCAGGTACGGCGCGGTCGGCTGGTCAGGGGAAGCCATGTCGGCTCAAGCTTGCCACGACGCGCGTCGAGGAGCGTGGGGCGCCTCGCGTGCAAGGATGCGCGCCGTGGTCCTCACGCGTGAATACGTCGACGTGCCGGTGGGGGAGCGGGCGATGCGGACGTTCGTGGCCGCTCCGGCCGCCCCGGGCGCCTATCCCGGCATCGTCTTCTACACCGACATCTTCCAGCTGACCGAGCCGAGCCTGCGCTGGGCGGTCCGGCTCGCGGGCTACGGCTTCGTCGTCGCCGTGCCCGAGATCTACCACCGGATCGAGCCCGCGGGCACCGTGCTCGGCTTCGACGACGCCGGCAAGGTGCGCGGGCAGGCCGACGCCGACGCGACCCCGGTGCCGGACTTCGACGCCGACGTCGAAGCGGCGCTCGCGTGGCTGGGCGAGCGCTGCCCGGCGATCGGAGCGGCCGGGCACTGCACGGGCGGGCACATCGCCTTTCGCGCGGCCTTCTCGGACGCCGTCCGCGCGACCGTGTGCTGGTACCCGACCGGCTTGCACAACGGCAAGCTCGGCAAGGAGCCGACCGACTCGCTGGCCCGCGCCGGCGAGATCGGGGGCGAGATCCTGCTGATCTTCGGGACCCTCGATCCGCACACGCCGGCCGAGGGACGCGAGGTCGTGCGTCACGCGATGGACGCCTCGGGCGCGCGCCTGACCTGGAGCGAGTACGAGGCCGAGCACGCGTTCGGCCGCGACATCGGGCCGCGTTTCGACCCCGAGGTGACCGATCAGGCCTTCGCCGAGACGGTCGCGTTCTTCCGGAGCGGCCTGTGATCCTCTACGACCACCCGGCTTCGGCGAACTGCCTGAAGGTGCGGGTGTTGCTGCGCCAGCTCGGCCTCGCGTACGAGTCGGTCACCGTGGACCTCTTCAGCGGCGAGACGCGCCAACCCGAGCATCTCGCCCGCAACCCCGACGGGCGGCTGCCGGTGCTCGAGCTGGACACGGGCGAGACGCTGCCCGAGTCGGGCGCGATCCTGCTCTACCTCGCCGAGGGGACGCCGTTCCTGCCCGAGGGCAAGCTGGAGCGCGCCCACGTCTACCAGTGGCTGTTCTTCGAGCAGAACCAGATCGAGCCGGGGCTCGCCGTCGCGCGCTTCATGGCGCTGGTCGGGCGCGTGGCGAAGGCGCCGGAGACGTTCGGCGACCGGCTGCGGCAGGGGCGCCGGGCACTGCAGTCGCTCGAGCGCGGACTGGTCGAGGCGTTCGTGTCGGGGCCGACCTACACGGTGGCCGACATCGCGCTCTACGGGTACGTTCACTGCGCGGAGGATGCGGGGGCGGACCTGCGCGAGCACCCGCGGATCCGCGATTGGCTGAAGCGGGTGGAGGCGACGCCGGGGTTCGTGAATGACCTCGAGCCGATCCCGTGGACGGATATTTGATCGCCATCGCGCGTTAAACGGTCGAGAGTTCGGAGTTCGATGGGAGGACGGAGCGCGCTAGGGGTCGTGCTTGCCCTCTTCGCCTTTTCGCTGGCCGGCACAGCGCAGGCCGGAGAGCGGGCGGACCGCGACACCCTTCAGAAGCGCCTGGGAGACCAGGGCGTTGTGGATCTGGACCGCCAAACCGGGACGCCGCGCGTGCTCGCGCAGCTCGATGGGACGCTGACGGCGCCCTCGGGCCGCGACCCGGAGGCGATCGCCTCCTCCTACGTGCGCGCCAACCTGTCGGTCTTCGGTCTGACAGCGGCCGACTTCGATGCGTTGGAGGAGCCGACGCAGCAATCCCTGCCTGGCGACGTGACCTCGGTCGAGTGGCGCCAGGCGGTCGACGGGATCCCCTCGGCGGAGCATTCCCTGCGCGTGAACGTCGGCGAGGACGGGAGCGTGCTCAGCGTCCTCGGCGCGCCCGAGCATGCGCTCGACGTCCCGACCACGACGCCCGGGCTGGAGCCCGGCGAGGCGGTGCGCGCGGTGCAGGACGACGTCGGCGAGCACCGCACCGTCGTGCGCCGCAGCGGGCCTTCGGGCGCGGAGCAGACCACGACGTACGGGCGGGACACGCAGGCCTCACTCGTCACCTTCAGCGGTCGGCTGGCCTGGCGGGTCCGCTACCGCGCCAGTGCGGACGCGGTCTATGACGCGACCGTCGACGCCTCCACCGGCGATGTCATGCGCGTGGCCAACATGGTCAAGTCCGAGGCGTCCGCGCTCGTCTGGGAGCGCTTCCCGGGCAATCTGGTGGGCGGCGCGGCCGTCAGTGTCGACCTCGAGGCGAGCGGCTGGCTCCCGGCCGCCGCGACCACGCTCAACGGGCCGAACGTCCACGCCTACAGCGACCTCGACGACAACGACACCGCGTCAGCCGGCGAAGAGGTGACGCGGGTCGCGGGCGGGTTCTCGTTCCCGTTCGTCTCCGTCGCCGGCGGCAGTTGCGACGACGGGCACCTGTGCTCGTGGAGTACCGCGACCGATCGGGTCCTCAACCGGGCGCAGGACACGACCCAGGCCTTCTACTTCGCCAACCGCTTCCACGATCACCTGGCGTCGGCGCCGATCGGCTTCAACGCCGGCGCCGGCGCGTTCCAGGGCAACGACGCGGTGCAGCTGAACACCCTGGACGGCGCCTCGACCGGCCCGGACGGCAACCACGTCAACAACGCGAACATGTTCACCCCGCCGGACGGCTCGCCGCCGCTGATGCAGATGTACCTCTGGCGCTCGCCGTACCGCAACATGTCCAGCGGCAGCGACGCGGCGATCCTCTACCACGAGTACACGCACGGGCTCTCGAACCGGCTCGTGACCGACGCCGACGGCATCGGAGCGCTGAATTCGGCCCAGGCCGGGGCGATGGGCGAGGGCTGGAGCGACTGGTACGCCCAGGACTTCGTCGTCGGCCAGTACCCGGCGCTCGACACCGGCGCCTCGGGCGAGGTCAACATGGGCGAGTACACCGATTTCAGCTCCAAGCTGCGGACCGAGCCGATCGACTGCCCGGTCATCGGTGCCGACCCGGTGCGCTGCCCGGGCCGTCCCATCCTCGGCACGGGCGGCTACACGTATGGCGATTTCGGGCGGATCGCCGGGTCCGCCGAGGTGCATGCCGACGGCGAGATCTGGACGCAGACGCTCTGGGATCTGCGGACCGCGCTGGGCGTGGAGAAGGCGCGCGCACTGATCACGACCGGGATGGCCTTGCTGCCGGCCGAGCCGTCGTTCCTCGACGCGCGCAACGGCATCCTGCTCGCCGACCAGACGCTCTTCGCCGGCGCCGACAACGCGACGCTCTGGAGCCTCTTCGCCGCGCGCGGCATGGGCTTCTTCGCGGCTGCGATCGGCGGCGGGGACAGCGCGCCCGCGGAGAGCTTCGCGCTCCCGCCCGCCGCCGACGGACCAAAGGGCACGATCACCGGACGGCTGACGAACGCGCTCGGCGGCGGTCCGATCGCCGGCGTCAAGGTCGGCCTCGCGGGTCTCAGCACCTACACGGCCACGACCGACGCCGACGGCCGCTACACGATCGCCGCCGTGCCGGAGGGCACGTACCTGAAGGTCGTCGCGGGCGGCAGCGGCTTCGACAGCGAGGTCACGTCGATAGCAGTGACCGGCGGCTCGACGATCACCTTCAGCCCGGCACTGCGCCGCAACTGGGCCTCGACGCCCGGGGGCGCCGCGATCACCGAGAGCAACGGGCGCGAGTACACCCAGTACGGCTGCGGGCCCAACGCCGCCGTCGATCAGTCCTTCGCCAGCGGCTGGTCGACCGACGTCAGCGCCCAGAAGTACCTCGTCGTCCAACTGCCGTCCGCGATCGACGTGACCCAGTTCGCCTTCGATCCCGCCGAGACGTGCGGCGACACCAGCGCGTCCGCGACCGCCGGCTACCGCGTCGAGACCTCGCCCGACGGCAACGTCTGGACGGTCGCCAGCGCCGGCACGTTCACGAGCGCTCAGCGTCACACCCTCAACTTCGTGACACCGACGGCCGGGACGACGGGCGTCCGCTTCGCCCGGCTGACGCTGTTGAGCTCGCAGGGCGGAGCCGGCGCCCCCTACCGCGACCTGACCGAGTTCGGCGTCTACGGCGCCGCCGGCGGAACCACCGATATCACCGCCCCCGAGACGACGATCGACTCCGGCCCGCCCTCCTTCGCGTTCTCATCCAACGAGCCCGGGTCGACGTTCGAATGCAAGCTCGACACGGGGTCGTTCGCTGCCTGCACGTCGCCGTACGTGCTCGGCACCCTCGCCGACGGCGAGCACACGTTCTCGGTCCGGGCCACCGATCCCGCGGGCAACGTCGACCTGACGCCGGCGTCGCGGACGTTCACGGTGGACACGGTGGCGCCGGAGACGACCATCGACTCGGGTCCGGTGCCGTTTGTGTTCTCCTCCAGCGAGCCGAATTCGACGTTTGAGTGCAAGCTCGACGCGGCGCTGTACGCGTCGTGTACGTCGCCGCTTGCGCTGGGCACGCTGGCGGATGGCGAGCACACGTTCTCGGTGCGGGCGACCGATGCGGCGGGCAACGTGGACCTGACGCCCGCGACCAGCACGTTCACGGTGGACACGACGCCGCCGGAGACGTCGATCACCTCGACGTCGAGCCCGTTCACGTTCACGTCGAGCGAGCCGAACTCGACCTTCGAGTGCCGGATCGACGCGGCCGCGTTCGCGCCGTGCACGTCGCCTCACCCGCTCGGCACCCTGCCCGACGGCGAGTACACGTTCTCGGTGCGGGCGATCGATGCGGCGGGCAACGTGGACCCGACACCGGCGACGCGGACGTTCACGGTCGACACGGCTGCTCCCGACACGTTGATCGACAGCGGCGCCGAGCGGCGTGACCAACGACGCGACGCCGACGTTCACGCTTCTCCTCGACCGAGTCGAGCACGACGTTCGAGTGCCGGGTCGACACCGACGCCTTCGCGTCGTGCACGTCGCCGCGGACGCTCGACACGCTCGCCGACGGTCCGCACACGTTCGCGGTCCGCGCGACCGATGCGGCCGGTCTGACCGACCCGACGCCCGCGAGCCGGACGTTCACGGTCGATACCGCGACGCCGAACACGGCGATCGACGAAGGCCCCAGCGGCCCGACGCGTGAGGCCACGCCGCAGTTCACGTTCTTCGCCAGCGAGCCGGGCTCGACGTTCGAGTGCCGGGTCGACGCGGCCCCGTTCGAGCCGTGCACGACGCCGAGCACGCTCGCGACGCTGGCCGACGGCGAGCACACCTTCGCGGTCCGGGCGACCGATGCGGCGGGCAACACGGACCAGTCGCCGGCGACGCGGACCTTCACGGTCGACGCGACGCCGCCCGAGACGACGATCAGCTCGACCGCGAGCCCGTTCGTGTTCTCCTCCAGTGAGCCGAACTCGAGCTTCGAGTGCCGCATCGACACGGGCGACTTCGCGTCGTGCACCTCGCCGCACGACGTCGGCACGCTCGCCGACGGCGAGCACACGTTCTCCGTGCGCGCCACCGACGCGGTCGGCAACATCGACCCGACGCCCGCGGCGCGCACCTTCACCGTCGACACGACCGCCCCGGAGACGACGATCAACACCGGCCCGAGCGGGACGACCGGTGATTCCTCGCCCGCGTTCACCTTCTCGGCCAACGAGGCCGGCGCGACGTTCGAGTGCAAGCTCGACGGCCCGGGCACGGCCACCGGGGGCTTCGCGGACTGCACGTCGCCGCGCACGCTCGGCCCGCTCGCCGACGGGACCTACACGCTCTCGGTCCGCTCGCGGGATACCGCGGGCAACGTCGATCCCTCGCCCGCGACCCGGACCTTCACCGTCGACACGGGCATGCCCGACACGGCGTTCGCCGACGGCCCGACGAGCCCCACGAACGACAACACACCGACGTTCGCGTTCACGTCCACGAAGGCGGACTCGACGTTCGAGTGCAAGCTCGACGACGGGCAGTTCGCCACCTGCGCGTCGCCGCTCACGCTCGCGGCGCTCGCGGACGGCACGCACACGCTCGCGGTCCGCGCCATCGACAGCGTCGGAAACGTCGACGGCTCGCCGGCGAGCCGCGAGTTCACGGTCGACACGGCCGCGCCGCAGACGACGATCGACGGCGGCCCACCCTCCTTCACGTTCTCCTCCAGCGAGACGGGCTCGAAGTTCGAGTGCAAGCTCGACGGCGCCGCCTTCGCCGCCTGCACGTCACCGCAGTCGATCGGCGACCTACCGGACGGCGAGCACACCTTCTCCGTCCGCGCGATCGACGCCGCGGGCAACACCGACGAGACCCCCGCGACCCAGCACGTTCACGGTCGACAAGACCGCTCCCGTCGCCACGATCACGCGCGCCCCGGCGGCCAGCAGCAACGACACGATGCCCGTGATCGAGTTCGCCTCCGAGCCCGGGGCGACCTTCGAGTGCCGGCTCGCCGGGCTCGCGAGCCCGGGCACGTTCACCCCGTGCACGTCGCCGCGCAGCTACGGCCCGCTCACGGACGACAGCTACACGTTCAGCGTCCGCGCGACGGATGCCGCCGGCAACGTCGGACAGCCGGTGAGCACGTCGTTCACGATCGCCACGCAAGGGCCGCAGACCACGATCTCCAACGGCCCGCCGTCGCTCAGCAACGAAGCCGCGCCCGTCTTCGAGCTGACCTCGTCGCTTCCGGGTGCGACGTTCGAGTGCAAGCTCGACGACCGCCCCTGGGTGTCGTGCACGTCGACGTTCCTGGCCGGCGTGCTGGCCGACGGCGTGCACATGTTCTCGGCTCGCGCGTCCGACGGGCTCGGCAACGTCGATCAGACCCCGGCCACACGGACCTTCACGATCGACACGACACCGCCCGACTCCGAGGTCCAGTCCGGTCCGTCCGGGCCGGTGCACACCGGCCCGCTGCCCTTCAGCGTCTGGGCGACCGACGGGAAGCTCGAGTGCGCGCTCGACGACGGCGACTACGGGTCCTGCGGGATCGTCCTGCGCGCCGACGACCTCGCCGTGGGCGAGCACGTCTTCCGCGCTCGCGCGACCGACAAGGTGGGCAACGTCGGGCAGCCCGCCGAGTGGGTCTTCACGGTCGTCAATGAGGCACCGATCGCGAAGCTCGACCTCGACGCGGACACCGGCGTCGCTCCGCACACGCTGCACGCCACGGTCAACGGCACCGACGCCGAGAACGACCGCATGACCTACGAGCTCGACTTCGGCGACGGCCAGAGTGCGAGCGGCGCGCTGCCGTCGCCCGCGATCGCGCACCGCTACGAGGCCGCCGGCACCTACACCGCCCGCCTGAGCATCGACGACGGGCGCGAGTCAGGCTCCGCCGAGCGAACGATCACCGTCACCGTCCCGCAGGTGCTCCCCGCCCCGCCGCCGCCGGCGCCGCTCTCGCTCACCCTCAGCTCGCCGGCGGTCGACCTCGGCACGTTCATCCCGGGCGTCGCGCGCGACTACGCGGGCACGCTCACGGCGACCGTCGGCGGTCCCGCCGCCCGCCTGCACGTCGCCGACACGAGCGGGAGCGCTCCCGGCTACCTGGTCGGCCTGGCGGGCGCTCTCCCGCAGCCGCTGCAGGTCCGCGCCACCAACGGCGCGTTCGCGCCGCTCACGAGCGCGGTGACGATCCCCACGACGATCGAGTTCAAGCAGCCGATCGGCGCCGCCGAGACGCTCAAGCCCGGCGCCTACGCCAAAGCGCTGACCTTCACGCTGTCGGTCACCAGCCCCTAGGAGCCTGTTGATTTTTGGTCGGTGCGCCTGACGTGGTGCAGCCCGCCAGTGCCTCGGGCCGCACGCGCTCGCGATGCGTGGCTCTGCCACGTGAGCAGCGTGGGTGGCGTGAGGTACCGCGGATGCGCCGCGGGAGGCGTATCGGTAAAGATCAACAGGCTCCTGCAGTGCCGCGGGGTGGGCGGCAGGTCGAGCGTCGGGTTGCGATCGAAGAAGCCGAACGGCTTCAGCCAGAACGACACCGCGTCCACGGGCATGATCGGCCAGTCCTCCATGCGCGTGATGTGGTGGATGCCGAAGACGTACCAGAGGACCACGTCGGTGTCCTCGACCGAGCGGCTGGCGGCCGTCCATGCCGGTAGCCCTTCGTCGACCGACGACTGGTTCGGGAACGGCCCGCACGGCCAGCGTTCCTCGGCGCTGTAGGGCGTGACCCAGAGCGTGTGGCGCAGCGCCTCCGCGGTCCGCAGCACGGGGGAGTCCGCCGGGAGCATGTGCGGCAGCGCCGCGCCCGGGACGAGCTTGTAGGCGACCGGCGTGCCGACGTGGTTCAGCGAGGAAGGGTTCACGACCTTCCAGCCGCGCTGGGTCTCCCAGCAGTAGTCCTGGAAGCCCTCGACGAGCATCGGCTCGGAGCGCTGCGCCAGCCCGAGGCCGTAGGGGTCGGCGTCCGAATACCCCGCGGCCGAGGTCTCGACCATGTGAACGGTGTTGTCGGGGCCGTCGACGTCCATGTCCAGCCGCGCGATCAGGAAGTGCTGGTGGAAGGGCGCGTAGGTGCGCTGGTCGACGAGCGTGCCGTGCTCGGCCTCCTCACCCGGCGGCGAGATGGCCGACGACCATGATCCCGGTCGCACGGACGTGGCACTCGATCGACCCGTCCTGGTAGAGGCGCCAGTAGACGAGGTACTCGTAGTTGGCGACGGTCACGTGGACGGAGACGACGAGCCGGCGCGAGCGGCGGACCTCGGCGCCCTCGACGTGGTCGACGTGCTTCCAGAGGACGCCGTCGTCCTCCTCGTGGATGCAGATCGCGTTCTTGATCACGTACGGCTCGCCCGCCGTGTCGTGCAGCACCGCGTCGAGGTAGCGGATCTCGCCCAGGCAGTCGCAGCCGAGCTCGAGCGACTGGGTCATGAAGCCGAGTCCCCATTCGCCGATGTCGTAGGCGGTGCGCCGGTAGTGGTCGGGAGAGGGATCGCGGTACGGGACGACCATCTCGGCCACCGACAGGCGGTGGGCGACCGAGCGGCCGGCGAAGCCGAGCGTGTGCAGGACGAGGCCCTCGCGGTGGTTGAAGCCGAGCCGCAGCGACCAGTTCTGCCACGTCAGCGAATGGCCGTCCAACGTGAACGAGACACCGGCCGGCTGCGTGACCTCGATCGGCTCGAGATCGTCACGCAGCCGCAGATCCGGCACATGGCGCGGGACGTACTCGCCCATCACGCCCGGCGGCTTCTCGACGCTGAACGTGTCCTCGATCTCGAGCAGCTCCATCGAGTTGAGGTCGACGACGCAGTGCAGTCCGTTGACCGGGTTCGCGTACGGGTTGGAGCCGGGGGCGGAGCGAAACCACGTGTCGGTCCAGCCGACGCGCCGGCCCGCGTAGCGCTCCGGAACCAGGAAGCCCCGGTATCCCCAGACATCGATCAGCACCGCGTCCATGTCGGTGATCCCGCGCGCGGCCAGGGCCTCGATCAGGCGCGGCTCGCGGCGCAGCGCCTCGTCGCACTCGTGCCACTCGTCGGGCGTCAGGTTCGGTTGGATGCCCTCCAACGCCTCCCAGGTGACGACGGAATCGGTGCTCAACGACACGGACGCCCGGTAGGCCGCGCCGCCCTCGCGGTTCCAGCACACCACGATCGCCTCGCGCCCCGACGGGGCCGCGCCCTTCTCGGGCTCGCGCAACTCGATCGACGCGAAGCGCCAGCGCGGGCCGACGCCGCGATCGCGGCGGAGGATCGCGGCCGCCTGGCGGAACTCGTCGGCGGAGAGCGGATCGAGGGCGTTCACGCCAGCGCGGCCTCGAGGATCTCCAGCCCGCGGCCGAGGTCCTCGTCGGAGATCGTCAGCGGAGGCAGCAGCCGGATCACGTTCCCGTACAGGCCGCAGCCGAGCAGCAGCAGGCCCTGTGAGCGCGCGGCGGCGATCGCGCCCGCCACCAGGTCGGGCGCCGGCGTCTTCGTCTCGCGGTCGCGCACGATCTCCAAGGCGAGCATCGGCCCGAGCCCGCGGACCTCGCCGATCGCCTCGACGCGCGTCGCCATGTCGTCCAGGGCGGAGCGCAGGCGCGTCCCCAAGGCCGCCGCGGCCGCCTGGAACCGCGGCGCCGCGACCGTCTCGAGCACGACGTTGGCCGCCGCGCACGACACCGGATTGCCGCCGAAGGTGCCGCCGAGCCCGCCCGGGTCGACGGCGTCCATCACCGACGCCGGCCCGGTGACGGCGGCCAGCGGCAGCCCGCCGCCGAGTGACTTGCCGGAGACCAGCAGGTCCGGCTGCGCGTCGTAGTGCTCGATCGCCCACACCGGCCCGGTGCGGCCGACGCCGGCCTGGACCTCGTCGTCGATCCAGAGGATCCCGTGGTGATCGCAGAGCTCGCGCAGACGCGCGGGGAACTCCTCCGGCATCGGGATGAACCCGCCCTCGCCCTGGACGGGCTCGAGGATGACCGCGGCGACGGTCGCCGGATCGACGTGGGCGATGAACAGCGCCTCGAGCCCCGCGATCGCGTCCTCGCTGGAGATGTCCCGGTACGGGTACGGCGCGGGCGTGCGGTAGACCTCGGGCGCGAACGGCCCGAAGCCCTTCTTGTAGGGCTTGACCTTGCTCGTCAGGGTCATCGTCATCAGCGTGCGCCCGTGGAAGCCGCGGTCGAAGGCGACGATCGCCGGGCGCCCGGTGGCCGCGCGCGCGATCTTGACCGCGTTCTCGACGGCCTCGGCGCCGGAGTTCAGCAGCAGCGACCTCTGCTCGTCGCCGCGGCAGGGCGAGAGCTCGCCGAGCCGGCGGCAGACGTCGACGTAGGGCTCGTAGGCCGCGACCATGAAGCACTGGTGCAGGAACTGGTCGACCTGCGCGTGGATCGCCCGCACGATCCCCTCAGGGTTGTGGCCGAGGTTCTGGCAGCCGATGCCGCCGGCGAAGTCGAGATAGCGGACGCCGTCGGCACCTTCGACATGGGCGCCGTCGGCCGAGACGGCGACGATCGCGGGAGCGCTGACGCCGCGTGCGACCCAGCGCTCGCGAGCGGCCAGCAGCGCCTCGGGCTCAATCTGCGATGCGGTCATGCAAGGCAGTGTCCACCCTTCGCTCAGGTGACGGCGGCGAGGTCGTCGCTCTCGTCGCCCGCGAGCATCCGCCGGACGTGGGGAGCCGCGATGCAGCCCACGATCAGCGCAAAGGCGGTGGAGGTGAGGGCAAGGTCCCAATTGGAGGCCAGCCCGCGGCCAGCCGTCTTCGCAGTCGTGCTCATGGATCGACACGCTGGCACGGACTCCTTGGAGGAACCTTGAAGAAGCCTTGCGCTCGCCACGGCGGTTAACCGCCATCGATTCACCTGCTGGCACACAAAAACGCGAGCGCCGCGGAAATAGGTTTCCGGCCATGCGCCGACTCCGCCTGCTCTTCCTGGCTGTGCCACTGCTCCTGACCCTCGGTGTCGCGCCTGCCCAGGCCGGCCTGGGCACCTGGACCGGCATGCCTGGTCTGTCCGCTCCCGGCTCCAGCTGGGTCCGCGAATACGCGACCGCGATCCCGCCGACGACGATCTACGCCGCGACGGAGGCCGACGGGGTGTTCAAGTCCACCAACGACGGCCTCACCTGGGCGCCGTACAACAGCGGCTTCGAGGCCTATCCGGGCTCGATGAGCGTGCGGACGGTGTTCACGAGCGGCGTTTCGACGGTCTACGCGGGCACGAGCGCCGGCCTGTTCAAGAACGTCGGGACCGGCTGGAAGCCGGTGGCGCAGGGCCCGGAGGACAACCCGAAGCAGCCCAAGAAGCTCAACGCCGCGGTGCAGGCCGTGATCACGCCCCCCGGTGGCGCGATGCTGGCCGGCGTCGCCAGCGGCGGCGTCTACCGCAGCACCGACGACTGGCGCGACCTGGACGCCGCCGACCGCGGGCAACGGGATGGCGGCCTCGGAGACCGTCTGGAGCTTCGCCGAACTCATTCCCGGCGTCATCTTCGCCGCCACCGGCAGCGGCATCTACCGCTCGCTCGACTACGGGTCCAGCTGGACGCTCTCCAGCGACGGCATCTCGGGCACGACGCTGCGCGTCTTCGCCGACGGCCACAACCCGAACATCTACTACGCGGCGACCCCGGGCAGCGGCGTGTACCGCTCGATCAACGCCGGCATCACCTGGTCGGCGATCAACGGCGTCGGCACGCACCAGCTCGGCAACTACACCGTGCGCGCGCTGCATCAGTTCTCGGGCCTCAACGAGACACGGCTCTACGCCGGCACGGCGGACGGCATGTACGTGGGCACCACCGGCAACGGCCCGATCCCGGGCGCGACCAACTGGCGCAAGGTGACCAACACCGGGCTGATCACGCCGCAGGGCACCAACACGATCTTCTGGGCGCTGACGAACTTCACCACCACGCCCGGCACGATGCTCGCGGGCACGCAGTCAAACGGCGGCTACACGCTGACCTTCACGCCGCCGGTACCCAACGCGGCGAAGCCGCCGACGATCAACGACACGACGCCGCAGGCGGGCCAGACGCTCTCGGTCAGCTACAACGGCGAGTGGGCGGGCACGCAGACGATCGAGTTCGAGTACCAGTGGCAGCGCTGCGTCGGCTCGACCTGCACCGATGTCGACGACGCCACGCAGTCGACCTACGTCGTGCCGGACACGGTGACCAAGTACGGCTTCCGCGTGGTCGTCACCGGCTCCAACGACTTCCCGACCTTCGGCCTCTCGACGGCCAAGAGCGCGATCACGAGCCCGTTCACGGCGAACCCCGCCAACCTCCCGGGGGCGAACCAGTCCTCGACCGCCTCGATCACCGTTCCCGCGCCCGGCGACGCCTCGCTGCCGCAGTCCGGCGACACCCTGCACGCGCAGAACTGGCTGTTCAATCCCGCGGCCTCCAGCGTCAGCTTCCAGTGGCTGCGCTGCAACTCCGCCGGCGCGGACTGCGCCACGGTGCCAGGCGCCACCGGCCAGAACTACCTGCTCACCGACGCCGACGTCACGTCGCGCTTCTGCGTGAAGGTGACCGGCAAGAACGCGGCCGGGGACGGCGTCACGCTCGGCTGCAGCGGCATGACCAACACGATCTTCCCCGAGCAGGCGACGCAGCTGACCGCCGCGAAGCTCAGCGGCACGGCCTACGTCGGCTCCTCGCTGATCTCCGACGTCGGGACGTGGAAGTACCCGGGCACGAGCTACACGCGCCAGTGGGAGAGCTGCGAGCCCGACGGCTCGAGCTGCGCCACGATCTCGGGCGCGAAGTCCGCGGCGTACACGATCAAGGCCGCCGACCGCGGCAAGAAGCTGCGGGTGCGCATCGGCGCCGACTCCAACGGGGCGAACACGTTCCCGGCCGGGGTCGAGGTCTTCACGCCGCTGAGCGCCGTCGTGACCGACCCGCCCGCGCCACCCGCCGACCCGGCCCCGCAGGGCGGCACCCCGGCCCCGGCCCCGGCATCCAACCCGAACCCGGGTGGGGGCAACCCGCCCGCGGCGCCGGACAAGACCGCGCCCGTGCTGCAGTCGCTCGGCGCCGTCTCGACCACGCTCAAGCCCGGCGCCGCGCTGGTGCTGCGCACGAAGCTCAGCGAGGGCGGCACGCTGTCGGTCACGATCCAGCGCGTCCGCGCCGGTCGCAAGCTGGGCAGGAAGGCCTGCAAGCCGGGGGCCAAGAAGGGCAAGAAGTGCTCGGTCGTGACGAAGGTCGCCACCTTCAGCGTCGCGAATGTGGGAGGCTCGGGAACCGTGGCCCTTCCCAAGCGCAAGCTCGCCGCCGGTGACTATCGCGCGGTCGTCACGCCGATCGACGCGGCGGGCAACCGGGGAGCGGCGAAGACCGTCGCGTTCAAGGTGAAGAAGAAGTGACGCGCAGCCGCGAGCGCGACGGTTGGGCCAACCGGGTCCAGCTCTACGTGTTGACGAACTTCGAGCCGGCCTGGGAGTTCCTGCACGCGCGCCCGCGGCTTCGCCGCCCCGTCAACCATGCGTTGATCAACTCGGCGGTGCTGACGGTGCCGACGCGGCCGAACCCGTTGAGCACGCTCGCGCCGTACACGTCGTGGTCGTCGTTGACCGACCGGACCTACTCGAGCCGCCACCTGCCACCGGTGGCGGCTCCCGGGCTCCCCGCCGAGGACCGTGTCGCCGACCTGTTCATGCGCGAGGGCGACGGCATCCTGTGCCCGAAGTCGACCGTGATGTTCGCCTACTTCGCGCAGTGGTTCACCGACGGCTTCCTGCGCAGCGACCGGCACGTGGAGCGCGATCCGCGCCGCAACAACGCCACCCACGACATCGACCTGCTGCCGCTCTACGGCGTCACCCCGGCCTGGACCGCGCAGCTGCGGGCGCACGAGGGCGGCCGGCTCAAGAGCCAGCACATCGGCGGCGCCGAGTTCCCGCCCTATCTCTACGAGAACGGCGTCAAGAAGCCCGAGTTCAGCGAGATCGGCGTCGTCCGGCCCGACCAGATCCCGCCCGAGCGCTACGACACGCTGTTTGCCGCGGGCAGCGACACGACGAACTCACAGGTCGGGTTCGTGCTGCTCAACACGCTGTTCCTGCGTGAGCACAACCGGATCGCCGGCGCGCTCGCAGCCGAGTACCCCGGCTGGGACGACGAGCGCCTGTTCCAGACCGCGCGCAACATCCTGATCGTGCTCCTGATCAAGATCGTGGTCGAGGAGTACATCAACCACATCACGCCGTACCACTTCCGGTTGGCGGCCGACCCGGTGCCGTTCAAGAACGAGCGCTGGTACCGCCAGAACTGGATGGCGATCGAGTTCAACCTGCTCTACCGCTGGCACGGCCTGATCCCGTCCAAGCTGCATATGGGCGGCACCGACGAGCCGATCTGGCGCACCGTCTTCAACCCGGCGCTCGTGGTCGAGCACGGCGTCGGGCCGCTGTGCGAGGACGCGTCGCGCCAGCGCGCCGGCCGGATCGGCATGCGCAACACCGATCCGGCACTGCGCCAGGTCGAGCTCGCCAGCATCCGCGAGGCCCGCGCCGTGCAGCTCGCGCCCTACAACGACTACCGCGAGCTGGCCAAGTTCCCGCGCGTGACCGACTTCGACCAGATCACCGGTGACCCGGTGATCCAGGACGGGCTTCGCGACCTCTACGGCGACGTCGACCGGATCGAGTTCTTCGCGGGCCTGTTCGCCGAGGATGCGCGGCCGAACTCCGTCCTGCCGTCGCTGATCGGCCGGATGGTCGGCGTCGACGCCTTCTCGCAGGCGCTGACGAACCCGCTGCTGGCGCCGCGCGTGTTCAACGAGCAGACGTTCTCGCCGCTGGGCATGGAGATCATCGGCTCGACCGGCCGGCTCGGGGACATCCTGGGCCGCAACGTCCCGGAGAGCCCCGGGCGCCACTTCGTGACGATGACCCGCGAGGGCTGGGTGCGCGACTAGACGGCCGCGAGGGCCGCGTCGCTGACGACCCGGTCGCGGCCGCCCTGCTTGGCGCGGTACAGCGCGGCGTCGGCGCGGTCGAAGACGTCGTCCCAGGAGAACGGCGCGCCCGCCGGGGAGGCGGCGACGCCGAGTGAGATCGTGATCGCCAGGCCCGCGATCGGCTCGGCCGCGACCGCGGCGTGAAGCCGGCCGGCGAGCTCGGTCGTGGAGCGCAGGTCGGCGCCGGGCAGCAGGACGGCGAACTCCTCGCCGCCGAGGCGGTAGGCGAGGTCGTAGGCGCGAAGCTCACGGCGCATCACGTAGGCGACGTCGCGCAGGACGATGTCGCCGACGCCGTGTCCCTGCGTGTCGTTGACGGCCTTGAAGCGGTCGAGATCGATGACGATCAGGCCGACCGGTTCGCCGGTGGCGCGCGACTGCGCCTCGATCTCGGTCCGGCGGCGGATCAGCGCGGTGCGGTTGAGCATCCCCGTGAGCGCGTCGATCGTCGCGGCGCCGCGGTTCTCGATGTCGGAGTCGCGGTGGACCGTGGCGAGCGTGCTGACTGCGAACAGCGCCACGAGCGGCAGCGTGAGCCTGAGCGGATTCTCGAGCACCGAGGACAGGTCGGCGGCGACGATCGTCACCGCGGCCAGGGCCATCGCGTAGACGGTTCCGACCACCGCGACGCGGTTGTCGAAGCGTCCGGCCAGCCCGGCCAGTGGCCAGGTCAGCAGCGCGATCGCGCCGGACGAGGCGAGCCCGGCCTGATAGATCGCCAGCGCCATCATCGCCATCGCGCCCAGAAGCGCCCAGAACACCCACACCTCCGGCCGGGCGAAGTGCGTCGCGCGCCGCTGCACCACGCCGAACGCGACCACGCCCGCGAGCGCCGGGAGCAGGGCCACGCGGCCGCCGTCGACGGTCGGGAACCCGACCACCATGACGACCGAGAGCAGCGCCAACACGCGCGTGTTCGGCCCGAGCAGGCGCGCCTGAAGATCCATAAATCGCGCCCGCTCAGAGGCGGTACGGCAGATCCAGGAGGCCCGGGCCCCTTGCGCGGCGGTCCACATCACCCCGGTTATCGGCCACGGCGGTGTGAAGCGCAGCCCGCGCTAGCGTGCGACGTCATGGAGTACACGTCCCTGGCCGGCGTCTACGAGTGGCTCACCCCCGAGCCGCTGCTGACGCCCGAGGGCAATCTCGCCGCGTTCGCGCCGTGGATCGAGCCGCTTGCCGCCGGCGCGCGCGTGCTCGACTGCGCGTGCGGCACCGGGACGCTCGCCGTCGGCCTGGCGCTGCGCGGCTTCGACACCTTCGCGAGCGACGCCAGCCCGGCGATGATCGAGCGCACACGCGCGCTGGCCGCCGACCGCGGCGTCGACGTCCGCGCACGCGAGTGCGTGTGGGAGGCGCTGCCGGCGCTCCCGGACTTCGACGCGGTCTTCTGCGTCGGCAACTCGCTCGCGCACGCCGCCGATCGCCGCGCGGCGCTGAGGGCGATGGCGCGCGTGCTGCGCCCCGGCGGCGTGCTGATCCTCACCTCGCGCAACTGGGAGCGCGAGCTCGCGGCGGGTTCGCGGCTCGAGATCGACGGCCGTCTCACCGAGCGCGACGGCCGCCGCGGCCTGATCACGCGGGCGTGGACGATCGCCGAGGACGCGGTCACGCTCGACGTCGCGGTGTCGATCATCGCCCCCGACGGCAGGGTGGCGACGGCGGCTGAGCGCCTCAGGGTCTGGCCGTTCACGGCCGATGACCTGCTCGATGACCTCCGCAGCGCCGGCCTCGAGCCGTGTCAGAACACGTACACGCCGGAATCTGCGCGCTACCTGGTCACCGCGTCTCGGCCTTAGGAAACGCGGGTAGGCTATGCGGCGAATGTCCGAGTTGGCAGCCGCGATCGAGCGCGCCATCGAGGGTCTGGTCGAGGCCGTCGCCGGCGTGGCGCCCGGCTGGCTGATCCTGGGCGTAGCGCTGCACCTGGCCAACCAGGTCGCGCGCGGGCGCGGTTGGTACGCCGTCGTTTGCAAGGCGAGCCCCGCGGACGAGGCGCCGCGGCGTCGCGATGTCGTGGCCGCCTGGGTCGCGGGCGCCGGAGCCGGTGGCGTCGTCTCCGCTCGCGGTGGCGACGCGGTCCGCGTGCTCCTGCTGGCCCGGCGGATGCCCGGCGAGAGCTGCACGGGTGCGCTGCTGACCGGCACGCTGGTCGCGGAGGCGGCGGGCGAGTGCGTGCTCGGCCTCGCCGTGCTCCTGATCGCGCTCGCCGCCGGTGTCGGGCCCGAGCTCGGCCCGTCGACCACGAGTGTCCTCTACGTCCTGGGCGGCCTGTCTGCCGCCACCGGCCTCTTCCTGATCGGACGTCGCGTCGGGCCCGTGCGCCGCTTCCTGCGCCGCGCTGGTGAGGGTTGCGCGGCGCTGCGCCAGCCGCGCGCCTACGCACGCGAGGTGCTGCCGTGGCAGCTTGCGAGCCGCGTCCTGCGGGTCGCCGCGCTGGCGAGCTTCCTCGCCGCCTTCGGCCTGCCCGCGACGCCCGCCGCGATCCTGCTCGTCGTCTTCGCGCAGACGAGCGGGCGCCTCGTTCCCTTCTCGCCGGCCTCGGTCGGCGCGGGTGCCGCGATCCTCGCCGCCACCTTCGAGCCGGTCACCGGCACGACCGTGCCCGCCGCGCAGGTCGCCGCCTTCTTCATGGGCACGAGCGCGGTGCTGACCGTGGTCGGCACCGCCCTGGCGCTGGCGATCTGCCTCCGAAGCGCCGCTCAGGCCTCGGCGAACGTCCGGCCCAGCGGGGTCGCGACCGGCCGCCTGATGCGGATTCGCGCCGCGATGGTGCCGAGGCCGTAGCCCGCGGCGCTGGCGACGATGCCGGCGACGATGTCGAAGACGTAGTGGTTGCCGGTGGCGACCACGGCGAGGGCGATCACCGGGCCCCACAGCAACGCGAGGACCTTCACGACGGGGTGCTTGACCGCGGCGGCGATCGCGAAGCCGATGGCGACGGCGAAGCCGACGTGCAGGCTCGGCACGGCCGCGAGCTCGTTGTAGAAGCTCGTCGAGAAGTTCGAGTCCATGGCGAAGCTCGTCTGCGTCGTGATCGTGTCGACCAGACCGATGTCGGCCAGCCGCGGCGGGGCCACGGGGAACAGGCCGTAGACCGGGACCGAGATCAGCCATGTCGCCAGGATCGTGTTGCGCAGGCTCGCGTAGAGCGTCACGGAGCGGTGATAGAGGAAGATCAGCGCGCCGGGAAGGACGCCGAGCTGGGCGATCAGGTAGAGGTGGTTGAGCACCCAGATCACCCACGTGCCGGTCAGCGCGTGCTGCACCGAGGCCTCGATCCCGGTGCCGGTCGAGCGCTCGACGCTCACGATCCAGTCGGCGTGGTCCTTGGCCGACGGCAGGTCGCCGATCGTGAAGAAGCGCGCGACGGTGTAGACGGCGTACGCAAGCGCAAAGAGCCCGATCTGCGCACGGGCCCGGGGGGAGAAGGGGAGCCGGAGTGCGCTCGTCGAACGGGGGAGAGGCGTGGCGGCGAGCATGGACCGGAATCTATGTCCGTGCGCGAGTCGTTACAGCGGTGCAGCCACCAGAGCGGGGGTGGGGATCAGATCCTCGCCAGGGTGCGGCTACCCCCACCTTCGGCGGGGCCCGCGTGCTGCGGGCCCCGCCGTGCAGCGATGGCCTACGGGGTCGTGGTGGACAGCGTGAACGTCAGCGTCTTCGAGTAGCTGCCGGTCCGCAGCGCGTCGGTCGCGTTGACGAGCTGGCTGAAGCCGACCGTGACGGTGTCGTTCGAGGCCGGGCCCGTGTACGTGAGCAGGCTCAGCGGCGAGGCCGAGGAGCCGACATCGGCGTAGTCGGTGGCCGTGTTGGCGGCATTGCGGCCGCGGGCCTGCAGCGGCTGCGGCAGCGAGAACGCGCCGTTGACCAGGTGGCCGGTCGCGAACGAGCTCGGGTCGGCGACGCTCAGCGTCGCGTCGCCCGCCGTCGTGATCACGTTGGCCGTCATCGAAGACTCGTAGGTCTTCGTGATGGCGGGCGTGAACGCGCCGAAGGTCGCGCCGGTGCCCAGCGTCAGCGACAACGTGGCCGGCACGGTGCCGCTGGTGTCGCCGTCGGCCGTCGTGACGTCGAAGACCGTGATGTTGAACGTCTTCGTCGACACGTTGCCGTTGGCGTCGGTGGCGGTGCAGGTCACCGAGCGTGGCGCCGATCGGGAACTTGCTCCCGCTCGTCTTGTTGCAGGTGACGGTCGGCGACGCGTCCTGCGTGTCGGTGGCCGTCGGCAGCGCGAACGTGACGTTCGTGCCGGTCAGGTCCGTGGTGTTGCGCCGTGACGTCCGGCGCGGTGATCACCGGGGCGGTCGTGTCCGCGACGAAGCCCGCGGACGCGGTCGCGGCGGTCGAGCCGCCCGTGATCGGGAGGATGACCTTGCTGGCCTTGGTGTCGACCGTGACCACGGACTTCGCGCGTGCCTGCGACACCCATCGAGAAGTTGGCGAGCAGGATCACGCCGATCTGATGGCCGGCCGGGACCGTGTACTCCGTCGGCAGGACCGGGAACTTGAACTCGTACTTCTGACCCGCCGTGACGAGGCTCGACGTGAAGCAGCGAGTCACGGTTGGAGGAGTCCAGGATGCCCTTGGACACGCGCCACGTCGTGACGGACTGCGTGGGCTTGGTGACCTCGGTGTAGCAGGCGCTGTCGGCCGCGGTCGAGTCGCCCCAGCAGCTCTTGACCGCCGGGTTGGTGTTGGAGACGCCGTCGCTGCCGGCGCGACCGGTGTGGACCGCCGCGCCGTAGTCGACGATCAGCGCCGCGAGGTTGCTCTGCGTGGTGGAGAGCGAGGCCTGCAGGTCGATGATCGGCGTGCCCGAGAGGTGCAGGTCGGCCTTGAGCTTCGGCGTCAGGAAGACGAGCCGGTTGGCCTGCGAGCCGTTCGGGCTGTTGGTCGCGTTGGACTCCGACAGGCTGTTGTCGGTGAACGCGAGGCTGTCGGTGCCGCCACCCGAGCTCAGCAGCAGCGAGCCGGACTGACCGGCGCTGCGGCCGCCGAGGTAGACGTCCGTGGGCGTCGTGTTCGGGATCGGCCAGTCGGAGTAGGTCGTGAACGTGTTCGCGGACGTCTCGATGTCCACGCGCGGCTCGGCCATGATGCCGTTCTGCACGCCCTGGAGCCAGTAGTCGAACCAGCGGTGCAGGGTGTTGACCCACTCGGTGCGGCGGTACTCGAACGGGTCGACGTGACCCTCGAGCGACAGCCACAGCTTGCGCGGGACGTTGTTGGCGGCGAGGCCGGTCCACCAGCGGCTCATCTGATCCGGGCGGACGTTGTCGTCGTTGATGCCGTGCGACTCGAAGACGGCGGCCTTGACCTTGCTGACGTCCTTGTTGTAGTCGCGGTCGTTCCAGAAGTCGTTGATGTCGCCGGTGTCGTCACCGTCGATCAGGTTCAGGCCGTCGAAGATGTCCGAGCACGGCGT
Source organism: uncultured Solirubrobacteraceae bacterium (assembly GCA_963848475.1). GTDB lineage: Bacteria > Actinomycetota > Thermoleophilia > Solirubrobacterales > Solirubrobacteraceae > Solirubrobacter. The sequence continues at coordinate 36,964 of CAWKDW010000016.1, read as the reverse complement.
GCGGTGATCGGGCGGCAGGACGCCGAGCGTGGCCAGCGACTGCGTGGCCGGTGATGCTGCGGTCGAGGCTGCGCGGGTAGTGGGTGTTCTCGCGGATGCCGCCCATGCGCGAGTAGTCGTACCAATCGGAGATCGCCGAGATCGGGACGATCGTCGTCAGGCCGTCGACGCCCGTGGACGCGACGCCGTTGGCGAACGTGCCGTCGTAGGACTTGCCGATCATGGCGTTCTTGCCGTTGGACCAGTCCGCCAGCGCCGGGCGTCTCGCCGGTCGACGACGTGTACCCGGGGACGCGGCCCTCGGTCCAGTCGATGACGGCCTTGAAGCCCGCGACGTCGCCGGGGCCGCCGTGCAGCGGGCAACCGGTGGAGAACGCGGTGCCGACGGCGTGGGCGAGGATCACCGCGTAGCCGCGCGGGACGAAGTAGTTGTCGTAGAAGAGCGGGAACTTGTCCAGCACGCCGTCGGCGGTCGTGTGGATGAACTGCGTCTCGTTGCCGCGCCCGACCGACGTGTAGTACGGGCTGTCGTCGATGATCGCCGGAACCTTCAGGTTCGGGCCGGACTCCTTCGGGCGGATGATGTCGATCGCGACCCGATCGACGACTCCGTCGTTGTTCTGATCGACGCCGGCGACAGGAATCCAGACCCGTTCCCGCTTGGCATCGGCATAGCTGAAGACCGGGGCGGTTTTCCCGTCGGCTCCAACCGTGATGACCGGATCCGCAGCCTGAGCTGCGCCGGCACCGAGGGAGAGCGCGGCCAACGCCAAAGCGCCGGCGGCAAGCCCCCTTGCCACGTATTTCATTTGACCTCCGTTGCGACACAGACCCAGCCGTCGACTGGCTCGACGGCTCCTTGCGATCGCAACGATATGGCCCGTTTACGCGAACTGCACACGGCTATCCGTCCACTGCCCGTGCAGGTTGCTCAACGGCCGCGAGCCGAAGCTCGCGGCCGATGAGTGGCCTCTGAAAACCCCGTGATTACAGGGTGATTACGGTGTGACTACGGGGTGGTGGTCGACAGCGTGAACGTGAGCGCCTTGCTGTAGGAACCCGTGCGCAGCGGGTCGGTCGAGTTGACCAGCTGGCTGAACTCCAACGACACCGCGTCGTTGGAGATCGGGGCCGCGTAGGTCAGCAGGTTCAGCGGCGAGGCCGAGGAACCGACGTTGTTGTACGCGGTGCCGGTGTTGGCCGCGTTGCGGGCGCGAGCCTGCAGCGGCTGGGCGAGCACGAACGTGCCGTTGACCAGGTGGCCGGTGCCGAGCGAGCTCGGGTCGGCGACGCTCAGCAGCGCGTCACCGGCGGTCGAGATGACGGTCGCCGTGGTCGAGGCCAGGTACGTCTTCGTGATGCCCGGGGTGAACGCCCCGAAGCTGCGCGGGCGCACCGAGCGAGAGCGACAGCGTGGCGCCGACGCTACCGCCGACGGTGCTGTTGACCGGGACGATGGCGCTTGACGACGACGTTGAACGTCTTCGCCGCCGAGCTGTTGCCGTTGGCGTCGGTCGCCACGCAGCTGACCGTGGTGGTGCCGACCGGGAACTTCGAGCCGGACTCAGGCGTGCAGGTCACGGTCGGGTTGGGGTCCTCGTTGTCGGTCGCGGTCGGGAGCGTGAAGCTCACGATCGTGCCGTCGGCGTCGGTCGTCTCGGTCGCGATGTCGGCCGGGACGGGGCCGAGGACCGGCGGGACCGTCTCGGCGTCGGTGGCGCCGGCGCCCGCGAACGCGGCGTAACCGCCCGTGATCGGGAGGACGACCTTGCTCATGCGCGTGTCCAGCGTGACGGCGACGTTGTCGTTGCCGGTGCCCGAAGCCATGCTGGTGTTCGAGCCGCCGATGACGATCCCGATCTGGTGGCCGGCCTTGAAGATGTGCTCGGTCGGCATGGTCGGGAACTTGTAGTGGTACTGCTGGCCGATCGTGACCGGCGTCGCGTCGGCGAACCACAGCGAGTCGCGGTTGGACGAGTCACGGATGCCGCGGGTGACGCGCCACTGGGTGACGCTCGTCGTGGGCTTGGAGACCTCGAGGTAGCAGGCGGTGTCGATCTCGCGCACCGAAGCGGTGCAGGTGTCACCGACGTTGCAGGTGGGGCCCGCCTCACCCGTGTTCGCGTTGTTGCTGGTGTCGCCCCAGCAGGTACGGGTCGACGTGTTGGAGATGCCCTCGCCGCTGCGGGTGGTCTGCAGGAACGATGTCGCGTTGTAGTCGACGATGACGACGCTGAGGTTGCTCTGCGTGTTGCCGAGCGAGGCGACGAGATCCGTGGTGGCGGTGCCCGACAGGCGGACGTCCTTGGTCAGCTTCCGCGAGAGGAACACGCGGCGGTTGGCCTGGGAGCCAGTCGGGCGTGTTCATCAGCGTGGTCTCGCTGGTGTTCGTGCGAGCGGTGTAGCCGAGCGAGTCGGCCGCGCCGCCGCCCCCGCCGCCGCCGAGCGTGCCGGCCGCGGTCGGAACGTCGGTCGCGCGCAGGTAGACGTCGACGTTCTCGGTGCCCGGGATGGGCCACTCGTCGTAGTTCTTCCAGCGGTCCGCGTCAGCGGTCTCGGTGATGCCTTCCTCGATCGTGACCTTCGGCTCGGTCTCGATGCCGTTGTTGACGGCGTAGAGGTAGTGGTCGAACCAGCGGTGCAGGGTCTTGACCCACTCGGCGCGGCGTGACTCGAACGGGTCGGTGTGGCCGGCGCGCAGGAGCCAGAGCTTGCGCGGGACGTTGTTGGCCTTCAGGGCCTCCCACCACATGCCCTCGTGGTCCATGCGGACGTTGTCGTCCTGGAAGCCGTGCGTGGCGAAGACGGCGGCCTTGATCTTGCTGGCGTCCTTGACGTAGTCGCGGTCGCGCCAGAACGTGTTGATGTCGCCGTGGGCGTCACCGTCGCCGGTGTCGATGTTCGCGTCGTCACTGATCGGCACGTTGAGCGGGTTGCACAGCGTGCGGCGCTCAGGTGTCGACACACCGGCCGGCGGGCTCGCGCTCGTCGTGACGGTGTTGTTGAGGCTGGCCGGGTAGTTCGTGTTGTGGCGGATGCCGCCGGTGCGCGAGTAGTTGTACCAAGCGGAGATCGCGGAGACCGGGACGATCGTCTTCAGGCCCTTCGACGCCCGTGGCGGCGACGCCGTTGGAGAGCGTGCCGTCGTAGGACTTGCCGATCATCGCGCTCGACCCGTTGTGCCAGTCGGCGAGCTTCGGCGTCGAGTTGAGGTCGGCCGCGGTGTAGCCCGCGACGCGCCCGTTGAGCCAGTCGATGACCGACTTCTCGCCGGCGATGTCGCCAGGTCCGCCGTGCATCGGGCAGCCGTTGGTGGTGTAGCCGGTGCCGTTCATCTGCGCGAGGATGTACGCGTAGCCGCGCGGCACGAAGTAGTTGTCCAGGAACAGCGGCCAGCGGTCGTTGACGTTGTCGCCGTTCCAATCGGCCATGCACTGCGTCTCGTTGCCGCGGCAGACCGTCGTGTAGTACGGGCTGGGATCGATGATCGCGGGCATCTTGTTGGTCGAGCTGCCCTCGCTCGGCCGGATGATGTCGATCGTGATCCAGTCCATGACGCCGTTGGCGTCCTGGTCGATGCCGGGCTGCGGGATGAACACGCGCTCCCGGATCGCTGCCTTGTAGTCATAGACGGACTTGGTCTTTCCGTCCTCGAGCACCGGCCCGCTCTGCGCCTGAGCGACGCCGCCCCCCATCGCAAGCGCCGTCAGCGTCAATGCGCCGGCAGCCAGCCCCTTCAACCCAATCCTCATGCAACCCTCCGTTGCCCGACCCCGGCCGTCATCCTCGGACGGCTTCTCTCACGGGACGGTAGGGCCTTTTACATGAGACTTGTCCAGCCTTTCGACGCATTGGCCGTGCAGATGGTTAAACGCCGAGGCGCCGGCCGGGGAGTCCCGGCCGGCACCTCACCGCTTGAGGCCTACGGAGTGGTGGTGGACAATGTGAACGTGAGCGTCTTGCTGTAGCTGCCCGTGCGCAGCGGATCGTTGCTCCCGATCTGCTGGCTGAACTCCAGCGTCAACGCGTCGTTGGAGATCGGTTCCGCATACGTCAGCAGGTTCAGCGGCGAGGCCGAGGAGCCGACGTTGTTGAACGCGGTGCCGGTGTTGGCGGCGTTGCGGGCGCGGGCCTGCAGCGGTTGCGGGAGCGCGAACGTGCCGTTGACCAGGTGGCCGGTGTTGCTCGAACTCGGGTCGGCGACGCTGAGGAGCGCGTCACCCGCGGTCGAGATCACGTTGGCCGTGGTCGCGGCCAGATACGTCTTGCCGATGCCCGGGGTGAACGCCCCGAAGCTCGCGGGAGCGCCGAGTGAGAGCGACAGGGTCGCGCCGACGCTGCCGCCGACGCTGCTCTCCCCGCCGACCGTGATCGTGAAGGTCGCGGTCGACGTGTTGCCGTTCGCGTCCCGCGCGGTGCAGGTGACGAGGTGCTGGCCGATCGTGAACCGCGACCCCGAGGCCGGATCGCAGGTCACCGTCGGGTTCGGATCCTCGTTGTCGGTGGCCGTCGGCGGCGTGTAGGTCACGGCGATCCCGCTCGGGTTGGCCGTGGAGACCACGATGTCGGATGGGACGCCGGACATGACCGGGGCCTCCGTCTCGGCGTCGGTGCCGCCCGCCGAGGCCAGCGCGGCGTAGCCGCCCTTGATCGGCAGCGTCACCTTGGACAGCTTCGTGTCCACGGTCACCGTGGAGCCGGGCGTGCCGGAGGTTCCGAACAGGTTGGTGACGAGCACGATGCCGATTTGATGGCCGGCCTCGAAGATGTGCTCGGTCGGCATCAGTGGGATCGTGAAGTCGTACTTCTGGTCGATCGTGACCGGGGAGGCGTCCATGTACCAGAGCGAGGTGCGGTTGGACGAGTCGAGCACGCTGCGCGAGACCCGCCACTGGGTGACGTCCTGGTCGCGCTTGCTGACTTCGAGGTAGCAGGCGGTGTCGATCTCACGCACCGAGGCCTCGCACTCGTCGCCGATCGTGCAGTCGGGCCCGCCGGCGCTCGTGTCGCCCCAGCAGGTCCGGGTTTCGGTGTTGCGGATGCCTTCGCCGCTGCGCGAGACCTGAGTGGCCGCGCCGTAGTCGACGAGCAGCGCGCCGAGGTTGCTCTGGGTGGTCGAGAGCGAGGCCTGCAACTTGATGATCGCGGTGCCCGACAGGCGGACATCCTCGGTCAGCGGCTGCGAAAGGAACACGCGCCGGTTGGCCTGCGAGCCCTCCGGGTTGTTCATGATCGTGTTCTCGTTGGTCGAGCCGCCCTGCGTGTACGTCACGCTGTCGGTCGCACCGCCGCTGATGCCGCCGAGCGTGCCGGCGGTCGTCTCGCTCGTGCCGCGCAGGAAGACATCGACGTTCTCGGTGCCGGGGATCGGCCACTCGCCGTAGTCCTTCCAGACGTCCTTGGACTCCTCGATCGTGACCTTCGGCTCGGTCTCGATGCCGTTGTTGACGGCGTAGAGGTAGTGGTCGAACCAGCGGTGCAGGGTCTTGACCCACTCGGCGCGGCGTGACTCGAACGGGTCGGTGTGGCCGGCGCGCAGGAGCCAGAGCTTGCGCGGGACGTTGTTGGCCTTCAGGGCCTCCCACCACATGCCCTCGTGGTCCATGCGGACGTTGTCGTCCTGGAAGCCATGGGTCGCGAAGACGGCGGCCTTGACCTTGCCGGCGTCCTTGACGTAGTCGCGGTCGCGCCAGAACTCGTTGATGTCGCCGTGCTCGTCGCCGTCGAGGTCGTTGAACAGCGTGTTGATCGGAGCGCAGAGCGTGCGCCGGCTCGGCAGATCGACACCCGCGGGCGGGTTGGTGCCCGTCGTGACGGTGTTGTTGAGGCCGCCCGGGTAGTTCGTGTTGTGGCGGATGCCGCCGGTGCGCGAGTAGTTGTACCAAGCGGAGATCGCGGAGACCGGGACGATCGTCTTCAGCCCTTCGACGCCCGTGGCGGCGACGCCGTTGGAGAGCGTGCCGTCGTAGGACTTGCCGATCATCGCGCTCGACCCGTTGTGCCAGTCGGCGAGCTTCGGCGTCGAGTTGAGGTCGGCTGCGGTGTAGCCCGCGACGCGCCCGTTGAGCCAGTCGACGATCGACTTCTCGCCGGCGATGTCGCCAGGTCCGCCGTGGTGCGGGCAGCCGCTGGTGGTGTAGCCGGTGCCGTTCATCTGGCCGAGGATGTACGCGTAGCCGCGCGGCACGAAGTAGTTGTCCAGGAACAGCGGCCAGCGGTCATTGACGCCGTCGCTGTCCCAATCGGCCATGCACTGCGACTCGTTGCCCCGGCACACGGTCGTGTAGTAGGGGGAGGGATCGATGATCGCGGGCATCTTGTTGGTCGCGCTGCCCTCGCTGGGCCGGATGATGTCCGCGGTGACCCAGTCCATCTGCCCGTCGGCGTCCTGGTCGATGCCGGGCTGCGGGATGAACACGCGCTCCCGGATCGCTGCCTTGTAGTCATAGACCGCCTTGGTCTTTCCGTCCTCGAGCACCGGGCCGGCCTGCGCCTGCGCGACGCCGCCCCCAAGTGCCATCGCCGCCAGCGCCAGCGCGCCCGCGGCGAATCCTCTCATCCGAGCCGTCATACACCCTCCGTCTTCGCACCTGTGCGGGCGCCCCACGCCCGCCTCATCTCAGTAAAAGCCTGCGCGAATCAGCGGTGAATCCCCAAATCTTTGCCCGTTGAGGGAGCTCAACGGGAAACGCGCCTCTATGTGTCTGCCGGAGGCGGTGCGAAGACGATCTTCTTGAGCTCGTCGATCATGCGTCCGCCGAGCCGAAGCGACGTCATGAACCCCTCCGCGCCTAGTTCTCCGGCGTCCAAAGCGGTCCGCATTTCGCCTAGCAGCGCCCTTTCTGACTCCTGGACCGCGTCTTTGCCCGCTTCGACCAGCACGAGGTGCCGGGGGCGGCGGTTGACGGCCGCGAGTCGGACGTAGCGCTCCCGCTCGGAGGCCTCCAGCGTCTCGAGCGGGATGACCACGGTGTGTTCGCCAGCGAACCGTTTGGCGGCGGCAGCCTCAAGCAGGGCTTGAGCCTTGGCGTCCAGCTCAGCGGCCGGGACCTTGCCCGCGAGCAGCGTGCGCACCTTGTCCAGCGACAGGACAGCGCTCTGCTCGTCGATCACGCGGGCGGTGAAGCGATCGCGCAGGGTGCGGTCCGCGCACGCGATCAGCAGCAGGCTGCCGGGGGAATAGCGCATCCGGTCGGTCGGGCCGAGCACGCGGCCGCGCACGCTGACGTCCTGCTTGCGTGGCGGGCGCTCGGGCTCTCCGGGCCGGCGCGGCCGGTCCGAAGACCATCCGCCCCGCTCGTTGTCGCCGATCTTCACGTTGCGCGGTTGCGAGGAGGACATACCCCTCACCTTAAACGGCCGGAGCGCCGACCCGAGGGTCGGCGCTCCGGTTTTGCGGCCCTAGGGTTGTCTAGGGAGTGCTGGTGGTGAGCGTGAAGACGAGCGTCTTCCCGTACGCACCGGTGTACAGCGCCTCCGAGGCCCCGATCGACTGACGGAAGTCGAGCGTGACCGCGTCATTGCTGACCGGTGCGATGTAGGTGAGCAGCGCCAGCGGTGACCGGTCGCTGTTCAACGCTGCGAACGGGACGCCCGAGACGTCGACGTTCGACGCCCGCGCCCGCAACGGCTGTTCGAGCGCGTAGGACCCGTTCACGAGATGGCCCGTAGCCGTGAAGCTCGGGTCCCTGACCGTCAGCGAGGCCGCGGTCGCCGTCGAGACGACGTTGGCGGTCATGCTGGCGTCGTAGGTCTTCTCGATGCCCGGGAGGAAGGTCCCGAAGCTCGCCGGTGCGCCGATCGTCAGCGCCAGCGTGCCGGGCACGGTGCCGCTGATGTCGCCCGGGGTCTCGGTCTCGACGACCCCGCACGCCGCGTCAGGCGTGTGTCCCGTCGCCACCTCGAGCCCGCCGAGGATGTGCGTGCAGGAAGTCGGGCTCCAGGAACGAGGCCTCGGTGTGTCCCATCCCGGTGTACCAGGCGCGACCGCCGTCATAGCGGTGGCACCAGGAGATCGGGTGGTCGTCATCGACGCCGTCGGAGCCATCGGCCTCGGCGTACGTCGACTCGTCCATCGTCAGCAGCACGTGCACGGGGTTCGCGCGCGGGCTGAAGTCGACGCCGCCGCCGTTGATCACGGGGTTGTCGATCGACTGGTAGTTGTACCACTCGTCCGTCCGCGTCCAGCGGGCGGGCAGGTGGGCCGTCGACACGTGTGTGGTGTCCTCGGTGACGACGGTCGCGGTCGGCGTGCCGTTCGGGTGGTTGCGGAAGTACGCGCCCACCAGCTTGCCGTACCACGGCCACGTGTACTCGGTGTCGGCGGCCGCGTGGATGCCCACGTAGCCGTGGCCCGAGCGGATGTAGCGCTCGAACGCCGCCTGCTGGGTGTCGTTGAGCACGTCACCCGTGGTCGAGAGCCAGACGACGGCGTCGTAGCGGTTGAGGAAGTCGTCGCTGAACAGGGACGGCTCCTCGATCGCGTCGACGGCGAAGCCGTTGTCGGCACCGAGCTTCTTGAGCGCGGTGATGCCCTCGTCGATGTTCGAGTGCCTGAACGCGGCGGTCTTCGAGAACACGAGGATCTTGAACTTCGCCGCGGGGTCGAGCTGTGCCGGCAGGACGTTGACGACGACCTGCCGTGTGGACGCGCCGCCGAACGGGTCGGTCACCCGCAGCGTCGGGGTGTAGGTCCCGGGCTCCGTGTAGGTGATCGTCGGGTTCTGCGTCGTGGTCTCGTACGTGCCGTCCCCGTCGAGGTCCCAGCTGTAGGAGACGGTGTGCCCGTCGGCGTCGGTCGCGGCGCCCGTGAGCTGCACGGCGAGCGGCGCGATGCCGGCCTGCGGAGCCGCCGCCGTGGCGGCGCCGATGGTCGGGTTGCGGTTGGCCTGGACGACCACGCTCAGTGTGGCCTCGCCCGTCGCGCCCTTGCCGTCGGAGACCGTGACCTTGACGGTCCGGGTCGCGGCGGCCAGGAACGTGTGGGTGGGGTTCTGCTCGGTCGACGTGTCACCGTCGCCGAAGTCCCACGCGTACGTGAGGCTGTCGCCGTCGGCGTCCGTCCCGGCGGCCGTGAAGGCCACCGGCACGCCCACGCGCACGTTGCCCGTCGGTGTGCGAGCCGCCGTCACCGTCGGTGCGGCGTTGAGGCACGGGGTGTCCGGCACGTTCGCGCCGGTGAGCGTGAACCAGTCGAACGTCGGCGTCACCTGGGTGGTCGCCGCGTTGGAGAGCGCGTAGACGCCGACCTTGGCGTTCGCCGGGATACCGGTCGAGACGCGTCCGGCCTGGGTCCACGTGGCGCCGTCGGTGGAGTACTGACCCGTCAGGGTCGTCCCGTTGCTGACGATCCGCACGTAGAAGTCCTGCGGGAACGTCGACGCGAGGTTGGACGTGTGGTCCGCGGTCGCGTTGCGGGCGGTGGCGTTGATCTCCTCGATGAACTCGAAGAACTCCGTGTTCGCCGCGGTCGCGCTGTTGGTCGCGGTGCGGTCGAGCTTGACGTAGTTGTTGTCGTCGTTGTAGACGATGATTCCGGCCTGCTGGTACTGCACCAGGCCCTTGTGGTTGATCTTGGCCGTCATCGTGAAGGCGCCGGTCGGAGCCGTGCGCAGCACGATGTTCTTGGCCGTGTTGGTGGTCTGGTAGAGGTCGCCGGCCTGCGTCGGGATCGACAGCAGGCCGCCCCCGACCGTCAAGCTGGCGTCACCGCGGATGACGCTCCAGCCGGCCCCGAGGGCGGTGCCGTCGAAGTCGTCGCGGTAGCCCGACCCGGTGCCGCAAGTCGCGGCGATGACGGTCACCGGCACGGTCGCGTTCCCCGTGCCGCCCTTGCCGTCGGACACCGTCACCGTGGCGGTGAACGTCCCCGCCTGGGTGTACGTCTTCGACGGGTTCTGCGCCGTCGAGGACGTCGTGTCGCCGAAGGCCCACGCGTACGTGAGCGTGTCGCCGTCCGGATCGGTGCCGGTCGCCGTGAAGGCGATCGCCGTGCCGGTGGTGACGCTCCCCGCCGGGGTGCGCGAGGCGACCACGGTCGGGTTGCGGTTGGCCTGCGTGACGATCACCGTCAGGGAGGCGTTGGCGCTGCCGCCCTTGCCGTCGGAGACCGTCACCTTGGCGGTGTAGGTGCCCGGCGTGGTGTACGTCTTGGACGGGTTCTGCGACGTCGAGGACGTGGTGTCCCCGAAGTCCCACGCGTACGTGAGCGTGTCGCCGTCCGGATCGGTGCCGGTCGCGGTGAACGCGATCGCGGTCCCGGTCGTGGTGTTGCCGGCCGGGGTGCGCGCCGCCGTCACCGACGGATCGCGGTTGGCGGTGGTGACGATCACCGTCGAGGTGGCCGTCCCGGTCCCGCCCTTGCCGTCGGACACCGTGACCGTGGCGGCGAAGGTGCCCGCCGTTGCGTAGGTGTGCGCCGGGTTCTGGGCGCTGGAGGTGCCGCCGTCGCCGAAGTCCCACGAGTACGTGAGCGTGTCGCCGTCGGGGTCAGAGCCCGTCGCGGTGAACGCGACCGAGGTGCCGACGGTGACGCCGCCGGACGGGGTGCGGACGACGCTGACGGTCGGGTTCTGGTTGGCCGTCGTCGTCTTGCCGCAGGCCGCGGAGGCCGTGACGCCCGCGGTGATCTCGATGCCCGCGTTGATGTGGTTGAGCATCGTCGGCTCCGAGAACGAAGCCTGCGTGTGGGCGATGCCGGTGTACCAGGAGCGACCGCCGTCATAGCGGTGGCACCAGGCGATCGGATGGTCGTCGTCGACGCCGTCGGAGCCGTCGTTCTCGACGTAGGTGGACTCGTCCATCGTCAACAGGACGTGGATGCCCGCCGTATCGCGCGGGTTGTAGTCGTTTCCGCCGCCGTTGACGACCGGGTTGACCGGCGACTGGAAGTTGTACCACTCGTCGTCGCGCGTCCAGCGGGCCGGGATTCCGGCCGTCGACGGGTCGGTCGTGTCCTCGACGACGGTCGTCGCCGTCGGGGTGCCGTTGGGGTGGTTGCGGAAGTACGCGCCCACCAACTGGCCGTACCAGGGCCAGCCGTACTCGGTGTCCGCCGCCGAGTGGATGCCCACGTAGCCGCCGCCGGCGCGGATGAACCGCTCGAAGGCCGCCTGCTGGGGATCGGTCAGCACGTCACCGGTGGTCGACAGGAAGATCACCGTGTCGTAGTGGCTGAGGATGTCGTCGCGGAACCAGGTCGCGTCCTCGGTCGCGTCGACCTGGAAGTTCTTGCTGGTTCCGAGCGCCTGGATCGCCGCGATGCCCTGCGGGATCGAGTCGTGCCGGAACGCGGCCGTCTTGGAGAACACGAGCGCGCGGAAGCGGGCCGTGTCGGAGTCCTTGGCCAGGACCGTGACGGCGACGACGCGGGTGGCGACGCCGCCCTTGCCGTCGGTGATGGTGACGCGAGCGTTCTTGGCGCCGCCGCTCGCGTAGGTCGTGCTCGCGGACGCGCCCGTCGCGTCGTAGGACCCGTCGCCGTCGAAGTCCCACCGGTACGTCAGCGGGTCCCCGTCGCTGTCGGTCGCGGCCGCCGTGAAGTTCACGGGCAGCGGGGCGACGCCGAACACGGGGTCGGCCGAGGCGGTCGAGATGACCGGGTCGGCGTTCGCGCCCGCGCCGGGCACGCACGTCGGATCCGGCGGCACGTTCGGGCCGTCGAGGGTGAACCAGTCAAACGTCGGCGTCACCGCGGTGGTGGCCGCGTTGGAGAGCGCGAAGAACCCGATCTGGGGGTTCGCGGGCAGTGCCGTGGAGGACTGGCCGACGTTGGTCCAGTTCTGGTTGTCGGTCGAGTAGGCGCCCACGAGCGTGGTGCCGTTGTAGGTGATCCGCAGGTAGAAGTCCTGCGCGAAGCCCGCGGCCAGGTTCGCGGTGTGGTCCGCCGTGGCGTTGCGCGGCGTACCGGCGACCTCCTGGATGTACTCGAAGAACTCGGTGTTCGCGTTGGCCGCGGTGTTGGTCGCGGTGCGGTCGAGCTTGATGTAGTTGTCGTCGTCGCCGTAGACGATGATGCCGGCCTGCTGGTACTGCACCAGGCCCTTGTGGTTGATCTTCGACACGATCGTGAAGGCGCCGGTCGGGGCCGGGCGCAGCACGATGTTCTTGGCGCTGTTGGCGGTCTGGTAGAGGTCGCCGGCCTGGGTCGGGATCGACACCACGCCGTTGGCCACCTGCAGCGACTGGTCACGCCGGACGACGCTCCAGCCGGCGGCCAGGTCGGCGCCGTTGAAGTCGTCACGGAAGCCCGTCGGGCACTGCCCGACGCTCGCCGAGACGCTGATCGGCGTCTGGACCACGGTCTGGCCGCCGTCGCTGTCGGTCACCGAGAGCGTCGCGACGTAGGGTCCGGAGGCCGCGTAGACGTGGCTCGGGTCGGCCTGCGATGAGCTCGCGGTGCCATCACCGAAGTCCCACGAGTACGTGAGCGCGCCGGAACCGTCGGGGTCCGTTGCGGTCGAGTCGAAGACGACGTTCAGCGGCGCCGCGCCGGAGGGCGGAATCGCGTTCACGGAGACCGTGGGCGGCGCCGTGGCGGCGGCGCCCTGGCCGACGAACTCGAACTGGTTGAGGTTCAGCAGCGAGCCGCTCGCGCCCGGGTTGCGGAACACGAGGAACAGCTCGTGCGTGCCCGTCGGAGCCGTGATCGGCAGTTCGACGGTCTTGTAGGTCTGGGCGGCGCCGGTTGCGCTGATCTGGCCGGTCTCGGCCACGAGCGTGCCGGTGGGGGAGTCCAGGCGGACCTGGATCGAGCCCGTGTTGGTCGCGCTCGCCACGCGGAAGCGCAGCGCCGAGATGCGCTTGAGGTTGACCGGCGTGTAGGAGACGAAGTCGCCGTCCTCGAGCGCGGTCAGGTTCAGCCCGCCGCCGAGGACGTCGGTGGTGTTCTCCGTCGACGCGCCGGCGGCGCCGGTCGTCGCCGTGTTGGGCAGCCGGCCCGTGGAGGCGAAGAACTCCGCCTGCTTGGTCTTGGGCTGCAGGATGGCCTGCGCGCGGCCGGTCAGCGGCGCGATGCCGGCCGGCCCGCCCTTGTCGGTGTAGGCGACGCCGAGCACGGTGAACGTGTTGGCCTCGGAACCGTGGCCGGCAGTCAGGCCGGTCGAGAACGTTCCGGTGCAGCCCGTGGTCTGCGAGAGGCCGTGGGCGTGCTGGTCATGGCCGAGGGAGACCGTGACCTGGACGTCGCTGCAGGAGATGCCGGCGCCGGTCGTCCCGTCCTCGGGATCGGTGACCTTGATGGTGTAGGGCACCTTGTCGGTGAACGACGCGATCTGGCCGTCCTCCGGGATCTCGATGGTCACGACGGGCGAGCGGTTGCCCACGGTGACGACCGTGTTGGAGACGCCGGTCAGGCCGCCCGCGTCGGAGACGGTGAGCTTGACCTGGTAGGAGCCGTTGGCGGTGAAGACGTGCGACGGGTTGGCCTGCGTCGAGGTCCCGCCGTCGCCGAAGTCCCAGGCGTAGGTGATGGCCGTGCCCTCGGGGTCGGCCGAGCCGGCGCTGGAGAAGTTCACCGTCAGCGGAGCCAGGCCCTCGGTGGGCGTGGCTTCGGCGTGCGCGGTCGGGTTCTGGTCGCCCTTGAGGTAGTCGATGCGGTAGACGCCGGAGTCGGCGTTGTTGCCGTTGAAGCCCGAGCCCCACTCGATCACGTAGAGCGCGCCGTCAGGACCGAAGTCGAGGTCCATGGGGCGCTTGTAGCCCGTGCCCCTGGCGAAGGCGTCGACGCGGCTCACCGCGCCGGAAGCGTCGAGGTTCGCAGTCTTGATCCAGCCGTTGTTCCACTCGCCGATGAACCACTTGTCGTCGTAGAACTGGGGGAACTTGCGCGCCGACTGCAGCGTCGGGTCGTAGTGGTAGCGCGGCCCGCCCATCGGGGCGCCGCCGGTGCCGAGGCCCGTGAAGCGCGGGTCCTGCTCGGAGAAGCCCATCCACATCGAGGCGCCCTTGGCGGCCGGCAGGTTCGTGAGGCCGGTGTTGTTGGGCGAGTCGTTGACCGGGGCGGCGCAGTTGAACTTGGCGCCCGAGGTCGAGGTGGCGAAGTTGTAGTCGTTGTAGGCCGTGTTGTCGCGGATGCAGTAGGGCCAGCCGTAGTTGCCCGAGCTCGACAGCACGTTCCATTCCACGCTGCCCTGCGGGCCGCGGTTGGCGTTGCCGGTGCTGGCGTCAGGCCCGTAGTCACCCATCAGGACCCAGCCCGTTTCAGGATCGACCGTGAAGCGGAACGGGTTGCGGAAGCCCATGCCGAAGATCTCCGGCCGGGTCTTGTTGGTCGTGTCCAGTGCTTCGTCGAAGAGGTTGCCGGCCGGGATCGTGTAGGTCGTGTTCACACCGGGCGTGCCGAGCGGGATCTCCATCGGCTTGATCCGCAGGATCTTGCCGCTGAGGTCGTTCGTGTTGCCGGCGGTGCGCTGGGCGTCCCAGGCTTCGCGGCCCGCGCGCTCGTCGATCGGGTTGAAGCCGCTCGAGTCATACGGGTTCGTGTTGTCGCCCGTGGAGATGTAGAGGCTGCCGTCGGGGCCGAAGTACAGCGAGCCCGAGGAGTGGCAGCACTGCGCGCGCTGGTGCTGGAAGGTGAGGATGCGCTGCTCGGAGCCGAGGTCGAGCGTGTCGCCGTTGACCTTGAAGCGCGCGATGATCTGGGTGTTGGTGTTGTCGGGCAGCTGGGAGTAGAAGAGGTAGACCCAGTTGCTGAACGCGAAGTCTGGTGCGAGCTGGAGGCCGAGCAGGCCGTTCTCCTGGCTCGTCGTGACCGGGACCGTGCCCGCGGTCACGGTTTGCTGCGTGTTCGGCTTCCAGATCATCAGCCGTCCATCGCGCTCGATGTAGAAGACGCGCCCGTCGGGGGCGACATCGAGTTCCATCGGGTTCTGCGTGTTCTCGTCCAACGTGACCTTCTGGAAGTCCGCTGCGACTGGATCCTGCGCTGCGGCGGTGCCGGCCCATCCGAGAACGACCAATAGCGCCACCACGATTGCGGTCAGCGCTTCCTTGCTCCTCCGACCCATCGAATCTCTCCTCGCTCAAATGACCCATCGAAAGCCCGTGCAAGGTTCCGGTGCTTTGAGCTGATTGTCGCGAGCATACATGAACCCCACGGGTTGTGTATGACTGTCTTACAAGATAGGTTTTGGCGTCATGGAGGAGATCGAAGTTGTCGCATTCGCGTGCCGCGGCACGCTGTTGGATTGGGCAGGCGCGATAGAGGCGGTGGCCTACGAACTGGCCCGCCGAAACGGTGAGAGCCCGCTCGATCGAGGAGCCGAACTGCGCCGGCGCGTGGAGCGGCTGGCGGACGGTCACGGTCTGGCCCGCGGGTTCGAGCGCCTGGCCCGCGAACGCGGGTATCGCGGTGAGGAGAGCGGCGACGAGTCGCTCGCGCGCGTGGTCGCGATGGCGCGCCCGGTGCGCGGCGCTAGCGAGGCCGTGGCACTCGCCGTCCGCTCCGGAAGGCGCGTGGTCGCCGTCTCCCGCGGCGAGAGCCCCGGCGCGCTGTATCTGTTCGGTGCCGCGTTCGAGGCCGTCGTGCCGGATCTCAATCCGCGCCGCGTCGGCGTGCCCTTGGAGCGCGTGCTCTACGTCACCGCTTCGGAGCGGCGCCGCGACGAAGCACGTGCGCTGGGCATTCGCGCGGTCGCGCTCTCCGGCGTCGCCGGTGCGCTCGATGCATGGCGACCCGAGGTGCGCGCGCTGGGTGTCGCGAACCTCGCGCCGATCGAGATGCAGGCGGCGGTGGCGGCCTGATGAGCGGACTCGCGATCAGGCCGATCTCGACGACCGAGGCAGTGGTCGTCTCACTGCGCGCCCGGATCCTCGACGGCAAGATCGAGCCCGGTGTGCGTCTTCCCGAGCTGGACCTCGCCGCCGAGTTCGGCGTCGCCCGCCCGACCGTTCGCGCGGCGATCCAGACCCTCTGCCACGAGGGTCTGCTGGTGCGCGAGCCCAACCGCAGCGCCCACATCCCCGTGCTCACGCGCGAGGAGATCACCGACCTGTTCTCCGTGCGCATCCCGCTCGAGTGCCTCGTGGTCCGCGCCGTGCTCGAGCGCGACGTCTCGCTCGACGGCGCCCGCGAGGCGATCGCGCGCATGGAGGAGCTGCCCGACGACGCCGGCTGGAGCGAGGTGGTGGCCGGCGACGGCGCGTTCCACGAGGCGCTCGTGACCGCGGTCGGCTCGCCCCGTCTGGAGCGGCTCTACGGCGCCCTGAGCGGCGAGATCCGGCTCTGCGTGGCGCAGCTGCGCCCGAGCTGGGCGTCGCCCAAGGAGATCGGCCTCGAGCACCACGAGGTGCTCGAGGTTCTCGAGACCGGCGACGTCGCCGCCGCCGAGGCGCGCATGACCCAGCACCTCGAGCGCGCCGTCCGCGACCTCACGCAGGCGCCGTAGGGGAGGGGTGCTGCACGAACCCTCCTACAGGTGGAAGGTTCGTGCAGCACCCCGGCCGTCAGGCGGTAGCGAGCCCGGCACGCAACCGCGCGGGGTCGCCGTGCCATGCCGCGTCCAGGATCGCTTCCAGCGCGTCGGCGTCCAGCGGCCGCGGGTTGTTGTCGATCAGCCGTTTGATCTTCACCGACGCCTCGGCCATGCCACGCAGATCGCTCTGGGCGACGCCGATCTCGGCCAGCGAGGCCGGCAGGCCGATCTGCAGGCCGAGTTCGTGGACGTGGTCGACAGGATCGCCCGGGCTGCCCATCTCGCTCGCCAGCGCGGCCAGCGCGATCCCGCGGACGGGCCGGTTGAACTCCATCACGTAGGGCAGCAGCAGTCCGGTGCCGAGGCCGTGCGAGGTGTGGGTCGCGGCGCCGACGGCGAACTGCAGCGCGTGCGCGGCGGCGACGCCGGAGTTGCCGAAGGCGATGCCGGCGAGCAGGCTGCCGTAGAGCATCCCGGTGCGCGCCTGCAGATCGTCGCCGTCCTCGACGGCACGCTCCAGGTTACGGGCGATGTAGCCGGCGGCGGTCAGCGCGAGCGTGTCGGAGAGCAGGTTCTTGCCGACCTGCGGGCGGCCGAGGACGAGGTCCACCGTCGGCTCCTCGCGAGCGGACATGTAGGCCTCGATCGCGTGCGAGAGCGCGTCGATGCCGGAGTGCGCGGTGACGGTGGCGGGCGCGCCGAGCGTCAGCAGCGGGTCGCAGATCGCGTGGCGCGGGATCAGGTGCGGGCTGGCGACGCCGATCTTCATCTCCGTGGCCGGGTCGGTGATGACCGAGACCGGTGTCGCCTCCGAACCGGTTCCGGCCGTGGTCGGCAGCGCGATCAGCGGCAGGACCGGGCCGGGTACGGACTGCACGGCGTAGTAGTCCTCGAGGTTCCCGCCATGCGCGAGCAGGAGGGCGGTGACCTTGGCCAGGTCGATCACGCTGCCGCCGCCGACGGCGACGATCACGTCGGGAGCGTGCTCGCGGCCGAGCGCGACGGCGGCGTCGATCGCCCCGCGCGGGACGTCGACGACGGCGTCGCTGAAGATCGCGAGCTCCAGGCCGGCCTCGTCGAGCGAGTCGCGGACCGTCGCGAACCCGGGTGTGCCGGCGATCGTCGCAGTCGGTGCAGACGAGCACGCGGCGGCCGTAGTCCGCGGCGACGCGGCCGGCGGCCGCGGCCATCCCGGTCCCGAAGAGCACCTGGGACGGGGCGCGCAGGATGGCGAAGTCGGTCATCGGTCGGTCTCCAGGAAAGTGGTCACAAGACGGTTGAATTCGTCGGTGCGCTCCAGTGGGCTCGCGTGGCCGCAGCCACCGAACACGTGCGCACGGACGTCAGGGAAAAGGTGCAGCAGCGCCAGCGCGCCGTCCTCGAGGGGCACGACGCGGTCCTGCGCGCCATGCACGAGGAGCACCGGCACGGCGATCGCGGCCAGCTCTTCAGGCGAGAGCGACAGGTCGTCGACCCAACGCTGGCGCGGGGCCGGGAAGAGCGTGGAGAAGTGCGGTTGGGCGAGCGTCGCCGCCAGGCGCGCCTCGATCGCCTCCGGCGTCGCCGCCAGCGGATCGTGGTTGAGCAGCTCGATCAGGCTCTTCGCCGCCTCGCGGCTGGGCTCGTAGCCCCATAGCTCGTCGAGCCCCGGGGGAAGGGCCATCGGATGGCCCATCGAGCCGACGGCGACGACGCGGCGGACGGCCCTCGGGCGCGCGCACGCGAGCGAGAACGCGACCGCGCCGCCGGCCGAGTTGCCGACCACGGCGCATTCGTCGATCCCAAGCTCGTCGAGCACCGCGGCCGCCTGCGACGTCCACGCCGCTCGCAGCGACCCCGCCGGCAATTCGCTCTCGCCGAACCCGAGTAGGTCCGGTGCGATCACGCGGTGGTGCGGCTCCAGTGCGGCGATCAGCGGCGTCCAGGCCGCCGACGTGGTCCCCGGGCCGGAGCCGTGCAACAGCAGCACGGCCGGCCCGGAGCCTCCGTCGTACATATGCTCAGGCGGGGACGGCGGCGCGCTCGAGCACGTTCATGAACGCGCGCGACCACTCCGGCATGTCCGGCCAGCCCCGGCACGAGACCATGTTCCCGTCGACGACGTCGGGCGCGTCGACGAGGATCGCGCCGGCGTTCGCCATGTCGCCCCACAGCGGCGGGAAGGCCGCCGTCTTCCGGCCCTTGAGCAGCCCGTAGACCGCCGGGACCTGGGGGCCGTGGCAGATCGTGCCGACCGGGAGGTCGTGCTCGAAGAAGTACTCCGTGATCCGGCGCACGTCGGCGTCGAGGCGGATGTACTCCGGGGCGCGCCCGCCCGGGATGACGAGCGCCACGTACTCGGACGGGTCGACGTCCGCGAACGCGAGGTCGACCGGCAGCTTGCGGCCGTTCTTCTCGGTGTACGCGTCCGAGTTGGGATCGAAATCGTGGATGACGAGCTGCACCTCACGGGTCGTGAGCGCAGCCACATCAGCGATGTAGCCGGCCTCCCGCAGACGGTAGATCGGGTACATCGCGTCGAGCTCTTCGGCGGCGTCGCCGACGAGCACGAGCACTTTCTGAGACACGGAACCTCCCTCCAGTTGTCCTTGCAAGATCGTGATAGGTCGTGGGATCAGTCGAACGCGAAGTACTTCGGTTCGAGGAATTCGAAGAGGCCGTGGTGGCCACCCTCGCGCCCGAGCCCACTCTGCTTGGCGCCGCAAAACGGCGCCGCAGGATTGGAGACTACGCCGCGGTCGAGGCCGACCATGCCGGTCTCGATCTCCTCGCCGACCGCCATCGCGCGGCGCAGATCGCGGCTGAAGACGAAGGCCACGAGACCGTACTCGTGATCGTTGGCCAGAGCGATCGCCTCGTCCTCGTCCTCGAAGGTCATCACGGGGGCGACCGGGCCGAAGACGTCCTCGGAGAGGATCGCGCTGCCGTGCGCGACGCGATCGAGCACCGTCGGTTCGTAGACGAACCCCGGTCCGGGGAGCGACGCCCCGCCGGTGCGAATGCGCGCGCCGCGCTCCAGCGCGTCGCCCACGAGCTGCTCGACCTTCTCGCGCGCGCCGCGCGCCGTCATCGCTTCAAACGCCCGCCTGAGGATCTCCGCGCGCTCGCGAGGGGCGCGCGAGGCCCAGTCCTCCGCGGAAACCTGTGCGGCGTCGACCGCGGCGATCGCGTCCTCCGGCTCGGCGGCCGCGACCCAGTCGATCACGGTTCCGTCCGCGGGATCGAGCACCGAAAAGCTCCGTCGCTCGGTGGCGGTGACCATGCCCCGAGGGTAGCGCGACGGTGATAGCCAATGCAAGAAAGTGGCAAAGGAGTTGACAAGAGATGCAAAGAGGGCGTAGGTTTTTGCAAGCCTCGTGCAAGGTTCGCAGTGCGGCTGGTCAACAGGAGTAGGACCAAACCTCTTGGAGGAGGAGCAATGAAGGGGAGACTTCAGGTCTCGGCAGCGATCGCCGCGGCTGCGGCAGCGTTCACCGTTGCCGCTTGCGGCGGTAGTGACAACAAGTCCGACTCGGGTAGCGGCGCCACGAAGGCGCCAGCAACCACGACGGCGAAACTCAGCGACGAACCGATGGACCTCACGTTCCTTTGGTTCGAGTGGCCGCCCGCGGCCGCGCTCGAGGAGCTTGGCAAGGAGTACACGAAGACGCGTCCGAACGTGACGGTCAAGGTCAACACCGTGCCCAACCCGCAGTGGCACGACGCGATCTTCACCCAGTTCGCCGCGAAGAAGACGAACTTCGACCTGCCGATCCTGGATTCCCAGAACATCGGTGAAGCGGTCACCAACGGCAGCATCCTCGACCTCACGGACTTCGTGAAGGAGAACATCGACACCTCGGTCTACGACCCGTACTTCCTCGCGGCGTACGGCCAGTACCCGCAGAACCAGACCGGTGAGGCCAACCCCGACGCCAAGACCTACGGTCTGCCGCTGCTGGGCGACACGTGGTCGATGATCTGGCGTAAGGACCTCATGGGCGATGAGCCTCCCGCCACGTGGGAGGACATGATCGCGGCGGCCAAGAAGTGCCAGGAAGACAACCCGGGCATGAGCGGCCTCGCGTTCCATCAGGCCGGCACCGGCGACGCCGCGGCCGTGACCTACAACGTCCTCAACGCGCTCTACGGCGGCCAGCTGTGGAACGCCGACGATCGCAAGATCGAGGGCGTCCTCAACGACCCCGCCGGCAAGAAGGCGATGGACGTGCTCGTCAACCAGATGGTGCCGCTCACGCCTAAGGGCTCGAGCAACTGGTTCATCGACGAGGTCAACGCCGCGATCAGCCAGGGCAAGGTCTGCGTCGGCTTCCAGTGGATCGCCGCCATGGGCGGCCTCCTGGACCCGAAGAGCTCCAAGCTCGGCACGACCAAGGAAGAGATCGAGGCCAAGCTCGGCTTCGCGCCGCTGCCCAAGCAGGTCACGGACAAGGTGCCGCTCGGCGGCATGGGCCTCCACGTCTCCAAGTACATCCCGGAGGAGAAGCAGGCCGAGGCGCTGAACTTCATCAAGTGGTTCCAGACGCCTGAGGCGCAGAAGAAGTGGGCGGAGCTCGGCGGCGTGCCGGCCCGTAACGACGTGCTGTCCTCGCCCGAGTTCCTCGAGGCGCAGCCGTACAACCACGTGTTCACGGAATCCGTGCCGCGCCTGAAGGACTTCTGGAACCTTCCCGAGTACGCGAAGCTCCTGAACGTCCACTCGACCGAAGTCAACGCGGCGATCAGCGGTACCGAGCAGCCCGACGCGGCGCTCGACAAGATGGCCAGCGAAGAGCAGTCGATTCTCGACGAGAGCGGCCACTAGCAGTGATCTTCAGGGGGCCGGGCTCAGCCTGAGCCCGGCCCCCTGATCTCTCTCGCCCTCCATCCACATGGCCGACACGCTCCAAACACCGCCCTCCGCTTCCCCGCCCGTCGAGAAGTTGGAAGCGCCGCCCGCAGCCAAGCGGTTCGCGTTCCTGACCGACCGGTGGCTGGCCGGCCTGTTCATCGCGCCGGCGCTGGCCCTGCTGCTGTTCCTCTCGATCTGGCCGCTGGTTCGGCTCGTGTGGCTGTCCTTCACCGACTACTCGGTGACGCGCGATGTGCCCGCAAGCTTCGTCGGGTTCGACAACTACGTCGACGTGCTCACGTCGCCCGTGACGCACAAACGTGCGCTCACGACCCTCATCTTCGTCCTCGGCGCGGTCTTCCTGCAGACGCTGATCGGCTTCACGATCGCCTTCCTGATCTCGCGCCGGGTCAAGGGCCGCGGGGCCCTCACCACCCTCTTCCTGATCCCGATGATGCTGTCACCGGTCGTCGTGGGGCTGTTCTGGAAGTTCATGCTCGACGTGCAGTTCGGCGTCCTGAACTCGTTCTCGGACAGCCTCGGTCTCGGCCGCTTCGAATGGCTGACCAACCAGCGCCTGGCGCTGCTGTCGCTGGTCATCGTCGACACCTGGCAATGGACGCCGTTCATCATGCTGATCGCGCTCGCGGGCTTGACGGCGGTGCCGAAATACCTCTACGAGGCCGCCGAGATCGATCGCGCCTCGGAGTGGTTCAAGTTCCGGCGGATCACCTTCCCGCTCGTCTGGCCGCTGCTGCTGATCGCGGTCATGTTCCGCGCGATCGAAGCCTTCAGGCTCTTCGATCTTGTCTACATCCTCACGGGAGGCGGGCCTGGCGGCACGACCGAGACCCTCTCGTTCCAGGTCTACAAGGTCGCCTTCTTCGGATTCGACACCGGGCGCGCGTCCGCGTTCGGGATCCTGATGGTGATCGTGGTCACGATCCTCGCCCAGTTCTACCTGCGCTACCTCAACCGTCTTCAGGAGAGATAGATGGCCGCTCACATCCAATCCGCCGGCACTGCCGACGCGGGGATCGCCGGCGAGACCGTCCCTCCGCCCATCCGCCGGCGGCCCAGGTTCGGGGCCGCGGTCGAGATCATCGCGTTGACCATCTTCGCGATCGTGATGCTGTTCCCCGTCGTCTGGATGCTCGAGACGGCGCTCAAGGACATCAAGGACGTCTATGCGGTCCCGGCCAAGGTGTTCAGCTTCGGTCCGACGCTCGATCACTTCAAGGACGTCTTCAGCGCCGATTCCCCCGTGCTGTCGGGCTTCAAGAACTCCGTCATCGTGGCCGGCGCCTCGACGATCATCGCGACGCTCTTCGGCGTCCCCGCCGCCTGGGCCTATTCGCGCTTCAACATCCCGGCCAAGAAGGACCAGCTGTTCTTCATCCTGTCCACGCGCTTCATCCCGCCGGTCGTGGTCGTGATCCCGGTCTTCCTGATGTTCCGCGACCTGAACCTGCTCGATACGCGGTTCGGCCTGATCCTCGTGTATTCGGCGTTCAACCTGCCGTTCACGATCTGGATGATGAAGGGCTTCGTCGACGAGGTCCCCGAGGAGTACGAGGACGCCGCGATGCTGGACGGCTTCTCGCGCTTCGAGGCCTTCTGGCGCGTCATCCTGCCACTGTTGATCCCGGGGATCGCGGCCACAGCCGTGTTCGCCCTGATCTTCTCCTGGAACGAGTTCGTGTTCTCGATCTTCCTGATCACGACGCCGGAGACGCGCACGGCGCCGTCGGCGATCGCCGGCCTGATCGGCGGCACGACCGTCGACTGGGGGTTGGTCGCGGCCTCGGCGATGGTGTTCGCCATCCCGGTGCTCGTGTTCGCCTTCCTGGTGCGCAAGTACCTCGTCGCCGGCGTGACGCTCGGGGCGGTGCGGCGCTAATGGCCGAAGTTCTCGTCAAGCGCCTGCACAAGGCGTTCCCGGACGGCACCGTCGCGGTCGAGGAGCTCAACCTCGAGATCGGTGACGGTGAGCTGTTCGTCATGCTCGGCCCGTCGGGCTGCGGCAAGACGACGACGCTGCGCTGTATCGCGGGCCTGGAGCAGGAGACCTCCGGCCAGATCATCATCGGCGACGAGGTCGTCAGCGGGCTGCGCCCGTCGCAGCGAGACATCGCGATGGTGTTCCAGTTCTACGCCCTGTACCCGCATCTGTCGGTGCGCGACAACATGGCGTTCCCGCTGCGCGCGGCCAAGCGGCCGGAGGCGGAGATCGTCGAGCGTGTCAACGAGGCCGCGCGGATGCTGCAGCTCGAGCCGTACCTGGCCCGCAAGCCCAGCAAGCTCTCGGGCGGTGAGCAGCAGCGGGTCGCGCTCGGCCGCGCGATGGTGCGCCAACCGAAGGCGTTCCTGATGGACGAGCCGCTGACCAACCTCGACGCCGAGCTGCGCGCCGACATGCGTGCCGAGGTCAAGCACGTCCAGCAGGGCCTGAACACCACGATGATCTACGTCACCCACGATCAGACCGAGGCGATGGCACTCGGCCACCGGATCGCGATCCTCAACAAGGGCAACCTCGAGCAGGTCGGTGCCCCGATGGAGGTCTACGACCGGCCTGCGACGCTGTTCGCCGCGCGGTTCATCGGCTCGCCGCCGATGAACCTGATCGAGACCGAGGTCACCAACGGTCACCTGACCGCGGCCGGCGGGCTCAAGATCGCCGCTCCGGAGGGCCTCAAGCGCGGCGATCGCGTGATCGCCGGCGTGCGGCCCGAGCGCTTCGAGGTGAGCGAGGCGCTCGACGAGGATTCCGTGCGCGGGCGCATCGTCTCGCGTGAGGCGCTGGGCGACGAGACGATCTACGTCGTCGATACCGAGGCCGGGCTGCTGCACGTCCGGATGCCGCCGACCAACCGCCTGAATGAAGACCAGATCGTGGCCGTGCGCCATGAGGGCGCCGCACCGCCGGCGTACGACCCCAAGACCGAGCAGGTGGTGAGCCGATGACCGGATCCGCGATCGTCGTGCGCGACGTCTCGAAGTCCTTCGGCGACGTCCATGCCCTCAACGACCTCCAGCTCGACGTTCCCGACGGCGCGTTCTTCGTGCTGCTCGGCCCGTCGGGCGCCGGCAAGACGACGACCCTGCGCGTCATCGCCGGGCTCCAGAAGCCCGACAAGGGGTCGATTCACCTGACGGGGATCGACGCCACGAACGCGACGCCGGCGGAACGCGATCTCGCGATGGTGTTCCAGAGCTACGCGCTGTACCCCAAGCAGACGGCGGCGGAGAACATCGCGTCCCCCCTGCGGGCGCGCAAGCTGTCCAAGGCCGACATCGACGCGTCGGTCAAGCGCGTCTCCGAGCTGCTGCACATCGAGCGGCTGCTCGAGCGCAAGCCGGCGCAGATGTCCGGAGGCGAGATGCAGCGTGTCGCCCTTGGGCGCGCGCTCGTGCGCGACCCGCGCGCGTTCCTGATGGACGAGCCGCTGACCAACCTCGATCTCAAGCTGCGCGTCGAGATGCGCACGGAGCTGACCCGCATCCACCGTTCGCTGGGCCGGACGTTCCTCTACGTCACCAACGATCAGGTCGAGGCGATGTCGATGGCGGACCAGGTGGCCGTGCTCCGCGAGGGAACGGTCCAGCAGGTCGGGACGCCGACGGAGATCTATGACGGCCCGGCGAACCGCTGGGTCGCGTCGTTCGTGGGCAGCCCGCGAATGAACCTGCTCAAGTGCACGGTCAACGGCCGGCTCGAGGGCGCGGGCTGGTCGCTCCCGAACCCGGGCTTCAGTGTCGCGGGTGATCGGCAGGCGCTGTTCGGCGTGCGCAGCGAGGACCTCTCGCTCGACGTCCGCGAGGAGTCGGCGACGCTCGAGGGCACGGTCTACGCGGTCGAGCCGCTGGGCGACCGCACCCTGGTCGACATCGAGATCGGCGAGCACCGGGTCGTCATCAAGGCACCCCCGACGACGAGCTTCAAGGTCGGCGAGCAGGTTCGCGCCTCGGTCGATCTCGATCGCGTCCACCTGTTCGACGCCGACACGGAGTCGGCAATCGCACGAACATGATCGACGCCCCGCTGCCGCCGGTCCTCAGGCGTGCGCGGATCCTCGAGCGTGTCCAGCGTGACGGCGGCGCTTCGCTCGCCGAGCTGGCGACCGAGCACGCCGTCTCGCCGGTGACCGTCCATCGCGACCTCGAGCTCCTCTCCGGGGAGGGGCTTGCTCGAGCGCGTTCGCGGTGGGGCACGCTCGTTACCGGACATGCGGCCGCGGATCGAGACGGCGTGGAGCGCGCGCGTCCGCGAGGCCGCGTACGAGAAGGACTCGATCGCCCTGCGGGCGCGCGAGATGGTCGAGGACGGGTCGACGATCTTCGTCGACGCCTCGTCGACCGGTCTCGCGCTCGCGCGAGCGCTCGAGCTACGGCCGCCGACGGAGCTCACGCTCGTCACGAATTCGCCCGCGATCGCCCTCGGGCTGACCGCGGACACGATCCACGTGATCGTCCCGCCGGGCGAGCTCAATCAGCACATGCGCGTGCTGACGGGGCGCTGGACCGTCGATTTCCTCGTCGAGCTGAACATCGCCACGGCGTTCATCTCGGCGGCCGGGATCACGCTCGAGCACGGGCTCACCACCTCGCGCAGCGCCCTGGCCGACACGCTCAACGCGGCGGCGGACGCCGCGGCGACCAAGGTCGGGCTGCTGGACTCGACGAAGTTCACCCGCTCGTCGCTGCTGACGGTGCGGTCCGCGCAGTCGCTGGACGTGATCATCACCGACGACGGGCTCGACGCGGAGACGATCGAGGAGTACCGCCAGGCGGGCGTGAACCTCGTCGTCGCGGACCGCGTGACGATGGTCGCCGACCTCGGCGAGGCCGACTAGGCACTAGGCGGTGACGTAGGGCAGGATCGTCAGCGTCTGCGTGAGCTCGAGCAGCCGCTGGACCGGCGGCTGCAGCGGGCCGCTGATCTGCAGGCCGGGGTACTCGCGTGCGGCGCTCAGCAGCGCACGCAGGCCGGTCGAATCCATGAACGCGAGCTCGGTGAGGTCGATCCGCGCGGGCCGCCCGCCGGTCGCCTTCAGCGCGGCCTCGAGGTCCGGCT
The DNA here is from genome assembly GCA_963848475.1 of uncultured Solirubrobacteraceae bacterium. Classification (GTDB taxonomy): domain Bacteria; phylum Actinomycetota; class Thermoleophilia; order Solirubrobacterales; family Solirubrobacteraceae; genus Solirubrobacter. The sequence continues at coordinate 10,644 of CAWKDW010000016.1, read as the reverse complement.
CGGTCACGAGGTCGAGCTCGCCGCTGACGTGGAGGACCACGCCGTCGCGGCTTGGGTCGTCGGTGACCGCGACATCGAAACGAGGCGGCCGGAAGGCGTCCGGTTCGGGCTCAACGCTCATCCCGCACCATCATGCCAGCATGCGCCAACTGATGGACGCACTCGAGCTCACGTCGCGGCTGGTCGCGATCGAGTCCATCAACCCGTCGCTGGTCCCGGGCGGGGCGGGGGAGGCCGAGATCGCGCGCTTCGTCGCGCGCTGGGCACGGGCCGCAGGGCTCTCCGCGGATGTCCTGGAGTCCACCCCTGGGCGCCCGAGCGTGATCGTACGTGCGGCCGGCTCGGGTGGGGGACGGACGCTGCTGCTGTGCGGGCACCTGGACACGGTCGGCGCCGCCGGGATGGTCGACGCGCTGGTCGCGCGGGTCGAGGGCGACCGGCTGTACGGGCGCGGCAGCTACGACATGAAGGCCGGGCTGGCCGCGTGCCTGCTCGCCTGCCGTGAGGCGGCGCGGAGGGGCCTGCGCGGCGACGTGGTGGTCGCCGCGGTCGCCGACGAGGAGCACGCGAGCCTCGGCGTGCAGGAGGTGCTGCCGGTCCTGCGCGCCGACGCCGCGATCGTCACCGAGCCGACGGAGTTGTCGGTCGTCGTCGCGCACAAGGGCTTCGTGTGGTCGGAGATCACGCTCAACGGCGTCGCCGCGCACGGCTCGCGCCCGCATCTGGGCGTCGACGCGATCGCCGCCGCCGGGCCGGTGCTGACGCGCCTGGGGGAGTTGGACGGCGCGCTGGCGGAGCACGCGCATCCGCTGCTGGGCCGCGGCTCGGTCCACGCGTCGCTGATCGCGGGCGGCGCGGAGCTCTCCAGCTATCCAGCCCGCTGCGTCCTCTCGCTGGAGCGGCGGACGCTGCCGGGGGAGACCGCCGCGGGCGTCGAGGCGGAGGTCGCGTCGCTGATCGGCGGCGCGGACGGCTCGCAGCGCACGCTGCTCGTGCGCGAGCCGTTCTCGATCGACCCCGCGGCGGAGATCGTCTCACTGGTGCGCTCGGCCGCCGGCGATGCGCCGCGTCGCGGGCGCGTCGTACTGGGCCGACGCCGCGTTCATCGCGGCGGCCGGCATCCCGACCGTGATGTACGGGCCGGGAGGGGAGGGCGCGCACGCGGCCGTCGAGTGGGTCAGCCTCGCCGACACCGAGACCGTGGCCCGCACGCTCGTCGCCGTCGCCGCGGAGTTCTGCGCGTGAGCGGGCTGCTGAACCCCGCCTACGACCCGGCCGCGGTGCCGGCGCCGTCGGCCGAAGCGCTGGCGTTCCACCGCGGTCTCGACGGCTACCGGCCGACGCCGCTGCGCGACCTCGGCGGCGGGGTCTGGCTCAAGGACGAGTCCGACCGTCTCGGGCTGCCGGCGTTCAAGGTGCTCGGCGCGTCGTGGGCGACCGAGCGGGCGCTGCGCGCTGAGCCGGCGATCCACACGCTGGTCGCCGCCAGCGCGGGCAATCACGGCCGGGCCGTCGCGCACGTCGCGGCGCTGCGCGGTTTGACGTGCCGGGTGTATCTCCCGGCCCGCGCGGCGGCGTCGCGCCGCCGAGGCGATCGCGGCCGAGGGCGCCGAGGTGATCGTGGTCGACGGGACTTACGAGCAGGCCGTCGCGAAGGCCGCGGCGGAGGGCGCCCGGCCGGGCTGCTTCGAGCTCGCCGACGTCGGTGCGTCCGCCCCCGCGCGCTGGGTGATCGACGGCTACGCGACGCTCTTCTCCGAGCTCGAAGGCCGTTTTGACGTCGCGCTGGTCCCCGTCGGCGTGGGCTCGCTGGGCGCGGCGGCGGCGCGCTGGGGCGCGCAAGCCGGGGTCGCGGTGATCGCCGTCGAGCCTTCGGTCGCGGCTTGCCTGACCGCATCGCTGGCCGCCGGTACGCCGACACCGGTCCCGACGCCTGGGACGGCGATGGCGGGTCTGGATTGCGCCGAGGTCAGCGAGGCGGCCTGGCCGAGCCTGCGGCCCGGAATCCGCGGCACGGTCACGGTCAGCGACGCCGAGGCGCACGCCGCGATGCGCGAGCTGGCCGCCGCCGGCCTCGCGATCGGCGACTGCGGCGCCGCTGCGCTGGCCGCGCTGCACGCGCTTCGCTCCAACGCCGACTGCGCCGCCCTGCGCGACGCCGTCGCACTCGACCGCGTCCTCCTGGTCGCCACCGAGGGGCCCACCGACCCTGACGGCTACCGGTCCGCGGTCGCGTGACCCCCGAGTTTCCGGTCCGCCGCAACACGCTGCTGCTCGCGGGAGCGATGGCCGTGTACTCGTCGGTGCTGCAGCTCGTCGCCGCGGTCTCGTCGTTGACCTTCGTGCTCGTCACGGGCGTCGAAGGGCTGCTCGGGCTCGGACCCGCGATCTTCCTGATCGCGTCGGGGCTCGCGGCGGTGCCCGCCGGGCGGCTGATGGACCGCATCGGGCGCAGGCCGGTGATCGCCGGCGGCTATCTGCTCGCCTGCGCCGGCTGCACACTGACGGCGCTGGCCACCAACATCGGCTCGACGGTCGCCGTGATCGCGGGGTTCGCGGTCACTGGCGCGGCCAGCGGGATCGCGCTGCTGATCCGGACCGCGGCCGGCGACATGTATCCGCCCGAGCGCCGCGCGCGGGGCATCTCCTACGTCCTCTTCGGCGCCGTCTTCGGCGCGATCCTCGGCCCTGCGGTGTTCGGGCCGCTGTTCGCCGGGCGCGAGCTCGACGCCGCGGCGCTCACCGTTCCGTGGCTGGCGGCCGCGGGCATCAGCCTGATCGCGCTCGTTCTCGTCCTGCTCGTACGTCCTGATCCGAAGGTGATCGCCGAACGGATCGCGGCCGACTCGCTCGAGGGCCCGGCGCCGCCCGCCGCGCCGCTGCGGGAGATCCTGCGCCGCCCCGGCGTGCGGCCGGCGATGCTCGCCGCGCTGGCGAGCTTCGGCGTGATGGTCTCGGTCATGAACCTCAGCGGCTACGTCGTCGTCGAACATCATCACCACGCGCAGTCGAGCGTCTTCCCCGTGATCGGGGCCCATGTGCTCGGCATGTACGCGCTCGTGCTCTTCGTCGGCTCGCTGATCGACCGGATCGGCCGCGGACCGGCGCTGGCCGGCGGGTTGCTGGTGATGGCGTGCTCGACGTTCGGGCTGATGTTCTTCGACACCGTCTTTGCGACCGCCGTACTGCTGTTCGGTCTCGGCGTCGGCTGGAACCTCTCGTTCGTGGCCGCCACGGCGCAGCTCGTCGATCTGACCAGCGCGTCCGAGCGAGGCAAGCTGATCGGCTTCAACGACCTCCTCTCAGCGCTGCTCGGAGCGAGCCTCGCGCTGCTCGGCGGCTACGCGCTGGACTCGATCGGCGTCGCGGCGCTGGCCATCGGCGCGACCGCGATCGTGGTCGCGCCGGTGCTCTGGTTGGCGCCGAGGCGGGCACCGCGGCCCGCCGTCTCATGAGTACGCTGTGACGCCTCCCCAATCGCTTTTCGCTCTCCCGGAGATCAGATGTCACTGCTGCTGGCGCGCCTCGCGCGCAACTTGACCGAACACTGGAAGCGCAGCGCCGTCGCTGCCTTGCTCGTACTCATCGTGCTGGTGATCGCCGCGGGCGCGGGCGGTGAGGCCGCCGACGACTTCTCGGCGCCCGGCACCGAGACCCAGCAGGCGATCGACCTCTTCAAGGCGCACAGCCCGGCGCTCGCGGGCGCCGATTCGACGCTCGTCTTCAGCGTCGAGGACGGCAAGGTCACCGATCCCGAGAACCAGGCCGCGATCGAGGCGACGCTGGCCAAGGTCAAGGCCCTCGACCACGTGGTCTCGGTCGCCGACCCGTTCGCCGAGGGCGGTTCGCTGTCGCCCGACGGGCGCCTGGCGTCGGTCGACGTGCGCTACGACCTCGACCCGAGCGCGGTCGAGAAGCCCGACGGCGAGGCGCTGATCGCGGCCGGCGAGAGCGTCGAGCAGAGCGGTGTCGACTTCGCCGCCCGCGGCATGCTGATCGACGTCGGCTCCGAACAGGACGCGCCGATCGGCGAGCTCGTGGGCGTCTTCATCGCGCTGATCCTGTTGACGGTCCTGTTCCGCTCGCTGGCGGCGATGGCGGCGACGCTGATCGGCGCCCTGATCGGCGTGGCGGTCGGCCAGATCCTGCTGGTCGCGCTCGCCGCGCCGCTCGGCCTGCCGGCGTTCGCGTCGGTGATCGCGATGATGCTCGGTCTCGGCGCCGGCATCGACTACGCGCTGCTGATCATCGGCAGATACCGCGAGCAGATCGCGGCCGGCGACAGCCGCCGCGACGCGTCGGCCAAATCCGCGGCGACCTCGGGCGCCTCGGTCGTCGCCGCCGGCCTGGTCGTGATGCTCGCGATCGCGGGCCTGCTCGTGATCGGCATCCCGTTCATCGGCAAGCTCGGCATCGCGGCGGCGATCGCGGTCGGCGCCGTCGTCGTCTCGGCGCTGACGATCCTGCCGATCATGATCGGGGCTTTCGGGCGCCGGCTGGAGCCCAAGAAGCCCGAGCACGTCCTGCCGTCCCCGGCCTTCGCCCGCTGGGGCGAGATCGTGACCTCGAAGCCTTGGGTCTCGATCAGCCTCGGCGTGCTCATCCTGCTGATCTTCGCCGCACCGGTCACGCAGTTGCGCCTCGGCCAGCCCGACGATGGCAACCAGCCCGAGTCCAAGCTGCAGCGGATCGCGTATGACCGCCTGAGCGGAGCGTTCGGCCCCGGCTCCAACGGCCCGTTCCTGCTCGCGGTCGACATCCCGAAGGGCGAGGACGCGACGCAGGCGCAGCTTGAGAACCTTCAGAAGGCCGTCGCCGCCACGCCCGGTGTGGCGGCGGCGCTGCCGGCGCAGGTCAGCCAGGACGGCGAGATGGCGACCGTGATCGCGATCCCCAAGACCGCACCGCAGGACGAGCGCACCAGCGACCTGCTCGCCAGGTTGCGCGAGAACGTGATTCCGGCCGCCGTCGCCGGCACGCCGTTGAAGGTCTACGTCGGCGGCAACACCGCGGGCTTCGAGGACTTCTCCTCGAAGGTCGCGTCGCGGCTGCCGCTGTTCATCGGTGTCGTCATCGGCCTGTCGGTGCTGCTGTTGATCATGGCCTTCCGTTCGCTCTGGATCCCACTCGTGAGCGCCCTGTTCAACCTGCTCTCCGTGGGCGCCGCCTACGGCGTCGTGGTCGCCGTCTTCCAGGAGGGCATCGGCGCGAGCCTGCTCGGCGTGGACTCCGGCGTGCCGATCGTGTCGTTCATCCCGGTGATGATGTTCGCGATCCTTTTCGGCTTGAGCATGGATTACAACGTCTTCCTGCTCTCCCGCATCCACGAGGCCTACAACGAGGGCGACCGGCCGCGCGAGAGCGTGATCCACGGGCTCTCGCGCATCGGGAAGGTGATCCTGTTCGCCGGTCTGATCATGGCCTCGGTCTTCCTGGCCTTCGTCACCCAGCCCGATGTGATCGCCAAGATGTTCGGCCTCGGCCTGGGCTTGGCGGTGCTGATCGACGTGCTGTTCGTGCGCCTCGTGATCGCCCCGGCGGTCGTGACCCTGCTCGGCGATCACGCCTGGTGGCTGCCGAAGTGGATGGACAGGATCCTCCCGAACGTCTCGCTCGAGGGTCACCTCGTCGAGAGCATCGACAAGCCGGAGCCGCAGCGCGAGGAGGAGCCGGTCGCGGTATAGCTTCACCCCTTGCGAGCAGCCCGCGAAGTCCAGCCGCGCGGCTTCCCCACTCCGCTGCCGGACGACCCGGAGGCGAAGTCGCGCTGCAGGGTGGGACCTGCCGGGCTGCCGCCCACAGGCCCCCCGCTAGTGTGGTTGAGCGATGCGGCCCGCTGGGCCGCTCGCCCTAACCCAGAGGAGGCGCGCCATGAGCGCCGCCATCCAGCTCCGACCGGTCGTCGCACTTCCGACGCCGCTGTTCACGCGCCACATGCTCGGCGCGACCGAGGCGGAGCGTGACCGGCGCCTCCAGAGCCGTGTCCACGGCGAGGTCCGCTGCCTCTCAGGTGCCGTGACGCCTGAGCCGGTGCATCTGAAGGCCGCCGCGTGAGTGGCTTCCTCGAACGGCTGACGCGAAAGCGGGCGCCCGCGCCCGCGCCGGCGCCTGCCGCGGTTCGCGCCAACCCTGCGGCGAAGGGGTACGACGCGCTCAGCACGGAGCAGGTGATGGCCCGCATGGGCGACGTCTCCCAGGGCGACCTCAACCGGCTCGCCGCGCACGAGCGCGACCATCAGAATCGCGCCGAGGTTCTGGAGCGCATCGCCGCGCTTCAGGGCGACGAGCCGTGGCCCGGCTACGACGCCCTGAGCAGGACCGAGATCGGCAGCGCGCTGCGCGGCGCGACTCCCGAGCGCCTCGAGACGGTGCTGGCCTATGAGCGCGCGCACAAGAAGCGCGACTCGGTGCTGGTGACCGCCAACCCGCTCTAAGGGCTCCTGAGGCGCCCGCGGTGCGAGCATGCAGGACATGAGCCTCGTCATCACCGGAGCGTCGGGCCAGCTCGGCCGGCGCGTCGCAGAACTCGTCGTCGAGCAGACCTCCGACGTCATCCTCGTCACGCGCACGCCCGAGACGCTCTCGGGCCTGGGCGGCGACGTGCGCCGCGCCGACTTCGACGACCCCGCCTCGCTCGACGCCGCCTTCGCGGGCGGTTCGCGCCTGTTGCTCGTCAGCCTGCCGACGATCGGCGCGCGCGTCCCGCAGCACATCGCGGCGATCGGCGCCGCGGTACGGGCCGGCGTGGGAGCGATCGCCTACACGTCGATCGTCAATCCCGGGCCTGAGAATCCGTCGGCGGTCGCGGCCGAACATCTCCAGACCGAGGAGGCGATGCGGGCGAGCGGCGTCGCGTGGACGTTCCTGCGCAACAGCATCTACGCGGACCTGCAGCCGCGCGGCGCGGCGGCCGCGCTGGCCACCGGTCAGCTGGTGACGAACGCCGGCGACGGCCGCACCGCCTATGTGACGCGCGAGGACTGCGCACGGGTGGCCGCGGCCGTGCTGCTGGGCGACGGACACGACGGCCAGGCCTACGACGTCACGGGACCCGAGGCGCTGTCGGCCGCCGATCTCGCGGCGCTCTACTCCGAGTTCGGCGGCAAACCCGTGGAGGTCGTCCAGGTCGACGACGCCACGTACGCCGCGGGGCTGGTCGAGCACGCGGGGATGCCCGCCGCGATGGCCGAGATCTATGCGACGTTCGGCGCCGCGACGCGAAGTGGCGCGCTGAGCGCCCGGACCGATGTCGTCGAGCGGCTCACCGGGCGGGTTCCCGGGACGGTCCGGGAGCTGCTGGCGGCGGCGCTGTAGTGGCGCGGCCGCTGACCGTGGTGACCGGCGGCGGCCGCGGCATCGGCGCCGCGATCTGCCGCCGGCTCGCCGCCGACGGTCACGACATCGTGCTCGCCTACCGCTCCGACTCCGCGCGTGCGCGTGCGAGCGAGGCGGCGGTGCTCGAGACCGGCGCGCGCTGCCTGACCGTCGAGGCCGACGTCGCCGAGGCGAGCGATGTCGACGCGCTGTTCGCGGCCGCCGCGGAACTCGGCACGGTCACCGGGCTGGTCAACAACGCCGGCATCACCGGCCCGGTCGGCAAGCTCATGGACATCGACGTCGACGAGTTGCCGCGGGTCTTCGCCGTCAACGTCGTCGGCGTCCTGCTGTGCGCCCGCCGCGCCGCGCAGGTCATGGCCGCGGCGGGCGGCGGCGCCATCGTCAACCTCTCCTCGGGAGCGGCGACGCTCGGCGGCCCGGGGGAGTACGTGCACTACGCGGGCTCGAAGGCGGCGGTCGACGCGATCACGATCGGCCTGTCCAAGGAGCTCGGCCCGGACGGCATCCGCGTCAACGCCGTCGCGCCCGGCGCCGTCTGGACCGAGATCCATCTCGACCCCGAGCGCCCGGCGCGGATCGGCGCGCAGACGCCGCTCGGCCGCGCCGGCGAGCCCGAGGAGATCGCCGCCGCCGTCGCCTGGCTGCTCGGCGACGATGCCTCCTACGTCACCGGCGCGATCCTGCGCGTCGCGGGCGGTCGCTAGCCGCTTGACTCGCCACTCAACGGCGGAGGAGGATCTACGCCGTGAGCCAGGACCCGGACGAGCTCGGCGGCCCGCGGCGGGTGAAGCGCGTGCTCGACGTGATGGAGGAGGTGGGCGGAGGCGTCCCCGGTTTCCGTCGCGCCCATGCGCGCGGCGTGGCCTTCCGCGGACGCTTCGAGGCGACCGCCGAGGCCGCCGCGCTGACGACGGCCGAGCACCTCCAGGGTGAGCCGATCGAGACCGTGGTCCGGCTCTCCAACGGCGGCGTGAGCCCGTATATGGCAGACCGCAAGAGCGCGACGCTCGGCAACGGGCTCGGGATGGCGGTGCGCTTCGAATTGCCTTCCGGCGGCAACACCACCTCCGGAGCGCTGAGCCTGGAGAAGTTCGCCGCGAGCACACCGGACGGCTTCAAGGCGCTGATCGAGGCGCAACGGACGCTGCCCGGCGGGCTGCCGAACCCGCTGCGATTGGCGGCGCTCGTGGCTCGCCACCCCAACGCCTTCGGAGGCGTCGTGACCGCGGCGACGCTGAAGCCGACGCTGAGCTTCGCCACGACGCGCTTCAACGGCTTGCATGCCTTCTACGCGATCGACGCGCGTGGCGCCCGGCAGGCCTTCCGTTTCCGCTGGATGCCCGTCGCCGGGATCGCCTCGATGGCGAAGGAGCACGACAAGATGCTGCCCCCGCAGTACCTGGTCTCGGAGATGCGGCGGCGCGTGCACCGCGGGCCGGTCGCCTGGGAGCTCGTCTTTCAGCTCGGCGAGCCCGGGGACCCGACCGACGACGTCACGAAGCTGTGGCCGGAGGATCGGCCGCTGGTCGTGGCGGGGCGGCTGACCGTCGACCGTCCGCATGAAGACCAAGCGCTCGTCGAGGGCTTCGTCTTCGACCCGCTGAACGTGCCGCCCGGCATCGAGCCGTCGGCCGACCCGCTGCTGCACTTCCGCTCGCACGCGTACACCGAGTCCCACCGCCGCCGGACCGGCGAGACGAGGCCGGAGATCACCCCCGGCTGAGCGTCACGCCGGCTTGTCCAGCTCACCGACGATGAGCGGGAACCAGTCCTTGTCGGCGTGCTTGCCGAGGAAGACGTCGAGGTGTCCGTAGCCGGGGACGATGTGCAGCGAGTGGCGCCCCGGCTCAAAGCCCTCGAACCACTCGAACGTGCGCTGCTGGCTGGCCGGCAGGAAGCAGTTGTTCAGGCCGCCGGTGATGAACGAGAAGCGCGCGTCGGTCTGCGGCCGCTGGGCGACGAAGTTCGACGGCAGCTCCGGGCGACCGTCGACGCTGATGAGATGCCCGTGCTGCACGCACTCGGAGATCTGACGGAAGAACGTCAGCGGCGCCGGGCCGAACTCGTCCTTGGTCCACTCGTGCGTCTGTGCCGTGAGCTGCTCGTGCGTCCACAAGGTGGGGTCGCCGGAGCCGAACATGAAGCTCGAGACCTTGCAGACGCCGTTCGTGCAATGGCGGCGGGAGAGATTGCAGTAGGCGGTGAGCAGCTTCGGCAGCACCCACGGCGCCCCTGTGTGACCCCATTGCGGGTCCAGGTACCCCAGCAGCCGAGACACCTGCGGCACGACGTACTTGAGCTTGAGGGCGGCGATCGTGGGGACCACGGGGTGCAGCGACACCGCGCTGGCGACGACCGTGCGCACCTCGGGTATGAGGCCGGCGCAGGCGGACATCATGAAGCTGGTCGAGCCCTGGCAGTGCGTGATCGCCTGGAGCGAGCTCGCGCCGGTCTGCTCGAGGACGATCTTGACGGCGAGCGGGTGGTCGAGCACCGCGGCCTGATCGAGCGTCCACGTGTTGTTCGGCACGTCCATGCTCGCGCGCCAGTTCTCCATCCAGACGTCGTAGCCGGCGTCGTGCAGCGCGTCGACGAGCGTGTAGGGGTTCGGCGGGCGCCAGATCTCGTTGCGCACGCCGACGCCGTGGACGAGCATCACGGGGCCCTTCGTCGGCTTCCGCGGCCCGTGCACGTGGGTGAGAAAGCACGGGACCCCGTCCGCCGTGGGCAGCGGGAACGTCTCGTCGGTGTGCGTCGCGCCCGCGGCCACGTTTGTGGGACGCTATGGACCCGCCCGACCGGCGTCAAGGCGGCGAGCCCCGCCCGCACCCATGAGCCTTTCCCTGACGTCCGAAGCCGATATCGACTGCCCGGCGGAGAAGGTCTTCGACACGATCCTCGACTTCGACGGCCAACCGCACTGGCTCGACAAGTCCTCAGCCTTTCGCGGCACCCACGGCGTCTCGTCGAACCCGGTGGTGCTCGGCACCACCTACCGTGAGCCAGGCCCGCTCGGCGTGCGCAACGGCACGGTGACCGAGCTCGAGCGACCGACGCGGGTCACGTTCCATCAACCGATGACGCTGAAGTTCGGCCTTGGAACGATCGACGTCGTCCTCCGACTCACGCTGACCCCCGTGGGTGCGTCGACGCACGTCGGCCGAGTCGTCACGTTCGAGATCCCGCGTTCGCTGCGCGTCGCCCAGCCGCTGATCGTGCTCGGGTTCAAACGCGAGAATGCGCGCACCCTCCACGCGCTGAAGGCGCACGCCGACGGTCTCGGCGGGTGAGGTTCGCCGTCAGGTC
>CAWKDW010000015.1:0-267099 GCA_963848475.1 uncultured Solirubrobacteraceae bacterium | reverse complement strand
GTCGACCATCGGGCTGGACTCGTCCACGCGGCGGTTGACGGTCGAGACGATGCGGTCGATCGTCTGGTAGAGCTGGGCCTCGTCGGAGAAGGCGATGTCGGCACGCTCGATCCGGCCGTCGCGCTCGACGTAGATCTCGTCGGTGCCGTTGACCATGATCTCGGTCACGGTGTCGTCGGCCAGCAGCGGCTCCAGCACGCCGAGGCCGACCGCCTCGTCGACCACGCGGCGGATGAGCCGCGAGCGCTCGGCCGTCGAGAGCACCGGGCCCTCGCGTGAGACCATGCGCCCGACGACGCGCTCCAGGCGCGCGCGGCGCTGCTCCTCGGACAGGATGGCGATCTCGGAGAGGTCGACCTCCTCGAGCAGCCGTTGCCGGTAATAGCTGACACCGTCCCCGGAGCCGTCATCGCCCCGGACACGTTCAGCGACGATGCGATCGCGCAGCCCCACGTCAGCTCGGAAGTGTCGCACTGCGCGCAACGCGCAGGTGGTCGTCGCCGAGGCCGGGGAAGACGATCGGGATGCGAACGCTCACCGTCGCCGTCTCACCGGAGATGTTCACCTTCATCCCTTCGCGCAGGCCCGAGGAGACCGCCCAGTGGGCCGCCTTCTCGGCGTTGCCGTGCTTCGCCTCGACGCGGCTGGCGGTGCGCGCGGCGTTGGCGGCCTGATCGACCGACCACGTCACCAGCAGCAGCTGCCAGACGAACAGCGCGCTGAGGACGAGCCACCAGAGCATGCCCATCAGCTCGGTCGACGCCTGCCCGCGCTCTTCGGTGAGAAGCCGCCGCAGCATCAGTTCCAGTTCCCGTTCTCCCCAAAATCGCCCTTGTGCGGGGTCGTGTCCTGGCGATCGGTGAGGCTGCCGTCCTCGAGCACGGTGTCGGCCGTCGAGCCGACGGTCAGCGGCGAGTGCAAGCCGGGGATCAGCACCGGCACGTGCAGCTGCACCGAGACCGTGACGTCGCCGCGGACCTCGATCTCGGCGCCCTTGCGCCATGAGCCCGGGATGTCCTCGATCGCGGCCTGGTAGTACGGCTTGCCGGTGCCCGAGCCGGACGGGTCGACCGCGAGCTCGCGGGCGCCCTCGCGGGCGGCGTGGCCGGCGGTGACGTACGTGTAGCCCGTCAGCGAGACCTGCCAGAGGAACAGGATCACGAGCATCAGGACCGGGAACAGGCCCATGAACTCGGCGGTGCTCTGGCCGCGCTCGCCGCCGAGGCGCGCCAGCAGGCCGCGCGGCTCGTCGTCGCGGGACACGATCTCCTCCGCCGCCGGGACGATCTCGAGCTCGTTGGCCAGCGCCTCGAACGCGGCGAGCATCTTGCCGTCCTCGAGCCGGCTCGGCGAGCCGGTGTTGACCGCGGCCTCGAACGCGTTGAAGTCGGCCGGGATGTGCGTCGCGGTCATCGTGTCGCCGACCACCTTGCGCGCCAGGTCGGGCTGGATCTCGCGCCGGCGCGAGGCCCGGTTGAGCACGACCTTGACGTCCTCGTCCTCGCGCACGCCGAGCCGCTTCCAGAGCGCGCGCATGCGCCGCACACCGCGCAGCGCCAGCACATCCGGCGTGGTCACAACGATGACCTGGGTCGCCATCTCGGCCGCGATCGCGGTCGCCTCGGTGGCGACGGCGCCGATGTCGACGACGGTCAGCGCGTGGCGCGCCTTGACGGCGCTGAGCACGTTACGGGCGACGGCGGAGTCGACGTCCTCGGCCTTCTCGCCCTCCTCCGGCGCCAGCAGCAGCCGGAATCCGTCCTTGTGCGTGTAGAGCGTCTCCTGCAGGTGGCGGACGGAGATCTCGTTGGAGACGACGACCAGGTCGACGACGCTGCGCCGGTGCGGCGTGTCCAGCAGCGAGCGGAAATCGCCCTTCTGCAGGTCGAAGTCGACGAGGCAGACCGGGCGCCCGGGCGCCATCCGCGCCGCGGCGAGGCCGAGATGGAGCGCGATCGTCGTCGTGCCGACGCCGCCCTTGGAGCCCGCGACGGCGATCAGCTGGCCGCCGAGCGTCGCGCCCGCCGACTCCTCGCCGGTGACGCGGTCGCGCATCGTCCGCGACCACTGCGACGCGGCGCGGACGCTGGCCTCGAAGGACTCCAGCGCGACGGGGAGCGCGATCACGTCGCGCAGACCGGCCTGCATCGCCGAGCGCAGCAGCCCGGGCGAGTCCTCGTGGGCGAGCAGGATCAGCGCGACCTCGGGGAACGCGGCGGCGAGCTCACGCGCGAGGTCGAGGACCGGTGTGCCGCCGAGTGCGTCGTGGAGCAGGACGACGTCGACGTCGAGCCGGCGCAGCGCGCGGTAGAGCTCGTCGGAGTCGATCACCATGTCGACGACCTCGAGGTCCGCCTCGCGGGCCTGGGCGGCGGCGCGGCGGGCGGTCTCGTCGTCGGCGACGGCGATCACCAGGCGCGCGCTCATCCGCCGACGACCCCTTCGTCGGTCTTGCGGGGGTCGCGGCCGCGGAAGATCGTCTCGCCGAGCGTGCGCTCGGCCGGGTCGCCCTGGCGCAGCAGCGCGAGCCGGACGTCGGCCGCGAAGACCTGCGCGTGCGCGACCTTGAGCTCCTGGCGCTTGGTCAGCGCGAACGTGACCGGGATGACCGTCGCCGGGTCCTGCCGGGCGTCCTCCGCGGTGGCGGCCGGCTTCTCGCGCGGCTGGCCGACCGCGATCACCTTGGCGCCCGGCACGATCACGATCGAGCGGGCGGGCTTCGGCTTGATCTTGTTGTCCGGATCGCCGGCCTCGGCGGCGTAGGAGGCGATCACGTCGACCTCGCGGCCGGGTTCGATCTTGCCGGCCACCCCGGTTGCCGCGTCGACCAGGATCGCGACCTCACGCTCGCCCTCGTTGATCTCCGGCGGGGTCGTGAGCATGCCCTCTTGGAGGACGGAATTGGGCGCGAGATCGGCGGCGGCGACGACGCCGATGAGCTTCGTCCGGTCAGTCAGCGCGGCGGCCGGCGCCCAGCGTTTGGGGACGATGACCTCGCGGACGCTGTCGTCCGGGACCGCCTCGTTGGCCCTGACCTCCTTGGTCAGCTCGAGCACGGCGATCTTGTCGCCGACCTGGGTCTCGATGTCCGAGACATAGCTGGCCACGAGCGCGAAGACGCCGATCAGGCCCGCCCCGGCGAGGACGAGCAACAGCACCGCACGTCGCTGTCGAGGGTTCATCCGCTTCCTTGCTGATCAGTCGTTCTCACGGTCCGGGTTCCGTCCCGCACGATAGGCGCTGGTCGCTGTGCCTGACAGGTCCCACCCCCAAGATGAGCCTTGGTCCCAAGCTCGATTTGGGTCCTCGGACCCACGAGTACCCCGGACTTCGGAGTTACATTCTCCCGGGTGAACCTCCGGCGCCAGGACGGCCAGATCATTCCGGGGCTGATGGTCGTGATGCTGTCGGTGCTCGCCTTCGGCGTGCTGTTCTTCCAGGTCGGACGCGCGGCGATCTTCTCCACCGAGGCGCAGACCGCCGCGGACGCCGCGGCGCTCGGCGCCGCCGAGGAGGTCAAGCGGCAGTTGCTCGAGCAGGTCGCGACGAGCGGTACCTCCAACCTCGATCTGATCGACGGGCTGCGGGTCCGCGCCGCCGCCGAGCTCTACGCCCAGCGCAACAAGGGCCACGTCACCGGCTTCTCGCGCCGCGGCGTCGACGTCAAGGTCACGGCCTCGACCAACGAGTCTCTGGGCAAGGGCGCCGAGAAGATCGACCAGGAGGGCATGAAGGGCTCGGCCCATGCCCGCGCCCGCATCGACGTGATCGCGATCCCCGGCGCCGGCAGCATCGGCTCCAGCGGCGGTGGTGCGATCTCGACGATCAAGGAGTCCGACTGGGACGACCTCGAGGACGAGATCAGCGACCCGCCGACCTGCGGCAGCTCGGCGAAGTCCAACGACCTCGTCAAGCTCGCGGAGCTGCTGCGCGCGCACGGGTTCGCGGTCGCCGAGAACGCGGAAGCCGGCTCGCCTCCGGGCGACATGCACTCCGGCACCGGCTACCACTACAAGTGCCGCAACTCCGGTGCGCTCGACGTCAACGCGGACTCCGGACCCGGCTCTGAGAAGTCCCTGATCGACGGGATCGTCGCCGATGTCCAGGCCGCCGGCTTCCGGACGATCTGGCAGGCCGCGGGGCACACCGATCACATCCACATCGACGTCGCCAACTCGGGCGCGATCGGCGTCGGAGGCGGGACCGGCGGCGCCGTCGGCGCGCTCGAGGAGGCCGCGCTCGAGGTCAAGCTGATCGACTGGGACGCTTCGTACCTTCCCTTCGGCGGGCTCGGCGGCCTGGCCTCCGGCGGCTTCTACGGCGGCCCGCCCGACCCCGACGTGGCGAAGGCGATCTGCGGCGCGCTCGACCGCGCGAACGCCTCGCCGAAGGTCCGCCTCGCGGCCTTCGAGACCGCGATCGTCGAGTCCGGCGTGCACAACCTCAACTACGGCGACCGCGACTCGATCGGTGTCTTCCAGCAGCGCCCCTCGCAGGGCTGGGGTGTCGGCTACTCGATCATGGACCCCGCCGGCGCCGCGGGCGAGTTCATCCGCCGGGCCTCGCGCATCAACAGCGGCGGGATGAGCGCCGGCCAGCTGGCGCAGGCCGTCCAGATCTCGGGCTATCCGCTTCGCTACGACCAGGTCGCCCTGCAGGCCACCGCGCTGTTGGAGAAGTACTGCACGTGAGGGCTCTGCTCGTCGTCGCGTCCGCCTCGCGCTCGCGCTCGCCGGGTGCGGCGTCCTGGACGACGAGGGTCCAGCGGTGTCGCGGGCACCCGATCCGGCGGTCTACGGGCCCGCGACGGCCGCCGCGGGCGTGACGCCGCCGGTCCCCGTCCCGAAGCTCGTCCCACCGGCGGCCGAGGTGGCGCGGCCCTTCTGGACGGCGGCGCCATCGGGGTCGTCGACCCGGCGGGTGTTGTCAGCGTCGAGCCCTCGGCGCTGGAGACCGCCTCCGATGCCGGGCTCAGCGGGCTGCACTGGACGCACCTGGGGCGAGGACGGCGCCGTCGGCGCGGGCTCGCTGCGCGTGCTCGACCTGCCAGCCGACGTGTGCGGGCGGCGGCAGCGACCTCGTCCCCGCGCCAGATCACGCTCTCAGGGCGTCAAGACCTGCGGCGAGCGGCGCTACTTCGAGCGCGGCGAGGTCGCGATCTCCGCCGCGAACACGCCGCCGGGCGGTCAGCCGGCGACCTACCTGCGTGCGCCCTGTTGAGGCGAGGCCCTCTTCTTCGCGGACGGGCGCGGTGGCCGCAGAGCGGGCACGGCGAGCGGGCGATCAGCTCGCCGCACCAGCGGCAGCCCCACGAGTCGACGGACTGCATCAGCTCACGCGCCAGGCCGTCCGGGTCCGCCGGGCAGATCACGGCCTCGACGAGCTTGCTCGTGCCCCAGTAGTCCGAACCGCCGGGCGTCGCCTCGACGCGCACCAGCGCCAGGTTGCCCAGCTGCGCGTTGACGGGTCCCGTGATCCAGTTCGCGTCACCGTTGCGCGCCGCGACGATCAGCCGCGAGGGACGCACCAGGTTCGGCAGCGGGACGGAGGTCTGGCCCTGCTGGATCTTGTGGACCGCGGGCTCCGGGTACGAGGAGACGCCGAACGCACTGCCCGGGGTCAGACTCGAGACGTGCTGGCCGAGGCTGGGCGTCGGATGCTTGAGGCCGGTCACGCTGCCCAGCCAGGTGATGAAGTGCAGCTGCTCGGAGAGCCCGGGCAGGGCCGAGGCGAGCAGCCCGGCGGACGGCAGTCGCGGGCCGAGGCTCGAGGCCAGCGAGGCCAGGGCGGTCGCGGCGAGCGGCGGCAGCGACGTGACGTGGATGGCGACGCGCGCCGTGTCGAGCATCGTGCGCGCCATCTCCAGACGCTGCAGGCCCTCGGGCGCGAACCAGTCCGGGACGATCGCGATCACGCTGCCGCCGGCCTTGATCCCCGAGGCCAGCGCGTCCACCAGCAGCCCGGCCTGTTCGGCCGTCGGCGGGTCGGGGACGGCGTCGATCCGGCCCTCCGCGCCGACGAGCCGCTCGGGCTTGAGCCCGAAGGCGACGATCACCGGCGCCGGGCGCGGTGGTTCCGCGGCCGGCGCAAAGTTGGTGGAATGGTCTTCCTCCGGAGCGGGCACATGGCCACAATAGAGGCCACGGAAGGAACAAGAAGCACGTCGATGCCGCTCCAGCTGGCAGTATGTGGAGAGACGAAATGGAAGTCGTAGTCCTGCTAGTCGCCCTCGTCGGTATCGCCCTCGTGGTGATCCCACGCCTGCAGCGCCGCCGCCGCCCGTCGGCGGTCAAGACCCGCAAGTCCGCCCTCAAGCGTGGCCGCGGGCGTTCCCGGGTGCCCGCCGCCGCGGCGGGGATGACGGCGACGACGAGGCTCGCTCCCGCCTCCTCCGATGTCGACGGCTGGGACGACGATCTCGGCTGGGAGGGTGTCGACAGCGGGGCTCCGCAGACGCGTGAGGCGTGGGAGAACTGGCGCGCGACCGATTCGCCGCTCGCGGTCCGTCCGGAACCTGACGTCCCCGCTGCTTCGGAACCCGAGCTTCCCAGCGTGGAACGCTGGCGCTCCAAGGCCGAGGACACCGAGTGGGAGGACGACGACGACGGGCTCGGCTGGGAAGGCGAGCGCGCTCCCGCCGCCCCCGCGCCCGAACCGACCGCCTGGGCCTCCGCTGGCGATGCTCCCGCTTCCTTCGGCGGCGCCGCGCTCGGCCGTGACTGGTCGCGCGGTGCCGATGCGCCGACTCGTGAGGCCGACGCGGCGCCCGCGTTCGCCGCGGCCGCGTCGGCGGCGACCGATGTCGCGCCCGTGGCCGCGCCTGCGCCGGAGGTCGTCCGGACGATCGCGCTCGAGGACGACGACTGGGATCCGCCGGTCACGCAGACCTGGGGCGCGCGCGAGGACGCGCCCGCCAAGCGGTCCGCTGCCGCCGGGTCGGGCAAGCCGCGGAAGAACAAGCTGCATCCGGTCGTGCTCGTGGCGATCTACGCCGCCGCCGGGATCGGGCTTGTCGTCCTGGCCAGCACGGCGCTGCTGGGCGGTTCGACCGATCCGGCGCCCGCCGCGATCGAGGCGACGCCCGTGGCCGCGAAGACGCCGGCCGCGACCCCGGTCGCCACAGCGACCGTGGACGCCGCGGCGATCGAGGCCGCGGCCGCCGAGAAGGCCGCCGCCGCCAAGCAAGCTGCCGCGGCGACCGTCGCCGCCGAGCGCAAGGCCCGGATCGCGTTCGGGCGCGAGCGCGCGAGCGCCCAGCGTGCCCACCGCCGCAAGGTCGCCGACGCACAGGCCGCGGCGCGCAAGAAGGCCAAGGAGGCCCGCGACCGGGAGACACCCGCCGCGGCGCCGGCGCCGGCGCCGCCGGCTGCGACCCCCGTCCCGACGTACGTCGCGCCCGCCCAGCCCGCCCCGAGCTACAAGGCGCCCGCGGCGAAGCCGCGCAGTGTCTGTGAGTTCTGCATCGGCTGAGCCGGCGAGCGCTGCCTGCCCACGTCTCGACGGCCTGCCCGGCCGCGAGCTCGGCGGCGGCCTGCGGGTCGTGGAGGCGCACACGCGCGCCTCGCGGATGAAGGGCCTGGCGAAGCTCGACGAGCTGCCGGAGACGCTGGCGCTGCACATCCCGCGCTGCCGCTCGGTGCACACCTTCACGATGCGGTTCCCGCTCGACCTGATCTGGCTCGACAAGGCCGGCCAGGTCGTCCGGATCGATCCGAGCGTCCCGCCGCGCCGGCTGAAGTCCTGCCTGCGCGCGCGCTCGGTGATCGAGGCCAACGGCGGGACGGCGGATCGCTTCGTCGCCGCCGGGCTCGTTCCCAGTACGTAGGCCCACGCCACGATTGGGTCCTGGGACTCATGCCGAAGCCGGCGCGCAGGGCTAACTTCACGGCATGGTGCGGATCGCGCTCGTGGTCGCCGTGGTCGTCATCGGCGTGATGCTGTTCAAGCAGCGCTCGGACGACGCGGGCGCCGGCGCCGCCACGTCACCCCAGGTCAGCACGGCCGGCGTGCCCGCGGAGTTCCGCAAGCTGCTCGCCGACAGTCCCGACCCGGCGCAGATCCTGCGTGACCGCGGTGCGCTGCCCGGGCTCGGAGCCATCCGCAACTTCACCGCGAAGCTCGGCAAGCACGAGGAGACGACCGCGATCCGGCCGTTCGCCGACGTCGGCAGCCGCCGCGAGCTGCGCAAGGTCCGCGCGGACATCAAGCGCAACTTCACGGCGCTGAACAAGCTCTCCGGCGACGGGCGGCGCCTCGCCCTCGGAGGTCCAGGCCACGCTCGCCCGCGTCTACTCCGCGCCCGTCCTCGCCTCGCTCGGAGCCGACGGCCGGCGCGACTTCGCCGAGCGCTACGCCGGCCGCACCGAGGTCGCGCAGAAGATCAAGGTGCTCGACTTCGAAGGCGTCTTCGTCTCCGGCCGGCGCGCCCTCGCCCAGGTCGTCTACCGCCTCTCGACCCGCGCCCCCTCCGGCCGCTTCGTCGCCCGCGCCCCCCAGACCTGGAGCGTCCGCCTGGCCCGCGAGGGCGGCCGCTGGCGCTTCGTCCAGGGCATCGAGACCTAAGCCTCCAACGCTCAAGGGGTCTGACCCCTTGCCTCGGTCGCCACTGTGAGCGCAGGGTCAGACCCCGTCGAGCAGGCGCAGGTCGAGTCGCTCGGCGCAGCTCAGTGCTCGACGCTCCAGTGGCCGTCAGCCGAGGGCGATCGCGGCGACGCCGGCGACGACGAGGACCGCGCCGGCGAGGCGGCGGGCCGGGACCTTCTCGCGGCCGATGATCGCCGCGCCGGCCGCGGCCATCACCACGCTGGTCTCGCGGAGGGCGGCGACCGGCGCCGCTTCGGCGCGCTCGAGCGCGGCGAGGACGAGCAGGTAGGCGGTGACCATCCCGACGCCGGCGGCCGCGGCGCGGCGGTCGGCGGCGGCGCGCAGAGCGGCCGTGCCCCGCGTGGCGGCGATCACGGCGGCGTAGGGCAGCGCGCACGCGATCAGCACGATCTCGAAGTACGGGAGCGCACCCGCGTGGCGGATGCCGCGGTCGTCGACGAGCGTGTAACCCGCGATGCACGCGCCGACGGCCAGCGCGAGCGCCAGCGACGCCAGGTCCGCCGCCGCACGGCCGACGCCGCGCACGAGCAGCACACCGGCGGTGACCGCGAGCACCCCGGCCGCCGCGGCGAGCCCGACCGGCGCGCCGAGCACGAGCACCGAGATCAGGAGCACGAGCACTGGCGCCGAGCCGCGCGCGATCGGATACGCGAAGGAGAGGTCGGCGCGCGTGTAGACCGCGGCCAGCAGCGCGAAGTACAGGAGCTCGAGCGCCGCCGAGGCGGCCAGATACGGCCACGCGCTCGGAGCGACGCGCCAGGTCAGCGCGGCCGGGAGGGCGAAGACCGCCGCACCGACGAGCAGCGCGATCGCGGTCGTGGCGTGCGTGTCCTTCGCGTTGGCGACGAGTCCGTTCCAGCCCGCGTGGAGCACCGCGGAGGCGAGAACGAGGACGAGCGCCGCGAGCGTCAGCGCGGGCCGCCCGCGCCGCCGCGCGAGGCCGCGCCGCCGCGCGACGCCGCGCCGCCAGCGCGGCCGCACCGCCGCGCGGTCGCGGCCTCATCCCACCAACTCCGCGAAGCGCGCCGCGGTGACGTTCCCGCCCGACAGAGTCACGCCGACGCGCAGGCCCGTGGCTTGGACCTTGCCGGCGAGCAGCGCGGCGAACGCGCACGCGCCGCTCGGCTCCGTGACGGTCTTGGCACGCTCGAACAGCAGGCGCATGGCGTCGACGATCTCCGCGTCGGAGACCGTGACGACCTCGTCGACGTACTTCTGGATGACCGGGAACGTCAGCTCGCCGGGGATCGGCAGTTGCTGGCCGTCGGCGATCGTGCGCGGGACCTCGATCCGCACGCGTTCGCCCGCGGCGAGCGAGCGCTGGAAGTCGTCACCGGCCTCCGGCTCCACGCCGATGACGCGCGTCTGTGGCGAGAGCGCGGCCACCGCGGTCGCGCAGCCGGCGAGCAGGCCGCCACCGCCGAGGCAGACGAGCAGGATGTCGAGCGGGCCGCCGTCCTCGAGCAGTTCGAGCGCGGCCGTACCCTGGCCCGCCATCACCAGCGGGTCGTCGTACGGGTGCACCGGCACGAGCCCGCGCTCCTGGACCAACGCGGCGAGCAGCGCCTCGCGATCGCCGCCGTAGCGATCGAAGCGCACGATCTCGGCGCCGTACCCGGCGGTCGCGGCGACCTTTCCGGGAGGCGCGTCGTCGGGCATCAGGATCACGGCGGGGATCTCATGTAGCCGCGCGGCGAGCGACAAGGCCTGCGCGTGGTTGCCCGACGACACGGTCGCGACGCCGCGCGCACGCTCGGCGGCCGGCAGCGCGGCCACCGCGTTGTAGGCGCCGCGGAACTTGAACGCCCCGACGCGCTGCAGGTTCTCGGCCTTCAGCAGCACCCGTCCGGCCCCGGTCGCCTCGTCGAGCGAGCGACCGGTGATGACCGGGGTGCGGTGGGCGACCCCCTTGAGGCGGCCGGCCGCCGTCTGCACGTCGTCGAGCGTGATCACGGCGGCGAGTCTAAGCGCGCTTGAGCTCGATTGCGGACCAGTTGCTGCCCTCGCGCCGCGCGACCTCGAGCAGGCCGTGGCGGGCGAAGGCGGGAACGACCTCGTCCGGCTCGTCGCCTTCGAGGCCGGAGATGATCAGGCGCTCGGGCACCTCGCGCAGGTTCGCGGCGACCTCGAGCAGCAGCGGGCGGACGAGGTTCGCGACCACGGTCGGCGCGTACGGCCCGCCCTGACGGACGTCGCAGCGCGTGACCTCGATGCTGACGCCGTTGGCCGCGGCCCCCTCACGCGCGGCCTCGACGGACTCGACCTCGACGTCGCAGGCGAGCACCGGCGACCAGCCGAGCTTCGCCGCGGCGATCGCGAGCACGCCGCTGCCGCAGCCCCAGTCGGCCAGCGCGCCTGCCGGTTCGAGCGCGGCCAGCAGCTCGAGGGTGAGCTGCGTCGTGGCGTGCGAGCCGGTGCCGAACGCCTGCCCGGGCTCGATCACGACGTCCAGCGCGCCTTCGAGCGCGGGCTCCCACGGCGGCCTGACCCGGAGGCCGGGAATGTCGACCGGCTTGTGGAAGCTGCGCCAGTCCTCGCCCCAGCCGTCGGGGAGCTCGGTCGTCGCGACGTCGACCAACGCGCCGCCGACCGCCGCGCGCACCTCCCCCAGCGCCGGAAGCTCGCCGGCGGCGCCGTAGAGGACGTACTCGACCGTCTCGGAGTCGATGTCGCGCTCCTCCAGGCCGCCGGGAGCGAAGACCATCAGCTCGGTGAGGACGAGCTCCGCGTGCTCGCGCTGCACACGTACGGACAGACGGATCACGCGGCACGCTCCAGCACGAGCGCGGCCCAGCCGTCGAGCTCGCGCCGGTCGCGCTCGGCGAAGCCGAGCGGGGCCCAGGCGGCGACAGCCTCGTCGGCGTGCGCGGCGAGGACGCCGGAGGCGATGAGCCGCGTCGCAGCGGCGGCGGGCAGCGCGGCGTCACGCGACGCGACGGCGGGCAGCGCGGCGTCACGCGACACGCCGTCGGGCAGCGCGACGGCGATCGGCCCAGCGACGGGCGGCACGGTCGCGCCTGCGGCGGCGACCAGCAGCGGGAGCGTCAGGTTCGCGACGATCGTCGGCGCCCAGGGCGCGCCGATCGTCACGTCGCCGACCACGACCTCGACGACGGCGCCGTTGCGGCCCGCGTTGCGCTTCGCCACGTGCGCGGCGGCCACGTCGAGCTCGACCGCGACGACCGGCGCGAAGCCGAGCTGGGCCGCGGCGATCGCCAGCACGCCGCTGCCCGCGCCCCAGTCGACCAACGCTCCAGAAGCAGCCAGTTCCTGCAGCAACTCCAGGCACAACCGCGTCGTGGGGTGCGACGCCGCCCCGAAGGACGGGCCCGGGTCGATGACGAGATCCGACGGGTCGCCCTCGAGCCAGGGCGGGCGGATCGTGAGCGCGCCCACCGTCACCGGCGCGAGATGGTCCTGCCACGCCCGCGCCCAGCCGGCGTCCACGGGCGAACGCACCAGGGAGACGATCGTGTCGCCCGCCAGCGCCTTCAATGCCTCGTCCGACGGCAGCGAATCGCCGTACACGGCGAACTCGACCGCGTCGTCCTCGATGAGGTCGATCTCCTCCGCCCCCGCGGCCAGCACCGGCTCCAGGCGCGCGAACGCGATCTCGGCGTCCTCGGCGCGAACCCGGATGCCGAGCCGGATCACCCGGCCAGCGCCCGCTTGAGCTTCGCGAGCATGCCCTCGGGTTCGCGCAGGTTGTCCTCGGACAG
The DNA here is from genome assembly GCA_963848475.1 of uncultured Solirubrobacteraceae bacterium. Lineage (GTDB taxonomy): Bacteria > Actinomycetota > Thermoleophilia > Solirubrobacterales > Solirubrobacteraceae > Solirubrobacter. Next base: position 254,776 of record CAWKDW010000015.1, on the reverse strand, counting down.
CGAGGAGGCGAGCTGCTTCGAGCAGATCGCGCTGCTTGCGGTTCAACCGCCGCGGGATGACGACGTTGATGACGACCCGCAGATCGCCCGTGCGGCCGCGCCCCAAAGGCGGCAGCCCGCGGCCGGACATCACGATCGTCTCCCCCGGCTGCGTTCCGGCCGGGACGTCGAGCGGCACGTCGCCGTCGAGCGTCGGGACCTGGATCGTCGTCCCGAGCGCCGCCAGCGGCGCGGAGACGTCGACCACGGTCACGAGGTCCTCGCGGTCGCGGATGAAGCGCTCGTCCTCCTTGACGCGCACGACGACGTAGAGATCGCCCGCAGGACCGCCGCGCTCGCCCGCGTGGCCGCGGCCGGTGATCCGCAGCCGCTGGCCGTCGTCGATCCCCGCCGGGATGTCGACCTTCACGCGCCGCGCCCCGGCGACCATGCCGCGGCCGTCGCAGGTGTGGCAGGGCTGCTCGGCGATCCGGCCGTCGCCGCCGCACTTGTCGCACAGGGCGGTGCGGACCATCTGGCCGAAGCGCGTGCGCTGGACGGCCTGGATCTGGCCGGCGCCGTTGCAGCGGTCGCAGGTGACGATCGGGGTGCCGGGCTCCGCGCCGTTGCCGTGGCAGGTCTCGCAGGAGCGCCGTGGCGTCGTAGGAGACCTCGACCGAGGTCCCGCTCGCGGCCTCCCCGAGCGTGATCGCGACCGCCAGGCCGACGTCGCCGCCCTGGACCGCGCCGCCGCGCATCCGCGTGCCGCCGAAGGCGGAGTCGAAGCCGCCGCCCTGCCCGAAGAAGGCGCTGAAGAGATCCGAGATCGACCCGAAGCCCTCGAAGTTGGGCGAGAAGCCGCCCGACTTCAGGCCCTCGTGGCCGTAGGCGTCGTAGGTGCGGCGCCGCTCGGCGTCCGAGAGCACCTCGTAGGCCTCGGCGGCCTCCTTGAACTTCTCCTCGGCCTCGGGATCGTGGGCGTTGACGTCCGGGTGCAGCTCGCGCGCGAGCCGCCGGAAGGACTTCTTGATCGTCGTCTCGTCCGCTTCGCGGTCGACGCCCAGGACCTCGTAGTAATCGCGCGGCACTCAGTACAGCTCCTCGATGAAGCGCGACAGCTCATACGCCGCCTCGCGCACGGAACGGATCGCCCGCGCATAGTCCATTCGCGTCGGCCCGATCACCGACACAGTGCCCAGATTGCGCTGCGGCAACCCGTAGTTGGCGGCCACCAGCGACAGCGAGTGCAGCGCCGGCTGCGGGTTCTCGCCGCCGATGCGCACGTAGGAGTTGCGCGTGTCGAGCGCGGCGGAGAGCACGCCGAGCATCGAGACGCGCCGCTCGAGCATCTCCATCAGCGCGTTCAGCTGCGAGAGGTCCTGGAAGCGGTACTCGGTCACCAGGCGGTGCGCGCCGTCGACGTACAGCGTGTCCTCCGCCGTCTCGGCGAGCTCGGTGAACGCCGGCGAGAGCTCGGTCACGAAGGCCCGCTCGCCGACCGTCAGCGACTGGTCGTCGAGCTTGGAGTGCAGCATCCGCGCGCCCAGCCCCATCCCGACGAGCCGCTCGTTGAGATAGGAGCCCGCCCAGCTCGTCGAGGCCCGAATCCACCGGCCGGTCGAACGTGAAGACCTTCTTGGAGACGCCGCCGGTCGAGGTGATCACGACCACCATCAGCACCTGTGGCTGCAGCAGCAGGACCTCGATGTGGCGGATCGTCGTCGTGCCGATCGGCGGCGCGCTGACGATCGCCAGCAGGTTCGTCACCTGCGAGAGCGTCTCGGTCGTCATCCGCATCGCCTCGTCGACCTCGCGCCGCACCAGCGAGAGCCGCAGCTCGGCCGCGGGCGCCTCCGGCAGCAGGCAGTCGACGTAGTAGCGGTAGCCGGCGTCGGTCGGGATCCGCCCCGCCGAGGTGTGCGGATGCGCGAGCAGCCCGTTCTCCTCGAGCACGGCGAGCTCGTTGCGGATCGTCGACGGCCCGGCGGGTACGTCGGGGTCGGAGGCGAGCGTCTTGGAGCCGACCGGCTGCCCGGTCTGCGCGAAGCCGTCCACCACCTTGCCGAGCAGCAGGGCTTGGCGGGGAGTCAGCACCCTTCAGAGTTCTAAGAACCGCGCGTCCGCGGCGGACGAGCTTGTTGCCGTCCTGGACGGCTTCGCAGTCGACGACCGCCTCGCCGTCGCCCTCGGAGCGCAGCTTCGAAGTGACCGTGATCTCCTTCTCCGGCACGCCCATCCCGCGGAACTGCACGGAGAGCGACTTCAGCGCCAGCGGGTCGCCGGCGGCCTCGCCGGTGGCACGCGCGACCTGCGCCATCGTCCACAGGCCATGCAGGATCCGGCTCGGGAGGTCGACCGAGCGAGCGAACTCGTCGTCGAGGTGGATCGGGTTGAAGTCCCCCGACGCGCCCGCGTACCGGTAGGTCAGGTAGCGGTCGGGCGTGACCGTCATCTCACGAAGTTCGTCCATGTCCCCTCGCAGACGAGTTCGCCGCGCTGGTTGACCGAGCGCGAGCTGAAGGTGAACACATTGATCTCGCCGCGCTTGACCTTCTCGACGAAGGACGCCTCGGTCGTGATCTCGTCGCCGGCGACGACCGGCGCGTGCCAGGTGAAGTCCTGTCCGCCGTGGACCAGGCGCGTGAAGTCGATCCCGACCTCGGGGTCGAGCACGGCGGGCCCCATCGCGCGCCACGAGTAGACCGCGGCGAACATCGGCGGTGCGACGACGTCCGCATAGCCCGCGGCCCGGGCGGCCTCGACGTCGTGGCAGATCGCGGCCGTCTCGCCGACGGCCGACGCGTACTCGCGGATCTTCTCGCGCCCGACGAGGTAGGAGTCGGAATGCGTCACCCGGCCACCTCCGGAATGCCCGGGGCAGCCCGTTGGGGCCTCGACGGGCGCTGGCCGGGCTCGCTCACTTGTCGTCGCTCAGTTCGAGCACGGCGAGGAACGCCTCCTGCGGCACCTCGATGCGGCCGACCTGCTTCATCCGCTTCTTGCCTTCCTTCTGGCGCTCGAGCAGCTTGCGCTTGCGCGAGATGTCGCCGCCGTAGCACTTGGCGGTGACGTCCTTGCGGTAGGCCTTGACGGTCTCGCGGGCGATGATCTTGGCGCCGACGGCGGCCTGGATCGGCACGTCGTACTGCTGGCGCGGGATCCGCTTGCGCAGCCGCTCGGTCATCTGCTTGCCCTGCTCGAAGGCCTTGTCGCGGTGCACGACCATCGAGAGCGCGTCGACGGCGTCGCCGCCGAGCAGCACGTCGAGCTTGACCAGGTTCGAGGGGCGCAGGCCGATCGGCTCGTAGTCCAGCGACGCGTAGCCGCGTGTGCGGGTCTTGAGCTGGTCGAAGAAGTCGAGCACGATCTCGGCCAGCGGCAGGTCGTAGTTGAGCTGCACGCGCTCGGACGACAGGTAGTGCATCCCCGAGTGGTTGCCGCGACGGTCCTGGCAGAGCTCCATGATCTGCCCGATGTACTCCTTCGGGGTCAGGATCGAGGCGCGGATGTAGGGCTCGCGGACCTCGGCGATGCGCGCCGGGTCGGGCATGTCGGTCGGGTTGTGGACCGGGATCACCGAGCCGTCGGTGAGCGTGATCTCGAACTCCACCGACGGCATCGTCGCCATCAGCTCGAGGTCGTACTCGCGCTCCAGGCGCTCGCGGACGATGTCCATGTGCAGCAGGCCGAGGAAGCCGCAGCGGAAGCCGAAGCCGAGCGCGTCCGAGGTCTCCGGCTCCCAGGAGAGCGCCGCGTCGTTGAGCGTCAGCTTCTCGAGGGCGTCGCGCAGCTCCGGATAGTCGTCGTTGTTCATCGGGAACAGGCCGCAGAAGACCATCGGCTTGACGTCGCGGTAGCCGGGCAGGGCCTCGGTCGCCTGATGGTTCTTGGTCGTCAGCGTGTCGCCGACGGCCAGCTGCGAGACGTCCTTGATCCCGGTGATCAGGTAGCCCACCTCGCCTGCCGAGAGCGTCTCCGCGGGCAGCTGCTGCGGGGTGAAGAAGCCGATGTCGTCGATGTCGGCCTGCGTCCCCGTCTGCATGCCGATGATCGTCTCGCCCTTGCGGAACGTCCCGTCGACGACGCGGATGTAGGCGATCACGCCGCGGTACTGGTCGTACTCGGAGTCGAAGATCAGCGCGCGCGGCGACGCGACCGGGTCACCCGACGGCGGCGGCACGCGCTGGACGATCTGCTCCAGCAGCTCGTTGACGCCCTCGCCGGTCTTGGCCGAGATGCGTCGAATCGCCTCCGGCGGCTCGCCGATCAGCTCGGCGATCTCGCCCGCGACCCGCTCCGGCTCGGCGCCCGGCAGGTCGACCTTGTTCATGGTCGGGATCAGCTCGAGCCCGGCGTCGATCGCCAGGTAGGTGTTGGCGACGGTCTGCGCCTCGACGCCCTGGGAGGCGTCGACGACGAGCAGCGCGCCCTCGCACGCTTCCAGCGAGCGCGAGACCTCGTAGGTGAAGTCCACGTGCCCGGGCGTGTCGATCAGGTGCAGCTGGTAGATCTCGCCGTCGGCCGCGGTGTAGAAGACGCGCACCGCCTGGGCCTTGATCGTGATCCCGCGCTCGCGCTCGAGGTCCATCGAATCGAGCAGCTGGGCGCGCATCGAGCGCGGGTCCACGGTGTGGGTGAGCTCGAGGATCCGATCGGCCAGCGTCGACTTCCCATGGTCGATGTGGGCGATGATCGAGAAGTTCCGGATGTGCTTCTGGTCGGCCAAAGCACTCTTAGGTTACGAGCAGGCCTCGTCGCGAGGCTTCGCCTGCGGACTCATCACCGCTTCGCTCCCGGAGCCCGGCAAACAGGTCGACAATCTGCCGTGCTTCAGGGATCGCGAGGCCCGAGAACGACCGCCGCGTAGGCCAGCGCGCCGACGAAGAGCGCGGCGCCGACGGACACCACCTGGGCGAGCAGCGAGACGCCGAAGACGTCGTGCAGACCCCACCAGACGGCGTAGGTGATCGCGCCCAGGACGCCGCCCCGACCAGCATCTGGACGAGCGCGAACAGCGTCCGCCTGGTCTCGAAGCCGCCGAGCGCGCGGCGCAGCAGGATCGCCTCGGCGACCACGAGCGCGACGTTGGAGAGCGTCGTGCCGATCACGATGCCGCCGATCCCGAACGGCTTGGACAGCAGGTAGGAGCCGATCGCGTTGATCGCGAGCGAGCCGACCGCCAGCGTCGTCGGCACCCACGGCCGCTGCAGCGCGAAGAACGCCGCGCGTCAGCATCAGCACGAAGCCGCTGAACGGCAGGCTGAAGGCGAACCAGAAGAGCGCGTCGCCGGTCAGGTCGGTCGAGGCCGCGCGTCCACTCCCCGCGCTGGAAGACCAGCTGGATGATCGGGTCCGAGAGCACCAGCATCGCCGCGCCGGCCGGGATCAGCAGCAGCGCGATCTGGCGCAGGCCGTCGCCGATGGTCGCCTGCATGCCCTTGTAGTCCTCCGCGCGCCGCGAGCCGCGAGAGCTGCGGGAACAGGACCGTCGCCACCGCGACGCTGAACATCCCCTGCGGGAGCATGTAGATGCGGAAGGCGGCGTCGATCGCCCGCGGGACCGAGGTCGGAGACCAGCGAGCCGATGACCGAGTTCAGCAGCAGGTTGATGTTGATCAGCCCGAGGCCGAGCGAGACCGGCAGCATCAGCAGCAGCACGCGCTTGACGCGCACGTCGTCGCGCCTGGGCAGCCGGATCTGGGCGACCGGGAAGCCGATCCGGCGCAGCGCCGGGAATCATCATCAGCAGCTGGACGAGCGTGCCCGCGACGACCCCGATGGCGTAGGCGTAGAGCTTGTCGTCGCCCTCGAAGAGCGGCGCGAGCCCGACCATCCCGGCGATGATCACGATGTTCCAGACCAGCGGCGCGAGCGCCGGGATCGTGAAGTGGTCGTGCGCGTTGAGGATCCCGACCGCGAGCCCGGTCAGCCCGAGCAGCACGACGATCGGGAACAGCACCTGGCTGAGGCCGACGCAGAGGGCGTCGAGCGCCGGCGTGAACTCCGGCGCCCGTGAACAGCGGGATGATCACCGGCGCCAGGAAGATGAAGGCGATCGTGATCAGCGTCAGCGCGACCAGCAGCAGCCCGGCCAGCGCGCTTGCGAGCGCGTAGGCCTCCCGGCGCTTCTTCTCGACCAGCAGCTCGCTGAAGACGGGCACGAACGCGCTCGAGAGCGCCGAGTCGGCGACCAGCGCCCGGATCAGGTTCGGGATCTGGAACGCGAGCGTGAACGCCGAGGCGGCGCCCGTGGTGCCGAAGTACCCTGCCGCGACGACCTCGCGGATCAGGCCGGCGATGCGCGAGAGACCCGTCAGCGCCGAGAAGATCAGCGTGTTGACCGCCGTGCGGCGCGCCGGGGGTGAGTCCTGAGAAGCCAAGCGGCGCGCTATAGTACGCGGCCGCTGCGGCCTTCCCGCGGCCTCTTCACTATGGCCAATATCAAGTCACAAATTAAGCGGAACAGTCGCTCACAGCGTGAGCGCTTCGAGAACCGCCACTACACGTCGCAGATCAAGACGTATTTCCGGCGCCTCGAGACCGCCGTGACCGCAGGCAATGAGGACGAGATCACGACCGAGCACCGCAAGCTCGTCTCGCTGATCGACAAGGCTGTGAAGCGCGGCGCGCTTCACGCCAACACCGGTGGGCGCAAGAAGGCACGGGCCGAACGCCTGCGCCGCGGCGCCCCCGTCGCGTAGCACCGCTCTTCGCTGGTTGATCCCCCGATCGTTGCGATCGGGGGCCTCCATCGCCGCCGGGCTCTACGTCGCCGGCTCGGCTTGATCCTGCGCGGAGAGCGGCTGGATTCCCTTCGCGAGCTTCTCGTCGGCCCGGATCACGTGCATGACCGCGTTGATCAGCGCGAGGTGCGTGAACGCCTGCGGGAAGTTGCCCAGGTGCCGGCCGCTGCGCGGATCGATCTCCTCCGCGTACAGATGCAGCGGTGACGCGTAGCCCAGCAGCTTCTGGCACAGGTCGCGGGCGAGCGAGTGCTCGCCGATCTCACTCAGCGCGCTGACGAGCCAGAACGAGCAGATCGTGAACGTGCCCTCCTCACCGATCAGGCCGTCGTCGGTCTCCTCGACGCGGTAGCGCAGCACGAGGCCGTCGATCGTCAGGTTGTCGGCGATCGCCAGCACCGTCTTGCGCACGCGCTCGTCCTCGGGCGGCAGGAAGCGCACGAGCGGGATCAGCAGCGCGCTGGCGTCCAGGGCGTCGGTGTCGTAGTGCTGCGTGAAGACGCCGTTCTTGCAGCCGTGCTCGATGACGTCGGCCTTGATCTCGTCGGCGTGCGACTGCCAGCGCGCCGCGTGCTCGTGGGCGTCGCGGATGCGGGCGAGCCGAGCGCCGCGGTCGCACGCGACCCAGCACATGACCTTGGAGGAGACGAAGTGCTTGTCCTCGCCGCGTACCTCCCAGATCCCGCGGTCGGGCTTGCGCCAGTTCTCGATCGCGGCCTCGACGAGGCGCTCGATCAGCGGCCAGCGGCGCTCGGGCAGGTGATCGCGCGACTTGGCGTGCAGGAAGATCGAGTCCAGCATCGTGCCCCACACGTCGTGCTGGCGCTGGTTGTAGGCGCCGTTGCCGATCCGCACGGGGCGGGCGTTGTCGTAGCCCGAGAGATGGTCGAGCGTGTCCTCGATCAGCTCGCGCTCGCCCTGGATGCCGTACATCACCTGCAGGTCGTCGGACTGCGCGACCTCCTGCATGAAGTAGAAGTAGTCGTTGGCCTCCCACTCGAAGCCGAGCGAGTGCAGGCCCCAGAGCATGAAGGTCGAGTCGCGCACCCAGGAGTAGCGATAGTCCCAGTTGCGCTCGCCGCCGGGGGTCTCGGGCAGCGAGGTCGTCGCGGCCGCGATCATGGCGCCCGTGGGCGCGTAGGTGAGGCCCTTGAGCGTCAGCGCACTGCGCTGCAGGTACTGGCGCCAGGGATGGTCGGGGAACGTCCCGTGACCGAGCCACTGGTGCCAGTAGTCGGCGGTCTTGACCAGGCGGTCGTAGCCCTCGGCGTACGTCTTCGGGCCTGGATGGGAGCTGAACGCGAGCGCGACGAAGGCCGTATCGCCGTCGTGCAGCGTCGTCAGGGCGCGGACGCGCGAGCCCTCGAAGCCGACGCGCAGGTCGGTCGTGAGCGTCAGCTGCGTCGGCCAGCCCTCGGCCGTCGCGCGGGCCTCGCCGTAGCCGTCGCCGACGTACTCCCAGGTCGCGTAGCGGCGGCCGTAGTCGAAGATCGGGTCGCACTCGAGCTGGACCTCGACCGAGCCGTTGACGCAGCGCACGGTGCGCAGCAGGACGTGGTCGGCGTCATAGTCGGTGGGAGCGCGGCGATGCGTGGTCGAGCGTTCATCGGTGTCGTGCCACGGGCCGACCAGCAGCACGTCGCGCACGATCACCCAGCCACGGCTGGTGCCCCACGAGGTCTCGAGGATCATCGTCCCCGGCAGGTAGCGGCGCGCCGCGGGGACCATCGTGTCGGCGGGGCCGAGCCGGAACGTGCCGGCGTCCCGGTCCAGCAGCGCACCGAACACGCTGGGACCGTCGTAGCGCGGTAGGCACATCCACTCGATGGCGCCACTGGGGGCGACGAGCGCGCAGGTCTCGCAGTCCGACAGGAAGCCGTAATCCGCGATCGGCGGGAACGGCGAGACGAGCGGAGGATCCGGATTCTCGAGCGACATGAAGGCCGGATCCTCTCAGAACGCGGGGATGACCCGCTCAGCGGGTGGCGATGAGGACTGCCCGGATCGCTTCGGTGTCCTCGCTCAGTTCGCCGCCGCGGCTCTCGACCTCGAGGTCGGCCATCGCGGACAGCGCCCGCCGCAGCGCCTCGACGTCGCGGCTCGCGACGTCCTTGACGAACTTGTCCGCCGCGCGTGGCGGCATCCGCAGGCCCTTCTTGACCTGGGCGGCCGACTGGCCGGCCTGGATCGCCTCAGCGACCGCGACGCCGTCGCGGAGCCGGCGGACCATGTTGTAGATCAGGCCCGTCACGCGCTCGCCCTGCTGGCGCAGTTCCAGCAACAGCGCGATCGAGGTCTTGCGGTCGCCGGCGACGAGCGCGTCGGCCAGGCTCCAGACCTTGCGCTCAGCCGACGTCGCGCAGGACTCCTCGACCTCGTCGACGCCGATGCTCGCGCCCGGGCCGTGCTCCATCGCGAGCTTCTCGAGCTCGCGCAGCAGGCGCTGCTGGCGATCGCCGACCTGGGCGATCAGCGCCTTGGCGCCGTCGCGGTCGAGGTCGAGGTCGAGGGTCTTGGCCTGCTCGGCCAGCCACTTCGGAAGATCCCAGGCCTTGACGTTCATCTCGGCCGCGATCTGGCCGCCGGCCTTCTCCACCGCCTCGACGAGCTTCGCGGGGACCTTGTACCGGCCTTCCTCGCGGGCGAAGAACGCCACCGTCAGGGTCTCGGGGTCCGCGGACGCCAGCGCTTTCGCGACCGGGTCGACCTCGGATTCCTTCCAGCGCTCCACCCCGTCGGCGATCACGAAACGCCGGCCCATCGCGAAGGTCATCGCGCTCAGGGCGCCGGCGACGTTGGCCGGCGTGCACTGGTCGGACTCGTAGACCTCGACGCCCGCGGTACCGGCCGCCGTCTCGGCCATCGCGCGCAGTTTCGAGCGGCGCTCGGCGATCCGGCCGTGGTCGTCACCGTGGATCAGATAGGCGGCGCGAAAGCTCGGTGGCACGGCGATTGACAATAGAGGGGGCGCCGGTCGGCGCCCCCTCCTGCATCCGTCTATGGCGCCGTCGTCGACAGCGTGAACGTCAGCGTCTTGGCGTACGCGCCGGTCCGCAGGCCTTCGGCGGCACCGATCGACTGCTTGAAGCCGAGCGTGATCGCCGCGTTGCTGATCGGGCCGGTCCAGCTCAGCAGGCTGAGCGGGCCGTTGTCGGTGCGCAGCGCCGCGAACGCGGCGCCGTTGGCGCTGACCTGCAGCGGCTGGGCCAGTGCGTAGGTGCCGTTGACCAGGCGCCCGGTGGCGTTCGAGCTCGGCGTCGATCACGCTCAGCTGGGCGTCCGCACCCGTGGAGGTGGCCGTGGCGGTCGTCGACGCGGTGTAGTCGCGTGCCTCACCCGGGGCGAAGGCGCCGAAGGTCGCCGGGGCGCCGAGGGTCAAGGCCAGCGTCGCCGGCACGTCGCCGGAGACGGTGCCGGGCGTGCTGGTGCTGGCTCCGGCGCCGTTGGCCTCGAAGGTGGCCAGCGGCGGGTCGTGGTCGGAGATGCCGGTGCCGTCGGTGGGCGTGCGCTCGTAGACGTCGTTGTCGAGGTGGATGTAGCGCATGTCCTTCAGGCGCGACTTCAGGCCCGCGGTGACGGCGATGTGGTCGAGCGTCTGCAGGTGCCCGCTGTACTTGTACGAGTACGCCTCGCCGGCCGGCGCGTCGTACCAGAGGTTGGTGAGCACGCCGCCCTGGGTCAGGGTGGCCAGCGGCGTCGAGAACTCGAAGTCGTTGAGGTCTCCGGCCACGAGCACGTTGCGGCCCTGTTGCTGCAGCGTCTCCGCCTCCTGGCGGACGCGTTGCCGCCTCGTCGCTGCGGCACTTCGTCTGATGCGACTGCGACGCGAAGTGGTTGCTCATCGCCGTCAGCGACAGGTCGCCCTTCTTGAGGTCCAGTGCATACGGCGCGCGATCGAACAGCTTGCCCGGGTAGAGATCGCATTCGGCGGTGTTGGCCCACGCGCCGTTGACGTCGGCCGCGATCAGCCGGCCGTTGGTGGCGGTGGTGCCGTCCTTGACCAGGAAGCCGGTCGCGATCCCCCGCCCGTCGTTGTTGGTCGTGATGTAGCCCGTGTAGTTGCCGAGCGCGGTCGCCAGGCCGGTGAGCGCGTTGGCGCCGTCGGCGAACACGGCGACCTCCTGCACGGCGACGACGTCCGGCGCCGCCAGGCGATCCTTGATCGCGTGCACGATCGCGGCCGTACGCTCGTCGTACTCGGCCTGCGTGATGACGTGGCCGTCGTTCTCCTTGCCGACCGGGAAGTAGTTCTCGACGTTGAAGCTCGCGAAGCGCAGCGTGTCCGCGGGCTGCGCCGGCGCGGTCGGCGGCGCCGTCGCGTTGATCGGACCGCGGGTGATGAGGGGGGCCGGGTCCGTGCTCTGCGGCATCACCTTGTAGAAGCTGAAGCCGTAGCTCAGTGGGCCGACGACGTCGCGCACGACGTCGAAGAGATCGAGATCGACCTGCGTGGTGCTGCGCCACGGCAGCCGCGGGTCGGCCGGGTTGCCGGCGCCGGCGTCGGGCGCGATGCCGAGCTCGGCCGGCCTGTCCGACCACGGCGTGGTCTCGGCAGCGGCGTCGTTCTTGCGGAACAGGCGCTGGGCCGTGGTGCCCGGCTCGACGAAGACGTCGCGGAACTTGGTGGTGCCGCCGCCGGTGGCGATCGCCTCGGGCAGGCGGACGCGCATGCCCTGCAGCGAGCGGTAGTAGAGGCGCTCGACGGTCTGCGCCTCGGACGCCGCGCGGTCCAGCGTCACCGGCGCGGGCAAGGCGTTGCCGGTCGAGTTGATCGTGGCGACCGTGCCGAGGTCGACCTCCTGCGCCGCGGGGCTCTGGGTGTTGCCGACGCCGCTGGGCACGAGCTCGACCTGGCCGAACTTGACGTTGACGCGGCCGCTGATCGTGATGTCGCTGCCGATCACGCCTGCGGGGTTCAGCGCGTCGCGGCGGATGCCGGCGACGAACAGGGCGCTCGACGTGGTGGCGCCCGCGTCGCGGGTCGCCTCCTGCAGCCAGATCCCCGAGTCGCCCTTGTAGATCGCGTCGTAGGTCGAGCCATAGAGATCGTCGATGCCGGTGACGATGCCGCGGAGCTTGACCGTCTGGCCGAAGCAGTTGGCACTCGTGCCGAGCGTCTGGATCGCGGTGATCTTGGTGAAGCCGTTCGCGTCGGCGGCACAGCCGGTCGGCGGCGTCGTGCTCGGTGGGTCGAAGTCGGCGAGGTTGTCGTCGGTGTCCTGCGTCCCGTCGGCCTTGCGGGTGAAGACGTTGTTCCCGTTGGCCGTCGGGAACGTCAGCCCGGTGCCCTCCTTGAACGGCGCCACGGCGGCGGCGGTCAGGTTCACGGCGCCGACCGCGTCGACCACCGAGGTCGCCGCGGCGCTCGAGCGCAACTGGATGCCGCCGTCGTCGGACACGCCGGTCCCGTACGTCTGGTCGCCGGTCTGCGCGCCCGCGCTGTTGACGAGCCGGTAGACCGCGCCCGGCGCGAGCTGCGTCCCCGCGGTGATCGTCACGCGCGAGGTCTGCGACGAGCCGGCCGCGTTGGTACCCCACACCTGCCAGCCGCCGATCGCGACCGGCGACGCGGACTTGTTCTTGAGCTCGATCAGCTCGTCGTTTCCACCCGCCGGCCCACGGAACATGGCTTTCGAGATGACGACGGTGGTGGACGGCGCGGCAAGCGCCGTGGGCGCCGTCACGACCCCGGCCACAAGGACTGCCGCGATGACCAGAGGAGTACGCAAGTTCACGGTTCAGAAGACCTTTCCGCGAGGAAATCCGAGGGCTGACGGCCAAGAACGTATCGACGCTCCGGACGTTGGGGTGACAGTTCTGTGACCTCTTACCCGGTTTGGCGCGCCCCACCCCGGCCAGGCCAGCACGGGCAGGTTCGCCGGTCTGTCCGCGCGCGGACTCAACGCTGCACCCACAGTCGATCGCCGACGGCGTGCAGGCGCACCGTGCCGTCGCGATCGGTCCGTAGCACGGTCGGCACCGTCTTCTTGAGCGCCGCGAGCGTCGCGGCGGTCGGGTGGCCGTAGTGGTTGCCGCGGCCGACCTCGATCGCCGCGACTCGGGGGGTTAGCCGGGTCAGCAGCGCCGGCAGGCCGGGATCCGCGCTCCCGTGGTGGGCGACCTTGAGCACATCGACGGGCTCCAGCGCGAGTGCTCCGGTGATGTTGCTCTCGGCGTCGGCGCTGAGCAGCATCGAGAAGGTGCCCGCCTCGAGCCGCGCGACCACGGCGCGATCGTTCGGATTGCCGTCGAGTCGCTCCCCGGGCCTTTGCGCGCGGCGGCCACAGCACCTCCAAGCGCAGTCCGCCGACCGTGATCGCCTGGCCCGCCGTGGGCGTGAGCAGCCGTCCGCGGACGGCGGCGAGCGCGCTCGGCAGCGCGCGCTGCACGGTCGAGTTCCAGCCCGCGCCGCCGTCGACGACGAGACGCGGGGCGTAGCGCCGGATCACCGCCGGTGCCGCACCCTCGTGGTCGGCCTCGGCGTGTGTGAGGACGAGCGCGTCAAGGGCCTCGATCCCCGCCTCCCCCAGGCGCTTGAGGATCGGACCGTCGGGAGGGCCGGTATCGACGAGCACCGAGGTCGCGCCGAGCTGGATCAGCGTCGCGTCGCCTTGGCCGATGTCCAGGAACGAGACGACGAGCTCGTCTGCCGCCGGCAGCGCCGCCTTCGCGCCGCGCAGGGGCCCCGTGATCAGCAGCGCCGCCGCGATCGCGGCGGCCGCGGCCGCGGCGAGCTTCAGGCCGCGCGCGGGAGCTCGGCCCCTCAGGTCGCCGCCGCCGCGTGCGGCGCCGCCGCCGAGCGTCCCCGCCGCCACCGGCAACCGCGGCGCTCGAGCGCGTGCGACGCGCAGGCCCGATCATCGTGGCGGCCACGACCGCCGCCCAGGCCAGCACGATCACGGCCGGAGGGGCATGGACCTCGACGACGGAGTGCGGCGCCGCCGCGGTCACGTGGGCGACCGTCTGGAGATAGACCAGCGGCGGCGCGGTCAGCGCCGAGAACGGCGTCGCCAGCGGCAGCGCGACCTGCGCCGCCGCCGCGGCGAGCACGCCGAGCCACATCACGGGCGCGATCGCCGGCGCGGCAAGGAGGTTCGCGGGCAGCGCCGCCAGCGAGAGCTGTTCGAAGTGCAGCGCCATCAGCGGTGCCGTTCCGATCGTCGCCGCGATCGTGATCGCAGCCGCGTCCGCCGCCGCGCCCGGAATGCGGCGTGCAAGCACCACTCTCAGCGGGCCGGCACCGACGAGCAGGGCCGCGACGGCGGCGAACGACAGCTGCCAGCCCGGCTCGCCCGCGGCACGCGGGTTGAGCGCGAGCGTCACAGCGGCCGCGAGCAGCAGCGCGTACCAGCGCCGCGCCGGTCGGCCCGCGAGCGCGGCGACCAGGCCCGCGACGCCCATCACGCCGGCGCGCTGGATCGACGGCCCACCGCCGGCCAGCGGCACGTAGACGACGACCACCGCGGCTGCGAGCACCAATCGCGCCCGGAGTGGAACGCCGGTCAGCGCGCATGCGCCGAGCACGAGCACCACCAGCAGCATCACGTTCTGCCCGCTCACCGCGAGGATGTGCGCAAGCCCGGAGCGCTGGAAATCGTCGCGAACTTGGTCGGTGAGTTGCTCGTCTTCGCCGAGGACCATGCCGCGCAGCAGCGCCGCCTCGGGCGCGGCAAGCCCGCTGGCGAGACCCGCCTCCGCCCGCCGCCGCACGCCATCGAGGACCCCGGCCGCTCCACCGCGCCGCGTTCCGGTCGCGACGACACGGGTCGCGTCGATCGCCGCGTGGGCGTTGCGCCGCCGCTGGTACGCGTCGAACTCGCCGAGCACGACGACCCGGCCGGTGACGGCGACGATGTCCCCGACCTCGGGCCACCGGCCCGCCGGGGACGGCGGCCCAGAGCCGTCGGGCGCACCGGCGGCCGAGGCGGGGTCGCTCGCGGCGGCGGGGGTCGAGACCGCGGAGTCGCGCGCCGCGGTGTCGGTCGGCACCGCGGAGTGGCCCGCCGCGCCGGGCGCCCGGCTCCGTGCGGCGGAGTACTCCGAGGGCTGGACCCGGAGCACGGCCTGCTCGCCGGCGCCGAGGCCGTCGAGCAGGCGGATGCGCGCGACGGCCGGGCCGATCGGGCGTTCGCGGACCGGCTCCAGGACGATCGCGCGGGTCTCGACGGTCTGACCGGTCGCCGCACTCAGCTCGCCGGCGTCGAGGGCGCGTAGGCGGGCGTCCGCGAACAGCGCGCCGGCGAGCAGGGCCGCAACCGCGAGGATCGCGCGACCTGGACGACCCGCGACGACGGCCACCGCGACCGCGGCCGCCGGCACGGCGAGCTCGCCCGCCGTCGCGAGGAGCAGGCCGAGGACCAGCGCTCCGAGCACGAGATGCCGCGGGTGGTCTCGGACAGCGCCCATGGCTCAGACCCGCAGGTGCTCGCGGAGGGCGGCAAGGCGCTTCTCGCCGATGCCAGGGATTTGATCGAGCTCCTCGACCGAGCCGAAGCCGCCGTGCTCGGTGCGGTAGTCGATGATCTTCTTCGCCGTCGCCGGGCCGACGCCGTCCAGCGTGTCCAGCTGCTCGAGGGTCGCTGTGTTGAGGTTGATCGGCTGTGCCGGGGCCGTGGTCCCAGCCGGGGCGGCCGTCGCCGGCCCGGCCGCCGCCGGCGCGCGACGCGGATCGCGCCGGCCGCACTGGGACGAGGATCTGGCGACCGTCCTCGAGCTTCGCCGCGCGGTTGATCTGGCTCAGATCGGCGCGTGCCGTCGCGCCGCCGGCGCGCTTGAGCGCGTCCTCGACGCGCTGGCTCGACGACAGGCGGTAGACGCCGGGGTGCTTGACCGCGCCCGCGACGTCGACGACCACGCGACCCCCGCCGGCACCGCTCCCCTCGATCGCGATCGTCGCCACGGGTGGCGGGGCCGCGTCCGCAGCGGGTCGCGAACGAGCCAGGTACCAGGCCGAGAGCAGCAGCAGGAGCAGTGCGGCCGCGGCCCAGGCGGCGAGGTGGCGAGGGTCGCGGTTGGGCATGTCGCCGACCCTAGGTGGGCAGGCGTTACGGGTCTGTGGCGCTCTGTGTCAAAAGTGCGACGAAAGCGCAACAAATCACGCGGTCCCGGCGAGACCGCGCAAGGGGTGCTTCACGTTTGTTCGACCTGTGCGAACAAACGTGGTGCACCCCCTCAGGAGCGCGTCAGCGCACGACGAAGTTCACGAGCTTCGACGGCACGACGATGACCTTCACGACCTGCTTGCCGTCCATGTGCGCGATGGCGTTCGGCTGCGAACGCGCCAGCGCCTCGAGCTCGTCGCGCGTCGCGGCCGCCGGGGCCTCCATGCGGTCACGCAGCTTGCCGTTGACCTGGACCACGATCTCGACCACGTCGCGCTCCAGCAGCGAGAGGTCGGCGTCGGGCCAGGGCGTCTCCCAGACGCGATCGCCGGTCAGCAGCTCGTAGACCTCGGCGCCGGTGTGCGGGGCGAACGGGAAGATCAGCGAGGCCGCGGTCGCGGCGGCGAAGTGCAGCGTCCCGGGCTGGACCGTCTCGCGATGGCGGTAGGCCTCGTTGACGAGCTCCATCACGGCGGAGATCGCCGTGTTGAAGGCGAAGCGGCCGGCCATGTCGTTGGTCACCTTGTCGATCGCCCAGTGCGCCTTGCGCATCAGGATCAGATCGTCGCCCTCCGGCGGCTCCAGCGGACCGATCAGCGGCTGTGGGCCGCCGGTCTGCTCGGCGACATCGGTGCCCAGGCGCCACAACCGGGCCAGGAAGCGGTGGACGCCCTCGACACCCTCGTCGCTCCAGTCGGCGTCCTGGTCGGGCGGGCCGATGAAGAGGATGTAGGAGCGCGCGGTATCGGCGCCGTAGCGCTCGACGTATGGGACCGGGCTGATCATGTTGCCCTTGGACTTGGACATCTTCGCCCCGTCGCGGGTGATCATGCCCTGCGTGAAGAGCGCCTTGAACGGCTCCTGGGCCGACAGCAGGTCGAGATCGGCCAGCGCCTTCACGAAGAAGCGCGCGTACATCAGGTGCAGGATCGCGTGCTCGACGCCGCCGATGTACTGGTCGACGGGGGTCCAGCTGTCGAGGATCTTGCGATCCCAGGCCTCCTCGTCGTTGTTGGCGTCGGTGTAGCGCAGGTAGTACCAGGACGAATCGACGAAGGTGTCCATCGTGTCCGTCTCGCGGCGCGCGGGGCCGCCGCAGATCGGGCAGGTGGTGTTGACCCAGTCCTCGGCCGCGGCCAGCGGCGAGCGGCCCTTGGGCGCGAAGTCCTCGATGTCGGGCAGCTCGACCGGCAGCTGGTCCTCGGGCACGGGCACGATGCCGTGCTCGTCGCAGTAGACGATCGGGATCGGCGCGCCCCAGTAGCGCTGGCGGGAGAGCAGCCAGTCGCGCAGGCGGTAGTTGACCGAGCGGTGGCCCTTGCCCTCGCGGTCGAGCCAGTCGACGATCTGCTCGAGCGCCTCGCGGTTGTTGATGCCGTCGAACTCGGGCGAGGAGTTCACCAGCGGGCCGTCGCCCTTGTAGGGCAGCTCGTCGCCGCCGTCGACGACGCGGCGGATCGGCAGGCCGAACTCGGTGGCGAAGTCGAAGTCGCGCTCGTCGTGGCCGGGGACGGCCATGATCGCGCCGGTGCCGTACTCCATCAGCACGTAGTCGGCGACGTACATCGGGATCTTCTCGCCGTTGACCGGGTTGACCACCGAGCGCCCCAGGAAGACGCCGGTCTTGGTGCGCTCGGTGTCGGCGCGGTCCTCGCGGTTCTCGGTCAGGACGCCGTTGACGTAGTCACGGACGGCCTGCTCGTGCTCGGTTCCGGCGGCCAGGCGCAGCACGTCGGGGTGCTCGGGCGCCATCACGAAGAAGGTCGCGCCGAACAGCGTGTCCGGGCGGGTCGTGAAGACGGAGTAGTCGACGCCCATCTCCGGGTTGGAGAACGTGACCTCGGCGCCCTCGGAGCGGCCGATCCAGTTGCGCTGCATCGTGACCACGTTCTGCGGCCAGTCGATCGTCGCCAGGTCGTCGAGCAGGCGGTCGGCGTAGTCGGTGATGCGGAAGAACCACTGCTCGAGCTGGCGCAGCTCGACCGCGGTCCCGCAGCGCTCGCAGGCGCCGTCGATGACCTGCTCGTTGGCCAGCACCGTGGCGTCCTTGGGACACCAGTTGACCGCGGCCTCCTTGCGGTAGGCCAGCCCGCGCTCGAAGAGCTTGAGGAAGATCCACTGGGTCCAGCGGTAGTAGCGCGGCTCGTGGGTGCCGAACTCACGCGACCAGTCGATCGAGATGCCCCAGGAGCGGAACTGGCGCTGGAAGGACTCGATCGAGGTCTCGGTGGCGATGCGCGGGTGCACACCGGTCTTGATCGCGTTGTTCTCGGCCGGCAGGCCGAAGGCGTCGTAGCCCATCGGGTGCAGGACGCGCATGCCGTTGCGGCGGCGGAAATGCGCGACCGCGTCACCGACCGAGTAGTTCTTCAGATGCCCCATGTGGGGCTCGCCCGAGGGGTACGGGAGCATCTCGAGCACATAGGAGCGCGGCGCGCCGTCGTCCTCGTTGGGGACTTCCCAGGTGCGCTCGCCTTCCCAGATCGACTGCCACTTGCGTTCGATCTCGTGCGGCTCGTAACGATGCTCGGACATTGGGCGCGGAGGTTAGCGTCAAGCGCCCGCAGCCCCCGGTGCAGGACCAAGTCGACGAGAAATTCAGCGAGCGACGGGCTAAACTCCGGCGAGTACCGGCTTGGGGCCATAGCTCAGCTGGGAGAGCGCGTGGCTGGCAGCCACGAGGTCGGGGGTTCGAGCCCCCCTGGCTCCACTAACAGAAAGGGCCGCCCGATTCGGGCGGCCCTTTCTCGTTCTGGTGCGCTTTCGCGGCTATTCGACGGTGCGCTTGGGGGCTTCGCCCCAGAGCTGCTCGAGCCGGTAGAACTCGCGCGCGTCGGACGTGAAGATGTGGACGATCACGTCCCAGTAGTCCATCAGGATCCAGCGTGCTTCGCTGACGCCCTCGACGCGCCGCGGCAGCTGGCTGTGCTCGCGCTTCATGCCCTCGTGGATCCGGTCGTGGATCGCCTTGACCTGGCGGTCGCTGCCGCCCGTGGCGACGATGAAGTAGTCGGTGTAGCCGAGCACGCCGCGCAGATCGATCTCGACGATGTCGTCCGCCTTGACGTCCGAGGCGTAGCCGGAGATCAGCTCGGCGAGCTTGGAGGGCTCCACCTGCGGGGCCTGGCCGGTCAGATTGGGGGCACTCATCGGTAAAGCCTCGCGGTGTCGATGTAGGCGGCGACGGCGTCCGGCACCAGGTAACGAATGGGTTGAGCTGCCGCAACGCGGCGGCGGATCAGAGAAGAGGAGATGTCGATTCGGGGCATGTCGAAGAAGCGGATGCGATCGGCGCCGGCCAGTCCGGCGAGCGCCTCGGTGATGTCGGCGCGGCCGACCCCCTCGCGCTCGGCGACGGCGAGCGTCGCGAGGGAGAGAACGGCCTCCGGTTCATGCCATGTCGGCAGAGCGTGGGCCATGTCGCCTCCCACGATGAACGTCAGCTCGTCCTCTGGACTGGACTCATTCAGCCTTCTCAGGGTATCGACAGTGAAGGAGCGACCCGGAACGTCGGCTTCGAGGCGCGAGACGCGAAAGCGCTCGTCACCGGCCACGGCGCGCCGGCAGAGCTCGACGCGGTGGTCCACCCCGGGGTCGCGCTCGGCCTCCTTGTGCGGCGGCGCGTACACCGGCATGAAGACGATGCGCTCCAGCCCCAGCTGCGTCAGCGCCTCCTGGGCGCACACGAGATGGCCGATGTGCGGCGGGTTGAACGTCCCTCCGAGGAGGCCGACGCGCGTCAAGCCCGGGTCTGGCCGTCGCCGTCGACCAGATAGCGCGTCGAGCAGAGCTCGCGCAGGCCGATCGGGCCGCGCGCGTGCAGCTTCTGGGTGGAGTTGCCGATCTCCGCGCCCATGCCGAACTCGCCGCCGTCGGTGAAGCGCGTCGAGGCGTTGACGTAGATGCAGGCCGAGTCGATGCCGAGCTGGAACGCCCGGGCGGCCGCGCGGTCGTTGGTCACGATCGCCTCGGAGTGCCCGGAGCCGTACTCGTTGACGTGGTCGATCGCGTCCGCGTAGGAGTCCACGACGCGGACCGCGAGGATCAGCGCGAGGAACTCCTCGGCCCAGTCGGACTCGCTCGCGACCGCGACCGAAGGATCGATCGAGCGCACCCGCTCGTCGCCGCGCAGCTCGACGCCGCGCGCCCGCAGCGCCTCCAGCGCGCGCGGGCAGGAACTCGGCCGCCACGGCCGAGTGCACGAGCAGCGTCTCGGCCGAGTTGCACGTCCCGGGCCGCTGGACCTTCGCGTTGACGATGATCCGCTCGGCCATCGCGAGATCGGCGCTCGCGTCCACGTAGACGTGGCAGTTGCCCGCCGCGGCGTAGATCACCGGCACGCGCGCGACGGCGCTGATCGCCTTCTTGAGGCCCTCGCCGCCGCGCGGGATGATCAGGTCGACGATCCCCTCGAGCTGCGCGAGCTCGGTCAGCTCCTCGCGGCCGCCGCCCGCGACCAGCGCGAGCGCTCCGGCGGGCAGCCCGGCGCCCTCGGCGGCGTCTCGCGCGATCCGCGCGAGCACGGCGTTGGAGTGCGCCGCGCTCGACGAGCCGCGCAGCAGCACCGCGTTGCCGGACTTCAGGCACAGCGCGGCGGCGTCGATCGTCACGTTCGGCCGCGCCTCGTAGACCACGGCGATCACGCCGAGCGGGACTCGAACCTTGCGGAACTCGAGCCCGTTGGCCAGGCGGCCGCCGTCGACGACCTCGCCCACGGGGTCCGGCAGCGCCGCGATCGCCCGCGTGCCGTCGGCGATCGCCCGCACGCGCGCCGTGTCCAAAGCCAGCCGATCCATCAGCGCGGCGGAGAGACCGGAGGCACGCCCGGCCTCCAGATCGAGCGCGTTGGCCTCGAGAATCTCCGGGATCCGGGCCTCCAGCGCGTCCGCGATCGCCAGCAGCGCCGCGTCCTTCGTGGCCGACGGCACGGCCGCGAGCCGCCGCGCGGCGGCCTTGGCGGCGCGCGCGAGATCGGTCACGGAGGCGGTCGATGATGCGACGGTTGCGGCCATGCGGAAAGTCTAGGCTCTCAATCGAGCATGATCACGATCCTCCGCGCACGCGTCGCCCACACCCCGCGCGACCCGTTCAGAACCGACGGTGCGCTCGAGGCCTTCGACGATGGGGCCGTCGCGTTCGAAGGCGGAACGATCCTCGCCACCGGACCGTTCGCGACCGTCAGTCGCAGTCACCCGGACGCCGAGGTCCTCGACCGGCGTGGCTGCGTCCTGCTGCCCGGCCTCGTCGACACCCACGTCCACTTCCCGCAGGTCGCCGTGATCGGCGCGATGGGCCTGCAGCTGCTGGACTGGCTGGCGCTCAGGACGCTGCCGGAGGAGGCGCGGATGGCCGACGCCGTCCACGCGCGCCGCACCGCGAAGCGCTTCGTCGACCTGCTGGCGCGCAACGGGACGACCACCGCGCTCGTCTTCGGCGCCCATTTTCCCGCCGCGCAGGAAATGCTCTTCGAGGAGGCCGAGCGGGCCGGGCTGCGGATCACGAGCGGGCTCGTGATCTCCGACCGCAACCTCCGCGACGACCTCGAGGTCACGCCCGAGGTCGCCTACGAGACGAGCCGGGCGCTGCGCGAGCGCTGGCACGGCCGCGGCCGGCTGCGCTACGCCGTCACGCCGCGCTTCTCGGTCTCGTGTACCGAAGCGATGCTCGACGCCTGCCGCGCGCTGCTCGACGAGGCGCCGACCGCGCTCTTCACGAGCCACGTCAACGAGAGCCCGAGCGAGATCGAGTTCGTGCGCGACCTGTTCCCACAGGCGCGCGACTACATCGACACCTATGAGCGCGCCGGGCTGCTGCGCGAGTGCTCGGTGCTGGCGCACAACGTCCATGTCTCCGACGACGAGCTGCAACGGCTGGCCGCGTCGAAGGCGGCGATCGCGCACTGCCCCTCCTCCAACGCCTTCCTGGCCTCCGGGATCTTCCCGATGGCCCGCCACGTCGAGCACGGCGTGCGCTTCGGGATGGGCACCGACGTCGGCGCGGGCACGGGCCTCTCGATGTTCAAGGAGGGCCTCGTCGCCTACCACGTGCAGATGATCCGCGAGCAGGGCCACATGCTCGGGCCGGACCACCTGCTGTATCTGGCGACCAAGGCGGGAGCGGATGCGCTCGGACTCGAAGCCACGTGCGGCGACCTGCAGCCTGGCAAGGCCGCCGATCTCGTGCTGCTCAAGGCCCCGGAGAACTCCACCCTCGAAGCGGTGCTGCAAGAAGCCCCGGACTGGACCGCGATCCTCGGTGCGCTGTTCACGCTCGCCCGCGAGGAGTGCGTCGCCGAGGTCCGCGTGGCCGGCGACGTCGTGTTCGCCCGCGAGATCGCTAGATCAGCACGAAGTAGTCGCGGTGGACCGCTTCCTCGGTCGCGCGCGGCAGCACCTCGCGCACCGCCGCGGACTTGAGCCCCATCACGCGCGTGAGCTCGGCCGCCGAGTAGTTCGAGATGCCCTTGCCCACGACGTCGCCGCCGACGCAGACGTCGATCGCGTCGCCGGCCTCGAACGCGCCGTCGATGCCGACGATGCCGACCGGCAGCAGCGATGTCCCGCCGTCGCGCAGCGCCCGCGCGGCGCCCGCGTCGATCACGACGCGCCCCTGCGACGGTTTCGCGTAGCGCAGCCACAGCTTGAACGAGGGCTGGCGGACCGGATGCGGCGCGAACCGGGTGCCCGCCGTCTCCCCCGCCCACGCCCGGGCCAGCAGCCCGGGCTCGAACCCGCTGCCGATCACGGTCGGGATGCCGGCCGCGGTCGCCATCTCCGCCGCCGCCACCTTCGAACGCATCCCGCCGGAGCCCAGCGGCGACGTCGCGGAGCCGATCGAGAGCGCCTCGAGCTCAGCGGGATCGCCGACCGCGGACACCAGGCGCGCGGACGGATCGACGCGCGGGTCGGCCGTCATCAGCCCTGACGTGCTCGTCAACAGCAGCAGCAGCGACGCGTCGACCAGGACCGCGACCTGGGCGGCGAGGAAGTCGTTGTCGCCGAAGGAGATCTCGTCGGTCGTCGTCGTGTCGTTCTCGTTGATGACCGGCACGATCCGCCACTCGACGAGCTTGCGCAGCGTGCGGCGCGCGTTGAGGTAGTGGGTGCGCGCGCTCATGTCGAAGAACGTCAGCAGCACCTGGGCGGATTGGATCCCGCGCTCACGCAGGTTCTCGTCGTAGGTCCGGTACAGGCGGCCCTGGCCGACGGCGCTGGCCGCCTGCAGCTCCTCGACCGCCCGCGGGCGCCCGTCGAGCCCGAGCAGGTGGATGCCGCGGGCGATCGCGCCAGAGGTCACGACGACCACGTCGACGCCGGAGGCGTGCAGCGCCGCGACCTCCTCGCAGATCCGGGCGACGACGGACAGGCGCAGCGCGCCGGTGTCCTCGGCGACGATCGACGAGCCGAGCTTCACGACGGCAACCGGCATGGAATGGACCCTAGGACGGATCCAGCTCGAAGACGATGCCGCCGATCTCGACGTCGTCGCCCGGTTCGAACCCGGCCCGCTCCAGGGCGCCGATCACGCCCATACGCCGCAGCCGCTGCTCGACCAGCGCCTGCGCCTCCTCGTTCTCGAGGTCCCAGCGCAGGATCAGCCGGTCGACGGCGTCGCCGGAGACGATCCAGCCGCCGTCCGGACCGCGCGTGATGTCGAAGGTCTGCGTCTTGGCGGGGCGGAAGACCGCGAACTCCGCCACGTCGTCCTCGCCCGAGCCCTCCGGCTCGGGCGGCGCGACCGGCACGCGGCCCAGCAGCTCGTCGCGCAGCTCGCCGAGCCCGAAGGCCGTCGCGCTCGACGTCACGATCACGGGGAAGGCGACGCGCTCACGCCACTCGGCGGCGGCCGCCTCGGCCACCTCCGGCGCCACGAGGTCGGCCTTGGAGAGCGCCAGCAGGCGCGGCAGGCCCGCGAGCCGCGGGTCGTGCTCGGCCAGCTCGCGCTCGATCACCTCGAAGTTGCGCTCCGGGTCGGAGCCGTCCAGCGGCGCCAGGTCGAGCACGTGGACGAGCAGCCGCGTGCGCTCGACGTGCGCGAGGAAGTCGTGGCCGAGGCCGGCGCCGTCGCTGGCGCCCTCGATCAGCCCGGGGATGTCGGCCAGTACGAGCTGGCGATCGTCGGCGTCGATCGTGCCCAGCACCGGCACCAGGGTCGTGAACGGGTAGGCCGCGACCTTCGGCTGCGCGCGGGTGATCCGCGCCAGCAGCGAGGACTTGCCGGCGTTGGGGAGCCCGACGAGCCCGACGTCGGCCAGCAGCTTGAGATGGAGGTCGACGAGGCCCTCCTCCCCCGGCAGCCCGCGCTCGGCCAGCCGCGGCGCCTGGCGCGTCGCGGTCGCGAAGGTCTTGTTGCCGCGCCCGCCCGGACCGCCCTTGGCCAGCGTGACCTCCTGGCCGGGTCGCACGAGGTCGTACGTGCGCCCGTCCCAGCGCTCGACGGTCGTGCCGGGCGGCACGAGCACGATCAGCCGATCGCCGTCGGCCCCGTGCATCAGCTTGCCCATGCCGTGGCCGCCGCGATCGGCCTTGTAGCGCCCGCGGCGCCGGAAGGACTGCAGGTCGCGCAGCGAATCGTCGCAGCGCAGCGTGACGTCACCGCCGCGGCCGCCGTCGCCGCCGTCAGGCCCGCCCTTGGGCACGCGCGACTCCCGCCGGAAGGACATGGAGCCGTCGCCGCCCCTTCCGGCCTCGACTTCGATACGTGCGCGATCAGCGAGCATGGTCCGGGGTAACGATAGGAACCATGGATCGAGTCTTCCTCATCGCTGGTGCCTCCAGCGGCATCGGCGCCGCCACCGCCCGCCTCGCCGCCGAGGCCGGATACCGCCTCATCCTCGCCGCGCGCTCGGAGGACAAGCTGCAATCGCTGGCCGACGAGCTCGGCGCGGTCGCGGTCCGCTGCGACGTCGCGCACTGGCCCGACCAGGAGGCGATGGTCGAGCGCGCCCGCGAGGCGTTCGGTCGCATCGACGTCGTCTTCGCCAACGCCGGAATCGGCCACCCGCGCGGGTTTGAGGCCGGTGACCCCGAGGACGCCAGGCAGATGGTGCTGACCAACGTGTACGGCATCTACGCGACGATCCGCGCCACCGCCGCGGCGCTGCGGGCCACCAAGGGGCACCTGGTGATCACCTCCAGCGTCGCCGGCCGGCGGGCCTTGAAGGGCTCGCTGTACTCCGCGACCAAGTTCGCCGTGACGGGGATGGCGGAGGCCGCGCGCCAGGACTTCAACGGCACCGGCGTGCGGACGACGCTGATCGCACCCGGCATGGTCGAGACGCCGGGCTTCAGCCACGAGGGCCGGGAGACGCTGACGGCGGAGGACATCGCTCGCGCCGTCATGTTCGCGGTCGCCCAGCCGCCGCACATGGACATCAACGAGATCCTGATCCGGCCGACCGCTCAGGACTCCTGACTAGGTCTTCTTGCGTTTCCGCTTGGGCATCAGGTCGGTGATCGTCCCCTGCGCCTGCTCGGCGGAGAACCCGATCGTCTCCGAGAGCGTCGGGTGCGGGTGGATCGTCAGCGCGATGTCCTCGGCGTCGAGGCCGGCCTCGATCGCCAGCACCGCCTCGGCCAGCAGCTCGCCGGCGTTGGTGCCGACGATGCCCGCCCCCAGGATCCGGTTCGTGCCCGGCTCCAGCACGAGCTTCGTGAGCCCGTCGGAGCGGCCCATGGCCAGCGAACGCCCGGAGGCCGCCCACGGGAAGCCGGCGGTCTCGACCTCGATCCCCTCGGCCTTGGCCTGGGTCTCGGTGAGCCCGGTCCAGGCGACCTCGGGGTCGGTGTAGGCCACCGACGGGATCGAGCGCACGTCCCAGGACTCGTTGTGGCCGGCGATGACCTCGGCCGCCAGCGAGCCTTCGTGCGTGGCCTTGTGGGCCAGCATCGGCTCACCGCGGACGTCGCCGATCGAGTAGATGTGCGGCACGCTGGTCTTCATCTGCAGGTCGGACTCGATGAAGCCGCGATCGGTCACGGAGATGCCCGCGGCCTCGGCGCCGATCAGCTTGCCGTTCGGCCGGCGGCCGACGGCGACGAGGATCCGGTCGAAGACCTCGGTGTGGTCGCCGAACTTGACCGTCAGGCCGTCCTCGGACGCTTCCACCGACTCGACGCCGGTCTTGAGGTGGATCGCCTCGTAGCGGCCCTTGACGCGCTTCTCGAGCACGCGGATCAGGTCCTTGTCGGCGCCCGGGATCAGCTGATCGAGCAGCTCGACGACGGTGACCTTCGAGCCGAGCGCGTCGTAGACCGTCGCCATCTCGAGCCCGATGATGCCGCCGCCGATGACCAGCAGCCGCTCCGGGATGCCGTTGACCTCGAGCGCGCCCGTGGAGTCGACGATCCGGTCGTCCTCGGGCAGGAACGGCAGCGAGGACGCCTCCGAGCCGGCCGCGATGATGCAGTGCTCGAAGCCGACGACGGTGTCGCCGACCTTGATCGTGTTCGGGCCGGTGAACTCGCCGGTGCCCTGCACGACCTGGACCTTGCGCGTCTTGGCCAGCGACTCGAGGCCGCTGACGAGGCGGTCGACGACGCCGTCCTTCCAGGCACGGACCTTGTCGATGTCGACCGCGGGCTTCTCGAACGTCACCCCGGCCTCGCCGAGCTCGCTCGCCTCGGTCAGGACCTTGGCGACGTGCAGCAGCGCCTTCGACGGGATGCAGCCGACGTTCAGGCAGACGCCGCCGAGCCGCTCGCCGCGGTCGATCAGGGCCACCGAGAGGCCGAGATCGGCGGCGCGGAAGGCGGCGGTGTAGCCGCCCGGGCCGCCGCCGAGCACGGCCACCTGGACCTGCACGTCGGCGTCGGGGGCAGGGGCGGCAGCGGGCGCCGCCTCCGGCTCGGGCTCCTTCGGCGGCTCCGCGGCCGCGGGCGCCTCCGGCTCCTTCGGCGTCTCCTCGTCCGCGGGCGCGTCGGCGCCCTCGAGCGTCAGCAGCACCGAGCCCTCGGCGACCTTGTCGCCGACCGCGACCGTGATGTCGGTGATCTTGCCCGCCGCGGGCGACGGGACCTCCATCGTCGCCTTGTCGGACTCGAGCACGACCAGTGGATCCTCGACCGCGACGGTGTCGCCGACCGCGACCAGCACCTCGATCACGGGGACCGAGTCGAAGTCGCCGATGTCCGGGACCTTTACCTCAACGCTCAAAGCAGCACCCTTCGCAGGTCGGAGAGCTGGTTGACCAGGTGCGCCACGAAGCGCGCGGCGAGCGCGCCGTCGATCACGCGGTGGTCGTAGGACAGCGACAGCGGGACCATCAGCCGTGGCAGGAACTCGCTGCCGTTCCACACCGGCTTCATCGAGCTGCGCGTGACGCCGAGGATCGCGACCTCGGGGGCGTTGACGATCGGCGTGAAGCCGGTGCCGCCGATGCCGCCGAGGCTCGAGATCGTGAACGTCGAGCCCTGCATGTCGCCGCCGGCGAGCTTGCCGTCGCGGGCCTTCTTCGACAGCGTCGTGAGGTCCTGCGCGATCTCCAGGATGCCCTTGGAGTCAGCGTCCTTGATCACCGGGACGACGAGCCCGTTCGGCGTGTCGGCCGCGAAGCCGATGTTGTAGTAGCGCTTGAGCACCAGGTCGTCGCCGTCCAGCGAGGAGTTGACGACCGGGAAGGCCCGCAACGACGCCACGACGGCCTTCGCCAGCAGCGCGACCATCGTCACCTTGGCCTCGGACTGCTCGCCGTTGGTGCGCTTGCGGAACGCCTCCAGCTCGGTGATGTCCGCCTCGTCGTGGTGCGTGACGTGCGGGATCATCACCCAGTTGCGGGCCAGGTTCGGGCCGCTGATCTTCTGGATCCGGGTCAGCGGCTGGCGCTCGATCTCACCGAAGCGCTCGAAGTTGACCTTCGGCCACGGGGCGAGGTTCAGCCCGGCGACCTCGGTCGAACCGGCCGGGGCGGCGCTCGGAGCGGCAGCCTCCTTGGGCTGCGGCTTCTGCACGTCCTCCTTGGTGATCCGGCCCTTGCGCCCGGTCCCGCGGATGGTCGAGAGGTCCACGCCCAGCTCGCGCGCCAGCCGGCGCACGCCGGGGCTGGCGTAGGCGGGCGCCGCTCCCCCGCCGGCCTGCGGCGAGGCCGGGACCGAGGAAGGCGGAGCAGGCTCGGACGGCGGCTCGGACTCCGCCGCGGCCTCGACGTCCTTGGACGCGGCCGCGGGTACGGACTCCTCCACGGTGCCGGCGGGCGCCGTCTCGGCGCTGTCGCCGTTCTTGGAGACCTCGAGCGTCAGCAGGGTCGAGCCCTCCTTGACCTTGTCGCCGACGGCGACCTCGATCGCCGTGATCTTGCCGGCGGTCGGGGAGGGAACCTCCATCGTCGCCTTGTCGGACTCGAGGACGACGAGCGGGTCCTCCGCGGCGACGGTGTCGCCCACGGCGACCAGCACCTCGATCACGGGTACGTCGTCGAAGTCCCCGATGTCGGGGACCAGGACCTGTTCGGTGCCAGCCACCGCCACCTCCCTCAGACCCGCCACGGCGCGGGCCGCTCGGGGTCGATGTCGTAGGACTCGATTGCCTTCTGCGGGGCGGAGGCGTCGACCTTGCCCGCCTTCGCCAGCTCCGTCAGGGCCGCCAGTGCCACGTGGTGGCGGTCGACCTCGAAGAACGAGCGCAGGGTCTTGCGGTAGTCGCTGCGGCCGTAGCCGTCGGTGCCGAGCACGCGGAACGGCGCGTCGACCCACGGGCGGATCTGCTCCGCGAACGAGCGCATGTAGTCGGTCGCCGCGATCACCGGGCCGTCATGGCCCTCCAGCGACGTCTCGATCCACGTCTTCTTCGGCGTCTCGCCCGGGTGCAGCGTGTTCCAGCGCTCCAGCTCCATGCCCTCGCGCCGCAGCTCGGTGAAGCTCGGGACGCTCCAGACGTCGGCGCTGACGCCGAAGTCGTCCTCCAGCAGCTGCGCGCCGGCGAGCACCTCGCGCAGGATCACGCCCGAGCCCATCATCTGCACCCGCGGCCCGTCGCCCGAAGCGGGCTTGAGCAGGTACATCCCGCGCAGGATGCCCTCCTCCACGCCCTCCGGCATCGCCGGGTGCTGATAGTTCTCGTTCATCAGCGTGAGGTAGTAGAAGACGTCCTCCTGCTCGCTGATCATCCGGCGCATGCCCTCGCGGATGATCACCGCGAGCTCGAAGCCGTACGTCGGGTCATACGAGATGCAGTTCGGGATCGTCGCGCTCTGCAGGTGCGAGTGGCCGTCCTCGTGCTGCAGGCCCTCGCCGTTGAGCGTCGTCCGGCCCGCGGTGCCGCCGAGCATGAACCCGCGCGTGCGGCTGTCGCCCGCCGCCCAGGCGAGGTCGCCGATGCGCTGGAAGCCGAACATCGAGTAGTAGATGTAGAACGGGATCGTCGGTACGCCGTGGTTGGAGTACGACGTCCCCGCGGCGATCCACGACGACATCGCGCCGGCCTCGTTGATGCCCTCCTGGAGCACCTGGCCGTGCTTGTCCTCGCGGTAGAACATCAGCTGGTCGCGGTCCTCAGGCGTGTACAGCTGGCCGACCTGGCTGAAGATGCCGAGCTGGCGGAACAGGCCCTCCATGCCGAAGGTGCGCGACTCGTCGGGCACGATCGGCACGACGTGCTTGCCGAGCTGCTTGTCGCGCAGGATCGTCGAGAGGATCCGGACGAAGCTCATCGTCGTGGAGACCTCGCGGTCGCCGGTGCCGTCGAGCTGGGACTGGAACGCGCTCAGGTCCGGCGTCGGCAGCGGCTCGGCCTTGCGCCGTCTCGCGGGCAGCGAGCCGCCCAGCGCCGCGCGGCGCTCGCGGATGAAGTCCGCCTCGTCGGAGCCCTCCGGCGGCTTGTAGAACGAGATGTCCTTGACCTGCTGGTCGGTGAGCTCGAGCTCGAAGCGGTCGCGGAAGGCGAGCAGCGCCGTCTCGTTCATCTTCTTCTGCTGATGGGTGATGTTCTGGCCCTCGCCGGCCTCGCCCATCCCGTAGCCCTTGATCGTCTTGGCGAGGATCACGGTCGGCTGGCCGTGATGCTCGGACGCCGCCTTGTAGGAGGCGTAGACCTTGCGCTGGTCGAGGCCGCCGCGGTTGAGCGCCCAGATCTGCTCGTCGCTCATGTCGGCGACCATGGCCTTCAGCTCCGGCTTGACGCCGAAGAAGTGCTCGCGGACGTACGCGCCGTTGCGCGACTTGTAGGTCTGGTAGTCGCCGTCCAGCGCCTCGTTCATCCGGGCGAGCAGGTGACCCTCGTGGTCCTCGGCCAGAAGTGGATCCCAGCGCGAGCCCCAGATGTTCTTGATGACGTTCCAGCCCGCACCGCGGAAGTTCGTCTCGAGCTCCTGGATGATCTTGCCGTTGCCGCGCACCGGGCCGTCGAGACGCTGCAGGTTGCAGTTGATGACGAAGATCAGGTTGTCGAGGTGCTCGCGGCCGGCCATGCTGATCGCGCCCAGCGATTCGGGCTCGTCCATCTCGCCGTCGCCCATGAAGGCCCAGACCTTGCGCCCGGCGGTCTCCGCCAGGCCGCGACCCTGCAGGTACTTCATGAAGCGCGCCTGGTAGATCGCCATCAGCGGGCCGAGGCCCATCGAGACCGTGGGGAACTGCCAGAAGTCCGGCATCAGCCACGGGTGCGGGTAGCTCGAGAGCCCGCCGCCGCCGACCTCCATGCGGAACTTGCGCATCTGCTCCTCGGGGATCCGGCCCTCGAGGAAGGCGCGGGCGTAGACGCCCGGGCTGGAGTGGCCCTGCATGAAGACCAGGTCGCCGCCGTGCTTGTCGGACGGGGCGTTCCAGAAGTGGTTGAAGCCGGTCTCGTAGAGGACCGCCGCCGACTGGTAGCTGGCGATGTGGCCGCCGAGCTCGCTCGACGTCTTGTTCGCGTTGAGGATCGTCGCGATCGCGTTCCAGCGGACGATGCTCCGTACTCGCCGCTCGAGCGCCTCGTCCACCGGATGAGGAGGCTCCTCCTGCGGCGGGATCGTGTTCAGGTACGGGCGTGTTGCCCGCAGGCGCCGGCGCGGCGCCGGTGAGCTGCGCGTGCCCGACGACACGTTCGAGCAGGAACTGCGCGCGCTGTGGACCGTCACTCGCGACGACGGCGTCGAGCGCTTCCAGCCATTCGCGTGTCTCCTGGGGATCTACCTCGACCTGCGATGCCATCGCTGCTCCTGATCTCCTCGGTGCGCGGCCATTGTGGCTCATCAACCCCGCATAGCGTTCTGGAAAACCAGTTCCATGATACGGGATGGACGCGTCTTGCGGCATCATCCGGCCGCATGACCGTGCGCCTGGGCACCAACCAGTACGGAAAGGCGGAGACGCACCTTGTCCGCGTCTACCGCGACGGTGACGTCCACGAGGTGCGCGACCTGACCGTCTCGGTCGCGTTGTCAGGCGCGTTGGATGCGGTCCATCTCGAGGGCGACAACCGCGCCGTGCTCGCGACCGACACGCAGAAGAACACCGTCTACGCGTTCGCGAAGGAGGCGCCGATCGGCGCGCCGGAGGAGTTCGCCGCTGCGGCTCGCGCGGCATTTCGTGGGCGGCGCGATCACGCAGGCGCGGGTCGAGGTGACCGAGGCGCCGTGGGCGCGGATCGGCCCGCATGCCTTCACGCAGTCCGGGCGCGAGGTGCGCTTCGCGGCGGTGGTCTGCTCAGCCGAGTCTTCGTGGGTCGTGTCCGGCCTGTCGGACCTCGTGGTCCTGAAGACCACCGGCTCCGAGTTCCACGGCTTCCCGCGCGATCGCTACACGACCCTGCAGGAGACCTCCGACCGCGTGCTCGCGACGGCGGTGTCCGCCCGCTGGCGCCACTCCGGCGACGCGTCGTTCGTCGACGCCCGCACGGCTCTGGTCTCGACGTTCGCGGCCCATCACTCGCTGTCGCTGCAGCAGACGCTGTACGCGATGGGCTCGGCGGTGCTGGAGGCGTGCCCGTCGGTGCACGAGATCCGGCTCTCGATGCCCAACCGGCACCACTTCGTCGTCGACCTGTCGCCCTTCGGGCTCGAGAACCCGAACGAGGTCTTCCACGCCGACGACCGGCCCTACGGGCTGATCGAGGGCGCCGTGATCCGCGACGGCGCCCCCGATCCGGGTCCCGTCTGGGACCCCTATCCGCTGGTCACCAGCCGCCACCCGTAGGTTTCGGCGGTCCCATCCCGAACATGCTCGCGATCGAGTTCCCGGCCCAGTCCAGGGTCGAGTTCGGGACCGAGAGCGTCACGAACTGCGAGCTCGCGGCACCGACCTGCATGCCGAAACTCACCCCTTCGGTCCGGGTCGTCGTGAACGTGCCGTCCCGGTTCCACGTGATCGCGGCCGACTCGACCTGATTGACCCCCGGATTGAGCGGGATCGACAGGTTGCCCTTGGCTGTGATGCCGGTCGTCAGCGCGGTCAACTCACCGCTCCCCGGCCCGATGCCGAGCTTGACGCTCGCACCGCCAGTCGTCTCGGCTGCTGCCCTGCCCTGCCCGATCGAGCCGAACAGCCCGAAGCCTTCGGCCGGGCCGAACGTGATCGACGTGTTCTGGCTGTCGCGGGCGAAGCCGAGCGTGGCGCCGAACGGACCCGCCGCCGCCGTGACGTCGGCCTTGATGCCATCCGGCTGCGTGTCCGCGATCGGAGCCGGCGCAGTGGTCTCCGGAGCCGTGGAGCTCTCTGTGGCCGGGATCGCCAGGTCGCCCATCGGCGTGTACGTCGGCCCCTCGTAGGTCTCTTCCTGCGAGGAGGGCGAGCTCGACCCGATCGTCGTCGTCTGTGTCGGCGTGACCGGGTTGTCCTGCGCCGGCGACGACGGCGTTCCGACGTCACCCATCGGCGTGACCGCCGGAGCCTCGTAGGTGGACTCCTGCGAGGACGGCGAGCTCGTACCGATCTCGGTCGTCTCCGCCGGCTCGCCGGCCGGCCCGGCGTTGTCGCCCATGGCCGTGACGGCCGGGGCTTCGTCGGTGGTCTCCTCCTGCGAGGACGGCGAGCTCGTAGCGATCTCGGTCGTCTCCGTCGATTCGCTCGCCGGCCCGGCGTAGTCGCCCATCGCCGTCACGGCGGGGGCCTCGTACGCCGGTTCGGTGGTCGTGGTCGTCGCCGGAGCGGCGTCCGCGGCCTCGGTCGGCGAGCTGACGGCCGGCGCGGCCTTCTCGGCCGGCGCCGTGGACGGGATCTCCGCCACGTCGCTCGTCGGCCCCGCGTAGTCACCCATGGCGGTCACCACGGGCGTGGAGGCATCGCCGGCCGACTCGGTCGACGCGGTGGTCGTGACGGGCGCAGCCGCGGCCGGAGCCGGAGCCGCGTCAGCGGCCTCGCTCGGCGAGGAGATCGACGCGGGCTCCTGCGAGCTCGGCGAACTCGAACCGATCGACGCGGCCGGAGCCGCGTCAGTGCGCCTCCGTGGGCGAGGAGATCGACGCGGGCTCCTGCGAGCTCGGCGAACTCGACCCGATCGAACTTCCCGCCAGACGCCGCGTGGACGCCGTCGCGCGTCGAGATCGACGCGCCCGAGGACGACTCCTGCGAGCACGGCGAACTCGACCCGATCGAACTGCTCGTCCAGCTGCCCGTTCCCGACGAACTCGCCCGAGGACGAACTCCTGCGAGGACAGCGAACTCGACCCGATCGAACTCGCTCGTCGCGCTGCCCGTTCCCGACAGCTCGCCCGAGGACGACTCCTGCGAGGACGGCGAACTCGACCCGATCGACACTCGAACTCCCGCTCTCCGATGGCCCCCACCCGCCGGGTTCGGCGTAGCCGACTGCCGGGGTCACCGTGCCTGCGGCCAGAGCCGCGCGCTACCAGCGCCGGCGACCGAGCGGCGGCGCCAGGACTGCGACCGCAGATCCCGCACGCGAGCATCGAGCTCGTCGCGGGATGGGCCACGTTGAATGGACTTCATACAACCTCCCATCTCGGCC
Source organism: uncultured Solirubrobacteraceae bacterium (assembly GCA_963848475.1). Classification (GTDB taxonomy): domain Bacteria; phylum Actinomycetota; class Thermoleophilia; order Solirubrobacterales; family Solirubrobacteraceae; genus Solirubrobacter. Next base: position 221,073 of record CAWKDW010000015.1, on the reverse strand, counting down.
GCTTGCACCCCTGCACGCGGCGCCTCAACTCATCCGTGCCCGCTGAGCCGGTGGCCTAACGGACAGTTGCCGCGCTGAACCGCGGGAGTGAGAGGCCTCGACGATCTCACCGCCGGCCGCAGGGGGGTGCAACGGGACTTTCCTGCGGGGGCCGAAGCGTTACGCACCCCCTCGATGCGCCCGACCGGACCGTGATCCTGGATGGCCAAGTCACTGGGTCGGTCTCAGGCACACCCAGTGACTTGGATCTCGTAATAGACGAGTCCGGCGGCGATCAGCTGCTCCCAGATGACGGCCTGGTCGATGACCTCGACGCCGAGCTTCTCCGCCTTCGCCAGCTTGCTGGCGCCGACGCCGGCGCCGGTGATGAGCAGGTCGGTGTTCGCCGAGACCGACGAGGCCGTGGTCGCGCCCGCCTTCTCGCACAGTCGCTGGAAGGTCGGGCGAGCGACCTTCTCACCGCAGCGGGGGTCGCTGATGGCGCCGGTGATGACGACGGTCTTGCCCGCCAGTGGCGCACCGGCCGCGACCACCGGCGGCAGGTCCTCGTCCCGCACGTCCAGCGACACGCCGGCCGCGCGCAAGCCGCTCCAGCTCCGGCCGCAGCCGGGTGAGGTGCTCGACCAGTGAGGCGGCGACCTTGGGGCCGATGTCCTCGACCGCGACCAGTCGCTCCTCGCCCGCGTCGGCGACCTCCTCGAGGGAGCCGAATCCGGCGCGGGCCAGGCGGGCGGCGGTGCCGTCGGAGGCCATCGGAATCGCCATGCCGATCAGCGCTCGGCGCAGACCGACCCGGCGGCTGGCGTCGATCGAGTCGATCATGCGCGTCGGCCGAAACCTCGCCGATACGGTCGAATTCGAGCAGCCGCTCCTTGGTCAGTGCGTAGAAGTCCGACGGGTGCTCGAGAATGCCCGCCTCGGCCAGGCGCTCGATCCACACCGGCCCGATGGCCTCGATATCGGCCGCCGCCCGCGACGCCCAGTGGATGAGCCTGCGCACCGTCTGCGCGGGGCAGGCGACGTTGGTGCAGAACAGTTCTCGGCTGTTGCCCTGTTCGGTCACCGGCTGCCCGCACGAGGGGCAGGCGGTCGGCGGGACGATCTCGCGCTCTTCGCCCGTGCGCTCGGACGCGTCGAGCACGCCCGCGACGAACGGGATCACATCGCCCGCGCGGCGCACCAGCACCGTGTCCCCGATCTTGATATCGCGGGCGCGGATCACCTCCTGGTTGGCCAGCGTCGCGCTGCGTGACCGTCGTTCCGCCGACGAAGACCGGCTGCAGCCAGGCGACCGGCACGATCTTGCCGGTCTTGCCGACATCCCAGACGACATCGGCGAGCAGCGGTCGTCTTCTCCTCCGCGGCGAACTTGAACGCCAGCGCGCCACGCGGGGAGCTCGATCGGGTCCCCGCCGCCGCGTACGCGCCCCGGTCGGCCAGACGCAGCACCGCGCCGTCGATGTCGTAGTCGAGTTCGTTGCGGCCCTGTCTCGATCGCGCCGATGGCCGCCTGGGCGCGCTCGGCATCGTCGCAGAGCCGCATCTGCGCCCCCGCGACTCCGAGCGCCCGCAGTCCCTCCTCCAGATCGACTGCGGCGCCGCCGGAATCGGTGTCCAGATCGAAGCCGAAGAAGCGCAGACGCCGCTCGGCGACCGTGGCCGGATCCTTCGCACGCAATGTGCCCGCGGCCGCGTTGCGCGGGTTGATCAGGGGTTTGTCCGGGTGTGCGGTGTTGTAGGCGGCGAAGGTCGAGCGCAGCATCACCGCCTCGCCGCGAACCTCCACCCGCCCGGGCACCTCGATGCGGTCGGGCACACCGTCCACCAGGGCGCGGACCAGCATCGTCACATCGTCACCGGTGGTGCCGTCGCCCCGGGTGACCGCCCGCGCCAGCCGCCCGTCCTCGTAGACCACGGCCAGTGACAGTCCGTCGAGTTTGGGCATCACCACGACCGGCTGGCCGGGGAAGCGATCGAAGAACGCCACGACCTGCTCGGCCTTGGTGGCCTTCTCCAGCGACAGCATCGGCCGCGAATGCCGGATCGGGGCATGCAGCACCGCGGGTGCGCCGACCTGATCGAGCGGATTCGGCTCCGGTGTCAGTTCCGGATGCGCCTCGATCAACGCCCGCAGTTCGTCCTCGATCGCGTCGAACTCGGCGTCGGCGACCAGCGGCGAGCCCTGATAGTAGGCGTCGCGCAGCGCCATGATCCGATCCGCGAGTTCGCATCCGCTCGCGGGTGCTCATCCCCCGCACCTTAGGGGCGTCGCCCCTGGCGGCCCGACGCAGACTCCCTGCGCCGCTCTCGCGCATGATGCGAGACCGCGTACTTCTGCGGCGGATCTCGTACACGTTGCCCTGCGTCGAGGAGACGACGTAAGCGTGCCGTCCGGGCTCTCCTTGAGGTCCGGCGTGACGCCGAAGTTCTCGCCGAAGAGCAGCGACTCGCTCTCGGTGATCTCGTACTTGCCGAGGTTGTCGGCGACGCGATCCTTCAGGCGCTTGTCGTCGGAGACGTCGACCTTCTTGCGATTCTCGGTGATCTTCAGGCGGAACAGGTTGCCGCCGCGCAGCGCGCCGCGGGCCGACCCGACGAACAGGTCGCCCTTGTACTCCTTACCGAGCTCCTTGGTCGAGAGGAAGTCGATCCCGCCCGGGGCGACCTCGTACTTCCACGCGAGCTCCGGGTCCGAGAACTCCGAGCCGGGGAGCTTGAACAGGCGGTCATACGCATCCGAGGCGTTGTCGGCGATGTTGATCGGGTCCCAGCGCAGCTGCTGGAGCCCGTAGTAGCCGCCGGGCGCGTTGGGATCGGGCGGGTTCGGCACGCGGGTCGTCTCGATCGCCTTGAACTGCGCGACGCGCTCGAGCGGCCCCATCACCTGCGTCCAGCCAGAGTTGAAGCCCGGCTCGACGCGGTTGATCTCGCTGAACGAGTCGTCCCCGTTCTCCTGCTCCCACAGGTCTCCGCTGAACGGATCGAAGGCCATGCCGAACGAGTTGCGCACCCCGTAGGCGTAGAGCTTCTTGAGGTTCGCCCCGACCTGGCCACCGCGCTCGGCGCCGACCTTGTAGAAGGGGTTGTCGCGCGGCGCCGTCCCATCGGGGTTGAGCCGGATGATCGAGCCGGTCAGGTGATCGTTGACCGGGTCCGGCCCGCCGAACTGGTCATCGGCGATGCCCTCGCCGAACGGGCCGTCGAACAGGTTCTGCAACTGGCCACGGCGCCCCGTGTCGCCGACGATCAGATAGACCTTGCCGTCCGGCCCGACGCGCACCACGCCGCCGTTGTGGTTGCCGCGGAAGACCGGCACCGCCGGATTCGTGCGGTTGGTCACATCCTCCTGGAAGGCGCGATTGCGGTGCAGCGTCTTCTCGTAGGTCAATGTGCTGCCGTTCCAGTGGAAGCGGTCGAGCCGGTTGCCGAGCAGCGGCACCGCCGCCCCCTGCCGTGCTGTCGGCCCCGGTCGTGCTCTCGCTCCAGTAGAGGAACACGGTCCCGTTCTGCTTGAAGTTCTTGTCCAGCGCGATCCCCAGCAGCCCGCGCTCGGAGTTCGAGTTGACCGGCAGGTCGAGCACGACCTCGGCCGCCCTGCCGTTCTTGAACCGCTTGACCAGGCCGCTCGCCTTCTCCAGCACGAGGAAGTCGTGGTCCTTGAGGAACTGCATCTGCACGGGCTGCGCCAGCCCCGTCGTGACCGTCCGCACCTCCAGCTTCGGGTCCACCACCGACGGCGCCGGGTCTGCGCCTCCGCCTGCCCGGCCTAACGCCAGCGCCCCCGCCGCGGCCGCTGATCCCGAACGCCCGTCGCACTGCCTCTCATCACTACCTCCCGAATTGTTCATCGACCCCCCATCCGCTGACCTACGCAACGGCATCGCGGAGTGGTTCGATGCAACACTGCGGCGCATGCTGGAGCGCCGCACGAAGATCGTCGCCACCCTCGGCCCGCCGACCGACCCGCCCGGCGTCCTGGACGCGCTGATGGCCGCCGGGCTGGACTGCGCGCGCCTGAACTGCTCGCACGGCGACGCACGACGACCTGCGCCGCCGCGCCGCCGACGTGCGCGCCGCGGCGCGAGCGCGCCGGCCGCCCGCTCGGCGCTGCTCTTCGACCTGCAGGGCCCGAAGCTGCGGCTGTCGGGCGACACCGAGCCGCGCGCCGTCGCGGCCGGCGACGTCGTCACCTTCGTCGGCGCCGGCGCCGGCGGCGCGCACGACCGCGTCGTCGTCGACTTCCACGCGTTCGCCGCCCTGGTCACCGAGCGCTCGCAGATCGTGATCGGCGACGGCGTGCCGCGCTTCGCGCGTCGAGTCGCTCGACGGCGGCGCGGTCATCGCGCGCGCCGTCTCCGCCGGGCCGCTCGCCCCGCGCAAGGGCATCAACGTCACCTACGCGCGGCCCGAGCTGCCGGCGATCACCGACAAGGACCTCGCCGACCTCGAGCTCGCCGCCGAGCTGGGCGCGACTTCGTCGCGCTCTCGTTCGTGCGCTCGGCGGCCGACATCGAGCTGCTGCGCACGCTGCTGCGCGAGCGCGGCTCGCGGCGCGCGGATGATCGCCAAGATCGAGAAGATCGAGGCCTACGAGCACCTCGACGAGATCCTCGCGCGTCGCCGACGGCATGATGGTCGCGCGCGGCGACTACGGCGTCGAGGCGGGCGTCGCGCGGGTCCCGCTGATGCAGAAGGACACGATCTACCGCGCGACCCAGGCCGGCAAGCTCGTGATCACCGCGACCCAGATGCTCGAGTCGATGATCCACGCGCCCGAGCCGACCCGCGCCGAGGCGACCGACGTCGCCAACGCGGTCATCGACGGCACGTCGGCGGTGATGCTCTCGGCCGAGACGAGCGTCGGCGAGTTACCCGGTCGAGGCGGTGCGCGCGATGGCCGAGATCGCCGCAGGCCGCCGAGGCGTCGCCGGTCATCCACGGCCGCGCGCAGCGCCGTCGGCGCCGGCCGGCCGGCCGAGGCGGTGCATGCACGCGGCCGTCGAGCTCGCCGACGAGCTCGACGCCGCCGCGCTGGTCATCCCGACCTCGACCGGCGGCGGCGCCCGCGCGTGCGCGAAGTACCGCACGCGGCGGCCGATCGTCGCCCTCGCGCACGACCCGGGCGTCGCCGACCAGCTCGACGCTGGAGTGGGGCGTCTACCCGACCAGCATGCCGGCGGCCGAGACCGTCGACGAGCTGGTCGACCTCGCGCTCGTCGACCGCGCGCGACCACGCCGGGCTGCGAGCCGGGCGCGCGCGTGGTGCTCACCGCCGGCCGCCGCACCGGGCACGCCCGGGCGCGACGAACCTCGTGATGGTCCGCGAGATCCCCTAGCACGCATAAGCTGTCCCCCGTGCCGCTCAGACCTCCCGCCGCCGCGTGCTGGAGCGGGCCGACGAGATCTCCGCGTTCACCGAGAGCCCGGCCGGATCACGCGGCCCCTGGCCACCCCGGCCCTCGCGGGGGCCCTCTACCGCGTCCGCGAGTGGATGCGCGCCGTCGGACTGGAGACCCGCTCGGACGCGATCGGCAACCTCGCCGGGCGCCGCGGGACCGGCGCTCGGTGATCGGGTCCCACCTGGACTCCGTGGCCGACGCGGGCCGCTACGACGGCGTCCTCGGCGTGCTCTCGGCCTCGGCTGGAGGCGGCCGCCGAACGACGTCCCGCTCGAGGTCGTCGCGTTCGCCGACGAAGACGGCCTGCGCTATCAGACCATGTTCCTGGGCAGCCGCGCCTTTGTCGGCGAGCTCACCCCCGCGGAGCTCGACCTGCGCGCGCCAGCATGACGATGGTCGCGCGATCGAGCCTGCCGGAGCGCCCCTGCATCACCCCGCGCCCGCGCCTACCTCGAGGTGCACATCGAGCAGGGGCCGGTGCTCGAGGCCGACGGCTCGCCGCTGGGCGTGGTGAGCGCCATCGCCGGCCAGAGCCGCTTCAACGTGACCTTCACCGGGCATGCCGGGCACGCGGGCACGACGCCGATGGACTTGCGCCGGACGCGCCGCCGCCGCCGCCGAGTTCGTGCTGGCGGTCGAGCGGGTCGCGCTCCACGAGACGGGGCTGGTGGCGACCGTCGGCGAGATCGATGTCCTGCACGGCGCGGGCAACGTGATCCCCGGCCGCGCCGCGTGACGCTCGATGTCCGCCACCAGGACGACGCCTTCCGCGAGGCGGCGCTGTCGCGCGCTGCGCGCGCAGGCCGAGGCGATCGCCAGCGCCGCGGTGTCGCGCTGAGCTGGTCGGATCGCCGAGCAGGGGGCCACCCCTGCACCCCGGCGCTGGTCGACCGACCTGCCGAGGCCGTCGCCGCCGACCGGCGTCGGTCCGCGAGCTGCCCAGTGGCGCCGGCCACGACGCCGTGGCGATGGCCGGCGTGACCGCCATCGCGATGCTCTTCGTGCGCTGCGCGGGCGGCATCAGCCACCATCCCGACGAATCGGTCGCCGTAGGCCGACGTCGCGTTGGCGATCGAGGCCGCGATGCGACTTCGTCGCTCTGAGCTCGAAGGGTACTTTCATGAGCTATCGACCTGATCGTGCGCGGCGGGACCCTGGTCACGCCGCGGCGTCGTCCCGCCGACCTCGCGTGCTCGACGGAGTGGTCGCCGCGATCGCGCCGGATTCGACGGCGGGGCGGAGGAGATCGACGCGCGGGGGCTGCACCTCTTCCCCGGCGGGATCGACCCCCACGTGCACTTCAACGAGCCCGGGCCGCACGGACTGGGAAGGGATCGCGACCGGCACGCGCGCGCTCTGGCCGCGGGCGGCGTCACCCCGTTCTTCGACATGCCGCTGAATGCATCCCGCCCACGATCGACGGCGACGCTTCGACCGCAAGCTCGGCCGCGCGAGGCCGGCCTCGTTTGTCGACTTTGGCCTCTGGGGCGGCCTCGTGCCGGGGAACCTCGAAAGCTCGAGGAGCTTGCCGAGCGCGGCGTCGATCGGCTTCAAGGCGTTCATGTCCGACAGCGGCATCGAGGAGTTCTCCGCGCGGCGACGACGCGACGCTGTGCGAGGGCATGCGGCGCTGCGCGCGGCTCGGCTGCTCGTGGCCGTGCACGCCGAGAACGACGCGCTGACGCGCGCGCGCGCGCGCGGCGGCCGAGCGCGCCCGCGCTTCCTGGCCTCGCGGCCCGTCGTGGCCGAGCTCGAGGCGATCGGCCGCGCGATCGACTTCGCCGGGGAGACCGGCTGCGCGCTGCACATCGTCCACGTCGGAGCGGCCGCGGCGTCGCGCTGGTTGCCGAGGCGCGCGCGCGCGGCGTCGACGTCACCTGCGAGCCTGCCCGCACTACCTGTGCTGAGGGAGGACGAGGTCGAGGCTCGGCGCCGCGGCGAAGTGCGCGCCGCCGCTGCGGTGGCGGGGCGGAGCGGGAGCAGCTGTGGCAGCCTGGCGGGGGGCGGTGCGGATGGTGACGTCGGACCACTCGCCGTCGCCGCCGGAGCTGAAGGGCGGCGGACTTCCTCTCGGCGTGGGGCGGGATCGCGAGCTGCCAGACGGCGCTGCCCGGTGCTGCTCGCCGCGAGGGCCACGACCGCCGCGGCCTCGAGCTGCCGCGCATCGCCCCACCGCGACGTCCGTAGCTGCGGCCGAGCGCTTCCATGCCCGGGCAAGCGCGGGCTCGAGGTGGGAGCGGACGCCGACCTGGCGCTCGTCGACCTGCGAGCCGAGCACGTGCTCGCCGCCGAGGACCTGCAGTACCGCCACCCGATCTCGCCCTGGATCGGCCGCCGGCTGCGCGCCCGCGTCAGCACGGACGCTGCTGCGCGGCGCCGAGGCCTGGCCCGAACCGAAGGCCGCCCCGCGGCTGCTGACCCCGTCGCTCTGAGAGGATCCCGCGCATGCTGAGCATCACCGCCGGCCCGTTCTCGTTCAAGGGCGAGCTGGAGACCGAGACGGCGCCCGAAGACCGTCGCGGCCTTCGAGCGCCTGCTCCCCTTCCACTCCAAGATCATCCACGTCCGCTGGAGCGGCGAATCGGCCTGGATCCCGCTCGGGGACCTCGACATCGGCCTCGATCGCCAGCCCGAGAACGCCACCAGCCACCCGGCCCCCGGTCAGGTCCTCTGGTACCCCGGCGGCATCAGTGAGACCGAGCTGCTGTTCCCCTACGGCGGCGACGATTTGCCAGCATCGTCGGCCAGCTCGCCGGCAACCACTTCCTCACGTCGTCGAGGGCGTCGAGCAGCTGCTACTGCTGGGCGAGCACGTGCTCTGGAAGGGCGCGCTCGACATCGTCTTCGACCACTCCGCATAGTGGAACGATCGTTTCGTCACGCGCGATAGGCTGCGGGTCGTGCCGCAGCCTCGCGTCCAGTCGCTCGAGCGTGCGCTCGACCTGCTCGAGGTGCTCGCGACCGCCGACGAGCTCGGCGTCTCCGATCTCGCGGCCAAGACCGGCCTGGTGCCCAGCACGGCGCACCGGCTGCTCGGGACGCTCGTCTCGCGCGGATACGCTGCCCAGAGCCCTGGCCGCCCCGACCCACGGGCTACAAGCTGCTGGAGCTCACGAGCGGGCTGCAGGACCGGCTCGACCGGCTGCGGACCGCCGCGCGGCCGCACCTGGAGGCGATCCAGGCCCAGACCGGCGAGACGACGAACCTCGTGGTGCTCGAGGGCCGCAACGCGGTCTACATCGAATCCGTCTCGGGCACGCGCAGCGTGCGGCTGTTCACCGAGATTGGGCACGCGATCCCGGCCCACACCTCAGGCTCGGGCAAGGCGCTGCTCGCCTGGCGCGCGCCGGCGGACATCGAGGCGCTGCTGGACGGCGTCACGCTGACCGCGTCCACGCCGAGCACGCTGACGACGCTCGAGGCGCTGCACGAGGACCTCGCGCGCATCCGCAAGCCGGCTACGCGACCGACAACGAAGAACACGAGCTGGGCGTCGCGTGCGTGGCGACGCCGATCTTCGACCATGCCGGGCTGCCGGTGGCAGCGATAAGCATCTCGGGTCCCACCCCCACGCATCCTCAACGCGGATGCGGACCTCGCGGGCCTGCTCCGCAAACACGCGGCGGATGTGTCCGAAGGTCTTGGTTACTCCGCAGCCGCGACGACTTCAGGCTGGACGGAGATGAAGCGCCCGCGAGCGTTCTCGCGGAAGTGGACGATCCCCGCCGCGTGGGCGTAGATCGTGTCGTCCTTGCCGATGCCCGTGCCGAGGCCCGGCTTGAACTGGTGCCGCGCTGGCGAACGATGATCTCGCCGCCGGTCACGACCTGACCGGCGAAGACCTTCACGCCGAGGCGCTTGGCGTTGGAGTCGCGGCCGTTGCGGCTGGAGCCGAGGCCCTTCTTGTGTGCCATGGGTCTCGCCCTTCTACTTGCTCGAGCCGATCGTGGTGACGCGGATGCGCGTCAGCTCCTGGCGATGGCCCGTGCGGCGCTTGTAGCCGCGCTTCGGCTTGAACTTGAAGACGCGGAGCTTGGGGCCGCGCTCGTGCCCGACGATCTCGGCGGTCGACCTTGGCGGCGCGAGGCCGTCGCCCTCGAAGATCGGATCGCCGTCGCCGGCGACCAGCAGCGGCCGAGTTCGACGGTCGCGCCGACGTCGTCGGTCAGGCGCTCGACGAGGAGCGTCTGGCCCTCGGTGACGCGGTACTGCTTACCGCCGGTCTTGATGACTGCGTAGGACATGGTCTCTGGGCTCAGTCGGGGACTTCGGCGTCGGCCTGCGCCTTCGCGCGCGAACGGCGCCGTCCGCCTCTACGGCCACGGCGCCGGGGCGTGAGGATAGCGCGTCCGTGTCCTCCTCCTCGTCCTCGCCCTCGTCGTCGGCGGCCTCCGGCGTCGGGCTCGGGCTCGTCCTCGGGCAGCTCGGCGCGCGACGGCCTCGGGCGTCTTCGGCGGCCTTGCGACTGCCGTGCGCGGCGCTTCGGGGCGGGCGCCTCGTCGGCGTCGGCCTCTTCGGCGACGGCGTCGCGGGCCTCGACGGCCTCCTCGGCCGGCGGCTTCGGCGGCCGGCCCGCTTGCGCGCGCGCGCCCGCCCGGCGGGCTTCGGCGCGTCTTCGTCGTCGGCCGCGGGCCTCGGCGGCGTCCGCGGCCGCCGCGGCGACGGGCGCACGGCGGCGCGTTCGACCGCGGGCTGCCGGCTCAGCGACCTCCTCGACGCCGCTTCCGCGGCCGCCTCGCCGCGACGGCCTCCGCGCGGCCTTCGCGCGGCCGCCGGCCCGCCGCGGCGCGCGGCTTCGGCTTCGCCTCGGCCGCTCCTCGGCGTCGCGCCGGCGCGGCGTCGACGGCCTCGGCCGGCGTCCGGGTCCTCGGAGCGGCGACGGCGCCGGCCGCTTGCGCGGGCCGCCGCGGCCGCCTCGTCCTCGTCGCGGCGCTGCCGCGCGGTGCCCGCCTCGGTCGCGTCTCTCGCTGAGCGCAGCCGCTCGCGGCCTCCGCTCGCGGCGCCCGCGGCGCCCTTCTTGGCCGCGGCGGAGCGGCGCGCCGCGGTCGGCCTTCTCGCGTCGGCGGCGCGCTCGCGTCGCGGCCTCCTCGGCGGGGTCGACGTCATCGCGGGGGAGCACCGCGTGGCGTCGTGCGGCCGGCCTCTCGATGCGCACGAGCTTCTTCTCGCCCACGAAGGCGACGCCGTCGGCGACGTCGATCATGTAGCCGTCGACCTTGGCGACCGCGTCGTCGACCTCGTACATGTGCGGCTCGACGATGTCGACGTGGACCTCCTCGCCGGCGCAGAACGGCACGGCGGCTCCCAGATCTCCTCGCGCGAGCCCTCGATGGTCACCGCGAAGTGGTCGAGCGGCAGGCCCTCGGAGCCCTCGAAGTAGAAGTAGGCGCCGGTGTCGGGCTCGAGCGCGTGCAGCATGCGCGCGCCGTCGCCGATGAACCGCGCCGTCACGCTCGGGTTGATCCGCATGCAGGTAGGCCTCGGGGCCGTCGTCGCCGGCCTCGTGCGAGCATTCGCGCAGGTCGCGCCGTCTCGATGGCGATCGTCTCCTCGGACTTGACGACGCCCTCGCCGTCGCAGGTCGGGCACGGCTTGGTCATGATCTCGCGCACGCCGTCGGTGACGTTCTGGCGGGTCATCTCGACCAGGCCGAGCGGCGAGATCTCGACCACGAAGGTCTTCGTGCGGTCCTCGTCGAGCGCCTTGCGCAGCGCCTTGAGCACCGCGTCGCGGTTGCGCGAGCGGGCCATGTCGATGAAGTCGATGACGATGATGCCGCCGATGTCGCGCAGCCGCAGCTGGCTGACGACCTCCTCGGCGGCCTCGAGGTTGGTCTTGGTGATCGTGTCCTCGAGCCGGGCCGACTTGCCCTTGCCGGTGAAGGAGCCGGTGTTGACGTCGATGACCGTCAGCGCCTCGGCGTAGTCGATGATCAGGTAGCCGCCGCAGGGCAGGTCGACCCGGCGCTAGAGCATCCCGTCGATCACCTCCTCGACGCCGTAGGCCTCGAAGAGCGGCTCGTCGTCCTCCCACAGCTCGACGCGGTCGACGAGCTCGGGCGCGGTGCGCGAGAAGAACGACACCAGCCGCTGGTGCTGCTTGGGTCGTCGTCGACGACCGCGCGCTCGAAGTGCTCGGAGAAGATGTCGCGCACGACGCGCACGGAGAGGTCGGCCTCCTGGAAGACCATGGCCGGCGCCGGGCCTCCGCCACGCGCTTGCTCGAGCACCTCGTTGAGCTTGAAGAGGTACTGCAGCTCGCGCTCGAAGTCCTCGCGCTTGGCGCCGTGCGCCGCCGTGCGGATGATCGCGCCGCCGCCGCCGAGGTCGAGTTGCTTGGCCTCCTTGCGCAGCCGCTCGCGCTCCTTGTCCTCCAGGCGGCGCGAGACGCCGACGCCCTCGCCCGTGGGCGCGTAGACCATGTAGCGGCCGGCGATGGTCAGCTCCATCGAGAGCCGGGCGCCCTTGGTCTTCAGCGGGTCCTTGATGACCTGGACCACGACCTCCTGGCCGGGCTTGAGCAGGTCGGTGATCGCGGGCCGGCTGGCCGCCGCGGCCGCGCTTGACCTGCTCGACGCCGGGCAGGACGATCTCGTCGACGTGCAGGAAGCCGTTCTTGTCGAGGCCGATGTCGACGAAGGCGGCCTCCAGGCCGGCCAGGACGTTGTCGACGCGGCCCTTGTAGATGTTGCCGACGATCGACCGGTCGCCGCGGCGCTCGAAGTAGATCTCCGCGACGCGATAGCCCGCGGGGACCTCACGGCCTTGCCGCGGCGGCGGCGCGAGCGCCTGCCTGGTGCGGCGCGGCGGGATCGCCGGACGCCTCGAGGATGGCGACCCGGGTCTCCCCGCGGTCGACCGTGACCAGCACTTGCTTTCTCAAATGTGTTCCTCATTGGAAGAGGGCGGCCCGGCCCTTGCGTCCGCCGTCTCGCGCGCTTGCGCGTCGATGGACTGCAGGAGGCCGAGGGCCAGGAACGTGACGAGCATCGACGAACCGCCGTAGCTCAGCAGCGGGGCGGGCATGCCCGTGATGGGCATGATCCCGACGGTCATCCCGATGTTGACGAAGAGCTGGAAGAGCAGCATCACGGTGATGCCGCCGGCGATCAGCGCGCCGAACAGGTTCTTCGCCATCGTGAGGATGTGCAAACCGCGCCATATCAGTAGCGCGTACAACGAAAGGACGAGCGCGCAGCCGGCGAACCCGTAGGTCTCGCCGACCACCGCGAAGATGAAGTCGGTGTGGTGCTCGGGCAGGAAGTCCAGCCCCGTCTGGGTGGCGTGCTCGACGCCGCGGCCGGTCTTCTCCCCCGAGCCGATGGCGATCTTGGACTGCTGCTGCTGGTAGCCCTCGTTGCCCGGCATCGTCGGAGGGATGCAGGAACGAGGTCAGGCGGTCCACCTGGTAGGGCTTGAGCACGTGGACGCCCGCCGCGGGCGCCGCGACGAGCATGAGGGCGATCGCCGACCGCGCCCAGCGCGCCGAGCGCCGCGAAGTGCTTCCACGGCGCGCCGGCCACGAACAGCATCGCCACGTCGCCGGCGACGTAGACCGAGCGCCGAGCCGAGGTCCGGCTCGGCCATGACGAGCATGGCCGGCAACAGCCCGAGCAGCATGACCCGCGCCGTGGTCTCGCGCCCCATCCGCGCATCCGGTCCACGAGGAACCCCGAGAGCGCGACGACGAGCAGCACCTTGCCGAGCTCGGACGGCTGGAGGTTGAAGAACGGCATCGGGATCCACGACTTGGCGCCGCGCGTCGCCGTCGCCGAGCGCGAGCACGACGACGATCGCGGCCGATCATCAAGCCGTAGAGCAGGTACCGCAGCTCGCGCAGCCGGGAGTAGTCCAGCCGCGAGACGCCGTACATCAGGACGAGCCCGACGCCGCCGAAGATCCGCCTGGCGCATCACGTAGTAGTAGCGGGTCGCCGGGGATGTCGTCGGCGGTCGCGCCCTTGAGCGCGATCAGCGAGCAGGCGACGAGGCCGAGCGCCGCGAGCAGCAGCAGCGGGTCGAGCCGCAGCCGCCATCTCCCGCGGCACGAGCGGGGGCGGCGGCTCGGAGGCCGGGCTGATCGGTCTGGAGCGCTCATCGGGTCTGGTTGGAGCCGGCGTGGAACAGGTCCGCTCCCCAGGTCGAACCACTTCGAGAGGATGAGGCACGCCGCGGGTGCCGCCGTTTCGGCGCCGAACCCGCCGCGCTCGACGGTCACGACGACCACGATCGGCTTGCGTCTCGTCCGACGTAGCACGCATACCAGGACTGGTCGGGGTTCGGCGGCGCGCTCGGCGGTGCCCGTCTTGCCGTAGACCGGGTACGGGAAGCCCTTGAAGACGTCGGCCGACGTTCCGCCGGGCTCGGTGGCGGCGACGTGCAGGCCCTGCATGATGGCCGACCGGCGTCGTGCGGGAAGAGCTTGACTTGCGCTCGGCGGCTTGATCGGATTGCTGGACGGGCGCCCGTCGCCGTCCTGGATCTCGCTGCCGAGGTGCGGGCGCGACGATGCGCCGCCGTTGACGATCGCCGAGTAGGCGACGGCCATCTGCAGCGGCGTGGCCTGCAGGTCGCCCTGGCCGACCGCGAGATTGACGTTGTCGCCCGTGGTCTAGGGCCGCTCGATGCCGCCGCACGTGTACAGCGCCTGGGTCGTGCCCTGGTCGTGGCCTGGCCTTGCTTGGCGCACTTGGCGTACTTCGCGTAGCCCTCGTCGCGCCACTTGCGGTCGGGCACCAGGCCGGCGAACTCGCCGGGGATGTCGATCCCGGTGGGGTGGCCGAGGCCGAGCCGGCGGGCCCACTTCTGGAGGACCGGGCCCCTGCGCGTCGGCCTGTCGCGCCGAGGTTGTAGAAGAAGACGTCGGAGGACACCTTCAGATCGCCTGGACATGTTGATCGTCGCCGAAGCTGCGCCCTTGGCGTTCTGGTACTTCTGCGTGCCGAGCTTGTAGGTGCCGGGGTCGTTGATGACGCTCGGGGGGATCGGCCCGCTCCAGCGCCGCCGTCGCGGTGATCGGCTTGAACGTCGAGCCCGTCGGATAGACGCCCGCGATCGCGCGGTTGAGCAGCGGCTTGCCGGCGAGTCGGAGTTCAGCTCGTCGTAGCGCTCCTGGCGATCGGCTTGCGCGAAGAGTTCGCGTCGAAGCTCGGGACCGAGCCGAGCGCGAGGACGTGCCGTTGCGCGGGTCCATGGCCACGAAGGCGCCGGCCTGGGCGCGCCGACGCGGCGCGATCGCCGCGGCCACGCTTGTTGGCCGCCCGCTGCAGGCCCAGGTCGAGCGTCAGCTTGCAGCTGCTGGCCCTGCTCGGCTTCACGCGCTGGTCGGGGCACTGGTCGTCGCGGCTGCCGAGCGCGTCGACCACGACCCGCTGTGTAGCCGTCGGTGCCGCGCAGGTAGCGGTCGTAGTCTCCTCGACGCCGCCCTTGCCGACCCGCTCGCCCGGGACGCCCGGTAGCGCTTCAGCTTGAGCTCCTCGGGCGAGATCTCGTGACGGTCCCGAACAGCTGGGCGCCGAGCGTCCTGTACGGGTAGCTCGCGCAGGTACCGGATCTCGACGGCTGACGGCGGGGAACTGGGCCTGGCGCTCCTTGCAGGTAGTCGAACAGCCGCGCGCGCCGACGTCGGTGCTTGATCGTCACCGCGGAGTAGGGCGTCTGGGCGACCCCTGGATGACGCGCCGGTGGATCGTCCGCGGGCTCGTGGCGAGGACGCGCCCCAGGCGGGTGTAGAGGCGCGGAGCGCGGGCGCGGCCGGCGCAGCGGCGGCACGGCACGGCCTTCGCCCGTGGCGGCCCGGGCTTGAGCGCCGGCGCTGGCGGCGCTGGGCCTTGGTGTTCTTCCGGCGCGTCGCGCCTGGCGGCCTAGGCGGTCGAGCTGGTCCGGCGGCAGCCGGCGCGCGTTCTCGGACGCCGAGACCGGGATCCGGTAGGCTGCGGCGGCCGGCGCACGCTACTCGGGCAGCGGCTCGGGCAGATCTGGACGACCGGCGCGACCTGGTCTCGACGAGCTTCTGCCGTTGCGGTCCACGATGTCGCCGCGCGGCGCCTCGATGCGGGATCTTGCGGACGCGGTTCTACGCGCCTGGGAGACGTAGTCCTCGCCGGTGAGCACCTGCAGGAACCAGAGGCGGAAGAACAGGACGCGAAGAGCACGAAGGCGAAGCCGCCCAGCAGGCCGACGCGGAGCGCGAGCTGGGGCGACATCGTCGGCCGGCGTTCGTCGAGGCGCGTGCGGCATCAGGCGGTCGTCAGGCGCGAGAGCGGGGACAGCCCGCCGGTCGTGTAGGCCCGGCGCCGGCGGCGGCGCGGGTCGTCGGGCAGGAAGCGGGAGCAGCGCGCGGCGCACGATCGCGTACACGGGCAGCGCCAGCAGCGTGGTGAGGACGATCGTCATCAGGATGCTCGCGCACGAGCAGGATCGTGACCGGCACGTCGACGCCGAGCAGGAACTGGAGCACCGCGTAGCCGAGGCGGCGATCGCCCGGCGACGGCGCCGAGCGCCATCGGGGCGAGGCCGTGGGCGGGGTCGCGCAGCTCGCGCACCCGGCCGGCGCCGTAGCCCACGGCGATGAAGAGCAGCGAGTGACGCCGAGCGTCTGGCAGCTGCGCGGTGTCGACGAACAGGCCGAGGCCGAAGCCGAAGCAGGCGCCGGGGGTCGAGCCGGCGAGGAAGCCCGACCGCGCTGCGAGCAGCGGCGTCAGGTCGGCGGGCTGGCCGAAGATCGACGATCTGCGAGACCGCGGCGGACTGGAGGATCCCGCCGACCAGCGCGATGCAGCGCGAGGCGAGACGTAGGCGGGCGTGGTCGTCACTGCGCCGACGCCCTGAGATCGGCGTGCGGCCGGGTGAGGACCTCGACCGTGTCGAGGCGGCGCAGGTCCGCGGCGGGCGGACGTGGATGCGGCGGTCGAGCTCGCCCTCGCCGAACTCGATCCGGGTGACGCTCCCGATCAGGATGTCCGGCGGGAACAGGACTGCGAGGCGCAGCGAGGTGGAGCCCGCGGTGATTGACCAGGTCGCCGCGGCGGACCTTGCTCCGCCGGTCCACGAGCTCGAGCTCGAGGTCGCCCGGCTTGTTGATCGACGCCTGGACGGTCCGTCTGCTGGCCGGCGCCGGCACGCGGCGCCGGCGGCGAAGGTCCTCGTCGGTGATCAGCGTGACGATGGGCGTAGCCGCGGGTCGTCTCGGTGACGCGGCCCACGAGGCCCGCCCCGTTGACGACGGGCTGCCCGGTGCGACGCCGGCGCTCGAGCCCTTGTCGATCTCATCCGCGAGTAGAACAGCGCCCGAGCGAGCGCGGTCACGCGCGCCTTCACCGGGTCGTACTGGTCCAGGCCGCCCTGCTCGTTGATCTGCAGCTAGCTTCTTGATGTCGTGCCTCGCGCGGCCGCCTGCAGGTCGCGTCACCTGGCGCTCCAGCGACTGGTCGCGCTCGCCCTCGAGATCGTCGCGCTGCTGCTTGGCGTCCAGCGTGTCGCCGACCCAGCCGAA
Organism: uncultured Solirubrobacteraceae bacterium; assembly: GCA_963848475.1. Taxonomy (GTDB): domain Bacteria; phylum Actinomycetota; class Thermoleophilia; order Solirubrobacterales; family Solirubrobacteraceae; genus Solirubrobacter. The sequence continues at coordinate 204,182 of CAWKDW010000015.1, read as the reverse complement.
AGGTCGCGGAAGGGCTTGAGCGCGCGCGTGGCGCCCTCCTGGATCGGGGCCAGGACCGAGGGCGCCCCGTTGCACGGCGTGCAGGCCCCCGCCGGTGGACTCCCCGAAGTAGACGGTGAGCAGGCCCAGCGAGGAGCCACGAACACGGCGAGCACGGGGCGGCGGCGTCGTGACCTGTTGTCGTCTACGATGGCAGAAGTCTGCTCGGAGGAGGGAACGGGTTTACTGCGGGAGCTCTTTGAGCTCGCTCAGGCCCTCAGCGGCGAGGGCGGCGGTTGCGGTTCGTCGGGCGGTTGGAGCGGTGGATCGCCTCGAACTCCTCGAGGACCGGCCCGATCCGACCGCCACGCACGTCAGCGGCGACTCGGCGCGGTGGGCCGGCATCTGGGTCTCCTCGCGCAGGCGCTCGTCGAGCCCCTGCAGCAGCGAGCCCCCGCCCGCCAGCATGATCCCGCGGTCCATGATGTCGGACGCGAGCTCCGGCGGCGTGCGGTCGAGGGTCTCCTTGATCGCGTCGATGATCTGCACGAGCGGCTCCTCGAGCGCGGCCCGGACCTCCTCGGAGGTCAGGACGACGGTCTTGGGCAGCCCCGAGACCAGGTCGCGGCCCCGGATCTCCGCCTGGACCTCCTCTTCGAGGGGGTAGGCGGAGCCGATCTCGAGCTTGACTTCCTCGGCCGTCTGCTGGCCGATCAGGAGCTTGTACTCCTTCTTGACGTAGTTGATGATCGACTCGTCGAGCTCGTCGCCGCCGATGCGGATCGACTGGCTGACGACGATGCCGCCGAGCGAGATCACGGCGACCTCGCTCGTCCCGCCGCCGATGTCGACGACCATGTTGCCCGTGGGCTCGCCCACCGGCAGGCCGGCGCCGATGGCGGCGGCCATGGGCTCCTCGATCAGGTAGGCCTGGCGCGCGCCGGCGCTCAGGCAGGCCTCCTCCACGGCGCGCTTCTCCACGCCGGTGACGCCGGACGGCACGCAGACGACCACCCGCGGGTGCGCCCAGCGGTTCTGGTGCACCTTCTGGATGAAGTGCCGCAGCATCTCCTCGGTCACGTCGAAGTCGGCGATCACGCCGTCCTTCAGCGGCCGGATGGCCTGGATCGTCCCGGGGTCCGGCCCAGCATGCGCTTGGCCTCGATCCCCACGGCGTGCACCTCGCCCGTGCGCGAGTCGATGGCGACCACGGACGGCTCGGAGAGCACGATCCCGCGCCCCCGGACGTACACGAGGGTGTTGGCGGTGCCGAGGTCGACCGCCATGTCGCGTCCGCCGAAGCCCGTGAGGTAGCCGAAGAAGCCCATGCAGCAACGCGGCGCGTCGCAACGGCTTCCCAGCCGGGCGCGCGCCGGTGGTCGAGTGTATCGATACCCAATAATAATAATAAAAAAAAAATAATAAAAAAAAAAAAAAAAAAAAAAAAAAAAAAAAAAAAAAAAAAAAAAAAAAAAAAAAAAAAATCAACGCGGCGCGTAAACGCAACGGCTTCCCAGCACCGGGACGCGCGTCCACCGTGGTCGAGTGTATCGACCCAGATGGTTGATATTCGCGACGGCGAAAAAAAAAAAAAAAAAAAAAAAAAAAAAAAAAAAAAAAAAAAAAAAAAAAAAAAAAAAAAAAAAAAAAAAAAAAAAAAAAAAAAAAAAAAAAAAAAAAAAAAAAAAAAAAAAAAAAAAAAAAAAAAAAAAAAAAAAAAAAAAAAAAAAAAAAAAAAAAAAAAAAAAAAAAAAAAAAAAAAAAAAAAAAAAAAAAAAAAAAAAAAAAAAAAAAAAAAAAAAAAAAAAAAAAAAAAAAAAAAAAAAAAAAAAAAAAAAAAAAAAAAAAAAAAAAAAAAAAAAAAAAAAAAAAAAAAAAAAAAAAAAAAAAAAAAAAAAAAAAAAAAAAAAAAAAAAAAAAAAAAAAAAAAAAAAAAAAAAAAAAAAAAAAAAAAAAAAAACCCAGATGTTGATTTCGCGAAGAGCGCGTCGATCGCGGGGACGTGCGCGTCCGCGGGGACGCGCCCGGGCACAGGCCCGGGCACGTCCCCGAGCGCGAGCACGACGAATTCTACGCTGCGTACGGAATCGTTTACCATCTGCGTATTTTTTTTTTTTTTTTTTTTTTAAAAAAAAAAAAAAAAAAAAAAAAAAAAAAAAAAAAAAAAAAAAAAAAAAAAAAAAAAAAAAAAAAAAAAAAAAAAAAAAAAAAAAAAAAAAAAAAAAAAAAAAAAAAAAAAAAAAAAAAAAAAAAAAAAAAAAAAAAAAAAAAAAAAAAAAAAAAAAAAAAAAAAAAAAAAAAAAAAAAAAAAAAAAAAAAAAAAAAAAAAAAAAAAAAAAAAAAAAAAAAAAAAAAAAAAAAAAAAAAAAAAAAAAAAAAAAAAAAAAAAAAAAAAAAAAAAAAAAAAAAAAAAAAAAAAAAAAAAAAAAAAAATTTTCGACCATCTGCTGGCAGCAGGTCCGGGCGCAGGTCCAGCAGCCGCGCGAGCGGCAGGCCGACGACGTTGAGGTAGTCGCCCTGGATGCCGCGCACCAGCGCGGCGCCGCGGCCCTGGATCGCGTAGCCGCCGGCGCGCCCCTCCCACTCGCCCGTGGCGACGTACCAGTCGACCCAGGCGTCGGCGGGCGGAAGGTGACCTCCGTGACCGCGACGTCGGTACGCGTGATCGCGCCGTCGCCGGCGAGCGCGACCGCGCCGACGACCCGGTGGGTGCGGCCGCCGAGGGCGCCCGGCGTCCTCGCGGCCTGGGCGGCGTCGGGCGGCTTGCCGAGGATGCCGCCGCCGAGCGCGACCAGCGTGTCGACGCCGAGGTCAGCCCGCCCGGCCCCGCGAGCGCCTTGCGCCGGGCGTTGTCGAGGGCGACCTCGGCGGATCGCCCTCGCTCACTCCTCGACGTCCGCGGGCGGACCTCGAAGGCCAGGCCGAGCTGCTCGAGGATCGCCCGGCGCTGCGGCGAGCGGAGGCGAGGACGAGCCGGAGGCTCAGGCCGCGAGCTCCGGGAAGAAGATCGCCGGCCTCGCGGGTGCCGGACTCCGGCGAGTCGGAGCCGTGGACCATGTTCTTGCCGACCTCGATGGCGAAGTCGCCGCGGATCGAGCCCGTGGTCGCCTCGAGCGGGTTGGTGGCGCCGATCACCTGGCGGGCGGCCTGATGGCCCTCGCCCTCGAGCACCATCGCGACGATCGGGCCGGAGGTGATGAACTCGACGAGCTCGCCGAAGAACGGCTTGCCGTCGTGCTCGGCGTAGTGCTGCTTGGCGAGGTCCTCGTGACCGCATGTGCTTCATGGCGACGATCGTCAGGCCCTTGCGCTCGAAGCGGGCGACGATCTCGCCGGTCAGGCCGCGGGCGAACGCATCGGGCTTGACGAGGATGAGGGTTCTTTCGGGTCGCCATGTCGCCAGCATGAAGTGCAGGCGCGCGCCGCGGGGCCGGCGACGTGGCTTGCGGTCCGCGGCGGGAGCGGCTCTGCGGCGGCGGTCCTGGCTGCGCTCCGGCTGCGGCCTGGCGGCGACCGCCGGCTGGTCGGAGGTCTCGCGCCGGCGGCGGCGCGGGGGCGGCGTGGGCCCGCGGCGTCTCGGCCTCGCAGTACGGGCAGACACGCCACTGCGGGTCGACCGGCTTCGCGCACGGTAGCAGGGCTCCTTGAGCCGGCGCATGCAGCTCGGGCAGCGCAGGTAGTCCGACCGACCTCGTAGTCGCAGTGCGGGCACAGCTGGTAGTCGAGCTGGCCAGCCGCGCCTCGGCCGCGGTCATCTCGAGCTCGCGCAGGCGCACGTCGTCGAGGTACTCCGGCGGCCGCACGATCGTGTAGACGATCGTGCCGACGAACGGGAACAGCGAGCGCGGCCGTGGCGCAGGCGACCAGCATGGGGTCGTCGATCCGCCGGCGGGCGTCCGCGTAGGTCCAGAAGACCAGCGCGGCCCAGATGACGATGAGGACGAGGATCAGGACTTGACGCCGTGTCGAGCACCGTCGTTGTCGATCCCGAAGACGCCGAGGGACCATGGTGTGGGCCGGAAGCGTAGTAGGCGGGGCGGCGGGGCGGCTAGAGGAAGGCCCGCCCGAAGGCGTAGCCGATCGCGAAGAAGACCAGGATGACGAGCGCCACGACGACCGCGACGAGCGCGATCATGGCCAGGACGCCGGGCCCGCGCTCGTTCACAGCGCGGACGCCCGGCGGGCGCCCGGCGCGCTGCAGCAGGTCGGCGACGAGGTAGATCGATCCGTCGCGAGCACCGCGCCGTCCGGCCCCGCGATCGCCCGGGCGCGCTCGACGGCGCGGCGCGGGTCGCGCTCGACGCCGTCGCGCGCGCCGCCGAGCTGGCCCGCCAGCGAGGCGAGCGTCGCCGGCGGCAGCGCGCGCGGGTTGCCCGCGCGGTGAACACGGCCGCCCGGCGCGCGGCAGCAGCGCGCGCAGCATCTCGGCGGCGTCCTTGTCGTCGAGCACGGAGACGACGGCGACCGGCCGTCGCCGCGACTCGGTCAGCGCCTCGGCCAGCGCGGCGATGCCCGACGGGTTGTGGGCGCCGTCGAGATCGTCAGCGGCGCCTCGCCGACGATCTGGAGGCGCCCGGGCACGCGCGCGCGCGGCGGCGCGCGGCGACGCGTCCGCATCGAGCGGTCGCCGAGCAGCGCCCGGCGGCCGCCGCGCGCGAGCGCGAAGTTGCGGCGCTGGTAGCCGGGCAGCGCGGCTCGAGCGCCGCGCGTCGCGGGCCGCGACGCACCGCGCGCCGGCGCGGCGTCGCGCGAGCGCTCCTCCTCGCCTCCGGCGGGTCGGCCTCGCGCCAGCGACCACGCGTGGCGCCCGGTCGCGGCACCACCGCGAGCTTCTCGCGCGCGATGTCGCGCACCGTCGGCCCGAGCCAGCGCGTGTGCTCGAGCCCGACGTTGGTCAGCACCACGACCGCCGCGCCGAGCACGTTGGTCGCGTCCTAGCGCCCGCCGAGGCCCGCCTCGATCGACCGCGACCTCCACCCCGCGGCGCGCCAGCTCGCAGAACGCGGCGGCGGTCAGCAGCTCGAACTGCGTGACGCGCTCGCCGTCGGCCAGCGTGCGGTCGACCTTGCGGCGGCCGCCGCGGCGCGCTGGACCGCGGCGCCGAACGTCGCGCGCCGAGAGTCGGCGTCGCCGATCCGGATCCGCTCGGCGAACGTCGTCAGGTGCGGCGAGAGGTAGGCGCCCGCGCGCACGCCGTGGGCCTCCAGCAGCGCGGCCGTGAAGCGCGCCGTCGAGGACTTGCCGTTGGTCCCGACGACGTGGATCGCCGCGGAAGCGCTTCTGGGGCGAGCCGAGCGCCGTCAGCAGCCGCCGCATGCGCTCCAGCCCGAAGCGCATGCCGAACAGCTCGAGCGAGAGCAGGTGCTCCTCGGCGCGCTCGAGGCCCCACGTGCTCATGCCAGCTCCTCCAGCTCCTGCTCGAGCCGCGCGAGCTTGTCGCGCTCGGCCTGGACGACGGCCTCGGGCGCCTTGGCCACGAAGCCCTCGTTGGCGAGCTTGCCCTCGGCGCGCGCGATCTCCTTGCGCAGCAGCTCGGCGCGCTCGGCGGCGCGGCGCTCCTCGGCCTCGAGGTCGACCGTCTCGGACGCGAGCACCGCGACCGCGCCGCCGGGCACGCCGACGGTCGCCACCGGCGTCGTCGCCGTCGACCGAGACTCGAAGCGCGCGAGCCGGCCGATGTGCTCGGCAGTGCGCTCGTAGCCCCGGCCTCCAGCCGCGCCGGGACGCGCGCGCCGGGGCGCGCGCCGACGCCGTCGCGCCACGCGCGCAGCGCCTGCACGGCCTCGATCGCGCCGCCGACCTCGGCCTCGGCGCCCGTCGTCGACGCAGCGCCGGATCGGCCTCCGGCCAGCGCTCGCCATCAGCAGGTCGCCGGTGCCCGGGCACGTAGCGACCAGATCTCCTCGGTCACGAACGGGATCACCGGGTGCGCGAGCGCGAGCGTCTCGGCCAGCACGTGCAGCGCGAACTCGCGCCGGCCTGCGCGTCGTCCTCGCGCGTACAGCCGCGGCTTGACCAGCTCGAGGTACCAGTCGCACAGCTCGCCGTAGACGAAGCGTAGAGCGCCAGCGTCGCGCGGTGGAACTCGAAGGCCGCCGATCGCGCGGCCACCTCGGCCTCGCGCGGCCTGCAGGCGCGAGAGGATCCAGGGTCCTCGACCGCGCCGCGGCTCCGGCGCCGGCCGACGGCACCGCCGACCCCTCGGGCACCCGCAGCAGGACCAGCCGCGACGCGTTCCAGAGCTTGTTGGCGAGCTGGCGGCCCTCGGCGATCTTGCCCTCGTTGAAGCGCACGTCCTGCGTCGAGGACATCGCCAGCAGCCCGAAGCGGACGGCGTCGGCGCCGTAGGCCGGGAACTCGCCGCCCTCGGTGAACACGGCCGGCCGCGGCCCGCCGTCGATCAGCGCCAGCGGGTCGATCCCCGTGCCGAGCGACTTCGACATCCGCCGCCCGTCCGGCGCCTGGATGACCGAGTGCACGTAGACGTCGTCGAACGGGATGTCGCCCGCGAACTCGAGCCCCATGAAGACCATGCGGGCGACCCACAGGAACAGGATGTCGCGCGCCGTCGAGAGCACGTCGGTGGGATAGAACGCCTTCAGCTCGGCGGTCTCGTCGGGCCAGCCGAGCGTCGCGAACGGCCACAGCGCGCTCGAGAACCACGTGTCGAGCACGTCGGGATCGCGCTCCCAGCCCGGCCCCTCGGGCGCGTCCATGCCGACGTAGGTCTCGTCGCCGCGGTACCAGACCGGGATCCGGTGGCCCCACCACAGCTGGCGCGAGATGCACCACGGGCGGATGTTCTTGAGCCAGTCCAGGTAGCGCCTGCGCTGCGCCCTCGGGATGGATCCGGACGCGCCCCTCGTCGACCGCCGCGATCGCCGGGCCGGCCAGCTCGTCCATCTGCATGAACCACTGCAGCGAGATCAGCGGCTCGATCCGCTCGCCCGAGCGCTGCGAGTACGGACCTCGTGCGTGTAGGGCTCGCGTGCGGTTGATCCGGCCCTCCTCGCGCAGCGCGGCGACGACCGCCTCGCGCGCCTCCAGCGCCGTCATGCCCGCGAAGCGCTCGCCGGCGGCCTCGGTCATGCGGCCGTCCTCGCCGATCACCGTCAGCTCGTCGAGCCCGTGGCGTGCGGCCGATCTCGAAGTCGTTGGGGTCGTGCCCGGGCGTGATCTTCAGCGCGCCGGTGCCGAACTCGGGCTTGACGTAGTCGTCGGCGATGATCCGCAGCCGGCGGCCGACGATCGGCAGGATCGCCGTCTCCCCCACGAGCCGCGTGTAGCGGTCGTCGTCGGGATGGACCGCGATCGCGGTGTCGCCGAGCATCGTCTCCGGGCGCACCGTCGCGACCGTGATCGAGCCGTGCGCCGGACGCCAGCGGGTAGTCGACGTAGTAGAGCGTGTCGGTGACCTCGCGGTCCTCGACCTCGAGGTCGGAGATCGCCGAGCCGCGAGCCCGGATCCCAGTTGACCATGTAGTTGTCGCGGTAGATCAGGCCCTTGTCGTAGAGCGTCGACGAAGACCTGCAGGACGGCCCGCGCGTAGGCCTCGTCGAGCGTGAAGCGCTCCTCGGCGTAGTCGCAGCGACGCGCCGAGGCGCTTGAACTGGTCGATGATCGTGTCGCCGTACTGCTCGCGCCAGCGCCAGACGCGCTCGACGAACGCCTCGCGGCCGATCTCCTCGCGGCTCGTGCCCTCGCTCGCCAGCAGCCTTCTCGACCTGCGTCTGGGTCGCGATGCCGGCGTGGTCGGTGCCGAGGATCCACTTCGTCCGCTTGCCGCGCATGCGGGCGTAGCGGATCAGCGTGTCCTGGATCGAGCCGTTGAGCGCGTGCCCCATGTGCAGCGCGCCGGTGACGTTCGGCGGCGGGATCGCGATCGAGTAGTTCTCCGCCGCCGTGCCCTCGGGCTCGGGGTGGAAGCGACCGGATTCGAACCAGCGCGCGAAGACGCGCGCCTCGCTCTCACCGGGGTCGTAGCGTGTTCGGTCCTCGAGGCCCATCGGGCGGGGAGTCTTAGGAGGCCGGGCCGCGAGCGCCGGGAGGAGGAGAGCGACGCTCGCGGGCACCTAACCGGTCACCCCGCCACCCGCGACTGCGGGCCGGGAGGCGTGTACGGTGTTCGTCATGCCGACGGGGCTAGACTGACCCGGCGTGACAGGAGTGTCGACGTCACGAACATTCCTCGCACGCCATACAGACTCGCTCCACAGATCTGGATGAGCGGGGCTCATCCCGCCGAGGACGATCTTGCGCCTACCCCGGTCACACCGCAGTCGCCGGCGCATGCGGAGACGCTGACGCTCGATCCGGGCGCTCGCGCGTGCCGCGCTGCGCAGGTTGAGCGCCGTCGCTGCAGCGGTCGCGGAGGCGGCCGGAACCGGCCGGCACGACCGTCACCGCGATGCCTACGGTCCGGCCGCGCGCGACGTGCTGGTAGTCGCGGCAGCGTGACGCCGCGATAGGCGAACGTCCCGGCGCGCGCCCGCGGCGTCCGGCGAGCCGCTCGTCGGGCGGCGCACGCAGGCGCACGAACGACGCGCCGCGCTCGGAGCCGGCAGGTGGCCGAGACCCGGTTGCTGAGCGTCGACGCCGACGCGGCCGGACCGCGGCGCCTCGACGCCGACCCGCTAGTGTCGGCACCGCGGCGCCGGGCGGCGAGCCGAGACACGGCCGCGTTGTTGGTCGTGTTGACCTCTGCCGTGTCGAGGACACCACGACCATGAACGTGATCGTCCCGGCCAGGAGCATCCGGCGCGACCGCGCACCCGCACCGCGGCACCGGCGAGAGCCTCGCCTGCCGGCACACCACCGGTCCGCGTGAGCGCCGCAGCTACCGGCCGTCGCGGGACGCTTTCGAAGCGGCGACCGTGTCGGCGCGCGTCGGGCGGAACTGCGGCGATCTCGCGCCGGCACCACCGACCGCGGGCTCGCTGCCGAGGTTGCTCACGACCGAAAGCCCACTGATCGAGCCCTGGACCAGCAGTGTCCGCGGAACCGCGTTTGGCTCCACCGCGAGATCGGCTCCGCCTGGCCCGGCTCGAGGACGGTGACGTCAGGACCCGCTTCCGCGGCGCGCACGCCCGGCGGCAGCGTCGGCCGCTCGGGCTGGCCGACGAGCGGCGGTTCGGGCGTGGGCGTCGGAGTCGGCGCAGGCGTCGACGTCGGTGCCGGCGAGGCGGTCGGCGTCGAAGCGGGCGTCGCCGTCGGTGCGGCGAAGGGCCCGGCGTCGGCGTCGGTGTGGGCGTGGAGTACGCGTTGAGAATCGGGACCGGCTCGTGCGAGACCGTCCAGGATTGACCCCGTCAGCGTGCCGCTCGTCGCGGTTGCTCCGCGCGGGTCGGTGTCCTCGTCGGTGTAGACGACCTCGCCGACGACCTTCCCGATGCCGACGACTCCCGTCTCGTAGCCGCCGGGGACGGTGACGGGGAGAGCTCCCGCTCCCCAACTGCCGCTCAGTGCTGAAGCGCCCGGCGTTGCCGGTGACCGAGATGGTCCACTTCCCGCCAGGCGCCGGGCCGGACGTCGCTGGTCCGGTGATCTTCCAGCCGCAGGCGCGTTCGACCGCGCACCGTCTGGGTCTGCGTGGCCGCTGTATCCGATCCGGTGCCGCGAGACGGCGCCGGTCCGGCGAACCGAAGATGTCGCTGCCCGTGTGCGGTGAGCGAGCCGGTGACGCCCGATCGAGGTCCGCCCAGCCACGCGCGCTCGCCGCGTCCGGCGGGTTCGTAGCCCCAGCGTCAGGTTGCCGTCGGGATCGACGCACAGGGCGGTCAGGCGCACGCGCGGCGCGGAAGGCCTCGAGACGCAGCCCGTTGCTCGGCGCCGGGTTGTAGTAGACCATGTTCGACTGCACGCCCGCTGGCCTCGTCCCCGATCGAAGCCGCGTTCAGCCCGCCGTCGATCTGCACGCCCGCCGACGCGCTGAAGGTCGCGTTCGGCGCCAGGTCGGGCCCTTCAGGCCGGGCCCCGCGCGAACTCGCAGCGTCACCGGCCTGCGCACGTTCCAGAGGACCTTCGCCCCGGTCACGCCGGTCGCGTTCATGTACCCGTCGAAGACCCGGAGCCGGCGTCGTCCCGCTCACGTTGATCACGATCGGCTGGCCGCCCGTGATGGTGAGCACGTTCCCCTTGCGACCCGCCGAGCTGCGTCGAGCGCTGACGTTGAACACGTTGAGCGTCGAGCGCGATCCGGTCAGCTCGAGCGCACCCCACGGCTGAGCACGACGTCGTGCCCGTGGAGGGCGCTTCGGCGAGCGCCGCCCTCAGGAGCGAGTGCTGTTCGGGACTCGTGAAGCGGAGAACGGCGGCGGTGTGGTCGGCTTCTGCGCCCCGGTGACGCTGACCGTTCATGCGATCGTGCCGCCCGCGCTGACGCCCCCGGTCAGCGAGCCGTTGTTGCCGGTGAAGTTCGCGTCCCGTCGCCGTCGATCCGGCGGATCGCGCACCCGCTGGGTCCGGCCGACATTCATCCCGCCGCCGAAGCTGCTCGGCGTCGCGTTGCCGCCGACGACGATGCGCCCATCGGACGTCGGTGTTCGACCGGTTGAAATCGCGGCGGGTGATGGCCGTGTAGCCCGGCAACGGGCCGAGCGGATCGTCCATGCAGTCCGTCTGCGCGGGCGCCGGCGGCCGCACGGCACGGCGGCCCCGAGGGCGGCGACGCCGCGCAACCGAGATCGCGAGCGTGACCCACCAGCGCATCCGTCTGACCATATTTCGAGCGCCGAGCAGGTGACCGCGCTTCACCCGCCCACGGGATCGTCAGGCTGACTTGGCGGCCGGGGACTCTTCTTCGGGCGCTTCGGTGACGAGCGTCGGCTTCACGCCCCGCTCGACGGTCTCCTTGGTCACGACGCACTTCTTGACGTCGCGCCGCGAGGGCAGCTCGAACTGCACCTCCAGGAGGATCTCCTCGATGATCGAGCGCAGACCGCGAGCACCGGTCTCGCGCTCCAGCGCCCGGTCGGCGACCGCCTTCAGCGCATCGGAGGAGAACACGAGCTCGATCGAATCGAAGGCGAAGAAGCGCTGGAACTGCTTGACGATCGCGTTGCGCGGCTCGGTCAGGATCGTGATCAGGTCGCCGCGTGAGAGCTGGTGCACCGCGGAGGAGACCGGCAGGCGGCCGATGAACTCCGGGATCAGCCCGTACTGCATCAGGTCCTCGGGCAGGCAGCGCTCGAAGAGCTCGCCGAGGTCGCGATCGGCCTTGGACTCGATCATCGCTCCGAAGCCGACGCCCTTATGGCCGATCCGGCGCTCGATGACCTTGTCGAGGTTCGCGAACGCCCCGCCACAGATGAACAGGATGTTCGTCGTGTCGATCGTCAGGAATTCCTGGTGCGGGTGCTTGCGGCCACCCTGCGGGGGCACCGAGGCGGTGGTGCCCTCCAGGATCTTCAGCAGCGCCTGCTGGACGCCCTCGCCCGACACGTCACGGGTGATCGACGGGTTGTCGGCCTTACGGGCGATCTTGTCGACCTCGTCGATGTAGATGATCCCGGTCTCGGCCTTCTTGACGTCATAGTCCGCGGCCTGGATCAGCTTCAGGAGGATGTTCTCGACGTCCTCGCCGACGTAGCCGGCCTCGGTCAGCGCCGTGGCGTCGGCGATCGCGAACGGGACGTTCAGGATCCGCGCCAGCGTCTGCGCCAGCAGCGTCTTGCCGCAGCCGGTCGGGCCGAGCAGCAGGATGTTGGACTTCTGCAGCTCGATGTCCGAGTCGTCGGACTGCATCATCTGCACGCGCTTGTAGTGGTTGTAGACCGCCACTGACAGCGTGCGCTTGGCCTGCTCCTGCCCTACGACGTACTCGTTCAGTACGCCGTAGATCTCCTTCGGCTTCGGCAGATTGTCGATGTCGAAGGTCGGAGGAGCGGTGAGCTCCTCGTCGATGATCTCGTTACAGAGATCGATGCACTCGTCACAGATGTAGACGCCGGGCCCGGCGATCAGCTTCTTGACCTGCCGCTGCGACTTCCCGCAGAAGGAGCACAGAAGCTGTTCGTTTGAGTCCGTCGGGCGCGCCATGGCAGCTAGTGCTTGTGGATCACCCGATCGATGATGCCGTACTCCTTGGCCTCATCGGACGACATGAAATAGTCCCGTTCGGTATCTGACCGGACCTTCTCGACGTCTTTGCCCGCATGCTGGGCGATGATCTCGTCCAGTTTGCGACGCAGTTCGATGACCTCGCGAGCGTGGATCTCGATGTCCGTGGCCTGACCGGAGAATCCGGAGCTGACCTGGTGGATCAGGATCTTCGCGTTGGGCAGCGCCATGCGCTTGCCCGCCGCGCCGCCGGCGAGCAGCAGCGCGCCCATCGACATCGCGATGCCGACGCAGATCGTCTGCACGTCGGGCTTGATGAAGTTCATCGTGTCGTAGATCGCGAGACCCGCGTACACGGAGCCACCCGGCGAGTTGATGTAGAGCGAGATGTCCTTGTCGGGATCCTCGGACTCCAGGTGCAGGAGTTGCGCGACGATCAGGTTTGCGATCTGATCGTCGACCGGCGTCCCAAGAAAGACGATCCGCTCGCTCAGAAGGCGGCTGTAGATGTCAAACGCACGCTCCCCACGGGAGGTTTGTTCGACAACCATCGGTACGAGTGGGCTCACGGTCCTCGCTTCGTTTCGCTTCGAACGCTCGAATCCTGCTGATGGCTGGCGGCCCGCGCCCCACCACTCGGCCGAAGACTAGCAACGGGCCGGACTGGGCCGACCCGTGTCTTCGACCAGGTTGTGAGAAGCGAGGGCGTCAGGCTTCCGGCTGCTCGGTGACCGCAACCGGCTTGGCCGACTCCGCGAGCAGGTCCAGCGCCTTGCGCTGGGAGAGGTCGTCCTTGAGGCTGTCCAGGCGCCCGTTGGAGCGCAGCCGCTCGAGCAGCTTCTTCGGCGAGACCTTCTCGCCGGGAGGCGCCGCCTCGCCGACGGCCTCGAGCATCTCTTCCTCGGTCGGCTCGAGCGACTCGGCCTCGGCCACCGCCGCCAGCACCGCCTCGCGGCGCAGGGCCTGCTCGGCGTCCGGTTTGGCCTGCTCGATCGTGTCCTCCTCGGTGCGACCCGAGATCCGCAGGTACGTCTCGCGGTCGATGCCCTGGTGCGAGAGCTGGTGGAGCATCGACTCCCACAGCTCCCGGGCCCGCGCCTCGACGAGCGCGTCGGGCACCTCGATCGTCGCTGCCGCCACGGCGGCGTCCAGCGCCGCCTCGCGGAACTCGGCCTGCAGGCGCGACGTCTCCGCCTCCGCCATCCGGCCGCGAATGTCCTCACGCAGTTCGTCGAGCGTGTCGAACCCGGCCTCTTCGGCGAGCTCGTCGTCGAGCGCGGGAAGCTGCTTGGCCTTGACCTCGCGAACGGTGACGGCGAACACGGCGTCCTGGCCGGCGAGATCGGGCGAGCCGTAGTCGTCGGGGAACGTGACGGTGACGTTGAGATCCTGGCCGCCGACGCTGCCCTCGAGCTGCTCCTCGAACCCGGGCACCAGGCGCCCGGAGCCGAGCTCGATCATCTGGTCGCGACCCTCGCCGCCGGCGAACGGGACGCCGTCGAGCGTGCCTGCGAAGTCCATCACGACGAAGTCGCCGCGCTGGGCCTGACGGTCGACGGGCTCGAGCTTGGCCGCGCGCTCGCGCAGCCGGTCGAGCTCCTCGCCGATCGTCTCGTCGGAGATGTCGGGCTCGCGCTTGCCGACCTCGAGGCCCTTGTACTCGCCGAGCACGGCCTTCGGGCGAACGCCGATCTCGATCGAGAACTTCAGCGCCTCGCCTTCCTTGGGCAGCTCGGCGATATCGACGTCGGGCTCGCCGACGGGGATCACGCGCGCGTCGTCGATCGCGGCGCGGTACCAGCCGCCCAGCGACTCGCGAACGGCCTCATCGAGAACCGCCTCGCGGCCGACGCGCTTGATCACGACCGGCGGCGGCGCCTTCCCGGCGCGAAAACCGGGCACGCGGATGTTGCGCGCCAGCAGCTTCGCGGCCTGGGTCATCCGGCGCTCGACTTCGCCGGGGCCGACCTCGGCCTCGACGCGCACGCGCGACTCGGGGAGCTCGGTAGTGGTGGTGCTGATATCAGTAGCCATGGAGCGGCGGTCAACGATACAAAGGCGCGTATGCGTGAGCGTTTCGCCGGTTGGTTCGTCACCGGCCCCCTCGGCCACCTGACCTCCGGACTCGCCGATTGGGCCGTACTGCTGTGGCGTGCGCGTCGCCGCGGCTGACGCGAAGTCAACCGCCGCTTCAAGAACCGCGACGCCAGCGCCGATGACCCAGGTGCCCAAGCCCCCTGGAGATCTCTTGATGTCGCGTTTCGCCAACCTTCCGCTCGCCGTCCGCCTCGCCGCCGCCTTCGGCGTGCAGGCCGTCGCCCTACTGGTCGTGTCCGTTGATCGCCTTCAACGCCTTCGGCGATGCGCGTCAAAAGGTTCACACCCTCGCGGCGACCGATGTTCGAGCGGTCGCGCTCGCCGGCGAGGTCGGCCAGGAGGTGCAGTCGATGGGGCATCTGGCCGCCGAGCACCTCTACGTCTTCGACGGCGATCTCAAGTCCCAGGACGAGATCGCGAAGAAGATCACGGACATGCGGGCCAAATCCAACGACGACGCAGCGCAGCTCGCGACGCTCGTCAAGGGCAACCCGCACATGGCGAGCTTCCTGACGCAGCGCGACAAGTGGAGCGAGGCGATGGACGCCGCGCTCACCAAGTCGCGCGCCGAGACCGTCAGCGACGCCGAGGACCGCTCCGGCTCGCGCGACATCTACTCCGCAAGCATCTCGCCCGCGATGGATGTGCTCTTCGCCACGGTGCAAGAGCTCCAGCGCTCGGTCGAGGAAGAATCGTCACGCGAGCGCGGCAGCCCTCGTGTCAGACCAGAGCACGCGCTCGCGGCTGCTGCTGATCGTCTTCGGCGTCTCGCTGCTGCTCGCGATCGCGTGCGCGTTCTTGATCACGCGCAGCATCACCGGCCCGGTGCGCGCCCTGCGCTCGCGCCTGCGCAGCCTCGACGAGCACTGCCTCGATGAGCTGACGCGCGGGCTCGAGGCCACCGCGACAGGCGACTTCACGCGCCCCGCGACCGCCATCACCACGCCGCTCGAGGTCACCAGCACCGACGAGCTCGGGCAGCTCGCCACGTCCTTCAACTCGATGCTCGCCAAGGCCGAGCGCAGCGTCGGGGCCTACACCACCATGTGCAACGAGCTGGGCGTGCTGATCGGCCAGGTCTCGATCAGCGCCGGCAGCGTGTCCGCCGGCTCGCAGCAGGTCGCCAGCTCCTCCGAGGAGGCCGGGCGCGCCGTCGGCGAGATCGCCGGCGCCGTGACCGACGTCGCCCAGGGCGCCGAGCGCCAGGTGCGCATGGTCGAGTCCACGCGGGACGCCGTGCAGGAGTCCAGCCGCGCCGCGGGCGCCAGCGCGCACGCCGCGCTCGCCACCGCCGAGGCCGCGGAGGTTGCGCGCGAGGTCGCCCGCGAGGGCGTCACCGCCGCCGCCGAGGCGACCAGCGCGATCCGCGCGGTCGCCGCCGCGTCAGCCGAGGTGGGTGCCGCGATCGAGGATCTCTCCGCGCGCTCCGAGCGCATCGGCGGGATCGTCACGACGATCACCGGCCTGGCCGAGCAGACCAACCTCTTGGCGCTCAACGCCGCCATCGAGGCCGCCCGCGCCGGCGAGCAGGGCCGGGGCTTCGCGGTCGTCGCCGAGGAGGTGCGCAAGCTGGCCGAGGAGTCCGGCCGCGCCGCATCGGAGATCGCCGCGCTGATCGGTGAGATGCAGGGCCAGACCCGACGCGTCGTCGGCGTCGTCGCCGAGGGCTCGGCGCGCACCGAAGAGGGCGTCGCCACGGTCGAGCAGACCCGCGACGCCTTCGTCCGCATCGACTCCGCGGTCGCGGGCGTCGGTGAGCGGATCGCCGAGATCGCCGCCGCCGTCGAGCAGATCAGCGTGAGCTCCGCGCGCGCCGAGAGCGATGTATC
Organism: uncultured Solirubrobacteraceae bacterium; assembly: GCA_963848475.1. Lineage (GTDB taxonomy): Bacteria > Actinomycetota > Thermoleophilia > Solirubrobacterales > Solirubrobacteraceae > Solirubrobacter. The sequence goes on along the minus strand of CAWKDW010000015.1, from coordinate 188,219 downwards.
CGAGGTCGCCGCGGTCGCCGAGCAGTCCTCCGCGTCCGCCCAGCAGGTCTCGGCCTCGACGCAGCAGACCTCCGCCTCCACGCAGGAGATCGCCGCCAGCGCCCAGGATCTGGCGCGCACCGCCGAGGAGCTCGACGCTCTCGTGCGGCGCTTCACCGTCGTCAGCGTCTAGCTGAGACGCCAGGGCTCGGCCGGGAGTGGCGTCGCCGCCCCCGGTCGCAGCGCGTCCAGCATCAGGCCGAGGTAGCGCGGCCAGCGCTCGTCCATCGCGCTCCCGTCCGGGGCCGGGCGCGTGGTCGTGCCGATCATCCGCAGGATCAGCCACATGTCCTCCGGCTTGAGGTCCTCGCGGATCGCCCCCGCCGCCTGCGCTCGCTCCAACGGCACGGTCGCGGCGGCCACGATCCGACGGCGCTGCTGGTCGGTCAGCGCGCCGGCGCCGAGCCCGTGCGCGACCACGTCGAAGAACCCCTGGTTGGAGGCCTGCATCCGGGCGGCGCTGTTGAGGTAGTGCTCGAACGCCTCGCCGGCGTCCTCGACCTCGACCGAGGCCGCGACGTTTCGCTCCATCTCGTCGAGGATGTCCTCGAAGATGGCGCGCACCAGCGCCTCTTTGGTGGGGAAGCGCCGGTACAGCGTGCCCTTGCCGACGCCGGCGCGACGCGCGATCTCCTCCACGCCCACGTCGAGCCCCGACTCCGCGAAGGCGGTGCGCGCTGCATCGAGGACGCGCGCGCGGTTGCGGGCGGCGTCGGCCCGCAAGGGGCGGACGGAAGCTTCCATCGAGACGATCCTATATCCGGTCAGGCAATCGTGCGAGGTCTGATCGATGTCGTCCGAGGTGCGCCGTAGCGTCCGTCGGCCATGGCGGTGGTGGCGCAGACCGAAGAACGGCCCTGGCTCGAGCAGCTCAACGACGAGCAGCGGGCGGCGGCGACGCATTCCGGCGGGCCGCTGCTGATCCTCGCCGGCGCCGGGACCGGCAAGACCACGACGCTGTGTGCACGTGTCGCGTGGCTCGTGACCGAGGGCGTGCCGGCGGAGCGGATCCTGCTGCTCACGTTCACCCGCCGCGCCTCGCGCGAGATGCTGCAGCGGGCGCGCGGCCTGGTTCCCGCGTCGTCGCGCGTGCTCGGCGGGACGTTTCACTCGGTCGCCCACCGGCTGGTGCGCCGGCACGCCGCGGCGCTCGGCCTGCCGAGCGGCTTCGGCGTGCTCGACGCGGGCGACGCGGCGGACGTGCTGGACCTGCTGCGCGAGGAGCACGGGCACGCCGCCTCGCGCACGCGGTTCCCGCGCAAGGGGACCCTGCTGGACATCTACTCGCGCACGGTGAATGCGCAGCAGCCGCTCTCGGGCGTCCTCGCGCAGCACTTCCCCTGGTGCGAGGAGCACCGCGAGGCGATCTCGGCGCTGTTCAAGGCCTATACCGCCCGCAAGCGCGAGCTCGGGGTCGCCGACCTCGACGATCTGCTGCTGTTCTGGCGAGCGTTGGCGGCCGACGAGGTGATCGGCCCGCTGCTCGCCGCGTCGTTCGACCACGTGCTGATCGACGAGTACCAGGACGTCAACGGCCTCCAGGTCGACCTCGCGCGGTCGCTGTCGTCGCACGGGCCGGTGGTGACCGCGGTCGGCGACGACTTCCAGGCCATCTACGGCTTCCGCTCGGCCTCGGCGGCGCACATCCTCGACTTCCCCGAGCATTTCCCCGGCACGCGGGTGGTGACGCTGGAGCGCAACTACCGCTCGACGCAGCCGGTGCTCGACGCCGCCAACGCGCTCGCCGCGCAGGCCGAACGCGCGTTCCCGAAACGCCTGCACGCGGACCGCGAGGGCGGGGTGCGGCCGAAGGTCGTCCACGTGCGCGACGAGGCGGCGCAGGCCGAGGAGGTCTGCGACCGCATCCTCGAGGCGCGCGAGCAGGGCATGGAGCTGCGCGCCCAGGCCGTGCTGGCGCGCACGTCGCACGATTCGGACCTGCTCGAGCTCGAACTCACGCGGCGCCGGATCCCGTTCCACAAGTACGGCGGGCTCCGCTACCTGGAGGCCGCGCACGTCAAGGACTTCGTCGCGACCCTGCGCCTGGTCGACAACGGCGCCGACGACGTGGCCTGGTTCCGCGTGCTGCAGCTGGTGGAGGGCGTGGGCCCGGTCAGCGCGCGCCGGGCGATCGAGGCGATGGCCGGGCGCGGAGCCGCGGCGCGCGGCGGCGCGGAACTCGGCGGCGCGGCGGCGCGGCGGCGGCGCGGAACTCGGCGGCGCGGAGCTCGGCGGCGAGCCCGCCACCGCGGAAGCCTTCGCGGACCGGTTCGCGGCGTGGGGCGTCGCGCGCGAACTGATCTCTTCAGCGGCACGCGCGAGCGCCGACGGCTTGATCGCGGCGCTCTTCGAGGCGCGCTCGGAGCCGCGGCCCGGCCCGCGCGCCGAGGGGCTGCGCGACGTCCTGGCACCGCTGATCCGGCTCCGCTATCCCGATGGGGCGCTGCGCGTCCAGGACCTCGATCAGCTGGTCGACGCCGCCCATCAGGCCACCGATCCGCGCCACTTCGTCGCCGAGCTGGTGCTGGACCCGCCGAGCTCGAGCGCCGACATCGCCCAGCCGCCGCACCTGGACGAGGACTACCTGACGATCTCGACGATCCACTCCGCAAAGGGCCTGGAGTGGGACAGCGTGCACGTGCTGGCCGTCTACGACGGCAACTTCCCCGCCTGCATGGCGGCCGGGACGAGCGAGGAGATCGACGAGGAACGGCGGCTGCTGTACGTCGGCATGACGCGCGCGCGGCGGACGCTGACGCTCTACGTCCCGGTCCGCTACCACCACCGCCCGCACGGCCGCGACGACGCGCACGGCTACGGCAAGCCGTCGCGCTTCCTCACGCCCGAGGTGCTGGCGGTCTGCGATGTGACGCGGCTGCCCGACGATCCGCTGAACCCCTACGGCGCACCGCTCGTCACCCGCCGGCGCCTCGACGTGACACCGGACGCCCTCTTCGACTAAACTCGACGAAACCGATCGGGATAGATATATGTAAATCCCGATCAGGTTCCTTGTGATTTCCCCTCTTGCTGGGTACCTTCAACGGACCCCATGAGCAAGATCGAACGCATCAAGGCGGAAACGGACGGCCTCGACGTCCTCCCCGAACTCCTCCGTGCCGCGCGCGAGGGGTGGGAGACGATGAGCCCCGAACACGTCGGCCTCCTCAAGTGGTACGGCCTGTACGCACACAACACCGGCGACGGGCATTTCATGATGCGCGTCAAGGTCATCCAGGGCAAGCTGAGCGCCGCGCAGGTCGAGGTGATGGCCTCGATCGCCGAGGACTTCGGTCGCGGGATCATCGACTGCACCACGCGCCAGTGCTTCCAGATCCACTGGATCCGGCTGGAGAACATCCCGGAGATCTTCGAGCGCCTCGAGCGCGTCGGCATGACGACGTCCGGCGCCTGCGGCGACATCACGCGCAACGTGGTCGGCTGCACCGTCTCGGGCCTCGCCCACGACGAGATCGTCGACGGCTACGCCACTTCCGAGGCGATCCACGACTACTTCCTCGACAACAAGCTCTACTCCAACCTTCCGCGCAAGTACAAGGTCTCGGTCACCGGCTGCACCGAGGACTGCGCGCGCGGCCTGATCAACGACATCGCGCTCTCCGCCGCGATCCACGAGGACGGCACGCGCGGCTTCAACCTGCGCGTCGGCGGCGGCCTCTCCACGCAGCCGCGCTTCGCGCGCTGGGTCGACATCTTCGTCTCGCCCGAGGAGGCGCCGGAGGTCGTCGCCGCGGTCACGGGCATCTTCCGCGACTCCGACGAGAACCGGAAGGCGCGCGGCAAGGCGCGCCTGAAGTTCCTCGTCGACCGCATCGGCGCCGAGGGGCTGCGCGAGGAGATCGTCAGCCGCGTCGGCCGCGAGCTGCGCCACGGCGTCCCGAAGGCGCCCGGCCAGAGCGGCGAGGATCACGTCGGCGTGCTCGAGCAGGCCGACGGCACGCACCACACGGTCGGGCTGATCGTCCCGGTCGGCCGCCTGAAGGCGTCGCAGCTCTTCGAGCTCGCCCGCCTCGCCCGCGTGCACGGCGACCACGAGGACGACGCGCTGCGCCTCACGCACCAGCAGAACGTCCTGCTGCCGTGGATCCCGGAGGAGAACGTCGAGGCGCTGCTCGCCGAGCCGCTGATCGCCGAGCTCACCCCCACGCCCACCCTCTTCCAGCGCGGGCTGCAGACCTGCACGGGCAAGGAGTACTGCGGCCTGGCCAAGGTCTTCACCAAGAGCCGCGCGGTCGAGATCTCCAAGTTCCTGGACGAGCACGTCCGTCCCAATGGCCACGGCGAGGACTTCCGGCTGCACTTCGCCGGCTGCTCGTCGAGCTGCGCGCAGCACCAGATCGCCGACATCGGCATCGAGGGCGTGCTCAAGAAGGTCGACGGCGAGTTCGTCGAGGCGATGGACATCCGGATCGGCGGCCGCCTGGGTCCCGAGCCGAAGTTCGGCGACGTCGTGCTCAAGAAGGTCCCGCACTGGGACCTCAACGACACCCTGCTGCAGATCTTCAACCTCTACGAGCACAACCACGACGACGGCGAGACGTTCCGCGGCTTCGCCGGGCGCACCGAGCCGGAGTGGTGGACGCAGGCCCTGGCGCCCGTCGAAGAACCCGTCAACGCATGAACGTCACGGAGGTGCTGGCGGCGGCCGTCGAGCGCCACCACCCGCGCCTGGTCATGTTGTGCTCCTTCCAGAAGGAGGAGTCGGTCCTGATCGACGAGCTCGTCCGGCTCGCGCCCGACGCGCGCATCGTCACGATCGACACCGGGGCGCTGTTTGAAGAGACGCTCGCCACCTGGCGGGCGTTCGAGCAGCGCTTCGGCGTCGACATCGAGATCGAGGACGCCACGGGCGACTGGACCGGTCCGCAGCAGTGCTGCGGCGGGCGCAAGGTCGAGGCGCTGGAGCGGGCACTGGGCGGCGTCGACGCCTGGATCACCGGAATCCGCCGCGAGCAGTCGCCGACGCGCGCCGACGCGCAGCCGATCGAGTACGACGACAAGCGCGGGATCTGGAAGTTCAACCCGCTCGTCGAGTGGACCGAGAAGGACCTCTGGAAGCGCATCCACGAGCGCGACCTGCCCTACAACCCGCTGCACGACCAGGGCTATGAGTCCATCGGCTGTGCGCCCTGCACCAACCCCGGCAGCGGCCGCGAGGGCCGCTGGGCCGGGCTCTCCAAGACGGAGTGCGGGCTGCACGTCTGATGGATCCCTGGCTGATCCTCTTCGGCTTCGGCGTCGGCATCCTCGTCGGCACCACCGGCATGGGCGGCGGCAGCCTGATGACGCCGCTGCTGATCCTCGTCTTCGGGATCAAGCCCGTGGTCGCGGTCGGCACCGACCTGGCCTACGCGGCGATCACCAAGACCGCCGGCGGCTTCCTGCACTTCCGCAAGGGCACGGTCCAGACGAACCTCGCCTTCTGGCTGGCGGCCGGCTCCTGCCCGGGAGCCATCATCGGGGTGATCCTGCTCGAACGGCTCGGGTTGGACGACATCCTGCTGCCGCTGATCGCCGGCGCGCTGCTGCTGACCGGCGCGCTCGTCCTCTTCCGCGCGGTGATGACCGACGGCGCCAACGAGCGCGACACGGTCGTCCTCAACGCCCGCCACAAGGTCGCCGCGGTGGCACTCGGGGCGAGCGTCGGCTTCGTGCTCGGCCTGACCTCCGCCGGCTCGGGCACGCTGATCGCGGTCGGGCTGATCATCGGCTTCCGGCTCGCGCCGCGCCGGGTCGTCGGCACCGACGTCTTCCACGCCGCCCTGCTGCTCTGGGTCGCCGCGATCGCCCACCTCTTCTCCGGCAACGTCGACCTGCTGCTGACGGCCACGATCCTGATCGGCTCGCTGCCCGGCGTCTGGCTCGGCACCCGGCTCTCCACGAGCCTGCCCGAGCGCGGCCTGCGCCCGGCGCTCGGGATCGTGCTGCTGGCCGCCGGGCTCGCCCTGCTGACCAAGGCCGGCGTGGACATCCCCGCCGTGGTGATCATCGCCGTGCCGCTCACGCTCGGCGTCGCCGCCTACTTCCTGCTCCGCAACAGCGACCATGCAAAAATTCCCCTTATCGCAAGGACTGACCCGTGACCGCCATTACGACTCCCGCGCTCTCGCACCTCCGCGCGCTTGAGGCCGAGGCCATCCACGTGCTGCGCGAGGTCGCCGCCGAGCGTGAGAAGCCCGCGCTGCTGTTCAGCGGCGGCAAGGACTCGATCGTGCTCGTGCGGCTCGCCCAGAAGGCCTTCGCGCCGTCGAGCGTCCCCTTCCCGCTGCTGCACATCGACACCGGGCACAACTTCCCCGAGGTGATCGCCTTCCGCGATCGCCTCGTCGAGGAGAACGGGCTCGAACTGCTCGTCGGGTCTGTGCAGGAATCGATCGACACCGGCCGCGTGCGCGAGGAGACCGGTCCGCGCGCCTCGCGCAACCGGCTGCAGACGGTGACGCTGCTGGACGCGATCGAGCGCCACGAACTCGACGCCTGCTTCGGCGGTGCCCGCCGCGACGAGGAGCGCGCCCGCGCCAAGGAGCGCGTGCTGAGCTTCCGCGACGACTTCGGCCAGTGGGACCCACGCCGCCAGCGCCCGGAGCTGTGGGACCTCTACAACGCGCGCGTGCGCCGCGGCGAGAACATCCGCGCGTTCCCGATCTCGAACTGGACCGAGCTCGACGTCTGGCAGTACATCGCCCAGGAGGAGCTCGAGCTGCCGTCGATCTACATGGCGCACGACCGCGAGGTCTTCGCGCGCGACGGGATGCTCTACGCCGTCTCGGAGCACATCGAGCTGATCGAGGGAGAGGAGCCGTTCACCGCGTCCGTGCGCTACCGCACGGTCGGCGATATGAGCTGCACCGGCGCGGTGCGCTCCTCCGCCACCACGCTCAGAGCCGTGGTCGCCGAGATCGCCGCCACCAACATCACCGAGCGCGGCGAGACACGCGCCGACGACCGCGCGTCCGAGGCCGCCATGGAAGACCGCAAGCGCGAGGGCTACTTCTAGCCATGGATCTCCTCCGCCTCGCCACCGCCGGCAGCGTCGACGACGGGAAGTCGACCCTGATCGGGCGGCTGCTCTATGACGCCAAGGCCGTGCTCGCCGATCAGCTCGCGCATGTCGAGGAGCGCAGCGTCGACGGCCTCGACCTCGCGCTGCTCACCGACGGCCTGCGGGCCGAGCGCGAGCAGGGCATCACGATCGATGTCGCGTACCGCTCGTTCGCCACGCCGCGGCGCCGCTTCATCCTCGCCGACTGCCCCGGCCACGCCCAGTACACGCGCAACATGGTCACCGGCGCCTCCACGGCGGACCTCGCGCTGCTGCTGGTCGACGCCCGCGCGGGCCTGACCGAGCAGTCGCGCCGGCACGCGACGATCGCCGCGCTGCTGCGGATCCGCAGCGTGATCGTGGTCGTCAACAAGATGGACCTGGTCGACTTCGCCGAGGAGCGCTTCGACGACGTCGTGCGCCAGGTGCTCGAACTCGGCGCCAAGGTCGGACTGCACGACATCGAGTTCATCCCGATCAGCGCGCTGCAGGGCGACAACGTCGTCGAGCGCTCGGAGCGGATGCCCTGGTACGCGGGAGAGCCGTTGCTCGAGCGCCTGGAGACGATCCCCGTCGAGCCGCCCGCCGTGCACGGCGCACGGCTGCCGATCCAGCTCGTGCTGCGCGGAGAGGGCGGCGCGCGCTGGGCCGCCGGCCGGCTTGCCGCGGGCGCGCTGAAGGCCGGCGACGAGGTCGTCGTGCTGCCCAGCGGGACGCGCACCCGGGTGGCCGAGGTCCGCGACGCGGACGGCGCGGCCGAAGTCGTGGAGGCGCCGCTCTCGGTGTCGGTGCGCCTCGAGGACGAGGTCGACCTCGCGCGCGGCGAGCTGATCGCCGCCGCCGAGGACGCACCGGCGAGCGTGCGCGAGATCAGCGCCACGGTGTGCTGGCTGGGCGATCGGCCGGCGCAGGCGCGAGGCCGCTACCTGCTCAAGCACGGCACCCGGACCGTCCCCGCGCGGCTGGACTCGATCGACGGGCGGATCGAGTTCGAGACGCTCGAATGGCCGGCCGCTGACGAGCTGCGACTGAACGACATCGGACGGGTGCGGCTACGGCTCGGCGGGGACATCGCGGCCGACGCCTACGAGGCCAGTCACGCCACCGGAGCGTTCATCCTGATCGACGAGACGACCAACGACACCGTGGCGGCTGGGATGGTCGCGTAGCCTTCGCGCCCTCCCCATGACTCGAATCGACGTTCCTACCCCCTCGCCGGAAATCGCGACCGATGGCCTCGCGACCGACACCGAACTGCTCTCGGCCTCGCTGATCAGCGTTCTGGAAGAGCAGGAGGGGCGCGTCTTCGCATCCCGCCTGCAGTGGCTGTTCAAGACCGCGGCCTCGGTCCGCGCGGGTGACGACGCCGCGATGGAGCGCCTCGTCGCATTCCTGGGCGGCGTACCCGACGAGTCGGTCGAACCGATCATCCGCGCCTGCTCGCTCGAGCTCCAGCTCGCCAACATCGCCGAGGAGCGCGAGCGGGTCCGCCGCCGGCGCCAGTACGACAAGACCGGCGAGATCCAGCGCGAGTCACTGGCGGAGACGGCCGAGATCCTGCGCCGCCACAACATCGACATCGCGCCGCTGGCCGCCCAGCTGCAGATCGAGCACGTGCTGACCGCGCACCCGACCGAGGCCACGCGCCGCTCGGTGCTCGACCATCAGTGGGACGTCGCCGCGCTGCTGGACCGCCTCGACGACCCGCGGCTCGGCCCTTCGCGCCGGCGCGGCCTGCTCGACAAGCTGCGCGAGGTCCTGACCGTCTGGTGGCAGACCGACGAGCTGCGCCGGATCCGGCCGCGCGTCGAGGACGAGGTGCGGCGCAACCTGTTCTTCTTCGAGGCCGTGCTGTTCGACGCCGTGCCGGAGGTGCTCGGGGAGATCGAGACCTCGCTCAACGTCCGGCTCGTGCAGCCCGTGCTGACCTACGGCAGCTGGACCGGCGGCGACATGGACGGGCACCCGGAGGTCGGCGCCGACACGCTCGCGCGGGCGCTCGCGCTGCACCGGCGCCAGGCGCTGCAGCTGTTCCGCGTCCGCGTCGACCGGCTCGCACAGATGTTCTCGCACTCCTCGTTGCGGATCCCCGTCTCCGAGGAGCTCGACAATTCGCTCGAGGCCGACGCACTGGAGCTGCCGTCCGCCGACGTGCTGCGCCGACCGCACCGCGAATGGGAGCCGCTGCGGACCAAGCTCGGCTTCGTCCACCACCGGCTCGGCAACACGCTGCGCCCGCGCGGACGCGAGCCGGGATACGCCGACGCGCAGGCGCTGCGCCGCGATCTCGAGCTCGTGCTCGCGCACCTGGGCTCGCGGCACGTCGCGCTCGGGTCGATCCGGCGGCTGCTGTGGCAGGTCGACGTCTTCGGCTTCCATCTCGCCGGGATCGACATCCGCCAGGGCGCGAGCGTCCTGCGCGAGGCGACCGCCTCGATCCTGCCGGGCTACGGCGACGCCGACGAGACCCGCCGGCAGGCGCTGCTGACCGAGGCGCTGGGCTCCTCACGGCGCGGGATCGAGAAGGATCCCGGCGGCGAGGCGGGCGAGCTGCTGCGCGTGCTGGACACCGTCGCGCTCTCCGCCGACGCCTACGGCCCGCAGGCCGTCCCGGCGTTCGTGATCTCGATGACCGAGCATCCGTCCGACGTGCTCGCGGCAACGTGGCTCTCCCAGCGCGCCGGGGCGAGCTCGCTGCGGATGGTTCCGCTGTTCGAGACCCGCTCGGCGCTCGAGCAGGCGCCGGCCACGATGGCCGAGCTCTACGCCTGCGAGCCCTACGTCGCGCACCTGCGCGGGCAGGGCAACCGGCAGACCGTGATGGTCGGCTACTCGGACTCGGGCAAGGACACGGGCTACGTCGGTTCGACCTGGGCGCTCTACAACGCCCAGGAGCAGCTCGCGCAGCAGGCGAGGGATGCAGGCGTCACGCTCGAGCTCTTCCACGGCCGCGGCGGCTCGCCCTCACGCGGCGGCGGGCGCACCTACCGCGCCATCCTGGCCCAGCCCGAAGGCACCGTGCAGGGGCGGATCCGGATCACCGAGCAGGGCGAGACGGTCTCCGCCCGCTACGCCGACGCGGAACTGGCCGAGCGCTCGCTCGAGCAGACGATCTCGGCCGTCATGCTCGCCACCGCGCTCCCGAACCCGCCGGTGCGCGATGCGTGGCGCGCAGAGATGGAGCGGCTCTCGGAGCGCTCGCGCGAGCGCTACCGCGGGCTGGTCTACGACGACCCGGAGTTCCTGCGCTTCTTCGGCCAGGCGGCGCCGATCGCCGAGCTCAACCAGCTCAACCTCGGTTCCCGCCCGCCGTCGCGCAAGGGCAACGCGGGCGTCGAGTCGCTGCGCGCGATCCCGTGGGTCTTCGCCTGGACGCAGAACCGGCTGCTGCTGCCGTCGTGGTACGGCGCGGGAACGGCGCTGGCCGCGGGCGACCTCGAGCTCCAGCGCGAGATGTGGCGCGACTGGCCGTTCTTCCGTGGCCTGATCGGCACCCTGGAGATGGCGCTCTTCAAGTCCGACCTCGGCGTCGCCGAGCGCTACCTGTCGCTGGTCGACGAGGACATCGCGCAGCGCTTCTGGACCGACCTCGTCTCCGAGTACGACCAGGTCGTCGAGCGCGTGCTGACCGTCACCGGCCAGGGGCGACTGCTGGACGAGACGCCGGCGCTTGCAGCGCAGGCTCGAGCACCGCAACCCCTGGATCGACCCGCTGTCGCACCTCCAGGTCGAGCTGCTGCGCCGCGTGCGCGCCGGCCGCGAGGAGGCGCGCGCGCCGCTGCTGGCCACGATCACCGGGATCGCGGCCGGGATGCGAAACACGGGTTAGCCCCTCAGCACCGCTTCGATCGCCGCGTCCTCGCTCGCGTGGATCCAGCCCGCGGGCCGCGGGCCGCTGAGCTCGAGGACACGGCGCGGCGGGCTCGAAGCGGGCAGCACGAGCGCGAAGGCCATGCCGCGGGCGCCCGCCGTATCGCTGAGCGAATACAGCAGGTGTACGCCGGCGCCGTCCAGGAAGCCGAGGCCGGCGAGATCGACGACGAGACCGGTGACGCCGGCGTCGAGTTCGCCGGCGATCGAGCGCTCGAGGCTCCGCGCGTTGGAGATGTCGATCTCGCCGGTGATCGCGGCGACGACGACCCGGCCCTTGCGCCAGGTGAACAGGCTCGCGATGTCGTTCACGAGGCCTTCACGCCCTCGGAGGCCGCTCCGTCCGGGCCGACGACGCTCGTCCAGACGTCGTAGTCGCGGTCGCCCGACGGCAGCTCGACCTCGCCGCTGGCTGCCGTCGCCGCCGAGCGGGAAGGCCTTGGTGACCGCGGGTTCGTCGCTGCCCTTGCGGCGCAGCGCGACCACGAGCGTCTTCGCCTCCGGCGGGGCCGTGTAGGCCAGCACGACGTTCTCTTCGGTGCGCTGCACCGCCGTCCGGGGCGGTGCGGGCGCCGCCGGCGCCTGTTTCGGGGCGGTGGCGACCAGCTTGGCGGGGTCCAGCCAATGCGGACGGCAGCCGGGGCTGGTGGGGCTCGAGGAGTCCAGCGGTGAGCTGGTCGGCTTGGTGTCGCCCCAGAAGCCCGGCCACAGCACCCACGCGGGCTCGCGGTCGCCGAGCACGTCGAGGGTTCCGACGATCTGCGGGCCGTTCCCGTCGGCCTGGTCGAACCACACGCCGGTCCAGTGCGAGCCGGGCGTGAAGTAGTTGGCGTGCGAGCCGCGCGCGACGTAGACGAGCGGCGTCGACGGCGAGTTGGGCGCCTTGCGGACGTTGGCCCATGCCTTGCTCTCCGCGGTCTTGTGCTGCGAGAAGACGGCCTGCACGGGCTTCTCGTCGTCCCCGAGCCGGAACTGCACCAGTTCCCAGTCGCCCTCGTGCTTGCCGCCGCTGAACAGCGGACCGACGAGCTGGAAGTCGTTGTAGTAGTAGAAGAGCCAGTACTGGAGCCAGAGCCGGCCCTGCGCGTCGCGCCGGGCGTGGCCGTGGACGCGGTCCCGGTAGGCCGGTTTGCGGTGCATCGCGGCGGCATGGGCCGCGTAGTCGCGTGACGTATCGCCGATCGCGTCGGTGGCCAGCGCCTTCGCCCCGTCGCCGTAGACGTGCGGGCCGAGGTAGCCGAGCTTGAGCTTCGGCGGCTTGGCGAGCACCGCGCCGCTTGCGCGCCGCAGCACATTCGTCGGGGAGTCCGTCCACGCGGCCGCCGAGTCGGCGAAGTACGCCTCGTGGGAGTCGTACACAAGTCGCGGGCGATGGCGCTCCAGCAGCACGCGGGCGTCTGTCATGCTCCGGCCGCACGCTATCTGACCTGACGGTTTTATCGACCCCCCAACGGGCAAGTTCTCTCTTATGGCTCAGCTTCCCTCTCAGTCCCAGTTCGGGGACTACGGCGAATGGCCCGGTCGTGATGTCCTCGACTCCGACGGGGAACGGCTGGGCGGTGTTCGTGAGATCTACCTCGACCGCGAGACCGGGCGGCCCGAATGGGTGCTCGTCGCAGTCGTTGGCCACGAGGACCGTTTCGTCCCGCTGGCGAACGCCGCGGTCGAGGCCTCGACGATCCGCGTCGCGCACTCCGCGGACCAGATCCGCAACGCGCCGGGCATCGGCTCGGAGGCGCGGATCGATCAGTCCGAGGAGCGCCGGCTCTACGAGCACTACGGGCTCGGCTACTCCGAGGCCGGAAGCGGCCTGCCGGAAGGCGAGGAGCCGGCTCGCGAAGACGACGTCCCGCCGGTCGTGATCCCGCCATGGCGCGAGAGCGAGGAGCCCGCGACGTGGAGCGAGGTCGCCGCCGAGGAGGAGCCCGTGGTCGAGCTCGCTCCGCTGCCCGCGGAGCCGCCGTCGCCGGCCGAGATCGAGGCCGCGGACATTCCCGAGCCGCCGACCGCGCTTGAGCCCGAGCCGGAGTCGGGTGTCGCCGCTCCCTCCGCCGCGGGCGAGATCCTTGCGGCCGGCGCCGCCGCGCCCGATGCGCTCGCGTCCGAGGCCGACGCGCCCGTGCTCGTCCCGGACCCTTCGGCGCCCGCGCCCGGCACCCCTCCGCGCCCCGATTTCGCGCCTCCGTTCGCCCCGCCGCCCGCCCATGAGCCGCCGAGCGGGGGCGCGATCGAGACCGTGAAGTCGCGGCGCGGTGGCATCGCCGCCGGCGTCGCGATCGCCGCCGTGCTGTTCTTCATCATTCGCAAGCTCCGCTGAATCGGCCTCAACCCACGGCCGCAGATCTACCCGGGCACTGCACGCGGATCTCGCTCGTCGCCGCGCCGCGGGCGCTGCGTCAGTCCGCCGCGGCGGCGTAGACGCCGAGCGCCTCGCGCACCCAGCCCGGGATCTCAACCTTCTTGAAGCTCTTCGCGTCGACGAAGACCTGCCGCAGCCAGCCCTCGATCAGCAGCTCGCCGTCGCGGTGGATCTCGAGCTCGAGCGTCGCGCTCGTCGTCCCGAGCTTGGCGACCCGCGCGTGGATCGCGATCACGTCGTCAAAGCGCGCCGGTGCGCGGAAGCGGATGTTCGCCTCACCGACGACGACGTCGAGGCCGCGCTCGACCATCTCGTCCCAGCTGCCGATGTCGCTCGCGCGCCACAGCTCGGTGACGGTGTGGTCGAAGTAGGCCAGGTAGTTGGCGTTGAACACGATCCCCTGCGGATCGCACTCGCCGTAGCGCACGCGCAGCTCGTGGACGAAGTCGGGCACGCGACGGCACGCTAGTAGAGTCCGCGGCGTGTGGGGCCGCACCGCGACGGAGCTCGCCGCGGGCCTCCGCGCCCGTGAGTTCTCCGCGCGCGAGCTGATGGAGGCACAGCTGGAGCGGATCGCCGCCGTCAACCCGCGCGTCAACGCGATCGTCACGCTGCTGGAGCCCGAGCTCGCGCTGCAGGCCGCGGACGCGGCGGACGCCGCCCCGGAGCCGCGCGGCATCCTGCACGGGCTCCCGGTCGCGGTCAAGGACCTCGAGGAGACGGCCGGGATGCGGACGACGTACGGCTCGCCGCTGTTCGCCGAGAACATCCCGGAGCACGACTCGCTCGTCGTCGAGCGACTGCGCGCGGCGGGTGCGCTCGTGATCGGCAAGACGAACACGCCCGAGTTCGGCGCGGGCTCGCAGACCTTCAACGCCGTCTTCGGCGCGACCCGCAACCCGTACGACCTCTCGCGCACGCCTGGCGGCTCCAGCGGCGGCGCCGCGGCCGCGGTGGCGGCCGGGATGCTGCCGTTCGCCGACGGTTCCGATCTCGGCGCCAGCGTCCGCAACCCCGCCGCGTTCTGCAATCTCGTCGGCCTGCGCCCCTCCCCCGGCCGGATTCCGGACGCCGGGCCTGGCGATCCCTGGAACCCGCTGCCCGTGCTCGGGCCGATCGCGCGCACACCCCGCGACGCCGCGCTCCTGTTCTCGGCGCTCGCCGGGCCGGACCCGCGCGACCCGCTCTCGATCCCCGAGCCGTTCCCCATGCCCGACTTGCGACTGCGACCCGAAGGGGCTTCGGATCGCCTGGAGCCGCCACGTGGGCGGCCTCCCCGTCGACCCCGAGGTGACCACGGTGCTCGAGACGGCGCGCGCGAAGCTGGAGGCGCTCGGCTGCATCGTCGAGGACGCCGAGCCGGACTTCGCGGGCGCCGACGAGTGCTTCGAGGTCCTGCGCGGCGTGACGTTCGCCGGCGCGTTCCGCGAGATCGTCCACAAGGTCAAGCCGGCGCTGGCCGAGAACATCCGCTTCGGGCTCTCGCTGACGCCCGAGCGGATCTCCGCGGCGCTGGCGCTGCGCGGCGAGCTGTTCACGCGGATGCGCGAGTTCCTCGAGCGCTACGACGCGTTCGCGGCACCCGTGAGCCAGGTGGCGCCGTTCTCGGTCGAGGAGGAGTTCCCGCGCTCGATCGCCGGGGTCAGGATGGGCAGCTACCTCGAGTGGTTCCGGTCCTGCTCGCGGATCACCGTCACCTCGCATCCTTCGATCGCCGTCCCGGCGGGCTTCACCGACGACGGACTTCCGATCGGGCTCCAGCTCGTCGGCCGCTACCGCGACGAAGCCGGGCTGCTGCGGCTCGCGCACGCGTTCACCGAGTCGAGCGGGCTCGCGGCGCGCCGTCCGGAGCTGTAGCTCGTGCCCTGGCCGACCACCTCACCGACCGCCGCTCACCGCGCTGCCTATGCGGACGCCGAGCCGGGCTCGTTCTGGCTCACCCGCCCGCGCCAGGCCACCGCCGCGCTGATGGGCGTCGTCGACGCCGACCTCTGCATCGTCGGCGGCGGGTTCACCGGGCTCTGGGCGGCGCTGCACGCGAAGGCCGACGACCCGTCGCGCGACGTCGTCGTGCTCGAGGCCGAGACCGCGGGCTTCGGCGCCAGCGGCCGCAACGGCGGCTTCGCGGTCGCCTCGCTCACGCACGGGATCGAGAACGGGCTGGCGCGCTTCGCGGACGAGATGGAGGTGCTCGAACGGCTCGGCCTGGAGAACTTCGCCGGCCTGCGGGCCGACCTCGAGCGCCACGGCATCGACTGCGACTTCGAGCCCACCGGGGAACTGCTCGCCCTGACCGACGCCTACCAGCAGCCATGGATCGAGGAGGAGCGTGAGTCGCTGGAGCGCTTCGGTCACGAGGTGACCGTGCTCGACGGCGCGGCGATGCGCGCCGAAATCGCGTCCCCCACCTACCTCGGCGGCGTCTGGGACCACACCGGCGCAGGCATCCTGGACCCTGGCAAGCTCGCCTCCGGGCTGCGCGACGCCGCGATCCGCGCCGGGGTGCGGGTCTTCGAGCACTCGGCCGTGCACGACCTGCGCGACGCCGGCGCGGTGGTGGAGGCGCTGACCGCCGCCGGCCGCGTTCGCGCCCGCGGCCTCCTGCTCGCGACGAGCGCGTATCCGCCGCTGCTGCGCTCGGTCTCGCACTACGTCGTGCCGGTCTACGACTACGTGCTCGTCTCCGAACCGCTCGCAGCCGCCCAGCTCGACTCGATCGGCTGGAAGCACCGGCAGGGCATCGGCGACGGCGGCAACCAGTTCCACTACTACCGCCTGACGGCCGACAACCGGATCCTCTACGGCGGCTGGGACGCCGTCTACCGTTACGGCGGCCCGGTCGGCCCGCGCCACGACGAGCACGACCCGACCTTCGCCACGCTCTCGCAGCACTTCTTCCACACCTTCCCGCAGCTGGAGGGCGTGCGCTTCACCCACCGCTGGGGCGGCGCGATCGACACCTCGTCGCGCTTCTCGGTCTTCTTCGGCACCGCGTTCGGCGGCCGCGTCGCCTACGCCACCGGCTACACCGGCCTCGGCGTCGCCGCCGCCCGCTTCGGCGGCCGCGTCGCCCTCGACCTGCTCGACGGCCGCGACACCGAGGCCACGCGCCTGCGCTACGTGCGCTCCAAGCCCGTCCCCTTCCCCCCGGAACCCGCTGCGCTGGGCGGTCATCCAGTACACCCGCAACCGGCTCGCCGCCGCCGACCGCAACGCCGGCCGCCGCGGACCCTGGCTGCGCCTCCTCGACCGCCTAGGCCTCGGCTTCGATTCCTGAAGCGTCCGACCCTGTAGGCGCAATTTGGGTTGACTGAGGTCCGTTTCATGGCCGTGTAACCGGTCACATCTCGCACCAGCGACGCTTGAACGGATGGGCCGAGGAGAGCCTCGCCGCCATGAACAGCTTCGGCGGAACCACCACGGCCAATGGCCCAAGCTCCACCAGCGAGCAAGCGAAAGAGAAAGCCCAGGAGGGTGCTGAGCAGGCCAAGCGCAGCGTGCGCGATCAGGTCGACCAGCGCTCGACCGAGGCCGGCGAACGCGTCGGCTCCACGGCGTCCGACATCCGCAGCGTCGGCGAGGAGCTTCGCCGCCAGGGCAAGGACCAGCCGGCGAAGCTCGCCGAGCAGGCCGCCGAGCGCGCGGAGTCGCTTGGCGACTACCTCAAGCGGACCGACGGGGACACGATCCTGCGCGACCTCGAGGACTTCGGACGCCGGCAGCCGTGGGCGGTCATCGCCGGTGGTGTCGCGATCGGCTTCGCCGCTTCCCGCTTCCTGAAGGCGTCGAGCTCGCGCCGGTATGAGCAGGCGCCGTCGAGCAACGGCACGCGCAGCCTCACGACCCGGTCGACGACGACCCCGCGTCCCGTGGAGACCGCCGACTACAACAGCGGACCCGGCTTCGCCCGCCCCGCCACAGGCCTCCCCGACACCCCGACGCCAGATCTGCCGCCGCAGGCCCCGGGGACCGGCCTCTATACCGACGGCGAAGCGCGGGGCGCCTAGGTCATGGCCACCCACGACCCCGTCGACGCCCGCGAGCGTGGCATCGGCGAGCTCGTCAAGGACCTCGCGAGCCAGACCTCGACGCTCGTGCGCCAGGAGATCCAGCTGGCGCAGGCCGAGGTCACCGAGAAGGGCAAGCTGGCCGGGAAGGGCGCCGGCATGCTGGCCGGAGCGGGCGTCACCGCGCTGCTCGGGCTCGGCGCGCTGACCGCGGTGCTGATCATCGCGCTCGACAGCTTCCTGGCCCTGTGGCTCGCCGCGCTGATCGTGACGCTCCTGTGGTTCGCCATCGCCGCCGCGCTCGCCGTCTCGGGCAAGGCGGCGCTGCAGTCGGCCACACCCCCAGTACCTCAGACCGTCGAAACCGTGAAGGAGGACATCCAATGGGCGAAAACCCGGACGTGATCCGCGCCGAGATCGAGCAGACCCGCGCCGAGATGGGCGAGACCGTCGACGCGCTCGGCTACAAGACCGACGTCAAGGCACGGACCAAGGACCGCGTGGTCGGCGTCAAGGACCGCGTCGTGGGCGCGACGCCCGACAGCGGCGACGTCAAGCAGCAGGCGCGCCGGGCCAGGAGCGTGGCCGAGGAGAACCCCCTCGGGCTTGCCGTCGGAGCGATCGCGGTCGGCTTCCTCGCCGGCATGCTGATCCCCTCCACGCGCGTCGAGGACCAGAAGCTCGGCTCGATCTCCGACGAGGTCGTCGAGCGCGCGAAGGACACTGGCCAGGAGGCGCTCGAGCGCGGCAAGCAGGTTGCCCAGGACGCCGCGGCCACCGCGCAGGAGAGCGGCCGCGAGCAGGCCGAGGAGCTCAAGTCGACGGCACAGGATCACGCCCACGACACCGCCGCCCGATCCTAAAGGTCTGACCTTTAGGTTCGGCGGCGTGGCTCGAGCCGGTGTGCGAGGGCGAGGGTCTCCTCGCCCAGCGTCGCCGGCTCGAGGTCGTCGAAGGAGGCGACGACGGCTCGTTCGACGTCGTCGACCGTGAGGCCGGGGACCTCCTCGTCGACGGCGCCGGCGGTGCCGGCGGTCCAGGGGAACTCGAGCGCGGCGTAGACGTCGGTGAGGACGGCGCGGATGCCCGGGCCGTCGCCGACGACGATCGAGGCGCCGAGCAGCGCGCCGCCGCGGACCAGGCGCTGGGCGGTGCCGATCAGCTTGACCTCGCCGCGCGCGTTGACGCTGTAGGCGCCCGGGCAGTACTCGCCCGGGACCTCGCCGACGCGGGCGTCGACGCCGAGGGTCGCGAGTGCGCCGGCGAGCCGTGCGCCCTCTTCGCGGAAGCGGTCGTGGGTGCCGATGACCGCGTCCTCGAGCGCGTAGACGACGTCGAGCGCGAGCGACTGCGTGTGGTAGGCGGCGGCGTGCCCGCCGGGCAGCCGCAGCACGGGCTCATAGGCGTGCGCGCGGGCGGCGGCCACCGCGTCCGCGTAGCCGCGGCGCAGCGTGTCGAGCTTGCCGAAGGCGACGGCGGGAGCTGGCCGGTAGACGCGCAGGGTCGACGGCAGCTCGCCCGCGGCCACGCGCGTCAGCAGCGCATGCGAGACCGCGAGCTCGAGGGCGGCCGAACCAACGGGCCCGGATCGCACCAGTTGCACGTGAGAAAGCCTACGAAGCTACGGCGCGCGCGAGGTTGAAGCGCATGACCACTTCCGTGCCGCCGGTCTCCGGCGCGCGGACGTCGGCCGAGTCGGCGACCTGGGCGATCAGTCCGAGGCCGAGGCCGAGGCCGGGGCTGTCGACGCGCGGCGCGAGGCCGGTGCCCTCGTCGCGGACGTAGAGACAGACGTGGTCGTCGTAGCGTTCGGCCACGACGATGACCTTGCCCGGCTCCTCGCGGTCGCGGTAGGCGTGCAGGACGACGTTGGTCGTCGCCTCGGTGATCGCCAGGGCGATGTCGCTCAGCACCGCGCGATCGTCCACGTGAGCCCCGGCCCAGTCGAGGACTGCGCGGCGGGCCAGCATCGGAGTTTCGCGCGCAGCACTGAAGGACCACGCGAAATGGGGCACGAAGGCGCCGCTACCCGTCGATCGCCGGTTCAAACGTCATTTTGCGGGCGAAGGGGGCGGACCGCGATCGCAACCGTCGCGAACGCCGCGGGAGCGCCGCCCGGCGGGCCGATCTCGACGTCCCAGATCCACTCCAGCGCGCCGCGCGAGCGGCAGCTGGCGACCGCCTCCAGCGCACCGTCGCGTGCGTCCCCGACGACGTAGGTGGCGTTGCTCAGCCCGGACGGGACGAGCCCGCCGGGGACGACCTCGACGGCGGTCCCCGCCGACGCCAGCGACTCGGCGATGGCCGCGTACACGCCGCTCTGCACGGTCCCGCTCGCGCCGAGATGGGCGGCCGTCACGGCGACCCGTCCACGCGCTTCCCCCTCCCCCGCGCTCAGATGCTCGAGGCCGTAATGCGCGTCGAAGCTGCGCTCGAACGGGAGGACGAAGGAGTCCTCCAGGCGGATCTTCATGCCAACCCTCCGATGAACGCGGATGCCGCCGCGAGCGTGTCCTCAGGCGCCTCGAGGTGAGGCGCGTGGCGGCAGTCCAGCATCGCACGCGATACCGGGCCGGCGATGCCACGCGCGATCGCGTCGATCTGCGCCAGCGTGCCGTACTGATCGTGCTCGCCCTGGATCAGCAGCGCCGGCGCCGTCACGAACCCGAGTACGTCCTCGATGTTCCACGAGCGGAACTCCGGCGCCAGCCAGATGTCGTTCCAGAGCCGGAAGGTCGCGTCGGCATCGCGGTGGTAGCGGCCCATGCGCTCCCGCAGGTCCGTGCTCTCGTACGTCTCGCGCGCCTCCGCGATGCTCACGACCGACAACTCCTCGACGAACACGTGCGGCGCGAGCAGCACGAGCCCGCGGACCGGATGCGCGCTCGCATGGATCAGCGCGATCGAGCCGCCGTCGCTGTGCCCGACGAGCACCGGGTTCTCGATCCCGGCCACCCGCAGCAGCTCCGGCAGCACGTCGAGCGCCTCGTCGTGCATGAACCGCGGTGTCCGCGGCACCGGGGGAACATCGGAGCGCCCGTGACCGGCCCGCGAGTAGAGCAGCGCCCGCCGCCCCGTCGCCTCCGCGAGCCGCGCCGGGAAGTCGCGCCAGAGCGCGACCGAGCCGAGCCCTTCGTGCAGGAAGACGAGCGCGGGCTCCGCGCCCGGGAGTTCCTCGCACTCGAGCTCGACGTCGAAGACCTTCACCGCGTCAGTGCCGCCTGCTGACGCCGGACCGCGCGCAGACGGCTGCGCAACCCGTCGACGACGCGCTCGGCGTACTGCGGCGCCCACAGCGCCGCGGCGCGCTCGCCCTCGTCGAGGATCGCGGCCTCGTCGTAGTTCAGATCGGCGAGGCAGCGCGCGCCGAACCCGACGTGCCAGCGCTCGTCGCGCAGCACCAGCTCGGTGCCCTCGCGCAGCCCGGGCAGCCGGTCGTCGACGAGGTCGAGCAGCGCCAGCTGGCCCGCGGTGAAGACCACGCCCTCCAGGACCATGTGGTAGAGCCCGACGGCCTCGCCGGACGCGCTCGCCGCGGCCTCCGGCAGCCGTACCTCGAACAGCTCCAGGAAGGCGTCGGAGCAGTGTGCGCGCGGGTCGTCGAGGCCGACCGCCGCGGCATAGCGGGCGAAGAACCGCGCGTGGCGCTCCTCGTCGCGCTGCTGCGCGGCGAAGCAGTCCGCCGCCGGACCGAAGAAGCGCGCGAGATGCGCGGCGACGCCCGCCTCGCCCACGCAGAAGCCCGCGACGAGCTCGGTCAAGCGCTCGCCGGCGACCGACGGCCACGCGCGAGCATCGACGCTCAGGTCGATCGCTGCCTCGTCCCACTGCGAGCGGGCGGCGATCTGGAGGAAGTGCTCGTAGCTCGCGAACACGCCGTTCGACCGTAGCATCGGTGCAATGCTGCGCACCGACACCACGGACGGCGTCCTGACCGTCACCCTGGCCCGCCCCGAGCGCCGCAACGCGATCGACGGCGAGCTCGCCGCGGCGTTGCGGGAGACGTTCGAGGCCGCCGCCGACGACGCCGCCGTGCGCGCCGTGATCCTGACCGGCGAGGGCCGCGCGTTCTCCGCCGGCGGTGACCTCTCGCGTTTCGAGCGCGACTGGGACCCGCGGGAGTTCCGCCACGACTCGCACCGGCTGACCTCGCTGATCACGCTGTTGGAGCGGCTGGAGAAGCCGACGGTCGCCGCCATCAACGGCGCGGTGACGGGCGCCGGCACCCAGCTCGCGCTCGTCTGCGACGTGCGCCTCGCGGCGACCAGCGCGCGCTTCATCTACCGCGAGGGCCGGCTCGGGATCATCCCCAGCCACGGCGGCGTCACGCGCCTGGTGAAGCTGATCGGCCTCGCGAGGGCGAGAGACGTCCTGCTCGGCGGCGAGGAACTCTCGGCGGAAGAGGCCTACAACGTGGGCCTCGTCACCGAGGTCGTCGCCGACGACGCGCTGCTGGACGCCGCCCGCGCCCGCGTCGCGCTGATGCTCGAGCGCTCGCCGCAGGCCTACGCCGCGGCGAAGCGGCTCCTGTGGCTCGCGGCCAACGTGGACCTGGAGAGCGGCATGGTCGCCGAGGGGCTGGCCCAGAGCCTGCTGATCGGGACGGACGAGCACAAGCAGGCGGTCAAGGAGATGCGGCAGCGATGATCATCGAGCTCGGCGGGAAGACCCCACAGGTCGCGGAGGACGCGTTCATCGCGCCGACCGCGGTCCTGATCGGCGACGTGACGGTGGCGGCCGGCGCGTCGATCTGGTTCGGCGCGGTCCTGCGCGGCGACAACAGTGCGATCGTGATCGGTGCCGGCTCCAACGTCCAGGACAACTGCGTGATCCACTGCGCCGACGAACTGCCCACGATCGTCGGTGAGAACGTCACCGTCGGCCACATGGCGATGCTCGAGGGCTGCGTGATCGGCGACGGCTCGCTGATCGGGATGGGCGCGATCGTCCTGCAGAGAGCGAAGGTCGGTGCCAACACCCTGGTCGCCGCCGGCGCGGTCGTCGGCGAGGGCGTGGAGATCCCCGGCGGCGTGCTCGCCGCCGGGGTCCCGGCCAAGGTCAAGAAGGAGCTGGCGGGCAACTCGCAGCGCTGGGTCGAGACCGCGGCGCGCGAGTACCAGGCCAAGCGCCTGCGCTACATGGGCTGAACCAGCCGGCTCCTCGGCGACGGCCCGGATCTGCATGCGGTATCCGTCGATGTCCAGGCCAAGGCCGCTGCGCTCAGGCGCCCGCGAGCTGCTCCCGGTCGACGGGCTCGCCCGACGCGATCAGCTCGCGCGCCTGCTCGAGGTCGTCGGAGCGCCCGACCGTGAGCGCGGCGGCGAGGCGGTCGCCGTCGAGGTAGTAGACGGTGAACTCGCCGTCGTCGATCGAGCCGCGCACGATCTCCTCGCTCCAGCCGAAGGCGGGGCCGACGTACTCCATCGACGCCCAGTCCGACAGGTCGGAGAAGAAGTACGGGACCGTGTCGTGCGGCTGGTCGCGGCCGAGCATGTTCAGGGCGGCGGTGCGGCCCTGTGTCTCGGCGACGTCCCAGTGCTCGATCCGGATGTGGGCGCCGTCGTGGACGACGCTCTCGTACTCGGCGATGTCGCCCGCTGCGAACACGTCAGGCGCGGAGGTGGCCAGGCGGGAGTCGGTGACGACGCCGCCGCGGTCGCCGATCGTCAAGCCGGCGCGGCTCGCCAGCATCACGTCGGGGGTGACGCCGGCGCCGACGATCACGGCGTCGGCGGGCACCCGGGTCGCCCTTCTTGGTCACGACGGCCGTGATCCGGCCGTCGGAGCCCTCGAAGCGCTCGACGTCCTCGCCGGCGTGGATCTCGACGCCGTGATCGGTCAGCACCCTCTGGAAGAAGGCGCCGACGGCCGGGCCGAAGCCGCGCTCGAGCGTGACGTCCTCCTGCATCACGATCGCAACCTTGCGGCCGAGCGCGGTCAGCGTGGCCGCGACCTCGGTGGCGATATAGGAGCCACCGACGAGCACGACGTGCTCAGCGTTCTCGGTGTCGGCGCGGATCGCGTCCGCGTTGGCGAGCGCGCGCAGGTAGTGGATGCCCTCGAGGTCGGAGCCGTCGATCCGCAGGCGCCGCACGTTGGCGCCCGTGGCCAGCAGGAGCTTCCCGTACCTCAGGACCTCCTTGTTGGCCAGCGTGACCGTGTGCGCTTCGGTGTCGAGCTTCATCGCGCTGGTGCGCGTGAGCAGTTCGACGTCGTGCTCGGCGTACCAGGCGGCGTCGCCGAGCAGCGTGTCCTTGCGCTCCGTGCCGCCGCCGAGGTAGCCCTTCGAGACCGCGGTGCGGTCGTAGGGCGGATCGGGGTCGCGCGAGACGATCACGACCG
Organism: uncultured Solirubrobacteraceae bacterium; assembly: GCA_963848475.1. Classification (GTDB taxonomy): domain Bacteria; phylum Actinomycetota; class Thermoleophilia; order Solirubrobacterales; family Solirubrobacteraceae; genus Solirubrobacter. The sequence goes on along the minus strand of CAWKDW010000015.1, from coordinate 164,539 downwards.
CTCCCTCGGCGCCCTCGTCGCGCAGCGCGCGGGCGGCGGAGAAGCCGGCCGGCCCGCCGCCCACGATCAGATAGGCGACCTCGCGCTCAGGCACCGGTGAACTCCGCCTTGCGCTTCTCGGCGAACGCGCCCAGGCCCTCGGCCGCGTCGGCGGTGCCGAACAGCCGCTCGATGCCCGCCCGCTCGCGCGCCAGCGCATCGTCGAGGCCGAGCGCGATGCCCTCGTACGTGGTCAGCTTGATCTCGCCGATCGCGGCGGTCGCGCCGGCGGCGAGCTTGTCCGCGTACTCGCGCGTCTTCTCGGCCGTCTCGGCGGCCGGGAAGAGGCGGTTGAGGATGCCGAGCGAGTGCGCCTCGCCGGGGCTGATCGCGCGGCCGGTGATCATCAGGTCCAGCGCCTTGGGGGCGCCGATCAGCCGCGGCAGCCGCTGCGTGCCGCCGTTGCCCGGCAGCAGGCCGAGCGTCACCTCCGGCACGCCGAGCTTGTACGAGCCGCGGGCGCCGAAGCGCAGGTCGCAGGCGAGCGAGATCTCCAGGCCGCCGCCGAGGGCGTGGCCCTCGAGCTGGGCGATGAAGATCTTCGGGATCCGCGCGATCGAGGCCAGCGCCGCGTGGCCCTGGTTGATCATCGCCATGTTGCCGGCGGTGTCGTTGGCCAGGAAGGCCTTGATGTCGGCGCCCGCGCAGAAGAACTTCTTCGACGCGCTGCGGACGATCACGACCTTGACGGCGTCGTCGGCCGCGGCCGCGTCGATCGACGCGCCCATCTCGTCCATGAACGCCTTGTCGTAGGAGTTCGCGGGCGGCTTGTCGAGCGTGATGTAGCCGACCGCGCCGTCGGCTGCGAAGGAGACCGCCATGGCTACTCCAGCCCCCCGATCACGACGCTGATGTCCTCGAGGTAGTAGTCGAGGCCCTCCATCCCGTGCTCCTTGCCGTAGCCGGACTGCTTGACGCCGCCGAAGGGCAGCTCGTCGTAGCCGTAGTGGAACTGGTTGACCCACTTCATGCCGGCCTCGACCTCGTTGGCGACGCGGTGGATCGTCCGGATGTCGTTGGTCCACACGCTGGCGCCGAGGCCGTACTCGGTGTCGTTGGAGAGGCGGATCGCCTCGTCGAGGTCGCTGACCTTCCAGACCGGCAGCAGCGGACCGAAGGTCTCCTCGCGCGCGACACGCGCGTCCTGGGCCGGGTTGGCGACGATCGTGGGGCTGATGAAGTGCCCCTTGCCCTCGGGGACGTCGCCTCCCAGCAGCAGCTCGCCGCCGCCGTCGAGCGCGTCCTGGAGCTGCTCCATGACCTCCTCGCGGCCGGCGGCGGTATGCAGCGGGCCGACGCGGATGTTCGGCTTCTCGGACTTCTCCCAGCCGAGGCCGGGCTCGTACTTGGCGACGGTCCGCGTCAGCTGCTCCATCAGCTCGTCGTAGACCTCGTCGAAGACGAAGATCCGCTTGCCGCCGAGGCACATCTGGCCGCAGTTCCAGAAGCGGCCGATGGCGATGCCGCGGGCGGCGGCCTTGAGGTTGGCGTCGGGGCAGACGATCACGGGATCGGAGCCGCCGAGCTCCATCGTCATCCGCTTCAGCTTCGGTGCCGCGAGACCCATGATGTGGCGCCCGACCTCGGTCGAGCCGGTGAACGCGACGCGGCGGACCTTGTCGTGCGTGACGAGCGCGTCGCCGACTTCGGAGCCGCGGCCCGTGATGACGTTGACGACGCCGTCCGGGAACCCGGCCTCCTGGAGCAGCGCGGCGATCTTCAGCGTGGTCAGCGGCGTGGTGGCGGCCGGCTTGACGACGATCGTGTTGCCCGCCATCAGCGCCGGGGCGAGCTTCGTGCCGAACAGCGTGAGCGGGAAGTTGTTGGGCACGATCGCGGCGACGACGCCCATCGGACGGCGCAGGACCATGCCGTAGGCCTTGCTCAGCGCCGACGGCAGCGCGTGGTGCGAGCCGCGCACCTTGGTCGCCAGGTCGGCGTAGTAGTTCAGGCCGTGGATCAGGTGGTGGATCTCGCCACCGGCCTCGGTGACGGGCTTGCCCTGCTCGTGCACGAGCGACAGCGTCAGCTCCTTGCGGTCGCGCTCGATCAGCGCGATCGCCTTGCGCAACAGGATCGCCCGGTCCTCGGCGTCGGTCTTCGACCACGCGCCGAACGCGGCATCAGCGGCGTTGACGGCCGCGTCGACGTCCGCCGCGGTCCCGCGCGGCACGCTCTCCAGCGTCTCCTCGGTGGCGGGATCGACGACGTCGATGCCCTCCCCCGCGGCCCCGTCCGTTACCTCTCCCGCGATCAACATTCCAGCCATTTTCAGGTCCTCTCGTTTCCTAAAGACAACATAAGGGGCCAGGCCCCTTATGAGCGCTTTATGTTCAGGGGGCGAGGGAGCGGCCGCCGCAGGCGACTACCACCTGGCCCGTCACGTACGCCATCGCCGGCGAGGCCAGCGTGGCGATCGTCTCCGCGATCTCCGACGGCTCGGCCATGCGGCCGAGCGGGATGCTCGCGATCATCTTGTCCAGCACCTTCTCCGGCATCGCGCTCGTCATCTCGCTCGCGGTGAGCGAGGGCGCGATCGCGTTGACGCGGACACGCGGGGCGAGTTGGAGCGCCAGCGCGCGCGTCATCCCGACCAGGCCGCCCTTGGAGGCGGAGTAGTTGAACTGGCCGAAGTTGCCGAGGTAGGCGCGCGAGGCGAGGCTGACGACGCTCGCGCCGTCGGCGAAGCGCGGCACGGCGGCCAGCGTCAGCTCGTAGGCCGCGCCCAGGTTGACATTGATGACGGCGAGGAAGTTCTCCTCGGTCATCTTCACGATCCGCGCGTCGCGCGTGATGCCCGCGTTGTTGACCAGCACCGTGATCTCGCCGTCGACGGCGTCGAGGATCCGCGCGCGGTCGGCCGGGTCGGTGACGTCGGCGACGATCCCGCCGAGCTCGGTCACCGACGGGTCGAGATCCACGTACAGGACCTTCCCGTCGACGCTCAGGCGGTCGGCGACGGCGCGGCCGATCCCGCGCGCGGCGCCGGTGACGATCGCGTTCATACCTGGATCTTGCCCACGTGGACCGCATGCACACGGACGAGTTCGCCGGCGACCCCGCGGCCCGCCTCGAGCTGCGCGATCCAGTGCCGCAGGTCCTCGGGATCAGCGTCGGCGCCGACCGCGACGGCGTTGGCGCGATGGCCCTCGGCGGCGAGCGTGCGCATGCCGCTCAGCAGCGCGTTGGCCAGGATCGCAGCCGGGCACGCCGCGCTGGCCGAGCAGGTCCTGCTGGGAGAGCACGAAGACCATCGGCTCACCCGCGAGCGCCGCCTCCTGCGAACGCCGGAAGGCATCCGCAAGCGCCGCCTCGACCCCAGCGAAATCGTCGGGTTCCATCGCCGTGAAGATCATCCGTCCTCCCGCAGCTTGTAGCGCTGGATCTTGCCCGTCGGCGTCTTCGGGAGCTCGTCCACGAACGTGATGAAGTGCGGGAACTCGTAGCGGCGCAGGCGCGACTTGCACCACTCCTGCAACTCGCCCACGAGCTCCTCGTCGCCCGCGTCGCCGCGGCAGATGACGAACGCCTTGACCCGTGTCGTGTAGTCGGCGTCGACGCCGACCGCCGCCGCCTCGAGCACGCGCGGGTGCTCGACGAGCGCGTTCTCGATCTCGATCGGCGACGCCCACAGCCCACCGATCTTGATCATGTCGTCGGCACGGCCCTCGTAGACGTAGTCGCCTTCGGCATCGGTGCGATAGCGGTCGCCGGTGAAGAACAGGTCGCCCTTGATCGCGGCCTTGGTCTTCTCGTGCTGGTGCCAGTAGTAGGCGAGCGCGCTGTCGCCGCGCACGTAGAGGTTGCCGACCTCGCCCTCGGGAACCGGCTGCCCGAGCTCGTCGAGCAGCACCAGCTCATAGCCCGGCACCGGCTTGCCGCTCGTCCCGGGCTTGACCGCGCCGGGGCGGTTGGAGCAGTAGATGTGCAGCATCTCGGTCGAGCCGATGCCGTCGATGATGTCCAGGCCGAACGCGGCCTGCCAGCGGCGCAGGACCTCGGGCGCGAGCGGCTCGGCGGCGGACACGCACATGCGCACCGAGGACAGGTCGTGCGAGGCCGCGTCGGGCAGGTTGACCATCGCCCCGTACAGCGTGGGCACGCTGAAGAAGAGGCTCGGCCGCTGGGCCTGGGCGGTCTCGAGCAGGCCGCGCGGGTCCGGCTTGCCGGGGCGCAGGACGGTGGTGGCGCCGACCGAGTACGGGAACGTGAGGTTGTTGCCCAGCCCGTACGCGTGGTAGAGCTTGGTCGAGGAGAACGTGACGTCGGACTCGGTGATCGCCAGGATCTCGCGGGCGAAGGTCTCGCACGTGAACGCGATGTCGTGGTGCAGGTGCACGACGCCCTTGGGGAAGCCGGTCGAACCGCCGCTGAAGAGCCAGAAGGCCATGTCGTCGGGGTGCGTGTCGGCCGGGGTGGTCTCCCCCGCCGCCTCCGCCATCAGCGCCTCGAACCGGGTGCGGCCGATCGCGCCCGGCGGCAGCCGCTCGACGAGCGCGTCCTCGGCGACGACGACCTTGGCGTAGGAGTCGGTCGCGTAGTGGCGGAAGTTCTCGGTCGTGTCGAGGAAGGAGACCGGCGCGGGGACGGCGCCGCTGCGCATCGCGCCGAGGAACAGCGCCGGGAACGTCGGCGTGTCGTCGAGCACCATCAGCACGCGGTCCTCGCGGCCGGCGCCCAGCTCGCGCAGCGCGCTGCCCGCCGCGCAGATCCGGGCGTGCAGCGCCGCGTACGTGACTTCCTCACCCGCGCAGCGGATGGCGACCTTGTCGCCGCGACCAGCCTCGAGCTGCCGGTCGACGAGCGTCCCGGAGTTCATCATCGGCCGGTGACCGTATCAATTCGTGACGGACCCTTTAGGACAGTCCGGGTCTTCACTTCGAGCACTCCTCTCGGGGTGAGCCGCACCTCCGGCAGGAAGTCGCCGGAGGCGAACAACAGGGAGTACAGCGGATCGTGGAACGGATAGCCCGCCCGCTGCATCTGCACCGTCAGCTCGCGCTCGATCTCGAGCGCGCGCTGGAAGCCGCCGGCGGTGATCAGCCCGGCGACCTCCAGCGGCGCTGACCACCCTCCGTCGAACGCGAACCCGCCGCCCATCTCGGCCACCCGCGCCGCCGCGCGAGCCATCGCCGCGGGGTCCTTGCCGAGCACGAGCAGCTCCAGCGACGTCGTCGCCGTGGTCGCGAACCCGGCGACGTCGCCGAGGAAGTTCTCGATCACGCCCTGCGTGACCCACGAGCCGTCGCGCGCGACCAGCGCGGCCTGGAGATCGTCGCCCGTGACCTCGCGGTCGACGCGGCGGTTGATGACCGCGCTCTCATAGCGGGCGACGGGCTGCAGCGCCGGTCAACGGCGCAAAGGCCTCGACGCCCGGCGCCACGAGCGGCGGACCGTCGGGCCACGTCGATCTCGGGCGGCCCGCGCGACCAGGCGCCATCACGCGCGACGATCTCGCCGTCGACGAGAACCAGCTCCGGCCGCCACTCCCCCACCTCGGGCAGGATCGAGCAGCGTCGCCCGCCGGCCGGGCGCGACGCCGCCGAGCTCCTCGTCGAGGCCGAGGAAGGTCGCCGGGTCGATCGTCGCCATCTGCAGCGCGCGCATCGGATCGACGCCGACGTCGGAGGCGATCCGCAGCGCACCCCCGATCATCCCCCGCTCGGCGTAGAACGACGGGACCGCGCCGTCGGTGGTGAACATCAGCCGGCGGGCGGCCCCGAGCACTCCCAGCAGGTCGCGCAGCATCGGCTCGAGGTCCGGGCGCAGCGAGGACTGGCGCAGCATCGTCCACATGCCCAACCGCAGCCGCGACAGCGCCTCCTCGCCGGTGATGCACTCGTGGTCGGCGGAGATGCCCGCCGCGGAGAGCTCGTTGAGGCGGTTGTATGACGCTCCCGCGTTGTGGCCCTCGACCCGCCGCCGCGCGGCCTTGGCGGCGGCGATCGCGGCTGCCACGCGCGGCTCGCCCTTCGCGACCGACATCCAGTTCGTGATCTCGCCGCTCGCCACGACCTCGGGCCAGTCGAACATGCGGCGCGACCCGCTCGAGCGCGAAGCGCTCGGCCTCGTCCTCGTAGGCCGACTGCGGCGAGATCCGCGCGACCCACCTCACGTGCGCGGGCGCCGCGTTCATCGCGTCGACGATCGAGCGCAGCCCGGCCACGCCGTGCGCGAGGTAGAAGAACAGGTTGTCGTAGACGAGCGTCGTCGTCCCGTCGGGGATCGCGACCTCGAGCAGCGACGACGGCGAGTACAGGCACCACGGATGCGTGTGCGGCTCGATGTAGCCGGGCACCACGACCTTCCCGGACACGTCGAGGACATGCTCGGAGGTCGGCTCGCGCGGCCCGACGTAGACGATCCGCCCGTCCTCGATCTCGACGTTGGCCTGGATCCAGGTCCCGGTGTAGACGTCGGCGACGGTGCCGCCGGCGAGGGCGGTTACCACGCGCCGGGGGCGTACTCGGCGCGCAGGTCGCCGTAGCTCACCGCTTCCGCGCAGTGGCCGCACACGAGGTGCGGCTCGGCCTCCTCGCCGCAGGCCTTGTGGAACAGCCGCACCGGCGGCTGCTCGACCTTGTAGCGGTCGCCCCACTCCATCAGCGCCAGCAGGACCGGATAGAGATCCAGCCCCTTGCGCGTGAGCTTGTACTCGAAGCGCTCGGGGCGCTCCGAGTAGCGCACGCGCTCGAAGATCTCTTCCTCGACGAGGCGAGACAGCCGGTCGGCGAGCAGCGTGCGCCCGATCTCCAGGCGCGACTGGAACGCGTCGAAGCGCGCCGTGCCGCGGAACGCCTCGCGCAGGATCAGCATCGTCCAGCGGTCCCCGAGGACCGACCACGTCCGCGCGACCGAGCAGTAGACCTCATCGAGCGCCCGGTGCTTCATGAGCGCGAGGATATTGGAGTCGACTAGCGTCTGAGCCGTGGAAGACGTCCTACGACGCCGTTCTGTTGGCGCGCCCGCGGCGCGCTCGACGCTCCTGACCGTGCTCGGCGAGTACCTGCTGCAGCGGCCCGAGGGCGCGTGGCAGGAAGGGCTGATCGCCGCGCTCAACGTGCTCGGCTTCTCGCCCTCGGCCGCCCGCCAGGCGGTCGTGCGCAGCACGCGCGAGGGGTGGCTGGAGGGCGAGCGCGTCGGCCGTCGCTCGCGCATGCGCCTGACGGCCTCGTCGGCCGCGCTCCTGCGGGACGGCGCGAGACGGATCTATGGGTTCGGCGGGCCGGTGAGCTGGGACGGGCGCTGGCTGCTGGTCGTCCTGCGCGTGCCGGAGCCGCGCAGGGAGCTGCGCCACCAGCTCACGACGCAGCTGGCGTGGGCGGGCTTCGGCTCGCTCGGCAACGGCCTGTGGATCACGCCGCACGTGGACCGCGAGGCCCTGATCAAGGCCGAGGAGCCGGCGCAGCTGCTGTCGTTTCGCGCCGAGCTGGGCGCGCTGGGCGAGACGCGGCGCGTGCTCGACGAGGCCTGGGACCTGCCCGGCCTGCGCGAACACTACGAGCAGTTCATCGACGACTTCGCACGTGGCGAGCCCGACCACCGGCGCCGAGACCTTCGCGGTCCAGACGGCGATCGTCCACGCCTGGCGGCGCTTTCCGTTCATCGACCCGGACCTGCCGGACGACCTGCTGCCACGCGACTGGCCGCGCCGGCGCGCCTACGACATGTTCCGCCGGCACCACACCCGCTGGGCCGCGGCGGCCCAGGCGCACTTCGACGAGCTGACGCCATGAGCCGCCGCAAACGGATCTACGTCGCCTACGTCGGCGGGACGATCGGCATGCAGGCGACCGACTCCGGCTACGCGCCGGTGCGCGGGCATCTGAGCTCGCTCGTCCGCGGGCGCCCGGAGCTCAACGATCACGAAGTGCCGGACCTGGTGATCGCCGAGTACGCGCCGCTGCTGGACTCGGCGAACGCGCAACCCGCCGACTGGCTGCGGATCGCGCGCGACATCGCCGAGCGCAAGAACGCCTTCGACGGCTTCGTCGTGCTGCACGGGACCGACACGATGGCCTACACGGCCTCGGCGCTCGCGTTCCTGCTGCGCGGGCTGGACCGGCCCGTGGTCGTGACCGGCTCGCAGATCCCGCTCGGGGTGCTGCGCAGCGACGGGCGCCAGAACCTGCTGACCGCCGTGCTCGTCGCCGCGCGCGACGACGTGCGCGAGGTCTGCCTCGTCTTCGGCTCGCACATCCTGCGCGGCTGTCGCGCGATCAAGGCCAGCGCGAGCGGCTTCGAGGCCTTCGAGTCGCCCAACCTGCCGCCGCTGGGCGCGGCGGGCGTCGAGATCGCGGTCGACGCGCCGCGGCTGCGGCCGCCGATGCCGGGGCCGATCGGGCTGCCGCCGAACCTCGACGCGCCGGTCAACATCCTGCGGCTGTACCCCGGGATGCCCGCGGCGCTGCTGCGCGCGGCGCTGGCCGAGCCGGCCCGCGGCCTCGTGCTCGAGGCCTACGGCGCCGGCAACCTCCCCGACACCGACGACGAGCTGCTGAGGACGCTGGCCGAGGGCGCGCAGCGCGGGGTCGCGGTGCTGGTCGTCAGCCAGTGCGTCGACGGCCGCGTCGACCTCGGGGCCTACGCGACCAGCGGCCCGCTGGTCGCCGCGGGCGCCGTCGGCGGCCTCGACATGACCACCGAGGCCGCCTACACCAAGCTCGTCGTGCTGCTCTCCGAAGGCCACGCACCGGATGCGGTGCGCGAACTGCTCGCGCGCGATCTCGCGGGCGAGCTGACCGTCTAGGACGTTCCTCGCGCATACTGCGCGGATGCGCAGCAACGAGCTCCTGGACCGAGCGCTCTCCAATCACCTGCTGCCCGACCCGCTGCTCGCGCTCGGCTCGCGTGCCGCTGCCGCTCGCCGCCTCAAGAGCGAGCGCGAAGGTGGCGTCGAGGCCCAGGAGGACCGCCTTCGCTCGCTGGTCTGGCACATGTCGCACGGGCCGGTGCTCGAAGTGCCGGAGCGGACCAACCAGCAGCACTACGAGCTGCCGGCCGAGTTCTTCACGCTCTACCTCGGCCCGCGGCACAAGTACTCGTGCGCGTTCTGGCCGCCCGCCGTCGAGGACCTCGCCGGCGCCGAGGAGGCGATGCTGCGGCTCACCTGCGAGCGCGCCCAGATCGCCGACGGGATGGACATCCTCGATCTCGGCTGCGGCTGGGGATCGCTCTCGTTGTGGCTCGGCGAGCAGTACCCGAACGCGCGCGTCACCGGCATCACCGCCTCCGTTCCGCAGCGCGAGCACATCGAGGCCGAGTGCGTGCGCCGTGGAATCACCAACGTCGAGATCGCCACGTCCGACGCCAACCGCTACGACCCGGGTCGCGACGTCGACCGCGTGCTCTCGGTCGAGATGTTCGAGCACATGCGCAACTGGAAGGAGCTGCTGCGGCGCATCTCGGGCCGCCTGAAGCCCGACGGCAAGGCCTTCGTGCACGTGTTCTCGCACCGCAGCCTCGCCTACCGCTTCGAGGCCACCTGGGCCGCCGAGCGCTTCTTCACCGGCGGGACGATGCCGTCCCACGACCTGATGCTGCGCTTCCAGGAGCACCTCGTCGTCCAGGACCGCTGGGCCGTCTCCGGCACGCACTACGAGCGCACGCTGCACGCGTGGCTGGATCGGCTGGACGCCAACTCGGCCCAGGCGCTCGAGGTGCTCGAACGCCACGTCGGCCGCCGCGAGGCCCGCCGGCAGCTTGCGGCCTGGCGCCTGTTCATGGTCTCCGCGGCGGAGCTCTGGGGCTACCACGACGGCAGCGAATGGCTCGTCTCGCAGTACCTGATGGCGCCGCGGAGCGCATGAGCGCTCGAAATGGTCAGCACGAGAACGCTGTTCGCTGAGGGTGCTTAGAGCAGTGCAGTTACTGTGTCTTCGACATGCGAACATTCATCGTTCTGACAATTATCGGCGCGCTGGGATTCGCTTCGACCGCGCTCGCGGATGACATCCTCGGCTCCAACGCCGCCCAGAAGCTGACCGGGACCCAAGGCCCGGACACGATCAACGGGATGGGCGGGCGCGACACCATCCGCGGCCTCGGCGGCGACGACATCCTCTTCGGCGACACAGGCCCCGACACGATCGACGGCGGCCCGGGCGACGACACGATGAACGGTGGCTCCGGCGACGACAAGCTCGACGGCGGCGACGGCAACGACAAAGGCACCGGCGGCTTCGGCCACGACACGCTCAGCGGCGGCCCCGGCGACGACCAGCTCAGCGGCGACGAGGCCCCCGACCGGCTGATCGGCGGCGACGGCGACGACATCCTCTTCGGCGGCAGCGGCGGCGACGTGATCTTCGGCGGCAACGGCAATGACCAGATCCACTCCGATACCGGCCCCGACACGATCGACGCCGGCCCCGGCGACGACGTGATCTACCTCAACAGCGATCCTCCGGGCGCGATCCGGAGCATCGACTGCGGCGAGGGCAACGACACCGTCTACAACTCGCCCGCGCCGAACGGCCGCACCAACCGCAAGCTGCTCGCGGCGCAGCCCAACTGCGAGAACGTGATCGACGAGCCTGCCGAGCGCGACCCCACGCGCGGCATCTCCTGGGGCGGCAACGGCACCAAGCACGGCAGCGAGCGCAACGACGTCATGCTCGGCCAGCACGGCTCCAACAAGCTCTATGGCAACGGCGGCGACGACGTCCTCTGGGGCGACGCCCGCCATGACCTCGGCGGCGCGGCCGCGCGGCGCCAGAAGGACTTCATGAGCGGCGGTGCCGGCGACGACACGATCTACGCCGGCCGCGGCAAGAACATCGTGATGGGCGGAGACGGCAACGACTACCTGCAGGGCAACGGGGTCTCGACGCGGATCTACGGCGGCAACGGCAACGACCAGATCCGCCTCGCGGGTAAGCGCACGATCATCGACGCCGGCCCAGGCGACGACCTGATCACGGCGATCACCTCCAGCGGCACCGGCACCGTGAAGTGCGGCCCCGGCAATGACACCGTGATGGTCTCGCGCTTCAAGGGCAACGCCAGGCGCGTGAAGATCGCGAAGGACTGCGAGAAGAAGAAGAAGGGCTAGACGATCCTCGCGAGGCGGACTACGTCCGCTGCATCGGTCGCTTGAAGCCATCGCTTCGCGGATCTTCAGGTGAGGAAGGCCCCGGCCCGGCGCCAGCCGAGCCAGGCCGGGCCCATCGCCATCAGCCGTGCGGTGACCGCGCACAGCCACCAGATCGGGGCTGACGCGAGCGGCAGGCAGACGCGTGGATGACCGGGCATCAACACGCCAGCCAGGAGCAGCACGACCAGGCCGGCGATCACGGCGGCGGCTCCGGCCACCAGCGCCCGCGGCACCTCGTCGGCCGGCGTCTCGCCCGTGAGCCGGTCGACCCGTTCCGGGGCGATCTGCGCCGAGTCGCCGTGAAAGGCGAGCAGGGCCGAGGCGAGCGGTGCGGCGCCGAGGCTGCGCACCGCGGCGTCGTCGGCGGCGAGCTCGGACAGCGCCTGCTCGCGCCGCGGCAGGGCACCGAAGGAGTACGCGTCCCCGATCGCCCGGGCGATCAGGATCCGCAGCGGGTCTCGCCGTGCGGCGTGATGGGCCTCGTGCGCGACGACGGCGGCCAGCTCGTCCTCGCTCAGGCGGGCCATGGCCCCCTCCGAGACGAACACCCGCGGCCACAACAAGCCGGTGCAGAACGCCAGCGGCGCCGCGCCGGCGACGACCGAGACCGGCCGGCCCGCGACCTCGCGCTGCGCGAGCACCGGCATCCGGCCGATGAGCCCGCGATGCGCGGACACGCCGCGTGAGATCGAGACGAGCACGCGCGTCAGCGCGAACAGGTCGAACAGCGCCAGCGCGATCAGCAGGACGCCGCGCAGGTGGACCTCGGCGCTCGCCAGCCCCTGCAGGGCGGCGACGAGCACGTCCCCGTGAAAGCGAACCGCATCGAGGACGAAGATCAGTGAGAGCAGGAACGCGGTGACGCCGAACGCGGCGACCGCGAACTCCGCTCGCCGCAGATCAGCCACCGTTCGCCAGCCGGCGGAGCTTCTCCAGCCGCTCAGGATCCAGGGCGCCGATATGCCGCGCGAAGTGCGCGAGCGCGAGATCACCGAAATCCGCGACCAGGGCGGCCACCTCGGCCTCGGCGCGCGCCTGCAGGTAGGCGTCGCGAGCGATCGCCGGGGCGTAGACGTCCAGTCGGCCGGCGCGGCGCCGCACGAGCAGCCCCTTCGCGTCGAGCCGCGTCATCACCGTGAGCAGCGTGGTGTACGCCCGGACCTTCTCCCCGCGGGCGTTGAGCGCCTCCTGGACCTCGCGCACGGTGGCCTCCGAACGCGCCCAGAGCTCCTCCATGATCTCGGATTCCAGAGCGTGGAGAACGGGCGGGCCGGGAACAGTCACGCGACGACCTTACGGTTGGCCTGGCGAAGAAGCAAACACGCCGGCCGCGCTGGGCGGCCGGCGTGGGAACGGCGTGTGTCTTAGAGCTTGAAGGTGCGCTTGGCGGTGTAGCGCTTGGTGCCCTGCGTGAGCGACCACGTGGCGGTGTAGTTGCCGCCCTTCATGCCGCTCAGGCCGCCGCCCTTGAGGTAGACGACCTGGCCGGGGACGACGTTGACGGCCGGGATCGTCGCGGTGCGACCGGTCGGGCCCGTGATCTTGACCGTGCCCGAGACCGGATCAAGCGTGTTGCCGGTGTTGCGGACGGCGAGGATCAGCGAACGGCCGTTGCCGCGACCGACGACGTCGGTCGCGCCGACGCGCAGGTTCGGGCGCTTGACCTTCGGGTTCAGGCGCAGGGCGCCGATCACCTCGTACTGCGGGATGATGCCGTTGGTCGCCTTCTTCTTCCTTTGCTTGGCGAAGACCTGGATGCCGCCGTACAGCGACCCGGAGGAAGTCGTGCGCTTCATCCTGAGCCTGACCGTGCGCGTGCCCGGCTTGAGGTTGAAGACCCGCGGGCTCCCCACGACGTACGGCGAGAGGTTCGCGCGCTTGTTGATCGCGACCTGACCGGTTGCGCGATTCTGGCTCCACGGACGGATCGTGACCGTGACGCGGAGCGTGTCCTTCGTGGAGTTCTTGACGGTGAACGATGCGACCTTCTTGCTCTTGCGGGCAGTGGCCTCGACGCGGGCGGGGGTGATCTGGATGCCGCCCTGCTGAGCAGCCTGTGCCCGCGGCGCCGAGTCGTCCGCCTGAGCAGCGATCACACCGCCGGTCGCAGACCCTACGACGGCAAGGCTGATAGCGCCGGCAACAAGCCGACTCGTAGCGCGCTTCACTTCAGGTATCTCCTCTTGTTATCTGAGTGCGTGCGGAGGCGCCGGTTACGGCGTCTCCGTCGAGAGCGTGACCAGCAGCACCTTGCGGTACTTGCCGGTGGCCTTGCGGGTCACCTTCTGCCGCAGCTTGACCGTCGACTTCAGGCGGGTCGCCGAGTCGGTCCATTTCGTCAACAGCGGATCGACGCTGCTGTCGAGACGCTGGAACGGCGACTTGCCGACTCGAGCCTCCAGGGGCGCCGGGAGACGCTTGGAACCGATCGAGATGTGCCCGAGCTTGGAACCGCTCGTGGCGTCGCCGTCAGCGAGCGTCAGGAGCGTCGGCGCGTCGGTCGCGGTGATCTGCGCGTCAAAGGACATCTCGTAGTTCTTGGACTTCTTGAACGAGGCGAAGCCCTTACTGGGCTGCGTCAGGATCAGTTCGAGGAAGCTCGGCACGCTGCCGCCGACGTTCGTGCCGCCGCTGACCGGATCCGGCGTCTGCGCCAAGGCGGCCGTAGGGACGGCAAGGACGGCGATCACCGCTCCAGCAAGCATCGTTCGCAGCTTCATTACTTCCCTTCCAGGATTCTCGTCTTGACCACCGAAGGCACCAACACACGCGCATCGCAATCGGAGCGCTGCACCCGGACCGTGGTCAGGTCTCCAACCGAACCGGACCGAGCGTAGCCGCCCGAACGTCGGATCGGACGCGACTCGGGACCTTTCATTTGACCTTGAACTTCGTGGTCGATGAGAGCGCCTTCTTGCCGCGCTGGTTGAGCTTCATGGTCGCCGTGTACGTGCCTTTGGCGAGCTTCGTGCCGGCCGGGATGTTGACCGACTTTCCGGGCAGAATCCGGACCGCGGCGATCGCGAGGTTCTTCGTCCCGCGAGCGCCCTTCACGGTGACCGTCCCGCTGATCGGGTCCAGCGTGTTGCCGATGTTCTTGACCGGGATCACGGCGGTGCCCTTCACGGCCTTCAGTTTTCGGGCGGTGATGCCGTACTTCGGCGTCGACGGCAGGATCCGGACCGAGCCGACAAGCCGGTAGCCGAGCACGACGCCCTTGCGAGTGGCGGCGTCGGTCGGCAGGCCGACCACTTCGATCGCGCCGTAGAGGTAGCCGGCGCCGGGCGATGAGTCCAAGGTCGCCGTGACCTGCTGCTCGGCGCCGGGGGCCAGCGTGAACGTCGATTCGCTGACGCTGACGCCGGGGAGCGTCCGACGCCGGTTCGGGGACACCTTGCCCGATGCCGACTGGGTCCACGGGCGCGGGGTCACGGTGACCGCCATCGGTGCCGCCGACCGGTTGGCCACGGTCACCGTCGTGAGCGCGCCCGACTGGGGGCCGTGCTCGATGATCGCGGGCATCATCGAGAGCCCGCCGTCTGCCTGGGCGGCGGCCCCGCCGGCCGCCGCCGTCTGCCCGAGGGCCGCACCGCCGGCGCCAAGCACCGTCAATGCGGCGCCGAGCGCCATCAACCGCTTCATGTGACTTCCCCCTGCCGTGTCCGGCTTAGCGCCGGATGGCCTTCGACTTCTTCTCGACCAGGACCTTGATCGAGACCTGCGAACGCTTGCCGCTGCTGCTCGTGAAGCGGAATGTGATCGTCCGTGAGCTCCGGTAGGCCAGGATGACCGTGAGGCGACCCTTGTCCCGGACCGTCGTGCCCGCCTTCTCGTAGGTCCTCTTGCCGATCTTGTTGATGATGTCGACGCGCGCACGCTTGGGAGCGGACCGGCGCTTGCCGTTGATGACGCAGGTCAGGCGACCGCTGAAGCGGTAGCGGTCACCCTTCCACATGATCGGCCGGCCGCCCTTGGTGGTGCGCACCGACTTCCGCGCCAGCGACATCGACAGTCGCGGCGAGTTGCACGACTGCGCCGTGGCGCCGGCGACGCCGCCGGTGCCACCGCTGTTGTTGTTGGCGTTCGTGGTCGGCGTCGTCGTGCCGCTCGTGCCGATGCTCAGCGTCTGGGTGTTCGTGCCGAGGTTGACGTTGTTGAGGACCTCAGTCGCGACGTTGTCCATCAGCTTCGTCGTGTTGCCGGCCCAGTCGGTGACCGTGACGCTGATCGTGTGGTTGGGACCGTCGGGGACCGCCTTGGTCTGGACGGAAAGCGTGACCGCGCCGCGGCCGTAGCAGCCCACGGGACCGGCGGTGCTGTCGTTCTGGCCGACGGCGCCGTACGGCAGGTCGACCTGGGCGGAACCGGGGGAGAGCTCGACGCACGAGGCGTCGCCGAACATCTGGGTGGAGACCGGGACGCCGTCGAGGAAGGCCGTGGCGCTCTTGAGGCCGACACCGACGTCGCTCGCCTGCACGTTGAGGTTGAAGGCCGGGGTGTCGGACGCGGGCGAACGCCAGCCCCCGACCGCGCCGGTCGGCGCCTTGTCGTCGGACACGCGCATCGCGAAGTGGGTCACGTCGACGCCACCCTCGCCCGCGCCCGTGACGCCGAGGTCCAGTTGGGTGCCGGAGGCGCCCGCGGTCTTCTCGCCCGTCAGCGCGGCCGCTCCGCCATCGAGGGTCTCGAAGACCGTCGAGGGGCTGGTCGTCGTGACCTTGTACGTCTGGCCCTCGCTCAGCGCGGTGGTGCGGCCGAGCTTGAGTTCGCCCAGCGTGACCTGCGACGGCACCTGGAACGACCGTGTGACCCCGCTCGCCAGATGCAGCGCGTCCGCCTCGGCGCCGTTGTCCACCGAACAACGCCCACCGGCGCCGGAGTCGGCGCGTGTGCCGAGGTTCGGCAGCGCCTGCCCGCCGGGACCATGGCACGCCCACAGCCAGACATCGTCGGCTGACGCGGTGGCCACAGGAACGGTGAACGCTGCGAAGGCGACACCGATAACCGAAATTCTCTTGATGCGAACGAATGAGGGCATCGCTGCCACTCTCCCTCCTGCTTGCAACCTGCGTGGACCCGTATTGACCGAGCGGAGCATCGTAGGACGCGCCTCTCCCCGTGAGGCAACATCACACCCCGAGTCCGGCGACGGTATCTAGAGATGAGAGGGTCCGTCAAGCAGCCATTCGTCCAGATGACTGCACGCGTCCTTTAGGACAGGAGCGCCACTAGACTGGATTGAAGCTCTCTGAAGCGGGTCGCCGGCAGGTATCGCCCGCCGCCCCGAGCCGCCAGAGCACGTCCGGCCGCAACCGCGTCGGGGTCGTCCGCGGTGCCGAGGACGTCGACGCGGTCGAGCCCCGAGAGCGCCTGCAGTGGGTCGTCGCCGGTGGTCACACGACAGTCGGAGAGCACGATCGCCAGCCGCTCGGCCGCCGGTTCGCGGGCGAGCTCACGCGCTCCCGTGCGCAGCGCGAGCGCGAGATCGGTGCGGCCCTTGCCGCGCAGTGAGAGCAGATCGTCGACCAGCCCGGCCGGTGTCCGCGAATCGCCCTGCCCCTGCAGCACGAGGGCGTCGGCGGCGAAGGCGATCACGCTCGTGCTGGCGCGCTCGGTCCGGGTCAGGACGACGGCCGCGGCGGCCATCGCGGCGAGGCCGACGGCGTGCCCGCGCATCGAGCCGCTGTGGTCGACGAGCAGGCACAGCGCGCGGCGTGGCGCCGTCCAGCGGCGGGCGATCAGCTGGTCGGCGTGCTTCGGCCGGCCACCCGCAACCTCAAGGGTGAGGTCGAGGTCGAGGTCGCCCTCTCCACCGGCCCGGCCCGGACTCAGCCGCCGGTAGCCCCGCTGGGTCCCCGCGCCGAGCCGGCCGGCACGCACGAAGAGCCGTGCCGCGAGCCTCCGCGCCTGCACCCGCAGCTGCGGGTCGGTCGCCGCGCCGAGGTCGGCCAGCAGCGCGACGGCGGCATCCGGATCGGTGCGCAGGAGATCGTGGAACGCCTGCTCGTCGAGCTGGCCGACCGCGGGCGAGACCTGTTCGAGCTGCCCGTGGCGCTGGGCGAGCTGGTCGCGGGGCAGCGTGCGGCGCCCGCGCTCGCGGACGACGTCCTGCGCCGCGGCGCCGCTCAGGGACTGGCCCGCCCCACCCTGAGGGGCGGGGCGGTCCCTTTTCCCGCAGGCTCGGGCTCCTCCGCCTCGACAGGTTTCAGGCGCTCGATCAGCTCGAGCACGATCGCCTCGGGTGTCTGCTCGCAGCCCTCGTCGAGACGCAGCCGGCCGGAGAGCGCGGCGATCGCGGCGTCGGCGAAGGTCGCATCGCCCGGCCCCGGCTCCGCCTCGGCGCGGAGCGCGCTCAGCTCGCGCCCGAGCCGCACGAGGTCGATCGCGCCGCGCACGGACGCCCCCATCCGGACCTCGGCGTGCTCACGCGTGAGCCGCGTGAGTGCGACCGCGGGCGACACGAGCGGACTCGACGCGCCCGTGACGCGCTCGACGATGACCTCCTCGCCCGACCCGTCCTGGTAGCCGATCGAGATCCGGCACATGCGGTCCGAGATCGCCTGGCTGACGCGTGCGGTGCCGACGGCGTCGAACGGGTTCATGGCCGCGATCAGCCGGAAGCTCGCCGCGGCACGGATGCGCCCGAGCCGCGGCACGTGGATCTCGCCCTCCGCGAGCGCGCCGACGAGCACGTTCAGCGTCTCCTCGGGGACGCGGTTGAGCTCCTCGATGTACAGCAGCCGGCCCTCGCGCAGCGCCGTCAGCAGCGGGCCGTCGACGAAGGTGTCGGGCCGATAGCCGGTCTCGAGCACCAGCGCCGGGTCGTGATGGCCGACCAGCCGCGACGGCGTCAGCTCGGCGTTGCCCTCGACGAACTCGACCCCGAACCCCGGCCCCGTCCGCAACCGCTCGCAGCAGCGTCGACTTCCCGGTCCCGGGCGGCCCTTCCAGCACGACGTGGCAGCCGCTGGCGAGGCTGGCGGCGAGCACCTCCGCCTCGCGGCGCAGGCCGACGATCCGCTCGTCGACCCGCGCCAGCAGGTTCGCGCTAGTGCTCGTGGATCATCACGCCCCGGATGTTCTTGCCGGCGAGCAGGTCGTCGTAGCCCTGGTTGATCTGATCGAGGGTGTACGTGGTGGTGATCAACTCGTCGAGCTTGAGCTTGCCCGCCTGGTACATGCGGATCAGGTTCGGGATGTCGTGCATCGGGTTGCCCGAGCCGAACAGCGTGCCCTTGACGGTCTTCTCGTAGAGCGTCAGGACCGCGCCCGAGAGCTGGACCGTCAGCTTGTTCGGGTCCGCGAGGCCGGTGATGACCGCGGTGCCGCCCTTGCGGATCGCGGTGACGGCCGCGCCGACGACGTCCTCGTTGACGACGTCGACGGTGATGATCGCCTTGTCGGCGCCGACGCCGCGCGTCAGCTCCTGCGAAAGCTCGTACGCCTCGTCGGCGGTCGCGACGCTGTGGGTGGCGCCGAGGTCCTCGGCCGCCTCGCGCTTGTTGGCCAGCGGGTCGACGGCGATCAGGTTCATCGCACCGGCGTGCGCGGCGCCCTGGATCGCGTTGGCGCCGATGCCGCCGATGCCGTAGACGATCACGGTCTCACCGGGGGTCACGTCGGCCGCGTAGACGGCCGAGCCCCACCCGGTCGGGACGCCGCAGCCGACGAGCACGACGACGTCGAGCGGGAGGTCCTTGTCGACCACCACGCACGAGGTCTCGGAGATCGTCGAGTACTGCGAGAACGTGCCGAGCATGCACATGCCACCGAGGTCCTGGCCCTCGCCGTGGAACCGGAAGGTCCCGTCGGGCAGGCAGCCCTCGAGGATCGTCGCGCCGAGGTCACAGATGTTCGAGTGCCCGGTCGCGCACCAGCGGCAGTGCCCGCAGACGGGCAGGAACGACGTGACGACGTGATCGCCCTCGGAGACGCGAGAGACGCCCGGGCCGCACTTCTCGATCACGCCGGCGCCCTCGTGGCCGCCGACGATCGGGAACCGCGGCACGATGTCACCGTGGCGCAGGTGCTCGTCGGAGTGGCAGAAACCGGCGGCCTCCCAGCGGATCAGGACTTCGCCGTCTTTCGGCTCGTCAAGCTCGAGGTCCACGACCTCCCAGTTGCGACCCGACTCCCACAGCACCGCTGCTCTGGTCTTCACGAGGTTCTCCTCCTGGTGATGCCGACCGCCGCGATGCTACTCGCCGAGCGGTTTCCCGTGCGTTGCAACCGCGCAGCCGGGCGTGATCGCGGTCAGCGGTTGGCCGCGGAAGCCTTCGCGAGGCGGGTGTAGGCCGCCTGCGGCGAGCCGTCACGGTGCAGGATCGCCGAGTGCCAGGCCTCTTCGTCGGGTGGATCGACGAGCTGGTACTGGAGCAGCTGGCGGACGCGCGGGTTGCGCCGCGCGACCGAGAACGCAGACTGCAGCCAGGCGGCGCGGACCTTCTGCGTCTGGGCGCGCTTGCCCTTGGTGAGGTAGCCGAACTCGGTCAGGTAGACGTCCAGCGGGCGCTTGTTGGGCGTCGCGAGTGCCTTGCGACGCGCGAGCTTGTCGAGCGCCTTCGTCAGGCGCCCAAGCGCACCGATCGGCACATCGTCGGCACGGCCGGTGGCGACGTGCGGCGCGGCCAGGAACTGGTACGGGTGGATCGCGAAGCCGTCGGACTTCAGCGGCGCGCAGCGCTTGGCGGGCTTGTAGTCGGCTTTCGAGCAGGTCACGTCGCGCACGAACTTCAGCGGCGCGATCGCGCGGCCGCCTCCGTTAGGGGCGAGTTCGCCGAAGAGCACCTTGGCCCGCGGGTCGGCGGCCTTGGCGTTGTTGTAGCCGGCGCGGTAGAGGCGGCGGTAGAGGCTCGCCGCGTGCTTGGCGGGATACAGCCACGTGTTCCAGTTCGGCTCGTTCCAGATCGCGTAGCGATCGACGCGGCCGGCGAAGTGCGCGACGACGGTGCGCACGAAGGCGCCGTACTTGACGGGGTCCGGCGCGTTGTTGCCGACCTTGTGGTCCTTGGTGGCCCACGCCGGCGCGGGACCGGCGAGCGTCAGCTGCAGCTTGATCCCACGCTTGGCGGCCGCGGCCTGCAGCGCATCGATGCGCGAGAAGTCGTAGACCGGGCCACCGGCGGGGACCCTGCGGTCGTAGGCATCGGTGACCAGCGTCCGCGCCCACAGGACGTTGACGCGGATCCGCTTCGTCCGCAGGTCCACGGCGTGATCGAGCCCGGTGTCGCGCTCCATCCACCGCTGGTCGACGAACACGTTGTCGTCCTGGAGCGCCAGCTCCATTCCGCGCGCGGCATGCGCGCTCGCGGGAACGGCGAACAGGGCGAGCGTGAGCGTGAGCAGGCTCATGCCTGCGGCGAAGAATCGGGGCATCTCGGTAATTGGTTCGGCAGCGGGCTGAAAGATCTCAACCCGTCCGGTGATAAATGTTTCACCGCGTGTTCGCCGTCTATGCCGCCCGGATCGACCCCGACGACCCGCTCTCCGCGTTGGAGCTGGGAGAGCGGCCCGAACCGGACGCGCCTGACGGCTGGACGACCATATCGGTGCGAGCGGCGTCGCTCAATCATCACGATCTGTGGTCGTTGCGCGGCGTCGGGCTGCCGCGGGACCGGCTGCCGATGATCCTCGGCTGCGACGCCGCCGGCGTCGACGAGGACGGCCGCGAGGTGATCGTGCATTCCGTGATCTCGGACCCGGGCTGGCGCGGCGACGAGACCCTCGATCCGCGCCGCACGCTGCTGTCGGAACGCTTCCCCGGCACCTTCGCCGAGCGCGTCGCCGTGCCACGGCGCAACCTCGTCCCCAAGCCCCCGGAGCTGTCCTTCGCCGAGGCAGCGTGCCTGCCGACGGCCTGGCTGACGGCCTACAGGATGCTGTTCACGCGGGCTTCGGTCTCCCCTGGGGCCACCGTGCTGGTGCAGGGCGCAGGCGGCGGCGTGGCCACGGCGCTGATCGTGCTCGGGCGCGCGGCGGGCCTGCGCGTGTGGGCGACAAGCCGTTCGGAGGCCAAGCGCGAGCGTGCGCTGTCGCTCGGCGCCGACGCCGTCTTCGAACCGGGGGCAAGGCTCCCTGAGCGTGTCGACGCGGTGCTGGAGACGGTCGGCGCCGCGACCTGGGACCACTCGCTGAAGGCGCTCAAGCCCGGTGGGACGCTGGTCATCTCCGGAGCGACCAGCGGCGCCGACCCGCCCGCGTCGCTGAACCGCATCTTCTTCCTCCAGCTGTCCGTCGTCGGCTCGACGATGGGGACGCGGGACGAATTGGACCGGCTGGTGCGACTGTGCGTCGAGCGCGACGTCCGGCCGGTCGTCGAGGCCGAACGGCCGCTGACCGAGGCGCGCGACGCGTTCGCCGCGCTGGCCGGCGGCGACGTCTTCGGCAAGCTCGTGCTCACCCGCGATTGACCACCGGGGACAGCCACCGGGGGGCTGCCGCCCCCGGCGCCCCGCCATTTAGGTCGCGGGCCGGCGGCGCGACCTTTCCCAGGTTTGCTCGCGCCGCCGGCCCTACGGGGTGCGGATCGCTCCGCGAAAGACGCCGATGGTCAGCCGACGCCGTCACCCCTCACGGGGTCTGTTCATAGTGTCAACACCGAGGCCCGTAACGCAAGTCTCGATGCGGATTTCTTGACCACGTCGATCAGGCTAGGGCGCCGTCGTCGACAGCGAGAACGTGAGCGTCTTGGCGTAGCTGCCGGTGCGGAGCGGGTCGGTGACCGCGATCGGCTGCTTGAGGCCGATCGTCACCTGCGCGCCCGATACCGGGCCGGCCCACGCCAGGAGCGTCGCCGGGATTCCAGAGACCGGTGAGTAGCTGCCTGCGTTCGCGTTGACCTGCAGCGCCTGGGGCAGCACGTAGCTGCCGTTGACCATATGCCCGGGGGCCACGGTGCTCGCATCGGCCACGCTCAGTGCCGCGTCAGCGCCGGTCGACGTCACCGTCGCCGTCGTCTCGGCCAGGTAGTCCTTCGTGAGGCCCGCGGTGAACGGGGCGAACGAGGCGGCGCCGCCGAGGACGAGCGAGAGCTGAGCGGGGACCGTGGCGTTCACCGTCCCGGTGGCCTGCACCTGCTGCCGCGCACCGCTGACCGCCCCGGGGGAGCCCGTCGCCTGGCCGGCGACGAAGGCACCGTTGACCCCGGCCACGCTGAGGGTGGAGACCGCGGCGAGGCCGGCGGCGTTGTCGAAGGTGAAGAAGTCCGTCGACGCTCCGAAGGTCACGCCCGTGATGCGCTTCCCGGCGGCGTCGAACAGGTTGACGGCGTCGCCGGCGGTGCTCAGACCGATGCCGGCGCCGCTGTAGGTGCCGATCGCGAAGCCCGCGGGGACGTTGGCGCCGAACCACGCGGTCTTGAACGCCTCGGCGGTCGCCGAGGTTCCCTTCGATGAAGATCACCGACT
Organism: uncultured Solirubrobacteraceae bacterium; assembly: GCA_963848475.1. Lineage (GTDB taxonomy): Bacteria > Actinomycetota > Thermoleophilia > Solirubrobacterales > Solirubrobacteraceae > Solirubrobacter. The sequence continues at coordinate 142,000 of CAWKDW010000015.1, read as the reverse complement.
GCCCGGGCGCGATGCTGCTGATGCCGTTGAGCGCGACCGCGGTCGCGTACGCGTTCGAGCTGTCATCGACCTTCCAGCCGGTGAGATCGACGGCCTGTGTGCCCTTGTTGGTGACCTCGAACCAGTCGGCGGCGTAGGGGCTGTTGCCGCTGCTCCACGGTGAGACCTCGGAGACGATCAGGTTCGGCGGAGCCGGCGTGGCGGACGGGGCGTAGACCCAGAGCTGCGGGTGATCGATGTCGCCGCCGCCGGTCTCGCTGACGACGTAGAGCTTGCCGGAGGGATCCATCGCGAGCCCCTCGTGCGACTGCTCCGGCACCGGCTGCGGGTTGTCGGCGTCGCCGGCGATCGTGAGCGTGCTCGAGACCGTGCCGGCGCGGTCGACGTTGACGATCTTGCCGGCCTCCTGGCTGAGGATCAGCAGATGGCTCGCGTCCGGCCCGGCGAACGCGGGCACGTTCGAGAGCGCGAAGACGTCGGAGAAGTCCGCCAGACCGGCGAGCGCCGGATCGAACAGGTCGGTCGAGTTGACCGTCGTCGGCGAGCCGTTGGTCGCGGTGTGCGCGACGAAGTCGATGCCGGTCTGGAAGATCCCCTCCGGACCGGACTCCTTGACGACGACGAAGCCGCTCGTCTGCGGGTCGTAGCTGAGCCCCTCGATGCCGATGTTGCCGACCGTCGTGCCGAGCTTGACGGTCTGCACGTCGGCGCGGTCGAGCGTCGTGTTCGGAACGTACGTGAAGAGGTTGACCTGGCGATCGCGCTCCTCGGAGAGCACGAACTTGCCGCCGCCGACGTAGGCGATGCCCTCGGTGTCGTAGAACGCCGTGCCCTGCGGGCTGGTGCCCTGGGCGAGCGTCATCGAGTCGATCAGCTGCCCGGTCTTGCTGACCTGGACGACCGACGTGCCGCCGTCGCCGACGACGAACAGCGAGTCCGTGTCCCAGTCGTAGGTCACGGCCGAGGCCTCCTGCGCCAGCAGGCTGTTGGCGGGCGCGACCGTCCGCTTCGGCTCGGGCAGGTCGTAGCGCCCGATGCGTTCGTAGGTCGAGAGGTCGACGCCGGCGGCGTGCGCGGGCGACGGGACCGCGACGACCGCCGCGAGGACGAGCCATTTCACTGCTCTTCGGACCGTGATCATCGGGCGACCCTATGAGCCCGATCACGGCGCTTTGTTACCGGGTTGTTCTCGCGGCGTTTAGAACAGCAGCCGGTCCAGGCCGCGGACGACGCCGGTGACTTCGGGCACGCGGCGGATCGCCAGCAGCGTGCCCGCGATGTACGGCGCCGCCGAGGCCCCCGCCTCGTGGCGGACGACGAGCCGCTCGTCGGCGGTCGCGAGCACCACGTCGGTGGAGAGCGAGTAGCCGGGCAGGCGCAGGGAGTGGATCCGGGTGCCGGCCACGGAGGCGCCGCGCGCCTCGGGCGGGCCGATCAGGTCCGCGTCGTGCGCGGCCGGCAGCGGCGGCTTGACCTCGGCGAGGCGCTCCGCGAGCTCACGCGAGGTGCCGCTCGGCGCGTCTGGCTTGCCGGCCGAGCCGTAGTCGATCACCTCCCAGTGCGAGATGTGGGCCGCGGCGACGGTCGCGGCGTGCAGCAGCGTCGCGGCGAGCACCGAGAAGTTGCCGGCGGCGATCACGCCGCGCCCGGCGGCGCGCGCCGCCGCGTCCAGCTCGGCGTAGTCCTGCTCGGAGAGCCCGGAGGAGCCGACGACGACGTGGCACCCGGCCGCCAGCGCAGCGTCGACGTTGGCGCGCACGACCGCCGCGCTGGTGTAGTCGACGACGACGTCGGCGCCGCACGGCGGCGAGCGCCTCCGTGACGGAGGTGAAGTCGGCGCCGCTGCGGGCGATGCCGCCGGCCAGCTCGAGGTCGTCCGCGGCCTCGACGGCACGCGCGAGCGGGGCGCCGGTCCAGCCGGTCACCCCTGCGATCAGGACTCGGAGCACGCCTCGATTATGCGGAAGTGCGCGTCGGTCGGCGTGAGGCCCGGCCCGTTGGTCGCGACCATGTCCTGCGGACAGGCCGAGAGCACGAGCAGCGCGCTCGAGCTCGACGCGGAAGGTGACCGAGCTGCCGGGCGTCGAGACCGGCGGCGCGATCGCGATCGTCCCGTCGGCGGCCGGACGGGCGTTCTCGAACAGGTTCAGCGGGCTCGGCGTCGCCGGGACGACGAGATCGAGGGTGGCGAGCGCCGCGTGCAGGTTGTCGGTGCAGTTGTCGTGCGGCCCGGTCGCGCCCAGCAGCTCGTAGCGCTCACGGTCGCAGGCGGCCAGCAGCGTGTCGTGCACGCCGCCGGAGCTGTCGGCGACGAGCGTGAGGATCGGCCGGCGGCGGTTGGTGACGAGCGTGTCGCCGACGACCGGGTTGAGCTTGCCCATGTGCAGGCGGCTGTGCTCCATCGACATCCACTCCGAGCTGTCGACGAACGCCCACGTGTCGACGACCTGGTCGCCGTGGGTGTTGACGATCTCGACCTGCGCGCCGCGCTGGACCCGGACGGCGACGGCGCGCCGGGCGGGGATCAGCCGCAGGCTCACCCGCCGGCCGCGACGACGTCGTAGCCGTCGGCCCGCAGGACCTCCATCACGACGTTGCGGTGGTCGCCCTGCAGCTCGATCACGCCGTCCTTGACCGAGCCGCCGACGCCGCAGCGCTTCTTCAGCCGCCCGGCGAGCTCGCGCAGGCCGTCGTCGTTCAACGGCACGCCGGAGACGGTCGTGACCGCCTTGCCGCGGCGCCCGGAGGTCTCGCGCCGCACCTTCACGCGCCCGCCGGCCGCGAGCCGCTCCTTCAGCAGCGGGTCGCGCGCCTTGCGCAGGTCCCCGTCGGTGGTCGAGTAGACGGGCCGGGAGTCTCGGTTCGCCATCGGGTTCGAGGTTACCCGGCGCCATTGAGCGGCAGCACCGCGCGCACGCAGGTGCCGCTGCCGTGCGGGCTGTCGACGGTCAGCGTGCCGTCGCTCGCGCCGACGCGGTCCGCGAGCCCGCTCAGGCCCGAGCCCTTGCCGATCGACGCGCCGCCGACGCCGTCGTCGCGGATCTCGACGACCAGCTCGTCCCCCTCGCACGTGACGAGCACGATCGCGTGCGTCGCCTCGGCGTACTTGGCGACGTTGGTCAAGGCCTCGGCGACCGTGAAGTACGCGGTCGCCTCGATCGCCGGCGGGAAGCGGTCCGTGGGCGGGTCGATGACCTCGACCGGGAACGGCGAGCGGGTCGCGAGCGCGCCGATCGCGGCGACCAGCCCGCGCTCGGTCAGCACCGCGGGATGGATGCCGCGAGCCAGCTCGCGCAGCTCCTTCGAGGCCTCCTGGAGCTCGGTCCCGAGCCGCTCGAGGAACGGCCCGATGCCGGCCGGGTCCTTGGCCAGGCGCCGCCGGGCGACCTGGACGTCGAGCACCAGGCTGACGAGCCGCTGCTGCGCGCCGTCGTGCAGGTCGCGCTCGATCTTGCGCCGCGCGGCGTCGGCGGCCTCGAGGATGCGCTGGCGCGAGGCGCGCAGCTCGGCGGTCCGGGCCGCCTCGACCTTGTGGGCCAGCAGCGCGGCCTCCGCGGCCCGGCGCTCGGTGATGTCGAACAGCGCGCCGTCCAGCCACAGTCGCCCGCCCGGCCCGTGGACGGGCTGCCCGCGATCGAGCACCCAGCGCACCTCACCGTCGGCGCGCACGATCCGGTACTCGAGCACGAACGGCTCGTGGTGCTCGGTCGAATGGGCCACGGTCTCGAGCACGACCTCGTGGTCGTCGGGGTGCACGATCGAGAGGATCGTGCGCTTGTTGGACGCGAGAAAGCTCTGCGGCGGATAGCCGGAGATCCGCTCGATCTCATCGCTGATCGCCTCGAGCAGGAAGTCCGCGTGCCAGGCGGAGCGGTAGATCGCGCCCGGGACGTTCTCCATCAGCGTCCGCAGCAGGCGGTCGTTGGCGCGCTGCTCGGCCGCGCGCAGGCCGGCGCGGGCGCGGGCGATCAGCTCGGCGCGGGTGAACGGGCGGTGCAGGTAGTCGTCGGCACCCGCGTCGAGCGCCGAGTCGGCCATCCGGCCCTTGGCGGCGACGGTGATCGCCAGCAGCCAGGCGTCGCCGAGCCGCGGGTCGTCGCGCAGCCGGCGGCAGACCTCCGGGGCGTCGAGCCCGGACGAGTCGCGATCGACGATGACGAGATCGACGGGCTCGGTCTCGAGCGCCGCGCCCGCGGCGACGGCGCGCCGAACCGCCCGCGGAGCGTGCCCCGCGGCGCGTAGCCAGGATTGGATCTCGGGCTCTGCAGCACCCACCACGAGTACTCCGGCCTGGCGCCTGCGGACAGCATCTGCACGTGCCACGCAGGCCATTATGGAGCGGGCCGCGGCCCGCGGATGACTCAGCCGCCGAAGTCGGTGGTGTAGGTCGCGCCGCGGCCGCCCGTCGGGGCGGCATTGGCGACGCCGATGCCGATCATCCGGAACTCGCGGGCGAGGATGTTCGCGCGGTGGCCGCTGCTCTGCATCCAGCCCTCGACCATCGCCAGCGGGGTCGCGTAGGAGCCCGAGCCGTAGCCGATGTTCTCGCCGACCGTCCAGCTGCGGCGCGACCGCGTCCAGCCGGTGCGCTTGATGCGGGTGATGAAGCTCGTGCCCGACTTGGAGTCGTGATCGAAGTAGTGGCGCGCGACCATGTCGCCGGCGTGCCGGTCGGCGGCGCGGTGCAGCTTGGAGTCGGCGCGCAGCTTGCGCAGGCCGCGGGAGGCGCGCTCCTGGTTGAGCAGGCACAGCGTCGTCCGGATCGTGGCCTTCTGACCGAGCTTCTGCGGGCGAGCGATCCGCGCCTTCGCAGGTGGCGGCGCCGGCCGCGGAGGGAGCGCCGACGGCGGCGGTGAGGGCGAGCAGGGACGAGACAGCGAGACGCTGAGCGGTACGGCGCATGGAGAAACCTCCGGCTTGTGGCGAAGGCAACTCCGAGACCCTTCGGCAATCCGGCCGGCTCCTCGGGTGGGAGCTCCTGGATTTTGCGGACCCGCTTCGCAGCGGGGGTGCCTTTGTCGGGGAGGTACCTAACGAATGTGCGTGTTGCGACCTACAACATTCGTCGGCATCCGCTTAGAAGGGCTTTAGCCCCAATTTGTCAGCGTGCGGCCAACCGCCTCCTGGCCCCAAACGCGACCGTCGAGTGTCGACTTTGACAACCAGTGGTTGTCAAAGTGATCGCTCGTGCAACCTCACGTCGACGGGGCGGCCTGATTCGAAGCGACGCGACGCCCGCTTCGCAGACCGCCGCCGCGGCGTAGCCGTCCCACGCGCTCGGGCCGTCCGGCTCCTCGCCGAGCACGATCGCGGCGATCCAGGCCTGCAGCTCGTTGAGGTACGCGACCCCGAAGCGCGACTGGAAGTCCGGCGGGATCGCGAGCGACTCGGAATGCGCCGCGCGCAAGGACACGGTCGCCGGCGGCGAGCAATTCGAGCGTGCCGTCCTCCCCCACGATCTCGCAGCGGATGTCGTACGCGTAGCCCGCGGACACGAACGCCTCGACGTCCACGATCTGGCCGCCCGCGGTCTCCAGCAGGATCAGCAGCGGATCGCGCAGGCCCTCGCGGGCTCGCGAGGTGGCGCGCGGCGAGAGCACGGTCACGCGGGTGATCTCGTCGCCGAGCAGCCAGCGCGTGATGTCGATCTCGTGGACCGCGGTGTCGGTGATGATCATCGCCGAGTCGAAGAACGAGTGGACGCTCGGGTTGCGATGCGCACTGTGCACGAGCAGCGGCGCGCCGATCTGGCCGGCGTCCAGCCGCGCCTTGAGGTCCGCGTAGCCCGGGTCGTAGCGGCGCATGAAGCCGACCGTCACCAGCCGCCGGCCGGTGGCGGCCTCGGCCTCGACGATCCGCAGCGCGGCCGCGGCCGAGACCGCCAGCGGCTTCTCGCACAGCACCGGCTTGCCCGCCGCCAGGCAGGCGAGCGTGAACGGCTCATGCGTGGCGGCCGGCGAGGCGACGACGACGGCGTCGACGGCCGGGTTGGCGATCAGCTCGAGCCCGTCGGCGTGGGTCATCGGCACGCCGAGCTCCTCGGCCACGCGCGCGGCGCTCTCGGGCAGCGCGTCGGAGATCGCGACGACATCCGCGCCCGAGACGGCGGTCGCCAGCAGCCGCGCATGCGTCGAGCCCATCAAGCCTGCGCCGATCACGCCCACGTTCACCATCCCGCGTGCTCCCGCAGCCATTCGCGGTTGCTGACCTGATCGGCGGCCGCGTTGGCGAAGTCGGCGTGATCGGCGAGCACGCGGTCCTGCTCGACGACGACCCAGCCGTCGTAGCCGGTCGCGTCCACGCGCCGCGCAGAACGCGGCGAGATCGACGTCGCCGGCGCCGAGCGCGCAGAACAGGCCGCGGCGCCAGGCGGTCAGCGTGTCGGCGCGCTCGGCCTTGACGCCCGCGAGCACGTCCAGGCGCACGTCCTTGACGTGGATCGCGTCGATCCGGTCGCCCCAGTCGGCCAGCGCCTGCAGCGGATCGCCGCCGGCGACGAGCAGATGCCCGCTGTCGAGCAGCAGCGGCACGTCGGTCTCCTCGAGGAAGCGATCGATCTCCTCGACGCTCTCGACGTAGGTCGACGTGTGGTGGTGGAAGACCGGCTCGAAGCCCCGCTCGCGCGCGGCGTCGGCGGCGCGCGCGACCCCGTCGACGAGCATCCGCCAGCGGGACCCGTTGAGCCGCAGCGAGGCGTCCTCGCCGCCGCGGCCGGGGTTGGCGACCCGCTCCGGCCCGCCCGCGTCGCACAGCACCGGCCGCGCGCTCGTCACGCTCCCGAAGCGATCCAGCGTCGCGTGCAGTTCGTCGTACGACGCGTCCGGGTCGCTGAACGCGATCTGCACGAAGCCGCCGACCAGTTCGAGGTCACCGAGATCGGCGGCCGAGATAGCCGAGCGGCCCGAGCTCGGTGCCCGCGTACCCCGCGGCCGCCATCTCCACGAGCACCCGCGCGGGATCGGGGACCGGGAAGTCGGTGCCGACGGTCATCTCGAACGCGCCGTAGCTGAGCGGCGCGTTCGCCACCTTCATACGGACTCCCAGGCGCCGCTGGCCGCGGAGCGCTCGACCGCGGCGAGCACGCGTGCCGTCGCCACCATCTCGTCCAGCCCCGGTTCGCGCTGCTCGCCGTCGCGCACGGCGCCGAGGAAGTTCGCCGCCTCGAGCACACGCAGGTCGTCGTAGCCCATCGACATGCCGGTACCCGGCTGGAAGCGCTCGAATCCCGGGTGTGCGGGTCCGGACGCGACGCGCGTGTAGCCGGCGTCCTCGCCCGGCCGGAAGCGCTCCAGCTCGTTCATGCGCTCGAAGTCCCAGCCCAATGCGCCTTCGGTTCCGTGCACGTCGAAGCGCATCCTGACGTGCGGACCGACGATCACGCGGCTCGCTTCGAGCGAGCCGACGACGCCGCTGCCGAATTCGATCAGCGCGCTCGCCCAATCCTCGTTGGACACGTCGACCAGCTCCCCGGTCCCGCCGCGGGTGAAGTGCGTGCCCTCCCCCGTGGGCGGCGCGGGCCGCTGCGCGATCAGGGTCGCGGTGCGCCCGCTGCAGCGCTCGATCGGACCGACGAGGAAGTGGGTCATGTCGACGCTGTGCGCCATCAGGTCGCCGAGCGCGCCCGAGCCCGCGTCGGCGCGACGGAAGCGCCAGGAGGCGGCGGTCAAGGGGTCGCTGGCGTAGTCGGCGAGGAACGTGGCGCGGTAGTGCGTGACGTCCCCGATCGCCCCGGCCTCGATCAACGCGCGTGCGTGCGCGACGGCGGGTGCGAAGCGGTAACAGAAGCCGACCGCGCTCATCACGCCCGCCGCGCGCACGGCGGCGGCCACGGCCAACGTGTCCTCGAGCCCGCGCCCGACCGGCTTCTCGACCCACACGTGCTTGCCGGCCTGCGCGGCGGCGACCGCGACCTCGCGGTGCAGCGCGTTGGGCAGCGTGACGCTGACGGCGTCCACGAGCGGATCGTCGAGCACCGCGCGCCAGTCGGCGACGGTGCGCCCGAAGCCCACGCGTTCGGCATGGGCCCGCCGCTGCGGCGCTCACGTCCGCCGCCACGACCAGCCGCGCCGTCACGCCGAGGTCGGGGAAGTGCTCGGGAACGCGGCTCAACGAGGCGGTGTGCACCCGACCCATCCAGCCCAGACCGATCACCCCGACCCCGACCGCGCGCATCAGCCGGGCGTGATCTCGATCTCGCCGCTGAGCGTGAACGGCTCGACGAACTCGATCGCGTCGCCGGACCAGAACTTGCCCGGGTCGTACCAGCTCATCGGGCGCTTGTCGGGCAGCACGCCCATGTTCTGGAACGTGACCGCGACCAGCTCGGCGCAGTAGATCGTCTCGCGCGAGACCTCGCGGCGGCGCACGCGGCCGGTCGCCCACGAGCGCATCAGGCCCGGCGTGGTCGGGAACGGCTTGCCGTCGTACTTGTCGATCGTCTCGATCAGCCGGTCCTCGTGCTCGCGCGTGAGCGGGCCCTCGAAGCGACGCATCCACGCGCGCTGCCCGTACTTCTCGTCCCACGTCCGCACCGCGTCGGCGAGGTTGTGCAACTGGACACCGCGGTGGCGCTCTCCCGTCCACGCGTCGGGCAGGGACTTGCCGAGCTCCGCATGCCACAGCAGCGGCGGCATGTCCTCGAGCGCGACGACCATCCCGACATGGTTGATCGGGCTGTTGGTCATGGTTTGGATCGCGCGGTCCGCGAGCGAGCGCCCGCGGAACAGCCAGATGTCGCCGGTCGCCGCGGTGGCGATCGCCTCGTCGAAGGGCAGGGCCGAATCGTTCACGGCGAGTAACCTACGCGAACCATGCGCGCACGTTGGAAACTCCTCGGTCTGGCCGGCGCCGCCGGCGTCGCAGCGACAGGCGGCGCGATCGCCGCCCGCAACCGCCGTGAGCAGTCCGACTACACGCCGGACGAGCTGCGTGATCGCCTCCGCAACCGGCTCTCGCGACGTCGAGGCCGGCCGCGAGGCCGAGCCGGTCGTCCCACCCAAGGACTGACCTTCAAGCACAGCGTCGCCGCGAAGGCGCCATGTTGCATTCCCCTATTGTGCTAGTACAATAGGGGAATGATTGAGTTCTACCTGGACGCGGGCTCCGGCCTCTCGCCCTACCAGCAGCTGGTGCGGCAGGTCCGGCATGCGCTGCGGCTTGGTCTGCTGCGCGAGGGCGACCAGCTCCCGACGGTCAAGGACGTGGTGGCGATCCTCGCGATCAACCCCAACACGGTCCTGAAGGCCTACCGCGAGCTCGAGCACGACGGGCTCGTCTCCGCCCGCCCCGGGCTCGGGACCTTCGTCACCCAGTCGCTGACGGACTCGAGCTTCGCCGAGCACGGGCCGCTTCGCCAGGACCTGCAGCGCTGGATGAACAAGGCGCGTCTCTCCGGACTCGACGACGAGAGCATCGAGGCGCTGTTCATGGCCACCTTTCGTTCTTCCGCCAACCGGCACGTAGCGTGAGCGCCGCGATCCTGTCCCAGGGACTGGGCAAGCGCTACGGCAGCCGCGACGCGCTGTCGGACTGCACGCTGGACATCCCGGCCGGGCGCGTGGTCGGCCTCGTGGGGCCCAACGGCGCCGGCAAGAGCACGCTGCTGAACCTCGCCGTCGGCATGCTGCAACCGACCTCGGGCTCGATCGAGGTGCTCGGCGGCCGCCCTGCCGACGGCCCCGCGCAGTTGGCCAAGGTCGGCTTCGTCGCGCAGGACACGCCGACCTACGGCGGGCTGAGCATCGGCGAGCACCTGCGGCTCGGGGAGCAGCTCAACCCGGGCTGGGACGGCGGACTGGCGAAACGCCGGATCGAACGGCTCGGCCTCGACCTCGAGCAGAAGGCCCGCAAGCTCTCGGGCGGCCAGCGCGCCCAGCTGGCGCTGACGCTCGGCGTCGCCAAGCGCCCCGAGCTGCTGCTCCTCGACGAGCCGGTCGCCAGCCTCGACCCGCTCGCGCGGCGCGAGTTCCTGCAGGACCTGATGGAGGCCGTCGCCGAGCACGAGCTGAGCGTCGTGCTCTCCTCGCACCTGGTCTCGCGACCTCGAGCGCACCTGCGACCACCTGGTCGTGCTGGTCGCCTCGCGGGTGCAGCTCGCCGGCGACCTCGACACGGTCCTCGCGACCCATCACCGGCTGATCGGGCCCCGGCGCGACAGCGCCACCCTGCCGGCGAATCAGGAAGTCATCGCCGAGAGCCACACCGACCGGCAGAGCACGTTGCTGATTCGCACCGATGGCCCGATCCACGATCCCGACTGGACCGTGAGCAAGCCCAGCCTCGAGGACGTCGTCCTGGCCTACATGGGCCAGCGCGCGATACAGCGCAGTACCCGGCCGGCGATGGAGGTGGTCCGATGATCTGGCTGACGTGGCGCCAGTTCCGCGCCCAGGGCGCGATCGTGTTCGGCGGACTGGTCGTCGTCGCCGCGTTGCTCGTGCTGACCGCCGCAAAGCTCGCCGACCTCTGGCAGCCCGGCCAGACCACGTTCTTCGAACTGCTGCAGACCGAGCGCCTGACGCTCGCCGCGTTCAACGTCGCCTTCGTCGCGGTGCTGTCCGCGCCGGCGATCATCGGGATCTTCTGGGGCGCCCCGCTGATCGCCCGCGAACTGGAGACCGGCACCCACCGCCTCGTGTGGAACCAGACCGTCACCCGCACCGGATGGCTGGCCACCAAGCTCGCGTTGATCGGGCTTGCCGCCATGGTCGGCGTCGGGCTGCTCAGCCTGCTCTTGACCTGGTGGTCCGGACCGATCGACGACGCCATCGCCGCCGGCATCCGCAACGGCACCTGGCTGGGCAACCCGCGGATCGCGCCGCCGACGTTCGGCGCCCATGGCATCGTGCCGATCGGCTACACCGCGTTCGCGTTCGCCCTCGGCGTCGCAGCCGGAGCCGTCATCCGTCGCACTGTGCCCGCGATGGCGATCACGCTCGTGGTCTTCGTCGCCGTCCAGCTCGCCATGCCCCCGCTCGTGCGCTCGCACCTCGGTCCCGCGCAACTCACCACCACGATCACGGCACAGAACCTCAAGGGCCTCCTGGCCGAAGGCCCCGAGGGGCCGGTCAAGGAGCTGCGCATCGCCGTCGACTCGCCCGGCGCCTGGGACATCTCCAACCACACGGTTGACGCGCAAGGGCGAGCGGTCGACACGCTCCCGTCGTGGGTCATGGGCTGCGTTCCCGCCGGCCTCCCGCTGGGAGGCCTGAATGCCGACCCAGGGTGCTTCCAACGACTCGAGCAAGCGGGCTACCGGCAGCGCGTGACCTACATGCCCGCAAGCCGCTACTGGACGCTGCAGGCGATCGAGACGGCGATCTTCCTCGCCCTCGCGGCGGCGCTGACCGGCTTCTGCTTCTGGTGGGTGCGCCGCTTGTCGTGACGAGCGCCGCTCAGCCGAGCAGCCCGTCCAGCGACCCGACGAGCGCGCCGTCGCGGATCGGCACGCAGGCGGGCGGGAAGTCCTGGTGGAACGTCGCGTCGTCAGCGCGGTCGAGGAACTCCTCGAGCCGGTCGGCGCACGCACCGATCACGTCGTGCAGGACGAGCAGGGTCCAGTCGTGCGCCTCGACCTGTCGCAGCGCACGCTCGACCCAGCCGTCCGGGTCCTCCCAGTCGCGCGGGACGGCGTTCCAGAGCACGCACGTGTAGCCGCCGTCGACCAGCGTGCCGACGGCGGCCTGGTTGAGCAGCCCCGGCTCGAGGTCGCCGCCCGCGCCCGACGGACGGAACAGCCGGTCCGGCCCGGCGAGCGGGCCGAGCAGCGCCTGCATCCCTTCGATCTCCGCGCGCGCGCCGTCCCCGAGGATGCCCAGCGGCCGCGGGTGCGTGAGCGTGTGGTTGCCGATCCAGTGCCCGTCCTGCTGGGCCCGCGCCGTGAGCGTCCGGTAGGACTCCAGCTGGCGCCCGACCACGAAGAACGTCGCCTTCAGACCCCGCTCGCGCAGGACGTCCAGGACCCGGGGCGTCGCCTCCGGGTCCGGTCCGTTGTCGAAGGTCAGGGTGACGTCAGGCGACGGTCGCAGGCTCCGGCTTGGGCGCCTTGGCCTTGGTAGCGCGGCCGCGGGTTGACGATCGGCGTCAGCTCGGCTTCGAGCTTGGCGCGAAGCGGCTCCACTCGAGGCGAGAGACAGAGCCGGTCCCCGAGGTCTTCGAGCTTCTCGTCGAGTTGAAACCCGGGCCCGCTGGTGCAGATCTCCATCCTTCCACCCGGCGACATCGTGTAGCACGAGTCGAAGAAGTAGTGGTCGAAGATCTTCGTCCACGGACGCAGGCCCTCGTTGGCCTCGTCGCGGGCGCGCTGGGTCTCCGCGCCGTCACCGGCGTCATAGGCGATGTGGTGCCAGACGCCGACCATGCCGTCGTTGGACGGGCGCCCGGTCGGGGCCGAGAAGTACCAGCGGCCGGAGCGCTCGCCGTCGAGCACGAGCCGGTTGCCGTCGACGCGGAAGCCGAGGTGCGCGGCGAACGGGGCCTGCTCCTCGATCGTCGTGTACGAGCGCGCGCCCTCGAGGCCGCGGATGCGGTGCTCGGCCGGGATGTCGTCGGCGTCGGCCAGCAGCGGCGTGTCCGGCGTGTCGGAGACCATCAGCTCGACCTCGTGCCCCTCGGGGTCGTGGAAGACCAGCGACTGCGGCGAGGTCGGGTCGAGGCGCAGCAGCTCGCTGTGGCGCTGGTTGGCGATCAGCCGGTCCATCCAGTACTCGAGCGAGTCGTAGGAGGCGACGCGCAGCACCATCCGGTGGATGTCACCGTCGCCGGCGACGCCGACCGGGGCCTCGTTGAACTCGAGGAAGGTGACGACGCTGCCGGGGTTGCCCTCTTCGTCACCGAAGTACGTGTGGTAGCGGAACGTCGTCTCGAAGTTCAGCGTGTTCTTGACGAACCGCAGTCCCATGACCCGGCACCAGAAGTCCACGTTGGTCTTCACGTCGCGCGTGACGCCGGTGAAGTGATGCGGTCCCTTGAGCGGTTGTTTCATGCGATCTCCTCGTTCGTCACCGGGAAAATTTGCACAATCGAAATTCGCCGTCAATACTGACGCACGAATGACGCTGACCGCCCCGCGGACGATCGCCGGCCAGGTGGCCGAGCGCCTCAAGAGCGAGATTCTCGCCGGTGAGCGCGTCGCGGGGAGCCGCCTGCGCCAGGTGGAGATCGCGCAGCGCTTCGGCGTCAGCACGACGCCGGTGCGCGAGGCGCTGGCGACGCTGCAGCGCGAGGGGCTCGTGCGCCTGCATCCCCAGCGCGGCGCCGTCGTCTTCCTGCCGAGCCTCGACGACCTGCGCCACCACTACGAGATCCGCGCCGCGCTCGAGGCGCTGGCCGCCGCCAAGACCGCGGAGCACTTCGAGCCCGCGTGGGCGCCGCCGCTCGCCGCGATGCTCGATCAGATGCGCGACGACATCCCCGCCGCGAGGTACATCGCACTCAACCAGCGCTTCCACACGACGCTCTACGAGCACTCCGGCCGCGCCCAGCTGGTCGCGATGATCGCGGCCCTGCGCGACGCGTCGAGCGCCTACCTGCACATCTACCGCGCGGCCGACGACTTCCCGGCGATCCGGCTCGACCACGAGCACCGCGCGATCCTCGCCGCGTGCATCGAGCGCGATCCGCGGCGCGCTGCCGCGGCCACGCGCGAGCACCTGGAGAACACGGTCGAGCACGTCGCCTCAAGGCTATGAAACGCAGCACGCAACGCATCCTCACCACCCACGTCGGCAGCCTCCCGCGGCCCGACGACCTGATCCGGACGATGTTCGCCAAACAGGAGGGCGTACCCGTCGACCCCGTCGCGCTCGAGGTCCGCACGCGCGCCGCAGTGGCCGAGACCGTCGCCAAGCAGCTCGCGGCGGGCGTCGACGTCGTCTCCGACGGCGAGATGAGCAAACCGAGCTACGTCACCTACGTGATCGATCGTCTCGACGGCTTCGGCGGCGAGAGCCATCCGGTGGAGACCTACTCCGACCTCGACGACTTCCCGGTCCTGCACCGCAAGGTGTTCGGGGACCCCGGCCGCTCGCGGCGCCGGCTGCCGGCCTGCGACGGGCCGATCGCCGTCCGCGACCCCGAGGCGGCCGCGGTCGACGTCGACCACCTCACGGCCGCGCTGCCCGCGGGCCAGGAGGCGTTCCTCAACGCCGCGTCCCCCGGCGTGATCGCGCTCTTCTTCCGCAACGACCACTACGCCACGCGCGAGGAGTACGTGTTCGCGATCGCCGAGGCGATGCGCGTGGAGTACGAGGCCGTCACCGGAGCCGGGCTGCTGCTGCAGATCGACTGCCCGGACCTCGCGATGGGCCGCCACATCCAGTTCGCCGACCGCTCGCTCGAGGACTTCCGCGCCGAGGCGCGGCTGAACATCGACGCGCTCAACCACGCGACCGCGAACATCGACCCCGACCTGCTGCGCATGCACGTCTGCTGGGGCAACTACGAGGGCCCCCACCACTGCGACGTGCCCTTCAAGGACATCGTCGACCTCGTCTTCACGGCACGCCCGAACGCGATCGCCTTCGAGGCCGCCAACCCGCGCCACGCGCACGAGTGGCAGATCTTCGAGGACGTCAAGCTGCCCGACGGCAAGATCCTGATCCCGGGCGTGCTCGAGTCCAAGGCCAACTTCATCGAGCACCCGGAGCTGATCGCGCAGCGGATCCGCCGCTACGCGGACCTCGTCGGCGCGGAGAACGTCCTCGCCGGCAGCGACTGCGGCTACGGGACCTGGGTCGGACAGGCCGCGGTCGACCCCGACGTCGTCTGGGCCAAGTTCGCCGCGCTGTCCGAAGGTGCGGCGCTCGCCTCAGCCAAGCTCTTCTGAGACGGCCTTCGCGCCCGCGACGAGCGACTGGAGCTTCCCGAGCGCCGCCTCCCGCGAGAGGTACTTCATGCCGCAGTCGGGCGCGGCGATCAGGTTCTGTGTGTAGGGAAGCGCCCGGCGCAGCCGGGCGGCGACGGTCTCGGCGCTCTCGACCTCGTCGGAATCGAGCGCGATCACGCCGAGGATGATCGTCTTGCCCTCGAGCTGCGAGAGCACCTCGAGGTCCAGCTCCGCCTGCGCGCTCTCGATCGAGATCTGATCGACCGGCGCGTCGGCGAGCTCGGCCAGGAAGCGGTACTCGCGCTTGTGGCCGGGCACGAACAGCGGATAGCCGAAGCAGATATGCAGCGCGGTCGTGCCGGTGACGCCGTCGAGCGCACGCCGCAGCGTCTCGATGCCGTAGTCGCGCGCCTGGTCGGCCCGCGACTCCATCCACGGCTCGTCGAGCTGCACGACGTCGATGCCGGCGGCGAACAGGTCCTCGATCTCGGCGCGCACGACGTCGGCGAACGCGAACGCGACGTCGCGCTCGCCCGCATAGAAGTCGTTCTGCGCCTGCTGGGCCATCGTGAACGGGCCGGGGATCGTCACCTTGGTCAGCCGCCGCGTGTTCGCGCGCAGGAACTCGGCGTCGCGCAGCAGGATCGGCTCGGCGCGCGTGATCGGCCCGACGATGCGCGGAACCGGGAACGGGTTGCCGTTGCGGTCCAGCGTCTCCCCCGGGTTGTCGACGTCGACGCCGCCGAGCGCCGTGGCGACCCGGTTGGAGTAGCTCTCGCGCCGGATCTCGCCGTCGGTGATGATGTCGAGCCCCGCGCGCTCCTGGTCGCGGATCGCGGCCAGCGTCGCCGCGTCCTGCGCCTCCTCGAGGAACGGTTCCTCGACGCGCCAGAAGTCGGCCGCGCGAATCCGCGGGGGCTGACGCCCCCGCAGCTTCTCGCGATCGAGCAGCCACTGAGGCTGCGGGTAGGACCCCACGAGGCTCGTAAGCATTCGCGAACAAATAGCGGTTTCGCGCTCCGTCCTCGCAAGCTCGGACCTCGGGCGGCGGTTACATCACGGCGTCGTCGTGCTCAGCGTGTAGGTCAGTGTCTTGCTGTAGGTGCCGGTGCGCAGCGGATCGCCGGCCCCGATCGTCTGGTCGAACGTGAGGGTGACCGCGTCATTGCTGACCGGCGCGGCGTACGTGAGCAGCGTCAGCGGCGTGCCGCTGACGGCCGCGGGAGTGCCCGTGTTGGCCTTGGCCTGAAGCGGCTGCGCGAGCGCGAACGCGCCGTTGACGAGATGTCCCGGGGCAGTCGCGCTCGGGTCCGCGACCGACAGCGTCGCGTCGCCGGCGGTCGAGACCACGTTGGCGGAGGTGGAGGCGGTGTAGGTCCGCGTCACGCCGGGTGTGAACTGGCCGAAGCCGGCCGCCGCGCCGAGCGACAGCGACAGCGTCGCCGGCACCGTGCCCCCGACGGGAACACCCGGCACCGTCGTGCTCAGGAAGAAGTTCCGATGCGTGAGCGGCGGCTTGCCGGCGAGGTTGAGCCATTGGTCGAAGAACAGGTCGAGCTTGCCGAGGTTGGAGGCCTCGAAGCCGGCCTTCTCGGCCGCGATGCGCTTGGCCAGCGCGACGAACTGCGCCTGGCTGACCGTGCTGTAGGCGTGCTCGGTGGCGAGTGCCTTCTGGAACGCGAAGAAGGCCGTGTCACCGACGATCTGGTGGTAGGACTCGAGCATCATCGACGGCCGCGTGTAAACGGGGAAGGTGTCGAAGAGCTCGTCCGGACCGCCAAGCCCGGCGGGCGGGGTGTTCCAGCGCGTGGGCTGCGAGGTCGAGTCGTAGTTGGAGTTGAACGACGAGAGGTTCGTCGTCGCGCTGCCGTTCTGCTTGTTGGACCAGTACGTGGCCCACCACGTCGCCCAGCCCTCGTTGAACCAGATCTCGCGCCAGGTCGCGGGGCCGACGCTGTCGCCGAACCACTGGTGGGCGATCTCGTGCGCGAGCGTGCCGATGTTGACCGAGCCCGAGCCGAAGTGCGACTTGGTCTGCACCTCGAGCGCGTAGGTGCCGCCCGACGGCGCGCGGCCGGCGACCACGCCGTGCGAGTCGAACGGATAGGGCGCGCCGATCGTGTCGGCGATGAACTTCACGATCGCGTCCTGACGGGCGATGTTCGTCGTGTTCGACGCCTTCGTGTTCGCCGAGAGCGCCGTCTCGATGTAGCTGTAGGTCTTCAGCGGCTGGCCGCCGGCGCCGAGCGCGGTCGCCCCGACGCCCTCGATGTAGTCGAAGATGCCGACCGTCGACGTCGACAGGTAGCTCGCCATCGGGTAGCCGAGGTGCCAGTGCCAGGTCGAGGTCCCGTCGCCGTTGGCGACCTTGGACGCCAGCTCGCCGTTGCCGGCGGTGCTGTAGGCGTTCGGCGCCGTCAGGTGGAAGTCGAAGGTCGCCTTGTCACGCGGGTGGTTGTTGTTCGGGAACCAGCCCATCGCGCCGATCGGCTCGTTCATGACGAATGCGCCCAGCGTCTGCGTCGACCGCATGAAGCCCTCGAGCGAGCCGTCGGGGTCGACGAAGTTCTGCGGCGTGCCGCTGTAGGCGACGTCGACGGTGAAGGTGCTGGCGTTGGCGATGCCGGCGGCCGGCGTGATCACGAGCTTGTGCTTGAACGCCGCCGCGTCGATGTCGCGCGTGAACGCCGCGTCGGCGCCGTTGACCTTGACGGAGCTGATCGCGTAGTAGCCGACGAAGTCCAGCGCGAACTCGGAGAGCCCCTGCGTCGCCCGCAGCGTCAGCTTGGCGCTCGAGTTCATCGAGTGAGCGAGCGGGTCGTAGGCGATCGTCAGGTCGTAGTGCTGCGCGTCGTACCCGCCGTTGCCGGCGTGCGGCAGGTACGGATCCCCGAGGGTGCGAGCCCCCGGCGAGAACTGGGCGCTCGCCGTACCGCACAGCGCCAAACTCAGGAACACACCGCCGATGGCGGTCCAGGACCGTCCTCGCATCCAAACCCCTCTTGCTCACGGCGCCCGGCGATCCGTACCGTCACGCCTCTGCGCCGAACCTACAACATGAGTGTTGGATGAACAGGGTGTTGATGTGTCGCTCTAGCTATCACTGACCGGCAAACTCGATATTGGACCAATCACCAGGGTCGCCCTAGAGTCCTGCTCGACGACTTGGTGGCTCCCCACCTCGCAGCGGCTCCGGACACATATCTCTCCTCCCCGGGGTCGAGGCGACGTCAATTGCGTGCAGGCCCTCGCCGACCTCTCTCTCCTTCGGCGGGGGCCGCCGCGCGTGCCTTCTCCAGGAACGCGGTGAGGACCGGCGAGCCGTCCGCGGCGCGGTAGGCCATCTCCAGCTTCAGAGCGGGAGTGCCGCCCTCCAGCGCCCGATAGGTCACCCCCGGCCGATCGAGCGCGCGCACCGACTCCGGCACCAGCGAAATGCCGACGCCCGCGGCCACCAGGCCGATCACCGTCTGCATCTCCGCCACCTCCTGAGCGATCCGGTCCTCGCCGCCGAGCGCGGCGATCGCGTCGGACAGCGCCGCGCGCAGACCCGGCGAGCCGGCCGGCGTGAGCAGCACGAGATCCTCGCCCTCGATGTCCACCAGCCGCAGCAGCGAGCGCTTGGCGAGCGGATGCACGTCCGGCAGCGCCACCACCACCGGCTCCTCGAGCACGGTCTCGAACGCGATCCCGGGCCAGCGGCCGGGCGTGCGCAGGAAGCCGACGTCGAGGCGGCCGTCGTCGAGCTGGCGCAGCTGCTCGGTCGTGCCCATCTCGTGCAGCCGCAGCGCGATGTCCGGCGCCTGCACGCGAAACGCGCGCAGCAGCTCGGGCACGAACGAGTACATGGCCGAGCCGACGAACCCGACGGCGAGACGCCCGACCTCGCCGCGCTGCACACGCCGCGCCTGCCGCGCGGCGTCCTCGACCGCGGCGAGGATCTCACGCGCGCTGACGAGGAACGCCGCCCCCGCGGCGGTCAGCTCGACCTTGCGCTGGTTGCGCAGCAGCAGCGTCGCGCCGACCTCCTCCTCGAGCTGGCGGATCTGCTGGCTGAGCGGCGGCTGGGACATGTGCAGCCGCTCCGCCGCGCGGCGGAAGTGCAGCTCTTCGGCGACGGCGACGAAATAGCGCAGATGTCTCAGTTCCATGGTCTCACCCGTCATCATGGTGGCCATCGACGAGTTCCACGCACGTGACGGCATGATCCGGCTGGGGCAGCTGCTGAAGGCGGCCGGCCTCGTGGAGACGGGCGGCGAGGCCAAGCTCGTCCTCGCCGAGGGCCTGGTGTCCGTCAACGGCGACGTCGAGACGCGCCGCGGGCGCCAGCTGGTCCCGGGCGACGTGGTCGCGGCCGGCGAAGCGTCCGTGCGCCTGACCTGAGACGCTCCCGGCCATGACGCCCGGCATCTACGTGGCCGGCTGCGAGCCGGCGACCGGCAAGTCCGCGATCGCGCTCGGCGTCCAGCAGCTGCTGACGCGCCGCGTGGAGCGCCTCGGCATCTTCCGGCCGGTCGTCGCCGACCCTGGGCACGACCCGCTGCTCGACCTGCTGCGGCCGCTCGGCAGCGCGCTGCTGCCGTATGAGGCCTCTTGCGGCGTCGGCTACGAGGACGTCCGCGCCGACGAGGCGCGCGCGCTGGAGGAGATCGTCGCGCGCTACCGGGCGCTGGCCGCCCAGTGCGACGGCGTTCTGGTCATCGGCACCGACTTCGCGGGCGCCGGAACCGCGAGCGAGCTGGCCTTCAACGCCCGCGTGGCCCTGAATCTCGGCCTGTCCGCGCTGCTCGTCGTCTCGGGGCATGAGCGCACCCCGGCCGAGGTCCGTACCGCCACGTCGGTCGCGCTGACGACCTGGCGCGGCGTCGGCTGCCACGTCGTCGGCGTCGTCGCCAACCGCGTGCAGGCCTTCAACCTCGAGGCCGTCGTCGCGGGCGGCGAGGTCCCGGTCTTCGCGATCCCGGAGGTCGACCTGCTGATGGCGCCGACGGTCGGCCAGGTCGCGGCGGCCTGCCACGGCGAGATGATCGCGGGCAACCCGGATTTGCTGGGGCGCGAGGCGCTGAGCCTCACCGTCGCGGCGATGACGCTGCCGAACCTGATGGAGCGGATCACCGAGGGCACCGTGCTGATCACGCCCGGCGACCGCGCCGACGTGCTGCTGGCGGCGATGTTCGCGCACGCGTCGACCGACCTCCCCTCCCCCGCGGGCGTCGTCCTGACCGGCGGGATGCGGCCGCCGCAACTGATCCTCGGCGCGCTCGGCGGGTTCGGCGGGATGCCGCCGATCGTGCTGACCGAGCACGACACCTACGAGACGGTCTCGCTCGCCAGCGCACGCGAGGGAGCGATCACGGCGGCCACGCCGCGCAAGATCACGAAGGCGCTGGCGCTCTTCGAGACCCACGTCGACGGCGACGACCTGCTCGATCGCATCGACGTCTCCCGTTCGATCGCGGTGACGCCGCTGATGTTCGAGTACACGCTGCTGGATCGCGCACGGGCCGCAGCAGCGGCACATCGTGCTGCCGGAGGGCACCGACGAGCGCGTGCTGCGTGCGGCCGACATCCTGCTGCGCCGGCGCGTCGTGGAGCTGACGCTGCTCGGTCCCGAGGCCGAGGTCCGCGGAACCGCGGGCCGGCTCGGCCTCGACCTCTACGGCGCGCACGTGCTCGATCCGACCGATCCGGTGCTGGTCGAGCGCTTCGCGCAGGAGTACGCCACGCGGCGCGCGCACCGGGGCGTGACGGTCGACGCCGCACGCGACGTGGTCAGCGACGTCTCCTACTTCGGCACGCTGATGGTCGCGCTCGGGATGGTCGACGGGATGGTCTCGGGCGCGACGCACACGACCGCCGAGACGATCCGGCCCGCGTTCGAGCTCGTCAAGACCCGCCCGGACGTCTCGATCGTCTCCAGCGTCTTCCTGATGTGCCTCGCCGACCGCGTGCTCGTCTACGGCGACTGCGCCGTCAACCCGCACCCGACGGCCGAGCAACTGGCCGACATCGCGATCTCCTCGGCCGAGACCGCCGCGCAGTTCGGGATCGAGCCGCGGATCGCGATGCTCTCCTACTCGACGGGCGCGTCGGGCCACGGCACGGAGGTCGAGACGGTGCGCACGGCGACCGAACTGGTGCGCTCGCGGGCGCCGTCGCTGTCGGTCGAGGGCCCGATCCAGTACGACGCCGCCGTCGACGCGACGGTCGCCCGGACGAAGCTGCCCGGGAGCGCCGTCGCGGGGCGCGCGACGGTCTTCATCTTCCCGGACCTCAACACGGGCAACAACACCTACAAGGCCGTCCAGCGCAGCGCGGGGGCGATCGCCATCGGCCCGGTGCTCCAGGGGCTCAACCAGCCGGTCAACGACCTCTCGCGCGGCGCGACCGTGCACGACATCGTCAATACCGTCGCGATCACCGCGATCCAGGCGCTGTGAAGGTCTTCGTCGTCAACTGCGGCTCCTCGTCGCTGAAATGGTCGGTCGTCGACAGCGCGTCGGGCCGCACGCTCGGGTCCGGGACCGTCCAGCAGGTCCGCGACCACGCCGAGGCGCTCGAGGCCGTGCTCCGCGACGCGCCGGTCGATGACCTCGGTGCCGTCGCGCACCGCGTCGTGCACGGCGGCGAGCGCTTCTCGGCACCGGCGCTGATCAACGACTCGGTGCTGGCCGCGATCCGCGACCTCGCGGTCCTGGCGCCGCTGCACAACCCGGCCAACGCGGACGGGATCGAGGTCGCCCGGCGCAGCTTCCCGGAGCTGCCGCACGTCGCGATCTTCGACACCGCGTTCCACGCCACGCTGCCGCCGCGCGCCTACACCTACGCCGTGCCGCGCGCCTGGGGCGTGCGCCGCTACGGCTTCCACGGCACGTCGCACGCCTACGTCTCGCGCGAGGCCGGCCGCGTGCTCGGCCGCGACGATGCGAACGTGATCGTCCTGCACCTCGGCAACGGCGCCAGCGCGGCCGCCGTCTCCGGGGGGCGCAGCATCGACACCTCGATGGGGCTGACGCCGCTCGAAGGCCTGGTCATGGGCACGCGCTCCGGCGACGTCGATCCGGCCCTCGTGCTCCACCTGCGCCGCACGCGAAACCTGAGCACGGACGAGATCGACGCGGTCCTGAACTCGCGCAGCGGCCTGCTCGCGCTGGCCGGCGACAACGACATGCGCGAGGTCCAGCGCCGGGCCGCGGCGGGCGACCCGGCGGCCGAACTGGCGCTCGACGTCTACTGCTACCGGATCCGCAAGTACGTCGGCGCCTATCTGGCTGCGCTGGGCGGCGCCGACGCGATCGCCTTCACCGCCGGGGTCGGCGAGAACGACGCGCGCGTGCGCGCCCGCTCGCTCGCGGGCCTCGAACGGCTCGGGATCGCGGTGGACCCGATCCGCAACGAGGCCGGCGAGACCGTCATCTCGCCCGACGGCGCCGCGGTCGCCGTGCTCGTCATCCCGACCGACGAGGAGCTCGAGATGGCGACCCAGGCCGCGAGGCTGGTTCTAGGATCATCGCCGTGACGCTCACGCTGCTGCACAACCCGCACTGCCCGACCTCGGTGCATGCGCTGGACGCGCTCGAGGGTGCGGGGCGCGACGTGACCGTGCGCAAGTACCTGCTCGTCGCCGAGCGGTTGTCGCAGGACGAGCTGCGCTCGCTGGCGGAGCGCCTGCAGGGCGATCCGCCGGACGCGCTGATCCGGCGCGACAAGAAGTACAAGGACCTCGGGCTCGACGCCGACGGCCTCGGGATCGACGCGGTCGTGGCGATCCTGGTCGAGCATCCCTCGCTGCTGCAGCGCCCGATCCTCGACGACGGCACCGCCGCCATGATCGGGCGGCCTCGCTCTCGTGCCGCCGACTGGGCGGCGACGGGCCGCGTGGCCTAGGAGCCTAGTGGTGATGGCACGGACCGGCACGCTCTCGGATGGCGCGTTGGCGCTCGCGACGCACGCCCCACGGCTACGGCTTCGTCATCGCGCGCGAGCTGGTGACGCTGCGTAAGTAGCCTCCCGGGCGTGGCCGTCGACATCACGCTCTTCACCGATCCCGCCTGTCCCTTCGCATTCTCCGCCGAGCCGGTGCGTCAGCGGTTGCGCTGGCACTACGGCGACCAGCTGCGCTGGCGGCTGACGATGATCGTGCTCACGCTCGAACCGGGCGAGGACGCGAAGCTGGCCGAGGGCGCGCCCGGCCTGCAGCGGCGCTACGGCATGCCGATCGATCCCGCGCCGTACGCGCGCACGTTCTCGTCGGAGCCGGCCTGCCGCGCGGTCGTGGCCGCACGGCTCAACGCGCCGGGAGCCGAGGCGCCGCTGCTGCGCGCGCTGCGGGTCCGGGCGATGGTCGGCGGCCTGCTCGACGACCGCTCGCTGCTGGCCGCGGCGGCGCGCGACGTCGGACTTGACCCCGATGAGCTGGCACGCTGGAGCGCGATGCCCGCCGTCGAGGACGTGCTGTCCGCCGACGTCGCGAGTGCGCGCTCGCCTTCGCTCGCCGCCCGCGCGCTCGACCATAAGCTCGGCGGCCCGCCCGAGGAGCGCCGTTACAGCGCCCCCAGCTACGAGCTCGCGAGCGGCGAACGCTCCTTCTCGATCCCGGGCTTTAACCCGGTCGAGGTCTACGAGACCGCGATCGCCAACCTCGCGCCGGAGCTGACGCGCCGCCCGAAGCCCGAATCGGTCGAGGAGCTGCTCGCCTGGTCCACCGAGCCGCTCGCCACGGTCGAGGTGATCGCGATCACCCAGCTCAACCCCGCGGTCGCGCGCGCCGCGCTGAGCCGCGCGGCGAAGCCGATCCCCGCCGGGGCCGATCTCTATTGGACGCTCTAGGCTCGGATCCGATGGCGAGGATCGAGATCATCCCGTTCGCACCGGGCCGTCGGCCGACGGACGAGGCGCGCCATCCGGGGATGGGCTCGAGCGACGCCGTCGCCTTCCTGCAGGGCGAGTACTACCTGCTCTTCTCGGTCGACGGCATCGACGGCGACGACTACGCGCTCGATGCGACGCTGACCGGCCCGGACGGCCCGCTCCCCGGATGGGACCGCCGGCCGATCGAACCGCTCGTGTTCGGGCTCGGAGCCGACGGCAAGCCGGAGCTGGGTCGAGTTGGCGCTCGGGGCCGATCAGCCATACGTGCTCGCGCTGCGCGACCTGCCCGGCGACTACTCCTTCGCGACGCTCTTCTCGCAGATGCTCACCGTCAGCGTCCGGCTCACGCGCGCGGGCGAGCCGGTCGCGGAGACCGAGGGCCGGCTCGAGGTCTACGACGTCGAGCAGTTCGGCTCGCTCTACGAGCGCATCGTCCAGCGGCTGGTGAAGCCCGACACCGAGCGCCAGTCGCCGGGGCTCTCGCACGCCTACCACCCGTGGTTCCCGGTGCTGCTGATCGGCGCCCATAAGGCCGAGCTCTACACGCGCGCGCTGATCGGCGACATCGTCCACAAGCGCCGCGACCTCGCCGACCCCGGCTGGCTCGTGCGCGTCGGCCTCTACCTCGAGCTGCTGACCGGGCTCGGCGTGGTCGAGGCGGTCAAGGACGACGCGGGCGACCTGCTGACGCCCGAGGAGCGCGACGTCTTCGAGAACGGCGAAGCGTTCGCGGAGATCCGGCGCCGGCTCAACGTCGAGGGCTGGAGCGGCGTCTGGGCGCTGCGCAGGATCGCGCTCCGCGGCCAGCCCCGCACCGGTCCCGTCGCCGCCACGAACCTGCTCAACAAGCGCAAGGCGACGCTCGAGTTCCTGCACGTCCACCACGAGGACCTGCAGCATGCGATCGAGCTCGCCGGGCCGAACGCGCACAACGCGCAGGAGACCTGGCATCGGGTGTTCCGCGACGCCGAGCGCGCCGTGCTGCGCCAGACGCCCGACGCCTTCCCGGAGCTCGGCTTCCTCCCGGCCGAGGTCCAGCGGCTCATCCTCTGGCACCGCCAGGGCCACGTCGGGCTGCGCCGCGTGCTGCGCGTGCCCGGTCCGTTGCCGCGGCTGCTGGGCGACCAGGACGGGCTCTTCGCGTCGGCGTGCAACCAGTACCGGGCGTCGATGAACCACGTCGCCGACTGGGCCCAGGAACGCGGCTTGATGGATCACACGGGCGAGGAGTGCGTTCCGCGCCAGGTGAGCCTGCTCGAGGCGCACATGAACCAGCCCACGCGCGTGGAGCTGCTGCAGCGCCGCGACGGCTACGACTCCGATCATCTCGAGGTCGGCGTCGAGCTCCCGGCCGACTACGAGCCGCCGCTGCGGCAGCTGACCACGCTGCTGGCCGGGACGACGCTGTTCTCGCTCCTCAGCGACGAGGAGCTCTCCACGCTCACCCACACCGCGCGCCCGCTGACCTTCGGCCCGATGGAGCGGATCATCGTCCAGGGCCAGGACGGCGACTCGCTGTTCGTGATCGCCGAAGGCGCGGTCGAGGTGCTGATCCGCCGCGCCGACGGCTCCGAGGTGAACCTCGGCACGCGGCCCAACGGCGCGGTCATCGGCGAGATGTCGGTCCTCACCGGCGAGCCGCGCAGCGCGACCGTGCGCTCGATCGACGGGGCGATCGTCTACGAGGTCGGCCGGCGCCAGTACGCGCCGATCCTCGCCGGACGGCCGGAGCTCGTCGACGCGCTCACGCGCTCGATGATCTCGCGCCTGAAGTTCCAGGACGAGACGCTGGGGCGCTACGACGCGGAGCGCAAGCGGCTCGAGATCACGCGCCGGCTCCGGCGGCTGGTCTCATAGCTCAGCGCGTCGTCACCGAAACGTAGGCGATCTGCTCTTCCGGGCCGAGGATCAGATCGACGATGAGTTTGAAGATGCAGGGCATGGACGACATGCTCGCGCGTGGCGCGGTGCCCTGCCATCACCCGCGAGGGTGAACCGTTCCACCCTCCGGCCCGCGCTGACCGCCGCCGCTCGGGACCACTTCGACGACGGCCAGTTCCGCGAGGCGAGCGCGCCGGCGACTAGCGGACGTGTGCGCCGAGCAGGCGCTCGGAGAGCTCCCACAGCCGATCGGCGTTGTCGGCGTCGAGCGCGTAGGGCGCGACGCCGCCGCTTCCCATCTCGCCGCGGTGGTCGACGAGCCGCGCCTCGGCGCAGTCCTCGTAGTAGCGGCCGCCGACGCCCTCGAGTTCGGGAGCGGCGGCGAGCAGGACCGACGTCGCGGCCCCCTGCTCGGGCGTCTTGAGCTTCATCCCGGCCTCGAGCGCCTGCTCGATCATCCCGGGGGTGTGACGCTGCAGGTTCGTCGCGATCCCGCCCGGCATCAGCGCGTTGGCCGTGATCCCGTCACGGGCCCAGCGGGCGGTCGCGCCGACCGCGAACTGGACGTTCGCCGTCTTGGACTGCCCGTAGGCGTCGAACGGGGTGTACTCGCGAAACGCGAAGTTGAGGTCGTCCCAGATCACCGGCGAGCGCAGGTGCCCGCTGGAGCTGACCGAGACGATCCGGGCGCCTTCGGCGGCCAGCGCGCGATGCAGGCCGACCGCCAGCGCGAAGTGTCCGACGTGGTTGGTCGCCAACTGCAGCTCCAGGCCGTCGGCATTGAGCCGCAGCTCGGGGATCGCCATCACACCCGCGTTGTTGACGAGGATGTGCAGCGGCCCGTCCCAGTC
This sequence comes from uncultured Solirubrobacteraceae bacterium, assembly GCA_963848475.1. Classification (GTDB taxonomy): domain Bacteria; phylum Actinomycetota; class Thermoleophilia; order Solirubrobacterales; family Solirubrobacteraceae; genus Solirubrobacter. Next base: position 115,573 of record CAWKDW010000015.1, on the reverse strand, counting down.
GCGCGCGAACGCCTCGACCGATTCCAGCTTGGCCAGTTCGAGATACTTCACGCTTGTGGCGCCGACCTCGGTCGCGACCCGCTCGCCGGCGTCGACGTCGCGGACCGCGAGCGTGACCTCGGCGCCCGCCGAGGCCAGCGCCCGGGCGGTCTCGATGCCGATCCCGGACGCGCCGCCGGTGACGATCGCGCGCCTGCCGGTGAGGTCGATGCCCTCGACCACTTCCAGCGCGGTGGACGTGGCTCCGAAGGCGGTCATCGTGCCACCCCGCCCTGCGCGGCGTTGGCGAGCCCGTCCCAGCGCTCCCAGTTCTCCAGCCGGCGCTCGTACTCGGCGCGGATCATCTCGAGCGTGCCGGAGCCGAGGAAGACGCGCAGCGGCGGTTCGTCGGCGTCGACGAGCTCGAGGATGACCGAGCCGGTCGCCTGCGGGTCGCCCGGCTCGGCCAGGGCGCCCTTGAAGAGCTGCGCACGGGCCTCGCGGGTGCCGTCGTAGAGCGCCAGCGGGTCGGCCTGGACCGAGGACGCCCCGCGCCAGTCGGTCGAGTAGCCGGCGGGCTCGATCAGCGTCACGTTGATCCCGAACTGCGCCACCTCGGCGGCGAGCGACTGGCTGAAGGCCTCCAGCCCCCACTTCGAGGCGTGATAGAGCCCGAGGACCGGGAACGCGTTGACGCCGCCGATCGAGGACACCTGGAGAATGTGGCCCGAGCCCTGCTCGCGCATGATCGGTATGACGGCCTTGGTGACCCACAGCGGGCCGAACAGGTTCGTCTCGATCTGCGCCCGCGCCTGCTCCTCGGTGATCTCCTCGATCGTCCCGAACAGGCCGTAGCCGGCGTTGTTGATGACGATGTCGAGGCGGCCGAAGTGCTCGTGCGCCGTGGCCACGGCGGCGTCGATCGCGGTCTTGTCGTCGACGTCGAGCGCGAGCGGCAGGACGAGGTCGCCGTAGGTCTCGACCAGGCCGTCGAGCGTGGCGACGTCGCGGGCGGTCGCGGCGACGCGATCGCCGCGCTCCAGCGCGGCCTCGGCCCAAACGCGGCCGAAGCCCTTCGAAGTGCCGGTGATGAACCAGACTTTCGACATGTGTGCTTGCCTCCTAGAATGAAGCGGAGGGTTGCTCCGTTTGAGTCCAATGTAGCACGCAACCGGAGGCTTCCTCCGTTTACACGATGTCAACACCTGAGATCAAACGCGCCGACGCGCGCCGCAACCGCGAGAAGCTGCTGCTCGCGGCGACCGAGCTGTTCGCCGCCTCCGGCAACTCCGTCTCGCTCGACGCCGTCGCCAAGCGCGCGGGCGTCGGCATCGGCACGCTCTACCGCCACTTCCCCACGCGCGACGCGCTGGTGGAGGCCGCGTACCGCAACGAGGTCGCGCAGCTCTGCGAGGCCGCCGGCGAGCGGCTGGCCGAGCACCAGGCGGACGTCGCGCTGGCCGAGTGGATGGATCGCTTCGTCAGCTACTCGACGGCCAAGAAGGGCATGCGCGACGCGCTGCAGTCGGTCGTCGCGGGCGGCTCGGACCTGTTCGCCGACGCGCGCGGGCAGATCGTCGGCGCGATCGCGCTGCTGCTGGCGGCCGGCGTCGCGGACGGCACGCTGCGTCCCGACGTCGACGCCGAGGACGTGATGCGCGCGATGGGCGCCGTCTGGCTGATCGACGACGAGGACCAGGCGCGCCGCCTGCTGCGGCTGCTGATGGACGGCCTCCGGCACGGCACCCGGAAGTGAGCGCCGCCCCGACCACCGCATCCGCGATGCGGGCGGTCCTGACGCAGGAGCGCTTCAGCGACCCGGACTGGATCTACGAGCGCAAGCTCGACGGCATCCGCTGCGTCGCGATCCGCGACGGCGGGCCGGTCAAGCTGCTCTCGCGCAACGACCTCTCGCTCAACGGCCGCTTCCCGGGCGTCGCCGCGGCGCTCGACGCCGATCCGCGCACGCGCTTCGCGGTCGACGGCGAGGTCGTCGCCTTCGAGGGCGCGCAGACGAGCTTCCAGGCGCTCGGCCATCCCGGCGCCTCGACCTTCTACTACGTCTTCGACGTCCTCTGGCTCGACGGCGAGGACGTCCGTTCGCGGCCGCTGCGCGAGCGCAAGGCGCTGCTGCGCGACGCGCTGGCCTTCGCGGACCCGATCCGGCTGAACGCCTACCGCAACGAAGCGGGCGAGGCGATGTTCGAGGAGGCCTGCCGCAAGGGCTGGGAGGGCGTGATCGCCAAGCGCGCCGACAGCGTCTACACCGACGCGCCGCTCGCGCGACTGGCTGAAGTTCAAGTGCCAGCAGGGCCAGGAGCTCGTGATCGGCGGCTTCACCGCGCCGCGCGGCTCGCGCATCGAGCTCGGCGCGCTGCTCGTCGGCCACTTCGACGCCGAGGGCGCGCTGCGCTACGCGGGCAAGGTCGGCACCGGCTTCGATCGCGCCACGCTGCTGCGACCTCGGCGAGCGCCTGCGCGCGCTGCACCGCGAGGACTCCCCGTTCGCCGACGCACCGCGCCTCCGCGACGCCACCTGGGTCGAGCCGGAGCTCGTCGCCCAGCTCGGCTTCGCCGAGTGGACGACCGCCGGCCGCCTGCGCCACCCGCGCTTCCTCGGCCTGCGCTTCGACAAGCCGGCCCGCTCGGTCGCTCGCGAGAGCCGCTTAAACGCGGAAGCCCGCTTTCGCGGGCTTCGGCCATCAGAAGATCAGGCAAGTGTGGGAGGGGGACGTTTGTTGAGGTCTCTGCCCTCGGGGCGCCTTCGCTGTCTGACAGCCCGTGTATCGGCACGGCGATCCGAAGCCTTAGCTGATTACGTCAAGTGTCCAAGCGCGGTCGGAACCGTTGAGTTCGACGCTCAATCCAGCATCGCGGGCGAGCGCGGCGACCTCGTGCGGGGTCTCGGGCGCGGCGCCCGAGGACAGCAGGATGCGGGCGACGTCGCCGCGGGTGGCCTTGACCATGTGGCTGACGATCTTGCCGTCCGTGAACGCGCGGACGCCGACGACCGTGGCCTGCTTCGGCTTCCAGGCCGCCGCGTAGGAGCCTGAGCGCAGGTCGACGATCAGCCCCTCGTCGGGCACCGCCTTGCGCAACGGATCGCGCCACAGCGCCGGCAGCGACGGGATCCGCGGCAGCGTCGAGCCCATCGAGAGCCGGTAGGCGGGGATCCGGTCCGACGGGCGCACGAAGCCCCACAGCGCGCTCGCGATCAGCACGTTCTCGCCGGGCAGCGAGCCGAGCCCGAGGTGCTCGTAGAGCACGCCCGTGTAGACCTCGTGCGCGGGCGCGGCGGGCGCCGTCGAGCAGCGTCAGGTTGCGCTCGGCCTCCTGCGCGAGGCCCGCGGAGATGTCGAGGTACTTCAGCGCCCGCGGGAGCGTGAGCCGCGAGAGCACGGCGAGCAGGCGCTCGCGGGTCTTCGTCAGCCCCGGGAAGGCGAGCGCGGAGAGGTCCACCGGCGCGCCCTCCGAAGGTGCGGTCTTCCCCTCGGAGGGCGGCAGCAGGACGAGCAAATCAGGCGGTCTGGACTTCCGAGCCGTCCTGCGACCAGCGCGTGTGGAAGGAGCCTTCCTTGTCCACGCGCCGGTAGGTGTGCGCGCCGAAGAAGTCGCGCTGGCCCTGGATCAGGTTCGCCGGCCCGCGCTCGCGCCGGTAGCCGTCGTAGTACGCCAGCGAGGAGGAGAACGCGGGAACCGCGATCCCCTGCTCCACCGCGGCGACGATCACCTTGCGCCACGACTCCTGGGCGTCGGCGACGGCGTCACGGAAGTACGGCGCCATCAGCAGGTTCACGAGGTCCGGGTGCTCGCTGTAGGACTCGGTGATCCGGTTCAGGAAGCGGGCGCGGATGATGCAGCCGCCGCGCCAGATCTTCGCCAGCTCGCCCATCTGCAGGTCCCAGTCGTACGTCTTCGCCGCGGCCGCCATCTGCTCGAAGCCCTGCGCGTAGGCGACGACCTTCGAGGCGTAGAGCGCCTTGCGGATGTCCTCCACCAGCGACTCGGGCAGCCCGCCCGGCTTCGGGCCGGCGAGCACGCCGGCCGCGTCGCGGCGCTGGTCGCGCAGCGCGCTCAGCGAGCGCGCGAAGACCGCCTCGGTGATGCCCGTCAGCGGCACGCCGAGCTCGAGCGCGTCCTGCGCGGTCCAGCGGCCGGTGCCCTTCTGCTCGGCCTGGTCGACGATGACGTCGACCAGCGGCTTGCCGGTCTCGGCGTCGACCTTGCCGAGCACGGTCGCGGTGATCTCGATCAGGAAGGACTCGAGGTCGCCGGTGTTCCAGTCGTCGAAGATCGCCTTGATCGCCGGCACGTCGAGCCCGATGCCGAAGCGCAGCAGGTCGTAGGCCTCCGCGATCAGCTGCATGTCGGCGTACTCGATGCCGTTGTGGACCATCTTCACGTAGTGGCCGGCGCCGTCGGGCCCGATGTAGACGCAGCACGCCTCGCCGTCGACCTGCGCGGCGATCGTGGTGAAGATCTCCTCGACCTCGGCGTAGGCCTCGCGCGGCCCGCCGGGCATGATCGACGGGCCGAGCAGCGCGCCCTCCTCGCCGCCGGACACGCCGGTGCCGATGAAGCGCAGCCCCTTGGCGGTCAGCTCCTCCTCGCGCCGGCGCGTGTCGATGTAGTGCGAGTTGCCGGCATCGATGATGATGTCGTCGGCGTCGAGCAGCGGCACGAGGTCGGCGATCACGCCGTCCACCGGCTTGCCGGCCTTGACCATGACGATGATCCTGCGCGGGCGCTCGAGCGCCTGGACGAACTCCTCCAGCGACTCACACGCGGTGAAGTCCCCCTCGGAGCCGTACTCGGACATGAAGTCCTGGGTCTTGCTCGCCGTCCGGTTGTGGACGGCGATCGGCACGCCGCGACGTGCGATGTTGCGTGCCAGGTTCGCCCCCATCACGGCGAGCCCTGTGACTCCGATCTGGCTCATTGGCGATGACCCTACAAAGAGAGATGCAACCGCGCGTCTTCGCAGCGCGCCACGCCCCGGCCGGTGACCCCGCCATCGCGCCGCCTGCTCTGTCACGCTCTAGCCGAGTGTCGCGCCCCGATTACTACGGCAACCCGGCCGGTCTGACCGATGAGGCGGACGTCGTGCGCGCGTTCTACGACGCCTTCGCGCGGCGTGACATCGAGGCTGCGATCCGCTGCACGAGCGCCGACTGCGAGCTCGATTTCGCCGGCACCGCCCGCCTTGCGGGCCGCGTCGAGCCCTATCGCGGGCACGATGGGCTGCGCGACTACTTCGCCGACGTCGATCGCATCTGGCAAGAGCTGGTCCTGCACGCCGAGGACTTCCGCATCATCCCCGGCTCAGTAATCGTCATCGGCCACATCACCGGCCGCCGCGAGGGGCTCGACGTCCGTCGCTCGTCGGTCTGGACGTGGCGCGTCAAGGACGGACGCGCCACGTCCGTGAAGGTCGCCGATCTCGGCGATCTCGCCTAACTCAGCGGGTCCTGGCGCTCCAGAACACCCGCGGGCTGCCGGACACCGAGTAGCCCTTCATCCGCAGCTTCCACGTGCCCGGGTACAGGCCGGTACGGACGCTCGCGCGCTCGAAGACGCTGACGCCGGACCAGCTGGACGCGCGCACCGTGCCGTCGGGCGCGATCAGCTCGAGGTCGATGTCGTTGTGGCCGCTGGTCGCCTCCGGCCACCACAGCGAGCCTTCGAACAGTGTCTTGCCGGCCGTCACCGTGATCGGGATGTCGACGCGCGCGCCGTTGGCGACGTTCGTCTTGCCCCACCAGGCGTGGCCGCTGACGCCGAGCTGGAACGGGCCGGCGCCGGTGTCGTTGTTGAACGGGAACGTCGTCTGGCCGCCGAGGATCAGGTGGCTGTAGACGTGGCCGGCGTCGATCGAGCCGAGGCCGCCGCGCATCCAGTTGCGCAGCAGGCCCGCGGCGCCGCCGGCGATCGGCGTCGCCGCGCTCGTGCCGCCGAAGGAACCCAGCGCGGTGTTCGAGGTCGAACGCGCGGTCTCGATGTTGGTCGGGAACACGAGGTCCGGCTTGTAGCGGCCGTCGTTGGACGGGCCGCGGCCGGAGTAGCCCTGCAGCACGTCGGTCTGCAGGTCCGCGGCACCGATGCCGACCGCCTTGTGGGCGTTGCCGGGCGAGGCGACGCTGCCGCTGCCGGGGCCGTAGTTGCCGTTGGCGGCGATCACGACCGAGCCGGAGTCGAAGGCCGCGTCGGCGGCGACCGAGGAGGCGCTGCTCTCGGAGGCGACGAGCTGGATCTCGGCCACGATCACCTTGTCCAGCCAGCTCACGGCCTCCTGGAAGCCGTCGACGGTGTCGCCGCCGCCGACGAGGCAGTCGTTGCCGTAGACGTCCCACGAGTCGAGCGAGATCGCCGACACGCCGCGCCACGCCGCGCCGAGGTTGGCGTTGCCGGTGATCTCGGCGGCCGAGGCGGTGCCGTGGTTGCACTGGTCGCCGGGGTCGCCACCGCCGGTCAGGTCGTCGGCGATCGCGATGTGGTCGGGGCCGTTGAAGACCGTGTGCGTCTGGCGCACGCCGGTGTCGAGCAGGCCGATCCAGCCGGAGGTCTGGCCGAGGTTGAAGTACGGGTCCGAGAAGATCTGGGCGCGCGCGTCCGCGAGATCGTTGTTCGGGTTGGCGTCGGCGGGCGGCTTGGCGACGCCGTCGGCCAGTTCGAGGTACTGCACCTCGTCGGAGTCGGCGAGCTTTGAGACCGCGTCGAGCGGCAGCACGGCGCGGGCGCCCTGGATCAGCCAGTAGGTGTCCAGCACCTTGCCGCCGGCCCGTTCGAGATCGGCCGTCTGAGCCTTGTAGCGCTCAGCGCGCTGCGCGCGGACGTCGTCGATCAGGCCGCGTGCCTGCTTGAGCAGCTCCTGGTTGCGCGGGCTTTCGCGGTCCTCGCCGAACACCGGCAGCGGGAACTCGGGGATCGGCAGCGAGTCGCGGTAGGTGACGACGAGCTCGACCGGGCGGTGCGGATCGCCGACCGCGAGCAGGTCCTCGAGCGCCGGCTGGATCTTCCCGACCGGCGGCAGCGTGTCCTCCTTGAGGCTCTTCTTGGTCAGCTCCGCCTTCCCGAACGCCTCGCGGCCCAGCTTGTCCTGGGAGGTGCTGACGATCCTGCCCTTCTCGAACTCGGCGCCGTAGATCACGTTCTCGGGGTCGGCCGCCATGGCCGTCGGCGCTACGACGCCGGCCGCGGCGAGTCCGATCGCCGCCGCCCACTTCAGCGTTGTGCGTTGCACGGGTGAATCCCTTCGGTTGAGCCTCACAATCCGCTCACCTAGAGCACGCTCCACGCCGCCTGATACATGTTGCACACGATGCTGATTGCCGGAGCGTTCCTTCTCGCCATCGCCGCGGGCACGCTGGGCTTCGCCTACGAGGAGTGGATCATCCGCCCCGAGGACGGTCGCTACATCATCTCCAGCCGTTCCGAGGAGGAGATCGTCGGCCAGGCCGAGAGCGTCGCGCTCTGGGCCACGATCGGTGCCGGCGCGGCCGGCGTCGTGCTCCTGGTCCGGGGGCTGGTCGCGTAGTGGCCGACATCGCGACCCGCGAGGACTGCGAGCGGCTGGTGCGGGCGTTCTACGAACGCGCGCTCGTGGACCCGATCATCGGCTGGATCTTCACCGACGTCGCCCATCTGGACGTCGAGGCCCACGTGCCCGAGATCGCCTCGTTCTGGGAGACGATCCTGCTCGGCGCGCAGTCCTACCGTGGCGGCGCCTTCCGCCCGCACGCGGAGCTCAACCAGAAGGTGCGTCTTCGGGCCGGTCACTTCGAGCGCTGGCTCGTGCTCTGGCGCGAGACCGTGGACGCCCTCTTCGCGGGCGAGCGAGCCGAACTGGCCAAGGCGCACGCGATGCGCGTGGCACGAGCGTTCTACGGGCGCCTGGAGGCGATCTCGGCCGCACCGCCGGTGTCCGGCGGGCTCACCGTGACGCGGCACGGGCCGGCATGAAGCGGCTCTGTGTCGTCCTCGCGGCCCTGTTGCTCGCGGGCTGCGGAGAGCAGGTCGACATGTCCCCCGCTCCCACCGACACCGCGTCCAAGCGGCAAGCGGCCGACGTCGCCGTCCGCTACGTCCGCGCACTCGTCGCGAGGGACTGGAAGGCCGCGTGCGCGACCCGTACGACCGGCGAGCAGAAACGCCTCGCCGACGCCGGCGACGGCTCCTGCGCCAAGGCCTTCGAGCAGCTCTTCAAGGAGCGCCCGACGACCGACCGCTACGTCGGCGCCCGCGCCGGCGAAGTGCGCATCGAGGGTCCGTTCGCCGGCATCGACCTGATCGCCCGCGACGAGTCGGGCCCGCGGATCACGCTCGGCGCCGTCCGCGAGAACGGCGAGTGGCGCCTCAAGAACCTCCCGAAGCTCCAGCTCCCCTGACGCTCCGTCTACTCCGTGCCGGGAAGCGGTTCGAGGCTCACGCGCCGCGCGCCGGGCCGCGGGACGAGCCGCGAGGCCGCAAGCGCGAGCACGCCGGCGACGCTGGCGAAGAAGAAGGCGGCGGTGTAGCCGCCCTCGGTCGGCAGGGTCGAGCCTTCCAGTGCGGTGGCGGCGAGGATCGCGGTCGCCGCGGCGGCGCCGAAGGAGCCGCCGACGGTGCGCATGACGGTGTTGATGCCGGTGGCGATCCCGACCTCGGCCTGCGGGACGGCATCGACGATCAGGTTCGCCATCGACGCGAACGCGAAGGTGATGCCCACGCCGAGCAGGATGCCGCCGAACACGAGCTCCCAGGGGTGGTTGTGGGCGAAGGTGTTGATCAGGAACGAGAGGCTGATCAGCACCGCGCCGATCGAGAGGACGGCGCGGAAGCCGATCCGGAGCGCCGCCCGCGTCGCGAGCGGGCCCGCGGCGAGTTGGGCGAGCGCGATCGGCATCAGCAGCAGGCCGGCCTGCGTCACCGTGAAGCCGAAGCCGTAGCCCGCGGACTCGGGAGCCTGAGCGAACTGGGGCATGATCAGGAAGCTCGAGAACATCGCGACGCCCACGAGGAAGCCGGTCAGGTTGGTGGCCGCGACCGAACGCTGGCGGAGCACGCGCAGGTCGATCAGTGGCTGGTCCACCCGGTTCTCGACGAGTGCGAAGATGCCGATGAGCACGAGGCCGCCGCCGATCGCGGCGACGTTGGCCGGCGACCCCCAGCCCCAATGGCTCGCCTGCGAGACGCCGAGCAGGATCCCGGCCAGCGCGCCGGAGAGCAGCACCGCGCCGAGCCAGTCCACTCGCGCGTCCTTCACCGGCGGCGAGGGCGGGATGAGCCGTTGGGCGGCGAAGGCGGCGGGGAGCGCGATCAGGCTGATCCAGAACAGCCACTGCAGGCTGACGTTGTCGACGATCACCCCCGAGAGCGGCAGGCCGATCCCGCCGCCGATGCCGAAGATCGCGCTGATGATGCTCAGCCCGCCGGGGACCTGCTCACGCGGGAAGGTGTCGCGCACGATCCCGAAGGCGAGCGGGAAGACCCCGCCGGCGACGCCCTGCAGCACGCGACCGGCGATCAGGACCTCGATCGAGTTCGCCAGCGCGTTGCTCACCGCACCGAGCGAGAAGATCACCAGCACCGCGGTGAGCATCCGGCCCTTGCCGTAGAGGTCGCCGAGCTTGCCGACGATCGGGGTCGCGATCGAGGCCGAGAGCAGGAACCCCGTCAGGACCCAGGAGACCGCTGCGGGCGAAGCGTCGAACTCGGTCGCGAGCGCCGGCAGCGCGGGGACGACGAGCGTCTGCGAGAGCGAGAACGCGATGCAGGCCGCCGAGAGCGTGAGCAGCACGGCCGTCGGCCGCGTCGAGGCATCGGACACCAGCAGAGCTTACGTTGCGTCAGCGAGGGCCGGCCGGTTCACGCGCTCTCAGTTCGGCGGACCGCCGAGCACGAGCACGTCCACCAGCAGGGCGATCGCGACCGCGCTGACGATCACGGCGAACCCGCGCCGCAGCACGAGCTGCGGCAGGCGCTCTCCCACCTGCGCGCCGATCAGCGCGCCCACGGCGGTCGAGATCGCCAGCAGCGCCGTGCTCGCCAGGTCCGGCCGGGAGCCCGTGAGCAGGTGGCTGGTGAGCGCGGCGAGCCCGGTCAGGCAGATGATCACGAGCGAGGTCGCGACGGCGAGCCGGAAGCCCGCGCCGAGCCACAGCGTCAGGACGGGCACGATCACGAAGCCGCCGCCGACGCCGAAGAACCCCGTCATCATTCCGACGAGCAGGCCCGCGATCATGACCCGGGCCATCGGCGGATGCGGACACTCGGTGTCGTCGCTGCCCTGGCCCGGGCGCCGCCACGTCGCCACGGCGGCGATCAGCATCACCGGCACGAAGGCGAGGATCAGCGCGCTCGCCCCGACCTCCCGGCTCGCGAGCGTGCCGAACAGCGAGCCGATCGCGGCGGGCACCGCGAACGTGAACGCCAGGTGCCAGCACACGCGGCCGTGGCGCGCCAGCGACCCCGCACCGATCGCCGCCGCCAGGGAGACGACGACCAGGGATGCGGTCGACGCCGGCCCGACCGGCTCGTCGAGGACGTAGATCAGCACCGGCAGCGCGAGGATCGCTCCTCCCCCGCCGACGGCGCCGACGACCATCCCGATCGCGAGACCGAGCAGGATCGCGAGGGCGGTCACACGGCGATGCTACGGCGTCAGGCCGACCGAGGACGCGTCGATCGCGAATACGACACGGTCGTAGCGGGACTCGGTCAGCGAGTACACGCGATGGCTCGTTCCCGCGTAGTGGACGTCCTCGGCGGCGTCGGGCCAGCGATAGTGCGCGGCGTCCAGGCCGGGGAAGCCGGAGACCAGCTCGCCGTCGCCGTTTGACCCGTCCATGTCGTAGCTGGAGGAGGCGAGCAGGCGGCCGTTGTGCATCAGTGCGCCCTGCACGTTGCTCGCCGGCATCCGCCAAGCGCCCGTGGCCTGCTTGCCGAGGCGGAACGTCTTCGCGTTCAGCGGCCAGCGCACGACGCGGCGGCCGAGCTTCTGGTCCGCGTAGGCGCCGGTGATCAGCGACGGGCCGGAACGATCGGTCTCGACGAACGAGAAGTTCAGTCCCGGCGCCCTTGACCTGACGGTAGAGCCCGACCTGCGGCAGCACGTAGGGCAGGCCGAGATCGGCGCTGCGCGGGAGCTTCTTCGCGCCGAGGATGTAGCGGGTGTCGAACACGCGCAGGCCGACGTCGGTCTCGGCGACGTAGAGGTAGTGGCCGTACCAGGCGATCCCGCCCGCGTGCGAGGAGATCGGCTTGACGCCGCCGCCGCTCGGGATCACGAGCGCAACGTGGGTGTAGGTCGTGTCGTCGAGGCTGTCGGCCTTGACGAAGCTGACGCGCGCGGGGCTGGCGGCGGTGTCGCGATACCAGCTCACGAGCAGCTCGCGGTGGCCGCCGACGAGGCCGTCGCCGACCGCGGCGGCGCTGCCCGTGATCCCCTGAGGCTTCCAGAGCTCTGAGTTGTTGTCGGCGTCCGCCCACTTGAAGGACGAAACCGCGCCCGGGCCGACCTCGCCGATCGACGTCGAGCCGCTCGCGGACTGCGTACGGCGCTTCGCGTGCTCGACGACGTATTTGACGCTGCGCCGCGGGTACGTGCGCGCGAGCCGCTTCACCCGCGCGTAGGAGGCCTGGTCCAGACCGCTCAGCCGGAGCTTCAGCTTGGCGACGTTGGCCGGCTTGACGGGCGTGAACTGGTCGGCGCGCGCGGTGGCGGGCGCGAGCAGCGCGGCCACGAGGATCAGGACGAGGGAAAGGTGGGTCTTCACCCGTCCGGCTTACCCATGCGGCAAACTACGGACACGTTGCCGTAGTTGTGCGGGTTTAACTCGGCTTCGGATCCGCCGACGATGATTGGTGAGTGCACGTGCGCGCCCTGCTCACCCGACTGCCGCTGACGCTCCGCGCGTTGGTACTCGTCCCGCTGCTCGCGGCGGGGATCGATCAGGCGCGCGTGTCGTTCGTCTGCGGGCCTGACGTGCGCAGCTGCATCGAGACCGCCGGTGGGGGTCGCTTCGGCCTCGCGGCGATGCTCGTGCTCGCGCTCTACACGTCCGCGATCGCCGCCCTCGTGGCGCGCGTCGCCCAGCGCCGCAGCGCCTCGCCGCTGCTGTGGATCGTCGCCACGGCCGGCCTCTGGGCCGTCTGCGGCGGCCAGGCCGTGCTCGCCTCAGTCCTCGGCGGCGGCGCACTTCTCGGCGGCGGTTGGCTGCAGCTGCTGCTCTTCGGTGCGGCGGCCGGCGCCGTGCTCACCTTCGCGCTGAAGGCGCTCCCGGCCGCTCGCGAGCTGATCCGCTCGCTGCGTCCGACCGCTCCCCGGCCGCCCGCACTCACCGAACTGGTCCGCCTCGGCTTCGCGCCGCCCGCGGCCCCCACGCTCCTCCGCATCACCCGGCTCGCGCGGGATCGCGCACCGCCTGCAGTGGCGTAGTTCAACGCCCTGTAGCGCCCCGATCCCAAACGAATCCGAAGGAGCACCCGATGTCGAAGTCCAAGCGCGAGCTGCGTGAGCAGCGCCGGGCGGCCGAGCGCGCCGCCGCCATCACCGAGACCCGCCGCCGCCGCATCCGCCGTCTGCTCGGGGCCACCGGCATCGCCGCCGTCCTCGTCGCCGTCGCCGTGGCCATCTCGGCCTCCGGCGGTTCCGCGAAGCCGGTCGCGTCCAGCGGCGCGGCGCAGGTCGTCGCCGGCATCCAGGAGAAGGACGGCGTGCTCGGCGATCCCAACGCGCCGATCACGCTCACCGAGTACCTCGATCCGCAGTGCCCGATCTGCGCGGAGGCGTCGAAGGAGACGCTGCCGAGCGTGATCGAGAAGTACGTGCGCAGCGGCAAGGTGAAGCTCCAGGCGCGCACGCTGAGCTTCATCGGCCCGGACTCCGTCCGCGCCGCCAAGGTCGCCGCGGGCGCCAAGCAGCAGGGCAAGGAGTGGGCGTTCCTCGAGACGTTCTACGCCTCGCAGGGCACCGAGAACTCGGGCTACGTGACCGATGACTTCCTGACCGACGTCGCGAAGGCCGCGGGCGTCGACGCCAAGCAGGCGCTCTCCTACGCCGACAGCGACGCTTCGCAGGAGTCGCTCGACCAGGCCGACGCGGAGGCCGCGGCGCTGAAGGTCGACTCGACCCCGAGCTTCACCGTCCAGCGCGGCGACGGCGCCGAGACCGTGGTCGCGGTCGGGCTCGAGGACCTGCAGGCCAAGCTCGACGAGGCGCTCTCCTGATGCTCCGCGCGGCCTCGATCGCCGTCGGCGTCGTCGGGCTGGCGATCGCGACCTACCTGACCGTCGTGCACTACGCGGGCGGTTCGCCGGTGTGCGCGATCGCCCACGGTTGCGCGACGGTGCAGAAGTCCGACTACGCCGCGCTGGCCGGGATCCCGGTCGCGCTGCTCGGCGTGATCGGCTACCTCGGGATCCTCGCTTCGCTGATCCGTGACGACGAGAGCGCCCGCACCGTGACCGCGTTCCTCTCGATCGTCGGGCTCGGGTTCAGCGGCTGGCTGACCTACGTCGAGGTCGGCGAGCTCAACGCGATCTGCATCTGGTGCGTCGGCTCCGCGATCTGCATGACGCTGCTGACCGGGCTCTCCGTGGCGCGCCTGCTCACGTCGCCTCCGCAGGAGCTCGCGGCCGCGCGCTGATCACTAACGCGGACGCGTACAGCACCCCGGTCGCGAGCAGCGCAAGGTCGTTCGTCGGCGGCCGCCCCTCCACCCCCACCAACATAAAGGAACTTAAAGGGGCCTGGCCCCTTTAAGTTTCGCCGGGGTCGATTCGGTATCCCATGCGCGGATGATTTTCGCGGCGGCGCCCGGTGACTGGGTGCGAAACACAGTCTCCACGGGTGGCTATCCCGCGCTGGCCGGCCTCATCCTCGGCGAGAACCTGTTCCCGCCGCTGCCCTCCGAGCTGATCCTGCCGCTGGCCGGCTACTACGTCGGCCAGGGCGAGATGACGTTCGTCCTCGCGGTGCTGGCGGCGACGATCGGGAGCGTCGCCGGCGCGCTGATCCTGTACGCGATCGCGCGCTTCGGCGGCCGTGCGGTCGTGCTGCGCTTCGGCAAGGTGCTGCGCGTGAAGGAGCGCGACCTCGACCGCGGCGACGAGTGGTTCGACCGCCACGGCAACTGGGTCGTGCTGTTCGGTCGTCTCCTGCCGGGGGCGCGCAGCCTCGTCTCGATCCCCGCGGGCCTGTCCGAGATGCCGATCGTGCGCTTCACCGCGCTGACGGCGCTCGGTTCCACCGTCTGGAACTGCGCGCTGATCGGCGCGGGCTGGGCGCTGGGCGAGCACTACGAGAAGGTCGGCGCGATCGTCGGGCCGGTCGGCACCGCGGTCGTCGGCATCTGCGGGCTCGCGATCATCGTCCTGATCGTCGCCGCCTACCGGCGCCGCCGCGCCGCGTGAGTCCCATCATCCTGTGAGCAGCGAATGCCGCTGACCGACCCACAGGACTGCGTCGTGATCGTGATCGACGCCCAACCCGGCTTCTATCCCACCGCGCTGCCCGCAGACCGATCGCGAGCGGGCCGAGCAGGCGCTCGAGCGCGCCGCATGGCTGACCGCGGTGGCCGGCGCGCTCGACGTGCCGATCGTGATCACCGAGGAGGAGCCCGAGCTCAACGGGGCGACCGATCCGCGGTTCGACACGACCTCCGCGCCGCGGCTGCGCAAGCCGACGTTCGGGCTCGCCGGCACGCCCGAGATCCTCGCCGCGGTGAAGGCCACCGGCCGCCCGACCGCGGTGCTCGTCGGCTTCGAGACCGACATCTGCGTCTACCAGTCCGCGGTCGGCCTGCTCGACGAGGGCCTGCGCGTGATCGCTGTCGAGGACGCCACGTTCTCCCCCGGCGAGATGCATGAGCGCGGCCTCACCCGCCTGCGCGACGCGGGCGTCCAGCTGACGCATTGCAAGGCAATCGCCTACGAATGGGTACGTACCGTGGAGCGCTCCACCGCGCTGCTGAGCTCCGGCATCCTCGGCCCGGCGCCGTTCCGGCTCTGACGATGTGAATCAGCGCAATGCGACTTGCCCGCCTCGCCGCCTACCGCCTGCCGCCGTGGACGAACGGCTTCACGGTCCGCCGTCTGGATCGCTGCGACTGAGTCCCGCCGCGGCGCGCTGATCGGCTAGCTTGGCGTCCGTGCGCCGTGATCCCCACCGCGTGCTCGGCGTCCCGCCGGGCGCCACGCCCGAGCAACTCCACGACGCCTACCGGCGGCTCGTCATGCACCATCACCCCGACCGCAACGGCGGCACCGCCGAGGCCACGGAGCGCTTCCAGGAGATCCAGGAGGCCTACGACGAACTGCGCAACCGGCCCACCGCGGCACGGCCGGTCGCCTGGGATTCGGTGGCGGACCGGGTCGAGACGCTCGAACGCGAGCTGCGCGACGCGCACGCCGCCCGCGAGCGGGCACGCGCGGCGGCCCGTGAAGCGGCTCGCGGTGCCGAGCCCGACCCGGCACCCGTGCAGGCCACGACCGAGGACAGCTTCGGGAAGATCCTCGGGGACGTGCGCGACGAACTCGGCGAACGCCTCGCCGGTGCCCGCAAGCATCCCGCCGTGCGCCGCGTCAGCGATCTGATCGACGGGCTCGACGACCTCGCCTCCAAGCTCGACAAGTGAGCTGAGCGGGTAGGTTCCCGGCGGTGAACGAACTGCTGGACCTCGCTGCGCGCCAGGTCGCGGCCGATCTGCGCGCCGCGCCCGCCACCGTTCGCGCGCGCTTCACCGCCGAGGGCCGGGCAGCGCGCTGCCACACGATCGAGGACCTGCGCGCGATGGCGAAGCGGACGGTGCCGCGAACCGTGTTCGACTACGTCGATGGAGCGGCCAACGACGAGGTCACCTACCGGCGCAACCGCTCGGGCTTCGAGGCCGTCCAGCTGCGGCCGCGGGCCCTGGTCGACGTGTCCTCGATCGAACTGGCGACGACGGTGCTGGGGCGCGAGATCGCGCTGCCGATCATCGCCCCGCCGACCGGGGCCACGGGCCTCACGCACCCCGATGGCGAGGCCGCGATCGCGCGCGCCGCGCACGCCAACGGCACGATCTACACGCAGTCCACGCTCTCCACGCTCTCGATCGAGGAGGTCCACGCCCGCGCGCCCGGGCCGAAGTGGTTCCAGCTCTACGTGATGACCGACCGCGAGCTCGTCTACGACGTGCTCGCGCGCGCCATGGCCGCGGGCCACGAGGCGCTGGTGCTGACGGTCGACGTCGCCGTCGCCGGCGTGCGCGAGCGTGACGTGCGCAACGGGTTCAACGTACCGCCTCGGCTCACGCTGCGCGCGCTGGGCCAGGGCATCACGCACCCGCGCTGGTCGGCGGCCTTCATCTCGCAGCCGCTGATGTCGCCCGGCAACATCCCCTACGAGGGTGGCGCCGCGAGCCACGCGGCCTACGTCAACCGCCAGTTCGACGCGACCGTGACCTGGGACGACCTCGCGATGCTGCGTGAGCACTGGCAGGGCCCGATCGTGATCAAGGGCATCATGCGCGCCGACGACGCGCGGCTCGCCGTCGAGCACGGGGTCGACGCGATCATCGTCTCCAACCACGGCGGCCGTCAGCTCGACCATGCGCAGGCGACGATCGAGGTCGCTGCCGGAGATCGCCGAGGCCGTCGACGGCCGTGCCGAGATCTACCTGGACAGCGGCGTACGTCGCGGCACCGACATCATCAAGGCGCTCGCGCTCGGCGCGCGGGCCGTACTGGTCGGGCGCCCGCTGGTCTACGGGCTCGGCGCCGCCGGCGAGCCGGGTGTCCGCAGGGCCTTCGAGCTGCTGCGCGGCGAACTCGCGACCGCGCTCGCGCTCGCGGGCTACCCGCGCGTGTCGGAGCTCGGCCCCGACGCCGTTACGTGAAGTCCCCGTCCTCAGGCTCCCAGTTCGGCACGCCGCTCGGGCGCTCGGCGTACTGTCGCTCGGCCGCCTCGAGCGGACTCTGGGGTGCGGCGGCGTGGTGCGGGAACGGTGAAGCGTCGGTTTCCGACGCGTGTTCATGGGGCGTGTTGGGCGTCATCACGCGACAAACCTTGAACGCCACACCGGCGGATCCCGTCCCGCGGCCGACATGACCCCCCGGGCGGGGGGTGCCACAGCGGCACCCGCAACCCGACACCCGGTCGAACGATCAAGGGTCAGCCGAAGGCATCGGGCGCGACCGCGTCTGCCGCGGGTCCGTAGGGCGGCGGTGCGATCACGAAGGCGATGCCAAACCCGGTGAGCGTGCCCATGATCAGGGCACCGACCATCAGCGAGCCGCCCCAGCCGAGGCCCTTGTGCAGGGCCAGCACGCCGTAGTAGGAGAACCACAGCGCGGCGGCGGCAAGCGGCCCGATCAGGCGGATCCCGCCGAGCGTGACGCGCTCACGCTGCCCCGGAGCCAGCTTGCGCTGCGCGAGATCGACGGTCGCCCCGGCGAGCACCAGTGGGACGATCAGGACCCAGTCGCGGTACTCGGTGAGGATGCTCACGAGCAGGCCGAAGCCAAGGAAGATCACGGTCACGGCGCCGAACGGGATCCGCCAGCGGCGCAGCATCAGCAGCGTCGGGCCGAGCAGCACGAGCGTGGTCACGATCTCCGACGCCATGCCGTGGCTGGCGCTGTAGAAGTAGTACGGCCAGCGCGCGTCGCCGTAGCCGGTGAGGCCCGCGTTGAGGCCGATCGACTGGTCCGAGCGCACGTCGTCGAAGTGCTTGAGGTCGTTCATGAAGGCGCTCGTCGGTGCGACGTCGGTCATGAACGCCGACAGGTACATCGTGATGAAGCCGGCGACGCCGATGAACAGGATCGCCGAGAGCAGCGCGGGCGCGAAGGCGCGCCAGTCGGGTGCGTCGCCCCAGCGCGCCCAGGTCGAGCGGATACCGGTCGAGGAGACCAGCAGCCCGCCGAAGAAGAGCATCAGGTGCGGCGGGCTGTAGATCGCATCGACGTTGATCTCGAAGCCGTAGCGCGTGTGCCAGGCGAGGTCGGCGGGGCCCCCGACGGCCAGCACGCAGAGGCCGACGATCGCGACCCCGTAGCCCAGCGGGATCGCCTCGGTCCGGTAGTGGTAGCGGGACACGAGCAGCCCGATCCACGTCCCCAGCGCGGTCAGCCCGAGATACAGGATGCAGTGCGTGAGCGTGAAGAACGACTCCTGGCCGGTGCGGTTGTTGTGGTTGCGGCCGTCGAAGAACATCGCGGTGATCGGCCAGAAGGCGATCGCCATCGTGATCATGTCCTCTCGCCAGGTGGCGACGGGCCGCGCGAGCTTTGGACGCAGCAACTGCTCCATCGCGGAGGGCATGAGCGCGAACGTACTCGCGCTCTCGTGCAAACTGGATGAGATGCGCATCGATCACGGAGGTCTGCTGGTATCCGACGTCGCCCGCGCCCTGCGCTTCTACACGGAGGCGCTCGGGCTCGAGGAGGTTCCACGGCCGCCGACGTTCGACGCGCCGGGCGCGTGGCTGCAGGTCGGCGAGCACCATCAGCTGCATCTGATCGGCGAGGGCGAGGACGGCCGGGCGCAGGCGATGCACCCGGCCTATGCGGCGGAGGAGATCGCGATCGGCTACGGCAACCACATCGCGCTCGTCGTCGACGACCTCGATGCGACGATCGAACGCGCCCGCGCGCACGGCGTCGAGCCGGGCGGCGAGACGATCGCGCGCGGCGACGGCGTGAAACGCACGTTCGTGACCGACCCCGATCACAACATCATCGAGCTGATGCAGACCGGTTTCGAGGTGACCGGCGCGGAGCCGCGGCTCGCGACTCCGCGCCGCAATTGAGCTAGGCGCGCGGGACTGGCATCCCCCGACGGTGAGGTGCCGCGCGCGTACGGGCGGCCGAGCAGCATGTAGACCAGCCCGGTGACGATGATGATCGCGCAGCCGATCACGACGATCCATTCGTCCGTCCAGCTGGCGCCCTCGACCTGGCGCGGCCAGGCGAGGTTGAGCGCGCCGCCGACGCCGTAGATCAGGGCGGCGACGTTGACCGCGTAGCCCCAGCGCCCGAGCGTGAACCGCCCGCGCGGCACCCAGCCGCGGCTGCGGGCGATCAACGCGGCCAGCACGACGAGCTGGAAGGCGATGTAGATACCCGCGGCGGCGAACGAGATGACCTTCAGCAGCGCGCTGTCGGAGATCAGCTCGGCGATCGCGACGATCACGGCCGGCACGACGGCGGCGACGGTCAGGGCGACCGGCGGGACGTGGCGCGAGGGCGAGAAGCGCGACAGCGCGTCGGAGGCGAAGACCATCCGGTCGCGCGCGTAGGAGTAGATCAGCCGGCTCGCGGCGGCCTGCAGCGACAGCACGCAGGACACGAAGCTGATCAGCACGATCACGGTGATGACCTTCGAGCCGACGTTGCCGAAGACGTCGAGCAGCAGCGCCCCGACCGGGTCGGCGATCTCGCCCGAGAGGATCGCGCTGAAGTCCGGCTGCGCGAGGATCAGCGCGGCCGTGATCAGCATGCTCGCGGCGCCGCCGATGTAGATCGTGCGGCGCATCGCCTTCGGGATCGTCCGGCCGGGATCGGGGACCTCCTCGGCCACGTCACCGCAGGCCTCGAAGCCGTAGAACAGGTACAGGCCGAGCAGCGCGGCGGCCAGGAACGCGCCCAGGTAGCCACCGTCGCCGCCCGTGCCGAGCGTGTCGAAGAGCGCGCCGAAGTCGTGATGGCGCTCGAACAGCAGCAGCCACAGGCCGACGAAGAGCGCGCCGATCAGCTCGGCCACGAAGCCCGCCATCGCGACGCGCCCGAGCGTACGCGTCCCGCTCAGGTTCACCAGCAGGGCGAACAGCATCAGCGCGGCGGCGATGAAGACGGTCGTCGTGCGGGTCGGCGTGAAGCCGAACAAGGAGCCGATGAACGGGGCCGCCCCGGTCGAGACGCTGGCGACGGTCGCGATCAGCGCCCAGCCGTAGATCCAGCCGGTGATCCATGCCCAGCGGCGTCCGATCAGCCTCCGCGCCCATGGATAGACGCCGCCCGCGACCGGGAACTGGGCCACGACCTCGGAGAAGACGAGCGCCACCAGCAGCTGTCCGACGCCGGCGATGACGATCGACCAGATCATCGGTGGCCCGCCCGCCAGGAAGGCGATCGCGAACGTGGAGTACACGCCGACGACCGGCGACAGATAGGTGAACCCGAGCGCGAAGTTCTCCCACAAGCCCATTCGTCGCTCGAAGTGGCTCTCATAGCCCAGCTCCGCGAGCTGCGCCGCGTCGTCCTGCGTGGTGGTGGACATAAAGGGAACTTATGTCACGCGTCGGACCGGAATGCGGCACCGGCCCGCCGCGTATCTCGATCGAGACGTTCAAGCATGCGCTCGCCGTCGAGCGCCGTGACAGCGCGAGGGCCGAGACGCGGCGCCGCGACCCCGGCCCGTCATCATGGAGGCCGATGGACCTCACGAGCCATGAGTTGACGCTGCATGGCCATTCGGTGACCTACCGGACGGCCGGCAGCGGCCCGGTGCTGCTGCTGCTGCACGGGATCGCCAACTCGTCGGAGACGTGGGAGCCGGTCGCAGCCGCCCTCAGCGAGCACTTCACGCTGATCGCGCCCGACCTGCTCGGCCACGGCGCCTCGGCCACACCGCGCGGCGACTACTCGCTCGGCGCCCACGCCAGCGGCGCCCGCGACCTGCTGACGGCGCTCGGCCACGACCACGTGACGGTCGTCGGGCACTCGCTCGGCGGCGGGATCGCGATGCAGTTCGCCTACCAGTTCCCCGAGCGCTGCGAGCGCCTCGTGCTCGTCTCCAGCGGCGGTCTGGGCCGCGAGGTGCACCTGCTGCTGCGCGCCGCGGCGCTGCCGGGCGCCGACTGGGTCCTCCCCGTGCTCACCTCGCGCGGGCTGCGCGGCGTCGGCCGCGGCGTGAAGTCGGTGCTCGGACGCACGCCGCTGGCTCCGAGCGGCGACGTCGAGATCCTCACGCGCGGGTTCGGCTCACTCGCCACCACCGGCTCGCGGCAGGCGTTCCTGCACACCGTGCGCTCGGTGATCGAGCCCAGCGGCCAGCGCGTGAGCGCCAGCGACCGGCTGCACCTCGCGGCCGTGCTGCCGTCGCTGATCGTCTGGGGCGAGAAGGACTCGATCATCCCGGTCAGCCACGGCTACGCCGCGCACGAGGCGATGCCCGGCAGCCGCCTGGAGATCTTCGAGGGCGCCGGCCACATGCCCCATCACGACGACCCGGCGCGCTTCGCCGAGGTCCTCACCGACTTCTGCTCGAGCACCGAGCCGGCCCGTCTCACGACGGACCACTGGCAGCCGCTGCTCGGCGAGTAGTTAGAGCGCTGCTTCACGTTGGGCGCGGTCGACCGCGTCCACGACCCGCTGCGGGTTGTCGATGCCGACGAAGCGAAATTCCGAGTCGTCGGTGCCCGCCGTGTCGAAGTCCACCGTGCCGACACGCAGCACCCGCTCGCGGAACGACTGGTCCGTGTTGACGTTCTGCACCCGGTCGATGCGCGTCTGCTGGACGCGCTTGGAGAGGATGCCGCGGCGGATGTACAGCCGCTGGGTGCTGACCATGTAGTCGGTCGCCGTGCGTTTGATCAGCCCGAACAGGATCACGGCCGCGATCAGCACGGCGCCCACCGGGATCGCGAGGGCGACGCTCCCGATGAGCGAGACGATGAACGCGATCACGAGCGCACCGACGATGCCGCCGATGTAGAAGCTCAGCAGCGCACGCCACGACGGATGGCCTTCGAAGACGATCGTCTCACCGGGATGCAGGTCCATATGCCCAACGGTACCCGGGCGAGCGGCAGGAGAGCTTCACCCGCCGGGGATGATGTCCCACCACCCGCACCTCTGGCGCCAAGCGTTTCAGGACTTGTTCCAGTGCACCGTCAACTGGTAGACGATCACGATGTCGAGCAGGATCATCAGCGCGGCGGCGATCGGGAACGACGTGATCGACACGAACTGGATCAGCGCGTTGACGAACACCAGCGCGATGGCCGTCCAGCGCGCCCAGCCGCTCTCGGCGATCAGGCCGAAGCTGGCGGCGAACATCAGCAGTCCGGTGGCGAGGTGAAACCAGCCCCAGACGCTCAGGTTGAGGATCAGCACGCCCGGCCCACCGACGCGCAGCACCTCGTCGTTGAGCAGTGCGGCGAGCCCGTAGAAGATGTTGAAGCCGCCGGCGATCGCCAGCAACAGCGCGGTGAAGATGATCCAGCCCGTGTGCTGGTTCGAGCCCTGCGATTGAGACCGTGTGGCCATGGATGCCTTTCGCTTGAAGAGCGTCAGTCTCCGCGGCCCGCGGGTGAGCGGGCCTCCCCTGCGGCGGATGATTGCGCGGTGTCGAGCAACCTCTGTGCTGCCGCTGATGCGCGGCAACCGTCGCGGACCGCCATCATGGCCGCATGAACGAAGCCATCGGTCAGGTGCTCTCGCTCGGGATCGGTGTCACGTTGAGCCCCGTCCCGATCATCGCCGTCGTGCTGATGCTCGCGACGCCGCGCGCGCGTTCCAACGGACCCGCGTTCCTGCTCGGTTGGCTGCTCGGGCTCAGCCTCGTCGGCGTCGTCGTGATCGTCGCGTCGGGCGGCGCCGGCGCCTCCGACGACAGCGGACCGGCGACCTGGGTCAGCTGGCTCGAGGCTGATCCTCGGCCTGCTGCTGCTCGCACTGGCGGTCAAGCAGTGGCGCGGGACGCCCGAAGGCGGGCGAGGAGGCGCCGCTGCCGAAGTGGATGGCGACGATCGACAGCTTCACGCCGCCGAAGGCACTCGCGATGGGCGTGCTGCTCTCCGGCATCAACCCGAAGAACCTGCTCCTGACGGTCGCCGCGGCGGCGGCGATCTCGGCCACCGGCATCAGCGCCGGCCAGGAGGCCATCGCCCTCGCCGTGTTCATCGTCGTCGGCACGCTCGGCGTCGGCGCCCCGCTCGTCATCTACTTCGCGCTCGGCGAGCGGTCGCGCAAGCCGCTCGAGTCGCTCAAGTCATGGATGGCCGCCCACAACAACGCGATCATGGCCGTGCTGATCCTCGTGATCGGCTTCAAGATCCTCGGCGACGGGATCTCCGGCCTCTGATGAGCGCCGCCCCACCCCCGGAGACGCCCTCCGCCCCAGCGGTCGAGACGCTCGGCGACCGGCTCGAGCATGCGATCGAGGCGCGCACCGACGTCAAGCCGGAGGCCAAGCCGCGCGCGAACCTCAAGCGGTCGGTCTTCTGGCTCGGCGTGACCGGGGTCTCGCTGTATCTCGTGTTCCCCTCGATCGTCGAGGTGTTCAGCTCCTACCGGGACATCACGCGGTTCTCGATCGGCTCGCTCGCGGCGATGGTGGCGCTGCAGGTGGGCTCGCTCGCCTGTCTGTGGGCGCTGCAGCACGTCGCGCTGCGAGCGCCGCGCTGGCGGCCGGTGGTCACCTCTCAGCTCGCCGGCAACGCGCTGGCGAAGGTGGCCCCGGGCGGCGGGGCGCTCGGGGCGGCGCTGCAGTACCGGATGCTCGTGTCGGCCGGTCTCCCGACGGCCTCGACCGCGTCGGCGCTGACCGCGGTCAACCTGCTCGTGTTCGCCGTCGTGCTCGCGCTGCCGGTGCTGGCGATCCCGGCGCTGTTGCGCGGCGCCGTCGATCGCGGGCTGCTCGAGACCGCCCTGCTCGGGCTGGCGGTGTTCGCGATCGCCTCGACCGTCGGCGCGATCTTCCTTTCGACCGACCGCCCGCTGGCCTGGGTCGGGCGCCTGATCCAGCGCATCCGCAACCGGCTGCGCCGCCGCTCGGAGCCGCTCCTGCACCTGCCCGACCGGCTCCTGCGTGAGCGCGACCGGATCCTCGAGACGCTCGGCACGCGCTGGAAGCGCGCGCTGCTGGCGACCGTCGGGCGCTGGACGTTCGACTATCTGACGTTGATGACGGCGCTGGCGGCGATCGGCTCGCACCCGCGACCCGGGCTCGTGCTGCTCGCCTTCTGCGGCGCCTCGCTACTGGCCCAGATCCCGATCACGCCGGGCGGGCTGGGCTTCGTCGAGGCCGGGCTGACCGCGATGCTCGCGCTCGCCGGCGTATCGGCGGGCGACGCGGTGCTGGCGACGTTCGCGTACCGGCTGTTCTCGTACTGGATGCCGCTCCCGCTCGGCCTGATCGGCCTCGCGCTGCACCCGCGGGAGCTAGCGGCGGCTAGCGGACAGGAGCCGTAGGTCGCGGGCGCGCTCGACGGCCTCGCGGCGGCGGGCGACGTCGAGCTTGCGGTAGATGCTGCGCAGATGGGTCTTGACCGTGTTGGTCGTGACGAACAGCTCGG
Source organism: uncultured Solirubrobacteraceae bacterium (assembly GCA_963848475.1). GTDB lineage: Bacteria > Actinomycetota > Thermoleophilia > Solirubrobacterales > Solirubrobacteraceae > Solirubrobacter. Next base: position 91,334 of record CAWKDW010000015.1, on the reverse strand, counting down.
CCGCGATCTCGCGGTTGGACAGCGTCGTCGGCAGGTAGCGCAGGATCGCGCACTCGCGCTCGCTCAACGGCTCCAGCAGAGGCGCGACCGAGCGCCGCTCGTGATCGCGATCCTCGAAGGCCGCCAGCAGCTCGCCGGCCATCGCGCGGTGCGCGGTTCCCATCCGGATCTGGCCGCGCAGCAGGGTCTCGACGCGACGGCCGCCCTCCAGGAACGTCCAGCGGTGACCAGTCGTCTCGGCGAGGGCGAGTGCCCGCTCGAGCGCTTCGCCAGCCCGGCCCGGCTCGCCCGCCGCGTCGCGGGCGATCGCCTCGAGCACGGCGTGCTCGATCGTGGCCACGCTGTGCACGCCGGGCTTGCGGACGGCCGCGGCCAGGATCGCGACCGCGACGTCCGGGTTGCCGTCGGCGAGTTCGAGTCGCGCCGCGCTGACCTCGACGTCGAGCCAGCCTTCGCCACGAACGCCCTCGAGGACCGCGCGCGCCGCCGCGCGGTCGCCGGTCGCGGCGTAGAGTCGTGAGCGCATGCTGGCCGTCGCCGGGCGCTCGATCGGCGAAGGCATGCCCCAGCGATGCGTGACCTCGAAGCTTTCGAGCACGCGCAGGCCGTCGGCGGCCCGCCCGTCCGCGGCGGCCATCCGCGCGCTCAGGTGGGCGAGGAGGTAGTGGACGTGGCGCGCGGCACCGTGGCTGACGGAGACGTGCGCGCGGGCCAGATGCTCCTCCGCGAGCTCTGGCTGCAGGTCGTAGAACGCCGCGAGCGCGAGCGCCACGTGTACGCACGACGTCTGCTTGATCATCGACCAGCCGCGCCGCTCGGCCAGCTCGGCCGCCTCGTAGGCATGCATCGAGGCACCCGCGGGGCCGTGCACCATCACCTCGAGCATCGAGAGCGCGCTGAGCGCCGAGACGGTCACGTAGTCGAGCTCGATCGCCTGCGCCTGGCTCGCACCCTGCTCGAGCTCTTCGCGCGCGCGCTCGAGATGGTGTCCCCAGAGCGCCGTGAGCCCGAGGTTGGTGTGCACGAGCGCCTGGCGGGCGTCGTCGGACCAGCCGCCGTGGACCGCGGCCTCGGCCAGCAGCTCGTCGGCCACGACGAGGGCCGCCTCGAAGTCCCCTCGCAGGCTCGCGCGCTGCAGGCGCGCGAGCGCCATCGTCTCCAGGTAGCGGCGACGGCGTTCGGCGGGCAGGTCCTCGGAGGCCTCGCGAGCGTGCGCGACATGACGTTCGGCGGCCTCGGCGTCACCCGCCTCGAAGGCCGCGCACGCGAGCGCGGCGGCCAGCTCCGCGTCGCTGCGCAGGCGTTCCTCGGGAAGCGCGTCGACGAGCGTGCGGATCGTGTCGCCCTGGCCGCGCACGAAGAGCGCGAACCAGTGCTCGGCGACCAGCTCCACGGCCAGGTCCCAATCCTCGGCCGCGACGGCGTGCTTGAGCGCCTGCGAGCCCATGCCGCGCTCCGCGTACCAGCGCGCGGCTCGGCCATGCAACCGCGGCAGCTCGGAGCCGAGCTCGCGCTCCGCGCGCAGCTGCAGCAGCTTCGCGAACAGGCGGTGGTACCGGAACCACTCGCCGCGCGAGTCGACGGCCAGCACGAAGCCGTTGGTGCGATCGAGCTCGGCCAGCGTGTCGCTGCTCGAGCCCTGGCCCGTCAGGGCGTCAGCGAGATCGCCGCAGATCCGCTCGACGATCGACGTCCGCAGCAGGAACGTGCGCAGCCTGGGCGACTGGCGGTCCAGGACCTCCGCGAGCAGGTAGTCGCCCACGACGCGGTCGTCGCCGGCGAACTCGGTGACGAAGCGCTCGGGGTCGTCGCGACCCTGCAGGCTGAGCGCGGCGAGCCGCAGGCCGGCGCCCCAGCCCTCGGTCCGCGTGCACAGTGCCTCCACCAGCTCGGGCGCCAGCGCGAGGTCGTGCGCGGCCAGCAGCTCCGTCGCCTCGGGCTCCGTGAACGCGAGGTCCGCCGCACGGATCTCGACGAGGCGCCCGCGCACGCGCACGACGTGAAGCGGGACCGCCGGGTCCGAACGCGTGCCGAGGACGAGCCGCAGCGTGTCCGGCGCGTGCAGCACGAGGAAACTGAGGTCGTTGAGGCACTCCCGTGAGCGCAGCAGATGCACGTCGTCGAGGACGAGGATCAGCGGCTCGGGAAGCTCAGCCAGGGCGTTGACGAACAGCGGCATGAACGTATTGCGTGAGTCGCGCACCGGTGGCGCCAGCGCGGCCAGCGACGAGCCCTCGGGGACGACCCCGGCGAGCGCCAGCGACGTCAGCACCGCCTCCCACAGACGTGAACGCTCGTCATCGCTCGGGCTCGAGCGACACCCAGGCGATCTGGCGCGGATCGTCGCCGCCCAGTACCGAAGACAGCAGCGAGGTCTTGCCGCTGCCGGCGGGCGCGCAGACCAGCGTGACCGATTGCTCGAGGCCGCGTTCGAGCGCCTGACGCAGCCGCGGGCGGTCTACGAGACCGAAGCGCGAAGCGGGGGGCTTGAACTGCGTGACGAGAACGGGCGACTTGATCTCACTCGCGTGACCGACTGACTTGCCCCCCACCATTCCAAGATGAGATTACTGCTTGCCCAGGGTTTGCGAAGTGTTCAGACTGGGAAAGGTAGGCCAGCTCGGTCCATCCAAATTCTGGCAATCTGTGGATCGGCGGGCATTGCCGCCGCATGGGCGTTCAGCCGGCGTCGGGCGGAAGCTGGCGTATCTCGACCAGTTCGAGGCCCATGTCCTGCAACCGGTTGAGAATCCCGTGCAGGCCATCCTGGTCGGCAACCGGTCCGCGAAGGACGGTGTCGGCCGGCTCGACCTCGGCCGACAGCCCGAGGGCATCGGCGAGATGATCGCCGACCCGGCCTCTGATGCGGATCTCGTATCTGAGTGCCATGCCAGCGCCCATCCTCACGGCGACGGGGGTGACGTGTCGTCGCCCCGGCGGGATGACCTCCGCGTTGCCTCGGCTGCCACCGCGGCCCCGTCGAGGCCCATCACGGTGGCGTCCAGCGGGCCTGCGAGCGCGCCCGCGGCGCGACCGATCAGCCCCAGGCGGAGCGTCCGCAGGTGGGTGCGCTCCTGCGCGTCGAGATCGTCGTGCTCGGCGCTGAGGACCGCCGGAGCACCGTCGTGCTCCGCAACCGCCATGGCGATCGTCCGCGCCGGCGTCGTCGCTCCGAGGTAGACGATCCGGCAGCGCCGCCGGGCCAAGCCGAGCCCGAGCGCGATCAGCCCGAGCGTGCGCTCCTCGCGCGGCGCGCAGGCGAGCACCACCGGCGGCCCGTCGACGCGATCCCACCCACTGGCCTGCAGAAGCAGCCGGATCTCGAACAGCGAGGCGGCGAAGCGCACGACGACGGGATCGCCTCCCTGCTCGAGTTGCTCGAACAACGGTAGGACGAGGTCGCGCGCGACGACGTCCGGCGCCGTCGCACCGAAGGCCTCGTCGAGCAGGTTGTGCGCGGACTGCAGGCGGAAGCGCACGATCGCGCGTTCCAGCCTTGCCGCCACGGTCTCCGAGCGTTCAATGACCTTCATGGTCCGCCGTTGCGGGTGAGGGATCATCGCCCGGTCGGGATGATCGGCTCGCGGCGATCGCTCCTCACCCGTCGCGGGTGAGGAGCCGCCATGCGGCCCGCTGTACGGTGTCGCAATGTCCGAGGAGGGTCTCCCGCGCAGCTACGGTGAAGCGGCCCCGTTTCGCCCCGCCAAGCCCGACCCACTGCTGCACCGCGCGCTGCCCGTGGCCAAGGAGGTGGCCGCCTACGGCGGGGGAACTCGGCCCAGCGCGATCTGATCGCGGGCGTCACCGTCGCGGCGCTCGCGATCCCCTCGGCGATGGCCTACGCCGAGGTCGCGGGCTTGCAGCCGATAAACGGGCTGTACGCGCTGCTGCTCCCTCCCGTGGCCTATGCGTTGTTCGGCTCCTGCCGGCAGCTGATCGTGGGGCCGGAGGGGTCGCTCTCCGCCCTGGTCGCCGCATCGGTGCTGGCGATGGCGACCGCGGGCAGCGCGCACGCCGCGGAGCTCGCGGCGATCCTCGCGCTGCTGGTCGCCGGCTGCTACTTCATCGGCCGTCTGCTGCGGATCGGCTGGATCGCGGACTACCTCTCCCGGCCGGTGCTGGTGGGGTACATCCACGGCGTCGCGGTCGTGCTGGTGATCAGCCAGTTGGGCAAGCTGCTCGGGCTCCCGATCGACGCCACGGAGCCGCTCGGACAGCTCAAGGAGGTCTTCAGCGAGCTCGGCGACGTGAGCGGGACGACCGTCCTGGTCAGCGCGGTCGCGCTCGCCGTCCTGTTCGGGCTGAAGTTCTTCATGGCGAAGCTCCCCGCGGCGCTGATCGTCGTGGTCGGCGCGATCATCGCCTCCGCGGCGCTGGACCTCGCGGCCCACGGCGTGGCCGTCGTCGGCCCGCTGCCGTCCGGCCTCCCGCGCCCGCGGTTCCCGTCGCCGCCGCTGAGCGACATCGTCTCGCTGCTCCCCGCCGCGGTCGGGCTCTTCCTCTTGAGCTTCGCCGACGAGGTCCTGACCGCGCGCACGTTCGCCGGGCGCCACGACCAGCACATCACCGTCGGTTCCGAACTGGTGGCCATGGGCACCGCCAATGCGGTCGCCGGGCTCACCCAGGGGCTGCCAGTCGGCGCCAGCAGCTCGCGCACGGCCGTCAACGACGCGATGAACGCCCGCAGCCAGATCTCGGGCGTCGTCTCGGCTGTGGCCGTGATGCTCGTGCTGCTGTTCCTCACGGGGCCGATCGCCGACCTGCCCAAGGCGGTGCTCGGAGCCGTGATCGTCGCGGCGTGCCTGGGGCTCGTCGACGTGGCGGCGTGGCGCGATCTATGGGCGTCCGACCGCGTCGAGGTCACGATCGCCGCCGTCACCACCGGCGGCGTCATCGTCACCGGTGTGCTCAACGCGATCGCGTTCGCGATCGGGCTCTCGATCGTCGATGTCGTCCGCCGCAGCGCGCGACCGCACGACGCGGTGCTCGGCTGGGACGAGGAACTCGGCCGCTGGGCCGACGTGTCCGTCCACCGCGGTGCGCGGGTGACCCCGGGCGTCGTCGTCTATCGCCTCGACGACCGGCTGTTCTTCGCCAACGCCGGCTACGTCAAGGGCCGCGTGCGCGAGGCGCTGGGCGCCGCGCCCTCGGAGCCGCGCGCGCTGGTCTTCGACGCCGAGGGCGTCTCCCACATCGACATCGCGGGCATGACGGCCCTCACCGACCTCGACCGGCAGCTCCCGGTCGACCTGCACATCGCACGCATGAAGACGCCCGTCCGCACGCGTGTGCAGGACGCCGGCGGGCTCGCGCCCGAGCGCTTCCACCCGACCGTCCGGGCGGCGGTCGAGGCGGCGCTCGTCAGACCGGCGTGATGTCGCCTAGCCGGTGGCCGCGCCGGCGCGCGATCAGTACGACGGCGGTGGCGGGCCGGCGGGGTCGCGATGCGAGAGATAGAACCAGAGCGAGATCGCGAAGCCGATGACGCCGATGACCATCAGGATCGTCCCGACGGTCTGGATGTCGATGCCGGCGAACGTGGCCGTGACGGCGAAGTGCAGGATCGCGCCGACGGCGACGAGGAAGAGACTCCCGCCGAGGCTCATCGACGCACCTCCTCGAGATCGGGGAGCCGGCGAACCTCGATCAGCTCGTGCCCGCTGGTGCGCAGGCGGTCGAGCACCCCGTGCAGCGCGGGCCGGTCGACGATCGCGCCGCGCAGGACGGTCTCGACGGGTTCGACCGTCGCCCTGAGGCCAAGTCGCTCTGCGACTTCGGCCGGCACGGTCCCTCGGATCCGGATCTCGACACGTCTTGGCATGGTTCTAAGCCTCCGTGGGCTCGGTGTGAGTGGGCATCGCCCCCCGAGGATGAAGCGGTGCCCGCGGGCGCGATTACAGTGCCCGCACAGCTCTCGAGAGGAACCACCGATGGTCAGCGAAGTACCGGAAGTCGGGCAGAACTGGTGGATGTTCGTCGTCCTCGGCGTGGTCTGCGTCGTCGCGGGTGGCTCAGCCGCGGAGGCCGTGCAGGCTGAGACGGCCCTCGCCGCGGCGTGACAACACCGCATAGACCGCCACGCCGAAGTACCCGAACGCCGCGAGCTTCGGGAAGACAAGGATGCCGAGCGCCAGCAGGATCGCGTAGAGCACCGCGCGAATCCGGCCGCGATTGCGATCCGCGACGGGCGGAGGCGGCGCGTCCGGCGCGCGCAGCTCCGGCCGCGACGAGGTGTATCGCGACGCAGCCGCCATCAGCAGCTCGATGACGGCCGCGGTCGTGCCGTAGACGATGACCGCGACCCGCTCCGACGACCTGGACGCGGTCAGCGCGTCGGCCATCAGCCCGGTCGGGAACGGCAGGAACGACACCGTCATCAGGATCAGGATGTTCAGCCGCATCAGGACGGGATCGACGGCCTTGATGCTCGTGAAGAGCCCGTGGTGGGCGAGCCAGACCCCGCCGATCGTCAGGAAGCTCGTCACGTACGCCAGGTAGGACGGCCACTCGTCGGCCAGCGCCCGCCACGGGTCGGCGAAATCGGCCGGGTCGATCTTGATCTCCAGCACGAGCAGCGTGATCGCGATCGCGATCACGCCGTCGCTGAAGGCCTCGACCCGACCTGTCTCCCAGCGTTCCTTCATCGGCGAACGGGTTCTAGATGAACTCGTCGCTGTGGACGGTGACCGCCCACAGCACGAGCCCGCTGCAGACCATCGCGATGATCGACCACACCGGGTAGGCCCCGATCGAGAAGAGGTTGAAGAAGATGCCGGACATCGCGAGCACGATGGCCATCAGCATGCCGCCGGTCTTGCGCCCGGCGACCAGCGCCGCGACCACGACCTGGATCACCCCGACGACGAGGGCGATCGAGCCCCATGTGGAAAGCGACGAGGCGACGAGCTCGGCCTCATGGAAGTAGTCCTTCTTCGCGTACGCGGTGATGCCCCAGATCAGGTTCAGGCCGCCGCTGATGAAGAGGTAGATCGCGGCGAACGTGACCCATCCGTGACTGCCGGTCGAGACGACGACCTCACGATTGGCGTAGCGGTCGGGGGCCTTCTTGGCCTTGGGGTTCTTCTGGGGGTGCCCGGACATTCCAGCTACCTCTGTGACTTGTGTTTGCGTAAACGATCGCCCGCGCCAGGATGAGCGCACGTCATCCCCGCAGGGTGAGGCCCGCCCGCCGTCGCCGCGTAGACGATCGCGGTCGTGGACAGGCGGGAGTATCTCGATCGGAGGCCGCCAACGCCAGTCCGCCCAGATCGGGCTATTCGAGCCTCGGCGCCGCCGCGCACCAGGCCACGGCCTCGCCGACGGTGTCGAACCGTGCCGGAGCCGCCGGCACCGCGGTCGCATCGTCGCCGCCCACCACGGCGACGCGCGCCTCCTCGGCGACGACCTCGGTCGCGATCGCCGACAGCAGCCGGGCCGCCACCGGGTGCAGCCGCGTGACGTCGTGGACATCGACGACGAACCCGCGGCCGCCGAGGCTCATGGTCGTGCGCAGCACGTGCTCGGCGGCCGAGAAGTCGATGTCGCCGCGGAGCGTCAGCACCACGACGCCATCGGCTTCGGTCTGCAGCACCTTGGCCGCTCGGGCGCCCGACGTCGCGTCATGCAGCAGGTGCAGTCCGAGGCGATCGGACAGGCGCTCGCACGCGGCGACGCCGCGGACGCTGTTGCCCGCCGGATCGAGCGGCGGGCTGAACAGGCCGATCCCGAACTGCCCCGGGCTGACGGCCAGCAGCCCGCCGGAGACGCCGCTCTTGGCCGGCAGGCCGACGCGCAGCATCCACGCGCCCGCGGAGTCGTACATCCCGCACATCGCCATCATCGACAGCACGTGCTGGGCGGTGTCCTCCTGCACCACGTGGCGGCCGGTCACGGGATCGCGGCCCGCGTTGGCCAGCGTCGCGGCCATCACCGCCAGATCGGTCGCGGTCACGAGCAGCGAGCACTGCCGGAAATACGCGTCGATGGCGTCGTCGACCGGCCCGTGCAGCGAGCCGGCGGCCTTCATCAGGTGGGCGATCGCGCGGTTGCGGTCGCCGGTGCGGTGCTCGGACTCGAAGACGGCCTCGTCGAGCTCGAGCTTCCGGCCCGCGAACGCCGACAGGCACTCCGCGATGCGCTCGAAGCCGCCGCGCACGAGCGACGTCGTGAGGATCGCGCCCGCGTTGACCAGCGGGTTGTCCGGGCGTCCGGTGCCCGGCTCGAGGCTGATCGCGTTGAACGGCTCTCCGCTCGGCTCGGCTCCGACTCTGGCATTGACCGCGTCGAGCCCGAGATCCTCGACGGCCAGGGCGTAGACGAACGGCTTGGAGATCGACTGGATCGTGAAGGGCACGTGCGCGTCGCCCGCCGCGTAGGCGTCGCCGTCGTGGCTCTCGAGCACGATGCCGAACAGGTCGGGGTCGGCGTGCGAGAGCTCCGGGATGTAGTCGGCGACCACCCCCGGATCGGCCTCGGCGACGCACTCGTCGTGGATCGCCTGCAGTGCGGCGGTGATCGGGTCGCTCATCCGGACTCCTCGAATGCGAGTGCGCTGACGATCCGGCGCGAACGCGGCGCCGGCTGATCCTGGGACGAATAGGGGCGGTTGAGCAGATGGCCGCGGTGCACGAGCGTCGTCGAGCCGCCGCCGTCGAGGTTGATCGCGTGCTCGGCGCCCAGCTCGACCATCACCTCGGCGAGTTCGAGCATCGACAGGCCGGCGTCGACGCCGGAGCGGCGGCCGTCGCACGCGACCGCGATCAGGTCGCCCCCACCGATCCCGAACGCGGCCCGTGGATGGCGGCCCTCGGTGATGTCGGAGTCGAACTGCCCTGATCCCTCGGAGAAGCCCTCGCGATCGTCGCCGGGATCGAAGGCGACGGCCCCGCCGGCCACCAGCAGCGGCCCCGCCTGGACGAGATCGTGGTGCGGCGGCTCCCCGGGAACCCCGAGGCGCACGCCGTCCGCGTCGCTGATCACGCACGCGCGCAGCGCCGCGTAGGGCTCGGCGACCGGCTCGTGGGCGGCAGGACGGCCCGCCACCCAGAGCTCGCCAAGTGCGCGGTAGGGATCGCGCACGAAGAACCCGCCGACGATCGCCTCGCCCACGCCGTTGCGGGCACACCACACGTCGAGCCGCCGTGCGCGCGGGAAGTGCACCACCCGCACGCGCGTGGCGGCCGCCGGATGGCGGACCGCGTAGATGGTGGTCTCCTCGCCATCCGCAAGCCGGTGGCGCCAGAGCGCGTAGCGGCTCACGCGATCACTACGTCATCCTGGCGGGATGAGGCACCGACGCCCCCAGGGCGCGACGATGCGCCCGATGCCGATCGCGTTCACTGACATGACCCGAGTCTCCGGAGACGCGGGGTGAGCAAGCCTCGTTCGAGCGGGATGAAGATCACCTGGGTCGGCCACGCGACGGTCCTGCTCGAGACCGCGGGCGGCGCCCGGCTGATCACCGATCCCGTGTTGCGGGGGCGCGTCGCGCATCTGCGCCGCCAGGTCCCGCCCGCGGCCGATCCCGGCATCGTCGACGGCGTGCTGCTGTCACATCTGCACCACGATCATTTCGACAAGCCCTCGCTGCGGCGGCTCGTCTCGCCCAAGACGACGGCGCTGTTGCCGACCGGCGCGACGAAGTTCCTCGCCGGCATCCCGTTCGGGACGGTGAGCGAGGTCCGCGTCGGCGAGACGCTGGAGATCGCCGGCGCCCCGATCCACGTGGTCGAGGCGTGGCACGACGGCCGGCGGCGCCCGGGGCCCGCGTCGCCGCATCACGACACGCTCGGGTTCGTCGTCGACGGCGTCTGGTTCGCCGGCGACACCGACCTCAATGACGGCATGCGCGACCTGTGCGGCGAGGTCGAGGTCGCGCTGATCCCGATCTGGGGCTGGGGCCCTTCGCTCGGCCCCGGTCACCTCGACCCCGAGGGCGCGGCTCGGGCGATCGCGCTCGTGCAGCCGCGGATCGCGATCCCGATCCACTGGGGAACCTTCCTCCCGTACGGCGTCCGCCGCGGCGAGCTGCTGATCGCGCCGCCGCGTGAGTTCCTGCGTCACATGGGCGAGCTGGCGCCGTCGACGCGCGTGGAGATGCTCGCCCCCGGTGACTCGCTGACGCTGTAGGCGTCCTGGCCCAGCTCGGCGAGCCAACCGCGCAGGATGTGGTGCACGGTCGCGGCGCCGATCACGTCGCCCTCAGGCCATGACAGTTCAGGCGGGTGCAGCACGAACGGGTGCGCCTGGCCTCCGCCCATGCCGCCGTGGGAGCCGACGAGCTCCTCGAAGGCCGCGACCTCCTCGAGCTCGTCCCAGTAGTGGCCGTTGACGACGATGTCGGGGCAGTGCGCGAAGCCGTCGGTCATCCGCACGTGGTCGGCGGCATAGGGCCCGAACGGGGTCAGCGGGTCGACGCCCTCGACCGCGTCGTCGCGCAGCGAGCGGCGGCCTGCGGGCCCGAGCACGACCGGGCCGAGCGCCTCGGAGCGCACGAGCACGAACGCGATCCCCGGATGGGTCGCGCAGCGCGTCCAGCAGCCCGGGGCGGCGCGCCTCGAGCTGCTCCAGCGTCACGCGGCCCGGCTCGCGCGGGAACGAGATCAGCCCGAGGTTGCCGGAGGCCATCACCGAGACCTCGGGGATGCTCTCGTCGGGTTCCTCCTCGAGCCGCTTCCCGGCGGCCGTGCGGACCGCGTGGCCGAGCGCGTCGTCGCGCGCGGCGACCTGGCTGACGCCCGCGTTGAAGGAGGCGAGCCCTTCGTCGCTGTGCGCGTCCTCGGCGCGGACCTCGCCGCCGGCGTAGCGGCCGACGACGTCCTCGAGCTTCTCGCCGTAGCGCTGGTGGAACGTCGCGCCCTGGCTCTGGCCGTGATCGGAGAGCACGACGAGCTTGTACGGCCGCGGTGCATGCACGACCGCGGCGGCGATCCGGTCGATCGCCTGATCGACCTTGCGCAGCACCGCGAGCGTGTCCGGGCGCTCGATCCCGGAGTGGTGGGCGACCTCGTCGTAGCCCAGGAAGGTCGTGTAGATCACCGGGCGGCCGGCCAGCACGTCGGCGGTCACCGCCGCGACCTGGAGGTCGAGCTGGATGACGGTGGCGTAGGAGCGCACGAGCGCGTACTTCCAGTCGCGTCTGATCCGCGGGCGCACGTCCCGGCGCACCTGCTGCAGCGCCGACCAGCGCTCGATGAAGACCTCGCCGACGACCCGCAGCGCGGTGCGCGCGACGCCGTACGGGCTGGCGAAGTACGCGAAGTAGTCCTGCCCCAGCCGGCCCGGCCGGTCGCGGTCGAGCACGGTGCTCATGGTCAGCATCGTGTGCGGCGCGTCGCCGGAGAGGATGTTCGCGCGGCTGGCGCCGTCGGCATGGAGCAGGCCGCGGCCGTCGGAGCGGCGGCGCTCGATCTCCTCCGCGTCGCGCGGATGGTTGGTGACGATCGCGCGGCCCGTGTCCTTCTCCCACCAGCGGAACGCCGGCATGTCGTCGTTGGAGCCGTGCAGGAGGCCCGCCTGGCAGGCCCCCGTCTGCGAAGACCAGTCGGTCTCCCACATCTCAAGCCGGAAGCCGTCGTCGTGGATCCAGCGCGCGAGCACCGGGGCGTTGCCGTCGCGCAGGGCACGGCGCAGCACGTCGCGGGAAAGGCCGTCGATCTCGAGGAAGACGACGCCGGGGACGTCGGTGCGCTCGGCCAGCTTCGAGCGGCGCAGCTGACGGCGGACGATGTGGCGGTACCAGAGGTCACCGCGATCGAGCGCGAGCACGCCGCCGACGAGCGTCGTCAGCAGCGTCAGCCCGAGCACCACGGCGAGCCGCCTCGAGCAGCCCGTCGATCTGCACCTGGCTGATCAGCGCCGCGGCGCCGACGAGGATCGCGGCGTTGAGCGCGAGCGCCCCCAGGCCGAGCGTCGCGACCGTGAACGGCAGCGCGATGCGGATCAGCACCGGCCAGACGATCGCGTTGGCGACGCCGAGCGCGAGCGCGAGGCCGAGCGCGGCGGCCGGCCCGTCGAGCGTGAAGCCGCGCAGCAGCGCGCTGAGGACGAGCAGCGCGAGCGCGTCGAGCGCGAGGACCAGCGTGAGGCGGCCGAGCAGGCGTACGGGCATGCTCGGCCGCTTGATATCAGCTGGGCGCGAGCGGCTGCTCGGCCGACTCGCCGCGCCGCGGCCCCCGCGCCGGCAACTCCGGGTGGGTCTGCTTCATCACGGTCAGGTACGCGAAGACGGCGAAGGCCCTTCACCCCGTGCGGACGATGCGCCGTCACCCGGCTCGCGGGCATCATCGGCGCATGGCCCTGCATATCGACATCCCGACGCAGGAACAGACCGCCGCGCTGCTGGATGCGCGCGGGTCTGCGTCCGTCTCGATCTACCTGCCGACGAGCCCGTTGTCGCAGGACGCGGACGCGGCCCGGATCGAGTTCAAGAACCTTGCGGCGGAAGCGGTGCGCCAGCTCGATGCGGCCGACGCCGGCCGCGGTGTGGCGGAGGCGGTCAAGGAGCACCTCGACGACCTCACCGACGACGGGGAGTTCTGGGCCCACCTCGCGACCAGCCTCGCGGTGTTCGCCACTCCGGACTCGGTGCGCACGTTCCGGTTGCCGAACCAGCTCGCGAGCATGGTCGAAGTCTCTGACCGTTTCCACGTCAAGCCGCTGCTGCGCTCGGTGACCTTCCCGCAGGCCGCGTTCGTCCTCGCGCTCGCGCAGGGCTCCGTCCGGCTGATCGAGCTCGCCAGTGACGCCCCGGCCCATGAGGTGAACGTCGCCGATCTCCCGGCCGACATCGCGACCGCCGTCGGCAAGGCATCGATCTCCGATCGCTCGGCGACCGGGCGGATCCAGGGCTCAGAGGGCCAGAAGGTCAGGATGCGCCAGTACGCGCGGCTGGTCGACCGTGCGCTGAGTCCGGTGCTGGCGGGGCTCGGACTGCCGCTGATCCTCGCCGCGGCGGAGCCGCTGGACGCGATCTACCGCTCCGTCAACGGCTACCCCAGCCTCGCCTCCGACGTCGATCGCGGGCAACCCGGAGCACGCGTCAGCCGCCGAGCTCGCCGACGCGGCGCGCCCGATTCTCGATTCGCTCTATGCGGCCGAGCTCGCGGAGCTCCGCGACCGCTTCGAGACCCGTGCGACGCAGGGCCGCGGCGTGACCGACCTGACCGACGTCGCGCGTGCGGCGACCTTCGGCGCCGTCGACACGCTGATGGCCGATATCGACGAGGTCGTGCCCGGTTTCGTCGACCCCGACAGCGGCGTCGTGACGTTCGACGCGGCCGACGACGCCGTCAACTACGGCGTGATCGACGAGATCGCCCGCCGCGTGCTGCTCTCCGGCGGCCGCGTGCTGGCACTGCGGCGAGCCGACATCCCGCTGGAGGGCACGGTCGCCGCGATCCTGCGCTACCCCGTCTAGTGTCCTAGAGCAGCCGATTGCGCTGCAGCCAGTGCAGCGCGAAGAAGCCCCATAGCGGCGGCAGGTAGAAGGTGGCGATCCGGAACGCCAGCGCGGTCGCGAGCGCGGCCTCGGGCGTCAGGCCGGCGGCGGCGAGGCCGACGCTGATGCCGAGCTCGGCCACGCCGATGCCGCCCGGCACGGGGATGATGCCGGCCAGCAGCGAGACGCTGACCTGGATCACCAGCAGGTCGGCCAGCGAGACGTGGTAGCCGAGCGCCCGCGCGACCATGCCGAGCGCGATCGCCAGGACGAACTCGGCGGCGACGTTGCCGAGCACGAGCATCGCGAGCTTGTGCTTGGCGCGCAGCACCGACAGGGCGGCGGCCACGTCCGGCCACCAGGCGCGCACGCGCGTCGTGATCGCTCTCCGGACCGGCCCGACGAAGCCGATCGCGATCGTGACCGCGAGCACGCCGAGCAGGATCCAGAGCAGGCTCTGCATCCCGCCCGTCGGCAGTTCGAGGTCGAGCTCGAGCGTCGCCTCGGAGAAGATCAGCAGCAGCAGCAGCATCGCCCCCTGCACGACCGCGGTCGTGACCGCGTCGACCACCCCGGAGGCGACCGAGACGGTGACGCTGAGGCCCTGGAGCTGGAAGAAGCGGACGCTGACCGCCATCCGCCCGACGCTGGATGGCAGCGCGATGTTCATGTAGCCCATGGCGAGCTGCAGCGTGTAGACGGGTCCGAACGGCAGCCGGACCGGCACCGTTCCCAGCGTCGCGGCCGCCTGCCCGATGCGCGCGAACTGGCCGATCACGAGCGCGGCCGCCAGCCAGCCCCACGAGGCGTGCACGAGCGTCGAGCCGACCTGCTCCCAGTCGACCGACGTGGCGATCGTGATGATCGACGTGGTGGCGAACACCAGCAGCCCGATCTGCACCACCGACCAGATCGAGACCCGGCGCAGCTTCACGAGCTCGGGCGGCTCGACGCCGGCGCGTGCCGCCGCGAGCTTGCGCAGATCGTCGATGTCGATGTCGGCCGCCTTCAGCGAGCGCCGCAGCGAAGGCGAGAAGGCCGCCGTCTGCAGATACGGGAGCAGGCTCACGACGCCGTCCGCTCCCGAGCGCGCCGATCGCCGCGTCCAGCGCCCGCTCGGTGCCCGCGAGCGCGGCCGTCGTCACGAGCAACTGGGCACGGTCGGTGCCGAGCTGGTGCGCGTCCGGGCCGACCGCGGCCACGCCGAAGTCCACGAAGCCCGCGCGGCCGGCGACGCTGACCACGGTCGAGAGCTCGATCTGCTGGTGCGCGATCCGCAGCTCGCCGAGGCGGGCGAGCGCAGCCCAGGCCCCGTCCAGCTCCTCGGCGCCGAGCGGTTCGACCTCGCCACGGAGGACGAGCAGCGCGTCATGCACGAGGGTCTCGCCCGCTGTCTCGACCTCGCGCGTCGGCACGCCGCCGCGGGCCGCGAGCAGCGTCACGAGCGCCTCGTGCTCGGCCGCCTCGAGTTGGCCGAGCGCCGCGGTCGGGCCCGGCCGGCGGTACCAGACGGTTCGCCACAGCCGCGCGAGCAGCTGGTTGTCGTAGGCGTCGCGGCCGTAGACCTTGATCAGCAGCGGCCGCCCCTCGCGATCGCGCCCGTCGACGTGGAAGACGCCGGCGACGTGGCGCCCGGCGTCATCGAGATCGGTCGCTTCGATCCCGAGCTCCGCCAGCCCGAGGGCGACGTCGTCGAGCCCCGGCCGCCCGGCCGAGGTCCCCCATGCCAGCCGCAGCGCCGCCGCGACCGCGACGGCGATCGACAGCGCCGCGACGACGCCGCCCGGCGTGCCGCCGGTCGTGACGGCCGCTCCGAGCACGCCGAGCACGAGCACGCGGCGCCCGAGCGCCTGCAGCGGCTGGACGAGATGCGGCGAGACGGCCACCAGCACCGCTGTCGCCTCCGCGACCCACAGCGTCGGGAAGCGCGAGTCACCGAGCAGGCCCGGCCAGCTGCCGACGGCCAGTCGTGTGGCGCAGGCCGCCGCCAGCACGGCGAGCACGAGCGAGGCCAGCGCCTGGCCGACGACGACGTAGCGGCGGCGTGCGAGTGCGGCGATCACGAGCACGGCCGCCCACAGCCAGAGCGCGTTCGCGAGCAGCTCCCAGACCGGGTCCAGCCAGCCCGGGAGCGCGTCGAGGAAGCGCTCCAGCGCCAGTTCCAGCCGCGCCGGCGGGTAGGACGCGATCGCGATCGCCAGGACGATGACGGCTGGGACGAGCAGCACGACGTCGGTCGCCCGCCGCACCCTCGGCTGATCGATCGGCGCGGCGAACACGCGCCGCCCACGACGGAGCTGCGGCCCGCTCAAAACGACCAGAAGACGGGGACGAGCAGCACGGCCACGACGCCGAAGAGCGCGAGCATCGGCAGCCCGAGCTTCCAGTAGTCGCTGAAGCGGTAGCCGCCCGGCCCCATCACCATCAGGTTCGCCGGGGTGGCGACCGGCGTCAAGAACGAGGCCGCCGCCGACACGGTGACGGCCATCAGCACCGGCTTGGCGGAGATGTCCATCTCGGCGGCGGCGGAGATCGCGATCGGGATCACGATCAGCGCGGTCGCCATGTTGGAGATCAGCTGCCCGAGCACCGCGGTGAGCAGGAAGAGCCCGAGCAGCAGCGCGTGCGGGCCGGCGTCGCCGACGATCGAGACCAGCCGGTCGGCGAGCTGCTCGGCGGCGCCGCTGGGACCATCGCGGTCGAGAGCGAGATCATGCCGCCGACCAGGACCACGGTCGTCCACGAGATCCCGCGCTGGGCCTGCTCGACGCTGAGCACGCCCAGCAGGATCATCGCGCACGCGGCGACCAGGCCGGCGACCGCCGGAGGCACGACGCCGGTGGCGAGCGCGACGACCATGCCGGCGAGGACGACCAGCGCGCGCTTGGCGCCGGCACCGAGCGGCACGGCCTGGCGGCGGACGAGCTCCGGCCGGTCGACGACGAGCACGCCGGGTCGTCGAGGTTCTCGTCCAGCGCCGCCCAGGTGCCCTGCAGCAGCAGCGTGTCGCCCTCGGCCAGGACCGTCTCGCCCGGGGCGACGTCGTCGCCCGCGGCGCTGCACGGCGAGGATCGACGAGGTCGCCGCTCTCGGTGATCATCCCCGGGAACACGGTGTCGCCGATCAGCTCCGAGCGCGGCGGGATCACGACCTCGGCGACGCCCGAGCGCCGCGTCATCAGCGTCGCCTCCGGATGGTCGAGCTCGTACTGCTCGATCAGCGTGCGCGCGTGGGCGCTGAAGTCGGGCGCGATCGAGCGCGGATGGCGCTCCGGCAGCAGACGCTCGCCGAAGAGCACGACGATCGCGATCACGCCGACCGTGAGCGGGACGCCGACCAGCGCGAACTCGAGGAACCCGAAGCCGCCCACGCCGGCGTCGTCGGCCGCGTCGGAGACGATCACGTTGACCGGTGTGCCGGTGAGCGCGAGCAGCGACCCGGCGTGCGCGCCGAAGGCGAGTGGCAGCAGCAGCTGCGACGGCGAGCGGCCGGTCCGCACCGCCATCACGACCGCGACCGGCACCAGCGCCGCGACCGCGCCGTTGACGTTGATCAGCGCCGTCAGCAGCGCGACCAGCGCCATCGTGTAGACGATCAGCCGCGTGCGGCTCTCCCCCACGTGGCGCGACCAGCTCCTGGCCGACCCAGGCCGTCACGCCGGAGGCGTCGAGCGCCTCGCTGACGACGAACAGCGAGGCGATGAAGATCACCGTCGGGTCGCCGAAGCCGGCCAGCGCGTCCTCGAGGTCCAGCACGCCGGTGGCCCACAGCGAGAGCGCGACGCCGATGGCGACGATCGCCACGGGGAAGCGGTCCCACACGAACAGCGCCACCACGGCGCCGAGGACGACGAACGTGATCGTGCTGTCGTCCATCAGGCGCGCGCGCCGCGGGCGTGACTATCCGGGATGGACCGGCGAACCCGGCCCGAGCGGGATCCCGATCAGGTACCAGGCGACGAAGAGCGCGATCCAGAAGATCGAGAGGATCACCACGTACGGCAGCATCAGCGCGACCACCGTGCCGATGCCCGCACTCTTCTGATAGCGCTGGACGAACACGACGATCAGCGGGAAGTAGGCCATCAGCGGCGTGACCACGTTCAGCGGCGAGTCGCCGACGCGGTAGGCCGCCAGCACGGTCTGCGGCGTCACGTCGAGGCGGATCAGCAGCGGGATGAAGATCGGCGCCAGGATCGCCCACTTCGCGATCGCCGCGGGCATGATCAGGTCGACGACCATCGTCACGAGGATGAAGCCGATCAGCAGCCAGACGGCGCCGATGTTGGCCTGCTCGAGTTGATCGCCGAGTTTCACGGCGGCGACCTGCGCCATGTTGGAGAAGTTGAAGTACGCGATGAACTGCGCGATCAGCAGGAACAGGAACAGCAGGCTCGCGAGCCCGGCCCAGGACTTGGTGATCGACGCCGAGCACCGCGGTGCTGCCCTTCAGCGTCCCCGCGCCGTGGCCGTAGGCGAGGCCCGCGACGAAGAAGATGATCGCGATGATCACGATCAGGCTGTCCATGAACGGCGAGTCCCCGATCACACGGCCGGTCTCCGGGTCCTGCAGCGGAGCGCCCGGGATGAACGTCAGCAGCCCGATCACGACGATCGCCGCGAGCGTCGCCCACAGCGTGTAGCGCAGGCCGCGCGCCTCGTCGCCGGCGTCCTCGTCGACGGCCTCTTCGAGCACCTCGCCGGCCTCGGCGGGGTCGTACGGACCGATCCGTCCCTCGACGAGCCGCGCCGTGATGATCGTCAGCACGACGCTGACGAACAGCGCCGAGACGATGCCGAAGTACAGGTTCGCCGCGAGGTCGATCTCGGCGTTCGGGTCGACCAGCGCGGACGCGTCGTTGGTGATCTCCGTCAGCACACCGTCCAGCGGCGTGATCAGGAAGTTGACGCCGAAGCCCGCCGCGACGCCCGCGAAGGCGGCCGCGATCCCGGCGAGCGGATTTCGGCCCACGCTCTTGAACGCGACGGCCCCGAGCGGAATCAGCACCAGGTAGCCGGCATCGGAGGCGATGCTCGAGATGACGCCGAGCAGCACGATGATGAACGTCAGCGAGCCGGCCGAGGACACGCCGACGAGCCTGCGGATCAGCGCCCCGATCAGCCCGGCGGCCTCGGCCACGCCGACGCCGATCATCACCACGAGGATGATCACGACCGCGGCGAAGTTGCGGAAGTTGTCGACGAACGACGTGAACAGGAAGCGGACGCCGTCGACGGTCAGCAACCCGCGGATCTCGGTCGTCGCGGTGCGGACCTCGTAGACGTCGGCGGGCTCCTGCTCGCTCGGCGTGATGTAGACCGGGACGGTCGAGCCGCCGTAATACGTCTCCTCGGCCGTCACCGGCGGCGGCGACACCACCTGGTAGGTGACCTTGATGTCCATCCACGAGAGGATCTGCGAGAGCACGATCACGCCGATGCAGAGCCAGACGAACAGGATCGCCGGGTCCGGCATCCGGTTGCCGAGGCGCTCGATGCCGTCGAGCATCCGCTGCGTGAACGTGTGGTCGGCGGCGGGCGCCGGAGCGGCGGCGTCAGCCATTCTTGGCCGCCCACTGCGCGGCGAGCTCGCCGAAGAACGCGGCCTCGAAGGCGACCGCGTGCTCGAGCTCGTCGAGCAGCACGCGTTCGTCGGGCGCGTGGATGTTCGCGTAGCCGTCGGTCGCGCCGACGAGGAAGATCTCGGCGCCCGGGACGGCCCCGGACAGCGCACTGACCAGCGGGATCGAGCCACCGCCGGCCGCGAGCACCGAATCGCGCCCCCACGCGGCGGTCATCGCCGCGCGGGCCGCGTCGTAGCCCGGCCCGGACGTGTCGGCGGAGAAGCCGTTGCCGATCTCCTCCGCGTGAACCGTGAGCGCGATCCCGAACGGTCGCAGCGCCTCGAGGTGCGCGACGAGCGCGGCCTGCGCCTCAGCCGCGTCCTGACCAGGATGCACGCGCAGGTTGATCTTCGCGCGCGCATGCGGGGAGACGGCGTTGAGCGCGTTCTCGACCGATGGCACGTCGATCCCGGTGACGGTGATCGCCGGGCCCGACCAGACGCGCGAGCCGAGCCCGCCGGTCCCGAACAACGGCAGTCCGGGCAGGACCTCGGCGAGCTCACGGAACTCGTCGTCGCTGTAGGACTCGCCCGCCCACTCCTCACGGCGCAGGCCGGCCACCGCGACGTCCCCGTTGGGATCGTGCAGCGTCGAGAGGGCGTGCAGGAGCGTGATCAGCGCGTCCGGGGCGGCGCCGCCGAACTGGCCGCTGTGCTTGGCCCCCGCGAGGGTCGTGACCTCGATCGTCACCATCGCCATGCCGCGCAGGGCCACCGTGAGCGTCGGCACGCCCGGCCGGACGCTGCCCATGTCGCCGATCACCATCGCGTCGCACTGGAACGCCTCGGGGTGCTCGAGCGGGTAGGTCGTCAGCGAGCCGCCGCCGACCTCCTCCTGGCCCTCGATCACGATCTTGATCCCGACCGGCGGCTTGCCGTCCCATGCGCGCAACGCGCCGATGTGGCTGATGATGTTCGCCTTGGAGTCCGCGCTGCCGCGGCCGAACAGCGCGCCGTCGCGCTCGGTGGGCTCAAACGGCGGCGAGGACCACAGCGACTCGTCGCCTGCCGGGACGACGTCGTAGTGGCTGTAGAGCAGGACGGTCGGCGCCCCCTCGGGGGCGGGGATCTCGCCCGTGATGACGGGCGCGGTGCCGGGCAGCTCGAGCGCCACGAGGTTCTGCACGCCCGCGTCGCGCAACCACTCGACGACGAGCTCATAGGCCTGCACGAGCGGCGGGCTCGGCTCTGGGTAGCCCACGACCGAGATCGAAGGGATCGCCACCAGCTGCGCGAGATCGCGCTGGAGCTGCGGCATCAGCGCCGGGACGCTGTCGACGAGGGAGTGATTGGTGGGCATTCTCCCTGTCAGATTTCCTGCCGTCAGGGTGAGCTTGCATCACCCCGCAGGGGCGATGCCCCGTGACACGCTGCCCGTCTGCCACCAAACCCCTTGGTCATCTTGGGTAACGACACGGTCGACGCCGCCGAGGACTTCATCCGCCGCCCGCGTCGTCGACGGCGGGCATCGTCGTGACCGTGCTCGCCGCACCTGGTCGTGTAGTTTCGCGACGGATGCCGCCCAAGCCCGTCGAGATCAGGATCCCCGCGCGAACGATTCTGTCGCTCGTCGCGGTCGCGGGCTTGATCGCGCTCGCGCTGGTCTCGCTCGGCACGCTGGTCTCGATCCTGCTCGCGGCGGTCCTTGCGTTCGGCCTGGATCCGGTGGTCGCGGCGCTCGTCAACCGCGGCTGGAACCGCGGCCGAGCGTCGCTGTTCTCGTTTGCGGCGCTGTTTCTCTCGGTGTTCCTGCTGATCCTGTTGACCGCGGGTCCGATGTGGGACCAGATCACCGAGTTCGTGCAATCGCTGCCCGCACTCTGGAACGAGCTCGCCTCCAAACCCGGGTTCCAGGACATCCTCTCGACCGCCGGCGCCGACGATCACGTGGCCAGCCTGCTCAAGGAGCTCGCGGCCGGCCTGCCGGACGCGGCCAGTGCGCTACTGGGGCTCGCGGGCAACGTCTTCGGCTCCGTGCTCGAGCTCGTCACGCTCGACGTTCCTCGCGCTTTTCCTTCTGATGGAGCGGCCGATGATCACCGACTGGCTCTTCGGCTACACGCCGCCCGAGACCGACGCCCGCTGGCGTCCCGTGGTCGAGAACTCGATCCGAGCGATCTCCACCTCGCTCATCGGTAACGTCGCGATCTCCTGCATCGCGGCCACGGTCGCGGGCGTCTCGGCGTGGGCGTTCGATCTGCCCTTCCCGCTCGTGCTGGCCGTCATCACCGGATTGCTCGACCTGATCCCGCAGATCGGCGCAACGATCGCCGCGGTGATCCTCGTCGCGGTCGGGCTCACCGTCAGCACCGAGGCGGCGATCGCGATGCTGATCATCCAGTTGATCTACCAGCAGCTCGAGAACTACGTCGTCTACCCGATCGTCTATCGCAGGGCGGTCTCGCTCACCGGCTTCACGACGATCGTGTCGGTCCTGATCGCCGGTGCGCTGTTGGGCGTGGTCGGCGCGATCCTCGCCGTTCCGTTCGCCGCCGTGGTCAAGACCGTCGTGCATGAGGCGGGCCGCCCGCGCCGGGAGCGGATGGAAGCGCTCCGCCAGACCGAAGTCGTGACTTAGCGCGGCTCGGCGTTCGCCGCGTCGCTCTGCTCGCGCAGCCAGTCGGCCATCACCGCGTCCATCCGCTCGGCGAGATCGAGCACCGGGCGGAAGGCACCGCCGCGGCCGCTGGCGTCGAGTTCGGCCGTGAACTGACGGCGGCCCTCCGCCTCGCGCGGTCACGTATTCCCACTCGCGTTCGAGCACCGCGCGGCGGTCGGCGGGCTCGAGCAGGAAGACGAGGAACCAGCGCAGCGCCGTCTCGTTGCGCTGCGGGCGCACCGGCTCGCCGTCGACCATCCAGCGGCGGAGCTCTTCCCGGCCGGCGTCGGTGGCCGCCCACGTCCGGCTGCGGCGCGCACCCTCAGCGACGACTTCGACCATGCCCTCGGCCTCCAGCTTGGAGAGCTCCGGGTAGATCTGGCTGTGGCTCGCGTGCCACGCGTTGCTGAGCGAGCGGTCGAAGCGCTGCGTCAGCTCGTACCCGGTGGACGGCGAGAGCGAGAGCAGGCCGAGAACGGCGTGACGCAGGGACATGGCACCAGTGTAATGAAAGAATTGACATGTCATTTTCGACATGTATATTTCGACATATGCACGCCGCGGCCGAACTCTCCCCCACCAGACGCCGCTGGCTGCTCGCCGCGGTCATGTCCGGCCTGCTGCTGGCGATGCTCGACCAGTCGATCGTCGGCACGGCGCTGCCGCGGATCGTCGAATCGCTCGGCGGCTCCTCGCTGTACGTGTGGGTCGCGACCGCGTATCTCGTGACCGCGACGGTCTCGCTGCCGATCTACGCGCGGCTGTCAGACCGTCACGGCCGCCGCTCGCTGCTGCTGATCGGCATCACGATCTTCCTCGCCGGCTCGGCGCTCGCCGCGACCGCGCAGAACATGGAGCAGCTGATCGCGTGGCGGGCGCTGCAGGGTCTCGGCGCAGGCGCGCTCGAAGGGCTGTCGTTCATCCTCGTCGCCGATCTCTACTCGGGTCGCCGCAGCGCCGCGCTGCAGGGTGCGCTGGCCGGATTGATGGGCGTCGCCTTCATCGCCGGCCCGCTGGTCGGTGGCTTCCTCACCGACCACGTCGGCTGGCGCTCGGTCTTCACCGTCAACCTCCCCATCGGCATCGCCGCGCTCGCGGTCGTGGCGACCGTGCTGCCCGCCTCGATCGGTCGCAGCGAGCGTCGCAGCACGCCGCTCGATCTCGCCGGCATCGCGCTCCTGACGCTCGGCGTCGGCCTGCTCCTGATCGGCCTCAACGAGCGCAACGCCGGTCTGATGGCCGCCGCGACGGTCGTGATCGTCGGCTTCCTCTGGGTCGAACGGCGCGCCGTCGCGCCGATCATCCCGCTGCGCCTGTTCACCGACCGCAAGGTCTCCGCGATCCTGCTGGCGGGCGCGACGTCGACGTTCGGGCTCTACGCCGGCGCGCTGCTGCTCCCGCGCTACTTCCAGCAGGTGCGCGACGTCAGCGCGACCCACTCAGGGCTGCTGATCTACCCGCTGCTGCTCGGCCTGCTGCTGTCGGTCAACGTCGCCGGCATGGTCATCGCCGCGTCGGCTCGAGTTCCGCGGCACGGTCCTGGCCGGAGCGGGCCTCGCGGCCGTCGGCGCGCTCGGCTTCGCCAGCTTCGACGCGAGCACGCCCGACTGGCAGAGCCTGATCTTCATGGGCCTGATCGGCCTCGGGATCGGCCCGGCGTTGTCGGGCCTGCAGATCGCGTTGCAGCGTTCGGTGTCCCCCGCCGCAGATCGGCGGAGCGATGGGCACGCTGCTGCTCCTGCGCCAGGTCGGCGGCGCCGTCGCGCTGGCGAGCGCCGAGACCGTGTACCGCTCCAGCCTGCACGGCCACTCGCCGGCGGTCGCCACCGGCCTCGGCGTGCTGACGATCAGCCTCGCCGGTTCGCTGATCGCCGCCGCCGCCATGATCTCGCTGCCGCGCGGGGCGGGCCGTCTGCCCGCCCCGAGTTTCGCGTTGCCGTCTCCGGCTACGGCGTCGTCCTAGCGAGGGTGAACGTCAGGACTGTCAAGTGGTGACGCCGGGCACCACCGACGGCGTTCCGAAGATCGGCGTGCGATCGTCGGCGCCCTCGATCAGCGCGTGCAGCCGCTCCCCGAGGAGCTCCCAGCGGCGCAGGTCGCTGAGCGCGATCGTGGTCAGCTTCGTGCGGCGCGCTGCGGCGCTGTCGTCGCAACCGATGACCGCGACGTCGCCCGGCACCTCGTGACCCGAGGCCTCCAGCGCCTCGATCGCGAAGAACGCGTACTCGTCGTTGAACGCGTACAACGCCGTCGGGTTTGCGTCCAGGACCGGCGCGAGCGCGCGGCCGATGTCCTGCGCGGAACACGCGGCCTCGACGGGGTGCAGGGTGGCCCCGTGCGCATCCGCGTAGGCCTTGGCCCCGTGCAGGCGGTCGGAGCCGAGCTCGGCGAACACGGGCTCGCTCGGGACGACCGCGACGATGTTGCGGTGGCCGCGCTCGATCAGGTGCGCGATCGCCGTCTCGCCGACCAGCGCCTGGTCGAAGACCAGCGACGCGACGTAGTCCAGCGGTTTCTGCGAGATCGCGACCATCGCTCGCGTCCCATTGGCCCTGAGTGAGATCACGCGTTCCGGCGTCAACGCCTCAGCGGGGGCGATCAGCCCCACCGGCCGGACGCGGTCGCAGGCACGCACGAAGCTCTCCGTGTCGCTCCCCTGCCGCAGATGGACCAGCGGGGTGTAGCCGCGCCGCTCGAGCTCCGCGACCCCGGTGCTCACCAACTCCGCGACCGCGGGGCCCAAGGGCCACGAGGGCAGCGCGAGCAGCACGACCTCGGTCCGCCCCGCCCGCAGGGCCGACGCCATCGCGTTCGGCACATACCCGAGCCGCTGCGCCGCCTCATAGACGCGCTCGCGCGTCTGCTCGGAGATCCGGTCGTGGACCCCGTTGAGTACGTAGCTCACCGTCGCGCGCGAGACGCCGGCGGCCTCCGCGACGTCGGCGCTCGTCACCCGCTGAGAGCTGCGCGCTCTGGGATTCTCAGGGTTCACCCAGGGAATCCTAGGCGGGTCGTCCGGTTCGCTTAACGAGATGAGCCGCCTCAAGCGGGCGGCTCAGACCAAGTCGTCGGCATTCGCGCCCGTGAACTTGAGCATCCTCGCCGAATATGGCGCACTGCCGCTCACCAATCCGGAACGTCTTCACACGGACTCGGGCATGAAGCGCCACCTTGTCGCCCCGTACCGTCTGCAGATAGTCTGAGCCGGTGAGCAAGCCCGGTTCCAGGTTCGAACGGTCCGGCGATGAGCCGTTCACCCTCACCGAAGTCGCCGCCGAGGAGACCGGCGACGGCTTGCGCGAATGGTGCTTCATGGTCCAGGGGCTGGACAACACCGTTCAGGCCGCCCGCTTCGCCAGCCGCCGCGAGGCCGACAAGGCCCATGACCGCCTCAAGCGCGCGTTCGAACTGCTCGGGCAGCAGGTCACCCGCTGAGCCGATCTCTTCGCCCGCTTTAAGAAAGCGGCTCTAGCTTCGGCGTCATGCACCTTCCCCGCCGCTGCGCGGCGCTGTGCCTGCCGGCGCTGCTCGCGTTCCCCGTCGCTGCACACGCTGAGCCGTTCAAGGATCGCGTGATCACCGGCGTGACAGCGCACGCCTCGCAGATCCAGGGGACGACGCAGCGCTACCCGACCGCGGACGGCACGATGATCGCCGTCAAGCTCGCCTCCTCCTACACCGGCGACCCCGCCGTGGCCCAGACCTACGCGACCTTCCTCGGGACCCTCCCCCACGGCTCCGAACTGGCCTCGCTGAAGGTCACCGTCGTCTCCTCCTCGGAGATCGCGAGCGCCTGCGGCGGCAAGCCCAGCGACGGCATCCTCGCCTGCTACGGCGCGAGCGACCAGACGATGATCGTCCCCGGCGACCAGTCCGCCGACAGCACATTCTCGGTCAACTACGTGATCACGCACGAGTACGGCCACCACATCGCCGCCCACCGCTCGAACGCCCCGCTCGCCGCGCTCGACTTCGGCCCCAAGCGCTGGTCGTCGTACGAGCTCGTCTGCACGAACACGATCGACGGCAAGCTCGTGCCCGGCGATCAGGGCGAGAACTACCTCTCCAACCCCGGCGAGGCCTGGGCCGAGTCCTACGCGCGCCTGGTCTTCCCGCTCGAGGCATGGCGCTTCACCCCGGTGCTCAGGCCCTCGCAGGGCTCCTCCCTCGCGGCCGCCGCCGATGTCGCGCAGCCCTGGACCAAGCGTGTCAGCGCAACCTTCACCGGCAAGAACACGCACACGTTCAAGCTGCCGATCACGCTCGACGGCGCCTTCACGCTCCAGCTCGACGGCCCCGCCAAGGCCAACTACGACCTCGTCGTGCGCTCCGGCGGCAAGACCGTCGAGCGCACGACCCGCAAGGACTCGCGCGACCGCATCCACTACCGGATCGCGTGCCGGGACCGCCGGACCGAGACGCTGCGCATCACGGTCATCCGTCGGTCCGGCAGCGGCCCGTATACGCTCAGCGCGAAGTACGCCGGCTAGTTCCCGCCGGTCTGCGGGAGGATCGTCACGCTCGTCGCGGCGCCCTGCGCGTTGGGGCCCGCGCCCGCGACGAGGACGGTGTCGCCGGTCTTGATGTCGGTGGCGGCGCCCTCGGAGGTCTTGTTGACGGTGGTGGAGCCGTCGAGCGTGACCTTGGTCTCGCCCCGCGGGGTCGTCAGGGTCAGCGAGTCCGCGCTGACCGCCGTGACCTGACCCGTCTGGCCGAGGCCGCCGCCCCCGCCGAAGCGTCCGCCACCCTGGCCCGGGCCCGCACCCGCGCCCGCCTGCTGGCTGTCGGGCTGGCAGATCGCGCGCAGGAGGAACCCGCCGCCGCCCGCCCCGGGCGCGCCGTCTGCGGGCGGGGTGCCTTCGGGCGCGGCCGCGCCGGGGGTTCCGGCGGGCGCCGCTGCGCCGGTGTCGCCACAGGGGAGATCGCCGGCCTGGGCTTGTGTCACGGCCTCGGCGAGCGTCGCCGGACCGCTGCTGCCGGCCATCGCCTTGCCGGCGAAGAACGCGCCGGCGATCAGGGCGAGCGCGACGACGGCGGCGATCACGATCCGCCCCGTCCAGCTCTCCTCGTATTCCTCGTACTCGACTTCGTGCGTGTCCTCTGACATATCAGTTCCTTTCTGAGTCCTAGCCGCCGCCCGGGGCGCCGGTGGCCCCCGGTGCCGCGCCGCCGAATCCGCCACCGAAGCCCGCGTCCGCGTTGCTCGCGGTCGCGCGGATCGAGCTCGCCACGACCGTTCCGCTGGAGGCGGCCTCGCCCTGCACGATCACGGTGTCGCCCGGGTGGATCGAGCTCGCGCCCGTCACCGCGGTGCGCGTGACCTTGCCGCCCTTGGCGAGCTTGACCTTGACCGTGTTGCCGGTCGCGTCGTCGACGTAGATCGTCTTGCCGTCGACGCTTGAGACCTCGCCGACCGTCGCGTTGGTCTGCTGCGCGGCGCCGCCGCCCCCCGCGCCGCCCGCGGCGCCGGGAGCGCCGGTGCGGGCGCCCGCGCCGGGGAACCCGCCCGCGCCTCCGGCGAGGCGGCCGGTCGGTGTGCTCGCGCCGCGCGACTTCTGGACCTCCACGCCGCCGAGGAATCCGAGCGCGGCGATCACCACGACAGCGGCCGCGATGCCCACGGGCGTCACCAGCCGCCGGCGCTCGCGGCGCGGCAGTTCTTCTTCGAGATCGATCGTGTCAGTGGTCATGCCCAAGGTGCTCCAGGTCGGAGGGTCACTCGAAGCGCAGCGCGTCGATCGGGCGCATGCGCGCCGCGCGGCCCGCGGGGTAGGTGCCGAAGAACAGCCCCGCGAGCACCGAGGCGCCGAACGCGAGGAAGACTGAGTAGAGGGCGATGGCGGGCTCGACGCCGGCGATCGTGAACTGGCTGCCGACGATCCCGACGACCACGCCCGTGATGCCGCCCAAGGCCGAGACGAGCACCGCCTCGGTCAGGAACTGCGCGAGGATGTCGGCGCGGCGGGCGCCGATCGCCTTGCGGATGCCGATCTCGCGCGTGCGCTCGGTGACCGAGACGAGCATGATGTTCATCACGCCGATCCCGCCCACCAGCAGCGAGATCGCGGCGACCGCGCCGAGCAGCGTCGTGAAGACGTCGGTGCTGGCGTCCGAGGCCTCGCGCACGGCGCCCTGGTTGATCACCTGGAAGCCCGGGTTGGTCGGGTCGGAGACGCTCTTGCGCTCCGTCAGGATCGAGGTCACCTCGGCCTGGGCCGCGTCGAGCGCGCCGGCGTTTGCGGCCTCCACGGTGATCGAGCTCAGCCCGCTGCCGTAGCCGGTGAGCGCGTCCTGGACGGCGGTCAGCGGGGCGAGCGCGATGTCGTCCTGATCCTGGATGCCGTTCGAGCCCTTGGCGTCGGTCACGCCGACGACCTGGAAGGAGGTCCCGTTGACGCGGACGCTCTGGCCGACCGGGTCGGCGCCGCTGAAGAGATTCTGGACGACCGTCGGCCCGAGGACGACCACGCGCCGGTGCGTCTTGACGTCCTCGTCGGTGAACATCTCGCCGCTGGCGATGTCGTAGTCGCGCGTCTTCGCGTACGCGGGCACAGTGCCGGTGAACGTGCTCGGCTGGTAGCTGGTCGAGCCGCTGACGAGCGTCGTCCCGGTCGCGTTGACGACCGGGGACACGCGCGCGACGTCGGGCGCGTTGAAGCTGTCGCCGAGCGCCTCGGCGTCCTTGGTCGTGAAGCTCACGCCGCCGCCTCCCCCGCCCCCGGGGCCGAAGCGGCCGCCCTGCGGCTGCACGAGCAGGACGTTGGAGCCGAGCGCGTTGATCCGCTCCTGCACCGCGAGCTTGGAGCCGTTGCCGACCGCCACGAGGATGATCACGGCGGCGACGCCGATCGTCATGCCGAGGATCGTGAGCCCGGAGCGAAGCTTGTTCGCGGCGACGCCCGCCAGGGCGATCCGCAGGATCTCGGGACCGCTCAATTGGTCGACCTCGTCCGAGATGATCTCGCCGTCGCCGAGCCGGATCACGCGGCGCGCCCGCGCGGCGACATCCTCCTCATGGGTGATCAACACGACCGTCCGGCCCGCGTCGTTGAGGCGGGCGAAGACTTCGAGCACCTCGTCGGTGGAGTGCGAGTCGAGGTTGCCCGTCGGCTCGTCGGCGAGGATCAGCGCGGGATTGGTGACGATCGCGCGGGCGACCGCGACCCGCTGCTGCTGGCCGCCGGAGAGCTTGGAGGGCTGGTGGTTGACGCGATCCTCCATGCCGACCGCGGCCAGTGCCGCGAGCGCGCGGCGGCGGCGATCGGCGCGCGGCAGCCCGGCGTAGGTCAGCGGCAGCTCGACGTTGGCCAGCGCGCTCGTGCGCGGGACGAGGTTGAAGGCCTGGAAGACGAAGCCGATCTTGCGATTGCGCAGGTCCGCGAGGTCGTCCTCGTCGATGTCGCGCACGTCGGCGCCGTCGAGGAGGTAGCTGCCCGCGGTCGGCGAGTCAAGGCAGCCGACGATGTGCATCAGCGTGCTCTTGCCGCTGCCGGAGCTGCCCATCACGGCGACGTACTCGCCGCGCTCGATCCGCACCGACACCCCGCGCAGCGCGTGGACGACGATGTCCTCGGTCACGCGGTACTCGCGCGTGACGTCGCGCAGCTCGATCACCGGTCGCGGCGCCGGCGCGACCGCCACCGGCTCTCCAGCCGGGACGACCCGGCTCAACCGCCGGGCCCTCCAGGCGGGCCGCCACCGAAGCCCCCGCCACCGGCGCCGCGGAAGCCGCCGCCCCCGGCACCCCCGAAACCACCGCCGCCGCCGAGACCGGTCCGGCCCTGCTGCAGGCCGCCGCCCGACGCGGTCTGGCCGGACAGCGCGCTCGTGGAGGTGACGATCACCTTGTCCCCGGCGTTGAGCCCGCTGACCACCTGGGTCGCGCTGTCGCCGACGACGCCGGTCTGGACGCGCTGCGCCGTGCGCTCGCCGTTGCGCTCGACCGTCACCGACGAGCCGCGCAGCGCCTGGCTCGGCACCGCGAGCCCGGTGACGCGCGAGACGACGATGTCCGCCGTGGCGCTCATCCCCGCCTTCAGGCCCTCGGTGCTCTGGTCGAGCGTCATCACGACCGGGTAGCTGACCGCGCTGCTGCCGGTCGTCCCGGTCGATTCGGTCGGGAGCACGCCGACCGAGGTCACGTGGGCGGCGACCTCCTCCCCCGACGCGGCGTTGACGGTGACGGTCGCGCTCTGGCCGACCTCGACCTTGCCGATGTCGGACTCGCTGAGACCCACCTCGAGCTTGAGGCGGCTCAGCTGCGCGAGCACGATGAACGAGCCGCTCGACGTGTCCGACCCGGTGGCGCCGCCACCGGAGCCGGTGCCGGCGGTGTCGCCGACCGAGAGCGAGACCGAGGCGACCGTGCCGGGCATCGGCGCGCGCAGGACGGTGTCGTCGAGCGCCTCCTCAGCCTCCTCGAGCGAGAGTTGCGCCTTGTCGACCGCGGCCTGCGCGGACTCGACGCTCTGGGCCGAACCGCCGGCCGAGGAGGCGCTTGCGCCGGAGGAGGAACCGCCCGAGGAGGAGGCGGCCGCGCCGCCGCCGGACGACGAGCCGCCGCCGGAGGAGCGAGCGCCGCCGCCGCCACCGCCACCGCCACCGCCCGACGGTGCGCCGCTGACGCCGCCCGGTGTTGCGGACGGGCTCGGCGTGGACGTCGCCTTGGGCGTCGCGGTCGGCTTGGGTCGAGGCGTCGCGGTCGGTTTAGGCCGCGGCGTCGGGGTCGGGAGTCGGCGTCGGCGGCTCGGTCGGCGTCGGGGTGGGTGTCGGTGTCGGCGTTGGCGTGGGCGTCACCTGCGCGGCGACCGCGATCGTCTGAACCGAGGACGCACCGGCGAGCGACGCGTTCGTCGTCGAGGCGACGGCCGTGCTCGTTCCGCTTGTCGACGTGTCGGCGCTGGCCGTCGTGGTCGTGCTCCCGCTCGCTTCGGCGCTCTCGAGGGCGTCCTCGGCGTCGACGAGATCGGCCTGGGCCTGGGCAAGCGCGACCTTCGCGCTGCGGTTGTCGATCCGGGCGAGCATCTCGCCCTGGCTGACGTGCGCGCCGGCTTTGGTGTAGATCTTCGTGATCTTCCCGCTGGTGGCGAAGTTGAGGTCGATCTGGTTCGCCGGGTCGAGGTTCCCGCTGCCCGACACGACCGTCTGGATCACGCCGCGCGTGACGGTCACCGTGCGCTCTGAGACGAGCGTGCTCGGCGCACCGCGCAGGCTGAGCACCGCGATCAGGATGGCCCCCGCGGCCGCGCCCACGAGCAGCGCCGTGAGCGCGCCAGGCCGGCGCCGCGTGCGCTTCGCACCGGGGCGCTGGCGGGGGCTGGGCTTCGGTTTGACCGCTCTTCTTCTCGTCCGTGAGGGCATCGACGCGCCAAAACGGTGGCGCACGCGTCGAAGAGCGAGCGAAGAAGGACGCTGAGAGTTTCCTGGGAGTTCTCTCAGGCTGCTCCCGCAAGGCCGAGTCCGACACGGGCCTCCAGGTCGACCAGTTCGCCGATTGACAGGTGCATGAGTTCGCAACGTCTCGAGCGTCGAGTTTCTGGAGTAGAGCGCGAGAAACTCAACGCTCGCCCATTGGGCGACGACGTCGATGCAGGCGGTCAGGTGAGGAGCAGCGACAGGGCGATCAGCACGCCGGCGGCGCCACCGGCGACCAGGAGGTTCCCGATCGTCGGGCTGTGCTTCTCGAGGTACGCCTCCTGGGGCGACGCGGGGTCGTAGTAGACGTCGACCTCGTCGGGCAGCGCGGCGAGTTGCTGCTCGACGACGCCGCGCTTGTAGCCGCGGGCCGCGTAGCTGAAGCGGTCCGAGGTGTAGGAGACGCCGCCGACGTCGTAGGTGTAGATCACCAGCGGCCGGTAGTTGCCGCCCTTGCCCCAGCGGCCTTCGCGGTGGCCGCCGGTCAGCGTCGCCACCTCACGCCCGATCACCGTCCCGCGGGTGGTCTCGAAGGCCCGCATCCGCCGCGCCGTCTTCACGTAGCCCCAGCCGGCCGCGATCATCCCGACCGACAGCACCAGGAGGAAGAGCGCCGAGGCCATCGGAGCTACGGCCGGGCCGGAAGCGCGCTGGTGACGAGCGCCACCAGGAGGTCGACGGTCGCCGCGAGGTCGTCCGGGTGCACCGTCTCGTAGGCGGTGTGCGTGTAGCGCGTCGGCACGGTCAGCAGCGCGGTCGGCGAGCCGGATTCGGCCAGCGCCAGCCCGTCGGAGCCGTAGCCGGCGAACAGCCCGTCCTGCGCCGGGATGCCCGCACCGGCGGCCAGCGCCAGCAGGTGCTGGGTGAGCAGCCGGTCGTAGACGATGCCGGTGTCGCGATGCACGGCGATCGGGCCGGCCCCGAGGCTGGTCGAGTACTCGCGGGAGTCGACCGCCGGAATGTCACCGGCGAGACCGACGTCGAGCGCGATCGCGGCGTCGAACTGCTCGGCGGCGCCGAGCACGCGCGCCCCGTGCAGGCCGTTCTCCTCCTGGACCGTTGCGCCCAGCCAGAGCTCGCAGGCGAGCGTCTCCGAACGCCACCGCGTCGAGTACGGCATCCATGATCGCCAGCCCGACCCGGTTGTCCATCGCCGGCCCGATCAGCAGCTCGCCGATCGTGCGCACCGGCGCGGAGAAGACGATCGGCGACCCGATATGGACGCCCGCGCCCTGCACGGCATCGCGGGAATCGAGCCCCAACTCGACCCAGAAGTCGTCGTAGCCGAGGCGGTGCTCGTCGCGCTGCGCGGCGGTCAGCACGTGGCCGCTGGACGCGGCGATCAGCCCGTCGAGCCACGCGCCGTCGCGCAGCAGCACGCGCACCGGCTGTCCGATCGGGTGCCGGCGCTCCGGCCCGTTGCGCCGGTCGCCCTGGGAGCCGTCGAGCAGCAGGTAGCCGTCGTCGGTGACGTGGCGGACGATGTAGCCGACCTGATCCATGTGCGCCTGCAGCAGCACGCGCGGCCCGCTCCCGCCGACACGCGCGACGAGGTTGCCGACCCGATCGCGGCGCAGCGACTCGCAGCGCGGCTCCCAGCGGGCGCTCAGCAGATCGGCGAGCTCGCCCTCGGCCCCCGAAGGAGCGGAGACGGCGCACAGCTCGGCCAGCAGGCTCGCGATTTCCATCCCCCAACCCTAGGCGCTGTGCAGAGATCGGTAGTCGTCCCAGGTGTCGATGTCGCGCGGGACGTCGCCCGCGACGGGCACCTCGACGACCTCGGACGCGCGGCGGTCGAGCAGCTTCCAGACGCCCTTGTCGCCGTGCAGCTCAGCCAGCTCGCCGAACACCGAGCGGGCGAAGGCGAACGGATGCCCGCGCCCGTCCTCGTAGCGGCAGACCGCCAGCGGCGCGTCGCCGCGGCCCGCGAGCAGCGCGCGCACCGAAGCGGGCAGCGACGCCCGGCTGGTCGCCGAGCATCAGCACCAGCACGTCGCCGTCGACCACCGGCAGCGAAGCGGCGATCGAGGATGAGCAGCCCGTCCCGAAGACCTCGTTGACCACGACCTCGACGCCGTCCAGGTCGACGGTCGTGCGCACCTCGGAGGCACGCCCCGCCGAGCACGCAGACGAGCTGATCGAACGCGCACGCCCGCGCGACGCCGAGCACGTGGTCGAGCAGCGTCGCGTCGCCGAAGGGCAGCAGCTGCTTCGGCTGCCCGAGCCGCTTCGAGCCGCCGGCCGCCAGCACCAGTCCGCTAACTCGCGGTGACATGCTCCGCGGCGTAGGTGGAGCGGCAGCCCTCGCAGCAGAAGTAGATGCGCTCGCCGCCGATGCAGAGGTTGGGCGTCGTCTCGCTCGCGATCACCTGCATGCCGCAGACCGGGTCGACCGCGGTCTCGGGCGCGGCGCTCACGGGTGCGTGCGTCGTGCGCTCGGCGACCATCTGGGCGAGGATCGAGATCGCGATGTCCGCGGGTGCGCGCGCGCCGATGTCCAGGCCCGCGGGCGTGTGGATCTCGCGCTTGCAGCGCCTCATCGACGTCCAGCGACTCCAGGACGGCGAGCCCGCGCTTGGTACTCGCCACCAGGCCGACGTACCCGACGCCGGCCTGCAGCGCGGCGGACAGAGCCGGCACCTCCTCGTCGTCCCCGTGCGAGGCGACGATCAGCGCCGCATCGGACGGCTGCGGGTCGATCTCGCCCCCGCGCCCGACGGCGTAGCCCGCCGCCCGCGCGACCTCCTCCAGCGCGCGGGCGATCGGCGTCTCGCCCACGATCAGCACGCGCGGCGCGGCCAGATGCGGGTCGAGGAAGATCTCCAGCGAGCCTCCGCTCAAGCAGGGGTTGTGGGCGACCACGACGCCGTCGGCCTCGGCGTCCTCCCCCGCGCCGGGCAGCAGCCGCAGCAGCACGGCCTCACCGGTCTCCAGCACGCGGGCCGAGTGCAGGCGCACGGACGCCTGCGCACAGACGCCGCCGACGAAGCCGTCGATCGTCCCGTCCGACAGCACGATCGCGGCGTCGCCCGGGCGCACGCTCGTGGGCTTTGCGGCGCGCACGACGGTCGCCGTCACGAACGGCACGCGATCGGCGAGCAACTGCTCCATCTCCTGTACGAGATCACCCTTGATCATTGCGGCGGCGTTCCCTTTCCTCGCATCGCGTCCCAGACGCGGGACGGTGTGCATGGCATGTCGACGTGGCGGACGCCCAGGGCGTCGCAGATGGCGTTGACGATCGCGGGCGGCGAGCCGACGGTCGCGGACTCGCCGACCCCCTTCGCCCCGATCGGGTGGTGCGGAGACGGCGTGACGGTCATGCCGGTCTCCCAGTCGGGGACCTCGACGGCGGTCGGGATCAGGTAGTCCATCAGCGACCCGCCGAGGCAGTTGCCGTCGTCGTCGAAGGCGATCATCTCCATCAGCGCCATCCCGACGCCGTCGGTCAGGCCGCCGTGGATCTGACCCTCGACGATCATCGGGTTGATCCGCACGCCGCAGTCGTCGACCGCGATGAACCGCCGCACCTTCACGTGCGCGGTCCCCGGGTCGACGTCGACGACGCAGAGGTAGGCGCCGAACGGGAAGGTCAGGTTCGGCGGGTCGTAGACCGCCTCGGAATCGAGCCCGGCCTCGATGCCCTCGGGCAGCTCGATCGGCCCGCGCGCGGCCAGCGCGATCTCGGCGATCGAGGCGCCCTGCGATGGGTCGCCGACCACCGCCCAGCGGCCGGAGTCCCACTCGAGATCGTCGGGTGAGACCTCGAGCATCGCGCCGGCGACGATCCGCGCCCGGTCGCGCACCTTGCGCGCCGCCAAGGCCGCGGCCGCGCCGCTCACCGGCGTCGAGCGCGAACCGTAGGTCCCGAGCCCGTACGGCGTCGAGTCGGTGTCGCCGTGAATGACGTCGACGTCGTCGGTCGGGATGCCGAGCTCGTGCGAGACGATCTGCGCGAAGGTCGTCTCGTGGCCCTGGCCCTGCGACTGCACGCTGATCGAGAGCTGCGCGGTCCCGGTGGGAGAGATCCGCAGCGCCGCGCCGTCGTTCATCGCCAGCCCGAACATGTCCATGTGCTTGCGCGGCCCCGCGCCGACCGCCTCGGTGAAGAACGAGACGCCGATCCCCATCAGCTCGCCGCGCGAACGCTTGTCCGCCTGTTCGGCGCGCAGATCGTCATAGCCCGCGATCTCCATCGCCATCCGCATCGCGCGCTCGTAGTCGCCGGAGTCGTAGACCCAGCCGGTCTTGGAGGCGTACGGGAACTGGTCCGGCCGCAGCAGGTTCTGCAATCGCAGCTCGACCGGGTCGACGCCCAGCTCGCCCGCGAGGCAGTCCATGCAGCGCTCGACCAGATACACCGCTTCGGCGATCCGGAACGAGCACGCGTACGCGACGCCGCCGGGCGCCTTGTTCGTGTAGACGCCGGTGACCGCGCAATGCGCCGCGGAGACGTCGTAGGAGCCGGTGAAGACGCTGAAGAACCCGGCCGGATAGCGCGAAGGCTGCGCGGTCGCGTTGAACGCGCCGTGGTCGGCGATCACGTCCACGCCGACGGCCAGCAGCCTGCCCTCGCGCGTCGAGGCGATCCGCCCCTTCATCACGAAGTCGCGCGCGAAACCGGTCGACATCAGGTTCTCGGAGCGGTCCTCCATCCACTTGATCGGTCGCCCGAGCAGCCGCGCCGCGGCGATCGCGCAGACGTAGCCGGGATAGACCGGCACCTTGTTGCCGAAGCCGCCGCCGACATCGGGCGAGATGACCCGGATCCGGTGCTCGGCAAGGCCCGTCACGAGCGAGTAGAGCGTCCGGTGCGCGTGCGGCGCCTGGGTCGTGCACCAGACCGTCAGCTTGCCGCTGACGCGATCGAAGTCCGCGACCGCGCCGCAGGTCTCCATCGGCGCCGGGTGCGAGCGCGGGAACTGCATCTCCTGCTCGACCACGACGTCCGCGCGTGCGAAGGCCGCCGCCGTCGCGGCCGCGTCGCCGGCCTCCCAGTCGAAGATGTGGTTGTCGATCCGGCCGGGCTCGTCATCGCGGATCACCGGCGCGTCCGGCTCCAGAGCGAGCCGCGCGTCGACCACCGGCGGGAGCAGCTCATAGTCGACGTCGATCAGCTCCAGCGCGTCGCGCGCCGAATAGCGATCGTCGGCGATCACGAACGCGACCTCCTGCCCCTGGAAGCGCACCTTGTCGGTCGCCAGCACGGCCTGGCGATCGGCCGACATCGTCGGCATCCACGCCATGTCGGAGGCCTCGAGATCGGCCCCGGTGATGACCGCATGCACCTTCGGGTGCTGGAGCGCCGCGGAGGTGTCGATCGAGACGATCCGCGCGTGCGCGACCGGCGAGCGCAGGACCGCGCCGTGCAGCATCCGCGGCAACTGGACGTCGTCGACGTAGTGCCCCTGGCCGCGGATGAAGCGCGCGTCCTCCTTGCGCCGGACGGAGCCGAAGCCGATCGTCGTCATGTCTCGCCCTTGTGGTCGTAGACGGCGACGTTGATCGTCCTGCAGCGCCCGCACTTGATCCGCACGCGCTTGTTCATGTACTCGAGGCTCATGGCCTCGGCCAGCAGGTTCCCGCACTCCACGCAGACGTAGTCGTACGGGCCGTGGCCGCGGAAGACCGGACGGTCGGGGTTGTCCTGGAGCGCGGTTCCGCCGTCGGGCGGGACCTCACCCGCGCGCACCGCGCGCATGACCATCCGCTCGGCCATCTCAGATCGTCGCGAGCTTCCCGGTGAAGTCGTTGATCAGCGCGTCGAGCACGCTGGCGACGACGCCCTCGCCCATCGACGCGGCCTTGCCGCTGATCGTCGCGGCCGTATGGATCGTCCCGCCGCCGTCGGCGAGCGTGAACGCCACGTCGGCGTTGGCGTAGCCGGTCCCGCCGGTGTCCTTGGACTTGATCCGCAGCACCGCGCGCTTGGCGACCTCGTCGCGCTCGATCACCGCGACGGTGCCCTTGAAGGTCATCGACATCGCGCCCATCTTCACCTTGATCTCGGCCTTCGCCAGATCGGGGCTCTCGAGCTCGATCACCTTGCCGCCCTCGACGCAGGGGATGATCCGGTCGAGGTCCAGGACCGCGTCCCAGTTGTAGTCGGCGGGCTTGCCGGTCGTGAACGAGTGATCGAGTTCAACCATCTGATGGGCTCCTTGGAAGGGTTACGTCAATCGCGACCTCGACGACGTCGGCGACCTTGA
The DNA here is from genome assembly GCA_963848475.1 of uncultured Solirubrobacteraceae bacterium. GTDB lineage: Bacteria > Actinomycetota > Thermoleophilia > Solirubrobacterales > Solirubrobacteraceae > Solirubrobacter. Next base: position 54,052 of record CAWKDW010000015.1, on the reverse strand, counting down.
GGGTCCCGAACAGCGCCGAGTAGGGCTTGATGCGCCAGTCGGTCTGCTTGACCGAGGCGCTTCCGGTCAGGTGCTCACCGTCTAAGGCGAGCGAGAACGAGAGCGGAGCGCGGACGCCGAGCAGGTCGAGTTCGCCCGCGACGTCGTAGCCGTCCTCGCGCGCCGTGACGGCGGTCGAGCGGTAGGAGATGTTCCCGCCCTCGAGCACCTCGTCGTCGATCGTCTGCGAGATGCCGGCCTTCTCCTCGTCGCCGAGCGGCGACATGCCGCCGCTGCCGGAGCGCACGCGCAGCGAGCGCGCGTCGGCGGTCAGCTCGACGGTCTCAGGCGACAGCGTGCCCTGCCAGCGGGTGACCTCGATCACGAGGTTGTGACCTGCCTTGGCTGCGGCGCCCGCCTTGCCGGTGCGGACGGTCAGCGTCCCGTTCTCAGGGCCGAGCGCGGTCATCGGTAGACGGCCTGCGCATCCAGTCCGCCCTCGACCCCGGGCGGCAGCGCGCCCGAGCCGTGCGCGTACAGGGCGAGGTCGGCGATCGTCTGGGCGCCCGCGGCGCCGACGAACACGCCGTCCTCCCAGCGCAGCTCGTCCGCCGGTGCCTCCAGCGCCATGCCCGCGAGCAGTTGCGCCTTGGTGCGGATCTTCTCCGTCGCGCTCGCGATCGCGTCCGGGACGCCGTCGGAGGGGCTCGTGTTGAAGCCGTGGCCGGACCCGAACCGGCTCTCGTCGGCGGGGACGACCTTGACGTCGAGCGCCGGCACCCCGAGCTCGGCGGCGACGAGCTGGGCGTAGCGCCCCTCGTTGCCGTCGGCCTCGGTGGTGAGGCTCAGCACCATCTTGCCGGTCGGGTGGATGCGCAGGAACACCGCGCGATACGCCTCGTCAGCCATTCTCGGCTCCTTTCGCTTGTTCGAGGCGCTGCCGCTCCAGGTGGGCCGACAGCGCGTTGTGCTGCTCGAGATCGCAGAAGGCGGGTTGCGGCCCGCCGGCGGGATGCGGCGGTACGGCGGGGCGCTCGCAGCCCGGGTAGATGCAGGTCTTCACAGGCTCCATCCCGGTGTCGTCCTTCCTCGGCTGGGGCCGTAGCCGCTCGGCATCGCCACCGAGCTGCCGGCGACGGGCGTCGCGCTGCCCCAGGGCTCGTCCGCTTCCTCGCCCTCCGGCGCGGCGATCACGGTGTCGCGGCCGGCGATCGCCTCGGCGACGCCGGTCAACGCCGCCAGCGAGTGGCCGGAGACGAGCGCGTCGATGTACGGCAGCGCCGCGACCATGCCACCCGCGCGCGGGACGAAGCCCGCCGCGGACACGCGCGGGTTGACCCACACGATCCGGTGCGCGAGCCGCGCCAGCCGCTCCATCTCGCGGCCCACGAGCTGCGGCTCGCCGCGCTCCCAGCCGTCCGAGAGGATCACGATGACGGCGCCGCGGGCCATGCCGCGGCGGCCATGACGATCGTTGAACGCCTTCAGCGCGTCGCCGATGCGGGTCCCGCTGGACCAGTCGGGTGCGGCGGCCGCCGCGCGCTGGATCGCGCGCTGAGGGCTGCGGGTGGCGAGCGCCCGCGTGATCCGCGTCAGCCGCGTCGCGAAGACGAAGGCCTCGGCGTCCTTGCCCGCGCACGTCAGGAACTGCAGGTAGGCGCGGGCGTAAGGCTCCATCGAGCCGCTGATGTCGCACAGCAGGACGAGCCGGCGGGGCACGACGCGGCGGCGCCGGTGGGCGAGCGTGATCGGGTCCCCGGCGGTGCGCAGCGCGCCGCGCAGCGTGCGCCGGAGGTCGACGTGCTCGCCGCGGCGGGCACGGTCGGCCCGCCGGGTGCGGCGCGTCGGCGTCGCGAGCTTGATCTGCGTCATCAGCTGGTAGAGCTGCGCCAGCTCGCCGGGCTGGAGCGCGTCGAAGCGCTTGCGGCCGAGACGCTCGGAGACGCTGGCCAGCGTCGGGGCGCCCGCCTCGCCCTCCTCCTCGCCTGCCTCGCCGGCGGCCGCCGCGGCGCGCCCGCGGGCGCTGCCGGCGCCGGGAACCCCGGACAGCTCGCCGTCGCGCGGCGCCTGCGCGCCCGCGGAGCGGCCGCCGCCCGGCGCTTCGCGGTCCGTGCCGCCCTCGTCGCCGGGCACGTCGCCGGAGACCGAGCCGCCCGTGCCGCCGGTCGGCGCCGGGCGGTCCTCGCCGGGCGCAACCTCCGCGCCCGCGGCGTCGTGGCGCTCGTCGTGCGCGTCGTCGGACCCGTCCACGCGCGATCCGAACACCGTGAAGAACTCGCGGTCGAAGGCGGCGAGCTGCGCGTGATCGGACACCATGACCGCGCGCGCCGTCCAGTACAGGCGCGTGCGCGACACGGGCCGCGTCAAGGTCAGCGCGCTCGCCAGCCGCGACGATCGCTCCGGGGTCACCGGCACACCCGCCGCGTGCAGGCGCCGTCCGAACGCGGTCACCAGCGGCGCCAGGTCGAGCTCGATGGTCTCGACCCTCACACCAGCGACTCCAGGCCGGTGGCGCGGATGACGTCCTGGTCCTCGCTGTACTTCAACACGCTGCCCAGCGTGCGCCCGATCGTCGTCGCGTCCAGCGTGTCGACCTTCAGCAGTTCGAGCGCCTTCAGCCAGTCGATCGCCTCGGCGATGCCGGGTGGCTTCTGGATGTCACCCTCGCGCAGCTTCCCCACCGCGGCCACCACCTGCACGGCCAGTGACTCCGAGACGCCGCGGACGCGCCGGCGGACGATCTCGACCTCGCGCGCGGCGTCCGGGTACTCGATCCACTGGTAAAGGCAGCGGCGCTTGACGGCGTCGTGCAGATCGCGCGTGCGATTCGACGTCAGGACGATCACCGGCGGATGCTCCGCGCGGATCGTTCCCAGCTCCGGGATGGTCACCGACGCCTCGGCGAGCAGCTCGAGCAGGAAGGCCTCGAAGTCGTCGTCGGCGCGGTCGATCTCGTCGATCAGCAGCACCGCGGGCCGCGGCCCCGGGTGCTGCAGGGCGCGCAGCAACGGCCGCGCGACCAGGTAGTCCGGACCGAACAGCGCGTCCTCGGTCAGCGTGGCGTCGTTGGCCTCGGCCAGCCGGATCGACAAGAGCTGCCGCGGATAGTTCCACTCGTAGAGCGCCTCGCTCGCGTCGATCCCGTCGTAGCACTGCAACCGGATCAGCGGCGTGTCCAGGACCGCGGCCAGCGCCTTGGCGGCCTCGGTCTTGCCCACCCCGGCCTCGCCTTCCAGCAGCAGCGGCTGCGGAAGGCGCAGGCTCAAGAACAACGCCGTGGCCAGCCCCTCGTCGACGAGATAGTCGAAGGAGGCGAGCCGCTGCGCGAGCGTCTCGACATCGGGGGCGAGGTGCTCCACGTCGTTCATTGCGGGGGCTCGGCGTTCCCCTGCATCGCGGCCCAGACCCGTGCCGGGGTGCAGGGCATGTCGAGCTGGTCCACGCCGTGGGTCTCATACAGCGCGTCGATCACCGCGTTGACGATCGCCGGCGGCGAGCCGACGTTGGGCGACTCGCCGACGCCCTTGGCGCCGAGCGGGTGATGCGGGCACGGCGTGATCGTCTCGCCCAGTTCGAAGTCCGGGACCTCGAGCGCGGTCGGGATCAGGTAGTCCATGAAGGACCCGTTGAGGCAGTTGCCCTCGTCGTCGAACGTGATGACCTCCATCAGCGCGATGCCGATGCCTTCGGCCAGCCCGCCGTGGATCTGCCCCTCGACGATCATCGGGTTGATGCGCACGCCGCAGTCGTCGACCGCGATGAAGCGGCGGACGGTCACGTGGGCGGTCTCGGGGTCGATGTCGACGACCGCGATGTAGGCGCCGTAGGGGTAGGTGAGGTTCGGCGGGTCGTAGATGACCTGGGCGTCCAGGCCGCCCTCGAAGCCCGCCGGCAGCGCCTCGCCGCTGTAGGCGCGCTTGCTGATGTCGAGGATCGAGACGCCCTGCTCGGGATCGCCCTTGACGTACCAGCGGCCCTTCTCCCAGGCGAGGTCCTCCAGGCGCGTCTCGAGGATCGTCGCCGCGATCGCCCGGGCCTTGTCGCGCACCTTGCGCGAGACGACCGCGACCGCGGCGCCGGATACCGGCGTCGAGCGGCTTCCGTAGGTCCCGAGGCCGTAGGGCGACTTGTCGGTGTCGCCGTGGCGAACCTCGACGTCCTCCGGCGGGATGCCGAGCTCCTCGGCGACGATCTGCGCGAACGTCGTCTCGTGGCCCTGGCCCTGGGTCTGCGCGGACAGCGACACGACGGCCTTGCCGGACGGGTGCACGCGCAGGTCCGCGCCGTCGTTCATCGACAGGCCGAGGATGTCCATGTGCTTGCGCGGGCCGGCGCCCACGCCCTCGGTGAAGAACGCCACGCCGATGCCCATCAGCTCGCCGCGAGCACGCTTGGAGGCCTGCTCGGCTTCGCAGGTCCTCGTAGCCCGCGATGTCCATCGCGACCCGCATCGTCTTGTGGTAGTCGCCCGAGTCGTACGTCCAGCCGGTCGTCGTCTCGTACGGGAACTGGTCCTCGTTGATGAAGGACTGCATCCGCAGGTCGATCGGGTCGACCTTCATCTCCAGCGCCAGCGCGTCGACCATCCGCTCGACGAGATACACGGCCTCGGTGATCCGGAACGAGCAGCGGTAGGCGACCCCACCCGGCGCCTTGTTGGTGTAGACGGCCTTGACCTTCACGTGGCTCGCCTGCAGGTCATAGGAGCCGCAGACGATGTGGAAGAAGCCGGCCGGGAACTTGGTCGGCTGCGCGGTCGAGTCGAAGGCGCCGTGGTCGGCGATCACGTCGACGCGCAGGCCGGTGATCTTGCCGTCCTTCGCGCAGATCTCGGACTTCATGATGTAGTCGCGGGCGAACCCGGTCGACATCAGGTTCTCGCTGCGGTCCTCGATCCACTTGACCGGGACGCCGGCGACGATCGAGCCCGCGATCGCGCACACGTAGCCGGGATACACGGGGACCTTGTTGCCGAAGCCGCCGCCGATGTCGCCGCAGCGGATCCGGATCATGTGCTCGGCGAGGCCCGCCACGTGCGCGTACACCGTGCGGTGCGCGTGCGGCGCCTGGTTGCCGTTGTAGATGTCGAGCTGGCCGGTCTGCGGGTTGAAGTCGGCGATCATCCCGCACGTCTCCAGCGGCGCCGGGTGGCAGCGCGGGTAGATGATGTCGCGCGCGACGATCGTGTCCGCCTCGGCGAACGCCTTGTCGGTGGCGTCCTCGTCGCCCGCCTCCCACGTGGGGCTGGCGAGGTTGTCGGTCTGGCCTTCCTTGTCGTCGCGGATCAGCGGCGCGTCGTCGTCGAGCGCCTTGCGGGCGTTGACGACCGCGGGCAGCGGGTCGTAGTCGACCTCGATCAGTTGCAGCGCGTCGCGCGCGATGTACTCGTCGGTCGCGATCACGGCCGCGACCTCCTGGCCCTGGAAGCGGACCTTGTCGCCCGCGAGCACGGCCTGCGTGTCGTAGGAGATCGTCGGCATCCAGGCCAGCCCGAGCGTCTCGAGATCCTTGGCCGTGATCACCGCGGCGACGCCCGGCAGCGCGAGCGCGGCGCTCGTGTCGATCGAGTTGATCGTGGCGTGCGCGAACGGCGAGCGCAGGATCGCCATGTGGACCATGCCGGGCAGGCGGATGTCGTCGAGGTAGTTGCCCTTGCCGCGGATGAAGCGCGCGTCCTCCTTGCGCTTCAGGCGCCCGAAGCCGATCGGCCGGTCTTCGATCGCGCTCATCGTTTGGCCTCCTGATGCTCTGCCGCCCACTGAACGGCGGCGACGATGTTCTTGTAGCCCGTGCAGCGGCAGATCGCGCCGCTGATCGCGGTGCGGATCTCGGCCTCCGTCGGGTTCGGGTTCTCGTTGAGCAGCGCCTTGCCGGTCATCAGCATCCCGGGGGTGCAGAAGCCGCACTGGAGTGCGTGCAGCTCGTGGAAGCCCTGCTGGATCGGGTCCAGCTCACCGTCGACCTCGAGCGACTCGACGGTGCTGATCTCGTGACCGACGCACATCGCCGCGAGCGCCGTGCACGACTTCAGCGGCTTGCCGTCCATCAGCACGACGCAGGCGCCGCAATTCGACGTGTCACAGCCCCAGTGGGTGCCCGTCAGGCCCTCGGTGTCACGGATGAAGTGCACGAGCAGCGTTCGCGGCTCGACCTCGCGCGTGACGGTCTCGCCGTTGATGACGATCGAGATGTCCATTTCTCTACCCCTCCTGCTTAAGGGCGCGGGCCGCGGCGGTCCGCAGGGCGCGTTTCGTGAGCACGCCCGCGAGGTGGCGCTTGTAGTCGATCGGCCCGCGGCTGTCGGGGATCGGCGAGCAGTCCTCGGAGGCGATGACGCCCGCCTGCGTGAACAGCTCGTCGCTCGGTACCTGGCCGTTGAGCAGTTCCTCGGCACGGGTGAGATCGATCGTCATCAGGCCGACGGCGGACAGTCCGATACCCGAGCCGGCGATCTTGTGGCCGTCGAGCCACAGTGCCGCGGAGGCCGCCGCGATCGCCCAGTCGCCCGCGCGCCGCTCGACCTTCTCGTGCGCGCTGCCGGCGCCCGGCCTGATCGCGAAGCGGATCTCGGTGACGATCTCGCCGTCGCCGACCGCGGTCGTCCACGGGCCCTTGTGGAACTCGTCCATTGCGACCTTGCGCGTGCCGTCGGCGCCCTGGATCACGACGACGCCCTTCAGCGCCGAGCAGACCGCGGAGAGATCCTCGGCCGCGTCGGCCTGACAGAGCGAGCCGCCGATCGTGCCGCGGTTGCGCACGACGGGGTCGGCGATCACGTGCTCGGCGTCGCGGAAGGCCGGGAACAGCTCGAACAGCCGGTCGGATTCGAGCAGGTCGACGTGACGCGTGAGCGCCCCGATCGCCAGCTCGTCGCCCTCCTCGCGGATGTAGGCGAGCTCGGTCAGATCGTTGATGTCGATCAGCCGGCTCGGCTGCGCCAGGCGCAGCTTCATCATCGGCAGCAGGCTGTGGCCGCCGGCGACGACCCGGGAGTCCTCGTGCTCGCGCAGCGAGGCGATCGCGCCCTTCGAGGCTGGTCGCCCGCTCGTACTCAAACGGCGCTGGAGTCTGCATCACGTTCCTCGTATTGCACGGGTGCGTTGGTGCCGATGACCGGCGAGCGGCCGGGCCGTTCGACGGGATAGAGATTGCGCGCCGCCAGGCTGCCGCCGAGCACGTTGCGCAGCACCGGGCCGCCCTTCGGGCTGGCCGCCGCGATCGGTGCCTCGCGGCCGAGCCGCGCGAGCGTCAGCGTGCCGCGGGTATAGACCTCGGAGATCCGCGGCGCCTTCGTCGTGGCGCTGTCGGGGAAGTCGCGGAACCCTGCGGCCGCCGCCCCGGGATAGATGCCTTCGACGAGCCCGACCGCGTCCTCCATGCCGGCCTTCTTGACCAGCAGGCCTTCGAGCGCGGAGACGGCGGCGTCGAGGTTGGCGTTGATGTCGTCCACCACGGGGGCGACCGGTTCGGTCTTGGCGATGATCTCGCCGACCGCGGTGATCGTCTCGTCCAGGCCGTCGGCGATCTGCTTGAGCGCGAAGATCGTCGAGACCAGGAAGTAGACGAGCGCGAGCACGATCAGCACGACCGTGATCAGCAGGAGCACTCCGGGAGCGGGCATCAGGCGTCGTCCAGGATCACGTCGAGCGAGCCGCCGTACGCGGCGACGTTCTCGACCGTCTGCCGGACCTGCGTCTGCGTCGTCAGCAGCAGCGGGACGGCGTCGAGGTCCTTCGAGCCGGCCTGCGCCGCCATCTTGATGCGGTTGACGCTTCCGACGATGCCCCTGGCCTCTTTGAGGACGTTGTTGAGCAGGACGACGACGACCGGCACGACGACGACCAGCAGGACGATGTCGAGGATCCACCAGAGGGTCATGAGGGCCTCCTGGAGGCCACGATCGCGGCCTTGGCCCCGATGCCGGGGAGCGCGGACAGGATCACGTCGAACTGGGCGTTGATCGCCTTGACCGCCGGCTCGAGCGGGCGCAGGTGCTCGGACTCGACGGTCTCGAGCGCATCGCCCAGCGTGGCGAGGCCCTGTGAGATGTTGCGAAGCCCGCGGCGGACCTCGATCAGCGCGGCCGCGAGCACGGCCACGACGACGACGGCGAGCAGGATGCTCAGCAGGGTGTGACCGCTCATGCCGCTTCCACTCCCCCGTAGCCGTCGGTCAGCGCGTTCATGTAGCCGTCCTGGACCACGGCTTCCTCCACGATCAGTCCCAGCACGGGCGCGGTGGCCTGCAGTTGCGGGATGTTGGCGGTGTTGCCGGCGACCTTGCCGGCGACCTCGAGCAGCCCGTCGACCGAGCTCTCGATGTCGCGCACGGCCTTGATCAGGAGCAGCAGCAGAGCCGTGACGATGAGCGCGGCGACAAGGCCGATGAGCAGTGACAGATCCCACGCGCTCATTTGCCCACCGCCACCTTTCGCAGTGCGCGGGCGGAGTGCAGGATGCGCACGCCCGAGTCGTTGATGCGGCCGATGTCGTTGAGCTGAGTCGTCTGCGCGCGTACGGCCTCCACGCCCTGCACGGCCGCTGCGGCCTGCTTGGCGATCCGCTGCGCGAGCGCGACGATCGTGATGACGATCGCCGCGGCGATCAGGATGACGACGACCCCGAGCACGATCCCGACGGTCCAACCCGTCGAGGCCGCTAGTGCGGTCTCCATGTCACACCTCCCTCGTTTGAAGTGCCCGCTCGGTCGCGCGCTTGAGCACGCGCTCCGTCAGGACGCCGACGACGTGTCTCTTGTAGTCCGCGGATCCGCGTTGGTCTGAGACCGGTTCGCAGGCGGACTGCGCGAGCTTTGCGGCCGTGGCGAATGCCTTCGCGCTCGGCGCCTGGCCTGTCAGCGCCGCCTCCGCCTCGGTAGACGTGATGTCCCCACCGACGGCGGCGAGACCGATGCCCGCGCGGGCGATCGTGCCGTCGGGGTGGAAGTCCAGCGCGGCACCGGCGGCGACCACGGCCCAGTCGCCTACTCGCCGGTCGACCTTCAGATAGGCGCTGCCGGAGTAGCGAATGGGTCGGCACGCGGATCTCGATCAGCATCTCGGCCGGGCCGACCGCGGTCTCGTACGGGCCACGGTGGAAGTCGTGCATGTCGACGACGCGCTCGCCGCCGGTGGAGCGGATGACAAGTCGCGCATCGACCGCCGCGCAGACCGCCGAGAGGTCCTCGGACGGGTCGGCCTGGCAGAGCGCGCCGCCGATCGTGCCGCGGTTGCGGACGACGGGATCGGCGATCACGCGCTCGGCGTCGGTGAAGATCGCCAGTTCGCGTTCCAGCAGCGGCGAATCCAGCAGCGCCGCGTGTCGCGTCATCGCGCCGATCCGGACCTCGCCCGCATGCTCGCTGATGTAGCCGAGTGCGTCCGCGAGCGGATCGATGTCGATCACGTATTCCGGCTTGGCGATGCGCAGCTTCATCATCGGCAGCAGGCTGTGGCCGCCGGCGAGCAGCCGGGCTTCTGGTCCGAGGGTTTCGAGCAGCCCAAGCGCCTCCTCGACGCTCGACGCACGCTCATACCCAAACGGTGCTGGGACCTGCAGGACTCCTCCTTGGTCTCTCCTCCACGACCAGCTTCCGGTGTTATGGTCGAGCTGTCAAACCGAGTTAAGTGATCGCTTATGACCCTCGCGCAGCTGCAGTCCTTCGTGCTCGTGGCCCGGCACGGATCGGTCAAGGCGGCCGCCGCTGAGCTCGAGGTCACCGAGCCCGCGGTCTCGGTCGCGGTCTCCGCGCTGAAGAAGGAACTGGGCGACGATCTGTTCGTCCGCAGCGGCCGTGGAATCGCCCTGACGCCCGGCGGCAGGCGGCTCGCGGCGCTCGCGACCGAGATCCTCGGGCTGGCCGAGCAGGCGCGCCGGTCGGTCGCCGAGAACTCCGGCTCGCCGCGCCGGCTGTCGGTGTTGGCCACACCCCTGGTCGCGGAGCACATCGGCCCGTTGGTCGAGCTCTTCACCGCGCGCGACGAGGACGTCGAGATCGCGGTCTCGACCGCGCCCGCGGCGTCGTTCGCCGAGGCGCTGGAGCACCGGCGCGCGGACATCGCCCTGGGGCCGGCGCCTGGCGCCGCGACGACGATCGCCGCCGCCCCGTTCCTGCGCTGCCGCCTGATCCTCGTCGCCGCCCCGTCACACCCGCTCGCGGGCTCGCGGGCGATCGCGCCTTCGTCGTTGTCCGACGAGCGTTGGCTGGTCGGACAGCCGTCGCTCGACCCCTCTGAGGGCACGGGTCTCTTCTTCGCCCGCCACGGACTGGACCCGGGGTCCGTGGCGACCTATTCGAGCGGCGCGGCCGCGATCGCCGCCGCGGCCGCCGGCGAGGGAATCGTCCTGACGTTGGCGCATTCCGTCGTCGACGAGGTCCGGCGCCGCGCGCTGGTCCGCCTCGATGTCCGCGGCACCCCGATCGTCGAGATGTGGCACGCCTCGACCCTGGGGCTCGGCCGAGCGTTGCCGGCCGCCTTGGCGCTCCAGCGCTTCGCCACCACCTCCGAGGCGACCCAGGCGATCTCGACCGGCCGCGCCGGCGCGGTCTCGACCCAGACCCGCCCGAAGGTCCACGTCACCCTGTGGCAGTCCGTCGGCGGCGAGCGAGGAGCCGCGCGAACGCAAGATTCGTCAACCACTGGTTGACAAAGTTGACGTTCGCGTGGCGGAGATCGCGATGGGCCAGTGGAACGTGCTCGATCTCGACGACCTCCGGACCTGTGGGCTGACCCGCCAAGCTGTGGCCAAGCGCGTCGCGGCCGGGCGCCTGTTCCCGAGGTCGCGTGGCGTGTTCGCGCTCGTGCCGAAACTCTCGCTCGAGGGCGAGTTCCTCGGCGGCCGTCAAGGCCTGCGGGATCCGGGGCGGCCCTGAGCCACTTCTCCGCCGGCCGTCCGGCTGCCGCGGCTGGTCTTCGCTGGGATGGGCGACACCACAGGGCATCCCCGTCACTCCGCCGGCCCGGACGTCATCGACCTCTCCCGACTGCCGTTCAACGCTCGAGGCGTCAACGAGCGCTCGACCAGCGCGCATCATACCCGCCGACTCGTCACCGCTACCACCGCGGCGCGAAGAAGCTCCGCGCGATCCTCGCCACCGCCGCGCCCGCCCGCAACGAGTACGAGGACATCGTCCTCGCCGTCCTCCTGCAGGCCGGGCTCCCGATGCCCGAGGTCAACCAGCGGCGCCTGCGCTACTCCCCCGACTTCCGTTGGCCAGCGCAGCGCGTGCTGCTCGAGGCCGACAGCACCAAGTTCCACGACCAGATGCTCGCCCGCGCCGACGACTTCCACCGCCAGCGCGAGCTCGAAACCCACGGCGACACCGTCGTCCGGACCACGCTGGACCGAGATCCCGACGCGGCCGGACCGTGTGGTCCGCCCGCGTCCGCGATGCGCTTCGCGGCTAGCCGTCGGGGTGCTCGGCGGCCCAGCGGATCGAGCGCACGATCGTCGAGTAGCCCGTGCAGCGGCAGATCTGGCCGGAGATCGCGGTCCGGATCTCGTCGTCGGTCGGATCCGGGTTGCGATCGAGCAGCGCACGGGCGGTCAGCATCATTCCCGACGTGCAGAACCCGCACTGCAACCCATGCTTCTCGTGAAAGCCCTGCTGGACGGCGTCGAGGACGCCGTCGCGCTCCAGCCCTTCGACGGTGGTGATCTCGTAGCGCTCGGCGGTCGCGGAGAGCACGGTGCAGGACTTGACCGGCTCGCCGTCCATCAGTACGACGCACGTCCCGCAGTTGGAGGTGTCACAGCCCCAATGCGTTCCGGTCAGGCCCAGGGTGTCGCGCAGGAAGTGCACGAGCAGCAGCCGCGGCTCGATGTCGCGCGTGTACTCGACACCGTTGATGGACATCGTGATCTGCATCTGCCGCGGGTCACGCTATCGCCGTGATCAGCCGCAGCGCCCCGATGTAGGAGGGCTGCGTCCGCAGATGGCCGTGACGCGCGTCCCACTCGCCCGAGGCCAGCGCGTCGCTCAGCCGGGCCAGGCCGCGCTCGACGACGTCCGGCGCGACGAACGCCCAGGCCGACTGCGCGCGGCGCACCAGCGGGTCGAGCAGCGCCTCGGGGCGCGCGTAGAAGGCCTCGATGAACCCGTCCACGCAGTCGATCGGGATCGGGACCTCGGTCACCGTGACTTGCCCGCCCAGCACCCGCGCCACGCGCTCGATCCCCGGATCGCGCGCGCGCTCGGCCGCGAACACCTCGGGGACGTACTCGTGCAGCCAGAAGCGCGCCATCGCGTCGCCGTCGAAGGTGAGGATCACGACGGGCCCGCGCGCCACCCGGCGCAGCTCGCCGAGTCCGCGCTCCAGGTCGGGCCACTGGTGGATCGTGACCGTCGCCATGCAGGCGTCGAAGCTGTCGTCGTCGAACGGCAGCGACTCGGCCACCGCGTCGACCGCGGGCGTCGCCCGCTGCGCGCGCATCGCCGCGGACGGCTCGACCGCCACGACATAGCGGTCAGCGGGCTCGTACGAGCCCGCGCCCGCGCCGACGTTCAACACGGAAGCGGCATCCCCCAGCGCCGCCCATACGTACGCCGCGATCCGCGGGTCGGTCCGGCGCCGCACCGCGTACCCGCCACCGCCTACCTCGTAGTCGAAATCACCCGCCGGCAAGGGCGCGTTCCATGTCGTCGGCGAGCGCCTGCGACGCGTACGGTCCCTCACCTCGCAGCTGCGCGACCACCTGCCGCTGCGTCACCGGGTCCTTGTCCTGGCTCATCTTGACCTTGCAGATGAAGCGCGTGATCGGCAGGCGGATGCCGACCGTGCCCCGGGCGATCCGTGCCCCGATCTCCTGGTCGAGCCAGAGCGGATCCTCGACGTGCCGCTCGAAGTGCGCGACGAGCCGCGTCAGCACGCGCAGGTTCTCCTCGCCGTCGAGCAGCTGCGGCACGCCGTAGCAGTGAGCGACGCTGAAGTTCCAGGTCGGCGCGGGCGTCGCGCCCTCCGCGTACCAGCTGGGCGAGATGTAGCCGTGCGGGCCGGCCACGATCAGCAGCAGCTCGCCGCTGCCGAACTGGTGGACCTGGTCGTCCGGGCGCCCGACGTGCGTGACGATCGTGAGCTCGTCACTGTCCTGATCGAGCAGGATCGGATAGTGCGACGCGACCAGCCCGCCGTCGGCGAGGCTGACGAGCGTCCCCCACGGGTTCTCCTCGATCAGCCGCCGGACGATCGCCGGGTCGGTCACGGCGTGCTTGGGGTTATGCCGCATCCCGCCAGGCTAGGCGATCTTGTAGGTGCGGACGTTCGTGAACTCGTGCAGGCCGGCGGCCGCCAGCTCGCGGCCGTAGCCGGAGCGCTTGATGCCGCCGAACGGCAGCCGCGGATCGGAGGCGACGAGCGTGTTGACGCTCACCGCGCCGGAGTCGATCCGCCGGGCGAGCGCGTGGGCGCGCTCGGTGTCCTGGCTCCAGACCGTCGCCCCGAGGCCGTAGCGGGTGTCATTGGCGAGCTCGACCGCGGTGTCCTCGTCGCTGAAGCGCGTGATCGCGACGACGGGCCCGAAGGTCTCGTCGGTGAAGGCCGTCATCCCCGGCTCGACGCCCGTGAGGATCGTCGGCGGGAAGAAGTAGCCGGGGCGATCCAACCGGCTGCCGCCGGCCTTCAGGACGGCGCCCTGCTCGACCGTCGCGACGACCTGCGCCTCGAGGTTCTCGAGGATGTCCAGCCGCGCCGGCGGGCCGAGCTGCGTGCCCTCCTCACGACCGTCGCCGATCTTGACGGCCGCGAAGGCGTCGATCAGGCGGGTCTCGAACTCGTCGGCGATCGACGCGTCGACCAGGAACCGCTTGGGCGCGATGCACGTCTGCCCGCGCACATCAGGCGGCCCTTGACGGCGTGCTCGATCGTGATGTCGAGGTCGGCGTCGGCCAGCACGACGAACGGGTCGGAGCCGCCGAGCTCGAGCACGCTCTTCTTCAGCGCCTTGCCGGCCGCGGCGGCCACGAAGGCGCCGGCGCGCTCGCTGCCGGTCAGCGTCACGGCGGCCACGCGCGGATCGGCGATCGAGCGCGCGGACACGTCCGGCACGTTGCCCGCCGCCACGATCAGGCTCGTGAACAGGCCTTCGGGAGCGCCCGCGGTGAGGAACGCCTCCTCGAGCGCAAGCGCGGTGCCGGAGACGTTCGGCGCGTGCTTGAGCAGCGCGGCGTTGCCCGCCAGCAGCGCCGGCGCGGCGAAGCGGATGACCTGCCAGAGCGGGAAGTTCCACGGCATCACGGCGAAGACGACGCCGATCGGCTCATACGTGACGATCGAGGTCCCCGCGCCCGCGTCGACCGTCTGCTCGGCGAGCATGCCCGGCCCGACCGTCGCGAAGTGCTCGCACGCCGACGCGCCCTTCTCGACCTCGAAGCGCGACTCGAAGAGCGGCTTGCCGACCTCGCTCGTGACCAGCTGCGCGAGCTCCCGCGCGCGCTCGCGCAGGACGCTCGCGACCGCGGTCAGCAGCTCCGCGCGCTCGGTCGCCGGCCTCCGGCGCCACTCGCGGTAGGCCGCATCGGCCGCCGCGAGCGCGGCCTCGATCTGCTCCGGTCCATGTCCGGGATAGTCGCCCGTGTCGTGGCAGCCTGCGACTAGGTACGCACGTCCGGGTCCCGGCGCTCGGGCGACATGCCGGAGCGGCGCAGGACGAAGCCGGCGATCGGCAGGATGATCAGCACGCCGATGACGGCGGAGATGATGCCGCCGAAGTCGAAGACGTCGTCGTCACCGATCCCGAGCAGCTTCGTGAAGATCAACCAGCCCAATGCGGCGCCGGCGAGGCCCAATCCGAGTGAGACGAGCCAGGACTTGGGGCCGCCCATGTGACGGAACACGTCGCCGGGCATGAGCAGCCGGCCGATCACGCCCGCGAAGAAACCGAGAAAGAGTGCACCGATCATGCCTCGAGCGTAGCCGTCAAGCGAATAATTCCCGTGAACGAACCCGCCTCGCGTGCGTATCCCCCGTGGTCGGAGTCCAGCGTCGAGGTAGGAGGCCGTACCGCTGTGCATGCGCGAGCCGTTGGAAGGGTCACCACTGCTGCAGTCCTCGCGAGCCTTTCGCTCGCTTCGACCGCCGTCGCCGCAAGCGATCAGTACGTCGTCCGCAACCTGGTGTCGAGTACCGCCTCGATCCAGGCCGACCGCGTCGACGCCAATATCAGAAACGCCTGGGGGCTGGTGAGCAGCCCGACCTCACCGTGGTGGCCGGCCAACAACGGCACCAACACCTCCACGATCATCCCCGCCACGGGAGCGGTCAACAACACGGTCGTGTCGGTCCCCGGCGGTCCGACCGGCATCGTCTGGAACGGCACGGCGGGCGCGTTTGCAATCACCGGCGGCCAGTCGAACTTCATCTTCAACACGATGGGCGGCTCGATCTCCGGCTGGCGCTCCGGAACGGTGGCGGAGACCAAGGTCCCGTTCCACGACGCGTTCTACATGGGTCTCGCGCTCGCGGTGACGGCGACCGGCCCGCAACTCTACGCCGCGGACTTCAGGCACAACAGGATCGAGGTCTACAACGCGCAGTGGGCGCTGGTCAACGACGACAAGTTCGTCGACCCGACGCTGCCCGCCGGTTACGGGGCCTACGGGATCCAGACGATCGGCACCCGGATCTTCGTCACCTACGCCCAGCAGAACCCGTCCGGCGGCCGTGAGATCCCCGGGCCGGGCAAGGGCTACGTCAGCGCCTTCGACTTCGCGGGCAACTTCCTCGCGCGCGTCGCGTCCGGCGGCGTGCTCAACGCGCCGTGGGGCACGGCCAAGGCCGACCCGAACTTCGGCGCCTTCGGCGGCGACCTGCTGATCGGCAACTTCGGCGACGGCCGCATCAACGCGTTCCACGAGAACGCCGACGGCTCTTGGACCCCGAGCGGAACGCTCAAGGGGCTCGACGGCAATCCGCTGTTCATCGGCGGTCTGTGGGCGATCCAGTTCGGCAGCGGCGCCGCCAACAACGGCCAGCGCAACCACCTGTACTTCACCGCCGGCCCCAACGGCGAGACCGCCGGCCTCTTCGGCCGGATCATCCCGAACCCCTCCGAGGCGGGCGGCACCGTCCCGGCCACGCTCTCGCTCACGCTCGGCACGCCCGCGAGCTTCGGCGCGTTCACACCGGGTGTCGCGAACACCTACAGCGCCTCCACGACGGCCAACGTGATCTCCAGCGCCGGCGACGCGACGCTCAGCGTCGCCGACCCCAGCGCGACCAACACCGGCAAGCTCGTCAACGGCACGTTCGCACTCGCGCAGGCCGTGCAGGCGACCGCGACCAGCGCGGCCGGCACCGCCGCGACCGGCGGCCCGGTCGGCGGCTCAGCCGCCCCGACAACCCTCCTGACCTACGCCGGACCGACCAGCAACGACGCGGTCACGATCGCGTTCAAGCAGTCGATCGGCGTCAACGAGGCGCTGCGCACCGGCGCCTACAACAAGACGCTGACGTTCACGCTGTCGACGACGACGCCGTAAGCGCTGTACGATCGCCGACCAGAGCTGGTTCGTTCGAGCGAGTGGGGTCACATTGTCGTTCTCTGAAGCAGTTCGCGACGCGTTCTCGAAGTACGTCGTCTTCAGCGGCCGGTCGTCGCGCTCGGCCTACTGGTGGTGGTACCTGTTCACGCTGATCATCGTCGTCGTGGCCGAGATCATCGACGTGATCATCGGGACGTACATCTTCACGATCATCGTCGTCCTGGCGCTCATCCTGCCGAACCTGGCCGTCCTGATCCGCCGTCTCCATGACGGCGGACACAGCGGCTGGTGGATCCTGATCGGCCTCCTGCCGCTGATCGGGTTCATCACCCTGCTGGTCTTCACGCTGCAGCCCAGCCAGGGCCCGAACCAGTACGGCACGGCCCCGGACACGGCCGCCGCAGCCTAGGGCGACCGCTCAGCCACGCTCGGCAGCCGAGAACACCTCGGCGAGCCGCGCGCGGCAGAAGCTCCACTGCTGGCGGTTGCGCTCGCCGTCAGGGTGCAGCGTGTCGAGCATCGCCAGCCCGCGGACGGTGGCGACGGCGTGCTGCACCAGGCCTTCGAAATCACGCGCGTGCGCGAGCGCGGGAAAGAGCATGCGCGCGAGCTCGAGCGTCTGGCGGTCGAGCAGGCGCTCGACCTCGATCAGGCGCTCGCGCAGCTCGACGTCGTTGCGCGCGTCGGTCCACAGGTCCAGCGCGCCCTGAAAGAGCGGGCTCGCGTAGTGCGCCCACAGCAGGTCGAGCCCGCCGAGCGTGCGCTCCGGGCCATCGGGCAGCGCCTCGCTCGCGTCGCGCAGCTCGCCCAGCCAGCGCTGCGCGAGCTGCTCGACCGCCGCTGCGACCAGCGCGGTGCGGGTCTGGAAATGGTGCAGATGCGCGCCGCGGGAGACGCCGGCACGCTCGGCCACGCGGCTGGTGGTCGTCGACGCGTAGCCCTCCTCGATCAGGCAGGCGATCGCGGCGTCCAGCAGCGCTTCGCGCGTCGTGGCACTGCGTTCGGCCTGGCTGCGGCGCACGGAAGTCATCCCTTCCGTGATCCTAGACACAAACTTGCGTTCACGAACGAATGTGTTGGATACGCTTAAGGCCTTCACGCAACGGAGGACTCAGACCATGGCAGCGACGGAAGCATTGGTGTTCGACGGGGTCCGCACCCCTCGCGGCAAGGGCAAGAGCAACGGCTCGCTGCACGCGACCAAGCCCGTCGACCTTGTGGTGGGCCTGATGCACGAGCTGCTCGCGCGTCACGGGAGCCTTGATCCCAACCGGATCGACGACGTCGTGCTCGGCTGTGTGACGCCGATCGGCGACCAGGGCGCCGACATCGCCAAGACCGCGGCGATCAAGGCCGGCCTGCCGGACACCGTCGCCGGTGTCCAGCTCAACCGCTTCTGCGCCTCCGGCCTGGAGGCCGTCAACATCGCCGCCCAGAAGGTCGCCTCCGGCTGGGAGGACCTCGTCTTCGCCGGCGGCGTCGAGTCGATGTCGCGCGTGCCGATGGGCTCCGACGGCGGCGCCTGGGCGATGGACCCGGAGACCAACTACGACACGAGCTTCATCCCCCAGGGTGTCGGCGCGGACCTGATCGCGACGATCGAGGGCTTCAGCCGCGACGACGTCGACGCCTACGCCGTCCGCTCGCAGGAGCGCGCCGCGACCGCGCAGGCCGAGGGCCGCTTCGCGGGCTCGGTCGTGCCCGGTGCTCGACATCAACGACAACGTCGTGCTCGACCGTGACGAGTTCATCCGCCCCGGCACGACCGTCGAGACGCTCGCCGGCCTCAAGCCGTCGTTCGCGATGATGGGCGAGCACGGCGGCTTCGACGCCGTCGCGCTGCAGAAGTACCACTGGGTCGAGGGCATCAACCACGTCCACACGCCCGGGCAACAGCTCCGGCATCGTCGACGGCGCCACGCTGCTGGCGATCGGCAACGAGCAGATCGCCAAGGACCTGCAGCTGACGCCGCGGGCGCGCATCCTCGCCACCGCGGTCTCCGGCGCGGACCCGACGATCATGCTCACCGGCCCCGCGCCCGCCACGCGCAAGGCGCTCAAGAAGGCCGGCCTGACGATCGACGACATCGACCTGATCGAGATGAACGAGGCCTTCGCGGCCGTCGTCCTGCGCTTCGTCAAGGACATGGACGTCGACATGGACAAGGTCAACGTCAACGGCGGCGCGATCGCCATGGGCCACCCGCTCGGCGCGACCGGCGGCATGATCCTCGGCACGCTGATCGACGAGCTCGAGCGCACCCAGAAGCGCTACGGCCTCGCCACGCTGTGCATCGGCGGCGGCATGGGCATCGCGACGATCGTGGAGCGCATCTGATGAGCGACTCGACGATCCGCTACGAGAAGGACGCCGACGGCGTCGTCATCCTCACGCTCGACGACCCGAACCAGTCGGCGAACACGATGAACGAGGCCTACAAGGCCTCGATGGCGGCCACGGTCGACCGCCTCGAAGCCGAGAAGGACGAGATCACCGGGCGTCGTCATCACCAGCGCGAAGAAGACCTTCTTCGCCGGCGGCGACCTCAACGACCTCAAGAAGGCCCGGCGCGAGGATGCGGTCGAGGTCGCGCAGATGGTGCGCGAGCTCAAGTCGCAGCTGCGCCGGCTGGAGACGCTCGGCAAGCCGGTCGTCGCCGCGATCAACGGCGCGGCGCTGGGCGGCGGGCTCGAGATCGCGCTGGCGGCGCACTACCGCGTCGCGGTCGACGACTCCAAGGTCGTGCTCGGCTTCCCGGAGGTGCAGCTCGGTCTGCTCCCGGGCGGCGGTGGCGTGACGCGCAGCGTGCGCATGTTCGGCATCGCCAACGCGCTGCTGCAGCTGCTGCTCCAGGGGCAGCGCCTGCGGCCGGCCAAGGCGCTGGAGCTGGGCCTGATCAACGAGGTCGTGCCGACGCGCGAGGATCTCGTCCCGGCCGCGAAGAAGTGGATCGCGGCCAACCCCGAGGCCGTCCAGCCGTGGGACGTCAAGGGCTACAAGATCCCCGGCGGCACGCCGTCGAACCCGAGCTTCGCCGCGAACCTGCCGGCGTTCCCCGCGAACCTGCGCAAGACGATCAAGGGCGCGAACTACCCCGCCCCGCACCACATCATGGCCGCGGCCGTGGAGGGCGCGCAGGTCGACTTCGACACCGCGATCGAGATCGAGGGCCGCTACTTCACCGACCTCGTGACCGGCCAGGTCGCGAAGAACATGATCCAGGCGTTCTTCTTCGACCTGCAGGCCGTCGGCGGCAAGCGCGGCCGGCCGGACGACTTCGAGTCGACGCCGGTCAAGAAGGTCGTCGTGCTCGGCGCGGGCATGATGGGCGCCGCGATCGCCTACGTGTCCGCCAAGGCCGGCATCGAGGTCGTGCTCAAGGACGTCGACCAGGCCGCCGCCGACAAGGGCAAGGACTACTCGGTCAAGCTCGTCGAGAAGGGCGTCTCGCGCGGCAAGACCACGCAGGAGAAGGGCGACGCGCTGCTCGCCCTGATCACCCCGACGACCGACGCGAGCGCCGCCGCCGGCGCCGACCTCGTGATCGAGGCCGTCTTCGAGGACCCGACGGTCAAGGCGCAGGTCATGGCCGAGATCGAGCCGCACCTCGCGCCCGACGCGCTGCTGGGCTCGAACACCTCGACGCTGCCGATCACCTCGCTGGCCGAGAACGTCTCGCGGCCCGCCGACTTCATCGGCCTGCACTTCTTCAGCCCGGTGGACAAGATGCCGCTGCTGGAGATCATCAAGGGCGAGAAGACCGGCGACGCGGCGGTCTACCGCGCGCTCGACTTCGCCAAGCAGATCGGCAAGACCCCGATCGTCGTCAACGACAGCCGCGGCTTCTTCACGTCGCGCGTCATCGGCACGTTCATCAACGAGGGCATGTCGATGCTCGCCGAGGGCGTCCCCGCCCCGTCGATCGAGCAGGCCTCCTCGCAGGCCGGCTACCCGGCCCCGGTGCTGCAGCTCTCCGACGAGCTCAACCTGAAGCTGATGCGCCGCATCCGCAACGCGTCCAAGGCCGCGACCGAGGCCGAGGGCGGCGAGTGGGTCGCGCACCCCGCCGAGGGCGTCATCGACCGCATGCTCGACGAGTTCGAGCGCCCCGGCAAGCTCGAGGCCGCCGGCTTCTACGAGTACGCCGACGGCAAGCGCACGCGGCTGTGGCCGGGCCTGCGCGAGGCGTTCCCGTCCGTCGCCGACCCGTCGCAGATCTCGCTCAAGGACCTCCAGGAGCGGATGCTCTTCATCGAGGCCATCGAGAGCGTCAAGTGCGTCGACGAGGGCGTCATCGAGTCCGTCGCCGACGCCAACATCGGCTCGATCATGGGCATCGGCTTCCCGGGCTGGAGCGGCGGCGTCCTGCAGTACATCAACGGCTACCACCACCGCCGCGGTCTCGCCGGCTTCGTCGCCCGCGCGCGTGAGCTCGCCGAGACCTACGGCGAGCGCTTCACGCCGCCGGAGTCGCTCGTCGCCCGCGCCGAGCGCGGCGAGAGCTACAGCGACGCCGAGGCGCTCGCCACCGCGTAGTTGAGACCGTGAACGCCGGGCGGGTCGACCCCGCCCGGCGTCACAGCGGCGCCTAGAAGCGGATCCGGCTGAGGAAGTCGAAGCCGATCTTCGCCGTCGTCAGCGCGGCGGCGCCCGCGTCGTCGCGCTCGATGATGTACTCGTGCCGGCGCGGGTCGCCGGCGGCCTTGAAGATGCGGGCGAAGTCGATCACGCCCGTCCCGGCGTCGGCGAACGTCGCCGCGTGGTTGACGTACTTCATGTCCTTGACGTGGAACTGCGTGATCCGGTCGCCGAGCTGGGCGAGCAGGCCGACCGGGTCGCGATGGGCGAACCACGCCCAGTAGAGGTCGACCTCGAAGTGCACGAGCCGCGGGTCGAGCTCGGCGATCAGGATGTCGAAGCCCGTCAGCGGTGTGTCGTCATCGAGCGCGGACCACTCCCAGAAGTGATTGTGGAAGCCGAACTTCAGGCCGGACTGGCGCGCGATCGCGCCCGCCTTGTTGAGGTCGGCCGCGTAGGCCTTCCAGGCCGTCGAGGTGGGCAGGCCCTTGATGTTGGCGAAGTTCCCGTCGGGCGGGAAGTAGGTGATCGGGCTCGCCGGGTTGACGATGTTGCGCTGCCCGACCGTGACGGCGTCGGCGACCTGCTTGCGCCACGCGGCCTCGTCCCACGGCTGCGGGATCCCCTGATGGCCCGATGTGGCCTTCAGGCCGTACTTGCGCAGCGCGGCCTTGAACTGCGCCGCGGTCAGGTCCCCGAAGCCCGCGTGCTCGACGGTCTTGTAGCCGATCTGCGCCAGGCCCTTGAGCTGCTCTTCGAGCGGCAGCGAGCGCAGCGTGTAGAGCTGGATGCTGATGTTCTCGCGCGGGATCGACCCGCGCCCACCGTGCTCGCCACCGCCGTGGCGCTTGCGGCCGTGGCCGAACGCCGGCGCCAGCGCCCACGGCCGAGGCGGCCATGCGCCGCGCCGGCGCCCGCCAACAGGGTGCGCCGGTCGATCCCCGAGCTCTCGCTGAAGTCGCGCATTGACTCCTCCTTCTTCGGACGTCCCACCGGCGTCGCGCCGACGCCGGAGTCACCGAAATCCTGGCACGATTCACCCCGCTACGCGCCGACGCACCGGAATCGACGCACTCAGCGTTGTCCCCTCGCCGCGCGCGGTTTCGATGTCGAGCGTCCCGTGTACGAGCGCGAGCCGCTCGCGCATCCCGACCAACCCGAAGCCAGTCGTGCGGCGGTGCGAATCGAAGCCGGCTCCGTCGTCGCGGACGACCACCTCGACCTGGCCGTCCGCGTCGTGGACCGACACCTCGACACGTCCGGCACGAGCGTGCTTGGTCACATTGGTCAAGGCTTCCTGCACCAGGCGGTAGACCGTCGACTCGATCTCCGCGGGCAGGCGCTCCGCGAGGTCGATCCGCAGATCGATGTCGACCTCCGAGCGGCCCGCGAGCGACTCCAGTGCCGGCTGCAGCCCGAGCTCGTCGAGCGCCGCGGGGCGCAGGTCCGCGATCAGGCTGCGCAGGTCGCCGATCCCGGTCGAGAGCTGGTCGAGCGCGGCCTCGAGCGCCGCGTCGATGCGCGCCGGGTCGCCACTACGGCGCGCTCCGGCCAGCAGCATCCGCAGGCCGGCGAGCTGCTGGAGCGTCTCGTCGTGCAGCTCGCGTGCCCAGCGGCCACGCTCGGCCTCGGAGGCCTCGAGGCTGCGCCGCAGCCCCTCCTCACCGGCGTTCTGCGCCGTCGCCACCGCGGTCGCCGCGCTGGCCGCGAACGCTCGCAGCAGGCGCTCGTCCTCGTCGTTGAACGGACCGCCGAACACGCTCAGCAGCCCGAGTGGGCGGTTGCGGAACGTCATCGGCGCCGTCAGCGTCGGCTCCCCCGCGACCTCCTCGCCCGCCATCGCCGCGGTCTCGCCGTCGAGCAGCAGGATCCGGGCCGCGCGCGCGTCGAGCAGCGCGCGCGAGCGCTTGACCACCAGTTCCAGCACGCGACCGAGGTCGGTCACGCCGCCCAGCGCGCGGCTGATCTCCGTGGTCGTCTCGAGGCCGCGGATGGTGCGCTCGAGCTCGTCCCGGCGCTCGCGGACCGAGCGATACAGGCGCGCGTTGACGATTGCGATCGCGGCCCAGTCGGAGAGCACGACGGCGGCCTCCTCATCGCCGGCGGTGAACTCGCCGCCGGACTTCTCGGTCAGGTAGAGGTTCCCCCACGCCTGACCTTCGATCACGATCGGGACGCCGAGGAACGTCGTCATCCTCGGGTGCGCCGCGGGGAATCCGTACGACTGCGGATGCGCCGCGACGTCGGCGAGCCGCAGCGGCCGCGGGTGCTTGATCAGGAGCCCGAGCACGCCGTGACCGCGCGGAAGCTCGCCGATCTCGCGATGGGTCGCCTCGTCGATCCCGACGGTCAGGAAGCGCTCGAGCTGCTCGCGCTTGTCGTCGAGCACCCCGATCGCCGCGTAGCGCGCGCCGGTCAGCTCGCGGGCCACCTCGAGCAGCCGTTGCAGGACGGCCTCGGGCTCGAGTTCGGTGACCAGCGAGCGGCCAACGTCGATCAGTCGTCGCAGCCGGTGCTCGTCCACGGCTCCGAGGCTATAGCTTCCCTGAATGTCCGCAGAGCGCGCCGACCGCGAGAAGACGACCGTCGTGATCGCGGACGACCACACCGTCGTGCGCCAGGGGTTGCGGCTGCTGATCGACAACGAGGAAGGCCTGCAGGTGATCGCCGAGGCCGGCACCGTGCCGGACGCGGAGCGCCTGACCCGCGCGCACCGGCCGACTGTGCTGGTGCTCGACCTCAACATGCCCGGCGGATCGAGCCTCGAGGCGATCCCGCGCATGCGCGAACAGACCGCCGTCGTCGTCCTGACGATGCAGGACGACCCGGCCTTCGCCCGCCAGGCGCTGCAGGCCGGGGCGCTGGGCTTCGTGCTCAAGGAGGCCGCCGACGAGGAGCTGCTCGGGGCGATCCGCCTCGCCGCCGCCGGCAGCACCTACCTGAACCCGCGGCTGGGGGCGATGATCGCGGCGGCGCCGCTGGAGCCCGAGGGCCCGCCGGACGACCTGACGACGCGCGAGGTCGACGTCCTGCGGCTGATCGCGCTCGGCCACACCAACGTCGAGATCGGCGAGCAGCTGTTCCTCTCGACCCGGACGGTCGAGACGCACCGCGCGCACATCCAGCAGAAGCTGCGCCGCACGACGCGCGCCGAGCTCGTGCGCTACGCGCTCGAGCACGGGCTCGTCACTTGAGCGCGGCGCGCGCGGCGGAGTCGCCGGGGACGCCGTGGACGGCGCCGCCCGGGAACGTCGCGGCGCTGCCGATGAACAGGCCCTTCAGCGGCGTGCTGTAGGGCGAGAGCTTCGGCACCGGGCGGAAGACGACCTGGCGCAGCCGGTAGCTGCCGCCGCCGACATCACCGCCGATCAGGTTCGCGTTGCGGCCCTCCAGGCCGGCCGGCGAAAGCACGTGCCGGGCGAGGATGCGGTCGCGGAAGCCCGGAGCGAAGCGCTCCACCTGCGCCTCCATGCGTTCGACGACCTGCGGCGTCGCCTGCACCCAGTCGACGCCCTGCTGCGGGCCGTGGGTGTAGGCCCAGGCGGTGTGCTTGCCCTCCGGCGCGCGCGTCGGGTCGGCCACGCTCTGCTGGCCGAGCAGCAGGAACGGCGCGTCGGCCAGGCCGTCGTGGGCCTGTTTGACCGAGCGCATGAAGTCCTCCTCCCCACCGGCGACGTGGACGGTGCCGGCGCCGGCGACCTCCGCGTTGGACCATGGGATCGGGCCGTCCAGCGCCCAGTCGACCTTGATCGTCGCGGCGCCGGGGACGAAGCGCTTCATCGCGGTCGTGTACCAGCCGGGCAGCTCGCCGGTCATCCGCAGCAGCGCCGACGGCATCACGTCGGCGATGACGGTCCGGGCGCTGAACTGCTCGTCGGCGGTAGTGACGCCGGACACGCGGCCGTCGCTCGCGACGATCCGGTCGACGCGGGCGTTCGTACGCACCTCGCCACCGAGGCTCTGCAGGTAGGAGACGAGGGCGTCGGTCAGCCGTTCGGCGCCGCCGCGCGGGCTCGGCCAGCCGACCGCGTGCCCGAGCAGGTTCAGGTAGAAGGCCGCGATCGCAGAGCCGGGAGCGTCGACCGGCGCGTCGCCGTGCATCGCGGCGCCGTGCAGCCACGCGCGCGAGCCGCCGTCCTGGAACAGCCGCTTGGCGAGGCTGACCGACGAGGTCGGCAGCAGCCGGGTGAAGTCCAGCAGGCGCAGCGGGCCGGCGCTCGTCAGCAGTCGCAGCGGGCCGCCGACGGGCGGGAAGCCCGAGAGCATCGTGGCCTTGACGGCCTCGAAGTTCTCGACGAACGGGCGGGTGAAGTCGGTCCAGGCCGCGCCGTCGCCCCTGTGACGGCGATCGAGCGTCGCGGCGGTCGCCGCCAGATCGCGGTAGAGCACGACGGCCTCGCCATCCGCGAGCGGATGCGCCGAGCACGCGACCGGGTGCACCCATTCGAGCCCGTGGTCGCGCAGCGGCATGCGCGCGAACACGGGCGAGGCCGCGCCGGCCGGGTAGACGGACGAGAACGTGTCGTGGCGAAAGCCGGGTAGCGTCAGCTCCTCGGTGCGCACCGCGCCGCCGGGGCGGTCCGCGGCTTCGAGCACGAGCACCGAGCGTCCGGCCTCGGCGAGCCGGATCGCCGCGGCGAGGCCGTTGGGCCCGGCGCCGATGACGATCGCGTCCGTCACTTCGAGAGCTGCTTCGCCAACTGGTGGAACATGCTCAGGGCCTCGTCGTCGCGCTGGCCCCAGAACGCGTGCTGGGCCTCGTTGCCGGCGACGCTGTAGGCGCGGTCGAGATGCCACGGCATCGGATCCCAGGTCCCGGCGGCCTTCAGCCAGGCCTTGCCCTCGTGCGTGTACAGCAGCACGCGGTTGTGCCCGCTGCCCATGAAATGGCCGTGGTGGGTGGTCAGGTCGAAACCGACGAGCGGCTCGCCGCCTTCGGGGACCGCGCGCGGCTCGTCGTTGCCGTAGCGGGCGAGGCCGTCCTCGAGCCCCTCGAACCAGCTGTGCAGTGCCTTCGGGTCCTCTGGCGTCACGAGCGTCGTGATCGTCACGTAGCCGCGCGTGAAGACCGGCAGCGCGCTGCGCGTGTTGGCGGCGACCTCGATCTCGAACGTCTGGCCCTGGAGGCCGCCTGGGCGCAGCGGCGTGAAGCGGCCGATCTCGCTGGCGTAGTCCGGCCACGTCTCCGGGCGCGTCACGGCGCCGATGACGCCCTCCGCCGAGGGCATCTCGACCGGCGCGTACGTGTGCCAGACCTGCTGCTCCAGCGGGGCGCTCTCGGCCGTCAGCTCGCCGAGCTTCGCGAGCTTGAGGCGGTGCGCGGGCTCGTACGCGTCGCGCTCCCCCACCGTCGGGAAGGCCATGCCCCAGGCGCGCCGCGCGTCGTCGGCGTAGGCCTCCGGGAACCAGTCGCCGATCAGCTTCGCCGCGCCACGCTCGAGCGCCTCGCGGCTGAGCGTCCCGCGCGCGGACTCCTCGGTGCTGAAGCGCTCGCCGCCGAAGGCGCGGTGGAAGGCCGGCAGGTCCGTCAGCCGCAGCCGCGATCAGGATGCGAGCGGTACCAGTACGTGGTCAGCACGCCGAAGGCGAAGCGGAGGTCGTCGACATCGCGCTCGGCCGCGTCGCGGCGGTAGTACGCCGCGTTGAGGAAGTCGGTGACCCACGGGGCCGCGTCCGGGCCGGCGATCGAGGATCCGGCCATCTTGGCGAAGCCGAACGGGCCGGGCTGACCCTTGGTCTCTGTCGTTGCGCTCATGTCCCCCATGCTCGCCTCCATGCGGGAACCGTACCGGCGCGGTGCGCCGCAGACCCACTCCGTAGAAACTACTTATCGGCCAGGTAGTGCAGGCCGACCAGGACCGCGATGCCGACCAGCACGACCGACGTCACGGTCACCGCGTTGAGCACCAGCGCGCTCACGCCCTCGCGTTCCTGGGCCCGCAGCGAGGAGGCGACGCCGACCCCGAGCGTCAGCGCGATCGCGAGCCCCGCGACGGCCGAGACGATCGCCACGTCCAGCAGCGCGCCCCAGTCGACGATCGTCGCGGCGAGCAGGCTCATACGCCCACCGCCTCCAGTGCGGGAGTCGGGATCGGCTCCGGCTCCGGTTCCGGCTCCCGTGGGGCCACATCGTCGGGATCGACCCCGGACGCCCTGTTGGCTCGCCACAGCGCGAAGCAGGCGATGGCGAGGATGATCGAGACCGCGATCGGCCCGTTCGCGCCGCCGCCCAGCAGGTCCGTGATCGCATAGACGATCGCGGCCGTGGCGCCCGCGGCGGGCAGTGTGAGCAGCCAGCCGAACACGATCCGCCGCGCGACGGTCCAGTCGACCTGCGCACCCGGCCGGCCGACGCCGGAACCCGTGACCGCGCCCGAGACGACGTGGGTCGTGGAGAGCGGGAAGCCCGAGTGCGAGGACGCGAGGATCACGACGGCGGCGACCTCCTCCGAGGAGAAGCCCTGCGGCGGGCGGACCTCGGTGACCTTGGTGCCGAGCGTCTTGATGATCCGCCAGCCGCCCATGTAGGTGCCGAGCGCGATCGCCAGCCCGCAGGAGAAGACGACCCAGTCGGGCACGTGGAAGTCGGTCGAGGAGAGGTTGCCGTTGGCGATCAGCGCGAGGCAGATCACGCCCATCGTCTTCTGCGCGTCGTTGGTCCCGTGCGCGAGCGCGACCATCGAGGACGAGCCGACCTGCGCCCAGCGGAAGCCGCGCTCGGCCTTCTCGGCGGCGAAGTTGCGGATCAGCCGGTAGACGATCACCGTGGCGCCCAGCGCGACGACGCCGGCCAGCACCGGCGCGATCAGGGCCGGCACGATGACCTTCGAGAGCACGCCCGCCCACTCGATCGCGGAGGTCCCGATCGCGGCGATCGCGGCACCGATCATGCCGCCGATCAGCGCGTGCGAGGACGACGACGGGACGCCGAACCACCACGTCGCGAGGTTCCAGGTGATCGCCCCGACCAAGCCGGCGAAGATCACCGTGGTCGTGACCACACCCGCGTCGACGATCCCCTTGGCGACGGTCGCGGCGACCGTGATCGAGATGAACGCGCCGACGAAGTTCAGGATCGCGGCGACGGCGACCGCCACCTTCGGCTTCAGCGCACCGGTCGCGATCGTGGTCGCCATGGCGTTGGCGGTGTCGTGGAAGCCGTTGGTGAAGTCGAACACGAGCGCGACAGCCACAACGAGCACGACGATGATGTCCCCGGTCACGGGGCGGCACACTACGGTCGCGGACACAACTTGGAAACAATTCGTTCACAAGTCAGAAACAACTGCGCTCGGCGAACCCACGACCTCGATCAGAGGAACCCTCCTTGAAGGGCCAGGCCCTTGGCTGCCCCTTAAGGGACCGTTAGGTGTTCTTCAGCAGCAGAGACGTGCCCTGGTGGCCCTCGAGCACGAGGCCGAAGCTGTGCAGGTCGTCGACGGTCCCGAGCGACGTGCCCGTGAACATGTCGGTGACCCGGGCGCCGGGCGGAAGGTGCTCGGAGCGGACCGTGCCCGACAGGCGCTCGGCCGAGAAGTTCAGCGCCGTGATCTGCAGCGTGTGATCGTCGATCCGGTGGACCATCACCAGCTCGGCGCGGTGGGAGACCTGCGGGACGTCGACCTGGACGCTGGTGGCGACCCCGCAGCGCCGGCGCACCTCGATGATCGCGCGCAGCCGCGAGGCGAAGGAGGCCGGGTCGGCGAGCTGTTCGGGCAGCGTGCCGTAGAGGCTGCGGGCGGGCGGCATGCGGCCCTCGCGGGCGGGGTCGTCGACGCCGCGCAGGTCGTGAGCGCCGCGGTTGATCCAGCGCGTGTCGCCCTCGGAGATCAGGTCGGCGACCTTCGCCGCCTCGACCGTCAGCATCCCCGACAGATCCCAGCCCGAGAGGGCGAAGACGCCCGGCTGCAGCGCGTTGAACATCGCCAGCAGCAGATGGACTCGCTTGATCTCCTCGCGCTCGATCTCGGTGATCTCGGCCAGGTCCCGGATACCCAGCGTCGCGGCGATCACCGTCGACGTCGTGCAGGCGATGCCGTTCTGCGTGAAGCGGCGGTTGTAGGTCGCGTGCGGCCCGGTCAGCCCATCGTTGAGGTCCGCGCGCACGCGCTCGCCGAGCTCGCAGCCGGTGAGCTCCTCGCCGCGGTAGGTGAACACGTCGTCGCGATGGCGCGTGGAGAAGTGCACGAGCTCATGCGTGAGCTCGTCGTGGTTCTGCATCGCGTGCACGAGCGAGGCGGAATCGATCCCCAGCTCGCGCGAGAGGTTCATCGTCAGCCGCAGGAACTCGGTGTCGCCGGTGACGAGCGCGTGGTGGTAGCCGGGCCGCGTGACGAAGTCATAGGACAGGTCGGCGCCGGTCTCCCCCATCGCCTTGATGTCGTCCATCGCCAGATTGAGTTCCTGGAAGGAGAACCCGCCCATCTTGCGGATCATCGACGCGATCATGTGGTTCGCGGCCTCCGAGAGCGGGTGCCCCTCCGACCACGCGGGCGCGCCCTCGGCGGTCTTCTCGACCCCGAGGAAGCCGTTGGCGTCGAGCCGCAGGCCGCCGGAGCCGAGGTCGGCGAGCGCGTGCAGCGCATCGCCGATCACGAGCCGCATGCCCGCGAAGGACGGGTCGAGCCAGTTGATCGAGGGCTGGCCCTCCTTGAAGTAGTGCAGGTAGACCCAGCGACGCGCGACGCCGTCGACCCCGCCGACGACCCGGGTCGCGCTCCAGTTGGTCTCCTTGACGCCGGGCTCGTAGAAGATCACCCGCTGCAGGCGCCCGATGATGTAGCCCGCGCGCTCGAGCGCGGCCTCGGTGTCGCCGTCGAGGTTCGCGGAGTCGCGGCCGTCGGCGACGTCGGGCAGCAGGTGCCAGTCGGCGGGCGCGATCGAGACCATGTGGTAGATGCCCGGGTAGTCGCCGTGGGCCATCTCGGCGAGCCGGAAGTCGGCGCCCTTGCCCGTGTGGCCGGGGACGATGTCGTCGATCACCGTGCCCTCGTACTCGGTCGCCGTCGCGCACAGGCGCCGGAACTCGTCCTCGGTACCGAACTCGGGATCGACCTGCATGCTGATGCGGTCGAAGTGGCCGTCGACGGAGGGCGTCATCCGGCGCCCGTTGAGCCCGCCGGCCTGCTTGACGGGGCCGGTGTGGACGGCGTCGATGCCGATGGTGCGGAACGCCTGCCACAGCGCCGGGTCGGCGAGCGCGGACAGGTAGGTCTCGCCGCGCCGCGTCACGAACGACAGTGGATAGGCCGTGAACCAGACCGATGCGCGCTCGAGCGCCGCCCGCGGATCGGGGTGCGCGTACGGGTTCTGCCACATGCTCCCCTGGCCGGAGAGCTGCGAGGAGAGCCGGTTGGCGTCGGTGAGCATCGACTGCTCGACGAGCCACTCGACGTACTCGCGGTTGTCGGCCACCGCCTCGCCGTTGCCGTCCCCGGCCAGCCGGTCTGAGATGCGGCGCGCGAGCGAGCGGCGCGCGGACGGGCGAAAGCGCCGCGGCCGTGCCGGATAGAACTGCTCGTCGTAGGTGATCTCGGGAGCGTGGTGCTCCGCTTCATCGCCCTCGTCAGGCAGCAGGGATCGCTCGAGGCTCTTGGTCACGTCCAACGTGGGTTCCCGTCAATGCGGCGCCCGACACGCCTTCTCGGCATAGTAGTTGCGTCCACAATCATTCCGAGCTATAGTTGTACCTGCAATCACTGGCCGCCACGGAGGCAAGACCATGCAGTTCGAGGGCATCCACCACATCAGCGCGATCACCGGAGACGCACGCCGCAACGTCGATTTCTACACCCGCGTGCTCGGGCTGCGGCTCACCGCCAAGACAGTCAACCAGGACGATCCTGGCGTCTACCACCTCTTCTACGGCGACGAGGAGGCCCGCCCCGGCGCCGACCTCACGTTCTTCGAGTACCCGAACGCGATACCCGGCCGCCCCGGCGCGGGCATGGTCCACCGGATCGTGCACCGCGTCGCGTCCACCGACGCACTGGCCTTCTGGGCCGAGCGCTTCGGCGACGAGGGCATCCCGTTCGACCTCGACGGGGGCAGCCTGCGCTTCTCCGACCCCGAGGGCCTGGACCACGAGTTCGTCGTCGACGCCAGCGATGACGCGCCGCTGATCGCCGTCCATCCTGAGATCGCACCCGAGGTCGCGATCCGCGGCTTCGAGGGCGTGCGCGCCTACAGCTTCGACCCCGAAGCGTCGGCGGCGCTGCTCGAGGGCCTGATGGGCGCGCAGCGCTCGGAGGACCGCTTCGAGTTGCGCGGCTCGCGGCGCGGCGGCTGGATCGCCTTCGACCCGGCGCCCGCCGAGCGCGGCCGCCAGAGCGCGGGCACCGTTCACCACATCGCGTGGGGCACCTACGACCGCGACCTGACGGAGTGGATCGAGCGCGTCTCCAACGCCGGCATCCCGAACTCCGGCTACGTCGACCGCCACTACTTCCACTCGCTCTACTTCCGTGAGCCGGGCGGCGTCCTCTACGAGCTGGCGACCGAGGAGCCCGGCTTCCTGGTCGACGGCCTCGACGCCGGCGAGCTCGGCACCAAGATCATCCTGCCGCCGTTCCTGGAGGATCGCCGGCCCGAGATCGAGCGCCGCCTGACGCCGCTGCAGGACCCGCGCGCGGACTGGCCCGCGCTCGCCCCGCAGGCGTAAACGGACCGTCTCGTTTCACCCACCGCGGGCGATGCGCCATCGCCCGCGGTCCGGGTGGAGTGAGCGGATGACGACGGACATTGAGAACGATCGGGCCTCGCTGGCGGCCGAGGCCTTCATCTACGGCTTCCCGCTGAACTTCGACCTCGACGAGGTCCACCGTTTCTCGACCGTGGGCCTGGGGTCGGTTCCGCCGTCGGAGTTCAATACGTTCGGGCACGCGACCACGCTGGCCGGGCCGGACGAGAAGTTCGTCTCGATCAACAACGACACCGTCTACTCGATCGCGCAGGTCGACGTCAGCGCAGGACCGGTGCGCCTGGAGGTGCCCGACACCGGCGGGCGCTACTACGTGCTCCAGTTCGTCGACGCGTGGACCGACAACTTCGCCTACATCGGGCACCGCGCGACCGGGACCGACGCGGGCACGTTCCTGCTGGTCGCCCCCGACTGGGACGGGACGGCCGGCGACGACGAGACGGTCATCCGGTTCCCGACCACGATCGTCTCGATCGTCGGGCGCTGGGCCGTCGCCGGAGAGGACGATCTCCCCGCGGTCCGCGCGCTGCAGGCGGCGCTGACCCTGACGCCGACCACCGACGCCGTGGGTTCGGGACTGCCACAGCCCGACGCGGGCGTCGCCGAGGACCTGCGCTTCTTCGAGAAGCTGCGCGTCCGGCTCCAGGCGTTCCCGCCCGCGCCCCGCGACCAGGCCTACCAGCAGCGCTTCGCAATGCTCGGGCTCTTCGACGAGCACTCCCCCTACGTCGACCCGGACCCCGAGCTCGCCGCCGACCTGCGCGCCGGGCTCGCCTCGGGACGCAAGAAGATGGAGTACGCGCTCGAGCACGGCGCGAGCCCCGAGGTCAATGGCTGGAAGCTGACCTACCACGTCTTCGACTACAACCTCGACTACTTCGAGCTCGGCGCGCTCGACGATCCGCAGTGGAAGCTGCCCGACACGGAGTTGCGCTACGTCGAGCGGGCGCTGTCGGCGCGCGGCGGGCTGTGGGGCAACCACGGCTACGAGGCCGCGTACGCGATGGTCTACGACGACGCCGACGGCGAGGCCCTCGACGGCGCCCATCGCTATGAGATCCGCTTCGAGACCATGCCGCCCGTCGACGCGTTCTGGTCGATCACGATGTACGACCTGCCCGACTTCTTCCTCGTCGAGAACCCGATCGGCCGCTACTCGATCGGTGACCGCACGCCGGGGATCCAGTTCGCCGACGACGGCTCGCTGACGATCACGATCCAGCACGACGCGCCGCAGGAGCGCGCGAACTGGCTGCCGGCCCCCGCGGGCCGTTTCCGCCCGCTCCTGCGCATGTACGAGCCCCACGCCGGTGTCTTCGACGGCACCTACACGATCCCGGCGATCACCCGGATCGACTGAGCGGGTCACAAAATCGCGCGCCGACGCAACTAGATGGTGAGGCCTCGACCACCAAAGAGGGAGTGCCATGCCCCATCCACGGCGTGCCGTGCAGTTGTCCGCAGTCGGCGCAGCGATCTTCTTCGCTGCCGTCCTGCCCGCGCCCGCGGGTGCGCAGCACGCCGACGATCACGGCCACCGGACAGGGTGAGGTCAAGCCCGAGCCGGCCAACCGCAAGATCGACGTGTCGATCCGCAAGTCCGTCGCGGTCGCGCATGCGGCGGCGCTGCCGCTGGCGATCGCCGACGCCCGCGCCAGGGCCGCTGAGCTCGCGGCCGCCGCGGGTCTGACGCTCGGCCCATTGGTCTCGATCGCCGACGCGCCGCAGCCGGGCTACCCGTTCATCTTCTCCCAACAGAACGGCACGTTCGGGGACGGCCACTACTGCGGCAAGGTCCGCAACTTCAAGACCGTCGTCGCTGCCCAACGGGTCCCGGCGCCGCGTCGTCGCCAAGGGCACGCACACGGTCTGCCGCGTGCCACCCGAGGTCTACGCCAACGTCTCCCTGACCTTCGCGACGGCCCAGCCGAGCACGTAGTCGGCGACTGGTCGATGGTCGGCGACGAGCGCGGGCAGTTCGAGCAGCGGCACGTGCCGCAACATGTACGGGTCGAGGGCGATCTTCACGTCTTCCTGGCCGGGACGCCGCGGGCCTGCGCACGGTACGTCATCGGCGCCTCGCCGTGGTGGCGCTTGAAGGCGCGCGAGAAGTACAGCTGGTCCTCGAAGCCGGCGCGGAACGCGATCTCGCCCACGGTCAGGTCCGTGAAGCGCAGCAGCCGCGCGGCCTCGAGCATCACGCGATCGGTGATCAGCTGCTTCGTGGTGCGGCCGGTGACCTGGGCCAGCGCCCTGGAGAGCTGCGCGGGCGGCACGGCGAGCGCGTCCGCGTAGTGGACGGCGTCGTGACGGCGGGAGAAGTCGCGCTCGAGCACCTGATCGAAGCGACGGTAGAGCTGGACGTCGGCATCGTCGGGCTCGCGGCGCTCGGTGCGCGTGGCGTCGTACCAGCGCTCGATCCACAGCAGCAGCACGAGCAGCAGGTGGCGCTGGAGGTCGAGGCCGCGCGCGTCGGGCGGGCGCTGCGACTCCGCGGCGAGGCTCGCGATCGTCGCTTCCAGCGCGTTCACCGCCGATGGCGGGACGGTGACCGTGCGGGCGCCGCGACTGCCGACGAGCCAGCCCGGATCCGAGCGCGTGGCGCCGTCGTGGAGCATCTCCGGACCGAAGCGCACGACCGCGCCGGAGAGCGCCCGGGCGCGCTCGAAGACGTGCACCTGGCCGCGGCCGATCAGCGTCGCGGTGCCGGGGCGGACCGGCGAGCGCTCGCCGTCGATCGAGTGCTCGCCTTCGCCGCGGCGCGCCCAGATCAGCTCGTGATAGTCGTGGCGGTGCGGGTCGCGGACGCCCTGCGGCGCCGCGCTCCCGAACGTGGCGTCCTCCACCAGCACGACCTGGAGCGAGGCGTTCAGGCGATCGATCGCGAGGTCCATCGCGGGGGACCGTAGAGAAGTCCATGGATCGGCGAGGGAGTGCCATGGAAGGACGGGCGGCGGCGAGCGATCCTGGATGCCATGAACCCGACTGCGACTCCGGTGCTCCCCGCGACGCTCACGCTGGGCGCCGTCCAGCTGACCGTCTCCGATCTCGATCGCTCCGTCGCCTGGTATGAGACCTCGCTCGGCCTGCGTGTCCACGCCCACGCGGGGACGAACGCCTCGCTCGGCGACGGTTCGGTCACCGTGCTCGAGCTCCACGAGGACCCGCTCGCGCGCCCCGCGGGGCGCTCCGCCGGCCTCTACCACTACGCGCTGCTGTACCCGAGCCGCGAGGAGCTCGCGCGCGCCGCCGTGCGCCTGTCGGTGACCGCGACGGCGATCGACGGCGCCTCGGACCATCGCACGCACGAGGCGATCTACCTCTCCGACCCCGACGGCAACGGCATCGAGCTCGCCGCCGACCGCCCGCGCGAGCAGTGGCCGGTCGACCTCGGCTACTCGGGCGGTCCGGCCGCGCTGGACTTCGACGCGCTGCTGGCGACGGTCGCCGGCGAGCAGCCGGTCCCGTACGTCGGGCCCGGCCTGCGCATGGGCCATCTGCACCTGCACGTCGGCGACATCGACGAGGGCCTGCGCTTCTATCGCGACGTGCTCGGCTTCGAGGTTCAGGCCAACCTGGGCACCGCCGCCTTCGTGTCCGCCGGCGGCTACCACCATCACCTGGGCTTCAACGTCTGGCGCGGCCCGGGCGTCGGCGCTCCGCCCGCCCACACCGCCGGTCTGCGCCACTGGACGGTGCAGCTGCCCGCCGAGGACCTCGCCCCGGTGCGCGCCCGCGTCGAGGACGCCGAGGACATCGACGGCGGCTTCCTGGTCCGCGACCCGTGGGGCACCGCGGTGGCGTTCGTCGCGGAGCATTAGCCGCCACGCCGCCGCGTGCGCTGCTGATCCAGGCGAGCGGCCGCGCGGTCTCCGCCGGCGTCGACGTCCACGAGTTCGACGGGCCGACGCCGTCGATGGGCGGGCCGCAGCGACTGGCCGAGCGCGCCGGGCCTGCTCGTGCCCGGCAGCTCGTCTACACGGGAGCGCTGTTCGACGCGCCGACGCTCGAGTGCTCGGGCGTCGTGACGCAGGTGCTGCCGGATGAGGGCTTCGCCGACGCGGCGCGCGCGGTCGCGCTAAGGCTCGCCTCCGGTCCGACGCTTGCCCACGCCGCGACCAAGCGGCTGATCCGCACGGCGGCCGACGCGGTGGTGCCCGGCGTGTCGGCTCCCCTGTTCGGCACGTCGGATCTGCGCGACGCGGTCGCCTCGTTCCTGACGGACGGCCCGGGCAAGGCGACCTGCGAAGGCCGCTAGTCGCCGCGCGGGGCGTGCGCGACGAAGACGGCGATGTCGGCGTTGTGCAGCACGTGGCTGGAGACGCTGCCCATCAGCGCGCCGACGCGGCCGACGCCGCGGGCGCCGAGGATGATCGCGTCGTAGTCGCCTTCCTTGGCCGCCTTGACGATCTCCGGTCCGGCCTTGCCGCGCCGGTAGAGGGTGTGGACGGCGATGTCGGCCGGGATCCGCGCGAGCGTCGCGTCGAGCCGCTTGCGGGCTTCGGTGTCCACCTCGGGCTGGTCGACGCCGCCCGCGATCGGCACCGACCACGTCGCGGGACCCGACGCGAGATCGGGGCCGACGGTGATCAGCGTGATCGTCGCGTTGTCGCGGCGGGCGGCGGTGACGGCCGCGGTCAGCGCGAGCTCGGCGTTGGCGGAGCCGTCGACCGCGACGAGCAGGCGGTGCAGGGCGAGCTCGCCGATGACGGTGGCGGGTTGGGGCTGGCGGCGGCGCTCATGCGGTTGCTCCTTGTGGTTCGTGGGTGGTCGCCCGATCGCGGGCGATGTCGATCCCGCTGCGGCCGCCGAGCGGCACCTCGCGCATCAACGCGACCGCGATCAAGGCGACCAGGCCGAGCGGGGCGGCGAGCAGGAAGATCTCCCCGATGCCGGTCCCGTAGGCGTGCTCGATCACGTGCGCGACCGGCTCGGGGAGCGTGCGGACGTCCGGGACCGTGTCCGCGGTACCGGCGGCCTTGATGCCCTGGGCGGCCAGGCCGGACGTGATCGTGTCGCGGGCGTGGGTCGCGAGCAGTGCGCCGAGGACGCTGACGCCGATCGCGCCGCCGAGGCTGCGGAAGAAGGCGACGAGCGAACTGCCCGCGCCGATGTCCTCGAAGCGGACCGTGTTCTGCACGACCAGGACGAGGTTCTGCATCAGCATCCCGAGGCCGGCGCCGAGCATCAGCATGAAGACGCTCAGGTCGATCAGGCTGGTGGTCTCGTCGAGCGTGCCCATCAGGCCGAGGCCGGCGGTCAGCAGCACGCCGCCGAGCAGCATGTAGCGCTTGTAGTGGCCGGTGCTGGACACCAGCCGGCCGACGATCGTCGAGGCGAAGAAGAGCCCGACGACCATCGGGATCGTCAGCAGGCCGGACTCGGTCGGCGACTTGCCGCGGGCGATCTGCATGTACTGGCTGAGGAAGACGGTGGTGCCGAACATGGCGATGCCGACGGCGACGCTCGCGATCACGGCGAGCACGACCGAGCGTTCCTTGAACAGGCGCAGCGGCACGAGCGGCTCGGCCACGCGGCGCTCGGTGACGACGGCGGCGACGCAGAGCGCGACGCCGAGGGCGACGAGCGCGGCGCTCTGCCATGAGACCCAGGCGTACTGCTGGCCGGCGAGCGAGACCCAGATCAGCAGCGAGGACACGCCACCTGCGATCAGCGTCGCGCCCACGTAGTCGATCTTCGCCTCGCGGCGGCGGCGCGGGAGGTGCAGCGTGCGCTGCAGGACGACGAAGGCGGCGATCGCGAACGGCACGCCGATGTAGAAGCACCAGCGCCAGCCGAGGCTGTCGGTGACGACGCCGCCGATCAGCGGCCCGGCGACGGTGCCGATGCCGAAGACGGCGCCCAGATAGCCCGCGTAGCGGCCGCGCTCACGCGGGGAGACGAGGTCGGAGAGGATCACCTGCACGAGCGCGGTGAGCCCGCCGACGCCGATGCCCTGGATGACGCGGCAGGCGATCAGCCAGCCCGTCGACTGCGACAGGCCGGCGAGGATCGAGCCGCCGACGTAGAGCACCAGGCCGGTCTGCACGAGCAGCTTGCGGTCGAAGAGGTCGGAGAGCTTGCCCCAGATCGGCGTCGTCACCGTCAGCGCCAGCAGCGTCGAGGTCACGACCCACGTGTAGGCGGACTGGCTGCCGCCGAAGGTCCCCGATGATCCGCGGCAGTGCGGTCGTGACGACGGTGCTCGAGAGGATCGCGACGAACATCGCCAGCAGCAGCCCGGACATCGCCTCCAGCACTTCGCGGTGGGTCATCCCCTCCCCCGGTGCGGGCGCCGGGGCGACGGGTCGTTCTGCGGTAGCGGTCATGCGGCGGGCTCCTGGCGAGTCGGGATCGACGCCACCGTCGCGAAGTCCTCGCGCAGGCGCTCGAGCTGCGAGGCGAGCCCGGCGAGTTCCTCCTCGGTCCAACCGCCCAGCGCGCTGGCCGCGGTCGCGACCATCCGCTTGTGCGAGTCGGTGAGCACGCGCGTGCCGGCCGCCGTCGGCCGCAGGCGCGAGGCGCGGCGGTCGTCGGGGTCGGGCTCACGCTCCACGTAGCCGGCGAGCACCAGCGCGGCCACCTGACGGCTTGCCACCGACAGGTCCACGCTCAACTGCTCGGCCACCGCACTGACCCGCACCGGCCCCTGACGCTGAATCACGGCGAGAGCGGTGAAGCCCTGCGAGCCGAGTTCGGCGAGCGCGTGGCGCGCGATCGAACGCTGCACCAGGCCGAGCCGGTAAAGGGCGATTACGAGATCTTCAGACGCTGACATCAGATACTTGCTTTCTGCAAGCATCTATTCTAGCGCACATAAAGGGACAGTCCCTCTTAGATTCACCCGCTCGCGATGCTCCTACTGCTCAAACTCATCAAGCCGCTGCTCTTGGTCGCCGTCCTGGTGGGCGTGTACCTCTACGCACCCGCAATCGGAACGCCCTCCGGAAAGGCCGTGCAGAACAGCGTCGAGCGCGGGCTCGACGCACCGTCGGTGGGCGGTCCTGAGGCCTGCCGGCGCCTACGGGAGGCGCGCTGGCGCTGCAGCGTCCAGCGCTTCCAGGGCGACAGTTCTCCCCCGTCCTACAGCGTGCGGATGCGCGATCGCCGCTGCTGGACGGCGACGCTCCGGGCCGGCGAACAACGAGCCCCTCCCCCGCCGCGCGACGGGCTGTGTGCAACTTCGCGACCAACGCCCGCGAATCTAAAGGGACAGTCCCTCTAGGTTCGGAGGTGGACCCGTTCGCCCTGGGGACCGAAGATCGCCAGGGCCTGGGTCGGGCCGTCGACGGCGCCCATCCAGTGCGGGGTCCAGGTGGAGAACTCGGCCGCTTCGCCGGCCTCGAGGATCAGGTCGTCGTCGCCGAGGACGAGGCGGAGGCGGCCGGAGATGACGTAGAGCCACTCGTGGCCCTCGTGGGTGCGGAGGTCGGGGGTCTTGCGGGCGTCGGGGAAGTCCATGTGCGCGACGACCAGACCGCCCGGCGCCTGGCGCGAGAGCCGGCGGATGACGATGCCGTCGACGACGCGCGAGCGGGCGCGGACGCGGGGATCGGTGGTCGCCGGGGCGAGCAGGTCGCCGACCTCGACGCCGAGCGCGCCGGCCAGCGGCGTCAGGTGGTCCAGCGCAAGACGGCGCGCGCCCGATTCGAGCCGGCTGAGGGTCGAGGTGGCCATGCCGGCCCGCTCGGCGACCTCCTCCTGGGTGAGGCCGCGTTCGAGGCGCAGCGCGCGCAGGCGAGCGCGGACGAGTTCATCGGTCGTTGCCATATCGGCATAAGAGCTTGCCAGAGCGGCGCCGGGCGCGCCAACCTGGACGGTATGGATTTCGATTGCATCGTCGTCGGCGCCGGACCCGCGGGCCTGAGCGCCGCCCTGACCCTGGGACGCGCCCGCCGCACCGTGCTCGTGCTCGACTCGGGCAAGCCGCGCAACTACGCGGCCCACGCCATGCATGGCGTGCTCGGCCATGACGGGCTGAACCCCGCCGCGCTGCGGGAGCGCGGCGTCGAGGAGCTGCGCCGCTACGGGATCGAGGTCCGCCGCGCCGAGATCGGGGAGGCCAAGACGATCGGCGGCGGCGTGGAACTCGACGGCCTGCGCGCACGGTCGCTGATCCTCGCCACCGGGATGCTCGACACGACGCCGGACGTCGAAGGCTTCGACGCGATCTACGGCGTCAGCGCCCACACGTGCCCGTACTGCGACGGCTGGGAGCACGCGGACCAGCGCCTTGCGGTCTCACGTGCCGTCGTTCGCCGCCGCACACATGGGCGGCCTGCTGCGGCAGTGGTCGCCCGACGTGATGGTCTTCAGCGCCGGGGTCGAGCCCGACGACGAGGCCGCGCTCGACAAGCTCGGCGTCGAGGTCGTACCGGAGCCGGTGCAGCGCTTCGTGCATACCGACGGCCACCTCACGGCGGTCGAGGTCGCCGGCCG
The DNA here is from genome assembly GCA_963848475.1 of uncultured Solirubrobacteraceae bacterium. Lineage (GTDB taxonomy): Bacteria > Actinomycetota > Thermoleophilia > Solirubrobacterales > Solirubrobacteraceae > Solirubrobacter. The sequence goes on along the minus strand of CAWKDW010000015.1, from coordinate 13,877 downwards.
CGCGCCGATCGAGCGCGACGCGCTCTTCTTCCACGTCGCGATGGAGCCCCGCAGCGCGCTCGCCGCGACGCTCGGCTGCGCCCTCGAGGAGAACGGGTTCATCACCGCCGCTCCCGAGGACCGCCAGACCAGCGTCGATCGTGTCTACGCCGCCGGCAACTGCGCTGACCCGATGCAGAACGTCGTGATGGCGATCGCCGACGGCGCCCGCGCGGGGGTCGCCGTCAACGTCCGCCTCGTCGGCGAGGGCCTCGTCCAGCCCCGCCGATCGCCGGTCACGCGCGCTTAGCGAGCCCCTCCGCGCGCATCGCCTTGCGGTACTCGATCGCGACGGCGTCGAACTTCAGGTGCATCTCGGCCGCGAGGTCGAAGGGCACGCGTTCGGGCCGCTGGGACTCGACCACGAGCTGGTCCTGGTTGAAGATCGTGTCCTCGAAGTCCTGCAGCACCGAGTCCGGCTGCTCGCGGTCATAGTTGCGCGCGATCGTGACGTAGCCGATGCAGTGGTCGGAGTCGACGGGCTGGGAGCTGAAGAAATAGACCATCCCCTTCTCACCGCCCCATCCGAGCCGCAGCAGGATCGTGTACGGCAGGTGCAGCTGGTAGCGGCTGCGGCGCTCCGGGGCCACGGAGGACTCGTTGGCGAAGACCGGGAAGTCGTCGCTGTTGGGCGCCTCGGGACGGACGACGTCGTAGTGGAGGATGTGGCCATCGGGCCGCACGCTGTAGTCCGGGACGACGGGTCGCTCCGGGTCGCCCAGCAGCCCGGGATGCACCCACGGGAAGTGGCCGAAGTCGGTGAAGTTCTCGAGCTGGCGGGAGGCGTCGGCGTTCCACGCGTACGGTCCCGCGCGGACGACGATCCAGTCCGGGTCCTCGAACTCCGGGATCTCCGGCAGCGCGTAGCGCGGCGCCTCCATCGCCACCCACAGCATCCCGAAGCGCTCGAGGCACGTGAACGCGTCCACGCGTGCCTTGCCGGGCACGCGCGTCGGGTCGGCGAGCTGCGGGATCAGCTTGCAGATGCCGTCGCTGCCGTACTGCCAGCCGTGGTAGGGGCACATCAGCCGGTCGCCGATCACGCGGCCGAGCGACAACGCGGTGCCGCGGTGGATGCAGAGATCCCGTAGCGCGTGCGCGACCCCGGCGCTGTCGCGCCAGAGCACGAGATCCTCGCCCAGGAGCCGCACCCGCAACGGCGCTGCGCCGAGCGCCTGCGCGTACGCGACGGGCTGCCAGCAGCCGCGCAGCGCGGCGAAGTCGGGGACCGAGGCGGGCGGCTGCTCGACGCGCATCAGTCGAGCGCTTTGGCGTTCACGCTGAGCGCGACCTCGACGTTCCCGCGCGTGGCGTTCGAGTACGGGCAGACGGTGTGCGCGGTGCGCACGATCTTCTCCGCCAGCTCGGGGTCCTCGACCTGTGGCAGGCTCACGTCGAGCGTGACGCCGATGCCGAACCCGCGCTCCGGGGTCGGCGAGAGTGTGACGCTCGCGTCGATCGAGACGTCGCCGACCTCGGCCTTCTCGCGCCGCCCGATGACGCCGATCGCGCCCTCGAAGCATGCCGCGAAGCCGACGGCGAACAGCTGCTCCGGGTTCGTGCCGCCGCCCTGGCCGCCCACTCGACGGGCGCACGGAGTTGCACGTCGAGCGCTCCGTCGTCGGTGCGGCCGTGACCCTCGGCCCGCCCGCCGGTCACCGTCGCCTTGGCCGTGTACAGCGCCTTCGCCATCGTTCGCCTCCGTCGCGCTCGAGATCCCTGCACCCCGCATCCTGACGGTTGCGACCCCGACGGCGGCCGCCCCGCGTTGATCGACCTGCGTCCACTCGCCGACACCCGAAGTCAGTCGGGGACGTTGCGGCGCAGCTCGTCGAGCCAGACCGCGGCCGACGAGTCGCTCGGTGCGCGCCAGTCGCCGCGCGGCGAGAGCGAGCCGCCCGAGCCGACCTTCGGAGCGTTCGGGATCGCCGTCCGCTTGAACTGGCTGATCTGGAAGAAGCGGAACAGGAAGACGCCGAGCCAGTGTTTGATCTCGGCGCGCGAGTACTGGTTGCGGCGCTCGTCCGGGATCAGATCCGGCCACGGCCCGCGCCCGCGATCGCCCCAGGCGTGCTCGGCGAGGAAGGCGACCTTGCTCGGGCGGTAGCCGAAGCGCAGGATGTAGAAGAGGAAGAAGTCCTGCAGCTCGTAGGGGCCGACCTTGCTCTCGCTGTCGGCGGTCGGCTTGCCCTCCTGCGAGGGGATCAGCTCGGGCGAGATCTCGGTGTCGAGCACCGACTGCAGCACCTCGTTGACGTCGCCGCCGAACTGCTCGGTGTCGATCGCCCAGCGCAGCATGAAGCCGATCAGCGACTTCGGCACCGACGCGTTGACGGCGTAGTGCGACATCTGGTCGCCGACGCCATACGTGCTCCAGCCCAGCGCGAGCTCGCTGAGGTCGCCGGTCCCGATCACGAGCGCGCCCTGGTAGTTGGCGAGCCGGAACAGGTGCGAGGTGCGCTCGCCCGCCTGCACGTTCTCGAAGGTGATGTCGTAGAGCGCCTCGCCGTCGGCGGCGGGATGCTCGAGGTCGCGCAACATCTGGTTGGCCGACGGGCGGATGTCGATCTCGCGCGCGCTGACGCCGAGCGCCTGCATCAGCTTCCACGCGTTGCCCTTGGTGTGATCGGAGGTGGCGAAACCGGGCATCGTGTACGCGAGCACGTTCTCGCGCGGCAGGCCGAGGCGGTCCATCGCGCGGGCGACGACGATCAGCGCGTGCGTCGAGTCCAGCCCGCCGGAGACGCCGATCACGACCTTCTTGATGCCGGTCGCGCGCAGCCGGGTCTCCAGGCCGTGGACCTGGATGTTGTAGACCTCCTCGCAGCGCTCGCTGCGGCTGGCGGGGTCGGCCGGCACGTACGGGAAGCGCTCGACCGAGCGCTGCCAGCGGGTCGGGCTCCTCACCCGCGCCGAGCGCGAAGCTCACGCGGCGGAAGCCCGCGAGCCGCTGCTTGTGATCGGCGATCGAGTCGCCGTAGCTGTTCGTGCTCGCGCGGTCGGCGACGATCCGGTCGAGGTCGAGGTCCGCGAGCAGCAGCTGCTCGTCGACCGCGAAGCGCGCCGCCTCGGTCACGAGGTCGCCGTTCTCGCAGATCAGCGCCTGGCCGTCCCAGGCCATGTCCGTCGTCGACTCGCCCGCGCCCGCGGCGGTGTAGATGTAGCCGGCGATCGTCCGCGCCGACTGCGCCATGCACAGCGTGCGCCGGAAGTCGGCCTTGCCGACCGTGATGTTGCTGGCCGACAGGTTCGCGAGCACCGTCGCGCCGGCGAGCGCGCCGAACGTGCTCGGCGGGATCGGCACCCAGACGTCCTCGCACAGCTCCACGTGCAACGCGAAACCGGGCAGGTCACTCGCCGCGAAGACGATGTCGCTGCCGAACGGGACCGTCTGCCCCAGCAGCTCGACCTCGCTCCCGATCGCCTCGCGCGCGGCGCGGAACTGACGCTCCTCGTAGTACTCGCGGTACTCCGGCAGATAGCTCTTGGGCACCACGCCGAGCACCTGCCCGCGATGGATGACCACCGCGCAGTTGAAGACCCCGCCCTCCACCCACAGCGGCGCACCGACGACCAGCACCGAAAACAGGCTCGCGCTCACCTGCACGATGCGCCCCAGCCCGTCGAGCACCGCATCGGTCAGCGCGTGCTGATGGAAGAGGTCGTCGATCGCGTACGCCGACAGACCGAGCTCCGGGAACACGGCCAGCGCGGCGCGAGCATCGGACGCCTGCCCGGCGAGCGCCAGCGTGCGCTCGACGTTGAAGACGGGCTCCGCCGGCCGCAGGTGCGGCACGGCCGCCGCCACGCGCACGAAGCCGTGGCTGTAGAGGGAGTCGAAGGTCTTCACGCGCTCCATCTTGGCAACCAGCCCCCGACAAGGCGCCCCGCTAGGTTGGTGGCGTGGAAGCCGCCGACTTCGAAGCCTGGGGCAAAGTGGTCGTCGATCGCGCGGCGGAGCTGATCCTCGCGGCGATCCCCGCCGCGCAGCAGCCCGAGCCGGGAAAGACGGCGCGCCGCAGCCTCGCCGGTACCGGGTTCATCTCGCGCCACCTGTTGTTCCTGCAGCCGGACCTGCTGGCGCCGCGCGCGCTCTGGCTCTACGTCGTCCCGGCGGGCCACTCCTATGACTTCCGGCCGCCGCACGACCGCGTCGGCGCGGGGCTGATGCACGACGCCAAAAACGAACTCAGCTCGAGTCGCTTCGCCGCCGGGATGCAGCGCAGCGGCGCGTTCACCTGGAAGGTCCACCTCGACGCGCGCCACGAGGGCTACCGGATGGCGCTGAAGGTGGACCCCGAGAGCGACGATCCTGAGACCGTCGGGGCCGACCTCGCCGAGCAGGTGCTGCAGAGCCTGCAGCGCATCGGGCTGATCGAGCCGCCGGCCTAGGAGCCCGCGTCGGCGATCGCCGCGACCGGCGCCTGCGGCGCGCGCTCGGCGCGGCAGCATCAGCGCGGGGATCAGCGTCAGCGACGTCAGCACGAGCGCCCACACGAACGTCTGGCCCGCGGCCTCCGTCAGCGGCCCGGACAGCGCCGCGCGCACCGCAGGCGAGGCGTCCTCGACGGTGCTCAACGTGCCCTTCGAACCCCGGGACGCGCGTCGTCAGGCCGTGCTGCAGGATCACCGCCAGCAGTGCGATCCCGAACGTCGCACCCACGCGCTGGACGATCTCCATCGCGCTCGCCGCGCGGGCCATCGCCTCGGGCGCCACGGCCTGGTAGGCGGCGGCCATCGCCGGCATCAGCGTCGCGCCCATGCCCGCGCCGCGCACGAACAGCCCGGCTACGAGCAGCCAGTTCGGCACCCCGTCGGCGACGAACGCGAACGGGATCGTCCCGGCGATCACGAGCGCGAGCCCGACGCGAACCACCGAACCGGCGCCGTTGCGGTCGGTCAGCTTGCCGGCGACCGGCATCGTCAGCATCGCCCCGACCCCCTGGGCGGCGAGGACGATGCCCGTGTTCAGCGCGCTGAAGTCGCGCGCGAGCTGGAAGTAGAGCGCGAGCAGCAGCAGCGAGCCGAAGAACGCGGCGCCGAACAGCAACGTCGTCGCGGTGGCGGCCGCGACGACGCGGTCCTGGAAGATCCGCAGGTCGATCAGCGGATGGTCCGAGCGCAGCGCGTGGAGCGCGAAGCCGCCGAGCAGCGCGCAGCCGAGCGCCAGCCACGCCGCGTGCGCCAGCGCGCCGCCGGCCGGCGAAGCCAGCCCTGCGACGAGCGCGGCGAGGCCGGGCGAGAGCAGCGCGAAGCCGAGCACGTCGAGCGGCTCCCCGGGCGAGCCCGGCTCGCGCGGCAGCACGCGGGCGGCCAGCACGAGCGCCAGCGCGGCCACCGGCAGGTTGACGAAGAAGATCAGCCGCCAGGACGCGCCGTCGAGCAGCGCACCGCCGAGAATCGGCCCGAGGGCGGGGGCCAGCAGCATCGGAACGCCGACGAGCGCCATGACCCGCCCCATCCGATCCTGCCCCGCCGCGCGCGCCAGGATCGTCATGCCGACCGGCATCACCATGCCGCCGCCGAGCCCCTGAACGACACGGAAGGCGATCAGCGAGCCCGCCGACCACGCGAGGCCGCACAGCAGCGAACCGCAGGCGAACGCCGCGACCGCCGTCATGAACACCTTCCGCGTTCCGAAGCGGTCCACCGCCCAGCCCGAGAGCGGGATCGCGGCGGCCAGCGCGAGCAAATAGGCCGTCGAGACCCACTGGATCGTCGACAACCGCGAGTCGAAGGCGACCGCGAGCCGCTCGATCGCCACATTGACGATCGTCGAGTCGAGGATCGTCATCACGGCACCGCAAATGACCACCGCCGCCGCGGCGAGCACCGGGCGACCGAGTTCGCGCATACCGTTCCCTTTGATTGCTTACACGTAACTTGCGGGCAAGTCTGTTCGTCGAACGCCGCCGAATCCGCCACAATGTCACGCAGTGAGCGACATCCTCGGCGGCAGTACCCGCGATACCAACCGGCTTCGCATCCTAGAGGCGCTTCTGCGCTATCCGGCCCGAAGTCGCGGCGAGTTGGGGCGCGCCCTCGGCCTCTCGCGGGCGACGGTCACGGCCGTCCTGTCCGAACTCGAGCGCGCCGGGATGGTCGAGCAGCAGGCCGACGGCTCAGCCGATGAGCGCCGCGTGATCGGCCGTCCGCCGCTACAGGTCTCGCTGGCGCCCGACGCGGCCTTCGCCGTGGGGCTCGACTTCGGGCACCGCGACGTCCGCGCCGCCGTGTGCGATCTCGGCGGCAGGATCCTGGCCGAGCGCTCGGAGCCCAGCCCGGTCGACCAGCATCCGTTTGCCAGCTTCGACCTCGCGAAGCGGCTCACGGCCGAAGTGCTGGCCGAGGCCGGCGTCGACATCGCCCGCGTGATCGGCGTCGGCGCGGGCCTCGCCGCGCCCGTCGACGCCGCGACCGCCACCGTCCACGCCGACGGCATCCTCCCCGGCTGGGCCGGAATCGCCCCCGCCCAGGAACTCGAAGCGCGCCTCGGGATGCCCGTCCGGGTCGAGAACGGCGCCAACGCCGGCGCGCTGGGCGAACACCTCTTCGGCGCGGGCCGCGGGGTCGGCGACATGCTGTACCTGCGCATCTCCTCCGGGGTCGGCCTCGGCCTGATCATCGGGGACCGGCTCTACGGCGGCGTCTCTGGCGTCGCGGGTGAGATCGGCCATACGACCGTCGAGGAGGACGGCCTGATCTGCCGCTGCGGCAACCGCGGCTGCCTCGAGACGCTCGTCAGCCCGGTCGCGATCGCCCGCCTGCTCGAGCACAGCCGGGGCGAGCCGGTGTCCCCGGCGCAGCTGATCGAGCTGGTCAATGCGGGTGACCGCGGCGCCCAGCGCGCCGTCGCCGACGCGGGCCGCACGATCGGCCGGACGCTTGCGGCGACGATCAACCTGCTCAACCCCAGCGTGGTGGTCATCGGCGGCGAGCTCGCGGACACCGGCAGCGTGCTGCTGAACCCGATCCGCAAGGCGATCGACGATCGCGCGGTCTCCCCCGCCGCGGCCGCGGTGCGCGTGATCACCGGCGAACTGGGCGACCGCGCCGAGGTGCTGGGCGCGGCCACCACACAGCTCGCGCGCGCTCCCGAGGCGCTCGCGAACCGGCTCTCGCTGCTGACCGGCTGAACGCCTCGCCTACGTCGTCAGGTCGGCGAGGCTGCGCAGATCCGGCACCGTCAGGTCGGGCGTGGCCTCGGCGGGCGGCGTCGCCCCCGTCCCGGCGCGGCCCTGCCGGCGGTCGACCCAGACCGACGTCATGCCGAGCGCCTTGGCCGGGACGTGGTCGTGGAACAGGCTCTGCGCGACGTGCAGGATGCGCTCGCGCGGCACGTCGATGCGCTCGAACGCGAACTCGAAGTTCTCCGTGCGTGGCTTGTAGCCGCCCGCCTGCTGAGCGGTGATGACCCAGTCGAACTCGACGCCGAGGCGGCGGTTGGAGGCAGCGAACAGGTCGTCGTCGCAGTTGGTGATCACGCCGAGCCGGAAGCGCTGCTTGAGTCGCGCGAGCGCCGCCTGGCTGTCCGCGAAGGCCGGCCAGTCCTCGACGGAGCGGCCGAAGCCGGCGGCCTCGGCGGCGGTCGGCGCGAAGGCCAGTTCTTCGCCGAGCGCGCGCAGGCAGCCCGCGAGGACGTCGGCGTAGCGGAGGTACGGGCCCTCCTCGAGCCGCGCCTCGTGGCGCGCGAACGCCTCCAGCAGCGCCTCATCGTCGGCCTGGACACCGTGGGCGGCGAGCACCGGCGCCAGCGCGGCCAGGATCCCCGCCTCCCAGTCGATCAGCGTGCCGTAACAGTCGAACGTCAGCGCGTCGAACGCGTCGAAATCGATCACCGGGCTACTCCTCGATCACTTCGCGGGCGAACGAGCGCAGCGCGAGCAGGCGCTCGTGTGGGTGCAGGGAGCGAGCGTACTCATGCGCGTCCGCCTCGCCCGCGATCCGCAGCTGCTTGCGGCGCCGGTCGGTCGCCGAGTGAAAGAGGAACGCACCGAGGACGTAGCCGTCGAGGTCCGCGTCGCTGGGACCGCTGCGCTGCGGTCGTGGCGCCGGGGCCGCGAAGTCCTCGCGCTGCTCGCGGTCGTCCCGCGGCTCGCGCGGGGCTTGTGCGGCCGCGCGCCGGGCGGCGTCGAGCCGCTCGGAGGTCTCCGCGTAGTTCTCCGGCGGCGGCGGGACGTAGCCGACGCCGTACTTGAGCTCGATCCCGCTGAGCGCCCCGTTGGCGTGGTCCTCGACCAGCTCCTCGGCGCGCTCGGGCGTGACGTCGCCGCGCGCGACCGCGCGGCGGACGAAGTCGGCGGCGGTGAAGGAGAGGTCGCCGCGCTCGACGCGCTCGACGATCGCCTCTGGCAGCTCCAGCAGCCGCAGCGCCTTGCCGGTCCAGGCCGGCGGGGCGCCGACGATCCGCGACACCTCGGCGGCCGTCAGCGTCGGGTCCTCGGCCATGATCAGCCGCGCCGCGCGGGCGAACTGCACCGGCTCGGGCTTGCTCTGATGGAAGTTCTCGGCGAACTGCATCGTCAGCGCCTCGCGCCGGGAGATCCCCTCCACGAGCGTGAAGCGCCACTCGTCAGGCGCCTCCCCGGCCTGCTCGACGAGCTGCATCGCGGCGAAGCGCCGCTGGCCCGCGAGCAGCTCGTACGGCTGCGCGGCATCGCCGGTCTCGCGCACCAGCGGCGGGTGCAGGAGACCGGTCTCGCGGATCGAGACGGCGAGCTCGTGCACGTCCTCGAGCGGCCCGGTGCGCATGTTGCTCATCGTCCGCACGTCGGTCAGCGCGGCGGTGATCGCGCGGTGCGGCTTGCCCGCGGTGTCGGCCACGGGAGCGCGGCGGAGGTCGGCCGTGACCGCCTCGCGCTCCTGGCGCGCGGACTCTTCGGCCAGCTGTGCGACCGCTTCTTCGGCTTCTTGGAGCTTGTCTACGGACATCGGCTGCGGCATGCAAGCAGACGTCCCGGATGGCGGCGATCCTCGCGGGCGGACTACGTCAGCGCGTCGACCGCGCTCCACAGGGCGTCGCGCTCGGACTGCGTCTCACGCGTGAAGCGCGTGTAGTGCTCCGGCCGCACCGCGCGATCGTGGAAGAAGTGGCCGGTGATCTCTCCCGGCTCGCGGGCCGCGACCATCCACACGAACGTATCCGCGCCCTGCTCCGGGGTGCGCAGGATCCGGCTCGTGAGCTTCTTGAAGGCCGGCAGCGAGCTCGAGATCCCGGGCGTATCGACCCAACCGGGGTGCACGGCGTTGACGGCGACGCCGGGCAGCCGCTTCGCCCACTCCTCGGCGAGCACGACCTGCATGCGCTTGGTGCGGGCGTACGCCGTCGCGGGCTTGTACTCGCCGTCGCGGTATTGGAGGTCGTCGACGCGCAGCTTCTGGGCGTACATCCCGCCCGAGGACACCCAGATGCTCCGCTCCTGCGGCGGCAGCAGCTTCGTCAGCGCGTGCGGGCCGAGGACGTGGGTGGCGAGCGTGAGCTCGTTGCCCTCTGGCGTCTGCCTGCGCTGCGGCGGCATCGTGCCGGCGTTGTGGACGATCGCGTGCAGCGGGCCTTCCCAGCTCGCCGCGAACTCGCGCACCGACGCGATCAGGCTGACGTCGAGCTCGTCGACGACGATCTCCGCTCCGGGCACGTCGCGAACGATCTCGTCGCGGACCGCCTCGCCCTCCGGGACGCCGCGGACGACCATGTGCACCTTCGCGCCCAGCTGCGCCAGTCCGGCGACCGTGGCGCGGCCGAGGCCGGCCTTCGCGCCGGTGACGATCACGACCTTGCCGTCGATCCGCGGCAGCGGCTGCCAGGCCCGCCGCCGCACGAGGTAGCCGACGTTGGAGTAGCCGATCAGGGTGCGGTCGAGCACCGTGTCCACGACGCTCGTCACCATGGGCCGATGGACGCTGATGTGATCGTGGTCGGCGGCGGGCTCGCCGGGCTCGTGGCCACCGCCGAGCTGGCCGCGGCCGGCCGCCGCGTGATCCTGCTCGAGCAGGAGCCGGAGGCCTCGCTGGGCGGGCAGGCGTTCTGGTCGCTGGGCGGGCTGTTCATTGTCGATAGTCCGGAGCAGCGGCGTTTGCGGATCAAGGACTCGTTCGACCTGGCCTGGCAGGACTGGCTCGGTACGGCCGGCTTCGACCGGCCCGACGACGCGTGGCCGCGACGCTGGGCGCAAGCGTACGTCGAGTTCGCGGCCGGCGAGAAGCGCGCGTGGCTGGGCGAGCAGGGCATCAGGTTCGTGCCGAACGTGGGCTGGGCCGAGCGCGGCGGCTACGGCGCGATCGGCCACGGCAACTCCGTCCCGCGCTTCCACGTGACCTGGGGCACCGGGCCGGGCGTGGTCGAGCCGTTCGAGCGGCGCGTGCGCGAGGCGGGCGTCGACCTGCGCTTCCGCCACCAGGTCGATTCGCTTGACCGTGACCGCGGGCGCCGTCGACGGCGTGAGCGGGACGATCCTGGCGCCTGACGCCTGCGCGCGCGGCGCAGTCGAGCAACCGCGATGCGGTCGGCTCCTTCGAGCTGCGCGCGGGCGCGGTGATCGTCACCTCGGGCGGGATCGGCGGCAACCACGAGCTGGTGCGCCGCAACTGGCCGAAGCGCCTTGGCTCGCCGCCCAAGCAGATGATCTCCGGCGTTCCCGCGCACGTCGACGGCCGGATGATCGCGATCAGCGAGCGGGCCGGCGGCGAGGTCATCCACCCCGACCGCATGTGGCACTACACGGAGGGGATCCGCAACTGGGACCCGATCTGGCCGCTGCACGGCATCCGGATCCTGCCCGGCCCCTCGTCGCTGTGGCTCGACGCGACCGGCGCACGGCTGCCGGTGCCGCTGTTCCCGGGCTTCGACACGCTCGGCACGCTCGCCCACATCACCACGACGGGCCACGACCACACGTGGTTCGTGCTGACGCAGAAGATCATCGAGAAGGAGTTCGCGCTCTCCGGCTCCGAGCAGAACCCCGACATCACCGGCAAGAGCGTGCGCGAATTGCTCAGGTCGCGCATCGGCTCGGGCGCCCCGGCGCCCGTCGAGGCGTTCAAGCGGCACGGCGAGGACTTCGTCGTCACGCGCGACCTGCGCTCGCTGGTGGAGGGCATGAACCGGTTGACCGAGACGCCGCTGCTGGACTTCGCGACGGTCGAGGCGGAGGTCGTCGCCCGCGACCGCGAGTTCGACAACCCCTACACCAAGGACCTCCAGGTCACGGCGATCCACGGCGCGCGCCGCTATCTCGCGGACCGCATCACCCGCGTCGCGGCGCCGCACAAGCTGCTGGACCCGGACGCCGGGCCGCTGATCGCGGTCAAGCTGCACATCCTCACCCGCAAGACGCTCGGCGGGCTGCACACCGACCTCCAGGGCCGCGTCCTCCGCACCGACGGGACGCCGCTGCCGGGGCTCTACGCCGCGGGCGAGGTCGCGGGTTTCGGCGGCGGCGGGATGCACGGCTACCGCGCGCTGGAAGGGACCTTCCTCGGCGGCTGCCTGTTCTCGGGCAGGACCGCTGGCCGCGCGCTCCGATAGCGGTCGATCACTCGTCGGGCCAGCGCCCGTGCTCGCCGAGGTAGTCGCGCGCGGCCTGCTCGGCTTCGCGCTCGTCGTCGCCCTTCGCGCCGTAGCGGAACAGCGCGTTGAGCAGCAGGATCGAGAGGCCGGAACCGACGCACATCGCCCAGCCGTCCCAGCGGATCGGGTCGTCCACGACGGCGAGCACGACGAAGCCGGCGATCACGAGCGTCACCGGCAATCCGTAGCGGAGGGTGTTGAGGTGAGACGCCATGCCTCCATGATCGCCGCCGGACGGCCGCCCGACCATCGGGTTTTCCCACGGATACGGTGCACGGGCTGTGGCTGATCTCCTCGACGCCCTGATGGCCAGCCTCGCCGACGGCGTCTACCACGTCGGCCCCGGCGGCGAGGTGCGCTTCGCGAACCCGGCCGCGGTGGCGATGCTGGGCTACGAGCGCGCCGAGCAACTGATCGGGCGCCGGAGCCACGCCACGATCCACTCGCACCGGCCCACGGGCGAGCCGTACCCCGAGGACGAGTGCCCGCTGCTGCGACCGCGCGTCAGCGGCGAGGTCGTGCGCGTCGAGCTCGACTGGTTCATCCGCCGCGACGGGACCTTCGTGCCCGTGAGCTACGCCTCGGCGCCGCTGACGACGCCGGACGGCCGCGGCGCCGTCGTCGTCTTCCGCGACATCTCCGAGCGCCTCGCCGCCGACGCGGTCGCCGGATCGCGAGCGCGGATCGTCGCCGCCACCGACGCCGAGCGGCGCCGGATCGGCCGTGACCTCCACGACGGAGCGCAGCAGCGACTGGTCCGCGTGCTGATGGGGATCGAGCAGGCACGGCGCGACCCTGGGCGAGCCGAGCCTGCGCTCGAGGACGCCGCCTGCGCGGCACGCCGCGCGATCGACGATCTGCGCGAGCTGGCCGCGGGCCTGCATCCGCTGGTCCTGACCGACCGCGGGCTGGCCGTGGCGCTGGAGGACCTGACCGCCGGCTCGCCCGTACCCGTGGTGCTCGACGTCACCGGCGAGCGCTTCGCGCCCGCGATCGAGGCCGCCGCGTACTTCATCGTCGCCGAGGCGCTGACCAACGCCGCCAAGCATGCCCGGGCCAACGTCGTCGAACTGGCGATCGCGGACGTCGGCGACGCCCTGCGGATCGAGGTCGTCGACGACGGGATCGGCGGCGCCGACGCCGGCCGCGGGTCGGGCCTGCGCGGCCTCGAGGATCGCGTCGCGGTGCTCCACGGCAGCTTCGAGCTGGGCGACGCCCCCGGCGGCGGGACGGTGCTGCGGGCGACGCTGCCGCTATGAGGAGGCGCGCAGCAGCGCCAGCACGGCGAGCACCCGCCGGTGCTCGGAGCGGTCGTGCCCCAGATCGAGCTTGGAGAAGATCGACGTGACGTGCTTCTCCACCGCCGGCGGCCCGACCTGCAGCCGGTCGGCGATCCCCTGATTCGACAGCCCCTCGGCCATCAGCGCGAGCACCTCACGCTCGCGCGGCGTCAGCTCGTCGAAGGGGTCCGCCCGGCGCCGGCGCCCGAGCATCCGCGCGACGACCTCAGGATCGAGCGCCGTCGCACCCCCAGCGACCTTGCGGACGGCGTCGATGAAGAAGTCGAGGTCCGCCACCCGGTGCTTGAGCAGGTAGCCGACCCCGCGCGCGTCCTCGCCGACGAGCTCGGCGACGAAGCGCTCGACGAGGTGCTGCGAGAGCACGAGCACGCCGACGTCGGGCTGGCGCCGCCGGATCTCGATCGCCGCGCGCAGCCCGTCGTCGGTCAGATCCGGCGGCATCCGGATGTCGATCACCGCGACGTCGGGTCTGTGCGCGCCGACCTTGCGCAGCAGGTCCGGCGCGTCCGCCGCGCGCCCGACGACCTCGATCCCGGCCTCCTCCAGCAGCCGCGCGACGCCCTCCCGGAGCAGGAGCTCGTCGTCGGCGATGACGGCGCGAAGCGGCGGCAAGCCCGCGACGTTAGCCCGTCCGAGGGCTCAGCCGCCTCAGAGCTGCGCGTCGAAGCCGTCCGCGGTCTGCGAGGCGCGGAACTGGATGACCTCGCAGGTTGCGACGCCGCCCTTGACGAACGGGTCGCTCGCCGCGAGCGCCTCGATCTCCTCGCGGTCGTCGCCGTGCGCGACGATGACGCCGCCGGTACGCGGGATCCGGCGCCCCGAGACGACGAAGCGCCCGGCCTCGTACTGGGCGTCGAGCCAGGCCATGTGGCGCCGCATCAGCGCGTCGACCTCGGCAAGCGGTTTGGTGTACGTGAGCAGGAGCACGAACATCGAGCGGACGTTAGCGCCGCGACGGCGACGCGTGAGCC
>CAWKDW010000014.1:0-778761 GCA_963848475.1 uncultured Solirubrobacteraceae bacterium | reverse complement strand
CAGACCTACGCCCCCGGCGACCGCCAGCGCGACCGCGGGAAACAGCAGCCACGCGAGAACCACTTAGTTGCGGCGGCGCAGGCCGAGGATCGAGAGCAGGAACGACGAGAAGAAGATCTGGATGCCGACGATGATCAGCGTCGCCGCGAGCACGGCGAGCCGCTCCTCGGCCAGCGCGCCGAAGCCGCGGTCGATCCAGTCGACCGACGATCACCGCCGCCGATCGACGAGCCCGGCGAGCGACGATCGCGCCGCCGAGCAGCAGGCCGTGCTCGAGCCGGAAGCGCGCGCGCATGCGGTCGAACCACGGGTCCCGCTCGCCCATGAAGTACGTGCCGTAGGCGTGGGCGCACAGCCCGAGCGCGACGACCTGCGTGCCGACGATCATCAGCAGCGCGCCGCGCGATCATCGCGTGCAGGTCCCACTGCGCGGCCGAAGACGTCGACCTGCGCGAGCACGACGTCAGCGACGATCAGCGCGCCGAGCAGCGCGCATGACCGCGCCCGGGACGATGAACAGGTGGGTCGGGCTGTGGACGAGCAGGAAGCGCAGGTGGCGCCAGCCGTCGCGGAAGCTCGACAGCTTGGTCTCGCCGCCGCGCGGGTGGTACTCGATCGGGAACTCGCGGATGTCGAGCTTCTCCTTGGAGGCGCGGATGACCATCTCGGAGGCGAACTCCATGCCGGTCGTGCGCAGGTCGAGCCGCGGCAGCACGTCGCGGCGCAGCGCGCGCATGCCGCAGTGGGCGTCGCGGACGCCGGTGCGGAAGAACAGGTTGAGGAAGCCCGTCAGCACCGGGTTGCCGACGTAGCGGTGCAGCCACGGCATCGCGCCCGGGTGGATGTTGTCCATCCGGTCGCCCATCACGAGCTCGGCGCCGTCGTCGAGCTGCTCGACGAAGCGCGGGATCTCGTCGAAGTCGTAGGTGAGGTCGGCGTCGGCCATCACGATGTAGCTCGCCGCGGGCGGCGGCGAAGCCGGCCAGGTAGGCGCTGCCGTAGCCGCGCCGCGGCTCGTGGACGACGCGCGCGCCGGCCGCGGCGGCGAGCTCGGCGCTGCCGTCCTCGGAGCCGTTGTCGGCGACGACGACCTCGCCGGCGATGCCGTGCTCTGCCATCACGTCGAGCGCCACGCGCGACGCACTCCTCGATGTTCTCGGCCTCGTTGAGGCAGGGGATCACGACCGAGACGACGGACCTCGATCCTCGGCTCCGGCGTCGGCGCGAGCCGGCGCGGTGCTGTGCTCGATGGTGCTCATGAGCGAAGGCGGGCGCGATCGGCGCGCCGCATCGCCGTAGAACGCGCGCGACGCGGAAGTCGCGCGGTCGGCGACAGGTTAGCCGACGCCGTCGACGGCCCGGTCTGCCACCCTTCGCGCGCCGCCGTGCGCATCTGCATCGTCTACGACTGCCTGTTCCCGTACACCGTCGGCGGCGCCGAGCGCTGGTACCGCAACCTCGCCGAGCGGCTCGCGGCCGACGGCCACGAGGTCACCTACCTGACGCTGCGCCAGTGGGACGCGCGGCGAGCCGCGGCGAGATCCCGGGCGTGCGCGTCGTCGCGCCGGGCCGCGGATGGCGCTCTACACCGGCCGCGGCCGGCGCCGGATCGCTGCCGCCGCTGCGTGTTCGGCGCCGGCGTGCTCTGGCACCTGCTGCGCCACGGCCGCCGCTACGACGTCGTGCACACCGCGTCGTTCCCGTACTTCTCGCTGCTCGCCGCCGGCGCTCGTGCGGCCGCTGCGGCGCTACCGGCTCGTCGTCGACTGGCACGAGGTCTGGAGCGCGCGCCTACTGGCGCGAGTACCTCGGCGGCCGTCGGCGGGCGCGTCGGCTGGCGCGGTGCAGCGCGCTGTGCGCTGCGGGTGCCGCCAGCGCGCGTTCGCTTCTCGCAGCTGCACGCGCGAGCGGCTGCGCGAGGAGGGCTTGCGCGGCGAGGTCGACGGTGCTGCGCGGGCGGTACGCGGGCCGCTCGACGCCGCCCGCGCCGGTGCCGCGCCGAGCCGGTCGTCGTGTTCGCCGGCCGGCACATCCCCGAGAAGCGCGCGCCGGCGGTCGTGCCGGCGATCGGCGCTGGCCGCGCGAGCGCGTCGCCGGAGCTGCGCGGCGCGATCCTCGGCGACGGCCCCGAGCGCGACGCGGTGCTCGCGGCGATCGCCGCGCACGGCTCGCGGACGTCGTCGAGGCGCCCGGCTTCGTGCCGACCGAGGACGGTCGACGCGCGACTCGCGCGCGCGCTGTGCCTGGTGCTGCCGTCGCGCCGCGAGGGCTACGGGCTGGTCGTCGTCGAGGCGCGCTCGCTCGGCACGCCGTGCGTCGTCGTCGCGACCCCGACAACGCCGCGGCCGAGCTCATCGAGGAGGGCGTCAACGGCTTCGTCGCCGCCGCGCCGCGCCGGAGGAGCTCGCCGAGGCGATCGTGCGCGTGCACGAGGCCGGCGCGGCGCTGCGCGCATCGACCGCCGCGTGGTTCGCCGCGCAACGCCGCAGCGCGCTGTCGCTCGACGCGCTCGCTCGACGCGCGTCGCCGCGAGCTACGCGGACAGCGCCGCGCGCGGTAGCTCGCGGCGGTCAGCTCGCGCCGTGCGCTCCCAGGTGAACTGCGCGGCCTGCGCTCGCGCCCGGCGGCGCGCAGCCGCTCGCGCCTCGGCCGGTCGCCCAGCAGCGCGCGCGAGCGCGCCGGCGATCGCGCGCGGGTCGCTCGGGATCGAACAGCAGCGCGGCGTCGCCGGCGACCTCCGGCAGCGACGACCGGTCGCTGACAGGCGACCGGCACGCCGCGCGCCATCGCCTCCAGCACCGGCAGGCCGAAGCCCTCGTACGAGCGACGGGAACACGAACGCGTCGGCGAGCGCGTACAGCCCTCGAGTCCTCGGCCGCAGACCCAGGCCGGGAAGCGCACGTCGCGTCGAGCGCCGAGCGCGCGCGGCGCGCTCGCGCAGCTCGGCCTCGTGCGGCGTCGGGTAGCCCGGGCAGCACGAGCAGCGGGCCGGTCGCTCCGAGCAGCGCCACGCGCCTCGAGCAGCCGCAGCAGGTTCTTGTGCGGGCGCTTGGCCGACGACGCTGAGCAGCACGCGGCCGTCGCCGAGCGCCGAGCCGCGCGCGCAGCTCGGCTCGCCGGCGTCGGCGTCGACCGGCGGCGCGGCGTGACGCCCGAGCGGCACGACGTCGACCTTGCCCGGCGGCGTCCCGAGGTAGCTGCGCGAGGTCCGTCGCGCGTCGAGGCGGCGTCGACGATCATGCGGTGCGAGCGGCGCGCGGCGGCCGGGCACGAGCACACGCATCCCCAGCGCGCGCAGGCCGAAGTGCGCCTCGGGCACGAGCGGTAGATCAGGTCGTGGATCGTCGCCACGCGGCGCGAGCGGCCCCGCAGCGGCGCCGTGCTCGCCAGGCTGTGCACGAGGTCGACGCCCGCCGCGCCGGCCAGCGCGGCAGCAGCTGCTGCTCGCCGCGCACCCACTCGACCCGGCTGCGCGCGTCGACCGGGCACGACGGCTCGGCACCTCGTCGCCCCACGGGCCATCGCCGGCGGCCGCCTCGCGGTTGACGAACGCGATCAGCTCGATGCCGTCGCGCGCGGCCAGGCGCGGGATCAGCTCGCGCGCGTAGACCTCCATGCCGCCGGTCTCGCCGGGCACGAGGTAGACGAGGTTGAGCGCGACCTTCATCGCGGGTCGAGCCAGTCACTCAGTGCGCCGTCAAGCTTGGCGGCGAGCGAGTCCCACGCGTAGCGTTCGCGCATCTGCAGCCGGCCCGCACCCCCGAGCCGCGCGGCCAGCTCGCGATCGGCGAGCAGCCGGTCGACCGCCGCGGCGAAGGCCTCGCGCCGTCGGCGACGAGCAGGTGCTCGCCGTCACCGACCTCGATGCCCTCGGCGCCGACCGTCGTGGCGACGACGGGACGCCCGGCAGCGAGCGCTTCGAGCACCTTCAGCTTCGTCCCGCCGCCGGACCGCAGCGGGGCAACGACGACGGCCGCCCGCGCCAGCTCGGGGGCGAGCTCGTCGACCCAGCCGGTGACCGTCACGCCCGGCTGGCCGCCAGCCGCTCGACCGCCGGCGGCGGGTCGCGCCCGATGATCCGCAGCGTCGCAGAGGGCCGGAGCGCACGCAGACGCGGAAAGACCTCGCTCGCCATCCACACCGCGGCCTCGGCGTCGGGGGGTAGCTCATCGTCCCGGTGAAGAGCAGGGCATCCGGTTCGGACGACGGCCGGCACGTCGGCGACGCGCTCGAAGTCCACGCCGTTGCCGACGACGACCGGCACTGGCGCGCCGACTCGGCAGCCGCGGCCGCGTCGGCCTCCGAGACGGCGCACGCCCAGTCGAAGCGAGGCAGCCAGCGTTTGGCGTACGACGGAAGCGCGCGTCGTCGAACAGTTCAGGGCCCTGGGCTTCGCAGCGTGCATCTGCCAGCCGGCGTTCTGGAGGGCGAGGCCGCGCGGCACGCCGGCGGGCAGACTGCTCACCCACGAGGCGACGAAGTCGTGCTCGACACGACCGCTTCAACGGGCCGCTCCTCAAGCCGGCGCGCGACGAGCGGAGCTAGGCGAGTCCAGAAGACCCCGGCCTGGAGCCCGAGCCAGGGGTCGCGGAGCGCGGCGACCGCGAGCCCGGGGCGCGCAGCAGTGCCTCGACCGCCTCGCGCGGCTGCGATGCTGGCCGCGGGGCGAGCCGCACTCGACGCCGAGCTCCGCCAGCGCCTAGCACGCGCTCGGCCTGCTGGGATAGGCGACCGAGGCGACGGTGACGTCCCGGCCGCGTGTCGCGAGGCCGCTGATCAGATGGAACGCGCGGATCGACCCGCCGGTGCCCGCCGGCTCGGGGACCTCGGGCGTGGCCACGCAGCCTCATCCGACGACCGACCGGTAGATCGCGTCGAGTGAGGCCGCGACGTCGTCCCAGCTCGGCACGCGCGGCCGCGCACCCGCCGGCCGCCCCGTCGAGAGCGCCGCGCACCTCGGCGTGCGTCTCGACGAGCCGCACCCAGCCGGGGTGCAAGGCCGCGAGCTCGAGATTGGCCGGCAGCGGCGACGCGATCACCGGCGTGCCCTCGGCGAGCGCCTCCAGCACCGCCAGGCTCTGGCCCTCCGCGCCGCTGAGGTGCACCAGCGCCTCCGCGCCGCGCAGCAGCGCGCGCACCGTGGCCCGGGTCGGTCCAGGTCTCCGAGCCAGCGGCCGCCGGCCGCGGCGACCGCGCGCTCGAACGACGCCCGCTCGGCGGCGGTGCCGTCGAACCCGCCGACGACGACCGGCGCGACCTGGGACCCGGCCAGGCTCCGCGGCGACGGTCTCCGCCTGGCGCTTGCGGACCGACACCGTGCCGAGCAGCACCGCGTAGCGCTCAGGAAGCCCATCCGGGGGCGGCGCCGCGGGCACCGGGTCGACGCCGTTGGAGACGATCTCGACCCGCGGGGCGTGACCACGCCCGGCGAAGTTCCGCACCAGGGCCGCCTCGCTCGAGGTCGAGCGCCACGACGACCGTCGAGCGGTGGAGCAGCGCGACGCGCATCCGCGGCCCGAAGGCCGGAATCGGCAGCCGCGAGCCGATCTGCTGGCGCAGCGTCGCCCGACCCGGCGCGACGACGACGACCGGCGAGAGCACGAGCGGCACATCCACGTATTTCGCCGCCAGTGCTCGCAGACGGCGAAGTAGACGTCGGGGCCGCTCGAAAAGGCGTGGAGCACGTCGAACGGCCGCGGCTCGGCGACCTCGGCGACATGGAAGACCTCGTGCCCCAGGCGTTCGAGCGCCGCCCGCGTCCGAACCAGCTGCAGCTCGAGCCCGCCGCCGCCGAGGCTTGCGGGAACGCCGCCGGCGAGGGCGACGCGGAGGGGACGCGCAGTGGACACGAGCGGTCAGAAATCTAGCGTCCCCTCGTACGCTTCCCTGCGCGATGTCCGCACCCAGTCCCGAACTGCGCGCCTTCGTGCGTGAGTCTCCGATCCACCGCGCCGCGATCGCTTCCGCGGTGACGCGCGCGGCCGCGGCGCTGCCCGCCAGGAACCGGGTGCTCGACGCCGGCGCGGGCGACGCGCCGTACTGGCGCTGTTCGCCCATTGCGACTACGTGACCCAGGATTGGCCGTCGAGCGTGCACTCGGCCTGGCGGGCAACCGACGTCCTCGCCGACCTGCACGACCTGCCGATCGAGGACCAGCTCGTTCGACTTCGTGCTCCTGACCGAGGTGCTCGAGCGCGTCGCCGAGCCTGCGCGGGTTCTCAGTGAGCTCGCGCGGATCCTCCGCCCGGGCGGGGGCCTGCTGCTCACCGTCCCGTTCGTCTTCGAGCTGCACGAAGAGCCGTGGGACCACTCGCGGTTCACCAACCACGGGCTCCGGCACCTGCTCGAGGCGACGGGCTTCGCGGTCGGGACGATCGAGCCGCTCACCGGCTGGTTCAGCACCCTCGCGCAGATCCTCCGCCACGGCGGGATCTCGATGCGCCCCGTGGACGGTCGCGCCCGGCCGGCGACCCGCGCGGCCGCCTTCGCCGCGCAGGCGCTCTGCTGGCGCTCGCGTCGGCCGCGCGCCGTCTCGACACGCTCGACCAGCGCCGCGCGCTGCCGATCGGCTGGGCCTGCCTGGCGACGCGGGAACCGTGAACGCCGGCGGCGCCCGGCCCCGACGCGCTCGCGCGGGCTGGACACCGCCATCACGAGCGCGGCCCAGGTGCTCGTGCTCGGGGGCGCGGCGATCCTGGGTGTGCTGATCGGCGCCCGCTTCGGCGCCACGCCGCAGACCGACGGCTTCTTCACGGCCAACGCGCTCTACGGCGTGACACTGTTCCTGGCCCAGAGCCTGCGAACGACCGCCGCGTCGCGCCTGCTCGGGGATGAACGGCCGTTCCCGCGACTGACCGCGCACCTCGACGCGCTCTCGGTCCTGGTCGTCGCCAGCGCGCTCCTCGCCGTTCTCGCGGTGCTCGGCGTCGGCGCGCTCGGGTCGAACCCGAGGCCCGCGACGCCTTGCCGGCGATCCTCGTGCTGGTGCCGGCGTCCGCGTTCCAGCTCTTCGCCGGCCTCGGTTCAGCGGCCTTCGCGACGCGCGACGACTTCATGACGCCCGCGCTGGCCTTCGGCGCCGGCGCGGCGGCGAACGTCATCGGTTTTCTGGTCCTGACGCCCGCCTCGGCTTGGACGGCGTGCCGCTGGCGCTGGCCGGGAGCCTCGTCGCCGCGGCCGTGGTCGCCCGCGCGCTGCTGCGGATCGGCTGGCGTCCGCGTGTACCCCGGCCCGACGTTCGCGCGGCGCTCGTCGCCTGGCGCCTGTCGCTGGGGGCCGGGGCCGCCGTCGCCGCCCAGATCGTGCTCAGTGTCACCGTCGCCGCATCGGCCGCGATCGTGACCGGCGGCGCGACGATCTTCTCCTACGCGAGCATGATCATCATGGTCCTCACGGCCGCGCTCGCCTCACCGCTGGCCGTGGTGTTCGCGCCGGTCGTGGCACGCGAGTGGGACCGGCAGCCGGCGACGCTCGTGCCGCTCGCGCTCCGCGCCTACCGGGCCGGCGCGCTGCTGCTGGTCCCCGCGGCTGCGGCGATCCTGTTGCTCGGGCTCAAACCCGCCGAGTTCCTCCTCGCCAAGGTGGAGCCCGACGACCTCGTCCAGGTGTTCGAGCTCGTCCTGGTGCTCGTCCCGGGCGTGCTCGGGACGGTGCTGGCCTCGATCCCGATGACCGGCGTGATGGCCGAGCAGCGGCTCGGGGCGCTCGCCGGCTGGTCGCTGGCGGTGCGCTGGCACACGTCGCGACGTGTGTCGTGGCGGGGGTGCTCGGCGCCGGGCTCACCGCGTTGGCGGCGATCACGACCGGCTCGTCGCTGCTGCTCGCGATCGTCCCGATTGGCCTCGCCCTGCGCAGGTACTCCTGGCCGCTGCTGCGCAGCGCGTTAACCGCGACCGCCGATCTGGTGGCGGTCCCGGCCGTCGCCTTCGCGACCGCGGCCCTGATGCTGGACGCGTGGTCGTCGTTCGCTCGCGGCTCGCCGCCTTGGTCATCGGCGGCGCCGTGACCGCGGTCTGGCTGGGTGCGCGGCACCGCCGCGAGATCGCGTCGCTGATCGCGGCGCTTCGCCCGTCCGCCTCGTAGGCTGCACGCGGTGCCGCTCCCGCCGTCGCTCATCGATCGACTTCCGCCCCGGACGCGCTAGTCAACGCGATCGCACCGAGGATCCCCTTCGCGCCGGCGCGAATGGCCGCGCTTAGGCTGGCGGGGGTCCGGCTCAAGGACCCGAGCACGACGACGGTCATGCTGGCCACCGAGGTGTGGTCCGCCCCGAAGCTCGAGATCGGCGCCCGATCGATCGTCGGCCGCCATTGTCTGCTCGACGCGCGCGGCGAGGATCCGCATCGGCCGCGACGTGAACATCAGCTCCTACTCGCGCTTCATGACGGCCAAGCACGTCGTCGACGACCCCGGCTTCGCCGCGGTCTTCGAGCCGATCGTGGTCGGCGACCGCGCCTGGATCGCCCTCGGCGCCACGGTCCTCGGTGGCGTCACGATCGGTGAAGGCGCAGTCGTCGCGGCGGGTGCCGTCGTGACGCACGATGTTGAGCCCTACGCGGTCGTCGGCGGGGTGCCGGCGCGCAAGCTGCGCGAACGCAATCGCGAACTCGAATACACCCTCGGCTATCGGCCACTCTGGCAGTAGCCGTCTAGGATGGCCCGCCGTGTCCCGGCGCTACATCCCGCGCGATCCGCTCAAGGCCGTCGCCGACCGCCTCGGCGTCGCCGTGACCAGGTTCCGGCCGGAGCGGGCGCAGCGCAGTATCCGGACATCGCCGATCCAGCGTTCTACGAGCTGTGTCGCCGCTGCGGGCCGTTCACGATGACCACGATCGAGCGCATGTACGCCCTGTACGAGGCGGTCACCCACATCGAGCGTCTCGGGCTCGATGGTGACGTCGTCGAATGCGGCGTCTGGCGGGGCGGCAGCTCGATGCTCGCCGCGCGTCGCGCTGCTGCGCTCACGGCGCGCCCGAGCGCCACCATGTGGCTCTACGACACGTTCGAGGGCATGAGCGAGCCGACCGAACACGACGTGGCGCAGGCCGGCGAGACGGTGAGCGAGGGGCGTGGGCTACTACCGCGAGCAGCGCGACCATCCGAAGTCCTCGCCTACGCCGGGCTCTCCTCAAGGTCCAGGCCAACATGGCCTCGACGGGGTACCCGACCGCCACAGGTCCGTTACGTCGCGGGCAAGGTCGAGGACACGATCCCCCCGAAGTGATGCCCGAGCGGATCGCGCTGCTGCGGCTCGACACCGACTGGTACGAGTCCACGCGCCATGAGCTCAAGCACCTGTACCCGCTGCTCGCTCCCCCGGCGGCGTCCTGATCATCGACGACTATGGTGCGTGGCAGGGCGCGCGCCGCGCGGTCGACGAGTGGCGCGCGGCGATCCCCGCGCCGCCGCTGCTCCTGCGCGTCGACTCGACCGGCCGCGTCGGCACCAAGCCCGTCTGATCATGCCTCGTCCTCAGCGCGTTCACGGAAGCGACATCAACCTCACGCCCGCCGCAGATGGCGGAGTACCGCGCCGCGGCGGACCGCGTCGCAAGCGGCCGCCACCAACGGGTGCTCGACTGGGGCTGCGGGCGCGGCCAGCTGACGCACCTGCTGAACGAACGGGGCGTGCGCGTCGACTCGCTCGACTACGACCCGGACGCCGACGGCGTCGAGGTCCGGCCGCTGGAGCGCTACCCGGGCCTCGAGGCAGACTTCACGAACGATCCGGTGACGCTTCCGTTCGAGGACGACACGTTCGACGCGGTGCTCTCGATGGGCGTGCTCGAGCACGTCGCCGATCCTGAGGCGAGCCTGGACGAGATCGCGCGCATCGCGAAGCCCGGGAGCCCGCTCTACGTCTACAAGCTCCCCAACACGGCGAGCTATCTCGAGGCGATCGCGCGCCGCACCGGCGGCTACTACCACGGCCAGTTGCCCGACGATCGGCTCTACACGCTGGATTCCGCTCGCGCGCTGCTCGAACGCCACGGGTACCAGGTGCTCGAGCTGCGGTACGCGAACATGCTTCCGCTGACACTCCCCGGCCGCGCGGCGACGAAGCTCGCGCCGGCGATCTGGGGCGCGAACCGCGCGCTCGCGACTGTGCCCGGCCTGCACCGGCTCGCGACCAACGTCGAGCTGATCGCCCGCGTTCCCTCGCGCTAGCGCGCGAGCCAGTTCCAGCGCTCGCCGTCGCGAATGTGCGCGGTGACCTCATCGGCGCTGAAGGGCCCGGCGCCGTCCATGTCGTACATCCGCAGACCGGCGGCGGAGAGCCGCTCGTGGACGTCCGCCGACGTCGTCCCGAAGCTCGCCGCGGCGGTGCCATGCTCAAGCAGCACGGTCGGCTTCCAGCGGCGCAGGGTGCGCTCGGCGCCGTCGAGCACCCCAAGTTCCGCGCCCTCGACATCGATCTTGATCAGCGAGATCGGCAGCTCGGGGTCCAGCAGATCGTCGAGGCGGGCGAGGCGGACCTGCAGCTCCTGGACCTCGTGCTCGCCCGGGGCGACGTCATGCAGTCCGCTGAAGCCCTGCATCGTCGGCAGGAAGTGGAAGGTCGCCTCGCCGTCCTCGTTAGCCAGCGCGACCTCGTGCACGGTCGCGGCGGGGAAGTTCGAGCGCAGGTCGGCCGCCAGGTGTGGCAGTGGCTCGCAGGCGACGTGGCGGCCCTGCGGGGCGAGCCGGGTCATGTGCGCGAGGAAGGCTCCGCGATGGGCGCCGACGTCGATGCAGTTGGCATCGGGCGCCAGACGGGTCGCCATCGCGATGATCGCGTGGCGGTTGTCACGGCGATCCCGGCGCATCGTCGACGACGGCCAGTTGTACGCGCCCCACTCGAGCGCGCCGCCCAGGCCGGCCCTCAGCATCAGTGACCGAACGCGTTCGCGAGAATCCATCGGCGGGAGTCTAGGAAGCGCTCCGCAACCGGGCGCCCAAGGTCGTCGATGCATTCGTCTACGCTTTCACGCCAGCCGGAACGGGATTTCCACGACTTTCTCGATCCGGTCGCGTTGATACCTGCGGATGCCAGCCCCCCACGCCCTCGAAACGACCCTGCCGCGCATCGCACCGCCCGTTACGGCGGTGGCGACGCAGCCGGTTCTCGGAGTGCCGCTCGCGGTCATCGACTATCAGCGCACGCTCGATTGGATCGATGCCGCCATCCGCGCCCGGACGCGTGCGTACATCTGCGTCGCGGCCGTGCACACGGTGATGGCGACGCAGGACGACCCGGAGCTGCGCGAGGCCGTCCTGGGCTCGGACTTCACGGTTCCCGACGGTCAGCCGCTGGTGTGGGCGATGAACGCGCTCGGTCACGGGCTGCGCTCGCGCGTCTACGGGCCTGAGCTGATGGACCGGGCCTGCGCCCGCGCCGTCGAGAACGGGCAGCGCTTCTACCTCTACGGTGGCCGCAGCCAGAGCGCGCTCGCGCAGCTGACGCGGATGCTGCGCCTTCGCCACCCCGGGCTGAAGATCGTCGGCGGTCATGCGCCGCCGTTCCGCGCCCTCACCTCCGGCGAAGAGGACGCAATCGTGCGCGACATCAACCGCTCCGGGGCGGATGTCGTGTGGGTCGGGATCGGCGTGCCGAAGCAGGAGAAGTGGATGGCGCGGATGCGCGACCGCCTCGACGCTCCGGTCCTGATCGGCGTCGGTGCCGCGTTCGACTTCCACGCCGGCCTGGTCCCGCAGGCGCCGCTGCGCCTGCAGCGCTGCGGGCTGGAGTGGGTGTTCCGGCTGATGCAGGAGCCGCGGCGGCTGTGGCGGCGCTATCTGCACTACAACCCGCGCTTCGTGGCGGGCTTCGCGCACCAGTACCTGCGCCACCGCACCGGGCGCTGACCTTGGTCGCGTCAGAGCGTCCGCGCTAGCCTCACCTGCCGCATGGGTTACGACGTTTCCGTCATCGGGCTCGGCCGTATCGGCCTGCCGCTCGCGCTGAGCTTCGCCGACGCCGGCCTCTCGGTCCTGGGCGTCGACAACGATCAGGACCGGATCGCCGTCGATCGGTGAGCGGCGGATGCCGTTCAAGGAGCCGGGCACCGACGAGCTGCTCTCGCGCGTCGATCTCGCGCTCTCCTCGCACGCCGCCGACGCCGCGCAGGCCGACGCGATCGTGCTGACGCTCGGCACGCCCGCGATGTCGCACATCGAGATCGACATCCGCGACATCCGCACGGTGCTCGACGACCTGCTGCCGCACCTGCGCGAGGGCCACCTGCTCGTCCTGCGCTCCACCGTGGCGCCGGGCACGACCGAGTTCGTCGCCGGCTACCTGGAGAAGCAGCGCGGCTTCCGGGTCGGCGAGAACATCTTCGTCGCGCACGTGCCGGAGCGGATCGCCGCGGACAAGTTCATGGAGGAGATCCACACGCTGCCGTGCATCGTCGGCGGCGTGGGCGAGAACTCCGGCGAGCACGCGGCACGGCTGTTCGAGCCGCTCGGCGCGACGATCGTGCAGACCACGCCGGTCCAGGCCGAGCTGGCGAAGATCTGGACCAACATCCTGCGCTACGCGACCTTCGCGCTGCCGAATCTCCTGATGATGGACTGCGAGCGCCACGGCGCGAACGTCTTCGACGTCATCGAGCTGATCAACCGCGACTATCCGCGCGGCGGGATGCGGATGCCGGGGCTGACCGCGGGCACCTGCCTGCGCAAGGACTTCACGTTCTCCGAGGAGCGCTCGAGCGCCCCGGGGATGCTGCTCGCCGTCTCGCGCGTGCACGAGACCGTGCCGCTCTTCCTCGTCGACGGCGTCAAGCGCCGGCTCGGCGGTTCGCTGCGCGAGCGTCGCGTCGCGGTGCTGGGACTCGCCTTCAAGGCCGACACCGACGACGAGCGCGACTCGCTGTCGCACAAGCTGATCCGGCTGCTCGAGCGCGAACTGGCCGACGTCGTCGGTCCATGACCCGGTCGTGGCGACGCCGACCGCGACCTTCGACGAGGCCGTCAGCGGCGCGGACGTCGTGATCGTGGCGACGAACCACAGCGACTACTCCTCGCCCGCCGCCCTGCAGACGATCGCCGAGCTCGCGGGCGGCGACTGCCTGATCGTGGACCCGTGGAACGCGCTCGGCACCTCACAGGTGTTCGCCTACGTCGCCGAGGTGGCGGCGCTCCGAGCGTGAGCGAGCACGGGGGAGTGATCACGTGATGGGCCGGGTGCTCGTCACCGGCGGCGCAGGAACGATCGGCTCGGCCGTGGTGCGGCGGCTGCTGCGCGACCCCGAGTTCGAGGTCCGCGTCTCCGACCAGCGCGAGGCGCCGACGTGGATGCGCGAGGGCTGCGAGATCCACCAGGGCGACCTGCGCGAGCTCGACGAGGCGCGCAAGGCCATTCGCGGCTGCACGCACGTCATCCACCTGGCCGCGATCGTCGGCGGGATCGCCAACTTCCACAAGCTCCCGTACACGCTGACCGAGGTCAACAACGCGCTCTACAACGGGGTCTTCCGGGCCGCGCTGGATCAGGGCGTCGAGCGCTTCACCTACGTCAGCTCGTCGATGGTCTTCGAGAACGCGTCGCAATACCCGACGCGCGAGGACTACCTGCCCGAGTGCCCGGTCCCGACCTCGGCCTACGGCTTCTCGAAGCTGACGGGCGAGATCTACTGCCGCGCCGCGCACGCCGAGCACGGGCTGCCGTACACGATCTGCCGCCCGTTCAACGCCTACGGGCCGGGCGAGATGCCCGAGGACGAGCCGGGCATCGCCCACGCCGTCCCGGACCTGATCCGCAAGTCGCTGCAGCGCCTGCAGCCGCTGCCGATCTTCGGCACCGGCGAGCACACGCGGACGCTCACGCACGCCGACGACATCGCCGACGGGATCGTCGTCGCGACCGGCCATCCGGACGGGCTCAACGAGGACTTCAACATCTCCGCGAGCGACGAGCTGACGGTCGCCGAGATCGCCCGCATCTGCTGGCGGCTGTCGGGCAATGACCCGGACGATCTGGTCTTCGAGCACCTGCCGAGCTTCGAGGTCGACGTCGTGCGGCGCTGGCCGTCGGTCGAGAAGGCCGAGCGCGTGCTCGGCTGGCGCGCGAAGATCGGCGTCGAGGAAGGCATCGCGCAGACGGTCGAGTGGCTGCGACAGCACCAGCAGACGGCGGCCTAGATGTCGCCTCACGCAGCCTCGAATTAGAGACGAAGAAGGAGCTGAACTTGCCGAGCGCACTGATCACCGGGATCACCGGCCAGGACGGGTCGTACCTGGCCGAGCTCCTGCTGGAGAAGGGCTACGAGGTGCACGGCATGGTCCGTCGCGCGTCGACCGAGAAGTTCGACCGCATCGAGCACCTGCGCGACCGGATCACGCTGCACCAGGCCGACCTGCTCGATCAGCGCTCGATGGTCGACGCCCTGCGCGCCTCCAAGCCCGACGAGGTCTACAACCTCGCCGCGATGTCGTTCGTCGCGGTCTCCTGGGTGCAGCCGACCCTGACCGCGGAGTTCACCGGCGTCGGCGTGACGCGGATGCTCGAGGCCGTGCGCGACACGTGCCCCGAGGCCCGCTTCTACCAGGCGTCCTCGAGCGAGATGTTCGGCAAGGTGCTGGAGACGCCGCAGACCGAGACGACGCCGTTCTACCCGCGCTCGCCGTACGGCGTGGCGAAGGTCTACGGCCACCACATCACGGTCAACTACCGCGAGTCCTACGACATGTTCGCGGCCTCCGGGATCCTCTTCAACCACGAGAGCGAGCGCCGCGGCCTCGAGTTCGTCACGCGCAAGATCACCTGGCACGCCGCGGCGATCAAGCACGGCAAGCGCGACTCGCTGTCGCTCGGCAACCTCGACGCGCGCCGCGACTGGGGCTACGCCAAGGATTACGTCGAGGCGATGTGGCTGATGCTGCAGCACTCCGAGCCGGACGACTTCGTGATCGCCACGGGCGAGACGAACACGGTGCGCCGCTGCGTCGAGATCGCCTTCGACGAGGCCGGCCTGGAGTGGGAGCCCTACGTCAAGCTCGATCCGGCGTTCCTGCGCCCCGCCGAGGTCGACCTGCTCGTCGGCGACCCGGGCAAGGCCGAGCGGCTGCTCGGCTGGAAGCCCAAGACCAGCTTCGAGGAGCTGATCCGCCTGATGGTGCGCTCAGACCTCGAGTTGCTGTCGAAGTAGGCTGGTCGGGATGAAGATCGGCATCGTCGGGCTCGGCTACGTCGGCCTCCCGCTCTCCGTGTCGTTCGCGGAGGCGGGCTGCGACGTGATCGGCCTCGATGTCGATCAGGCGAAGGTGACGGCCCTCCGTGAGGGCCGCTCGCACATCGAGGACATCGCGGACGAGCGGCTCGGCGCGGTGCTGTCGCGCTGCACGTTCACGACGCGCTACGTCGAGCTGCACGAGGCCGACGCGATCCTCGTCTGCGTCCCGACGCCGCTGACGCGCAACCGCGAGCCGGACCTCGGGCCGCTGCTGTCGGCCGCGCAGTCGCTGGCCGGCGTGATCCGGCGCGGCCAGACGGTCGTGCTCGAGTCCACGACCTTCCCGGGCACCACGCGCGAGCACATGGTGCCGCTGCTGGAGGAGTCCGGCCTGCGCGCGGGGACCGACTTCGCTCTGGCGTTCTCGCCCGAGCGCGTCGATCCGGGTCGCACGGACTTCACCCTGCGCAACACGCCCAAGGTCGTCGGCGGCCTCACGCCCGCGTGCACCGACGCCGCGGTCGCGGTCTACGCGCCGGTCTGCGACGAGGTCGTGCGCGTCACCACGCCCGAGGTCGCCGAGCTCTCCAAGCTGCTGGAGAACATCTTCCGCTCGGTCAACATCGCGCTCGTCAACGAGATGGCGATGCTCGCCGACCGCATGGGGATCGACATCTGGGAGGTCGTCGACGCCGCCGCGACCAAGCCCTACGGGTTCATGCGCTTCGAGCCGGGCCCCGGGATGGGCGGCCACTGCCTGCCCGTCGATCCCTTCTACCTGACCTGGAAGGCCCGCGAGTACGACCTCTCGACCGAGTTCATCGAGCTGGCGGGCAAGGTCAACCAGCAGATGCCGTACTTCTGCCTCGAGAAGGCCGAGCGCGCATTGAACGACGCCGGCAAGGCGGTCAGAGGCGCGCGGATCCTGGTCGTCGGCGTCTCCTACAAGGCCGGCGTGGGCGACATGCGCGAGTCACCGGCGCTGAAGATCATCCGGCTCCTGCGCGAGCGCGGCGCCGACGTCAGCTACCACGACCCGCACGTCCCGGAGCTCGTCGAGCACGACCTGCGCAGCGCCGAGCTGCCCGCCGCAGCCGACGGCGTGGACCTGGCGATCATCGTCACGGCCCACCCGACCGTCGATCACCGCGCCATCACCGAGCGCGCCCAGCTCACGCTGGACCTGCGCGGCGCCACCCGCGCGCTCGGAACCGGCGCACTACAGCTGTAGTTCCTAGCCCTTCTTGAAGACCTTGTACGCGGCGCGCTTGCTGCCGTCGGGATCGAGCAGGCCCTTGTAGGTGCTGGGCGTCGCGGAGTCGTCGATCAGGCCGCGGTAGCCGAACGTGTAGACGTTCTTGTCGGCCTTGGTCGCCTTCAGCGCCGACTTCAGCCACGCCGCCTGCTTGGTGGGGGAAAGCGTGAGCTCGACGGGGCTCAGGTAGAGCTCAAGGCCCTTGCCGAGCTTCGCGACGCGGCGCTCGAGCGACTTCAGGCCGGCGCTGGTCGGCGGCTTGGAGGCGGAGGCGTCGTGGCCGTACATGTCCATCCGCGGCGCCTTGCCGTTGGGCAGCTTGAGCTTGCTGATCCACTTGGGCGCGGACGCCACGGTCGAGTTGCCGCCGATGACGAGGTTGCGCTTGCTCCGCGCCTTGAGCTTCGCGTACGCGCCGTCGAGCAACCGGGCGTACTTCGTGGCCGATGCGCCTTGGAAGCTGGACTTCTGTGACGGGCTGTCCCAGATGCTCCAGAGGTGCACCGACGGGTAGCGCTTCGCCGCCACCGCGACGAACGCGGCGAAGTCGGCCGGCTTCTTGGGGCCGTAGCGCGCGGGCTTGTCGCCGTTGGCCCACTCGGGCGCTCCGGTGACGGTCAGCGCGACCTGGATCTTGGCCTGCTTGGCCTCCGAGATCACCGTGTCGAGCTCCGCCGGCCAGTCGTAGCCGGGGTCCTCGAGATCACCCGGATCCATCGGCTCCAGCGCGGCGACCTCGGCCCAGTTCAGCGTCGTCTGGTAGATGCCGGCGCCGAGGTCCTTATAGACCGGGAATTGGGACTCGGAGTCGATCTCGGCGGGGCCCCAGATGGCCTTCTTCTGACTCACCGCGGCGTCGGCGGTGGCCGGGGCGAGGGCGGCGAGGATGAGCAGCAGGAAAGGGAGAGCGCGGCGAACCATGCTCGTCACAACCACGATGGCGCGGTGAAGTTGCGGCTCCCGGCGTAGAGCTCGGCGAGTTGCGAGGCGATCACCTCGGGCGCGCTGCGCGCGCGAGCGGCCGCGAGGGCGCGCTCACCGGCCTGGGCATCGCGGTAGCGGGCCGTCAGGCGCCGCGCGAGCGCGGCGACGTCGCCGGCCGGATAGAGGCCCTCCTCGGGCACCGCTTCCACGAGGCCGCCCGAGCGCGCCGCGACGGTCGGCAGCCCCGCGGCCATCGCCTCCAGCGCCGCGAGCGGGAGGATCTCGGCGTAGCGGCTCGGGACGACGGCCACGGCCGCCCGCGCCCGCAGGGCTTGCAGGTCCGCCGCCGGGATGTGGCCGGTGAAGCGCACTCCGGCGTGGGCGCGGCGCTCGAGCTCGGCGCGCTGCGGCCCGTCCCCGGCGACGACGAGCGGCAGATCGGCCTGCGCGCACGCATCGACGACGTCGGCGAAGCCCTTCTCGGGCGTCAGGCGCCCAGCGGCGAGGACGAACTCGCCCGAGGCCGCGGAGGTGTGCGTGGCGAACGTGCGCTGGACGGAGCCGAGGACGTGCGCGTCGGCGGGCAGCGGCGCGCCGAGCGTTCGCAGGCGCTCGAGCGCGAACGCGCTCGGGACGACGATCGCGTCCGCCGCCGCGACGAGCCGCTTCGGAGTTCAGCGCGAGCCCGGCCGCGTACGCGGCCGACTCCGCGCGTGAGCCGCCGCGGCAATTGAGCTTGAGGCCCGGAAGGGTGTTGCGCCCGTGGCAGCGCGTGCAATCCGCGCCCTCGGTGAAGCACGTGCCGACGGCGCAGACGAGCCGGTAGTTGTGCAGGTGCAGGACTACGCGCGCGCCCGCGGCCTGCGCCGCCTCCAGCGCGCGCGGACCGAACGTCGGGTTGACGTTGTGGGCGTGCACGACGCGCGCCTTCGTGCGCTTGACCGCGGCGGCGACCTCCTCGGGGCGAAGCCCGCCGCGGATGAGCCCGAGCGCCGCGTCGGCACGGCCGACCGACGTCGAGTCGCGCTCGAGCACCTCGACCTCCTCGCCCAGGTGCTCGCGGATCAGCCACGCGAGATCCTCGACCGCCCGCTCCTCCCCGCCCGCGTGGCGATAGCGGTGGTGCAGCAGCAGGATCACGGGCTGCAAGGCTAGTGACGTGGTGGCCTATCTCGTCCTGTCCTACACCCTGCCCGCCGCTGGTGGAGCGGTTGGTGGCGACGCTGCGGGCCGGATCGCCCGACGCGGTCATCGCCGTGCACCACGACGACCGCCGCTGCGCGCTGGGCGATGTCGACGCGCTGCGGATCGAGCCGGTGCCGATCGAGTGGGGGCACGGGTCGCAGCTCGCCGCCGTGCTGCGCGCGCTGCGCTGGGTGCGCGAGCGGGCGGAGTTCGACTGGCTGGTGCTGCTCTCCGGCCAGGACTATCCGATCCGGCCGGTGGCGGAGATCGAGGCGTCGCTGGCCGCGGCGGAGGTCGACGCGTTCATCCAGACCGCGCCCGTCGCTCCGCTGCGCTGGCGCTCACGCGAGCGTCGACGAGTTCGCGCGCCGCTATCGCTATCGCTGGCGGCCCGCTACCTCGAGCGGCTCGTGGCGCCCGCCGCGCGTGCGGCACCGCTGGTCCAGGTCCGCCGGCTGCCCTCGGGCGCGTACGCCGGCTTCCCGGCGCGGCCGCCGCTGGAGCCGTTCCACGGCTCGGACTGGTGCACGCTCTCGCGACGCGCGGTGGACACGGTGCTGTCGGCTCCGCAGGAGGTCTCCGACCACTTCCTGCACACCATCGTCCCGACCGAGGCGTTCATGCACACGGTGCTCGCCAACTCGGCCCTTCGCCTGTCCAACGACAACCGCCGCTACGCCGCGTTCGCGGACGATGCGGCGAACCCGCGCGTCATCGGCCACGCCGAGCTCGACGCGGTGCTCGCCTCGGGCGGCGACTTCGCGCGCAAGTTCGACGATCTCGCGGTGCTCGACGAGATCGACCGGCGCCTAACCTCTGCGCCGCGATGACCCCGCCCGCCTCGATCCTGTTCCCGACGCGCAACCGCCTCGCCTACCTCGAGGTGGCGCTCGCCTCCGTCGCGCCGCAGGCGGCCGCTCACGGCGCCGAGATCGTGATCGTCGAGGACGACGCGTCACGACGACGCCACCGCCGCGCTCGCCGCGCGCCACGGCGCCCGCTACATCGCGCTCGGCCGGCCGCGGGGGATCAACGTCGCGCGCAACACGGCGGTCGCGGCCTCCAGCGGCGCGCTCGTCTGCCTGCTCGACGACGACGTCGAGGTCTGGCCCGGCTGGCTGGACGCGCTGCTCGCCGCCGACCCCGCCTACGACGCGCTCGGGCGGGCCGATCCGCCCGCGGCTGGAGGGCTCGCGGCTGCGCGCCTGCGGGCGCGAGCCGCTGCCGGTCACCGCGCTCGACCTCGGCCCCGAGGATCGCGACGCCGAGTTCGTCTGGGGCGCGAACCTGGCGCTCCGGCGCAGCGCGATCGAGCGGATCGGCGCGTTCGACGAGCGGCTCGGCGGCGCCGGCGACGAGGAGGACTGGCAGCGCCGGCTGCGCGCGGCCGGCGGACGCGTGGGCTACATCGCCGCCGCGGGCGTCGACCACCGCCGCAGCGGACGCGACGCGCAGCTGCGCTCGCTGTCGAAGGCGGCGTTCCACCGCGGCCGCGCCGCCCGCCGCTACGACCGCTTCAAGGGCACGGCGCCGACGCTCGGCGCCGAGCTGCGCACGCTCGCCGGCTGCCTCTGGCATGTGCCGCGGCGCCGCTGCGGCGTCGGGATCACGCTCGCGGCGCTGACGCTCGGGCGGCTCGCGGAGACGCTCGACCCGGCGCCCGCGCCGCCGAGCGCGACCGACCCGGACTACCTCTCGGGCCGCTCCGGGACGCTCGGGCGCCGGACCGCGCTGCTCGGCGCGGCGCGCGACCTGCGGGCGCGCGTGACCGGGCTGCGAGGCCGCCTGGCGCTCGCGCGCGCCGCGCGCCGCGGCCCGGTCCGGCGCGTGCATGTCGTCGGCGTCGCGCCGCGAGGAGAACGCGGACACCGTCGCCCGGCTGCGGCGCGAGCTCGAGTGGTCGCGCCACACGACCGAGCTGCACCTCGTCGCACCCGCTCCCGGCGCCGGCAAGTGGGCCAACGTCAACGCGGCGCTCGCCGCCGCACCGCCCGACGGCGCCGACTGGCTGCTGATCGTCGACGACGACGTCGTGCTCCCGCACGGCTTCCTGGATCGCTTCGTCGCGGCCGCCGAGGCGTTCGGGCTCGAGCTGGCCCAGCCCGCGCACGCGTTCGCCTCGCACGCCGCCTGGGACGTCACCCGCCGCCGCCCGGGCGTGCTCGCCCGGCGCACGCGCTTCGTCGAGATCGGCCCGGTGACGGCGCTCTCGGCGAAGGCGTTCGCGGAACTGCTGCCGTTCCCGGACCTGCGGATGGGCTGGGGCCTCGACGGCGCCTGGAGCGCGACCGCCGCCGAGCGTGGCTGGCCGATCGGCGTGATCGACGTCACCCCGATCCGCCACCTGCGCCCGGTCGCCTCCGCCTACCCGCGCGACGCGGCGATCGCCGAGGCCGAGGCCTTCCTCGACGGCCGCGCGTACGTGACGCGCGACGAGGCCTCCGAGACGCTCGCCGAGTACCGGGCGCTGCCGGCGTGAGGCGCGCGACCGCGCCACTCGCCGCTGCGCGGAGCCCGCCGCCTGATGCGCGTCGCGGTCGTCGCCGAGTACTACCCGCGGGCCGCGGACCCGGCGCTCGGCATCTGGGCGCACCGCCAGGCGCTCGCCGCGCGCGACGCGGGCGCCGAGGTCGAGGTGTTCGTCCTGCACCGGCCCGTGCCCTCGAAGGCCGCGCTGCGCTCGCGCGACCCGCAAAGCGCTGATCGCCCCGCTGCGGCAGCCGCTGAAGACCCAGCTCGACGGCATCGACGTCACCTACGTGCCCTTCGTCGCCCCGCCGCGGCCGCGCTCCTACGGGCAGTGGGGCGCGTGGGCCGCGCCGACGCTGGCGCTCGCGCTGCGGCGCCGCCGCTATCGACCTGATCCACGCCCACTACGCCGCGCCGGCCGG
The DNA here is from genome assembly GCA_963848475.1 of uncultured Solirubrobacteraceae bacterium. GTDB lineage: Bacteria > Actinomycetota > Thermoleophilia > Solirubrobacterales > Solirubrobacteraceae > Solirubrobacter. The sequence continues at coordinate 757,352 of CAWKDW010000014.1, read as the reverse complement.
CGACGCGGTCCGGCGCACGCACCCGAAGGTCCCGCTCGTGATCAGCGTCCACGGCGGCGACGTGCTCGGTGTCGCCGAGCGCTGGCGCGGCGGCCGGGAAGCGGTCGAGCGCGCGTTCGGCGCCGCCCGCCTGACGCTCGCCAACTCGACGCTGATCGCCGACCGCAGCCGCGCCCTCGGGGCCAAGGACGTCCGCGTCGTGCACCTCGGCACCGACGTGCCCGAGCTCGTCCCTTCGGACGCCGACGACGCTCGTGACCGTCGGCAACCTGATCGCGCGCAAGCGCCACGGCGACGTCATGCGCGCGCTCTGGCTGCTGCGCGACGAGCATCCGGAGCTGCGCTGGGTGATCGTCGGCGACGGGCCTGAACGGAGCGCGCCTGCGCACGACTTGCCGCAGAGCTCGAATTGACCGACCGCGTCGAGTTCCGCGGCGCGCTCGCCCCCGCAGACGCCCTGGACGGCCGCGCGCACCGGCGGCGTCTTCGTGCTCCCGAGCGTCGAAGAGGCCTTCGGCGTCGCCTACATCGAGGCGATGGCGGGCGGCGTCCCGGCGATCGGCTCGCTCGGCGAGCCCGGCCCCGAGGAGATCGCGGCCTCCGGCGGCGGCATGCTGCTCGTCGCGCCGGGCGACCCCGAGGCGCTCGCGGACGCAGCTGCGCCGCGTCCTCGGCGAGCCCGAATGGCGGCGCGAGCTCGGCGCCGCCGCCCGCGCCAACGTCGAGGCGAACTTCACGTGGGACGGCTGTGGGCGCGCAACCGTCGCCGCCTACGAGGACGCGCTGCGATGACCGCCGACGACCGCCCCGTCCTCTTCGTCACCAACCACGCGCCACCGTTCCGCGTCGGCGCGTTCAAGGCCCTGCACGAGCGCGAGGACGTCGTCTTCGCGCTGATCGGCGGCGACGTCCGCCACGGCGGCGGCGGCACGGCCGGCGACGAGCTCCCCTTCCCGGCGATCTTCCCGAGCGAGCGGCACGTCGCCCGGCTCGCCGCCTCGGGCCGCTTCCGCGCCGTGATCGCGGGCCTCTCGGGCCGCGTCGCGCTCCCCGCCGCCTACGCCGGCGCGCGCGCCGGCACGCGTGCCGTTCGTGCTCTGGGCGACGATCTGGCGCCACCCGCGCACCGCCGCGCACGCGCTCTCCTACCTGCCGCTGCGGCACATCTACCGCCACGCCGACGCGATCGCCACCTACGGCCCGCACGTCAGCGCCTACGTGCGCGGCAAGCACCCGAGAGGGCCCGGTCTTCGAGGCGCCGCAGAGCGTCGACGGAGCGTTCTGGTCGGCACCCGCGCAGCCCGAGCGCCTCGGCGACTTCCAGATCCTCTTCGCGGGCCGGCTCGAACGGGAGAAGGGCGTCGACGTCCTGGCCGCGCGCCTGGGCCGGCGAGGGAACGCTCGTGCTCGCGGGCGACGGACCGCTCGCTCCGCCGGGCGCGCTCGTGCTCGGCCGACGCGATCCGGCCGATCTGCGCAACCTCTACGCGGGCAGCGACGTTGTGGTCGTACCGTCGGTTCCCACGCGAGACTTTCTCGAGCCGTGGGGGCTTGTCGTAAACGAAGCCTTCCACCAGGGAGTTCCCGTGATCGCAACCGATGCAGTCGGAGCCGCCGCAGGCGGGCTCGTGCAGCACCGAGCGCACCGGACTCGTCGTGCCCGCAGGTGATGCGGCCGCCCTCCAGAGCGCGCTGCGCCGCCTGCGCGCCGAGCCTGAACTGCGTGCCCGGCTCGGCTCGCAGGCCCGCGACGCGGTCGCCGCCTACACGTACGACGCCTGGGCGACAGGCATGTCACGGGCGCTGAACGCCGCAGGAGCCGCCAAATGAGGGCTGCTAGCGTGAAACGGCCAATGCGACGGACCATCTTCCTGGCCCTGTTCGCGGTACTGCTCCTCGTCCCCGCGGCTCACGCCGCAGGTCCGCTCCAGATCATTCGGGATTGCGCGGACGACGGAGTTCTCCAGGGCGACTACACGCCGCACGGAGCTGCGCAAGGCGCAGTCGCAGCTGCCGACGGACATCGACGAGTACTCCGACTGCCGTGACGTCCTGTCACGGCGCGATCGCCGCGGCGCCTCGGCGTCCACCGGCGGCGGCTGGCGCGCGGCCGCCAGCGACAGCGGCGGCGGCGACCGAGCGCCAGCGGCGGCGACCGGCGGCGGTCGACCGCTCCGGCGGCGACACGCGTCCGCAGCCGCGCCGCGCGGCACCGCGACCCGACCGGCAAGGACCCGGACGTCGACCGGCTCCCGCACGCGCCGAGGACTGGCGCGGCGATCGCTCGGCCGCGACCGAGCGACCGGCGACGAAGCCGTCGGGTCGCTGACAACGGCCGTCCGGTCTCGCCCGGTGCTCGACACGGCTCGCGGCATCGGTCGGACGCAACGGCGTGCCCACGACGACTGCTCGTCGTGCTGGTGCTGCTGGGCGTCGCGTTCGCTGGCCGCGTGCGCTGCCCTCCTCCGTCGCGACGTGTCGTCGCTCGCCCGCACGCGTAGGACCTACGTCCGCCCGCGACGCGGCCTGCGGCGACGAGCTCGCCGTCCCTCGGCGCTGCCGCTGCCGCGCGGCGCGGGCACCGTGCTCGGCGTCGGGGTCGCGCTCGCCGTCGTCGCGACGCGTTCGCACCACGCGGCGGCTCCCAGCTCGAGCGGACGACGTGGACCGAGGTCGGCGTGCATGCTCGGCGGCGCCGGCTGTCTGCGCGCTCGCGCTGCGTGCTCCCGCGCTCCGGCGCGCACGCCGGTGCGGCTGCGCGGCGCATGGGTGCTCGGCGCGCTTCGCCGCGCTTCGCGGTCTACACCGCGCTCTCGATCACCTGGTCGCTGATGCCGACGACTCGTGGCTGGAGGCCAACCGGACGCTCGCCTACCTCGCGGCGCTCGCCGGCGGCCTCGCGCTCGGGCGCCTCGCTGCCCGGGCGCTGGGGCGCGCTGCTCGCCGGCGATCGCGCGCGAGCGCCGTCGCTGCTCGTCCGGCTGGTCGCTGCTGACGAAGGTCTTCCCGGCCGCGCTCGCGCCCGACGAGCCGTTCGCGCGCCTGCGCCCGCCCTTCGACTACTGGAACAGCGTCGGGCTCGCCGCCGCGCTCGGCATCCCGCCGCTGCTGTGGCTCGCCGCGCGCCGCTCGGGCCACGCCGCGGTCAACGCGCTCGCCTGGCCCGGCCTCGGGCTCGCTGATCGTCTGCCTGATGCTGGCCTACTCGCGCGGCGCGCTGCTCGCGGTCGCGCGTCGGGCTCGCGCTCTGGCTCGCGTTCGTCCCGCTGCGGCTGCGCGCGGTCGTCGCTGCTCGGCGGCGTGCTCGTCGCCACGTTGCCGCTCGTCGCCTGGGCGTTCGCGCAGGACGGGTTGGCGACCGACGACGCGCCGATGGCGCTGCGCATCGACGCCGGCCAGGCGCTCGGCGCGCTGCTGCTCTGCTGCTGCGTCGCGCTCACCGTCGCCGGGCTCGCGGTCGGCTTCCTCTCCGCCCATCGAGCCGCCCGAGCGCCGCGGACCGCGCCGGCGCGCGAGCCGCGTGCTCGTCGGTGCGCTCGCCGTCGTCCCGGCGGTCGCGATCCTGCTGCTCGCCAACGCCCCCGGCGGCATCGACGGCCAGGTCTCCAAGGCGTGGAACCAGGCCACCGACCCGGCGTCTCCGGCCCGAGCAACAGCCCCGAGCGGCTTGACCGCGACCTCGTCCGGCCGCGCGCGCTACTGGCGCGAGGCGATGAAGATCCACGCCCAGGCCCCGCTGGCTGGGAACGGGCGCCGGCGCCTACGGCACGCTGCGACTGCGCTACCGGGTCGACGGGCGCACGGTCCGCCACGCGCACGGCTACGTCGTGCAGACGCTGGCCGACCTCGGCTGGGTCGGCCTCGGCGCTCTCGCTGTTCGCGGCGGGCGCGTGGCTGCGTCGCAGCGGTGCGGACGATCGGCCTGCGCCGACGCGACCGCGACCTGCCCTGGGACGCCGAGCGCGTCGGGCTCGCCACGCTCGCCGCGGTCGTGCTCGTCTTCGGCATGCACTCGACCGTCGACTGGACGTGGTTCGTGCCCGGCAACGCGCTACCGGCGCTGATATGCGCCGGCTGGGTGGCCTCGCGCGCGACGCTGCGCGAGCGGCTCGCCGGCATCCGCCGAGCCGACGCCGCGACCGCCCGGTCTCGGCCGTGCGGTGCCGCGGCGGCGCGCTCGTCGCTGATCGCGCGTGGTCGCGGCTGGAGCGCGCTGCAGCCCGTCCGCGCCTGCCACGCCCAGGACGCCGCGCTCGGAGCGCCTCGACATCGGCGCGCTGCCGCAGCGGCCTCGATCGCCCAGATCGCCCACGAGCGCAACCCGCTCTCGGTCGAGCCGCTGTTCGACCTCGCGGCGATCGAGCAGGCCGCAGGCCGCAACCCGGAGGCCGCAGAACGCGCGCTCGAGCAGGCGGTCGACCTGGAGCCGGCCAACCCGGAGACCTGGCGCCGGCTCGGCTACTTCGCGGCTCAACGGCTCAACGACCCCAAGGGCGCGCTGCGCCTTCCAGGCCGCGTACTTCCTCGATCCGCGCTCGCCGCTGGCCGCGGGTCGACGTCGTCACGCGTCGCCCGACTGAACAGCGCCGGCTAGGCGCGCTCGGCGCGCGCCACCAGCATCGTTCGCACGCGGCGGATCGACGTCGGCGCGAAGCCGGACGCCTCCAGCGTGCCTGCGAGCGACGTACGCGTGAAGAACCGGACGTGCTGGCCCAACGGGTCGAAATGGCGGTCGAAGCGCGTCAGGGCGATCGCAGCGGCCTGCAGACGGCCGTGGTACGGGACGGTCAGCAGCAGCCGGCCGCCGCGCTTGAGCACGCGGCGCACCTCGTTCAGCGCCGCCCCGACGTCCGGGATGTGCTCGAGCACCTCCGAGCACCAGACCAGGTCGAACTCCCCGTGGCGCGAACGGCAGCGAGCCGTCGGGCTCGAGCAGCCGCACGTCGACGCCGGTGGCGCGCGCCCGCAGCGCCGCCGCCTCGGCGATCTCCGCTCCGACCGGCTCCGCGCCCGCGTCGCGCAGCGCGGTGAGGAAGCGGCCGGCGCCGCAGCCGAGATCGAGCACGCGCTCGCCGGGGCGTGCCTCGGCCAGCAGCAGCGCGCGCCGGCGCTCCCACTCCCAGGGCTCGGGATCGGCCGGCGCGTCGGCCCAGAACGATTCGTAGAACTCCCGCACGCTCCTAGTATTGGGCGCGATGTCCGATCGCCGCCTGCCGGGTGCCGATCTCCGCACCCTGCTGCGACCGGCGATCCCCACGGACTCCTCGGTGCAGGCGCTGGCGGAGAAGCTGATCCCGGCCCTGCTCGCCACGCGCCCTCAGGCGACCGTGGTCGATCTCGGCTGCGGCCGCGGCGAGTCGGTCGACGCCTTCCGCGCGGCCGACCCGGACGTGCGCTGGATCGGCGTCGAGGTCGGTGACTCCGAGTACGAGACGCGCCCCGACGTCGAGCTGCGGATCTTCGACGGCGTGCGGCTGCCGTTCGAGGACGCGAGCGTCGACGTCGTCTTCTCCAAGCAGGTGCTCGAGCACGTCGAGCGCCCGCACGAGCTGATCGCGGACGTCGCGCGCGTGCTCAAGCCCGACGGCGTGTTCGCCGGCTCGACGTCGCACCTCGAGCCCTACCACGGCCGCTCGACGCTGAACCTCACGCCGTACGGGCTCAAGCGCCTGCTCGAGAACTCCGGCCTCGCGCTCGAGAGCATCACTCCCGGGATCGACGGCCCGACACTGATCCTGCGCCGGATGCTGCGCGGCCCGGCCTTCTTCGACCGCTACTGGGCCCGCCGCTCGCCGTTCAACACGCTCGTCGACGGCGTCGGCAAGCTCAGCCGTTGGGACGCTGAGGATCGCAACGCCCTGAAGCTGCTGTTCTGTGGTCAGTACGCGTTTGTCGCGCGGCCGCGCGGCGAGCGAGGTTGAAGCCCGCGACGCCCGTCGCCCTCGACGCACGGCAGCGGGACCTTCGGGACCCGCGCCAGCACCGGTGCGGCATCCGCGCCGAGACTGGTGAGGTAGGCCACGTCGAGGTTCCCGGTCCGCTCGTAGCGGACCACGTTGCGTTCGGCGATCCGGCGCTCGGGATCGGCGAGCGCGAACAACAGCACCGACGCGGCGGTGGCGGCCACGATCGCGCGCGGCAGCCACGTCGCCGAGCGCGCGACGAGCACGAGGCAGAAGAGCGCCGCCAGGTAGAACAGCGCCGCGTGCGCCGCGAAGCGCAGGCGCGTGAAGCCGTAGGTCTCCTCGAGCAGCCCGAGCCGCTTGAGCGCGGACGCGAGCACGACGAGCGTGAGCACGCACAGCGCGCTCAGCAGGAGCCCGCCGCCTTGCGCCCAGCGGCGCGACGCGGCGATCACCGCGAACGTGAGCGCGGCGACCGCGAGCAGCTGCCAGAACCCCGAGCGCGCGTACTCCGCGTAGGTCAGCCCGGCCGTGTCGAGCACGAGCCGCTCGCCACCGAACAGCGTCGCGAACTGCAGCGCGACGAACACCGCGAAGAGGGCGACGAGCGACCCGAGCGCGATCTGCGTCTCGAGCTTGCCGACGGCGACAGCCGGCGGCCTCGGAGCCGGATCCGGCGGTTGCAGGCGAGCGTGCAGCAGCGCTCCGCCGGCGGCGACGACGAGCACGAGCACGAAGATCCGGCCGACGGGCGCGTCGACGCTCCAACCGCTCGGGACGGCGTCCTCGAGCAGCTGCGCGAACGCCGCGTCGGCGCTCATCAGCAGCGGGACGAAGACGCTCAGCAGGACGGCCGCGAGCGCCACGCCGCGCGCGGCCGGACCGGTCCTGCGCACGGATACGCCGCGCGCGGCGATCCGGCTCGCGAGCACCGAACCGACGGGCAGCCGCGCCCAGGCGACGCCGAGCCCCGCTACGAGCTGGCCCCAGCGCCGGCCGCCGCTCGTGGCCAGCGAGGCGAGCGCCGCGGCGGCGATCAGCGCGGGCACCACGACCCAGGTCGCGTCGCGCAGCACGGGCACCAGCGCCAGCGCGGCGGCCAGCACCCACCAGGCGCGGGTCCAGCGATCCTGTTCGATGGGCACCGCGATCCGCAGATCGACCAGCGGGATCGCCGGCGGGCGGGGGACGCGGGCGGCGATCGCGCCGAGCGCGAGCGCAACGAGCGCGACGCCCAGCCCGAGCCGCGGCCCGACCAGCGCCGCCGCGCGAGCACGCCGAGCGCGAGTACCGCACGCCCGGTCCACACCGGGGTGAGGAGCGCGAGGCGGGCGAGCCCGTCCGGTTGCTCCGGCGGTCCGCCGGGACCTCGCCCGCTGCGCGCAGGCGTGACGGATCGTTCCGGCGGCGGTTGAGCGGCCGGATACGTCGGGTGTGGGTCGTTCATCTGGGTAGCTCCACGACCACGCGGCAGCCGTTGGGCTCCCGCGGGCGAACGGCGATCGTGCCGCCGTGGGCATCGACGATCCAGCGCGCGATGGCGAGGCCGAGGCCCGTGCCGCCGTCACGTGCGGCGCGGGCGGCGTCGACGCGGTGGAAGCGCTCGAACACGCGCTCCGCCTCGCCGGCCGGGATGCCCGGGCCTTCGTCGGCCACTTCGATGGTCGTGACGCCGTCCGTCGCGGCGTGCGCGCTCAGCCACACGCGCCCGTCGGCGGGCGAGTGGCGGACCGCGTTCTCGAGCAGGTTGGCGATCACCTGGTGCATCCGCTCGGCGTCGCCGGTGACGCGCAGATCGCCCGGCTGGACGCTCACGCGCAGCCATACGGGGTGCGTCGTGAAGGTCTCGCCCAGCTCGCACTCGCGCGTCGCCTGCTCCAGCAGCGAGCGCACCGGGAACGGCGCCGGACGCAGCGCCAGGCTGCCGCTCTCGAGCCGCGAGAGGTCCAGCAGCTGCTGCACGAGCCGGCCGAGGCGCTCGGTCTGGAAGAGCGCCGTGCGCAGCGCGGCCGGGTCGGGCGGCTCGACGCCGTCGACGAGGTTCTCCAGCAGCGCCTGCAACGCCCCGATCGGCGTGCGCAGCTCGTGCGAGACGTTGGCCACGAGGTCGCGGCGCATCCGGTCGACGTCCGCCAGCTCGGCGGCCATCGCGTTGAAGGCGCGTGCCAGCTCGCCGACCTCGTCGCGCGAGGTCGCCCGCACGCGGCGCCCGTAGTCGCCGCGCGCCATCGCCGACGCGGCGGCCGCCATCTCGCGCAGCGGCGAGGTCATCCCGCGGGCCAACAGCTGCACGATCCCGAGCGCGATCACCGCGGCGACGAGCGTGCGCAGCTCGAGCGACCAGCCGAGCCGGAACCCGATCGCCAGCACGACGACCGTGCCCGCGACGGTCGCCACGATCACGACGCCGAGCTTGACCTTGATCGAGCTCAGCCGGTCGAGCGGCCTCATCGCGGCGACTCCAACGCGTAGCCGACGCCGTGCACGGTCCGCACCAGATCCGGGCCCAGCTTGCGCCGCAGACCGCGCACGTGCGAGTCCACCGTGCGCTGGCCCGAACCGTCGCGCCAGCCCCAGACCTCGGCCAGCAGCTGCTCGCGCGAGAACACGACGCCGGGCCGCGCGGACAGCAGTACGAGCAGGTCGAACTCGGTCGGCGTCAGGTGCACGATCTCCCCGGAGAGCCGCACCAGGCGCGCGGCGGGGTCGATCTCGAGCTCGCCGACGAAGACCGTGTCGCCGGGAGGCGCCGGCCGCCGCTCGACCCGCCGCAGCAGCGCGCGCACGCGGGCGACGAGCTCGCGCGGCGAGAACGGCTTGGTCACGTAGTCGTCGGCGCCGACGGCGAGGCCGACGAGCAGGTCGGACTCCTCGGCGCGCGCGGTGAGCATCAGCACCGGCACCTGCCGGTCGCGCTGCACGCGGCGGCACACCTCGAGCCCGTCGATCCCGGGCAGCATCAGGTCCAGCACGACCAGATCGGGCCGCACGCGCTCACACAGCGCGACGCCGGCATGCCCGTCGTTGGCGACCTCGACGCTGAAGCCCTCGGCCCGCAGCCGCGCGGCGACGGCGGAGGCGATGACCTCCTCGTCCTCGATCACGCAGATCAGCGGCCCGTTCACGCCACCGAGTGTGTCACCGCGCGTATGGGAGTGCGTGACGGATTGTGTGGCGATCCTGTGCAAGCCTTCCGAGCGTGAAGCTGACCTTGATCCGCTCGGCGACGCTGCGCGTCGAGATCGCGGGCGTGACGCTGCTCGTCGATCCGCAGCTCGATCCCGCCGGGGCGCGCGAGGCCGTGCCCAACACGCCCAACCCACGCCCCACGCCGCTCGTGGGTCTGCCCGAGCCGGCCGAGACGGTCGTCGCGGGGCTCGACGCGCTGCTGGTCACGCACCTGCACCGTGATCACTTCGACGAAACGGCGCGCGAGTTGCTGGACCGCTCGCTGCCGCTCTTCTGCCAGCCGCCGGATACCGAGCGCCTGCACGCCGACGGCTTCGTCGACGTGCGGCCCGTGCACGGCGACGCGAAGCTCGGCGACCTGCTGATCGCCCGCACGGAGGGCAGGCACGGCAGAGGCGCGATCGGTGAGCAGATGGCGCCGGTGTCCGGATTCGTGCTCGCCGCGCCCGGCGAGCCGACGCTCTACATCGCCGGCGACACGATCCTCTGCGACGAGGTCCGCGCCGCCGTCGCCGAGTACGCGCCGGGCGTCATCGTCGTCAACGCCAGCGCCGCCCAGTTCGACGAGGGTGGGCCGATCGTGATGGACAACGACGACGTGATCGCGCTGGCGCGCGAGGTGCCGGGCGCGCGGATCGTCGCCGTGCACTTCGAGACGGTCTCGCACAGCACCGAGACACGGGCGGACCTGCGGGCACGGATCGCCGCCGAGGCACTCACCAACGTGGCCGTCCTCCAGGACGGCGAACGGCTCGTCTAGAACGCGCCGCGGCGCGTCAGGACGGCAGGGATCGTCTTCAGCATGATCGCGAGATCGAGACCGACCGACCAGCGCTCGAGATAGAGGAAGTCGAGCCGCACGAGATCGTCGAAGTCCAGCTCCGAGCGGCCCGAGATCTGCCACAGGCCGGTCAGGCCCGGGAGCACGAGGTAGCGCTTCTTGTGCCAGTCCTCGAGGCGGTCGAAGTCGCGCTGCGGCAGCGGCCGCGGGCCGACGAGCGACATGTGCCCGAGCAGCACGTTGACCAGCTGTGGCAGCTCGTCGAGCGAGTAGCGACGCAGCACGCCGCCGACGCGGGTCACACGCGGGTCCTGACGCATCTTGAACAGCGCGCCCGTGACCTCGTTCAGCGACTCGAGCTCGTCCTGGCGCTCGTCCGCGTCCGTGAACATCGTCCGGAACTTCAGGCAGGCGAACGGCTCGCCGCCGATCCCGGGCCGGTAGGAGCGGTAGATGATCGGCCCGCGCGAGGACACGCGCACCGCGAGCGCGAGCGCCGCCAGCAACGGCGAGAGGAACAACAGCAGCAAGGCCGACACGATCAGGTCGAAGCAGCGCTTGACGAAGAAGTCGACGCCGTCGAAGACCGGCGGGCGCAGCTCGAAGAGCGGGACGGAGGCGCCCGGCACGAACTCCGCGCGCTGGACGAGGATCTCCATCGTGGACGGCGCGATCCGGACCGTCACACCGCGCTGGTGGCAGGTGTCGACGAGGTCCACCGCGCGCTCCTGCGGGAAGTCCGGGTCGGCGATGATGACTTCCTGGATCCGGTGGACGTCGAGCACCCGGCCGACGTCCTCGATCCGCCCCAGCGAGCGCAGGCCGTTGTCCGGGCGCGGCGTGAGCGAGATGAAGCCCACCATCTCGACCGGCGCGTGGACCTCGTTCGTCAGCGCGTGCGCGACGTCCTCGATGTGGCGCCCGGAGCCGACGAGCACCGCACGCCGCTGGTAGCCGGCCGCCCGCAGCAGTGCGCCGGTGATCTTCTCGTAGCACCAGCGGGCCGAGCCGAGCACGATCACGGCGAAGACGAAGGTGCCGTAGAAGATGTAGTAGCTGGAGTACTGCTGGTCGTTGACCAGGGCGAAGATCAGCGCGACGACCATGACCTGGAACAGCGACGTGACGATCCGCGAGAGGCCGGGACGCTGGGCGCGTTCGGCATAGAGGCTCGAGCGCGCGAACAGCAGCACCGTCACCAGGTAGGCGAAGGCGATCGTCCGGCGCGCCTCGTGCAGCGACTCGTTCCAGGCCCAGTCGCCCTCGCGCAGGACGGCCTTGACCATCAGCGCCAGCACGAGCGCGAACAGCAGCCCCGCGAAGTCCAGCGCCAGCAGCGACAGGACCCGCGCGGCCTTGCGCAGCGTCTCCATCCGCAACAGGAACGACAGGGCCGGCGGGCGCTTGCGGCGCACGTCCGTGGGCGGCAACACGACCGTCTCGTGCCCGGAGGCGGACGGGCGCGCCGTCGGTGACTCGGGGAGTTTGGTCGGGGCGTCGGCCACTGTCTCTGAGTGCCTCAACGGGCGGTAAAGGGGGATGTCGCGGGGTTTCTGTCGCTCAAGCGGGGTGCATTCCCGTCAGCGCGGCCGCGCCCGCGGCGTCCAGCGTGCGCTGCAGGCCCTCGCGCAGCTCCACGGTCGGTTCCCATCCGAGCAGCTCGCGGGCGAGCGAGATGTCCGGCTGGCGGACCTGCGGATCGTCGACCGGCAGCGCCTCGAAGATGATCTCCGAGCGCGACCCGGTCACCTCGATCACGGCCTGGGCGAGCTCCAGGAGCGTGAACTCGTTCGGGTTGCCGATGTTGACCGGCTGGTGCACGCCCGACTCGGAGAGCCGGATGATGCCGTCGATCAGGTCGCTGACGAAGCAGAACGAGCGCGTCTGCGAGCCGGTGCCGAAGACGGTGATCGGCCGGTCCTGCAGCGCCTGGCGCATGAAGGTCGGGATCGCGCGGCCGTCGTGCGGGCGCATCCGCGGGCCGTAGGTGTTGAAGATCCGCACGATCGCCGTGTCCACGCCCTGCTGGCGGTGGTACGCCATCGTCAGCGCCTCGGCGTAACGCTTGGCCTCGTCATAGACACCGCGCGGGCCGATCGGGTTCACGTGACCCCAGTAGGACTCCGGCTGCGGATGGACCTGCGGATCGCCGTAGACCTCGCTGGTCGACGCGGTCAGGAAACGCGCACGATGCAGCTTCGCCAGACCGAGCGCGTGGTGCGTCCCGTACGACCCCACCTTGAGCGTGTGCAGCGGCAGGCGCAGGTAGTCGATCGGGCTCGCGGGCGACGCGAAGTGAAAGACGAAGTCCACCGGCTCATCGACGAAGAACGGCTCCGTGACGTCCTTGTGCATGAACACGAAGTCCGGACCGCGCAGGTGCCGGATATTGGCGAGCGAGCCCGTGTCGAAGTTGTCGACGCAGATCACCCGGTGACCGCGAGCCAAGAGCGCATCGCACAGATGCGAACCGAGAAAGCCGCTGCCACCAGTCACGAGACAGGTAGGCATTCTGCGGGCAGGATAGCCCTCTAGCTATCCACGGGCTGCTTTCAGAGCCTTCTTGGGGACCTTGATGTGGATCACGTACCAGCCGTTCGGGGTCCGCTGGGCGAGTCCTTCATTCATCAGCCGCTTGCACACGACAGGGCATTTCTTGCAGCGCGGCCGGCTCTTGCAGCAGCGCTTCTTCGGCTTGATGACTTTGGGCACCCTAATGGGGCGGTATAGCACCACCGGGCTAGCATCACCGGCCTTATGGCTGCCGACGCCTTCGTCTCACTGCTCAACGAGCAGATCGCCAACGAGTACGCCGCCCACCAGCAGTACGTGGCGTGCGCTGTCCACTACGACGCCGAGACGCTCCCGCAGCTCGCGCGCTTCTTCTACGCGCAGGCGCTCGAGGAGCGCGACCACGCGATGATGATGGTCCAGTACCTGATCGATGCCGACGCCGACGTCGTGATCCCGGGCATCGCGGCCCCGCAGGTGAAGTTCGGCGACATCGTCGAACCCGTCTCCCTGGCGCTGGATCAGGAGCGCCGCGTGACGGCGCAGATCAACGCGCTGGCCGGATGCGCCCGTGCCGAGGGCGACTACACCAGCGAGCAGTTCATGCAGTGGTTCATCAAGGAGCAGGTCGAGGAGGTCGCGACGATGTCGGACCTCCTGCGCGTCGTCGAGCGCTCGCGCGACGACGTCATGGAGGTCGAGAACTACATGGCGCGCGAGCAGTCCGGCGGCGAGGGAGCGGATCCGACCGCCCCGCGCCCCGCCGGCGCCTGAGCCGCTCCGCCCGGAGGCGGCGCTCGACGATCCGCGCCGCCTCTGCCATCATCAAAGCTGTGACCGGCCTGCACGCCTTACGAGTATCCACCGGCGTGCATTCCGTCGTCCGCTAGTCCGCGCCTGCGCGCGTCCTCGTTCCACCCCTCTCAAATGGAGTTCCTCATGAGCCTTCTCCGTCTTCGCGTACTCACCACCGACCTCACCCTCGCGACTCATCATCAGCGCAAATGCGCGGCGCAGACGCCCTGATCCGCGCGCTCGAGCGCGCCGGCGTCGACACCGTCTTCGGCATCCCCGGTGGGGCCTGCCTGCCGATCTACGACGCCCTCCACGACAGCCCGATCCGCCACGTCCTGATGCGCCACGAGGCAGCCGCCGGGCACGCCGCCGAGGGCTACGCCCGCTCGACCGGCCGCGTCGGCGTCGCGATCGCGACCAGCGGGCCGGGGGCGACCAACCTCGTCACCGCGATCGCCGACGCCCAGATGGACTCGGTTCCCACGCTGTTCATCACCGGCCAGGTCAAGACGACGCTGCGCGGCACGAACGCCTTCCAGGAGGCGGACGTGATCGGGATCACGCAGCCGATCGTCAAGCACTCGATCGCGGTCGAGCGCGCCGGACGACATCGCCCAGGCGGTCGTCGACGGGCTCCGGATCGCCTCCAGCGGGCGTCCCGGGCCGGTGCTGATCGATCTGCCGACCGACATCGCCTCGGCCCCCGCGCGCGACGAGACGCACGAGCCGTACCTGCCCGGCTACCGGCCGCGGGAGCGGCCCAACGGGCGCCAGGTCCGGCGGGCGGCGGACGCGCTCGCGGCCGCGCGGCGGCCCGTGCTGTACGCCGGCGGCGGCGTCGTCAACGCGGACGCCGCCGAGGAGCTGCGGATGCTCGCCGCTTTGACTGGTGCACCCGTGACCACGACGCTGATGGCGCTCGGCGCGATCGGCGCCTCCGATCCCCAGTGGCTCGGGATGCTCGGCATGCACGGGACGCGCGTCGCCAACTGGGCGATGGACGAGGCCGACCTGATCGTCGCCATCGGCGCCCGCTTCGACGACCGCGTGACGGGCGCGATCGACGAGTTCGCGCGCGACGCGAAGATCGTGCACATCGACGTCGACCCGAGCGAGATCGGCAAGATCGTCTCGGTCCACGTGCCGGTCGTGGGTGACGCGAAGCTGGCGCTCGAGGCGCTCTGCGACGCGTACGCGAAGCTCGAGACCGATCCGAGACGGCTGGCGGAATGGTGGCACCGGATCCGCGGCTGGCAGGCGCAGCATCCGCTGCGCGCGCCCGAGCCGGCGGAGGACGGCTGTGTCGCCCCCGAGTTCGCGCTCGACTCGCTCGCCGACGTGCTCGGCGACGCGATCGTCACGACCGACGTCGGCCAGCACCAGATGTGGGCCGCCGGCCGGCTGCGCTTCGAGTCGCCGCGCCGCTGGATCACCTCCGGCGGGCTGGGGACGATGGGCTTCGGCCTCCCGGCCGCGCTGGGCGCCCAGGCCGCGTGTCCCGACGCGACGGTCGTCTGCGTCTCCGGCGAGGGCTCCTTCCTGATGAACGTGCAGGAGCTCGCGACCGCGGTCGAGGAGCAGCTGCCGGTCAAGGTCCTGCTGCTCGACAACGCCTCGCTCGGGATGGTCCGCCAGCAGCAGGACCTGTTCTGGGGCGGCCGCCGGACGGCGGTCGATCTCGGCGCGAGCCCCGACTGGGAGCTCCTGGCCCGCGCCTTCGGCTGGTCGGTGCGCTCGATCGGCGATGGCGAGGAGGTCGAGGACGCGCTCGCCGAGACGCTCGCGGAGCCGGGCCCGGCGCTCCTGCACGTCCGCATCGCCCCCGAGGCCAACTGCCTGCCGATGTTCCGCCCGGGCGGCGCCGCGAGGGAGATGATCGGATGAGGGTCGTGTTCGCTCGCGTAACCTGACGCCATGGCCATCGAGGACAAGGACGCGGCGACGGATCTCTCCGTGGCGCCGGTCGTCGGCCCCGATGATCCGCGCCGGTTCACGGATTCGGGCATCGAGGTCAAGACGCTGTACACGAGCGCGGACCTGCCGGCGGACCTCGATCTGGGGCGGCCCGGGGAGTTTCCGTACACGCGTGGCGTGCATGCGGAGATGTACCGCAAGCGGCCGTTGGACGATGCGCCAGTACGCGGGCTACGCGTCGGCGAAGGAGTCCAACGAGCGCTACAAGTACCTGCTCGCGCACGGCTCGACGGGTCTGAGCATGGCCTTCGATCTGCCGACGCAGCTGGGGCTCGACAGCGACGACCCACGGTCGCTCGGCGAGGTCGGCCGGACCGGGGTGGCGATCGACACGCTCGATGACATGCGCACCGCGTTCGACGGGATCCCGCTCGACGAGGTGAGCGTGTCGATGACGATCAACGCGCCCGCCGCGGTGCTGCTGCTGCTCTACGAACTGGTGGCGGAGGAGCAGGGCGTGGAGTCGAAGGTCCTCAAGGGGACCGTGCAGAACGACATCCTCAAGGAGTACATCGCCCGCGGGAACTTCATCTACCCGCCCGAGCCGAGCATGCGGCTCACGACGGACCTGTTCGCCTACTGCAAGACGAACATCCCGAAGTGGAACACGGTCTCGATCTCCGGCTACCACTTCCGCGAGAAGGGGGCGTCGGCGGTCCAGGAGGTCGCGTTCACGCTCGCCTCCGGCATGGCGTACGTGCAGGCGGCGCTCGACGCGGGCCTGAAGGTCGACGACTTCGCGCCGCGGCTGGCGTTCTTCTTCAACGGCCACAACAACGTCTTCCAGGAGGTCGCGAAGTTCCGCGCCGCCCGGAACATGTGGGCGCACGCGATGAAGGAGCGCTTCGGCGCGCAGGATCCGCGCAGTCGCTGATGCTGCGCTTCCACACGCAGACCGGCGGCGTGACGCTGACCGCGCAGCAGCCGATGAACAACATCGTCCGCGTCGCGCTCCAGGGCTTCGCGGCGGTCTGCGGCGGCACGCAGTCGCTGCACACCAACGGCTTCGACGAGGCGCTCGCGCTCCCGTCCGAGCGCGCCGCCAAGCTCGCGCTGCGAACGCAGCAGGTGATCGCGTTCGAGTCGGGCGCGACCGACACGGTCGACCCGTTCGCCGGCTCCTACTACGTCGAGTCGCTGACCGCCGAGATCGAGAAGCGCGCCTGGACGCTGATCGAGCGATCGACGAGCAGGGCGGCTCGGTCGAGGCGATCGAGTTCATCAAGAACGAGATCGAGGAATCGGCCTTCGGCTACCACGAGCGCTACCGCCTCAACCAGGACGTCGTGGTCGGCGTCAACGAGTTCGTCGAGGACGCCGCCGAGGTCGAGGAGATCCTCTCCGTCGACCCGGAGTCCGAGCGCGACCAGCTCGCGCGCCTGAAGGCCGTTCAAGGCCAACCGCGACCAGGACGTCACGCAGCGGCGCCTCAAGGAGCTCAAGGCAGCGGCCGAGGGCAGCGAGAACCTGCTGCCCCCGATCCGCCAGGCGCTCAAGGACCGCGCCTCCGTCGGCGAGGTCTGCGGCGCGCTGCGCGAGGTCTTCGGCGCCTACCAGCCCAGCAATTAGCCGAACCGCACCCCGACCCTGTCGAGAGCGGCCGGCAACACGCCGACGTGCCCGCTCAGCCCCCTATGACGGGGGTAATTGACCACTGACCCGACCGGTGCGCGACGGCGCGCCCTTGCCACCCCCGATCCTACGGGATTGTTGACAATCTACAATCAGTCTGGCAGCCTGGCTACGCCATGGCGACCACTCGCACCGTGCCTTCCTCGGCCGACGTCGTGATCGTCGGCGGCGGCGTCGTCGGCGTCAGCGCCGCGTTCCACCTCGCCGAGGCCGGCGCGCAGGTCGTCCTGCTCGAGCGCGAGCAGCTCGGCAGCGGCTCGACGTCGAAGGCCGCCGGCGGGGTCCGCACGCAATTCTCGGACCCGCTGAACATCCGGATCGCCGAGCGCAGCCTGGCGGCGTTCAAGGACTTCGGCCGCCGTCCAGGGTGGGAGATCGACCTGCACGAGGTCGGCTACCTGTTCCTGCTCACGCGCGAGTCCGACGTCGACGCGTTCACGGGCAGTGTCGCGCTGCAGAACGAGCTCGGCATCCCGACCCAGATGGTCTCGGCGGCCGAGGCGCACGAGATCTGCCCGCTGCTCGAAGTCGGCGACGTGCTGGCCGCGAGCTACTCGCCGCAGGACGGTCACGCGACACCGGAGGCCGTGGTCGGCGGCTACGCGTTCGCCGCGCGGGCGTTCGGCGCGCACCTGCAGACGCGCTGCGCCGTCGATCGGATCGAGCTGCGCGACAACCAGATCCAAGCCGTCCACGCCGGCGACATCAGCGTGCGCACCGACACGGTGATCTGCGCCGCCGGCGCCTGGTCGCGGCGCTGCGGCGAGCTGGCCGGGGTGGATCTGCCGGTCTCGGGGCTGCGTCGCCAGCTCCTGTTCACCGAGCCGATGACCAACCTCCCGCCGCGGATCCCGCTGACGATCGACTTCACCTCGACGTTCTACTTCCACGGCGAAGGCCCGGGGCTGCTGTTCGGCATGTCGGACCCCACCGAGACGCCGGGCTTCGACATCGAGACGACCGATGACTGGATCCCCGCGCTGCTCGCCGCCGCCGAGCACCGCGCGCCGCGCGTCGCGGCCGCCGGCATCCAGGGCGGCTGGGCGGGGCTGTACGACATGAGCCCCGACCACAACGCGATCATCGGCGAGGCGAGCGACGTCAGCCGCTTCCTCTACGCCACCGGCTTCTCCGGCCACGGCTTCCTGCAGGGCCCCGCGACCGGCGAGCTGCTGCGCGACCTCGTGCTGGGGCGCGAGCCGTTCGCCGACATCGCGCCGCTCGGCGTCGAGCGCTTCCTGCGCTCCGACCTGCGCCCCGAGCTCAACATCGTCTGATGACCGCGCTGGGCCTGAGCGCGCGTGGACCGGCGCCGTCCAACGTCGACGTCGCCGTCGAGGCGCTCCGCGACGCGATCGTCGACGGCCGCGTGAAACCGGGCCAGCGGCTGAAGGAGATCCCGCTGGCCGAGCAGCTCGGCGTCTCGCGCGGCCCGATCCGCGACGCGCTGCGGCTACTCGAGCGCGACGGCCTGATCGACGTGATCCCCAACCGCGGCGCCGTCGTCCCGGAGGTCCGGGCGCTCGACGTGCTCGAGGTCTACGCGCTGCGGGCCTCGCTCGGCTCGCTTGCGCTGCAGAAGCTGATGCTCGAGCACCGGGTCCCCGACGAGACGCTCGAGCGGGCGCTCAAACGGCTCCGCACGGCGGTCGAGCGAGGAAAGGCCCGCCAGGCCGCGGATGCAGATCTCGAGTACCAGACGGCGATCATCGCCGGCTCGGGCCTGCCGCGCGTGATGCGCGAATTCGAGCGGCTGACCTGGCAGGTGCGGATCTTCATCGCCGCGCTGGACATGACCTTCGACGACAAGCTGCCGCGGATCCTCGCGGAGGTCGAGGCGCTGCACGAGGCGATCACCGGCGGCCTCGCCCACGAGGCTGAAGCGCTGTGGCGGGAGAAGTACGAGCGCTGGGTGCGCGACCTCGTCGAGCGGCTGCCGGAGACGTTCGACGAGCAGCTCTGGACCGCGCTCGTGGCCTAACCGACGCCTTCGCTGTTCCAGTAGATCTCGCACCCGACGACGAGATCCTCGTCGACGTCAGCGCGATAGAGATCGTTGCCGGCGCCGCAGAACATGCGCTCGTGCGCGTTCCACCCGGACAGCAGGCGATCGTCGCCGTCACCGCCGTCGACCAGGTTCGACCCGGCCTGGGGATCGATGAAGTCCCGGCCCGCGCCGCCGTAGATCTCCTCGTCGCTGAAGCTGCCGACGATGAAGTCGTCGCCGCGACCGCCGCGGACGATCTCGAAGTCGCCGCCGACATCGTCGCCCTCGCGGGTCTCGATCGGATCGTCGTCGTCGATCTCGCCGTCGCCGTCGTCGTCGACGCGGACGTAGGTGCCGTCGTCGTGCGCGACCACGGCGTTGTCGTCGTCGATGCCGTCATCGCCGCCGAGCGTGATCCGCACGGGCGTCGTCCGCGCGCTGTAGTTGACGGTGTCGAGGCCGCCGCCGCCGCGCATCACGTCCGCGCCGGCGCCGGCGAGGACGATGTCGTCGCCCCGGCCGCCGAGCAGCGTGTCGTCGCCGTCGCCGCCGTCGAGGCGGTCGTCGCCGTCGCCGCCGACGAGCACGTCGTTGCCGCCGGCGCCGCGCAGCACGTCGTTGCCGGCCAGACCGCAGATCACGTCGTCGCCGGCCGTGCCGGTCAGAACGTCGTCGCCCGCCGTGCCGGAGATCGTGCAGGTCGCGACGTCGAACGGCAACTCGGTCGCGATGTGCGCGCCGGTCGTTCCGTTGACCCACGGGCTGTAGCCCGGCGTCTGGCCGCCGCCCGACGCGTAGTGGTCGCCGACGACGCTGCTCGCCTTGACCGCGATCGCGATCGTGATCTCGCCGCCCGCGGGCACGAGCAGGCCCTGATTGAATTGCAGGTACTGGGCGCCGGAATAGACGCTGACCGTGGGGTCGGCCGTCGTCGCGCCGGTGGTGGAACCGGGCGTGTAGGTGAAGCCCGCGGGCAGGTTGATGTAGGCGTAGCGCAGCACGGCGTCGTTGGTCGCGGGGTTGGTCAGGGTCAGGCGGTAGCCGTTGGCGGCGCCGGGCGCGACGGAGTCGTCGAGCGCGCTGATCGCCGTCTCCACCGGCTGCCAGTTGCCGTAGGTCTGATAGCCGGCGACCGTCCACTCCCCCTCGGCGGTGACGACGCAGCGCAGGCCGCGATCGACGTCGTTGCCCGTGACGGTGTAGGACTCGCCGTCGGCGCCCGCGATCGGCCTCCAGCCCTCGCTGTCGCGCTCCCAGCGGAAGCTGACGGCGTAGCGCAGACCCTCGCGGTCATTCCACTCGCCGCGATCGCAGAGGACCTGGCGACCGACATAGGCCTGCCCGTCGACGCTGGGCCAGCTGCCGACGATCTCGGGCTCCGGGACCTCGACGGCGTCCGAGCGCTCCTCCGTCAGCCCCTCGGCGGTCACGCTGCAGCTGAAGACGCCCTTGAGATCGCCACGGCCCAGCTGGCGCGTCGGCGAGGTCGCGCCTCCGATCGCGACGTCGTCGCGGTACCACTGGTACGTGACGGCGTAGCGCGCGGCCGCCGTGTCATCCCAGGTGCCGCGGGCGCATTCGAGCTCGCCGCGCAACTGCGGTGAGCCCATGACCCGGGGTGGCGTCAGCACGCCCGGCTCGTCGACGGTGACCTCGGGTGTGGCCGCGACCGTGCGGCCCTCCGCGGTGACCTCGCAGACGAACGCGTGCGTGGCGTCGGCGGCCGTGACGGCGAGCGTCGGCAGCGTCCCGGCCGGCGCCCCGTCGCGCAGCCAGCGGTAGCTGACGGCGTAGCGCGCGGCCGCGGTGTCGTCCCACTCGCCGCGCGTGCAGGTCAGGGTCGTGCCGATCCGGTGGTCGCCTTCGATCTGCGGGGCGTGCACCAGCGCCGGCTCCGAGGGCGTCAGCGCCGTCGAACTGGCCGCGGTCAGGCCCGCCGCGGTCGTCTCGCAGTACAGCGGTTCGCCGAGGTCGGCGACGCGGACCGTGTAGGTCATGCCGGTCTCGCCGGCGATCGGGGCGACGTCGCGCAGCCAGCGGCGCGTGATCGGGTACGAGCCGTCCCACTCGCCGTCGCCGCAGGTGAGGACCGAGCCGAGCCGGCCCGTACCGCTCAGCGCCGGCGGGAGCCGGTTCGCGGGCGCCGCCGCGACGACGCCGGCGGAGCTGACGGCCGTCGAGGTCTCGGCACGCGCCTCGCAGGTCAGCGGCTTCGTGAGGTCGGCAGCGACGACGGCGTGGGTCGGAGCGGTCTCGCCGGCGAGCGGGAGCCCGTCGCGGAACCAGCGGTAGGCGATCGCGTAGCGATCCTCGGCGAGGTCGTCCCAGCCGCCCGGGTCGCAGGTCAGTGTGCGGCCGATCCGCGGATCGCCGCCCACGCTCGGCGCCACGAGGTTGCGCGGCGCGCGAACCGTGACGGCCGCGGAGGTGGCGACGGTCAGCCCGTCGGCCTGGACGCGGCAGGCGATCGGCTGGCCCACGTCCGCGGCGCCGAGCACGAGCGCGTCGCCCGTCGCGATCTGGGTCGCACCGCGCAGCCACTGGTAGGTGAACGCGTACGGGCCGTCCCAGCTGCCGGAGGAGCAGCGCAGGGTGCGCCGGACGCGCGGGTCGCCGCTGACGTCGGGCGCGTTGAGCACGGCGGGGGCGGTGGGCGTCACGGTCTGGCTCAGGGCGACCGTCGTGCCGGACTGCACCTCGCAGCGCAGCCCGTGGCCGACATCGGCGGCCACGACGACGTAGGACGTCTGCGTCCCGACCGCCGCGCCGTCGCGCAGCCAGCGGTAGCTGAAGGACGAGGCGCCGGCCCAGCTGCCGGGAGCGCAGTCGAGCGTGCCGCGCAGGCGCGGCGTCCCGGTCAGCACCGGCGCGGAGCGGTTCTCGGGCACAGCCCCGCCGGCGGGGTCGGAGACGGTCACGTTCGCGGAGCTCGCGATGACGAGGCCAGCCGCCGTCACGCGGCAGAACAGCACCGTGTCGCCGTTGACGACCGTCCGGGTGGCGCCCGCGCCGAGCGGCGTGCCGTCGCCGCGGAACCAGGCGTAGGTCACGGCGTATGGCGTCGCCGGGTCGTCCCAGGTCCCGCGCCCACAGGTCAGCGTCTGGCCCACGCGCGGGTCGCCGGAGATCGCGGGAGCGGCCAGCGCGCGCGGCTGCGGGGCGACGACGGCGCGCGAGTCGGCGCTTGTCAGCCCCGCCGCGCGCACGCGGCAGGCGACCTCGTGCCCGACGTCGGCCACGGCCAGCGCATAGGTCGGCCCGGTGGCGGCGGACGCGCCGTCGCGCAGCCACTCGTAGGTGTAGGCGTAGCTGTCGTCCCAGTCGCCGCTGCCGCAGGTCAGCGTCCGCCCGAGCCGCGCGTCGCCGGTCAGCGACGGCAGCGAACGGACCTCGGGGGCGGTCGGGTAGACGCCGGTGCTGGTGACGGTCGTCCGCCCGTGCGCGCTGACGCGGCACTGCACGAGCACGCCGAGATCGGCGGCGACATTGACGTGCGTCGCGCCGGTGGCGATCTGCACGCCGTCGCGCAGCCAGGCGTACTCGAACGGATAGTCGGCGTCCCACGCGCCCGGGTCGCAGGTCAGCGTGTGGCCGAGCCGCAGGTCGCCGCTCACCCGCGGTGCGTTGCGGCTCGAGGGCTCGCGCGGGGTCAGCGGGAGCGTCTCGGCGCTGCTCAGACCGGCGGCGACGACGCGGCAGGAGAGCTCATGTCCGGCGTCGAGGAGCCCGACCGTGTAGCCGGCGAGCGCGGCCAGTTCGATCGGCTCGCCGTCGCGCAGCCACTGGTACGTCACCGGGTAGGCGGTCCGGCCCTCGTCGTCCCAGCCGCCGCGCGAGCAGGTCACGGCGCCGCCGATGCGCAGGTCGCCGCCGAGCACGGGCAGGACCCGGTTCTGCGGCGGCTTCGGGAACGTGGTGGCGCTCGCCGTCGCGAAGGCGGCCGCCGTCACCTCGCACGAGAGCGCGGTGTCGAGATCGTCCGCGGTGACGACGTAGGTGTCGGTCTCGGCGCCTTCGATCAGCTCGCCGTCGCGGGTCCAGGCGAAGGCCGTCGGGTACGGCGCGAGGTCGCGATCGTCCCAGACGCCGCGCGTGCAGCCCAGCAGGCCGCCGATCCGCGGGTCGCCGGTCATGCGCGGCGCGGAGCGGTTCTCCGGCACGCGGACCAGGATCGGATCGGTGGACCGGTAGTTGTCCTCGCGGCCGTTGACCGCGATCACCGCGCACACCAGCGTCTGGCCGGCATCGTCGGCGGTGACGACGTACGTACTCGCCTGCGCGTCCTCGATCGGCTCGCCGTACTCGTCGTGCATCCAGATGTAGCGGTACTCGTAGGGCGCGGCGTCCGAGTCGTCCCAGGTACCGCGATCGCAGCTCAGCGTCCCGCCGACGCGCGGATCGCCGGTGACCGACGGCCCGAGCAGGACCAGCGGCTGATGGGAATCGACGAAGACCGCCCGCAAGGCGCCCGCCGCGGGCGGCAGAGCCGCGGCCAGCGTGAGGGCGGCGAGCAGCACGACGAGCAGCCGCCCGTGCAAGCGGCGGTCGCGCGCGTCCCCCCATCGGTCCCCTTGGCCCATCCGTGATCCCTCCGTCGCCCTCCGTGCGCACCCTACGTGGCTCGCGACCCTACGTTCGGACAGTCTTTTGGGCAACCGATACAGTCGTGCCGTCTATGCGCCAGAAGGCTCCGGAGACATTCGCGGAGCGGCTCGCCCAGCTCGAGGAGCTGCGCGCCGCGGTCGTGGACCACGCCTCAGAAAAGGCGGTCGAGAAGCAGCACGCGAAGGGCAAGTACACGGCCCGCGAGCGGATCGAGAAGCTGCTCGATCCCGGCTCCTTCCAAGAGCTCGACACCTATGTCCGGCATCGGACAACGGACTTCGAGATGCAGAAGAACCGGCCCTGGGGCGACGCCGTCGTAACCGGCCACGGCACGATCGACGGCCGCCGCGTGTGCGTCTTCAGTCAGGACTTCACGGTCTTCGGCGGCTCGCTCGGCGAGGTCATGGCCGAGAAGATGTGCAAGATCATGGATCTGGCGGCCAAGATCGGCTGCCCCGTGATCGGGATCAACGACTCCGGCGGCGCGCGGATCCAGGAGGGCGTCGTCTCGCTCGGCGCCTACGGCGATGTCTTCCTGCGCAACGTCCGCAGCTCCGGCGTGATCCCCCAGATCTCGCTGATCATGGGCCCGTGCGCGGGCGGCGCGGTCTACTCCCCCGCGATCACGGACTTCGTGTTCATGGTCAAGGAGACGTCGCACATGTTCATCACCGGCCCCGAGGTGATCAAGACGGTCACCGGCGAGGAGGTCGGCTTCGAGGAGCTCGGCGGGGCGATGAGCCACGCCACCAAGTCCGGCGTCGCGCACTTCGTCGCCGACGACGAGGACGCCTGCCTCGAGGACGCGCGCTACCTGTTCAGCTTCCTGCCGCAGAACAACCTCGAGACCGTCCCGCGCGTCCAGCCCACCGACGACCCGGACCGGATGGACCCGGAGCTCGACTCCGTCGTCCCCGACGCCGCCAACAAGCCCTACGACATCCGCGACGTCGTGCGCTACGTGGTCGACGACGGCGAGTTCCTCGAGGTCCACGAGCACTACGCGCAGAACATCGTCGTCGGCTTCAGCCGCCTCAACGGGCACGCGATCGGCGTCGTCGGCAACCAGCCGAAGGCGATGGCCGGCGTGCTCGACATCGATGCGAGCGCCAAGGCCGCCCGCTTCGTCCGCTACTGCGACGCGTTCAACGTCCCGCTGCTGACGCTCGTCGACGTCCCCGGCTTCCTGCCCGGCACGAGCCAGGAGTGGGGAGGGATCATCCGCCACGGCGCCAAGCTGCTCTACGCCTACGCCGAGGCCACCGTCCCGAAGCTCACCGTGATCACCCGCAAGGCCTACGGCGGCGCCTACGACGTCATGTCCTCCAAGCACCTCGCGTCGGACTTCAACTTCGCCTGGCCGACGGCGGAGATCGCCGTGATGGGACCCGAGGGCGCGGTCAACATCATCCACCGCCGCGACATCGCCGCCTCACCGACGCCCGACGAGCGCCGCGGGAAGCTGATCGACGACTACAAGGCGCGCTTCGCCAACCCGTACACGGCGGCCGAGCGCGGCTACGTGGACGACGTGATCATCCCCCACGAGACGCGCCCGAAGCTGATTGCCGCGCTCGAGGCGCTGCTGACCAAGCGTGAGCCCGGTCCGCGCCGCAAGCACGGCAACATCCCGCTCTAGCTTCTAGTCCGCGGCATGGATGGAGGCGGCGGGCTCGCCGCCTCCGCTGCCGTCGGTGTTGGTGACCCAGGCGGCGATCGCGTCGCCGGTCGGGGTCATCGCGATCGAGGGCCAGAGCCCGTTGATGCTCGCGTCCGAGATCGTCGACTCGGGGCCGAACGGACCGCCGGCCTGCGGGCGCGTCGCGGCGTGGATCGTGTAGCTGACCGCGTTCGTGTGCTGGATCTCCTGCATCCACGCCAGCGCGCCGGACGCGCCGGGGCCGGTGGCGAGGACGACGCCCTCCGCGTTCTGCGCGATCGTCTGCGCCCCGCCGAAGCTGCCGTCCGCGGTGCGGGTGAAGACCTCGAGTGCGCCACCTTCCTCGTAGCGCGGGCCGGGCTTGGCCCAGGCGACGGTGGCGCTGCCGTCGGCCGAGAAGGCCGTGGCGAGCTGTGAGCCGGAGCTGATGCCCTTGCCGCCGGTCGAGAGGACCGCGGGCGCCGAGAGCGGGGCGCCGACGGTGCCCTGGGCGACATGCAGGCTCGACGGGCTGCCGTTGCCATTGAAGTGCTCGTCGAGGTAGGCGAGCTGGACGGCGCCCGTGGGCGACACGGCAAGTGCGACGTCGGCGAGGCCGCCCGCGCCGGCGAGCTCCTGATCGGCGCCGAAGACGCCATCGGTCCCGGCGGTGAGGACGTGCAGCGGCGACTCCTCGGTGCCGGCGAACAGCTGCCAGGTCAGGATCGCGCGACCGCCGTTGCCGGCCGCGACCTCATAGCGCGGCCGCGGATGGCTCTTGCCGACCGACGGGGCGGGCGGCGAGAGCGTCTGCGGGCGGTCGAAGCGCAACTGGCCCGGCCGGCGGATCGCCGCCTGCGCGCGCCAGCCCGCGGTGTCGTGCCACGCCCAGGCCGCCACCGCGGTCCCGTCGGGTGCGACGGAGATCACCGGGCCACCGGCCGAGTGCTGGTTGTCGGAGATCGTGCGGGTCGCGGTGCGCGTGCCGTTGGCGCCGACCATGATCGCGCGGACGCGCTGGAGCGGCTTGTGCTTGCGAACGGTCAGGACGATCGCGTTGCCGTCCCTGTCCATGCTCGCGGCCCACGCCTTCTCGAAGGGATCGGCGGCGGTGATCGGGGCGGGCGTGCCGAGGTGCTTGGACAGCGAGATGGTCGGGCTCAGCCAGCCGGTCAGGACGCTGCCGCCGAACGCGCCCTGCGCGGTGGGGTTGGCGTCGTTGGCGGCGCCGACGCCGGCGGGCGCCGTCCACGCCGCGGAGGCGGCGGCGGGCGCCGCGAGGGCGGCGACCGCGGTCGCCGCCGAGACGAGTCGAAGAAGTCTGGACATCTCCTCCAGCATGCGTCGCCTCCATGAGATTGCGGTCCACCAAGGGGTGGACATGACTACACCCGGCAAGATGCACGCATGCTTCGGGTGCTCCTGGCCGATGACGAGGTGCTGCTCAGCGCGGGCCTCGCACGGCTGCTCGAGGATGCGGGGGTCGCGGTCGCGGCGACCGTCGCGAGCGCCGACCGCGTGCTCGAGGCGGTGTCCGAGCCAGGGGCTGGCCGCCCGCAAGGAGGCCAACCACTACATCGCCAAGCACCGGATCGAGGCACCCGACGAGCCGCGCTGCCGCGCCGTCTGGGAGCCGGCGGACGACGGCTCGGGCACGCTCGACACCGCGGAGATCAGCACGATCGTCTGGGCGACCGGCTTCCGCAGCGACTGGGCCTGGGTCGACGCCCCCGGTTTCGACCCCGCCACGCACCATCGCGGGGATCGCCCGCGACGCGGAGTATCTGGCCGACGCGATGCTGACCCGGAGCGAGGTTCCCGTCACGTAACCAACCGGTGGTCGCGCCGCGCGAGCGGCTGTAGGCTCGCCCGCATGCTGACCCGCCGGCAGTTGATCGGGCACTCTGCGACCGGAGCAGCCGTTCTGCTGCTTCCCCCCGCCGCGGCGCGCGCCGCCGCACTGCGCGAAGGGAAGTTCCGCCAGGGGGTGCTCTCCGGCGATCCCACCCCCGACGGCGCGACGCTGCTCACGGTCCTCGACGACGCGGAGGGGAAGGGCTCGGTTCGGCTGGAGGTGGCGCGCGACGCGGCGTTCCGGCGCGTCGTCGCCTCCCGCTCGATCACGACCAGCGCCGCCAAGGGCTACTCGGTCAAGGCCCGGATCAAGGGCCTGGACGCCCATGAGCGCTACTACTACCGCTTCGAGACCAAGTCCTCGCACTCGCCCATCGGCCGCTTTCAAACCGCGCTGCCGGCCGATTCGAACGAGACCGTGCGCTTCGGCTTCTTCTCCTGCGCCGACTACACGCACGGCTACTACAACGCCTACGAACTGCTTCAGCGCGAGGACCTGGACTTCGTCGTCTGCCTCGGCGACTACATCTACGGCGAGAGCTACCACGCCAAGGGCAAGACGGGCGTGCGCGACGACAAGATCGGCAAGGCCAACCGCGCCAACCGGTCGATCGTGCGCGAGGCCGTCACGCTCGCCGACTACCGCGACAAGTACGCGCTCTACCGCTCCGACAAGGCCCTGCGCGACCTGCACGCGAAGTTCCCGATGGTCGCCACCTGGGACGACCACGAGGTGCAGGACAACTACGCGGGCCACGCACCCGGCGGTGGCCTGGACCCGGCCAAGCACTACAGCGCCGCGCGCAAGGCGGCCGGCTACAAGGCGTTCTTCGAGGCGATGCCGTTCTTCCAGTCCGGCAAGAGCCGCATCTACCGCGCGCTGCGCTTCGGCGCCAACGTCGACCTGGTGATGCTCGACCAGCGCCAGTACCGCGACGACCAGCCCTGCGGCGACGCGACCGTCCCGCCGTGCGCGGAGCTCGACGCGCCGCGCACCTTCCTCGGCCGCTCGCAGATGGCGTGGGCCAAGCGGCGCCTCGCGAGCTCCGACGCCGCCTGGAAGGTCGTCGGGAACGAGGTGATGATGATGAACGCCGAGGTCACCGGCGGCTCCTACTACGGCTTCGACTCCTGGCAGGGCTACGTGACCGAGCGCGAGGAACTGCTCGGGCACATCAAGGCCGCGGGCATCAAGGACGTCGTGTTCGTCACCGGCGACATCCACACGTTCATCGCCGGCGACGTGCGCACCCAGAAGAGCCGTGGCGAGTCCGTCGCGCTCGAGTTCGTGGGCGGCTCGATCACCTCGCAGTCCTTCGGCGAGACCGACCTGCCGATCGGCGGCGGCCAGGTCCTCAAGGGCAACGACGCCAACCCGAACACGCCGCCGGCGATCGTGGACACCCTGCGCGCCCTCAACCCCTGGGTCGACCAGGCGGACTTCGACCACCACGGCTACGGCGTGGCCGTGGCGACCAAGGACAAGTTGGACGTCACCTTCCAGCGTGTGAAGACGATCAAGAAGCGCTCACGCGAACGCCTGCCGACCGCCGGCTTCACCTACAGCGTCGCCCGCGGTCAGACCTCGATCAAGGGCGTCAACGGGCCTCCCGCCTAGTGAATCCGGACGAGCGGGGGTGGCGATAGTCTCGGGCGCATGAACCGCCGCCCTCGCCTCGAGCTCCACGGCAGCAGCGCTTCGCCCGAGGAGGCGGCCGCCGTGATCGCCGCGATCGAGCAGTTCCTGCGCGACACCGCGCCGCCGCCGGTCGCGGTCGAGACGGGACCCGGCCCGTGGGTCGCCGCCGCAAGGCTGGAGAGCGTCGAGCGCGCTCCGGCACGTGAGCCCTGGGTGGGGTAACCGACCGACACGGCGGCCCCATTGTGCCGGCCGGCCGGTTCCCACTCGAGCTGAGCGATCTCGCTCAGCCGCCGCTCTGCAAACGCCCCAGGATGCGAGCGGCGATACGGGCTCAAACGGTGCGATGGAGCGGAACTTGCGCTCTATCCGGGTCGCGTCATGAACCTGACAGCACGTGCTGCGCGGGGGTCCAGGCGTAGGCCTCCAGGCGTGCTGGATCGCCTCCTCGGATGACCGTCACGCTCGCGTTCCCGGGGCCTGCGACGCGCGTCGCATCGGCACCCGTGATGTGCGAGAGCGCGGCGCGGATGACGCCGCCGTGACAGACCACGAGCCAGCTTCCGCCGGCGGCGAGCAACTCGTCGACGGCGCCGCCGACGCGCGCCTGAAGGTCCTCCCACCCCTCACCGTCGGGCGCGTGCAGCGGACCGCCGCGCCAGGCGTATTCGGTTCCGGTCCCGAAGTCGGTCAAGGGCCGTCCGGACCATGAGCCGACGTCGATCTCACGCCAGCGCGGATCGGTGCGGGCGTCGGGGTAGCCGAGCAGGGCAGCGGTCTCGCGGGCTCGGATCAGGTCGCTGGTGACGACGCGGTCATCCGGGAAGCGGGCGAGCGCGGGCCGCAACTGCTCGGCCTCCCGCCGTCCGGCGTCCGAGAGCGGCGGATCGGCCTGGCCTTGGAGGCAGGCCTTGGCGTTGTAGGTCGACTGTCCGTGACGGACGAGGATCAGGCGGGCGGATAGCATGGCGCGCCCTGATGTTTACAAGGGTCCTGGTCGCCAACCGTGGCGAGATCGCGATTCGTGTCATCCGCGCGCTCGATGAGCTCGGGATTGAGTCTGTCGCCGTGTACTCGGAGGCCGACCGCGACGCACAGCACGTCAAACGCGCGACCGAGGCCTACCTGCTGGGCCCCGGGCCTGCCGCGGAGTCCTATCTCAACGTCGAGCGGCTGATGGAGGTCATCGAGCGCTCGGGCGCCGAGGCCGTCCATCCGGGCTACGGCTTCTTGGCCGAGAACGCCGCGTTCGCCAAGCGCCTGGAAGAGGCGGGCGTGGTGTTCATCGGGCCGCCGGCGTCGGCGATCGACGCGATGGGATCGAAGACCAAGGCGCGCGAGTTGATGCAGGCCGCGGGCGTGCCGATCGTGCCGGGCACGACCGAGCCGGTGGAGACGATCGAGGCCGCCGGGGAGATCGCGGAGGAGATCGGCTACCCGATCGCGGTCAAGGCCGCGGGCGGTGGCGGCGGCAAGGGCTTCCGCGTCGCGCTCTGAGCGCGGACAAGCTCCCGGACGCGTTCGAGGGCGCGGCGCGCGAGGGGGAGAAGTTCTTCAGTGACGCGACGGTCTACCTGGAGCGCTATCTGCCGGACCCGCGCCATGTCGAGGTGCAGGTCCTGGCCGACGGGCACGGCAACGTGGTGCACCTGGGCGAGCGCGACTGCTCGATCCAGCGCCGCCATCAGAAGCTGATCGAGGAGTCCCCGGCGCCGCTGGTGGATGCCGAGCTGAGGGCGCGGATCGGCGAGATCGCGGTCGAGGCGGCGCGCGCGGTCGACTATCGCGGCGCGGGCACGATCGAGGGGCTGCTCTCCCCTGAGGGCGAGTATTTCTTCTTGGAGATGAACACCCGGGTGCAGGTCGAGCACTGCGTGACCGAGGCGGTCACCGGCGTCGACATCGTGCGCGAGCAGATCCTCGTCGCCGCCGGCGAGCCCTTGAGTTTCGGGCAGGACGACATCCGCTGGCATGGGCACGCGATCGAGTGCCGCATCAACGCCGAGGACGCGAGCCGGAACTTCGCTCCGGCTCCCGGGACGATCTCGCACTATCGCGAGCCGTCCGGGCCGGGCATCCGGGTCGACTCGGGCGTGATCGGCGGTTCGGAGATCACGCCGTTGTATGACCCGATGATCGCCAAGCTGATCGTCTGGGACGCCGATCGCGAACGCGCGACGCGGCGGATGGCGCGGGCGCTCGAGGAGTTCGAGCTCGACGGTGTCAAGACCCTGATCCCGTTCCACAAGGCGATCATGGCCTCAGAGCAGTGGGCCCAGGCGCAGACCTGCCGCGACCTGATCGAGGACAAGACATGGCTCAAGGCGCTCGCGGGCGGGCGGGACGGGGCCGCGCCGCCGGAGGACGAGGGCGAGACGGTCGCCCGCGACTACGTGGTCGAGGTCGCCGGCAAACGCTTCGAGGTCACCGTCCACGGCGAGCCCCCGGCGTCGGGCGCCGTCGTGCCCGCGGCCGCGGCCAAGGCCACCCCACGCCGTGAGCGCAAGCGCGGGGGCAGCGCCGGTGGCGGCGACACGCTCGCCTCACCGATGCAGGGCAACGTGTTCAAGGTGCTGGTCGAGCAGGGTTCGAACGTCGAGGAGGGGGCGCTCGTGTGCATCATCGAGGCGATGAAGATGGAGAACGAGATCACCGCGCACAAGGCCGGCAAGATCGCCGAACTTCCGATCTCCGAGGGCGACTCGGTGACGGCCGGCGACACGCTGGCGGTGATCACGGATGGCTGATCTTCTAGCCGAAACACTCGACTGGCTGCAGATCCCGTCGATCTCGGCCGGCGCGCGCGACGAGGCGTCGCTGCGCCATGCCGCGGAGTGGGCCGCCGTCCGGATCCGCCGCGCCGGCGGGACGGCCGAGCTCGTCCCCACCCCAGGCGGCGCGCCGCTCGTCGTCGGCGAGCTGCGCTCGCCGCGCAAGAACGCCAAGACGGTGATGATCTACGGGCACTACGACGTACAGGACCCGGGTGATCTCGAGGCCTGGACGACGCCGCCCTTCGAGCCGACGATCCGCGACGGCCGCATCTACGCCCGTGGCGCGACCGACGACAAGGGCAACTTCCTGCCGCTGCTGCACGTCGCGTGCAAGCTCGCCTCGACCGCCGACCTGCCGGTCAACATCCGCGTGCTGATCGAAGGCGCGGAGGAGACGGGCTCCGACGACGTCGGCGACTGGGTGCGGGCCGACACGCGCGGCGCCGACGCCGTGATCGTCTTCGACAGCGGGATGGTCGACGCGGAGACCCCTGCGCTGACGCTCGCGACGCGCGGGATGGTCTTCGCGCACGTCGAGATCCACACCGGCACCCAGACGGCGCACTCCGGGATGTACGGCGGCGCGGCGCTGAACGCGTTCCACGCCCTGCACCGGGCGCTGGCGGCGGTCCTGCCCGGCACCGACGGGCGCCTGCCCGAGCCGCTTCGTGCCGGCGTCAAGGCGCCCACGACGGCCGAGATCGAGAGCTGGGCGACGCTGCCCGACGGCGGCGGCGAACTCGCCCAGGTCGGCGCGCGCCCCTCCGATCCCACCGCCGCGGCCGAGTTCTACGTCCGCACGACGGCCGAGCCGTCGCTCGACGTCCACCGCATCGAAGGTGGGCAGGCGCGCACGATCGTCGTGCCCGTCGCGTCGGCGGATCTGTCGGTGCGGCTCGTCGGCGGCCAGCGGTCCGAGGTGATCGCCCGCAACCTCGAGGCGCTGCTGCGCGACGCGCTGCCGGACGGGGCCGAGCTGATCTTCAGCGCCGACCGCGCCGAGCCGGCCGCGTTCGATCCCGACTCGCCGGTCCTGCAGGCCGCGCGACGCGCGCTGACGAAGGCCTGCGGCCGCGAGCCGGCGCTGGTGCGCAGCGGCGGCACGCTGCCGATCCTGGCCGCGTTCGCCGAGCGCGGAATCCCGGCGATCGTGTCCGGCTTCTCGCTGCCCGACGACGCGCTGCACGCACCCGACGAGTCCTATCGCCTCGTCGCGCTCGAGCAGGGCCAGCGCGCCGCGTCGGCGCTCTACGAGGAGCTGGCCGGGCTCAAGTGAGTTTCGAAGCTGGCGGTGGCAGCATCGACGACGCCTCGATCGCGACGGAACCCACGCGACCTTTGAATCGACGAGCCGTCTAGCCGCGGTTGAAGCGGCCCTGCGCGGTCTCAGGTCGAGCGCGTACTCGGGCACGGACACGGACGGGCCGTCGTCGAACTGCACGCGCCAGCGGCGCTGGATCCAGCCCGCGCCGGCGACCACCGTGCCGCTCGCGCCCGCGGCGACGCCCTCGGGCAGCGCCTGCGTCGTGATCACCCGCGACCCAACTTCGATGTCGGCGGATGCAGGGGTACACATGAAGGCTCTAACGCACGGGAGCGCCAAAGCCTGCGGTCGAGCCGCGAATGATCAATTCCCACGGTTGCGGCTCGACCGGCCCGTCGGCGCCGGCGGCGGCCAGTTCGGCGCAGCGCTGGCCCTGGTCGCGCAGTGACTGGCGGATCGTCGTCAGCGGCGGCTCGGCGCGCAGCGCCTCCGGCGTGTCGTCGTAGCCGACGACCGAGAGCTGGCCCGGCACCGCGATGCCCCGCCGACGGGCGGCGCGCAGCGCGCCGCGCGCCAGTTCGTCGCTCATGCACAGCAGCCCCGTCGGTGGCTCGGGACCGTCGAGCAGCACGCCGGCCGCCAGCTCGCCGTGCTCGCGGTCGTTGACCGCCACCTCGCGTCCGACCGTGACGCCGTAGCCCGCAAGCCGCCCGCGCGTGGCGCGGTGCGCCGGGGCCTCCGCTCGCAGCGGCCGGTCGGCTCGGTCGGCGAGTGAGAAGGGCAGGCTCACCACGGCCAGCCGCGTGTGACCGAGTGCGCGCAGATGGTCCGCCGCCGCCCCGGCCGCGGCCCGCTCGTCGATCGAGACCACCGGGAACCCCGGCAGCACGGGCCCGCCCTGGATGATCACCGGCAGCCGGCGGCGGACGACCGCATCCATGATCGGCAGCCCATCGGGCACCGCGAAGACCACGAAGGCGTCGACCGCCGCGTTGAGCACGAGCGCCGCGTCGCCTTCGCCGCCGCTCGCCGGGACGAGATGCAACGGAACCCCGGCACCCGCGAGCCCGCGCAGGAACTCGACCGTCGCCGGGTCCTCGAAGGCGTACGCGAGTGCCTCTCCGAGCACGATCCCCAGCACCCCGGTGCGCCCGCGCCGCAGCGACCGCGCGAGCGCGTCGGGACCGGCGTAGCCGAGCTCGTCGGCCTTCGCGAGAATCCGCGCGCGCAGCTCGCCCGAGAGCTTCTCCGGGCGGTTGTAGGCGTTGGACACCGTCATCGTCGAGACGCCCAGCGCCTCGGCCACGGTGGCCAGGGTCACGCGCGACAGGTCAGACCACGTCCCTCAGCACCGGCCGCATCCTACGGCTGTCCTCCAGCGCGTCGCGGAGTGCCTCGACCGCCGCGTCGATCGCGGCCAGCGGGAGCCGTCCGTAGCCGACGACGAGCGCGGGCTCGCCGGCGTGCTCGCCGAGCCGGTAGCCGGCGAGGCCGCGGATCCGGATCCGGCGCTCTGCAAGCGCCGCGACGACCGCGGCCTCGTCCGTACCGGCCGGGAGCCGCAGCAGCAGGTGCAGGCCGGCCGCCACGCCCGTGACGCGGCACTGCGGGAGCTGTTGTTCGAGTGCGACCACGAGGCGATCGCGACGCGCGCGATAGTCGCGGCGGGTGCGCCTGAGGTGGCGGTCGACCTCGCCGGTCGCGAGCAGCCGGGCATAGGCGCGAGCGCCGATCGCGGCCCCGCCGGAGTCGACGGCCCAGCGCTCGCGCCCGATCGCCTCGGCCAGCTCCGCGCGGCGCCACGAGCCAGCCGAGCCGCAGCGCCGGGGCGAGCGTCTTGGATGCGGTGCCGAGGTAGACGACACGGTCGGGCGCCAGTCGCTGGAGCGTGCCGACCGGTGCGCGGTCGTAGCGGTACTCGGAGTCGTAGTCGTCCTCCAGCACGATCCCGCCCCAGGCCAGCAGCGCGCGCCGCCGCTCAGGGGCGAGCACCGCGCCGGTCGGGAACTGGTGCGCGGGGGTCACGAGCACGGCGTCGGCCTTGAGCGCGTCGAGCCGGATGCCGTGCTCATCCACGGGCAGCCCGACGACCTCCAGCCCCGCGGAGCGGATCGTGCCCCAGGCGTCGTCGAGCGACGGATCCTCGACCGCGACCCGTGTGGCGCCGCGCGCGGCGAGCGCCCGGCACGTGAGCCACAGACCCTGCGTGTACCCGCTCGTGACCGCCAGCTCGGCCGGCGTGGCGACGACGCCGCGGACGCGCACGAGGTAGGCGGCGAGCTCGGCGCGCAGCTCGCGATCGCCCTGCGGATCGCCGTAGTCGAGCGCCGCGTCGGGCATCTCCGCGAGTGTCCGGCGCAGCGCCGCCGACCAGGCGCGGCGCGGGAAGGCGGAGAGGTCGGGCGCGGTAGCGGTGAGGTCGAGCCGCGGCGGCGGTGCGGCGGTGCGCGTCGCGGCGGCGCCCGACGACGCCGCGGCGCGCCCGTCCGGCGCGGCGGCTCCGCCCGGCGCGGCGCCCCCGTCCGGCGCGGCGGCCCCGCCGCGCGGCGCCCGCCGGCAGCCGCCCGGCGCGCGCGCGCCGCCGCCCAGCGCCGCGGCCCCGCCCAGCGCCGCGGCTCCTCCCGGCGCGGCGCTGCTCGCGGCGACGCCTGCGGCCGGGACCGCGCGGACGATCGGGGCGCTGCCACGGCGCGTCTCGATCCAGCCCTCGGCCGCGATCTGCGCGTACGCCTCGCTCACCACGCCGCGCGAGATGTGCAGCGCCTCCGCCAGCACCCGCGTCGCCGGCAGCCGCGTGCCCGGCGGCGCTCCTCCGCCGGTGATCGCGGCGCAGATCGCGTCCTCGAGCTGCGCGCGCAGGGGTTCGGGCGCGCTGCGGTCCAGCGCGGCGAACAACTCCAAAGTGGCTCGGTTCAGCGGCAGCGAAGTGGCTCTGTCGAAGGGTCCACCGAGACGGTACCGTGCTCGTCCATGAGCGACATGCCGGAGCTGCGCGACGGGCCGCCGTGGGCGATGGAAGAGATGATCCTGGCCGAACCTGGGCTCGTCGGGCCGATCTTCGCCTCGCCCGAGGCCTTCGAGGCCGCCGAGTGGATCCGCGAGACCGAGACGGTCGTCGTCACCGGCTGCGGCACCAGCGAACACGCGGCGATGGCCGGCGCGGCGCTGCTCGGCGCTCGCGCCCGCGACGCGTTCGAGGCGTCACTCGACCCGCAGCAAGAGGGCGTCCTGATCGCCGTCTCGCACGAGGCCGGCACCGCGGCCACGCTCGCCGCGATCACGGCGACGAGTGCGCGGACGATCCTGATCACCGCGCGGCCGGACCTCGACACGGGCGCCGATCTGGTGATCACCACGCCGCTCGTGGACACGTCCTGGTGCCACACCGTCGGCTACGTCTCGCCGCTGCTGGCCTTCACCGCGATCGCCGGCGCCACCGACGCGACCGCGGCGCAGCGCGTGATCGAGGAGACGCTCGCCCTGCGGGACACCTTCGTGCAGGCCGCCGCCGAGCTCATCGGCTGCGAGCGCCTGATCGTCACCGGCAGCGGCCTCGACGAGATCACGGCGCGCGAGCTCGCGCTCAAGATCGAGGAGGGCCTGCACGTCCCGGTCACCCCGCTCGGGATGGAGAAGGTGCTCCACGGCCACCTGCCGGCGGCCGACGCGCGCACCGGGATCATCGTCCTGCGGATCGACCCGAGCGCCGCCGAGCAGCGCGACCGGCGCGCCCGCGACGTGCTCGCGGCGGTCGCGGAACTCGACATGCCGGCGGTGACCATCGGCGGTCTCCCGGCGGGCCACCCGCTGCTGGCCGGCGCGATCGCGCTGCAACTGCTGACGTACGAGCTCGTGCTCGCCGCGGGCACCAACCCCGACCTGATCCGGCGCGAGGAGGACGTGTACCGCGCCGCCGCGGCGGCCGCCAACACGTGATCGGCGTCGCGCTGCTGGCCTCACTGCTGTGGGGCACCGCGGACTTCCTGGCGGGCCGCGCGAGCCGCAAGCACCCGGCGGCGATGGTCGCGCTCGTCGGCCAGGCGGTCGGCCTGGTCGCACTCGCCGCGATCCTGCTCGTGCGTGGCGCCGACGGGGGCGCGGTGGTCCCCGGCGTGTTCGTCGGCCTGTTCGGCGCCGTCGCCGTTCTCTCGTTCTACAACGCGCTCGCGGTCGGGACGATGAGCATCGTCGCGCCGATCGTCGCCACCAGCGCGATCGTCCCCGTACTCGCCGGCGTCATCGACGGCGAGCGCCCCGGCGTCCTGCAGTGGATCGGGATCGTCGCGGCCATCGGCGGCGTCGCGCTGGCGTCGACCGAGTCAGGCGGCGATGCGATCGACTCGGGCAAGGCGCTCAAGCTCGCGCTCGTCGCCGCGCTCGGCATCGGGCTCTCGCTCGTCTTCCTCGACCGCGCGGCCGAGCACGACGCGCTGACCGGCGTCGCCGTCGCGCGCGCCGTCGCGGTGCCGATCCTGATCGCCTTCGCGCTGCGGGTGCGCGCCCGCGTCCCGTGGCGCGCCGTCCCGAACCTCGCGGTCATCGGCCTGCTGGACACCGGCGCCAACACCGCGTTCGCGATCGCCACCACGGGCGGCCTGCTGGCCCTCGTCGCCGTGCTCGGCGGGCTGTTCCCGGTCGTCACCGTCGCGCTCGCCTACTTCCTGCTCCACGAGCGCCTGCAGCCGGTACAGCGCGCGGGCGTCATCCTCGCGCTGGCGGGCATCCCGCTGATCGGCGCCTGACGGGTCTCAGGCAATCCACAGGCCTTCCGGAGCCGGGCCTCAGGTCCGTGCACGATCGTTGGGGCCATGAGACTGAGCCCACGCACAACACGTCATTCGGTCGACGGCGGAGCCGCCGTCGCCGGCCGCTACCTCGCCGTCGACGAGACCCTCGTGCCGATCATGGGCACGGTCACCCGCCTCGGCCGCAGCCTGAGCGCGGACGTCGAGATCGACGATCCGAGCGTCTCGCGCCGGCACGCGCTGATCGTCCGCGAGGACGGTCAGACCTACCTGCTCGACGACGGCAGCCGCAACGGCACCTGGCACAACGGCCTCCGGATCGACCGCGCGCTCTTACGCGACGGCGATGACGTCTCGCTCGGCGTCGCGCAGCTGCGCTACGTCGAGGTCGTCGAGACGCCGACCGAGCCGGCGCAGCTCATCGCAGTGTGAGGTTCTTCGCGTGGATCGCGCGCTGGGCCTTGGTCCGGCGCGCGATCGGCAGCGCGGCGTCCTCACCGCGCTGGAGCGCCTCGAGGTAGGCCCGGTCCTCGCGCAGGATCGCCAGCGCCTGGGCCGCATCGATCGCGCCGCCGTGGCCCGGGACGACGTGCTCGGCCTGCTCGACCAGCGGCTCGAGCCGGTTGAGCGTCGCGATGTAGGCGGCGACCGAGCCGCCCTCGCTGATCATCGGGATCTCGACCGGCGACACGTAGTCGCCGGCGACGAGCACCCGCGCCCACGGCACCCAGACCGCCATCCCGTCGGCGGTGTGCCCGTCGGCCGGATGCAGCTCGAGCGTCTGGTCGCCGATGTCGATGTAGCCCGGCACGGCCAGCTGCTGGGCGCCCGGCAACGACAGCGGCTTCGGGCGGGTGACGTAGAACTCGTCGTCGAAGTCGCGCAGGGCGCGCTGGGCGCCGCCCGGCTCGTTGATCAGCCGCGCCGCGCTGTTCTCGGCGGCACCGAGCGGCACCTCCGGGAAGGCGTAGCGGCCGAGCAGGTGGTCCCAGTCGGCGTGCGTCGCCAGCACGCCGACGACGCTGAAGCCCGACTGCTCGGCGATCGCCGGCAGGATCTCGAGCTCGTCCGGGAAGACCGGCGAGTCGATGCAGAACGCCTCGCCGCCGCTGCGCACGAGCACGCACCCCGTCGCGTAGGCGCGCGAGGTGACGGCGATGACGTCCTCGTGGAGCGCTACGGCGCGCAAACCGGAACGGCTATGCCGCGCCGAGGAGCTTCGCCGCTTCGAGCAGCGTCTTCACTTCGGCCGTCGGCTTCTTCTGCGAAGCGTCGAGCGTCTCCTTGTTGCGGTTGACCCAGATCACCGGGACCTTGGCCTTCAGGCAGGGCTCGACGTCGTAGTAGTAGCTCGAGCCGATGTGGACCCAGCCCTTCTTGGTGCCGATGCGACGCTCGGCCTCCTTGAAGTGCGCGGGGTCCGGCTTGTACGAGCGCACCTGCTGCGCCGTGACGACAAGGTCGAAATCGACCTTGAAGTGGCGCCGCGACTCGCCGAGCAGCTTGTCGTCGACATTGGAGATGAGTCCGAGATCGAACTTCTTCGCGAAGCGATCGAGCTGCGTGTTGGTCTCCTTGAACGGCGGCCACCGGACGATCGAGTTCGGAAGGAATCCGGAGCGCGACGGCTCCAGCGGCCAGCCGAGCTGGCGGGAGATCGCGACCGCGGTGCGGCGCAGGACTTCGGCGTACAGCTCGTACGACCCGCCCTTGATCTCCTGCTGGGTCTCCATGAAGAGAGGCACGAGCTCTTCCTTGGAGAGCGTGTACCCGTCCTTCTCGGCCTCTTTGGAGAAAGCCTCGTACGCGCCGGTCTCCCAATCGATCAGGGTGCCGTAGACGTCGAAGGTGACGAAGGTGACTTCTTTAGGGAGCGGCATTGCGGCCGTGCATGATGACA
The DNA here is from genome assembly GCA_963848475.1 of uncultured Solirubrobacteraceae bacterium. Lineage (GTDB taxonomy): Bacteria > Actinomycetota > Thermoleophilia > Solirubrobacterales > Solirubrobacteraceae > Solirubrobacter. The sequence goes on along the minus strand of CAWKDW010000014.1, from coordinate 718,160 downwards.
TTTCCGCGCGCGCGGACCGGGAGTAAGCTTGTAAGGAGGAAGAAACGGTGTTCGCTCTCGGCCTTTTGCTTGTGGTCCTTGGCGCCGCGTTGGTGGCGGCGGAAGCCCACGTTCCGAGCTACGGAGCACTTGGCGCGGGCGGGATCGCGGCCTTCGCGGTCGGTGTCGTGTTGCTGCTCTCCGCGGCCGGGAGCGCCGTGCTGGTGGCCGTGCTGGCCGGGCTCGCCGTCGCCGGTGTCGGCGCCGCGTGTCTGTGGGTGCTGGTGCGCAAGGCGCTGGCCACACACCGGCTGCGGACCCGCAACACGCTGGTCGGCCGCGTCGGCGTGGCGCGCGCCGAGGACTGCGTCTTCGTCGACGGCGCGCTCTGGCGCGCGCGTCTGTGGGACCTCGAGGACGAGGCCCCGCTCGCACGCGGCGTTCCGGTCGTGGTCGAGCACGTCAACGGGCTGACATTGACCGTCCGCCCTGCAGAGAAATGGGAGGTGGCGCCATGATCGAGGCCCTACTCGCAGTGATCGTGGTGATCCTGGCCGTGGGGATCGCCCTGTTGGCGGCGTCGGTGCGTGTGCTGCGCGAGTACGAGCGCGCCGTGGTCTTCCGGCTCGGCCGGATGATCGAGACCAAGGGGCCGGGGCTCGTGCTGCTCGTCCCCGCGATCGACCGCATGGTCCGCATCTCGCTGCGCACGGTGACGCTCAACGTCCCGCCCCAGGACGTGATCACGCGCGACAATGTCCCGGCCCGCGTCGATGCCGTCGTGTACTTCCGCGTCGTCGACCCGAGCTGCGCCGTGGTCCAGGTCGAGAGCTTCCTCAAGGCCACGTCGCAGATCGCCCAGACGACGCTGCGCTCCGTGCTCGGCAAGGTCGATCTGGACGCGCTGCTGTCGGAGCGCGAGCAGCTCAACGAGGAGCTGCAGACGATCATCGACGAGCAGACCGAGCCGTGGGGCGTGAAGGTCTCGACGGTGGAGATCAAGGACGTCGGCATTCCGCCCGCCATGCAGCACGCGATGGCCAGCCAGGCGCAGGCCGAGCGCGAACGGCGCGCGCGGGTGATTCACGCCGAGGGCGAGTTCCAGGCCGCCGCACGCCTCAGCGACGCCGCCGACGTCATCTCGCAGAACCCGACGACGATCCAGTTGCGCTACCTGCAGACCCTGAGCGAGATCGGCGTCAACCAGAACACCACGGTCGTCTTCCCGCTGCCGATGGATCTCGTCCGGCCGTTGCTCGAGGCGACTACGGCGACGACCAAGCAGGCCGAGCTGCCACGCGGCAACGGCTCGACCCCGCTCGTCGGCGTAAAAGATTCCTCACACAGCGACGCCTGAGGAACCGGAAGGTCCGGGGGCGGCGGCCCCCCGGAGTTTGTCGCACCCGGTCTTACCGCTCGACAGCGATAAGCTCGGCCGTCCGCAATGGATCTACTCGAATATCAGGGCAAGCAGCTCTTCGCCCGCCACGGGGTGCCAGTCCCGAGCGGCGCCCCCGCCACCACCGTCGAGGAGGCCGTGGCCGCGGCTGACGAGATCGGTTACCCCTGCGTCGTCAAGGCACAGGTGCAGATCGGCGGCCGCGGCAAGGCCGGAGGGATCAAGGTCGCGCAGAACCGCGCCGAGGCCGAGGAGCACAGCAAGAACATCCTCGGCATGGACATCAAGGGCCACACCGTCCACGAGGTCTGGATCGAGGCCGCGTCGGACATCGCCGCTGAGTACTACGCGTCGATCGTCTTCGACCGCTCCGCCAAGCGCCCGCTCGTGATGCTCTCCACCCAGGGCGGCATGGACATCGAGGAGGTCGCCGACAACAACCCGGACGCGATCGCCAAGCTGCACGTCGACCCGCTGCTCGGCTTCCAGGACTTCCACGCCCGGCGGCTCGCGTTCGAGGCCGGCGTCGACGCGGACGTCGTACGCCCGATCGGCGCGCTGCTGGCCAAGCTCTACGACGCCTTCGTCAAGGAGGAGGCGATGCTCGTGGAGGTCAACCCGCTGATCGTCTCCGGCGACCGCACGGTCGCGGCGCTGGACGCCAAGGTCACGCTCGACGACAACTCGCTCTTCCGCCACCCGGACAACGCGGCCATGCGCAACACGGCGGCGGAGGACGAGCAGGAGCGGATGGCGCGTGAGCGCGACCTGACGTTCGTCAAGCTCGACGGCAACGTCGGCATCCTCGGCAACGGCGCCGGGCTCGTGATGTCGACGCTCGACGTCGTCGCCCAGGCCGGCGGCTCGCCCGCGAACTTCCTCGACGCCGGCGGCGGCTCGCGCGCCGAGGCGATCACGAGCGCGGTCGAGGTCATCCTCTCCAACGAGAACGTGACCGCGGTGCTGTTCAACATCTTCGGCGGCATCACGCGCTGCGACGAGGTGGCCAAGGGCCTGATCGAGGCCTTCGCCCAGATCAACCCGACGGTGCCGTTCGTCGTGCGCCTCGACGGGACCAACGACAAGGAGGGCCGCGCGCTGCTGGCGGAAGCGAACCTCCCCAACGTGTACACCGAGGCGACCATGCTCGGAGCCGCCAAGAAGGTCGTGGAGCTCGCCGCATGAGCATTCTCGTCGACAACGAAACGCGCCTCTGCGTCTCCGGCATCACCGGCCGCGAGGGCACGTTCCACGCCATGAACAACCGCCGCTACGGGACCAACGTGGTCTCGGGCGTCACGCCCGGCAAGGGCGGCCAGGACGTCGAGGGCGTCCCGGTGTTCAACACCTTCCACGACGCGGTCGGCGCGACCGACGCCAACACGGCGATGATCTTCGTGCCGCCGCGCTTCGCCGCCGACTCGATCCTCGAGGCCGAGGACGCCGGCATCTCGCTCGTGATCTGCATCACCGAGGGCATCCCCGCCCACGACGAGCTGCGCGTCTACAACCACCTCGCGCGCAATCCCAACGTGCGCCTGGTCGGCCCGAACTGCCCCGGCATCCTCTCGCCGGGCAAGGCCAACGTCGGCATCATCCCCGCCAGCTTCTTCAGCGAGGGCAACGTCGGCGTCGTCTCGCGCTCCGGCACGCTGACCTACCAGATCGGCAACGAGCTGGCCCAGGCCGGGTTCGGCAACTCGAGCATCGTCGGCATCGGCGGCGACCCGGTTCCCGGGTCCAGCTTCGTCGACATCCTGGCGCTCTTCGAGGCCGACCCGGAGACCGAGCTGATCGTGATGGCGGGCGAGATCGGCGGCTCGGCCGAGGAGGAGGCCGCGGAGTTCATCGCCGCGAACGTCTCCAAGCCGGTCGTCGCATACATCGCCGGCTTCACCGCCCCTCCCGGCAAGACGATGGGCCACGCCGGCGCGATCGTCTCCGGCAGCGCGGGCACCGCCAAGGCCAAGGCCGAGGCGCTGGAGGCCAACGGCGTGCGCGTCGGTCGCACCCCGACGGAGGTCGCGGAGATCGCGGCCGAGATCGCCGGCGCGTTGAGGACCGCCTGAACCCGTCGCCGGAGCATGCCCGCCGCCGTGCGTGGCATGCTCCCGGCGCATGGGCGCTCCGATCGCTTCGCTCGCGGGTTGGAGCACTCCGATGAAGCGCTTTATCGCCGCCGCCCTTGTCTGCATGCTCCTTCCAGCCGCCGCCGCGCAGGCGCGCGCCGGTGACCCGGACACGAGCTTCGGGCGCCGTGGAACGGTGACCCTGAAGGCCACCGGGGCGGATGCCGTCGCCGGGGCCGTGAAGGTCATCTCCGGCAACCGCGTGCTCGCCGGCGGCAGCGCCGCGGGCCAGTTCGTCGTCGTCCGGCTGCGCAAGACGGGCACGCTCGACAGCAAGTTCGGCACCGGCGGCCAGGTCGTCCCGGCGCTTCCGGGTACCTCGCTCGACGGCGTGCGCGCGCTCGCCGTCTTTCGCGACGGGCGCATCGTCGCCGCCGGAACGTTGCAGTCGCCTGATGGTTCGACGCACTTCGTCGTCGTCCGCCTACTGCCCACCGGCGAGATCGACCCGAGCTTCGGCGCGGGCTTCGGCTACACGCTGGCCGGCCCCGCGGGCGCGAAGCTCGGCGCGATGACGATGGACCGCTCCGGCAACGTGATCCTGGGCGGTGTGCGCCCGGGCGAGATCCCGATCGTCGTCCGCCTGCTGGCGGACGGAAGCGTCGACCCCACCTTCGGCGCCGGCGGCACGCTCGACGGCACCGCGTTGGGGATCACCGGCCGCGTGACCGGTCTGCTGGTACGGGCGGAGGGAACGCTGACGTTCACCGTCGGCGGCGGGGACGGCGGCCTCTACCCCGCGACGTTCACCACGATCCGCGTCGGCCCTACGGGCGCGCTGGATCCCACCTTCGGCGGCACGGGGATCGTCTCGGCGGTACTCGGGGTGGGTCAAGGCGCGGGGATCGGGGCCGCGGCGGTCCGCCAGGGCCCGTCCGGCACGACGCTCGTCGCCGGCACCGAGCTGACGTCCTCGGGCACCCCGCGCGGCGCCGTCATGCGGCTCAAGGCGGACGGGGGGCTGGACAAGCGCTTCGGCAGCAACGGCGTGTCGCGATTCTCCCGAGCCGGCCGCGAGATCCGGATCAAGGCGATGGCCCGCGACAACACCGGCCGGATCCTGCTCGCCGGCGCGGGCCGGCCGCCTGAGGCGCTCGTGATGCGCCTGCGCGCGAACGGCCGCCGCGACGCGACCTTCGGCAACGGCGGCGTGACCTACCCGCTGCTCGGCCGCCCGCCCGGCGGCGACCCGATCTACACGTCCTTCGACGCGATCGACACCGCCGGCTCGCGTCCCGTGATCGGCGGCTCCGCGGCCGGTCCCGGCCAGCTGATCCGCGGCGGCGCCGCCGGCACCGTCTACACCGGCCGCTTCGCGCTCACCGTCTCGCGATTGAAGTAACGCGATCGTGGAGCCAGGGCACGTGCGGTTCGTGCTCGGGCTTCATCAGCACGCTGCGGAGCACGCGCACGCCGTCGAGGTCCATCTCGACGTCCGGGTGCGCGGCGGCGAAGCGGGCCCCATCGATCCGCAGCGTGCTGAGGAAGACCGGGTCGGGGTCGGCCATGCCGGCCTCGAGCACGCGGGCGCTCGCGGCGTCGATCTCCGAGGCCTTCGCCGCGATCGGGAAGTAGCAGACGATGTCGAGCTCCGGCTCGCCGTGCAGGCGCAGCACGTCGGACTCGCGCAGCAGCGCCGCCCAGGCGCGTGAGGCGCGGACGCCCGCGGACAGGATCTGCGAAAGATCGAGCGAGCGCAGCGTCAGCCAGAGCGCCGCGGCGGAGGCGCCGGCGCGCGAGCACTCGAGGCTGATCTCGCCCAGGTGCAGCTCGGCCGACGTGAAGTAGGTGTAGGGCGAATCGTGCTTGTAGAGGCGCCCGACTCCCGGGTCGCGGAACAGCACCGCACCGCAGCCGTACGGCTGTAGGCCGTGCTTGTGCGGGTCGACGACGACGCTGTCGCAGTCCGCGATCGCCTTGAAGGACGCGACCGGGACGAGCTCGTCGAGCAGGGTGAAGAAGCCGCCGTAGGCCGCATCGACGTGAATGCGGACGCCGTAGCGCTCGCGCAGCTGGACCGCCCGCTCGACATGATCGACGGTGCCCGTGCCGGTCGTTCCGGCCGTGACCACGACCGTCCCGACCCGGCCGCCGCGGCACAGCTCCTCGACGGCGTCGAGGTCGATCCGCCCGTCGCCGTCGGACGGCGCCGCGATCCCCTCGACCTTCAGCACCGCGCACATCCGCGAGTGCGTGTAGTGGGAGTCGGCCCCGAAGACGACGGCCTTGTCCGGGTGCAGCTCGCGCGCGACCCACAGCGCCTCGAGGTTGGCGATCGTGCCCGAGGACGTCAGGTGCCCGAGCGCGTCGTCCGGGAAGCCGAACATCGCGGCCAGGTCGCGCACGACCTCGACCTCGAGCTCGCTCGTCACCGGCCCGCCGTCGAGCGCGTGGTTGTTGGCGTTGACGTGCATCGCCGCGGTGTAGGCGGCGATCGCGACCGGGTGCGGCGGCTTGAGCATCTGCCCCGCGTAGCGCGGGTGATGGAACGGATAGCTGCCCGCCATCCGCGTCGCTGAACTCCGTGAACGCCGCCTCGAAGCGCGCCGGGTCGGGCTCGAGCGCGGGATGCGACGGCAACGGCCCGGCGGCCTCGCGCCAGGTCGCGACGGATTCCAGTGCCCGGGCGAGGTAGTCCATGCCGATCGGAATACCACAAGGTCCGTCACGCGCACCGCGCGGTGTCCGTTGACCCGGACATGAGCCATCACCACCGATCCGGATTAGGCTTCCCGGGTGCCCGCCGCGACCCTCAGAGTGCGTTCGGACGAGCATCTCGTCTCGCTCTTCCGGGCGGGGCGCGAGGACGCGTTCGAGGTCCTGCACGAGCGCCACCGGCGGCGGCTGCACGCGGTTGCCTCGCGCGCGCTGCGCAGCTCGGGCGCTGACGCCGAGGGCGTCGTTCAGGAGGCCTTCCTGCGCGCGCACCGTTCGCTGCGCGACGACCGTCGCCCGATCGAGCTCAAACCGTGGCTGCATCGCGTCGTGCGCAACCTCTGCATCGACGAGTTGCGCCGCAACCGGCTTGCCGACTGTCGAGCTCGAGGCCTCCGACCGCGCCGGCGCGGGCGAGGACATCTACTCGACGCTCAGCCGCCGCCATGAGCTGCGGCGGCTGATCGAGGACCTCGCCGACCTGCCCGAGCAGCAGCGCGCCGCGCTGCTGATGCGTGAGCTCGACGGGCTCAGCCACGAGGAGGTGGCGAGCGCGCTGGAGGTCACGCCCGGCCGCCTCGCGGCAGCTGGTCAAGCGGGCGCGCAGCGGCCTCGTCGCCGCCGCAGATGCGCGCGACGCCGACTGCGCCGCGATCCGCGAGGTCCTGCTGATCGCGCACGACGAGCGCCGCCGGCCGTCCGAGCACGCGCTCCGGCACGTCCGCGGCTGCACCGCCTGCCGCGAGTTCCGCGACGGGCTGAAGGCGACCCGCGGGCGCCTGCGCGCGCTGATCCCGCCCGTCGGCGCCGGACCACTCGCCGGCATGTTGTCGCTGTTCGGCGGTGGCGGCGCCGCGGTCGGCGGTACCGGGCTGAAGCTGGCGGCGACCGCCGGCTGCTGCGCGCTGCTGGCGGGCGGGGCGGCGACGACGCTGGTGGTCGCCTCGCGCTCGGGCAAGGTCGCGGGCTCCGAGCACGTCGAGCGCGGCCGCGCGACCGGCACCGAGGCCGGCGGCAAGGCGCTGATCGGCAAGCCGATCCGGGCCGGGACGAAGCTTCCCGCCAGCGCCGCGATCGGGACCGTGCTCGTCCGCCTCAACGCTGGTGAGCCGCGGACGATCAAACGGCTCGTCCGCGTCAGCTGCCCGGCGGGCATGATCTCGGCCGGGCCTCGCCGTGCCGCGTCTCGAAGACGGCAAGGAGGAGCACGGCCTGCTGCGGGTCTACCAATACTCCAACCGCGACATGGACCTGCTCGAGCGCGACAGCGGCCGCCGTACGGTCACGATTCGCTACGCCGCCGCGCGCGGTCTCGCGGCTCCGGTGCTCGTCCGGGTCGGAACGCTGTGCACAGCGGCGTACTAGGCTGCAAGCGCTCATGGCCACGATCTCCTTCGCCCGCGGGGCGCCGTCGCTCGACATCGTCGACGTGGAAGGCCTGCGCGAGGCCGCGCAGCTCGCCTTCGACAACGACCCGGCAGGGACGACCGCCTACGGCACGTCGGTCGGCTACGTGCCGCTGCGTGAGTGGATCGCGCAGCAGCACGGCGTGGCCGTCGAGCAGGTGCTGGTCACCAACGGCTCGATGCAGGCCGACGCGTTCCTGTTCGAGCTGCTCGTGCAGCCCGGCGACGCGGTGATCGCCGAATCGCCGACGTACGACCGCACGCTGCTGAACCTGCGCGCCCGCGGCGCCGACGTCCGCATGGTGGATCTGGAGACCGACGGGATCTCGATCGAGGGCCTGGAGAGCGTGCTCTCGACGGGCGTACGCCCGAAGCTCGCCCACATCATCCCGAACTTCCAGAACCCGGCCGGCTACACGCTCTCCGCGGCCAAGCGCAAGCGGCTGCTGGAGCTCGCGGTCGAGCACGACTTCACGATCTTCGAGGACGACCCGTACGTCTCGATCCGCTTCGAGGGCGAGCACATCGACTCGATGTTCTCCCAGGACGACGCCGGCCGCGTGGTCTACGCCTCGTCGTTCTCGAAGACGGTCTGCCCCGGCATCCGGGTCGGCTACCTCGTCGGCCCGCAGGCGATCATCAAGCAGATCCAGACGCTCGCGACCAACACGTACATCTCGCCGAACATGGTCGCCCAGTCGATCGTGAACCAGTTCGCCCGCTCCGGGCGGATGGACGGCGCGATCAACACCGTCAAGAACGCGCTCCGCGACCGCCGCGACGCGGTGGTCAACGCGCTGCAGCGCGAGCTTCCGGAGGCGAAGTTCGCCGCGCCGTCGGGCGGGTACTTCATGTGGGTCGAGCTGGCCGAGGGCGTCGACGTGGCGCTGCTCGAGAAGGCCGCGGCCGAGCGCGGCGTGCTGTTCGTCAAGGGCACGGACTTCCTCCTCGAAGGCGGCCAGAACACGCTCCGCCTCGCCTACTCCGGGGTCACGCCGGAGCAGATCGACGAAGGCATCACGAAGCTCGCCGAGGCCGTTCGATCGCTTGGTGTCCCAGCGGCATAGCTACGGCGACGACCCCTCGCAGTACGGCGTTCTGTACGGCGAGGGGCCGGTCGCGGTGCTCATCCACGGCGGGTTCTGGAAAGCCGAGTACGACCTCGCGCTGATGGACGCGCTGGCCGCGGACCTGGTCGCGCGCGGCTGGGCGGCGTGGAACATCGAGTACCGGCGCCTTGGCAACGGCGGGGGTGTCCCCGAGACCCTCGACGACGTGAGCGCCGCGATCGATCACCTCGCTGCGTTGGACGTCGATCGCTCGCGGGTCGTGACGATCGGGCACTCGGCCGGCGGGCACCTCGCAGCATGGGCGGCAACGCGCGAGAATCCACGTGTGGCCGTGACCGGCGTCGTGTCTCAAGCGGGCGTGCTCGATCTCGAGCGGGCGGCCGAGCTGAACCTCTCCAGCGGGGTCGTCAAGCGCTTCCTGAAGGGGCATCCGACGAGCGTCGCCTCCCCGATCGAGCGGCTCCCGCTCGGCGTCCCCGCGCTGCTGACGCACGGCGGGCTCGACGACATCGTCCCGGTCGAGATCAGCGTGCGCTTCGCGCGCGAGTCCGGCGCGAGCCTGATCGTCGAGCCCGATGAGGACCACTTCGGTCACCTCGATCCGGCGAACCCGTTGTGGAAGGCGGTCACGGCATGGCTCTGACGCGCGGCGACGCGATGCGGCTCGACAATGTCGACCCGCTGGCGGACTTCCGCGAGCGCTTCGTGATCGCCGACGAGCACCGGCTGTACCTGGACGGCAACTCGCTCGGACGGCTCCCGCTGGCGACCCGTGACCGGTTGCACGCCGTCATCGACCAGTGGGGCGAGGATCTCGTCAGCGGCTGGCCGGACTGGATCGAGGCGCCCACGCGGACCGGCGACGCGCTGGCCGAGGTGCTCGGCGCGAGCCCCGGTGAAGTGCTGGTCGCGGACTCGACGACGGTCAACCTCTTCAAGCTCGTCAACGCCGTGCTCGACGCCGACCCGTCGTTGCGCTCGCTGGTCACCGACGCCGACAACTTCCCGACCGACCGCTACGTGCTCGAGGGGATCGCGCGCGCCCGCGGCCTCGAGCTGCAGATCTTCGAGAGCGCCGACCCGCTGCTCGGCCCGCAGCCCGGCGACCTCCCGCGCGACGGCCTGATCGTGCTCTCGCACGTCGGCTACCGCTCCGGCGCGCTGGCCGACATGGCGACGCTCGACACGCTCGGCACCGTCATCTGGGATCTCTCGCATTCGGCGGGAGCGGTCCCGATCGAGCTCAACGCGATCGGCATCCGCTACGCCGTCGGCTGCACCTACAAGTACCTCAACTCCGGCCCGGGCGGGGCGGCGTATCTGTACGTGGCGCACGCCGAGCAGGACAAGCTGCAGACGCCGATCCAGGGCTGGTTCGGCCAGGACGACCAGTTCGCGATGGAGCGTCCGTACGCGGCCGCCACGGGGATCAGCCGCTTCCTGGCCGGTACGCCGCCGATCCTCGTCCTGGCGGCGGTCGAGGAGGGTGTGCGGATCACCGCCGAGGCGGGGATGGGGGCGCTGCGCGAGAAGTCGATCGCGCAGACCGAGCTGATGATCGCGCTGCACGACGAGTGGCTCGACGCCGCTGGGCTTCACGCTCGGGTCGCCGCGCGACGCGGCGCGGCGCGGATCACACGTCTCTCTGAACCATCCGGAGGCGTGGCCGATCTGCCGCGCGCTGATCGAGCGCGCGGACGTCGTCCCCGACTTCCGCGGCCCGGACAGCGTGCGGCTGGGCATCGCGCCGCTCTACACGCGCTTCGTCGACGTCTGGGACGCCATGGATCGCCTGCGCGGACTGGTCGAGCGCGGCGAGCAGCGCGACGTCGATCAGTCTCGATCGCGCGTCACTTAGACGAGGCCATCGCCTCTTCGGTGCGCCGCTGCATCTCCTCCTCGGACATGTCCTCGATGTGGGTCGCGAGCATCCAGCGGTGGCCGAACGGGTCCTTCAGCGAGCCGGCGCGGTCACCGTGGAACTGATCTGACGGGCGGTTGAGCTCGGTCGCACCGGCGTTCAGCGCCCGGTCGTAGAGCGCATCGACGTCCTCGGTGTAGATCATGATCGAGGACGAGAGCAGCTCGCCGGGCGTCGGCGCGCCCATCCCGAAATCCTCGAACGGGTCGCTGACGGAGAAGATCGAGTCGCCGAGGCGCAGCTCGGAGTACATGAGCTTGCCGCCCATCACGAGCTTGCGGATGACCTCGGCGCCGAACGCGTTCTCGTAGAAGTCGAGCGCCTCGAGGCCGTTGGCGACGGTCAGGCTGGGGGTGAGGGAGTGGAAGCCCTCGGGAATCGGCTTGGCGGTCATACCAGCCAAGCTACCCGCGTTCAGCCGGACGTATTGTAAGAACGCGACAGGGCTTCGACGACCATGTCACGGGTCTCCGGCTCAAGCTGCTCGACGAGCCGGCGACCCAGTGCGTCCGCTTGCTCGAGGATCTCGGCGCCGGTTGCGGTGAGCGTGACGACCGAGCGCCGCCGATCGCTCTCGGAGCGCTGGCGCTCCACGAATCCCCGCCGCTCGAGCTCGTCGATCACGGGGACGACCTGCGCCGGCAGCAGCCCGCAGAGGCCCGCGAGCTCGAGCTGCGAGGGCGGGGCATCGGCGCTGAGCACGGCCAGGACCATGTACTGACGGCCGCTCAGGCCCATCGCCGCCAGCGGATCCTCGGACCGCTGCACGATCAGGTTGCCGAGCTTGACCATCAGCAGCGCGGGGCGATCGTTGATGCCGCGGGGAAGGTCGGCCATGACGTCGCAGGATAGTGACGCGGAAATATCATTCATTCCTTGAATCATTCACCCAGGGAGTGTACGGTCTCGGGCATGACCGTTCAAGATGTGAATGATTCACGATCACGATGGCTGGCGCTGGCGGTGCTGGCCATCGCGCAGTTCATGGTCGTCCTCGACGTCACGATCGTGAACGTCGCCCTACCGGCGATCCAGACCGACCTCGGGTTCACCGCCGATGGCCTGCAGTGGGTCGTCAACGCGTACACGCTCGCCTTCGGTGGTCTGCTGCTGCTCGGCGGCCGCGCCAGCGACCTGCTCGGCCGCCGGCGGCTGTTCATCGTCGGCCTCGCTCTGTTCGCCGCCGCTTCACTCGCGGGCGGCTTCGCCGGCTCCTCCGAGGCGCTGATCGCCGTGCGGGCGATCCAGGGCATCGGCGCCGCTCTGCTCTCCCCCGCCGCGCTGGCGCTGCTGATGGTCACGTTCCCGGCGGGTTCTGAGCGCAACGTCGCGCTCGGCGTCTGGGGTGCTCTGGCCGGCATCGGCGGGACGCTCGGCGTCGTCGCCGGCGGCGTGCTCGTCGACTCGCTCGGCTGGGAGTGGATCTTCTTCGTCAATGTGCCCGTGGCCGCGGTGGCGCTGATCGCCACGCCGATCTTCGTCGCCGAGAGCCGCCGGGCGGGCACCGGGCACGGCTTCGACTTCGGCGGTGCCGCACTGGGCACCGCCGGACTGTTCGCCTTGGTCGGCGCCGTGATCCGCACCGACGCCGCGGGCTGGGGCTCGACCCAGGTGCTCGCGCTCTTCGGCGCGGCCGTGATCCTGCTCGGCGCGTTCATCGTCGTCGAGGCCCGCGCCGCCGATCCGCTCGTCCCGCTCGCGCTCTTCCGCGTGCGCGGCTTCAGCGTCTCGGCGATCGCGCTCGCGCTCAACGGCGCGGCCTTCCTGAGCATGTTCTTCCTGACCGCGCTCTACCTGCAGCAGGTCCACGGCGACAGTGCCCTGGAGGCGGGCCTGCACTTCGTGCCGATGGGGATCGCCGCGATCTTCTCGGCGGTCGCGGGGGCCCAGCTCGTGACCCGGGTCGGGACGCGCGCCGCGTACCTCGTCGGCTCGGCGGTCGGCGTCGTCGGCCTGCTGCTGCTCAGCCGCGCGGGCGCGGACTCCAGCTACGTGGCCGACGTCCTGCCGGGGCTGGTCATCTTCGGTCTCGGGCTGCCGCTCGTCGGCGTCAGCAACCAGATCGCGGCCGTCGCGGAGGTCCCGCACGAGGACGCAGGAGCGGCCTCGGGCATCGTCACCACGGCGTTCCAGGTCGGCGGAGCGCTCGGGCTCGCGCTCGTCTCGACCGCGGCGGCGTCACACGTCACCGACGTGCTCGCCGGCGGCGCGACCCAGACCGACGCGCTGGCCGCGGGCTTCGAGCGCGGGATGCTGCTCGCCGCGGGGCTCGCACTCGTCAACCTGCTCGTCGGCGCCGTGCGGGCGCCGCGGATCACGCCGGACGCGGCGCTCGTGGCGGAGGCGGTCGCCGGGTAGTTTGAACGTGTGACGCCGGACCTGACCAGCCGACGCGGGATCCTCGACCCAGAGGGGGCCGAGCGCCATTTCCGGCTCACGCGCTACGCCCCGTCCGAGGATCTCGCGCACCTGGTCGACCGCCACTGGGTTGTCGCCTGGGACCTGGAGCAGCCCTACACGCAGGAGATCGTCACCCACCCGAGCTTCCACATGGTCTTCGAGCCGGACGCCGACCTGATCTACGGCGTCGTCACCGCGCGCTTCCAGCGGCAGCTTTCCTCGCGCGGGATCGCGGTCGCGACGAAGTTCCGGCCAGGTGGCTTCCACCCGTTTCACCCGGTCCCGGCGCACACGCTCACCGACCGGGTCATCCCGGTCTCCGACTTCTTCGCGCCGTTTGCCCTTGAGGGCTCCGAGCTCGAGCGGATCGCCGCGATGGAAGCGGGCCTGCGGGCGCACGAGCCGGCTGACGTTCCGCGCGTGGCGGAGATCGGTGAGCTCTACGCGGCGATCCTCGCCAACCCGGAGCTCACCCGCGTCGACCAGCTCTGCTCGCACGCCGGCTATTCCAAGCGCACGCTCCAGCGGCTGTCCAGGGAGTACGTCGGCGTCAGTCCCAAGTGGGTCCTGCAACGGCTCCGGCTCCACGAGGCCGCCGACCGGATGGCCGACGGCGAGGGCGACTGGGCTGGGCTGGCGATCGAGCTCGGCTACTTCGACCAGGCGCACTTCATCAAGGCCCCGCACGCCCCGCCGGATCTCGCGCACCTGTGACGCCACTGGTGTCGCTGGGACTGGACGAGCCGTTACACGCAGGAGATCGTCACCCACCCGAGCTTCCACATGGTCTTCGAGCCGGACGCGGACCTGATCTACGGCGTCGTCACCGAGCGCTTCCGGCGGCAGCTGTCGTCGTCGCGGGATCGCGGTCGCGACGAAGTTCCGGCCGGGCGGCTTCCACCCGTTTCACCCGGTGCCGGCGCACACGCTCACCAACCGGGTCATCCCGGTCTCCGACGTCTTCGCGCCGTTCGCGTCTGCGAGGGCTCCGAGACCGAGCGGATCGCCGCGATGGAGGCGCGGGATGCGCGCGCACGAGCCGGCGGACGATCCGCGCGTGGAGGAGATCGGCGAGCTCTACGCGGCGATCCTCGCCGACCCCGAGCTCGCCGCGCGTCGACCAGCTGTGCTCGCACGCCGGCTACTCCAAGCGCACGCTGCAGCGGCTGTTCCGCGAGTACGTCGGCGTCAGCCCCAAGTGGGTCCTGCAGCGGATCCGGCTGCACGAGGCCGCCGACCGGATGGCCGACGGCGAGGGCGACTGGGCCGGCCTGGCGATCGAGCTCGGCTACTTCGACCAGGCGCACTTCATCAAGGCCTTCAAGGCCGCGATCGGCCGCTCGCCCGGCGAGTACGCGACGGCTATGGGCTGAAGACGAGCACGACGAAGACGAAGAAGACGAGCAGGTGCACGGCACCCTCGAGCACGGTCGTCCGGGGGCCGGAGAAGGTGACCATGCTCAGCAGCAGCGTCAGGAACACCAGCACCATGCCGGTCGGGTCGAGGCCGAGGATCACCGTCTCGCCGGTGACGAGCCCGATGATCAGGACCGCGGGCAGGGTCAGGCCGAGCGTCGACAGGCAGGCGCCGAGGCAGAGGTTGACCGTGCGCTGCAGCTGGTTGGCGTAGGCCGCCTTGAGCGCGCTGACGCCCTCGGGCGTGAACACGATGATCGCGATCAGGACGCCGCTCAGCATCGCCGGCGCGCCGACCGCCTCGATCCCCGTGTCGACGACCTTGTCGAGCCTCTTCGAGAGCAGCACGATCGGGAGCGCACCCGCCGACGACCATCGCGACCCACCTGCCGATCTCTTTCGGGGTCGGGTCCGGAACCTCGTGGTCCTCGGTCGGCCCGTGCACGAACAGATCGCGGTGGCGGCCGGTCTGGATCACGATGAAGATCACGTACAGCACCAGCGTCGCCGCGGCGAACAGGATCGCCTGCGTCGTCGACAGCGTCGCGGTGTCCGTCGAGCTGGTGACGCTCGGCAGGACCAGCGCGATCGTGACCAGCGGGATGATCACCGACAGGTAGGCGCTCGCCCCGGGCAGGCTGTAGTCCTGCGTGTGGTGCTTGAGCCCGCCGACGACCAGCGAGAGCCCGACGACGCCGTTGAGCACGATCATCGTCACCGCGAACATCGTGTCCCGGCCGACCGTCGGCGCGTCGCCGCCGAGCATCACGGTGCTGATCAGCATCACCTCGATGGCGACGATGCTGAAGGTCAGGATCAGCGTGCCATACGGCTCTCCGAGCATCTCCGCCAGGTGGTCGGCGGCCACGATCACGGCGAAGGCGCAGAACAGGATCACGCCCAGGATCCAGACGAACAGGATGATCCCGATCGGGACGCTGTTGCAGGTTCGACTTCGACAGCAGCGAGTCGCCGAAGAGGAAGAAGACGACGACGGTGACCCAGCCCGCGATCAGGGACTTCATGGCAACTCGAGGAAGTCCCAGGCGACGAAGTCCGCGTCGAACGGCGGGCCCTCCGGCTCCTGGGGTCGTGGGACGAACGCGGTCTGGAGGCCTTGCGCCTTGGCCGCGATCAGGTCGTCGCGGTGCGCGGCGACCATGCAGACCTCGTGCGGCTCGAGGCCGAGCGCTTCGACGCTCTTGGTGTAGACGCTCGGATCGGGCTTGTAGGCGTGGGCGATCTCGGCACCGAGGATCGCGTCCCACGGCAGCTTGGCGTACTTCGCGAGGTTCGTGGACTGGGCGATGTGGCCGTTGGAGCAGGGGGCGATGATGCGGCGTCCTTTGAGCTTGGTCAGGCCTTCGACGACGTCGGGCCAGGGCTCCAGTCGGTGCCAGGCTCTGGTGAGCTCTGGCGCGTGTTGCTCCGGCGAGCGTCAGTTCCATGTCCTTGAGGACCTTGTCGAGCCCGATCCGGTGCAGGACGTCGAGGTTCACCCACGGCCGCCTGCCGCTGCGGACGGTCTCCAGCTGCGGCTGGTATTCGGCGCGCCAGGCGTCGGCGAGCTCCGGAGGCAGCCCGAAGCGCTCCGCCTCACGGCGGATCGATGTGCGCCAGTCGACGCACGTCCCGAACACGTCGAACAGCATCGCCCGCATGCCCGTCCATACTGACGCGTCATGGAGGAACTCCTGCGTGAGCGCCTCGCGGCGCTGAGCCTGGAGCAGAAGGCTCGCCTGCTCACCGGCGCCGACTTCTGGGCCCTGTACGACGAGCCGGCCGATCGGGCTGCGCCGGATCGTGACTTCCGACGGGCCCGCCGGCGTGCGCGGCGAGCTGTGGGACGAGCGCGAGCCGTCGGCCAACGTCCCCTCGCCCGCGGCCCTGGCCGCCACCTGGGACGTCGGGCGGGTCGAGCGGCTCGGGCGGCTGCTGGCCTTCGAGGCGCGCCGCAAGGGCGTCGACGTGCTGCTGGCGCCGACGGTCAACCTCCATCGCAACCCGTTGGGCGGGCGGGTCTTCGAGTGCTTCAGCGAGGACCCGCTGTTGAGCGGCTGGATCGGCGCGGCGTATGTGCGCGGGCTGCAGGCCGAGGGCGTCGCGGCCACGGTCAAGCACTTCGTCGCCAACGACTCCGAGACCGAGCGCTTCACCCTCGAACGCCGTGGTCTCGCGAGCGCGTGCTGCGCGAGCTCTACCTGCTGCCCTTCGAGCTGATCCTGGCGGCGGGCCCGTGGGCGGTGATGGCCGCCTACAACGCGGTCAACGGGCCGACCATGACCGAGTCGCCGCTGCTGCGCGACGTGCTGAAGGACGAGTGGGACTGGGACGGGCTCGTCATGTCCGACTGGGGCGCCGCCCGCTCGACCGAAGGCGCCGGCAACGCCGCGATGGACCTCGCGATGCCGGGCCCGGCGCGGCCCGTTCGGCGACGCGCTGGTGGCCGCGGTCCGCGACGGCCGCGTGAGCGAGGCCGCGGTCGACGACAAGGTCCTGCGCCTCCTGCGGCTCGCCGCGCGAGTCGGCGCGCTGGACGGCGTCGTCGGCTCCCCCAAGCGCCAGGCAGCTGGTCGGAGCGAGGAACTCGCAACCGAGCTGCGCGACTGCGCCGCGGCGAGCTTCGTCCTCGCCCGCAACCACGGCTCGCTGCTCCCGCTCGACGGGCGGCTCGCTCCGGCGCGTCGCCGTGCTCGGACCCAACGCCGCGGTCGCGCGGACGCTCGGCGGCGGCAGCGCGACCGTCTTCCCGACCTACACCGTCTCGCCGCTCGCAAGGCCTGCGCGCGGCGCTGTCGACGCCGAGCTCACGCTACGCCCCGGGCGTGCGCGCCTACACGCGGCTGCCGGTCGCCGACGTCAAGGCCGCCGACGTCCGCTTCTTCGCCGCCGACGGCACCGTGCTCGGCGCCGAGCACCGCGAGATCGGCGAGTTCACGTGGCTCGGGCACGCTCGATCCGGCCGTGCGACGCGGCGATCGAGGTCCACACGACGCTGCGCGCCGATGCCGCCGGCGAGTACGTCGTCGGCTGCTCCGGGCCGGGTCGCTTCCAGCTCTCGCTGCGCGGTGACGCAGGTGTTCGACGAGCTGCTCGAGCTGCGCCCGGACGCCGACCCCGGCGAGGCGCTGTTCGCGCCGCCGCAGCACGGCGTGCCGGTCACGCTGAGCGGCGGGCGAGACGCTCGACGTCGTCCTGCGCCGCGAGGTGCGGCGGCGAGCATGGTCACGTTCCAGCTCAACCTCGACCCGCCGTTCGGCGACGCCGACGCGGAGCTCGCGCGGGCGGTCGCCCTGGCGCGCGACGCCGACGTGGCGATCGTCGTCGTCGGCACCACCGCGGAGGTCGAGAGCGAGGGCTTCGATCGCTCGTCGCTCGCGCTGCCGGGCCGCCAGGACGAGCTCGTCCGCCGCGTCAACGAGGCGCAGCCGCGGACGATCGTCGTCGTCAACTCGGGCGCGCCGGTGCTGCTGCCCTGGCTCGACGAGGTCCCCGCGGTCCTGCTCTGCTGGTTCCCCGGCCAGGAGGCGGGCAACGCGCTCGCCGACGTGCTGCTCGGCGCACGCCGAGCCCGGCGGCCGGCTGCCGACGACCTGGCCCGCGTCCGAGGACGGGCCTGCCGTCGGTGACCCCGGTCGACGGCGTGCTCGAGTACGCCGAGGGCCTGGCGATCGGCTACCGCGGACCGCGTCGAGCCGCTGCTGCCGTTCGGCCACGGGCTCGGCTACACGAGCTGGGAGTACCTCGGGATGGACGGCCCACGCGTGCGGCTCTGCAACGCCGGAACGCGGCGCGGGCCGCGAGGTCGTCCAGGTCTACGCGTCGCGCCCGGACAGCGCGGTCGAGCGGCCGTCGCGCTGGCTCGCCGGCTTCGCGGTCGTCGAGGCCGCGGCGGGCGAGGAGGTCGATCGTCGACGTCCCGCTCGCCCCGCGCGCCTTCCAGCACTGGGACGGCGGCTGGCAGACCGAACCGGGCACGTTCACGCTCGAGGCCGGGCCGGTCGGTCGCGGACCTCCGGCGTGAGCACGCACCGCCTGATGGAGCTGCGCCAGCTCGAGTACTTCGCGGCCGTCGCGCGCCACCGGCACTTCACGCGCGCCGCCGAGGCGCTCTACGTCACCCAGCCGGCGCTCTCGCAGCAGATCCGGCGGCTGGAGGCGGAGCTCGGGCTCGCGCTGCTGCGCCGGACCTCGCGGGGCGTCGAGCTGACCGCGGCGGGCGCGGATCTGCTCGTGCACGCCGAGGCGGTGCTGGCCGAGGTCGCCGCGGCGCGGGCGGACATGGATCGCCACACCGGGGTCGACGCGCGGCGTGGTGCGGGTCGCGTCGACCGCGGCCGACGCGCCGCGGCTGCCCGAGGCGCTCGCGGACTTCCACGGCGATCACCCGGGGATCCAGATCGGGCTGCGGCAGGGCTCGCGCCGCCGAGGTGGTCGCGCTGGTCCAGGCGGGGACGGTCGACGTCGCCGTCCTCGCGCTCACCGACGAGCCGCGCCGGCGTCGACGGTCCACCCGCTCGCCGACGAGCCGCTGCGGGTCGCGGTGCCGCTCGACGACGAGTTCGGCGGGGACGCACGGTGCGGTCTGCGACGCGCTGCGCGGGCGCCCGTTCATCCTCGCGGAGCCGGGCACGCGCCCTGCGCGACACCGTGATGAGCGCCGCTCAGGCCGCCGGCTTCAGCCCGCTGCCGCTGTTCGAGGTCGGCGACCCGGCGACGGTGCGCTTCCTCGTGCGCGCGGGGCTGGGGATCAGCCTCGTGCCGGCGAGCTGGCTCGAGCGGCCGGGGCCGATCGTCGGCGCGGCGGACCTTCGCGATCCACCGCGCCACCGGCTCCAGCTGCTCACGCCCGCCGCGGGGACCTCACCGGCCGGCAGGCTCCTGCACGAGCGCCTGCTCGAGCTCTAGCTCGAGGCGCTTGCGCGGGCCGCGAGCCGACCAGCGTCTGGACGGGCGCGCCGTCGTGGAAGAGCATGAACGTCGGCATCGAGAGCACGCCGTACTGGGCGGCGACGCGCCTGGTTGTCGTCGACGTCGAGCTTGACGATCCGGAGGTCGTCGCGGCTCGGCGGCGATCTCGTCGAGGATCGGGTTCATCGCGCGGCAGGGCGGGCACCACGCGGCGGTGAAGTCGACGAGCACGGGCTTCTCGGACTCGAGGACCTCGGCGGTGAAAGTGGCATCGGTGACGGCATCAATACGCATGCCATGCACTGTCGCGGGTGGCGGGCCGCCACCCAAGTCGCATCCGTTATGGACGCGATTACCCGCTCAGCGGCCGTAGCGCTCCGTGCCGATCACGAGCTGCTCGGGCAGCGCGATCCGCGGCGGCGGCGAGGGATCGGCGAGCACCGAGATCGTCTCGGCGACCGACCGGGTGAGCGTCGCGGTCTCGCCGTCGAAGTCGACGGTCAGGTGCTCGTCGTCGACCGGCGGCCACGACGCCCGAGCGGCCGGGCTCGAGGCCCTCGCGCTTGAACAGGTGCAGCAGGTCCTCGGCCTCGTTCTCGAAGCGCAGCACGGTGATCTTCGCGCCCTCCTCGGTATCGCCGAGCGGGACGCCCTCGATCCGGGTCCCGGGCATGATCGGATGGCCGTGCGGGCAGGTCTTCGCGTCCCCGATCGCGGCCATCATGCGCGCCTCGAGGTTCGGCGACATCGCGTGCTCGAGCCGCTCGGCCTCCTCGTGCACGTCGTCCCACGGGATCATCAGGACGTCGGTCAGGAAGCGCTCGATCAGCCGGTGGCGGCGGACGACCGTCTCGGCGTGCTCGCGCCCCTCGTCGGTGAAGGAGATCGACTTGTCGGGGCCGCGCGTGATGTAGCCGTCGCGCTCGAGCCGGCCGACCATCTCGTGCACCGTCGGCGCCGAGAGCTGCATGGCGCGCGCCACGTTGGCGCCGGTCATCGGCAGGCCGGCCTCCTGCAACCAGAAGATCGTCTGGAGATATTCCTCTTCGGCAACCGTCGCGTCGGCCATGCCTTTGATCGTATCCCCCTCAGCCGAGCGCCTGCACGCGCCGTTCCGCCAGCTTCATGAACGCGCGCGTGGCGGGCGAGAGGTGGGCGTTGCGGCGGGTGATGAACGCGAACGTCTCGTAGATCGGCGGATCGAACGGCGCGCTGCCGAGCCGGCGCGTGTAGCCGCGGCCGGTCAGGGTCGACTGCGTCGCGACCGTGTCGCCCAGACCGCGCACCGCGAGATCCAGCGCCGCCGTCAGATACTCGACCTCGATCTGCGGCACGATCGTCACGCCCGCCGCCTGCGCGCGCTCGCGCAAGCTGGCGGCGGGTCGGGTCCATCGCCGCCCAGCGCGCGTCGGCGAGGATCAGCGGTGCGCGGCGCCAGCTGCTCGATCGTGACCGGCTCCCTGACGCGCTCGGGGTCGGCGGAGATGTAGAGCAGCTCCTCGCGCACCGCGACGCGCACGTCGAGGCCCGACGTCGTCGATCGGCAGGACGATCAGCCCGGCCTCGAGCTCGCCGTTGCGCACCGCGTCGGCGACCTCCGCCGAGTTCTGGCCGACGACGCGGATGCGGACGCCCGGGTAGCGGCGCGGAAGTCCTGCACCAGGCCGCCGGTGAGGTAGTGGTGGGCGCTGGAGAAGGTCCCGAACGCGACCGTCCCGCCGGTGATGCTCGCGGACCTCGCGGACCGACTCGATCGCCTGCTGGGCCTCGGCCAGCGTGCGCTCGGCGTGCGGCCGCAGGAGCTGGCCGGCCTCGGTCAGCTCGAGGCCGCGGCCGGCGCGGACGAACAGCGGAACGCCCAGCTCGGCCTCCAGCCGGCGCACCTGCTCCGACAGGCTCGGCTGGGACATATGCAGGGATTCCGCGCCCGCGGAGAACGATCCGTGGCTGGCCGCGGCGAGGAAATAGGTGAGCTGTTGCAAGGTCAAGGCTTTTCCTATCGACCCTGGAGTCAACCAAGCCTACGGCAATGCGGCACAAGCGTCGATACTAGGGGCATGATCGCTCTAGCATTCATTGTCGCGCTGGGCATCGGGATCAAGTTTGCAGCCGAGGACCGCCCCGGCTTCGACGAGGCCACCCCGCTCTCCTAGTGCTTTAGGGTGGGCAGCGCCATGGCGCTGCCCCTCTCGCCACCACTGCTCCCCCAGCTCGCCCGTCCGGCCAAGAAGTTGCCGACCGGCGCCGGCTGGGTGTACGAGCCCAAATGGGACGGTTTCCGCGCCCTCGCCTTCGTCGACGGCGCGGACATCTACCTGCAGTCACGCAGCGGCAAGCCGCTGCGCCGCTACTTCCCCGAGCTCTCGTTCCCCGAAGGCCGCTACGTGCTGGACGGCGAGATCGTGCTGTTCGACGCCGAAGGGCGCCAGGACTTCGACGCGCTCGGCCAGCGCATCCATCCCGCCGAGTCGCGCATCCGCATGCTCGCCGAGGAGACGCCGACGCGCTTCATCGCCTTCGACCTGCTCGCCTACGGCGACGAGTCGCTGCTCGCGCTGCCGCAATCCTCGCGGCGCGATCGGCTCGAGGCCATGATCGCCCCGCCGCTCGACCTCACCCCGTGCACCGAGGTGCCGGCGGAGGCCGAGCCGTGGCTCCAGGGCGCCGAGGGCGTGATCGCCAAGCGCCAGGACGCGCCGTACAAGCCCGGCGAGCGCGTCGGGATGTCGAAGATCAAGCGCGTCCGCACGATCGACGCCGTCGTCATGGGCTGGCGCCCGGGCAAGGAGGAGGGCACCGTCGGCTCGCTGATCCTCGGCCTCCACGACGCCGACGGCAACCTCCGCGTCGTCGGCCACACCTCCGGCTTCAAGGCGGCCGAGAAGCGCGAGCTCCCCGCCAAGCTCGCCCCCTACGAGACCGGCAACCGCGGCATGGGCGACCCCTCCCGCTGGAACAACGAGCGCGAGCTCGAATGGATCGACATGCGCCCCGAGCTCGTCGTCGAAGTCACCTTCGACCACACCTCCAACGACCGCATCCGCCACGGCACCAAGATCCTCCGCTGGCGAGACGACAAGAAGCCCTCCGAGTGCCGCATGGAGCAGCTCGCTTCCTGAACGCTTCTTAAAGGGGTCTGACCCCTTTAGGTTCGAGAGGGGGCGAGAAGAGGCCGCCGCGGAGCTACTGATGGCATGTCTCGTTCACCTCGCGCCGAGCTCGCCGGCGGCATCCATCACGTGTACTCGCGCGGCGCTGTGCGCCAGCAGCTCTTCCGCGACGAGATGGACCGCAGGAGGTACCTCGCCCTGCTGGCGCGGGCGGTGCGGACGGATGTCCTGGAACTGCCTGGCGTACTGCTTGATGGGCAACCACATGCATCTGCTGATCGAGACGCCGCAGCCGAATCTCGGACGCGGCATGCAATGGCTCCACGGCACGTATCGCGCAGGCGTTCAACCGACGCCACGCGGGTTCCGGGCACGTGTTCCAGGGACGGTACGACGCGAAGGGCATCGACAGCGACGCGCACTTCTGGGTCACCCTGAGGTACATCCTGCACAACCCCGTCAAGGCCGGCCTGTGCGCGACGCCGGACGCCTGGCCCTGGAGCAGTCATTCGCTCCTGGCAGCGGGGACACCGCCGTCCTGCATCGACGCGCCGCGGCTCTACTCGTACTTCGAGTCGATGGGCGGCGATCCCGCGCAAGCGCTACCTCGAATACATCGACGCTGCGCCCGCTTATCGAACTCTAAAGGGGTCTGACCCCTTCTAAGGAGCTTGTAGGCGGCGGGGCGGTGCTGGAGGCCCCAGCCGGCGAGGGGGGCGAGGGCCGCGAAGAGGTCCTCGCCTGAGGGGGAGAGGTCGTACTCGACGCGGACCGGGACGTCGGCGTAGACGCGGCGCTCGATGAGGCCGTCGCGTTCGAGACGGCGGAGGGTGGCGGTGAGCATGCGGCGGGAGATGCCGTCGATGTGGCGCAGGAGCTCGTTGAAGCGGTGGGTGCCGTCGGCGAGCTCGGCGAGGATCGCGACGCTCCACTTGGAGGAGAGCACGGAGACGGCGGCCTGCATTCCCTCGATCTCATCCGTGGGCATCGTCGGAGATATGGACGATGAGCCGCAGATGTGTCAGTCGTCGTCAGGGTCCTTGCGCGCGCGGCTGGGCTGGACGCGCTTGGGTTCGTTGGGCTGCTTGCGGTGGTGGATGGGCCAGGGGGCGTCCTGGAGGCCGCGTTCGTGCTCGTCGGCGTCGGCCAGCGCGAGCAGGCCTTCCAGCGAACCAGGATGCGCGTCGATGTCCCATGAGGGGTCCCCGACCGACCGCAGGCGCTCGGGCACCGTGTCGACGCGGAAGTCCTCGGGCTCGCAAGCAGGCACCTCGTCCCACGCCAGCGCACAGCCGACCCGTGCGTCGGCGACCGGTCGCACCGAATAGAGCGAGGAGACGGTGTGGTCCTTGGCGTTCTGGTTGTAGTCGACGAAGACCGACCCCTCGGGGCGCTCCTCCTTCCACCACTTCGCCGTCGCGAGACCCTCGCCGCGGCGCTCGACCTCGCGCGCGAGCGCCACCGCCGCGCGGCGGACGGCGATGAAATCCCATTCGCCCGCGTGCAGGCGCACCGGGATGTGCATCCCGCGCGAGCCGGAGGTGCCCGGATAGCCGCGAAGGCCGTTCTCGGAGAGCACGTCGCGCACGATCATCGAGACGCGCCGGACCGTGTCCCAGGTCGCCCCCGGCATCGGGTCGATGTCGACGCGCAGCTCGTCCGGATGATCGAGGCCGCCACGCCGGACCGGGTGCGGGTTGAAGTCCACGTTGCCGAGCGAGACCGCCCAGACGAGGTGGGCGGCATCAACCGGTACGAACTCCTCGGCGGTGTTCCCCGAGGGAAACGTCAACACGGTCGTCTGCAGCCACGAAGGCCGCTTCGCGGGCACGCGCTTCTGGTAGAAGGGCTTCGCCTCGATCCCGCCCGCGTAGCGCTTGAGGACCGTCGGGCGCTCGCGGAGATGGTTCAGAACCGCGTCCGCGCACTCGACGTAGAAGTGGGCGAGCTGCCCCTTCGTGACCCCGCAGGCGGGGAAGTAGACCTTGTCCGGGCTGGAGAGCTTGACCTCCACGCCGTCGAGTTCGAAGACCTCATATTCGGTGGCCGCCACGCCGCGAAGCCTGCCACGATGCGGGCATGGCCGTACCTGAGCGCCCCGTCCTCGTCGCCCCCGACTCGTTCAAGGGGACCTTCAATGCCGCCCAGGTCGCCGGCGCGATCGGCCGCGGGCTGGAGCGCGCGGGCCTGATGCCGGCCGACCTCTGCCCGGTCGCCGACGGTGGCGAGGGCACGCTCGACGCGCTGCTGCCCCAGCTCGGCGGCGAACTGCTCGCCGTGACCGTCCGCGGCCCGCTCGGCAAGCCGGTCCGCACCGGCTTCGGCCTGATCGAGGACGGCGGCACGGCGATCGTCGAGATGGCGATGGCCTCAGGCCTGGGCCTCACGCCCGAGGCCGAGCGCGACGCCTGGGAGGCCTCCACCTACGGCACCGGCGAGTTGATCGCCGCCGCCGCGCACACCGGCGCGGCCGTGATCCTCGTGGCCGTGGGCGGTTCGGCGACGACCGACGGCGGCGCCGGGGCGATCCAGGCGATCGAGGACGCCGGCGGCATCGGCCAGGCCAAGATCGTCGTGCTGTCCGACGTGCGCACGGTCTTCGAGGATGCCCCGAAGGTCTTCGCGCCGCAGAAGGGCGCCGACGAAGCGATGGTCAAACGCCTTGAGCAGCGACTGGACGAGCTGGCGGCCAGCTTCCCGCGCGATCCCCGCGGCGTCCCGATGACCGGCGGCGCCGGCGGCCTCTCCGGCGGCCTGTGGGCCGCGTTCGGCGCGGCGCTCGAGCCGGGCGCGCAGTTCGTGCTCGACGCGCTCGACTTCGACCACCGGATGCGCGCCTCCCGCGCCGTCGTGACCGGCGAGGGCAAGCTGGACGAGCAGACGTTGCAGGGCAAGCTCGTCGGCGAGATCGGCACGCGCACGCGTCAGGCCGGCGTGCCGCTGCACGCGATCGTCGGCACCGACCGGCTCGACGGGTTCGGCAAGCGCATGATCGACCTCCAGATGGTCCAGGAGGCGACCAACCTCGCGGAGATGGAGGCGGCCGGCGAGCGACTCGGCGCGGCGCTCGCGAGCGGCGAGGCTTAGCCGCGGTTCTGGAGCGCGGCGACGCCGCCGCGGAGGAAGACCAGCGTCTCGTCGAGCAGGGCCATCGACTCGGCCTTGTCGGCGCGCTCGTCGTCGATCGCGCTCAAGGCCGCGACGGCGGCGGCGGAGACGAGCTTGGGGCGCAGGCCGTCCGCGGGCTCGCCGAGGTCTCGGGCGACGCCTTCGCGCAGGATCACCTCGAGCCGGGACAGCAGGCCCTTCTGGTAGGCCGCCAGAGCCGGCTCGTCGATGCAGAGCCGCTTGCGCAGGACCGCGTCCTCGCCCTCCTCGTGCTTGACCGGCAGCGAGTGCTCGAGCCAGCGGCGCAGGGCGTCGATCGCGGTCTCCTCCGGCGGGCGGTCCTCGATCGTCGAGCGCAGCGACTCGAACATCGCATCGAAGTCGTAGAAGACGACCGCCTCCTTGGAGGGGAAGTAGGCGAAGAAGGTGCGCGGCGCGATGTCGGCCTCCGCGGCGATCTCCGCCACGGTCGTGGCCTGGAAGCCGCGCTCGCGGAAGAGGCCGAACGCCGCCTCGACGATCTGCTGGCGCGTCCGCTGCTTCTTGCGCTCCCGCAGGCCGTGCGTGTTCATGCCAGCAATCCTAGTCTCTGCGCACAATCGCAACAAGAGCAAATATGCAGTCATTGCAATTTCGCAGCGGATGTGATTCCTTGTAGTCCATGGCCCACGCACTTGGACGTCTCGCCGCCTCGGCCGCGGGGCACTGGAAACGCTCCCTCGCAATCGTCGCCGCGGTCCTGATCGCGCTCGGGGTCGCGGCGACCGCCGGAGGTGGCGCCTTCGTCGACAGCTTCAGGACACCCGGCACGGAGTCCCAGCAGGCGGTCGACCTGCTCACGCAGCGCTTCCCGTCGCAGTCCGGCGACACGGCGACGATGGTCTTCGCCACCGACGGCAACACGCTCAAGGGCAACGCCGCGATCGCCAGGACCAAGCAGGAGATCGAGCGCCAGCCGCACGTGACCGGCGTCGCGCCGCTCCAGCTCTCCTCCAACCAGAAGGTCGGCTTCCTCACCGTCCAGTACGACCAACCCGCCCAGGACATGCAACGCGCACCGGGCGAGCGGCTCGCAGCCGTCTCATCCATCGGCGAGCAGGCCGGGCTCGAAGTCAGCCGCCGCGGCCCCGTCGTCGACCAGGCCGAGCAACTCGCCGCACCGATCGGCGAGCTGATCGGCCTCGCCGTCGCGGTCCTCGTGCTCACGCTCGTCTTCCGCTCGATCGCCTCGATGCTGCTGACGCTGATCGCCAGCCTGATCGCGCTCGCCGGCGGCATCCTGCTCCTGCGCTTCGGCGCCGCCTTCACCGACTTCCCCAGCTTCGCCCCGACCCTCGGCGTGATGCTCGGCCTGGGCGCGGGAATCGACTACGCGCTGCTGATCGTCGGCCGCTACCGCGAGCAGCTCGCCGCCGGCGACTCGGTCGAGCACAGCGCCCGCGTCGCCAACTCCACGGCCGGAACGTCGGTGCTCGCGGCGGGAGCGATCGTCGTCGTCGCCCTCGCCGGCCTGCTCTCCACCGGCATCCCCTTCGTGGGCCGCATGGGCATCGGCTCCGCGATCGTCGTCGCCAGCGTCGCGGTCGGCGCGGTGACCGTCCTGCCGACCCTGATGGGCGCCTTCGCCAAGCGGCTGCGCCCGAAGAACCCCGCCACCGTCGCGCCCTCGAAGGCGTTCGAGCGCTGGGCGAGCATGATCACCCGGCATCCGCGCGCCGCGGCCGCCACGGGAACGATCATCCTCGTCGCCCTCGCGCTGCCGGTCCTCGGCCTCCGGCTCGGCATGCCCGACGACGGCAACGACGCCAAGGGAACGACCACCCGCGTCGCCTACGACCGCCTCGCCGACGGCTTCGGCGAGGGCTTCAACGGGCCGCTCGTGCTGGCCTCGAGCAAGGTCGATGACCTCGACCACGTCAAGCAGATCGCACAAACCACCCCGGGGGTGGCCTTCGTCTCCGACCCTGTCATCGCCCCCGGCAAGGACGCGGCCACGCTGACCGTGATCCCCACCACCTCGCCGCAGGACCCGAGGACGAGCGAGCTCGTCACAGAACTGCGCGACCGCCTCCCCAACGGCGTCTACGTCGGCGGCGCGGTCGCGATGCTCGACGACATGGCGGCCAAGATCGCCTCGCGGCTGCCGCTCTTCATCGCGCTCGTGATCGGCCTGAGCATCTTCCTGCTGATGGCGGTCTTCCGCTCGATCTGGGTGCCGCTCGTCTCCGCGGCGTTCAACCTGCTCTCGATCGGCGCGGCCTACGGCGTCGTCGTCCTGGTCTTCCAGACCGGCATGGACGTCCCGATCGTGTCCTTCGTCCCGCTCTTCATGTTCGCGATCCTCTTCGGCCTGAGCATGGACTACAACGTCTTCCTGCAGTCCCGGATCCGCGAGGAGTACCTCGCAGGCGCCACCCCGGAGCAGTCGGTCACGCGCGCCCTCGCCCGCGTGGGAAGGATCATCCTGGCCGCCGGAGCGATCATGACGAGCGTCTTCCTCGGCTTCGTCGGCGACCCCGACGTCGTCGTCAAGACGATCGGCCTGGGCCTGGCGAGCGCGATCCTGATCGACGTCCTGATCGTCCGGATGATCCTCGCGCCCGCCGTGATGACCCTGCTCGGCGACCGGGCCTGGACCCTCCCCGCCTGGCTCGACCGCGCGCTGCCGCGGATCTCGCTGGAGGGAGAGCCCGCCCCGGCGCCATCGGCCTAACCCGCGGCCTCGGCGCGCCGCAGGCCCGTGATGCCCCAGATGGTGAACACGAGCACCATCGCCGCTGCGACGCCGTACACCAGCGCGGCGTCGAACGGCTGGCCCGAGATCAGGTCGCGGCCACCCTCGATCAGCGCGGTGAAGGGGTTGATCTTCGCCACCGCGTGGACCCAGCCGTCCAAGAGCGCGAGCGGCACGTAGACCGGTGCGAGGAACAGAATGACGAAGACCGGCATCTGCATCGCGGGCCCGGCCTGGATCGTGCGCAGCCGCAGCGCGACGCCCGCGGCCCACATGGCCGCGGTCAGGTTGACGAGGATCGCGAGCACGACCAGGCCGAAGAGGTCGACCCCGTCGCCGCCGATCTGCATGCCGCTCAGCTTCGCCACGACGAACAGCAGGATCCCGACGACCGTGGCGCGGGTGAGCGCCGACAGCGCGTACCCGGCGAGGATGCCGAGCCGGTTCGGCGCCGCGAGCATCATCCGCCGCGCGAAGCCGCTCTCGAAGTCCGACGCGATGCCGAACCCGGTGAAGACACCGCCGAAGGCCGAGGCCTGCAGCAGCACGAACACGAACTGGAAGGCCGTGTAGCCCGACGGGAAGTCGAAGCCCGGCACGTCGCCGACGCTCGAGAGCCCGCCGGCGAAGGCGACGAAGAAGAACAGCGGGAAGATCAGCGAGGGCAGCAGCAACTGCGGGTTGGTGGCGATCTTCTTGGTCGAGCGGAAGGCGACGCCGCCCGTGACGTCCAGGAAGCGCCTCATGTCCGCGCCAGCCGTGTCCGCAGGGCCGAGGCGGAGCCCCAGACGCCGAGCACCGCGATGATCCCCGCGATCCCGAAGCCCAGCGCCAGCTCCTTGCCCTGCCAGCCGAAGATGATCAGGGAGCGCAGGCCCTCGAACAGGTACGAGACGGGGTTGTAGGTCGCGATCGTGCGGAACCAGTCCTGCTCGATCACGTTGCGCGGCAGCGAGCTCGAGGACAGGAAGAGGAAGACGAAGAACAGCGGGAAGACGCCCTGGACCGCCTCCCCGGAGCCGGTCCGCAGCCCGATGAACGAGCCCAGAGAAGCGAACGCCAAAGCGATCAAGAGCCCCATCAGCACCATCACGACGACGCCGTAGGGACCGGCCTCGAAGTGCAGGCCGGCCGCGAAGCCGACCGCCAGGTAGATGAAGGACGAGAGCAGCGCGACGAACATCACGCCGGAGAGGTTCCCGAGCAGCAGCGCCGACCGCTGCATCGGCGTCAGAGCGAGCCGGTTCAGGAACCCGGTCTCGACGTCGCGCGCCACCGCGCTGCCGGCGTTGATCGAGGCGAACAGCGACCCCTGGATGAACGGGAACGCGATCGCGAAGTCGAGGTAGCTGTCGACCGGAGGGAAGCCGGGGATCTTGGTCGCCGCGGCGAGCCCGCCGACGTTGATCCCCATCAGGATCAACGGGAACAGCACGGGCGGGATGACCATCGCGGGCTGGCGGAGCGTCTGCAGGATCGAGCGCCGCGCCATCTCGTAGGACTGCGATGCAAGACCGCTCATACCGCGACTTCCTCCGGCTTCTCGGCCGGATCGAGCTTGCGACCGGTCTTCGCGAGAAAGACGTCGTCCAAGGAGGGCTGATGCAGCTGCAGGTCGGCCACGCGCAGATCGGCGGCATCCAGGGCGCGCACGACCGCGACGAGATCCTCGCCGCTCTCGCAGCCGGACCGCCGCGGAGCCGGGAGGCGCGGGGACGACGCCGCCGAAGCGGCTGAGCACGTCGGCGACGGCGTCGCGGTCGGCGCGCTCGGCCGGCGTGGCCTCCACCGACGGGCGCCCGATCTCGGCCTTCAAGGACTCCGGCGTGCCCTCGGCGACGATGTGCCCGGCGTCGATGATCCCGACGCGGTCGGCCAGGACGTCGGCCTCCTCGAGGTACTGCGTGGTCAAGAAGACGGTCACGCCGTCCTCGCGCGCGAGGCGCGAGACCTCCGCCCAGAGATCGGCGCGGCTGGAGGGATCGAGGCCCGTCGTCGGCTCGTCGAGGAACAGCACCCTCGGCTTGTGCACCAGCGCCAGCGCCAGATCGAGCCGGCGCTTCATGCCGCCCGAGTAGCCGCCGACCTTGCGATCCGCGGCGTCGCTCAATCCGACCCGCTCGATCAGTTCGTCGCCGCGCGCGCGGCGCGTCTTCTTCGGCAGCCCCTGCAGCGTGGTCTGCAGGCGCATGTGATCGCGCGCGGTCAGCAGCGGATCGAGCGCGGCCTCCTGCAGCGCGGCGCCGATCGCGCCGCGCACGGCGGCACCCTCGCGCAGGATGTCGTGCCCCGCGACCCGGGCGGTGCCGGAGGTCGGCGGGAGCAGCGTGGTGAGCATCAGAACGGTGGTGGACTTGCCCGCGCCGTTGGGCCCGAGGAACCCATAGATCTCACCCGGAGCCACCTGCAGGTGGATCCCGTCGACGGCGCGTGGGCCGTTCTTGAATTCGCGGACGAGACCCTCGACCTCGATTCCAGCAATGGCAGGTTGCGACATAGGATGGTCACCCTACCTCGATATTTGAGGTTGTCAATATTTTAGGTAGGTGTGGTACTTTGGTCCTATGTCAAAGGTCGCACCCTCCTCTGCGCAGGCTCAGGCGTGGAAGCTGGTGCTCGGGATCTTCCTCGAGCAGCGCGGCAAGATGCTCAGCGCGGCCCAGGAGTTCGGGCTCGCGCCGCAGCAGGCGTTCGCGCTCCTGCGCCTGAAGACCGACGAGCCGACGACGATGACCGAGCTCGCCCAGGCGCTGCGCTGCGACAACTCCAACGTCACGGGGATCGCGGACCGGCTCGAGGCCGCCGGCCTCGCCGAGCGCCGCGCCCATCCCAGCGATCGCCGCGTCAAGACGCTCGTGCTGACCGAACGCGGCGAGCAGGTCCGCCACGGCTACAAGGACCGCCTCGGGCATGCGCCGCCCGTCTTCGAGGCGATGTCCGACGAGGACGCCGCGACCCTGGTCGAGATCCTCGGCCGCGCGGCCTCAGCCGCCTAGCTTCGCCATCAGCGTGTCGGCGGTGTCGGAGCCGTTTACGCGCACTCGCTTGAGCGCGAACGGATCGTCGCGCCCGCGCGCGATCCCCGCGTCGACCGTCGTCGCGGCCTTGTAGCCCGCCGCCCGCGTCGCCGCCTTTACGCGATCGTCGTACTTCCCTGCCGGATAGGCGAAGAAGTCGACGGGCACGCCGAAGCGCTTGCGCAGCTGACGCCGCGAGTCGACGAGCTCGCGCCGCAGCGCGGCGTCGTCCAACGTGGTCAGATCGGGGTGCGTGAGCGTGTGCGAGTCGACCTCCCACCCCGCATCCAGCATCGAGCGGATCTGCTTCGTCGACAGCCCGCCCGGGCCGATCGCGTCGACCTCGAGGTTGAGCACGCCGGGCCAGCCGAGCGCTCGCAACACCGGCTTGGCGTGCGTGTAGTGCGAGAGGTAGCCGTCGTCGAAGGAGATGACGACCGGGTGCTTGGGCAGCGGACCGCCGTTCCTCCAGCCGTCCCAGGCCTGCGCGAGCGTGACCCCGGTGTACTTCGCCGCGCGCAGCGCCCGCATCTGGTCGGCGAACACGTGCCGGTCGACCCACAGCTCGGCGTTGGGAACGCCGGGCGGCGCCTTCGAGATCACGTGGTACATCAGGATCGGCACCGGCATCCGCTTCGCGGCCGCCCCGTGGACCTCCGCGACCTTCGGCGCGGCAGCCCGCGTCCGCTTCTTCGCCTTCGGGGTCGGCGTCGAGGTGCGCGTCGCCCGGGCCTGCGGCTCGACCGGACCCGGGTCGTGCGCGACAATCACGATGACCACGGCGACGGCCGCGAGGGCCGCCAAGGCAAGGAGTCGCTTGAACCACATCCGCATCCGACCTTATGACGCCGGGCGGCGGTCGCCCGTAACAACTGCCCGGTCGTCGGGGTAGGTAGGGTCCTCGGATGCCACCGCGGCCTCAGTTGACCTTGCCCACCCCCGGACTGCGCCGCGCCGTCGTGCTCGGCGCCGGTTCGTTCGGGACCGCCGTGGCCGTCCTGCTCGCCCGCGGCGGCTTCCGCACCACGCTCCAGACGCGCTCGGTCGAGCAGGCCGAGCTGCTGGAGACCTCGCGCGAGAACAAGGCGTACCTGCCCGACGTCGAACTCCCGCGCGAGCTGCGCGTGGAACCGATGTCGACCGGCCTCTCGCGCGCCGACTACGTCTTCCTCGGTGTCCCCTCACGCGGGCTCTCGCAGGTGATCGGCAACCTCCAGGCCGCCGGGCTTCCCGCCCGGACCCCGGTGATCTCGATGGCCAAGGGCCTCGTCCCGCCAGACGGCCTGTCACCGACGACGCTGCTCAACCAGGCCTTCGGCGTCGACCGCGTCGCCTGCCTGGGCGGCCCGGCGCACGCGCGCGAGATGGTCACGGCCGGCGCGGGCCTCGTAGCGGCCTCCTCCAACGTCCGCCTCGCAGCCTCGATCGCCCAAGTGTTCATGCGCGCCGGCGTCGTCTGCGAGCAGTCCAACGACCCGGTCGGCGTCGAGCTCTCCGGCGTGGCCAAGAACGCCGCCTCGCTCGCCGCGGGCGCGACCGCGGGCCAGGGCCTGAACGCCGCCGGCGCCGCCGCCGGCCACATCTTCGCCGAGGTCTGGCGCTACGCCGAGCGCCAGGGCGGCAAGCCGGAGTCGATGATCGGGCTCGCCGGGACGGGCGACCTCGTCGGGACCGCGCTCGCGCCCCAGAGCCGCAACCGCCGCGCCGGCGAGCTGCTCGGCCAGGGCGTTCCCGCGAGCGAGATCCCCGCCCGCATCGGCCAGGCCGTCGAGGCGCTGGACATGGTCCCGCTGCTGGCCACGGCGCTGCGCCGCGCGCACGTCGACGCACCGGTCACGACCGCGCTGCACGGCCTGATCAGCGGCGAGCTGCCGCTCGACGAGTGGGTCGCGACCGTGCGCGCCACCGTCCCGCCGCCCGCCGCGCGCGACAACGCCTGGCGCCGGGCCGTCTCGCGGATGCGCCGCTACCAGGTCACCGAGTCGCTCAAGCGACCGGACTGACGGCAAGCGGCGCCGCCGGGAGCTCGAGCACGAACTCGGCGCCGCCGCCCGCGGCGTTGACCGCGTGGACGCTGCCGCCGTGCTGCTCGGCGACCTGGCGCACGATCGCCAGCCCGAGCCCGGAGCCGGGCCGCCCGCGCGCCGACGCGCCGCGGTAGAAGCGATCGAACAGGTGCGGAAGGTCCGCGGGATCGACGCCGCTGCCGTGGTCGCGCACGCGCACGCCGTCGATGTCGACGCGCACCTCGACGACCCCGCCGGGCGGCGAGTGCCGGGCCGCGTTGTCGAGCAGGTTGTTGACCGCACGCGCGAGCCGCTCGCGCGTGCCCTCGACGACGACCGGCTCCAACCGCGCCTCGAAATGGACCCCCGGCGCGTGGCGCCGCGCCCGTGTGACGGATTCGGCGACGAGATCGTCGAGGCGCACGTCCTCGCTCTCGCGCCGTGGCTCGTCACCACGTGCGAGCTCGATCAGGTCCGCGACGAGCATGCCGAGCTCGGTCGTCTGCTCCTCCACGTCCTGCAGCAGTCGCGCGCGCTCGTCGGCCGGCAGCGCCTCCGACTCCGCCAGCACCTCGATGTTCGTGCGCAGGCTGGTGATCGGCGTGCGCAGCTCGTGCGACGCGTCGGCGACGAGCTGGCGCTGCGAGGCGACCGAGCGCTCGAGCGTGTCGAGCATCGCGTTGAAGTGCTCGGCGAGCTCGCCGATCTCGTCGTGGCTGGTGACCTCGATCCGGCGGCCGAGGTCCTCGGTGGCGGCGATGTGGCGCGCCGCCGCGGTCACCTCCGCGATCGGCGCCACCACGTTGCGTGAGACGAGGCGGCCGAAGAGCACCGCGAGGGCGATGCCGCCCGCACAGACCAGCAGCAGGATCAGCCGCATCCGCGCGAGCACCGCGTCGGCCGGCTCGAGCGAGCGGCCGAGCTGCGCGGCGCCGTCGGAAATCGGCGTCGTGAGCACGCGCACGTGGGTGCCGTTGACGTCAGCGTCGGCGAGAAACTCCGGCGCGACGCCCGCGGCGACGTCGCGGACGCGGTCGTCAACCGGCAGCGGGACGCGCTCCGTGCCACCCAGCGCCACCGCGGTGCCGCTCGAGTCGACGAGCTGGATGTAGGGCGTCGGGCCGCCGCGTCCGGCCGGCATCGCGCGGAAGCCAGGCCCGCGACCGCGGCCGGGCGGGGGCCCGCCGCGGAATTCGAGCTGATCCTGCAGCGCCCGGTCGACCTCCGCGCGCAGCTCTCCCCGGACCGCGATGTAGGCGGCGAGCGCGACGAGCGCCACCGTCGCCGCCACCACGACGGCGACCGCGATGGTCATGCGGCGGCGCAGCGGCAGCGAGCGCATCAGTCCCTCAAGACGTAGCCGACACCGCGCACGGTGTGCAGCAGGCGCGGCTCGCCGCCCCCCTCCGTCTTGCGACGGAGGTAGCCCATGTAGACGCCGAGCGAGTTCGAGCTCGAGCCGAAGTCGTAGCCCCAGACGCGCTCGAAGATCTGTGCGCGTGTGAGCACCTGGCGCGGATGCTCGAGGAACAGGGCCAGCAGCTGGAACTCCGTGCGCGAGAGCTCGAGCTTGCGTGCGCCGCGGCGCGCCTCCCAGGCGCCCTGATCAAGCGAGAGATCGGCGAAGCGCAGCGCCTGGCCGTCCTCCGTCTCGGGCGTCTCGGCGCGGCGCAGGAGCGCACGCAGCCGCGCCTTGAGCTCCTTCAGCGCGAACGGCTTGACGAGGTAGTCGTCGGCGCCCGCGTCCAGCCCGGCGACGCGATCGTCGACGGCATCGCGGGCGGTCAGCATCAACACCGGCGTGCGATCGCCGGCGTCACGCAGGCGGCGGCAGACCTCGAGCCCGTCGATGCCCGGCATCGCGACGTCGAGCACGACCGCGTCGTGACGCACGTCGGCGAGGCGGTCCAGCGCCTCACGGCCGTCAGCCGCGAGTTCGATCTCGTAGCCGTCGAGACGCAGCGCGCGGTCCAATGCGGCCCGCACGGCAGGCTCGTCGTCGACGATCAGAACACGCGTCATTCAGGTCAATCCAGGATCAGAGGGGGAAGTAAGAGTCATAGAAGAACCAGCCGTCTTTAGCATCCCGTAAGAATCGCTTCAGGATGAGTTCAACCAACCGCGCTCTCATGGGCGGGCTATGCGCTCACTCGTGATGTTCTTCGGCGGCGCCGTCTCGCTCGCACTCGTAGTCGGCATTCTCGCGGTCGCGGGGGTCATCGACGACGATCCAGCGGCGATAACCCAGGCCGCGCCGCCCTCTCCGCCCGCAAATTCGACGGGCCGCGGGGAGCGCAACCGGACGCAACCAGCCGGTACCGAGTCCATCAGCGACATCTATAAGCGGGTGTCGCGGGGCGTCGTGTTCGTCCAGGCCGGCACGGTCAACTCAGGCGCCACCGGCTCCGGCTTCGTCTACGACAAGGAAGGCCACATCGTCACCAACGACCACGTGGTCGAGGAGGGAACCCAGTTCAGCGTCCGCATCGGCGTCGACACCAAGCCGATCCCGGCGCAGCTCGTCGGCAAGGACCCCTCGTCTGACCTCGCGGTCCTGAAGGTCGACCCGAATGCGGTCAAGGGCGGGCTGCAGCCGCTCGAGCTCGGCGACTCCAACGCGCTCGAGCCGGGCGATCAGGCGATCGCCATCGGCTCGCCGTTCGGGCTGGAGGGCACCGTGACGACCGGCATCGTGTCCTCGCTCGGGCGCACGATCGAGGCGCCCAACGGCTACCCGATCGCCAACGCCGTCCAGACCGACGCCGCGATCAACCCGGGCAACTCCGGCGGCCCGCTGCTCGACGGCAACGGCCGCGTGATCGGCGTCAACTCGCAGATCAAGTCCGGCAGCGGCTCCAACTCCGGCGTCGGGTTCGCCGTGCCGGTCGCGACGATCCAGTTCGTCGTGCCGCAGATCCAGAGCGGCGGCAAGGTCGTCCGCGCCTATCTCGGCGTCTCCAACGGCGACACCCAGGACCTCTCGGGCGCCGTCATCGGCCAGGTCGTCCCCGACGGCCCGGCGCAGCGGGGTGGCCTGCAGCAGGGCGACAAGATCACCGACATCGACGGCCGCGCGGTCAGGTCCTCCGAGGACGTCTCGGCGGCCGTGGCCGCACGCAAGCCGGGAGAAAAGGCCAGGATCACGGTCGTGCGCGGCGGCAACCGGCGTACCCTGACCGTGGACCTCGGAACCCGCCCGGACACCCCGGCGGGCGGCTGAGCCTTCCTCACCATGACCCCAGGAGACATCACGTGACCCCAGAGGATCGGCGGCTCCACGCGCTCGACCGGACGCCGGAGCCGAACCCGTCCCGGGCGGCCCACGACGACCTGGAGACGGCACTCTTCGAGATCAAGCGGGTGATCGTCGGCCAGGAGGCGATGCTCGAGCGCGTGCTCGTGGCCCTGCTGGCCGGCGGCCACGTGCTGCTCGAGGGCGTCCCGGGCCTGGCCAAGACGCTGACGGTCAAGACCGTCGCGGACGTGCTGGGCGGCTCGTTCAAGCGCCTGCAGTTCACGCCCGACCTCGTCCCCGCGGACCTGGTCGGCACGCGCATCTTCCGGCCCGACAAGGCGACCTTCGACACCGAGCTCGGCCCGGTGTTCTGCAACTTCCTGCTCGCGGACGAGATCAACCGCGCGCCCGCCAAGGTGCAGTCCGCCCTGCTCGAGGTCATGCAGGAGCGCCAGGTCACGATCGGCCACGACACCCATCACGTGCCCGCGCCGTTCCTGGTCCTCGCCACGCAGAACCCGATCGAGTCCGAGGGCACGTACCCGCTGCCCGAGGCCCAGGTCGACCGCTTCATGTTCAAGCTCGTCGTCGACTACCCGTCGCATCGTGACGAGGTGGCCGTGGTCGAGCGCTCGCTGGAGACCTCGATCCGGGCACGCGAGGTGCTCTCTCCCGAGCACCTGATCGCCCACCAGCGCGCGGCCGGCGCGGTCTATGTCGACCGGCGCGTGATGGAGTACGCCGTCACGCTCACGACGGCCACCCGTGACGCCGGCGACGAGAACTGGGTCGAGTTCGGCGCCTCACCACGCGGCTCGATCAACCTGATCCACGCCGGCCGCGCGCTCGCGCTGCTGCGTGGACGCGACTACATGCTGCCCGTCGACGTACGCGACCTCGCGCGCGACGTGCTGCGCCATCGCATCGTGCTGACCTACGAGGCACTCGCCGCGGGCGTGGACACCGACCGGGTCCTCGACGACGTCCTCGAGCGCGTGCCGATGCCACGCATCGAGCTCGCGCAGGAGCGGCCGTACGCCACGTGAGCATCTGCGAAGCGATGCTGATAGCGACCGGCAATAGGGCCTTCGCAGAGAGTGGCAGTGGTCGCCCGTGAGTTTTCAAGCACCGCTCCTCCTCGGCCTGCTGGTGCTGGTGCCTCTGGCGGCGGTGGCGTACGTCCTCTCGCAGCGGCGGGCGCGCAAGTTCGCCGTCCGTTACACGAACGTCGCCCTGCTGGCCACGGTCAGCGGGCGCTCGTGGTCGCGGCACATCCCGGCGGTGCTGGGACTGCTCGCGCTCACCGCGCTCCTCGTCGCGCTCGCGCGCCCGCAGCGCACGGTGGCCGCCGAGCGCCGTGAGGCGACGGTGATGCTGGTCTTCGACACGTCGGGCTCGATGCTCGCCACCGACGTGCAGCCCTCGCGGCTGGCCGCGGCGCAGAACGCGGGTCGCGCGTTCACGGACGCGGTGCCGGACGAGTTCCGGATCGGCGTCATCGGCTTCGGCTCAAGCGCCCAGCAGCTGACGGAGCCGACCACGGACCACGCGCGCGTGAAGACGACGATCGACTCACTCCAGGTCGCCGGGGCGACCGCGATGGGTGACGCGCTGAAGCTCGCGATCAGCTCGGCGCGGGTGCCGATCCCGGACGGGCTCGGTGGCGAGCGCCGACTGCCGGCCGCGGTCGTGCTGCTCGGCGACGGCTCGAGCACGCGCGGCGCGGACCCGATCGACATCGTCCAGCAGACCAAGAAGTACAAGATCCCCGTCTACACCGTGGCGCTCGGCAGCCAGGACGGCACGCTGACGCACACCGACCCGAACACGGGCGCGACCAACACCGAGCCCGTCCCGCCGGACCTGCTGACGCTGCAGGACATCGCGCGCGACACCGGCGGCCAGTTCTTCGCCACCGCCGACGCGACCCAGCTGGCGGCCGTCTACCGCAACCTCGGCACGAGGCTGACCAAGATCAAGGAGAAGCAGCAGGTGACGTCGGCGTTCGCCGGCGGCGCGCTGGTGCTGCTGCTGGCCGGCGCGGGCTTCGGGCTCGCGCGCATGGGGAGGCTCCCATGAGTGACCCCGGCCAGCGGATCGCGCGGCGTCAAGCGCAGGTTTCAGGGACCCTCGAGGCGGCGCCATGAGCGGGCGCCCCCGGATCGTCCCGCCGTCGCCGGAGCGCTCGCCCGACAAGCCTGGCCCCGGTCCCGTCCCGCCGCAGGTCCTGCGCTCGCTGGACCTCGCCGTGATGAAGCGGATCGAGAGCCTCGTCCCCGGCGAGCACCTGACGCCGCAGACCGGCTCCGGCACCGAGCTGGCGATGATCCGGCCGTACCACCCCGGCGACGACGTGCGCCACATCGACTGGATGGCGACCGCCCGGCTGCAGGAGCCGCACGTGCGCGTGCACGTCGGTGAGCGGGCGCTGACGACGTGGCTGGTGCTCGACGTCTCGGCCTCGATGACCTTCGGCACGGCTGACCGGCGCAAGGTGGATGTCGCCGAGGGCGTCGCGCTCGCCGTCGGGCACGTCTCGACGCGGCGCGGCAACCGGCTCGGCGTGCTCGCGTTCGGCGGCGGCGAGCCGCGCGTCCTGCGCCCGCGTCAGGGTCGCCTCGGCCTGCTCGGGCTGCTCGCCGAGTTGCGCCGCGAAGGTGAGGGCGACGGCGTGGGCGCCACCTCGCTGGGCACCGCGCTGGCCACGACCGCGGCGCTGGGGCGTCAGCGCGGGCTCGTGGTGATCATCTCCGACTTCCGCGGCGAGCGCGATTGGGAGGGGCCGATGCAGGCCCTGCGCGCGCGCCACGGCGTGATGGCGGTCGAGATCGTCGACCCGCGCGAGCAGGAGCTGGTCCCGGCCGGCGAGCTGTGGCTGATCGATCCCGAGACCGGCCGTCAGCTGCACGTCGACACGCGCAAGCGGCGCGTGCGCGAGCGCTTCGCCGAGGCCGCCGCCGGGGAGCGCGCCGAGGTCCGGCAGGCGCTGCGCCGTGTCGGCGCCGACCATGTCGAGCTCTCGACCGCGGGTGACTGGCTGCGCGTCTTCGCCGGCCATCTGCGCCGCGGCGAGGCCGCGATGCGGGCGGGCGCCCCGGCGCGCGCCGCGGTCCGCAACCGGATGCGAGCCGCACAGTCATGAGCTTCGCCGAGCCCGCTCTGCTGATCGGCCTCATCCTCCTGCCGCTCGCGGTGCTGGCCTATGGCTCGCTCCAGCGTCGCCGGCAGCGCGAGTCCGCGGCGTGGTCGAACCCCGCGCTCGTCCCCGGCCTGACGACCGCGCGCCCTGGCTGGCGGCGACACCTGCCGCCGCTGCTGCTCCTGCTCGCGCTGACCGCGCTGATCGTCGCGATCGCGCGGCCGCAGCGCACGGTCGCCGCGCCCCAGCGCGCCGCCAACATCGTGATGGTCACCGACATCTCAGGCTCGATGAACGCCACCGACGTCCAGCCCGATCGGCTGAGCGCCGCCGTGGCCGCGGCCAAGACGCTCACCGAGAAGGTGCCGCCGACGTTCCGGCTCGGCCTGATCACGTTCTCGGACTTCGCCGAGCAGCGCGTCGCGCCGACCACCGATCGCGCCCAGATCAAGGGCGGGCTGGACCAGCTCGTGGCCGAGGGCGGGACCGCGATGGGCGACGGGCTCGAGCGCGGGCTGTTCGCCGCCCGGACGCCCGTCCCCAATGCCGACGGCAGCGGCGTCCGCCGCCTGCCCTCGGTGATCGTGCTGCTCTCCGACGGCAAGAACACGTCGGGCACGCGTGACCCGCTCGAGATCGCGCGCGAGGCCGGGCAGGCCCACGTCCCGATCTACGCCATCGCGCTCGGCACGCCCGGAGGAGAGGTCGAGCTGCGTGATTCCTTCGGCTTCCTGCAGAAGATCCAGGTCCCGCCGGACACCGAGACGCTCAAGGAGATCGCCCGCCTCTCAGGCGGCAAGTCCTACTCGGCCACCGAGACCAGCAAGGTCAAGGAGATCTACGCGAACCTCGGCACGCGGCTCTCGTCACGTAGCGAGAAGCGCGAGATCACCGCCGTGTTCGCGGGCGGCGCGATCATGCTTCTGATCGCCGCGGGCTCATTGTCGCTGCGCTGGTTCGGCCGCCTCATCTGACGGGTAGCGACCTCGTTGAGGCCAGTTCCCGGCCGCAATCGCCCGTAACGTCTCGGAGGCCTATGAGACGAGGAGTGTATGTTCGAACCAGTGGTGGCTGAGCTGCACGGCGTGATGGACGAAGTGCGTGAGCGGACCTTTCGGCTCGTCGCCCACCTCGATGCCGAGCGCATGACCAAGGTGCTGTCGCCGATCATGAGCCCGCTGGACTGGGACCTCGGCCATATCGCGGCCTACGAGGACCTGTGGCTCAACCACAGGCTGGCGGGGCGCGAGCTGCTGCGCGAGGACCTCGCGGCGCTCTATGACGCGTTCGAGACCCCGCGGCAGGTTCGCGGCGATCTCGAGTTCCTGCGCGGCACCGAATTGCGCGAGTACATGGCGGCAGTGCGCCAACGTTCGCTCGACGTGACGGTGACCGATGGCGAACTGCACGAGCTCGTGATCCGGCATGAGCTCCAGCACACCGAGACGATGCTGCAGGCGATGCGCATCGGCGGTGTAACGCCACCCGGCTTCGGTGGACCGAAGCGCGTGGACGGCAGCGGACTCGAGCTGGTCGAGGTGGCCGAAGGGCCCTTTGCGATCGGCAGCGGCCCCGAGGGCTTCGCCTACGACAACGAGCGCCCGCGCCACCGCGAGGCCACGGCGCGCTTCACGATCGGCCGCACCCCGGTCACCAACGCGACCTGGCTGTCGTTCACCGAGGGCGGCGGATATCGACGCCGCGAGTGGTGGTCCGACGAGGGCTGGGCGTGGAAAGAGGAGTACGACATCACCCACCATGCCGGCGCCGAGGCCGGGGAGCCGGACGCGCCCGTCGTCCACGTTTCCTGGTTCGAGGCCGACGCCTTCGCTCGCGCCCACGAGGCGCGCCTGCCGACGGAGGTCGAGTGGGAGAAGGCCTCGACCTGGGGCCAGCTGGAGGGGACCGGCGAGGTCTGGGAATGGACCGCGAGCCCGTTCACGGGCTACCCCGGTTTCGTCGCACGCCCGTATCGGGAGTATTCAGAAGTGTTCTTCGGCGATGGCTACCGGGTGCTGCGCGGCGGTTCGCACGCGACGCACCCGCGCGTCGCCTCCCCGCAGTTCCGGAACTGGGACCTCCCCGAACGCCGGCAGCTCTTTGCCGGAGTCAGGATCGCGCGATGAAGACCGCGTTGGGTGACATCGAGATCGTCTCGCGCCTGGGCGCCGACGAGCGGACGCTGGCCTTCGACGTGATGGACGGGTTGACCCGGCCATTCAAGGAGATCCCGCCGAAGCACTTCTACGACACCGAGGGGTCGCGCCTGTTCGAGGCGATCTGCCACCTGCCCGAGTACTACCCGACCCGCACCGAGCGCGCGATCCTCGACCGCCAATGCGGCCGCGCTGGTCGAGGAGTCCCAGGCGGCGGAGCTGGTCGAGCTGGGCAGCGGCGTGCCGACCAAGACGCTGCTGCTGCTGGACGCGATGCGCGACGCGGAGACGCTGGACCGCTACGTCCCGTTCGACGTCTCCGAGGTCGTGCTGACCGAGAGCGCGAAGATGCTCGTCGAGCGCTACCCGGGGATCCGCGTCTTCGGCGTGGTCGGGGACTTCGAGCGCCATCTGGACGCGCTGCCCGAGGCCGAGGGGCCGCGCGTGATCGTCTTCCTCGGCGGCACGATCGGCAACTTCCCGCCCGGCACCCGGCGACGCTTCCTGCGCTCGCTCGGCCAGGCACTGCGCCCGCAGGACCGGCTGTTGCTCGGCACCGACCTGGTCAAGGCGCCCGCCGTCCTCGAGGCCGCCTACAACGACTCGGCCGGCGTCACCGCGGCGTTCAACCGCAACATCCTGGCGGTCGTCAACCGCGAACTGGACGCCGACTTCGACCTCGAGGCCTTCGAGCACGTGGCGTTCTTCGACCGCGAGCAGGAGTGGATCGAGATGCGCCTGCGCGCGCTCGGGCCGCAGACCGTCGAGGTGCGCAAGCTCGGTCTGACCGTGCACTTCGCCAACCGCGAGGAGCTGCGCACGGAGATCAGCGCGAAGTTCACGCGGCAGCGGCTGGAGGCCGACCTGCGCGCGGCCGGGCTGCGGCTGCACGAGTTCCTGACCGATCCCGACGACCTGTTCGCGCTCTCGCTGATCGGGCGCTAGACGCTTCGGCGCGCCGCCAGTTCGGCGATCACGGCCTCGTAGAGGAGCTCGTCCGGCTCCTCGGCGACGCGCACGGTGGGCCCGCGAACGTCGAGTTCCAGCGGGCTCACCCAGACGGCGCCGACCGGGGCCTCGCGCAGCGCGGGGCCGACGCCGATGCACTCGTCGCTCGTGAGGTCCAGCGCACGCATCACGAAGGCGATCGCGCCCTCGGGGTGCGTGACCTCGTGCGGCTCACCGCGCAGCTCGACGACGTCCTCGTCGCCGGCGAGCGCGAAGACGTCGACATCGGCGCGGATGCAGGCCTCGAACGCCCGTTCGCTCAAGCGCGTTCCCGCATCGACCGCGTCCGGGTCGTAGAAGACGCATCGCAGCCTCGCCACCTGAGTCATCCTAGGTCGATGGCGATCGTTCGCGACATCGACCCGTGGGACGCGCTGCTGGACGCGGGCCGCGCGGACGAGCGGCTGGTTCGCGAGGAGCGCCAGAACCAGCGCTTCCCGGAACTGGCCGCGCTGCCGCACGAATTGCATGACGACGTGGCCGACGCGCTGCGCGCCCGCGGCATCGACTCGCTGTGGAGCCACCAGGCCGAAGCCTTCGAGGCCGCGTACGAGGCGACGACGATCGTCACCACCGGCACCGCCTCCGGCAAGTCGCTGTGCTTTCAGCTGCCGACGCTGGACGTTCTGTCGCGCGATGCGCGGGCGCGGGCGCTGTTCATGTATCCGTCGAAGGCGCTCGCGCAGGACCAGGCGCGGTCGCTGCACGCGCTCGGCGTCAAGCGCGCGCGTCCGGCGATCTACGACGGCGACACGCCGCGCGAGCAGCGCGCCGACGTGCGCCGCCGCGCCAACGTGATCCTGACCAACCCCGACATGCTGCACCTCGGGATCCTGCCCAACCACGCCGCCTGGGGCGACTTCTTCAAGAACCTCGCGGTGGTCGTGATCGACGAGGCCCACGTCTACCGCGGCATCTTCGGCTCGCACGTCGCCAACGTGCTGCGCCGGCTGCGGCGGATCTGCGAGCTGCACGGCACCGCCCCGCGCTTCATCCTCGCCTCGGCGACGATCGCCAACCCGGGCGAGCTCGCGTCTCGCCTGACGGGGTTCGACGACGTGACGGTCATCTCGCACGACGGCTCGCCGGGGACCAAGCGCACGATCGCGATGTGGAACCCGCCCGTCACCGACCCCGCGACGCAGGCACGCCGCTCGCCGCTCGCCGAGGCCGCCGACCTGCTCGCGGGCCTGGTGATCGAGGGCGCGCGGACGATCGTCTTCATGAAGTCGCGCAAGGCCGTCGAGCTGATGGCGCGCTTCACCGTGCTCGAGCTGGAGCGCCGCGGGGAGCCGAAGCTCGCGGCGCGGATCGCGCCCTACCGGGCGGGGTACACGCCCCAGCAGCGGCGGGAGCTCGAGGCGCGGCTGGTCAGTGGCGAGTTGCTCGGGGTGGTGGCGACCGACGCGCTGGAGCTCGGGATCGACATCGGCGCGCTCGACGCCGCGATCTGCGTGACGTTCCCGGGGACCGTCGCCTCGCTGCGCCAGATGTGGGGCCGGGCGGGGCGCCGCGGACGCGGCCTGGCGATCTACATCGCGGGCGACGACGCGCTCGACCAGTTCTTCTGCCGCCACCCGGACGAGTTCCTCGAGCGTCCGGTCGAGGCGGCGATCCTCGACTACGAGAACGAGCAGCTCTACGCCGCCCACCTGCTCTGCGCCGCGCATGAGGCGCCGCTGGAACCGGCCGACGCGGAGGTGCTCGGGCCGCGCTGGCACGACGTCGCATCGGTGCTGGTCGGCACGGGCGATCTGCGCCAGCGCCCCGACGGGACGTTCGTCCCGCGCCGGCCGGAGGAGTACCCGGCGGGCTCGTTCTCGCTGCGCAGCGCGAGCCGCGACGGGGTCGCGATCGTCGAGCTCGAGACGGGCGAGCTGATCGGCGACGTCGACATCGGCCCGGCACCCTCGACCGTCCATCAGGGTGCCATCTACCTCCACGGCGGCCGCCAGTTCGAGGTCGACAGCTTCGACTACGCCGACCGCCGCGCGCTGGTGCGGCCGTTCGACGGCAACTGGTACACGCAGGCCAAGCGCGAGACCGACACGCACATCGAGCGCG
This sequence comes from uncultured Solirubrobacteraceae bacterium, assembly GCA_963848475.1. Taxonomy (GTDB): domain Bacteria; phylum Actinomycetota; class Thermoleophilia; order Solirubrobacterales; family Solirubrobacteraceae; genus Solirubrobacter. The sequence continues at coordinate 673,297 of CAWKDW010000014.1, read as the reverse complement.
TGCTCGAGCAGCGCACGGCGCTGGGCGTGCGGCTGAGCTTCGGCACGGTCGTGGTCAGCGAACAGGTCCTGGCCTACCAGCGCCGCCGGCTCTCCGACCACGAGGCGATGGACCTGATCGGGCTCGATCTCCCGCAGACCTCCTTCGCGACCCAGGCCCTCTGGTACGAACTCGCAACGTCGTCCGAAGGGAGGAGCTTGCGACGACCGGAGGCCGAAACAGATTTTCTCGGGACCTTGCACGCCGCCGAGCACTCACAGATCGCCGTGCTGCCGTTGCTGGCGATGTGCGACCGCTGGGACATCGGCGGGCTGTCGACGAACCACCATGACCAGACCGGCGGGCCGACGATCTTCATCTACGACGGCCATCCCGGCGGGATCGGCATCGCCCGCCGCGGCTTCGAGGCCTTCGAGTCCCTGGTCGGCGACGCCTACCGGCTCGTGAGCGAATGCCCGTGCGAGTCCGGCTGCCCGTCCTGCGTGCAGTCGCCGAAGTGCGGCAACCTCAACGAGCCGTTGTCGAAGGACGGCTGCGCGTCGCTGATGGCGGCGATGCTACGACGCGGCGGCCCAGGCCTGTAGCTCGGGCAGCGGGTCGATCGGCGCGGAGGCCTTCGAGGCCCACCAGCCGTTGACCCAGATCTCGAAGTGCAGGTGCGGGCCCTCGGAGGCGCCGGTGTTGCCGACCGCGCCGAGCCGCTGCCCCGCCGTGACGGACGCGCCCTTGGTGACGGCCACCGAACCGGCCTGGAGGTGCATGAACGCGTAGTGACGGGAGTCGGCGCCGGCGATGATCACGTAGTGGCCGGCGCCCGCGGCCTGGTAGGCGATCCAGTGCACGACGCCGGCGACCGGGGACACGACGGGCGTGCCCTCGGCGGCGGCGATGTCCTGGCCCTGGTGGACGTGGCCGGTGCGCCCGGCGCCGAAGCGGGAGTCCTCGCCGCCGAGCGAATACGGGCCCTGGACCGGGAAGACCTTCGAGCCGGTCGTCGCCAGCGAGGCGGGCGCGGCGGGCGCCGCGGGCTCCGGCGGAGCCGTGACGTTCAGCGCCGTGCGCAGGTAGCGCGTCACCCCGGCGCCGCTGACGGCGAGCCGCGCCGTGTACTTGCCCGCGGGCACGGTGGCCTTCCAGACGCCGCGCACCGATCCGCGCTCGCCGACCCGGCCGAGCCGCACCCGGACCGCGGGCCGGCCCGGAGTCAGCACGTCGACCCGCACCCGGGCGCCGGGCGTGGCGCGCAACGTGAAGGTGACCTTCGCGCCGGGCGTGATCGTCGCCGGCGTCGCGACGAAGCTCCGCGCGGTCGGCCCCGCGAGCGTCCCGCCGCTGCCGGAGGCGGAGGACACGGCCGGGAAGACGAGAAGGGCGAGGACGGCCAGAGCGAAGCGCACGCCCCTACTCTCGGCAAAACGGGAACTTCTGTAAATCGTTGCAGGAGATCGTGCGGGCGCGCCGACGCGGCGCTAGCTGGCCATGCCCTGCACGACGCGCAGGGTCGGCGGCGCGATCTCGCGGCCGGTTCCGCGCTCGCGGATCAGCCGCGTCGCGGCCTCAGCGGGCAGCGGGCGCGAGAGGTAGTAGCCCTGGGCGTAGTCGCAACCGAGCGCCTCGAGGTGGCGCCAGGCGTCCTCGGACTCGACGCCCTCGGCGACGACCTTCAGGCCGAGGTTGTGCGCGAGGTCGATGGTCGAGCGCACGATCGCCGCGTCGGACGCGTCGACGGCCATCTCCATCACGAAGGACTTGTCGATCTTGATCACGTCGACCGGGAGGCGCTTGAGGTTGGCCAGCGACGAGTAGCCGGTGCCGAAGTCGTCGACCGACAACGTCAGGCCGATCTGGCTCAGGCGCGTCAGGGTCGCCTCCGCACGGGCCGGGTCCGTCATCAGCATGCTCTCGGTGATCTCGAGCTCGAGCAGCTCCGCATCGACGCCCCAGCGGGAGAGCAGGCGCGGGATCTCGACCGCGAGCTGCGTGTCCAGGAACGAGCGGGCCGAGAGGTTGACGGCGACGCTGAGCTCCAGGCCCGCGTCCTTCCATTCGCGCACCTGGCGCAGCGCGGCGTCGAGCACGAACGACGTGAGCGGCGTGATCAGGCCGGTCTGCTCGGCGATCGGCACGAACTCGCTCGGGCCGACGATGCCGAACTCCGGGTGATCCCAGCGCGCGAGCGCCTCGGCGCCCATGATCCGGCCGGTGCGCAGGTCCGCCTTGGGCTGGTAGTAGAGCTGGATCTGGCCCTCGTTGATCGCGGTGCGCATCCCGCCCGCGAGCGCGAGGCGCCGCGGCGAGTGGCGGTCCAGCTCGGGCTCGAAGATCGCGTGCCCGCGGCCCGAGTTCTTGGCCGAGTACATGGCGATGTCGGCGCGCTGCTGGAGCGTCTCGTTGTCCTCGCCGTGGACCGGGTGCAGCGCGATGCCGATGCTGGCGTCGATCTCCAGGCGCATGCCCTCAAGCACAAAAGGCTCGCGCAGATGCACGAGCAGGTTCTGGGCGACGCTGGTCGCGTCGGCTTGACCGTCGACATGTGGGAGCAGGACCCCGAACTCGTCGCCGCCGAGGCGGGCGACGGTGTCGGAGTCGCGCAGTGCTCGCTGCAGCCTTCGGGCGACCTCCTGCAGCAGCAGGTCGCCCATGTGATGACCGAGCGTGTCGTTGATCTCCTTGAAGTGATCGAGGTCCATCAACATGACCACCGAGGTGTCGCCGTTGCGACGTCCGGCGCGCAGCGACTGATCGATACGGTCGCGGAACAGCTCGCGGTTGGGCAGGCCGGTGAGCGCGTCGTGGAGCGCCTGGTGCTCCTTCGCGATCGCCTCACGCCCGCCGCGATGGACGGCGAGGATCGGCAGGAAGAGCAGTACGATCGCCGGCAGCGCGAAGTCCGCGGCCAGCACGACGATCGGGGCCAGACCGAGCATCAGGCCGTTGATCGAGGCCTGGAAGAGCAGGTCGCGCGCCATGTACTTGAAGACGCTGACGCGCTGGGCGAGCGCGATCACGGTCGAGACCAGCGCGGCGTTGAAGACGAAGAACGTCACCGCGGCGAGCAGGACCCCGGGCAGGTCGCTCGGGACGAGATGCGGCTCGCTTACGCGCGGGAGATCGGTCGTGGCCTTCAGGACCCAGCCTGCGGCGCCGACGGTGACCGCGTACTGAAAGAAGTTGAACGCCACCTTCTGCGGTGACTTGCGCCCCATCGTGTCCGCGACGAGGTTCGCGAGCCCGAGGGCGAGCAGCGCGGCGAGCGGGCCGGCCACCAGCATGGTGGCGATGGCGAACGTGGTCGAGGTCGTGACCTCGCCCTCCGCGCCGCGCGTGAAGACCTTCAGCGGGACGAACTCGCCGCAGAAGGCGAACAGGAAGAACATCCCTGCTTCCGGGGTGAAGAGCAAACGCAAGTCGCCCGCGCCGCCGACCACCATCTCGACCGTCCATGCGACGCCGACCGCGATGACGGCGGCGACGTAGAGGTCGAGTGGCGAGTGTCGGCTGACGCGGGCGAACATGTGCTTTGAACTGCCTTTAAATCAGGCGAGGGTGCCTGCCTACGGCACCCTCGGGACTACCACTTGCGGCCGTTGCGGACCTTCATGGGGCTAGCCCCACTTCATCCCGGCGCCGAGCCCCTCGAGGAACACAGCCACCACACCGGCGACGAGCGCGAGGCGATACAGGCGAGCCTTGTTCATGATCTTCTGACCTCCGTGTCATGGCTCCCCCCATGAGAGCCTTTCCAGTCGGGGTTGTCGGACAGGCGAACCGCCAAGTTGAGCGATTCGACGTTTGTTGGAGTGTGGCCCCAGCGCGGCCGGCCGATTCATAGGTCGACATGATCATCGGACTCGCCTATCTCCTGGTCCTCGCGAGTGTTCCGCTCGCCCGCGGGCGCCTCACCGCTCTCGCTGACCTGCCTCTGCGGCGACCGTCCCTCGTGCTCGCCGCGATCGTCGTTCAGATCCTGGTGATCTCCGTGCTCCCGACCGGCGACCACACGATCCACACGACGCTGCACATCGCGTCCTACTTCCTGCTCGGCGCCTTCGCGTTCGCGAACCGCCACATCGCCGGCGTCCCGATCATCGCCTTCGGCGGCCTGCTGAACTTCATCGCGATCTCCGCCAACGGCGGCGTCATGCCGGCCGACCCGGACGCGATCGCCTCGCTCGCCCGCACGCTCCCCGAGGGCGAGTTCGCCAACTCCCAGGTGCTGCCCGACGCGAAGCTCCAGTTCCTCGGCGACGTCTTCGCCACGCCCGCCTCGTGGCCGCTGCACAACGTCTTCAGCATCGGCGACGCCATCCTGCTGTTCGGCGTCTTCGTGCTCGTGCACGTCGCCTGCGACTCGCGCCTGGTCCCGAAGCGCTTCTCCGCTACGCGACGCACAGCCGTCGCGGCCTGATGTTCCGGGCGGCGCTGTCGGGAGCGCCCGCGCGGCGCTTCTTCGCCGCGCACGCCCAATCCTGCCTCGGCACCGGCCTCTCGTACGTCGCGCTGCCGCTGCTGGCCTACGAGCGCTTCGACACCGCCTGGGCGATCGCCGCGGTCCTGCTGCCCGACCTGCTGCCGGCCATCTTCTTCGGCCCGCTGCTCGGCGCGCTGGTCGACCGCGTCGGCTGGCGCACCTGCGCCGTCGTGTCCGACGCCATCCGCTGCCTCGCCTTCCTGCTCGTGATGAGCGCCGACTCGCTGCCGATGATGATCGCGGGCGCGGCGATGACCGGCATCGGCACCGCGTTGTTCAACCCCGCCGCTCTCGCCGGCCTCCCGCTCCTGATGCCGACCGGCAACACCGCGCGCCGCCGGCATGGGCCTGTTCGGCGCGATCGACGACCTCGGCCTGACCGCCGGGCCCGCCCTCGCCGCGATCCTGCTCGCGATCATCTCGCCCACGGCCCTGATGGGTCTCAACGCCGTCACCTTCGCCATCTCCGCGGTGATGATCGCCACGATCGCCTCGCGCGGCGGCCGCGTCGAACCCAGCGCGAAGCGGACGCTCCTGGGCGACGCCCGCGCCGGCGTCCGCGAGCTCGCCTCCCGCCCGGAGATCCGCACCCTGCTGGCCTCCTCCACCGGCGTCGTCCTCTGCATCGGCATCACCAACGTCGGTGAGGTCGTGCTCGCCCGCGAGGTCCTGCACATCGGCGGCTCCGGCCTGGCGCTGCTCGTCACCGCCGGCGGTCTCGGCACGATCCTCGGCTCGCTCTGCGCCCGCTTCACCACCGCCGGAGCGTGGGCCTGGCGCCGCGCCTACGTGCTCGGCCTCGCCGCCATGGCCGTCGAGCTGCTCGCCTGCGCCGTGCTGCACTCCTTCTGGCTCGTCATCCCCGCGCTGATGCTCGGCGGCTTCGGCAACGGCCTCGCACTCGTCCACGACCGCCTGCTGCTCGCCAACAGCACCCCGCAGTCCCTCCACGGCCGCCTCTTCGCCCTCCAGAAGACCTGCACGTCCTTCGCCTTCGCGCTCTCCTTCCTCGCCAGCGGCGCGCTGATCGCCAATGCCGGCGTCCAGACCGCCTTCCTCGTCTCGGGCGTCGGGCTCACGCTCGTGACGGCCTCCGCGCTGCCGCGCCTGCGCGCGGCCTGGCCCACCCCCGCGCCCGGCACCCCCAAGGCGCTCGGCGACGCGCTAGCCTAGGCGCCCACGGCGAGATAGCTCAGTTGGTAGAGCACACGACTGAAAATCGTGGTGTCCCGAGTTCGAGTCTCGGTCTCGCCATCGCCAAAGGCCCTGCTAGCAGGGCCTTTTTTGCGCCCTGACCGAGGCTTCGAACCCTCGTCGGAAGGGCCCAAATCGGGGCCATTACCCAATTCCATTACCAATTGACGGCGAAATCGAGCCGTCGACGGCCCCGTAGAGCCGCTCGCGCGCCTGCCGCACGAGGGTGTCGAAGGCGCGCCCGTGTTCGCGGTCGACGCGCTGCTGAAGCTGCGCGTAGACGTCCATCGTCATCTTCGAATCGGCATGGCCGACCTGGCTCATCACCCACAGCACGTCGAATCGATTCGCCAGCAGCGCGATCGAGATGTATGTGCGACGCAGCGTGTGCGGCGTCGTGTTCGGCAGGGCCGGCAGCCGTCGCTGCGTGAAGTCGAGTCGACGCCAGCTCCGCGGCTTCGCCAACGATCTCCGCGGCTCTTTGGCGGCTCATTCGCCCGCCACGGAGGAGCGGACACCCGACGCCTCAGCGACCTCGTGTGCGAGGTCAAACGGCTCACTCCGAACGCGCATGGACGGAGGCTACTCGCAATGCCGCTTCGACCCGAGCCGCGCGACGCAACGTACGAACAACATCCACTGGCTCTCACACGCCGTGGACCAACAACCGGGGTCCGGTCAAGGGAGTCACGACGGGAGTTCACCGGCGAGCGCGAGAAGCCTCGCGACCCGCCGATGGACGAGTGCGTCTACCAGCGGCGCGCGAGCGCCAGGCCGAAGGCGAGTCCGATGCCGGAGCAGTCGAAGACGTCGAGGCGCCTTCGCCGCCGACGACCGCGGCGGCGGCTGAGCGCCTGGAAACGCCGCGGACGACCCGCCGCTCCGCCCGGCCGGACGGCCGGCTGGGCGACGGGCGTTGCTTGGGACGGTCCTGCTCGCCATCGCCGCGTTCATCGCCCACTCGCGCTGGGCACGACTACGAGCCGCCGCGGAGAGCAGGCGCGTGTCAGCGCGTCGAGCGTCTCTCTACCAGCAGCCGCGTGATCAGGAACGACACGACGAAGGTGCCGACGCCCACGATCGCGGCGCCGATCAGCGCGCTACCGAACGAGGCGCCCGTCACCAGCGCAATCACGAGGTAGATGACGAACGCGATGACGCCTGCGAGCAGGTTGCTCTGCAAACTCGATTTGAGTCTCACGGGCAAGACTTACCCCATCCCTCACGAATTAGGCGCGCTACTCGGGCCGCTCAGACAAGGTCTGCGCGAGGGCTCTGCAGCGACGCCGGGACGCGCGCCGGAGAAACCGACGCGATCGCAGCGGACCGGACTCTCGCTCGACGAACTCCTGTTGAACCATTCCGTCGACGAGCACTACTTTCGCTTCTGCCTCAAAGGAGCAGCGCCGCGCCGGCACGATGCCGATACTGCTCGGTCGCGTCCCAGGCAGCGGCGACCTCACGCGACCCGGACTGCTGACTCGCTCAACGAGGGAGTCGCATCCCGGCGGGGTGATGTCGCACGTCGGTCGCCGATTAGTGTGGGGGGCGGACCGCCCCACGGAGCAGAGATGAGACGCGCCCATGAGCCAGGACAGCCTGCCGTTTCCGCCGACGCCGTCGGCGAGCCGGGCCGGGCGGACGATGCAGGAGTCGAGCTATGAGAACCGGGCCCAGCCGCGGCGGCTGCCGGAGGACGCGCCGAACATCCTGATCGTGCTGATCGATGACGCGGGCCCGGGGTTGCCGGACACGTTCGGCGGCGAGGTGCGCACGGACACGCTCAGCCGTGTTCACGGCGAGGGCGTCGGCTTCAATCGCTTCCACACGACGGCGATGTGCTCGCCGACCCGCGCTTCCCTGCTGACCGGGCGTAACCATCACCGAATCGGCAACGGGCAGATCGCCGAGCTGGCCAACGACTGGGACGGCTACGCGGGTGAGATCCCCAAGAGCAGCGCGCTCGGTGCCGAGGTGCTCAAGCACTACGGGTACTCGACGGCGGCGTTCGGCAAGTGGCACAACACGCCGGCGGTCGAGACCACGGCCGCGGGACCGTTTCACAACTGGCCGAGCGAGATCGGGTTCGAGTACTTCTACGGCTTCCTCGCGGGCGAGGCGTCGCAGTACGAGCCGAACCTCGTGCGCAATACGACGAGCGTGTTGCCGCCGCGGACGCCGGAGGAGGGCTATCACCTCAGCGAAGACCTGGCCGACGACGCGATCTCGTGGTTGCACCGTCACCAGGCGTTTGAGCCCGACAAGCCGTTCTTCATGTACTGGGCGACCGGTTGCCTGCACGCGCCGCATCACATCTTCAAGGAGTGGGCCGACAAGTACGCGGGCAAGTTCGACGACGGCTGGGACGCCTACCGCGAACGGGTCTTCACGAGGGCGAAGGAGAAGGGCTGGATCCCGGCCGACGCGCAACTCACCCCGCGCGACCCGCAGTTGCCGGCCTGGGAAGACATCCCGGAGGAGGAGCGTCCATTCCAGCGCCGGCTGATGGAAGTCGCCGCCGGATACGCCGAGCACGCCGACGTCCAGGCCGGTCGCGTGATCGACGAACTCGACCGCCTGGGCCTCGCCGAGAACACGCTGATCTTCTACATCTGGGGCGACAACGGCTCCTCGGGTGAAGGGCAGGCCGGGACGATCAGCGAGCTGCTCTCACAGAACGGCATCCCGAGCACCGTCGAGCAGCACATCAGCACGCTGGAGGAGCTGGGCGGGCTCGACGTGCTCGGCACGCCGAAGGTCGACAACCAGTACCACGCGGCGTGGGCATGGGCCGGCAGCACGCCGTACTCGGGCATGAAGCTGCTCGCCTCCGACCTCGGCGGCACCCGCAATCCGCTCGCGATCCGCTGGCCGGCGAAGATCGCCCCGGACGCCGCTCCGCGCACGCAGTTCCATCACTGCAACGACGTCGTCCCCACGATCTACGAGCTGGTCGGGATCACGCCGCCGCGGGTGGTCAACGGCGTCCAGCAGGACCCGATCGACGGCACGAGTTTCGCGTACGCACTCAAAGATGCGGACGCGCCGGGCCGGTTGATCACGCAGTACTTCGAGATCATGGGCAGCCGCGCGATCTACCACGACGGTTGGATGGCCTCGGCGACCGGACCGCGGTTGCCATGGGTCTCCGGGATGCCGCCCGGGATCGCGGAGTGGACGCCCGATCACGACACGTGGCGCTTGTACAACCTCGACGAGGACTGGACTCAGGCCAACGACCTCGCGGCGGAGCTGCCTGAGAAGGTCGAGCAGATGAAGGAGACGTTCGCGATCGAGGCGGCGCGCAACAGCGTCTACCCGGTCGGCGGCGGGCTATGGGTGCTCGTCTATCACCCCGAGCTGCGGATCTCGACGCCCTACCGCGAATGGAACTTCGGCCCAGACATCATTCGGATGCCCGAGTTCTGCGCCCCGGGGCTCGGCAACCGCGGCAACCTCGTCACGATCGACGCCGAGCTGCCCGAGAACGCAAGCGGCGTGCTCTACGCGCTCGGCAGCTCCAGCGGCGGCCTCACGTGTTACCTCGACGACGGCTACCTCTGCTACGAGCACAACCTGTTCATCATCCAACGGACGAAGGTCCGCTCCGAACAGCGGCTTTCCGCCGGCCCGGCCAAGATCACGATCTCGACCGAATACGCGGAGGCCAGGCCCGGCGGCCCGTTGAACGTGACGCTGGCCGTCGACGGCAACGAGCTCGCCTCCGGCACCGTGCCGATCAGCGCACCGCTGCTGTTCACCGCCAACGACTGCCTCGACATCGGCGTCTGCCACGGCGGACCCGTTTCGCTGGACTACTACGACCGCGCCCCGTTTCCGTTCAACGGCACGATCGACAACGTCAACGTGCGCTACACGTCCTAGCCCCCAAGAGGACCCGAGCTCCGTCAGGCGCCCGGGTCGGGCGCGCCGCGGTCGCACTTGCGCTTTCGCCTGCAGGCAGCGACGAGCGAGGAGCGACCTACGCCGCGAAGTTGTCGAGTTCGTCGAATTTCGTAATTGTCGCTGCGTCGTCTGCCGCTCTCGGAATCAGGCGATAGGAGCGGTTGGTGCGCGCTCGTCGGTGGTGCCTGCTTCGGATGGAACGCGGTTCGGAGTTTCGTGACGGGATCGGCGCCGTCGGGTCCGTCGACGTCCTTGGCCGGGCCGAACAGGTCGACGCCGCCGCCTGCGTTCAGCGTGGGATGCGAGTATCCAGACGATCGCCTGTCCTGCGGCAAGCCCTTTCACACCATGAGCCCGCGTCACACGGAGCGCTCGACGCTCGCGGCGTGCATCGCGCACGTCGCCGGCGCCGCGGCCAACGACGTCCCGCTCGATCCAGAGCAACAGCGGGCATGGCTTGCCGAACGGGGGCTCGGGCTCGTCCCGATTCAGGCCCCGACGACGTTCAGTTGGGCGGGACCGTGGATCGCTCGCCGCCCAGCGAGCGACGGCAGCGGCCCACGCGCGGTGGTGATGTTCGGCGTGCCGTCCGGAGTCCTCTGGGATCCCGCCGTGACGGCCGGCGAGATCCTCGACGGCTTCGTCGTCGCGCCGCTGGACCTCTCGGTGTGGCCGCCGGTCCGCGCGCGTGACGCTGGCGTCGGCGTCGTGGAGGCGCTGGTCCTCGCTTCGGCCGCCCAGGCGCCGGTGCAGATCGTTGCGGAGGGGCTCGCCATCGCGGGGCAGGGGCTCGAGGGTGATCGCTACGCGGATGGGAACGGGACGTTCGCCTCCGGCCGGCCGGGGAGCGCGCTGACGCTCGTCGACGCCGCCGTCCTGGACTCGTTCGACCGCGCAGTCGACCACCGCCGCAACGTCGTCGTGCGAGGAACGGACCTCAACGCCCTCGTCGGCCGCGAGTTCACGCTCGGCGAAGCGCGCTGCCGCGGCCGCCGGCTGTGCCAACCGTGTGCCCACCTTGATCGCCTCAACGGGGGCGGCGTTCTCCAACCACTCGTACACCGGGGCGGCCTGCGTGCCGACGTGATCGGCGGCGGCACGATCCGCGTCGGCGACCGTCTCACGCCCGACTGAAGCCGAACCCCTCGCGCTCGGCGGCGCGGGCGATCGATGCGCCGGAGCGATCACGAGCAGCGACCCGACCGTGGGAGTGCCGAAGGTCTTGGCCGGGAGTCACGCGGCACGGGCACCGCCGTATCGAACCTCGTGACAATCCGGCCACGCGCGATCGGTGGGCGGCGGTCGCCGCCCACCGGCGCTGGCTCAGGGGAGAAGCACCTGCTCGCAGTCGGCGTCGACGGTGTCGATGTGATCGGCACTGGCCAGGTCGTGGTCGCCGCGTTGCCGTCGGTGCCGCAGCGAACGGGGTCGGCTGTGCCGTCGCGCGAGCCGAGCACGTCACTGCCGGCACCGCCGTCGAGCAGGTCGGCGGCGGGGCCGCGACGAAGCTCGTCGTCGCCGCCATCCCCAAAGATCGCGTCGGTCGCGTAGCTGCCGATCAGCACGTCGCGCTCCCTGCCGCCCACCAGCGTGAGGCCGAGGCCCGGATTCGTCAGCGCGATGGCGTTGATGCGGTTCGGAGCCCCGCTCTTACCGCGGACGATCAGCGCCTCGCTTCCGGAGATCGCGAGCGGCGGCGCGCCGGGCGCGTCCGTGTCACGGACGATCACCCGTCCGGCCGCGTCCGGCTCCAGGGCAAGGTCGTCGCCGCCTGGCGCGATGCGGCCGACCGCGACGCTATCGCGACCGGCGCCGGTATCGATGTTGCCGCCGTCGTCGACGACCTCGTCGATGTCGTCGCCGGCGCCGCCGGTCAGGGTGTCGAACCCAGGCCCGCCGCGGAACGTGTCGTCGCCGGCGCCGCCGTCGAGCCGGTCGGCGTTTGGGGCTGCCTCGAGCGGCACGCGCCCTTCGAGCGCTGGCCGCGGCCTGCCGCATCTGAGGCTGGCCCTAACCGGAGCGAGGCGGGGCCGGTGAAGATACTTCTCCAGCCACACCGGCCAGTTCCTTCCCACGTCCATCCGTCGGCGAAGGGCCCGGATGTGGTCCGAGCGTGGTGTGTCTTTGGCCAATCGGCTCTCATTCCATGCTCACGCGGTAGTGTCGGCGCGTACCGGCCACTACGCGGATCGGGTCCGAGGAAAGGGAGTTCGACTGATGTCTCTGCGAGTCCGAGCGTTCGCGGCGTCGATTGCCGCGGTCGCGCTGATCGGGGCCAGCACTGCAGCCTCGGTGTCCGCATCGCCGAACAACAACACCGTGAAGAAGCTCACGAAGGCGGTTACGGCTGAGGGAGTCCTCGAGCACCTCGCGGCGCTTCAGAAGATCGCCGATGACAATGGCGGCAATCGCGCGGCGGGGCTCCCCGGCTACGCGGCGTCGGTCGCCTACGTCGTCGAGAAGCTCCGGCACAGCGGCTACGACCCCGAGGTGCAGGAATTTCTCTTCGACTACTTCGAAGAGAACTCGCAGTTGATCCGGGTGTCTCCGAACCCGCGGACGTTCGTCGACGGAACCGATTTCCTGCGCAACAACTTCGACTCCGGCAGTCCGCAAGGGACCGCCACCGGCGTGCTGGTCCCGGTGGACCTCGTGATCGACCCGGCCGGACCGGCGAACTCCAGCAGCAGCGGCTGCGAGGCCGCCGACTTCGCGGGCTTCCCCGCCGGCGGAGTGGCTCTCGTGCAGCGTGGCACCTGCGGCTTCGCCGTGAAAGTCCTCAACGCGCAGGCAGCGGGTGCCGCCGCCGTCGTGGTCATGAACGAGGGGCAGCCCGGCCGCACCGGGCTCGTCGGCATGATCGGCGACGCGACCGGCCTGGACATTCCAGCGGTGTTCGCCACATTTGCGGCCGGACTCGATCTCAGCACGACGCCGGGAGCGACGGTCACGGTCACCGTGGACTATGTCGCCGACCAGCGCCGGACCTGGAACGTGATCGCCGAGACCGCTAGTGGCAACGACGCCAACGTCGTGATGGCGGGCGCGCACCTCGACAGCGTCCAGGAAGGTCCCGGCATCAACGACAACGGATCGGGCAGCGCTTCACTGCTCGAGACGGCGATCCAGATGGCGAAGGTGAAGCCGACCAACACCGTCCGCTTCGCCTGGTGGGGCGCGGAGGAATCGGGCCTGCTCGGTTCTGAGCACTACGTCGCCGACTTGACCGAGCAAGAGGCCGACGACATCGCGCTCTATCTCAACTTCGACATGGTGGCGTCGCCCAACTACATGTTCGGCGTCTACGACGGCGACAATTCCGGCGGCACCGCGCCCGCTGGATTCATTCCGGCAGGCTCGGCCCAGATCGAGGACGTCTTCGAGCAGTTCTACACCGCCAGCGGCGAGCCCTTCCAGGACAGCGAGTTCTCCGGACGCTCGGACTACGGGCCGTTCATCGCGATCGGGATTCCCGCCGGCGGTCTGTTCACCGGCGCGGAGGTGCCCAAGACACCGGCCGAGGTCACACTGTACGGCGGCGTCGCCGGAGCGGCGTTCGACCCGTGTTATCACGCGTTCTGCGACAACCTCACCGGCGCAGGACAGAACCCGCTCATCTACAACGCGCTTCGCCAGGACTACCGACTCGTCGGCAACATCAACGTCCACGCTTTGGACGTCAACTCCGACGCGATCGCCACATCCATTCTGACGTTCGCCTACGACACCTCGAAGGTGAACGCCGTGGCCGGCAAGCCCGGCAAGAGCAACGGCCTCTACAAGAACACGTTGAAGCGATAAGCGACCAGCGCCGACCATGACCCACGGTTCCCCTGCGCCTCCGGCGTGGGGGAACCCGGTCGGACCGGCGAGTCGCTCCAACCTTGCGCGGTTTGGCGCGTTGATCCCTGCACTAGGAACTTTGCTAGTGAGAGGAGACGCTCAATGCGCAATGCGCGATTTACGGCGGTGAGCTTGGCGCGCTGGCGCTGCCGGCCTCGGCGCAATCAGGAGATGCGGGGCCGAATGCGGCGCAGGAGTGCCGTTTCGAGCGCGGTTCGACGGCGGCCATGCGCGAGGCGTCCGCGCTGCGCCGCGCCGCTGGCTCGGCGCATCGGATTCCGCCCGGGCCCACCGTTCGGCAAGCTGTCCTGCCGGCCGTCAGCGGGATGCATGGTCGTGATCTGACGTTTTCCGGTCATCCGGCTCGTGCTGGGGCACTCTGCGGGATCGCCGGAGGCGTCAGGCGCGGCGAGGCGCCTGGTAGGGGCCAACGAATTTCGGACGCTGGACGCTAGCCGCTGAGCTCCACCTTGAACGGGGCGTGCGTGCCGGTCACGTGCGCGCCGACCGGGATCGGCGCGCCACCGTGCAACCCGCGGCGGGTGTGGACGGACACGGTGATCGCCTCGGGTCGCGATCTCGCCAGTTCGTGCAGGTGCGAAGGGACCGTGAAGGCGGCCTTGGATTCGAGGTGCAGTTGGCAGTTGGCGCACCCGGCCACGTGCCAGCGGCTGAGCACCGCCTCGTAGCCGATCAGGTGCTTCTCGCCGTCGATCTCGGCGTGCGCGGCGATCACGAACGAGCCGGCGATCCGGCCGCGGTTGACGCCGCGGACCTGGACGATCGGACCCGGCGCCGGCGGTGGGATCGGAGCGTCGGCGAACGGGTCGAGCGATCCGGGCCCGAAGCGGTAGCCGAGGTTGGCGATGTCGACGACGTCGCGCGAGGTGATCGCGCGCGTCGCCGGCCCGTCGCCGGTCTGGAACGGGTTCAGCGGCGAGTCCATGCTCAGCTGTTCGTTCTGGCCGCGTCCGGCCGGCGTCTGGGCGTTGGGCGGGGTGGCGATCGCACCCGGGTCGCCCGGGTCGATGTCGAACCACTGCGTCGCGCCGTGGCGGCGCTGCCAGGTCCAGAAGACGTAGTCGATGAAGCAGTGGTGGAAGTAGAAGATCGGGTCCAGGGCGGCGGTGTCGTTCTCGCCCATGTCGCCGTTGGAACCCGCCAGAGGCGAGCGCGAGTAGTTGGGGACGTCGATCCCGCCGAGCGCCACATGCAGGTTGTTGTGCGGGTTCTCGAGCGCGAAGACCAACGGTCCGTCCGCGTGCGCGGCGTTCCACGCGTTCTGCGATGTCGTGTTCGAGAACAGCGTGTAGGTGGGGGTCAGCAGCGAGAGCAGGAACTTGTCGTAGTCCAGGCCCTGCGGGTTCCACGGGGAGGTGGGGCTGGGGGTGAAGGGCTGTGCCGTCAGCCAGTCGATCACGATGCCGTTGAGGGAGGCGGTGTTCTGGGCGTCGTCGGGGTATTTGGCGTTGTGCGCCTCGGTCGCGGCGGTGTCATTCGGGTTGCCCACGAGCCCGGAGAGCGGGTAGCGGACCGTCGAGTAGCCCGCGGGCTTGGTGTAGACCTTGCTGTCGCCCGGCACCTCGTTGGTGACCTGGTCCTCGATCGCGACGGGCAGCGTGTAGGACTTCAGCGGGTTCGCGATCGTCGTCCCGTTCGCGAACGTGTAGGTGGGGTCCGTGAACACGCTCGGCAGGCCCTCCGTGCGCGCCCGCGGATCGCATTCGTCCCAGAAGGGCTGCATCACGCTCGCGCAGCCCGGAACGCTTTGCATCGCCCGCTCGAGCCGGTGCAGGTACGCGCGGTGCCAGGTGGGAAAGAGCACGGTCCCGTGCTCGCAGTAGCCGCCCCACCAGGTCTGCCCGTCGGTGGTGCCGGCGCCCCGGAACGGCTCGCCGTGGTAGCCGCCGATGACGAAGAACGAGTTCGGGTCGTCCGGACCGAGGTCCTGGATGCCCTTCCACGCCGTCATCACCGCGTCAAGCGCCTCGGGCTTCCCGTGCTCGCGGTCGTCCATCAACTCGTAGATCGACCTGCGGAATCCGAGAGTGTCCGTCTCGCTCACGACCAGCTCCTCCCAGCGTTGGTGACGAAACGCCCACGCTACTCCCGATGGAGTGCGCGTGTCCGCGTCGGTGATGCGATCGACGCCCGGACCGCGACCGCCACGCCGATTCGTCGCGATCCGGCGACCACGAGGGCCGCTTGGCCGTGGCGGAGCCGCGCCGCACAGAGCCGGCACCGGACATGCCTCGTCACCCCGTGACCAGCGACGGATGGGTGCACCCGCGCCCGCGCGTCGGTCCGCGATAGTCGGCGTGCGGCAAGGACCGCGCGCTCGACTGGAGCCTGGCCGGGGGCCGTCCGGCCACCCCGGGCCACCCGCCGCGGTCGGCGCCGCGCGTCCGGGGCTCGCGGGGGCCAGGCGAGCCAACACCGCAGGCTGCGGTGCTCTTGGGACCGAGTCGCGTATCAATGTCTTGCCACCACTCCGGGGCCCACCGCGTTGTCGAGCGCGTTCAGGATCTGCACCAGTGCCTGCTGTCGTGCTCGCTTGAGCGCGGAATTGAGCGCGTTGAGGATGATGCCGGCGCCCACGCGGATGCCCTGGCCCACGAGCGCCCCCTTCAAACGCCGCGGCCGCGCGGATGGGCGTCCCACGATCGCCCCGTCGGTGGCCAGAACGGCGACCGTCGCCAGCGCGTTCACGAGCGCGGGCAGGCCCATTCGTGAACGTGATGCGATCGAGACGAGAAGCATCACTTCGTCGAGAAGGGACATCGTTGCGTCACTAGATTCGGGGCGTTCGAGGGCAAGATGTTCGCCGAGCCCTTGCGCAGCCGGATGTGGAGCACCTCGCCGTTGTCAGCGCGGGTCGCCAGCAACGGGTGATAACCGAGCTTGCGGGTGTAGCCATAGGCCGCGCCCTGTTTCTGGTAGCCGTGGACCTCCCCGACGAAGAATCGACATCCACGATCAGGCGCTGATCGCCCGGCCCGGCCCCGGCGGCCCACGCCCGCTCCAAGGCCAGTCCGAGGACCCGGTCGAGTTGGCGGACGTGCCCGAACGTGAACGCCCGCAAGAACGTGCCCAAGGTCGAGGGCGCCGCCACCCCGTGACCGAGCACCGCGCTGGTCTGCCCCGACCTCAGCAGGTCGCAGTCCTCGATGCAGTCCGCGCCCAGCACCATCGCCGAGCACAGCGTCATCACCTTGCGCCCCGGGTTCGCCGCCCCCGGACGATCGCCGAGATCCACGCACTCCTCGACCAACGCCTCCAAGCCCAGACGCCCGGCCAACAACGCCGGCAGCATCACGCCCGCGTTCGCGACCGCCCGCTCATCATCAAAGACCACGACCGCCGATTCGTTCACCATGAAGGTGACCTCCCGAGCCGGGCCGCGACAGCCGCAATCTGTCGCTACAAAGCCCTGCTTGGGAGGTCACCTTAACGAACCCGCCGGAACCGCCGACACCGGTTGCGGTAGGGACGGCTGTTGCCAGCCGCCCCCCGCGCAGATCCCAGCGTGCGGGACTACCGCACTGGGCTCCTGCCTTGGGTGATAGCGGCGAATCGCTGCTCGGGCCAGGGATGCAGGATCCGCGGCAGGGGTAGCCATCGGTCAGCGAGGAGATCCATCCGCTGCCAGGACAGCCGGTGTCGCTGGCTGCGACGCCGGAGCGTTCTGAGCCAGTGCCGGATGATCCCTTGACGGAAGGCGCGGAGCGCCTCGATGTTGTCGGGCACCGCGTAGTAGCCGTAGTGCCCTCGCAGGACGCTGGCGAGCCAGACGCCCTGCTCTGGAATGGGCAGATGCATCCGCCTGGCCATCTCGCGTTTGACGGCGAGCAGCTTGGCGCGTATCCGTTTCGAGTCCGTGATCCGCCGCAGCTTGAACCGTCCCGTCTTCCGCGTCCGGTCGCACGCGTGCGTGAATCCGAGGAACTGGAACGTCTCAGGCTTGCCAAGCCCACGCGCCCGACGGTCACGGGCGGCGTTGCGCCCGAACTCGATCAACCGCGTCTTCTCGGCATGCAGTTCCAAGCCGAAGCTCGCGAGCCTGTCGCGAAGCTCTGCCCAGAACCGCTCGGCGTCCTCCCGGTGCTCGAACCCCACCACGAAGTCATCGGCCCAGCGCACGACGATCACATCGCCGTGGGCGTGCCGTTCCTCCACTGGTGGACCCAGAGGTCAAGGACGTAGTGCGCGTAGACGTTCGCGAGCAACGGAGAAACCGATGCCCCTTGCGGTACGCCTTCTTCGAACGCCGTCCACGACCCGTTCTCGATGACCCCCGCGGCCAGCCATTTCTGGATCAGCCGCAGGACCCTCTCGTCCGCGATCCGGTGCTCCAAGAACTTCATCAGCCATTGATGGTCGAGGCTGGAGAAGTAGTCGCTGAAATCAGCGTCGAGCACCCAGTTCACGTTCTTGCCAACGATCCCAGCGGCGAGCGCATCCAACGCGTGATGCGGGCTGCGACCCGGCCGAAACCCGTAGGAGAACCCGAGAAAGTCCGTCTCATAGATGGCGTTCAGCACCTCCACCACCGCCCGCTGAAGGATCTTGTCCTCCAGCGCGGCGACCCCGAGCGGCCGAAGCCGCCCGTCCGGTTTCGGTATGTACACCCTCCGCGACGGTCTCGCCCGGTACGCACCCCTATGAACCCGAGCGTGGAGATCCCGAAGGTTGACCTCCAGAGCCAGCCCGTAGTCCGCCGACGTGACCCCGTCCACCCCCGGAGCGGCCTTCGGCCGAAGCGCGAAGTACGCCGCCCGCAGACGGTCGACGTCGACATGGTGCAGGAGCGCAGTGAACCGCACTTGCTTGTCCGTTACTGCCACTCGGCGCACACGCCCAAGCTCGCTTGGCGCGCCGTGCCCGGCACCGTGTCCGGGGCGCGTTTCGCTGGTCGTGTTCCCCTTGGCCGGTCCGCTTCCCTCCACCGACTCCGCCGCCCCGCCTTGGGCATTGTTCGCCAGCTTCACCGGTACTACCAGACCGTCCGACCTCTCACGATCGTCCATCACGGGATTACCGCCGTCGGCGTTCCCCGCACGACCCGCCCCTCCATCACGACAGGCGGGTGACCGTGAGACCTCCCGGTTCTCAGCATGAAGAGATCACGCGCATGCACGGGTTCTTCGACCCCGCGGGGTTCGATGACGGCTCGCGAAAACGCCGCCACTGATGTTGCCTTCCGCTGATCCACAGCACGTCGGCACCCCAATCGTGCCCATTTCGAGGCTGCAATAGCCGGCCTGCGCGCACCCCGACACCAACGCTTCGCTGCGCCCTCACGGAACGCCAACGCATGGGCGGGGCCATCGTGACTCGCTAGATCTTCGACGTAGGACTCTTCCATTCCCTTCTTCATGCCGGTTGTCCGGCGCTTTCGTGGATTCAGGCTTAGACGAGCCCGAGCGCGAGCAGGACGGCGAGGCCGATTGCGGTGAGTCCCGCGGCCGTGCCTCCGGCTTCGGCGATTGCGCCGCCGTCGACCGGCTTGACCGGCGTGAGCAGCGAGGCCGCCATTACAAGCGCGGCTGCCGCGAGGCTGCGCGTCAGCGGGATGTTCGTCCATGCGGTCAGGAGCACGAGCGGCAACGCGACCGAGGCAATCGCGACGGGCGCGGCCCAATGCAGCCCGGGCGCTTGCCTTGCCCTTCAGCACCGGCAACGGCGCCCACATCAGCCCGGCGACCGCCGTGCCGAGTCCGAAGACGACGCCGGGCGCCCACGTCTCCTGGCGCCCGGCGACACGGGCGCGGACGCGGAGCGCGACCGCGAGCAGCACGACGAGGCCGAGGGCGCCCGCGACTGCGGCGCTCACACCGCCGCCCGGCGCGCGTACGAGCGGCCAGGCGAACACTGCCAGCGTGGCGACGTCGCGATCGCCGGGTGCCGGAAGCGGCGCAGGTAGCGACCGCTCGCGCGGTCGAGCGAACCGAGCCGCTTCTCGGCGAGCCCGCGGCCGGAGCCGGTCATCGTCAGGGTCCGGCTGAGCGTTAGGGCGACCAGCAGCAGGGCCGCGAGGCCGGCGGTCTTGGTCGGCGCGTGGCGCTGCGAGGACGCGAAGGTCCACTCCGCCGGCAGCGGCCGCGCGACGTCGAGGCCGGTGCGGTAGGTGCGCGCGTCGAGCGTGGGCACGCGCTCGCGGTCGCGCAGGGCCGGATCGAGCGCGAAGGCGCGCGCCAGCGCGCCTTGCGACGCGAACAGGTGTCTTGGGCCCATCCCACCAAGGACCACGCCGAGGTTGAACCAGCCGAGCGCGTAGCGCTCGTCGGCGCCCACGGCGCGCCGCAGCGCGGCGACGGCGCGTTGCGTGTCCCCGCGGCGCGCGTGCAGCACGCCGAGGTCGTTCGCGGCGCCGAAGGTCGTGGGGTCGGCCGTGAGCGTCGCTCCGTAGCGCCGGATCGCCGTGGCGACGCGGCCGGCGCGCGCGGCGGCGTAGGCGGCGGTCATCAGATACGCCGGGCTCTCCGGGTCGACGGCACGGGCCCGGCGCGTCGCGCGCTCCGCTTGCGCGTCGTGGCCGAGTGCGATGTCCACGATCGCCGCGTTGTTCTCGAGCGCACCGGTGGTCGCCTGCGGCAGCCCGTGATAGCGCGCGCCCGCGTAGTCCTCCGCCGCCGCCCGCAGCGCGCCGGCCTCGCGCTCGGCGTCGGCAAGCTGGAGGCGCGCGTGACCCGAGATCGCCCTGCCCGGGAGGATCGACACGGTGACTCCGCGGCCCGGAGCGCGAGCGCGAGCGATGTCGTCGGCCGCGCGCAGCGCGGCGACGGCCTCGGGGCGCCGGCCCGCGCGGGCGAGCGCGGCGCCGCGGTCCAGCGTGGCTTCGGCCTCGATCCGGCTCGACGTCGCGGACCGGTCGCGCGCTCGCCGCGCGGCGTCGCCGAAGTCGGCCGCCGCGTCATCGAAGCGTCCGCGCAGGAACTCGATCTCGCCGAGGCGCAGTACCGCCTCCGGCGCGTGGTGCGTCGCCGCGACCCATTCACGGGCGTGGCGCTCGGCCCGCGGCAGGTCGCCCGCCCAGCGCCAAAGGTTCTGGCGCAGTTCATCGATCGACTCCCCTGCGGTGCCGCGAGCCATTGTCACCTGCGCCCCGCGGCGGTCACCGAGCTCCAGCTGGGCGATCGCCTTCAGCGAGTCCGACTCCTGCCCGCAGGCGAACTCGGCCGGATACTGGATGAGGGATGACGCCGGCGAGCCAGCGAGCACAAGCGCCCGACGATACGCGAGCTCGGGACACGCCTGGGCGTCATCGGTGACGCCCGCCTCGTCCCGGTACACGGGGATGAAGGAGGTGTCGATGACCGCCGCCGCGGGCGCCACGAGGTCGTACTTGGGGAACAGCTGGACGGACAACGGCGCAAGGCGGCCGGCCCCCAGCGAGAGCAGCCCGACGACCTCCGCGTGGTGGCCTCCCGGCGGCGCCGGCACGGCCGGATACACCCCCGGTCCCGGCTCCGGCGCGTCGGGGAGCTCGATCACCCGGCGGGCGACACCGGCTTCCGCGGCGAAGCGATGCGCCCGTTCCAGGGCGAGCATCAGCTGCCGCTGCAGCCGCTGCGAACGCGGGCGGTCCGCGACCACCCGCTGCAGCACCTCGGCCGCCTCGCGGGGGCGGCCGAGGCCCACGAGCGCGCTGCCGACGCCGGCCTCCAGCTCGAGGCCCGGCTCCAGCGCGGCCGCACGGCGGTAGGCGGCCAGCGCCCGCGCGTACTGGTGCCGGATGACGAACGCGCGCTCGGGCGTCTCGCCCGCGACGACCGCGGCGATGCGCAGGTGGGCGTCCCCCTCGCCGCTCCACCCCGCGGCCGACCCCGGGAACTCGCGCTCGAGCCGCCGGAACGTCGACAGCGCGCCCGCTGCCGCGTCGCGCGGGTCGCCGCTTGTGGCCAGGGCGAGCTGTGACTGGACCTGCCCGAGGATCGAGCCGGGCACGGGGTTGCCGCGGCAGGCTGCCCGTGCGCGGCGCGCCTCCGCCTCGATCACGCCGAGGTGAGGCGACAGGTCTGCGGCAACGAGCAACAGCACGTCGAGCGACGGGGCGCACGCTCCGGTGGCCCGCGCGCGGTCGAGCACGGCGTACGCCGCCGGCGCGGCCGCGACGTCGGGCAGCAGGGTCAGGCGCGCGCCCAGGTCGGTCGCAGCCGCGACCTGCGAGGACGCGAACGCAGGCGGCAGGATCCGATCCAGCTGGGCGTAGCGATAAGGATTACCGTCGCCGGTCGGCGCGTCGAAGGTCCGCGCGCTGACAAACGCCAGCAGCCGGGCGGCGGTCCGCTCACCGAGCAGCGCAACCGCGGCCGGTCGCAGATCCTCCGGCCGGCGCGCCGCAGGCCCCGGCTGCAACCCGGCCGGCAGATCGCGCAGCGGCGCCGGGCGGACAGCGGCGGGCGGCGGCGGGAACGCCGCCGGAGGCCGTACCGGCAGTCGATCGGCGGCCACCCGCGCCAGCACCGGGAACGCGAGCAGGCACACCACGCCCGCGAGCACGACTCCATCGGCGAGCGATACCGCGCGCCGTGTGCTCGGGGGAGGTGTCGCGGTCGCGGTCATCGTGCGACCGCCCGACGCTACGCGCCCCACCCTCAAGCCGCCAGAGCGAGCCCTTCGGTCAGCGGCGCGATGTTGTGGCGAGCCCGCGGCGGGCTCCGGTCCCCGCGGCCCGCGAGGCGCCGTGCCCGGTCGGCGAGCTCGTTGATCGGGTGAGCTTTCCGGCGCTCTCGGTGTCGATCGCAGACCGGCTGGCCGACATGACAGCGAGGCGGCGACTCGCTCGCACATGGCGTACCAGACGCGGGAGGAGGGGGCCTGCTCCGCAAATACGTCCTCGGCAGCGCGGAGGAGAGGGTGATCGCCGAGGCGCTGTGAAGCACCATGGCGCAAGCGCCGGCGCTCTGCGTCGCTGCCGCGGTTCGCCCAACGGAGCAGCGAGCACCGAAACCGAGGCGACGCTCGCACTCTGAGCCAGTGGATCGCCAGGGTAGGCTCCTTCCATGCCGGAGGGGCTTTCAGCGAGCGAGGTCGGGAAGGAGATCAGCGAGCACGCGAAACACGCCCACCCGCACGAGCGGCGCGACCGTCTTATCTCCATCACCGAGGCGGTCCTGCTCTCGCTCGTGGCACTGCTCGCGGCATGGTCGGGGTATGCGGCAGCCAAGTGGTCGACCGAGTCGCGCGTGAAACTGGCCACCGCTTCGAGCCTGCGGATCGAGGCGAGCCGGGCCGATGCCGACTCGGGCGAGCTACGTGACTTCGACTCGTCGACCTTCGAGTCCTGGTTCGCGGCCTACGCCGTGGGCAATCAGTCCGCCATGCGTCTGGCGGAGCACCGGTTCCGGCCCGCGTTCAAGGTCGCCTTCGACGCCTGGCGGGCGACGAAGCCCGAGACGGACCCCGAAGCGCCGCTGGGACCCACGTACATGCCGCAGTACAAGCGGCCCGGTGAGGTCGAGGCCCGGACCGCCGACCGCCAGGCCAAAGCAGCCTTCCTCGACGGCGAGAAGGACGGCGCGACCGCCGACAAGTACATCCGGCTCACGGTCGTCCTGGCCAGCATCCTCTTCTTGGTCGGCATCTCGACCCACTTCCCCTACCGAGGCGTTCGCTACGGCCTGATCGGCCTGGGCATCGCACTGCTCGCGCTGTCACTCGTGCAGCTATCAGGGCTGCCGCTGCCTCCGTCCTGAGCACACCTGCACCCGCGGGCCGTCGCTAGAGAGGCACATCGACTCGATCGCTGGATGCGCTCGCATCACCTCGAGTTTGGGGGGGGGGGGGGATCGTTGGAGGATTGGGTGTTTGTAGAGCGAGGGGGTTGGACATCGCGCCGCGACGTCAAGGTCGAGAGTGTTCTGAGAAGTCGCGTTCTAGGCTCCTAACAGAAGCCGCCGCGACGACTGCTCGTCGCGCCAGCGAAACCGGCGGGGACGCTATTGCCGTAGACGTTCGACCCGCTGGCCGGTGACGTCGGCGATCAAGTCGAAGTCTTTGTCGTCGTGCAACACAATCAAGCCCGCACTCTCCGCGACCGCTGCGATCAGCAGGTCGGGAATCGACGGGGCGCGATGGGTTCCGCGCTCCGCGAGCACGCTCAACACCTGCACTGCCCGGTCCTCGGACACCGGCGTTGCGTACTCGACGGGCATCGACGCGATCGGCGGCTGCGCGTAGCCGGCACGCAACTCCGCAGCGTTGCGAGCCGAGTACCCCACCTCGAGCAACGTGACCGTCGCGATCCGCACCAGTCCCCGCTCGATACGGCTCGCCCAGCCCTCGGCATCCGCGCTGGCCCCGAGACGCACCAACGCCGATTTGTCGACCAGCCAGCCCGCCCCTTCCGCAGCGGGGTTCACGACCACGCGCCGCGCATGACCTCGGCGTCACCGAGATCCCGGAACCGCGACGAGAACCGCTCCAGATCCCCGACCTTCACCGGACTCGTCGACCGCGCTGCATCCTGGCTCAACCGCCGACGCAGGTACTCGGTGCGCGACAACCCCTGCCGTGCGGCATGAGCATCAATGCGAGCCAGATCCTCGGCCGGAACGTCACGGATCAATACGTCAGGCATCCCTCGATGATATCGCTAGCTATCGCTCACGACTAGGGACTCGCCGAAGTAGCGCTATTCGACGGTTTCGATACGTCGCGACGCCACGGCCGCCGTTCGCGGCGCCGCTCCCTTCCAGGCGAGTGCGGCAGCTGCAGGCACGATCAAACGTCACGAGACATGGGCGGTGACAGGGAGTACGACGAGCGGTGACGACCGTGCGGCGACTGGAGAGTGACGATGCGAAGCCGTCCCTCGCCCTCGGTGGCCGTTGCGACGCCTCGATTCGGTGCGCCCAAAGCGCGTCCGGGGTGAACGTGGCTAGGCTTTCAAGCGAGGTCGTGCGTCCGCCGACCGGAGAACCGTGCTCACCGCGTCGCCGTCGTGCCTCGCAGGTGCGCGTTCGCTGTACGACCTGGAGATCAACCGTGGCTGGCAAAAAGAAGACGACGTTCGCAAAGCTGAACCGCGAGACGAAGGTGCGCGAAAAGCGCCAGGCGAAGAGTATCCGCAAGGAGGATCGACAACGCGAGGGCGACGCCGGCGGCGGAATCGAGCACGAGGTGGAGGACCTCAGTCACCTCGACGTGGCTGTCGTCGAGGGCGTCGTGCCCGACGCCACCGTCAAGCGTTAGGGCGCCGGAGGCCGGGGCGGCGCGACAACTGCCGTCGCGTCCTCGGCACGCCTCCGCTCGCTGCGCTACTCGGGCGCCAGTCGCCGCAGCAGCACGTCCTGGATCTCGCGCCGGAAGTTCGACTTCCGGATCAGCTCCGGCGTCCCCACGAGCCCGAGGATGAGCAGTGCGAGCACGTCGCCCGGGAAGGCCCAGAACCGGGCTTGGCCGGGTCGGAGGCTCAGGCTGGCGAGCACGTCGCGAAGCACCGAGTCGCCGACATCCGGGTCGTCGGGCAGCAGCGCCGCGACATCAGCGACCCGCGCCACGCCGAGCCCTCGGACCACCAGCAGCAGGCGCTCAAGGGCCTCGCCACCGTCTTCGCCCGGGTCGACCTGGTTGTAGCCGATGGTCACAGCCCGCCGGACCCAGCGCGGGCCGATGTCCTCACGGTCGACCAACGCCCGCAGTGAGAGGATGTCGATGGTGACCCCGAGGTCGCCGTGCTCGACCGCGTCCGCGTACTCGGCGCTGCGGTCGAGGCTGGCGTGCTGGAGTCCCGCGAACTGCTCGTCCGCGATCTCGAGGAGCGCGTTGAGGCGGAACAGCCGGCGGCTCAGGTCACGCGGCAGATCGTCGGCCTTGTAGCGGATGCGATGGTCGACGGCCGCCCAGGCGTGCTGCATGACCGTGCGCACCTGGATCTCCGCACTCAGCCCGGCGAACCGTTCGTCGGCCGGGGTGCGGACGATGTAGTGATCGGACCGGTACCCGAAGCGGTCGGGCGGATCGTCCTCGCCGCGCCGGGACGAATTCGCCCAGTCGATGTCGAACTCGCGCTCGATCAGCGTGCCGACGGCGCGCACGTCGTCCGGGTAGTAGACGATCACGCGCAGCCCGACGACGTCGGTCATCTCCTCGAGCGGATCGGCGTACTTGCCCTTGCTCGTGACCTTTTCGATGAAGCTCTTCACCGTCTTGGTCCGGGACTCGATCAGCGAGAGCGCGATTGCCTCGCGGTCGATCGACGCGCCGAGTCGGTCGCAGAGCGCGACGCGGAACGCGTCGTAGATCTCGCGTCTGCGAAGGAACTCTGCACTCCAGTCACGGTCGGCCATTGGGGGACCCACCCTAGGCGAAACCCGCCGCGATCCCGCGGGTCTGGCGAGCGTACCTCCGTGGCCACGACCGCTGCGCCACGCGTGTTCGCCGTCGGCTCACGCATGACCTCGCCCGTCAACTTGCGGCGAGGCCGGTGCTCTCGTGATCGACGCTGAGCAAGGCTGCGGGACAGACGTACGGGCGGGCCGCTGCTTTCGTCGTAGGCGAGGTGGCGTGTGTTCACCAGCCCCCGCCGCGTGGACCACGCAACTGTCTGGACACAATTCGGGGGTGCAGGCGCGCTTGAGTCCCGGGCGATGCGATATCTCCTCTCTCTCCTGGCCGCCGCCGCGCTTGTTGGTGCCGCGCCGGCGCATGCCCAGACCAATGACGCTTCGACGCTCGCCGTGATCGGCGACGTGCCCTACGGTGCCGTGCAGATCGCCGGCTTCCCAACTGACGTCGCGGAAATCAACGCGGACCCTTCGGTGGGCCGGGTGCTCCACCTTGGCGACATCAAGGACGGCAGCTCGCGCTGCGACGACGATTACTTCGCCGCACGCCTCGCGGACTTCCAGACGTTCGCGGACTCCTTCGTCTACACGCCCGGCGATAACGAGTGGACGGACTGCCACCGAGCCAACAACGGCGCCTACCTCCCCACGGAGCGTCTGGACGCGATCCGGCGCGTGTTCTTCCCCATTCACGGGCGTACGCTCGGCGCAGGCGCGGAGACGGTCGCCTATCAGTCCGACGCGTTCCCAGAGAATGTGCGCTGGACCCAGTCCGGCGTGACGTTCGCGGATGTGCACGTCGTGGGCTCGGATGACAACCAGGCGACGTGGTTCGGCGATCGCACCGAGAACGGCGTGCGCAAACCCGAGACGGCCGAGGAGCGAGCACTCCGCGTCGCGGAGTACACGACGCGCGGCGCCGCGACGCTCGCGTGGATCGACGCGACCTTCGACGCGGCCGAGCGCGACGGGTCCGCGGCCGTCGCGATCGGCCTGCAAGCCAACATGGGCAGCCAGAGCGCGTTCGCCCCCATCCAGGCCAAGATCGCCGAACGCGCGACGCGCTTCGTCAAGCCGGTGCTGCTCATGGAGGGCGACTCGCACCTGTTCCTCGTCGATCGCCCTGCCGGCATGCCGGCCAACGTCACCCGCTTCGTCGTCCAGGGGTCGACCAACAATCCGCGCCTGTGGCTGCGGCTGCACGTGGACGGCACCGCGTCGCAACCGTTCTCGTGCGAGAACGTCGAGTACCGCACCGGGAAGGTGACCCCGTGCCCCGCGCCGTTGGCTCCGATCGCCACGGCGAAGGGCACCGTCGGCGGCACCGTCCCCGCGACGCTCGCGCTGACGCTCGGCGCGCCGGCAACCCTCGGCGCGTTCGTCCCCGGTCTGGCGGCCGACTACACGGGCTCGACCACGGCCACGATCACCAGCACCGCTGCTGATGCGATGTTGAGCGTCGCCGACCCGAGCCCAACGCACACCGGACACCTGGTCAACGGCGCGTTCAGCCTGGCGCAGCCGCTGCAGGCGAACTCCAACGATGGGGCCTACGCTCCGGTCGGTGGCACCGATGCTCCGACGCCGCTGCGCGTGTACAGCGCTCCGCGCAGCAACGATGCGTTCACGCTCGGCTTCAAGCAGTCCATCGGCGCCAACGAGCCGCTGCGCACTGGCACCTACGACAAGACCCTGACGCTCACCCTGGCCACGACCGCGCCGTAGACGAGCGGACCCTCCCGGCGCAGCCGTCCCAGCACGGCTGG
Organism: uncultured Solirubrobacteraceae bacterium; assembly: GCA_963848475.1. Classification (GTDB taxonomy): domain Bacteria; phylum Actinomycetota; class Thermoleophilia; order Solirubrobacterales; family Solirubrobacteraceae; genus Solirubrobacter. The sequence continues at coordinate 645,827 of CAWKDW010000014.1, read as the reverse complement.
GCCGGGGATCGGGACCCAACACGACGTCCCGACGTCGGAGAGCGGCAGTGGCCGCGCCGGCGGGGAGCCGCTGCATATCGATTCGGTCAGCGAGCGAAGGGGAGTGCGAGGCCGGCGCTGACGGGGAGCATCGGTGGTCGGCGGAGCGGTGAGCCAGGGTTGGCGTTGGTCGAAGCCCAGTCGTCGATGCCGACTTCGCGGCGGCGCCCGCCCTTGCCGCAGCGCACCAGGACCGAGCCGCGCCGCGCGTCGAGGTCGAACTCGCTGAAGGTCCAGCGCTGGCTTGGATGCGCAGGCCGGCGCGCCAGAGCACGACGATCGGTCTTCGTCAGACCCGAGGCGGCTCAGCGCAGCTCGCGGGGCGATTCGTTGCGGCCGGTTGCGGAGGGACGTCGCTCGGTTTAGCTGAGCGATGTACCCCGGGAGGGTCGAGCCCGTGGCGCTCGTCACCGGCAGTTCGGCCCGTCGTTTTGAGCGCGGCAAGCTCGGTGGCGAAGGCGTCGACGACGGCCGGGTCGAACTGCGTGAAGGCGCAGTGTTTGAGCTCGGCGAGCGCTTCCGTGTCAGTCATCGCCTTGCGGTAGGGGCGATCGGTGGTCATTGCGTCGAAGGAGTCGCAGACGAAGATGATGCGGCTGGGAAGCGGGATCTCGTCATCGCGCAGCCCGTCCGGATAGCCGGTGCCGTCGTAGCGTTCGTGGCTGGAGCGCACGAGCCTGCCGATCCCGGCGAGCACGGGTGCGGCGCTGAGGATGTTCTCGCCGATGAGGGTGTGTCGTCGAATGAACTCCTGTTCGTCGGGATCGAGCGGTCCGGGCTTGTGCAGGATGCTGTCGGGGATGGCGATCTTGCCGACGTCGTGCAGCTCGGCGGCGCGTACGAGGTTCGTGATCTGCGCGTCGTCGAGATCGAGCCGCCGCCCAACGCCCGCGGCGAGGCGGGCGACGCCCTGGACGTGGCCGTAGAGATCAGGGTCCTGGAGGGCGAGGACGCGCAGGATCACGGCGCGGAGCTGGTGCGTGACGGACGCTCCGCGCTCGTTCTTCTGTGCGTACATGCGCTCGTCAGCCAGCCGCAGCGCCGTCGAGGAGTCCGACGCCTCATCGGGCAGGACCACCGACCCGATCGACGCGCGGATGTCAAAGCCGCTTCCGCTCTCAGAGAGTGCGGCGTGGCATTCCGCCAGAGCCAGCTCCTGCTCGTCTTGATCAACGCACAACAGCGCGCAGAATTCATCGCCGCCGAGCCGGTAGGCGGTGCCGTTGGGAGCCGCCGTCCGGGCGAGCTTGGCGCTCAATCGGCCGAGCAGCAGATCGCCTTCGAGGTGACCGAAGGTGTCGTTGTAGGCCTTGAACCCGTCGAGATCGCACAGGACGAGGAGACACCGGATACCTGCGCCGGCCCGGAGGGACGCATGATCGAGGTCGAGCATCAGCTGGCGGCGGTTGGGGAGGCCGGTGAGGGCGTCAGACAGCGCCTGGACTTCGAGATCCTGGTGGCGCTCGCGGGCCGCAGCGCCTCGAATCGAGTCCAGTCGTACAAGCATTGCGACAAGGGCCAGGGCGCCGAGCAGGAGACTGACACCGATCCCGAGGTCCGTCGCCGCGGACGCGGCCTTCGCGCTCTCGCCCTGCGTCTTGCCGACGACCTCCAGCTGGCGTTGCAGGCTCTCGAAGCGCGGGTCGACCACACGATGGCCGAACTCCTTGCCGATTGCGACCCAGCCATCTCTTCGGAGCACAAACTCCCTGGACACGGCCTGCATGTAGCGGTGCGTCTGCGCGGACAACTGGCGCGCGTCGGCCCGACCGGTGCGGCGGGCATAGTCTTCGATTAGGCCGTCCATGCGCTGTTGGACGAGTTCGAACTCCGCGTCAAGCGCCGGGGTGAGCCCGGGGGCAACCTCCGACTGCGCTTCGATGCGACTTAGGTGCTGCGCGTCGCCGTCGATCTCGGCCACGATCAGCTGAACCTGCCGCGCGCGGTCCGCGCGGCCACGCAGCGTCGTGATCGAGACGGCCACGATGCCTGCAAGGACCACGATCGCGACGGCAATGGCGCTCAGCTGTAGCCGATGGCCGCGCGCAGCCGCACGGAACGATCGGCGTATCGGCGCCCGATCTCCACGTCGATCATTCGGCGACTGCATACTTGCAACTATCGGCACGTGACTAGAGAACACGAGCGCGAGGTCTCAGGCTGCTGAGACCTCGGCTACTCAGATTCCGGCCAAGTGGTCGCCGTTCCCACTTTGCCCGCGGCCTGCCGTGCCGCTCGGCGAAGTAGCGCTCTTCCACAAAAGCGTATCTTTCGACCGTCGTCGAACGATACGTGTCGTCCCACACCCTCGATAGTCGCGACCCGCCGCCGGCACGCTCCGTACCGATGGCGATGGAAAGCAATTTGACGAAGCGACGGTGTTGCAGTTCGCGTCGTAGCTCGGGCTGATGCTGTGGTCGCACGCGACTCGCGTGTGCCGCCAAGGTGCCCGCCGAACGGGCAGACTCCGGCGCGCTCGAGCCCCATCGGCCAACGAGCGTCGCCGGAGTCGCGTCGGACCTTGCTCAGCAGGCGAGCACCGCCCGGATCCGGTTCGCGTCGGCGATCCATTGGGCCGCGTTCGTGGGCGCGACGAACGGCACTAGGACGATGAACGCGCGCAGCGTGACGCATACCGCGAGGCGCTGGAGCGGCCGGGTCGGGTCAACGCTCGCGAACAGCGCCGCGAGCGCCGGCGAGCCGCCGACCTTGGTGACCAGCCGTCCGAGTTGCTCGGGCGCGCCGCGGACCGTCACGGAGAAGATCGGGTTCGCGGTGTTGCCGCCGGCGTCGGTGGCCGAGCAGGTGATGGTCGTGGCGCCGATGGCGAACTGGCCGGCCGCGGGGGTGCAGGTGACCGGAACCGTGCCGTCGAGGTCGTCGGCGGCGGTAGCGGTGTAGGCGACGAGGGCGCCGGCGGGACCGGTCGCATCGACGGTCGTGCCGGCAACGGTGATTACCGGCGGGGTCGTGCCGTGTGGCGTGGCGTCGCAGGCGTCGCCGAGCCCGTCGTTGTCGGCGTCGGCCTGGCTGGCGTTGGCGGCGTCGGGGCAATTGTCGGTGGCGTTGGCGACGGTGTCGCCGTCGCGGTCGCTATCGCAGGCGTCGCCGATGTTGTCGTTGTCGGCGTCGGCTTGGTCGGCGTTGGCGACCTGCGGGCAGTTGTCGGCGTGGTCGAGGTTCTCGCCCGGGTCGAGGTAGGTGTCGGCGTCGCTGTCGCCGAGGACCGAGCGCCACGCGTTCACGAGCAGGTGCGACGGCGTGATGCCGTCGGGCTCCTTTGCGACGTAGGCGTCGCGGACCGTGCTCGCGTGATACGGGTCGCCGACGACCGGCTGACCCGGCGCGTACTCGAGATTGAACACGTGCAGCGGGGTCCCGAACGGCGGCTGGCGGTTCTCGACCAGGTACGGGTTGGCCGGGTCGACCGGTGCCGGCGGGACCGTGAAGTCCGGCAGCGGGCAGCTCGCGGTCAGGCCGATTGCGAGGTACGCGCCCTCGTGTCCGTCCTCCGGATTGACCTTGCACATCCTCGCGAAGAAGTTGTCGCGCGCGTGAATGAGCGCGGAGTACTTGCTCGAGGGCGTCGCCCCGAGCGTGACCCAGCCGTGGTTGGCATCGGTCCAGCCGGCAAACAAGGACACGCGGTGCACCGAGTGCAGTTTTGCGATCAGAGCGGCCTGCCCGGCGCCGAGCGACCCGCCGGCGATCACCGTCTCAGACCACTTCGGCTCGCCGCCGGCGTCCAGGAACTGCGACCAGTCTTCGCCGGGGTAGGTCGCGTCCAAGTGCTGGAGCACCTTGTTGAGGCGGTTCTCGATGCTGTTGGCGCGGTCGACGTTGACGACGGTCGATTCGCCGCGTCCATCGAGCATCTCCATGCGCGCGTTGATCGCGCAGTCCGGCGGCGCGGTCGAGGCGTCCACGCCGTTGCCACATCCGACCGGCGGAGCCATAGCGATTGGGGCCTCGTTCTTGTACGCCAGGACGATCGTGTGATAGCCGAGACGCCCGCCCTGGGCCCCGAGCTCTTGGAAGTTCGACGGGAAGTTGTTCACCGCCCCGAGCGGCAAGAACACGAGCAGCTTCCCGACCCGCCGCGCCGGGTCGCCCGCGAGCCAGATCAGGTTCTGCCCGCGGGCGTTGTCGATGCCCGCATCGTTGACGTTTGCATTGATTGCGTGAGTCGGCGGGTCGGCGCCGCGGGCGCTCGACGCGCAGCCGAGCACGGCGACCGCGACCAATGCCGTGATCGTGGTTCGTCGGAAGGTCATCGTTGTTCCTCTCACGGCTTCGTGGTGGAGAGCGTGAACGTCAGGGTGCGGTTGTAGGCGACGGTGCGCAGCGCGTCGGTGGCCTTGACCAGTTGCGTGAAGCTGATCGTCACCGGGTCGTTGGAGGCCGGCGCGGTCCAGCCGGCTTGCCGACCCGTCGGACCGGGTCGTTGGCGAGCCAGACCAGATTCGGACCACGAGTGGTCACGATCGCCACATCGTTGACGTTGGCCGCAATCGAGTATCTCGGCTCGTCGGCAAGCGCGTTCGACGCGAACCCGAAGCACACGAGCCCGGACGTGACCGCTACCACCCCGCGGCTCCTTTCGCTGATGCGTGCCCACGAGCGCGAGAGCGGCAATCGCGGCGAGGCTCCTTCGGTGGACGGCCATGCGGTCTCCTTTCTGGGAGACGAGAAGGGTTCACGGCATGCAGCCCCGGAAGGTCTCGCGGCGACTCTTACCCACCGCGCACCTTCTCGCGCCGGGAAAATCCCTAGTGCGTAGCGGGCGAGCTCAACAGAGCGCGCGTGAGCTGGGTGCGATTGTTGACCTCCAGCTTTCGGTACACATGGCCGAGGTGGAACTCGATCGTCTTCGGACTGAGAAACAGCGCCGCCGCGATGTTCTTGTTCGTCAGGCCCTCGGCGACCATCGTCGCGATCTGCAGCTGCTGCGCGGTGAGTTCGTCGCTTCGGGCTCGAAGCCCGCGGCGGGCGCGACCGCCGCTGAAACGCAACTCCCGCGCGGCCTTCTCGGCCCAGGGCGCCGCGCCGAGCGCTTCGAAGGCCTGGTGCGCGTCGTGCAGGTGCCGACGTGCGTCGACGCGGCGGCCATCGCGTCGCAGGCGCTCGCCCCAGCACAGCTCGGTTCGCGCGCGCTCAAACGGCGAAGGCAGAGCGCAGACGAGCCGGTGCGCCTCAGCGAAGACCGCGTCGACCATCTCCCGAGGAGCTAGCAGACCGCGGCAGCGGGCGGCGTTGGCCAGCGCCCAGCGGCGGCCGGTTCGCTGCGCCTGGGTCTCAAACTGCGCCAGCGTGTTGCGCGCTTCGTGCTCCAGCCCTGCGCGGATCTGGCTCTCGATCAGGTCGGGACTCCACTGCACGTAGTTGGGCTCTGCGAAACCACCGCGTTCCGCGATCTCGCGGGTCCGCGACAGGTGGGCGATCGCCGCCTCCGGGTGATCGAGGCCCAGCTCGAGCATGCCCCTGCCCGCGTGAGCGTGCATCTCAAGTGACTTGCTGCCGCTGAGAGCCGCGATAGCCGAGACGCTATCGGCGTAGGCGCCCGCGCCATGAATGTCGCCGGTCGCGGCGGCGAGCACCAGTAATACGGTGTGGCCGAAATGCAGGAACTGGTCGGCATCTTCAGCAAGCCGGAGAGCCTCTTCGAGCGCGACTGCGGGCACGGACCAATTGCCGACACGGAACTCCAGTTCGCCCATGGCCCCCAGCGCGAGCGGGAGGTTGCTCACGAGACCCTGTTCTCGCGCCAGGAGAATCGCGCGCTCGAGCTGACTCCGCGACTGTGTCGTAATCCTCCATCCAGCATGCGAACAACCCAGCCGAGCCGGCACGAATCGCCGTTGGGGCCTCGCGCCATCTGGTCGGCTCGCTCGGCATGGCGCAGCAACAGCGGATATCCGCGATCGCCCTGCCCAGCAATAATGAGGATCCACCCGAGTGTCGACTCGGCCGCCGCCGCGGCCGACCCGCCGAGTGGCAGTGCGAGCCCCACGGCGGCCTCGGCCGTCTGACCGCCGCGCTCAGTTCGGCTTCGTTCGTCTTGGCAGCTGCCGCCCCACAGAGCATCAGCGCCGCGCGTGCCCGGATCGTCGTGCCGAATCCGCGCAGCGCCTGCCTCGAGCACGCGAGCAGCCTGGGGAAGCGGCCCTGCGAGTTCAGAAGCTGGCCCTGTAGGATTCTCGGCGTCTGCGCGCAGCACGGCTGCAGCCGCCGCGGTCGAGAACCTCGTCGAGTTGCGCCAGCGCCTCGGGCGCCCGCCCCGCCTGCGCGAGGTCGTGTGACCCGCTCCAGACGCAGTCCGCTGCGCCTGTTGGCGTCAGGCGTGGTCTCGATCGCCCGCCGCCAGGCGTCGGCGGCAGCGCCCGGCGCGCCGCGTGCGCGAGCCGCCCGCGCGACGCCGACCATCGCGGAGGAAACGTGCGCATCAGGACCGTCGCCGCCCGCGGCGCGGTGCCAGGCCGCGCGCTCAGCTTCGCCGGCGTGGCTCCACGCGCGGGCCAGCGCCTCGTGCGCGATCCGGCGCTGCGCGGGCTCGGCGACCGCGACCGCTGCGGCCACGGCCAGCGGATGTGAGAACCGCGGCCGCCCAGCCTCCAGGTGCAGGAGCCCGCAGCCGACGGCGGCCTCGATCGAACCCGGAGCGATCCCAAGCTCGGCAAGCGCCTGTTGCATGACCGGCGCCGGCGCCTGCTCGTCGGCACTCAAGAGGACAAGCGCAAAGCGAGCCTGCGGCGCGAGACACAACGCACGCCGGACGAACGCATCCTCAACGCTGGCCGACGCGCTGAAGCGGTCCGTCAGGGGTACCGCACCCGCCATCTGCTCCGGCGAGAGTTCGCGCGCCGCCTCCCGAAGCCATAGCGGATGCCCGCCGCTGGCCGAGGCGAGCAGCTGCGAGACCGATTTCTCCACGCGCGACCCCGCGACCTCCTCGACCAGCGCCACTGCCTCGGCCGCATCCAAACCGGCGACCGTCAACGACTCCAGATCATCATCAACCAGCGACGCGGACAACTCACTGCGCGTGGCAAAGAGGAATCCGATTCGATCTGCGTCGAGACGACGAGCCGCGAATCGCAGCGCGCCAAGACTCGCCGCATCCACCCACGGTGCATCGTCGACGACCACCAGGACGGGTGCATCCTCGGCGGCCATAGCCAGCAGGTCCAACGTCGCCACCGCGACCGCGAACGGATCGGCACGCTCGGTGGCCGCTATCCGCAACGCACCTCGCAACGCGTCACGCCGCGCCACCAGCAGCCGATCCAGTCGCCCCTCCAGCAACGGTGAGAGTACGTCGAACAGACCCCCATAACCGAGATGGGCCTCAGACTCTACGCCGCGGGTCCTCACGACCGTGAACCCTTCCGCCAGCTCCGACGCCCGACGGCACAGCCAGCTCTTACCGATCCCGGCCGGGCCGAGAACGACCAGTGACCGGCTCCGGCCCCCACGCACCGCAGCCAGAAGATCCTCCACCCGGCCGATCTCGCTCTTGCGGCTCACGCTGCGCCGAACCTAAACGGCCGGGACCTGCCGACGCAAGCCCGGCGACCACTGACGCTTGACGAGAAGGCTCCGCACTCGCCCTCGTCACCGCAGCAAGCACGGATTGAAGAGGAACTCCGACGTGACCTCCCGTTCACCAACGGGACCTCAGGGCGTCCGACGGCTCATCCTGCGTCGGCAGTTACAGCCGACGACGTCGACGTCGACCGCGGTCGGCGCTGAAAGGGATGTTTGTCGACGACGAAGTTCGTTATCTCGTCGAAGATGGGCACTTCCGGTCGTGCCTCAACTCAGGAGCGCGACGAGCGAGTGTCCGGCCGCCAGCCGGGTCGAGATCCCTAAGCGGCGAGGGGTCCGGTCCGAGAGAGCGCCCGCCAGGATCTCCTCGAGAACTCACGCCACCATCCCGACGAGGTGCACTATGAAACCAACGCCTTGTCCAGCGCGTCGCCGACGGTCCCGATCGTCTGAAGCACGTCGTGATCGTCGAGAACCTGGGTGTGGTCGTAGGACGTGTACTGGCTTCCGGCGTCGCTGTGAACGATGAGCACGACGTCGGCGCCCGCCCGGCGTTGGCTCAGGGCCATCCGCAGGGCGTCGATGACGCGCGTGCTCGCATGGGTGGCGAGCTGCCAGCCGACCACGCGACGTGCGAACACGTCGATGACGAACGCGAAGTACAGGACGCCGTCCCAGCAACGCAGCCGCGTGAAATCACAGACGCAAACCAACGCACGTCTAGCGGGGGCTCAAGGAGCAGGGACCGACGCGCTCAAGAGCGCGCGCGTGAGCTGGGTGCGGTTGTTGACGTCGAGCTTGCGGTAGACGTGGCCGAGGTGAAACTCGATCGTCCTGGGGCTGAGAAAGAGCGAGTTGGCGATGCTCTTGTTCGTTCGGCCCTCGGCGACCATGGTCGCGATCTGCAGTTGTTGGGCGGTTAACTCGTCGCTGCGGGCGCGCTGTCCGCGTCGGGCGCGACCGCCGCTGAAGCGCAACTCGCGCGCGGCCTTCTCGGCCCACGGCGCCGCGCCGAGCGCCTCGAAGCTCTGGTGCGCCGCGTGCAGATGTCGGCGCGCATCGACACGCCGGCCGTCGCGTCGCAGACGCTCGCCCCAACACAACTCCGTCCGCGCGCGCTCGAACGGCGAGGGCAGCACGCAGACGAGCCGGTGCGCCTCAGCAAAGATCGCGTCGACCGTCTGTGACGAGGCGAGCAGTCCGCGGTAGCGCGCGGCGGAGGCAAGCGCCCAGGGACGACCCGTTCGCTGTGCCTGGGCCTCGAACTCAGTCAGCGTGATGCGCGCTTCGCGCTCCAGCCCGGCGCGGATCTGGCTCTCGACCAGGTCGGGCATCCACTGCACGTAGTTGGGCTCGTTTACGCCGCCGTGCTCCGCGATCTCGCGGGCGCGCGACAAATGGGCGATCGCGGCCTCCGGTCGGTCGAGGCCGAGCTCAAATAGTCCGCCGCCGGCGTGAGCGTGCATCGCCAGTGTCAGGCTTCCACTACGAGCGGCGATCGTCGACACCAGCTCGGCATATCCGAGTAGACGGTCCGCATCTCCGGTCACGGCACTGAGCAGCAACAACAAGGTGTGCCCGTAGTGCAGGAACTGGTCCGCGGCTTCGGCGAGCCGGACAGCCTCTTCGGCGTGGGCCCGCGCGGCGATCCAGTCGCCGACCCGGAATTCGAGCTCGCCCAGCGCGCTCAGCGCGAGCGGCAGGTTGCTGACGAAACCACCATCGCGCGCGCCCCCGACGGCACGCTCGGTCTCGCGTCGAGCCGTGTCGTAATCCTCCATCCAGCAGGCGAACAGACCGAGCTGGGCGGACACCCGCAGGCCCTCCGGCGTTCGCCCTGATGCGTCATCACGCGGGGCGTGTCTCAGCAGCAGCGGATAGCCGCGGGCGCCCTCCCCGGCCGCGATGAGGACCCACCCGAGTGTCGACTCGGCCGCCGCCGAGGAGGAACCGCCGAGCGGTCCCGCAAGCACCACGGCCGCCTCGGCTGTCGCCACGGCCGCCACCAGCTCAGCCTGGCTCGCCTGGACGAACGCCGCCCCGCACAACATCACCGCCGCCCGCGCCGGATCGCGGTCCCGGATCCGGTCAGCAGCGGCGCTCAGGCCCCGTGCGGCCTGCGCGAGACGACCCTGCGAGATCAGCGTTTCACCTTGCAGGATCTCGGCGTCCGCGCGCAATTCGGCGGAATCGCCGCGGTCCAGGATCTCGTCGAGCTCGACCAGCGCCTCGGAGCCCCGCCCCGCCTGAGCGAGGTCGCGCGCCCGCTCCAGACGCAGCCCCAGCATCTGATTGGCGTCGGGCGCCGCCTCGATCGCCCGCTGCCATGCCGCGGCCGCCGCAGCCGGCGCGCCCCGTGCGCGAGCGGCTCGGGCGACGCGCGAGAGCACGGAGCAGACATGCGCGTCCGGACCGTCGCCGGCCTCGGCGAGATGCCAGGCCGCTCGCTCGGCCTCGCCCGCCTCGCCCCAGGCTCGCGCCAGCGCCTCGTGAGCCAACCGGCGCTGCGCGGGCGTGGCGACGTCGAGCGCGGCGGCCTGCGCGAGCGGATGCGAGAACCGAGGCCGGCCCGCCTCGAGATGCGCCAGCCCACAGTCGATGCCGGCCTGGATCGCGTCGCCGTCGATCCCCAGATCCGCTAGCGCCCTGTGCATGACCGGCGCCGGTGCCTGCTCATCGGCGCTGAGGACCACCAGGGCAGAGCGCGCCAGCACCGAAAGACCTAGCGCACGCTGCACGAACGCCGCCTGCACGCTCGTCGGCTCGCGGAATCGCTCGGTCAGCGGCTCCGCCCCGGCCCTCTGCTCTGCCGACAGCTCGCGCGCCGCCTCCCGCAGCCACAGCGGATGCCCGCCGCCCGTCGCAGCGAGCGCCCTGGCCACCGGCTCCTCGACGGCGGCGAGGGCGAACTCGTTGACCAGCCCCACCGCCTCGGCGGTGTCTAAGCCACCGACCGTCAATAATTCGAGCCCGCCCTCGAGCAGCGGCGCCGCCAACTCACTCCGAGTCGCAAACAGGAATCCGACACGATCGACGTCTAGCCGCCGGGCCGCGAATCGCAGCGCCTCAAGGCTGGCGGCGTCGACCCACGGCGCGTCGTCGACGATAACCAGCACCGGCGTATCCTCCGCCGCCATCGCCAGCAGATCCAACGTCGCCACCGCGACCGCGAAGGGATCCACGCCGTGGCTCGGCGCGATCTGCAGCGCGCCTCGCAACGCGTCTCCGCGAGCTACCAGCAGTCGCTCCAGACGCCCCTCCAGCAACGGAGAGAGCACATCGAACAAACCCCCGTAGCCCAGATGCGACTCGGACTCCAGGCCCCGGGTTCTCGCGACCGTGAACCCCTCAGCCAGCACCGACGCCTGCCGGCACAGCCAACTCTTCCCGATTCCCGCAGGGCCAACGACAACCAGCGACCGGCTCCGGCCCGCCCGTACCGCATCCAATAGATCCGTCAGCCAGCGAATCTCGTTCTCACGACTCACGGAACGCCGAACCTAACCGGTCAGGACCCTCGCAGACAACCCCGGCGCCCAGGTTCGGTCGCTCCAGACCTCTGTTAATGCGCTACTCACTGGTATTCCACGGCGATGGCACCTCTCGAGAAACTTCACCGTCGCCGCGTGGGCCTCGTCGCGCTGTCGCTCGACGGCAGCAGCGTCTGAGCGCAAACCTTGGCATCAAGAGCCCCCCGCCATGCGCCGAGAAGGACTCCGTCAGGCGGCGAGGTGGCGAACGGCCCCGGTTCAGAAGGGCAATTGTCCACACATTCCCGCGACGTTGGCCTGCACGCTGGCTTTGCCGCTGTTGAGCTCTCTCCTCCAGAGACTGGCCTGCGTGCTTCAGCAACCCGCAGAATGCCTGCTCAGGCGGACAGTCAAGCGGCCCCGGAAACCGGGGCTGCGGCTGTTTGATGAACGATCCGAGCTAGGGGCTGGTCGTCGAGAGCGTGAACGTCAGCGTCTTGCCGTACGCACCGGTTCTGACCGCTTCGTTGGCTCCGATGTGCTGGCGCAAGCCGAGCGTGACGGCGCCGTTGCTGATCGGGGCGTTGTAGCTGAGCAACGAGAGCGGCGCGGTGCTCAGCGGCGCGAACGCGGCGCTGTTGGCCCGGACCTGGAGCGGCTCGGCGAGCGCGAACGCCCCGTTGACGAGCCGGCCGGTGGCGATCCCGCTGGGATCGGTCACCGAGAGCGCGGCGTCGCCGGCGGTGGAGATCACGTTCGCGGTCGTGCTCGCGTCGTAGCTGCGGTCGACGCCGGGCGTGAACGCGCCGAACGACGCCGCCGGGCCGAGCGTGAGCGACAGCGTCGCGGGCACGCTGACGCTGACGCCGCCGCCGGCGGCGCGCGCGAGCTTCGCGGCGAAGAACTCCATGGCCATGTCCGCGACCTGCTGCTTGACGGTGTCGACGGTCAGGCCCGTCGTCGGGACGTTGGTCGGGGTGACCGCGAAGCCGTTGGCCGCGAACAGCAGTCCGGTGACGTCGGTCGGGCTCGTGAACGCGGAGTACGGGCAGTAGTCCTGGGTCCGTCCCGAAGTGGGATGGGTCGCCATGAGGTCGAACGTGTGCTTGTCGACCCTGCGGGTCGGGTCGGCGGTGGCGATCGCCCCCGACGACTGCGCCTGGTCGCAATAGGTCGAGTCGAACGTCCGGTGGTGCGCGTTCGGGATCTCGACGTAGCGCTTGTCGACGCTCGAGATGTTGTCGTAGGCGTACTTGCTCACCGACGGCGGGGACGTCGCGTCGAGTGCGCCGGCGACGAGCAGCGTCGGCACCTTGACGTTCGCGAGCGAGACCTGGCTGGCGAGCGCCTGCACGCCGATCGACACGCCCATGATCGCCTGCACGCGCGGCTCGGGTGCGACGCCCCACACCGTGCTCCCGCCCGCGGCGGTGAGCGCGGTGAGGGTGCCTCGTGAATGCCCGAAGACGCCGACTTGCGCGACATCGACGCGGCTCCCGAGCCACCCCGGCAGCGCGTCCAGCACGTACGAGGTGTCGCGGACGCGGTCGGCGATGCTGTTCGGCACGTTGGTCTTCGAGCAGTCGCCGGGACCGAACGTCGCCCGCGGCGGCAGGCCGTCGTTGCAGGGGATCAACCGCGTCCCGGCCTGCTGGTTGATGAAGTCGATCCGCACGTCATCGGCGGAGTTGTTCGCGTGATACGGAGCGGCCACGACGAACCCGGCGGCGGCGATCAGCTCCAGCGTGTGCCCGTAGTCGATCGGGTCGTTCTGATTGCCCGACGAGAACACGATCACCGGGTACGGCTTACCCTGCTGGGCGATCGCGGCCTCACGCGCGATCTTGGCATCGACGCTCCAGGACAGCGGCTTCCACCCGCCGGGATGCGCGTGTCCCCGTACAGCGCGGAGCGATAGACGGTCGTCGCGGCCTGCGCGAAAGAGGCGGCGTCGGCCGGGTACCACAGGTGGACATCGACCGCCCGCACCTCCTGCGGGAGCGTGCCGGGAACGGTGATGCGCTTGACCGTGTGACCGACTCGAAACGCGGCGGAGGCGCTCGCGGGAGCGAGCAGCAACGCCGCGCTGACGGCGAGAAGCGTTCGGAGCATGTGAGGCCTCGAAATGGAGGGATGTACGTGAGCGTCTTGCTGAAGCCAGCGCCGCGCGCACGGGCTACGGTGCGAAGCACGGCCCGCGTGCGTGTTCTCGTGGTGCGGGAGCTTCGCTGATGCCGTCGTAGGCCATGTCAGCACCCGGGGGGCTCCGACGATGTGGGCGAGTCTCTCCGACTGCACACATTCTTCGCGCCGGGCAAATCCCTAGGGCGTAGAGGGGCACGCGTCGTCTCGCGGGCCGCCTCCTCCGACCTTCTCAGAGGGTGCGGCGGGGGAGCTCAACAGCGCACGCGTGAGCGGCTAAGCGACTAGGGGATCCACCGGCGCGAGAGCGCCCGACTTGCGGCGAGAGTGGTGCTCACCTTCTACTCAAGGAGGGTTCATGCGCATCCTCGTCGCGGGACCACGCTTTGCTCGTACCTGGACTACCCGTATCGGGGGCAGGGACATGAAGAGGTACCTGCTGGTGCTGGCCTGCGCTGCGATCGCCGCCGGTGCTGCGCCGACCCTGGCCTCGGGTGCTAGCCCGCGACCGAGCAACGCGACGGCTGCGCTCGCGCTTGATGGCGTCTCCCGCGCGTTCCCGGCGGTGGCGCCGAGCCCGGCGGGTTGCGCGGTGACCAACGGCACCGACGTGCAGATCGCGGATCTCTCGACCGTGGAATCGCCGATCACCATCACGGGCTGCCCGGGCAACGCGTCAGCCGACCGCCACCGTCGAGGTGCACATCGTGCACACGTACATCGGTGACCTGATCGTCACCCTGATCGCCCCCGACGGCAGCAGCTACGTGCTGCACAACCGAGCCGGAGGCAGCACCGACAACATCGACCAGACCTACACCGTCAACCTGTCATCCAAGCCGCGCCAACGGCACCTGGAAGCTCCGCGTCCAAGACGCCGCCGCCGCCGACATCGGCCGCATCGACTCCTGGACCATCAACCTCGGCGCGGGCCCGACCCCCACGCCCAGCCCGACGCCCTCGCCGTCGCCGAACCCGACGCCCTCACCGTCGCCGACACCCGAGCCCGACGCCGTCACCGTCACCCTCGCCGAGTCCCGACGCCGTCGCCGTCGCCGAGCCCGACGGGGTGCGCGGTGACCAACGGCACCGACGTGCAGATCGCGGATCTCTCGACCGTGGAGTCGCCGATCACCGTCGCGGGCTGCCCGGGCAACGCGTCAGCGGCCGCCACGGTCGAGGTGCACATCGTGCACACCTACATCGGTGACCTGATCGTCAACCTGATCGCCCCTGACGGCAGCAGCTACCTGCTGCACAACCGAGCCGGAGGCAGCACCGACAACATCGACCAGACCTACACCGTCAACCTGTCATCCAAGCCGGCCAACGGCACCTGGAAGCTGCGCGTCCAGGACGCCGCCGCCGCCGACGTCGGCCGCATCGACTCCTGGACCATCAACCTCGGCGCGGGCTCGACCCCCACGCCCGAGCCCGACGCCCTCACCCTCGCCGAGCCCGACGCCCGACACCGAGCCCGCGCGACGCCGTCGCCCACACCCGCTCCACCGGTGCCGGACACCACGATCACGGGCGGCCCGTCCGGGCCGACGAACGGGACAGTGCCGTCGTTCGCGTTCACCGCGTCGGTGGCGAACTCGACGTTCACCTGCAAGCTCGACACACCCGCGGGCGCCGGCAGTTACGCGTCCTGCACCTCGCCGCGCGCGTACACGACCACTGCCAACGGCTCGTACACGTTCTCGGTGCGCGCCACCAGTGCCGGCGGCACCGACACGACTCCCGCGACGCGTGCGTTCAGGGTCGATACCGTCGCACCGACGACGTCGATCGACTCGGGCCCGGTGGGCTCGACGACTGACGACACGCCGACATTCACGTTCTCGTCGAACGAGCCGGGTTCGTTCGAGTGCCGGTTTGACACGGTAGAGGTGCCGGGCTACTTCGAGCCGTGTTCGTCTCCGCTGACGCTCGGTCCGCTGGCGGGCGGGGTCGAGTACGCACTGTTCGTGCGTGCGATCGACGCGGCCGGGAATGCCGACCCGGGGTTTGCGCATTCGGGCTTGTTCGTGGTCGATGGTTCCCCGCCGGACACCTGGATCGATGACGGCCCGACGGGCGTCACCAGCGTCACGGCGCACGTGTTCAGATTCCACGCCACGTTGGGCAGCTCGACGTTCGAGTGCAAGCTCGACCGACCCGCGGGACCCGGCAGCTACGCACCGTGCAGCTCACCCCAGGCCTACACGACGACGGCCGACGGTCCGTACACGCTGACGGTCCGCGCGACGAGTAACGGCAGGACCGACACATCGCCTGCGACGCAGTCGTTCACGATCGCCACAGCGCCCAGCCCAACGCCCACGTCCAGCCCGACCCCGACCTCGACGCCCAGCCCGTCACCGTCACCGACCCCCAGCCCGACCCCGACGCCCAGCCCGTCACCGTCGCCGACGCCGAGCGCGTCGCCGTCGCCAGGCCCGGCGGGTTGCGTGGCAACCAACGGCAGCGATATGCAGATCGCGGATCTCTCGACCGTGGAATCGCCGATCACCATCACGGGCTGCCCGGGCAACGCGTCGGCCACCGCCACCGTCGAGGTACACATCCTGCACACGTACATCGGTGACCTGATCGTCACCGCGATCGCCCCCGACGGCAGCACCTACGTGCTGCACAACCGAGCCGGCGGCAGCACCGACAACATCGACCAGACCTACACCGTCAACCTGTCATCCGAGCCCGCCAACGGCACCTGGAAGCTGCGCGTCCAAGACGCCGCCGCCGCCGACATCGGCCGCATCGACACCTGGACCATCAACCTGTAGCCACGACCCCGAGCCGCAAACCCCGGGTTCCGCGCATCCCGGACCGGATGCGCGGAACCATCTCGTCAGCGACTCTGCGCCACGATGGGTGAACACGCTGCGCCCTACTCCGACGTGAGGTCCCGACTAAACGTCCGTCGCTCGCGTAGCCGAATCGAAGCGGCGCTGGCCCCGGCGGGTCCTCCGCTGAACAAGCGTGTTGTTCGACGAGAGTCGAAAGATGCGCTCCTGTGGAAACTCGTAACGTCCTCGAGCCGACCAGTTGCCCTGAGATCACCCGCGCGTACGTGCGCCGGCTCGTGCGTAGCGGTTGGTCGGGCACGCGCCGTTATGCCGGATGTTCGGCGCGACTCAACGTCGATTGGGCGCCGACGATCGCCACGGTCGACCTCAATCCTCATGTGCGATCCGCACCCCACCCGCGCCGACGGCTCGGCACGCCGGCAACTCTCGCGCGCGAGCTGAGAGGAGTGCGCGTGAGCGAGCCGCAGTTCGTCAGCCGGGACGCCGAACCAATCAGCGCTGGAATCAACGTCGAGTGTGGCGTGCTCCGGGGTGTTCGAGCAGTTCGGCGGGGATGAGCACGCCGCGGGCGTGGGCGCGGGCATCTTCGTCGGCAGTAGGGGCCGGGGAGGTGTCCGTTGAGGATCTGCCCGGCGTAGAGGCACACGGCGAAGACAGGACGGGGAGGGGGTCGTCGGATGGGCGCGCGGCGAATTCGTCGCCGAAGAACCAGCGCTGTGCGGTGCAGGCCGCCATGGTGCGGCCCTGGTAGCTGATGGGCTGGAGGTCCATGACACTCGTAGCGATTGCGTACACGATCGCCGGAACGGAGTCGCCTGAGCGGGTGGTGGTCGCGGACCGGCGGCAGGCGCGAGCGCGCACAGATCGGGCGTCACCGTCGTCCGACCGCGATGACGACTTCAAGTTCCAGGACCATGGCGTCGCCGTCGGTGCAGAATTGCTCCCAGCGAGTGGCCACATCGCGTGCCAGTGCCGAGCGATCCCGTTCGTCGAGCCCGGCGAGGGCGGGAGCCAGCGGCGTGCTCGCCACGTACTGCCAGAGGAACTCGGCGGGCGGCGGTAGGTGCAGCGTCCGTGCGCTTCGGCTCACGACGACGTCGGCGAAACCGGCGTGGTCGAGCAGGCGGTCGAGCTCGGAAGGCTCGGAAAGCGAGAACACGGTCGCGACGAAGTTCGCCGCGGCGGGTGAGACGTGTTCGGCGAGGCTGTCCTCGAGGATCTCGAACATCGCCGACGGCGCTGGCGTGTTCACGACGATCTGGCCGCCGGGCGCCAGCAGCCTCCGCGTCTCGCGCAGGGCGCCGGCTCTGTCGGTGAAGAACTGGAGTCCGAGCTGGCACAGCGCGGCGTCGAAGGCCGCGTCGGGAAGCCCGCTCGCCGCGGCGTCGGCCTCGTGCCATGCGATCGCGGCACCGTGCGTCGGGAGCGATCGAGCGACGGCCAGCATCCCCGGGTTGACGTCCACGCCGGTTACGGCCCCGTCCGGGCCGACCCGTTCAGCGGCCAAGCGCGCCACGACGCCGGTCCCGCAAGCAAGGTCGACGACGCGTTGGCCAGACTGCAGGGCGGCGGTCGCGACGAGCTCGGCGGCGAGCGGCGCACCGATCGCGGGTACGAAGTAGCGCTCGTAGTTCTCGGGGGGAGGCCCGGCGTAGTCCTGCAAGGTGCGGGCCTGGCCGTTACCTGCCAGCTGGTGCGGTGTCATGTCGTGCCTCCGGGAAGGGTGGGGCGTCGTCGGTGGCCGCGCGCAGGGCGCGCAGGAACGCCTGCGGGTGATCGCGAGCGGGGTCATCGCCGCAGTCTTCGATGACGTGCAGCGGCCACTGGTAGCGGGCGCTTGCGGCGTGCGCGACGCGAACGTTGTTGGCTTGGTCCTGGCGGCCCCAGATCAGGGTCGTGGGGACGCTGATGCGAGCGAGCCGGTCGGGCGGGATCGAGTGGCAGCCCGATGTCGCGCATCAGTCGCCGCGTCGCCTTCGCGCTCGGCGAGTGGGCGAGGTCGAGGCTGTAGGCCTGGTATGGCTCCCAGCGTTCGCCCATGTCCTCGCGCAGGCGTGGGAGATCGGCCGAACAGTGATTCATGAACCGGTCGTAGGCGCGCTCGTTCGGGCGTAGCTGCAGGGCGATCAAGGTCGCCGCGAACCGGAGGGTCGGCCGGAAGCGCGCCAGTCCGAGCGTGTCCACGAGCACCAGGCGATCGAGCCGGTGGCCGTGCTCGACGGCGAAGCGCGCGGCGATCGCCCCGCCGAGCACGTGCCCGACGAGCGTCGGGGGCGACGGGCACGCGCGGTCGATCAGCTCGCCCAGCCACGCGAGCACGCGCGCCTCGTCGATCCGTTCCTCCGATGTCTGGGAGCTCCCGTGCGCCGGAAGGTCGGGCGCGATGACTCGGTGACGCTGCATGAGTTGCGGCAGCACGCGCCACCACTTTGCCGCGAACTCGCCGGGCCCGTGCAGCAGAACGACGGGGCTCCCAACGCCGCCGGCCAGCACGGCGGTCGAGATGCCCGCCAGCGTGTACCGCCGCTCCTCGACCTCGAGACCGGCGAGAAGCCGATCGCGGGCGCCGATCCCGATCGTCTGGAGCCCCGGGTCGCGCGCCTCATCGGCGGCTCGGTGGACCGCTGTCTGCTGCGTCTCCATGTTCTTACCTCGCGTCATCGTCTTCCGTTGACGCTATGGCGGGATGCGCCCGGGCGCATCGCCCGGATTCACCAATCGGCGCCGGATCCGCGTGGTTGGTTTTCACCAGCCTGCGCGTCCGTCAGACCGTGCGCGAACGCGAAGGCGCCGGCGGCGGTGCGCGATCCGACGCCGAGCTTGGCGAAGATGTTCTGGAGATGGCGGGCGACGGTGTGCTCGCTGATGACCAGCGCCCCGGCGATGTCGCGGTTGCTCTTGCCGGCGGCGACGAGCCGCAGCACCTCGAGCTCGCGCGCGGTGAGCCCATGGCGATCGCGCGGCGCGGCGGCCGTGACATGCGCGTCCGCGCGCTCGAGGTCGATGCGCGCGCCGACGCGCGCGAACGCCGCACGCGCAGCCTCGAGCTCGAGCATCGCCGTGTCCGTGTCGCCCAGCGCCCGGCAGGCAAGTCCGATCAGCTCGCGCGCTCGAGCGGCCTGGTACGGCGCTCCCAGCTCCAGCCACGTCCGCAGCGCCGCGCGCAGCTCGCGCAATGCCGCGGGGCTGTCGCCCGCGGCGAGCAGCACCGCGCCACGTGTGAGCTGGGCCGTCGCCGAGAGCCCGCCGGTCCCGAAGTCACCGGCGACGCGGTCGAGCTCGGTGCTCGCGACGCGCGCGGCCGGCACGTCACCGCACGCGAGCATGATCTCCACGTAGGCCGGCAGGACGCCGGCGCGGCGGCCCGGCTCGTCCGTCTCGGCGACCAGCCGCGCGATCGCCGCCGCCGCCGCGTCGGTCCGGCCCTCGGCCAGCCGCAGGAGCGCCAGCCCGGGCTGCGGTTCGCGACCGTACCCGCTGGCCTTGCGGTAGCTGCGCTCCGCGCGACCGAGGTCCCCCCGAAGCCGGTGGACCTCTCCCTCCCGATAGCACGCCTCGCCCGCCGCGGACTCGCTCTCGGCCTGGAGGCTGCGCCTGGTCGCCCGCCGTGCCTCTGCCAGCGCCTCGGTCCACTCGCCGCGGAACTGCAGGATCTCGGCCCGATGGATCCGGCAGCGGCCGGTGAACGCCACCATCTCGGACTGCTCGTCGCACCACGCGGTGAGGATCGCGGTCCACTCCTGGGCGCGACGCACGTCGTGCACCTCCTGGCACGCCAGGATCACGCCGCAGTAGACGATCCCGGTGACGATCGGCGACAGCTCTCCGCCGCTGGCGGCCACCATCGCCTCGTCGAGCAGCCGCAGCCCGTCCGCGATCCTGCCCCGGCGGACGTCGACGTGCCCCTCCTCGTGCCCAGCGAGGGCGTACAGGTCCGCGTCCCGGAAGCGCTCGCCGCATGATCTGGCCTCGGCGGCCGTGGCGGCTGCGGCGTCCCAGTCACCGCTCGACTCGTGCTCGAAGACGAGCGGTAGGAGCATGTAGCCGGTCTCCGCACATTCGCCGGCCCGCCGATCGGCGAGACGCTGCGCGCGCGCCAGCCAGCCATTCGCCTGACCGAGGTCGCCACGCCGCGCGAGATTGATACCGACCCAATAGGCGCAGCGGAACGCGCCCTGCTCCATTCCCGCCTCGACATACGACCGGTGCGCGCGCTCGAGCACACTCAGGTACTCCGCTTCCTTGCCGACCATGTACGCCGCAATCGCCAGACGCTCGAGGTCCTCCGCCTGGAGCGGCCCGTCGCGCCCCGCCTCCGACATGGCTTCGTACGCGTCCATCCACGCGCGGCCCGCATACGAGTTGCGAGCCCGTTCCAGCGCATCGACAACCGGCGTCACAGCAACCAGCATATGTCCAGCTCGTGCCGAGAGGACGGGTCGGTCGTCACGCTACACCCGTCGCATCAGGAGGCCCCGGGTCGGCGCTTCGCCCATGACGGGATAGGGCTCCCACTCCGAGGCGGCTCCTGAGCGAGGCGGTATCGAACGCCGCATCGGTGACGAGATGGAACAAGACCTGGCAGGCCACAGCCACCCGTGCGCGGGACAGGCCGCGGGCGGCGCCTCCGGCGGCGATCCACTCAAGCGCCGCGAACGCATCCTCGATCGCCGACGGATACCTCGCCTCGGGCGAACGGCGGTAGTCGACGAACACGAGCGCAGCTCCGGCGCCCACCGCCTCCTTGTGGACGAAACGCGCCCGGACCCTAGGTCCCACGAGATCCATCGGCGTACGTCACGTGACGGGCGAAGTGCTGCCAGGTCCGGCGTCCAAGAGCAGCGCGCCGCTGCCCAGCAACTCACGAACGACGCACGTGCGGTGCTCGTGCTGCTGCAGG
The DNA here is from genome assembly GCA_963848475.1 of uncultured Solirubrobacteraceae bacterium. Classification (GTDB taxonomy): domain Bacteria; phylum Actinomycetota; class Thermoleophilia; order Solirubrobacterales; family Solirubrobacteraceae; genus Solirubrobacter. Next base: position 624,918 of record CAWKDW010000014.1, on the reverse strand, counting down.
CGCCGGCCCATCGAGGTCGACGCTGACGCCGATCGGAAGCCAACGCACGCTCTGCCGGAACACTTCGGGCGCGTCGCCGAACGCACGCTCGATCTCGTCGCGGCCTTCCGTGAAGTGCTTCCAGCCCTCGTAGTGGATCGGGACCACCGTACGCGGCCGGATGAGCTTGCACAGTTCGATCGCGTCGCGCGCGGCCATCGTGTAGCGGACGGGCCCGGTGACCGGAAACCTCACCGCGCCGAGGTGCAGCAAGGCGGTGTCGACCTGCAGCCGGCCGGCAACCTCACGCACCCCGTCGTAGAGGACGGTGTCGCCGGAGATCCAGAGTGCGCCGTGCTCCTGGCCGTCCCACCGCAGCGCGAAGCCGATGACGTCGCCGATGATGAAGTGGACGTGCGCGGGCCCGTGACGGCACGGCGTCGCCGTGACTTCGAGGTCCGGCCGTCCCGGCGCCGACAGGCGCGTCGTCGCCCAGTCGCGCAGGCCGCGCGCGGAGCCGCCCAGTCGCTGCGCGCCGGAGACGGTGGTCACGACAGCGCCGGCCGACGGCAGCAGCGCTCGCCCGGCGGCATCGAGGTTGTCGTCGTGGTGCTCGTGGGTCAGCAGTACCGCGTCGATCCGGCCGAGGTCGGCGGGATCGATAGCCGGCGCGGTGAGTTTGCGCGACGCCGCGCCCCAGCCGAAGGCGTACCTGCGACCAGGGGCGTCGAACGTCGGGTCGGTCAGCAGCCGCCAGCCACCGACCTCGATGAGGACGGTCGGCCCGCCGATGTGGGTGAGCCGGACGCCCTTCATGTCCTGCTCGGCTGCACCGCGTGCTCGAGCGCCCAGGAGAGGGCGTAGTCGGCGACGGTCTTCCACCCCGGGTCGGCCGGCAGCAGGTGCGGGCCGTCGAACTCCGTGACCTCGGTGACCGTGTCGGACTTGTAATGCCTTGCGTTGGACTGCTGGAGCTTGGGCGGCATGAGGTGGTCCTCACTGCCGGAGATGAACAGCAGCGGCGCGCGCGCGTCGTTGGAGTAGTCCACCCAGGAGTCGTCCTTGCCCGGGTGGATGTTGGCGAGCGCGCTGCCCCAGAAGATCGAGCCGGATGCCGGGATGTGATAGCGCTCGTAGAGCCTGCGCGACTCCTCTTCGCTGAACGTGTTGGCGAACGCGTAGTGCCACTGCTCGAACGTGAAGCCGACGGCGCGGTGGCGGTTGGCCGGGTTCTTGAGCACCGGGAACGTCGCTCTGACCTGCGACAGCGGCACCCGCTTGACGCCCTCGGTCGGAGCCGAGTTGATCGCCACGCCGGCGGCGCCGAAGCCATGGTCGAGCAGGACCTGGGTGAACACGCCGCCGGCGGAGTGCCCGATGATGATCGGCGGCGAGTCGAGCGCGCCGATCACCGCTTCGAGGTGCTCGATGATCTGCGGGACGGTGACCTGCTCGATCGGCGTCGGGTCGGCGTTCAGCGCCTCGACCTCAACCTCGAAGCCGGGATACGCGGGCGCCAGGACGTTGAAGCCCTTCGCCTCATAGTGCTCGACCCACTGCTCCCAACTGCGCGGCGTGACCCAGAAGCCGTGGACGAGGACGATGGTGTCAGGCGTGGAGGTGGCGGGAGTCATCGGTCGCCCTTTCGGTCGTGGCGTTCAGGAACTCGAGCAGGTCCGCGCCGAGTTGCCGCTTGTGGGTGTCGGTGATGCCGTGCGGCGCGGCGCGGTACACCTTCAGCTGCGCGCCCTCGATCATCGCCGCCGATGCCTGGCCGCCGACGCTGAACGGCACGACCTGGTCGTCGTCGCCGTGGATCACCAGCGTCGGGACGTCGAAGCGGGCGAGATCGGGCCGGAAGTCGGTCGCCGAGAACGCGGCGATGCACTCGAGCGCGTTGCGGTGGCCGGCCTGCAAGCCCTGGCGCCAGAACGCGTCGCGGATGCCCCGCGAGACGTTTGCGCCGGGACGGTTGTGGCCGAAGAAGGGTCCGTCGGCGAGCTCGCGGTAGAGCTGCGACCGGTCGGCGACGGAGCCGGCGCGGATCCCGTCGAACACCTCGATCGGCACCCCGCCGGGGTTGTCGCCGGTCTTGAGCATGAACGGAGGCACAGCGGAGACGAGGACCGCCGCCGCGACCCGGTCGGTACCGTGCCGGCCGATGTAGCGGGCGACCTCGCCGCCGCCGGTGGAGAAGCCGATCAGCGTGACGCCGCGCAGATCGAGCGCCTCGATCACCGCCGCGAGGTCGTCGGCGTAGGTGTCCATCTCGTTGCCGTCCCAGGTCTGGGTCGAGCGTCCGTGCCCGCGGCGGTCAGGGGCGACGCAGCGATAGCCGTTCTCCGCCAGGAACAGCGCCTGCGCTTCCCAGCTGTCGGAGTTCAGCGGCCAGCCATGACTGAGCACCACCGGCGCGCCGCTGCCCCAGTCCTTGTAGAAGATCTCCGCGCCGTCGCGCGTCGTCACGATGCCCATCGCGCCCTCCTGGTGCTCGCTTAGCGGGTTGACCGACATGAGCTCGAGTCCGAGCTCCTGCACCCGTGCGATCAGCCCGTGCAGGTGGGCCTGGTCGAGCACGGCGCCGGTGATGAGGGTCGTGCCGCGGTCGCGCTCCAGGCGCATGCCCTCGAACAGCAGGGCGAAGGGCTCGCCGACCTCACCCCGGATCACGATCCCGTACCGCGAGCATGCTCCGTCCATGGGCGCAGATTCCTGCGGCGGTGGGTGACCTGTCACCACCTCGGACGGATTTCACCTAGGTGAGCAGTTGCTGCTCGCTCGCCCGGGCGAGCGCGTCCGCGCGCGAGGAGACCCCGAGCTTGCGGTAGATCGACTTCACGTGGCTGTGCACTGTGTTGAAGGAGAGGAAGAGCTCCCGCCCGATCTCGCGCTCCGAGCTGCCGCCGCCCAGCAGCCGCAGCACCTGTAGCTCGCGATCGGTCAGCTCGAGGCCGGTCGGGAGTGCGCCGAGTCGGGCCGTCCGCCTGGCCGCTGCGAGCCGGCCGGGGAGGGCGCCGGGGTTGGGGCAGCCGGCGAGGATCCGCTCTGCCTCGTCGAAGAGCTCGGCGGCGCGCGCGCGATCGCCGATCGCGGCGGCGACCGGGGCGAGTGCGACCAGCCCGTCGACGAGATCGAGCGGCTGCGCCCACAACCGGCGAAGCAGGACGCCCTGCTCCAGCTCGGGCAGCGCCCGCTCCGCGTGCCCAGCGGCGGCCAGCGCGACGCCGCGTGCCGTGTGCACTTCCCCCACCTCGACGGAGTCGAGCAGCCCGCGCTCCCGCGCCACGTCGACGGCCTTCTCGGCCAGCCGCGCCTGCTCCTGTCGCCGCCCGCGCATGCCGGCGATCAACGACAGGTCCGCGATCGATGCGACGGCGACGATCCACTGCTCCGAGCGGGGCGCCAGCGCGACGGTCTCCTCGAGCAACCGCTCGGCGTGGTCGAGGTCGTCGTTGCAGTAGTAGGCCCAGCCGAGCGCCCACGTGAGCACCGGGTACCACGGCGAGTCCCGGCCTTCGAGCGCCGCCGACCGGGTTCCGTGCTCGAGCACCGCGCCGACGTCGCCCCACGCGAACGTCGCGCTCAGCACCGACAAGCTCGACTCCAGAGACACCATGCCGTCCGGCAGGGGCCCGTCGTCGAGCCCGCCGAGTGCACGCACCTCCGACACGACGCTGCGCATCTCGTGCTCGCGCCCGCTCAGGGCGAGGAGCCACGCCTTGACCAGCAGCAGCCGCCGGTCGGCCCCGAGCGCGTCGTCTGGGAACCGCGCCAGCCAGTCGAGGACCGAGGTCGTCCGGCCGGAATTGGCGTAGTTGACCCATCTCTCGGCGATCAGCCGGCCGGCGTCGTCGAACAAGCGCGCGGCGAGCGCGTGATGGATCGCTTCGTCGGTCGTGCCAGAGCGGCGATGCCACTCATATGCGCGGCGGTTGAGCTCGGGGACGCGCTCCGGCTCGCGCCGCTCCAGCTCGACGCGAAGGATCTGGGCGAACAGGTGGTGGAAGCGGAACCAGCCCTGGCGGCCGTCGAGCGGCACGAGGAAGAGGTTCGAGCGCGCGAGCGACTCCAGCGCGGCGGCTGACGTGTTCTGTTCGAGGACCTCGTCGCAGAGCTCCGCACACAACCGCTCGAGCACCGATGTTCGCAGCATGAAGTTCTGCAGCTCTGGCTCATAGCCGGCGAGCACCTCGCCGGCGAGGAAGTCGACGACATGCGCGCTGGTGCCGTCAAACGCCCTGACGAGCGCGTGCTTGTCCGTCTTGCCCGCGAGCGAAAGAGCCGCCAGGTACAGCCCGGCGGGCCAACCCTCGGTCCGTGCGACCAGCAGCTCGACATCGGCCGGATCGAGCCTCAGACCGAGGCGGCCGTTGAGGAACTCCGCCGCCTCGGCACCCGTGAAGCGCAACTCGTCCGCGCGCAACTCCAGCAACTCCCCGTGCGCCCGCAACGCTCCCAGTGGCAGCGCCGGGTCCATCCGACTCGCGAGAACGAGCTGGAACGACGCAGGCAGATGGTCGACGAACCAGGCGACGCTTGCGCGCACCGACCCACTCGACAGGCGGTGGAAGTCGTCGAGAATGAGCACCATCTCGCCCTGCTCGACGAGCTCGTTCACGAGTCTCGGCAGCACGATTTCAAGCAGCGGCGCAACCGGGACCGTCGCCAGCAGCGCCTTGTCCGAGAGCCCAGGGCACGCACGCCCGAGCGCCCTGATCACGTGCGACCACAGGACGACGGCGTCGTTGTCGCCCTCGTCGAGCGTTACCCACGCCACGGGCCGCTCGCCCGACTCGGCTTCCCGCCACGCGGCCAGGAGCGTCGACTTGCCGAAGCCGGCCGGGCACGCCACCAGGCTCAATCGCCGGTCGCGCCCGTCACGTAGCCGCTCGAACAACCGCTCCCGCGCAATCGTCTGGGCCGGCACGACCGGCGGATGCAGCTTGGTCAGCAGCAGAATCGGCGCGTCAGGACGGCCGGGTGGCGCATCGTCCTGCAGGTTCACTGCTCGGCGGCGTCGGGGAGAGAGATCAAGGCACCGATCTTCCCCAACGACCGCACACCCGGTCAACCAGCCTGGCGGACACGGTCACGCGCGCGAGGTCCGGCCGCGATGACGTCGAATCGTCTCCGCTCGCCGGTCCGTGCGAAGACGAGGGCCGGGTACAGGAGCACCCGCTGGTCGCGGGTCGTGTCCAGCGAGTGCCGCGAGCGCTGACAGGCGGATCAGTCTCCGGTCTCCGTCGCGACAGGTGTCGGCGAGTTCAGCCCTGCGGGTGATCGACAGGGCGGCGCCCGTGCGCGAGGCTGGTGACCCGCCAAGGACGTGTTATGCCCCCTCTCCCCCTTACCCAGCGGCGCTCGTTGACGACGCGCCGCCCTGTCGTCACCTCGCGGTCCTCCCAGCGTGAGCTTGTGGCGCTGTCGCTGCTGCTCTGCGGCACGTAGGCCACGTTCGCGTTCCGCGCGTTGCCAGTGGCGCCCATGCCGGAAGCCTCCTGTCCGGGCACGTGAGTTTCGGATCGCGCCCGCACGGCGGCGCGCGTGGTTGCAGCGCCTCGCGGCGGCGACGAGACTGGCGTCATGGCCTTCCGTGAAGCGCAGCGTTGGCTGAGCGGGACCCGGGCGGGCGGATGGCCACGTCTTGAAGTCGTGCGCGCCGTGGCTGACCTGCTCCAGGGACGATCTGCTGCGGCTGGTCGGCGCCGCCGCGGCGCATTTGATCGTGCGCGGGTTGGGCGACGTGGCCGCGGGCGTCACCGTCGGGCCGCGCCTGGCCGCGCGCGGCTGGCTCGCGGGCCTCGGCATCGCCGAGCTGGCCACCGGCCTGCTGGCCCTGCTCGCGAACGAGCTCTTCGGCCAGACCGCGCTCGCCGCCGTCGGGCTCGCGTGGCTCGTCGAGGTCGTGTTCGTCGAACTGGTCCCACAGCGCGCCGACGCTGCCTCGCTGACGATCGCGCCCGTCCCGTCGCGCGGTCCGATGGCCGACGCCGAACGCCGCCGGATCGCGGACGAGGTCTACTACGACGGCCGCGACGTGCACGAGCGCGTGTTCGGGTTCACCGTGTCGATGCTGATGGCCTCGACGTCGCGCAACCTCGTGTCGGACCTCGGCAACGACCAGATCGTCGGCCGGACGCGCCCGCGCCTGCCCGATCTCGCGATCGCGCTCGCGGCCGGCGCGGCGGGGGTGTTCGCGCTGGTCCGCCGCGACGTCGCCGGCTCGATCCCGGGCGTCGCGATCGCGGTCTCGCTGGTGCCGCCGCTGTGCGTGACGGGCGCGACACTCGCCGGCGGGGGACGGCCAGTCCGCGCTCGGTGCCTTCCTGCTGTTCTTGATCAACCTGCTCGGGATCGTGGCCGCCGGCGGCGCCGTGCTCGCGCTCTCCGGCTTCGGCGCGGTCGACGAGCGCGGCGGGCAGCGGCTCCTCACGCTCTCGGCGGCGTGCGGGATCGCGCTGGCGGTGCTCGCCTTCCCGCTCGCCACGACCGGCCGCGACAACGTCCGTCGCGACTCACTCGAGAGTGCAGTACGAGCAAACGTCGGCGAGTGGCTCGAGCCCGTCGAGCCGGCCGTCGTCCTCGACGTGCTCGTCGAGGGAGAGCACGCGATCCTGCTCGTGGTCTCGACCGGCGTCCCGCCCCCGACGGTCCGGCTCGAACGCGCGGTAGCGGACACGCTCGGACGTCACGCCACCATCGAGGTCCGATGGCTGCACGCGATCGAGCTCGGCAACTCGTAGGCGCCGCGCGGTCTTCGCCGGCCGAGATCACCGGCGGCGAGATGCTGGCGCTCTCGAGCTTCGGCCCGGACGGCGGGTGATTCGCCTGCGCTGAGGGCGCGCCGGCACACGGCACCAGCAGGATGGCGACGGCCACGCAATGCACACGAAACCTCCAGATATCGACCGGGCGTACGTCTTCCGTAAGAGGTATTACGTCGAGCAGGCCGATCTGCTGTGGTGTGATGGTGCTCAAGAGGCGTCTTAGGCGTGGGGGGGTGATCGTCGCTCCGCTGCTGCTGCTGCTGGTGCTGGTGCTGGGGGTGTTCGTGCTCTCGCGCGGAAGCAACGACGAGCCCGGGAATGCTCCGCCGCCGCGCGCACCGGAAGCGATCGAGCCGTTGGCGTTCATGCCCGCGGGAGCCGCGGTGGTGCTGGACTTCGACACCGGGCAGCCGGCGGCCGTGGTCGCCGCCGCCGCGTTGGTGTCGCAGTTGCCGGGTGCGACGCTCAGCGCCGAGCAGGTCGAGGCGTTGGCCGGCGGGCGCATGGCTGTCGCCTTCGACGGCGGACAGATGTGGCTTGCGGCGCAGACGCGCTCGGCGCCTCCGCGCCCGAGCGGAGACGCGGTCGCCGCGGCGCGGGACGGGACGGTCGTGATCGCGCCGAGCGCCCCGGCTCTGCAGGCTTCGCTGGCCGGTGCGGACGCGATCTCGGGGACCGTGCGTGCCTCGTTCGAGCGCCGGTTCGCCGGGTTGCCGGCCTCCAGCATGCGCGTGGCGTTTGACCCGCGCTCGCTCCTCGCCACCGGCTCGCCCGCCATCGCCCGTACCGCGTGGGGCCGATCGCTGCGCGACGGCGCCGCGGTGGTGGTCGTCCGTGGCGATCGTCTCGTGCTCGTGTTCGACATCAGCGCCGATCCCAACGGGCTGTCGAGCGCGTCGCTACCGATCGTGACGGGCGCGGGCGCGCCACAGGCCAATGGTCGCGGGCCCGTCGTAGCCGCGGTCCGATCACCGTCGCAGACACTGTCATTCCTGCGCTCCGCGGGCCTGCTGGGGGCGCTCGACGTACTCGGCCGCGCGCCGGGCTTTCTGCGCCCGGACCTATCGGACCTCGGCCCACAGGCGACGATCGTTGCCGCCGACCAGCGAACCCTGACGGTACGTCTCACTCCGCCCGACCCCGGCGACTGGTCGACCAAACTCGCGCGCCTGGACGCGCTCTCGGGGCTGATCCGCTTCGCCAATCTGGCCGACGTACGCATCGACCGGGAACCCGGCGGCGCCTACTCGATCGAGAGCGACGGCGCCTTCGCGGGCCGGGTCGGCGTCTACAAACAGGTCGTCGTGGTCTCCACCGACCCGCGCGCCGACCTGGCCGCGGCCGCGGTTGCGCCGCCGGCGCCACCGGTGCCCGGTGCCGCTGGAGCACTGACGCTCCGTCTGGCTCCGGCCCTGTTCGGCACGCTGCTCCCCGAGTTCGCCCGCGGACTCGTCGACGACGTCACGGGCTGGGCACGTGCAGAACCTTCGTCGCTCCGCGGCGAGCTCGCCGCGCGCGTTCGCTGACACCGCCCCTTTCGCTCGACGCGGGGGCGGCCGGGTTGCCGCGGCCTCGCGCGCTACTCGTTGTGACGAGGGCTTCCGCCGCCCTGCATGACGCCGGCCGGGAGATTCTGAGGAGATCTCGTGCAACCGACCAACGGAGGGTCCGGCACGTTTAGGGTTGGGCCGCGTGACCACAGCGCTCGCCGTTCATGACCTGCGCAAGCGCTACGGCGCGAATGAGGCCCTCAAGGGCGTCGACCTGACCGTCGGCGAGGGCGAGCTGATCGGCCTGCTCGGGCCCAACGGGGCCGGCAAGTCAACGCTCGTGAAGATCGCGTGCGGGCTGGTGCGGCCGACTTCGGGGTCCGTGGAGCTGAGCGGGGCACTCGGGTATTTGGCGGAGCTGTTCCGCTTCCCGGACTGGTTGAGCGCGGACGAGCTGTTGCAACTGCACCAGAAGCTTGCACGCTCGACCGGGGGCGCGGGCGAGCGACGGCAGCTGCTGGAGCTGGTGGGCCTCGGCGAGGTGCCCGACCGGCAGGTGGGCGCGATGTCGAAGGGCATGCAGCAGCGGCTCGGGATCGCGCAGGCGATGATCGGGGCGCCGAAGCTCCTGCTGCTGGACGAGCCGACGAGCGCACTGGACCCCGCGGGACGCCGGACCGTCCGCGAGTTGCTGGAGTCGCTGCGCGACCGCGGGGTCGCGGTGCTCCTGAACTCGCACCTGCTGTCCGAGGTCGAGCTGGTCTGCGACCGCGTGACGATCATCGCGCGCGGCGAGGTGGTCGCCGCGGGCACGCCGGCCGAGCTCTCGCACGCCGGCGGCGTGGAGGTCGAAACCGGTCGCGGTCTGCGGCACTTCGCGCAGGCGACGCGGGAGGAGATCCCGCGCATCGTCCGGGAGCTGGTGGAGGCCGGGGAAGACGTCTACGGGGTGCGCGTGCTTCGCTCGACGCTGGAGGACAAGTACCTGGAGGTGGTCGGCGGCCGGTGAGAGGCGCGGCGGTCATCGCGGGCTTCGCCCTGCGCGAGTCGGTGCGGCGGCGCGTGTTCGTCGTCGTCGCGCTGCTGACCGTTGCGTTCCTCGCGCTGTACGGCCTCGGCGTCTGGCAGATCTCGCGGGAGGTTGACGAGATCGGCGGCCCGGCCGGGATCGAGGGCCGCGTCGTCGGCGGCGCGACCCTGCTCGGCCTGTCGATGTTCGCGACCCTCTTCCTCGGCGCGATCCTGGCCGTGTTCCTGACGCTCGGCGCGGTCCGCGGGGATGCCGAACGCGGGCTACTGCAGCCACTGCTGGTGCGGCCCCTACCGCGCGGCACCTATCTCCTCGGCCGTTTCGCCGCGGCGGCCGGCGTGTGCTCGGCGTACGTCATCGTCGTCTTCCTCGCCTCAGTGGTGATCACCGACGTCTTCGTCGAGTGGTGGCCAGACCGCCTGCTGCTGCCGGCGCTGGAGCTCGGAGCGGCGGTCACGATCGTCGCCGCACTCGCCCTCGGCGGCTCGGTCGTGCTCTCCGCCACCGCCAATGGGATCGCGATCTTCATGCTGTTCGGCGCGGGGTTGACCGCGGGCCTGCTCGGTCAGATCGCCGAAGCGCTCGGCTCCGAGACGCTGGAGAGCGTCTCGCGCGTCTCGTCCTGGGCACTCCCGTTCGAAGCGCTCTACCAGGAGGCGTTGAGCGCGATCACGACCGACACGGTCGGGTTCACCCGCTACGCGATCGACCTCGGCCCCTTCGGCGGCGCCCAGAGCTTCGGCGCGTTGCTCGTGCCCTACACCGCCCTCTACCTCGCCGCGGTCGGCGGGCTCGCCGTGAGCGCCTTCCGGCGGCGGGACCTCTAGGAGCCTGTTGATCTTTACCGATACGCCTCCCGCGGCGCATCCGCGGTACCTCGCGCCACCCACGCTGCTCACGTGGCAGAGCCACGCATCGCGAGCGCGTGCGGCCCGAGGCACTGGCGGGCTGCACCACGTCAGGCGCACCGACCAAAAATCAACAGGCTCCTAGGCGCTCTGAGTCCGCTCGCGCTCGAGGATCGCGTAGATGCGGGTGTCGCCCCACGCCCCCTTGAACCAGAGGTCCTCGACGAAGTGGGCCTCCTCGCGCATGCCGAGACGCCGGCAGAGCGCGATCGAGCCCGTGTTGCGCGCGTCGAGCTCGGCCATCACCCGGTGCAGCCCGAGCTCTGAGAACGCGAGCCCGAGTACCGCCGCGGCGGCCTCGGTCATGAAGCCCTGGCCGCGGAAGTCGGGGTGCAGCGTCCAGCCGATCTCGCCCGTCTGGTGCTCGGCACTCTTGATCGTGAAGTACACGTCGCCGATCACGCGGCCGCCGCGCTCGACCGCCAGCTGCCAATAGTCGCCCTCGCCGGCCAGGACGCGGGCCTGCGCGTACTCGGCCACCTTCTCGGCCACCGCGCCGCGTGAGCGCGGCTCGAACATCAGGTACCGGCATACGTCGTCGCGCGACTGATACGCGTGGATGTCGTCGATGTCGGACTCCGACATCGTCCGCAGGATCAGCCGCTCGGTGCGCAGCGGCGACGGGAACGCGTACGGCAGTCGCACCGCGCCATTGTCCAGGTTTCGCCGCGCGCCGTCAGGGCTCGACGCGCAAGCGGGCGATCCGGGTACGTTGGACGTATGGATCTCGGAGCCCCGGCCTCATACCTGACGCTGACCGACGGGACGCCCGTGCTCTCGTCCGACGGCGAGCGGATCGGCGTCGTCGAGCACGTCCTCGCCGACGAGGACGCGGACGTGTTCGACGGAATCGTGATCGACGTGCGCTCGGGCCCAGGCGGGCACCGCTTCGTCGATGCTCCGGAGGTCGCGGAGATCTATGAGCAGGGCGTGATCCTGAGCCTCGACGCGGCGGGCGTCGAGGCGCTGCCCGAACCGTCCGCGAACCCGGCGACGATGGCCGCCGACCCCGACGACGTCTCGTCCGGCCAGCTCAGCGACAAGTTGCGCCGGGCGTGGGATCTGATCTCGGGCAATTACTGATCGTTCGGAGGGCCCTCGGCCTCGAGCACGGCGAGGATGTTCCCCGCCGGATCGCGGAACCAGGCGATCGGCGGGCCTTCGTCGCCGCGGGCGATGCCCTTCTCGTCCTGGCCGAAGCCGTCGTAGAGCTCGAACGCGACACCGCGCTGGACCAGCTCGTCGACGGCGGCGTCGATGTCCTCGACCGGGAAGTTCAGGATCGTGTACGTCGCCGGCTCGAAGCCGGGCTTGGGGTAGACGAGCGTCGGGCGCTGCCCGTCCGCGAGCAGCAGGTTGAGCAGGCCCATCTCGGTCGAGGTCCGCAGACCCAGGGTCTCGCCGTAGAACTTGGCCGCGGCTTCGAGGTCGTCGACCGCGAAGCCGCTGAATGCCTTCGTGTCCTTGAACATGTCAGTTGAGACTCTGCCACGCCCGCGGACTCATCGCTCGGCGAGCACCGCCGGCAGGCCGAACTGCTCGAACAGCCCCGCGCCGAAGGTCGTGATCTCGGCGACCCCGCCGTCCTCGCAGCGCAGGATGTCGAGCTTGAACGCGCGCCACTCCGTCTCGCCCCGCTTGCGCAGGTAGCTCGCCGCCGCCGGCTGACGGTTCGCGCGCGTCGGGACGAGCCGCCACTCGCCCATGCCCTCCGGCCCGAACGCGATCTCGAGCAGCGGCGCGATCGCGTCGCGGCCGTCGTAGACCCCTGGGTAGGGCGGCATCGTGGCGCGGATGTCCTCGCGCATCAGCGCCGCCGAGGCCACCGCGTCACCGGCCTCGTGGGCGGCGATGAAGCGCGGCGAGCAGCCGCTGCTCCTCGGCGCTGAGCTCGGAACCGTCGCGACGCTCCGACGGGCGTTCGGGAAGCTCGTTGCGCAGCGTCTCGCGGCCGCGCTGGAGCGCGCTGTTGGCGGAGGCGACGCTGACGTCGAGCAGCTTCGCGGTCTCGGCCGCCGACCAGTCGAGCACGTCGCGCAGGATCACGGCCGCGCGCTGGCGCGCCGGCAGCAGCTGGATCAGGGCGATGAAGGTGAGCTCGATCGTCTCGCGCGCGACGACGACGGCGTCCGGCTGCTCGTCGCTCGGCGCGATCTCGTCGAGCAGCTGGTCCGGGTAGGGCTGCAGCCACGGCACCTCGGCCTTGGAGTGCAGCACCGGCACCTGGCGCTTGTTGCGGCGCAGCGCGTCGAGGCAGACGTTGGTCGCGATCTTGTACAGCCACGCGCGCAGCTGCGAGTCGCCTTCGAAGCTCTCGCGGCCGCGCCAGGCGCGCAGGAAGGCCTCCTGCAGCGCGTCCTCGGCCTCCTCGAACGAGCCGAGCATCCGATAGCAGTGGACGTGCAGTTCGCGGCGGTGGCGCTCGACGGCTTCCGCGAACGTCGCCTCGTCGGTCGTCATGTCGGTCTTGATAGCGCTCATGCCCTTCAAACGACGTCCCGGCGGAGAACTCATCGGTCGGTCGTTGCATCGGCAGGCCGGGAACTGGTACGAAGGCATATACCGATGGACGATCTGATCGTTGGCACCACGTTCGCGGATCATCTGATCCTCGGAGTCGCGGGCCGCGGCGCGATGGGGATGGTCTTCAAGGCCCGCCATCTCAAGCTCGATCGCGACGTCGCGCTGAAGGTGATCGCGCCGGAGCTCAGCGAGGATCGCGAGTTCCGCATCCGCTTCCAGCGGGAGTACGAGGCGGAGGTGTCGATCCGCCACCCGAATGTCGTCCGCGTCTACGGCGCGGGGGCCAAGGACGGGCGGCTGTTCGTGACGATGCAATACGTCGACGGGTCCGACCTCGCCGCGCTGCTCTCCGGCGGGCGCAAGCTCGCTCCGGCGCTCGCGGCGCGGCTGGTGGCCCAGGTCGCCGATGCGCTCGACGCCGCTCATGCCCGCGGGATCGTCCACCGCGACGTCAAGCCCGCCAACGTGCTGATCGAGGGCGAGGGCGACGAGCTGCACTGCGTGCTCACCGACTTCGGGTTGATGAAGAACGTCAACGCCTCCTCGGCGCCGCTGACGCAGGTCGGCAGCTTCCTCGGCTCATGCGACTACGCCGCGCCCGAGCAGCTGCTGGGCGCGACGATCGACGCCCGCGTCGACGTCTACGCGCTCGGCTGCCTGCTCTTCCAGGCCGTCACGGGACAGGTGCCCTTCCCGCGTCCCGTCTCGGCGGCGACGATGCTCGCGCACATGGACGAGCCGCCGCCGGTCCTCAGCGCTTTCGCGCCTGAGGCCCCGCAAGCGCTCGACGACGTCATCCGCACCGCAATGGCCAAGGACCCGGACGAGCGCTATCCGACGGCCGGTGCGCTCGGTCGCGCCGCGCTCACCGCCACTCGGTCCTGAACGCCGGGCATCGCTAGACCGTCGGAGCGGCGGCTTCGGGCGCGGCCGCCGGGTGGCTGGGCGGCTCCTGCGCCGCCGCCGCCGCCTTCTTCGCCGCCGCCGGGTTGGTCGAGATCTCGTCCTCGGCCTGGCGCACCAGTCGGTCGAGGATGCGTTCGGAGAAGCCGAACAGGATCGCCACGCCGAGAATCGCCCCGGTCGGCGCGGTCAGGTCCGCGCTCGTCGGGAAGCAGCGTGGACAGCTCGAGCACGTTGAACTTCTGCAGCGTCTGCAGGAGCAGCAGCCCGGCCCAGGCCGACAGGGCGCCGGAGACGGGCGACAGGAACAGCACCGACCAGGAGAGCCCGTAGTCGCTCGGCACGTCGCGGCGCCTGCAGCTCGCGCTGCAGCCGGCTCAGGATGCCGCCCACGGCACCGGCCAGCAGGAGGTCCTCGTAACCCTGGCTGACGAGCGCGGCCAGGATCGACCAAGCCGGTGAACACGAGCCACGTCACCTTGTTCTGCTGCGTGGCGAGGTTGGTGAACTTCGTGTCGCGCGCGTTGTAGAGCTCGTTGAGCAGGTTGCGCATGATCGCCTGGGCGACCGGCTCGTCGCGCAGCCTGCCTCCGGGCGCGCCGTCGAGCTGATCGTGCAGGACGCGCGCCCAGTAGGTCCGCTTGCCCGGGGGGAGATCCTCGAGCTGGCTCTGGGCCTTCATCATCGCGGCGATCAGCGCGGGTCCGGTCAGCGTCCCCGCGTAGTCGGCCTCGACGCGGTGCATCAGGTTCCAGGCCACGAGGTCGCGCGATCCGTTCCAGATGAACGGGTCCGACGCGCGGCGCAGGAAGCGACGCAGGAAGCGCTCAACATCGGGATCGTCGGGCGGATCGAGGCCACGACGCTCGCGCAGCCACGGCAGGTCGTCGTAGACGTGCGTGCCCGCCGCGATGCTCCGCGCCTCGTCGAGCAGCGACGGCGGCGCGTCGGGCTCGAGGAAGTACTGCGCGTCGTCGATGCGGGCCAGCGTGAACCGCCGGTTGGGCCGCGCGATGAACATCCAGCGGGTCGTGATCAACACGACCCAGTAGCCCGCGATGATCGCGATGCCGACGTATTGGGAGGAGGTCATACAGGCAGGAGGGTCAGGGGGCGGCAGGCCCCCTGTTTTCTCCGATCAACACTCCCCGATCCACGAGCGGCATGTCAAGGTGTGAAGGCATGCTTGCCGTTCTGGCCGCCACGCTCGCCGCCGCCGCGCCGATGCCGACGATCGTGCAGAAGCCGATCCCGTTTCCGGCTCGAGCGCAAGCAGGAGATGGCCGCGTACGCGCGCCGCCACTACGGGATCGACTCCTACCGGCTGCGCGATCCGAAGGTGATCGTCGAGCACTACACGGTCACCTCGACGTTCCAGCAGACGTTCAACACGTTCGCGCCCGACGTCGCCGACTCGGAGCTGCACGAGCTGCCCGGGACCTGCGCGCACTACGTGATCGACCGCGACGGCACGATCTACCAGCTCGTGCCGCGCTCGATCATGTGCCGGCACACCGTCGGGCTCAACTACACGGCGATCGGGATCGAGCACGTCGGCTTCAGCGACGGCGAGATCCTCCGCAACGCCAAGCAGCTGGCGGCCTCGCTGCGGCTCACGCGCTGGCTGCGCTGCCGCTACGGGATCGACACCAGGAACGTGATCGGCCACAGCGAGAGCGTCTCCTCGCCCTACCACCGCGAGCGCGTCGAGCGCCTGAAACACCAGACGCACGGAGATTGGACGCGCGCGGACATGCAGACCTACCGATCAAAGCTGGCGCAACGGGGCTCATGCTGAGTACGTTGAGCAGATGCGAATCGCTGCGACGGTCTCTCTCGTCTTGGCCCTTCTCGCGGCGGACACCGCCGCGGCGGCGACCCAAGCAGCGCCTGAAGGCGTTCAATTCCTGCAAGGCGCTGGTCGGCTACGCGCGCGACGGGGCGCTGCGGACCCAGGGCGGAGTCGGCGTGCCGACGCAGGCCGTCCCCTCGCCGGCGCAGACGATCGCGACGCCGCCGCTGATGCGCGCAACGCCACCGAAGGCGACCTGCCGTCGGCGTCTCGCCGACGGCCGCGGCGCCCGCGCTCAGCGGCGGGACCGAGGTCGGCGGCGACGGTGCCCGACTTCTCCGGCACCAACGTGCAGGAGCTCGGGGTCGACGAGCCCGACGTGATCAAGACCGACGGGCGGCGCATCTTCGCCGTCACGGACAAGACGCTGCGCGTGATCGCGCCCGGCGGCGCGCGTGACCGGAACGCTCGCGCTCGATGGCTTCGACCACCGGCTGATGCTGCGCGGCGACCGCATCCTCGTGATCGCGACCAAGGGCGCCTCCGCCAACGCGCCGATCGGCGTGCCGGTCGCGCCGCAGGTCGCCCCGCTGTCCGAGCACCACGATCGTCACCGAGATCGACGTCTCCGGCGCGCCCAAGGTGCTGCGCACGATGGAGGTCCCCGGGCGCTTCATCGACGCGCGCCAGAACGGCGCGACGGCGAGGCTCGTGATCGACGCGGTGGCGCAGCCGATCATCCCGGACGACGGCGAGTCGATCGACGACGCGGTCGACGACGCCGGCCTGGGTCGGCTTCCTCGGGCGCACCGTCCTCAAGAGCAACCTCAGCGGCAAGACCTTCAAGCGCAACCTCGCGCCGTGCGAGGCCGTCACGCACCCGGCGAAGTTCTCCGGGCTCGACGTGCTCGCGATCCTGACCGTCGACCTCGACCGCGGCATGTACTCGCTCGACCGCGACGGCGTGATGGCCGGCGCCCAGGTCGTCTACGGCTCCGACCGCAGCCTCTACGTCGCGAGCCACCGCTACGTGCGCGCGCTCGAGCTCGGCACCGACGTCCCCGAGGGCCTGCGGACGGAGATCCACCGCTTCGACATCTCCGACCCGACGAAGACGGTCTACAAGGCGACGGGCACCGTGCCCGGCTTCATCCTCAACAACTACGCGCTCTCCGAGCACAACGGCGATCTGCGCGTCGCCTCGACCGAGCAGCCGCCGTGGACAGCGGCAGCGCGTCCCGGGCACGAGCCGGGTGACGGTGCTGCGCCAGGACGGCGCGAAGCTCAAGCAGGTCGGCGCCGTCGGCGGGCTCGCCCCGGGCGAGCGCATCTACGCCGTGCGCTTCATGGGCGAGCGCGGCGTACGTGGTCACGTTCGTCCAGCAGTTCGGCGACCCGCTGTTCACGCTCGACCTCTCCGATCCGACCGCGCCCAAGGTCGTCGGCGAGCTGCACATCCCCGGGCTACTCCGCCTACCTGCATCCCGTCGGCGAGAACCTGCTGCTCGGTGTGGGCCGCGACGGCGCCAGCGTCAAGACGTCGCTGTTCGACGTCTCGAACTTCGCGGCGCCGCGCGAGGTCGCGCAGCTGCAGTTCGCCTCGAGCGTCGTCCGCGGTCGAGAACGATCCGCACGCGTTCCTGTTCTGGCCGAAGACGAACCTCGTCGTGATGCCGCTGCAGAGCTACGGGCCGGCGCCGTTCCTCGGCGCGGTCGGCGTGCGCGTCGCGCCGAACGCGCTCACCGAGGCCGGGCGGGTCGTGCACCACAGCGACGCGCGCAGCGAGAGCGCCACGATCGAGCGCTCGCTCGTCATCGGCGACAAGCTCTACACGCTGTCGTGGCTCGGCCTGGCGTCGAGCAACCTGGACAACCTCGGCACGGTCGGCTACACGGCCTTTTAAGAGGGGCGCCGCGGCGCCCGGGAGGAGAGGGGTTCCCGGGCGCCGCGGCTATGAGGGTCGCGGCTGGATTTGAGAGGGTCGCCGCGAATCAGTGTGTACTGCCGCCGACCCACGCCATCACAGCGAAGAGCGCGGCGGCCGCCATAGCCAGGAGGGTCGGGAGGGTGTCGACTACGGCGGTGAGCACGAAGACCATCTTGGACCCCTTCCTCAAGGCTGCGCTAAGCCGATCTTCAAATGTGCCTAAGCGCTTCCCCACGGCCTCATTAAGGGACATACGAAACGGAACGCTTGCGTTTCTGAACTCGACGGTGTACCGTCGGTCGAGTTATGAAACGGAACAGTCTCGTTTCGAGCGAAGCGCTCGACCCCCGCCGCTGGTGGACGCTCGCCGTCCTCTGCCTGTCGCTGCTGGTGATCGGCCTCGACAACACGATCCTCAACGTCGCGCTGCCCACGTTGCAGCGCGATCTCGACGCGTCCTCCTCGCAGCTGCAGTGGATCGTCGACGTCTACATGCTCGTCTTCGCCGGCGTGCTCCTGACCGCCGGCTCGCTCGGCGACCGCTTCGGCCGCAAGCGCGCCCTCACCTTCGGCCTGCTGGTCTTCGGCCTCGGCTCGCTCGGCTCCGCGCTCGCGACCTCACCCGAACTGCTGATCGCCATGCGCGCCCTGATGGGCGTCGGCGGCGCGTTCATCATGCCCTCGACGCTCTCGATCCTGACCGCCACCTTCCCGGCGCAGGAGCGCGGCAAGGCGATCGGGATCTGGGCCGGGTTCTCCGGGCATCGGGATCGCGATCGGTCCGGTCGCCGGCGGCTGGCTGATCGAGCACGCCGACTGGAGCTGGATCTTCCTCGTGAACCTGCCGGTCGTCATCCTCGCCCTGGTCGCCGGGCGCTTCCTGGTGCCCGAGAGCCGCGACGGGTCCTCGCCGAAGCTGGACCCGCGCGGCTTCGTGCTCTCCTTCGTCGCGCTCAGCGCGCTGGTGTGGGCCCTGATCGAGGCGCCGTCGCGCGGCTGGACCGACCCGCTGGTGCTCGCCGCGTTCGTCTTCGCGGCAGCTGACGCTCGTCACCTTCATCGCCTGGGAGCGCCGCGCACCCGAGCCGATGCTCGACATCACGCTCTTCCGCAACCCGCGCTTCAGCGCGTCCAGCGCCGCGATCTCGCTCGCGTTCTTCGCCCTGTTCGGGATGATCTTCTTCCTCACGCAGTACCTGCAGGAAGTCCGCGGCTACTCGGCGCTCGACGCCGGCCTGCGCACGATGCCCGTCGCCGCCGGCCTCGTCGATCGGCGGCCCGCTGTCGGCCAAGCTCACCGAGCGGCTCGGGATCCGCGTCGTCGTGCCCGCCGGCCTGGCGATCGTCGCCGGCGCGCTGTTGCTGCTGAGCACCGCCGATGCGACCTCGGGCTACGGCCTGATCGCGGCGTCGCTGGTGCTGCTCGGCCTCGGCATGGGCTCCGCGATGGCGCCCGCGACCGACGCGATCATGGGCTCGCTGCCCGAGGCGAAGATGAGCGTCGGCTCGGCGATCAACGACACGACCCGCGTCGCCGGCGGCGCGCTCGGCGTCGCCGTGCTCGGATCGCTCCTGGCCAGTGGGTACCGTGGGCGCATGGACTCGGCCGTCAGCGCCCTCCCCGCGGAGGCGCGCGAGCTCGCGCAGGACTCGCTCGCCGGCGCGATGGCCGTGTCGGCGCGCGTGGGCGACGGCCGGCTCGCCACCGCGGCGCAGGATGCCTTCGTGTCCGGCATGCACACCGCCGCGCTCGTCGCCGCCGCCGTCGCGCTCGCGGGCGCCATCGTGGCGGCCGTCTTCCTCCCCTCCGAGGAGCGGGCCCCGGCGCGGGAGGCCGTTGCCGCATGACCGCTCAAGCGCGGCCGCCCGGGCGGCCGCGCTCCGCCGCCGCCGACGAGGCGATCCTGCAGGCCGCGCTCGAGCTGCTGGCCGAGGACGGCTACCGCGCGCTCACGATGGAGCGCGTGCGCGAGCGCTCGGGTGTCGGCAAGGCGACGCTCTATCGCCGCTACGGCTCCAAGGAGGAGCTCGTGAAGGCGGCGATCGTGCACCTCAACAGCGACGTCCCGGTGCCCGAGGACACCGGCTCGGTGATCGGGGACTTCGCCGCCACGGCGCAGACCATCATCGCGGGCGCCGCTCGCACGGGGGCGCTCACCCTGATGCCGCGCCTGCTCTCGGAGGTCGTGGGCGACCCCGAGATGCACGCGCTGTTCTCCGAGCACCTCGTCGAGCCGCGGCGGCGCGTCGTGCGGGCGATCGTCGAGCGCGCGAAGGCGCGGGGCGAGCTGCGCGCGGATCTCGATCCCGACCTCGCGGTCGACGTGATGGTCGGCCCGATGATCTACCGGCTGATCATCGCCGGCGGCGAGGTGTCGGGCATCGGCAACCCCGCCGACGTCCTGACCGCGGTCCTCGACGGCCTCAGGCCTCGGTGACCTCGACGCGGCCGCCGGCGCCGACGCCGAGCGTCCGCCGGCCGGCCAGCAGCTCGAGCAACTCCGTGCCGACGAGCTCGCGGCGCCAGCCCTGGAGCGTCCGCACGTCCGGCTCGGGCTGGCCGCGCCGCGCGGCGACGACCACCGGCGAAAGATCCGCGCGGGCGGCGATCAGCTCGTAGGCGAGGCCGGCCTCCTGCGCGCGCGAGCGCACGAGCGACTCGGCGAGCGCGATCGTCGGGCCGTCCACGGCCTCGGTCGAGGAGCGGTCGCCCTCTTCGAGCGTGATCGGCTCGGCCTTCAGGCCGACCTCGATCGCCGCCATCACGTCTTCGCCGCGACGACGAACGACGTCGGGCGAGATGCCGCGGATCTGGGAGAGGTCGCGGCGCCCGGTCGGCTGGCGCTTGGCCAGTTCGACGACGGTGGGATCGCGCAGGATCGCGCCGACGGGCCGGTCCTCCTTCGCCGCCGTCCGCTCGCGCCAGCCCGCCAGCGCCTGCGCGACGGCGCGCTCGCGCGGGTCGAGACCGCTCACGCGCGGCAGCCGGCGCCAGACGTCGTCGGGATTGCGCTCGTCGGTGGCCTCGGCGATCGCGATGCACTCCTCGCGCGCCCACCCGAGCCGATCGCGCGCGACCAGCCGCTCCTGGATGTTGTCCGCCAGCGGCATCAGGTGCTCGACGTCGCCGCGTGCGTAGGACATCTGCTCCTCCGTCAGCGGCCGCACGTCCCAGCGCGTGAAGCTCGCGGTCTTGGGCAGCCGGATCCGCAGCACGTCGTGCAGCAGGCCGTTGTAGCCGGCCTGCGCGGAGAAGCCCGGCGAAGCCCGCCGCGACCTGCGTATCGAACACGTTGGTGAACGTCGTGCTCCACTCGCGGCGGAGGATCGCGACGTCCTGGCGGCCGGCGTGCAGCACGATCTCGATCTCCGGATCGGCAAGCACTTCCGCCAGCGGCGTGGGGTCGAACGTGTCCACGAGCGGGTCGAGCACCTCGACCCGCTCGCCGACCACGATCTGCACCAGACAGAGCAGCGGCTTGTAGCGCCCCTCCGGCATGAACTCGGTGTCGAGCCCCAGCCGCCCGAGCTCGCGCGCGGAATCGGCGAGCTCGTCAACCTCGGTCTGTGTCACCTGCATCTCAGGCGACCCTACCCGGAGCCGAAGGGTGGATGTGCGTCAGTTTCCGATCAGGACGGGAGTCCCGACCGGCACGCGCGGATAGAGATCGACGACGTCCGGCACCGTCATGCGGATGCAGCCGTGGGAGGCGCGACTGCCGATCGAGCCCGGCGCGCCGGTGCCGTGGATGCCGACGCCGTTGACGATGCCCATCCAGCGGGCCTTCAACGGGTTCTCGGCCGAGCCGCCCGCGACGACCTCGTTCGCGAAGGCGCCGGCCCAAGCGCTGTTGGGCGCGGTCCAGGCCGGATTGACCGCCTTGTTGGCGATCGTGAAGCGGCCGGTCGGCGTCGGGTAGGCCGGCATGCCGACGGCAACGCCGTAGGTCTTTGACAGCTTCAGGCCTTTGAACAGGCGCAGCTTGAACGCCGCCGCGGTCGATCGTGATGATCGTGCCGTACGCCTTGGCCAGACCCGCCGTGGTCACCTTGGGGCGCACGACCTTGAGCTTGGGCTTGAGGATCCGGGCCGCCGCGGGATCGGCCAGCGCGGCGCCGACCGATGCGGCGAGCGCGGTTGCGTCGATCATGCGGCCGTCGCGCGAGGAAACCTTGCCGATCTTCGAGAGCTTGATGTCGACGCGGGCGTCGCGCGCATCGCGCTTGACGCGGCCCGCGACCTTGGCGGCGTACGCCTTGACCTTCGCCGAGTCGTAGGTCGCGAAGAGCGGGACCTCGACCGTGGCCGTGTGCGGCTTCAGGCCGGCGTTGAAGGCGCGCCGAGCGGACTTGTTGACGTCGTAGACGAAGCCGAGATCGCTCGGTTTGACCGCGAACCTGCGGCCCGCGACGTGCGTCGACAACGGGCGGCCGAGGGTGAAGCCGTGAGCGTTGTAGAGCCTGCCGGCGGCCTCGGCGAGCGTCAGGCCGGAGACGTCGGTCCCCCCGGCGGTCACACCAGCCGCGATGCGCGGTTCGGCGGCGCCGGCGGTCGCGACGAGAACGAGGAAGAAAGCGAAAGTGGCGAGAAGGGTCCGGCGCATGTCCCAAAGAGCGTAGCCAGAGTGGCTGTGCTCGCAACCAAACTTGCGCTCGTCAGGTCCCGAACGGCAGCAGCAGCTCGAGCAGACGACCGGTGGCCTCGAGCTGCGGACGGGGCCCCGCGCCCTCGATCAGCTCGACGTGCGTCGTCGGCAGCGCGTCGAGCGCCATGCGGGCGTCGCTGTGCGGCAGCATCCGGTCGCGCGCGCCCCAGACCAGCAGGATCGGGCAGCTGATGCCGACCAGGTCGAACGGCGCCGTCAGCAACTCGGGAGTGAGCTTGCGGCCAGATTCCAGCAGCGCCGCGACGTCGGCACGGGTCTCACCGGTCTGGCTGAAGGCATCCACGATCGCGCGCTGTGTCTCGCTCGGATGCTGGAACGCGAACTGCCGGTAGGCGCTCGACTTGGCGCGGCGGACGAGCACGCCGGGGACCGGGACCGGGATCGAGAGCAGCCGGCGGACGATCGGGTCCTCCTCGATCGGGTCGAACCACGACGGCAGCTCCAGCCCGTCCGGGGCGACCGGGACCACGCCGGCCAGGCGCACGTCGCCGGGACGCTCCGCGAGCCGCAGCGCCACGCAGCCGCCGAGCGAGGTGCCCGCGACGACGACCGGCTCGCCGCCGGCCCAGCTCTCCACGAGATCCAGGACGAACGCGTCCAACTGCGGCAGGACCGCGCCGTCGTGCAGCCGCGTCGCCTTGCCGAAGCCCGGCATGTCGACGGCGATCGCCCGCCGGTGGCGGGCAGCGAGCGCCGCGAGCAGCGGGCGCCAGGTGTCGGCGGAGTCGCTCCAGCCGTGCAGCAGGACGATGCCGGGGCCGCCGCCGTCGACCTCGAGCGCACGCGTGGCATGTCCGGCGATTTCGATCCGGTGCTCAAGGACAGCGGTCATATCCCAAGACATACCCCGCTATCGGCCGTACTGGACACGACGTCAACTATGTTGGACAAGTGAACGATGCGGCCGACGGCGACGACCCGGCCAAGGCGCCGCCCGCTCGACTGTGGGCGCGCCTGCGCGCCGACCCGCTGCGGGCGCCCGAGCACATCGCGCTGGGTGCATCCGAGTACCACGGGCCCGCCGCGGCGGCGTGGGCCGACCGTCGCCGCCGGGTCTACGGCACCGACGGCAAGACGCTCGCCCAGATGGCGCGGCGCCGGCACGCGTCGCTCGCCAGCGTCGAGGGCGCGGCCACCGGCGTCGGCGGGTTCGTGACGATGGTGCCGGACCTCGTCGGGCTCGCCTGGATCGAGTCGCGGATGGTGTTCTTCATCGCCGCCGCCTACGGGTTCGACCCGCTCGACCGTATGCGTCCCGCCGAGCTGCTGGTCCTCAACGGGCTCTACGACAACCCGGTCGACGCGCGCACGGCGCTCGACGGTGCGGGCGTCAGCGTCGCCGCGGCCTACGTCGGCACGAAGCTCTCGAGCAACGAGGCCGGGGTCGCCCGGCTCGCGATGATGGTCGGCAAGAGCAGCGGGAAGAAGTTCGCGGGCCGGATGGTCCCGGGCTTCGCGATCGCCTTCAACGCGGTCGCCAACCGCCGTGACACGAACGCGCTGGCCAAGCGCGCGATCAAGTTCTACGGGGGCTGAGACTCAGACGGGGAGGGTGGCGCCGTTGACCGCCGCCGAGGCCTCGCTGCAGAGGAACGCGACGGTGGCGGCGATCCGTTCCGGCGGCACGAGCTTGCCCCACTCGGTCTCGGGCATCGACGCGCGGTTCGCCGGCGTGTCGATCTGGGTCGGGACGATCACGTTGCAGCGCACCCCGTCCGGCCTTCCCTCCGCGGCGACGGCCCGGGCGAAGGCGATCACGGCCGCCTTGGACGCCGCGTACCCGGCGCCGCCCGCGAACGGCGAGAGCGCGGCGGAGGACGACGTGCAGACGATCGAGCCGCCGCCGGCCGCCACGAGCCGCGGCAGGACGGCCTGCGTCATCAGGTACGTGGGACGCAGGTTGAGCGCGAACAGTCGCTCGAAGTCCGCGACAGGCGTGTCGGCGACCGGCTGACCGGCCGCGAAGCCGCCGACGAGGTTGACCAGCGCGCCCAGCGGCGGACCGTCGGCGGCGAAGCGGACGGCGCGCGCGACGGCGTCGGGGACGGTGAGGTCGGCCACGACGGTGCGCAGACGGTCGCGTTCCTGCAGGTCGCTGTCGGCCCTGACGGGGACGACGACCCGCCAGCCCTCGTCGAGCAGGGCGTCGACGACGGCGCGGCCGAGGCCGCCGGCTCCCCCGGTGACCAGCGCGGTGCGTTCGGGCATGCGTTGCAGCGTAAACGTCCCGTCCGATGCGCGACCTAGGGTTCCCTTTCGTGCCCGTGCGCCACCTCACACCCGGCCAGGAGATCGACCAGGTCCTGATGGTCCGCGTGCGTGAACCGCGCGAGGGTGGGGTGCGGCTCGTGCTCGGTGATCGCACCGGCACGCTCGAGACCCACGTGCCCGACGACGTAGGGGGCCTGACGCCCGGCGCGGTCGTCCACGTCGTCGGTCGCGTCCAGCCCCGCGGGCGCCTGGACCTCTGCTCGCTGCGTCCCGCCGGTGCCGACGAGTACGCGCTGGACGACCTGCTCGATGGCCCGCGGATCCCGGTCGCGCGCATGGAGGCCGACCTGCGCGAGCTGATCGCGACCGTCCAGTGCCGCCATCTGCGCGGGCTGCTGGATCAGGTGTTCGGGCCGGCGACCGAGACCTGGCAGCTGTTCCGCGAGGCCCCGGCGGCCAAGCGCTACCACCAGGCCTACCGGCACGGCCTGCTCGAGCACAGCCTGACCGTCGCGCAGTCCGTGTCGGCCATCTCGGCCACCTTCGGCGGCGTGGACCGCGACGTGGCGGTCACCGGCGCGCTGCTGCACGACATCGGCAAGCTCGACGCCTACACGGCGGACCCGCTGGCGATCGACATGACCGACCTGGGCAAGCTGCAGGGCGAGATCCCGCTCGGCTACTACCGCGTGCGGCGCCTGATCGAGGACCTTCCCGGGTTCCCGGAGGAACTGGCGGTCGCGGTCCTGCACATCATCCTCAGCCACCACGGCCAGCTCGAGCACGGCTCGCCGGTCGTGCCGTGCACGCGCGAGGCGACGCTCGTCCACATGATCGACAACCTCGGCGGCCGGCTCGGCTCGTTCGACCGCCTGGAGAAGGAACTGCCGGACGGCTCGAGCTGGTCGGGCTGGGATCGCGTGATCGGCGGGGGCGCCTGGTTCGCGTCCCGCGCCGCCGCCTGATCGCGGGCTCGGAGAGGCGGCCGGGCGCGCGAGCGTCGAGTTATGCGTGTACAGCGCGAGAAACTCGACACTCGCTGGTTCGATGAGCGCCTCGGCGCCATCGCGCGCGCTGCGACACGGCCCGCGGCCGCGAGCTAGAGGATCCCGATCTCCGACGAGTCGCCGACCATGAAGCGGTAGGCGCGCGGCTGGCGGTTTCCGCGGGCGATCTTCACGTCACGCCCGAGCAACGAGGACTCCATGCGCCCGTCGAGCCCCTTCACGGAGGAGCCTTCGAGCAGGATCGAGTGTTCGATCTCCGCCGACTCGATCTCACAGTGGCGCCCGACCGCGGTGTACGGGCCGATGTAGGCGTCGCTCAGGCGCGCGCCGGCGCCGATGATCGCCGGGCCACGCACCGTCGTGCGCTCGAGCACCGCGCCGGCCTCGATCACGACGCGACCCTCGATCGTCGAGTCGACGAGGTTGCCCTCGATGTGCCGTTCCAGCGTCTCGAGGATCAGGCGGTTGGCCTCGAGCATGTCGTCCAGGCGCCCGGTGTCCTTCCACCAGCCGCGCACGATGTGCGACTCGACGGCATGCGCGCCGTCCACCAGCCACTGGATCGCGTCCGTGATCTCCAGCTCGCCGCGCGGAGACGGCTTGATCGCCCTCGCGGCCTCGTGGATGCGCGGCGTGAACATGTAGACGCCGACCAGCGCGAGATCGGACGCCGGCTCAAGCGGCTTCTCGACCAGCCGCGTCACGCCGCCGGCGGCGTCGAGCTCGGCGACGCCGAAGTTCTGCGGGTCCGGCACCTTCGTGAGCAGGATCAGCGCCTCGGGCTGGTTGCGCCGGAAGTTGGCCACCAGATCCTCGATCCCGCCCTGCAGCAGGTTGTCGCCGAGGTACATCACGAACGGGTCACCGCCCAGGAACGGCTCGGCGGTCAGCACCGCGTGCGCCAGCCCGAGCGGAGCGTCCTGCTCGATGTAGGTGATCTTGAGCCCGAACTGCTCGCCGTCACCGGCCGCCTCGCGGATCTCGCCGCCGGTCTCGGGCGCGATGATGATCCCGACCTCGCGAATCCCGGCCGCGGCCATCGCCTCGATGCCGTAGAAGAGCACCGGCTTGTTGGCCACCGGCACGAGTTGCTTCGCCGACGTATAGGTGATCGGGCGCAGGCGCGTGCCCTTGCCGCCCGAGAGGATCAGGCCCTTGAGCTGTTCCATGGCGCCGTCACCCTAGTACGTGCGGCCGTAAGTACGGCGCATCGCCGGCGAATGCACGGGTCGGCGGGCTGGGCCCGCCGGAATGCGTCGTACTTCAGGCCGGACGTGCGAGCTTGCGGTGGTCCCACGAGGCGACGCGTGAGGAGACGAACTGCAGCGCGACCCGCTTGCTGGCCTGCTCCGGCGTGACGTGGCCGTCGGCGCCGCCGTAGCGGCGGGCGAGTTCGGTGCCGACCGCGGCGACGACCTCGGGATCGCGGTGGATCGCCGCGGCGCACTTGAGCATCACGCCGCGCAGCTCGAGGTAGCTCGTGCCCGCCTCGACCTGCAGCGTGCAGCGCGACTCGCGTTCGAGGTTGCGGATCTTCTGGGACTTCGCGTACGTCCAGGCCCAGCATTCGCCGTCGCGCAGGACGTACCAGAGCGGCATCAGGTGCGGCCAGCCGTCGGTGCCGACGGTCGCGCAGGTCAGCGTCCGCCCCTCCTCGAGGAAGGCGAGCACCTCCCCGGGGCTCATCGCGATCTGGGAGCGACGCATCCGCGCAGATTATCGAGGCCCGCGAGTCGGCCCAGTGGGCCGACTCGACAGCGACGCGGCCCCCTGGGCCGCGGCGCCCTCACGTGGCTCGGGCGATGAGGCCGTCGGCGGCGACGAGCACGGCCTCGCGGGCGTCGGCGGGCTCGAGCACGACCGCGTCGCCGGCCTCCTTGAGCACCTCGCGGACGAGGAACTCGATGCCCTTGAAGGTGATCTCCACGATGATCCGCCCGTCCGGGAGCTCGGCCAGCACCGTCCGCTGCTCGCGCGCCCAGCGCGCCTGCTCGGCGGAGATCAGGACCCGGGCGATGCGCGAGCCGCCGACGGTCCCGGTGCGCGGCCAGCCGGCGATGTCGGCGATCGGGTTCAGGCCCTCGCGGCGCTCGAAGCGCTCGACGAGCGCCGACGCGCTCTTGATCCGGTCCAGCCGGAAGTGGCGCAGCTGGCCGACGTCGAGGTCCCAGGCCGCGACGTACCAGGCCTCCTTGCCGTTGAAGAGCGCGTAGGGCTCGACGCGGCGGTCGGAGTAGCGATCGTCGGTCTGCGTCCAGTACTCGATCTCCAGCAGCCGGCTCTCGTGGACCGCGAGCTCGACGGTGTGGGTGATCGAGTCCTCGGCCTTGGGCGAGACGATCTGCAGGCCCTCGTCGGCGGGATCGAAGCCGAGCGCCTCGACGACCTTCTCGCGCGCGGAGCGCAGGTCCGCGTGCGCGCGGCCGATCAGGTCGATCGCGGCCACGAGGGCGTTGGCCTCGATCGGCAACAGACGCGCCGGGCGGTCGAACGTGTCCGAGTAGGGCTCGGGGTCCACCTCGATCTCGCCCGACGGCAGGATCTCGGCGTAGATCACGTAGGCGCCGCCGCCGAAGTTGACGACGTTGAGCACCGAGACGTCCTCGCGCAGCTCCTGCGGCGGACATCTTCAGCTGCTCGCAGACGTCGGTCAGCTTCAGCCGCTCGCCGATGCGGCCCGCGGCGATCAGCACCGACGCGAGCGTGACCAGCCGTGCGAAGCGTTCCGGCCGGATCGCGGCCTCGGCGCCCCGGCCGCGACCGTTGCTCTCGACCGCGGGCGCCGGAGCGGGCGCGAGCCCGGACGCGACGGCGACGGGCGGTTCGCCGCGGTGGGAGTCGATCAGCTCGTCCACGCGCGAGCGCGCCTCCTCGACCAGCGCGGGCGGCCCGAGGATCCGCAGCCCGAAGCTCAGCGTCCACGAGATCAGCAGCCGCGAGAGTGCGTAGGGCGTCCGGAAGACCTGCCCGTCGAACGTCCCGTAGGCGCCGTACTGGCGCTCGACGTACCAGAGGACGTCCTCGGGGATCCAGACCTCGGCGGTGTCGACAGGATCGCCGAGCTGCCACGGGATCCGGTTCGCGTAGCCGCGCGGATCGAACTCGGCGGGACGCTGGAAGTCATGCTCGGCCTTGGTCGCGTAGGCGACCTTGCCGCGAATCCGCGACAGCCGGAAGACGCGCACGTCCTGGCGCTCGTGCGAATACCCGACGAGGTAGAACTGCCCGCCCTCGAACAGCAGGTGGTACGGGTCCACGCGCCGTGACGACGTCTCGTCGGAGCCCATCGTGTGGTACTCGAACTCGATCTTCTTGCGGCGATAGATCGCGGTGTCGATCTTCGCCAGGCGCGCCGAGACCTCGCCGCCGCCGGCCGAGGCCGTGATCCCGAGCCCGATCGTCTGCCGCGAGTCCGAGCCCAGCGGGCTCGGGCGCCCCCAGGCGATCTGCTGCAGCGCCAGCCGCAGCGGCTCGGCGTAGGCGAACTCACCGTCGAGCAGCGTCAGCGCGGTCTGCAGCGCGGCGCGCTCGGAGTCGGTGAAGGCGATCGGCGGGAGGTGGAAGGCCTCGGGCGCGAGCGAGTAGTTCTCCTGCTCGGAGAATCCCTCCGTGGGTTTGTCGACGGAGAGGTGGATGCCCAGCGCGTCGAGCTCCGCCCTGTCCGCATAGAAACGCCGCGCGAACGCATCCTCGGTCATATCCGAGTAGCCCTCGACATCGCGGCGGATCTCGGTAGCCGTGACGGGGCGCCGCTCCGCCATCAGATAGGAGATCAGCGACAGCTGGCGGATGAGCTTTTCGGTGTCCTTCGCCAAACCTTGCGACACCTTAGAGTGCTGCGGGAGCCGTACTCTTCAGCAGCGGCGGAAATTCCGCCTTTACGTCGCGCCGCGTCCCGGCCGATACACCCGCCGACATGCCCCTCCGACTCGTGCTCATCGAGGATCACCAGGCTCTCCGCGAGGGTCTCGAGCTGCTGCTCGGGCGCGACGGAATCGAGGTGCTCGGCGCCGCCGGGACCGCGGACGAAGGCCGCGAGCTGGTCGAGCGGCTCGCGCCGGACGTCTCCCTGGTCGACATCCGCCTCGGCGAGGACTCCGGCATCGAGCTCACCGCGCAGCTGATCGACTCCGACCCCGAGCGCCGGATCGTGCTCTACACCGGCTCCAACGAGATCGAGCTGCTGATCAAGGGCCTCGATTCCGGCGCCCGCGGCTATGCGCTCAAGGAGGGCACGCAGGCCGAACTGCGCAGCGCGATCCGCACGGTCGCCGAGGGCGGCACCTACGTCGACCCGCGGCTGCAGTCGGCGCTGCTCTCGCGCAAGGCCACGCAGACCCAGCGCGTGCTCTCCAAGCGCGAGCGCGAGATCATGGACCTGCTGGCCCAGGGCCTGACCGGCGAGCAGGTGGCCGAGCGGCTGTACCTCTCGCCCGAGACGATCAAGACCCACATCCGCAACGCGATGAACAAGCTGGAGGCCAACACGCGCGTGCATGCGATCGCGATCGCCCTGCGTGAGGGCTTCATCTCCGCGCCCACCGGCCTGTGAGCGACGACGACCTGATCCTCGACGGGGAGACCCGCCGCAAGCTGCGCCACGATCTGCGCACGCCGCTGACGATCGTCGCCGGCTTCGCGGAGGTGCTCGCCGGCGAGCGCGACATCACGCCCGCCGACCGGCGCGAGTTCGCCGCCCGCATCCAGGACGCGGCGGGCGACATCCGCCGCCTCATCGATCAGGCGCTGGACTGACGGCTCGCCCACCGAGGACGGTGACCGAGAGCGCGACGACGCACAGCAGCGCGAGCGTCTCGGGCAGCCCGATCGTGTCGGCGAGCGCGCCGATCAGCGGCGGGCCGATGATGAAGCCCGTGTAGCCGACGGTGAAGACCGCGGCCAGCGACGGCGCGGACGGTTCGTGCCGCCCCGCCGCGCTGAAGAGGATCGGGACGGCGTTGGCGATCCCGAGCCCGATCGCCAGGAAGCCGAAGACGGCCGGCACCGACTGCGCGACGAGCAGCACGGCGGCGAGCGCGAGGGCGACCACCGACATCCCGCCGCGCAGCAGCGCGCCAGGGCCGACGCGCACGTTGATCCAGTCGCCGCCGAGCCGCGCGATCGCCATCCCGAGCGAGAAGCCCGCGAAGCCGGTCGCCGCCGCGGACGCGCTCGAACCGAGGTCCTGGCGCAGGTAGATGCCGCTCCAGTCGCCGATCGCACCCTCGGTGACCATCGTCAGAAAGCAGAGCGCCCCGATCAGGACCACGCCGCGGGACGGCAGCGCGAAGCTCGAGCTCTCGCCGTGCGTCGAGGCGCTCGCCGAGCCGCGCTGTGATCCACCACGCCGACAGCCACAGCGCGATGCCGAGGCACAGCGCGAGGACCCGCGGGTCCACCCCCGCCGCGCCCGCGAGCACCGCGACCCCGGCGGCCAGGAAGCCGCCGATGCTCCAACCGCCGTGCAGCGAGGACATGATCGGCCGGCCCAGATCGCGTTCGACGGCGATGCCGTGGGCGTTCATCGAGACGTCCATCGCGCCGTTGACGGCACCGAAGCCGAACAGGATCGCCCCGAGCGCGACCGGCGTCGGCGCCAGCAGCGGCAGCGGCAGCATCAGGCAGTAGACCAGCGTGGCGGTGCGCGTCACGCCCGCGCTCGAGCGCCCGGCGAGCACGTGGCCCGTCAGCGGCATCGCGATCATCGCGCCCGCGGCCATGCACAGCAGCGCGAAGCCGATCGTCGTCTTGGAGATGTCCAGGCGCTCCTGGAGCCACGGGATGTGGGCGACCCAGGTGCCGATCATCGCTCCGTTCACCGCGAAGACGGCGAACGTGGCTTGACGCGGCGTCATGCCGCTCGCGTTATAGCTGGGCGAGTTTCTCGCGCTGGCGCTCGGGCGTGATCTCGACCACGTTCCAGGCCAGCTTCACGCGCCGCATGCCGCGGATGACCCAGCCGGTCGGGTCGACCTCCCAGCTCTTGAGGCCGTGGAAGGCCGAGCGCGGGAACGTGTGGTGGTTGTGGTGCCAGGACTCGCCCATCGAGAGCGGGGCGAGCCAGAAGACGTTGGTCGAGTGATCCTCGACGGTGAACCGCCGGGTGCCGAAGAAGTGGCAGACGGAGTTGATCGACCAGGTCACGTGGTGGCCGAGGAAGACCCGCACCGCGCCGCCCCACAGCGCGCCTTCGAGCGCGCCGCGCCAGGTGCCGGTGATCGCGAACGCGATCGCGGCCGGAAGCGCGATGCCCAGCACGACCCAGACCGGGAAGGTCTTGTGGATGAGCTGCATCCCGCGGTCCTCGTAGAGATCGCGGGCGTAGCGCTGGTGCTCGGTCGTGCCCGAGCGCTCGAACAGCCAGCCCATGTGTGCGTACCAGAGGCCGAGGACCGAGCCCTTGAAGCCGCTG
The DNA here is from genome assembly GCA_963848475.1 of uncultured Solirubrobacteraceae bacterium. GTDB lineage: Bacteria > Actinomycetota > Thermoleophilia > Solirubrobacterales > Solirubrobacteraceae > Solirubrobacter. The sequence continues at coordinate 593,301 of CAWKDW010000014.1, read as the reverse complement.
CCGTGCCCGTGGGGCGTGTGCGGATCGCCCTCCTGGTCGGTGTGCGCGTGGTGCTTGCGGTGGTCGGCGACCCAGTTCATGACCGGGCCCTGCACGGCCATCGAGCCGAGGATGGCGATCGTGTATTCGACCGGTTTGTAGGTCTGGAACGAACGGTGCGTGAGCAGCCGATGGAATCCGAGCGTCACGCCCATCACCGAGACGACGTACATCAGGGCCAGCACGGCCAGCGACGTCCAACCGATCCACTCGTCCCAGAGCAGCAGGATCGCGGCCAGGAAGCCGAGAAACGGCAGCGCGACCCCGGTGAGGTTCAGAACTTGGTGGGCCCTCGACATTCGGAATACATCTCTATCCCTAAGGGCGGCCAAACTCCTGGCACGTACGCACACTTCCAAATGGCGATTCTTGTAGCCTCGTGATAATGATCGCGCCGGCGACGCTCCCCCCGCAGTCCGCGGACGCGCTCCGCGGCTCGCTGCCTGACCTGGCGGACGGAATCGTCGCCGCGATCGCGCGCGAGGTCCCCGACTACGCGCGTCCGATGGAGGGCCGCTTCGGCGAGACCGTGCGCTTCGGCGTCCAGGTCGCGCTCAGCCGCTTCGTCGACCTGCTCACAGGCGAGGCCCGCAAGGACGCGCGGGCGCGCGACACCTACGGGCGCCTCGGCGCGGGCGAGTTCCAGCAGGGCCGCTCGCTGGACGCGCTGCTCTCCGCCTATCGCGTCGGCGCGAAGGTCGCGTGGCGGCACTTCGTCGACGTCGGCACGCGCTCGGGCTTCCCGCCCGACTCCTTGTATGACCTCGGCGAGGCGATCTTCGCCTACATCGACGAGATCTCCGCCGAGTCCGCCGCCGGCTACGCGGAGGCGCAGTCGGAGGCGGCGGGCGAGAGCCAGCGCCGCCGCCAGGGTCTGCTGCGGCTGCTCGTGCAGGACCCGCCGGCGCCGATCGAGGCCGTGCGCACGGCCGCGCAGGCCGCGGGCTGGGCGCTCCCGCGCCTGGTGTCCGCGGTGGTCGCGGCCGAGGCCGACCAGCCCGAAGGGCTCGCCGCCGCCCACGGCGAGGCGGGGCCGGGCGAGGAGGTCGCCGACGGGATCGCGTCGCGGCTCGCGCGCCGGATCGGCCCGGGAGCGGTGGGCGCCGCGGTCGGCGGGCTCGCGGTCGTGATGATGCCCGACCCCGAGGGTCCCGGCCGCCGCCGCACGCTCGAGGCGGCGCTCGGCGATGAGCTCGCCGCGCTCGGCCCGGCCGTGATCTGGCCGGAGGCGGCCGCGAGCCTGCGTCGCGCCGAGGCCGCGTTCCGGCTCGCCGCCCAAGGCCGCCTCGATGGTGGGGAGGCGCCCTCCCCGACCGGTCAGGGTCCACCCTCGGCGCCTGGCCAGTCTCGCTCGCGCCTGATCGTCGCCGACGAGTACCTCCCCGCGCTGCTGATGGCCGCGGCGCCGGCGATCGCCGCCGACCTCGCGCGTACGCGCTTGGCGCCGCTGGACGGGCTCGGCGACGGCCCGCGCGAGCGGCTCGTGACCACGCTCCGCGCCTGGCTGGACCGGCCCGGGCAGGTGCAGGCGGTGGCCGCCGCGCTCGACGTCCACCCGCAGACCGTGCGCTACCGGCTCAAGCAACTGCGCGAGCTGTTCGGCGACCGTCTCGAGGACCCCGAGGCGCGCTTCGAGCTCTCGCTGGCGCTTCGCGCCGCCGAGAACCTGCGCTATTGATGTTGGCCATGCGCCTTCTCGTCACGGGGGCCGCGGGCATGCTCGGCACGGATGTCGTCGCCGCCGGCGGCGGCCATGACGTCGTCGCCTTCGCTCGCGCCGACCTCGACATCACCGACGCCGACGCGGTGCGCGCCGCCGTGCGCGACACGCGCCCGGACGCGGTGATCAACTGCGCGGCCTGGACCAACGTCGACGGCGCCGAGACCGCCGAGGCGGAGGCGACGCGGATCAACGGCGACGGCGCGGGGCACCTCGCCGCGGCCGCCGCCGAGGCCGGCGCCCACATCGTCCACGTCTCGACCGACTACGTCTTCGGCGGGGACGCCACGTCGCCCTACCGCGAGGACGCGCCGACGGGGCCGATCGGCGCCTACGGCCGTTCCAAGCTCGCGGGCGAGATCGCCGTGGCCGACGCCGCGCCCGCCGCTCACACGATCGTCCGGCACCGCGTGGGTCTTCGGCCCGCACGGCAAGAACTTCGTCGACACGATGCTGCGGCTCGCCGGCGAGCGCGACGAGCTCAAGGTGGTCGACGACCAGCTCGGCTGCCCGACCTACACCGGGCATCTCGCGCCGGCGCTGATCGCGGTCGCGGAGGCGCGCCTGCACGGGGTGCTGCACGTCGCCGGTGGCGGCTCCTGCACCTGGTGGGACCTCGCCTGCGCGGCGTTCGAGCGCGCCGGCCTGTCGCCCACCGTCCACCGCGGTACGACCGCGGACTTCGGCGCGCCCGCGCCGCGCCCGGCCTATTCCGTTCTCGGCTCCACCCGCTCCGACGCGCCGGTCCTGCCGGCGTGGCAGGACGGCCTCGCCGCCCACCTGATCGCCAAAGAGGTTCTCGCGTCGTGAAACTGCTCGTCACCGGCGGTGCCGGCTTCATCGGGGCGAACTTCGTCCACTACACGATCCGCAACCACCCGGAGTACGAGCTCTGCGTCCTCGACGCGCTCACGTACGCGGGCAACCGCGAGAGCCTGAAGCCGGTCGCCGAACAGGTCCAGTTCGTCCACGGCGACATCTGCGACGGCCCGCTCGTCGACCGCCTCGTGTCCGAGTGCGACATGGTCGTGCACTTCGCCGCCGAGTCGCACGTCGACAACTCGCTGCACGACCCCGAGCCGTTCATCCGCACCAACGTGATCGGGACCTACACGATCCTCGAGGCCGTGCGCCGCCACTCCAAGCGGCTGCACCACATCTCGACCGACGAGGTCTTCGGCGACCTCGACCTCGACGGCGACGACCAGTTCACCGAGCAGACGCCGTACGACCCTTCGAGCCCGTATTCGGCGACCAAGGCGGGCTCGGACCTGCTGGTGCGCGCCTGGGCGCGCTCGTTCGGCATCCACGCGACGCTCTCGAACTGCGCCAACAACTACGGCCCCTACCAGCACGTGGAGAAGTTCATCCCGCGCCAGATCACGAACGTGATCGGCGGCGTGCGGCCGAAGCTCTACGGCGCGGGCGTCAACGTGCGCGAGTGGACCCACGTCGACGACCACAACGAGGCCGTCCACCTGATCCTGAGCAAGGGCGCCCCGGGCGAGACGTACCTGATCGGCTCCGGCGACGAGCGCAGCAACGCCCAGATCCTCGCCGTGCTGCTCGAGCTCATGGGCGAGCCCGCCGACGCGTTCGATCACGTGCCCGACCGGCCGGGCCACGACCTGCGCTACTCCAACGACTCGACCAAGATCCGCACCCAGCTCGGCTGGACACCCCGCTACGGCGACTTCCAGGCCGGGCTGGAGGCGACGATCGAGTGGTACCGCGGCAACGACTGGTGGTGGCAGCCCCAGAAGGACGCCACCGAGGCGCGCTACTCCCAGCTTGGCCGATAAGACCTTCCACGGATAGGGTCGGCGCGTGACGAGCGCGCCGCCAGACCTCCTGGAATTCTCAGACTCGGTCCGCGCCGTGGCCGGTTCGTTCGTCGGGCCCGTCACTCCCGGGCAGATCGCGACAGCCCTTATGTCTCGTCACGGCGTGGAGTACGGAGCTCCGCTGCTGACGGGACCGCTCCCCGACGAAGGCGCGGAGCGCCCGGTCGAGGAATGGCTCGGCCGCTGCGCGAGCTTGCTGTCGGCCCAAGCGGTCGGGGATGTGATCGACGGTCGATTGGTGCTGCTGGCGCTCAGCCGAATGGACGAGCCGCTGGGACGTGCATTTCGGCGGTCTGGTGTGGAGCGCCATCTCAATGGCGCCGACGTACTGGTGGAGTGGGCGCGCCGCACGATCGTGCACGGATACGTCCAGCGAGTGCGCATCGCCGGCGAACACGTCGCCGTCGCGTTCGAGCCGAGCGGGATCGAGTTGGTCGTCGCAGGGCGTAGGCTCGTGCGACACAAAGCGGCTACCGGTGAGCGGATCTCATCGATTGGCGACTCGGCCGGGGTCCGCGGCTGTGGCTACACCAGCGACGGGACGCTGGTCGCGTTGTTGGACAACGGCGATCTCGTGCTGCCTCCCAGCGAAGTGATCGGCCGACATCCGGGTGCGGTCAGCTGCACGGTCAGTGGAATGCAGGTCGCCACCTTCACGGCCGAAGGCGCCGTACAGGTACGGCGTGTGCCGACCGGAGATTTGACGGCGGAGCTGTTGGGAGATGTCGGTGGTGCACTCAGTTTGAGCGGCGTGCAGCTGAGCCTCCCGACCCAGCATGGGACGCGCGTCTGGACCCTTGATCCGTCGAGCACCGACCCGCGCGACCTTGACGCGGGCGGGCCGACGAGTTCGTGCGTCTTTAGTCCCGACGAAGACCGGGTCGCCGCGGTCCTGCGGGATGGACGAGTCGCGGTCTGGGACCTATCGCGCGACACCGACGGCTGGGACGTGTTCCCGGGGCCTGCCCGCGCCTGCGCCTTCAACGCCGACGGCACGCTGCTCCTCACCGCAGGCCTCAACGGCGTCCAGGCGATCGACGTCGTCGGAGGTGTCCTACGCGGCGACCCGACCGGCGGTGACGGCACCATCACCCGGCTCGTCCCCGGGCCGGATGGGCTCGTGGCGACCATCGATCGCGGTGGAACGACGATCTGGGAGCCGATCACCTCGACGTCGATGCTCGCGTCCGTCTCGCCGGACTCGGCCGACGGGACCGATCACCTCAACATCGCGGCGGACGCCGAGGCGCTGGCGGACGTGATCGCCGCGAGGTCGACATCGCCGCCGCTGTCCATCGGGCTGTTCGCCGACTGGGGCTCCGGGAAGTCGTTCCTGATCCGCAAGGTTCAGGAACGGGTGCGGATCTTGTCGGAGCGCGCACGGGCAGCGCCCGAGAGCGCCGCGCACTGCAGCCATATCCGCAACGTTGAGTTCAACGCGTGGCACTTCGCGGACGCGAATCTGTGGGCGAGCCTGGCGTCGCACATCCTCGACGCCCTCGCGAAGCCTGAGGTCGCGGGGGACGACGCCGCGACGGCGGCCTCGCAGCTGGCGCGCCTCGAGGAGAAGCTCGCCGCGGAGTCGGCGGTCGGCAAGCGCCTCGACAAGGCCCACGAGAAGACCGTGCAGGCGGAGGCGCGGCGCAGGCTTGTGATCTGGACGATCGGGCTGACCACCGGTCGCGACGGGGTCAAGACGCTCGAGGAACTCAACGACGCGCGCGGGCGGCTGCGACTGGCCGCCGTCGCATTCGCCGTCTTCGTTGTGCTCGCCGTGGTCCTGGTCTTGATGATCGGGGTCGACGCCATCCCAGGCGTCATCTCCGCGGCCATCGCAGGGGCCGCGACCGCGACCGCGGCACTGAACCGCCTCTCGACGCTGCTCAAACGCGCCGGACCCGCGACGCCGATCGAGGCCGTCAAAAGCACCGATGCCAGGGCCGAGGCGGACGCGGCGAAAGCGCGCGAGGCGGCGCTTCGACGCGAGTACGAGGATCTCGCGCACGGCCGTGCGCTCGCCCGCTACGCCGCTGAGCGGGGCGCCGCGGGCGACTACCGCTCGCAGCTCGGCCTGATCTCCCGCATTCACGACGACTTCGAGCGTATGAGCAAGATCCTGCTGCGGCAGGGAGACGCCGTCGGGGATGACGACCAACTCCCAAAGATCAACCGGATCGTGCTCTATATCGACGATCTCGATCGCTGCCCACCCAAGCGCGTCGTCGAGGTGCTCGAGGCCGTGCACCTGATCCTCGCGTTGGAACTGTTCGTCGTCATCATCGCCGTAGATCCGCGCTGGCTGTTGCAGTCGCTGCGGCTTCACTACGCCGATCTGCTCCAGGACGAGGGCGAACTCGAAGAGGCTTGGGAGTCGACGCCGCTCAACTATCTAGAGAAGATCATCCAGATTCCGTTCACGTTGCGGCCGATGGCATCGAGCGGGACGACCGCGCTCGTCAACAGCCTCCTGCCGGTGTTCGAGACATCACACGGCGATGATCCACTCCCGGAGTCCACGGGCCCGGGCGAGCCGGTCGCACCGAAGCAAGCAGGCGACGTCACCGTCGCCGTCCCTACCGCTTCGGCGACCGCGTCGGCCCCGGCGCCGGCCATCCGGGTCACCACATCGGTCAACACGCGGCGTCTCATCCTCACCGACCGCGAGCGCGACTACGCGACGAAGGTCGCCCGCGAGTTGCGCACGCCGCGCGCCGTCAAGAAGCTCACCAACATCTACCGGCTCGTGCGCGCACGGCTCAACGAGGACTCCGACGAGCTCGATTCGTTCCTCACGAGCACCGGCGCCGATATCGCCGAGTACGAGGCCGTCCTGATCCTGCTGACGGTGCTGATCGCCTACCCGGACACGGCCGCCGAGCTACTGCTCGCGTTCGGCGACCTCGATCCGTCCGCGCGCCCGCAGCCCATCGCCTGGTCCTCGCGCGACATCGACGGCCGGCTTGGCGTCTTCCTCGACCGCGCGACCGCGGCTACGGCCAACGGCGCCACGACCTCGACGGAGCCGTTCCGTCGCTGGGCGCGCGAACTGTCCCGATACTCGTTCGAGACCGGCCAGGAAGTGTTTTCGAAGGCTCGCTAGCCCCGTTTTCCGCACTTGGTCGGGGTTAGGTGTCTTGCTCTGGCCAGGCGCGGTGATCTCGAGAAGTTCGAGGAGTCGGCGCTGGGTGCTGGTGAGGCGGTCGAGGCGGATGCCGGTCTGGGTGTAGGTGAGGCCGAGGCCTTGGAAGGCGGCGAGGATGTTGCGGCCGGTGGGCTTGGCGGCGCGCCCTTCGGGGAGCAGGCCGGGGAGTTGCTCGCCGTCGAGTGCCTGGCGGGTCTGGGACTCGAGGAGGCCGAAGATGAGCAGGCGAGGCCGACGATGCTGATCAGGGCGTGGATGCGGTCGTCGTTGTGCAGGAAGATCGGGCGGACTTTGAGTGATTGCTTCGGCGTCGCGGTGGCGGCGTTCGACGATCTGTTGGTCCTTGTAGAGCGTGAGGATCTCGGTCGCGGTGAGCGCGTCGGGGTGGTTGGTCGCGAGTGCGTAGATCCCGTCGGTCGTGGCCGCTTTGGTGATCGCGGCCTGCTCGCGCGTGTAGGTGAGGGTCGGCTTGCCGGCGCGGGTGCCGGTGTGGGCGCTGATCAGGCCGGTGAGGTTGTGGGTGTATGATCTGAGCGACCCGCGCGTCGACGTGCTTGCGGTCGGTAGTAGCGGCCGCCGAGGCCGCGTTGGACGCGCGCGAGTTGGGTTTCGGCCTTCACCAGGGCGCGTTCGCGGGCGGCGGCGACCTCGCGGCCCTCCTCTGAGGAGTCGATCCAGGCGACGCGAACGGGGAGCTCGCGGCCGTTCTGGCTGGTGAGCGTCCACTCGCGCACGCATCCGGAGAACCGTGTGCGCTGCTCGGCGCTGAGGCGCTGCTCGCGCGCTGGCGTGTAGTCCAACGCTCCAGCGCGTCGTGACCGACCTCGGCGGTGAACTTCTCCGCGAACCCGCTCGAGGCTCTGAGCGGAACGACGAACCGCAGCCCGGCATCGGCGATCTGCGCGAGCGTCTTGCGATTGCCGCAGGCCGAGTCGCAGACCAGCAGGCCCGGGCTTTTTTCGGCCAGCGCGGCGAGGCGCTCCAGCCCGCGCCGACGAGCGCGAGCTCGGACGCGTTGCCCGGTCCGGCGCCAGTAGACGGGGACCCCGTCGGGGGTGCAGGCCTGCAGCGCCCGGACCTGGCGCGTGACCTTGCGGTCGGCGCCCCAGCCTTTGGCTACCAGCGCGGAGTCTTCGTAGGCGCCGGTGACGCGGATCGTGGTCAGATCGACGTGCAAGCGGCCGACATCGACGCCGAAGCGCTCGATCGCCCTGGCGCGACCGCGCCGCGGATCGTCTCCGAGTACACCGCGAACTGCTCCAGCGCGCGGCCGAGGCGGTCGTCGTTGAGCAACCCGCGGGGATCGCGAGCAGCTCCTGCACGGCCGCTCCCGGACGCCCACCCGGCGACGTCATACAACGGCGACGGCGAACACAACCGGCTCGCGATTTGGGGCGGTAGGCGCTTCTAGCTGCCGAGGGCCGACGCCTTCCAGGCGTCGCCCTCCTTGACGAACGTGAAGGTGGCGACCGCGCCATCGTCGCCCTGGCGGACCTGGGCGGTGGCGTTGGGGCCGTTGACCTTGACGCTGACGACCTGCAGGTCGTAGTCGGTCGCATCCTTGATCGCGCGATCCATCTCGGTCACGCAGTCGCCACCGGCGGCCTTGAGTTCCGCGACCAGGGTCTTGGCGAGGATCTGGGTGCAGATCTTCTCGGCGTCGCGGCGCGTGCCCGCGACCGCGAGCGAGTCGACCACCTTGGTGATCTGCTCCTGATCGGTCTCGGATTTCGACGGTGCCGCGGGGCTGCCGCAGGCGCTGAGGCCGAACGTCAGCGCGGCGGCGATGGCAAGGGTGCGGCGCATGCGGATGAGAGCCTAGCCGCAGCTAGCATCGAACGGCCATGGCCGCCTTGGAAGCGCTCAACGAGGCGGTGCTCGACTGCCGCCGCTGTCCTCGCCTCGTCGAGTGGCGCGAACAGGTCGCGCGCGAGAAGCGGGCGGCCTATCGCGAGCAGGAGTACTGGGGCAAGCCGATGCAGGGCTTCGGCGATCCGGCCGCCCGGATCCTGGTCCTCGGGCTCGCGCCCGCGGCGCACGGCGGCAACCGGACCGGCCGGATCTTCACCGGCGACCGCTCGGGCGACTTCCTGTTCGCGGCGCTGCATCGGGCGGGGCTCGCGAACCAGGCCGAATCGATCGCGCGCGACGACGGCCTCGCGCTGAGCGGCGCGTACATCGCCGCGGCGGTCCGCTGCGCGCCGCCCGCGAACCTGCCGACGCCCGCCGAGCGCGCGAACTGCTCGGACTGGCTCGAACGTGAGGTGGCGCTGCTGGAGGAGGTCCACGTCGTGCTCTGCCTCGGCGGCTTCGCCTGGGAGAGCGCCCTGCGACTGCGCGCCGCGCTGACGGGCATGCCGATGCCCCGCCCGAAGCCGAAGTTCGGCCACGGCGTGGTCGCCGACGGCGAGCCGTGGCCGCTGCTCGGCTGCTTTCACCCCAGCCAGCAGAACACGTTCACGGGCAAGCTCACGCCGGCGATGATGGACGCGGCGCTCGGCCAGGCGAAAGACCTGGCCTGGGGCGCGTGAAGCGCTACGCGGAGATCCTGCGCGCCCCGTACGTGGCCGCGCTCGTCGCCTCGGCGCTGCTCGCGCGGCTGCCGATCGGCATCAACGCGCTCGCGATCGTGCTCTACCTGCGCGAGCAGACCGGGTCGTTCGTGATCGCCGGCGCGGTGTCCGGGACGCTCGCCGCCGGCTCGGCGGTCGGCGCGCCGGTCCAGGGCCGGCTCGTCGACCGGATCGGGGCGCGCCGGGTGCTGCTGCCGCTCGCCTTCGTCCACGCCCTCGCGCTGGGCGCGATCGTCGGCTTCGAGGAGCTCGGCGCGCCGACGTTCGTACTGATCCTCTGCGGCTTCACCGCCGGGTTCGCGATCCCGCCGACCTCGTCGGTTCTGCGCTCGATGTGGGGCGACCTGGTCGAGCCGCGGCTGCAGCAGGCGGCGTACGCGCTGGACTCGACGATGATCGAGCTGATCTTCATCAGCGGCCCGCTGCTGACCGCCGCGGTCGCGACCGTCGCGTCGCCGGCCGGAGCGCTGATCGCCTCGGCGGTCTCGGTCATCGTCGGCACCGCGATCTTCACCGCGCTGCCGCCGACACGGCACGTCGAGCCCGAGCACCACGAGTCGAAGGGCCTGCTCGGCGCGCTGTCGTCGCCGGGCGTGCGCACGCTCGTGCTGATCTCGCTGCCCACCGGCGTCGGGATCGGCATGCTCGAGGTGGGGATCCCGGCGTTCAGCCGCGCCGAGGGTGCCGCCGCGGCCGCGGGCGTGCTGCTCGCGATCTGGTCGCTCGGCAGCGGGTTCGGTGGGCTGCTCTACGGCACGCTCCCGCGCCGGGCCGGCCTGTACCGGACGCACCTGATCGTCAGCGCGCTGCTGCCGCTGGCGTTGCTCCCGCTCGCGGCCGCGACCTCGGTGTGGGTGATGGCGCTGCTGGTGATCCCCGCCGGCGCCTGCATCGCACCGCTGCTGGCGACCCGCAACGAACTGGTCGGCGGCGTCGCCCCGCCGGGCATGCGCACCGAGGCCTTCACGTGGCCGATCACGTCCTTCGTCGGCGGGATCGCGATCGGCGCGGCGCTGTGCGGCGTGCTCGTCGAAGGCCCGGGCTGGCGGACCGCGTTCGTCGTGGCCGCGGGCTTCGCCGCCCTGGGCGCGCTGCTCGCGGTGCTCTGGCGCCGGAGCGTAGTCGCGGTAGCACCCATCTGACCTGATCTAACCCGCCGGATCGAGTCGTAACGTACGTGGGTCCATGACGGATCCGCTCGCTCACTTCACACCGCAGGTTCGCGAGTGGTTCGGGCGGGCGTTCGCGGAGCCGACGGCGGCGCAGGCGCAGGCCTGGCCGGCGATCGCCACCGGCGAGCACGTGCTGATCTCCGCGCCGACCGGCTCGGGCAAGACGCTGGCCGCGTTCCTGTACGGGCTTGACCGCTTCATCGCGACGCCGAGCCACGAGCAGACGCGGCTGGTCTATGTGTCCCCCCTGAAGGCCCTGTCGTACGACGTCGAGAAGAACCTCCGCGCGCCCCTGCGCGGGATCGGGGCCGAGCTCAACGTCGCGATCCGGACCGGTGACACGCCGCAGAAGGAGCGGCGCGACATGGTCAAGCACCCGCCCGATGTGCTGATCACGACGCCCGAATCGCTCTACCTGATGCTCACGAGCCAGGCGCGGGCGATCTTCGAGGGCACCGAGACGGTGATCCTCGACGAGATCCACGCGGTCGCGCAGACCAAGCGGGGCGCCCATCTCGCGATCACCCTGGAGCGTCTCGTGGAGGTCGCGGGCCGCGACGTGCAGCGCGTCGGGCTCTCCGCCACGCAGAACCCGCTGGAGGAGGTCGGGCGCTTCATGGTCGGGCCGAAGCGCCGCGTGACGGTGGTCGACACCGGCATGCGCAAGCCGCTGGACCTGAAGATCCACGTGCCGGTGGAGTCGATGGTCGAGCCCGAGAACCTGGACCTCGAGCTGGACCCGTTCAAGGGCCAGGAGGCGACCCGCAAGTCGATCTGGCCGGCGATGTACCCGGAGCTGCTCAAGCTCGTCCGCGAGCACCGCTCGACGCTGATCTTCGTCAACAACCGCCGCGCCGCCGAGCGGCTGGCGCTGCGGATGAACGAGCTCGCCGGGGAGGACATCGCGCGCGCCCACCACGGCAGCCTGGCGCGCGAGGAGCGGATCGTCGTCGAGGAGCAGCTCAAGGCGGGCGAGCTGCCGTGCCTGGTCGCCACGTCGTCGCTGGAGCTGGGCATCGACATGGGCGCCGTCGACCTCGTGCTGCAGGTGGAGTCGCCGAAGTCGGTCACCGCCGGGCTGCAGCGGATCGGCCGCGCCGGCCACAACGTCGGCGACACCTCCAAGGGCCGCATCTTCCCCAAGTTCCGCGCCGACCTGCTCGAGTGCGCGGTCGTCGCGCAGCGGATGCGCGAGGGCAAGATCGAGACCACGGTCGTGCCGCGCAACCCGCTCGACGTGCTGGCCCAGCAGATCGTCGCGATGAGCGCGTCGGCCGAGGACGACGTCTTGAGCGTCGACCTGCTCGCGGCGATGCTGGCGCGCACGTACACCTACAGCGAGCTCTCGCGCGCGCAGCTCGAGAACGTGCTCGACATGCTCGACGGGCGCTACCCGTCCGAGGAGTTCAGCGAGTTGCGGCCACGGATCGTCTGGGATCGCGTGGCGGGGACGATCCGCGCCCGCAAGGGCTCGCGCGCGCTGGCGATCACGAACGCGGGCACGATCCCCGACCGCGGGCTCTACAGCGTCAACCTCCCCGACGGCCGCCGCGTCGGCGAGCTCGACGAGGAGATGGTCTACGAGGCGCGCGCCGGCCAGGTCTTCCTGCTCGGCGCCTCGTCGTGGCGGATCGAGGAGATCACGCGCGACCGCGTGATCGTCACCCCCGCGCCCGGCGTTCCCGGCGCCGTGCCGTTCTGGAAGGGCGACGGGCTCGGGCGGCCGCGCGAGCTGGGCGAGGCGATCGGCGCCTTCGCCCGCTGGGCCGTCGATCAGGACGCGGCGACGTTGGAGGCGGGCTACGACCTCGATCCCCGGGCCGCCTCGAACCTGCTCGATTTCCTGCGCGAGCAGCAGGCCGCGACGCGCGTGATCCCGAGCGATCGCACGGTCGTCGTCGAGCGCTTCCGGGACGAGATCGGCGACTGGCGTGTCTGCATCCTCTCGCCCTACGGCGGGCGCGTGCACGCCGCCTGGGGGCTCGCGCTGAGCGCGCGCATCCGCGAGGAGTACGGCCTGGAGTCGGACGCGATCTGGTCCGACGACGGGATCATCGTCCACCTCCCCGACGCCGACGAGCCGCCCGGCGTCGAGCTCGTGATGATCGAGCCCGACGAACTGGAGGACCTGGTCGTGGGCGAGCTCGGCGGCAGCGCTTTGTTCGGCGCGCGCTTCCGCGAGAACGCCGGACGCGCGCTGCTGATCCCGCGCGCCTATCCCGGCCGCCGCACGCCGTTGTGGCAGCAGCGGCTGAAGTCGCAGTCGCTGCTCGAGGTCGCGCGCCGCTACGCGCAGTTCCCGATCGTGCTCGAGACCTACCGCGAGGTCCTGCGCGACGTGCTCGACCTGCCGGGCCTGCACGAGCTGCTGTCCAGGCTGCACCGCCGCGAGCTCTCGCTGGTCGAGGTCGAGACGGAGACGGCCTCGCCGTTCGCCTCCTCGCTGCTGTTCGACTACGTCGCGACCTACATGTACGAGGGCGACCAGCCCAACGCCGAGCGGCGTGCCGCCGCGTTGGCCCTGGATCGCGAGCTGCTGCGCGAGCTGCTCGGGCAGGAGGAGCTGCGCGAGCTGATCGACCCGGGCGCGCTGGAGACGGTCGAGGCCGACCTGCAGCGGCTGTCGGAGCGCACGCGGGCGGAGTCCGTCGACGCCCTGCACGACGTGCTGCGCCGGGTCGGCGATCTCACGGTGGATGAGGCCGTGTTGCGCGGCGGGACGCTGGCCTGGCTCGAGCAGCTGCGCGGCGAGCGGCGAGCGGTCGAGCTTCGCCTCGGCGGCGAGAAGCGCTGGGTCGCCGCCGAGGACGCGGGCCTCTACCGCGACGGGCTGGGTGCGGTCCCGCCGTCCGGGCTGCCCGAGGCGTTCATCGCCGACGTGCCCGACGCGATGGAGCGGCTCGTGCGCCGCTACGCGCGCACCCACGGCCCGTTCGAGACGCGCGAGCTGCGCGATCGCTACGGCCTCGATCTGACGCCCGTGCTGGAACGGCTGGAGCAGTCCGGCGTGCTCGTGCGGGGCGAGCTGCGACCGGGCGGCACGGCGCGCGAGTGGTGCGACACCGAGGTCCTGCGACGGCTGCGGCGCGCGTCCCTGGCGGCGTTGCGCGCGGAGATCGAACCCGCCGACCAGCGCGCCTTCGCCCGCTTCCAGGCGTCGTGGCAGGGCGTGGACCGCCACCCGCCGAGCGGCGCTGGGATCGACCGCCTGCGCGAGATCCTGGTCCCGCTGCAGGGCCTCGCGCTGCCGCTGGAGGTCTGGGAGCGCGACGTGCTGCCACGCCGCACCGGTGCCTACTCGCCGGCGTGGCTCGACCAGCTGTGCGCGAGCGGCGAGATCGTCTGGGTCGGCGCGGGCGCGCTCGGGCGCCGCTCCGGCCGTGTGGCGCTCTACTTCCGCGACGACGCGCGCCTGCTCGGCCCGCCGCCGCGCTCCGGCGAGGCGCCTTCGGAGCCTGTGCACGAGCAGATCCGCGCGCGCCTGCAGGCCGGGCCGTGCTTCTTCACCGACCTGCTGACCGACGTCGCCGGCCCGACCACCGAGGAGCTCCAGAACGGGCTCTGGGACCTGGTGTGGGCGGGCGAGGCGACCAACGACGCCTACGCGCCGCTGCGCTCACCGAAGCTCACGGCGGTGCCGGCGTTCTCGCAGCGGGCACGGGTGGATCGCCGGCGCACGTTCGGGTCGCGGCGGCGCGGCGGCGCGCAGCCCGCGGTCCAGGGACGCTGGTCGCTGACGGGCCCGCTGTTCGCCGGCTCCGACGACGATCCGGTCGCCCGGCGCCGCACCCAGGCCGAACTGCTGCTCGAGCGCTACGGCATCGTCACCCGCGAGCAGGTGCTGGCCGAGGGGATCCCGGGCGGCTTCTCCTCGCTCTATGACTCGCTGTCGGCGCTGGAGACGATCGGCATCGCCCGGCGCGGCTACTTCGTCGAAGGCCTGGGCGGCGCGCAGTTCGCGCTCCCCGGCGCCGTCGAGCGACTGCGCGCGCAGCGCGACGACGACGCGGCACCGCCGCTCGTACTCGCCGCCACCGATCCGGCCCAGCCCTACGGCGCCGTCTTGAAGTGGCCGGACTCGCCTCGCCGCCCCGCGCGCCAGGCCGGCGCGTACGTGGTCTCCGCGGGCGCCGAGCCGGTGCTGTTCGTCGAGCGCGGAGGCAAGGGCCTGCAGGTGCTGGTCGCCGCCGACGACCCGCGCATCAACGCGTCGCTCGCGGCTCTGGCGGAGACGGTGCAGCGCGGCCGGATCAAGCGGCTCGCGCTGGAGAAGATCGACGGCGAGCCGGTCGTCGGCTCGGCCTACGAGGAGCGCCTGATCGACCTCGGCTTCCGCGCCGGCCCGCGCAAGCTGACCCTCACCACCTAGGAGCCTGTTGATCTTTACCGATACGCCTCCCGCGGCGCATCCGCGGTACCTCGCGCCACCCACGCTGCTCACGTGGCAGAGCCACGCATCGCGAGCGCGTGCGGCCCGAGGCACTGGCGGGCTGCACCACGTCAGGCGCACCGACCAAAAATCAACAGGCTCCTAGCGCGTGCCGGAGGGCGACACGATCCACCACGCCGCGAACCGGATCCGGCCGGTGCTCGCGGGGAAGGTCCCGGACGCGATCCAGACGCCGCACCCGCGCTTCGGGCGCGATCGCTGGCCCGAGCGCCTGAAGGGCCAGGCGGTGACCGGCGTCGACGCCCATGGCAAGCACCTGTTCCTGCGCTTCGAGGGCGGCCTGCTGATCCACTCGCACCTGCGGATGACCGGCAAGTGGCGCGTGCGCGACGCCGGCTGGGAGCACCCGCGCAACACGTGGCTCGTCATCCACGCCGGCGAGGGTCTCGTCGCGCAGATCAACGGCCCCGTACTGGAGCTGATGACGGCGTCGCGCGCCCGGCTGGACCAGCGGATCGCGGGCCTGGGACCGGACATCCTCGCGCCCGAGCTCGACGAGCAGGCGTTCCTGCGCCGCCTGCGCACTGACGACCCGACGCGCACGATCGGCGACGCCCTGCTCGACCAGCGGATCATCGCCGGCATCGGCAACCTGTGGAAGGCCGAGGGCTGCTTCGAGGCCGGGATCGACCCATGGCGGCGCACGGGTGACGTGACCGACGCCGAGGCGCTGGCGATCATCCACGCGACGCGCCCGCGGATGCAGGAGTCCGCGCAGCACGGGATGCAGGAGCGCTTCAAGGTCGTCTACGGCACGGCGGGCAAGCCGTGCCCGCGCTGCGGCGAGGACTCGAACATCCGCTCACGCGGTCAAGGCGACGACAACCGGACGACATACTGGTGCCCACGATGTCAGCGATGAGGCGGATCGGCCACAAGGGAGCGGACCTGATCGTCCCGGGCAACACGCCCGCGTCGTTCGACGCCGCGCTGGGCCTCGGCGTCGACATGATCGAGTTCGACGTGCTCCCCGAGCACCAGCACACGCCGGCGACCGGCCGGCTGCTGCTCGCGCACGACTACGACCACGTCGACGGCGCGCCGACGCTCGACGAGGGCCTCGCGCATCTCGCGTCGAGCCCGTTCGAGCACGTCGAGCTCGACGTGGACCTCAAGCTTCCCGGTTACGAGGAGCGGGTGATCGCGGCGCTGCGCGAGTACGGGCTCGTCGAGCGCACGCTGATCTCGTCGAACTGGATGCGTTCACTGGTCGAGATCCGCGCGCTGGAGCCGAGGCTGCGGCTCGGCTGGTCGGTTCCGCGCCTCAAGCGCGATCCGACGACGATGTGGCTCACGAAGCTCCCCGCCTACGGGGGCGCCGCCTACATGCGGGCGAGGCTGCCGTCGTCGGTCAAGAAGCACATGGCCGCGGGGCGCTGTGACGCGCTGATGGCGCACTGGCGGCTCGTCTCACCGCGGCTCGTCCGCGCCGTCCGCGAAGCCGGCGGCGAGCTCTACGTGTGGACCGTCGACGACGGCGCGCGCATCGGCCGCCTCGAGAAGCTGGGCGTCACCGGGGTCATCACCAACGACCCCCGGCTGTTCGCTCAACTCCCGAGCACGCAGGTCGCGGCGGAGTAGCCCGCGGGGTCAGCGCCCGCGCTGGAGCGGTGCCCGGCCTCCGTGGCGACCTCGGCCGCGCGCGGAAAGTTGTCTCGCTTGCGCCAGCGGAAGCGGACGACGCCGCGCAACTGCACCGGGTCCTTCGGGTGGGCGAAGTCGAAGCTCCAGCCGGACTCGACCGAGGTGCCCTTGGCGATGCCGAGCACGCGCCAGCCCGAGTCGGCGTCCTCGACGTCGATCCACGTGTCACGGTCGGCGTCGCGGTACTGGACCTTGAAGCGCATCGACAGGCGCACGCCCCGGGGCGCGGCCGGCATCGAGGCACGGATCCCGATCGAGTCGGGCTGCTTCGCGCTGTCGCAGACGTTCACCGTGGCCCATGGCATCGGGTCTCTTGCCTCGGCCGCCGCGGGGGCGACGGCAAGGGCGAGAACGGTCGCGAAAAGCGCACGGCGCATCGACATCAGAGACCGTAACGTCGGACAATCCCCAGAGTTGTGATGGATCCCGAGCCCGAGCGTAGTACTGATGTGACGGCCACCACCGCGACCCTTCCCGGCACCGCGACCCGCGCGCTCGATTTCGACGCGCTGTACCGCGATGCGCGGGACGACGTCTTCGCCTACGCCGCGACGCTTCTGCGTGACAGCGCCGCCGCCGAAGACGTCACCGCCCTGGCGTTCGAGCGGGCCTATCGCCGCCGCTCACGCTTCGACGCCAGCCGCGGGACCGCGCGCGCCTGGCTCTTCGGTATCGCCCGCAACGCGGCGCTCGACGAGCTGCGCAGTCGCAAGCGCGCCTCCACCGCCGAGCTTCCCGAACCCACCTCGGACCCGGCTCCCGACGAGGCGGCCGAGCTCGCCGCGGAGCGGGATGCGGTGCGCAGGGCGCTCGGCCGGCTGGCCGCGCGCGACCGCGAGGTGATCGCGCTCAAGTACCACGCCGAGCTCTCCAACGCCGAGCTCGCCGCCGTCCTCGGCGTCAGCCCCAGCAACGCGGGCACGCTGCTGCACCGCGCCATGACCAAGCTCCGGGAGGCCGTCGATGCCTGATCTCGAGACACTGCTGCTCGACGTCCGCCCCGCGCCGCGCCCCGAGTTCACGGCGAGGCTGGATGCGCAGGTCGCCGCCCGCTTTCCCAAGCCGGTCCCGTGGTGGAAGGCCAGGCTGCGCGCGCTGCGCGAGCACGCCGCCGCGCTCACCCTGGCGACGGCGACCGCGGGGGCGATGCTGCTGATCGTGGTCGTCATCGCGAAGAACGTGGACGTCGGCGGCGACGGCGACAGCGCCAGCGGCGCGAGCGGGAGCGCTCCCGCGATCGCCGTCCCGGAATCCGCGCGCGGGGACTCCGGCGGCTCCAGCGCGGAGAAGTCCGTGCAGCCGCCCTCGGCGGCGCCACTCGCCACGGAACCGTCGGACGACCGCGCCGTCCTGCGCAACGCCGCGATCACCCTCTCGGCGCCCTCCGACGAGGTCGAGGACGTCGTCGACCGGGCGATCCGGCTCGTCGACTCGCTCGGCGGCTACGTCCAGACCTCCGAGGTCAGCTCGAGCGGCTCGCGGGCGAACGCCACGCTGACCGTGAAGATCCCGACCGCGCGCCTGGACAACGGACTCGCGCAGATCTCCAAGCTCGCGCACGTCAAGTCGCGCTCGCAGCAGGCGCAGGACGTCACCGACCAGCGCTCGGCGCTCGAGGCCGCCGTGCGCGACGCCCGCGCCGACCGCGCGGGGCTCCGCGTCCGGCTCGCGAAGGCCGAGACCGACAAGGAGCGGGCGGCGCTGCGAGCACGGCTCGACCGCGCGAGCCGCCGCGTCACGAGCGCCGAGCGCCGGGTCGCGGCGCTCGGCCAGGAGGTCGCCTACGGCACGGTCGAGCTCGCCGTCCAGGGCGAGAAGCGCTCCAGCGCCGCGGTCCCCGGCGGTCGCTGGACGCCGGGCGACGCCATCGGCGACGCCGGGCGCGTCCTCGAGGTCGTCGTCGGCGTGCTCGTGATCGCGCTCGCGGTCCTGCTCCCGCTGGCCATCCTGGCCGTGCTCGCCGGACTCGCCGGACGCCTCGTGACCCGCCGCAGGCGAGAGCGAGCGCTCGAAGCGGCCTGATCGTCGAGTGTGCTCGTCGCCCGAGCGTGGTAGACCCCACGGATCGTGACGGCGAGCACACTCCAAACGGTCGAGCTCCTCAGCCAGGTGCCGGTCTTCGCGCCGCTGGCGGCCCACGACCTCGAGCTCGTGGCCGAGGTGTGCCACCCGCGGCGCTTCGGCGCGGGTGAGATCGTGTTCCGCGAGGGTGACCAGTCGAACACGTGTTACGTCGTCCGCAGCGGTCACGCGCGGGCGGTGCGCGAGCACGCGGACGGGCGCCAGATCGCGCTCGCGACGTTCGGCCCGTGCGACATCTTCGGCGAGCTGGCGATGTTCGACGACGAGCGCCGTTCCGCAACCGTCGAGGCGATCGACCCGCTCGACGTGCTCGCGATCCTCGGCCCGGACATGCGCCGGGCGATGCTCAACCGCCCGCAACTGGCGGTATCGCTGGCCGCTTCGCTCTCGCGGCGGCTGCGGATGACCAACGAGCGGCTCGCCAGCCAGTCCTTCCAGACCGTCCAGAGCCGGGTGGCGGGCGTGATCGCCCAACTCGTCGACCAGGCCCGCGCCGAGGGCGCGCCCGACACGGACGTGCAGATCACCGCCACGCAGGCCGACCTGGCGATGCTGGCCGGCTCCTCGCGCGAGTCCGCGTCGCGGTTCCTGGCGACGCTGGAACGGGCAGGCGTGATCTCGCAGGGACGCGGGCGACTGACGGTCCACGACCCCGAAGCCCTGCGCAACTATGTCTATTGAGCTCGAGACCTCCTACGGCGGCGTGGTCGTTCGCGGCGACGACCTGCTGGTGATCACGCCCGCGGGCAAGAAGGTCACGGGGCTGCCGAAGGGCGGGATGGAGGCCGGCGAGTCGCCCGAGCAGGTCGCCGCGCGCGAGGTGCGCGAGGAGACGGGCGTCGTGGCCACCGTGCGCGAGCGGCTCGGCGCGGTCGAGTACACGTACCGGCGCGGCGGCCGGCGCGTCCGCAAAACGGTTCATTTCTTCCTCTGCGAGTACGTCGAAGGGTCCACCGCGGACCACGATCACGAGGTCGACGACGCCCGCTGGATCCCGCTCCGGAGCGCCCGCGAGCAGCTCAGCTACGCGGGCGAGCGGGCCCTGATTGACCGGCTGCTGTCCAAGACGCTCTCCGGTCGCTAGTCTGCCGCGCTGTGCAGGTCCTTAACTTCTACTCCACGGTCTTCGCCGACCAGATGAAGCGCGGTCGCAAGACCGCGACGATCCGGTTGGGCGACAAGCGGCACAAATACCGCAAGAACCAGGTCGTGCTGGTCACCGTCGGCTACCAATACTCCCCGCGCGAGAAGCTCTTCCACGCGGTGATCGACAACGTCGAGGTCAAACGGGTCAAGGACCTGTCCCCCCGCGACATCGAGCACGACAACCCCGAGTTCCGGCGTACCGAGGAGCTCGTGCACTTCCTCAAGCAGATCTACGACCGCGATGTCGCCCTGGACGACACGGTCACGGTGGTGCGCTTCTCGCAGATCGTCGAGAACCCGCCGGACTTCCAGGACCGCCTCCGCGGCGTCGGCGGCGCCCAGAACTAGCGCCCGCGACCGCCGCGCGGTCGCCACTCAAGCTCCTGGTGAATTGGCACTCTTGTGAACAGAGTGCCAATTCGCCCTTGACGACCTGCACTTTCGTCGTATCATCAGCGGCCGCTGGCACTCTCCCACCGAGAGTGCCAAGGATTTTTTCGCTGGTTCCGATCTGAGTGGAGGTCACTCACATGAATCTCAAGCCTCTCGGCGATCGTCTGATCGTCAAGGCCGTCGAGGAGGAAGCCACCACGGCTTCCGGCATCGTTCTTCCCGACACCGCCAAGGAGAAGCCCCAGAAGGGGAAGGTCCTGGCAGTCGGCGACGGCAAGCTCGACGACAACGGCCAGCGCGTCCCGCTCGACGTCGTCGAGGGTGACGAGGTCCTGTACTCCAAGTACGGCGGCACGGAGATCACGGTCGAAGGCGAGGACCTCCTGGTCCTTCGCGAGTCGGACGTTCTCGCCAAGATCACCGGCTGAATTCTCAAGGAGAACTGACACATGGCTCACAAGGAACTGAAGTACGACGTCGACGCGCGTAAGGCGCTCGAACTGGGCGTCGACGCTGTCGCCAACGCCGTCAAGGTCACGCTCGGCCCGCGCGGCCGCTACGTCGTCCTCGACAAGAAGTTCGGCGCTCCCACGATCACGAACGATGGTGTGACCATCGCTCGCGAGATCGAGGTCGAGGACGTCTTCCAGAACCAGGGCGCGCAGCTCGTCCGCGAGGTCGCCACGGCGACCAACGATGTTGCCGGCGACGGCACCACGACCGCGACGGTTCTCGCCCAGTCGATCGTCCGCACCGGCCTCAAGAACGTTGCCGCCGGCGCGAACCCGCTCGCCCTCAAGAAGGGCATCGAGATCGCCGTCGACCAGGTCGTGGAGCACATCCGCAGCCAGGCCAAGGAGATCTCCGGCAAGGACCAGATCGCTCGCGTCGCGACGATCTCGGCCGGCGATGAGGAGATCGGCGACGTCATCGCTGACGCCATCGAGAAGGTCGGCAAGGACGGCGTCGTCAACGTCGAAGAAGGCCAGACCTTCGGCATGGACCTCGAGTTCACCGAGGGCATGCAGTTCGACA
The DNA here is from genome assembly GCA_963848475.1 of uncultured Solirubrobacteraceae bacterium. Lineage (GTDB taxonomy): Bacteria > Actinomycetota > Thermoleophilia > Solirubrobacterales > Solirubrobacteraceae > Solirubrobacter. The sequence goes on along the minus strand of CAWKDW010000014.1, from coordinate 572,061 downwards.
AGGGCTACATCTCGCCCTACATGGTCACCGATCAGGAGCGCATGGAGGCGGTCCTCGAGGACCCCTACATCCTGATCGCCAACCAGAAGATCGGCTCGGTCCGCGACCTTCTCCCCGTGCTCGAGTCGGTCATCCAGTCGGGTCGCCCGCTGCTGATCATCGCCGAGGACGTCGAGGGCGAGGCCCTGGCCACGCTCGTCGTCAACAAGCTCCGCGGCACCTTCACCGGCGTCGCCGTGAAGGCCCCGGGCTTCGGCGATCGCCGCAAGCGCATGCTCGAGGACATCGCGATCCTCAGCGGCGCCGAGGTCATCACCGAGGAGATGGGCCTCAAGCTCGAGAACACGCAGGTCTCGCAGCTGGGTCGCGCCCGTCGCGTCGTCGTGGCGAAGGACAACACCACGATCGTCGACGGTGCCGGTGAGGCGGACGCCATCAAGGGCCGCATCAACCAGATCAAGGCCGAGGTCGAGAACACCGACTCCGATTTCGATCGCGAGAAGCTGCAGGAGCGCCTCGCCAAGCTCTCCGGCGGCGTCGCCGTCGTCAAGGTCGGCGCGGCCACCGAGACCGAGATGAAGGAAAAGAAGCACCGTGTCGAGGACGCCCTCCAGGCGACTCGCGCGGCGCTCGAAGAGGGCATCGTCCCCGGCGGCGGCATCGCGCTGGTCGAGGCTCAGGACGCGATCAACCTCGACGCGACCGGCATCGACGACGAGAAGACCGGCATGCGCATCGTCCTGCGCGCGCTCGAGGAGCCGCTCCGTCAGATCTCGGAGAACGCCGGCTTCGAGGGTTCGGTCGTCGTCAACGAGGTCCGTCGCTCCGAGGCGGGCGTCGGCCTCAACGCGGCCACCGGCGAGTACGTCGACCTGGTCGCGGCCGGCGTCATCGACCCGGCCATGGTCACCCGCTCGGCGCTGCAGAACGCGGCCTCGATCGCCAAGAACATCCTGACCACCGAGGCGATCGTCGCCGAGGTCCCGGACAAGGACAACGGCGGTGGCGGCGGCATGCCCGACATGGGCGGCATGGGCGGCATGATGTAAGCCAGCCTCACGGCTGACTGTCTTTCCCGAAGGCCCGGCATCTGCCGGGCCTTCGGTGTTTAATCACCGGCCCCCGGACCCCTCGGCTCAGCGCGACGTCAGGTGCCAGCCGTCGCAGATGTCGCAGTGGTACGCCGTGACGGCCGCACCCCTGCCGCGAGGCGCGTTCATCAGCGCGATCGACCGCGCCTCGGCCTCGCTCGCGTAGCGCTCCTTGGTCGCGCACGTCGCCCGCCGGCGCTGCTCGAACCCCGGGCGGTTGAGCCGGAGCGGCGGAGGCGGCTCCCGCCGGGGATTGCGACGCGGCATCTCGCCTCAGTTTTAGAACAAACGGCACATTTCGGTGTGGTTCGGTTCATCCGCTCGGCTCAAGCCCAGTGCGCGCCTACTTCTTGAACTTCACGTTCTTCTTGAGGATCTGCTTGGGCTTGGCGCCGTTGCGCGACTGAGTCACGGTCAGCGTCGCCTTGAACTTCTTGAGCTTCTTCAAGAGCTTCTTGCCCTTGCTGTTGAGCTTGATCGTGACCTTCTTGGACTGACCGCCCTTGGTGGTCACTGTGGCCTTGCCGATCGTCGTCAGCGTCTTCGCCGCGGCCGCCGCCGCGGCCGAAGGCTTCGTGTTCGGGAAGCCCTTGACGTACTCGTGGGTCTGGATCAGGTAGACCAGGCTGCACTTGTCCTCGGGCGGGCCGACGCAGATCTGGTTGGCGGTGATCGAGTCGGGACGTACACGCGGATCGGTGACCCTCGCGGCACCCGTCGTCGAGGGCGTCAACGTCACCGGCGACGGGCCCGTGGGCGTCGGGGTGATGGTCGTGGTGGTCGTGGTGGTCGTGGTGGTCGCGGGTCGCGGTGGTCGCGGGCGGGGCGTGGAGCCGCCTCCGGGAGCCGGGCTGGTCGGCAGGCCCGTGAGGCGCCCGACCGGGCCTCCTCCGGCGCCACCGGTGCCGGTGAACCAGACGTTGCCGTAGGTGTCCGGAGCCACGGTCAGCGGCGCATTGGCGCCACCGAGCTTGTAGACGGTCGCCGTCGGCGCGACGGGCGGCGCACCCGGCACGATGTGCACGATCGCGTTCGCCGTCGGCGCGCTGTAGGAGCCGAAGACGGCGACCCAGAGCGAACCGTCGCTCGCCGCCGTGATCGCCCTGGGCGAACCCGCGCTCAACCCGGGCGTCATCGACGAGAGCGAGTACTCCGTGATCGTCCCGCCCGGCACGAGCCGGCCGATCGAGTGCGTGAGCTCGTTCGTGTACCAGACCGCGGCGTCGGAGCCGAGGGCCACGTCCGTGATCCCTTGCCCCGTATACGAACCCGAGCACGGTGCGGCGGAGACGCAGGGGCCTGAGTACTCCGTGTACCCGGACCCACCGTGTGATGTGCCGATCCGGTAGCCCGGGTTGCCGTTGTCGGCCTCCGCGAACCACGGGCTGCCGTCGGCCGCCACGGTGATGCCCTTCGGCTTCGCGTCATAGCGCAAGGAGTTCAGCGTCGTCTGGCCATCCTGCAGCGCGAGGTTCACGGACTCGCTCAGCCCGAGCGTCTTTGTGACGTACGCGATCTTGTTGCCCGCATAGGCCGGCGCGATATTGGAGGCGCTGTACTCGGTGAGCCACGCCCCGCCGCCAGGGGCGGCGGCGATGCCCCACGGCGCGGCGGGCAGTGGTGCGGTGACGACGGTGCCGGCGGCGTCCAGCGTCCCGACCAGCGCGTCGCTGCGCGTCCAATACAGCAGGTTGTCCTTCGCCGACCATGACATGCTGCGGAAGATCGACGCGCAGCAGCCGGGGGCATCGGGCGTCGTGATGCCCGTGATGCCGTTCGGCGTGCCGGGGGAGACCAGCGCGGGGTTGAGCTTGCCGATCGGCGGTGTGGCCATGAAGCCGTCGCCCGCGCCGAAGTAGACGGTGCCGTCAGGCGCCACCGCGAGCCCGCCGCTGACCCCGCTCAGGTCGGCCGGCAACGTGAAGTACTGCAGAGTCGCGTCCGCGCGAGCCGCCGGCGCTGCAGCCCCAAGGGCTGCCGCCGCGACCGCGAGACCTGTGATCAGGCGTCGCATGGACGCGATCATCTGCCGCCACCGACCACAGTGCCCTCCCCGACAGCCTAGGATCGGCGGCGGATGCCGCGGACTGACGCGCCGACAGTCGCCGTACACCGTGCCACGGTCACGCTGGCCCAGAAGCTCGCGCGCTCGCGCGCCGATGACGGGCTTCGCTGAGCTTCCCGGCCGGATCGCGGCGCTGACGCGTGAGCACGAGCGCGTCGCGGTCGTCCTGCTCGACGCCTTCGGCTGGGCGTTCGTGCAGCGCCACGCGGACCATCCGTTCCTCCGCCGGCTGGTGATCGAGCCGGTCGCGTCGCAGTTCCCGTCGACGACGACCGCGCACCTGACCACGCTCTACTCGGGCCTGCCGGTCGAGCAGCACGGGCTCTACGAGTGGCAGATCTACGAGCCCGCGCTGGACGCGATCGTCCTGCCGCTCCCGTTCGTCGGCGACGATGGCCCGCTCGCCCTCGACCCGCGCGTGCTGCTGCCGGGACCGACGTTCTTCGAGCAGCTCGACGTTCCGTCGCTCGCGCTGCAGCCGAAGGCGATCTGGCCGTCCACCTACAGCTCGGCGGCCCTGGCCGGCGCCGACGTGCTGCCGTTCGGGCACTTCACCGAGGGCGTGGAGCAGCTCGGGACGCGGAGCGGGCTGACGTACCTCTACTGGGATGCGATCGACGCCGCCGGCCATCGCCACGGGCCGTCGAGCATCGAGTTCGACCGGGCCGCGATCGCCGCCCTGGACGCGCTCGAGACCGTCCGGGACACGATGATCGTCGTGACGGCCGACCACGGCCAACTCGACGTCGGCAGCGAGATCGACCACCTCGACGTCGTCTGGCCGGACCTGCTCGAGCACCTGCGCTTCGGGCCCTGCGGCTCGGCGCGCGACTGCTTCCTGCACGTCGAGGACCCGGAGACGGTTGTCGGCGAGCTGGCGCAGCGGCTCGGCGAGCGTGCGGAGGTGCACCTCGCCGCCGAGCTCTTCCCCAACGCCGGGCCGCGTCTACAGGCCCGGCTCGCCGACGTCTGCGTGCTGCCCGCGCCAGGCCGGATGGCGTGGCTGGAGGCGTACCCCTCGAGGCAGCTGCGCTTCAAGGGCCACCATGGCGGCCTCGCACCGGCGGAGGCGGAGACCTGGGTCGGCATGATGCAGACATGAACTCCGGCGTCAGCTTTGCCGCGCTCGACCCCGACACCGAGGAGCGCTTCCTGCCGCTTCGCCGGATGCTCGGCGTCACGAGCTTCGGCCTCAATCAGATCGTGTTGCGGCCCGGTCAGCGGGGACGGATCCACCGCCACCGCGACCAGGAGGAGGTCTACCTCGTGCTCGCGGGCACGCTCACGCTCGTGATCGAGCGCGAGGCCAAGGAGCTCGGGCAAGGCGAGCTCGCGCGCGTCGCGCCCGACGTGCGCCGCTTCATCGCCAACCGTGGCGAGGACGACGTCCTGCTGATCGCGCTCGGCGGCTCGACCGAGCACGTCGGCCGCGACGGCGAGGCCTTCACCGACTGGGACCAGGAGGTGGGCGCTCCCCCGCAGGAGGTCCCGCTGCCCCCGGACGAGCGATGATCGAGCACGTCGGCCGGCTGACCTACGAGCAGTGGGTGGAGCTCGAAGCCGGCGAGCACGACCCGTTCGGCGTCGAGCACGACCCGACGGTCTGGCGCGAGAAGCTCCACCACGCGACGCTGCGCGGCTCGGATGGGCGCCTGATCGCCTCCGTGGGTCTGGTCGCGGCGGAGGTCGAGGCCGGCGGCGAGACGTTCGTGGTGGCGGGCGTCGGCAGCGTGATCGTCACGCGCTCCGAGCGCGGCAACGGGCGCCTGCGACCCGTGCTCGAAGACGCGCTCGAGTGGGCCGCCACGCTCGGTCCGGAGCGGGCGATGCTGTGGTGCCAGCAGTCCAACGTCGCCCTCTACGAGCACTTCGGCTTCGCCGCGATCACGGCGCCGGTCGTCGTCGATCAGCCCGGCGGGGCGACGCAGCTGCCGTTCGGGGCCATGTGGCGCCCGCTCCACGCGGGGGCTACGTGGCCCGACGGCGACGTGCGCGTGCTGGGCCTGCCGTTCTAGGCGCGGCGGGCGTCGATCGCCCAGCGCCGCAGCGAGCCGTCCTCCTCGACGGCGTGCAGCGCGCCGTGGAGGTTCACCGTCGGGTCCACATGAGCCGGGATCAGCAGGATCGCCTCGCCGACCGCGAGCGGGTCCTCGGGTGCGACTCGCAGCGTCGCGTGCTCGTCGGCGAGCCCGAGCACCTCGATCCCGGGTGCGAGCGCGCGTGGGACGCCGTACTCCGCCGAGAGCGCCTTCAGCCCCGCGTCGACGACCGCCCGCGTGCCGTTGCGCGACACGACCGTGGCGCGGCAGGCGAGCGCGAGCTCGAACGGGAGGTCGAGCTTGTCGTAGCTGGCGTCCATCAGCACGTAGGAGCCGGCCTGGATCTCGTCGAGCGCGCCCGCGTCGGTCGACAGGTCATACGTCCCGGTGCCGCCGCCGGAGACCAGCTCGCAGTCCAGCAGCGAGCGCAGGCGCTTGAGGATCTTCGCCGCGACGTCCACCTGCTCCGCGCGGGCGGAGCGCTCGTGCAGCAGGACGGCGTGCCCCTCATAGCCCTGGAGCCCGCGGAAGGTCAGGCCCGGCGTGTCCTCGACCAGGCGCGCCAGCGCGAGCAGCGCCTCCTCGTCCCCGGGGTCCAGCCCGCAGCGCCGCTGGCCGACATCGATCTCGATCAGGACGCCGAGCTCGAGCCCCGCGAGCAGCTCGACGTGCCGCGGGCTGTCGACGGCGACCGTGACCCTCGCCGTCGCCGCGGCGGCGGCCAGCGAGGCGAGCGCGGCGCGGTCCGCGACCTCGTTGGCGACGAGGATGTCGTCGTGGACGCCCGCGCGGGCGACGACCTCGGCCTCCCACGCGGTTGCGCAGGTCACGCCCACGCAGTCGCCGCCGGCGAGCTGCCGTCGCATCAGCTCCGTGCACTTGTGCGCCTTGAAATGCGGTCGCAGATTGGTCTTCCGCCCGGCGAAGTAGGCGGACGCGCGGGCGATGTTGCGGTCCGCCGCGGCGGCGTCGACGACCAGCGCGGGCGTCGCCACGTCGTGTGTTGCCGCCAGCAACCGTTCCAGTGCCATCGGGGCGAGACTAATAGGTAGGGTGCCGAGGCGAGTGGACGACCTGGCGTTCGCCTCGGCCGAAGAGACCGCCGCACTGGTGCGGACCGGTGCGCGTGAGCGCGCGCGAGGTCGTGGAGGCCGCGCTGCGGCGGATCGAGGCGCGGGACCCGCGGATCAACGCGTTCACCGAGGTCGACGGCGAGCGGGCGCTCACGGCCGCCGACGCCGTCGTGCCCGGGTCCGACCAGCCGTTCGCCGGCGTGCCGATCGCGATCAAGGGCAACATCGCGGTCGCGGGGTATGAGTGCAGCTCCGGCTCGCGCTTCCTGGCGGGGTATCGCCCGGACCACTCGGCGTACCTCGTACGGCGGTTGCGGGAGGCGGGCTTCGTGATCGTCGGGATCACGAACCTGCCGGAGTTCGGGATCCTGCCGACCACCGAGCCGCGCCACAGCGGCCCGACCCACAACCCGTGGGCCCTGGACCGCACGCCCGGGGGCTCGAGCGGCGGCTCGGCCGCGGCGGTCGCCGCGGGCATGGTGCCGATCGCGCACGGCAACGACGGCGGCGGGTCGATCCGCATCCCCGCCGCGTGCTGCGGGCTCGTGGGCCTCAAGCCGAGCCGCGGGCGCGTCTCCAGCGGGCCGGATCTCGGCGATTCCTGGCTGGCCGCCAACGGCGTGCTGACGCGCACGGTGGCCGACACCGCGATCGCGCTCGACGTGCTCGGCGGCTACGAGGTCGGCGACGCCAACTGGGCGCCGCGGCCGATCGAGCCCTACGTGACCGCGCTGCGGCGCTCGCCCGGGAAGCTGCGCGTGGCCGTCACGGCCACGAACCCGTTCGACGCGGCGGTCGACCCGGAGGCGATCCACGGCCTGCGCGTCGGCGCCGAGCTGCTCGCGGCGCTCGGGCACGACGTGGTCGAGGCCTCGCCGGCCTGGCCCGCCCCGGACGCCCTGGAGATCTTCATCAACGTCTTCGGCCCGGCGATCGCGCTCGGGATCAACGCGGGCGTGCTGCGCAACGGCCGCGAGCCGGAGGACGGCGAGCTGGAGCCGCTCTCGAGCGCGATCTACGAGCGGGCGCGCGACACCCCGACGCTCGCCTATCTTGGCGCCGTCGCCCAGATGCAGGCGATCGCGCGCGGGCTCGTCGCCTTCTTCGCCGACTACGACCTGCTGATGACGCCGGCCCTGGCGGAGCGGCCGCTGGCGATCGGTGAGTGCAATGGGCTCGGCGAGCACCCCATGCGCGACCTCTCGCGGTCCGGCCTGTTCACGCCGTACACGTCGCTGTTCAACGTCACCGGCCAGCCCGCGATCTCGCTCCCGGTCGGCTTCGGCGCCGATGGGCTGCCGACCGGCGTGCAGATCGTCGGCAGGCCGCTCAACGAGGACGTGCTGCTGCAGGTCGCCGCGCAGATGGAAGCGGCGTACCCCTGGGCCCACCAGCGGCCGTCAATGTAGGACGTCAGCCATCCGGCGGGGCTCGATCCCGAGCGTCGCGACGTCCTGCGTCCCGCGCGCGGTCAGCATTTCGACCGCGAGCAACTGCGCCTCGTCCCACGTGATCAGGGAGGTCGGGCCGGCCAGCGTCTCCTCCGCACGCAGTGCGGCGCGCAGGCCGGTCAGCGGCAGCGGCAGCGCGCGCCGGCGGCGGCCCGAGGCGGCGAGCACGAGCCGCACGACCTCGCGCTGGGTCAGCGTCTCCGGCCCGGCGAGCTCATAGCGCGCGTGGGCTCCCGCGTCCGGCGGAGCGTCGAGCGCGGCGATCAGGCAGTCCGCGGCATCGGCGGCCCAGAGCGGCTGCGTGCGCGCGATCCCACGCCCGACCAGTGGCACCGCCGGCAGGAACCCGAGCCGCTCGAGCCAGCGCAGGCGCCGATCGCCCGGCGCGTAGATCAGGCTGTGGGCGAGCGTGGTGGTCGCGACGGCCGACTCCGTGATCGCGGCCGCCGCCAGCGCCTTGGCCCGGTGCATCCGCATCGGGTGATGCGGCGTGGCGCCGAGCGGCGTGATCCAGAGAAAGTGGCGCGCGCCCACTCGCTCGGCGGCGCGCAGCAGGCGCCAGGCCGCGAGCCCGTTGAGCTCCTCGACCGTCGCCCGCGGCTGGTCGCGCGCGTCGCCGGCCAGATGCACGACGGTGTCGACGCCGCGCAGCGCGTTGCGCCAGCTGGCGGGGTCGGCGAGATCACCGATCGCCAGCTGCACCCGCACGCGCTCAGGGCCCAGCCGGCGCGGATCGCGCACGAGGCAGCGCACGGGCGTCCCCCGCGCCGTCAGCCGGCGGACGACCTCATGACCCAACAACCCGGTGGCTCCCGTCAGCAAAAGCACGTAACACCCAGCCTATATGCGAGGATTGCGCCCATGGCCTACGTCATCGCCGAGCCCTGCATCGGAACCAAGGACAACTCCTGCGTGGAGGTCTGCCCCGTCGACTGCATCCATCCGACGCCCGACGAGCCCGACTACGACAAGGTCGAGATGCTCTTCATCGACCCGGAGGAATGCATCGACTGCGACGCCTGTGTTGAGGCGTGCCCCGTCGACGCCTGCTTCGCCGAGGATCAGCTCCCGGAGGAGTGGGCGAGCTTCGCCGATCGCAACGCGGCGTACTACGCCGGGAAGTAGGCGAGTGCTCGCCCGCCCGGAGGGCTCGCACTCGCGCACAACGAACGTGTCTTAGGCCATCGGGAGCGACATCCCGACCGGCTGCGGCGGGCCGGCCTGGACGACGTCCAGGACCGGCAGCGGGATCGGAGCGGCCGGGGTCAGCGCGATCAGGCCGCGTGCGGCATGGCGGATCGCCTGCGACGCCGGATCGTCAGGATCGACGGCCACGAGCGGGATGCCGGCGTCCGCGTGGGCGCGCAGCGGCATCGTGATCGGGACCTGGCCGACCAGCGGCACGTCGAGCTCGTCGGCCAGGCGCTGGCCGCCGCCCTCACCGAAGATCGGGTAGCGCGTGCCGTCCGGCGCGGTGAAGCCGGACATGTTCTCGATCACGCTGGAGATCTCGAGGTTGACCTTGTCGGCCATCTGCGCCGCGCGCCGCGCGACCTTCTGGGCGGCGTCCTGCGGCGTGGTGACGATCATGAACGTCGCCTGCGGCAGCAGCTGGCTGAGCGTCATCGAGACGTCGCCGGTGCCGGGCGGCAGGTCGATCAGCAGGTAGTCGAGCTCGCCCCACGCGACGTCCTCGAGGAACTGCGTGAGCGCCTTGTGCAGCATCGGGCCGCGCCACACGACCGCCTCGTCCTCCTTGAGGAAGAAGCCGATCGAGATGACCTTCAAGCCGTGCGCCTCCAGCGGGAGGATCTTCTTCTCGGGCGAGACCTTCGGCCGCTGGCCGCCGAGGCCGAGCATGCGCGGGATCGAGTAGCCCCAGACGTCGGCGTCGAGCACGCCGACGGTCTTGCCCTCGGCCTGCAACGCGGCGGCGATGTTGACGGTCAGCGTCGACTTGCCGACGCCGCCCTTGCCGGAGCCGATGCAGACGACGTTGGCGACCTGCGCCAGGGCGCCCTCGGGCAGCCCACCGGGACGGCCGAGGGTCTTCTGCAGCCCCGCCTTCTCCTGGGAGCTCAGGACGTCGAAGCCGACGTTGACCGCGCTCACGCCTTCGACGCCGGTCACCGCCTTCGTCACGTCGGTCTGGAATTGGCCTTTGATCGGGCAGCCGGGGGTCGTCAGCGAGACCGTGACGTTCACGGCCCCCTGCTCGGAGATCTCGATGGCGCGGACCATTCCGAGCTCGACGATCGAGCGATGGAGCTCGGGGTCGATGACAACCTTCAGCGCCTCGAGGATCTGATCTCTCGTGGGCATGGCGCCTATTGTCGCAGGGTGGCGACCTGCCCAATCTCGGGGAGCTGCGGCATGCCGGTCGCTTGCGAATCGCTTCGCGGATTCGCCGGCTTACGCGGCCGCGAGCGGATGCCGGCGCTTCTCGCCGCCGAGGCGCGTGAGCATCGCCCACCGGCGTGCCTCAAGCCACGCGGGCTCGAGGCCGAGCGTCATCTCGATCTCGCTCGAGTCGACGCCGTGGGTGAGCATGCCGAGGATCGGCAGGTCGGCGGGATCGAGCCGCTCGCCGACCGCGCGCAGCGCGCGGGTGTCCAGGTCTTCCCGCAGGCCGTTGTGCAGCGCGTCGAGCAGGACGCGGGGCGGGGTCGCCTTCGGCAGCACGCCCTCGGCGCCGGCGATCACGGCGCGCACCGCCAGGCCGGCGTCGGCGAACGCGGAGTAGATGATCACGCGCGGCGGCACCGGCAGGGTCCGGGTCCGCAGGCACAGCGAGAGGCCGTCGTCGTCCGGGAGGTGCAGGTCGACCAGGGCGAGCTCGGGCTGCGTGTCCGCGATCGCCTCGAAGCCTTCGCGGGCCGTGGCCGCGCTGGCGACGACGCGCAGGCCCTCCTCATCCTCGATCAGCCCGCGGAGCCCTGCGCGCACGGCGGGATGGTCGTCGACGAGCACAATGTCCATTTCCTGGGAACTCTGCCGCGGCGTGGCGGGTCACACCATCCGGGGAGCCCCCCAAGTAGGCGCAGGGCGAACCCTTACGGCTCGACGAGTCCGCGCCGGATCGCGTAGCGGACGAGCTCGACGCGGTCGCGCATCCCGAGCTTGGCGAGGATGTTCGTGCGGTGGCGCTCGACGGTCTTCTCGCTGAGCACCAGGTCGCCGGCGATCTCGCGCGTCGTGCGCGCCTCGGCGATCAGCTTGACGATCTCGACCTCACGCGGCGTCAGCGGGTCGTCCGACGGCGTCTCGCCGCGGCGTGCGCGCTCGACGAAGTCGCGCATCAGCGAGCGCACGGCGCCCGGGTACAGGAACGGCTCGCCGCGCATGGTGGCCCGGCAGGCCTCGACCAGGTCGCGGTCGGCGACGCTCTTGAGCACGTAGCCCGACGCCCCGGCGCGCAGCGCCTCGAACAGGTACTGCTCGTTGTCGTGCATCGAAAGGATCAGCACGCGCAGGTCCGACCGCCGCGACGTCAGCTCGCGCGCCGCCTGCAGGCCGGTCATGCGCGGCATCGAGATGTCGAGGACGGCGAGATCGACGTCGTCCTGCAGCCCGCGCTCGACCGCTTCCGCGCCGTCGCCGACCTCGGCCACGACGCGCAGGTCCGGCTCGCCCTCGAGCACGAGCCGCAGCCCGCGACGGACGACCGCGTGGTCGTCGGCGAGCATGATGCGGGTGTGGAGGAGGGGGCTGGTCATGCCGCGGGCAGCACGAGGGTGACACGTGTGCCGCCGAGCGGACTCGGCCCGAGCCGCAGCGTCGCCCCGATCAACACCGCACGCTCGCGCATTCCGCGCACCCCGCCGCCCTCCGAGCGCAGCCGGGGGATCCCGTGCCCGTCGTCGTCGACTTCGAGCGTCGGACGGCCCGAGGCGAGCTCGAGCCGGACCTCCGCGCGCTTGGCCTGGGCGTGGCGGGCGACATTGGTCAGCGCCTCCTGGGCGACGCGGTAGAGCACGAGCTCGGCGTCGCCGCTGAACTGCGGCAGCCCGGGCTGGACATGGATGCCGACCTCGAGTTCTGAGTGCTCGGCGACGCGCTCGCCGAGCACTCGCAGGGCGCTGGCCAGCCCGAGGTCGTCGAGCGCCTCAGGCCGCAGCCGGCGCGCGATCCGGCGCACCTCCTCGAGACCGTCGCGCGCGGTCTCCTGGGCCTCCAGGACGCGCTCGCGCGACGGTTCGGGCATATCGCGCCCCGCCCGGCCGAGCTGCAGCACCACGCCGGTCAGGCTCTGGCCGACCCCGTCGTGGAGCTCCTGGGCGACGCGCAGGCGCTCGCCCTCCTGCGCGGCCAGCGCGCGGCGCACGCTGTCGCGGCGCTCGGCCTCGAGCCGCTCGAGCATCTCGTTGAAGGCGGCCGCGAGCTCGGCGGCATCGGAGTCGCCGCCACTGACGTCGAGCCGGTCGCCGGGCTCAAGCGGGTCGATCCGGCGCGCGAACGCCGTCAGCTGCCGCAGCGGAGCCAGCGCGCGGCGCAGGAACAGCAGGTTGAACGCCAGCATCAGCACCAGGCCGCCGGCGAAGATCGCCAGCTCGCGGACCGCGACGTCGGTCGCGCTGGGCGAGAAGACGAGCGCGGTGATCGTGCACGCCGCCGCGAGGACCGCGGCGTTGCCGGTGGCGAGGCGCCAGAAGAGTGAAGGACCGCGAGAAGGTGCGAACAAGGGCAATCAGTACATACCACCGGGGGGCTGCGCCCGCCGGAACCCCTGCGTTTGGATTCGGGCTCCACCGGCACGCCTGCCGAAGCGTGCTCGAGGGGGTCTGGCCAAGAACACGCCGCCAGTGAGACGGCGTCGCGTGCCGGTGGGCCCTACGTCCATGTCGCAAGGTGAAGAATGCCGGTCACATCGATCTCTCACCATCGGGGGTACCCCGTAGATGCGGGTAGGGGCATCCCGCTTAACGACCGACGCCGCGCTCCGAGGAGCGCGGCGGCGGCTGAGGGGAGAGAGTGCTGCACCTGCCGATCAGACATCTGTCGGCTGGTCCCACCGGCGGGATATGAGGCCGGGAGGATTACCCGCGGCGCCGCCTCTCCAAGGCGACGTGCGGGGGAAGCTGAATGCCCTTAGGCGAGGGCGCCGATGCGCTCCTTGGCGATCGTGCCGACGCGCTGCGTGGCGGCGACGCCGACCTGGACGACGTCCTCGACGCGGCCGGAGACGCCCGCGAGCTGGCCCGTCACGACGTTGCTGCGACGCGACGCGTCGTTCTCGATCGCGGTGCGGTTGCGGCGGACGACGCGCTCGAGGCGGGTGCGGGCCTTCTTGACGTCGCGCTCGATCTGGTTGCGCGCGGTGGTGCCGCGACGCTCGTAGCGCGCCTGAAGCTTCTTGAGCTCGGTCTCGGCCTTCGCGCTGGTGCCGAAGGTGTCGGCGACCGTGCCGGCCGCCTCGATCACGCGGTCGCGGGCGACGAGCGTCGCGCCGACGTAGGTGAGCGCGGCGCGCTCGGCGATCGACTTGCCCTGCTCCGCCGTGGTGCGGGCGGCGCGGACGTTGGCCTTGGCGGCGCTGGCGGTCTCGTTCTTGGCCTGCGTGCGGACGCGGCGACCGGTCGTCTTCGACGGCGTCGTGGCCGTCGCGCGGCGGGCGGCCGGCTTGCGCTTACGAGCGGCGGCCTTCTTGGCGACCGGCTTGGTCGCGGCCGGCTTCGAAGCGGCGGGCTTGGTGGCCGTCGCGGAAGGAGTGGTGGTCGTGGTTGCGGTGCTCGTGGTGTTCTCGGCCATGTTGGCCCCCTGTCCTGAGGATCGGGTTCAAGTTCGTGTCCCTGTTCGCCTGCTCCTACCCGGCGAACATATGTACGTAAACCGAAGTCCTGGACGAGTTACAGCGGCTTGATGACTTTGTAGCACGAACAGGTCGCAAGCCGCGTGAACGAGCCGTAAACCGCCCTCGACTTTGTGCGTATAAGAACGCAGGTTCGATCAGACGGAAGGGCGCAGCCGGAGCTGTTCGGTGCGCGCCAGCCAGCCCAGCGGGTCACCGAGCTCGACGATCGTCGGCATCGCCTCAGGCCCGCTCCAGACGCGGTTGAGGCCCTCGATCCCCGCACGCGCGACGACGCCGTCGCAGAACGCCTTGCCCTGCTCGTACTGGCGCAGCTTGAGGTCCATGCCGAGCAGGCGGTCGAGCAGCTTCAGCAGGCCGGAGCGATCGCTGCGGCGGCGACCGAGCGCGGAGCGCATCCCGGGGAGGTCGTCGAGCACGCCGGCGCCGACCGCGTCCATCACGTGCTCCGCATAGCCCTCGAGCACGGCCATGAACGCCTGTAGGCGGTCGAGCGGCTCGCGCCGGCCGGCGCCGACGACGATCATCGCCAGCCCGTCCTCGCGCACCCGGTCGACGAGCTTCTTGAGGTCCGTGAGGTCCGGCACACGCAGCAGGCCGCGCGGGTCGAACTCGAGCGCACCGAGCAGTTCGCGCAGCATCTCGGCGAGGTGCGGGCGCAGCCATGGCACGCCGCCGAACTGCAGCGCGTGCGTCATCTCGTGCAGCGCCACCCAGCGCAGCAGCTGATCCGGAGGCGCTCCGAGGCCCTTCGCGGCGTGGGCGAGGTTCGGGGCCACGAACAGCAGCCGCGCGGGCTTGTCCGGCTCCAGGACCGGGAACTCGTACTGGCCCAGGACGCGCCCGGCGAGGAAGCCGGAGACCGCTCCGGCCTCGATCCCGACGATGCCGCCGGCGACGGCGCCGAGCGGCCCACTGCCACCGGCCAGGCGCTGGGCCGTCGGCTCGAGCACGGTTTCCAGCGATGCGAGGTTGGCTTCGATCCAGCCCGGCCGATCGACCGCCTCGGCGAGCGGCACCGGCAATGCGGAAACCAGTCCTGTGTAGGCGGAGACCAGGCGTTCGGCCTCCGCCGCCGGCTGCTCGAGCGTCTCGAACGGGGTCGGGTCGCCGGCCGGCTGCAGGTTCGCGACACGGCGGGCCACGGACCCCGCGAGGTTCCAGTCGATCACGGGATCCAGGATGGCAGGAGTGCGCGCCGGAGCTACGGCCAGACGGGCACGTTCGCGACGGCCCGGAGACCTTCGGGCGTGCGCGCGGCGATCACAGGCGAGCGCGGCTCGAGGTCCAACGGCGCGGCCAGCGGATCGTCGAAGGCGATGAAGGCCACGTGGCCGCCGGCCTCGCGCACGATCAGCTGCGCCGCGGCGGCATCGACCGCGCGGCAGCGCTTCAGCGAGGCCATCGCGTCGAAGCGGGCCGCCGCGACCTGGCACAGCGAGACCGCGATCGCCCCGATCGCGCGCAGCCGGTGCGCGGTCGCCGCCAGTTCGTCGGCGGACTGCACGACCCAGCGCGGGTCGGCCGATTCGACGCCGAGCACCTCGAGCTTGCCGTCACCGGTGCGGCGCTCCACCAGCGCGGGATCGAGCCGTACGCCGTCGAGCGTCGCGCCCTCGCCGCGCCACGCGACCCACTCCTCCTCGGGCCCGAAGTCCTGCACGAAGCCGAAGTAGACGTCCGCCATCGTCGGCCCGTCGGCGACCGCGACGGACAGCGCGAAGTGCGGCAGGCCGCGCTTGGCGTTGGTCGAGCCGTCGATCGGATCGATCACCACGAGCACGTCGGACGAGCCGAAGTCGACGACGCCGCGCTCCTCGCTGATCGCGGTGAACCGGGCGCCCGCGGCGTGCAACCGGTCCAGCTCGGCGAAGACGACGTCCTCGGCGGCCTCGTCGATCAGCAGCGTGCGGTCACCGCCCTCTCCGCGGGTGCCCGTCTCGCGGACGCGTTCGGCGATCGTGGGGCGCCCGGCGAGCATGGCTCGGATCGCGTCCGCCGACCGCCGGCACACCCCTAGCCAGTCGGGCGCGTCAGGGGCAGGGTCGGCGGCCATCCGGGCCTATCCTACGGCGGTGCCCCCGGTGCTGACCTCCGCCCAGCGCGAGGCCGTCGAGCACATCGGCGGCCCGCTCCTCGTACTCGGTGGCGCGGGGACCGGGAAGACCTTGGTCGTCGTCGAGCGATTCGCGTGGATCGCCGAGAGCCGCCCGCCGGAGTCCGTGCTGGCGCTGACGTTCGGCGATCGCGCCGCGGATGGGCTGCGCGAGCAGGTCGAGGATCGCATCGCGGTGCCCTACGAAGAGCTGTCGGTGACCACGTTCGGCGGCCTCTGCGCGCGCTTGCTGCGCGACGAGGCGCTGGAGGCCGGGATCGATCCGTTCGCCACGCCGGTGGCCGCCGCGGACCGGCTGGCGATGCTGCTCGAGCGCATCGACGACCTGCCGCTGCGCCACCACGACCTGCGCGGCAACCCGAGCGCGACGCTCGGCGCGATCGTCCGCCGGATCGACCGGCTCAAGGACGAGCTGATCAGCGCCGCCGACTACCGCGCCTGGGCGGACTCGCTCCCAGACGACGACCGCGGAGCGCGCGAGCGCGAGTTCGCGGCGCTGTTCGCCGCCCACGACGGCCTGCTCGGCGAGGCCGGCGCGCTGGACGCGGGCGATCTCGTGCTGCACGCCTTCCGGCTGCTGCGCGAGAAGGCCCACGTGCGAGCGCGGCTGTCGGCGCGCTACGGGCACGTCCTGGTCGACGAGCTGCAGGACGCGAGCTTCGCCCAGGGGCTGCTGCTGCGGCTGCTGGTCGCCGACCACGGGCAGATCAGCGCGTTCGCCGACGACGACCAGTCGATCCACCGCTTCCGCGGCGCCGCGACCAAGAACATCCGCGACTTCCGGGCCGAGTGGCCGCTGGCGACGGTCGTGCGGCTCGGCGAGTCCCACCGCTCCGGCGCGCGGCTGCTGGCCGCGACGGGCGCCGTGGTGGCGCCGATCGAGGACCGGCTCGAGAAGACGCTGACCGCGGCCGCTGGAGGCGGCGAGGTCGCGTTCTGGAGCTGCGCGTCCGAGCGAGCGCAGGCGCAGGCCGTCGCCGCCGAGGTCGAGCGGCTGATCGCGCGCTCCGACGTCGCCCCCGAGGACGTCTGCGTGCTGGTCCGCTCCGTCCGCGCCGAGGGGCAGGCCGTCGCCGTCGCCTTCGAGGAGCGCGCGGTCCCGTACCACCTCTCGGGGGCGGCGGCGTTCTTCCAGCGCGCCGAGGTGCGCGATCTGCTGGCGTGGCTGCGGCTGCTGGTCGATCCGGGCGACGCGGGCGCCGTCGTGCGGGCGCTGGCGCGGCCGCCCGTGGAGCTGCGGGCGATCGACCTCGCGCGGGTGACCCAGATCGCCCGGCGGCGCAAGCTCGACATGGTCGCGGCGCTCTCGGCGGCGCTGGAGTCGCCCCAGATCCCGCCCGAGGCGCGCGAGCGGATCGTCACCTTCCTCAAGCTCTATCGCTCCGCCGCCGGCGCGCTGGACTCCTCGCGGCCCGATCTGTTCGTTCACCGGATGGTCGAGCGGCTCGGGCTGCGGCGGCAGCTGCTGTTCGCGGCGACGACCGAGGTCGTCGAGCGGCTGCGCAACCTGGCGCGCTTCGCCGAGCTGGCCTCCGCCTACGTGCGCCGCGCGCCGCAGGCCACCGCGCGCGAATTCGCGCGCTCGATCGCCGCGGTCGCCGACGCCGGGCTGCGCGAGGAGGAGGCCGCCGGCGCCGAGATCCCCGCGCGGCGTGCGCGTGATGACGATGCACGACGCCAAGGGGCACGAGTTCGACCACGTCTACGTGCTCGGCCTGATGAGCGCGCGGATGCCCGGGCCACGGCGGCAGACGCTCGAGCCGATCCCCGACGCGCTGATCAAGGAGACCGTCCCGCCGCTCTCGCGCACCGCGCACGCCGCCGAGATGCGGCGGCTGCTGTACGTCGCGATGACCCGCGCGCGCAGGCGGCTCGTGCTCGCCTATCCCGAGCGCACGGACCGCGGCGCGGCGCAGCAGCCTTCCCCGTTCGCCGAGGAGGCGCGCTTGGCGGTCGGCGGCGAGTGGGAGCCGCGCGAGGAGGAGCTCTTCGGCCCCGCGGAGACGCTGCAGTCGACGTTCCGGCTGCTGCGCGACGAGCTGCTGACGACCGTCGCGCAGGTCGGCGGCCGGCTCGGCGAGCTGCGCTTCGACACCGACCTCGACGTCTCGCACGCCGTCGTCCGCTACCTGGAGCTGCTCAAGCTCGCGGCGCTGCTGGAGCGCACCCGCTCAGGCGAGCTGTCGGTCGAGGAGGCGCTGCCCGAGGTCAACCTGCGGCTGCTGCAGGCGTCGACCTCCGAGCAGCGCGAGATCTTCGAGACCTCCGCCCTGGACGAGTACCTGCTCGACGCCGAGCGCGACGAGCGGCTGCGCGCGCGGGCCGTCGCGGCGCGCAACGAGCCGTCCTTGGAGCCGTTCCTGCCCAAGCGCGGCGACGGCCTGCTGCTCAGCGCCTCGGACATCGAGACCTACCGCTCGTGCCCGCTGAAGTACAAGTTCGCGCGCGTCTTCCGGATCCCGAGCGAGCCGACGATGAACCAGCGCTTCGGGATCCTGGTCCACCAGGTCTTGGAGCGCTATCACGGTCTTGTAACGTCGCACGGAGGTCGGCGAGACCAACCGGGCGAGGTCGGAGGCGGCGGCGCCGGCGGGTCTCGACGAGCGGAGGGCGAGACCTCCTCTCCGGGCCTCCCCGAGATGCTCGGGCTGCTGGAGGCCGGGTGGCGGCGCGGCGGCTTCGGTGACAGCGAGGAGGAGCGCCAGTTCCGCGCCAAGGCGACGTCCTCCCTGGTCCGCTACCACGACCGCTTCCGCGAGGAGGAGAGCGAGCCGGTCTGGTTCGAGCGCGCCTTCCAGTTCCGTCTCGGTCCGCACCTGCTGCGCGGCCGCGTGGACCGCGTCGATCGCCTGCCCGACGGCGGCTACGAGCTGATCGACTACAAGACCGGCCGCCCGAAGACCGCCGCGCAGCTGCGCGAGGACGTCCAGCTCTCCCTGTACGCGGTCGGCGCGCGCGAGTCCTGGGAGCTCGAGGCGGCCAGCCAGGCCTACTACTACGTGCTCGACGACGAGAAGGTCCCCGTCGACCGCTCCGAGCAGGACCGCGACTGGATCACCGAGACCGTCTTCACCGTCGCCGAGGGCATCCAGTCACAGGGCTTCGAGCCGACCCCGAGCTGGTCGGCGTGCTCGATGTGCGACTACCGGATCGCCTGTCCGGCGGCCGAGCGGTAGTCGGGATGGCGCGTCGGCGTTCGCCGATGCCGCGAGCGTCGAGTTTCTCGCGCTGTACTCGCCTGACTCGACGCTCGCGAGCGCGCGTCGCGCGGCCTAGTCCTCGCCGCGCTGGCGCAGGAAGCGCTGGAACTCGCGCGCGAGGACGTCGC
Source organism: uncultured Solirubrobacteraceae bacterium (assembly GCA_963848475.1). Taxonomy (GTDB): domain Bacteria; phylum Actinomycetota; class Thermoleophilia; order Solirubrobacterales; family Solirubrobacteraceae; genus Solirubrobacter. Next base: position 553,089 of record CAWKDW010000014.1, on the reverse strand, counting down.
CGGAGGGGAGTGAGCCCGGGTCCGGGCGGCCTGACTCCTCGTCGGCGGCACGTTCGAGGCGCTCCACGAAGGCCTGGACGTCCGGGTCCAGCTCGACGGCGCGGGAGACCTGGAGCTCGTAGTCGTTGGCGGCGTCCTCGAGGTCGCTCGCGTCGACCGTGACGCCGACCAGGGACTCGAGGCGGCGCAGCAGCGCCAGCGCGCCCTTGGGGTTCGGCGCGACGGCGACGTAGTGCGGGACGGCCGCCCACAGCGACGCGGCGGGAAGGCCGGCGTCGGAGAAGGCCTGATGGAGAACGCCGACGATGCCGGTCGGGCCCTCGTAGGACGGCGGTTGCAGGGCGAGGCGCTGGATCAGGCCCGGGTCGGTCGCGTGGGCGGAGACCGCCGACGGGGCGCGAGTGCGGGACGTCGGCGAGCAGCGCGCCGAGCAGCACGGCCATCTGGACACCGAGCGCCTCGGCGAGGTCGACGACCGTCTTCGTGAACGTCCGCCAGCGGAACGCGGGCTCCGGGCCCGACAGCAGGATCAGGTCGCGCGGGGCGCGCGGGATGCGCACGGCGTGGATCTCGAACTCGGGCCAGTCGATGCGTGCGGGTGACGCCGTCCTCCAGCCGCACCATCGGGCGCGTGTTCTGGAAATCGACGAATTCCTCGGGATCGATCCGCGCGAACGACTCGGCTCCGAGGCTGCCGGCGATGAAGGTCAGGGCCGACGTGGCGGACTCGCCCGCGTCGTTCCAGCCCTTGAACGCGCACACCAGCGCAGGTGCCCTGAGCCCGTCGGGGCGGCGTTCCCAGCGCAGCGGCTGCATGAATCCACGGTACCGCGTCCGCGCTTTGCCCCAGTATGGACGGCATGTCCTCACCCCCTTCGGCGGAGGTCACCGTCGCCGGCCTGCGTGCCGGGGATGACGTCGATGCCGTCTTCGCCTGCTCGCGCAAGGACCGTCTGATGGCGCGTTCGGGCACCCCGTATCTGGCACTCGAGCTGCGCGACCGCACGGGCGCGATCCAGGCCCGCGCGTTCCGCGACGCCGACGTGCTGTCGGGGCGCTTCGAGCGCGGCGACCTCGTGCGTGTGGCCGGCCGCGTCGAGCGCTTCCGCGACGAGCTGCAGCTCGACGTGCGCGCGGTTGCACGTGCGGAGCAGGCAGATCCTGCGGCGTTCCTCCCGGTCGCCTACCGCAACGTCGACGAGCTCGACGGCTTCCTCGAGCACCTCGCCCGCGAGGTCCACGACCCGGCGTACAAGGGCCTGCTGGAGGCGCTGATCAGCGACGAGGCGCTGCGGGCCCAGTGGCGCCGCGCGCCCTGCACGCGCGGCGGCCACCACGCCTACCTCGGCGGGCTGCTCGAGCACACGGTCGCGGTCGGCACGCTCGCGCTCGAGTGCGCGCAGCTGCATCCGCGTCTGAATCCGGACCTGCTGCTGACCGCGGCGCTCGTACACGACCTGGGCAAGACGCGCGAGTTCACGTACGGCGCCGAGATCGGGCTGACGGACGAGGGCCGCCTGCTCGGGCACGTGGTACTCGGCCAGCGACTGCTCGACGAGCGCGGGGCGGGGATGCCCGACGACCGCCGGCTCGCGCTCGCCCACTGCGTGCTCACCCATCACGGCCCGGACGCCGCGCCCGGCCGGCGCTTCGGCTCGCCCGAGGCGCTCGCGCTCTATCGCCTGAACGCACTCGACGCGAGCGTCAAGGGCGCGCTCGAGCACGGCATCCCATAGGCAACTGCTAGGTTGCGTTTCATGCGCATCCTGGTCCTCGGCGGCACCGTCTTCCTCGGCCGGCACGTGGTCGACGCGGCGAGGGCGCGCGGGCACGAGCTGACGCTCTATTCACGCGGCATCCACGGCAGCGTCCCCGAGGGCGTCGAGCACGTCACCGGCGACCGCGCCGACCTCACGCCGCTGCAGGGTCGCGAGTGGGACGCGGTGATCGACACCTCGGGCTATGACCCGGCACACGTCGAAGCCTCGACACGGCTGAGCGGCGGCCACTACGTCTTCGTCTCGACCTGCAACGTCTACCCGGCGTGGGCCGACGAGCCGGTCGACGAGGACTCGCCCGTGTGGCTCCGAGGGCGAGGGCTACGGGCCGGACAAGGCCGCGGCCGAGCGCGCCGTGCTCCCGAACGGCGCGACCGTCCGCGCCGGCCTGATCGTCGGCCCGCACGACAACGTCTTCCGCCTGCCGTGGTGGGTCCGGCGGATCGCCCAGGGCGGCGTCGTCCCCGCTCCCGGGCGCCCCGACCTCCCGGTGCAGGTGATCGACGCCCGCGACCTCGCGGCCTTCCTGCTCGACCTCGCCGAGCAGCGCGTGACGCGGCGCGTTCAACGGCACCGGGCCGATCGGGCAGACGACGATGGGCGAGTTGCTCGCCGCCGCCGGGCGCTGCCGAGCTGCGCTGGATCCCCGACGAGACGCTCGAGAAGCTCGAGGTCGAGCCGTGGATCGAGCTGCCGCTGTGGCTGCCCGAGGGCTACGCGTGGCAGGTCGGGACCGACAAGGCGCAGGCCGCGGGCCTGCGCTGCCGCCCGGTCGCCGAGACCGTCGCCGACATCGCCGCCTGGCTGAGCGCCGGCGGCGAGGATGAGCTCGACGACTGGCGCGCCGAGCACCGCCCGCCGCCGATGAGCGCCGAGCGCGAGGCCGAACTGCTCAGAGCAGCGTCGCTCCCACCCAGCCGCCCGGAGTAGCGCCCGGCGGGATCGCCCACAGGCCGGAGCCGGTGATGCACAATTCCGACTTCTGTGCTAGCAATTAGGTGCGCCTAACACGTTCGGGCGCCCTAATGCCACCTTCTGGAGCCATGCACCGTTTCCTGATCCTTCTCCTCCTCGGCTGCTTCGCCCTCGCCGGCTGCGGCGGCGACGCCAGCAACTCCGACGCGACGGCGAAGGCCACGCCGAGCGCCGCCGCCTCGGTCGACCTCGAGCCGATCAAGGCCTACCTGCTCGAGCACACCGACCGGCTCGTCACGTCGGTCGAGCTGCTGCAGCGCGACGCGCAGGAGTACTACAACCTCGCGGAGGCGTCGGGCTTCGACTACGCGAAGATGCTCAAGGAGCACCCCGACGAGGTCCGGACCGCGGTCAAGGAGCTCCAGGGCGCCCACATCCAGGCCAACCCGGCCTATGAGGAGATGGAGGGCGTCGTCGCCGGCGTCCCCTCGCTCGCGGACTACGACGTGATCATCGACGCCGGCTCCGACGGCTCCGATCCTGAGTCCGCCGTCCCGTTCTCGCTCGAGACCAAGGCCGGCAAGAAGTACGAGCAGCCCGGCAACTTCTTCGCGCTCGTCGAGACCTCGGTCTTCGGCACCGAGCCGAAGTTCGCGGCCAAGGGCGTCGAGCCCGACCTCGACGGCAACGGCAAGGTCGAGTTCCCCGAGGCACTCCCGGATGCCGACTTCCTGCTCGCCGCCACGACCGACTTCGTCAAGTACGCGAAGGAGCTCGACGAGTCGGCCAAGAAGTGGAACCCCACGCTCGAGGACGCGTACACCGCCGTCGTCGTGATGACGCCGACGATGTCCGAGTACTTCAACGCGTGGAAGAACTCGCGCTTCATCGCCGGCAGCGACGCCGAGGAGAAGGGCTTCGTGGCCACGTCCCGGCTCTCGGACATCCGCGACATCCTCGGCGGCCTCGTGCTGATCTACGACAGCATCCAGCCGAGCGTCGAGAAGGTCAACGCCCCGCAGGCCGTGCAGACCAAGGCCGACCTCGAGAAGCTCCACCAGTTCGCCGGCCGCCTGCTGAGCGAGGAGGAGGGTGGCAAGACGTTCACGGCCGCCGACGCCGACACGCTCGGCACCGAGGCGCAGCGCAACGCCGAGGCGATCGCCGGCCAGGTCTCACAGGCCGCCGGGCAGCTCGGACTCCAGCTGGAGGACTGACCTCGTGCGTGGTCGTCTCGCGGCGTTCGCGGCGGCCGCCGCCCTGCTCGTCCTCCCGGCGGCAGCGTCGGCGGCGGACGCGCCGTGGCAAGAGGCGGGCCGGGTCACCGACGGGCTGTTCGACGCCCAGACCGAGCTCGTGCTCGACGGCCCGGACGCGGCCGTCAAGGACGCCACGCGCGCCCGCGACGCCTACGACGGCGACCTGCGCGAGACGCTGCGCGAGGCCGACCCGGCCGCCGACGACGCGATCACCACCGGGCTGCGGGACGCCACGCGGGCCGCACGCGACGGAGACCAGACGGGGCTGGCCGCCGCCCGCGGCGCGGTCCGCGCCGGGCTCTTCCGAGGCGCCTACGCGGTCACGACGGAGGCCACGGCACGCGGCGACGCGGCGACCGCGAAGCGCTGGCTGCTGCTGCGCGAATACCGCACCGCGACCCGCTTCACCCGCCCGGGCGCGCACGCGACGCTCGCGCTCGACCAGCTTGGGCAGGGCAAGATCACGCCCGCGGCCGCCGACCAGGCCGTCACCAAGGATCTGCTCGACGCCTACCAGGCCCGCCTGCGCGAGCTGCTCCAGGACGCCCGCGACGGCATCAAGAACGACTTCCCCGCCCGCCGCGCCGAGGCCGCCGCCCAGGCGGCGGGCTACTTCGCCATCCTCGCCCCGCGCTACGAGGAGGATCGCGGCGCGGCCGCGGAGCGGGAGGCCTCAGCCGCGTTCGCAGCGCTGCCCGGCGCCGGCGACGGCCTCGCCACAGCGCTCGACAAGGCCGACGGCGCGCTCGAGGGCTTCACCGCCGCGCCCTTCACGCCGGAGGAGGCCGCCCGGCGCGCCCAGCAGCTGCTGCAGTTCCTCTCGCTCGTCCCGGTCGAGTACGGCCGCGGCACCAAGGGCGACCAGGTCACACGCGACTTCGAGATCACGGAGGCGGTCGCCTTCCGCACCGGCGCCGCCGGCGCGCTCGCCGACCTGCGCGACCAGCTCGCCAAGCGCGACCCGGCGCGCACCGCGGCCGCCGCCGCCGCGCTGACCGAGCTCGGCCGCCTGGTCGGGATCGCCTCCAAGCAGAAGGCCGGCGTGCCGACGCACGAGCAGGTCGCAGAAGGTCGCCACGGAGGCCGAGACCGCGCTGACGCGCCTCGATGCCGGAGGCCTGGACCCAGAAGACCGACGAGTCCGACTACGACCTGATCGGGCTCACGCTCGACCGCATGGAGGCCGCCGCCGGCGCCGGCCAGTACCGCCAGGCGGAGCAGGCGCGCCTGGAGGCCTACGCGTTCTTCGAGTTCGGCCCCGAGCGCCGGCTGCGCTCGTTCGACCAGGGTCTCGCGCTCGACATCGAGGGCCTGATCTGGTTCGGCGCCGCCGGCCAGGACGGGCTCGCCAAGCAGATCGCCCAGCGCGCGCCGCGGCGCGCGATCCGCGAGACGCGGATCGCGCTCGACGGCAAGCTCGGCGACGCCGCCGCGACCCTCGGCGACTCCGCCAACAAGGCCACGGTCGTCACCAACTCGGCGATCATCGTCTTCCGCGAGGGCCTCGAGGGCGTGCTCATCCTCGCCGCGATCACGGCCTCGATGGTCGGCCTGCGCCGGCGCCTGCGGCGCCCGGTGTTCGTCGGCGCGATGGCCGGTCTCGCCGTCTCGGTCGTCACCTGGATCCTCGCCCAGACGATCCTGAAGTCGCTCGACCGCTACGGCGAGAAGCTCGAGGCGGTGGTGGGCCTGGTGGCGATCGGCGTGCTCTTGCTGATCACCAACTGGTTCTTCCACAAGGTCTACTGGTCGGAGTGGATCGCCAAGTTCCACCGCCAGCGCAAGCGCTACGAGAAACTCGAGCGGACCGGCTTCTTCTCCGCCCAGGCGATCGGCCTGTTCGTGCTCGGGTTGACGTCGGTCTACCGCGAGGGCTTCGAGACCGTCCTCTTCCTCCAGTCGCTGCAGCTCTCGGCCGGCACGGCCGCCGTGCTCGAGGGCGCCGGGCTCGGTCTCTCGATGACGTTCGCCGTCGGGGCCGTCACCTTCTACTTCCAGCGCAAGCTGCCCTACAAGAAGATGCTGATCGTCACCGGGGTCTTCATCGGCTTCGTGCTCGTCGTGATGGTCGGCCAGACGGTGCGCACGATGCAGGGCACGGGCTGGGTCCCGATCACGCCCATCGAGATCACGCTCCCGTACTGGACCGGGCTCTGGTTCGGCCTCTACCCGACCGTCGAGACGATCGGTGCGCAGATCGCCGCTGCCGCGTTCGTGATCGGGTCCTACTTCCTGGCTCAGGAGATGAAGGTCAAGGGCCCGCGTCGTCGTCGTGCGAAGACCGCACCGACTCCGGCGGAGTCCACTCCAGACGCCGTCGAGGTCGACGGCCTCGACGAGGATGCGGTCGTGGCCGGGGCGCAGGCGGAGCGCGACTGAGCCAGCCCCGCGGGGCTGGTCCGGCGATCGCGCTCTACGCCGCGACGCGCTGCGCGGCGAGCGCGGCGCGGGTGCGGCGGCGCGGGAGCGAGGGCCGGGCGGTCCGGCGCACGGGGATGCGCTTGCGCGCGCCCTCGCCGATCGCGAGCGTCAATCCGTGACGCGCGGCGACCGCGGAGATCATCTCCGCATCCAGTGAGCCGAGCCGCTCGAGCACCAGCGCGCCGCGGTGGAAGGCGACGATCGACGTCGAGCAGGGCAGGTGGTGCGGGTAGCGGCGGCGGTTCGCGCGCTCGTTGCGATGGCCGATCAGCACGACGTCGTCGCGATGGCCGAACTCGCGCTGGATCGCGCGGATCTCGAAGTGCGCGGCCTCCGTCTGCTTGGAGACGTGGCTGGAGGTGTTGGCCGACGTGATGTAGAGGATGTCCTCGCCGATCAGGTCGAGCACGTCGCCGACCAGCGCATTCGACGGGCAGGCGTCACCGGGGGAGATCAGCTGGACCGTGCGCACGCCGGCGTCGGTGACGGTCAGATGGTCCGGGATCCGCTGCGAGGCCGGCCCGCGGAAGCCGATCGGGCCGAGCGCGTGCAGGTCGGCCATCACGGCGACGAGCGCGCTCCAGGGCAGCCTGCACGCGGTCCCAGTCGAAGACGAGCTTGCCCCGCTCGGGCGTGGTCGTGACGCTGCCCACCTGGTCGAGCGGGCGGCCCTTCAGCCGGTTCATCGCCTGGAGCGACTCGAGGTCAGGCCGCGCGGCGAGCGCGCAGAAGTTCCCGAAGGCGTAGAAGAGCGCGGCACCCTCGGCGGTGGCCTCGGCGGCCTCCCGTCGCTGGGCAAGGTCGGCGATATCGAGGATCGGCTCCATGGCCGGGAAGGCTCGCCGACTGGCCTTGGCGCTTCCTTGCGCGGGCCTTGGCGTCAGCGTTGGCGGGTCAGGCCCATGCCGAGTAGCGCCTGCTCGGCCACCTTGAAGGTCACGAAGCGTTCGCCGTCGAGCGCCCAACCGCCGGCGCTGAGCCGAACGGGGTCCTCGCTGCCGGCGTTGAGGACGATCACCCAGCTCCCCTGGTGGTCGGACTCGATCGCGAAGGTCGCGTCGGAGGCGGGCAGCGGGCGCTGGAGCTCGCCGCCGATGAGCACGTCGCCGTCGCGCATCAATGCGATCCGGTCGCCGCGCAGGCGGTCCCGGGCCCCGCGCGCGAACAGGGCCGAGAACGCGAGCCCGACCGCGCCGGCGGCGATCACCGCCGGCGATGCCGCCGCCGCGAGCCCATAGACGGTCACGCCCGCGAAGGCGACCACACCGGCCGCGAGCGTCAGGCGGTAGATGAGCGGGGAATAGCGGAGGACCGGCGCCGGTTCGATCGGCGCAGATTAGATCGCCCGCCCTCGATTCTCGGTCTTCGATGGGAGCGGCTCTCATGAGCGATCGGAGCATCGACTCGATGCCTGGCGGCGGTCCCCTCCGTGGTCGTACGATGCTCGCGATGAGCACGATCGCCTACCCCAATGCCGCCGCCGCCTCGCGGACGCCCGCCCTGTTCGGCCGCGTGATGGCCCTCGTCGCGCTGACCGTGGTCCTCGCGACGCTCGGTGTCTACATCGCGCGCGATTGGGGCGGCGCGAGCTGGTTCATCGCCTGGATCCTGTCGTTCGGCTGCCTGATGGGCCTCAATGTCGCCAACGCCAAGGGCAACATGGGCCTTGCGCTCGTGCTTCTGATGGCCTTCGGCCTGCTCGTCGGCGCCAGCGTCGCCACCACCGTCGACTACTACGCCACCTACGACCCTGAGGCGCTGCGCCAGGCCTTTGCGGCGACGGCGCTGTTCGTCGGCGCGCTGGGCTCCGCCGGCTACGCGATCCGCAAGGACCTCTCGTTCCTGTACCGGTTCCTGTTCTGGGCGCTGCTGGCGCTTCTCCTCGCCGGGATCGTGCTGATCTTCGTGCGGATCCCGGCGGCCTACACGATCTATTCGATCATCGGCCTGGTCATCTTCGGCGGCTACACGATCGTGGACTTCAACCGGCTGCGCCGGGCCGGGACCAACGAGGCGATCCCGCTCGCGGCCGGGATCTTCCTCGACGTGCTCAACATCTTCCTGCTCTTCCTCCGACTGTTTGGACGGCGCTGATGGGACTGCGAAATCGCCGGGGACCCGATGGGACCCGGTACACGATGCGCGAGAAGATGCTCTCGATCGGCGACGACTTCTGGATCGAGACCGAGAGCGGCGAGCACGCCTACAAGGTCAACGGCAAGGCGATGCGCATCCGCGACACCCTGGTACTCGAGACCCCCTCGGGCGAAGAGCTCTTCACCGTCCAGGAGAAGAAGCTGACCATCCGCGACAAGATGGAGATCGAGCGCGACGGCAAGACGGTCGCGACCGTCAAGAAGCGCCTGATCGGGATCCGCGACCGCTTCACGATCGAGGTCGAGGGCGGCGAGGACATGACCGCCAAGGGCAACTTCGTCGACCACGAGTACGAGATCGAGCGCGACGGGCACAAGATCGCCGAGGTCTCCAAGCGCTGGTTGCGCATCCGCGACACGTACGGGATCGAGATCGCGATCGACCAGAACGACGCGCTGCTGCTCGCCGTCAGCGTCTGCATCGACCAGATGAGCCACGACTGACGTCTGACTTGACCGTTTCTTGAGCTTGGCCGCACCCAGGCTTAAGACGCAACGCCGATGACGGGATCATGGACAGCACCGCCCGTCCCCGCCCTGAGCGGCTGCTCGTCAGAAGTGGCGCCGGCGTCTACGCCGGCGCCGCGGCGATCGGCGCCATCGAAGCCGCGATCCCCGGCGGTCCTGAGTTCTCGGCGATCCCAGGGCTCATCGCGATCGCGCTCGTCCCCTTGATCGCGCTCATCGGGCCGCGCGTTCCGCGCTCGGCACTGGCGGCGCTGGGGCCGATCGGCGCGGCGCTGATCGCCTTCGCCGTCGCGACCTCCAGCGGCGCCAGCGACGCCGCCATCCTGTACGCGTGGCCCATCCTCTGGGTCGCCTACTTCTACGGCACGCGGCCGACCGCGATCACCGTGGCCTCGATCGGCGTGGCCCACGCGATCGCGCTGCTGTCGATGCCCGGGGCCGGCAACATCGATCGCTGGTGCGACGTGATGGCCTCCGTCACGATCGCCGCCGTCGTCGTCCGTGCGCTGGGCGTGCGCAACGAGCGGCTCGTCGGGCAACTGACCGCCGAGGCGCGGATCGACCCGCTCACCGAACTGCTGAACCGCCGCGGCCTCGCCGAGCGCTTCGACCACGAGATCGCCCGCGCGAGCCGCGCCGGGACATCGCTGGCGGTCGTCGCGATCGACATCGACCACTTCAAGCGCATCAACGACACTCATGGCCACGAGGCCGGGGATCGCGCCCTGGCCTGGATCGCGCACCGGCTCTCCGAGCAGACCCGCGGTGCCGACATCACGGCGCGGATCGGCGGCGAGGAGTTCCTCATCGTCCTCCCGGGCGCCGCGCTGGAGAGCGCGTTCGAGTTCGCCGAGCGCCTGCGCGAGGGCATCGCCGAGCATGCGCCGTTCTCGCTCACGATCAGCGCCGGCGTCGCCGCCGGCGTCGCGCCGAGCGGCGCGGCGCTGACCGAGGCCGCCGACCAGGCGCTCTACGCCGCCAAGCGCGCGGGGCGCAACGTCACCCGCACCGCCGCCGGACCGCAGGCTTCGAAGGTCGTCGAGCCGACCTTCGGCCTCTAGGTATCGCCCTCGCCCGCCGATCGAGCCGTGTGCCCGCTCATGAGCGGCAACGCGCCATGAACTGCGATCGGCCTAAAGGTTCGTCCGGCAGCTGCCGATGAAGTGGTCAGGCCGCCTCACGAGGGCGGCCTTTCTCGTTCTGCGGGTAGGTTGGCGAGGGTGGACGAACCGCTCGAAGTGCTGCGCAGCTGGGCGATCCAGGACTCGCCCCCGGGCGCCGCCACGACGGCGCTGCTCGCCCGCGTCGCGGCCTTGCCGGTCGGCTGGCTGGACGAGGCGATCTACGAACGACGCAGCGTCGTGGCGCTCTACAACGCGCGCACCGCGACGGCGATCGTGCCCGCGGACGAAGCCGCCGCGTACGGAACCGCGCTGCTGCCCGGCGACGACGCAGGGCTGAAGGCGATCGTCGGCTCGGCGCTGCCCGAGCACTCCGAGGGGTTCGCGGAGCCGGTGGCGCTGGCGGTGGAGGCGGTCAGCGATGCCCTGGACGGCGCGAGCCTGAGCCGCGACGACCTCCACGAGGCGCTGCGGAGACGGCTCCCCGGCGCGCTCCTGCCGTGGTGTCCCGGCTGCAAGAGCCACCACGCGCGGCGCGGGCTGCTGGTGCTGGCGGGCCTGTACGGACGGCTCTGCATCGCGGGGCGGGCCGGGCGCCAGCCGGTCTTCGCGCGCACCGACCAGCTCGTCGGCTGGGACGCGCCCGAGCGCTCCGCGGCGGGCGCCGAGCTCGTGCGTCGCTACCACCGCACCTACGGCGCGTCGACCCCCGCGCAGTTCGCCGAGTGGGCGGGGATCGGCAAGGCGCACGCGCGCGAACTGTGGGCGCACGCCGACGAAGACGACGTCGACGCTCCCGCGCGCCCGGACGGCGTGCGTCTGCTGGCGCCGGGCGACCCGGTCCTGCTGGGCCGCGATCGCGAGGCGCTGCTGCCCGATCCGGCGCTGCGCAAGCGGGTCTGGGCGGCGGTCGGTGGAGCCGGGATCGTGCTCGCCGACGGCGTGCCGGTGGCGCTATGGCGTGCGCGCAAGCAGGGCAAGCGGCTCGAGCTCACCGTCGACGCCTTCGCGAAGCTGCCGCAGCGGGCGCTGGAAGCCGAGGCCGCACGGCTGGCACCGCATCGCGGATGCACCGCCGTGGTGTTCACACGCTGACACCCCCGGTACGCTCGGCCAATGCCTGAGATGCCTCCCGGCACCGAGTTCGCGGATCACGTGATCCGTGGCATCGCCGGGCGCGGCGGCATGGGCATCGTCTACCGCGCCACCCACGTGCCGCTGGAGCGCGAGGTGGCGCTGAAGGTGATCGCGCCCGAGTTCTCGCACGATCACGAGTTCCGGCGCCGCTTCCAGCGCGAGTTCCAGGCCGCGGCGTCGATCCAGCATCCCAACGTGATCCCGATCTACCACGCGGGCGAGCAGGACGGGCTGCTGTACGTGACGATGCGCTACGTCGAGGGCACCGACCTCGCGCGGCTGCTGTCGGCCGAGGGCCGGCTCGACCCGCCGCTGGCCGCCGGCATCGTGGCCCAGGTCGGGGAGGCGCTCGACGCGGCCCACCGAGCGGGCATCGTCCACCGCGACGTCAAGCCCGCGAACGTCCTGATCGAGGTCGTCGGCGACGCGATGCACGCCGTCCTGACCGACTTCGGCCTGATGAAGAACCTGCGCTCGCAGACGCAGATCACGCAGGCCGGAAGCGTGATCGGCACCTTCGACTACGCCGCTCCCGAGCAACTCAAGGAAGGATCGATCGACGCGCGGACGGACATCTACGCGCTCGGCGGCGTGCTCTACCAGGCGCTCACGGGCAAGGTCCCCTACCCGCGCGAGACCGCGGCCGCGACGATGCTCGCGCACCTCGACGCGCCGCCGCCGTCGGTGCTCTCCGTGCTCCCCGACGCCAGCGAGCTGCTCGGCGACGTCGTCCGGCGCGCGATGGCCAAGGACCCGCGCGACCGCTACCCGTCGGCGGGCGACCTCGGCCGCGCCGCGCTCGCCGCCACCGCGAACCGCGCGACCACGACCGGCGAGCGCAGCGTCGCGACCGGCGACGCCTCCCCGGACTCGATGCTCGCGCTCGCCCCGGCGATCCCGCTCCCGCCCGCGCTCGCGATCGAGACCGGCCGCGGGCCGTTCGTCGGCCGCGAGACGCTGCTGGAGACGCTCGCGAGCCGCTACGCCGCCGCCGAAGGCGGTCAGCGCCAGTTCGTCCTGCTCGTCGGCGAGCCCGGGATCGGCAAGACGCGGCTGGCCACCGAGCTCGCCCGCCGCGCGCACCGCGAGGGCGCGACCGTCCTCTACGGGCGCTCCGACCCGGAGTCGATCGTCCCCTACCAGCCGTTCATCGCCGCGCTCGACCACTACGTCGCCAATCGCGAGCACCTCGTCCTGCCGGCCGAGCTCGCGCTCGAGCTGACGGAGCTGGCGCGCTTCGTCCCCGGCCTGCGCAAGCACGTGGGCGGGTCCGACTCGCATCGTGAGCCGCTCGGCGAGGAGCCCGAGATGCGCCGCTACCGCCTGTTCGAGGGCGTCACGCGGATGCTCGCGTTCGCCGCCCGCGAGCGCCCGGTGGTGCTGCTGCTCGACGACCTGCACTGGGCCGACGCGTCGACGGCCCTGCTGCTCGGCCACCTGCTCCAGGACGCGGCGCCGATGCGCCTGCTCGTGCTCGGCACCGCGCGCCACTTCGAGAGCGAGCTGCTGACGCGGCTGCGCCGGCAGCCGTTCTTCGAGCGTGCCGAGCTCAGCGGCCTGACGGCCCAGGAGACGCGCGCGCTCGTCGCGCGCGACGACGTCACGTCGCAGTTCGTGCAGCGCCTGACCGAGGAGACCGAGGGCAACCCGTTCTTCATCGAGGAGACGCTGCGCAGCCTGCCGGAGCTCGAGGAGCGCGCACTCAGCCGGATCGCGGTCCCCGAGGGCGTCAAGGAGATGATCTCGCGCCGCCTGCAGCAGCTCTCGGAGACGGCCAATTTCGTGCTCAGCATGGCCAGCGTTGTCGGCCGCCGGTTCGAACTGGAGCTGCTGGAGACGCTGCTCGAGGAGTCCGGGGACGAGATCATCGAGGTGCTCGAGGAGGCGGCCGCGGCCGGGCTGATCCGCGAGGCCGACGAGCTCGACCACTTCACCTTCGCGCACGCCCTCGTGCGCGAGACGCTCTACGAGAGCCAGAGCACGAGCCGCCGCGTGCGCCTGCACCGCCGCATCGGCGAGGCGCTCGAGGCCGCGGGCGACGCGAACCCCGCCGAGCTCGCCTACCACTTCCATGAGGGCCGCGCGCCCGAGGCGGTGGGCTACGCGCTCGCCGCGGCCGAGCAGGCGATGGCGGCGCTGGCCTACGACGAGGCGGCGGAGCACTACCGCCGCGCGGACGCGAGCCTCGCCACGCGGCTCGCTCTCGGTGCCGCCGAGCTGCGCGCCGGCGATCCCGCTGCCCGCGAGACGTTCGCCGCCGCCGCCGTGCTCGCCCGCGCCGCGGGTGACCGCGACGCGCTGGCCGAGGCGGCGCTCGGGCATTCCGGCCGTCATGCCGAGGCGGGGGTGGTCGATCGCGAAGGCATCGCACTGCTCGAGGAGGCGCTCGCGGCCTACGACGCCGATCATCTCCTGGCCGTGCGGCTGCGCGCGCGGCTCGTCGACGGACTCGCCTTCACGGACCTCCAGCAGCGCCGGCTGGCGCTCAGCTCCGAGGCGCTGGAGATGGCGCACCGGCTCAACGACCCGCGCGCCCAGCTGATCGCGCTCGAGTCGCGCCACGCCGCGCTGCTGCACGTCGACCACCTCGACGAGCGGCTGCGCCTGAGCGAGGAACTGCTGGCGCTCGCGGAGCGGATCGACGAACGCGAGCTGACGGTCCTCGGCCAGCACTGGCGCATCTACGACCTGCTCGAGGCCGGCCGCATCGAAGACGCCCGGAGCGCCCACCGCGCCTTGAACACGCTCGCGGCGGCATTGCACCAGCCGCTCTACCGCCATTTCGCCGTCGGCTGGGAGGTCGTCTGGGCACAGATGGCGGGACGCGTCGGCGACGCCGAGCGGCTCGCGCGCGAGTCCTACGAGCTCGGCCTGCGCGCTCAGGCGCGCGACGCCGAGACGATCTACACCGCGCAACTGCTGATCCTGCGCCGGCGCGAGGACGCACTGTCGGACTACGTCGCGACGATCCAGGCCCACATCGACGCGAACCCCGTGCTGGTGGCGTGGCGCGCGATCCTGCCGATGGCGCACCTGATGTCCGGCGACACGGCGGGCGGCGTCGCGCAGTTCCGCGAGCTCGCGCGCGACGAGTTCGCGGCCGTCCCGCGCGACCTGTTCTGGTTCACCGCGATCGCCCTGCTCGGCGAGACGTGCGCGCTGATCGGCGACACCGAGCAGGCGCCGATCCTCTACCGGCTGCTCGAGCCGCACAGCGAGAAGCTCGTCCAGATCACGCAGGCCGCCAGCCTCGGCTCGGCACACCGCTTCCTCGCGCTGCTGGCCGCCGCGCAGGGCGATCTCGACCTCGCCGAGCGCCACTTCGTGGTCGGGCTGGACCGCAACGCGACCTGCGGGCTGCGGCCGGTGGTGGCGCTGATGCGGCGCGAGTACGCCGAGCTGCTGATGGCGCGCGGCGACACCGACCGGGCGCGCGCGCTCTTGCACGAGACGCTCCGCGAGGCCGAGGCCGGTGGGATGTCACAGCTCATCAGCCGGGTGCGGGTGCGGCTCGACGAGCTCGACCCGAAGCCGACGCTGCGGCTGGAGCCGACCAGCGACTGAACGCCGCGGACTCGACAGCGCTCAGGGCAATACCTGCTTGGCGCTGTTCCACGGTGTGGACGGCGACACGGTCAGGCTCAGCGACTGCGACGAGCCGGCCCCGCGACGGCGAGCGCCGCGACGACCCCAGCGCAACCGGCGAGCGCCATGGGACCCCAGGTTCGTCAACGGACAGCCGTGGCCCACCGCGAGCGAGCGCCTACGTCAGGACGCGCACCCTCACGGAACCCGCCACGTCCCCTGATGCACGACGCGCCCGTTGACCATCGTGAGCCAGACCGGGTTGTCCGGCAGCTCGTGGGCGGGCGCGTCGACCGGATCGACGGCGAGGCCGGTGAGGTCGGCGCGCATCCCGGGCTGGATGCGCCCGGCCGCGTCCTCCTCGCCGGCCGCGTAGGCGGGCGCGAGCGTGTAGCCCGCGAGCGCCTCGTGCGCGGTCAGCGCCTGGTCCGGTAGGACGGCCAGCTCCTCGGGCGTCTGCGGCAGCCGCCGCAGACGCGCGGCGGCCATGCCGAGCCGCGGGTCGGCGTTCGCCACCGGCCAGTCGCTGCCGAGCGCGAGCACCGCGCCGGCGTCGAGCAGGTCGCGCATCCGGAACGCACGCGCGGCGCGCTCCGGGCCGAGCCGCTCGTTCCAGTTGCCGCTGCCGTCGCCGCGCACCGCGGTGAGGTGGACCGGCTGCATCGAGGCGATCACGCCGGCGGCCGGGATCTTCGCGACCAGGTCGTCGGGCAACGTCTCCAGGTGCTCGAGCCGGTGGCGCCCGCCGCCGGCCGCGATGTAGGTCTCGAGCACGAAGCGCACGGCGGCGTCGCCGATCGTGTGCGTCGCGACCTGGAAGCCGGCGCCTGCGAAGCGCTCGATCAGGGCCGCGAGGCGGCGCGGGTCGGGCCAGAAGGACGCGAGCGACTCACCGTGCGTGTCGGGCGCCTCCAGCCAGGCGGTGCCGGCGTCGATCACGCCGTCGGCGAAGAACTTGACCGCGCCGCCGCGCCACAGCTCGCCGCGGGCGTCGCGCAGGCCCAGTTGGGCGTCGACCTCCTCGTCGCTGGTCTCGGGCGTCTGCCACAGCGGCACGCGCAGGCGCATGGTCAGCTCCTCGGTGCCCTCGAGGTCGCGCAGCAGGTCGTGCGTCGCGGGCGCGCCGTCCATCACGTGCGCGCCGGTCAGGCCGAGCGCGTTCAGGCGCCGCAGCTCCGCGACATGGCGGGCGCGGATCTCCGGCCAGCGCAGGCCGGGCGCGGCGCGCAGCACGCGGTCCTGCGCGCTTGTCTCGCGCAGCTCGCCGGTCGGGACGCCGTCGACGCAGACGATCGACGAGCCGTCCGGGAAGTCGACCGGCCCGGTCACCTGCGCCAGCGCCAGCGCGCGCGGACTGGCCAGCGCCGTGTGCAGGTCCGAGAGCCGGACGAACGCCGCCGCACCCTTGACCGCCTCGCCGATCTGGAGCGGGGTCGGCGCGGCGTCGTAGTCCAGCCCCCAGGCGAAGAGCCAGCCGCGCTCGGGGCGGCTCGCCGCCAGCGCCGCGAGCACCTCCTCACTGGTCGCGCAGTGACTCAGATCGGTCCCGCGGGCGAGCTCCGCGCCCCAGAACGGGTGGACGTGGGCGTCGACCAGTCCCGGGATCAGCGCCTGACCGCGGGCGTGCAGCACCTCGGTGCGCGCGTCGCAGTGCGTGCGGATCTCGGCCTCGTCGCCGACGGCGGCGATGATCCCACGCTGGACCGCGACGGCGGTCGCGAACGGCTTCGCGGGGTCGAGGGTCCGGACCCGCGCGCCGACGATGGCGAGATCCGCGGCCACGGTCGCGACGATACCGGGGTGGAG
Organism: uncultured Solirubrobacteraceae bacterium; assembly: GCA_963848475.1. Lineage (GTDB taxonomy): Bacteria > Actinomycetota > Thermoleophilia > Solirubrobacterales > Solirubrobacteraceae > Solirubrobacter. The sequence continues at coordinate 536,443 of CAWKDW010000014.1, read as the reverse complement.
GTCCGTCCACCCCGAGGGTGGGGCAGGCCCCCATCGGGCGTCTCTAGCTTCGAGCGCATGATCCGCCCCTTCTCTGCCATCGCCTCCGTGATCGCCGTCCTCGCCATCGCCGCTCCTGCGCAGGCCGCCCCGAAGTCCTGTCAGCGCGACGGCGCCACGTTGCTCGCCGCCGGCGGCAGCGCACGCGTCGTCAGCGTCAAGGAGAAGCCGCCAGAACTCCGAGACGCGCCGCGTGCGCCTCTACGGCTGCTGGACCTCCACCGGCCGCCGCTTCACGCTCTTCCTCCAGCGCGACTTCGGCCTGGACCTGATCGAGCGCGCGCACATCGAGATCGTCGACGGCCGCTACATCGGCGTCATCCGCGACTTCGAGGGCGGCGTCAGCGAGTCGCAGACGGCGGCCACCTGGGACGCCTCCAAGCACGTCGCGGTGCGCAATTCCAAGCCCTGCGACGAGGTCTCCAGCGGCGACTTCTCCGGCGTCGAGGACGCCGTCTTCTTCCGCGCCGGCGGCCTCGCCTACTCCTGCAACGGCAGCCTGCGCATTACCGACCACAAGGGCGACCGCGAGCTCGAGCCGGTCGGCGCCAAGGTGACCCAGCTCGCCGTCGCGGCCAACGCCCGCGGCTTCGGCGCGCGCCTGTACTGGACCGCGGATACGACGCTCAAGACGCTCGTCCTCTGATACTCATGCGCGGATGCTGCGCTGGTGCCTGACGATCCTGCTGGCCTCGATCGTGCTGGCGGCGCCGGCGCAGGCGCTGCCGCCGGACCCGCCTCCTGTCCCGCTGACGCCCGCCGACGGCGCCGCGGTGCCGGTCGATCCGGGCGGGATCGCCGTCACGTTCAGCTGCCCCGTCTACCGCGTCTACTCGGCGGGCGAGGGCTTCGACGTCTACGGCGGGCCGAAGGACTACGGGCTCTCGATGTCATCGTCCCCCGCGGTCGGAGCCGACGGCCGGCTGGCCGAACCCGTAGCGCTCGTCAGCGGCGCGAGCTCCGACGCGCCAGATCACTGCGTCTCCGCGCTCGCCGCGGGCGGCTCGCAGCGCCCGCAGGAGACGCCGGGGACCTACTACTGGCAGGTCTGGCGGCTGTGCACGGGCTGTCCGGGCTCCTACGAGGCCGGCCCGGTCCGGGCGCTCATCCTGCGTGCCACCGCGACCCTCGCCCTCAAGCCACCGGCCAAGGTCTACGCGGGCTTCCCGTTCATCCTGCCCGTCACCGCGACCGGGGTGCCGAACTTCGCCGCGCTGCGGATCGAGCGCGGCGGCTCGGCGAACGTGGGAGCGGCGACGGTCACGAGCGAGCGCGCCGAAGCGACCGTGACGCTCGGCGCCGGGACGAGCAGGCTCCGCGCCGCGGTCCGGATCGGCGACGAGACCGTGCTGAGCCCCGAGATCAGGATCAAGGTCGCACGAGCCGCCAACTGGAGGACTAGAGCGAGCGACGACGGCCGCTACAAGGGCACCCGCTCGGCGAAGCTGAAGGTCGCCAAGCGCGGGCGCGAGATCCGCGGGCTGAGCGTCAGCGTGGCCATGCTCTGCCCGACGCCGGGCCTGCTGGGCCAGTTCACCACGCAGCTCGGCGTCGCGAACGTCAAGCGCATCAAGATCGCGCCCGACGGCTCGTTCGTCGGCGTCGCGACGCCCAAGGCCGCAACCTCGATCCGCGTGCGCGGCAAGCTCAAGAGCCGCAGGCTCAGCGGCGGACGGGCCGAGCTCTCCGTCGGCACCTGCTCGGGCAGCGCGCTGTTCTCGGCGAAGCGCACTTAGGTCAGCGCCGCCGCCAGCTTGTGGTGACGCAGCTTCTCCGGCGGATCGCCGTACAGGAGCCAGGCGCCGTCGTCGCGGCGGCTGATGCTGCCCGCCCTGTCGAGCGTGCCCAGCGCCGTCGTGACCGACGGGCGGTGGGCACCGACGATGTGCGCGAGTCGCTGGTGGCTGAGCGGCAGCGGTAGGGCGATCCCGTCCGGCGTCACCTTGCCCCAGCGCTCGGCGAGATGCCAGAGGGTGAGCAGCAGGCGGTCCTCGACGCGCTGGTGATGCGCGATCGCCAGCGCGACCGCGAGATGGTGCGCGCGTCGCGTGCCGCGATTGAAGAGCTCGACGCCGAGCTGTGGCCACGGGTTGATGCGCGAAACCAGCCCGTGGTCGAGCACGGCGAGCCGCGTCGGCTCGAGCACCTCCCAACCGACCTCGGCCTTGACGTGCGAGCCGGCGTCGTCCCAGGACCACGGGCGCATCACGTCGCCGGGCCCGATCAGCTCGATGCACGAGCGGCCGAGCACGTCAACCTCGCGTGACAGCAGGCCGTCGACGATCAGAAAGCCGCGGTGGTGGACGTCGGGCTCGAGCGCTCCCGCGACGTCCCACTCGCCGGGCGAGAGTTGCTGGACGCGCGTGAGCGCCTCGTGGCGCGCACGCTCGAGCTGAGCGTCGTCGAGCTGCTCCGCCAGATCCGGATCCGCGTCGACGATGCTGATCATGGAAGGGGCCACGCCTGCGTCCTACCCGCATGTCCGAGCTCGTACGTCGCGAGCCGTACGCGTTCTCGGACAAGCGGCCCGTCCGGGCCTAGGTTGCGTAGCTCATCGGCAACCGACGGAGTTGAACATGCTGTGGTTGGTCCTGGGAATCATCTTGCTGATCGTCGCGATCGCCGGCGGGGCGATCGTGCACCCGATCCTCTTCGCGCTCGCCATCGTCGCCCTCGTCCTGTTCTTCATGAGCTACAGCGGCCGAAGGGTGTAGTGAAGATCGCTCGCCTCGAATACGGGCTCGCGCTTGAAGGTGAGTTCGACGCCGCCGCGGTGGACGCGTTCGAGGCCGCGCTGCGGGAGGCGCTGCTCGCGGCCTCCGGCGCCTTCCTGCTCGATCTCAGCGGCCTGGACTTCATGGACTCCAGCGGCGTCAACGCGATCCTGCGCACGCGGGCGCTCCTGGGCCGCGAGGAGCGGTCACTGGGCGTGATCTGCCCGCCCGGCCCGCCGCGGCGGGTCCTGGACCTCGTCGGCGTGAGCGATGTGCTCACGCTCTTCGCGACTCGCGACGAGGCCGACGACGCCCTCGTGCCTCCGCGCTGACGCGCGTCTCGTCTAAGTTGCGGCGCCATGCCCGTGGCGCTCCGCCTTTCCGATCCCGACGGGACCTTCGCCGCCGTCCGGCTCGCGCAGTGACCTGCCGCTCTCGCACGAGCAGAGCTCGTTCGTGCGCGACGGGAGCGACTGGGTGCTCGCGCGTCGAGCTGCCCGACGTGCTGCGGCTCGAGTACAAGCTCGAGGTCGCCTACTCCGGCGGCGGCAGCGACTGGATCTGCGATCCCGGCAACCCGCGGCGCACGCCCGGGCGCGTTCGGCGAGAAGTCGGTGCTCGAGTTGCCCGGCTATGTCGCGCCCGCCTGGCTGGAGGCCGAGACCGTGCCGGGCCGCTACGACGACTGCACCGTCCGCGGGCGCGGGCTCGGCGCGGACGTCGCGATCCGCGTCTGGAGCCCGGCGGACGCGGAGCCCGGCCAGCCGCTGCGGCTGCTGCTCGCCAACGACGGACCCGAGTACGACGCGCTGTCCTCGCTCACCCGCTTCAGCGCGGCGAAGATCGCCGCCGGGGAGCTGCCGCCGCACCGCGTCGCGCTGCTCGCCCCCGGCGACCGCAACCAGTGGTACTCCGCCTCGGCCGTCTACTCGCGCGTGCTGGCGAACGACGTCGTGCCCGCGCTGCGCGACGCCTTCGGCGTGATCGGCACACCGGCCGGGATGGGCGCGAGCCTCGGCGGGCTGGCGATGCTGCACGCGCAGCGCCGCTTCCCGCGAGCGCTGGGCGCGCTCTTCCTGCAGTCCGGAAGCTTCTTCATGCCGCGCCACGACGCGCAGGAGCGCGGCTTCAGCCGGTACATACGGATCGTGCGCTTCGTGCGCGAGACGCTGCGAGACGGGCAGTACGCGATCGGCGTGCCGACGGCGCTCACGGTCGGCCGCGCGGAGGAGAATGCGCACAACAATCGCGAGATGGCGCGTGCCCTGGCCGGACAGGGGTACGACGTGTCGCTGGAGGAGGTGGCAGACATGCATAACTACGTCGCCTGGCGGGATGCCTTCGACCCGCATCTGACGGCACTACTGCGACGGGCGTGGACACGATGAACGCGAACCACTACGAGCTCTACTCGCACGCGATCGGCGCGCACGGCACCGTGGCCGCCTACGGCCACTACGGCCGGCCGGTGCTCGCCTTCCCGTCGGAGGGCGGCAAGGCCTACGACTGGCAGGACAACGGCATGGTCGGCGCCGTCAACGACCTCCTCGAGGCGGGCCGGATCAAGCTCTACTGCGTCGATTCCTTCGACGCCTCCTCGTGGTCGAACCAGTCGGTGCCGCTCGAGCAGCGCGCACAGGCGCACGGGCGCTACGAGTCGTGGATCCTCGACGACGTCGTGCCCTTCATCCACGGCGACACCGGTGGCGACATCATCACCACCGGCAGCAGCCTCGGCGCCTTCCACGCCGCCAACTTCGCGCTCAAGCGCGCGGACGTCTTCCCGCTCGCGATCTGCATGTCGGGCAACTACGACCCGGCGACCTGGAACGGCTGGGGCGACCGCGGCGACGCGACGTACTTCAACAACCCGCTGGACTACGTCGGCCAGTTCGACGGCGACCACCTCGAATGGCTGCGGTCGCGCTTGAGCCTCCTCCTGGTCTGCGGTCAGGGCCAGTGGGAGGACACGACGGGCTCGCTGGAGTCCACCAAACGGCTCGCGGGGCTGCTCGCCGAGAAGGGCATCCGCCACGAGCTCGACCTGTGGGGCTACGACGTCCCACACGACTGGCAGTCCTGGCGCGCCCAGATCGCCCACCATCTCCCGAGGTTCTGCTGATGTCTTCAGATCATCTGATCGGCCTGCTGCTCGGCACCGAGGAGGACTGGCCGCACGCGTTCGAGACGCTGCTCGGCCGGGTCGGGCCGGTGAAGTACGAGGGCAAGACGCACAACGTGACGTCCGAGCGGATCACGATCGAGCCCTTCAACCTGCGCGCCAAGCCGCGCTACGACCTCGTCGTGGACCGGCTCGCGTGGTGGTACTTCGTCCCGCGCGAGTGGCTGAAGAAGGTCGCGCTGATGGACGACGTGTACCTGCTCAACTCCCCCTTCACGTTCCAGGCGATGGAGAAGCACGCGGCCTACTGCGCGATGTTGCGGCTCGGGCTGAAGGTGCCCAAGACCGTGCTGATCCCGCACAAGAACCCGCCCGAGAACACCCGCTTCGAGTACACCGCGGCGAAGTACAACCTGCCCTTCGACCTCGGCGAGGTGGCGCCAGGAGATCGGCTACCCGCTGTTCATGAAGCCCTACGACGGCGGGCAGTGGGTCGGCGTCACGCGCATCAAGGACGAGGCGATGCTGCGCAAGACCTACGACGAGTCCGGCGAGCGGCTGATGCACCTGCAGGAGTCGATCGAGGGCTTCGACAAGTTCGCGCGCTCGCTGTCGATCGGCGCCGAGACGATGGTGATGGACTTCCGGCCCGACGAGCCGATGCACAACCGCTACGCGGTCTCGCACGACTTCCTGACGCCGGAGACGGGCGAGGAGGTGCTGACGATCAGCCGCCTGATCAACGCCTTCTTCCGCTGGGAGTTCAACTCCTGCGAGACGCTCGTGCGCGGCGCCGAGGCGCACCCGATCGACTACGCCAACGCGTCGCCCGACGTCGCCCTGACGTCGCTGCACTACTACTGGCCGTGGGCGATCAGCGCGCTGCTGAAGTGGTCGATCTTCTGCACCGTGACCGGCCGCCAGGCCCGCGGCGTGGACCTCGACACGCGCACCTACTTCGAGATCGGCGACCGCGAGGATCTCTCGCTACGAGGAGAAGCTGGCCGAGTACCGGCGGCTCGCGGACGAGTACTTCGAGGTCGAGAAGTACACGGAGTTCTGCGCGACCTCGCTGGCCCACGTCGACGACCTGATGCTCGACTGGATCGCCTCTGCCGAGTTCGACACGCTGCTGGTCGAGACCGTGCGGGCCACCTATCCCGCCCACGAGCAGGAGCAGTTCCTCGCGCACTTCCGCGGGCTGATGTGGCTCTGGCTCGACGAGCGCGGGCGGGCCCCGCAGACCAGCTGAGCATCTCCGTCGTCTAACTCGCGGCACGGATTTTCCTCCCGCGGGCCAATTGCGGGCCGAAGGGGGTGCGAATAGCGTGGCCCGCCTTGCAGCTGTCGCCGTCGGATCAGTCGAAGCTCCTGCTCGCCGTCGCCGGAATGGTCGCCCGCGACCGGCTCCAGCGGGGGGTCAAGCTCAACCAGCCCGAGGCGGTCGCACTGCTTTCGTGCTGGGTGATCGAGCGAGCGCGAGAGGGGCGCTCGGTGGCCGATCTGATGGCGTCAGGACGCGAGGTGCTGGGGCGCTGAGGACGTGATGGAAGGGGTGCCGGAGCTCGTGGCCGAGGTTCAGGTCGAGGCGACGTTCCCCGACGGGCGAAAGCTCGTCACTCTCCATGAGCCGATCTCAAGAGCGGGGGGTCCGGAGGGGCTGCCGCCCCCCCGGTGGTGATCCCGGGCGAATTGGTCAGCGCTCCGGGGGAGATCGAGCTCAACGCAGGGCGCGAGACGCGCGTCGTGCGGGTGATGAACACCGGCGACCGGCCGATCCAGGTCGGGTCGCACTTCCATTTCGCGCAGGTCAACGATGCGCTCTCGTTCGATCGCTCCTGCGCCGAAGGCTTCCGGCTCGACATGCCGGCGGGGACATCCGCCCGCTTCGAGCCGGGAGCCGAACGCGACGTGTCGCTGGTGGCGCTCGGCGGCGCTCGCAAGGTCCCCGGGCTGCGATGAGGATCGACCGCGCGCGCTACGGGTCGCTCTACGGTCCGACGGTCGGCGACCGGCTGCGCCTCGCCGACACCGACCTCTGGCTCGAGGTCGAGGAGGACCGCTGCGTCGGCGGTGACGAGGCCGTCTTCGGCGGCGGCAAGACGATCCGCGAGTCGATGCTCCAGGGGACCCGCACGTCGGCGCAGGGCGCGCCGGACTGCGTGATCACGAACGTCGTCGTGCTCGATCACTGGGGCATCGTCAAGTGCGACGTCGGCATCCGCGCGGGGCGCATCTCGGCGCTGGGCAAGGCCGGCAACTCCGATGTGATGGACGGCGTGCACCCCGATCTGGAGATCGGGCCGACGACCGAGATCATCGCCGGCGAGGGGCGGATCCTGACCGCCGGAGGGATCGACGGGCACGTGCACTTCATCTGCCCGCAGATCGTCGACGAGGCGGTCGCGGCGGGGATGACGACGCTGATCGGCGGCGGTACGGGGCCGGCCGAGGGGACCCGCGCGACGACCTGCACGCCTTCGCCGTGGGCGATCCGCGAGATGCTGCTGGCGATGGACGACATGCCGGTCAACGTGCTGCTGCTGGGCAAGGGCAACACGGTGTCGGAGGAGGCGATGCGCGAGATGGCGCGCGCCGGGGTCGGCGGCTTCAAGCTGCACGAGGACTGGGGCTCGACGCCCGCGGCGATCGATGCCTGCCTGCGGATGGCCGACGAGACGGGCGTCCAGGTCGCCCTCCATACCGACACCTTGAACGAGGCCGGCTACGTGCAGTCGACGCTGGCGGCGATCGCCGGGCGGACGATCCACGCTTACCACACCGAAGGCGCCGGCGGCGGGCACGCGCCGGACATCATCTCCGTCGCCTCGCACCCGAACGTGCTGCCTTCGTCGACCAATCCGACGCGCCCGCACACGATCAACACCGTCGACGAGCACCTCGACATGCTGATCGTCTGCCACCACCTCAACCCGCGCATCCCTGAGGACCTGGCGTTCGCGGAGAGCCGGATCCGCGGTTCGACGATCGCCGCCGAGGACGTGCTGCACGATCTCGGGGCGATCTCGATGATCGGCTCCGACTCGCAGGCCATGGGGCGCGTGGGCGAGACGATCGTGCGCACCTGGCAGACCGCGCACGTGATGGCCGCCAAGCGCGGTGGCGCGTCGAACGAGCGGCTCAAGCGCTACGTCGCCAAGTACACGATCTGCCCGGCGATCGCGCACGGGATCGCGGACGAGGTGGGTTCGGTCGAGGTCGGCAAGCTCGCCGACCTGGTGCTTTGGGACCCGGCGTACTTCGCGATCCGGCCGCGGCTCGTGATCAAGGGCGGCGCGATCGCCTACGCGCCGATGGGCGACGCCAACGCGTCGATCCCGACGCCGCAGCCGGTGCTGATGCGGCCGATGTTCGCGGGAACCGGCCGGCTCGCGGCGCGCCGCTCGTTGACCTTCGTGTCGCCGCTGGCGATGGAGACGCTCGGCGATCTCGGGCTCGAGTCGCGCCTCGTGGCGGTGAAGGAGACGCGCTCGGTGCGCAAGGCCGACATGCCGTTCAACGACGCGTGCCCGGAGATCCGCGTCGAGCCGGACACGTTCAAGGTCTGGGTCGACGGCGACGAGATCGTGCCGGACCCGGTCTCCGAGCTGCCGCTCGCGCAGCGCTACTCGCTGTTCTAGCCATGGACCCGCTCGCGCTGCTGCTCGCGGACTCGCGCTTCCCGTCGGGGTCCTACGCGCATTCGCTCGGGCTCGAGCAGGCGGTCAACGAGGGGTTGACCGACGTCCCCGCGTTCATGGCCGCGCGGCTGCGGCTCGTGGCCGAGGCGGACGCGCGCTTCGCGGTCGAGGCGAGCCGCGCCGCCACGCTCACGCCAGCGGTCTGCCGCCACGCTCACGCCAAGCCGTCCGCCAGCCGCCACCGCCCTCGCGCCACGCTCCGCCGCCACGCACGCGCCACGCTCCGCCACCACCCTCGCGCGCCTCGACGCCGAATGGGCGGCGCGCTGCCCCAGCCCGGTGCTGCGCGAATCCGCTCGCCGGCTCGGCGCGCAGCTCCTGCGCTCGGCCGCGACGGTCTGGCCCGGCGACCCGATCGCCGCCTACCGCGCCGCCTCACGCCTCACCCCGCGGCCGATCGCGCTGGGCGTCGTCGCCGCCGCGGGGGCGCTCGCCGACGAGGACGTTGCGCTGCTCGCGCTCTACGACGACGCCGCGACCGTCGCTTCAGCCGCCTTGAAGCTGCTCCCGCTCGACCCCGCTGTGACCGCGCGCTGGCTCGCCGAGCTGGCGCCGCGGCTGGCGTTGAGCGCCCGAGCGGTCGCCGCCGACCGCGGTCCGCTTCCGGCGCCCGCGGCGGTCGCGATCGAACTCTCCGCCCCCATCCACCTCGAACAGAGAGAGCGACTCTTTGCCAGTTGAACGAGCACTGCGGATCGGCGTCGGCGGCCCTGTCGGCTCCGGCAAGAGCAGCCTGATCGCCGCGCTCTGTGGCGCGCTGTCGGCCGAGGCGCGCCTCGGCGTCGTGACCAACGACATCTACACGACCGAGGACGCCGAGTTCCTGCGCTCCACCGGCGTGCTGCCGGTCGAGCGGATCACCGCGGTCCAGACCGGCGGCTGCCCGCACACGGCGATCCGCGACGACATCTCCGCGAACCTCGAAGCGGTCGAGGAGCTCGAAGCCGCGACGGGGCCGCTGGACGTCGTCTTCGTCGAGAGCGGCGGCGACAACCTGACCGCGATCTTCTCCCCCGCCCTCGCCGACGTGCAGATCTTCGTCATCGACGTCGCCGCCGGCGACGACATCCCGCGCAAGGGCGGCCCCGGCATCGCCCGCGCCGACTTCCTCGCGATCAACAAGGTCGACCTGGCGCCCTACGTCGGCTCCGACGTCGAGCGCATGGTCCGCGAGGCCGACCGAGCGCCGCGGCGAGCTCCCGGTCGCCGCGATCTCGCTGCGCGACGACGTCACGGTCGTCGCCGACTGGGTCCGCGGCCGCCTCACCGCGTTCCGCGAGCACGGCCACCTGCACTCGAGCATGGAAGGCGTCCCCGATCACCACCACGACCACCCCCACGTCCACATCTAAGTCTGCGCCACTCAAGGGGTCTGACCCCTCAACTTGCAAGGGCTCCGTAGAGCCACGCATCCCAGGGGTCTGACCCCTTGAGTCGGGTCGTGGTCGATCGTGGGCGGTGGAGCGAGCTTCGGCGTGGGGCTCGGATCGCTCCGCGGGTGCTCGGGCCGGGGCGGTTGACGTTGCTGCGCTCGCAGGCCGGGCCGCTGGCGGGGGATCACGATCGGGTGGAGATCGTCGTGAGGGCGGGACGTTGAGCATCGAACCCGTGGCCGCGACGGTCGCGCTGCCCGGGCCGAAGCCGATCGTGCTGGAGCTTGACGTCACCGTCGGAGACGGCGCGACGCTGGTGCTCGAGGACGCTCCGCTGGTGGTGGCCGAGGGAGCGGACGTGCTGCGGAGGACGACGATCCGGTTGGGGGTCGGCGCGGTGGCGATCGTGCGCGACCTGGTCGTGCTGGGGCGCGCCGGCGAGGGCCCGGGGCGGCTCGAGTCGGTGTTGCGGGCCGAGGGGCCGGACGGGGTGATCCTGCACGACGCGCTGCGGATCGAACCCGACGACGAGGATGCGTTCGTCGCGCTCGCCCCGGGGCAGCGCGCCGTGGGAACGGCGTGCGCGCTCGGTGAGCCGGACGCGCTCGCGACCGCGGGCTTCGCGATGCCGGCGGGCGCCGGGGCGCTGCACGGCTCAGGCTGGCTGCAGCGCGCCGCCGCGGTCAGCGCCGCTGACGTCGTGGCTCAGCTCGACCGTGTGAGGTAGCGCTCGACGGCGCGGGCGCACTCGCGGCCTTCGGCGATCGCCCACACGATCAGCGACTGGCCGCGGCGGGCGTCGCCGCAGGCGAAGACGCCGTTGGCGGTCGTCATGTATTCCGTGTCGGCGATCGCGCCGCGCTCGCCGACCGAGACGCCGAGCTGATCGACCAGGCCGCGCTCCACGCCGGTGAAGCCGATCGCGATCAGCACGAGGTCGGCGGGCATCTCGAGCGACTCGCCGGTCGGCTCGAAGCTCGGGGGATCGCTGACGCGGTCGCCCACGAGCGCGCGGACGTGGCCGTTGCCCTCGAACGCGGTCGCGTTGAACGAGGACTGGCGCTCGCCGCCCTCGTCGAGCGCGTAGGTCGACCACATGCGCTTCGGGAAGTCCGGCCAGGTGGCCAGCTCGCGGTACTTCGTGCCCGCGGGCGGCGGGTAGATGTCGAGCTGGGTGACCGAGGCGGCGCGCTCGCGGTGGGCGGACGCGACGCAGTCGGCCGCCGTGTCGCCGCCGCCGATCACGACCACGTGCTTGCCCGCGGCGGTGATCACGTGCGCGGGCGGCGGCTGGCCGGCGACGGCACGGTTGCGCTGCAGCAGGTACGACATCGCCGTGTGCACGCCGCCGAGGTCGTTGCCCGGCAGGTCGATCCCGCGCTCGACGCGTGAGCCCAGGGCGAGCACGACCGCGTCGTGGCGCGCGTTGAGCTCGTCGATCGCGAGGTCGGTCCCGACGTCGACGCCGTACTCGAACGTGATCCCCGCCTGCTCGAGCAGCGCGACGCGGCGGTCGATGATCCACTTCTCGAGCTTGAAGTCGGGCACGCCGAGCCGGATCAGGCCGCCCGGGCCCTCGTCGCGCTCGTAGACGATCACGCGGTGCCCGGCGGCGTTGAGCTCCTCCGCGGCGGCGAGCCCCGCCGGCCCGGAGCCGACCACGCCGACCGACCAGCGCGAGCGCACGACCGGCGGCTTGCCGCCGACCCAGCCCTCGCGGAACGCGCGCTCGATGATCCCCCACTCGAGCTGCTTGATCATCACCGGGTCGTCGTTGATCGAGAGCACGCAGGCGGCCTCGCACGGCGCGGGGCAGATCAGGCCGGTGAACTCGGGGAAGTTGTTCGTCGCGTGCAGCCGGTCGATCGCGACGCGCCACTCGCCGCGCCGGACGAGGTCGTTCCACTCCGGGATCAGGTTGCCGAGCGGGCAGCCCTGATGGCAGAACGGGATCCCGCAGTCCATGCAGCGCCGGCCCTGCTCGCGCAGCCCGTCCGCCGGCAGCGTGCCGAAGATCTCGTGCGAGTCGGCCGTGCGCGTGCGCGGATCGCGCTCCGGCGGCGCGACGCGCTCGACTTCGAGGAACCCTCGGGGATCCGCCATCACGCCGCCCGAGCCAGCGAAGGCGAGCGCTCCAGCGCGCGCCGGTAGTCGTGCGGGATGACCTTGACCAGCGGCGCGGCGTCGAAGTTCGACAGCACCGCGGCCGCGGCGGCCGAGCCGGTCCGCTCGCGGTGCTCGAGCAGCAGCGCGTAGACGCGCCGGCGGTCGTCGGCGTCCAGCGCGTCGAGCCCGACGAGCGTCTGGTTGCAGCGCGAGGCGAAGTCGCCGTCGGCGTCGAGCACGTAGGCGATCCCGCCGCTCATGCCCGCCGCGAAGTTGCGTCCGGTCGGGCCGAGCACGACGACGTGGCCGCCGGTCATGTACTCGCAGCCGTGATCGCCGACGCCCTCGACGACCGCGTCGGCGCCGGAGTTGCGCACCGCGAAGCGCTCGCCGGCCCAGCCGCGGAAGAACGCCTTGCCGCTCGTCGCGCCATACAGCGTGGTGTTCCCGGCGATCACGTCCTCGTCGGCGCCCGCGCGCGAATCCGGGTCCGGCCGCACGGCGATCACGCCGCCCGAGAGGCCCTTGCCCGCGTAGTCGTTGACGTCGCCGAGCACGGTCAGCTCGACCCCGGGCGCCAGCCAGGCGCCGAAGCTCTGGCCCGCCGAGCCGCGGAAGGTCACGCGCACGTCGGCGTCGACAAGACCGCGCCGCACGATCTCGCCGGAGAGCATCCCGCCGACGGTCCGGTCGCGGTTGGAGATCGGCAGCTCGAGCCGGACGAGCGGCAGCGCGGCGATCATCTGCTCGTCGATCGGCGCCTCCGGCCGGAACGTCGCGGGCCGCGAGCAGCGCTCGCCGTCGCCGCCGGCGGCCAGCAGCGGCGTCAGGTCCAGGCCGCTCGCCTTCCAGTGGTCGTCGCGGTCGACGCGCAGCAGGTCGACCCGGCCCACGAGGTCGGCGAACCGCGCGATCCCGAGCGAGGCCATGATCACGCGCACGTCCTCGGCCAGCAGCGTGAAGAAGCGCACCACCTCCTCGGGCTTGCCGGCGAAGCGCTCGCGCAGCTCAGGGTCCTGCGTCGCGATCCCGACCGGGCACGTGTTCAGGTGGCAGACGCGCATCATGATGCAGCCCAAGGCGACCAGCGGCGCGGTCGAGGCGCCGACCTCCTCGGCGCCGAGCAGCGCGGCGATCACGACGTCGCGCCCCGTCCGCATCCCGCCGTCGGCCTGCAGGACGACGCGCGAGCGCAGCCCGTTGCGGACCAGCGTCTGCTGCGTCTCGGCCAGCCCCAGCTCCCACGGCACGCCGGCCGAGACCAAGGAGGACTGCGGCGACGCGCCGGTGCCACCGTCGTGGCCGGCGATCACGATGTGGTCGGAGTGGGCCTTGACGACGCCCGCCGCGACCGTCCCGACGCCGGCCTCCGCCGCCAGCTTCACCGAGATCCGCGCGGAGGGATTCGCGCAGCGCAGATCGTGGATCAGCTGCTTGAGGTCCTCGATCGAGTAGATGTCGTGGTGCGGCGGCGGCGAGATCAGCTCGACGCCGGGCGTCGCGTAGCGCAGCCGGCCGATGTTGGCGTCGACCTTGTGCCCCGGCAACTGGCCGCCCTCGCCGGGCTTCGCGCCCTGCGCGACCTTGATCTGCAGCTCGTCGGCGTTGACCAGGTAGTCGATCGTCACGCCGAAGCGCGCGCTCGCCACCTGCTTGATGGCCGAGCGCCGGTTGTCGAGGAAGCGCGCCGGATCCTCGCCGCCCTCGCCGGTGTTCGAGCGCCCGCCGATCTCGTTCATGGCGATCGCGAGCGACTCGTGCGCCTCGGGCGAGATCGAGCCCAGCGACATCGCGCCGGTGACGAAGCGCTTCATGATCTCCGTCGCCGGCTCGACGTCCTCGAGCGCGATCGGTGACTGCTCCCGGAACGCGAGCTGCCCGCGCAGGGAGCCGTGGCGCGAGGCGAGATCGGCGGCCTCGACGTAGCGGCGCCACTCGCCGCGCTGCAGCGCCGCGACCGTGTCCGGGTTCCAGCTGTGGCGCTCGCCTTCGCGGCGCCAGCGGTAGAGCCCGCCGGCCGGCATGTACGTCCGCGCGTGCCGGTCAGCACCTCGCGCGCGAGGCCGCGCAGCCCGAGCCCGCCGAGCTTGGACGGCGTGCCGACGAAGTGGCGCTCGATCAGCTCCGGCCCGAGCCCGATCGCCTCGAAGAGCTGCGCGCCGCGGTAGGAGGAGACGGTCGAGACGCCCATCTTGGACATCACCTTCAGCAGCCCCTTGCCCAGCGCGGGGACGATCTCGTCGCCCGCGAGCCACGGATGCACGGCGTCGGCGCCGTAGCCGATCAGGCAGGCGACGTGATGGACCTCGCGCGGCTCGCCCGAGTCCACCACCAAGGAGCAGCGCGTCCGCAGGCCCGCGCGGACCAGCTCGTGATGGACCGCGGCCACCGCCAGCAGCGCGGGCACGGGCGCACGGACCGAAGAGACCCGGCGATCACCGATGACGAGGATCGCGGTGCCGGCCGCGGCCGCGGTACGCGCCTCGCCGACGAGCCGCTCGACCGCCGCCTCCAGGCCGGCGAAGCCGAGCGACACCGGCCACGTCGCGTCCAGCGGCGCCCACGGCAGCGGCGAGGACACCACGCGCGTGAGGTCCTCCGCCGTCAGCACCGGACTGGCGAGCCGCAAGCGGCGGCCAGGAGGCGGCGCGTCCTCGAGCAGCGGCGGGCCGGTCCCGAGCCACGTCGTCAGGCTCATCACGAGGTCCTCGCGCAGCGAGTCGATCGCCGGATTGGTGACCTGCGCGAAGCGCTGCTTGAAGTAGGAGAACAGCGAGGGCGCGCGGTCCGAGAGCGCGGGCAGCGCTCCGTCGGCGCCCATCGAGCCCGTCGGCTCCTTGCCCGTCTCGGCCATCGGCGCGATCAGGATGTCGAGGTCCTCGCGGGTGTAGCCGAAGGCGATCCGCAGACGATCCAAAGGCTCATCGGGCGCGGGCAGCGGCGTAGCGGGCGCGACATCCTCGAGCCGGATCGTCGCCTCGGCCGCCCACGTCCCGTACGGCCGCCGCGACGCGATCTCGCACTCGACCTCGCGGTCGGCGAACAGCGCGCCGCGCTGCAGGTCGACGATCCACAGCGCGCCGGGCTTGAGCCGCCCGCGCCGCACGATCCGCGCGGGCTCGAGCGGCAGCGCACCGGTCTCGGACGCGAGCACCACCCAGCCGTCATCGGTCTGCGCCCAGCGCCCCGGCCGCAGCCCGTTGCGGTCGAGCTTGGCGCCGAGCACGCGCCCGTCGCTGAAGGTGATCGACGCCGGCCCGTCCCACGGCTCCATCAGCTTCTCGTGGTAGGCGTAGAAGCCGCGCAGCCCCTCGGGCAGATCGTCGCGGCCCTCCCACGCCTCGGGCACCATCATCATCACCGCGTGCGCGAGCGGCCGCCCCGCGAGCACCAGCAGCTCGAGCACGGAGTCGAAGCTCGCGCTGTCGGAGGCGCCGGCCGGGATCACCGGCCGCACCTCGGCGAACTCGCCCAGCACGTGCTCCCGCGCCCGCATCCAGTTGACGTTGCCGCGCAGCGTGTTGATCTCGCCGTTGTGGGCGATGAAGCGGAACGGGTGCGCCAGCGCCCAGCTCGGGAACGTGTTGGTCGAGAAGCGTGAGTGGACGATCGCCAGCGCGCTCGTGAAGCGGGTGTCGCCTAGGTCGGGGTAGAACCGCGAGAGCTGCGGCGCCGACAGCATCCCCTTGAGCACCATCGTCCGCGACGAGAAGCTCGGGAACGCGACCGCGTCGCCCAGCCCGCGCTCGGCGCGGCGCCGGATGCCGTACAGCCGCCGCTCGAACGCGTCCTGGTCGGCTTCGGATGACCCGATCAGCAGTTGGCGCATGACCGGCATCGCCGCCAGCGCGGCCGCGCCCGGGACGCGCGTGTCGACCGGGACGTCGCGCCAGCCGAGCACGGTCTGGCCGCCGTCGGAGACCAGCCGCTCGATCACCGTCTCGGCCGCCGAGCGCCGCTCGTCCTCGCGCGGGAGCATGCAGACCGCGACCGCGTAGCTCCCCGCCTCCGGCAGCGCGAACTCCAGCTCCGCGCGCAGGAACGCGTCGGGGATCTGGACGAGGATGCCCGCGCCGTCGCCGGTCTCGGCGTCGACGCCCTCGGCGCCGCGGTGCTCGAGATTGTCGAGCGTCTCGATCGCGCGCGAGATCGTCTCGTGCGCGGGACGTCCGTCAAGCCTTGCGAGGCACGCGACCCCGCAGCCGTCGTGCTCGAAGGCAGCGTCGTACAGACCCATTGGGCTTCCTGAGCCTACGGATAGCCAGCGGGCGGTCCCTCATACCGCCGGTCCACGTTCGGTGGAGGAGGTTGTGACCGTCGGTCCGATTGCAAGGCGGCGCGCCCGATTTAGCGTCCACAGCCATGAACGCAGCCCTGCATACAGAAGCGGATGCGGTGGCGCGCCTGGCCGCTGCGCGGCCCATGGTCGTCGACGTCGTCCCCGCCTCGGAGGTCTCCGCGCACCACGCCGCAGGCGGCGTGAGCCACGCCGGCCCACCGATCGAGCCCGCTCGCATGTGCCCACCGATGCGCGCGGCGCTCGGCAGCGCGCTCTGGCTCGAGGGCGTCGCCGGCACGCCCGCCGAGGCGCTCAAGCTCGTCGAGGACGGCCAGATCCCGCTCGCCACCAACCACGACACCGGCGGCGTCGGCCCGATGGCGGGCGTCGTGAACCCGAGCATGCCCGTGTGGGTGGCGCGCGACGAGGCGACCGGCAAGGTCGCCTGGTGCCCGCTCAACGAGGGCTCAGGCAAGGTGCTTCGCTACGGCGCCGACGGACCCGAGGTGCTCGAGCGGCTGAAGTGGATGGCCGACGTCCTCGCGCCCGAGCTGCGCGCCGCGCTGCAGCGCAGCGGCCCGCTCGACCTCCACGCGCTGCACGTGCAGTCGCTCGCGCTCGGCGACGAGGCCCATCACCGCACCGAACAGGGGACCGAGCTGACGCTGAAGGCGCTCGGCATCGAGCACCCCGAGGTCAGCGCGTTCATCGCCTCAAACGGCCAGTTCTTCCTCAACCTCGCGATGGTCTTCTCCAAGCTCGCGCTGGACTGCGCCGCGGACGTTCCGGGCTCGCCGGTCCTCACCGCGATCGCCCGCAACGGCGTCGAGGTCGGCATCCGTGTCTCCGGCACCGGCGACCGGTGGTTCGTCGGCCCGGCCGCGCTGCCCGACCCGGCGAAGCTGTTCGACGGCTACCTGCCGGCCGATATGAACCCGGACCTCGGCGACTCCGCGATCGTCGAGACCTACGGTCTCGGCGCGCTGGCCGTCGCGGCCTCGCCGGTGGCGGCGGAGTCGGTCGGGATCGACCCGGCCACGATCGACGCCATCGACACCGAGCTGCGGGCGATCGCGGCCGGCGAGTCCCCGGACATCCGCTATCCGGACGGCCGCGCCGCGATGCTCGGCGTCGACGCGCGCAAGGTCGCGGCGACCCGCATCTCACCGCCCGTCCACACCGGGATCGCACACACGCGGCCGGGCGTCGGCCAGATCGGCGGCGGCGTCACGCACCCGCCGCTGATCGCGTTCGACCTGGCCGTCGAGGCACTCGGTTGACCCGCGCGGACCAGGTCCACACGGAACTGCGCGCGGCGCTGCTCGCGGGCGAGTTCCCCTACGGCCGCAGGCTCGTCGAGGAGCAGCTCGCGGAACGCTTCAACACGAGCCGGACGCCGGTGCGCGAGGCGCTGCGGCGGCTCGAGGGCGACGGCCACGTGGTGCGCGACAGCTCCAGCGGCGTGCGGCCCAACCCGCCGCGCGTCTCGATCATGCGCGAGCTCTACGACGTCCGCATCGTGCTCGAGGACCTCGCGGTCCGCAGCGCCGATCCGGACCGCCTCGACGGGCTCGTCGCGGAATGGCTCGAGCTGCGTGAGGAGCACGACGACGGGCCCGACTTCGTCTACGCCGACGAGGGCTTCCACGAGGGCATCGCGCGCGCCTCGGGCAACAGCGCCACCGAGCGCTACATCCGCGACATCAACGAGCGCATCCGCCTGATCCGGATTCACGACTTCACGACGGCGGACCGGATCGAGGCGACGATCGAAGAGCACCTGGAGATCCTGGAGACCGTCCGCGCGGGACGCGCCGATGCCGCCGCCGCGCTGATGCGGGTGCACATCGAGCGCAGCGCGGAGGTCGTGGAGCGACGCGTGGGCGAACTGCTCGCGCGCATGTTCGAGGAGGAACGGCCGTGAAGATCCGCGAAGCGATTTCCAAGGCGACCGGCGTTGGCGCCCGCGCGCAGCGTGGCGGTGGTCGCCCGTGAGTATCGCCACCACCGCGTTCAACTCCGCCCTGGAGCGGTTGAGCGCCCAGGTCACCGACCCGCCCGAGCGGCGGCCCGCGTACGAGGTCTTCGGGACGCCGGCGGCACCGCTGCCGTCGCTCGGCGGCCTGCCGAAGACGGGTGCGATCGCCGCCGCGGCGCGTGCGCTGGACGCCGGCACGACGACCTGCGTCGAGCTCACCGAGCTGGCGCTCGAGCGGATCGCCGGCGACGAGTGGACCGCGTTCGTCGAGGTCACCGCCGAGGCCGCGCTGGCCGAGGCCCGCGCCCGCGACGCCGAGCTGCAGGCCGGCCGCCGGCGCGGCCCGCTGCACGGGATCCCGGTCTCCGTCAAGGACGTCATCAACGTCCGCGGCGTCCGCACGCGCTGCGGTTCGGACGCCTACGACTCGGTTCCGGTCCAGGACGCCGACGGCGTCGACCTCTGGCGCGCCGCCGGCGCCGTGATCCTCGGCAAGACGTCCACGCACGAGTTCGCGCTCGGCGTCACCAGCCCGCAGGCGCGCAACCCGCACGACCCGACGCGGATCCCGGGCGGCTCGAGCGGCGGCAGCGCGATCGCGGTCGCGACCGGCATGGGGCTCGCGAGCCTCGGGACCGACACGCGCGCCTCGATCCGCGTCCCGGCCGCGCTCTGCGGCGTCGTCGGCCTCAAGCCCACGTACGGGACCATCCCCACGCGCGGCGTCGTGCCGCTGTCGTGGACGATGGACCACGTCGCCGTGATGGCCTCCAGTGCGGAGGACGCGGCGATCGCGATGGACGCGTTGCGCCCAGACGCCACGGCGATCGCGCCCGCTGCCGGCTCGCGCGTCAGCCACCTGCGCGTCGGCCTCGCCACCGCCGCGTGGGAAGGCGCCGAGGCCGCCGTGGAATCCGCGGTGGCCGCACAGATCGACAAGCTCCGCGGCCTGGTCTCCTCCGTCCGGGAGACCGACCGTCCAACCGCCGCCGATTTCGGCGGGGCGAATGCGATGGGCCTGCTCGTCTCGCGCTGCGAGGCCGCGACGTTCCATCGCGCTCGGGGTCTGGACCGCTCGCTGTACTGGGCGGAGGTCCGCGACCAGCTCGACGCCGCCGACGGCGTGCTGGCCACGGACTACATCGACGCGCAGCGCTACCGCGCGGCGCTGAGGGAGGAGATGCTCGCGGTCTTCCGCGAGCACCACGTGCTCGCGATGCCCACGGCGCCCGTACAGGCGCCACCGGTCGAGCGAGCCGACGAGTACCTGACGATCCTGTCGCGCAACGCGATCCTGTGGAGCTTCGTCGGCTTTCCGGCGATCTCCGTGCCGTGCCCCACGGAGGGGCTCCCGGTCGGCCTGCAGCTGGTGGCAGGCCCTGGCGGCGAAGCACTCCTGATCGCGCTGGCGACCTCCCTCACGAAAGGTGACGCATGAACACGCTCGTGCCCGCGAAGCCGGGCCCCTTCGCGTTCGACCCCGAGACGACCGCGCTCGTGGTCATAGACATGCAGCGCGACTTCCTCGAACCGGGCGGCTTCGGGTCGGCGCTCGGCAATGACGTCTCCTTGCTCTCCAGTGCGATCGAGCCGCTCCAGAAGGTCCTGGCCACGGCGCGTGGACTGGGGATGACGATCATCCACACGCGCGAGGGCCACCGGCCCGACATGTCCGACTGCCCGCCGGCCAAGTTCGCGCGCGGCGAGTTCATCGGCACCGACAGCCCCAAGGGCCGGATCCTGATCCGCGGCGAGTACGGCCACGACATCGTCGACGCGCTCGCGCCCGCGGACGGCGAGATCGTCCTGGACAAGCCCGGCAAGGGCTCGTTCTGCGCCACCGACCTCGACCTGATCCTGCGCAACCTTCACATCAAGTCGCTGATCGTCACCGGCGTCACCACGGAGGTCTGCGTGCACACGACCGTGCGCGAGGCCAACGACCGCGGCTACGAGTGCCTCGTCCTCGAGGACTGCTGCGGCTCCTACTTCCCCGAGTTCCACGAGGTCGCCCTGCGGATGATCGCCGCGCAGGGCGGGATCTTCGGCTGGGTCGGCAGCTCCGCGGATCTCTTGGAAAACCTTCCCGTCAACGTCGCAGCAGGAGCCTGATCCTCAATGGCCGTCCCTCTTTGGACCCGCGGTGATCTCAACGCCTTCTTCGGCCTCGGGATCAACATGCTGGTCAACGTGTTGGTGCTCGCCGGGTTGTGCGTCGGCGTCGTGCACATGGCGCCCGACGACGTCTATCAAGTCGTCCTGCCGGCGCTCGGCATCGAGTTGCTGATCGGCAACCTCTTCTACTTCTACCTCGCTCGCAAGCTGGCGATCAAGGAAGGCCGGCTGAACGTCACGGCCATGCCGTACGGGCCGAGCGTCCCGCACATGTTCATCGTGACGCTGGTGATCATGCTGCCGACGTACCTGGCGACCAAGGACCCGATCGCGGCCTGGACCGCGGGTCTCGCCTGGGCCTTCATCATCGGCATCATCATTCTCATCGGCGCCTTCGTCGGGCCGACGATCCGCCACTGGACGCCGCGCGCGGCGATGCTCGGCACGCTCGCGGGCATCTCGCTCACCTTCATCTCGATGCGGCCCGGCGCGCAGATGTGGGGCGCGCTGTGGATCGCCCTGCCGGTCTTCATGATCATCATCGCCGGCTTCGTCGCCGGCGTGCGCCTGCCCGGGAACTTCCCGGTCGGCCTTGCGGCCCTGCTCGTCGGCAGCGCCCTCGGCTGGATCGGCGGCTTCATGGAGCCCGCCGCGGTGACCGACGCGGCCAAGTCGATCGCGATCGGCATCCCGTCGCTGAACATCGACCTGCTCTCCGACGGCCTGAGCGGCATCTCGCCGCTGCTCGCGACCGCCATCCCATTGGGCATCTACAACTTCACCGAAGCGATGAGCAACGTGGAGTCCGCCGCCGCGGCGGGCGACCGGTACAACCTGCGTCACGTGCTCCTGGCCGACGGCGCCGGTGCCGTGGTCGGCTCCGCGCTCGGCTCGCCGTTCCCGCCCGCCGTCTACATCGGGCAGCCGGGCTGGAAGGCCGCCGGCGGCCGAGTCTCCTATTCACTGGCCACCGGGGTGCTGATCTTCCTGCTCTGCATCTTCGGGCTGTTCCCGCTGCTCGGAGCGATCCTGCCGATCCCGGCGATCGTCCCGGTCCTGCTCTTCATCGGCATGGCGATCGGCTCGCAGGCGTTCTCGGCGGTGCCGAAGGCGCACTACGCCGCGGTCGTGCTGGCGGCGATCCCGTCGCTCGCGCAATGGGGCTCGGGCATGGTCCATGACGCGTTGCTGGCCGCGGGCACGAGCGTCGACACGGTCGGCGTGGCCGCACTGGCCAACGGCGGCGTCCTCTACGGCGGTCTCGCGACGCTCGGCTCGGGCGCGGTCCTCGTCGGCATGATCCTCGGCTCGATAACGGTCTTCATGATCGACCGCAAGTTCATCCACGCCGCCTCGGCGTGCGTGATCGGCGGGGTGTTGACGCTCGTCGGCCTGATCCACGCCGAGGAGGTCCACGTCTTCTCGAACCCGAAGATCGCGCTGGGCTACGGTCTCGCGGCGGTCGTCTGCCTCGGCTACGCCGCCATGCGCCTCCCGCCGCGGGAGATCGACCTCTCGGACCCGATCGACATCGAGGTCGCGGCCGAGATGAGCGTCAAGCGCTTCGAGCGCGAGGAAGAGCGGGTGGCTATCCCCGCCTAGTGCAGGTGGCCGAAGGGTGCGCATCGCCGGGCGCGCCGCAATGCGTGCCACTTCGGGCCTCCTGCACTCAATTTGGGGGGCTAGCCGGAGGGTGAGATCCCGGCCGGGCGCGGTACCTTTGTGAGATGAGCACCACCGCGCTCGCCGGCCTCACCGACACAGATCCCAGCCGCAGGCAGCGCGCGGCGAAAACCGTCGACACAGCCCTGCGCGGTGGGATCGTCTTCGGGGCGGTGGCCGCGATCGCGTGGCTGCTCGCCGCGACGCTCAGCGGGATGATCTTCCTGCTGCTGATCGTCGCCACCGTTCTGGCGCTGATCTACACGGTGGTGCGCGGCGACAAGGCCAGCCTCACCGTCTGGGGGCTGATCGCGGTCGCGTGGGCGCTCGTGCTCGCCGAACGCTGGCTCGTCAACGACAACGGCGGCCTGATCATCGCCGGCGCGTCCTATCTGGGCGTCGTGCTCGGGGCCCGCAAGGCGGGGATCGCCAAGAAGTCGATCCCGTTCCTGCTGTACCCGCTGATCTCGGTCGCGATCATCGTCGCCGCCGATCAGAGCCTGCGCGAGCCGTGGGGCGTCGGCTGGCTCTGGGTGCTGGCGATCATCGGCCCGGTGCTCGGCGCCCGGACGGTGCTGAACCCGAGCCCGCGTAAGGAGCCGGCGAGCTCTAGCTAGCCTTGTCGCGGTTTTGACCGCGACGCTTGAAGACGAACCGGCCGAGCCGAAGTGGCGGCGTCGCGGGCCGGCCCTGATCCTCGGGCTGATCCTGCTGGTCGCCGCCGGACTGCGGCTGTGGAGCCTCGATCACGGGCTCCCGTACTCCTACAACCTCGACGAGCGGGCGCATTTCGTCCCGCACGCCGTGGCGATGACCGGCGGGGACCTCAACCCCGGCTACTTCATCAATCCGCCCGCGCTCACCTACCTGTTCGCGGCGTACCTGAGCGTCATCCACCTCGGCGGCGTCGAGCAGTGGTTCGCCGATGACCCGGGAGCGGTGTTCCTGGCGGCGCGCGTCGTCGCGGTCGTGTTCGGCGTCGGCGCCGTGGCGGCGACCTACGCGGCCGGGCGGGCGTGGTTCGACCGGCGCGCCGGTCTGGTCGCGGCGGCGATCATGGCCGTCGCCTTCCTGCCCGTCTTCTACTCGCGGTTGGCGCTCAACGACGGGCCGGGCGTGCTCCCCTGCGCGCTGGTGCTGTGGTCCTCGGCGATCGTGCTGCGCACCGGCAGCCTGCGCGCGCTGCTCGCCGGCGGTGCGGCCGTCGGCGTCGCCGCCTCGCTGAAGTACTCCGACGGGGCGGTCGTGATCGCGCTCGTCGCCGCGGCCTTCCTCTCACCCGAACTGAGCTTCAAGCGCGCGCTCGGCGGTCTGGCGCTGGCGGGCGCCGTCTCGCTCGCGGTCGTGATCGCCACCAACCCGTACCTGTTCGCGGACTGGGGCACGTTCACGAACGACCTCGACCGCCAGCGCAAGTTCGCCGACGGCGCGCCGCTGCTCGGCCAGCCCGAGCGCAACGGCTGGGTCTACTACGTGAAGTCCAGCCGCTGGGCGCTCGGTGTGATCCCCGGCGTGCTCGCGTTCGCCGGCGGGATCCTGTTGGTCGTCAAGGGCCGCCGGCGCGAGGCGGTCGTGCTCGGCTCGCTCGTCGTCCTCTACTGGCTCTACATGGGCAGCCAGAGCCGCTTCTACGCGCGCTGGATGCTGCCGCTGTACCCGGCGCTCGCGATCCTCGCCGCCTACGCGGTGACCCAGATCAAGCAGCGCGTCGTGTTCGGGATCGTGGTCGCGCTCGCGCTGATCCCGTCGCTGTTGACGACGGTCCGCAACGCGGTCGTGCTCGGCCGCGAGGACACACGCTCGCAAACCCGCGACTGGCTCGTCGAGAACGTGCCGCAGGGCACCAAGGTCGTGTTCGAGCCGATCGCCCCGACCGAGTGGTACGGGGTCACCCCCGGCGGCGGGCCGAAGGCCAACCCGGCGCGCCAGTGGGAGCGATTCAACCGCACCCAGGCGATCATCGCCGAGCTTGGGCGCGACTTCCGCGGGGCGCGCTACCCCGCGAACTTCCAGAACTACGAGCGAACGCTGAGCCCGGCGATGATCGACGTCTACCGGCGCGAAGGCGCCTGCTGGGTCGTGACCGGCTCGACGCAGTACGGCCGCGCGCGGGCCGAGGCCTATCGCGTGCCGGAGGCGATCAAGTACTACCGCGAGCTGCGCAAGCAGGCCGACGTCGTGTTCCGGGCGAGCCCGGTCGGCAAGGGCGAGAAGCTCCCGCGCTACCAGGTCGACCGCTCGTTCAACTACGTCGGCGACGCCTACGAGCGGCCCGGCCCCGAAATGATCGTGTACAAACTGCGCGACTGTGCCTGAACCGGCGTGTTAGTCGGTTTCGTGCGCACGCTCCTCGCCGGTCTCGCCTTGCTCCTGCTCCTCCCGGTCGCTGCGCAGGCGCGCGTGGTGATCGTCGCGACGGATACGTCGAACGCCGTGCTGCTCGACACGCGCAACAACAGCCTGGCCGGCGGCGTCGCCCTGCCCGGCCGCACCCGGGCCGTCGCGGCGGCGCCCGACGGGTCACGCGCCTACGTCGCCGCGGGCCGGACGGTCTCCGTCATCGACCTGGCCACCCGCATCGGCGCGGGCAGCATCCTGACCACCGGCACCCCGCTCGCGCTGGCGGTCTCCGCGGACGGCACGAAGGTCTTCGCGGCCCGCAAGGGCGCGATCGAGTCGATCGACGTCGCGAGCATGCAGCGCACGGGCCAGCGCAAGCTCGCCGGCACGCCGATCGAGCTCGTCGTCACCCCGACGCGCGCGATCGAGGTGCAGCAGGGCGGCGCCGTCGCGGTGCTCGACCTCACCTCCGGACGGCTGGTCCGGCGGGTCAAGCTCGCCGGCGCCGCCGGCGTGAGCCTCGACCACCGCGGCCGCGCCTGGATCTCGGCGACGACGCCGCGCAAAGGTCGGCAGCGCGCCGCCTCGCGGCTCGTGCGCATCGAGCCCTCCAACGGCGCCATCTCCGCCTCGGTCGCGCTCGGCACCGACGGCGGCGGCGGCCTCGGCGTCTCGCCCGACGGCACGAAGGCGATCGTGGCGCCCGGCGCCAAGCTGCGCGGCGGCATCCACCGCAAGGCCGCCGCTGGTCGATCTGGCCCGGCGGCGCGTGATCGCGCGCCCGCCGACCGGTGGCGGTCCCGGCCGTGCCGCCTGGTCGCCCGACGGCACGCGCCTCTACGTCTCCGACACCGCTCGCCGGACGCTCTCGGTCCTGTCGGCGGCCTCCACCGCTCGCCTGCGCACGCTCACGATCGCCGGCCGGCCGGGGGCGCTCGTCGTCCAGCCCGGCCTGGCAGTGCTCGTCGGCACCGAGGGCCCGGACACGCTCGACGGGACGCGCGGTGCCGATCGCCTGATCGGCCTCGGCGGCGACGACCTGCTGCGCGGCATGCGCGGCGACGACGTGCTGGAGGGCGGCCCCGGCAACGACACGCTCTCGGGCTCCAGCGGCAACGACCTGATCGACGGCGGCGACGGCAACGACATCGCCTACGGCTCAACCGGCAAGGACACGATCAACCTGGGTCCCGGCGACGACAGCGCCAACGGCGGCCTCAGCAACGACGTGATCGACGGTGGGCCCGGCAACGACACCATCGACGGCGGCGACGCCGACGACACGCTGCGCGGGGGCGAGGGCGACGACGTGATCCGCGAGCGCGGCCTCGGCAACGACCTCCTGCTCGACGGCGGGCCGGGCAACGACCTGCTCGACGGCGGCCGCGGCAACGACCGGCTGATACTGGGCGGCGAGGGCGACGACCAGCTCTACGGCCAGAGCGGCGCGGACAAGCTCGACGGCGGACCCGGCGACGACACGCTCGTGGGCGGCCGCGCCGGCGACACGCTGCTCGGGCGCGAGGGCAACGACTCGATCCTCGGCGACGCCGGGCGCGACGCGATCTACGGCCATGACGGCGACGACGTCCTCGACGGCGGCGGCGACGACGACCGCATCTCGGGCGGCGACGGCGACGACATGATCACCGCCGGCACCGGCGAGGACGAGGTCTTCGGCGGCAGCGGCGACGACACGATCCGCGTCGCCGACACCAGCCGCGACTACGTGTTCTGCGGCGCGGGTGACGACACGGTCTACGTCGAGGAGGACGCGCCCGACCGCGACCAGCTCGACAGCTGCGAGACCGTCATCGCGACCCCGGCCGAGGCCTCGACCGACGAGCCGCCGCCGTCGATCGTGCGCGGCGGCTTCGGCAACGACACGCTGTTCGGCACCGACGGCCCGGACTCGGTGTTCGGCGCCGAGGGCGACGACACGCTCGACGGCCTGGGCGGCGACGACTACGTCGACGGCGAGAACGGCAACGACATCGTCAGCGGCGGCGCGGGCAACGATCAGGTCTACGGCCGTCGCGGCAACGACCAGGTCTTCGGCAACGACGGCGACGACCGCCTCGAGGGCGGCTTCGGCGACGACTACGTCGACGGCGGCGCGGGCAACGACACGATCTCGGGCACCCAGGGCGAGGACCGGGTCGCCGGCGGCACGGGCGACGACCGGATCGACGCCGTCGACGGCGAGGTCGACCGGATCGACTGCGGCGACGGCTACGACATCGTCTACGTGGACCCGATCGACGTGATCGTCGGCGGGTGCGAGTCGATCCGGCGCTAGGCGTTAGAAGAAGCGGAAGCGGACGAGCGCGCCGACCGCGCCGAAGCCGTCGCGCCACGTGATCTTCTTACCTTCGGCGTACGAGCGGCCGTAGTAGGAGATCGGCACCTCGAAGAGGCGGATGTCCGGGCCGAGGCGCAGCACCTTGGCGGTCAGCTCGGGCTCGATGCGGAAGTCGTCGGAGATCAGGTGCAGATCGCGCACGAGCTCGCCGCGGAAGGCCTTGTAGCCGACCTCCATGTCGGAGATCGTCGTGTTGTAGAGCACGTTGGCGAGCAGCGTCAGGAAGCGGTTGCCGGCGTAGTGCCAGAAGAGGTGCGCGCGCTGCGCGTGCGCGCCGCCGCGCAGGCGGGTGCCGAAGACGGCGTCGGCCTTGCCGGTGAGCAGCGGGTCGATCAGGGCCGGGATGTCCTTGGGCGAGTACTCGAGGTCCGCGTCCTGGATCAGCAGGATCTCGCCCGTGGACTCGGTGATCCCGCGGCGGACGGCGGCGCCCTTGCCGCGATTGCGCGGCTGCGTGAGGACCTTGACCTCCGTGTGCTGCTCGGCGAGCTGCGCGAGCACGGCGGGAGAGGCGTCGGTCGAGCCGTCGTCGACCAGCAGGATCTCGAGGTGCAGCCCCAGCGCGAGCAACTCCTCGACGATCTGACCGACGGTCGCGGACTCGTTGTAGACGGGCACCACGACGCTCACCAGCGCCCGGCCCGCGCCGTTGCTGGCGTCAGACATGGCGCGCCATGCTAGCCGGAGGCGATCACGCCGCCGCCCGGACGAGCTCGGCGTTGGCCGACCAGCCGCCCTCGAACGCCTGGACCTCACCGTCGGCGACCAGCACGATCCGGTCGGCGATGCGGTCGAGGAAGTAGCGGTCGTGGGACACGGCGACGACGGTGCCGTCGTAGCGCTCCAAGGCGTCCTCCAGGGCTTCGATCGAGTCGATGTCGAGGTGGTTGGTGGGCTCGTCGAGCACGAGGCAGTTCGGGGCGTCCTGCATCAGACACAGGAACGCGAGCCGGGTGCGCTCGCCGCCGGAGAGCGAGCCGACGGGCCGGCGGCACTGCTCGTAGTCGAACAGGAAGGCCATCAGCAGCCGCACGGCGCTGTCCTCGCCCATCGAGCGCCCGGCGCGCAGCGCGTCGATCACCGTGGCGTCGTCCGACAGCGACCCGGCGGCCTGGGAGAGGTAGCCGACCGTGATGCCGTCGCCCGCCCAGCGCGTGCCCGCGACCGGCTCCAGCTCTTCCGTGAGCACGCGCAGCAGCGTCGTCTTGCCGCCGCCGTTGGGGCCGACGACGCCGACGCGCTCGCCGCGCGTGACGACGAGCTCGACGTCGAGCAGCACCGGATCGTCGCCGTAGCTGACGTCGACGCCCTCGAGCGCGAGCACGCGCTGCCCGCCGCGTGAGCCGCTGCGCAGGGCGAGCGCCATCCGGCGGCGCTCGAAGACCGGGCGCTCGACCTTCTCCATGCGGTCGATCTGCATCTGCTTGACCCGCGCCTGCCTGGCCGCGCGCTCGTTGACGCGGATGTGCGCCCAGTGGCGGAAGCGGCGGACCGCCTCCTCGAGGCGCTCGATCTCCTTGCGCTGCGTCACCCACTGCTGTTGCCGGCGCTCCAGCTCGAGCTGGCGCGCGACGACGTAGGCGCTGTAGGCGCCGGGCCAGACGCGGATCACGCCTTGGTCGAGCTCGGCGATCTCCGAGACCGACGCGTCCAGCAGGTGCCGGTCGTGGGAGATCATCACCACGGCGCCGTCGAACTCGTCCAGCAGTGCCCCGAGCCGTTCGCGGCGCGACATGTCGAGGTGGGCCTCGGGCTCGTCGAGCAGCAGCACGTCGGGACGGCGCGCGAGGCAGGCGGCGAGCGCGACGAGCTTGCGCTGGCCGCCGGAGAGCTCGCTCGTCGGCACGTCGAGGTCGGCGCCGTCGATGCCGAGCGCGCGCAGGTGCCCGAGCGCCTCGCCCTCCGCGCGGTCGCCACCGGCCTCGGTCCAGCGCGCGAGCAGCCGCTCATGGTTGGCGAGCGCGCGCGTCATCGCCTTCAGGTCGGAGGCGAGCGCCGGATCGGCCAGGCGCGCCTCGGCCGCGTGCAGCTCGGCCTCGAGCTCCACCAGCTCCGGCCGCGCGGCGCGCACCGTCGCGCGGGCGTCGCGCTCGTCGCCGTCGACGATCTGCGGCAGGTAGGCCAGCACGAGCCCGCGCCGCGACGTCACGTTGCCCGCATCGGCGTGCTCGAGGCCGGCGATGATCCGCAGCAGCGTCGACTTGCCGCCGCCGTTGGGACCGAGCACGCCGATCCGCGAGCTCGCCTCGACGTCGAGGTCCGCGCCGCGCAGGATCGCGCGCCCACCGAAGGACTTGGTCACGCCGCGGGCGGCGAGCTGGGGGACGTGCGTGGCCATCGATCAGCTAGCGTCGCGGCTCGCCGGGTACGTGACAATCGAGCCAGCCGCACCGGAAGAGGAGAGATGGCACCCGCTATCCACATCGGCCCTGGGGAACCGGAGCACCTGATTCGAGCCGTCGAGGAGGGCGGCGGCCGGCCCGTCGCGCTCGAGGACGCCGAGGGCATCGTCTGGGCCGGGTCGGAGGACGACTTCCCCGAGCTGCCGTCCGCGGTGCGGTGGGTACAGCTGCAGTCCGCCGGCGTCGAGCCGTGGATCGAACGCGTCCGTGACGCGCCCGACGTGCAGTTCACCTCAGCGGTGGGCGCGTACTCGGTCCAGGTCGCCGAGCTGGCTCTCAGCCTGCTGCTCGCGGGCGTGCGCGGCCTGAACCGCTATGCCCGGGCCTGGTCCTGGGATCCGCGCGACGAGGGCACGCTGCAGGGCTCGACGGTGGCGGTCATCGGCGCCGGCGGGATCGGGCGCGAGCTGATCCGGATGCTCGAGCCGCACGACGTGAACATCCTCGCCGTGACGCGCAGCGGGCGCGACGGCACGCTGCCCGTCGAACGGATCGGCGAGATCTGGGGCAAGGCCGACCACTTCGTCCTGTGCGCGCCCGCGACGGACGGCACGCGTCACCTGATCGGCGCGCCCGAGCTGTGGGTCATGAAGTCGCACTCATGGGTCATCAACATCGCTCGCGGCTCGCTGATCGACACCGAGGCGCTGGTGCAGGCGCTCGCGAGCGGGATCATCGGCGGAGCCGGCCTCGACGTCACCGACCCCGAGCCGCTGCCGGACGGCCACCCGCTGTGGGCCTCGCCGCACGCGCTGATCACGCCGCACGTCGCCAACCCGCCCTCGGCGATGGACCGGGACCTGGCCAGGCGCGTCACGGAGAACGTCCGCCGCTTCGCGGCCGGTGAGGAGCTGCTGGCGCCGGTCAATCCTGATCGCGGCTACTAGGACTTCGCGCGCCGAGCGCGAACGGAACCGCATGCTGAAGGAGTTTCGCGAGTTCATCCTGCGCGGCAACGTGGTCGATCTCGCCATCGCCGTCGTGATCGGCGCCGCGTTCGGCGCAGTCGTCGCGGCGTTCGTCGCCGACCTGGTCACACCGCTGATCGCCGCCATCGGCGGCAAGCCCGACTTCGCCCAGTTCACGTTCACGATCAACGGGTCGAAGTTCAAGTACGGCCACTTCCTCAACGCGATCATCTCGTTCCTGATCATCGCCGCGGTGATCTTCTTCTTCGTCGTCAAGCCGCTGAACCTGCTGCTGTCGCGCCGCAACGCCCTGGAGGAGACGCCGGAAGCCGACGCGCCCGCGGAGGACGTGCGGCTGCTGACGGAGATCCGCGACCTGCTGCGCGATCAGGGCTCTTCGAGCTTGCCGTCGCGGCCCACGTAGCCGCCCGCGCCGCCGACGCAGACGTAGGTGGCCTCGGCGTCGGCCGAGAGATTGCGCAGGCTGCGGACGGTCAGCGGGTCCACGCGCGCCAGCCCGCCGGGGCCGAGCGTGCGCCGCTCGTCGCCCAGGGAGAGCTCGATCTCGCCCTCGATGACGATGTAGAACTCCTCCTGGCGCTCGTGGAAATGCCGGTTGGTCTCGTAGCCCGGCGGCAGCACGATCGCGTTCACGCCGAACGCCGTCACGCCAAGTGCACTGCGGATCTTGCGGAATCCCGGGCCCTCGCCGAGGCCGTCGATGCTGCCGATCGCCCAGCCGTTGCCCTGTTCGGTATCCATCGGACGGCATACTAAGCCCGTGCCTTCTGACGCCGCGACGATCGAGGAACTGCTCCAGCCGCTGCGTGACGACCCGGAGCACTCCGCCGTGCTGCTCGACGTCGATGGCGTGCTCGCGCCGATCGTGCAGCAGGCCGACGACGCGCACATGCCCGAGACCACGCGCCGGCCGCTGATCGAGGTCGCGCGCCGCTACGGCACCGTGGCCTGCGTGTCCGGCCGCCGGGCCTCCGACGCGCGCCGGATCGTCTCGCTGGGCTCGATCGCCTATCTCGGCTCCCACGGCTCCGAGGTGCTGCACCCCGGAGCGATCGCGCCCGAGCTCGACGGCGAGCTGCAGGCGTGGACGCGGCGCGTGCAGACCTTCGCCCACGACGCCTTCGGCGAGAAGCTGCGCCGCCTGCGCGTGCGCCTCGAGGACAAGGAGGCGATCGCGGCGCTGCACTGGCGCGGAACGCCCGACGAGGACGACGCCCTCGCCGCGATCGAGGAGGTCGCCGAGGCCGCCGAGAAGGCCGGCTTCGTCACCCACTGGGGACGCAAGGTGCTGGAGATCCGCCCGCCGGTACGGATCGACAAGGGCGCCGGGCTGGTCGGGCTGCTCGGCGAGACCGACCTCGTCGCGGCCGTCTACGTCGGCGACGACGTGACCGATCTCGACGCCTTCCGCGGCCTGACCGACCTGCAGGAGCGCGGCCGCCTCGGCTACGCGCTGCGCGTGGGCGTGCGCTCCGACGAGACGCCGCCCGAGCTCGAGGAGAAGGCCGACACGCTGATCGACGGCCCCGAAGGCGTGCGCGGGCTGCTGCGCGCCCTGCTCCTCTGAGACGTGCGCTTCGGCGACTTCCTCAAGGCCACCGTCCTGCTCAGCGCGGCGTCGGCGACCCTGCTCGCGGCGCTGACCGTCGTCGGGCTCTCGAACTCCTTCAACAACACGGCGGCCTACGTCTGCATCGTCTGGTGGGCGCTCGCGACCGGCATCGGCACGGTGCTCGGCGCCCGGACGCGGACGACGACGGCGATCGCGCGGCTGCTGGCGGCCGCCAAGCACCAGCACTCGCTGCCCGATCTCTCCCCCGCGCGCACGATCGCGAACCGGCTGTGGCCGCTGCTGGCACTGACCCTCGGCGCCGGCGCCATGTCGGTGTTCGCGCCGCAGATCGGCGGGATCGCCGCGGGCTTCGCGATCATCTGGGCGCTCGCCTGGCGCCACCAGGAGGCCGCGGTGGCCGCGGTCGAGGAGCGCGACGGCGTCCGCTTCTACGTCGACAAGACCTCGCCGCTGGCGGCGATCCGCCTCGTCCGCACGCCTGGCTTCGGCGGCGACTTCCTCGCGACCAAGTCGGCCGCCTAGTCCAGCTGCGCCTCCGCTTCGACCTCGACCGTCCAGCGGGGGTCGAGCAGCGAGTGGATGACGAGCATCGTCGACGCCGGCCGGACGTCGGCGAACACCTCACCGTGCGCGGTCATCGCGCCCTCGGCGTCGGCGGCCGGGGTCAGCAGCGTGCGGGTGCGGACCACGTCGCCGGCGCCGGCGCCGGCCTCGGCCAGCGCGGCCAGGACGATCTCCCAGCAGCGCCGGGCCTGCTCCTCCGTGGACTCGGGGCAGCTGCCGTCGGCCATCACGGGGCCGGTGCCGGAGACGAGCACGCGATCGCCGATCCGGACCGCGCGCGAGAACCCGATCACGGACTCGTAGGGCGAGCCGGACTTGATCCGCCGCCGTAGCGGCTTGACGCCGAGGACCTCGAGCGCGAGGTCGAGGTTCTGCGCCCGTACGAGCACGTAGTCGGTGTCGTAGGTCGAGATCGCGAAGATCGGGATCCCCGCGTTCGCGAGCGGCGTCGCGAGCGCCGACAGCACCCCGGTCGACTCGAACGGGATCGGCCCCGGGATCACGAGCGCGCGCCAGTCCTCCTCGACCTGGATGTCGGGCGGCACGGCCTCCTGGGGGCAGACGATCGAAAGCTCTTCCGCCGTCCGCGTGATCGACACGAAGCCGTCGTGGAGCTCCAGTGCCCACGACGGAATCCGGTCGGTTGGGTGCAGACGGCAGATGGCGAGGGTCCCGGGGACGACGGCGACTTCCATGGGGCGCCAGAATGCCAGGCCGGATGCCGCGCGTCGATGTGCTCATCGTGTCGCTCGGCGGCACCGCCGGATTGCGAGAGGCCGATTTCGAGCTGGCGGCGTCGCTGCGTCGTGCCGGTGCGAGCGTCGAGGTGGCGCGCGTGACGCGGGCTCGCGAGCTGCGGACGTTCGCGGCGATCGAGTTCGCGTGGGCCGTCAACGCGCGCCGGGCGACGACGAGAGCCGTCGCCGAGTTCTCGCCTCGAGCGGTCGTCTATTCGACCACGACGGCGGCGCTGCTGGCGCCGGTGCCGGGGGCGATCCGCTTCGACGCGCCCGCCGCCGGCAACCGGCCCGGGCGTCATGGCGTCTGGCAGCGGCCGGTCGAGGCGCGCCGGTTCGCGACCGCGGAGCTGCTCGTGCCGTGGAGCGACGGCGGCCTGGCGGAGGCGCCGTCGCCGCGGGTGGAAGCGGTCGTGGTGCCGATGCCGGTGGCGTCCTCGGGCGTGGGCGGAGAGCGCGACATCGCGGCGATCACGTACGGGGCGAACCCGGAGAAGAAGGGCCTGGACCGCGTGCTGGCGGCGTGGCTCGCGGCCGCCCGGCCGGGAGAGGCGCTGGTCGTGGCGGGGCTCGACGAGCAGCGCGGAGCGGCGTGGCTCGCGGCCGCGGCAAGCGGCGGCGCGGCGGGGCGCGGCGATCGGCTGGCGCGGCGCGGCGGCGCGGCTCGCGGCGCGGCGGCGCGCCCCGCGGTGCGCTTCGCGGGGATGCTTTCCCGCGCCGAGTACCGCGCGCTCCTCCGCCGCTCGCGCGTTTTCGTGACCGCGCCGCGGCGCGAGGACTACGGGATCGCGCAGCTCGAGGCGCTGGCCGACGGCTGCGTGCTCGTGACCACGCCCTCGCCCGGCCCGTATGCGGCGTTGCCGGTCGCCCGCGCGCTCGATCCGAGGCTCGTTGCTCCTGAACTTGCGATCCGCTCCGCGCTCGACGATCCAGTGCCCGGCTACGCCGAGCGCGCCGCCGTCGCGCTCGAGCCGTGGACGCCGGAATCCGTGGACCGCGTGGTCGCCGAGCAACTCCTGCCGCGCTTGATCGCCTAGGCGTGGGCCCGAAGCGTCCACTCACGGCGGGCGAGCGCCGCACCCCGCGGCAAGCTCGCCGCCCGCGGCGCCACACGCCTACCGCTTGGCCCGCTTGCGCAGCGGCGCGAAGTCCGCCCACGAGCGCGTGTTGGCCACCTGCTCCGGCGTCAGCCACGCGCGGCGGGCGGTCGCGATGCCGAACCGCAGCAGGTCGAAGTTCTTCGCCGAATGGGCGTCGGAGTCGATCAGCACGAGCACGCCGGCCTCCGCCGCCGCGCGGGCGTGGAACTCGTTCATGTCGCGCCGGTCGGGCGCGGCGTTGATCTCGATCATCGTCCCGTTCTTGGCGGCGGCCGCGATCACGGCCGTCATGTCGATCGCGTACGGCGGCCGGGTCTCGATCTTGCGGCCGGTCGGGTGGCCGACGGCGTCGAGCCAGGGGTGCTCGACGGCGGCGATCATCCGCTCGGTCATCGCCGCCTCCTCCATGCCGAAGGAGGTGTGGACGGAGCCGATCACCCAGTCCAGGCGCTGCAACAGCTCGTCGGGGTAGTCGAGCGAGCCGTCCGGGAGGATGTTGGACTCGGTGCCGGCGAGGATCGTGATGCCGTCCAGGCGCTCGTTCAATGCGGCCACCGCCTCGATGCGCTCCTCCAGCGCCTCGGGCGTGACGTGGTCGCCGAACCCGTGCGAGGCCGAGTGGTCGGTCACCGCCAGGTACTCCCAACCGCGCGCCAGCGCGGTCTCGGCCATCTCCTCGAGCGTCTGGCGCCCGTCGGACAAGGTCGTGTGGCAGTGCAGGTCGCCGCGCAGGTCGCTGAGCTCGATCAGCTTCGGCAGCGTGCCCTTCGCCGCCGCCTCGAGCTCGCCGCGGCCCTCGCGCAGCTCCGGCGGGATCCAGGCGTAGCCGAGGCGCTCGTAGACCTCCTCCTCGGTCGCGCAGCGCAACGTCTCGCCGGTCTCGTCGTCGAGGACCCCGTACTCGCTGACGTGCAGGCCGCGGCGCACCGCCGCCTCGCGCAGCTGGACGTTGTGGGCCTTGGCACCGGTGAAGTGCTGGAGGACGTTGCCGAACTGGTCGGGCGCGACGACGCGCAGGTCGACCTTCATGCCCGAGTGCGTGACGACGCGCGCACCGGCCTCGCCGGAGGCCGCGACCGAGTCCACGAGCGACAGCTCGGCCAGGGTGGAGATCAGCGCGGCCGGGTCTGAGGCGGTCGCGATGATGTCGATGTCCTTGGCCGTGTCGCCCATCCGGCGCAGCGAACCGGCGATCTCGACGCGGTCGGCGGCTGGGTGGTCACGCAGCGCGCCCGCGATCTGCTCGGCCACCGGCAGCGCCCGCGAGAGCAGGATCCGGGGCGCCGGGCCGCCGCCCTCCTCGTGCTCGGCCAGCACGCGCAGCAGGTTCTCCTCGACGCGCGCGCCGAGCCCGCGGATCTTGCGGATCTCGCCCGCCTCGGCCTTCTCGCGCAGCGCCTCCAGCGAGTCGACGCCGAGCTGGTCATAGAGCAGCTTGGCGCGCTTGGCGCCGAAGCCCGGCAGGTGCATGATCGAGATCAGCCCGGAGGGGAACTTGGCGCGCAGCTTGACCGCGGACGGGATGTCGCCGGTCTCGTCGAGCGCCTTGAGCTTCTCCTCGAGCGTCTTGCCGATCCCCGGGATGGTCGTGACCTTGCCCTCGCGGGTGAGGGCCATGATCGACACGGAGGCGTCGCGCACCGCCTTTGCCGCGGTGCGATAGGCGATGACGCGATACGACACCGCGCCATCGAGTTCGTAGAGGTCGCCGAGCTCCTCGAAGGCGGCGGCGATCTCGGCGTTGGTCTTGGTGGCCATGGACCACGTAACCTACGCGCCCTTCATGGACGGCTCCCTCTGGGTGATCCTGCCGACCTACGACGAGGCCGAGAACATCGAGGCCGTCGTGGGTGGCATCCGCGCGGCCGTGCCCGAGGCGCACGTGCTGATCGTCGACGACAACTCGCGCGACGGGACGGGCGACATCGCCGACGCGCTGGCGGCCGCGGACGACCACGTCGAGGCCCTGCACCGCCCCGGCAAGGCGGGCCTCGGGCGCGCGTACACGGCGGGCTTCGCGTACGTCCTCGACGCCGGGGCCGCCTACGTCGTGGAGATGGACGCCGATCTCTCGCACGACCCGGCCGACCTGCCGCGGCTGATCGCGCCCGCGCTGGAGGGCGCGGACCTCGTGCTCGGCTCGCGCTACGTCGACGGCGGCGGCATCGAGAACTGGAGCTTGCAGCGGCGCTTCATCTCGCTCGCCGGCTGCCGGTACGCGCGCTTCGTGCTCGGTGTCGACGTGCGCGACCTGACCGGCGGCTTCAAGTGCTTCCGCGCCGCCGCTCTGCGCACGATCGACGCCCGGACGGCCGGCGCCCAGGGCTATGCCTTCCAGGTCGAGCTGACCTGGCGCGTGCTCTCGCTTGGCCTGGACGTCGTCGAGGTCCCGATCCGCTTCCGCGAGCGCCGGCTCGGCGAATCCAAGATGTCGGCGCAGATCGCCCTCGAGGCGGCCTGGCGCGTTCCGGCCCTGCGCTACGCGCCGCGGCGGTGGCGTCCGCTGGAGCTGGGCGTGCAACCTGCCGATCCCTTGGTGCATGAAGGTTGAACGACTCGCGCTCGTCCAGGGCTGGGATGTCACGCGCACGACCCTGGTGCGCTGGAACGCCTCGCCGTGGCGCGCCCTGCGCGCGTGGGCGCTCGGCTCGCTCGCGGTCACCGCGCTGCTGCTGACCGCGACCTGGGTCATCGCGTCCGTCAGCGTCCCGGACATCGGCATCTACGAATATGCGGGCGTGACGCGGGCGGCGACGCTGCACGACTTCGGCTTCGTGCTGGCCCGCAACGGCACCGTCCTGACGCTGCACTCGCTCGCCTGCGTGGCGGGCTTCATCGCCGGCTCGTCGATGCCGCAGGTCGCCCAGGGCTACTCCGGCGTCTGGCGGCGGATCCATGACCTGGCCGGCCCGGCGGCGATCGCGTTCGTCGGCGCGGCCACGCTGTTCTCGCTGACGACGCAGGCCTACGCCCTCGGAACCACCGCCGCCGACCTCTCGGCCCAACTCGGCGTCTCCCCGCTCGAACTGCTGGCGACCCTGACCCCGCACGCGCTGCCCGAGCTGTTCGCACTGTTCCTCCCGCTCGCGGCCTGGACGATCGCGAGCCGCCGCGGGGCGTGGAGCGAGTTGCTGGCGGCCACGATCGTGACGACCGCGATCGCCATACCCTTGCTCCTGATCGCCGCGACGATCGAAACCTGGGTCACGCCGAGCCTGCTCACGGCCGCATCGCGGTAGCTATACTTTTTGAAGCGACCCGACCCTTTGCGAGGACCCAATGGCAGACATCACGGACGTCAGCGACAACAATTTCCAGGCTGAAGTGCTGGAGAACGACACCCCGGTGCTCGTCGACTTCTGGGCTCCCTGGTGCGGTCCGTGCCGTGTCATCGCTCCCGCGCTGCAGGAGATCGCCGAGTCCCGTGACGACGTCCGGATCGTCAAGCTCAACGTCGACGACAACCAGCAGACCGCCGCGCAGTACCAGGTCCTGGCGATTCCGACGATGATCCTCTTCCGCAACGGCCAGGAGGCCAAGCGGATCCAGGGCGCGATGCCCAAGAAGCGCATCGAGGCTGAGCTGGAGCCCGCTCTGGCGTAGTCCCCTGCCCGGGCATAGTTCCCGGCGATCGTTGGCGTGCTAACCGACGACCTGGAACTGGGCGGCAACGGGGATCGCGCCCGCGTTGCCGATGAGGCTGTCGAGGACCCGGTAGGTCCCGGGGACGGCCCCAGCCGGGACCTTCGCCTGCTTGGCGAACGACTCGCCCGCGGGGATGAAGATCAGGACCGCCGGGAAGACCAGACCCGTCGGGATGCCCTCCCAGCTGCCGTCCGGCAGCAGATGGTCGAACGAGTAGCTCGGGCCGCCCGACAGGCAGCCGCGGCTCGTGTTCACGAGCGTGTAGGGCAGCACGCCGCCGGCGGTCGCGGTCGTCGCGCCGAGGCGCAGCTTGGCCCGGTCGCCGCGCCTGGTGGTGCAGTGCGTCAACTGGGTGACGGTCACGCGCCGCTTGTAGGAGTGGCCGCCGACGACCTTGAGGCGCAGCGAGTACCGGCCGGGGCTCGGAACCACGGCGCTGAACCTCCCGGAGCGGAGCGTTCGCCGTCTGATCGTGCGCAGCACTCGGCCCTTCGAGCTCTCGCGTACCAGCACCGCCCTCACGCGGCGGTCCGAGGCGATGCGGACCGTCAGCCGCTCGCCGGGCTCGTAGGCCCGTCGCTCCGGCCAGGTGATCTCAAGCTTCGACGCCTGCGCCGCCGCCGGCGACAGCAGGACGGCGGCGAGGGCGAGGAGAAGCAACCGCATAGCGGTGCATTATGGCGCGGCGGGCGTCCCAGTCGAAACGGCCGCCTGCAACCAGCCGGCCGCGGCGGGCAGGTGCGCCGGATCGATGTGATGCGCGGCGTCGGATTCGTGGTAGCTGACCTGCAGGCCGCCGGCCGTCAGGCGATCGTTGGCCGTGCGGGCGAACTGGATGTCCATCACCGGGTCGCGGCGGCCGTGGGCGATGAAGACCTCGGTGTCCGTGCGGTCGGCGAGCGAGGCCGTCCAGCCCTCGACGGTCGGGATGAACCCGCTGAAGGCCATGATCCCGGCGGGCGCCGGGCGGTCCGGGCCGAGGCCGAGCGAGTAGCTCATGACCGAGCCCATCGAGAAGCCCCCGAGGACGGTCTGGGCGGGCGTCGTGCCGGTCCGCTCCCAGGTCTCGTCGTGGAAGCGCGAGAGCGCGTCGTAGGCCGCCCGGAACGTCTCCGGGTCGGGGAAGCCGACCTTCGGCACGACGTACCAGTGCTTGCCCGGCCAGCCCGGGAGCTGCAGCGGGCCGCCCGGCGTGACGACGTGCAGCCGCCGCTCCGGGTCCAGGACGTCGGCGAGGCCGAGCAGGTCGTGCTCGTCGGCGCCGCGACCGTGATGGAGGACGAGCAGCCCCTCCGGCGTGCCGGCGGCCGGGCGCTCGCGGTAGACAAGATCGCTCATGCTGTGACCCTCGGGTTGTGCACGGGGCGCAGGGTCGCCTCGAGCTGGTCGCGCAGGTGCTCATGCTGGGCCGGCAGGCGCAGGGCCTCGCCGATGTGCTCCGGGTCCTCGTCGACGGCGAAGCCGGGCGAGAGCGTGGCGATCTCGAACAGGATGCCGCTCGGGACGCGGAAGTAGATCGCCTTGAAGTAGTCGCGGTCGCGCACGTCGGTGACGTAGCCGCCGGCCGCGCGGATGCGCTCCTGCCAGCCGAGATGGTCCTCGTCGCGCGAGGCCCAGGCGATGTGATGGACGCTGCCCGCGCCCTGATCGTCGTGCCACGCCGGCGGGGCGTCGTAGGCGAAGCGGAACTTGCGCTCGGAGCCTTCGAGCAGGTACTCGCCCTCGCCCTCGTACGTGAAGCCGAGGAGGTCCGTCAGGACGGTGTCCTCCAGGCCGGCGAAGCTGGCGTAGGCGCGGACGCCGTGCAGCCCGCTGATCGCGTGCTCGGCCGGGATCTCCGGATGGGCCGCGCGCAGCGGCGTGTTGCCGAGGTCGGAGACGACGAGCTCGAGCGTGAGGCCGTCGTAGTCGGCGAAGCGCAGGACGCCGGGCGCGCGCTCGGTGTCGTCGAGGCGCTGCTCCCAGAAGTCGAGCGCGGCCTCGTCGGCCACCGCGAGCTGGAGCGTGTGGATCGCACCCGCGCCGGCGCGGCCACGGTCCGCCTGGGGGAACTCGAACCAGGTGAGGATCGAGCCGGGCGCGCCGGTCTCGTCCCCGAAGTAGAGGTGGTAGGCCTGGGGCTGGTCGAAGTTGACCGTCTTCTTGACGAGCCGGAGGCCCAGCAGATCGCCGTAGTAGCGCGCATTGAGCTGCGCGTCGCCCGTGATCATCGTGATGTGGTGCAGGCCAGTGAACTTCATGACACGCAGTCTAGCGCATCTAATTGCACATGCAACTACATCGCTCGAGCCACTCCGATGTGCAGCGCTTCGCCCTCGATCGTCACCGGCTCGACGCCCGCGGCGCCGTCGTAGGTGACCGCGGTGGCGAGCGTCTCGCGGGTCACGTAGGGCTCGTGCTCACGGGCGGCCGCGAGCAGCTCGTCCGCGCCGCCGAGCACCAGCGTGATCCGGTCCTCGACCTGCAGGCCGGCGTTCTTGCGGGCGTTCTGGATCGCATGGACGATCTCGCGGGCCAGGCCCTCGCGGCGCAGCGACTCGTCGAGCTCGAGCTCGAGCGCCACGGCGTGCGAGCCCTCGCGCTCGAGCTGGTAGCCGTCGAGCGGGCGCATGGCGAGCATCAGGTCGTCGGCGGAGAGCTCGTGGTCGTGGCCGTCGATCGAGATCCCGACGCGGCCGCCCTTGCGGAGCGCGCCCGCGACGTGCTGCGGGTCGAGCGCGGCGACGGCGGCGGCGACCTGCGGCATCGCCTTGCCGAAGCGCGGGCCGAGCGCGCGGTAGTTGGGCTTGACCTCGTAGGAGCCGAGCTCGTCGGCCTGCGAGACGTAGCGCAGCTCCTTGACGTTGAGCTCCTCGAGGGCGACGTCGGCGAGCCGCTCGATCGCGGCGCGCTCTGACCCCGCCGCGACGACCACGGCGGCGCGCAGCGGCTGGCGGACCTTCAGCTTGGCCTGGCCGCGCGCGGCGAGGCCGAGGCGGACGGTCTCGCGCACGGTCGCCATCGCGAACTCGAGGTCGGTGTCGCGCTCGCCGGCCTTCGGCCAGTCCGTCAGGTGCACGCTGGGCTCGGAGCCGTCGAGGTTGTCGTAGATCTCGTCGGCGACGAACGGCGTGAACGGGGCGAGCAGCTTGCGTGACCGTGACCAGGCAGGTGCGCAGCGTCGCGAACGCCGCCGCGTCGCCGTCCCAGAAGCGGCGGCGCGAGCGGCGCACGTACCAGTTGGAGAGATCGTCGACGAAGGCCGCGATCGCCTGGCCGGCGCGCGTGGCGTCGTAGTTGTCCAACCGCTCGGTCGCGATCTCGACGGTCGCGGCGAGACGGCTCAAAGCCCAGCGGTCGAGGTCATTGGCGGGCGCGACGTCGGCCGGCTCGACGCCGTTGACGTTCGCGTACATCACGTAGAAGCCGTACGTGTTCCACAGCTGCAGCAGGAACTGGCGCAGCGACTCGCCGACCGTGTCGGTGTTGAACTGGTAGCCGTCCCACGGCAGCTTGCTGGTCAGGAAGTACCAGCGGAAGGCGTCCGCGCCGTGGCGGTCGATGACGTCCCAGGGCACGACGATGTTGCCCAGTGACTTCGACATCTTCTTGCCTTCGAGATCGGCGATGTGGCCGAGGCAGAGGCACGTCTTGTAGGAGCTCTGGTCGAACAGCAGCGTCGAGATCGCGATCAGGCTGTAGAACCAGCCGCGCGTCTGGTCGATCCCCTCGCAGATGTAGTCGGCGGGGAACTGCGCCTCGAACTTGTCCTGGTTCTCGAACGGCGCGTGCCACTGGGCGAACGGCATCGAGCCCGAGTCGAACCAGACGTCGATCACCTCGGGCACGCGGCGCAGCGGCTCGCCGCCGGTCGGGCTCGGGATCTCGATGTCGTCGACGAACGGGCGGTGCGGGTCGTCCACCAGCACGCCGGAGTGCTCCTGCAGCTCCTCGAAGGAGCCCATCGCGACCGTCTCGCCCGCCGCGTTGCGCCAGATCGGCAGCGGCGTGCCCCAGTAGCGCTCGCGCCCGAGCGCCCAGTCGACGTTGTTCTCCAGCCAGCGGCCGAAGCGCCCGTGCTTGATGTGCTCGGGATGCCAGTCGACGGTCTCGTTGGCCGCCAGCAGCCGGTCCTTGACCGCGGACATGCGGATGAACCACGTCGGCTTGGCGTAGTAGAGCAGCGGCGTGCCGCAGCGCCAGCAGTGCGGGTAGCTGTGCAGCAGGCGCTCGGAGCGGAACATCCGCCCGCGCGCCTCGAGGTCCTTGATCAGGTCCGCGTCGGCGTGCTTGACGAAGACGTTCTCGTACGGCCCGATGCGCTCGTCGTAGGTGCCGTCGGCCTTGACCGGGTTGACGACGTTGAGGCCGTGCTCGGCGCCGAGCCGGAAGTCGTCCTCGCCGAAGGCGATCGCGGTGTGGACGATGCCGGTGCCGTCCTCGGCGGAGACGAAGTCCGCGGGCAGGACGGTGTGGCCCTTGTCGCCGTAGGCCGAGGCGGGGATGAACCCGAACGGCGGCTCGTAGGCGGCGCCGACCATCTCGGCGCCGGTGAAGCGATCCGCGACCTCGGCGTCCTCGCCCAGCACGCGGCCGACCAGAGCCTCCGCGAGCACGTAGCCGTCGGTGCTGCGCACGTAGGTCAGCTCGGGGTCGACGGCGACCGCCGCGTTGGAGACCAGCGTCCAGGGGGTCGTCGTCCAGACCAGCAGGTTGTCGCCCTCGCGCAGCGCGCCCGCCGGCTTCGTGATCGGGTAGCGGACGTAGACGCTCGGGTCCTCGACGTCCTTGTAGCCCTGCGAGACCTCGTGGCTGGAGAGCGAGGTGCCGTCGCGCGGGCAGTAGGGGACGACCTTGAAGCCCTCGTAGAGCAGGTCCTTGTCCCACAGCTGCTTCAGCGCCCACCAGACCGACTCGATGTAGTCGGTGTCGAGCGTGCGGTAGGGATCGTCGAGATCGACCCAGTAGCCGATCCGCTCGGTCAGCTTCGTCCAGTCCTCGAGGAACTCGAAGACCGACTCGCGGCACTTCGCGTTGAACTCCGCGATCCCGTATTCCTCGATCTGCTGCTTGTTCTCGATCCCGAGCTGCTCCTGGACGGCGATCTCGACCGGCAGGCC
Source organism: uncultured Solirubrobacteraceae bacterium (assembly GCA_963848475.1). Classification (GTDB taxonomy): domain Bacteria; phylum Actinomycetota; class Thermoleophilia; order Solirubrobacterales; family Solirubrobacteraceae; genus Solirubrobacter. The sequence continues at coordinate 493,603 of CAWKDW010000014.1, read as the reverse complement.
GTGACAGTCCCAGCCGCCCTTGCGCGACGAGTAGAAGCCCTGCATCGTCTTGTAGCGCGGGAAGATGTCCTTGAACACGCGCGCCAGGACGTGGTGCGAGCCGGGGCGTCCGTTGGCCGTCGGCGGGCCCTCGTAGAAGACGTACGGCGGCGCGCCCTCGCGGCGGCGCATCGACTCGTTGTAGACGTCGCGCTCGCGCCAGCGCTCGAGGATTCGCTCCTCGAGCTGGGGGAAGTTGGCGTCCTTGGGCAGCGGTCGATGCGGCATCGCGTCTGAGTCTAGGTAACGTCGAGCCATGCGGATGGGAAGAGTGCTGGCGCTGGTGGCGGGCGGACTCGTGTTCTTCATCGCCGTGCTGGTGCTCGTCGTCTACGTCACGCGCGACGAGGACAACATCCAGGCCGACAACATCCTGGCCGAGAGCTTCACGAAGGCGGTGGGCATCGTGCCCGCCGGCGGCGGGACCGTCGATCTGGCCGACCTCGCGCGCTTTGACTGGGATCGCGTGGTGCTCGTGCAGGCCGGGACCTCGCGCGACGCGATCTCGCAGCGGCTGGGCCAGGAGTGGACCGGGATCGACACCGTCGACGGCGGCGAACTGCTGATCTTCCTCGATGGCGCCGATGTCGTGCGCTTCGCCGACTACCGGGGTTCGAACTCGTTCGAGGGCTTCGAGCAGCCGTTCGCGGAGCTGCCGAAGGAGCGCGCGGTGCTCGACGTCCGCGACCGCGTCGTCAGCCCGCGCTCCTGACCAGCGTCAGTGTTTGCGGTGGGCCTTGCGCGCGTTGCGCTGCGCACGGCCACGCTTGCGCGCGGTGGCCTTGGCCTGCTTCTTGTGCTTGTGCGGGCCGTCGTCGCGCAGGGCGGGGCCGGCGAGCTCGGCCTTGGGGATCGCCGAGCGGGCGTCGCGCATGATGAACCAGCCCATCACGAGGAAACCGACGATCAGCACGCCGCCGATACCGAAGAGGATGCTGCGGCCGGTCGTGCCGTCGTCGACCGCGACCGGCGTGGCGGTCGGCGCCGGCGTCGCCTGCGCTTGAGGCAGCGGCCCGAAGGCTCCCGACTGGGCCCCTGCCGGAGCGGCAAGGGCGAGGACGAGCAATGTGGTGATAAGGGCGATCCGTCGCGTCATGGGCCGGGACAGGGTAGTCACGCTGGCGCTCCTGTCAACGCCCACTTTGTTCCGGCGAACCGCACACCGCATGTCAGCAGCCGGATCCCGATCAATGCGACCAGTCCCCACCACACCCCGGCGATGCCCCAATCGCGCTGCAATGTGAGCAGCGCGATCGGGATGTAGACCGCTGCGGCGGCCAGCATTCCCCACATCAAGAAGCGCGTGTCGCCGGCCCCGATCAGGATCCCGTCGAGCGCGAACACGGCCCCGTTGAACGGCATCATCAGCGCGAACAGCGGCCAGATCTCGTTCGCCTTGGCGATCACGGCGGGATCGTTGGTGAACAGCTGCGGCACGAGATCGCCGAGCGCGAGCAGGACGGCGCCGAACCCCGCACCGATCACGACCGCCCAGCCGATCATCCGCATCGAGGCCGCGCGCGCCTGGATGGCGGCACCGGCGCCGAGCATCCGTCCGACCATCACCTGCCCGGCGATCGCGATCGCGTCGAGCACCAGCGCGAGGAAGACCCAGAGCTGGAAGGCGATCTGGTGCGCGCCCAGCGAGGCGGCGCCGACGCGTGCGAGCACGGCCGAGCCGAGCAGGAACGATCCGGTGAGTGCGGTCGTGCGCACGGCGATCTCGGAACCGATCCGCATCAGCGGGCGCATCTTGTCCGGGTGCGGGCGCTCGAGCCGCGCCCGGTACTGGACGGCGAAGAACGCGCCCGCCATGCCGGCCTGCGCGATCACCGTACCCCAGGCGGAGCCCTTCAGGCCCCAGCCGAAGCCGTAGACGAACAGCAGCTCGAGGAACACGTTGACGATGTGCGCGACGAGCAGGATCACGAGCGGCGTGCGCAGGTCGCCCATCCCGCGCAGGAAGCCCTGGGCGGCCGACGCGAGGATGAACAGCGGAGCGCCAAGGGCCGAGATGCGCAGGTAGAGCACCGCGCCCTCGGCCACCTCGCCCTTGCCGCCCATCAGGCTGACGATCGCGGGCGCGGTCAGCTCGAGCAGGATCAGCAGGAGCAGGCCGATCCCGATCCCCAGCCAGAGCGCCTGCGAGCCGAGTGCCGCCGCGTCGCGGTCGCGCCCGGCGCCGTGCAGGCGCGAGACCTGCGCCGTCGTGCCGTAGGTCAGGAAGTTGAAGATCGTGAAGGCGGTCGAGAGGACCGTCGCCGCGATCGCCAGCGAGGCGAGCTGCGACGTGCCGAGGTGGCCGACGATCGCCGTATCGACGAGCACGTACAGCGGCTCGGCGGCCAGCGCGCCGAGCGCGGGCAGCGCGAGCAGCAGGATCTCGCGGTCGTACGGGGAGCGCAGGCGCATCAGCGCTCGAGCACGGCCTCGATGATCGGGCGATAGCCCGTGCAGCGGCAGAGGTTGCCGGCCAGCGCCGTGCGCAGCTCGGGCTCGCTCGGGTCCGGGTGCTCGCGCAGGTAGGCGTCCATCGTCATCAGGATGCCCGCGGTGCAGAACCCGCACTGGAGCGCGTGATGCTCGTGGAAGGAGGCCTGCAGCGGGCCGGGCTCGAGACCCTCGATCGTGCGCACGTCGCAGCCGTCGGCCTGGACGGCGAGCGTGAGGCACGAGCGCACCGGCTCGCCGTCGAGCTGCACCGTGCAGGCGCCGCAGACGCCGTGCTCGCAGCCGACCTTCGTGCCGGTCAGGCCCTGGTCGCGGATGAAGTCCGACAGCAGCGTGCGCGGCTCGACCTCGGCCTCGTGCACGGACCCGTTGAGGCGGACGGTCACGCTGAGCGTCGCGCCCCCGTGCGACGACCCGCCGGCGTCGCGGCTCATGTCCGACCCGCCTCGACGAGCGCGCGGCGGGTGACCTCGGCCACAAGCGCTCTGCGGTACGCGCCCGCGACCTCCTCGGCGGCCAGCGCCGCGGCCTCGGCGGCGCGTCGCGCCGTCGAGCAGCGCCCGCTCGGCGCGCGGAGCACGACCAGTCCCGAGGAGCGAGACGCGCGCATGGCCCGGTGCGACGACGACCGCCGCGCCCGCGTCGGCGAACACGCCGCGCGTGCGGGCGTGCTCGTCGTACGCGGTCCGGGCTGCCGTCGGGGAGCGGCGGCAGCTCGATCGCCACGAGCAGCTCGCCCGGCGCCAGCGCGGGCGGCCCGGCGACCGCGCGCTCGCCCGCGGGGGAGCGGATCACGTAGCGCGCGTCGAGCGCCGCCAGCGCGGCGGGCAGCTGCGCGGCCGGGTCCGCGTGCGCCACCGACCCGCCGATCGTGCCGCGCGAGCGCGTCGCCACGTGGCCGACGTGGCGGACGGCCTGCGCGAGCAGCGGCCAGTGCCGCGCGATCAGGCTCGAGCGCTCCAGCGCCGCCTGGCGGACGGTCGCGCCGAGCACGAGCGTCCCGCCGCGGCGGCGGATCACGCCGAGCCCGGCGCCGTTGATGTCGACGAGCCGCGCCGGCCGTTCGAGCCGCGCGTTGAGCAGCGGCAGCAGGCTCTGCCCGCCGGCCAGCACGCGGGCGTCGGCGTGGTCGAGCGCGGCGAGCGCCTCCTCGACCGACCCCGCCGCGACGTATTCGAAGGGCGCGGGCTTCATCGGCGCCGTCCCGCCGCGACGCAGCGCCCGAAGGCGGGCGGGGCCAGCGCGGCATGCAGGACGGGCGGCACCTCGCCGTCGAAGGTCACCGCGCCATCCGGGGCGACCGTCGCGACCAGCGAGCGGCGCCCGTGGACGCGGAAGGTCGCGGTGCGCGTGTCGTCGTCGGCCTCCTCGAGCACGATCGTGCCGCCGGCGTCGCGCAGCGGCGGCAGCGGTCGAGAGCGTCTCCCAGTTCACAGCGCCCGCCAGACCTTCTCGGCGGTGAACGGCAACGCGACGCGGTGGCCGCCGAGCGCGTCGGCCAGCGCGTTGGCGACGGCCGCGGGCGCGCCGATCGTGCCGCCCTCGGCGATGCCCTTGAACCCGAGCGGGTTCAACGGCGACGGCGTCTCGACGAACGCCGTCGCGAACTCGGGGACCTCGGCCGCGGTCAGCAGCGTGTAGTCCAGCAGCGAGCGGCGGACGAGTTGCCCGGCCTCGTCGTAGGCGACCTCCTCGGTCAGGACGGCGCCCAGGCCCTGCACCGAGGCGCCGATCACCTGGCCCTCGGCGAGCAGCGGGTTGACGATCGTCCCCGCGTCGTCGACGGCGACCAGGCGCAGGACGCGGACCTGTCCGGTCGCGCGCTCGACCTCGATCACGGCCACGTAGGCGCCCGAGGCGAAGACCTGCTCGGAGGCGAAGCGCGCCTCTCCCGTCCCGCCGGCGAGCAGGTCGTCGGCCGCGGCGGCGACCGCCGAGCCGCCCATCACCGTCGTGCGGCTGGCGAACGAGCCGACGCCTTCGGCGATCGCGTCGGTGTCGCCCGTGCGCACCGTCACCCGCTCGGCGTCGATCCCGAGCCGGTCGGCGGCGATCTGCGCGAACAGCGTCTCGTGGCCCTGGCCGGTCGGCGTCGAGCCGACGGCGACGAGCACCCCGCCGTCCTCGGAGCGCGTCACGGTCGCGTGCTCGTGCAGCCCGCCGGAGCGCTCGACGCAGAGCGCGACGCCGGTCCCGACGAGCACTCGCTCGTCGGACTCGGGCGCTGGGCCGGCCAGCGAGAGCGCGGTGTCGAGGCAGCGCTCGAAGTCGCCGGAGTCGTAGGTCCAGCCGAGCGCGGTCCGGTACGGGAACGAGCGCACGAGGTTGCGGCGGCGCAGCTCGATCGGGTCGAACCCCAGCTGGCGGGCGGCGGCATCGATCGCCGTCTCGATCAGGTACGTCGCCTCGGGACGGCCGGCGCCGCGGTAGGGCGCGGTCGGCACCTTGTTGGTGCGGGCGCCGGTGACCACCACGTCGACGTCCTGGATGTCGTAACAGCCGGTCAGCAGCATCCCCGCCGTGTGCGGCGGCATCGCCGTGCTCGGCAGCAGGTAGGCGCCGAGGTCGGCCAGCAGCCGGCCGCGCAGGCCGAGGATGCGGCCGTCGGCGTCCAGCGCGAGCTCGACCGCGGCCCGCAGCCCGCGGCCCTGCGGCGCGGCCGCGAAGTTCTCCAGCCGGTCCTCGGCCCACTTGACCGGGCGCCCGAGCCGCAGGGCGGCGAGCGCGACCAGCGGCGTCTCGATGGCGAGCGTCCCCTTGGAGCCGAAGCTGCCGCCGACGTCGGGGACGATCACGCGCAGCGCGGACTCCGGCAGGCCGAGCATCTGCGCGAGCTGCGCGCGCGGGCGGTGCGCGCTCTGCGACGAGGACCAGACCGTCAGGCGCTCGGGAGCCGGCGAGGCGATCGCGCCGCGCGGCTCCATCGGCGTCGCCGCGAGCCGCGGGATCACGTGCTCGCTGCGGACCACGTGGGTCGCCGACGCGAACGCGGCCGCGGCGTTCCCCGAGCGCATCTCCCAGCGTGCGAGCTCGCGAACCGGCACGCGGGTCCACGACGGCGGCGAGCGGCTCGTAGTCGACCTCGACGCGCTCGGCCGCGTCCTCGGCCAGCGCACGCGTCTCGGCGACCACGGCCGCCACGGGCTGTCCCACGTAGCGCACCTCGTCGACCGCGAGCGGTGGATGCGGCGCGTGGGCGATCGTCAGGCCCGGCGGCGGCGCGACCCGCGCCGGGACCAGGCGGCCCTCGAGATCGGCGGCGGTGAGCAGCGCCCCGCGCACGCCGAGCACGCGCGCGTGGGCGTGCGGGCTGCGGACGAAGGCCATGTGCAGCATGCCGTCCAGCCGGATGTCGTCGAGGAACTCGGAGTGCCCGGACAGGATCCGCGCATCTTCTGAACGGCGGACCGGCCGGCCGATCGAACCGTTGGAACCCACGGCGGGCGAGGTTACCTGGGAAGCTGTCGCGCGCAGTGAAGCTGCGGCTGTACCACCACCCCGACGGAGCGCGGATCGCCTATCGCGAGGCGGGGACCGGTCCCCCGCTCGCGCTGCTGCATTCGATGGGGCTGACGCATCGCGAGTGGGAGCCGATCGTCGACGAGCTCGCCCACCGCTACCGGGTGGTCCTCCCCGACCTGCCGCTGCACGGCGCGTCCGAGGATCGCCCGACGCACCCCTACTCGCCGGAATGGCTGACCGAGCTGCTCGCCGGCTTCCTGCTCGACACCTGCGGCCCGCGCCCGTTGATCGCCGGCCACGGCCTCGGCGCCGAGCTCGCCCTGCTGGCGATCGCGGCGCAGGCGATCCGGCCGCCGAAGCTCGTGCTGATGCCCAACCCGATGCACACGCGGCCGCTGCGCGGCGGGCTCGAGCGCTCAGGCCGGGTCGCCGTCCGCTTCGCCGTGGTGCCCGGCTGCGACCGGATCCTCGCGCGCACCGCGTCGCTCGTCCTGCGGCCCAGCCGCGGCGATCGCCTGACGGTGACGAACGCGCCGGGCGCTCGCGACCTCGTCCGCCACGCGGCGATCGATCTCGGCGGCAACGGCAACCGCATGCGCTCGTGGGCCAAGGCCGCACGCAAATGGCCGCGCGGGGCGCAGAAGGATCTGCTGGACGCCTACCCGGCGATGGACTTCCCGGTGCTGTTGCTGTGGGCCGACGAGGATGCGGTGCATCCGCTCGCGATCGCGGAGGAGGCGCTCAAACTCCTGCCGGACGCCCAATTGCGGGTCCTTCCCCGCACCGGTTTCCTGATCGCCTACGACGATCCGGTCGGCGTGGCGAGGGAGCTGCTGGCCTTCTGCGGGTGAGGACGTCGCTACCGTTTGAGGTGATGTACGAGCTGGAACGGCCTGTGGAGTGCTCGATCGGCCGCGCGATGGAGATCCTCGGCGAGCGCTGGACGTTCCTGATCCTGCGCGAGTCGTTCTACGGCGTGCGCCGGTTCTCGGACATCCAGCGCAACCTCGGGATCGCCCGCAACATCCTCTCCACGCGCCTGCAGCGGCTCGTCGCCGCCGGGATCCTCGAGCGCGTCCTCTACCAGGCCGAGCCGGAGCGCTACGAGTACCGCCTGAGCGAGGTCGGCAAGGACCTCTATCCCGCGATCGTGACCGTGATGCGCTGGGGCGACCGGCACCTCAAGGACGAGGGTGAGTGCGGGCCGCCCGTCGTCCTGCGCCACAACGCCTGCGGGCACGAGGCCGATGCGCTGCTGGTCTGCGCACACTGCCGCGAGGAGCTGGACCCGCACGAGGTCACGCCCGAGCGCGGCACCGACCTCGCCGCCTGACGGCTACGCCCGAACACACCGCAGCGCGGCCGCGCGACCGATGCCGACCGCGGCACCGACGACCATGCGGCCCGCGCGCCGGCGCTCGTCTAGGGCTTCGGCTGCTCCGGCCCCGCGCCGTTGGCGTCCTTCTTGCCGTTTCGGGCGAGCGCGGCCTGGGCCATCTCGAGCGCCGGGCCGGCCTGCCCGATGACCTGGGCGATGATCTCCGAGATGCCCTGGGCGCCGTTGAGGACGGTCAGGTTGTCGACGTACTTGAACGACTCGGCGGCGGCGCGCACGATCTCCGGCAGCTGCTCGGCGATCTGCTGGCCGATGACGGCGTCGGACTGCTTCTCCAGCGCCTCGGCGCGCTTGCCGATCGCCTCCGCCTCGGCCAGGCCCTTGGCGCGGATCGACGCGCCCTCGGCCTCGCCCTTGGCGCGCGTGGCCTCGCCGTCGGCGATGCCGCGGGCGCTCGTGATGCGCGCCTCGGAGTTGCCGATCTGCTCGATCTGCTTGGACTTGGCGGCGGCGGCGAGCTCGACCTCGCGGGCCTGGGCCTCGGCGATCGAGATGCGGGCGACGCGCTCGGCCTCGGCCTGGACCTGCTTCTCGTAGGCGGCCGCGTCGGCGGGCTTGCGCACCTGCGTGTCGAGGCGCTTCTCCTCGCGCTCGGCCTCGAGCTCGGCGACCGCGGTCTCCTGCACGACGACCTGCTTGCGCGCCTCGGCGTCGGCCAGCGGGCCGGCCTGGGCGGACATCGCCGTCTGCTTGTCGATCTCCGCCTGGTAGGCGGCGCGCTTGATCTCCGAGTCGCGCCGTGCGGCGGCCTTCAGCGCTTCGGCCTCCTGCTCGCGCTCGGTCGCCTCGCGATCGGAGGCCGCGGCGGCGATCCGCGCGCGCATCTTGACCTCGGCCGCCCGCGGCTCGCCCAGGGCGCGGATGTAGCCGGTCGGATCGATGATCTCCTGGATCTGCAGCGAGTCGATGATCAGGCCGAGCTTCTGCATCTCGTCGGCGCTGGCGTCGCGCGTGGCCTGGGCGAGCTCGTTGCGGTTGGCGATCAGGTCCTCGACCGAGAGGCCGCCGATGATCGAGCGCAGATGGCCGTGGAAGACCTCGCGGACGAGGTCGTGCATCTGGCCCTCCTGGGCGTCCAGGAAGCGCGTGCCGGCGTTGGTGATCGAGCGCTCGTCGTCGCCGACCTTGAAGATCGCGACGCCGCGCACCCCCACGGGGATCTTCTGCGAGTCCACGCCCTCGACCTCGAGCAGGGCCTTGTCGGCCGACATCCCCAGGTACTGCGCCTTCTGCATCACCGGGAACACGAACGCGCCGCCGCCGGTGACGATCTTGAAGATGCGATCGCCGACCGCCCGGCCCTTGACGCCGAAACCGGTCACGATCAGCGCCTGATCGGCCGCCGGAACCTTCCACAGCGTCTTGAAGATGATCGCCAGCGCCAATGGCACGCCGACGATGACCACGAGGACGATGATGACGGTGGAATTCACTCAGGTCTCCTTGGGATACGCGGCCACCAGCACCACGCGGGGCGGCTCGTAGTCGACGACCACGATCTCCGTGTACGGCTCGATCGCTCCGCCGTCGGCGTCACGCGCGAGAAAGGCCTCGACCCCGCCGCGGATCGCCACCATCACCTCGCCCGTACGCCCAGGGCGAATGCCGCCGGTGGAGGTCACCCGGCCACGGCAGCCGACAGGCGAAGTTTCGGGCACGCAGCGCTAGCGTAAGGCCTAGAGCGAACTTGATGATCCGGAGGAGCCCATGAGCGTGCAGGAGACCTCGACGGAATTGTGGGGCGGCGAGACGACGAAGGCCGTCGCGAACTTCCCAGTTTCAGGAGAACGCGTGCCGCTGCCGGTCGTCCGCTGGCTCGGTCGCATCAAGGGCACGGCCGCGCGGGCCAACGCCGAACTCGGCCTGCTCGACGCCGACCTGGCCGAGCGGATCGCCGCCGCGGGCGACGAGATCGCCGCGGGCAAGCACGACGCGCAGTTCCCGATCGACGTCTTCCAGACCGGCTCGGGCACGTCGTCGAACATGAACGCCAACGAGGTCATCGCCAACCTCGCGGGCGAGGGCGCGCACCCGAACGACCACGTGAACATGGGGCAGTCGTCCAACGACGTCTTCCCGAGCGCCGTCCACCTGGCCGCGCTGGACGAGGCGACGAACACGCTGCTGCCGGCGCTCGAGCAGCTCGAGGCGAGCTTCGCGACGAAGGCCGAGGCGTTCAAGGACATCGTCAAGTCCGGCCGCACGCACCTGATGGACGCCGTCCCGGTCACGCTGGGCCAGGAGTTCGGCGGCTACGCCGCGCAGATCCGGCTCGGCCGCAAGCGCGTCCTCAACGCGCTGCCCCAGGTCGCCCAGATCCCGCTCGGCGGCACCGCCACCGGCACCGGCCTGAACACCCACCCGGACTTCGCGGCGAAGGTGCGCGAGCGTCTGGAGGCGGACACCGGCCTGACGATCTCGCCGCCCGAGGACCCGTTCGAGGCCCAGGCCAACCGCGACGCGCTCGTCGAGCTCTCCGGCGCCCTGAAGGTGATCGCGGTCTCGCTGATCAAGATCGCCGGCGACCTCGCGCTGATGGGCTCCGGCCCTCGCGTGGGCATCGGCGAGCTGTACCTGCCGGAGCTGCAGAAGGGCTCCTCGATCATGCCGGGCAAGGTCAACCCGGTGCTCCCGGAGGTCGTCCTGCAGGTCGGCGCCCAGGTGATCGGCAACGACACGGCGATCACGATCGGCGGCCTCCAGGGCCAGTTCGAGCTCAACGTGCGGATCCCGCTGATCGCGCGCAACCTGCTGCAGTCGATCGCACTGCTGTCGAGCGCCTCGCGCCTGTTTGCCGAGAAGTGCGTCGACGGCATCGAGGCCAACCTGCCGGGTTGCGAGGCCTCGGCCGAGGGCACGCTGGCCGTCGCCACCGCGCTGAACCCGTTCATCGGCTACGACAAGGCCGCCGAGATCGTCAAGGACGCGGCGGCCTCCGGCGGCACGCTGCGCGAGGTCGCCCGCAAGCACGGCGTCGACGAGGAGACGCTGGACAAGGCGCTCGACCTGCGCAAGATCGCCGCAGGATCCTCCGCTGGCTGATCTCCAACAGATCGAGTCGTACTACGACGCCGTGCCGCGCTCCGCGGCACGGGCGGAGGAGTGCGGCCCGTTCACGCTGTTCGTCGGGACGGGGCCGTGGCCGTACTACGCGCGGCCCCGGCTCGGCCTCGAGCACGAGTTCACCACCGGCGACGTGCGCAAGGCGCAGGCCCGCAAGCGGGAATTGGGCCAGCCCGAGGCCTTCGAGTGGGTGCACGAGACGACGCCCTCGCTGCTCGCCGCGGCGCGCGAGGCGGGCCTGGAGGTGCTCGAGGCGCCGCTGATGGTGCTCGAGCACTCGGCCTGGCGTGCGCCGGAGCCGCCGTCCGGGCTGGAGTTGCGGATCCTCGACGCCGACGACCCCGGGCTCGCCACCGCCCGCGCCGTGCAGTACGTCGGCTTCGCCGCTCCCGGCACCGCCGCGGGGCCGCAGGGGCGCACGGAGCGCGACACGGCCGCCGACGACGCCGGCCTGGACTTCCTCCGCGGCCGTCTGCGCGACCGCGTCACGGTGATGGCCGTGGCCGAGGGCCGGATCGGCCCGGTCGCCGCGGGCCAGCACCAGCCGGTCGGCGCGGTCACCGAGATCGTCGGCGTCGCCACGCTCCCGGCCTTCCGCCGGCAGGGCCTCGGTGGCGCGGTCACCGGCGCGCTGGTCGAGGACGCGCTCGAACACGGGGCCGAGATCGTGTTCCTCTCGGCCGGCGGCGAAGCGATCTCCAACGTGTACCGCCGCGTCGGCTTCCGGCGGGTCGGCACCGCCTGCATCGTCGGGTGAGGGGCCGGCCGGTCGCGGCGGGCGTGCTCGGCGCGCTCGTGATCGCCTTCTCCGCGATCCTCGTCGACCTCGCCGACGTCTCACCCGCCGCCGCCGCGGTCTGGCGCTGCGCCTACGCGCTGCCGGCGCTCGGGGTGATCGCGTGGTGGGAGCACCGCCGCTACGGCCCGCGCAGCGCGCGTGAACGCCGGCTCGCGTCCGCCGCCGGCGTGCTCTTCGCGATCGACATCCTCGTCTGGCACTACACGATCCACGACGTCGGCGCGGGCCTGGCGACCGTGCTCGGCAACCTGCAGGTCGTGGTCGTCCCATTCCTCGCGCTGGCCGTGCTCGGCGAGCGCGTGCCGCGCAGCATCCTGTTCGCGCTGCCGCCGGTATGCGTCGGGGTCCTGCTGGTCTCCGGCGCGCTCGAGGACGGCGCCTACGGCTCCAACCCGGCGCGCGGCGCGCTGCTCGGCATCGCCACCGGGCTGGCCTACGCCGCGTTCCTGCTCGTCCAGCGCCAGGGGAGCATGGACCTGCGCCGGCCGGCCGGCGCGCTGTTCGACATGTCGCTGGTGGCCGCGGTCGTGTCGCTGGCCTGCGGCCTGGTGATCGGCGTCGACGACATGGCGCCGACGTGGCCGAGCGCCGGCTGGCTGATCACGCTCGCGCTCACCTCGCAGGTGCTCGGCTGGATGCTGATCACGGTGTCGCTGCCACGGCTGCCCGCGGCGCTGACGTCGATGATCCTGACGATCCAGCCGATCGGCTCGGTCCTGCTGGGTGCGATCCTGCTCGGACAGGAGCCGTCGGTGCTGCAATTGTGCGGCGTGTTGCTGATCCTGGCGGGAGTGATGTCCGTGGCGGTACGGCGGCGTGAGCCTGCGCGAGCGACTGGCTGACGGCCGCCCCGTCGCGCTCGACGGCGGCCTCTCGACGGCGCTCGAGGAGCTCGGCGCCGACCTCGACGACCGCCTCTGGACGGCGCGCGCGCTGCGCGACGATCCCTCGCTCGTCCTGGCCGCGCACCGCGCCTTCGTCGCCGCCGGCGCGGAGATCGTGATCAGTGCCAGCTATCAGGCGCCGGACGACCTGCTCGCGGAGAGCGTGCGCGTCGCGCGCCAGGCGGGCGTGCTGGTCGCGGCGTCGGTGGCACCCTATGGCGCATCGCTGGCGGGGGGTGAGGAGTACACCGGCGACTACGAGGTGCCTGAGGGCTTCCACGAGCGGCGCCTGCGCCTGCTGCTGGGCGCGGAGCCGGACTGCATCGCGGTCGAGACGCAGCCACGTCTTGACGAGGCGGCGGCGATCGTACGGCTGCTCGAGGAACTCGACGCGCCCGACGCCTGGGTCACGTTCACCTGCCCCGACGGTGAGCGGACCGCGCACGGTGAGCGGATCGAGGACGCGGTCGTGGCCGTGGAGTCATCGAAGGTCGTCGCGGTCGGCGTGAACTGCACCGCGCCGCGATACGTCGACGAGCTGCTGCGACGTGCGCGGACGGTCACCGACAAGCCGCTGATCGCCTACCCGAACGCGGGCCGCACCTACGACGCCGCCTCCAAGCGCTGGAGCGGCGGCGAGCAGGCCTGGGACGTCAGCGGCGCGCAGCTCTTCGGTGGCTGCTGCGGGATCGGCCCGGCCGCGCTGCGGTCCCTCGTCTCACGCTCTACGGCGACAGTCGCCGCGAGGCCCAGGCGCCGCCGGCGTCCCGAGTGAACGCCTCGCGGTCGTGCAGGCGGTTGGGGCGGCCCTCCCAGAACTCGATCGACTCCGGGACCAGCCGGAAGCCGCCCCAGTGCGGCGGGCGCGGCACCGCGCCCTCGTATTGGGCCTCGACCTCGGCCAGGCGGTTCTCGAGCCATTCGCGGTCCGGGATCGCCTCGCTCTGGCGCGAGGCCCAGGCGCCCAGCTGCGAGCCGCGTGAGCGCGACGCGAAGTAGGCGTCGGACTCCTCGGTGCTCAGCACCTCGACCGGTCCCTCCAGCCGCACCTGGCGCTGGAGGGGCTTCCAGAGGATCGCGAGCGCCGCGCGCGGGTTCGCGGTCAGCTCGCGGCCCTTGCGGCTCTCGTAGTTGGTGAAGAACTCAACGCCCAGTCCGTCGATGCCCTTGAGCAGCACGTAGCGCACGGACGGCACGCCGTCCGGCGTCGAAGTGGCGAGCGCCATGGCCTCGGGCTCGGGGAGCCCGGCGGCCACGGCGTGCTCGTACCACGCACTGAACTGGGCGAGCGGGTCGCTCACATCGACATCGCGATGTACTTCGTCTCGAGGAACTCGTCGATGCCCTCGGGGCCGCCCTCGCGCCCGAGGCCCGAGGCCTTGACGCCGCCGAACGGCGCCGCGGCGTTGGAGACGATGCCCTGGTTGAGACCGATCATGCCGGTATCGAGCGCCTCGCAGACGCGGAAGGCGCGCTTGAGGTTGGACGTGTAGACGTAGGCCACCAGCCCGTACTCGGTGTCGTTGGCGGCCGCGATCGCCGCCTCCTCGGAGTCGAAGCCGATGATCGGCGCCACCGGGCCGAAGATCTCCTCGGTCAGCAGGTTCGCGTCGGCACTGACGTCGGTGAGCACCGTCGGATCGTAGAAGTAGCCGGCGCCGTCGCGGCGGGTGCCGCCGAGCAGCGCTTTGGCGCCCTTGGACGTCGCGTCCTCGACGAGCTCGGCGACCTTGTCGCGCTGGGTGGCGTCGATCAGCGGACCGACCTTGACGCCATCGTCGGTGCCGCGCCCGACCTTCATCTCGCCCAGCTTGGCGGCCAGCTTCTCCGCGAACTCGCTCGCGACGGAATCGGCGACGTGGAAGCGGTTGGCCGCCGTGCAGGCCTCGCCGCCGTTGCGCATCTTCGCGATCACGGCGCCCTCGACGGCGGCGTCGATGTCGGCGTCGTCGAAGACCAGGAACGGCGCGTTGCCGCCGAGCTCCATCGAGACCTTCAGCACGCCCTCGGCGGACTGCTCGATCAGCTTGCGGCCGACCTCGGTCGAGCCCGTGAACGTGAGCTTGCGCAGCCGCGGATCGGAGATGATCGGCTTCGAGACGCCGCTCGACGAGCTCGACGTGATCACGTTGAAGACGCCGCCGGGCAGACCGGCCTCGGCGAGAATCCCCGCCAGCGCGTACATCGACAGCGGTGTCTGCTGCGCGGGCTTGATGACCATCGTGCAGCCGGCCGCGACAGCGGGACCGATCTTGCGCGTGCCCATCGCCATCGGGAAGTTCCACGGCGTGATCGCGTAACAGGGGCCGATCGGCTGCTTCATCGTGATCAGGCGTCCGACGCCGGTGGCCGCGGTCCCGAAGCGGCCCTCGATGCGCACGGCCTCCTCCGAGAACCAGCGGAAGAACTCGGCGGCGTAGGTGATCTCGGCCTTGGACTCCGCGACCGGCTTGCCCATCTCGAGCGTCATCAGCAGCGCCAGTTCGTCGCTGCGCTCGGTCAGGATCTCGAACGCGCGCCGCAGGATCTCGCCGCGCTCGCGCGGCGGGTGCGTCGCCCACTCGCCCTGGATGGCGCAGCAGGCGTCCAGCGCGGCCTTCGCGTCCTCCGGCGTGGCGTCGGCGACGCTCGTCAGCGTCTCGCCCGTCGAGGGGTCCTCCACATCCAGCGTGGCGCCGCCGCTTGCGTCGCGCCACTCGCCACCGATGAACAACTGCGTCGGGACCTCGTCCACCACAGTCCGCTCTTGTGTTGCGCTCATGCCACCACCGTTTCCGTTCCGAGTTCCTCGGAGATCGAGACGTCGAGGGAATAGTCGATCGGGACAACTATCACGCTGGGGAGGTCCAACGAAAGCGCGTGGCGCAGATGGCGGCCGAAATCCTCGACCTTTTCGCAGCGCCAGGCCGGCAGGCCGAAGGCATCGGCCAGCTTGACGAAGTCCGGGTTGGTGAAGTCCGTTCCGAAGTGACGGCCGAACTTCTTGTCCTGCTTCCACACGATCGAGCCGAACTGGGAGTTCTCCCAGATCACGTTCACGATCGGGGTCTTCAGCCGCACGGCCGTCTCGAGCTCCTGCACGTTCATCAGGAAGCCGCCGTCGCCGTTGACGGTCACGACGTTGCGGCCGGGGTGCACCAGCTTGGCCGCGATCGCGGTCGGCAGCGCGATCCCCATCCCGGCCAGCCCGTTGGCGATCAGCACCGTGTTGGGCTCGTGGGCGGGGAACATGCGCGCGATCCAGAGCTTGTGCAGGCCGACGTCGGAGATCAGCATGTCGTGGCGCCCGAGCGCCTTGCGGATCTCCCAGAGCACGCGCGGCGGCTGCATCGGGAACGCGTCGTCATCCTTGCCGGCCTCGAAGCGACCGAGCACGATGTCGTCCAGGCGCGAGCTGCGCGTGGTCCGCGTCGAGTGGCGCAACTCCTCGGTCAGCCGGCTGAGGATGTGGTAGAGGTCGCCGACGAGATCGATCTCCGTGATGAAGTGCTCGTCGACCTCCGACGGCACGCTGTCGATGCACACGATCGTCTTGTCGCGCTTCGGGTTCCAGTTCGCCGGCGAGTGCTCGACGAGGTCGTAGCCGACCGTGATCACGACGTCGGCGTCCTCGAAGCCCGCCAGCGCGTAGTCGCGAGACTGCAGGCCGACGGTGCCGAGCGCGTTGAGGTCGGTGTAGTCGAGCGCCCCCTTGCCCATGAACGTCTCGGCGACGCCGATCCCCGCCGAGCGCGCGAGCTCGCGCAGCGCCGCCGAGGCACCCGCGCGGGCGACGCCGTTGCCGGCCAGGATGATCGGGTGGATCGCGTCGCGGATCAGCTCCGCGGCCGCCAGCAGGTCGCCGGCGCTCGGCTCCAGCCGCCGGTCGCGCCCGCCCTCGGGCAGCGGCTCGGCGTCGACCTGGGCCTCCATGACGTCCTCGGGCAGCTCGATGTGCGTCGGGCCGGGCTTGGGCTCCTGCGCGACCTTGAACGCCTTGCGAACGACCTCCGGGATCACCGCCGCCGCGTTCAGGCGCGTGTTCCACTTCACCACCGGCTTGAACATCGAGACGATGTCGATGTGCTGGTGGGACTCCTTGTGCATGCGCTGGAGGTCCGCCTGGCCGGTCAGGGCGACGAGCGGCGAGCGATCGAGGAAGGCGTCGGCCACGCCGGTGATCAAGTTCGTCGCCCCCGGCCCGAGCGTCCCGAGGCAGACGCCGGCGCGCCCGGTCAGGCGTCCGTACATGTCGGCCATGTAGGCCCCGCCCTGTTCGTGTCGAACCGGCAGGAAGGAGATCGACGAATCCTGCAGGGACTCGTTCAGATCCAGCGTCTCTTCACCCGGTATGCCGAAGACGTACTTGACCCCCTCGGCCTCGAGGCATTCCACGAACAGGTCAGATGCTTTGCGCGAGCTCAATGTCCGCAACTCCTCCCCAACCAGTGTGTCCGGCTAACTTAGACAGGCGCTTGCGCCGCTGATCCTATGACCCGGACGTACTCCATCATCGCGGCGATGCTCTTGCTCGCCCTCAGCGCCCCGGCCTCGGCCGCCGCTGCCCGGACGACCTTCACGATCCGCGGCGCGGGGTTCGGTCACGGGGTGGGCATGAGCCAGTACGGCGCGATGGGCTACGCCCAGCAGGGCCGCAGCGCCGCCGAGATCCTCGCGCACTACTACACCGGCACCGCACTCGGGACCACCGACCCCGACCGCGCGGTCCGGATCCAGCTGATCGCACAGACCTCGAGCGCCCGGATCACCGGCGCGCGGCAGGCGGGGACGCGCAAGCTCGACCCGACGAAGACCTACACGGTCAAGCGCCGCGGCCTCAGCCAGGTCGAGCTCAGCACGGCCGGCAGGCGGGTCGCGAGCTTCACCGCGCCGCTGGAGGTCGCCGGCGACGGTGGCGTCACCAAGCTCGGCTCGCTCGGCGGGTACCGCGGCGTGCTGCAGTTCGCCCCGACCGTCTTCAGCGGGATCAGCGTGATCAACCGGGTCGCGCTGGACGACTACCTCCAGGGCGTCGTGCCCGCGGAGTCACCGTCCTCCTGGCCCGCCGAGGCGCTCAAGGCCCAGGCGATCGCGGCCCGCACCTACGCGATCACGACTGCTCGCGGCAACGACTTCGACGCGTTCGCCGACACCCGCTCACAGGTCTACAAGGGCGTCGCGGTCGAGACCGCCGCCACCAATCGCGCGGTGGCCGACACGCGCGGGCAGATCGTCACCTACAACGGCGAGCCCGTCGTCACCTTCTTCTTCTCCACCTCCGGCGGACGCACCGAGTCGGTCGAGAACACCTCGCTCGGCAGCGAGCCGAAGCCCTGGCTGAAGTCCGTCGAGGACGAGTTCGACCGCGTCTCGCCCCGCCATCGCTGGACGATCAAGCTCACGATGTCCCAGGCCTCGCGCAAGCTCGGCTCACTCGTGCGGGGGTCCTTCAAGGGCATCCGCATCAAGAAGCGCGGCGTCTCGCCGCGGATCGTGACCGCGGAGGTCATCGGCTCACGCGGCTCGACCACGGTCGACGGCGCGACCCTGCGCGCCCGGTTGGGCCTGTTCGACACCTGGGCGAGCTTCAACGCCATCAGCGGCGTCAAGGAGAAGAAGACCCCGGCCGTCGGCGGCGACCCGTCCGGCGGCGCGACGATCCCGCCGCGCTCCTTCGCCTTCGTCGACGAGCCCTCCGCCGGCGTGCTCCGCGGCACGGTCGTCGGCCCGCGCGGCCGCGCCAAGCTGCGCGTCCAGGCGCTCCGCGGCACGGCCTGGCAGAACGTGGGCCACGTCCGCACCAGCCGCACCGGCACCTACCGCTGGCGCGCCTCCGTCGCCGGCACCTACCGCGTCACGCTCCAGGGCGCCGCGGGCCCCGCCGTCACCCTCGGCTGACCGAGGGACATCAGGTTTGGGGGGTGTCGGGAATGTCGCCTGAGAGGAGACATTCCGGACACACCCCCTGGCCAGCCGATGAGCGAGACGCGCGCCGGGCTACCCCGCGTAGACCCGCACGACGGTCTCGGCGACGCACACCGGCTTCTCGGTGCCCTCGCGCTCGAAGGAGACCTCGAAGACGACCTGGGCGCCACCCGGGATGTCGGTCACTTCTGTGACCTTCGGGGAGACCCGCACGTTGGAGGGGATCGGGACCGGAGCCGGGAATCGGACCTTGTTGAGACCGTAGTTGAGGGCGAAGGCGAAGCCCTCGAGCTTGAAGACCTGGTTGTTGAGGGCCGGACCGAGCGAGAGCGTGAGGTAGCCGTGGGCGATCGTGCCGCCGAACGGGGTCTGGATGGCGCGCTCGACGTCGACGTGGATCCACTGGTGATCGCCGGTGACGTCGGCGAACGTGTCGACGGCCTTCTGGGTCACCTCGTGCCAGTCGGAGGTGCCGAGGACCTCGCCGACGGCGGCCTTGAGTTCTTCGATACCGGTGATCGTCCGCATGGCGGGGCACCATACTTCCCGCCGTGCCCGCTCCGCTCCTGTTGTGTGACACCCCCGGACTGCTCTATCGCGGCTTCTTCGCGCTGCCCGACTCGATCAAGGGCGCGGAGGGCCGGCCGGTCAACGCGCTCGTCGGCTCGGTCAACATGACCCTCTGGTGCATCGAGAAGTACCGGCCGCGCGCCGTGGTCATGTGCTTCGGCCAGGAGTCCGCCCACTACCGCGTCGAGGCCTACCCGGACTACCACGCGGCGCGGCCGCCGATGCCCGACGACCTGGCCTGGCAGTGGGAGCGCGCCGGCGCGCTCTACGAGGCGCTCGGGTGGACGGTGCTCGGCCACGAAGACCTCGAGGCCGACGACCTGATGGGCTCCTACGCCGCGCTGGAGGCCGGAATCCGGCGGCAAGGCGATGATCCTGACCGCGGACCGCGACATGTTCCAGTGCGCGAGCGAGGACGTGACGATCCTGCTCCAGCGCGCCCGCCAGCAGGGCCCGGACGAGGTCGGCCCGGACCAGGTGCGCGAGATCTACGGCATCGACCCGGAGCAGGTGCCGGACTTCATCGCCCTGCGCGGCGACCCCTCCGACGGGCTCCCGGGCGCGAAGGGCATCGGCGCCAAGACCGCCGCCGACCTGCTGCGGCGCAAGGGCGACCTCGAGCACGTGATCCTCGGCGCGATCCGCGAGACGCCGAGCGTGCGCAAGGCCCTGATCGAGCAGGCCGCCGAGCTGCGCACGTTCCGCGACATCGCGACGCTGCGCCACGTTCCCCTCGAGCCTCCTGCGGACGCGCCGACCGACTACGCGCGCGGTGCCAAGGCCGCCGAGGAGATCGGCATGGGGCGGCTCGCGAAACGCCTCAGCGACGCGGCTCAGCCCGGCTGAGCAGGTCGTGCGCGGTGTCGCCCACCCAGTGGGCGGAGCCGACCGCGATCAGCGTGTCGATCGCCTCACGCAGCCGCTGCGCCGCACGGTCGGCGCCGGCGCGATCGGTGGCGGGCAACAGCGCAAGCAACTCGTCGGCCTCCCAGCGCACCACCACGTCCGCGTCGCGCAGGCAGCCGCCGATCCAGGGCGCCACCTCGTCGGCCGTGCCCAGCGGCACGATGATCCGCAGAAGCGCGAAATCGCGCCCGTAGCGCACGCCCTCGGCGACGAGCCGGTCGAGGAGCAGGCGACCGACATCCGGGCCCGGCAGCAGGAAGGGCCGTCTCACGGCCCGACCCTACCGACTATTTGCTGACCGATGAAGCAACTTGTCGCTATGGCGTGAACTTGACGGTCAGCACGTCGCCGTCGTTCATCGGATAGTCGCGACCCTCGAGGCGCAGCGTGCCGCGATCGCGCGCGCCGGCGTAGCCCCCCGCCTCGACGAGCGCGTCCCAGCCGATGACCTCGGCGCGGACGAAGCCCTTCTGGATGTCGGAGTGGATCTGGCCCGCGGCGTGCCAGGCGGTCAGCCCGTCGCGCAGGTGCCAGCATTGGGCGGGCTTGGCCTCCCCGGCGGTGAAGAACGCGATCAGCTTCAGCAGGCCGAAGGCGCCGTTGACGACGCGGTTCAGGCCCGACTCGCCGACGCCGAGCTCCTCGCGCATCATCGCCGCCTCCTCGTCGTCGAGCTCGCGCAACTCGGCCTCGACGCGGGAGGAGACCGCGACCGCGCGCGGCGCCCGTGGCGGCGGCGTGGTCGGCGACGGCAGCGGGAACTCGCATCGTCGCCCTCGTCGACGTTGGCCACGAACAGCACCGGCTTGCCGGTGAGCGGGCGAGAGGTTGCGCATCGCGTCCGGCGCGTCCTGGGGGACCGGGACCGAACGAGCGGGCTTGCCGGACTGCAGCGCCTCGATGACCTGGCGCAGGTAGACCTCCTCGGCGATCGCCGCGCGGTCGCCGGAGCGGGCTTCGCGGACGACCTTGGCGTGGCGGCGCTCGGCGGTGTCGAGATCGGCGAGCAGCAGCTCGGTCTCGATGTCTCGATGTCGCGCCGCCGGATCGACCTTGCCCTCCGGGTGGATGACGTTGTCGTCGGTATGCGTGCGGACCACGTGCAGCAGCGCGTCGCACTCGCGGATGTTGGCCAGGAACTTGTTGCCGAGGCCCTCGCCCTTGCTCGCGCCGGCGACGAGGCCCGGCGATGTCGTGGAACTCGATCGTGTCCCAGACGATGTTGGAGGCGCTCGACGGTGGCCGCGACCTGCTCCATCCGTTCGTCCTTGACCGGCACCGTGGCGACGTTGGGCTCGATCGTCGTGAACGGGTAGTTGGCGGCTTCCGCGCCCGCCTGGCTCAAGGCGTTGAAGAGCGAGGACTTGCCCGCGTTGGGCATCCCCACGAGGCCGACCTTCATCATCGGCCCAGGCTCCCGATCAGGACGCCGAGCGCGGCGCCCGCGGCGACGTCGGACGGGTAGTGCACGCCGAGATAGAGGCGGGAGAGCGCCATCGCGGCGGCCGCGAGGAGCAGCGGCGGCCCGGGCACGAGCGCGCCGAACGCCCGCGCGGCGGCGAA
The DNA here is from genome assembly GCA_963848475.1 of uncultured Solirubrobacteraceae bacterium. Taxonomy (GTDB): domain Bacteria; phylum Actinomycetota; class Thermoleophilia; order Solirubrobacterales; family Solirubrobacteraceae; genus Solirubrobacter. The sequence continues at coordinate 472,566 of CAWKDW010000014.1, read as the reverse complement.
CGACGACGCGGTGTGCGTCGAGGGGAAGGAAAGTCCGGTGGGTGTGGCCATCAGGTGCGGTAGGTCCTCGATCGCCGGGCGCTTGCGGCCGACGGCGAGCTTGATCGATGTGGATGTTGCGTACGCGGCGCCGACGGCCGCGGTGGCGCGCAGCCAGCGCCGCCGCCGGGGACGGTCGACGAGCGCGGCCGCGCCGCCGCTGACGAGCCAGACCGCGCCGTGCTCACCCAGGTGCGAGTACCGGCGGACCCAGGTCACGGCGTCCGGCGAGTGCGCGAGCAGCCGCACGCGCCGGTAGAGCGCGAGATCGACGGCGTTGGCGCGGACGCGGAAGCCGGAGAGACCGCGAAGCGATTCTCCAGAACGAACGCTGGCGTGCGCCCTCGCCGCGGACTCGCGGCTCTCGTCAGAAGCCGATGCGGTGTTCGTCTGATTCAACGCGCAGATACACGACCTGGCCCACGTCGACGAGGACGGCGCCGTCGGAGGCCTCGACCTCGACCCAGCGCTCCTTGCCCTCCTTGAGCGTTTCGCGCAGGCTGGTGAGCACCTCTTCGGGGAGGCGCAGGGAGAGCACCTGGCCACCATGGAACCCGACGGCGGTGCGACGTACGGCGTTAGTGCTCAATGTGCCTCCACGGGCTGGACGAGTTCGGTCAGGACGCCGCCGGCCGTGGCGGGGTGCAGGAACGCGACCTGCGTTCCCCGGATGCCGGTGCGCGGCACCTCGTCGATCAGCCGCAGCCCCGCATCGCGCGCCGCGCTGAGCGCGGCCTGCACGTCGGCGACCTGGTAGGCGACGTGGTGCAGACCCGGGCCCTTGGAGGCCAGGAAGCGCCCGACGGGCGAGTCCTCGCTCAAGGGCGACAGCAGCTCGACGTGGCTGGAGCCGACGTCGAGCAGCACGGCCTCGACGCCCTGCTCCGCGATCGTCTCGCGATGCACGAGCGGCATGCCGTAGGCGCGGGTATGGAGTTCGATCGCCGAGTCGAGATCGGCGACCGCGACCCCGATGTGGTCAATGCGGCCGAACACGCGAGCGAGTGTATCTTCGACCAGCGTGCGCATCGCACTGGTGGCCAATAGCGCCTCAGGGGGCGGGCTCGACCCCGCGCCGCTCGCGGCGGCGATGCGGGGCGCCGACGTGCTGGTGACGGGACCGGCGGAGCTCGAGCGCGTCGCGAGCTTCCAGCCGGACCGGATCGCGGTCGCGGGCGGGGACGGGACGATCGCCCCGGTCGCGGAGCTCGCCGGCCGCCTCGACGTCCCGCTGGCCGTGATCGCCGCGGGGACCGCGAACGACTTCGCGCGCGCCAACCGGCTGCCGCTGGACCGGCTCGCGGCCGCGGCGCTGGCGGCCAACGGCACCGAGCTGCGTCCGCGCGAGCTCGGCCGGCTCGCGGACGGACGACCGTTCGTCAACGTCGCCAGCGCCGGCCTGGCCTCGGTCGCCGCGCGCCGCGCGCAGCCGCTGAAATCACGCCTCGGCCCGCTCGCGTATGCGATCGGCGCGACCCGCGCGGCGTTGACGGGCCGCCCGCTGCAGGCCGCCCTGCGGGTGGACGGCAGGCCCGTCTACGACGGCCAGGCGTGGCAGGTGATCGTCGCCTGCACCGGCGCCTTCGGCGGCGGCTCCGGGATCGGTGCCGCCGATTGCAACGACGGCGAGCTCGACGTCGTGGTCGTCCCGGCCGGCTCGCGGATCAAGCTCGTCCGGCGCGCGTGGGGCCTGCGCACGCAGACGATCGAGCGCCAGCGCGCCGTCGCGCACTTCGTCGGCTCGATCGTCGAGGTCGAGCTGCCGGCCGGCTCCGAGTTCAACTGCGACGGCGAACTGCTCGTCGGCGGCCTGGAGCGCGTCACGGCCCGGGCCGGTGCCTTCGACCTGGTGGTGGGTTAGGCGACGCCGACGCCGTCGCGGCCGCGGCGCTTGACGCCCTCGAGCGCGACGCCGGCACGCAGCACGACGGCCTCGCCGCTCTCCCCCGGCTCGCCGACGGCGACCCCCACGGAGACGGTGCGGCCGAGCCTGGCCGGCGCCTGCGAGCGCAGTTCCCAGCCGATGGCCTCGGCATTGGCGGCATGGCGCGGGTCGAGCGTGACGGCGAACTCGTCGGCGCCGATCCGGAACGCCTGGCCGCCGGCGGGCATCAGCTCACGCAGCAGGCCGGCGGTGGCGCGCAGGACATCATCGCCGGCGACCTGGCCGCCCTTGCCGTTGACCTCGCCGAGCCCATCGACATCCAGCAGCACGACGCCGGTCCGGTCGGGGAGCGGCGGCAGCGATGCGTGCAGCCCGGTCAGCGGGTCGCGCGTGGAGCGCTCGCGCAGTTCGTTGATCACGCTGGCCATGCGCAGTCCCGTCGCGGCCTGGAGCGCGAGCAGCTCCAGCAGCTCGATGTCCTCGGGAGCGGGTCGGCGGTTGGCGCGATCGGCGACGACGATCAGGCCGAGCCGGTCGCCGCGACGACGAGCGGCAGCACGATCAGGGAGCCGACGCCGGTCCGGCGCAGCACCTCATGCCCGGCGAAGCCGCGCCCGGCGGTGTCGCCGACCGTGTAGGTCGAGGTGCCGTCGTCGACCCAGGAGGCCATCGAGGCGATCTCCTCGGACGCGAGCTGAGAGAAGGCGACACCGAACGGACCCTCGGCGAGATGCGGGTAGAGCGCGCCGTGCCCGTCGGCCAGCGCGATGAAGCCGGACTCGCAGCCCGAGAGCTCGAGCGCGGCGGCGAGCGCCTCGCGCACGACGTCCTCGGGGTCCTCGGTCGACGCCAGGCGGGCGGCGGTGCGGGCCAGACGCTGCGCGGGCGAGGCCGCGCCCACCGCGCCCACCTCCTCCAACCGTGCCGTCAGCAGCGCGGCGCAGCGCTCGAGCTCGGCCACCGTCGCGGCGTCGATCGCCGTCACGGACTCGGCGTTGAGCACGCCGACGACGCGGCCGGCGACGATCAGCGGAAGACAGACCTCGGCACGAATCCCGGGCACGGAGGGCAGGTAGTCGGGCGCCTCGCCGACATCGTCGAGCACCGCCGCGACGCCGGTGCGGAAGACGCGGCCGACGATCCCCGCGCTCGCGGGCAGCCCGTCGTAGACCTGCCAGAAGCCGCGCGCGGCCTGATGGCGCAGCCGCCCGCCCTGGGCGAGGAAGATGCCCGGGAGCAACCCGCGCCGAGCCAGGTGCTCGACGATGGCCTCGCTCGCGTCGCGCGCCGTGCCGGCGCGCTCGAGATCGCGCTCGAGCCGTCCGCTGGCCGGGATCTGGGCCACCGGCAGCCGCGCGGCGGGAGTGTCGCGAGGCCAGGCCTCACCGGGGCGGCCGAAGAGCCAGCCCTGGCCGTAGTCGATCTCCATCGCCCGCAGCGTCGCGAGCTCCTCGGGCCGCTCGACGCCCTCGGCGACGATCCGTGCCCCGACCTCGCGGGCGAACGCCGCGGTCGCGCGCAGGACGTCCTCGCGGGTGCTGTCGAGATCGATCCCGGCGACCATCCCGCGCGAGAGCTTGAGGAAGTCGGGGCGGATGTCGGCGACGTACTCGAGCGAGGTGAAGCCGGCCCCGGCGTCGTCGACCGCGACCAGCGCACCGCGCGCGATCCACGGCCGCAGCCGTTCGCGCAGCAGCGCGTGATTGAGCACCGTGTCCTGCTCCGTGAGCTCGATGACGAGCCGCGACGGCAGCTTGCCCGCCAGCTCGAGCAGCCCGGGATGCCCGAGCGCCTCGGGCGAGAGATTGACCCACAGCAGGCGCCCGTGGGGCGGGACGCCGGCGGCGGCGATCGCGCGCCAGCAGGCGACCTCCAGCTCGTCGCGCAGACCCGAGCGGGCAGCGGCGTTGAGCGTCACGTCCGGCGGGAGCGCGACCAGGCCGGGTGGTGTCGGGAAGCGCGACAGTCCCTCGTAGCCGATCGTTCCGAGGTCGGAGAGGCGCACGATCGGCTGGAACACGGCGCGGATCGCGCCGGGCTCCAGCAGCGCACGAAAGTCGTCTGCGGCACCCATCCTTCTCGTAATTCGGAAGGATCGGCGAAAACTTGATCGCTTAGGATTCCTCTTGGACGTCGGGCGGCTCGGCCGCCGCCACGCGCAGGTGCCCGGAGGCCGCGCGGCCAGGGGTCGGAACGCCCTCCATGATCCGCTCGATGTCGCGGCGCTCGAGCACTTCCTGGCGCAGCAGCGCCCCGGCGAGCTGGTCCAGCTGCGCCCGGTGCGAGCTCAACAGCCGCACGGCACGGCGCATCGCCTCGTCGGCGAGATGCTGCTGCTCGGCGTCGCGCAACTCACGCGTACGGTCCGAGACCGCGCCGCCCTCAGCCGTGAGCTGGAGGGCGCTGACGGACGTGCCCATCGCCCACTCGTGGATCATCGAGCGCGAGATCGCCGAGACCCGCTTGAGGTCGTCGGACGCGCCGGTCGTGATGCTCCCGAAGACCATCTCCTCGGCCGCACGGCCGCCGAGCAGGGCCGTCATCTGGTCCAGCAGCTCGGCCCGGGTCTTGAGGTAGCGGTCCTCCTCCGGGAAGTGCAGCGTGTAGCCGAGCGCCTTGCCGCGCGGGACGATCGAGACCTTGTGCGTGCGGTCGACCCCGGGCAGCAGCTCGGCACAGAGCGTGTGGCCGGCCTCATGGAACGCGATCACACGGCGCTCGTGCGCGGTCAGCGCCCGGCGCGACTGCATGCCGGCCACGACGCGTTCGAGCGCGTTGTCGAAGTCGGACTGCTCGAGCCGCTTGCGCCGGTGGCGCGCGGCCGCGATCGCGGCCTCGTTGGCGATGTTGGCCAGGTCGGCGCCCGTCAGGCCCGCGGTCTGGCGCGCGATGACCTCGAAGTCGATGTCCGCCACGGGCTTGTTGCGCGTGTGGACCTTGAGGATCGCCTCGCGGCCGCTGACGTCAGGCGGAGAGACGAGGATCTGGCGATCGAAGCGGCCGGGGCGCAGCAGCGCCGGATCGAGCTTCTCGAGCAGGTTGGACGCGGCGATGACCACGATCTCGCCCGAGGACGAGAAGCCGTCCATCTCGACCAGCAGCTGGTTGAGCGTCTGCTCGCGCTCGGAGTTGTTGTCGGAGCCGCGGCGGGCGGCGACGGCGTCGATCTCGTCGATGAAGAGGATCGCCGGCGAGTGCTTGCGCGCCTCGCCGAACAGCCGCCGGATCCGCGCGGCGCCGAGGCCGGCGAACATCTCGACGAAGCTGGCCGCGGACTGCGCGAAGAACTGGGCGCCGGACTCGTTGGCCACGGCCTTGGCCAGCAGCGTCTTGCCGGTGCCGGGCGGGCCGTGCAGCAGGATGCCCTTGGGGACCTTGGCGCCGAGTTCCTTGAAGCGCGCCGGGTCGCGCAGGAAGTCGACGACCTCCTGCAGCTCGGCCTTGGCCTCGTCGGCGCCGGCGACCTCGTCCCACTTGATCGAGCCCGCGGAGTCGGGCTTGATCTCCTGCGGCTTGGTCTTGGGCATCAGCTTCAGCGTCCGCCACAGGAAGACGACGATCAGCAGCATGAAGAAGATCGGCGCCCAGTTGAAGATGATGGGCTCGACGTGACCCCACCACGAGACCTCAGGGGCCGAGGTCGCGATCGTGGCCACGGGCGTCGGAGTCGGAGTGGGGGCTGGGAAGCCGTCGACGTCGCGCATGACGAATGAGTATCGCCAGAACTCGCCGGCTTGAAAGGGGGTCTAGACCCTAATTGGCTTCGACGCGGAGGATCTCCGCCAGCGCGGCGCGACCGACCTCGAGCTGGCGCTCGTCCGGCTCGCGCGTGCCGATCACGCGCTGCAGCTCGTAGCCGGGGCGCTTGAGGAGGCGCGTCACCGGAGACTCCGCGTTGCGCTCGGTCCAGGCGAAGACCTCGACCGCCGCCGCGGTGGACGCGAGCGCCATCGCGCCGCCGGCCACCGCGCTGGGGCGCTCGAGCGCCCGCTTGAGGACGATCGTCCCGACCAGGTTGGCCACCAGCATCGGCGCCATCAGATGCGAGCCGCAGCGCTCGTGCTCCTTGAGCGCGTCGCGCGCGTCCTCGTCATCGGCCTCGTAGGCGGCGATCGCCTTGTGCTCGACCCCGTGGTACTGCGCCAGCTCACCGCCGCGCAGCGCGAACAGCGCCGGTGCCATCGCGATCAGCGAGGAGGCCAGCTCGCCGCTGATGCCGGGCGCGCGGCGGCGCAGCAGCGTCCCGGCGATCGACGCGCCGGCGGCGACGCCGAGCACCGACGGGTTCTCGAAGGCGAGCTTGGCCTCGGGCAGGCCCCGCTTGACCAGCGGGATCACCGCGAACGCCTCGCCGAGGCGCACGAGCCCGCGCAGGCCGGGGATGTCGTCGGCCGCGGTCACGCGCGGCTTGGGGCCGGAGGCGACCTTCAGGTCGCCCTGCTTGGTCCGCACGGCGGCGGACCAGTGGCTCGGACCGTGGACGAGCAGGCCGTTGCGCAGGGCCATTCCGCCGAGGCGCAGCTTGTCTTCAGGGACGGGCATCAGGCGAGGAGCCTCCCGGGGAGGTCGTGGAAGAAGGCCGCGGCGAAGCCGAGGTCGCGGAGGTCGATGCGCTCGTCGGCGGCGTGCATCAGCGGCCAGGTCTCGTAGACGTTCTGGTGGCGCTGGGGGAAGAAGCCGTAGGCGACGCACTCGGGAAAGGCGGCCCGGAACCAGCGCGAGTCGGTGAACGCGGGCAGGACCGTGGGCACCGCCTCGGCGCCGGGGTCGTTCTCCTGCAGCCACTCGCCGATCGCGTCCATCAGCGCCGAGGCGACGGGCGAGCGGTTGCCGACCACGGCCTCGGTGAAGTCGATCCGCAGGCTCTCGTCGTCGCCGATCACCTCGCGGGCGCGGCGCAGCGCGACCTCCTCGCCCATCTCGGGCGGGACGCGACAGTCGACGCGCACCATCGCGCGGGCCGGGATGACGTTGATCTTCTCGCCCGCGGAGACGATCGTCGGCGCGAACGTGACGCGCATCGCGGCGTCGACCAGCGGCGCGAGCAGCGGGGCGATCGCCCGCACGTTCGCGACAGCGGCCGCCGGCTCGTCGGGATCCTCGCCGAGCGCCACGACGAGCGCGCGGGTGGCCTCCATCAGGTCATAGCCCGGCCGGCCCTCGCCGATCCGGGTGATCACCGGGGCGAGCTTGAGCAGCGCGTTCTCCGCGAGGCCCGGGACGGAGGCGTGCGCCGCGGTCCCGGTCGTCGAGACGTTGAAGCGGAACGTGCCCTTCTCGGCCACGCAGACGCCGTAGAGGCGGCGGCCGTCGTAGGGCATGACCGCGCCGGCGCCCTCGTTGAGCAGGTAGTCGACGCGCGAGAGGTCCGGGCGCTGCTCGGTGATCCACTTGGCGCCGAGCGCGCCGCCGGTCTCCTCGTCGGCGACGGCGATCACCTTCAGCTCGCCCTTGAAGCGCGCCCCGGCGCGAGCGAGCGTCGCGGCCGCGACGGCCTCGGCGGCCGTCTGGTTCTTCATGTCGATCGTGCCGCGGCCGTAGAGGAACCCGTCGCGCACCTCCGCGCCCCAGGGGTCGGCGCTCCAGTCCTCCTTGTCGGCGAGCACGGTGTCGACATGGGAGAGGTAGCCGAGCGCCGGCCCGTCTTCGCCTCCCTTGTAACGGGCGACGAGGTTCGGGCGCTCCGGCTCGGCGCCGTCGAGCTCGACCTCGAGCCCGGCGTCCTCCAGATAGCCCGCGAGCCACTCCAGGCACTCGCGCTCGTTGCCGGGCGGGTTGACCGTGCGGAACTGGATCAGCTTCGTCAGGACCTCGGCGGTCTCGTCCTGCAGTTCCTCGGCGAGCCCCATGGGTTAGAGCGTAGTGGCCGCAACGGCAAAGGCCGCGACGCTCACAGCGCATACTTAGCGCAATGGGACGGCTCTTCGACGTACCCGACGAGCCGCCGGCTCGCCCCGCGGCCCCGCCGGACTCCGATCTGCCGCTCGCGGCCCGGATGCGCCCGCGCACGCTCGAGCAGTTCGTCGGCCAGTCGCATCTGCTGGGGCCGTCATCGGCGCTGCGGACCGCGATCCAGTCGGGCCAGCCGCACTCGATGATCCTCTACGGACCGCCCGGGACGGGCAAGACGACGCTGGCGCGGATGCTCGCCGAGTACGCCGACGCGGCCTTCGAGGAGCTCTCGGCCGTGGAGGCGGGCCGCGGCGAGGTGCGCGAGGTGATGGCCCGCGCCCGCGAGCGCCGCCGCGCCGGCCGCCACACGATCTTCTTCCTCGACGAGATCCACCGCTTCAACAAGGCCCAGCAGGACGCGCTGCTGCCCGCCGTGGAGGAGGGCCTGGTGGTGCTGGTCGGCGCGACGACCGAGAACCCGTACTTCGAGGTCAACTCGGCGTTGATCTCCCGGGCCCAGGTCTACGAGCTGCACGAGCTGACGGCGGAGGACATCGCCGGCCTGCTGCGGCGGGCACTGGACGAGGTCGGGCGGACGGTCAGCGACGAGGTGATCGACTTCTTCGCGGCGCGCTCAGGCGGCGATGCCCGCTCCTCGCTGAACGCGCTGGAGCTCGCCCTGGACACCGCCACGCGCACCGGCCAGCCCGTGACGCTCGCCGACGCCGAGGACGCGATGCAGCGCAAGGCGCTGCGCTACGACAAGTCCGGCGACCAGCACTACGACTACATCTCGGCCTGGATCAAGTCCACTCGCGGGTCCGATCCCGACGCGTCCCTGTATTACCTCGCGGCGATGCTCGAAGGCGGCGAGGACGCGCGCTTCATCGTCCGCCGGATGGTGATCTTCGCCTCCGAGGACGTCGGCAACGCCGACCCCCAGGCGCTCGTCGTGGCCACCGCGGCGGCCTCGGCCGTCGAGCACGTCGGCCTGCCGGAGGCCACCTACGCACTCGCGCAGGCGGCGATCTACCTCGCGCTGGCGCCGAAGTCCAACTCCGCCGGCAGCGCGCTGGCGGCCGCGCGGGCGCACATCCGCGAGGTGGGAGCGGCCTCGCCGCCCGCCTCGCTGCGCTCCGCCGCCTATCCCGCCTCGCGCAAGCTCGGCCGCGGCATCGGCTACGAGTACCCGCACAGCGCGCCGGGCGCGATCAACGACCAGGAGCACCTGCCCGCGGGGCGTGAAGGCCTGCGCTTCTTCGAGCCGGGCGAGAACGAGCCGGAGCTGCGCGAGCGGCTCGCCGCGATCCGGCGGGCGAGAGGGCGCGATGTTTGAGGCGGGGGCGGCCTCGGCCGAGCGACGCCGCGACCTCGCGGCCGGCGACGGGCAGCTACGACGTGGCCGCTGAGCCGCGCGACATCGTCGCGCCGGCCACCGGCGCGCGGCTCGGGACGGTCGCCCCGATCGATCTCGAGGCGGCGGTCGTGGCCGCGAAGACCGCGCACCCACTGTGGTCGCTGGTCCCCGTCAGCTCGCGGGCGCGCTACATCCGGCGCACCGCCGTCGCGATGCTCGACGAGCTCGACTCGCTCGCGCTGGCGCTCGCCGACGAGACCGGCTGGCCGCGCACGCACATCGTGCTCTCGGAGCTGCTGCCCGCCGTCCGCGGCCTGCACGCGCTCGCCTCCGACGGCCCGCGCGCACTGACGGACCAGCGCCTCTCGCCGCGGCTGGCCCGCCTGGCCGGCCGCACGACGCGGCTGGTCCAGTCGCCGGTGGGCGTGATCGGCCTGCGCGGTCCGTCCGCCTCGCCCTGGGCCGAGCCCGCGCTGGAGGCCGCCGCCGCGCTGCTCGCCGGCAACGCCGTGGTGCTCGCCGCCGGGGCGCCGCTGGCCGCCCTGCGCCTGCGCGCCGTGTTCCTGCGCGCCGGCCTGCCGGGCGAGTTGCTGACCGTCGTGCCCGAACCGGGACCGGCGAACCTGGACGACGCTCTGCCGCCGCGTGGTCGAGCTCCCACGACCTGCGCGGCGCGGGACGCTGGTCGTGCTCGAGGGCGCGCCCAAGGCGCAGGTCGTGGAGGCGGCGCTGTGGGCCGCGTTCGCGGGCTCCGGACGCCACCCGGCAGCGGCGGGGCGGCTCGTGGTCGTCGAGGGAGCGGTTCCGGGGCTGGTCGAGGCGCTGACCGCGGCCGCGGCCGCGTTGCGCGTCGGCGATCCCCGCGACGAGGACACCGACGTCGGTCCGCTCGCCCGGTTCGAGGACGGCTACGACGAGCCGCTGACGGTCCCGGGGCTGAACGGGACCTTCGCCGCACCGTCCGTGATCGCGGGCCTCTCGCCTGACGACCCGCGCTTTGTCTCGCCGCCGGCCGGCCCCATGCTCGCCGTGGTCGAGGTGCCCGACGCCGACACGGCCGTGGCCGTCGCCGCCCGCGACGGGCGCGACGGGCCGATCTCGGTCTGGGCACGCGACGCGGCCAAGGGCGAGCGGGTCGCGCGGCGGTTGCCGTCGGTCAGCACCTGGGTCGGCCGCCACGGCATCGCGCCGACGGGCGTGCCGGTGCGCCTGGCACGCCACGTCGTCCCGCGTCAGCTCGAGTGGCGTGCGGCCTGGGCACCGGGAACGCCGAGCCTGCCCGCCGACGAGACCCTCCTCGCGGCGCAGACCGCGCTCGTCGAGGTCCTGCATGGACGCGAGTCGCGCCGCTGGCCGGCGCTGCGCACCGGAGCCGCGGCCCTGCTGCGGGCCGGGCGGCGCAGGCGGTGAGCGACCGGACCCCTCCGGCACCGTCACCCACCGCCGCGACACGCCCCTCTTGCACGGACCCAGGAGTCCCCTTGCCGCGCATTCTCCGTTGCCCCCGCGGCCCGTCGCAACGACGATTTGTCGAAGCCCGGAGGGGACTGCATGCAGCGAATGTCGGAAGCCCCAGTGTCCATCAGCCCCTAGGGTGAGGCGATGGGTCGTAGTCCTGACGTCGTCGTCGTGGGCGCGGGCGTCGTAGGCGCGGCGTGCGCCTACCACCTGGCCGCGGCCGGCGTGCGCGTCCGGCTCTTCGAGCGCTCCTACGTCGCCTCGGGAAGCTCCGGCGCCTGCGAGGGCAACGTGCTCGCCTGGGACAAGGAACTCGACCGCGAGCTGCCACTCGCACTGCGCTCGGCCGACCTCTGGGCCGGTTTCGCGCGCGAGTTCGAGGACGACTTCGAGTACGACCGCAAGGGCAGCGTCGTCGTCGCCGAGACCGAGGACGAGCTGAGGGCGGCCGCCGAGCGTGCGGGCGTGCTCGCCAAGCTGGGCGTCGAGGGCGAGGTGCTCGACGCCCAGGCGCTGCGCCGCGAGGAGCCCCACGCGGCCCACGATCTTCCCGGCGGCGTGCTCTACCCGGGCGACGCCCAGCTCGAGCCGCGGCTGGCCACCGCCGCGCTCGTGCGCGCCGCGGTCGCGCTCGGTGCCGAGCTGTCCACCGACGTCTCGGTCGACCGGATCCTGCGCGGCGCCGACGGGCGCGTCACCGGCGTCGAGACCAGCGCCGGGCGCGTCGGCGCGGACATGGTCGTCGTGGCCGCCGGCGTGTGGACGCCGGTGCTGCTCGCCACCGCCGGGCTGACGGTCCCGGTCACGCCGCGCAAGGGCCAGGTCGTCGTGCTCGAGCGCTCGCCGGTCGTGTTCCGGCGCAAGCTCAGCGAGGCGGGCTACGTCGCCGCCGTCGAGGCCGGCCACGATGCCGCGCTGCAGATCGCGATGGTGGTCGAGTCGACCCCGAGCGGCACCGCGCTGCTCGGCTCCAGCCGCCAGCAGGTCGGCTTCGACCGCACGGTCGAGATCGACGTCGCGGGCGCGATCGCCCGCCGCGCCGGCCGCTTCTTCCCGATCCTGCGCGACGCCCGGGCACTGCGGGTCTTCGCCGGCCTGCGCCCGCTGACCCCGGATCACGTGCCGATCATCGGCCCCTTCGCCGAGGCGCCGAACCTCTGCGTCGCGACCGGCCACGAGGGCGCCGGCATCGGCCTCGCGCCCGCCACCGGCGAGCTCGTCGCGGCCTGGCACACGGGCGCGCCTTCGCCCGTCCCGATCGGCTGGTTCTCGCCGGACCGCTTCGCTCCCGTCGAGCTGACCACCTCGTGATCGAGCTGATCGTCGACGGCCGGCCGCTGCAGGCGCCAGCGGGCCAATCGCTCGGCGCCGCGCTGCTCGAGGCCGGCCGCCGCGAGCTGCGCGAGAGCCCCGGCGGCGCGCCGCGCGGGCTCTACTGCGGGATCGGCGTCTGCCAGGAATGCCGCGTCGTCGTGGACGGCGTCGTCGTCCGCTCCTGTGTGACCCCGGTGAGCGCCGGCATGCGCGTCAGCACCGGGCACACCTAGACAACTGCCGGTCGCCCGGCCTCCGCGGTTCCGTACCCGGCCCTACAGCAAGACGCTGACGTTCACGCTGTCGACGACACAGCCGTAGGACACGGCGGACCTTTGGGGGTGTGTCGCCTGAGACAACTGACAGTTGACATTGCCGACACACCCTCGTGCCGCGGTGGAACATTGGCGCGAACGTCGAGTTCGGCGTGTAGAACGCGAGAAACTCGACGCTCGGTGCGGGCGGTCGTGCGCCGAGCGATCAGGGCTGCGACGCGGCTTCCGTGGCGTCGATCAGGACGCCGACCTCGATCGGCCGGATCGGAGCCCGGGCGCTGAAGCGCTCGGGCTCCGGCAGCCGCTCGGCGACGAGCTGCTCGCATGTGCGGCCCTGGCACGGGCCCTGGCCGCAGCGCGTCACGATCTTCAGCGCCGCGAGCGTCGTCGCGCCGCCGGCCACGGCCGCGTCGATCGTGCCGGCGGTGACGTCCTCGCAGCGGCAGAGGACGGTGTCCGGCTGCGCGAGGCCGCGGAGGCCAGACCGCGGGTCGAAGAGATCGGACAGGATGGTCGCGAAGCCGGCGAGCTTCGCGCGGCGGGCGCGGAGCGAGCCGAGATCGCGCGGCGAGGCGTTCGCGCCGTTGATGGATGTCGCCGCCGCGTGGCCCGCGAGCTCGCCCTCGACCTGCGCGAGATCGGCGCCGCCGATGCCCGACGCCTCGCCGGCCACGTACACGCCCGGCACGCTCGTGCGCATGTCCTCGTCGTGCTCGACACCGTCCTCGCGCAGCGCGCAGCCCAGTGCCCGGGCGAGCTCGATGGTCGGGAGGAAGCCGTAGGCGGTGCAGACCGCGTCGACCTCGAAGGTGCGTTCGCGGCCACTCGGAGCCCAGTCGGCGTCCGCCGCGGCGATCGTGGCGGAGCGAACTCGGTCAACGCCCTCGACGCGCACGATCACGTGACCCCAGGCGACCTTGCGCACCTTCGTCCGGTAGCGCGCGTAGTCGACCAGCCGGCCGGGGTGGGAGGCCATCCGCGGGCCGGCGCGCAGCCAGTCGCGCCGCCGCGTCGCCTCGGCCACCGCCACAACTTCCGCACCACCGGCCTCGAGTTGCGCCGCGACCGGCAACAGGAACGGGCCGGCGCCGGCCAGCAGCACGCGGCGGCCGGGCGCGACGCCCTGGCCCTTGGAGAGCGCCTGGGCGCCGCCGGCCGTCATCACGCCCGGCAGCGTCCAGCCCGGAAAGGCGATCGGACGGTCGTAGGCGCCCGTCGCGAGCACCACGGCCTGCGCCCGGACGCGCGACGGCGACCCGGTCAGCAGCAGCACGCCCGGCTCCGGCGCCCCCCACACCGCGGTGCCCGCGAGCAACTTCGCCCCGGAGGCGGCGAACTCGCGGCAGCGCGCTCGCGCCGCGGGAGGGAGCGACGCGGGGGCGTCGTCTGCGACCTCGTCGTAGCGGCGCCGCCAGATCTGTCCGCCCGGGGCGGCGTACTCGTCGATCAGCACGACCGAGGCGCCGGCCCTGCGCGCGGCAACGGCGGCAGCCATCCCCGCCGGGCCGCCACCGACGACGGCCACGTCGACCTCCTCCTCCATCACCGCACGAGCGTACGTGCGCCTCCAGGGCCGACATACCGGCAGTTGTCGAAGGTTGACCCGCCGCCGTTGTGAGAGATGCCGGAAGTCTGCGCGGCGTGATTGACCGGCCCTCCCCACACGAGTAGGACTCTCATAACTCGAGGAAGGGGTCCCCAATGGCAAGCCGGTCAGGACGGCGAGCAGCGCTCGCCGCCGCGATGGTCGCGTGCACGCTGTCGGTCGCAGCGCCCGCGAACGCTCAGTCGCCGCCGGTCATCGACACCACGGGCGGCAAGACCCAGCCCGTGTTCGGCTACGCCGACGCGATTCGCGAGCGGGTCTTCATCGACTCGCCGTATGACTCCGACCACAACGGGGTCAACGACATCATCGCGATCGACATCAAGCGCCCGAAGGCCACCGACGAGGGCCTCAAGGCGCCCGTGGTGATGGACCCGAGCCCCTACTACTCGACGCTCGGCCGCGGCAACGAGTCCCAGCTCAAGCGCGACACCGACGGCGACGGCCTACTCGACCTGTGGCCGCTGTTCTACGACAACTACTTCGTCCCGCGCGGCTACGCCGTGATCCTCATGGACATGATCGGGACCAGCAACTCGACGGGCTGCCCGACCGTCCACGACGTCTCGGACAACCTCAGCGCCAAGGTCGTGATCGACTGGCTCAACGGTCGCGCGCGCGGCGTCGACTCCAGCGGCACCGTCGTCACCGCACCGTGGCACAACGGCAAGACCGGCCTGATCGGCAAGTCCTACGACGGCACGCTCGCCAACGCGGTCGCCGCTTCGGGCGTCGACGGGCTGACGACGATCGTCCCGATCTCCGCGATCGCCTCCTACTACGACTACACGCGCACCAACGGCGTCGTCCAGCGCGGCAACCACTACCTGCAGAGCCTCGCCTCGGCCGTGACGAACCCCGAGCGGCGCGATTACTGCCTGCCCGTGCGCAACGAGCTGAGCGCCGGCGAGGACGACGTCACCGGCGACTACAACGACTTCTGGGCCGTCCGCGACTACCTCAAGGACCTCGACAAGGTCAAGGCCAGCGTCTTCATCACGCACGGCATCCAGGACGAGAACGTGCGCGCCGACCACTTCTCGAAGTGGTGGTACGGGCTCAAGGAGCGGGGCGTGCCGCGCAAGCTGTGGATCCTGCGCCAGGGCCACGTCGACCCGTTCGACGGCCGCCGCGCGGTCTGGGTCGACACGATCCACCGCTGGTTCGACTACTGGCTCCAGGGCGTCCAGAACGGGATCATGAGCGAGCCCGCCGTGGACATCGAGGAGTCCGTCGACAACTGGAAGACGTACGCCGACTGGCCCGTCCCCGGCACGCAGATGACCGACGTCTACCTGCAGGGCACGACCGCCGCCGCCCAGGGCGGGCTCGGCGGCTCCAGCGGCGGCGCGACCGACTCGCTGACGTTCACGGACGCGAACCTCTCCGAGAACAACTACCTCAGCCTGACCAACACGCAGGCGAGCAAGCGGACGTTCCTCTCCGGCGTGCTGAAGGCGCCGCTGCGGATGTCCGGCACCGCGATCGTCGACATCCAGGCCTCGCTGAGCAAGACGCAGTCCAACCTCACGGCGCTGCTGGTCGACTACGGCGCGAGTACCCACACGACCCGTACCGGCGACGGCGTCAACACCCCCACCCCGCTGGTGAAGACCTGCTGGGGCGAGTCCGACGCCGTCGACATCCCGTGCTTCAACGAGACCGGCAAGCCGCAGCAGACCGTCACCCAGTGGCGCGTGACCAAGGGCATGATCGACTCGTCGAACCGCAACTCGTTCCGGACCGCCGAGCCGGTCACGATCGCCAACAAGTACCGCTTCACCTTCCCGGAACTGCCGGAGGACTTCACGTTCGCCGCCGGCCACCGGATCGGCATCGTGATCGGGGCCAACTTCTCCGCCTACGGCTCGGTCAACGGGATGACCCAGACGCAGGTCACGCTCGACACGAAGCTGAGCAAGCTCTCGCTGCCGATCGTCGGCGGCTACGACGCGGCGCAGGCGGCGGGTGCCTTCGCACCGGAGACGGTCCCGCCGGTGCTCGACGCTCCGGACGTGACGGTCGACACGACGAGCACGACAGGCGCCACCGTGACCTACGCGACGCCCGTCGCCACCGACAACGAGGATCCGACGCCCGAGGTCACCTGCACGCCGGCCTCCGGCTCGTACTTCACGATCGGCCAGACGCAGGTCACCTGCACCGCCCGTGACGCGAACGGCAACACGAGCACCGACACGTTCACGTTGACGCTGCGCGGCAATCAGGCCGTCGGCGGCACCGTGGCGGCGACGCTGAGCCTCACACTCGGCGGCTCGGCGAGCTTCGGCGCGTTCGCCGCCGGCCTCGCCAAGGAGTACTCCGCCTCGACGACGGCGAACGTGCTCAGCACGGCCGGCGACGCGGCGCTCACCGTCTCCGACCCCGGCCACCTGATGAACGGCACCTTCGCCCTGCCCGAGCCGCTGCGCGTGGAGATCACGCCCGCGAGCTGGTCGGCGCCGGTGTCCAACGCCCCCGTGGCGATCGTGTTCAAGCAGCTCGTCAAGGCCACCGACGCGCTCCGCACCGGCGCCTACAGCAGGACGCTGACCTTCACGCTCTCGACCACGACCCCGTAGGACGCTTCAGCCTGGCCTTCAGCGCGTGCTGAAGGCCAGGCGCCAGTCCTCGCGGCTCTCGCCGTCGATCGTGAACCGCCACTCGTACCGGCTCGCCGCCAGCAGCGGCAGGGGCGCGAGGTTGAGCGCGAGCGGGATGCCCATCGCGGCGCCCTGCGGTGTTCCGGGCGGGCGGCCGACCTCGATCTCGCCGCCCATCATGATCGCGTTCTCGCCGCCCTCGCCGTCGGCGCTCATGACGGGATAGCCGTCGCTGTCGACGAGCTCGAGGCGCCACTCGAGGCGGCGGTTGGTCAGGTCCCACGGCACTTCGACGTGCAGCACGATCGCCGATGGCGCGGGCGGGCCGGTCACGCTCCAGCCGCCGCCGAGAATGAACAGCTTGCCCTCGGAGACCTGCGCGGAATCGGCCAGCATCATCGTCACCTTCATGTGACGGCAAGCATCGCAGTTGCGGGTTACTCGGGGCGGTAGAGCAGGCAGGCGGCCTGCGAGCCGCCGGTGTCGTAGAGCTCGGGATCGATGCCGGGCTCGAAGTTCACGCGCACGCCGTGCGTCTCGGCCGCGATGCTCTTGACGCCCTTCCAGAGCGGCTCGTCGGGTTCGTCGATGCGGATCTGCTCGAGCATCTTGACGAGCTCGCCCGGGTCCCGGCCCGAGCCGGCGGGGACGAGCGCCTCGTGGCCGACCTCGAGCTTCTCGAGATCGCCGAAGAGCCCGCGCTCGGTCGTGTAGGCCTCCTCGCCGGCGTTCGTCCAGCGCTCGTCGAGGATCGCGCGCAGATCGCGGCTCTCCCAGCCGCATGGGCCGAAGGCCTTCGGGCAGCGCGGATGGAACGAGCAGCCCAGCGGCGGGCTGGCCGCGTCGGGAACCTCGCCGCGGGGAAGGTCACGCGCGATCGCCTTGTCGGGGTTGGGCTCCGGGATCGCACGGATCAGCGCCTGCGTGTACGGATGCTTGGGGTCGTTGAAGATCTGCTCGACGGTGCCGATCTCGACGATCCGGCCGAGGTACATGATCGCCACGCGGTCGCAGAAGAACTTCGCGGACGCGAGGTCGTGGGTCACGTAGACGTACGTCAGACCGAGCCGCGTCTTGAGGTCGATCATCAGGTCGAGGATCTTCGCCCGCACGCTCATGTCGAGCATCGAGACGGGCTCGTCGGCGACCAGCAGATCGGGGCCGAGGATGATCGAGCGGGCGATCGCGGCGCGCTGCTTCTGGCCGCCCGAGAGATCGCCCGGGAGGCTCGAGGCGAAGCGCTCCACCGGCGAGAGCCCGACGAGCTCGAGCGTCTCACGGACCTTCGCCTTGGTCTCGGCGTCGCCCTTGGTCAGCTTGTGGATCTTGAGGGGATGCGCGAGCGCCGTCTCCAGCGACATCCCGGGATTCAGCGACGCGTGCGGGTCCTGGAAGACCATCTGCAGATGCCGGCGCAGCGGGCGCAGGGCACGCTCCGGGAGCCCGACCAGCTCTTCGCCTCGCAACGTCACGCTTCCACCCGTCGGCCGGACGAGGCCCAGCAGCGCCCGCCCGAGCGTCGTCTTGCCCGAGCCGGACTCGCCGACGAGGCCGAGCACCTCGCCCTCGCGCAGGTCGAAGGTGACGCCGTCGACGGCCTTCACGGCGCCGCCGCCGCGGCCGGTCAGGCGCGAGCGGAACGTCCCGTGCAGGGCGAAGTGGACCTGGAGATCGCGGATCTCCATCAGGTTCTTGGTTGCGACCGCGGTGCTCATGCTTCCTCCGCGACGCCGAGCGCCTTGCGCTCCAGCGGCGTCTCTTTCCCGGCGGGGATCTCGTCCTTCGCGTGCAGCCAGCACTCCGAGCGCCGTGCCGTGCCGACCGCGACCGTCGGGGGCCACAGCTCCGCGCAGACCGTCATCGCGTCGGGGCAGCGCGGATTGAAGCGGCAGGCCGGCGGCGGGTGCACGAGGTCGGGCGGCGCGCCCGGGATCGAGTTCAGCTCCGTCGTCGAGAGCGAGATCGTCGAGCGCAGCAACTCACGCGAGTACGGGTGCGCCGGCGAGGTCGTGATGTCGTAGGCCGAGCCCTGCTCGACGACCCGGCCGGCGTACATCACGGCCACCCGGTCGCAGGCCTCGGCCACGATCCCGAGGTTGTGCGTGATCAGCAGCAGCGAGGTGTCGAAGTTGCGTCGCAGGTCGGCGATGATCCGCAGGATCTGGGCCTCGACGAGCACGTCGAGCGCGGTCGTCGGCTCGTCGGCCACGACGAACGCGGGTCGCAGCACGAGCGCGAGCGCGATCATGATCCGCTGGCGCATGCCGCCCGAGAACTCGTGCGGGTACTGGCCGTAGCGCGTCGGCGGGATGCCCATGCCGCGCAGCGTCTCCAGCGCGCGCCGGCGGGCCTCCTTCTTGCCGATCTCCGGCTCGTGGATCTTGAGCACCTCTTCGAAGTGCGCGGAGATCTTCATCAGCGGGTTCAACCGCGTCATCGGCTCCTGGAAGATCATCGCCAGGTCCGGGCCGCGCAGCGCGCTGAGCTCCTTCGGCGGGAGCGCGAGCACGTTGGCGCCCTTGTAGTTGACCGAGCCGTCGTGGCCGGCGCTCTCGGGCAGCAGCCCGATCAGCCCGCGGCCGAGCGTGGACTTGCCGCAGCCCGACTCGCCCACCAGTCCGACGGTCTCGCCGGGCATCAGGTCCAGGCTGACGCCGTCGACGGCGCGCACCGCGCCGCGAGCGTGGCCGTACCAGATGTGCAGATCGCGCACCGAGAGCACCGGTTCGGTCATTCGCCCGCGTCCCCCTCGGCTTCGGGTGCCGATGCCGGGCCGACGGCGGAAGAGCCGATGGCCCGCCGCTGACCCGCAACGACCGGGGTCGTGACGCGGCGCCGGCGCAGCGTCGGGTTGAGCACGTCGTTGAGGCCCTCGCCGACGAGCGTCAGCGCGGTCACCGCGAGCACGATGCCCGAGACCCGGATAGAGCGCCGTCCACCAGATGCCGGCACCGGCGTCGGCGACCGCGCGCTGCAGGTCATAGCCCCATTCCGCCGCCTCGTCGGGCTGGATGCCCAGGCCGAGGAAGCCGAGACCGGCGAGCGTCAGGATCGCGTCCGCGGCGTTGAGCGTCGCGATCACCGGCACGCTCTGGACCACGTTGCCGAACAGGTACTTGCGGATGATCGTCGACGGCCGGGCACCCATGGCGCGCGCGGCCTCGATATAGGTGGCTTCTCGTGCCGACAGCGTCGACGCTCGCACGACGCGGAAGTACTGCGGCACGTAGACGACGGTGATCGCGATCGCCGTGACCACGATGCCGCTGTCGATCGTGTCCGAGAGCAGGAACGCGGCGACGATCGCCAGCAGCAGGTACGGGAACGCGAACAGCGCGTCCATGATCAGCACGAGGATGCGATCCAGCCAGCCGCCGACGAAGCCCGAGATCAGGCCGAGCGGCACGCCGATGGCGACCGAGAAGGTGACCGCGAGGACCACGACCTCGACCGCCGTGCGGGCGCCATAGATCGCGCGCGACATGACGTCGAAGCCCTGGACCGTCGTGCCCCAGTGGTTGCGCGCCGAGGGCGGGCCCTGCTGCGGGAAGCGCCCGGCGGCATCCTGGTAGGTGTCGAAGCTGTACGGCGCGATCAGCGGCGCGAAGATCGCGCAGAAGATCAGCGCGAACGTGCCCACGGTCCCGGCGACGAGCATGAAGCGCTGGACGCCGTGCGACTGCCGGTACGGCATCAGCAGGCGCTTGAAGATGTTCGCGCGCTTGGGCGCCTCGACGCCCGGCGCCTTGTCCGATGAGCCGGTGACCGTCGTGGTGGCCGACATCGCCTAGTACCTGACCCGTGGGTCGATCAGGGCGTTGATGATGTCGATGAAGAGACTGATCACCACGACGATCAGCGCGAAGAACGTGATCAGGCCCTGCACGCCGATGTAGTCGCGGTTGTTGAGGTACTGCAACAGGCGACTGCCCAGTCCTGGCCAGCTGAAGGTCTGCTCGGTCAGCACGGCGCCACCGAGCAGCAGCGCGACCTGCAGGCCCATCACGGTCACGACCGGGACGAGCGCGTTGCGGAAGGCGTGACGCGTGACGACACGGTGCTCGGGCACGCCGCGGGCCCGCGCAGCCTCGACGTAATCGCCGTTGAGGGCCTGCGCGACGTTGACGCGCACGAGTCTGATGAACACGCCCGTGACCAGGAGCCCGAGCGTCACGGCGGGCAAGATCAGGTGTCTTCCGACGTCCCACACCCCGCTCCAGTTGCCCTCGAGCGCGAGATCGATCGGAAGGATGTGCGTGTGCGCCACCGACGTCGCCTGGACGATCGGCGACGCCATCTTGGAGGCGGGTAACCAGTCCAGGTTCTTGGCGAACAGCAACTGCGCCAGCAGGCCGACGAAGAACGGCGGCGCGGCGTAGCCGAGGATCGCGAACAGGCGGATGCCGGCGTCCGGCACGGTCTCGCGGTAGCGGCCGGCGATCAGGCCGAGCGGAAGGCCGACGATCAGCGCGAAGATCAGCGCCGCGACCGTCAGCGTCAGCGTGGCTCCGCCGTTCTCGACGATGATCGAGCCGATCGTCTGACCGTCGGTGATCGTCGTGCCGAAGCGGAACCGGACCGCGTCCCACATGTAGTCGAAGTACTGCACGATCAGGGGGCGATCGAAGCCGAGCGCCGCCTGACGGCGGGCAAGCTCCTCAGGTGAGAGCTTCCCCCCCAGCGTGGCCGAGATCGGATCGCCCGGGGCGACGCGCATCATGAGAAACACCACGGTGAGGAGCACCCAGATCATGGGGATCATCAGCGCGATGCGGATGAGGACGTAGCCCCGGAGCGATCCGCCCCGATTCATGCGACTAGCTTTCCTTCTTCGTAACCAGCGGGAAACGGAACTGGAACGCCGGGTCGAACGTCTTCTCGACGCCCTCCACACCGTCCCGGATCGCGGCGATCTGCTTGCCTTCCCACAGCGGGATCAGCGGCACGTCGGCGGCCTCGCGCGTCCTGCACGACGCCGAACGCCTCTTCGCGCGTCGGCGCTGTCCTGGGAGCCGAGCTCCTTGTCCAGCGCGTCGTTGACGTCCTTGTTCGAGTAGCCGTTCTGGAAGAAGCCACCGTCGCGCATGAAGGGCGACAGGTAGTTGTCGGCGTCCGGGTAGTCCGGGAACCAACCCAGGCCATAGGTCGAGTACGTGTGCTTGGCGAACGCCTCTTCCTTGTACTGGTCCCACTCGGTCGAGTCGAGGTTGACCTTGAACAGGCCGCTCGCCTCGAGCTGACGCTTGATCTCGTTCCAGAGATCGACCTCGACCGGCCCGTAGTGGGTCGGCGTGTACCAACCCTCGATGCTCGACCGGGGTCTTGACGCCGGCCTCCTCGAGGATCGCCTTGGCCTTGGCCGGATCCGGATCGCCGAAGGCGTCCTGGAAGGACGCCTTCGCGCCCGGGAACGCGGCCGGAACCGTCGAGTACAGCGGGCGTGACGGTGCCCTTGTAGACGTTCTCCGCGATCGCGTCGCGGTCGATGACCTGGGCGATCGCCTTGCGGACGGCGAGCGTTGTCGACCGGCTTGTTCTTGACGTTGAACACGATGTAACGGATCTCGGTGCCGTCACCGTCGACGACCTTCACGCCCTTGTCCTCCTCGCCACGCAGGGCTTCGAGGTCCGTCGGCGAGAGGCTGCGGTAGGCGACGTCGACGTCGCCCTGCTCGATCGCCAGCTTCAGCGCAGAGGCCTGCTCGAAGTACTGGACGATGAAGTTCTCCGTCTGGCCCTTGTTCGCGCCCGTGTACTCGGGGTTGACCTTGAAGACGGCCTGCTGGTTGGGCGTGTACTTCTCGAGCTGATACGGGCCCGAGCCGATCGCCTTGTCGTCGGGCTGCTTCGCGTCAGCCGGGTAGATCTCGTCGGGCACGATCGCCGCGACGTTGTGGGTGAGGATGAAGGGCCACGTGGCGTCGGGCTTCTTGAGCTTCATCGTCACGGTCGTCGGGTCGGTCGCCTCGACCGAGTCCAGCGAGCCCAGCAGCGAGGACGGACCGCTCGGGTCCGCGATCTTGAGCTGGCGATCGAGCGAGAACTTGACGTCCTCGGACGTCAGCGGGTCGCCGCTCGAGAACTTCAGGTCCGGCTTGAGCTTGCAGACGTACGTCGTCGTCGTCCGTGTAGTCGCAGCTTTCGGCCGCGTCAGGCTCAGGCTTGTTGCCGCCTGCCGGCACCGCCAGCAGGTTCTGGTACATGTTGCCGATCAGCTGCTGGGAGCCGAGGTCGTATGCCCCGGCCGGGTCCAGCGAGACGACCTTGTCGGTGGTCCCGAGGATCACCGTGTCGGCCATACCTCCGCCGCTTGCCTCGGGAGTACTGCTGCTCCCGGTAGTGCTGTCGTCATCCGAGCTGCTACCGCACGCTGCTGCGCCAATCGCAAGCAGCGCCGTGCAGCCGAATACGGCCATTCGTTGTGCGCGCATATTTCCGCCCCCCTCCAGTGGGCACGGGTTCGACCTCCACCTCGCCCAAACCTATTGGACGGATGGCCCACGGTCCGTCGATCATGTGTCGGAACCGCGACGCAGCAGCCTAGACCAGCGTCGCAAGAGGTTCTAGTCGGTGTTGGTACGTCTCAGCGCCGGATGTATCCCCACAAGTCGGGCCAACTTAAGCCCCGAGTGCAGCGCAAGTCGGTCCGCTCCGCTCTTCAGGCTCGTCGAGGTGATCGCCTCGATCCGCTGCAGCCGGTAGTAGAGGCTGGCCCGGTGCAGGAACAGCGCTTCGGCCGTGAGCTTGGTGTCGCAGCCGTTGTCGAGGTAGGCCTCGAGCGTCTGCACCAGCGACTCCTTGGAGTGCAGCGCGAACAGTTTCGGCAGGCCCGGATGGATCAGTTCGCTCGCGTGCGGCGTATCGGCTGCGCGGGCGAGCAGGCGGTAAGCACCAAGACCTTCCCAGCCCGCGGGCGTGTCGTGATCGGGGAGGGCCCCCGCGACTCGCAGCGCCAGCCGGGCGTGCCCGTGGGCGCGGAAGGCGTCGCGCAGGTGCTCGCACGGCTCGCTGTAGCCGATCACGGCGTGCCCGTCGCCGGCGAACGCCGTGTCGAGCGCGTCCTGCGCGCGCTGAGCGACGTCGGCGATGTTCCCGCGCTCGGACAGCGCGACGATCAGGACGCCGTGGTGAGCGCCGACGGTGCTGAGCGCCTGGCGGCGTGGCAGGGTGCGGCGGAACTGGTCCAGCGCGAGGCCCAGGCGCGCGCGCTCGGCCGGCCCGAGCTCCGCGTCCTGATCGCCGGAGCGGCGCAGCGCGAGCACACCGATCGTCGCCCCGGCGACCAGTACCTCGCCTGAGCCCAGTTCGTGCGCCGCCGCCTCGCGCTCCGCCGGCTCGTCGCCCAAGAGGGCTTCGAGCAACCGCACCTCGAGCTCCCGCTGCGGCCTCTCGAGTTCGTCACGGCGGTACATGGCCGTTCCGATCTCCGCGGCGCAGCGCTCGGCGGAATCGCAGTCGGCTTCGGTCAGCGACTGGTCGGCGTCGATCAGCCACAGGTAGCCGAACAGTGCGCCCTGACAGCGGATCGGCACGCACACGCGCGACTCCAGACCGACGTCCGGCCGCGACGCCGTCCGGACCGGCTGGACCGCGTTGGCGATGCCCTGGGCGAAGTGCAGGTCGCGGACCGCGCGCGGCGTCTCGCGGGTCAGGATCGCCGTCTTGCGGACCTCGTCGTCGCTGCCGAGGGTGGGGCTATACGCCAGCAAACGGAGGCTGGCGTCATCGACGAGCACCGAGCGGTCGAGGTCCGCGCTCAGCTGCTCGACGAGGGCCTGCACCTCGTCATCGCGCGGCGGCATACCTCCAGGAGCGTACCTGCTCGCTCAGGCGTGTCCGCCCTCGCGGGCCCGCTTGGGCAGGAGGGCGACAAGACCCGCGGTCACGACCAGGATGCCCGCCTCGATCCACAGCGTGCCGTGAAAGGCGTCAATCAGGCCGTTCGCGGCGGATCGCGTACGAGGTCCGCTCGACACGGCGTCTCGGAACTCTGCCGACGCACGGCCAGCAGTAGACATCGCCGGACCGCTCCGGACGTGTACTTCGCGGCTCGCTGCCACCCGCCTGCCTCCCGCACATCGCTCGCGCTGGCCGAGCCGCTGACGAGGGAGGGGGAGCGCTCAGGGCTCGAACCGTCAGCGCGAGCACGGTCGCTCGCCATGACCCGGGCTGACGCCGCGGGGGTCCGTGAAGGGCTGACAGCGACCCCCCTCGATCGCCCCGGTCTGACCGCGGCCTTCGAGGCCGCCAGCCCCCCACCGCCCGCCCTTCTCCGCGCGGCGCGGCACCCGGCGACTCGTTGATCCGTGAGGTCCAAGGCGCTTGCCTAGGACAAGGCAAACCCGGCAGGGAACGGATCCTCGGCGTCCAGCAGGTACTGGCTCATCCCCGTGATCCACGCCCGGCCGGTGATCTCCGGGACGACCGCCGGCACGCCGGCGACCGTCGTCTCCTCGACCAGCCGGCCCGTGAAGCGGGTCCCGATCACGGACTCGTTCACGAACGTCGGCGCCGAGCGCGAGCTCGCCGCGGGCGTGCAGCTGGGCCATCCGCGCGCTCGTCCCCGTTCCGCAGGGGGAGCGGTCCAGCCAGCCCGGGTGGATCGAGGTCGCGGCCTGCGCGTCCGCCCCGTCGCGGCCCGGCTCGTGGAAGACGACGTGGTGGCAGCCGCTGATCCGCGGGTCGGCCGGGTGCTCCGGCCGCTCCGACGGCGTTGATCGCGCCCATCACCGCGAGGCCCGCCTCGACCAGTTCGCCGTTGCGCGCCGGGTCGACGACCAACCCCGCGTCGGCCGCGGGCGTGATCGCGTAGAAGTTGCCGCCGAAGGCCATGTCGTACGCGATCTGCCCGTAGCCCGGGCACGTCGACGACGCGATCACGGGCGTGCAGGAACGACGGCACGTTGCGGATCGTGACCGACTTCGCGCGGCCGTTCTCGACCCGCACGCGCGCCTCGACCAGGCCCGCGGGAACGTCGAGGCGGATCACGGTCTCGGGCTCGGTGACCGCGACCATGCCGGTCTCGACCAGCACCGTGGCGACGCCCGATCGTCCCGTGCCCGCACATCGGCAGCAGCCCGGAGACCTCGATGAAGAGCACGCCCCAGTCGGCATCGTCGCGCGCCGGGGGCTGCAGGATCGCCCCCGACATCGCGCCGTGACCGCGCGGCTCGCGCATCAGCAGCAGCCGCAGCTCGTCGAGCTCGGCCTCGAAGTGCAGCTTGCGCTCGAGCATGGTGGCTCCGGGAACGGGGCCGACGCCGCCGGTGATGACGCGCGTCGGCATGCCCTCCGTGTGGGAGTCGACCGCCGCGAAGTAGCGGGCTGCGCGCACTCAGGCGACGGCGGGCTCGCGCAGGATCGCGAGCGCCTCCTCGAGCGCGGCGACCTCGTCGGCCTTCAGCGGCAGACGCGGCGCGCGGGTCGGGCCGCCGTTGAAGCCGACGGCGTCCTGGGCGGCCTTGAAGTACTGGACGAGCTTGGAGGTCATGTCGAAGCGGGCCACGGGCAGCAGGCGACGGTACACCTCGCGGGCACGCGCCAGGTCGCCGGCCAGCATGGCCTCGTAGAGCTCGACGGTCTCGCGCGGGGCGAGCACGCCGACGCCGGTGATCCAGCCGATCGCGCCGGCGGCGAAGCCCTCCAGCGCCCAGTCGTCGCCGCCGACGATGACCTCGAGATCGCCATCCAGATGCAGCAGGGCGGGGATGCGGCGCGTGTCGCCCGAGCACTCCTTGATGGCGATGACGCCGTCGACCTCTTCGTAGATGCGCGCGATCAGATCGGCGGCCATGTCGACCCCGGAGGCCTCGGGGTTGTTGTAGGCCATGACCGGCAGGCCGCAGGTGGCGAGCTCGGCGTAGAAGGCCACGACCTCGTCATCGTCGGCGCGGTAGGCCAGCGGCGGCAGCGACATGACGTACGCGGCACCGGCGGCCTTGGCGTCGGCGGCGTAGATCAGCGACTGGCGGGCGGTGCCGGAGGAGACGCCGACCGTGACCGGCACGCGGCCGGCGGCGGCCTCGACGACCGAGCGGACCACCAGCGCGCGCTCCTCGGTGGTCAGCGAACCGGCCTCGCCCATCGTGCCGGTGGCGACGAAGCCGTGCACGCCGGCCTCGATCAGCTTCTCGACGTTGTCCTTCAGCGCGGCGACATCGACCTGGTCATCGGCGGTGAACGGGGTGGTGACGGCGGGGATGATGCCTTCGAAGGCCATGTCTAGGAGAGCTCCATGTAGGCGCGGACGCGGTTGATGTGCTGGACGGAGTAGAACGCTGCGGCTTCGGCGTCGCCCTCGACGATCGCCTCGTAGATCATCCGGTGCTCGGCGACGTGGATCCGTGTGCGCCCGGACTCGGCGATCGAGTCGTCGCGCAGCCGCTGCCACAGCGGCTCGTCCATCAGCGTGGCGACGTGATCGGCGAACGCGAGCAGGACCGGATTGCCGGTCATCGCCGCGAGCTGGCGGTGAAAGAGCCGGTCGGAGGCGTTCCAGGTGGCGATGTCCACCGGCTCGGCCTCCATCGCGGCGAGCAGCTTCTCGGCCACCTCGTCGCGCTGCCCGCGCGCCGCGGCGAGGCGGGCGACGGCGGGCTCGAGCTGCGTGCGGGCCTCGAGCACGGCCGACGGGCTCGCGTCATGCGGCGTGCCGTCCGGCGGCGGCGCCCCGACGACGAACGTCCCGGCGCCGTGACGGGTCTCGACGACCCCCTGCAGCTGCAGCGAGGCCAGCGCCTCGCGCACCGAGGCGCGGCTGACCTCGAGCGTGCGGGCGAGGTCGCGCTCCGACGGCAGCCGCTCCCCCGGGGCGAGCACGCCGGCCCGGATGTCGTCCGCCAGGCGCTCGGCGATCTGCTCGTAGCGCTGGAGCGGGCGGAAGGAAGTGGTTCGTTCAGAGGACATCATCGCGACCAAGTGGTCCATACAGCGTACCACTCAGCCGCCATTGGTCAAGCGCGCGCCAGCCGCCTCCCGACGACGGGAAGCACGAGGCGCTTGACGTACTGCGCGCCGCCGCGCAAGGCGACCGTGCGGACCGGATCCCAGGAGAAGCCGTACTGGCGGCGCAGGTCAGTCGGCAACCACCCGACCGTGATCTGGTTCACCAGTTCGACCAGTGGCTTGGCGACCAGCGGGACCGGCGGGTGCAGGACCACGTCGATCGCCAGCGCGCGGGCGGCGGGCGTGACGAACAGCTCGCCGCTCGCGTACATGTCCGCCATGTAGGCCTCGAAGGCGTCGATGTCGCGCGGCATGTCGCGCTCGCGCAGGCCGAAGCGGCGGCCGACGACGCGGTAGTCGCGCCACAGCGAGTTCAGCTCGTCGCGCGTCAGGGTGCGGACGTAGGCGCCGTAGACGAGCATCGCCGACTCGGCGAGCGCCGCCAGGATCCACAGCAGCAGCGCGGGATCGTCGGCGCGGTAGGGCGTCCCGGCTTCAAAGGGCCCGGCCGCCTCCGCCAGCTCACCGGACACGGTGCGATGCATGGCGCGCACGTGCGCGGTCAGCTTGTCCGCACGCGCCTTGGTCCCGAACGCGACCGCGTCCATGACCGTCGCCGTTCGCTTGAGGCGCGCGTAGGGGTCGTCGAGTGCGCCCGTGTGGGCGAAGAAGCCGGCGAAGGCCACGGGGTGCGCGGCCATCACCAGCAGGGCGCGCGGACCGGAGAGCCCCGTCAACCGGTGACTCACGACCTGGCGCAGCAGCGAGCTGTCGTCGAAGTAGTGCTCCATCTGCAGTTAGTACGGTGGTAGTCGAATGCCAGCTCAGGCCTATGCGGGGAAAGAGTGCGTCTGCCAGTACCGGCGGGGGCTCTGTGATCAGACGTGCGTGCGCGACATGCTCGCGACCCCGTTCTACATCGCGTGCCTGAAGCTGACCAACCGGCGCTGCGTCGTGGTCGGCGGCGGCGAGATCGGGCTCGAGAAGGTCGAGGGCCTGCTGGCCTGCAACGGCCGCGTCGTCCTGATCGCGCCCGCGGCCGAGCCCGAGCTCGAGCGGCTGGCCGGCGAGGGCTCGATCGAATGGATCCGGCGCGAGTACGAGACCGCCGACCTCGAGGCGACGTTCATCGCGATCGCGGCGACCAACGACACCGACGTCAACATCCGCGTCTACGACGACGCCGAGCGGCGGGCGATGCTCGTCAACGTCGTCGACGTCCCGCCGCTGTGCAACTTCATCCTGCCCGCGATCGTGCGCACCGGGCCGCTGGCGATCGCGATCTCCACCGCCGGCGCCTCGCCCGCGCTGGCCAAGCGCATCAAGCGCCAGATCGCCGACGAGTTCGGCGAGCCCTACGCGCGCCTGGCGGTGCTGCTCAACGACGTCCGCGGCTGGGCCAAGGGCACGTTGCCGACCTACCAGGACCGCAAGGCGTTCTTCGAGGGCATCGTCAACGGCGAGCCCGACCCGATCGAGCTCCTGCGCGCGGGTGACGAGGCCGCCGTGCTCAAGCTGATCGCCGCCGCCCAGCGCGCGCACGAACCGGCCACCGCGTAGGCTCTCGCGCCATCCGCGCCGCCGTCCTCACCGTCTCGACATCCGTCTCACGCCGTGAGAAGGACGACCTCTCCGGTCCCAAGCTCGCCGCCGCCGCCGAGGGGGCGGGGTGTGAGGTCGTGGCCATGGAGGTCGTGCCCGACGACATGGCGCTGATCGAGGATCGCCTGCGCCACTACGTCGACGCGGGAGTGCCGCTGGTGTTCACGACCGGCGGGACCGGCCTGACGCCGCACGACATCACGCCGGAGGCCACGCGCAAGGTGATCGAGCGCGAAGCGCCCGGTTTCGCCGAGACGATGCGCGCGGAAGGCCTGAAGTACACGCCCTACGGCATCCTCACCCGCGGTGTGTCAGGCGTCGCCGGACGCACGCTGATCGTCAACTTCCCGGGCTCCCCGAAGTCGATCGACCAGCTCTTTCCGGTGCTCGCGCCGACGCTCAAGCACGTGGTGCGCACCCTCAGCGGGGACTCGTCGCACCATGAGAGCGATCGAGCTAGCTGACCTCGGCCGGGCGTACGGCGAGCGCGTCGCGCTCGCCGGGGTGACGCTTTCGCTCGAGGAGGGTGAGACGCTCGCCGTGTTCGGTGCAAACGGCGCGGGCAAGACAACCCTGCTGCGCATCCTCGCCACGTTGCTGCGCCCGCACCGCGGGAGCGCGACCGTGCTCGGCCGGAAGCTGCCGCGCGAGGGCTGGGCGGTGCGCGGGCGGCTCGGCTTCCTCGGCCACCAGCCGCTGCTCTACCGCGATCTGACGGCGCGCGAGAACCTGCGCTTCCACGCACGGCTGCACGACGTCGCGCCCGACCGGATCGACACGCTGCTGGAGGCCGTCGGGATGAGCGCCCGGGCCGACGATCCCGTGCACACGTTCTCGCGCGGGATGGTCCAGCGGACCGCGGTCTGCCGCGCGGTCCTGCACGAGCCGGAACTGCTGCTGCTCGACGAGCCGCTCGCCGGCCTGGACCCAGGCGCCGCGGCGGCGGTGGAGCCGCTGATCTCCGGCGGGACACGCGTGGTCATCAGCCACGACGTCGAGCACGGGCTCGCCGAGGCCGATCTGGTGCTCGGCCTGCGCGGCGGCCGGACGGCGCTGCTGGAGCGCGCGAGCGCCGTGACCGCGGCCGACGTACGGGCGCTGTACGCATGAGAATCCGCGAAGCGATGCTCAAAGCGACCGGGATCTGCGCCTTGCAGCAGATCGGTGGTGGTCGCCCATGAGGCGCGCGGTCGCGGCGCTGATCCGCAAGGACGTGCGCCTGGAGTTGCGTACGCGCGAGTCGATCCCGGCGATGGTGCTGTTCTCGCTGTCGACGTTCGTGCTCTTTCACTTCGCGCTCGACGAGGCCGAGGTCGAGGGCGCGCTGGCGGCCGGGATCCTCTGGGTGACGCTGCTCTTCGCCGCGGTGCTGGGGATCAACCGGCTGTTCGTGGCCGAGCGCGAGGAGGGCGGCTTCGACGGCTTCCTGCTGGCGCCGGTCGACCGCACCGCGCTGTTCGTGGCCAAGTCGATCGTGCTGTTCGCGTTCCTGGCCGCGGTCGAGGTCTTCGTCGTCGCGGCGTTCGCGATCCTGCTGCTCGGCCCGTCACCGTGGGGACCGTTGCCACAGCTGGCGCTCGTCCTGCTGCTCGCCGACATCGGCCTCGCGGTGGTCGGGACGCTCGTCGCCGCACTCGCCGTGCAGACCCGCGCGCGAGACCTGCTGGTGCCGCTTCTGGCGCTCCCGCTCTCGATTCCCCTGGTCATCGCGGGTGCCCGCGCCTGCGCGCCATTGCTCGCCGAGGGCGGCGCGGGGGCGCTCGAGGGACGTTGGCTGGCGGTCCTCGGCCTCTATGATCTGGTCTTCGGGCTGCTTGCCTACGCGATCTTCGACTTCCTGCTGGAGGAATGACGCTGTGTTCGGCCGGGGTCTGAAGACCCTCTCGCTCCTTTCCGTCGCGCTCATCATCGGCGCGTTCTTCCTCGTGTTCTTCTACGCGCCCAACGACGCGGACCAGGGCTTCGTGCAGAAGATCTTCTACCTGCACGTGCCGCTGGCGATCGTCGCCCTGTTCGGCTTCGTGGCCGGCGGGGTCTTCGGCATCAAGTACCTGCGCGGCGGTGATCGCACGGACGATCTGCGCTCCTACGTCGCGATCCACCTGTCGCTGATCCTCGCGGTCGGCGCGCTGGTCACCGGCTCGATCTGGGCGCGCGCATCCTGGGGCACCTGGTGGACGTGGGACGAGCCGACGCTCGTGAGCTTCCTGATCGTCTTCCTGCTCTACGCGTGCTACCAGCCGCTGCGCTTCTCGATCGAGGACCCGGAGCGCCAGGCGCGCTACGCGGCGGTCTTCGCGATCATCGCGGGCGCGTTCGTGCCGCTGAACTTCATGGCCGTGCGGATGGCCGACTCGCTGGTGCACCCACGCGTCCTCGGCACCACCGGCGGCTCGATGCCGGGCTCGATGCGCTTGACCTTCCTCGTCTCGCTGATCGGCATGACCTGCCTCTTCATCACGCTCTGGAAGTACGAGCTGGCGTCCAAGCACGCCACGTTCCGGCTGCGCGCGATGAAGCGCAAGCTCGCCGGCGACGAGGAACTGTGGGCCCCCAACCCGCGTCGCTCCGCGGCGCCCCAGCTCTGATGTTCGGGCCCGCGCTCCCGCTCGACGAGGCCGGCAAGTACGTCGCGGCCGCCTACCTGGTCTTCCTGGCCCTGATCCTCATCTACGTCGCGATCATGGCGGGCAGGCTGTCGCGGATCGAACGAGATCTCGACGAGGTCGCCGACCTGCTCGACAAGCGCGACGCGGCCAAGGCGCAGGACGAGCGGGAGACGATCGCGCGGTGAGCGAGCTGCTGGTGCTCGGCGCGTCGCACAAGACGGCGCCCCTGGCCGTCCGCGAGCGCCTGGCGCTGCTGGACGGGCAGGTCGAGCCGTTCCTGCAGGAGCTGACCGCGCTTGCGGGCGTATCGGAGGCGGTCGCCGTCTCGACCTGCAACCGCACCGAGCTCTACGTCGTCGCGGCCGAGCCGGCCGGCGCCGAGCCCGCCGTGCTCGAGCTGCTGGCGCGGCGCGCGGGCACCCCGCTCGGCGACGCCGTCTACGGCTCGCGCAACTGCGACGCCGCGCGCCACCTGTACCGCGTGGCGAGCGGGCTGGAGTCGATGATCGTCGGCGAAGCCGAGATCCAGGGCCAGGTCAAGCGCGCCTACGAGCGGGCGCTGGCCGCGCGCACGACCGGGCCGATGACGAACAAGCTCTTCCGCGCCGCGCTCGCGACCGGCAAGCGCGTACGCACCGAGACGGCGATCTCGACCGGCAACGCGTCGGTGGCGTCGGTGGCCGTCGAGTCCGCGCGGGCGGCGGTGGGCGAGCTCGCCTCCCGCCACGTCGTGATCGTCGGGGCGGGCGAGACGTCCGAGCAGACCGCGCGCGCCTTCCACGCGCACGGCGTGACGACGATGTTCGTCGCCAACCGCCGGCGCGAGCGCGCGATCGCGCTGGCGCAGCAGTTCGGCGGCGACTCGGGCTCCTTCGACGCGCTGCCCGGCGAGCTGGAGCGCGCCGACGTGGTCGTCTCCTCGACGGCCTCGCCGCACGCGATCATCGAGGCCGAGGAGCTCGCGGCCGTGATGGAGACCCGCGGCGGGCGGCCGCTGCTGCTCGTCGATCTGGCCGTCCCGCGCGACATCGATCCGCTGTGCGCGACGGTCGAGGGCGTGACGCTGCTGGACATGGACGCACTGCAGGCGCAGGTCCGCGGGCACCTGGGCGTGCGCCGGGCCGAAGCGGTCCGCGCCGAGGCGATCGTCGAGGACGAGATCCAGAGCTTCGCCTCCTGGCTGGGGCGGCTCGAGGTCCTGCCGACGCTGACCGCGCTGCGCTCGCACGGCGAGGCCGTCGTCGACGGCGTGCTGGCCGAGAACGCGGGGCGCTGGGAATCGCTCTCCGAGCGCGATGCTGAGCGCGTGGCGGCGCTCGCCCGCTCGATCGTCAAGCGGCTCCTGCACGAGCCGACGGCCCGGGTCAAGGACCTCGACGCCGAGCATCGCCACGCACGCCTTTCGCTCCTGCGCGAGCTGTTCGGACTCGACGAGGCGGCGGCGGCCGACGCGGACGAGGCCGCCGAGGTCCGCCGGCTCCACGGGTGACCGCGCTTCGGCTGGGCACCCGGGGCAGCGCGCTGGCGCTGGCCCAGGCGAACGAGGTGGCACGGCTGCTCGGCGGCGACGTCGAGCTGGTGAAGATCACGACCGCGGGCGACGTCGACCGTGCGCGCGGCGACAAGTCGCGCTGGGTCGGCGCGCTGGAGTCCGCGCTGCTGGCGGGCGAGATCGACCTCGCGGTGCACTCGGCCAAGGACGTCCCGGGCGAGTTGGCCCCCGGCACGGTGATCGCCGCGACGCCGCGCCGCGCGACGCCGTTCGACGTGCTCGTCGGCGAGCACACACTGGCCTCGGTGCGCGAGGGCGCGCGGGTGGGGACGAGCGCGCTGCGCCGCCGCGCCCAGCTGCTCGCCGCCCGGCCGGACCTGGAGGTCTGCGAGCTGCGCGGGAACGTGGACACGCGGCTGGCCAAGCGCGTCGTGGGCGAGGTCGACGTGCTCGTGCTCGCCGCGGCCGGCCTGCACCGGCTCGACCGCGACACCGAGGCCGGAGCCGTCCTGACCGGCGGCGTCTTCGTCCCGGCGGCCGGACAGGGCGTGATCGCGATCCAGGCCCGCACCGGCAGCCCGTCGGCCGACACGGCGCTGCTCGCCGACCACGCGCCCACCCACGCTTCGCTGGATGCCGAGCGCCACGTCGTCCGCGCGCTCGAGGCGACCTGCCACACGCCCGTCGGCGTGCTCGCCGCGAGCGGTCGCGTGCACGGCTTCGTCGGCCTCCCGGACGGGTCCGAATGGCTCGTCGAGGAGGCCGCGACGGGCGAGGAGCTCGCCGCGGCGCTGCTGCGCGCCGGCGCGGTCGAGCTGCTGCGGGCGCTGACGCCATGACGGTCTTCCTCGTCGGCGCCGGCCCGGGCGACCCGGGGCTGTTGACCGTGCGGGCGCGTGAGCTGATCGATTCGGCCGACGTGATCCTCTACGACCGGCTGATCCCGCCGGGGATCCTCGACGGCGTGCGGGCCGAGCTCGTCTACGTGGGCAAGCAGGGCGGCGGGCCGCAGATGCCGCAGGAGGAGATCGACCGGCTGCTCGTGCAGTACGGGACGGGCGAGCGGACGGTCGTGCGGCTCAAGGGCGGCGATCCGTTCGTGTTCGGGCGCGGCGGCGAGGAGGCGCTGGTGCTGCGCGCGGCCGGCATCCCCTACGAGGTGGTGCCGGGGATCACGGCCGGGATCGCCGCACCCGCCTACGCGGGCATCCCGGTGACGCACCGCGAGCTGGCGTCGGGCGTCGCCTTCGTCACCGGCCACGAGAACCCCGACAAGCCCGAGACCGCGCTGGACTGGCCCGCACTGGCGGCCTTCCCGGGGACGCTCGTCTTCTACATGGGCGTGAAGGCGCTGCCGCGGATCGCTTCGCAGCTGATCGCCGGTGGACGCTCGCCCGAGGAGCCCGTCGCGGTCGTCGAGCGCGGCACGCTGCCGGGTCAGAAGACCGTGCTCTCGACGCTGGCCGAGATCGGGTCGGTCGCGGGCATCCGCGCGCCGGCGATCACCCTCGTCGGGCCGGTCGCCGGGCTGCGCGAGCAGATCGCGTGGCTGGAGTCGCGGCCGCTGTACGGGCGGACCGTCGCGGTGACGCGGGCGCGGGCGCAGGCCAGCGCGCTGGCCGTCGCGGCTTCGCGGGCTCGGCGCCGAGGTCGTCGAGGCGCCCGCGATCCGCACCCAAGCGCTCCCGGTCGAGCTGCCCGCGATCGCCGGCTACGACCTGCTGTGCGTGACGTCGCCCACCGGAGCCGACCGGCTCTTCGATCATCTGCGCGACGCGCGCGAGCTGGCGGGCGTCACGGTCGCCGCGATCGGCCCGGGCACCGCCCGCGCCCTGCGCGCGCATGGCGTCGAGGCCGACGTCGTCCCTGAGCGCGCGGTGGCCGAGGGGCTCGTCGAGGCGCTCGCGGACGTCGCGTTCGAGCGCGTGTTGATCGCCCGCGCCGCGGAGGGCCGCGACGTGCTGATCGACGCGCTGCGCTCCCGCGGGGCGTCCGTGGATGTGGTGGCGCTCTACGAGACCGTCGCGGAGCCACTCGATGACGCGGCGCGTGCCGGCGCCGCCGCGGCCGACTACCTGCTCTTCACCTCCGCCTCCTCGGTGCGCTTCTTCGCCGCCGCCGGGGGCGAGCTCCGCGGGCCACGGCTGGTCTCGATCGGGCCGGCCACGAGTTCCGAATTGCGCGCACTCGGCGCCGAGCCCGACCTCGAGGCCGACCCGCACACGCCGGACGGGCTCATCGCCGCGCTGCTCGCGGACGCCGTAACGTCTACCGCATGAGCCTGGGAGAGACTCGCGAACACCTACCGACCGTCGGCTCCACCAACGAGCGCGCGCGCCAGTTGGCCGAGGACGGAGCCGCACACGGCACGCTCGTCACCGCCGACGAGCAGACCGCGGGGCGCGGCCGTCAGGGCCGCCAGTGGTCGACCCCGCCCGGCGTCGCGATCGCGGCGTCGCTGGTCCTGCGCGAGTTCGACGAGCTGCTGCCGCTGCGAGCCGGGCTCGCGGTCGCCGACATCGCCGGCCCCGATGCGCTGGTCAAGTGGCCCAACGACGT
Organism: uncultured Solirubrobacteraceae bacterium; assembly: GCA_963848475.1. GTDB lineage: Bacteria > Actinomycetota > Thermoleophilia > Solirubrobacterales > Solirubrobacteraceae > Solirubrobacter. Next base: position 436,930 of record CAWKDW010000014.1, on the reverse strand, counting down.
CTGGATCGCGGGGCGCAAGATCGCCGGCATCCTCGTCGAGGCACGTGGGACCGAGTGGGCGATCCTCGGCATCGGCGTCAACGTCGCCGTCGACGTGTCCACCCTGCCGCCCACCGCCGCCGCGGTCGCGGGGACGCTCGGCCTGGACCCGACGATGATCGAGCCCACGCTCGCCGAGCTGCTGCTCGCGCTGGAGCGCCGGCTCGCCGAGGACCGCGCCGCGTCACTGACGGCGCTGCGCGATCGCGACGCGCTGCTCGGGCAGCCCGTGCGCTGGCAGGACGGAGAGGGCACCGGCGCCGGTATCGATGACACCGGCGCCCTGCTCGTCCACCTGCCGGACGGGACCTCGGCCACGCTGAGCGCGGGCGAGGTCACCCTCCGGCAGGGCTGACTACGGCGTCGTGGTCGACAGCGTGAAGGTCAGCGTCTTGCTGTAGGCGCCCGTACGCAGGGCGTCGGTGGCGCCGATCGACTGCTTGAAGCCGAGCGTCACCACGTCGTTGCTGACCGGGTTGCTGTAGGTCAGCAGCGTCGCGGGCGCCGAGGAGCCCATGACCTCGGCGTAGGTGCCGGCGTTGGCGTTGGCCTGCAGCGCCGACGGCAGCGAGAACGTGCCGTTGACGAGGTGACCGGTCGCCGTGGCGCTCGGGTCGGCGACCGAGAGCGCCGCGTCACCCGCCGTGGAGATCACGGTGGCGGTGGTGCTCGCCAGGTAGTCCTTGGCGAGGCCCGGCGTGAACGCGCCGAACGTGGCCGGCGTGCCGAGGACCAGCGAGAGCGTTGCCGAGACCGAGCCGCCGACGCCGCCGTTGATGCAGGGCGTGACATTGGCGACGTCGCCCTTGTCGACGAGCACCATCGTGGAGCCGAGGACGGTGCCGTTGGCCGCCGTGCAGGTGAGCGTGTAGCTCTCGGCGTAGAAACCGCGCGGGCCCGCGTGCACGCCGTCGGCCTCGTAGGCACCGACGGGCCGGACCGACGGGTTCGTGTCCCACTTGAACTGGCCGTTGGCCGGGACCGTCATCGACGTCTCGAGGTGCGTCGGGATGGCCTGTGGCGGCGACGTCGTCGCGCGGCGTCGTGTTGTTCTTGATCGGCGCCGTGTAGAGGTTGAAGTCCTTCGTGATCTTCAGCGTGGCGCCGGGGACGGCGGTGCCGGTGATCTGCGAGTGGGCCGCCGACTGCGCGGAGTAGACCAGGTTCAGCCACATCGCGTTACGGACCGGATGGCCGGCGAAGCGGGCGGTCTGCGTGGCGGTCGACGTCGGGCCGGGGGTGCCGGTGTAGTCGGCCGTGGTGCAGTTGAGGTAGTTGGGCAGCGCCTGCGGGCAGCCCGACACGGAGCCGACGAGCTCGAGCGTGTTGGCGATGCCGCGGGTCGCGTAGTAGGACCAGTCGACGGTCTCGCCACTGGTCTCGTAGTCGTGCGCGGAGTCGCGGACGTTGGTGTAGCCGTCAGCGGTCGCGTGCGCCATCGCCAGCGCGAGGTCGCGATAGCCGTTGTTGAGGTCGGGCGTCTGGCCGGCGAAGATCTCCAGGCCGGGGTAGAAGATCGCGCGCGAGTTCGTGTGCTGCGTGAGCAGGGACACGACCTGGTTGTTCGTGACGATCTCCATCGTGTTCTTGACCTCGGGCTCGGAGCCCGGGCCGGACCCGCGGGCGGTGAACGAGACGCCGATGTTGGAGCCCCAGCCGAACGGATAGTTGCGGTTCATGTCGATGCCCTGCGACGACGTGGAGCACGTCGCCGGCGGCACGATCAGGCCACCGCAGCTCGAGCGGCGGTTGAGCACGTGGCCATCGGCGTTGACGACCGGCATGTCGATGAAGCGGACCTTGTCGAAGAGCGCCTTGACCTTCGTGTTGGTCTGCGCGAGCTTGAGCACGTCGTAGGCGAACTCGAGGCTGTCCTCGGCCGCCGCCGTCTCGTTGCCGTGGATCGCGCCCATGTTGAAGAAGACGGGCTTGCCGTCCTTCGCCGTCGGGTTGTTCGTGATCTCGACGTACTTGATGTCGCGGCCCTGCGTGCTCTTGTAGGGCGCGGTCTTGACGACGACCATGTCGGGATACGTCGTGGCGAGCGCGGTGAGCTCGGCCTGAATCTCGTCGTAGGTCCGGTAGGTGGTACGGCCGCTCGGCATCCCTGTGAGCGTTCCGATGCCAAGATCGTTGAGCTGCGCGACGGCAGCGTCGACGACCGGATCGGCCTTGGCGATCGACGGCGCGACACACATTCCGAGCGCCGCTCCTGCGGCCAGCACACAAGCTGCCCGCTTGACGGGTGACATCCTTGAAACCCCCTCTTGCATATTTTAACTCCTCCTGCGCCGGACCTGGACCCGGGATGCTGGACCCTATGGGGTCGCCACGGGCGGGTCAATCACCCGGCCGTGGAGGTCCGTCCTCGCTCAGGAAGCGCTCACGCGCGCCTGCAGGCGGCGCATTCCGGCCAGCCAGCGGTCGTAGTCCGCCGCCTTGCGCCGGAAGAACTCGAGCACCTCGGGATGTGGCAGGATCAGGAACCGCTCGTCGCCCAGGCCTTCGACCACGGCCTCGGCGACGTCCTCGGGTTCGAGCACCGGCGCCGCGGCCGCCACGACGCGGAAGCCGAGACCTTCCTCACCGCCGATGCCGTCCGTCAGCAGCGGCGTGTTGACGCCCATCGGGCACAGGCAGCTGACGCCCACCCCGCGCTCGCCGTACGTGATCGACAGCCACTCCGCGAAGGCGACCGCGGCGTGCTTGGTCACGGCGTACGGCGCGGAGCCGATCTGCGAGGCGATGCCGGCCGCTGAGGCGGTGGTGAGGAAGTAGCCGCTGCCGCGTTCGAGCCAGCCGGGCAGGAGCCGCTCGGCGGCGGCGATGTGCGAGCGGACGTTGACGCCGAACGCGAGGTCCCAGTCGGCCGGGCTCGCCAGATCGACGCCGACGGCGACGCCGGCGTTGGCGCAGAAGAGATCGACCGGCCCGAAGGCCTGCTCCGCCGCGCCGATCAGGACGTCGGCGTGCGCCGGGTCGGCGACGTCGCAGGCGACCGCGATCGCGTTGCCGATGTCGGTCGCGACGTCGGTCGCGCCCTCGCTGGTCGAGGTCGGCGACGACGATGCCCTTCGCCCCGTCGTCGGAGAACCGCTCGGCGAGCGCGCGGCCGATACCGGAGGCACCCCCGGTGACGACCACGACCTTGCCGGCGACGTCCATTGTCTAGGCGGCGTCCTCGACGGCTGCGCGGACGCGTTCGCTGGCGGCCTCGAGCGGTGAGGCGGGCGGCTTCTTCGCACGCGGAGTGCGCTTCGCGGGCTGGCTTGGCCTTCGGCTTCGCCTTTGCCTTTGCCTTCGCCTTGGGCTTTGGCTTGCTCACCGCGGCCCGGACAGCGGCCGCGGCATCGGCGACGGGCCCGTTCGGCACGGCCGGGGCCTTCGCCGTGCTGCTGCGCTTGGCGGCGGGCTTGGCCGTCGCAGCCGGGGTTGACGGGCCTGCCGCAGCGGCCGGCTTGGGCTTGGCGGCCCGCGTCGACGGGCGTGCCACGGCGGCCGGCTTGGGCTCGGCGGCGGCGCCGGGCGTCGCCGGCTCCGTCGCGGCGGCCGGCTTGCGGCGCGCGCGGGGCTTGGGCTCGACCACGGCCGTCCCGGGCGCGTCGGCCGCGGATGCCGCGGACGGCTTGCGACGGGCGCGGGACGTCGCTTCGACCACCGCGGTGCCGGGAGCGTCGAGCGGGGGAGCGGCGGCCGCGGTGCGCCGGGTGCGCGGCTTCGGCGTCGCCGTCTCCGCGACCGCGGTCGACGCGGGCTGATCGGCGGCCGGCTTGCGACGGCTGCGCGCCTTCGGGGCGCCGGTCTCGGCCGCAACCGCCTCGGGTGTCACGGGCGTACGCCGCGCGGCGGCTTCCGCCTCGATCGCATCGGCCGTGTTCGGCGTCCGCCGCGGGGCGCGCTTCGGCGCTGACCGGGAGCCCGACGCTGTGGTCTCGACCGCGGGCTGAGCATCGCCGGCAGGCGCCGCGGGCCGGCGCCGCGAACGAGTCGACCTGGTCGCCGGCGCCTCGCTCACCTCAGCCGGAGCCGCCGTGGCGGGCTCGCCCGCGGGCTGCGCTGCCGGCTTGCGGCGCGAACGGCTCGAACGCGTCGGCTGCACCTCGGCGCCATCGGCAGCCACGACCTCGCCGACAGGCTGCGCGGCGGGCTTGCGGCGCGAACGGCTCGAACGCGTCGGCTGCGCCTCGGCCCCATCGGCCACCGACTCGGCCGCCACGACGTCGGCCGCGGGCGTCGCGGCCGGCTTGCGGCGCGAGCGGCGCGACCTGGGCGCGGCGGCTTCCCCGGCCTCACCGGCCGGCTGCGGCGTCTCACCGGCGATGGGCTCGCCGTCGGCCGACGCAGCCTGCGCGCCGGCGGGGCGGCGACGCGAGCGGCCGCGACGCGACCCGGTGGACTCCGGGTCGCTGTCGACCGGGCGGCGGCGACGGTTGCGGCGCGAGCGCGGGGCGACCGGCTTCTCGCCTGCTTCGTCGTCGGTCTCGACGTCGTCGTTGAGCTCGAGATCCAGATCCAGATCGTCGTCCTCGAACGCGTCGTTGTTCGCGCCGACGGCGGCCGTCACGGCCTCCGGAGCCAGACCCTCGCCCGCGCCCTTACGGCGCGTGCGGCGGCGCTTGGTCTTGCTGCCACGGCCCTTGGGGAAGTTGCGCAGCAGCTCGCGCGCCAGCGCGGCGGGCTTGCGGGACATGCGCGTGCGCGCGCCATTGATGACCTCGCCGGCCTCGGCGGTGTGCGGCAAGGCGGCGGCGAGCAGCGCCGCGGACAGGCGCCGGTCCTGCTGGCGCGAGGCCTGGACGAGCCTGCGGGCGTTGCGCGCGTGGGCCCCGCCTGAGGAGTTGACGAGCAGCCCGAGCAGGCGCTTGGTCTCCGGCCAGCGCTGGACGGCGTACTCCTCGTGGACCTCGCGCGTCATGTTCGCGCAGCGCCAGATCCAGTTGTTGGCCTGATCACGGCGGCCGATCTTCTTCTCGGCCAGCGCCTGCAGGACGACCTTGACGCCCTCGCGCTTGTCCTCGCGCGGCCAGGACTCGACGAAGTCCAGCGCGCGATCGAAGGCCTCGGCGTCGCGGCCCGACGCGATCTCCTGCAGCGCGCGTAGGCGCAGCGCGGGGTTCTTGTTGCGGTCGACCGCGGTGATCAGGAACGTGCGCTTGAGCTCGCCGCCCTGGTCGAAGTGCAGCATCGCGCGCGCTCGGCGCCAGCCGGTCGGCGCCACGCGGGCGCCGGCCAAGGCCGCCCACTGGACCTGCTCGCCGTAGTCGAGGTGCTCGACGGCGATCCGCCACAACTCGCGCTCGAAGACCTCGATCCGCCGGTTCTCCTCGGAGGTGACCGGCAGGACGCGGCGCTCGACGCGCAGGCGACGGCCGCGGCCACGACGGACGGGGCCGACGACGATCGCGCCGCCTCGGTAGACGTCGCGATCGAGCAGCGAGTGCAGCGTCACGACCGGGTCGTCGTGCTTGGTCGCGGGGTGCACGAAGTCGACGACGATGCCGGCCTCCTTGCCCTGGTGACGACGCGTGACGCGACCGACGCGCTGCTGGTAGATGCGCTTGGAGGCGGTCGGCGCGAGGTGCATGCAGACCGTCGCGCGCGGCGAGTTCCAGCCCTCGGCCAGCAGCTGCGCGTTGACGAGGACGTCGATGTCGCCGGCCTCGTAGCTGGCGAGGATCTGCGCCAGCTCGCGCTTCGGCGTCTCACCCGAGACGGCCATCGCCTTCATGCCGAGGTCGCGGAAGGCCGACGCGACGTTGTAGGCGTGACGGACGCCGGCGGCGTAGACGACACCCGGGACGCCGTTGAAGCGCGTCTTGTAGAGATCGGCGATCGCGAGGTTGAACGGCAGCTGATCGAGCAGCTCGGCCAGCATCTCCTGGTCGAACTCGGTGTCGACCTCGCCGCGGCGCAGCGGCACCTTGGCGATCGTCCGCACGCCCGGACCCGGCGGGATGCGCACGCAGCGCAGCGGCGAGATGACGCCGCGGCGGGCGGCCTGCGCGAGGTCGAAGCGCGAGGTCTGGGTGGGGAAGAGATCGGTGACGTGGCGGGCGATCAGCGCGCCCGTCGCGGTCATGCCGACGAAGACGGGGCCGGTCCAGGCGCGGATCGCGGCGGAGGTCTTCTCGCCCAGCGCGGTGTGCGCCTCGTCGCAGATGACGATCGAGTAGGCGTCGGAGACGTTGCCGGCGTTGCGGACGAACCACTGGTAGGTCTCGACCGTCACCGGGCCGCTGGCCGTGTCCTCGTGTCCCAAGAGGGCCGGAGCGATCCGCTTGGTGTAGCCGCGATCGCGCAGCTCGCCGTGGAACTGGTCGACCAGGTTGCGGCGGTGGGTGAGGATCAGGACGCCGCCGGTGCGCGAGGCCTCGACGAACCCGAGCGCCGCGACGGTCTTGCCGGCGCCGGTCGCGTGCTCGAACCAGAAGCGCTTGCTCGCGTTGGGATCCTCGGGCGCCTCGGCGACGTTCTCGGCCTCGGCCTCATCCGGCGAGTCTTCCCAGTCCTGCGGGTCCTCCTCGTCCTCGTCCTCGTCGTCGTCCTCGGACGGGGAGTCGCCGGCGTCGAGCACCGGCGTCGCCGCGGGGGCGGCCGGCGTGTCGCCGTTCTTGAGGCGATCGGCGAGCAGCGCGGTGAGCGTGCCCGACAGCGCGTCGACCTGGTGGGCAGAGAGGACGGTGCCGTCGACCAGGCGCGGCTCGTCCTGCGAGAGCAGGCGGTCGAGGCCCAGGAGCAGCGACCACTGGCGGCGCCAGTGCGGCGACGGGACCTTCGCCCCGGCCTCGAGCTCGAGCAGCGCGGAGTCCAGCGCGCGACGGCGCGGAGTCTCCGGAGCCAGCGCGCTCGCGGCGTCCTCCCCATCGGTCAGGAAGGGTTCACGAGCGAACGCGGACGCGCGGTCGATCTCTTCGGTTGAGGGAAGCGTGGCCAGTTCGGCCACTGGCGTGGTCTCAGCCATGGACTGCTCGCAAAGTGGCGGTAGCAGCGGACGCCGGTTGACGGGCGGACGCTCCAGGGAAAACTCGCGGGCGGGAGCTCCAGGCGCCTGTGGGCGTTCCCCTCGGACAATGCTCCCGGCGAGTCCGCTCTATTGAAGCAGACTCGTAAGCGAAGGCCCTCGATCTGCCACCCTCTTGTCTCATGCGCCGGTTGCTTGTTCTCGTCGCCGCCGTTGGTCTTGTCGTGGTCGTGGTCATCGGACTGACGCAGGCCGGGGGTCAGACAGGGTCCGATGGGACCGACTTCGACCTCCCCGCGGCCAAGCAGACGCTGGCCGCGGCGCCGGCCCCGCTCGACGGGATCTACGCCCAGGCCAACGAGCTGCTCGGCGGTGGTCTCCCAGCTTTCGACGCGCGCCTCGACGCGCTCAAGGGAACCCCGCTGGTGATCAACAAATGGGCCTCCTGGTGCGGCCCCTGCCAGGCCGAGTTCCCGGTCTTCCAGGCCGCCGCGCTCAAGCACGGCAAGGAGGTCGGGTTCATCGGCCTCAACAGCGAGGACGCGGACAAGAAGGCCCGCAACTTCCTCGACGAGCGCCCGCTGCCCTTCCCGTCGTACACCGATCCGAAGAACAAGGTCGCCTACGACCGCCAGATCGCGGCCGGCTTCCCGATGACGATGTTCATCGCCCGCGACGGCAAGACCTACACCCACACGGGTCCGTACAAGAGCGAGGACGATCTGTCCAAGGACATCGAGCGCTACCTCCGCTGATGCCACAGGTGCGCGTGGACCCGCTGACGGGTCTGAAGTCGATCATCGCCGGCGAGCGCGCCGACCGTCCGGGCGCCGGCTACGCCGTCTCCCCCGAACCGCCGATCGATCCCGAGCAGGACCCGTTCCTGCCGGGTCACGAGGATCAGACGCCGCCCGAGGTCTACGCGGTGCGTCCGGAGGGCGGCGCCCCCGACACGCCGGGCTGGATCGTGCGCGCGTTCCCGAACAAGTACCCGGCGCTCGACCCGCCAGGCCCGCCTGCCGGAAGCCGACGCCTATCCCGACCTGTTCACCGCCCAGCCCGCCCTCGGCGCGCACGAGGTGATCGTCAACGCGCCCGATCCGGTCACAAATCTCGCGGAGCTGTCCACTACGCAGTTCGCGCTGGCCGTCGAGACCTGGCGCGAACGGATGCGCGCCCACGCCGGCGCCGCCTGCCGGCACCTGATCGTCAACGAGCGAAAGCAGGCGGGAGCCTCGCTGGCGCACACGCACGCGCAGCTCTACGCGCTGGACTTCGTCCCCGCCGCCGTGGCCCGCGAGCGTGAGCGCTTCGGCGCCTACGCCGTGCGCACGATGGGCGGCAACCTGCTCGCCGACCTCGTGCAGGAGGAGGTGCGCCGGCGCGAGCGGATCGTCGCGATCGACGACGAGGCCGTCCTGATGGCGCCCTATGCCTCGCGCGGCCCGTTCCACCTGGTGCTCGCGCCGCGCCGCGCGCGGGCCCGCTTCGAGGACGAGGGTCCGTCCGGCGCCGCGCTGCTCCAGGACGCCCTGCGGCGCCTGCGCGTACGGCTCGGCGCGAGCCCGCCGCTGAACCTCTGGATCCGGACCGCCCCGAGCGGCGCCGACCACTTCGGCTGGCGGATCGAGATCCAGCCGCGCCTGACGCACCTCGCCGGGCTCGAGCTCGGCACCGGCGTCAACGTCTGCATCGTCGCGCCGGAGCAGGCCGCGGCCGAGCTCCGCGACCTGTGAGGGCGCTCGTCCAGCGCGTCAGCCGGGCCAGCGTCACCGTCGATGGGGCGGTCACCGGCGCGATCGGCCCCGGCCTGCTCGTGCTGCTCGGCGTGACGCACGCCGATACCGCGGCCGACGCCGACCGACTCGCCGAGAAGGTCCGCAACCTGCGCGTCTTCGCGGACGCCGACGGGCGCATGAACGAGCCGCTCGGCGAGCGCGAGATCCTCTGCGTCTCGCAGTTCACGCTCTACGGGGACACGCGCAAGGGCAACCGGCCGGCCTACGTCGACGCCGCGCGGCCCGAGGTCGCCGAGCCGCTGTACGAGCGATTCTGCGAGCGGTTGGAGGCGCAGCGCGGGGTGTTCGGCGCGCACATGGACGTCGAGCTTGTCAACGATGGACCGGTCACGGTCATGATCGAAGTCCCCGGCGGCTAGGCTTCCGCGCCATGCCGATCTGCCGCTTCGCCGCCGAGCCGCCCCAGGGCGGACTGCCGCGGGAGGAGACTCTTCAGGCTGAGTTCCTCGCCGCCTGCCTCCGTGTCGAGACCGAGGACGGGGATCCCGAGCTGGGCACGACGGGCGAGATCCACTGGTTCCCGGACCGCACCTGGTCCGGTCGCACGTACGTCCCGGCGACCGCGCGCACCGACACCGGCCTCGAGCTGTTCGGCTACGTGTCCTTCGCGCCGGGCGATGAGCCGAGCGAGCTCTACGCCTGGGCCGACTACACGCCCGACGTCGCCGAGGATCACCCCGAGTGGCGCATCGACATCTCCCAGGAGGTCATCGGGGGCTGGCGCGGCGAGCGCGAGCAGGTGGCGGCGATGACCCTGATCTGGGGCGTCGTGTTCGAGCGCCGCGGCCGCGTCGTCTCCGCCCAGCTCGGTGAGACGACGGTCGACGAGACCGAGGTCGTGTTCGAGCGCTTCACGCTGCTCGCCCCCGACGCCTATGACGACGAGTACCTCGACGTCGTGCTGCTCGACGGCGCCGGGAACGAACTGGTCCGCGAGTCGCTCTACGAAGACGACGACGAGTAGCCGTTCCCGTTGTTTCGATCGACCACCACGCGGTCGATCAACCCGTAGTCCTGGGCTTCGAGCGGAGTGAAGAACCGGTCGCGCTCGAGGTCGAGCGAGATCTGCTCCTTCGGCTTGCCGGTGTGCTCGGCGTAGATCTCCTCCAGGCGCTCGCGTAGCGCGAGCGCCTCACGGGCGTGGATCTGGATGTCGGTCGCCTGGCCCTGGAAGCCGCCCGTCGGCTGGTGGATCAGGATCCGGCTGTTGGGCAGCGACGACCGCTTGCCGGGCGCGCCGCCGGCGAGGATCACGGAGCCCATCGACATCGCGACGCCGCAGCAGATCGTCGCCACGTCGGGCTTGATGAAGCGCATCGTGTCGTAGATCGCCAGGCCCGCGTAGACGACGCCGCCGGGTGAGTTGACGTACATCTGGATGTCCTTCTCCGGGTCGTCGGCCTCCAGGTGCAGCAGCTGGGCGACGACGAGGTTGGCGATGTCGTCGTCGATCGCCGAGCCGACGAAGACGACGCGCTCGCGCAACAGCCGCGAGTAGATGTCGAACGAGCGCTCGCCGCGCGAATCCTGCTGAACCACCATCGGTACCAAGGGCATATGCAACCTCCGAGTTGCGTTTTCTCCATGGTAGCCTGTAGCGCAACCGATCAGTTGCAGGAGGCTCAGTGCCCGTCGTCAATCGCGAAGTCGTCCTTCCCGTCCCACGCGAGCGCGCCTGGGAGCTGATCACCGAGCCGTCCGAGCTCGAGGGCTGGCTGGCCGACGAGGTCGAGTTCGAGCCGTTCGAGGACAGCCCGCTGCGCGTAACCGAACGCGGCGAGACCCGCGAGGGCGTCGTCGAGGAGGTCGCCGACCTCCAGCGGATCGTCTTCCGCTGGGGCGACTCGCGCGTCGAGTGGGCGCTCGAGGACCACCCGGACGGCACGCGCTTCGTCGTCACCGAACACCGCTTCGCCGCCGACACGGTGACGTGGGGCCCGAAGCTGATGGCGCTCTCCGGCGCCGCGCGAAGCGATTTGCAAGTTTGCCCGGCGTAGACGAAGTCTTCTTCGCGCTCTCGGACCCGACGCGCCGCGAGGTCCTGCGCTCGGTCGCCCAGCGACCGGAGCTGACCGCCTCGCGACTCGCCGGCGAGCTCCCGATCACGCGCCAGGCCGTCGCCAAGCACCTCGCGGCCCTGCAGCGGGCGGGTCTCGTCGAGCCGCGCCGAGAGGGTCGCGAGACGCACTACACGCTCACGCCGGCGCCGCTCGTGGACGCGATGGGCTGGATGGCAGAGGTCGGGGCGGACTGGGACAAGCGGCTGGCACGTCTGGCCGAGCGCGCAGCCGGGTAGGCGAAGCGGCATGCCCGCCGCTCTTGTCACCGGCGCCGCCGGCGGAATCGGCCGCGCGACCGCCGACCGCCTGCTGGCCGACGGCTACGACGTCCTCTCGGTCGACCTCAAGGACGATGGGCCGGGCGTCCCGTTCGCGGCCGACCTGACGACCCGCGAGGGCAACGCCGATGCGGTGGCCGCGGCCCTTGCAGCGTTCGGCCGGCTCGACCTGGTCGTCGCCAACGCCGGCATCCAGCACGTCGCCCCCGTACGCGACTTCCCCGAGGCCCGCTGGGACGCGATCGTCGCGCTGCTGCTGACGAGCCCGTTCCTGCTCGCCAAGTACGCCTGGGACGCACTGGCGGTGAGCGGAAACGGGCGCCTCGTCGCGGTCGCCTCGGCCCACGCGCTCGTCGCCTCGCCGTACAAGGCCGCCTACGTCGCGGCCAAGCACGGCGTGCTCGGGCTCGTCAAGACGCTCGCGCTCGAGGGCGCCGACGTCGGCCTCACCGCCACCGCGGTCTGCCCCGGCTACGTCCGCACGCCGCTCGTGGAGCGCCAGCTCGCCGACCAGGCCAAGGCGCACGACACCACCGAGGAGCGCGTGCTGGAGGACATCATCCTGGCGCCGCACGCGGTCAAGCGCCTGATCGAGCCCGACGAGGTCGCGAACGTGATCGCCTTCCTGGCCGGCCCCGGCGGCGCCGCGTTCAGCGGCGTTCCGGTGACCATGGACCTGGGCTGGAGCGCGAGATAGAGCGTCTCGGACCGACTCGTCGACCTGCTCGAGCACGCCGTGCGCGCCTCGGACCCCGAGGCCGCGCTGCACGCGGTGTCCGCGCTGCGGCGTGAGCTCGACGCCTTCGAACGCGTGCAGGCCTGGCGCGCGCTGGACGCCGGCAAGTCCTACGGCTCGGTCGCGCGCGCACTCGGGATCTCGCGCCAGGCCGCGCACCGGCGCTACCGCGCGCTCGCGGCGGCGACCGAGCCGCCGCCCGGTGCCGAGCAGCCCGGACGCCTGCGCGTCGCGCCCGAGGCGCGCGCCGCCGTGCAGCTCGCCGGCGAGGAGGCGACCGCGCTCGGCGCCACGCTGATGGGCTCAGAACATCTGCTGCTGGGCATCCTGCGCGCCGGCGACGGCGTCGCCGCGGCGGCCCTGCGCGCGCAGGGCGTCACGGTCGAGCAGGCCCGCGCGGCGGCTCAGCCGACGCTCGCCGGGACGGAGGGCCCACCGCCCGACGAGCGCGGATCGGCCGTGACCGTCTACGCGCGCCAGGTCTTCAACGAGGCGCTGCGCGAGGCCGCCGCCGACCGCACGCACGTGATCGGCGTCGCCGACCTCCTGCGCTCCGCGCTGCGCGACTCCGGCGGTGGCGCCTGTCGCACGCTCGAGGCGCTCGGCGTCGACGCGGAGGCCGTGCGCGCAGCGCTATGAGCTTCAGCCGTGGACGTTGCGCGCCGAGGGGACGCGCTCGAGGACCTCGGCGTCGGTCATCGGGAAGTGGCAGGCGGCGAGGTTCCCGCCCGCCTTCGTCTCCAGCGGCGGATCCTCGGTGCCGCAGATCTCCTGCGCCTTCCAGCAGCGGGTGTGGAAGCGGCAGCCGGGCGGCGGGTTGGTCGGCGACGGCACGTCGCCGGTCAGCACCTGGCGCTTCTTCGCGCGCGCCAGCCGCGGATCGGCGACCGGCACCGCCGACATCAGCGCGCCGGTATACGGCATCCGCGGATGCGCGTAGAGCTGGTCCGACGACGCGAGCTCGACGATGCGCCCCAGATACATGACCGCCACGCGATCGCACATGTGACGCACGACCGACAGGTCGTGGGCGATGAAGATCAGTGTCAGCCCCAGCTCGCTCTGCAGGTCGCGCAGCAGGTTGAGGACCTGGGCCTGGATCGAGACGTCCAGCGCGGAGACCGGCTCGTCGGCGACGATCACCTTCGGCTTGAGCGCGAGCGCGCGGGCGACGCCGATGCGCTGGCGCTGGCCGCCGGAGAACTCGTGCGGATAGCGGTTGTAGTGCTCGGGGTTGAGGCCGACGGTGTCCATCAGGTCCTGGACCGTCTGCTTGCGCTCGGCCTTGGTCTGCTTGATCCCGTGGATCACGAACGGATCGGAGATGATCGCGCCGACCGTCTTGCGCGGGTTCAGCGACGAGTACGGATCCTGGAAGATCATCTGCATCTCACGGCGCAGCGCCTTCAGCTCGGCGCCCTTGATGTCCGCGATCTCGCGCCCGTCGAAGCTGATCGAGCCCGACGTCGGGTCAAGCAGGCGCAGCAGCAGCCGCGCGGTGGTCGACTTGCCGCAGCCGGACTCACCCACGAGCCCGAGCGTCTCGCCGCGCATCACGTCGAAGGACACGCCGTCGACCGCCTGCACGGCGCCGACCTGGCGGCGGAAGAAGCCCGCGTAGATCGGGAAGTGCATGACCAGGTCGCGCACCTCCATCAGCGTCTCGCGCGCCGGGCTCTGGTTGGAGCCGGCTTCGCTCGCGGCGATGCTCATACGGCCTTCTCCTCCATTACGTCCTGACGCGCCGCCTCAGGCTTCGCGCCTGTCGCGCAGCTCGCTCCACAGCTTGCGCCGCATCTCGGGCGCCAGCAGACACGCGGCCTGATGGGCGGGATCGCCGGGGACCGGCTCGAGCTTGGGATCGATCTTCTTGTGCGCGTCGAGCACGTACGGGCAGCGCGGGTGGAACGAGCAGCCGCCCGGCAGCGTGATCAGCGACGGCGGACGGCCGGCGATCGGCACGAGCTCCTCGCCGCGCGGCGAGTCCAGGCGCGGGATCGACGACAGCAGTCCCCAGGTGTACGGGTGCTCGGGGCCCTCGAAGATCGTGTCGACGGTGGCCTTCTCGACGATCCTGCCGGCGTACATCACCGCGATGTCGTCGGCCATCTCCGCCACCACGCCGAGATCGTGCGTGATCACGACGACCGCGGTGTCGAACTCGCGCTGCAGCTTCTCGATCAGCTCGAGGATCTGCGCCTGGACGGTCACGTCGAGCGCCGTCGTCGGCTCGTCGGCGATCAGCAGCTTCGGGTCGTTGGCCAGCGCCATCGCGATCATCGCCCGCTGGCGCATGCCGCCGGAGAACTCGTGCGGATAGGCGTCGGCGCGCTTGCGCGGCTCCGGGATGCCCACCAGCGAGAGCATCTCCACCGCGCGATCCCAGGCCTGCGCCTTGGAGACATCGCGGTGCGAGCGCACGCCCTCGGCGATCTGGGAGCCGACCTTGTAGAACGGATGCAGCGAGGACAGCGGGTCCTGGAAGATCATCGCGATGTCGTTGCCGCGGATCTTGCGCAGCTCGTCGTCGCTCGCGGTCAGCAGGTCCTTGCCGTCGAAGCGCACCGAGCCCGAGATCCGGGCGTTGCGCGCGCGGGTCAGGCCCAGCATCGTCAGCGAGGAGACGGACTTGCCCGACCCGGACTCTCCGACGATCCCGAGCGTCTGCCCGCGATCGACGGTGTAGGAGATCCCGTCGACGGCCTTGACCAGGCCGTCCTCGGTCTCGAAGTGGACGGTGAGGTCCTCGACCTCCAGCAGCGGCGGCATCAGTAGCGCACCCGCGGATCGATGAACGCGTACAGGATGTCCACGATCAGCGACATGATGACGATGAAGAACGCACCGACGAGCACCGTCCCCTGGATCACCGGCAGGTCTGAAACGTTGATCGCGGCGTAGGCGTAGCGCCCGATCCCCGGGATGTTGAAGACGGTCTCCGTGAGGATCGCGCCGCCGAGCAGGATGCCGATGTCGAGGCCCAGCAGCGTCACGATCGGCGTGATCGCCGCGCGGACGCCGTGCCGGAAGATCACGCGGCGCTCCGAGAGGCCCTTGGCGCGGGCCGTGCGTATGTAGTCCTCCTGCAAGGTCTCGATCAGGTTGCCCCGCAGGAAGCGGGCGTACACCGCGGCGAACGCGGCCGCCAGGACGCACCACGGCATGATCAGCGCCTCGGCCTTGCCGGCGACGCTGTCCGCCGCCTGGTAGGCGCCGGTCCCCGGCAGGATCGGGAACTTCCCGATGTCGTCGGCGAACAGGTAGAGCGCGACGAGCCCGAGGAAGTAGACCGGGGCGGAGATGAAGATCAGCGCGATGCTCATCGCCACGCGGTCCATCCAGGAACCGGTCTTGACGGCGGAGAGGACGCCGATCGGGATGCCGATCGCCAGCCACAGGATCACGGCGCCGCCGGTCAGCGCCAGCGTCGTCGGCAGCCGCTCGAGGATCTCGGGCAGGACCTCGGTGTTGTTCGTGTAGGAGAACCCGAAATAGACGCCGTTATGACCGAAGAACGGCAGCAGGTCGCCGATGTAGTTGATGAACTGGACCGGCTTGGGCTTGTCGAGCCCGAGTTGCTGGCGGATCGCCTCGATCAGCTCCGGCGACGGCTGCTTGCCTGCGCGCGCGACGGCGGGATCGCCCGCGGGCAGGACCGTGAAGATGAAGAACGTCAGCAGCGTGATCGCGAACAGCAGGAAGACGACCCAGATCAGGCGGCGGGCGATATATGCGGCCATGTCTCAGCTCACCTCGACCGTGAGCTCTTCGGGTTCAGGGCGTCCTGCATGCCGTCACCGACGAGGTTGAAGGCGAGCACGGTGAAGACCAGGGCGAGGCCTGGGAAGAGCATGTACCACCACGCTGAGGAGAAGACGGTCGACGCGTCGGAGAGCATCTGCCCCCACGAGGCCTGCGGCGCCTGGACGCCGACGCCGAGGAACGACAGCGACGCCTCCAGCAGGATGCTGGCGGGGATGAACAGCGTCGTGTAGACGATGATCGGCGCGACCAGGTTGGGCAGGATCTCGCGGAAGATGATCCGCTTGTTGGAGGCGCCGAGCGATCTCGAGGCTTCGACGAACTCCTTCTCGCGCAGCGAGAGGACCTGTCCACGGATGATCCGCGCCACGTAGGGCCAGTTGGCCAGAACGATGATCGTGATCACGACCGTCAGCCCGGGCTCCAGGGCACCACCGAGGCACCCGTCCTTCGTCGAGCACGCCGACGCCAGGCCGAGGCCGAGCAGCAGCACCGGGAAAGCGAGCAGCACGTCGATCGTGCGCGCGATCGCTGTGTCCACCCAGCCGCGGTAGAAGGCGGCGATCATGCCCATCGTCACGCCGATCGCGACGGCGAGGCCGGTGCCGACGAACGCGACGAGCAGCGAGACCCTCGCGCCCTCGATGACGCGCGAGAAGATGTCGCGGCCGAGCTGGTCGACCCCCATCGGGTGCTCGCTGCTCGGGCCGGAGGGCAGGCCGAAGTCGTCGAGCGCGGCGGTGTTGCCGACGTTCGGGTCCGGGATGTCGAAGATCTTGCGCAGCGGCCCGGCGAAGACCGCCACGAAGATCAGGAGCACGATGAACGAGAGGGCAACGAGCGCCACCTTGTCCTTGCGAAAACGCCGCCAGAAGAGCTGCAGCGGCGAGCGCGCCGTCACCGGCGCCTTGCCGGCGATGATCTCGTCGTCGCCGTCCTGTTCGGCCTGCAGCAGATCGCTGGCGCCCGTTCCAGTACTCAAATCGATTGCCCCCTCGGGCGGGTTGCTTCCCCCTTGTTTCCCCGAACCGAGGAACAAGCTACACGTTGCGCACCAGCGTGATCGTTCCCCTCATACCCTTCTCGGCGGCCCTCGTAGCTCAATGGATAGAGCACGCGCCTCCTAAGCGCGGGATGCAGGTTCGATTCCTGCCGGGGGCGTCGCATTTCCCAGAGGGAAATGCTCGGGAGAGTTCCACGCCCGCCGAGCAGGGTCTGGCGGTGCGGTGAACTCTCGGGGCATCTGCGTTGTCGCCCAGTCGGCGACAACGCAGAGCGGTGCTAGTTGCCGCGGTCCGGCCGGTCCGGGTAGACCTCGTCGATCGTCGCCAAGGCCTCGTAGGGCGCGTCGCCAGAGGCGAGCGCGATCGCCGTCGGCCCCGCCCGCCAGGCGGTCCAGGACGGAGACCACGCCGACGACGTCGTAGCCCTCGGCGCGCACGGCCTCGATGGCCTGAACGGTCGAGCCGCCCGAGGTGACGACGTCCTCGACGATCAGGCAGCGCTCGCCGGGCTCGAGCGGCGGGCCCTCGACCTTGCGCTGCAGTCCGTGGGCCTTGGCCTCCTTGCGCACGAAGAAGGCCTTGACGTCGGCGCCGCCGGCCAGCGCGGCGCAGGCGGGCGCGTCCGCGCCCATCGTCAGGCCGCCGACGGCTGTCGCCTCCCATTGACGCGCGAAGCCGGCGATCAACTCGGAGAGCGCGGCGAAACCGGTCGGCTGCAGGATCGCGCGCTTGGCGTCGACGTAGTACTGCGCCGTGGCTCCCGAGGTGAGCGTGACCTCGCCGACGATCAGAGCGTGGCGGCGGAGTTCCTCGATCAAAGTGTCTTTTGCTGACATCGGAACTGACCCTATTGCGCCGACGCGGCCGTAGACTGGCGCCCGTGGAGCACCGTTTCGGCCAAGAGGCCGACTTCGCGCTGGGCATCGAGGAGGAGCTTCTGCTGGTCGACGCCGAGACGCACCGTCCCGCGAACGTCGCCAGCGAGATCATCGCTGGGCTCGGCACGGAGCACGGCGAGCTCATGAACGACGTCTACGAGGCGTTGATCGAGAGCGTGACCCCCGTGGTGCGCAGCGCACCCGAAGGCTTGGAGGTACTGACCGTGCAGCGCGCGCAGCTGCGCGCGGCGGGCGCGACGTTCATCGGCGGCGGCCTGCACCCGGACACGGGCTTCGGCGAGGTCGTGCACGTGGAGACGGAGCGCTATCAGGCGATCCGCGAGGCGATGCGCGGCCTGGTCTCGCGTATGCCGACGGCGGCGCTGCACGTCCATGTCGGGATGCCCGATCCGGAGACCGCGATCGCGGTCTGCAACCGGATGCGCGCGCACCTGCCGCTGCTGCAGGCGCTGTCGGCCAGCTCGCCGTACTGGCACGGGCAGGACTCCGGCTTCGCGAGCGCGCGCCACATGACCTTCCGGGCCTTCCCGCGGTCGACGATCCCGCCCACGTTCGCGAGCTGGGAGCACTACGCCGCGGTCGTCGAGTGGTGCCTCGCGACCGGCGAACTCCCCGACTACACGTACCTGTGGTGGGACCTTCGCCCGAGCCCGAAGCTCGGCACGGTCGAGGTCCGCGCCATGGATGCGCAGACCCGGCTGGAGACCGTCGCCGGACTGGCGGCGTTGGTCCACGCCCTCTCGGCAGCCTGCGCCGACGGCGCCGAGGAGCTCGCGCCACCGCCCGAGGCGCTGATGGAGTCCTCCTTCCGCGCCGCCCGCGACGGCATCGACGCGACGATCTGGTGGCGCGGCGCGCGTGCGCCCGATCCGCGAGGTCGGCGCGGACGCGCTCGAGCTCGCGCGTCCCTACGCGCACGATCTCGACGGTGAGGATGCGCTCGAGGAGATCGAGCGCATCCTGGTCGAGGGCGGCGGCGCGGATCGCATGCGCGAGGCCCACGCCGCCGGCGGGATGGACGGGCTACTCGCCCACCTGGTGGCCGATACCTACGGCTCGACCCAGACGACGTCGCCGATCCGCAGCCAGTCGTAGATCGCCCGCGCGTTCGGGATCGGCACGCGCAGGCAGCCGTGGCTGGCGTTGTAGGGCGGGACGTCGATGTAGCCATGGATGGCGTAGCCGCGGATGAAGTAGTTCGAGTCGACCATGCCCTTGGCGTTGGTCCCGGGCGTCTTCGAGTAGACGGCGAACTTGCCCTGCACGGTCGGCGTCGACGGCTTGCCCGAGGACGTGTGGTAGATCCGCTCGACCTTGGAGCCGTTGACGAGGGCGAGCACCTGGCTGTTCAACCGCGCCTCGACGTGGTGGCCGTCACCGGGGTGACGGACCTTGAACACGCCGCGCCCCTTGAGCAGGCCGGCGAAGACGTCCTCGGTGGCGATGTAGGTGCGCGCGTACCCGGCCACCTTGCGCCAGGCCATGATCGCGCGGCCCGTGCCCGCGTCGTAGACGCCGGTGCGCGGCACGACGTAGTGCAGCGCGGCGAGCTTGTCCTGGAGCAGCGTGACCGCCGGACCGCGCGAGCCGGGGCCCGCGTAGGCGCGCACGACCGTGACCTTCACCGACTTCGCGACCGTGGTGGCCAGCCCGGGCGTCGCCCGGTGCGAGGCCTTCAGCGTCACGGTCCCGGCCAGCTTCGAGCTCACCTTGAACGTCGCGACGCCGGCCCGGCCACCGGCCACCGGCTTGAACTTGAGCGACTTGACCCTGATCTTGCGGGCGCCGCGGTAGACCCGCAGCACCGCCGCCTCGTTGGCGACGAAGGGCTTCATCACGACGCGCGCCGTGAACGTCCGCCCGGTCAGCGCCGCCGGGCTCTTGCCGCCGAGCACGTCCTGGGCGGTGATCGAGAGCTTCGCGGTGGGAACGGGTACGGCCGGCGGAGTCGGCGCGGGCGGCGGGGGGGTCTGAGCTGCGGCCTGGGCGGGCACCGCGGCCAGCGCGATCAGCGCTGCCAGCGCGAACGCCGGCCGCTTCATGCAGCCACCGCGGGGCGGGCGGAGAATGCGGTGGCGCCGGCGATGACGGTGCCGACGCTGACGGCGACGACGCCGGCGAAGAGCGCGGGGTCAAGCTCTTTCACCAGTCCGAAGGTGATCGAGTTATTGAGGGCGTGGAGGGCCATGCAGGGAATGATGGACCCTGTGCGCCAATAAAGCAGGCACAACCCGACCCCGAACGCGCCGAGCGCGATCAGCTGGATGGGTGCCGCGGGCGCGTGGCCGATCCCGAAGACGAGCCCGGTCAGCAGCGCGCCCCAGACCGCGCCGAGCCTGCGCGAGAAGACGCCGAACATGAATCCTCGGAAGAACAGCTCCTCCACGACCGGCGCCAGGATGCAGATCAACAGGCCCCAGGCCAGCAGGATCGGGATCGAGTCCTGCCCCTTGATGTCGGTCACCAGCGCCTGATCGTCGGGCGTTCCGAAGATCGCGGTGAGCAGGACCGTGACCATCCAGAAGCCGGCGTAGGCGATCGCGGCCCACTTGACCGCGTTCCACACCTCGCGTACCCGGATCAGCCCGAACGTCTCGCGGCGCGCGAGCCCGAGCGAGAGCTTGATCGCGATCCAGGCGCCGTAGACGAACACGAGGTCCTGGAAGAACGTGAGCCCGATCGTGGCGCCCTGCGGCAGGTCGTCGGTGCTCTTGAACGACTTGTCGGTGGCCGACAGGTAGCCGACGACGCCGAGCCCGATCACGTTGACGATCACCAGGACGCCGAGCAGCGTCGCGAACGGGACCCAGACGGGAACGGTGTACGGCACCGGCGGTGTCTCGACGGGCGCCTCGGGCAAGGACGGGGCCTCGGGGCTCGTCGTCTCGACGGGCGCCTCGGGCATGGGCGGGGGCTCGGGGCTCGTCATCGGGGCGCCGCCAAGGGTATGAGCTCGGCGAGCGATCGGACCGTGAGCACGCCGTCCAGCGGCGCCTGAGCGCCGTCGCGGTCGATCAGGATCGGCCGCAGGCCGGCGGCGCGAGCGCCCTCGACATCGGCCTCCGGCGTGTCGCCGACGTGCCACGTCCGCCCCGGCGCGGTTCCGGCGAGCGCGAGCGCCGCGCGGAAGATGGCGCCGTCGGGCTTGGCCGAACCGATCTCGGCCGACGCCACGGCGCCGTCGACGAGCTCCGCCAGCCCGGTCTCCTCGAGCCGCTCGTGCAGCGACCAGTCCCAGTTGGAGACGACGATGGTGCGGATCCCGGCCTCGCGCAGGGCGCGCAGCGTGGCGCGCGCTGTCCGGGTAGGCGTGGAAGCGCAGCGCTGCGAGCAGCGCGTCGAGCACGACCGGCGTCGTGAACGGCAGCGCCATCGCCTCCGCGCAGCGCATTCGCAGATCCTGGAGCGTCTCGGGGCCGGAGCCCTCGTGCAGATGCGCGCGGTAGTAGGCGATCTCCGCCTTGATCGCGGCCTGTGCGGCGTCGCGGCCGATGTCGACACCCGTCCGCTCCCGCAACGCGGCGCGGAGATGCGGCGCGGGGGCCTCGAAGGTCAGCAGCGTCCCGAGCGCGTCGAGCAGAACGGCGCCCGGTTTACTCTCAGCGTCCATGGAAGCTGCGGATACTGGCATCGACGTCACGGCCTGGGTCAACGCGGGCGCTTCCCTGCTGGTCGCGTTCACGCTCGCGACGCTGCTCGACCGGGCGTTCCGGGGCCGCGCCGCGCGCGTCGCCGCCGAGCGCTCCGGGCTGTCCCGCGAAGGCGCGACGCGACTGCGCTTCGTGCGCCGGCTGATCTACGCGACGATCGTCGCGATCGGGATCTTCGTCGCGCTGTCGGGCTTCACCGGGCTCTCCAACATCGCGACCAGCCTGCTGGCCTCGAGTGCGATCGCCGCGGCCGTGATCGGCTTCGCCGCGCGCCAGACGCTGGCCAACTTCATCGCGGGGATCATGCTCGCGGTCACGCAGCCGATCCGCGTCGGCGACTGGGTGACCTTCGAAGGCAACTACGGCGTCGTCGAGGACGTCAGCCTCAACCACACGGTGCTGCGCACGGCCAGCGAGCAGCGGATCGTCATCCCCAACGAGAAGCTCGCCGGCGGGATCCTCGCCAACGACACGCTCAAGACCGACCTGGTCTCGCTCGACGTGACCGTCTGGCTGCCGCCCGAGGCCGATGCCGAGCTCGCGATCGCGGCACTGACGGACGAGACGGGCCAGGATGTCGCGGTCGCCGAGACGGTTCCCTGGGGCGTCCGGCTGGCCGTCGGCAGTGACCCTGTGCACCCGCCGGATCGCGCCGGCGCGGAGTCCGCGCTGCGCCGCCAATGTCTGAAACGGCTAAGAGCCGAGGGCCTACTTTCACGGGAGGTTTAAGCACCGCGAACTAGAATCCCTCGTTCGCCCTTGAGTCTTTCAGCGCGTACGAGGCGGCGCCAGTCAGGCGCCCATGTCGGTCGATGGGTACTCCTCGGCCTGCTTGTCGTACTCCTTTGCGGAGCCGCTACAGCCGGCGCCGCGGTCACCTGGGTACTGCGTACGGCCAACTCCGCGCCGGCGCTTTCCACGTACAAACAGCGCAATGCAGGCGCGCTGACGGAGGTCTTCGCGTCCGACGGCAAGACGCGGCTCGGCTTCATCCAGGCCGACGACCTCGTCCAGCCGGTGCCGGCCAATCAGATGCCGAAGGTGCTCCAGGACGCGACGATCGCGATCGAGGACGAGCGCTTCTACAAGCACACGGGCGTCGACTACGAGGGCATCATCCGCGCGGCGGTCAAGAACGCGACCTCGCACAAGACCGTGCAGGGCGGCTCGACGCTGACGATGCAGCTCGTCCGCACTCCTCTACACGCAGGACGACACGCGCGGGGGCCTCGACGGCTACAAGCGCAAGATCCGCGAGGCCAAGCTCGCCCGCGACCTCGAGGCCACGTACTCGAAGCGGTGGGTCGTCGGGAAGTACCTGAACTCGGTCCCCTACGGAACCGTCGGCGGCCAGTCGGCGATCGGCGCCAACGCGGCCGCGCACCTGTACTTCGACAAGAGCGTCAAGGACCTGACGCTGCGCGAAGCGGCCATGCTCGCCGGAATGCCGCAGGCGCCGTCGACCTATTCGCCGGTGGACAACCCGATCGGGACCACGGCGCGCCGCAACGAGGTGCTGGGCAAGATGGCCGAGCTCGGGATGATCACGCCCGCGCGGGCCAAGAAGGAGATGGCGCGGGACCTCGGCCTGCACATGGACGACTACTTCAAGAAGACGCGTGAGAGCTACGTGCTCGACTACGTCAAGTCGGAGCTGATCAAGGAGTACGGCATCGACAAGGTGCAGCGCGGCGGGATGCGCGTCTACACGACGATCGATCTCAGCAAGCAGAAAGAGGCGCGCGCGGCGATCGCGAACACGATGGGCAACGTCGGGCCCTCCTCCGCGATCGTCACGATCGACCCGAAGAACGGCGACATCGTCGCGATGGCCTCCTCGTCGACCTACGGGCGCTCGAAGGGCAAGTCGACGTTCAACCTCGCCGCCCAGGGCCACCGCCAGCCCGGTTCGTCCTTCAAGATCATGGCGCTGCTGACCGCGCTGCGCGAAGGCGTGAACCCGAACTCGACGACGTACGTCTCGAAGTCGCCCACGAAGATCGACTCGCCGGCCTGCGGCGCGCCGTTCGAGATCAAGACCTACAGCGCCAAGGGCGCCGGCAGCATGAACCTCGTCCGTGCGACGCTGGCCTCCGACAACTCCGTCTACATCCAGCTCGCCGCCGACCTCGGACCCGACAAGGTCAAGGAGACGGCGCGGATGATGGGCATCAAGTCCAAGCTCAGCGGCTACTGCGCCGAGACGCTCGGCGGTCTCGAGAACGGCGTCTCGCCGCTGGAGATGGCGAGCGCGTACGCCACGATCGCCAACGGCGGCTACCGCAACCGCCCGCGCGCGATCAACCGGGTCGTCCAGCGCGACGGCTCCGACAAGCTCCCGCGCCGCTGGCGCGTGCATCGCGTCAAGGCCTTCTCGGACGGCGTCACCTACGAGGCGACCAAGATCCTCGAGCAGAACATCCTCGGCGGCACGGGCACGAAGGCGAACATCGGCTGCCCCGCGGGCGGCAAGACCGGCACGACGGACAAGAACATCGACGCCTGGTTCGTCGGCTTCACGCCGCGCCTGTCGACCGCGGTCTGGGTCGGCTACCCCGGCTCCGGCCAGGTCTCGATGAACGGCATGTACGCGCCGACCGGCGGCAACATCGACGGTGGCACCTACCCCGCCGCGATCTGGGGCGCCTACATGAAGGAAGCCGTCGGCAAGTACTGCGGCCAGTTCAAGCAGCCCAAGGAGCCGTTCCAGAGCCAGACCTTCCTCGGCCATTACGCCCGTGAGGGCGCCAAGGACGCGGAGAAGGACGAGGACGATCCGAACGCGGACCCGAACGCCGATCCGGACGCGAAGACCGATCCTGGCGCCGACAAGAACACCACGCCCGGCGATAAGACCACCGGCACCAACAACGGCGCCGCCCCCGATCCCGGCGCCTACGAGTCACCGGCCCAGCCGCCGCCCGACACGCAGTCGCCCAACGGCGGCACGCAGGCACCCGGCACCGACGGCTAGCCGCAGCCACCCCTGACTGGTACAACTTGCGCCGTCAGGGCCGCCAGAGGCGGCGATGGTGGTACGCGAGGAGTGCTTGAGATGGCTACCGGTGTCGTGAAATGGTTCAGCGACGAGAAGGGGTTCGGCTTCATCACCCCCGATGACGGAGGCAAGGACGCGTTCGTCCACTTCTCCGCCATCTCCGGCGACGGATTCCGCACGCTGGCCGAGGGTGCCAAGGTCGAGTACGAGCTCGGCGAGGGCGCGAAGGGCCCGCAGGCGACGGACGTCAGGGTCATATAGCTCTTGGCGAAGGAAGAGAAGGTCGAGTTCGAAGGCGAGGTCGTCGAGGCACTCCCGAACGCGATGTTCCGGGTGCAGCTCGACAACGGGCACGAGGTGCTCGGCCACTGCGCAGGCAAGATGCGGCGCTTCCGGATCCGGATCCTCCCGGGCGATCGAGTCCGGGTCGAGGTCTCGCCGTACGACCTCAACCGCGCGCGGATCGTCTACCGCCATCGGTGAGCTTTCTCTCCTAGCCGCGATTCGGGACGTGCTCGCGCTGCGTCCCGGGTCGCGCGTCGTGCGCTGGATCGGCGACGACTGCGCGGTCGTGACGGCCGGCGGCGCCGCGGCGGTGTCGACCGACGTGATGGTCGACGGCACGCACTTCCGCCTCGGCCAGGCGGCCCCGGAGGACGTGGGCTGGCGCGCGCTCGCCGGCGCGCTGTCGGATATCGCCGCGATGGGCGCCTCGCCGGGCGAGGCCTACCTCTCACTCGTGCTGCCGCCTGAGCTCAGCGACGCGGACGTCGTCGCCCTGCATCGCGGCGCCGAGGCGCTGGCCGTCGAGTCGGGCGTCACGATCGCCGGTGGCGATCTCACGCGCGGGCCGGTGCTCACGGTGGCCGTCACCGTGGTCGGCTGGGCCGCTACGCCCGAGCAGCTCGTCGGCCGCGACGGCGCCCGGCCGGGCGACCGCGTCGGCGTCACCGGGACGCTCGGTGCCGCCGCGGCCGGCCTGGCGATCCTCGACGGCCGGGCCCCGGACCGGCCGGGGCTGGTGGCGCGCTACCTGCGGCCGTTGCCGAGGCTGACGGAAGGCCTGGCGCTCGCCGCCGCCGGCGCGAGCGCGATGCTCGACCTCTCCGACGGCCTCGCGTCCGACGCGCGGCGGCTGGCGGAGGCGAGCGGCGTCCGGATCGAGCTCGACGCGGCGGCGCTCCCGCTCGCCCCGGGGGTCGCGGAGGTGGCGGCGGCGCTAGGGGTCGGCGCCGCCGAACTGGCCGCGACCGGCGGCGAGGACTACGAGCTGTGTGTCTGCGTGCCTCGAGGCGTCGAGGCCGCGGGGCTCACCTGGATCGGCGAGGTCCTCGCCGGTGCCGCCGAAGTGACGTGGGTTGAGGCCCCGCCAGGCGCTGCCGCCTGGCGAGGCTACGAACACGACTAGTTGCGCCAGTGGCTCATCGCGTCCCCTCCTCTTGGCGAAGGAGACGCTTCAGGATCGCCTCGGCGACAGCCTGGCTGTCGACCGTGTACGTCCCGCATTCGATGTGATCTCGCAACTGCTGCACCTTGGTCACCGCACCATCCTTGGGAGGGGGCGATGGGGACGCGCGCACGAAGCGCCGCCCACCGTCGCGAGCCGGACCCGTCATCCGGTCTCGCGTTACGTATCGGGATTCCTGCACCGTCATATGAGCCTCATCGTCGTCGCGCGGACAATCGATCGATGGGGTCCTCGCCGGATCTCAAGCGGCCGCGCCTCTCGGCGTGGCGTTCACCAGCCTTGCGAAGACGACGATGCGTTTGGCCGCCGAATACAGCGGATGGCAGGCGGAGAGGATCAGGCGGTCATAGCTGACCCGCTGGGTCACCCAGACGGCGGTCGGCGGCACGATCCGCGTGCGCTCGACGCGGTAGGTGAAGCGGCCGTAGGGCATGACGACGACGATCTCGTCGCGCGGGCGGAGCTTGTCGAGCTTGCGGAACGGCGCCCCGTAGGTCGTGCGGTGCCCGGCGATCCCGACGGTCCCGCGCTGGCCGGGCAGCGGCGTGCCGGGGTAGTGGCCCGGGCCTGAGCGCAGATCGCCCGCGTCGGTTCCCTCGACGATCACCGACGAGAGCCCGATGCGGTCGATCTCCGAGCTTGCCGATCGGGTCGCCGTCGTCGGTCCGGCGGTCCAGCGAGCGGGCCGCGAAGGCGAGCCGGCGCGTCGGATCGGGCAGCTTCTTGAGCGCGCGCTGCTCGATCGGGGTCGGGCGGACCCGGTCCAGCGTCGCGAGCTCGCTCTGCAGGCTGCTCTGCTCCACGCGCGAGTAGACCGCGGACACCGGCTCCTGCCACAGCAGCGTCGCGCCGGCGTCGATCAGCAGCAGCGTTCCGGAGACGATGAGCACGGTCGACAGCACGCGCAGCAGCGCGCGCCCGCGGTTGCGCGTCGCCGTCGTCACCGGCGCAACGCCGATTCGGTGCCGCCGAGCGAGCCCGGCCCGGCATAGCTCAGCGGACCGCGGGTCTGGAAGGCCGAGCTCGCCGGGCCCGCCTCGCGCGCGAGACGGCGGCGGGCGATGAGCACGCGCACGACGCCGGCCAGCGCGGCCAGCACGGCGGCGAGCAGGAGCGTCGACCACAGGCCGGCGCCGGTCGCGGCGGCGAGCGTGGCGCCCCACGCGAGGCCGAGCGGCCCGAGATCGAGCGCGAAGCCGTAGTGGACGGCGACGAGCACGATCGGCACGAGCCCGATCAGCACGGCGGCGAACGCGAGCCAGCCGCGCCAGCCACCCGCGGCGAACAGCCACAGGTGCGTGGCGAGGACGAGCACTCCCGCCGCGTAGGGGTTCATGGCCCAGGTGACCGCGGCGACGGCGCTCAGCCAGGTCCCGGTCGCGACCGCGAGACCATCGACTCCCGGGACCGGGCGGCGGCGGCGCGCGAACCCTTCGGCCGGTTCGTCCTCGGCCTGCGCGCGTGCGCGCAGCATCGCCGCCAGCGTCCGCGCGCCCCAGCACGCGAGCGCGCCCACGACCAGCGCCGACACCATCGCGACGATCCCGCTCGTCTCCAGCGGGTACAGCGTGCCGCGCACCGGACCGTCGGGCGTCTCGATCACGCCCGTCGCCCCCAGGACGCGCAGCCACAGCCAGGCAACCGGCAGCGGGACCGCCGCGACCGCGAGCCACGCGATCCAGGGCGCGATCGGGACACGCCGCCGGCGCGCGCGGAAGAAGGCGTCGAGCGCGGCCATCAACGCGGGCAGCAGCAGCGAACCGACGAGCGAGCCGCGCGCCCCAGTCCGGCAGCACGTTGCGCAGCGTGACGATGCCCTCGGGGCGCTGGCGAACGCTGGTGCGTTGCGCGGGCCGGTCGCGTCGATCGCGCCGACGGTGCTCAACGCCGTTCGCCCGAAGGCGCCGAGGCGCTTCTCGAGCACAGGCTCGCGGGGACCCGGGCCGAGCTCGCCGGACTCCGAGAGCAGTACGGCGGGCAAGCCCTCGGCTCCGATCGGCCCCTGCTCGGAAACCGTGATGGGCAGCGCGCGACGCACCCACTGCGCGAGCGCCCGCGGACCACCGGAATCGTTGTGCGCCTCGCGGCGCAACGCGGCCTTCACCGTCCGCTCGAGCCCAAGCGGCGTGGGGGCCGAGGACGCCGGCCAGCCGACGACCCACGGCTTGGAGATCCGGGTCCCGGCCATGTCACCGAGCACGAGGACGCCGTCGATCGGGCCGCCGGCCGCCTCGCGCGCCCACGCCCGCGCGCCCGCGAAGCCTGTCGTCGAGCCCGAGGTCGAGACGAGGACGAGTGTCTTGCGCAACTCGCGGCCCTTGATCACGCGGGCGAGCTCGAGCATCGCCGCGGTGCCGGAGAGATCCGCCAGCCCCGGACCGTCGCGATGCGAGAGCACGACGATCCGCCGCTCCGACAAGCCCGGCCGGGTCCCGGTCACCGTCACCAGGTCACCGGTCTTTGAGGGCGTGACCGTG
The DNA here is from genome assembly GCA_963848475.1 of uncultured Solirubrobacteraceae bacterium. Lineage (GTDB taxonomy): Bacteria > Actinomycetota > Thermoleophilia > Solirubrobacterales > Solirubrobacteraceae > Solirubrobacter. Next base: position 408,799 of record CAWKDW010000014.1, on the reverse strand, counting down.
CGCTGGACCGTGAACCCGGCGCGCTCGCCGGGTTCGTCGGGAGCCTCGAGCACCTCTCCGACGAAGTCCGCGAGGCGCCCATCGTCGATCGAGCCCGCGGTGCGGTCCTTGTAGGTCGCGGCCATGCCCAGCAATGACTCCTTGCGTGGGCGAGCGCCCCCGAGCCGAAGGCCCGAGGGGCGTCGAAGCTGTCCGCGGGCAGGCTGCTGCGAGCCGGGTCTGGGCGGTCCTCGAGCGCGAACGCAGCGACGAACAGCGCGACCAGCGCCGGCAGGAAGGCGATCCGGTACACGCGGGGGTCGAGCACCTCGTCCGAGGGTACCGGCGTGCGCGGAACTGCTCTCCGCGTCAACGTCCAACTATCCTTGTGCGTTGCAAAAGGTCATGGCAGACCGCGCCCCCCGAATCCTGCTCGTCGACGACGAGCAACCGATCCAGACACTCCTCTCCTTCCCGTTGCAGCGGGACGGCTACGAGGTCGTGCAGGCCGCCGACGGCGCGGAGGCGCTCGCGCGCTTCGACGAGCAGATCTTCGATCTCGTCGTGCTCGACGTGATGCTGCCGCGGATGGACGGCCTCGAGGTCTGCCGGCGCCTGCGGGCCAAGGGCGAGACGGTGCCGATCATCATGCTGACGGCCAAGTCCGAGGAGATCGACAAGGTCCTCGGGCTCGAGCTCGGCGCCGACGACTACATCACCAAGCCGTTCTCGATGCGCGAGTTCCGCTCGCGCGTGAAGGCCGCGCTGCGGCGCTCGGGGATGGCGCGCACCGACACCGACGACGAGCGGCCGATCGACGTCGTGCGGCCTGCGCATCGACCCGGGCAAGCGCACGGTCGCGCGCGAGGGCGACGTCGTGCCGACCACGTACGTCGAGTTCGAGATCCTGCTCGCGCTGGCCCGCTCCCCCGGTCGCGTCTTCACGCGCGACATGCTGCTCGCCCGTGTGTGGGGCGACTCGGCGTATCGCGACCCGCGCACCATCGACGTCCACATCCGCCACCTGCGGGAGAAGATCGAGGTGGATCCGAAGGAGCCCGAGTACCTGTTCACGGTACGGGGCGTCGGATACCGCTTCCGCGACGAGGAGGGGTAGGCCTTGCCAGGGCTGAAGTCCCTGCGCAACCGGCTGGCCGTCATCTTCGCGCTGATCGTCCTCGGCGCGATCGGGACGATCTATCTGTCGGTGACGCCGCGGCTTGAGGCGAGCCTCACGACGCAGCGACTCGACCAGGTCCGGGCCCAGAGCGTCCGGCTGACGCCGGACCTCGCGAAGTACCTGCCGCCCCAGAAAGAGCCGCCACTGATCAAGGGCACGACCAGGCCGAACGTCAAGAAGGCCAACGAGGACCTCGATCGCAACATCCGCGCCTTCGCGGAGCGCTTCAACACCGAGCTGCTGCTGATGGCGGTCAAGAAGGAAGGTCCGTTCCTGCGGACGGACTCGACGCCGAACGGCGGCGCCACCACCCCCGACGTCCAGGGCGTCACACGCGCGGCGCTGAAGTCGCGAGGTCCCGCGACCGCGATCGTGACCACGCGCAACGGCCGCCAGGTGCTCGCCGCCACGAAGTTCGTGGTCGTCGACGACGAGGGCGAGAACCCCGTCCCCTACGTCGCAGTCTTCTCCGACTCGCTCGCCGACGTACAGGACAACGTCGAGCTGATCCGCCGCCAGGTGCTGATCTCGGGCGCGATCGCGCTCGTGATCGCGGTGCTCGCCGGCTACCTCGTCGCGCGGGCGCTCGCCGCCCGCGTGAAGCGCCTCGAACGCGCGGCGCGCAAGGTCGCCTCGGGTGACTTCTCGCAGCCGATCAAGGCCGACTCCAACGACGAGCTCGGCGAGCTCGCGCGCCGCCTTCGACGACATGCAGTCCCAGCTCGCCCAGCTCGACCGCGCGCGAAAACAGTTCATCGCCAACGCCTCGCACGAGCTGCGCACGCCGATCTTCTCGCTCGGCGGCTTCCTCGAGCTGCTGGCCGACGAGGACCTCGACGAGGAGACCCGGCGCGCCTTCCTGGAGCAGATCCGCGGCCAGGTCGACCGGATGCGCAACCTCGCGGTCGAGCTGCTCGACCTCTCACGGCTGGAGGCGGGCGCGCTCGTGCTGCGCCCCGAGCAGACCGATCTCGGGCAGCTCGCGCGCGAGGTCGCCGCCGAGTTCAGCCCCGCCGCGACGCAGCACCAATCCGATGTGGAGCTGAAGCTGCGCGCGGAGCCGATCGAGCTCGAGTGCGACCCCGAGCGCGTGGCCCAGGTCCTGCGGATCCTGCTCGACAACGCGCTGCGCCATACGCCGCCCGGGACCGGGGTTCAAGTTTCAGCCGCGCAGAGCAACGGGCACGTTCGGCTGGAGGTCTCCGACGCCGGACAAGGGATCAAGCGCCAGAACATGCCGCACATCTTCGAGCCGTTCTTCACCTCCAACGAGCAGGCACAGGGCGCCGGGCTCGGGCTCGCCATCGCACGCGAGCTCGCCGAGCGCATGCACGGGCGCCTGACGGTTCGCTCCGGGCCCGGCCGGACGACGTTCGCGCTGGTCCTGCCCTCGTGAGGCGCCTCGCGGCCGCGTGCGTCGTGCTCGGCCTCACCGGGTGCGGTGGCGGCGGTGATGGCGCTTCGCAGGCGCCAACGGCCGCGGCGCCCGCGTCGCGCGGCGAGGTCGTCGCGTCGATCGGGTCCGAGGGAGGCTTCGACGCGCAGCGGATCTACAAGGACGAGGCGCCCGGAGTCGTCACCGTCCTCTCGCAGTTCGACACCGAGGGTGGTGAGGGCTCGGGCTTCGTGCTCAACGGTGACGGGGAGATCGTCACCAACGCGCACGTGGTCACGACCGGCGAGGGCGCGGCGATCCGCCGCGCCTCGGAGGTCTACGTCGAGTTCGCCGACGGCAACCGCGTGCCGGCGAAGGTGCTCGGCCATGACCCGAACGCGGACATCGCGCTGCTGCGGGTCGATCCGAAGGGGCTGTCGCTGCGTCCGTTGCCGCTCGGCGACAGCGAGTCGGTGACGGTCGGCTCGCCGGTCGCCGCCATCGGGTCGCCGTTCGGGCAGGCGCAGTCGCTCTCCGTCGGCATCGTCTCCGCGATCGACCGCTCCGTGGCCTCGCTCACCGATTTCGCGATCGCCGGGGCGATTCAGACCGACGCGGCGATCAACCCCGGCAACTCCGGCGGGCCGCTCGTCGGCTCCGACGGCCGCGTGATCGGCATCAACCAGCAGATCCAGAGCCGCTCCGGAGGCGGTGAGGGCGTCGGGTTCGCGGTGCCGATCGACGTCGTCAAGCGTTCCATCGGACAGTTGCGCGAGGAGGGCAGCGCGCACTACGCGTTCCTCGGCGTCTCCTCCGTGCCGCTCTATCCGCAGCTCGTCGAGCACTTCAGCCTGAAGGTCGCGCGCGGTGTCTGGGTTCAGACGATCACCCCGAGCGGTCCGGCTGAGCGGGCCGGGCTACACGGCGGCAGCGGCCAGGAGGCCTTCCAGGGCGCGGCGTTCGCGCGCGGCGGCGACGTGATCACCAAGCTCGGCGGGCGGCCGATCTCCAGCGCCGACGATCTCTCGAGCGCGATCGCCCGCTTCAAGCCCGGGGAGACCGCCGAGCTCGAGATCCACCGAGGCGGCGAGACACGCGTCGTAACGGTCAAGCTCGGCGAACGGCCGCTGGGCAAACTCACCGGCGGCTGAGTTTCCGTCGTTACCTGTTGGTGCCCGCGAGCGCGTACTCCGGGCGCCTGCCGGATAGGGTCAACGCTCATGTCCGAGCAACCGGCACTGGTACTGGTCTCCAACCGGGGACCGGTGACCTATCAGGAAGACGGCTCGGTGAAGCGCGGCACGGGCGGTCTCGTGACGGCGCTGACCGGCCTGGCCTCGCACCGCGACGCGATCTGGATCGCGTCGGCGATGACCCAGCAGGACGTCGAGGTCGCACGCGAGCACGGCGGCAAGCCCTTCGAGGTCGAGGCGCCCGAGGGCGGCTCCTTCCGGATTCGCTTCGTCGAGTCCGACGACGAGGCCTACGACCGCTTCTACAACATCATCGCCAACCCGATGCTCTGGTTCATCCAGCACTACCTCTGGGACCTGAGCAACGCGCCGGACATCCGCCGGCACGAGGTCGTGGCCTTCCAGGACGGCTACCAGCAGGTCAATCGCGACCTCGCCGAGGCCGTCGTCGACGAGATCGAGGGCCAGGACGAGCCCGTCGTGATGGTCCACGACTACCACCTCTACACCCTCCCCGCGATGGTCCGCGAGGCGCGGCCGGACGTCTTCCTGCACCACTTCGTGCACATCCCCTGGACCCAGCCCGACGCGTGGCGCGTGCTGCCGACGGTCATGCGCGACGAGATCTACAACGGGCTGCTGGCCAACGACATCATCGGCTTCCACACCCGCTCCTACCGCCGCAACTTCCTCCAGTGCTGCCGCGACCTGATGGATCTCGAGGTCGACTTCGAGAAGGGCATCGTCAAGTGCGGCGACCGCGAGGTCTGGGTCCGCGCCTATCCGCTGCCGATCGACTACGAGGCCACCCGCGCCGTCGCGCGGCGCCCCCGCGTGAACGAGTTCGAGGAGCAGGTCCTGGCCCGCCGCCGCGAGTACTCGATCCTGCGCGTCGACCGCGCCGACCTCTCCAAGAACGTCCTGCGCGGCTTCACCGCCTTCGACATCTTCCTCGAGCAGCACCCCGAGTTCTCCGAGAAGATCACCTTCACCGCCCAGCTCATGCCCTCCCGGACCGACGTCCCCGAGTACGCCGAGTACCTGGAGAAGATCGAAGCGCTGGTCGCCGTGATCAACCACCGCCACGGCACCACCGACTGGATGCCGATCAACCTCAAGCTGCGCGACGACCTCGACGAGGCCGTGGCCTCCTACAAGCACTACGACGTGATGATGGTCAACGCCATGTTCGACGGCATGAACCTCGTCGCCAAGGAAGGACCGCTCGTCAACGAGCGTCACGGCGTCTCGATCCTGAGCGAGAACACCGGCGCGCACGAGGAGCTCGGCGAATTCGCCCTCTCGGTGAACCCCTTCGACGTCCAAGAGCTCGCCGACGCGATCTACTCCGCTCTGATGATGTCCCCCGAGGCCCGCGAGCGGCGCGCCAAGGGCCTCAAGGAGATCGTCACCTCGCGAGACCCCGGCGACTGGATCGACGAGCAGATCGCCGACATCCGCGCCAAGGGCGAGGCCGCCGCCCCGTCCCGCTAGCTCCCCCCCCGGTGCGCGGGCGGGCGGTGGCGGGGCGGTCGTCGTGGCGGGGGCGGTGGCGTCGCGGTGGCGGCGTCGACGATCTGTGGTCTGTGGGGGGTTCGGGCGGTGGCGCGTCGGGGTGGTGGTGGCGGGCGGATCCCGTCGGTCGCGGCGCGCGCGGCCTGCTCGCGCGGGGTGGGGTCGGGCCGGCGCGGGGCCGGGGGGCGCTGAGCGGCCGGAGGTGGGGGGCGGGTCGCGACCGTCGTCGACGTGCTGCGCGTCGGGTAGCGGCCGCCGAGGCCGCGTTGGACGCGCGCGAGCGCCGTTTCGGCCTTCAGGAGGGCGCGTCGCGCGCGGCGGCACCTGCGGCTTCTTCTGAGGAGTGGATCCAGGCGACGCGAACGGGGAGCTCGCGGCCGTCTGGCTGGTGAGCGTCCACTCGCGCACGCACCGGAGAACCGCGGCGCTGCTCGGCGCTGAGCGCTGCTCGCGGGCGGGCGTGTAGCCGGCTCCAGCGCGTCGTGGCCGACCTCGCTGGTGAACTTCTCAGCGAACCCGCTGGTGGCTCTGAGCGCGACGACGAACCGCGTCCGGCGTCCTGGATCTGCGCGAGCGTCTTGGGGTCCCGCAGGCCGAGTCGCAGACCAGCAGGCCGGGCTCGGGGCCGTCAGGCGGCGAGGCGCTCCAGCCCGGCGCCGACGAGCGCGAGCTCGGACGCGTGCCCGGGTCCGGGCGCCAGTAGACGGGGACCCCGTCGGGGTGCAGGCCTGCAACGTCCGGACCTGGCGCGTGACCTTGCGGTCAGCGCCCCAGCCCTTGGCGACCAGCGCGGAGTCCTCGTAGGCCCGGTCACGCGGATCGTGGTCGATCGACGTGCAGACGGCCGACATCGACGCCGAAACGCTCGATCGCCCTGGCGGCGACCGCGCCGCGGATCGTCTCCGAGTAGACCGCGAACTGCTCCAGCGCCCGGCCGAGGCGGTCGTCGTTGAGCAGCGCCGCCGGTCGCGAGCAGCTCCTGCACGCCGCGCCGACGCCCACCCGGCGACGTCATACAGCGGCGACGGCGACACACCGGCTCGCGACAGGTGGCGGGTCCTCGAACCCGAACTCCCCGCCTGTCCGATCGCCCCGAGTCGATGGGCGGCGCGGGGTGACCGGGGGTGGCGACGGCGCGCGGCGCGGGCGCGCGCCCGGCCGCGCATCCTTGCCGGCCCGATCGCCCGCCGCGTTTCGCCGCCCGGTCCCGCGGCGCGATCCTTGCCGCCCTCCGCTCCGCCGCTCGGCCCCGCGGCGCGATCCTTGCCGCCCTGCGCTCCGCCGCCCGGCCCCGCCGCGCGATCCCTGCCGCCATCCGCCTCGCCGCCCGGCCCCGCGGCGCGATCCTTGCCGCCGCTCGCCGCTCCGCGCCGCCCCGCAGCCCGCCGCCGCGCCGCTGAGCGCTCGGCCGCCTGCCGCTGCGCCGCCGCGCTCTCGGCCGCCGACCGCTCACGTTCCGCCGCTCGGCGTTCCGCGTCGGCCGCCCGCCCCTCTGCGTCGCGCGTCGTCGTCGGCTCCGTCGCCTCGCCCGCGGCGAGCTCCCCCAGCCGGTCTGCCCCGACCAGCGGGCGGGCGCCGTCGGGAGGGAGGATCGGTTGCGGGGCCGCGATCAGCGGCCAGCTGACGACGGTCGCGAGCGCGACGACGACCGCGCTCGCGAGGGCCACGTTGGCCCATCGCACCCGTCGAAAGAGGTCGCGCCGCATGCCTCTTGTAGCTGCTGCGACGGGTGAGTTCGCCCCACGTTGCTACCATCCGCGGCCGCAATGGCGAGTGGAAAGCACATCTACGATCTCACGCTGCTGCTCGACCCGGCTGTTGAAGCCGAGCGTCGTGAGCAGATCGTGGCAGACGTCTCGGACCTCATCGATCGCACGGGCGAGTTCATCGGCCGGCACGACTGGGGTACCCGTCAGACGACCTATGAAGTGCGTAAGAAGGCCGAGGCCGATTACCACCTCATCCAGTTCCGGGGCGCGAACGAGCTGCTTGAGCAGCTTGACCATAATCTGAAGATCACGGACGGCGTCCTGCGCCACCGGATCATCAAGCTCCGCCCGGGGACTCCTGACCCGCCGGATCTGCGCCCCTCGGCGCTGGGCGCCACGCCCGAAGCGCCCCCGGCTGCTGCCGCTGCAGCCGCCGAGCTGCAGTCCTAGCTTCTTGGCTCCGGCCAATCCCGTCGTCCGCCTCTGCGCGGACGGGATGGCCGGAGATCCGACCGCTTTCGAGCGCGCCTGGGCCGCTCACTACCTCGCCCGCGTCCAACCCGACGCACGGGCGAGCTTCGAATGCAAGCACGGGCGCTTGCGCGCACGCGCGGCTCGTCGACCCCGCCCTGGTTCCGCGGCTTCCTGCCGTCGCTGCACCTGAACCTCGGGCGTTCCCACGCGGACCTCGGCGACCCCGATCCGCGCGGCCGTCGAGTACCGGCTCGCCGAGGCCCCGCGTCAACGCGCCCGAGGATGACGGCTACGGTGCCATGGTCCGCCGAGCCCGCTACGACGCCCCGCTTCACCGAGCCGCGCCAGGCGCCTCGCGCGCCAGTGGTCGCAAAGGCACCGCATAGGTGCTTTTGTGATCACCGTGGCGTCCCAGAATCGGGTAGGCGCCGGGCTCACCCCGGCGCCTCCCACACCACCGGACATGCGGGTCCGCATCCGGCGGTTCGCGTTGCGTCTCGGAAACGGTGGTGGGGATCGGTGAATCCGTGCAGGCCGTGGCTGGTCCAGTAGGCGTTGGTCAGGGTGGTGGACAGGATCCAGGAGCCCGCGACGCGCCAGGGACCTTTGCTGCTGGACGCCCATTCGCGGGCGGCCCGCTCAGAGGCCCCGTGCGCGCGCAGGTTGCGCCACCGAGTCTTGGGGCGCTTCCATTCCTTCCACCGCACCTGCCGCAGCCGACGGCGCAGCCATTCATCGAGGTCGCGGAACGGGCGCTCCCCGTCGGCCAACCGGTAGTAGGCCGTCCATCCGACCGTGAACCGGTTGATGGCATGGATGCGCCTGTCCATCGACACGCCCCACGTGCGCGCGGTCAGCTCGCGGAGTCGGTCCTTGGCCCGCGCGCGGGCCTTGGCGCTGACGCCGATCTTGACCGTGCCGCCGCGGCGGTAGAACCCGAACCCCAGAAAGGGCCGGGACGTGGCCGGGGCGACCGCCGACTTGCGTCGGTTGACGCGCAGCTTCAGGCGCTGCTCGATGAACGTGGTGATGCTCGCCATGACACGCGCTCCGGCGCGTTCGCTGTGCACGTAGACCCGGAGGTCGTCGGCGTAGCGGACGAACCGATGGCCGCGACGCTCGAGCTCTGCGTCGAGGTCGTCGAGCATGACGTTGGCCAACAGCGGCGAGATCGGCGACCCTTGCGGGGTCCCCTCCCTGGACGCCGCCAAGCCCTCGTCGCCGAGCACCCCGGCCTGCAGAACAAGGCGCAACAGCCGCAGCACGCGCTTGTCGTCGACCCGTCTGGCGACCCGCGCCATCAGCGCGTCGTGCTGGACGCGATCAAAGAACGCCTCCAAGTCGACGTCCACAACCCACGCCGCGTCATCCTGGATGAACTGGCGTGCCCGCACAACGGCCTGATGAGCCGAGCGGCCGGGCCGAAACCCGTAGCTGTGATCGCTGAAATGCGGCTCGAAGACGGGTTCGAGCACCTGCAACATGGCCTGCTGGATCAACCTGTCCAGCACCGTTGGCACCCCCAGCATCCGCTGCCCGCCCCCCGGCTTGGGGATCATCACCCGGCGCACCGGCTGCGGTCGGTAGGTGCCCGCGTCAAGCGCCGCCCGCACACCCGGCCAGTGCTCTTTTAGCCACGGCCGAAGCTCTGCGGTCGTCATCGCGTCGATGCCCGCGGCACCGGCGTTTTGCTCGACGCGCCTGAGCGCCAAGGACAGGTTCTCGCGAGCCAAGAGGTGCTCCCACAGACCCGCCCTGGCGGGGTGAGCGGCGGTGTCATCCGGCGCCGGGCCGTCGCTGCACTCTGAGCGGGCGTCCTCGGGCTTCACCCTCAGACCCTCCCACCCAGGCCCCCGAAGGGGTTGGCTGCAGTCAACGCAACGGCCACGAGCCCAAACGTCCTCACGCTCGGCTTCGCGTTCGGCCCTTCCCAGCCACCCACACGATCCCGGCTGGTACTACGGCCTCTGCTGACTTCTCCACCGCGAGCACCAGCCTCTCGGCCAGCGCCGTCCCTTGCCACCCGACGAACGCCGACCTGCCGGCGGACGGGCATCCCAGGACACCGATGGAGATCTCCCCGGATAAGAACGACAGCCTTCCCCGCACGCCCGCCGCATTTACGTGACGGCCTCTTGATGACCATGAGCTTCGCCATCGCGTGCTGGCTCGCCCAGGCCGCCCCGCCTCTGATGCGGTTCGTGTCCCTCAGGCCACGGGTTACGCCTCCGGCTTCCTTCCCACCCCGCCTCACGACGACGCAGTTGCCCTTGGCTTGTGTCGGGATCATCACCTTCACGCGGGACTCACACCCCCAAGCTGCCGCCCATGCCGGGCGTACACGACGAAGGGCCGCCCAGGGCGGCCCTCCAGAGGCGACTCGCCGAACGGGCGAGCGGCCTAGAACGGGATGTCGTCGTCCGCGGGAGCGCTGTTGCGCGCGCCGACGGGCTGCGGTGCGAAGTCCGACGTGTCCGCCGGAACGTCCGAGTGCGGGGCGAAGCCGTTGCTCTGGCCGCCGCCGCCCATCGGGGCGTCGTCGCGGCCGCCGAGGAACTGGACCGCGTCGGCGACGATCTCGACCGACTCGCGCTTGTTGCCGTCCTGGCCCTGCCACTCACGCCACTCGAGCCGGCCGTCGATGCAGACGGGGCGACCCTTGGAGAGGAAGCGGGCGCAGTTCTCGCCCTGCGCGCCCCACACGGTCACGCTGAAGTAGTTGGGCTTGTCCACCCACTCGCCGTTTTCCTTGCGACGCGAGTTGGACGCGATGCGCAGGCTGCACACGGACATGCCCGACTGGAGCGACCGCAGCTCCGGGTCGCGCGTCAGGTTTCCCGTGAGGACCACCCGATTGATGTTGGTTGCCGCCATGGTTGGTGGCTCCTTTCGAGGCGTGCTGAACTCTCTGAATCTGCACGCGAGTCTACGTGCGGCCTCGGAGGGATCCGGCCTGTACGCCGGTATCTCCGCAGTTTCGTCACACTGTTGTTGCGAAGCAAGGGTGTTTAGCGCCCAACCCGGACGGAATCGCCCGTCCGCTACCCTTTCCGGTCCGGCGCCGACTTGGCGTCTGGCCTCGCGCGCGCGGGGCGCGCATCCGAAGCGAGTCAGCAGCTAGAGAGGTTTTCGAACAGTGGCGAAGCAGCGCAGCCGGCCGACGCGCCGACGTGATCGCAAGACCGGAGGGGGCGGCGGACGCCGGAAGTCCTGCCAGTACTGCCGCGACAAGGTGGAGTTCGTCGATTACAAGGACATCACCGCCCTCAAGAAGTTCGTGTCCGACCGCGGCAAGATCCGGTCGCGTCGCATCACCGGCGCGTGCCGCCGGCATCAGAACCAGATCGCAACGGCGGTCAAGCGGGCGCGTGAGCTTGCGCTGCTTCCGTACGTCGGCGAGGGCTCGGGCAGTGACGAGCGTGAAGGCGGCGGCCGTGGTGGCCGTGGCGGCCGCGACCGCTAGTTAGGCGTTAAGACGATGCCCCAGGCAATTCTTCTGCAGGACCACGAGCAGCTCGGCGAGCGCGGCACGGTCGTCGACGTCTCCAAGGGCTACCTGCGCAACTACCTGATCCCGCGCAAGCTGGCGGCGCCCGCCACCAAGGGCGCCATCACCGCCGCGACCAAGCGCCGCGAGGCGTCTGACCGCGCCGTGGCCCAGGCCACGCTGCGCGCGCAGGAGTCGGCGGACCAGCTCAACCGCACCGTGCTCACGATCCCGCATCAGGCGGGCGACGACGGTCGTCTCTTCGGCTCCGTCACGTCGCAGGACATCGTGGACGCGATTCAGGAGGCCCGCGGCATCACGATCGACCGCCGCAAGGTCAACCTCGAGGAGCCGATCCGCACCGTCGGAACGCGCATGATCGAGGTCGAGGTCGAGGACGGCGTCATCGCGACCGTCAAGACCATGGTCGTCGAGCAGAAGTAGCTCGGCCCCGTCACGAGGCTTCACCGAAGCGCCGGCCCAGCCGGCGCTTCGTCGTTGTGGGGACGTGCGGCGGGGATTCGCGGAGCGTGCGGGCAGAACGTACGTTCGTATCGCGTCCGCCCGCGATGCGACCCTAGACTCGATCGCCCGATGACCGCGCCCACCCAGACCAACGGAAACGGCAACCCCTTCGGCGGCGCGCCGATGGCACCGCCCCAGAATCTGGAGGCCGAGCAGTCGGTGCTCGGCGCGGTGCTGCTCTCCGACACGGCGCTGCCGGCCCTGATCATCGACGAGCGGCTCAACGCGGACGATTTCTACCGCGAGAGCCACGGGCGCATCTACCAGGGGATGCTCGACCTGCACTCGCAGGGCGAGCCGGTCGATGCGCTGACGCTCGTCGAGCACCTCAAGCAGGCCGGCGACCTCGAGAACGTCGGCGGGGCGGCGACGATCGAGTTGCTCGCGGGCTCGGTGCCCGCCGTCGGCAACCTGCGCCAGTACGCGCGGATCGTCAAGGAAAACGCGATGCTGCGCCGGCTGCTGAACGCGGCGTACGAGATCCAGGCCCAGGTCCACGGGCACGAGGCGCTGCCGCGCGACCTGGTCGACATGGCCGAGCGCGCGATCCTCGAGGTCGCGCACGAGGACTCGCGCAAGGACTTCCGCTCGATCGAGCAGTTGCTGGACTCCGAGCTCGACAAGCTCCAGAAGCTCTCGCTCGAGGGCAACCCGATGACGGGGACGCCGTCGGGCTTCGAGGATCTGGACAGCATCACCGGCGGCTTCCAGCCCGGCAACCTGATCATCCTCGCCGCGCGCCCGTCGATGGGCAAGAGCGCGCTGATGGCCAACTTCGCCGAGAACGCGGCCCTGAACTCCGACAAGGCCGTCGCGCTGTTCTCGCTCGAGATGTCCGAGGGTGAGCTCGCGCAGCGCTTCATCGCCTCGCAGGCCTCGATCAAGGGCGACGACCTGCGCAAGGGCCGCGTTCCGCAGTCGCGCTGGGGCAAGATCCTCGCCGCGTCGGCACGGCTCGCCCACTCCAAGCTCTACATCGACGACTCGTCGGATCTCTCGGTCCTCGACGTCCGCGCCAAGTGCCGGCGTCTGGCCCAGCAGAACGCCGACGGGCTCGGGCTGGTGCTGATCGACTACCTGCAGCTGATGCGCGCCGGCGGGACGGTCGAGAACCGCGTCGAGCAGATCGGCATCATCTCGCGCGGCCTGAAGACCCTCGCGCGTGAGCTCGAGGTGCCCGTGATCGCCCTCTCCCAGCTCAACCGAGGCGTCGAGCAGCGCACCGACAAGAAGCCTGTGCTCTCCGATCTGCGCGAGTCGGGCGCGATCGAGCAGGACGCCGACCTCGTGATGTTCGTCTACCGCGACGACTACTACGACCACGAGTCCGAGCGCGAGGGCCTCGCCGACATCATCATCTCCAAGCACCGCAACGGCGCCCTGGGCACGGTCGAGCTGACCTTCCAGAAGGAGTTCCCGCGCTTCATGAACTACACGCCGGACGACCGGTACTGATGTCGGCGCCCTGCCCCGACGGCCGCTGCGACGGGACCGGGTTCCTCTATGACGAGGAGACCCGGCGCGCGTTCCCGTGCTCGTGCCGCCCGCAGCGGCTTGCGCGCAAGCGCGCGGCCGCGGTCGCGGGGCGCGTCCCTAAGGCGTTCCGCGAGGTCTCGTTCGACCGCGAGCCGGTGCCGTCGCTGCAGCGCACCTACCCGCACGTGCTGCGCGAGGTGCGGCTCTACTGCGACGCGATCTCCGACCAGGTCGCGGCCGGCCGCGGCATGTGGTTCACGGGCGATTTCGGGACCGGCAAGACCACGCTGGCGATGCTGATCTCCAAGACCGCGATGGAGGCCGATCACACCGTCGCGATCTACTCGCTCCCGCGCCTGCTCGGGATGCTGCGCGAGACGTTCCGCGACGACGCGCAGTTCAGCCTCAACCAGCTGATCGACAAGCTGTGCTCCGTCGACCTGCTGCACATCGACGACGTCGGCGCCGAGCAGACCTCCTCGTGGGTGCTCGAGCAGCTCTACACGGTGGTCAACACGCGCTACGAGGACCGGCGCTCGCTGATCCTGACCACGAACCTGATCGCGGAGCAGCGGCGGCGTCCGGCGAACGTCCCCGAGGACGAGTGGGACGCGCGGCCGGATGCGGAGCTGCGGGCCCAGATCGGCGACCGGACGGTCTCGCGGCTGTACGAGATGTGTGGCGACCCGCTGCCGATGTTCGGCTCCGACCGCCGCCTCGAGAGCCAGTTCGACCTGCCCAAACCCGCGCCCGCGGCGGTCGCCGCGGCGCACACCCCGGACCCGTTCGACGACGCCCGCTGGGAGGACGAAGCCCCCCGCTACGGCCAGCGACGGCGCGCGCCGTAGAATTGACCCACGACATGGCCGGAATCGTGATCGTGGGCGCCCAGTGGGGCGACGAAGGCAAGGGCAAGGTCGTCGACCTCCTTGCGGAGAAGGCGGATCTCGTGATCCGCTTCCAGGGTGGCAACAACGCCGGGCACACCATCGTGCGCGACGGTGTCCACTGGAAGTTCCATCTGATCCCGTCCGGGATCCTGTACCCGGGCAAGCTCTGCGCGATCGGCAACGGCGTCGTCATCGACCCGAAGGTGCTGACCGGCGAGCTGGACGACCTGCGCGCCAAGGGCGTCGACCTCTCGGGTCTGCGCATCAGCGCCAACGCGCACCTGATCATGCCGTACCACATGTTCCTCGACCACGCGGGCGAGACGAAGCTCGGCAAGCTGCAGATCGGGACCACGCGCCGCGGCATCGGCCCCTGCTACGCCGACAAGGCCGCGCGCCTGGGCATCCGCATCCAGGACCTGCTCGACGAGAAGATCCTCAAGAAGAAGATCGTCGCGGCGATGGACCCCAAGCGCCTCTCGCTGCGTCCGTACGCCAAGGCGCCCGAGCTCGACCTGCAGTCGATGACCGAGGACTACCTGACCTACGGCCACCGGATCGCCCAGTACGTGGCCGACACGGCCCGGCTGACCTGGGACGTGCTGGACCGCGGCGCCAACGTGCTCTTCGAGGGCGCCCAGGGCACGCTGCTGGACATCGACCACGGCACCTATCCCTTCGTGACCTCGTCGAACCCGGTCTCGGCCTCCGCGTGCATCGGCACCGGCACCGGCCCGAAGGACATCGACGAGATCTGGGGCATCGCCAAGGCCTACGCGACGCGCGTCGGCTCCGGCCCGTTCCCGACCGAGCTCGACGACGAGCTCGGGATCACGCTGCGCGAGGCCGGCGGCGAATACGGGACGACCACCGGCCGCGCTCGCCGTGTCGGCTGGGTGGACCTCGTCGCCCTGCGCTACGCGACCCGCATCAACTCGCTCACGCACCTGGCGATCACGAAGCTCGACGTGCTGACCGGCCTCGGCGACCTCAACGTCTGCGTCCGCTACCGCGGCGCCGAGGAAGCGACCTTCACGCACTATCCGTACCACCAGACCGTGATGCACCAGGCGACCGGCGAGTACGAGCGCCTCCCCGGCTGGGACGAGGACATCACGGAGTGCCGCGACGAGCGCGACCTGCCGCAGAACGCGCGCGACTACCTGCAGTACATCTCGGACTTCGTCGGCGTCCCGATCGCGCTGATCGGCGTCGGCCCGGGCCGCGACCAGGTGATCTGGACCGAGGAAGGCCGCTCGAGCCACGCGGCCCGTGCCGCCGTCGCCGCCTAAGCGCGGATCACCCGGCTGTCCACGATGAAGTCGTGGAGAGCGCGGTTCTCCTCGTCCCACAATGGCCAGAGGATGTCGAGCAGCGGCGCGAGGCCGAACGTCACGGAGCCGAGGACGGCGTTGAACAGCAGCCACCGGACGACGACCTCGCGCAGCACCGCCCAGCCGAAGCTGATCGGCTGGCCCTTGGCGCGCACGACCCGGATCCCCAAGGCCATCTTGCCCAGCGTCTGTCCGTCGGTGCGGTGCATCATCAACGGCGCGTAGAGCAGCACCGCGACCGACGCGCCCAGCGCCCAGAGCATGAAGCCGAGGATCACGGCGATCACGCCCGTGGCGTCCCCGACCCTGAAGCCGATCCCGGCGATGCCGCCGACGATCGCCAGCAGGGCGAACGCGATCAGCGTGATGACCAGACCGTCGATCAGCGCGGCAACCGCGCGCCGCCACCAGCCGGAGAGCCGCCAGTGCCCGGCGGGGCTGTCGAAGTACGGCTGGCTGGCCACGCCGCCGGCGCCGGGCGGTGGCGGGGACGTGTAGCCGCTCATGCCCGCCGGGTCGCGTCCAGGTTCGCCTGCAATTCGGCCAGGACGCGCACCACGCGCAGCCCGGCCTCGCCGTCCGAGCGCGGCTGCTTGCCCTCGCGGATGCATTCGACGAAGTGCTCGCACTCGATCCGCAGCGGCTCGCGGTTCGAGATCCGCGGGCTGTGGATGTCGCCTGAGCGGGTGATGTACTCGCCGTAGGAGTGGGTGTCCTCGTCGAAGCCCTTGTCGTAGATGGTGACCTTGCGCTCGAGCTCCATGTCGTCGAACGTCGCCATCTTCTTGGAGCCCACGACCGTGAAGCTGCGCGTCTTGTGCGGGTCCAGCCAGGACATGTGCAGATGGGCCGCGACACCCGACGGGAAGCGCAGGAACGAGAACACGACGTCCTCGACGCCCGCTGCGCGTGTAGGCCTCGCCGCGCGCCTCGACGGTGTCCGGATCCTCGCCGGCCAGGTGCAGGACGACCGAGATGTCGTGCGCCCCGAGCGACCAGAGCGCGTTCTCGTCGCTGCGCAGCTTCCCGAGGTTGAGGCGGTGCGAGTAGATGTAGTGGATGTCGCCGAGCTCGCCGGTGTCGGCGATCGACTTCAGCATGTCGACGCCCGGGTGGTAGACGAGCAGATGGCCGACCATCAGGATCCGGTCGCTCTCCTTGGCCGCGGCGACGGCGCGTTCGGCATCCTCGACCGTGTAGGCGAGCGGCTTCTCGACCAGGCAGTGCTTGCCGGCGCGCAGCACGCGCTCGGCCAGCGGGCCGTGGCTCGGCACCGGTGTGGCGAGCACGATCGCGTCGAGATCGGGATCGTCGAGCAGGTCGTCCAGGTCCGCGGTGAAGCGGGCCGTCTGAAACGACGGTGCCCAGCGCGCGCGGGCGGCTTCGGACGCGTCGCAGCACCACGCGAGCTCGCAGCCCGCGATGGCGGCGAAGTTGCGCGCCAGGTTGGGACCCCAGTAGCCGAGGCCGACGACGCCGATCCGGATCATGGATTCCAGGTTAATTGGCCCTGTATGCACGGGTAATACGTCCTCATGAGTCTCATCCGAGGCATCGTCCAAGCCTCCCGGCACGTTGCCTGGTACGTCGATTACCAGTGCGGCGGCGGGTCGCGGCGGGTCCGCTAGACCGGCGCACCCAACTCCCGCGCGATCGCCTGTTCCATCGCCGCGAGGGTCCGCAGCGTGACCGGGCCTGGAGCCACCGGCAGTTGGAGGTCGTCGATCGCGGCGATCGGCTGGACCACGCGCACCGTGGAGGCGATGAACGCCTCGTCAGCGGCGCGCAGATCGTCGAGCGTGCAGACGTCCTCGATGGCCGCGGTCTCCTCCAGAACCCGGGCGCGCGTGATCGAGCCGAGGATCCGGTCCTCGAGCGGCGGGGTCAGCAGCTTGCCGTCGCGAACCCAGAAGAACGACCACGTAGCGCCCTCGAGCACACGACCGTGCGGCGATACGAGCAGCGCCTCGTCGTAGCCGCCCTCCTTCGCCAGCCGCGTGGCGAGCATGTTGCCCGCGTAGGAGAGGGTCTTGAGGCCGTCGAGGACGCGGTTGGGCGCGTAGCGGATGGTCGCGACGCGCGCGACGGCCTTATGGGTCCGAAGCGGCTCCAGCAGCGCGATCCGGCGGCCGCCGCGGGTGAGGACGATGCGCAGCAGCCCCTCGATCGCGCCGGCCTGCTCCAGGAGCGCCGCGACCTCGGCGCGCAGGGCGTCGGCGTCGAACTCCAGCCGCAGCCCGGCGCAGGTGCGCCCGAGCCGGGCGAGATGGTCCTCGTACGCGAACGGGCGCCCGGAATACAGGCGCATGACCTCGAACGCCCCGTCGCCGCGCAGGAGGCCTTCGTCCGTGACTGGGATCCGCGCCTCGTCGGCGGGCCCGATGGCGCCGTCGACGCTCGCGAGCATGGGCGCACCAGGTTAGGGCACGTCGCGGCGGGCGGTGAGCGCGGTGGCGATCGCCCCGAGCACGGCGGCGTACGCGACCAGCGTCAGGCCGCCCGCCCACGCGGGTGGCAGATCGTCGCCACCGCTGCCCGTGAGCGAGCCCGCGGCTCCGCCCAGCCCCCAGCGCGCGATCTCGTCACTGATCCCGGCGAACAGCGGGTCGAGCGCCAGAAGGACGACGAGCGCCGTGATGACCGCGGCGGCGGGCGAGCGCAGCGCGAGCCCGAGCGCGGCCCCGAGCGTTCCCATCAGCGCGGCGTAGAGGATCGTCCCGGCCGCCAGGACGACGAGATCGCCAAGGCGCGGCACTGGGCCGCCACCGGCACTCAGGAGCCCGAAGGCCAGCAGCGCGGCGGTCGCGGCGCCCGCGAGTCCGAGTGCCGCGCCGGCGGCAGCGTGTGCCGCGAGCCGGTCGCGGACCGCACGGCGCCGGTCGTGGTCGCCTCCCAGCAGCGCCAGCGCGAGCCCGCCGCGGGCGATCTCCCCTCCCGCGCTCGCCGCGGCGTAGACCACGGCCACGAACCCGGTGACCGCGCCCGAGGAGAGCGCGGAGCGGGCATCCACCGC
Organism: uncultured Solirubrobacteraceae bacterium; assembly: GCA_963848475.1. Taxonomy (GTDB): domain Bacteria; phylum Actinomycetota; class Thermoleophilia; order Solirubrobacterales; family Solirubrobacteraceae; genus Solirubrobacter. Next base: position 390,649 of record CAWKDW010000014.1, on the reverse strand, counting down.
CGCGGTCGAGGCCAGGTCGCGCACGCCGAGGAACGAGATCGCGAGAAAGCCCGAGAACGCGATCGCCAGCGCGATCGCGCGGCGGTACGCGGCGACGGTCCGCAGCGCGAGCAGCTCCGTCCTCACGAGGCCTCTGTCAGGCCGACGTAGAGCGCCTCGAGCGCGCCCTGCGTGCTCATCTCGTGCAGGACGACGCCGCTGTCGCGGACCGCTCGGCCGACGGTGTCCGGGTCGGCGCCGGCGACGACGACCGTTCCCGGACCGTCATCGGCTCGCGTCCAGGCCGAGGTGTCGGAGCGCGGTCAGCAGCCGCGGCGCCTCGGGCGAGCGCAGGCGGATCCGCTGCGCCAGCAGCTCGTCGAGCGGCCCCTCGGCCACGCGGCGACCGCCGGCGACCACGACGACCCGGTCGCAGGTCGCGGCGACCTCCTCGAGCACGTGGCTCGACAGCAGCACCGTGCCGCCCTTCGCGGCGTGGTCGCGCAGGCGCGCTCGCAGCGCGCGGAGCGCGTGCGGATCGAGGCCCGTGGCGGGCTCGTCGAGCAGCAGGACGTCGGGCTCCGCGAGCAGCGCCGCGGCGAGCGCGAGGCGCCGGCGGGTGCCGTACGAGCACGCGCCGACCCGGCGTCCGGCGATCGCCTCCAGTCCGGCCGCTTCCAGCGCATCGTCGGCGTTCCCTCGCTGGGCGCGGGCGGCGGCGAGGACGAGCTCGTCGCGGGCCGTGCGGCCCGGATGGAACCCGTCGCGGTCCAGCACGCCGCTGACGCGGCCGGTGGTGTGCGTGCGGCCGTCCGTCGCCTTGGCGAGGCCGAGCAGGATGCGCAGCGTGGTCGTCTTCCCCGCCCCGTTCGGCCCCAGGAAACCGCACACGCTGCCTGCCGGGACCGCGAACGACAGCCCGTCGACCGCGGCCGTCCGGCCGTAGCGCTTCGTCAGGTCCTCGACGACGAGCGGGTGCACCCGTCCGAGGATGCCGCAGGCGGCTACCTACATGCCGTGTAGCGACGTCGCTCTGTCAGGCCCTTGCCCTTGGTCAGCTTGATCGTGATCGTGACGGTGAACGTGCCGCTTGGGCAGCCTGCGCAGGTACAGCGGCTTCTTGAGCGCCTTCTCCTTCAGCGTGGCGACCCGCTTGTTGTTGACCTTCACCGTGACGGTCTTGACGGTGTAGCCCTTCGGCGGGCGCTTCATCCGAACGGTGAGCTTGCGGTTGCGGACGCACTTCGACGCGGCCGGGAGCGTCGTGAAGTCGCTGATCGCGCTCGGCGCCGGTGCGGCGGTCGGAACTGGTGCGGGGGTCGAGGACGGAACGGGAACCGGGTTCGGAGCGGGCGAGACGGTCGGGACCGCGGTCGCGGAGGCGGTCGCGGTCGGCGTCGGCGTGGCGACCGCCCCGCATGCGGCACCGTCGGGCTTGGTCGAGATCATCTCCGTACGCGAGTTGTTGCCGCCGTGAACGCCCCAGCCGATGTAGAAGGCCGAGCCGCCGCCGCCCGCGAGCGCATCGCGGTACTGGTTGGTCGTGCTCGGCTGCGGCGAGACGCGCGTCATCGCGGGCCACGCCGCGGTCAGCGAGGGGGCGATCGACGCGCGGATCTCAGAGAGGTCGCTCGGGCCGCCGGACCACAGCGTCGCCGCGAGCAGGACCTCGCCGGCGTCGTTCGTCGCCGCGTTCACGTCTCCGAACCGATTGGTCACGTCGAAGATCGGCTGCGGCGTCTCCCAGCCGCCGCCGCTGAGCCGGGCCACGACGATGTCGTCGTCGAAGTTGCTCGACGTCGAGCGGCGCGTCCAGGCCGCGACCGCGCCCTGCGGGTGGCGCACGAGCGTCTGCAGGAGGCGGATGTCGTACGACTGGTTGGGCGGGTTCGGCGCCGTCGTCGTCGAGGACCTGATCGGTCGGTCCCCACACCCCGCCGGTCCCGACGTTCACCCGGATCGTGTCGCTGAATTCGCGGAAGTTCGCGATCGCCACCGTCCGGCCCGTGCCGTCGAACTCGACCATGAGCCGCTTCATCGTGTTCTGGTAGTTGTTCTTCAGCACCTCCTGAGCGCCGCCCCACGCGCCGCCGGCCGGGCGGTAGCGCGAGAAGGCCCATCCCGGCGTCGCGCCCTGATAGAGCACGACCGCGTCGCCCGTCGCGCTCATGGCCACCGCGGACTGATTGAAGGTCGTCGCGACCTGCTCCGGGGCGCCCCACGCGCCGCCCGCGGGCCGGATCGACGCCCACGTCCCGGCCGGGGCGGTGTCAACCCAGGTGGCGATCGCCGTTCCCGTGTCGCTCATCGCGAACTGGACGTAGTTGACGTTCGGATCGGCCACGATCACCTGCGGCTCGCCCCACGCGCCGCCCGGCGGCCGCGTCGACGAGTAGTGGGTCGAGACGCCCGCGACCGTCGTGCGCCAGACGCCCATCGCGGTTCCGTCCTTGGCGACCTTCAGCCCGACGGGGAAGAAGTTCTTGACCGCCGTCCCGAGCAGTGTGCGCGTCCACGTCGCCGGTGCGCTGCCGCAGCGCTCGTACACGGCCAACTGCTCGTCGCCCTGCGCGTTGCGGGCGAGCGTCCCGAGGAGCGCGTTGCCGGCGCCGTCGACGCCCAGGACCGGCGCGGTGTCGACGAAGAGCGGCCGCGGCCGCCAGGTGGGATCGGCGACCTCGATCGGCCCGAACGGATCGGCCATCAGCGCCCCCGCCACCGGCACCGCCACCAGTACGCCCACCGCCGCTATCAGGACGATCCGAAGCAGGTGCTGGGCGTTGCGCATGCGGGGGCCCTCCTTGGCGAGCCGGCTCTCAGTGCCGTCTCATCCTCTTCGCCCCAGAAGTGTTGAGTCAAGTCCACACGGTCAGGTGCCCACGATTCGCCCCGGGTTCTCACCTCTTGCACCGATGAGTTCCGCCGGCTGGGCGGGTCTACCGGGACGTACGCCATCGAGTCACCGACTGGAGGTCCACCATGACCACTCCCGCACACCCCGGCCGCATGCTGTTCGTGAACCTCCCCGTCGGGGACCTCGAGCGCAGCAAGGCGTTCTTCGCGAAGCTCGGGTTCAGCTTCAACTCGACGTTCACCGACGAGACCGCCGCCTGCATGCTGGTCGGCGAGCACGCCTTCTTCATGCTGCTCACCCGCGAGAAGTTCGCGGAGTTCTCGAAGCTGCCGATGGCCGATCCCACCACGCACGCGCTGGCGCTGTACTGCTTCACCGTGTCCTCGCGCGATGAGGTCGACGAGGTCGGCGCCGCTGCCGTCGCGGCAGGCGGGATCGAGGCGGATGACGCCGAGGATCACGGCTTCATGTATTCGCGCAGCTTCTTCGACCTCGACGGTCACGGCTGGCAGGTCATGTGGATGGACCCGGCCGCAGCGGCACAGGGCCCCGAGGAGTTCGCGGCCTCCACGCAGGACGCATAGGCCCCGGCGCCGCCACCGGTGGCGCTTGCGTCGAGGTTCCCCGTTCGAGGCTCCCGGTCGAGCGCCGTGTTCGCGTGGTCAACCGGGGGCTGGCGGTCGACACGGGCCGCCTGCCGGGCTAGGATCGCTGTACGTCGATGCACACGCACGCTGAGTTGGCTCGGCTGGAACGCGAGGCGCGACGCGCCGACGAGGCGCCGACCGCGGTTCGCGACCCACGTCTGCAGTTGCTCGCGCTGCAGCAGACGGCGGGGAACGCGGCCGTCGCGCGGACGCTCGGACGGCGGCGCGGGCCACTCCCGCCGCCGGTGCAGCGGGCGGAGCCGCCGGCCGAGACGCGCGCGGAGACGCAGTCGTTCGACTTCAAGGCCGCGATCCGGCTCGGCGAGCCCGCGGCGCCGCAGCTGGGCCGCCGCGTCGTGCTCGGCGCCGACCACGACACCGAGGCCGGCCACGTCCCGCACGACGAGGTGCAGTCGATCGAGGCGGCCGCCGGCGAACCGCTGGCCGCGACCACGCTCGCCGCCCCCGCGACGGCACCACCCGAGGTCACGGCGCCCACGGCGCAGCCGGGCTCCTCACCGCCCACCGCTCCCCCGGCCGCGCCGGAGGCCGCCGAGCACGCGACGAAGGCCGAGAGCACGCCCGCGGACACGGGGCCGATCTCCCTGCCCGACATCGAGGTTCGTGACTTCGCGGAGGTCGAGCTCTGCGACGCGATCACGCCGTGGCTGTCCTATCAGGGGACGACCGCACAGGGCGGCAACCCGCCGAACGGCTTCGGCGTCACCCGCCCCGGCCCCATGACCGTCACCGGCATCACGGTGCGCAAGCTCCCCGTGGTCGGCTGGTGGTACGTGAGCGCGACGGTCACGCAGCAGATCCTGTGGCAGGTGCGCGCCGCGACCGGCCCGAGCGGCCAGGTCAACGTCACCAGCTCGCTCGATCCGGTGATCACCGCCGCCAACTGGCAGACCGTCGCGAACGACTTGACGCCGGACATGGCCGACCTCAACGGCCGCCCGCCGCGCTCGCAGTTCTGGGCCAAGGACCTGACCGAGCAGCATGAGGGCTTCCACGCCAACGACCGCAAGACCCGCGCGCCCGGCGCGCTGCGCCTGGCCTCGAACTGGCTCGGCACCCAGCAGGCGGCCGACCCCGCCGGCGTCCAGGCGCTGCTCCAGCAGATCCCCGGCCGCATGGTCGCCACCGTCTCCGCCGGCATGACCATGCCCGGCAAGGAAGAGCGTGCCTACGGCGACGGCGCGGGCGCGTACTCTCGCCGCGCGACCGCGATCTGGGCGCTCGGCAACATCGGCTACTACTCGTGAGCGGCCCGCCGCACCTGTCCTTCGAGGACCTCGTCCTCCCGGACCCCCGGCCCGGCGTGCCCTTCGCCGACTCCGAGGACGTCCACGCCGAGGACATCCTGACCGCCAACCACGTGCCGCTGACCGCGCAAGGCCTCCAGCGCGCCCTGGACTCCGGCATCGAGCTCCTACAGGCCGCCGCCGCCCGCGTCATCGGCGCGCGCGGCGAGCGAGCGCTGCTCGACTCCCTGCGCGCGCTCGCCGCGACGCCCGGCGGCGACACCGTCCGCTCCGCCGCCGCCTACGCCCTGGCGCGGCTCGGCGAGCCCGACGGCGTCGAGACCCTGATCGCCTGCCTCGAGCTCCCGATCGACGCCTACGTCGCGCCCGTCCAGGCCGCCGGCTCGCTCGCCAGGCTCGGCGACGCGCGCGGCCTGCCCCTGGTGGAACGCGCGCTGCGGTCCTCCAACGAGATCGTGCGCGCCGTCGCGGTCAAACAGCTCCCGTTCTTCGGCACGCAGGGCCGCCCGCTCATCGAGAGCGCTCTGAAGGACCCCGACCCGGAGATCGCCCGCCAGGCGCGCATCCTGCTCGACGACGAGCCCGGCCTTAAACGACGAAACCGCGCTGTAGCGCGGTTTCGGTAGTGCCCCCGGAAGGAATCGAACCTTCAACCTTCGGATTAAGAGTCCGCTGCTCTGCCAATTGAGCTACAAGGGCGCGGCCGCAAAGGATAGCGGCGACGGGCGGGCTAGCCGCCTGCAGGGGTGGCCGAGGGCACGCTCTGCTGGATCTGCTGCAGGGCGGCCTGGGACTTGGCCGAGTCGAGCGAGGTCTTGAGGTCCTTCTGGTCTTCCTTGGGGGCGAGGCTGACGGCCTTGGCGGCGGCGAGGTCGCCCTTGCGGGTCTGGCCGGCCTGGTAGGCGAGAAGAGCGAGGTTCTGGTAGGTCTGCTGGGTCGGGTCGATCTCGGTCAGGACCTCTTGGGCGCCGACGGCCGCGTTCGTGTTGCCGATCGAGACGTAGGCCTGGGCCATCTGACGGGCGAGGCGCTCGTCCGGGGTGGCCGGCTTGAGCGCGACGTACTTGTCCCATGCGGCACCGGCAGCCTTGAGCTGGCGCTCGCCGTCGGCGGTGTAGGTGCCGGTGTTGGGGTCGAGGTTGTCGCCGACGTTGGCGAGGCGCAGACGCGCCTGCACGAGCGCGGCCCAGGCGGCGGCGTCGCTCGGCGTGGCCTTGGTCTTGGCGTCGGCGGTCTGGACCTGGGTGGTCAGCCGTTCGACCGCGGCGGTGTCGCCTCCGCCGTCTCCTCCGCCGGTGATCGCGTCGCCGATGCCTCCGGGCAGGCCGCTGGAGCCGATGCCGAAGCCGACGAAGCCGACGAACATCAGCAGGGCGAGGCCGAGGTAGACAACCTTGACGGTGCGGCGGCGCGCGCCGCTTCTCAGATCGAACAGCATGGGAGTTGCGGACTAGTCCTGATCGCGGGTGACGTGCTCTAGCTCTCGGAGAACGACGAGTCATCGTCGTCGGCGGCGCGCAAGGCGCGCCGATCCAACAGCCAACACAGGAGGATAGAGCCCTCAAATAAAACGTACATAGGGGCCATCATCATCGACATCGTCACGGGGTCCTGACCGGGCAGCAGCATCGCCAGGACGGCGATGACGAGAATCGCGTAGCGACGGTTGTGCGCGAGCTGGCTGGTGGTGACGATTCCGACCCTCGTGACGGCCACGATCCCAATGGGGATCTGGAAAAGCAGCCCCATCGCCCCGAGGAGCATGATCACGAACTTGTAGTACGGCTGGGCCTGGATCAGGACGTCGAAGGCGTCGGTGTTGAAGTTCTGGAGGAACTCGATCGCGCGCGGGACCACCGTGTAGTAGCCGAACACGACTCCACCAATGAACAGGAACGGGATCCCCAACATGGCGGGGAGCGCGATCTGTTTCTCGCGTGGGGAGAAGGCCGGGAGCACGAACGCGTAGAGCTGGAAGAGGATCAGCGGCAACGCGAGCAGCAGGCCCGCGTAGACCGAGACCTTCAGCGTCTGCATGAACGGCTCGCTGACGCCGAGCGTGACCGGTTTGCGCGCCTGGACCTTGGGCGCGAGCTTGGCGACGCGCTCGTTGGACTGCGCGAGCTTGGTCAGCGCGGCCTTGAGCTGGGCGTCATCGGTGTCGGCCGCGGCCAGGCGGTTGACCTGCGCCGTCTCGTTCATCAGGCCGGCGGCGAGCTGGTCCCAGCGCGCGCCCTGCTGGATCGGGTCGGCGGTGCCGGCCTTGACGGTCTGCTCCAGCGGGGCGTTGAGGATGTCCAGCACCCGCTGGTTCTGCCACATGCAGAGCACCGTCGTGGCCGTCAGCGCGACCAGGCAGATCACGATCCGGACGCGGAGCTCCGTGAGGTGCTCGACGAGACTCAGTCGATCCTCGTGCGAGACGGATCGCAACGCAGACGCCATTGGTGCGACCCGACTTCCTGGTTAGCGGGGGGAGCGCTCGCGGACGGTCTCGCCCTCGAGCGGCGCCTGCTCGCCCTCGGGACGACCGAGCGCGGCTTCGGCGCTGCGACGCTCGCCCTCGCGGACCTCGTCATCGTCGTCCTTGTCCTTGCCCGCGATCGAGTCCTTGAACTCACGCATTCCGGTGCCGAGCTGCTTGCCGAGACCCGGCAGGCGCTTCGGCCCGAAGATCAGGAGAACGATCACCAGAACGATGATGATCTCCATGGGTCCGATGTTGGGCATAGGGCTCTTCCAGAGGTGGGTGGACGACCGCTACTAACTCCTGCGCACGAGGGTAGCGGTACGGATCAGTTTCAAATGAGTCAAGTTCGTCACCGACGCGCCGATCTAGATGGCTGTCATGAGCCAGCCCACCGACTCCAACGGCCAGTACGTCCGCCGAGTGACCCTTCCCTCGGGCCGCTCGATCGAGGTCGTGTACTTCGAGCCGCTCGCCGCCGACGCCACGGCCGCCGACCCCGCCGCCAATCCGGCCCAGGTCGAGGACCTTCACGTCTGCCCCGAGTGCGACCGCGACCTCGTGTACCCGATGGACTGGGAAGAGGCCTCCACGACCCACTGGGAGGTCGAGCTGCGCTGCCCGAACTGCGAGTGGAGCCAGGTCGGCACGTTCGACCAGACCACCGTCGATCGCTTCGACGAGCAACTCGACAACGGCACCGAGGCGCTGGTCAAGGACCTGCGCCGCCTCGTGCAGGCGAACATGGAGGCCGAAGCGGAGCGCTTCGCCGCCGCCCTCGCCGCCAACGCGATCCTGCCCGAAGACTTCTAGCGCGTAACGCGGACGCGTCCTCCGCCGGCACGGTCCGGAACCGGAGGGCGAAACTAGCTGTACCGGTCGACGACGCCGTCCGCCACGAGTTCCATCGCGGCCTGCTGGGACGGTTCCGGCAGGCTCGGCAGGTCCGCCTTGGCCTCGGCGACCATCTCCAGCGCCACCGCGCGGGCCGCTTCCAGCGCGCCGGTGGCGGCGATCGCGTCGCAGACGCCCTCGGCCTGCTCCGGCGTCCGCACGGCGCGCAGATCCAGCTCGGCGAGTTCCGGGTCGCGCTCGCGCGCGATGATCAGCGGCAGCGTGACCGTGCCGTCGAGCAGATCGGTCCCGCGATGCTTGCCCGTGCGCTCCGCCGGGCCTGAGACGTCGAGCACGTCGTCGAGCAGCTGGAACGCGAGCCCGATGCGCTCGCCGAACTCGCCCAGCAGGGCGACGTCGCCGCCGCCGGCCAAGGCGCCCAGCTCACAGGCCGCGCGGAACAGGCGCGCGGTCTTGAGATCGCAGCGGCGCAGGTAGCGCTCGCGCGTGGTCTGCAGCTTCCAGGCGTCCTCGCGCTGCAGCAGCTCGCCCTGCACGAGCGCCGACGACGCGTCCGAGAGCACCCGCACCGGCTCGACCGAGCCTCCGCCGGCCAGCTCCGCGAACGCGCGCGAGAAGAGCAGGTCGCCCGTGGCCGTCGCGATCGAGCGCCCGGCGGACGCGACCACCGTCGGCCGGCCGCGGCGCAGCACCGCGGCGTCGAGCACGTCGTCGTGGACGAGCGTCGCCGAGTGCACGAGCTCGACCGCGACCGCCGCCCGCAGCGCCGCATCGCGCCCGGCCGGATCCGGCCCCGCCGCCACGAACACCAGCAGCGGCCGCAGCCGCTTGCCGCCGGCGGCGATCGTCGCGCCGGCGTGCTCGCCGAGCGTCGCGCCGTGCGACTGCGCGACCGTGGCGAGGCGCTCCTCGAGATCGCGCATCAGCCCGGGGACGTGCGCGCCCCCCGCCTCGACGACCGCGGCGACCGCCTCGGCGCTCGCCATCGGCTACGCCACGGTCCCGTGGTGCAGGGCGATGATCCCTCCGGCGGTCAGGATCCAGCCGACGTCGCGGCAGCCCGCCGCCGCCAGCGAAGCGGCCAGGGGCTCGGGCCCCGGGAAGCGCTTGACCGAGTTCGGCAGGTACGTGTAGGCCTCGTCGAAGCGGCCCATCAGCGGCACGACCCGGTCGAACCAGAGCGAGAAGAACGTCGAGAGCGGCGGCTTCTGGGGCGTCGTGATCTCGAGGATCACCACGCGCCCGCCCGGCTTGACGACCCGCACCATCTCGCGCAGGCCCTGGTCCAGGTCGCCGAAGTTGCGCGCGCCGAAGCCGACGGTCACGGCGTCGAACTCGTCGGTCGTGTACGGCAGCGCCATCGCGTCGGCCTGCTCCCAGGTCAGGCCCGGGGCCTTCGTGCGCGCCCGCGCGAGCATCCCCTCCGAGAAGTCGGAGCCGACGACGTCGCCGCCGCGCGAGGCGAGCTCGATCGCGAGATCGCCCGTGCCCGTCGCCACATCCAGCGCCCGCGTACCGGGACCGACGCGCGCGAGATCGACCGCGCGCGAGCGCCAGCGATGATGCAGCCCGGCCGTCATCACCGTATTCATGACGTCGTAGACGCCCGCGATACGGTCGAACATCGCCCGCACCGAGTCGGCGGGCAATGTGCCGGTTCCAGCCGCCATCCGGTTCGCGCTACCCGCCGCTCTCGCCCTTGAGCGACGCCAGGAAGTCGACGAGCGCCGCCTTCTTGTCCTCAGGGAGATTGCGGAAGGAGGGCATGGGAGCGGTGGGGTTCTCGAGCGTGCGCCGGATCGCGGCCGGCTCGAGCGAATTGCCGATCTCGGTCAGGTGCGGGCCGGGCCCGTCGTTGCCGTTCTCGCCGATCTTGTGGCAGGCGAGGCAGCCCGACTGGGCGGCGACGAGTTTGCCCTTCTCGAGGTTCGCCGGCACGACCATGTCGATCGAGTTCGGCGAGCCGGCGGCCGCGCCCATGTAGGTCAGGTAGCCCATCGCCGACGATCGTCAGGATGCCGGCGATCGTGGCGATCGGGCGGCGCTCAGGACGGCGCTCGGGCCCGCGGTCGATGAACGGCAGCAGGAACAGCAGGATCATGCAGACCGTCGGCACGCCGATGGTCGCGAACGGCACGAGCTCCGGCGGCTTGATGACGCGCAGGACCTCGAAGAGGAAGAAGAAGTACCACTCGGGGCGCGGCACGTAGGTCGTGGTCGTCGGGTCCGCCTTCGGCCCCAGCTCCGCGCCCAGGACGATCGACATCGTGATGATCACGGCCATCACGACCACCATCATCACGCTGTCCTTCGCGACCGCGTACGGGAAGAACGGCTTGCCCTTGGACTTCAGGAGCGCGTACTCGCGGAGGTACTCCTCCTTCTCCTGCTGGTTCATACCTGCTCCTCGCGGAGCTTCTCGTCCTTGTCGGCCCGCAGCCACGGCGGGGCCGTCGTGCCGAGCCGGGCGACGAGGTAGAGGTGCGCGCCGATGAGCGCCGCGATGATCCCGGGCACGAGCATCATGTGGATCGCGTAGAACCTCGACAAGGTCGTCGCCCCGAAGTCGGCGCCTCCTCTCAGGAAGTCCGACAGGAAGGGTCCGACCAGACGGCCCGGTGCCGTTGATGTTCGCGGCCACGATCGTCGCCCAGTAGGAGCGCTGATCGAACGGCAGCAGGTAGCCGGTCAGCGACATCACGAACGTGAGGATGATCAGCACCACGCCGATGATCCAGTTCAGCTCGCGCGGGTACTTGTACGCGCCGAAGAAGAACGTTCTCGCCATGTGCAGGAAGATCAGGATCACCATCACCGACGAGCCCCACTTGTGCATGCCGCGCACGAACTCGCCGAGGAAGACGTCGTTGGTGATGTGGCGCGCCGACTCGTAGGCCTGGGTCGGCGACGGCGTGTAGTACATCGCCAGGAACACGCCCGTGATGGCCTGGGAGACGAACGCGAACATCGTCGCCGAGCCGAGCGTGTAGAACCAGTTGGTCCCCTTCGGGACCTTGCGGAAGAACATCCAGCGGACGCCGCCGGCGAGCGAGGTGCGCTCGTCGACCCATGCCGCGGCGCCGATCCCGGTCTCCTTGACCTGCTCGAGCGCCGTCAGCTTGTCAGGCTCGCCCGGAGGAACGGGCGGATCCTGGAAGCGCTTCGGAACCGGCGGTTTAGGAAGGGTCGGCAGTTTCATGAGTTCTTCGGCGTCGAGAAGCGGCCGGGGTAGAGGTACTGGCCGATGCCGTCGAGCGGCTGGCCGGGATCACGGAAGCTCGGGAAGCGCTCGAACTCGGAGTTGACCGAGTAGCGCGGCCCGATCTCGACCTGCCCGTTGCGCATTCGCGGGTGTAGAAGTGATCGAGCGGGCGGACCGGCGGGCCGCCGGAGACCTCGCCCTGGAAGCCGTAGACGCCGCCGTGGCAGGGGCAGATGAAGCGCGACGCGGCCGCCGTCCAGCGGACCGGGCAGCCGAGGTGCATGCAGCGGCTGGAGATCGCGACGACCGGCGCGTCGGTCGGGCACGCGCTTGTCGGCGTCGTCGATGTCGGGGTTGCAGCCGGCGCACGTAGACGGTGGTCTTGCCGACCTCGCCGATGCCCTGCGTGATCGTGATCACCCGCGGCAGGTAGTCGTCGTCCGGGAAGTCCGTGGCGGGCCCGACGGGCGTCCAGAGGACCGGCGCGCGCTCGAACAGCGCGGAGCCGGCAGCGAAGCCGAGCGCGGGCAGCACGACGGCGGCCGTGGCGACGGCGCCCGCGGTGTGCGTGGTCAGGACCATGAGGCGTCGGCGGGTGACGGTCTCACCCTCGAACGCGCCAGGGATCTGCCGCTCGGCGGTCAACTTCGACTTGGGCTGCTTGCGGGACTCAGGCAAGGGGCGCGAATCCTACCGCTCGATCGCTGTCGGACGGTGTGCCGGGGCGCCAGGGCATTTCGATCAGGCGCCGCGCCATTGCCGTTTGGCCGCCTGGTGGTCAGCTGCCGGACCGCTCGCGACCGCTGCCGCACCCGCGTTCCAGACCGCTTGAGCCCGTTCCGCATCGCCCTCTGCGTGGGCCTGCGCGGACAGCGCGATCACGTCGGCGAGCTCGGCCACGGACTCGAGGTCGCCGATCGCCGCGAGCCGTTCGAGGCCGAACGCGTACAGGCGATCGCCGGCCAGCAGCGCCAGGTCGGGATCGTCGGGGCGCACGACGCGACCGGCGCCGTAGTGCTGCAGGTAGCCCTCGCGGATCGCTTCGACGAGGAGCGGGTAGGCCTCGCCGCGAGCGGCGACGACCTCACCGTGCGGTTGCGGCGCTCCATCGCTGTCGCGCACCGTGCCGGCCAGCAGGCCGCCCTCTTCGCGCAGCGCGTCGGCGAGTCGGTCGAGCGCGCTCATGCGATCTCCGCGAACGCCGCGGCCGCGGCCTCGACGGTGCGGGCGATGTGATCGCTCGTATGCACGGTGGACGGGAACCAGGCTTCGAACTGCGAGGGCGGCGGATAGACGCCGCGGGCGAGCAGCGCGCGGCACCACGTGCCGTAGGCGTCGGTGTCGCACGCCGCGGCGCCGGCGTAGTCCACCGGGGCCTCGGGCGCGAAGAAGACCGTCACGAGCCCGGTCGTCGACGTCACGGAGACCGGGCGATCGCCCGCCGCCTCGCGCAGCCCGTCGGCGAGCGCGTGGGTGGTGTCGCTGAGCCCCAGGTAGGCCTGCTCGTCGAGCAGCGCGAGCGTGGCGGAACCGGCCGCGACCGCGAGCGGGTTGCCGCTCAGCGTCCCGGCCTGGTAGACGTCGCCGGCCGGCGCGATCAGCTCCATCAACGCCGCCGGGCCGCCGAACGCGGCGGCCGGCAGACCGCCGCCGAGGATCTTGCCCATCACGGTCAGGTCGGGGAGGACACCGGTGAGCTCCTGTGCGCCGCCCGGGGCGACGCGGAAGCCGGTGATCACCTCGTCGAAGATCAGCAGCGTGTCGTAGCCGGTGCAGAGATCGCGCAGCAGCTCGAGAAAGCCCGCCGCGGGGGGGATCACGCCCATGTTGGCGGGATAGGGCTCGACCAGCACGGCCGCGATCTGCTCCTCGGCGAACGCGCGACGCACCGCCTCCGGGTCGTTCCACGGCACGACCACGGTGTGCTCGGCCGCGGAGGCCAGGACGCCCGGCGAGGACGGGATGCCGTGCGTGGCCAGGCCCGAGCCCGCCTGGGCGAGCAGCCCGTCGACGTGGCCGTGGTAGGCGCCGGCGAACTTCAGCAGCGTGTCGCGCCCGGTCGCGGCGCGGGCGAGCCGGATCGCGCTCATCGACGCCTCGGTGCCCGACGAGGTCATCCGCAGCATGTCGACCGACGGCATCCGCGCCGTGATCGTCTCCGCGAGCTCGACCTCCCCGGCGGTCGGAGCGCCGTAGGAGGTCCCCAGCGCCGCGGCGGTGGTGATCGCCTCCAGGACCGCCGGATGGGCGTGGCCGTGGATCAGCGGACCCCAGGAGCAGACGTAGTCGACGTAGACGTTGCCGTCGACATCGGTCAATTCGGCGCCGGATGCGCGTTCGACGAAGATCGGATCGCGGCCGATCGCGCGCATCGCCCGCACGGGCGAGTTGACCCCACCGGGCAGTACGTGCAGCGCACGCCGGTAGAGCTCGGCCGAACGGGTGTCCGATAGCGATGCGACGCTCGCCCCCGGGGCTCGCGCTCCCGCCGGATGCAGGGGCTGACCGCTCAGAGCGAGTGCTCCTCTTCCCAGCGCTTGAAGTCGTCGGTGAAATAGAGCATCCGGACCTTCTTGAACTCGGTGCTCGAGTACAGCGTCGCGCGCTCGCTGATCCCGGTCGACTCGGCGATCGCGTCCAGCACCGCGTCGCACTCCTCCTTCGAACGGCCGTGGGCCATCGTGAAGACGGAGTACGGCCAGTCCTTGTAGGTCGGGCGCTGATAGCAGTGCGAGACGCCGCGGAAGGCGGCCATCCGCCGGCCGGTGTCGAGGATCTCGCCCTCCGGCACGGCCCACACGCCCATGCCGTTGGCCGAGAAGCCGGCGCGGCGGTGGTAGAGGATCGCGGCCACGCGGCGCAGCCCGCCGCGCTCGCGCAGCGACTCGAGCCGGCGCAGGACCTCATCGACCGAGACGCCGAGTTTCTCGGCGGCCGGGACGTAGGCGTCGGAGCGCACGGCCATCTTGCCCTGGGTGGCCTTGATCACGTCGATGTCCTCGAGCGAGAGCTCGATCGGGTCCAGCTCCATCGGCTCGACGGCCTCGCCGGCCGTCCTGAGCGCGTCGGTGCCGGCCTCCATCTCGAGGTCCATGCGGATCTTGAACAGCTTCAGCGTCGGCAGCTGGCGGATCGACTCGGCGCCGGTCTTGGCCGCGATCACGTCGAGCGTCCCATCCAGACCCAGCTTGGAGTCCGGCTCGACCGCGAGTGTGAACCAGAGGTTGAACTCGTGGTTGCGCAGATAGTTGTGCGTGACGCCGGGGTGCGAGTTGATGAACTGCGCCGCGCGGTGCGGGTTGGAGGCGTCGACCTTGGCCGCGACCAGCATCGACGAGTAGCCGAGCGCGCGGGTGTCGAAGATCGGCGTGACCTCGCGGATGATGCGCTTGTCGAGCAGGTACTGGACGCGCTCCATGACCTCGTCCTCGCTCAACTCCGCGAGCTTCGCGACGTGGGCGAACGGCCGCTCGGTCAGGGCGAACGAGCCCTGCATCAGGTTCAGGAGCTTCTTGTCGGTCTCGTCGAGCGGGACGGCCGAGCCGTCGCGCCGGGAACGGACCTTGGCGCGGGCTATGGGGCTGAGCCACCGGGCGACGTCCTTCGCGTGGTAGGTGATCACGATGTCGGCGCCGGCCCGGCGGATGCCGGTCAGCGCCTCGAGCACGGCTGCGCGCTCGTCGAGCAGACCCTGTGCCGCGGCCACCTTGATCATGGCGTACTCGCCGCTGACGTTGTAGGCGGCCACCGGCATGCCCGTCGCGTCCTTGACGCGACGGATGATGTCGAGGTAGGGCAGCGCCGGCTTGACCATCAGGATGTCGGCGCCCTCCTCGGCGTCGAGCTTGGCCTCGCGCACCGCTTCGAGCGCGTTGGCCGGATCCATCTGGTAGCCCTTGCGGTCGCCCTGATGGGGCGCCGAGTCGGCGGCGACGCGGAACGGGCCGTAGAAGGCGGACGCGTACTTGGCGCTGTAGGCGATCAGCGGCGTCTCGGACAGGCCGTGCTCGTCGAGTGCGGCGCGCAGCGCGCCGACGCGCCCATCCATCATGTCGCTCGGCGCGACGGCGTCTGCCCCTGCCTCGGCCTGGGAGACGGCGGTGCGGGCGAGCAGGGCGAGCGTCTGATCGTTGTCGACGACCCCGTCGTCGCGCAGCACGCCGCAGTGGCCGTGCGAGGTGTACTCGCACAGACAGAGGTCGGTGAAGACCAGCAGATCTGGGATGGGCGGCCTTGATCGCGCGCGTCGCGAGCTGGATCACGCCCTCGTCGTCCCAGGCGCCCGAGCCCTCGGGGTCCTTGCCGGCGGGCAGACCGAAGAGCAGGACGGCGGGAATCCCGAGCGCGTGCGCGATCCCGGCCTCCTCGACCGCGCCGTCGATCGAGAGGTGATCGATCCCCGGCAGCTCGGCGATCGGCGTGCGCTTCGGACCGGTAGCCACCACGAACATCGGGTAGACGAGATGGCTCGCCGACAGCTCCGTCTCGCGGACGAGGTCGCGCAGCACGCCGGTCTGGCGCAGGCGGCGCAGGCGGGTGGCGGGAAAGGCCATCTCAGGCGAAGCTTAGAACCGCCGGAGAGCCACACGGGCCAACGCGGCGTACACGAACGCCAGGCCGAGCAGGTGCACGAGCGCGAGTGAGCCGCCGTCGAGCGCCCGCAGCGTGGGCTTGAACGGGAATGCTCCCGAGACGATGTTGAGCGCGTCGTAGAGCGACCCCGAGACCGCACCGGTGGGGATCAGCGCGAGGAACGCGAGCGGCAGCGCCAGCAGGATCGCCAGCAGCGAGGCCACGCGGACCTCGCGTGCAAGCGCGCCTAATGCGGTCCCCAGCGCCGCGAAGGCCAGCGCTCCCGCCGCCAGCGCGGCGACCCACCCGGCGCTCCAGCCGAGGTGTACGAAGAGGCTGAGGATCGCGACCTGCAGCAGCGTGACCACGAACGCCGCGGCCGCGGCGAGCACGATCTTCTCGGTCAGCAGCGCGCCGCGCGAGACCAGGCCGCGCACGAGCCGCGCGAACGTGCCCTCCTCACGTTCGAGCGCCAGCAGCCCGGCGGCCAGCAGCAGCGTGACGAGCATCAGCGACAGCGTCGCGGCGACCGCTACCGCGAACTGGTTCAGCGGCGCCCGCGAGCCCTTGACGACGGTCTGCTCGATCCGCACGGGCTGGCCGATCGAGGCCAGGATCGGCTTCGAGAGGTCGAGGTTGTCGGCCGCCAGCCGCGCGAAGCGGCTGACCTGCTCCAGCGGCACGCGCTGGGGAGCGTCGGCGGGCAGACCCTTCAGCGACGTGTCGATCAGCGTCCGCGCGTTGCGCAGCCCGAGGATCTGGACGTCGCCGACGAGCGGGAACGACAGCTCGCCGCCCTTGACCACGAGGTCGAGGTAGCGGGCGGACTGGGCCAGCACGGCATCGCTGAGCGCGGCGTTCGCGTCGGCCAGCCGCGCGCGGATCGTCGACTCGACGTAGCGGCGCTTGACCGGGTCCTCGGCGTTGTAGAAGACCTCGACCGCCGGCGGCTCGCCAGGGTTCAGCGACAGCAGGCCCTGCAGACGGTCGGTCGCGTCGGCGGGGATCACGAGCGCGGCCAGCGCCTCGCCGTCGCGGACCTTCGCGATCGCCTGCTCGCGGGTGTCGACGTGGATCGGGTCGATCGAGTCCAGCAGCCGCGCGGTGTACGTGCTGGCATCGAGCGTGCGGCCGCCGAGGCTGACGTCCGCGTCACCGGCGAGGTTCGCGAACGCCACCCGCGGCTTCTCCGGACCGCCGGTCAGCGCCGCGCCGATCAGCACCGCGACCACGACCGGGTACAGCACCAGCAGCGCCACCAGCAGCGGCGAGCGGCGGAGGATCCGGAGATCCTTGATCAGGAGCCAGCGCACAGCGCCAGGAACGCGGTCTCGAGGTCACGGCCGGCCGCCAGCTCGGCGGGCGTGCCGGCGAACAGCAGCTCGCCACCGGCCAGCACGAGAACACGGTCGGCGTGCCGTTCGGCCTCGCCGACGTCGTGGGTGGTGAAGACGACAGTGGCGGTGAGCGCGCCGATGAACGCCCACAGCCGCTCGCGCTGGGCCGGGTCCAGCGAGGCGGAGGGCTCGTCGAGCAGCAGCAGCGGCGGATCGCCGAGCAGGCCGACGGCGATGTTCAGCCGCTGCCGGTTGCCGCCCGAGAGCTTGCCCGTCTCCTCGTCGCCGCCGAGCCCGGTCAGCTCCAGCATCCGCGCCACCGCGTCGCTCGGCGCCTTCTCCAGCCGCGCGAAGAGCTGCAGGTTCTCGCGCACGGTGAGCTTCGAGTAGACCGCCGCGCGCTGCGGGACCCAGCCGGCCGGCGGCAGCTCGAGCTCGCCGCCGTCGGGCGCCAGGCTGCCCGCGAGGATCTGCAGCAGTGTCGTCTTGCCCGCGCCGTTGGGGCCGATCACCGCGAGTCGCTCGCCCGGCGCCGCCTCGAAGGAGACGTCCGTCAAACGCCGCGGTGGCCCCGAACCGCTTGCCGACGCCGCGCGCCTGGATCATCCGGGCGCGGCGGCGGCCGCCGCGGCCGCCGCGTCGCCGTCCCCGAGCTCGGTCCCGCAGGCCGGGCACTCCTCGGCGCCGGCGGCGACCAGCACGCCGCACTCCGGACAGTGCGTCTGCGTCTTGGGTGGCGGTGCCTCGGCCGGCAGATCCCAGCGCTGGAAGACGAGATGGCGGCGCAGGTAGACGATCGTCTCGCGCAGCATCGCCGCGATCGGCAGCGCGATGAGGGCACCGATCAAGCCGGCCAACTGCCCGCCCATCAGCAGCGCGAAGATCACCAGCAGCGGGTTGATCCGCAGCGCCTGGCCGAACACGTTGGGCGCGACGATGTGGCCCTCGAGCTGCTGCAGGACGGTGAAGGCGATGATCAGCCAGACCGCGTCGATCGGGGTGTCGCTGAGCGCCGCGATCAGGACCGGCGGGAGGGCGCCGATGATCGGGCCGACGTACGGGATCAGCTCCGCGAAGGCGAACCACGCGCCGAACGCGATCGCGTACGTCTTGCCCTCGGGGAAGATCCCGACCGAGCCGAGGAAGAACAGCATCAGGCCGGCGCTCGTGCCCATGATCAGGCTGAACAGCAACTGGCCGCGGACGTAGCCGAACAGCGAGGCCTGCACGCGCGTCGGGAAGTCGTCGTCCGGGGTGCCGTCGCCGGGTGGGACGAGGCCGCGCACCACCGCACCGATGCGGTCGCCGTAGATCAGCATGTAGACCGAGAGGACGATGATCAGGATCAGCGCGAAACCGGCCTCGACCAGCCGCTGCACGGCGTCGCGGGTGAAGCTGACGACATCGCCGGCCCCGCCGGTGATGCGCTCGCCGATCGTCTGCAGCGCGGTCTCGCCCTCCTGCTTGACCTCGATCTGGATGCCGCGACGGTCGAGCCAGTCCTGCAGGTCGGCGAGCTCGGAGTTGGCGTCGTCGACGTAGCCGGGGACGTCGTTCTGCAGGCCGGAGACCTGGTCGGAGATCGGGTTGGCGAGGATGAACCCGATCCCGGTCAGCGTCGCCACCAGGCCGATCATCACGATCGCCACCGCCGGTCCGCGCGGGATGCGGCCTCGCTGCAACACCACGACGAACGGGTTCAGCAGCAGGGCGATGAGCCCGGCGATGATGAACAGCAGCAGGACGGGCCCGGCCGCGTTGAGCAGCAGGTAGGCGCCGACGATCGCGAGCGGGAGCAGCACCATCTGGACCCAGCGCGGGACGAGCACGGGCGCGATGCGGGCGGGCGGCGCCGGCGTCGGCTGATGCAGCGGCGGAGCGTCCGGCCCCTCCTGGCCTGCACCGTCCAGTGGGTTCGCAGCCTGCTCCTCCGTATGCCGCGACATCGATTGCGACGATACCGTCCGAGCCATCACCTCAATCCTCTTCATCGGCGACATCGTCGGCCGGGCCGGCCGACGCGTGATCCGCGAGTTGCTTCCCGCCCTGCGCGAGGAGCTCGCCACCGACTTCGTGATCGTCAATGGGGAGAACGCGGCGGGCGGCCTCGGGATCACGCCCAAGGAGGCCGACGAGCTGCTGCGCTCCGGCGTCGACGCGATCACGCTCGGCAACCACACCTATCGCCACCGCGAGATCTGGCCCTACCTCGAGGAGGAGCGGCGGATCATCCGCCCGTACAACTACCTGCGCACGCAGCCGGGCCGCGGGACCACGATCGTCGAGCGCGACGGCGTCTCGCTCGGGATCGTGAACCTGAGCGGGATGGTGCACCTGCAGGCGGGCGCGCCGCCGCTCGTCGCGGTCGACGAGGCGCTGCGCGAGGTCGCGGCCGCCGACCAGATCCTGGTGGACATGCACGCCGAGGTCACGAGCGAGAAGGTCGCGCTCGGCTGGTACCTCGACGGCAAGGTGACGGCGGTCGTCGGCACGCACACCCACATCCCGACCGCCGACGCCCGCGTGCTGCCGGGCGGCACCGCCTACATCACCGACGTCGGCATGACCGGGGCCCGCGGCGGCGTGATCGGGATGAAGAAGGAGCAGTCGATCGCGGTCATGCGTACGCACATGCCGATGCGCTACGAGCCCTCCGAGGTCGACCCGTGGATCAACGCGGTCCTGATTCGGACGTCGCAGCCACGCCGCGCTGACGCCATCGAGCAGGTGCTCCGCCCGCTCACCTAGGCTCAGTTGAGGCCGTAGTGCTGCATGACCATCGGCACGATGTCACGCAGCGCCCACTGCTCGCGCGCGCTCTTGTCCGGGCCGGTGCCCGCCCAGATCAGGGCCGCGTGTGAGTCGTTGGCGTGCAGCGAGCCGTGCGAGCCGCCGCCGACGTGGTGCGCTCCGCCCCAGTCCATGAACTCGTAGCCGGGGCGGGCTGAGGCGAGGACCTCGCCGGCCGACGAGCAGCGCAGCGCCGACCAGACACGGCTCATCGCGTCCGGGTAGATCGAGGAGCGGATCTGGCCGTCCTCGATCTTGAGCCCGAGCAGGTCGAGGTCGCCCTCGACGCTCCAGCGCGCCCCGCGCGCGTCCACCAGGTCGCCTCGCGGTGCGAAGCGCACCTCCTTGATGCCGCGGGAGCGCTCGCCGCGCACGACGGCCTCGCCGTCGGGATGGTCGCCCATCCGCATCACGAGGTCGACGCCCTCGAGCGCGAGCATCGTGCGCTCGATCCGTGGGATCAGCGTCCGGCGGCGGTCGCGGTCGAGCACGTAGACCTGGGCCGCGCGCGAGTTCGGGCAGACCGCGATCTCGTCGTCGGGCTTGGAGCGCTGCGCCGCGCGCAGGCCGAAGCCGTCGAAGGCCTTGAAGAGGTCGATCTCGCCCTCGACCTTGGACTGCGAGTGGTCGGAGCAGACGATCAGCGCGTGGTCCTCGAGGAACTTCTCCGGCCCGCCGGCGGGCTCCATCATGCGCGCGATCTGGCGGTCGGCGGCGGCGATCGAGTCGACCTGGGCGAACGGGCCGTACTTGTGCGAGTGCGTGTCGTTGTCGGGCAGCGACAGCAGCAGGAAGTCGAAGAGGTCGTTCTCGACCAGGTACTCGGCGACGCAACCGGAGTGCTGGTCGCGGACGCCCGGCAGGCCGAGCTGCGAGCGGCACGACGTCTTGCGCGACGCGAACATGTCCGCGTAGAAGAGCTCCTTGGGGCCCCAGGTCGGCAGGCCGAACGCGGTGTGCGCCAGGCGCGAGAGCGCGGTGTCGACCGACGGCTCGTGCCGGAAGCGTCCGCGGTACATCAGGTAGGTCGTGCCGGCGGTGCGGATGTCCGCGTCGTCCAGGCGCTCGAACACGGTCTCGACGTCACGCGAGAGGTGCTCGAGGTTCATGTTGTAGATCGTGTCGGTGAGCGACTGGCGGATGCCGAAGGCGCGCGAGGCGCCGAAGCTCGTCCCGTACTCGACGTAGCGGCCCTCGCCGCGATGCCACCAGTTCATGGCGGGGATGTCGTGCTGATCCGGACCGGTGCCGGTGGCGATCGACGCCGCGCAGACCGGGGTGACCGACGGGAACGCGGCGACGCACTCGTCGACGTAGTGCCCGCGCTCCATCAGCAGCTTCAACGTCGGCGCGCGCCCGGTCGCGACGGCCCGCTCGAGCATCGCGGGCTTCATCGCGTCGATGACGGCGAGGACGAGCTTCTTACTCATCGGCTCTCCCCGGCGAAGCGAGCCCGCTGGGCGAGTCTTCGCCCTTCACTTCAGGATCCGCAGCCCGGCGTACTTCTCGCCGGCACGGCGGCGTCCGCCTACGAGCAGCCACACGAGGCCGGCGACGATCAAGATCGCGAGCGGCGGGAAGAGCACCGAGAGTCCGGCGGCGAGGAGAGCGGATCCTTCGGCGTAGAGCGGAAGGGCCTTGGCGGCCTCGGCGTCCAGGCGGGCGCTGACGCGGCCGAAGAGCGAGCGAGCGGCCATGAAGCCGATCGCGGCGGCCACGGGACCCACGATCAGGCCCGGCCACCAGTCCGGACTGTTCTCGGCAATCGAGGCGCACGCCTGCAGCGCCCCGAGCACGAGCGAGACGGCCAGCAACAGCACCACGACCGTTCCCTGGCCTCTCGTATCCCCGCCGCGACGGCGGTCGATGATCCCGAACACGGCGACGGCGACGACGACCGCGAGCAGGAACCCGGTCTGCTCCAGGAACGCGAAATCGGTGCCCTCGAAGTTGACTCCGAGGTCGGCCGCGGCAAGCGCTCCGACGAGAAGGGTCGGCAGAAACGGCCGGATTCCGATCGCCGCGGCGATGCCCAGGCCCTGTAGGAGGTCGAGGAGATAGTCCATGCGCGCTAGCGTTCCTTCGCGGCGCATGACGATAGACGACACTCCCGGCAAGGGCACACCCCGCGGCAGCGCGCACGAGATCGAACGCTACGGCGGGCTGTTCGCGCGCCGCACGCGCGGCATGACGTCCTCCGCGATGCGCGACATGATGGCCGTCACCGCTCGCCCCGAGGTCATCTCGCTCGCCACCGGGCTGCCGGACACGACGACGTTCCCGGCCGAGGACTTCGCGATGCTGATGTCGCGCGTCGCGGTCGACTCGAGCGCCGCGGCCCTGCAGTACGGCCCGACCGACGGCCTGGACTCGGTCCGGCGCTGCATCGTGCAGGTGATGGCCGCGGAGGGCACCGAGGTCGAGATCGACGACCTGATGATCACCACCGGCGGCCAGCAGGTGATCGACCTCGTCTGCCGCGCCTTCCTCGATCCCGGCGACGTGGTGGTGGCCGAGGCGCCGACCTATCCCGGCGCCGTGCCCTGCTTCAACTCCTACCAGGCCGACGTCGTGCAGATCGAGATGGACGACGACGGGATGCGGATCGACGTGCTCGAGGCGACGCTCGCGCGGCTGCGCGAGGAGGGCCGGCGCCCGAAGTTCATCTACACGATCCCGAACTTCCAGAACCCGGGCGGCGTGACGATGTCGCTCGAGCGCCGCCACGCGCTCGTGCGGATCGCGAACGAGCAGGAGCTCGTGATCCTCGAGGACAACCCGTACGGGCTCCTGCGCTATGAAGGCGAGCCGCTGCCGACGCTGTACTCGCTCGACGGCGGGCGGTACGTGGTCTACGCCGGGACGTTCTCGAAGATCCTCTCCGCCGGCCTGCGGCTCGGCTGGGCCGCCGCGCCCGGGCCGATCCTCGAGCGGTTGAACCTCGGCAAGCAGGCCGCCGACCTCTGCTCCTCTCCGCTGAATCAGTACTTCGTCGCGGCCTACTTCGAGCATCGCGACTGGCGCAAGTACCTCGGCGAGCTGCGCGTGATCTACCGGCGCCGGCGCGACGTGATGATCGCCGCGCTGGAGGAGTACTTCCCGCGCGAGGCGACCTGGACGGTCCCGGGCGGCGGCCTCTTCATCTGGGCGAAGCTGCCCGACTACATCGACACGACGGACCTCCTCGCGCGGGCGCTGCGCGAGCACGTCGCGTTCGTGCCGGGCCGCGCCGCGTACCTCGACGGCCGCGGCGGGTCGGAGATGCGCCTGAACTTCTCCGGCGTCGGCGACGATGACGTGCGTGAGGGCATCCGCCGGATCGGCAAGGTCATCTCCGAGCAGGTCGCCCTGTACGGCACGCTGACCGGGGCCAAGCCGGCGCCGCGCCGGGGCTCCGAGGCTCCCGCCGAGCCGGGCCAGGTCGTGCCGCTGCGCCGCCGGGAGGCCTCGTGAAGGTTGCCGTGTTGAAGGGCGGGACGTCGCTGGAGCGAACCGTCTCGCTGCGCTCAGGGGCGCGCGTCGAGGACGCGCTGGCCCGGCTGGGACACGAGGTGCTGCCGATCGACGTGGGCCGCGATCTCGTCGAGCGCCTGCAGGCCGAGCGGCCCGATGTCGCCTTCGTCGCGCTGCACGGCCGCGGCGGCGAGGACGGCACCGTCCAGGAGCTGCTCGAACTGGTCGGCATTCCCTACACCGCCTCGCGCCCGGGCGCGTGCATCCGCTGTATGGACAAGGTGATCGCCAAGCACGCCCTGCGTGACGCCGGCATCCCCACGCCGGACTTCTACGCCTTCAACCAGACCGCGTTCGAGGAGCTCGGGGCGGCGAGCGCGCTGCCGGCGATCGAGGAGCGACTCGAGTTCCCGATCGTCGTCAAGCCGGCCGGCCAGGGTTCGGCGCTCGGAATCAAGTTCGCCCGCACCGCGGCCGATGTGCCCGGCGCGCTCGTGGCCGCGTTCTCCTACGACACCAAGGTGCTGCTCGAGCGCTACGTCGACGGGCGCGACCTCGCGGTGGCGATCCTGGAGTCCGCGGACGGCCCCGAGGCCCTGCCGGTGGTCGAGGCGATCCCGGAGACCGAGGACTTCTACGACTTCGAGGCGCGCTACGAGATCGGCCGCACGCGCTTCGTCTGCCCCGCCGACCTGTCGCCCGAGATCGCGCTGCGCGCGCAGGAGCTGGCGCTGGCGACCTGGCGGACGCTCGGCTGCTCCGGGTTCGCCCGCGTGGACCTGATGCTCGCCGGCGATGAGCTGACCGTGCTGGAGGCCAATGCGATCCCCGGCCTGACGGACACGTCGCTGCTCCCGCTCGCCGCCGAGGCGGCCGGGATCGACTTCGACGCCTTCGTGACACGCGTGCTCGACCTTGCGGTCGCACGCACGGCCGCCTAGCTCAGTCGTCGCCGCCGGCGAAGTCTTCGGGCGTCACGCGGTCCAAGAACTCCTTGAACTTGTCGACGACCTCTTCGGTGTCCTCGACCTCGTGCTCGAACTCGATCGCGGACTCCGCGATCACGTCCTCCGCGGCGAAGATCGGGGCGCCGGAGCGCACGGCCAGGGCGAGTGCGTCGGAGGGCCGGGAATCGATCTCGACCTCCCGTCCGTTCACTGACAGAGTGATCGACGCGTAGAACGTGTTCTCACGCAGCTCGGTGACCGAGACGCGCGTACACGCGACCTCGAGCTCGCCGAGCATGTCGAACAGCAGGTCGTGCGTCATCGGCCGTGGCGTCGACGCTCCCTGCAGCTTCATCAGGATTGCGGCCGCCTCTGGATGACCGATCCAGATCGGGAGGAACTTGTTCGTGTCGACGGCCTTGAGCAGCACAATGGGCTGCTTGCCGACCATGTCGAAGCTGACGCCGTAGATCACCATCTCCTGCACCTGCGTGAGTATAGGCGCGGTCAGGAGGCGACGAACACGTACTCGGTCGCGATCCGCCGCGTGGCGGCCCGATGTGTCCCGAACGCATAGGAGTGCGGGATCTCGATCCGCCGCACCGAGCCGCGGTGACGGGCGAGCAGCGCCTCGAGCTCGACGGCGTCCAGGTCGGCGTTGGAACCGTAGGAGACCACCAGGGTCCGTGGCGCGCTGAAGTGGTCGAAGAGGCGGTCGAGCGCGACGCGCACCGTCCGCTTGGACCCGAACGGCGTCTCGCGCTTGCGCAGCTTGCGCGTCTTGGTCTCCCACATGATCTCCTGGCCGCGCCAATACGTCGCCAGGCCCTCGAGGAAGTGGTAGCGCTTTACATAACACGTGTCGTCGCGGGGCGGGGCGTACGGCGGGTCGAGGTAGACGAGCGCCGCACCGGCCGGATCGACCGCGAAGACGTCGCCGCAGCGGCTGGCGCTCGCCGGGCCGGCCATGACAGCGGCGTTGCAGCGGCCGACCGCCTCGCGAAAGAGCAGCTCGAGGCTCGTGTGCAGCTGCCGGCGACCGTCGTCGTAGCGCGGCGTCGTGACCGTGAAGACGCCGCGCGGCTGCTTCCAGGCCGCCGCCAGGCACAGCGAGCTGAGCGCCAGCGCCTTCTTCGCCCCCTCGAGCTCGTCGACGTGCGACCACGCCGCATCCAGGAACGCGTGATCGGCGTCCGGGAAGTACAGGCCCGCGAAGGTCGTGGCGATGAAGTCGCGCCCGTCGCGGTTGGGCGAGCACAGCCGGTCGACGTCGTCGGCGCTCAGGTGCTCGTCGGCGTTGGCGACCAGCGCCTCGGCAAGCGTCGCCGTGAACGTCAGGTGATCGTTGGCCAGCACCTCGCGGCCGCCGGCCTTCAGCGTGTAGGCGACGACCCCGCTGCCCGAGAACGCGTCGATCGCCGGACCCGGCGGAAGCGTCGCGAACAGCTCGTTGAGTCGCGGCGCGAGCCGATGCTTCGAGCCCATGAAGCGAATCCGGGGATAGGCCGCGAGCGCATCCACGTGCGGGATCATGTCCGTATGCACGACAGAATCAACCTCGCCGAGAAACTCGCGCTGCTCCCGGAGTCCTACCAGCCCGCGATCGTCGGCTACATGAACGACTACAAGCTCGTCGTCGTCAAGACGCAGGGCGAGTTCGTCTGGCACAAGCACGACGAGACCGACGAGCTCTTCCTGGTCGTCGCCGGTGAGCTCACGATCCAGTTGCGCGATCGCGACGTCGTCGTCGGCCCGGGCGAGCTATTCGTGGTCCCGCGCGGCGTCGAGCACTGCCCGAAGGCCGACGAGGAGACGCACGTGCTCCTGATCGAGCCGCGCGACACGCTCAACACCGGCGACGCGGGCGGCGAGCGAACGGTCGAGCCGATCGAGATCTAGCTGCACTTCGCGGGTTTCGCGGCTCCCACGGCGAGGCACAGCGGCTCGCTCTTGATCGCTCCGCGCTTGCCCACCTTCAGCCGTACGACGCGGCCGATCTCGTTCGGCCGCGTGACGCGCACCTCGAGCACCGCGTTGCGCTTGAGGTAGCGCTTCTTGAGCAGCGGGAGCAGGTTGACCCTGGCCTTGCCGGCCTTCCCGGTCCGCGTCTTCTTCGTGAACGGGCAGCCCTTGCGCTTGCCGCCGGAGCAGCGGAGTTCGATGCGGTCGCCGGCCTTGATCTCGTTGACGGTCAGCTTGATGAACTTCGCCGAGTTCCCCCGACGGGAGGCGCTGTAGCCGACCGAGGCGCTGACGCGCAGGTACTGCGGGCCGCCCACACAGTCCTCGTCGACGCTGTTGCCCACGATCTCCCCCGCGCCCGGGTGGATGGCGGCGTCGTCGGGCGCGCAGTCCTGCTCGTTGAGCGTCCCGTCGCCGTCGCGGTCGGGTGCGATCTCGCAGTTCGTCGCGCCGTCACCCGGGTCGGCATAGAGGACGTCTGTGCCCGGGCCGCAGTCGACCGAGTCGTAGCGGCCGTCGCGGGTGTCGATGACGTCGTCGCCTTCGTTGCCCTCGACGCGGTCTTCGGCGCTGCCCCCGACGATCGAGTCGTTGCCGCCGCCGCCATACAGGCGATTGCCGAGTCCGTTGCCGACGATCGAGTCGTTCCCGGAGCCACCGTACGCGCCTTCCACATCCGCGCCGATCGTGTCGTTCTCGCCCGCCTCGCCCGAAACGGGCGCGCCGTTGAGCCGGATCGTCACGGCGGCGGTACGGCCGGAGTAGTCGACCGTGTCGTCGCCGTCCCCGCCCGCGAACACGTCCGCGCCGCGTCCGGCGATCCAGGTGTCGCCCCCAGGCCCGCCGCTCAGGGTGTCGTTGGCGGCTCCATCCAGGAGATAGTCCCCGCCTGCGCCGCCGTCGGCCTGAAGGCTCGTCGTCGCGGGCAACGCCGAACCGTCGATGCGGTCGTCGGCGCCGAACCCGCTCACGATCGCCGTGGGCGCGTTCGCGCAACTGACCTCGTCCGGCGGAATGGCCGTGCACGGCCCCATCCCGCCGAAGGTGACTGCGGTCGCCGCGAACACCGTCTGCCCACCCGTGATCGTGAGCGTGACGCTGTCCTCGGCGTCAGTGCCCTGATACGTGTTCGACACGCCGGCGACGCCGCTGACGGTTCCCGCCCGCGCCGCGGCCGGGAGAACAAGGGCGGCGAGCGCCCCGGCGCCCACAACCAGAAGACGGATGAAGGGCATGAGAGCGACCGTACCCGGCCCGCGGCGGGCAGCGCAAGTGCGTCCGCCGCGGCAGGATCGTCGCGCCGCTGCGAGAACACTGCCCCGGATGAGCGGTCGCCAAGGGGACGAGCAGGCGCACGACGCGCCGCAAGCCGGGCAGAAGGGGCTCACGTACGAGCTCTTCATCCTCGCCGTCTCGATCCTGTCGATCGTCAACATGGCGCTGGCGACCCTGTTCGCCCTTCAAGTCCCCGTACTGGTGGGTCGTCGCCGACATCGACATCGCCCTGACGCTGATCTTCGTGATCGACTTCGTCTACCGGCTGCGGACGGCGTCATCCAAGCGCCACTACTTCTGGCGCGAAGGCGGCGTCTTCGACCTGCTCGGCTGCGTCCCGGGCCTGCGCATCTTCCGGCTCTTCCGGATCCTGCGGGCCGGCAGGATCATCCGGCGCCTCGGCGGCCCGCGCGTGCTGCGCGACATGCGCCCCGTGACCCGCGGCGGCCGGATCGTCGGCACGCTGATGCTGACCGTCGGCGTGGCGCTGTTCGCGACCTTCTCCGGCTTCCTGGCCAACGCGTTCCTGCGCAACAACGGCGCCGCGCCGCCCCGGCGGCCGCCGACGGCAGCGTCCACGCGGCGCTGCAGGAGGTCGAGCGGCTGCTCGCCGCGCAACAGGAGGCGACGGACATGCTGCGTGCGCGGATCGCCGAGCCCGAGCCAGTCTGACGCCAGCGGGTACGAAAAAGGCCGCTACGAGGCGGCCTTCGGGCGGAGTGGGCGATCCAGGATTCGAACCTGGGACCTCTTCCTTATCAGAGAAGCGCTCTAACCGACTGAGCTAATCGCCCGCTGCGGCGCGGAATGATAGCCGCTTCGCGAGCGCTTCGGCCTCGGCCAGCGACTCGACCGCGAGCGTGACCGTGTAGCCCTCCTTGCGAGGGGCGACGCGGACGTCGGCGCCGAGGGCGAGAGCGAAGGCGTCCTGCAGGCGTTCGGCGGCGGCGAGCTGGTCCGGATGCAACGCACGGCTCGGGCGCGGGGCGACCTCGGCCGGGCGCGCGGCGTCGCGCGCGCGCGCCTCCGTCTCGCGGACCGTCCAGCCTTCGTCGGCGGCGGCGCGGCCGAGCCGGCGGCGATCGGCGTGATCGGGCGCCGTCAGGAGCGCGCGGCCGTGGCCCTCGGTGAGGCGGCCCTCGACGAGCAGTTCCAGGATCTCGTCGGGCAGGTCGAGCAGGCGCATCAGGTTCGAGACGGCGACGCGTGAGCGGCCGACTCGGCGGCCGACCTCCTCGCGGGTCAGGCCGAGCTCGTCGACCAGCAGCGAGCAGGCGCGAGCCTCTTCGATCGGGTTCAGGTCCTCGCGCGCCATGTTCTCGATCAGGGCGATTTCCAGGGATTCCGTGTCCTCGTGCGGCGCGACGACGGCCGGCACGACGTCGAGGCCGGCGAGCTGCGCGGCGCGCCAGCGGCGCTCGCCGGCGATCAGCTCGTACGTCCCGCCCGCGCACGGGCGGACCAGGACCGGCTGCAGGACGCCGCGCTCGCGCACCGATTCCGAGAGCGCGACCAGCGCCTCCTCGCCGAAGGTCTGCCGCGGCTGGCGCGGGTTCGGCGCGATCAGCTCGACCGGCAGGCGCCGGAGCTCCGGCGTCGCTTCGCTGCCCTCGGCCGGGATCGTGGGCGAGAGGATGGCGGCGAGCCCGCGACCCATCCCGCGCTGACGCTCAGCCACGCGCAGCCACCTCCTTGGCGAGCTCGAAGTAGGCCTCCGACCCGGCACAGTGCGGATCGTGGTGGATCACCGGGATGCCGTAGCTCGGCGCCTCGCCCAGCCGGACGTTGCGCGGGATCACGGTGTCGAACACGAGCGCCGGGAAGTGCGAGCGGACCTCACGCTCGACGTCCTGGGCGAGCTTCGTGCGCGCGTCGTGCATCGTCAGCAGCATCCCCGCGACCGTCAGGCGCGGATTGAGCTCGCGCTGGATCAGGGCCAGGGTGTCCAGCAGGCCCGCAAGCCCTTCGAGGGCGAAGTACTCGGTCTGGACCGGCACGATCACGCGCTCGGCCGCGACCAGCGCGTTGACCGTCAGCGGGCCGAGCGACGGCGGGCAGTCGAGCAGGATGAAGGCGTAGGCGTCGCGCAGCGGGTCCAGCGCGTCGCGCAGGCGCCGCTCGGAGCCCTCCAGGCGCGGCAGCTCCATCGTCGCGCCCGCGAGGTCCGGCGTCGAGACCAGGATCGAGAGCCGGTCGACACCGGTCGGGCGGACGGCGTCGCGCGCGTCGATGTCCCCCGACAGCACGTCGTAGACGCCCGGCCCGTGCTCCCGCGACACGCCGAGTCCGACCGTCGCGTTGCCCTGCGGGTCCACGTCGACCAGGAGCGTCTCGTAGCCGGCGGCGGCGATACACGCGGCCACGTTGACCGCGGTGGTCGTCTTGCCGACCCCGCCCTTCTGATTTGCGATCGCGTAGATGGTGCCCATTCAGACCCCGACGCTAGCGGCGCCGTCGGTCGGACCCACGCGTTTCACGTGAAACACGGCCCCGCGAACATAAAGGGGTCAGACCCCTTCAGGTTCCGAGCGGGCGCTTTGTGGCCATTCCAGGCCGGCGCGGGAAGCGCTCCGGCGTGGGCGCGATCTTGCGGAAGGCGTGCAGCGTGTGGTCGCGGGCAGCCGGGAACGGGGTGACGGCGACGACCGGGAGCGGCTCCAGGCCGAGGATCGTCGGCCGCGGCGTGGCCGGCGGCCGACTCCGCCGGGGAGGCGGCGCCCTTCCAGGCGATGAGATGGCCGCCGTCGGCGAGCAGCGGCGCGGCGTACTCGAGGATCACGGCGAGGGCACCGAGCGCGCGGGCGGTGACGATGTCGTTGCGGCCGATCCCCTCGGGCCACGTCTCCGCGCG
The DNA here is from genome assembly GCA_963848475.1 of uncultured Solirubrobacteraceae bacterium. GTDB lineage: Bacteria > Actinomycetota > Thermoleophilia > Solirubrobacterales > Solirubrobacteraceae > Solirubrobacter. The sequence continues at coordinate 360,190 of CAWKDW010000014.1, read as the reverse complement.
GGCATTGACGACCGTGACGTTCGCCAGGCCGGAGACCTCGACAGCCCGCTCGAGGTAGCGGCAGTGGCGAATGGCGCTCTCCACGAGGTCCACGTGCGCGTCAGGGAGGGCCGCGGCCAGCGCGAGACCCGGCCAGCCGGCGCCGGAGCCGAGATCGGCGATCCGTCGCGCGTCGCGGACATACGGGAGTTCGAGCGCGGACAGCGAGTCGGCGACGTGACGACCGACGGCCTCGCCGGGATCGCGGATCGTCGTCGACGCGGTCTCGTCGTGCGCCTGGAGCTCCAGGATCGTGGCCAGGGCGTCGACCGCGTGCGGTGGCGCCACCGCGGAGAGTTTCACGTGAAACGCTCTACGCGTCGTCGAGCGGCGCCACGACGAGGTGCCGGTCGGGCTCCGTGCCCTCGGAGTACGTCTCGACGTCGTCGCGATCCTTGAGGTACTCGTGCACGACCTTGCGCTCGGTGGCGCTCATCGCGTCGAGCGCAACGGGGCGACCACTGTCCACGGCCTTCTCGGCGGCCTCGTCGGCCTGGCGCTGCAGTGCCTGCTCGCGGCGCTCGCGGTAGCCGGCGGCGTCGACCACGACGCGCAGCCCGGCCGCCGGCGGCTGATCGCGCGTCGCCGCCTTGAACGCGAGGTGCTGCACGGCGTCGATCGTCTGGCCGTGACGGCCGATGAAGAGCCCCAGGTCGTCGCCCTCGAGCGTCCCCCGGATGTTCCGGCCCTCCTCCTCGATCACCACCGTCGCGTCCAACGCGAGGGCGTCGCTGAGGTGCTCGAGCAGGTCCTTGACCCGATCGCCGGATGCGCTCATCGCTTTCTCCCCGAACGTTTCTTCTTCTTCTTGGGTGGCGCGGGCGGCGGGCTCGCCGGGCGGCCCTTCGGCTCATTGCTGCCCGAGTTGACCGGGCCCTTGACCTTCGTGGACACGCTGCCCTTGCCGCCGCCACCCTCGGTGGCGGTGGCGGTGCGGAAGGCATCGAACAGGCTCGGTGGCTTCTCGCCCTCAGGCGTCGGTGGTCGCAGCGGACCGAGGCGCTTCTTGATGATCGCCTGCTGCACGATCGTCCAGATGTTCGTCGTGATCCAGTAGACGAGCAGGCCGGCCGGGAAGCGGATCACGAACGTCACGAAGACGAACGGGAGCGCCATGAAGATGTACCGCTGCGTCTTGTCCGTCGTCGTCGACATCAGCAGCGTGGAGAACAGCTGCGACGCGACGTAGAGGACGATCAGGATCACCAGCGTGGTGCCGGTGGCCTTGTCCGTCAGGTCCGGGATGAAGAAGAACGACGACTGCCGGCGTCTCGCCGCACGGGATCGGGTTCGCGAAGTTCGCGCGTGCCCGTCAGCCGTTGATCTCCGGGCAGATGTCGCGCCGGAGGTCGGTGCGCAGCATGTAGTACAGCGCGATGAAGACCGGGAACTGCGCCACCATCGGCAGGCACGAGGCGAACGGATTCACCTTGTTCTCCCGGTAGAACTTCATCATCTCCTGGTTCATGCGCTCTTTGTCGCCCTTGAACTTCTCCTGCAGCTTCTTCATCTCGGGCTGCAGATGAGCCATCCGCTGCATCGAGTGGAACTGCTTGAAGGTCAGGGGGAGCAGGCAGGCCCGGACGAGGATCGTCAGCGCGATGATCGAGAAGCCCCAGCCCAGGCCCACGGTGTCGTGGAAGAACTTGAGGATCCCCTCGAAGAAATCGATCAGGGGCTGGATGATTGGGACGTTGGAGAGAAGGCGCACAGTCTTCTAACTAGGTGACGGATGGGAACGGCGGAAGAGGGTCTGAGCCGACACGGGGTCGTAGCCGCCGTGGCTGAACGGGTTGCAGCGCAGGACTCGCCAGACCGCCAGAACCGTCCCTCTGAGCATGCCATAGGACTGGACCGCCTGCACCGCGTACTCCGAGCAGGTGGGGTGATATTTGCAACGCCGCGGGAACGCCGGCGAGATCCAGCGCTGATACGCGCGGATCGGCGCGATCAGCAGCACCTTCATGAGCTCTCCGGCGCCGCGGTCGAGCCGCCGAGCCCGTCGACGAGCTCCGCGAGCGCGGCGCGTACGCCGCCCATGCCCTCGCGCTCGGCGAGGTCGCGGGCGTCCGGGCGTGCGACGACGACGTAGTCCGCTCCGGAAGGCAGGCGCGGCGCCTCCTCCCAGAACGCCTCGCGCAGCACGCGCTTGACGCGATTGCGATCGACGGCGCCGCCGACGCGGCGAGAGACGGAGAGCCCCAGACGTGGACCGTCGGGGCGCTCGTCACCCTCCGCGTGGGCGAACGCATAGAGCACGAGGAAGCGATTCCCCTTCGAGCGACCCTGGCGATAAACGCGCTCGAACTCCGCGCTGCGCGACAGCCGGCGGCGGCGGGGAGCGCGATCTCGCACTAGTGCTTCGAGTCGCTCACGGTGAGCTTCTTCCGTCCCTTGTCACGGCGTCGCTTCAGGACGAGGCGTCCGGCACGGGTACTCATGCGCTCGCGAAACCCGTGCGTACGGGCGCGCTTGCGCTTCTTCGGCTGATAGGTGCGCTTCACGTTCGTGGACTCCTTGGCCGCGGGCCGGGGGTATGGAGGGCTCGGCGCAGCACCGAACCGCCTCCTGCGCGGCGGCGTACAAGGATACACGGGCGCCCGCGCACAACTCCGCGAACACGTTCTGAACAAGTGTGCACAGCGGTCCGGACGACATTCGTGCGCGATTTGCGAACCCGGGTCCCGAGAGCCCGGCGTCGGCCCCGGAGCCCTTTGCTAGGTTTGCGCTCCGGGCCGTTCGCGGCCCTTCTCGCCTAGTCCATCCCGAGCCTCGGCAGCCGCCGAGGAGGTCATTCCGCGCGCGTGTCAGAGCCCGATCCAGCGACCATCTGGCACCGTTTCCGTACGGAAGTCCGCGACGCGGTGAGCGAGTCGACCTGGCACATCTGGCTCGAGCGCGTCCGCTTGCGCGAGCTCTCCGGCACGACGCTGATCCTCGATGCCCCCGACGACGTCCGGACCTGGGTCCAGACACGCTTCGGCCGGCTCCTCTCGGCCTGCGCCGAGACCGTGCTCGGCCCCGGCGCGCGCGTCGAGATCGCGGCGCCTGAGCCCGACCAGCCGCCGCGTGTCCGCCCTGAGGCGCAGCGGGCGACGATCGCGCAGGAGCTCAACCCGCGGCTGACGTTCGACCAGTTCGTGATCGGCGCCGGCAACCGGCTCGCCCACGCCGCCGCGCTCGCCGTCGCCGAGATGCCGGGCCTGACCTACAACCCGCTCTTCATCTGCGGGCCGCCCGGCCTGGGCAAGACCCACCTGCTGCATTCGATCGCCAACTACGTCGCCGAGCACGGCGGCGGGATCACCGTCCGCTACACGACGGTCGAGGCCTTCACCGACCACTTCGTCGGCGCCATCCAGGGCGGCGGCATGGAGGCGTTCAAGGCGGCCTACCGCGGCGTCGACGTGCTGCTCGTCGACGACGTCCAGTTCCTGCAGAGCAAGGCGAAGACCGAGCAGGAGTTCTTCCACACCTTCAACGCGCTGCACCAGGCCGGCTGCCAGCTCGTGCTGACCTCCGACCGTCTCCCGCGCGATATGGACGCGCTCGAGGACCGCCTGCGCGAGCGCTTCGAGGCCGGCCTCGTGTGCGACATCAACCCGCCCGAGCGCGCGACGCGGCTGACGGTCCTGCGCAAACGCGTCGCCCAGGACGACGTCGGCGACGTCGATCCTCTCGCGCTCGAACTGATCGCCGACCGCGTCGAGTCCAACATCCGTGCGCTCGAAGGCGCGCTGATCCGCGTCGTCGCCTTCGGCTCGCTGACCGGCCGTCCCGTGACCGCGGAGCTGGCCGGCGAGGTACTGGCCGGGCTCTATCCCGAGCTGCGCTCGCGCAAGCGCTCCGTGCGTGAGATCCAGGAGGAGACGTGCACCGCCTTCGGCATCTCGATCGAGGACCTGCTCTCCTCCAGCCGCGTCCAGCCCGTCGCCTTCGCCCGCCAGGTCGCGATGTACCTCGCACGCGAGCTGACCGACGCGACGCTGCCGGCGATCGGGCGCGCCTTCGGCAACCGCAACCACACGACCGTCATGCACGCCTGCAAGCGGACCGCCGAGCGCATGGCGACCGACCGGCAGGCGTACGACACTGTGCACAGACTGACCCGGACGCTCGGTGGCGAGTGATGCGATCCGGTTCGCCTGACAGACTTCGACAGTTCATCCACAGGCCTTCGCCGCTCTCCTGCGCGGTGTGCGCGGCTTGTGCACACAATGAACAACCTCGATGACCACTAAACAGATTCATCACCCGATCTCGACGCGAGAGGCGGCAGCCGAATGAAGATCACGACCCGGCGCGACGCGCTCTTCGGACAGCTTCAGACGGTGACGCGCGCGGCTTCCACGCGCAGCGCCGTTCAGGCCCTCTCCGGAGTGCAGGTGCTCGCGACCCAGGGCGCGATCGAGCTTCGCGCCACCGACATGGAGATCGGCCTGCGCGTTCCGCTGCAGGGCGAGATCGTCCGCGAGGGCTCGGTCGTGCTGCCGGCGCGGCTCGTCGTCGACGTCATCCGTGCCCTGCCCGGCGACGAGGTGTCGCTCGAGCTGCGGCCGACCGAGCAGGACGTGGAGATCGTCGGCGGCTCGGCGACGTTCCACATCCGCACGCTGCGCTCGGAGGACTTCCCGCCGTTCCCGGAGCCGGAGGGCGACCGCGTCCTGGTTCCCGGCGAGGCGTTCGTGCAGACCGTGCTCAAGGTGGCGCGCTCGGCCTCGCGCGACGAGACCCGCCCGGTACTCACCGGCATCCTCGTCTCCGCGTCCGGCGACGAGCTGCGGATGGTCGCGACCGACTCCTACCGGCTCTCGGTCAAGGAGACCAAGCTCGAGGCGCCGCTGTCGGGCGCGTTCGAGGCCAACGTGCCGGCGCGCGCCCTGCAGGAGCTGACGCGGATCGTCCAGCACGAGAGCGCCGACGAGCTCGGCGTCTCCGTACGCGCGAACCAGGTCGTGTTCGAGGTCGGCGGCGTCGTGCTGTCCTCGCGGTTGATCGACGGCCAGTTCCCGAACTACCGCCAGTTGCTGCCGGACTCCTACGAGCACGCGCTGCGCCTCGCCGGCGGCGAGATCTCCGAGGTCGTTCGCCGCATCTCGCTGCTGGCGCAGAAGAACGCGCCGCTGCGGCTGGCGTTCACCGAGGGCGAGCTGACCGTGTCGGCGCGGACGCCGGACGTCGGCGAGGCCCGCGAGACGATCCCCGTCCCGTTCGCGGGCGAGCCGCTGGAGATCGGCTTCAACCCCGAGTTCCTGCGCGACGGCCTGGAGGCGATCGAGTCCGGCGACGTCGTCCTGAAGCTGATCTCGCCGCTGCGGCCCGGGATGATCGAGTCCGGCGACGAGTCCGGCTTCCAATACCTCCTGATGCCGATCCGGCTGAATGTGTGATCGCAACCCGGCTCACGCTGCGCGACTTCCGTTGCTACGAAGCGGCGGACGTGCGGCTGGGCCCGGGGTTGACGGTCGTCGCGGGCCGTAACGGCGCCGGCAAGACGAACCTGCTCGAGGCGATCTACTTCGCCTGCACCGGCCGCTCCTGCCGGACCGCCAACGAGCGTGAGGTGGTGCGCTTCGGGGCGGAGCTGACGCGGCTGGAGCTGCAGTGCGAGGACGCGCTCGGCCGCCACGACATCGCGGTCGGCTTCAAGCCGGGTGACCCGAAGCGCCTGACCGCGGACGGCGCCGTGGTCGAGCGCCTGACCGGGGTCGAGTCGCGGCCGCTCGTGGCCGTCTTCCTCCCCGATCGCCTCGAGCTCGTCCTGGGCGCGCCGTCGCTGCGGCGCGCGCACCTGGATCAGGTCGTCGCCGCCCTGTGGCCGGCGCGCTCCGGGACGCGCCGCGCGTACTCCGCGGCGCTCGCCCAGCGCAACGCGCTGCTGGCCTCGATCCGCGCCGGCCGCGCCTCGCGCGCTTCGCTACCCGCGTGGGACGCCGAGCTGGCCCGCCACGGGATCGCGCTGATGGCCGACCGGAATGCGACGGTGGAGCGGCTGCGACCGCGCTTCGCCGAGCACGCCGAGGGGCTCGGGCTGGAGGGCGAGGTCGAGCTGCGCTACAAGCCACGCTCGAAGGTGACCGATCCCGAGGCGCTCGCCGCCGAGCTCGCGGACCGCGTCGACTCCGACCTCGAGCGCGGGTTCACCGGCCACGGCCCGCACCGCGACGATCTCGCCTTCCGCCGCGAGGGTCGCGAACTGCGCGCCTACGGCTCGCGCGGCCAGCAGCGCCTGGGCCTGCTGGCGCTGCTGCTCGCCGAGCGCGAGGAGCTGGGCGCCGAGCGCGGGAGCGCGCCGCTGCTGCTGCTCGACGACGTGATGAGCGAGCTCGACGCCACCCGGCGCGAGCGGCTGGCCACGTTGCTGCGCCGCGACGGCCAGGCCGTGATCACGACGACGGAGCTGGCACACGTCCCGGGGGCCGAGGAGGCCGACGTGGAACGGATCTCGATCGACGGTGGGCGGGCGTCGCAGGGCGACTGCGGCGAAGACTCGCCCGGGGGGCTCGCTTCGCTGGACGGCGTCGCCCAGGGGACTCCGCCGTCCGCCTCCCGCAGGGATGACCTCGCGCGAAACGAAGCGGCGTGAGGCGCCAGGGACCGCGGCCGGTCGGCTTCGCACTCGACGCCCTGGCCGACACGCTCGAGCCGCCGACGCTGCTCGCCGCCGTGCAGCGCGTATGGCCCGACGTCGCAGGCAGCTTCGCCGGCGTCTCGGAGCCGATCTCCGAGCGCGACGGGGTCCTCACGGTCGCCTGCGACAGCTCGGTCCTGTCCTCCGAGCTGGACCTGATGTCCGAGCTCGTCGTGACCCGCCTGAACGCCGCGCTCGGCCGCGACGCCGTGCGCCGTCTGAAGACGCGGGCGACGCGCACAAAATAGTTGCGCTTTTGCAGGACTTTCGCTACGCGCGCGCGTCCTTATCTGGAACCCTCTCCTGCTAGAATAAGCGCTACTGATTGGCCACGCCCCGGCCTCCGGACCACTGAGTCCCGCCGGGGCGTTGCTTGTGTGGACGAAAGGCACCTTTGAGCACCGGAGACGCGACGAACGGACAGCAGCGAACGGGCTATGACGCCCAGGACATCACGGTGCTCGAAGGTCTCGAGGCCGTGCGCAAGCGTCCGGGCATGTACATCGGCTCGACCGGCATCCGCGGGTTGCACCACCTCGTCTACGAGATCGTGGACAACTCGGTGGACGAGGCGCTGGCCGGCAACTGCGACGCGGTCTCGGTCACGATCCACCCGGACAACTCCGTCACGGTCGCCGATGACGGCCGCGGCATCCCCGTCGCGAAGATGGAGAAGGAGAACAAGTCCGCGCTCGAGGTCGTCTTCACCGTCCTGCACGCCGGCGGCAAGTTCGGCGACGGCGGCGGCTACAAGGTCTCCGGCGGCCTGCACGGCGTCGGCGCCTCGGTCGTCAACGCGCTCTCGGACGAGTTGACGGTCGTCGTCAAGCGCGACGGCTTCCACTGGACGCTGTCCTTCGTCCGCGGCGTCCCGCAGGGCTCGATCGTCCAGGGCGAGCCGACGGACGAGACCGGCACGACGATCACCTTCCGTCCCGACGACGAGATCTTCGAGTCGCTGAACTTCGAGTACTCCACGCTCGAGCAGCGCCTGCGCGAGACGGCGTTCCTGACCCGCGGTCTGAAGATCGAGATCTCCGACGAGCGCGACGAGGGCGACCGCGGGAACACGTTCGAGTACCAGGGCGGCATCGAGGACTTCGTCCGCTACCTCAACGAGAACAAGGACCCGCTGCAGCAGAAGGTGATCTTCTTCGAGGGCGAGAGCGGCGAGGGCGCCGTCGAGGTCGCGATGCAGTGGAACCGGACCTACCAGGAGTCCGTGTTCTCCTTCGCCAACAACATCAACACGCACGAGGGCGGCTCGCACCTCTCCGGCTTTCGCTCCGCGCTCACGCGCACGCTCAACAAGTACGCGCGTGAGAAGGGCTTCCTCAAGGAGAAGGACAAGAACCTCGAGGGCGAGGACATCCGCGAGGGCCTGACCGCGGTGATCTCGGCCAAGCTCACCGACCCGCAGTTCGAGGGTCAGACGAAGACCAAGCTCGGCAACCCGGGCATGCAGGGCTTCGTCGAGTCCGTCGTCAACGCCAAGCTCGCCGAGTTCCTCGAGGAGAACCCGGGCGAGGCGAAGGCGATCCTGCAGAAGGCCGTCTCCGCGGCGCAGGCGCGCGCGGCGGCCCGCAAGGCCCGCGACGCGACCCGCAAGTCGGCGATGGGCGGGATGGGGCTGCCCGGCAAGCTCGCCGACTGCATGGTCAAGGAGCCCGAGATCTCCGAGATCTTCATCGTCGAGGGTGACTCCGCCGGCGGTTCGGCCAAGCAGGGCCGCGACCGTTCGACGCAGGCGGTGCTGCCGCTGCGCGGCAAGATCCTCAACGTCGAGAAGTCGCGCATCGACAAGGTGCTGCAGAACGCGGAGATCCAGGCGCTGATCACGGCGCTGGGCACCGGCATCCGCGATGAGTTCGACATCGAGAAGCTGCGCTACCACAAGATCATCCTGATGACGGACGCCGACGTCGACGGCGCGCACATCCGCACGCTGATCCTGACGCTGCTGTTCCGCGAGATGCAGGAGCTGGTCGACGCCGGCCACATCTACATCGCCAAGCCGCCGCTGTACAAGGTCACGCAGGGCAAGCGCGAGCAGTACATCGAGAAGGAGTCCGAGCTGGAGAACATCCTGCTCGGCGACAAGCTCGAGCGCTTCGAGGTCGCCGACCATACCGGCAAGCAGTTCAAGCTCACCGACATCCGCTGGCAGCGCTACTGCCGGCTGCTCAAGCAGTACGAGGGCTGGTCCGGCGCGCTGCGCGCCGATCACGGTCACGAGGTCGTGCAGTTCCTCGAGGAGTCGCAGATCCTCGACTACCAGATCAAGACGGCGGAAGAGCTCCTGGAGATGCTCAAGCGCGACGCGCCGGACACCGAGCCGCACATCATGGCGCTCGTCTCCGCGGACGACGAGCTGATCCGTGTCAAGGCCATCGAGCGACGGTCCAACCTCGCCCGGACGCATCGCCTGAAGCGCTCGATCTTCGAGGCCAAGGAATACCGGCAGCTCGCCCGCGTGCACGCCGACCTGGTCCACACGGCCGGAACGCCGCCGTTCACGATCAAGCTCGGCGAGGAGACCGAGGAGGCCGCGTCCTTCGAGGAGCTGCGCCGCGCCGTGCTGGCCGTCGCCGGCAAGGGCGTGAAGATGCAGCGCTTCAAGGGTCTCGGCGAGATGAACGCCACGCAGCTGGCCGAGACCACGATGGATCCGACCACGCGCACTCTCGCGCAGGTCACGATGGACGACGCGGCGGCGGCCGACCGGCTCTTCACCATGCTCATGGGCGAGAAGGTCGAACCGCGGCGCGAGTTCATCGAGGAGAACGCCCGCGTCGCAACCCTGGATATTTGAGGCCTCACATCCCCTCCACCCCACCCCGATCATCCGACCTTAAGTAGCCACAATGTCTACGTCCATCATGTCCGGCAACGTCGAGCCCCGTGGGCTCGAGGAGGAGATGCGCTCCTCCTACCTCGACTACGCGATGTCCGTCATCGTCGGGCGCGCGCTGCCCGACGTCCGCGACGGCCTGAAGCCAGTCCACCGCCGCGTGCTGTTCTCGATGAACGAGAACGGCCTGCAGCCGAACCGTCCCTACGTCAAGGCCGCACGCATCGTCGGCGACGTCATGGGCAAGTACCACCCGCACGGCGACTCGGCGATCTACGACACGCTCGTCCGGATGGCGCAGGACTTCTCGCTGCGCTACCCGCTCGTCGACGGGCAGGGCAACTTCGGCTCGATCGACGAGGACCCCGCGGCCGCCATGCGGTACACGGAGGCGCGTCTGGCCCCGATCGCGCGCGAGATGTTGCGCGACCTGGACTCCGACACGGTCGACTTCGGGCCCAACTACGACGGCCAGGAGCGCGAGCCGCTGGTCCTGCCGGCGCGCTTCCCGAACCTGCTGGTCAACGGTTCCAGCGGCATCGCCGTCGGCATGGCGACGAACATCCCGCCGCACAACCTCAAAGAGACGATCGCCGCCACGATCGCCTTCATCGACAACCCGGACATCGACGTCCCGGGCCTGATGCAGCACATGAAGGGCCCCGACTTCCCGACCGGCGGCGTCATCCTCGGCCTCTCCGGCATCCGCGACGCCTACGAGACCGGCCGCGGCCGTGTCCGGGTCCGCGCGCGCTGCCAGTTCGAGCAGATCCGAGGCAACCGCGAGGCGATCGTGGTCACCGAGCTGCCGTTCATGGTCAAGAAGGGTGGCGACGGCGGCGTCATCAAGAAGATGGTCGAGCTTCACAACGAGAAGAAGCTCCCCGAGCTGTCCGACGTCCAGGACCACTCGGACAAGCACGGCATGCGGATCGTGATCGAGCTCAAGCGCGACGCGAACCCGAAGGTCGTGCTCAACAAGCTCTACAAGCACACGGCGATGCAGACCACGTTCGGCGTGAACATGGTCGCGCTGGTCGACAACGTGCCGAAGCTGCTGTCGCTGCGCGAGGTCATCCGCAGCTACGTCCAGCACCAGCGCGACGTCATCGTCCGCCGCGCCAAGCACGAGCTGCGAGCGCTCGAGCGCTCCGTACACCGCCTCGAAGGCCTGCTGATCGCCCTCGATCACCTCGATGAGGTGATCGCGCTGATCCGCTCGTCGACCGATCGCGACACGGCCCGCACCGGCCTGATGGAGCGCTTCGAGCTCTCCCACATCCAGGCCCAGGCCATCCTCGACCTGCGCCTGCAGCAGCTGACCGCGCTCGAGGCCGACACCCTGCGCCGCGAGCACGCCGACAAGACCGAGCGCATCCGCGAGCTGCGCGAGCTGCTCGGCAACGAGGACATGGTCCTCGACCTGATCAAGACCGAATTGCTCGAGATCTCCGAGCGCTACGGCGACGAGCGGCGCACGCAGATCGCGCCGTCCGAGGACGACATCGACATCGAGGACCTGATCGCCGACCAGCAGATGGTCATCTCGATCACGAACTCGGGCTACATCAAGTCGCTGCCCTTGGCGACCTACCGAGCCCAGCGCCGCGGTGGCGTCGGGATCATCGGGATGGACACCAAGGAGGAGGACTTCATCGAGCACCTCTTCGTGTCCTCGACGCACGACTTCCTGCTGTTCTTCACCAACCGCGGCAAGGTCTACCGCTCGAAGGTCTACGACCTGCCGGAGATGAGCCGGCAGTCCAAGGGGCGCTTCCTCGGCAACGTTCTCCCGCTGCGGGAGGGCGAGCGCGTGCAGTCGGTCCTGGCGACGCGTGACTTCTCGGAGTCGCCGTACCTGGTCTTCGCCACGCGCAACGGCACGGTCAAGAAGACCGTCTTCCAGGCCTACAACACGCCGATCAAGGCCGACGGCATCATCGCGATCAACATCCGCGAGGACGACGAGCTCGTCGCCGTCCGCCGGGTCGACGAGGACGACGAGATCCTGATGGTCTCCCACGCCGGCCTCGCGGTCCGCTTCAAGGAGTCCGACGCCCGCGCGATGGGCCGCGACACCAGCGGCGTCCGCGGCATGGACGTCAGCGACCCCGGCAACTACGTGCTCGCGATGGACGTCGCGCGGCCCGGCCAGGATCTGCTGGTCGTGACCGACAGCGGCTACGGCAAGCGCACGCTGATCGACGAGTACCGCCTGACGTCGCGCGGCGCCAAGGGCGTCAAGACGATCACGTTCACGGAGAACAAGGGCCTGCTCTCCGGTGCGCTCGTGGTCCGCGAGCACCAGGATCTCGTCTTCATCTCGCAGAACGGGATGGTCCAGCGCACGGGCGTGCGCGGGATCAACCGCTACGGGCGGACGTCGCAGGGCGTGCGGGTCATGAACCTGCGCGACGGCGATGTCGTCTCCGCGGTCGCGCTGGTGATCGAGAACGAGTCGCCGACGGTCGCCACGGTGTCCGGCGAAGAGCTGCCGCTGGAGGAGTTGGTCGAGGCCGAGATCCTCGACGAGACCTCACCGGAGGTCGAGGACGAGAGCTAGTGCTGGCTCTCCGCCTCCCGGTTCGATACTCTTCAGATCACCAGAGAAAGGGGGTGGTCCGAAGTTGAGTGACAGTTTTGGCGGGACCCTGGAGGTGCCCGGCCGCTAGACCAGCCGGCGCTGGACCCCGCGTACTAGCGGAATCCACACCGGTGCACCGCCGTTATCGATGCCGGAGTTAGTCCCCCCGGCCGCCTAGAAAAGTCGTTAGCGGCAAAAGTCCAGCATGGTTGTAAGCGAGGCCCCCGATTGTCGATCGGGGGCCTCGTGTTCGTTAAGGCTCGCCTTGACAGGGAGAATCGCCCAGGGGGCGATTCTCCCGCGCACGTCTCAGCCAGCCGTCAGGCCGCTCTGGGCAGATATTGTCGCCAGGTCGCCGGGATCGTCGGCGACGCCAACTGGATGAAGATGTGGGCGCCCGGAGTGTGCGGCTTCTGTCGCGGGTGCATATTGATCTGGTGCGGGAGCCGGTCCGCCTTGCGCCGGTTGCACGGCGCGCACGAGGCGACGATGTTGTCCCAGCCCGACCCACCGCCCTTGGAGCGCGGGATCACGTGGTCGACCGTCAGGCTCGTGCGGGCGCCGCAGTACTGGCACATCCAGCCGTCGCGCGCGAAGACGGCGCGGCGGGTGATCTTGCGCTTGTGCGTGTCGCGCGGGATCCGGACGTAGGTGACGAGCCGGATGACGACCGGGCGCGGCAGCGAACCGGTGGCCCAGTGCAGATCCTTGGTGCCGACCTCGACCATCTCGGCCTTGTCCTTGAGCAACAGGACGGTCGCGCGACGGACCGTGCACACGTTGATCGGCTCGTACGTCGCATTGAGGACGAGCACACGACCACCACTCCAACGGCTGCTTGAGCCGTAGGCTTCAGGTCCGTGCCGCGGGTGGTCTCCGAGCGGCACGGACCCCAGTGGTCCTGGGGGTACAGCGGTTGCCACGTTCGCGGAGTGTAGCGGTAGCGCCAGCGGGTAAAACTCAGCCCGGTCCTGTGGCGAATGAGCCGAGGACTCGAACCAGTTCGGCGTGTCGCTGCAGGCCCTGGACGGCGCCGGACACCGCGGGATCGGCCATCGAGCCCTGCAGGTCGAGGAAGAACATGTACTCGCCCATCCCGCGACGCAGCGGACGCGACTCGATCCGCGTGAGGTTGACGCCCGCGAAGGCAAAGACCGCGAGACAGGACACCAGCCAACCGGAAGCGCCTGAGCCCATCCCCCAGAACACGAGCGAGGTCTTGGCCGGGCCGCTCTCGGGTGGCGGCGGCGCGTCGGCGGCGGGGGCGATCCAGGCAAAGCGCGTCGTGTTCCCGGGATCGTCCTCGAGTCCTTCGGCCAGCATCACCGCCCCGTAGCGTCGCGCGGCCAGCCGCGGACCGATCGCCGCATGTGTTCCCTCGCGGTCCTGCGCGACCTCACGTACGGCGTCGGCGGTCGAGGCCGCCGGGATCACGGCGGCGCCCGGGATGTGCTCGGCCAGCCAGTGCGTGCACTGGCCCAGCGCCTGGGGATGCGAGCTGACCGTCGTGATCTCGTCGAGCGCGAGCTCGCGGCCGGCGGCCAGGCAGTAGGAGACCGGCTGCACGACCTCGCCGACCAGCGCGACGTCCGGCGCCTCGAGCGCGAGCGTGTCGAGCACTGGGTCCACGCCGCCTTCGAGCGCGTTCTCGACCGGGGCCAGCGCGCGTTCGACACGGCCCTGCTGAACCGCGAGGACGACGTCGCGCAGCGTCGAGAGCGGCACGGCCTCGAACTCCGGGCCGGCCGCGGTCAGCGCCTCGTCGCTGACGGTCCCCGGGGGTCCGAGGTACGCGACTCTCAAGAGTGCTCCCATCCGGGACCTACACGGATTCTCGCGGGCCCCGCTCGCCGCTGCTGCTGCCGCGAGCGATCCGCCGATGTCACGCATGGAAGCACTAGTTGGTCTCCAAGATGACCGACCCTACCTCGCCGGCGAGTGCGAGGCGGATGGCCTGCACTTCCTCGGGTGAGAGCTGGTGCTCGCCGTGGCCGGCGTGGACCGTCTTGCAGTACAGGCGCGCGGTGTCGCGATGCGCGATCGAGGAGAGCACGACGCCGTTGTGGTCGGCGTCCAGCAGGGCGATCGTCGTCGACTGGTGGCCCGACATCTCGCCGTAGGCGTCGTAGCGGACGAGCGCCCGGTAGGCGATCGCCCCGTCCAGCCGGTCCTCGGCGGCCGCCATCCGTTCGTCGAGACGGGTCGAGACCTGCTCCACGCGGGTGTGCAGCGCCTCGAAGGCCGTCTGCAGATCGCCGGCGTGGAGCACGAGGTCGGCTTGCGCCGTGGTCGCCGAGTACGACCCGCTGAGCGCTGCGCACCCTGCGGAAGCGAAAACTCAGGACCAGCAGCCAGACCAGCGCGACCAGCGATCCAGCAGCCGCCGAGAGCGCAACGATGCCCGTGGGCTCCGACAACTCCGACACGGCTTGAGAGGCTAACCCTGATCGAAGAGCGTCGGGTAGCTCGCCTTGTTGTTGTCGGTCTTCTTCTCTTCCGGCACCGCGGCGACGGTGACGTTGATCGTCAGCGCCGTGCCGACCGCCGGCGCGCGGTTGAGCGGCAGTTCGACGGTCGCCTTCTCGCCCTTGGCGATCTTCTCGACGGTCTTGTTGAGCGTGATCGGGGAGCCGCTTCCGCCCGTGATCTTCACCGAGACCTTGACGTTGAACTCGTCGTTCTCGCCCTGGTTGGTGAACGCGACGAGGAACGGCTGGCCCTTGACGTAGGTCAGCCGGTTGGACGCGGACGGCGTCAGCGTGACGTTTCCGTAGGAGGTGGCGTTGAGCCCGGTGCCGTGCAGGCCGGGGCCGGTCGACTGCTTGCCGCTGGTGGCGGAGTCGCCGTCACCCTCCTTGGTCGACAGCTGCTTGCCGAGCTTGGAGGCCACGTACGCCGGCGCGAGCCAGGAGATCTCCGGCAAGAACTGCGACGTGAGCACGTCCTGACCGCTGATCCCCGAGTCATCGAGCGAGGTCTTGATGAACGGGATCACGCGCTGGCTGTAAAGCACGTCGGACGCGTCGAAGGACCGCATGTCGGCCGCGATGTCGTTGATCGCCTTGTCGGCCGTCTCGCCCTCGTCGCCGAGCGCGTCGCGGATCGAGCCGGCGATCGAGTTCAGGCCGTCGCGGCGCAGTTCGAGCGCGATCAGCAGCGACTGCTGCGCGGGGGTCATGTCGCCGGGAACGCTCAGATCCTGCGCCTGCTTGAGCGAGGTGTCCGCGGTGCCCTTGTAGCCGACGATCGCGCTGTAGAGCTCCGATGGCGACTGCGCGGTGGCGTCGTTCATCTGCTTGAAGAACTCCTCGCCGGTCTGTCGCGACTGGGTCCCGATGTTCGAGACCTGGCGGTTGTAGTCCTTCAACGCGTCGTCGTGGCGCTTGTCGTTGCAGGCCTTGACGAAGAAGAAGAGCAGGAGCAGCACCACCAGGCCGGCGATGCCGGCGATCATCCGCCGTACGAGCACCGTCTGGGCGTCAGAGGACCCGCCGGAGGTGACCCGGCCGCGGCGTGGTGGCGAAGATGGACGTGCGCGAGTTCGCGACGTCGTACGTGTGGGCTCGTCGTCCTCGTCGAAGAAGGACAAATCAGGGTCTCCTCGGGCCTTCTCGATCCTCAGGAAGGTTCCGTTTCGATGCCGGTCCGGCCATTCCAGCATGACATGGGGTTCGGAGGGAACGGCTCCGACGCGCCGAAAGCGGGCCTGATGGAGACCACCGGCGAGCTGCCCGTCGAGGTTGGCGCCGAGCTCGTCCTCGGCCGCTACCGCCTTGGGCCGAGGCTCGGCGCGGGTGGTTTCGGCACCGTCTACGCGGCCACCGACGAGCGGCTGCAGCGCCCCGTCGCGGTCAAGGTCATCCCCTCGGCGCCGAGCCGCGATCCGGAGCGCGGCCGCCGGGAGGCGCTGGCCGCCGGCCGTCTCGACCACCCAGGCGTCGTCGCGGTCTACGACGCCGGCGAGGACTCGCGGGCGCGCTACCTCGTCTCCGAGCTCGTCCACGGGCGTACGGTCGACGAACTGAGCGCGGAAGGCGTGCTGTCCGATCGCGACGTGCTGCGGATCGGCCTGGCGCTGTGCGGCGCACTCGGCCACGCCCACGGCCGCGGCGTCGTGCACCGCGACGTCAAGCCGCAGAACGTGATGGTCCCGGACGCGCCGCGCTCCGCGGCCGGTGTGGCCAAGCTCACCGACTTCGGCATCGCCCACCTGGCCGGCGACGATCCGCTGACCCGCACCGGAGACGTGGTCGGAACGCTGGCCTACATGGCGCCGGAGCAGGCCGCCGGCCAGCGGGTCGACGAGCGTGCCGACCTCTACAGCCTCGCGCTGGTGATCTACGAGGCGCTGGCCGGCCTGAACCCGGTCCGCGCCGGCTCGCCCGCCGCGACGGCGCGGCGCGTCGGGACCGTGCTCCCCGCCCTGCGCCGCAGCCGCAAGGACCTGCCCGAGGAGCTCGGGGCCGCGATCGACCGTGCCTTGCGACCGCGGCCGGATGAACGCGGGACGCTCGACGATCTCGCGGCCGAGCTGGCGGAGTCGCTTCCCGCGGTCTCCGACGAGGGCGGAACGGTCGCCCAGCACCCGCTCGAGCGCACCGAGCCCCTCGCGGCGCTCCCGCGCGGCGTCGACCGGGCGGCCGCCGCGCTGCTCGCGGGCGGGCTCGTCGCGAGCGCACTGGCCTGGGAGGACCAGCCGCTGCTGCCCGCGCTGGCGGCCCTCGTCGCCGTGGCCGTGCTGCCGCGCCTCGGCTGGATCGCCGCCGCGGTCGCGACGATCGCCATGCTCGCGTCCGAGGATCCGGGCGCGGCCGTCCTGGTGGCAGCGGCGCTGGCGCCCGTCCCGCTGCTGCTCAGGCGGCGGGGAACCGCCTGGTCAGTGCCCGCGCTCGCGCCGCTGCTCGGGTTCGCGGGCCTCGCCGGTGCCTACCCGGCGCTCGCCGGCCGGGCGCGCAGACCGCTCGCCCGCGCCGCTCTGGGTGCGCTCGGCGCCTGGTGGGCGCTGCTCGCCGGAGCGCTTGCGGCGACCGACCTCCTGATCGCGGGACCGCGGGCTCCGCTCGACGCCGATCAGGCGCTCGACGACGTGCTGGAGCCGATCGTCTCCGGCGGCGCGCTGCTCTACGCCGTCCTCTGGGCGCTCGCCGCGCTCGTGCTCCCGTGGCTCGTGCGCGGCCGCTGGCTGGCCCTGGACCTTGTGGCCGCCTCGATCTGGGCCGCTGCGCTCGGCGTCGCGAGTGCCGGGATCGCCGATTCGATGGGGTTCGAGACACCGCGCGGGCTCGTCCTCGGGGCGATCGTCGGTGGCGTGCTCGCGGTCGCCGTCCCCTACCTCCGTCGAGTACCGGTGGTGGAGCCATGAGGCCCGGCCGGATACTGTGCACCGGCAATCATGGCCACCATGTCCGGGTAGCCGCCAATGAGCGTGCTACGCAGCCTTGAATCGAAGCTCGCCGGTCTCGTCGAAGGCACGTTTTCGCGTGCCTTCAAGTCCGAGGTGCGCCCGGTCGAGATCGCACGCAAGCTTGCAAAGGAGATGGACGACCACAAGGTGCAGTCGCTGTCGCGTGTCTACGCGCCCAACGAATACGCGGTCTGGCTGTCGCCGGAGGACCGCCAGCAGTTCGAAGGCCACGAGGAGGAGTTGGCGCGCGAACTGTCGGGCTATCTGCTCGAGCACGCCCGCCGCGAGCGGATCACGCTCGGCACCAGTCCGAGGGTGGCGTTCAAGACCGACGAGCGGCTGCGGCTGGGCGAATTCGGCATCCAGGCGCGGCAGGTGCAGGCGCCGCAGCGCGAGGAGGACCCGCCGAGCCAGGGCGACGAGGGTCACACCATGGTCTATTCGGTCTCCGACCGGGTCGCGGAGCCGCTGCGCGAGCCGGATCAGCGCCGCGGACGCGCGCGGCTGCGGGTCGAGGGGCGCTCGGAGCCGGTCGGCTCCAAGGGAGCGGTGCTCGGCCGCTCGCGCGACGCCGACGTCGTGCTCGACGATCCCAACGTCTCGCGCCACCACGCCGAGGTCCGGCCGTCGGGCGGCTCGTGGATCGTCAACGACCTCGGCTCGACCAACGGGATCAAGGTCAACGGCCGCCGCGTCAACGGACCGCAGTCGCTCAAACGCGGCGACGTCATCGAACTGGGCACCTCTCGGGTGACCTTCGAGCTGGAGTAGGCGGATGGAACTCGATCCGATCGCCGTCGCCCTGAAGTTCGGCTTCCTCGCCGTTCTGTACCTGTTTCTGTTCTGGGTCGCGCGCTCCGCGCTGAAAGATCTACGCAGGGGACCCGAAGAGGCATATGTTGGTCCGAGTGCGGACTATGAGGATGCGACCGGCATGTACACAGCGTCAGCCCCGCTCGGTCGCGATGGCGGCGCCCCGAAGCTTCGTGTGGAGGCCGGGGCGGGACTTTCGGCCGGCTCCGCCTATGATCTCAGCGACGGCGCGTTGCTCGGCCGTGGCGATCAGGCGGACATCCGCCTAGAGGACGGATTCGCGTCCGCGCGACATGCGCGACTCGTCCCGCAGGGGGATGTGATGGTGTTGGAGGACCTTGGCTCCACGAATGGCACGTACCTGAACGGTGAACCGCTGCGCGGACCTCAGCCCCTGCACGCCGGCGATCGCATCAAAATTGGCGACAGTGAGTTCTCTTTTGAGCGGTGAGCATGCTGCGGATCGCTGACCACTGGCACGGTTCCGACCTTGGCCTGCAACGGCAGGGCAACGAAGACAACTACTTCGTTCGCTCGCCCCTGTTCGTCGTCGCCGACGGCATGGGCGGCGCGCAGTCGGGCGAGGTCGCGTCCGAGATGGCCGTCGAGGTCTTCGACGGCGGCATCGCCGATGGCGAGTCGCCGGCGGTCGGCCTGGTGCGGCTGATCGAGCAGGCCAACCTGCGCATCTTCGAGCGCTCGCGAGCCGAGAGCCAGCGCGCCGGCATGGGCACGACCGTGACCGCCGCCTACGTCGGCGAGAACCTCGTGACCGTCGCGCACGTCGGCGACTCCCGCTGCTACCTGGTCCGCGACGGCGAACTGCAGCGCCTGACCGACGACCATTCGCTGGTCGGCGACCTGGTCCGGCTCGGCAAGCTGACCGAGGAGCAGGCCGAGTCGCACCCGCAGCGCTCCGTCATCACCCGTGCGCTCGGCCCCGAGCCGACCGTGCAGGTCGATGTCAAGGACTTCCCGGCCCAGGCCGGCGATCTGTTCATGGTCTGCTCGGACGGGTTGACCTCGATGGTGCGCGAGGACAAGCTCAAGCCGCTGCTGCTCGAGCACGACGGGTCGCTGGATCAGCTCGGCCGCGATCTGATCGCTGCCGCCAACGCCGCGGGCGGCCGCGACAACATCACCGTGGTGCTCTTCACCCTCGAGGAGGTCGACGCGCCGTCGCGAGCACAGGACACCGCCGCCGTCTCAGGGCTGCTGGACGCGGAGACGCGCGAGTACGACACCTTCCAGGGCGAGGCGGTCGCCGTGCCGCGCCAGGGCGTGAGCCGCCCGCAGGCCCACACGCGCCAGTCAGACGAGGCGCAGCGCTACGCGGAGTCGGGCTGGGCGTCCGATCAGTCCGAGGCCGAGTACCGCGCGTCCGGGACGGTCGCCCTCTCCGCCGTGCGCCCGCGCGCGCAGCCGATCGAGGAGGGCCACCCGCACGGCCCGCCGGCCGCGCCGCCTGCGCCGCGCCGTCGCCGCCGGTGGTTCTCACCCGGCTGGCTACTCGCCTTCACCTGCCTGATCGGCCTCGTGGCTGCCTTCTGGCTCGCGACTCGCCAGGTCTTCTTCGTCGGTGTCGACGAAGACAACGGCAACGTGGTCACCCTCTACAAGGGCCTTCCGTACGACCTCCCGCTCGGGATCCGGCTGTACTCGCCGGTCCGGCACTCGGGTGTCACGCTCCAGAGCGTCCCGGCCGCGCGCCGCAGCAGCTTCACGGATCACCAGTTGCGCTCCAAGGACGACGCCGAGGGGCTGGTACTCGCGCTGGAGCAGGGACGCATCGAGCAGTGAGCGCGCGCAACCGCGAGCTGGTGGCGCTGATCCCCGCGTCGCTGCTGCTGACGCTCGGCTTCGCCGCGATCTTCATCCAGCGCAACGCCGTCCTCTCGGACGTCTCGCTGACCTACGGAGCGATCTTCCTCGCGCTCTGCTTCGCGGGCCACATGGTGATCCGCTTCACGCTCCCGTACGCCGACCCGTACCTGTTCCCGCTGTGCGCCGTGCTGGCCTGCTTCGGGCTCGTCGTCGTCTACCGGATCGACGAGGAGCTCGCGCGAGACCAGGCCCAGTGGTTCGTGATCGGGCTGATCCTGTTCGCCGTGACGATCGTCGCGCTGCGCGACTTCCGCGTGCTGGAGCGCTATCGCTACACGATCGCGCTCGCCGGACTGGCGCTGCTGCTGCTGCCGCGCGTCCCCGGGATCGGCCAGCAGGTCAACGGTGCCTACCTCGGCGTCAAGATCGGCCCGATCTCGTTCCAGCCGGCCGAGTTCGGCAAGATCGCGATCGTCATCTTCCTCGCGGCGTACCTGCGTGACACGCGCCAGGTGCTCGTCCAGGGCTCGCGCCGCATCCTCGGGGTCACGATCCCGCCGTTGAAGCACTTCGGGCCGCTGCTGGTGGTCTGGGGCGCGGCGATGCTGATGCTCGTGTTCATCCGCGACCTCGGCTCGTCGCTGATGTACTTCGGCGCCTTCCTGGCGCTGGTCTACGTCGCCACGAACCGGCTCTCGTTCGTGGTCGCGGGCATGATCCTGTTCGCCGCGGGAGCGTGGTTCTTCGCGACGACGGTCGGCCACGTGCAGGACCGCATCGACATCTGGCTCGACCCGTTCACGGACTACAACGGCGCCGGCTACCAGATCGCCAACGGCCTGTTCTCGATGGCCGACGGGGGGCTTTTCGGGCAGGGATTGGGGGTGGCGCTGCTGAATCTCCCCGACGGCGCCGGGCCGCTGATCCCCGCGCCGGAGACCGACATGATCTACGCCGTCATCGTCAACGACCTCGGACTGGCGGGCGCCTGCGGGCTGATCGCCGTCTACCTGCTGATCGCCGAGCGTGGCTTCAAGACGGCGATGCTGGCCACCGACTCGTTCTCCAAGCTGCTCGCGACGGGCCTGACGGCGGTGATGGCGCTGCAGGTGTTCGTGATCATCGGCGGCGTCACCCGCGTGATCCCGCTGACCGGCGTGACGCTGCCGTTCGTGTCCTACGGCGGGTCCTCGATCGTCGCCAACTTCGTGCTGCTCGCCCTGCTGCTGCTGATCTCCAATCGCGCCAGGCAGCCGGTTTCGTGAACGCGCCGATCTTCCGTCTCTTCGCGCTGTTCGTCGTGCTCTTCGCGGTGCTGATCGGGTTCAGTTCGCGCTGGGCCGTGTTCGGCGCCACCGGGCTGCGCGAGAACAAGCACAACAGCCGCGTGGTGCTCGAGGAGCAGCGGGTCAAGCGCGGCGTCATCCGCGCCGCCGACGGCGCGGTGCTGGCCGGCAGCGTGCCGCTCTCCGACGGGCGCTACGCGCGCCGCTACCCGACCGGGCGGCTGTTCGCGCAGCCCGTCGGCTTCGACGACGTGATCTTCGGGCGGACCGGGCTCGAGAAGGAGTACAACGACGCGCTGGTCGGCCGCAAGGAGGAACTGGGCCGGCTCGTGGACTCGCTCGTCGACAAGAAGGTCGTCGGCGACGACCTGAAGACGACGCTCGACCCGAAGGCGCAGCAGGTCGCGCAGGACGCGCTCGAGGGGCGCAAGGGCGCCGTCGTCGCGCTGGACGTCAAGACCGCCGCGGTGCGGGTGCTCTACGGGACCCCGTCGTTTGACCCGAAGAACCCGGGCAAGGAAGGGTCCACGATCTTCAACAACGCCACGCAGGGCCTGTATCCGCCCGGCTCGACGTTCAAGACGGTCACGGCCTCGGCCGCGATCGACTCCGGCCGCTATCAGCCGGACTCGAAGGTCAGCGGCTCCAACGGCAAGACGATCTCCGGCACCCCGCTGAACAACTTCGGCGGCCAGGACTACGGCGACATCACCCTCACCGAGGCGCTGACGCACTCGGTCAACACCGTGTGGGCGGAGGTCGGCGTCAAGCTCGGCCGCAACCGCATGCAGGACTACATGGACCGGTTCGGATTCGGCGAGCTTCCGCCGATGGACTACCCGGACGGGCAGATGGAGCCGAGCGGGCCGTACGTCCGGGGCGCGGTCATCCCGATGAGCTCGGGCCGGGTCGACGTCGGCCGGACCGCCATCGGCCAGGCGCTGCTGCTGGTCACCCCGCTGCAGATGGCCACCGTGGCGCAGACGATCGGCAACGGCGGTGTGCGGATGGAGCCGCGGCTGGTCGAGAAGGTCGTCGATCCCGACGGGCGCACCGTCGAGGAGCCGCTGCCCGAGGAGGCCGAGCGCGTGATGTCGCCCGGGAGCGCGGCGAAGGTCACGACGATGATGAAGTCGGTCGTCCGCGAGGGCTCGGGCACCGCGGCGGCGCTGCAGGGCGTCGAGCTGGCCGGCAAGACCGGCACGGCTGAGATCAACATCGCGCAGGGAATCAACGATCTCTGGTTCATCGGCTTCACCGGCGAGGTAGCGGTCGCCGTGATCATCGAACGGGAAAAGGGTCAGGGCGGCACGGTTGCCGCCCCGATCGCCAAACGCGTCCTCCAGGCTTTGGGGCAATAGATGCATTCGATTGCGCGTGACACGATCGTCGACGGCCGGTACCGGGCCCTGAGGCTGTTGGGGGTCGGTGGTATGGCCGAGGTCTGGTGCGCCGAGGACGAGGTGCTCGGGCGCCGCGTCGCGCTCAAGCTCCTCGGCGGGCGCTTCGCCGAGGACCCCGAGTTCCGCGAGCGCTTCCGCCGCGAGGCTCAGGCCGCGGCCGGGCTCACGCACCCGAACATCGTCGGCATCTTCGACCGCTCGGAGTGGGAAGGGACGCCGTACATCGCGATGGAGCTGGTCGAGGGCCGCACGCTGAAGGAGCTCGTGATCGAGCGCGGCCCGCTCGAGCCGGGCGTCGCGCGTGAACCTGACCGAGCAGATCCTGCGGGCGCTCGGCTACGCGCACCGGCGCGGGATCGTGCACCGCGACGTCAAGCCGCAGAACGTGATCCTCGACGGTGAGGGCCAGGTCAAGGTCGCCGACTTCGGGATCGCCCGCGCCGGGCACTCGGACATGACCGAGACCGGCGCGATCGTCGGCACCGTCGCGTACCTCTCGCCCGAGCAGGCGCAGGGGATGCCCGTCGATCGCCGCTCCGATCTGTATTCGGCCGGCGTCGTGCTCTACGAGCTGCTGACCGGCCATGTCCCGTTCGAGGGCGAAGCGGCGGTCTCGGTCGCCCTGAAGCATGTCTCGGAGCACCCGATCCCGCCCGGCCAGCTGCGCCCGGGCGTCCCGGCGGCGCTCGAGGCGGTCGTCATGCGCGCGCTGGAGAAGGACCCGACGATGCGCTACCAGAGCGCCGAGGAGTTCATCGCGGCGCTCGAGAACGCCCGCCACGCACCGACCCGGCCGATCCCGGCCGACGTGCCGCGCGCAGCCGTATGACGAGCCGAGCTCGCGCTGGTGGATCTGGCTGCTCGTGTTCCTCGCCGTGGCCGCGATCGCCGTCGGCGGCTACCTGCTGCTGTTCGGCAGCAAGGTCGACGTGCCCAGCGTGCGCGGGAAGGACGCCGGCGACGCTGCCGACATCCTGCACGAGCGCGGGCTCGAGGTCGCCTTCGTCAACAAGGAGTCCGACAGCGTCCCGCGCGACGAGGTCATCTCGCAGGACCCCACGGCCGGCGAAAGCGTCCGCGAGGGGACGACGGTCACGCTGACGGTTTCCGGCGGCAAGGGCACCGTGGCGGTTCCGGCCGTCGACGGGCAGTCCCAGCAGGACGCCGTGAACGCGATGACCGACTCCGGGTTCAAGACCGCCATCAAGCAGGCCAACTCGGACTCCGTGGACGAGGGCGACGTCATCTCGACCTCGCCGCCCGGCGGCGAGCAGGCGACCAAGGGCCGTACGGTCACGCTGACGATCTCGCAGGGCCCGGCGGGCGTCGCGGTGCCGAAGGTCGTCGGCATGCAGCAGGACCAGGCGGAGGCCGAGCTGAAGTCCGCCGGTCTGACCTCCAAGGTGATCGAGCAGGAGACGACCCAGCCGCCCGGCACGGTGATGAAGCAGGAGCCGGCGTCCGGCGGCAGCGTGCCGAAGGGCACCACGATCGAGCTGACGGTCGCCAAGGCGCGGCCCGAGGTGCCTGACGTGACGACCGGGAACCCGACGGTCGAGGACGCCACGAGACACGCTCGAGCAGGCCGGCTTCAAGGTGCAGACGCGCGACCGGGCCGGCGACGCGTCGCTGGTGGGCAAGGTGGTCGACCAATCGCCGGATGCCGGGACGAGCCGTTCCACCGGCGCCACGGTGACGATCTTCGTCGGGACCCCCGCCGCGGCCCCGCCGACGCCGACGCCGACGCCGACGCCATGAGGGTCGCCGTCCTCGCGGGTGGGCGCTCGTCGGAGCACGACGTCTCGCTGAACTCGGCCGCGGCGGTGCGCGACGGGGTCGCCGCCGCCGGGCACGAGGTGCTCGCGGTCACGATCGAGCGCTCCGGCGTCTGGCTTCACGACGGCGAGGAGCTGAGCCTGCGCCCGGGTGGCGGCCTGCTCGGCGCCGACGTCGTGTTCGGAGTCCTGCACGGCCCGTTCGGCGAGGACGGCACGTTGCAGGGGCTGCTCGAGCTCCTGGACGTGCCCTACGTCGGTGCCGGCGTGCTCGCCTCGTCGCTGTGCATGGACAAGATCGTCTTCAAGGAGGTCCTGGCGGCGGCAGGCGTCCCGCAGGTCGCCTACGCCGGCGTGCGGCTCGCGCGGTGGCAGGCCGAGCCCGAGGCCGTCCAGCGCGAGCTGGCCGCGCTCGGGACTCCCGTGTTCGTCAAGCCGGCGCGCCTGGGCTCCTCCGTGGGCATCGCGAAGGTGTTCTCGGAGTCCGAGCTGGGTCCGGCGCTGGACGCGGCGTTCGGCCACGACAGCCTCGTCATCGTCGAGGGCTTCTCGGACGGCATCGAGGTCGAGTGCGCGGTGCTCGGCAACGGCGAGCCCGAGGGCTCGGTGCCCGGCGAGATCGTGCTCACCGGCTCCGATTGGTACGACTACGAGGCCAAGTACACGGCCGGCGGCATGGAGCTGGTGGTGCCGGCCCGGCTGCCGGACAGCGTGCTCGACGAGGTGCGCCGGCTCGCCTGCGACACGTTCCTGCGCGTGGGCTGCTCCGGCCTCGCCCGCGTGGACTTCTTCGTCGAGGACGGCGAGCGCGTGCTGGTCAACGAGCTCAACACACTGCCGGGCTTCACCGCCACGAGCGTGTTCCCGAAGCTCTGGGAGGCGTCGGGCCTGTCCTTCCCGGATCTCTGCGACCGCCTGCTCGCGCTGGCGCTCGAACGCTTCGCCACCGAGCGCAGCGTGGCGTTCTAGGCGGCGACTTCCTGGAAGAGGCGGATCTCGGAGATCTCAGCGCTCTCGGCGTCCGGGGCGAGCTTCGTGATCCACACGAGGTAGTAGCGGTACGCGGTGCCGTCCGTCTCGAGCGGGAAGCGCTTGCTCTTGCTGCTGACCGTTCCGCCGCCGACCTTGGTCCAGCCCTCGGGGAAGGAGTCGGGCGCCGAGCCAGGCGGGGCGGCGTAGATCGTCGCCTTCCAGCCCGGCTTCGGCGTGTCGATCTGCAGCGCGACGGCGTTGACCTTCGGCTTGGCGTCGATGTAGAGCCCGACGCCCGTCTTGCCGGCGCCCTCGAGCCCGTCCCGGTAGCTCTCGGTCGACCAGGCGGTGGACTCGTCGCGGTCGACGCTGCGCGCGACCTCGTCGGAGTGCTCCGTCCCGTCGCCGAGCGGATCGAAGGCGTGCGCCGACGCGCGCCGCACGGAGACGACCTTGGTCCCGGCGGGCGTCTTCTCCTCGAGCCGGCCCGTGCCGGTGCCCTTCTGGACGCGCGGCGGGACCTCCCGTGAGGCGATCAGGACGATCGTCACGGCGACGGCGATCAGCCCGAGAATGCCGAGCAGCGGGAGCGAATGCCGCATCCGGAACGGCAGCCGACGGCGGGCACGGGCCGGGAGGGTGCGGATGACCGCGCTCGCCTCACCGGTCGAGGTGCCCTGGCGGGCGGCCTCCAGCGCCAGCGCGTCCTCGAGGTCGGCGACCAGCGCCGGGACGTCCGGGTAGCGGTGTTCGAGGTCCTTGTCGGTCATCCGGTCCAGGACCGCGGCGGTCGTGGCCGAGACCTCCGGACGGATCGCCTGGATGTCCGGAAGGTCCTCGCGGACGTGCTTCATGGCGACGGAGATCTGGTTCTCGCCGTGGAACGGGACGTCGCCCGTCAGCATCTCGAAGAGCACGACGCCGAGCGAGTAGATGTCGGTCTGGCCGTCGACGTCGTGACCGAGCGCCTGCTCGGGGGAGACATAGTCCGTCGTGCCCAGGACGCGACCGTCGGCGGTCAGGCTGTCGTCGCGCAAGGAGCGGGCGATCCCGAAGTCGGTCACCTTGGCCGAGCCCTCGGGGTCCAGCAGCACGTTCTGCGGCTTGACGTCGCGGTGCACGATCTCGTGCGCGTGGGCGCAGCCGAGGGCGCGGGCGATCTCGATCGAGTAGGCCAGCGACTCGTCGACGGGCAGCCGGCCGAGCCGGCGGATGCGGTCCTTGAGCGTCTCGCCCTCGACGTACTCGAAGACGATGTACGGACGGTTCTCGTCCTCGCCGGCGTCGATCACTCCGACGATGTGCGGATGCGAGAGCTGGGCGACGGCGCGCGCCTCGCGCCGGAAGCGCTCCAGCTGATCGGAGTCCGCCGACATCTCCCGGTGCAGGAGCTTGATCGCCACCCGGCGCTCGAGGTTGACGTCGAAGGCCCGATAGACCGTCGACATCCCTCCCGCACCGATCTGGGCGTCGAGCCGATAGCGGCCGCTGAGCTGCATGCCCACGAGCGTGCTCATAAAGAACCCGTCCGTATTGTGGCCGATCCGCAAAGCGCCGAGGCGAGCATCTTCACGGATCCATATACCGCCGCGCCACAGGTACTCCTTGCGCGGGTTTTGCGTCAGCGATCAGACGCCTCGGTGCTCACGAGTCCACGGTGCGCCCGGACCAGGTACGCCATTCGCTGTCGCCGGGCGCTCCCGGGTCGCTGCGCTCGCCCGCGAGCGGATCGCCGGCCCGCTCGATCGCCTCGTCGATCTGGGCCTCCTCAGGGCTCAACCCGTCCTCGTCGTCCTCGGCGGCCTCGCGCAACTCGAGGTCGGTCTGCTCCTCGCCCTCGGACTCGCCCTCGCCGCTCTCGGCCAGCGGCGCCTCCGCGGGCGTCGCGAGCTCGCCGTCGGGGCCCGCGTAGTCGCTGACCGAACCGCCGATGTTGGCCGCTTCGGCGGCCGCGGCCGCCTCCTCGGCGGCTTCGTCGATCGCCGGCTCCTCGTAGGCGGGAGGCACGGGAACCGCGGTCGCGGTGTTCGCGACCGGTCCGGAGGCATCGTAGTTGGAGACCGGCGGTGGCGTGTACGCCGGTTCGGGCGGCGCGGGCTCGTCGCTGCGCCCCGGGAGCAGCGCGACGACTTTGTCGCGCTTGAGCAGCAGCGCGGCGGCTGCGGCGGCTGCGGCACCGCCGATCAGGAGCGTCTTCTTGCCGGGTCCGCGGCGGCGGGGCTTCACACCGGGAAGTTGAGCGGCGAGACGGTCGCGTGCGAAGGCGAGCGCGATGTCGGCGACGGCGAGGTTACGGGCGGTCTTGGCGAGCTTGGACATAGCCAAGACCGTACCCCGTTGGCTCCTTGGGCACCGCTGTCAAGCGGTGGAAGCTCCTACGCGGCGGGAGTTGGCGCCGGAAGCGCGAACGGCGCTTCGGCCGCGGCACGGTTCTCGTCGCGCACGACGTTCCAGATCTCCTCGCGGTAGATCGGCGTGGAGCGCGGCGCCTCGATGCCGATGCGGACGGTGTTGCCGACGATCTCCTTCACGTGGAAGACGATGTCGTCCCCCACCATGATCTTCTCGCCGACACGACGGGTGATGAGCAGCATGGTTCCTCCTTGGATTCCGCTGCGGGGGGAAGGATTAGGCGACGGCCGCGACGGCCGGGAACAGCGGAGCGCGGACGGGAGCGTCCGGCGACTCGTTGATCACCTGGTGGCCCTGACCTGAGGCGACGAGGATCGGCGCGCGCAGGTTGGCGTAGAAGTCGGCCAGCTCGGCGCCGGCGCGGACCGTCACCCAGACGGCGACGTCGGCCGGGTCGGCGGTGATCGGCTCCGACGCCTCGTCGGAGAGCTCGACGGCGTAGTCGGAGAAGAAGTCCCACGGGTTCGTGACCGGGAGCGCGAGGGCCGGATCGTCGATCGAGTGCAACCAGCTGAACGAGCCTTCGCCTTCGATGATCGCGAACCGCTGGCCGCCGAGGCCGATCAGGCCATGCGGGAACTCGATCACGTCGTCGGACGCGATCTGCAGCGTCCCGAAGCGTGGTGAGTCGATGGTGACAGTTGACATGCTGAGGTGGTCTCCTGGAGGGGGGAGAAACGGATCTGCGGCCTTTATCGGCTCAGCGCAGGAAATCCATTAGCGAGGATTGAACGATGTTCGCGCCCGCCCGCAAGGCGGCCTGGTAGGCGGCACTCTGGGAGTTGAATTCGATCATCGTCTTGGCGATGTCGGCGTCCTCGGTCTTGGACAGCTGCTCGGTGAGCGTGCCGTTGATCTGGTCCAGACGCGCGGTCGCGGACTGCAGACGGTTCGTCTGCGCGCCGTTGCGCGCGCGGACGCCGAGGATGTCGTCGAGCTGCTTCTGCAGCGAGGTGCCGTCACTGCGCAGCGCGGGGCCGTCGTCGGCCTTGAGGTGATCGGAGATGTTGCGCAGGACGTTGAGCAGCTTGCCGTCGCCCGCGGCCTGGCCGGAGCCGAGGACCTCGCTTGCGACGGAGTTGATCGACATCGTCACCCCGGGGCCGATCTCGCGGATGACGCCCGCGATGGCGGGATCGAGGCCGGCCTCGTTGCCCTGGTAGGTGTCGTCGGCGCCGAGCTTGTACGGCGCGACCGAGGTCGCGGTGCCCGACCCTACGAACTTGTTGCCGTGGGTCGCGTTCGCCGCTTCCTTGATGCCCTCGATGATCTGGTCGAGCTCGGCGGCGATCGCCTTGCGCGACGTCGCGTCCGCGGTGTCGGTCGAACCCTGGATGAGCAGGTTCTGCGCGCCGTGGATGTACTGGGTGATCGAGTCCAGCGAGGACTCGGTCGTGTCCATCCAGCCCTGCGCGTCGTCGATGTTGCGCGCGAACTGCTCGTTGGCGCCGATGCTCGCGCGCAGGCCCATCGCGCGCGACGTGCCGAACGGATCGTCGGACGGGCGCGTGATCTCCTTCTGGGAGGCGGCCTTGGCCTGGGTCTTGGCCAGCGAGGACTGCAGCGAATTGAGGTCCGAGAGGACGTTGCGCTGGACCATGGAGGTGGTGATGCGCATGACCTACAGCCCAACCCTTCCGGTTCGATTGATGAGGACGTCCAGCATCTCGTCCATGGTTGACATGGCCCGTGCGGAGGCCTGGTAGGCGCGCTGGAAGCGCACGAGGTTCGACATCTCCTCATCCATCGAGACGCCGGCCACGCTCTGGCGGCGGTCCTCGACGGAGTCGGCGAGAATCTGGGCGTTGGCCTGCATGCGGCCGGACTCGTTGAGATCGCCGCCGACCTTCGCGACGAAGGCCTTGTAGGCGCCGTCGATCGAGGCGTTGCCGCGGAGCTGCGAGACGGCCAGCGCAAGGTCGTTGGAGCCGGAGGCGCCGGTACCCGAGAGCATGCTCGCCGGTGCCGTCTGGATCGGGGCGCTCACGGCGATCGTGGCCCCAGCGGGCGAGCCGGAGGTGAAGAAGGCGCCGCCGTAGGCACTGTTGACCGAGGAGGTCAGCGCGTTCGTGAACGAGTCGATCGACGCGAGGTAGCCGTCGATCATGCCGCCCGGGGACTTGCCGGCGGCCAGCAGGCCGCCCATCTCGCCGCCCGGGGACCAGCCGCCGGCCGGCGGGCCGGCCCAGGCCGCGGTCTTATCCGACACGATCGGGTAGCTGGTGCCGGTCGTGCCGTCGACGAACGACACGTTCGTCGAGCCGCCCGGGAGCTGTTCGACCGAGAGCTGGCCGTAGCCGGAGAGCTTGTCGAGCAGCAGGTCGCGGCGATCCATCAGGTCGTTCGGGGAGTCACCGTTGGTGATGAACGAGCTGATCGTCTTGTTGAGCCCGGCGAGCTCGCTGGCGATCTTGGAGACCTCGCCGTCCGGGCCGGTGATCGCGTCGTACTGCCCCATCGCACCCTCTTGCGCGGAGACCATCTGCGCGCGCACGGAGTGGATCGAGTCGGTAAGCGCGTTGGCCTGCTGGACGACGGCCTGCTTGGCGGCCTGGTCGTCCGGGTTCTTGGAGAGGTCCGACCAGGACTGCCAGAACTTCGTCAGCTGCGCGTTGATGCCGGTGTCGCCCGGCTCTGCGAGCGAGAGCTCGGCGGAGTCGAGCGCCTCGGCGCGCGCGGTCCAGTCGGAGAGGTTCGTGTTCTGGCCGCGGTACTGCGCGTCCAGGAACTGGTTGCGGACGCGCCGGAAACCTTCGACATCGACGCCGGAGCCCAGGTGAGCGCCGGTCGCGGACGAAGAACCGGCGACCTGGACCTGCAGCGCCGTCGAGGCCGAGAGCAGGGCCTCCTGGCGCGTGTAGCCCGCGGTCGAGGCGTTCGCGATGTTGTGACCGGTCGTGTCGAGCATCCGCTGCTGGGCGATCAAACCGCGCAGCGACGTCTGCATTCCGTAGAAGCTTGAGATCGGCATGTGGAGGGTTACGCCTGGAGGTCGAGAGCCCGGTACACGGGCGGGGCGGATGGGCCGGAGTTGGAAGGGGCTGCTCCCGGACGGCCGTAGCCGGCCTCGGGTTCCTGGCCGATGAGGCGGGTGAGGTGCGACAGGAACGTGAGCTCCTGGCGCATGAGTGCGCGGTTGATGCCGTGCTCGCGGGCGATCTCGGACAAGAGACCGCGGAGCTCCGCGGAGCGTTGCATCGCGGCGGTGGCCGCGCCGGGGGTCACGAGCCCGCACAGGCGCTCGAGCGTGACGGTGGTGGCCGGGACGCCGAGGGCGGCTCCGGCACGCTGAAGCAACGTCGCGCGCTCTTGCTCGAGCGCGCTGCGACGGACCATCTCGGTCTGGATCTCGGCGAGCCGCGCGAGCACCGCTTCGGTGTCGCGTTCGCGGATCGCTGAGCCCTGGGCCAGGACGAGCTTGAGGAGGTGACGTGCCGAGTTGATCTGCGTGTCCAGATGGACCAGCAGCTCGGCCTCGAGGGCCGTACTCACGACGACTGCATCTCCTTGTAGAGCTGCCGGGCAAGGCCCAGCCCCTGCCCGCCCATGAGGGCGGTCGTCAACGAGTCCTGCATGGTCGAGGCGTACGGGCCCTCGGCCATCGGTCCCTCCTTCGGGACCATCTCTTTCACGAGCTGGCCGACGAGCACCTGCTCGAAGGCGAGTGCGCTCTTGAAGTCCTTTTGGGCCTCGGTGCCGGCGGCGCGCACGTCGGCGGGCAGCGTGGTGGCGGAGACCGAGCTCAGGGCGCTCATCGCTTGACCCCGTTGGCGATCTCCATCATCGAGTCGGCCGTCTGGATCGCCTTGGACGTGAGCTGGTAGGTGCGCTGCGCCTCGATCATGTCCGTCATCGCCTGGGCCATGTCGGTGTTGGAGGCCTCGAGCGCGCCCTGCTTGAGCACGGTGGCGGCGGGCGCGGCGGTCGCGTTGCCGGAACGGGCGGTGGTCACGAACGCGTTCTCGCCGACCGACTGCAGGTTCTGCGGCGAGCGGACGTTGACCAGCGCGATCTTGCCGACGTTGCGGCCCGCGGCCAGCACGGTGCCGTCGGTGCTGATCGAGAGCTGGCTCGAGGTGACGCCTTCGGGGATCGTGATCGTCGGCGTGAGCAGGCCGCCGGTGGCGGTCGTCAGGCGGCGCAGGCCGTCGATGTGCAGGCCGCCGTCGCGCGTCAGCGCCTCGCGGCCGTCGGAAAGCTTGACCTTCATGAAGCCGTCGCCCTCGATCGCGACGTCCGTGGGGATGCCGGTCTCGCGCAGGCTGCCCTGCTGGAAGGTGCGGCCGCCCTGGATCGCACGCGAGCCGGCGCCGAGCTGGGCGTTGCCGGACGTCGCCGGGCGGCCCGCGCGCTCGTAGAGCAGGTCCGAGAAGCCGACGCGAACGCGCTTGTAGCCGTTCGTGTTGGCGTTGGCCAGGTCGTTGGACACGGCGTCCAGCTTCTGTTGCTGGGCGGCCATGCCGGCGGCGGCGGTTCGAAGTCCCTCGAGCATCTGGTTCTAGTTGTCGGCCTGTTGGAGGGCAGGCTTTAGTTGAGGGACCCGACGGAGGACGCGGCCTTGCCGAGCGTCTCGTCGATCGTGTGAATGACCTTCTGACCGGCCTCGTAGGCCCGCATCGACTCCATCATGTCGACCATCGACTGGGTCGGATCGGCGCCCGAGCCTTCGAGTGCGCTGGCGCGGACCTGCCCGGCGGTCTGGCCGGCGACGGCGCCGGGCGTACCGGTCACGAGGTTGTCGCCGGTCTTCTTCGGGCTCTGCAGCAGGACGACGTTGAGCAGGCGCGGATCGACCTTGCCGTCGGCACCGACCGACACCGGCTGGTTGTTGCGACCGAGGACCGGGTTGCCGGTCAGCGTCGTCAGCCGGCCGTTGGCGTCGGCCGTGAACTCGCCGTTGCGGGTGTAGCGCGTTCCGGCGCCGGTCTGGACGGCGAAGAAGCCGTCGCCGTTGATCGCGAAGTCCAGCGGCTCGCCGGTGTCCTTGATCGGCTGCGGCGTGAAGTCGGTCACCGTGGCGGTGACCCCCACGGCCGTGCTCTGCGAGCCGATCGTGGCGCCGGTCACGGAGTTGGTGAGCAGCATGTTGCCGAACGACGCCTGCGTCGTTCGGTCGGCCTTGTAACCCGCCGTCGACGCGTTGGCGAGGTCGTTGGCGATCTGTCCCTGGCGTACCTGCTCGGCGAGCATGCCTGAGGCAGCGATGTATAGGCCGCGATCCATGTGGTTCTCAATCGGCGCCGCAAGCGCCATTCTTGAGGTCATGGATCAGATCGCGGTCGCCGCCGCGCTGCTGCGCGCCCAACTCCCGGATGTGCCGCTGCGCGAAGGGGCGAGCATGATGGCCCGAGTCGCTTCGCGCGGCGAGAGCCTTGCCGTCATCGTCATCGCGGGGATTCCGGTGACGGCGAAGATCCCGCCCGAGGTCGTGGCCGGCATGACGCTCAAGCTCAAGGTCGAGGAGGTCACGCCGGAGCGCGTGACGCTGCGGATCGATCCCCAGCAACCGGCTCAGGCGCAGCAGGACGCAGAACCAGACCCAGGCCGCGCAGCCGCCGTTCGGCGCCGCGGCCGCCGCGATGCAGCTGCAGCCGCGCGTCGAGGTCGAGGAGCCGCCCGCCCGCCGCAAGGGCGCCGACGGCGAACCGGCCGACGTCGTGACGCTCGCGTTCAACTCCCCGACGCTCGGCAAGTTGGACCTCCGACTCGAGCTGCGCGGCGATCGTCTTCTGGCCGAGGTGACGACCCCCGCTGGACACCCGCACGCCGTCGCGACGGGGGGCGCGGAGCGTTTACGCGCCAAGTTGGAGGAGGTCGGACTGGACGCGACGGTGAACGTTCGTCCGCGACACACGCCACTGGATCTGTATGCCTGATCCGGATGTCACCGCGGCGCTGCGCTACACCGGCGACGGCGCCCCGCAGGTGGTGGCCGCCGGCAAGGGACATCTGGCCGCAACGATTCTCGCTCGCGCACGTGAGGCCGGAGTGCCCGGTTCATCGCGATCCTGAGCTCGCCTCATCGCTCGCGAAGCTGTCGCTCGGCCAGGAGGTTCCGGTCGCGATGTGGACGGCTGTCGCAGAGGTCCTGGCATGGGCGTATGGGCTCCAGGGCGGCGGGCCTACCCCAAATCGGTGATGGAGGACATCGGGTCTACGCCCGATACAGGCTTCGTCCGTTAGCCCGTCCCTCCCTTCAGGAGCGCTCGCCTCACCATGAAGCCCCCGTCGTCCTCAGGCAGCCGCCGCCGCGTCAGCGCGGAGGATGCTCTCGCGCTCTGGCGTGAATACAAAGACACCGGCAGTCTCCAGGTGCGCAATCGCCTGGTGATGACGTACGCGCCGCTCGTCAAGTACATCGTCTTCAAGAAGGTCCGCGAGCTGCCGGCACGCTGCGAGGTCGAGGACTTCATCTCCTGCGGGCTCGAGGCGCTGATCGCCTCGATCGATCGCTACGACCCGGAGAAGGGCGCGACGCTCGAGCAGTTCGCATGGACCCGGATCCACGGCGCCGTGCTCGACGAGCTCCGCCGCCAGGACTGGGCGCCGCGCTCGCTGCGCCGCTGGGAGCGCGACATCGCTCGTGCCCGTGACCAGTTCTCCACGATCCACGGCCGTCGCCCCACGCGTGAAGAGCTTGCCGCCGTCGCTCTCGATCAGCGTCGAGGACCTGCGCCGGCGCGAGGACGACATCGCCGTCTCGGACGTCACGTCGCTCAACACGCTCGTGATCTCCGACGACGAGACCACCGTCGAGCGCATCGACACGCTCGCCGACGGTGACTCCCGTCTGGACCCGGAGCACATGGCCGCGAACGCCGAGGCCAAGAACAAGTTCCGCCGCGCGTTCGACACGCTGCCCCAGCGTGAGCGCGAGGTCGCCGTCCTGCTCTACGTCAAGAACCTCACGCTGCGTGAGATCGGCGAGGTCATGGGCGTCTCCGAGAGCCGCATCTGCCAGATCCACTCGCAGCTGAAGAAGACGCTCAAGCATCAGCTGAGCGACGACGCGGTTCTCTTCTCCGCCGTCGGCTGAGTTCGCGCATCGACCGCTCAAGGTCTGTAGCGAGCGGCCGATCACCGGGAGTGCAATGCAGATCAGTCGCTTCACTCCCTACGAGACCCTCGCCGCGAGTCCGCTCGCCGGCGCGGTCAACCCGACTCCGCCCGTTCCGCCGCTGAACGCGGCGCAGCGCCCGGTCGACGGGTCGCAGGAGGAAGGGACGATCGTCGGCGAGGTTCCGCCGGCTCCGACCCCCGAGGCACGCGAGATGGTCGATCGTGCCGCCGAGCGTGTCCAGGAGCTGGCCCAGCAGAACCGCGAGTTGCACTTCTCGCGCGACGAGCAGTCCAACCGCGTCGTGATCGAGGTCCGCGACCTCGACGGCAACGTGCTCAAGACCATCCCGCCCGCGAAGGCCCTGGACGTCATGTCCGGCGCTGACCTGTAAGGAGCAGCCATGCCCATTTCGCTCTCTGGCCTGGCCTCCGGGCTGGACACCGAGTCGATCATCAGCCAGCTGATGGCGATCGAGCAGAACAAGGTCACCGCCGTCCAGCGGCGCCAGATCTCCGTCACGCAGCACAAGAACGACCTGACGACGATCAAGACCAAGCTCGACGCGGTCAAGACCGCGGCCGCCGACCTCAGCTCCGCCTCCACGTGGAAGGCCGCGCAGACGTCGGTCTCCTCGGACACGAGCAAGGTCGACGTCACGATGCTCGCGGGCGCCGGCATCGGCGGCCACTCGATCCAGGTCGACAAGCTCGCCTCCTCCGCGCAGCACGGCTTCGAGTACAGCCCGAGCACCGACGCCGGCTCGATCACCCTCTTCTACGGCACCGACCCGGACGCGACCGGCAACAGCAAGGTCTCGATCGCGGTCCCGGCCAACGCCACCGCGACCGAGCTCGCCACCGCGATCAACGCGAACGAGGCCGCGCCCGTCTACGCGGCGGTCGTCAAGGACGGCGCGACCGAGCGCGTCGTCTTCTCCGCCCGCAAGACCGGCGCCAGCTCGGACTTCACCGTCGACACGTCGGCCTTCAACACCGGCGGCGCCGCGCTCACCGAGGACTCCAACTACACGCGCGTCGGTGCCGCCACGCTCAACGCCTCCTACAAGCTCGACGGCGAGAGTGTCGCCCGCAGCTCGGAGTCCAACGTCATCGAGAGCGCGATCCCGGGCGTGCGCGTGACGCTCAAGGGCGTCAGCACGAGCCCGGTCAGCGTCAACACGTCGCAGCCCGCGATCGACACCGACGCGATCACCAAGAAGATCACCGCGCTCGTCGACGCCTACAACGCGGTCGTCACCGCGACGCGCAGCGAGCTGACCGAGAAGCGGATCCCGACGGCGCATCGACCACGCTCGACCTCCAGAAGGGCCAGCTGTTCGGCGACTCGGGCATGAACTCGATGCTCAGCGGCCTCAAGAACACGATGACGCAGCTCGTCTCCGGCCTCGGTCTCACCGGCCTGGCGGACATCGGCATCGGCGTTCCGAAGTCCACCGGCGGCGCGATCACCGAGGACGGCAAGGCCGGCAAGCTGATCGTCGACACCACCAAGCTTTCCGCGGCCCTCGCGGCCGACTACACGAAGGTCCGCGACATGTTCTCGGGCGTGGGCGCCACCAAGGGCCTCGCCACGCTCGTCTCGGACTACGTCGGCACCCAGACCGGGACCAACGGCGTCCTCACCGGCCGCATGGCCAGCGACGACACGACGCTCAAGGGCTTCACCGCCCAGATCACGAAGCTCAACGAGCGCATGGACACTGAGCAGAAGCGGCTCAAGGCCCAGTTCGCGGCGATGGAAGCGGCGCTCAACGCGTCGCAGACGCAGCAGGCCTGGCTCACCAGCCAGATCTCAAGTCTGCCTTCGTACTCCTAAGCCTCAAGCCTCCCGGCCCACGGCCGATCAACCAAGTGATCTTCCTCCCTCCTCCCGAACCAGGAGCCCTCGTTGGCCGCCTACGCCGGTAATCAGAGCGCCGCCTACAAGCAGCAGAGCATCCTCACCGCTCCTCCCGGGCGGCTCGTGGTGATGCTCTACGACGGCTGCCTGCGCTTTCTCTTTCAGTCCGCCTACGCCATGCGCGAGGGCAACCGCGCCCAGTCGCTGGATCGCATGCGCCGTGCCGAGGCGATCATCGACGAGCTCACGGTCACGCTCGACCACGAGCGCGGCGGCCAGGTCGCGAGCCATCTTCAGGGCATCTACGCCTTCTGCCGCCGTCACCTCATGGAGGCCACGGCCCAGCAGGACCCGAGCAAGATCGAGGAGGTCTCCGAGTTGCTCGGCGAGCTCCGCGAGGCATGGGCGGAGATCGCCGCGTCATGACGCCCGAGGCCCCCTGGGCCGAACTGGTCGCGCTTGCCGAGCGTGAGCGTGACCTGATGCGCGACGGCCGCTGGGAAGAGCTCCCCGCGGCCTCGGAGCAGCGCCTGCTCGCCTCGGCGGCGCTCGGCGACCCGCCGGCCGCGGCGCGGCCGCATCTCGAACGACTGCTCGAGCTTCAGCGTGAGATCCATGCCGGCCTGTCCGCAGGCCGCGCCTTCACGCTCCACAAGCTCGGCAACATGAACCGCGGCGCGACCGCGATGCGTGGCTACGCGGGCGGCAATCCCCGCCCCGCCGCGGCGTCCGTCGACGGCCGCGCGTAGCACTTCCCTCTAATCGGGTCCTGACCCTAAAGGTCCCCAAACGGGCCGCCGATAGAGGGAATGCGCTCCAAGGACGGAGCCGCGTGAGGTCCAAGGACGGACCGCCCACTCTTTCCCTCCAGGAGTCCTCCGTCCCGTGCTCATCGATACCACGCAGCTGGCGCTAGAGCGCAGCATCTCAGGCGCCGCACAGCGTCATGAGGCGCTTGCCGCCAATATCGCCAACGCGGCGACGCCCGGCTACCGCCGCGTCGACGTCGACTTCCACGGCGCGCTGAACGCGGCGCATGGGCTCCTCGGATGCCCGCGCCGCGGTCGAGCGAACCGGCTTCACGACGCAGGTCGACAGCTCGGTCGGCGTCACCCAGGCCGACGGCAACTCGATCGACATCGACGCCGAGTCGGCCAAGCTCGCCTCCAACGCGCTCGAACAGCAGGCCGCCGTCTCGGTGGCCAAGACCCGCAACGCGATCCTGCGCGCTGCCATGGGTGTCGGCTGATGAGCATGTTCGGCGGCATGGAGATCTCCGCGACGGCGCTCACCGCGCAGCGCATGCGGATGAACGTCACGGCCGAGAACCTCGCCAACGCCACGTCCACCAAGGGCGCCGACGGCCAGCCGTACCGGCGCAAGGAAGTCGTGCTGCAGTCGGTCGCCGACGGCGGCTTCGGCGCCGCGCTCGACCCGCGCGATCGGGTCGGGCTCGGGCAGCGTCGCCGCCGGCGGCGTCCAGGTCGCGGCCGTGACCGAGGACCAGACGCCCGGAAAGATGGTCTACGACCCGAGCCACCCCGACGCCAACGCGGACGGGTACGTGCAGATGCCCAACGTCGACACGGTCACCGAGATGGTCGATCTGATCGATGCGCAGCGCGCGTATGAAGCCAACGTCACCGCGATGTCGGCGTCCAAGCAGATGTTCGCCAAGACCCTGGAGATCCTCCGATAATGCCGATCGATCCTTCCTTCGCGGTCTCCGGCGCCGAGTGGCAGATCGCGCCCCCCGAGGCCGCGAACGCCACCGCGGGTTCCGACTCCGGCTTCGGCCAGATGCTCGGCAACTCGATCCAGTCGCTGTCGAAGACGCAGACCGACGCGGCGAGCGCCTCGCAGGCGCTCGCGTCCGGTCAGGCGACCGATCCGACCGCGGTCGTCATGGCCGTCGAGCGCGCCCAGCTCGCCATGCAGCTCGCGAGCCAGATCCGTACGAAGGCCGTCGAGGCGGCCCAGGACATCTTCCACACCCAGGTCTGACCTGATTCACCATGCCGTCCTTCCTCCAGAACATCCTCGCCCTACCGGCCAAGACCAAGGCGCTGCTCGGCGTCTCCGCCGTTGCCATCCTGGCGATCGCGTTCATCATGCTGCGGATCGCCACGGCGCCGTCGTACACGCTCATCGCGAGCGGTCTCGACCCCGCCCAGACCGGCAAGATCACCGCCGCGCTGGACGAGCAGGGCATCGCCTACGAGCTGCGCAACAACGGCACGGCGCTCGCCGTGCAGAAGTCCTCCACGGGGACGGCGCGGATCGCGCTCGCCGCGCAGGGCGTCCAGGCCTCGGGCGGCGGCGATCAGCCGGGCTATGAGCTGCTCGACGACGCCAAGCTCGGCGCGTCGCAGTTCCAGCAGCAGGTCGCCTACCAGCGAGCGCTGGAGGGCGAGGTCGCCAAGACGCTCCGCGGTGTCGAAGGCGTCACCAACCCGACGGTCCAGATCGTGATGCCTCAGGACGACCTCTTCGCCGACGAGGCCTCGCCGGCCACGGCCGCGATCATGCTCGGCAACCCGTCCGACACGCTCGGCCCGGGTGCCGTTCGCGGCATGGCGCAGCTCACCGCGTCCTCGGTGAAGGGCCTCAAGACCGACAACGTGACGATCACCGATTCGACCGGCGCGGTGCTCTGGCCCTCGCCTGAAGGCGGCGGCTCCGGCGGCGGCGGTTCGAGCAAGGCGGCGCCGAGAACCGCTACGCCCGCCAGGTCGAGAGCTCGATCAACGCGATGCTCGCCTCCACGCTCGGCCCGGGCATGGCCAGGGTCAACGTCAACGCCGATCTCAACATGGACGCGACGACGGAGAAGGAGCTGACGTACGCCGACAAGGGCACGCCGCTGAAGACCACCGAGGAGACCGAGAAGCTCACGGGCTCCGGCGCGGCGGCAGGCGGCACGCTCCGGCACCGGCTCCAACGTCCCGACCTACTCGACCGGCGCCGGCGCCGCGGGCGGCAAGTCCAACTATTCGAGCAAGAAGGGCACGACGGACTACGGCGTCAACAAGAAGGTGACCGACACCAAGGTCGCCGAAGGCGCCGTGAACAAGCTCAACGTCGCGCTGCTGGTCGACAAGTCGGTCCCGGCCGGCGTGTTCGACTCGCTCAAGCAGACCGTCGGCACGGCCGCCGGCATCGACGCGTCGCGCGGAGACACGATCACCGCCGCCCAGATGGCCTTCGCCAAGCCGGAGACGCCCAAGGCCGGTCCGGTGCCCACGACGCTGCTCGGCCCGCTCAAGTGGGTCGGCCTCGGCCTGGCGAGCCTGCTGTTCCTGTTCTTCATGACGCGCGGGATGCGCAAGCGCGAGGGCGAGAACCTCGGCACGCCGGCCTGGCTGACCACGATCGACGAGCCGATGTCGCTGGCACAGCTGGAGGCGCGCACGTCGGCCGGCTACCTCGACAACGCGTCGTCGCAGATGCTTCCCCCGCGCGTCCCCGACGCCAGCCTGCATCAGCTCGACCAGCTGATGGAGCGCGAGCCCGAGCGCGTCGCCGCTCAGGTCAAGGCCTGGATGGCGGAGGACTAGTGACGATGAGCACGGAACTGGCCACCCGCCCCGAGACCAAGTCGGGTCTGAAGGGCGTCGCGAAGGCCGCTGCGCTGCTGGTCGCGATCGGCGAGCAGCGCGCGAGCGAGATCTTCAAGTTCATGGGCGACGCGGAGGTCGAGGCGCTCTCACTGGAGCTCGCCAAGGCCCAGAAGATCCCGACCGACGTCTGCCGCGACGTCATCACCGAGGCCGTCGAGTCCGTGCTCGCCGAGGACTATCTCGCCGAGGGCGGCGTCGACTTCGCGCGCAGCGTGCTCATGCGCTCGCTCGGCGAGGATCGCGCGGACGAGATCATCGGTCGCCTCGCGGCGACGATCGAGCGTCGCCCGTTCGAGTTCCTGCGCCGCACGCCGGCCGAGCAGAT
Source organism: uncultured Solirubrobacteraceae bacterium (assembly GCA_963848475.1). Classification (GTDB taxonomy): domain Bacteria; phylum Actinomycetota; class Thermoleophilia; order Solirubrobacterales; family Solirubrobacteraceae; genus Solirubrobacter. The sequence goes on along the minus strand of CAWKDW010000014.1, from coordinate 319,331 downwards.
CGTCGTCTTCCTGCGCAACGAGTCCCCGCAGACCGTCGCGCTGGTCGTCTCCAACCTGCATACGACTTTGGCGGCGCAGGTGCTCTCGAGCATCGACGCCGAGATCCAGGCTGACGTGGCCCTGCGGATCGCGATGATGGGCGAGACGCGGCCGGAGGTCGTGGCCCAGGTCGAGAACGTCATGCGCGGCCGCCTGTCCGCGGTCGGTGCCCAGGAGTACGCGGTCGCCGGCGGCGTCAAGTCGCTCGCCGACATCCTCAACAGCTCCGACCGGACGACCGAGCGCAACGTGCTCGACGAGCTGGCCAAGGCCGACAGCGAGCTGGCCGAGGAGATCCGCCTGCTGCTGTTCACGTTCGAGGACGTCGTCAAGCTCGACGACCGCTCGATCCAGATGGTGCTCAAGGAGGTCGATCAGAAGGACCTCGCGATCGCCCTGCGCGGTGTGTCCGAGGACGTCCGCGGCCGCATCTTCACGAACATGTCCGAGCGTGGCGCCGAGCTGCTGCGCGAGGAGATCGACTTCCAGCCGCCGCAGCGCAAGCGCGTCGTCGAGGAGGCACAGGGCCGCATCGTCGGCGTCGTGCGCCGCCTCGAGGAGGCCGGAGCGATCGTCATCTCCCGCGGTGCGGGTGGAGAGGACGCGCTGGTCTAGATGAGCATGGTCGCCGACTTCGACTTCATGGCGCTGGAGCCGCTGGCTCCGCCGATCACCCGGGCCAACGAGGCGGACGCGGTGATGGAGGTCCTGGCCGAGGCGCGCGCCGAGGCCGACGCGTTGCGCGAGGCCGCGCGGGCCGAGGGCTTCGCCGCCGGCCGCGCCGACGCCGTGACCGCTCTGGAGCCGGCGCTCGCCGCGCTCACGCAGGCGCTCGCCGACGTGCGGGAGCAGCAGGTCGTCGCCGCGGTAGCAGCTCGAGCGCCGAGCGGTCGCGCTCGGCCTGGCGCTGGCCCGCAAGGTCCTCGCCGGTGCGCTCGAAGTCGAGCCCGAGCGGGTGCTCGACTCGGTCACCGGTGCGCTGCGCGGCATCGTCGAGCGCGAGCGCGTGACCGTGCTCGTCAACCCGGACGATCTCGAGATCGTGCGCGAGGCGATGGACAATCTGAAGGCGTCGCTGGGCGGCATCGAGCACTGCGAGGTGCAGGCCGAGCGGCGCGTCGGTCGCGGTGGCTGCATCGTGCGCACGCCGGTCGGCGATATCGACGCGACCGTCGAGACGAAGCTCGAGCGTGCCGGCGAGGTCGTCGCGGCCGCGCTCGGGCGCTCATGATCCGCGCCGCGCTGCCGATACGACCCTAGATGTTCTCGCTGATGGAATCGGCGCTCGACGCCGTCGACGCTTCAGATGACCTGGTCGGAGAGGCCAGGCAGGCGATCCACGACGCCGATCTGCATCGGCGCACGGGTCGCGTCGTCGACCTCATCGGCTTGATCGTGGAGGCCACCGGCCTCGAGGCCGAGGTCGGCGAGGTGTGCACGATCGAGACCGGCCGCGGCCGGGCGAGCGTGCCCGCCGAGGTCGTCGGCTTCCGCGCCGGCCGCACGCTGCTGATGGCGCTCGGCGAGGCCGTCGGCATCGGTCCCGGCGCGAGCGTGATCGCCTCCGGTCAGCCGCTCAAGGTCGACGTGTCCGACGCGCTCCTGGGTCGTGCGCTGGACGGCCTCGGTCGCCCGCTCGACGGCAAGGGCCCGATCCCGCACACCCAGTGGCGCCCGGCCGAGGCCTCGCCGCCCGATCCGCTTTCGCGCCCGCGTATCGAGGACCGCGTGTCGCTCGGCGTGCGCGCCCTGGACGCGATGGTCCCCTGCGGGCGCGGCCAGCGCCTCGGCATCTTCGCCGGCTCCGGCGTCGGCAAGTCGTCGCTGCTGGGCATGATCGCCCGCTCGACCTCGGAGGAGATCAACGTCATCTGCCTGGTCGGCGAGCGTGGCCGAGAGGTCCTCGAGTTCATGCAGCGCGACCTCGGACCCGAGGGCCTGGCGCGCTCGGTCGTCGTCTGCGCCACGTCCGATCAGCCCGCGCTGGTGCGCCTGAAGGCCGCCTTCACGGCGACGGCGATCGCGGAGTACTTCCGCGACCAGGGCCGCAACGTGATGCTGATGATGGACTCCGTCACCCGCTTCGCCATGGCCCAGCGCGAGGTCGGACTCGCGATCGGCGAGCCGCCCGCGACGCGCGGCTACACGCCGAGCGTGTTCGCGATGCTCCCGAAGCTGCTCGAGCGCTCCGGCACCTCGCCCTCCGGCTCGATCACCGCGCTGTACACGGTGCTCGTCGACGGCGACGACATGAACGAGCCGATCGCCGACGCCGTCCGGGGCATCCTCGACGGCCACATCGTGCTCTCCCGCCAGCTCGCGCACGCGGGTCACTACCCCGCGATCGACGTGCTCGCCTCCGTCTCGCGCCTGGTCGGCGAGATCGTCACGCCCGAGGCCCGCGCCGCCGGCAACGAGGTCCGCAAGCTGATGGCGACCTACAAGGAGAAGGCCGATCTCATCTCGATCGGCGCCTACCAGCCCGGATCGGACCCGGAGATCGACGCCGCCATCGCGGCCCGCCACCCGATCGACGGCTTCCTCAAACAGGGCGTCACCGAACCCTCCACGGCCGACGGTGCCGACGCCGGCCTGGCCGAGCTCGCCGAGCTCGGCGGCAACTTCAGCGCCCCGATCCTCGACGGCCAGCTCGTCGCGGCCGGCGGCGACCCGGTCATGCCCCCCGAACACGGCGGCATGCCCCTTCACAACGCCATCCCGCCGCTCCACATCCCCTCCTGAGGTTCACAATGACCGCCTAAAGGGGTCTGACCCCTACATGGGCGAGCGCCTGGCCGGTGCGCGGATCGTCGAGGTCCCGGGCGTCGACCAGCTCCCGCGGAAGCGTGCTCGACAGCGCGCTCGGCGAGGGCCTGCGCGCCAGCTTCGACGGCCCCGCGCGAGCCTTGCGCTGTGCGGCCGCGCTCGCGGTCGCCAGCTTCCTGGCCGGGACGGCGAAGCCGGGAGAGGTGCTGACCACCTCGACGGTGCAGGACCTGGTCGCGGGCTCCGGGATCGATCTCGCCGAGCGCGGCGCACTCGGCGAGCTGCGCCTCTTTCAGCGTCCTCCCAACCTAAACGTCCGGATGAGCCTTTCTCATGCGTGGACTTCAGGTCTGGACCCTATTTGCCGATGGTGAGGACGTGGAGACGCCGTCTTTCAGGTTCCGGCTCGAGCGAGTCCGGACCATCCGCGAGCGTGCTGAAGACCAGGCTCGCGAGGCGCTGAGCAACGAACTGCGCGTTCGCGCCGAAGGCGAGATGCTGCTGCGGGAGGCCGCCGACGCCGTCAGCGCGGCCCGCAACGTCGGCCGCAGCACCGCGAGCGCCGGCCGCTCCTCCGCCACCGACTTCCTCTCGGCCCAAGCCTTCCTCGAGCGCACCGAGCGCAACCGCGTCGAAGCCTCGCTCGAGCTGGCGCGCCGCGACGCCGAGGTCACGGCTCGCCGCCAGGTGCTCGCCGTCGCCGCGCGCGACCGGCAGGCGATCGACAAGCTCAAGGAGCGCCAGAAGTCCCAGCACGACGCCGAATGGGCGCGCCGCGCGCAGAACACGCTCGACGAGCTCGCGCTCGCCGTGCATCGCCGCGGAGGGGCGCTCGCAGCATGAGCATCGAAGCGGTCATGAGCCGGGTCAGCCAGCTGCAGTCGATGCTGGCCGCGGGCACGACCACCCCGGCGCCGGACACCAGCTCGAGCTTCTCGACCGCGCTCGCGAACGCGACCGGCAACACCAGCGCCTCCACCTTCGCCTCGCTCGCCTCCCCGCTCGGCACCCAGGCCGACCGCGGCCTCCCCGACGAGCACGAGCACGAGCCTACCGGCCGGCACGCCCTACGCCGCCGAGATCACCACCGCGGCGCAGGCCAACGGGATCGACCCGGCGCTGCTCGCCGGTCTGATCAAGCAGGAGTCCGGCTTCAACCCCAGCGCCGGCTCCGGCGCCGGCGCGCGCGGCCTGACCCAGCTGATGCCCTCCACGGCGGCCGGCCTCGGCGTCATCAACGTGCTCGATCCGGTGCAGTCGATCAACGGCGGCGCCAAGTACCTCAAGCAGCAGCTCGACGCCTTCGGCGGCGACGTCGTCAAGGCGCTCGCCGCCTACAACGCCGGTCCCGGCGCCGTGCAGCGCTTCGGCGGGATTCCGCCCTACGCCGAGACCCAGAACTACGTCCGCATCGTGCAGGCCAACGCCGCGGCCTACCGGGCCGGCATCACCACGTCCGCAACGTCGCCCTCCGGCACTGTCGCTCCCTCCGAGATCTGAGACCAATGACCACCGATCGCACAGCCGCGCCGACGCGTTCGACCGCGCTCGCCGACCGCCCGTCCTCCGCGGGTCGCACGCAGGCTCCTCCGTCTGACGCGTTCGCCGCGCTGCTGGGCGCGGTCGCGCCGAAGCAGGGCGACGCCCAGAGCCGCCGCGACGACGTCGCGGATCGCCGCGGCGACGCGACCAACCGCCGCTCGGACACGTCCGAGCGGCGCGACGACGTCGCCAACCGCCGCGACGATGCCACGCGCGCCGATCGTGCGCGCCGCGCCGACCGCCAGCAGCACGAGCGCCCCGACGCGCCGCGTGCCACCGTCCAGCCCAAGGACGCCCCGGTCGCCGACGCCCCAGAGGCCACCGCAGACACGGATGCCGCCGCGACTGAAGCGCCGGCTGTCCCGACGACACCATCGCTGTTCGCGATGCAGCTCGCCTCGCCGCTCCCGCCCGCCGCCCCGCAGACGCAGGCCGCGCCGGCGCAGACGACCGATGCGGCCGCGCTGCCGACCTTCGCCGGCCAGATCCCCGCTTCCGTCGCCGCCGCGACGACGACGACGCAGCCCACCGCCGCTACGACCGAGCCCGCGACTCCGGCCGGCGACCCGCAGGCCACGACCGGCGCCGTCGCCCTCACCGGCCTGCCGGCCGAGGCGACCGCCGACACGACCGTGCCCGCCGGCCTGGATCTCAGCAAGGTGACGGCCGCCGCCATCGCGGCCACGCCGTCTCAGGACGCCGCCGTCCCGGCCGACGCGAGCCAGCAGCCCGGCGGCGACGCCTCCGGTCAGGAGCAGCCGAACACCCCGAACACGCCGAGCACCCCTGCGCAGCCGGCCACGCCCGCGGCCGCGGCGACGGCGACGGCGACCGCGAAGGTGGACGCCCCGGTGGCGCCGGCTCCGGTCGCTGCTCCGGTCACGAATGTGCCGCTCACCGCGCAGGCCGCGCCCGCCCAGATCACGACCCCGAGCGTCGAGCGCGCCGTGCCGCTCAGCCGCGCGGTCGCGACGACCGGCGTGCTGATCCACATGGCTGCCGAGCGCGGCGTCACCCACGCGCGCCTGAACCTCAAGCCCGTCGAGCTCGGCGGCATCGAGGTGCGCCTGCAGACGTCGCCGCAGGGCGTGCACGCCCAGCTGGTCGCCGACTCGCCCGAGGCGGCACGCATGCTCTCGTCCGCGAGCGAGGATCTGCGTCGCAGCCTCGAGGACCGCAACGTGACGCTGCTGTCGCTCGACGTCTCGACCTCCGGCGACCACAACCGCGACCAGCCGGCCCAGTTCACCGACGCCTTCGGCGAGAGCTACCGGCCGGGCGGCCCGATCGGCAGCCACCGCGAGGTGCCCGGGCTCACGGATTCCCCCGCCCTTGCCGAAACCACCCTTGTGCTTCCCGACGGCGTCCACGTCGACGTCCTTGCCTGACCCACTGAACGGACCTTCCCAATGACAGTCAATGCCACCAGCGGAACGACCGGCACTCAGGCGCCCGTCGCCGCAACGCCGAGCAACCCGAACGCGACGCTGGACAAGGACGGCTTCCTGAAGCTGTTCGTCGCCCAGTTGCAGCATCAGGACCCGACCAGTCCCATGGACACCAACGACTCGATGGCGCAGATGTCGTCGTTCTCGATGGTCGAGCAGATCACGAACATGGCGGCGACGAACACGCAGATCGCCAACTCGCTGAACACCTCGGCCGCCGTCAGCCTGATCGGCAAGACGGTGACCTACCTCGACCCCAGCGACCAGACGTTCAAGACCGGCGCGGTCGAGCGCGTCGCCACCAGCAAGGACGGCGTCGCGTCCATCACCGTCGCCGGCGTCGCCGGAATCGATCCCAAGACCATCACCGAAGTCGCCTGATCGGGCGGCGCACGAACTAGGAGCTTCTCTCTCATGATGCGAGGCATGTTCGCCGCGATCAGCGGCCTCAAGCAGCACCAGGTCATGCTCGATGTCACCGCCAACGACATCGCGAACGTCAACACGATCGGCTACAAGTCGTCGCGGGTCACGTTCCAGGATTCGCTGACGCAGATGCAGCGCGGCGCTTCCGGCCCGACCACGTCCAAGGGTGGCTCCAACGCCGCTCAGGTCGGCCTCGGCGTCGGCCTCGGCTCGGTCGACAACCTGATGACGGGCGGCGCGGTCCAGACGACCGGCAACCCGCTCGACGTCGCCATCCAGGGCGACGGCTTCTTCCAGATCGGCACCGGCGCGCCGACCACCGCCAACTCGCCGCTCACAGCGTCCGCGTACACCCGCGCGGGCAACTTCTCGGTCAACTCCGAGGGCTACCTGACCACGCAGACGGGCGAGTACGTGATCGGCTACGAGCAGCCGGCGCCCACGCCGGCGGTCGGCGTCGCGATCAAGATCCCGGACGGTGCCACCGGCACCGCGATCGATCAGTCGGGCGGCATCTCCTACATCGATCCGGCCACCGGCACGCGCACGACCGCGTACCGCCTCACGCTCGCCACGTTCTCCAACGCCTCCGGCCTCGAGCGCACGGGCGGCAACCGCTGGGTGACCTCCGCCAACTCCGGCGTGAAGGTCGTCAACACGCCGGGCGAGGGTGGCACGGGCGTCACGACCGCCGGCGCGGTCGAGATGTCCAACGTCGACCTCGCGCAGACGTTCACGAACATGATCACCGCCCAGCGCGGCTTCCAGGCCAACTCGCGCGTCATCTCGACGGCCGACGAGATGCTGCAGGACCTGGTGAACCTGAAGCGCTGAGTAACGTCGCACGGAGGTCGGATTCCCCCGCGTAGCCGCTGTCGGAGACGGCGCCGCAGCGATCGGGGAAGACGACCGGAGGGCGAAAGGTAATTTTCTGACGAAGGATCGAAAGGCCCGCCTCCCGGCGGGCTTTTCCGTTTAAGGCCCTAGTACATGTGCCGATGACAGGGGTGTGATCCGTCTCCACCGCCTATCCGCGCGGGCTGAGGTCTTCTACCTCAATCCCGATCTGATCGTCAGCATCGACTCGACGCCGGATACGGTGCTCACGCTCACGACGCAGCAGAAGGTGCTGATCTCCGACACCCCCGAGGTCGTCGTGGCCGCCATCCAGGCATGGCGCGCGTCGATCCTCGCCGCGGGCATCCCCAGCACCCCCCGTCGCCGTAGCGAAGCCGCTCTGACGCTCGTCAGCGCGACCGTCGGCACGTACCCCAACCACGACCACGAGGAGAGCGACCGATGAAGGTCTCTTCCATCATCGGGCTGGTCGTCGCGATCGCCGGCCTGTACCTCGGAGCGACCATGGAGGGCTCGAACCCCCTGGCGATCCTGAACCCCTCCGCCATGCTGATCGTGCTCGGCGGCACCCTCGGCGCCTGCATCATGGGCACGAGCTTCGAGTCGGTCAAGAGCATCCCGAAGCTCTACATGAAGGCGTTCAACTCCGAGGCGCCCGATCTCAACGCCAAGGTCGTCGAGCTCGTCGGCTACGCCGAGGCCGCGCGCCGCGACGGCCTGCTGGCCCTCGACGAGGTCACCAGCACGATCGAGGACCCGTACACCAAGAAGGGCCTGCAGCTCGTCGTCGACGGCACGGACCCGGACCTCGTCGCCGACATCCTCGAGGCCGAGAACGACGCGATGCGCAAGCGCCACGCGGCGGCTGTGCAGCCGTTCGACAAGGCCGGCGGCTACGCCCCGACGATGGGCATCATCGGCACGGTCTTCGGGCTGATCCACGTGCTCGGCAACCTCGACAAGCCCGAGACGCTCGGCCCGTCGATCTCCGCCGCCTTCATCGCCACGCTGCTCGGCGTCGCCTCGGCGAACGTCATCTACCTGCCGATCTCCGCGCGCGTCAAGCAGCTCTCCGCAGCCGAACTTCACTCCCGCGCGCTGATCGTCGAGGGCATCCTCTCGATCCAGGCCGGCGACAACCCGCGTGTCGTCCAGGAGAAGCTGATCACCTTCGTCCCGCCCGGCGAGCGTCCCTCCGAGGGCGACCAGGCCAAGGGCGCGCCGGCCGCGAAGGCGGCCGCGTAATCCGTCATGTCGGCATCGCGAGCCACAAGCGTGGGGGAGGCCACCACGAGGAAGAGCATGAGAACGAGGAGCGCTGGCTCGTGTCCTTCGCGGACATGATGACGCTCCTGTTCTGCCTCTTCATGGTGCTCTTCGCGATCTCCTCGGTGAACACGTCCAAGTTCGAGGCGCTGCAGCGGTCGCTGCAGGACGCGTTCTCGGGCGCCGTGCTCAGCGGCGGCAAGTCGGTGATCAACTCGGGCTCCACGGCAGAGGCGACCAAGCAGTCTTCGGTCGAGCCGCCGCTGCCTTCGATGCGCCCGCTGACCGCGCTCAACAACACGAGCTCGAAGTACGGCCGCCGAGGAGGCCAAGAAGGCCAAGCAGGAGGAGGACGACTTCAAGGCGCTCAAGCGCCGGATCGACAACCTCTCCAAGGGCGCCGGGCTCAACGGCAAGGTGCAGGTCACCGTCCGCCGTCGCGGCCTCGTCATCCAGCTGCTCACCGACAAGGTCTTCTTCGCTTCCGGCGACGCCACGCTCAAGCCGGCCGCGAGCCACCTGGTCGACAAGATCGCCGGCGTCGTCCGCGACGAGCGCACGCACCCGGTCGTCGTCGAGGGCCACACCGATTCGCAGCCGATCTCCGGCTCGCAGTACCCGTCCAACTGGGAACTCTCCGGCGCTCGCGCCGCGGCGGTCGTCCGCGACTTCGCCGCAGAACGGCGTCCTCGCCCGGCGGATGTCACTGGCCGGATACGCGAGCCAGGAGCCGATCGCCTCGAATTCCACGCCCGACGGCCGATCAAAGAACCGACGGGTCGAGGTCGTCCTCTCCCGCATCCACACCACCGACACGGAGTCATAACCCCGCGCACGGAGGCGCACAATCACCATGGTCAAGAAAATCGTCCCAGTCGTCGTACTCCTGCTCGCCCTCGCCGGCGGGTACAAATTCGTCCTGGCCAAGCCGGCCAAGGCCGAGGAGAAGCCCAAGGTCCGGGTCCACGGCACCGTCTACATGCTCCAGAAGGAGTTCCTGGTCAACCTCGCCGACGGCCGCTTCGCGAAGATGCAGATCGGCCTGATCCTGGCCCATGACGACACCTCCACGGTCGCCGCCGGTGGCCATGAGGCCGCCTCGCCGCCCGAGGGCTACGGCGCCATGACCCAGGAGGGCGTCGTGCGCGACGTCATCACCGACGTGCTGACCGACGCCAAGGACAGCGAGCTGATCGAGAGTCGTGGCCGCGAAGAGCTCAAGGAGAAAGTCCTCAAGGAGCTCAAGAAGAACACCGATGTAAAAGTCGAGCACGTCCTGTTCTCCGACCTCACTGTTCAGTAAGGCACCCCAAATGGCCGAGACCGTCGACTACGCACCCTTCGAGACAACCACGGCAGGACCGGTCGAGCCCGTCGCGGCTCCGCATCCGGTCACGGCCGCAGGAGCTGTCGCGCCTGCACGACGTCTCGGTCGAGCTGGCGGTCGAGGTGGGTCGTACGAAGATGACGATCCGCGAGGCGCTCGCGCTCGGCCCGGGGTCGATCGTGACCCTCAACCGGCTCGCCGGCGAGCCCGTCGACCTGCTCGTCAACGGCAAGCCGATCGCCCGCGGCGAGGTCGTCGTGATCGACGAGGAGTTCGGCCTGCGCGTCACCGAGGTGCTCGCGCCCAAGGGCGCGGATGTGCCCGACGCGGCAGGCGACGAGGCCTAAGGCTGGTATACGGGCGGTGTGCTTCGCGCCGCCGCCCGCTACGTCGCCGCCTTCTGGCGCAAGTCCTACGAGGACGGGCTGACCGGCCTCGCCTCGATGGTGGCGTTCAACCTGCTGCTGTCGATCTTCCCGCTGGCGCTGATCGCGCTGTTCGTCGCGGGCCGGATCCTGCGCTCGCCCGAGCTGGCCGCCTCGGTCATCAACGACGCGCGCACGATCTTCCCGACCGCGGCCCAGAGCACGCTGGTGGAGGGCGTCCGGCGCCTGCAGCAGTCCTCGACGACGGTGGGCATCGTCGCGCTCGTCTCCTCCCTGTGGGTCGGCGCCTCCTTCTGGGGCGCGCTCGACACCGCGTTCTGCCGCATCTACCACCTGCCGTGCCGGACCTGGGTGCGCCAGAAGCTCTTCGGCTTCGGGATGCTCGCGGTCGTGCTGGTCTTCATCGCCGCCAGCGTCGCCGTGCCGACGGTGCAGGCACTGGCGGTCTCCGGAGCGCGCGATCTGCCGTTCGGCCTCGGCGACGCCCGCGACGTCATCTACTACGGCGGCATCGCGGTCGGCCTGCTCGTGCTCTTCCTGGCGCTCTGCATCACCTACACGGCCGTGCCCAAGGGCATCATTCCCTGGTCGTGCGTGTGGCCGGGCGCGCTCGGCGCGACGCTGGCCATGGGCATCGTCGACGCCACCTTCCCGATCTACCTGTCGAACGTCTCGACGCTGCGGATCGGGACGAGCGCGGTCTTCGTGCTGATCGCGCTCGTCTGGTTCTACATCCTGGCGCTGATCCTGCTCGCCGGCGCCGTGGTCAACGAACTGCGCTTTGAGCGGGTTCGGCAGTCCGAGGGAACCGGCGCGTCGCCGGAACCGCCCGCTGCCACGACCGCCACCCGACGCTCCATCACCGATTCCGGCTTCGCAGGGCACGCGAGGGTAGGTCCGGTGCTGAGGCGGGCGAGAGCGAGTCGTAGGCATCGTGCCGAGGAGAGCAGGACGCGGCGCCGTCGGCATCGGACCGCCGGTCCTTAGTGATCCGCCCGAAAGTCGACGTTCAAGCTCCGCCAGCCCCTTGCCGATAGGGAAATTGAGCCTGATCCGGGCTCATCTCCTCCTCGGTAAAGATGCGGACCCTCCACGCCATTTTCCCCGCGGCCATCGTCGGCTGCCTGCTCACCGCCCCCGCCGCGCTCGCGGCCAACGGTGAGCACACCAAGCTGAACCTCGGTTCGGCCGGCGACTCCGCCGAGTCCGCGCAAGGCGCGTCCGGCGGCAGCCTCGTCCGAACCATCGTCGGCCTGCTCGTCGTCCTCGGCGTCATCTACGCGCTCTACTGGGTGCTGAAGAAGGTCAAGGCCTCCAAGGACTCCGCCGACCACGGGCACGGGCCTGGAGACGCTGGCGACGATGCCGCTCGGCCCCAACCGCGCGCTGCACCTGGTGCGCGCCGGCCGTGAGATCGTCCTGCTCGGCACCGCCGAGCACACGGTGTCGCCGATCCGGCGCTACAGCGAGGATGAGGCGCGGGCACTCGGGCTGATCGACGCCCCGGCGGTCACGACCGTCGGCGCCACGCTGGACAGCCTCGAGCCCGCCCCTCAGCCCAAGGGCTTCCTGGAGATCCTCCGCTCCAAGACGGTGGTCAAGTGAAGACCGACGGGACCAATGCGGTCCAGCTGCTGCTGTTCATCGGCGCGATCTCGCTGGTGCCGGCGCTGCTCTTCACGGTCACCGGCTTCACCCGCATCCTGATCGTCCTCAGCTTCATCCGCACGGGCCTGGGCACGCCGACGGCGCCGCCCAACCAGGTCCTGGTCGGCATCGCGTTCTTCCTGACGCTGTTCGTGATGAGCCCGACGATCAAGCAGATCAAGCACGACGCCTACGACCCGCTCCAGAAGGGCGCGATCACCCAGACGGTGGCGCTCAAGCGAGCCGAGGCGCCGCTGCGCGAGTTCATGTTCGATCAGACGCGCACGAAGGACATCGCGCTCTTCGTGAAGCTCTCGGGCACCAAGAACGTCGACGAGCGCGCGGACGTCCCGACGACGGTCCTGATCCCCGCGTTCATCATCTCCGAGCTCAAAACGGCCTTCCAGATCGGGTTCCTGATCTTCCTGCCGTTCCTGATCATCGACCTCGTCGTGTCCTCGACGTTGATGTCGATGGGCATGATGATGCTGCCGCCGGTCTTCATCTCATTGCCGTTCAAGATCCTGCTGTTCGTCCTCGTCGACGGCTGGAACCTCGTCACTTCGTCGCTCGTTCAGAGCTTCCACATGACATGAGCCAGGACAAGGTCGTATCCCTGATCGTGGACATGATGGGCGTGACCATGAAGGTCGCGCTGCCGATGCTCCTGGTCGCGCTCGTCGTGGGCCTGCTGATCTCGATCCTGCAGGCCGTCACCCAGATCCAGGAGCAGACGCTCTCCTTCATCCCGAAGATCCTCGGGCTCGTCGCGGTCGTCGCGATCGCCGGCCCGTGGATGCTCGGCACGGTCGTCGACTGGACCACCGAACTCTGGTCGCAGATCCCGAATTACGTCGGGACCTGACGTGGACGTCAACGAGCTCCTCGCTCGGTTCTCCGAGCAGGAGGTGGCGACGTTCTTCCTGGTCCTCGCGCGGGTCTCGCCGCTCTTCCTGCTCGCGCCGCTGTTCTCGAGCAAGATGATCCCGGGCCGCGCCCGCGCCGTGATCGCGCTGGCGCTGACGATCGGGATCATGCCGGTCGTCAAGCACGGCCCGATCGACCTCGATCCGCTCGGCTTCGGCGCGCTGATCATCAAGGAGGTCATCGTCGGGCTCGCGTTCGCGTTCGCGCTGGCCGCGATGTTCGCCGGCCTGCAGGCCGCGGGCTCGCTGCTGGACACGCTGATCGGCTTCTCCTTCGGCTCGCTCGTGGACCCGATCACGGGCACGCAGTCGACCGTCCTCGCCCAGCTGTACTCGCTCTTCGGCGTCGCGATCCTGATCGCGATCGGCGGCGACGCCTGGATCATCCGCGGCCTCGCCCGCAGCTACGAGGCGGTGCCGCTGCTCGACACGCCCGCCGTCGGCTCGATGGTCCAGGGCGCGCAGGTCGCGTTCTCGGGCATCTTCGTCTCCGCCTTCATGATCGGCGCGCCGGTCATCGTCGCCCTGATCATCACGGACGCCGCGTTCGGCGTCGTCTCGCGCGTCGTGCCGCAGATGAATGTCTTCGCGGTCGGCTTCCCGGCCAAGATGCTCGTCGGGCTCACGCTCCTGGGCGCCTCGCTGCCCTTCGTCTCGGGCTTCGTCGCCGATGAGCTGCGGCTCTCGGTCGCCCAGGCCCTGCACTCGCTCGGTGGCTGAGGATGGCCAACGACAAGACCGAGAAGGCAACACCGAAGAAGCAGGAGGACGCGCGCAAGAAGGGCCAGGTCGCGAAGTCCGCGGACATCAACGGCGCCGCGATCCTGCTCGGCGGTCTGCTCGCCCTCTCGGCCGTGGGGCCGAAGGCGATGGAGCAGATGAAGCTGGCGATGGTCCAGGTGATCAGCCTGATGAGCCGTCCCGACGTCGTCGACAAGGAGGGCGTCGGCGAGCTCTTCATGCTCGTCGGACGGCACGTCGGCCTCGCGTTCCTGCCGATCGCGGCCGTCTGCTTCATCGCCGGCCTCGTCGCGGCCACCGGTCAGGTGGGCCTGAAGCCGACGCCGGCGGCGATCAAGCCGGACTTCAAGAAGCTCAACCCGGCCGCCGGGCTCAAGAATCTCCTCAACCCGCAGCATCTGGCGTTCGAGACCGGCAAGAACGTGACCAAGACGGCGATCGTCGGCGTGATCGCGGCGATGGCGGTGTTCCCCAAGCTCGACGAGATGGCGGCGCTGGTCGGCACACCTCCGCAGCAGCTGATCCCGCTCGTGGCGGGCATCGTGATGTCGATCGCCAAGCGCGCCGCCGTCGCCTACCTCCTGATCGCGGCCGCGGACTACGCCTACCAGAAGTACAAGCACAACAAGGGCCTGAAGATGGACCACGAGGAGATCAAGCAGGAGTTCAAGCAGCAAGGCCTTCCTGCCGAAATCAAGTCTCAGCAGCGCAGGAGGGCAATGGAGCTCTCACGCGCGCGAATGATGGACGCAGTTCCCACCGCAGACGTGATCGTCACGAACCCCACCCACTACTCCGTCGCCCTCAAGTACGAGGCCGGAACCGCGGCGCCCATCGTGGTCGCCAAGGGTGTCGACAGCCTCGCGTTCAAGATCCGTGAAGCCGCCAAGGATGCCGGCGTAGCGATCGTCCCCGACCCGCCGCTGGCGCGCACGCTGTACGCCAACGTCGAGATCGGGCGTCAGATCCCAGAAGACATGTTCCACACCGTGGCGCAGCTCCTGGCCTACGTCTACCGCATCGCCGGCGCCCCGAGGACGAAGTCCGGCGGCGAGCGCAGCGACACAGGAGCTGCAGCATGAACAACGTCTTCTCCAAGCTCGGCAGGCACGCCGACCTCGCGGCTGCCGGCGGCATCGTCCTGATCGTGGCGATGCTGATCATCCCGCTGCCGCCGATGCTGCTGGACTTCTTCATCACGCTGAACATCTCGGCGGCGCTGATGATCGTGGTCGCGACGATGTACGTCCCGCGCGCGCTGGACTTCTCGTCGTTTCCGACGATCCTGCTGCTGACCACGCTCTTCCGCCTGGCGATCAACGTGTCGGTGACGCGGCTGATCCTGCTCGAGGGCGACGCGGGCCACGTGGTCGAGGCCTTCGGCAACTTCGTCGTCGGCGGCAACATCGTCGTCGGCCTCGTCATCTTCCTGATCCTGATCGTGATCCAGTTCGTGGTCATCACGAACGGTGCCGGGCGCGTGGCCGAGGTCGGCGCCCGCTTCACCCTCGACGCCATGCCCGGCAAGCAGATGGCGATCGACGCCGATCTCAACACGGGCCAGATCACCGACGAGGAGGCGCGCAAGCGCCGCGCGGAGGTCGCCCAGGAGGCCGACTTCTACGGCGCGATGGACGGCGCGTCGAAGTTCGTCAAGGGCGACGCGATGGCCGGGATCCTGATCACCGCGATCAACCTGATCGGCGGCATCATCATCGGCGTCGTCCAGCAGGGCATGACGGCCGCCGAGGCCGGTCACCACTTCTCGCTGCTGTCGATCGGCGACGGCCTCTGCGCCCAGATCCCGGCGCTGCTGATCTCGGTCGCCACCGGCATCCTCGTGACCCGCTCCGCCGGTTCGGAGTCCGACCTCGGCTCGACCGTCAGCACGCAGTTGCTCGATCAGCGCAAGGCGCCGCTGGTCGCCGGCGTCATGGTCATCGCCTTCGGCCTGGTCCCGGGGCTGCCGAAGGTCCCGTTCTTCGTCATCGGCGGCGATGTTCTTCGCGGTCGGCTGGACGCTGCGCAACCGGCCGAGCACGCGCCAGCAGGAGGCGATCGACACGGCGCAGGCCGCGGCCGCTCCCGATCAGCTCCAGCTGCCCGCGCCGCGCGACGCCGCGCTCGACGCGCTCGCGCTGGACCCGCTCGAGCTCGCGATCGGCTTCGGCCTGGTGCCGCTCGTCGACAAGCAGGCCGGCGGCACGCTGCTCGCCCGCGTCGGCACGATCCGCCGCCAGATCGCCTCCGAGCTCGGCATGGTCATCCCGCCTGTCCGCATCCGCGACGACGTCGGCCTGGACTCGCACGAGTACGTCATGCGCGTCCGTGGCACGGAAGTTGCGCGGGGAGGCGTGATGGCGGGGCACCATATGGCCATGAACCCGGGCGACGCCATGGGCCAGCTGCCCGGCATCCCGACGACGGAGCCTGCCTTCGGCCTGCCTGCGGTCTGGATTCCCGAGTCCGGCCGCGCCGAGGCCGAGGCGCTGGGTTGGACGGTGGTCGACGCCGAGTCGGTCGTCGTCACGCACCTGACCGAGATGATCCGCGCCCACGCCGCCGAGCTGCTCACGCGGCAGGAGACGCGTCATCTGCTCGACCAGCTCAAGGAGTTCAACGCCGCCGTCGTCGACGAGGTCGTCCCGGACGTCCTCTCGCTCGGCGAGGTCCAGCGGGTGCTGCAGGCGCTGCTGCGCGAGGGCGTCTCGATCCGCGACCTCGGCGCCGTGCTCGAGGCGATCGGCGACAAGGCGCGCCTCACACGCGACCCGGCGATGCTCGCCGAGTACGCCCGCCAGGCGCTCGGCCGCACGATCACCGCGCCGTTCCTGGACAGCGAGGGCCTGCTGCACGTCATCGCGCTCGACCCCTCGCTCGAGCAGGCGATGGCCGAGGCGCTCGTGCAGACCGCCGACGGCGAGTTCCTCGCGATGGACCCCAATCACGCCGCGGCGATCGTCGAATCCGCCTCCGAGCAGGTCGAGACCGCGATGGCTGCAGGCGGCCGACCCGTCATGCTGTGCTCGGCGCGCGTGCGTCGCCACCTGCGGCAGTTGTGCGAACAGCGACTTCCCCAGCTGGCTGTCTGCTCGTACAACGAGATCAGCCCGGGCATCGGGGTAGAGACAACCGGAGTGATCGGCGCGGCACTGGCCGCGGCGTAGTCTCGTTAGGGGACTCGAATGGAAGCCTCCATCAGCAACGGTTCTGACGACGTCAAGACCTACCGCGGCCGCAGTCTCGAGGAGGTGCTGCCGCAGATCCGGTCCGAGCTCGGACCGGACGCGATCGTGCTGCGCCGCCGCGAGGGCCTGGGCGGCGGCGTCGGCGGCTTCTTCCAGCGGCCGTACGTCGAGGTCGAGGCGCGCGCGCCCCACGGCGCCGAGCGCCCGCTCGAGATCCGCAGCGACCGCGCGACGATCGAGGGCCTCTCCTCGCCGGCGGTCCAGGCGCTCTTCGAGCAGGCCACGCCGTTCGCGGACGCGCTCGCGGCCGCCGCGCGCGACGCGCGCCCGACCGAGGAGGACACCTTCTCGGCGAGCGTCTTCCAGCGCGACGTCCCGGCCCCTGCGCCCGCGCCGACCTTCATGCCTGAACAGGACCCGTTCGAAGCCGCGACGCCGAGCGGGCTCTACGGCCCGCAGCCCAATGCGGCGGCGATCGCCCGTGCCGTGCCCACGCCGCCGCGCCAGCCGGACCCGGAGCCGGAGCCGGAACTCGACGACGAGCCGGAGGCCGAGGCCGTGCTCGACATCCCGGCCGCCCCGTCGGCCGTCGCGCCGCCCACGCCCAGCGCGGCCCCTGAGCGCCCTGCCGCGGCCGACGCCGCGGAGCAGCGGCTCGTCGCCGCCGGCCTGAGCCCGGCGCTCGCCGCCGAGGTCGTCGGCGAGGCCGTCGCGCACGGCCTGCCGTTCTCGTCGCCGCGCAATCTCAAGAAGCTGATCCGCACCGCGCTCGGCCGCCGCATCCCGGTGCTGTCAGCACTCGGACCCGGTCCGCGCACGATCGCCGTGATCGGCGCCGGCGGTGCCGGCAAGACGACGACGATCGCTCATCTCGCCGCCTCCTACACCGCGGCCGGAGCCGATGTGGCGGTCGTCTCGCTGCGCGGCGACGGCGTGCTCGCCAGCCGCCTGCAGCCGCTCGGCGTCGGCGTCCTCGCCGCCGATGACGCGGCCCAGGCCAAGCAGCGCCTCGGCGCGCGCCAGCCGCTGGTGACGCTGATCGACACGCCCGCCGCCGGGCCGAGCCACAGCGCCGCGCACGTCAAGGCGCTCGCCGCCGACCTGCGCGCGCTGGCGCCGTCGGAGATCCACCTGGCGCTGCCGGCGACGCTGAGCTCCGCCGCGGCCGCCGAGGTCGCCGTCGCGCTCGCGTCGATCGCCCCGACGCATGTCGTGCTCACGCACGCCGACGAGACCGCGCGCCCCGGCGCCCCGCTCGAGCTGGCGCTGTCGGCGAACCGGCCGCTGTCCTACGTCTGCTCGCGCGAGGGCGCGACTCCGGCCGACCCCGCCGCGCTGGCGCAGCAGCTGCTCCCCTGATGTCGAAGCTGGCCGTCCCTTCGCTCGTCTCCGGCCTGCATGTCGCGGTGCGCAATGTGCACCTCGGCGGGCTGCCGGCGACGGTCGAGCGCGCGGACGCGGCCACCGTCACGGTCGCGCTGGCGGTCAAGGACGATCGCGTCGGGCGGCTGATCGGCCACGAGCTGGCGGTCGAAGCCATCTCCGGTCGCGGCATCTATCGCTTCGGAGGAACCCTGACGGCCCAGAGCGCCGGGTCGCTGACGATCGCGCTCAGCGGCGACGTCGAGCGCATCCAGCGCCGCGAGTACGTCCGCATCGCCGCCTTTCTCGACGTGACCGTGAAGGGGATCGACGAGCCGATCGGCGGCGAGACCTCGACGCTGGACGTCAGCGGCAGCGGCATCCGGATCTCCGACCCCTGGCGGCTCCCGCTCGGGCTCGACGTGCGCGTCGAGCTCAGCCTGCCGGACGGGGTGCCCCTGCGTTCGCTCGGACGCGTGGTTCGCGTCGGCGCGGAGGAGGATCAGAAGGGCATCCGGCTGGACGGCATCGCACGCGTCGACGAGGATCGCCTGATGAAGTACATCCGCGACCGCGAGGTTCAGGCGCTGCGCGCGTCGCGAGATCGATGAGCAAGAAGGCCGACAAGAAGGTGGCGAAGGACGAGCCCACCGGGGTGACCGTCTCGATCGCCGCCCACCCGCGCGCCAAGGCGGGCATCCGCCGCGCGCGTACCCGCGCCGCGCTGATCGCCTTCGTCCTCGTGCTCGTCCTCAACCTCGCGGGCGACCAGACGGCGTTCGACGCGACCTGGCGCGCGCTGGTCGCGGGCCTGATCGTGAACGTCATCGCCTGGGGCTGCGCGATCGTCGTCTGGCGCCACATCGTGATCTCCGAGGTGCGCCAGCTCGAAGAGGCGCGCGCGGAGCAACTGCGCGAACAGCGGGCGAAGCTCGAGGCGCGCACCGCCGAGCAGGCGGACCCGGGCTTCCGCGTCGCGTGAGCGTTCCGTCACTCCCCCCGATCTCGCGCCGCGAGACGGCTCTGCGCGCTGTCGAGCCGGTGCAGCGCCGGCTGCTCACGCCCGAGGAGCGCGAGCAGGCGCGGCGCGAACGCGAGCAGGCGCGCGAGAAGCGCAGAGCGGCGCGAGGCATCCCGGGTTCAAGTTGCCCCGGGACATGCCGACTACCTCGGCTAGGCGACAAGGAGTTGCCTGTGTAGCGCCCGCTTAACCGATCGACAAGGAGCGTTTGATCATGGGCCTTCGTATTCAGAACAACGTCGAAGCGTTCAACACGCATCGGCAGCTGACGGCAACGTCGAACATGGCGGGCAAGTCGATGGAGAAGCTCTCCAGCGGCTACCGCATCAACCGTGCGGCGGACGACGCCGCGGGTCTCGCGATCAGCGAGAAGATGCGCGGTCAGATCGGCGGCCTCGCTCAGGCGCAGCGCAACGCGCAGGACGGCATCTCGCTCGTCCAGACGGCGGAAGGCGCGCTCAACGAGGTGCACTCGATGCTGCAGCGCGTCCGTGACCTCAAGGTCCAGTTCCAGAACGGCACGCTGAGCTCGGATGACCAGGACGCGATCGCGGCCGAGGTCTCCCAGATCGGCGGCGAGATCAAGAACATCACCGAGGGCACGCAGTTCAACGGCACGTCGGTCTTCGGGTCCGGCACCTTCACCTTCCAGGTCGGCGCCAACGACGGCGAGACGATCGCCACGTCGGCCGCGAACCTCAGCGCCCCGCTCGGCACCGCCGGCACCGGCGGCCTGTCGGAGATCGCCAGCCTCTCGACCGCCGCGCTCGCCAAGGCGGCCCTGACGACGGGCGGCACCATCGGCGGCCTGTCCTCGATCGACAACGCGATCAAGAACGTGTCGACGGCTCGCGCGAACTTCGGTGCGGTGCAGAACCGTCTCGAGCATCGCCTGAACAACCTGGCGACCTACCAGGAGAACCTGACGGCGTCCGAGTGCCGTATCCGCGACGTGGACATGGCGTCGGAGATGACGAAGTTCACGAAGCTCAACATCCTGCAGCAGGCCGGCACGAGCATGCTCGCGCAGGCCAACCAGGCGCCCCAGGGCGTCCTCTCGCTCCTGCGCTAAAGGTCGGGCCGCCCATGGCCGATTGACTGCTTGAACACGTACGGACCGCACGGAGCGGCCTGTTCTTCCACAAGGAGTCGATCCGGCCATGGGCCTGCGCATCCAGAACAACGTCGAGGCGTTCAATACGCATCGCCAACTTTCGGCCACGTCGACCGCGGCCGGCAAGGCCATGGAGAAGCTCTCCAGCGGCTACCGCATCAACCGTGCCGCGGACGACGCCGCGGGTCTCGCGATCACCGAGAAGATGCGCGGTCAGATCGGCGGCCTCGCTCAGGCGCAGCGCAACGCGCAGGACGGCATCTCGCTCGTCCAGACCGCGGAAGGCGCGCTCAACGAGGTGCACTCGATGCTGCAGCGCGTCCGTGACCTCAAGGTCCAGTACGGCAACGGCACGCTCTCGACCGACGACCAGACGGCGATCGCCTCGGAGGTCGCTCAGATCGCGGGCGAGATCAAGAACATCGTCGATCCGACCAACGGCACCCAGTTCAACGGCAAGTCGCTCTTCGGCGCGACCGGCTTCACCTTCCAGGTCGGCGCCAACGACGGCGAGACGGTCAGCACGACCGCGGCCAACTTCGCCAGCGGCATCGCCGGCGGCGGGCTCGCCGAGATCACCGCGATCAGCGACGCGGCCACGGCTGACGACGGCCCTGGCCTCGGGCGGTCTCAGCACGCTCGCCAACCTCGACGCCGCGATCACCAACGTCTCCAAGGTCCGCTCCGAGTTCGGTGCGGTGCAGAACCGTCTCGAGCATCGCCTGAACAACCTGGCGACCTACCAGGAGAACCTGACGGCGTCCGAGTCGCGTATCCGCGACGTGGACATGGCGCAGGAGATGACGAAGTTCACGAAGCTCAACATCCTGCAGCAGGCCGGCACGAGCATGCTCGCGCAGGCCAACCAGGCGCCCCAGGGCGTGCTGTCGCTGCTGCGCTCCTAGTTTCGTCCAACCACCACCCGCTCGACTAAAGATCGGCCCTCCGGGGCCGATCTTTGTCGTTGAGGCGACAGGGAGTCGCCTCTTGTAGCCCACTTCCCCCGATCAACAAGGAGCGTTGAATCATGGGCCTTCGTATTCAGAACAACGTCGAGGCGTTCAACACGCACCGTCAGCTGACGGCGACGTCGAACATGGCGGGCAAGTCGATGGAGAAGCTCTCCAGCGGCTACCGCATCAACCGCGCGGCCGACGACGCCGCGGGTCTCGCCATCTCGCGAGAAGATGCGCGGTCAGATCGGCGGCCTCGCTCAGGCGCAGCGCAACGCGCAGGACGGCATCTCGCTCGTCCAGACGGCGGAAGGTGCGCTCAACGAGGTGCACTCGATGCTGCAGCGCGTCCGTGACCTCAAGGTCCAGTTCGCCAACGGCACGCTGAGCTCCGACGACAAGGACGCGATCGCGTCCGAGGTCTTCCAGATCGCCAAGGAGGTCGGGAGCATCTCGACCGACACGAAGTTCAACGGCACGGCTGTCTTCGGCTCGACCGGCTTCACGTTCCAGGTCGGCGCCAACGACGGCGAGACGATCTCCACGACCGCGGCGGACTTCTCCGGCTCGATCGGCTCCGCCGGCACCGGCGGCCTCTCGCGACCTGACGAGCCTCTCGGTGCGGCTGCGGTCAAGACCGCGCTGGCCTCCGGCTCGCTCGCCGATCGTCTCGACGATCGACAACGCGATCAAGAACGTGTCGACGGCTCGCGCGAACTACGGCGCGGTCCAGAACCGTCTCGAGCATCGCCTGAACAACCTGGCGACCTACCAGGAGAACCTGACGGCGTCCGAGTCGCGTATCCGCGACGTGGACATGGCGCAGGAGATGACGAAGTTCACGAAGCTCAACATCCTGCAGCAGGCCGGCACGAGCATGCTCGCGCAGGCCAACCAGGCGCCCCAGGGCGTCCTCTCGCTGCTGCGCTAGGCAACGGGCGGACGGCCGTTCGTCCGTCTTCTATCGCGTCACTAAAGATCGGTCCCTCGGGGCCGATCTTTGTGCTTGAGGGCGACATGGAGTTGCCCCGGCACGTCCACCATCCCAACCGATCAACAAGGAGCGTTGAATCATGGGTCTTCGTATTCAGAACAACGTCGAGGCGTTCAACACGCATCGTCAGCTGACCGCCACCTCCACGCAGGCGGGCAAGTCGATGGAGAAGCTCTCCAGCGGCTACCGCATCAACCGTGCCGCGGACGACGCCGCGGGCCTCGCGATCTCGCGAGAAGATGCGCGGTCAGATCGGCGGCCTGGCTCAGGCGCAGCGCAACGCGCAGGACGGCATCTCGCTCGTGCAGACGGCGGAAGGTGCGCTCAACGAGGTGCACTCGATGCTGCAGCGCGTCCGTGACCTCAAGGTCCAGTACAACAACGGCACGCTCTCGACCGACGACAAGACCGCCATCGCCGCTGAGGTCGCTCAGATCGCGGGCGAGGTCAAGAACATCGTCGACCCGTCGGCCGGCACGCAGTTCAACGGCCAGCAGCTCTTCGGGGCGAACACGTTCACGTTCCAGGTCGGCGCCAACGACGGTGAGACGATCACCACCGACCGCGGCGAACCTGAGCGGCACGACCGCAGCCGGCGGCCTCAGCAACCTGACCTCGATCAGCCTCCACGGCCGGCGCGGTTTCGGCCCTGGACGCCGGTGGCAACCTCGGCGCGGTCAGCCAGATCGACGACGCGATCAAGAACGTGTCCAAGATCCGCAGCGAGTTCGGTGCGGTGCAGAACCGTCTCGAGCATCGCCTGAACAACCTGGCGACCTACCAGGAGAACCTGACGGCTTCCGAGAGCCGCATCCGCGACGTGGACATGGCGTCGGAGATGACGAAGTTCACGAAGCTCAACATCCTGCAGCAGGCCGGCACGAGCATGCTCGCGCAGGCCAACCAGGCGCCCCAGGGCGTCCTGTCGCTGCTGCGCTAGTACCCGTTCGTCGAGTCTGATCGCGGGCCGCTCAACCTGAGCGGCCCGCGACCGATCATTGAACCCGAGGCGACATGGAGTTGCCTCGGAATTCCCAACACCCCACCCGATCGACAAGGAGCGTTTGATCATGGGTCTTCGCATTCAGAACAACGTCGAGGCGTTCAACACGCATCGGCAGCTGACGGCCACGTCGAACATGGCGGGCAAGTCGATGGAGAAGCTCTCCAGCGGCTACCGCATCAACCGCGCGGCCGACGACGCCGCGGGCCTCGCGATCAGCGAGAAGATGCGCGGTCAGATCGGCGGCCTCGCCCAGGCGCAGCGCAACGCGCAGGACGGCATCTCGCTCGTCCAGACCGCGGAAGGTGCCCTCAACGAGGTGCACTCGATGCTGCAGCGCGTCCGTGACCTCAAGGTCCAGTACCAGAACGGCACGCTGAGCTCCGACGACAAGGACGCGATCGCGGCCGAGGTCTCCCAGATCTCCGGCGAGATCGGGAACATCTCGACCGACACGAAGTTCAACGGCAGCTCGCTGCTCGGCGGCTCGACCTTCACGTTCCAGGTCGGCGCCAACGACAGCGAGACCATCGCGACGACCGCCGTCGGCCTCAGCAACGCGGTCGGCGTCTCCGGCACCGGTGGCGTCGCCGAGTTCACGGGCCTCAGCACCGCAGCGCTGGCCAAGACCGCGCTCGACACCGGCGGCCTGTCCTCCGTCGCGTCGATCGACAACGCGATCAAGAACGTGTCCAACGCGCGTGGCAACCTCGGCGCGGTCCAGAACCGTCTCGAGCATCGCCTGAACAACCTGGCGACCTACCAGGAGAACCTGACCGCGTCCGAGTCGCGTATCCGCGACGTGGACATGGCGCAGGAGATGACGAAGTTCACGAAGCTCAACATCCTGCAGCAGGCCGGCACGAGCATGCTCGCGCAGGCCAACCAGGCGCCCCAGGGCGTCCTCTCGCTGCTGCGCTAGTCGCTGTAACTCGCGGGCCGCTCTCCTGAGCGGCCCGCGAGCGAGCTTTCAGCCCCGCGCCGACATGGAGTTGCCGCGGTCACCCCACCTCCCACCCGATCGACAAGGAGCGTTTGATCATGGGTCTTCGTATTCAGAACAACGTCGAGGCGTTCAACACGCATCGCCAGCTGACGGCAACGTCGAACATGGCGGGCAAGTCGATGGAGAAGCTCTCCAGCGGCTACCGCATCAACCGTGCCGCGGACGACGCCGCCGGCCTCGCCATCTCGGAGAAGATGCGCGGCCAGATCGGCGGCCTCGCTCAGGCGCAGCGCAACGCGCAGGACGGCATCTCGCTCGTCCAGACGGCGGAAGGCGCGCTCAACGAGGTGCACTCGATGCTGCAGCGCGTCCGTGACCTGAAGGTCCAGTACAACAACGGCACCCTGTCGACCGACGACAAGGACGCGATCGCGGCCGAGGTCTCGCAGATCGCCAACGAGGTGAAGAACATCTCCGAGGACACGAAGTTCAACGGCAACGTCCTGCTCGAAGGCGGTACGTACTCCTTCCAGGTCGGCGCCAACGACGGCGAGACGATCACGACGACCGGGGTCACGATGAGCGGCGCGATCGGCACCGCCGGCACCGGTGGCCTCGTCGAGCTGACACGGCCTCTCGACCGCCGCGCTGGCGGCCGCGGCCCTGTCCTCGGGCGGCGCCCTGGGCGCCGTGTCGACGATCGACAACGCGATCAAGAACGTGTCGAAGGCCCGCGCGAACTTCGGCGCGGTGCAGAACCGTCTCGAGCATCGCCTGAACAACCTGGCGACCTACCAGGAGAACCTGACGGCGTCCGAGTCGCGTATCCGCGACGTGGACATGGCGCAGGAGATGACGAAGTTCACGAAGCTCAACATCCTGCAGCAGGCCGGCACGAGCATGCTCGCGCAGGCCAACCAGGCGCCCCAGGGCGTCCTCTCCCTGCTGCGCTAGGCAACGCAGGTCAGGAGCCGGACGACCGTTCGTCCGGCTCCTCTCGCATGACTAAAGGTCGGTCCTTCGGGGCCGATCTTTTGGTTTGAGGCGACATGGAGTCGCCTCGTTATCCCCAACACCCCAACCGATCGACAAGGAGCGTTTGATCATGGGTCTTCGTATTCAGAACAACGTCGAGGCGTTCAACACGCATCGTCAGCTGACGGCCACGTCCACCCAGGCGGCTAAGTCGATGGAGAAGCTCTCCAGCGGCTACCGCATCAACCGTGCGGCGGACGACGCCGCCGGCCTTGCGATCAGCGAGAAGATGCGCGGTCAGATCGGTGGTCTGGCGCAGGCGCAGCGCAACGCGCAGGACGGCATTTCGCTGGTGCAGACGGCGGAAGGTGCCCTCAACGAGGTGCACTCGATGCTGCAGCGCGTCCGTGACCTCAAGGTCCAGTTCAACAACGGCACGCTGAGCTCCGACGACAAGGGCGCGATCGCGGCCGAAGTGGCCCAGATCGCGGGCGAGGTCAAGAACATCGTCGACCCGACGGCCGGCACGCAGTTCAACGGCCAGCAGTTGTTCGGGACGAGCACGTTCACGTTCCAGGTCGGCGCCAACGACGGCGAGACCGTCAGCACCTCATCGGCGAACCTCAGTGGCGCCGTCAGCACGGGCGGCCTCAGCAACCTCACCGGCATCACCACGGCCGCCGCCGCTTCCGCGGCGCTGGAGACCGGCGGCGTGCTGGGTGCGGTCAGCCAGATCGACGACGCGATCAAGAACGTGTCCAAGATCCGCAGCGACTTCGGTGCGGTCCAGAACCGTCTGGAGCATCGCCTGAACAACCTGGCGACCTACCAGGAGAACCTGACGGCGTCCGAGTCGCGTATCCGCGACGTGGACATGGCGTCGGAGATGACGAAGTTCACGAAGTTGAACATCCTGCAGCAGGCCGGCACGAGCATGCTCGCGCAGGCCAACCAGGCGCCCCAGGGCGTCCTGTCGCTGCTGCGCTAGCGATCTGAACGGGGCGGGATGCCCTGGCGTCCCGCCCCCGTTCGTTCGTACCAAGGCGTCCATTCAAGTCGTCCGCGGTCGCAGCCGATGCTGCATACGTGGAACCCGTCCCCACCCTCATCGTCGTACCCGTGCGCGCAGAGCGTGCGGAAGCCATCGAGCCGTTCCTCCAGACGCTCGTTTCGCTGAAGGCCACCGCGCCTGAAGCCATGGTCCTCGTCGTCGACGACCGCTCACCCGCGGAACTCGCCCAGATGCTCGAGATCGCCGCCGGCGAGCTCGATTGCGCCTACGTCCTCCAGCAGGACGGCGAAGGCCACTCCGCCGCCGTCAACGTCGGCCTCTCCGCTGCCGCGCAGCACGGCATGGATGCGTGCCTCGTCAGCCCCGGGCTGGTCTTCGACCGCTCCGGCTGGCTCGATCGCCTGCGCGCCCGCACCGGCACCGATGGCGCTCCGGCGGCGGTCGCCGGCGGCAGCGTCATCGAACACACCGGGCTGATCCGTCAAGCCGGCTACTTCTTCTCGCTCTTCCGCCGTGAATGGGGCGCGCGCCTCGGCCGCGTCCCGGAATCGCTGCTGGACGTGCACGCCGCGCTGCTGTGCCCGGTCAGCTCCGAGCTGCAGCTGATCCGCCGCGACTGGATCGACACCGCCGGTCTCTACGACGAGCTGCTGAGCGGCCCCCACGCGGCACTCGACTACTGCCTGCGGGTCTCCGAGGCCGGTGGCCAGAGCGTGCTCGAGCCGAGCGTCCGCGCCCGCGCGATCGAGCTCGTCGACGGCGAGCCCGACAACACCACGGCTGACGCGCGCCGCCTGCGCTTCAAGCACGCCGGTGTCTCCTTCAAGCGCTGGGCCCCGGAGGTCGTGTGATGCAGTCCATCCCGAAGACCCTCTTCGTCGGCTGGGGCGTAAGCGTCGTCTCCTACTACCGCGCGTTCCTGCCGGCGATCGCGCTCGGCGCCGACTACGTCGCGTGGAGCTCGGTCGACGAGAAGGCCAACGACCTGGTGCTCCTGACCGGGCTCGGCGCCAGCACGCCGCAGCTCTCGGACCTCTTCAACTACGAGGTCGTCATCATCCAGCAGCCGCGCGGCGCGCGCTGGCTGCGGCTGATCCGCGAGCTGCAGGCTGCGGGCGTCGTCGTCCTCTACGAGATCGACGACTACATCCAGTCCGCGCGCAAGATCAAGTCGCACGAGCTCGTCGACATCTTCGACGCGGACTTCGTGCGCGAGCTGGAGCTGCCGATGACGGCGGTCGACGGCATCATCTGCTCGACCGACTACATCGCGCGCCGCTACCGCACGTTCAACGAGCGCACGTGGGCGTGTTACAACGGCATCGACCTCAAGCGCTATGCCTGGGCCAAGCCGGCCCGCAAGGGCGTCACGATCGGCTGGGCCGGCGGCGTCGGCCACAAGGCCTCGCTCGCGCGCTGGGAGCCCGCCATCCGCAACGTGCTGCGTGCGCGGCCCGAGGCTCGCTTCATGTCGGTCGGTCACGGCGCCGCCGCGGAGTTCATCGAGGAGTTCGGCGCGGAGCGGGCGATCGCCCTGCCGCCCGGCAAGATCGAGGTCTACCCGGCCGCGATGACGCTGTTCGACATCGCGATCGCCCCCTCCTCGGAGAGCAACCTCTTCAAGGGCAAGAGCGACCTGCGCTGGCTCGAGGCCAGCGCGCTCGGCATCCCGCTCGTCGCGCACCCGGACGTCTACCCCGAGATCGAGGACGGCGTCACCGGCGTGCACGCGCGCACGACCGCCGAGGTCGAGGCCGCGCTGCTGCGGCTGATCGACGACGCCGAACTGCGCCAGCAGGTCGGCACCCAGGCCTACGACTACGTCGCCGAGCACCGGCGCATCGACGTCGCCGCCGAGCGCTGGCGCAGCGTCCTGCTCGAGGTCGCCCCGGTACCGGTCTAGAAAGTTGCTACAGGTCCGCTGCGGGCTGCCGATTATCCCGGTCAGCCACGGACGGCTAAGCAGGAGCCATAGGCATCCCCGCCACCTCCACTTACGGTTCGCGGTACATAGGGTCGCTGGAGGGCGGCCCGCCTAATCCCCACCGAGGGACGGATCGCACGGGCGGCCTCTTTTGAGGCCGCCCGTCTGCGTTAAGGCCTCAAGTTGGGGGCGGGTTGCGCCGAAGCAATGAGTGCATGAGTTTTGACGTCGCAATGGCTCGCATCGCCGAGCTGAACACCCTGCTGCGCCCGCCGTCGACGACCTCCACTCCGGCGAGCTCGCAGACCACGGCCTTCGCCACGCAGCTCAACAACGCCACCGCGGCGACCGGCACCGCCTCGCTCTTCAACGCCGCGCCGACCGGAGCGGGCGCCGCGATCGTCAACGCCGTCCGCGGCGAGATCGGCGTCGCCGAGCAGCCCCCCGGCTCCAACGACTCCCCCCGCATCGCCCAGTTCCGCCAGGCCACGGCCGGCTCCGGCGTCGGTCCCTGGTGCGCCTACTTCACCTCCTGGGCCGCGCGCGAGGCGGGCGTCCCGATCGGCGACGCCGGCCAGGGCTTCGGTCGCGTCGACGATGTCTACGCCTGGGCCCAGAAGTCCGGCAAGGCGATCCCCAACACCCCCGGCGTGCAGCCGCAGCCCGGCGACCTGATCGTCTGGGACGAGCACATCGGCGTCGTCGAGTCCGTCGGCACCGACGGCACGATCAACACGATCGAGGGCAACTCCTCCGACCAGGTCTCACAGCGCAGCTACGCGCCGGGCCAGCGCCCGGCGATCGGCTACGTGCGCCTCGGCTGAGCCTAGAATCCTCCGCGTGGAGGATCCCGAGACGCGTGAGCTCCGGCTCGAGCAGGCGGCTCTTGGAGATGCCGAGCGCGAGCAGGCCGACGAGGCCGAGTCGGCGGCCGAGGAGCGCGCCCACGCGCGCCGCGCCGAGAAGCACGCCTATCTGAGCGAGAAGCTCGCCGAGCGCGCACGTGCGGAGGAGGACTCGGACGGGTAGCACCGTCCTCGATGAACGAATACGAGCGGGAAGCCGACGATATGGTCCGCCGTTCGGAGCAGCTCGGTGAGCAGATCTCCGACGTGCGCGAGGACTGGGAGCGCAAGCAACTCGACGACAGCGTCCCGGGCGCGGTCGGGACGCCGAAGGAGGAGCTCCCGCCGCCGGAGCCCGACGAGACCGACTAGCTAGGCCTCTGCGCCGGGGTTCGCGTTGCGGCGGTCGTTCGCGCGCCGGGCGGGCGGCAGGGCGTCCGCCATCGCGCGCAGCTCCTCGTCGTCGAGCCAGCGCTCGTTGACGTCGGAGGAGAAGCGGAAGTCGTCGGGGAGGCGGGCGCCGTGCTCGCCGTGGTCGTAGCCCGAGGTCATCAGCTGCGGCATCACGACGTAGCGGTCGCCGAGGTCGTAGGAGTTGCGGGCCTCGTCCTCGGTCAGCAGGACCTCGTGGAGCTTCTCGCCGGGGCGGATGCCGACGACGCGCAGCTCGGCGCCGGGGGCGATCGCCTTGGCCATGTCCATCACCCGCATGCTCGGGATCTTGGGCACGAAGGTCTCGCCGCCCTGGACGAGCGGGAGGCAGGAGAGCACGAACTCGACGGCCTCGTCGAGCGTGATCCAGAAGCGGGTCATCCGCTCGTCGGTGATCGTGATCGCGCCTTCGAGCGCCTGGCGCTTGAAGATCGGGATCACGCTGCCACGGCTGCCGACGACGTTGCCGTAGCGCACCGAGGCGAAGCGGGCGCGGGTGCCGGCGGCGTAGACGTTGGCCTGGGCGACGATCTTCTCCGCGCAGAGCTTGGTCGCGCCGTAGAGGTTCGCGGGGTTGACGGCCTTGTCGGTGCTGAGGGCGATCGTCAACGGGACGTCGCTGTCGATCGCCGCGGAGATCACGTTCTGGGCGCCGATGACGTTCGTCTGCACCGCCTCGAACGGGTTGTACTCGCACGCCGGCACCTGCTTGAGCGCGGCGGCGTGGATGATCACGTCGACGCCGCGCGTGGCGAAGTGCAGGCGGTCGCGGTCGCGCACGTCGCCGATCAGCCAGCGCACGCGGTCGTCCGGAAGGTTCTCGCGCAACTCGGACTGTTTGAGCTCGTCGCGCGAGAACGCGCGGATCGAGGCGACATCGTGGCGGGCCAGTACGGCACGCATGAACGCGGTTCCGAAGGAACCTGTGGCGCCCGTCACGAGCAGGGTTTTTCCGTCGAGATCCATTACCGTTCCGGTCGTGCGGGCCAACGTGCGCGGCGGAGTCTAAGGGGTCGCGCGTGCACAGCGTGATCGTCGTTCAGGCACGGATGACGTCGACCCGTTTGCCAGGAAAGGTGTTGATGGACCTGGAGGGTCGGCCGCTGCTGGAGCGCGAGCTCGAGCGCCTCGAACGCTGCACGCGCGCGGACGAGGTGATGCTGGCGGTGACGACCAATCCGGACGACGATCCGCTGGTCGAGCTGGCGCGACGGCTCGGGCTGCGCTGCTTCAGAGGCTCCGAGCACGACGTGCTCTCGCGCTACGCCGGCGCGGCGCGCGAGGCGCAGGCCGATCTGGTCGTCCGCGTCACGTCGGACTGCCCGCTGATCGACCCGGAGGAGACCGACGCGGTGATCGCGGCGCTGCAGGAGCGCCGCACGACCTGCGACTACGCCTCCAACCGGCTGGCTCCGCACCTCCCGCGCGGGCTGGACACCGAGGTGCTGTGGCGCGACGTGCTGGAGCGGATGGATCGCCTGGCGACCTCGCGGCCCGCGCGCGAGCACGTGACGTGGTTCTGCTACGCCGAGCGCGCCGACCTCTTCACCCTGCACTCGGTCAAGCGGCCGGTCGACGCGCACGACCTGCGCTGGACCGTCGACACCGCCGACGATCTGGCGATGGTGCGACGGCTGTACGCGGACCTCGGGCTCGCCGAGCGGCACGTACCGATGGCCGAGGTGATCGCGCACGTGCGCATGCACCCGGAGATCGCGGCGATCAACGGCCACGTGGAGCAGAAGGATCCGACCGCGTGATCCTCGTCCGCGCCGACGCCGGCGTGGCCGTCGGGCTGGGGCACGCGATGCGCTGCCTCGCGCTGGTGCAGGCGGCCGGGGAGGGCAGCTTCCTGATGGCCGACCCGCCGCAGGCCTTCGTCGCGCGGGCGGGGGGAGCCGTGGTGCGGCTCGGGTCGGTGCCCGGCACGTCCGCGGACGCCGCGGAGACGGCCGCACAGGCCCGGCGAATCGGCGCCGACTGGGTCGTGCTCGACGGCTACGACTTCGACGGCGGCTTCCAGCAGGCGCTGGTCGACGCCGGCCTGCACGTGCTCGCGCTCGACGACCACGGCCATGCCGGCCACTACGCGGCGCAGCTCGTGCTCAACCAGAACCTCGGCGCCGACGCCGACCCGCTACGCCGACCGCTCGCCGGACACGCGGCTGCTGCTCGGCCCGCGCTATGCGCTGCAGCGGCGCGAGTTCCGCGAGCTCGACGTACCCGCGCGCGAGGTGCCCGCACAGGCGCGGCGCGTCCTCGTGACGCTCGGCGGCAGCGACCCCGACAACGTCTCCGCCCTCGTGTTGGACGCGCTCGCGCTCCTGCCCGAGCCGCTCGAGGTGCAGGTGCTGCTCGGCGGCGCCAACCCGCACCGGGCATCGCTCGAGCGGCCGGGCGTCGAGCTCGTCACCGATGCGCGCGACGTGCCGGAGCGGATGTTGTGGGCAGACCTCGCCGTGGCCGCCGCGGGCGGGACCGCTTGGGAGCTCGCGCGTACGGGCACCCCGCAGGTCACGATCGTGATCGCCGACAACCAGCGCCCGGCCGGCGACGCGCTGAAGGCCGACGGCCTGGCGGTCGTACTCGGCTGGCACGCCGACCTGACACCGCAGGCGATCGCCGAGGCCGTCAGCGCGCTGGCCGGCGACGCCTCGCGTCGCGCGGAGCTGGCCGCCCGCGGGCGGGCGCTGATCGACGGCCAGGGCGCGCGACGCGTGCTCGAAGCGATGGGGGAAGCGTGACCGCCCGCGGCGACCGCGCGAGCGTCGAGTTTCTCGCGCCCAGGCCGAGAAATTCGACACTCGCCGTAGCAATGGGACGGGGCCACGTCGGCGCGGAGGCGATGGCGTGACGCGCGTGGTCGTCACCGGCGCCAGCGGGCTGCTCGGCGCGACCGTGCTCGGCGTCTTCGACGACGCCGAGGGGTGGTCGCACCAGGTCGCCGCGCTGCCCGACGGGACGCCGCTGCGCCGCGTCGACCTACGCGAGGACGCGTCGAGCGAGCTGCGCGATGCGGCGCCCGGCCTCGTGATCCACTGCGCGGCGCTGACCGACGTCGACGCCTGCGAGCGCGACCCCGCCGCGGCCCGCGCCCTCAACGTGGACGCGCCCGCGCGGCTCGCCGCGGGCGCGCACGAGCTCGGCGCCCGCTTCGTGCACATCTCCACCGACGCCGTCTATGACGGGGAACGAACCGGGGCCCACGCCGAGGACG
This sequence comes from uncultured Solirubrobacteraceae bacterium, assembly GCA_963848475.1. GTDB lineage: Bacteria > Actinomycetota > Thermoleophilia > Solirubrobacterales > Solirubrobacteraceae > Solirubrobacter. The sequence continues at coordinate 286,972 of CAWKDW010000014.1, read as the reverse complement.
AGCCGCCGAACCCCGCCAACGTCTACGCGCAGTCCAAGCTCGACGGCGAGCACGCGGTGCTCGAGGCCCACCCCGGCGCGCTTGTCCTCCGGACCACGATGCACGGCTGGAGCGCGCTGGGCCGCCGCAGCTTCTCGGAGTCGATCCTGAGAGGGCTGCTGCGCGGCGACCGGTTGACGCTGTTCGAGGATGTGCGCTTCTCGCCGCTGGTCGTCACCGACCACGCCAGGCTGATCGAGCGGCTCGCGCACACCAGCGGCGTCCTCAACCTCGGCGCGGCCGACGCGGTGACCAAGGAGGCCTTCGGCCGGATCGTGGCGCGCGAGTTCGGCCTCGACGACGCCTCGATCGAACCGGTCACGCTCGCCTCGGTCGGTCTCAAGGCCGCACGGCCGCGCAACACCGCGATGGACGTCACGCGTCTGACGCACGCGCTCGGCGCGCCGCCGCCCACGGTCGCCGAGGGGGTGCGCGCCCTGCGCGAAGGGATGGTCGCCGCGGCGACGCTGAAGGGCCGCGACGCATCGTCGGCGCGCGCGTTGGTGGAGGATGCCGGTACATGAGCCAGATCACGATCTCCGGGCGCCGGATCGGGCCGGGCGAGCCGCTGTACTTCGTGGCGGACATCGGCGCCAACCACGACGGCAGCCTCGAACGCGCCTATCGCCTGATCGACCTCGCGGCCGAGGCGGGCGCCGACGCGGCCAAGTTCCAGAACTTCATCGCGCCGCGGATCGTGTCCCGGCGCGGCTTCGAGGAGCTCGGCGGCCAGCTCGCGCACCAGTCCAAGTGGGCGAAGCCCGTCTTCGAGGTCTACGAGGACGCGAGCGTGCCCGAGGACTGGACCCCGCTGCTCGCCGGGCGCTGCGCCGAGCTGGGGATCGACTACTTCACGAGCCCCTACGACCTGGCCACCGTCGACGCCGTCGATGCCCATGTGCCGGCCTTCAAGATCGGCTCCGGCGACATCACCTGGCTGGAGATCGTCCGCCACATCGGCGGCAAGGGCAAGCCGGTCCTGCTGGCCGCGGGCGCCTCGGACGAGGTCGACGTGGACCGGGCGATGGCGGCGCTGCGTGAGAAGACGGACGCGATCGTGCTGATGCAGTGCAACACGAACTACACCGCCGACCCCGCGAACCTCAGGCACGTCAACCTCTCGGTGCTGGCGAGCTGGCGCACGCGTCACCCCGGCACGGTGCTCGGCCTCTCCGACCACACCGCGGGCCATCTGACGGTCTGCGCCGCGGTCGCGCTCGGCGCGCGTGTGTTCGAGAAGCACTTCACCGACGACCCGACCCGCGACGGCCCAGATCACGCGTTCTCGATGACGCCGGAGACGTGGCGCGCGATGGTCGACGCGGCGAATGCCACCGACGCGGCGCTCGGGGACGGCATCAAGCGCGTCGAGGCCAACGAGGCCGACGCGTCCGTCGTCCAACGACGTGCCCTGCGCTTCGCGAGCGACCTCCCCGCCGGTCACCGGCTCGGCCCGCACGACCTCGTGGCGACCCGGCCGTGCCCGCCGGAGGGCCTCGCGCCCTACCGCGTCGAGGAGGTCCTCGGCCGCGAGCTCGCGCAGCCGGCCTCCGAGGACTCGCTCGTCACGCTGGACGCGCTCGCATGAGGACCGTCTGCACGATCGAGGCCCGGATGACGTCCTCGCGGCTTCCGGGCAAGGTGCTGCTGGAGGCCGCCGGCAAGCCGCTGCTGGAGCACATGGTCGAGCGGCTGAGACGCGTGGAAGCGCTCGACGAGATCGTGATCGCGACGACCGCGGAAGCGTCCTCGGACCCGATCGCAAGCGCTGGCCGACCGGCTCGGCATCGGCTGCTTCCGCGGCAGCGAGGAGGACGTGCTCGCCCGCGTGCTCGGCGCCGCGCAGGCCTACGAGGCCGACCTGATCGTCGAGACGACCGGCGACTGCCCGCTGATCGACCCCGGCGTGATCGGGCACGTGATCGCCCGCTTCCTCGACGGCGACGTCGACTACTGCTCGAACACGCTGGAGCGGACCTACCCGCGCGGGATGGACGTCCAGGCCTTCCCGACCGCGGTGCTGGCCGAGGTCGCGGAGCTCACGGACGACCCGGCCGACCGCGAGCACGTCTCGCTCTACATCTACGAGCACCCGGAGCGCTACCGGCTGCGCAGCGTGGTCTCCGAGCGCCCGGAGACCGGCGCGCTGCGGCTGACGGTCGACACGCCGGAGGACTACGAGCTGATCCGGACGATCTTCGAGACGCTCTACCCGGGCGATCCGGCGTTCGACCTCGACGCGATCCTGGCCCTGTTCGACGAGCGCCCCGGACTCGCCGATCTCAACCGCCACGTGGAGCAGAAGCCCGCGCGGTGAGGAGCGGCGCTCCTCGGCTGCGGGGCGATCGGCGCGGGCAGCGGCCGCCCGGCGCACCCGGACGTCGGCGTGCTCTCGCACGCGGGCGCCTACGCGGCATGTCCGGACACGGACCTGATTGCGGCCTGCGACGCCGATCTCGCGGCGGCGAGCGCGCTCGGCGTTCCCGCGTACGACGATCCGAGCGCCCTGCTCGCCGAGGCCGAGCCCGAGCTCGTCAGCGTGGCGACCCCGGATGGCACCCACGCCGAGCTGATCGAGCTCTGCCTGCGCGCCGACAGCGTGCGCGGCGTGCTGGCCGAGAAGCCGCTCGCACTCGACGTCGTCGAGGCCGCGGGCGCTCGTCGACGCTCGCCCGCGAGCGCGGGATCGTCCTCGCCGTCAACTACACGCGCCGCTTCGCCCCGGCCTTCCAGCAGCTCGACGTCGCCGCGCTCGGGGAGCTCCAGCACGTCTCCGGCAGCTACGTCAAAGGCCTCGCCCACAACGGCACGCACTGGCTCGATCTGTTGCGGATGCTCGTCGGAGACCCGGTCAGCGCCCGCGGCTGGGACCGTCTCAAGGAAGGCGGCGCCGACCCGTCGCTCGACGCCGAGCTGACGCTCCCCGGCGGCGCCGGCGCCCGGCTGGCCGCACTCGACACGCAGCACTTCACGGCCTTCGAGATGGAGCTGACCGGCACGCTCGGCCGGCTGCGGATCGCCGAGTCCGGTCACGTGCTCGAGCACTTCACGGTCGGCGACGATCCGCGCCACCCCGGCTATCGCGTGCTCCGCCCCGGACCACGCGTGACCGGCGCGCTGCGCGACGGGACGCTGCACGCCGTGCGCGACCTCGTCCGCTGCGTTCGCGAGGGCGGCGAGCCGGCCTGCAGCGGCGACGACGGGGTCAAGGCGCTCGGCGCTCGTCGCCGACATCCGCGCGTCCGCCGCGGCCGGGGGCCAGCCACTACATTGCGCGCATGAGTGAGGAAGCCATCGCCCGCGCCGAGGCGCAGGTCGAGGCAGGTGATCTCGGCGGCGCGCGCGCGACCGCCCAGAGCGTGCTCGCGCTCGATCCGGACGACGCGAGCGCGCACAACGTGCTCGGCTTCATCGCGCACCGCCAGGGCCGCCTCGGGGACGCGCTGGCGGAGTTCGCGCTGGCGGGCGACGACGCGGACGCGAAGGCCAACGCCTCGGCCGTGCGTGCCGAGCTGCTGCGCGACCACACGCCGAAGTTCGGCTGCAGCCTCGAGGACCTGCGCCGTGGCGTGATCGGCCCCGCGCTCTCGCCGGCGCTGCTCGGCCAGCTGCTGGGCCAGCCGTTCAACGGCGACGTCGAGGCGCGCGTGAACCAGCTGCCCTCGGCGGCGAGCGCGAACGAGCGCCGCTTCCTGCTGCGCTTCGCCGCGACCTTCTGGGACGGCGACGGCGACGTGTTCGAGAACGGCCCGCTGCTCGGCGGCACCACCCGCGGGCTCGCGCTCGGGATGCTCGCCAACCCGCGCCGGCGCGAGCACGCGCTGCTGCACACGTTCGACTGGTTCTCGGCCAAGGAGGGTGACCTGCCGCCCGTCTGGGAGCAGTTCATCAACGCGGGGTGGATCACCCGGGCCGACTACAAGGCGATGAAGAAGTCCGGCAGCTTCCAGGCCGTCTTCGACGTCCTGCACTCCGGCCACGACTACTCGCCGCTGATGCGCTCACACGAGGCCTACCTTCCGGGCCACCGCGGCGAGCGCTCGCCGGGCGGCCGGAAGCTCTTCGCCCCGCCCGAGGGCCGCGAGTACAGCCTCGTCTTCGTCGACGGCTGCAAGAGCTGGTTCGGGACCAAGTACTGGGCGCTGGAGATGTGCGACCGGGTGCGCCCCGACAGCCACTTCGTCTTCCAGGACTACGGCTGGTACACGTGCTTCTGGCTGCCCGTGTTCCACGCACTCTTCGCGGATCACTTCCGGCTCGTCGCACACGTCGACGACACCTATGCCTTCCAGCTGCTCAAACCGCTGGAGCGCGACGCGGTCGAGGAGCGCTTCCCGGACGAGCCGACCGACATGGACCGCGACACCTTCGAGGAGATCTTCACGCGGCTCGGCATCGACGCGGGCGTTCGCAGCGACGTGCACGCGATGGTCTCGCTGACGATCCAGCACGCCGCCTCGACTGGCCTACCGCGGCGACAAGGACGAGGCGCGCGAGCACATCGCCGCGCTTCAGGGCCGGCCCGAGTTCGCGCCGTTCAAGGCCCGGATGATCGATCGCGCCCTGATCTCCCCGACCTACACGCCCGAGGGCTCGGTGAAGCTGTGACGGCCGCCATGACCGGCGCCCTCGCGGTCCACGGCGGCGCACCGGCGCGCACGACCCCCTTCCCGCCGCGTCTCGGCGTCGGCGAGGCGGAGGCCCGCGCGGTGGCCGCGGTGATGGAGACGGGCGTGCTGTCGCAGTTCATCGGCGCGTGGGGCGAGGACTTCGCGGGCGGCCCGCGCGTGCGCTCGCTCGAGCGCGCCTGGGCCGAGCGCTTCGGCGCCCGCCACGCGATCTCGATGAACTCCGCGACCTCCGCGCTCTACGCCGCCGTCGCCGCGGCGGGCGTCGGTCCGGGCGACGAGGTGATCGTCTCGCCCTACACGATGACCGCGTCGGCGGTCTGCGCGCTCGTCAACGGCGCGATCCCGGTCTTCGCGGACATCGATCCCGACACGTTCTGCCTGGACCCGGAATCGGTGCGCGCCCGCATCACCGCGCGGACGAAGGCGATCGTGGCCGTCGACATCTTCGGCCTGCCGGCGGACTTCGACGCGCTGATGGCGATCGCGGACGAGCACGGGCTCGTGGTCATCGAGGACGCGGCCCAGGCCCCCGGGGCGATGCGCGGCGGCCGCTACGCCGGCACGCTCGGCCACATCGGCGTCTACAGCCTCAACTACCACAAGACGATCCAGTGCGGAGAGGGTGGCGTCGCCGTCACCGACGACGACCGGCTGGCCGAGCGGCTCACGCTCGCGCGCAATCACGGCGAGGCGGTCGTGGCCGACATGGGCTCGCGCTCCGCCGACGTGCTGGGCTTCAACTACCGCCTCGGCGAGCTGGAAGCCGCGATCGCCGAGGTCCAGCTCAGCCGCCTGGACGAGCTGACGGAGCCGCGGATCGCGCACGCCGAGCGGCTCACGCACGGGCTCGCCGGCCTCGAGGGCATCACCCCGCCGCACGTTCCCGACGGGGTCCGCCACGCCTACTACCTGCACGTGGTGCGGCTCGACGAGCAGGCGCTCGGCGTCCCGCGCGCGGCCTTCGCGGCCGCGCTGCAGGCCGAGGGCGTGCCCGTGACCGAGGGCTACGTCGCTCCGCTGTACCGGCAGCCGCTGTACCGCGAGCGCGCCGCCGCGGCGTTCGCCGACCCCCGCAACGCGGGCTCGGGCAGCTACGAGGACGGGACGTGTGCGACCTGCGAGCGCATGCACGACCACGAGGTCGTCTTCCACCCGCTGATCCACGCGGGGTTGAGCGAGGGCGACATCGACGACATCGTGGCCGCGTTCCGCAAGGTCCACGCCCGCCGGAGCGAGCTGGCCCGCTGAAGCTGCTGGTCGCCGCCCACGACGCCGGGGGCGCGGAGGTGATCGCGGCGTGGCTGCGCCGCGGCAGGACGGCCGCGCTGTGGCTCGACGGCCCGGCGCGCGCGGTCTTCGCGCGGACGAATCCCGGATTGGAGCCGCTGGCGGCCGCCCCCGACCTCGCGCGCTTCGACTTCGTGCTGTGCGGCTCCAGCGGCACCGCCGACCACGAGCGACGGGTGGTGCGCGCGGCCCGCGAGGCCGGCGTGCGCAGCGCCGTCTGGCTCGACCACTGGGTCAACTACCCCGAGCGCTTCGAGCTGCTCCCGGACGAGCTCTGGGTCTCGGACGAGCACGCTGCCCGGATCGCACGCGAGACCGTCCCGGGCCCGCCCGTGATCGTGCAGGGCAATCCGTATCTCGAGGACGCGGCGGCCGAGATCCGCGCGCTCGAAGGCCCGCGCGGCGCGCTGGAACGGGTGCTCTACGTCACCGAGCCGACCTCCGAGGTCGCCGCCCGCCTGACCGGCGATCCGCTCGCCTGGGGCTACGACGAGCGCGACGCGCTGCGCCGCTACCTCGAGCTCGCGCCGCCCGCGGAGATCCGTGTGCGGCGGCATCCCGCGGAGGCCCCGGAGAAGTACGCGGGGTTCGGCGTCGAGCTGAGCACGGGCGCTTCGCTGGCCGAGGACATCGCCTGGGCCGACACGGTCGTCGGTTGCGACACGATGGCGATGGTCGTCGCCCTCGCCGCGGGGCGGCGCGTGAGCTCCGCGATCCCGCCCGGCGGACGGCCGCTCTCGCTGCCGTTCAGCGAGATCGAGCGGATCTGATCACACGACGGCGAGGGGCGCCGAGGCCGCGCGAAGGGCCTGCGAGGCCCCGGCGGCGAACCGCGGCAACTTGCCGATGCGGCCGGTCGACGGCCATTCGCTGAGCAGCGCGTCGGCGCGCTCGGCGAGCTGGAGATCGGCTTCCGGCGAGCCCGGGAGCGGCGTCAGCAGAATGTCGGGAAGGCTGTCGGCGTCGAGTCCGGCGGCGTCGATCACGCGCTCGGTCATGTCCAGCAGTGCGGGGCCGCCGACGCCGGGAGCCCACAGGATCAGCGTGGCGTCATCGTCAGGCCCGAACGCCTCGGTGTAGGTCCGCAGCAGCTCCGGGCGCTCCAGCATCTCGTCGACGAGGCCGAGCGTCGTGAAGCGGCGCGACGGGTCGATGTGCACCGGCGCCGGCCCGTCCACGATCTGCTCGATGATCGCGACGGCGGCGCGGGGATCGAAGGGCTCGCCGACGAAGCGGCGCTTCCAGTCGGCGATCGGCGCCTCGCTGCGGGCCGCGGCGCGCACGATCTCCTCGAGCGGGCCGTCGGAGAAGTCGAACGGGTAGCGGATGTAGTCCATGTAGCGATCCGCGCGCCGTGGCGGGATCAGCGTCTCGTCGGGCAGGCCGAGCGCGAGCGTGGCCTGGCCGTACATGACCGTGGGGACGCCGCGCGCGATGGCGAGCGTCGGGAAGGTCCCGTCACCGGCGACGACCGCGTCGACGACGTCGATCTCGGCCGTCTCGGCCTGGAGCCGGCCGTTGACGAACTCGACGCCGTCGGCCTCCCACAGCCCGTTCTGCTCGAGCGTGCCGATGTGGCGCACGGTGAGGCGCCAGGGGCCTTCGAGCAGTCGCGAGTAGACCTCGGCGTTGAGCGCGCGGCGGGAGTCGGCCATCGAGCCGTCGGCGTTGGGATGGGTCGGCGCGAAGCAGACGTGCTGCACGTCGTCGCAGGCCCGGAAGGGGAGCAGCTCGCAGTACGACCAGCCGACGGTGTGCGTCGGCGACGGGTACTGGATCCGGCGCATGAACTCTGCCTGACCGGGCCCGGTCAGCAGGTTCGCCGCGATCCGGCGGTCGGGTTCCCAGAGGCCGTCGTAGCTCAGGACGGGGCCGCCGCCGCCGTGTGGGTAGAGCACGACCTTCGCGCCCATGTCGTGGTAGGTCTTGATCAGCTTCTGGTAGCCGGAGAGCGGCGGATCGAGGTCGATCAGCAGCAGGTCGGCCGGCCCGCTCGAGACGAGCTCGTGGCCCGCGTTCAGGAGCGCTCGCACGAAGGCCAGCGACTCACGGTAGTGGTCGTTGACGGCGAATTTGAGGCGACGGGAACTCATCGCAGGGGATATCGGCAAGGCCGGGGGCGAGCTTGAGGCCGGCGCGTGGCATCCTTGCGCCGCATGGGCGAGGGGCTGCGGGAGATCGGGCTGGACGAGCTGCCGCGCTGGTCGCCGTGGCCCGCCAGGGTGCTCGGTCTCAGTGGTCAGACACGGGAACCGCGGACGGCCGCGAGCGTCCTGCGCGAGTACGACCAGGACAAGTACGGGCCGCTGCTGCGCGCGGTCGAGGCCGACCCGACACTGAGCGTCGAGGACGTCAAGCGGCTGGAGCTCGGGGACCCTGCCGCACCCGTCGCGATGTCGATCGGCGAGCAGCTCTACGTCGCCGGCGCCGAGGACGCCTTCCGCCGCACCACCGAGCTGCTCGTCGATCGCGTCGGGCGCCAGCTCGACGGGGCGGCATCGATCGTCGACCTCGGGTGCGGGTACGGCTACCACCTGGCCCAGTACGCCCGCGCGTTCCCGGCAGTGGCGCTCGGCGGCGGCGAGTTCGCCCCGAGCGCTCGCGAGCTCGCAGGCCGCCTGCACGGCATCGCCGTCGACCCGCTGGACCTGCTGCAGGCCGACGCCGTCTCGCTCGAGCGCGCCGCGGGTCCCGTGGTCGTCGTGCTCTCGATGGTGCTGCACCAGCTCCCGTCCGCGGCGGCGGCCGTCGAGGCGATCGCGCGCCATCGCGAGAAGGTGTCGCGCGTGCTCGTGTACGACGCGCTGGAGGCCGCGCAGTCCGACGGGCTGCTCGGGCTGCTGCGCCGGCGCTACATGCAGATCAACCACTACAGCTGGGACCTGATCGACGTGCTCGAGCGCCGCAGCGACGTCGAGATCCTCGAACTGGAGCCCAACGCGATCGGCCCGAACGCCCTGCTGCCCGGCTCGATCGCCGTGTGGCGGTTCTCCGGTTGAGGCCCCGGTTGCACTCGCGGCCGCGACGGAGGTTCATGGCATGATTCGCCGATGAGCGATCACGGGGAGGTCAGTCGGCTCGAAGCGCTTTGGCGCGACGAGTTCGGCGACCGCTACATCGAGCGCAACCGCACCGCGGCCGAAGGCCGTGAGGCCTTCTGGCGCTGGCTGTACGGAGACCATCCGTTCGCCAGCGCCCTTGAGGTGGGATGCAACGTCGGCGGCAATCTGCACTGGCTCACGCAACTCGTGGATCCGCTCGATGTCTATGGCGTCGACATCAACGCGCAGGCGCTGCGCGAGGTGCGCGCGTCGCTGCCCGACGTCAACACCGTTCGCTCGCCGGCGCGTTCCTTGCCGTTCCGCGATGGTCTCTTCGACCTCACGTTCACGACCACGGTCCTCATCCACCAGCCTCCGGAGGCGCTGCCGATCGTCATGAACGAGGTCGTGCGCTGCTCACGGCGCTACGTCCTCTGCGGCGAGTACCACTCCGACGAACTCGAAGAGGTGCACTACCGCGGGCACGACGGAGCCCTGTTCAAGCGCGACTGGGGCGCGCTCTACGCGGAGCTGTTTCCTGAGTTGCGCCTGCTGGATCAGCGCTTCGAGCCGCGCAACCCGGACGGCAGCGGTTGGGACGATGTGACGTTCTGGCTCTTCGAGAAGCGCTGAGCCGACAGCGCCCTCGCGTCAGGCAGCGGTCAGGCCCGTGCGATCGCCCGCGACGCCGGACGACGGCACCGAGACGCGGCCCGCCTCGGCGGTCACGGTCCCGATCCGGCGGCTGCCCGGGTGGTGCGCGGCCAGCAGTTCGGTCGCGGCCTGCGCCTGTGCCGCGGGCACGACGGCGACGAAGCCGCAGCCCATGTTGAAGACCTCCCACGCCTCGGCGTCGGAGACCTCCCCGCGCTCGCGCACGAGGTCGATGATCGGCGGCACGGGCAACGGGTCCTCGATCGCGAAGCCGACGGCCTCGTTGAGGCGCAGCAGGTTCAGCAGCCCGCCGCCGGTGATGTGCGCGAGGCCGTTGACCGCGATGTCGGAGCGGATCAGCTCGAGCGCGGCACGGACGTAGATCACCGTCGGCTCCAGCAGCGCGTCGGCGAGCGTGCCGCCCTCGAAGGGGCCGTCGAGCGGGAGCCCTTCGACCGCGCGGCGGGCGAGCGAGTAGGAGTTCGAGTGCAGGCCGCTGGAGGGAAGGCCGATCAGCGCGTCGCCGGGCACGATCCTTTCGCCCGTGACGATCTGGTCGAGCGCGACGGTGCCGAAGCACGTCGCCGTGAGGTCGAAGCCGTTGGGCGACGGATGGCCGCGGATCAGCTCGGGCAGGATCGCGACCTCGCCGCCCGGGATCTCGACGCCGGCCTGCTCCGCCCCGTTCTTGAGCCCGATGGCGATCTGCTCCATCACCGCGGGGTCGGCCTGCTCGACGGCCAGATAGTCGAGCAGCGCGATCGGCTCGGCGCCGACGCAGACGACGTCATTGACGTTCATCGCGATGCAGTCGATGCCCACGGTGTCGTAGCGGCCGGTCTGCTCGGCGAGGATCAGCTTGGAGCCGACGCCGTCGGTGCCGACCGCGATCCCGAGGTTCGGCGCGATCTCCAGCACGGCCGCGTAGTGCCCGCTGGAGAGCACGGAGCGCGAGGGCTTGCCGGTGTCGATCGTCTTCAGGACGCCGACGAGCGCGGCGACCGCCCGGTCGGCGAGATGCTGGTCCACGCCGGACCGTGCGTAGGCGTCGGTGCTCACTGCGCTCGACGGTAGCGCACGGCCAGGATGGCCGCCGCGAGCACCGCTCGCTCGGCGGCGTACGGCCACAGCGGACGGCGGCGCTCCAGGCCGACGAGGCGCAGCGCGGCGCTCGTCCCCGCCAAGGCGGCGAGCGCACCGGTGGCGGCCAGCCGCCTGTCGGCGGCGTGGCGCCCGCGCCAGCCCTTCAGCGCCGTCGCGCCGGCGAGCACCGGCCCGGCGACGCCGAACGAGAGCCGCGAGGCCTCCGGCCGCGAGTAGCCGAGCGCCCGCGCGGCGGCGAGCGTCGCGCCGGTCCGGGAGACGCCGGGAACCAGGGCCGAAGCCTGCGCCACGCCAAGTACGAGCCCAGGCGCCCAAGGGGACAGGTCCCGCACGGCGGTTCTGGGCAAGGTTGCCAGGACGTGTCCCCTCCGCCGGGGCGCGGACCGGCGTGCACGCGACGAGGCCCGTCTTCCGGCCGCCTCCCGGTCCGCCGCCGCCAGCGCCGCCGCTCCGCCCAGCAACCCGACGACGAGCCCCGCGGGTCCGCCGAGGCGCTCCTCGATCGGCCGCTCCAACAGGTACCCCGCGATCACCGGCGGCGCGAGCGAGAGCGCGAGGGTACGCGCGTCGGGCCGCAGGCGCCACAGCGCGGGCGCCATCGCCGCCAGCGCTCCCGCGTGCAGCGCGACCTCCAGCTCCTTGCGCCGCTCGTCGGGCCAGTCGGCGACCGACCAGCCCAGCAGCCACGGGACCGCGGCCACGTGGGCGGACGAGGACACCGGCAGCAGCTCGGCCGCGCCCTGGATCAGGCCCAGGGCGGCGACCTGCGCGAACTCAGGCGGCATCGACGGCGGGGTCGGCCCCACGCCGCCGGCGATAGCGCACGAACAGCCAGATCGCACCGATCACGATCGCCGCGATCACCACGTAGTCGACGTAGTGCAGGTGCTCCTTCCAGTTCTCCCAGTTGTCGCCGGCCTGCTTGCCGATGAACGTGAGCATGAAGACCCAGGGGATGCAGCCGAGCGTGGTCAGGACCGTGAAGCGCCAGAACGGCATCCGCGCGACGCCCGCGGGCAGCGAGATGAAGGTGCGGATGATCGGCAGCATGCGCGAGAAGAAGATCGTCGCGTCGCCGTAGCGCGCGAACCAGTCGTCGGCCCACTTGAGGTGGTGCGGCTTGATGAAGATCTTGCGCCCGTGCTTCTCGATCAGGTCGACGCGGCCGAAGTAGCCGACCCCGTAGGCGATCCAGGAGCCGACGACGTTGCCCGTGACGCCGGCGGCCGTGGCGGCGAAGAGCGAGTACTCGCCGTTGGCGACGTTGAAGCCGGCGAACAACATCGTCGCCTCTGACGGGATCGGCAGGCAGGCGCTCTCCGCGACCATCAGCAGGAAGACGCCGATCAGCCCCATCTTGTCGATGACGTCGACGGCGAACTGGACCAGCGGATCGGTAATGGACGCGATGAGCACGCGCCCAGCGTAGTGGGGGTCCGGGCGGCGGCAGCCTCCCGGTCGTGCTTAAGTCGGCTCGATCCGCGGCAGGGTCAGAGACGAGATCCGCTGCTTCGCACGCTGCGCCGGCCGCCGGATGTCGGTCTTCGGCCGCAGCATCTTAAGGATCATTACGGCCTGATCGACGTTCGCGGCGACGGCCGGACGGTGGGCGACGTCATAGGCGGCGAGCCGCTGCGCGACCGACGGTGTGGCACCGGCGACGATCAGCTCGCCCTTGCGCGCCCGCAGCGCGGCGGCGGCCTCGACGAGCCCTTCGAGCACCGGGTCCGAGACCGCGTGGGCCTCGGAGAGGTCGAGGATCAGCCAGCGGACGCCGCCGTCGAGCGCCGCGTCGATGCGGCGGCTCAGCTCTCCGCGCTCCGTCAGCGCGCCCTGGACGTCGATCTGGTGCACGACGTCATCGAGCCGGTGCTCGCGGAAGACGAGCGATCCGGGCTGCGGAACGGCGCGCAGGGATTGGGAGGTGAACATGGCTGGACGGGCGGGCGCGGAACGCTCCGTGCATGCAGCGTATTTCCCGCGCCAAGCGCCCGTCAAGCCTGCAATCGACGCGTCAGCCCACGAGCGAGCCCGTGAAGGGCTCGGTGCCGGGCGCGAGCGTGACGTCCGGGCCGCCGTGCGCGCGCGGGCGTAGGCGAGCACCTTGCGCAGATCGGAGACACCGCCACCCGAGGCGCCGAGGCGCACGAACGAGACCCTGCGGGGAAACTTGCGCGAAGTAGCCTGAGCGCCCTTGCGCGTCTGGATCGACCTCACCAACTCGCCGCACGTGCTCGTCATGCGGCCCGTTATCGACGCGCTGCGTCGCCGCGGCGACGAGGTGTTCGTCACCGCGCGCGACTTCGCGCAGACGCTCGGCCTGCTCGAGCGCTTCCAGATCGACCACACCGCGATCGGCCACCATCGCGGCGGTCACGTCGCCGCCAAGGCGGTCGGGCTGGCCTCACGCTCGGGCGCGCTCGTGCGCTGGGCGAGCGGGAAGCGGATCGACCTCGCGCTCGGCCACGGCTCCAACGACATCTCGATCGCGGCCAAGCTGCTGCGGATCCCGTCGGTGACCGCGTTCGACTACGAGTGGGCGCGCCAGCAGCACCAGATCAACTGCCGGCTCGCGGCGGGCGTCGTCGTCCCCGACGTGATCCCGCCCGAGCGCCTCGCCCCGTACGGCGCCACGCTCGACAAGCTGCGCCGCTACGAGGGCCTCAAGGAGGAGTACTACCTCGCGGACTTCGAGCCCGACAGGGCGGTGCTGGCCGAGCTCGGGCTGGATCGTGAACGCCCGCTGGCCGTCGTGCGCACGCCGCCGGCGGTCTCGCTCTACCACCGCTTCGAGGCACCCGTCTTCACCGAGGTCCTGCACCGCCTGGAGGGCGAGCAGGTCGTCGTGCTCCCGCGCACGGACGAGCAGCGCGCCGAGCTGGCTCGCGAGGGCGGGTTCATCGTGCCCGAGCAGGCGATCGACGCGCAGTCGCTGATCGCGTTCGCCGACCTCGTGATCTCGGCCGGCGGGACGATGAACCGCGAGGCCGTCGCGCTCGGAACGCCCGTCTGGACGACCTTCGAGGGGCGCCTCGGCGCGGTTGACGAGCGTCTGATCGCGGACGGGCGGATGCTCCGTCTCACGCGCGCCGAGGACGTCGTGTTCGAGCGCCGGGGGGCGGGCTCCGACGTCCCCGCGCGGATCCGCCGCGATCCCGACGTGTTCACGGATCTCTTCGTGAAGGCGCGTTAGGTCCGGGTCTTCACGCCGCACGGCCCAATACACTGCCCCGGATGCGCCGCCGGCTCCGCACAGCGGCCTTTCCGATCCATCGCCACGCGATTCCGCAGCTGGTGCTGGACGCGGGGCTGGTCGCACTCGCTTACTACCTGGCATACCGCTGGCGGTTCGACGGCGGCATCCCGGACCGCTACTTCGACCTCTTCACGCGCACGCTGGCGTTCGCGGTCGTCGGCTCGCTGGTGTGCTTCACCGCGGTCGGCATGTACCGGCATTGGATGCGGTACTCCTCGCAGCGCGAGTACATCAAGATCGCCGAGGGTGTCGTGCTCGCCGTCCTCGCGCTCGTCGGCTACGTCGCGGTCGTCCAGCCGCAGCTGATCATGACCCGCGCGGGCTTCGTCTCGATCACGATCCCGACCGGCGTGCTGATGCTCTTCGGCCTTATGAGCGGGGCGATGCTGGCCGGCACGCGCTACCTCGTGCACTTCGTCTACGAGCGGCCGCTGAGCGGCTTCCGCGCGTCCCGCAACGCCCGCTCGGTGCTGATCGTCGGCGCCGGCGACGGCGGCCGCCTGCTGCTGCGCGAGCTGACGAAGAACCCGGAGCTCAACTACCGCCCGGTCGGCTTCGTCGACGACGACCCGCGCAAGCGGAACATGAGCGTGGACCGTGGCCTGCGGGTCCTCGGGACGACGGAGGAGCTCTCGGAGGTGCTCGAGGACGTCGAGCCCGACGAGGTCCTGATCGCCGTCCCCTCCGCTCCGGGCACGATGCGCGCGCGGGTCGTCACCGCGTGCCGCGAGCGCGGCGTGCCGGTGCGCACGATGCCGACCGTCTTCGAGCTGCTGCAGACCGGCGGCCACCTGACGCGCCAGCTGCGCGAGGTGCGCGTCGAGGACGTCCTCGGGCGTGAGCCGATCCGGATGGAGATCGAGTCCGTCGGCGGTTACCTGACCGGCCGTTGCGTGATGGTCACCGGCGCGGGTGGCTCGATCGGCTCCGAGCTGTGCCGTCAGATCGCCCGCGTGAACCCGAGCCGGCTCGTGCTGATCGACAACGGTGAGGCGAACCTGTTCGCGATCGAGCGCGAGCTGATCGACGAGCGCCACGTCCAGAGCTCCGTCTCGGTGCTGGCCGACTGCAAGGACGAGGAGCGCATGCGCGACGTCTTCGCCGAGCACCGGCCGGAGGTCGTCTTCCACGCGGCCGCCTACAAGCACGTCGCGCTGATGGAGGACAACCCGATCGAGGCGGTCCGCAACAACGCGCTCGCCACGCGGGCGCTGACCGCGATCGCCGGCGAGTACGGGGTGCGGACCTTCGTGCTCGTCTCGACCGACAAGGCGGTGGCTCCGGCGACCGTGATGGGCGCCTCCAAGGCGCTCGCCGAGTGGGCCGTCGAGGCCGCCGACGCCCGTTTCGAGGAGACCGCGTTCTCCGCCGTGCGCTTCGGCAACGTGCTCGGCTCGTCCGGTTCGGTGGTCCCGATCTTCCGCCGCCAGATCGCGGCGGGCGGCCCGGTGACCGTCACCGACGCCGAGATGACCCGCTTCTTCATGACGATCCCGGAGGCGGTCCAGCTCGTGATCCGCTCCGGCTCGCTCGCCCAGGGCGGCGAGGTCTACGCGCTCGAGATGGGCGAGCCCGTGAAGATCATGGATCTCGCCGAGGACATGATCCGCTTCTCGGGCCTGACGCCGGGCCGCGACATCGTGATCGAGATCATCGGCCCGCGCCACGGTGAGAAGCTGCATGAGCAGCTCTTCAACGCCTACGAGCGCCCCGAGCCGACGCCCGCGCAGAAGATCATGCGCGCCGGCCGGCCGGCCGTCGATCCGGCGTGGGTGGGGTACGTGTTCGACAAGATCGGGCTGCTCGTCGCCGAGGGCGACGCAGCCGCTCTGGCGTCGGCTGTGGCGGAGCTTGCAGGTGGTCGGACGGCTGTCGTCGAAGCAACCGCGGAGTCGCCGGCGCAACCGGCCTCCTAGACTTTCCGCTCGGCTCCATGGTGCTTTTCGCGTTCTCGCTCCAGGACCAGGTCGATAAGTTCGGCGCCTACGTAGGCATCGCCGCCTTCTTCGGCCTGGCCATTCTCACGTTGCTCTACTTCGCCCAGGCGCGCGAAGTCAAGCGTCTGCGCGAATGGGCGGGCCGTGCTCCTGAGCGCGCCGCCGAGCTCGAGCTGGCGGTCGCCGAGCACGCCGAGGAGGCCCGGCGCACGCCGCCGACCCCGGTCCCCGCGCGTCAGCCCGCCGCGGCGCCCGTGCGCCAGGCTGCCGCCGCGCAGGCGCTCTCGCCCTCCGTCGCCACCAACGGCGCCGTCAAGCTCCAGCCGGCCGAGGTCGCCGCACTGGCCTTCGCCCGCGCCGCCGGCGTACACGAGCCGCACGTGCCCACGCACCATGGCGCGCCGGCGCCCGTGCCGACCGCCGCGGTCGCCACCGCGCCGCCGGCCGAGGTCGCTGTGGCCGCCGCCGCGCTCGCGAACGGCGAACCTGCCGCAGCGCAGGCGATCAACGGCGGTGGCGGCGGTATCCCGGCTCCGGCCACGCCCGCCGCGCGCCGTGCCGATCCGCAGCCGCTGCCCCCGCGCCGCACCAACGTGCCCCCGCGGCGCGCACCCGCTCCGCCGCCGCGGCGCGAGTCCAACACGCGCGCGGTCGGGCTGACCGCCGTCATCGGCGTCCTGGTGCTGGTCGGCTGTGTCTTCCTGCTCACGCGCGTCCTCGGTGGCGATGACCCGACGACGCCGCCGAAGCCGAACGTCGTCGCGACGCCCACGGCGGAGGACGGCACGACCGCCGAGGCGTCCGCGACCGCCTCCGCGGCGCCCGCGCCGACCAAGGACACCGCGCTCGTCGGCATCTACAACGGCACGGGGACGCCCAACCTCGCCGCGACGCAGTTGGAGCTGCTGCTCAACGAGGGCTATCCGAAGGACAACCTCGGGGCGCTCACCGCGCCGCAGGAGCAGCAGCGTGCGACCTCGGTCGTCATGTATCGCCGCGGCAACAAGGCGATCGCCTCCAGCGTGGCCGACACGCTCGGGATGACCGAGATCAAGCAGGTCGACGACGCGACACAGGCCTTGATCGCCAAGGCGCCGAAACGGTGGGACGTCGTCGTGATCGTCGGTGCCGACAAGAGTCCGTAGCCGCGCCGGGGCGATGACGATCGTCGCCCGCGTCACCTTCGTTGTGCTGGTGGCGGCGACCTTCTCGGCCTTCTTCGTCGCTCAGCGCCTCAAGAGCGCGCCCCCGGTCGTCGACGTCCGCAGCATCTATCGCTACTTCTCGCCCAACGGCGACGGCAAGCGTGACATCAACAAGATCTCGATCTCGCTGACCGTCGCCGACACGGCCACGATCGACGTCGTCAACCTCGACGGCGACCGAATCAAGCGCCTGAGCGACGCGGCGGAGATGAAGCCCTACCGGCCGCTGCGGCTGCAGTGGGACGGGACCGACGACGCCGGCCAGCAGGTGCCCGACGGCCGGTACCGGCTGCGCGTGGCGCTGCAGGACGAGGGCCGCTCGGCGACGGTGCAGAAGACGACGCTGGTCGACACCCGTGCTCCGAAGTCGAAGGTCTGCATCGGCTACAAGTGCAACGACCCGCAGAACCGCAAGGGCAACGTGATCTCCCAGGGCGACCGCGAGGTCAAGGTCTACATCGACCGCGTCTCGACGTTCTACGCGACGACGTTCCGGGTCCTGCGCACCGACCAGGGCAAGCCGCGCGAGGTCAGGGAGTTCAAGCTCGCCGCGGGGGCACACCGCGCCAAGTGGGACGGGCTGGACGCCGGCGGCAAGCCGCTCGAGCCCGGGACCTACATCGTCCAGTCCGAAGTGCGCGACAAGGCCGGCAACGTCGGGATCACGCCGACCGAGTTCGAGCAGGGCGCCGTGCCGGGCCGCCCGGGCGTCACGGTGCGCGGGATCGCCGCCCAGCCGCCGGTGCGCCCGGTGACCGCGGGTCAGCGCGTCGAGTTCGGCGTCGACGCCCGCGGCGCCGGATACCGCTGGCGCGTGCGCCGCGTCGGCGACTCCGCGGTCCGCGCCCGCGGCTCGTCGAAGGACGCCCTGCTGACGTTCCGCGCGCCAAAGGGCGCCCTCCGGCGTCTACCTGCTCGAGCTGCGCTCCGGGCGCTGGCACACGACGGTCCCGTTCCTCGTGCAGGCCGACCGCCGCGAGCGGCTGCTCGTGGTCGTCCCGACGATCACCTGGCTCGGCAGCGACAAGGTCGACGACAGCCCGTTCGACGGGATCCCGAACACCCTCAACAGCGCCGGGTCCACGGTCCGCTGGCCGCGCGCGCTCGTCGGCACCGGCGGGCTGCCCGCGGGCTTCGCCGAGGACGTCGCGCCGCTGCTGGTCTTCCTTGACCGCCACCGGATCCGGTACGACCTGACCAGTGACATCGACCTGGACCTCACGCGCAACCCGCGCGCGACCGATCGCGACGGCGTCCTCTTCATCGGCTCCGAGCGCTGGATCACCGGCACGCTCGGCAGCCGGCTGCGGCGCTACGTCAACGACGGCGGCAACGTCGCGCTCTTCGGCGGCGACTCGATGCGCCGCGGCGTCCGGCTGCGCGTCCGCGAGTCCGAGGACTCCGGGACCCTGCTGCGGGCGACGCAGCCCACGACCACCGACCCGTTCGGCGCGCGCTTCGGCAAGCCGCGCACGACGTCGGGCCCGGTCACGCTCAGCCAGATGGACGACAACACCGACTACGGGCTGATGGAGGGCGCGCTGGACCTCGAGGGTTTCACGCAACTCGAGGAGTCGGCCCCGGTCACCGGCAAGAACGCGAAGCTGCTCAGCGCCGTCGGGCAGCCGCTGAGCCCGGAGGAGGAGGCCGCGGCCACCAGTTCGGGCAAGGATCCGCGCGGAGCTGCGGCCGGCGCTCACCGCCGTCCAGCTGGGCAAGGGCACGGTGATCCGGGTCGGGCTGCCGGAGTGGCCGCGGCACCTGAAGGATCCGTCGGTCAGCCAGGTCACGCGCAACATCGTCGACATCCTGCGCGGCGTCGAGCCGAGGATCCGGTCCACGCGATGAGCGACACGGCGGCCATCAGCGACGGCGTCCTGGTCGCGGGCATGGTGCTCGCCGCCGCGCTGGCGGCGGGAGCGGTGCTCGGGCGCACGATGCGCGGGCGCGCGTGGGCGATGCTCGGCGCGCTGGTGCTGACGCCCGTGCTGCTCGTGGGCGAGATCTGGAACTCGCCGCAGATGGAGTCGGCGCGCGACCGCGGCCCGACGGCGCTGGCGGCGGCGGCGGTCGGGCTCGCCGCGATGGGCGCGCTCGCCTACCTGTTCGCGCGCCGCCCGGGTGTGCTCGGCGTCGCCGCGCTCGCGGCGCTGCCGTTCCGCGTGCCCGTGCAGTCAGGCGGGAGCACGGCGAACCTGCTCGTGCCGCTCTACGTGGTGATCGGGGCGGGGGCGGTCGCGTGGATCGTCCCGCGGCTCGCGGCGCGTCACGCGGGCGTCAAGCCGGCGGAACGCTCGGGCGCGCTGGAGTGGGTGCTGCTCGGGAGCATCGTGCTCTACGCGTTGCAGTCGGTCTACGCCGATGACAGCGCCAAGGCGCTCGAGCAGGTCGTCTTCTTCTACGTGCCGTTCGCGCTGCTCTTCGCGCTCCTGCGCGGGCTGCGCTGGACGCCGCTCCAGCTGGCCTGGGGTGGCGGCGTGCTCGTGGCGCTGGCGCTGGCGTTCACCGCGGTCGGCTTCTGGGAGTTCCAGACGCGCAGCCTGCTGTTGAACCCGAAGGTGATCGCCTCCAACCAGGTCGAGGAGTACTTCCGCGTCAACTCGCTGTTCTTTGACCCGAACATCTACGGGCGCTTCCTGGCGCTCGTGATGATCGGGCTGGCGAGCGTGCTGATCTGGGCGAAGCGGCCACGCAGCCTGGCGCTGACGATCCTCGCTCTCGCGGTGCTCTGGGGAGGCCTGCTGACGACGCTCTCGCAGTCGAGCTTCGCGGCGCTGCTGCTCGGCCTGACCGTCCTCGCGTGGCTGCGCTGGGGTGGCAAGGTCGTGATCGCGCCCGTGCTGCTGGCGCTGGTCGTCGGCGCGGTGATCGTCTTCGCCTTCGGCAGCGCCCTGCGGATCGACCTGGGCGACGCCAAATCGCTCGACAACGCCACCTCCGGCCGCGCGGATCTGATGCGCGGCGGCGTCGAGCTGGCGCGCGAGAAGCCGCTGCTGGGCTGGGGGTCCGGTGCCTTCAACGCGGAGTACCGCCGCCACGAGCGCAGCTCCAGCCGCGAGGCGACGTCGGCCTCGCACACGATCCCGATCACGGTCGCCGCCGAACAGGGGATCCTCGGCTTCGCCGCCTACATCGCGCTGCTGGTCCTGGCCTTCATGCGGCTCCTGCGGGGCGCGCGCGGCTCACCCGTGCGGGCCGCGATCGCCGCCGGCTTCGCCGCCCTGGTGCTGCACACGTGGCTCTACGCCGCCTTCCTCGAGGACCCCGTGACCTGGACGCTGCTGGCGCTCGGCACGGCCCTCGCCTTCCCCGCCTCGGCGCGCGCCGAGGATGAGGAGGACGCGGCGGCGGCGCTCAACGGCCATCGCCGCGAGCCGGTGGTCGTGGCGCCCACCACGCCGTGAAAGCAGCGAGCCGCTTCTCGCGGCCCGTCGAGCTCGTCGCCGCGGCGGTCCTGGCGGCCACCGCCGTGCTCGTCTGGGCTCTCACGCGCACCTATCCCAACTACGACTCCTACTACCACCTGGTGTGGGGCCGGCAGCTGCTGGACGGGATCGAGCCGACCTTCACCGCCTACGCGGCACCGACGCAGCATCCGCTCTATGTCCTGCTCGGCGCGCTGCTCGGGCTGCTCTTCGGTGAAGGGGCGGATCGCGCCCTGGTGCTCGTGTGCCTGCTCTCGCACGCGGCGCTCGTGTTCGGGACCTACCGGCTCGGCGCCGCGGTCTTCGGGCGCTGGAGCGGCGCGCTGGCGGGGCTGTTCGTCGCCGCCAGCGCGTCCTTCCTGCTCTACGCGGCGCGCGGGTACGTCGACGCGCCGTTCCTCGCGCTCGTCGTCTGGGCCGCGGTGCTGGAGGCCGAGGGCCGCGGCCCTGGCCGGCCGATGGCGCTGCTCGTGGCGGCCGGGCTGCTGCGGCCCGAGGCGTGGGTGCTCGGCGGCCTGCTCTGGTTGTGGCACGTGGCCAAGGCGCGCGGGGAGCCGCGCCGCTGGGCGCCGCTCGCCGGCCTGACGGTCGCGCTCGTCGCGGCGCCCGTGATCTGGGCGCTCGTGGACCTCGCGGTCACCGGCGACCCGCTGCACTCGCTGCACGCGACGAGCGAGCTCGCCGACGACCTCGGCCGCGTGCGCGGGCTCGAGCACGTCCCGGGCTCGTTCGTGTCCTTCGTCGGCGCCACTGTGCGGCCGCCGGTCGCACTGCTGGCCCCGTTCGGCGTCCTCCTCGCGGTCCGCACCTACGGCTGGACGGCGCTTCGCGTCCCGCTGGCGCTGTTCGCGGCCGGTGTGATCACGTTCGTCGGCACCGGCGCGCTCGGCCTTTCGATCCTCCCGCGCTACCTGACCGTGCCCGCGATCTCGCTCTGCCTGTTCGCCGGCTACGCGCTGCTGGGCTTCACCGCGCTGCCGCGCGAGCACGCCTGGCGCCGGCGCTGGGCCAAGGGCTCAGCGGCCGCGACGGCGGCCGGCGCGCTCGGGCTGATCATCCTCGCGCCCTCGCTGACCAACGTGCGCGAGGAGCTGCGCTTCATCCGCGCGACCCACGACAGCCTGATCGCGCTGCTCGACGACCCGTCGGTCCGCGAGGGCCTGACGTGCGGACCGCTGACGTTCCCGACCTACCGGCTCGTGCCCGACGCCCGCTGGCACCTCGAGGACGCCACGATCGGCGCCCGGAGCGCCAAGCGTCGCGACCGCGGGGTGGAGGTCTTCGCACTCGGCCAGAAGGCACTTCGCCGCTATGGCTTCGCCGCCGGCACCTCACCTCTGGTCAACCTCCCGAGCGAAGGCTTCCAGCCGATCGGCAGGCACGGGCTGCTGAGCGCGTACAGCCGCTGCTAGCGGCAGCCTGCCACTTGCGCGGCCCAGGCGTCCGGCTGCCGAGCGCCAACGTGCCACGTGCCCGCGCGGCGTACCCGATGACCGTTTGAGTGCGAAACCCGTGCGAGGTGCGCGATCGTGCTCGCGCACAGGCTCGAGCCCTTGAGCGCTGCCCCTCCTCCACGGGCGCTCTCGCGGGCCACAGCGGCCCCTAGAGCCGCTCGGAGCCCAACCGCCCACTCGCGATGCCCAAGGCCTCCAGGCGCTCCCAGAGCGGCCGATTCTGCGAGCGGGCGGTCTGGGCCAGCGCCCACTCGCGCAGCTCGACGTCGGGACGGGTGCGGGTGCCGGCCTGCTCGCGCAGAGCGGCGATCCACTCCTGCGGGTCGTTCGCGATCGTCACGGCGCGGTCCCACGTCCGCACGCCCTTGAGGTCCGGTGAGATCGTGCGGCGCCCGAGCCGGGCGTACTTGAGGATCCGGTAGGGCAGCGCGGTGTCGTTGAACTCGGAGCGCTCGAAGGGCACGATGCCGACGTCGGCGAGCAGGATCAGCCGGGCCGCCTCCTCGTCGTTGCGCCGGCCGAGCCAGACGAGGTTCGGCGCCGTACGGCAGGCCTGGTAATCGGGGTCGCGGCCGGATTCCGCCTCGTGCCAGGCACCGACCAGCAGCAGCACGAGCTCCGGCATGCCCTCGGCGATCGCGCGCAGCAGCGCCCAGTCGGTGCGGTGCCCGAGGTGGCCGAGCGACACCGCGACGACGGCCTCGCCCGGCGCCGGCGCCGGAAAGGAGTCGGCGGCGAGCGGCACGAGCACCGGCTCTGCGCCTTCCTCGCGCGCGACGTCCCCGAGCGCATCGGAGACGACGACGTTGACCGCGGCGCGCATGCTCGCGGCGAGGTGCAGCTCCTCGAGCCGGTCGCGCTGGCGCGGCGAGGCGTCGTAGGCGACCTCGTAGCGGTCCCAGCGCCAGTACCAGAGCTCGGCGTCCGGGTGCTGGGCGATCAGGCCACGGGCGAGCGGGTACTGCAGCGGGTGGAAGATCACGATCGCGCGCGGGATGCCGGGCAGGCGCAGCCGGCGCGCCTGTGTCGCCGCCAGGCCGTCCGCGACCGAGGCGGGCACGCGCAGGTACGCCCCGTAGGGCACGCGGGCGGGCTCGACGGCGACGACCCCCGGCCCGGTCAGCAGGTCCTCGGCCTGATCACGCAGGATGAAGGACTCCAGCTCACGCGGGAGCAGCAGCACGGCGATCGGCGGCGGCTCCTCCCCGGTGGCGCGCGACACCCGCTCGGCGATCCCGCCGAGGGAATAGGGCGTCTTGCCCGCACGCCATCCGAAGCCGCCAGCGGGGTCGGTCATGTACGCCGGGACGCTAGAGCACTCGGGGGGCAGGAGCGCGCATCGCCGGCGAATGCACGGGTCGTTGCCGCCCGCCCGCCGGCAGCGGGCCGGTGCCGCCGGAATGCGCCGGGCTGCCGGCCGAGTGCTCTACCGTCTTGCGGCGCCATGACGAGCTATCTGCGACGGCTGCTGCGGACCGGGGCCGCGTACCAGCTCGCCGATGCGGTCTCGAAGGTGGTCGCGCTCGCGCTGCTGCCGGTCTACACGCGCCATCTGACGCGGGCGGACTACGGCACGGCGGAGCTGCTGCTGACGACGATCATCCTCGCCTCGATCGTCCTGCGGCTCGGGCTCGGCGAGGCGTTCGTGCGCTTCCACTACCTCGATGCCGACGTCGAGCGCCGCCGGCGGCTGGCTCGGACCGCGACCGGGACGCTGCTGATCGTCACCACGCTCTTCGCGCTCGCGGCGGCCGCGGCCGCGGAGCCGATCTCGCGCGCGCTGCTGGGCTCGCTCGCAGCCGGACCTGATCCGCGCGGCCGCGCTCGGCCTGTGGGCGTTCACGAACCTCGAACTGGCCTACGCGCTGCTGCGGGTGGAGGAGCGCGCGCGGACGTTCGCGATCGCCTCGCTGACGAACGTCGCGCTGACGGTCGTGCTGACCGTCTGGCTGGTCGTGGGCCGCGACGAGGGCGCGCTGGGCCTGCTGCTGGGCAACTACGTCGCCTCGACGGTCGTGCTGATCGGCCTGTGGATCAAGGAGCGCGAGGCGTTCGGCCTGCGCCCGGGCGGGATCGAACGCGCCCAGCTGGGCCGGATGCTGCGTTTCGGGCTGCCGACCGTGCCCGCCGAGGTCTCGGTCTTCGCGCTGTTCTTCATCGACCGCTTCTGGCTGTACCGCTTCGAGAGCCCCGGAGAGGCGGGCCTGTACTCGCTCTCGGTCAAGCTCGCCGGCATCGTCGTCTTCACCGTGCGCGCGTTCCAGTACGCGTGGCCGCCGCTGGCGTACTCGATCGTCGAGGACGAGGAGGCCTCGCGCGTCTACGCCCGCATCACGACGTACTACGTGCTCTTCACGGGCATCGTCGTCGCGGGCCTGGCGCTGCTCGGGCGCTGGCTCGTGCGGCTGTTCGCCGCGCCGGAGTTCTTCGCCGCCCACGAGGCGCTGCCGTGGGTCTCGCTCGGCTGGGCGCTGTATGGGCTCTTCCTCGTCCTGGTCGCGATGGCCGGGCGCGCCCAGGTGACGATCCGCAACGCGCCGGCGGCCCTCTGCGGTCTCGTCGTCAACGTGATCCTGCTCGCGGCGCTCGTGCCCCCGCTGGGGATCGCCGGCGCCGGCCTGGCGCTCGCGGGCGCCTACGTCGTGGTCCTGATCGTGATGTGGGCGCTGACGCGCAACCTGTTCCCGGTCGCGTTCGAGTGGGCGCGGCTGGCGACGTTCACGCTGATCGCCGGCGGGATCGCGACCGCGGGGGAGCTGCTGCTGCCGACCGCGGGCGCCGTCGGCTTCATCACCCGCGCGCTCGCCCTGGCGGCGATCGTGCCCGCACTGATGGCCGCGCGCTTCTTCCGCCCGGGCGAACTGGTCGCCGCGCGGCGCCTGCTCAGACGGGCGGCGCCGACAAGCGCCGGTTGAACTCCTCCGCGGCTTCGGCGAGCCCTTCGCCGTGGCTCGGTCGCAGGGTGGCGGTGACGTGCTTGAGGTAGCGCTTCGAGTCGTGGCCGGGCAGGACCACCGCGGCCGCCGCGCGCATCCCGTAGCTGAACGCGGTCAGGTAGCGCACCAGCGCGGCCGAGACGGCGCTGTGGTGCTTGCGCATGTAGCGGTCGCGATTGCGCGAGAACTCGACGATCCGCCGCGACGGAACGCTGCCGGTCTGGAGCTGCTCGTGGTGGACGGCGCGGGCGTTGGGCACGTAGATCGTGTGCCAGCCGGCGTCGGCGAGCCGGCGGCAGAAGTCGACCTCGTCGGAGTACACGAAGAACGCCGGGTCGAAGTAGTCGATCTCCTCGGCCGCCGTGCGGCGGACCAACATCGCCGCCGACTGCACCCAGTTGACCGGCCGCTGGACGTCGCCCTTGCTCTGCACGACCAGCGAGCGGTGCAGGAACAGGGCGGTGAGCAGTGCGGTCATCGGGGTGGGAAACCGCCAGGCCGACGGCTGCTGGACGCCGTCGGGCCGCACCAGCATCGCGCCGGCAGCACCCGCCCGGTCGTCGCGGGCCAGCGCGTCGTGCAGCGCGACCGTCGCGCCTGGCTCAAGCTCGGAGTCCTCGTTGAGCAGCAGGCAGAAGCGCCCGCGGGCCCTCCGCAGCAGCACGGAATCGTTCTCGCTCTTGCCGCGGCGCAACGGCAGTGCGATCACCTCGGCCTCGACAGGGTGGCGCCGGGCGACGTCGACCGAACCGTCCTGGGAGGCGTTGTCGAGCACGAGGACCTCGGTTTCGAAGTCGACCGTGGCGCGCTCGCGCGCGATCGCGTCCAGGCAATAGCGGAGAAGGCCGCGCTGCTCGGTGTTGACGACGCAGAAGGACAGTTCGACGGGCAAGGGGGATGCATCTTGCCGTACGCGCCGCTCTCCATACTTGGCGCGTGCGTGTTCACCTGGTCGATCCGGCGGCCTTCACTCCGCCCTACGACCGGGCGCTCGCTTCGGCACTTGCCCGTGCGGGGGCCGAGGTCGAGCTGTTCACGAGCGCATTCAGCTACGGCGACGTCCCTCCGGCCCCGGGCGTCGCGGTGCGCGAGACCTTCTACCGCTGGGCTCCGGAGCGGGGCCGGCGCTACGCGCGGCTGGCCCAGCATGTCCCGGACATGCTCCGCTATCGCCGCAGCGCCCGGGCCGCCGACGTGGTCCATTTCCAGTGGCTCTCGGTGCAGGCCCTGGACGCGTGGCTGCTGCCACCGAAGCATCCGCGGGTCCTGACCGCCCACGACGTGCTGCCGCGCGAGCCCAAGCCGGGCCAGCTGGCCGGCCAGCGCAAGCTCTACGAGCGGATGGACGCGATCGTCGTGCACTCCGAGCACGGCGCCGCACGGCTGCGCGACGAGCTCGGTCTCGATCCGGCGCGCATCCATGTGATCGCCCACGGCGCGCTCGACGGTTTGACCGAGCAGCCCGAGGACGCCGCGCCGCCGCCGGAGTTCGGCTCGCCGCGCGGGCCGGTGGTGCTCTTCTTCGGCCTGCTGCGGCCCTACAAGGGCGTCGACGTGCTGCTCGAGGCCTGGCGGCGCGCCGAGCGGCCCGAAGGCGCCGAGCTGTGGATCGCCGGGATGCCGCGGATGGACGTCTCCGCCTTGCACGGCGACGGCGTGCGCACCGCGCTGCGCTTCGTCTCCGGTGCGGAGCTGGCCGGGGCGTTCCGCGCCGCCGACCTGGTCGTGTTGCCCTACCGCGAGATCGACCAGTCGGGCGTCCTGTTCACCGCGCTGGCCTTCGGCAGGCCGATGCTGCTGAGCGCGGTCGGCGGGTTCCCGGAGATCGCTGCGACGGGCGCGGCGGAATTGGTGGCGCCAGGCGACGCCGAAGCGCTCGCGGGCGCGCTCAGCGCCCTGCTCGCCGACCCTGACCGCCTGGCGCGGATGGCCGCCGCCTCGCGCGCCGCCGCGGACGGCCCGTACGGGTGGGACGCGATCGCCGAGCGCACGCTGGCGCTCTACGCGGGGCTCCAGACGTAGACCGCGTGGTTGGCCGCGCCGTCGCTCTCGGTCCGGGGCGCCGGGCGGCGCTCGCCGGTGTCGAGGAAGCCGGTGCGCTCCGCGACCCGATGGGACGGCTGATTGTCCTCGTGGATCAGCAGCTCGATCAGCTCGAGGCCCAGCCCGCTCGCGCACCAGTCGCGCAGCAGCGTGACCGCGCGCGAGGCGACGCCGCGGCCGCGGGCCGACGCCGCGACCCAGTAGCCGATCTCGCCGTAGTGCGGGGCCCGGTCGAGCTCCATGACGCTGAAGGAGCCGAGCAGCTCGTCGCCGTCGACGGCGACGAACGCGACGATCTTGCCCTCCGCCTCCTCGCGTTCGACCCGCTCGAGGTACTCGACCGCGTTGACGCGGTGATACGGCGACGGGATCCCCGTCCAGCGCTGGATCTCGGGGTCCTGGCACTCGCGATAGAGGGCGTCGATGTCCCGGTCATCCGGGGGACGCAGGGTGATGACACCGTCGGACAGGGTGGCCACGCTGTGAAGTGTTGCGCAGCGCGGTCTGCCACCATCTCGCCGCCGTGCGCGCGCTCTTCTGGATCTCCTCCGCCCTGATCGTCTGGACGCAGGCGCTGTACGCGCCCGCGCTGGCTGCTGCTGCGCCGCCTGATGGGCTCGCCGCCGATCGACCCCGGCCGGCCAGTTCGACGGTTTCGTGACGCTGGTGGTGGCCGCCTACAACGAGCAGGCGGTGATCGAGGCCAAGGTGCGCAACGCGCTGGCGCTGGATTGGCCGCGCGACCGGCTCGAGCTGATCGTGGCCGTCGACGGGGCGGCCGACGCGACCGCGGCGCGCGCACGTGCCGCCGGCGCGGACAGGGTCCTGGAGCTTCCGCGCGGCGGCAAGATCCGCGCGCAGGACGCCGCCGTACGCGCGGCCCGCGGCAGCGTCATCGCCTTCTCGGACGCCAACGCGCTGTGGGAGCCGGACGCGCTCCTCCAGCTGACGCGCCCGTTCGCCGACGCGCAGGTCGGCTACGTCTGCGGCCGCGTCGAGTTCACCAACGAGGCCGGGACCAACCAGGAAGGCCTCTACTGGCGCTACGAGATGTGGCTGCGCGCGCAGGAATCGGCGCTGGCCTCGGTCACGGGCGGCAACGGCGCGATCTACGCGGTCCGCCGCGAGGCCTACGTCGAGGTCGATCCGATCATGGGCCACGACCTCTCGTTCCCGTTCCGGATGGTCAAGAACGGCTGGCGCGCCGTCTATCAGCCCGAGGCGCGGGCGAGCGAGAAGATGGTGCCGTCGATCGAGGGCGAGTGGGCCCGCAAGCGGCGGATGATGTCCCACGGCTGGCCGATCGTCTTCAAGGGCGGGCTCGCCGACCCGCGCGGCTACTCGCCGCTGTACGCGCTGATGATCGTCTCGCACCGGCTGCTGCGCTACGGCACGCCGCTCCTGCACGTGCTGACCGGCGTCGCCACGCTCGCCCTGCTGCGCCGCGGACGTGTCTACCAGGCCGCCGCGGCGGCGCAGGCGGCGCTGCTGGCCGCCGCGTTCTCCGGCACGGGCGCCCGCCCGGCGCTCGTCGCCCGCTACTACGTCCTGACCACCGCCGCGCTCGCCGCGGGCCTCTACGACTGGCTGCGCCACGGCACGCCCGCGGGCTGGGACGCGCCCGAGGGAACGCGATGACCCCGGCGCCCTACCTGCACTCGCGGCGCAAGCGTGCGCTCGATCTCGCGATCGCCGGGACGGTGGCGGCGCTCGCGGCGCCGGTCGTCGCGCTCGCCGCCCTGGCCGTGCGGCTCGAGAGCCCGGGCCATCCGATCTACCGCCAGCGGCGCGTCGGCAAGGACGGGCACGCGTTCGAGGTCATCAAGCTGCGGACGATGGTCAGCGGCGCCGAGCACATCGGCGCCGGCATGGCGGTCGACGAGGGCGACTCGCGGATCACCAGGATCGGCGCGCTGCTGCGCCGCACCTCGATCGACGAGCTGCCCAACGTCGTCAACGTGCTGCGCGGCGAGATGTCGCTGATCGGCCCGCGGCCGACGCTCCAGCGCCAGGTCGACGCCTACACGGATCGTCAGCGCGGGCGGCTCGACGTGCGTCCCGGGCTCACGGGTTGGGCGCAGGTCAACGGCCGCGCCTCGCTCCCGTGGCCCGAGCGCATCGAGCTGGATCTCTTCTACATCGAGCACGCGTCGCTGCGTCTCGACCTGCGCATCCTCGTCCTCACCGCGCGCATGGCGGTCACCGGTCACGGCCTCTATCGAGGCGAGACCGGTGGCTGGCGAGACTAACCGCTACGGGACGATTTCCGGGCCCTTGTCGATGTGCTCCAGGCGGAAGGCCCGGATCGCATCGAAGACCTGCGGGTTCATCGTCGGGCAGCCGATGTAGTTGTCCCAGGCGGACGCGGCGACCGCGAACGGCATCTTCGTCTCGTTCTGGAACAGCAGCATGTGGTAGCCGCCGTCGGACTCGTTGACCAACGTCTCGAGCTGCGCGCGGGTCGTCGCGTCCGTGCCCGGCTTGTACTGGACGTCGATGCGGCCGTGCTCGAGCGTGTGCACGAGCCGGCCGAGCTCCGGCGTGTCGCCCGGGGCGTAGACGCCGTCGTCGTACCAGGTCGGGAAGTGGGAGCCGGACGTGGGCGGGTTCGACTTGTAGTCGGAAGGCTTGAAGGTCTTCTCCTCGTGCCCGGCGCCCTCGTTGGGAGCCGCCACGAGCTTGCAGCCCGCGGCCGCGGCGGCCTTCTTGAGGTCGGACTCCTTCTGCGCGGGGATCGCGGCGTCGCCCTTGGCGACCGCTGCGACCTCGTCGTCTCCTCCTCCGCCGCCGATAACGACGACGACGACCACCACGGCGACGACGGCGAGGACGGCGATCAGACCGCCGAACACCATCTGCATACGCTTACGACGCGCCGACCCGGCCTGGGCGGCCTGCTCGGCTTCTTGACGCTCGCGCTTGCGGCGTTCTTTTTCCTCTTGGCGACTCGACATTCGGGGCGTCAGGGTAGCGGCAGGATGTCCGCTTATGACGCGCGCGTTCGCCGCGATCTGACTCTCTGCGGGCGCCAGCACCCCTCCGCGAACGTCGCGATCTCATCCGTCAACCGTTTCGGCGCCACGCGCAGCTCGATCAGCGAACCGGCTTCGAGCAAGCGCCCGTTAGGCAGCT
Source organism: uncultured Solirubrobacteraceae bacterium (assembly GCA_963848475.1). Lineage (GTDB taxonomy): Bacteria > Actinomycetota > Thermoleophilia > Solirubrobacterales > Solirubrobacteraceae > Solirubrobacter. Next base: position 256,828 of record CAWKDW010000014.1, on the reverse strand, counting down.
CCGAGACGAGCATGCCGGCGTCCGAGAACGGATGGATGAGATCGAACTGGTGCCCGATCACCAGCGTGGTCGTCTGCATCGCCTGCCGCTCCTCGCGCGGCGGCGCGACGCGACCGAAGAACAGGCCCTGCAGCACGGCGGCGCTCGGCTCGGGGTCCTGGCGGATCCAGTCGAGCAGGATGTCGGCCTGCCACGGCAGCCGCCGGCGCGGGATCAGGCGCGCCGTGCGGGCCAGCGCGCGCATGGCGGGCTCACCGGCCGTCAGCGCGACCATCAGCGGCGTGAACGCGAGCGCGCAGCCGATCAGCGCGTGGTCGAGCACGGGCATCTCGATGACCATCCCGCGCAGGCGCCCGGGGGCCTGCGCGGCGGCCTCCAGCGCGGCGTTGGCCCCGAGCGAGGTGCCCATGACGACCGCCTCGGGCTCCTCGAGGTGGTCGAGCAGCGCCACGACCTGGGCGCCGTACGCCGGCATCGAGTACCGCCACTTCTCGAGGGGGCGATCGGACTCGCCGTGGCCGAGGAGATCGAGCGTCACCACGCGGTGCCCGCGCGCGGCGAGCGCGCCCGCCAACTCCTCGTGCATGCGCTGGGAGAAGAGCAGGCCGTGCAGCAGGACGGTCAGGCGCGGCCCTTCGCCGTGGACGGTGTACGCCAGTCGCTGCCCGTCGAGCAAGAAGCTGCTCATCGCCCTAGCCTAGGGCTCGTGCCGGTGATCCGCCCGATGGTCGAGGCTGACGCGGCGGCCGCGCTGGAGACGACGGTGGCGGCCTTCGACGACCTCGCTCGCCGCTTCGACGAGCCGCCCGAGCCGCCCCCGGACCCTGCGGTGGCGCTGATCCGCTACCGCCATCTCATCCGCACCGACCCGGCCGGGGCCTGGGTCGTGGAGGACGAGCACGGGATCGGCGGCTGCGCGCTCGCGCTGCGCCGCGAGGACGTCTGGGGCCTCTCGCTGCTGATCGTCCGGCCTGACCTGCAGTCCTCCGGTGTCGGCCGCGAGTTGCTGGCGCGGGCGCACGACTACGCCGACGGCGCTCGCGGGCGGATCATCCTGTCGTCGCAGGACCCGCGGGCGATCCGGGCCTATTCGCGGCTCGGCCTCCAGGCCCACCCGTGCTTCTGGGCCACCGGCACGCCGCGCGGCGTCGTCGATCCGGGCGTCACGCGCGCCGGCGCGGCCGCGGACATCCCCTTCACCGAGGTCGTCGACCGCCACGTGCGCGGGGCCGCGCACGGCGTCGACATCGAGGCGCAGCTGCAGATGGGCTCGACGCTGCTGGTCTCCGAGCGCGGCTACGCCATGCTCAGCCCCACCGGCGGCCTGCGCCTGCTGGCCGCGCTGGACGAGGACGGCGCTCGCGCGCTGCTGCGCACCACGTTTGCCCGCGCCGGCGACGGCGAGGCCTCGGCCGAGTGGCTCTCGTCGGCCCAGCAATGGGCGATCGAGGAGTGCCGCGACGCCGGGCTGGAGCTGCGGACCAATCGCGGCGCGGTGTTCCTCGCGGGCGACGTCGGGCCGTTCAGCCCGTATCTGCCGAACGGCGCCTTCCTGTGAGCCTGAGCACAAGACCAGGGGCATGGCTGAATGCCTCGCCATAATTGACACCATGTCCAAGACTCCCCGCTCGCTGAGCGGCAAGGTCGCCGTCGTCACGGGCGGCGCCCGTGGGATCGGTCAGGCGCTCGCCCGCGCGCTCGCTCGCGAGGGGGTCGTCGTCGCCATCGGCGACCTCGACGCCGGCGCGGCCGAGGCTGCCGCCGCCGAGCTGCACAACGGCTCGATCGGCCTCGCCCTCGACGTCACCGACCGCCCAGGCTTCACCGCCTTCCTCGACGAGGTCGAGCAGCGCCTCGGCCCGATCGACATTCTCATCAACAACGCCGGGATCATGATGGTCACGGCGCTCGACGAGGAGGACGACGCGAGCATCTCGCGCCAGCTCGAGATCAACGTGCGCGCCGTGATCCACGGCACCCAGGAGGCCATGCGGCGGATGAAGCCGCGCGGCACGGGCCACATCGTCAACATCGCGTCGCTCGCCGGCCGCGCCGCCGCGCCAGGCCTGGCCACCTACGTCGCGACCAAGCACGCCGTGATCGGCCTCTCGGAGTCCGTGCGCGCGGAGCTGCGCGGCACCGGCGTCGAGATCACCGTCGTCATGCCCGGCTTCGCGAAGACCGAGCTCGCCTCCGGCGTGCCGGACCTGCGGATGGTCAAGCGCGTCACGCCCGAGGAGATCGCCGACGCGACCGTCGCCGCGATCAAGGTCCCGCGCTTCGACGTCTGGGCGCCCAAGCGGCTCGCCGGGATCATCACGCTCGGCGCCGTCCTCCCGCGCAGCTGGCGCGAGGCCGTCTCGCGGGCGATGAACTCCAACCGCGTCGTGACGACCGATCCGCGCGCCCGTGCCGACTACGAGGCTCGCGCCAGCGCCAGCGCTCCGGCCGTCGACGAGATCCTCGAAGAGGCCAACGCTTCCTAAAGCCCACATAAGGGGCCTGGCCCCTTATGTGGCGTTTAGGTTGTGAGCCAGTCCGCGAGGATCGCGCCGATCTCCTCGCCGCGATCCTCCTGGAGGAAGTGGCCGGCGCCCTCGATCAGGCGGGGCGCCGGGCGGCCGAGCGCGGCCGCGAAGGTCTCGCCGGCCGACGGCGGCAGCGGCTGGTCCTCCGCGCCCCACAGCATCAGCGTGGGGCGCGTGTCGCCCTGCAGGGCGCGCAGCACCCGCTTGCCCTCCTTCGCGCCAGGGTCGGACGGGCTGAGCGGGACGAGCAGCGGGAACGCGCGCGCCCCGGTCTTGCTCTCCTCGTTCGGGAACGGCGCGTCGTAGTTGGCGGCCACCTCGTCGCCCGGGTCGGTCGCGCAGCCTCGGCGCACGATCAGGCCGACCGGGAGCTCGTCGACGCGGTCGACGAAGGCCGCGAAGCGATGCCAGGCCTCGCTCATCGGCTGCTCGCCGGTGAAGACGCCGGTGTCCATCAGCACCAGCCGCGCCACCCGCTCGCGCTGCTCGACCGCGACGCGCAGGCCGATCGGGCCGCCCCAGTCGTGCAGGACGAGCGTGACGTCGCGCAGGTCGAGTTCCTCGAGCAGGTCGGCGATCGCCGCCGTGTGGCGCTCGTACGTGTACCACTCCTCGTAGAGCGGCTTGTCCGAGCGCCCGAAGCCCGGCAGGTCGGGAAGGATCACGCGCCGTCCGGCGGCGAGCACCGGCGGTACGACCTTGCGCCAGAGGTAGCTCCACGTCGGCTCGCCGTGCAGCATCAGGACCGGAGCTCCCTCGCCGACGTCGACGTGTGCGAGCCGTATCCCGGCCCATTGGCGGAAGCTGGGTGCCCAGCCGAAGCCAGGCAGACCGTCGAGCAACACCTCAGGCGTCCGGATGGCGTCGGTCACTTCGCACTCCCTCCCAGTCGGTCGAGCAGCGGTTCCAGCACCTTCGCGTCACGTGACGCGGTGACGTTGATCGAGCGCGCGGCGCGCGACCACGCGATCACGTTGAGGACCTGCAGGCGATCCAGAACGTACTGGAACGCGCGCGCCTGCTCGTCGGAGCCGTACGTGCGCGCGACGCGGAAGCTCCAGCCGCCATCGGACGCGCGGGTGACCTTCAGCGCCGGCGCGCCGGAGATCTCACGCACCTTGGCGGCGGCGTAGAGGGCGGCGCCGGCGGCCTCGGGGCGCACCTGGAGGTCGGGCGCGACCTCCAGCGCGGTGTCGGCGACGGTGCCTCCCAGCGTGCGCAGCTCGCCCTGCGGGGCCCCGTCGAGCAGCAGCGCCCGCGCGGAGTCGTCAGACGTCTGCAGGGCGGCGATCCGGTCGAGCCTTGGCCGGTCCGTGCGCGCGAGCCGCATGATCTCCATCGCGGCGCCGAGCTTCCAGAAGTAGTTGGAAGAGTCGTCGCCGAAGGAGGCGAGCTTGCGATAGGCCGCCTCGTGGCGCAGCGGCGTCGAGTCGAAGTACAGCTCGGCGTACGACCGCCGCCCTCCACCGAAGGCCTTGAGCACGTTCTCGAGGTTGCCCATGCCCATGTGGTAGGAGACGAACGCGAGGTCCTCGCGGCCGAAGCGCTGCTTGGCGAGCTTGAGATAACGCGCGGTGCCGGCGAGCGCCTTGGCCGGGTCGAAGCGGTCGTCGACGCGCCGCCGCGCCCGGTTCAGCGCCGCGGCGCGGGGCAGGTTGCCGTCGCGCAGCGCCCGCTCCCTCCGCCGCGTGTAGTTGCCGCTGCGCTCGAGGTCGACGTGCATCCCGAGCAGGCTCGTGGCCGTCTCGGCGAGGATCTGCGTGAGCCCCGCCGCGCCTTCGATCCCGCCGGGAGCGCGCGCGTCGGGCCTCCCGGCGCTCTCCAGGAACACGAGCGCCTCAAGCCGGTCAGGGTCCACGCCGGCCGCCGTCGCGGCGCGCTCGATCTGCGGGCGCAGCTTCGCCACGCGCTCCGCGGTGGCCGCCGCGCCACCGGGCGAGCGCGTATAGAGCGGGTGCGCCGTCCCCGCCGCCGCGCGGTCTGAGAGCTGGAGCGAGCGCTTCGGCGTCCACGCGAACGGGTCATCGACCGCCTCGCCGCGGGTCGCGCCCGGCGGCGTCGGGACCACGGGAACGATCTCGTCGTCCTGCGTCAGCCCTCGCAGCAGCAGCGCGACGCCCACACAGCCCGCGAGGACGGCAACGACCAGCGCGACGCGAAGACGGAGCACCCGTTCTAGGCTGGCAGGCGCCGTGGATCCCTACGCGCTTCTCTTCAAGCACCTGCTGCGCCGGCTCGACGCTGAATCGGCCCACCACCTCGCGACGACGGCACTGCGCGCCGGCAACGTCGGGTGGATCCGGCACGCGCTGCGGCGCGGGCTCGCTCCGCGCGACCCGGTGCTGCTGACGCAGGCACTCGGGCTCTCGCTCCCCAGCCCGCTCGGCGTCCCCGCCGGCCTGGACAAGGAGCTCACGGCGTTCGAGGGTCTCGGCGCGCTCGGCTTCGGGTTCGTGGAGGTCGGCACGATCACCGCGGTACCCCAGGAGGGCAATCCGAAGCCCCGCGTCTGGCGGCTGCTGGAGGACCGGGGCCTGTTGAACGCGATGGGCTTTCCGAACGCCGGCGCGGCCAAGGCGGCCGAGCGGCTCGCCCGGCGCAGTCACGACGGCGTCGTCGCCATCAACATCGGCAAGTCCAAGCGGGCCTCGCTCGAGGCGGCCGGCGCCGACTACCGCACGACGGTCCGGCAGCTCGCCCCGCTCGCGGACTTCATCGTCCTCAACGTCAGCTCGCCGAACACCCCGGGCCTGCGCGACCTGCAGACCGTGGAGCACCTCGGCGAGCTCCTGGCCGCGGTGCAGGCGGAGCTGGGGGAGCTCGGGCTCTCGCGTCCTGTCCTGATCAAGCTCGCCCCGGATCTGAGCGACGAGGACCTCGACGCGCTCGCCGACTTCGCGGTCGCGAGCGGCGTCAGCGGCCTGGTGGCGGTCAACACGACGATCTCGCGCGACGGGCTCGCCACCGACCCGCAGGTGCTCGCCAACCCCGGCGGCGTCTCCGGCGCGCCGCTGAAGGCCCGGTCGCTGGACGTGCTGCGGCGCCTATACGCGCGTGTCGGCGGCGAGGTGCTGCTGGTCTCCGTCGGCGGGATCGAGACCGGCCAGGACGCCTGGGAGCGGATCCTGGCCGGCGCGACGCTGGTCCAGGGCTACACCGGGTTCGTCTACGGCGGCCCGCTGTGGGCGAAGCGGATCAACGACGAGCTCGCCGCCCGCGCGCATGCGGCCGGGGTCGAGTCGTTGCAGGAGCTGGTGGGAACGGAAGCCGTGACGGCGGTGCGGTAGCGCTTTGTCGCAATCAGCCGGCAGAGCTAACCTCCGCACCACGCCACCGCTCGTCACCATCTCCGCGTCCTACGGGGCCGGCGGGAGCCAGATCGGGCCCGCCCTGGCCAAGCGTCTCGGGGTCGAGTTCCTCGACCGCGCGATTCCCACGCGCGTCGCCGACCGTCTGCAGGTCCCGATCGACGACGCGCTCGCGCACGACGAATCGCTCGGCGACGCGATCGGGCGCTTCGTCTCCTCCTTCGCCCTGCTGCCCGAACTGGCCGGCGCGATGGTCCAGGCCGGCGTCTTGGGGGGCGAGGACTACCGGCGCGAGACCGAGCGGCTGATCCGCGAGCACGTGGACTCCGGGGCCGTGATCCTCGGCCGAGCGGCCGCGGTGATCCTGCGCGACGAGCCGTCCGCGCTGCACGTGCGGCTCGACGGCCCGCCCGAGCGCCGCGTCGAGAACGCCATGAAGCTCGAGAGCCTGGACCGCGCTGATGCCGAGCGGCTGCGCAAGAGCGGCGACCGCGCCCGCGAGGGCTACGTGCGCCACTTCTACGGCTGCGACGCCCGCGATCCGGCGCTCTATCACCTCGTGATCGACTCGACCGCGCTCCCCGCCTCGACCGTGGTCGAGGTCATCGCCGCCGCGGCGCGGTGAAGTTCCTCGGCGCGCTGGAGGGGCTGCGCGGCTACGCGGCGCTGCTGATGGTCGTCTACCACGCGTGGGTCCTGACCGGCGGACCCTTGCTCGGCGGCGGCCGCGCGCTCATCTCGGGCGGCTTCCTCGCGGTCGACCTGTTCTTCGTGCTGAGCGCCTTCGTGCTCTGCCTGCCCGCCGCGGTGTCCGGCCGCTTCGGCTCCTGGAGCGACTACGCCGTGCGCCGTGCCGCGCGGATCGTGCCGGCCTACTACGCCGCGCTCGCCACGGCGCTGATCTTCTTCCACGCGCTCGCGGGCCCGGTCGCCGACCGTCGCCCGCCGACGTTGGAGGCGGTGCTCGCGCACCTGACCTTCCTGCAGGTCGAGGCGCGGCTGATACCCGGCTACAACGGCGCGCTGGGGTTCCGCGTCGACCCGGTGCTGTGGACGATGTCGGTCGAGGTGGCCTTCTACGTCGTGCTGCCGCTGATCGCGATCGGGTTCCTGCGCCGCCCGGTGCTGTGGCTGTTCGTGGCGTTCGCGGGGACCGTGGCGCTGCGCGCGCTGGCGCTGGGGCTCGCGGACTCCGCGACGGCGGACCGGCTGCTCTCGCTGCCGCCGATGTTCGCTGCCGACTTCGCCGCGGGGATGGCGGGCGCGTGGCTCTACGCGCGTGGCGTGCGGCTGCGCGGCTGGATGGTGGCGGCGGCGATCGTCGCGGCGATCGGCGTGCTGTGGGCCTCCGGCGGCGCCGACGCCGGCTCGGCGCGGCTCGGTGCGCGCCAGTCGCTGTGGCTGGCGGTCGCGGTCCCCCTCGCCTTCGGGGCGCTGGTGCTGGCCGCCGCGGCCGGCCCCCACGCGTGGCAGCGGCTCGCCGACAACCCGCCGGCGCGCTGGCTCGGGAAGGTGTCCTTCGGCGTCTTCCTCTTTCACTTCATGGTGATGCTGTTCTGCCTGAACACGCTCGGCTTCAAGCGCGGGACGACCGCCGACTTTCTCGCGCTGCTGGTCGCGGGCGTCGCCGGGTCGCTGCTGATCGGCTGGGCGTCGTGGCTGCTGATCGAGCAGCCCGCCCGCCGGCGGGCGCGTCAGGCGCAGTTGACGTACGCCGCCAGGTAGCGGCCGGACGCGACGAGCCGGAAGTCGTCGCCGGGCACCTGGATCAGCGGATCGTCGTCGAGCTGGTCGAACGGCCCATAGGCCGGGTGGGTGAGGAAGCGGCGCCCGCCGGAGACGAACAGCGCCACGCCGGGCGTGTTGCGCCCGGCCTGAGGCAGCCGGGTGCGCGGGAGCACCTCGTCGACGCGCGCATCGAGCAGGTAGCGGACGTCGGGCACGAGCTTGTGGTTGGGCACCGTGACGGGGCCGCAGCGGCGCCCGGCGCGGACCGCCGGCTCATTGAGCAGGTTGACCATGTCGGCGTGCACGAGCTGGCGGCTGCGCAGTTCCCAGCGGATGTGCTCACCGCTGAAGCGCGACACGGTCCAGCCGGTGCCGAGCAGGACGACAGCCGCGGCGCCGACCGCCCAGAGGCTGCGGGCGTGACCGCGTACGACCGACCAGCCGCCGAGCGCGAAGGCGGCGAAGACGGTGAGCGCCAGCGCTGAGATCACGAGATAGCGGTTGATGACCGCGAAGCCGCGGATCGAGAGCCCGAGGAACGTCGCGATGCCGAACAGCAGCAGGAAGCTCGGCAGGATCAGCCTGGCGCGCGGGCGTACGAGCGCGAAGGCGAGGACGATCCCGAGCACGCCCGCGACCAGCACCGGCGGCTTGGTCAGGTCGGTCATGAAGTGCAGCAGCCGCTCGGGCAGCTGCTCGACCGGGACGCGGCGGCCGAGCGAGAGCGCCGACCGCGTCGTGTAGTTCGACGAATACAGCGGGTCGCCGGTCACGAGCCAGTCGGAGAACGTCCAGATCACCGGCGCCGCGAGTACCCAGCCGACCTCTCCGAGCCTGGGCAGCCGCCTCTCGGCGTACATCAGCCAGAGCGCGTAGGCGCCGCTCAGCAGCCACGCCTCGGGTCGCAGCAGCCCGGCGGCGGCCAGCAGAACCCAGATCGCGCCGCCTCGGCGCGGCCTCTCAGCCTCGAGCGCTGCCGCCCAGACCACCAGCGCGAGGAACGGGACGTCGATGTAGCCGCGTGCCGCCAGGAAGCCGTAGTCGAGCCGCGAGAACAGCAGCAGCGCGCAGATCCAGCCCACCGGCTCGCCGAAGACCGCCTTCGCGAAGCGGAACCCGCCGCAGACGAGCGCGACGAACCCGGCCACGCAGACCCCGACGATCGCCCGGCTGGCGTCCTCTCCGAGCGGCGCGAGCAGCGTCGAGAGCGCGACCCACAGCGGGTGCTGGGTCGGCGCGCGGTAGGCGTCGAACGTCGGCTTCTCGCCGCGCAGCAGGTCCTGGCCCCAGACCAGCGAGTAGATCGAGTCGAACGCCGAGTACGCCGGGACGGCGAGGAACGCGACGAGCGCGGCGAGGCCGAGCGCCGCCGCGGCGATGGGACCGCGGCGGCGCCAGAGGCTCAAGCGGCGAACAGCGGCCGGATCACGCCGCGGGCCAGGGTGTGGAACGCCAGGTTGAAGCCGACGAAGGCGGGCGAGACGTCCTCGTTGATCTCCAGCCCGTCGACGTCGAGCGCGTGCACGGCGAAGACGTAGCGGTGCGGCGGGTCGCCCTCCGGCGGCGCGGCACCGCCCCACGCCTTCTCGCCGTAGTCGTTGCGGACGTGGAACGCCCCCTCGGGCAGCTCACCGCCGCTGCCGGCACCGCTCGCGAGCTCGGTCGTCGAAACCGGCAGGTTCACCAGCAGCCAGTGCCAGAAGCCGCTGTGGGTCGGGGCGTCGGGATCGAAGCAGGTGACCACGAACCCCTTGGTCTCCTCGGGGAAGCCCGACCACCGCAGGTGCGGTGAATGGTCGCTCGTGCCTCCGGCCATGGCCGCGACGAAGCTCGCGTCCATCAACTCGCCGTCCTTGACTTCGTCGCTCTCCAGCAGGAACGACGGCTTGGGCGGAAGCAGGTCGTAGGGGTCCGGTGCGGTGGGACGTTCCAGTGACATGTCGGGGAAGCTACACCCCTGTGGAACGCACGCTGACCGCACGCCAGCTCAACCGGGCGCTGCTCGCTCGTCAGGGCCTGCTCGAGCGCCGCGAGCTCTCGATCACCGAGGCGCTGGAGGCGATGGGCGCGCTCCAGGCGCAGTACGCGCCGTCGATGTACATCGGGCTGTGGTCGCGCGTCGTGGACTTCGAGCGCGGAGCGCTGACCCGGGCGCTCGAGGACCGCCAGGTGATCCAGGGCACGCTGATGCGGGTCACGATCCACCTCGTCTCGCGCGGCGACTACTGGCCGCTGGCGATTGCGACCCGCGGTGCGCGCCGCGCTCTGTGGCTGCGGTCCGCGAAGGGCCCGACCGGCGAGGAGATGGAGACGGCGGCGCACGAGCTGCGCGCGGCGCTCAAGGACGGCCCGATGAAGCGCAAGGCGATCGACGAGCTGCTCAGCAAGCCGATCGCGCACGGGATCGGGCTCTGGGTCGACATGGTCCGGGTACCGCCCCCGGGCACCTGGGAACGGCGCCGTGCGGACCTCTATGGGCTCGCCGAGGACTGGCTCGGGCCGCCGGACGTGGCCGGAGACGCGGCCCTCGACCAGCTCGTCACCCGCTACCTCACCGGCTTCGGCCCGTCCTCCCGGGCCGAGATCGCCAACTGGGGCGGGCTCGGCCTGCGTGACGTCGACCCGGCGCTCGAGCGGCTCGACCTGCGCCGCTTCGAGGCCGAGGACGGCACCGAACTGCTCGATCTCCAGGACATGCCGCTCCCCGACCCGGACACACCGGCCCCGGTGCGCTTTCTCCCGACCTGGGACGCGGTCCTGCTCGCCCACGCTCGCCGCGCGCTGATCCTGCCCGAGGAGCACCGCGCGCGGATCTTCAACACGAGGATGCCGCAGTCGGTCGGCACGTTCATCGTCGACGGCGCGGTGGCCGGCGCGTGGCGGCCGGACGGGACGATCGAGCCGTTTCGCACCCTGACCACGACGGAACGCCAGGCAGTCGACGCGGAAGCGGCCCGGCTTGGCGAATTCATCGCCTGACCCTGTACGTTGAGGCCGTGCACATGGGCCCGTTCATCGTCTTCGCCGAAGAGGCCCATGAGGACTCGGCCGATCTGCTGTTCCTGCCCGAGGCCACGGCGATGGACTGGGCGACGATCTTCTCCCACGCCGAGGTGCGCGAGATCGGCGCCGGTCTGGCGCTCGTGCAGGCCGGTGAGCAGGATCGCGCGCTCTACCTGCTGACCGAGGGCACCGTGGGCGTGCGGCTGCCGCGCGACGAGGGCGCGTTCAAGACGATCGACGCGCCGTCGGTGCTCGGCGAGTTGGCGTTCTTCGACGGCCGGCCCCGGTCGGCGACGCTCGATGCGGTCACGGACGTCGAGGTCGTGCGCCTCGACACGTCGGCCTTCGACAGCCTGCTCGAACATGAGCCCGCGCTGGCACACGCGATGCTCCGCGATCTGGCGCGAATCCTCGCGCTGCGCCTGCGCATGGCCTCCGAGGTCATCGCGGACCTCCGCAGCGGCTGACCTTCGGCCAGTTGTTCATCGGCTGGACCGGGCCGGTGTCCAATGCCGCGGTCGCGATCACGTTCCGCCAGCACATCGGGGCCACCGACGCCGTGACGCCTACTGGCGGAAGTGGATGAAATGGTCCCAGTCAGCGTTGGGTGCGCGTGAGATCCAGCGCTGGCCGTAGCCATGGTCGACGTCGTGGTTGTACTCCTCGATCAGGAAGCGCTTCTTGGTCACCTTGGCCACGATCGCGACGTGACCCCAGGTGCCGCTGTCGCGGACCATCACGGAGCCGACGGTCGGGGTGTTGTTGACCTTGAAGCCGAGCGCGCGGGCATTGTCGTCCCAGTTGCCCGCGTCGCCGAAGTGGCCGCCCTGCATCCGGTTGGAGAAGCTGAACTTCTTCAGCCGGTTCAGGCGGTAGGCGACGAAGCTCGTGCACTCGCGGTGGTAGAAGCCCCACTTCTCGGCCGTCTTCGGTGACGCGTTCGGGTAGGGGTAGTCGTTCTTCAACACGACGCTGCGCGGCCGGCCTCCACCCGTCTCCGTGGGGTGGGGCGTCGGGTGCGGGGTCGACGAGCGCGGGCAGTCAGGCGCGACCCGGCCGTCGCTGCCGGTGCTGACGTAGGCGTCGCTGACGAACCCGCCCTTCTTGAGCTTGTCCCAGAGCTTCGAGGTGCCGAAGGTCCCGGAGACCCGGGAGCCCAGCGTCTGGCAGACGATGACGACCTTCGCGCCGTCCTTGAGCTGGCGGATCTGCTTGGCGTTCTGGCGCGGCTTGGGGCGCACGCCGAGCGTCTGGCCCGCGGCGACGTCGACCGTCCCCTGGGCCTCTTTCGCGCCCGTGGGACAAGGGTTGCCCACGACATCGCACGGCGGCGGCATCGCGCCGGCCGGCGCTGCCACCAGCAGCAGCCCGCCGACCAATGTCGCGCCGACCAGTCCCCGCGTGCGCGAAGGTGTTCTATGCATCGATCCCCCTTCCGGGGCATCGTGCCCCGAATCGTGTTCGCCGCACGGGCTACCCGGAACGCACCGAAAAGGTGCATCGGGGGGATCGAGTGAACCGGGGCCGCTTAGTAGCTGATGGACGACGAGCTGCGGCGGCCTTCGCCCTTGTTGCAGAGCCCGTGCCGCTTGCCCGACCGATGGCCCTGCTTGAACGCGTGCCACGACTGGTCCGCCGCGCGCGTCGGGGCCTGGGCGGTGCTCGTCAGCGCCGATGCGCCTGCCGCCAGCGAGCCCGTCAATGCCAGCGCCGCGGTCACGGCGAGCGCGGCGGGACCTGCCCGCAGGGTGCGCCGCGGCTTCGGCGGCTCGACGGGTTCCTCGACGATCCGGGTCTCGACATCGTCGAACCGGTTCGGTTCCATGGGGCGGATCGTAGCGCGGTTCGTGCCGATCCGCACGCTTCTCTGACTAAACGATGAGTTCGGCGAAGTCGGCCGGGGTGCTGAAGATTCCGCTCGTGGCGCGGGCCGGCGCTCGCAGCACGGCCATCAGGTCCGGCGTCGGCGGCTTCCAGGCCGAGGCGGCGATCAGGCGCGGCGCCGGTCGCGGAACCGGCGGTGGTGGCGGCGGAGGCGGTGGCGGCGGCGCGCCGGCCGCGAGCGCGGCCGCGACGGCCCGCTCGATCTGTGCCGGCAGCAGTTCGAGCTGCGCGCTGAACGCGGCGGTGACGACGCGCAACTGCTGCGTGGCGCTCTCCACCGCCTGCTGCAGATCCTCGCGCTCATCCAGGCTGCGCCGTTGCGTGTCCCGGTAGCGATCCAGCAGCGGCATGCCGACGAACAGCAGCGCACCGCCGGCGAGCCACAGCAGGCCGAGCGTGCTGCCGAGGAAGGCGAAGACACGGCCGGCCGCAGGCACGGTCGCGACGACCTTGGTGCTGAGCGCGGAGCTGGGGACCGTGAACGGGTCCTCCTTCTCATAGGCGTCGCCCTTGGTCGTCACGGCACCGCGGGCGTCGATCCGGACGATCCGGTGGATGACGACCGGCGGATAGCCGAAGCGGTTGCGGGCGTCGGCCGGGACGGAGACCGTGACGACGTCACCGATCCGCGCCGGACCGTCGAGCTTCTTGAGCAGCACCATGTCGCCGGTGTTGATCGTCGGGGCCATGCTCCCCGACATCACGGTGGCCAGTGGCGGCCAGGTGCGGAGAACGCCGAGCGTGCAGACCGCGACCAAGGCGATCGCGACCAGCGCCGCCCGTCTCCACGGCAGCGGGTGCCGGCCCGGCACCACGACCGCCCGCGCCGGCGCTTCCGCGTGCCACCGGGGCGCGGCAGAGCGGGCGCCCGCGAGCCGGATGGCGGGGTCGGCGAGGTAGCTGGTCAGCAGCATGGCGGGGGCGGGGCGGACTAAGGGCCGCCCCGCCGGGATCGGCTACGAAGCGCGGTCGACCGTCGTGACGAACGTCGGGAAGGCGGTCGGCGGCGTGTCCTGCGCGCTGCGCAGGAACGTGCCCCCGACGTCGTCGCCGGGGCTCGAGGCGACGCCGACGCAGTAGACCGCGTCGCCCGCCAGAGCGTTCCAGTACACGCCGGCGTCCTCGTCGTCGAAGTTGAGGAGCTGCGGATTGTTGGTCCCATCGAGGTCGCCGGCGGTGCAGCTGCCGCTGGCGGCCACGTCGACGCGCTCGACTTCGAGCTGCATCGAAGCCCAGCCCGTCAGCACGGACGTGTTGGTGAGCAGCAGCGCGACGTTGTAGGTCTTGCCGGCGAAGGCCGCGCCACTGAGGTCGACCTTGAACATCACCGTGTCGGCGGCGATCGAGCCCCAACGGCCCTGCCAGTCGAAGGCGAGCGGCGTGACGGAGGTCGTCGTGCTCGCAAGCGCCGACGTCCCGGTGGTGGGCGCCGTCTTCGTGAGCGCCGGCGAGCCGGCGGTGGTGCCGTTGGCACCCGAGACCGAGGCGAACCCGGTCGCCCACACGGCGCCCGTGGCGAGCCCGGCGGCGCCGAACGCGAGCCAAGCGGCGAGCCGGCGGCGCGAGCGGGGGACCGACTTGGAAGGATCGATGCTGGACACGGCGTTCCCTGCCTTTCGTGACCAGATCCATTCCGGTCGAAGTGAGTGGTTTCCAGGCACATCGACCGTTGTTGGAAAAACTTCAAGCAGTGGTGAAAGGAATCAGCGCCTAGGCGTCGAACGCGGCGATCGCCGATTGCGCCTCCTCGCGGGTGCGGGCCAGGGCCGCACGGCCGCTGACGATCTCGCCACCGGCCGAAACGCCGACCCAGCGGCCTTCGGCGACCCTTTCGTCCTCGCGCAGCAGGAGCAGCATCGTGCCCCGGGAGCGGACGTCGCCGGTGGCACCGGAGTACCAGCCGGTGAGCGTCGGTCCGCTCCATAGGCGCAGCTCGCCGCGCCAGGCGCCGCCGCGTCCCGCTTCCAGGCCCTCGAGCTCGATCGTCGGCCCGTGCTGGGTGAGCCGGACCGGCAGCGCCACGGTGACGGCGTTGCCGTCGATCTGCACCTGCCGCGCCGCCCACCAGTCCCCGTCCACGGAGATCGCCGCGGCCGCGACGCCGGCGAGTTCGTCGAGCGTCACGTCGAGCGCCGCCGCCAGGCGGACCGCGACCGCCAGCACCGGCTGTTGCTCGCCGCTCTCGTAGCGGCGGATCTGGCGAACGTGGACGCCGGCGCGCTCGGCCAGCGTCGACTGCGTGATCGCGAGGGCTCGGCAGCGGCGGCGCATCACCTCCCCGAGCGACTCCATATGCGGCAGTCTACGCCCGCTTACGGACCCGATCAGTCCGCAGCCAGGGCGTATCAGCCGCGAATGAGGTCCTAAACGGCCTTATTCACCGGTTACGGAGATGACCCGCCGTTCGTGCGTGCCGACGCCGATCGTGCGCTCGCCCTCTCGCACCTCGACGTCGAAGCGCAGCTTGCGCCCGTCGATCACCTCGCGCAGGCGCGCGGTCACGGTGCACGTCGCGCCCTCGAGCGCGCCGCCCACATGTTTGATGCAGACCTCGAAGCCGACCGTCGCCTGCCCGTACGCCAGCGAGTCGCGTACGAGCGCGGTCGCGGCCAGCTCCATCATCGAGATCATCCCGGGCGTCGAGAGCACCGGCAGCGGCAGCGTCCCGTCGACGTCGGTCAGCAGCTCGCCCTCGACGCGAAACTCGTCGGTGCGTTGGATGCCTTCTGTCAGACCCATGGCGGGAGGCTACAGCGGCGCGGGCACAGACAATGGGGCGATGACCGAGCTGACGACAGCTGGCGACGGTCCCTCGCGGAGATCCGCGGAGCCTGACTCAGCCGTCCCGTCCGTCGGGGCGCGAGGGCAGCAGGAAGCGCATCACCCGGTCGCGCGACGGCTCGGGCGGTGTGAGAACCATGACCGGCACCCCGAGCACCTCGACCCGCCTCGGGAGATCCTTCTTCAGCCACTGCGAGCTGAGCTTGGGCAGCGTCGAGATCAGCACGTCGTGGAAGCTGCCCGCCTCGAGCGCCTGCTTGACCGACTCGAACGCATCCCCGCTGCCGCGAATGCCTTCGACCTGTGCCTCCCGCACGCGGGTCGGCCCACGAGCGGCCTTACGTATCGCCGTTCACGCCTTCCTCGACCGTCCAGTCGGCCGGTCCGCGGGAGATCTCAGGAACCAGCAGCGTGAACGCGGTCGGGCGCGCCTGCGCGCGTCGGTCGATCTCCTGCAGCAGGATCGGCGTCTGCGCCGTCAGGTTGGCGACGACGAGCGTGCGATGCGTCGCTTCCATGTGATCGAAGGTCCCACGCCGGGCGCCGTCGGTCAAGCGGGCCTTTCCGTGGCGTAGGTCCGAGCATCCGCCGAGCCCGTAGGCTCCCGGCAGCGCCATGACCGAACCTCCGTTCCCTTCCGCCACGAGCTGGATCGACACGATCGGACCCGACGAGGCCGACGGACGGCTCGCGAGGACCTATCGCCAGATCGCCGGGCCGACCGGCCAGGTCGACAACATCCTTCAGGTTCACTCGCTGCGGCCGCACACCCTGACCGGCCACCTGAGCCTGTACAAGGCGGTGCTCCATCACAGCGGGAACACGCTCGGCGGCGAGACGCTCGAGCTGCTCGGCGTGTTCGTCAGCAGCTGGAACGGATGCGAGTACTGCCGGGAGCACCACTTCGAAGGGCTGCGTCGCCTGCTGGCCGACGATGACCGGGCCGCAGCCATCCGCCGCACCCTGCTCGCGGACAGCTGGGAGACCGACTTCGCGGCCCGCGAGCGCGAGTTGCTGCGCTACGCCCACAAGCTCACGTTGCGTCCCGGCGAGCTGGTGCCCGGGGACCTGGAGCCGCTACGCGAACTCGGCCTCGACGACGGTGAGATCCTGGAGGCCAACCAGGTGATCGCCTACTTCCAGTACGCCAATCGCACGGTCACGGGACTCGGCGTGTCCACGGCGCGCGAGACGCTCGGGCTCGCGCCCTCCAACACCGACGACGAAGCTGACTGGGGTCATCGCTAGCGCCCTATGACGCTCCCGGCGGAAGGGCGCTGACCTCGTCGAGGGACTTGCGCCGGAGTTGGGGAACGAGGCAGCCGTCGGCCGGATAGCCGATCGGCAGCATCACGAACGGCCGCTCGTTGGAGGGGCGCCCGAGCAGCTTGGTCAGGAAGTTCATCGGGCTCGGAGTGTGCGTCAGCGTCGCCAGTCCCATCACGTGCAGCGCGCTGATCAGCATCCCGCAGGCGATGCCCATGCTCTGCTTGGCGTAGTAGTGCTTGCGGACGCTTCCGTCCTCGTTGAAGCCGTGGATCTGCTCGAAGGCGACCACGATCCACGGGACGACGTCGAGAAACGGCTTGTCCGCATTGGTGCCCAGCGGCGCCAGCGCCTGCAGCCACTCGTCCGGCATCCGCCCGCCTTCATAGCCTCGACGCTCCTCCTCCTCGGCGGCCGCGCGGATCTGTGCCTTCGTCTCGGCGTCGCCCACCACCACGAACGTCCACGGCTGCTGGTGAGCGCCCGACGGCGCCGTCGAAGCCGTCTTGATCGCGAGGTCGATCAGCTCACGCGGCACGGGGTCGGCGCTGAACTCGCGCACGCTGCGGCGCCGATCCAGCGTCTCGTAGAACGCCCGCCCGCGCTCGATCATCTCACTCTCGGGCAGGCGCTGGAAGTCGAGCTCGACGAACGGGTGCTCGACTCCGGGAGGGGGATAGCTGTGCGTGTCCGGCGGCATGGTCATGCCATTCCATCAGTACGTCGGCCGTTGGGTGGTTTTGCGTGCGCTCTTGGCGCGGGGGATGCTCTTCACAGATCGAGCCCGCCGGCACGGGCATCCAGCGACCGCCGCTGACCGTCAGCCGACCCTGCGCCCGCGCTCGGCCCAGTACGGCTCCCGGAGGCGGTTCTTCAGGAGCTTTCCCGCACCGGATTTCGGCAGCGGCTGGTTGCGCAGTTCGATGTCGCGCGGGACCTTGAACCCACCGAGCGAAGCGCGGCAGTGCGCGATCAGTTCCTCGACTGTCACGTCGGCTCGTGGCACCACGACGGCGTGGACGGCTTCGCCCCAGCGCTCGTCGGGAATGCCGAAGACGGCGACCTCGTCCACCGCGGGGTGCTCTGACAATACGGCCTCGACTTCGACGGAGTACACGTTCTCCGCGCCGGTGATGATCATGTCCTTGGCGCGGTCGACCATGGAGAAGTAGCCGTCGTGATCCTCGCGGGCGAGGTCCCCGGTGCGATACCAGCCGTCGAGGAGCGCCTCCGCGGTCGCATCCGGCCGCTTCCAGTAGCCGAGCATGACGTTGGGGCCGCGGACCCACAGTTCACCGACCTCGCCGCGCGGTGCGCGCACTTCGGCCTGCACACCTGGGATGACGGCGCCCATGGAGGCAAGTCGGTCGGGGCGCTCGCGGTGGTCGCGGCCAGACAGGCGGGTCACCGTCGGCGCGGCCTCGGTCATGCCGTAGAACTGCACGATGTCGCACTCGGGGAGCCATTCGAGGACGCGCCGCTGCAGGTCTGGGGAGATCGGCGACGCCGCATACTGGAGGTGGCGCACGCTGCTCATGTCTGCGTCGTCGGCGTGCTCGAGCAGCATCGCGAGCATCGTCGGCACGAAGACCGTGTGGGTGATGCGCTCGCGCTCGATCGTGGCCAGGACGGCGGCGGCCTCGAAGCGGGGGAGGATCACCTGGCGCGCGCCGGCCCACGTGCACGCGAAGACGTTCGAGGTGCCGGCCACGTGGAACATCGGGCAGACGTGCAGCCAGCGGTCCTCGCGCGCGTGGCCGGTGACCGCGAGGTTGTGCAGCGCGTTGGCGAGCAGGTTGCGGTGGCTGAGCATGACGCCCTTCGGCGTGCCAGTCGTGCCGCCGGTGTAGGAAATCGCGGCGAGCGTCTCCTCGCCCAGGCCCGGGTACGGGTGGACCGGCCCAGCGATCAGCGCCTCGTAGTCCTCGAGCAACGGCACACCGAGCTGCTCGCCGACCTCGCGCCGCTCGGAGTCGACGATCAGCACGTCGAGCTCCGCGTCGTGGACCATGAACGCAAGCTCCTCGACCGAGAGCCGGAAGTTGAGGTCCACGAGGACCTTGCCATGGGCCGGCAGGCCGAGCCAGCATTCCATGTGCGCGAGCGAGTTCGCGCCGAGGAAGCCGACGCGTTGCGCCGCGAGCCCGCCGAGTGCCCCCACCCTGCGCTCGAGCTCCCCGTACGTCACGGAGCGCTCGCCCGAGACCACCGCGACCTCGCCGGCGAACAGCTGCGCGGCGCGTTGCAGGGGCCAGCTCAGGTCGCTCATAGGCCGAGCAGTCGCGCGGCGTTCGCCTTCAGCACGAGCGGTCGCACCTCGTCCTTGATCGGGAGCGCTTCGAAGTCGCGCAACCAGCGGTCAGGGGTGATCAGCGGGAAGTCTGATCCGAACAGCATCTTCTCCTTGAGCTGGCTGTTCGTGTACCGGATCAGGTTGTCCGGGAAGTACTTCGGCGACCAGCCCGAAAGGTCGATGTACACGTTGGGCTTGTGCACGGCGATGGCGAGCGCCTCGTCCTGCCAGGGAAACGAGGGATGGGCGAGGATGATGTTCAGGCCTGGGAAGTCCGCGGCGACGTCGTCCACGGCCATCGGGTTGGAGTACTTGAGCCGCACACCGCCGCCGCCCGGCATGCCCGCGCCGATCCCGGTCGTGCCCGAGTGAAAGAGCGCGATCAGCCCGGCGTCCTCGATCACCTCGTACAGCTTGTAGAACTCGCGGTCGTTGGGCCAGAAGGCCTGTGTGTTGGGATGGAACTTGAAGCCACGCGCACCGCGCTTGATCCATTCGCCCGCCTCGCGGACGGCGAGCTTGCCCTTGTGAGGATCGACGCTCGCGAACGGGATCAACACGTCCGGGTTCGCTTCGGCTGCCGCGAGGACCTCGGCGTTGCCGAGGCGCTTGCGGCCCATGCCGGCCTCATCGTCGACGGTGAAGATCACGGCGGCCATGCGCCGCTCGCGGTAGTAGTCGGCGACCTCCTGCGCGGTTGGCTGCGGCGGCGAGCCCCCGAAGTACCTGCCCGCCGCCTCCAACACCTCTTCGGTCACCGGATCCTGGGGCTCGCCGGCGTTGCGCTCGGCGTGCGTGTGGACGTCGATGGCGACCAGGTCGTCAACGTTCACGACAGGTTCAGCTCCGGAAGCTGGACGCCGTAGGGCTGCGCTGCGAACGAGCCGATCGCGTCCGCGATCGCGTCCGCCGTCCAGCCGCCGTCGCGCAGTTGGTGCGCGATCTCGGCCGGGTGCGAGTAGAGCGAGAGCCGGTCGCCGCCGATGCCGAGGGCTTGGCCCGTGACGTCCGCGGCCGCCTCCGAGGCGAGGTAGACGACCAGCGGCGCGCAGTCTTGCGGCTTGCCCAGCGCGTGCTCGCGCCGGACCTCAGGCGGGAACTCGTCACGGCCGATCAGCGGCGCGTAGATCGGGATCGATGCGGTCATCTGCGTCCAGGCGGTCGGGACGATGGCGTTGACGGTGACTTTCGCCCGTGCGAGCTCCATCGCCCACGTCCGTGCGAAGGCGACGATCCCCGCCTTGGCCGCGGCATAGTTGGTCTGCCCGAAGTTGCCGTACTGTCCCGCCGGCGAGCCGACGACGATCAGGCGTCCGCCCTCGGCCTGCTCGCGAAATCGGATCGCCGCCGCCCGGGCACAGGTGAAGGTGCCGCGCAAGTGGGTCTGGACGACGAGGTCGAAGTCCTCGTCGCTCATCTTCCACAGCACCTTGTCGCGCAGCACGCCGGCGTTGGTGACCATCACGTCGAGGCGCCCGTAGGCCTCCACGGCGCGGGCCACGAGCGCGTCGGCGGTCTCGGTGGATCCCACCGCCCCGGGCGCCGCGACAGCGCCGATGGCGTCCGCCACCTCCTCGGCGCCCTCGAGGTCGTTCACGACGACCTTCGCTCCCGCCGCGGCCAGCGCTTCCGCGTAGGCACGGCCGAGCCCGCGAGCGGCACCGGTGACGATTGCGACCTTCCCGTCCAGCCTCATGCGTAGTACCGGAACAAACAGTCGGCGACGAGTGCGGGGCGCTCCTGGTCGCGGACCTCGAGCGTGAATGCGACCTTCACCTGCATGCCTCCCTTGACCTCCGTGACCTCAACGACCTCACCGACGCCGCGGAACTCCTTGCCGACGGGCAGGGGGGCGGGGAAGCGGAGCCGGTCCATGCCGTAGTTGACGCTCGTCTTCGCGTCGGTCACCTCCAGCAGGTGCTGCGAGATCGGCGCGAGCATCGCCACGCTCAGGTAGCCGTGCGCGATCGTCCCGCCGAACGGCGAAGCCTTCGCTCGCTCCGGATCCACATGAATGTAGTTGTGGTCATCGGTGACGTCGGCGAACTCGTTGACGCGCTCCTGCGTCATCTCACGCCACTCCGTCGGACCGAGGCGCTGCCCGGCCAGGCCGGGCAGCTGCGACAGTTTCGGCATCAGAACGAATAGCCCTCGACGTCGGGGGACTGAGACGGCTCGCCGAGTGACTCCAGCCCACCGGGCGCATCCTTGCTGACCTTGGCGATGTAGACGAGCGATCCCGGAGGCGTCGCCGGGTCGCTGAAGTCCAGCGTTCCCGCGATGGTCCCACCCGTGTCGAGCGCCGTGAGCGAATGCAGGGCGTCGAGCACGCCCTTGCGCGTGAGGTCCTTGTTCTCGCACGCTTTCTCCAGCGCCGCATCGGCGATCTGGGCGCCCGCATACGCGTAGAGCGAACCGTTGGAGGACGGCGTGCCCTTCGGGTAGGCCGCCTCGTACTCGGAGAGGAACTTCTGCACGCCTTCGCTCTGGACGGACAGCGGAGCCATCGAGGACACCACGTAATAGTTCTTGGCCAACGCATCAGCAGCGGGCGTGGTGAGCAGTTGCGGCGTCCAACCGGGGCCATTGGCCACGATCGGGACGTCGAGCTTCTG
The DNA here is from genome assembly GCA_963848475.1 of uncultured Solirubrobacteraceae bacterium. Lineage (GTDB taxonomy): Bacteria > Actinomycetota > Thermoleophilia > Solirubrobacterales > Solirubrobacteraceae > Solirubrobacter. The sequence goes on along the minus strand of CAWKDW010000014.1, from coordinate 235,422 downwards.
CGCCGCGGCGATGCCGGCCAGCGACGCGGCCTGCGGCGGCGCGGCGCTGAACAGGATGGCCTTTACACCCGCCTTCTTGAACGCCGCCACCTGACCCGTCATGTCCTGGTCGGCAGGTGTGACCTTCTGCTCGACGATCTTGAGCTGATGCTTGTCCGCGGCGAACTTCGAGCCTTTGAGGGCGTTCTCGCCGTAGTCGCCCTCGAAGTAGAGGTGCCCGATCGAGTCTCCTTCCTTGATGCCGTGCTCCTTCATCAGGAAGTCGACGGCGTTGATGGCCTCGATGTCGTACGTCGTGCCGGCGATCGCCACGTTCCCGTTCGGCAGGATGTCCGACGTCCAACCGGCGAAGTTCAGGAACATGTTCTCCTGCTGCACGTTCGGCAGCAGCGCCGCGACGATCGACGAGCCGAGCACCAGACCGAGCCCGACCACGTCGCCGGACATCTGCTGATACGCGGCGACGGCCTTCTGCGGGTCGTAGCCCGTGTCCTGGACGGTCAGTTTGATCTGACGCCCGCAGATCCCGCCCGCCTTGTTCTTGGCGTCCCAGTACAGGTTCGCGCCCTCCATCATCGCCTTGCCATTCGGGGCGAAGACCCCGCTCAGGTCCGGCAGGTAGCCGAGCGTGATCGTGTCCGCGGTCGCGCCCGGGCCCGTCTTGATCGCGGCCTCGCCCGAGGCGGAACTGCCACCGCCGCTGTCTTCGGCGCCACCCTTGCCGCACCCCGCGACCACCAGCGCGAGCGCGATGGTCAGACCGACTAGACCTGTCCTCATGCGACTCTCTCCTCTCGACTGCGGTGAACGAGCCCAGCGAGCCCGTCGTGCGCAAACAGCAGGACGGCGACGATCGCCGCCCCGTACAGCAACCGGCTGAGTTCCGCGGCTCCGACACCGCCCGAGCCCGGTTCGGCGAGCAGCGGCAGGGAGCCGCTGTAGTGGTTGAGGATCAGCGGCAGCGCGGTGACGAAGACCGCTCCGACCGCTGCGCCCCACACCGATCCGACGCCCCCGATCACCACCATCACCAGGAAGTCGACCGAAAGCAGGAAGCCGAAGGACTCGGGAACGATGCGCCCGAACGTCAGCGCCATCAGCACGCCACCGAGCCCCGCGTACATCGAGGACACGGTGAACGCTGCGGCCTTGTAGCGGAAGACGTCGATGCCGTTGGTCGCGGCCGCGACCTCGCTGTCGCGGACCGTCGCCAGGGCGCGCCCCGGCCGGCTGCGGACCAGGTTGCCGCCGTACCACAGCGCCGCGGCCACGAGCACCAAGCCGACGTACCAGAGCCGCTCCAGCGTCCCGAACGGCACGCCCAGGATCACCAGGGTGTCGGGGCTCGTGTTCGAGAAGCTGAAGCCGAACAGGCTGAAGGGCGGCACGGCCACGCCGCGGTAGCCGCCGGTGATCCCGGTCGCATTCTGAAGCAAGTGCTGGCCGAGGAAGACCAGCCCCAGGCTCGCGAGCCCGAGGTAGATCCCTCGCACCCGACCGCTGATCGGGCTGAACAGCGCACCGGCCAGTCCCGCCAGCAGCACGGCGCCGATCAGCGCCGGCAGCGGCGGCAGCCCGAGTCCCGCCGGCCCGTCGACGCCGGGCACCTGCTGTCCGGCGAGGAAGCAGTAGCCATAGGCGCCGACGGCGACGAAGAACGCGTGGGCGAGCGAGAGCTGGCCCGCGGTCCCGACCAGGATCGTCAGCCCGATCGCCGCAATGATCGATGCCATGGCGAACAGGCCCGTCTGCAGCCAGAAGCTCTCGAGGTAGATCGGCAGCGCACCGAGCACCACCACCGCGACACCAGCGATGAGGGCGCCGCGCTTAGACACGGGTCACCTCGCGCGTCCCGAACAACCCGGACGGTCGGATCAAGAGGACCAGCAGCATCACCGCGAAGGGCGCCACGCCGCCTAGTCCGCGGCCGAGAAAGGACAGCTCGTCCTGATAGCCGGCGGTGAGCACGGAGACGACACCGATGATCAATCCGCCGACCACCGCGCCGCCCGGTGAATCGAACCCGCCGAGGACCACCGCAGGGATCGCCGCCAGCGCGAGTAGTCCGGCCCCAGCGGTCACGCCCGCGGCCGGGAAGCTGGTCAGGAACAGGCCGCCGACCGCCGCCAGCGCGCCCGCCATCGCCCAGGCGGCTGCGGCCACGCGGTTCAGGCGGATGCCCATCAGCGAGGCGGTCTCCCCGTCCTCGGCGGCCGAGCGCATCGCGATTCCCCAGTCCGTGAACTTGAACACGGCCCAGAAGCCGGCGACGAGCACCGCCGCCACCAGGCCGGCGATCACGCGGGACGTCGCGACCCGGATGCCGAAGAACTCGGTCACGTGCGAACCCCACGGCGCGCCGATGCTCAGCACGTCCGTGCCGATCCGCCGCGACAGCTCCGTCGCGAGCACGATGTCCACGCCGAGCGTCAGAATCGCGAGCGTGCCGAGGTCGGCCCGCCGGATGCGCCGGATCAGCACGACGTCGATGAGCATCGAGGCGAGCGCCGCTGCCAGCACTCCGGCGAGGACCGCCGGCCAGAACCCGAGGGACTCGTGCGCACGCGCCATCACGTAGGCGCCGAGCAGGAGCACCGATCCCTGCGCGAAGTTGATGACGTGCGTCGCCTTGAAGACGGTCACGAAGCCGAGTGCGACAAGCGAGTAGATCGCGCCGAGGAACAGCCCGCCGATGAACAGCGTCACGAACTGGTTCACGGCGCACCCCCCAAGTACGCCCTGAGCACCTCCGGGTCGCGCTGCACCTCCGCCGGTGTCCCGTCGGCGATGCGCTCGCCGAAGTCGAGCACCGTGACGCGATCGGCCATCCCCATCACGAAGGTCATGTCGTGCTCCACCAGCAGCACCGAGATGCCGAGCTGGGCGCGGGCCTGTGTGATCGCGCGGGCCATGGCCTCAGACTCGTCATGGACCATGCCGGCGACGGGCTCGTCCAGCAGGAGGAGCTCAGGCTCCGCGCACAGCGCCCGGGCCAGCTCGACGCGCTTGCGCGTGCCGTAGGAGAGCGTGCCGACGGAGCGTCCGAGGTCGGCGAGACCGAGCAGCTCCGAGAGCTCCCGGACGCGCGCCTCGTTCTCGATGCGCTCCCTTCGTGCCTTCGGGAGCCGCAGCCCGTCGGCGATGAAACCTGAACGCATGTGGCGATGGCGCGCGACGAGCAGGTTGTCGAGCACCGAGACGCGCGGGGAGAGCGCGAGGTTCTGGAAGGTGCGTGCGATCCCGAGGCCCGCGATCCTGTGCGGGCGCAGCTTCGTGAGCTCGTGGTCGCCGTAGTGGACCGTTCCGGCACTCGCCTCATAGACGCCGCTCAGGACGTTGAGACACGTCGACTTGCCGGCCCCGTTCGGCCCGATCAACGCGTGCAAGGAGCCCGGCTCGACGGAGAAGGACACCTCCGACAGTGCCGAAAGTCCGCCGAAGCGGACGCACAGGCCCTCGACCTGCAGCGTCGAGGCGGAGCTCTCGACGCGCGCCGCCGGTTTCGCCGGCGCTGCCGTCGTCACGCCCAGGTAGCGCTCTCGCACCGCCGCGCTGGAGGACAGCTCCGCCGCTGTGCCCTCGAGCGCCACCCGTCCCACCTCGAGCACGACCGCACGATCGGCGACCGCCAGTGCCATCGCCGCGTTCTGCTCCACGAGCACGACGGTGACGCCGCGGGCGTTGATCTCGCGGATGACCTCGACGACGCGCCCGACGATCTTCGGCGCAAGCCCCAGCGACGGTTCGTCGAGCAGCAACACCTTCGGCGAGGCCATCAGTGCCCGGCCGATGGCCAGCATCTGCTGCTCCCCGCCCGACAGCAACCCAGCACGCTGGGACGCCCGTTCGCGCAGGATCGGAAACAGCTCGTCGACCCACGCGCGCGCCAGCTCGCGCGCCCGCTTGTCCGGCGCAGCCAGCCCACCGGCGCGAAGGTTCTCCTCCACGGTGAGATTGCCGAATACCCTGCGGCCCTCGGGGACCTGGACCAGGCCGCTGCGGGCGATCGCGGCGGCATCGTCACGCGCCAAGGGGCGTCCCCCGAACTCGATCGTGCCCGACGTGATCGCCCCGTTCTGGTCCACCAGCGTGCCGGAGAGGGCGCGTAGGAGCGTGCTCTTACCGGCGCCGTTGTTGCCCAGCACGGCCAACACGGCGCGGTCGGGCACGGAGAGGGAAACGCCGCGCAGCGCCTGGACCGCGCCCGCATAGCTGACGCACAGGTCCTGCACTGCCAGCACGGGCTCGGCCATCACGCCCGAGCCGCCGCCGCGGATCTCCTGAGCAACCTGGACCACGCCTCTCTCCTCATCGGTGGCCTGGCGGAATGTATCAGGGCACCTGATGCTGTCAACACGTAACCCGAAGCACCGGTCAGCAACCGGCTTGGAGTATTCGCCTACCTGAGTTGCGTCAGTGGGGGCCGAAGCCGGCGCCGAGTCGGTAGACGCAACCGACGAGCGCCTTCAGCAACTGCTCGCGATCGGGGCCGTCGAGATCGGCGAGCATCGCATTCTCCATATGGGTGACCGCGCGGTCGCACGCCACCAGCACTTCCTGGCCGCGTTCGGAGAGTGTGATCTCAACCACCCGCCCATGGTTGGCGGCGGGTGCGCGCACGACCAAGCCGTCCACCTCCAGCGCCCGCAGCACCTCGTTCATCGACTGCGGCGTGACGTACGTGCGACGCGCGAGCTGGGCGTTCGAGAGCCCGGGCCGGTCACGCAGGATCGACAGCGCCGTGTACTTCGGCACGGTCAAGCCGAACGGGGCGACCAGGGCACCGATCTCACGCCGGATAGCGCGATCCAGCCGACCGACCACGTAGCCGATCCGGGGGGTGACAGCGAGCGCGGGATCCAAGGGGTGTGACGACACGCCTCGACCCTACCAGTCGAAGAAGTGAGTCTCAGGCAGCCTTAGAGCCGAGTCTTGCGTCGCCTCGATCACGGGAGCATCGTCGCTTCAAATCTCAGGTTGCCTGTTACGTGGCGAGAGGCGCCGGTGACACGTCTCCGAGCCGCCTGGGTTGAGGTTCCCGGGGGCTCGCTGGAGTCGCGCGCGAGCGAACGCTCGCGCGCTACATCCCGAGCCGGCCGTATCCCGCGTCGCCTCAGCTGACCTTGAAGGTCCACGAACCCTTCTGGTGGTGGCCGTCGTCAGCGGTCGCCCGCCAGTTGACGGTATAGCTGCGCGCAGTGAGGGGCACCTTGGGGATGCCCTGCAGGATCGCGTGGTGCTTGGGCTTGAGGCCGTTGCTCTTGAGCGCGACGGTGCTGTGGTGTCCCGCAAGAATGAACTCCGAACCTGCAGCAGGCTTTGCCAGGCGGTGAGAACTGGAGTATTCTCGGCCGCGAAGCACGAAGGGGTCGGGCCCCGCGGCATTGCCGCGGGACCCGTTGGGACGGTCGCGCGAGGTAGAGGGCGCACGACCGCTTCAAGTGCCGAGCGGATGAGGCCGCTCGGCTGGTGCGCGGGGGAGAGGATCCTCGCGCACCGTGCGCCGGTTCCTTTGTCGGAGGATGGCCGGCGACACGCTTGGGGACGGCCGTCGGCTGCGAGTTGCCGCGAGCAGCGGCGGGGAGCTAGACGGTCATCGCGAGTGCGGGCGGGCCGCGCAGGGTGCGCGGGACGCGGGCGAAGAGCGAGGCGGCGAGGTCGGGACTCCCGGGGAGCCAACCGCGGCTGAGTGCTGGACGCAGCGTGTGCCCGGCGCGCGCCTGGTGGTAGGCGAGGATGCAGTCCTCGCCGACGAAGCGTCCGTTGATCAGGAGCGCCAGGAGCACGAGGAACGGGGCGGCGTAGAGCGCGACGTCGACGGCTCCGCCGACCGCGATCACGACCAGTGCGGCCAGAACGACGAGCAGGGCACGGGGCATCCGCATCTCGTTTTACACCTAAGCGCACTTGACGCCCATCCGTCAAGCGCTCCGGTCTGATGGACATCGCACAGGCCCGCCGGGCGTGGGCTGGGGACGTGCCGGCACGCGGACGATCCAGTTCGCCATTCCGGTTCTCGGATGGCATCGCCGTGGCCTTGACGCCGGTCGCCGCACTCGCGGTGCACGAGTTTCGTTACCGGCTGGCCACGACGGCCGGCTGTGGCTGCGGCGACCACTGTCCGGCGCGGCGGCACTCTTACCCGAACCCGGTGTCGGGGGCGTTCCGGCTCGGTGTCGCCGGGATGCGCGCGAAGCCCTCAGATCCGAGCACCGGCGTGCTCGCGGTCCGCTACGCGCACTCGCTGATCCCGATCGCGCTGGCCTACACCGCGTCGGAGAGCCCTCGGGCGGCCGCCCGCTCGCAGCAGACGATGCTCGCGATCATGGTCGCCCTGACCTCCCTCGCCCTGTGGCTGAGCTCGTCGGCGAACCAGTAGTGCCTTCGTCGAGGTCTGCACGCAGGGGTTGCCACTTCGCACGGAAGTGCTGTATATCTCCCGGCGGTCTCATGAAGTGCGCCTTCCCCATGCCGCGTCGCTCCCTGTTCGCGTTCCTCGGGCTGATCACGCTCGTGGTCATTGCAGGCATCGTCGATCACGGCCTCGCGATGACGCTGGCCCCAACGGTGGTCCTGCTCGCGATGTTCGCCCGTGGCGTCCGTCCCGGCGAGAAACTGATCGAACGCCTGCGCGAGCGCCGCGCCGCGCCGCGCCCGATCCGCGCGACCTCGGTGCGGATTCCGCGGCTGACGCTGGTCGTTCGTCCGGCCGGGCGCCTGATCGCGTCGGCGCTGGCCATGCGGCCGCCCCCCTCCCCGCTCGCCGTTTTCAGTTAGGCGCGCGGCTTTCGGCATCAGGCCGGGCGTGCGCCCGGTCTTTTTCGTCGAGCCTAGGAGGGGGAGCGCGTGCGCGCCCAGCGGTTTTCCCGGTACGCCGCCGTATGCGCGGTGCCGGCAATCAAGTCGTCGTTGTTTCGGCGTGTCGCTTTCGCATCGATCGTCGCGTTTGTCGCCGTAGCGCCAGCAGCTATCGCGGCGCCCCCGGCGCCATGTGGCGGTGTCGCGCAGATATCCGACCCCAAGGGCGATGGTCACCACAGCAACACCGATGTGGTGTCGGCGTGGCTGACCGAATCGGGTGGTCGTCTGCAGGCGGTCGTCCAGGTCAACTACGGGCTATGGGAGCCGGCGCACGAGGATTCCGAGACGGCAGGCTTCGCGCTGTTGTACGAGCTCGGCGGGCAGCTCCGGTACGTCCGTGCCGTGGTCGCTCGCGGTGTCGCGCCGACGTACGACACCGGAACCTGGTCCGCGGGTGGAGGCTTCGCCAAGACCGGTGACATGGCGGGCGCGGTGACGACCGGGGCGAACGGGTCGGTGACGATCGACGTTCCCGCGGTCGCGGCGGGCACGGTCCTCAAGCGGCCGTTCGTGTTGACCTACGACGGCATCGTGGGCGCCGACGCGCACTGGGTCGATCGCGCCCCGGGTGGTGTGACGCCCGACGGCACGGAGTTCGGCGCGGACTTCGTCGCCGGTGCGTGCGGAACTGGCGCCCCAGGCACCGCTAACACGCCGGCGACACCCGGAACCCCGCAAACGCCTGGCACCACCACCGACCCGTCGGGGCTCACGGCGATCGCGTTGAAGGCGCCGCGCAAGCTGACCGGGAGCGGGCGCGCGAAGATCACGGGTCGGCTGACGCCGGCACGCGCGGGCGTCAGCGTCGAGGTCACGGCCACGGCGAAGCGATCGGTGCTGCGACGGGTCACCACCGCGGCCGACGGTTCGTTCACGCTTTCGCTGCCGCTCTCGGAGACCACGCGCTTCCGCGCGGTCGCCGAGGGTCTCGGCTCGCAGACGCTGACGGTTCAGATGTACTCGCGCGTCCGGGTCAAGGTCCGGCGCCTGAAGTCCGGCACGGTCGTTGTGTCGGGCAAGACCTCACCGAAGCTCAGCGGCCGGATCCTCTGGCTGCGTAGCAACGCGGTCAGGCCGAGCGCGCGCACCACGGCGCGCAACGGCCGGTTCAAGTTGCGCTTCAGGCATCCCTCTCGCGGCCGCTATCAGGCCGTGTTCATCCCGTCCGGCGCTCGCGCCGAGCGTTCCACATCCAATACAGGAGTCATCCGATGAAGCACCACCTCGGCGCCGCCGCTCTCGCGCTGACCGCCGCTCTGGCCGTGCCGGCCTTCGCGTCCGCTCACGGTTCGGTCTACAAGTCAAGCGCGAAGGTCGGTGCGACGCTGACCGACGAGACGCGGTACTTCATCACCAACCACGGCTTCAGCTTCGTGCTGCGCGAGACCAACGGTCTCGAGGGCACAAAGGGCATGGTGGCCTACAACCTGATCCCGAGCGCCTGGCGCACGGGGAAGCCGTTTGCCACCGTGATGGCGCAGGGAGGCACCGGAGTACAGCCGCACGCGACCTGTGCCGGTGCCGCCGTGCTGGAGACCGAGACCGCGATCCGGAGCTGGCAGGGCGCCGACCCGTTCTACAACTACGTGCCGTTCCAGACCACTTCGGCCGGCCTGGAGGACGACCCGGCGCTGTGGACGGCCACGCTCGAGGGGCAGGGTGTGACCGCGGCGGATCTGGCGACGGTGGACAGCCGGACCGCGAAGTGTGCGGCGCTGGGCGGCACCTACACGCCCGCCGATCTGATCCAGTCGAACGCGACCGCGCTGGCCACGGGGACCCTCGCCGAGGCGGCCGAGCCGCTCAACGAGGAGATCGACGCGCTCGAGGCGGCCAACGCCACTCTGACCGCAGAGAAGAACGCGATCACCGCGGACCTGGCGACGCTCGCAGCCGAGCTCACCACGCTCAAGGCCCAGGGCACTACGACGGTCAACGCCAACTCGACCCTGAGCACGCAGGTCGCGACCCTCAACGCCGCTGTCGCCGGTACGCAGAGCGAGCTGGCCGCGGCGAGGACCCAGGTCGGGTCGCTGCAGTCCGCCGCCACGCCGATCAAGCTCACGGTCGGCTCGGCGAAGGCCAAGAAGGTCGCTGCCTCGGGGCAGACCGTCTCCGTCATCGCTGCGCCGTCGAAGGCGATTACGGTGACCGTCTCGGTCAGCGAGGCGCAGGCTCGCAAGCTCAAGCTGTCGTCGAGCGTGCTGGGCAAGCGGACAGCGACGACCGCCGCCGACGGCACCGCTTCCGTGAAGGTCAAGGTCTCCAAGGCTGCCGCGAAGGCGCTCAAGGGCCTCAAGCGCTCGCTTTCGACCACGATCGATGCGACCTCCGGTGACCGCTTCGCGACCGCCAAGAGCAAGCTGACCCGCTAGACGCATCCCGCGCCGGGCCGCGCACGTGCGGCCCGGCACCCGCACTCCGGAAGGACACATCAGAACTCATGCGCATCACCCGCCTCACCACCGCTCTCACCGTGGCCGCGGTCTCGAGCGCGGTCGCGGCCGCCACCGCGTTCGCCCATACCGAGGTCAAGTCGACCTATCCGGCCAAGGGCAAGACTGCCAGCAAGCGGATCGGCTCGGTCAGCGTGACGTTCACCGGCACGATCCGCAGCGGCTCGATGAAGGTCACCGGTCCGGGTCGGACGACCGCGTCTTCGGGCCAGGGCGGCCGCGACCCACGCAGCGTCAAGCGCTTGCGCGTGCCGTTGAAGTCCTCCCTGAAGGCCGGCAGCTACAGGGCGAGCTGGACGATGAAGGCCGCCGACGGCCACACGCAGCGCGGCTCGTTCACGTTCAAGCTCAAGTGATCCGCCGACCGCTCATCGCCTTCGCCGCCGCGGCCCTTGCCGCGGCGGTGCTCGCCGCTCCGGCCGCGGCACACATCCAGGTGCGACCGACTGCCGTCGCACCCGGTGACCCGGTGCTCTTCCAGGTCCTCGTCCCTGGTGAGCGCGACGCCCACACGGTCAAGGTCTCGCTCCAGATCCCCGAGGACGTGCTGCCGTTCTCGTGGGAGGCCTCGCCCGGCTGGACGCGCACGACAAAGCTCAAGCCGGACGGCTCGATCGATGTCGTGACCTGGACGGGCAAGCTCGAAGAAGATGGATTCGCGCGCTTCGCGTTCCTCGCATCGACGCCCGAGGAGGAAGGCGAGATCGTCTGGAAGGCGCTGCAGTACTACGACGACGACCACGAGTCCGCCTGGATCGGCGCGCCCGCTTCCGAGAACCCAGCGCCGGTCACGCGCGTCAGCAACTCCGTGCCGCGCGAGAACGCGGGCGGCGAGAGCGGCGAGGCGCAGACGCCGGCAGCGGCCACCGCGACCGCGAGCCCGCAGCCGGCCGCGACAGCAGCGGCGAGCACGCCGGCCGATACCGGCGGCGACAGCCCGATCGCGCTCCTCGTGGCCATCGCCGCGCTCGCGCTCGCGCTCGCGGCCCTGCTGCTCGCGCTGCGATCACGACGCCCGGCAGCCACCACATCCTGAGGCGCGGACCTGATGAGCATCAGATCACTGCACGTCATCGGCGCGACCGCGTTCGCGGTTCTGATTGGCGTCGGGGCGGGGTTCGGCATCGCGTTGTTTGCGTTGCCGTTTGCCGTGATCTTGGCGCTGCTCGTCAGCGGCCACTTTGTCGGTGAGGAACGAATCCTTGCCTTGCACTCGCCCTCGAGGCCGCGCGCTCGCCGTGCGCCCAAGCCTCGCTGGCAGACCGTACGCCCCGACGCGGTGCGCTCGTTGCTCGCGCGTGCGCCGCGGACGTTGCGCGGTCCGCCCCCCATCGTGGCAGCCGTCTAGTCGCCGCGCGCATCGATGTTCGTGCTCGTCGGGAACCGGGCCGCTTGATCGCCTCGCATTGCGCCTCCGCGGCCGACCGTCGTGGCAGCGCGCTCTCTGTTGTTTGGTTCGGATTTCAGGAGAACTAGGAATGTCAGGACGCAAGATGGATCGCTTCGCCCGCGCTGCCGCGGCCGTCGTGTCTGCCGCGGCGATCAGCGCTCTGGTCGCCGCGCCCGCGTTGGCGCACGACTCGCGGCAGAAGGTCAAAATCAAGTTCGCCGCGATGGCGGGCGATCAGCCGGTGGCGTGCGGAAAGCAGATCGACGGGCTCGGCTCCACGGCACAAGCGGCGCAACTGCAGGACTTCCGGTTCTTCGTGTCCGAGGTCAAGCTGATCCGCCGCGACGGCAAAGCGGTGGCGCTCAAGCTGGCCAAGAACTCGGCCTACCGGTACACCCGCAAGGGGGTCGGGGTGACGCTGATCGATCTCGAGAACGGCAAGGGCTCGTGCGCGGTGGACGGCACAAAGGGCATGAACGCGTGGGTGAAGGGGACCGTCGCGCACGGCAAGTACGTCGGGGTGCGCTGGAAGGTCGGCGTGCCGTTCGCGCTCAACCACACGGACGCCGCCGCGACGCCCGCGCCGCTCAACAGCGTGGCGATGGGGTGGTCGTGGCAGATCGGGCACAAGTTCACCAAGATCGAGGTCTCCGACCCGGGCGGGGCGACCGGGAGCTGGAAGGACAAGACGTTCTACGTGCACCTCGGCAGCGCCGGCTGCGAGGGCAACCCGGCGACCGGCCAGGCCGTGAAGTGCGCGGCACCCAACCGCCCCGCGATCCGCCTGAAGAAGTTCAATCCCGCCAAACAGCAGGTGGCGGTCGACATCAGGCCGCTGCTGGCCGGCGCCGACGTCACGGTCAACCAGGCGGGCGCGCCCGGCTGCATGTCCGAGCAGACGGATCCGGAGTGCTCGGGCGTGTTCGGGGCCCTCGGCGTCAACTGGAAGGCCAACGGGACCGGGACCGGCAAGTCGCCGTCGGGCGCCGCCCAGACGGTCTTCAAGGCGATCAAGCGATGACTACCGCGCGGCGCCCACTGCTGACCCTCGCCGGCATCGCCCTCGCGGCGCTGGTGGTGCACGGGATGGCGTCAGCGTCGGTGCCGCGCGCGTATCAATGGGACCTGCCGAAGGGATTCCCGAAGCCGTACGTCCCCAAGAACAACCGGATGAGCGACGCGAAGGTCGCCGTCGGGCGGCGGCTGTTCTACGACACGCGCCTGTCCGGCAACGGCAAGCAGTCCTGCGGCAGCTGCCATCTCCAGGAGCTCGCGTTCACCGACGGCAAGGCGCAGGCCGTCGGCTCGACCGGTCAGGTGCACCCGCGTGGCGCACAGTCGCTGATCAACGTCGTCTACAACTCGACGCTCACCTGGGCGAACCCGGCGCTCGTGAATCTCGAGCGCCAGATGGAGGTGCCGCTGTTCGGCACCGCCCCCGTCGAGCTGGGGATCACCGACGCCAACAAGGACAGGGTGCTCAAGCGGATCCGCAAAGACCGCTGGTACGACGCCCGCTTCCGCAAGGCGTACCCAGGCCGCAAGAAGCCGGTCACGTGGGCAACGATCATCCGTTCCATCGCCGCCTTCCAGCGCAGCCTCATCTCGGCCGACTCACGCTATGACCGCTACCTGCAAGGCAAGGTCGAGCTCACCCGGAAGGAGCGGCTCGGCATGGAGCTCTTCATGGGCGAGCGAGCGGAATGCCACCACTGCCACGGCTCGTTCATCTTCAACGACCAGGTGACCTATCCCGGGTCGCCAACCGAGAAGCCGCTGTTCCACAACACCGGCCTCTACAACCTCGGCGGGACCGGCGCCTTCCCCGAGACCAACCGCGGCGTGTTCGAGATCACCGGCAAGGCCAAGGACATGGGCGCGTTCAAGGCTCCGTCGCTGCGCAACGTCGCCGTCACCGCCCCCTACATGCACGACGGCTCGATCCCGACGCTCGCCGCGGCCGTCGATCACTACGCCAACGGCGGCCGCGTGATCGCTGACGGCCTACTGGCCGGCGACGGGCGCGCCAACCCATACAAGGACCCCCTCGTCTCAGGGATCGAGCTTTCCACGGCGGACCGGGCGAACCTCGTCGCGTTCCTCAAGTCATTGACCGATCGCGGCGTGCTCACCGACAAACGCTTCTCAGACCCGTTCAAACGCCGACGCTGACTGACCTAGGGCGCCGCAGCCTTCGACGTTACCTGGAGGGACGTCGCTGCAGCTGACCGTGACGTGATCATCGCCCACGAGCAACTACTGGCTTGGTCGCGCGCGCTCCGTGCCCCGAGCCCCGACAGCCCGCTCTTCCCCGCGCGCGCTGGCACGCGACGCGACAAGGACAACATCAACGCTCGTGTGCTGCGACCCTCGGTCCGCCGGGCGAACCAGCGCCGCGGCGCTTGCGAGCTCCCGCCGCTGCCGCCTAGGGTCACGGCACGCACGCTCCGGCGCACTTACGTCGGCACGACGGCTCCGAGGTCACGCTTGGGATCTACGCCCGCGTCCTGAAACGACGCGCTCGCGACCGAATCGGATGGGCGTTCGACGCCCTCCTGATCGGCGGCTGCCCCTGACGGTCGCAGGAATCTCTAGACCAGCGGATTGCGCGCCCGTAGCGGAGCATTGGCAAGAGAAACCCCGCGTTGGCAGGGGTTTCATGACAATGGGGCTACGGGGGCTCGAACTCCGGACCTCCCGGCTGCGATGCATCTGCAGCGGCCGCTGCCCACATCGGTGCGGTCGCCGCTCCGCTCGTCTCGTTGGCTACGGGCTCGGCCGCCGCGCCGTGCTGCGACGAATCCGCGGGCGGCTCGAAATCACTCACAGCTGCGGCGAGTGTGCTCGACTGTAGTCGTCGCGGATTGCAGCAAACGCAGCAAGAACCTCGTCCGACTGCAGCTCGCGACTCTCATCAGGTGTAGCGGAGGATGTACGCGTTGGCGTCGAGGGTCATCTCGTTGACCTCGACGGCCAGGCCGGCGTCCGCGTAGACGGTGCGGACGATGTCGACGACGGGGCTGCCGCCGCTCCGTTGCGCGGCTCACCACAATCACGTACGAGCACGTGATCGACGAGTTGGACGACCAGCCGCACGTCCCGGCCGAAGAGGCGATTCGCAAGGCTCGCGAAACCTAGTGTGTCCCTGATGCGTCCGGCGAGCGTTCAGAAGGCGATACGGCCTGAACAGGAGAAAGCCCGCGTCCAGCTCGGTAGAGCCAAACGCGGGCTGATGGAGCTACGGGGACTCGAACCCCGGACCTCCTGGGTGCGATCCAGGCGCTCTCCCAACTGAGCTATAGCCCCAAGCAGAGGGCAGGAATCCGGGTCCTGCCGTCCAAGGGCGCATTGTAGCCGCACTGGCGTGGGACGCCGTATATGTCGTCCCGGCTAGATTGGCGCACGCGGTTCCGTTGCTATGACCCTGCTCCAGCCCTCCTTCCGCGGCCGGTTGCGGCTCTTCTTTGCTGTGATCGTCGTCGTACCCATGGCCGCGGTCGCGATCGTGCTGTTCCAGCTGCTCGGCGCAGGGGACAACTTCAAGCTCGACTCGACGCTGGTCACGGCGCAGAAGGGCGCGCAGAACCTCTACACCGAGGAGCGCGAGCGGGCGGCGGCGGCCTCGGGGCCGATCAAGGAGGACGTCGAGCTGGCGTCGGCGATCAAGAACGACGACGAGGACGCGGTCCAGCAGCGCTTGGACATGCTCGATCGGCAGATCGGGGCGCAGCAGATCGATCTCATCGTCGACGGGCTGGGGCACTTCGAGACGGGTTCGCCGGACGCCATCGCCTCGTCCGCCGGCCAGTTGCTGAACTCCGACGGGGATCCGATCGGCCGCATCACCGTGTCGGTCACGTCGGCGCGGGCCTACGTCGAGGAGGTCCAGCGGCTGCTCGAGGTCGGCGCGCGCGTGGACCGCGGCGACGAGGTCCTCGCCTCCACGTCGCGGCTGGCCGCCAACGTGCGGATGCCGGCCGAGTCCGGCGCCAACGTCTCGATCGGGTCGCGGGAGTACCGCACCGTTCGGTTCCCCGTGCGTGAGCCGGGCGAGGTGTTGCTGACGGTGCGGCTCTTCACGGCGGTCCCGGCGCAGGGCGACGAGGCGATCCTCGTCGTGGCCGGGCTGACGCTCGGGTTCCTCGGGCTCGCGCTCGTGTTCGCGGTGATCGTCAGCCGCACGCTGTCCTCGGAGGTCCAGCGCCTGCTGCACGCGGCGCAGCGGCTCGGCCGCGGCGACTTCACCGTCAGCGTCCCTGCGGAGGGCAACGACGAGTTCGCCGCGCTGGGCAAGGAGTTCAACTCGATGGCGCTGCAGCTCGAGGCGCGGCTGGAGGACCTCAAGCGCGAGCGCGGACGGCTGCAGGAGGCGATCCGCCGCGTCGGCGAGTCCTTCGCGCGCGGGCTCGACCGCGTCGGCGTGCTCGACATCGTGGTGCAGACCGCGGTCGACGGCGTCGGTGCCGAGTGCGGCCGCGCCACGATGCGCCGGGGCGCCGACGCACCGATGGAGGAGGTCACCCGCAGCGGCGACCCCGAGGCCTTCCGTCGTGCGCTGCACGCCGCCGAGGCGGCGGTGATGGACGCCGGGACGGTCGCGGAGATCCAGATCGGCGGGGCGAGCGCGATGGCCGCTCCGCTGTCGGCCACCGAGGCGGGCGACCGCGTGCTGGCGATCGTCTCCGTCGCCCGCGGCGATCGCCCGTTCCTGCCGGCCGAGCGCGAGCTCTTCGCCTACCTCACGAGCCAGGCGGCGGTCTCGGTGGAGAACGTCGATCTGCACGAAACCGTGCAGCGCCAGGCGGTCACGGACGAGCTGACCGGGCTCTTCAACCACCGCCGCTTCCAGGAGGTCATGTCGGCCGAGGTCGAGCGCGCGCGGCGCTATGACGCCGAGATGGGCCTCATCATGCTGGACATCGACAACTTCAAGCGCGTCAACGACACCTACGGGCATATGCAGGGCGACATGGTCCTGCGCGAGGTCGCGCGCGTCCTCAAGCAGTCGGCACGGCGCGACGTCGATGAGCCCGCGCGCTATGGCGGCGAGGAGATGGCGGTCGCGCTTCCGCAGACCGATCTCGACGGTGCGTATCGCTTCGCCGAGCGCGTGCGCCAGCGCATCGAGGAGCTCGAACTGCCGCTGCTCAACGGCGACGGGATCCTCCGTGTGACGGCCTCGTTCGGCGCCGCGTCGTTGTCGAGCGCGTCACAATCTGACAAGGAGGGCCTGGTGGCGGCGGCTGACGCCGCGCTCTACCGGGCGAAACGGTCGGGTAAGAACCGGACGGTCAAGGCCGAGTAGGCTGAAGGGAGACGGCGGCCATGGGACTCCTCGACGACGCCATCCGAGAGCATCTCGAACTCAAACGTAAGCACGGAGCTGATCCGGAGGATGTCGCGCGCCAGGAGCAGGAGGCGCTCGGCCCGGGTCAGCGCAACGAATTCGCGCAGCCGGAGGCCCCCGCGGAGGTCGAGCCGGAGCAGCCCGAGCCCGCGTCCGAGCCCGAACCCGAGGCCTGAAGCTCCGGTCGACGAGCTGCCCGAGGGCGAGCCCGGCATCCCCGAGGAGCCGCCGGCCGCTGTAGCGCCCGGCTACGACGAGGACCCGTGGTTGGACGAGGATCCGGACGAGGTGCCCGCCGAAGAGGCGCTCGAGCCGCGTCGCGCCGCACCACGTCCGGACGGCGAAGAAGACGAGGACGTGCTGGAGGAGACGCCCGATTTCCTCCAGGAGACGCCCGGAGCACGATCGCCTGTGGTTCGAGCAGAAGCCGCCGCGCGACTTCGACTGGGACAAGTAGCTCAAGTTCGACAGGCAGTCGCCGATAACCCCGGCTGCCTCATCCCCGAATTGAGGCTTAGGACGCATTTAGTGGCGAGGCGCGGACCCTTATAGCCCCGGACCGCGTCTCGCCGCGTCCGCCAAGACCACAACGGTCTTGATCCTCGCCGGCATTGGTGTTGAGCGGACGCACTCGCCCCGGTTGGCTGTTGGAATGGCACGCAAGCTTCTCGTCGCGCTGATCGGCGCCGTTCTTCTCGCCGGCTGTTCGCACGGCGAGCCCGCGAGCGACACGGCCGCGCGCTACGCCGCGGCCTGGAGTCGCGGCGACGACCGTGGGGCGGCAGGCCTCACCGACCGCCCGCCTGCCGCGCTCGCCCAGCTGACCGCCTCACGCGGCGGGCTCGACGGGGCAACCGTGCGCGCGACCGTCGGCTCCGTCGAAGAGGACGATGACGCCGCCACGGCGACGCTGGCCGTCGCCTGGGAAATCCCGCGGATCGGCCGCTGGAGCTACCGGACGCGGCTGCGGCTCAAGCGCGTGGAGGACGGCTGGCGCGTGCATTGGGCCTCGTCGAGCCTGCATCCCAAGCTCACCGCCTCGACGCGTCTTGGCACCACCAGCAAGGCGCCGGCTCGCGGCCGCATCGAGGATCGCCGCGGCCGCGCGCTGGCCGCCGAACGCGCCGTCGTGGCGATCGACGTCGACACCCGCCGGGTCCGAGACGCGGGTGAGACGGCGGCACGGATCGCCGCGCTTGTCGACGTCGACCAACGCCCGCTCGAGCAGGCCATCCGGCGTGCCAAGGGCTTCGTGCCCGTGATCACGCTACGCAAGGCGGACTACGACGCCGTCTCCGAGGAGTTGCAGACCGTCCCGGGCATCTCGACCGCACCCGGCACCGCTCCGCTGGCGCCGAGCAAGGACTTCGCGCGCGCGGTCCTCGGCGCCGTCGGCCCCGCGACCGCCGAGCAGGTGGAGAAGTCCGAAGGGAAGCTCGCGACCGGGGACGAGGTCGGCCAATGGGGCCTGCAGGCCGCCTTTGATGAGCGGCTGACCGGAACCGCGAGCCGCTCGGTCGTCATCCGCGACGCGAAGGACGGCGTCGTCGAGAAGACGCTGCGGCGCTGGCGCGGGAAGCGCCCAGCGAACCTCGCCACCACGCTGGACCTCGACGTCCAGGGCGCCGCCGAGCGCGCGCTGGGCAACTCGAAGACCAAGGCCGCGCTGGTGGCGCTGCAGCCCTCGACCGGCGACATCCTCGCCGTCGCCAATCGCCCCTCGGACTCCACGCTCGATCGCGCGCTGACCGGGCTCTATCCGCCCGGCTCGACCTTCAAGGTCATCAGCACCGCGGCGCTTCTGCGCGCCGGCCTCTCCACGAGCCAGACCGTGCCCTGTCCCGCGACCAAGACCGTCGACGGCCGCTCGTTCCGCAACTTCGAGGGCGGTGCCGCCGGGGCGGTCCCGTTCAGCACCGATTTCGCCCAGTCCTGCAACACCGCGTTCGTGTCCCTGGCGCCCCGGCTGCGCGCCTCCGCGCTGACCGACACGGCGCGGGATTTCGGCGTCGGCGCGCCGCTCAAGCTCGGGCTCCCGGCGGCCGACGGCCAGGTTCCGGAGGGAGAGTCCCCTGTCGCGCGTGCCGCGATGATGATCGGCCAGGACCGCATCGTCGCCAGTCCGCTGATCATGGCCGGTGTGGCGGGAACCGTCGCCGAGGGCCGCTGGCGCGCGCCGCGGCTGCTGGCGAGCGATCCGCGCACGGCCGGCGATAAGCTCCCGGAGGGCGAGGCGGCGACGCTGCGCGAGCTGATGCGCGCGGTGGTCACCGGCGGGACCGGCACGGCGCTCGCCGGGCTGCCGGGGTTCGTGGCGGGCAAGAGCGGCACCGCCGAGTACGGCGGCGGCGATCCTCCGCCCACGCACGCCTGGTTCATCGCCTTTCGCGGCGATCTCGCGGTGGCGGTTCTCGTCGAGGGAGGCCGCGCGGGCGGGACGGTCGCGGCCCCGATCGCCGCGCGCTTCCTCCAGCAGGTCCCCTGAGCCCCGCCCGCTAGTTTGGACCGGGATGGATCTGTTGCGCCATCTCCGGTATTTCGTGGCGGTGGCGGAGGAGCTGCACTTCGGTCGGGCCGCCGAGCGCCTGCACATGGCGCAGCCGCCGCTCAGCCAGCGGATTCGCAGCCTGGAGCGCGAGCTCGGCGTCGAGCTCTTCACCCGCACCTCCCGCCGCGTCGCGCTCACGCCTGCCGGGCGGACGCTGCTCGCGGAGGCGCGCTGCCTGCTGACGGACGCCGACGACCTCCAGGCACTGATGCGGCGCGTGCGCGACGGCGCGGTCGGGCGCCTGCGGGCCGCCACGGCGCCGGAGGTCGAGGCACCGGTGCTCGCCGCGGTGCTGCGAGCGTTCCGCGCCAGCTGCCCGGGCGTCAGCCTCGAGCTGCGCGAGGCGTCGTCGGCCGCCCAGGCCGAGGCGCTCAGGCACGGCGAGCTCGACGTCGGCGTGATGCTGCACCCGGTCAGCGATCCCACGCTGGCCACCGGGCCGGTCGTCGAGAAGCCGCTCGGGGCGCTCGTGCCGGCGAGCGGTGAGCTTGCGGCCTGTGACGAGCTCGACCTCGGCGAGCTGGGCGAGTGCACGCTGGTGCTCTTCCCGCGGACCTCCGCGCCGGACGCCTACGACGACGTGCTGGCGAACTGCCGCGCGTACGGCTTCGTCCCGGCCGAGGTGCATGAGGCGGCGAGCCGCGAGTTCGGCGTCGGGTTGGTGATGGCGGGCGAGGCGGTGGCGCTGATCAGCGAGCCGCCCGAGTCAGAGCCCGAGGTCGCGTGGCGCCCGCTGAGCGGTGCGCCGCTCTCGCTCTCGCTCTCGACCGCCTGGCGGGCCGACAGCGACTCTCCGGCCATCAGCGGCTTCACCGACGTCGCGGTCGACGCGCTCTGCCGCGAGGCGGCCTGGGAGCCGGTGGCTCCCGTCCTGGGGCGCGGCCCGCATCCGCCGCGACCGTCCTCGGGGGCGCTGTCGTGACCGCCGGCGAGCGGATCGCCCGCACGTTCGCCCGCGCCGGCGCGACCGGGGCGCTGCATGCCGTCGACATCGACGACCCCGGTCGCTCGCTCGAACTCGCCCCGGACGAGCCGGTCGTGATGGCGTCCGTGTTCAAGCTCGCGGTCCTGGCCGAGCTCTTCCGAGCGAGCGACGCCGGCGAGCTGGACCTGCGCGAGCGCGTCGTCGTCGAAGGCGACGAGCTCGGCCTCACCGGCATCTCGCAGCTGCGCGACCCGGTCGAGATGTCGCTGCGCGACCTCGCGCAGTCGATGATGACCGTCAGCGACTGCTCGGCCGCCGATGCGGTCTTCGACCGGCTCGGAGAGGCCGCGATCAACGCCAACGTGCGCCGGCTGGGGCTCGAGGCGACCGTGGTCGACGGCTGCTGCCGCGACATGTTCGCCGCGGTCGGCGCCGGCGCGCTGCCGCGGACCACGGCGCGCGACATGACGCGCCTGCTGACCGCGATCTGGCGCGACGCGGCGGCCGCGCCGGCGGCCTGCGCCGAGATGCGGCGCGTGCTCGGGCTGCAGGTGTGGCCGCACCGGCTGGCCTCCGGCTTCCCGAGTGACGCGATCCACGTCTCCGGCAAGACCGGCACGTGGCCGGGCATCCGCAACGAGGTCGGCGTCGTCGAGTACGGCGATGGCGGCCGCTACGCGGTGGCGGTGTTCACCACGACCGAGCGCCAGGCCGCGACGGCGCCCGAGATCGACCACGCGATCGGCACCGCGGGCCGCATCGCGGTCGACGCGCTGCGCCGCGGATGAGTGGAGGCGAGGGGAATCGAACCCCTACCTCGGCCGTGCAAAGGCCGCGTGCTCCCGTTATCACTACGCCCCCGGGACGGCACTCAGCTTAGGGCGCCGTCGCGAGCGGCGACGGCGGCCACCGTCGCGGCGTTGATATCGACCGTGTCGCGGACGTCCGGGCGCATAGCCGCCGGCGAGCACCACGACGACCGCCGCGCCCGTCGCCAGCAGCCGATCGAGCACCAGCTCGTCGCGCGCTCGCAGGCCGTCCTTGGACAGCGCGAGGCGGCCCAGGCGGTCGCCTTCCCACGGGTCGGCGCCGGCGAGGAAGAAGGCGATCTCGGCGTCCACGGCACCGATCGCGACGTCCAAGCCTCCCGCCAGCGCTTCGAGGTACGCGTCGTCGCCTGTGCCGGAGGCCAGATCGATATCGAGATCGGAAGGAATCCGCTCGAACGGGTAGTTGCGGGCGCCGTGCAGCGACAGCGTGAACGCGTCCGGGTCCGGCCCGAGCAGCTGAGCGGTGCCGTCGCCCTGATGCACGTCGCAGTCGACGACCAGCGCGCGCTGGACGAGCCCTTCCGAGCGCAGCTGCGCCAAAGTGACGACGACGTCGTTGAACAGGCAGTAGCCGCGGGCGAAGTCGCGGCCCGCGTGGTGGGTGCCGCCGCCCAGGTTCATCCCGACGCGGTGCCGCAAGGCCCGCCGGGCGGCCGCCACGGTGCCGCCGACGGAGCGCCGGCCGCGCTCGACCAGCACTTCCGACCACGGCAGGCCGAGCCCGCGCTGCTCGCGCAGGCTCATCGTGTCGGAACGGATCCGCTCCAGCAGGTCGGCATCGTGGACCGCGCCTAGCCACTCCCACGGCACGGCGTCCGCCTCCAGCACGTCGACCGTCCCCGCGACGCGTTCGCGGAGCAGGCGGTACTTGTCGATCGGGAACCTGTGCCCCTCGGGAAGAGGGATTCGCCAGCGATCGTGAGCCCAGACCTGCATCGATGATCAGAGCATGACTCGTCCCTTAACCGGCAAGATGCCATCCATGGCGATCTACGGCGGCATCGATCTCGGCGGCACCAAGATCCAGGCGGCGGTCGTGGACGACGGCTCCGAGCATGCCGTGCTGGGAGCAAAGCGCGACCAGACGCCGCTCAAGGGCGGCCCGAAGGCGATCGCGGCGCGCATGGCCGCGGTGCTCGAGGAGTCGCTGGAGGAGGCCGGGCTCGAGGTCTCCGACCTCGCCGGCGTCGGCGTCGGCTCGCCGGGCAGCGTCGACGACGTCAAGGGCACGGTCTCCGGCGCCATGAACCTCTCCGAGTGGAGCGGCTCGTTCAATCTGCGCCGGGCGCTGGAGAAGGAACTCGGCGGCGTGCCGGTCTCGCTCGGCAATGATGTCGACCTCGCGACCGACGCGGAGTTCGAGATCGGCGCCGCGAGCCAGTTCAGCTCGCTGCTCGGCGTGTTCTGGGGCACCGGCGTCGGTGGCGGCCTGATCCTCGACGGCAAGCCGTGGGTGGGCCGCAAGACGGCGGGCGAGATCGGCCACATGGTCGTCCGCCTCAACGGCGCGCACTGTCCGTGCGGCCGCCGTGGCTGTATGGAGGCCTACGCCGGGCGCGGCGCGATGGAGGCTCGTGCCCGCAAGCGCGTGAACCAGGGCGAGAAGACCGCGCTGTTCCGGATCATGGAGGAGCGCGGCCGCGACCGGCTCTCCTCGGGCATCTGGGAGCGCGCGCTGGCCCGCGACGACCATATGGCGATCGATCTGCTCGAGGAGGCGGTCGAGGCGCTCGGCGCCGGCGTCGCCTCGGCGGTCAACCTGCTCGATCCCGAGGCGGTCGTGATCGGCGGCGGGCTCGGGATCCGGCTCGGCGAGCCGTGGGTCGAGCGCATTCGGACGGCGATGATGCCGCACCTGTTCGTCGACAACGATCCCCCGCCGGTCCTCCTGGCCGAGCTCGGGGACCTCGGCGGCGCCCAGGGCGGCGCGCTGCTGGCAGCGCGCCGCGCAGAAGTGTCCTAGCGGATCGGCACCGGCTTCTCGGTGCGGTCGAAGCGCCCGCCGCGCTTCTTCGGCTCCGGGCCGCCCTCGGAGCCGATGCCGGTCTCCGAGCGCACGAGCAGCTCGTCGTAGCTGCGCTCCTCCGCGCTGTCGGCGCGGCCGAGCATCGTGCCGAGCCAGCAGCCGTCGCCGTGAAGGTGGCGATGATCCCGATCGTGTAGAGCACGGACTTGCGCGCCGCGTTGGAGTCCGGGACGGTGAAGAAGCGCGTGAGGATGTGCGGCAGGCCGGCGGTGCCGATGAAGATCGTCAGGCCCGTCGAGATCACCAGGATCGGCGAGGTCAGGTCCCTTTGGAGCCGTTCGAGTGACCCGGGGGATACCCGACCGCTAATGCACGGAAACGGCGGTCACTCGTAGACGACGAGGTCCGGCCGCGGCTGCAGGCGCATCACCTGCTGCGGGCTCATGATCCCCTCGTCCTCCTCGTAGAAGAGCTTGAAGCCGCGCCGGAACTGCTTGGCCTCTTTCGCGAAGCTCTTGTACTTGGCGACCTTCAGCGCCTGCGTCCCGAAGCCGTCCACGTTGAGCACGTAGGCCAGGCCCTTGCGCTCCTTGAGCTCGTCCTGGGGGACCATGTCGTCCGTGAACTGGTGGATGATCAGCAGCTTCTGCGGCAGCTTGTAGCGCGTCACCAGCTGGTCCAGCCACGCGGTGGTGGCGTTGACCTCGCGGGCGCCGACGCTGCCGATGACCTTGCCCGGGATCTGGTCCTCCGCCATCCGCCACTCGGGGTCCAGGGCGAGGCCGACGTCGGGCTCCTTGAGCCACTTGCGCAGCCGCTTGGTCTCGGTGAAGAAGTCCGAGCGACCGGGTTGGATGTCGAGGATCAGCAGCGCCTTGTCCTTGCGCGCGGCCTTCAGGTAGCGGCGGATCACGGAGTCGGGCTGGCGCAGGTTGTAGCGGTCGTCGGGACCGGGATGGGCCGCGGCGACGACCGCGATCAGCTCCATCGCCGGCAGCACGGGTCGCGACTTGCGCGAGTAGCCCTTGGCCTGGGCCTCGAGCTTGCGGGCGGCGTGGGCCGGTGTGCCGATCCCCAGCACGCCCAGCTGCCGGTCCTGCGGCGCGCCGTAGAAGGCGACCACGCGGAAGTCCGGGAAGATCGTCCGACCGCCGCGCGGCAGCTGCGGCAGCGGTTTCGCGGCGGGCTTGTCGGCCTCCACCTGCTCGAGCTTGGCGGTAGGTGCTTCGACGGCGTCGGAGCCGCCGCGTTGGGTGAGAATGAAGACCGTCAGCGCGGCGAGCACGGCCAGCACGACGATCGCCAGCGCGCGCCGGCGGCGATAGACGGTCGTCGTCTCGGTCATCTGGGGGCCCTACCCGATCACATGGAGCCTGAGGCGCGGAAGCCGCGGTCAAGCAGCTGCATCGCTTGCTTGCCGGGGTCGGGCGAGTCCAGCAACACGACGCCGAGCTTGACCGCGCCGCGTCGCGCCGTGGCGACGAGGCAGCGTCCCGCGGCGTCCGTGTAGCCCGTCTTGAGGCCGGTCGTTCCGGGGTAGCCCTGCCGCAGCAGCGGGTTGTGGTTGTAGAGGTAGAGCTTCCCGCCCTTGATCGGGAACGGGACGATCGCCTCGCGCTTGCGCACGATCCGGGCCAGCCGGGGCTGACGCAGCACGGCGCGCCCGATCGCCGCGAGGTCGGCGGCGCAGGAGTGGTTGTCCTTGTCCAGGAACCCGCTCGGGGTCGAGAAGTGCGTGCACACGAGCCCCATCGACTCGGCCTTCTCGTTCATGTAGCGCACGAAGCGCCGTTCGCTGCCGCCCGCGGCGCGCTGGGCGAGCGCGATCGCCGCGTCATTGCCCGATGGCAGCAGCAGGCCGTAGAGCATCGTGTTGACGCCGATCCACTTGCCGCGCGGCAGCAGGCCTACGCCGG
Source organism: uncultured Solirubrobacteraceae bacterium (assembly GCA_963848475.1). Classification (GTDB taxonomy): domain Bacteria; phylum Actinomycetota; class Thermoleophilia; order Solirubrobacterales; family Solirubrobacteraceae; genus Solirubrobacter. The sequence continues at coordinate 211,183 of CAWKDW010000014.1, read as the reverse complement.
AGCCCTGGTAGCGCAGCGCCTCCTTGGTGATCAGCACCTTCGAGCCGGGCTTGACGCGATCGACGACCACCAGCGCGGTCATCATCTTCGTCAGCGAGGCGATCGGCAGCACCCTCGTCGGATCGTCGCGGTAGAGCACGCGGCCCGTGTCGAGGTCGAACAGCAGCGCGGAGCGCGGCGGCTTCTTGAAGCGGATGCTCACCGGGTCGCCCGCGAGGTCGAGCCGTACGGCCAGCGGCGACGGCGCGGTCCCTCCGCCGGCCAGCGGAGCCGTGCCGGAGTCCTCGAGCGCGGCGGGCGGCGCCGTGGCGACCGTCGTCGGCGGCTTCTCCCCGGCGGGGTCGCGCAGGATGGTCGCGAGGCCGGCGCCGATCGCCAGCAGTGCGACGATCGCCAGCGCTACGGGCCAGCGCCGCCGGCGGCGGCGTGTGCGTCCGGTCGGCTCCATCAGCGGCTCGGAAGCGACATTCGGCTGAGTTGGGAGTCGACCCGGCTGCGACTCGAGAACGCGCGCACCGCGAGCAACCCGAAGACGAAGCCGCCGATGTGGGCGAAGTACGCCACGCCGCCCGCGGAGCCGATGTTCGCCGACATCACCTGGATCAGGAACCAGGCGCCGAGGACGAGCAGCGCCGGGAGCTCCAGGATCGTGAAGAAGAAGACGATGAAGATCACCGTCACGACGCGGGCGCGCGGGAACAGCACGGCGTAGCCGCCGAGCACCGCTGCGATCGCCCCGGAGGCGCCGAGCGTCGGCGTCTCGGAGCCCGGACCGGTGGCCACGTGCAGCGCGATCGCCGCGAGCCCGCCGAGCACGTAGAAGATCAGGTACCTCGGCCGTCCCATGGCGTCCTCGAGGTTATTGCCGAAGATCCACAGGAACAGCATGTTTCCGCCCAGGTGCAGCAGACCGCCGTGCATGAACATCGCGGTGAACGGCGTCAGGTAGGTCGGTGCGTCGTCGGGTCCGCAGCCGGGGGGGAGCTGCGGCGTGGTGCTCGGATGGGTGAGGTCGTACGGGACCGCCGCCCATTCGGAGAGCTGGCAGGTGTAGTGCGCGTTCTCCGGGCTGCCGAACGCGATCCCGCCTCGCTGCCAGAAGAAGTAGACGAGCACGTTCGCGATGATCAGCCCGTACGTGACGTAGGGGACCCGTGTCGTCGGGATGTTGTCGCGCAGCGGCAGCATCGGCGAGGCAACGGTAGCCGACCCGAGGTCGGCCCTACCGAATTTCAGCTGTGTGCGGCGGCGAGCGGGCCGGTGCCCGGAAGGTCCTGCTTGACGTGCTCGTCCGCGTGATAGCTGGAGCGCACGAGCGGCCCGGCCGCCACGTGCTCGAAGCCCAGCGCGTAGGCCGCTTCCTCGAGCGCGGCGAACTCCTCCGGGGCCCAGTAGCGGACCACGGGCAGGTGGCGCTCCGTCGGGCGCAGGTACTGGCCGACGGTGAGGATCTGGACGCCGGCCTCGCGCATCTCGCCGAACGCGTCGACGAGCTCGTCGTGGGTCTCGCCGAAGCCGACCATCAGGCCGGACTTGGTCGCGACCTCGCCCTCGCCCATCTCGAGCGCGTTGCTGAGCACGCGCAGCGAGCGCTTCCAGGTCGAGCCGCGGCGCGCCACGGGGTACAGGCGCGGCGCCACCTCGAGGTTGTGGTTGAAGACGTCAGGGCGCTCGGCGATGACCCGCGCCAGCGGCATCTCCTCGCCGCGGAAGTCCGGCGTGAGGCATTCGATCTTCGTGTTGGGCGCCTGCATGCGGATCGAGCGGATGACGCCGCACCAGACGGACGAGCCGAGGTCCGGCAGGTCGTCGCGGTCGACGCTCGTGATCACGGCGTGGCGCAGGTTCATGCGGGCGACGGAGCGCGCGACGCGCAGCGGCTCCAGCGGGTCGTTCCAGGTCGGCTTGCCGGTCTTGACGTTGCAGAAGCCGCAGCGGCGCGTGCAGGTGTCGCCGAGGATCATGAACGTCGCCGTGCCGCGGTCCCAGCAGTCGCCGATGTTCGGGCAGGCCGCTTCCTTGCAGACCGTGTGCAGGCCCTCGTCGGCGATCGTCTTCGACAGCTCGCGGTACTTCTCGCTGCCCGGCCGCGGGACCTTGAACCACGCGGGCTTGCGGGAGCGGAAGGGCAGGACGTCCTCGCCCAGCACCTTCTTGACGTCCATCCCGCCCGGGTTGGACCGGGAGCGGGTCTGATGGACACGCAGGATCGGTTCGGCGCTCACTTAGAGTGAGGGTATCGAGGCCAGCACTTCGGCCTCAGAGCCGGACTCGAGGACGATCAGCGCCGCGGTCCACGCCCGCGCGTGCGCGAGCTGCTCGAGGTTCTCCGGCGTCGCGCCGTAGAACGTGACCGGGACGTGCTTGCCCGCGCGCTCGCGCAGCTCCTCGATCCGCGGGCCGAGCGCGTCGAGATCCTTCATGTTCGGCATCCAGCCGTCGCCGTAGCGCAGCACGCGGTCGAGCACGCGCGGGCCGTTGCCGCCGACGTAGACCGGGACCGGCGTCTGTAGCGGCTTCGGCCACTGCCAGATCGGGTCGAAGTCGACGTGCTTGCCGTGGTATTCGGCCTCGTCGTTGGCCCAGATCGCCTGCATCGCCTCGATGCGCTCGCGCATGTTGCCGTGGCGCGTGTCGGGGTCGGTCCCGTGGTTGCGCATCTCCTCCTTGTTCCAGCCCGCGCCGATGCCGAACACGAAGCGCCCGCCGGAGAGCACGTCCAGCGAGGCGACCTGCTTGGCCAGGACGATCGGGTCGTGCTGGATGACCAGGCAGACGCTCGTCCCGACGATCAGGCGCTCGCTCGCCGCCGCCGCGAACGACAGCGCCACGAACGGGTCGAAGGTGCGCTTGTACTTCTCCGGCAGCACGTCGCCGCCGGGCCAGGGCGAGACCCGGTTCGTCGGGATGTGCGTGTGCTCGGTGAAGAACAGCGACTCGTAGCCGCGCTCCTCGGCGGCGCGCGCCAGCACGTCGGGGCGGATGCCGTCGCCCGTCGGGAAGATCACCAGGCCGAGGTCCATCAGGCGGGGACGAGGGTCTCGATGCCGAGGCGCGTGGCGCTCACGAGCCGCTGACGGCGTCCGAAGGCCTCGCTGAAGCGGTGGCCCATGCGCTTGCGGAAGCAGGCGATGCCCTCAGTGGAGCCTTCGGCGGCCATCGACGTCATCTGCACCTCGGGGAGTCCGCAGGCCACGACCCAGCGTGAACGGGTCGAGGTCGTTGTCGACGTTGACGGCGAAGCCGTGGCTACAGACGCCGTGGGAGATGTGCACGCCGACCGACGCCAGCTTGCGCTCGCCCGCCCAGACGCCGACGTGCTTGTGGCCGAGCCGCGTGCCGGCCTCGACGCCCGCGTCGGCGAGCGCGGCGACGATCGCGCGCTCCATCGTGAGGATGTACTCGGGCACGCTCGCGACGTGCATGATCGGATAGCCGACCAGCTGCCCCGGGCCGTGATACGTGAGTTGCCCACCGCGCGGCGTACGGACGATGTCGATCCCGCGCTCGCGGTAGAAGGCCTCGCCGAGCGGCAGGTCGCCGGCGTCCGAGCGACGCCCGATGGTGTAGACCGGCGGGTGCTCGAGCAGCAGCATCAGATCCGGCAGCTCGCCGGCGATCACGCGCTCGCGCAGGCGCTCCTGCAGCTCCGCCGCCTCGCGGTACTCGACGCGGCCGAGGTGGCAGACCCAGAGCTCGTCGGACATGCTTTGAGCATAGTCGCGAGTCTGTCCCGCCCCGGCGTGAGCCGGGGCGGGTGTCCGTCAGACCGGTAAGGCACCGGGGGGCTGCCGCCCCCCGGACCTCCCGCTGTCTAGCTGATCGGCCAGGCTTCCAGTTTCTTGCGCAGCGCGGTGAGGAACTGCGCTGCCAGCGCGCCGTCGAGCGCGCGGTGATCCCAGCCCATGCACAGGTAGGTCATGTGCCGGATCGCGATCGAGTCGTTGCCGAGCTCGTCGGTGACGACGACCGGCCGCTTGACGATCGCCTCGGTGTCGAGGATGGCGACCTGCGGCAGGTTGATGACCGGCGTGGCCATCAGCGAGCCGTAGCCGCCCGGGTTGGTGATCGTGAACGTGCCCCCGCTCACCTCGTCCGGGGTCAGGGCGTTCGTGCGGGCGCGCTTGGCGATGTCCTTGATGCGCTTGGCCAGGCCCTCGACGCTCAGGTCCTGCGCGTCGCGGATGACCGGGACGATCAGGCCGCCCTCGCCGAGCGAGACCGCGATGCCCAGGTGCACGCCCTCGTGGAGCGTGTGGATGTCGTCCTCGAGCGTCGCGTTGAGCGCGGGGAACTGGAGCAGCGTCTCGATCGCCGCCCGCGCCTGGTAGGGCAGGAAGCTGAGCCCGGACTTCTGGCGCGCGGCCACGATCCGGGTCATGTCGGCTTCGACGATGGTCGTGCAGGTCGCCGCGGTCTGCAGCGACTGCACCATCCGCGAGCCGATCGCCTGGCGCATCCGCGAGAGCGGCTTGCCGGCGCCGGTGGCCGCTGGAGCGGCCGCGGGGGCCGCGGGCCGGGAGACCTCCTCGACGCGGCTCAGCCGCGGCTTGCGCTGCTTGGGCGCGACCGGCTCGTCGGGCCGGTACGGGCTCTCGATGTGCATCGGGGGCTCTTCCTTGGGCCCGCTCTCCACATACGCCAGGACGTCCTGCTTGCGCACGCGGCCGTCGCGGCCGGTGCCCTCGATCAGTTCGAGGTCGACGTCGTGCTCGGCGGCGATTCGCATGACCACCGGCGAGTAGCGCCGGCCGCCGGCGCGCCGGACCGGGCGCTGGACCGTCTCGGTGTCGCCCTGCAATTCGCCGGCCTCGCCCGGGGCCTCCAGCGCGGCCGTGGCTTCGCCGGTGCCCGTCTCGGGGATGCCGTTCTCGTTCTCGGAGACGTGCGCCTCACCGGGCCGCGCGTCGGTGGCGATCCGCGCCATCACGGTGCCGACGTCGACCGTCTCGCCGACCTGCACCACGATCTCGGCCACCCGGCCGCTGGCCGGGGACTCGACGTCGGTGTCGATCTTGTCGGTCGAGATCGAGGCGATGATCTCGTCGGCCTGGACCCAGTCGCCGACCTGCTTCTTCTACTCGACGACGGTGCCCTCGGCGACGGAGACGCCCATCTGGGGCATCGTCACGTCGACGTAGGTCTCAGTACTCGAGGAGCTCACGGCACGCCTCCCTCACGTCGTCGACCTGCGGGAGCACGGCCTGCTCCAGCGGCGGGGAGAACGGGATCGGCACGTCGGGCGTGGCCACGCGGACGACCGGTCCGTCGAGGTCCTCCCACGCGCGCTCCGCGATCAGCGCCGCGACCTGGGCGCCGGCGGCGCAGGTCTGGTTGGCCTCGTCGATGATCACGACCTTCGAGGTCTTGCGCACGCTCTTGAGGATCGCGGCCTCGTCGAGCGGCACCAGCGAGCGCAGGTCGAGCACCTCGATGCTGGCGTCCAGATCCGCGGTGGCCTCGAGCGCGGTGTGGACCATCGCGCCGTAGGCGATCACGGTCAGGTCGGTGCCCTCGCGGGCGATCCGGGCCGTGAAGGGCGTCTCGTACGTGCCGCTGGGCACGTCGCCCTTGACGCGCCGGTAGAGGTGCTTGTGCTCCATGAAGAGCACCGGGTTGGGATCGCGCACGGCGGCGATCAGCAGGCCCTTCGCGTCCTCGGCCGTGCTCGGCGCCACGATCTTCAGGCCGGGGGCGTGCATGAACCACGCCTCGGGGTTCTGCGAGTGGTACGGACCGCCGGAGAAGCCGCCGCCGGAGGGCAGGCGGACGGTGATGTTCACCGAGAGGCCCATCCGGTAGTAGGTCTTGCCGGCGACGTTGACGAGCTGATCGAAGCCGCAGCTGACGAAGTCCGAGAACTGCATCTCGGCGATCGGTCGCAGCCCCTCGACGGCGGCGCCGATCGCGCAGCCGACGATCGCCGACTCCGCCAGCGGCGTGTCCATCACGCGCTTGGCGCCGAACTCGTCGATGAAGCCGTCGGTCACCTTGAAGGCGCCGCCGAAGGTGCCGATGTCCTCGCCCATGAGGAAGACGCGCTCGTCGGCGCGCATCTCCTCGCGCATGGCGTCGGAGATGGCCTGCAGGTAGGTCATGGTGGCCATGTCGCTAGGCCCCCTTGAACCCGGACCAGGGGGCGTTGCCGTCTTCGAGCAGCGCGGGCTCGTCGGCGAACAGGCCGTCGAGCACCGTGTTGCCGTCGGGCATCGGCGACTCCAGCGCCTCCGCCACGGCCGCCTCGATCGTCGTCTTGACGTCGTCGCGGATCGCCTGCGTGTCGACCCCGAGCGCCTCGAGGCGCTTGACCTGGCGGTCGATCGGGTCCTTCGCGCGCCACTCCTCGACCTTCTCGTTGGGCACGTACTTCATGTCGTCGTGCGCGGCGTGGCCGTGCATGCGCATCGTGACGGCCTCGATCAGCGTCGGTCCCTCGCCGGCGATCGCACGCTCGCGCGCGATCCGGGTGACCTCGAACATCGCCTCGGGGTCGTTGCCGTCGGCGCTGACGCCGGGGAAGCCGTAGGCGGCGGCGCGCTCGACCGGGTTGACCGCGAACTGCTGGTCGACCGGCGTCGAGTACGCGTACTGGTTGTTCTCCAGCACGAAGATCACGGGGAGCTTCTGCACGCCGGCCCAGTTCATGGCCTCGTGGAAGTCGCCGCGCGAGGTCGAGCCGTCGCCGAACCACGTGATCGCGCAGCGCGCTTCATCGCGCAGCTTGAACGCCATTGCCATGCCGGTCGCGATCAGCATCATGTCGGGGAGCATCGAGATCATCCCGACGCAGCCCTTCGTGCGGTCTCCGAAGTGCACGTTGCCGTCGCGGCCGCCGGTGATCCCGGCGGAGCGACCCATGTACTGGGCGAAGATCCGGTGCGGCTCGACGCCGCGGATGATGTGCGCGGCGAGGTCGCGGTGCAGGATGCAGAGGCGGTCCTCGGCGGCCATCGCCCAGGTCGCTCCCGCCGAGACGGCCTCCTGGCCGAACCCGTCGTAGAAGCTGCCGGGGACCTTGCCCTGGCGATAGAGCGTCATCGCTCGCTCTTCGATGCCGCGCATCATCAGCATCGCGCGCAGCAGGCCGGAGCGGTCCTCGGTGGTCAGGTGCTCGGTTACGTCGGCCGGTAATTCGGTTCGGGCGGTTTCGGTCGCCATCTGGCGGTTCTCTCCCTTCAGGGTGTCTGAGCGCCGACCCGGGATCGCCAGGCGGCGCGCGTGAGTCCGTGCGCACGGGATCTCCGCGGATGCTCGGGCTCGACGATCCCCTGAGCCTATTGGATGGCGGGTTACGCTTGACTTTGACGATGGTCGAGTCCGTACTGTGGCGGCGACTGCGCTGGCGGTTGCGGGGCGCGTGGCAGTGGCCCGCGTTCGTCGTCCTGACCGCGATCGACGCGATCCTGATCGCTCGCCTGCCGTTTCAGGGCGAGGGCACCGACGTGCTCGGCGCGTTGCTGGTCGCGACCTTCTTCAACCTGCTCGCGGTGGCGCTCGTCGCGCCGTTCGCCGGCATGCTCGTGCGCCGCCGCCGGCGCGATCTCCCGTTCATGATCGCCCGCGACTACGCGGGCACGGCCCTGTTGGCGGTGATCACCGCGGCGCTGCTGGCCGGCGGCTGGTCACACCGCTCGGCCGTCCTCGCCGAGCGCGCCGACCAGCGCGCGGTCTTCGGCGCCGTCCACGACTACGTCGCCCGGACCGAGCCCGCCTACGCCGCGGGCCTCGGGACGATGAGCGTCTTCCGGATGGAGCCCGAGCACTACCGCGCCTGCGTCCTCGGGCCCGAGAAGAACCCGATCTGCCTGCTCGTCAACACCGACCAGTCCCCGGCCGGCCTCGTCCGCGACCCCTCCCGGCTCCCCAACGAGCGAAGGTAAGGCTAGTGTCCTGATTCGCGAGTTCGCAGGCACCTACCGGGCGCCTCGCCAGCCACGACGATGCGGGCCGCTATGCCCGTGCGAACTAACGAATCACGACACTAGAGGGCGAGGCGCAGGGGGTTCTCGAGGTACTCGCGGATCTTGGCCAGGAACCCGGCGGCGTCGGCGCCGTAGAGGATCCGGTGATCGCAGGTGAGCGTGAGCTCCATCAGGGCCCGGACGACGAGCTCGCCGTCGAGGACCGCCGGGCGCGGTGAGAGCTCGCCGACGGCGAGGATCGCGGCCTGGGGCGGGTTGATGACGGCGACGAAGCGGCGGATGCCGTACATGCCGAGATTGGAGATCGTGAAGGTGCCCGACGAGAGCTCGGGCGGGGTGATCTTGCCGTCGCGCACGCGCTCGGCGAGCCGCCGCGCCTCGGCGGCGATCGCGCCGAGGCTCTTGCGGTCGGCGTCGAAGACGGTCGGGACGACGAGCGCGTCCTGGCCGGCCACGGCGACGCCGATGTTGACCCGCGAGTAGAGCTCGAATTGGCCGTCGCGGTAGGCGCCGTTGGCGCGCGGGAAGTCGCGCAGGGCGAGCGCCGCGGCCTTGATCACGAAGTCGTTGAACGACGGGGCGGGCCCGTCGCCGGCGGCGGCCTTGAGCTTCGCGCGCAGCTCGACGGCCTCCTCCATGTCGACCTCGATCGTCATCACGAAGTCCGGCGCGGTCGCCTTGGACTCGGCCATCCGGCGGGCGACGGTGCGCTGCAGGCGGTTGAGCTGGTGGTGGGAGACGTCGCCGCGGCCGGCCTCCCCGTCGCGCGCGGGTCTGCGCTCCTCGGGCTCCTTGTCCTGCTTGGGCTCCTCGGCCTCCGGCTCGGGTTCGGGGTCCTCGCCGCCCTTGCTCGCGGCCTCGATGTCGGACTTGACGATCCGCCCGCCCGGACCGGTGCCCTCGACCTCGGAGAGATCGAGTCCGAGGTCGCTCGCCATCCGGCGCGCGATCGGCGAGGCCTTCACACGGTCGCCGCTCTCGGCGGGCTCGTCCTCGGACGGCGCGCTCTCGTCCTCGGCGCTCTCGTCCTCGTCGTCCTCGTCCGCGGTGTCCTCGTCGTCGGAGTCGTCCTCGTCGCCTTCGTCTTCGGAGGGCTCGTCCTCCTCGTCGTCCTCGGGCTCGTCCGCTTCCGGCTCGTCCTCGGTCTCGTCCGCCTCGCCGGGCGACGACCCGCCGCCGCCCTCGCCGATCCTCGCGATCGTCTCACCGACGGCGAGCGTGTCGCCCTCCTTGGCCACGATCTCGAGCGTCCCCGAATCGTCGGCCTCGTAGGTCATATTGGCCTTGTCCGTCTCGATCTCGACGAGCTCTTCGCCCTTGGAGACCTCGTCGCCGTCGGACTTCAGCCACTTGAGGATCGTCCCCTCCTCCATGGAGTCGGACAGGCGGGGCATGGCGACATCGGACATGCTCGTCAGGCTACGGGAAGCGTGAAACGGAAGACCGCACCACCGCCTTCGCGCTCGTCGATCCAGATCCGCCCCCCGTGGCGTTCGACGATCTTGCGGCAGATCGCTAGACCGATGCCGGTGCCTTCGTATTGCTCGCGGTCGTGGAGGCGGCCGAACATCTCGAAGACCTGCTCGCGCCGGGCCGAGGGGATGCCGATGCCGCCGTCGGCGACCGAGATCTGCGCCATCCCGGGCGGGCCGGTCTCGTTGCGTACCCAGACGCGCGCGCGCTCGTCGGTCCGGAACTTCAGCGCGTTCGCGATCAGGTTCTGCAGCAGTTGCTCGAGTTGCGCGCGGTCGCCCATCACGTCCGGGAGCTTGCCGATGTCGATCTCCGCGCCCGCCTCGACCAGCGCGGTCGCCAGCGAGCGCAGGACGTCCGCGGCGACCGATCCGAGCTCGACGCGCTCGGGCTCCCCGCCGCGCCCTGCACGCGAGTAGGCCAGCAGCGCCTCGATCAGCGACCGCATCCGGGCGGCGCCGTCGACGGCGTAGTCGATGAACTCGTCGGCGTCCGGATCCAGACGTCCCTGGTAGCGGCGGCGCAGGAGCCCGAGGTAGCTCGAGACCATCCGCAAGGGCTCGGACAGGTCGTGCGAGGCGATGTAGGCGAACTGCTGCAGCTCCGCGTTGGAGCGCTCGAGCGCGGCGGCGGCCTTGCGCTCCTCGGTGACGTCGGAGAACGAGACCACGACGGTGTACGGGCCCTCGCGCTCCGGCTCGACGGCCCGCGTGGAGACCGACAGCCAGCGCGTGCTGCCATCGGGCCGGCGCAGCCCGAGCGGGACGGCGATCTGCGGGCGCCCGGTGTCCCCGGTCACCCGCAGCGGGCGATCCGGTTCCGCCACCGGCAGCCCGTCATCGGCGACGAAGAGCCAGTCCGGGTCGCTGCGGTTGTCGGCGAGGATCCGCGCGGGGTCCATCCCCAGGATCCGCGTCGCGCTCGGGTTCGCGGCCACGAGCCGACCCTCGCCGTCGACCATCAGCACGCCCTCCTCGAGGGACTCGACCAGCGACCGGAACGCCTCGCGGTTGCGTTCGGACGCGCGCCAGGTCACCAGGCACACCACGCTCAGGGCCCCGATGAACGCCGAGTGCACGAGCGCCCACAGCCAGGGCGAGTCGGCGCGGTCGTAGTCGACGATCGCCGCCGTGATGCCCTGCTGGATCAGCACGTAGGCGACGGCCGCGCCGAACGGCACCCAGTCCTCGTAGAGCGACAGCGCCGCGACCATCACGAAGAAGTGGAAGTAGGACTCGGGCAACCCGTCGGAGACGTGGACGAGCAGCGCCGAGCACGTGAGCAGCCCGACGGTGACGATCAGCGACTGGACGCGCCGGCCGCCGAGCTTGAGCTGCGCGAGGATGGCCCACACGCCGACCGTGGCGCAGTCCAGCGCCGCCTGCGCCGGCCCCTGGTCGAACAGCAGCGAGATGATCGGCATCGCCGCGACGTGCGCCCACAGCAGCCACAGGAGCACGCGATGGCGCGATTGCCATTCGCCCTCCGGCAGCGTCTGCCCATGCGGCAGCACAGCACCCAGGTGCCGTGCTGCGTCCCGTAGGCCGCGTTCGCTCACCGGCCGGACAGATTAGGGTCCGGCGCAGTCCGGGCACCGGCCGACGATCGGGAAGTGACGAAACGTGGCTTCGAAACCTGCCGCCTCCGCACCGCTCGCGGTTGTACAACTCCCTGCATGCTGGCCGCAGGTGCGAGTCGTTCGCGATGAACATCCGCCGCGCACGACCCGATGACGCTGGGGCGCTCGTCCGCATCCACGCCGACATGGGCGAGCACTACGCGGACCTCGCGCCGGAGCTCTTCCACCGCCCGGACCTCAGCGGCTTCGACGAGCTGCTCAGGGCGGAGCCGGCCGAGGACGACCCGAACGCCCTGGCGCTCGTCGCCGAGCTCGACGGCGCGGTCGTCGGCTCGCTCGATGCGCGGCTACTGGGGCCGTCGGAGGGCGCCGAGCACGCCTTCACGCACGATCTTCTCGCCCCACGTCTGCGGATCGAGTACCTCGCGACGGCGGTGGAGCATCGTCACGCGGGCGTCGGCACGGGGCTCGTCGAGGCCGCTGAGGCCTGGGGCCGCGAGCACGGTGCGAAGGTCGCGGAGGCGACGACCTATCACCACAGCCCGCTGGCGATGCCGTTCTGGACGCGCCGCGCCGGCTACCAGGAGCGCTCGGTCAATCTCCGCAAGAGCTCTGAAACGGCGCGGTAACGCTCGAGTGGTGACATCCCCCGTGTCCATCCACAGGGGGAGTGAGACATGAAGGCTTTGGTATTCGGTGGTCCCGGGCAGCGGTCCTGGGACAGCGTCGAGGATCCCGGCATCCAGGACCCGACGGATGTGATCGTCAAGGTCGACACGACCACGATCTGCGGCACCGACCTGCACATCCTCAAGGGCGACGTGCCCGCGGTCACCGAGGGTCGCATCCTCGGCCATGAGGCGGTCGGGACCGATCGTCGAGACCGGCGCGGCGGTCAGCAGCCTGAAGAAGGGCGACCACGTGCTGGTGCCCGCGATCACGTCGTGCGGGCGCTGCGGGCCGTGCAAGGTCGGGATGGCGGCGCACTGCGAGGCGGTCGGCGGGATCGGCTGGATCTTCGGCCACCTGATCAACGGCGTGCAGGCCGAGTACGCCCGAGTGCCCTTCGCCGAGACCTCGGTCCACGTCGTGCCCGAGGGCGTGTCGGACGAGCAGGTGCTCTTCCTCGCCGACATCCTGCCGACGGGCTACGAGATCGGCGTCCAGAACGGCGGCGTGAAGCCGGGCGACACGATCGCGGTCGTCGGTGCCGGCCCGGTCGGGCTGGCGGCGATGATGACCGCCCAGATCGCCGGGGCCGGCCGGATCATCGCGGTCGACATGGCGCCGTCACGGCTCAAGCACGCGGAGAACTTCGGCGCGACGCACACGGTGCTCGGCGGCGAGAACGCGGAGCAGGAGATCCTCGAGATCGCTCCGGGCGGCGTCGATGTCGCGATGGAGGCGGTCGGCGTGCCGGGCACGTTCGACCTCTGCACCCGCGTCGTCCGCGCCGGCGGGACCGTCGCCAACATCGGCGTCCACGGCGCACCGACCACGCTGCATCTCGAGGAGCTCTGGATCAAGAACATCACGATCACGACCGGGCTCGTCAGCGGTTCGACGATCCCGACGCTGCTCAAGCTGGCGCGCGACGGGCGGATGGAGGCCGAGAAGCTCGGCACGCACCACTTCGCGCTCGGCGAGATGGAGCAGGCCTACGACGTCTTCGGCGCCGCGGGCGAGCACGACGCGCTGAAGGTCGTCATTCAGGCCTGATAGCGGCGCCACTTGGCAAGGAACTCGTCCGCTTCCAGCTGCGCCAGATCGGCGCGCAGGGCGCGGGCGAGCTTGCCCGTGTCGCGGGGGCGGGTGTCCCAGAAGAGGACGACCTCGCCGGTGTCGATCTCGATCACCTCGACCTGCTCGATCGCGTCCGAGGGGCGGAAGAAGCGGCCCTGTCGGTGCACCACGAGGTCGTACGCGCGGTTGGCTCTCATCCGACCGGGATCGCCCGCTCGCCGGACAGCAGCGCGCCGTCGACCCAGATGGCGGGGACCGTCTCGACGCCGTCGGCCAGCGCCCGCGCGTTGGCCTCGTCCAGGGCGCGCCGCGTGCTCGCCAGCTCCGCGCCCTTGACGACCGCGGTCGGGTGCATCTCGCACGCCGCGGCGGCGATCAGCACGTTGTCGCGCACCGACAGGTCACGGCCGGCGGCGAAGGCCTGCCGCAGCGCGGCGAGCGAGAACGCCACGCCGCGGCCGATCCACTTCGAGTAGGTCGCCGCGAGCAGCGCCCACGTCGTGTCCTCGGCGGGAAACGGGTCGGGCCAGCGCAGCTTCATCAGCCCGAGCGCCGCGGCACGGCGCTCGATGTCCTCCTTGTAGGAGGCGACCTCCTCGGCGCAGCGGAACGCCGGCGCTGAGCCGACGCCCACCGGAATCCACTCCGGCACCTCGCCGAGCGCGTTCAGGGCGCGCTCGGCAACCAGATAGGACTCGGGTGAGGAGAGGTCGTAGTAGAAGCGGGGCTGCTCGTGCCTAGCCGTGGATGAGCCAGCCGTCTGCGGCACGCGCGGCCTCCATCACGCCCTCCGACAGCGTCGGGTGGCCGTGGACGATCCGCGCGACCTCCGCGTAGCCGCCCTCGAGCGCCTTCGCGTTGACGAGCTCCTGGATCAGCTCGGTGGCCTTGGCGCCGACGATGTGGCCGCCGACGAGCTCGCCGTACTTCTTGTCGCCGATGATCTTGATCACGCCGCCGCGGTCGCCGTAGACCGTGCCGGCGCCGACGGCGCCGTACTGGACCTTGCCGACGACGACGTCCATGCCGGCCTCGCGCGCCTGCTCCTCGGTCAGCCCGAAGGAGGCGACGTTGGGCGTGCAGAACGTCGCGCGCGGGATGTCGATGTACTCGATCGGGTGCGTCTCGAGGCCGGCGGCGTGCTCGACGGCGATGACGCCTTCGTCGGAGGCCTTGTGCGCGAGCGCGGGGCCGGGGACGAGGTCGCCGATCGCGTAGATCTTGTCGGCGCTGGTGCGCAGGTTGCCGTCGACCTCGATCAGGCCGCGGTCGTCGAGCTTGACGCCGGCAGCTTCGAGCCCGAGCGCCTCGACGTCCGGCCCGCGCCCGGCGGCGATGATCAGGTACTCGGCCTCGCCGGTCGCGTCGCCGTAGGAGAACGTGACCTTGTCGTCGTGGGACTCGACGTCCTTGACGAGCGTGTTCGTGTGGACCTTGATGTTCTGCTTGGACAGGCCGCGGCCGGCGACCTTGGAGATGTCGGCGTCCTCGGTCGGGAGCACGCGGTCCAGCGCCTCGAAGAGCAGCACCTCGACGCCGAGACGGCCGTAGGCGGAGGCGATCTCCGAGCCGGAGGCACCGGCGCCGAGCACGGCGAGCGTCTTCGGCAGCTCGGGCAGCGCCCAGGCCTCTTCGGTGCCGATCACGCGGCCGCCGAACTGGGTGCCGGGCACGGGCTTGGCCACCGAGCCGGTGGCGAGGATGATCGCCTTCGCGGCCGTGTAGGTCTCGTCGCCGACCTTGACATCGCCGCCGCCGGCGAGCGAGCCGACGCCCTCGATGTAGTCGACCTTGTTCTTCTTGAGCAGGCCGGCGACGCCACCGGTGAGGGTCTTGACGACCTTCTCGCGGCGGGCGGAGACCTTGCTGAAGTCGACCTCGCGGCCCGCGACCTCGATGCCGAACTCGTCGGCGTCGTCGATCTCGGCCAGGATGTCGGCGACGCGCAGGACGGCCTTGGCGGGAATGCAGGCGTAGTTGAGGCAGCGACCCCCAACCTTGTCCTTTTCAACTACGGCTGTCTTCAGTCCGAGCTGGGCGGCACGGATCGCGGCTACGTACCCACCCGGCCCGGAGCCGATCACGATGACGTCATAAGACTCGGGCATAGGCAGACGACACTAGCGACTTAGATAAAGATCAGGATCATGGCCACGGTCACGCCGCCGATGACGACGATCCAGCGCAGCACCTCCGAGGGCACGCGGCGGCCGTAGCGAGCCCCGACCTGCGCTCCGACGATCGATCCGACGGCGATCAGCGCGGCGGCCTCCCAGGCCACGTCGGCGACGATGATGAAGAGGATCGCGGCGACGGCGTTGGCCACGCCCGCGAGCACGTTCTTGAGCCCGTTCAGGCGCTGCAGGTCGTCCGGGAAGCAGAACCGCAGCAGCGACATCAGGATGATCCCCTGGGCCGCGCCGAAGTAGCCGCCGTAGATCCCGGTCGCGAACGCGGCGGCGGTGCCTCGCCAGGTGTGCTCGGTGTCGGCCTGTCCGCTCGGCCGGCGCTTGATCGCCATCAGCGCGACCGCGAGCAGGATCAGGATCGGGACGACCGCGTCGAAGACCGCCGCCGGCAGCGAGAGCAGCAGGACGCCGCCGAGCAGCGCGCCGGTGCTCGTCCCGCACGTGAGGATCAGCGCGCGCCGCTTCTGCCCGCGCAGTTCGCGCCGGTAGCCGATCGAACCGCTGACGCCACCCGGAACCAGCCCGACGGTGTTGGACACGTTCGCCACCACCGACGGGTAGCCGACGGCGAGCAGCACCGGGAACGTGATCAGCGACCCGGAGCCGACGATCGCGTTCACGCCGCCCGCCGCGAACCCCGCCGCGATCACGGCGATCGCCTCGTACCAGGTCACCCGCGCGGCACCTGCAGGCGCGCCATGACGCGCACCAGAAGCCAGAACACGGGCGAGCAGGCCGCGATGATCCCGACCGCCAGCGCGACCCCCGCGAGGTTGCCGGCGAACGCGAGCGAGAGCGTGGAGACGATGATCGTGATCGCCAGCAGCGCCTGGAAGAGCAGGATCACGAGGTAGATGCGCTGCCACAGACCGACCGCGAGCGCGATCATCACCAGCGCGAAGACGACACCGGCCATCGGCGACTCGCCGCCCGCGCCCGCGGCCGCGCCGATCAGGTTGGCGGCGGCGATGAACAGGGCCAGCGCGACCGCGAGCTTGATGCCGAGCGGCCGCTCGTCCGGGCCGAGCGGGGTGAGGCCCGCCTGGATCGCCTCGGTCTTGGCCCGCGAGCGCGAGTAGCCGCGGGACATCGCGTCGCCGGTGGGCGTCGCGTCGCCTCGCGCCGCCGGCGTGTGCTCGCCCGATATGGCGTCCGGCGCCTCGTCGTCGCGCCGCTCAGCGCTCGACACCGACGCGTCCCTCCAGCGCCGCGCGCAGCGCGCGCGCCGCGACCTCGGGGTCCTCGGCCTCGGTGATCGCGCGCACGACGACGATCCGCGTCGCGCCGCGGTCGACGACCTCGTGGACGTTGCCGGCGTCCAGTCCGCCGATCGCGAACCACGGCTTGCGCACCGCGCCCGCCGCGTGCGAGACGTACTGCAGGCCGACCGGCTCGCGTCCCGGCTTGGTCGGCGTCGCGTGGACGGGGCCGATCGCGAGATAGTCGACCGCGTCGTCGGCGTCCGCCGCGGCGGCCTGGGCGGGAGCGTGCGTGGAGCGGCCGACGATCCGGTCCGGGCCGACCGCCGCGCGGGCAGCGGCGGGCGAGCGTGTCGTCCTGGCCGACGTGGACGCCGTCGGCGCCGCACGCCTCGACCAGATCCGGCCGGTCGTTGAGGATGAAGAGCGCGTCCGTGTCGCGGAAGGCCTGGGCGGCGGCGACGATCCCGTCGTCGTCGAGTGACTTGTCGCGCAGCTGGATCAGGTCGACGCCGCCGCGGATCGCCGCCTCGATCCACCCGCGCGGACGCGCGGGGCAGACGAGGTACAGGCGGGCCGTGGCCAGGCGCTCGCGGGGCGTCATCCACCAGGGGATACCATGCAGCGCAGAACACGGGAGCCCGCTGCCGGGCTGAGAGGGCGCCATCGGGGCGCCGACCGTCGAACCTGATCCGGGTCGTGCCGGCGTAGGGAGGCCGTAACCGCAGTGCCCGCACAGTCTGAGAGCTTCGACGTCGCCGTCGTCGGCGGTGGCGCGATCGGCCTCGCCTGTGCCTGGCGCGCCGAGCAGCGTGGCGCGCGCGTCGTCGTCATCGACTCGGGCGAGCCTGGGGCGTGGCACGTCGCGGCCGGGATGCTGGCGCCCGTCTCCGAGGCCGAGTTCGGCGAGCGCGCGCTGCTCGAGCTCGGGATGGAGAGCGCGGGCCGCTTCCAGGCCTTCTGCGACGAGCTCGAGGACCCGGGCTACCGCACGACCGGCACGATGGTCGTCGCACGCGACCGCGACGAAGCTGAGGCGCTCGATCGCCTCGCCGCGTTCGGGACCGATCTCGGCCTGCCGTTCGAGCGGCTGCGCCCGTCGCAGGCGCGGCGCCTGGAGCCCGCGCTGGCGCCGACCATCCGCCTCGCGCTGAACATCGAGGGCGACCACGCGATCGATCCGCGCAGGCTCGTCGCGGCGCTGGCCGGCGCGTTCCGCGGCCCACAGCGCCGCGGGCGCGTCAGCGCGCTGCGCATCGAGGGCGAGCGGGTGACCGGCGTGGAGCTGGCCGACGGCGCGGTCGTCGCCGCGAACGCGGTCGTGGTCGCCGCCGGGGTCCACGTCGCGAACCTCGGCATGCCTGAGGGCGTCCGCGTGCCGGTCCGCCCCGTCAAGGGTCAGGTGCTGCGCCTGCAGGATCCCGCGCGGACCGGGCCTGACCGAGCGCACGATCCGCGGCGAATCCACGTACTTCGTCCCCCGCGGTGACGGCCGCTACGTGCTCGGCGCGACGATGGAGGAGCGCGGCTGGGACACGATGCCGACCGCCGGTGGCGTCTACGAGCTGCTGCGCGACATGAGCGAGATCGTCCCGGGCGTCTTCGAGCTCGAGATCGAGGAGCTGACCGCGGGCCTGCGTCCGGCGACGCCCGACAACCTGCCGGCGATCGGCCGCGGGGCGCTCGACGGACTGGTCTGGGCGACCGGCCACTACCGCAACGGCATCCTGCTGACGCCCGTGACCGCGGATCTCGTCGCGGGCGCGCTGGCCGGCGAGCCGGCGCCGGAGTTCGCCGCCGCGGCCGATCCGCTGCGCTTCGCGGAGGTGCGCGCATGAAGGTGCTGCTCAATGGGGCGGATGCCGAGCTGAACGCCGGCGCCACGGTCCGCACCGCGCTCGACTCGCTCGAGCTGCCCGGCGCGGGCCGCGGCGTCGCGGTGGCGGTCGACGCCGAGGTCGTCCCGCGCGGGCAATGGGATTCGACGGAACTGCACGAGGGGGCGCGGGTGGAGATCCTGCGCGCGATCCAAGGAGGCTGAGATGGCCGTTACGGACACCAACACCGACGTCCTGACCATCGCGGGGACCGAGCTTCGCTCGCGCCTGCTGCTCGGAACCGGCGGTTTCCGGTCGCTCGATGCGCTGGCCGCCGCGCTCGCGGTGTCCGGCAGCGAGCTCGTCACGGTCGCCCTGCGCCGCATCGAGCCGGGTCAGCGCGGCTCGATCGTCGAGGTCCTCGACCGCGCGGGCGTCAGGCTGCTGCCCAACACCGCGGGCTGTTTCACCGCCCGCGACGCGGTGCTGACGGCGAAGCTGGCCCGCGAGGCATTCGGCACCGACTGGGTCAAGCTCGAGGTCGTCGGCGACGAGCGGACGCTCCTGCCCGACGCACCCGCGCTGCTCGAGGCCGCCGAGGAGCTCGTCGACGACGGCTTCGTCGTGCTCCCGTACACCAACGACGATCCGATCCTCGCGCGCCGCCTGGAGGATGTCGGCTGCGCCGCGGTGATGCCGCTCGGCTCGCCGATCGGCTCCGGCATGGGCCTGCTGAACACCTACAACCTGCGCCTGATCCAGGAGCGCGCCGGCGTTCCCGTGATCCTCGACGCGGGCATCGGCACCGCCTCCGACGCCGCGCTGGCGATGGAGCTCGGCTACGACGCCGTGTTGTGCGCGAGCGCGATCTCCCGCGCCGAGGACCCCGAGACCATGGCCCGCGCGATCCGCCTCGGCACCGAGGCCGGCCGCCTCGCCTTCCGCGCCGGCCGCATCCCGCGCCGCCTCTACGCCCAGGCCTCGACGCCGGAGGAAGGCGTCCCCGAGTTCTGAATCGACACAGTTAAGTCGCAAACGCGCGTAGATCTGTCACAGCCCGGGGCGCGATCCTCGGGCCATGACGATCACGTGGTCACCTATCGACCTGTGGGGTGGATAAGTGACCACCTCGCCCGATGTCTGCGCCGCTCGGCTCGCCGCCGGCCAGTGGAGCATCCTCTCGATTGCGGAGCTTCTCGCCTGCGGCCTGACCCATCGACAGGTCGGCGTTCGGGTGCGGCAGGGGCATCTCCACCCGTACTACCGCGGTGTCTACGCGTGGGGACAGCCGAACGTTCCTCGGGAGGGCCGGTGGCTCGCTGCCGTGAAGGCCTGCGGCCCACTCGCCGTCCTCTCCCACTTCTCCGCCGCCTGCCTCCACTGCCTCTTGAAGTGGGACGGTCGCCCGTTCGACGTCACCGCGCCGGGTAAGCATCGCCACCCGCGGATCAAGGCGCACCGCAGCGTGCATGTCGAGCGCATCGTCGTTCAGGGCATTCCGGTGACGCCGAAACTTCGCACCGTTATCGATCTGGCGCGCGTCGAGGACGAGGCGACCGTCAAGCGTGCCCTGCGCGCGGCGAAGTTCTCCGTACGCGAGCTCGAGCAACTCCCCCGCCACATCCTCGACCTCGGCGCCATCTCGACGAAGAGTCCGCTCGAGGATGAGGCGCACGACATCGTCGTCAGGGCAGGACTGCTGGCACCCGAAGTCAATCCGCCGTACCGCCTTCCGACCCGCACGGTCTATCCCGACCTGCGCTGGCCGGCGCTGCGGCTGATCGTCGAGGTCGATAGCCGCGAATGGCACGACGATCCGCTCGCCCGTCTCTACGACGCGCAGCGCCAAGCCGAGCTCGAGGCCTGCGGTGAGCGCGTCCTGCGGGTGACGAGCGCACAGTTGAAGCAGCCACGCCTCTTCCTCGCCCGACTGCGCGCCGCGGGAGTCGAAGACGCCTAGCTACTTCTTCTTGGCGCGTGCCGTGTAGCGCTTGCCCTTCTTGACCAGGACGGTCTTCTTCTTGGCGAAGTCGTTGACCGAGACGACGCCCTGGGCGACGCGCGTGAGCGTGGTGGTGCAGGTGTCCTGCACGAGCCATTTGGTGCCGCGGATGGTGGCGGCGCTGTATTGGCCGCGGGTGCGGAACTTGCCCTTGCCGTCGCCCCAGAGCTTGCGGGTCTTCGGCTTCTTGGCGGCGGCCGACGCCTTCTTCTTGGATTTCTTGCAGCCGGTGAGCTTCTCGCTGAGCCTGAGTTCGGTGATGCCGCGCTTCTGGGTCACGATGAACAGGCCGTCGTAGAAGACGGCGGTCTCGGGCGCCGCGCCCGGCTTGGGCTGCGAGCTGAGCGTGACCTTCCCCTTGCGCGCGTCGATCTCCGATCCGAGCTTGATGCTCGCGGCGACGCTGATCGCAACGAAGACCTTCGTGCCCGGGGCGCGGACCAGGATCGTGCCGCCGGAGGGCAGCACGACCGCGGTCTTGCCGACGATCGGCTTCGGCGGCACCGGTGGTGGCGTCACGGTCGGGGCGGGCGTGGGCGTAGGCGCGGGCGTAGGCGTCGCCTGCTGGACCGTCGTCACCGTGAAGGTCCGCGTCGACGGTGCGCTCGGGCCGAACGCGTCGATGGCGCGGACCTCGAACGTGTGGTCGCCTGGAGCCACCCCGTTGTAGACCTTGGGCGAGGAGCAGGCGGCGAAGGGGGCGTGGTCGAACGAGCACTCGAAGGCCGCGCCGGCCTGCGGCGAGGAGAAGCTGAAGGACGGGTTGCTGTCGGTGGTCGCCCCCGATGGGCCGCCGCCGAGGTCCGGCGGGGGCGGAGGGGACGTGTCGACGACGAACGCCACGCTCGGCGGTGCGGGCTCGATGTTGCCGGCGAGGTCCTTCGCCCGCACCGAGAAGGTGTGCTGGCCGTCGCTCAGCCCGCTGTAGGCCTTCGGCGAGGTGCACGCGGCGAACGCGGCGGAGTCGAGCCTGCACTCGAAGCTCGCGCCCGCGTCATTGGCGGTGAACGTGAACTGTGGCGATGCGCCGGGGCCGGGCTGAGGACTCGTGATCGTCGTCGCCGGCGGCGTGAGGTCGACCGCGAAGGTCCGCGTCGCCGGTGACGAGTCCGGCGTACCCGCGGCGTTGAGCGCACGGATGCTGACCGTGTGGCTGCCCACTCCGAGAACCGGGGTCGTGAACGGCGACGAACAGGTCGCGTAGGGGGCACCGTCGACGCGGCACTGGAAGGAGGTCGTGCCGCTCGAACCCGTGAAGGTGAAGGTCGGCGTCGTGTCGTTGGTCGCCGCGCCCGGACCGGTGATGATCGTGGTGTCCGGGGTGCTCGTGTCGATCACGAACGTCTGCGTGGCGGGCGTGGCGTCGACGTTGCCGGCGACGTCGATGGCGCGCACGTCGAACGTGTGCGTGCCGTCGGTGAGCACGGCGGTGGTGAAGGGCGAGCTGCAGGTGGCGAACGCGGCGGCGTCTACGCGGCACTGGAACGTCGCGCCCGCCTCCGAGGAGAACGAGAACGTCGGCGTCGTGTCGTTATTCGGGGAGGGGATTGGCGTCAGCGTCGTGTTCGGCGCCGTCAGGTCGATCACGAACGTCTGCGATGCGGGCGTCGCGTCGGTGTTGCCCGCGGTGTCCGTGGCGCGGACCTCGAACGTGTGCGTGCCCTCGGTTAGAGCCGCCGTCGTCAGCGGCGAGGTGCAGGCCGCGAAGGCGGCGGCGTCGACGCGGCACTGGAACGTCGCGCCCGCCTCTGAGCTGAAGGCGAACTCCGGTGTCGTGTCGGTGCTCGGCGTCGCGGTTGGCACGGTGATCGTCGTCTCGGGTGCCGTAAGGTCGATGACGAACGTCTGGCTTGCCGGCGTTGCGTCGAGATTGCCCGCGGGGTCGGTCGCGCGGACGTCGAACGTGTGGCTCCCGGCCGCGAGCGCAGCGGTGGTGAACGCCGAGGTGCAGGGCACGTAGGCGGCACCGTCGACGCGGCACTCGAAGCTCGATCCGCTCTCCGTGGAGTTGAAGGAGAACGTCGGCGTGGTGTCGTTGGTCGGGGTGGAGATCGGCGTCAGCGTCGTATTCGGCGGCGTCAGGTCGACGACGAATGTGCGCGTCGCGGGCGACGGATCAGGCGTCTGCGCGGCATTGAGCGCACGGATGTCGACGGTGTGGCTGCCCACGCTGAGAACCGCGGTCGTGAACGGTGACGAACAGGTCGCGTAGGCGGCGCCGTCGACGCGGCACTGGAACGAGGTCGTGCCGCTCGAACCCGAGAAGGTGAAGGTCGGCGTCGTGTCGTTGGTCGCCGCG
The DNA here is from genome assembly GCA_963848475.1 of uncultured Solirubrobacteraceae bacterium. GTDB lineage: Bacteria > Actinomycetota > Thermoleophilia > Solirubrobacterales > Solirubrobacteraceae > Solirubrobacter. Next base: position 188,960 of record CAWKDW010000014.1, on the reverse strand, counting down.
CCCGGACCGGTGATGATCGTGGTGTCCGGGGTGCTCGTGTCGACGGTCCAGGTGCGGCTGGCGGGCGTGGCGTCGGTGTTGAGGGCGGCGTCGGTGGCGCGGACTTGGAAGGTGTGTGAGCCCTGGCTGAGGCCGGTGTAGTTGGCGGGGCAGGTGCTGAAGGCGGCGCCGTCGAGTGCGCATTGGAACGTCGACGGGGTTTCGGTGGAGGTGTAGGTGAAGGTCGCGCTGGTGGAGGCCACGGTGCCGGTCGGGCCGCTGGTGATGGTGGTGTCGGGTGCGACGGTGTCGACGGTCCAGGTGCGCGACGCGGGCGTGGCGTCGGTGTTGAGGGCGCTGTCGGTGGCGCGGACTTGGAAGGTGTGTGTGCCCTGGCTGAGGCCGGTGTAGTTGGCGGGGCAGTTGCTGAAGGCGGCGCCGTCGAGTGCGCATTGGAACGTCGATGGGGTTTCGGTGGAGGTGTAGGTGAAGGTCGCGCTGGTCGAGGCCACGCTGCCGCTGGGGCCGCCGGTGATGGTGGTGTCGGGCGCGACGGTGTCGACGGTCCAGGTGCGCGACGCGGGCGTGGTGTCGGTGTTGAGGGCGCCGTCGGTGGCGCGGACTTGGAAGGTGTGTGTGCCCTGGCTGAGGCCGGTGTAGTTGGCGGGGCAGGTGCTGAAGGCGGCGCCGTCGAGTGCGCATTGGAACGTCGACGGGGTTTCGGTGGAGGTGTAGGTGAAGGTCGCGCTGGTCGAGGCCACGCTGCCGCTGGGGCCGCCCGTGATCGTCGTGTTCGGCGCCACGGTGTCGACGGTGAACGAACGCGAGGCGGGGGTGGGATCTACCCCGCCAGCAGCACTCATCGCCCGGGCCTCGAAGGTGTGGGCACCGTCACCGAGGACGGCGGTGGTGAACGGCGAGACGCACGTCGCGAACGCGGCCGCGTCGACGCGGCACTGGAAGCTCACGGCGCCGCCCGCCCCGGTGAACGTGAACGTCGGCGTCGAGTCGTTCGTCAGGCCGCTGGGGCCGCCGGTGATCGTCGTGTCGAGCCCGGCGACGGTGAAGGTCTGGGTGGCGGGCGTCGAGGAGGGGAACGCGCCGTCGCGGACCGAGAACGTGTAGCTGCCGTTGCCGAGGCCGCTGTACGGCTGCGCGTTGGACTTGTAACAGGCGACGTAGCCTGCGCTCTGGCCCGGTCCGGTGAGCTGGCAGACGGGGTCCACGCCCGGCTCGTTGGAGCTGAAGGTGAACTGGACGTCGCCGCTGGCGACCGTTCCCGAAGGCCCGGAGGTGATCGTCATCGTCGCCGCCTGGTCGACCTCGAAGGCGCCGGAATCGCACGTTGGACCTTGAGGGCGATAGAGACCGCGCTGGTCGAGCGTGCCGGCGGGACAGTTCTCGAGCGGCACGCGGTTGACGGCGGCGCTGGTCCCGGCGATCGCCAGCACGTCGACCTCGCCACCCGCGCTCGTCAAGCTCGTGGCCAGGCCCGGATTGATGCCGCTGGCCCCGCCGCCGAACCCGCATTGCGTGCTGCTCTCGACGTTGAAGCCCGCGTCGGTCGGCTTGGTGGCGCTGCAGTTCGACGCCACGCTGTCGCCGACGTTGCGCGCGAAGATGCTGCCGAGTGACCGAGACCCTGCCGGTGACCGCGACGGCGAGGCCGCCGACGCCACCCTTGCCGCCGGTGTTGTCGGCGATCGTCGACCGGCCGAGGATCACGAAGCTGCCGAGATTGCGTGACGCGATGCCGCCCGCGGAGCTGTCCCCGCCGGTGTTGTTGAAGACCGTCGAGTCGACCATGTTGAGAATCGCGAAATCGGTCGATTCGGGTCCACCGAGGTTGAAGATGCCGCCGGCGTCGCCGGTCGCGGTGTTGGCGTCGATCAGGCTGTGCTGGATGCCGAGCGAACCGCGGAGATTGGCGATGGCGCCGCCGCGCGCGGCCCGGCTGCGCGGTGACGCGGACGTTGTCGAGCGTGAGCGTGCCGCCCTGGGTGACGAGGATGCCGCCGCCATCGGTGGACCCGCCCTGCCCGGCAGCGCCGTTGCGGATCGTGAAGTGGCTCAGCGCCGCGATGCCGGTGCCCGCGACCCGGAGTCCGCGGTACTTGGCACCGCCGTCGATGATGTTGGTGCGCGCGCTCGTACCGACGATCGCGATCTCGGAGCCGATGACGAGGTCGTCGTTGATGTTGATCGTGCCCGCCGGCACGTTGATCGTGTCCGCGGGTCGCGTGATCTCCGCGGCCGCGATCGCCGCCCGCAGACTCACACAAGTGGTTCCGGTACAGGCGGCGGTGGAATCGCTGCTGCCGTTGGTGACGGTGAAGACGTCGGCCTGAGCCGGGGCCACGGCGGCCAATGAGGCGAGCCCGGCGATCAAGAAGGCGCGGACGCGCATGGTCAGCCGACCCTAACCGGAACTCGGAGCGTCAAGCAAGAGTCAAACGGTCAGGTCATTCGGGCAGGATCAGCGCTTGGCGCGTGCTGTGTAGCGCTTGCCCTTCTTGACCAGGACGGTCTTCTTCTTGGCGAAGTCGCTGACGGAGACGACGCCTTGGGCGACGCGCGTGAGCGTGGTGGTGCAGGTGTCCTGCACGAGCCATTTGGTGCCGCGGATGGTGGCGGCGCTGTATTGGCCGCGGGTGCGGAACTTGCCCTTGCCGTCGCCCCAGAGCTTGCGGGTCTTCGGCTTCTTGGCGGCGGCCGACGCCTTCTTCTTGGATTTCTTGCAGCCCGTGAGCTTCTCGCTGAGCCGCAACTCGGTGACGTCGCGGATCTGGTTGACGATGAACAGGCCGTCGAAGAAGGTCGCCGTCTCGGGTACACCGCCGGCCTTGGGCACGGACGTCAGCACGACCTTGCCCTTGCGGGCATCGACCTCGGAGCCGAGTGGGATGCCCTTGGTCACGTCAAGAGGCGCGAACTTCGTCGCGCCCTTGATCCGCACGAGGATCGTTCCGCCACCGGGCGCGACGACCACGCTCTGGTGGAACGTGGGCACGGGCGTTGGGGCCGGGGTCGCGCTCGGCGTCGGGTTCGGGGTGGGCTGCGGTGTCGTGGTGGGCTGCGGGAAGACGACCGTGAAGTTGCGCGAGGCCGGTGTCGCGTCCACGTTGCCGGCGAGGTCGATCGCGCGCACCTCGAAGGTGTGCGCTCCGAAGCTCAGCACGGCGGTGGTGAACGGGGAGATGCAGGCGGCGAATGCGGCCGCGTCGACGCGGCATTGGAAGGTCGATCCCACCTCGGTGGAGGTGAACGTGAACGTCGGCGTGGTCTCGTTCGTGGGCCCGACTGGGCCGGTGGCGATCGTTGTATCGGGCGCCACCGGGTCACGCTCGTAGGCACCGGCGTCGCAGGTCGTGCCCTGCGGGCGGGGGACGCCTCGCTGGTCCTCGAAGCGTGTGCCGCAGGCCGCGATGTCGATCGCCGGGCTCGTCGCCCCCAGCGCCAGCGTGGGCGGCTGCGAGGTGTCGAGCGCGGCCGCGAGCAGCGGATCGGTGCTCTGATGGCCGCCGCTGAACGCGCAGTCGGTGGCGCTTTCAAGGTTGCCGCCGTCGTCGATCACCGCGCTGGCGAGCACGCAGTTGGTCGTTACCGCGACGCTCCCGCTGCCGAGGTTCGAAGTTGTACGTGTTCTCGGAGAAGATCGAGCCCTGGATACGGGCGGTCGTGTTGATCGAATAGATGCCCGCGATCCCGGGATTCCCGCGCAGCGGTGTTGCGGGCGATCGGTGACGCCGCGCAGGATCGGGTTCTGGCCCGTGTTGTTGACGACGCCGATGGCTCCGCCCTGCTAGGCGCGGTTGGCCGTGAACGTCGAGTCCTGGATCGTGACCGCGGTGGCGCTCGTCTGGCCTTCGACGTAGAGGCCGCCGCCGAGGTCGGAGTTCGCCGTGCCCGTGGCGATGTTGCCGTCGATCAGGCTGCGCGAGATCGTCAGCGCGGTGGAGCCGGCGGTCGCAATCCCGCCGCCACGCGGCGCGCTGCCGCCGGCCACGCGCACGCGCGTCAGCGTCACCGACGCCAAGCTCGAGATCAGCGAGGTTGCCGCCGGTGCCGGTGGTCGACGTTGCCGTTGCGCAGCGTCAGGTCCCTCATCGCCACGCTGGCGCTCCAGCCGACGGACAGCACGCGGATGCCGGCTGCAGCGGGCTGCACGAACGTCGTGTTCGCGCCCGCGCCGTTGATCGTGATCCGCGTGGCCGACGCGGGAACCGTGAGCGCGCCGTTGCCGTTGGTCAGCGAGTACGTGCCGGCCGGGATCTCGACGACGTCATCCGTCGTGTTGCCGTTGGCCGCTGCGGCGGCGAGCGCGGTCCGGATCGTGCACAGCGTCACGGTGCAGCCCGCCGCTCCGGCGGGGTCCGCCGTCGAGTTCACGGCGAACGTCGTTGCCTGCGCCGGGGCGGTCACCAGCAGGGTCAGGAGCCCTATGAGCACGACGGCGCGGCGGTACATCGCTGCCGACCGTAACCGGATCGCGGCCCATCAAGCAAGGGCCGATGGTCCGGCCGTTCGGGCAGCTCAGCGTCTGGGCTTGGCCAGATAGCGCTTCCCGGCGCGCACGAGGACCGTCTTCTTCTTGACCGCGTCGCGGACCGAGACCACGCCGTTGGTGACGCGCGTCAGCGTTCCCTGGCAGGAGTCCTCGACGTACCACTTGGTGCCGCGGATGGTCGCCGCGCTGTACCGGCCGCGGGTCCGGAACTTGCCCTTGCCGTCGCCCCAGAGCTTGCGCGTCTTCGGCTTCGCGGCGGCGGCGCTCGCCTTCTTTTTCTTCTTCCTGGGGCACGCCGCGAGCGCCTCGGTGAGCCTGAGTTCGACGAAGCCGTTGCTGCCCTGGGTGACGATGAAGATGCCGCCGTAGAAGATGGCCTTCTGCACCGGCCTGCCCCTGCCCGGATCGGAGGTGAGCCGGATCCTGCCGTTGCGGGCGTCGATCTCGGTGCCGACCGGCAGGCCCTTCGTCGCGTCGAGCGCGACGAACGCGCTCGACCCACGCTCCCGCACGAGGATCTTGCCGCTGACGGGCTGGACGACGACCGTCGCCCCGATCTCGGGTGTCGGAGTCGGGGTCGGGGTCGGGTCGGGATTGCCGTCGGTCGCGGCATCGGTGTCGCCGCGGCGGTCGCGGCCGGCGTCGGCGTCGGGTTGACCTGCGGGGTCTGGGCGACGGAGAACGCGCGCGGGTTCGCGTCGGCGTAGTTGCCGGCCGCGTCGAGCGTGCGCAGCGTGAAGCGGTAGTCGCCGCCCGGCAGGCCGGCGTAGGCCTTCGGCGACTCGCAGGGGAGGAACCCGCTGTCGCCCGCCGGGCCCTCGACGCGGCACTCGAACGTGGCGTCTGGCTCCACGGCCGAGAAGCTGAACGTGGTTCCCTCGAACGTGGGCTCCACGGGCGTGGGCACGGCGGAGTCGATCGTCAGCTCACGGCTGACGGTCGGGCCGAGGTTGCCCACGGCGTCGGTCGCCGTGAGCTCGAACCGGTGCACACCGTCGGGGAGCTCGCGGAACGACCAGGGCGAAGTACACGGGGTGACGTCGGGTTCGACGGTCCCGGGCCAGAAGTGCCGGCAGTCGAACGTCACGTCCGGCTCCGACGCCGAGAACGCGATGTCGAACGTGAACTGGTTCGTCAGGCTCGGCGGGATCGACGTGATCGTCACCGTCGGGCCTATCGTGTCGACGGTGAACTCGCGCGTGGCCTCGCCGATCACGGAACTGTTCTCGATGGCCCTGACGTGAAACGTATGGCCGGCATCAGCGAGGTCGTCGTACGTCTGCGGCGATGTGCACGGTTGGTACGAGGGCGTCGGAGCGCTGGGACCGCCGAGGCCGCACTCGAACGCGTCCGCCCCCTGTGAGGAGGAAAAGCTGAACGTCGCCTTCGACGCGGTGATCGTGCCCTGCGGGCCGTCGTCGACACGCACCGGGTAGTCGAGCTCGACGGCGCCGGCATCGCACGCCGGCCCCTTGGGGCGCTCGATGTCGCGCTGGTCGGTCGCCTCGCAGTCCTGTGCCCTGATGTTCACGGCAGGGCTGACGACGGCCGGAACCAGGACGTCGGTCTCACCGCCGGCGTCTTGCAGGACACTCGAGACCCCGGAGCCGCCGATGTTGCGCACGTCGGGCTCCTGCGTGAATCCGCACCCGCTCTGGGACTCGACGTTCCACCCCTGGCTCGAGGCCGGCGTCCCTCCGCAGTCGGACGACCCGCCGGCGACGACGGAGTTGTCCGCGACGATGGTCGAGCCGGCGGCGAACAGGCCGCCGTCGTTGTAGACCCCGCCGGTGCCGCCGGCACCCGCGGTGTTGTAGGCGACCGTGGCGCTGCTGAGCGTCAACGAGTTCTGCGCGTTGCCGGTGCTGATGATCGCGCCGGCGCGAGAGGCCCGGTTGAGCGCGACGGTCGAGTTGCGCAGCGTGAGCGCCGCCGCGGAGGCGATTGCGGCCGCTGAAGTTCAGGATTCCCCCGCCCGCGGAGTCCAGCAGGTCTCCGGCGCCGGTGGTCTCCGTCTCGTTGGTGTCGATCAGGCTGTTCTCGATCGACATCGTGCCGAAGAGGTTCGCGACGCCCGCCCCGGCGGACGCGCTACCGCCGGTGACGTGCACGTGGTCGAGCGTCGTCGTGGTGTTGGCGGCGAAGATGTTGCCGCCGAAGCCGCCGTCCGCGTCGCCGCCGCTGACGGTCAGGTGCGAGATCATCGGACGCCGCGGCGATCTCCAACACTCGCTTCCCGGGCGCCGCCACGATCTTCGTGTTGCGTGCGCCCTCGCCCTGGAGGAGCACCGGGGGTCTTGAGCTCAGCGCGCTGCCGGAGAGCGTGTACGTCGAGGCTGCGAGGAAGATCCGGTCGCCACCGTCGAGCTGCTCGGCAGCCTCGAGCGCCGCGCGGATGCTCGTGCACTCGGTCGCCGGCGCAGCTCCCGGGGATGTCGGCGGTCCCGGTGACGGTGAAGTCCGCCGCGCGCGGCAGCGGGCGTCAGCGCCAGCAGCGACGCCGACCGTCCCGAGAATGATCCGTGTCCAACGCATCCTGCTCCGCCTCGTCCCTTGACCCGTGCCCGTCCCTCGCCGGACGACGAGACTAAAGCGGGCCTCTTTCGACCACAAACGAACGAACGTCCAGGTCGCGGACTAGCGCTTTGGTCTGGCGGTGTAGGACTTGCCCTTGCGCAGGATCTTCGTGGTCTTCTTGACCTCGTCGCGGACCTCGACGACGCCCTCCTTGACCTTCGTGACCGTGCTCGTGCACGTGTCTTGGACGTACCACTTCGTCCCGCGGATGGTCGCCGCGCTGTACTGGCCGCGGGTGCGGAACTTGCCCTTGCCTTCGCCCCAGAGCTTGCGGGTCTTGGTCTTCTTGGCGGCGGCGCGCGCCTTCCTGCCCGCCGGCCTGCAGTCGAGCTTCTCGGACAGCGTGGCGGTCGTGACCCCGCCTGCCTGGCTGAGTTTGAAGACGCCGTCGTAGAACTTCGCCGTCCCGCCGTCGGAACGGGTGATCTCGACGACGCCGTGGCGCGTGTCGACCTCTGACCCGTTCGGGATCACGGACGGGTCGAGTTCGGCGAACTTCTTGCTCCCGGGGAGCTTGACCAGGACCTTGCCGCTGACCGGCTCGGCCTCGACGCTCTTGCCAGCGACCGGCGTCGCCACCGGGGTGGGGACCGGCGTCGGCGTCGGCGTCGGCGTGGGATTGGGCGGTGGCGGTGGGGTGGCGACGGTCCGGTACTCGTACGCGCCCGCGTCACAACCCAGACCTTGCGGCCGTAGCGCGCCGGTCTGGTCGGTGACCGAGCAGGTGCCCCCGATGTCGAGGGCGTGGCTCGCGGCGCCGAAGGACAGGACGTCGGTCTCGCCGCCGAGGTTGCGCGAGCCCGGTGGCGAGGTCCGGTGTGGCGCCGGCTCGGTCGCTTGCCGCGCTGAATCCGCAATCGGTGCCGGATTCGAGGTTGTTGCCCTCGCTCGGGGACAACGCCTGGTCGCAGTTCTGGGTGCTGCCGTCCGCGAGCAGGTTATGCGCGATCAGGCTGCCGTGTGACGAGACGGTGCCGCTGTCGAAGAAGACGCCACCGACGCCCGTCGCGTACTCCTCGTCCGCGGCATTGCGAGCGATCGTCGCGCTCTCGAGCGCGACCGAGTTCAGCTCGTTCTCACGGCTGCTGATCGCTCCCGCGTGCCCGGCGTGGTTGAAGGCCACGGTGCTGTCGCGCAGGACGAGCGTCGCCGCTTCGCCGTCGCCGCCGTAGTTGAAGATGCCGCCGCCGTCGGAAGCCCGGTTGTCGTCGATCAGGCTGTTGGTGATCGTCATGTGGCCGTTGCGGTTGGCGATGCCGCCGCCGGAGAGGGCAAAGCCGCCGGTGACCCGCACATGGTCGAGCTCGACGTCGCTGTTCTGCGCGAGGAGGTTGCCGCCCTGAAGGCCGTAATCGTCGGGCGCCTGCCCGCCGGACACGGTCAGATGGCTCAGCGCGCGCGGCGGTCGATGTGATCTCGATCGCGCGTGAATCGGGCGCCGCGACGATCGTCGTCTTCCGTGCGCCGGCGCCCACCAGCGCCACGGACGCGCGGATCTCGAGCGGCTGGGTCAACTCGTAGCGGCCCTCGGGGACGTTGATGACGTCCTGGTCGGGGCCTTGCGTCTCGAGCGTCGCGGCCAGCGCCGCGCGGATGGATGGGCAGTCGCCGCCGTCAGGGCGCTCGCAATACCCCAGATCATCACCGGTGGTGGTGACGGTGAACGTCGCGGCCGAGGCCGGGGAGGCGGCAGCGAGCAGCACGGCGATCGTGATCGCCACCAGTCGGATCCAAGGCATGCCCTCCTTATCGGCGGGTGGGCCGTGCGGTGTAGCTCTTTCCCTTGCGCAGCGCGATCGTCTTTCTCTTGACCTCGTCGCGGACACTGACGACGCCCGCCAGGACCGTCGTGACCGTGCTGTTGCACGTGTCCTGCACGTACCAGCGGGTGCCGCGGATGGTCGCCGCGCTGTACTGGCCGCGGGTGCGGAACTTGCCCTTGCCCTCACCCCAGAGCTTGCGCGTCTTGGGCTTCTTGGCGGCGGCGCCCGCCGCTTTGCTCGCCTTCTTGCAGTCGAGCTTCTCGGTCAGCGTGGCGGTGGTGATCCCGCCTGCCTGGCTGATCTTGAAGATCGCGCCGCGGAACTCGACCGTCCCGCCGTCCGAGCGGGTGATCTCGACGACCCCCTTGCGGGCGTCGATCTCGGACCCGTTCGGGATCACCGAGGGGTCGAGCTCGACGAACTTCTTGCTGCCCGGCAGCTTGATCAGGATCTTGCCGCTGACCTCCTCCGCCCCGACGCTCCTGCCGGCGACCGGCGTCGCCACGGGGGTGGGGACAGGCGTGGCCGTCGGAGTCGCCGTCGGAGGCGCCGTCGGCGTCGGGGTCGGCGGCTGCGTGCCGACCACGCGGTACTCCCAGGCGCCCGCGTCGCAGCCCAGGCCCTGCGGCCGCACCGCGTCCGTCTGATCCGTGGGCGAGCAGGTCCCGCCGATGTCGCGCGCAGGGCTCGCGGCGCCGAACGTCAGCACGTCGGTCTCGCCGCCGGCGTTCTCCAAAGCCACCTCAGGCCCGACGAACTGCGGTTGGGTGTCGTGCCGGTCACCCGTGCCCGCGAGTTGGCAGTCCGTGGCGTCCTGGAGGTTGTATCCCTCGCTGACGATCGGCTGGGCGCTGCAGTTCGACGGCCCCGCGGCGGTCGAGTTGCCCGCGATGATCGAGCCGGCGACGACGACCGAATTGCCGGCCTCGATCGCCAGCCCGCCCGCGTTGGGCACGTCGACGCGATCGCCGCCGGAGTTGTACGCGAGCGTGACACGCTCGAGTCGCACGGTGTTGGCCGGGTTGCCCGACGTCGAGATCCCGCCCCCGAGCCGCGCACTGTTGAACGCCACCGTCGAGTCCCGGACCGTCAGCGAGGCGGCCGGGCCGTCGCCGCCGAAGTTCATGATGCCGCCGACATCGCTGCCACCGCTATCGGCGAAGTTATGGTCGACCAGGCTGTGCTGGATCGTCATCGTTCCGCCGCGGTTCGCGATCCCGCCCGCGCTGTAGCCGTGGCCTTGCGTGACGCGGACATGGTCGAGCACGACCGTGGCGCCGTAATTCGTGAGGTTGCCACCGAAGTAGTTGCCAGACGGGGTGGCGTGCCCGTCCCTCATCGTCAGGTGGGAGATCGTCGCCTCCGCCGGAGCCGTGACGTCGATCACGCGATTCTCCGAGTCGCCGTGCAAGATCGTGTCGCGCGCGCCGGCACCCACGATCGTCACCGCGCTGTCGACGGTCAGCGCGCCCTGGGTCAGCTGGAAGTCGCCGGCGGGGACGCGGATCTTGTCTGCGCCCTCGGTCCCCTCGGCTGCGGCGAGCGCCTGCCTGATGCTCTCGCAGTTCGTTGCGTCGCATTGGCCGGTGACGTCGGTGGTCCCGGTGACCGTGAACGTCTCCGCGGCCGCAGGGGCGGCGGTGGCCAGCAGCACGCTGACCGCAGTGAAGAGGAGTCCGTTCCAGCGCATGGGGTTCCTATCGCCTCGGTTTCGCGGTGTAGCTCTTGCCCTTACGCAAGATCTTCGTTGTCTTCTTGACCTCGTCGCGGACCGTCACGACGCCCTCGGCGACGCGGGTCCGGGTGTAGCGGCAGCCGTCCTGGACGAGCCATTTGGTGCCGCGGATGGTCGCCGCGCTGTACTGGCCGCGGGTGCGGAACTTGCCCTTGCCCTCACCCCAGAGCTTGCGCGTCTTGGGCTTCTTGGCGGCCGCGGCGCTGGCGGACTTGGCCTTCGGGCAACCGGTGAGCTTCTGGGTCAGCGTGAGCGTGGTGATCCCGCCGGATTGGCTGAGCTTGAAGATGCCGCCGTAGAACCTGGCCGACGCCGCCGTCGGAGCGCGTGATCTCGACGATGCCGTTGCGCGTGTCCAACTCGGCGCCGTTCTTGATCACCGAAGGATCGAGCGCCACGAACTTCTTGGAACCGGGGAGCTTGACGAGCACCTTGCCGCTGACGCGCTTCGCGCCGACGCTCTGGCCGGCGACGGGCGTCGCCGCCGGGGCCGCGGTCGGGGTCGGGGTCGGGATGGCCGTCGGCGTCGGCACCGGCGGTTGGGCGGCCGGCGCGACGTACTCGAACGCGCCCGCGTCGCAGAGCGCGCCCTGTGGTCGCGCCACGCCGCGCTGGTCGGTTCCGATGCAGGCGCCCGCGAGCTCACGCGCCGGGCTGTCCGCCGCGATCGCGAGCACCGGGAGCGTGCCGCCCGCGGGGGCGAGCGCCGCGGCGAGGCCGGTGTCCGGCGTCTGGAGCGAATCGGTGCGCACGAAGGCGCAGTCGGTTCCGGATTCGAGGTTGCCGCCGCCGTCGGTCGGGAGCACGTCGCTGGTGCAGTTCGACGGCGAGAGCGGGCCGGAGCGCGTGACTTGGCCGAGGTTGTCCGCGACGATCGACCCGGCGATCCGGGGTGCAGGGTTGCCCATGGCGACGGCCAGGCCGCCGCCCTCGGACGCGGTCGCCGTGTTCCCGGCGAGCGTTACGCGCGTGAACCGCGCGAACGCCTGCGGGTCCTCGGTGTCGCGAGCGGAGATGCCGCCGCCGAGCGGAGCCGAGTTGCCGGTGATCGTCGAGTCGGCCACTTCCAGCGCCCCGCCGTTGACGGTCAGGATGCCGCCGCCGTCGCTGGTCGCCTGATTGTCGTCGATCAGCGAGTGCGTGACGTCGAGCAGGCTGCCGGTGCTGTAGATCCCGCCGCCGCCGTCAGCGCCGCCACCGGTCACGCGGACCTGGTCGAGCTTCAATTCGGCGTACGACGCGGCGATGTTGCCGCCGTACTCCTCGCCGGAGACGCTGCCACCCGCGATCGTCACCCGCTCGATCGCGACCGAGGACTCGCCGCCGACGTAGATCGCGCGGCTGGAGCCATCGCTGCGGATCGTTGTCGCGTCGGCGCCCGCACCGCGCAGCGTGAGCAGCTGATTGGTCGTGCCGAAGTCGAGCTCGCCGGCCGTGAGCAGGTAGGTCCCGGCCGGGACATTGATCACGTCGGGCACGTCGATGCCGTTGGCCTTCGTGGCCAGAACGGCGGCGCGCAGGGTGCACTGCGCCGTCCCGACGGCCGGGCAGGCGCCGGCGTCGTCGAGCGTCGTGGTCACGTCGAACGTCTCCGCCGACGCCGGTGCGGCGACAGCGAGCAACGCGCCGATCGCGATCGGCAGCAATCTCTTCCAATGCATCGCCTATCGCCTCGGTCTCGCGGTGTACCGCTTGCCCTTGCGCACGACGATCGTCTTGCGCTTGACCTGGTCGCGGACCTTGACGGAGCCCTGCGCGACCCGGGTCCGCGTGTAGCGGCACCCGTCCTGGACCAACCACTTGGTGCCGCGAATCGTGGCGGCGGAGTATTTCCCGCGGGTGCGGAACTTGCCCTTGCCGCTGCCCCAGAGCTTGCGGGTCTTGCGCTTCTTGGCCGCCGCGCTGGCCGTCTTCTCGCTCTTCTTGCAGCCCGTGAGCTTCTGGGTCAGCGTGAGCGTCGTGATCCCACGGGACTGGCTGAGCTTGAAGATGCCGGCGTAGAACGTGGCGACGCCGCCGCCGGCCTGGGTGAGCTGGACCTTGCCCTTGCGGACGTCGACCTGGGCGCCGTTCTTGATCAGCGAGAGGTCGAGCGGGACGAACTTCTTCGCTCCCGGGACCTTGATCAGGACCTTGCCGCTGATCGGCTTGGCCACGACGCTCTTGTTGCGAACGGGCGTCGGGGTCGCCGTCGGTGTCGGGGTCGGGATCACGACCGGCGTGGCCGTCGGCGTCGGCGTCGGAGTCGGAGCGACCACGGCGACCGGGACCTCGTAGGCGCCGGCGTCGCACGCGATGCCCTGCGGACGGGCGAGGCCGCGCTGGTCCAGGGTCCGCGTCCCGCACGCCGCGATGTCGACCGCGGGGCTGTTCGCCGGGATCGAGAGCACGGGCGGCTGCGCGGTGGTGTCGAGCTCCGCCGCGAGCAGTGGGTCGGCGTTCTGGTGGCCGGCGAGCCCACAGTCGGTGGCGGTTTCGAGGTTCCCGCCGTCGTCGAGTGCAGCGGCGGCGAGCGCGCAGTTGGTCGTTACCTGCACCGACCCGGCCCCGAAGTTGACGTGGTGTAGATGTTGTCGGCGAAGATCGAGCCCTGAATCGCGCGCGGACGTGTTGATCGAGTAGATGCCGCCGATGCCGCGGGCTGCCACGTCGCGCGTGTTGTCGGGCGACGGTCACGCCGCGAAGGATCGGATTCTGGCCGGTGTTGTTGACCACGCCGATGCCGCCGCCCTGTTGTGCGCGGTTTGCGGTCAGAGTCGAGTCTTGGATCGTGACCGCGGTCGCCGTCGTCTGACCTTCGATGTAGAGGCCGCCGCCGAGGTCCAGATTGCCCCTGGCGGTCGCGACGTTGGAGTCCATCAGGCTCGCCGGAGACTCAGCGACGCGGCGCCGTCCGCGAGAGATCCCGCCGCCGCGGGAGGCGCTCCCGCCTGTCACCCGGACCCCGCTGAGTGACACCGTTGCGTCGCTCTGAACCAGCAGGTTGCCACCGTTGCCGGAGAGCAAGGTGCCATTTCGCAACGTGAGGTCGCTGACCGCGACGCTGGCGCTGGAACCGACAGCGAGAACCCGGACGTTGGCTGCGATCGGCCGCTCGATGATCGTCGTGTTCGCGCCCGCGCCGCGCGATCGTGATCCGAGTCGCGCCGTGGACGGTGAGCGCGCCGAGTTGCCCGCTGAGCGTGAATCCCGGCCGGGACGATGATCGTGTCGTCCGTGGTGTTGCCGTTGCCCGCCGCGGCGCCGATCGCCGAGCGAATCGTGCAGGCATCGTCGTGCAGCCCGACGGCACGATCGTCGTCGTCGGTCGTCGTCACCGTGAAGATGTCCGCGCTCGCGGACGCGGGCACGAGCAGGCCCGTCATGAGGGCCAGCCACAGCGAGGCGCGCGTTCTCGTCACGATCCGTCTATACCGGCGCGGGAACGGGAGTTGCGCCTCAGCGCTTGGCCTTGGCGGTGAACTTCTTGCCCTTGCGGACGATGGCCCGCTTCTTCTTGACGAGGTCCTCGGCGGTCACGGCGCCTTGCTTGACGGTGATCGTGGTGGTCGTGCAGGTGTCCGCGACGAGCCACTTCGTACCGCGGATGGTGGCGGCGCCGTACTGGCCGCGGGTGCGGAACTTGCCCTTGCCGTTGCCCCAGAGCTTGCGCGTCTTGGGCTTCTTGGCCGCGGCGCTGGCCTTCTTCTTGCTCTTCTTGCAGCCCGTGAGCTTCTCGGACAGCGTGAGCGTGGTGACGCGCTTGACCTCGGAGAGCTTGAAGATGCCGTCGTAGAACGTGGCCTTGCCGCCGTCCGGGCGCGTGATCTCGACCGCGCCGTGGCGGGCGTCGACCTCAGCGCCGTTCTTGATCACCGAAGGCTCGAGGTCCACGAACTTGTTGGTGCCCGGGAGCTTGACGAGCACCTTGCCGCGGACCTCCGTGGCGCCGACGCTCTGCCCGGCCACCGGCGTCGCCGTGGGCGTGGGCGCCGGCGTGACGGTCGGGACCGGCGTCTGGACCGGGGGCGTCGGCGTCGGCGTCGGGGTCGGGATGGCAACGATCGGGGTTCCGCCGATCTCGTACGCGCCGGCGTCACACGCCTCGAACGGCGAGGCGGACCGCAGGTAGCCACGCTGGTCCAGGCCCGACTCGCATGTAGCGACGAGGTTCGCCGCGGGGCTCGCGGTCGTGATGCTGAAGAGGTCGGTCGGCCCGCCCTGGTTGGTCAGGCCACCACTCAGCAGCGGATCGACGTTCGACACGCTGCCCGTTCCGGTGAACGCGCAACTGGTCCCGCGGTCGAGGTTGTAGCCGACGTCCGTCGGCTTGAGCGCACCGCACAGCGGGGTGCTCCCGACGTTGGTGGTGAAGATCGAGCCGTAGGTCGTCACGTCCTGCCCGCTGTTGGCGATGGTGAGTGTGGTGCCGGGGACGTTGACGTTGAACGTCACGTGGACGAGGCTGACCGTGCTTCCGGTCCCGCTGGTGCCGATCGCGCTGCCCGTGCTGCCGGTATTGCTGGCCAGCGTCGAGTCGCTGATGTTGAGGGTTGCGCTCTCGTTGTCGATTCCGCCGCCGGAGAAGGTGGCGTCGTTGTCGTCGATCAGGCTTTCGTTGATCGTCAGGATGCCGCCGGTGTTCGAGATCCCGCCGCCGCTTCCGTAGGAGGCGAAACCGCCGGTCACGTGCGTCTGAATGAGGTCGAGCGTGCCCTCGTTGAGGATGTTGCCGCCGCTCTGCTCCACGACGGACCCGTCGGCGATCGTGACGCCGGCGACAAGGACTTCAGCCCCTGCGGGGATGCGGAGGATGCGGCCTTGCGGGTTCGTGATCCGGACGCTGCGAGGGCCGATGCCGAACAGGGTCACGCCGTCCTGAAGCGTCAGCTCGTCTTGCGCGTAGGTCCCGGCGAACGTGAGCAGGATGTTGTCCTCGGCGTCAAGACTGGCGTTCGCCGCTGCGACCGCCGCTCGCAGGTTCGTGCAGGGATGCACGCCGGTGGCGTCGACGGGACCGCAGGAGCCCGACGGAGAGTCGATGGTGCTCGTGACGCTGAAGTCGGCGGCGCGGGCGGGTCCGGCCGCGGCGAGGCACGTGGCGAACCCGAGCAGCGCCCATATGAGCCGGGCTCTCATGATCTGGACGACCTTAACGGTTCGAGGAAATCGCGCGCAACCGCCAGACGTCGGGGATGAGGAATCCGAGCGGTCGAGATCGCGAGCCCGATCGCGCCTCCCACGACCAGCACCTCCGCCGCCCCGACCGCCTCGCCGATCGGTCCGGCGAGCAGGTAGCCCAGTGGGAGCAACGCGAGCGAGCCCATCCAGTCATATGAAGAGACGCGCGAGAGCGCGTGCGGCGGGATCCGCTGCGCCAGCGCCGTCTGCCACCAGACGTCGAACAGCGACAGCCCGGCGCCGGCGATCACGAACGCGGCGATCAGCAGCCCGCGCGGAGCTCCCGCCGCGAACAGCGCGATCGACGCGGGCCAGCCGAGGTTGAGGATGAACGCCGCCAGCAGCGGGCGCTGCGGGCGCCAGCGAAAGCCCACCGTCGCGCCCGCGATCGTGCCCGCGCCCAGCGCGGCCGCCAGGACGCCGTAGAAGCCCTGGGAGCCGTAGACGTCCTCGGCCACGGTCGGGCCCAGCACGACGTACGGCGCGAAGGCGAAGATCAGCATGAAGCAGAAGATGGCCACGGTCGCCCAGACCCAGGTCCGCGAGCGGAACTCCCGCCAGCCGCCGCGTAGTTCGCTGAGCATCGAGCCCTGCTCGATCACCTTCCCGCGCCGGCGCGGCCTGACCTGGATCAGGAAGGCGGCGGAGACGACGAACGTCGCGGCGTCGACGGCGAACGCCCAGCCGGCGCCGATCCCCAGCACCAGCGCCGTTGCGAGCGCCGGGCCGGCGAACTCGGCCACGGTGTTCACGATCGCGGTCGCCGCGCTGGCCTCCTGGAGCAGTTCCTCGGGAACGGTCTGCGGCATCAGGCCCGTGTAGGCGGGGCGGAAGAACGCTTCGGCGGCGCCGAAGACGGCCTCGATGACGACGATGTGCCAGATCTCGACGCTGCCGGTGAAGATCAGGATCGCCAGCAGCGCGTGCATCGTCGCGCGGACGACGTCGGTGGCGACCATCACCAGATGCCGCGGCAGGCGGTCGGCCCAGACACCGCCGAGCATCAGGAACGCGACGAACGGGATGGCGTGCGAGGCGAGCACCACGCCGACGTCGGTCGGCGTCCCGATCTGGGTCACGTACAGCGCGAGCGCGACGAACACGAGACGGTCGCCGATCGTGCTCGCGCTCTGCCCCAGCCAGAGTAAGCGGAACTCGCGCTCTCGCAGGACACGGCGCATTTGAGCCATCATGGCGGTCAATGGAGGTCGACGAGCTCTTCGACTCTTGGGAGCGCGCCTGGTCAGGGCGCGATCCGCGCGGGTTCGAATCCGTGTGCGCGCGCGCGGTCCACTACGAGGACCCGCTCACCCCGGAACCGATCGTCGGAACCCGCGCGCTGGCCGACCATGCGAGGCAGCTCTGGGCGGCGATGCCCGACGCACGCGTCAACACGACCGGAGCGCGGCTGACCGACGGGACGTTCGTCTGCGCGCCATGCCGGCTGCTCGGGACCCACACGGGCCCGATCGGGCGGATCTCTCCGACCGGGCGCGCCGGTCGACGTGCACGTCGTCGTCTACGCCGAGCTCGAGGACGGCCTGCTGCTGCGGGTGCGCTCGTTCTTCGACGTCTACGCGGCCGCGATGAGCCTCGGCGTGCTGCCCAAGCCCGGCACGGCCGGGGAGCGGGCGATGCTGATGCTGCGCGGCTTCGGGATCAGAGGGTGACCCGCACCGGCGCGTGATCTGACAGCCGGCCGCGATCGAGCACTTCGACCGCTTTGGCTGGTGTTCCGCGGGTGTAGAGGTGGTCGACGTGGTTGCCGCCGACGTGCAGCAGGCCCGGGAGCTCGGGCTTGCCGCCCAGGTTCACGTCGCCGCCGAAGAGGTACGGCTCGGGGAACGCGGCGAGCGCGCGCAGCGTGTCGCGGCGCGCCCAGGCGTCCCGATGGGTGGACGCGTGCACGTTCACGACCCACCCCTGCTCGAGCTTGACGCCGTGCGCGTACCGGCGCTCCGGCCGCCACGTCAGCCGCTCCGTGCGGTGCTCCTCGATCACGCCGCGCACGAGGATCGCGTTGGCCCCGCCGCCGTTGGACTTCAGGAGGTCCGGCTTGCGCGAGGCGATCGCGCGGCGCAGCGCGAGGCCGAAGTTGCGCGAGGTCAGCACGTGCCGCTCCTGCGCCCCGGCGGCCGCGGCCAGCAGCGGCGGCCACCACGGCGGGACCTCCTGCAGCAGCGCGACGTCCCATTCCCAGCCGGCGAGTTGCGTCGCGAACTCGTTCAGCAGCGAGCGCCGAGTGGGATCGAGGCTCCGTCCGTGGTAGAGGTTCCAGGTCAATGCCCGCATCGACTCACTTCATCACCGGCGCCGAGCTGGACGCGGCCCGGCTCGATCTCCTGCTCAACCGCGCCGCGGCGCTCAAGGCCGCGCCGCTCTCCTCGCGGGCGCTCGAGGGCCTCACGGTCGCGCTCTTGTTCAACAAGCCGTCGACGCGCACCCGCACGTCGTTCGAGGCCGGCGTCTTCGAGCTCGGCGGGCACCCGATGGTCCTGCGCGCGGACGAGATGCAGATCACCCGCGGCGAGTCGGTTCGCGACACCGCGCTCGTGCTTTCGCGCCACGCCGCGGTGATCGGATTGCGCACCGGCGACGAGGCAGAGCTCACCGGGCTTGCCGAGCATGCGACTGTTCCGGTGGTGAACATGCTCTCGCCGCTGCACCACCCGTGCCAGGCGCTCGCCGATCTGCAGACGATGCGCGAGGCGCTCGGCTCCCTCGACGGCCGCGTACTGACCTACGTCGGTGACGGCAACAACGTCGCCCGCTCGCTGGCGATCGTCGGTGCACTGGCGGGTGTCGAGGTGCGTGTCGCGGCGCCCGCCGGGCTACCAGCTCCCCGACGGCGAGACGCCCGCCATCCTGTTCGAGGACCCGGCCGAGGCCGTCGCGGGCGCCGACGCCGTCTACACCGACGTCTGGGTCTCGATGAGCGATTCCGAGGATTCCGCCGCCGCCCGCCGCGAGGCGCTCGCGCCCTACATCGTCGACGATGCGCTGCTCGACGCGGCCGGCCCCAACGCCTTCGCGCTGCACTGCCTGCCGGCCCATCCGGGCGAGGAGATCACCGAGTCCGTGCTCTACGGCCCGCGCCAGCGCATCTGGGATCAGGCCGAGAACCGCCGCCACGCACAGAAGGCGCTGCTCGAGCTGCTCGTTTCGACGACCGGGCAGGACGGGTAGGTGGCAGCGGCCATGCCGCCGGTCAAGAAGGAGTCCGAGGAGACCGCATCGCGCAGCGTGCTGAACCCGCTCGACGTGATGGTGATCACCCGCGAACGGCTGCAGGACACGCTTGACGACGCCGTCCGCCGCGGGCGCATGACCCGCGACGACGCCACCGACCTGCTGGCCGAGATCCTCCGCCGCGCGATCTCCGCCCCCACCGACCGCGTGATCCGCGAGGTCAGGCGCGTGACCGGGGCGACCGACGAGTTCCCGATCGCCGACTACGACGACCTGACCGCCGCGCTGATCGTCTCCCGGCTCAGCGGGCTCGACGCCCCGGACCTGCGCCGCGTGCGCGAGTACGAGCGCCGCAACGCGAACCGCAAGACGGTGCTCGCGGCGGTCGACGCGAAGCTCGCGTAGGCGCCGCGAGCGTCGAGTTTCTCGCGCTGTACTGCGAGAAACTCGACACTCGATGTGCAGCGCGGGCGGGCTGCGCAGAATCGGCACACTTTCGGCACACAGTTGTGGCGGACGCGCGTTGTTCGGTGGCAGGGCGCGCCGCGATGCTGCGGCGATGCGCGAACGTCGAGTTACGCCAGAGCAGTTCGAGAAAGCCGACGCCCGCGTCGCGCGGCTCGCGGCGCCGCAGTGGACCATCGTCGACCTCGATGAGCTGCACCGGTGCGGGCTCTCCGACGGCGCGATCACCTGGCGGGTGCAGAGCGGCCGCCTCTTCCCGTTTCACCGCGGGGTCTACTCGGTGGTGCCGAATCCACCGCTCGAGGGCTGCTTCCTCGCCGCCGTCAAGGCCTGCGGTCCCGATGCGGCTCTCTCGCACTATTCCGGCGCCGTGCTCCGCGGCTGGCTTCCTTGGGACGGTCGCGATCCCCGAGGTCACCGCGCCCAAGCTGAAGGTCCATCCCGGCATCCGGACACATCGGGCCGACCGGATCGAGCGGGTGTTCGTCAAAGGCATCCCTGTGACCTCGCCCGGGCGTACGCTCCGAGATCTCGCCGCGACCGAGCCCTACGAGCGGGTCCGGCGCGCCGTCAACGAGGCACTCAACCAGCGATGCATCAAGGTCAGCGAGCTCGTGACCAGCCACCACCGCGGCGCAAAGAAGCTGCGGGAGATCCTCGCCACCGCCGCGCCGACGCGCAACGAGTACGAGGACATCGTCCTGGCGATCCTTCTCCAGGGAGGGCTGCCGAGGCCGGAGGTCAACCAATCTCGTCTGCGCTATTTCCCGGACTTTCGCTGGCCCGACCGGCGGGTGATCCTCGAGGCCGACAGCAGGACGTTCCACGATCAGATGCTCGCTCGCGCGGATGACACTACGCGGCAGCGCGTCCTCGAGGCGCACGGGGAGACCGTGATCCGGACGACATGGGCTGAGGCGGTCACCAAGCCGGGAGCGGTCGTTCGGCGCGTCCGCGCGGCGCTCGAACTCGCGAGCGTCGAGTTTCTCGAGTACAGCGCGAGAAACTCGACGCTCGGTGCTCAGTAGCGCTCGCCGACCGGGGCCGGGAGGGCGTCGAGCTCGGCGAGGTCCGTCGCCGAGAGGTGAGTTCGCCCGCGGCCGCATTCTCCTCGAGCCGGGTGCGGCGCTTGGTGCCCGGGATCGGGACGACGTGCTCGCCCTGGGCCAGCAGCCAGGCGAGGGCGACCTGCGCCGGGGTGGCGTCGAGCCGTGCGGCGACGGCCTTGACCGCCTCGACGAGCGCGGCGTTGGCGTCCATCGCCTCGGGCTGGAAGCGCGGGTTGTTCTTGCGGAAGTCGCCCGGCGGGAACTTCTGCGGCGCGAGCGCGCCCGTGAGGAAGCCGCGGCCGAGCGGGGCGAAGGGCAGGAAGGCGGCGCCGTGGGCGGCGCACCAGGGCACGACCTCGGCGAAGGCGTCGCGCGTCCACAGCGAGCCCTCGGACTGCACCGAGGCGACCGGGTGGATCGCGTGCGCGCGCTCGAGCTCGCCGACGCCGACCTCGGACATGCCGAGCGCGCCGACCTTGCCCTCGGCCACGAGCGCGGCCATCGCGCCCCAGGTCTCCTCCAGCGGCACGTCGGGATCGACGCGGTGCAGCTGGTAGAGGTCGATGAAGTCCGTCTGCAGCCGCCGCAGTGACCCCTCGACGGCGGAGCGCACGTGCTCCGGGCGGCCGTTGCGAGCCAGGACGTACTCGGCCGCGTCCTCGACGACGAGCCCGCACTTGGTGGCCAGGACGACTTCGTCGCGGCGCCCGGCGATCGCGCGCCCGACGAGCTCCTCGTTCGTGAACGGGCCGTACATGTCGGCGGTGTCGAGCAGGGTCACGCCGATGTCCAGGGCACGGTGGATCGTCGCGATCGACTCGTCCGTGTCGCGCTCGTCGGCGCCGTAGGCCCACGTCATCCCCATGCAGCCGAGCCCGATGGGGCCGGTCTCGTGCCCGGCGATGCGACGCGTGCTCACGCGGTCAGGAGGATCGGCGCGGCGTCGGTGATGACGATCGTGTGCTCGAAGTGCGCGGACGGCGAGCCGTCGTCGGTCCGGATCGTCCAGCCGTCGTCGTCGACGTAGACCTCGCCGGCGCCGGCGGCGATGATCGGCTCGACGGTGATCACCAGCCCGTTGGTCAGCATCGGGCCGTCCCAGGCGATGTTGGGCACGTCGGGCTCCTCGTGGATCCGGCGCCCGATGCCGTGGCCGCTGAGCTCGGCGCAGACGTTGAACCCGCGGCGCTCGACCTCGGCCTGGACCGCGGCGCCGATCGCGCCCACGTTGTTGCCCGCGACCGCGGCCTCGAGACCGAGGCGCAGGGACGACTGGGCGGCGGCGACGAGCCGCTGCTCGCGCGCTCGCACGCGGCCGACCCCGACCGTGCGGCAGGCGTCGGCGTAGAAGCCGTCGAGCTCGGCGGTGACGTCGAGCTTGACGAGCTGCCCCTCACGAAGCTTGCGCGGGCCCGGGATCCCGTGGACGCACTCGTCGTCGATCGAGATGCAGACGGCACCGGGGAAGTCGTAGTCGAGCTGGGGGCCGGAGCGGGCGCCGTGGCGGGCGAAGATGTCCGCCGCGAGAAGGTCGAGGTCGCCGGTGGTCACGCCTGGGCGCACGCGACGCGCGAGCTCGCGCAGCGTCTCGGCCACGACGCGGCCCGCGGCCTGCATGCCGGCGAGGTCTTCTGGGTCGTCGATGGACACCCTGTCATCCTCACAGATGTATGTCCTCGGCCACTTTTTCCCGACCTTCACGCGGCGACGTGTTGGAGCTGACCATCGATTCGCTGGCCCACGGCGGTAACGGCGTGGCCCGACTCGAGGGCTACGTCGTGTTCGTGGCCGGCGCCGTCCCCGGCGACCGTGTGCGGGCCGAGGTCGGCAAGGCCAAGAAGGCGTACGCGGAGGCGCGCGCGATCGAGATCGTCGAGCCCTCGCCGGAGCGCATCCCCGAGTTCGCCGATCATCCGGGCGCGCCCTGGCAGGTGCTGCCCTACGAGCGCCAGCTCGAGATCAAGAGCGAGCAGGTCGCCGACGCGCTGAAGCGGATCGGCCGGCTCGAGGACTTCGAGCTCGAGCCGATCGTTCCCGCGCTCGAGCAGTGGCGCTACCGCAACAAGATCGAGTACTCGTTCGGGGTCGGCGCCGAAGGCGAGCTGGTGTGCGGCTTCCACGCACCCGGCCGCTGGAACGAGATCGTGCCGATGGTCGATTGCAAGCTCGCCTCCGAGCGCTCGAACGAGCTGCGCGAGCAGGTGCTGGCCTTCTGCCGCGACCAGGGCCTCGGCGCCTGGGACCGGCGCGACCAGCGCGGCTTCCTGCGCAACCTCGTGATCCGCGAGGGCCGCCGGACCGGCCAGACGCAGGTGCGCCTGGTGACCTCGCCCGGCAAGCTCGACGTCGACGCGCTGGTCGCCGCCGTCGACGCCGACGGGATCTGGTGGACGCAGACCTCCGGCCTCGGCGAGAGCACCTATGGCGGCGAGCACTCGCTGCTGGAGGGCTCGCCGCAGCTGACCGAGCGCCTCGGCGACCTCGACTTCCTGATCTCCCCCGAGGCGTTCTTCCAGACGAACACCGAGATGGCCGAGGTCCTCTACGGCGTCGCGATCGAGTTCGCGGACCTGCACGGCACCGAGAAGGTCTTCGACCTCTACTGCGGCATCGGCACGATCGGCCTCTCGCTCGCCACCCGCGCGCGCAAGGTGATCGGCCTCGAGATCGTCGAGACCGCCGCCGCCGACGCGATCGAGAACGCCAAGATCAACGAGATCGAGAACGCGAACTTCTACGCCGGCGACGCCCGCCTCGCGCTCAAGGAGCTCGTGGAGAAGGAGGGCAAGCCGGACCTCGCGATCATCGATCCTCCGCGCGCCGGCCTCTCCCAGAAGATCGTCCGCCGGATCGTCGACGCCGCCCCGAGCCGGATCGTCTACGTCTCCTGCAACCCGACGACGCTGGCGCCGAACGCCGCCCAGCTCGTCGAGGCCGGCTACCGCCTGGTCAAGGTGCGCCCGGTCGACATGTTCCCGCAGACCCCGCACATCGAGTGCGTCGCGCTGCTGGAAGCGGGTCCGGACGGGGTCCAGAACCCCGACCGCGAAGCCTGAACGAACGGTCGCGTCCGATTCGGGCGCCGCGGCGCTAGTTTCGGGTTTCATGCGGCCCGATCTGCTGCCGGTGAGGCTCCGGCACGCTGCACCGTTGGCACTCGCGCTCGTCGCGGCTTGGCCCGCGCGCGCCGCGGAGGCGTCGCTCGGCCGCTGGGGCCTCGATCCGCTGACCGGCGATCCCTACCTCTCGATCCAGTGGATCCCGGAGCAGTTCGCCAGCGCCCCCGTGTGGCGTGCGTGCCTGCCGGCCGAGGTGTGCCGTGCGATCGGCGGCGACCGTCTCGTCAGGCCCGGCGAGACGGCGGCTGGAACCGTCTTCGAGTCCGACGTCACGACGACGTCAGGTCCGACGACCGAGGGCAGTCCGGTCTGGCGGGGGCGTCTGACGCTGCTCGTCGCGCCGGGGGTGCAGGGCGAGTTGCGCATCGGCGAGGACGTGCGCCCGGTCCCCGCCCGCTGGGGCGGCGGCTGGGGCGACGAGGTCATCACGAACGCCCTGATCGCGTGCCCGGATCTGTCCGGACCCGGCTGTGAGTACCTCGTCAACCGCGCCGGGACGTGGAACTTCGGGTTGGGCGACCGTCCGTTGGCCGCGCGGCTCGCGGGCGGGTACGTCTATGCCGTCGAGTGGCGTTCCGCGCGCGACCAGAACCCGTTCGTCGCCGCGTTGCCTCCGCCGCCGGGCGCACCGACGACGCGGCCCGAGCCGTCCGCGCTGCTCGCCGTGTCACCCCCTGCGGGTCCGATCGCGACTCCGGCACCAGTCACGACGCAGGTGCCACCGGCGAAGATCGCCGAGCCGTCGGTCGTCATCCGCAAGCGCGCGCTGCGCAGCGGCCGCCGCGTGACGGTCGCGCGGGTGCGTTGTGCCCAGCGCTGCGAGGTCGCGCTGCGCGTCTCCGACGGACGGCGCACGTTGAAGCGCACGCTCCATGTCACCGAGTCCGCGTCGCTGACGATCGTCCGCGGCGAGCGGCTGCGGGCGGGTCTGTTGCGTGTGACCATCGCGGTCGACGGCCGGCCGGCGGTCATCGGCCGCGCGCGGCTCAGGCGCGAGCGCGAATAGCATCCGCCGAGATGCGTTCACTGCTGATCGCCGTTCTCCTGACGCTCGCCCTTGCGGCGCAGGCATCCGCGGCGCCGCGATTGCTGATCGACGACCGCGGCGAGGCGGTGCTGGATGGCGCTGAGGCGTGGCGCATCTGCGCGCCGGGTGAGGACTGCCGCACGGTGAACTCCCGGTACCTCAAGCCCCGGGCGGCCGCGGGTACGCGAGTCGAGGCGCTCGTCGGCGGCACCGTCGTGCGCACCGGCACGTGGGGCGGCATACCCGTCGCGCTGACGCTCCCGACGCTGTCGGGGCCGGCCATCACAGGCGCGGAGGTGAGCGCCCGAGCGGGTACGTGGAGTGGCGGCTGGGGCGACGAGGTCGACGACTTAGGCGTGCTGGCCTGTCCGGCGCCGGACGCGGCCGACGTGCTGTGCCGCCCGCTTCGGACGCGGCGAGGGCGGCCCGCCGGGACGTTCACCGTGGACGCCGATCTCGCCGGGTTCTATCTGCGCGCGATCGATTGGCGTCGTGCTCGCGACGTCGCAGCGCCGCGCTCTGTCCGCCCGCGCCGCGGCATCTCGAGCCAGTCCACCGCCGGCGTGGCGATCGCTCAATCGCCGCCGACCGTCCAGCTTCGCCGGCGCGTGATGCGCTTCTCGGGCGGCTACGGGGTCGGAAGCGTCAGCTGCTGGCCGGGCTGCACGGTGACGGTCGCCGTGACCGGCAAGCGCAACGCGCGGTTGACCATCGCCGCCCGCAATCGAACCTCGCTCGTCTTCCCTCGCTCGGCCAAGCTGCGGCCAGGGCTGCTGAAGGTGCGCGTGACCGTCGACGGCGTCGTGCGCGCCGACGGTTTCGTGCGGCTGGTCCGCTAGGCGCCGCCGAAGGGCGGGATCTGCTGGAACGCGGCGGGCCGCGGGTCGTCCGGCGTACCCGGGCGCTCGGCGGCCTCGATCGTCTCCGTCGTCTCGCGGGGCGGTTCTACCGGCTGCCAACGACCCTGCGGATCGAGCTGGACCTTCACCTTCAGGGGCGGTGGCTCGCCGGCGGTCTGGCTGCGGGCGGGCTCCTGTCTGGGCATGCCCTTAACTCTAGGCGGCCTGCGCCCAATACTCGTCTTCGGCGCGCCCGAAGGTGCCGAGGGCGTGGCCGACCTCCGCGTAGACCTCGGCGTTGAGGCCCATCCCGAGGTGTGAGGCGCGAACTTCGATCTGCTCGGCGGCGGGGTCCAGGCAGGCGCGCCAGTCGACGACGCCGTCGGTGCGCGAGTAGAGCGCGGTGAAGCCGACGTCGGACGGGAACTCGCCGACCACGTCGGCGCGGAAGTTCTCGCAGCACTTGCCGCGCAGGCAGCGCAGGCTGAACATCCCGGGGACGCGTCCCGTGCCGAGCGCGCCGACGATCGCGACGTGGGCGAGCACGACCGGGTGCGCGCTGAGCTGGCGGACGGTCGGGCTGCCGAGCGTGACGATGCCGGAGACGAGGTCGGGCCGGCGGGCGGCGAGCACGCGGGCGAAGATGCCGCCGCGGCTCTGGCCGATGATCGCGACGCGCTCGCCGGAAGCCTCGGCGAAGCCCTCAAGGCGCGCCTCGAGCCGCGGCAGGTTCTCCTCGGAGCAGCCGACGTTGGCGCGGATGCCGGCGCGGCGCGTGTGGTAGCCGTTCTCGCGCAGCCAGCGCGTCATCGTCGCCATCGAACCGTCGCCGGCCAGGAACCCGGGAATCAGCAGCACCGGGCGATCCCTCGCCGTCGGGCACGCCACCGCCCCGCCAGACCGAGCTGCGGAGGAGCGCGGCCGCCTCGACACCGGCGCGACCTTCGCGCCAGAGCGGGGGGAAATGCGGGATGGGGACGCCCACGTCCACTTTGTACCCCATTCGACGGCGCAACACCACGTCCGAACGGGGAGTAGCCTCGCGGCCATGCGTGCAGCCACCATCCGCGACGGCCGGATCGAGGTCGCCGACCATCCGGATCCGGAGCCTCAGGACGGGCAGATCCTCGTCCGCGTCCGCGGCGCCGGCCTCAACGGCGCCGACATGCTCCAGGTCAGCGGGGACTATCCCGCGCCCCCTGGGGTGCCGGCGGACATCCCCGGCCTGGAGATCGCCGGCGAGGTCGTCTCGTGCGGCCGCCGCGTCGGACGCTTCGAGGTGGGCGACCGCGTGATGGCGATCGTCGCCGGCGGCGGGCAGGCCGAGCTCGCGGTCGTGCACGAACGGACCGCGATGCCGGTCCCGGACGAGCTCGACTGGACCGCCGCGGGCGGAGTGCCCGAGGTCTTCACCACCGCCCACGACGCGCTCTTCACCCAGGCCGGCCTGATGTGCGGCGAGCGGCTGCTCGTCCACGGCGCGGCGGGCGGCGTCGGCATGGCCGCCGTGCAGCTCGGCGTGATGACGGGCGCGCGGGTCACCGCGACCGTCCGCAACGAGCACGCGCGCGGGCAGATCGCCGCGCTCGGCGTCAACGCGATCGCCCCCGAGGGCTTCGTCGAGGAGGGCGAGTTCGACGTCATCCTCGAGCTCGTCGGGGCCAAGAACCTCTCCGAGAACCTCGACGCGCTCGCGATCGGCGGCCGCATCAGCATCATCGGCGTCGGCGCGGGGCCGAAGACCGAGATCAACCTGCACAAGCTGATGATCAAGCGCGGCCGGATTCACGGCTCGACGCTGCGGACGCGGCCGATCGAGGAGAAGGCGGTCGCCGCGCGGCTGATGGAGAAGATGGTGCTCCCGGGCTTCGCCTCGGGCGACCTGATCGTCCCGGTCACCCAGTCCTTCCCGCTCGAGCAGGCGCCCGACGCCTACGAGCGCTTCAAGGCCGGCGGCAAGCTCGGGAAGATCGTCCTAGATATCTAGGGAGCCGAGGTCCGAGTCGCCGGCGGCCCACTCGCGGGTCTCCGGGTTGCCGGCGAACGCGACCTCGAGGTGGCGCCGCGCGTCCTCGCGCCGCCCGGCCAGAGCGGCGTAACAGGCGAGGTTGTAGTTCAGCGACGGGTTGTCCGGGTGGACGCTCCAGGCCCTCGGCGGCGATCGCGTACGCGCGCTCGTAGTCGCCGGCGTCGTAGGCGGGGGTGGCCAGGTACCAGTACTCGAACGGCGAAGGCGGCCCCGCCGCGCCCGGCTTGCCGCCGATCACGAGGACCGTCGTGTCGGCCGCGAGCGCCTTCGCGGCGCGGTGCTGCTCCGGCCGGGCGAACACCAGCGCGCCGGCGGGCGCGTCGAGCGTTTCGCCGTCGAGCTCGAACTCGGCGTGTCCGGTCAGCACCACGTAGAGCTCCTCGTGGTGGCCGGACCCCATGCCGGTCTCGTCGTGGGGCTCGATCACCTCGTCGCCGGGCTGCTCGCCGGTGTAGGCGTTGACCCCGAAGCCGCTGACGCCCATGAGCCGGGCGACGGGCCGGTAGAGCGTGCCCGCGACGGCGACCTTGTCGAGCTGGTCGACTAGTACGGAGGAAACTCGCTCCACCAGGTCCCCAGCTCGCGGAACGCGCTCCAGAAGGCGCGCTTGGCGGACTCCTCGTCGAGCGAGCGGTCGATGTCGGGCACGTAGAGCGCCTCGATCGACGGCGTCAGATGCTGGATCACGCCGGGCGACTCGTAGACCTCCCGCGCGAGCGGCAGCTGCAGCTCGTTGAGGATGTCGAGCGCGTCGGTGCCCATGACCACGATGATCTTGGGCTGGACGATCGCGATCTCCTCGATCAGCCGCGCGATGCACTCGGGCGCGGCGAGCATCGGGTCGGCGACCGGGCATTTCACGCACAGGGTGCCGTAGACGACCAGCGGGTCGATGTCGAGCCGCTTGAGCGACTTCATGAGGGCGGTTCCGGCGCGGCCGTAGAACGCGACGCCCTCCTCGACCTCAGCTGGCGTCGGCGCGTGCTTGAGCAGCATCACGTCGGCTTGGGGGTGGCCGGAGCCGAGGACCGGCATCAGATTGCCACGCGGGCACCGGTCGCAGCTCTGCAGTTCGCGAGTGAAGGTGTTGAGCTCGCGGATGGCGCGCTCAAGGTACTTCTCGCGGATCTCGTCGTCGGTGGCGGGCATTCCGCCGACCGGGTTCACCTTGGGGCCGGGTTCTCCTTGCCCCTGCAAGTCACTGCCCGCCGCGCCCCGCGACGGCCTTGGCCACTTTTCGCTTGCGCGTGGCCGCTCGGGAGCCCGGCGGCCGGGCCTTGGTCTGCAGGAATTTGAGCGCCTGAACCTGCGCGTAGCGCAGGCTGGAGGGCTTTGCGGCGATGTTCGCGTCGCGCAGCGACTCGAGGAATTCCTCGGGCCCGTCGAAGTCGCGCATGCGGATCCGGACCGAGCCGAGTCCTTGCGCAACATGCGAATCACTGCCCGCGCCGCCGATGATCCGGTACTTGCCGGCGAAGCGGACCGCCTCCTCGTTGAAGGCCGGAAGCGCGATCCGCGGGTTGAAGACCTCGATCGCGTCGATGTCGGAGACGACGGCGAGCATGTTCTCGTAGTCGGGCACCGAGTGCATGCGGTCGAACGGGTGCGGGACGTAGACGACCCCGCCCTGGCGGCGGATCTCGGCGATCGTCTCCGCCAGCGTCATCCCGCGCGGGATCTTCTCCTCGATGAACAGGCCGATGACCTCGCCCTGGTCGGCGGTCATGACCTCCTCGCCGACGATCACCTTGATGCCGTACTCGGCCGCCTTGGCACGCGCGTCGTGGGCGCCGGAGATCTCGTTGTGGTCGGTCACCGCGATCGCGCCCAGGCCGACGTCGACGGCCGTCGCCAGCAACACGTCGACCGGCGTCGCGCAGTCGCTGGAGTGATCGGTGTGCATGTGCAGGTCGACTTCGATCAGCTTGCGCTTGGCGAGCCGCGCGCGCACCTCGGGCCTCGGGTCCGGATCGTGGCGCAGCGCCGCCAGCCGGGCGTAGATCGCCTCGACCTCGTCCGCGACGCGTGACCAGGCGAGTTCGCCGCGCGTCGCGGCGCCGTTGCCGGCCAGGCTCGGCGCGCAGCGCGTTGATCGCTGACCAGCCGCTCGAGCTGCTGCGTGAGCACTTCCACGTCACCGGGCTCGAAGTGCAGGCCGACGTCGCCGTGGGCGCACGATCTCCTCGTAGACCGGCACGCGCGAGGCGAGCGGGACGGCACCGGCGCCCAGCGCCCGCATCAGCACGCCGGGGGCGGTGACCTGCCCGAGCGAGGCCGCGACCACGATGTCGGCGCCGGCGAAGGCCGCGTCCTCGTCGTCGACGATCGTGACGCGGTGCGCAGGCTGGAGCGCAGCGTCGGCACCGCGCCGGTCCTGGAGTAGACGACCGCCTCCCACGGCAGCTCCTCCGGCAGCCGCCGCAGCGCGCGCAGGAAGAGCCGCAGCGCGCCTCGCTCCTCGCGGTCGGAGAAGACGATCCGCACCGGCGCGCCCTCGCGCACGCGCCACGGGCTCAGTCGCACGTGACGCCGGGGCGCAGCAGCTCGTAGGACGCCGGGAAGTAGCGCGTCAGCAGGTCCGCGGTGGCCTCGTAGGAGGCGGTGCGGGCGTCCATGCGGCCGAAGAACAGCTCGACGAACTTGCGCGCCACCTGGGTCGAGAGCACCCGCTCGGCGGGCGCGTGGAACGAGCCGACGTTGAGCGCCCGCGAATGCCGCAGCGCGACCGAGCCCGCGCTCGGCGCCCACGGCTCGTGCACGTGCACGAAGTCCAGCGGCACGTTCGCCAGCGCCTCTTCGATCGTGCGCGCGATGTCGACCGGCGGCGCGGGGTTGATGCCCTTGCGGCTGCCGGAGAACAGCAGCTCGCCGACGGCGAGCATCCGCACGCCGCCGTCGGGGTCGAAGATCGACTCCGGCTGCTCCCGCGCGGCCCGGATCAGCCGCCGCGACTCACGGACCAGCTCCGTCGAGCGCGAAGGCGCGAGCAACAGGACGCGATGGCCGCGGGCCGCGAGCTCCCGCGAAACCTCGGCCGCGAACGTCCCGACCTCGTTCGCATCCTCGAAGGGATGCGGCGCGACCTGGGCGATTGCGAAGCGGTCTGCCACTTCCGCGGAGCTTACTGACCGCGCTGGCGCCATGTCCGTGGGGGTGGAGTCAGAAATGCCCCACAGGGCGAGACAAATCGTCATCACCCCCGAAGGTGGCGTCGGTGAGCGCGAACCGGTCGCGCTCACCATCACCGCATAAGCGCTACTCCGCGACCTTCTCGGCCTCGGTGACCTTGGGCTCCGCGGCCTTGTCGCGCGCGGCGCGCACGACCTTCTCGGCGCGGGCGTGCTGGGCGATGAAGGCCTCGGTGTCCGCGCGCGCCTGGTCGTCCGGGCGCTGGTTCATCGGGGACTTCATGAGGTAGGAGCTCGGGCCGTCGAGCTGGCCGCCGATGCCATGGTTCAGCGCGAGCTTGCAGCAGCGGGCGGCGTCGATGACGATGCCGGCCGAGTTCGGCGAGTCCCAGACCTCGAGCTTGAGCTCGGCCATCAGGGGCACGTCGCCGAAGGCCTTGCCCTCGAGGCGGATGTGGGCCCACTTGCGATCCTCGAGCCACGGCACGTAGTCCGACGGGCCGACGTGGACGTTCTTGGCCGGCATCTCGTGGTCGACGATCGAGGTGACCGCGTTCGTCTTGGAGATCTTCTTGGACTCCAGGCGCTCACGCTCGAGCATGTTGTAGAAGTCCATGTTGCCGCCCACGTTGAGCTGCGACGTGCGCTCCAGCTCGACGCCGCGGTCGCCGAAGAGGCGAGCGAGCGAGCGGTGGACGATCGTCGCGCCGACCTGGGACTTGATGTCGTCGCCGACGATCGGCAGCCCGGCCTTCTTGAAGCGGTTGCTCCAGTACTGCTCACGGGCGATGAAGACCGGGATGCAGTTGACCATCGCGCAGCCGGCCTCGAGGATCTGCTCCACGTACCACTTGGTGGCCTGCTCGGAGCCGACCGGGAGGTAGCTGACGACGACGTCGGTGCGGGTCTGCTTGAGGACCTCGACGATGTCGACGGTCGAGCCCGGCGCCTTGGTGATCTTCTCGGAGAGGTACTTGCCGAGGCCGTCGTGGGTCATTCCGCGCTGGACGGGGACGCCCAGGTGCGGAACGTCTTCCTTGACGAACTTGATCGTGTTGTTCTGGCCGGACCAGATCGCCTCGGAGAGGTCCTTGCCGACCTTGTCCGCGTCGATGTCGAAGGCAGCCGAGAACTCGATGTCGGAGATGTGGTAGCCGCCGAGATCGACGTGCATGAGGCCGGGGACGCGCTGGGTCGGGTCGGCGTCCTTGTAGTACTGCACGCCCTGCACGAACGCGTTCGCGCAGTTGCCGACGCCGATGATGGCGACCCGGACCTTCTCGTTCTGGTAGCGGCTGTTGCCGTTCGCAGACGTCGTGTGCTTCGTCAAAAGAGGTGTTCCTTCGAAAGAGTGAGGGACCGTCAGGGGTTACAAACCCGCTTAGGCGGCTTCAGTTACAGGCTTGTTGAGCTCCGAGCGCACGTGGAAGATGCGCTGGAAGACGGTTACGACCGCCATCACTGCTAGCACGTAGACGGCCGGTTCGATCAACTTGAGGTCGCCGAACACCAGGCCGGCCGACAACACGACGACCCGGAACGCGCGGTCGGCGATGCCGACCTTGCACTCGACCCCGAGCGCCTCGGCGCGGGCGCGCGTGTAGGAGACCATGATCGAGGCGATCACCGCGATCACGACGGCGCAGACGGCGACGTCGTTGTTGAAGATGATCGTGAGCTCGGGGTCCTTGGAGAACTGGTAGGCGACCGCGGCGAGCACGACGCCCTCCTCGACGCGGTCGAGCGTCGAATCCAGGAAGGCGCCGAACGGGGAGGCCTTGCCCGACATGCGCGAGTAGCGCCCGTCGAGCGTGTCGCAGACCGAGCCGACGATGAAGGCGATGCCGCCGGCGATCCACCAGCCCTGGAGGATGAGGCCCGCCGACACGAGGCACAGGAAGAACCCGGTGAGCGAGATGGCGTTCGGCGTCAACCGCGACTGGATCAGGCGGTTGCGGAACTCGCCTTGAAGGTCTCGGGAACCGGGCCCGCGGCCGCGCGGGGAGCGTTCTACGGGAGGGGTGGCCATGGGCGCAGGAGCCTATCCGGCTCGCGCCGGAGCGGGAAGGGCGTCTTCGGCGCCTGCCCACGCCCAGGCCCTCGGACGTGCGCGTGCGAACACGGTCTGGGCGGCGAGCGCCGAGACGGCGGCGACGACGGCGCCGGCGAACGGCGTCGAACACCCAGTGGTTGGCGGTGACGACGACGACCAACGTCACGATCGGGGCGTAGGCGGACCAGAGGAGCTTCACCCAGAGCCGCCGCGTCATCCGGATCATCGGCACCGACAGCATCAGCGCGAAGGCGACGTGCATCGACGGCACCGCCGCGTACGGGTTGAAGAGCGCGTTGACGGAGTCGGACGAGACGCCCGTGAAGTCCGACACCGTGTCGATGAAGCCGAGCTCCGGCAGCATCCGCGGCGGGGCGGTGGGATAGACCACGTAGCCGACCAGCGCGAGGCCCATCGCGACCATGAACATGTTGCGCACGAAGTAGAAGTGCTCGTTGCGGAACAGGTAGATGAACGCCAGCGTGCACGTGGTCACCACGAAGTGCGTGTTGATGTACATCCAGGCGCCGACGTCGTCGACCCAGCCGGTGCCGATCGCCCAGTTCTGGATCGACGGCTCCGCGAACACGTGCAGCGCCCGCTCGAGGTCGACGATCTGGCGCGCGTGGTCGAAGGCTGCCGCCGACTGGGTGAAGACCTGGCCGCGGACCAGCCGGTAGAGCCAATACGCGCCGCAGAACAGGAAGATCTGCCACAGCAGGTCCTTAGGCCCGCGCGGGAGCAGACGTGAACGCATCGTTACCGAGGCTAGCTCCCGGGAGCGAATCGCCTCCACGGGGGCTAACACCCCTTTGCGCGCCGTCCCCGTTCGAGTCCGAAGCGCGCCTGTACGTGCACGACGCCGCCTTCGATCGGCGCGATCCGTGTCCAGCCGCCGGGCGCGCGGCTCAGGCACGCGTCGCTGGAGGACCAGTACTTCGTGTAGCGGTAGCGGACGACGGTCGGGTGCTCGGCGTCGACCATGAACCAGTTCGGCCCTGCCCCGAGCAGCTTGGCTCCGCCGGAGGCCGGGGGATCGGTGTCGCGGACCTCCCAGATCCGCCAGCGCGGCGATTCGTAGGCGAGCTTGAGGAACTTCGCCCCGCGCTCGAGCACGACCGCCTCGTCGCGTGCGGAGTAGTCGAGCGGCGCGTGCGGCAGCGCGACCCAGCGGACCGCGTTCTCGCGCAGCCACTCGTGGTAGCGCGACGCGGTCACCGTCTCGCCGTCGTAGAAGATCGGGTTGGCCTTCTGGTCGAGCTGACGCTCCCAGCCGCGCGCGAGCGGGACGACCTTGGCGAGGTCGGAGGCCTCCCAGTGGTTGACGGTCATCGGCACCTCGACGCGCTCGCCCGGCTTGACCACGCGGGTGAGGAAGTCCCGCGCCTCGGCCTGGAAGGCCAGGCGGGTGCTCGGATCGCCGTGCGCCTCGGCGACGGCGCGGACGGCCGGGAGCCACTGCAGGTACAGCAGCCCGACGCCGACGACGGCCAGCGCGAACACCGGCGCGCGCTTGCGGTGCGCGAGGATCAGCACCGAGGGCCCCGCGAGCACACCGAGCCGGAGCGCGTTCTGCCCGAACGGTGACGGCACGACGAACGCCCCGACGAGCACGAGCAGATACAGCAGCCCGGCTGCCCACAGCGTCCGGCGCCCGGGGGCGAGGAACGCCACGCCCGCCGCGGAGATCACCAGCATCGGCCAGAAGGCGGTCGCGGTGAAACGGTCGTTCCCGCCCTCGGGGAACAGCAGGTAGAGCCCGATCCCGCCCGCGAGCGCGGGGACGCCGAGCCAGACCGCCGCGGGCAGCGCCGGGCGGCCGTCGGCGAGCAGCTTGGCGAGCGCGCCGAGCATCAGGAACACGCCCGCGACGGGGCTCGCCAGCATCGCCGCGAGCGCGAGCCCGCCCGAGAGCACGCGGCGCTGACTGCGCGCCGCCGACCAGGCGCCGACCGCCAGCGCGATCCCGAGCAGGAACGGCATCCGCCCGATCGCGACGTTGGAGAGCACCCCCGCGGTGAACAGCCAGGCGGCCGCCGCGCCCGCCGACGGCGACGGTGCGGCCGCGCGCGCGAGCGGGGTGAAGAGGATGACGGCGGCGAGCGCGGAGAGCACGCCCACGAGCGCGGGGCCGATCGCCGCGGCGAGCGGCGCGAACAGCAGCGAGTACCCGAGCACGTGGTGCCCGCCGTACCACTGCGCGTTCCAGACGGTCAGCCCTTCGTGCTGGAAGAGCCACGCGCGATAGGAATGCGCGGCCATGTCGGCGGTCGCCGGTTGGGCCAGCAGATAGACCGCGCAGAACAGGGCGCAACCCAGGGCCGGCGCGAGGGGGTGCTCGTACGCGCGCCGCATGGCGCAGTGGACCCTAGCGCCCCGCCCAGCGCGGGGAATGAGCCTCTACTTGGCGGTGGCGAAATCCGCGGTCACGAAGCACGCCCCCGAGCCGCGCCGGCCGACGCCGATGCGGCGGAACGATTTCGTGAGCATGACGCGCCGATGCGCTGCCGAGTGCAGCCACATCTCGACGATGGCGTTGGCGTCGCAGCCCGCCATCCAGGCCAGGTTCTCGCCGACCTTCCTCGTTCGCACGTAGCGGCGGACGCGCTTGGTGTACGCGCCGTGGCCGATCGAGTTGGTGCGCTGCATCGACGCGGAATGCACGTCGGCCGCCTTCGCCAGACCACGGCTGGTGTGCAGGCGCGGCAGCCCGTGGTTCGCCCGGACGCCGTTGAGCGCGCGGATGATGCCCGCCTCGGTCGCGTCGTGGCGGCTGGAGGCGAGCGCGCTCGAGGGCGCACCGGCGCATGCGATCAATAACGCGGCGAGCAGAACTCGCCACATCGATGTGACAGACATGGGGCTTCTCCTGGGGACCATGCGCCCGACCAAGGCACACGAAGAGTCTTGTTCACGGACTGGGGCGTCCGCGTTCCAGTGCAGTCCGTCGCTGGAAATGACCACCGCGAATCGTTCGCGGCCCGCAACCTAAACGTACTCCCTTCCGATCCGGCGCACATAACCTAGCTGGCCGTCAGAAATCGTACGTACCCGGGCTCGTTTGCGGCGAATCCGGTTCGTCGTTCTCATCTTCGGACGCAGTGGGTACGGTCCTGCGGCAATGGCAACGCCCAGCCGCGCCCGCATCCGGCGCATCCGAGACCGTCTGCGCGAGCTCTACGGCCGGCCCTACGCGCCGCCGCACGGGCAGGGCCTGGACGAACTGATCCTGACGGTGCTCTCGCAGTCGACCAACGACCGCAACCGCGACGTCGCCTTCCTCGCCCTGCGGAGGGATTTCGGAAGCTGGTCCGAGGTGCGCGACGCGCCCAACGCCGAGGTCGAGCTCTCGATCCGCCCGGGCGGCATCTCGAAGGTCAAGTCGGTGCGGATCCAGGCGATCCTGCGTGAGCTCGACGATCCGCCGAGCATCGATCACCTCGCGCACGCGAGCGTCGAACAGGGCAGGGCCGAGCTGATCGCGCTGCCCGGCGTCGGCCGCAAGACCGCGGCCTGTGTCCTGCTGTTCGCCTACGGCAAGCGCGACGTGCCGGTGGACACGCACGTCTCGCGGGTCGGGACGCGGCTCGGGCTCTTCCGCGAGGGCGCGCCGTTCGAGGAGCTGCACGACACGATGCTCGAGCTCACTCCGCGCGGGCAGGAGCTGGAGTTCCACGTCAACCTGCTCCGCCACGGTCGCCGGACCTGTCACGCACGGCGCCCCGCGTGTGACGAATGTGGGCTTTTGAAGCTCTGCCCGACCGGCTACAATCTGCGCCAAGCAGACTGAGATTTTCACTGGCGGGCCGTCGCCCCCCTGAGACCCGAGGAGCCCCTCATATGGCAAAGACCATCGGAATCGACCTGGGAACCACCAACTCGTGCATGGCAGTGCTCGAAGGTGGCGAGCCCACGGTCATCGAGAACAGCGAAGGTGGGCGCACCACGCCGTCGGTCGTCGCGTTCACGGCGAGCGGTGAGCGCCTGGTCGGCACCGTGGCCAAGCGCCAGGCGGTCACCAACCCCACGAACACCCTCTTCTCGATCAAGCGCTTCATGGGCCGTAAAGAGGCCGAGGTGCGCGAGGAGGAGTCGATCGTCCCGTACAAGGTCGTCGCCGGCGCCGGTGGCGACGCGAACGTCGAGGCCAGCGGCAAGCAGTACTCGCCGCCGGAGATCTCGGCGATGATCCTGCAGAAGCTCAAGGCCGACGCCGAGGCCTACCTGGGCGAGACCGTCGACGCCGCGGTCATCACCGTCCCGGCCTACTTCAACGACGATCAGCGCCAGGCGACCAAGGACGCCGGCCGGATCGCCGGCCTGGACGTCAAGCGCATCATCAACGAGCCGACGGCCGCCGCGCTGGCGTACGGGCTCGACAAGGAGACCGACCAGACGATCCTCGTCTTCGACCTCGGCGGCGGCACGTTCGACGTGTCCGTGCTCGAGATCGGCGACGGCGTGTTCGAGGTCAAGTCGACCGCGGGTGACAACCACCTCGGCGGCGACAACTTCGACAAGGCGGTCGTGGACTGGCTCGGCGCGGAGTTCAAGCGCGACCAGGGCATCGACCTGACGCAGGACAAGATGGCCCTGCAGCGCCTGTACGAGGCCGCCGAGAAGGCCAAGATCGAGCTGTCCTCCGCGCAGGAGACGCAGATCAACCTGCCGTTCATCACGGCCGACGCCTCAGGCCCGAAGCACCTCGACGTCCGCCTCACGCGCGCCAAGCTCAACGAGCTGGCCGGCTGCGCTGATCGAGCGCGTCGTCGGCCCGGTCCGCCAGGCGATGGACGACGCCAAGGACAAGGGCGTCAAGGAGATCGATCACGTCGTGATGGTCGGCGGCATGACGCGCATGCCCGCCGTCCAGGAGAAGGTCAAGGAGCTCACCGGCAAGGAGCCGCACCGCGGCGTCAACCCGGACGAGGTCGTGGCCGTCGGCGCCGCCATCCAGGCCGGCGTGCTCGGCGGCGAGGTCAAGGACGTCCTGCTGCTCGACGTCACCCCGCTCACCCTCGGCATCGAGACCAAGGGCGGCGTGATGACCAAGCTGATCGAGCGCAACACGACGATCCCGACGCGCAAGTCGGAGGTCTTCTCGACGGCTGAGGACAACCAGCCGTCGGTGGAGATCCACGTCCTCCAGGGCGAGCGCGAGATGGCGACCTACAACAAGTCGCTGGGCAAGTTCCAGCTCACCGGCATCCCGCCGGCGCCGCGCGGCATCCCGCAGGTCGAGGTCGGCTTCGACATCGACGCCAACGGCATCGTCAAGGTCTCGGCCAAGGACCTCGGCACCGGCAAGGAGCAGAAGATCGAGATCCGCTCCGGCTCCGGTCTGTCCGACGACGAGATCAAGCGCATGGTCTCCGACGCCGAGTCGCACGCCGACGACGACAAGCGCCTGCGCGAGCTGGCTGAGGCCCGCAACACGGGCGAGGCCGCCGCCTACAACGCGCAGAAGCAGCTCAAGGAGCTCGCCGAGCAGATCGACGAGGCGTCCAAGAGCGAGATCGAGGCCGCGATCAAGGAAGTCAACGAGGCCGTCAAGGGCGAGGACGCGGAGGACATCCGCGTCAAGACCGACACGCTCCAGACCGCGTTCCACCGTGTCTCGGAGGCGATGTACGAGCGCGCCCAGGCCGCGCAGCCGCAGGACGACGCGGGCTCCGAGAACGGTGCCTCCGCGAGCAACGGCGACTCCTCGTCCGAGGAGGAGGTCGTTGACGCCGAGGTCGTCGACGAGCAGAAGTGATGACGGAAGAGACCCGCACCGAGGCGCTGACCGCGGAGGAGGACGACTTCTCCGCGGCGGCTCCGCCGCACCCTGGTGCGGCCGGCACCGGCGAGACGTCGTTCGGCGACGCCGAGGTGCCCGCCGCATCCGAGCTGAAGGTCGCGCAGGACCAGGCCGAGGACTACCTCGCGCTGGCCCAGCGCACCAAGGCGGACTTCGAGAACTTCCGCAAGCGGATGGCGCGTGAGAACGCCGCCGCAACCGATCGCGGGATGGCGAAGCTGGCCAAGGAGTTGCTCCCGGCCATCGACCACCTCGAGCTCGCGCTCAAGGCGGCTGAGGGTCATGAGGAAACAGGGGGGTCCGGGGCGGCGACAGCCCCCCCGGTGGACATCCTCAAGGGCTTCGCGATGGTCGCCGGCGAGCTGCAGGCCGCGCTCGGGCGCGTGGGGATCCAGACGTTCTCCCCCAACGGCCAGCTCTTCGATCCCAACGAGCACGAGGCGATGGCCTCGCTCCCGACCGAGGGCGTCGAGCCCGGCACCGTGGTCGAGGTCTACCAGTCCGGTTATCGCATCAACGGGGCCGTGCTGCGGCCTGCGCGTGTAGTCGTGGCGGCATAGCGATGGCGCGCGGTACCGACCATTACAAGACTCTCGGGGTCGACAAGAAGGCTTCCCAGGAGGACATCAAGAAGGCGTACCGCAAGCTGGCCCGGCAGTACCACCCGGACACCAACAAGGACGCCGGGGCCGAGGAGCGCTTCAAGTCGATCTCCGAGGCCTACGACACCCTGGGCGATCCCGAGAAGCGCAAGAAGTACGACCGCGGCGGCTCCGTGTTCTCCGGAGGCAACCCCTTCGGAGGCGGCAGCGGCGGCGGTGGCGGCCAGACCGCGACCGACTTCGGGTCGTTCTCGGACATCCTCTCGGGCATCTTCAACAGCTCGAGCGGCGGGCGCACGCGCACGAAGCCGATCTCCGAGCGCGGCAAGGACCTCGAGACCTCGGTCACGCTGTCCTTCGAGCAGGCGACCGAGGGCGCGCAGGTGCCCGTGTCGGTCGCCACGCACTCGCCGTGCACGACCTGTCGCGGCAGCGGTGCCCGTCCGGGCACCTCGCCGAAGGTCTGCCCGCTCTGCAACGGCCGCGGCGTCGAGGCCCAGGGCCAGGGCGTCTTCTCGATCACGCGCCCGTGCTCGCGCTGCAACGGCTCCGGCACCGTGATCGAGCAGCCGTGCCCGACCTGCGCCGGCGAGGGCCGGCTGCGCGAGGTCAAGCGCTACCGGGTGAACATCCCCGCGGGGGTGCGCGAGGGTTCGCGCATCAAGCTCGCGGGCAAGGGCGAGGCCGGCCTGCGCGGCGGCCCGTCGGGCGATCTGTACGTGGTCACGCACGTCACCGAGTCGCCGGTGTTCAAGCCCAAGGGCGACCACTACGAGGTCGAGGTCCCGATCACGATCGTCGAGGCGCTCAGCGGCGCTGAGGTCGAGGTCCCGACGCTCAACGGCTCCAAGAAGCTGCGTGTCGCGCCGGGCACCAAGCACGGCACGGTCCAGCGCCTGCGTGGCGAGGGGCCGCCGAACCTGTCCGGTTCCGGCCGGGGCGACCTGCACTATCGCTTCGTGATCGACATGCCGTCCGAGCTGACGGACGAACAGCGCGAGGCCGTGGACCAGCTCTCGAAGGTGATCAACGGCAACCCGCGCGAGCGGATCATGCGAGCCGCCGGAGGGTCCTGATGGCCACCCGGCGCACCCGCATCACCGCCCGCGTCGAACACGATCGCGGCGTCTTCATGATCTCGGTCGCCGCTGAGCTGGCCGAGATGCATCCGCAGACGCTGCGGATGTACGAGTCGCGGGGGCTGATCGAGCCCCAGCGCTCGCCCAAGGGCACCCGGCTCTACTCGCAGGCCGATGTCGAGCGGCTGCGCCGGATCCAGGAGATGACGACCGAGTGGGGCATGAACCTCGCCGGCGTCGAGCGCGTGTTCGAGCTGGAGGTCCAGCTCGACCGCATGCAGCGCAAGGTCTCGGTGCTCGAGCGCCGCGCCGAGCAGCTCCAGGAGGAGATCGCCCGCCTCGAGGAGGTGCGCGCCTCGGTCAAGGCCGAGATCGTGCGCTTCGAGGAGGCGCCCGGCACGGCGCTCATTCCGGTCCGCCGGGTCAACCGCCGCTCGTAGCCAGCACTTCCTGCTCGCGCGGTCGCACCACGCCGGTGACCGCGATCAGCAGGCCGAGCACGGCGACGCCGAGCACGATCGCGATGCCGGTCCGGTAGGCGGCGACGTCGCCGTCGGCGACGACGGCGCTGACCGCCGCGAGGCCGATCGCCCCGCCGATCTGAAACGACGTCTGCACGAGGCCGGACGCCAGTCCCTGCTCGTTGTCGGCCACGCCGGCGGTGCCCTGCATGTTCAGCGTCGGGAAGGTGAGCGCGAAGCCGGCGCCGACCAGCAGGATCGTCGGCAGGAACCCGAGGACGTAGGGGGAGACGTCCACGCGCAGGAACAGTGCATAGCCGGCGACGAACGCGGCGGCGCCGATCACGATCAGCCGGGCGGTGCCGACGCGATCGACGAGTCCGCCGACCCGCGGCGCGCCGAAGGCGACGATCAGACCGGCCGGCAGGAAGGCGAGCGCGGTCTCCAGCGCCGACCAGCCGAGCGTGGCCTGCAGGTACAGCGTGCCGATGAACTGGAACCCGATGTAGGCACCGAACACGCTCGCCGCGCCGAGGTTCGCGCGCACCAGCGGGCCCGATCGCAGCAGGCCGAGCCGAGCAGCGGCTGCGGGGTGCGACGCTCGATCGCGACGAACGCGGCCAGCAGCGCCCCTGAGAGCACGAAGGCGGTGATCGTCTCGGGCGCGGTCCAGCCGGCGTCGGGCGCCTCGACGATCGTCCGGACGAGCAGCAGCATCCCGGCCGTCAGCGTCAGCGCGCCGGCGAAGTCGTAGCGCCGCTTCGGGCCGAGGTAGGGGCGGTCGGCGGCGATCAAGCGCGGGATCGCCAGCAGCAGCGCGGCGGCGATCGGAACGGGGAGCAGGAAGGTCCAGCGCCAGCCGACCTCGGTCAGCAGACCGCCGAACACCAGGCCGAGGGAGAAGCCGCTGGCGCCGCAGGCGGTGTAGATCGACAGCGCCTTGTTGCGGGCGGGGCCCTCGGTGAACGTGGTCGTGATGATCGAGAGTCCGGCGGGCGCGGTGAAAGCGGCGCTGGCGCCCTTCAGGAAACGGGTCGCGATCAGCATCGTGCCGTCGTCGACCATCCCGCCGACGAGCGAGGCGACGGTGAAGACGCTCAGGCCGGCGATCAGCACGCGGCGGCGACCGAGCAGGTCGGCCGTCCGGCCGCCGAGCAGGAGCAGTCCGCCGTAGCCGAGCACGTAGCCCGACACGACCCACTGCAGCTGGGAGGTGGTGAGGCCGAGGTCGGCCTGGATCGACGGGAGGGCGACGCCGACCATCGAGACGTCGAGTCCGTCGAGGAAGAGCACGCCGCACAGCAGGATCAACGCGCCCCAGAGGCGCGCGTCCCACCGCGGAGCGGAGGCAGGGGAGGAAGTCATCCCCGAAGACAATACATGCACGTGCATCTAATGCATGTGCAATAGATGCACGCGGTAACATCTAGGCGTGCTCGAGGACCTCTCAGACCAGTGGCGTGATCTCCTCGCTCGCCACGCCCGGACGAGCTGCGCGCTCGACGAGGCGCTCTCCGAGCACGGCCTGGGGATGAGCGAGTTCGAGGTCCTCGAGCGACTCGCTTGTGACTGCGGCGAACGGCCGCGGATGCAGGATCTTGCCGGGGAGGTCCACCTGAGCCAGAGCGCGCTCTCGCGCACGGTGGGGCGGCTGGAGAAGGACGGCCTGGTCAGCCGCTCCATGTGCGTGGAGGACCGCCGCGGCATCGCCGTCTGCCTGACGGCCGAGGGCCGCGAGCGCTACGAGGCGGCGCGTCCGACGCACCGCCGAGTGCTCGCGGAGAACCTCCGGATCGCCTAGTTCAGTGTCGTCGACCAGAGCGCGAGCTGCAGCGCCGGGGCGAGCCGGTGCTGGGTCGCGTCCTTGATGTCGTCCTCCGTCAGGCGGACGACGATCACGCGGTGCGAAGCCGCGTCGAGCGTGAACCCGCGGCCGGCCATTGCACACGCGACCTGCCACGCATCGCGGCCGGTGTCGCGCAGGTCGATGGCTAGGCGGACACTGTCGCTGTCACTTTTGACTTCAGGACCGAGCACGCGGACACCGTCGAGCTCGGCGATGCGGTCGCGGGCCACGGTGGCGGCGGCGCGAACGCGTTCGAGACTGGCCTCCGCGGCGAAGTCCCGCGTGATGCCGGGGGCCTCGGAGGGCGGGAAGAGAAGGGAGGGAGCGGCCATAAGGGAACCCTCCCGGATCGTCAGCATGCAAACCATGGGCGAGAGGGGTGAACTCTTCCCACACCAGAGGTGATGGACCTCACCCCTAGGGCTGAGGAACGCCGACGCATAAACTTGCGAGGCCTGACCCCCCGGTCCCCCACGTGCTCGAACTGTGGCCGCTCGCTGCCCGCGGACGGCGGGCCGTGTCCCGCGTGCACGATCGTCTCGCCGGAGGCCGTCGCGCCGCCGGCCGCGTCGCCGGGGATGGTCGCCGGGCGCTACCTGCTGCAGCGCCAGCTCGGCCGCGGCGCGAGCAAGGATGTCTGGCTCGCCCACGACCTCACACTCGACCGCGGCGTGGCGCTCGCGCGGGTCTCCGGGCCTGAGGCCTGGGAGCGCCTGCGTCGTGAGGCGCGGCTGACGGCGCGTCTCGGCGGGCACCGCCACATCGTCACCGTCCACGACGTCTTCGACGACGCGGGCACGCCGTGCCTGGTCGCGCGCTACATGACCGGCGGCTCGCTCACCGACCGGCTCGATCGCTCCCCCGCCGGCCGCATGGAGCCGCAGGAGGTGATCGCGGCCGGGCGCGAGATCGCCGACGCCCTCGCGCACGCCCACGCCCACGGGGTGGTCCACCGCGACGTCAAGCCCGACAACGTCTGGATCGACGCCGAGGGCGAGGCGGCACTCGGGGACTTCGGCGTCGCCGTCACCGAGGGCGAGAACGCTCCGCCCGCCGGGACGCCCCGCTACGCCGCCCCGGAACAGTCGATCGGCGAGACCGCGACGCCACGCTCGGACCTGTTCGCGCTCGGCGTGACGCTCTACGAATTGCTGTGCGGCGTGCGCCCGTTCGAGACCAAGGACATCTTCCGGATGCACCGGCCGGCGCCGCCGTCGAGCATGGTCGCGGGGATCCCGGAGGAGCTCGACCGGCTGATCCTCGAACTGATCGAACCCGACCCTGAGAACCGCCCGGCGAACGCCGCCGTCGTGTCCGCCACGCTCGCGCGTTTGGTCACGCGGGCGCCCGAGGAGCCGTTCGCGCCCGCCGGGCTCGTCGGCCGGGCCCCGGAGCTCGAGCAGTTGCGCAAGGCGCTGACGCA
This sequence comes from uncultured Solirubrobacteraceae bacterium, assembly GCA_963848475.1. Classification (GTDB taxonomy): domain Bacteria; phylum Actinomycetota; class Thermoleophilia; order Solirubrobacterales; family Solirubrobacteraceae; genus Solirubrobacter. The sequence goes on along the minus strand of CAWKDW010000014.1, from coordinate 145,127 downwards.
GGCGTGGACGGGCGCCGCGCGCACGGTGATCGTGGCCGGCGAGCCCGGGATCGGCAAGACGACGCTGCTCGACGCTCTGGCGACCGAGGCCGGGCGCCGCGGCGGCGTCGCGATCTGGGGCCGCGGCGAGCCCGAGGGCCGGCCCTACGGCGTCTGGCGGCCGGTCGTGCGCAGCCTGACCCAGCTCGTGGCGGGCGAGGCGGATCCGGTGCTCGGGCCGCTGCTCGGCGAGGCCGGAGCCGGTGGCGAGGAGCAGCGCATGCGGCTCTACGACGCCGTTGCGGATCTGATCGCCGCGGCGGCCGCCGACAGCCCGCTGCTGCTCGTGCTCGACGACCTGCACTGGGCCGACGCGTCCTCGCTGCGGCTGCTCGCGCACGTCGCGGGCGCAGAGCCCTCCGCGCGGCTGCTGCTCGCAGGCTCCTACACGGAGAGCGAGCTCGCCGACGCCCCGGCGCTGCCGGAGGTCCTGCACGAGATCGAGGGCGATCCGCGCGCCGAGCGGATGGAGCTCTCCGGCCTCGCGGCGGAGGCGGTCCGCGCGCTGCTGCCTTCGGACTCCGCGGTGCCGGAGTCGATCCTGCGCGCCGTGCACTCGCGTACCGCCGGCAACCCGTTCTACGTCGCCGAACTGGTGCGGCTGATGACGACCGAGGGGCGGCTCGGGACGGACACGGGGACGCTCGTCCCCGCCCGCGTCCGCGACGTGGTGCGCCGGCGCGTCGAGCGGCTCGGCCCGGAGGTGTGCGCCGTGCTCGAGGTCGGAGCCGTGGCGGGGCGCTTCACGATCGCCGATCTCGTGCGCGCCGCGGGCGTGTCGCGCGCCGCCGTGGCGGCGGCGGTCGATCGCGGGACCTCGGCCGGGCTGGTCACCGCCGCCAGCCATGCGCCGGGACATTTCAACTTCGCGCACGGGATCGTCCGCGACGCCGTCCGCGACGCCCTGCCCGAGCAGCGCCGCGGGGCGCTGCACGAGGCGGTCGCCGCGGCGCTGACGGTACGCCGCGACGCGGGCGCGGACGTGGCCGCGGCCCAGATCGCCCATCACGCGCTGTCCGCCGCGCGAGCGGGTGCCGATCCGCAGCCCGCCTGGGAGGCGGCGCTGGAGGCGGCGCGCGAGGCCGAGGCGGCGCTCGGCCACGCCGAGGCCGCGACGCACTACGCGGAGGCGCTCGAGGCGCTGGCGCTCGGCGCCGAGGCGCCGGCCGGCGAACGGAGGGCGACCCTCCTCGCGCTCGCTGAGGCCACGTTCGCCGCCGGCGACATCGAGGACGCGCGCCGCCGCTACTCGCAGGCCGCGGCCGCCGCGCGCCGCGACGGCGACGCTGACGCGCTCGCCCAGGCCGCGCTCGGGTTCTCGCGCGTCCGCCCGTACGGGCTCGTCGACAGCGAGAGCGTGACGCTGCTGAGCCAGGCGCTCGAGCGGCTGCCGGAGTCCGACGGCGCCCTGCGCGCCCGTGTCACCGGCCTCCTTTCGGTCTTCGAGCCCGAGCAGGACCGGCGCGAGGCGCTGATCGACGCTGCCCTCGTCGACGGCCCGCCGGCTCGGCGACGAGGGCACGCTGGCGTGGCTGTACCCGTCGGCGGTGATCGTCAACTGGCGACCCGAGCGCTCCGGGGAGCGGGCCGAGGCCGCCGAGGAGGTCGTCCGCGCCGCGGTCCATCACGCCGATCACGGCGCGCTCGTCTGGGCCTACCTGCACCGCATTCACGACGCGCTGCAGGACGGCGACATCTCCCGCGCCGACGCCGATCTCGACCGCGCTCGCCCCGTCGCCCACGCGACCCGCCGGAGCTTCTACCGCTGGCACCTGATGGTCGCCGAGGCCGCCCGGGCAGCGTTCGCCGGGCGCCTCGACGAGGCCGAGTCGATGACCGAGGAGGCGCTCAACCTCAACCGCCAGCACGGCGACGACTGCTTCCAGGAGCACACGGTCCAGCGCCTGGTGCTCGCGCGGCTGCGCTGGCGCCCGCACGATGCCGACGCCGCCCAACTGCGGGGCTTCGCGGCCCGTTACCCGCACCTGCCGGTGTGGGAGGCGATGCTCGCCACGCTGGAGTGGGACCTGGGCGACGTCGACGCCGCGCGCCGCGGCGTCGCGCTGTGTGCGCGCGACGACTTCGCCGCGGTCGTGCGCTCCCCCGACTTCCTGCCCGCCGCGCTCTGCCTCGCCGACGCGACCGCCGGGGCCGGCGAGCCGCGCCAGGTCGAGCAGCTCTACGCCCTGCTCGCGCCGTACGCCGCGTCGAATCCGGCGCTCGAGCAGCTGTGGGCGGTCTGGGGCCCGGCGGCGCGCGGGCTCGCGCTGCTCGCCGCCGCCGATGACCGCCCGCGCGACGCCTCGGCGCACTTCGCCGACGCGCTGCGGCTCGCCGACGAGTGGGGCGCGCCCGGCTGGGCGCTGCGCACGATCGGCGACTGGCTGGCGACCGGCGTCCCCGTTTCCGACCGCGCCGAGCTGGTCAACCGCGGGCTGCTGCTGTCGCGTGAGCTCGGGCTACCGGGCGTGGCGGCCCGGATCGCCGACGAGGCTCAGACCATCACGCCGTAGCTCTCGATCACGGCCTGCGCCGTGTAGTCGAGGCTCATCCGCACGTAGCCGTCCTCGCCCCAGTCCGTTCCCCAGCTGGAACGCAGCAGGAAATGGTCCGGGCCGTAGCCGACGAGCGCCGCGGCGTGGCTGCCGTTGACCGATGCGGCGTCGAACTCCGTGAGCTCGCCCGTCGCCGATCCGAAGTGGCGGTCCTGCACGCACCAGCACGAGGACCGGGCCGCTCTGGTGCAGCCACTTGCGCCACTCGGGGATGCGCGAGGCGCGGTCGGCCACGGTGTCGTCGCCGAGGTTGAAGTAGGCCATGATCCGGCGCCGCCGCACCGACTTGTTGAACACCAGCGGGTGGGACGGTCGCGAGCCCGCCGCTCCAGGGCAGCTCGGATTCGAGCGCGACGCCGAACTTGCGCACCACGTCGAGGCCGGACTTCAGGGCCGTCCCGTCCTGCTCCAGGAACGTCGACGGATAGTCGTCGCGCTGGTCGGTCTCCTTCGCCGACATCCACACGTGGCGGGCGGAGAGCGGCTCGTCGGGCGCGCAGGCGGCCGCTCTCGACCAGATGCCAGCGCACCACGGAGTCGGCCACCGCCCAGCCCACGCACGAGGCGGTCTCGCCCTGGTCGGCGATCGCGTGCCAGGGCCGGCGCAGGTCGACGGACTCCGGGAGGTCCGCGTCGCCGAGGTGGGCCTCGGCGACGCCGTAGTCGTTCCCGGTCTCCTTCGAGCGCCGGGCGTCCGCGATCGCTGCTAGCTCGACTGCCACGAACCGGCGTCGTCGTGGAGGCCGCGAGCGGTTGCTGCGAGCGGCTCGGCGGCTGTCTCGTTGGGCGTGAGCTCGAGCACGAGCTCGTAGTTCGCCACGGCCGCGGCCAGTGCGAAGGCGTACGCCTGATCGTTCTGTTCCTTGGCCTGCTCGAACTTCTTGGCGAGCAGGTCGTCCCGCTCGGTTTCGTCGAGATCGGCGTATCCGGGCCAGGGTTCGCGGGGAGAAATGTCGCTCATAGTTCGCCGACTCTACGGGACTGGCTTCCGCTCTTCCGGCGCGGGCCGTAGAGTGACCGGTCGTGCAGGACTGGCCCGATCGTCACTCGTCCACCCCGAGCGAGCTGCAGGAGCGCCTCGCGGCGGAGCGCTCCGACGCGCCGTTCGTCGAGTTGCGCGACGGCGACGGCGTGCAGCACCTGGTCCCGCTCGCGGGCGAGCGGCTCACCGTTGGACGTTCCCCCGCCAGTGGGTTGGCGCTGCCGTGGGACGCACAGGTCTCGCGCACGCACGCGTCGCTGGAGTGCATCGACGGCGTCTGGACGCTGCTCGACGACGGCCGTTCGACGAACGGGACGTTCGTCAACGAGGAGCGCGTCCAGGGGCGGCGCACGCTGCGCCATCTGGACGTGATCCGCGTCGGCGCGACGCGGCTGCGCTTCCACGATCCCTCCGAGGCCACCGACTCCAAGCTCACCGAGGTCGCGTCGCAGGCCGCGATCCCGGTCGGTCACGCCGGCGCAGCTGCGCGTGCTGATCGCGCTCTGCCGCCCGGCCGAGGGCCCGGCCTCCAACGAGGAGATCGCCGAGGAGCTGACGGTGTCGATCGACACCGTCAAGACCCACATGCGCGCGCTCTTCGACGCGTTCAACCTGCAGGCGTCGGCGCCGTACCGCAAGCGTTTCGAGCTCGTCCGGCTCGCGATCGACGCCGGGCTCGTGCCGCCGCAGGACCGGCGTTAGCAATCTCTTTGCCTTAGGCGCCCTACCCTCGGCTCGGTGAAGCCGAGGGTGCTGTTCGTCGAGGATGAGACGTCGATCTCCGGGCCGTTCTCGAGCGCGCTGGCGCGCGAGGGGTTCGATCCGGTCGTGTGCGCGACGCTGGGCGAGGCGCGCTCGGCGTGGGCGGGCGGCTCGTTCGATCTCGTCCTGCTCGACCTGATGCTGCCCGACGGTGACGGGCGCGACCTGGCGCGCGAGCTGCGCGGAGCCGGGTCCGAGGTGCCGATCATCATCCTGACCGCGCGCGGGACCGAACTCGAACGGGTCGTCGGGCTCGAGCTCGGCGCCGACGACTACGTCGTCAAGCCCTTCAGCGGCGCCGAGGTCGTCGCGCGGATGCGCGCGGTGCTGCGGCGGGTTCGCCCGGCGCCCGCCTCGGAGGCTCCCGCTGCGTCGGAGCTTGCGGTCGGGCCGTTGCGGGTGGAGCTCGGTTCGCGGCGGGCGTTCCTGGACGGGGCGGAGCTGGCGCTGAGCCGCAAGGAGTTCGACCTGCTGGCCGAGCTGGTGACGCACGCGGGCGAGGTCGTCACGCGCGAGGATCTGATCTCGCGCGTGTGGGACGAGAACTGGTTCGGGTCGACCAAGACCCTCGACGTGCACGTCGGCTGGCTGCGCGGCAAGCTCGGCGACGACGCGTCCGATCCGCGCCTGCTGCACACCGTGCGCGGCGTCGGCTTCCGCTTCACGGGGCCTGACGAGTGGGCGTCCTGACCCTCCGCTCGCGTCTGGTGCTGGCGCTGGCGTACGTGCTCGTGCTGGCGATCGGGTCGATGCTCGTGCCTCTGGTGCGCAGCGTCCGCGACCGCGTCAACGCCGAGGTGGAGACGCAGGCGCTCGGGCAGGCCGAGGTCGTGGCCGCGCTGGTGTCCGGGGGCGCGTCGGCGTCCGAGCTCGCCGCGTCGTCGGCGCGTCGAGGTCCGCGGCCGGGTCGTGATCGTGGACGCGGGCGGGACGGTGATCGCCGACAGCTCGCCGGGCGGCGTCGGGGAGGATTTCTCGTCGCGGGCGGAGATCGCGAGGGCTCTGGACGGCCGCGTCGTGCAGGTCCAGCGCGACTCGGCGACGTTGGACGAGCGGATCCTCGCCACGGCGGTGCCGGTGACGCGTGCAGGTCAGGTCGACGGGGCCGTGCGGATCACCCAGAGCGTCGACGCCGTCGGCCGCGCCCTGCGCTCGGCGACGCTCGGGCTGATGCTCGTCGGCCTGATCGTGCTGCTGCTGGGGTTGGCCGCTGGTGCGTTGCTGGCCGCGTCGGTCGTGCGGCCGCTGCGCCGTCTGGCCGCGGCCGCACGCCGCGCCGGCGAGGGCGACCTGTCGGTGCGCGTTCCGGTCGAGGGCTCGCGTGAGCAGCGCGAGGTCGGGGCCGCCTTCAACGAGATGACCGGGCGGGTGCAGCGGATGGTCGACGCGCAGCGCGACTTCGTCGCCGACGCGTCGCATCAGCTGCGGACGCCCTTGACCGGGCTGCGGTTGCGGCTGGAAGAGGCCGCCGCGACCGCGTCCGGTCCCGCGGTCGAGCAGGTGGAGGGCGCTTTGGAGGAGGTCGACCGGCTCGCGGGCGTGGTCACCGAGTTGCTGGTCCTGAGCGAGGCCGGGACCGCCCGGCCGCCGGACGCCGCGACCGACCTGCTGGCGGGCGCGCGGCGCGCGGTCGCGCGCTGGTCGGCGGCCGATGTCGTCGTGGCGGGGGAGTCGAGCGTCGTCCGCTGCACGGTCGCGGACCTCGACCGCATCCTCGACGCGCTGATCGAGAACGCGGTCGACTACGGGCCTGTCGGGCCAGCGGGTCTCGCTGGTCGTCGTCGCCCGGACGGCTCGAGGTCGCCGACGAAGGACCCGGGCTGGCGCCCGGCGAGGAGGAGACGATCTTCGCCCGCTTCCACCGCGGCACCGTCGGGCGCGCCTCGCGGCGGCGCGGGACCGGTTTGGGGCTCCCGATCGCCCGCGAGCTCGCTGCGCGCTGGCACGGGACGGTCACTCTGGCCAACGGCGTCTCCGGCGGCGCGGTCGCGACGATCACGCTGCCGCTGGCTGACGGCACGACGCCGAACGAGCTCTTCGTGGGCGGAACGGCGTGACCGGCTGGCGCCGCAACCTCGCGATCGCGGTGCTCGCCGTCGCCGGCCTCGTCCTCGCCGCCGCGCTGACGACCGCGGCCAGTTCGCTGTCGGGCCAGAGCGTCGGGCTGTCCTCGGAGCCGCTGACGGCGGGGAGCGGCCTCGCGCCGGCCGAGACGCCGGCGACCGACCGCGAGCCCGACCCGCACCGCCAGGCCACACGCCACGCGCACTGCGACGCCGAAGCCGGCGCGGACGCCGAGCACCACCGCGACGGCTCCTCCGACCGCGGTGCCGACCGTCGACGACTCCGGCGGAGGCGATGACTCGAGCGGACGCGGACGCGGACGTGGGCGAGGCCGCGGCGGCGACGACGACGACTGAGCTTTTGCCAAAGCTTTCCCCGCGCCTGCCCGGTGCTTGGGCGGCTGGAGTCGATGGTGTGAGGCATGAACCTTCGCACCCCCGCCGTCGCCGCCGTCGCCGCCCTCTCAGGGCTCGGAGGCGTGGCCGCGGCCGCCGTCTTGATGCCGTCGTCGCCGCGCAATGCCGCCGCTTCGGTCGCGGCCGCTCCGTCCACTGAGCCGGTCGCGACGCCGACGGTCGAGGTCCGGACCAAGACGATCCATCGCACGATCCATGTGGTCCGCAAGGACACGGCCGAGAACGGCGCTCAGGCCCGCGCGTCCGCTCCGGCGGCCGCGCGCCGACCGAGCACCGCACGCCGCGGCGGCTGGGGCTCCCGCTCCCGCCGCGATAACCGTCGGGACGTTCGCGCGCGACGACTCGCGACACAGCAGTGCCGACGATTCGAGCGACGACCGCGGCGACGACTCGGGCCACGCCGGCCACGACGATTCGAGCGACGACGACGGCCGGCACGGTCGCGGGAGCGACGATGACTGAGCCGAGCTCAGAGCATCCGCGTCCGGCCCCGAGCCGCAAGCCGATCCGCAAGCCGAGCCCCTTCGCCGTCATCGCGGGCTCGCTGGCCCTGTTCCTCGCGATCACGACGCTGCTCGCGTTCCAGATGCGCGCCGGCGGCGACCCCGCCCTCGGGGCATCGGAGCCGCAGGTGATCGCGGCCGCGACGGTTGCGCCGCGCAGGGTGCTGATCCGCCGCGTGATCGTGACCCGGATCGTCGAGCACCGCCGCCGTGCCCCCGCTCCCGCTCCCAATCCCGCGCCCGCCGCTGCTCCCGCGGCCCAGTCCGCTCCGGCCGCGGCGCCCCCGGCCCCGGCCCAGGCGGCCCCGGCGCCCGTCGCTCCCGCTCCGGCCCCTGCGCCGGCTCCCGCCCCGCTGACCACCAAGTCCTCATGACCGACCTCACCTTCGACTGCATGGGTACCGACGTCCGGCTGCTCGTCGTCGACGACGCGACCGCCGCGGAGTGCCGCGGGTTCCTCGAGCGCTTCGACACGGCGCTCAGCCGGTTCCGGCACGACAGCGAGCTCTGCCGCCTCAACGCGGCGGCCGATCGCGAGATCTCGGTATCACCGCTGCTGCGCATGGCGATCGCGGCCGGTCTCTACGCCGCCGAACGCACCGGCGGGCTCGTCGATCCCACGCTCGTCGGGCGACTGGAGGCCGCGGGCTACGACCGCACCCGCCGCGCGCCGGAGCTCGCACTCGCCGCCGCGCTCGCTCAGGCGCCGCCGCGCGCCGCCGCCAGGCCCGATCCCACCGAGCCGTGGCGCGCCATCGCGCTCGGTGCCCATGCGGTCAGCCGTCCGCCGGGGCTGCGCCTCGACACCGGCGGCACCGGCAAAGGACTCGCCGCCGACGTCCTGGCCTCGCGGCTCGAGGGTCGCTGGGCCGTTGACTGCGGCGGCGATCTGCGCCTCGACGCCGGCGGTGGCGATCCGTTCGAGGTCAACGTCCGCCACCCGCTGACCGGCGAGACGGCGCACGTGCTGACGTTGTCCATCGGCGCGGTCGCCACGTCGGGTCTCGACACCCGGCTGTGGCTGGCTCCGGATGGAACGCCGCGCCACCACCTGCTGGACCCCAGCACGGGCCACCCGGCCTGGACCGGGCTGATCACCGCGACCGCGCTCGCTCCGACGGCCCTCGAGGCCGAGGTACTCGCGAAGGCCGCGCTGCTCAGCGGCCCGCGGCGAGCGGCGTTCTGGCTGCGCCGCCACGGCGGCTTGGTGGTGCGCGACGACGGTGAAGTCGAGTTCCACGGTCCGCTGCGTCCGAGGCCGGTCGTGCGCCTCGCGGTGCCGGCATGAACGTCGCAGACCACGCCTTCTGGCTGCTGAGCCGCTCGGCGGGGATCGTCGCGCTCGTCCTCGTCGCCGCGTCGGTGCTGCTGGGGCTCACGCTCGCCGCAGGTCTCGGCGGGCCGCCCGCCCGGCGCCGTGCGCTCGTCGCGTTCCACGAGCAGACCGCACTTGGCGGCCTGATCGCGATCGCGCTCCACGGCGCGACCCTCCTCGGCGATGCGTTCCTCAAGCCCGGTCTCGCCGGCATCGCCGTCCCGTTCGTCATCGACTACCGGCCCGCGTTCGTCGCGGCCGGCATCGTCGGCGGCTACCTCGCGGCGCTCCTTGGACTCTCGTTCTACGCCCGTCGCCGGATCGGAGGCAAGCGCTGGCGCAAGCTGCATCGCGCTACCCCGGTCGTGTACGTGCTCGGCGTGATCCATACGCTCGGCGCGGGGACCGACGCCGGCTCGTTGTGGCTTCGCGCGTTCATGTTGACGACGGTCGCGGCGGCGGGCGGGCTGCTCGTCATCCGGCTGCGCAAGAAGCCGGCCCGCCGTCCGGTCCCCTCGATGAAGGGAGCGAACGCATGAGGATCGTCCTGGTCGGGGCGGGATTGGCCGCACAGCGCTGCGCCGAGACCCTGCGTACGAGCGGCCATGACGGCCCGATCACGATGATCGGTGCCGAGCCGCACCCGCCCTACGATCGTCCGCCGCTCTCGAAGGCGCTTCTGGCCGGTGAAAGGCCTGCTCTGTCCCTGCGCCCCGCCAGCTGGCACGCGGACCATGATGTTGAGCTCTGGACCGGCACTCGCGCCGTCGGACTCGGCGAGCGCGTCCGGCTCGACACGGGCGACACGATCCCGTACGACCGCCTGTTGATCGCGACCGGCGCCCGCGGGATCGAGTTGCCGGGGCTTCTTCCGCACGCCCACACGCTGCGCACGCTCGACGACGCGCTCTCGCTCGACGCCGCGCTGACCGTGAGCACGCACGTCGCGATCGTCGGAGCGGGGCTGATCGGCCAGGAGGTTGCGTCGGCGGCCCGCGCTCGCGGCGTCGCGGCCACGCTGATCGACGCCGCCGACGCGCCGTTCGACGCGCTGATGGGTCCGGGCGGAGGCCACCACCTGCAGCGACTGCACGAGAACGCCGGGGTCTGCTTGCGCCTCGGCCGACGGCTCGTGGCCGCGGGCGACGGCGCACTGCGACTCGACGACGGCACGACGGTCGAGGCCGACTGCTTCCTGGTCGCGGTCGGCGTGCGCCCGGACACCGGTTGGACGGGCGGGTACTCGGCGCCGAACGTCTATACCGCAGGCGACGCCGCAGGTCAGGCGCACTGGGAGGCCGCCGCCCGCCAGGGCGCCGCCGCCGCCCGCGCGATGCTCGGCCTACCGGCGCGCCCGGAGGCTCCGCCGCTCGTCTGGTCTGACCAGCACGGCGTTCGCATCCAGCGCATCGGCGACCTGCGCGGCGCGACGGCGATCGGCGACCTCACATATGCCCGCGAAGGCCGGATCGCCGCCGTCGTCCTGATGAACGACCCCGGCGCTCTCAGAACCGCGCGCCGCTCCATCGACACCCTGATCCAGGAGGCTGCATGACCCTCTCCGTCCAGATCGACGACCACGCCTGTCTGGCGCACGGCGACTGCGAGCTCGCCGCTCCGGGCGTCTTCGCGGTGACCGGCGATGTTGCCGAGCTCGTCGGGCCCGGCACCGACGCCCAGCTCCGGGCGGCAGCCCGCGCCTGTCCGGCCGGAGCGATCCTGCTGTTCGACGCAGCTACAGGCGAGGAGATTGATCCTTAGCCTCGCGTGAGCTAATATCTCAGTCACCCCGACTGAGATTTAGGAAGCTATGCAAGCCGACCGGTTCACGATCAAGTCCCAGGAGGCGCTGCAGGCCGCCATCGCGGTCGCGGCCTCCCGTCAACACACTGAAACGCAGCCCGAGCACCTGCTGATCGCGCTGCTCGAGCAGCCCGAGAGCGTCGTCGGGCCCGTCCTGCGCAAGCTCGGCGCGCGTCCGGAGACGATCCGCTCCGAGCTCAACGCGGCGCTGGACAAGTTCCCGACGATCACGGCGGGGGCCAAGGAGCCGAGCACCAGTCGCGAGCTGATGGACATCCTGCGCCTGGCCGAGCGCGAGGCCGGCAAGCTCAACGACGAGTACATCTCCACCGAGCACATCCTGCTCGCGCTCACCGGCGTCCAGGCCGGCGAGGTCTCCAAGATCCTCAACCGCAACGGCGCCTCGCACAAGAACACGCTCGAGGCGATCGAGGCCGTCCGCGGCCCGCACCGGGTCACCGACCAGAGTCCCGAGGAGAAGTACCAGGCGCTGCAGAAGTTCGGGCGCGACCTCACGCAGGCCGCCGAGGACGGCAAGCTCGACCCGGTCATCGGCCGCGACGACGAGATCCGCCGCGTGATCCAGGTCCTCTCGCGACGCACGAAGAACAACCCGGTCCTGATCGGCGAGCCGGGCGTCGGCAAGACCGCGATCGTCGAAGGTCTCGCGCAGCGGATCGTCTCCGGCGACATCCCCGAGTCGCTGAGAGACCGCAAGGTCATCAGCCTCGACATCGGCGCCCTGCTCGCCGGCTCGAAGTACCGCGGCGAGTTCGAGGAGCGCCTGAAGGCGGTCCTGAAGGAGATCGCCGACGCCGAGGGCCAGGTCATCCTCTTCATGGACGAGCTGCACACGATCGTCGGCGCGGGCGCCGCCGAGGGTGCGGTCGACGCCAGCAACCTGCTCAAGCCGATGCTTGCCCGCGGCGAGCTGCGCGCCGTCGGGGCGACCACGCTCGACGAGTACAAGAAGCACGTCGAGAAGGACGCCGCGCTCGAGCGCCGCTTCCAGCCGATCTACGTCGGCGAGCCGAGCCTCGAGGGCACGATCGCGATCCTGCGCGGCCTCAAGGAGCGCTACGAGGCCCACCACGGCGTCACGATCACCGACGCCGCGCTGATCGCCGCCGCGACGCTCAGCGACCGCTACATCGCCGACCGCTTCCTGCCCGACAAGGCGATCGACCTCGTCGACGAGGCCGCCAGCCGCGTCGCGATCGAGCTCTCGTCGGTCCCGACCGAGATCGACGAGGTCGAGCGCCGGATCAAGCAGCTCGAGATCGAGATGGTCGCCGTCGGCAAGGACGAGACCGCCACCGCCCGCAAGGACGAGATCGAGCGCGAGCTCTCCGACCTGCGCGAGCAGGCGGCCGGCATGCGCGCCCAGTGGGAGCGCGAGAAGGAGCAGGCCGAGGGCCACGGCAAGCTGCGCGAGCGTCTCGACGAGGCTCGCCGCGAGCTCGAGCGCGCCGAGCGCGAGCTCAACTACCAGCGCGCCGCCGAGCTGCGCCACGGCGAGATCCCCGACCTCGAGGCGCGCCTGAAGGCCGCCGAGGACCAGCCCGCGGAGGACTACGAGCCGCCGGTCTATCTCTCCGAGCGCGTCGACGTCGAGGAGATCGCCGAGGTCGTCGGCAAGTGGACCGGCATCCCGGTCTCCCGCTTGGTCGAGGGCGAGGTCGAGAAGCTGATCCACATGGAGGAACGCCTGCACAAGCGCGTGATCGGCCAGGAGGAGGCCGTCACGGCGGTCAGCGACGCGCTGCGCCGCTCGCGCGCCGGGCTCAGCGACCCCGATCGCCCGATCGGCACGCTGCTCTTCCTCGGGCCGACCGGCGTCGGCAAGACCGAGCTCGCCCGCGCGCTCGCCGAGTTCATGTTCGACTCCCAGGACGCGATGGTCCGCATCGACATGTCGGAGTACATGGAGAAGCACTCGGTCGCGCGGCTCGTCGGCGCCCCTCCCGGCTACGTCGGCTACGAGGAGGGCGGTCAGCTGACCGAGGCGGTGCGCCGCCGGCCGTACTCGGTGATCCTGCTCGACGAGATCGAGAAGGCCCACAACGACGTCTTCAACCTGCTGCTGCAGGTGATGGACGACGGTCGCCTCACCGACGGCCAGGGCCGCACCGTGGACTTCAAGAACTCGGTGCTGATCATGACCTCGAACATCCCGGGCGGCCGCGCCGGGGTCGACGCCTACTTCAAGCCGGAGTTCATCAACCGGCTCGACGACATCGTCGAGTTCGACGCGCTGTCGCGCGAGCAGCTGCGCGAGATCGTCGACGTCCAGGTGGCGCGCCTGATCGTCCGGATCGCCGAGCGCGGCATCGACGTCAGCCTCACCGACGCCGCCCGCGACCTGCTGGGCGAGCTCGGCTACGACCCGGCCTACGGCGCGCGGCCGCTGAAGCGCGTGATCTCGAAGAAGCTCGTGGACCCGCTCGCGCTCGCCCTGCTCAAGGGCGAGTTCGCGGCCGGCGACCGGATCGCGGTCGACGCCGAGGACGGCGGCCTGAGCTTCGAGCGGACGCGGGTCAGTGCGCCCGAGCCCGCCGCGGCTTGATCGCCTTCCTGACGCGGACGGTCAGCGGGACGCGGATCGCGGCCTTCGGGTCGTAGACCGGCTCCTGGTCGAACTGGATCGTCCAGACGCCGACGTGCGGGCTCTTCTTGAACGGGAACTGCTTCCGTTTGGATGAGATGAGCCCGCAGTCGCCGGTCGGGACTCCGAGCCGGACCGTCTTGCGTGACTTGCCCGCGAACACGTAGTGCGCGTAGACCGCGGGGCGGACGCATTGGCCCGGGGAAAGCTCGACGACCTTCGTGAATCCGCGGGCTCGGAACCTCACGCGCTTGTTGGTCGAGGCCTTCGCGGGCGACTGCGAGACCGAGAGCCGCGTGACCTTGGAGACCGCCGAGACCGTGTTGCCCGGGTTCGTCGCGCTCGGTCACCCGCAGCGTGAACTGGCGCTGCCCGCTCTCCACGAACGGGGCGAAGACCGATCCGTTCAGGTTGCCCTCGAAGTCGGCCTGCGCCTCGGGATCGGATTTCGGCTGCAGCGTGTCGTCGACGTAGATGTCGACCAACGCGAACGGCGTGAAGCCGCTGCCGACGACCGGGACCCATTCGCGCTGGTCCTCGTTGGCCGCGACGTAGCAGGCTTTGAGGCCCTGCAGGGACGCGGGGGCGGCGGAGGCGGGCGCGGCGCCGAGCGCCGAGAACGCGGCGGCCACGAGGAGGGTGCGAAGGAGCATCGTCAGTGAGAACACCGCATCTGCGGCGGAGGTTCGGTAGAAGGAACGAGAGAACTAGCCAGGAGGACGCTGTGCCGACCTACATCATGCTCTCGACGCTCACACCCGAGGGGATCCAGACCGTTAGAAACAACCCGCAGCGCATCCGCGAGGTCAACAAGGAGGTCGAGCAACTCGGCGCCGAAGTCAAGGCGCAGTGGGCGACGCTCGGGTCGCTTCGACTTCGTGAATGTCATCGAAGCGCCCGACGACACGACGATGGCGCGCATCTCGCTCGAGCTCGGCTCGCGCGGCACGGGCCACTACGAGACGCTGATCGCCATTCCCATCGACGACTTCATCGCGGCTCTATGAGGGCGAACCGCTTCGCGGATTCGCTTGCGAGCATCGCTTCGCGGATTCTCGCCCGATGAAAGTTCTCGTGATCGGGAGCGGTGGGCGTGAGCACGCGATCGTGCGCGCCCTGCTCCGTTCGCCCCAGGCCCCTGACGTGTTCTGCTCGCCCGGGAACGCCGGGATCGCGCTCGAGGCGCCGCCGTTCGACGGCGCCGAGGATCCCGCGGCGATCACCGCCGCCGGCTTCGATCTCGTCGTGGTCGGGCCGGAGGTCCCGCTCGTCGCGGGCTTCGTCGATCGCTGCCAGGCGGCCGGGGTGGTCGCGTTCGGGCCGGTCGCCGAGGCGGCCAGGCTCGAAGGCTCCAAGGCCTACGCCAAGGAGGTCATGGAGGCGGCGGGGGTCCCGACGGCGGCGTACACCGTCGTCAATGACGTCGAGTCCGGGATCGCCGCGATCACGAGCTACCCGGTCGCGCTGAAGGCCGACGGGCTCGCGGCGGGCAAGGGCGTCGTGATTGCGACCGACGAGGCCGAGGCCCGCGCGACGCTCGAGGACATGATCGTCGGCGCACCGCTTCGGCGACGCGCCGGTCGTCGTCGAGGAGTTCCTCGTCGGCGTCGAGTTGTCGGTGCTCGCGCTCTGCGACGGCGAATCCGCTCTGCCGCTCGCTCCGGCGCGCGACTTCAAGCGCATCGGCGAGGGCGACACGGGCCCGAACACGGGCGGCATGGGCGCGTTCTCGCCGGTCGACGGCGTCGACGCCGCGCTGATGGAGGACGTGCGCGTGCGCATCTGCCAGCCGGTGGTCGATGAGCTCGCGCGCCGCGGGACGCCATTCCACGGCGTGCTCTACGCGGGCCTGATGCTGACCGCGGACGGGCCGAAGGTGATCGAGTTCAACGTCCGCTTCGGCGATCCGGAGACGCAGGCGGTCCTGCCGCGGCTGCGCAGCGACCTGCTCGAGCTGCTCCAGCGCTCGGTCACGTCCGGGGGGCTGGAGGGCGCGGTCCTGCGAGTGGGACGAGCGCGCGGCGGTCACCGTCGTACTCGCGTCGCGCGGCTATCCCGCGTCCTCCTCCTCGGGCGACGTGATCAGCGGACTCGGCGGCTCGGGTGAGGTCACGCACGCGGGCACCGCCGCTCGCGACGGCGAGATCGTCACCGCGGGCGGCCGCGTGCTCAACGTCACCGCGCTCGGCGAGAATCGCGAACAGGCCCGGCAGGCCGCGTATGCTGCCGCGGACGTCATCACTTTCGACGGCAAGACCTACCGCAGAGATATCGCCGCATGAGCAAACCAGCCATTGAAACCGAAGTCGAGGCCGAGCTCGCAGAGCTCCAGGTCGACGCCCCCCACGTCGGCATCCTGATGGGCTCCAAGTCCGACATGCCCGCCATGGAGAAGGCCGCCAAGGAGTTGACGGACCGCGGCATCTCCACGAGATCCGCGTGATGTCCGCGCACCGCGATCCGGAGATGGTCTCCGACTACGCCAAGAACGCACGGATGCGCGGGATCAAGATCATCATCGCCGGAGCCGGGCCTCTCGGCCGCGCTCCCGGGCGTGGTCGCCGCGCACACGGACCTGCCGGTGATCGGCGTCCCGCTGACGTCGTCGATGTCGATCGCCGGTGGCCTCGACGCGCTGCTCTCGATCGCGCAGATGCCGCCGGGCGTGCCCGTCGCCTGCGTGGGCGTGGACAACGCCCGCAACGCCGCGGTGCTCGCGGCGCGGATCCTCAGCCTCTGAGGAAGCGCTTCACCGTCTTCAGGAACGCGTTGCGTCCCGGGACGTCGAACAGCGGATCGCAGTGCGCATCGGCCGCGCTGCGATCCACGAGCGTCGGCTTCGGGCCGCCGCCGCGCTTGGCCAGGGCCTTGGCCGCCTTGAGCACCCGGCCCTTGCCGAGGCTCGTCTCGAGCGCGTAGATCGGCAGCTTCGCCTTCTGCGTCGTACGGACGGCGAGCCTGGCCTGCGCGGGGTTGGCGACGCCGCCGTTGACCGCGCCGGCATCGATGCTCAGGCGGCGCGGGTGAAACCAGGCCGTGCCGTCGGAGCCCTTGATGCCGCGCAGCGCCCGGGCGGCGCGCTCGACGGTCGCGTTGCCGTCGTTCGTCCAGCCGCCGGAGTCGGTCAGGTGGCCGATGTGGGCCTGGACGAGGCGCAGGCTCTCCGGACCCGTGCGGACGTCCAGCGCGTAGCCGAAGTTCGCTTCGTTCGTCGCCGGCTTCGAGCGGCTTCAGCGACGCCGGGAGCAGCGGCCAGCTCTGCAGCAGCGAGGGGCCTTTGGGATCGAGCAGCGTCGCGGTCGAGCCGACGGCGGCGAACGCGCCCGCGGACCACGGGATGCCGGTGCCCGCGAGGTCGAGGAACGGCGAGCCGGCGGCGAGCGACCGCAGCTGGGCGCTCGCCTCGTCGGGCGTGACCGCGGGCGAGCGGCTACCGCCGTCGATCAGCACGAGACCGTCGAGGTCACGGGCGCCGGCGCGGCCCTTGAAGTCCCAGGTGGCATAGGCCGTCGCGATCGTCGCGCCCAGCGAGTGGCCGCCGAGGACGACGCTTCGTCCTCCCTTCCGGGCGGCCTTGACGACCACGCGGAGATCTTCGACCGCCACCCGCATGCCCCATTTGCGCGCGAAGGCGGTGTCGGCGTCGGTCGGCGGCCGGTAGTGCTTCGCGGGCTCCGGCGACTGGCCGATCCAGCCCAGGTAGTAGTCGAAGACGGCCTTCGGAGAGGTGGCGATGTCGAGCACCGAGGCGTCCTCCAGCAGGTTCTCACGGCGCTCGACGATCCACACCTGCCAGCCCGGCAGCGCCTTGACGAGATCGCGGGCGTCGGGGACGAAGTAGCCGGCCCCGGCGGACGTGCCCGGCTCGAGCACGAGGACCTTCGCGGCAGCGCGCGGTCCGACCTCGATCACCTTCACCCGGTCGTACTTCGCGGGCGTCGACGGCTCGTTGTACGCGGCGCGCGTGACGATCCGCTCGGCGGCGTGCGCGGGCGACGGCGGCGATCAGCGCGGTGGCCGCCGCCGCGAGCACCCAACGCATACGCCGTCTAGACCCCTCCGACGATCCGGATGTCGCGCTCGGCGGCACCGTCGAGCGCGGCCAGCGCTTCCTGGTAGGCCGCACCGTCGTGCGCGGCCAGCGCCTCCTCGACGCTGGCGAACTCGATCAGGGTCACGCGCTCCTCGATGCCGAGCTCGTAGGTCGCGGCCGGCATGCCGCGGGCGATGAACGTCCCGCCGGCGGCTTCGATCGCCGGTTTGGCGAGCGCCGCGTAGCGCCGCCATCTTGTCCGCATCGTTGATCGCGCGGTAGCTGCTGATCCAGTACGCCTTGGCCATGCCGCGGATTCTAGGATCGGTGGCAATGATCGCTCGCTACACCCGACCCGAGATCGGGGCCATCTGGACCGACGAGGCGCGCTTCGGCGCCATGCGCGACGTGGAGGTCGCCGCTGCCGAGGCACTCGACGGCCCGACGGCGGAGGATCTCGACGCGATCCGCGCGGCGACCTTCACGGTCGACGCGATCAACGAGCGCGAGAAGATCCTCGACCACGACACGGCGGCGTTCGTCGACGTGCTGGCCGCCTCCGCGGGGCCGGCGGGGCGCTGGATCCACTACGGGCTCACGTCGTCGGACGTGGTCGACACCGGGCTGGCGCTGCAGCTCCAGCGGGCGGGCGGCGTGCTCGCTCCCGGCGGCGCGGACGCTGGCCTGCGAGCTCGCCGAGAAGGCCCGCGAGCACGCCGGACACGCTGTGCGTCGGCCGCACCCACGGGGTCCATGCCGAGCCGACCTCGTTCGGTCTGAAGCTCGCCGGCTACGCGATCGAGGCGCACCGCAACGCCGACCGGCTCGAGCGCGCGTTCGGCCAGATCACGGCCGCGATCTCGGGCGCGGTCGGCACCTACGCGACGCTCGGCCCGGACTACGAGGCGCGGGTCGTGACCAAGCTCGGGCTGACGCCCGAGACCGTCTCCACGCAGGTCGTTCCGCGCGATCGCCACGCGGAGCTGTTGTCGGCGATCGCCTTGACCGGCGCGGGCCTGGAGCGCTTCGCGACCGAGATCCGGCACCTGCAGCGCACCGAGGTGCGCGAGGTCGAGGAGCCGTTCCGCAAGGGCCAGAAGGGCTCGAGCGCGATGCCGCACAAGCGCAACCCGGTCGTCTGCGAGCGCATCTGCGGCCTCGCCCGGGTCCTGCGCGGCAACGCCCAGGTGGGCCTGGAGAACGTCGCGCTCTGGCACGAGCGCGACATCACGCACTCCTCGGCCGAGCGGATCATCCTGCCCGACTCGACGATCCTGCTCGACCAGATCCTCGCGCTCGCGCTGCGGGTCGTGCGCGGGATGACGGTCCACGCCGACCGGATGCTCGCGAACCTCGAGATCACGTCGGGCGCGCTGTTCTCCCAGCGGGTCCTGCTCGCGCTCGTGTCGGGCGGGATGCAGCGCGACGACGCCTACCGGATCGTGCAGCGGCTCGGCCAGCAGGCGTGGGACACGCAGACGCCGCTGCGAACGCTGCTGGAGCAGGAGAATGTGGACATCGACCTCGACGAGGTCTTCGACTACGGCTACTACACGCGCCACGTGCCGACGGTGCTGGCGCGGCTGGAGGTGATCCCATCGCCGTCCTGATCTTCGGGGCGCCCGAGATCTCGGCCACCCTCTTCCACGAGGTGCCGGCCGGCATCGGCGACCCGTTCCTCTACCTCGAGCACGACGGCCGTCGCGCCGCCACCGTGTCCGTGCTCGACGCCGCCAAGGTGTCCAAGCACGGGATCGAGATCCTCGACCCGTCCTCGCTCGGCGGCGACGAGCTGGTCGCGGCGGGCCTGGACCGGCTCGGGATCGACGCCGAGATCGCGCTGCGTGCGGCCGCGGAGCTGGGGATCACCTCGGCCGTCGTGCCGCCCGAGTTCCCGCTGTTCGTCGCGGACCATCTGCGCGCCAACGGGATCGCGCTCACGGTCGACGACGCCGAGTTCTCGTCCCGCCGCCGCGTCAAGTCCGCGTCGGAGGTCGAGGGCATCCGGCGCGCGCAGAAGGCCGCCGACGCGGCCATGGGCGTCGCTCGCTCCCTGATCCACGAGCTGCGCGACGGGCTCACCTCCGAGGAGGTGCGCGGCGCGATGCAGGCCGTGGTCGAGGAGCACGGCTGCGAGCTGCCCGACGACGTGATCGTCTCCCACGGCGCGCAGTCGGCGATCGGGCACGACTCGGGCTCGGGCGCGATCGGCGCCGGCGAGCCGGTCGTGGTCGACATCTGGCCGCGCGACAAGCTCTCGCGCTGCTGGTCGGACATGACGCGCACGTTCGTCGCGGGCGGCGGCGAGCCGCCCGCCGAGCTCGCGACGTACTGGCGGCTGACGCGAGATTCGCTGGACCGCGTCTACGCCGATCTCGGCCCGGGCGTCAACGGGCGCGCGCTGTTCGAGCGCTCCTGTGAGCCCTACATCGAGGCCGGCCAGCCGACGCAGCTGACCAAGACGCCCGGGCAGCCGCTCGAGGACGGCTATTTCCACGGCCTCGGGCACGGCGTCGGGCTCGAGATCCACGAGCGCCCGAACATGGGCCGATTGGGCGATGACCTCGTCGCCGGCGACGTCGTCACGGTCGAGCCGGGCTGCTACCGGCGCGGCTTCGGCGGCTGCCGCCTGGAGGACATCGTGCTGATCACCGAGGACGGCTACGAGGTCCTGACCGATTTCCCGTACGACCTGTGAAGTAGCCTGAGGCGACGTGACAACCCTCCCGCTCCTGCACTCCGGCAAGGTCCGCGAGCTCTACGAACTCGACAGCGACCTGGTGATGGTCGCCTCCGACCGCATCTCGACCTACGACGCCGTCCACCCGACGCCGATCCCGGACAAGGGCCGTGTCCTCACGGGCCTCTCCGTGCTCTGGTTCGGCCTCACGCGCGACATCGTGCCGAACCATTTCCTCAGCGCCACCGATGGCGTTCCGGCCGAGTGGCGCGGCCGCGCGCTGCGGGTCCGCAAGCTCAAGATGCTGCCCGTCGAGTGCATCGTGCGCGGCTACATCACCGGGTCCGGGTGGAAGGACTACAAGGCCTCGGGCTCGGTCTCCGGGGTCGCGCTGCCCGAGGGGCTGCTCGAGTCCCAGCAGCTCCCCGAGCCGATCTACACGCCCTCGACCAAGGCCGAGGAAGGGCACGACGAGGCGATCGACTTCGCCGAGACCGTCCGGCTGCTCGGTTCCGAGGAGCTCGCGGCGCAGGTCCGCGACGTCTCGATCGCGGTCTATTCGTCGGTGGCGGCACATGCCCGGGAGCGCGGCGTGATCCTCGCCGACACGAAGTTCGAGTTCGGCCTGGATGCTGACGGCGTCCTGACCCTGGGCGACGAGGTCTGCACGCCGGACTCCTCGCGCTTCTGGCCTGCCGACACCTACGAGGTCGGCCACGGTCAGCCGTCCTTCGACAAGCAGTACGTGCGCGACTGGGCGACCAACACCGGCTGGGACAAGCTGCCGCCGGCGCCGCCGATCCCGGACGACGTCGTCGCGGCCACCCGCGAGCGCTACGTCACCGCCTACGAGCGGCTGGCGGGCGAGCCCTTCGGCGCGTGGCTGGACCGGGTCGCATGAGGGTCAGGGTGCTGATCCGGCCCAAGTCCGGAATCCTCGATCCCCAGGGACAGGTCGTCGAGCGCGCCCTGCCCGCTTTGGGGTTCGAGGGCGTCTCGAATGTGCACGTCGGCCGGCTCGTCGAGCTGGACGTTCCGGATGCCTCCCAGGTCGCGGCGATGTGCGAGCAGCTGCTCGCCAACCCGCTGATCGAGGACTACGAGATCCAGTCTTGAAGTTCGGGATCGTTCGCTTCCCGGGCACGTGCGACGACGTTGACGCACTGCTCGCCGCCCGCCGCGTCGGCGAGGCGGAGCTGCTGTGGCACGGCGACGCGGATCTTCGCGGCGTCGACGCCGTGATCATCCCCGGCGGCTTCTCCTACGGCGACTACCTGCGTGTCGGCGCGATCGCGCGCTTCGCGCCGGTGATGGCCGAGGTCGAGCGCTTCGCGGCGCGCGGCGGGCTCGTGCTCGGCATCTGCAACGGCTTCCAGGTGCTGTGCGAGGCCGGCCTCTTGTCGGGAGCGCTGCTGCCGAACACCTCGCTGCGGTTCACCTGCCGCCAGGTCGCGCTGGAGGTTGTGAACGCGTCGACGTCCTGGACGGGTTCGTGCGCGGTCGGCGAGACGCTGTCGATCCCGGCCAAGCACACGACCGGTCGCTACTGGGCGCCCGATCCTGTCTTGGACGAGCTCGAGGCCAACGGGCAGATCGTGCTCCGCTACCGGGCGGGCGAGAACTTCAACGGCTCCTCGCGCGACATCGCCGGGGTCTCGAACAAGGCCGGCAACGTGGTCGGGCTGATGCCGCATCCCGAGCACGCGGTTGACGTATTGACGGGCTCCGCGGACGGGCTGAAGCTGTTCGAGTCGGCCGCCCGGGTGCCCGCGTGAGCAAGCATCGCGATCTCGGGCTCACCGACTACGAGTACGACCTGATCGTCGAGAAGCTGGAGCGCGAGCCCAACGAGGTCGAGCTCGCCGTCTTCTCGCTGATGTGGTCCGAGCACTGCGGCTACAAGCATTCGCGCCGGCTCTTGAAGTCGCTGCCGGTCGAGGGTCCGCGGCTGGTGATGGGCCCCGGCGAGAACGCGGGCGCGGTGTCCGTGGGCGAGGGCCTGGCCTGCGCGTTCAAGGTCGAGTCGCACAACCACCCGAGCGCGGTCGAGCCCTTCGAGGGCGCCGCGACCGGCGTCGGCGGCATCCTGCGCGACATCTTCGCCATCGGCGCCCGGCCGATCGCGATCCTGGACTCGCTGCGCTTCGGCGAGGTCTCGACCTCGGCTCGCTCCCGGTACCTGCTCGAACGCGCCGTGGCCGGCATCGGCCACTACGGCAACTCGATCGGGATCGCCACCGTCGGCGGCGAGATCTACTTCGAGGGTCCGTACGAGCAGAACTGCCTCGTCAACGCGATGGCGCTCGGGCTGATCGAGACGGACAAGCTGATCCGGTCGGCTGCCGCGGGCGTGGGGAATGTCGTGGTGCTGTTCGGCGCGCGCACCGGCCGCGACGGGATCGGTGGCGCCTCGGTGCTGGCCTCGGCCGAGCTCGACTCGTCCGAGGACAAGCGCCCGACCGTGCAGATCGGCGATCCGTTCACCGAGAAGAAGCTGCTCGAGTGCTCGTTGGATCTTTTGGATCAGGGGCTCCTGGTCGCGCTGCAGGATCTCGGCGCCGCGGGTCTGACTTCCTCGTCGGCCGAGATGGCCGCCAAGGGCGAGGTCGGGCTCGATCTCCACGTCCGGCGCGTGCCGCTGCGCGAGGCGGACATGGAGCCCTTCGAGATCATGGTCAGCGAGTCCCAGGAGCGGATGCTCTGCGTCGTCGAGCCCTCGAAGCTCGACGCGGTGCTCGCGGTCTGCGAGCGCTGGGAGGTCGGCGGAACCGCGATCGGCGAGGTCACCGATTCCCGCCGCCTGCGGGTCTTCGATGACGGTGCCCTGGTCGGCGACATGCCGGTCACGGCGCTGGTCGACGAGTGCCCGGCATACGACCTGTCGCCCGCCGAACCCGCGACGCCGATCTATCCGGCGCCGCCGGTGACGCTCTCGTCCTCTGATGCGGGCGAGATCCTGGTGGCGCTGCTCGGCTCCTCCAACGTGGCCTCGCGCAAGTGGGCGTTCGAGCAGTACGACTCGATCGTCGGCTCGCGCACCGTCCGCCGGCCCGAGCAGGCCGACGCGTCGGTCCTGCTGCTCCCGCCGGCGCTCAACGGCTCGACCCCGCTCACCGCCCTGTACCCCGCCGACGCCGAAGGTCCGCGGCCCGCGATCGCGGTCGCGATCGACGGCAACGGCCGCCGCGTCGCGGCCGATCCCTACCGCGGCACCGTCGAGGCGGTCGTGGAATGCAGCGCCAATCTGGCCTGCGTCGGCGCCGAGCCGTTGGGGCTGACCAACTGCCTGAACTTCGGTAACCCGGAGAAGCCGCACATCGCCTGGCAGCTCACGCGCTCGATCGCCGGTCTCGGCGACGCCTGCCGCGCGTTCGGCATCCCGGTGGTCGGCGGCAACGTGTCCTTGTACAACGAGGGCGGCGAGGGGCCGATCTACCCGACGCCCGTCGTCGGCCTCGTCGGCGAACTGCCCGATGCGCGCCGCTCCGGCCGGCTCGGGTTCGTCGCTTCGGGCGACGCGATCGCGCTGGTGACCGCGGGCTGGGCGCCGTCGCTGGCGGCGTCCGAGCTGTCCAAGCTGCGCGGCGAAGTCGTCGCCGGGCCATTGCCGAGTGCCGATCTCGGCGAGCTCAAGGCGCTCCACGCCGCGATCCGCCAGGCCGTCCGTGGTGGCGTCCTGCACTCCGCGCACGACGTCGCCGAGGGCGGCGTCGCGGTCGCGCTGGCCGAGGCGGCGCTGGCCTCCGGCCTCGGCTTCGTCGTCTCGGGGCTGTCTGGCGAGGACGAGCTGTTCGGCGAGGGACCGGGTGCCTTCGTGGTCTCCGGTCCGGCGTCCGCTCTGAGCGCGTTCGGCGGGGCCGCGCGCGTGATCGGCACGGTCGGCGGCTCGAGCGCGACGATCGAGGGCGTGCTCAGCGTCGCGCTCGACGAGCTCGACCGCGCCTTCACCTACGGCCTGGCCGACCTCCTCCACTAGGGGTGTGGCTCTCCGGGTCCGCCTGGCGGACCCGGACAATCACCCCCCTGGGACCCCGATGGCTTCGAGGGGAGCATGAGCATGGCATCGCCGCGGACCGACGGCTGATGGCGGGGCGGCGCTGCGAGGGGGCTCCCCGCCGTCGAGATCGAGCTGATCAACCACTCCCCCGCCGCTTCCAGCGCGACTTCACGCTCGCCTTCGACGCCGTGGCCGTGGCTCGACGCCCGCCTGCGCCTGATCGACCCGTCCGCCCGGCACTCGCGGCCGCCCTCCTTGCACACCTTGCCGCCCGCGGCGCGCGCGATCCTCACGATCGTGTCGGCTAGGGCCGCACAACCACTTTGACCACCGGCGACGTACCGGCCGCGTATGGGAAGTCCGGGTCGGCGTGGATCACAGCCCGGAACCGATACCGCATGGCCGAGAACGTGCGCGTGAACCGGTAGCTCGCAGAGAACCTCCCGTTCCTGAGATCCGCGGACTTGAACGCAATCCACTTGCCGTTCGCCCACGCCTGAAGCTCGACCCGCGGCCGCGCCGTTCCGGCCCCAGGGACCGAGCCGATGAACTTCACCGCCCGGCCATTGCGGGTGCTCCTCCGGTCCGTCTTCAGCCGGACCGGCGCGGCGACGACCACTTCACGGTCCGAACCGAGTCGCCGTAACTGAACCGAACCGCCCGCGACACGCCGCGGGCAAGCTTCACGCTGAACCGCCCCTTCGCGTCGGTCGTCACGATCGTCGGCGCCTCACTGACCGACACTCGAGCCCGCGCGATCGCGACGCCGCCGGCCGTCTTGACCGTCCCCCGGATCACGGGTGGCGCGCTGTAGCGCGTCCGCACCGTTCGCCGTCCGCTCAGCGCGAGCACCCCGACTGGGATGGGTGCGGGGCGTGTCGCCGCGGGGCGTGTCGCCGCGCTCGGCGACGCGGCCACGGGGAGGGTGAACGGTCCGACGATCGTGCGGTTGCCGGCGACGTCGCTCAGCACCGCTTCGACGAGATGCGCAGAATCGGTGAGCGACGCCGGAGCCACGTTCAAGACGATCGCGCCCTCAAGCGGACACGGCGTCGGGTTGACGAACGGAGGCCGGCAACCGGCATCGCCCAGTCGCGTCACGGATCGGTCGATTCCGTCGACACGCAATACGACTGACTCAACGCCACCCCCGATGTCATGGAAGAGCAGACGCAGGTCCCCAGTCGCGGCGAGCCACGTGGCTTCAGTCGTTGGTGAGATCTCATCTCGCAACGTCACTTCGCTCTTCGCGACCCTGAACCGACTGTGGCTGCCACAGATGAACCCCGATTCTTCGCACTGAAAGTGAATCGCGACGTTCGATCCGTGAAGACTGGCCGCTGTGAGCTTCTCGGCGTCGGCGAAGAGCGAGGAACCGAGTTCCCACGCACTGAGCTCGTGCATCTCCTCTACGACGTTGGACCCGACGCGGACCGAGTAGTCCATCGGAGACGCACCGCCCGTTGCGACGTGGCGCCACAGTCTGAACGCCGCAACGGACGTTCCGGGCGGAGCGGTGAAGCTCCAGTCGATGCCCCTCAATCCGCGATGCTGTCCGTCGAGTTCGAACTCGAACAAGCCGCCGCTGAGACATGAATCCTGCACTGTCGGACCGTCCGGCACGGCGCCGAGCGTCGGCTCCACGATCTCGCGCAACGTCCACGAACTGGTGGGGGCGGGAAGCGTTCCAGCCTTACATGCCGATACGACGTAGGTCTGCTGCTCCGCGGCGCTGGCCGTCGGCGCGCACACCGAGACCGACGCGACCGCGCAGAGGATCGTCGTGATTCTCTTCATGGCCGCACCAGCACCTTGACCACCGTTGACGTCCCGGCCGCGTAGGGGAAGTCGGGATCGGTGTGGATGACGGCCCGGAAGCGGTAGAGGGCGGTCGCGAAGGTCCGCGTGAAGCGGTAGCTGGCGCTGAACTTGCCGCGTTTGAGGTCGGCGGTCTTGAACGGGATCCACTTCCCGTTCGCCCACGCCTGGAGCTCCACTCGAGTGCGCGCACTCCCGGCTCCGGGCACGGTTCCCCTGAACGCGACCGCGCGTCCGTTGCGCGTGCGCTTGCGATCTGTCTTCAATCGCACCGGCGCGGCAACGATCACCTTTACGGCCTGAACCGAGTCCCCGTAGCTGAACCGAACCTCTCGCGAAACTCCCCGGGGCAGCTTCACGCTGAACCGCCCCTTCGCGTCGGTCATCGCGGCTGTCTCGGGTGTTCCACACACCGCCGCCGTGTCGTGCTGCAATCCCGATCCGGCGCGCGGCAATCGGCGATCCGTTTGGACGTCAGGCGAAACCCGGGACGTGGGCGGAGCGGAGCGGTTCAGGCGTTGGAAATCGAACCCGAACGGGCCACCGTTCGCGCAAACGTCCACGACAAGGCCGTCGGTCGTTGACGCCGGGGTCCATCCCTCCACCGGACCGGGTTACCGCCCGCCCGACTCGCAGAGACGCCATACGTGCCCTGCGCGCGGGCAGCGGCCACGGGCAGGAAGCCGGCACGACCGCCACGCTGCGATCCATCCCGTTCGCGTCCTCATGCCCTTCATAGTCCAGCCCTCCGGAAACTCTCCCCCCACGAACCGTGGGCGGGAGAGTCTCCTGCAATCAGGGGCCGCTTCGCAACCTGGACCCGAGGTCGAGATCTAGGACATGAGATCGTCGGCCATGGCCTCGAAGACCTGGACGTACGCGTCGACGGATTCGTCGTCGTGGGTGACCGAGAGGGTCCACTCCTCCTCGCGGCCGGGCGTCATGAAGATGCCGCGGTTCATGTTGTAGAGCCAGGCGAGGTCGGAGAGGTCCTTGTCCTGGTTGGCCTTGAAGGTCTCGTAGTCGATGACCTTCGAGGGGGAGAAGGTGACGCAGCCCTTGGAGCCGACGCCGACCGAGTAGCCGGGCAGGTTGTGCTTGCGGATGACGTTTTCGCAGCCGGAGAGGATTCGCTCATTGAGACGATCCAGGTGCTCGTAGGCCGCGGGGGTCAGCACTTCCAGCAGGTTCGCGCGGGTCGCGGCCATCCCCAGCGGGATTGCCGTTGTAGGTGCCCACCTGGTAGACGGAGCCGTCCTCGACGGCGGCCATCGCCTCTTCGGTGCCGCCGATCGCGCCGATCGGCGTGCCGCCGCCCAACGCCTTGGCCAGAGTGACCAGATCGGGCGTGACGCCCCAGCGCTCGGTCGCGCCGCCGGCGGCGATGCACAGCCCGGTCTTGACCTCGTCGAAGATCAGGACGATGTCGTGACGACGGGTGATGTCGCGGACGGCTTCCAGATACCCGGGCTCGGGAAGCACGACCCCGAGGTTCATCATCGCCGGCTCCATGATCACGCAGGCGGGCTTGCGCCCCTCCGCGGTGAGCCGCTCGATCCGGCGCTCCATCGCGCCCGCGTCGTTGAACGGCACCGGGATCGTCAGATCCACCACTGCCTGCGGGATGCCGGCGCCGTAGGGCAGCGAGGCGAGGTTCTCGTGATCGCCGATCTGGTCGTACTCGACGCCGATCGAGACCATCACGCCGTCGTGATGCCCGTGATAGGACCCGAAGATCTTCACGATCGTCTCGCGGCCGGTGGACCCGCGCGCGATCCGGATCGCGTCCATCGTGGACTCGGAGCCGCTGTTGGTGAAGCGCCACTTGGGCAGCCCCCAGCGGCGGGCGAGCTCGTCACCCACGACCACGGCGTCCTCGGTCGGCGCCGCGAAGTGCGTGCCGCTCGAGTAGCGAGCCGCGATGGCGGCGCCGATCGCGGGGTGAGCGTGGCCCTGGACCATCGAGCCGAAACCGTTGTGGAAGTCCCACATCTGGTTGCCGTCGACATCCCAGACGCGCGGGCCGGAGCCGCGTTCCAGGTAGATGGGCCAGGGGTCGCGCAGCTGGTAGGAGGATGCGACGCCGCCGGAGAGGTGGACCTGGGCGCGCGCGTACATCTCCTTCGAACGCTGCGTCCGCTCGTTGAGCTGCTTCTCCTCGCGCTCGATGAGCTCCGAGAGGCGCTGGCGGGGGATCTGGACAGGTGCGTCGGTGGCCATGGTTATCCCGTTCCTGAGGTCGGACTAGGCCGCGCGGCGTGGCCGTGCCAAGCGGCGGAGATCCCTGGAGCGTAGACCTCGAGGGCGCCCCGCGCGTCACGCGAACCGACAAGTTCTGAGCGGCGGAGCTGAGCATTGCGTTGCCGACTTAGGACTTTGGTCGAGTCGGCGCGCAGATCTGGAGTAACCGCCGTG
The DNA here is from genome assembly GCA_963848475.1 of uncultured Solirubrobacteraceae bacterium. Classification (GTDB taxonomy): domain Bacteria; phylum Actinomycetota; class Thermoleophilia; order Solirubrobacterales; family Solirubrobacteraceae; genus Solirubrobacter. The sequence goes on along the minus strand of CAWKDW010000014.1, from coordinate 117,140 downwards.
CCGCTTGCTAGCCTGACCAGGCCGGTTGTTCCTCACGGCAAGCCCGCACCGGTCCCCCGTGCACGCCTCCCCAGAACCTTTTCTCGACGACCGTGATGGCCCGCGCGACGAGTGCGGCGTCTTCGGCATCGTCGCACCCGGTCGCGAGGTTTCACGGCTGACCTACTTCGCGCTGTACGCGCTGCAGCATCGCGGCCAGGAGTCGGCGGGAATCGCCACCTCCCAGAACGGCCACATCATGGCGATGCGCGACCAGGGCCTCGTCAACCAGGTCTTCGACGAGCAGAAGCTGCGCGCGCTGCAGGGCGACATGGCGCTCGGCCACGTCCGCTACTCCACGACGGGCGCCAACTCGTGGGAGAACTCGCAGCCGGTCTACCGGGCGGACAAGCGCGAGGTCGCGCTGGGCCACAACGGCAACCTCGTCAACGTCGTCGAGCTGCACCAGGAACTGCGCGACAAGGGCGTGACATTCCGCTCTACGTCTGACTCCGAGATCATCGCGGCGCTCGTCTCCACGCACGACGCGCCGACGGTCGAAGAGGCGCTGGTGGACGTCATCAAGCGCGTCGAGGGCGCCTACAGCACGGTTGTGATGACCGACGATCGCGTCGTCGCCTTCCGCGATCCGATGGGCCTGCGACCGCTCTCGCTGGGGATGATCGGCGAGAACTACTGCGTCGCGAGCGAGACGTGCGCGTTCGACATCATCGGCGCGAAGTTCCTCCGCGACGTCCAGCCCGGCGAGATCGTCTCGATCACCAAGAAGGGCATCGAGACGCGTCAGGCCGTGCCGTCCCCGCGCAGCGCGCTGTGCGTGTTCGAGCACATCTACTTCGCCCGGCCTGACTCCCGCCTCGGCGGCCAGGTGATCCAGGTGTCGCGCGGTCGGATGGGCGAGATCCTGGCCAAGGAAGCCCCCGTCGAAGCCGATCTGGTGATCCCGGTGCCGGACTCCGGCAACCCGGCGGCCCGCGGTTTCGCCCGCGCTTCGGGCCTCCCGCAGGACGACGGCCTGATTAAGAACCGCTACGTCGCCCGGACCTTCATCCAGCCCGGCCAGGAGCTGCGCAAGCACGGCCTGCGGCTGAAGTTCAACCCGCTCCCCGAAGTCGTCGCCGGCAAGCGGATCGTCGTCGTGGACGACTCGATCGTGCGCGGCAACACGACGCGGCAGATCGTGCAGATGCTGCGCGACGCCGGGGCCAGCGAAGTGCATATGCGCATCTCCGCGCCGCCGATCCGCAATCCCTGCCACTACGGGATCGACATGTCGACGCGCGAAGAGATGATCGCCCACAACCGCACCCCGGCCGAGGTGGCCGCGGAGCTGGGCGCCGACTCGCTCGCCTACCTGTCGCTCGAGGGCGTCTACGAGGCGATCAACGGCTCGCGCGAGACGCACTGCGATGCCTGCTTCTCCGGCGTGTACCCGCTGATCGGGACCTCGCAGAAGGACGCATTCGAGCACGCACTGCCGCTCGTCCGCACCTGACCGAGAGTCGCAAGCCGCCCGGATCGGCCGTTCGTCTCGTGCGGGAACCTCGGCGTTCGTCACATCTCCCTCACGTTTCTGCAACAAAATGGCGGAACCCGGGGGACCGACCGGGGCTGGCGATATGGTCGCCAGCCCGTGTCGCTCGCCTGGCTAGAAGAACCACCAGCTCCCACGCAGACCTCGTTGGACCTCGGCGCCGCCGACGGGCGCGTCCCGCGCGTTCCGGTCGCGAAGGCGCAGGACGTCGACGGGGCACTGCAGGAGCTGTTCGGCTTTCCGGGGTTCCGGCCGGGCCAGCGCGAGGCGGTCGAGGCCGCTCGTGGCGGCCGCGACGTGCTGGTGGTGATGCCCACCGGCTCGGGCAAGTCGCTCTGTTACCAGCTGCCGGCGCTGATGCGCACGGACCTGACGCTCGTCGTCTCGCCGCTGGTGTCGCTGATGCAGGACCAGGTGGAGGCGCTGGAGCGGGTCGCACCCGGCCGCGTCGCGCTCGTCAACGGCCAGCAGGACTCGCGCACGAACCGGCTGGCGGTCGACCACGCGGTCTCCGGCCAGGTCCGGCTGCTCTACGTCGCGCCGGAGCGCTTCGCCTCGCCGGGCTTCCTGGAGCGCATCCGCCACGCCGACATCGGGCTGTTCGTGGTCGACGAGGCGCACTGCGTGTCCCAGTGGGGGCATGACTTCCGCCCGGAGTACTTCCGCCTCGCCGATGCCGCCCGCTGGCTGGGCGCGGAGGCGATCCTGGCCTCCACCGCGACCGCGACGCCCGAGGTGGCCCGCGACATCGTCTCGCGGCTCGGCCTGCGCGAACCGGTGCACGTGGCGACCGGCTTCGACCGGCCGAACCTGACCTTCGCCGTCGTCGAATGCCCCAGCAAGGACGTCGTGCACCGGCGCATCATCGCGGCGCTGAGCGAGCCGGACGCGCTGCCGGCGATCGTCTACGCGGGCACGCGCGCGGAGTGCGACCGGCTGGCGGATCGCCTCGGCCACGAGCTGGGGGTGGAGGTGATCGCCTACCACGCCGGCCTGCCGCGCGACGCGCGCGCCGAGGCCCAGCGGCGCTTCATGGCCGGCGAGGCGCCCGTCGTGGTCGCGACCAACGCGTTCGGCATGGGCGTCGACAAGGCCGACGTGCGGACGGTCTGCCACGAGTCGGTCCCGAGCTCGATCGAGGCCTACTACCAGGAGGCCGGCCGCGCCGGGCGCGACGGCAAGCCCGCCCGCTGCCTGCTGTTCGCCACCGGCCGCGACAAGGGCCTGCACGTCTTCTTCATCGAGCGCTCGGTCGTCGGCGAGGACCTGCTGAAGGTCGTCGGGCGCCGGATCAAGGACGTGGCGAAGGGCGAGCCGCTCCGCTACGACCTCCACATCAACGAGTTCCTCGAGCACGGCGACGAGGATGCGATCCGCGCCGTCATCGGCTACCTCGCCCGCGCGGGCGTGATCCTGCCCGCGCCCTCCGCGCCCGACAAGCTCGCCGGGCGCTACCTCGGCACCTGGGACGCCAGGACCCTCGCCGTCTGCAAGGGCGCGGCGCAGGAGGGCACGCGCGTGCGCTGGCGCCAGTACCGCTCCGTGTGGGCGTGGGTCGAGGGCGGCGGCTGCCGCCGAACGGGCATCCTGCGTCACTTCGGCGACCGCTCGGAGCCGGCACCCTCCGGCGCGTGCTGCGACGTCTGCGATCCGGTGCTCGTCCCGGCGCTGCCGCCGACGGCGCCGCGCCAGAGCGCGCTCGTCCCCAGCCGGCGGGCTCGACGGCGCGATCCTCGACCTCGTCACGCGCGCGGTGCCCGGAGTCGGGCGCACGCGCGCGGTGGAGATCCTGCGCGGCGGGCGCTCGAAGGCGATCACCAAGCACTCCTACGACGGGCTGCCCAACTACGGCGCCTACCGGGACCTGCGCGCCGAGGAGATCCTGGCCGCGATCGACGCCCTGGTCGCCGCCGGGCACGCTGCAGCTGACGGACGAGCGGTTCCCGAAGCTCGAACAGATCATGCTGGAGGCGGCATGACCGATGAGCTCGCACCGGCTGCGCGTCGGCGTCCTCGCCTCGGGCACGGGCACGAACCTGCAGGCGATTCTCGACAACGTCCACGGGCGCGAGGCCGACGTCGTTGCCGTCGGCTCCGACAAGCCCGCCGCGCAGGCGCTCGAGCGGGCGCGGGAGGCCGGGATCGCCACGGGCACCTTCCCCGTCGCCGAGTACGCCGACCGCGAGGCGCGCGACCTCGCGATGGCGACGTGGCTGGTGGACGAAGGCGTGGAGCTCGTGGTGCTCGCGGGCTACATGCAGCTCGTCAGCTCGACGTTCCTCGCCGCCTTCCCCCTGCGCGTCGTCAACGTCCATCCGGCGCTGCTGCCGGCCTTCCCGGGCGTGCGCGCGGTCGAGCAGGCGCTCGAGTACGGGGTCAAGGTCTTCGGCGTCACCGTCCACTTCGTGGACGAGGGGATCGACTCCGGGCCGATCATCCTTCAGCAGGCGGTCGAGCTGCCCGGAGGCCACCGATCCGGCCGAGGTGCGCGAGGCGCTCGGCCCGATCGAGCACGAACTGTTGACCGGAGCGGTGCGGCTGATCGCCAGCGGAACCGTCCGCCCGGACCCATCCCACCCGCGGCGCGTTCTAGTTGGAGGAAGTCCGTAGATGTCGTCTCCAGGTATCTTCAGCGACTCGATGGAGGCGATGACTCAGCCCGGCGAGGTCCGAGTGCGGCGTGCGCTGCTCTCGGTTTCGGACAAGACGGGCGTCGTGGAGTTCGCCCGCGGCCTGGTGGAGCTCGGCATCGAGCTGCTCTCCACCGGCGGCACGGCGACGGCGCTGCGCGAAGGCGGGCTCGAGGTCCGCTCGGTCGAGGACTTCACCGGCTTCCCCGAGATCATGGGCGGGCGGGTCAAGACCCTGCACCCGAAGCTCTACGCCGGGCTGCTCGCGCTGCGCGACGACGAGGAGCACATGGCGGCGGCCGCGGAGCATGAGGTCGAGTTCGTCGATCTCGTGTGCGTGAACCTCTACCCGTTCGAGGCCACCGCGGCGCGGCGCGGCGTGACCGAGCACGAGGTGATCGAGAACATCGATATCGGCGGGCCGACGATGATCCGCGCGGCGGCCAAGAACTTCCCCTTCACGGCGGTCGTGGTCAACCCCGCCAGCTACGACGCGGTGCTCCAGGAGCTCAAGGACGCCTCCGGCAAGCTCTCGCTCGGCACGCGCGAGTCGCTCGCCGCCGAGGCGTTCTCCTACACCGCTCGCTACGACAGCGCGATCTCGCGCTGGTTCGTCGAGAAGCAGGACGACTTCCCGCCGCTGCTGCTCAACGCCTACGAGAAGGTCACCGACCTCGCGTACGGCGAGAACCCGCACCAGCGCGCCGCCTACTACTCGCAGGCCGGCTCGCGCATGCACGTGCTCTCGATGGTGCGGCAGGTCGGCGGCAAGGAGCTGTCGTTCAACAACGTGCTGGATCTCAACTCGGCGCGCCTGCTGACGCAGGAGTTCGAGCTGCCCGCCTGCACGATCATCAAGCACAACAACCCCTGCGGCGTCGCCGTCGGCGGCTCGGTGCTCGAGGCCTACGGCGCCGCGTTCGCGTGCGATCCGATGTCGGCCTTCGGCGGCGTGATCTGCGTCAACCGCGGTGTCGACGCGGCCTTCGCCGAAGCGCTCCTGAAGCAGTTCTGCGAGGTCATCATCGCGCCGTCCTACACCGACGAGGCGCTCGAGCTGCTGGCCAGCAAGCCGAACATGCGGATCCTCGAGGACGGTGAGCGCCGCCGCGTCAACGTCGCCGAGCGCGACGTCAAGCGCGTCATGGGCGGCCTGCTCGTCCAGGACCGTGACATGGGCCTGGAGGACCGCACGGAGATGCAGGTCGTCACCGAGCGCAAGCCGAGCGAGGCCGAATGGGGCGAGATGCTCTTCGCCTGGAAGGTCTGCAAGCACGTGCGCTCCAACGCGATCGTGCTGTCCAACGACCTCGCGTCGGTCGGGATCGGCGCCGGCCAGATGAGCCGCGTGGACTCCGTGCGCCTCGCCATCGACAAGGCCCGCCAGGCCGGTTCCTCTCTGCTCGGCGCCGCGCTGGCCTCCGACGCGTTCTTCCCGTTCGCCGACGGCCCGCAGCTCGCGCTGGACGCCGGCATCACGGCGATCATCCAGCCCGGCGGCTCAGTGCGCGATCCCGATGTGGTCGCCGCCGCCGACGCCGCGGGGATCAGCATGGTCCTCACGCACCGCCGGCACTTCAAGCACTAGCCGACGCCGTACAACACTCGCGTCCAGATCGTTGTCAGCGTCTTGACGACGGTCTCCTGCGGCGTGTCGGACGGGACCCGCCCGAGCGTGCGGTTCAGGTAGCGCTCCATCATCCAGACGAGCGCTCGAGCGGTCTCCTGGGCGTCGAGCGGGAGGACGCGCCCGGCCTCCATCTCAGCCTCGATGTGGCGCGCCGTGACGTCGACGAAGGATTGAACGAGGCCGCCGTAGACGCGCTCGACCTCGGGCTCGTCGGCGGCCGCGTCGGCGAGCGCGCGTAGCACCGGCCCGTGCTCGGCGTAGACCTCGGCGAACCCCTCCATCGCCTCGCGAGCCTGCGCGGGACCGTCGCCGGCTCCGGTGTACCAGCGCTGCGACATCGTCCGCAGTTCGGCGCCGATGTGCTCGACGACGCGCAGCATCAGCGCGTGGCGGTCACGGAAGTAGACGTAGAAGGACGGGCGCGACAGGTCGGTCCGTCGCATCACCTCGTCGACGGTCAACTCGCGGAACGACCGCTCGCGCAGGAGCGACTCAGCCGCTCCCACGATCTCGGCCTCGGCCACCTCAGGAGTGCGCCGCCGTCGCCGGCCTCCTGTCTCGACTCCTCCAACGCTCACCCTCGCGCAAGCCTACTGCGCGCTAGAGTCGAGCGCAGCCGGGCCGCCGTAGCTCAGCGGTAGAGCAACGGACTTTTAATCCGATGTGCGCAGGTTCGATCCCTGCCGGCGGCATCATCACATCGCCTCACCACCTCAAGTCGTCGCGCCTCTTGCCGATTCTGCCGGACAGGAAGGCTCCGAATCGACGAGGGCTGGTGAGAGCGATGCACATCCCAGGCGCGCACCTAGTGACGCTGTACAACCCGGTCGGGTACACGCCCGCCCAGATCGACAAGGCCTGCGCCATCGCGCACCTGCTCCAACGCGGCCAGTTCGTGCTCTGCGAAGTCCCGCGCCGCCCGCTCGACTGACGACTCTCATCCGGATGCGTCACGATGTGACGCGATGCTCCAACAGATCTGGGCCGTCGTCGCCTGCGTGCTGGCCTTCGCCATGTGCGTGCTGGTCGTGTACTTCCTGTTCAGCGGCCGCAACGACCGTGACAAGGACGAGGAAGCGCGCGACTACTTCACAGCGCACGGCCACTGGCCCGACGAAGCCTGACCGAAGTACCCCCAGCGAGAATCGAACTCGCGCTACGGCCGTGAAAGGGCCGCGTGCTAACCGCTACACCATGGGGGCGAGCAGCGAACAGTCTAGGTCAGACGCTGCGAGTGAGCGCGCCGTCCACGAGCAAGGCCGTTCCGTTGATGTAGGCAGCCTGCTGCGAGCACAGGAAGACCGCCGCCGCGGCGAGTTCCTCGACGGTGCCGAGGCGCCCGGTCGGGACGGTGCTCTTCGCCCGCTCCTGCGCCGCTTCGAGCGAGCCCGCGGTGTCGATCATCCGGTCCGTCGCGATTTGTCCCGGGTGTACGTGGTTGAACGTCACGCCGTCACCGGCGGCCTGGCGCGCGAGCACCTTGAAGGCGGCGACGAGGCCCGGGCGATGCGCGTTGGAGAGCTGGAGCGCGTCGATCGGCTCGCGCACGGCCATCGAGCCGATCGCGACCACGCGCCCGAAGCCGCGGTCGCGCATGCCGGGAAGGAGGCGCTCGATGATCGTCATCGGCGAGATCAGCAGCGACCGCTGCGCCGCCTCCCACTGCTCGCGCGTGAACGCCAGCGGGTCGCCGGCGGGCGGTCCGCCGGTGTTGGCGATGTAGATGTCGACCCGGCCGAGGTCACCCTCGACCGCGAGCAGCAGCGCGGCGATCGCGTCGAGGTCGTCGGAGTCGAACGCGTACCCGTGCGCGCCGATCTCCGTGGCGACCTGCTCCGCGCGCTCACCGGAGCGCGACGTCAGCGCGACCCTCACGCCCTCGGCGACGAGGCCCTCCGCGATTCCGCGCCCGATCCCCTTCGAGCCGCCGGTGACGAGCGCCACCTTGCCCTGCAGTCCCAGATCCATCTAGACGGCCACCTTCGGCGTTCGCGCCGCGAGCCGTCCGCACCAGGCGGCGAAGAGCGCGACGGCGAACGGGGCACCGAGCCAGTGCACTCCGATCAGCACGCTGACCAGGCTGGGCAGGCCGGCGAGGGCCGCGCCGGCGAGCACCGCCAGCGGCGGCAGTCGCAACACCGTGCCGGTGAACAGCGCGCACGCGGCCCAGGCGCCGGGGCCGGCGAGCCAGCCCCACGAGCGGAAGAACTCCCTGTCGAGGAACGCGCCGAGCAGCAATGCCACGACTGCGAGCGTCAGCGCCTGAAGCAGCGCCGCCCGCCAGAGCACCGACCCGTCCATGGGCCCATCATGCCACGCGCTCGTGAGCATGGGACGGGGTCGGTTCCGCAGTCGGTTCCTCGGTCGGATCTGGTTCCGGCGTCTCGGTGGGCGTAGTCGTCGGGGTCGGGGTGGCGGTCGGCTCCGGGGTGCTCGTGGGCGTGGGCGTCGCGGTGGGCGTCAGTGTGGGCGTGGGCGTCGGGGTCGCGGTGGGCGCCGGCAGTCGCGGCGTCGGGGTCGGTGTTGGCGTCGGGGTGGCCTTCACGGACGCGCTCTCGGTCGGTGCCGGGCCGGGGTCGCGGACCGGATCGCCCGGAACGACGGACGGTGCCACCGGCGGTGGCGCGGGGGGTGCCGGGTCGCCGGTGACCACAGGCGGCGCGGGCGGCGGCGTCGGCGGCTTGTTATCGCGCGCGGCGCGTTTGATCAGCGCACAGCTGCTGCGGTGCTGGGCCGGCGTCGGGTCATAGCGGTAGATCGCGTAGTCGCCGACCGACACGATGCGCGAGTAGCGCGCGCACCACGCGTACGCCTCCGCGAACCACTCCGCCAGCGGCGTGTTGCCCTTCCACCACTGGGCGTGCGGCCGCTTCATGATCCGCCGGAACTGCCCGCGATCGCTGTTGCTGAGCACGGTCAGGTCGTACACGTGCCCCAGTTCGTGGAGCATGACGCCGCGCGGCTGTCGCAGCCCCGGCTTGAGGTACACGACACGCGGCTGGTTGGTGTACACGCACCCCGCGGCTCGCGGAAGCGCGGGACAGCCGGTGATCCGGATCGTGACCCGCCCGGCGACCGTCGGCATCAGCGAAGCGTTCGCCCACGTCTGCCACTGACCACTGAGTCGCGCCCCGCCGGCGGTCACCAGCGACACCGCCTGCCGGCCCGCCACATCAGCCCCACGAGCAGCACGCAGCAGCGGCAGCCCGAGTCCGACCGCCAGCCCTGCCAGCACGACGATTGCGGCGCAACGACGCAGCACTCAGGGGATTTACCACACCGGATCAGTCGGAAAAGTCGCCGTTCGGCCCGAGGAGCTCGCAGCGGCGCGGTCTATCCTGAGGGCGGATTCCACGGCCGGGTGCCGTCGGAGGGCGGTTAGCTCAGTTGGTCAGAGCGCCTGCCTTACAAGCAGGAGGTCGCCGGTTCGAGCCCGGCACTGCCCACTACCTGGGAGTTGCAGTCGGAGCGTCGTTTCCGGGGGAGGCGGTCGGCCCCGACCCTGGGGTCTACCGTTCCGTCGGTCTGTCGAGGGAGAAACCGATGGGCGCCGACAACCAACCGCCGCCGGTCCGCCGAGCGCTACCAAACTGAAGCGCGAACGTTTCAGCTTGCGTCCGAGGTGTGGTCGTGGGGCTCGGCGACCGTCGCGTGAGCGTACGACGTGTGTCACGGTCGACGGTCTCGGCCTACGAGCGCGGGCGGCGCGACGATCCCGAGATCGTGGCGAGTCTTTGCGCGGCGCTGGGACTCGAGGTCCAGGACCTGAATCCGCTGCCGTCGAGCGCAGCGCCGATCAGCAAGCCGATCGCGTCGTTCGAGCCCGCGCAGGCCGGGCCCGCCGACACGGCCGTCAAAAGTCGGCGGAGCATGCCGCTGGCGCTGCGCCTGAAGCGGCTGGCGCGGGAGACCGGTCAGCGCGGATCGACACGCCCTGCCGCTCGCGACCACGCCTGATCTGCTCAAAAACGGCGTCACGGCGGAGCCGCTCCCGACCGCCACTCGCAGCCGCCCCGCGCACGCGAACCGGGCCGTGCCGAAACTCGGCGCACTGCGCTCCGGAAGGCGCTGAGAAACCTCCACACCAACTGGACTGGCACTCCTACTCCATTCCTGAGAGTTTGCGCGCTCATGGATGTGAGGGTCGAAGGGAGAGGGTCCCGACGTGAAGAGCAGGAGAGCATGCGCCGCCACGCTGGCGGTGCTAGGGGTCTTTGGCGTCGCGCCTGCGGCGCAGGCCGCCCAATGGACGGTCGATGACGACCGTGGTGACTGCCCGGCCGCGCAGTTCACCAGCGTGCAGGCCGCGATCGACGCCGCAGCAGCCGGCGACACGATCGCGATCTGTCCCGGAACGTATCGCGAAGGCACTGGCGACATCGCGAGCAACGCGCTGACGATCCCCAAGAGCGTGACGCTCAAAGGGGCGGGCGCCGATCTCGTGTCGATCCGCCCGAAGCTGAGCGGCGCGGGCCAGATCGCCGAGGCCAGCCAGGACATCCGCAACGGCGTCGGGGACATCATCGCCGTGCGTGGCGGTGCCGCGCTGCCGATCACGGTGGATATCTCCGGCGTGACCGTCGACGGCGCGGGCGTGTTCGCCGAGGCCGGCGTCGTGTACCTCGACGCGCAGGGCACGATCTATCGCAGCCGGGTCACGAACGTCGTCACGTCAGAGCTCGCCGCGGACTCCGGCCTGCCCGGCGCCTACCGCGGCGGGCAGTTCGGCTACGGCATCGCTCAAGTCACCGCGAACACGAGCAGCCCCCAGGGCGCGACGACGCGAACGCTGACGATCAGCCAGACCCGCGTGGAGCGCTACAACCGCGTCGGCGTCCTGATCGACGGCGCGACGAATGACTTGGCGCCTTACAGCGCGTCGGGTGTCGTCAATCGCGGCGTGCTGTCCAACAACGCGATCGTCGGCCGCCTGGTCTGCACGAACTTCACGACCAACGGCAACTGCTCGTCCAGCGGCTCGCCGGGCAACAACCTGACGACGACCGGACCGCTCTTCGGCCAGGACGGCGTGCGGGTGACCGCGGGCGCAAGCGTCGCGCTGACGGGCAACACGATCAGCCAGAACCTGGTGCACGGTGTCGGCGCACCGACGCGCGGCGCGGCCACCAACAACGCCAACCTCTCACGTGGCGCGGGCATTCGCCTCGTCGGCGCCGCCGCGTCGACCGCCTCGCGCAACAACATCCTCGACAACGCCTACGGCGCGATCAACGTCGAGCTCGACGGCACGACGCCGAACACGGCGATCCCGTTCGTGGCGGAGAACAACTGGTGGGGCCTCCGCTCGACCGCCGTCACGCCGCCGAATGCCGGCCCGGCGATCTCCCCGACGTCGAACCCGGCGTTCCCGGAGAACCCCGTCAGCGGCGCCGGCATCCCCGACGGCACGGGCACGACGTCGAACACCGTCGACTTCTTCCCGTACCGCAATGGGTCGCAGGCCGACCCCGATTCGGGCCAGTTCGCCATCCTTGACGCGCCGCGACCCGTCGACGATGCCGATCCGACGGTGTCGCTCGTCGCCGATCGCGCCCAGGCCTACCGCGGCGAGACCATCTCGCTGACGGCCAACGCCGGCGACGACATCGGCGTCAAGCGCGTCACGTTCTACTCCGGCGGCGTCCAACTCGCTGTCGTGCAGGTGCCGCCGTACAAGACGGCGTTCACGATCCCCGCGGATGCCGCCTGCGAAGCCGGGCGGACGTTCACGGCGATCGTCGAGGACTCGGCGGGGCAGACCGCCTCGGCGTCCACCAGCGTCAACGTCAGGTGCTACTACAGCACGGTCTCCGGCGAGGTCAACGCGGCGCTGGCGCTGTCGCTCGGCGCGCCGGCCTCGTTCGGGCCGTTCGCCCCGGGCGTCACCGCAACGTACACCGCGTCCACGACAGCGAACGTGCTGTCGACCGCCGGCGACGCGGCGCTGACGGTGGCCGATCCCGGCACGGTGGCACCCGGTCACCTCGTCAACGGCAGCTTCTCGCTTCCGCAGGCGCTGCGCGCACGGGCGACCAACGCGTCTAACCCGAGCACGCAGTTCGGGGCCATCTCCGGTAGCCCGCTGACGCTGTTGAGCTACCCGGGCCCGATCTCCAACGACAGCGTGACGCTGCAGTTCCAGCAGCCGATCGCGTCGACCGACGCGCTGCGCACGGGCCAGTACAGCAAGACGCTGACGTTCACCCTCTCGACGACGACGCCGTGATGGGAACCTCGATGCAGCTCCTGAGTAACAACACCAATTGGAGGCTCTCCTGATGTCGCTTCGCCGCAAGCTGGGCGTCGGCCTCGGGCTGGCGCTCTCTGTCGCCTCGCTGTCGCTGACCGCGACCGCCCGCGCCGACGTCGATCCCGCGGGCTGCCCGCAGGACATCACCTACGACCCGGCGATCCGGACGTGGAGCCAGGTGTTCCCGAACAGTCCGCTCGCCGGCAACAACGCGACCGGCTCCGGCCAGCGCCACCTGACGGCTGACCTGTACACCTACGCGCAGGCGGTCATGGCCGACGCCGCGCAGACCACCCGCGTCCGCATCGAAGAGAAGGACATCGGCGCGACCGTTCTCGGCCGGCGCCTGAAGTACTACGCGATCGGCACGCCGGACAACATCGCCAACCTGGACGCGGGTCGCAACGACGGCGCGTTCTGGAGCGGCGTGGTCAGCGGCGAGGTGCCGGCGAGCGCGGGCCTCGCGGCCGTGCGCAACCGTCCGGCGTTCGCCTGGGTCACGGCCACCCCGCACGGCTCCGAGCCGGCCGCGGGCGAGGCGATCAGCAAGGAGCTCTACGAGCTGGCCGCGCGAACGGACTGCGCCAACCTGCAGCGCCTGAACAACCTGACGCTGTTCCTCGACCCGGCACGCAACCCGGACGGGCGCGACGCGACGAACCGCTACACGGCGTGGGGCTTTGACCCCAACCGCGACTTCGGCACGCGCAACCAGCCCGAGAACCGGAACTTCATGCCGGAGATCAACAAGTACCCCGGCCTGTTCTTCATCGACGCCCACCAGAACACGGGCAGCTACTTCTTCCCGCCCAACGAGGATCCCGTCCACCACGAGATCTCGCAGTTCGCCCTGGACTTCATCCAGTACCGGATCGGGCCGGCGATCCAGTCGGCGATGAACGACCAGTCCATCTCCTACCGCAACTACAACACCTACGACCTCTTCACGCCGGAGTACGGCGACACGGTCCCGGCGCTGCTGATGGGCTCGGCCGGCATGACGTTCGAGCAGCCCACGGGCGACGCCTTCGGCAAGCAGATCTACAACCACTACCTCGCTATCGACACGACGATCAACGTGACGTCGCGCGACAAGGTCAACCTGCTCACGGCCTGGGTCAACCAGTGGCAGGAAGCGCTCGACCAAGGCGCCCGCTGCGAACTGCAGCCGAACAAGCTCGTGAGCCCGCTGCACACCGAGATCACGCAGCAGCCCACCGGCACCGTCTGCGGCTACTACTACAAGCCGGGCCTGCACTCAGGCGACACGGCGAAGCTGATTCGCGACCTGATCAGCTCCGAGGTCAACGTCTACAAGCTCGACCAGCCCGTGACGGTGACCGACGGCGTGCACGAGTTCGGGCCTGAGGGCGACAAGACCGACACGCTGCCGGCCGGGACGCTGTTCATCCCGATGGCGCAGCCGCAGAAGCACTGGATCCAGGCGATCCTCGGCGAGGACCCGTTCATCCCGTTCCCGTACTTCTACGACGTGGTGACCTGGTCGTACTCGCTCATGCGCGGCATGGCGGGCAACGGCATCGTGACCAAGAACCTGCCGTCGGGCACGGCGATGACCAAGATCAGCGATCCGGTTCAGCCCGAGGTGCCCGCCACCGCGAGCCCGGTGTACGCGTTCAACGCGGACTCGATGCAGGGCATCGGCCTGGCGATCGACCTGGCGAACGCGGGGGCGACGGTCTACCGTGCCACCGAGGCGTTCGACTTCGGCGGCCGCCACTACGACACGGGCGCCGGCCTCGTCGACGGCGCGACGATCGCGCTCGCCGACCTCGCGCCCAAGGCGCTCGCCCGCGACACGCCGGTCTACGGCCTGCCGCGGTTCGTCGCTCCGCGCAAGGCGATCGCGAAGCCGAAGATCGCGATGTGGACCGGGAGCGCGAACACGGTCGCCAACCCGGAGTACGGCACCCACTGCACGTCGGCTTCGGACTACTGCTGGGCGCGCTTCACGCTCGAGCAGAAGGACCGCATCCCGCGCGCGCAGCTCGTCGGCCTGACGACGACGCAGATCACCAACGGGGAGTTGACGAAGCCCGAGAACGGCTTCAACGCGATCATCATCCCGCAGCAGTACTCGGTGGCGGCGACCAACGCGATCGCGCCGATCATCCAGCAGTTCGTCAACAACGGCGGGCGCTTCCTCAGCTACTACACGGGCGGCACGACAAGCGCCCGCAACATCGGGCTGACGTCGCTCAACACCCAGACGCTGAGCCCGTCGATCACGACCCCGGGCTCGACGTACGACGGCACGTTCGACACGACCAACCCGGTTGCGTGGGGCTTCGACAAGGGCGGGTTCCTGTACCGCGACGCGTCGGGCAACGCGATCTACAACCCGACGACGCTGACCGGCAACGGCGGCTCAATTCCGGCGGCGTCCGCGCCTGTCCGCTACAAGGAGGGCGGCAAGTCCTACGGCTATCAGGTGAACTCGATCGGCGCGGGCAGGCTCGACGGCCGTCCCGCGGTCGTCGACCAGCCGTTCGGCGCGGGTCGCGCGTTCCTGTTCGCGTCGGACCCGTTCTTCCGGGCCTGGCACGAGTCGGTCGAGCGTCAGGCGCTCAATGCGCTGATCTACCCGCTCGGCGCGACGATCCCGGCGGAGGCGCCGAGCGAGGCGCGCGCCGCGCAGCCGACGGCCGCGGCTCAGGCCGAGGCACGGGCCGAGTACAAGGAGGCACTCGCCGCGGTCGCCGCACCGCTCGCCACGAAGGCGCTGCCCGCGATCGAGAGCCGGCCGGTCGCGTCCTCGCGCAGCACTGACAGCGACATCCGGATCACGGTCTACCGCCATGACGCCCGCGCGCTGCGCACTGCGGTCAAGAAGGCGCGGCTGCCGAAGAAGCTGCGCAAGCGGATCGTCTACACCGCGACCAAGGACCGCTACACGCTCGTGATCCGAGGCGCTCGCCGTCTCGGCGACGAGCATGACCAGAACGAGTGGATGTCTCCGCTGATGCGGAAGCTGAAGGTGACCTACAAGGTCAAGCCGCTGTTCGCGCAGCTCTAGCACCGTAGGGCGGGAGGGCCGGCGCCGCCGGCCCTCCCGATCCCCTTTGCCAACGACGGCAGGCGACCGGCATCGCCGGCGAAGGGTTCAGTGGGGATCGCGGCCGACCGGGCCGCGCGGCGACTATCCGAGTCGCTGACAAGGCCTGTAGTGTCGCGCTGATCGTGCGCAAGTGGCTCCCGCTCTTGATGCTGGCCTCGGCCCAGTTCGTCATGGTGCTCGACTCGAGCGTCATGAACGTGGCGATCTCGCAGATCGTCGAGGATCTCGACACGACGATCACCGGGGTGCAGACGGCGATCACGATGTACACGCTCGTGATGGCGGCCTTCATGCTGCTCGGCGCGAAGCTTGGTGACATCCTGGGCCGCAATCGAGCGTTCGCGATCGGCCTCGGGATCTACGGGCTCGGGTCGCTCACGACCGCTTTGAGTCCCAACCTGACCGTCCTGCTGATCGGGTGGTCGGGTGTGGAGGGCTTCGGCGCGGTGCTGGTGGTGCCCGCGATCGCGGCGCTCACCGCGGCGAGCTATCAAGGCAAGGAGCGGGCGCTGGCCTACGCGCTGCTCGGCGGCGTCGCGGCGATCGCGATCGCGGCGGGGCCGTTGATCGGCGGTTGGGTAACGACCAACTACACGTGGCGCTACGTGTTCGTCGGCGAAGTCGTGGTGGTGCTCGGGATCCTCGCGATGCGCGGCAAGATTCCGCGCGCCCCCGCGGCGGCGAAGCGGCCGCATCTGGACATCGTGGGCGTGGCGCTGTCGTCGACCGGCCTCGGCCTGATCGTGCTGGCGATCCTGCGCAGCAGCGTGTGGGGCTTCGTCCAGCCGCGGTCGGTGCCGACGATCAACGGGCACGAGATCTCGCCGCTGGGCTTCTCGCCGACGCCGTTCATAGTTCTCGCGGGGCTCGGACTGCTGATGGCCTTCAATGCGTGGGAGCGCCATCGCGAGAGTCAAGGCCACGATCGGCTGCTGGACACGACGCTGCTGCGGATCTCCCAGCTGCGTGCGGGGCTGCTGTCGCTGCTGGGCCAGCAGCTCGTCCTGATGGGGTCGTTCTTCGTGATCCCGGTCTATCTGCAGGTGGTCCTGGGCATGGACGCGTTCGAGACGGGCAAGAAGCTGCTGCCGCTGTCGGTGGCGATGCTCGTGTTCGCGATCCTCGGGCCGAAGATCGCCGGGCGCCGCTCGCCGCGCACGGTCGCGCGCGCCGGGCTCGTCGCGGTCAGCCTCGGTGCGCTGACGATGCTGGCGACGCTGGACGTGGAGCTCAACGACCCCGGGTTCAAGATCGCGCTCGGGCTGATCGGCGCGGGCGCGGGCCTGCTCGCCTCGCAGCTCGGCAACGTGATCATGTCCTCCGTCGCGCCCGAGAAGTCCAGCGAGGCGGGCGGTCTGCAGGGCACGGCGCAGAACCTGGGCGCCTCGCTCGGCACCGCGATCATCGGCGCGGTGCTGCTGGCCTCGCTGACGACCGGCTTCACCGAGCGGGTCGCCACCAACCCCGACATTCCCGCCGCTGCGCGCGATGCGATCGTCGCCCAAGCCTCCGAGGGGGTCGACATCGTGCCCGTCCAGCAGGTCGAGCAGGCGGGGATCGAGGCCGGGCTCACGCCCGAGCAGGCGAGCGCCGCGGCGCAGGACTATGGCGACGCGCAGCTCGAGGCGCTCCGGCTCGCGCTCGGCGCGGTCGCGCTCGTGGCCCTGCTCGCGCTGCTGTTCACGCGGGGGCTGCCCACGCAGGCACTGGCCGGGGACAAGACCGCCGAGCCGGAACAGGCCGCCATCGCCGCGTAGCCGACGCGGCCGCCGTGAAGCGGCCGCGTCGTAGCGTCGTCTAGGGCGTCGTGGTCGAGAGCGTGAACGTCAGCGTCTTGCTGTAGGCGCCCGTGCGCAGGGCCTGGCCGGCGCTGGAGACGACAGTGGCCGTCGTGCTTGCGTGGTAGTTGCGGTCCACTCCGGGCGTGAAGGCCCCGAAGGCGGCCGACGCGCCGAGCGTGCAGCGTCGCCGCCACCCAGCCGCCGCGTTCGCGCGAAGAAGTTGTCGCGTGCGTGGATCAGCGTGGAGGAGTCGCCGACGGCGTCGCCCCGAGCTTGACCCACCCGTGGGCCGCATCCACCCAGCCTGCAGCAGGGGCGCGTGTCGGGGTCGTGTCGAGGATGGCCGGGTCGGTGAGGTTCGGCGCGATCGTGTACGCCGGGGTCTCCGCGGCGCGCGAGCTGTCAGCGAGAGCAAGCCCCAGCAGGACAAGGGCGCCGACTGTGAGAGGGGTCCGTCGGAACGACATAGGTGGGCGCGAAGTGGCGCTTCGCCAGTAGGGTGCGCGGACCATGAGATTGCTCCTTGCGCTGCTCGCGCTCGCCATCGTCGTCGCGGGGTGTGGGGACGACGAAGAGGGCAGCGCGGCGAAGTCGCCGTCGTTCGAGGGCGTCCCATGGCTGCTGGTCTCCGGCATCGACGCTCCCGGCTGGGAGCACGCGGCGCCGAGCGCGAACTTCGAGGGCGGGACCGTCACGGGCTTCAACGGCTGCAACCAGTTCACGGCGCCGTATACGCTCGATGGCGAGCGGCTGAAGATCGGCCTCGCCGCCTCGACGATGATGGCCTGCGCGCCCCCCGGCGACGCGGTCGAGCAGGCCTACAACGCCGCGCTTGAGAAGGTCGCGAAGTGGAAGGTCGAGGACGACCGGCTCGTGCTCCTCTCCGCCGATGACGGCGAGTTGCTGCGCTACCGCGCCGCCACGGTGATCGGTGCGTGGGAGGCGACGTCGGTCCATCGTGGCGACTCGATCCAGAGCGTGATCATCGGAACCAAGATCACGGCGACGTTCTCCGAGGACGGAAAGCTCTCCGGCTCGGCCGGCTGCAACACCTACAGCGCGGGGTTCACCCTGAACCAGGGCTCGATCAAGATCGCGCAGCCGGTCGCGACGCGCATGGCGTGCGTCAAGCCTGAGGGGGTCGCCGAGCAGGAGCACGACTACCTCGCGTCGCTTCCGAGCGCCGCGAGCTACAGGATCGAGGGGTCCCGGATGACGCTGCTGACGGCCGCCGGGACCATCGTCGCGACCTACGACCGCGCGTCCTGAGCATGAGTGTCATCGCGGCGCTCGCGGCGGACGACCGCGCCCTGGTCGGGGCGATCGTGCTGTCGCGGCTGTTCCTGCCGCTGCTGATCCCGCGCTACCCGCTGGTGATCATCGCGGCGCTGATCCTCGACGCCGTCGACGGGTCGTTGCTCGACACCTTCACCCAGGTCGATGTCGGCCCCGACGGGCCGTACCAGAGCTTCGACAAGGCGCTGGACATCTACTACCTGGCGATCGCGTACCTGACGATGATGCGCAACTGGTCGAGTCGACCGGCCTTCCGTATCGGCCAGTTCCTCTTCTACTACCGACTCGTCGGCGTGCTCCTGTTCGAGCTCACCGGAGCCCGGGCGATGCTGCTGATCTTCCCGAACACGTTCGAGTTCTATTTCATCGTCTACGAGGTGATCCGCCTGCGCTACGAGCCCTCGCGCCGGTCGGGCCGCTTCTGGCTGCTCACCGCGGCCGCACTCTGGATCTTCGTCAAGCTGCCGCAGGAGTACTGGATCCACATCGCCCAGCGCGACTTCACCGACACCGTGGCCGAGAACCCGTGGTTCGGCGTGGTCTGCGCGCTATTCGTGCTCGCGCTCGCCGCGATGCTGCTGTTCGTCGTGCGCCCGCGACTGCCCGCACCGGATTGGAGGTGGCGGATCGCGGCCGATCCGCTGCCGGCGTCACTTGCCGACGCCCACTCCCGTCACTCCCACCGGTTGCGCAAGGGCGGCGTGCTGTGGGCCGAGTTGGGGGAGAAGGCCGCGCTGCTGGGTCTGATCTCGATCATCTTCGCCGCGATCCTGCCGCACGTTCACGCCACCGCGGTCCAGGTCGGCCTCGGCGTGGTCGCGGTCGTCTGCGCGAACACGGCGATCAGCATGTGGTATGCCCGCAGCGAGCGGCTGAGTATTGAATCCGCGGCCGTCACCTTCACCGTGCTGCTCGCCATCAACCTCGCGTTCGTCTATCTCGCGAGTCAGCTGTTCTCGTCCACGGGCGGCTTTCCGTGGTCCACCGCGCTGTTCTTCGCGTTCCTGATCACGCTGCTGATCTGGCTCTACGACGCGTATAAGCCTGTGTACGACGTGCGCTTCGGCGGTCAAACCGTCTGACCGCTCTCGACAGGTGTGGAGAGATCTCCGCAGGTCACATGACTCCTGAAGGTTGCCTCGCGGGCGAAGTGTGAACACACTTCCGGTCAACGTTGGGGTAGATGAGAGGGGTCTCACGGATGGAAATTGGAAAGCGCTTCGCGCAAGCGAGCGCGCTTACGGCCACGGTCGCGATGGCGGCGCTCGTAGGGACGGCGTCCGCGTCGCCGCTGCCGCCGAAGGCGGCGCAGGCCGCGCAACCGTCAGTGGCCGCGCCCGCGCCCGAGCCGGCGCCCGCGGTCCCGACGTTCGTCAACGGAATGGCGCAGGCCGTCTTCGCTACGGGCGAGGCGAACTGGGTCAACCACGAGCTGTGGGTCGAGTCGAGCTTCGACAGCGACAACGACGGCAAGCTGGATCGCATCCACGTCGACGTGTCGCGGCCGACGGAGACCGACACCGACGGCCTGAAGGTCCCCGTGATCTTCGAGGACAGCCCGTACTACGCCGGCGGCGGCGCGTCGCCGAACTTCAAGGTCGATCATGAGCTCGGCGCCACGCCGGAGGCTCGCATCCGGGCGCCGTACTTCAACGCGCGCAACACGAGCCCGCGGATCAGCACGATCTACGAGTCCACCTGGGTGCCGCGCGGCTTCGCCGTCGTGCACGCCGAGTCGCCCGGCTCGGGCAACTCCGACGGCTGCACCACCTCCGGCGCGCCCAACGAGACGCTCGGCGCCGTGGCCGTCATCGACTGGCTCAACGGCCGCGCCAAGGGCTACACGACCCGCACCGGCACGACCGAGGTCGCGGCGACGTGGTCCACGGGCAAGGTCGGCATGATGGGCACGTCCTACAACGGCACGATCCCGGTCGCCGCGGCGACCACCGGCGTCGCCGGTCTCGAGGCGATCGTCCCGATCTCCGCGATCTCCGACTGGTACGACTACTACCGCGCCAACGGCATGGTCCGCGCGCCCCACTCCTCCAGCGGTGGCACCGGCACGAACAGCTACCTCGGCGAGGACCTCGACGTGCTCGCGGAGTACACGTACTCGCGCAACGACGAGGCTCCGGGACCGCGCACCAAGTGCTGGCCGGTGATCGACGACATCACCGCCAACGAGGATCGCGTCACGGGCAACCGCAGCGCCTTCTGGGAGTCGCGCAACTACATGAAGGACGCCGACAAGATCAAGGCGGCCGTCCTGATCGCCCACGGCGGCAACGACTTCAACGTCATGACGAAGAACGCCGCGCAGCTCTACGCGAAGCTGAAGGCCAACAACGTCCCGCACCAGTTCTACTTCCATCAGGGCGGCCACGGCGGCTCCCCGCCGGACGCGATGCTCAACAAGTGGTTCACGAAGTACCTCTACGGCGTGGACAACGGCGTCCAGAACGAGCCCAAGTCCTGGGTCGTGCGCGAGACGGCGACCTGCCCGGCGCGCCAGAGCACGGTCACGACCGAGGCGATCAACACGGTGACGCTCACCGTGGCCGACGCCAGTCCGTTCGCCGTCGGCAACACGCTGACGGTCCCGCAGACCAACGCGAGCGGCACGATCACGAACGTCACGCGACTGATCACCAACATCTCGGGCAACACGCTCACGCTGACGTCGGCGGTTGCGACCGCTGCGGGCCAGCGCGTCGTCGCCGGCGCGGTCGTCAACCTCGCCTGCGGCACCGCGAACCCGACCCCGTACGCCGAGTGGCCCGACCCGGCCGCCGGCAACGCGGTCATGAAGCTGCTCCCGGGCGGCGCGACGCGCGGCAACCTGACGCTCGGCGCCGGCGGCGGTACGCCGGAGACGTTGACCGATGACGCGGCCCAGGCCGACACGACGCTGATGAACGCGGCGACCTCGCCGAGCCGGCTCGTCTACCAGACGAACGCGCTCACGCAGGACGTGCGCATCAGCGGCTCGCCGCGCGTGACGATCAAGGCCGCGTTCTCCAAGGCGCGGGCGAACCTGTCCGCCGCGCTGATCAGCTACCCGGCGACCGGCAACGGGACGATCCTGACGCGCGGGTGGATCGATCCCGAGAACCGCAACTCGGACTTCGTGAGCGACCCGGTCGAGCCGGGGACCTTCTACACGATGTCCTTCGACATGCAGGCCAAGGACGCGATCGTGCCGGCCGGACGCCGGCTCGCGCTGATGGTGTTCTCCAGCGATCGGCAGTACACGATCCGCCCGGCGGCCGGCACCGAGGTGTCGCTGGATCTCGCCGGCAGCTCGATCACGATCCCCGTGGTCGGCGGTCCGAGCGCGTTCGCCACGGCGACCGGCACGGGCTACGCCGAGGCTCCGGTCGCCGGCTCGGTCCCCGCGACGCTGTCGCTGACGCTGGGCGCCGCGGCCGCGTTCGGCCCGTTCACGCCCGGTCTCGCCAAGGACTACACGGCCTCGACGACCGCGACCGTGATCTCCTCCGCGGGTGACGCGACGCTGAGCGTCGCCGATCCGGCCACCACCAACACGGGCAAGCTCGTCAACGGCACGTTCGCGCTGCCGCAGACGCTGCAGGCCCGCGCGAAGACGGGCGCGTTCGCCCCGGTCGGCGGTTCCGCCGCTCCGACGAGCCTGCTGACCTACTCGGCGCCGGTGTCCAACGACATCGTGCCGATCGAGTTCAAGCAGTCGATCGGCACGACCGACGCGCTGCGCACGGGTACGTACAGCAAGACGCTGACGTTCACCCTCTCGACGACGTCGCCATAGGTAACGGCGTCCGGAGGTCCGAGCGAGCGAGGACCGAAGGCCGAAAGTGAAGGATGGGTCCGCCGGAATCTTCCGGCGGACCCAGCTCCGCCCTTGCGGCACGTCGGACCGCGCGGCCTCACGCAGTCGAAGTCGTACGCTGGATCACATGTCCGCCGCCGCCTCCACCCTTCCTGCCTTCGACCCGCGCGATCCACTCGCGCTCGACGCGCTGCTCGACGACGAGGAACGGTTGATTCGCGACACGGTCCGGCAGTACGTGCGCGAGAAGTTCCTGCCGCATGTCGCCGGCTACTTCGAGAACGGGTCGCTGCCGGAGTCGACCGGTCCGGAGCTCGGCCAGCTCGGTCTCCTCGGCATGCATCTAGAGGGCTACGGCTGCGCGGGCGCGTCGGCCACGGCGTACGGTCTCACGTGCTTGGAGCTCGAGGCGGGCGACTCCGGTCTGCGCTCGTTCTGCTCGGTGCAGGGCTCGCTCGCGATGTTCGCGATCTGGAAGTGGGGCAGCGAGGAGCAGAAGGAACGCTGGCTGCCCGGCATGGCGGAGGGGACCACGATCGGCTGCTTCGGCCTGACCGAGCCCGACGCCGGCTCCAACCCGGCCGGCATGCGCACGCGTGCGAAGAAGGTCGGCGACAAGTGGGTCCTCAACGGCTCCAAGATGTGGATCACCAACGGCTCGCTGGCGGACGTCGCGGTCGTCTGGGCGCGCACCGAGGACGGCAAGGTCAACGGCTTCCTGGTCGAGAAGGGCACGCCCGGCTTCAGCGCGCCGGTGATGCACGGCAAGCTCTCGCTGCGCGCTTCGGTGACCTCCGAGCTCGTGTTCGACGGTGTCGAGGTCTCCGAGGCCAACCGGCTGCCGGAGGCGACGTCGCTGCGGGCGCCGCTGTCCTGCCTCAACGAGGCGCGCTACGGGATCGTCTGGGGCGCGGCCGGGGCGGCGCGCGCGTGTTACGAGGCGGCGCTTGAGTACTCCAAGTCACGCGTGCAGTTCGACAAGCCGATCGCGGGCTTCCAGCTCACGCAGGCCAAGCTCGTCGAGATGGCGGTCAAGGTCGGGCAGAGCACGATGCTCGCCATGCATCTGGGCCGGCTGAAGGACGCGGGCACGCTGCGCACCGAGCAGGTCTCCTACGGCAAGTACCACAACGTCCACGCGGCGCTCGAGGTCGCGCACACGGCGCGCTCGGTGCTCGGCGCCAACGGGATCACGCTCGAGTATCCGGTCCTGCGCCACGCCAACAACCTCGAGTCCGTCTACACGTACGAGGGCACGCACGAGATGCACACGCTGATCCTCGGCCAGGCGATCACGGGTCTCGCGGCGTTTACGTAGCGATCGCGTTGAAGCCCGTGATCTCACGGGCCACGATCAGCGACTGGATGCTGTCGGTGCCCTCGAAGGTGAAGATGGCCTCCATGTCCGCGTGCTGGCGGGCGACGTGGTTCTCCAGGAGGATCCCGTTGCCCCCCAGGATGTCGCGCGCCATGCCGACGATCTCCCGCGCCTTGGCGGCGTGGTTCATCTTCGCCAGTGACGCCATCCCGGCCGTCAGGCGGCCGTCGGCGGCGAGCTCGGAGAGCCGCAGGCACAGCAGCTGCATCGCGGTGATCTCGGCCAGCATTCGGCTGAGCTTGTCCTGCACGAGCTGGTAGCTGGCGATCGGCTTGCCGAACTGCTCGCGCTGCTTCGCGTACGCGAGCGCCGACTCGTAGGCGCCGAGCGCCATCCCGAGCGCGCGCCAGGCGACGGTGTAGCGGGTTCGGCTCAGCACGCCCGCGACGTCGCGGAAGTTCTTGCAGCCCGGCAGCTTGTTCTCGTCCGGCACGCGCGACGTCGTCGAGTTCGATGTCGGCCTGCCAGACCGCTCGCAGCGCGGTCTTGCCCTTCATCACCGTGGCGTTGAAGCCGGGCGTGCCCTTCTCGACGAGGTAGCCGCCGACGTGCCCGTCCTCGTCGCGCGCCCAGACGATCACGACGTCGGCGATCGTCGCGTTGCCGATCCAGCGCTTGCGGCCGTTGAGCACCCACTCGTCGCCGTCGCGGCGCGCGCTGGACTCGAGCTTGACGGCGTCGGAGCCGTGGTCGGGCTCGGTCAGCGCGAACGCGCCGATCGCGTCGAGGTCGGCCATCGCCGTCAGCACAAGTTTGGGACAGTTCCATGTCACGGGTGTGAAGAGACTGAGTGCTCGCATCGGTTCCCTCTTCGGGCGCAACGGTCACCACCGCGATACCGCAGGTTGCGGTGACCTCGAAACGAGGTTCGATCAATGCACTTCGTATCTTGAGGTACATTGAATCCGTGGAGCCGACCCAAACGCCGCCATCCGACGTTGTCCGAGTGCATGTGGCCATTCGCGGCGCCGTGCAAGGGGTTGGATTCCGACCGTTCGTTTACCGACTGGCCCACGAGCTTGGCTTGCGTGGCTGGGTGAACAACTCGGCTGTTGGTGTTTTCATCGAGGCCGAAGGAAGCGCTTGTTTGGTCCGCGCATTCACGCGCCGCCTGGAAAGCGACAAGCCGGCCGTCTCTTTCATCCAGAGTTTCGAGGCGACATTCCTGGATCCCATCGGCTATTCGGCGTTCGAGATTCGTGCCAGTTCGGGTGGCGAGAAGCGCGCCCTCGTCATGCCCGATTTGGCGACCTGCCCTGCATGCATCGCCGAGGTCTTCGACCCTGGCGATCGCCGCTACGGCTACCCCTTCACCAACTGCACCAACTGCGGCCCGCGCTTCAGCATTATCGCGGCCCTACCCTACGACCGCGCTTCCACCACCATGCGCGGTTTCGCGATGTGCGCGGATTGCGATCGCGAGTACCACGATCCATCGGATCGGCGATTTCACGCCCAACCCAACGCATGCCCAGCCTGCGGCCCCCAGCTTGCGCTGTGGAACGCCGACGGCGACGTGATCGCATCCCGACGTGAGGCCATGGCTGCGGCGGCAAGTGCGCTGCGCGACGGAAAGATCGTGGCGGTGAAGGGATTGGGTGGATTCCACCTGATGGTGGATGCTCGCAACGAGGACGCCTTGCGCGTCCTGCGTTTGCGCAAGCGGCGAGAGGAGAAGCCGTTCGCATTGATGGTGCCGAATTTCGAGCATGCCCTGCTCTACTGTGCGGCCTCCGAGGTGGAACAGCGTCTGTTGCGCTCGCCCGAGTGTCCCATCGTGCTCCTACGGCGCCGGTCCGAGACAAGCGACCTTGCACCCGCGGTCGCCCCCGGCAACCCGTGGCTCGGCGTCATGCTCCCCTACACGCCGCTGCACCATCTCCTGATGGCCGGCCTCGGCTCCCGTTGTCGCGACCAGTGGCAACCTTTCCGACGAGCCCATCTGCACCGACGAGCACGAGGCGCTCGAACGCGGCTGGGTGGCGATCGCAGACGTCT
Organism: uncultured Solirubrobacteraceae bacterium; assembly: GCA_963848475.1. GTDB lineage: Bacteria > Actinomycetota > Thermoleophilia > Solirubrobacterales > Solirubrobacteraceae > Solirubrobacter. Next base: position 91,753 of record CAWKDW010000014.1, on the reverse strand, counting down.
TCCTCGTTCACGACCGGCCCATCGTGCGCCATGTGGACGACTCGATGGTGCGCGTGGTGGACGGCCACGAACAGGTGCTGCGCCGCGCGCGCGGCTACGCACCGCTGCCCTTCCGGGTCCCGACGGAAGCGCCCCACCCTCGCGGTGGGCGGACACCTCAAGAGTGCGGTGGCCCTGGGCGTGGGGCCGCAGGTCTTCGTGAGCCAGCATGTCGGCGACCTGGAAACGGAGACGGCGCGCCGCGCCTTCGACAACGTCGTGTCGGGCCTTACCGGACTGTACGCTTCGCGCCCGAGCGGTTGATCGCCTGCGACCGCACCCGGCCTACGCTGTCCAGCCGACTATCGCGGCTCGCTCGGGTTTGCCGGCTCACCGCGTGCAGCACCACCTGCGCATGTTCTCGTGCATGGTCGACAACGAACTGTTAGCCGCCGGTGCTGGGCGTGCCGTGGGACGGCAGGGGTATGGGCACGACGCGACCGTGTGGGGCGGCGAGTTCCTTCACGTCACCGCGAATGTCCGCACTTCCGCGTCGCGCATCTGCGAACGTTTCAGGCTGCCGGGCGGCGAACGCGCGGTCCGCGAGCCCCGGCGCGCCGCGTTGGGGGTGCTGCACGAGATGGGCGGCGCGCGGTTCGACCCCGATCTCCCCTGCATCGCGTCCTTTTCCGCCGAGGCAGCGCGCGTGGTCGGCGGGATGCTGGCAACGCGTCTAAACGCGCCGCTCACCTCCAGCGCGGGCCGGCTGTTCGACGCGTTGGCTTCGCTTCGGCCTCCAGCAACTTCAACCAGCTTCGAGGGCCAGGCCGCGATGGAGCTGGAGTTCGCGCGGGCGCCGGCAGCCACAGGAAGCCAGGCGTATCCGTTCTCGTCCGCGACCAGCGCGGACGCGCTGACGATCGTCGACTGGGAGCCGATGGTGCGCGGCGTGCTCGATGACCTGCGCGCGGGCCGGCACCCGCGCGGCCATCGCGCGGCGCGTTCCACACGACAATGGCGGACATGATCGTGGATCGGTGGCGGAGCGCGTCGGCGAGCGGCACGTGCGTGCTGAGTGGCGGGTGTTTTCAGAACGCCCGCTACTCGACCGAGCGAAGGTATCGCGCGCCTGCGCGAGCGCGGGCTTCCGCCCCGTACTGGCATCAGCGCGTCCCCCCGGGCGATGGCGGTATCGCGCTGGGACAGATCGGCGTTCGGCGGCACGAGCATTCGCAACGAGCACCTGCGGAAAGGAGACCGACCATGTGCCTGGCCGTGCCCGGAAAGATCCTCGAGTGTCGCGGACGAGGGCGTTCTCGCGCACGGGCGGGTGAGCTTCGGCGGCGTCGTCAAGGAGGTCATCCTCGCCTATCGTCCCCGAGGCGCAAGTGGGCGACTACGTCCTCGTCCACGCGGGCTTCGCCATCAGCGTGGTTGACGCCGAAGAGGCGAGCGAGTCTTCGACTACCTGGCGCCGAGATGGGCGACTCGACGGCGGAGGCGGAGGACGAGCCGTGAAGTTCGTCGACGAATACCGCGACCCGGCCGAGCGCCCGCAGGCTGCGCCGCGAGCCATCGCCCGCATCACCACGCAGCCGTGGACCATCATGGAGGTCTGCGGCGGCCAGACCCACGCATCGTGCAGTACGGCATCGACGAGCTGCTGCCGCCAGTCGGTCACGCTCGTGCACGGGCCCGGCTGCCCGGTGTGCGTGACGCCGCTCGAGACTGATCGACCAGGCCATCGCCGATCGCCGCGCGGCCGGAGGTCATCTTCTGCTCGTTCGGCGACATGCTGCGCGTGCCCGGGCAGCCGCGGCGACCTGCTGCGGTCAAGGCCCGCGGCGGCGACGTGCGCATCGTCTACTCGCCGCTCGACGCGCTTGACGCATCGCGCGACGCGAATCCCGACCGAGAGGTGGTGTTCTTCGCGCGTCGGCTTCGAGACCACCGCGCCGGCCAACGCCATGGCGGTGTTCCAGGCGCGCGAGCAGAGGGCTCGCGAACTTCTCGATCCTGGTGTCGCACGTCCTGGTGCCGCCGGCGATGGAGGCCATCCTGTCGCGCGCCGGACAACCGCGTGCAGGGCTTCCTGGCCGCCGGGCACGTGTGCACCGTCATGGGCTACGAGGAGTACGAGCCCGCTCGCGGCGCGATACCGCGTGCCGATCGTCGTCACCGGCTTCGAGCCGCTCGACATCCTGCAGGGCATCCTGCATGTGCGTGCGGCAGCTCGAGAGCGGGCCGCGCCGAGGTCGAGAACCAGTACGCGCGCGTCGTGCGCGCGAGGGCAACCGCCGCCGCGCAGGAGTGATCGCGCGAGGTCTTCGAGGTGGTGCGCGCGCAAGTGGCGCGGCATCGGCGAGATCCCCGACAGCGGGCTTGCGCCTGCGCGACGAGTACGCCGCCTACGACGCCGAGCGCCGCTTCGGCGTCGCAGACGTCGCACGCCGACGAGTCAGCCCGAGTGCATCAGCGGGCTGGTCCTGCAGGGCGTGCGCAAGCCGCACGGAGTGCCCGGCGTTCGGCACGCGCTGCACGCCGGAGCACCCGCTCGGCGCCACCATGGTCTCGTCCGAGGGCGCCTGCGCCGCCTACTACCGCTACCGGCGCACGACGCGGCTGCCGCGGGAAGCGCAGCTGAGCCATGAGCCGACGAGTCGCGACCGTGGCCTCTCTGCCGCTGAGCTGCCCGATGCCGATCGCCAGACCAGGCATCGTGCTCGCTCGCCCACGGCGGCGGCGGCCGGCTGATGCACCAGCTGATCGAGCGGATCGTTCGTGCCCGCCTTCGGCAACCCGGCGCTGGATGCCGCGCCACGACGGCGCCGTGCTCGACGGTCGCCGGGGCCGTCTCGCCTTCACCACCGATTCCTACGTGGTGCAGCCCGCTCTTCTTCCCCGGCGGCGACATCGGCACGCTGGCGGTCAACGGCACGGTGAACGACCTGGCCATGTGCGGCGCGCGGCCGCTCTACCTCAGCGCCGGCTTCATCCTGGAGGAGGGCTGCCGCATGGAGACGCTGCGCACGCGTCGTCGGCCTCGATGCGCGACGCCGCGCGACGGCGGCCGGCGTGCAGCATCGTCACCGGCGACACCAAGGTCGTCGAGCGCGGCAAGGGCGACGGGCTCTTCATCAACACCGCGGGCGTCGGCCTCGTCGAGCACGACCTCGACGATCGCGCCCGCCGGCGTCCGCGCCGGGCGACGCCATCTTGCTCAGCGGCGACGTCGGCCGCCACGGCATCGCCATCATGGCGGTGCGGGAAGGGCTGGAGTTCGAGACCACTATCGAGAGCGACTGCGCACCGCTGGCGGCGCCTGTGCTCGCCCTGCTCGCCGCCGGGCATCGAGGTCCACTGCCTGCGCGATCTGACCCGCGGCGGCCTCGCCACCGCGCTTGATCGAAATCGCCGAGTCCAGCCGCCTGCACGTGGGCATCCGCGATCTCGACATCGCCGTCGAGGAAAACGTGCGCGGCGCGTGCGAGATCCTGGGGCTTGACCCGCTGTACGTGGCCAACGAAGGCCGCTTCGTCGCCTTCGTTCCCGCCGCGCAGGCGGACAAGGCCACGGACATCTTGCGCGCGCATCCGGTGTCCGCTACCGCCACCGCATCGGCGCGGTATCCGATCCCCCGCCGCCCTCGTGACCCTGAAGAGTCGCATCGGCACTAAGCGCATCCTGGACATGCACAGCGGCGAGCAGCTGCCGAGGATCTGCTGACAGCTACACGCGCTTGCGATTGAGACCGCCAGCAATCACGCGCAACCAGGCGCGCGGCGAGAGACGATTCGACTGCACGATCAATTTGTTGACGAGGCCTGGGACGGCCACCACTTTGCCGGCCATCATGGCCCGGTAGGCGTGTAGTGCGACGGGGCCCGCCTGGGCCACGTTACGCTGGAAGAGCTTGGTCTTGGCGTTCCCGGCAACGACGCCGAACTCGGTCGACGTCGGCCCTGGACAGGACGCCGTGATGCTTACGCCCGTGCCCTGCAACTCCACAGATAGGGCCTCGGTGAAGCTGACCACGAAAGCCTTGCTAGCGTAGTAGGTCGCCATGTACGGGCCCGGCACGAAGCCGGCCACCGAAGCCACGTTCAGAATGCGGCCGCTCTTACGCGCCAGCATTTCAGGCAAAAATGCGTGCGTCAGTTGTACCAACGCGCGGACGTTGAGGTGGATCATTTCGACCTCGCGGTCGAGAACTGCTTTTGAAAACGGACCGCAACTACCGAAGCCAGCGTTGTTGATCAGAAAATCGATGCGCGTGCCGGCCGAGGCCAAGCGCTGCGCGATATTCGACGGCACGTCCCGGTCGGACAGATCCGCGACCAGGATCGTCGTCTGCGTGCCGTGAGCGGCGGCAAGCTCAGCGGCCAGTTCTTCCAGGCGATCGCGCCGCCGTGCCACCAGCACCAAATCATGACCCTCCTTGGCCGCAACCCTGGCAAGCTCACGTCCAATTCCCGCCGAGGCGCCAGTCACCAGCGCTGTCTGGTTCGTTCTTGTCATGCGTGGATACTATCCTGGTTCACGCTTCCATGGTTTGCTGACGCCGCCGTTCGATCCACGACAGCCAAGCATCCAGTCCCTGCGCCTTCGTGCAGCTGGTCTCCACCACTTCCATTCCGGGATGCACTTGGCGCGCGTTGGCGACGGCCTGGGCAAGATCGAACGGCACATAGGGAAGCAGGTCCACCTTGTTGATGATGCACAGCTCGGCGGCAGCGAAGATCGACGGATACTTGAGCGGCTTGTCCTCGCCCTCGGTCACGCTGAGCAAGACGATCTTCGCGTGCTCGCCAAGATCGTAGCTGGTCGGACACACCAGATTGCCCACGTTCTCGACGAAGAGGATGTCGATGCCGTCGAGATCCCAGTCGGAGAGCGCCTTGATGATCATGTTGGCATCGAGATGGCACGTGTCCCCGGTGGTGATCTGCTTGACCGGAAAGCCCGCCTTGGCCAGGCGCTTGGCATCGTTCTCAGTCTGCAAATCGCCTGTCAGCAATGCCACCTTGGCCGTCTTGGGTAGGTTTTCCAGCGTGCGCTCGAGCAGCGCGGTCTTGCCCGACCCCGGCGAGCTGATGAGATTCACGCAGAACACCTTGTGCTTGCGAAAGCGCTCGCGCAGCCCGATGGCCAGCTTGTCGTTTTCGCTCAAGACTCTTTGTTCAACGTCTACGCGCATGGGGGATCCTCTAGTTCAAAGAACATCACGTCGAGCTCCTTGCCCGCGATGCATTCGCTTTGCTCGCCCTGGCAGGTGGGGCAGCTGCTCGAAAAGCCCTCGGGCTCAAACTCGGCCAGGCAGGCTGTACAGCGCTGCCGACGTTTGCACAGCTCGACCTCCAGCACCATACCCGCATGGGGCGTATCCTTGCTCAGGACTTCCAGGCCAAACGTCAGGGCCTCAGCCTCCACGCCCGAGATCGCACCGATGCGCAGTCCAATCTTGGTCACGCGAGCGCCGCCGTTCGCCTGCGACGCCGCCTGGGCTCGCTCCAGAATGGCCGATGCGATGGACAGCTCATGCATGGGCAGAACCACCGATGGCTCGATGAGGGATACACACCATGCCGCGCATTCTAGCCTGCCCTCGGAGGAATCGCCTGCTTTCACCGGCGAGTTCCACCGATCCACCCCGTATCAAAACTTCGTGGTGTACTCTGACGTGGACGCACGATGAAACTGGACGGGAGAAGAGTCCTCGCCTCGGGACTGGCCGGGATGAAGCACAATGCCCTACCCGGGCTCGCGCTGTGGAGCCTCGCGCTCCTGCTGGTTCTTACGGATGCTGTCGTTCCCTCTGCCCATGCCTTCTTTCAAGGCGTCGGCACATGGAAAGCCCGCTACGGTTTCGCCTTCTCAGCCACCAGCACGGCGTTCTTCGGTGGTCTTGTGCCCTTTCTCTTGCTCGCGGCTAAGGGAAGGATCCGTCGCGATCGATGGACGGCCGAGTTGGCCTTCTACGCGTTCTTTTGGGCCTACAAGGGCATCGAGGTGGATCTGTTCTATCGCCTGCAGTCACTCCTTTTCGGCAGTCAGGCGACCCCAGGAACGATCGCGCGCAAAGTGCTGGCGGATCAATTCATCTACAATCCCCTCTGGGCTGCCCCGACCGCGGCCCTGGCTTTCCTGTGGAAAGAATGCGGGTTCTCTTGGAAGGCTATGAAATCGCGACTGCGATTCGACTTCCTAACCTTCTCCGTGCCGGTCACGCTGATGTCCACCTGGGCGGTTTGGATTCCCGCCGTGGCCATCATCTATTGCCTCCAGCGCCACTTCAGATTCCGCTCTTCAATCTCGTGCTCTGTTTCTGGGTGCTGGTTCTTAGCTTCATCAGCAAAAGCCCCGCCGACGACGAGGGGCCAGCCGCCCCCATCCATTGAGCGCCACGACCAGCACCCCCGCGCCGTGTGTGGTTCGGTTGCGCGATGCCAGGTCCTGGTCCTAATTGGCGCCAACCTGTGGCTCTTCGGGCTGGTCCGGTTCGCCCCTGCGCCACCTTCGCGGTAGCATTCCCGCCATGCCCCCAGCCCCATCCGAATCTCCCCACCCGGGCGATTTCGTCGTCGTATTCGTGACCGCGCCCAGCGCGGAGGTCGCGACGAGTCTGGCCCAGGCCCTGGTAGCCGAGAAACTGGTAGCCTGCGTGAACATCTTGCCAGGTTTGCGTTCGATCTACGCCTGGGAGGGCAAGGTGTGCGACGAAGCAGAGGTTCTGTGTGTGATCAAGACCAGGCGCGCGCTCTTCGCGGCCCTGCGCGATCGCGTGGTCGCGTTGCACCCGTATCAGGTCCCGGAAATCGTCGCCCTGCCCCTCGTTGAAGGAAGCGCACCCTATCTGGCGTGGTTGCGCGACGAAACCCGTGCGCACTGACCACAAGACCTCGGCCGGCCTGCGGACCATCGCCGGCTACGAGGCCACCAAGGGCGTGCTCGTCCTGCTCGTGGGATTGGGGCTGCTCGGGCTCGTCCACCGCGACGTACAGAAAGTGGGCGAGGAACTGGTACGCCACCTTCACCTCAGCCCGTCGTCCCACTACCCGAGGGTCTTTCTCGAACTTGCGGCCAAGGTCACCGACGGATGGCTTTGGACCTTGGCCTTGGGATCCCTGGCCTATTCTGCCCTGCGCTTCGCGGAAGCCTATGGACTGTGGCGGGGCAAGCCCTGGGCCGAGTGGCTGGCGGCCATCAGCGGCGCGATCTACGTTCCCTTTGAAGTCATGGAACTCGTCCGAAGAGCCACCCCGCTGCGGATCGCTTCCCTGGCCACCAACCTGGTGATTGTCGCCTACATGTTGGTGCAATTGCGGCGCCGGCCTCGCAAGGAAACCAGCGCCGCTTCGACCAGCGCCCGTAGCGGTCGCTAGCGGCCGCGCTTCCCGCCATCCGAGCGTTTGCCCGCCGACGGCCCGCAAGTCGCGGGATCGCGGTACGAGCCGGCCAGGGTGGTCCCGCCATCCAGCACAACCCAGTCGTATTGGATCCACTGACCGGTCGTTCGATTCTCGGTCTTGATGACCAGCCGGCTGCCTGGGCGACAGACCAGGACTTTGATGTCCTCGGTCCCTCGTTCGAAGTCTTGGTTCAACTCCGCGACCTTGCACCCCTTCCAATCCACCACGAAGCCGTGGTGAGACTGCGCGTCGCCGGTGTAGTTGACGATGGCGTAGCGCTTGCCCTGAATCTTGGCGACCGCAGTCGCGGCGTGGCTGCCCGCGCAGGTGTACATTTGGCCGGGATTCGCGCCGCCCGTACACGCCGCGGTGGCCACGTTCTTGTATGTGCAGCCACTGGACCAGCACACCGCCGTGTTGCCCACAAAGGCGCCGTCGCACTTCGATGGATCCGGGGTGGAACCAGCACTGCCGGCGACGTCGCGCCCAGGGCAGTCCCCTACCCCCACCGGTTGCCAAACACTGACAGGTGGCGCCGCGGTTCGGCTGTACTGTCTGTTCTGGGATGGCGGGGGTACCGGGGGAGTCGGGCCCGCGCCACAGGTGTACATTTGACCGGGAGTTGCCCCGCCCGTGCACGCCGCGGTGGCCACGCTCTTATATGTGCAGCCGGTCGTCCAACACACCGCCGTGTTGCCTGCAAAGCTCGCGTTGCATTTTGACGGATCGGGATTCGGCCCGCTGGTGCCCGCCACGTCCCGACCAGGACAATCGCCAAGACCCACCGACTGCCAGCCTCCCCCTACGGGAACCGGCGGCGGCGCGGGTGGCGTCGTGGGCGCTGGCCGTGCGCCACAGGTGTACATCTGGCCGGGATGCGCCCCACCCACGCACGCCGCGGTGACGACGTTCTTGTACGTGCAGCCTGTCGTCCAGCACACCGCAGTGTTGCCCGCGAAGTTTGCATTGCATTTCGACGGATCGGGATTCGGCCCCGTGGTGCCGGCCACGTCCCGACCGGGGCAATCGCCAAGACCCACCGATTGCCAAACGCCAGCCGCTGGCGGTGGCGGTGGCGGCGTCGGCTCGCAGGTGTACATCCGCCCCGGATTGGCCCCACCCGTACACGCACGGGTGGCGATGTTCTTGTAGGTACAGCCCTGAGCCCAGCACACCGCCGTATGGCCGGCAAAGGTCGCGTCACACTTGCTGGCGTCGGGCACGGACGACCCGCGCGACAGGCCCACGTCGCGGCCTGGACAATCCCCCACACCCACCGGTCGCCAGGTTCCAGCACTTGCCGTGCCGACGCACATCCATGCTCCCAAGCTCACGAAATAGAATGCGTTCCAGCGAACGCGGCGAGAAACAGAACCATGCGTAATCATCGTCACACTCCCGAGAAAATTCCGCTCATCTTACCGCAAGCCCGACCAGACAATAGGGCCGAGTGAGATTTCCAAACGACGCTATTGCCGACGGCCGTGTGCAGCCAAGGCAGCCCGCACCGCCGAGAGAACCACGGCCTCGTGCTCGTGGCCAAGCGCTAACCGCAGGGTCTGCAACGCTCGCACACCGCCTAGGTGTCCAAGTGCCGTGGCAGCGGCCGCGCGCACGGTCACGTACTCATCCGATTCCAGGATACCGATCAAGGCTGGGATACAGGTGGGATCCGCGATCGCTGACAACGCCTGCACGGTCTCCCGGCGAGTCAGCACGAATTCCAGGTGCGCGATTAGCTGCGGAACGGCGCGCGCGTCCTTGCGCTCGCCCAACGTCTTCACGATCCGTCGGCACAGCCGAACATTGGTACCACATGAATCTAGGGAGTCGGCAAGCACCGGAATTCCGGTGACGTCCGAGTTCTCGGCCAGCACCAGGGCCGCCTGCACGCGCAGGTTTTGGTTTCCCTCGGTGGCCGGCTTGGCCAGCAGTGCGTGCAAGCGTTCGTGCATCTCGCTGGCGCCCAACCGGGCAGCGGCCACGGCCGCCCACTGGCGAATCTCCTCATCGTCGGCTTTGTCGGCTGCCTCGCGAAGTGCAGTCAGCGTTTCTGGCCGGGGCGGCAAGAACGTAACAATCAAGCTCGCCGCTTCCCGCCGCACCTCGACGGGTGCATTTCCCGTAAGCCTTTTGGCCAAGTCCTGCGCGGCGCTGGGCTCGCCGAGACGCGCGCGTTCGATGGCGCGCGCAAATTTTCCGCTTCCGTCCGCCGCACCCACCAGCTTGGTTTCGAAGCGCGTCTGCTGGCCAAGCCACCTATCGATCTGTTGGCGCAAAAACGCCACCCGATCCGGATGCTGATCCGCCAGGTTGTGTTTCTCGCCAGGATCGGTTCGCAAGTCGAAGTACGCACAGTAGTCCCGGTTGACGTCGCAGACGAGCTTTTCCGTCCCGAGAACGACCATGCGCTTGTCCTCGACCTCGGCAAAGGCCGGCGGCAAGCGATTGTCGGGCGCGGGCGGCGTGGCCAGCCAGGGCCCCAGGTCGGTCCCCCGCATGGGCGCGGGCAATGGAAAATCGAGCAAGCCCAGGATGGTCGAGGGAATGTCGACCAGTTGAGTCGGTCCAGAAACCACGTGCGGGGTCAAGTCCGGGCGCCAGCACGATGAGAGGCACATGCACCTGTTCTTCAAAGAGCGTCGACCCGTGGTAGCGGCCTCCGTGCTCGCCGAATTCTTCGCCGTGGTCTGCCGCCAAGACGATCACCGCGCCTGGCCGCTCGCGCTCGATCAATGCCACGATCTTCCCCACCACCGAATCTGCGTAGGCGATTTCGCTGTCGTAGCGATCGAGGTCGCTGCCGCCGAAGTCGAAGCCAGGATGGCGCACGTAGGGCTCATGAGGCTCGAACAGGTGCAGCCACAAGAACAATTTGTCGGGATGTTCCGCGTGCAGAAAGTCCTCGATCTGCTGGATGCGGCCTTCGGCGTTCATGTATTCGTACTTCACGTATTCGAAATCGAAGTTGTTCGATTCGAAGGCCTTCATCTTGTGCGCGTCGACATAGAACACCGCGGGCGGAAAAAACGCCGCCGTCTTCCAACCGTAACGCCGGACCACCCGAGCGAGGGTTTCGTGTGTATCCGACGGCGCGAGGCGTGCCAGCGTGGGGTAGTACTTGCCAATCATCACCGAGGCTAGTGAGAAAGAAGTGTGCGGCGCCTGCGCGTAGGTGTGCTCGAAGCGCACCCCGCGCGCGGCCAGGGCATCGATGTTGGGCGATGTGGGGCGCGCATAGCCGTAGCAGCCCAGATGATCCGCCCGCAAGGCATCGATGGTGATCAGCACAACATCCGCCCCCGGCCGACGTGGCCCCATGGGCAAAGGGGGCAGCGCTGGCGCCACCTCGGCAGTTCCCTGGCGGCGTGCGTGCGACTTGGGCGAGGGCAACAGGCGTGACAAACAAGCTGGCCAGTTGGGTCTTCTCGTAGATGAAGTAGCGCAGGCTTTGGCTGTGCGTAAGAACCGAGCGTTCGACCAGTCCGCCTGCCACCAACGCCACCAGCGCGGTGGCGGCCAGGATCCATGACCAACGTTTGCCGAGGATCCGGCGCCCGAGCCCCAGCAGCAGACGCACCGCCAGCACGCATGACAGCAACGACAGCAGCGTCAACGTCAGGTGAAACCAGTGGTAGAGGCGCGGCAGCACGTGGCGATTGGTCGAGCCCGCCACGAGCGCCACGAATACCAGGCCGATGCCAATGCCGAGATTGAGAATCTTCGCACGGCCAGAGGGCACGACACCTCCGTCCCCGGGCTCGACGCGCCCTAGCAGCCGACACCACAAGGTGACGGCTGCCCAAATCACCACGGAAGCGATGATGATCAGGAAGACCGAGATAAGCCGATGGCCAGGAACACTCGAGGCCTGCGTGCCGTGGAAGAGAGCAAAAGAATCGTAGGCGACCACTGGCAAGGCCAAGAGCAGCGCCACCGCGTGCGCAGCCGAGAGCCGGCGCGACCGCGCGGGTTGGCGTTGCATCGCCAGGGTCCAGCCGACGAAGACCACGGCCAGACCGGCGCCCGCCAGCGCCCCCAGCCCGCTGTCGATGGCAATCAGGTGAAAGCGCTGCGCCCCATCGAGCATCCCCGGCGAGGCGAGCAGCGTGGCGATGCCATCGAGCAGCCCTGCCAACAAGCCGCCCCAGAAGCCGGCGAAAATCGCCCGCCGCGCGCTGTTCATGGTCAGCCGGCCTCCTCGGCCACGGGGCGAGCCGACTCAAATCGCGCCCGTACCGCGCGAGCAAGCGCCGCATGTTCGGGATTCGCAAGATGGGGATCTTCCGACAGCACGGTCGCGGCGGCCTTGCGCGCGATTTCGATCAGGCCCACGTACGTCGCTAGGTCGGCGAAGCGCAACTCGGGTATGCCACTTTGGCGCGTGCCCTGCAGATCGCCGGCGCCGCGGCGGCGCAGGTCTTCCTCTGCGATGCGAAAGCCATCCTGGGTCGAGGCCACGACGTGCAAGCGGTCAATCGCCTCGGCGTCGCACGATGAACTCAGAAGGAAGCAGAGCGCTGGCGCTGTACCGCGACCGACCCGACCACGCAGTTGATGCAGCTGGGCCAGGCCAAAACAATCCGCGTCCTCGATGACCATGATTTGGGCACGCGGCAGGTCCACGCCGACCTCGACCACGGTTGTCGAGACAAGGACATCGATCTTCCCGGTGCGCAGGTCGTCAAGCACGGTCCTCTGCTGCTCAGCCGTGAGCTGGCCGTGCAAAACCCCGAGGCGCGCGGGTTGCAGACTGGTGCGCAGGGCACGGGCCAACGCGGTCACCGATACCCGGACCGGACCTCGCTGTCCCTGTTGGTGATGGTCGGACAGACAATCAGCGCCTGTCCGCCAGCGGCCACGATTTGCTTTAGCGCCGCGTAGGCCACTTCGCGCTCGTCGGGCCCAAGGCAGACCCGCGACAGGATTGGCTGCCGTCCGGGCGGCAAGGCATCCAGCGTGACAAGGTCGAGGTCACCATAGAGGGTCAAGGCCAGTGAACGGGGAATCGGTGTGGCTGAAAGCACGAGCAAGTGCGGGACCATGCCGTCTTGCGAGCTAATTTGCCAGCCGTTTTCGCCGATGTCGGAGCGACGCAGGCGCACGCGCTGGCGCACGCCAAAGCGATGCTGCTCGTCCACGATGGCTAGCGCCAAGCGGGGCAATCTCAGCGCGAGCCTCTAACAGTGCGTGGGTGCCCACGATCAAATCCAGATCGCCCGCCGCGGCGGCCGCCAGCACGCGCTTCTGCTCGGCGGCATCGAGCCCAGAATGGAGAAGTCCGGTGCGCAGGTTGGCACCGGCTCCCCAGACGCCCAAGGTGCGGGCGTGCTGTTCGGCTAGTACGGCCGTGGGCGCCATGAACAGGGTTTGCCCGCCGGCACTCGCCGCGCGCACGCACGCCGCGAACGCCACCGCGGTTTTGCCACTCCCCACGTCGCCCTGAAGCAGGCACTGCATGGGCGATGGCGCGGCCATGGACCGGAAGATCGCATCCACCGCATGCGCCTGAGTGGCGGTCAGGGAGAATGGCAAAGCGGCGTGCACCTCGGCCACGGTCCGACCGAAATCCATCGTGCAGGCAAGTGCACTGAGCCGCTTGGCGCGGGCCCGCTCCTGCGCCAAGCCGACCTGCAAGACGAACAGTTCCTCGAGCGCGAACCGCCGCTGTGCCATGGAAGTGCCAGCCGCGAGTTCCTCGAACGCGCGCTCGGAGAGCGTCGGGTGTGGCCGGTGCACCTGCTCCAGCGCCTGGACGATGCCGGGCAGCCCAAGCTCGGTCCGCGTGGATTCGGGCAACAGCTCCGGGACCTGTTGGCCAGCCGCGGTCAGCGCCGCGGCGACCAGCTTCTCGACGGTGCGACCGGGAACCTTCTCGATCGTCGGGTAGCGCGGCCGGATCCCCACGCTGGCCGATTCGGAAAGCAACGCCGTGACGTTGCTGGGATGAATCAGCTCCGCCTCGCCAGCGTCGGTCCAGCGCAACTTGCCGGCCAGGGCAACCATGGCGCCTTTCTCGAAGTTCTTGGCCATGCCCGGGTTGGGCCTGAACCAACGTGCGCGCAGGCGAACACCATCTTCCTCGACCATCACATCGAGCATGCGACGGAAGAATTTGTGGACCCGTACCACCTTGCCGCGAACCACGACCGAGGTTCCAGGCGCCAGGCCAGCAAGCTGGCCGAGCGAAGACGTCTTTCGATAGTCCTCGTAGGCACTCGGGAAGAAGAACAGCAGGTCGCGCACGCACCTTAGCCCGCGCTCCGCCAAGTGCGCCGAGGTCACCGGTCCCGCGCCCGGCAACACCACCAGCGGATCGTCCAGGAACACTGGACGGCACACGGCCACTGTCCAGCTACCTATACGTGAATTTTAGCTGGTAGTCGCAGATCGAATAGACGTCGCCTTCCTCAATCTTGCGCGCCTCGATGCGCTCACCGTTGTAGTCAATCCCGTTGGTCGAACCCAAATCCTTGATGTAGTAGGCACCGGCGCGCCGAACCACGGCGGCATGTTTGCGCGAGATGTTGCCGTCTCGAATGGGCAAATCCGACGACTTGGCGCCGCGGCCGATGATGAATTGATCCTTGTCCACGATGTACTTCTGGTTGCCGAAGAGGAGGTACAGCGGTGGCATGGTGCCTCCCCCAGGCGTCGGAGGCGGCACCGCCGTAGGAGCACCTGGTGGCAGCGGCGGGCGCCCGCGAAGTGCGCGGTCATGCGCGCCGCGGGCAAGGGCGGTGGCATGGCGGGTGATCGCGATGGATCGGACACGTACAGTCCCGAAGGCTGGGCGTCGGTATCCGGACCGGCCAAGTACCCGTTCTGCTCGGCGAAGGCCCGCATCGCTTCGTTGACCAATTCGTCGACGCCGCGATCCATCCCCTCGGACATCTGTTCGAATATCTGCCAAATACCGTCAGCGCAATAGAAGTGACGGAGTGTTTTGCGATTCGGATCCGTGGACATGATCGACCCTTGCTCTCTCATAGACTCTAGCTTGGCCTCTTGCCAAGTGCAGATTACTTACCTTGCAACAATGAAGCGACTCGTTTGGCTTCCGCGCCAACCGTCTCCCCTGCCGGGAATCCTTTGATCGAGGCCTTGTCGTCCGCAAGTTTCAGTAGCGCCGCGGCATCCTCGGGCCCGCCCAGGTGACCGTTGGGATTGGAGGCCACGGGCGCCTCCAGGGCCAGGATACCGGTCATGCGGGCCAACGCAGAAGGCGAGACCAAGGCCGCCAGGACCTGCGGCTTGGCCGTGGCGCCCAGCTTGGAAATGTCTTTGACCAGAAAATCCACCACGTCTTCCCGTTTGAACGACAGGTTGCCAGGAAAGGCCTGCAGCGCCGGGAGAATGGCGTCTGCCTTGCCGGCCTCGAGAGCGGCCTCGTGAGCGCGGTAGCGAACCAGGTCGTTCTTGTCGTGGGCGATGATATGCACCAGCCCCTTGACCGCCTCCGGTCCCCCGATCTTCTCGATCACGCCAAAAGCCTCTTCACGTAACTCCTTGTTGGCCTTGGCGTCACCCGCGATCTTCAGCGCCAGCGGCAACACCGTGGGAAAACGGGCCTGTTGCAGGGCCTTGGCGGCGGCGATGGCATCCTCGGTAGAGCCCTTTTCCATCTTGCCTGCCAGGTAGCTTGTCACCGTGGGACCGCCGAGCAGACCAAGTGCCAGCCACATGTCGGTGGGAATTTCCTTGCCCGGCGAAATGCGCGCAAGCAGCGCAGCCCCCCCCTTGTCGCGCGTGGATTCGTCGCCGACCTTGACTAAAAGGTCGGCCAGGCCCTTGTAGGGTGACTTGGGCTCGCCGAGCAGCTTGACCAGCATAGGACCCGAGGCTGGCCCAATGGCCGCGAGAATCTTTTCTAGGGAGTGGCGGCCCCCCGTGAAGCGCCCGTTGGCGAGATCCTTCTCGATGGATGCCAGTAGCACGCCATCGATGCGTTGCCGTTCCTCGGGTGGGGCGTATGGGCGCACGCTGAATAGAGCATCCCGCGCCTCGCGGGCCTTGGGCAGCTTCGGACTGGACATGCCCTTGATGTAGATCTCGACCAGGGTCTTCAGGATTTCCCATCGTTGGCCAGCCGGCATGGCGGCCATGATCTCGTCGACCTTTTCAGGCCGTCCGATGTCCACCAATGCGGCGGCCGCTTCAGCGCGCAGGTTGGCGGCAACGTTTCCGTCACTGAGGGCGGTCTCGAGCTTCTCCGGCCCCTTTTGCGTCCCCTTCCAGGTTTGGATCCGCTCGGAGGTGACGCTTTCACATGCCGCGAGGGCGAGCAGAAGGCACACGGCCCCGACAAATGTTCTCATGATGGCGGGATGTTAGCCACCCGCGGATCGTCGGGTCAAGGTCAACGCGGTTCGCGTCCGGGCCGGATTGTTGGTGATGATGCCGCTTACGCCCATGGCAGCGAGGTCCGCGACGCGCCGGGGATCATCCACGGTCCACACGTTCACGGCGTAACCGCGACGGCGCCACCGCGACACGCTTTCGGCGCTACACAGGCTGTGCTCAGGGTGAACCGCAAACGGCCGCAACAGCGGCAGCAGCACGTCCGTGCGCAAAGGCCATGGCCTGTGGAATGGCCGCGGTTTCTCGAAGAGCAGACCGCTTGGCACCTCCGGTCGAATCCTGCGCCACCACCCGATTGCGCCCGGGCTAAACGACGAGACGAGTACCCGCTGTCTCCCGTCGGCGCGATCCACGCTTGCGGCCACCGCATCGACCAAAGCGCGACAACCCGAGGAGAAGAGCCCGGCGTATTTGATCTCGATGTTGACCAAAGCGTCGGACCCGCAAACGTCTAGGGCATCGTTCAAGGTTGGAATCTCACCACCAGGCAAAAGCCGCACCTTGCGCAGGTCGTCCAGAGCGAGTTGGTCGACCCGGTCACGCCGGCCCGCCAGCCGAGACAAGTCCTCGTCGTGAAAGACCACCACCTCGCCCGTCGCACAGCGCCGAACGTCAAGCTCGACGCCATCGGCGCCCTCGGCCATGGCACGACGAAAGGCCGCGAGGGTGTTTTCGGTTTCGAGCGCGCTGGCGCCCCGGTGGGCGAGAATCCAGGGTCCCTCGCCGCTCGCCGAGAAGAACGACCACCGCCGGAACGATTGCGACACCATCGCGCGTTGGCTTTATAGCGCGCGGGAACCTCTCCGCGCTAGACTTCGGCCATGTTGAACCCCTTGCCACGCTCCTCCGGCCTGCTCTTTGTCCTCGGTCTCGCAGGTCTGCTTGGCTGCGCCCACGGCACTGCCACGAAGTCAGCGCCGCTCGGCGCGACCGTGCAAGCACTGGCCAACGAGGCCGACGCGGTGGCATCCATCACGACCGAAGAGGATTTCTTCGAAGCCAAGCTTCTGTATCAAGCCCTGCCGGAAGATACGGCCGTACGGGCACGCCTGCGCGGCAAGATCCTTGACTATCTCCTGGCGCCCATCGCGGCACTGGACGCCAAAGAACTGCGACGCGACCCTTCCATCCTGGGCAGCGCGGACGATTTCGATCGCCTGCAGGATTCCTTCCGCGACGCCCTGGATCTCTTCCCGCCCAGCGCCTTGTGGGTCGCTGGCGGACCGCGGCTTTCGGACCGTGAACGCCAGCTTCTTCTGAGTTCGGCCAAATTGATTCTAGCGGCCTACTCTCCGCGCGGCACGGAGCTCCCGGTGGCGACGGCCTTGTTCGTACTCATGTCGATTGACCCGGCCAACCGCGAATGGCCATCTCGACTGGACCAGCTCTTCTCGTGGCTTGACGCCGGAGCGGAACTCGGCCGCGGCCTTCATGGCCCACACCGCGTGGCCCCGAAGAGCCAGATCCTAGAAAGCGTTGCCACGGTTTGGCCAGCGCCCGACGTCGTGGACCGGCTGTCACGCATCCAGCTTGCCCGACAGGACAAGGTGGCCGGGATGTTGAGACACCCCATGAGTTCCCGGGAAGGCGCACGCAACCTGCTCAGCGAACTCCTTCTCGATACGGAATCGCTGTCGGCCATGTCGGTGTCCGCAGCGGCCATCTATCTGCGCTGCGGGCAGCTCGCCAAGGCCAACCACGCCGCCCAGCATTTCGCCGGGACGACAGGTGATGACCCGGAGTTTCGCCGACTCACCCTGGCCGTCGCCGCGCCGCAGCCGAAGGCCTCTGAATTCCTGGACCTGGCAAGGCGATTCCTGCCGCGCAATGAAGTCCTGCACGGAACCTCCACGGATCGCATCGATCCGGCCGCGTCCCTGGGTGTCCTGCGCGTGGGCCTCGCCGCCTTCCCGCGCGACCCGGATCTACTCCTCCTGGCCTCGCGGGTTGCCCGCATGCTCTCGGAGCCCCTGCTGTCCCTGCGCTATCTTGACCAAGCCGCGACGGTGGCCGCGCGCAGCAAGGCCGACCAAGACCTGCAGGCCGAGCTGGCCTCCGAACGCATGGAGTTGGCGTTTCTACGACTGAAGATGCACCTCGATCCCGATCACATCGCCCAATCCGAACGCGAGGCCAACCACTTGCGTGCACAATTCGCCGAGGCACGCGGCCGTTTCGGCGCGGCACGATTCAAGCTGGATGACGCCGACATCGACTTCGTCTTGGCGTCGGGCATGGTCGACGCTGGACAAATCGACAAGGCCACACCACTTCTGTTTCGCGCCCGCCGCGCTGGCGACAACGACGTGGATATCACCCGTCAGCTCGCCAGCTTGTCCATCAAACGCGGCGATCCCCAACAGGCCATCACACTCCTTCGCCAGGCCTTGGACAGCCGTGAACGCACCGCGCCTGCCGAAGACACCATTCCCTTTGTCGAGGGCCAAGCCAAGCTGTCCTTCCTACTTGGCAACGCCTATGAGATGACGGCCGACCTCGAGGACGCGCGCAAGGCGTGGCGTGTGTCCGCTCGCGGTTGGGAGCGGCTGATGCTGGAGCAGATTCGGCGCAAGAACCTTTCGTCCTCGGCCGAGGCAACCTTCGAGGTCGGACGACTCTACTACCTGCTCGGCCGGCGGGCCGAAGGCCTACGCAAGTTCGATGAAGCCATCGCGCAAGACGAAAGCCGCGACCAGACCTACCTCGATTCCATTGCCTTTCTGGTTCAACGAGGGGAAACCGATGCCGCCCTGGACATCTACCGGCAGGCACTCGCCAAGTCCACACGCTCAGTCTCCGAGTACGTGAAGGTGTATGCGTCGCTCTGGATTCTCGACCTCACCAGGCGCGGCAACAACGTACCGGATGCGGGGGCCATGGCCTACCTACGCACCATCGCGGGGCGCAAGATCCTGCTACGCCCCCCTCGCGCCGCCGCCTGGTACACCGAGTTGGCCCGGTACGCGGTCGGACAGATCGACTACGCGGCTCTCCTCGCCAAGGCCGATTCAAGCGGCAAGCGCGCCGAAGCCTATTTCTACGAGGCCATGCGGCGCCTATCGAATGGACAACGCGAGCAAGCCCATGCCCTGTGGAGCAAGGTCGTGGAGACCAAGATGATGTCATTCTTTGAATTCGACATGGCCTCGCGCTACCTGCGCTCGGGCGCCCCCGTCCACCCCGCGACGGACGAAAAGGACGAGACGATTTAGCTGGGAACCCCGAGGACACAAAGTTTCTAGTGTTGACCGTCCCGGCGCCCGATGTGCTACATAAGGGGGGTCAATCAGGGTGCCGTGGCCAAGTGGTAAGGCAAGGGTCTGCAAAACCCTCATTCCCCGGTTCAAATCCGGGCGGCACCTCAACCTTAGCTTCCCCTAGATCTGGCTACTTCACCGGCGCATCCGATCCAGTTACGGCGATCACACCCAGCCAGATGTGATTCGTTCGTGCAGCGGATTGGCGCCGCCGATATACTCGCCCTTGGCTGCCACTCCCTCGCCGCTCCATCATGTCCAGCTCGCACGCCGCGCTCATCGTCGATGCCGATCCAAAGGGGCTCGAGGCATTGGTTTACGGTTTCCAAGGTGCGAATTGGCGGATCACAGCCTGTCCAACACCAGAGACGGCGTCCCTGCTGGTCAAGGCCTCGGGTGCCGAAATCATGGTCATCGCCTCGCGCACCGAGCACGAGAAGGCCCACACGCTCATTCGCCAGGTCCGCGCCAAGGACACATTCCACACCCTGCCCTTGCTGGTGCTTGGACCCGAGGAACTGCGCCAACCGATCAAGGAGCACGTCGACGTAGATCTGTTGCCTCTGCCTGCCTTCGTTCGCGACGTACTGACGGCAAGCGAACTCCTGGTCGCAGCGGGCGTGACCGCCGCGCAGAGACCAGGCGAAGAGCCGTGCTTCACCACGCCCATCGCGCCGCTAACCACATTGTCGCTGGTTCGCACCCTGTGCAGTCTGGAGCGCTCGGGTCAACTCCGCTTAGAACGCAAGGGCCGGCACGCCGAGCTCTTGTTCCATGAAGGTGAGCTGACTTCGGCCCAAGTGGGCGCGGGCTCGCTGCAAGGCATGGCGGCGGTCCAGCACGTGCTCGTCTGGAACGACGGTGCGCTGAAGCTGCAATTGCGGCCCGTGGCCCGGCGTGGGCAAATCCACCAGACCCTTCACGAGTTCATCGATGAGTTCGATCGATTTCAGCGCGATTTCACCCACGCGATGAAGGACATCGGGCCATCCACGACCGTCTACGCGTGCAGCGAGGAGCGCCTTCAACACTCAAGCAACGCGGTGCCTGCCGAGGTGACCCCCGTGGTCAGATTGTGCGACGGCCAACGCTCGCTTGCGGATATCATCGACGAAAGTCCGTTCCGGGTGCTGGATACGGTACGCATCCTCGCTCGCCTTGTGGACTTGGCTATTCTGGTGCGCCGCGACCCCAAGCCTGAATCGGACAGAGCGGCGCGGTCACCGTTGGAGGAGTTCTGGGAGACCGCACAAATCGTCGGGGTCGCGTCCCCTCGCACCAGCCGGACGAAGAACAACGACGGCGCCGAACAGCCCACGCCGCTACCCGTGGCGCCGGCAACGGCCGGTTCGCAAGCGACGCCAGCGGTTGTTCGCGAAGGCTCGAATGCACCCAGCGCAGGCCCGGGTCACAAGCACAAGAAGACCCTGGAGATCATTCCGGCCATTGGCCAAGAGTCGATCGCGCCAATAGGCATGGCGATTCCAGTATCCACCTCGAAGCAGTCCATCACCGCGCGCATGCCCATCTTGCCCCCTGCCCCGGCGCTTCTCGCCGGACCGGTCGAGCAAACGCCGATGGCAACGGCGCCGATCGCAAACACGATGGCCGGGGCGGGAAGTGGCCCGGCTGCGCCCGTCGCCGCGCTCCGAGACACCCTGCATGGGTTCGGCTCGAGTTTGACCGGCACGTCCGACTCCCTGTCTTCTTCCTCATCTTCCTCCTCATTTTCCCCCGATTCGCCAGAAGCCAAGACAGCCTCGCCCGGTACCCAGGCAAGCGGCACCATCGAGCCGCGCCAACGACGAACGCAATCTTCCCTGCGCACGGTACCCACGCGCACGTCGGTGGTCTTGGATCTCTCCCAGTTGGAGATTCCACCCGCACCCGAACCGGCCCAGGCGTCGACCTCGAGCGTGCCAAGCCCCATGGCCCCGAGTTCCGCGGTGCAAACTCCCGTCGCGCCGGTGCTCCACAATCCCGCCGCACCCTCGGCTGCGGGAACTCCGGCCGCGAAGATCACGGGCGAAATCCAGGTCGCGCCATCCCGAAGGACAAGCCGGCAGATGCCCGCGCAAAACCGCATGTCTATCGAGCTCGACGCAACCCTGACGACGCCGCCAGAGAAAGCCAATACCCCAGCGCAAGACAGCGAGCGAGCGGCCCCATCGAATCCTTTGCGCTTGACCGGCGAAATGAAGATATCGCCGTCGGGAAAGGCTCCCCGGGGCGCCGGGAGGCCCGAACAGACGCCACCGTCCGTTGAGCTCGATCCGACCCTAGCATCGGAATCAACGACTGCGGCCAAGGACGAACGCGAGCCGGTTCACAGTGACCGCGCTCGCCATTTGACGCCTGACCCGCGGCACAAGAGCGGAAACTTCTCGTCCATCGAAACGGACTTCTTCGAGCGAGAGGCCGAGCTGTACAAGGACGAAGGCCCGGAATCCTTTTCCGACCTGGACGACAAGCGGTCCACGTCCAGGCGCTCGAGCGGCGCGAACAAGAAGTTCAACCGGACGAATCGCAAGTAGCAAGAGCCGATCGGGTTCCCCTCGGGTGTGCGAACGGCCCGCGGACGACCCATTCGTGAAGCCTATGCCATCGGTCCTCTTGTCGGAAAAGCGATACGGGAATCCGACTGCGGGTGGCGGAACACCGACGAAAAGGCAGGGGCCAAGACTGACTATCGGTCCACTTCACGAAAAAGATAAGCCACCGTCATGGTGCGCCAAGCCTCGGTGGGAATTGAGGATTTTGTTTCAACATCAAAAATGTATTGCACCTTTCACTTTCTATACATAGAATCTTGGCATTGTTCGCGCAAATGAAAACCCCTTCGCTCTTCGCCGCCCCTGGGAACCGATTGATCGGTGGACTCACCGAATCGCTCTTGGACAGCCTAGCCAGTGGTTCAGCGGTGCGAGTCCAGCTGCGACAGCACGTGACCTGCGGCGCGCCGACATCGCAAAAGTCGTCCTGTGGGTTGGATTGCGTTCTGATTGATAAAAACAAAGGCAGCGTTCTCTAGCAAAGAAAGTGAGATGACCATGAAGAGTGCAAAACTGTTTTCTGGCTTGGCAGTCATCGGAGTGCTCTTGATTGGATCCACCAATGTGGCCCAAGCGGCGGAGCCGAAGAGCGCGGAGCTGGCCGTCAGCGCCAGCATCAGTGGCAACTGCACGATCTCCACGGTCGCGGTGGGATTTCCTACATACGACCCCATCGTGACCCACGCGACGGCCGCCGACAATAGCACTTCCGGCTCGGTGACCATTGCGTGCACCAAGAACACCGCCGCTTCGATCGGGCTTGGCCAAGGCTTGAACTACTCTGGATCGAATCGCATGTCCGATGGCGCGTCGAACTACCTGACCTACGGACTCTTCCAGGATGGGTCGCACAACTTGCCTTGGACCGACTCTGGGCTCGGCCTCCAGTCCATCACCCCAACCAGCAAGGATCCGATCACCTACACTGTCTACGGAAGCATTCCTGGCAATCAGGATCTGCCTGCCGGCACCTACAACGATACCGTCCTCGCGACCGTCAACTTCTGAGACCAGGCACCCCTTCCTTGATGGATGAATAGGCCCATGAAGCTTTCCACGTCAGCCCTCTGCTTCATCGCCGCGGGCGCGCTGCTGACGCGCTCCCGCGAGCCGGTCCAGGCGGCCACCGCGAGCGCGAACCTATCGGTGAGTGCCACGGTCAACAACAATTGCACCATCACGACCTCCGCGGTCGGATTCCCAGCCTATGACCCAATCCTGACCCACGCCTCGGCGGCCGACGACAGCACGTCGGGATCCGTAACCATCACGTGCACCAAGGGCTCCGCCGCTACCATCGGGCTCGGACTAGGGGCCAACGCCTCGGGCACTCAGATGCGCATGCGCAACGGCACGTCCAACTTTCTCAACTATGGACTCTTCCAGGATGCGAGCCGGGCCACCGTCTGGGGCAACTCAGGGTCCGGCTTGCTTTCGCCTCCAGTCGCCCCGAGCAAGGCGCCGCGCACCTTCACCGTCTACGGACGCATTCCCGGAGGGCAGGACCTGCCCGCTGGAACGTACACCGATACCGTCGTCGCGACCGTCAACTTCTAATCTTCAACCCGTGCAACCATCAAGGAGATCCCAATGACCATCAGGACCGCCAAGCTCGCAATCGCCGCCTCAGTGTTTGCCGCCGCGCTCGTCGCCGGGACCTTCGGTTCCGCGTTCGCCGCCGCGACCAGCACCGTCGACGTCACCACGACGGTTACGGCAAGCTGCACCATCAACACCGCCACGTTGGCGTTCGCCGACTATGACCCAATCAACACCCATAGCTCGAGCCCCGACGATACCACCGGAAACATCACCATCCGCTGCACCAAGGGGGCGGACAGTATCACCATCGATCTCGGCCCTGGTGCGCACAACGGCGGCAGCCAGCGACAGATGGCCCACGAGGACGGCGCGGTTCTCATTCCCTACGAAATCTACAAGGACTCCGGCCGGCTGGTCACTTGGGGAACCGGCGACGGTGGCGATGTGAATTCCGGCACAGCCCTCAACGGAACCGGCAGCGATGTCACGGTGACCATGTACGGGCGCATCCCGTCGGCGCAACTGCAGGCCATCGCGGGCAGCTACAGCGACACCATCGTCTCGACGATCAACTTCTAGCGTTGCCGGGTCCGTCCACGAAAATTTCCGCGACGGCCTAACCAGCGTATCCTGAGTGGCCATGAGGAAAAGTACTTTCCGGCTAGCCCTGTTGCTGGGCGGGTTCGCCTGTCTTGGCAACCGTGCCGAAGCCAGTTCGTTCACCGTCAATCCCATCAAGGTAACCCTGTCCGACAAGGATAAGAGCGCCTTGCTGACCCTGCAGAACCAAAGCACAGAGGAGCTTCGCTTCAAGGTGCTGGTGCAGGCCTGGAAGCAGACCCCCCAAGGTGAAATGCAGCTCGCCAATACCAAGGATATCGTTGTCTATCCCGGGCTGCTCTCGCTGGCGGCGGGCGGGGAGCGCAAGCTGCGCGTCGGGGCGACGGTCACCGCCGGTGCGACGGAGAAGTCGTACCGCGTATTCGTCGAGGAATTACCTCCGCTTCGTTCGGCGAAAGAGACCACCAAATCAGAGGTCCGTGTGCTCACCAAGATGGGCATTCCCATCTTCATCCGTCCAGCCAAGGCGATCTCGACGGGTTTGGTCGAAGGCATGGGATTGGCCAAGGGCACGTTCTCTTTCACGGTGAAGAACACCGGCAACGTCCATTTCCTGGTCCAGTCGGTTCACGTCAAAGCGCAAGACGCCGCGTCCGCCACCACCTTCGACAAGAGCGTCGATGGTTGGTACGTCCTGTCGGGGGAGACCCGCGTTTGGCAGCTGGAAATCCCGAAGGCCGCTTGCAAGAAGTCGAAACGGCTCGTGGTCGAGGTTCGGACGGCCGAAGGCAAGTTCGACGGCAAGCTCGACGTGCAGCCTTCGGGCTGCGGCCCCTGAAGGCCTAGATAGTGGTGGATGTGCTATCCAGGGCTCCGACATCCATCCAGAGGCCCATCCTAGCCGCTGCGCTCTTCAACATCGTCTTTGTTGGCAACGCCTTGGCACAAGACTCGTCGGACGGCGGAGGCGCGTCATCCGTCGATGCCAACCTTGACGCCGGGGCAGCCGACATGGCCCCCGACGCCGGTGAGACACTCGCCCCTTCTGTCCCCGACGCGGAGGAGGATCAACCAGCATTCCTCCACGCCACCATCAACCAAATCGACGTAGGGGATGTGTTCGTCCTCATGCGAGGAGCGGACATCCTGATTCGAGTGACCGATTTGGAGAAATCGGGCATGCACGTTGTGGGTGGCAAACGCGAAAAGCACGGCGAGGACACGATGGTGTCGTTGCAATCGCTGGCGCCCAAAGTTGCGTTCGTGTTCGACGAAACGAACTTGGCTTTGAACATCTCGGCCGATGCGTCGTTCTTCGGTTCGCGAGCAATCGACCTGCACAGCAAGCGGCCCGAAGGTATCATCTACGCCACCGCGCCAAGTCTGTTCGTCAATTACCAAGTCGGTGCCCTGGACCTGCAAAGCCGAAAGGACACGCGATTGAGCGTGTTCAGCGAGGCCGGATTCAGTATGCACGGCGCGCTTCTTTACAATAGCGCCCAGTACAACAGCGTGCCGGCCAGTAGCTACGGCAGACTTTTCCATGACAGCACGTGGGTGCGCATGATGACCAACCTGACAGTCGACTGGAGGAGCCGGCTAACCCGCATCGTCGTTGGGGACACGCCCGCCAGCGGAGATCAGCTAGGCGGTGGTGCCGTCCTCGGCGGACTGGGGATTTCGCGCAGCTTTGCCCTGGATCCCTATTTCACCTTCCTGCCCTCCATGCAGCTGTCGGGAACGGCCATGACCCCCTCGACGGTCGAAGTCTACGTCAACGGGCAGCTTATCCGCCGCGAGGCACTGCCGCCTGGTCAATTCAGTCTCAAGAACGTCCCGCTCACCAACGGCAGTGGCGAGACGCGCGTGGTGGTTCGAGATGCGTTCGGCGGCCAACAAACCATGGTCAGCCCCTACTACTTGGCGCTGGGGACCCTTGCCAAGGGTCTCTCCGATTTCAGCTACAATGCGGGCGTCATTCGCCAGGGTTTGGGAACAGAAAGTTGGAACTACGGCAAGCCCGCGTTCGTCTGTCGCCACCGCCAAGGTCTTACCGACTGGCTGACCGCCGGTGG
Organism: uncultured Solirubrobacteraceae bacterium; assembly: GCA_963848475.1. GTDB lineage: Bacteria > Actinomycetota > Thermoleophilia > Solirubrobacterales > Solirubrobacteraceae > Solirubrobacter. Next base: position 66,017 of record CAWKDW010000014.1, on the reverse strand, counting down.
GCGCGTGGAAGGTACGCCCAGCATGGTGAGCGGAGGCGCTAGTGTAGCGGTGCGCCTGCCCATCGGAGAATTGGGCTCGTCCGGAGCCGCAAGCCGCCAAGATGGCGAAAACGGAGCCGCCGCATTGGTTTCCTACTCCTACGTGGGCAAGCCCGTGCTCTTTCAGCTTGGCATGCGCTACCAAACCGACCGATACGCAACCCTAAGCCAATCCCCGCGAAGTGATCGACAGAGCTTGGACGTCACGTCAACCCTGGCCGCGACCCTGGGCTCGATCGGCAGTCTCTCCCTGCAGTATCACCACATGGACATGCGCGATCTTAGGCTGGAACGACGACATCGCCTTTCGCTGGAGCCGGCCCTTTGCCCGCCTGTTCTACCTCTACACGGAATTCGGCAACGGGTACTCGCGCGATTACCCGGTGGAGTACCGGACCTTCGTCGGCCTGAGTTACTCCGTGGCTGAACGAACCACCGCCGCCGCATCGCGCACCGACCACTGGGGTGGCCAAAGCGGGAGGGGCGAGAATGCGCAAGCCAGCGTCCAGCACTCGCTCCCGGTGGGCTCGGGTTACGGCTACCGGGTGACGGTCGCTCAAGGTGACAACACCCTCAATGATGCCGTGGCCCAGTATCAGGGCTCGCTCGGTCGTGTAGAGGCCGAGTATCAGCGCCAAGGCTTCGACGCCGGTGAGCGCGGCCATGCCTCCGTGACCGCCACGGGCGGGCTGGTGGTCATGGGAGGACGCGCCTTCCTGACCCGCCCTATTCAGGACAGTTTCGCCATGATCCGCGTGCCCGGCGTGGCGGGCGTCCACGGACTCATGAGCAACCAGGTCGTCGGTACCACGGACGCAAAGGGCGACTTGCTCATTCCAAGCCTCCTGTCGTACTACGGCAATCGCATCGGTATCGACGACAAGGACATTCCGCTCGACCATGAGATCGGAAGTACCGAGCTGACCATCGCGCCTCCGTACCGGGGTGGCGCCATTGTAAGTTTCCCGGTGCGACGTGTTCTTGCCGTGGCCGGGACCGTCATTGTCGAGGACCACGGCAAGGAGATCGCACCGGCCTATGGGCAGATTGGCGTCCGCGTCGGAGATCGGGAAATGACCTCGCCCTTCGACGAGGCTGGCAACTTCTATCTGGAGAACGTACCGCCGGGTTCCTATGCCGCCGAGGTGCAGTACGCGACCGGTGTGTGCACTTTCCAGTTGGAGGTTCAGGCAACCGGCACCTCGCTTGCCCATGTGGGAACGGTCCGGTGTATCGTGAAGCGAAAGGAGTCCGAATGAGAGGCGTACGCTGGCTGGTTACCGTGGCGATCCTGGGCGGAGCGCTGATCGTCGCCGAGCGCCCGGCGTCAGCCCAGTGGTGCTCGTTCGGAACGACCTCGGTCGACTTCGGGTCCTACGATGTCTTCAACACCGTTCCCTTGGCCTCCACGGGCTCCATCACCTACCAATGCTTCTTCGCCGGCAACATGACGATTTGGCTCAGCAAGGGAATGAACGCGCCGACCAATAACCCGCGGCAGTTGTCCACCGGGATCGATCGATTGAACTACAACCTCTACCTGGATGCCACGCACAGCCAGGTATGGGGAGATCCCTCACCCAACCGTTACTTCACCAACCTGCCATTTCTCATGTGGCAACCCGCGACCGTGACCGTCTACGGACTCATACCCGCCGGACAGGACGTCCGCGCAGGCGCCTACACTGACTCGGTAGTGGTCACCTTCCAATTCTGACCGCCGCACCAGAGAGCGACGACGAACAGCGCTTTCCCCCGCCTGGGATGTGCGCGGAAGCGCGGCTCAAGCAAACACCGTCGGCCTGCCGACAGACCGTCACAAGGGCATCGTCGGGATTCCGACACATATAAAATATGTAATTTATAATACTAAGTAAATATGCACAGTTAGCTTTGGGCCCTGCCCAGGCACGGATTCTGCTCTTCCTTGCGTCGTGCTCAAGCAAATCTCCCAGGCAGTCGCGGTTGTTGGTTGGTCGCAGATAGGGCGGCGTTTTTGGGTGGGTCTGATAGCAGCCATGGCCCTGACCATGATTTCCTTCCCAGCCGCGGCGGGTAATCGCAGCGCCCTGGTATTGGTGTCCGTGCAAGTCGTCGAGAGCTGCCGGGTAGAGACGACGGCCTCGATAGACAGCAGCGCGCTCGATCTCAAGATGCGTTGCAGTTCCACCGCGCGGCCAAGCCTTGGCCTGATCGGCAGCTCGCAGGCGTTGGCCCCCATCGGCGCGATCACCGTGCCCAACTCGCGGATAGCGACCACCGAAAACGGAAAGACTCTGAACATCGACTTCTAGCCTTGTCATTCCGTGCCGCCAACTGGCGGTGTCCGCCTCAGCGCGATACACTCGAAGCATAAGGGCGCTGGACACCTGGAATGAGCCGTCAGACGCGAGTGATTCTCCTGGTCGAGGACAGCGACGACGATGCTGACCTCACCTTGCGCGCGTTTCGCAATAGCGGCGTGGGCTGCAGAGATCATCCGCGCGTGCGACGGCCGGCAAGCCCTCGACTATGTCTTTGGTCGCGGGGAGTGGGCGGGACGCGAGGCGAATCTGCCACCAGCGCTGATTCTCCTCGATTTGAAATTGCCCTGCGAGAGCGGCCTGGATGTCCTGCGCCTGCTGCGCCAGCACCCGACGAGCCGCCGCATCCCCGTGGTGGTCATGAGCTGCAGCACCGAGCAAGCCGACATCGCGGCCAGCTACGCCCTTGGGGCCAATAGCTACATTCGCAAGCCCGTGGATTTCGTCGAATTCGCGGGCGCCGTCCAGCGGATTGGCGGGTACTGGTTGGAACTCAACCAGGTGCCGGATGGGGAAGGCGGACTGCCATGAGCCGACAGCTCAATGTTCTGTTCCTCGAGGATTCGGAAGACGACGTTCTGTTGGTGGCTCGCCACCTGACGCGAGCCGGATTTGCGGTGGAGTCGCGTCGGGTCGACACTCCCGAGGACTTTCGTGCGGCCTTGAAGGCGTCCCCCTGGGATGTGGTGATCAGCGACTACTCCCTGCCCGGCCTCAATGCGTTGGCCGCCATCGAGATCTTCAAGGAAGCGGGGCCGGACATTCCCTTCTTGGTCGTGTCCGGGGCGGTAGGAGAGGAAACGGCGGTCGAGGTACTGAAGTCGGGCGCGCACGACGTTCTCATCAAGAACAACCTGGCGCGCCTGGTGCCCGCCGTCGAGCGGGAGCTGCGCGAAGCCACCGAACGCCGCGCTCGCCGCAAGGCCGAAGAAAGTCTAGCGGCCAGCGAGATCAAGTTCCGTCGCATCGTCGAAACCGCCCATGAGGGCATCTGGATGCTCGATCGCGATGGCCGCACCACCTACATGAACCGGCGCATGGCCGACATGTTGGGGCTGGATCCCACCGCCAACGAGCCCGCCGAACTCCTGCGTTTTCTCGTCGAACCGAAGATCATCGAGGCCATCAACCGCTACCTGCATGGCAAGATCGACGGCACCGCAACGTTTCGCGCCCAGTGCCGATTGCGCCGCGAGGATGGGGGCGCGCTGTGGGGCATGCTCGCGTTCCACTCCATGGTGGACGAAAGCGGCAACTGCTTCGGCCACCTGGCCACCATCTTCGATGTCACCGAACACCGGCGCTTGCAAGAGCAGCTCATGGTGTCCGACCGCATGGCCTCGGTGGGAATTCTTGCCGCGGGCGTGGCCCACGAGATCAACAATCCACTCGCCGCGGTTCTTACCAACCTGCATATGGCCGTCGAATGCGTGCCCACGCTGAAGATTGACCCCGGCAGCGAGAAAGATCGGACGGAGTTGGGCGAGGAACTGCGCGACGCCTTGGAGGCGTCCGAACGCCTGCGCGATATCGTCCGCGATCTCAAGATCTTCTCGCGCACCCCCGAAACCTCGATGGGCCCCGTCGACATGCAGCGCATCCTGGAATCCTCGCTGCGCATGGCCTGGAACGAACTCAAGCACCGCGCGCGTATCGTACGCAACTTCCAGCCCGTCCCCATGGTCCATGGGGATGAATCGCGACTTGGTCAGGTGTTCTTGAACCTGATCGTCAACGCGGTCCAAGCCATGGAAGAAGGCCGCGCCGACAAGAACACCATCACCCTCTCCACCGCCGTCGATGCGCGTGGCCGCATCGCGGTCGAGGTGCGGGACACCGGCTGCGGCATGTCGCAAGAGGTATTGAGCCACCTTTTCACGCCGTTCTACACCACCAAGCCGGTCGGCGTCGGAACCGGCCTGGGTCTTTCCATCTGCAATCGCATCGTTCAGGCCCTGGGCGGCGAAATCACGGTGGAAAGCGAAGTCGGCAAAGGTAGCAGCTTTCACGTTTTCCTGCCCGCATCCGACAGCGTCAGCGCCGTGCGCCGGACCAGCCGCGTCCGCCGGCCCATCGCCTCGCTTTCGGCCCGCATCTTGGCCATCGACGACGAGCCCATCGTGGGAACCGCCCTCAAGCGCGTGCTCGGCAAGGACAACGAGGTCATCACCGAGACCAGCGCACGTAAGGCCCTCGATCGCATTCGCTCCGGCGAGCACTTCGACCTCATCCTGTGCGACCTGATGATGCCCGACGTGACGGGTGTGGATTTCTACAATGAGCTGCGCGAATTCTCGCCTCAACGCGCCGCCGACATCGTGTTCATGACCGGCGGCGCCTTTACCCCCAAAGCGCGCAGCTTCCTAGAGACCGTGAACAACGAACGGTTGGAAAAGCCCTTCGACATGGCCACGCTCAAGAACCTGGTGCAGGAACACTTGCTCACGCACCCCAGTGGCACGGGCAAGAAAGCGTAGCGACTACATCCCGAGCTTGCGAAGCTTGTCGATGAGGGTGGTCCGACCGATTCCGAGCATCATAGCGGCCTTGGACTTGTTGCTGTTCGAACGGCGCATGGCCGTGCCGATAAGCGCGCGTTCGAAGCGGGCCACCGCGGTCGGCAGATCGACGCCATTTTCGGTCAGATCCCACAAGGTACGAGCCACCGCCTCTCCGGTTTCCCCTCCCAAGGCCGGCGGAATGTCGTCCGTATCGATGACCCCGTCGCGATCCAGGATAGCCACGCGCTCCATCAGATTTTCGAGTTCGCGCACATTGCCCGGCCAGCCGTACTGCTGCAAGACCGCCATAGCGTTGTCGGCAATGGTGATCTTTCGATCCAGTCGAAGTGCCGCCTGTTCCAGGAAATGCGCCGCCAGGGTGGGCACGTCGTCCAGGCGATCGCGCAACGGCGGGACATGGATGGGCACGACGTTGAGCCGAAAGAACAAATCTTGGCGAAAGTGCCCCGCGTTTGCCATGGCTTCCAGGTCGCGGTTGCTGGCCGCCAAAAAGCGAACGCTGACCTGGTACGAGCGTTCCGAGCCGACGGGTGTCACCGACTGATCCTGCAGGACCCGCAGGAGCCGCGCCTGCATGGGCAACGGTAGTTCCCCGATTTCATCCAAAAGAACGGTACCGCCGTCCGCCTCACGCAGCCGACCAAGCCGGTTCTCGTGGGCGTTGGTGAAGGCGCCCTTGACGTGGCCGAAGAGCTCGCTTTCGATCAGGGTCTCCGGGATAGCCGCGCAGTTCACCGCCACCAGACGCTGCCCCGAACGCGATGACGAGGCATGCAGCAGCCGCGCGATGACTTCCTTTCCGCTTCCCGTCTCTCCTGAAATGAGGACCGTCGCATCGGTCGGTCCCACCTGTTGCACCAATGCCAGGAGATCCTGCAGCACGGCCGACTTGCCAAGTAGGATGGCCCCACTGCCCGCAAGCGTTGGTGTGCCGTTGCTTGGGGTTTGACTGGACCTCATCGCGTTGCCGCCGGACTGGGCGAGCGCGGCGCGAACAACCTCGGCAAAGGCCGTCGGGTGGAATGGCTTGGTCAGGAAGTCGAAGGCGCCCTCGCGCATGGCACGCACCGAATCCGGCACGCCTCCCGCACCGGTCAAGATGATGACCGGGGTGCGCGGCTGCTTCTTTCGCACCGATTCCAACACCGCGAAGCCGTCCGCCAGGGGCATCGAAAGATCGGAAACCACCAGGTCGAATGGCTGCAGGCCAATCTTGCGGATAGCCTCGCCCCCGTCCGCGGCATCCAGGACCTCCATGTCCAGATGGCGCAGGAGTCGCCCCAGTGTCGAGCGCACCACATCGTCGTCATCAGCGATGAGCGCTGACTTGCCCGGAAATGAGCCGTCTTTCATTGCCTCTTCCAGTCAGGAATCGGCAGAGTCCGCAGCCGCCTTGAATCGGCTTGAACTACGTGTTCAAAATCTCGCGCAACCTGAGCAGCAGCTCCCTGGGCGAGAACGGCTTGACCAGGATGGCTCGACCTTGATCCAATATTCCTCGCCGCAGCAGTTCATCGTCGGTGAAACCGGTCACGAAGAGGACCTTGGTATCGGGGAAGCGGTCGACGACATGTTCCGCCAGTTCCCGCCCACCCATGCCAGGCATGACCACATCCGTGACCAACGCATCGATCGGGGTTGGGATGCGTTCGCACATGGCCAGGGCTTCGTCGCCATTGGCCGCGACCAACACGCGATAGCCCGCCCGCTCCAGAATCCGCGCCACGACCTTTCGCACCAGATCCTCGTCCTCGACGAGTAGCACGGTCTCGTCTGCCTGTCGTGCTCCCGGCCATCGCATCCGGGGGAGCGGGCTCGGGTACGCGCGCCAAGAAGATTTCCACGCGCGTGCCCTTCCCAAGTTCGCTGTGAACCCGAATCTGTCCTCCGCTCTGTTTGACGATACCGTACACCACGGGCAGACCAAGACCGCTCCCGCGAGTCATTTCCTTGGTCGTGAAGAAGGGCTCGAAGGCGTGGGCAAGAATGTCCGGGGTCATCCCGCAGCCGGAATCGAAGATACGAAGGACCGCGTAGTCGCCGGGCGCGATGGTGTCGAACTCGCCCGCTTGTTCGACTTCCAAGCGAAGAACATTTGTCTCGACCGTCAAGTGACCGCCTTCGGGCATGGCGTCGCGAGCGTTGAGTGCCAAGTTGATGATGACCTGTTCGATCTGAGCCGGATCGGACTTGACCCACCCGGCGTCGGGTGCCAAACGCAGCGCAAGCGCAATCTTGTCCCCAATCAGCCTGCGCAACATATCTTCCACATTGGCGACGATGGTGTTGACCTCGACGATTTGCGGCTGCAACACCTGCCGGCGCGAAAAGGCCAGCAGTCGTCTGGTGATACCCGCCGCGCGCTCCGCGGCGGAGCGGATCTCCCCGATGTCGTCGCGCAATCCATCGTTGTCGCTGGCTTCCTGCAAGGCCAGATCGGCGAAAGCAATGATGGCGTTGAGCGCATTGTTCATGTCATGGGCCACGCCGCCCGCCAGGCGACCCACGGCTTCCAGCTTCTGGGTTTCGCGAACTTGATCCTCGCTGGAGCGCAGCGCCGACTCCATCTCCTTCCGGCTGGTGATGTCGCTGACCGTCGCAATAGCGCCCATGATTCGCCCGTCGGGATTGCGATAGGGGGCGAGTGTGGCGATGATCCAGAAGGGATTGGTGGTGCCCGGTCTGGGGACGTTCATATCCGACGAAAGGACGATCTCGCCCTCCAGAACCCGCGCCAGCACGCGTTCAAAATTGTCCTGTCCCATGGCGGGAAAGAACTCGGACATCCGCCGCCCCAGCACATCGAGGCCTTGGACGCCAAGGAACCGTTCCACGAAGGGATTGCATTGCACCACCCTGCCGTCCCGGTCGATAACGATGATGCCGGACCCCACATTGTCGAGCACCTCACGGTGCAATTGAAGCGCCTCGCGCATGTTCTCGGAGGACCGCTTGCGTTCCTTGAGATTTGACAGCCACTTGGCCAAAGTGGCCTCGGATCGCCAGCCGCCTGAAAGCTCGGCTTGCGGCGTGTGGTAGAAGTTGTGAACCGCCTCGGTACCGAGCACGGCCACTGGATGCGCGAGCAGCACATCGAGCAGGGCTTCGGCGGGAAACTTTCCACGCTCGAACTGGCTCATGCCCAGGGCCGCGCTATTGCGATAGAAGCCGACCATGCGGCCTTCATGCGCGAGCACCCGATCGGTGCCCTGGGTCTGCCGCAACATCCAGGTCATCTCGCTGGTCACCCGCAGGCCGCTCCAGCCATCGGCCAGTGCCATTGCGGTCAGGGCGTGCAGCTGATCGAGGACACGCTCGAACGAGTATCCGGCGCCCCTTGCGTAGATCTGCTTGGCTGGCATGAACACGACCTGCCCGCGGAACTCGGCGTGATCGATATCGACCCCGCCATCACGCAAGACCCCGCGCACGGTGTCCGGGGTTCGCGTGTCATGGATGTAGACCACGCGCTGTCGATGTTCGAGCCCCCCACGCACGAAAGAGGAGAGAACTGCCCGATACTCTTCATCGCTAGTGTAGATAAAACAGGCGCTGTCGCCTGTGCGCAGATCGTCCACCGTGCGCAGGCGCCGCGCGCTCGAGCCGTCCACACCGTCCGCCATCAATCGATACTCAGTCGCCGTCATTGGGTCCATCAGCAACCACAGCAAGAGCCGGGCCGATCTTTTACCGTGCGGATCCGGCCTTCCGTGATGGAACTGTCGCATTTGCAACACTCCGACTTGACGGTGATCGACAATCCGCTGACAAAGGCTTGAAGTACCTTGGTCGTGTTACGAGCCCTTGCGGTCGCCGTCGGTTCTCCGACGTCACGTCAGGCCGCAGCGACGGAAAGGCGACGGTGATCCTTGCTCATTCTCCATGGCCACCTTTGTGAAGGCACGATCATGCGACCTTTTGCCGGTCCACGGCCGCCCACGGTCCCGGCACGGGCTTTGCGTTGTTGGCAATCATGCACTCCAATGCTGTCCCCGCGTCTAGCATTACGGATACCCCAGCGCCCGAGGTACGAGCCGCGCCCTCTGGTTCGCGCGTTCTGGTTGCCGAGGATGATCAGCTTCAACTCCGTGCCTACTCCCGGGCCTTGCGGGCGGTTGGGTTTGAAGTCGACTGCGCCGACAATGGCGAGACAGCAGTCAACATGTTGCTTTCGGGAACCTACGATGCCGTAGTCTCCGACATCACCCTACCCTGCGTGGACGGCGTCGGAGTTCTGCAAGCCGCCCATCAGCGCGATGCGGACATGCCAGTGGTGCTTATCACTGGCACGCCGAGGCTCGACACCGCGGTCGCGGCCGTCGAACACGCCGCCTTTCGCTACCTGCTCAAACCGCTGACGCCGGCACAGTTGCAGGACACCATTATCTACTGCGCACAGATGCATCGTCTGGCGGTGCTTCGTCGCATGGCGATTTCGTCCGCCGGCGAAGCCTGGAGCCCAGCCGAGGATCGGGCTGGTCTTACACAGATCTTCGATCGTGCCCTGGAATCCATCTGGATGGCTTTCCAGCCCGTGGTTTCCTGGAAACGACGGCGCATCCTGGCCTACGAGGCGCTCCTCCGCAGCACCGAGCCGCAACTCGCCAATCCCTGTATCCTTCTTTCGGCGGCCGAGCGACTGGATCGTGTCGCCGAGGTGGGCCGCATCGTGCGCAATCGCGTGGCCGAGGATGTCCCCAAGGCCCCTAGCCAGTTTGTGTTCGTCAACCTGCACAGCCACGATCTGCTCGATGACCAGCTCTATGACCCCGAGGCCCCACTTTCGAAGGTCGCCCAGCGCGTGGTACTGGAAGTGACAGAGCGGGTTTCCTTGGCCACGGTTAGCGACATCGAGACCCGCATCGACAAGCTTCGCCACCTCGGATACCGCATCGCGCTCGACGATCTTGGGCGCGGGGTACTCTGGGCTGGCGAGCTTCGCCCCACTTCAGCCCGAGGTGGTCAAGTACGACATGTCCTTGGTCCGGGGCGTGGATAGCTCCCCCACCCGGCGTAAGGTCATCCAGGCCATGACTGCCCTCTTCGCCGAGATGGAAATGCACGTGGTGGCCGAGGGCGTAGAGACCGTCGCCGAACGCGACACCCTCATCGAACTAGGCGTGGATCTCCTGCAGGGGTACTTCTTCGCCAAGCCGAGCAAGGGGTTTGTGAAGGTCGACCTGTAGTTCCATCTCGCCCGCCACATCCGCGCACGCGCAGAGGTATGAACTCGATCAAAGTTTCTCGGTCCCGGCGCGGGAAGGCTACCCTTGTGCCCGCGACGGATATAGACTGTCCCTGATGGAGGACGCGAAAGATCTAGAAGCGCTGGTCGTCGACCTCATCAAGCGCGACAACGTGAACGTCCCGCCCTATCCCGTGGTCGCCATGCGGCTGCAGCGCCTAGTCGGCGAGGAAGACTACGGAATGGGCGACTTGCAGCGCGTGATCGGCGGAGATCCCGTTCTTGCGGCCACCATCCTGCGCTACGCCAATTCGGCGGCATTTCGTGGCGTCACGCCAACCTCGACGCTGGAAGCCGCCATTACGCGCATCGGGGCCAACGAGGTGTGCAAGATCGCCATTGCCACCAGCGTGGGTGCCCACGCCATCGTCACCGGCTGTCTATCGTCGCTGCGTCGGCGTTACTGGCGGATTGCCATGACCAGCGCCATGTTGTGCCGGGCGCTGGCCTACTGGCGCAAGAGCAACCCCGAGGAGGCATTCATCTGCGGGTTGCTGCACGACTTTGGCCAGGTGGTCGCGACGGCTTGCTTCGAGGAGGTCATCGCACGCACCCGGGACGCCCGTGTGCTTCCCGAGGCCACCTGGGCAGCGTGCGTGGAGCGCTTCCACATCGAGCTTGGGCTGGTTACTGCCGCGCGCTGGAATCTGCCGCCCATGCTGATCGGCGTGATCAGCTCCCATCACAATCCGGAATCCGACCGAGACCATCGCGGCATGATCGACATCGTCAATGCGTGCGACGGCATCGCCTACTATCTGGACAACGAACCCAGCCCGACCCCTGAAGGCCTCGCGGCCCTGCGGGTACTGCTACCAGGCGAGCCCGAGTACATCATGTCGGTGCTACCCAAGATCGCCTCCGCGGTGGCCTCGCTGGACGAAACAACACCTGGTAAGGACACAGGCATCTTCCGGGTCGGCAGCCGCGTGCTGGCCCCGCATTCGCTGCTGAGCGAGCCGACCAAGCAGGCGAGCTACAAGCTGCAGGTTCTACGCTCCACCGGCAACGCGGACTACGAGACCCTCTATTTCGCGAGAGACGGAGTTGGATTTGCCGGTGCCAGCAAGCTGCGAGAGAACAGCATGGTGCGCCTGCGGGTCGACTCGCCCAAGAATCCCATCGAAGTCCTGGGGGTCATCGTCCACTGCGCCACCGAGGGGAACACCCACCGCATGGAGGCGAAGCTGTTTGCCGCTGACCAGAATACCCAGAAAGCTTGGCTTGGTTTTTATGCTTCCTTGGTCTGACCCCATGCGGGGCAAAATGCGTGCGTGCTAGCTAGTAGAGGCAAGGTGTTTTCGTACCTGGATCAATACGCCGAACAATTCCGAGAGGTGGGGGCGGAATCCTTCAAACGCCTCTATCCATGGCCCTTTCTGGCCGCCCTGGGTATGGCCGGCGACCTGGAGGAAAGCCGTGGTTCCGGTACCAGCATCATCAACCTCGCCGACAGCATTCTCGAACGAGGGCGCATCGCGGGACGGGTGTTCCCCTTGGTCAAGTCACGCTACTCGCCCAAGGGGCCCATTACCATCGGCCGCACCTCGGAGAACGACGTGGTCATTCCCGAGTACTCGGTGTCGCGCAAGCACTGTTTCATCGCCGTGGTCGAGGGTAGCTACCGCATCACCGATTGGGGCTCGGCCAATGGCACCTTGGTCAACGAGGTCGACATCGGCAAACTAACCCCTTGCACGCTTCAAGGCGGCGAGATCATCACCCTCGGCCGACTCATGCTGCTTTTCCTTCCGCCCCGGCTATTCGTCGAACACGTGCGCGGCATCGCCCCACCGGCCGACTTCGGCTGACGTGGGGCCCATGGGGGTACCCAGGCCCTCCTGCCAAGTGCGCCCCACCTGCCGACGCGCGTGAGCTTAGGTGGCTGGCGTCGCCGCGGCGTCGTGCTTGGCGATCATCTTGGCCACGCGCGGAATAGCGGCCTCTGTGTGCTTTTTCGCCATCGGTCGCAGCTTCTCATAGGCGCTCTTGACGACTTGGTTCTTCGCGCCTTGGGCGCGCTGATCGGTGATGCCCAAGAGCGCCTCGGCGGCTTCGCCGGCGCGGGCGTTGAAGTACGCCGTCACCGGTTCATTCTTCGCCTTGGCCGCCTGGTACAGCGGATCGAGGCGATCGGCGAAATCATCGAGTAGGCCATCGATGACCTCGGGGATGAACCCCGGCTTGATGGCCTTGACCACGGCATGCGCGGCCTTGATGGGAATACCAGTCAGCCCCTTCGAGGAAACCTCCTCGTTGATGATCTGCTCGCAATCGCGAATCACTTGGGGACGCGCTCCAGGACGTGACAAGATTTCTTTCAGTGTGCTCATGGCCGGCACTTTACCCTGAGCACGGCTTTCGTGGTACCCATGGCAGCAGTGTCGTCCCCCCCCAAAGAACCCTTTTCCACGCGGCCCACGGCCACGCTGGGCGTTCTCACGGGGCTCAACGCCCTCAACTACCTCGACCGCTTTCTTCTGTCGCCGCTCTTGCCGCTCATTATCGTGGGCCTTGGCATCAGTGACGGGCAAGCCGGGTCGCTGCAATCGGCCTTCATCTTGGTCTACGCGCTGGTCTGTCCAGTCGCTGGCTGGCTGGGAGACCGCATGTCCCGGCTGCGCATCGCGGCCCTGGGTGTGGCCCTATGGAGCATTGCAACCTTCGCTTCCGGCCTGGCCACCACATTCGGTTGGTTGCTGCTCGCCCGCGCGGCGGTAGGGATCGGCGAGGCCACGTACACCGTGGTCACGCCCTCGCTGCTATCCGATCACTACCCGCCTTCGCGCCGCGGCCGCGCCCTATCGATCTTCTACGCCGCCATGCCCTTCGGCATCTTCCTTGGCTACGTTTTGGGCGGACAAATCGGCGCCCATTATGGCTGGCGTCCGGCGTTCTTTGTCGCGGGCGGTCCGGGTCTATTGTTCGCGCTCGCGCTCTTCCTGCTGCGCGACCCACCCCGCGGGCGCTTCGACGCCCAGGAGACTTCCAACGAGAAACTCCCCTTGACCGCCTTCCTGCGCATCTTGCGCCAGCGTCCAAGCTACTTCGTCAACATGGCCGCCCAGACCATCTATTCCTTCACCATGGGTGGACTCGGCGTTTGGATGCCAACCTACTTTGTGCGAGAGCGCCATTTGGGCGTGGCCCAGGCCAGTACCCTATTCGGCGCGCTCTTGCTTGGCACGGGATTCGTTGGAACGCTGTTGGGCGGGCCGATTGGCGACCGCCTGGCGCGCAAGTACCCTGGCGCCCACTTCACTTTTTCCGGCGTCACCCTGCTTGCCGCGCTCCCCTTCACGGCCCTGGCCGTTCTCTCCCCCTCCCCCGCCATCTTCTGGCCCGCCATGGGGGCGACTCTGTTCTTTCTCTTTCTCAACTATGGGCCGCTCAACGCCGCCATGGTCAACGTGCTTCCAGGCAACGCCCGCGCCCGCGGCGTTGGCCTGCACACCACCACCATCCATCTCCTCGGCGACGCCTGTTCGCCCTTCCTCATTGGGGTGGCTTCGGACGCCATCGGCCTGCGCATCCCGGTTCTGTGCACCGGCCTGCTGGTGGGATTGGCCGGCATTCTGCTCCTTGCCGGTCGGCACGCCCTGGCCCGCGATCTCGCCGCCGCCAACGCCGGCCATCGCTAGGCTAGGCAGGGCATCCCCGATTCCTCCTGCTATGGTTGTTCCGAATGTCGCAGGATCTTTCCCGAGAGCTTGAAATCGCACGTACGGTGGCCATGGAGGCCGCCACCTTGGTCAACAGCTTCAAGGGCAAGCCGCTCGGCGTGGAGCACAAGGCCGGTGGCGAGCCCGTGTCACTGGCCGATCTCGAATCGAGTGCGCTCATTGTTCGCCGCCTTGGTGAGGCCTTCCCAGATGACGCCATCCTGTCGGAAGAGATCCCCGATGATTCCACCCGCCTGAACAAGTCCCGTGTATGGATGATCGATCCCATCGACGGCACACGCGACTTTCTGCGGGGCGAGCCCGGCTATGTGGTGATGATCGGACTTTGCATCGACGGACGTCCCAAGGTGGGCGCGGTGGCGCAACCGGTGACCGGCAACGTGTGGCTAGGAGCCGTTGGCGCGGGTGCATGGAAAGAGGGGCCCGGCGGCGAGCGCGAGCCCATCCGACGTTCCGCCATCGCAGAAACCAAGCAGATCCGTCTGGTATCGTCCAAGTCGCACCGCACGGAATACTACGAGCGCTTTCGCCGTGCCCTTGGCATCACCGACGAGTTCGCCTTGGGCAGCGTCGGACTCAAGGTTTCGCTGGTGGCGGAAGGCACACGCGATCTTTACGTCTATCCCGGCAGCCAGACCAAGATCTGGGATAGCTGCGGCCCCGAAGCCATCCTCACCGCGGCGGGCGGCACCATGACCGACAGCGATGGCAAGGCGCTTTGCTATACCAACTTGACCTTGCACAACCCACGCGGGCTCGTGGCCTCGAACGGATTGGTCCACGCAAAGGCATTGGAAGCGATCGCCAACCTGCGCGCAGACATCAGCGCAAGCCAGGCCCCAGCGCGAGGCTGAAGGCGCGCGCCTTGTCCCAAGTTTCGGCCAACTCGGCGGCGGGCTGGGAATCGGCCACGATGCCGCCCCCCACCCACAAGGTCAGCCATTCGTCGCGAATCACCGCGGTCCGAATGGCAACCGCCAGATCGAGATCGCCGGCCGCGCCCAACCACCCGGTGGCGCCGGTGTAGGGACCACGCCGCGCGGGTTCGAGTTCCTGGATGATCTCCATGGCGCGAATCTTGGGCGCGCCAGTCACCGAGCCGCCGGGAAAGGTCGCCCGCAAGAGTTCAGCTAGGCCGACTTCGCGCCGCAGTTGTCCCTGCACTTTGGTTTCCAAGTGATGCACCGTGGGCAAGGACAGCACCTGGCAGAGATCCTTCACCTGAACGCTACCGACCTCGCAGACCCGGCCAAGATCGTTGCGCTCCAAGTCCACGATCATCACGTGCTCGGCGCGATCCTTTGCACTGGCCAAAAGGTCGGCTGCCAGGCGATGAGAAGGATCCGCAGGATCGCGCGGACGCGTGCCCTTGATCGGACAGGTTTCCACTATCCCCTCGATGGTTCGGCTCATGAAGCGCTCGGGAGAATTCCCCACCAGGGCTGTTCCAGCTTCTGCATCCGCCAACCAGATGGCGTGCGGCGCTGGCGCCAAACCTTCAAGACGTGAAAAGAGCGCCGCACCGGGTGCCTCAGTGGGTCGTGTGGGGAAAGCGCAGCCCAGTCGCCGCGCCAGATTCACCTGGTAGATGTCGCCCGCGCAAATGTAGTCGAGTGCTTTGGCCACGGCCGCAAGATGGCGCGTCGGCGATTCCATTTCAGCAAGAGGACCGCCGCCCGACAGAGTGCCGTCCGTCCCGGTCGCAGCCACATGCGCCGCCAGATGATCCTCGATCCGACGGGCGGCGGATTCCTCGCAAGCCCAAATCTCGGCATCCTCGGCGAGGGAATGACAAACGACTAGAGCATCGTAGAAGCGAAAGTCGATTTCGGGCCAGGGCCAATCGCCGGCTGCGGCATGGCGCCACGGATACGTTCGAAGCGACGGCCTAGTTCATAACTCAGGTAGCCGATACCGACCGGCACCCTCGGCCTGTCGGCGAGCTGCCAATGCGCCTTGGCCTCGTTCCAAGCGTCGGCCAGCTCCTCCACGCTCGATCCCCGCACGACCCGGCTGGGCTCCGACGCGAAGACCGTGCAATCACCGGGGATCGCGGAGGCGATCTTGAGCGCGCAGGGAAGGCTCCGCCGGGACATAGCGCGCGCTATCCCCGCTGCCTCAATCGGTCGCGGAAGGCTTCGGACAATCACGCGGGAGGTGGTGCCTCGCGATCGGCTTCGCCCAGGCTGCGAAAGAAACCCACGACGTAGTCGATCCCAGAAATGATTGAGGCCCCGAGAGAAATATAGAGCAGCACCAGCCCCGCGGCGTTGTAGTCGATGCTTACATCCAAACCGAGCAAGGGATAGCGGAAGTGCACCAGCAATAAGGTCAGTCCCACCAGCTGCAAGGCTGTCTTGATCTTGCCTCCCCGACTGGCGGCGATCACGATGCCCTCACTCGAGGCGATGCTGCGCAGACCTGTGATGGCTAGGTCACGTGCGATGAGCACAACCACCAGCCAAGCCGGCACCCTGCCCAGCGCCACCATGAACACCATGACCGAGGTGACCATCAGTTTGTCGGCCACCGGGTCCAGGAATTTTCCAAGCACACTGACCTGACCCCGGCTGCGCGCCAGGTAGCCATCGATGCCATCACCCAAGGAGGCGATCAAATACAGGATGGCCGCGACTAGACTGCGCACAGGACTGTAGTTGTCCATGTAGTACAGGACGCCTGGCACGAAGAGGACCCTCCCCATGGTTACGAGGTTCGGGAGATTGGTGAGTTGGCTACCGATATTCGCCATGTCTTGGTTCGCCATGTCTTGGTTCGCCATGTCTTGCTAGCAGTAGCACTCCTTCGCCCTCGCAGGTGACGTGGTGGATCCCGGTCGTCGCGGATTCGCCTTCGCCAACCGGCACACCTTGCACAACGACCCTCCCCAGCCAGCCCGCAAGCCGAGCAGTCGGAACGGCCATGCGGGCGCCCTCGGCGATTGGAACAGCCAGATACTCGCCTTCGGCGGCCAGAAGCACCACCCGGCCCGTGCCACGAAACTGCAAGAGCGCCTTGCCGTTGCCCGGCACCGCGCCAGATTCCCAGACCACCTCGTCGCCCCACGCGGCGACCCGATCCTCTTCCACATAGAACACATCGCGGTCGAGAGACAATGCCACCAAGCCACGTTCCGGATCCGTCGATACGAGAAGCAGATCGCCGCCGCCTTCGACCCGAAAAAGAGATCGGAATCGCTGGCCAAGGGTTCGCCGCTGAGATGGCCACGGGTCCGCCGCCGCGCTGGCGACAGTCCCTGTCCGTCCAGGGCGACCAAGAGAGCGGACTGGCGAACGTAGGTATCCGATCCCGCGGTGAAGCGAAGAACGCCCTGCCCCAGCGACTGAAGAGGTTGGGACTCCGTAGGCAAGGACAACAGCCGCGCGGTGGTGAAGCTGGCCAGGGTCGTCATCTCGTCGGGGATCGCCCAGCGCGGGCCGGGGGAAAGCGCGGGGACCGGAGTGTCGTCCAAGCGGCGAACCGGACGGGGCGTGTCTTCTGCACGGTGTGGCCGGGCCCGTCCGACGGCGACGACGCAACCAAGGACGCGCGGGCGGCCGTCCACGTCGGGAGGGCGCGCACGCTCCAACAGGACGCGTCCTACGGAATCCGCCAGCTCGCAGATGTGGCCTTGAAGGCACTGTCGCCGGGAGTGAACGATCCGACAACGGCGCAAGACGCGATCTTCCACATCGCGTCAGTGCTGCGAGCGTTTCTCCACCACGACCCGCCGAGCCAAGACGTGACCGAAGACGGCCGGCGGCTCATCCTGGCCCAGGCGGCCGGCTGGGAGCAGCTGATCGGCCTCGCCTTCGACGAGGTCAGGATCGCGGCGGCACCGTACCCGTCAGTCGTCATCTATCTCCTCGAGAGCATCGCGCTCCTGCGGCGGGCGCTCGGGAGAGCGAGCGACGACGTCGCGCGGATCCTCGATCAGCACGCGAGCCTGATCATGCAGGCCGCGGCAGACGCCGGTCTTGCTCGCCACGATCTTGGTCGCGTCGAACACATCTACGAGCGGCACTTCGCGAATCCGTTGGTAGCAGCCCGGCCCGGGCGAAGCGACCTCCGCGGGGAGCGGGCCGCGCGATGAACAGGTGATCCACTCGCCGACGACGCTCGGTGCGACGAGGTCGTCATCCGCCGGGAGTCGGGGCAGGGGAGAAGATCAGGTCGAGCGTTCGTTCGACGTGACGATGCACGTCCTGGATGGAGGTCCGTCCCTGTGACCACGACCGCAGGCGCGTGACCATGACGCTGTTGGCGGCCTCGATGATCGCGGCGGCGGTGGCTTCGTCGGTCGAGGACAGTGCGTCCATCAGTGCGCCGATGTTGAGCGCGGCGAACTCCTCGAAGAGCGCGCGGGCGTTCGGGTCGGTCGAGCTCTCGAGCACGGTCACCGCACGGATCATCTGGGGATAGCGCTCGAACGACCGGACCGCGCGGCGCATCAGCCGTCGCAGGCGCGCTTCGTCGTCCTCGGTCGATGCGCTCGGGGAACGTCGGGGCGCCGCCGGGAAGTCGCCGGCCCATTCCAGGAGCGCGGCCGCGTACAGGTGCTCCTTGGAGGTGAAGTAGCGGTAGAGCGTGGCGAGCGCGACGCCGGCCTCCTGGGCGACGTCGCGCATCTGGATCGCGTCGTACTCACCCCGCTCGAGCAGCGTGTTCGCCGCGCGCACGATCCGTTGCCGGCGCTCCTGCTGGCCACGGGGCAGCGAAGCGGGGTCACGGAGCGGTCATCGTCATCGGCTTGAGCCTAGAACAAGAATCTGGTACTAGTATCAGATTATGGTTTCTTCAGAGCACGACTCCGACAGCCCCCGGTACACGATCATCTCGGCGGACACGCACGCCGGCGCGAACCACGAGACGTATCGGGAGTACCTGGACCCGGCGTTCCACGAGGACTTCGACGCGTGGCGGGGGAAGTACAAGAACCCGTGGAAGGACCTGCGCGACAACGACCTGCGCGTCCGCAACTGGGACGACGACCGCCGGGACGCGGACCAGCTCGCGGACGGCGTCGTCGGCGAGGTGATCTTCCCGAACACCGTGCCGCCGTTCTATCCGGGCTTCGTGCTCTTCGCCGGCTCCGCCGAAGCCGGACGAGTACGCGCACCGCCGCGCGGGCATCCACGCGCACAACCGTTGGCTGGTGGACTTCTGCGGCCGGAAGCCCGCGCAGCGCGCCGGCATCGGCCAGATCTTCGTGAACGACATCGACGACGCGATCGAAGACGCCACCTGGATCAAGGAGCACGGACTCCGCGGCGGCGTGCTGCTGCCGACGGTCGCGCCGGACGTCGACTGGGTGAAGCCGCTCTACCACCCGGACTACGACCGGCTCTGGGCGGCGCTGCAGGACCTTGACGTCCCGGTCAACCTGCACGCGGGCACCGGCTCGCCGAACTACGGACGCTTCGCGTCGGTGCCGATGATCATGATCGCCGAGGTCGGCTTCTACGGGCAGCGCGCCGTTCGTGCACATGCTGCTCTCGGGCGTGTTCGAGCGGTTCCCGCGCCTGCGGTTCGTCATGACCGAGGGCGCGGCCTCCGCGTTCCCTCCCATGCTCGAGCAGCTCGACCACATCATCGCGATGGTGGGCAAGGGTGAGATCGGCGAGCTGAAGTACACCGCGGAGAACGCGCTCCCACGCTCGGCCACCGAGTACTTCCAGCAGAGCTGTTGGGTGGGTTCGAGCTTCCCCGGCCCCGACGACTGGGCGGCCCACACGGTGATGGGTCCGGGCCGCTACATGTGGGGGAGCGACTATCCCCACGACGAAGGCAGCGCGCCGTACTCACGTGAGGCCTTGCGCGCGGTGTTCCACGCAGTTCCCGAGGCCGAGCTGCGCGACGTGCTGGCCGGCAACGTGGCGAAGCTCTACGACTTCGACCTCGACGCGCTCGCGCCGCTCGCCGCGCAGTACGGGCCGACGGTCGAGGAGCTCGCCACGCCGCTCACCGCGCTGCCCGAGAAGCCCAACGCCGCGCTCCTCAAGGCGGCCAAGCACCAGGCTGCGTGAGCGTGCGCGGCTCGGTCGCGGCTCAGTCCCGCCCGAGGATCAGGCCGCTCGTCGGCACGCCCGTCCCGGCGGTCACGAGCACGTGCTCGACGTCGGCGACCTGGTTCACCGCGGTCCCCCGGAGCTGGCGCACGCACTCGGTGATGCCGTTCATCCCGTGGATGTAGGCCTCGCCGAGCAGCCCGCCGCTCGTGTTGATCGGCAGCTCGCCACCGAGCGACAGCCGCTCCACGGTCGCGAAGTCCTTCGCCTCGCCCCGGCCGCAGAACCCGAGCTCCTCGAGCTGCATGAGCACGAACGGCGTGAAGTGGTCGTACACGAACGCGGTCGAGATGTCGCCGGGTCGGAGGCCGGACTGCCGCCACAGCTGGTCGGCGACGACGCCCATCTCGGGCAGGCCGGTGAGGTCGTCGCGGTAGTAGCTCGTCATCATCTCGCCGTCGCCCGCCGCGCCCTGCGCCGCCGCCTCGACGACGGCGACCGGTTGGCGCAGGTCCCGGGCGCGTTCGACCGACGTCACCACGAGCGCGACCCCGCCGTCGCTCTCCTGGCAGCAGTCGAGGAGCCGGAGCACCGGCTCGACGATCCAGCGCGACGACTGATGGTCCTCGAGGGTGATCGGCCGTTCGTAGAACCACGCCGCCGGGTTCGTCGCCGCGTGCGCGCGGTCGACGACGGCGATGCGCCCGAAGTCCTCGTTCGTGACGCCGTACGCCTCCATGTACCGGCGCGCGTGCAGCCCGACCCAGCCGGCCGGTGAGAGCAGCCCGAACGGCCCGTACCACGACAGCCACAGCGGGAGCCCACCGCCGCCCATCGAGCCGCCGATGTTCCCGAAGCGCATGCCCGAGCGCTCGTTGAACGCCCGGTAGCAGACGACCACCTCGGCGGATCCCGGTCGCGACCGCCATCGCCGCCTGCATGACGGTCGCCGCGGACGCGCCGCCGCCGTACGGGATGCGGGCGAACATCGAGAGCCGGTCCATGCCGAGGTTGCGGGCGACCTCCATCTCCTCGCTCGAGTCGAGCGTGAAGGTCACGAGGCCGTCGACGTCCGATGCCGCGAGCCCCGCGTCGTCGAGCGCGGCGAGCACGCACTCGCACGCGAGCTGCAGCTCGGTGCGGCCCGACTCCTTGGAGAACTCGGTCTGGCCGATCCCGGCGATCGCGGCCTTCCCGGCGAGCGTGCTCAACCGGCGCTCCGAGGCAACGCGACCTCCGCGGTGCCGCCGACGTGCTCGCCGAGGTCGTCCATCGCGGTGAAGCGCGACGCCGACGACGGTCTCGTCGCCGTCCTCGCGCACCTCGGTCACCTGGCCGGTGTACGTGAGCGTGTGACCCGGGTGCACCGGCACGCCGAGCCGGATCGCGAGCTTGCGGATCCGCGCGTCGGGACCGGCCCAGTCGGTGAGGAACCGGCTGCAGTAGCCGGTGTCCGAGAGGATGTTCATGAAGATGTCCGGCGCGCCCTGCGCCTGCGCGTACTCGCGGTCGTGGTGCACGGGCATGAAGTCGCGCGTCGCGATCGCACCCGCCGCGATCACCGTCGCGGTCACGTCGATGACCAGCGGCGGCAGCTCGTCGCCGACCCGGACGGACGCCGCGTCGACGCTCACGACGCCACGACCCGGAACATCGGCAGCGTCAGGTCACCCTCGAAGTCCTCGTACCCCACCTCGACCGGCCGCGCCCATCACGTCGTCGGCCGATTCGACGCCGACGAGGTTGGCCACGAGTCGCCAACCCTTCCTCCAGCTCGACGAGGACGACGACCGGATCCGTCTCGAACCACGGGTACTGCGGGTGCCGCATCACGACCGCCGACAGGATCGTCCCCCGCCCCGACGACTCGATCGCGGTCCACGCCAGCGAATGGCACTGCGGGCACATCGGCCGCGGCGGATGGCGCAACGCACCGCACCCGTCGCAGCGCTGGACGAGGAGGCGGCGATCACGCAGGCCGTCCCAGAAGAACTGCGTGTCGGGCGACGTCGACGGCGCGAGCCGCGTCGGCAGGGTCACGACTCGCCCCCGCCGGTCCGCGAACAGGCCGCTCGGGTCGAACTTCAGGATGCGGAACGATCTGGCGGCCGACCCGCTCACCGGCCGCGTCGGTGTAGGTGGTGACCCACGTGACGAAGCGACCGGCCCCGAGGCGGGTCTGCTTCTCGGGCGAGACCGATTCGAGCACGGTCTCGGCCGTCACGACGTCGCCGAGATGCAGGTAGCGGTCGATCTCGAACTCGGAGTTCGTCGCGAGCGTCCCGACGAAGCCGGCCTCGTCGAGCAGCTCCAGCACCTTGGCGCCGCCACCCTCGACCGGCGAGCCGCCGCGCTCCCGGATGCCGGTGATCTTCGGTGTCGCCATCGTCCAGGTCTGGAGCATCAGCGGCGGCGCGACGATCTCGCCGTGACGCGATGCCGCGGCCGCGGCCGGCGTCGACGTACACCGGGTTCTCGTCCTCGAACGCGGCCGCCCAGTGCCGGATCATCGGCTGGTTCACCGGGTCCGGCGCGACGTTCGGCCCGCCGGACCCGATCGGCCGGCCGACGAGCGCCGCGAGCGCGTCGTCGAGGTCGGAGGTGCTGGTCACGACCGGCTTGCTAACACACCCCGCGGCGGCGCGAGAAGTCTGCGCGGCCCACCGGGCGGCGGCCTTCGCCGGCGCGAGAAGCCGCGGAACCTCAGGCCGACCCGGCCCCCGGGCCGGCCTGAGCTCCTCGGAGCGGCGGAGACGGTCAGGCGGTGATGGCGTCGAGCGTCTCGACCGACGGCGCGAAGTAGTAGGAGCCCGACGCGGGCGTGGAGTAGTCGGTGAGCGCGTCGCGCGCCTGGCCGTTCATGCCGTATATCGCCTCCATGCGCTCCCGCATCGGCGCCTGCTCCTTGCAGAAGCCCATGAAGTAGAGGCCGATCGTGCCGTCGTGGAACGCGTACGGCGTCGAGCGCCGCACCATCTCGCCCCGCTTCGGCGTGCCGTCGTCACCGGTCGTGCCCTCGCGCAGCTCGACGTGGGCGAGGTGCGACGTCGGGACCTGCGTACCGCAGCTTGGTCGAGTCGGCCTTCGTGCGACCGAACGTGTTCTCCTGGTCCTCGAGCGACAGACCGTTGAAGTAGTCGAGGTCGTGGACCCATCGCTGCGCGATGCAGAACGAGCCACCGGCGCCGGGCTTGCCGTCCGGGACGATCGCCACGGTCGTACTGGTCCTCCGGCTCCGGGTTGCCGGTCCCGTCGATGAAACCTGTGAGGTCGAGGCTGTTGCGGTAGATGAACGTCGGCGTCTCCCGGGCGACGCTCATGTGGCCCTCGACCGCGGTGCGGAACTTGTACTGGGTCTCCCAGCACAGGTCCTTGTCCGCGGAGTGGACCCACAGGAGGAGCTCCTCCTGGGTGCCCTTGGCGACCTTGCCGTCGGGCGACTCGTAGCTGGGGTAGGGCTGGAAGTCCTCGGGCATGTCGTCGGTGAGATCGGCGAGGAGGGTCGGGCCGAACAGGATGCACACGTTGACCGGCACCGTCACCCCGGTCTCCGATCCGGCGGCGCGGACGTCGCGCAGGGCCGCCTTGATGACCCCGAGGTCGGCACCGTCGGTGCGGCTCATGTGGGTGTACCACTGGTACTTCTCGAGGTTGGTGAGGATCGCGTGCTGAGGGTTCGGCATGGGAGTCTCCACGACGTTCGGGTGCGGGGCTCTCGTTCTACCAAAGAGCAGCGATGGTGCGTCACCCGACGCCCGGGGTTCAGATCTCGTGCGGAGGGCTGTCGATCTGCTGCGCCTCGCCGTTCGTCTGAAGACCACATGACTGCCGGCGGCGCCGTGGGACCGGTCGAGCGCCGGACCGACCCGGCCGATCGGGCGAGCCGCCGTCAGCGGGCCGTGATCAGTAGCAGACGCCGACGATCCACGCGCCGGGTCGACCGGGGTGCGCTTGGACGTAGCGCTCGCAGTCCTTGCCAATGCCGAACACGTAACCCTTGCCGTCCCGCCAGACGTTGGGCGCCAGCCGGATGATCGGCTCAGGCCGCGTCCGAAACCGAGGGTCCAGGCTCGACGCCGAGACACGATGCACCGACGGGCGGTCGGCGTTCTTGTCCGCGCCCCCGCCGCCGCAGGCCGCCAAGGCGAAGACGACCAGGATCCCGCACAGCAGCGTCCTCATGGCTGGCGGCAAGGGTACCTGCACCGAGCGCATCGTCGGTCCGTCGGTCCGCGTCGCCGGGTTCGAGGTCACCGCACCGACGCCCGTCACCCCGTGTCCGGCCCGCGCTCATGGTCGTCAGCCCAGCTCGCGAACTCGCGGCTCGCTTCAGTGGCGACCGTGGCCAGGATCCCGGGATCGACAGCCGCATCCCGGGACACGTCGAAGTGGACGTCGAGGATGTAGCGGCCTCTGCGCGCGATGTGGTCAGCGACGACCAGCGCCGTGTCCGTCTGGCGGGCGAACAGTGAGAACGACTCGTCTGCACCGTTTTGAATCGTAGGGCCGGCCGTGGCCACGAACGTGGCGCCGTGGCTGGTGAACGGCGTCGCCTTCGAGCAGGACCGGGCGATCTTCCGGCTCGAGTCGAAGGACCTCTTTGCGTCCTCCTCGCTCGCGAAGGCGTGCACCGAGCTCGTGACCGAAATGGCGGCTTCCGGGCTCCGCAGCTCTCGGAACTGGCCCCCCGCGGCGGTCGGCGTTCGTCGTGCGCCGCGCCCGCACAGCACCCGGAGGTGCGTGTCGGCGGTGCCCCCCTCGTCGGCGACGACGAAGTCGTCGGCGACGAACCCCAGGTCCGCAGCCGAGACGAGCGCCCGACCGTAGGCGATCTTCGTGTTCGCGGCGGCGTCGTCACCGCTGCTGCCGTGGTCGCCACAGGCCTGGAGCACCAACGCGGCCATGACGACGACGGCGGCCGCGCCTCGAGCCCGTCCCATCACGGCGCGCTCGCTTCGGCGGCTGGCGCGACGCGCGGACGAAGTGACCGCGACCTGTCCGGGCCCCGGTCATCCGAGCTTCAACACCATCGACTCCAGCTCCGAGGGTCCGACCCGGAGGAGCGGCACGCGATCGCCGATGGCGACGGTGTAGGACTTGGAGCCGGGAACCACTTCGGGAATTTGGAACGGCAGGGTGCACGAGATGGTCCCGACGACGCTCGTGCCATCGCCCGGAGGCACGCCCCGCACGGTCCTGCCCGTCGTCGCATCCTTGAATGTTGTGCTGCCTGACTCGAGCTGGCCGGTGCCAACGATCCTGCCGCGGGCGTCGCGCAGGAAGATGCTCCCGCCGCTGACCAGGTCACTGTCGCGCCCCGTGCCTTCGCAGACTCCGTTTCCCGGTCCCCGGTAGTCGATCACCGGTTCGGTGGCGGCACCGTCGCGTAGCTCCTCGGAGAACGTGAGCACGCCTCGCGCGGTGATGGCGCTGGTGCCTCCACCACCGCTTCCGCAGCCTGCCATCGTGACCAGTGCGCAGGCGATGACGAACCAGCGGCCGGGCTTGCGTCGCATCACCTGAGCGTAGGGCGCTGTCGTGCGGGTCCCGCGCCGGCCGGGTGCGGCGGGGTTGCCGTCGGGATGCGGTGGCCCTGCTGCCGAGGTCACCCCACGGTGAACGTCACCGCGGCGACGACGCGGTTGCCGAACGGGAGATGGTCGGTGGCGACGAATTCGGCCTGCACCGTGTGCCGTCCAGGGGCCAGCGCGGTGAGGCGTCGGTTCAGGTCGTACGACATCGCGATGAACTGTCCGTCGAGTGATACGTGGACGTGCCCTTCCCTCGGGCTGAGCCCGGTCCCGGTGGCGGTCGACACGATGCGCGGATGATCGAGCACCACTCGGACGTCGACGTCGCGTCCGGTGTGCGCGTTCGGCGCGGGGGTGACGATGCGCAGTGTCGCCGGCGTCGACGGTCGCCCCGAGCCACCGCCGGTGCAGGCCGAGAGCGTGCCGGCGACGAGCAGGACGGCGACGAGCAGGATGGCGACGACCGTCGCGCGCCGGCGCGCGAACCGCTGATCGGGGTGCGCTCACCGGGCTCCCCCCGCGGCGCTGTCGCACCATTTCGCCAGTGTTTTCACCCCTGCTCCCATACCTACGGGTAGTGACCGGTTTGTCACTATCTATGGTATTCTGCCCGGAACCGAGTCGTCGACGGGGCGGGATGCGATGGGATCTGTGGACACGACGAGACGGGCTGGATCGGCCCCCGCGTCAAGTCGACCGGGGTGACTCGACGAGGTACACGGACATGACTGCGCTGACGTCCTTGCCGGGAAGGTCCTCGTCGCGGGCAGCGGCGGGTTCATCGGTGGACATCTCGTCGCCCGTCTCCTCCAGGACGGCTACGACGTTCGCAGTGTCGACTGCAAGCCGCTCGGCGAGTGGTTCCAGGTGTTCGCCGAAGCGGAGAACCTGCAGCTGGACCTGATGGACCTGGACGACTGCCGCAAGGCCGTCGACGGCGTGGGGACGGTGTTCAACCTCGCCGCCGACATGGGCGGCATGGGCTTCATCGAGCTGAACAAGGCGGCATGCATGCTGTCGGTGCTGACCTCGACGCACATGCTCGTCGCGGCGCGACGACGCCGCGGTCGCGCGGTACTTCTACTCGTCGTCGGCGTGCGTGTACGCCGCCGACCGGCAACGAGACCCGAACGTCCTCGCGCTCAAGGAGAGCGACGCCTACCCGGCAGAACCCGAGGACGGCTACGGCTGGGAGAAGCTCTTCAGCGAGCGGATGTGCCGGCACTTCCGGAGGACTTCGGCCTCGAGACCCGGGTCGCCAGGTATCACAACGTCTACGGCCCGTACGGCACGTGGGACGGTGGCCGGGAGAAGGCTCCGGCCGCGATCTGCCGGAAGGTCGCGACCGCGAAGCTCACCGGGGACCACTCCATCGAGATCTGGGGCGACGGGAAGCAGACGCGGAGCTTCACGTACATCGACGACTGCATCGAAGGGACGCATGCGCCTGATGACGAGCGACGTCGCCGAGCCGATCAACATCGGCTCGGCGGAGCTCGTCTCCGATCAACGACCTCGTGACCATCGTCGAGGACATCGCCGAGGTGCGGCTGCAGCGAAGCTACGACCTGACGGCACCTCAGGGTGTGCGCGGTCGCAACAGCGACAACGAGCTGATCAGCCGACTCCTGTCGTGGAGCCCGAGCACGCCACTCGCGGACGGGCTTCGCGCCACCTACGAGTGGATCCACGGCCAGATCCCGGCCGGTCTGAGCCCGGCATCCGAGCACGATGGAAACCGCAATGTCTGTCCCTCGCTCCGAGAAGAGTTCGACCTGCGCCGGTAGGCCGAGCGTGCTCCGGCGGCGCAAGTGGAGGTGCTGCTCGTCGTCGCGCTCGTCGTCGTGGCGCCGGCTTGTACACGCTGCTCGCAGACGACCCGGTACCACGCCAGCGCCGAGGTGCTGCTGCGCCCGTCGACCGCCGAGCAGATCCTGGCCGGAGCGGACAGCGCGTTCCGGCGAACCAGAACATCGTCCCGGTCAACGTCCAGACCGAGATCGAGTACATGAAGTCCCGCTCGGTCCGCGACGCGGTGCGCAAGCAGCTCGGCGTCCGAGCCCTCCGTGACCATCGGCCTCGCAGACGAGTCCGCAACGCGACAGCGAGGTCGTGAGCATCCGGCGTCGAGCGCCGACGCAAAGCGCGCCGCGGTCGATCGCGAACGTCTACGCGAAGATGTACGTCCACCAGCGACGGCAGCAGCTCAGCGACGAGTACACGCAGGCGGCCGACTCAGGTGAGCAGGCAGGTCGACGACCTGACGAACGCAGCTGCACGCGCTCGATGCGCCGCTCGACGCGATCGACGCGCAGATCGCCAGCGCCCAGTCGCCCCAGGACGTCGAGCCTCCTCGTGGCCCAGCGCTCGGCCGTCGAGGCCGATCTCCAACCCGAGCGCGACCCGATCGTCAACCGGCTCGACCAGCGCCAAGGACCGCGAGGCGAGCCTCGAGCTCGCGGCGAGCAGCATCGAGACCGGCGGGGCCCAGATCATCTCGGCGGCCGAGGTGCCGGACAGCCCCTACACGCCGCAGCCGCTTCGCAACGCGATCCTGGCGCTCGTCGTCGGTCTGCTCCTCGGCGTCGGCGTCGCGTTCCTGCGCGAGGCGCTCGACGATCGCCTGCAGCTCCGTGTCCGGCGCTCGAGCGGATCACCGGCTGGCCGGTCATCGGGATGCTGCCGCGGCAGCGCAGCAAGCACGGGCGACACGGGCGCGCCGTCGCCCTCGGCGAGCCGGGTCAGCCGTGTCCGAGGCGTACCGGATGCTGCGGACGTCGCTGCAGTTCGAGGGGCTCAACCGGCCGTTGCGCGTCATCATGGTGACGTCGGCCATGCACGGCGAGGGGAAGTCCACGACCGTGGCGAACCTCGGCGTGACCCTCGCCCTCGATGGCAACCGGGTGCTCCTGCTCGATTGCGATCTCCGCCACCACCGGCTGCACGAGTTCTTCGACGTCGGCAACGACCCGGGTTCTCGCCGAATCGTCACCGGCGAGGTCGACATCAACGATGCGGTCGTCGCGATCGACGCCCAGCGCCTGCTGTCGGTGCTCCCGCCGATGGCGGCCGACGGACGACTCTGCCGCGATCGAAGGCGCAGCGCCTGCTGTCCGTGCTCCCCGCCGGCACGACCCACGCTGAACCCGCCCGAGCTCCTCGCGTCGAAGAGCGCGGCAGCGGTGTTTCGAGGAGCTGCGCGAGCGGTACGACTACGTCCTGGTCGACGCGCCCCCCGTCCTGCCGGTCAGCGACGTCGCGGTGTTGACGGCGCACGTCGACGGCGTGCTCTTCCTGACCAACGACGCCGTGTCTCGGCAGGGACCGATCCGTCGTGCGGTGCGCCTCCTGAAGCAGGTCGAGGCTCCGGTCATCGGCGCGGTCGTCAACAGCACCCCGGTCCGCCAGCGGGACAGCTCCGGCTACTACGAGCTACATGTACAGCAGCGGCGGCTACCGTCGAGACCCGAGCGCCGAGCGCGGGACGGCCGGCACCCTACCGTCCGGCGGAGGACGACCGGTTGCCGACGACGGTCCCGGGCGGGACGTCCGAGATCGGTGACGGCTCCCGGCTCGCCGATCGGCGTCCCGGGAGACACCGCCCATGACGAGCGCGTCGAGCGGACGGGGCGGGCGACACGTGGGGTCGACGGGGTAAGGCACCGGTACGACGACATGGCCCAGCACGTCGTGGTCGACTTCGCCGGTCACGGCTTCCAGTTCGACCTCTCCCGGGCGCTGGCCCGGCGCGGGCACGCGGTCACGCACACCTGGTGCTCGTCGAACCTGACCCCGCACGGCGATCTCCGCAGCGGTGACGGGGTCACCGCGATTCCGGTCGACAGCGGCGGAGCGTTCGAGAAGTACCGCCTCGCCTCGCGGCTGCGCTCCGAGGTCGTCTACGGGCTGCGGACCGCCCGGCTCGTGTGGCGGCTGCCGCCCCGACTCCGTGCTCACGAGCAACGTGCCGCTGCGTCTCGCTGCTGCTGATCGCGGTGGCGGCACGGCTCCGGCGGGCCCGGTGGGTGCTGTGGCTCCAGGATCTCCAGGCCGGCCTGGCCGAGCAGTCGTTGACCGGCTCCGGCCCGGATCGCCGGTCGGTCGCCTGCGGCTCGCTCGAGCGTTCGCTGATCCGGCAGCGCCGACGCGGTCGTCGTCATCGACGACGGCTTCGTCGCAGCGGTGCTCGACGCCGGGGCCGGCCCGCCGACCGTGATCCGCAACTGGGCGGTCATCGACGACCTTCCGTTGCGGCCGAAGGACAATCCCTGGGCCCGCGAGCACGGTCTCGACCCGGAGCGGCTGGTGTTCCTGTATGCGGGCACGCTCGGCCGCAAGCATCCCGCCGGAGCTGCTGGTCGCGCTGGCCGAGGAGCTCCCGACGCGCAGGTCGTGGTGGTCAGCGAAGGGGTGGGCGCGGAATGGCTCGCGGACGAGTGCGCCGCGCGTGGCCTCGACAACCTGGTGCTCCTCCCGTTCCAGCCCCACGAGCGGCTGGCCGAGGTGCTGGCCGTCGGCCGACGTCCTCGTGGCGGTGCTCGACGCCGGGGCCGGCGGCGTTCTCGGTGCCCTCGAAGGTGCTCAGCTACCTCTGCGCGGGGCGAGCCGTCCTCGCGGCGATGCCGGCCGAGAACGGAGCCGCCCGTGTCGTGGCGCACGACGCGGCACGCCGGGCATCGTGGTCGCGCCGACGGTCGACGCGATCCGAGCCGCGGCGACGGACGCTGGCCGCGGACCCGACGCACGACGCGAGCGGTTCGGTGCGTCGGCGCGGGCATATTCGCCGAGGCCGCCTTCGACGTCGACGAAAGGCGGCGCGCTTCGACGCCATCCTGGCCAACGGCGCCGGTGCGAGTCGCCGTCGACGGGCGCGCGACGGCGTACGGCAGCCCGTCGCCGGGGAGAAGCTTGAATGGCGACTGACGGTCGCTCCGATGCGTACTCGGACGCTTTCTACGACGCCTACGGCTCCGGCTCCGAGCGGTCGGCCGCTGCGGTGCTCGACGTGCTGCGGCTCGCACGGTCTGGGCCCGTGGCCACGGGTCGTCGACATCGGCTGTGGGCGAGGCGAGTGGCTGCGCGCCTGCCTGGAGCCGAGGGGCGACCACGGCGGTCGGCATCGACGGCCCGTGGAATGCAGCCGCGTTCGATACCGACGGTGCCAGTCGAGTTCCGCAGCTGTGACCTCGCCGAAGCATCGTCGGCGGGTCTGGCGTCCCTCGTGGGCGCCGAGCGGTTCGATCTCGCGATCTCCGTCGAGGCGCTCGAGCACCTCCCACCGGCGGCCGGCGCCCGTGTGATCGAGGCGCTGGTCTCGTGCTCGCACCGTGGTGCTCTTCTCGGCGGCGATCCCCGGTCAGGGCGGGCGGGAGCATCAGAACGAGCAGTGGCAGTCGCACTGGGCGGCCGAGTTCGCCAAGCACGGCTACGCCGCCCTACGACCTCGTTCGCCCGGAGCTCTGGGAACGGGCCGACGTCGAGCCCTGGTACCGCCAGAACCTCCTCGTGTACGCGGCCACGGCCCCCCGACCGGGGCTCGGCCGGCGCCGGCCGGGTTCATCGACCTCGTGCACCCGGAGGTGTTCGCGCGCCGGCGTCCGAGCTCTCCGGCCTCGGAGCTGGCGCGGGCGGCGCGCGGCGCTCGCGCGCCGGCGGGTGCCGGGGACTCGTCGCCGGCTCGAAGGCTGACGATCCTCGCGACGTCATGGACGGCCGGCGAGCCCGACGAGGCGGTCCGCGAGCGCGTCGAAGTTCTGGTGCTCGTCGAGATGAGCCGCGGCGTGGGCGTGCGCGGCCTTGCCCATCGCGTCCGTAGCGCGGCGTCGCCCACGAGGCGCGCGATGTAGCCGCAGAACGCTTCGTCGTCGTCAGGATCGGGCAGGAAGCCGGAGACGTCGTGCGACGACCAGCTCGTGGATGCCACCCATGCGCGACGCGACGGTCGGGAGGCCGGCGGCGGCCGCCTCGGCGAGGACCCACGGCGACTGGTCCCGGCGGGTCGGCAGCACGAACAGGTCACACGACGGGAGGAACTCCTCGAGCACCCGCGACCGGGGCATGGGATCGTGCACGAAGACCCCGGGAACGTCGCGTGCCGCCGGCCGGCGCGTCGCGACACAGGACGTGCAGCTCGGCTCGGCCCGAGCCGGCCGTCGTGCGAACCAGTCGACGAGGCGATCTCCGCCCTTGCGGGTCCAGGGCGCACCGACGAAGCCGATGCGGGGAAGCTCTCGGGCGGCGCGGGTCGGGCGCCGCGTCCGGTACCGGCGCCGACGGTGCGACGACATCGGTCAGCGCCGGGGTCCCGCCGGTAGTGCTCGAGGAGCGAGCAGCGCGCCCACTCGCTGTAGCACGCGACATGGTCGGCCCGCTCGAACGTCGTCCGGTCGAGCGCGGTGCCGCACCGCTTCCTGCCAGGAGTTGCTCCCGAACTCGTCTCGCATCAGCTCCGCGGTGCAGTCCATGCCGACGCTCAGGGCGGCCGCGCTCCGATGGTGCGCACACGTGCGAAGGCGTGCGCGAAGCCGGAAGGTACGACGTGAACGACGTCGTACTCGCGCATCGACGCCCGAGCGAGCGAGCGCAGCTGGACGTCGAGCGCGACCTGGCGGCGGACGGCCTCGAAGTCGGCGACCACGGGCGCGCTGGATCGTGTAGCCGAGCGCGCGGTTCCAGAGGGCGCGCGTGGATCTCGACGTGGGCGAAGTCGTGCGCCGCGCCGACGCGAGCGCGGCAGCCAGCGCGGCGGCGAAGCTGCGATGCCCGTGGGTCCGGCGCTCGACCACCAGGACGCGCGGGCCCGTGCAGTCCGTCACGCGAGCGCGTGCTCGCGTGGCGAGGAATCCTTCTCGGTGGACCGGACGCGAGCCGTGGTCGGAAGACCAACGCGACGAGCACTGCCAGGCGCGGGGTCGCGGACAGGAGCGATCCTCGGAGGATGTAGAGCTGGTACCCGGCGAGGAGCGGGAACGAGGACGGCGCCGAACGAGAAGGGTTCGGTGCTCGTCGAAGCGGCGTTGGAGGCGAGCGCGTGAGGGCTCCGTAGGCGGCGAAGCCGATCACCACGAGGGGGAAGCCACCGTCGATGTAGAACTCGGTCCAGAGCGGGCTCGACTCGTTCAGCTGGGGCGGATAGCCCAGCGCGTCGTGCATCATGTCACCGGTGTCGACCGGCTTGTCCGCCCAGAACGATGCGTGGGACCAGGAAGAGCGCGGTACCGAGCAGCTGGCCGCCCGAAGGTGTAGCCCGCTGGCGTCGACGTACTCGACCGCCGGTGTGCACCTGCGCGAACATCCCGAAGCCGCAGGCGTACAGGAGCTCGTTGCGCAGACTGGTCGAGCCGTCGGCTCGGGGCCCGGCATTGACCGGTCGGCGCGCCGGAAGCTGTTCGCCAACGGGTAGACGAAGAAGACGCCGACCAGGATGGCGACGAACGCGAGGCGCTGACCAGCTTCTGATGCGGGCGGAGCCACGCGAACAGCAGCGCGAACGCGAGCGCGCCGGCGATGGCGCGGGTGCTCGAAGTGATGTTGTTGACCACGAATGCCGTCACAACCGACTGAGACGACCAGCGGCCGGCGCGCGAGCGGCGCGCGCGGCCAGCTCAGCCCGCCCGGCTGGCGGTAGAGGTAGACGAGCAGCACCGCGGCCACGAAGATCGGGAGCCGCAGCGCCACCTCCGAGGCCAGCGTCGCGTAGCCCCCTTCGGCGCGCGTTCCGAACGCGTCGTAGAACTCCTGGCGGGTCGTGAAGAGCACTGCGGCCGAGCCGCCGAGGACGAGCGCCAAGGCGCTCGACGCCAGTCCCACCGGCCGCCGAGCAGCTGCACCCGGAGCGGCCGCAGCCGGCGGCGGGCGCGGCGCGTGCTCCGACTGGCGCCGACCGAGGCGGAGACCGACCTCGTAGGCGAGGACACCGGTCCAGATGATCGTGGTCGCGGTGATCCGGGTGGACTGGTCGAACCCGCGGCCGAGGAAGTACTCGGGGAAGTGGAAGTAGTCGGCGTCGAGCTGCACGACGGCCGGCGAGGCCGAACCATACGTAGACGAAGAGGTAGAAGGTGATCGTGAGGTACTGACGTCGGCGCCGCCCAGCAGCGCACCGAGCCGGGCGGCGGAGAACACGCAGAGCAGAAAGACCAAGCGCGTGGTTGGACGACCGCAACGGCGTCGGTCGGATCGCCCACCATCGAGAGCGGCAGGATGACGCCGAGGACGCCGGCGAAGCCGATCGTCCAGATGGCGTCGACGAGCCGGCTGCGGCGGTCCGCGTCGGTTGCGGCAGGCGACGAGGCCATCGTGTTCACGTCGAGCACTGCGGCTGACGCGAGCTTCAGCCAGTGGCCGAGATCCCGCTCGAGGAGCACTTCGAGGCGGCGCACCTCCGGCTGTGAACACCTCGACGAGCTCCTCCCGCAGCGACGCCGGAGAGCGGGCTGCGCACGTGCGACCGCTTGAGCAGCCGATCCTTCGACGCGACCAGTCGTGCGCGTGACGCCCGTCGGGAGCTTGGTCTTGGCCAACGCGTGCCGCGCGTCGACCGGCGACCGGAACGCAGCGCTCGGGCCAGGCGAGGCGAGCGCAGGACCATCGCGCCGTTCACCCGTCCCGGATCCTCGAGCGGCTCGGAGAGCGCCGAGTCGGCCGCGAGCGTCGCCAGCACCGAGTCCATGTCGTCGACCAGATCGTCGTACACGATGACATGGGTCCGGTCGGCGCCCACCTGGTCGACGACGCGCTCGACCTGCTGCCCGAGCGCGGCGATCTGCTCGTACTGGAGCAGTCTCGGCACCGGACAGTCGGCGGATGGCTCGCGATCCCGGTGCTCGCGCGCTCGCCACGCCGTCGCCGAAGTCGGTGAGGGGCTCGAAGCCGGCGTACACCATCTGCATGTGGAACGCGTGCGCGACCTCGACGGGATTTCGCACGACGCAGATCACGAGTGCGTCGGGTTCCTCGCTCGTCGAGCTGCGCGATCGCGTCCGGTGAGCTCAAGTAGAGGGTCGACGCCTCGCCGCGCCAACGCGCCCGGTCGCCTCGAGCGGTGGTCGAAGCACGCGAGGTAGTCGGCTCGCGTGCGGATGCCCTGGGGCCGCCGCAGCGGCTCCAGGTCCGATCCGAACCAGAACGGCTCCTTCGGGATGGAGAAGGCGATCTCCGGATGACCGGCCAGCGCGCCGGCGAGCGCGGTCGTGGCGGCCTTCGGCGCACCGGCGATCGCGAAGAGCTGCACGGCTCACGCTTCCTTGACCGGCGGCCAGGAACCTGAACGCGCGCGGCCCGTTCCGCACGGCACCGGCTCGCGTGCGCATCGGTGAGCTCGGTCAAGGTCCCGTCGTCGATCGAGACCACCCGGTCGCAGATCTCGAGCGTCGATCCCCGGTGCGCGACCACGACCATCGTGGTGGAGCCACGGAGGTCGCGGAGCGTCTGCAGCACCATGCGCTCCGCGAGCGGGTCGAGCGCGCTCGTGGGCTCGTCGAGAATCAGGACCGCCGGGTCGCCGAGCAGCGCGCGGGCGATGCCGAGGCGCTGGCGCTGGCCGCCGGAGAGCATGTGCGCGCCGGCGCCGATCACCGTGTCGTAGCCGTTCGGCAGCGCCTCGATCTGCTCGTGCAGGTGCGCCCGCACCGCCGCCGCGCGCACTGCCGTCGTCCGAGAAGCCGCGAGCGGAAGAAGCGGATGTTGTCGGCGACCGTGCCGTAGATGACCTCGTTGTCCTGCGGGCACGAGCGCGATGCGCGCGGCCCACGCCGACGGCCGCACGCGGGCGAGATCGACACCGGCCGCGAGCACGCGGCCTTCGGTCGGCTGGCGCAGGCCGAGGAGCAGCTGGACGAGGGTGGTCTTGCCCCCGCCCGACGGTCCGATCACACCGAGTGACTCGCCGGTGGCGATCGTCAGATCGACCGACCGCAGCACCGGGCGGCCGGGGACGTAGGAGAACGAGACGTCGTGCAGCGCGAGCGGCGTCGCGGCGACCACGTCGATGCCGTCGCGGCGACGGGGGTGCGCCTCGAGCCGGTCGATCTCGTCCTCCATCGCCTCTGCGTACGGGGCGAACTCGATGCTGTTCTGCACGCTGTTCTGCAGCTGCTTTGCGTAACCCGACCATGCGGACGAGCAGCAGGACGACCGGGCCCGATGGCGTGCGACGTCCGGGTCGGCCGGAGAGCATGAGCCACCCGAGAACCGCAACGAGGACGGCGAGGACACCGCACTGGTACAGGATCGGGACGATGGGTTGCAGGCGCCGCATGCTCCGGAGCGCGTCGGCCAGCGGTCGGTAGTCGACCTCGAGGCGCTCGGCCACCGCCGGCACCGACGTCGAACGCCGCTGATCTCGCTGCCGACCCGTTCGGTCTGCGCCGCGGTGGACGCGAAGCGCCTTGCCGACGGTCGCGTACCGGACCGAACCCCGCTTCGACGCCTTGCTCAGCGGTCGCAGCACCAGCCCGATCGCCACCGCGCCGAGCGACGGCGAGCAGCGCCGGGACGGGTGAGATCACGAGGGCGGCGACCGACAGCACCGCGATGCCGCACATCGCCGCGATGATCAGGGAGATCTGCTGCACGAGTCGTTCGGCGCGTTGGGCGTACTCACCGAGCATCGCCTGGAGATAGCCCTCGCGGGTGTCGGTGCGAGCGCTCCATTCCGGCGTGCAGGTACGCGTGCGTGAAGCGAGAGTAGAGGCGGACGAGCGTCCGGTCGCTCACGCGTGCGGCGCTCCAGCCCAGCGGGACGGAGGACAGCGCGAGGGCCACGACGAACAGCGCGGCCGCGACCACGACGCTCTCGAGGGAGATGCGGTGCGGGGCGAGCGGCCCGACGTTGATCTCGATGGCTGTGGCGCCTTCGGCGAGTCCCACCGCCATGCGACCGATCAGATAGAGCGCCGCGGTCTCGATCAGCGCCGACACCATCGCGAACACGCTCAGCCACAGCACCGACACGCCGGTGCGGGCCGACCGTCCGTAGCCCTACCCGCAGGAGCTCGAGGACGCTGACCCGTCCGAGCGGCGCTCCCGCGAAGCGCGGCCGTCCTCCGGGTGGCCGTCATCGGGGGCGCCCGGGTCCGTTAACGTTGCTCTCATGCCACCAGTCCTGCTCGGAACCTGGTGCCCAGCATGGCGTCGAGCGCCTGCGCGTCGGGTTCCAGAATGTACGAAGATAGCACAAATCGCCCGCACTCAAGACCGGCCGCTCGTTGGCGCGATACGTGCGGAACGAGCGCTCCGCTCGACCACCGCGGTTGGACTTGAGCCGCCCGAGGATCGCCTCGGCGCGCAGCCGCCGGAGGAGACCGGCCCCGAGCTTCGCGCCGCGGGCCGCGGCGAACGGATCGGGGCCGAGCTGCCACGCGCACCGGCTCGAGATCCTCCGGGCTGAGCGGGTCCGGATCCGCCCCGAGCCCCGCCAGCAGACCGGCCTTGAACGCGGCCGGGATCGTCACCAGCTGGCGAAGTCGAGCACGGTCACCTGCGTCGCGAGCGACATGCTCGAGGACCGTGGACAGGTGGGCGTGATAGCGGCCGTGGTCGACCAGCTCGTCGATCTCCCGAAGCGCGGCGGAGAGATCCAGGCGGGTCCGACCCTGGCGGACCATGTAGAGATAGGACGACACCGCGCGTTCGGCGGGATGGCGGGCGCAGACGACGAGCTTCGCGTTCGGGAAGGCGTCGACGATCCGCACGATGGCCTGCTCGTCGAAGAGGTAGTCGTGGCACACCTCTACCGCCGTCGTGGTCTGCTCCTCCGGGTCGAACTGGCGCAGGTACCAGTCGATGCCCCGACGATGGAAGCGGTTGAAGAAGTGCAGGTCCTTGGAGACCGGCACCGTCACGGTGGGATGCCGTTGCAGGACCTCCTGCATCCATGACGATCCCGCCTTGTCCGGACCGATGAAGAACCCCCAGTTGCACTCGCGGGCCCACCGCTGCATGGGTGCATGATGACAGCCGGCCGAGGCTGATGAGGATTGTCGTACCGACCTGGACCGTCGACGAGCGCAAAGGTGGGATCAAGACCTTCCTCGTCAACCTCGTCGACGCCCTGGGACGGCAGCCGGACGTCGAGCTGACGCTGCTGTGCAGCCGCGACAGCCGCTCGGTCTTCGAGGGAACGGCCGACGGGCGCGAGCTCGTCGACCTCGCCCCGCCGGGCGGCGGTCGGCTCCGACCGTTGGCCGAGCAGTGGGTGGCGCCCCGCATCGGCCCACGATTCGGCGACGTCCTGATCACGCCCTCGAACATCGGGCTCCTCGGGCGCGGATCCCCCAGGTCGTGATCGTGCAGGCGCCGCTGGCGGTCACCTCGGTTCGCGCCGCCTACCGATCCGTGCCCGTGGACGCGGGCACCGCGCCTACTACCGGTCGATGCTGGGGCCGAGCCTGCGCCGAGCCGATGCGGTGGTGACCGTCACGGAGTGGATGCGCGGCCAGCTCCTCCAGAGCGTGCGCGGGCTCGACCCGCACCGGGTGCACGTCGTTCCGGAGGGCGTCGCGCCAACCCGACGGCGAACCCGAGCGATCCGCGTCACGCGGGACGTCGGCGGATCCTGTTCGTCAGCACGCTGTTCCCCTACAAGGGAGCCGACCGGCTCGTCGACGCGCTCGGGTCCCTCCGGGTCCGACGCCCCGACCTCGACTGGGAGTGTCGGTCGTCGGTCGGGATCCATCCGGTGGCGTGACCGCGGGCGAGCTCCGATCGCGGATCGATGCGGACGGTCTCGGCGACCGGGTCGAGCTCGTCGGGCCGTTGTCGCACGAGCGGGTCTGGGACGAGTACGCCGACGCTGATCTCTTCGTCTATCCCTCCCAGCTCGAGTCGTTCGGTCTGCCACCCCTCGAGGCCATGGTGGCGGGTGTGCCGGTCATCACCTCGAGCGCGCCGAGCGTCCGCGAGGTCGTCGGTGACGCGGCCCGAGTCGTCGACGTCACGCGTGCGGAACGCTTCGCGGCCTGCATCGCGGAGCTGCTCGACGTCGGATTCGGTGCGCCGAGAGCTCCGGGAGGCCGGCCGGCGGCTGGTCGCGATGCCGGACCTGGGACCGACGCGGCAGCGGGCGTGCTCGCACGTGCTCCGGCGGCGTGGTCCTCGTGACGGAGCCGCGGGTCGGTCGGACCGCCACGGTGTGCCGCTCGCGGGATTCCGGCTCCGGGCGGGTTGCCGGGAGCCGGGAGCGCGTTGGTCGGGAAGCCGGTGTCGGTTCAGGCGGATCCGGGCGGCCGGAGGACGGGCACGTCGCCGTTCTTGCCGAACGGCGTGGAGCCGGCGATGCCGTTGACGTACCAGCGTCCGTTGGACGGGCCGCCAGACCGCGAAGTCGGTGCTGCCGTCACCGTTGTAGTCGGCCGGGACGACGATGTCACCGCTCTTGCCCCAGCGGTGGAGCCGGCGATGCCGTTGATGTACCAGCGGCCGTTGGAGGGTCGGAACACCGCGAAGTCGGTGGTGCCGTCACCGTTGTAGTCGCCGGGCACGGCGATGTCGCCGTTCTTGCCGAACGGGGTGGAGCCGGCGATGCCGTTGACGTACCAGCGACCGTTGGACGGGCCGGAACACCGCGAAGTCGGTGGTGCCGTCACCGTTGTAGTCGCCGGGCACGACGATGTCGCCGTTCTTGCCCGAACTGGGTGGAGCCGGCGATGCCGTTGATGTACCAGCGGCCGTTGGACGGGCGGCACACCGCGAAGTCGGTGGTGCCGTCACCGTTGTAGTCGCCGGGAACGGCGATGTCGCCGTTCTTGCCCCAGGCGGTGGAGCCGGCGATGCCGTTGACGTACCAGTGGCCGTTGGACGGGCGGAACACCGCGATGTCGGTGGTGCCGTCGCCGTTGTAGTCGCCGGAGACGGCGATGTCGCCGTTCTTGCCGAACTGGGTGGAGCCGGCGATGCCGTTGATGTACCAGCGGCTGTTGGACGGGCCGGAAGACCGCGAAGTCCGCGCTGCCGTCACCGTTGAAGTCACCGAAGACGCCTTCCGGCGGCTGGTCGCCGCCTCGACGTTCACCGTGACGTCGACGCTGGTGGTGTCGGTGCCGTCGTCGGCCTGGACCGTGACCGTGTACGGCGAAGCCGGCCACGTCACCCGCACCGGGCGAGAGCTGCAGGTCACCGCCCACCAGGCTGGCGAAGCCCGGACCCGACGTGATCGACGTCGTGACCGGGTCGCCGTCCGGGTCGTCCGGTGGTCAGATCCACCATGCCGGTCTGGCCGGCCGTCACCGTGATCGGGTTCGGGCGACGCCGTGATCGTCGGCGGCTGGTTCGCCGCCTCCACGTTCACCGTCACGTCGACGCTCGTGGTGTCGGTGCCGTCGTCGGCCTGGACCGTGACCGTGTACGGCGAGCCGGCCACGTCACCCGCACCCGGGCTAAGCTGCAGGTCGCCGCCGACGAGGCTGGCGAAGGCCGGACCCGACGTGATCGACGTCGTGACCGGGTCGCCGTCCGAGTCGCCGGTGGTGAGATCCACCACCGCGGTCTGGCCCGCGGTCACCGTGACCGGGTTCGGCGAGGCCGTGATCGTCGGCGCGTGGTTCGGCGGCCGGGGCGACGTCGAGGTCGAACTCGACCTGACCGGTCAGGCCCCCGGGGTCGGTCCCGGTGATGAACACCTGCTGGGTCCCGGAGTCCCCGGTGGTGTCGTGCGTCCAGGTCCAGGTGCCGTCACCGTTGTTCACGACCTGGCCCACGTTCGCGCTCATGGTCACCGGGTTGCCGTCGGGATCCAGGACCTTGCCGGACACGGAGGCGACGTTGCCCTCGTTCGCCTGCACGAGCGTGGGAGTCATGTCGACGTAGGGACGCTCGTTGCCGCCCGGGCCGGTGACCACGAGCTCCGCGATCAGGCCCAGGTGCGCGTGGATGAACATGTGGCAGTGGAAGACCCACCGGCCGGCCGCCCCACCCGGAGTGGTGCCGTCCATCTGCGGGCGGTCCTCCACCTTGAACCGGTAGGTCAGGGTCTCGTTGGGCGGGACGTCGACGGCGTCGACGTACTCCGGCGGGAACGTGAACGTCGGGTTGTTGGCCCTGGTCAGCGTGATCGGCTGGAACGAGAACCCGTGCATGTGGAACGTGTGGTGCAGGCCCGAGGTGTTCGTCACCTGGAGCTCGACGGTGTCGCCGATCTTGACGTAGCGCGCCGACGCCTGGTGGGGTGCGGACGCGTAGTCGCCGGGGGGTGAGTGCACTCCGGTGACGTTGTTGACGTTGAACAGGCCGAGCGTGATCGCGTTGGTCCCGTTCCCGGTCTTCGGCGGTGAGAACGTCGCGGGGTTCTCCACCGTCCCGTCGACGTCCGACGGGGTCAGGACCGGGATCGGGTCGCCGGTCGCGGCCCGCAGCGGTGTCCCTGCCGCGATGGTGTACGGCGGGTTCACCGGGGTCCCGGTCACGTTGAAGTGCGCCACCGGAACCGTCGGGATGTTGGTGAAGCCGGCGCCGAGGCGCTGGAAGTCCTCGGTCCAGAGCGTCGCGACCCCGCTGGCGTTGGCCGGGAACGCGGCGACGACGTCGGCCCGCTCGCTCGGGCCGAGCAGGATCTCACCCGAGTTGTACTTGAAGTCGAAGCCGGTCTGCACGCCGCCGTCGAGCACCGCGGCATCGAGGAGCCCCCCCTCGCCACCGACGCGCACGAGCGGCACGAACGTCCCGTCGCTCAGCGTCAGGCGGAACCGCAGGTAGCGGATCTGGGTGGGCGCGATGAGCTGGAGCCGCACCCCCTGTCCCGGTCTGACGTCGAGGAGGTGGGCGCCGCTGGCGAGGGCGCCCGGCGCGTCCGGGGTGCCACCCCGACCGCCGACGTTCATCCCGTTGGTGATGACGGTCTGGCCTTCATTGACGATCGCCGCGTTGGGGGGTGTGACGTTCGCGATCCATCCTTCGGGGAGGGGCGTGTTCGTCGGATTGCCGTCCTTGTCGAACGGCGTGTCGCACAGGTTGTTCGGATGCGGCGCGCCCTGGGCCGGCAGCGCACCGCCGCCCACCCACGGAAGTGACGGGTCGTAGTTGGCCGTGTCGTTCGTGCCGGGTGCCTTGCAGATGGTGAGGTCGCTGACCATCAGCGTGTGCGTGTCCGCCGGCGACGGGAGGGTCCCGTTGGCCTGGAGCTGGGCTTCGTTCGGGTCGTCGACGATGATTGCTCCGTAGAGGCCGCGGACGACCTGGTTCGTCGAGTACTGGTGGTGGGGGTGGTACCAGTAGACGCCGGGCCGGGTCACGACGAAGTCGTAGATGTAGGAGCCGCCCGGCGGAACGAGGTTCTGCGTGAGTGGCGTGCCGTCGGACTTGTTCGGCAGCTCGATGCCGTGCCAGTGGATCGCGGTGTCCTCGTTGTCGAGGTGGTTCTCGAAGTGGACGATGACCCGCTGGCCCACCGTGAGGTGGAACTCGGGGCCGGGGATCGAACCGTTGTAACGCCATCGCGCCCGTTGCCGCGCGCCCGTCGCCGATGTCGGTCACCGCGAGCTCGTCGGCGACGATCGTCGTCTCGACGATGTTGGGGTCCGGGTTGACTCGACCACCTGCGGCACGCTGTAGGGCGTCGCGTCGGAGGTCGCACCCGACGGCAGCCCGGCGCGCGCGATCAGCATCGCCGCAACGAGCACGGTCACGGTTGCGATCGCGATGATCCGCGTGCTGCGCATCCGTGCGAACCGCGACCCGCCAAGTACCAAGGACCCGCCCATGCGCCCCGCTCCTCCCGTTGCCGCGGCTCGCCACCGCGTCACACGATCCAGACAATCAGGGTGATTGCCGTGGATCCAGCCCCAAACTGAGAATCAAGGCATATCACTCGTAAATGCGCGAGGTCAAGGAATTCGGTCTGGCGATTCGCCGCCACCGGGTGGCGTCTAGAATGTCCGAGATGGGTAGGTTCCTCGTGGCGGTGGGCTTGGTCGTCGTCGCCGTGGTCGCGACAGCACCGGGAGCGGGCGCCCATGTCACGAAGCCCGTGGGAGACCTGACGGTCAGCGTCGGTTGGCGTGATGAGCCGGCGTTCGCCGGCCTGCCCAACGCGGTCCAGATCACCGCCCTCGACGATCACGGGGTCCCGGTCGTGGACCCAGGGGCCAGCCTGACCACCTCGATCTCGTTCGGCGACGCCACGGTCACGCGGCCGCTGGTGCCGGGCGAGCCGGGCGTCTACCAGGCCGAGATCGTGCCGACCCAGCCCGGCACCTACTCGTTTCATGTTGGGGGCACGCTCGACGGTCAAACGGTCGACCTCGACGCGACGTGCTCGGACGCGACCTTCGAC
Source organism: uncultured Solirubrobacteraceae bacterium (assembly GCA_963848475.1). Taxonomy (GTDB): domain Bacteria; phylum Actinomycetota; class Thermoleophilia; order Solirubrobacterales; family Solirubrobacteraceae; genus Solirubrobacter. Next base: position 23,420 of record CAWKDW010000014.1, on the reverse strand, counting down.
TGTGTCGCCGATGCCGCCGAGGTCGAGTTCCCCGCGCCCGCAGCGATCGGCGCGGCGCAGGCTGCGACCGGCACCGGCTCGCATGAGGGCGGCGGCAGCTCGAGCTCGGACACCCTCGCGGTGGTGGCGCTCGCGCTGAGCGCGGTTGCCGTGTGCGTCAGCGTCGTGATCGCCATCCGATCCCGCCGTACCGGGCGCGCCACCTGAGAACGTCACTGCGACTTCTCGCCGCGGCCGCGGTCGTCGTGACCGTTGTCCTCGGCAGCGTCTCCCCGGCGGGCGCGCACGCGGTGCTCGTGCGCTCGAACCCCACCGCGGGGTCGGGCATCGAGGATTCGCCGACCGCGTCGTCGCTCACGTTCTCCGAGGAGCCGGAGGTGTCGCTGGCGACGATCAAGGTCACCGGACCGCGCGGCGAACCGGTCGCGGTCGACTCACCCGTCCCGGCGCCCGGAGATCCCCGCTCGCTGTCGGTGCGGGTACCCGCGCTGGCGAAGGGCGTCTACACGGTCGACTGGCGCGTGGTGTCCCGCGTCGACGGTCATCCCACCGGCGGCGCGTTCTCCTTCGGTGTCGGCGTCACCCCCGAGCAGAGCCAGCTCGCCGCGGCCGCGAGGGACAACGGCGCGCCGAGCGCGTCTGCGGTCGAGGTCGTCGGACGCTTCGTGTTCCTTCTCGGCGTCATCGCGCTGCTCGGCGCCGCGTGCGCGGGCGCGGCCGGGTACGCCGGCGCTGGTCGTGGGCTTCGACTGGCCGCGCTCGCGTGGCTCGTCGCAGTCGTCGGCCTCGCGATGCTGACCTATGCGCAGCGCGGAGCGCGGCCGTTCCGTTCGGAGACTTCCTCCACACGTACGCCGGTGCGCGCGTTCGAAGGGCGCGCGCTCGCACTGGTCATCGTGGGTGTGGCGTTGCTCGCGGCGCGCTTCGCGCGCACGCCGATCGGGCGCGCGCTCGTGCTCGCGACCGGCGGCCACGGCCGCGGGCGTCATGATCGCCATCCACGTCTCGGCGGGGCATGCCGCGACGTCGTCCGGCTGGACGCGGTGGGCCGACGACCGCGGGGCAGTGGTCGCACTTCGCCGCGGCCGGGGTGTGGATCGGTGGCCTCGCCGCGCTGCTGCTCGGCATCCGCGGCGCGCCGTCACCGGACAAGGCACGCGCGGTGCGCCGGTTCTCCGGCGTCGCGGCGATCGCGTTGGCGGTCGTCGTCGCGACCGGCATCTGGCGCAGCATTGCCGTCATCCACTCGTGGGACGAGCTCGTCTCCACCGGTTACGGCCGGGCGATCCTGGTCAAGGTGGCGCTCGTCGTCGCGATCGCGATCCTCGCGCTGCGCAACCGGTTGCGCAGCGTGCCCGCCGCGGAGACGACGCTCGGTCCGTTGCGACGGGTGTCCGTGGGCGAGCTGAGCTTCGCGGTCGTCGCGATCGGCGCCGCGGCCCTGCTCGGGAGCCTCTCGCCGCCCGTCGAGATCACCCCCCTGGGTCTCACCGTGTCGAGCGTCGATGCGTCGGGTGTCGTCGACGCCCGGCTCCAGACGCAGTGGGCGGTGCCCGGACCGAACCACTTCGACCTGCAGCTGACGGACGCCGGTACGGGACAGCCGTGCGCAGGCCGCGCGCGTCACGCTGCGGTTCCTCCCGCTCGACGATCCGGGAGTCGCGGCCACCACGCTGGCGCTCCGGCGAGGGAGGTCGCCGGGGACGTGGGTCGGCTCGGGGGACAACATGACGTTCGCCGGCCGCTGGCAGGTCTCGGCGATCAGCGAGCAGGGGGACCAGTCACGCGTCGTGCCCCTGGGGCTGCACCTCGACAACCCACCGCTGTTCCTGTCGGTCGAGCAGCTCCCCGGCAAGCCGATTCGCTACACCGTGCAGCTACCGGACAACGGCTTCATCCGCCTCACCGTCGCGCCGGCCCGACCACCGCGCGACCGGGTCAGCGTCGAGTTCTTCGACTACTTCAGCGAGCGGCGTCCCGTGGCGCAGATGGTGCTGACCGCCGGCGGCGACGACGGAGCGACCCGCCAGCTCCCGCTGCGACGCACCGGCGCGTCGACCTTCACGAGCACCGTCGATCTCGCGCCGGGGCCCACCCGCTTCGCGGTCATCGCCCGGACCCTGGACGGGACTCGCCTCTATGGGACGTATGACCTAGATAGTTCGCGCCCGAGAAGTGAATAGTCGCGGCAATAGGGCGCTTGGGTCTTGACAATGCCGATATGTCCATTCTACGTTCTCGCCGTCCTGGTACAAACAGGGCTAAGCGTTAGTAAGTTCATGAAAAGGCGCGGCGTAAGAGGAAGGCGTCGACCCGGGGGACGGACACGGTCACCGTGTCCCCCGGCGAGCCAGTGGTGAGACCGGCCTCCTTCGCTTCCAACGATGGTCAGCGTGCTCCGGGTGGGGTCCGTTGCGGGGAGTAGGGGTTATGAGGTCGTCTCTGTTCAGCGCCGGTCGTGTACGCCGGCGGCCGTTCGCAGTGCTTCTGTCGGCAGCATTGATGCTGCCCGGCGTTCTCGTCGCGACGTCGTCCGCTCCGGCGGGTGCCGCGACGGGTACGCCGATCTACCGGGTCAACACCGGTGCCGCGACCGTGGCGGCGACCGATGGTGGTCCGAGCTGGTCGGGGATCACCGCGACGGGCACGTCGATCCCGGGTTTGAACCTCACCGGGGACGTCGCACCGACGACCAACACCAACACGTACAGCAACCTGAGCGACGGGGCACCCAACGGGCTGTTCCAGTCGACGTTGCACACCTCGACCGCGAACGCGGGCACGGGCGCGATGAACTTCGCCTTCACCGTGCCGTCGGCCGGTGACTACGAGGTGCAAGCTCTTCCTCGCCGAGAACCAGACCTCGATCACCGGTCCCGGCGATCCGTCAGTTCGACGTCGCGCTCGAGGGCACGACGGTGCTCGACAACTACGACATCTGGGCCCACACCGGCGGGCTCAACATCGCCACCGTCGAAACGATGACGACGACGGTCACCGACGGGCGTCCTGAACCTCGACGTCATCGCGCAGGTCAACGTGGCCGGCATCCGCGGCATCCAGATCGCCCCGATCACCGGCGGCGGCAACATCGCGCCGACGATCACGGCGTCGCCGAACCCGACCACGGTGGTGGCGGGTACGACCTCGACCGTCAACCTCACCACCAGCGGACGCGAACGGCGACCCGGTGACGACGTCGATCACCTCGGGTCCGGGCTTCGCCAGCCTCGTGGCCGGCAACCTGCAGCTCTCGCCGGGTGCCGGCGACGTCGCGGGTTCGCCGTACACCGTCACGGTCCAGGCCAGCGACGGTACCGACAGCTCGAACGTCAATGTCACCGTCAACGTCATCGCCGCGCGGTTCGTACCTCTACGCGGTCAACGCCGGCGGTGAGGACGTCGGAGCCTTCAAGGGCGTCACCAGCGCTCCGGGCTCCATCCCGGGCTTCACGCTCAGCGGCAACATCGGTGGCACGGTCGACATCCGCACGGACGACAACGATCCCCGACGCGGTCAACATGTCCTTCGTCGACCCGTCGTTGCCCGAGGCGATCTTCCAGACCGTCCTGTACTCGCCGCAGAACCATCCGGGTACAACTGGGACTTCAACGTGCCCAACGGCACCTACACGGTCGACCTTCACTGGATGGAGCACAACTTCTCCACCATCACCGACGTGGGCCAGCGCCTGATCGACGTCGTCGATCGAGGGCAACCAGGTGCTCAACGACCTGGACGAGCTGCAGACGGCCCTCAACCTGCTCGGCTCGACCACCGTCGCCGACGGCTACAACGTGGCCTTCACGACGCCGTTCGAGGTCACCGTCACCGACGGTGTCCTGAACATCGTCATCACCCCGCGCTCAGCGTGGCCAACCTCCGGGCCATCGACATCAAGCCGGTGGCCGCGCCGAACCAGCCGCCGACGATCACGGCCTCGCCGAACCCGGTGACGGTGCAGGCGGGCCAGACCGGTGTCGTCGACCTCACCACGGGCGACCCGGACGGCGACCCGGTGACGACGTCGATCACGTCGGGTCCGGGCTTCGCCAGCATCGTGGGTGGCGACCTGCAGCTCTCGCCGGGTGCCGGTGACGTTGCGGGCTCGCCGTACACGGTGACGGTCCAGGCCAGTGACGGGCCGCCACGACGAGCGTCAACGTCTCGGTCAACGTCACGTCGCCTCCGCCGCCCGAGTGGCGCCACGTACGGGGACTTCGACGGGGACGGCTCGGCCGACCTCGCGGTGTTCCGGCCGTCGAACGGTCGCTGGTACATCGACAGCTTTGCCGGCTCCACGCCGTTCGGGAAGGCCGGTGACGTGGCCGTGCCCGGTGACTACAACGGCGACGGCACCACCGACGTCGCGGTGTACCGGCCGTCGAACGGCCACTGGTACGTCAACGGCGTCGCCGGCTCCACGGCGTTCGGCAAGACCGGCGATGTGCCGGTGCCGGGTGACTACAACGGCGACGGGACCACCGACTTCGCGGTGTACCGGCCGTCGAACGGCCACTGGTACGTCAACGGGATCGCCGGCTCCACGGCGTTCGGCAAGGCCGGCGATGTGCCGGTGCCGGGTGACTACAACGGCGACGGGGCCACCGACTTCGCGGTGTACCGGCCGTCGAACGGTCGCTGGTACGTGAACGGCATCGCCGGCTCCACACCGTTCGGCAAGACCGGCGATGTGGCGGTGCCGGCTGACTACACGGGCGACGGGGCCACCGACTTCGCGGTGTTCCGTCCGTCGAACGGTCGCTGGTACATCAACGGCATCGCCGGCTCCACGCCGTGGGGCAAGTCCGGTGACGTGGTCGTGCCGGCTGACTACACCGGTGACGGCAGCGCCGACATCGCGGTGTTCCGTCCGTCGAACGGTCGCTGGTACGTCAACGGCATCGCCGGCTCCACGCCGTGGGGCCAGTCCGGTGACGTACCCGTCTCTCCGGCCGCCGGGCCTGGCCTGAGCCGAGCCGCAGCAACGCAGTCCAACCGTTCCCGGCTCCCGATGCACCTCGGGAGCCGGGAACGGGGACGACCACCACGCCGCCAGCAGGGAAGGCGCCCTCCAGATGTTGACCCCCGTCTCGATCAAAGGTGACTCGATGATCTACGACGCGGTGGAAGCCACGCCCCGCCAGTACCTCGGCGGAGCAAGGGCAGACACCCGGTTACGCCTCGGCCGCGGCGAGCGGTCCGGGCTGGTCGGGTCGGGTGGTGAAGCGGACCCTCGACGTCGTGCTCGCCGGCGCCGCGCTCCTCGTGATCGCGCCGATCATGGTGCTGATCACGGTGGCGGTGTGCTTGGCCTCCCCGGGCTGGCCGCTCTTCGGGCAGGAGCGGCTCGGTCGCGGGGGTCGAGTCTTTCGGTGCTGGAAGTTCCGGTCGATGCATCGCGACGCCGAGGAGATCCTCCGCCGGGACCCCGAGCTCTACGCGAGCTACGTCGCCAACGACTTCAAGCTGGAGTGCGAGGATGACCCCCGGGTCACCGCCATCGGCCACTCTGCTGCGCAAGACGTCGTTGGACGAGCTGCCGCAGCTCTTCAACGTCCTGCTGGGCCAGATGAGCATGGTCGGTCCACGACCCGTCGTGGCCGCCGAGCTCGAGCACTGCTACGGACCGTGGATGGTCGAATACCTGGCCGTCCGACCCGGGATCACCGGACCGTGGCAGATCAGCGGCCGCAATGACATCCGCTACCCCGAGCGAGCGGCGATCGACGCCCACTACGTCAACACGTGGACGCTCCGCCGGGACCTCAGCATCATCGCCCGGACGCCCCGGGCGCTGCTGCGCGGGACCGGGCCGGTGACCGGCACGAGTGCCGACATCATCCGCCTCCACGGCGCCTACGACCTCGACATCAACCCCGCGGTCGCGGACAAGTGAGCCGCGGCGGCAGCATGCTGCCGCCTCGCGACCGGCGAGGCCCGTCGACGGACGGCGACCCGCCGTCCGATCGTCGCGCTCGATCGCTCCGTCGAAGCTGCCGAGGAAGGACCGTGACCGTTCGGGCGATCGGATCGGACATAAGGTAAGAAAAGTATGTATCAGGCGGGTGGAGCGGCCGAAGGGGAGCAACTCCTCGACGAACCGCGCACCGACGAGCCGACCTGGGTCACGGCGACGCAGGTCGCCGGAGCCGCGCCGCGAGCAGGCGCCGGTCGGGGAGCCGCGGCGCGCCGTCAGCCCGCTGTGGAAGATCGGTGCGGTCTGGCTGATCCCGCTCGGCTACGTGCTGCTGATCCTGTTCCGCGACCAGGTCCGCTCGCTCGTCGAGGTGCCGGCGACACAGGCCTGGTTCACCATCTTCGTGTCGATCTGTCTCCAGGCGCTGCCCTTCCTCGTGTTCGGCGTCGTGCTGTCGGGCATCCTCACCGCGTTCGTGCCGCCGGGGGCGATCGCGCGGCGCCTGCCCAAGCGGCCGGCGATGGCGGTGCCGGCGGCAGGACTCGCCGGGATGGCCCTGCCCGGCTGCGAGTGTGCGTCGGTCCCGCTCGCGGGACGCCTGGTGGACAACAAGGTGCCGGCGTCGGCCGCGCTCACGTTCCTGCTGGCCGCGCCCGCGATCAACCCGGTGGTGCTCGTCGCGACCTCGGTCGCCTTCCCCGGGCAACCCGAGATGGTGGTCGCACGCTTCGTGGCGTCACTGGCCGCCGCCGTCGTGGTGGGCTGGATCTGGGTCCGCATCGGCAAGGATGCGTGGCTGGGGCGATCCCGACACGAGATCGGTCCTACCGCGGGGCGGTGGCAGGTCTTCACCGGGACCGCGACGCATGACTTCCTGCACGCGGGGGGTACCTGATCCTCGGCGGCATGACGGCCGCGACCCTCCAGGTCGTCGTGCCCCGCTCCATCCTCGATTCCCTGGGCGGCTCGGGCGTGCTGGCGGTGGCGTCGATGGCGACCCTGGCGGTGGTCCTCTCGGTGTGCTCGGAGGCGGACGCGTTCGTCGTCGCGGGCCTGAGCCAGTTCTCGTTGACGTCGCGGCTGGTCTTCTTGGTGGTGGGGCCGATGGTCGACCTCAAGCTCATCGCCATGCAGTCCGGCGTCTTCGGTCGCCAGTTCACCGTCCGCTTCGCTCCGCTTGCCTTCATCGCCGCCGTGGTGAGCGCGGTCATCGTGGGGTCGGTGCTGTTGTGAGCCGCGAGGCGCGTGCGCTGATCCTGACGACGGTGGCGCTCCTCCTCCTGCGCCTCGGCCTCACCGGGGAACACATCTTGTTCGTGAAGGCGTCGATGGGGCCGTACCTGGTCGTCGCGGGGGTCGTCGTCGCGTTGTTGGCCATCTGCGTGATGCTGGAGCCGGGAGCCGAGGACCACCATCACCACGGTGCGCACCGCCTCGCCTGGCTGCTCATCGCCCCCTGTGTCGTCGTGTTCGTGATCGGACCGGCCCCGCTCGGCTCGTTCATGGCCACCCGCCAACCGCAGCGCGGGTGCCGGATCCCGGGAGCGGGAAGGAGTACCGGCTCCCGCCGCCGGTGGACGGCGCGGTGGACATCACGATCGCCGAGATCAACCAACACGGCCTCTACGACACCCACCAGTACATGGACAAGGCGCGCCTGCGGGTCGACGGGTTCGTCGCGCCCGACTCCGACGGGCCTGGCGGCACGTTCCTGCTCACCCGGTTCGTCCTGAGCTGCTGCGCCGCGGACGCGTACCCCGTGAGCATCCGGGTCAACGGGATCAAGGACGTCCCGCCCCACGACACCTGGCTTCGGATCGAGGGCCACTGGAAGGCCCACGACCCGAACGACCTACCGGACTTCGAAGAGCTCGAGGCCGACCAGTGGGCCGTGATCCCCGCGCCCAGTGATCCGTACCTCGCCCCCTGAGCGGTTCGAGCCCACGCTCGGTTCGGCGCGGCGCGGTCAGCGCGCGGGCAGGTCCTTTCGATTCGCCGAGAAGCAGTCGATGATCTCGTTCAGCCGTGACGTCGGGAGCCTCGAGTTGTCCCACAGCTTCTCGTCGTGGGAGGAGACGCACGACTTGCCGCTGCGGGCGTCCGATCCGCCCGAGCAGGCCCCGAGCGACGCCGCGACCAGCAGGACGGAGATCGCCGCGACGGCTCGCGCCGGCCGGCGCCCGTTCGGATCCCGTCTCATCTGCTCGCCCCGATCCCCTGGAAAACCGGTCGTTCCTTCTGGAACCGCACATTGTACCCGGCACGGATGACCTATACGCCCGAAGTGAACATTAGGGGACGTAAACGCAATTGAGTCTTGACATGGGCGCATTCACCCCTCTACGGTCCCGTACAAACAGGGCTAGGCGATAGCAAGTACTCAATTGGGCGCGGCGTAAGAGGAAGGCATCGACCCAAGGGGCGGACTCGGTCACCGTGTCCCTTGGCGAGCCAGTGGTGAGACCGGCCTCCTTCGCTTCCGACGATGGTTCAGCGTGCTCCGGGTGGGGCCCGTTGCAGGGGGAGTGGCAGAGGCATGGGGTCATCACTGAGCACCGCGCAGCGGACGCACGGGTTGCCGACCGCCGGGGGGGCGTGGCGTCGACGGGTGTTCGCCATCGCCGTGGCCGTGGCCATGGTCGTGCCGACCCTCTTGCTCGCGGGCAACGTCGAGCCGTCCGGAGCGCAGACGATCAACTTCGTGAGCACCGAGGTGCTGGGCACGCCGACCGACACGTCGATCCGGGTCAACATCATCCCCGAGACGACCGTGCAGATGTTCTTCGAGTACGGCACGACCTCCGGGGTCTACACGAACCAGACCCCGACGCTGACGGCGACCGGCAACCAGCCCCACGAGGTCCAGATCACCGGCCTCCAGCCCGACACCCGGTACTTCTACCGGACCCGCTACATCAACCCCAGTGACCCCGGGGTCACCGAGGCGCGCCCGGAGCAGTCGTTCCATACGGCCCGGGCCAAGGGTGAGCCGTTCACGTTCACCGTCACGGCCGACTCGCATCTCGGCATGCTCGGCGACGCGAACCGCTACATCCAGGACAGCAACAACATCGCCACCGAGCAGCCCGACTTCAACATCGACACGGGCGACACGTTCATCAACGACGGTTTGACCTCGCGATGCCGCGGTGAACCAGAAGTACATCAACCAGCGGGCCTTCTTCGACCAGTACGCGGGGTCGACGCCGGTGTTCCTGCAGTGCCGGGAACCACGAGGAGGAAGAGGGCTGGAACCTCGACGATACGAACAGCCCGGGGATCTCGAGCATCAAGGCTCGCAAGAAGTACTTCCCGACGCCGACGACCGACAGCTTCTACTCGGGCAACACCGACCCGCTGCCCGCGGTCGGTGCCGACCCGCACGACCCCGCGCGGGACAACCTGCGGGAGGACTACTACAGCTGGACCTGGGGCGACGCGCTCTTCGTGGTCATCGACGAGTACGAGTACACGCCGATCAAGCCCTACGCCGGTGCGGTCGCCGGTGAGCAGAACGACGAGACGCAGACCACCGACCAGTGGGGCTGGACCCTCGGCCAGCAGCAGTACGACTGGTTCTACAACACGGTCACGAACAGCAACGCGAAGTTCAAGTTCGTCTTCTCCCACCACATGCTCGGCGGCCAGATCCAGGGCGGCGGCTCCGGCGGTCCGGCCGGGTACGTCCGGGGTGGCGCCGCCGGTGCCCACTTCTGGGAGTGGGGCGGCAAGAACGCCGACGGCAGCGACGGCTTCGCATCGCACCGGCCGACGTTCACCCACGGGCCGATCCACCAGATCATGCTCGACGCCGGCGTGACCGCCTACATCCACGGCCACGACCACGAGTACGCCTACGAGAAGACCGACGGGATCGTCTACCAGTCGATGCCCGCGCCCGGGCATGACCGGCAACGGGTTCAGCCTCTACACCGAGGGTGCCAACAACGGTGAGACCATCAAGGTGCTCCCGAACTCCGGCCACCTGCTCGTACACCGTCGATCCCAACACGAACACCGTCACGGGCGACTACGTGCGCTCGGACGTCAACGTGCCGGGCACCAACGGTGACGTGTCCTTCACCTACACCATGCAGGGCAACAACACCGGGCCGAACCAGCCGCCGACGATCACGGCGTCACCGAACCCGGCGACGGCGCAGGCGGGTCAGACCACCACGGTGAACCTGACGACGGGCGATCCGGACGGTGACCCGGTCACGACGTCGATCACGTCGGGTCCGGCGTTCGCGTCGATCGTGGACGGCAACCTGCGGCTCACGCCGGGTGCGGGCGACGTGGCCGGCTCGCCGTACACGGTCACCGTTCGCGCCAGCGACGGTACCGACAACACGAGCGTGAACGTGACGGTGAACGTCACGCCCGCGCCGAACGGGCCGCCGACGATCTCGGCGTCGCCGAACCCGATCACGGTGACGGCGGGTCAGATCGGGACGGTGAACCTCACGACCTCGGATCCGGATGGAGACCCGGTCACGAAGTCGATCACGTCGGGTCCGGCGTTCGCGTCGATCGTGGCCGGCAACCTGCGGCTCGCGCCGGGTGCGGGTGACGTGGCGGGTTCGCCGTACACGGTGACGGTCGAGGCCAGCGACGGATCGCACGCGGTGGGAACGGACGTCGACGTGAACGTCGTGTCAGCCCCGCCGCCGGGCGGATCCGTGTTCGGGGACTTCACCGGCGACGGCTCGGCGGACGTCGCGGTGTTCCGGCCGTCGAACGGTCGCTGGTTCGTGAGCGGGATCGCCGGATCCGTCGTGTTGGGCCAGACGGGCGACAAGCCGGTGCCGGGTGACTACAACGGCGATGGCACCACTGATGAGGCGGTCTGGCGCCCGTCGAACGGTCGCTGGTTCGTGAACGGCGTCGGCGGATCGGTCCAGCTGGGCCAGAGCACCGACAAGCCGGTGCCGGGTGACTACAACGGCGACGGCACCACCGATGCGGCGGTCTGGCGCGCGTCGACGGGTCGTTGGTTCGTGGACGGCATCGCCGGCTCCACCCAGTGGGGCAAGAACGGTGACATCCCGGTGCCGGGCGACTACAACGGCGACGGCACGACCGACTTCGCGGTGTACCGGCCGTCGAACGGTCGCTGGTACGTGAACGGGATCTCCGGTTCGACGCCGTGGGGCAAGGCCGGTGACGTGCCGGCGCCGGGTGACTACACGGGCGACGGGGCCACCGACTTCGCGGTGTTCCGTCCGTCGAACGGCCACTGGTACGTGAACGGGATCTCCGGCTCGACGGCGTTCGGCAAGAACGGCGACGTGGCGGTGCCGGCCGACTACACCGGCGACGGGGCCACCGACTTCGCGGTGTTCCGTCCGTCGAACAACCGCTGGTACGTGAGCGGGATCGCCGGCTCCACCCAGTGGGGCAAGGCCGGTGACCTCCCCGTGCTCGTGCCCTCCGGGACGGCCTGAGCCGGCGAGCGACGTCCTGTGCGGTCCATCCGCTCCCGACGCCCGGCGTACCCGGGCGTCGGGAACGGAGCAGCCGCGCGATCGAAGCTGGTCGGCCGGCGCCAGTGAGGGGCCGCGGAAATCGCGGGGAATTGCCAGCCTCAGTGTTGACATGACCGAAATGTCCATCTACCGTGCGTTATCGCCTTGGTGCAAAGAGGGCGAGAAGGCAGCAAGTTCATAAAGGGTCGCGGGCGTAAGAGGAGGCGACGACCCAAGGGGCGGATCTCGGTCACCGTGCCCCTTGGCGAGCCAGTGGTGAGACCGACCTCCTTCGCTTCCAACGATGGTCAGCGTGCTCCGGGTGGGGCCCGTTGCGGGGAGTAGGAGCAGCTATGAGGTCGTCTCTGTTCAGCGCCGGTCGTGTACGCCGGCGGCCGTTCGCAGTTCTTCTGGCGGCAGCTCTGATGCTGCCCGGGGTTCTCGTCGCGAGCTCGTCCGCGCCGGTCGGTGCCGCGACCGGGGCGCCCCTGTACCGAGTGAACGCAGGTGGTCCGACGATCACCGATGCCGGTGGGGACTGGGTGGGGGTCGGCCGGTCGAACCCGACCGCGCCGGGCATCACGTTCACGAACGCCAGCAGCGCCGCTGACGTGACGGTCACGGACACGTTCGACATGTCGGGTGTGGACCCGAGCCTGCCGATGTCGATGTTCCAGTCGCTGGCGCGCACCACCGCGACGGCGGGGAACGCGATGAACTGGACGTTCGACGTGCCGAACGGCGACTACGAGGTGCACCTGTACTTCGGGGAGCAGACGAGCAGCACGATCAACGCGCCCGGTGGCCGGGTGTTCGACGTCGCGCTCGAGGGCAACATCGTGTTGGACAACTACGACATGTTGGTCGCGAATTCGACCAAGGGCACGGCGCTCGACGAGACCTTCCCGAGCGTGACGGTGAGCGACGGGGTGTTGAACCTCGACATCACCGCGGTCACCAGCGTGGCGATCATCCGGGGCATCCAGATCCTCCCGGTGCTCCCGGCGGGCAACGTGCCGCCGACGATCTCCGCGTCGCCGAACCCGGTCACGGTCGTGGCGGGGCAGACATCGGTGGTGGGCCTGACGACCGGCGACGCCAACGGCGACCCGGTGACCACCCAGATCACCTCCGGCCCGAGCTTCGCCTCGCTCGTGGGCGGCGACCTGCAGCTCAGCCCGGGCGAGGCGGACGTGGCCGGCTCGCCGTACACGGTGACGGTCGAGGCCAGTGACGGCACCGACACCACCAGCGTCGACGTCAGCGTGACCGTGCTCGAACCCAGCGCGTACCTGTACCGGGTGAACGCGGGCGGTCCGACGATCGTCGATCCGGCCGGGGACTTCATCGGCGTGGGCCGGTCGAACCCGACCGCGCCGGGGATCACCCTGACGAACGACTCGTCGGCGGCGGACGTGACCGTGACGGACACGTTCGACATGTCGGGTGTGGACCCGGGCCTGCCGATGGCGCTGTTCCAGTCGCTCGCACGCACCAACACGACGGCGGGGAACCAGATGAACTGGACGTTCGCGGTGGCGAACGGCAACTACGAGGTGCACCTGTACTTCGGCGAGCAGACGAGCAGCACGATCAACGCGGTCGGTGGCCGGGTGTTCGACGTGGCGCTCGAGGGCAACACCGTGCTGGACAACTACGACATGCTCGCCCAGACAACTCCGCAGGGGACCAAGGGCGTCGCGCTCGCCGAGAACTTCCCGAGCGTGGCGGTGAGCGACGGGGTGTTGAACCTCGACATCACGGCAGTCACCAGTGTGGCGATCATCAGGGGCATCGAGATCCTCCCGGCCGCAGTGCCGAACCAGCCCCCGACGATCTCGGCGTCGCCGAACCCGATCACGGTGACGGCGGGTCAGACCGAGTGGTGGGCTTGACCACTGGGGACCCGGACGGGGATCCGGTGACGACGTCGATCACGTCGGGCCCGGGGTTCGCCTCGCTCGTGGGTGGCGATCTGCAGCTCAGCCCGGGTGCCGGTGATGTGGCCGGCTCGCCGTACACGGTGACGGTCCAGGCCGACGACGGCACCGACACGACCAGCGTGGACGTGACGGTGAACGTGGAGGCCGCACCGCCCGCGAACGGCGTCTTCGGCGACTTCGACGGGGACGGCACCGTGGACTTCGCGGTGTTCCGGCCTTCGAGCGGTCGCTGGTTCGTGGACGGCATCGCCGGCTCGACCCCGTTGGGTAGGGCCGGGGATGTCCCGGTGGCGGGTGACTACAACGGTGACGGCACCACCGACCTGGCGGTGTTCCGACCCTCGAACGGCCGCTGGTACGTGGACGGCATCGCCGGCTTCACGACCCTGGGCAAGAACGGTGACATCCCGGTGCCGGGCGACTACAACGGCGACGGGACCACCCAGTTCGCGGTGTACCGGCCGTCCAACGGTCACTGGTACATCGACGGTGTCGCCGGCTTCACGACGTTCGGCAAGTCCGGGGACGTCCCGGTGCCGGGTGACTACAACGGTGACGGGAGCACCCAGCTCGCGGTGTTCCGGCCTTCGAACGGTCGCTGGTTCGTGGACGGTGTCGCCGGTTCCACGCCGTTCGGCAAGGCTGGGGACGTTCCGGTGGCGGGTGACTACAACGGTGACGGGACCGCACAGCTCGCGGTGTTCCGTCCCTCCAACGGTCACTGGTACATCGACGGCGTCGCCGGCTTCACCACGTGGGGCACGTCGGGTGACGTGGCGGTTCCGGCCGACTACACCGGTGACGGCGCGACCGACATCGCGGTGTACCGGCCCTCGAGCGGCCGCTGGTACGTCAACGGCATCGCCGGCTCCACGCCGTGGGGCCACTCGGGTGACGTTCCCGCCCTCAGGCCGTCCGGTTCAGCCTGAGCCAATCCATAGACCGCCCAGTCCGATCGTTCCCGGCTCCCGGCATCCTGCCGGGAGCCGGGAACGTGACGACAACGACGCGGGGCGCGGAAGCGCTCAGCAGAGCCCGACGGCCGTGGCGTACTCCGGGTCCTGGTCGACGGTGCCCCCGGCTGCCGCGTGGAGCGGCTGGCCGACGAGTCCCCACAGCTGGGGATCGCTGCGCGTGTAGGTGACGAGGACCGCCCCGTTCACCTGCTCGCATCTCTGGACCTTGAGGGTCGAGCCGTTCGGGAGCCGGCAGCCGGACTTGACCTGGCTGGCGGCGATGACCTTGCCGGCGGCGTAGACGCTGGTGCAGGACGCGAGCTTGGGGTGGTCGTTGCCGCCGCAGCCCCCGAGCACGGACGCGCCCACGACTGCGAGCACCACCACCAGCCGACCCATCGGGCCCGACTATAGGAGTGCCGCCCGCCCCCGTCGCGGCACGCCGGGGACCGGCCGTCGAGCTGGAGGTGGCCCTCGGGTCCGGCGGGCCCGGGGGCGTCGCGATGCGCCGTCCGACCCATAAACTGGATCAAACTACCTATTGCGGGCGTAGTCGCCCTTCCGTGAAGATGTCTGCTTTACGGACGGATTGGGAGCTTCATGAACATTCTCAAGTGGTCGCGCACGCGCCGGGCCGGGTCGGCAGCACTCGCCGGGCTGCTCCTGACCGTGGGACTGGTCGGCATCACCGAGGTCGCGCCGGCCGGGGCCGCCGTCGTGGACGACCAGCCGCTCAGCGCCGTGGCATCGAGCATGTGGCAGACCAACAACACGGTCTGGGCCCTCGACGTCGGTGGCGGTGTGGTCTACGCGGGAGGGGACTTCACCTCGGTCCGCCCGCCGGGCAACCCGCTGGGCAGCGGTGAGGTCACCCGCGAACCACATCGCCGCGTTCGACGCGAGCACCGGCGCGCTCGTCACCTCGTTCAACCCCAACGTCAACGGCGTCGTGAGTGACATCGACGTCTCGAACGACGGCACCAAGCTCTACATCGCCGGATCGTTCAGCATGGTCGGCAGCACCGCGCGCCAGAACCTGGCCCGCCTGAACCTGCCGAGCGGGTCGGTGGACACGACCTGGACCGCCAACGCCAACGCGACGGTCATGACCGTCGCGTCGGACAGACTCCGCGGTGTACGTCGGCGGGGACTTCACCAGCATCAAGAACGTCGCGCGCACCCGGATCGCGAAGCTGAACACGACGAACGGCAACGTGGTCACCGCGTTCGACGCGAGCTCGGACAAGCGCATCACCGAGAGTGCCATCGCGACCCGACGGCAGCCGGGTGCATCGTCGGTGGCGAGAACGACGAGATCAACGGCCAGCCCCAGGCCGCGGTCGCGTCGCTGGATCCGGACACCGGCGCGCTCGAGCCGTGGGCGGCGACCGGTGTCGCACCGCGAGCCAGCAACGGCGGCTGCGACACGGCCGTGACCGACATCATCATCGTCGGGTCCGTCGCCTACGTCACCGCCGACGGCCTCGTCGCCGGCTGCTGGGAGGGCTACTACGCGGCCAACGTCTCGGACGGCTCGCTGATCTACAACGAGCGGTGCCTCGGCGCCTCCGTCGCCTTGGCGGTCGTCAGCGGCTGGATGTACCGCGGCTCCCACAACCACGACTGCGCCAAGAACCCCGGCGGCTACGTGGGGCCGACGAACCAGAACGACTTCGTCTGGCACCGCCTCGAGGCGCACCGGCTCGCGGACGGCCGACTCGGTCACTGGAGCCCGAACACCGACGGTGGCGCCCCGGGGACGTCGACGACGGTCGGGCCGCAGGTGTTTGCGACCGACGGGACCAACCTCTACGTGGGCGGCGACTTCAGCACCGTCAACCAGCAGAGCCAGGAGGGCATCACCCGCTTCACGCCGACCGGCGGGAACTCGGCTCCGGTCACCCCTGGCAGCGCACCGCGGGTGACCCCCACGGCCGCGGGCACGCTCTCGGTCAACGTCCAGGGAACCTCGGACAACAACGACGGGGTGCTCACCTACAACCTGTACCGCGACGGCGGGAACACTCCCGTCGCGACCACGACGGCCGAGTCCTGGCCGTGGTCGCTGCCCGACGTGCGGTTCATCGACTCCGGTCTCACCGCCGGCACGAGCCACACCTACCAGGTGAGCGCGAGCGACGGGAGCCTCACCAGCGGCCGCAGCCCGGCCAGCTTGCCGTCGATCGTGGGCTGGGCGAATCCGCCCGTGTACCCGACGGCGGTCAGCGGGGTCGGCGCCCGCGTCCATTGGCGCCTCGACGGCGCGGGCAGCCCGCAGGCCGACGCGTCCGGCAACGGGAGCACCGGCGACATCGTCGGCGGCGTGACCACGGGTCAGCCGGGCGCACTGCTCGACGACAGCGCGATCACCACCAACGGCACGACCGGCTACGTCACCGCGACGAGCTCGATCGCGCCCACCGCGGCGTTCACCGAGTCGGTCTGGTTCAACACGACCACCGACCGTGGCGGCGCCATCATGGGATTCAGCAACGCGAAGACCGGCACCGGGACGCGTGACAACCGCGCCATCTGGATGGACAACGACGGCAAGGTCGGCTTCGGCATTCTGCGTGGCAGCACGTTCAACCCGGGGATGACCTTCGCCAAGAGCCCGGGCACGTACAACGACGGGCTCTGGCACCAGGCCGCCGCGGTGTTCAACGGCACCAACACCATGACGCTCTTCATGGACGGCACCGCCGTGGCGACCGCCACCGTGGCCCAGCCGCTCGCGGTCCAGGCCGGCTTCCTGCGCGCCGGCTACATGGACCTCACCCGTTACTACGACATCTTCGCCACGAACTACGACGGACTGCCGGCGGTGATGAGCTTCTTCTGGCAGGGCAGCATCGACGAGGCGAGCATGCACAACGCCGCGCTCACGCCCGAGCAGGTCGCTGCGCTCTACGCCTCGGGCTCGGCCCACGGGGCGCCGTTGCCGCCCGAGCAGCCGGACCCCGGCCCGCCGCCGCCGCCTCCGCCGCCGAGCCCGTACCCGGGTGCGGTGACCGCCGACGCGCCGTCCCTCTACTGGCGGCTCAACGAGCTGAGCCAGACCACGGTGGCCGACGCGTCCGGTCACAACCGGACCGGTACGTACCGCAACGGGCTCAGCTACGGCGTGCTCGGTGCGCTACAGCGACAACTCCACCGGCGTGCTCAGTCCGGGCACGAGCGGCGTCGCCTACTCGAACCAGCAGCAGGCCGCGCCCACCACGTACTCCATCGAGGCCTGGATCAAGACCGACTCGGACAACGGCGGGAAGATCCTCGGCTACGAGGATGCCCAGACCGGCTGGGGCACCAACTACGACCGCCAGCTCTACATGACCAACAACGGCCGGATCGCTTACGGCATCCTCGCGGGTGCCGCGCAGCAGACGGTCACCTCGACCACGTCCTACAACGACGACCAGTGGCACCACGTGGTCGCGACGCAGGGCGCGGCGGGCATGAACCTGTACGTCGACGGCGGGCTGACCGGCACCAACCCGACGGTCGACGCCCGACGCGTACAACGGCTACTGGCGAGTGGGTGGCGGCAACCTCACGGGGTGGCCGAACGAGCCGTCGTCGAGCGCGCTCATCGGCACCTACGACGAGGTCGCGGTCTACCCGACCGAGCTCGACGCGCGGCGCGTGTCACGGCGCACCATGACGCGAACGTCGCGGCGCCGGCCGCTCCGACCAACCTCCACAGCACCGGGTCCACCCCGACCTCGGTCGACCTGGCCTGGGACGCGCCCGCGGGCACCGTCACCGGCTACAAGGTGTACCGGGACAGCGTGCTCGTCGGGTCGCCATCGACGGCGACGTTCACCGATACGGGCGTCAGCGGTGGCCTGACCTACAGCTACACGGTGACCGCGGTGAACGGCGCGAGTCCCGAGTCGGTCCCGAGCGCGGCGTTGCTCGTGACGACTCCGGCGCCGCCGAACCAGCCGCCGACGATCTCGGCGTCGCCGAACCCGGTGACGGCGCAGGCGGGTCAGACCGACGACGGTGGGGTTGACGACGGGTGATCCGGATGGGGATCCGGTGACGACGTCGATCACGTCGGGTCCGGGGTTCGCGTCGATCGTGGCCGGTGATCTGCGCTTGACGCCGGGTGCGGGGGATGTGGCGGGGTCGCCGTACACGGTGACGGTCCAGGCCAGTGACGGTACCGACACCACGAGTGTGGATGTGACGGTGAATGTCACGCCGGTGCCGAATCAGCCGCCGACGATCTCGGCGTCGCCGAACCCGGTGACGGTGACGGCGGGCCAGATCGGCGACGGTGGGGTTGACGACGGTGATCCGGATGGGGATCCGGTGAGTGTGTCGATCAGCGTCGGGTCCGGGGTTCGCGTCGATCGTGGCTGGTGATCTGCAGCTCGCGCCGGGGGCGGGGGATGTGGCGGGGTCGCCGTACACGGTCACGGTCGAGGCCAGTGACGGGTCGCACACCGTCGGGATCGACGTCGACGTGACCGTGGTGCCGGTGGTGGTGCCGCCGGTGGGTGGTGTCTTTGGTGACTTCACGGGTGACGGCACGGCGGACTTCGGCGGTGTTCCGCCCGTCGAACGGTCGGTGGTACATCCAGGGGATCGCGGGTTCGACGTTGTTCGGCAAGGCCGGCGACATCGCGGTGCCGGGTGACTACACCGGTGACGGGACCACCGACATCGCGGTGTTCCGCCCCTCGAACGGCCGCTGGTATGTGAATGGCATCGCGGGGTCGACTGCTTGGGGCAAGGCCGGTGACGTTCCGGTCCCGGGTGATTACGACGGGGACGGGACCACCGACATCGCGGTGTTCCGCCCCTCGAACAGTCGTTGGTACATCCAGGGGATCGCGGGGTCGACCCAGTGGGGCAAGGCTGGTGATGTGGCGGTGCCGGGTGACTACACCGGTGACGGGACCACCGACATCGCGGTGTTCCGCCCCTCGAACGGCCGCTGGTACGTGAACGGCATCGCGGGCTCGACCGCGTGGGGCAAGAACGGTGACGTGGCCGCGCCCGGTGACTACACCGGTGACGGGACCACCGACGTCGCGGTGTTCCGCCCCTCGAACGGCCGCTGGTACGTCAACGGCATCGCCGGTTCCACCCCGCTGGGGTCCACCGGTGATGTCGCGGTGCCGGCCGACTACAACGGGGACGGGACCACCGACCTCGCCGTGTTCCGGCCCGCCAACGGGCACTGGTACGTCAACGGCATCGCCGGCTCCACCGCCTGGGGCCAGACCGGCGACATCCCCACCACCCGCCAACCCGGAACCACGTAACGAGTCACGGGCGGCTGGGACTTCACGATGACGCCGAACGCGGTGATGCAACCACTGCTCGCGATGACACCGAGATGGATCGCGGCTACGGGGCATGCAGCTCGCTCCGACCCAACCCTTGGGTGGCGCGTCGGGGATGTGTGCGCTTTCGCACCCTTCCAATCCGTGTATAGGATTCCTCCCGTTACTGGCGGGTTCGGCGCAATAGGACGGGTTGGCGCCGGCACATGCCAGACCGAGACCGAGGCGGGTCGGAGTCGTTGACGCGGCGTGCGCAGGCGCTCGCGAGGCCGGAGGCGGAGATGTCACATCGAGAAGGCTCGCGGAGCCGTCGGCGCTGGCGGGTCGGTCGCGATCGTGCTCAGCGTCGGCATGATCGCCGCCGCGTTCGTGGTCGGGGTCGGCCGCGAGGTGCGGCCCGCGAGCGCGGCGGGCGTGCCGCGTGACGGGCTGACGGCAGAGACGGCTGCGCCGTCGTGCTGGTCGATCAAGCAGAACTATCCGGCGAGCGCCGACGGCATCTACTGGTTGTGGACCCCGAAGCTGATCGCGCCCGCAGCAGTTCTACTGCGACATGACGACCGACGGTGGCGGCTGGGTGCTGATCGGTCGGGGTCGCGAGGGATGGACGTTCCCGTACTGGGGTCAGGGCTCACCGTCGACGGTGCGGGGCACGATCACCGGCACCGCGGCATTCGAGCCCGCGTCGCTGCCGACGCCGACGGTCGACGCACTGATGAACGGCGGCCGCATGGACGCGCTCGGGGACGGGATTCGGCTCCGTCGCGCCACCAACCCGAACGGCACGACGTGGCAGGAAGTCCGGATGCGGGTCAAGACCTACGGGCCCGTGGTCCTGGGCGTTCGGCGGCGGGATCTACCTGAGCTCGATCAAGTTCGACAACACGACCACCAACCTGGGGACCTCCACCTACGAGACGAACACCACCTCGAACGTCCAGGTCTCCAACGACACGCGCCGTGTGTTCACCTACCCGTGGGCGAATCACAATCAGAAGATGGGCTTCTCGTTCGGGAGCGGCGTCTAGAACGGTTCCAACAACTCGACGTCGTACCTCTGGGAGTTCTCGAACGAGAACAGCGCGATTCCCTTCACGCAGGTGTTCATCCGCCCGCAGCTCAGCGAGTCCGACATCGTGTCGGCCGGTGTCACCTTCGCACCCGACACCGGGATCGCCGCCTCGACGGTGCGTCCGATGCTGGACCGACGCCCCGTCAGCGAACCGTGGGCCGTGACCGGCCTCGCGGCCGGCACGTCGAACCCGACGAACCACTCGTACGTGAACGCCTTCGCGCAGGTCGGCAACACGATCTACATCGGCGGCAAGTTCCTCCAGGTGCAGCACGGTCCCGGCGGAGCGACGTTCGACCAGCCCTTCCTCGCCGCGTTCGACAAGGACACCGGCGAATGGATCCCTTCCTTCAACCCGGTGCTCGACGGCCCGGTCTGGAAGATGGAGGCGTCGCCGGACGGCACCAAGCTCTTCGTCGGCGGCGAGTTCACCTCCGTCAATGGTCAGGCAGACACCACCGCGCTTGCCGCGCTCGACCCGGTCACCGGCGCGCCGGTCACCGACTGGGTCGGATACGCCTCACGCCCGAGCGGCTCGTACGACGTCCGGGCGATGGACATCCAAGGTCCGTGGCTGTACATCGGCGGTAACTTCACCCGCATCTCAGGGGGCGTCGGCGCCCAGTTCACGGGCCCGATCACCGACAGCCGCCTCGCCCGGCTGCGCCTCACGGACGGCCGGCCCGACGGCACGTGGAAGCCGAGTGTCGAGGTCGCGCCCCAGGAGATCGACGCGAGCGCCCAGGGCGACCGCGTCTACGCGGTGGGCCTGTTCCAGACCTTGAACGGCGTGCAGCTGAACCCGATCCGCCTCGCGGTGATGGACACGGTGACCGGAGACGCAGTGCCCGGGGCTCCAGCCGTTCCACCCCAACTCCACCGACCTCGAATGGCAGAACTCGATCCTCGAGGTGGGCGACAAGGTGTACCAGGGCGGTTCGCAACACATCCTGCACCAGTACAACCGGGCGGACTACGCGTTCGAGCGCTCGCACATGACCAAGTTCGGCGGCGACTTCCAGACCATGGCGTACAAGGACGGGATCCTCTACGCGGGATGCCACTGCCAGGACTGGCAGTACGAGGACGCCAACTCGTGGCCCGACCCCAGCGGCTACAGCCGCACCGATCCGATCAGCCTGATCGGCGCCTACGACACCACCAACAACCTCGAGGTCCTTCCCGAGTTCCACCCGACGCAGCTCGACCTCACCGGATCCGGCGGCGAGGGTCCGTGGGAGCTGTACTTCGACTCGAGCGGCTGCATGTGGGCCGGTGGCGATCTCGTCCGCCTCGGCACGACGCCCAGCCCGTTCTATGGAGGCTACGAGCGGTTCTGCGACCGCGACTCGACCGCACCCACCACGCCGACGAACGTCACCGCTTCCGTCGCGGGCAACGACGTGACGCTCAACTGGACCGCGTCGACGGACAACGCGGCGACTCCGATCAACTACGAGATCCTCAAGGACGATCCCACCTTCGGGACGATCGTCATGGGCAGCACCTTCGACCGCACCTTCACCGACACGAACGTCGTGGGTCCGACGCGGTACTTCCTTCGTGCCGTCGACGACGGAGGCAACCGCTCCGCGACCACCTCGGTCATCTCGGTGTCCCCGCCTCCGCCCGCGGCAGCCACGCTGCTGAGTGCCGGCGGCACCTGGTCCTACCGCGCGGACGGTCAGGACCTGGGCACCACCTGGCGCGCCCCGGGCTTTGACAGCGTCGGGCTGGGCGAGTGGCGCGGCCGAGCTGGGTTGGGGTGATGGCGACGAGGCGACCGTGATCCCCAGCGGTGCGGTCACCCAGTACTTCGTCAAGCACGTGAACGTCGCGAATCCGAGCCTCTACCAGACGGTCACGGTGCGGCTGCGGCGCGACGACGGGGCCGCGGTCTACGTCAACGGGGTAGAGGTCGTGCGCGACAACTTGCCGAGCGGTCCGTTGACCGCGGCCACGCTCGCGAGCGACTTCACGTTCGGCAACCGAGGAGTCGATCTTCCACGAGTACCAGGTCCCGGCGAGCCTGTTCGCCGATCGGCGACAACACGATCGCGGTGGAGCTGCATCAGGCGAGTACCGACAATGGTGATGCGAGCTTCGATCTCGAGCTCGTCGCGCGCGGCCGGGGTCGAGACCAACGCGCCATCCACCCCCGTCCCGTCCGCGAGCAACGTCACCGGGTCCGGCGCGACCATCAGCTGGCCGGCGTCGACCGACGACACGAACGTCGTCGGCTACCTCGTCCGCCGAGACGGCCAGGTCCTCGAGTTCACGACGGCGACCAGCTTCACGGACCTCGGATTGTCGTCGGGCACCACGTACACCTACGACGTGCGCGCGGTCGACAGCTCCGGCAACTTCTCGGCTACGGGTGTCGTGATGGTGACCACCATCTCTTCGAATCATGCGCCGACGATCTCGGCGTCACCGAACCCGATCACGGTGATGGCGGGTCAGTCGGGCTTGGTGGGTCTGACGACGGGTGATCCGGATGGTGATCCGGTGAGCCTCTCGATCACGTCGGGTCCGGGGTTCGCGTCGATCGTGGGCAGTGATCTGCAGCTCGCGCCGGGTGCGGGTGATGTCGCGGGGCCGTACACGGTGACCGTGCAGGCCAGTGATGGTCAGGCGACGGCGAGTGTGGACGTGACGGTGAACGTGACGCCGCTGCCGAATCAGCCGCCGACGATCGTGGCGTCGCCGAACCCGGTGACGGTGACGGCGGGCCAGACGGCGACGGTGGGGTTGACCACGAGT
>CAWKDW010000013.1:0-272677 GCA_963848475.1 uncultured Solirubrobacteraceae bacterium | reverse complement strand
GTCGGCGAAGGCGTCGCGATCGGGCATGCCGAGGTGATCGTGGTCCCGGCCGCCTCCGCCCGACTGGACGCATTGCCGGCTGCGTCGTAGGCCTCGAGCGCGAATGTGTAGGACGTCCCACACGTCAGACCCGAGAACGTGTACATCAACGAAGTCGTCGTCGCGACGGCCACACCGTTGCGATAGAGCCGGTAGCCGGCCACGCCAACGTTGTCGCTCGCAGCGGCCCAGCGCAGCCCGACCGTCGACTCGGTCACGCCGTTCCACGCCATCCCCTGCGGCACCGACGGCGCCTGGGTATCGGGCGCGGCGGTCGGCGTCGGCGAAGGCGTCGGCGAAGGCGTCGGCGAAGGCGTCGGCGAAGGCGTCGGCGAAGGCGTCGGCGGGCGTCGGCGAAGGCGTCGGCGAAGGCGTCGGCGCGAAGGCGTCGGCGAAGGCGTCGGCGTCGGCGTCGGCGTGGGAACCGGAGCCGACACGATGAACGACCGCGTCGCGGGGCTCGTCGCGATGTTGCCGGCAGCGTCAGTCGCCCGGACGAGGAACGTGTAGGCCCCAGCTGAAAGCCCTTCGTAGACCGTCGGGCTGGTACAGGACGAATACGCGCCGACGACGGCACCTGGCCCGTCTCGCCGGCACTCGAACGACGCGCCACTCTCGTCGGCGCTGAAGCTGAATGACGCTGAAGCGCCCGACGCGACGGTGCCCGGTCCGGAGAGGACCGTGACCACCGGCGGCCGAGTGTCGACCGTCAACGAGCGGCTCTGCGATGCCGATGAGACGTTTCCGGCTTGGTCCGCTGCCGTCGCGGTGTATGTGTGCGAGCCGTCGCCGGCGGTGAACGCGACGGTCCATGCGCCGTTGGCGGCGCTCGTCGTCGTCGCCCGAATCGTCGAGCCTTCGAACACGGTCAGAGTCGCGCCGGCCTCGGCGAGCCCCGCCAAGGACACGCCACTCGTCGACTGGATGCTCCCGTTGATCGGCGAGTTGATGCTCGGCGCGCTCGGGGCAGTCGTATCGACTCGCGCGGTGCGAGTCGCCGACGACGCTGCGACGTTGCCGGCAGCGTCCGTCGCGACCGCGGAGTAGACGTGGGTGCCGTCGGCGACGCCGCTGAGCGTTACGCTCCACGAGCCGCCAGTCGATGCCGTGGTGGAGCCGCGAACGGTTGAGCCGTCGAGCACCGTGATCGCCGCCCCGGCCTCGGCGGTGCCGGCTACCGTAACGGTCGCGCTGCTCTGAAGGGCGTTGTCCGCCGGGGCCGTGAGCGTTGCCGCCGCGGGGGCCACCGTATCGACCTTGACCGTACGAGAGGCCGAAGGACTTGACGTGCCGGTGCCGGTGAGAGCCGTGGCCGTGAAGGTGTGGGTTCCGTCGGCCAGACCGCTGAGCGTCAAGCTCCATAGTCCGGCGATCGAGGCCGTCGTCGTACCGCGCGTCACGGCGCCTTCGCGGACCGAGACCGTGGCCCCAGCGACGGCGGTTCCCGAGATGGTGAAGCTGGAGGAGCGGCTCCAGCTGTTATCGGCGGGAGCACCGATGATGGGCGGCTGCGGCGCCTGCGAGGCGACGCTCCCGACGCGGACAGTTCGCGGTTGAGAGGACGGCGAGACGTTGCGCGCGAAGTCGCTCGCACGCGCGGTGTAGACATGGTCACCGTCGCTGAGCCCCGCGAAGTCGCGCGACCAGGTGCCCGCCGCCGACACCGCCACGGTTCCACGCGAGGCCCCTGCCTCGAAGATTTCGATCGTCGTCCCGGTCTCGGCGGCACCGGAGATGGACACGGCGCCGCTGACCACCGAGAAGTCATCACTCGGTGCGAGGATCGTCGGCGCCAGCGGCGCCTCTGTATCGACGCGGACCACGACCGGCCACGAGGACGACGAGGTCCCTCCAGTGGTAGTGGCCTTCGCGGTCAGGAGAAAGACCCCGTCGGGAACTTGGACCGTCTGCGCCCACGACCCACCGCTCGAGACCGTCGTGGTGGCGCTGGACTTGCCGTCGACGTACACCGCGATCGTCGCGCCCGCCTCACCCGTGCCAGCCACGGGCAACGCCGAGGTAGAGCTCCAGCTATAGCTCGACGGCGCCTTTATCGACGGCGCGGCGGGTACGGCCGCATCCGCTGAAGACGACCCGAAAAGGGCTACAGCTAGAACGAGCGTAACGACCCTGGCGGCGCGCAGCACCGCGCCCGCAGACATTCCCCCGGACAACATGACCTCTCATCTGCCCTCCACGTGCTCCCGTGCCCGCGGCTGAGCCACATTTTTCAAATAGCTCGCGCTGACCGTGCGCGAGCTTCCGATCACCATGCGTCGACCAAACGCTGGCTTGTCTCTCCCTGCTGACCCTATCCCGCAAGCAGCCAAAAGTCTGTCCACTGACCTACGGAGGAGCGAATATACAGAACGCGAGGGCGGCAAGGGGAATCCTTTGCCGCGGCGAGGATGCCGACTGCGGCGGGCGCGACGGGGGATCGCACGCGCCGCAGCGGTTCAGACGCCCACAAGCTCGGCTTGGAGACCGAGTGCCTGGAGTTCTGCCGAGATCTCGTCGAGATAGATCGGGTTCATCGCGACGACGAGGTCCGGCGGGGACTCGCAGCAGGCGCTCCGGACCGACGACCTCCTGCCCGGTACCGGCCATGAACTTGCCCTGCTTGAAGGGGTTGACGTCGACCACGTAGTCGATCTCGTCCTGCACGCCGAGCGTCGTGAGGAACGAGACGCCCTTGGACCCTCCACCCCAGATCGACCGCACCGTCGGCCATCACCACGTGCCTGGCGAGACGGTCTTGCCATCGCGCGCGGGTGGCCGCGAAACCGCGCACGAAGTGCCGCACGTCGTCGGCAACTTCGACCGGGCTCCTCCTCGATCCGATGCGGCGGGTTCGGTTGGCCGGTCGCCGGCCGCGCCTTCGATGAGGATGTACTGGTCATCGAAGTCCAGCTCGAGATCGAGTGACGTCGATCCCCGCACGGCGATACAGGCGCGCGAGCGAACCGGGCGTGAAATACGAGCAGTGCTCGTAGTAGATGTCCCAGAACGCGATCTCGCGCAGCACCCGGCCGACGTCGGGCAGCTCGAACAGCACCGCCGTATCGGGGCGGCCGCCGAGCGATGCGGCTGATCGATGTCGCACGAAGTCGCGCGACGGCCCGATGTGCTCGAGCGTGTGCCGGCACACGACCGCGTCGTCCGGTCAGTTGCCGCGTACGCGCTCGCCGTATAAGCTCGCTTGACGAACGAGATCCGGTCGGCCAGTCGCGGGTCCAGCCGTTCGGCGCAGCAGCTGCGGGATCGATGCCGAGGCCGCGGCTGGCACCGCCTCGCATCATGTCGACGAGGAACTCGCCCTTGCCGCACCCGATCTCCAGCGACCTTCTTGCCGCGGAGGTCGTAGCGTTCGACCCAGCGCGGCCAGGTCCTTCGAGAACGCGTTGAACGTCGGGCGAGAAGCCCTGCCTCGCCTCGTAGCGCGACGCCGTACTCCTGCAGCGCGGCGTCGAAGGCCGTGTTCGTGATGAACCCGCAGGCCGCGGCAGAAGCCGAGTCGCAGGTCACCGCGTCGGAAACGCCAGCGCCTCGCGGCGTCGTCGAGCGAGGCGGACAGCTGTGGACCGGGATGCGCGAGCTTCTCGTAGAAGAGCTCGAGACCGCGACCCGCAGGCCGGGCAGCGTCGGGCACGGGCGGCCGGCCGTCGCGCCAGCGGCCTCGATCGCGCTCACAGGATCGGCGGCTCCGGGACCGGGACGATGAACCGGCCGCCGCGCGTCGATGTACTCGGCCTGCTGGCGCATGATCTCGTCGCGGAAGTTCCAGGCCAGCAGCAGCACGTAGTCGGGCTGATCCTCGAGGAGCGTCTCGACGGGTCGAAGATCGGCTGGTGCATGCCCGGGCATGTGCAGGCCCTGCTTGTGCACGTTGCGGTCGACGACGAAGTCGATCAGGCTCGGTGTCGATGCCCGCGAAGTTGAGCAGCGTGCTCGCCCTTGGCCGCGGCGCCGTAGCCGGCGATCGTCTTGCCCTCGGCCTTGAGCCCGCGAGCAGCGCGAGCAGCCCGGTGCGGATCTCGGTCGACGCGCTCGCCGAATCGCGCGTAGTACGTCGAAGCTCGTCAGCCCCGCGCTCACGCTCGGCGTCGAGAAACGCGCGCCGCCGACGGCTGACGTCCTCGCGCGCCGATGTGCCAGCGCAGCGTGCCGCCGTGAAGCTTCGGGAAGTGCTCGACGTCGTTGAGGAACAGCCCGTGGCGGCGCATCGAGCGCGTCGACCGCGGTGCACGAGAAGTAGCAGTGGTGCTCGTGGTAGATGGTGTCGAACTCGCAGTGGTCGATCAGGTCGCTGCACGTAGGGGTTCTCGATCGTGACCACGCCGTCGTCGGCCAGCAGGATCGCGCAGGCCCTCGACGAAGCCGTTCAGGTCGGGCACGTGGGCCATCACGTTGTTGGCGATGATCACGTCGGCGCGCTTGCCCTCGGCGACGAGCCGGCCGGCGAGCTCGGCGCCGAAGAACTCCGTGCAGCGTCGGCACGCCCTCGGCGTCGCCGCGGCCGCCTGCGTCGGGCGCCGGCTCGACGCCGAGCACCGGCACGCCGCGCTCGACGAAGTTGCTTGAGCATGTAGCCGTCGTTGCTGGCGACCTCGACCACGAGGCTGCCGGTCCGAGCCCGCGCGTCTCGATCAGGCCCTCGCGCGTGCTCGCGCGCAGTGCTCGAGCAGGTCGTCGGAGAACGACGAGAAGTACAGGTAGTTCTCGACGAACAGCTTGCTCCGGCGGCACCTCCTCGCAGGATCTGCACGAGCGAGCAGCTCGCGGCAGAACGCGACGTCCAGCGGGAACCGCGTCCTCGGTCCGTCGAGGTCGTGCCGGGCGCACGAGCGCGTCGGCAGCGGCGGTCATGCCGAGCGACAGGAACATCTCGAGCGCGACCGGACCCGCAGGAGCGGCAGCGCTCGATGGTCGCATCACGGCTGCGCCGCCCGCGACGGTCGCAGCGCTGGCAACGCTGGCCTCCACGCGCCGAAGCTGTCGTCGAGCGATCGCCCTCGTCCAGCAGCTCGCGGACGTGCTGCGATGCGCATGAAGCGGCGCGACCGGCAAGTCCTCGATCGTCCAGGCCGATGGCGCAGGTAGGCCTCGTAGAGCTCCTCGACGCCGCTTTCGCACCGTCCACTGCGGCTCGAACGACGGGCAGCGTCTCGGCGAGCTTGTCGCAGTTGACGCGGTAGTTGCGCATGTCGGGGCCGGCGCCTTCGGCGAACGTCGACCGCGGCTGCCCGGGACGACCTCGCTCGACGATCGTCGCCACGTCGCGGATCTGGTAGTTCTCGCTGGTGCGGCCGACGTTGAACGCCTCGTCGTGCACGAGCTCGCGCGGCGCGTCGAGCGATGGCCAGGAAGGCGCGGCTGATGTCCTCGATGTGCACGAGCGGGCGCCACGGGGTGCCGTCGCTCTTGATGCAGCACCTCGCCGGTGGTGAAGGCGTAGCCCGCGAGGTTGTTGACCACGAGGTCGCCGCGCAGGCGGGGCGACACGCCGTAGGCGGTAGCGTTGCGCAGGATAGGTCGGGCTGAAGTCGTCGTCGGCCAGCTCGCGATGTCGCGCTCGACCAGCACCTTGGACTCGCCGTAGGGCGTGACCGGGTTGAACGCGGCGTTCTCGTCGAGGAAGTCGTCGCCGGCGGCGCCGTAGAGGCTGCAGGAAGACGAGAACAGGAAACGCTCGACGCCCGCCTGTTTGGCCAGCGCGGGCGAGGCGCGACGCGGCCGCGGTGATTGATGTCGATAGGTCGCGTCGGGGTTGAGGTCGCCGAGCGGGTCGTTGGAGAGCGCCGCCAGGTGCATCACCGCGTCGAAGCCCTCGAGGTCAGACAGTTCGACATCACGAATGTCCTTGCGCAGCGCGGGGACGTCCGCGACATCCACGCCGAACGTGCATGTCTCGAAGAGACAGCTGTCGAGCCCGACGACGTCGTGGCCGGCCGCATGCAGCAGCGGGACGCAGAGAACGACCGATATAGCCGTTGTGGCCGGTGACGAGAACGCGCATCGATTAGCTCCCAAGTCCTCCACGGAGCGCCGTTTTCCCAGAGTTCCAAGCGTCCAGCAGGACCTTGTCACGGAGCGTGTCCATGCACTGCCAGAACGATTCGTGCTTGTACGCCATCAGCTGGCGCTCGCGGGCGAGGCGCTCGAGCGGCTCTCGCTCCCACATGTTCTCGTCGCCGTCGATGTAGTCGAAGATCTCGGGCTCGAGGACGAAGAACGCGCCGTTGATCCAGCCCTCGCCGATCTGCGGCTTTTCATTGAAATCCGCGATCAAGTCGCCCTCGAGCTCGAGGTGGCCGAAGCGCGCCGGGGGGCGGACCGCCGTCATCGTGGCCAGCTTGCCGTGAGACCGGTGGAACTCGAGCAACTTGTCGAGATCGATGTTGGACACTCCGTCGCCCCACGTGCACATGAATGTCTCATTGCCGATCGTAGGGGCCAGGCGCTTGATGCGGCCGCCCGTCGCGGTCCCCTGGCCGGTATCGATGAGCGAGACGGTCCAGTCGTCGACCTCGGCGTGATTGCCGTTGCCGTTGCGCTGGACCTCGCCGTTGGCGAGCCCGACGGTCAGGTCGCCGTAGAGCGAGGCGTAATCGACCATGTAGCGCTTGATGACCTCGCCCTTGTAGCCGAGCGCGATCGCGAAGTCCGTGTGCCCGTAGTGGGCGTAGTGCTTCATGATGTGCCAGAGGATCGGCCGCCCGCCGATTTCGACCATCGGCTTCGGCTTGATCTCGGTCTCCTCTGAGATGCGGCTACCGACGCCGCCGGCCAGGATCGCGACCTTCATGCGTTCATTTTCGGGATGTAGGGCTTCACACCGCCGACGCTAGAACGACCCAAAGTGGTCGTCGCCCCACCTTCGGGTAGTCGTGGCCAATGCGGGCTCGGTGACGGCGAACGCCCTGACCGGATGGCTAGGTCGATACGGGGCATGCTGTCCCAACGGGCGGCGTGGAGGTTCCGGGGCGCAGATACCTTCGGCCCGACATGTGCGGGATTTGTGGCGTTGTCCAACTTGGCGGTACCCCCCGGGAGGTCGTCTCCCCCGAGATCCTCGATCGGATGACCGATGCGATGACGCATCGCGGACCGAACGACCGAGGCACCTATCAGCGCGACGGCGTCGCGCTCGGCGTCCGGCGCCTGAGCATCGTCGATGTCGAAGGCGGCCATCAGCCGTTTCCGAACGAGACCGGCGAGATCTGGGGGCTACAGAACGGCGAGCTCTACAACCATGAGCAGTTGCGGTCCGAGCTCACTGCCGAGGGCCACGTCCTCCACACCCGGTGCGACACCGAGATCCTTCCTCATCTCTACGAGCGCCATGGCGGGGATCTCGCCAAGCAGCCTGCGCGGCAAGTTCGGCTTCGCCGTCTGGGACGAGCGCCGTCGCCGGGCGGTCGTGGCCCGTGATCGCCTCGGCGTCAAGCCGCTGTACTGGGCGCGGGTCGGCGACCTCGTCGTCTTCGCTTCTGAGCTGAAGAGCCTGCTCGCTTCGGGCCTGATCGGGTCCGACCTCGACTATGAGGCGATCGACGCGTACCTGACGCTGGGCTTCTTCTCCGGGCCGCGCACGCCGCTCGCGGGCGTCCACAAGCTGATGCCCGGCCATCGGCTCATACGTCGACGCCGACGGCGTGGACGACGAGGCGTACTGGACATTCCCGCGCCCGGATCCGCTTCCTGGCCGCAGTCTCGCCGAATGGTCAGAGCGTGTGCGCGACGAACTCGAGGACGCGGTTCGCAGCCGGCTCATGAGCGACGTCCCGCTCGGGGCGATGCTCAGCGGCGGCCTGGACTCCAGCCTGATCGTCGCGCTGATGGCTCGCAACATGAGCGAACCGGTCAAGACCTTCTCGGTCGGGTTTCGCGAGGACGGGGTCAAGAACGAGCTCTCCGACGCCAAGCTCGTGTCGCAGCGGCTCGGGACCGATCATTACGAGCTCGAGCTGTCGCACTCGGACGTCGTGATCGATCTCGACACGCTCGTCCGCCAGATGGACGAGCCGGTCGCCGACCTGTCGTCACTCGGGTTCTCGGCGCTTTCGAAGCTCGCGTCCGAGCACGTGACCGTCGCGCTCTCCGGGCAGGGCGCCGACGAACTGTTCGGCGGCTACGCCAAGCATCAGGCCGCCGCCGCGGCGGCGGCCTTCCGGCGGGTCCCGGCCCCGGCCCGCGCGCTCGCCACCGCCGTCGGGCGCCGCGGGCCTGCACGCGCGCGCCGCGTCGCCGACACCCTGGCCGCGCCGAACTCGGTCGAGCGGCTGCTGGCGATGAGCGGCAAGCTCGACGACGGACTGCGCGCGCGCCTGCTGCGCGGCCCATTGGCCGAGCATGACGGCGACGCCGCGCGCCGCGTCCTCACCGACCGCATCGGCGACGTCCCGGACGACCCGCTGGCCGCGACTCTGTACATGGACGGCCAGCTGGCGCTCGTCGATGACATGCTGCACTACTTCGATCGCGCGTCGATGGCGCACTCGATCGAGGTCCGCGTCCCGTTCCTCGACCACCACTTCGTCGAGTTCGCCGCCACGGTGCCGACCGATCTGAAGGTCCACCGGCTGCGGACGACCAAGCACGTGCTCAAGGAGGCCGCCCGCGGGCTGGTCCCGGACCACATCATCGACAAGCCGAAGCTCGGCTTCTTCGCCGGCTCGGTCGACAGCTGGATGACCGCGCAGACCGACGGCAACATCGCGGACTACCTGCTCACGTCGAACCCGCGTTACGCGGAGTTCCTGGACCGTGACGCGGTCGTCGACCTCGTTCGCCGGCACGCTGACGGCAGCGACCGCACCAACGGCCGTCTGCTGCTCGCGATCCTGATGCTCGAGGTCTGGCTTTCGACGTTCCTGCAGTACGCCGATGCGGACGCGACGCCCGCCAGGCCCGTGCTTCTCGATGCACCGGCGAAACCGCTCGAGTACGCGCTCGTATCACCCGTGAAGAACGAGAGCGAGGGTCTGCCGCGGCTGGCCCAATCACTCGCGGACCAGACCGTGACGCCGTCGCGCTGGGTCGTCGTCGATACGGGCTCAACCGACGACACTCTCGAGGTCGTCCGAACGCTGATGGACCAGCATCCGTGGATCGATCTCGTAGAGGCCCCGCAGGACACCGTCAGCAGCAGCTACGCAGACATGGGCTACCACGGGATCATCACCCGCGCCTTCGAGTTCGGCGTGCGACACCTGGACACCGTCCCAGACGTCGTCGTCAAACTCGACGCCGACGTCTCCTTCGAGCCCGATCATTTCGAGCGACTGCTCGCCGAGTTCGCGTCCGACGAGAAGCTCGGAATCGCGAGCGGCCACTGCACCGAGCTCGAAGCGGGCGAGTGGACGCGGCGCAACAACACGGGCTCGAGCGTCTGGGGGGCTGCTCGCGCCTACCGCCGCGAGATTCTCGACTACGTGCTGCCACTGGAGCCGAGCATGGGCTGGGACGGGATCGACGAGCTGAAGGTCCACACCCGGGGGTGGCGCACCCGCACGCTCCCGGAGCTGCCGTTCCGCCATCACCGGCCGGAGGGTTCGCGCGACGGCAACCGGTTCACACCCTGGACGGCCCGCGGCCGCGGTTCGCACTACATGGGCTACCGCAGCTGGTACCTGGTGCTTCGCGCGCTGCACCACGCCCGCCGCGAGCCACGCGCGCTGGCGATGATCTGGGGCTACGGCTCCGCTCGCGTGGGCCGCGCGCCCGTGTGCTCGGACGCCGACGTCCGCGCCGCGCTTCGCAACGCGCAGAGCATCCGCGGCCTGCGCTCGCGCCGCCGCGACGCCCTCGGCATGACGGCCTCATGAGCGACGGCAAGCTCGATGTGATGCTCGTCTGCACCGCAGGCGGCCACCTGCTGCAACTCTGGACCCTGCGCGAAGCGTGGGCCGGCTACAACCACGCGTGGGTGGTCGCCAGCCACGAGGGCACCGACGTCCAGTCCCTGCTCGCGGAGGAGCAGGTCCATTTCGCCCACTCGCCTGCCAACCGCAGCCTGAAGAACCTCGTGCGCAACTTCGCAATGGCCTGGCGGCTGCTCGGCAGGACCCGCCCGGACGTCATGCTCACGACGGGTGCCGCGGTCGCCGTCCCGTTCGCCTGGGTCGCGCGGATTCGACGGATCAAGGTGGTCTACGTGGAGAGCCTCGCGCGTTCTGAGAAGCCCTCCCTGAGCTGCCGTCTCGTGGCTCCCGTGGCCACGCGTCTGTATGTCCAATGGCCCGAACTTCAGGCCACGCTGCCGCGCGCCCGCTACGCCGGAACGGTGTTCTCCGCCCCATGATCCTCGTCACCGTCGGCGCCAGTCTGTTCCCCTTCGAGCGCCTCATGCGCGCCATCGAGGAGCTCCCCGTGCGCGAGCCACTCGTGATCCAGCACGGGCCAGCGGTCCTGCATCGCACCGACGCGCGGTGCATCCCGTACCTCCCGCTCGACGATCTCGCCGGGCTGGTGCGCGAAGCCCGCGTGGTGGTAACGCACGCCGGCGCCGGATCGATTCTGCTCGCGCTCACGAATGCCAAGCGGCCGGTTGTTGTCCCGCGCCTACGGGCGTTCGGGGAGACCGTCGATGACCATCAACTCGATTCCGCGCGCCGGTTCGCCCGCGCCGGCCTCGTCACCGTCGTCGAGGACATCACTCGCCTTGCTGAGTCGATCGATTCGTCAAGCGCCACGCCCATCGAACTCTCCACCGAAGAGGTGCCGCTCGTGCGCGAGCTCCGAACCTATGTCAGCGAGGTCGTCGGGCGATGACCGGTCAAGCCTCAGCGCCACTCGTGAGCGTGATCACCCCGGTGCGCAATGGTGCGGTCGATATCGCGGCGCTGCTGGAGTGCCTCGAGCGCCAGACCCTCGCCCGCACGGACTGGGAGATCGTGATCGGCGACGACGGATCGACCGACGGCGGCACGCAGGACGTCACGACCGCTGACGGGCACGTGCGTGTCACCCCGGGACCGCCGCTGAACTCCTACGCGACGCGGGCGCGCGCGGTCTCCGAAGCGCGCGGCTCGATCCTGGCCTTCTGCGACGCGGACTGCCGGCCCGAGCCCGAGTGGCTCGAGCGGGGGGTCGCGCGCCTGCAGACCACCGATGTCGTGCTCGGTCGCTTCCGCTTCGACGTGAGCGAGCCGCGCAGCGTTTGGACGCTGATCGACATGGACGGCTCTAAGGATCACGAGCACCAGGTCAAGATCGGCGTCGGCGAGACGGCCAACCTCTTCATCCGGCGCGAACTCTATGATCGCGTCGGAGGCCTCGACGGAAGCGTCGCGGAGTACGGCGATTTCGAGTTCGTCGAGCGCTGCGTGGCCTCGGGTGCCGGGCTCGCCTTCGGTGGCGACGCCGTGGTCTGGCATCCGACGCGTTCGACCGGCAAGTCGCTGCTGCGGGCCCTGTGGAAGTACAACCGCGGCTACGCGGTCCACGCGGGCCGCCGGGGAGAGCTGCCCGATGCCGTCAAGCTGCGCTCGTGGGTCCCGATCGTCCAGACCTACCGCTCCCGTCGCCGCTTCGGCATCTCGATCGGCCCGAACAAGACCTGGCTCGCGGAGAACGGCGTCGATCCGACGTTCCGCGAGTTGGTCCAGGCCCTGCCGATCATGTATCTCGTGATCCCGTACCTGCGGTGCTTCGCACAGCTGGCGGGCTGGCGCGAAGGCCGCGCGCTGCGCCGGTCCGGGGAGCGGGCCAAGCCCGCCGCCACCCTCGCCGGCGCCGCGCGCGAGCGCTAGCCGCCTACTTCCACTCGTCGGAGCCGGCGTCGCAGGCGGCGCCAACCGGGCGGAGGTTGCCGTCGAAGTCGACGTTGCCCAGCGAACTCGAGCAATAGCCGCTACCCGCCGTCTCTGCGGCGTTGATCGCCGGCGAACCCGCCTTCAGCGTCAGATCGGCATTGAAGCCCAGTGCGTCGGTGGAGTAGCTGTCGCCGGTGACGCGCTTGTCGGTACCGCAGGGCGTCCCGGTCGACCACTGCCAGACGTTCTTGGTGAACGTGATCCCACCAAAGCACGTCTGCGGGCGCGTGCCGACGTTGCCGATCATCGCGATCCCCGTATGCGCACCGTTCATCGCGATCGGCTCATGCACACCGAACGTGTTATAGGCCAGCGTCCAACCCAGATTGCCCGTACCGAGATTCTCATGCGTCTGGATATGGAAGTTCACCGCCCCGAAAAAGCGCGAGTTCTTGATCACCAGATTCTTCGGCGGCAACCCATTGAGCGTGTTCGTCGTCACAAACAACTGACCGCTGGCACACCCGATCCACCCCGAACCGCTCGGGCACGGCCCAAACGTCACGCGATCAAGCGTCAAACCGTTCACGCCACGCCCCACCCGGATCATCTCCAGATGAAACGGATCATTAGACGGGCAGCCACCCTGGCCCGCGAGCGAGCCCTTCTGCTGCTCGATCACCACGTCCTGCAGCATGTTGTTATTGATCGTGTACGCCGTCGTCGCGTCACCGTCTTGGAAGACGATCGGCTCATCCGAATTACAACGCCGGATCTGGCGCCCCGAATGAAATGTCGACTTCCGCCACGTGTTGTTGTTGCCGTAAATCTGCACCAGCGGATAATCACCCTCGATATCGACACTCTCGACCGTGACATTGCCCGACAGATTGAAATGGTTATACGTGCCCGAACCCGAACCCGTATCCACCGTCGTCCCCGGCTCACCGATAAACGTCACCGACTTACTCGAACTACCAATCGAACCCTGCGGACCATACCGACCCGCCTTCACCCGAATCACATCACCAGATGAAGCCGCCGCCGCCGCCGCCGCAAACGAACCAAACGCCTTCGACGCGCTATAGACACACCCACCCGAACAACGCGCCGCCGACGAACCCGCCGACGTACTGACCCACAAATTCGCCGACGACGAATCCGGCACCACCGTCGGAACCGGAGTCGGACTCGCCGTCGGAACCGGAGTCGGACTCGCGGTCGGAACCGGAGTCGGCGTCGCCGTCGGAACCGGAGTCGCGGTCGCGGTCGGAACCGGAGTCGCGGTCGCGGTCGGAACCGGAGTCGCCGTCGGAGTCGGAGTCGGGCACGCGGACGTGCTTGTCGTGCCAGTCGCCTCGGCGCGCTCGGAGGCGTTCCCGGCCGCGTCGTACGCCTCCAGTGCAAATGTGTACGAGCTCTCGCACGCCAGACCCGTGAAGGTGTAGGAAAGCGACTGCGTCGTCGCCACCGCCACGCCGTTGCGATACAAGCGGTAGCCGGCGACACTGCGATCGTCGGTGCTCGCGTTCCAGCGCAGCCCGACCGTCGTCGGTGAGACGCCGTTCCAGGCCATGCCCGTCGGCACCTCCGGCGCCTGCGTGTCCGGAACGACCGTCGGCGTGGGCGTGGGCGTGGGCGTGGGAGTCGGCGTCGGCGTGGGAGTCGGCGTCGGCGTGGGAGTCGACGTCGGCGTGGGAGTCGGCGTCGGCGTGGGAGTCGGCGTCGGCGTGGGAGTCGGCGCCGGGCAGGCCGCCGTCTTCGTGGTGCCGGTCGCCCACGCGCGATTGGACACGTTCCCGGCGGCGTCGTAGGCCTCGATGGCGAGCGTGTACCACGTCGCGCACGCGAGCCCCGTGAAGCTGTAGCTCCGCGACTTGGTCGTTGCGACCGCAACGCCATTGCGGTAGAGCCGATAGCCGGCCACACCCGAGTTGTCGGTCGAAGCGTTCCACCGCACGCCGATCGAGGTAGCCGTGATGCCATTCCATGCCATTCCAGTCGGTACGGACGGCGGCCGGGTATCGGCGACTCGCAGGCTTTCGAGCGGCGACGCCGTGACGGCGGAGAGCGATCCCATCGGCTCGGCAGGCGAGGCGAACAGCGAGACGCTCGCGCTGGCCTTCGCGCTGCGCCCGCGGAGAGCGCTCGGCAGCGTCGTCAGGCTGGTGCTCGAGCTCGTATACGCTCGCGCGCCGGAGACGGAACGCGTGCGAACGGCCAGGCGCCCGCTTGAGCGGGCCGGTTGAAGAACCCCGATCCAGTAGCGCTTCTTCGCAGCGACGTTCGTCCTCGCGATCTTGCAGTCGCTCCAACCGGCGGCCGGTGCGGCGACCTCGCAACTCGCGAGGCGGCTGCGGCGAGCGTTGGCTGCGTACAGCCCGAGCGTGACCGCCCGGGCCGTGCTCGACCGGTCGAGATACACGCTCAGCTGATCGACGTATCCAGCGGCCGACGAGGTGATCCGGAAGGCGTTGACGACACCCGCTTCGCTCTTGGCGACTGACCGCCCGACGGTGCTGGAGCCGATCGCCGGTTGGGCGTCAGCTTGGGCCGGCATGGTGAGGCAGACAGCGGCGAACGCAAGTGCAATCGCGCACGGCGCGGACCGCGCTGTCAGCCAACGGGGTAGGACGCGCGAACCATCCTGGGGGGGCAATGAAACTCCTTGGACACAGTTGGGCTAAGCAAATTGCCGATGCCCCAAGTCGCGCCGAAAACGGTTCGGCGGCGGCCCGCGGGGCAGCGGTACGGCGTTCTGACCAGGGACCTCCGTCGCCGAGTGGCGTACTTGGAGGCTGACTATCGGTTGGCGCGTCCCGCGCTCACAGCGAG
The DNA here is from genome assembly GCA_963848475.1 of uncultured Solirubrobacteraceae bacterium. GTDB lineage: Bacteria > Actinomycetota > Thermoleophilia > Solirubrobacterales > Solirubrobacteraceae > Solirubrobacter. Next base: position 258,047 of record CAWKDW010000013.1, on the reverse strand, counting down.
GGACGGTGCGCTTGCTGACCACATCGGCTTTTGGCGTCCGCGACCTTAGTGCTGTGCGCGCGATGGGGTCTAGACCCGACCGGGCTCGCCGGTCGGCGGCCCCTGCGCCACCTTCACCGGGTGAATCGCTCGGCGCCGGGTCCGTCTCCGCACACGGCGCCGCCGTCTTGAATTGAGGCGCTCTCCCGAAGCGCCCATCGATGAGTGCCCTACGCAACTTCGATCACGGCGCGACGAAGCCGCCGCCGCGATACGCGGGTAGAACGTGTGTGAATGACTCGGATGGATCGAAAGGTTGTCGCGCTCGCGCGCGCAGACCGGCCCCGGCAATTCCCTGTCGCGACCCATTCCGTGGCGCGTTACCGAGGCGTCGGTTTGAGTACCCCGATCGAGCGGGTTCGAACCTCGGCTAGGCGCAGTGTGCGCGTGCTGACACTCCGTTGACGTCCTGAAGCCGTTGGGTCGAACGCCCCGCCAGCCGGAGGACGCATGGCACCCGAGCGACGGAGGTCAACGCTCGTCGGACCCGACGTCGCAGAGCCCGCCCGATGCGGGACGCTGCTGGCCGTCGATGTCCTGAGCGGGGCAACCGACCGCGAGCGGCACTCGGTCATCCGCGATACTGGGTGCGGCGAGGTGGTAGTCCATAAGCGCACCTCCGCTGGACGCCAGGTAGGGAAACGCCTCGGTCGCAAGCACCACGTCCGTAGGCGCGCAGAGGCGCGCCCACGGTGACGGCGTCCAGATGTTGTAGGCATACGTCCAGCCGGCCTCGATCCCGGCGTCGTCCTCCTGGCAGCCAAGCCCCATCGCGAGATTTCCGACGACGCGGATGTCCTTCCACGCACATTCCGGGACCTCGTCCACCTGGATGCCGGCGTGCGCCTCGAACGAGTTGAAGCCGACAAGGACGTCCTCGTAGCCGACGTCAGGCCCGTTCTGGCACCAAGCCATGAACACCGCCCCGCTGCGGGTGGCGCTACCGCCCTCCGGGTCCTCGTCCCAGGGCGCCGCGAACCAGTTGTTCTTGATCTGCAGGTTGCGGTGTCCCATCTCCCCCGCGAATGGGCCGAACAGCGTCGTGAAGATGTCGAAGAGCGCGCAATCGCGGAACTTCGAGTTCTCGATCGTGATGTTCCGCCCGCCGTTGATGTACATGCACTCCCAGTGGCAGTCGGCGCCGTCGTCGAAGCAGGTCTCGTCGAAGCGGTAGTCGTGGAACGTCGCACCGTCGATCGTCACGTTGCTGGAAGCATCCAGCTTGGAGTTCCCACACAGTCCGGCGATCGGCCAGACGGCCTGGCAAGGCCCGTAGTCTCCTCCACGCACGGTCACGTGGTCCGCCAGCCACGTGTGGATATTCCCGGCGTCCATATCCTCGAGCGTGACGTACGTGGACCGGGGACCGACGAAGATCCCGGCCTGGTTGCCGGCGCCCGGTTCATCGGTTTTGACGCTGAGCGACATTCCGCGTACCGCGATGTGATCCGGACCCTTCGTGCCGTCGTCGGAACCGTCACCGATCCCGAGATCGTCGAGGACCACGCGGGCTCCTGCCGCCGGCCGAAAGGTCACGTCGGGGCCCTGCTCATGGCCTGGCGCGAAGAAGATCTGCTGCGGGCCGTAGGTTCCGGCGGCCACCTCGACGGTATCGCCCGGCTTGGACAGCTTGTACGCCCGGTCGAAGCCGGAGCACGGCTCGCTTGCCGTGCAGGCCCCGTCATCGCTGCCGCCGGTCGAGACGAACAGGTCCGCGGGCTCCTCCTCGGCAGGCTCGCACGCGGCGGTCGTGACGGTCAGCAGCGCACGCGTCGAGGCGTTGCCAGCCGCGTCGCGTGCGTCCACAGCCAGCTCGTAGGACGTGCTGCATGCGAGCCCGGTGACGGTTGCGCCGGCGATGTCGCTGGACGTCACCTGCACGCCGTCGCGATAGATCCTGTAGCCGAGCACCTCACGGTCGTCGGATGACGGTTCCCATTGGAGTCCGACGGTGTTCTGCGTCGCGCTCGTGCTGCGGAGCCCCTGCGGCTGCGTCGGGGGCGTCGTGTCAGGGCACTCGGCGGTCGTGGCGGCGAGGGTCGCGGGTCCTGACAGGTTGCCGGCGGCGTCGCGCGCGCGAACGCTGAACTCGTACTGCCTCGCGCACTCCAGGCCCGACACGGTGATGGCGGCGTCCGGAACGAGCGCGACGAACTGACCGTCGCGCTCGACGCGGTACCCCGTGACGCCCAGATCGTCGGTCGAGGACTCCCACGCCATCGACATCTCGGTCGGCCGGCTCTCGGTGACCCGCAGCCCGGTCGGCATCGACGGCGGTGTCTTGTCCGAGCATGCCTCGGTGCTGGCGATGAGCGTGGCGCGCAGGGAGAGGTTGCCCGCGCCGTCTCTTGCGGCGACACCGAACACGAACTGCGTCCCGCATTGCACCGTCAGTGTGATGCCGGTCGCCGGCGTTGCATCGACGAGTTGATCGTCCCGATAGACGTAGTATCCCGTGACTCCGACATCATCGACTGACGCGTCCCACGCGAGTTGAATGGACGTTTCCGACACCGTGATGATCCGGAGACGGCCCGGCGAGGACGGCGACGTCACGTCCGGGCAGTCGGATGTCCTGGCGTTGAGCGTCGAACGCGACGATGCGTTGCCCGCCGCATCGAAGGCTTCCACGCCGAGCGCGTACGTCGTCCCGCACGTGAGAAACAGAAGCGTGCGCGTCAGCGCCTGCGTGGTCTCGACCAACGCGCCATCGCGGTAGAGCCGGTAGCCGGTGACGCCGACGTCATCGCTGGAGGCGTCCCAGCGTATGGCGACCGTGGTCCGGGTCGTCTCGGTGGTCGCGAACCCTTGTGGCGCGGTCGGCGCCTCGGTGTCCGGCGTTGCGGTAGGAGTCGCCGTCGGGGTCGCGGTGGCCGTTGGCGTCGCCGTCGTCGTTGGCGCCGCGGTGGCCGTTGGCGTCGCGGTGGCCGTCGCCGCCGCCGTCGAGGTCGGGGTCGGGGCGGCAGTCACGGTCGGTATCGGCGCCGCCACGACGCTCGCAGGCGGCGACGGCAGGATGCCCAACCCGAGCGGAGCCACCGTCGGGAACCCGCAGCCGGTCGGCGTCGCGGCCGCGTAGACCTTCTTCGAGCGGTTGCCGGCGCGGTCGATCGCGTCGACCTCGACCACGTGGCTGGAGCACGTGACCCCGGTCAGCCGCGCTGACAACGCCACTGATGTGGTCTCGCGTCTGCCGTCGACATCGACGCCGTAGCCGACGGCGCCGCGCGACCGACGCCACGTCACGTTCAATCCTCCCGCTCCGTCGCCGGCCACCGTCAGCCCTCGAGGTGGCGCGGGGGCCGTACGATCGCCGCCCGCGCGCGAGGCGAGCAAGGCGAGAAACCGCGCCAGTGCGGAGCGAGCGTCCGCGCCAACGGGATGGACGGCCAGATCGAGCACTGAGGCGCGGCGTGCGGCCGTGATCGCACGGGTCCAGTTCCGAGCCTTGTAGGTGCTCCGCCGCAGCGGCAGGACCGCCATGACCCGGCCTGGTGCAACCGCCGACCCGAGCGCGCTCACGCTCGTGGCGGGAACGACGACGAGGTCGGTCTCGCCGCCCGACGCGAGCGCGAGTGCCGCGCCGACGGAGTCGACCATGACGGCGCAACGGTGACCGGGCCGGGCCAGCTTGAGATCTGCACACCCCTGCCCGCTTTTCAGCGGCTGGATCAGAGGTAGGCGGCTCGTCGTGCTCAGCCTCTTGGCGCGCGCAAGGGTACGGCCGGTGAGCTCCGGTGCCGCGATCAGGGTCATCCGCGCGGAGCGGAGACGCTGGATCGTCGGGCGGTCGAGGATGCGCAACACCGCCGCATCGACCTGTACCCCCCACGTTCGCGTGAGAGCATCGGGCGCCGACGCCGGTGCCGGCGCTGCGGCACGCGCGGTGCCCGAGCCCAAGACCAACGCAGCAACGACCAGCGCGAAGACGCCGAGCGGTCTGTGACGTGCGCTGGACTCTCTGACCATCCGACCGCAGCCCACCGCGAAGGAGGCCTTGCTCATGAGACGAGAAGCTATCGCCCCGCGCCAGTCGGGATCACTGGTCGTGAGGTTAGGCCGTCACGATGCCCTTTGGGAACCGCTAGCGTGGGCGCAATGGCGCCCGTCGACGTCGTCGTCGTCTCATACAACAGCCGTGACCACCTCCGGTCCTGCGTGGAGCCGCTCGCGAGCGCGACCGACGTCTCGGTCTTCGTCGTGGACAGCCAGTCGGGCGACGGCTGCCTCGACACGATCGCGGACCTCCCGCTCACGACGATCCCGCTCGAGGAGAACCGCGGCTTCGGGTATGCGTGCAACGTCGGCTGGCGTGCAGGCAGCGCCCCCTTCGTCCTCTTCCTCAACCCCGATGGATCGCTCGACCCCTCGGCGCTCGCGCGCCTTGTCACGGTGTTCGACGGCGCCCCAGGGGTCGGCCTCGCGGCGCCGCGGATCGTCGAGCCCGACGGCAGCCTGGACTACTCGTTACGGCAGTTCCCCCGGCTTCGCTCCACCTTCGCGCAGGCGCTGTTCCTGCACCGGGTGTTCCCCCGTGCGCGCTGGACCGATGAGGTGATCCGCGACCCGCATGTCTATGAGGCCGCGGGCAGCGCCGAGTGGGTCTCAGGCGCGTGCATGCTGATCCGGCGCGACGTCCTCATGCGCCTCGGCGGCTTCGATGACGGCTTCTTCCTCTACAGCGAGGACATCGACATCTGCCGCCGCATTCACGATCTCGATCTGGCCGTGCGCTTCGAGCCATCGGCGGTCGCAGTCCATGAGGGCGGCGCGTCGGCCCCGCGAGCCGATCTGCTCCCGGTCCTCGCGGCCAGCCGCGTGCTCTATGCCCGCAAGCACCGCTCCCGACCGTTCGCGCTGGCCGAGCGGCTCGGCGTCGCCACCGGCGCGCTGACGCACGTGGTACTAACGCGCGGCGGCACCCGCGGGCGGCGCGGGCAGCTACGCGCGCTTCGCCGGGCCCTCTCGCCGCGGCCGCGCCCCGGTCTCTAGACCGGCGGATCGACTGAACTCACCTGGCCGGGGCGGCCAGATCGGGTACCCCGCGTTGCGCGCGGCGGCCGCTCCGAGCCCCATGATGATGAAGAGGAAGAGCGTGACCTGGACGAAGGTGAGTGCGTCGTAGGTGAGCATCCCGACGCTGTAGGTCGTGACGGACGCGGTCGCTCCGACGATCAGCCAGCCCGTCGGCGAGTGATCATGTTTGGCCCGTCTCCCGAGCCGGCGCACAACCGCCACGAACAGCGACAGCCATGCGAGCGCGCCGATGATGCCGACGTCGAGAAGCGTGCCGAGCCACTGGTTGTCGAGGATGCAGGCGTTGTTGTCGGGTCCCGTCTCGGTGATGCGAGTCCCGTAGCCGTAGCCGAGGAACGGCTTGACGCCAACCTCTTGGAGCGTCGGTCCCAGGTCCGCCACGCGCCCCGAGGAACTGCACGAGCCCGCCATTCCCTTCTGCTCGGCGACGACGCCGCCCTGCGGGAAGAACGCTTGGGCGAGAGAGCCGAGCGTGCCCGGCATCATGATCTGCGTCGCCACGATCAGCGGCAGCGCGAGCGGCCACAGGCGCAGGGTTTCCCGCGGGCGCAGGCACAGGTAGACGATGACCATCACGAAGAGCCCGACGACGCCCGTGCGCGACGCGGTGCTCAGGACTCCGAGCAACAAGGCCCCGAGCGCCAGGAACCAGATCGGTCCCTCCTTCTTGACGAGGTACACGCCAAGGGGGACGAGCATCACGAGCGCGGCTCCCAGCGCAATCGGGTGCTCCGCCGGGCCGGTCGCGCGCACAGAGCCGGCGCGCTCGAGATTCGCACCGTAGCTGGGATCGGGCTTGAGGAACGGGAAGTAGTGGTGGAGTTGCTGGAACGGCGCGAATCCGGTTCGGGCCTCGATCACGGCCAGGAGGCCGATCACGGCCCCGCCGGTCACCAACGTCTTGACGGCGGTGTCGATGACGGACTGGGTCCGCGCCACGCTGACGACGAAGTAGAAGATGATGAAGAAGCTCGCCAGGAAGGTGACCTGCTTGATCACCACCCCTTGCAGTTCCGTCGCCCTCGCCGGGTTGACGACGATCGACGCGAAGACCAGCAGCATGATCGCCAGCAGCGGTCCGTCGAGGCCGCTCTTGCGCAGCCGGACTCGCGGATCGATCAGCAACGACGCCGACCAGGCGGCGATGACCATCGCGACGACGATCCGGTAGGGCTCGAGGCCGAACGCCCCGCCGCCCGGAAGCTTGTAGCGCCGGATCGGGATGAAGAGGATCACCAGCAGCAGCCACATGAGGATCCGGCTCCACGGGATCATTGGCTGACGGATCAGCAATGCCGTGGGGAGCAGGAACACCGCAGCCGCGGCACCCGGAAGCGCGAACGTCGTGCCGGATACGGCGACGGCGGAACTCATCAGGCCGAAGCCGAGACACGCGAGCGCCATGGCGTCGCGCCGCGCGCTTGGCGACGAAGTCTGGACCCCCGCGGTCGCCGAAGCGACTCCAGGGGGGTCCAGCACCAGCTGGTTCATCGGCTCCAGACGGCCGCGGAGCGAGATTCGCGCTCGCGCGCGGCCGGCGGCTCCGGCACGGCATGGGACATCTCGGGCGGTGCGACCTGCGGCGTCCAGTCGGCGGGCATCTCGCTCTCACGGCGCGGCCGCAGGTTCTCGAGCGCGAACGCGAGCGCAAGGAAACCCATCGAGATCAAGAGGAACATCATGATCGGGCGGACCATCGAGCGCTTGGCAAAGATCTCGGCCCGGGTCGCGCGCTGCGTGACGATCACCTCGACTCGCTTGTCCTTCGCGATCCGATTCGCATCCTGCTCGGTCTCGAGGTACTTCTGAAATTCGTCGGTGGCACGGTTCGCGACGGCCTTCGATGCTTCCTCCGTCGGGCCGTAGCCCTTGATGAAGATCATCGGAAGCAGGCTGTTGCCGTCGGCGGACCGCACGGCCTCCGCTTCGTAGTACTCATTCGGTCCTGACCCCTTCTTGACCCTCGCGACGACCTCGTCGGTGCGCGCGAGTTGCGCATACAGCGCCGCCAGCCCGGAATAGCGGCCCGGGTCGCTGAAGCGCGGGACGACCTGTGTCTTGCCGCCCTCGACCGGCGAGGGGGCCGTGATCACGTCGTCCAGGATCGCTCGACCCCAGGGGAATCCGGCCTGGGTGACGAGGACGTTCGTGGCGCTCAACCAGACCTCGTTCTCGCGGTACTTGACCTTCGGCCCGCCGTCGAACGAGACGCGGACGAACGCGAACATCGCCGCGACGGTCGCGAGTACCAGCCCGCAGCCGAGAAGCACCTTGAAGCGTGACGCAACCTTCACGAATCTGCCGATATCCATCTGAATCCGTTCCTATGCGGCCGGCCGTGCGTCGGCGGTGAGGTACACCGATGCCGCCATGGTCCGGTTGGGCACGTTGAGCTTGCGGAACACCGAGCTGAGGTGGAACTTCACCGCGTGGATCGTGATCCCGAGCGCGGTGGCGATCTGGGCGTTGGTCTCGCCGGCAGCCAAGCGGCGGAGCACTTCGCGCTCCCGGCGAGTCAGCGAAGCCAGGGCGTCTGCGTGGCGAACAACCTCCATGCCATCGACTGTATGTGCTCGCGGACCCGCCTCACCGCCGCAAACGACCAGCGTTTAGGACGAGAACCTAGCCGTTCAGCTAGGCCCTCATCGCGCCGGCCCCGTTACCCGAACTCGCGCCCTGGCGACCCAGACGAGCCCGGCCGGCGCCGGGCTCGCCCCCGCCAGGTATGGGGCTCCAGCTCAGCCGGCCGACAACTGTGTGATCTCGCAGTCGGACGCGATCGTGTCCGATGCGTCCGCGAGGACGACGTCGCGGCCCCGGCCGCAGGAGACCGTGTCGGCGCCGCCGCCGGCCACGTCGATGGTGTCGTCATCGCCGCCGCCGTTGACGATGTCGGCATCGGGTCCGCCGCTGAGATGGTCGTCCCCCGACCCGCCCTCGATCGTGTACCCCCCGGTGCTGTAGACGGGTCGATCGCCCGCGACGTCGACCGTATCGTCGCCTGATCCGCCCGCAACGGTCGACAGCACGCCTGGCTGTAGCGTGATCCGATCGGCTCCTGACCCCCCGTCCAAGACCGCGCTCAGCTGGTAGGAGCCGACGAAGACCATCACGTCGTTTCCCGAGCCCCCGATGCCGGTTGCGGTGCCCTCGAACCCGCCGACGTACAGCAGGTCGTCCCCGGCTCCGCCGTCGACGAGCTGCCCGCCGATTCCGCCCGCGCCGAGTTCGTCGTCGCCGCCTTGGCCGTAGATCTCCAAAGGGCCCGAGTTGGAGTAGCCCGACACGACGTCATCGCCGCTGCCGGCCCATACGTGACCCCGGAGGCCCTCCACGGAGGCGGTATCGTCGCGATCGCCTAGGTACGCATCCACGGCAGCCGCTGGAAAGCACGCGATCGCTGAACCGTCAAAATCGCAGCCGCCACCCGCCCTGAGCGTTGCCCCGGCGTCGCGGAACAGCGAGTTCATGAAGTTTCCGCTCTCGACCGTGAGGCGGTTCTGCTCCCCGCTTTTCGCATTGAACACCGCCAGCGGTGGGTACGCGTCGGGATCCGGGATGCTGACCGTCCCGGCCGACGCGGCGACCGGCAGGATCAGAGCCACGCTGGCCACGGCGAGCGGGCTGAAAAGGAGGCGTCGCATGCGTTGACCGTACGCCCGATGTCATCAGGATGAACACTCCCCAAACGGACAGTCATGACCCGCGGGTGAGAGCTAGCGTCGCGCGTCAGCCGGCGTGACGGCTGAGAAGACCCCGGCCAACTCGCCCACCAGGCGCGAGCAACTGCAGCGGGCGACGACCTCGTCCGGCGCGGCCGCCGGGGACGCGACCGCGGCGCGCGGGCGTCCGATCTCGGTGAGCAGATGCTCGATCATCGCCGGCACATCGGCAGGCCGACACAGCCGTGCGACCTGCGCGGCCTCGAGCAGGTCCCGCGCGTCGCCGTCCGGAACCGCAGCGAGGATGGGGCGCTCCGCGGCTAGGTACTCATAGGTCTTGTGCGGCACAAGACCCGCACGCTGTCCTGCCGGCAGGTCGTGCATCGGCAGGAACAGCAGGTCTGCCGATCGCATCAGGTCCAGTGTCTGGGCGTGTGGAACGAAGTCCCGCAAAGTGACGAACGGGTAGCGCGCCGCGACGGTGCGATCCTCCTCGGTGAACACGCCGGCGAGGATGACCTCGACCTCGCCGCTGAGCTCTGGCCGACGTTCGAGCACGCCGGCGACGGCCTCGAGGAGATAGACGTGCGACCTGGTGAGGAAGTCGACGTCCGGCACCTGCCCGCCCAGCAGCCGCTTGATGTACGAAGCGCTGCGCTGCTGCAACCCCATGTCGGTGTGCATCGAGCCCGTATGAACGATGCGAAACGTGCCGTCGCTGCGCACCGGAGCGGCCCCGCTGAAGTCGCGCGGATCGAACGCGTTGGTGATCGCGTGGACGCGGCGCGACGAGAGGTCGGGGAATGCCTCGAGAACTCTGCGCCTGGCCTCAGGAGTGTTCATCACGACGGCATCCGCCGCGCGCAGGATCCGCCCCATTCGCCGCAACTCCAACCATCGGTGCAGGCGGCTCGGATAGACGAGCATCTCGTCGAGCGCCCAGGGATCCTCCAAGTCGACCACGAGCGGTTTGCCGAGCCGTCGCGCGACGCGAACGGCGGTGGCGCCGGTGCTGTAAGGCGCGACCGAGGCGTGGACAACGTCCACGTCGCGCCCGACCTGGTCTGCCGCCTCGATGGCATTCTCGTCCCACCAGCGCTGCCACCGCGGGAGGACGCGAAACCAGCGCTCAAGTCGCCGATGCAGGCTGGAGGCGGGTGGCGGCTCGGTGGCGGGCAGCCGGTGGATCCTCGTGTGCAGTCGCTCGTCCGAGAGCGCCGAGTCGTTCGGCAGCCAGCGGTCCTCCACCGGGCCCGGGCCGGTTATCACCGTGGACGACCATCCGGTCTCGTGAAGATGGCGCGCCAGTTGGAGGTTGCGCTGGACGCCAGCGCCGCCCGTGGGAGGGAACCGGTGCGCCAGCACCAACACCCGGCCGGACTCGGCCCCCACCGGGCCACCTCGCGCGGCCGATCCGAACGTCGCCGTCACGTCGTCACGCGGCGAGGGTCACCGGGCGGCCGCGAGCGTCCGCGCACGCGGCGAAGTGTGGTCATCCCGCGACGTCCGATAAGGCTCCCGATCAGCATGCGCCACGCCGCGGGTTCGGTCACGATGCCGCTGTCGACCCGGATGCAGCCGCGCAGCGCACCGAGCGTCTGCGTGAGACCCCGCTCCGGATAAGTGGCATGCGCCGCATGCTCGAGCAGTTCGCTCCGCAACGCCCGGCGCGCTCGCCGGCGCAGACCGCGAACGCCCGTCAGGAGCTCGGCGTGCTCATCGATGAATCTCAGCTTGACCTCGTAGAACTTCTCGATCCGCTCGGTGCCCTGGATGTAGCCACCCGCGGTGACCGACGCGGCGCCGGCGCTGTACGCACCGCTGTGAATGCGGTACTGCGCGAGCGGGCGCGCGAGAAACACCACCTCGCGCCCGAGCGCGACCCGCATCCAGTGCCCGAGATCGGTGACGGGGTAGTCACGCTCGTCCAGGAGCACGGCGCGAACGGCCTCGGAGCGGAGGTTCACCGTCGAAGCATGCACTCGATAGGACATCGACATCGACCGCCGGATGAACTCAGCTCCCCGTTCCACGCTGTCGCCCCGGAGGCCGGTCATATCGTGGCGCGGCGGCGATCAGGCCGTCGTGCTCGTCGATCACGTCGACCTGCCCGTGCACGAACGCCGCGCGAGGATGGGCGTCGAGTGCGGCCTCGGTCATGGCGAGCGCGTCCGGCCGCAGCCGATCATCGTCGGGGATGATGAAGCAGGAACTCCGTGTCGGCCCGCTGGAACCAACTGTTGTAGTGCTCGTTGAGCCCGCAATTGGTCTCGCGGCGGACGTAGGTGATTCGCGGATCGTCGAAGCTCGCGACGACGTCTGCGGTCTCGTCGGTCGAAGCGTTGTCCGAGATCGTCAACGCGAAGTCGGGCTGCGTCTGGGCGAGCACGCTCTCGATGGCTCCGCCAAGCCATTGAGCGCGGTTGTACGTGGGGATCAGGATCGTCGTCCGTGGCATGCAGGCTCCTCAGACGCAGACGACGTCGGCGTCCGCTCCGAGGTCGGAGAGGATCCCGCGCACTTCGTCCCGGTAGATGGGGTTCGCGACGACCACGACGTCGGGCCCGTATTCGACGAGCGACTCCGGTGCGACCACGGGCGTCGCCGCTCCGGGGATGAAGGAGCCGTGTTTGCGCGGATTGAGGTCGACTACGCCGCCGATCCCGCCCGTGTGGTCGAGCGCGTTGAGGAGGCTGACGCCCTTCGCTCCAGCTCCCCACAGCACGACGCGTTGGCCGTCGGATGCGTAGGTCTCGACCCGCTGGTTCCAATCGCTGATCAAGCCGTGATAGCCGGCGGCGAACGCGTCGGTGGCCGCGTGCAGACGCACCACCTCCGCCGTGCGGTCACGCACGCGGGTCGCGGCGGCAGGGCGAGCTTCGATCCAGAGGTACTGATCGCCGAACGCAGTGCCGGCATCGATCACTTCGAAACCACCGAGTTCGAACAGCGTCGCCAGCGAGACCTCGGTGAACGTCGAGTGATGGGCGTAGATCATGTCCCACACGACTCCGTTGGCGAGCTGGTACGCACCGTTGGGCACCTCGAAGTACACCGGAGTACCGCGCTCGGGATCCAGCGTCCGCCGCAGCGATGCGATGAACTCCAGAGGCGTGTCGACGTGTTCGAGCACGTGCCGGCAGCAGACGAAGTCTGGGTTCGCGTCGCCAACGGTCTGCTCGGAGTACAGCTCGCGGTGCACGGTGATGGGACCGTCAACCTGAACGCCGATGTAGCTCGGGTCGTAGCCGAACCCGCGGTTGTCACCCGCCGCACAAAGCCGGCGCAGAAAGTCGGCCTGCCCGCAGCCGATTTCGACGACCCGCTGGGCATGCAGGTCATAACGCTCGACGAGGCGCTCGGCCAGACCGTCGACATACTCGATGAACGCAGGCGAGTGGTCGAGCGAGTTCTCGTAGTCCGTGTCGTAGGCGACGATTGCTGCGTCGTAGGCCACGTTCCAGATGAACCCGCAGCCGTCGCAGAACGCGAGGGCCAGGTCACCCCGCGGCGCGTTGCGGGCGCCATCGGGCGTCCGGTGCAGTGTGCTCACGTGCACCGGAACGCCCTTGATCTCGACGAACGGGTCGGTGACGCGGCTGGCGCAGATCGGGCAGTTCACAGCCGCGTCTCCATCGGCCTCGGCTCGGCTCAGCTGCCCGGCGCGAAGACCAACTCGCCCTCGCGGGAGGACTCGTCGTCGTACTGGGCCACGACGTCAGCGGGCATCGGCGCGCGATCGCTACCGCGGATGAAGTCGCGCAGCGACGTGCCGGTGCAGTGGCTGTCGAGGTTCGGGGCGCTGCGGCCGGCCTTGAGATCCGCGAGGTTCACCGTGCGGAAGTCGATGCTGTAGCGCGCGCGGCCCGACGTGTTCGGGACGGTCGAGTGCAGGTGGGCGGCCGAGAAGAGCACGATTCCGCCGGCCGGCGGGATCAGGCGATCTGGGGGTCGGCCACGATCGGCTCCTCCGCCTTCGGCTGCTTGCGCGTGTCGGCCTTGATCGTGCTTGGCGGCGTCCTTGCGGCCGGTCGAGTTCCACGCGTAGTAGTTGAACGTCGGCCGATCCGTTCTTGACCGGCGTGTCGAAGTAGTGCGGATGGAACGCCATCGACTGCTCGGTCTCGATGTCGTAGATCGGCAGCCACCAGTTCAGCTGGGCCATCGGCGCCGAGTACCACGTGTCGCGATGCGGGTGGTGGGCGTACCCGACGCCGGACGTCAGGTAGCCGTCGCTGGTGACCATGCGCAGGCGCGGGACGTCGATGTAGGTCTGCTCCAGGTCGCAGCCGAAGTCCGTCGACGACGTTGCGCAGCAGCTCCTTGGTCTTGTCGTTGTGGATGAACGCGCGGCTTCAGCGGCGCGCAGATCTCCACGTAGCGCTCGACCGACATCTCGTACTGGGCCACGGCCGGATCGATGCCGCCGAAGGCGGTCTCGATCATCTCGCGGGCGTGCTCGATCAACGCAATCGTGCTCGGGCGGGGTGCGAGGACGAAGAGCTGTCCGTCGTAGAGCCGCTCGCGGCGCGTATCGTCGTCGGTGCTGGTGTCAAGGTAGACGGTGTTCACCGGTGCCTCCGGGGAGTCGTTGGAACTGGCGGCTCGGTGCAAAAGCACGCCTTTGCATTTCGCATCGTAGGCTCGGGCAAAGGACTGATTGCCCCCCAATGGTTCAGTCGGCCGCGGGCGTCAGTGCAGGCTCGCGCGAAAGACCGCTGCGCACCGCGCCCGCGATCAGGTGCAGTGTGTCGAGCATCACGGCGCGGCGTACCAGGCTCAGGACGACGAGGTACACGCCAGCCGCCGCGAGCCCGCCCTCGATGCCCGACAACACGTCGTGTCCGCCGGCGGCCGAAACGGCGAGGCCGACGCCGCCCGCGAGGACCGCGACGAGCACCGTGGGGATCAACCCTTCCAGTGGACGGGCGCTGGAGCGCGCTTCGATCGCGCGAGCCATGATCGCCGCATCGACGATCGCGCCCGCAAGCGAGCCGATGCCGATGGCCTGGGTCCCGATCACGGGCAGCAAAGGGAACGTGACCGCGAAGAGCACGGCGGTGTGGACGATCGTCGCCCGCAGCACGACGGATGGGGCGTCGCTCGCGTAGAGAAAGCCCACCGCGACGACCGAGAGCGGGCCGGCGATCAGCAGTGACCCGCAGATCCACGGCAGGATCTGCCCGACCGCCGCCCACTGGTCCCCGAACACGAACGGCACCAGCCCCGGGCACGACGCGGCCATGGCCACGAGTACGACGCCGGCAGCGGTGCTGGCGACGGCAACGCCGCGGTCGAGCATCTTCGCTGGATCCTGCTTCGCGGCCAGGACGTGAGCGAGCACGGGGAACGACACGCGGTGCAGCGGCTCGAACATCAGTGCCGGGAACTCGAGCAGGCGCTTGGTCAGGGTCCAGATGCCGAGGGCGTTGACCCCGGCGATCGCGACGATGCCGACGTTCAGGACCTGCTCGCGCACCATCCCCGCGAGGCTGACGCCCTGGAAACGCAAACCGAATGCGATCACGGGCTTCAGCGCGGCGGCGCCTCGGAACGACGGGAGCACGACGCCCGTGCCGCCGGCCACGGTGACGCCGAGCGAGAGGAGCACCGCGCGAACGACGACCGCCGACGCGAGCGCCCAGACGCCCCAGCCGGCGAAAACGACCAATCCGATCGCCCAGGCGTAGTAGAGGATCGTGGCGATGCCCTCGACCGTTGAAAGCACTTTGAACTGAACCGTGCGCGAGAGCATGACGCGGCCGGGCGTCTGGAACGCCGCGATCGGCAGCGCGATGATCATCAGTGCGACGACGAGCCCGGCGCCGCCAAGCAACAGGCCGATCGCGGCCGTGACTGCGGCCAGAGTGCCGGTGAGGGCGAGTTGCAGCGCCAGCGTGGCCTTCAGCTCCTGCCGGGTGGGAGCGAGCTCCCGGCGGATCAGTCCACTCCCGAGACCGCCGTCGGCGATCGAGGTCGTGAAGAGCATCAGCGTCGCGCCGATGGCCACAACACCGAAATCGGCCGGCGTCAGTAGGCGCGCGAGCACCAGGTTGCCGCCGAACCCGACGATCAGGCTCATCATGCCCCACGAGCCGACGAAGAAGATCCCGCTCTTTGCGCGCCGCTTGATCGTCGCGTCCGACAGACCTTCGTTCATTGACTGCAAGGCTAGGGCCGCGGCGGCGACTCCTCCCTCACCATCTGGCTAGGCCGGGCCGGCGACCACGGCTTCGCACGCTCGCGGAGGACCCGCCTGCGGCGGGGCACCTTCAAGGGCACGTTCGAAGCTGGCGGTCACACCCGCCCACGAGAAGCACTCTGCGACGCGCGCGTAGCCGGCCGCGCCGAACCTCGACCGGCGAGCCGGGTCCTCGACCAGCTCGACGATCGCCCGCGCCAGTTCGCGCGGATCGCCGCGCTCGACGAACAGGCCGGTCTCGCCGTCGCGCACGCTCCGACGACCCCGCCCACCGGGGACGCGATGACCGGCAGGCCGGCCGCCATGGCTTCGATCGGCGGCATGCCCATGGACTCGAAGAACGACGGGAAGACCAGGATGTCGGCACCGGCGTAGTGACGCGCCGTCTCCTCGTGACCGACGCGCCCGACGAAATCCACACGTTGAGCGAGCTCTGGTGACATCCGGCGCTTCACCTCGTCCAGGTAGCTGCCGCCGTAGAAGCGCTCGAGGTCGCCGACGACCGGGTCCGCCGAGATCGCGACGGCCCACGCGAGTGGGATGACCGACTCCTCACCGACGACCGCCAGTCGGATCTCAGGGTGTTCGCGCACCACCTCGTTGAGCGCTTCGACGAGGACGTGATGCCCCTTCTCGGGAGAGATCCGACCGACGTGCAGCAGCCTCACGGTTCCGTCGGGCTCGCGTGGCGGCCGCGGCTCGCCGACCTCCACGCCGTTATAGACCGTCTGGCAGCGGTCGGCCAACTCGGGGAAGCGTCGCCGGATCGGATCGGTGATGTAGTCGCTGACGCCGAGGATGACGTCGGCGTGACGGAGCCTCCGGGCGAGCATGCGGCGGTCGAGCTGGACCAGCCAGTCGCAGTGCATGTGCAGCACGATCCGCACGTCGGGATTGAACCGACGGATCCATGGAAGCGCCTGCGTCAGGTTGGCGATGTGGACGACGTCGAACCCACCGCGACGGATCTCGCGCGCCACCTTCAACCAGTAGACGAGCGGGTTCAGTGCTGAGGCGAAATAGCCCTTGTCGGCTGGCCTGACGCGGTACAGGTTGCGGGTCACCCGCCCCAGCTTGGAATCGAGTCCGTGGTCGATGAAGCGGTAGCGGATGCCCTCGTCGGTGGTGTCCTGCGTATCGGGTGTGGCCGATCCGTAGATCGCGATGTCATGGCGACCCGCCATGCGACGCGCCATCTCGCGCGTCCCGATCTCGACGGAGCCGATGGGTGGCAGCACCCCGTAGCCGGGATGACTGACGAACGCGATCCGCATCGACCGCGCGTCAGCCGCCGAGCGGAGTGACTGTGGCGTTGCCGAACGTGGAGTCTGTCTCGTGTGCGAGCAGAACGGCCGAGCCCGAGCGCTGGCCGGTGGTGCCGGGCCAATCCGGGATGTCCGCCTGGAGGTCCCAGCTCGCCGGCTCCGCCTGGTCGGCGCGCCAGACCTTGCAGCTGTAGTGCGTCGTGCCCGCGGTCAGGCCCTGCTGGCGGAAGCGGAACATGTAGGTCGTATCCACGGCGAGCGACATGTCCTTGCTGGCCAGCGTCGTGTCGTTGACCGGCCCCGGGCTGTAGCCGAGTTGCAGCTTGAACGGGTCGGGATCCGAGCCGCCGCGCGCGTACAGGCACAGGCCGCCGCCGGGATGGCCGTAACGCGGCTGCCCCCATGCGGTGTGTCCCTGCCACCCCAGCGCGAGTCCGACCGCGGCACCCTGCCCGGTCGTCGGATCAAAGGAGTGAATCGTGATGGGCGCCTTGACGTCGTAGTCCGTCCAGCCGGTGTCGCCGATGAGCAGCGCGCGGTCGAAGCCCGTGGTGAGCGGTCGCACACCGCCGCCGTCGTAGCGCCACTGACCTTCGAGGATCTGCGACTGCTGGCCGATCGAGGCGTTCGACGTCCAGTTGGTGGTGTAGGTCTTCGGCCAGACGCGCTTGCTGCCGAAGTCGTAGCGCCAGAAGAACTCGCTTCGCTTCACGAAGGCCCGCATGTAGCCACAGTTGACGTGGTAGGAACTTGTGTCCGTGCAGTCGATCTGCGACGTGTAGACGCTGATCGCCTGCCACTTCTTGTTCGTCGCCTCCGAGGTCGTCTGCATGTTGGCCGGGACCACGACGGTCTCGTTCGGGGCGCCCATCGGCCCCCAACTGGTGCCGTTCTGGGCCGAGTCGCACGGGAACGCCGGCGGCGCGGTGAAGTCGACCGTCGGCGTGAAGCGCGCGAACGGGTTGTTGTTGGTAAGAGCAGGGTTCGGCCAGCGGGCAGAGGAGAGCTCCATGCACTCGCCGTCGCCGGCCGGATGCTGAATGGTCGTGTGGACCCGCACCGGGACGTTCGCACGGCGCACGGCCGACATGACCTGCTTTCCGAGCTCAGCGTGGTCGGGATGTCCGTCGAAGAACGCGTGCGTGTAGATGTCGCTTGGGGAAGTGATGGTCAGCAACGAGTCCAGATCCGCCCTCAGGGCAGCCGCGTTGAACTGGCTGTGCGTCCCGCTGAGCTGGTATCGGAAGTCGCCGTTGCAGGTCGTGACGCTCGCGTCGAAATCCTCCGCGTAGCTGCGCTGCACACCGGTCGAGCTGTTCGACAGCGGCACGTCGGTCGTCGCGATGTCGCTGATGCGCCCGCCCGGGTAGCCGAGGTAGATCAGCTCCGTCGTGCTCAGACTGCTCGTGCGGTTGAGCCCCAGGACGGTCATCGCGTCTCGCGTCTCCTTGTCGCGCATTAGGCCATAGCGGGCGGCGGGAGCAGCATCGGCGGGCGCACCGCAGTCGTTCACGGCCCCGTCGACGACGCCGCCTTCACCGTTGGTGGCGATCACGACGTACACGCGTCGCCCGGCGGCCTTGGCCTGCGCGATGATGCCGGCCATACCCAGTGACTCGTCGTCGGGATGCGCCGCGATGATGACCACGGGTCCATTGGCGGAAGGCGTCGCGCCACCGCCCTGTCCGGCCCAATTCAGCGTGACGGTGCGCGTGGTCACGCGGCCGCCGGCGTCGGTCGAGCGCAGCTCGACGAAATTGGGACCTGGAAGCAACTCGGCGACGTTGATCTCGTAGTTGAAATCGCCGGGACGCTGCGTACGCCAGCCGTCGGGTGTGATCCCGAGCGTTTCGCGACCACCGCTGTTGAGCGAGCCCGTGATCGACTGCACGCCGTCCGGATCGGAGACGTTGCCGTTGACGTTGACCCACGTCTGCGGAACGCCCTGCTCGCCGAAGCTCTGCGTGTCCCCGCTCCAGACGTCGATGTCCGGGCCACCCGCGGCCGTACACGCGGTCGTCGTGAGAGAGGACTCGCCGGAGGTCGCGAGGTTCGTGCCGGCGTCCGCCGACTTGACGCGGAACGTGTAGGTGCTCGAGCAGGCAAGGCCGGTCACGGCGACCGTGTGCCGGGTCTCGAGCGGCTCGGTCCCGGTTCGGGTCTGCCACGCGCCCGAGCCCTGCCGGTACTCGACGACCGAACTTGACGGCTCGTCGGTCGTCCACGTGACCTGGGCCTGCCGGCTCACGGGCCGCGCGGCGATCTGCGAGATGGCGGGCGGCGTGCGATCGGTGATCTCGCGGAAGTAGTCGACCTGGCCCTGGAAGGCGGGCTTGCTGCCGCCGTTGCCCACATAGGGACCGACCGCGCTGACCACGAGCGTGCGGTTGAAGCGCGGTCGAGCGCCAGCCCTCGCCATCGTTGGAGTAGCTGAACGTCCAGGTGTTCCCGACGCGGCGCAGCTTCAAGTACACAGGCGTGCCGGCCGGGATGGTGCTCTGGTGGAGGACCTCGGCGCTGCTGCCGTCGATCGCCGCGACGAACAGCTTCGGCGAACCGCTGTCGAAGTAGGTCTCAAAGCGCAGGAGCTTGTTCGCCGACTCCTCGACGACGATGCCCTGCTGCTGCGTCGTCGTATTGGCGGCGTTGTTGAACTTCACCACGACTTCGAAGTCGCCGTTGGGCGCTGCCTGCAGCAGGCGCGGGACGCTGTTGACGTTGGCCCACAGGTCGTGGGCTTGGCCGGCGGGCACGGCGAGCACCGCCGCGCCGCCCATCATCGCCGTCGACGAGTCGCCCAGCGGATCGATGAAGGCCCACTTCGCCGTGTCCAGAGAGGTGCCGTTGAACTCGTCGGACTGCATCAGCGCGGGGCAGGGCGCGCTGGTGAAGGTCTTGTCGCTGCCGTTGGAGGCGTTGTCGGAGGGGTCGACCGAACGCACGCGGTAGTGGAAGGTCGTGTTGCACTTGAGGCCGTGCAGCGTGACCGCATGGTTGGCGGTATCGCCGGGTCCGCTGACGTTTCCGGCGGCGTAGGCCGTTGTCTCGCCATAAGCGACCTCGGAGCTGGCGACCTCGTCCGTCGTCCAGGCGATGCGCGCGGTCGACCCGGCGCCTGGCGTCGCGGTGACGCTGGGCGCGGAGATCACCGGCGCCGTGCGGTCCGGCGGGGTGAAGTGGAACCAGTCGACGCGGGCCTCATAGGCGGGCGCGCTCGAACCGCTGTTACCTGCCTGGAGGCCGACCGCCGTCACGGTCATCGCGCGGGTGAAGGAGGTCGTCCTCGTCCAGACGGTGCCGTTGGACGAGTAGGAGAACGTCCACAGATCGCCCGTCCGACGCAGGCGCAGGTAGACCGGTGCGCCGTCGGGAACGCTCAACATGTCGCCCACAACGGACGCGGCTCCATTGGCGACCGACGCCGCGAACAGCACCGTGTCGGCACCGTTGAAGTGCACCTCCAGCCGGAGCAGGTCGTTGGCATCCTGCTGGACGACGAAGCCTTGCATCTGGTAGGCCATGCTGACGCTCGAGTCGAACTTGGCGGTCATCTCGAAGTTGTCGTCCGGCGCGGGCTGCAGAAGCCGGGGAAGGCTGTCGGAGCTGGTCCAGATGTCATGCTGAACGCCGGCGCTCAGGCCGATCCGCGCCTGACCTCCGGTGGCCCCCAGCGTGACGCCGCCGACGGGATCGACGAGCGTCCAGCGGTTCATATCGATCGTGGTCCCGTTGAACTCGTCGCTCTCGGCCGTGACCGGACAAGCGGCGGTCGTCAGCGTACGGTCGGTGCCGTCCGCGCCGTTGTTGGACGAGTCCTTCGAGCGCACCCGGTAGTGGTAGGTCGTGGCACAGGCGAGACCGGGGATGATCACGCTGTGGCTCGTGACGAGTCCGTCGCTGCCCACCTTGGTGTTGCCGTAGGCCGTCGTCGGCCCGTAGGAGACCTCAGACGTCGAGGATTCGTCCGTCGTCCATGTGATCGTCGCGTCGAGCTTCCGTGCGCTGGACCCGACCCCGGAGATCACCGGCGCCGTCGTGTCTGGCAGGATCTCCTTGAACCAGTCGACCTGCGCCGTGAACGCCGGCGACGGGTTGCCGCTGTTGCCGCCCATCGGGCCCATCCGGTTCACCGTCATGGCGAACGTGAACGGAGCGGTCGTCGTCCACGTCGAACCGTCGCGGGAATAGCGGATCAGCCAGCTGTTGCCGGTGCGGATGACCCGCAGGTAGGTGGCCGCGCCGGCCTGCACGCTCGCGTAGTGGCGGACGACGGAGGAGCCGTCGGCGATCGTGGCCACGAACAGGTTCGTAGCGGAGCCGTCGTTGTGGACCTCCGCGCGGACCAGGTCGTTGGAGTCCTGCTCGACGATGATGCCCTGCATCTGGAAGCCGCTCGTCGGCTGCGAGTCGAACTTGGCCTCGATCTCGAAGTCGCGGTTGGGAACGGTCTGGCGCAGCCCTGTGCTCGCGTTGTTGTTGCCCCAGACATCGTGGGTGCTGCCGGCCGGGACCGCGATGCTCGCGTGGCCGCCGCCGACGCTGACGCTCGAATCCCCTACGGGGTTGACAAAGGTCCAGACTCCGGTATTTAGCGTGCTGCCGCCGAACTCGTCCGCGACGATCGTCCCCTGCGCATGGGCGGCTGCGGGCGCGGAGACGATGAGAGCCAGCGTCGCGCCGAGGACTCGCAGGGCAACGCCCAGGGAGATCCGAGTAAGAGATTGTCTGGGTTCGAACATCATTGGGGACATCTATATTCACGCATCAGGTGCCCCGGAGACACCCCCCGGAGGTCGAGGATTGGCTGCGGCCCTAGAATTGGGGCCGCGCACCCTGATCGCTGTGTGATGGCGGGCGTCCGATCTGGTCGGTTCGCGCAACCGAGGGAGTATGTACTGGCGTGGCGGTGTCGGGTACCCGCTTGCGTCCAGGTTTTGGCGTGGTTCACCTGACCTGATCGCCAGGGTGGCCTCGACGCACGAACGGTCTTCGCTCGCGATGCCCCACCGTCGCCCTACGGTCGCAGCATGACTCGTTTTGCCATCGTCGGGCTCGGCTACTGGGGCCCGAATCTCGTCCGCAACCTCCACGAGATCCCGAACGCAGAGTTGATCACGGTCTGCGATCTGCGAGCCGAGGCGCTCGAGTCGATCAAACGGCGCTATCCCGCCGTCGGCGCGACGCAGGACTTCGCGGAGGTGATCGCCGATGACCGCATCGACGCCGTGGTGATCGCCACGCCCGTGTCCACGCATCACCACTTGGCCTCGGCCGCACTGAAGGCCGGCAAGCACGTCTTCGTCGAGAAGCCGCTGGCCGCGTCCTCCGCCGAGGGCCTCGATCTGGTCGACCTCGCGAATCGGGCCGGCGTCGTGCTGATGCCCGGCCACACCTTCCTGTACAGCCCGCCGGTCATGATGATCCGCGATCTGATCCAGGCCGGGGAACTCGGCGAGATCTACTTCATCTCGACCAGCCGCGTGAACCTCGGTCTCCACCAGCCGGACGTCAGCGTGGCCTGGGACCTCGGGCCGCACGACTTCTCGATCCTCCGTTACTGGCTCGATGAGACGCCGTCTCACGCGCGGCGCTCGCGCGCGGCTGCGTGCTGCCCCAGCTGCCCGACGTGGCCTTCATCAACCTGGAGTTCCCCTCGGGCACCGTCGCACACGTCGAGCTCTCCTGGCTGGCCCCGAGCAAGCTGCGTCGCACGACGATCGTCGGCTCCCGGAAGATGATCGTCTATGACGACACGAGCACAGAGCCCGTGCGCGTCTTCGACTCCGGCGCCGTGCTGCCCAACCCGGAGACGTTCGGGGAATACAAGCTCACGTACCGCACCGGCGACATCGTGTCCCCGCGCGTGGATGTGGCTGAGCCGCTGACACGCGAACTCGAGGACTTCTGCCACGCGATCGAGACCGGCGAGACGCCACGCTCGTCGGCACAGCTTGGCGTCGAGGTCGTTCGCATGATCGAGGCGGTCGACGCATCCCTGGATGCCGCCGGCGCCCGCGTCGGCATCGGCACGGACGTGCCGCGCCCCGCCGCCGCCTGAACGTTGCCGATAGGCCGCCGCGGCGGCCTATCCAGCAAGTCCGGACGGCGTCGATTCGTTGCAAGTCGGCCATCAGGGACCGGGTTGGCCTCTCGCTCGGCTAGCCTGGCTCTCATCAGCTGAGCTTCATTCGCGCACACGCCCCGCGGTGCCGTAGATTCTTGCCTCAGCGCTGACTTGGCAGGCGCCGACAGGACAACAATTGAGCTCGCAGGGACGACGAGTCGACCATTGGCGCTCCTCACTGGACGTCGTCGAATCGCTGCGCGCGCGGCTGTCGACTCCGCAGGCGCGCGACGATCCCGCGACCCGCGCACTGATGGCGCAGGTCGCCCACGCCAAGTCGTCGAGCTTTGTCGCGCTGCTCGACGCCCGCGGGCACGTCCTCGACATCAACCCGGCAGCGCTCATCACGGGCGGCCTCGATCGGGCTGAGGTCGTCGGACTCCCGCTGTGGACCACGGCCTGGTGGACGAGCGCCGATGCCAGCACCTCGGTCGCCCTGGAGCAGGCAGTCGCGGCGGCCGCGACCGGCCAACTGGCACGCTTCGACGTCGAGATTCACGTCGAGGGCGGCGACCGGCTCGCGGGAACGCTCGATCTCCTCATTCGTCCGCTGCGCGGGCGCGACGGGCAGATCGCCTTCATCGTCGCCGAGGGTCGCTCAGTCACCGATCGCAAGCTCGTCGAGGAGCGATTGGCACGGAACAACTCGGAGCTGTCTGCACTCACGGAGCGACTGGCCCGCGTTCACGACTACCGTGAGCGCCTGCTCGGTGAACTGTCGCATGATCTTCGCGCGCCGCTGCAGGTGGTGATCACCCGAGCCGAACAGGCCCTGCGGTCGCAGCTTGACAACGACCTGCACCGCCAGATCGGCGCGATGCGGCTGGCGGCACTGGACGCGCTCGAACAGATCAACAACATGCTCGAGCAGGTCAAGTCCGATCACGGCGAAGCACGTCTCACCTTGGTCGAGGCCGACCTCGCGCAGGCCGTGCGCACCGTGGCGGAGCAATTCGAACCGCTTTGCGCCGATCGGGACCTCGTGCTGAAGATTGACGTGCCTGAGTCCGTGCAGGCTCGCTTCGACGTCGAACGGGTCAGCCGGATCGTCTCGAACCTGCTCGCAAATGCGATCCGACATACCCCGCCGGGAGGAACGGTGCGCTGCGCGCTGCGCGTCGAAGACGCCGCGTCGCTCGAGATCGCCGATTCAGGACCGGGCGTCCCCGTCGAGCACCGCCAGCAAGTCTTCGGCCGTTACCGCTCGGGCCTCGGCGGCGATGGGCGCTCGAGTGGCACCGGCGCCGGACTCGGACTTGCGATCGTGCGCGAGTTCGTGGAACTTCACGGCGGAGACATCTCGCTCGGAGAAGCGCCCGAGGGCGGCGCGCTGTTCGCCGTGACGCTCCCGTTGCGTCCTCCTGCAGGGGCCACCGTCGCCGCCACCCTCGGCCAGCACGTGGCGGCCGCCCAACGGACGCAATACGTCCGCGCTCGCCTCGAGGCCGAACTCGCCGGGGAGCCTGAGTCACGTCCGGTCTCGACCGTCGTGATCGTCGAACGGGTGCCAGGACGCGCGGAGGCGATCGTCGGCGGCATCGGCGACGGGGCCGTGACCTGCGTCGCCGAGAACGCCGAAGAGGCGCTGCGTGTCGCGGTCGAGTTGCGGCCCGACGCCGTCGTGGTGGGAACGGCGACCGGGGACTTGCCCGCGACATGGCTGTTGCGGCGCCTTGCGGCCGATCCGCGCCTGGTCGACGCCCGCAGGATCGCACTCGCTGGCGAGCGCGAAGAGGATCCGGCTCCCGAGGAACTGCTCTCAGCGGGAGCTCAGCTCGTCCTGCCCGCCGGAGCGGCGGAGGAACTCGGCGGTCGGCTGTGGAACGCTGCCGTCGGCAAATTCCCCTGATCGGACCCGGCGGGACGTCTCGCGAGCAGCAGCAACGCCGGCGCGAAGAGCATCCAACCGGCGAGTTCGGTCCCTTCCTTGACCGCGATCAGGACTTGATAGCGCCAGAGCAGGAAGCGGGACTTGTCGGGCTCCCAGAGGCCGAGGGCGTGTCCCAGCCGCAACGACAACGCGTGGATGAGCAGCGAGATCAGGAGGAGCACGAGACCGCCGCGGACGGCGGGCGCGACGTCGGAGCCCGCGCTGAGTCTCAGCGCCGCGCCGGCGAGTACCGCCAGGATCGGCGCATACACGAGCGGCCACAGAGTGACGTGCTCGTGCAGCCGAGACAGGTTGTCGACCAACAGGAAGCCCGAGAGCCCGAACACCAGCCACCAGGTGCCTCGTCGTGTCCGTCGCGCGCCGCGCCACCCGGCAACGGCACAGAGCGCGAACGCGATGGTCCCCAGCACGTGCGAGTAACTCCAAGCTTTGGCGGAGTTCAGAAAGCGAACGTCACCGCCGAGCAGTCCGAAGTTCGCGAGATGGATGATCGACTCGGCGGCAAGAACGGCTGCCGCGATACGGAAGCGCTGCAGCGAACTACTCGACCGTGACTGTCTTCGCCAGGTTTCGGGGCTGATCGACATTCAGGCCGCGCAGCCGCGCGATCCTGTAGGCGAGTAGCTGAAGCGGGATGACGGCGAGCAGCGGCTGCAGCATCCAGTCCGTCTGAGGGACGTACAGCGTCTCCTCGGCGTGCTCGCCGAGGTCGGTGCCCTCGCTCGCCACGGCGATCACGTGCGCGCCGCGGACACGGACCTCCTGCATGTTGGAGATCACCTTCTCGAGCACCGGGGAGTCGGTCGCGACCACGACGACCGTCGTGTCCTGGTCGAGCAGCGCGATCGGACCGTGCTTCATCTCACCGGCCGCGTAGGCGTCGGTGGCGATATAGGAGATCTCCTTGAGCTTCAGCGCACCTTCCAGACCCACCGGGAGGCCGACGTGGCGGCCGAGGTACAGGAAGAACTCCTTATCGCAGTGGCGCCGAGCGACGCGGTCGATCGCTTCGGTGCCCTTGGCCAGCAGCTCGCCGATGTCGTGGGGAATCCGCTTGAGCTTGGTGACGAGTTCCTGCCGGCGCTCGATGGACAGTGTGTTCTTCAGCTCCGCCAGGCGCAGCGCGAGCAGATACATGACGGCAACCTGTGCGACGAACGTCTTGGTCGCGGCGACGCTGATCTCAAGCCCCGCGCGCGTGTAGATCACGCCATCGGCGTCGCGGGTGGCCTGGGAGCCCATGATGTTCGTCACGGCCAGCACGGTTGCCCCGCGCTCGCGCGCCAGGCGCATCGCCGCGAGCGTGTCCAGCGACTCGCCGGACTGGGTGATGCCGATCACCAGATCGCCGGGCCCGACCACCGGATTGCGGTAGCGATACTCGGAGGCGACGTCCATCTCAACCGGGACGCGCGCCCATTCCTCGATCGCGTAACGCCCGATCAGGCCCGCGTGATACGACGTACCACAAGCCACGATGATGATGCGCTTGGTCCCCCGCAGCATCTCGTCGTCGAGCTCGGGCAGATCGACGCCGTCCGGCCTGACGGTCCGGTCGGCGATCGTCTCCGCCACCGCGTCGGCCTGCTCATGGATCTCCTTGAGCATGAATGTCTCGTAGCCACCCTTCTCGGCGGCGTCGGAGTCCCAGTCGACCTCGTAGGACTCGCGCTCGAAGGCCGCGCCTTCGGCGGTCAGGAAGGTCGCGCCCTGCGGGGTCAAGACGACGAGCTCGTCGTCCTCGAGCGCCTGAACGGTGCGCGTGTGGGCGAGAAAGGCCGGGATGCCGGAGGCGAGGAACTGCTCGCCGTCGCCGCGGCCCACGATCAATGGACACTCCTTGCGAGCGCCGACGAGAATGCCGGGCTCGTCGGCGGCCACCGCCACGAACGAATAGTGGCCGCGCAGACGGTTGTACGTCAGGCGCGTGGCCTCCGACGAGTCCGTGTTCGTCGAGTTCGGACGCGATCAGGTGCGCGATCACCTCGACGTCGGTCTCCGAGGTGAAGTGGGCGCCCCGGCGCTGAGCTCCTGCTTGAGCTCCAGGTAGTTTTCGACGATACCGTTGACCACGACGTGGACGCGGTTCTCGGGGTCGTAGTGCGGGTGCGCGTTCTCCTCGGTGACGCGCCCGTGAGTGGCCCAGCGCGTGTGGCCGATGCCGGTGGTCGCGGGCGGCGCGAGCACGGCGACCCCGCCTTCGCTTCCGGGCGCGCGGCGACGGCGGCCTTCAGTGCCGAGAGGTTTCCGACGGCGCGCACGCACTCGAGCGCGCCTTCGCCTGGATCGAAATGCCGGCGGAGTCATAGCCGCGATATTCGAGCTTCTCGAGGCCGGCGAGGAGGATCTCCTGAACCGACCGCTGTCCGACGTAGCCGACGATGCCACACATGGCTCGTGCCTCCTTCCGATGGGGTGCTTGCAGAGCTGCACGCCGCGGCCGGGCCGGGACGCACGTGCGATGGAAGTCTAGGTGGCGTCTGACGCTGATTCGCTGGCCATCAGTCCAGGCCTGCCGTGTTCAGGTCGCGCACGCCGGTGAGCGCCGAGACGCCCGACGCATCGAGCGTGCGGCGCAGTCCTTCGCGCAGCTCCACGGTCGGTTCCCAGCCGAGCAACTCGCGGGCGAGCGAGATGTCCGGCTGGCGGACCTGGGGATCGTCGACCGGCAGCGCCTCGAAGACGATCTCCGAGCGCGACCCGGTCACCTCGATCACCGCGTGGGCCAGCTCCAGCAGCGTGAACTCGTTCGGGTTGCCGATGTTCACCGGCAGGTGGTAGCCCGACTCGGAGAGCCGGATGATCCCGTCGACCAGGTCGTCGACGTACGTGAACGAGCGCGTCTGCGAGCCGTCGCCGAAGATCGTGATCGGCCGGTCCTGCAGCGCCTGGCGCATGAAGGTCGGGATCGCGCGGCCGTCGAACGGACGCATCCGCGGACCGTAGGTGTTGAAGATCCGCACGATCGCGGTGTCCACGCCCTGCTGGCGGTGATACGCCATCGTCAGCGCCTCGGCGTAGCGCTTGGCCTCGTCATAGACGCCGCGCGGGCCGATCGGGTTCACGTGACCCCAATAGGACTCCGGCTGCGGATGGACCTGCGGATCGCCGTAGACCTCGGACGGTCGACGCGGTCAGGAAACGCGCGCGGTGCAGCTTCGCCAGGCCGAGCGCGTGGTGCGTCCCGTAGGACCCCACCTTGAGCGTGTGCAGCGGCAGCCGCAGGTAGTCGATCGGGCTCGCCGGCGACGCGAAGTGAAAGACGAAATCGACCGGCTCGTCGACGAAGAACGGCTCCGTGACGTCCTTGTGCATGAACACGAAGTCCGGACCGCGCAGGTGCGCGATGTTCGGCGAGCGAGCCCGTCTCGAAGTTGTCGACGCAGATCACCCGGTGACCGCGAGCCAAGCAGCGCATCGCACAGATGCGAACCGAGAAAGCCGCTGCCACCAGTCACGACGCATGTCGCCATGAAGCCCTCCAGCCGAATCGTCAGGACTCGCGGTCGACCCGCCGCATCGCGCGCCGCCCTGGCCGCAACGGATAGCTTCAGCGATGAGCCACTTGGACTTCGACGAGCGCCACCAGGCGATCGCGCAGACGCGCTTCGGCCTCGTCGTCGCGTCGGCGCCTCGACCATGACGCGCACCAGCGGCTCCGTGCCGCTCGGGCGCAGCAGCACGCGGCCGCGGCCCGCGAGCGCGGCCGACTCGCGCTCGACCGCGGCGTGGACCTCGGCGGCGTGCTCGAGTGCGCTCGCGGTCGCGCACGCGAACGTTGACGAGCGTCTGGGGAAGCTTCTCCATCGCGTGCCGGTCGGCCAGGTCGGCGCCGCCGAGCGCTTCGAGCGTGAGCAGCGCGGCGGCGATGCCGTCGCCTGACGGGACGAAGTTGCGGTCGATGATGTGGCCGGACTGCTCGCCGCCCAGCGCCCAGTCGCGCTCGCGCAGCGCCTCGAGCACGTAGCGGTCGCCGACGGCGGTCATCGCGACGTCGACGCCGTGCTCGGCCATCGCCGTGTGGAAGCCGTAGTTGGTCATCACCGTCACGGCGACGCCGTTGCCCGGGAGCCGGCCGGCGTCGCGCAGGTGGATCGCGGCGAGCGCGATCAGCTCGTCGCCGTCGACGATCGTGCCGTTGCGGTCCACGGCGAGCATCCGATCACCGTCGCCGTCGAAGGCGAAGCCGGCGACGTCGTCGCCGACCTGCATCGCCGCCTGGAGGCGGCCCATGTGCGTCGAGCCGCAGTCGGCGTTGATGTTGCGCCCGTCGGGCTCGTGGGCCAGCACGCCGATGTCGGCCCCGAGGCGGCGGAAGATCTCCGGCGCGGCGCGGAACGTCGAGCCGTTGGCGCAGTCGAGCAGGATCCGCTGGCCGGTCAGGTCGAGGTCGGCGAAGCGCTCGTGGAGCGCGCGCAGGTAGTCCTCGAGCGCGCCGTGGAAGGCGCGGACGCGGCCGGGATGCTCCGGAACCGGGTGCGGGAGCTCGAGCGCCGCCTCGATCTCGGCCTCGGTGGCGTCCGACAGCTTGTAGCCATCGCCGCCGAAGAACTTGATCCCGTTGTCCTGGTACGGGTTGTGCGAGGCCGACAAGCACGACGCCGAGGTCGAAGCCGTGGCGGGCGATCAGCAACGGCGCGCCGGGCGTCGGCAGGATCCCGCCGAGCAGCGCCTCGCCGCCGGCGGCGGCAACGCCGGCAGCTACGGCGGACTCGAGCATCTCGCCCGACTCGCGCGTGTCGCGGATGATCAGGACACGCGCTGGGCGCCCGTCGGCGCGCTGGGCGCGCGCCGTGGCGGCGCGCGCGAGCGCAAGGGCGAGTTCCGCGGTGATGAACTCGCCCGCGACACCGCGAACGCCGTCGGTGCCGAAGAGCCTGCGCGCGGCGCTGGTGGGCGCCGCGGGCACTAGCGCTTCGAGAACTGCGGCTTCTTGCGGGCCTTCTTGAGGCCGGCCTTCTTGCGCTCCTTCACGCGAGCGTCGCGTGTGAGGAAGCCGCGCCGCTTGAGCTCGGTCCGCAGATTCGGATCGGCCTCGAGCAGCGCCTTGGAGATGCCGTGACGCAGCGCGCCGGCCTGCGACGAAACGCCGCCGCCGTGCATCGCGGCCACGACGTCCATGCGCGTCTCGTAGCCGACCGTCTCGAGCGGCTGACGGATCGTGCGCTGAAGCGTGGCGCGCGGGAAGAACTCGTCGAGCGTCTTGCCGTTGATGATGTACGCACCCGTGCCGGGCAGCAGCGTCACGCGGGCGACCGCGGTCTTGCGCTTGCCGGTCGCGCGGTAGCGAGCACCCGCGGCGAGGTCGATCGAGGCGTCGGCGATCGTCTGCGGAAGCTCTTCCTCGGCCTCCGACGTGGAGTCGTCCTCCTCGTCGGGCTCGTCCTCGCTGTAACGCGAGCGCATCGACTCTTCGCCCTCGCGGACGATGTCGATCTCGAGGTCCATGCCCGGGATCGCCGGCTTCACACGCGGCGTCTCGTCTTCCTCGACGTACTCGAGCTCATCCTCGTCCGAGGACGCGGTGGCCGCAGGCTCGGACGCCGCCACGGGCTCGTCGACGACCGCCGGCTCAGTCTCGGGCTGCTCGGCGCTCGGAGTCTCCTGGGCGCCGGCCACGTCTTCGGACGTGACCTCTTCCGGCGTCTCAGGCTGCTCGTTGACGTTGTCGTTGCTTTCGGCCATTTCTCCTACTTCTTCTCGATCAGCGCCATCGGCTGCGGCTGCTGCGCCGTATGCGGATGCTCGGGACCCGCATAGATCTTGAGCTTGGTGAGCTGCTTACGGCCGAGACGGGTGCGGGGCAGCATCCCCTTGACCGCGAGGCGAATGACCTCTTCCGGCCGGCGCTCGAGCATGTCGTTGAGCGTGCGGGACTTCAGGCCGCCCGGATAACCCGAGTGGCGGTAGTACATCTTGTCGGTCCGCTTGGAACCGGTGACCGCGATCTTCTCCGCGTTGACGACGACGACGAAGTCGCCCGTGTCGATGTGCGGGGTGTAGGTCGGCTTGCGCTTGCCGCGCAGAGCATCAGCGAGTTGGGTCGCGAGACGGCCGAGGGTCTGTCCCTCTGCGTCAACGACGAGCCAGTTGCGCTCGCGATCCGTGGGTTTGGCGACGTAGGTCTTCATTCTCAATCCGGCCGAGGGCGTAGATTCATCACGCGGATGCCGCGCGGCGGCGAACGATGATAGCGAGCCGAAGCTCGGCTAAGGCTCGCCGGCTAGCGGACTGCGAGCGCAGCCTTCAGGCCGTCGATCGCCGGGATGTCGACGGGGTCCGCCTGGCGGAGTATCGCAGCGTAGATCGACACGATGTCCCCTAGGAGCACAAGCGAGACAAGCCGCTCGACGGGCGTTGCTCCCCGCGCGCGGACGCGGATGACCGGGTGGGCGCCGCGTTTGGCGATCTCAGCAGTCAACCCGGCGCGCAGCGCGTTGCGCGGGTGGGCCCCGGGATCCTCGAGCGAGACGTAGGAAAATCGCGCCAATCCCTGCGCGCCCTTCCAGCCCACGACCTCGTTGTGGTCGGCCTCCGGTAGCACCGAGGCGAACGCGGGAATCGCCGCGTTCTCGTTGAGCTGGCATTTCCAACGATACGCCGCGGCGCCCGCGAGTTCCGCTCCGGCGATCACCGGAACCGTGCCGTGCAGGGCCCGGGCGAGCATCTTCGCTTCGCTGTCCTCCGGGGCGTCCGGGCCCCATTCGATTGCGAGTCGCTCAGCGAGGGCCGCGGCGGAATCGATCTCGTCTTGCACCGGAGACGTGGCGCCGCCGAGGGCGGCGGCCTCGAGCGCGCCGACGAGCGAGTACCCGACCGCCGCGCGTGGCTGGAGGCCGGCTGGGAGCGAGACCATCGAGATGCCTTGCTCGCGGGCTCGCCGCGCCAAGCCGCCGCCGGTCGTGGCAACGAGTCGCGGGGCCTCCCGCGCTGCGGCGTCATCGTATGCGGACAAGGTCTCCTCGGTGTCTCCCGAGTAGCTGCAGGCGAAGATCAACGTGTCCGGCCCGCTCCACCCCGGCAACCTGTACGAGTCGGCGACCACCACCGGCCGGCGCAGCCGCGCACCGAGCGCCGCGATCGCGAGTCGCCCTCCGGCGGCAGAGCCGCCCACGCCCGCGATGATCACGCCGCCGCGTGCGTCGACCGACTGAGCGCCGCACTCCCGCACCAGCCTGAGCGCGTCGCGCAACTGATCCGCGAGCCGGAGGACCTCGTCCAACTGGCGCGTGGTGTCGATTCCCGCGATCGTCGGGCGATCGAGAACGAGCGTCAAGGCCGAATCACCCTCCTGTCCGACCGGCCGCCCTCGGCCGCCCGTCGCTGCTGCTGATTCGAGGACATGCCCGGCGTTCAACCCACCTCGTACGCGCCGGCGTCACACGCCGCGCCGAGCGGACGCGACGCGCTCTTGAAGTCGATCGATCCGAGCGCCCCAGTGCAGTAGTCGCTCGCGCTCGGCGTCTCGCCGGCGTTCAGGAGCGCCGACCCCGGCTGCGGCACGCCACCGGAGTCGGCGCCGAGCGCGTTCCAGCTGTTGTTGTCGCCGGGGACCAGGGTGTCGGTCCCACACGGCGTGCCCGTCGACCACTGCCACACGTTCCTGGTGAACGTATGACCGCTCGTGCAGAGCTGCTGCCGCGTGCCTGCGTTGCCGACCCAGGTCACGCCGGTGATCGGACCGTCCTGCGCGTACGGGGCGTTGCCGCTGGTCCCGAGTGAGTTGTACGCGAAGACCCATGACGCGTCGTGCGCCATCGCTGCACCGGTCTGGATCGCGTAGTCACCACCGACTCCCCGGAAGATCGAGTTCTTGACCGTGACGTCGACCGGCGGGGCGCTGCCGGCAGCACAGCAGTCGGTAAAGAAGATGTGACCGGATCCGCAACCGACGAACGGCGTCCCGCCGACCGCTCCGCCCGGGCACGGCTCGAACGTCACGCGGTCGAACGTCAGGTCTCTCACCCCGCGGCCGATGCGCGACTGCTCAAGATGCAGGTTCCCGTCCCCGGGACATCCGCCTAGCTGGCCTTTGAACGGGCCGATCGTCAGATACGGGCCGACGATGTTGCCGTCGATCGTGTAGCTGCCGTTGGCCGTGCCGTCTTGCAACAGCAACGGCTCATCGCCGTCGCAGGGGCGGATCGCTTCGGGGTGCTGGTCGAGTCGCGAGTTCATCCACTGGTTGCCCGACCCTTCGAATTGCACGATCGGCGCATCGCCGGTCACGTCGACATTGTCGAGCGTGACGTTGCCGGACAGGCTGAGGGTGTCGTACGCCAGGCCACCGCTCCCGGAGTCGATGATCGTGCCGTCCTCACCGGCGAACGTGACGACCTTGGACGCATCGCCGATGGCGCCCTGACGACCGAATGTGCCTGCCTTGACGCGCACGGCGTCGCCGCTGGCGGCCGCGGTCGCCGCCGCCGCGAACGTCCCGTAGGCGTGCGCCGCGTCGTACTCGCACGCCGGCTCGCAGCGTTGGGGTAAGGACCCTGCGGTGACGCTGACCCAGAGGTTGGCGGCGCTCGGAGTCGGCGTCGGCGTCGGCGTCGGCGGCGGCGTTCGCGCTTCGCCGCGAGCCGAGACTCCACCGTTGCTGTCGCCGGTGACGGCGAGGATCGATGCGATCACCGCGCAGACAACAGCGATCGCGCCGGCGTAGACCCACAGGCGCCTCATACGCCACCCCGGTCAACCGCGATCGGCGGCCGCTCGAGGAACGCCCGGTCCTGCTGCGACGGAGCACCGGCGACCACCGCCCGCCGCGCGCGCGAAGCCGGGGTCGCGCTTCGCGCAGGTGCCCGCGTCGCATTCTTGGGCTGGCCTGAGCGACCGCCGCGGTCCACCGCCCCGGGCCTCGGGCGCACACTTGCGAGCCCGTGACCCTCGGAAACGTTCGCGGCGTTCAAGTTCGAGGGGACATACACCAGGCCCTCGAAACGTAGCGCGACGGGGTGGCCGCGCTCGGGAAAGAACCGGGTCGTGCGTCCCTGCACCATCGGTGCCCAGGGTTATAGTGGCCGAGTTCGTTTGTTCGCTCGCGTCGCCCTCGACGGTGGAGGCCGCGGTCGGCAGGCGCCTGGTCAGCGTTAACGAGGGGGATCGTGGGTCTGAGTCTGCGGACAACCGCATACGTCGTTGCTGCGTGCGCCGCGCTCGTGCTGCCGTCCTCGGCTGCCGGGCAGACCGGCGGCGCAGCGGTTCCGACCCCGACCCCTGTTCCCGACCTCCACCCCCACTCCGGCGCGAACGGTGATGACGGCGCCGATCGCGTCGAGTCCCGCGACTGTCGCCAAGCTCGCCTGTGCCCAGCGTTGCGGCGCTGCCGGTGCGGTCCGGCCGGGCTCGCTGCTTCGCGTACGCGGGAAGACCTTGTCGAAGGCCGATGAGGTCGTGTTCCTCGGTGCCGCGGGTCTCGAGGATGACGTGACGGCCGAGACGACGGTGCGGCGGAAGACGTTCGTTGACGTGCGCGTGCCGCTGGGTGCGGCCCCCGGCCCAGTCGCGATCGTGGACTCCAACGGTGCGCTGTCGGCGCCCTCTGTAGGTCCGGTGGCACTCGATCCAGTCGCTCCCGCCGTCGCGCCCTCGGTTGAGATCGCGATTCGCGCGCCGCGCGCGTATTACGACGCGGCTACGCCCGCAGCGGCTACCTACGTCGTCCACGGCGGGGTGCCCGTGACCGTGGGCGTCGATGTGGTCCGCGTGCTCGACGGCGTCGCCATTACGCATTGGGACGTGCCTGCGGTCGCACCCGAGGTCGCACAGCGGCTCGCTTGGGACGGCACCGTCGCCGGCGTGGTCCAGGCCGACGGGAAGTACGCGTTCCGGGTCACGGTCGCGGGCCTCGCTCCGGCGAGCGCGCCGTTCGAGTTCTTCAGCGACCGCTATCCGATCCTCGGCCCGTCGCGGTTCGGGACCGGTGCCGCCTCGTTTGGCGGCGGGCGCGGGCATCAGGGGCAGGACACGTTCGCCTCGTGCGGGACGCCGCTCGTCGCTGCTCATGGCGGCAAGGTCAAGTTCGCGGGCTACCACTGGGCCGCCGGCAACTATCTGGTGATCGACAACCAGGGCGTCGGGACCGACTACTCGTACATGCACCTGCGCGATGTGGCGCTGGTCAAGACCGGGGACCGCGTGCGCACGGGTCAGCCGATCGGCTTCGTCGGCGCCACGGGCCGCGCGAGCGGCTGCCATCTGCACTTCGAGATCTGGACCGCGCCGGGCTGGTACTCCGGCGGGAGCCCGATCGACCCGCTGCCGACGTTGCGTTCCTGGCTCACGCACGGCTGAGCCCTAGGCTCTTCGCGGTGCGCGTCCTCACCGTCGTCGGTAACCGTCCCCAGTTCGTCAAGGCCGCGGCCGTCTCGCATCGGCTGCGCGAGGTGGCGGTCGAGATCCTGGTCCATACCGGCCAGCACCACGACGACGAGCTCTCGCGCGTGTTCTTCGACGAACTGGAGCTGCCTCGGCCGGAGCACCGGTTCGACCTCGGCGGCGGCTCGAACACGGAGCAGACCGCGCGGATGCTGTCCGAGCTGGCGCCGCTGCTCGCGAGCGAGACGCCGGACGTGGTGCTCGTCTACGGCGACACGAACTCGACGCTGGCGGGGGCGCTCGCGGCCGCTCAGGCGCAGATCCCCGTCGCCCACGTGGAGGCCGGGATGCGCTCCTACGACCGGCGGATGCCCGAGGAGCTCAACCGGGTGCTGACCGATCACGCGTCCTCGCTGCTGCTGTGCTCGACGCCCGCCGCGGCCGAGACGCTCAAGGACGAGCGGGTCGTGGGCGAGGTCGTGATGGTCGGGGATGTGATGGTCGATGTCTTCGAGCTGCTCGCGCCGCGGGCGGACCCTTCGGTGCTGGACCGGCTTGAGGTGTCCTCGGGCTCGTACCTGCTCGCGACCGCCCACCGGGCCGGCAACGTGGATGATCCCGCCCGGCTGCGGGCGCTCGTGGACGTTCTGACGGGGATGCCGTGGCCGGTGGTGCTGCCGCTGCATCCACGAACTCGGGCGCGGCTCGAAGCCGCAGGGTTGCTGGATTCCCTCGACGGCGTGGTGATCGCGCCGCCGCTCGGCTACCTCGAGTTCATGGCGCTGCTGCTCGGCGCGCGCGCTGTACTGACAGACTCCGGCGGCGTGCAGAAGGAGGCCTACCTGGCCGGCGTGCCGTGCATCACGCTGCGCGACACGACGGAGTGGCGCGAGACGATCGACGCGGGCTGGAACGTCCTTGTCGACCTCGACGCGTCCGCCGCGCGAGAGGCGCTGGAGCGCGACGTTCCCACCGCGCGGCCGCCGCTGTACGGCGACGGGCGGGCCGGAGAGCGCGTCGTCGAGGCGCTGGTCAGGATGACGGGATGATTCACGAGACCGCGGTGGTGGGCGAGAACGTGACGCTCGGCGAAGGAGTGCGCATCGGCGCCCACGCCGTGATCCACGACGGCACGGTGATCGGCGCGGGCTGCGAGATCCAGGACGGCGCCGTGCTGGGCAAGTCGCCGAAGCTCGCGCGCTCCTCGACGGCGGCCAACGGACGCGCTGGCGCCGCTCGAACTCGGCGCGGGCTCGGTCGTGTGCTGCCAGGCGATCGTCTTCGCGGGCGCACGACTCGGCGAGCGGGTGATCATCGGCGACCAGGCCTTCGTCCGCGAGCGCGTGACGATCGGCGATTCGACCGTGATCGGGCGCGGCAGCACGGTCGAGAACGACACGCGGATCGGCGCGCGCGTGCGGATCCAGACCCAGGTCTACATCACGGCCTACATGGTCATCGAGGACGATGTCTTCGTCGGTCCCGGCGTGACCACCACCAACGACGACACGATGAGCCGGCACGACAAGGCCTACGTGCTCGAAGGTCCCCGACTGCGGCGGGCCTGCCGGGTCGGCGGCGGTGTCGTGCTCTGCCCGGGCGTCGAGATCGGCGAGGAGGCGTTCATCGCCGCGGGCGCCCTCGTCACGCGCGACGTCCCGTCGCGCGCGGTCGCCATGGGCGTGCCCGCGCGGGTCGTGCGGTCCGTCGGCGATGAGGACCTGCTGGAGCGCTGGCGTCGACGCTGACGAACGTTGCAGGTGTAACGAGCGTCTGAACGGGCATAAGCCGATCGTGACCTTGCTCCTCGGTATCGCGATCGTGTGGGGCGCGACGGCCGCAATCGGCCTCCCGCTCTGCTGGTATGCGCTGACCCGGCCGTTGACCGCCGTGGACGAGGAGTGCAGCCGGTTGGACCGCCGCCTCGTGATGCAGGAGCGGGCCAAGCAGCAGCGGCGCGTTGTAGACCGCAGCCGGAAGGCTCGCCGCGGCAGCGACGACTTCGTCGGCCTGCACTCGGTCTAGGAGGACCTCCGCCAAGGCTGGCGAGGAGTCGCAACGCGCGTCAGTCAAATTACTACGCTGTGCCACAGTGGAAGTCTCGGTATGTGAACTTCGCAACCACACGGCGCGAGTGATCGCCGCGGTCGATGCCGGGGAGGCAGTGACACTGATGGTGCACGGCCGCGCAGTCGCCGACATCGTCCCTCGCCGAACGGCGCGCCGAGCGCCGGCCCACCGAGCTGCCTCCTCGGAGACCTGCGAGCCATCAGCGAGAAGGCGGCGAGCCTCGCGAGTCATGTCGGCGACGTAGGACTTCGCATGCCGGCTGGACTACTCGACGGACATCGGCGGATGACGGGCTACCTCGCGACACGAGCGTCTTCGATCAGCCGCCGAGCAGTGCCGTCGACGCTCTGGGGCGTGCCGCCCGCGGGCGCCGCGCGCGTATCCGTCGCCGACCCTGTACGGAACTGCGCCTCGGTGTCCGCAACGCGGACGACTAGCGCGTACGCGAGCTACGAGCGCTGGTCATGCGACGCAGGCACAGCAGACTTCGATCGTCCTCGCCGCCGTCGCTCCCATCACTCGCGCGTCCACAGCGGCTGACGTCCATCGCGGACGATCAGTCGGCTGGATCGCGCGCCAGACTCGGCCATGAGTTCGCGCACCGCGCGCGCCTCCTCGACGATCAGCCTCATCAGCGGCGCAGAGCCCGCGCCTGCGGCTGCGAGTCGTCAGCGCGGACACCGGCTGCGTCACGCGAATCGTCCTTACAGCGAGAGCGCAGACCGAACATCGGCACGAGCCGCCGCGACGACCTCGTCGACCTCCGCGCGGCTCAGGACCGGGCTCATCGGGATCGCGAGGTTCGTGCGGGCGGCCTCTTCGGTGCCCGGGAGCTCGACCGTCGGCGGGTAGTCGCGCATCGCCGGCTGCAGGTGGGCCGGAACCCGGTAGTACGCGGCCGTGCCGATGCCCGCGTCCTTGAGGACGCCGATCAGCTCGTCGGCGCGCTCGGACTTCACGACGTAGAGATGCCAGGCAGGATCGGCGCCGTCGGTCGGGACCGGCAGCGAGACGAGCTCGCCGAGGCCGGCCTCGGCGTAGGCGCGCCCTGCGGCGCGGCGGCCGTCGGACCACGCGTCGAGGTGCGGGAGCTGGACGCGCAGGATGCCCGCCTGCAGGGCGTCGAGGCGGGAGTTGTGGCCGGCCATCGTGAAGGTCCGCTTGTCCTTGGACCCGTGGAAGCGCAGCGTCGCGATCGTCTCGGCGAGCGCTGCGTCGTTCGTGGTCACCGCTCCGCCGTCGCCGAAGGCGCCGAGGTTCTTGGACGGGAAGAACGAGAAGGTGGCGAGCGTGGAGGTGAGCGCGCCCGGGCGGCGGCCGTCGGCGAGGATCGTGCCGGCGGACTGGGCGGCGTCCTCGATGACCGGGACGCCGAGCGCCTCGATCTCGGCGATCGGGGCGACGTTGCCGAAGAGGTGGACCGCGATCACGGCCTTGGTCTTCGGCGTCATGCACCTCGCGGACCATCTCGGCGGTCATGACGAAGGTCGAAGGGTCGATGTCGCACCAGACGGGAACGGCGCCGAGGAGCACGATCGGCTCGGCGGAGGCGAAGAACGTGAACGACGGGCACGATGACCTCGTCGCCCGGGCCGACGCCCAGAGCGCGCAGGGCGAGCAGCAGCGCGTCGGTGCCGTTGGCCACGCCGACGGCGTGGTTCGTGCCGATGTAGTCCGCGAACTCGCGCTCGAAGCCTTCGACCTCGGGCCCGAAGATGAAGCGCTTCGAGTCGATGATCTCGTTGACCTTCGCGCGGATCTCCGCGTCGATCGGCTCGAGCGGCGCGGACGTGTTGAAGAGCGGGACGGCCATGCGCAAGGAGGCTAGCGGCGACCGCAGTGTCGCCTGCAGGTGAGGCAACCGCTGCTTCGCCGCTCGCAAACGTTCTCGACTGCGACCTCGGACCCGAGCCGTCGTCCAATCAACGAGTCCAGCCCGACGTCACACATTCAGGAGACGGTGGCCGGGTCCCAGCAACACACGCATGTCGCATGCGTCCGAGGTCGCGAGGGCATCGCCGCGGCGACGTGCGCCGACCGCCACGCAGGCATCGACGGTCTGTGCGCCCGCGACCGCGCTCAGCAGTTCGCCGGCCTCGCGCGCTAACCGCTCGTCGAGTACCTCGACGGCGCATGCCTTCAGAAGCCTGGCCGTGCGAGCGCTGTGGGCTCCGCCCCGCCAGACCTCCGCCACGACCACGGCTGGGACCGTGGGCACCAGTCCGCGGTCAAACGCCACTCGCAACATCTCACGAGCGCGCGCGTCGCCACGTTCGTAGGCGATGAGCGCGCCCGCGTCGAGCGTCAGGCCGGCCACTGCTCGGCGACATCGGCGCGAACGTGGTCGGGCACAGGGCCGAATCGCACATCGTCTTCGGCCAGCAACTCGCGGCCACGAGCCAGTCGAAGCTCACGCAGCACGGCTGCGTTCACAAACGCGGAAAGGTTTCCGCCGGCGGCGGAAACCAAATCCTCTGCCTCGCTCAGCACCGCCTCGTCGAAGGAAATGGAGCGTTTCCGGCTCGCCATCTTCACGATGCTACCACGGTAGGAAGAGCCCATTGAAGACCGCCTCACGGGACGTTGCATCGCTTGCGGGATCTAGCGGTAGCGCTCGCGCTCCCGGGTCTTGCGCTTGCGGCGCTCGTCGACCTCTTTGAGCAGGAGGAAGATGACGGCGCCGCCGAGGACGCCGCTGACGATGCCCGGGAGCCAGCCGGTGCGGGAGCCGAAGGTGATCGTGTAGAGGGTGGTGAAGACGATCGCTACGAGCAGGCGGTTGCGGAACCCGAGGAGCTCGTCCTCGGGTCGCCGCTCACGGTTCTGCGGTTCGTCTACTCCCACTCGATGGTGCCCGGCGGCTTGCTCGTGATGTCGAGCACGACGCGGTTGACCTCGCGGATCTCGTTGATCATGCGCGAGGCGATCTGCTCGAGCAGGTCGTAGGGCAGGCGGGCCCAGTCGGCGGTCATGGCGTCGTCGGAGGTGACGGCGCGGATCGCGACGAGGTAGCCGTAGGTGCGTTCGTCGCCCTGGACGCCGACGGTGCGGATGTCGGGCAGGACGCAGAAGGACTGCCAGAGCTCGCGGTAGAGACCGGCGCCGCGGATCTCCTCCTGGAGGATCGCGTCGGCGGAGCGCAGGGTGTCCAGACGCTCCTTGGTGGCCTCGCCGCCGACGATCCGGATCGCGAGACCCGGGCCGGGGAACGGCTGGCGCCAGACGAGCCGTCTCGGGCAGGCCGAGCTCGGCGCCGACGGCGCGGACCTCGTCCTTGAACAGCGCGCGCAGGGGCTCCACGAGGTCGAACTCGAGGTCGTCGGGCAGGCCGCCGACGTTGTGGTGGGACTTGATCGTCGCCGCGCCGGTGCCGCCGCCGGACTCGATCACGTCCGAGTACAGCGTGCCCTGGACGAGGAACTTCGCGTCGCCGATCTTCTCGGCCTCCTCCTCGAAGACGCGGATGAACTCCGCGCCGATCGCCTTGCGCTTGGCCTCGGGCTCGCTCAGCCCGCGCAGACGGTCGAGGAAGCGCTTCTCCGCGTCCACGGCGACCAGCGGGACCTTGAACTGGTCGCGGAACGCCGCGATCACCTGCTCGCCCTCGTTCTTGCGCATCAGGCCGTGGTCGACGAACACGCACGTCA
Organism: uncultured Solirubrobacteraceae bacterium; assembly: GCA_963848475.1. Lineage (GTDB taxonomy): Bacteria > Actinomycetota > Thermoleophilia > Solirubrobacterales > Solirubrobacteraceae > Solirubrobacter. Next base: position 217,790 of record CAWKDW010000013.1, on the reverse strand, counting down.
GCTGGTCGCCGATCGCGCGATGCACGAGCAGCGCGGCCACCGAGGAGTCCACGCCGCCGGAGAGCCCGCAGATGACGCGCCCGGTCCCGACCTGCTCGCGGATGGCCGCGATCTGCGTGTCGATGATCGAAGCCGCGCTCCACGTGCGCGCGCAGCCGCAGATGTCCTCGAGGAACGTCGTGAGCACCTGCTGGCCGTAGGGCGTGTGGACGACCTCCGGATGGAACTGGATGCCGTAGATGCCGCGCGCGACGTCCTCGAGCGCGGCGACCGGCGACTCCGTCGACGAGGCGAGCGCGGTGAAGCCCGCCGGCGCCGCGTAGACCGTGTCGCGGTGGCTCATCCAGCACGCCTGCGTCCCGGGGGTGCCCGCGAGCAGGCGGCCGGGATCGGCCACCGTCAGCTGCGAACGGCCGAACTCCCCCACCTCGGCGCTCTCGACCTTGCCGCCGAGCGTGAGCACCAGCGCCTGCATGCCGTAACAGATGCCGAGCACGGGAATCCCGAGCTCCAGCAGCGCCGGATCGAGCTTCGGCGCGCCCGGCGCGTAGACCGACGCGGGCCCTCCCGACAGGATCAGGCCCTTCGGCGCGCGCTTGCGCACCTCCTCGACGCCCACGTGGTGCGGCAGCAGCTCGGAGAAGACCCCGAGCTCGCGCACGCGGCGAGCGATCAGCTGTGAGTACTGGCCGCCGTAGTCGAGGACGACGACCTCGTCGTGTGGCGACCTCGCGCTCGAGCGCCAGCTCCGCTACCGGCTGGTCAGCCGGTAGCGAGGAGCCGTGCCTAGGGATGTGGTCACTTAAGGTCGGATGATCGGGGTGGGGCGGAGGGGCTGCCCGCCTTATATGGTTTTCAGTCGGCAACAAGCGCTACCGATCCGCCGCGGGCGCCCATGCCGATGGCCTGGTCGCGCTGGAGGGCCTTGCCCTCGGTCTGCAGCGCGGGCGCCACCATCAGCTCGGCGCGGTTGAACTCCGCGATGTCCTGGTAGCCGCAGGTCGCCATCGAGGTGCGCAGGCCGCCCATCAGGTTGAACGTGCCGTCGTTCTCGCGGGCGGGACCGTTGACGATCTCCTCGAGCGTGCCGTTCTGCGTCGTCTCGACGCGGGCGCCGCGCGGGAGCGTCGGGTGGAAGGTCGCCATGCCCCAGTGGAAGCCGTGGCCGGGCGCCTCGTAGGCGCGGGCCAGCGGGGAGCCGACCATCACCGCGTCGGCGCCGCAGGCGATCGCCTTCGCGACGTCGCCGCCCGTGCGCATGCCGCCGTCGGCGATCACGCGGCAGTACTCGCCGGTCTCCAGCATGTGCTGGGAGCGGGCGGCCGCGACGTCGGCGATCGCCGTCGCCTGCGGGACGCCGATGCCGAGCACGCCGCGCGTGGTGCACGCCGCGCCGGGGCCGACGCCGACGAGCACGCCGGCCGCGCCGGTGCGCATCAGGTGCAGACCCGTCGAGTAGCTGGCGCAGCCGCCGACGACGACCGGGATCGGCAGCTCGCGGACGAACTCCTTGAGGTTCAGCGCGTGGCCCTGCGAGGAGACGTGCTCGGCCGAGATGACCGTGCCCTGGATGACCAGGATGTCCAGGCCGGCGTCAAGACAGACCTCGTGATAGCGCTCTACTCGCTGAGGAGTCAGCGATGCAGCAGCGACGACGCCGTGGGCCTTGATCTCCTGGATGCGCTGGGCGATCAGCTCTTCCTTGACCGGCTCCTGGTAGATCTCCTGCATCTCGCGCGTGGCCTCGTCCTTCGGCAGCCCGGCGATGCGCTCGAGGATCTCGTCCGCGTCCTCATAACGCGTCCAGATGCCTTCCAGGTTCAGCACCGCGAGGCCGCCGAGCTTGCCCATCAGACCCGCGGTCTCCGGCGAGACGACGCCGTCCATCGCGGAAGCAAGCAGCGGCAGCTCGAATCGGTACGGACCCAGCGTCCACGTGATGTCTACATCGTCGGGGTCGCGCGTCCGGCGGGAGGGCACGATCGCGACATCATCAAAGCCATAAGCGCGGCGAGCCTTCTTGCCGCGGCCGATCTCAATTTCCATGGCGAAATCCTAGGGTGTGGGGCGGACGGGCCCACCTACGTTAGAGCGTTGTTATGTGCCGCTGCCGGACGCCATCGACGGGCGCTCCACGTCGACTTCGCTGAGCAGTCGATCGACCCGTTCCGGGTCCACCAGACCGGCGCCGAGATGCTGGGTGGATTCGGCTCCACAGGCCACCCCGAAGGCCAGCGCCTCCTCGACCGCGCGGCCCTGGTAGCGGGCGGAGACGAAGCCGGCCAGGAACGCGTCGCCGGAGCCGACGGTCGCCCGCGGCTCGATCGCCCCGCCGCGCACGCGCACCCGGTAGAGGTGGTGCTCGACGGCGCCCTCGTGGGGCAGCATGCGAGCGAAGACGCCATCGCTCATCGTCATGACCGCCTCGCGGGCGCCGAGCTCGCACATCTCGCCGACGGCGTACGTGCGGTCCTCGTCGTCGTTGAACTCGTGGCCGACGAGCTCCTCGGCCTCGAGCACGTTCGGGGAGATCACGTCGGGCTCGGAGCGGACGGCGCGGCGCAGCGGGTCGCCGTCGGTGTCGATCACGGTCGTGACGTTCATCCGCCGCAGCTCGCGGATCAGGAAGGCGTAGATGTCGGTGTCGACGTCGCGCGGGAGCGAGCCCGCGAAGACGCACCAGCTCGCGCCCTTGGCCAGGTACAGGAGCTTGTCGACGAACAGCTCGACCTCGTGCGGCGTGACCTTCGGCCCGCGCTCGTTGATCTCGGTCTGCTCGCCCGTCGTCGGATCGATGACCGCCGTGTTGGTGCGCGACTCCTCACCGATGCGGACGAAGTCCGACAGCACGCCGAGCTGCGTCAGCTGGTCGACGATGCGGGTCCCGGTCGCGCCTCCGGCGAGGCCCGTGGCGATCACCGGCGCGCCCAGCGTCTTCAGCACGCGGGCGACATTGACGCCCTTTCCGCCCGGCATCGTCGTCTGCTCCACCGTGCGGTGGCGGCGGCCGAGACGGAAGTTGGGCACCGACAAGGTCTTGTCGATGGCCGTGTTGAGCGTGACGGTGACGATCATGCGGCGCTCGCCTGACGACTGCGCCGACCGGTCTGAGAGCGGCGGCGTGCCAGCAGGACCGTAGCGGCAAGTGCGGCGATCGCGACGCCGATCGGGATCCACGGCCGGCTGGCGGCCACTTTCGTCTTCTGCGCGATGCCCGCGGCGGGGACCGATCCCACGGCGATCAATGGGACGGTGGCGACGAGCTTGCCGCCCTGGTGGACCTCGACGCGGCCGAGTCGCTGGCCGCTGTGGATCGGTCCTTCGACGACCGACGGCGCATGCACGGTGGTCGTGACGGCTTCGCGATGGCCGCGCGGGACGATCCGGCGGATCGTGCGCGTGGGCACGAGCTTCAGCTGCGCCGCGGGCCGGAAGCGGATCTTGGCCGTCGCCATCGTGCGGCCCTCGATCACCGGGCGGATGCGCTGGAAGCGCGGCATCGCCCAGTTGAAGAGCGCCATCGTGTCGGCGTCGCGTGCCGCCTCGCTCCCGGTCCCGACGACCGCGCTGACGAGCTGGATGCCGTTGCGGCTGGCCGAGCCGACGAGCACGTAGCCCGCACCGCGCGTATGCCCGGTCTTGACGCCGTTGACGAACGGGTAGCGGCCGACGAGCCGGTTGCGGTTCTTGAACGTCCGCGGGTGGTCGCCGGTCTTGAGCGTGCCCGAGGGCGAGTCGACGATCTTCTTGAAGAACTTGTTGGTGCGCAGGACGGTGGCCAGCGTCACCAGGTCGCGCGCCGAGGAGTAGTTGCCCTCCTGGTCGAGCCCGATCGGGTTCGCGTAGTGCGTGTTCTTGAGGCCGAGCTGACGCGCGCGGCGGTTCATCTCGCGCACGAACGCCTTGCGCGAGCCCGACACCCCCTCGGCGAGCGTCACCGCGGCGTCGTTGCCGGACTCCAGCAGCAAACCGCGCATCAGGTCGGAGACCTTCATCCGCTCACCGGGCCGCAAGCCGATCTGGGACTCGATCGGGGACGGGTGGTAGTCGGCCGCCTTGAAGGTGTCGGAGAGCTTGGCCTCCTCGAGCGTCAGCAGTGCCGTCATCAGCTTCGTGGTCGAGCCGACGGAGCGGCGCTTGTCGGCGGCGCGCGCGCAGGCCACCGTCCCGGTCGAGACCTCGATCACGATCGCGCTCGGCGCGCCGACCGAGCCCGGGCAGGCCGGGGGCTTCGCGCCGGCGGTGGCGGGGACCAGCAGCGCGAGCGCGGTTGCCATCAGAGCGGTGCCCGTGCGCCGGGGCGGGCGGGACGAGCTCACTCGCTCAGCTTGATCTTCTGCCCCGGGGCGAGGGTCGAAGGATCGAGATCGGGGTTGAGCTCCTCCAGCGTCTCGAGCGAGACGCCGGTCTTCTCGGCGATGCCGGACGGCGTGTCGCCGGACTTCACCGTGTACGTCTTGGCCTTCTTCTTGGTCGACTTCTTCTTCTTGGTCGACTTACTCGAAGCGGTCGGCGTAGCGGTCTCGCCCGACTTCGTGCCGGAGTTGCCGCCCGCGGGCTCACGCGCGTCCTGGACCACGGAATACAGGACGAAGCTGAAGGCGATCAGCGCAATAGGCGCGAGAAATCGCGCGGGGTTGCGACGAGCCATCGGCCTCGATTCTATCCGAGGCCCCAGGCCTGCTTACGCAGACGCTCGGCCTCGTCGCGGGCGGCCTCGGCGGGCGAACCGCCGGCTGACAGGTGCGCGTTGGCGATCGATCGCGACGCCGTGACGAGCCCTCCGGCCCGCCCTGGAGCGAACGCCGGGGCCAGTGCGGCGATGTCGCCGCCCTGCGCACCGATGCCGGGCAGCAGGAACGGCGTGGTGCGGCATCAGCTCCCTCAGGCGCGCGAGGTGCTGCGGCTCGGTCGCCCCGGTGACGGCGCCGACGTCGGCGAGGCCGCAACGGCCCGTCTCCCCCAGTTCGGCGACCATGCGCGCCAGCCGTTCCCAGAGGCGTTCGCCGTCGGCGAGCTCGAGGTCCAGGACGTCCGCCGCTCCCGGATTGGAGGTGCGGACGAGGACGTACGTTCCCGCCGCGTGCTCGCGGGCGGTCTCGATCAGCGGCAGCAGCGCGTCGCGGCCGAGCAGCGGGTTGGCCGTGAAGGCGTCCGCGCCGAGGCCGGCGACGGGGCCGAAGGGCGACGGTGTGCTCGCGACCAGCGCCTGCCCGTAGGCGGCGGCGGTGACGGGGACGTCCCCTCGCTTGCCGTCGGCGAGCACCAAGAGGCCGCCCGCGCGGGCGTGTTCGCAGACCTGTTCGAGCGCCAGCCAGCCCGGCGCGCCGAGGCGCTCGAAGCAGGCGAGCTGCGGCTTGACGGCCACGCAGGCCGGGCCCGCGGCGTCGATCAGTGCTCGCGCATGGGCGAGCACGGCCGCTGCGCTCTCGAGCCGTGCGACGACGCCTGCGGCGCTCGGGCCGCTGTCGCCGATGCCGCCGGCCGCGTCCACGGCCTCCGAGAGCGTCGACGCGAGATGCGCCCGCGCCTCGCTGGTGGACTCCAGTGCGGCGGGCCACAGCTTCGCCGGGTCGGGGTCGATCCCGAGGACGATCTGCGACTGGCGCTGCGCGACCGCGTCCGTGAGCCGGTCTCCGAAATGCTGGCGTGCCGCGAGGCCGCCGTTGCCGTTGTGCGCGGTCATCGTGCGCTCGGAGCACCCGGTCGGGCGCCGGCGGTGTTGCACCGGCGCCCCTCGTGGCGTGTTACTTGACGGCCTTCTTGAGGCCGGAACCCGCCGTGAAGCGCGGGACCTTGCTGGCGGCGATCGTCATCGTCTCGCCGGTGCGCGGGTTGCGACCCTCGCGGGCTCCACGCTCGGCGACGTGAAACTTTCCGAAACCGGTGAAGTTGACCTCTTCGCCTGCACCGAGAGCGGCTTCGACCGACTTGATCACAGCATCGACCGCGGAGCCGGCGTCCTTCTTGCTCAGTCCGCTCTCAGCGGCGACTCGGTCGACGAACTCGTTCTTCGTCATGCGTCCTCCTGTTTTCCCCTGGGGGATTTGGTGGAGCGCCGAAGCTAACAGTGGGTTCGGACGGGGTTTACGCTCTAGAGCCAAAATATCCGCAATTTGCGGGAATTCAACGCCTCAATTCGGACGTTCAAACGGCTCTATGGCGCCGAAAACGTCACCCAAGGGTGTCGATCAAAGCCCGGACCGCGGCGTCCGAAACGGTGGCCGGGGCCTCATCTGGCCGCGTTTCGCCGCCCAGCGCGGAGAGCGCGGTCCTCAGGTCGTGGCGGGTGAGGCGCCCGAGCGCGAAGCGACCTGTGACGACGACGATCGTGTGCTGGGAGTCGCGGGCGGCGTAGACCGCGCCGTCCTTGACGTGTCCCTCGAACTGGGTCGCCTGTGGGGCGGTGGCCAGCAGCGCGCGCGCGTGGTGCGCCAGTGCTGCTCGGCCGGCCAGCGGTTCCCCGTCGCTGTCGAGCACGACGGCGGCCGTGATGTCGGCCGACAGCGCGGTGACGAAGTCGAGTGCCAGGGAGGGTGTGAGCGCGGCCGTCATCGCCGTCCGCGACAATAGCCACCGGCCTATGTCCCAACTCGCCCGAATCTCCTGGCTCGTCACCGTCGGCGTCTGCATGATCACGTCGCTGATCCTGCTGCTCTCCGGCTACGACGGGTACGCCGGCGTCACGCTCGCGGTCGCGATCGCGGCCGCGATCAACTTGTTCTGAGCGCCTCGCCCGGCCGCACGCGATCCTCGGGTTCGAGGTGGATCAGCACGTCGGCGCCCTTGATCTGCGCCTCGATCGCGTCCTGCATCTCGTGCGCGGTGCGGTGGGCCTCCTCGAGCGAGGTGCCGCGGCGGAACTGGACATGGAGATCGATGTAGCGGCGGGCCCCCGCCTGGCGCGTGCGCAGCTGGTGGTAGCCGACGACGCCGCGGTCGGCGAAGGACTCGATCTGGGTGCGGATCGTCTCCAGCTCCTCGTCCGGCAGCGCCTCGTCGACGAGCACGCGCAGCGAGCCCATCGTGATCCGGATGCCGGTCGCGACGATCGTCGCCGCGATCGCGAGCGCCACGACGGGATCGAGCCAGTCCCACCCGGTCACGCTGACCAGCGCGAGGCCGACGAGCACGCCGATCGACGTGTACGCGTCGGTGCGCAGGTGCGCCGCGTCGCCCTCCAGGGCGGGCGAGGACGTCTCGCGGGCGCGGCGGAAGAGCCAGCTCGAGACCGCCAGGTTCGCCGCGCTCGCGATGCCGATGACGACGATGCCGATGCCGAGGTTCTGGAGCTCCGGACCGTGGATCAGCGCGCGGATCGCGGCGAAGGCGATCACCGCCGAACCGGCCAGGATCAGGACGCCCTCCGCCGCCGCGGCGGCGTTCTCGAACTTGTCGTGGCCGTAGCGGTGGCTGTCGTCGGCCGGCTCCTCGGCGCGGCGCACCGAGAAGAACGCGATGAACGAGGCCAGCAGGTCGATCGCCGAGTGCAGCGCCTCGGTGATGATCGCGACCGAGCCCGTGAGGATCCCGGCCACGACCTTCAGCACGATCAGAGCCGTGTTGGAGGCGATCGAGACGGCTGCCGCACGGCTTCGGGCGCGGTCGTGGAGGTGGGCGCCGTTCAGCCGGCGGTCAGCCATGCGAGCAGCTCGCGGGCGGCGCGGCCGCGGTGGGAGATCGCGTCCTTCTCGGCGTCGGTGAGCTCGGCCATCGTGCGCTCGGGGTGCTCGACCGGAACGAACAGCGGGTCGTAGCCGAAGCCGCCCCCGCCGCTGGGCTCGGTCGCGAGCGTGCCCTCGCAGCTGGCCTCGAACACGTGCTCCTCGCCCTCGGGCGTGACGTGCGCGATCGCGCACACGTAGCGCGCGCGGCTGCCCGCGGGGGCTTCCGTGTGCAGCTTGGCCAGGTTCTCGCCGTCGCTGGCGTCCTCGCCGGCGAAGCGCGCGGTGCGCACACCGGGGCGCCAGTCGAGTGCCTCGGCCTCGATCCCGGAGTCGTCGGCGAACGCCGCGCGGCCGGTGGCCCGCGCGGCCGCCCGGGCCTTGATCAGCGCGTTGGCGGCGTACGTCTCCCCCGTCTCCTCCGGGCTCTCGAGCTCCGCGGGCAGCGGGTCGAGCCCGACGCCGGGCAGCAGACGCTCGAACTCGCGCAGCTTGTGGTCGTTGCGCGTGGCGAGCAGGAGCCGCGCGGTCATCGGCGCAGCGCCGCTTCCTGCGCCGTGCGAAGTCCCTCGATGCCGGTCTGCGCCAGTGCGAGGAGCTCGTCGAGGTGGGTGCGCGAGAGCGGCGTGCGCTCGGCCGTGGCCTGGACCTCGACCAGCCCACCCTCGCCGGTCATGACGACGTTCGCGTCGACCTCCGCGCCGGAGTCCTCGGGGTAGTCGAGGTCGAGCATCGGGACGCCGTCGACGACGCCGCAGGACACCGCGGCGATGCTGCCCGTCAGCGGCAGGCGCTTGAGCAGGCCCTTTTCGACCAGGCTGTCGCACGCGAGCGCGAGCGCGACGTACCCGCCGGTGATCGCGGCGCAGCGGGTGCCGCCGTCGGCCTCCAGGACGTCGCAGTCGATGTAGATCGTGCGCTCGCCGAGCGCGCCCAGGTCGGCGACGCCGCGCAGCGATCGGCCGATCAGGCGCTGGATCTCGACGCCGCGGCCGTCCTGCTTGCCCTTGGAGATGTCGCGCTGCTTGCGCTCCCCGGTGGACGCGGGGAGCATCCCGTACTCGGCCGTCATCCAGCCCTTGCCGCGTCCGGCCATCCAGCGCGGCACGGACTCCTGCACGCTCGCGGTGCAGATCACCCGCGTGCCGCCGCACGAGATCAGCGCGGAGCCGGCGGCGGTTCTGACGAAGCCGGGCTCGATCGTGACCGGGCGCAACTCGTCGTTGCGCACGACCGCCGCTGCGTTCGCTCATCGGGGCACCTCGGCCAGTTCGGATTGCAGGGCGACGTGCTCGACGGGGCCGAGCGGGAGCTGCAGGAAGCGTGTGCCGGACGCGCGCAGCGCCTCCGGGTCGCCCGACGTCAGGAACCGGTACTCGCCCTCCTCGCTGGCCGGGTTGCCGAGCCCGCGGCTGCCGAGCACGTGCTCGACCTGCCGCGCGACCGGCACGCCCGAGCTCACGATCTCCACGCCGCGGCCGAGCATGCGCTGCAGCATCGGCCGGATCAGCGGGTAGTGCGTGCAGCCGAGGATCACCGTGTCCACGCCCGCATCGCGCAGCGGGCGCGTGTAGTGACGCACCGCGTCGACGATCTTCTCGTCGAACGGCGAGCCGCGCTCGATCAGCGGCACCAGCTGCGGGCAGGCCACCCCCGCCACGGTCACGAAGGGATCCGCCGCCGCGATCGCTCTTTCGTAGGCGCCGCTCGCCACGGTCGCCTCCGTGGCCATGTAGCCGACGCGCCCGTTGCGGGTCGCGGCCACGGCCTGGACCGCGCCCGGCTGGACGACGCCGAGGACGTCGACGCCCAGCGTCGTCTGCATCAGCCGCTCGCGCAGCGCCGGCAGCGCCGCGGCCGACGCGCTGTTGCACGCGACCACGAGCAGCTTGATCCGCCGCGCGAGCAGCTCCTCGGCGACCTCGAGCGAGAAGGCCTCGATCTCCTCGCGCGGACGCGGCCCATACGGCACGCGAGCCGCGTCGGCGAAGTACACGAAGTCCTCGTGGGGCAACTGCACGAGCAGTTCGTGCAGCACGGTCAGACCGCCGACTCCCGGAATCGAAGACGCCGACGGGCCGACGGCGCAGCGCGTCGGGCGCGGACGGGGGCACTGGCTGCGCGACCACGCCGCCAGTCTGGCAGGCACCACGGACCACGCCACCGTCGTGGTCCGTGGTGCCCGCCTCTCGGGTCCCGCGCCGCCCCGCCTCGCTCGTGACGCCTCACCGCGTCCGCTTCGTCGTGCTCGCCCCGCGACGAGCCGCCCCCGCGGGGTGGCGTCCATTGACCGTCGCCGGGCAGGCTGTCGCGAAACACCAGGTCTGTTTCGTAGCGAGTGTCGCGGCTCGACACGCGTGCTCGAGCCACTTGGCGAGTCGGGCACCGCGGCGCGCCAACGGGGGGGTGTGTCGGGGAAGACAACTGCCGGTTGGCTCAGCCGACACACCCCCGTGGCCACGGGTCGTTTGCGACGCGGATGGGCGGCTCGATCACCGGCCGGGCGAGTTGCGCCGCACAGCCGGCGGCGGTGCTCGCGGCGCGGCGGGCTTGTCGCGCTGCTGCCGAAGGGCGGCTCACGCCATCCCCGCGCGCGGGTTCGCCGGGGGTTCCTGCGGCTGGGTGGAGGCCGAGTGATCGATCTCGCGGCGCGGCGCGGGGCAATCCCGGGTTCTCGCGGCTCCGAGCACTTTGCGACCGCCTGCACAGCGAGGGAAATTGACGCCACCCCTCGCTTTCTCGCCGCCGCGGCTGCCCAGCGCGAGCGTCCTCGCGCGGCGCGACTCGTCCGCATCGCCGCGAACCAGGACGCGGACAACCGCGCGCGGCTGCGCCGGGAAAGTGATGAAAATACGTATTACCCCGGCGCACGTTTGTGGTTCAGTCACCGCCGACGCCGGCGATCGCGGTCTTGAGCTTGCCGACGATCGCCTTGGCGATGCTGTCGTCGCCGACCTTCCCGCTCGCGGCGACCACGCCCGCGATCACGACGCCCATCAGCAGCACCAGCCCGACGTACTCCACCGTGCCCTGGCCGCGCTCACGCAGCAGCGCGGCGTGCGCGCGGCCCATCCACTCGTACATACCCGCCTCCATCGAAGTCCCGTGGCCGCACCATGCGGGCACGGTCTGGAGTCTCTGGCGGGGGGCGGCTACGGCTCTACACGCGTTTGTGACGATTGTGTGCCGAAACCGTGCCAAAACTCCCCTGCACTAGGCTCCGGCTCGGTGCGGGTCCTCGTCGTGACGAACATGTACCCGTCGCCTGAGCGGCCGTGGCTCGGGCCGTTCGTCCGCGACCAGGTCGAGGCGCTGCGCCGGCGCGACGATCTCGAGGTCGAGCTGTTCGCGTTCGGTCCGGGCCCGAGAGCGCTCGCCCGCGCCGCACTCTCGCTGCGGCGGCGCTACCGCGGACAGAGGTTCGACATCGTCAACGCGCACTTCGGCCTGACGGCTTGGCCGGCCCTGCTCGCCCGGCTCGGGCCGGTGGTCGTGACGCTGCACGGCAACGATCTGCTGGTCCGGCGTTCCTATCTCGCGACCCGCGCGGCGTTGCCGTTCACGGCGCTGGCGGCGGCGGTGTCGCGGGAGTTCAGCGCGAATCTGCCGGGGGCGGGGGTTTCGCGGCGGGTCGCGGTGCTGCCGGTGGGGATCGACCTCCAGCGCTTTCGCCCGATCCCCCGTGGCGAGGCCCGCTCACGGCTCGGGCTGGATCCCGACGGGCCGTATCTGCTGTTCCCGCACGACCCGGCGCGACCGCTCAAGCGGTTTGACCGTGCCGTCGAGGCCGCCGGTGACGTGCGGTTGCTGACCATGGGGAATGTGGCGCCCGACGAGGTCCCGTACTGGATCAACGCCGCCAACGCGGTGCTCGTCCCGTCCGCTGAGGAGGGCTTCGGGCTCTCCGTGATCGAGGCGCTCGCCTGCGGCGTGCCGGCGTTCGGGACCCCCGTCGGGATCCACCCGGTCGCGCTGCACGGCATCGAGGGCGCCTACTGCGCGGAATGGGACGCTGAGGCCTGGCGTTCGGCGCTGGCGCCGCATCTGGAGGCGGCCGATCCGCGGGTCGACGGGCGCGCACGCGCGGAGCTCTTCTCCGCCGACGCGATGGCCGCGCGTGTGGTCGAGGCATGGCGCGATCTGCTCGACGACCGAATCTCTTAACGGGTCGATCCGTTCAAACGGGTCGTGAGAGCGGAAGCCGACCCTATACTCGACCGCTCGGGGCCCCGAGCCGACGAGGAGTCCCGACGACCTATGAGCGGCCTGTTCAAACGCTTCTCCAGCCGGCGCTCCGCAGGTCCCGAAGGCACCGAGCCGCCCACGGCGGCCGAGCCCGGAACCGCGGACGCGAGCGGCAACACCCCCGCTGAGCCCGAGGGCCATCGGTCCCTGCTCACGGATCCTGCCGCGCCGACGGGCGTCATGAGCGAGGGCGACGCGCCGACTTCCGAGTTCGCATGGCCGCGCGCTGACGCGCAGCCGCAGGGCGAGCCGGGGGCGGGTGTACCACCGCGCGACGAGCCGGGCGCCGAGGTGGAGCCGCAGGGCCGGTCGGCCGCGGAGGCGCAGCCGCCGAGTTCTGATGCGCAGCCGCAAGGTGAGCCGAACGCCGGGGCGCAGCCGCAGAGCGAGCCGGGCGCCGACGTGCAGCCGGAGGGCGAGCCCGTCGCCGGAGCGCAGCCGCAGAGCGAGCCGGGCGCCGACGTGCGCCGCAGGGCGAGCCCGTCGCCGGAGTGCAGCCGCAAGGTGAGCCGAGCGCCGCGGCGCCGCCGCAAGGCGCAGCGGACGTGCAGGCCGAGCCGGATGCAGCGGCGCAGCCGCCGAGCGAGTCGGGGACCGGAGCACAGCCGCACAACGCGCCCGACGACGCGCAGGTCGCACAGCCGCAGAGCGATCCGGCCGCCGGAGCGCAGCCGCAAGGCGCGCCGGCCCAGCCGCATGAGGCGGCGCGCCCTCAGGTCGAACGCACGTCCTGGGGCGCACCCGCTGCCCAGCCAGGGTTCGGTGCGCAGGCGCCCGTCCCGGCCGATCCCGCACCGTTCGTGGCACCCATTCTTCCCGCGGCCTACGGTGCTCCGGTTCAGGCCTACCAGCCGCCAGGCCCCGGGGTCCCGCTCGATCCGGTCGCCGATCTTCCCGCCGGGCTCGATCCCGACGAACTCGCGGCCGCGCCGTCGACGAGTGCCCGGCGCGGACGGTTGCGCCGGCGCGCCGCCTTCCTGCGTGCCGCCCGTGAACTGCTGCTGCGAGATCTCGGCGGGTTCGTCTACGAGATGCATCGCACCGCGCACGATGTCGAGTACGCGACGCACCGGCACCTGCGCGAGGTCAAGCTCGAGCGGCTGGCGCGGATCGACGTCGAGTTGCACGAGCTCGAACTCCGCCTCGACGACGTCCGCCGTCAGGTCCTGGTCCGCGAGCCCGGCGTCGGCGGCGAATGCCCGCACTGCACCGAGCTCTACGGCAGCGCCGCCCACTACTGCTCCAACTGCGGTCTGCCGCTGACCGAGGGCGCGCGGCGCGAGCTCGCACGCTCGCAGCGCGAGGCGTTCGACGCGGCAGGGGGATCGGCACCAGCACCGGCGGTCCCCGTGGCCCTGCCCGTGGCGACCGCCGATCAGCCGACGCAGGAGATCGCCACACCGATACCGGAAGCTCCGAGCACCGACGCCGAGTTCCAGTGGCCGAGCCGCGAGCCGGTGGCGAGTGAAGCGGGCGCGGTCGAGCCGGCGGCGAGCGAAGTGGCCGCGGTGGACCCGGTCGCGAGCGAAGCGGACGAGGCGGAGGCCGGCGAGCCGGTTGAGGGCGAAGGCGACGCGGCGAGCGAAGCGGATGCGGTCGCGCCGGCGCCGAGCGAAGCCGACGAGGCGGAGGCCGGCGAGCCGGTAGCGGGCGAAGGCGACGCGGCGAGCGAAGCGGATGCGGTCGCGCCGGCGCCGAGCGAAGCCGACGAGGCGGAGGCCGGCGAGCCGGTAGCGAGCGAAGGCGACGCGGCGAGCGAAGCGGATGCGGTCGCGCCGGCGCCGAGCGAAGCCGACGAGGCGGAGGCCGGCGAGCCGGTCGAGCCGGCGAAGCGAAGCGGACGCGGCGAGCCGGCGGCGAGCGAAGCCGAGACCGCGACCGGTCACGAGCGAAGCCGACGCGGCCGAGCGAAGCGGACGCGGTCGAGCCGGCGGCGAGCGAGGCCGAAGAGGCCGAGACGAGCGAGCCCGTCGCGGAGCGAAGCCGACGCGACGAGCGAAGCGGACGCGGTCGAGCCCGCGCCGCGCGAGGCCGAGAGGCCGAGACCAGCGAGCCTCTCGCGAGCGAAGCCGACGCGCGCCAAGCCAGCGAGGCCGTCGCGAGCGAGGCCGAAGAGGCCGAGGCCAACGCGCCTGTCGCCAGCCGAAGCCGACCCGGCCGAAGCCAGCGAGCCCGACGCCCACGAAGCCGACGCAGCCGAACCCGACCCGCCGGCGAGCGAAGCGGAACCCGAGGCCGCGGAACCCGCGCCCGAGCCGCCCGCTGATGACGATGTTGACCAAAGCCCCGAGAACGGTTCCGAGTCCACCAACGGGTCCGTTCATGACGATTCGATCCTTCACCCTGTGGAGCGGCGCCCATGAGCACGATGGAGACTCCCCCGCCTGACACGCCGACGACGCCGACACCGCCCGGGCCGCCCGAGCGGTATTGCCCGCGCTGCGGGAGCGCGCTGGCGCAGGAGCAGGAGTGGTGCCTGGCCTGCGGTGCGGCGGCGGATACCGAGGTCGTCGAGGCGCGCGGTTGGCGCGTGCCGCTGTATCTGGGCGGCGGGCTCGCCGCGCTGGCGGTGATCGGCGTGATCCTGGCGATCGTCGCGTTGGCGAGCAGCAACGAGGAAGTGCCGCCGAACTCGACGCCGACGCCGACGGCGTCCGCGGTACCGCCCGGGGCGACGCCGGCGCAGACGGCGCCGCCGCTGGCGACTCAGACGCCGCTGCCGAGCACGACGGCGGCGCCCGATCCGCAGGCGTCGGTCACGCCGGACCCGACCGAGTTCGCGACGCCTGACGCCACGGAGCCGCCGAACACCGAGGGCGGCACTGGTTCGACGTCGACGTTCCCGGACTGGTCCGGCACCGACGGCTGGACGATCATCATCGACTCGAGCACGACGCAGTCGGGCGCCGAGGAGACCGCGACGCAGGCGGAGTCCGATGGTCTGACGGGCATCGGGATCCTCAATTCAGACGACTACTCGTCGCTCAACGGCGGCTACTACGTGGTGTTCTCGAACGAGTACACGAGCAAGGCGGACGCCGAGGACGCCGCTCCCCGGCGTGCGCAAGAAGTTCTCCGACGCCTACGTGCGCGAGGTTTCCAACGGCTGAGTTGTTCTGATTGCGGAAAGCGCGATCGAACCAACTCACGCGTTGGCCTACGCGAGTCCCGGCCACCACTGAGCGAGCCGCCGCGCGCCCGCGACGCCAGCGGGTGGGTCTCGACCTCCGTGACCGGGGCGCGGCATCGGCGACCAGGACCGGCATCAGCGCCGCCATCGAGCGGCTCAGCGCGCCGAGGTCGTAGCCGCCCTCCAGCACCAGGCCGACAGGCGCGCCGACCTCGTCAGCAGGCTCGCCGCAACGCGGCCGTCATCCCCGCGAACCCATCCTCGGTCACCCGGCAGGTGGCCAGCGGATCGTCGCGGTGGGCGTCGAAGCCGGCGCTGATCAGCACCAGCTCCGGCTCCCACGCCCGAATCAGCGAACACGCCACGTCTCGAGACCAGCGACAAATAGACGAGGTCGCCCGAACCGCCGGGCACCGGCAGGTTGACGGTGAACCCCTCGCCCGCACCCGACCCGACGTCGGAAGCAGGCCCGGTCCCCGGATACAGCGGCGACTCGTGGATCGACACGAACAGCACGTCGGAATCGCCGTGGAAGATGTCGTTGGTGCCGTTGCCGTGGTGGACGTCCCAGTCGACGATCATCACCCGCTGAGAGCCCGTGCGCCGACGTCGCCCGCCGCGCCGCCACGGCGACGTTGCCGAAGAAGCAGAACCCCATCGCCCGCGCCGCCTCGGCGTGATGCCCGGGCGGCCGCAGCGCGCTCACGCCCGCGGCGGCATCACCGCCCAGCAAGCGCGTCGACCAGGGCCACCGCGCCCCCGCACGCTCGCAGGGCCGCTCCGTAGGTCCCAGGCACCGCGTACGTGTCCGCGTCGATCGCTCCGCCACCGGCTGAGCACAACGCACGCGATCGAATCGACGTACGCCGCGGGATGCACCAGCTCGAGCACGGAGCGCTCGACCGCGAGGCGCCTCCGCTCGCGCCGCGCCGAACCAGCCGTGCGCGCTCATCTCGGCCTCCAGCGCCCGGATCCGGGCCGGACGCTCCGGATGCCCGGGCACGTCGTGGGCGAAGACATCGTCGTGGCGCAGCCAGAGCGCGCGGCGTGAGCTCTCCTCCATCGCGCACACCGTAATACCGTGTGGACGTGTGAGATCCGACCTCGTCGTCGTCGGCGCCGGCGCGGCCGGGCTGTTCGCCGCGCTGACCGCCGCCCGCGAGGGCGCTCGCGTCACGCTCATCTCGGCACGGCCGCTGGCCGAGACCGCCTCGTACTGGGCGCAGGGCGGGGCGGCCGCGGCGCTCGCGTTCGACGACTCCCCGCAACTGCACCTCCAGGACACGCTCACCGCTGGACGGGGCCTGACGCGCACAGCGCGCGGCCGAGGTCCTGACCGAGGAGGCCCCGGCCCGCGTGCGCGAGCTGCAGCAGCTCGGCGTGAAGTTCGACGCCGACCGCCGCGGGGACCTCGCGCTCGGCCTGGAGGGCGGCCACAGCCGGCGCCGGATCATCCACGCCGGCGGCAGCGCGACCGGCCGCCGGATCCTGCGGACGCTCTCAGGCACCGTGTCGAGCACGACCGCATCGAGGTCCTGGAAGGCCATCGGGCCGCCGCGATCCTCGAATACGGCGGGGTTGCGCTCGAGGACGGCCGCACGATCGAGGCCAAGGCCACGCTGCTCGCCACCGGCGGCGCCGCCGCGCTGTGGTCGCGCACGACCAACCCGCCCGGCTCCTTCGGGTCGGGCCTGCTGCTCGCCCGCCAGGCGGGAGCGATGCTCGCCGACCTCGAGTTCACCCAGTTCCATCCGACCGCCGTCGCCGGCCTGAAGGGCAAGGAGGGCTTCCTGATCTCCGAGGCCGTCCGCGGCGAGGGCGCCACGCTGCACGGCCCCGACGGCGAACGCTTCGTGGACGAGCTCGTCCCCGCGCGACGCCGTCGCCCGCGCGATCTTCCGCCTGCTCCGAGAGACCGGAGCGACGTCCGTAGGCCTCGACATGACGATGGTCGACCCGGGCCGCTTCCCGAACGTCGTCGCGGCGCTGCAGGAGGCGGGACTGGACCCCACGACGGAGCGCGTCCCGGTCGCCCCCGCGAGCCACTACGTGATGGGCGGGATCGTCACCGACCTCGACGGCCGGGCGACGGGCGTCGAGCGCCTCTACGCCATCGGCGAGTGCGCCTGCACCGGCCTGCACGGCGCGAACCGGCTCGCGTCGAACTCGCTCAGCGAGTGCTTCGTCTTCGGCCGCCGCGCGGCGCTCGCGGGCCTCGACGAAGCCACCCCCGGCCAACCCCGCGCCTACCAGGGAGACGCCATCGCGGCGCCCACACGCGCGACGAGGGAAGCCGTCTGGCGCCACGCCGGCCTGGAGCGAAGCGTTGCCGGCCTCGAGGAGCTCGCAGACGACCCGTATCCGCTCGCGCAGCTCGTCGCCGCCTCCGCGCAGGCCCGGCACGAGACGCGCGGCTCGCACGCCCGTGCCGAGTACCCGGAGCTCGACCACGCGCTGGACCGCCGGCACACGATCCTCGATCCGAGCTCACAGACGCCGCGCTTCGAGCTGTGGCCCTAGACGCGCTCCTGATCGACTGGGGCGGCGTGCTGACGACGAGCATGATGGACTCGTTCGACGCCTTCAGCGCCCGCGAGGGCCTGCCCGAGCACGCCGTCCGGCACGCTTTCCGCAACGACCCCGCCGCACGCGACGCGCTGATCGAGCTCGAGTGCGGCCGGATCGGCATCCCCGTCTTCGAAGCGCGCCTCGCCGAAGCGCTGAACGTCCCCGCCCACGACCTCGCGAAGCGCCTGACCGCCGACGTCCAGCCTGACCACGCGATGCGCGATGCGGTCCGCGAGCTCCACGACGCGGGCACCAAAACCGCCCTCGTCTCCAACTCGTGGCGCGCCGCGGACTACGACGTCGAGGACCTCTTCGACGCGATCGTCCTCTCCGGCGATCTCGGGTTTAGAAAGCCGGATCCGCAGATCTACGTCGTCGCGCTGACGCGACTCGGGATCGCTGCCGACCGCTGTGTCTTCGTCGACGACCTCGGGGGCAACCTGAAGCCCGCAAAAGCCCTGGGTATGACCACGATCCGCCACGTGCGGACTTCCGACACGATCGCCCAGCTCCGTCGCCTACTTTGGCCCGGGAATCCTTCTTAACGCGAAGTCAACAAACAAGACGTTCGTGTTTTGGATTGTTCGGCAAACACCTCCGCACCGGCCACGGACGGGGACGGCCGCCGGAGAGGGCAGTCCCGGGGAGACAGCGATGTATCACTTCAGTCGATCCATCTACCGCGAGCTCGCATCGGACATCCTCGAGGATCGTCCGGAACACGAGGGGCCCAGCGAACCACGAGCGTGTCCTGCACTCGTGTGAGGTCTGCGTCGAGCGACTCGCCACGGACTGGCACTACTTCGCCAGGCCGACCAAGACGCTGTTCAACGACATCCGGATCTACTTCCCGATGTCCGCCCAGTTGAAGGTCTACAAGACCGTAGATCGCTACATGTCCTTCGCCCGCGAGTACTTCGTGAACAACCCGATCGCCGAGCGCCTCGAGTGCCGGGCGACCACTCGCCGGGGCACACCGTGCCAGCGGACGCCGCTGCCGCACAACGGCTATTGCCCGTCGCATCAGCATCTCGCCGAGACCGAAGAGGTCCGGCTGGCAGCCTGATCGCTAGCGTCCACGCCACCACGGAACGTGGACGCACGCGAACACCTTGACCCTCAGGTCGAGGTAGAGGGAGGCGACGAGATTGGCTGAACAGGTGGGTTTCATCGGGCTCGGGATCATGGGCTCGCTCCAGGCGATGAACCTGGCGAAGGCCGGTTACGAGCTGACCGTCTTCAACCGGACGCGCGAAAAGGCCGAGGCCTGGGTCGCCGAGCACGGCGGAACGGTCGCCGGCTCGCCGCGCGAGGTCGCCGAGCGCTGCAGCACGGTGATCACGATGGTCGTCGACGGCCCCCAGGTCGAGGAGATGCTCCTCGGCGAGGACGGCGCGCTCTCCGGCGCGCTCCGAGAACACGCTGTTCGTCGACATGTCGACGATCGCGCCCGGCACGGCGCGCGACCTCGCCGAGACGCTCGAAGAGCTCGGCCACGAGTTCGTCGACGCCCCGGTGACCGGCTCGTCACCGAAGGCGAAGGCCGGCACGCTGGTGATCATGTGCGGCGGCAGCGAGCACGCCGTCGAGCGGGCACGTCCGCTGTTCGAGGTCATGGGCGCCAGGACCGTCCACTGCGGCGAGGCGGGCCAGGGGCAGGCGGTGAAGGTGATCTCCAACACGATCACCGCGATCAACGCGGCGACGCTCGCGCAGGGTCTCGTGCTGGGCCGCCAGGCCGGCGTCGACCTCGACAAGCTGCTGGAGGCGATGGAGGGCGGCTCGGCCGACTCGACGATGCGCTCGCTGAAGGGCAAGCCGATGATCGAGCACGACTACACGCCGCTGTTCAAGCTCGCCCACATGCTCAAGGACGTCCAGCTCTGCCTGGCCGAGGCGCGGACCGCCGGAAGCGCCTTCCCCTTCGCCGGACTGGCCGCCGAGCTCTACGGCGCGGGTGTCGGGCGCGGCCTCGGCGAGGAGGATTTCGCGGCGATTGTCGAGGTGGTCGAAAGCATCACCGGCGCCCGTTTGTAGGAATCTGGCACCTTTGCACTCACCGGGGAAATGTGTGTGTCGATCGTAAAACTTGCCAATTTCCAGCGCTATTTTGTGATTTCCCGAGCTTGTGCATAGTATGTGACGCGGGGGCCGGGGGTTTCCTGGTCTCAGTCCCGGGCAGGGTCGTGGCGCAAGCCGTTGTGCGGGCTTCAGCAGGACTTTCAACTCTCTCCTTACCCCACCTTTATGCCGATCGCTTTCAAGGAATGGGCCGTCACCGTGCGCGCTCTCGCCGAAGGTGAGCAACTGCTCACGCTTCGCAAGGGCGGCATCCGCGAGCCGGAGAAGCATTTTTCGCTCGAGCACGACCGCTTCTTCCTGTACCCGACCTTCGACCACCAGCGCAACGACCTCGTGCGCGAATCCCACCAGCCCGAGCTGCGGCGTGCCCTCGAGGAGGGCGTCTGGCCGGAGGGTGAGCCGCCTGCCCGTGCACTGACGATGGACGGCGGGATCCCTCAGCCGGATCGCGTCCGGATCCGGGCCTGGGCCGAGGTGGCCGGCGCCTGGACACTCACCGACCGCCGCGCGGTGGATGCGCTGTCGCCGTTTCACGTCTGGACGACGGACTACGCCGAGAAGCGCCTTGCCTGGAAGCGCCGCCACCCGCTGCACGTGCTGCTGCTGCGGACGTACCGCATCCCGCGCCCGGTGACGGTCCGCGTCCGCGACGACTACGGCGGATGCCGCTCCTGGTTGGAGATCACGCGCGACCTGCCGTTCGAGGGCACCCCGGTCCTCTCGGACGAGGAATTCGAGCGCGCCTCCGAGGAGATCGCGGGCATCGCCGCCAACAACGGCGCCCTCGCCTACGCCTGAGCGGCCCCTCGCCGCAGCCGGCCGCCCGCCTGAAGACGGCTCGGGCGCTGACCAAACGCTCGTCGGCGCATAAGTTCTCGCGCCGAGCGCCGATAGCAGGGCCAATAGGCGGCCCACGGGCCGATCGCTAAGAGAGGCCCTGAACAATGAGACTCCGAACCCTGATCCAGGCTGCGGCCGCCGCCGTGCTGCTGCCGGCCGTCGCCGCGCCCGCCGCGCTCGCCACCCCGGGCGTGACCGTGTCGGCCGCGCCGAATCCGGCGATCGCCGGCGAGACCGTGACCTACACGGTGAGCGCGCCGTTCGCCGAGGTCGGCGACACCGTGACGCTGCAGGACATGGGCTACGAGATCGCCGGCTGCATCGCCGTCCCCGTGGTCGCGGACGCCGCGACGTGCACCGCGCCGGCGAGCAGCACGCCAGGCTGGCACCTGATCTATCCCGTCGTCACCCAGACCGACACGAGTTCCTACGGCGGGAGCAGCAGCTACCTGCGAGTCCTGACGAAGACGACGACCACCGTGACCGCGGCCCCGAAGCTGGCCTCGCCGGGTGAGACGATGCAGTACGTCGCGACGATCTCGCCCCGCGCCGAGCTGGGCATCGCGTCGATCGACGACGATCCCGTGGCCCAGGCCTGCGGCGGCGGCTGCGGCCCCGATCCTGAGACCGTCGACTTCAGCGTGGACGGCGTCGCGATCGACGCCTGCGCCGATCGGCCGGTCGACATCGACACCGGCGTCGCCACCTGCTCGAAGGCCGCTCCGATCGCCGGCGGCCAGCACGTCGTGACCGCCGACTACTCCGGCGACAACGACCAGCTCGGCGCCTCGCACGGTCAGGGCGACTTCGCCGTCAAGCAGCCCGGCATCACGCTCTCGGCCGCGTCCTCGGACTTCGGCTCCGTGCTCCTCGGCGCCACGAGCGCTCGCGCGGTCACGGTGACCAACAGCGGCACCGGCGACCTGCACGTCGGCGCGACGACGGTGAGTGGGCCGTTCGCCGCCGCCGCCGGCTGCGCGAACGCCACGCTCGCCCCCGCGGCGAGCTGCGTGATCGACCTGGCCTTCACCCCGACGGCCGCCGGCGTGAGCGCCGGCAGCCTCGCCGTGAGCAGCGATGCCGGCTCACCGTCGGTCTCGCTCACGGGCACGGGCAACGCGGTCGTCAACGTGACCGACCCGCCGACCGGTGCCCGGCTGGCACCGAACACCGCGACGACGTTCACCGCCGGCGGCCGCGGCGCCAACACCGTCACGGTCCCGATTCGCTGCCCCAGCGACGTCGCCTGCACGCTGGACGGCACGGTCGTGATCGCCACCTCCGACCTGGCGAAGGCCGCGCACAGCTCGGCCACGAGCGTCCGGACGGTGGCGCGCTTCTCCGGCATCCGCGTCGCGCCCGGCAAGGTGCGCGCGATCAAGCTCAAGCTCTCGCCGGCGTTCATCAGGTCCGCGCAGCGCCGTGGCATCCGCCTGATCCGCGCCACGCTGACGATCCACACCACGTTCACCGACGGCACGAAGGCGACGAGCAAGCAGCGCGTCAAGATCCGCATCCCGCGGGCGGCGGCCAAGAAGCGGGCTCTGGCGCCGCACTTCACCGGCTGATGAAGCACCTTCGCGCAGGCCGCCTCGCGGTGGCCTGCGCCCTCGTCATCGCCGCCGCGGTCCCCGCGGCGGCGCAAGCGGCGCAGACCGCGACGGTGCTCGAGCCCGCGTACGCCCGCGCCCATCCCGGGCGCGGGGCGACGCTCGACCACGTCGGGCGCCGCGCCCCGCACTGGGGCGGGCCGAACGTGCTGCTCGTGCTCGACGCCGCCACGGTCGGCGAGCGCGACTACGTCAAGGTCCTGCTCAAGCGGATGCCCGCGGGCAGCGCCGGCTGGATCGAGGCCGACCACGTCAAGCTCGCCCGCACCGACCTCCGGATCGTCGTCGACCTCTCGGCCCGCAGCGTCACCCTGCGCCAGGGCGAGCGGGCCATCTTCAAGACCCGCGCCGTGATCGGTGCGCCCTCGACGCCGACCCCGACCGGGCGCTTCGCGGTCGACGCGCCCGTCGCCCAGCCCCAGGGCTCGGTGCTCGGCCCGCGCGTCCTCGCGATGGCCGCCTACTCGCGCGCACTCGCCCGCTACCAGGGCGGAATCCCGCAGGTCGCGTTCCACGCCTACGAGAAGTTGGGCGCCCCGCTCGGCGCCGCGGCGTCCCACGGCTGCGTCCGGATCCCCCAGGCGAAGCTCGACCGCCTGCTCACGCTCGCGCCACGTGGCACCCCCATCCTGATCCGCCGCTAGGTTGAAGGGCCGTGATGGCCTGGGTCGACACCGCTTCCGAGACGTTCGTGGCACGCCACGACGCCCGCGACGAGGAGGATGCGGCGCGGGTGCTCGCGCAGCTCGAGTTCGCGCGCACACGGTTGGAGGAGCGATTCGAGACGCGGCCCGGGGAGCTGGAGGTCGTGTTGCACTCCTCGACCGCCCAACTCGACGCCGCCCAGCCGTGGCTGCCGCTGGCGCGCCGCCTGACGGCGCCCGCGGCGCGGCGCTACGTCGTCGGCTGGGCGGGTCCGCGTGAGCTGCACGTGCTGTGCCCGCGGCTGCTCGCGCATCGCGCCTCCAACGTCGAGGGCTCGCTGGAGATGCTGATGCTCGCCCCTTCGGCGCTGCTCGCGCGCCGCTACGTCGCCGCCGGGCACCCGCCGTTGCCGCCGCCGATCTCCCCCCGGCGCCTGGCACGCTGGTCGCGCTGGGCGTGGCTGGTCGAGGGCGGCGCCCAGTGGCTCTCCGGGCAGACCCGGCACGTGCGTCCTGCGGTGGCGCGGCGCCTGCGCGAGGGGGCCGCGCCCTCGTTCCCGCCTTCACGCGCCGACGCGCTCCTGCTCGGCGGCTCGATCTTCGACCTGCTCTCGCGCGAAGAGGGCGATCGCCCGTGCGTCACGCTCGCCCGTGGACCGCATCCGGACGGCCCGCTGCGAGCGCTGGAGATCGCCTTCCCGCGCTCGGTCCGCCACACCGAGGCCGCCTGGCGCACGCACCTCACGCGGATGGCGGAGTCGGCTTAGCCACCGCGTGACGCACTGGCGGGGCCGGACCAGCACGACGAGTGTTCACTTTGACAACCAGAGGTTGTCCAAGTGAACACTCGATGGCAATCCCTAGTCGAAGAACGGCACCGCGACGCCGGCCGCGAAGACCACGAGCACGACCAGCGAGAGGGTGATGGCGAGCGCGCGGACCCAGGCCGGGTGGCGCTGTTCGGGCAGGCGCCGGGGAGTCTGGGGGTCGCCGAGGATCTCGCGGGCGGCGTCGAGGCCCGAGGAGGCGACGAGGATGTCGCGCGGGCCGGCGGCGAGGAAGTCGGGCACGTCGAAGCCGCCGGAGCGGCGGGCGAGTGACGGGATGCCCTCCTCGAGCAGGAGGCCCTGGACGAGTTCGGCCTCGGCCTGGTTGCGCGCCCAGGCGGCGCGGACGAGCGGACCTTCGGCGTAGCCCGGGCGGACCTTGCGGGCGCGGATCTCGCGCTCGGTCTTCGGCGGGTCGTCGGCGCCGTCGTCGGCGTGGACCAGCGGCAGTCCGCAGTCGTTGCAGAAGCGCTCGAGGTCCTCGTGCGGCGCCGCGCACGACGGGCACACGAGCGCGCCGGTCACTCGGTCACCTTGAGCTCGACGAGCTCGTAGTCGTTGCCGACGATCGACCACAGCCGCAGGTCCGGCTCGAGGCCTTTGACGCCGACGATGAGATAGAGCGTGCCCGGGAACTGGGGCTTGCCGTCGAAGGTCTGGGCGAGGTTGATGTCCGTCTGCGACGGAACCGGGTCCGAGCGGGTGTGCGAGTGGTAGATGATGCCGAGATCGAGCCCGGCGTCCTCGATCGCATTGTGGATCCGGAGCTGCTCGATCGGGTCGATCTGGTACTTCAGCGGGCTCTTGAGCTTGTTCGTGGCCCGGTGGACCGCGACCACCTCGCCGTCACGCGTGGCGATCATGCCGCAGCACTCGTCCGGCGCTTCCGCGCGGGCGTGCTCGACGATCCCGTCCAGGAGCTGTTGCGAGATGCGCAGCGCTACTTGGCTCGTTCGAGGGGCGGGGAGACGTCGGCGTCGTCGTCGTCGTGGCGGCTATCGCCGCTCAGCGACTCCTTGAACTCGCGCATGCCCTTGCCGAGAGACTTTCCGACCTCGGGCAGCTTCTTCGGCCCGATCACGATCAAGGCGATAACGAGCACGACCACGAGCTCCATCGGCCCGATGTTGTTGAACGGCATGACAGCTTCCCTTCGGCGGTGGCTTCCTAGATTACCCCTCGCCAGTGTCACGCTGGAGGATGAGCAGATGCTGGGAGTGCGACGCGAGGATCGTCGCCGCGGTCATCGCGATCTTGCTGTCGGGAAGCGCGGGGAGCGCAAGGCGGTAGAGCGCGACCAGCTCCTCCTCGAGCGCGGTCGCGGCAGCGACGGCCTCCTCGTGCTTCGTCGAGCGGGCGAGGCGTTCGGCGGTGACGTCGAGCTCGGACGCCCAGTGCGGCGCACGCGGCGTGCCGAGCCCGACGGCCGCCAGCTCCGTGGCCACCGCGGCGGCGTGATCGGCCTCCTGGCCGCGCAGCGTGACGAAGTGCGGATCGACGTGCGCGACGCGGTCGTAGGCGAGCGAGGCCCCCATCTCGCGCCGCCACAGCCCGAGCAGCAGGCCGCCCTCGTCGGTCGCCGCACGCGCGGCGCCCGGGACGAGCACGGTGCCCGCGAGCGCGAGGCCGCCCGCGCGCAGCGCGTCTCGGCGGCTGAGGCTCACCGGACCGGCTCCCCGGGGAACGCGGTCGGCAGCGGCGGCTCGTCGAGCAACAGGCGCAGCGCGGCCTGGTTGGTCGCGGTCGTCGACGATCAGGCCGGCCAGAAGCTCGCGCCACTCGCGATCCCTGAGCAGCCCGACCGCGGCGACGTGAGCGCGCAACGCCACGCTCTCGGCCGCCAGTGCGGCCTCGAGCCCGGTCTCGGCCGTCTGCTTCGCCTCGAGCTCCCCGCCTTCGCCCCGCAACGGCTCCAGCGCCGTGTCGATCCGGCGTACGCGCGCCTCGGCGTTCGAACGCAGCGAGCCCGCCGCGGGGATGTTGCCATAGGCGTCGACGACCGCCTGCGAGACGCGCAGCTGCTCGTCCAGGACGGCTCCGGCATCGATCTTCCGGCTTCTCCTCCGGCCCGCATCCGGCCAGCAGCGCCACCGCACCAGCGCCGAGCAGCGCCCGGCGCGTGTGGTTGCCTACCACCAGACCGTGGAGTCCAGGTTCTCGAGCTCGTCCACCGGCGTCGTGTACAGCCCGGAGGAGAGGTACTTCCAGCCGTCATCGCAAACGATGAAGACGACATTGCCCTCGTCGAGCTCGCCCGCGATGCGCACGGCGATCGAGGCGATCGCGCCGGACGAGACGCCGGCGAAGATGCCCTCCTCGTCGAGCAGCTTGCGCGTCCAGAGGATCGCGTCGCGGTTGGTGACGAAGATCTTGCGGTCCAGCAGCGAGAGGTCGATGATCGGCGGGATGAAGCCGTCGTCGAGCGAGCGCAGACCCTGCACGGGCTCGCCCTGCATCGGCTCCGCGGCGACGATCTTGACCTTGTCGCCGAGCTCCTCGCGGAAGCGGCGGCCGACGCCCATCAGCGTCCCGCCGGTGCCGAGGCCCGCGACGAAGGCGGAGATCTCATCGAGCTCCTCGAGGATCTCCGGCGCGGTCCCGTTGTAGTGCGCGAGCGGGTTGGCCTGGTTGCCGTACTGGTAGGGCATGTAGTACGAGGAGTCCGCCGCGGCCATCTCCAGCGCCAGCGCGACCGCGCCGTTGGAGCCCTGGTCGCCCGGTGAGTAGACGATCTCGGCGCCGTACATCTTCAGCAGCTGCGTCCGCTCCGGCGTCACGTTGTCGGGCATGACGACCTTGAGCTTGTAGCCCTTGCGCGAGCAGATCATCGCGAGCGAGATCCCGGTGTTGCCCGAGGTCGGCTCGAGGATCGTCTGGCCCGGGCGGATCGCGCCCTTCTCCTCGGCGTCCTCGATCAGCGCGCGCGCGACGCGGTCCTTGACCGAGCCGGTCGGGTTCTGGGACTCGAGCTTGGCCCACAGGCGCACGCCCGGTTTGGGCGACAGGCGCTTGAGCTCCACCAGCGGGGTGTTGCCGATCGCCTGGATGATGTCGCCGTAGCGGCCCCCGCAGGGACGGTTGCGCAATTCCTGGGCCATGACTTCAGGAAGTGTAGTGCCGGAATAGGCTCCGCCGCGTTGACCGATTCGCTGATCGCGCTGAAGACCTCGCTGGCGGAGCAGCTGGCGCAGCTGCGCGGCGTCGAGCCCGCGCAGCTCCCGCCCGCGCTGCTGGACATCAGCGTGCGCCGCGTCGGCGACTCGTATTACGTCTGCCCGGCCGACTGGGAGCAGCTGCGCCACGAGGAGGGCGGCGCCGGCCGGCCCGTCCCGTACTGGGCGCGGCCGTGGCCGAGCGGGCTCGCGCTCGCCGCCGCACTCGCCACCGACCCGCCGCGTCCGGGCCAGAAGGTGCTCGAGCTCGGCTGCGGGCTGGCACTGCCGAGCGTCGTCGCGGCACGCGCGGGCGCGCAGGTCCTGGCCACCGACGGCGCGACCGACGCGGTCGCCTTCGCCGCGCACGTGCTCGCGCTCAACGAGGTCGAGGGCGAGGTCGCCCTGGCGGACTGGGCCGAGCACGGCGATCAGCTCGTCGCTCGCGGCCCGTGGGACCTCGTCCTCGCCGCCGACGTGCTCTACACACAGCGCCAACGTGGAAGCGGCGCTGCGCCTGTTTCCGCGGCTCCTAGCACCCACAGGAGCGCTTCGCCTCGCCGACCCCAATCGCGCCGGAGCGCAGGGCTTTCTCAGCGGAGCGCGGGCCGCGTTTCACGTCGCGACCGAGCGCGGGAAGGACGTCTCGCTGCACACGCTGCGGCGGCGAGCGGGTTAGCTCCGAGCGTCAGGGGGCATACCTGTAGTGGCGGGGGCCATCGGCGCGAGAGCGCCGCGATACGCCTTTCTCTGACTCCCCTTTGAGACTGGCCGCCCGCTCTACGAATGCTCGCCTTGCGCTACAGACCAAGGCGGCCACGCCGTGCACGCCGCCTCGCGGCGCTCGCCGGCCTGGTCGCCCTCCTCACACTTCTCGCCCCGCGGCTGCTTCCGGCCGTGGCGGGCACCCAGGATCCCGTATGGCCCGGCGGCGTCGTCAACGTCTACGACGCCAGCGACATGACCGACACCGTGATCACCGCGGCCGCGCGCTGGACGCATTCGGGCGCGGACGTCAAGGTCCGGGTCGTCGAGCACGAGCAGGACGCCGACGTGGTCGTGCGTGTCGCCAACCAGCGCCTGATCGGCCTGTGCGGACTCGACTGCCTCGGCTACAGCACCTCGATCGGCCGGCCGAAGGACGGCCACAGCGAGGTGCTGCTGCGGGGCGTCCTCGGCGGCGAGCCGCGGCCGCTCTCGGTCTGGGTCGTCGCCCATGAACTCGGGCACGTGCTCGGCCTGCACCACCGCAGCGGCCACGACTGCACCGTGATGTCCCCGCGGGCGTTCGACACCAACTGCGCGCCTTCGCTGGCCGACCTCGCGTCCGACGAGCGCCGAGCTGGCCTGCGTGCCTGCGCCGGCCGACGTCGACGTCGCCGCGGCCTGTACGGCGGCGCGGCGACGACACGCGATCCGCGCTGTCGTTAGCGTTCGGCAGCGTGATCGCCTCACGCCTGTCGGGCTTCGGAATATCGATCTTCACCGAGATGTCGGCGCTGGCCGTGACCACGGGCGCGATCAACCTCGGCCAGGGCTTCCCGGACGAGGACGGGCCCGCCGCCGTGCTCGAGGCCGCGCAGGCCGCGATCCGCAACGGGCACAACCAGTACGCACCGCTGCCCGGGGTGCCGGCGCTGCGGCAGGCGATCGCCGAGCACCAGCGGCGCTTCTACGGCATCGAGCTGGACCCGGACACCGAGGTCCAGGTGACGATGGGCGCGACCGAGGCGATCACCGCCGCGATCCTCGGCCTCTGCGAGCCGGGCGACGAGGTGCTCGCCTTCGACCCGACGTACGACTCCTACACCGCGGCCGCGAAGCTGACCGGCGCGCACCTCGTGCCGGTGCCGCTGCACCCGCCCGAGTGGGCGTTCGACCCCGATCAGCTGGCCGCGCTCGTCACCCCGCGCACGCGCGCGATCCTCGTCAACTCGCCGCACAACCCGACCGGCCGCGTGCTCACGCGCGCCGAGCTCGAGCAGCTCGCCGCGCTGTGCCTCGAGCGCGACCTGATCGCGATCACCGACGAGGTCTACGAGCACCTCGTCTTCGACGGCCTCGAGCACATCCCGCTCTCCACGCTGCCCGGCATGGCCGAGCGCACGCTGACGATCTCCTCGCTGGGCAAGACGTTCAGCGTGACCGGCTGGAAGGTCGGCTGGGCGACCGGGCCGGCTTCGCTGGTCGCCGGCGTGCGCGCCGCCAAGCAGTTCATGACCTTCGCCGGCGCGACGCCGTTCCAGCACGCCGGCGCCGCCGCGCTGCGACTCGACGACGGCTGGTACCACGCGTTCGCCAAGGAGCTCGAGAGCAAGCGCGACCACCTGTGCGCCGCGCTCGAGCAGGCCGGCCTGACCGTGCTCACGCCGCAGGGCACCTACTTCGCCAACGCCGACGTCGGCACCGACGCGACCGCGTTCGCACGCGAGCTGCCGCAACGCGCGGGCGTCGTCGCGATCCCGACGGCGGTGTTCAGCACCCGGCCGCAAGCGCTGGCGCCGTACCTGCGCTTCGCGTTCTGCAAGAAGCCCGCGGTGATCGACCGCGCCGCGGCGCAGCTCGCCGCTCAGGACCTGGAGTCGTAGTTCCAAAAACGCGGGAGCGCGGCCGCCAGCGCCAGCGAGCCGGCGACGACGAGCACCCCGCCGCCGAAGATCGACGCGCGCAGGCCGAACACCGAAGCGCTCGCGCCGGCGCGCACGCCGCCCAGCAAGGGCCCTGACGACCAGGAGATCATCTCCACGCCCGCGAGCCGCCCGCGCATGCGGTCGGGGATCGTCTCGTTCCACAGCGCGGCGCGGAAGATGCCCGAGATCGCGTCCGCGCCGCCCGCGACGGCAAGGAGCACGAGCGCGAGCCAGAGCGAGCCGGACAGGCCGAAGAGCGCGATCGCCACGCCCCAGCCGCAGGCGGCCCAGACGATCGCCCGCCCGTTGCGGTGGATGCGGGTCGCCCAGCCGCTGGTCAGCATCGCGATCACGGCGCCGACGCCGGGCGCGGCGAACAGCAGCCCGACGACCGCGGTCCCGCCGTAGCGCTCGGCGACCGCCGGGAACAGCGCGAACGGGATGCCGAAGAACATCGCGTTGATGTCGACGAGGTAGGAGCCGAGCAGCTCCTGCCGCGAGCCCGCGTAGCGGAGGCTGTCGATGACCCCCTTGACGCTCGGACGCTCGGCGTCCGGTGGTGGCGGCGGGGTGCGCATCAGCGCGAAGGCGGTCAGCGAGGCACCGAAGGAGAGCACGTCGATCGCGTAGGCCGAGCCGACGCCCGTCGAGGCGATCAGCACGCCCGCGACCGCCGGCCCGGCGACGGTCGCGACGTTGGCCAGCGACCAGTTGAGCGCGCTCGCGGCCTTCAGCTCGTCGCGCTCGACGAGCCGCGGGAGCAGCGCGTCCAAGGGCGGTCGCAGCACCGCGTTGGCTCCGGCGAAGAGTGCGGCCGCGACGTAGAGGACCCAGAGCCGCGGGTGCGGGAGCAGCGCGTTGACGAGCAGCGCGGCGGAGACGAAGGCCGCGGCCAGCTCGGCGCCCCAGATCAGCTTGCGGCGATCGAAGGCGTCGGCCAGCGCGCCGCCGACGAGCGCCAGGGCGATCACCGGGATGAACTCGGCGGCTCCGAGCAGGCCGACGGCGAGCGAGGAGCCGGTGAGGTCGTAGACCTGGACCACGAGCGCGACCTGCGTGAACTCGCCGCCGAGCAGCGAGACCGTGTAGCCGACCGTCATCAGCCGCAGGTCGCGTCGGCGCCGCAGCAGCGACATGTCGACCGCCACCGCCCGCAGGGCGCGGCGGATCATCGCGCCGCGAGGCGGGCGAGCGCCCAGCGGGTGAGCTCGAGAATCCTCTCCACGTCGTAATCCTGCAGCACGAGCCGCGCGGCCTCGTCGGCATAGGCGGAGAGCAGGTGGGCGGACAGCTCGGGGTCGGGCGCCTTCGCCCCGGGCTCCAGCGCGAGCGCCAGGCGCGCGATCACGGCCGCCCGGCCGGCGGCGATCCGCTCGTGCAGCAGGCGCGGCGCGCCCTCCTGCGGCATCAGCACGAGCCGCCAGGTGTCCGGGTCGGTCCGCACCGCCTCGAGGTAGGCCGACAGCGCGCCGAGCAGGTCGTCGAAGGTGTCCGGCAACTGGTGCAGCGCTCGTCGCGACTCGCGCTCCACCAGCGTTTCGAGCAGCCCGCCGAGATCGTCGAAGTGGCCGTAGACGATCGGCCGCGTGATGCCCGCCCCGCGGGCCACCGCCTCGATCGAGACCGCATGGAACCCGTCCGCGACGACGATCGCCTTGGTCGCGTCCAGCAGCTGCTCGCGCCGCTGCACTCCGCTCATCCGGCTCGCCACGGGCAAGAGGCTACAAATCCGTAGCTTACGGCGGTGTAACCCTGCGTTACACGATCGGGAGCCAGATGATCAGCGCGACGACGGCGACCATGGCGATGACCGTCAGCACGATCGCGGCGAGGAACCGCAGCCGTACGTGGCCCGGATCGGGTTCCGGGCGCCGGTGCGGGGCGTAGGGCTCCAGATCGGACATGGCGGCAAGTCTCCGCTTTGAAGAGGTCGACCGCAATGGGCAGCCGTTCCCATTCGCGCTCAGAGCGTGATCGCGCGGCCTTCGGCGGCGGAGCGGTAGAGCGCGTCGATCGTGCGGGCCTGGCCGAGTGACTCCTCGCGGCCGAGCCGAGGCGTGGTGCCGTTCTCGATCGCCGCGCCGACCTCGTCGAGCTCGCGCGCGTACGGGTCGACGGACTCGGGGATGATCCGTTCCGGCTCGTCGAGGCCGTCACGGACGATCAGGATCTCGGACCCCAACGGCGTCTGCCAAGGGGACGGGACCTGGATCTCGCCGGTTGAGCCGACGACCTCGATCGAGTTGCGGCGGAAGACGTCCATGCCGCAGTCGAAGGTGCCCAGCACGTCGCCCTCGAAGCGCATGACGCCGGCGAAGCGGATGTCGACGCCGCCGTCGCCGCCGGCGATCTGCTCGCCGCTGACGCGGGTCGGCTCGCCGCAGAGCAGGCGCAGCGCGCTCACGCAGTAGCAGCCGACGTCCATCAGCGCGCCGCCCTCGAGCTCGGTCTGCAGGCGCACGTTGTCGGGATGGATGCCGCCGAAGCCGAACGCCGCGCGCACGAAGCGCAGCTCGCCGATCGTGCCCGAGCGGACGAGCCGGACGAGCTCGTCCGTCTGCGGGTGGAAGCGCCACATGAACGCCTCCATCAGGACGCGGCCGGCGCGCTCGGCGGCGTCGAAGGCCTCGTCGACCTGCGCCGGATCGCGCGAGAGCGGCTTCTCGCAGAGGACGTGCTTGCCGGCCTGCAAGCGCCTGCACCGACCACGGCACATGCATCGAGTTCGGCAGCGGGATGTAGACCGCGTCGACCTCGTCGTCGGCGAGCAGCGCCTCGTAGGAGCCGTGCGCCCGAGCGATGCCGTTCTCGGACGCGTAGGCCTGGGCTCGCGCGATGTCGCGCGAGCCCACGGCCACGATCTGGGCACTCTCCGAGAGCCGCGCGCCCGCGAGGATGCGTTGCGCGATGCGCGCGGTCGAGAGGATGCCCCAGCGGATCATCTGCCGCTTACTGCCGCCCTTCTCCGCGAGATGGCGTCGACGCTGGCGGCGAGCAGGAGCACGAGCCCGTTGATGATGAACTGCAGGCCCGACTTCTGCGTGACGAGTGGCAGGCCGTTGGCGATGATCGCGACGACCAGGCCGCCGGTGACCGCGTCGATGACCTTGCCGCGCCCGCCGAACAGCGACGTGCCGCCGATGACCGCCGCGCCGACCGCGTACAGCAGCGTCTGCGCGCCGCCGGTGGTCGGTGAGACGGAGTTGTCGCGACTGGCGAGCAGGATGCCCGCGACGACCGCCATCGTGGAACAGATGATGAAGCAGATCGTCTTGATGTTGGCCACGCCGATGCCGGCGCGACGTGCCGCTTCCTGGTTGCCGCCGACCGCGTAGACGTGACGGCCGAACGCGGTCCGCATCAACAGGAACGTCAACCCGACGACGAGCGCCGTGACGAGCGGCACGACCCACGGGACGCCCTGGATGACGATCGGGGCATTCGCACGCTGACGCTCTTCGTTGAGCAGGTAGACGGTCACGAACACGATGACCGCCAGCGCGAGTACCTTCACGCCCCAGACGCTCATCGCCTGCGTCGGCAGGCCCGCCTTGCGGCGTTTGTGGATCGCGTAGTACGACGTCGCGGCGAAGCCGCCGACGACGATCAGCGCGAACAGCCAGCCGAGACCGACCGGCATGTTCTTGTTCATGATCGCGAGGATCGCGCTGTTGCGGATCGCGATCGTCCCGCCCTCGCCGATGATCAACAACATCGCGCCCTGCAGGCCGAGGAAGAACGAGAGCGTCACGACGAAGCTCGGGATCCCCAGGCGTGCGACCAGCAGCGCGATCGCGAAACCGATCGCCACGCCGGCCGCGAGCGCCGCGAGCACGGCCAGCGGCCACGCCCAGTTGTGCTCGGTCAGCGTGACGGCCAGGATCGCCGCGCCGGTACCGGCCGTGAAGCCGGCCGACAGGTCGATCTCGCCCGAGCAGCAGCACGAACACCAGGCCGATGGCCAAAACGGTGATCGCCGCGCCCTGGTTGATCAGGTTGGCGAAGTTGTTGGCCGTCAGGAACGTGTCGCCCTGCATCACGCCGAAGACGATCACCAGCACCAGCGCGCCGAAGATCGCCGGCAGCGAGC
This sequence comes from uncultured Solirubrobacteraceae bacterium, assembly GCA_963848475.1. GTDB lineage: Bacteria > Actinomycetota > Thermoleophilia > Solirubrobacterales > Solirubrobacteraceae > Solirubrobacter. Next base: position 184,308 of record CAWKDW010000013.1, on the reverse strand, counting down.
CGAGATCTCCGCCCTTGACCTTGTCCCAGTAGTCGCGCGAGGCCTGCCCGAGACCGCCCTGATCGCGCTGGGCCTCGAGGTCGAACTGCGACGCCTGCGGTTCGGTCGACGTGCTCATGCCATCCCCCCCGCAGCCGAGGCCATCTCCGGCTGGAGCCCGATGTCGCCCGAGCGTCCAGCGGTGATCAGCTCGATGACCTGGGTGTTGTTGACGTCCTTGGCACGAACCTGCGCCGCCATCTGGCCCAGATACAGACAGGCGATGTTGTCGGCGACCTGGAAGACGTCGTTCATGTTGTGCGTGATCAGTACGACCGCGAGACCGTTCTCCGCGAGCCGGCGGACCAGCTTGAGGACCTGATCGGTCTGGGCCACGCCGAGTGCGGCGGTGGGCTCGTCGAGGATCACGAGCTTGCTGTTCCACAGCACCGCCCGTGCGATCGCGACCGTCTGGCGCTGACCGCCCGACAAGCTGGCGACGAGCTGGCGCAGCGAGCGCAGCGTTCGCACCGAGAGCGAGTTCAGGGTCTCCCCCGCACGCTTCTCCATCTCGGTCTCGTCGAGCGTGATCCCTGACTTCACCTCGCGCCCGAGGAACATGTTGTGTACGACGTCGAGGTTGTCGCAGAGCGCGAGATCCTGGTAGACGACCTCGATGCCGAGGGCGTTGGCGTCCTTCGGGCCGTGGATGCTGACCTGCTTGCCCTCGAACGTCATCGCACCCCCTTCGAACGGGTGGATGCCGGCCACGCACTTGATCAAGGTGCTCTTGCCCGCGCCGTTGTCTCCGACCAGCGCGGTCACCTCACCGGGGTAGACATCGAAGTCGACATCGCGCAGCACGTGCACGGGGCCGAAGCTCTTGTTTACCCCACGGAGGGACAGCAGCGCGGGCTGCTGTCCCTCGGAGGGCTTCGTCATTAGCTGACGCCGTTCTCTTCGCAGGCCTTCTTGAGGGCCTCGGTGGTGCAGATCTTGTCCGCGGTCGTGAAGCCGTCGGCGATGACGTCCTTGACGTTCTCCGGGAAGATCGCCTGCGGATCCAGCAGCACCGCCGCGACCTTGGAGTTGGTCTCGGTGTCCTCGACCTCGCCCGTGGCCTGACCCGCCGCGCCGTCCGTATCGCCCTTGGCCAGCGCGATCGCGAGCGCCGAAGCCGCGTCGGCCTCCTTCTTGATCGCCTTGTAGACCGTCATGCACTGCGAGCCGAGAAGCACGCGCTGCAGACCCTCGTCGGTCGCGTCCTGACCGGTCGTCGGGATCTCCTTGGTCGTGCCGTTGCGCTTGAGCACCGACGCCACCGCGCCACCCAGGCCATCGTTGGCGCTCGCGACGCCGACGAAGTCGCCCTTGGCCTTGGAGTACATCTGCTCAAAGATCGTGCCGGCCTTGGTGTTATCCCAATCCGGAACGCTCTGATCGGCCGCCACGGTGTAGCCCGCGCCCGTGATCGCCGCCTCATAGCCCTGCTTGAACAGCGTCGCGTTGTTATCGGTCGGCGAACCATTCAGCAGCGCCACCGGACCATCGGACTTGCCGTTATCGCCCATGCACTTGACCAGGCCCTCGCCGATCTTGGTGCCCACGGCGACGTTGTCAAACGACACGTAGTAGTCCGCGCCGCCGCCCAACGTCAGGCGGTCATAGTCGATGACCGGCACGCCCTGCGCCTTGGCCTTCGCGATGACCGCGGCCGCCGACGGGCTATCGAGGTTGGTGATCAGCATCACGTTGACGCCACCGTTGAGCATCTGATCGGCGATCGTCGCGAACTTCGCCTTATCGCCCTGCGCATTCTGAATATCCGAATCCACACCCGCGGCGTCAAATGCCGCCTTCAGCAGCGGCCGGTCGTTGTTCTCCCACCGCGCCGAGGAAGCCGTATCGGGCAGGATCACCCCCACCTTGCCCTTGACCTCCGGTGTGCTGGTCGCGGCTGTCCCGCTCGAGCCGCTGTCGGTCGACGAATCGTCACTGCCGCAGGCAGCGACCGTAAACGTGAGGGCCGTCAGGACGACCGCCCCAGCGACCCGCATGGTCAGCTTGTGCTTCATGAACTCCCCTTCCTCCGGTTACCGCAGACTGGCGACTATCTGCGAATTCGAAGTATTCATAGCCGAATACCGCAGTGTCAAGAGGTTGAGGCCTCAGCGCCTCTTCCTAACACGAGCGCAACAGCGCCCAACACCTCGGCGCGGTCGCCCAATTCGCCCTGGACAACGGTCACATCCTCCGCCGCGGAGCGGATCGCGCCACGGACCAGTGATTCCCGCAGCGGGGCCAGGAGCAGCTCGCCGGCGGCGCCAAGATCGCCGCCCACCACCACCCGCTGCGGGTTGAAGAGATTGCAGAGCGTCGACACCGCCGCGCCGATCGCGGTCCCGGCGTCGGCGATCGCCCGCTGGCAGCCGGTATCGCCGCGCACCGCGTAGGCGACGGCATCCGCGAGCGTGAGCGTGTCGCCGTGCACGTCGCGCAGCGAGCTGAGGATCGCCGGGGCCCCGGCGTAGGTCTCGAGGCAGCCGCGGTTGCCGCAGCGGCAGATCGGGCCGCCGGGATCGACGACCGTGTGACCGAGCTCCCCCGCGGTGCCCCCGGCGCCGACATACGGCGTCCCGGCGACGATGAACCCCGCTCCAATGCCGGTCGCGGCCTTGACGTAGGCCATGTGGTCGGCACCGCGGCCCGCTCCCCACATCCATTCGCCGAGCGCGCCGAGATTGGCGTCGTTCTCGACCTCGACCTCGTGGCCGACCGCCGCGCCGATGGCCTCCGCCGCGCGCGTCCCGGCCCAGCCGGGGAGGATCGTCGAGTTGCCGAGCTCGCCGGAAGGGCGATGCACGGGACCGGGCAGTCCCATGCCGATGCCGACGACCTCGTCGCGCGCGACCTCGGCCTCCTCGAGCGCGTCGGCGAACAGCGCGGCGGCGAGCGCGATCGCTTCCTTTGCAGGCAGATCGGCGTCGAGCGCGCGGTGGCGCTCGGCCAGCAGCGCATGTGAGAGGTCGGAGATCGCGAGCCGCACATGTCGCTTGCCGAAGTCGATTCCGACCACCACGCCGGCCCGGCGATGCAGCGCGATCAGGACCGGCGGACGGCCCAGCGAGCCGCGTTCGGGGGGATGCACGGGCTCGGCCGGCTCGACCACGAGCCCCGCCGCATGCAGTTCGCTGACCACGGCCGAGACCGTCGAGGGTGCAAGCGCAGCGCGGCGCGCGAGGTCAGCGCGCGATACTGCGCCGACTTCAGCCAGCACCCCGACGACACGCGCCCGGGCGTCGCGACGGGACGTCCTTTCCATCGCTTCGAACGCTACACGCCAATTGCGCCCAGCGCGAACCCTTCGTTCGTTCGTTGCCGAATCTAGCCCTTTGGTCCGGACCTAACCGGCGAGTGCGAGACGAGCGGGGAGTGCCCGGTCGGCCTCGGAGACCACGAGCGCGAGCGCGCCGAGGACCTGTGCGCGCTCGCCGAGCACCCCGGCGACCAGCTGAGCGCCGCGTGAGGTCTCGGGGAGAGCGGCACGCGCAACGGATTCGCGGACGCCGTCGAGCAGGAGATCGCCCGCCGCGGCCAGGTCGCCGCCCACGATCACCATCTCGGGGTTGAGCACGTTGAGCAGGGTGGCCACGACCTGGCCGAGCGCACGGCCCGGCGTCGCCGATGGCGCGGCGGCAGCCGGCGTCGCCGGCCCGGGCGGCCTCGATCATCCCCGCGACCGTCAGGTCGTCGCCGTGCGAGCGGCGCAGCACGTCGACGAGCGCGCCGGTCGCGGCGATCGTCTCCAGGCAGCCGCGGTTGCCGCAGCGACAGACGATGCCGTCGGGGTTCACCAGCACGTGCCCGAGCTCGCCGGCCAGGCCGGCGCTGCCACGGTAGAGACGGCCGTTGAGGATCAGACCGGCGCCGATGCCCGAGGAGACCTTCAGGTAGATCAGATCGCCGGCGTCGCGGCCGGCGCCGAACGCGGCCTCGGCCAGCGCACCGAGGTTGGCGTCGTTGTCGACCAGCACCGGGAAGTCGAGCCGGCGGTGCAGTTCGGCCGAGGCGGCCATGCCGATCCAGCCCGGAAGGATCGCGGAGGACCCGACCGTGCCGTCACCCTGATCGATCGGGCCCGGTAGGCCCATGCCGGCACCGATCACGGTGCCTCGCGCCACGCCGGCGTCGGCGAGGGTCTCGACGACCAGCTCGGCCGCCATCTCGAGCCCTTCCTGGGCGTCGTGATCGGTGTCGAGCGGACGCGTGCGCTCGGCGAGGATCGTCGAGGCGAGGTCCGAGACGGCGACGCGCAGGTGCGAGTGGCCGAAATCGACGCCGACGGCCGCGCCCGCGGAGGCGTCGAAGGAGAGCAGGATCGGCGGGCGGCCGCCCTGGGCGCCGAAGGCCGAGCCGGGCTCAGGGCGCTCGACCACCAGGCCGTCGGCCTGCAGGTCGGCGACGAGGCTCGAGACCGTCGAGCGCGAGAGGCCCGTGCGGCGCGCGATATCGGCGCGCGAGATCTGTCCCTCGTCGCGCAGCGCGCGGATTACGCGCAGGCGATTGAGACGGCGGAGCGATTCGAGTGAGCCGGCGCGACCAGGGGGCATGTATTCGGCTTCATTGCAGCGAAGTGGAGCCGGTCCGTCAACTTATTGGACGAACCGACCCCCCCGACCGGGTGAGCTAGCGGTAAGCGCTTACCGGAACGACCACGCTGCCCGCCGCCTTGTCCTGCCAGCACTGCTTCTCCTTGTCCCACAGCATCCACAGGTAACCGAGCAGGAAGATCCAGCTCAGGAAGTTCTGGACCAGCCAGCGGACGAAGCCGCGGCCGTAGCCGATCGAGCCACCTTCCTTGAGGCTGATCACCCGGATCCCGAGGGCCTTCTTGCCGAGCGTCTGCCCGCTGGGGCCGCCATCGAGCAGCGTGAAGTAGATCGCGCCGATGACGAGGCCGCCGAAGTTGGCCAGCGAGCGGCTGATCGCGAACAGGATCACCGAGATCACGCCGAGGATGATCACGTCCAACAGCAACGCGGCAAAGCGCGCCCAGAACCCGGCGCGGGGGCCGCTCGGACCGTCGCTATAGGACCCTACGGGGGCCTCTGGGGCGGATTCGTACTGCTGAGACATGCGGGTGGTGCTCCTCTCCTTGGGGACCGGTACGGGCCTAATGCCCGTCTTCGGCGCTTTCTCTCATCTTCCCCCGCGCCTTTGCGGCGGCAAGGTGCTCGAGGAAGAGTTCGTCGTCCAGGCCGGCGCGTACGCCGGCCACGCGCGGCCGCAGTTGCCCGGCCAGTTGCGCGGCCAGCGCGCGCCGCGCTCCGGGCCGCAGATCGGCGCGGCGCTCCAGGAACGCGCGCACGGCATGGGCGTCCTCCTCGCCGATGCCGGTGACGTCCCAGCTCGCGTAGCGCTCAGCGGCCACGAACGGCGTCGAGGGCGCGACCACGCTCGCGGGCTTGGCGTCGCGGATCACGAGCGTCCCGGCCATCAGGTCCCCGAGGCGCTGGTTGTTGCGCGTCGAGAGCACGGAGATCATCGCCGGCAGGTACATCAGCAGCAGCCCCTCGATCAGCCGCATGACGTTACGGATCAGGCTCGCGCGCAGTCCGACCTGGGCGCCGCTGTCGGACACCACCTGCAGGCCCGCGGCGCGCTTGCCGATCGTGCGCCCGCCGCCGAAGACCTCCATCACGACGTGGTAGCCGACGTAGACCGCGAGCAGCCCGCAGGCGGCGACGATCGACGCCGCGAGCGCGTCGCCGAGGGCACCGGCGGCGAGGACGGCGAGCGTCAGCACCGTGAACCCGATCAGCAGGTCGATCGCGAGCGCCATGAACCGCGTGCCGATACCGGCCAGGGGGAGCGCGAGCTGCACGCCTTCCGGCGTGGAGATCGTGCGGCGATCCTCATACTCCATGACGCGTGTTGCCCAACCCCTCCGTCGATAAGCGGCCCTGCGGCTCTCATCATGCCTGGCCCGGCGGCGGCTCGCGCGCATGAGCCCTGAACGCTTCGCGCTCGAGCGCGGCGAAGCGTGGGCCGAGCTGGACGCGACGCTCAAGCGCGCCGGCGACCGGCCCGAGAAGCTCGGCCGCGACGGCGTGCGCCGGCTCGGCGAGCTCTACCGCGCGGCCGCGGCCGACCTGGCCTTCGCGCGCCGCCGCTTCCCGGGCGAGGCGCAGACCGCGCGGCTGGAGACGCTGGTGCTGCGCGCCCGGGCGACGGTCTACTCACGCGTCGGCCGGCGCGCCTCGCTGTGGCACTTCCTGACGCGCGGATACTGGCGCCGGCTCGCCGAGCGCCCGGCACTGCTGCTGGTCGCCTGGACGCTGCTGCTCGTGCCCGCTCTGGCCGGCGGCATCTGGGGCGCCGTCGACGCGCCGTCCGCCGCCGGGCTGGTCCCCGCGCAGTTCCAGTCGGCCGCCGACCCGCCCGTCGAGGGTCGCGACTTCGACGCGGCCACATCCTCGGCCTTCTCGTTCCAGGTCATGACCAACAACATCCAGGTCACGCTGGTCGCGTTCGCGGGCGGCATCACGTTCGGCGCGCTCACCGTCTACGCGCTGTTCTTCAACGGCCTGCTGCTCGGCACGATCGCCGGGCTGGCGATCGGCGCCGGCAACGGCATCGCCTTCCTGCGCCTGATCTCCTCACACGGACCGCTGGAGATCTCGTGCATCGTCGTCGGCGGCGTCGCCGGCCTGCGGATCGGCTGGTCGCTGATCCGGCCCGGACCACTGCGCCGCTCGACCTCTCTGCGGCGCGAGGCGGTACCCGCGGTCGAGCTGGCGGCGGGCACGATCCCCTGGCTCGTGCTCTGCGGCTTCCTCGAGGGCTTCGCCACCGGACCCGAGCTTCCCGTCGCCGTGCAGGCCACCTTCGGCGTCGTCTTGTTCGTGCTCTTCTGGAGCCTCGTGTACTTCCGCGGCCGGTTGCCTCAGAGCACCGCGCGCGCTTTGGCCCGCAGGTAGGCGGAGATCAGCACCGCGGACAGGCGCTCCGGCGGCGCTTCCAGGACCCTCGCCCCGGCGGCCCTGACCTGCGCCGCGGCGCGGGCGCGCGCCGCGAGCACGTCGCCGGCGACCGTCGCCCGCGCTCGCGTCAGCGGATCGTCGCCCGTGGCCGCGGCGAGCGCCGCCAGCGCGGGGTCCGACGGGCTCGCCACGACGACCGCGTGGCGGCGCGAGAGCACCGGGACCGCGGCCACGAGCGGGCGCGCGGCGGCCTCCTCGAGCAGGTCACAGAAGACGACGACGAGCGCGCGCTTGGAGCCCTCCGCGCGCCGGAAGGCGAGCTCGTAGTCGCTGTCGAGCGGGCGCGGCTCGAGGTCGAAGAGGGCGCGCACGACGGCCTGGCCTCCCGCGCGGCGCGGCTTGAGCTCGGTCCGGACCTCCGCGTCGAACGCGACGGCGCCGGTCCGATCCCCGAGCTCGTCGGCCACGAACGCCAGCGCGGCGGCGGCGTCGAGCGACGCGTCGAGCACCGTCATGCCGTCCTCGCCGAGCGGCGCGGCCGACAGGCGGCCCGCGTCGATCAGCAGCTGCAGGTCGCGGTCCTGCTCGAGCCGGTACTGGTTGCTCATCGGCCGCCCGAGCCGCGCGGTCGCGCGCCAGTTGACCTGGCGGATGTCGTCGTCGGGCTCGTAGTCGCGGATCAGCTCGAACTCGGTGCCGAGGCCGAGCGGCCCGCGGGCCGTCGCGCCCTGGTCGCGGAAGCGCCCGCGGGCGACGGCGAGCGTCAGGCGCCGCGCGGCGTGCAGGTCGGGGAAGACGCGCACCTCCGCCGTGGCGCCGACCGCGTGATCCCAGCGCGCGAGCCGGAGCGGACCCGTCGCGCGGGTCGCGACCGCAGGCAGGACGTGGCGGCCGCGGTGCCGGGCGACGACGCTCGCCTCGAGCGCCCCGTCCCCCTCGCGCGGTACGACGTCGAGGGCGGGCGGCGCGGCCTGGCGGACGCGGATCGTGCCGCCCGCGGGCGCCACGGCCGTGACTTTGAGCTTCGACGGCACGCCACGCGACAGAACATCGGCAATCTGACGGTCAACCTGAGGGTTAGTTCTCGCCGCCCGGGCGTCCACGATCGTCGCCACGATCAGCGCGACGACCGCGAGGAGCACGATGGCGAGCGGGAGGATCAGCGCGGCGAGCGCGATGATCCCGAGAGCGATGACGGCGCGCGGGGCCGGCGTCACCGCGGTACGGGGACGTCCTCGAGCGCCGTTCGGATCGCGCCCATCGGCGTCGCGCGCTCGAGCTCGGCCTCCGGCGTGAGGACGAGCCGGTGCCGGAGCACCGGTGCCGCCATGCGGGCGACGTCGTCCGGGGTCACGTACGCGCGGCCCGCGAGCCGCGCCGCGGCCTTGGCGGCGCCGAGCAGGTGGACGGCGGCGCGCGGGCTCGCGCCCAGCGAGACGCTCGGCAGCTCACGCGTGCGCCGCACGACCGCGACGACGTAGCCGACGACATCGTCGGAGACCTCGGTCGCGTCGACCTGCTCCCGGGCGGCGCGCAGATCGTCGGCGCTGACGACCGGCTCGACGCTCTCCAGCGCGGTCGGCGCGAGGCCACGGCGGGAGAGCCGCAGCATCGCGCGCTCCTGCTCGGCCTCGGGATAGCCGATCGCGACGTGGACGAGGAAGCGGTCGCGCTGCGCCTCGGGCAGCGGGTAGGTGCCCTCGTACTCGACGGGGTTCTGGGTCGCGAGCACGAGGAACGGGTCGGGCAGCGGGTGCGAGACACCGTCGACCGTGACCTGGCCCTCCTGCATCGCCTCCAGCAGCGCGGCCTGGGTCTTCGGCGGCGTGCGGTTGATCTCGTCCGCCAGCACGACCCCCGCGAAGACCGGGCCGGGGCGGAACGTCAGCTCGCCGGCCCGCAGCGTCATCGTGCCCGTCACGTCGGAGGGCAGCATGTCGGGCGTGAACTGCAGGCGCCGGAACTCGATGCCCAGCGCTCGCGCCGTCGCGGTCGCCAGCAGCGTCTTCGCCACCCCGGGCACGCCCTCGAGCAGCACGTGACCGCCGAGCGCGAGCGCCGCGAGCATGTCCTCCAGCGCCTCTTCGTGGCCGACGACGACCTTGCGGACCTCGCCCGCGACGCGGGCGTGCAGCTCCTTCACGACGAACGCTCCTTCTCTTTGTCTGGTTTGGCCCGCACCAGCGCGGCGGCGAGCGCGTCGACGTAGTCCACCCGCGGCGGGGGCGCCTCGGTCTCGGGATCCTCGGGCGGGCCGAAACGGCGCCCGGCGGCCCAGATCGCCACCAGCGCGGTCAGCGCGAGCCCGAAGAGGGTCCATCTCACGCGCGCGGGCAGACCGGCGAAGCCGCGCGCCACGCCATACCCGTGCACGGTCTCCAGGAACGCCACCGGCCGTTTCACGCCGCCCGCCAGCGCCACGCCGAGCGCCGCCCCGTCGGCGCGCGCCAGCGAGTCGTTCTGCAGCGGCGACGCGTCCGCGAGCAGCGCGACCTGGCCCTTGCCGCTGCGCCCGGTCACCAGCAGTGGCGCGTCGGCCGGGCCGATCGCGGGCAGCGCACCACCGACCTCGTGCCAACCGCCGCCGCCGGCCGAGCGCACCTCGGTCACACCGGACGTGTCGCCCACCGGGACCAGTGTGCGCCGCCGCGTGGCGTCGCCGGGTTCCCAGACCGGCGGATCGTCGAGGACCTCCTCCAGCCACGACGCATCGCCGCTGCCGCCCGCGACCAGCCGGCCGCCGGAGCGGACCCACTCGCCGATCGCGCGCGCCTCCTCGGGCTCCATCACATCAGGATCGAGGACGACCAGCGTCTCGCCGGCACGCGGCGCATGGTCGGCGACCCGCGTCCGCAGCCGCCGCACGGGATGCCCCTCACGCTCGAGCACCGACGCATACGCCGCCAGCCCCGCGGGCGACGTCGCATACGACGACGACGGCGGCCCCTTCGGCGCGGGCGCCAGCGCCTGAACGATCGCCAGCACGATCGCGAACCCGATCAGGCACGCCACCAGCCCGAGCCCAAACCGCACCCGCGAATCAGAAGGCAATCTCACTCGAACCCACTCAAGGGGTCTGACCCCCTGACGAGCGACCACTCAAGGGGTCAGACCCCTTGACGATCGCCGGCCAGCGTTCGCGGGCGGCGGTGAGGTCGTCGTGTTCGGGTGGGCGACCGCCGTAGACGACGTCGTCGAAGGTCGCGGCGAGCGTGTCGAAGTCGTCGGAGTGCAGCGCGCGGCGGACCTCGTAGGTCGAGATCGAGGGGCGGAACTCGATCGCCCCGCGGGCGTCGAGGCGCAGGAGGCCGGCGCGGAAGCGCAGGCGCAGCGCGGCCTCGAGGTCGCCGGCGGCCTCGGCGGCGTCGGCGCGGCGGTCGAGCGCCCGGGGGTCGTCGCCACGGGCGGCGACGGCGGCCCGCTCGGCCTCCGTCGAGGCCTGGACGCGCCGCGACAGCAGGCGCCGGGACACACTCCAGACGGCCACGACCAGCAGCGTGCCGAGCACGATCCAGACGACGGAGCGCCCGCCCGGCAGGAGATCGTCGAGCCAGTCCAGGGGCACGTCCAACGACGAGAGCCGGTCGCGCAGCCAATCGATGATGCCCTTGAACGGGCCTGGCACCTCGGTCTGCTGGAAGCGATCCTCGGCCAGGACCGCACGGGCCTCGGCGCGCGGATCGGTCGCGGCGGGGACCGCGGCGTAGGGCGCCGCGAGCGCCTCCAGGCGCGCGTCCAGCGCGGCGCCGCGAGCGCCGCGCAGGGCGCCGGGAACGTCGACGCGCCGGCCGTCGACCGAGTCGACCTGGCGCAGCTCGTTCAGCGCCGCGCGATCGTCCTGCGCCTCGCGCGCGAGCGTGCGGAACTCGGCGGCCGAGACGGCGGTGGCCTGTGCGACCGCGGGCGCGAACCACGACGCCAGCGCCGCCAATAGGAGCACGGCGCCCGCAGAGCGGGCGCGGCTCACAACCCTCCCGGCCCGCGCGGCGCCTCGGGCGGCAGCCAGTCCGCGCGACCGCTGTCCGGTTTGGGCTTCTTCTCGCCCTCGTCGGGGCGCGGCGGCAGCGGGTCCGTCGGCTCGGCGTCCCCGGACGGGCTGGCCGGATAGGACGGCGGCGGATCGTCGGACGGGCGCGTCGGATAGGTCTGCTGCTCGTCCCCGCCCGAGGATCGCGTGGGATAGCTCGGCGCGTCGTCGCCCGACCCCCACAGCGGCGGCTCCTGCGACCGCGTCGGCGCGTCGGGCGAGTCGGCGGGCGCCGGGGTCGGGGCCGACCAGCCGCTCGAGGACTCCCACTGCGGCCGCTCCGGCTCCGGCTCGGGCGGCACCCAGCCGGGCGGTGGCGGCCAGTACGGCGCCGCGGCGCGCTGCTCGGGCGTGTACTTGTCGTCGCCGATCAGCGGCGCCGGCAGCGGCGCGTCAGGATCGCGCTCGGTGCCGAGGCCGTCGGCCAGCAGCTGCAGGTCGAAGCCCTCCTTGCGCACGCGCTGATCGAAATAGAGGATCGTCAACACCGCGGCGAGGTACGGATAGGAGATCGCCGAGCTGAGGGTCGAGCCGACGACGGTCGCGATCGCGTTGACCACGGTGTTCTCGTCGGCGACGACCGCGGCGATGGCCAGCAGCCCGTACTGCACGATCGACCCGACGATCGTGACCAGCAGATAGCCGACGACCACGAGCAGGAACGACGCCCACCAGCGGCCCTTGATCAGTGACCCCGAGCGTCCCAGCGCCTTGAACGGGCCGATCCGCTCGAACAGCAGCGCCGGGAAGCACAGGCACCACAGGACCGAGAGCCAGATGCCCGGAGCCAGGCAGGCGATCAGCCCGAGGCCGATGAGCGAAGCTCGAGATGATGCCGAGCAGCGCCATCATCGGCGAGCGCCGGAGGCCGAAGCGCAGCGAGCGCGAGATCGACGGCGTCGTGCCGAGCCACGCGTCGCTGACGATCTTGAAGCACGCGGTGAACGCGATCAGGAAGGTCACGAGCAGCAGCAGACCGGACAGGCCGAAGCCGACCCACACCGTCGCGTCGACGTCCGCCGCGGTCGATGACGAGGACGTCGTCGAGAACTGGGAGTCGGCCTCCAGCAGCGACGCGTCGACCGACGCGAGCACCAGCACATAGAGGACCCACACCGGGGCCGTCAGGCCCACGATGCACGCCATCAGCGGCTTCCAATGCCGCACGACCACCTTGATCCCCGCGTCGAGGATCTCGCCGACACTCAACGGCCGCAAACCAGAAGTCGTCACGGCCGCGAAGGTACCCGGTATGAGAGGTCTATGCGCTACCGCCGGCCATGGCCGGCAGGATCACGAGCGTGTCGGACTCCCCGACGGACGTATCGAGACCGTTGAGGACGCGGACGTCCTCGTCGTTGAGATAGACGTTGACGTAGCGGTTCAGCGACCCGTCGGCGCCGAAGAGCTGCGCCTGCGTGGCGGGGTGCTGCTCGGCGAGGGCGCGCAGGACCGCACCGACGTCCTCGCCGCCGGCCTGCACCTCCTTCTCGCCGCCCACGGAGGGACGCAGAACCGGTGGAATCTTGATCTTGGCCATATTCGTCGAGCTCACCCTAGCCAGCGGCGGCGCAGAACGCCTCGTAGTCGGGGAAGACGCCCATCTCGTCGTCGGTGATCTCCGACGGGTCGATCGAGCAGATCGGGCACTCAGGGTCGCGCCGGACCTTGAGCTCGGTGAACGTCGCGCCGAGCGCTTCGTAGAGCAGCAGGCGGCCGATCAGCGGCTCGCCGGTGCCGACGACGAGCTTGACGACCTCGGTCGCCTGCAGCAGGCCCATCGTCCCCGGCAGCACGCCGAGCACGCCGTTGGCCCCGCAGGACGGCGCCAGCTCGGCCGGCGGCGGCACGGGATAGAGGCAGCGGTAGCAGGGGCCGTCGTGCGGCGCGAACACCGAGAGCTGCCCGTCGAAGCCGAGGATCGAGGCGCTGACGACCGGGATGTCGAGCCGCACCGTCGCGTCGTTGAGCAGGTAGCGCGTCGGGAAGTTGTCGACGCCGTCGACGATCACGTCGTAGCCCTCGATGATCTCCATGATGTTGGAGGCGTCGAGGCGCACCGGGTACTTGACGACCTTCACGTCCGGGTTGATCGCGTTGATCGCGCGCTCGGCCGAGTCCACCTTCGGCGTGCCGACGCCGTCGTTGGTGTGGATGACCTGGCGCTGCAGGTTGGAGAGGTCGACGACGTCGTCGTCGACGATCCCGAGCGTGCCGACGCCGGCCGCCGCGAGGTAGAGCGCGGTCGGCGAGCCGAGGCCGCCGGCGCCGAGCAGCAGCACCTTCGCGTTGAGCAGCTTGGTCTGGCCCTCGAGCCCGATCTCCGGCACGAGCAGGTGGCGCGAGTAGCGCTCGCGCTGCTCCTTGCTCAGCGACACGGGGACCTCGACGTCGTAGCCGCGGTCCTTCCACAGCGTGATGCCGCCGTTCATCGAGGCGACGTCCTCGTAGCCGAGCAGCTCCTTGAGCGTGTTGGCGGCCAATGCGGAACGCTGCCCGGAGGCGCAGTAGATGACCACGCGCTTGGAGCGGTCGGAGCCGACGACGCCCTCGACGCGGGACTCGAGGTACCCGCGCGGGATGTGCTTGGCGCCGGGAAGGTGACCGGCGTCCCACTCATCGCTCTCGCGGACGTCGAGCAGCACGATGCCGTTGCCGTTGGAGAGCGTGGCCTTGACGTCGGAAGGGTCGACCTCCTCGACCGAGCTTCTGATCTGGCGGATGACCTCCGCGCCTGAGGGACTCATGCGATCGATGTCCTTACTTGCAAAGCGGATCGGGATTCAATACTTCAGGAAGTGTAGCGCCGAATGGGGTACCGGCCCGACCCCTTTCTGCCGATGAACGACAGTAAGCGATGCGCAAGCGCTCCCTCCTGTCCCAGGTCCTGGCGGTCAATACCGCCCTCGTCGCCGCGACCGCGATCGTCGCGGCGCTGCTCGCGCCCGAGAACACCGGCGACCTCGCGGCCGCCCAGCGGCTGCTGATGATCGGCCTCGCCGTGGTCAGCGCCGTGCTGGTCAACACGCTGCTGCTCAAGCGCCGGCTCGCCCCGCTGGACCGCCTGCTGGCGACGATGGAGCGCGTCGATCTCGCCTCCCCCGGCCAGCGTGCCACCTCATCGCCCAATGCGGCGCGCGAGATCGAGCGGCTGACCGCCGACTTCAACCGCATGCTCGCCCGCCTCGAGGAGGAGCGCGTCGCCTCCGGCCGCGCCGTCATCCGGGCCCAGGAGGAGGAGCGCGCGCGGATCGCCCAGGACCTGCACGACGAGGTCAACCAGGCGCTGACCGCGATCCTGCTGCGCCTGCAGGCCGCGATGCTCGACGTCCCGCCCGGCCTTCGCTCCGAGCTCAAGGAGATCCAGACGCTCGCCACGCAGGCGATGGAGGAGTTGCTGACCCTGGCGCGCACGCTGCGCCCGACCGCGCTCGACGACCACGGCCTCGTCCCGGCTCTGGCCTCGCAGGTCGCCGACTTCGGCGAGCGCACCGGCATCCGCTCGAGCTTCCATCGCCACGGCGACGCGCCGGCCCTGTCCGACGAGGAGCAGCTGGTGCTCTACCGCGTAACGCAGGAGAGCCTCTCCAACGTCGTCCAGCACTCCGGCGCGAGCGCCGTGCGCGTCGAACTCTCTTCCGTCGGTCGCACCGTGTTGCGCGTGCGCGACGACGGCTGCGGCTTCAAGCCCATCAAGGGCTCGGGCAACCGCCTCGGCGTCTCCGGCATGCGCGAGCGCGCGCTGCTGGTCGGCGGGCGCCTGAACGTCTTCTCCGCGCCCGGTGAAGGCACGACCATCGAACTCACCATGGGAGCGTCATGAGGATCCTGATCGCCGATGACCACGGGATCGTCCGTGGCGGCATGAAGCTGTTGATCGACCGCCAGCCGGACATGGAGGTCGTCGCCGAGGCCGCCGACGGCGTCGAGGCCTTCGAGCAGGCACTCGCCACCAAGCCCGACCTGTGCGTGATGGACGTCTCGATGCCGCGGATGACCGGCCTGCAGGCCGCGCGCCAGATCCGCGCGCACCTGCCCGAGACGCAGGTGCTCGCGCTCTCGATGCACGACGACGAGCGCTACGTCTTCGACGCGCTGAAGGCCGGCGCCAGCGGCTACGTGCTCAAGCGCGAGGTCGACCAGGCGCTGCTGAACGCCATCCGCGCCGTCAGCCGTGGCGACGCCTTCCTGACCAGCGCCGTCGAGCGCACGATCGTGCGCGAGTGGATGAACGACTCGTCCACCGGCCCCGAGGACCCGCTCTCCCCGCGCGAGCGGGAGGTCCTGAAGCTGATCGCCGAGGCCTTCACCAACAAGCAGATCGCCGAGACGCTGCACCTGGCGGAGAAGACCGTCGAGTCCCACCGCGCGAACCTGCTGCGCAAGCTCGGCATGCGCGACCGCGTCGAGCTCGTGCGCTACGCGATCCGCCGGGGTCTCACCGAGGCGTAAAGGTAACGTCGTCCGACGTCCGAGCTTGCGAGGACGGAGGCCGAAACACGTAGTTTGTCGCGTGTGAGTCACGCCGGGAAAGCGAAGGCAGCGGTCGTCCTCGGCGCGATCGGCATCGTCTTCGGCGACATCGGCACCAGCCCGCTGTACACGCTGCGCACGGTCTTCGCGCCCGAGCACGGCCTCGAGCCGTCGCGCGAAGCCGTCTTCGGCGTCGTCTCGCTGATCTTCTGGGCGATCACGGTGATCGTCTCGATCAAGTACGTGACGTTCATCATGCGCGCCGACAACGACGGCGAGGGCGGGATCATGGCCCTGATCGCGCTGATCCAGCAGGCCGAACCTGCGCAGCCGCGGCGCGCAGATCACGCTCGTGCTGCTCGGGGTCTTCGGCGCGTCGCTGTTCTACGGCGACGGCATGATCACCCCCGCGATCTCGGTCCTTTCGGCGGTCGAGGGCCTCGAGGTCGTCTCGCCGGACCTCGAGGAGTTCGTGATCCCGCTCACGCTGATCGTGCTGACCGTGCTGTTCGCCGTCCAGCGCTTCGGCACCGGCGCGGTCGGCGGGCTCTTCGGCCCGGTCATGGTCGTCTGGTTCGGCGTGCTCGCGCTGAGCGGCCTGGTGCGCGCGCTCGGCGAGCCGGAGATCTTCGGCGCGCTCTCCCCCCACCACGGCGCCGAGTTCCTCTTCAACCACGGCCACGCGGCGTTCGTGGCGCTCGGTGGCGTCGTGCTCGCCGTGACGGGTGCCGAGGCGCTGTACGCCGACATGGGCCACTTCGGCGCGAGCGCGATCCGCCGCGCCTGGTTCACGCTCGTCTTCGGGGCGCTGATCCTCAACTACCTCGGCCAGGGCGCGCTGCTCCTCTCCGACCCGTCCGCCAGTTCGAGCCCGTTCTTCCTGCTGTTCCCCGACTGGGCGCGGATCCCGATGGTGATCCTCTCGACGGTCGCGGCGATCATCGCCTCGCAGGCCGTGATCTCGGGCGCCTTCAGCGTGACGCGGCAGGCGATCCGGCTCGGCTTCCTCCCGCGCCTGGTCGTGCGCCACACGTCGCGCAAGGAGATCGGCCAGGTCTACGTCCCGGCGGTCAACTGGATCATCTTCGCGGCGGTCGTCGCGCTGGTGGTCGGCTTCGGCTCCTCCGAGCGCCTGGCCTCGGCCTACGGCATCGCCGTCACCGGCACGCTGGCGATCGACACGCTGCTGTTCGCCTTCGTGGTGCGCGCGCTCTGGCACCGGCCGATGTGGCTGGTCGTCGCCGGCTGCGGCGCGTTCCTGATCGTCGATCTGACCTTCTTCGCCGCCAACGTGACGAAGATCGTCCACGGCGGCTGGTTCCCGCTCGCGATCGCCGTGCTCGTCTTCGGCGTGCTCACGACCTGGCAGCGCGGCCGCGAGATCGTCACCACGCGCCGGGTCCGCGAGGAGGGCCCGCTGCGCGATTTCGTCGAGGAGGTGCGCAACGCCGACCCGCCCGTGTCGCGCGCGCCGGGCACCGCGGTCTTCCTCAACGCCAACCCGCGCACGACGCCGCTGGCGCTGCGCGCCAACGTCGAGCACAACCACGTGCTGCACGAATGCGTCCTGATCGTCTCGATGACCACCGAGCGCGTGCCCTACGTGCCCGAGTCCGAGCGGCTCTCGATCGACGACCTCGGCTACGCCGACGACGGCATCACCCACATCACCGGCCGCTACGGCTTCCAGGACCCGCTGAACGTGCCCGAACTGCTGCGCCTGGTGGCCAAGCACGGCATCGAAGGCGACGCGAAGTTCGACAACCCGTCCTACTTCGTCTCGCGGATCACGATCATCGCCACCGATCGCCCGGGCATGGCGCGCTGGCGCAAGCGCCTGTTCCTGGCCATCTCCCGCAACGCCGCCAACCCGGTCGAGGTCTTCCATCTCCCGGACGAGCGCACCGTGGTCATGGGGTCTCATATCGAACTGTGAGCACGCGTCGCACTCCCTGACCTGAAACGCTTCACCCGATTAACGCCATTGGAGTTGTCAGGATGGCGACGTGCGGAACGGACTCCTCCTCAGGGCACTACTCACCTTCGCGGCCGGAAGCGGCGCGTTCGCGACGGCGGCGACCGCCGATTCGCTCGACGATCTCAACGCCCTGCGCAGCGCCAACGGGCTGCCGGCGGGAATCGGCGAGAACCCGGCCTGGTCGGCCGCCTGCGCGCTGCACATGCGCTACCTGGAGCTCAACGGCTTCGAGGGCGACTGGCACACGGAGAGTCCGAGCCGCCCGGGCTTCAGTGTCGCCGGCCTGAACGCCGCGAACAGCTCGGTGCTCTCCAACGCGCCCTCGCTCGGCCTCGAGACCAACTGGGAGGACGCGCCGTTTCACTTCGCCCAGCTGCTGGCGCCGAAGCTCTCGGTGACGGGGTTCTCCGACGGCTGCATGTACACCTGGCCCGGCTATCAGCGGCCTGAGCCGGCGGAGCTGCGGCTCTACAGCTATCCCGGCGACGGGATCGAGGGCGTGACCAGCCCGTACCTCTACGTCTTCGGCTTCGGCGGCGGGACGACGGGCGCCACGCTGCGGGACGCCGTCGCTGACCGGGCCGGACGGGCCGGTCGCGGTCCGGATCGTCGACAACCACACGCCGGGTGCCGAGGGGCTGCTGCCCCCGGGCGGCTTCGTGGTCCCCGCCGAGCCGCTCGAGCGCGACGCGCTCTACACGGCGCAGGTGACGTTCACCTCCGACGCGGGCGTCCGGCTCGACAAGCGCTGGAGCTTCCGCGCCGGGAGGGTCTCGGCCGGCAGCGACGAACCGCTGGGCGAGGCGACGCCGCAGGAGTTCGCGCCCGCTTCGGAGCTGCCGTCGGCGCGCACGCCGCAGCTCTCGCTCGGGCTCAAGGCCGCTCGCGGCGGCGGCGCGCGGGCGACGGTGACAGCGCGCGGCAACGCGATCGGCCGGCGCGTGCGGGTGAAGGTCCAGCGGCTCGGCTGCAGGAGCTGCCGCACGACGACGCGCACGCTCACGCTCACCCGCACGCCGCGGCGGATCGACACCGGGCGGCGCCCGGTGCGCGTCACGGTCACGCTCGCGGGCTTCTGGCGGGGCGAGGTGCCCTACCGCGGTCTGACGCTCATTCGCAGCCTCTCCTAGGCTTGTCGGCGGTGCTACCCGCCCGCCTCCAGCTCGCGCTGATCGCGCTGACCCTCTGTGCCGCGGCGGCGGTCGTGGGCGTTCTGCTGGCGTCGCGGCAGTCGCACGTCCCGCAGTCGCTCGAGCTCTACGACGGCTGGGCGGGCGCGCAGCGGCCGCCGGGCCAGCCGGTACCCGACTTCACGCTGCACGACCAGGACGGCAAGACCGTCACCGCCGCCTCGCTGCGCGGGGAGCCCGTGGTCTTCGCCTTCGTCTACTCGACCTGCCGCGACACCTGCCCGGCGCAGGTGCAGACGATCCGCGGCGCGCTCGACGACCTGCCGGGCAAGGATCCGCGCGTCATCGGCATCTCCGTCGACCCGGCCAACGACACCCCCAAGCGCGCGGCGTCGTTCATGCTCAAGCAGCAGATGACCGGGCGGATGGAGTTCCTGCTGGGCACGCGCAAGGAGCTCAAGCCGATCTGGGACGCGTTCGCGATCCAGCCGCAGAGCGACAAGCTCGAGCACTCCGCGCACACCGTGCTCGCCGACGCCGACGGCTTCCAGCGGATCGGCTTCCCGTTCGACCACCTGACCGAAGCCGGGCTCGCGCACGATCTCGAGCGGCTCTCCAATTGAGCCCGCGCTACGACGAGCTGCAGTTCTTCGGCGAGTGGCGCCCGTACCAGCGCGCCGCGCTCGCCGCCTTCGAGCGCGACCGCCAGCAGGGCAACCTGACCACCCACATCGTCGCGCCGCCCGGTTCGGGCAAGACGCTGCTCGGCGTCGAGCTGATCCGCCGCGTCGGCAAGCGCGCGCTCGTGCTCGCGCCCAACCAGGGCATCCAGCAGCAGTGGCCGCGCGCGGTCGGCCAGTTCACGCGCCGCCCGGCGGAGGTCGCCGGCGCCGACGTGCTCAAGCCGATCGCGTGCCTCTCCTACCAGGCGCTGTGCCAGCTCGAGGACCCGGAGATCGTGCTCGGCCGGCTCGCCCAGACGCGCTGGGCGGACGAGCGCGCCGCCGCGACCGGCATGACGCCGGAGGAGGCCCAGCGCGAGGGCGAGTCCTTCGAGGGCGCGGCCGCCGACCGCCGCGCGCGCGAGCTGTCGCGGATCTCGGCCGCGCTCAAGCGCGAGGTCGCGCGCGGCGAGCACGCCGGCGTCGAGCTGCGCGACCTGCTGTCCGCGACGGCGCGCGAGCGCGTGCAGACGCTGGCGAAGCTGGGCGTCGGCGTCGTGCTGCTCGACGAGTGCCACCACCTCGCCTCGCTCTGGGGCTACGTCGTGCGCGCCGTGCTGGGCGAGCTGCCCGCCGGGGTGCACGTGATCGGCCTGACCGCGACGCCGCCGATCGGGCTGCCGGAGGCCGAGGCCGAGCTCTACGACGCGCTGCTGGGCCCGGTCGACTTCACCGTCCCGACGCCCGCCGTGGTTCGCGACGGGCACCTCGCCCCCTACCAGGAGCTCGCGTGGCTGACCGAGCCGCTGAGCACCGAGCGCGACTGGCTCGCCGAGCACGACAGCCGCTTCCGCGAGCTCGTGACGGCGCTGCACGACGACGCCGAGAGCGAGATCTCGTTCCCGGGCTGGGTGATCTCGCGCCTGCGCGACCGCCGCCGCTCGCCCGACGACGACGCCGAGGTGCCGTGGGAGGCCTTCCAGAAGCGCTCGCCCAGGCTCGCCCGCGCCGGCGTGCGCTTCCTGCTCTCCGGCGGGCTCGAGCTGCCGCGCGGCGCCCCGCGCGGCGAGGCCTACCGCCAGCCGCCCGACCTCGACGACTGGCTGGTGCTGCTCGAGGACTACGCGCTGCGCTGCCTGGCGCCCAGCGGCGAGCGGGCGGCGTCCGAGCGCTACGACGCGATCGCCGCCGCGCTGCGCGAGCTCGGCTTCCAGCTCACGCGCAAGGGCATCCGCCGCGGCACGTCGGAGGTCGACCGGCTGCTGACGGGCTCGCAGGCCAAGGCGCTCGGGCTCGTCGAGGTGCTCTCGGCCGAGGCCGAGACGCGCGGGGAGGCGCTGCGCGCGCTCGTGCTGTGCGACGCCGAGCTCGCCGCCCAGCGGCCCGACGACGCGCTGACGGGGGTCCTCGATCCGGCCGCCGGGACCGCGCGGCACACGCTGCTGGCGATCGCCGCGGACGAGCGCACGGCGCCGCTGCGGCCGCTGCTGGTCTCCGGCCGCGGCCTGCGCTGCGCGCCCCAGGACGCCGACGTCCTGCTCGAGGCGCTGCGCGTCGCCGCCGAGGATCGCTTCGCGCTGCCGGAATGGGAGGCCGAGCTCGACGGGCTGCTCGTCTCGCTGCGGTCGCAGGGCGCGGAGTGGATGCCGCGGGCCTGGGTCGAGCTCGCGACCGCGCTGCTGATCGAGGGCACCACGGGCGTGCTCGTCGGCACCCGCGCGCTGCTCGGCGAGGGCTGGAACTGCCAGCCGCTGAACGTGCTCGTCGACATGACGATCGCCACCACCGGGGTCAGCGTCCAGCAGATGCGCGGGCGCTCGCTGCGGCTCGATCCCGCCGATCCGCAGAAGGTGGCGTCCAACTGGGACGTCGTCTGCGTCGCGCCCGACCTCGTGCGCGGGACCGGCGACTACGAGCGCTTCGTGCGCAAGCACCTGCACCTGTTCGCGCCCGCCGAGGACGGCGAGGTCGAGGCCGGGCCGTCGCACGTGCACCCCGAGCTGGGACCGTTCACGCCGCCGCCGGTCGAGCGCTTCGCGGCGCTCAACGCCGAGCAGCTCGCCCGCTCCGCCGACCGTGACGCCGCGCGCGAGCGCTGGCTGATCGGGACGCCCTACCGCGGCGTCGAGCTCCCCACCCTGCTGGTGCGCCGGGCGGGCGACGCGACGGCGCCGATCCCGGTGCGGCCAGGCGAAGGGCGGCCCCTGCATCTCTCCCAGCGCGTGCCGATCGCCAGCGGGCTCGGCGGGGCGGCGGCGTTCGGCCTGCTCGGCGTGGCGACCAGCGCGCCGCCGCTGCTGGCCGGGCTCGCGCTCGCTCCCGCCGGGCTGACGTGGGCCGCGGTGCGCCTGCGCGGGGCCAAGCAGCGGCTGCCGCTGGTACTGCCGCTCGACGGCGCCGCACGCTCCGTCGCGGAGGCCTATCGAGAACTCGGCGAGCTGACGCCGGAGGCCGCGACGTCGCTGACGATCGAGCCGCGGGCGGCGAGCTTCCTGCGCTGCGAACTGGGCGCGGCGACCGCGGTCGAGGGACGCAGGTTCGCCGCCGCTCTCGATGAGCTGCTGGGCGTCTCCGACGCGCCGCGCTACCTCGTCTCGCGGCCGCTCGCCGATCCGCGCCGCGGCACGCTCGGGCTGCTCGGCCGCGTGCTGACGCGCCGGCCGCCGTTCGAGGAGCGGCTGCACCCGGTGCCCGCCGACCTCGCCCGCAACAAGGAGCGCGCCGAGACCTTCGCCCGCGCCTGGCGCCGCTACGTCGGGCCGGGCCGGCTGGTCTTCACGCAGCGCAGCGAAGAGGGCCGCGAGGCGCGCGCCGAGGCGGCGTCCGCGGACGGCGGCTACGAGACGCTGGTCCGGGACGTCTGGGTGTGAGCCAGCGCGTCCTGGGCCGCGTCCTCGCGGTCCTGGGCGGCGCGGAAGGCGGCGTAGACGTCGATGTCACCCGGCGCTGAGCGCCAGTCCTCGAGCGCCGCGGCGGCCTCCTCGGAGGCGTCGCGCCAGGCGTGCAGCACCGGGCTCCACTCCGGATCGCGGCGCAGCACGATCTCGAACGTGTCGGGCACGTCGTCGAGGAGGGATCTGAGTTCGCCGGTGCTCATCGGAGGGTCTCTTGTCGCGAAGATGCCCGATCCGGGCGCCCTGACACCTGTTCTACGGACCGCGAACACCCGGTGGTTGTGATTCAGACCGGTCGCGGCGGAGCTTCCTGTTCGTCGGCCGGGTGACGGCGCTGGCGCAGCTTGGCCCAGCCGAGCATGCCGATCATCGCCAGCACCGGCATCAGGTAGAGGATCTGCGCGGCCCAGTGCCCGGCGTGCGCGAGCGGGGTCATGCGTTCAGCGCCGCCGAGAGGAGCCACAGTCCGAGGCAGGTGAGCGCCACCATGAGAACCAGCATGACAACCTGCGACCGCGTCGCCTCGCGCGGGCTGCCGTAGAGCTCGAGCGCGCGATCGTGGGCGAGCACCAGCGCGGCGACGTGGCCGACGACGAGCGCGACGACCTGGACGTACCAGATGCCGGTGGCCGAGACGACGCCGTAGTTGATCGTCGCGTCCGCCCCGCCGAAGAGGTTCGAGCCGTCACCGAGCGGGTCATTGGCCAGCCGCCACAGGTCCTGCCCGTTGTAGGCCACCAGCGAGAAGTAGTGGGCGACGAGGTAGCCGGCGGCGATCGGGATCAGCGTGTGCCCGAACGCCCGCGCGAGCGCCCGGTGGTTCGGGGCCGACGGCGCCGGCTTCATCCACGCCATCCCGAGCGCCCAGATCGCACCCACGATCAGCACGGCGCCCGTGAGGCCGACGACGAAGCCGAACTCCAGCGCGAGACCGAGCGAGAGCCCGAGATCGCCGAAGAAGCCCTGCAGATCCTGCGCCAGGTCGTTGAACAGCGCACCCTCCTTGGCGCCGTCGAACGCGGTCGAGCCGATCGAGATCACCAGCAGCGCCATCGTGCCGGCGACCGGAGCCAGCTTCGCCGAGCCGCTGAACGGGACGCGGAGCTTCGCCCGTTCCTCGTCGTCGCGAGCGATCGGCGAGAGCGAGCCGATCAGCCCGAAGAAGACGCCGAACGCGTCGGCGTTGCGCGTCCACGGCTCGACGCCGTAGAGGCTCATCCCCACCAGCATCACGACGAGGTAGACGAGCATGAGGATCGCCAGTGGCCCGGGCTCGGTCGCGCGCGCCCAGCACAGCTCGCAGATCGCGAAGCCGAACAGCCCGGCGGCGGCGGGGATGCGGCCGAGGCGCTCGGGATACTCGAGCGGTTCCGGCAGCGCGCCCGTCGAGAACCGGTTCGCGGCCCAGCCGGTCGCGCGGCCGAGCGCGCGCCAGGGGCTGATGGCGGCGAAGACGTTGCCGAACAGCAGCGAGGCGAACGGCACGCCGACCCAGAACGCGACGTAGACGACGGTGGGCGCGAGGTTCTCGCTCTGTACCTTGGTGCCGGCGAGGCCCGCGTAGACCGTGACGGCGAACGCGAGGACGCCGAAGAGGCCGAGCAGGACGTCGAACGCCGGCGGCACCTTGAAGAGGGTCTTTTCGGGCAACCCCGCCAGTCGCGGGCGCGACCAGCCGAGCGCGAGCGCGACGAACGAGACGACCAGGACCGCCGCGGCGGCGGCACCGAACAGCGTTTCGGGGATCGGGAGGTCGGCGCGGCCGACGATCCCATGCGCGAAGAGGAGCACGCGCCGAGTCTATGAACGACAACGGCCCCGCTGACGCGGGGCCGTTGAAAGAACCTCAGCGGTTGCGCGTGTGCGCTACTTGCACTTCGCGTCGGCCGTGTTGGACGCGGACGACTTCGCCGGCGCGACCGGGTTCGGCGCGTAGCCGACCGTGACCGAGATCTTGTGCTTCTTGGACTTGCAGCCGACGGACGAGACGAGCGAGTTGGAGCCCTTCTTCTTCGAGAGCGACGTCGCGAGGTCGTTGAGCGCCGAGAAGACGTTCGGCACCGGCTGCTGCAGGGCGGGCGTGATCGCGATCGTGAGCTTCGAGCCCTTGATCTTGCCGTGGAGCACGGCGTTGGCGGAACCCGAGAGCACGAAGATCAGCTCGTTCTTGCCGACGATCGGCGTGACCTTGAAGGTCAGCGGGGCGGGGCTGGCGGCGAACGGGTTCAGGAGCGCGCGGGCGCTGCCGGTACCGGCGATCGACTTCTTGCAGACCTTCGTGCTCTCGATCAGCGCGTCGTCGGACGCCTTGCACTGGTCGAGGCCCTTGGTGCTGAGCTTGAGCGTGCTCGGGAACTTGATCGTGATGCTCTTCGCCGTCGTCTTGCTCGCCGGATCGTTCTTGACGGAGAGCTTGATCTTCTCGGACTTCGGCTTGGACTTCGTGCCGGCCTTGGACGGTGAAACGCTGGCGGTCACATCGATGGCCGGTTCGGCCGTCTGGGCGTGGGCGACGCCGGGGATGCTGATCGCAAGCGCAGCCGAGGCGGCGACGAGAAGGGACTTACGCAAGGGGGACTCCTGCGGAGAAATGGACGGGTTCTATTCTGGACTCGGTGGCGCAGCCCGAACAGCGCCGCGCGGACTAAGTAACACGGCTGAAGCCAAAAGGTTTCGCTGCTAGCGTCGCCGTGGTGCGTGCCGAGAGCTCGAGCATCGTCGCTCCACCGTTTCCGCGCAAATTGCCGTGGGTCAACGTGGCCATGTTGCGGATGGATCAGCAGCGCGGAAACGTCGTCCTGGTCGAGTTCTGGGACTTCTGCCGCGTCAACTCCCTGCGCACGCTCCCGTACCTGAAGGCGTGGCACTCGCGCTACGCGGACGCGGGGTTGCGGATCGTGCAGGTGCACACGGGCGGCTTCCTCCCGGCGCGCTCGGAGGAGAACGTCCGGCGCGCGGTCGAGCGGCTCGAGATCCCGTGGCCGGTCGTGATCGACTCCGAGCTCGAGATCTGGGACATCTACGGCAACCAGGGCTGGCCCGCGCGCTACCTCTGGGACCCGGAGCTGGCGCTGCATTCGATGCATTACGGCGAGGGCGCGTACGTCGAGACCGAGCTCGAGATCCAGGAGTTGCTCGGTGTGCAGCGGGAGGTGCTGGCGCCGATCCGCCCGGAAGAGGCCGCGGACGCGCTGATCGAAGCGCAGACCGAGGACCAGCCGGGCGCCTATTCCGGGCCCTACGAAGCGGGCGGCGTATGGGTCGTCGTCGAAGGCTCGGGTTCGCTGCTCGTCAACGGCGAGGTGCTGCCCGTGAGCGGGGCCGGGTGCTTCCCGGTCGTCGAGCACCCCGTGCACACCGCCGCGATGCTGTCGCTCGAAGTTGGCGCGGGCGTGACCGTCCACGCCACCTGCTTCACCCCGGGCGTGTCCGCCGCGGGCTGAGCTCCTCGTGGGTGCGTTCGCCGAGCAGGCGGACGAGCCGCGGCGGGCTGCCGTCGTCGTCGACCTCGACCGCGGTGCCCGGCCAGTACGGCGAGCGGTTCGGCTCGGGCGTGAGGAAGTGCGGCTGGTAGACCCACGAGCCGGTGTTGAGGATGCGCGCGCCGGTCTTCGCGGTCCACTCGCCCGGGTCG
Organism: uncultured Solirubrobacteraceae bacterium; assembly: GCA_963848475.1. Lineage (GTDB taxonomy): Bacteria > Actinomycetota > Thermoleophilia > Solirubrobacterales > Solirubrobacteraceae > Solirubrobacter. The sequence continues at coordinate 158,548 of CAWKDW010000013.1, read as the reverse complement.
TCCTCGCGCCACGGGCCGGAGCGGTGCGAGTGGCCCCAGATCACGTGCCCGGCGTCGATGTCGAGGCGCTCGATCACCTCGCGGATGCCGGTGAGATAGCCGCGCCGCAGCGCCGACGGCGAGAGGCTCGCCTCCAGCGGGCCGAGGCCGGCGAGGTTGAGCGCGGCGACGGCGGCGCGATAGCCGGTGTTGAGCGCGAGCGTGCTGAGCGGGCGCTTGTGACGGTCCTTGCCGGTCAGCTTCGTGTACGTGCTGGCGGACGCGCTGCCGCCGACGCTGACGACGGTGTGGTCGGCCCGCTGCGTCAGAGCATGCAGCCACGCGTAGAGCGGGCTGAGGACGGCCTCGTAGTCGTCCGGCGTCGTCCGCTGCGACGGCAGCTTGGCGACGTAGCGGGCCATCGTGCCCGCGGCCAGGCGCTCGAAGGTCGGGACGGTCGCGTGCACGTCGGCGTAGTGGCCGTGGATCGCGTAGACGTCGTCGCGCAGCCAGATGCCGGGGTAGGCGAACTGCAGCCGCGCGGGGCGCGCCACCTCCGCGAGCCGCTGCGCGAGCGGGCCTGCCGCTTCGGGGGCGAAGCGCTGCTCGAGACCCAGGAAGCCCGACGGCTCGCTCTGCAGGCGCGCGTCGATCCAGCCCGCGGCGATCCCGTGGTCGTGGTTGCCGGCGAGCATGATCAGCTCTTTGTCGGGCCCGAGGGCCTTGCCGATGTCGGCGAAGAACGGCGCCGCGGTGTCCATCGCCTCGCGGTGCGCGGACTCCCTGAGCTCCAGCCCGTCGCCGAGGATCACGAGCCGGTCGACGCGCTCGAGCGCCTCCAGCAGCGGTTCGCGCAGGTCGGCGCGGCGCAGCAGGTCGCTGTGCTCGGACTTGCCGAGGTGCAGATCGGAGATCACGAGCGTGCGCATCGAGGCCACTAGTCTGGCGGGCCATGCCGCCCTTGGACGGAATCCTCGTCGCCGACTTCTCGCGCGTGCTCGCCGGACCGCTCGCCGCGATGCTGCTGGGCGACCTCGGCGCCGACGTGATCAAGGTCGAGCGCCCCGACGGCGGGGACGACACGCGCGCCTGGGGACCGCCCTGGCACGAGGGCGAGAGCACCTACTACCTCGGCCTCAACCGCAACAAGCGCTCGATCGCGCTGGACCTCTCGTCGGATGCCGATCTCGGGCTGGCTCGAGAGCTGGCGGGGCGGGCGGACGTGGTGATCGAGTCCTTCCGGCCCGGCCTGGTCGCGTCCTGGGGGCTCGACGGCGAGACGCTGCGCGCGGCGGGGAATCCCGGGCTGGTCACCTGCTCGGTGACCGCGTTCGGGACCACGTCGGACGCGGCGGTCGCGCTGCCGGGCTACGACTTCCTGCTGCAGGCCATGGGCGGGCTGATGGCCGTCACCGGCGAGCCCGACGGGCGGCCACTGAAGGCGGGGACGGCGGTCGTCGACCTCGTCTGCGGGCTGCTCGCGGCCAACGGCATCCAGGCCGCGCTGATCGAGCGCGCGCGCACCGGCCGCGGCCGCCACGTCGAGGTCTCGCTGATGGACTCGGCGATCACCGCGCTGCTCAATCAGGGCTCAGCGTGGGTCGCCGCCGGCGTCCGCGGCCGGCGCCGCGGCAACCGCCATCCGAGCATCGTCCCCTACGAGACCTACGAGACCGCCGACCGGCCGCTGGCGATCGCCGTCGGCAACGACCGCATGTTCGCGCGTCTGTGCACGGTCGTCGGCCTTCCCGAGCTCACGACCGACGAGCGCTTCGCCACCAACACCGCCCGCATCGCCCACGCCGACGAGTTCGCCGCCGCGCTGGAGTCCGTCCTGCGCACCGCGCCCGCCGAGCACTGGCTCGCCCTCCTGCGCCAGGCCAAGGTCCCCGCCGGCCCGATCAACGAGATCGACGAGGCCTTCGCGCTCGCCGAGGAGCTCGGCATGGAGCCCACCGAGCCCGTCGACGGCGTCCCGCTGATCCGCCCGCCGCTGCGCATCGACGGCGAACGCCCCCCGATCCGCCACCGCCCGCCGCGCCTCGACGAGCACGGCGAAGCCCTGCGGGCCTGGCTGGCCCCGAGAACCTAAAGCCTTCATAAGGGGCCTGGCCCCTTATGAACACTTTAGGTCGGCTGGACGTGCGTGACGAGCGCGTCGCCGATCAGGGCGTGGACCAGGATCGACGGCGGTTCGCGGACGAGGTCCATGCCGTCGGCGGCGAAGTTGAGGGCGGACGTGATGTTGGTCGACGCGCAGGTGACGACCGCGCAGCCGCCGAGGGTGTCGGCGACCGTGCGGTGGACGTGGCCGGCGACGACGCGCTTGACCTGGGGTGAGCGGGCCAGCAGCTCGCCGAGCGCCGCGCGGTCGGACGCGGGCAGGCCGATCTCGTCCAGCCACGGGAGGCCGACGCAGGATCGGCGGGTGGTGCATGGCGACGATCGTCGGCGTCTCGCGGTCGTCGTCGAGCTGTTGCGCGAGCCAGCCGACGTCGAGCTGCCCGTCGTCGCGACCCGCGATCGAGGTGTCGCACGTGACCAGGCGCAGCGCGCCGACGCGCGCGACGTAGCGCAGCGGCTCACCGAAGAGATCGTGGTTGCCGGCGACGAGATGGACCGGCATCGGCAGCGGCGCGAGCAACTCGCCCGCGCGCTCGTGCTCGCGGGCGTCACCGGAGTTGGCGATGTCGCCCGTGACGATGACGGCATCCGGCGGCTGGGGAAGCGCGAGAACGCGCGCGACGGCGGCGGCGAGCGCGGGACCGGAGTTCTCGTCGCCGGGGCCTTCGAGCCGGATGTGGGGATCGCTGATCTGGGCGAGCAGGGTCGTCGGGGTCACGCCGCGGCAGACTAGCAACTGCGGTTGACAATTCTCACTTTGTCAACTAGAGTTGCTTACGCCATGATGATCGACCTCACCTCCCCGGAGGACCCCGCCGACGGCCTCGCGGCGGTGGTGGCGCTGCGGCGGCTCGCCGAGCAGCTCGAGGCCGCCGAGGTCGAGCGCGCGATGCGCGCCGGCTGGAGCTGGCCCGAGGTGGCCGAGGCGCTCGGCATCACCCGGCAGGCGGTGCACAAGAAGCACGCCAAGCGGCTGATCGCCGCCGGCGTCGAGCTCAGGAGACGGTGATGTTCACCAACCGGTTCACCAAACAGGCGCGGCTGGTCGTCGGCGACTCGATCCGCGTCGCCCGCGACCTCGGCGCCCCCAGCGTCGAGGCCGAGCACCTGCTGCTCGCGGTCGCCGGCAGCGAGACGCCCGTCGCGCGCGTGCTCGGCGAGGCGGGCCTCGACTTCGACGGCCTCTCAGCCGCGCTGCACGCCGAGACCGCCCGCAGCCTCGCCGCCGTCGGCGTGAGCGCCGACGCGTTGCACTTCAGCCCCTACGTGGAGCGCCCGCGGCTCGCGACCTCCGCGAAGCTCGTGCTCGAACGCTCCCTGCGGGTCGCGCTCGCGCACGGCGACAAGCACATCGGCAGCGAGCACATCACGCTCGGCGCCCTGCGCGCCACCACCGGCACCGTCCCGCGCGCGCTCGAATGCGCGGGCGTCGACCGCGTCGAGCTGACCAAGCAGGTCGAGGCGCTCTAGCCCGACGGCGACGTGCGGCGCAGGCGGCGCGCGGCGGTCGCCGTCACGACGCCGAGCACCACGATCACCGCGATCGCCCCCCACAGCAGCGGGTCCGAGGCGGAGAAGTCCCCGAGCGCGTGCCCGAGATACGTGGCCGCCGCGGTGATCGGCAGCACGCCCAGAAACGACGTCCACGTGTAGCGCCAGACGGGCACGCGGGCCGCGCCCGCGATGTAGCCGACCAGGCTGTAGGGCACGAGCGGGATCAGCCGCGCGATCAGCAGGGCGGGAGCCCCGCCGCGATCGATCAGCTGCTCGCCCGCGGCGACACGGCGCTCTCCCGCCAGACGCACCGCGAGCGGGCGCCCGGCGACGCGCCCGAGCCAGTACGCGATCAGCCCCGAGAGCACCCAGGACACCATCACGAGCGGCAACGCGACCCAGAACCCGAAGGCCAGGCCCGCCGTCGCGTTGACGATCTCCGCCGGGAAGAACAGCACCGCGTGCAGCAGGATCAGCGCCACGACGATCAGCGCGCCGGTCACGCCCAGACCGCGCAACTGCGCCTGCAGCGCGTCGACGTCGCCGTGCACGACGTGGCCGAGCGCGACCCGCAGCGGCTCCACCGCCCACACCGCCAGCGCGGCGGCGATCAGCGCGGCGAAGGTCAGGAGCAGGCGGCGGCGCACGACACCCACGGTAGGGCGGGGTGCCGGAATCCGTACTCACTCTGAAGGGGGAACCCCCGGAGCAGACGCCGGGTGCCGCTACCGCGCGACGGCCGCCGCGCTGGGAGCCTGGAGCCATGTCCACGATCGCCCCATCCCCTCCGCTCTCCGGAAGTCGCCTGGCGGTCGTCATCGCCGGCGGCCTGATCGGCCTGTTCGCCACGCTGGTGCTGATGGCCGGCGCCGGCGTCTACTGGGTCGACGGCAAGAAGGACGCCGACGGCTACTTCACGACCCACAGCGAGCGCTTCGTCACGACGACCTACGCGATCGCCAGCGACGACCTCGACGTCAGCGGCGTCCCGCTCGCCAGCGACCACTTCGGCAAGGTGCGCCTGCAGTTCAGCGACCGCGGCGGCAAGCCGGTCTTCGCCGGCATCGCCCGCACGCGCGACGTCGACGCCTACCTCGCCGGCGCCGCGCACGAGACGCTGACCGACGTCGACTTCTCGCCCTTCAGGCCGCAGTACGTCACGAGCCAGCGGCGAGCGCCGGCCTGGAGCGCCGGCCGCGCAGGACATCTGGGTCGCCTCCGCAACCGGCACCGGCACGCAGACGCTGCACTGGAAGGTGCGGGACGGCTCGTGGTCGGTGGTGCTGATGAACGCCGACGGATCGCCCGCCGTCGACGCCGCCGTGAGCGCGGGCGTGCGCCTCCCGTTCCTGGACGATCTCGGCCTCTGGCTGTGGATCGCCGCGGCCGCACTGCTGGCGCTCGCGGGAGCGCTGGTCGCCGGCGGCCTGCGCCGTGGCACTCTTAGCGCGCCTTGAGCGTCCCCCCATCGACAACTCCGAGCGGCGGTCGCCTGGCGATGATCATCATCGGCGGGCTGACCGTCGTTCTCGCGACCGCACTGCTCGCCTTCGCCGCGTTCCTCTACTGGGTCGACGGCAAGCGCGACGGTGACGGCTTCTTCATCACCGGCGCCGTGCACATGACCACGAGCACCTACGCGATCACGAGTGACGACCTCGACATCAAGGAGGGCGTGCTCGCCTTCGTCGGCGCGGACGGCAGTTCCGGTGCGCGGCTGCGCGTGCGCTCGAATACGCGCACGCCGATCTTCGTCGGCGTCGCGCACCCGACGGACGTCGAGGACTACCTTCGCGACTCCGCTCACGAGACGCTGCAGGAGGTCGACTTCGCGCCGTTCCGGCCGACGTACCTCACGGCGGGCGGCGATCAGCCGCCGGCGGCTCCCACCGAGGAGACCTTCTGGACGGCGTCCGCGAGCGGGTCCGGGACGCAGACGCTCGAATGGGACCTCGCCTCGGGCGAGTCGTCGGTCGTGCTGATGAACGCCGACGGCTCAAAGGGCGTCGACGCGACCGTGCGCGCGGGCGCGAAGGTGGACCTCGTCGGCAGGGTGGCCCGCATCGTCACGATCGCCGGGCTCGTGTTCCTGGCGATCGGCGTGCTGTTGATCGTGCTCGGGCTCAGGCGTCGGCAGCAGCCGTCATCGCCTGACGGATCTGCTTGGGCAGCATGAACCGGACGTCCTCGCGCAGGACCTCGTACTCGGAGACATCGGTCGTGCCGCGGGCGCGGAAGAACGCCACGAGGCCCTCGACGAGCTCCTCGGGTGCGCTGGCGCCGGAGGAGATGCCGACGACGCGGGCGCCCTCCAGCCACTCCTCCTGAACCTGGTCGGCGCCGTCGATCAGGTACGACGCGGCGCCGTGGTCGCGCGCGACGTCGACCAGCCGGTTGGAGTTCGACGAGTTCGTCGACCCGATCACCAGCACGAGGTCGCACTCGGCCGCCATCTGCTTGACGGCCGCCTGGCGGTTGGTCGTCGCGTAACAGATGTCGTCGGTGCGCGGGCCCGTGATGTGCGGGAAGCGCTCGCGCAGGCGGGCGATGATCGTGCGCGTCTCGTCGACCGCGAGCGTCGTCTGGGAGATGTAGGCGAGCTTGCGCTCGTCCTCGACCTCCAGCGTGTCGACGTCGGCCTCGGACTCGATCAGCACGATGTGGTCGGGCGCCTCGCCCATCGTGCCCTCGACCTCCTCATGGCCCGCGTGGCCGATCAGGATGATCGTGTAGCCCTCGGCGGCGAACTTCAGCGCCTCGCGGTGGACCTTGGTCACCAGCGGGCACGTCGCGTCGATCGTCCGCAGCTGCCGGCGCTCGGCATCCGCGTGCACCGCGGGCGAGACGCCGTGGGCGGAGAAGACGGTCATCGCGCCCTCGGGGATCGAGTCGTCGAGCTCGTCGACGAAGATCGCCCCGCGCTCGCGCAGCGTCTCGACGACGTGCTTGTTGTGCACGATCTCCTTGCGCACGTAGACCGGCGCGCCGTGCAGTTCGAGCGCGCGCTCGACGGTCTGGACGGCGCGATCGACGCCGGCGCAGTAGCCACGCGGGGCCGCGAGCAGGAGCTTCTCGGGAGCGTGCATCAACCTGCGATGGTAGAAGCTTTCGGGGCCATGCTCGAACGTACGCTGCGCCACGCCGAGGCGTTCCTCGCCTCGCTCGACGACCGCCCCGTCGGCCCGCCGGTCGGACCCGGACGAGCTGCGCGCGGCGATCACGCGCGAGTTGACCGACGACGGCGTCCCGGCCGAGCAGGTCATCGACGAGCTCGTCGCGGGCGCCGAACCGGGGATCGTCGCCTCCGCCGGCCCGCGCTACTTCGGCTTCGTGACCGGCGGCGCGCTGCCCGCGGCGCTGGCCGCGGACTGGCTGACGTCGACGTGGGACCAGAACTCGCACATGTGGGTCGGCTCGCCCGCCGCGTCGGTGGTCGAGGAGATCGTCGAGGCGTGGGTGCTCGTCGCTGCTCGGGCTGCCCGCGAGCGCGAGCGTCGGCCTCGTCACCGGCGCCCAGATGGCCGAACGTCACCTGCCTCGCGGTGGCGCGCGATCACGTCCTCGAGCAAGCCGGCTGGGACGCGGCGAGCCAGGGCCTGATCGGGGCGCCGCCGCTGACCGTGATCGCCGGCCTGGAGGCGCCACGCGACGGTCTTCAGCGCGCTGCGGCTGCTCGGCCTCGGGCGCGACTCGGCGCAGCTCGTCGCCGTCGACGAGCAGGGCGCGATGCACGCCGGACGCGCTGGCGCGCGAGCTCAAGCGACGCCGGCCCGGCGATCGTGTGCGCGCAGGCCGGCAACGTCAACAGCGGCGCGTTCGACCCGCTGGAGCCGATCGCCGCGCTCTGCGAGCAGACCGGCTCGTGGCTGCACGTCGACGGCGCCTTCGGCCTGTGGGCGGCCGCCAGCCCGGCCTACCGCCACCTCACGCGCGGCCTCGAGCGCGCCGACAGCTGGGCCACCGACGCGCACAAGTGGCTCAACGTCCCCTACGACGGCGGGCTGGCGATCGTCGCCGACCGCGCGGCGCACCGCCGCGCGATGAGCCTCACCGCCGCCTACCTCGTCGCCGGCGAGCAGCGCGACAACTACGACTACACGCCCGAGGCCTCGCGCCGCGCCCGCGGCTTCACGCTCTACGCCGCGCTGCGCTCGCTCGGCCGCCGCGGCGTCGCCGAGCTGGTCGAGCGCAACTGCGCGCAGGCCGCGCTGTTCGCCCGGCTGCTGCGCGAGGGCGGCGCGGAGATCCTCAACGACGTCGTGCTCAACCAGGTGCTGGTCGCCGCTTCGCCGAGCGCGGTCGCACGGATCCAGGCCGACGGCACGTGCTGGGCCGGCGGGACGGTCTGGCACGACCGCCCGGCGCTGCGGCTCTCGGTCTCCAACTGGGCGACGACCGACGCGGACATCGAGCGCTCGGCGCGCGCGGTCCTCGTCGCCCTCAGCGGTTCCTGAGGAACTCCAGGACGGCCTCGCCGCTCTTGTCCAAGGACGCCTTGGAGACCGCGGTGATGTCGTCGCAGGTCTGGTGCCAGCAGGGGAAGTCGAAGTCGATCAGGTCGATCGACGGCACGCCGCGGCGGACGAAGGGCGTGTGGTCGTCCTCGACCGTGCCCTGCTCGCGCTCCGGGAACGCGGTGTCGGCGCCGACGCGCTCGGCGGCCTCGCGCAGGTCGGCCCACATCTCCGGGTCCGAGCTCTGCTCGCGCGGGATCGCGAGGTCCTTGTCGGCGACGAAGTCGAGCAGGACCATCTCCTTGAGCTCCTTCGCGTGCTTGTTGGCGTACGGCTTGGAGCCGCGCAGGCCGGTGCCGTAGAAGTCGCTGTCGTCGGTGGCCTCCTCGCCGTCGAAGGCGATGAAGCGGATCGGTGACGCGTTCTTGGAGCGCTTGATCTTCTTCAGCGCGCGCGCCAGCTCGAGCATCTGCGCCGTGCCGCCCGCGCCGTCGTTGGCGCCGACGAACCCGGGCAGGTCCTTGGTGTCGTAGTGCGCGGCGAGCAGGATCGGCTTGCCCTTGCCGGGGATCTCGCCGACGACGTTGCGCAGGCCGCCCGGCAGCTCCTCGTAGCGCCCGTTGGGGAGCCGGGCCTTGATGTAGGCCGCGAGCTTGCGCGAGGCCTCCGAGCCGGCGGGCCGCGGGCCGAGGTTGACCTGGTACTCGAGCGACTTCCACGCACGGTCGCCGTCGAAGCGGTTGACCTTCTTCGCGGCGGCCGCGGGCACCTCGGTCGCGGTCTCCTCGACGGCCGCCACGGGCGGACGCCGACGCCTCGTTGCCGTCGCCGCCGCGCGTCGAGGCGATCACGACGGCGACGATCGCGAGGATCGCGAGATCGACGGCGAAGAAGATCGCCAGCATCCGCTTACTCATTCGCGCTCACCGTCTCCAGGAGATCGGCAAAGCGCTCGCGGGCCTGCGCGCGACGGGTCGGAACATGCTGGCTCGGCACCTCGTGCGGCTCGTAGCCGCGCAGGATCTGGCGCGCGACGGACTGGCGGTGGACCTCGTCGGCGCCGTCGTACAGGCGCGCCGCGCGGGCGTAGCGGTACATCGCCTCCAGCGGCAGGTCGGTCGAGTAGCCGAGCGCGCCGTGGATCTGCAGCGCGCGGTCGACGACGTCGAAGAGCACGCCGGCGCCGAAGAACTTGATCAGCGAGATGTCCGTGCGGGCCGCGGACGCGCCCTCGTTGTCCATCCGCCACGCGGCGTGCAGCGTCATCAGGCGCGCCGCCTGCATCTGCGCGGCGCTGTCGGCGATCCAGTTCTGGATCGTCTGCTTGTCGCTCAGCACCGAGCCGAACGCGTAGCGCGAGAGCGCGCGCTCGCAGAGCATGTCGAAGGCGCGCTTGGAGACGCCGAGCCAGCGCATGCAGTGATGGATGCGGCCCGGGCCGAGCCGGTGCTGGGCGATCAGGAAGCCCTCGCCCTCGCCGCCGAGCAGCGCGTCGGCGGGCACGCGGACGTTGTCGTAGACGATCTCGGCGTGGCCGCCGTAGCGGCCGAAGTGCTCCGCGGGGTGCTCCATCGTCGCGACGTCGCGGATGATGTTCACGCCCGGCGTGTCGACGTCGACGATCAGCATCGAGGCGCGCTGGTGCGGCCGCGCGTCGGGATCGGTGACCGCCATCACGATCAGGAAGTCCGCCACCGAGCCGTTGGTGGAGAACCACTTGTGGCCGTTGATGACGTACTCGTCGCCCTCTTTGACCGCCGTCGTCTGCAGAAGGGTGGGATCGGAGCCCGCCGTCTCGGGCTCCGTCATCGAGAAGGCGCTGCGCAGGTCGCCCGCCAGCAGCGGGTGCAGATAGCGCTCCTTCTGGTCGGGCGTGCCCGCCAGCGCGAGGATCTCCGAGTTGCCCGAGTCCGGCGCGGCGTTGCCGAAGACCGCGGGCGCGAAGGGCGAGCTGCCGAGGATCTCGTGCATCAGCCCGAGCTTGACCTGGCCGAAGCCCTGGCCGCCGAGCCCGGGCGGCAGATGCGCGGCCCACAGGCCGCGCTCCTTCACGCGCTGCTGCAGCGGCGCGATCGCGCGCCGGAACCCGTCCTCGCCCAGCTCGTCGAACACGGTCTCGATCGGCCAGACCTCGTCGCGGACGAGATCGCGCATCCAGGCGAGCTGCGCCTCGAACTCAGGGTCGGTGGAGAAGTCCCATGCCATCCCTACTCATCGTACGGTGCGCTCGATCAGCCACAAGATCAGGCCGAAGAGCAGCAGGCCGCCCGCCCACAGCACGAGCTCGGGATTGTCGACGACCGACTGCACCGCCAGGCCCGCGCAAGTGATGAGCCCGAGCCACGGCAAGGGCGTCCAGGCGCGGAAGTGCTTGTGGTCGACCGGCGTGCTGCGCAGTCGCAGCAGCGAGACGTGGACGCCGACGAACACGATCAGCAGCAGCAGGACCGTCGTGTCGGCGAGCGTCGAGAGATCGCCGATGACCACGAGCACCGCCGCGATCGACGCCGTGAAGAGGATCGCGATCCACGGCGTGTGGCGGCCCTCGTGCACGCGGCCGAGCGCGCGAGGGACGACGCCCTCGTTGGCCATGCCGTACATCAGCCGCGACGCCATCACGAGGTTCAGCAGGCAGCCGTTGATCAGCGCGAACAGCGCGATCGCGCTGAAGAGCTTGGAGTTCACGCTCAGCGGGCCCTGCGTCACGATCTCCAGCAGCGGGCCGTCGGACTTCGAGAGCGTGTCGGCGGGCACGGCCATGCCGGCGACGATCGTGACCAGCAGGTAGACCGAGCCCGCGATGCCGAGGCCGAGGAACAGCGTCTTCGGGAACGTGCGCGTCGAGTCCTTGGTCTCCTCGGCGACGTTGACCGCGTCCTCGAAGCCGATCAGCGCGTAGAAGGCGATCGAGGCGCCGGCGAGGACCAGCAGCACCGGCGTCTCGTCGGGCTTGAACTCGAGCGCCCGGCCCGGATCGCCGCCGCCGTCGAAGAGGAAGACGCTGCCGATCACGATCACGAGGATCAGCCCGCCGAGCTCGATCAGCGTGCAGACGACGTTGAAGCCGGCCGACTCCTTGATCCCGCGGAAGTTGATCAGCGAGACGACGGCGATCACCACGAGCCCCACCAGGATCGTCGGGAGATCGACGAACTCGCTCAGATAGTCGCCGCCGAACGCGGTCGCCAGCGCAGCCGCCGACGCGAGGCCGGAGCACATGACGGCGAAGGCGACCATGAAGGTCAGCAGCGGCGCCTTGAACGCCTTGTGGATGTAGAGCGCGGCGCCCGCGGCCTGCGGATACTTCGAGACGAGCTCGGCGTAGGACGCGGCCGTGAACATGGCGATCACGGCGGCCAGCGCGAAGCCGCTCCAGATCGCGCCGCCGATCTCGCCCGCCACCTCGCCGGTCCGGCGTAGATGCCGCCGCCGAGGATGTCGCCGACGATGAAGAGCAGCAGCATCTTCTTCGTCAGCGTGGGGGTGAGCTTGCTTTCGCGCTTCTCCGAGCCGCTCGAAGCGGCGGGGAAGGATTCGGCGTGGGCGGCCATGCCTGGTTCGGTACCCATGAGAGACTGGTGTTAAGCCCGCGGCGATCTACGCCGATGTGGTGAGTGTGACCTCCCGGGCGCTCTCACTGCTCGCCGCCTTCGCGAGCCCGATCTTCCTCGTCGCCGCCGTCGGCGGCTGGCTGTACGGCATCTGGCCGGCCAATCTGTTCACGCTCGCGATCGCCGGGATCGTCGTGATCGGCGGCCCGATCCTGGGCATCGTCCACGTCGCCACCGCCTGGGAGCGCGACGAGGAGTCCGAGGCCGAGACCGCGGCGTTGCCGGTCGCGACGCTCGCCCCGCGCCCGGTGCGCGCCGCGGCGCCCGTCCCCGCGCGCCCGCCGCTGCCGCTCACGCCCAAGGCCGACTCCGCGCGCCGCTTCGCCGCCTGGCGAGATCAGCCGAACGCGGCGATCGAGCAGCGCGAGCGCGCACGCCGCGCCTCGCAGTACGTCCGCAGCTAGCGCCGCTCCGCCGCTCCACCCGCGGCGCACTAGCCTGCCGCGGCGATGCTCGTCGCCGCCGCCTGCGCCGGGGTCGTCGCCGGAGCGATGCTGCAGGCCGCGACCGGGTTCGGCTTCTCACTCGTCGCCGCGCCGCTGCTGTTCGCCGCGATCGGCCCCGAACCCGCGGTCGTGCTGCTGCTCGTACTAGCACTCGAGGTCAACCTGCTGACACTCGGCACCGAGCACCGCCGGCCGCGGCCGCTGCACCCTTCGACGGCGATCATGCTCGTGTGTGCGTTCCCGGGCGCGCTGGTCGGTGTCGCCGTGCTGCGCGGGCTCTCACCGCAGGCGCTGCAGGTGGCGGTCACGCTCGGCGTCGCGGGGACGCTCGCGGCGCGGCGGGTGCGCGAGGCACACGTGCCCGCCTGGGTGGCCGGGTTCGCGGCGGGCGCGCTGACCACCTCGACCTCGACCAACGGCCCGCCGATGCTGTTGCACCTCCTCGGGCGCGGCGCGACGCCCCAGCAGGTGCGCGACACGCTGACCGTGTGCTTCGTCGCGCTCGCGCCGATCGGGGCGGCGGCGCTGTTCGGCACGGGCGACCCGGAGCTGCCGTCGGGGGTGCTCCTCGCCGCGCTCGTGCCCGCCGTCGCCGCCGGCCATCTGGTCGGCCGGCGCGGCTTCGCGCGACTGTCCGAGGGCGACCGTTACGAGCCTGTCTTGACCGCCGTGCTGCTCGCCGCGGTACTGGTCGGCCTCATCGGCGCACTGGTCTAGACCCGTTAGGCTTCCGCTGGAATGGCGCAGTCTCACGGAGACCGGCTCTCAGCCGTCGACGCCTCGTTTCTGGCGCAGGAACGGGCCAACAGCCACATGCACGTCGGGGCGGTGCTGATCTTCGAAGGTCCGGCGCCCGCGTACGACGACTTCCTCAGCCACATCCGGTCGCGGCTGCATCTCGTGCCGCGCTACCGCCACAAGCTCGCGTTCCCGCCGCTTGAGACGGGCCGGCCGATCTGGGTCGACGATCGCAACTTCAACCTCGAGTACCACGTGCGCCACACGGCACTGCCGCAGCCGGGGTCGGAGGAGCAGCTGCGCGCGCTGGCCGCGCGGGTCCACTCGCAGCGGCTGGATCGCGCCAAGCCGCTGTGGGAGACCTGGCTCGTTCAGGGGCTCGAGCGCGGCCGCTTCGCGCTGATCTCCAAGTCCCATCACGCGCTGGTCGACGGCATCTCGGGCGTCGATCTGATGACGGTCCTCTTCGACGCGTCGCCGATCCCGCAGACCGCGCCCCATGAGGGCGAGCCGTGGTCCGCCGCGCCCGAGCCGGGCGCGCTGCAGCTCGCCGCGCGCGGCCTGCGCGGGCTGGTCCAGCTGCCGTTCGACCTCGCCGGCAACGCGCTGGCGGCGGCCACGCATCCGGCGGAGTCGCTGGAGCACGTCAAGGAGGCGCTCGAGGGCGTCGGCGAGGTCGCCTGGGCCGGGCTGAACCCCGCGCCCGAGACGCCGTTGAACGTGCCGATCGGCCCGCACCGGCGGCTCTCGTTCGTCCGCAACGACCTGAGCGACTTCAAGCTCGTCAAGGACGCGCTCGGCGGCACCGTCAACGACGTCGTGCTGACGGTCGTCGCGGGCGGCCTGCGCGGCTGGCTGCGCTCCCGCGGTGTGCGCACCGAGGGGCTCGAGCTGCGCGCGCTCGTCCCGGTGTCCGTGCGTTCGTCCGACTCAGCACGGTGACCTCGGCAACCGGATCGTCGTGATGCGCGGGCCGCTGCCGGTCTACGTCGAGGATCCGGTCGCGCGCCTGCGCGTCGTGCGCCAGGCGATGGACGGGCTCAAGGACTCAAAGCAGGCCGTCGGGGCCGAGGTCATCACCGGCCTCGAGGCGCTCGCGCCGCCCACGATCCTCGCCCAGGCCTCGCGGCTGCAGTTCTCCACGCGGCTGTTCAACCTGCTCGTCACGAACGTGCCGGGGCCGCAGTTCCCCTTGTACGTGCTCGGTCGCGAGCTCGAGGATCTGTTCCCGGTCGCGTTCCTGCCCGAGAACCAGTCGCTCGCGGTCGCGATCATGTCCTACAACGGCAAGATGGACTTCGGGCTGCTCGGCGACTACGACGCGCTGGCCGACGTCGAGGAGCTGGGCGCGGCGCTCGAGGAAGCGCTCGAGGAGCTCGTCGAGGCCGCGGGCGGGCGCAAGCCGAAGCGCCGCCGGAGAGCGGCGGCCTCGACGAAGGCGTCGCGCAAGCTCGAAGCCGCTACGTGAGCGGTTCCCGGCGGATCAGCGCCGGGAGCTTGAAGACGTCCTCGAACTCGCGATGGAAGTTCGGCGACAGCGAAGCGGAGATCGGCGGGACCATCCAGGCCCACTCGGCCTCGACCGGGCAGCCCTTCTTCTCCTCCGAGGCGGTCCACTTGTGGAACTTCTGGGCGGCCGTGTGGTGGTCATCCATGCGGATGCCGGCCTTGTCGTAGGAGTGCAGGACGGCGGTCGTCAGCTCGACCACGGCGCGGTCCTTCCACAGCGAGCGGACGTCGGAGGTGTCGATGCCGAGCGCCTCGGCGATCTCCGGCAGCAGGTTGTAGCGGTAGGTGTCCGAGAAGTCGCGGGCGCTGATCTCGGGCGCCAGGTACCAGCCGGTGAACGGCGCGAGCGGGTAGTTGATGCCGCCGATCGAGAGGTAGTTGTCGCAGATCGACGGGAAGCCCCACCAGCGCAGCCCCATGTCCTTGAGGCCGGGGATGGTCGGGTGCTCGATCTCGACCTCGTGGGCCAGGCCCTCGGGAATCTCGTGGACGCTGATCGCGCCGTCGCCGCTCTTGACGACGAGCGGGAGGACGTCGAAGCGACCCTCGTGCTCGGGCGCCCAGCCGTTGTCCTTGGCCAGCTTGGTCAGGATCACGGTGTGCGGGTCGCCGACGATCGTGCCGTCCGCGTGCGTGTGCCCGGCGTAGGAGATCAGCTGGCCGTTGAGCACCTGCGCGGCGGGCGTGCCTGGAACGTTGGGCGCGAAGATGGTGATCGAGGGCTTGATCCGGCCCTTGTTGTGCACGAACTCGGTGTGGTCCAGGCACCCCTCGGCGATCGCCGCGGGGTCGGTGACGTGACGGAAGTCGCGCACGGTCAGCCCGCGCCAGTAGAGCTTGCCGATGCAGCGCGTGTTGTGGCGCCAGGCGAGGCGAGCCCCGACCGTCAGCTCCTCGGTCGTGTGCACGTACGTGCCGGTCTCGGCGATCTCGCGCACGACGTCCTGGACGCGCAGGCGCCATTCGGCGTCGGTCAGGCTCGAGTGCTCCTTGTAGAGCTCGAAGAACTCACGGACCTCCTTGGGGTCCGGGCCGCCCTCGGTGATGACCGGCGCCGTCTCCGGCGCCGACGACGCGAGATCGGCGACCCAATGCACCGGGCAGCCGGAGACCGCGGGGGCCTCGGTGAAAGCGGCTTGAGCCGACACAAGGTTCGTGGACACGATCCGGTATTCGGACCGCGCACAACGACCTTGAGCGCCTGGACGATCGGCCGAGGCCGACCGTCAGCGGGCTCTGGTCAGTAGCCCAGGGCGAACTTCGCGTCCTCGGACATCTTGTCCGGGGTCCACGCGGGCGTGAAGACCATCGTGGGGATGACCTCCTCGACCCCTGGGAGCTCGCCGACGAACTCCTGCATCTGTTCGGAGACCTGCGGGCCGATCGGGCACGCGGGTGTGGTCAGCGTGAACGTCACGTTGACGGTGCTGCCGTCGATCTCCACGCCGTAGACCAGGCCGAGCTCGACAAAGTCGAGGCCGAGCTCGGGGTCGATGACGTTGGAGAGTGCCTCGAGAACGTCGTCTTGGTCAATCATCGTGGTTCGAGTGTAGGAAGATCAGCGCTGGCGGCCTGTACGAACCGCACGGTTAGCTGTACCGTCACAACCATCGTCAGCTTCGACGCACAGCTCGCCATCCTCCGAATCGAGGGGGACGAGGACCGAACGACGAGCGGCCGCCGGCGGCGACCGTTCTCGGCGGCCTTGAACGCGACGCGTGACGTCATCGTGGACTTGTCCGGCCTGACGTTCGCGGACCCGTCGCTGATGATCGACCTGGCGTGCCTCGCGCAACGCCTGCGCGCCCGCGGCGTGACGTTGTGGCTCGCCCATCCGCAGCCGAACATCCGCACGCTGATCGAGACCGTCGGCCTGCATCGCCTGCCGGCCGTGCGCATCGACGGCGCAAAGCCCGCCTTCACCTAGGCGTTCTAGGGTTCAGCGGGCAATGCCGCTGCTGCTCGTCATCCTCTTCATCGTGGTCCCGATCGCGGAGCTCGCGGTCCTGATCCAGGTCGGTCAGGCGATCGGCGTGTGGTGGACCATCGGCCTGCTGTTCGCCGACGCGCTGATCGGCTCATGGATGCTGCGATCGCAGGGCCGCACCGCCTGGGGGCGCTTCAACGAGGCGCTCGGCGCCGGCCGGGTCCCGCACCGCGAGGTGATCGACGGCGTACTGATCGTCTTCGGCGGCGTGCTGCTGATCACGCCGGGCTTCATCACCGACATCTTCGGGCTGCTCTTCCTGCTCCCGCCCACGCGCGTGCTGATGCGCGGGCTGCTCATCCGCCGCGGCGCGCTGAAGGTCGTCGGCGGGATTCCCGGCTCCCCGCGGCCGCCGAGCAACGGCGGGCCCCACGACGTCGAGTCGACGGCCGTGGACGTCGAGCCCGATTCGCTGGATCCGCCGCGGTGAACGCGGCCGAGCTCGAGGCGCCGCGTCCGTTCCGCAAGCCCGGGGACACCGATGCCGTCACCTACTGCTGGGCCGACCCGGAGTCCGGGCTCTACGGACTCGCGCGCGTAGCGGCCGGCGCGTCGTCGGACGGCACCGCGCACTCCAGCGCACTGGCCGTCGCCTTCGAAGGCCGTACGCCGCTGGGCGCGATCGCCGAGGCGGGCGAGACGCCCCCGGACGAGCTAGTGGCCGAGACCGCGGCGCCGCTGGAGCGCTGGACGCTGCGCGCGGAGGGCGAGCTGCGCTTCGCACTGACCTTCGAGGCGCTGACGCCCACCGGCCGAGTACGGCGGGCGCCAGGCGGTCGTCAAGGCCGGCGGGATGGAAGGCTACGAGCAGGTCTGCCGCGTCCGCGGGACGATCGAGGTCAACGGGCGCGAACGCGCGGTGAGCGGCCTCGGCCAGCGCGGGCACTCGTGGGGCAACCCGGACTGGGACAAGATCGCGCTGACCCGTGCCATCGGCGCGTGGTTCGAGGACGGCACGGGCGCGGTCGTCACGACCGTGCGCCCGATCAAGGCCGACCACCACGCCGACGAGGGCATGTGGGCCGCGGTGCTCAATTCCGAGCGCGCGCTCAGCGTCGAGGACCCGCGGCTCTCGACGACCACCGACGAGGCCGGACGCCAGATCCGTGCCGGCCTGGAACTGTGGGTCGACAAGGACGATGACTACCCGCTGCGCGGCGTCGGCGAGGTGCTGACGGGCTCGACGCTCGAGCTCGGCGCGCTGCGCCTGGACGTCGCCTTCTTCGCCTGGCACATCGAAGGGCGCACGGCGATCGGGCGCTACGACATCCTGCGCCGCGCGTGATCAAGGCTGTCGTCAGTGACTTCGGCGGGGTCGTCACACGGCCGCTGATCGAGGGCTTCAAGCGCGCGCACACCGACCTCGACATCCCGCTGGAGGCGCTCGGCAAGGCGATGGCGCTCGTCGCCTCGCGCTCACCCGAGCCGCCGCTGTGGACGCTCGAACGCGGCCAGATGACCGAGCCCGACTTCATCGCCGGCCTCGCGCAGGGCCTCAGTGAGATCCTCGGCCGCCCGATCGACCTCGATGGCTACGGCACGCGCCTGATGGGCGAGCTGGAGCCCAACGAGGAGCTGCTCGCCCACTACCGCTCGTTGCGCGAGCGCGGCATCCGGCTCGCGATCCTGACCAACAACGTGCGCGAGTGGCAGGACGTGTGGCGGCCGAAGTTCGAGATCGACGCCCTGTTCGAGCTCGTCGTCGACTCCGGCTTCGAGGGGATGCGCAAGCCGGAGCCCGCGATCTACGCCCTCACGCTCTCGCGCCTCGGGCTGCCAGGTGAGGCGTGCGCGTTCATCGACGACCTCGAGGTCAACCTCCCGCCCGCTCGCGCGGCGGGCATGCACGCGATCCACTTCCGCGAGACCGCGCAGGTCATCGCCGAGCTGGATCCCCTAGTTCTCCCCGCCTAGGCGGTCCCACATGTAGAGCTCCAGGCACTCGGCCAGGAGCTCCGTCGCGCGCTCGCGCGAGAGCCACGGCAGCACGCTCTCCAGCGCCTGCTCCTCGGCCACGCCGGCGTTGAACGCGTCCTCGCCCCGCAGGCCCGCGGCGATCTTCAGCGCCTCGCGCCGGTTGTCGCCCAGCGACTTGAACGCGCCGACCAGGAAGTCCTTGTTGGCCAGCGGCATGCCGACCTCCATCGAGGCGTGCCACGCGGCGAGCATCGACAGGTCGTGCTCGTCCAGATCAGCCACGGCCTTGGCGTAGTGCGACGCCAGCTCGGACTCCGGGATCTCGTCGACCCAGGCGCGCACGAGCTCGCCGAGCAACTGCCGGCGGGCCTCGCGACCGACCGACTCCGCGATCACGCGGATGGCGTCCTGCGGCTCAATGAAGCACAGTGGCATGGCGTCGCTCACGGTACGTGGTGCGTCGGACGGCACAATGGTGCTGTGCCCGGCCGCTACGAGTCGTGGTTTCTCAGTGCGCGCGACGCCGAACCCGGCCGCCCGCCGAGGGCGCTGTGGATCCGCCACACGACCCATCGCGCGGCCGCCGCGACGGAGGGCTCAGCCGCGTTGTGGTGCACCGTGTTCGACCCCGCGGCGGGCGCTCCCGCGGCCGTCAAGCAGTCGCTCCCTCGACTCCCTGAGGGCGCGGCCTCCGCGCGCGGCTTCCGCGGCGAGGCACGGGCGCGCGGGCGGATGGCGGAGTGGGACCTGACGCTGGCGGGCGGCGGGGCGCCGCTGCGGCACCTGCGACCCGCCGCGCTCTACCGCCTGCCGATCCCGAAGACGAAGCTCGAGGCGCCCGTCCCCGACGGGATCGCGAGCGGGCAACTGGTGCTCGACGGCGCGCTCGTCGACGTCGTCGGCTGGCGCGCGACCGTCGGCCACAACTGGGGCGCCGAGCACGCGGAACGCTGGGTCTGGCTGCACGCCGCAGGGTTCGCGGACGAGCCGGAGGCCTGGCTCGAGCTCACGCTCGCCCGTGTGCGCGTCGGCGGCGTCCTGAGCCCGTGGATCGCCAACGGCGCGCTGTCACTCGGCGGCCGGCGCTTCAGGCTCGGCGGGCTCGGCCGGATGATCGGCGTGCGCGTCGTGGCGCAGCCCGGCCGGCTCGACGCCACCGTGCCCGGCGAGCGCGTCACGATCCGCGTCGCCGCCCGCGCCCAGCTCGACCAGCTCGCGGGCTTCAAGTACGCGGGCGTCGGCAGCGACCCGCTGCGCGGCGAGCGCGAGGTCCTCCACGCCGGCCTCGCCGAGGTCCACCTCGGTATCCGGCGCCGCGGCCGCAGCTCCGCGGAGCTCGCCACCGCCGCGGGCGGAGCGTTCGAGCTCGGCAACCGCCACCCCACGCACGCCATTTCGCTCCAGCCCTACCCGGACCCCTGAACCTGAAGGGGCCATGCTCCCTTAGAAGCGCTTTAGGTTCAGCGCTTGAGCGTGAGCTGGCGCGAGCGCGCGGTCGGGGTGGTGGCGGCGTAGGCCGCGGAGGCCTTCAGGCGCGCGCGGTACGTCCGCTTCTTCGGACCCTTCAGCAGCGCCTTCTTGGCCTTGCTCTTGAGCTTGAGGGTCAGCTTCGTCCTGCCCGCCTTGACCGAGGCCTTGAGCGAGCCCGCGATCAGCGATCTTGCCGAGGCCGAGGCGCTTCGCGGTGGGTCGGTCGACGGTCAGCTTGGCGGTCACGGCGCAGTCCAGGGCGCAGGTGACGCTGAACTTCACCGTGGTCTTGCCGCGAGCCGGCAGCGAGAAGGCCGGCGCCGCGGGCGGAGTGGGTTGAGCCGCCGGAGTGGGCGGCGCGACCGGGGTCGGCGTGGGCGTCTGCACCGGTGCGGTCGGTGTGCCGTGGACCGCGAACTCGGAGAGGTCGAAGAAGCCCCCCGCGCCCTGCGCGCTCAGCAGCGTGACCCGGACGTGACGGACGCCGGCGGCGACCCGTGCCGGCAGGACGGAGTTCAGCACGTGCCGGGCGGCGTCCGCGAACGCTCCGGAGGCGGCTTCGACCCACGGGCCGGCGGCCGAGCCGGTGGAGGTCTCGATGCGGTAGTCGCGCGTCGCCGACCGCTTGTCGTCGCCGCAGGCCTCTCCGGGATCGACCGCGAAGTCCGAGACGTCGACCGCCTTCGGCAGCGTCAGGACCATCGACTTGCCGGCGGCGCTCGCGTCCGTCGACCAGCCCGTGCCCTGCGACTGGTCGGCCGCCGCGTCAGGCCCGCAGCCCTGGTTCGCGTACTCGTCGCTGCCCGGTCCCGGTGTGACCGTCGCGCCCGCCGGTGGTCGCGGCCCAATTGCGCTCCAGCGCTCGATCGACGGAGGTCGTCTCCCCGGCCGTGACGGTCGCGGGACCGGCCACCGTGTCGTAGCCCGGCGCCGAGACGACCAGGTTCGGATACGTCCGCTCGGGCACGCCCTCGATCGTGAAGCTGCCGTTGCCGCCGCTCTTGGCGGCGAGCGCGTCCGGTCCCGATGCGAGCCCACCGATCGCCGCCGTCGCCCCCGCGACCGGCAGGCCCGTGCGCGAGTCGCGGAGCGTGCCCGCGATGCGCCCGCGCGGATCGCCGGGCGCCGGTGGGAGCGAGAAGTCCTCGAGCGGCGGGGTCGTGGTGTTGTTCGTCGACGCGAAGTAGCCCATGCCTCGGGTCGCGAAGACCGACCAGATGCGCGTCCGGTTCGCACCGCCCGCCCTCTGATCGGCGAGCAGGATCGCGTTGCGCATGTCCAGGAAGGACGGCTCCGCTGGTGAGAGCCGCATCGCCTCCGTGACCAGTCGCTCGGCCGCCTGGACCCCTGGCGTCGCCCCAAGGTCGGTGATCAGCCGTCGCCGCAGATCCCACAGCGTCTCGGCCCAGATCTCACCGTCGGCGTGGACCTCCGCCTCGCCGCCGACCTTGCTGAAGTCGCCGTAGGTGTAGCCGCCGGAGCCGGCGGTCCCGGCGCCCGGACACACCGCCGCGGACGCGAGGACGGGACAGTCGAGGCCCTGCGAGCGGATCGAGTGCGCCGTCGCGTCGGTGTAGACGCCCATGTCCACGTCGCCGACCGTCGCCGTGTCGAGCGCGGGGAACTGCATGACGAGGAAGTCCTTCGCGTACCAATCGCTCCAGCCCTCCCCCATCGCGCCGGCCTCCGGCGAGTTGAGTGCGCCGCGCCCGGACGCGTCGGTCACCAGCCGCGACGAGAGCCCGTGCGTGTACTCGTGGTAGAGGATCGAGGCGTCGTCGCCGCCGTTCATCGTCCGGTAGTTCGGCGGCCGCCACAGGTACATCTGCATGACCGGGCTCGTGCCGTCCGGCGGGGTGAACATGTTCGCGTTGTTGACGTGCCGGCTGTCAGGCCCCGTCGCCGCGCCGTCGTCGGTCTGCAGCTGCACCGGGTCACTACCGGCGTCGAAGCTCCCGGACGCCGCGTCGAAGCTGATCGGCGCGGTGGCGAGGTGGTCGTGGAAGCGGTTGGCGAGATAGAACGCCTGTACCGCGTTCTGCAGCCGATTGGTCTGCCAGGTGGCCCCCGTTCCCGACCACGTGCATCGCTTCAGCGCCGAGCAGCCCGCGCCGGCGAAGGTACCGAGGTCGTAGCTGCCCGGGACGACCTCCTCGCTCGCCTGCGCGACGTCGTCGTCGTTGATGTCGGAGTAGGCGTGCACGTTCAGGCCCGCGCAGCTGGGCGCTGCTGGACAACCACGGGGCGAGATCGATCACCTCGGCGGTACCACCGTCCGCCGCGCCCGGGTAGTTCTTCCAGACCTTCCCCGGCGTGTCGGACTTGACCAGGTTCACGCGCCGGCGCACCTTGCCGCTGCGAGCGTCGACGAACGCGTCATAGACGGCGGTCGAGGAGGCCCGGTAGGTCACGCGCCACATCAGCCGCCCGTCGTCGAGCGCCAACTCCGCCGTCGTGCCGTCCGCGTACGTCATCGCCCGGGTCGCGCCGGAGGGTCCGCGGTCGCGCGGGACGGCGCGATGTTCGCCGACCGAGTCCTGCACCGCGCGCACCGCCTGACCCGCGTCCACGCGCGGCGTGGTGTCCGCGTCGAGGTCGTGGGCGGGCTCACCGAGCACGTTCAGGATGCGTCCGTCGCTCGCGAGGTTGACCCGGAGCTCGCTGTCGACCGCGGGGATGCCGTCGACCGCCTGGCGCCAGCGGACCTGCGTGATCTCTCCGGCGCTGGTCACGCGTGGACGGCCGAGCGTGTCGAGGTCGGCGGCATCGAGTCCGAGTGCCGACCGGTGCGCTCTGACGTAGCGCAACGCAACGTCCTCCGGTGCGCCGGCGGCCGCACTCGTCAGCGTCCCATCCAGGCGCGCGAGCATCCGTGGCTCCGCCGCACCGGCGATGGCCGGGAGCGCCAGTGACGCGAGCAACAGCGTGACGATGGCGCGGCAGATCAACGGCTGATGGTCACACGACGGCGTTCCACGACGCTACCGGAACGGACGACGAGCGTGGCACGGAATGACTTCACGCGCCGGACGCCGCGGCGGGCGCGTGTCCCGAGCTTGACGGTGAGCGTCCTGGAGCCGGGCCTGAGGCTGCGCCGCAGCGATCCGGCCGAACGTGAGCGCCCCATGCGCCAGCTTGCGGGCGGTGCGCGCGTCGACGGTCAGTCGGGCCGTGACCGCGCAGGCCCGCGGGCAGCGCGCCTTCACACGCACCGAGCGCTTGCCGGACGCGCTCAGCCGGAACACCGGCCGGGTGTCGGGCGTCGGCGTCGCGGTGGCGACCGGCGCCGCCGTGGGGGTCTGGGTCGCGGGCAGCGCGGTCGCCGTCGGCACGGCGGTCGCGGTCGCGGTCGCCGTCGGCTCGGCGTCGGCGTCGGCGTCGGCGTGGGCGTCGGCGTCGGCGTCGGCGTCGGCGTCGCAGTCGGCGTCGGCGTCGCAGTCGGCGTCGGCGTCGCAGTCGGCGTCGGCGTCGCAGTCGGCGTCGGCGTCGCAGTCGGCGTAGGTGTGGCCGTGGGCGTCGCGGTCGGCGTCGGCGTCGGCGTGGCCGACACCCTGTAGACCGCGAACTCGCTCATGTCCATGTAGCTCGACGAGCCCGTCAGCGTGCTCACGATCGTCACGCGCACGTAGCGGACCCCCGCCGCCCCGGCGGTCGGCACGACCGCGTTCATGCGATGGCGATCCGCGGCTGCGAACGCCGGCGTCGCCGCCACGACCCAGGAGCCCGCGGTCCCGGTCGCCGACGTCTCGATCTTCACATCCTTCGCCGCCGCACCCGAGCCGTCGCCGCAGCCCTCGCCCGGGTCGATCTCGAAGTGGTCCACGTCGATCGACGCGGGCAGCGCCACGGTCATCGCCTTGCCGCTCGGCGAGCTGCCGGTCGACCAGGCCGTCGCCGGGTTCTGGTCGATCGCCGCCAGCGGCCCGCAGCCCTGGGGCGCCAGCTCGGCGCTGCCGGAGGCGGCGGCACCACCGCTCTGTGACGCCCAGTTGCGCCGCAACGCGGCGTCGAGCGTCGTCGTCGCGTTCGCGCCGACGACGACGCCGGAGACCAGGCGGTCATAACCGGGCGCGGTGATCACGAGGCTCGGGTAGGTGCGAGCGGGAACGTCCGTGAGCGTGTAGCGACCGTCCGCATCGCCGGCGGCCGCCAGCGAGCCGAGCCCCGCCTTCGCACCCGTCACCGGCGACCCGGTGGCGGCATCCGTGACGCGGCCGGCGATCGCGCCGCGCGGCTCCCCGGGGCCGGGTGGAGTCGTGAAGTCCTCGAGCGGCGCCGTGTCGCCTGGACCGGTCGTCGACGCGTAGTACCCCATGCCCGCGCGCGGCGAAGACCGCCCAGATGGCGCCGTTCCGCGGTGCTCCCGGCGGCCTGGTCGGCGAGCAGGATCGCGTTGCGCATGTCGAGGAACGTCGGCTCCGGCGGTGAGAGCCGCATCGCCTGGGTGACGAGCCGGACGGCGTCGCTGGTGCCGATCGCCGTGCGCAGGTCCCACAGCGTCTCGGCCCAGATCTCGCCGTCGTAGTGGACCTCCGGCCCGCTGGAGATCCGGCCGAAGTCACCGTAGGTGTAGCCACCCGAGCCCACCGACGCCCTGCCCGGGCAGGCCGCCGCCGAAGCGCCCACCGGGCAGTCGAGGGCCTGCGAGCGGATCGCGTTGGTGGCCACGTCGGTGTAGACGCCCATGTGGACGTCGCCCGCCGACACGGAGTCGAGGGCCGGGAACTCCGAGACCAGGTAGTCCTTCGCGTACCAGTCGCTCCAGCCCTCCCCCATCGCCCCGGCCTGCGCCGTGTTCAGCGCGCCCGCCCCACCCGCGTCGCGGACGAGCCGGTTCGAGAGCCCGTGCGTGTACTCGTGGTAGAGGATCGACGCGTCGTCGCCGCCGTTCATCGCCCGGAAGCTCGAGCCGCGCCACAGGTACATCTGCATCACCGGCGAGCTGCCGTCCGGCGGCGTGTACATGTTCGCGTTGTTGATGTGGTTGTTGTCCGGGCCCGTGTTGGCGCCGTCGTCGGTGTGCAGCAGCAGGCGATCCGTGCCCTCGAAGCTCCCGTCCGTGAAGTTGGCCGGCGCCCCGGCGAGATGGTCGTGGAAGCGGTTGGCGAGGTAGAACGCCTGCACGGCGTTCTGCAGCCGGTTGGTCTGCCACGTGTTCCCCGACCCCGACCAGCTGCACGGCTTCAGCGCCGAACAGCCCGTGCCGGTGAAGCCGGCGAGGTCGTAGCTGCCCGGGATGACCTCCTCGCTCGCCTGCGCGACGTCGTCGTCGTTGATGTCGGAGTACGCGTGCGCGTTCGGGCCCGACAACTGGGTGCTGCTCGTCAACCACGGGGCGAGATCGACGGACTCCGCGGTGCCGCCTTGATCGGCGCCCGGGTAGTTCTTCCAGACCTTCGCCGGCGCCTCGGACTTGACGAGGTTCGCCCGCCGCAGGAGCTTGCCGCCGGAGGCGTCGACGAGCACGTCGTAGACGGCATCCGAGGCGGCGCGGTAGGTCACGCGCCATGCGAGCCGGCCGTCGAAGAGCGCGAGCGCCGCGGTCGTGCCGTCGGCGTAGGTCGTCCGGCGCGTGGCGCCGGCGGGCCCGCGATCGCGCGGGAGCGAGCGGTAGACGCCGATGTCGTCCTGGACCGCCCGGATGGCCTCGCCCGCGGTCAGCGTCGGCGTCGTCACCGGGTCCAGGTCGTGCGCGGGCGCCCCGAGCACGCTCAGCACGCGGCCGTCGCGGGTGATGTTCACGCGCAGCTCGCTGTCGGCAGCCGGGATGCCGTCGACCGCCTGGCGCCAGCGGACCGACGTCACCCCCGCGGTGGTGGTCGTCGATGGCGGTCGCAGCGTGTCGAGGTCGTTTTCGTCGAGCCCGAGCGCCGGGAGATTGGCGCGCACGTACTCCAGCGCGATGTCCTCGGCGTCCCCCGCGGACGGGTCGCTCAGGGTCCCATCCAGCCGCGCCACCATCCGCGGCGTGCCGGTCGAGTCGTCGAGCTCGACGACGCCCTGCGGGCCGAGCCGGCGCTCCAGCGCGCGCGTCGGGGCGGTCGGGGTCGCCTCCGGTGCCTGGGCGCGAACGTCGTAGTACGGCTCTTGGGCGCGTACGGAAGCGGGCAGCGCAATTGCCGCCAGCACCGCCAACGCGAGAGTGACCCGGAGCCGAGCGATGCCCCGAATCTAGTCTGGTTTCGTAAGAACTGACCCTGGCTTTCCGTCCAGCCACGCCTCCAGCAGCGCGATATAGGCCTCCATCGCGGCGTCGACCGCGGCGCGGTCGCGGGTCGCGAGGAGATCCAGCAGCAGGCCGCGGCTGACCGCGACGCCGAGGCGCGCCTGCGCGAGCGCCTCCTCGCGCGGGATCCCGAACGCGATCAGGCCCGCGGCCGACGGCTCAAGCCAGGCGTCGACGATCCCGTCGAGCAGCTCCGTGGTCCCCGGCCGGCCCTGCAGCGCCTGGCCGTAGAGCTCGAAGAAGAGCCGCTCGTTGGGCCACAGCGACGGGTCGGAGATGTGGCGCCACCACTGGCGCAGCGCCTCGCCGACGCCGGCCGTCGGGTCGGGCACGATCTCGGCCAGCGAGTCGCGCTGCTGCTGCTCGACCGCACGGATGACCTCGACCCACAGCCCCTCGCGGTTGCCGAAGTGGTGGATCAGCATCCGGTGGCTGGTGCCGATCGCCGCCGCGAGCTCGCGCAGGCTCAGGTCCGTGACGCCACGCGACGCGATGTGCTCGATCGCCGCGTCGAGCAGCCGTTGGCGCGGGTCCTTGCCAGCCATGGCGCAAGAGTGTACCGTGTGGTACATCATGACTCCTCCCCAGCCCGTCAGCGTCTCCATCGACGTTCCCCAATCCCGCGCCGCCGTGTACGCCTACCTCGACGTGATGGCCAACCACGAGGCCTTCACCGACCACATGCTCACCAACTGGCGCGTGTCCGGCCCGGCGACCGGCGTCGGCTCCAAGGCCAACGTCACCGCCAAGGTCGGCGGCATCTCCGACGAGTCCGAGATCGAGGTCTTCGAAGTCGAGGACGGCCGCATGATCCGCGAGCGCAGCATCGCCGCCAAGGGCAAGCGGATCGCCCACGGCACGTACACGCTCAGCGACCTGCCCGCAGGCGGCACGCACATCGAGTTCGAGTTCGCGCTGCAGAAGGTGCCTGCGATCGAGCGGCCGTTCGTGCCGCTGATGCGCAAGATGGTCCGGCGCGGGAACGAGCGCGCGATGGAGCGCCTGGCCGGGCTACTCGCCGACCAGGCGCAGCGCGAAGCGGCCTAGGAGCCGCGCGCCGCCTAGCGCTTCGCGGTGTACTTGCGGATCTCGGCGAGCGCCGGGCGAGCGGCGCCGTCGGCGACCAGGCCGGCGTCGAAGCGCGGGGTCACGTTGCCGAACCAGGTGTAGACGTACAGGCGCCTGACGGTCCTGTACTTCTTGGCGAGCGTGAACATGTACTTCGTCGCCTTGACCTGGCAGGTCGTGGACGTCTTGCAGCCCTTGTAGGTCTTCTTGGACCAGAAGGAGCCGAAGTCGTAGAGCCCGCCGGTCTCGGTGAACCAGTACTCCTTGCAGCCGAGCGCCTTGATGATCGCGGCGGTCCCCGAGCTACGGAAGCGGTTGACGTCGGAGTAGTTGTGGATGCCGCAGATGCCGCGCTTGACCTTCAGCGACTTCCTGAAGGTCTCGATGTACTTCGTCGTCGCCTTGAACGTCGGGTTCTTGGCGGCGGTGGCGTCGGACTGGTCGAGGATGTCGGCCACGACGATCTTGCACTTCCGGCACAGCTTCGCGACCGTGTTGGTGAACTTCGCGGCGCTGGCGGGACTGCGCGAGGTCGGCTGCGTGAAGTGGTTGATCTCGTTCCACGGTGAAATGACCTTGACCGACGGGAACGCGGCGAAGAACGCCTTCATCGCCTTCTCGTAGGCCTTCTGGCTCGGCAGGCGGCAGAGACCCTTGTTGAAGTTCTTCTTCTGGCCGCACTTCGTGGTGTCGCCGCGCGTGTGCTGGAAGGAGACGAGCGGCTCGATGCCGGCCGCCTGCGCCTGGGCGAAGTAGGAGGCGATGCGTCCGAACTCGGCGCTGCTCGGGTCGAGCGCGACGTCATAGCCGACGATCACCCGTGCCTGCTTGAAGCCCACCCCCGGGAAGAGCGGGTCGGCGAACATCGAGGGCTGATTCTCGGAGATCCCGACGCTGAACGCGGCCGAGGCGGTGGACGGCACGGCCAGCGCGAGCACGCAGGCGGCTATGAGGGCGAAACGGGAACGCATCGGCAAAGCAGGCTAGCGGAGCACGTTGGAAAACAAACGCGCTGCAAAGGCCGTTGCCTGATCGACCGACACCGGTTCACGCGTCAGCATCAGGGCGCCGATCCGCAGCCCGACGGCCACCATCGCGTGCGCCGTGTACTCGGCGTCGACGCCATCGGCGAGCCGCCCCGCGAGGTCCTGGCGCAGTTCGTCGAGCGCCGCCGGCAGGACCGCTCCGGCGTTGCGCTCCAGAAACGCGAACGTCGCCGGATCGGCGGCGATGAAGGCGAAGAACGCGCGGAAGCCCTCGGTGACGAAGCCCTCGCGGGTGGGCGCGGCCAGGCGCGCCTCGCGCACCTGGCGGCGGGCGTCGGCGCCCGCCTCCTCCAGGACCGCGCGGAAGACGGCGTCCTTGCCGTCGAAGTAGTTGTAGAACGTGCCGGGGGCGAGGTCCGTGCGCCGGATCACGTCGCGCACGCCCGCGCCCTCATGGCCGTGCTCGGTGAAGACCTCGCGCGCGGCGGCGAGGATCGCCGCGCGGTTGGCCTCCTTGGTCGCCTCGCGCCGGCTCACACCCGCTGCGCGCCGCGCCGGCGCTCGCGCTTGAGCTCGAACAGGTAGTCGTCGAAGTCGACCTGCATCGTGTGACGCTTGGAGGCGACGTAGCGGCGGCGCATCGCCGCGCGCTCGTGCTCGATGTCGGCGAGCAACTCACGGCGCGGCGGCAGCGCGTAGCGCCCCGTCAGGTGATCGCAGACCCACTCCGACTGCGCCTCGGCGAGCGGCATCGTCGCGCCCAGCGGCTGCAGCAGCGCGATGAAGTAGAGGCCCGGGAGGTCCGGGTGAAAGACGCGCCGGAACAGCGGCAGGTCGTTGTCGGGCGCCGAGACGACCGCGGGATCGAAGAACGGGAAGCTGACCTGGTAGCCGGTGCCGTAGACGACGACGTCGGCCTCCTCCTCGCTGCCGTCGGCGAACACGACGGTGCGCTCGGTCAGCCGCGCGATGTTCGGCTTCGGCGTGATGTCGCCATGCGTGAGCCGGGTGAGGATCGTGTCCGAGACCGTCGGGTGCGCCTCGAGCGGGCCGTGGTCGGGCTTCGGCAGCCCGTAGCGCTCCATGCCACCGACCGCGGCCCGCAGCGTCAGCTGCGTGAAGCGCTGGCGGACGGCGAGCGGGATCCGTGGCGTCGTGACGAACTGGTCGAGCGGGCGCCCGAAGACGTACTTCGGGACGATCCACGCGCCGCGGCGGGCGGCCAGGAAGACACGCTCGGCGTTCTGGGTGGCCTCGACCGCGATGTCCATCGCCGAGTTGCCCATCCCGAGCACGACGACGCGCTTGCCGGCGAACAGCGACGGGTCGTCGCCGAGGTAGGAGTGCGAGTGCAGCTGCACGCCTTCGAAGCGCTCGGCGCCCTCGAACATCGGCTCCGGCCAGCGCGGGTCCCAGTGGTGGCCGTTGGCGACCACCAGCGCGCGGTAGCCGCGCTCCTCGCCGCCCTCGAGGCGCACGCGCCAGCCGCCGTCGCCAGCCGGCTCCGCGTGCTCGACCCCGGTCCTGAACGTGATCTTCTCGCGCAGGCCGAAGTGATCGACGTAGCTGTCGAAGTACGCCGCCACCTGCGTGTGGTGCGGGAAGTCCGGATAGTCGGCGGGCATCGGGAAATCCGAGTACGCCATCCGCGCGCGCGAGGTGTTGATGTGCAGCGAGCGGTAGGCCGAGGACATCCCGTTGGTGTTGCGGAAGACCCAGTTGCCGCCGACGCGGTCGGACTTCTCGAAGCAGTCGAAGGCGATCCCGCGCTGGGTCAGGGCCTTGACCGCGGCGATGCCCGAGGACCCCGCGCCGATCACACAGACTGAAGATGACACAGGCGTCAACTTTAGCGGCGACGTTACAGTCCGCGCCATGAACCCAGACGACGCCGAAGTCAAGGCCGCCGGCGGTGTCGTCCGTCGCGAGGACGGCACGATCGCCGTCGTGCACCGTCCCCGCTACGACGACTGGTCGCTGCCCAAGGGCAAGCTCGATCCCGGCGAGGGCTGGGAGGAGTGCGCGCTGCGCGAGGTGATGGAGGAGACCGGGCTGCGCTGCGAGCTCGGCGAGGAGCTCTCGCCCACCTTCTACGAGGACCGCAAGGGCCGCCCGAAGGCCGTCCGCTATTGGCTGATGACGCCCGACGAGGAGCCTGGCGAGTTCGAGCCCAACGAGGAGGTCGACGAGCTGCGCTGGCTCCCCGCCGGCGAGGCGACCGAGCTCTTGACCTACGAGCACGACATCGACCTGGCCCAGGAGGTTTCCGACCTATGAACCGCGATCGCTTCCCCGCGCTGCACGAGGGCTGGGCTCGTCTTGACGGGCCCGCCGGCAGCCAGATCGTCGACAGCGCGATCGAGGCGATGGCGGACTGGATGCGCTCCGGCAGCCAGGCCAATCACGGCGGTGTGTTCAAGCAGGCGCACGAGACCGACGAGCTCGTCAACAGCACCCGCACGGCGGTCGCGACGCTGCTCGGCGGCGACCCCGAAGGCGTCGTCTTCGGCCCGAGCTTCACCGCGCTGACGATGCGCTTCGCCGCCACCGTCGTGCGCGAGCTCGGAGCCGGCGACGAGATCGTCTGCACGCGCCTGGACCACGACTCCAACGTGCGCCCCTGGGTGATCGCGGCCGAGCGCGCGGGCGTGACCGTGCGCTTCGCCGAGCCGGTCGAGGGCACGCTGGAGCTGCCCGCGAGCGCGGTCGAGGCCGTGTTGAGCGAGCGCACCAAGTGGGTCGCGGTGACCGCGGCGTCCAACGCCGTCGGCACGGTCCCGGACCTCGAGGGGATCATCGCCGCGGCGCACGCGGTCGGCGCGCGCGTGTACGTCGACGCCGTCCATGCCACCCCGCACCGGCGCAACGACCTGTCGGCGCTCGGCGCCGACGTGATCGGCTGCTCGGCCTACAAGTGGTTCGGCCCGCACGTGGCGATGCTCTGCGGCCGCCCCGAGGTGCTCGAGGCCTTCCACCCGGACAAGCTCAACCCGTCGCCCGCCGAATCACCGGACCGCTGGGAGCTCGGCACGCTGCCCTTCGAGTCGCTCGCCGGCGTGCGCGCCGCGGCGGAGTACATGCTCGAGCTCGACTTCGACGCCGTCCACGCGCACGAGCAGTCCCTGCTCAGCCAGCGCCCTCGACGGCCTCGGCGCGATGGATCACGTGACGCTCTACGGCGCCGCCGCCAACCGCGCCCCCACGCTGATGTTCACGGTCGCCGGCCACCACCCCACCGCCGTCGCCGAGTTCCTCAACGAACGCGAGATCGCCGTCTGGGACGGCAACTACTACGCCTGGGAGCTCGAACAGGTCCTCGGCCTCGCCCCCCACGGCGGCATCCGCGCCGGCTTCCTGCACTACAACGACGCGGCCGACGCCGAACGCCTCCTCGCGGCCGTCGCGGAGCTGAAACGCCTCCTAAGAGACAGGAGAAGCGCCGACGATGCGGTCCCAGGCGCGGTCCGGGAGGATCGTGCGGAGGGCCATCAGGAGGCGGGCGGAGGCGGTGACCGGGACGCGGGACGGGGCCCGCGGCTTCTCGAGCGCGCGTTCGATGGCCCGGGCGACGTCGTCGGCGTCGCCGCCCAGGCGGGAGAGCGGGCCGGAGTAGACGTCGCGGGTGGACTTGGCGACGGAGGCGTTGAACTCGGCGTAGGGGTCGTCGGCGGTGGACGCGACGCCGCCCGCGGCGGTGGCGCCGAACTCGGTGCGGATCAGGCCCGGTTCGATGCAGATGACGTCGATGCCGAAGCGGCGGACCTCCATCCGCAGCGCGTCGCTCAGCGCCTCGACCGCGTACTTGGTCGCGTGGTAGGCGCCGCCGCCCGGGAAGGTGAGCCGGCCGCCCATCGAGCTGACGTTGACGATCTTGCCGGCACCCGCGGCGCGCATGCCCGGCAGCACGAGCTGGGTGAGCCGCAGCAGGCCGAAGACGTTGGTCTCGAACTGGCGGCGCACGGCGTCCATCGACAGCGTCTCCAGCGCGCCTGACTGCGAGTAGCCGGCGTTGTTGATCAGCACGCCGATGCCGCCCTCGACCGCGGCCACCGCGGCGACCATCGACGCCTCGTCGGTGACGTCGAGCGCCAGGATCTCGCACCCCGCCGCGGCCAGGTCGTCGAGCGTCGCGGGCTGGCGCGCGGTCGCGTAGACCTTCCACGGCCCCTTCGCGAGCCGCAGCGCCGTGGCTCGCCCGATACCCGTCGAGCAGCCGGTGATCAGAACGTTTCGCGAGGCCATGCGCCGGACCCTACCGCCGCCGGGCCGGCAGAACACCGGCCCGGCGGGAGGGGGTTCGAGCTAGCGGCTGGAGGCGTCCAGGGACACCGGGTCCGGCACCTGCGGCCCGCGCGAGCCGGCAGCCGAGCGGCGCTGCACGGACGGGGCGATCGCGGGACGGTCCGGGATCTTGCTCTGCGCCAGCGTGATCAGCGCGTGCGCGGCGGCGTCGGAGTTCTGATCCAGCGCCTTGTTGGAGAGGTTGAAGAAGCCGTCGCAGCCGAGGTGGTAGCAACCGTCGTACTGCTCACCGGCGGTGCCGCCGAAGATCGCGGCCTGCTCCGGCGTCTTGATGCCCTCGGCCCCGGTGAACAGGCCGCCGGCCGGGATGCCCGCGGCGATGAAGGGCCCGTAGTCCGAGCGCCCGTCGAAGTCGGTTGGCAGGTTCGCGATCCGCTGTGACTTGAAATAGTCGAGGAAGATCTTCTCGATCGTCGCCGAGAACGGCCGAGCCGCCGGGGCGAAGACGTCCTCGGGGATCGGCGGCGAGTCCGAGAGGTCGCCGTCGTAGACGAAGTTGACGAAGTTCGGCGATCCGATCATGTCGAAGTTGAGCATCGCCGCGATCTTGGCCCGCTCGCTCTCGGACAGGGTGGCGACGTAGTGCTCCGAACCGAGCAGGCCGGACTCCTCGGCGCTGAACCAGATGAAGCGGATCTTGTTCTTCGGGTACACGCCGCGCAGGCCCTGGGCGAGCTCGACGAGCGCGGCCGAGCCGGACCCGTTGTCGTTGATTCCCGGGCCGGGACCGACGCTGTCGAGGTGCGCGCCGACCACGATGACCTTGTTCGGGTCACCGCCGCGCGTCTCGGCGATCACGTTCTCGGTCGGGATCAGCCCCGGCCGCCAGTCGACCCGCAGGCGCGCGGTCTTGCCCACGAGACCCTGTCGCGACGCCGCCGGCCAGCTCCTGCACGGCCGCCACCTGCGCGGCCACGATCGGCACGGTCACGCCGGAGCCGGTCATGTCGAACCACAGCGGGTCGGTGCGGGCCGGCGAGTCGCCCTCGTTGATCTGGACGATCGCCCCGGCACCGGCGGCCTGCGCATTGGCCCACTTGTCCACGAATGCGCACGTACCGCGCTGGACCAGCACGATCGCGCCCGCCGGCATGCCGGCGAAGTCGGCCGCCTCACAGCCCGACGTCGAGGAGTTCGCGGCCGGCGACGGGATCCGCAGATCGGCGGCCCACACCGGCGCGGTGACGTCGCCCGACGGCGAGAGGTACATCGAGCCGAAATCGCCGCCGGGGATCGAGCCCGCGATGCCGGGGATGTAGTGCTTGCCGCGCCTGACGTCGAGCACCGGCGGCTTCCAGTCCGCGAGCGCGTCGAGGTCGTAGTCGAAGTTCTGGCGGCTCACGTTGAAGCCCGCGAGCCGTGACTGCAGGGCCACGTAGTCGGCGGACAGCTCGTGTCCCCTCGTCCCGGCGAGCCGGTTGCCGCCGGTCGCGAGCGCCGCGAGGCTGAACGCCGCCTCGTGGAACTTGATCCCGTCCACGGTGACGGCCTTGCGCAGCTTGGCCGAAGTGTCGTTGCCGCCACCGGTCGCGAATGCGGGGGCCGAGCCCCCGAGGAGTGCGCCGACCGCGAGGGCCGCCACTCCCAGTGATCGCACATGCATGCTGAGGAGCCTGCTCCTCAGCATGCGCTCATGTCAAACGGGAACCGTCAGGCGTTGCTGGCTTCGCGCGGAGGATCCGCGCCAAGATCCGGCGATCCGAAGCGGTCTGACGTGCCCGCGGACTCCTCGTCGCGCGGATCGCGCGCGGGGAGCTGACGCAGGAAGCGGTCGGCGACGCGGGCGCACTGGCGGCCCTCGTTGATCGCCCACACGATCAGCGACTGGCCGCGACGCGCGTCACCCGCGGCGAAGACGCCCTCGGCCGAGGTCGCGTACGCCCCCGCCTTCGCGTTGCCGCGGCCGTCGCGCTCGACGCCGAGCGCCTCCAGCAGTTCCTGCTCGGGCGAGAGGAAGCCCATCGCCAGCAGCACGAGCTCGACCGGATGCGACTCCTCGGTGCCGGGCACGGCCTCGAACGGCGGCTTGCCGCTGTTCTGGACCCAGTGCACCTGCTCGACGTTGCCGTTGCCGGTCAGCTTCGTCGTGGAGATCGCGAAGTCGCGCTCGCCGCCCTCCTTCAGGGCGTAGGAGGTGCGCAGCTTCACGGGCCAGCGCGGCCACGGCGTGAGGTCGTCGGGACGGCGCTCGGGCGGCTCGCCGAGCAGCTCGATCTGGGTCACCGACGCCGCGCCCTCGCGGTGGGAGTGCCCGACGCAGTCCGCGCCGGTGTCGCCGCCCCCGACCACGAGCACGTGCTTGCCCGCGGCGGTGATCGGATCCGAAGGCGCGTGGGCTGGGTGGGCTTCCAATACGCGCGCGCGGTCGTACAGATACTCCATCGCGTAGTGCACGCCGCCGAGCTCGCGGCCCGGCACCGGCAGATCGCGCGGGACGCGCGAGCCGGTCGCGATCACGACCGCGTCGTGCGCGGCGCGCAGCTCCGCGGCGGAGATGTCGACCCCGACGTCGACGCCGTAGCGGAACTCGACGCCCTCCGCGGCAAGCTGATCGAGCCGGCGCTCGACGACCCACTTCTCGATCTTGAAGTGCGGGACGCCGAAGCGCACCAGGCCGCCACCGGCCTCGTCGCGCTCGTAGACCGTCACGCGTGTGGCCGGCGCGGCGCAGCTGCTGCGCCGCGGCCAGACCCGCCGGCCCGGCGCCGATCACGGCCACCGTGCGCCCGGTCTCGACCAGCGGCGGTTGCGGCTGGATCCAGCCCTCGTCCCACGCGCGGTTGACGATCGAGACCTCGATCTGCTTGATCGAGACCGCGTCGCCCTCGCGGATCTCCAGCACGCACGCCGCCTCGCAGGGCGCCGGACAGAGCTTGCCGGTGAACTCGGGGAAGTTGTTCGTCGCGTGCAGCTGGACGATCGCCTCGCGCCAGCGGTCGCGATAGACGAGGTCGTTCCAGTCCGGGATCAGGTTGCCCAGCGGGCAGCCGTTGTGGCAGAACGGCACGCCGCACTCCATGCAGCGCCCGCCCTGCTCGCGCAGGCCCTCGACGGGGAGGGTCTCGACGAACTCGTTGAAGTCCGCGACCCGCAGCTTCGGGTCGCGCTCAGGCGATTCGACCCGGCTGATCTCGAGAAAGCCGCCGATCTTGCCCATCAGACGCTCCGCTCCGTCGTGACGAACCCTTCGCCGCCGGTGGACTCGGCGGCCTCGAAGTGACCCCTCCTCCGACTGCTCGGCCAGCGCCCGCTTGTAGTCGTGCGGCATGACCTTCTTGAAGTGCGGCAGGTACTCGTCCCAGGCCGCGAGGATGCGCGCGGCGACGGGCGAACCCGTGCGCTCGCCGTGCTCCTCGATCAGCCCGTGCAGCTCGATCGTGTCGCTCTCGTCGATCTCGTCGAAGCCGACGAGGCCCATGTTGCAGCGCTCGCCGAACGTGCCGTCGCTGTCGAGCACGTACGCGACGCCACCGCTCATGCCGGCCGCGAAGTTGCGGCCCGTCGGGCCGAGGACGACGACGCGCCCACCGGTCATGTACTCGCAGCCGTGGTCGCCCACGCCCTCGACGATGGCCGAGGCGCCCGAGTTGCGCACGCCGAAGCGCTCGCCCGCGAGCCCGCGGAAGAACGCGCGGCCCGACGTCGCCCCGTAGAGCACCGTGTTGCCGATCAGGACGTTCTCCTCGGCCTTGAAGGTCGAGTCGACCGGCGGGCGCACCGACAGCACGCCGCCGGAGAGGCCCTTGCCCGTGTAGTCGTTGGCGTCGCCGAACAGCGCGAGCTCGACGCCGGGCGCGAGCCAGGCGCCGAACGACTGCCCGGCCGAGCCGTGCAGCGCGTAGCGGATCGTCCCGGGCGGGAGCCCGGCGGCGCCGTGGACCTGGGTCACCGCGCTCGAGAGCAGCCCGCCGACGGTGCGGTTGACGTTGCGCACGTCGTAGGTGCCGGTGATCGGCATGCGATGGTCGATCGCGTCCTTGGCGTCCTCGATCAGCGTCCAGTCCAGCGCGCCCGGAAGCGGCGAGTCCTGCGGACGCGAGCGCCGGCGCGGGGCATCGTCGGTGACCGGGGGCGAGGACAGCACGTGCGTGAGGTCCACGCCGCGCGCCTTCCAGTGCGAGACCGCCTCGTCGGCCTCGAGGAGGTCGACGCGCCCGACGAGATCCTCGTAGCTGCGGATGCCGAGCCGGCGCATCAGCTGCCGCGCCTCCTCGGCGACGAAGAAGAAGAAGTTGACGACGTGCTCCGGCTCGCCCTTGAAGCGCTTGCGCAGCTCCGGGTCCTGCGTCGCGATGCCCACCGGGCACGTGTTCAGGTGGCAGGCGCGCATCATGATGCAGCCGGTCGCGATCAGCGGCGCGGTGGCGAAGCCGCACTCGTCGGCGCCGAGCAGCGCCGCGATCACGACGTCGCGGCCCGTCTTGAGCTGGCCGTCGGTCTGGACCCAGATGCGCGAGCGCAGGTCGTTGAGCACCAGCGTCTGCTGGGTCTCCGCGAGCCCGATCTCCCACGGCGCTGCCGGCGCTCTGGATCGACGACAGCGGCGACGCTCCGGTGCCGCCGTCATGGCCGGCGATCAGGACGTGATCGGCGTTGGCCTTCGCGACGCCCGCGGCGACCGTGCCGACACCGACCTCGCTCACCAGCTTGACCGAGATCCGCGCGCCCGGATTGGCGCAGCGCAGGTCGTAGATCAGCTGCTTGAGGTCCTCGATCGAGTAGATGTCGTGGTGCGGCGGCGGCGAGATCAGGCCCACGCCGGGCGTGGTGAACCGGATCGAGCCGATGTACTGATCGACCTTGTGGCCGGGCAGCTGGCCGCCCTCGCCGGGCTTGGCGCCCTGGGCCATCTTGATCTGCAGCTCGTCGGCGTTGACGAGGTAGTTGATGTTCACGCCGAAGCGGCCGGAGGCGACCTGCTTGATCGCCGAGCGGCGCTCGTCGCCGTTGGCGTCGGGCGTGAAGCGGACGGGGTCCTCGCCGCCCTCGCCGGTGTTGGACTTGCCGCCGAGGCGGTTCATCGCGATCGCCAGCGTCTCGTGCGACTCGCGCGACAGCGACCCGAGCGACATCGCGCCGGTGACGAAGCGCTTGACGATCTCGCTCGCCGGCTCGACGTCGTCGATGTCCAGCCACTGGTCCTCGGGCAGCTCGCGGAACTTCAGCAGCCCGCGCAGGGTCGCCCGGCGCGCCGCGTCCTCGTTGATGAGCTTGGAGTACTCGTCGTAGGTCGGCTGGCCGCCGTGACGGACCGAGTGCTGCAGGAGCGCGATCGTCTCCGGGTTCCACATGTGGTGCTCGCCCTCGCGGCGCCACGCGTAGACGCCGCCGACCGGCAGCAGATCGTCGTTGGAGAGCCCGAACCCGCGCGCGTGGCGCGACAGCGTCTCGACCGCCAGCACCTGCGCGTCGATGCCGCCGATCCGCGACGACGTGCCCACGAAGTAGGCGTCCACGAGCGTCTCGTCGAGCCCGACGGCCTCGAAGATCTGCGCGCCGTTGTAGGAGTGGATCGTCGAGATCCCCATCTTGGAGATCGTCTTGAGCAGGCCCTTGGCGATGCCCTTGACGACGTTCCACTGCGCCGTCTCGAAGTCGTCGACACCCGGGACGCGCCCGTCCTCGACCAGCGTCTGGAGCGACTCGAACATCAGGTACGGGTTGATCGCGCTGGCGCCGTAGCCGATCAGCGTCGCGAAGTGGTGGACCTCGCGCGGCTCGCCGGACTCGAGCACGAGCCCGGTCTGCAGGCGCGTGCCCCCGCGCACGAGATGGTGGTGGACCCCGGCGACCGCGAGCAGCGACGGGATCGCCACGCGCTCGGGGCTGATCGCACGGTCGGAGAGGATCAGGATGTTGACGCCGTCGGCCAGCGCCTGGTCGGCCTCCGCGCAGGCGCGCTCGAGCGCCGTGACCATGCCGTCCGGCCCATCTTCGACGGCCCACGTGATGTCGACGGTGCGGGCCTTGAAGACCGAGCTGTCGACGTGGCGCAGCGACTGGAGCTCGCGATCGAAGAGGATCGGCGTCTCCATCTCGAGCTGGCGCGCGTGCTCGGGGGACTCCGAGAGCAGGTTGCGCTCGGAGCCGACGCCCGTGCCCGTGCTCATCACGATCGCCTCGCGGATCGGGTCGATCGGCGGGTTGGTGACCTGGGCGAAGAGCTGCTTGAAGTAGTTGAACAACGGCGGCTCACGGTCGCTGAGCACGGCCAGCGCCGCGTCGTTGCCCATCGATCCGATCGGCTCCTCGGCCTTGGCGGCCGTCGGAGCGAGCAGGACGCGCAGGTCCTCCTGCGTGAAGCCGAACGCACGCTGGCGCGCGTGCAGCGGCTCCTCCGGCGCCGGAAGCGCCGGCCCCGCCGGCAGGTCGGCGAGGTGGACGATGCCCTCCTCGAACCACTGGCTGTAGGGCTGTGCGCCGGCGACCTCGCGCTTGACCTCACCGTCGTCGACGATCAGGCCGCGCTCGAGGTCGACGAGGAAGAGCTTGCCGGGCTGCAGGCGGCCCTTGCGCTTGACGTTCGCGGGCGCCTCGTCCATCACGCCGGACTCCGAGCCCAGGACCACCCAGCCGTCCTCGGTCTCCAGCCAGCGACCCGGGCGCAGACCGTTGCGGTCCAGCGTCGCGCCGATCACGCGGCCGTCGGTGAAGGCCACCGCCGCGGGGCCGTCCCACGGCTCCATCAGCGTCGAGTGGAAGGCGTAGAAGCCCTTGAGATCGTCGGGCAGATCGTCCCGGTTCTCGTAGGCCTCCGGGATCATCATCATCACCGCGTGCGGCAGGCTGCGGCCCGCCAGCACGAGCAGCTCGAGCACGTTGTCGAACGTCGCGCTGTCAGAGCCGCCGGGACGCACGACCGGGAGCACCTTCTGCAGGTCGTCGCCGAAGAGCTCGGAGGCGAGCTGGGACTCGCGGGCGCGCATCCAGTTGACGTTGCCGCGCAGCGTGTTGATCTCGCCGTTGTGGGCGATCATCCGGTACGGGTGCGCGAGCTCCCAGCTCGGGAACGTGTTGGTGCTGAAGCGCGAGTGGACGAGCGCGAGCGCGGACTTGGTCCGCGGGTCGGCGAGGTCCGGGAAATAGCCCAGGACCTGCGGGCTCGTGAGCATGCCCTTGTAGACGATCGTGCGGCTGCTGAAGCTCGGGATCACGAGCTCCGGGCCGGCGGCGATCTCGGCCACGCGGCGGATCACGTAGAGCTTGCGTTCGAACGCGTCCTGGTCGGCCGCCAACTCGTCGGACGCGGCCACCACGAGGTGCTTGATGTAGGGCGCGTAGAGGTTGGCCGTGATGCCGACGTAGTCCTTGTCGACCGGCACGTCGCGCCAGGCGACGACGCGCTGGCCCTCGGCGACGACCGTCTCCTCGAGCAGTTGCTCGAGCTCCAGCCGACGCTCCTCCTCACGCGGGAGGAAGCAGACGCAGACGCCGTAGGCGCCGGGCGGCGGCAGGTCCTCCTCGATCACACCGCGGATGAACTCGTCGGGCAGCTGGAGCAGGATTCCAGCGCCGTCGCCCGTGTTCGGGTCCGCGCCCGCGGCCCCGCGATGTTCGAGGTTCTCGAGCGCGACGATCGCGCGGACGACGGTCTCGTGAGACCGCGTTCCGTCGAGCTTGGCGACCATGGCGACGCCACAGGCGTCGTGCTCATAGGTCGGGTCGTAGAGGCCGATCCGGCCGCTGGGACGTTCAGGCATGGGCGAGAGACGGGTGGGGGACGCGACGCCCCATCCGAGGGCTCGGAAGGGAGCGAAAACGGTAGCAGCGGGTTCGGCCGCAGCCAAACCCCTGAACACCTGACTGCTGCGTCACACGCACAGTTCAGCGCGTCAGAGCGGTGTTTTCGCGCAACGATGTTGCGTCGAGCACCTCGTCGTAGATCTCAGCGACCTTCCGGGCCAGCGCCGGCCAGGCGTAGCGCTCGTGTGCGGCGGCGAGCGCATTGGTCCCTCGCCGGCGGCGCTCGCCAGGGCGGTTGATGGCCTCGACGAGGGCGTTCGTCAGGCTCACGACATCGTCGGGCTCGACCAGCCAGCCCGTCTCGCCGTGATCGACGATGTCGGCCGGACCGTACGCGTCGACCGCGATCGGCGGCAGCCCGCAGGCCATGCCCTCCACGAGCACCTGCCCGAACTGCTCGCGCACCGACGGCAGCACGATCGCGTCGGCCGCGGCGAGGATGTCGGCCAGCTCGTGGTGGTCGTGCCAGCCGGCGAGGAAGACGTCGCGGGCGCCGAGGCGGCGGATCGTGTCGTAGGGATGCTCGCCCTCCCACTCGCCGGGGAAGCCGCCGACGATCACGAGCGGGCTGCGGCGGTTGAAGCCCGACCGGGCGCGCTCGTAGGCCTCGATCAGCAGCGGGATCCGCTTGACCTCGGTGTAGCGGCCGACGTAGAGCAGCACCGGCGTCTCACCGTCGTCGTCGCTGAACGGCTCGAGCGCCTCGGGTGGATAGCTGACGGTGCCCGGCTCCTCGTTCGGCGCCCAGCCGCGCGGCTCGTCGACGAGCATCCGGCGCCACAGCGCGCGATGGTCGAGGTGCCGCGGCCCGAAGTGGTCGGGGTTGAAGCCGTTGGAGACCTGGACGCAGCGCTCGGGATCGATCCCGAGCAGGCGCTCGGCGCGCTCGATCGCCGAGTCGGTCAGCACGATCAGCCGGTCCGCCGACTGCGCCCAGCCGCGCAGGCGCTCGGCCCAGGCGGGGCCGTAGGACCAGCGGTGCGGGTCCTCCTCGATCGCCTCGAGCATCAGCAGCTCGGTGCCGTGCAGGTGCCCGACGATCGGCACGGCCGGGGCGACGCGGGCCGCGGCCTCATACAGCGGCGTCAGGTGGTGCAGGTGCAGGACGTCGAAGTCGGCGGCGCCGACGGACTGCAGCGCGCGCGTCCAGGCCAGCACCTGCTGCTCGGCGTCGTCGTCGTCGAGCCGCGCGAAGACGCGATCCGGGGCGTTGGGCCGGTCCTCGTAGGAGGGATGCATCGGCGGCTGGCCGGCGAGCGGGTCGGCGGCGGTGAGCGCGCTGGTCATGTCGACCGGGTGCACGTCGAGCTCCTCGTAGAACGCCGTCGCGTCGCCGGGATGGTTCGGGAGTGTGACCGAGCCGGAGACGATCGTCGCGTCCCAGCCGGCCTGGGGCAGCGCCGAGGCCAGGTTGCGGGCGACGTGGGCTGAGCCCCCGCGCGGGTAGAAGAGCAGGCCCATCAGGACGCGCGGCGGCGGTGAAGGAAATGTGGTCAGGGGGTGAACATACCCAAGCCCGCTGCACCATCATTGAAGCCGTGAGCCACCACCACGACCACGATCACGGCGCCGGGCACTCGCACGCCCCGGCCGACGCCACGGTCGGCCGTCTGCGGATCGCGCTCACCCTGCTCGTCGGGCTGATGCTGGTCGAGGTCGTCTTCGGGATCATCGCCTCCTCGCTGGCGCT
The DNA here is from genome assembly GCA_963848475.1 of uncultured Solirubrobacteraceae bacterium. Classification (GTDB taxonomy): domain Bacteria; phylum Actinomycetota; class Thermoleophilia; order Solirubrobacterales; family Solirubrobacteraceae; genus Solirubrobacter. The sequence continues at coordinate 116,804 of CAWKDW010000013.1, read as the reverse complement.
GCTCAGCGACGCCGCGCACATGCTCACCGACGCCGGCGCGCTCGCCCTGGCGCTGGTGGCGATCCGGCTCGCCGCGCGGCCGGCGTCGGGAGCGATGACCTACGGGCTCAAGCGGACCGAGATCCTGTCGGCGCAGTTCAACGGCGCGACGCTGCTGGTGCTCGGGCTGCTGATCACCTACGAGGGCATCCGCCGTCTGATCGACCCACCGACGGTGGAGGGCGGGATCGTCCTGGTCGTCGCGCTCGTCGGCGTCGTCGTCAACGTGATCGCGACGGTGGTGCTCCACGGCGCGGATCGGACGTCCTTGAACGTCGAGGGCGCCTTCCAGCACGTCCTCACCGACCTGGCGGCGTTCATCGCGACGGCGATCGCGGGCGCCGTGATCCTGCTCACCGGCTGGGACCGGGCCGACGGCGTCGCCTCGCTGTTCGTGGCCGCGGTCATGCTGCGGGCGGCGTACGCGCTGCTGCGCGACTCCGGGCGGATCTTCCTCGAGGCCGCGCCGAAGGGGATCGACGTGGGCGCGGTCGGCTCCGCGATGATCGCCGTCCCCGGCATCACCGAGGTCCACGATCTGCACGTCTGGGAGGTCACCTCGGGGTTCCCGGCACTGTCCGCGCACGTCCTCGTCGGCACCGACGACGACTGCCACCGGGCGCGCATGGAGCTGGAGGTCGTGCTCCACGACCGCTTCGGGATCGAGCACACCACGCTGCAGGTCGACCACGAAGGTGGGGACCTTCTGAGCATCGAGGTGCGCGGCGGGGGCGAACCGCGAGCGCCGGTCTAGTCGGCGGCGCCGGCATGCGGCGCAACCGGAGCCGCGAGCGCTGTGTCGCGGCACGAACAGCGCGCGGTGGACACGGGGCCCCCGACCTCGGGCCGCTCCCAGCGCGCGCGCGGGCGGTTGCGCAGGCGCCCGCCGGAGACGAGTGAGGTCGAGCCGCCGCCGTCGAGGTTCAGCGCCGTCTCGCACCCGAGCGCCGCCATCAGCGCGGCCAGCTCTTCCAGCGTCAGGCCGGAGTCGAAGCGCCCGCGGCCGTCACAGGCGACCGCGAACATGCGGCCGTCGGCGGCGAGACCGAGCGCCGCGCGCGGGTAGCGACCGTCGGTGATGTCGGAGTCGAACTGGGCCATGCCGGCCCGAAAGCCCTCGCGATCCTCCTCGCGGCGGAACACCGGCGCGCCGTCTCGCACCAGCAGCGGCCCGGCCTGCAGCAGGTCGCCGCGCGGCTGCGCGGGCAACTCGTCCCGCGGCGCGATGCTCGCGACGCCACCGCGCACGTGAACGCACGCGCGGTTCTGGTCCCAGGGCGCGTCGAAGGGCACGTGGCGGCGGGCGACGCCGCGCGTGCGGACCTCACCCAGCGGCGACCCGTCCGGGCGCACGAAGAACCCGCCGACCAGCGCCTCCTCGACCCCGCGCGCGGCGCACCAGGGCTCGAGCCGCGCCTGACCGCGCAGCACGGCCACGCGCAGCTCGACCTGCGACGCGTCATGACCGGCGACGTGGACCATCGTGCGGGCGCCGTCGGCGAGCTCGATCCGCGCACTGCGGACGCGGCCGGCGCGAGGAGGGCGAAGCGGCTCAGCGGACGCGAAGGCCATCGGTCGAGAATGGTCGGTAATCGCGCACGGAATGTGAACAGCCCGTTGGCATAGGTTGTCCGGACCTCCAGTCGGTCGCGGCTTCACACCACGATCACACGGTGGTTCCCGGCTGGTCACAAAGTCCCTGCAAGCGCGCGCGATGCTGCGCGTCATGGAGACCAGCCGCGCGGACCTGCACTGCCACTCCACGGCGTCGCAGGAATCGAAGCTCGGCGTCCAGCGCTCGCTCGGCCTGCCCGAGTGCGCCACGCCGCCGGAAGAGGTCTACGCGCTCGCCAAGCGCCGAGGTATGGACTTCGTAACGATCACCGATCACGACACGATCGACGGGGTCCTGGAGATCGCCGACCGACCCGACGTCTTCATCTCCGAGGAGCTGACCGCCGGCTTCCGCGGCGAGCCCCAGGCCGTGCACATCCTCTGCTACGGGATCACGCCGGACGATCACGACTGGCTGCAGGCCCACGCCGACGATGTCGAGGTCGTCGCGAGCTACCTGCACGAGCACGAGATCACGTGCGCGCTGGCGCACCCGTTCTACGCCGTCGAGGCGCCGCTGCTCCCGCGCCACCGGCGCCGGCTGGCGCAGCTGTTCGAGATCTGGGAGGTCCGCAACGGCTCCCGCGCGAGCGAGCTCAACCAGCCGGCCGCGATCTACGTCGAGACCCACGGCGGCATCGGCCTCGGCGGCAGCGACGATCACGCCGGCGTCGATATCGGCCGGACCTGGTCGCAGACGCCGCTCGCCGCGACGCCGAACGAGCTTCTCGCCCATGTGCGCGCCGGCCGCGTCAGCGCGCACGGCGAGCAGGGCTCGGCGGCGAAGTGGGCGCACGCGGCGATGGCGCTCGCGATCCGCGCACTCGGCCGCGGCTCGGAGACCCGCGCTCCCGACCCGGCGGCGGTGCTGCGGATGGTCGAGCGCGTGATGACGGAGGGCGACGCCCGCACGGGCCAGATGGGCTGTGACCTCGGTCCCGAGGATGCCCAAGCCCTGCTGCGCGCGTGGCTCGATGCAGTGGATTTGCAGTTGAGCGAGCGCGACCTGCTCGCCCTCCTCCAATCGGACGGCTTCTCGCACGCCGACCTCGAGCGCCGCGCGCGCCGCTGCCACGAGCGGCGCCTGCAGGCCGCGGTGGCGACGGCGGTCGCCGACCCGTCGCAGCTCGCCGCGGCCGCCTCGGAGGTCTTCACGGCCTGCTTCGCGGCTATCCCCTACGCGCCCGCGACCGCGTTCCTGGGCCGCGAGAAGCGCAAGCTCGCCACGCGCGAGAACGAGCCCGTGCGGATCGCGCTGGTCGCCGACGGGATCGGCGGGATGCACGGCGTCACGCACACGATCGACGAGATCCGCGAGCGCGGTGTGCTCGGGCTTCGAGGTCGAGGTGATCGGCACCGACCCGCACGTCGACCGCCGCCTGAGCGCCGTCGCCGAGGTCGAGCTGCCCTTCTACCCGGAGCTGAAGATCGGCGTTCCGAGCCTGCCGGCCGTCGTCGAGACGCTCGCCGAGGGCCGCTACGACGTGCTGCACCTCTGCACGCCCGGACCGGCGGGCGTCGCCGCGGCGATGATCGGCCGCGTCATCGGGCTGCCGATCGCCGGCTCCTACCACACCGAGCTGTCCGCCTACGCGGGCCTGCGCTCCGGCGACGCCGGGCTCGCCGCGGGCGTCGAGGTCGCGCTCGGAGCGTTCTACGGCGGCTGCGACACGGTGCTCTCCCCGTCCTACGTCTCGGACTTGCGGCTGCGCGAGCTCGGCATCGAGCCGGAGCGGATCGGCCGCTGGGATCGCGGCGTCGACGTCAAGCGCTTCTCGCCAACACTGCGCACCCGCGCGGCCGACGGGCGCGTCCGCGTGCTCTACGCCGGCCGTCTCACGAAGGAGAAGGGCGTCGACCTGCTCGCCGACGCGTTCCTCGCCGCGCGGGCGCGCGACCCGCGCCTGGAGCTCGTGCTCGCGGGCGGCGGTGCCGAGGAGGACGCGCTGCGCGCCCGGCTCGGCGCGGCGGCGACGTTTCTCGGCTGGCTCGAGGGCGACGCCCTGGCACGGACCTACGCGGACGCCGACCTCTTCCTCTTCTGCTCGCAGACGGACACCTTCGGCCAGGTGGTGCTCGAGGCGCAGGCCTCCGGGCTCCCGGTCGTCGCGGTCGACGCCGGCGGGCCGTCGGAGCTGATCGCCTGCGGACGCTCGGGCGTCCTCTGCCCGCCGCGGGCCAGCGCGCTGGCCGACGCGCTGGCCGGCCTGGCGGCCCATCCCAGCTCGTGCCGGCGGCTCGCGACGGGCGGCATCGCCGCGGTGCGCACGCGCACGTGGGAGGCGTCGCTCGCCGCGCTGGGCGCAGGCTGGAGCCGCGCACTCAGCACGCACTCGCCGGTCGAGGCGCTGGCGGCATGACCGGCGCGCTCGCCGTCGCGATCCATGACGTCGAGCCCGCCACCTTCGAGCGCTGCGCGCTGATCCGCGACTGGCTCGACGACCTGGGCGTGGAACGGGTGACGCTGCTGGTGATCCCAGCGCCGCGGCTGCACCCGTTCCCCGCCCGGTTCCCCGAACTGGCGAACTGGCTGCTGGACCGCGTCGACGCGGGCGACGCGGTCGCCCAGCACGGACTCCAGCACCGGCGCACGCGCACACGGCCGCTGCGCCGCGTCGCGGCCGAGTACCCGGGCCTCGACGCCGCGGCCACGATCGCCTCGGTCGAGACCGGCCGCAGCGTCCTGGTCGACGCGGGCCTCGAACCGCGCGGGTTCGTGGCGCCCGGCTACGCCTACACGTCCGCGCTGCGCGCGCACCTCGCCACCCGCTTCGACTGGTGGGCGACGCTGCTGACGCTGCGCGGCGCCGCACGCGCCCACACGCCGGCGCTGGGCTTCGGCACCGCGGGCCCGCTGGCGCGGGCGGTCTCGCCGGCGCTGGTCCGCGCGGGCGCGGCGTGCTCGGGGCGGCTGCTGCGCCTGGACCTGCACCCGGCCGACTTCGACCACGCGCGCCACGTCCTCGCCATCCAGCACGTGCTCGAACGCGCGCGCGACCGGGCGCCGGTCACCTACGACGACCTGCTGTTTCGGCCGCCTCGGGCAGGGGTAGCGCAACCCCGTGAAACTGCTCGTCGTCACCCCTGAGCCGATCGACGCCGCCTTCCTGCGCGAGACCCTCGACGAGGACATCTCGGGCGCCGAGGTGCTCGTCCTCTCCCCCGCCAGCAACCAGTCCAAGCTCGCGTTCTGGGTCTCGGACCCCGACGACGCGATCGCCGAGGCGACGACCGCGGAGACCGACTCCGTCGAGCGCCTCGAGGAGGAGGGCGTCGACGCGGCCGGCGCGGTCGGCGAGTCCGACCCCGCCCAGGCGATCGACGACGCCCTGGCGACGTTCGCGGCGGACCGGATCGTGATCTTCTCGCACCCGGAAGGCGATCGCGACTACCGTGAGGACGAATCGCTCGCGGACGCCGAGACCCGCTGGAACCTCCCGGTCACACACGCCCTGATCTCGCGCTGACGCGCGCCTACCGCCGTACCGGCGCCGACCTTCCGTTCGGCGACCCGCGGCGCGCGCACGGCCTCCCGTTCGAGGGCTACTACTGGCGTTTCGCGGGGCCTGACTGGAGCGTCGCGGTGATCGCGGGCGTCTGCCGTGACGCGCGCGGGACATGGGCGATGCTGACGCTGGCCTCCGAACCCGGCGGGTTCGAGCGCACGGTGATCGCCGACAACGCCTGGATCGATCCGAACGGGCTCGGCGTCAACGTCACGCCGTACCTGCACGCCGACGCGGACTCGCTGACGGTCGACCTCGGCAAGCGCCTGAGCGCGCGGTGGCGGGCCAGACGGGACTGGCCGCGGCGGCCGTGGGGGCCGCTCGGTCCCGCGCATTCGGTGCCGTGGCTCGGCCAGTACTGGTCACCGCACCTGCTCGGCGCGCACGTGACGGGCAGCTTCGGCGAGCGCTCGCTGGACGGCGCGAGCGTGTACGCCGAGAAGAACTGGGGCGCGGCGTTCGCCTCGCACTGGTGGTGGGGGCAGGCGGGCTTCGACGGCGGTGCGGGCGTGGCCTTCGCCGGCGGCCGCATCCACGGGATCGCGCCGACCGCCGTCGCCGCGTGGACGCCGGACGGGGTCATGACCCTTGCGCCGCCGCTCGCGCGGACCGTCGCGCGGGCGGGCGGCGGCGAGTGGCGGATCCGGGCCAGCTCGGCGCGCTGGAAGGTCGAGATCGAGGGCGAGGCACCGGGCGCGCCGCTCGACCTCGCCGTGCCGATCCCGGCCGAGCGTCGGTTGGAGGTCCGCTCCCGCCACCACCTGCTCGGGCGGCTGCGCGTACGCGTGCACCGCGGCCGCCGGCTCTGGCTCGCGGGCGAATCGCTGGCGGCGGGGCTCGAGGACGGCGCTACGCCAGGTGGCGCATGACCAGCAGCGCGATGTCGTCCTCGGCGCCGGTCTCGCGGGCGAGCGAGATCAGGATCTGGTCGCAGACCGCCTCGGGCGCCAGCTCGACGTCGACGAGCGCGCCGCGCAGCAGCTCGAGCCCGACGTCGATCGAGCGCTTGCGGTCCTCGATCAGCCCGTCCGTGTAGAGCACGAGCGTCGCCGCCTCGGGCAGCTCGAGCGTGTGCCGCTCGTAGTTGCTGACGCCGCTTCCCAGCGGCGGCCCCGGCTCGGCCGCGACGATCGCCGGGGCGCCGTGGACCGGCGCGACCAGCGGCGGCAGATGGCCCGCCAGCGCGAAGGTGAAGCGGCGCGAGCCGGGGTCGTAGATCCCGGCCAGGGCCGTCGCCATCGGCAGGTCCAGCAGCGCGGGCGCGCGCGCCGAGACGTGAGCGAGCACGCGATCGGGCGGGTCGCCCTCATAGGCGTAGGCGGCGAGCACCGCGCGCAGCTGGCCCATCCGCGCGGCCGCCTGCGGGCCGTGGCCCATGACGTCGCCGATGACCAGCAGCAGGCGGCCGTCCTCGAGCTCGTGGCCGAGGTAGAAGTCGCCGCCGACGTCGCTTCCGCCCGCTCCCGGGAGGTAGCGCGCCGCGAGCTCGATCCCCGGCAGGCTCGGCAGCGCGGTCGGCTGCAGCGAGCGCTGGAGCGTGAGTGCCAGGCGACGCTCGGCCCCGAAGAGCAGGGCGTTGTCGAGCGCGACGCCGGCGCGCGCGGCGAGCTCGACCAGCACGCGGCGGTCGAGCGCGCCCTCGACCGGCTCGATCACGACCGCGGCGCCCAGCAGGCGCCCGCGCGAGCGCAGCGGGAGGGCGAGCGCCGGGCGCCCGGCGAGCGGCTCGCCGGCCAGCGCCGTGATCAGGTCGCCGACGACGGCGGTCCGCGCCCCGAACTGCTCGACCTGGAGTGGCTGCTCCAGCAGGCGCTCCGTCAGGACCGGGTCGTCGGTGTAGGCGATCCGCATGCCCGAGCCCCTGGTGTCGTCGAGGATGCGCTCGTCGAGCGCGACGACGAGGCCCCCGCCGAAGCCGTTGAGGACGACGTCGCCGAGGATCCGCAGCAGCTCGTCGACCTCGAGCGTTCCCGGCCAGCCGCGCGCTGGCGGCGCTGAGGATCTGCAGCCGGCCGGTCGCGGCGCCGGTCTCCGCGAGCGCCGCCTCACGCTCGCCGGCGAGCCGGACGGCGTCCTGCTCGGCGCGCACGCGGTTGGTGATGTCGTGGAAGTAGATGCTCAAGCCGTCGTCGTTGGGCGTCGCGCGGACGTCGAACCAGGTGTCCAGCGGCGAGTAGTACTGCTCGAAGCTGACCGGCCGGCCGGTCTCCATCGCCTCGCGGTAGGCGATGTCGCTCTCGGTGCCCCCCAGGTCGGGGTAGGCCTGCCACAGCGCGCGACCGACCAACTCCTCGCGGCGCCGCCCGAGGATCGCCTCCGCCGCGGCGTTGAGATAGGTGAAGCGCCAGTCGCGTGCGAGCGTGAAGAACGCGGTGCTCATCGTCTCCAGCACGCGGCCGAGACGTTCGGCGGCGCTGTGGACGGCGGTCGTGTCGTAGGCCGCGCCGAGCATCCGCGCGGGCCGCCCGTCGGGGCCGCTGAGCACTCGCCCACGCGCGGCGACCCAGCGCACCGCGCCGTCGGGGTGGACCACGCGATAGTCGGCCTCGTACTCGCCGCGGCTGTCGACGGCGCGGCCGATCGCCGCCTCGACGCGCTCGCGATCGTCTGGGTGCAGCCGGGCCGAGAACGAGTCGATGTGCGGGACGTAGGTCTCCGGGTCGTAGCCGAAGAGCTCCATCAGCCGGTCGTCCCAGTGCAGCGCGTTGGTCACCAGGTTCCAGTCGAAGCTGCCGATCGCCGCCGCCTCGAAGCCCAGATCGAGCCGCACGGTGCTGTCCTCGAGCTCCGCCGCGAGGGCACTGCGCTCGAGCTCGCCCGCCACCGTCCGCGCCAGGTCGCGCAGGATCTCGACGTCGTGGTCGGTCCACTCGTACGGCTGGCTGTCGTAGACGCACAGCGCGCCGACGCGCTCGCCCGCGGCGACGATCGGGACCCCGAGGAAGCCGGCGATGCCCGGCGCCCGGGCGTCGGCGAGGACCAGCGGCGCGCCGCTGGCGACGGTCCTGACCAGCAGCGCGTCCGCGCTCGGCTGTCTCGGCGCGACCGGTGTGAGCGCCACCGGCGCGTCGGTGACGATCGCGACCTGCGCGTGGGCAGCGCCGAGCAGGCGCGCGCTCAGCGCGGCCAGGCGGTCGAGGGCCTCTCCGCCCGCCTGTGCCAGCACGCGGCGCGCCGCCTCGATCCGCTGCGGGTCCTCCAGCCCCGCGGGCACCGAATCCGACTCCATCCGGCGGACCAGTCTAGGTTGCCTGCTCGGACCTGCGCACCGCAAGTTCCAGCGGCTCGGCACCGACGAGACGCTCGAACGGGCCGAGCAGGGTCCAGATCGCCTTCAACCGCAGGCGCGCCTGGGTGTCGACCGCCTGCACGCGCGCCTCGGAGAACAACTCGGCGCGGCCGTCGTCGAGCGGCTCGGACCCAGTGGGCGAACGCGACGCGGACCGTGCCCGGCTCATCCCAGGCCGCGAAGTGCTCGGGGCCGTCGAGCGCGGGGTAGTCGCGCGCGATCGTCCAGATCCGGCCGCAGAGGCCGGAGACGAGCGTGGAGTCGCTGTGCTCGAGCACCGTGAACGGATAGGCGCGAAAGAGCTCGTGGTAGGTCTGCGCGCCGTCGACGCCGGGGATGCGCCAGCCGACGAGCTTGCCGAGCCGGCGCGTGTCGGCGAGGCGGATGCGCGTCGCCTCGGCCCACAGGGCCCCGCTGTCGGCGGCGGCCACGCGGCGATGGAAGGTCCGCACGTTCGCCTCGGGCAGCCACTGATCCAGCGCCTCGCTCACACCCGTATCGTGCCGAAGCCATGCGTCTGATCCAGCACAAGCGCGAGGCCTATTGGTTCTATCGGTTCCTCTCGCTGGGGTACGACCGGTGGGTGAACCCGCTGTTCTGGACGCCGGCGATGCGTACCCGCGCACTGGCGGAAGGGCGCCTGGACGGCGATCTGACGGTGCTCGACGTCGGCGCCGGCACCGGCTTCACGACCGAGGGGATCGTCGAGCGCATCGATCCGTCGCGGGTGACGATGCTCGACCAGAGCCCGCACCAGTTGGCGCGCAGCCGGTCCAAACCGGCGCTGGCGGCGTGTCCGCGCGTGCTGGGCGACGCCGAGGCGCTGCCGTTCGCCGACGACAGCTTCGACCGCTACGTCTCGGCCGGGTCGATCGAGTACTGGCCGGATCCGCAGCGCGGGCTCGCCGAGGCCTACCGGGTGACCCGGTCCGGCGGCACGGCGCTGATGATCGGGCCGGTCCGGCCCGCCAACCGGGTCGCCCGCGCGCTCGCCGAGACGTGGATGCTCTTCCCGGCGGTCGAGGAGTACACGGGCTGGATGGAGACCGCGGGCTTCACGGACGTCCAGGTGCGTGAGCTCGCGCCGGACTGGTACCGCGACCGGCGCGCGCCGTACGCGCTGGCCGTGACCGGGGTCAAGCCGGCGCCCGGGCCGTCCCCCGCCGCGGGCGCCGCGCCGGTGGCCGAGGAGCCGGTGAGCCGCGCGCGCTTCGCCGCGCGCTTCGTGGCGGGCTCCGCCGCGGGCGCCGCGTTCATCCCGATCGCCGCCGTCCTCACGCTGCGCGACCGCGTCGCCGCGAGGCGGGCGGCATGACCGACGGCGGCCCGCGTCGCCCGGCCGCCGCGGATTGCCCGCCGGTCGCTCGCCGCCCCGCCGCGCGCCGCCCGCCGTCGCTCGCCGCCGCGCCGCCGTGCGCTGCCCGCCGGTCGCTCACCGCCGCGCCGCCGCGCGCCGTCCGCCCGCCGCCCCACGCCGCCCCGTGACCGCCGCCGCCACCCACGTCCGCGCCAACCCGGCGCTCGTGCTCTGGCGCTTCGGGCGGCCGCACACGCTGATCGGGACCGCTCTCTCGATCATCGGCCTGTTTGCGATCGCCGTGGCCGAGGACGCCTCGGCCGGCGGCGCCGGCGACCTGCTGGCCACGCTGATCGCGGGCCTGACGGTCAACATCGCGATCGTCGGCGTCAACCAGCTCACCGACGTCGAGATCGACCGGATCAACAAGCCATGGCTGCCGATCGCGGCGGGCGACCTCTCGATGCGGTCGGCGCGGATCGTCGTCGCGGCATGCACGGTGATCCCGCTGGCGATGGCGGCGACGCAGGGGGCGGTCGAGACGGTCGCGGTCGCCGCCGGCCTGGCCGTGGGCGCGCTGTACTCGCTGCCGCCGTTCCGGCTCAAGCGCTTTCCGGTCGCCGCCTCGCTGTGCATCACCGGCGTGCGCAGCCTCGTCGTCAACCTCGGCGTCTACTGGCACTTCGCGGGCGACATCAGCCCGCCGGTGTGGGCGCTGTGCCTGTTCGTGCTCCCGTTCTCGTTCGCGATCGCCGTGCTCAAGGACGTGCCGGACCTCGAGGGCGACCGGCAGTACTCGATCCACACCTTCACGGTGCGTCTAGGCCCAGAGCGGGTCTTCGGCATCGGCCTGGCCGCGCTCGCGCTCGCCTACGGCGGGATGATCGTGCTCGGTCCGTTCCTGCTCGCCGGCTCGGTGCAGCCCGTCGTCCTGGCCGTCGGTCAGCTTGGCGCCGCGGCACTCCTCTGGTACTGGTCCAGACAGGCGGACCCGCGCGACAAGGCGAGCTTCACGCGCTTCTACATGCGCGTCTGGGCGCTGTTCTTCCTCGAGTACGTGCTGATGCCGATCGCGTGCCTCGCCCACTGAGATTTCGGTTGGACGTCAGGGCGAGAACAAAGCGTCACGGTTGGCCCCAATGGCGTGGACAAGGCTGAACGCGAGGGGTAGGTTTGTCGGCAATGTCGATTGCTTCCTCGGCGAGTCAGCAACCACGCACGGGCAGCTCTCCGGTGGTGCCATCCAAGCGTTTTTCCCGGCCCACGGAGCCCAACACCATCACCGCCTCCCAGGCGCGCGCCGCGCGGCGCAGAGAGGCACGGCGTGACGAGCAGGCCGTAGCCGCCTGGCTGCGCGAGATCGCCACCCGACCACGTTGAGAGCGAGGGGCGCCGCGCGCGTCCCTCGCTTTCACGATTCGTTAGCCCGGGCCCCCGCATGGGGAGTGTCATTGTTGAGGAACCCTCTGAAAGGACCCCCCGACATGACTCCCCTCCAGCAGCTCGCCGCACGCGACCAGAGCGTGTGGATCGACTATTTGTCCCGGCGCTTCGTCAAGGACGGAGATCTCAAGGGGTTGGTCGCGCAAGGGGTGGTCGGCGTGACGTCCAACCCGACGATCTTCCAGGGCGCGATCGCCGAGGGCGACGCCTATGACGACCAGATCCGGGAACTGAGCGGCTCGCTCGACGATCCCAAGGAGATCTTCTGGCAGCTCGCCAAGGACGACATCCGCGACGCCTGCGACATCCTGCGGCCGGTCTGGGACGAGGGACGCGGCAAGGACGGCTGGGTCTCGCTCGAAGTCGATCCCACGCTCGCGCACGAGACCGAGGCGACGGCGGCGGAGGCCGAGCGGCTGCACGCGCTCGTCGACCGTCCGAACGCCTACATCAAGATCCCGGCCACGCGTGAGGGCGTGCAGGCGATCGAGGACACGATCGCCAAGGGCATCCCGGTCAACGTCACGCTGATCTTCTCCCTCGAGCGCCACCGCGAGGTCGCCGAGGCCTACATCCGCGGACTGCGGCGCTTCGTCGACGGCGGCGGCGACCCGAGCGGCAAGCTCGCGTCCGTCGCCTCGTTCTTCGTCTCCCGGGTGGACACCGAGGCCGACAACCGCCTCGACGCGATCGGCGGCCACGACGACCTCAAGGGCAAGCTCGGGATCGCCAACGCACGGCTCGCCTACCAGGTCTACCTCGAGGTCTTCTCCGGGCCGGAGTGGGAGGCGCTGGAGGCCAAGGGCGCGACCAAGCAGCGCTGCCTGTGGGCTTCGACCTCGACCAAGAACAAGGCCTACAAGGACACGCTGTACGCCGAGGAGCTGGTCGGGCCGGACACCGTGAACACGATGCCTCCGTCGCTGATCGACGCGGTCGAGGATCACGGCTCGATCCGCGGCGACACGATCCTCGAAGACCTCGACGAGGCCAAGCGGGTGCTGGCGGCGCTCGAAGACGCCGGCGTCCCGTACGACGACGTGATCGCGACGATCGAGCGCGAGGGCGTGGAGAAGTTCGCCAAGTCCTTCGCCGACCTGATCGAGGGCCTGGAGAGCAAGCTGAAGCTGGTGACCGCCTGATGGCCCGCGACGCCGGCTTCCGGCGCGAGCTCGGCCAGCAGCTGCGCGTGGACTCCGTCCGCGCGACGGCCGCCGCCGGCTCGGGCCACCCCACCTCGTCGATGTCCGCCGCCGACCTGATGGCGGTCCTGCTCGACGGCCATCTGAAGCTCGACTACGCGAACCCCAAGAACCCGGCCAACGATCACCTGATCTTCTCCAAGGGCCACGCGTCGCCGCTGTACTACGCGATCCTGAAGGCCGTCGGCGCGATCGACGACGAGGAGCTGCTGACGTTCCGCAAGCTCGGTTCGCGGCTCGAAGGCCACCCGACACCGCGGATCCCGCCGACCGACGTCGCCACCGGCTCGCTCGGCCAGGGCCTGCCGATCGGCGTCGGCGTCGCGATGGCCGGCCGCGCGCTGGACCAGCTGCCCTACCGCGTGTGGGTGCTGTGCGGCGACTCCGAGATGGCCGAGGGCTCGATGTGGGAGGCCTTCCAGCACGCCGGCTGGGAGGGCCTGTCGAACCTGACGGCGATCATCGACGTCAACCGGCTCGGGCAGACGCGCGAGACGATGCTCGGCTGGGACCTCGACGGCTACGTGCGCCGGATCGAGGCCTTCGGCTGGAAGGCGATCGCGATCGACGGACACGACGTCGAGGCGATCGAGGCCGCCTACGCGGAGGCCGAGGCGACCACGGACCGGCCGACCGCGATCGTCGCCAAGACGATGAAGGGCCGCGGGGTCAAGGCGGTCGAGGATCAGCCCGGCAAGCACGGCAAGCCGCTGGATGACCCGGAAGGCGCGATCGAGGAGCTCGGCGGCGAGCGCGATCTCACCGTCTCCGTCGCCAAGCCTGCCGCCGGGTCGCCGCACGTCTTCGAGACTTCCGGCGGGTCGCTGCCGTCCTGGGAGCTCGGCGACGAGGAGGCGACGCGCAAGGCCTACGGCCTGTCGATCGCCGCGCTGGCGGACGTGCGCGGCGACGTGGTCGCGCTCGACGGCGAGGTCTCCAACTCGACGCACTCCGAGGACTTCCGCGAGGCGCACCCGGACCGCTACTTCGAGATGTTCATCGCCGAGCAGCAGCTCGTGGCGGCCGCGGTCGGCATGCAGGTGCGCGGCTGGACGCCGTACGTGTCGACGTTCTCCGCGTTCCTCTCGCGCGCGTACGACTTCGTCCGCATGGCGGCGATCTCGCGCGCGAACCTGACGCTCTCGGGCTCGCACGCCGGCGTCTCGATCGGCGAGGACGGGCCGTCGCAGATGGCGCTGGAGGACATCGCGTCGCTGCGCGCCATCCACGGCTCGACCGTCCTGCACCCGAGCGACGCCAACCAGACGGCGAAGCTCGTGGAGGCGCTGGCCGACCGGGAAGGCATCTCGTTCATCCGCACGCTGCGGGCCAAGACCCCGGTGCGGACGGCGCCCGACGAGGACGTCTCGATCGGCGGCAGCCGGATCGCCCACGAGGGCTCCGACGTCGCGATCATCGCCTGCGGGATCACGCTCGACGAGGCGGTCAAGGCCGCCGAGCGGCTGGCCGACGACGGCATCCACGCGCGCGTGCTCGACGCCTACTCGCTCAAGCCGATCGACGCCGACGCCGTGCTCGCCGCGGCGCGCGACTGCGGCGCGATCGTGACCGTCGAGGACCACGCCCCTGAGGGCGGGCTCGGCGACGCGGTCCTCGAGGCGCTGGCCGCGGGCGACGAGCGCGCCCACGTGGTCAAGCTCGCGGTCCGCGAGATCCCCGGTTCCGGCACGCCCGCGGAGCTGTTGGCCGGCGCGAAGATCGACGCCGACGCGATCGTCGGCGCGGCCTCGAAGCTGGTCGCGGCTCCGGCCTAAAAATCACCGGGGGGCCTGCCGCCCCCCGGACCCCTGCTCAGGAGCATCGTCCAGTTGGGCTTCCAGGTCTTCCCGTCGTCGAACGAGAAGGCCTGGTCCCAGCGGGCCGAGTCGCGGGTGATCTCCGACCAGTCGAAGCGCATCCGGATCGGGATGCCGTCGAGCACGTCGGCGGTCTCGAAGCGGGCGCTTGAGCCGTCCTCGTCGAAGCGGCCCTTGACCGGCGGATCGAGGCGGCCCGGCCGCGAGGTCGAGGACCACCAGATCCGCCACGTGTCGGTCTCCGGGTCGTGCAGGCGCAGCGAGAAGCCTTCGTAGCCGGCGGTGTGGAAGTGGTCGAGGTTGCCGACGCCGCCGAGCATCGCCTCGGCGTGCGAGGTCGCGTCGAACTCCTCCCACTCGTCACACGTGGGATCGAGCAGGTCGACGAGGCGGCGGTTGTGGATCTGCCAGCTGCCGGGCAGGAAGTCGAAGTCCGTGACCGGCATCAGACGGCCACCGGCTCGAGCGCGCGCTCGAGGTAGGCGTCGATGTCGCCGTCGATCAGCACGTCCTCCAGCCAGGCCCGGCGCTCGAAGTCGATCACCTCGAGCTCCCAGACGCAGGCCATCCCGGCGCCGCCGAGCGGCTCCAGGGCCGCCGCGTCCTCGAGTGGCGAGCGGCGCCGCGTAGGCGCGGCGGTGGACCTCGTTCTCGTCCGCCCACCAGTAGACGAGCGCCATCGCGGCAGCCTTGCCCTCGTGGGCGATCGTGAAGCCGGGGACGCCGGGCTCGGCGAGCGCGCGGACGGCCTCGGCCAGCGTCGCGCTCGGCAGCGGCCCGTGGGTTGCCGATGCCGTAGTGCTTGGTCTGCCCCTCGCGCCCGAGGAACGTGATCTGTCGTGGTTCGTACGCCATGCACTGGACCGTACCGCCAATACAGGGCAGTATCTGTCCGCTGATGGCCAAGACCGATCGTGTGCTCCTGCTGCTCGAGGCGCTCCAGGACCGGGCCTCCGCGACGGGGCCTGAACTCGCGGCGCAGCTCGGCGTCGACGTCCGCACGGTCCGCCGCGACATCGTGGCGCTGCGCGATCTCGGCATCCCCGTCGAGGGCGAGCGCGGCCGCGGCGGCAGCTACCGGCTGCGGCCCGGCTACCGCGTGCCGCCGCTGATGTTCACGCCGGGCGAGGCCGCCGCGGTCGCGCTCGGCCTGATGGCCGCGCGCCGGCTCGGCCTCGAGTCCGACGCCGCGCTGGCGAAGGTCCGTCGCGTCCTGCCCGACCGGGTCCGGCTCGGTGTCGAATCGCTGGAGCACACCCTTGGCTTCACCGGTGAGCTGGAGTCCGCGCCGCTGGACGGCGAACTGCTGCTCGCAATCGCCGAGGCCTCCAGCCGCAACCGCCGGATCCTGGCCAAGTACACCGATTCGGCGGGCGTCGACACCTTCCGCGAGCTGAGCCCCTACGGCCTCGTCGCCCACAACGGCCGCTGGTACGTCCCGGCCCACGACCACGCCCGCGGTGAACCCCGGACCCTGCGCGCCGACCGCTTCGGAACCATCCGGCTCGGCGGCCCGGCCGAACCCGCCCCGGACGGCTTCGACGCGATCGCCTTCGTCTCCCGCACGCTCGCCCGCGTCCCCTGGACCCACGAGATCGAGGTCCTCCTGCACACCGACCTCGCCACCGCCGCCCGCCGCTTCCCCCCGACCCTCGCCGAGCTCGAACCGGCCCCCGACGGAACCCTGCTGCGCCTCCGCGCCGACTCGCTCGACTGGGCCGCCGGCCTCCTCGCCGCAGCGGGCTGCGGCTTCACCGTCCACCACCCGCCGGCCCTCCGCGACGCCCTCCGAAAGCTCGCCACCCGCCTCGTCCGCTCTTAAAGGGGCCTGGCCCCTTTATCTAAACGCTGGATAAGCGAGCGGCTCTCGTTTCGAGGTAGCGGCGCTCCGGGAGCGAGGTGGTGGCGCGGGCGGCGATGCGGTAGGCGGCGATGGCCAGAGCGTGGTCTCCGGCTTCTTCGAGCAGGTGGGCTCGGACGGCTTCGAGGCGGTGGTGGCCCGGGAGGGACTCGTCGAGGCCGGCAAGGGCGGCGAGGCCGGCGCGGGGGCCGGAGACCATGCCGATCGCGACGGCGCGGTTGAGCGTGACCATCGGGTTCGGGGCGAGGCGTTCGAGGAGGTCGTAGAGGGCGACGATCTGGGGCCAGTCGGTGTCGGCGGCGCGCGGCGCCTCGGCGTGGATGGCCGCGATCGCGGCTTGGAGCTGGTACGGGCCGACGGGGCCGCGCGGGAGCGTGGCCTCGATCAACGCGACGCCCTCGCGGATCGCGGCCGCGTCCCACAGCGAGCGGTCCTGCTCGGCCAGCGGGACGAGCCCGCCCGGGCCGGTGCGCGCGGCGCGACGCGCGTCGGTGAGCAGCATCAGCGCGAGCAGGCCCGCCAGCTCGGGGTCATCGGGAAGCAGCCGGTGGGCGAGGCGCGTGAGCCGGATCGCCTCGCGGGTGAGCTCGACGCGCGCGAGCTCGGGGCCTGAGCTGGCCGTGTAGCCCTCGTTGAAGACCAGATAGAGGACATGAAGGACGACTGGGAGCCGCTCGAGCTGGACGCTGAAGCTCTTGTCCTTGACGCGCTGCTTGGCGCGGCTGATGCGCTGCGCCATCGTCGCCTCGGGCACGAGGAACGCGGCGGCGATCTCCGCGGTCGTGAGGCCGCCGACGGCGCGCAGGGTGAGCGCGAGCTGCGAGGGCGGCGAGAGATCCGGGTGGCAACAGAGGAAGAGCAGCGTCAGCGTGTCGTCGTGGTCGGGCGCGGGCTCCGAGTCGCCCGTGGCCGGCCGCGCGAGCGCGCCGCCGCGCCGGCGCGCCGCGCCACCGGCGCGGCCCGCCGTCTCCGCGCCCACGCCCTCCGCGGCGGCCAGTTCCTCCTCGCGCCGGCGCCGCGCGGACTCGCTTCGCGCCTGGTCGGTCAGCCGGCGGCCCGCGACCGTGATCAGCCACCCGGACGGGCTCTCCGGCACGCCCTCCACCGGCCACTGCACGGCCGCGGCGAGCAGCGCCTCCTGGACGGCGTCCTCGCACTCGTCGAAGCGCCCGTGCCGGCGCACCAGCGCTCCGAGGACCCGCGGCGCGGCCTCACGCAGCAGGCCCTCGACCGCGGCAGCGCTCACATCACGTCGCCGGAGGTGCCCATCACGGCGCGCACCTCCAGCTTCCAGTACCTGGCGTCCGGCCAGGCCGCGGCGATCTCCACCGCCCGCTCCTCGCTCTCGACGTCGACGATCGAATAGCCGGCGAACTGCTCCTTAGACTCGGCGAACGGCCCGTCGGTGGCGGCGACGACGCCGTCGCGCACGCGCACGATCTTCGCCTGAGAAGGCGCGGCGAGCCCGGCTCCTCCGACCCACTCGCCCGATGCCTGCAACTCGGTCATCAGGCGGTCGACGTCGGCGAAGACCGCCTGGAGCTCGTCCGCGGGCAGCGCTTCGAGCGCCTCGCGGTTGTTGTAGATCAGCAGCATGTACTTCATCGATGGCCTCCTCGGCTCCGGCTTGTCACGGGAACGTCGGAGCGGATCGTCGCCGCTCTACATCGATTCGCCAGCGTCGGAGGGGACTTCCTCCATCGCGTGAACGGTGCACATGAAGGGGCCGCCTTCCTCGCGCGCGTCCTGAATCTCCTGAGACGTCAGGTGCGCGCCACAGACGGCGCACGTTCGGGCGATGGTGTCGTCGAGGGTGCGCTCTTCGAGGTCCATGTTTGGACGTTAGCGCGATCGAAGCGGAGGGTCAGCGCGATCAGCGCGGCGGTCGCCCCGGTGACCGCCATCAACGCGTAGGCGCGATGGAAATCGGCCAGCGTGGCCGTCGCGCCGAGGATCGCGATCAGCACCGAGATGCCCAGCACGGCGCCGAGCTGGCGAAAGCAGGCCGAGATCGCGCTGCCCGTCGCAAAGCGCGCCGGCGGGAGCTCCGCAACCGCGGCGGAGCTGAAGCCCGCGAACGAGAGGCCGACGCCCATGCCGGTCAGCAGCGTCGCCGGAAGGAACTCGGTCAGGTAGGCCGGCGAGCTCCCGAGGCCGGTCGCGAACAGCACGCATCCCAAAGCGAACAGCAGCCCACCCGGGACCGCGGAGATGCGCTGGCCGTAGCGATCGATCACGCGGCCCGCGAGCGCACTCGACAGTGCCGCCATCAGCGGCCCGGGCGTGACCGCGAACCCGGCCTCGAGCGTCGAGTAGCCCCAGATCGACGTCAGGAAGAGGATGTTGGCCAGCAGCACGGCGTAGAAGCCGAGCGCGAAGACGCCGACCCCGGCGCAGGCCGCCGCGAAGGAGCGCACGCGGAAGAGCGAGAGCTCGAGCACCGGATGCGCGTGGACGGCCGAGCGCCAGACGAAGCCGCCGAGCAGCGCCGCCGCCGCGACGAACGCGCCGACCACCCGCGCACTCCCCCAGCCCCACGACGGCGCCTCGACGATCGCCAGCGAGAGCGCGCCCACGCCGCCGGCCAGCAGCGCGATGCCCAAGGCGTCCGGAACGGCCCCGCGATCCGGGTCGCGCGTCTCGCGCAGCAGCCGCCGCGCGGGAACGAGCACCGCGGCACCCAGGGCGAGGTTCACGAAGAACACGAGCCGCCAGTCCCCCCACTCGATCAAGAGCCCGCCCAGCGACGGCCCGGTCGCCGCCGCGACGCCGCCGATCGCGCCCCACAGCGCCGTCGCCGAGGCTCGACGCGATGGCGGAAACTCCGGTAGCAGCAGCCCCAGCGAGGTCGGGACCAACAACGCGGCGCCGGCGGCCTGCACCACGCGCGCGCCGATCAGCACCTCGACGCTCGGCGCGAGCCCGCAGGCGGCCGACGCGGCGAGGAACAGCGCCATGCCGGTGAAGAACATCCGCCGCCGCCCGAGCAGGTCCGCCAGCCGCCCCGCGGGCACCAGCAGCGCCGCGAAGACGATGTTGTACGCGTTCAGCACCCACGAGAGCCCGGCGAGCGAGGCGTCCGGGAACGCGAGCCGGATGCTCGGGAACGCGACGTTGACGATCGTCACGTCCAGGAAGGCCATGAACACGGCCACACCGGTGACGAGCAGGACCTTCCAGCGGCGATCGAGTTGCTTCATGCAACGGAGCCTACACAAGAGCGTTTCATGACGCTACGCTCCGTGCTGATGCTGGGACGGACCTACGACGGTCAGAACTGCTCGGTCGCCAAGAGCCTCGAACTCGTCGGCGAGCGCTGGACGATGCTCGTCGTCCGCGAGGTCTTCCTCGGCCACCGGCGCTTCGACGAGATCGCGACACGGCTCGGCGTGGCACGCAACGTGCTGACCACGCGGCTCGCCCGCCTGGTCGACGACGGTGTGCTCGAGCGCGTGCGCTACCAGGAACGCCCCGAGCGCTTCGAGTACCGCCTGACCGAGAAGGGCATCGACCTCTGGCCCGTGATCGTGTCGCTGGTGCAGTTCGGCGACCGCTATTACGCGCCCGACGGGCCGCCGCTCGTGATGACGCACAAAGGCTGCGGTGGAGCGGTCGACGCACACCGCCTGTGCGCTCGCTGCGGCGATCGGCTGACCGCCAGGGATGTCGTCGCGCACCCCGGGCCCGGCGCCCACGCCGTCGTCTAACGCGGCAATTGCTGCTCCAGCGTCTGCACGGGCGCGAACAGGTCCCCGTGCGAACGCACACGCGTGAGCACCTCGTCGGACGTGAACGAGAGCCCGACGCCCGACTCCGCCATCTCCTCGACCTCGTCCCAGGCCAGCGGCGTCGAGACCGTCGGCCGCTCCATCGCACGCAGCGAATAGACGTTGACCGTCGTCTTGTGGCGGTCGTTCTGGCTCCAGTCGACGAACACCTTGCCCGTCCGCTTGGCCTTGCTCATGTCCGAGACCACGTGGTCCGGGTCACGCCGCTCCAGCAACTGCGCCAGCCCGCGCGAGAACGCCCGCGTGTCCTCGTAGGTGACGCTCGTGTTCAGTGGCAGATAGACCTGCATGCCCTTCGAGCCGGACGTCTTCGGGAACGCCTCGAGGCCCCAGAACGCGAACGCGCGGCGCAGCTCCAGAGCGACCCGCGAGCACTCGACGATCGTCGCCGGCGGCCCGGGGTCGAGATCGAAGGCGATGATCGTCGGATGCTCCATCTCCGGTGCCCGCGCCATCGGCGTGTGCAGCTCGAGATCGGCCAGGTTCGCCAGCCAGACCATCGTCGGCAGGTCCTCGCAGAGGCAGAAGTCGATGTCGCCCTCGTTGCGCCCGGACCAGACCGCCGCCGTCTGTACCCACTCGGGCCGGTGTGACGGGCAGCGCTTCTCGTAGAAGAACTTGTCCTCGACGCCGTTCGGGTAGCGCTTGAGCGTCAGTGGCCGCGCCTGCAGGTGCGGCAGCAGCACCGGCGCGATCCGCGTGTAGTAGTCGATCACCTGGCCCTTGGTGAACCCCACGCGGGGGTAGAGGACCTTGTCCAGATTCGACAGCGAGAGCGTCCGGTCGCCGATCGCGACCTCGAGGCGCTTGGGCTGGGGCACGGGCAGACCGTACTGAAACATCAAGCTCGCGCTGGCGGTCCGCAAA
Organism: uncultured Solirubrobacteraceae bacterium; assembly: GCA_963848475.1. Lineage (GTDB taxonomy): Bacteria > Actinomycetota > Thermoleophilia > Solirubrobacterales > Solirubrobacteraceae > Solirubrobacter. The sequence goes on along the minus strand of CAWKDW010000013.1, from coordinate 96,081 downwards.
CGGACTCCGACCGCGGGCCCATGGGTGATTTCCGTCGCCTCGGGTACGGATTTAGGTCGATGGCCCAGACTTCGATGGTCGAGCGACCTCGTGCCGCGTCGGCCTCTCCGACCGACCGCGCGCGGCGCCAGCGCGAGGACCAGCGGCTCATGCGCAAGGTCCAGACGGGCGACGAGCACGCACGCGCTGCGCTGATCGAGCGCTACATGCCGCTCGCCCGCTCGCTCGCCCTGCGCTACCGCCGTGCCAGCGAACCGCTCGACGACCTGATCCAGGTCGCGTCCGTCGGCCTCGTCAAGGCCGTGGACCGCTGGGAACCCGAGCGCGGCCTCGCCTTCTCCTCCTACGCCGTGCCGACGATCCTCGGCGAGCTGCGGCGCTACTTCCGCGACTCCACCTGGGACGTGCGCCCGGCGCGCGACCTTCAGGAGCTCTGCCTCGCTCTCGAGGATGCGCGCGAGGGGCTCTGGGGCGAGCTCGGCCGCCAGCCGACGGTCGCCGACCTCGCCGGGCGCCTGGGACGCGCGCAGGAGGAGATCGTCGAGGCGCTACAGGCCACCGAGGGCCGCTCGATCCGCTCGCTCGACGCGCCCGTCCACGATGAGGACAACGACTCCGCGTCGGCCGGCGACCTGATCGGGGCCCCCGACGACGAGTTCGAGCGCGTCGAGGCCGGCGTGACGCTCGAGCGCCTCACGGGCATCCTCGATGACCGCGCGCGCCACATCCTGCACCTGCGCTTCGCCGAGGACCTGCTGCAGTCCGAGATCGCCGACACGGTCGGCTGCTCGCAGATGCACGTCTCACGCATCATCCGCTCCTCGCTGGAGAAGCTCTACGCCTACGGATCAGGCATGAAGGTGGAGAAATGACGACGACGCTCGAAGTTCCGCAACCGGCCGAACCGGCCACGCCGGCCGTCCCGCCTGAGCCGCCCACGCCGGCCGTCCCCGACGAGCCGTCGGTCCCGGCTGACCCGGTACCCGGGCCACAGACGCCGCCCGCTCCGGACGGCCCGGACGTCCCGCCCCCGGCCGACCCCGCCTAGACCGCGAGCTGCGCCACGCCGAGCGCGGTCTCGCGCCCGTCGACCAGATCCAGCACCGCCCGCTCGATCAGCGGGTGGTGCGTAGGCAACTCGCCGGCCTCGGCCTCCAGAGCCGCCTCGATCACCTGCTGATCCACGACCAGACCGGACTGGAAGGCGTCGAAGACGCGCGGGTCGATGTACGAGGCACGGCAGACCGCAGGCGTGTTGCCGAGGTAGTGGGAGGTCTCCTTGATCGCGCGCGTGATCGCTCGCTTGCGCGAGGTCCGGGAACCCTGCGCCGGCCCGGAGACCGCGAGTGCGAGCGCGGCGAGCACCGTCGCGCTCCAGGTGCGGAAGTCCTTGGCCGAGAAGTCGGCGCCCGTGGCCTGCTTGAGATAGGCGTTGATGTCGTCGGAGCGCAGATCGTTCCAGGCGCGCCCGGCCTTGTAGGCGAGCAACTCCGGCCCGCCGCCACGGCGGCGCTTCAATGCGCCCACGACGTCGATCGAGAGCGGATCGACGACGCCCTGGATGCGCCGCTTGCCGCTCTTGGCCGGGTAGTCGAAGACCATCGTGTCGTGCTCGATCGTCACGTGTTCCTTGCGGATCGTGGCCAGCCCGAAGGACTCGTTGGTGACCGCGTACTCCTCGGTCCCGATCCGGAAGAAGCCGCGGTCGAGCAACCGCACGGCGCAGGCGAGCACGCGTTCACGCGTGAGCGCGTTCGAGGCGGCGAGGTCGAGCTCCACGCGCTCGCGCAGCCGCGGCAGTGCGTGGGCGAAGCGCGTCATGTCCTCGAACTTCTCCGCGTCGCGGCGGGTGCGCCAGGCGTCGTGGTAGCGGTACTGCTTGCGGCCCGCGGCGTCGACGCCGGTCGCCTGCAGGTGCCCGTTGGGGTACGGACAGATCCAGACGTCCTTCCAGGCCGGTGGAATGGCGAGTTCGCGGATGCGCTCGAGCACCTCGCGCTCGTCCACGCGCTCCCCGTCGTCGTCGTGGTAGGCGAAACCGCTGCCGGCGCGCCGGCGCGTGATCCCGGGTCCTGAGCAATCGGCGCGGCGCAACCTGACCATTTCTCCAGCGTCCCCATCGCGCCGTCGGTTTAGGCTTGCGCACTTGGCGAGGTTCGGCTTTGAGACCGCGGTACACGGAACGCTCGCGATCGTCGCGCTGCGCGGCGAGCTCGACCTGCTCGCGACGTCGGCGCTGGAGCCCGAGTTGGAGCGCCTGGTGGACGAGCCGGGGATCGACGTCGTGGCGCTGGACCTGCGCGCGCTCGACTTCCTGGACTCCAGCGGGCTGCGCGCCGTCGTGTGCGCCGCAACGCGCCTCACCGACTGCGATCGCCGCCTCGTGCTCGTGCGCGGGTCGTCACCGGTTCAGCGCGTGTTCGAGATCACGCGCATGACCGAGCGGCTCGAGTTCGTGGACGCGCCGGAGCACGCCCTGCAACTAGGTCCTAAGCCTCGGCCTTCTCCCGCTCGGACGACTTGGCGCTCTTGCGCTTGGGCTTGTCGTCGTCGCTGCGGCTCACCGCCGCGAGGCTCGCCTCGAGCGCGGCCATCAGATCCGGGACCTTCGCCGGAGCCGGAGCCTCGGGCGCGACGGCGATCTCCTCGCCCTGCGCCTTCTTCTCGATCAACTGGAGCACCTTCTCGCGGTACTGATCCTTGTACTTGCCGGGCTCGAAGTCACCGGAGAGCGACTCGATCAGCTGCTGCGCCATCGCGACCTCGCGGTCGGAGACCTGCAGCTCCTCGGCGTCGGGCAGGCCGTCGAGGTCGTCCTTGGGCACGACCTCGTCGGCGAAGATCATCGTCTCCATCATCAGCACCGCGCCGTCGCGGTCCGGCCGGATCGCGACCAACTGCTCCTTGGAGCGCAGCACGACGCGGGCGATCGCGACGCGCCCTGACTCCTGCATCGCGTTCAGCAGCAGGCCGTACGCCTTCGCGGCGCCCTTGTCGGGCACCAGGTAGTACGGGTGGTCGTAGTACACGGGATCGATGTCCGCGAGGTCCACGAAGTCCTCGATGTCGATCGTGCGCGACTTCTCCGGGTCGAGCGTCTCCAGCTCGTCCGGGCTGATCAGGACGTAGCGGTCCTTGGTGAGCTCGTAGCCCTTGACGAGGTTCTCGTAGGGCACCTCGTCGCCGGTGACCGAGTCCACGCGCTTCTGCGCGATCCGGCTGCCGGTCTCACCGTTGAGCTGGTGGAAGCGAACGGTCTTCTTCGACACCGCGGAGTAGAGCTTGATGGGGACGTTGACGAGCCCGAAGGAGATCGCGCCACTCCACATTGATCGCGCCATCCGCCCATTCTGACGGGTCGGGTGGACGGGCGCGCACGATGGCTTGCGATCAGCCTGCTTCCGGCGCGAGGACCTGGCCCGGGTCGATGTCGTCGCGCAGGCCCTTGTAGACGGGATGGCGCAGCGTGCGCGCCTGCGTGATGTCGCCGTAGTCGACGCTGGCGACGAGCACAGGTTCCACGAAGTGCGTCTCGCGCTGGGGCTGCACGCCCGTGAACGGCGTCGTCTCGCGCCCGAGCGGGTCGAGGATCCCCTGCAGGCGCTTGAGCTCGGCCTCGTTGAAGCCGGTGCCGACCTTGCCGCAATAGCGCAGCTCGCCCTCCTCGGTGCTGAAGCCGATCACGAGCGCGCCGATCTTGCCCAGGCGCCCGCCGTCGCCCCCGACCCAGCCGCCGATCACGACGTCGGTGTTGCGGACGTTCTTGACCTTCACCCAGCCCTGGGAGCGGCGCCCGGGCAGATACTGAGAGTCCAGCCGCTTGGCCACGATCCCCTCCAGGCCCTGGGCCTTGGAGGCGGCGAGCAGCGCCGCGCCGTCGCCGACATGGTGCGCCGGCGCCTGCCAGGTCGGGCCCGAGAGCTGCAGCTCGGCGAGCCGGCGGCGTCGCTCCTCGTAGGGCAGTTCGAGCAGCGAGTGCCCGTCCAGCCACAGCAGGTCGAAGAGCATGTAGACGACCGGCTCGGACTGCGAGAGCCGGCGCACCTGGCCCTCCGAGGTCAGGTGCATGCGCCGCTGCAGGCGCTGGAAGCTCGGGCGCCCGCTCTCGTCGAGCGCGACCACCTCGCCGTCGAGCACCGCCTCGTGCGTGCCGAGCGCGCGACCGAGCTCGCGCAGCTCCGGGTAGCGGGCCGTGATCGCGTTGCCGTTGCGGCTCTCGAGCCGCAGCCGCCCGCCATCGGCGTAGCCGATCGCGCGCACGCCGTCCCACTTGATCTCGTAGGCCCAGTTCTCGCCCGGCGGCAGCGTGCCCAGGCGCGCCAGCATCGGCTCGATCTTCTCCGGCATCGGCTCGCGGTCCGGATCCTCGGGCGGATCCATCCGGTGGATCATCCAGTTCTTGCCGCCGGTGCGGAAGAGGACGTACTTGCCGCGGACGCGCTCGCCGTGGAAGGTGATCATCACCTCTTTGTCGCGCCACTTGTGCAGCTCGTAGCGGCCACGGTCGAAGATCGTCATCGTGCCGGCGCCGTAGTGGCCGGCCGGGATCACGCCGTGGAAATCGAGGTACTCGAGCGGATGGTCCTCGGTGCGCACGGCCAGGTTGTTGCGCTTCGGATCGGTCGGGATCCCCTTCGGCACGGCCCACGACGCGAGCGTCCCCTCGCGCTCCAGGCGCAGGTCCCAGTGCATCGCGCGGGCGGAGTGCTCCTGGACGACGAAGCGCGGAAGATCCTCCGGCGCGGCGGCCGGGTTCCCGGCCGGTTCCGGTGTCGCATCGAAGTCGCGTTTGGCCCTGTAGGCGTCGAGGCCGTCGGCCATCCGATCTCCATTACCCGTCGAGTGACGTTAGTTCGCGATGAAGGTGGGTATCGTGCACGGCCGTATGGACGCTAACCCCATCGTGCTCGACGAGAGTGTCGACGATGTCGTCATCGTCGTCGTTGAGGGAGAGCACGACATCTACACCGCGCCCACGCTGCGCGAGCGGCTCGACGAGGCGCTCGGCCGCGGCGGCGGGATCGTCGTCGATCTGACGGCCGCGACGTTCGTCGATTCGTCGGTGCTCGGAGCGCTGCTGGACGCGCGCCGGCGCGCGATCGAGGCCGGCCAGGGCTACGTCGTCTGCGTCGGTGACGCGGTCGAGCCGGGAGTCCAGCGGATCTTGGACATCACGGGCCTCGTGCCGGTGCTCCCTGTGCTGCAGGGCCGCGACGACGCCATCACGGCCGCGCGCTCCACCAACGGCGCGAGCGAATGACCGCTCCCGCGCCGGAGGTCCTGCTGACCATGCCGGCGCGCCCGGAAGGGGTCGGCGTCGTGCGCCAGGCGCTCGCGGGGATGGCCGACGCGCTGGACTTCGACGCCTCCGTCCTGGCCGACATGAAGATGGCGGTCACCGAGGCCTGCACGAACGTCGTCGTGCACGCCTACGACGAGGACGCCGGGATGCTCGAGGTCGAGATGCTCGCCGACGAGGCCGGGCTGACGATCGTCGTGCGCGACCACGGCGCGGGCATCCAGCCGCGCCCCGCGCGCACGGAGCCGCCGGCCCTCGGCCTCGGTCTGCCGCTGATCGCCGCGCTCTCGGACGCGTTCGAGCTCAAGGGCTCGGCCGGCCAGGGCACCGAGGTGCGCATGACCTTCTCCTACGCCCGCACCGGCGATCCGGTGCAGGCGAACCCCGTGACCGGGAACGTCGGCGCTGACGGGCGCTGGGACCCGGAAGCCGACGATCCCGCGTAGTACGACGCGGCGTCGTCTGCACGTTCACGTTTCGCTCATCACCCGGTATCCCGCTGGACGCGCACATCTGGCTCGCCCGCCCGCGGACCGAGGGCGCCGAGGACGACTACGTGGTCCCGACCGGCGGGGGCTACTTCTACCTCCCGCCCGGCGCCCGGGGCCCGCAGGACTGCGTCGGGTCCGGGTTCTTCTAGTCAGTTGGATCAGGCGGCTTGGCGTAGCGCCGCGAGCTCACGCATGCGGCCGAGGCGCCCGAGCGCCTTGGACTCGATCTGGCGCACCCGCTCGGGGGTGATCCCCAGCTGGCGGCCGATCTCGCGCAGCGGCGTGGGCTCGCCACCGTCGATCCCGTAGCGCAGCGCCACGACCGTGCGCTCGCGGTCAGGCAGTTCCTGGAGTGCGCGCTTGAGCGTTTCCTCGCGCAGTGAGACGTGGACGACGTCCTCCGGCGCGGGGCCGTCGGACGGCAGCAGGTCGCCGAACGCGGCGTCCTCGCCCTCGCCCAGCGGACGGTCGAGCGACGTCACCGTGCGGGCGGCGTCGCGCAGGGCGTTGAGGTCCTCGACGGAGATCTCGGCCTCCTTGGCGATCTCCTCGTCCGTCGGCGCGCGATCGAGCTTGAGCGAGAGCGCGTTCTCCGCCCGCGCGACCTTGCGCTGCGTGCGTACGAGGTTGATCGGCAGCTTGATCGTGCGCGCCTTCGCGTCCATCCCGCGCTCGACCGCCTGGCGAATCCACCATGTGGCGTACGTGGAGAAGCGGTAACCGCGGCGCCAGTCGAACTTCTCGACGGCACGGATCAGGCCGAGGATGCCCTCCTGGATCAGGTCCAGCAGCGTCAGCTCGGAGCCCTGGTACTTCTTTGCGATCGAGACGACCAGCCGCAGGTTCGCGTTGATCATGCGGTCCTTCGCGCGCAGGTCGCCCTTCTCGATCCGCTTGGCGAGATCGATCTCCTCGGTCGGGGTCAGCAACCGGTGGCGGCCGATCTCGTTGAGGAAGAGCTGCAGCGTGTCCGTGGTGACGGTCGCGAATTGGGCGTCGTCGATCGGCGACTCGGTCGCGTCCTGACGCGTGCAGTCGTCGCGCAGCTCGATGTGGCGGGCATGCAGCTGCTCGTAGAGGGCGGCGAGCTCCTCGTCCTCGAGCTCGAGGGCCTGAACGAGCTCATCGACCTCCTTGAGATCGACGCAGCCACGTTCCTCCCCTCGATCGATGAGGGCCGCGAAAGGCCCCGTGTACGCGTCACGCTCCTGTGCCATGGCTGCTCTCTTGACTCACCGCTTGAGGCTCCGACTAAACCAGCCAGAAAACTGAGTGATCATCGGTCACGGACTCGACTCCGCATGTCTGCAATCCGACCGGCCCGGGTAGCCCCATGTCGTGAGAGGAGCTGCGATCCCTATTTCCCGGACTCCCGACATGGTCCGCCTGCTCGATGTGGACCCCGATCTCGGGGCTCTTCTGAATGATTCCAGGCGAGACCAGGCAGAACGTGAACTCGTCGTACGGACCCACCGGCTCCCGGTCGGCCCATGGGACGTTTCCCGGCTGGCCGGTGCCACAGCGGACCACATCGGCCTGTTGATCATTGACGGCATCCTTTCACGTGAGCTCATCGTGGCGGATCACGTCAGTGCCGAGCTCCTCGGACCAGGCGATCTGGTGCGCCCGTGGCAGCCCGCCAGCCGCACCGGCCTGCTGCCCGTGGATGCCGTCTGGACGGTGCTTTCGCCGCTGACCGTGGCCGTGCTCGATCGCCGCTTCGCGGCCGAGATGACCCGGTACCCGGAGATCACGGCATCGCTGTTCGACCGCCTGAGCGAACGCTCCCTGCGGTTGGCCACGACCCAGGCCATCTCCCAGCTCACGCGCGTGGACCGGCGCCTGAAGGCGCTCTTCTGGCACCTCGCCGAACGCTGGGGCCGTGTGTCGGGCGACGGCGTGATCGTCCCGCTGGCACTCACGCATCGCATTCTCGGGCAACTGGTCGGCGCTCGCCGGCCGACCGTCTCGACGGCGCTGTCCGAGCTCGCCGAGCGCGAGGAGCTCATCCGCCGGTCCGATGGCTCGTGGCTGCTGCGCGGCGATCCGCCGGACGCGGAGTCGCTGGCGCGCAAGTCCGCTCCGGCCAGCCAGGCGAGCACCCGCCCCCAGGATCTGCTGCGGCCCCCGCGCCGCTTCGAACGTGATGCGGACTCAGAGGTCGTACCCGCGATCGAGCGCCTGCGCGAGGCGCTGGAGCCCGGGCAACTGCGCGAGCTCCTGGACCGGCACCGCGACCAGTCCGCCGATGGGTCTGGCGCCGCGTAGCTGGTCTCGCCTGAGCGGCCAGTGAGGCGTAGGCTCAGTTAACCGGTGGATTCGGAGCCTGCCCTCACGGCCGCTGCGCGAAGCGGCCTCGACGTCGAGCCGATCCTCGACGTCCTTCCGGTGCCGCTGATCCTCGTCGAGCCCGGCAGCGCGCGGATGATCTACGCCAACGCCGCGGCGCACGAGCTGGCGGGCGGAGCGTTGACGCTGGACGTGCCCGCGGAGGGCTATCCCACCGCCTACCGCCTCTTCGACAGCTCCGGGCGCCCGCTGGCGGTCGACGAGATGCCGGCGGTGCGCGCGGCGCGCGGCGAGACGCTCAGCCATGTTCAGGTGGATTGGGAGACGCCCGGCGGGCTGCGCACGGTGCTCGTGTCGGGCTCGACCATCGCCCTCGACGGCGGCCGAAACGTCACCGTGGTGACCTTCGAGGACGTCACGCAACTCGAAGGGGCGCGCCGGCGCTCGTCGCTGATCGCCGACGAGCTGCGCGTGATGCTCGACAACGTCGCCGACGCCATCACCGTCCAATCGCCCGACCACAAGTTGATCTACGCCAACGAGGCGGCGTCGCGCTACTACGGCATCCCGCAGGGTCAGGCGCTCGACACGTTCTCCGCCGTCGAGTACCTGCGCCGCTTCGACGCCACCGACGATCTCGGCCGCCCGCTCGACCTCGCCCGCCTTCCCGGGCGGCTCGCGCTCGCAGGACTCGAGCCCGAGCCGGTGATCGTCCGTTCGCGCGAGCTCGCGACCGGCGAGGTGCGCTGGGCGCGGATCAAGGCCTCCGCCGTCCGCGACCCCGAAGGTGGCGCACGGCTGGCGATCAACGTGATCGAGGACATCACGGAGCTCAAGCGCTCCGAAGAGGCGCAGCGCTTCCTGGCCGAGGCGAGCCGCCGGCTCTCGGGCTCCTCGCTCGACTACGACCTGACGCTCTCGGCGGTGGCCGAACTCGCGGTGCCGGCGATCGCCGATCGCTGCGACGTCCGCTTGGTCGACGACGACGAGGACGCGCCGGCGCCGGTCGAGGTGCTCGAGGTCCTGCGAACCGGTGCGGCGTGGCTCGAGCCGTCGCGGATGATCGTGCCGATGAGCTCCGGCCGCGTGATCGGCACGCTGTCGCTCGAGGTCTCCGGCCGCGTCTTTGACGCGCAGGACGTGCTGACGGCCGAGGACTTCGGGCTGCGCGCCGGTGCCGCGATGGAGAACGCGCGGCTCTACCGCGCGGCGACGCAGCTCGCGCGCACGCTGCAGACGTCGCTGCTGCCACCCCACCTGCCGCGGGTTCCGGGCGCGACGCTGGCGGCGGCGTTTCATCCGGCGACGCAGGGGCTCGAGGTCGGCGGCGACTTCTACGACGTCTTCGCGACCGGCGAGGGGCAGTGGTACCTCGTCATGGGCGACGTCTGCGGCAAGGGCGCGGAGGCCGCGGCGGTCACCGCGCTGGCGCGCTACACGCTGCGTACCGCCGCGGCACGGCGGCGCTCTCCGGCGGCGATCCTGCGCTGGGTCGGCGAGGCGATGCTCGACCAGGACGCCGCGCGCGGGCGCTTCTGCACGATCGCCTGTGCGCACATCGACCTGACCCGGACCCCGGCGCGCGTGACCGTGTCCAGCGGTGGGCATCCGCTGCCGGTGCTGCGACGCGCCGACGGCGGCGTCGAGACGGTGGGGACGCACGGGACGCTGCTCGGGATGCTGCCCGACCCGGAACTGCAGGACCGCGGCAGCGACCTGCGTCCGGGCGACACGCTCGTGCTCTACACCGACGGGCTGACCGAGGCCCGCGCCCCGCACAGCATGTGGGGCTACGAGGAACTGTCCGCCGCGGTGCGTGCCGCCCCGATGGACGGCCCGGGAGGGCTCGTCGACAGCCTGGTCGCGAGCGCGCTCGGCGACCGCTTCGTTCCGCGCGACGACCTCGCGGTCCTCGCCCTCAAACTCTCCTAGTGTCCGTCGCGCTGTCGCCGGTGGCTTTGCCGTCATCGTTGTCAGCCCGCTTGGCGTCGCGCGCGTGCCTGCGCTGCGGCGCGCCCTCCGCGGGCGTATCATCGACTTCCGAGGGCTGCTCTTCCGGATAGCCGACGTCCGACTCAGTGGTCTCCATCCCCGCCATCTACCCGAGATCGGGGGGGCCGTAAGCGCAGGTACCGGACGTGCCGGCCGATGCAGTTCAGCTTCCAGTTCCCACCCGCAAACGAGGCGCCTGCCCAGGCTCGGGCGGCGCTTGAGGTCTTCGACCAGATCCTCTCGGCCGAGGTGCTGGAGGACCTGCAGCTCGTGGTCTCCGAACTGGTCACCAACAGCGTGAAGTTCGGGCCCAAGCGCCCGATCACGCTCGCGCTCTCGGTCGGCACCGCAGGCGTCGTCACCGGCGAGGTGATCGATCAGGGCGACGGCCGTCGGGCGAAGATCGAGATGACCCCCGAGCCGACGCTCTCCGGCGGCTGGGGGCTGCATCTCGTCGAGCGGATCGCCGTGCGCTGGGGCGTGCGCGAGGGTTCCACGCACGTGTGGTTCGAGATCGGGCCGCGGCGCCGGCCCTGAAGGCGGTGCGCCTCGTCCTCTACCCCGAGTGCTCGGCGACGGTCCGCAGACGTTCGAGCGCGCGACGGATCAGGCGCGAGACGTGCATCTGCGAGACACCGACGCGCTCGGCGATCTCCGCCTGCGTCATGTCCTCGGCGAAGCGCAGGTGCAGCACGATCCGGTCGCGGACCGGCAGTGCCTGCAGCGTCGGCGCGATCGTCGCGCCGTACTCGACCAGCTCGAAGCGCTCGTCCTCGACGCCGATCGACTCCGCGTAGGTCTCGCCGTCGCCCTCGTTCACCGAAGCGGTAGGCCTCGAGCGAGACGGCGTCGTAGGCCGAAGCGGCCTCCATCGCTTCGAGCACCTGCTCGGTCGAGATCCCCAGGTGCGCGGAGACCTCCGCCGCGGACGGCGAGCGCCCGATCTTGCGCGAGAGGTCCTTGACGGCGTTGTCGACCTGCATCACGCGCTCCTGCATCCCACGCGGGACATGCACCGCCCAGCCGTTGTCGCGGAAGTAGCGCTTGAGCTCGCCGAGCATCGTCGGCACGGCGTAGGAACTGAACGCGGTCTCCCGCGCGGGGTCGAAACGATCGATGGCCTTGATGAGCCCGAGGGTCGCGACCTGAACCAGGTCGTCGAGCGGCTCGTCCGAGCGGCGGTAACGGCGAGCCATGCGTCTCGCCAGCGGCAACAAGCGCTGGACCAGTTGCTCCCGTGCCGCCTGGTCTCCATGGCGGTGGTAGCGGATCAGCAGACGACGGTCTTCCTCTGACCGGCTCGGACCGTCCTCGGGCCGTCCCGCAGGGACGGAGGTCATCGCGAAAGGCTTCTCCTCTCGAGCCGAGGCACTCCGCACGGGCGGGCGCCCAGGGGGTGCAACCGGCGAGGTGGCTTCGAGGGTATCCATAGCAGCGTCCGTCTTTGATCGTGGTAACCGGACGCTTCCGTGCCGGCCTGGCACCCCGGGTAACCGTCTCACCCCACGTTCAAACCCCCTCGTCAGCGGGCTGCGAACGCCGTGAACGGTCCTAGCACTGACATTCTGGACGCCCTAGGACGAGATTGAGTTCGTGTTGGTTTGGAACTGGATGAGCGCGGGGAAATATTGACTTGTCGCGCCGAACGGATGCCCTCCACTCTTCCACCTGGCGCGGTAACCCTCCTCCTCAGTGAACGGGGCGCCCTCGGGCGCCCCGTTTGCGTTCGGGCCCTGCGGGTACGCGCACTGACATATGCACTCCGCAGCCGACCCGCGACCGCCGGCGCCGCACCCGGATCCGCAGCCGCCGATCCCGGGCCCGGATCCGATGCCGCTGCCGCCGGACCCGAATCCGCGCCCCATCTGAGTGACCGTCGCCACCCCCGCGACGACGTGTCATGCTGCGAACGGCAAGATTCCATGCCGTGTCGCGGTTAGGCCGTGCGTCGCGTGGGGTACTAGGACGCGTGAACTCCCATGGGCATCACACAGACCCAGCTTCGCTCCCTCCCCTTGATGGAGCGCGCACACACCGACGTCAAGCTCACGCTCCCGGCCCATCCGGAGAACGTGTCCGTGATCCGTCACGTGCTGGGCGCGTTCGCCGAGGCGCTGCGGCTGCCCGATGAGCTCGTCGAGGACCTGCGACTCGCGGTCACCGAGGCGTGCACCAACGTCGTCCGGCATGCGTACCCGCCGAACGAGACCGGGCCCGTGGAGATCACGATCCAGCCCATGGAGGAGCACGTGAGCGTCATCGTTTCCGATCACGGGCGCGGCATCGGGACCAGCTCGGACACGACCGGTCCCGGTCTCGGTCTGCCGCTGATCGCGGCGATCGCGGATGAAGTCGACCTTCAGCCTGTCCCGGGCGGCGGAAGCCGCGTGGCCATGACGTTCTCCCGGCGCAGCCGCGGGGACGTCGCGTGACGTCGCAGCCTGTCGGCGTCGACGCTCCGACGACCGTCTCGATCGCGTCCGGCCCGCTCGTAGGTCCGATCCTGCGCCGTGTCGTCGGCATGCTCGCCGCGCGCGCCGACCTGCCGCTGGACCGCCTCGACGACGCGGTGCTGGTCGCCGACCTGATCGCGGCCCGCGCCCCCGCGCACGTGCTGCACGGGACCGTGGACGTCGCTTTCGTGCCTGGCCCGCGCACGCTCTCGCTGCGCGTCGGCCCGCTGCGACCCGGTGGCGGTGACGCGCTCGTCGTCGACGCCGCGGTTCCCGGCGTCGGGAACGTCATCGAGCAACTCGCCGACGAGCTGCGTGTGGCGCCGGACGGCGAGCAGGAGTTCCTGCACGTGCGCCTCGAGTACGCCGGCGCCTCAACCTAGCCGTTCGGGGTGGATTGGAAATCGGCGTTGCGGGGGATGACCCTCGTCGATGGCCATGGCTTTTTCAATTGAAGATCGGGCCGTCGACGACACCACGCACGTCGTCGCGGTCACCGGGGAGATCGATCTCTTCACCGCCCCGGAGTTCAAGCAGCGAGTATCGGCGCCGGTCGACGCCGGTCGCGTGCGCGTGATCGTCGACCTGACCGACACGACGTTCATCGATTCCTCGTCACTGGGCGTGTTGATCGGCGCGCACCGCCGGCTGCGCCGGCTGGAGGGCGCGCTGGTGATCGTGTGCAGCAACGACGCGATCGTCAAGACGTTCCGCATCACCGGGCTCGACAGCGTCTTCACGATCGTTTCGACGCTCGACGAGGCCTTCAACGGCGACGCGGTGGGAGCTGGATAGAGCTAGCCTCGGAGCCGGATGAGCACCGGCTCCCCCTCCCAGGACGCGCAGCACGACTTCAGCCGGGCCCGCCGGGCGCGGCTGCTGTCCGACATCGCCCGCCGGTTGCGGCGCGAGCCGGACGACGTCGCGCTGATCCTGCCGTTCGAGGAGGTCGTCGAGGCGCTCGGGCGCACCGGGCAGATCGACCGCGGGCTGCAGGTCGTGCAACTCGACGCGATCGTCGGCACGGTCGACCGCGCCGCGGACTTCGACCGCGGCTTCCGCCCGACCTCGCAGCGGCTGCGCTCGCGCTGGGAGCGGATCGCCGCCGCCCAGCGCCGCGGCGAGGCGATGCCGCCCGTCTCGCTGTTCGAGATCGGCGAGCTGTACTTCGTGCGCGACGGCCATCACCGCGTGTCGGTGGCCAAGTCGCAGGGCCGCGACGACATCGACGCCTACGTGACCGAGGTCACGACGCGGATCAAGCTCGGGGCCGACCTGCGCGTCTCCGAGCTGCCGCTCAAGGACCACGAGCGGCTGTTTCGCGAGCGGGTGCCGCTGAACGCACAGCAGCGCAAGCGGATCTCGCTCTCGGACCCGTGGGACTTCGGCTGGCTGGCCGAGATGGTCGAGGCGTGGGGCTTCCGGATGATGCAGGAGCGCGGTCACTTCGCCGACCGTCACGAGGTCGCCAAGCGCTGGTTCGAGCACGAGTACGTCCCGGTCTCGGAGATGCTGTCCGAGGGCGGGCTGACCGAGCGCGGCGAGACGGAGACGGACGCCTACATGCGCCTCGCGGGCCAGCGCTACATGTTCCTCCGCACCCACGAGTGGTCCGACGAGGTGATCGACCAGCTTCGCCGCAACGAGAAGCACCGCCGCCGGGTGCCGCCGCGGCGTCGGCGCCGCTGGGCCAAGTGACCGTTTCATCGCCGGCCCCTTGGGTAGCCGATTGAGTATGCGAACCCTCCTTTCTTTCGCGCTCGGCACGGCCACCGGTGCCGCTGCAGCGCACTTCCTCGACCCGGACAGCGGGCGCAAGCGCCGGAACCTGGCGCGCGATCAGGCCGCCACCAAGGCCTCCTCGGCGGCCTCGGTCGTCTCGACGCAGGCGCACTCCGCGGCCGGCACCGTGAAGGGCGCCGCACACGCCGTCACGCCGCATCGCCACGAGGACATGGACGACGCGACGCTCGCCGATCGCGTGCGCAGCGAGATCTTCCGCGCCGCGGACGCGCCGAAGAGCAGCGTCTCCGTCGACGTCCAGGCCGGCGTCGCCTACCTGCGCGGCGAGGTCGACAGCCGCGAGTGGATCGACCGCCTCGGCAAGGAGACCGGCAAGGTCCAGGGCATCGACGGCGTCAAGAACCTGCTGCACGCCCCCGGCACGCCGACGCCCGTCGCCGAGCCGCGGTCCGTCGCCGCCGAGAACTTCAACAACAACTAGGTCTTACGCGTCACGTGCGCCCGGGTGACCGTCCCCGGGCCACGGCGCGAGGACGATCAGCAGCCGGGCGTCCGTCGTCGCCTTGACGGCGTGGCGCTCCTGCGGATCGAAGACCGCGACGAGGCCTGGGCCGCCCTGCTGGCCGCCGAGCACCACCTCGCCGTCGATCACGACGACGTAGGCGCGCTCGTGCACCTCATGCTCGCCCAGCTCCTCGCCGGCCGGCAGCTTCAACAGGATCGACCGCGCCTCACCACGCGCGGAGTGCAGGATCTTCGGCTGGTGCGGCTCGACTTCGAGGCTGCGCAGGTCCCAGTGCTCCATGCCGCGGGAGCCTACGCCCTCTCCGTTTCCGCAGCTGCCTCGCGGAGCCGGCCGATCGCCTGGCGGATGATCCGCGAGACGTGCATCTGCGAGACGCCGACGCGTTCGCCGATCTCGGCCTGCGTCAGATCCTCGGTGAAGCGCAACCGCAGCACGTCGCGCTCGCGGTCGGTCAGGACGCGCATCAGGCGCTCCACGGTGGCGGAGTCCTCGGCCTCGCCGAAGCCGCGGTCCTCGACGCCGAAGGTGGCGCCGATCCCCTCCCCACCCTCGTCGCCGTCGTCGCGCGGGACGTCGAGCGAGACCGCGCGATACGCGCCGGCGGCCTCGCGCGCCTCCATCAGCTGCTCGAGCGAGACGCCGAGACGCTCCGCAAGCTCCGCGGGCGTCGCGACGCGGCCGAGTTCGCGGGCGAGTGCCTCGCCGGTCGGCTCGAGCCGGACCGCGATCTCCTGCAGATCGCGCGGGACGCGTACCGACCAGCCCTTGTCGCGGAAGTGGCGCTTGAGCTCGCCGAGGATGGTCGGGACGGCGAACGAGGAGAACGCCGTCTCGCGCGAGGGATCGAAGCGATCGATCGCCTTCAGCAGGCCGAGCGAAGCGACCTGGACCAGGTCGTCGAGGTGCTCCCCACCCCGCTGATAGCGGCGGGCGAGCTGACGCGCGAGCGGGAGAAACCGCTGGACGAGTGCCTCGCGGGCCGCCTGGTCGCCGTCGTGCGCACGCCGTAGCAGCGCGCGATCGGCGCGCGTCCGTGCGACCCGGGACTCGGGGTCGGCTGGATATGCTCGCGGCGCGTCAGCGCTCGCGGATCGATCGTCCAGATGCTCCATATGCCCGCAACTCGCTCATACCGGAAGATGGGCGCCGGGGTTCTGGGGCGCTTGACTCGGTCCGGCGGGGTCACGGCCGGGGCGCATCCGAAGTGTAGAAGACGAGTTAGTGAAATGACCACTGGCGAACGAGAAGAACCTGCGGATCCTGCTCGCCAACGAGCGCAAGGAGGACCTGCGCGCGCTGGGCGACGTGCTGGACGCCCTCGGCCACGAGGTGACGCCGTTCGCCGTCTCGGTCAAGGAGGCGATCGAGCTGATCGCCCGCGAGGACCCGGACCTCGCCTTCGTCGTGCTCGACGGCGACGACGAGCACGGCCTGGCGCTGATCTCGGAGACGGTCGAGTTCGCCTCAGGCCCGGTGCTCGTCAGCGTCCGCGAGGCGGAGAACCCGACGACGATCGCCCGGGCCGCGGAGATGGGCATCGCGGGCTACGTCGATTCGTGGGCGCCGAAGGACGTGCAGGGCGCGATCGAGGTCGCGCTGCGCCGCCATCGCGAGGAGCAGCGGCTCAACGAGAAGGTCGAGCAACTCCAGTCCGCGCTCGAGCGCCGGGGCACCATCGAACGCGCCAAGGGCATCCTGATGGAGCGCCATTCGGTCGACGAGCGCCAGTCGTTCGAGCTGCTGCGCGAGACCGCGCGTTCAAGCGGACGGCGCGTCGTCGACGTCGCGCAGAGCGTGCTCGACGGGCATGCCCTGCTTCCCCCTAGGTAATCAGCGCGACCAGCGCGTCAACCAGCGCTGACGGACCGGCGATGTGCCAGCGCGTCTCGCGTTGCACGACGCGCGCCTCGCCGCCCGCCTCGGTGACGAGCAGCGCGCCGGGCAGCCAGTCCCAGGGATCGGTGTCGGGCTGGATCCACGCGTCGAGACGGCCCGCGGCGACCCACGCCAGCTCGAGCGAGCCCGGTCCGGCATGACGGATCAGACCCGTCTGGTCGAGGAGCCGGTGGGCGGTCTCGCGGACGCCCGGCTTGACGAGGCGGTCCTGGCGCAGGAAGACGGCGACGTGGGCTTCTTGGAGCGAGTCGACCTCACGGACGCGCGAGCGGCGTCCGCTCACGAAGGCCCCCTGGCCGCGTGCCGCGGTGTGCAGCTCGAGGCTCGTCATGTCGCGCACCGCCGTCGCGACCGGTCCGTGCTGATCCTCGAGGACCACGGCGCTGCACCAGCTCGCGATGCCGGAGGCGAACGCGACCGTGCCGTCGATGCCGTCGATCCACCAGCGGCGGTCGCCGGTGCCGGCCTTCGACGCTCCCTCCTCGCCCACGATCGCGTCGTTCGGGCGGTGCTGCTGCAGGACTGCGACCGCGGCCGCCTCCGCCTTGGCGTCGGCGTCGGTGACGAGGTCGGCGCTCACGCTCTTGGCGCGGGCACGCAACGGCGCTTCGTCGCGGGCGGCGTTCGCAGCTTCCGACGCCGCTGCCGCGGCGACGATCGCGATTGACAGATCGTCCGGCGGCGATTGATCGGGCGGCGTTGTGGGAAGCATTGGGAGTACCGTTGTTCTTCTAGAGAGAAGGGGCTGACGTGATCGGAATTCTGATTGCTGTATTGCTCGCGGCGCTCGTCTACGCGCTGTGTGTAGCACTTGGCCTACCGGCGATCGTCGCGATCATCGCCGCGATCCTCGTCCTGCTGGCCGGCATCCCCACCGGCGGGTACGGCATGGGCGGCCGCTTCGGTTCGAGGCGCGGCGTCTGAGCCGCGCTTCCGGCAACGCGGCGGCCGTCAAGGACGGCCGCCGAGCCGGTTCCCGGCTGGAGTTGGCGGACTTCAAGCGCGCGTTCGCGCGCTTTCGCCGCGACGAGATCACCGACAACGCCGCGGCGCTGACGTACTACTCGCTGCTGTCGCTGTTCCCGGCTCTGCTGTTCTGCGCGGCGCTGCTGGGCGTCTTCGGCCAACAGGGCCTGATCGACAACGCGGCGTCCTACCTGCAGGACGCGGGCGCGCCGAAGGACACGGTCGATGCCGTGACCGGTGCGCTGGAGTCGGCCCAGAAGCAGCGCGAGACCGCGGTCGTCGCGCTCGTCATCGGCCTCGCGACCGCCCTCTGGGGCGCCTCGGGCGCGTTCGGGGCCTCCGGCCGCGCGCTGAACAAGATCTTCCGGGTCGAGGAAGGGCGCGGCTTCGTCAAGCACAAGGCCTTCGACCTCGGCTGGACGCTCGTGGTCATGGTGCTCGCGCTGATCACCTTCGTGCTGATCTTCCTCGGCGGCGGACTCGCCTCGGACGCCTTCGGCAAGATCGGGCTCGGCGACAGCGCCGCGACGGTCTGGCTCATCGTCCGCTGGCCTGCGGCGCTGTGCGTGGCGATGCTGATCTACGCGATCCTCTATTACGCCGCGCCCAACGTCGAGGTCCGCCGCTTCCGCTGGATCACCCCGGGCGCCGTCTTCGGCGTCCTGCTGTGGATCGTGATCTCCGTGTTGTTCTTCTTCTACGTCTCGAACTTCTCGTCGTATTCGGCGACCTACGGGGCGTTCGCCGGCGCCGTGATCCTGCTCGTCTGGCTCTGGGTCACGAACATCGCGTTCCTGTTCGGGGCCGAGCTCAACGCGGTGGTGGACCTGCGGCGCTCGAAGTACCTGCCGGACTCCTACGACGGACCGATGTTCCCGGCCAAGGAGCCGGCGGAGGCCTGAGCGTCTCGCTCTGCGGGTGGCTGCAGAGCGCATGGCGGCCGGGACAGTCGCCGCACAGCTCGCGATGCGGGGTCTGGGTGACCTCGTAGTCGTGGTGGATGACGCCGTGGGCGAGCTGGCCGAGCGCGTTCGCGAGTTCTGGGGCGTCGTCGGCGGTGAAGGTCGCGATGACCGGCTCATCCGGCCGTTCGAGCAGGCAGTAGGCGACCTCGACCGCGGGGGCGCCGGCACGGAGCGCGGCGAGCGCGTAGACGAGCCGCTGGGTCTCGTAGTTGCGCGCGATGTACTCGGCGGGGGTCGAGTCCTCCGGGAGGTGGTCGGTCTTGTAGTCGACGACGAGGTGCGTGCCGTCGGCCTCGTGGGCGTAGACGTCGACGATGCCGCGGACGAGCGGGCCTGAGCCGTCGGGTTCGAGGGCGTAGGAGAACCACGCCTCGCGGGCGATCCGGCCGGCCTGCGTGAGGCGCTCGCAGAGCGGCGAGTCGGCGAACGCGGTGACGAACGCGCGGATCTCGTCGACCTCGGCGTCGCTCAGGCTCGTTCCCTGGTCGTCCCCGAAGGCGCGGATCGCCTCGGCGTCGGGCGCGGCGGGCGCGTCGAAGTCGAGGTCCTCCAAGGCGCGGTGGACGAGCGAACCCCGCGCCCGGGGGTCGATCCCGGGTTCTGTCTCAGGCTCTACCTCAGGTGGAGGTGGCGTCACGTCGGGCAGTCTGAGGACCCGGCGCAGGTAGAAGCGGTAGCCGCACTTCGCGTAGTCGGTCAGCTGGGAGTACGACAGCGTCTGCGGCATCGGCCGCGCGCGTGTCGGGCCCGGCGGGACGAACGCGGGCTTCGCCGGCAGCGCGGTGGTGGACGCGGCGGCTCGGGCGCGCGGGCGGGCGGCGAGGGCCGCCTCGGGCAGGACCTCGCCGAGCGTCTCGGGCGTGTTCAGGCGGGCCTTGATGCGCGCCTGGCGGCCGTCCCAGGTGCGCGTGATCAGCGTCTCGGGTTCCGTCAGCACCTGGCCCGCGACGGCGCGGGCGATCCAGTCGATCGGCGGGCCGCCGGGGCGGGCGGCGGGCCACTTCGCGACGTCGGTGCCGCCGGAGAGGATCAGCAGCTCGCGAGCCCGCGTCATCGCGACGTAGAAGAGTCGCCGCTCCTCCTCGGCGTCGGCGGCGATCTCCGCGGCGGCGAACCGGTCCCACGCGGTGGTCGGGATCGTGTCGCCGCCACCGAGCGGCGCCAGCCGCAGGCCCGCCTCGCCGTCCGGCCCGGCCAGCAGCGGCGACCGGCGTGCGCCTGACTGGCGGCCGAGGTCGGCGACGCAGACGACCGGGAACTCGAGGCCCTTGGCCCGGTGGATCGTCATCAGCCGCACCGCGTCCAGGCCCTCGGATTCGAGCGCGGCCTCGCCCTCGCGCGCTTCGGCCAGGTCGCGCGCCGCGGCGTCGGCGAGGAAGCCGCGCAGATCGCGGCCCTCGGCGCGCTCGTACTCCCCCGCGAGCCGCATCAGCTTTCGCAAGTTCGCGAGCCGTCTGTCGCCGGCTGGGCGGGCGAGCACCGCGAGGTCGTAGCCGGTGGCGACGATCGCGCGTTCCAGCAGCACCTCCAGCGGGGCGCGCTGGGCGCGCTCTCGCTCGGCGGCGAGCAGCTTCGCGACATCGCTCCCGCTCGCCTGCACCGCGTCCCAGAGGCTGCCGAGCTCGCGCCCGGCCTGCGCCAGCAGCACCAGCTCGTCGGTGCCCGCCCCGTGAAACGGCGAGGACAGGACGATCAGCAGCGCCTCCTCGTCGTGCGGGTTCGCGAGGACCCTGAGCCACGCGAGGCCGTCGCGGACCTGCTCCTGCGACCAGTAGCCGCGGCCGCCGACGACGTACGTCGGCAGGCCCTGCTCCTCCAGCGCCTCCTCGAGCAGGCGCAGGCTGGAGGTGGCGCGCACGAGCACGACCATGTCGCCGGCGCGCCGCCCGTCGTGTGAGCTCGGTCCGCAGGCGGTCGGCGATCAGGCGCGCCTCGGCGCGCCGCCACGGCTGGTCGCCGCCGCCCGCGAGGCCGATCCGCGGCGCGAGCTCGTCCCACCCCTGCGTGCCGGTGACGAGCAGCTCGACCGGCGGTGCCCCGGACGGCGGCTCGAGCGCGAACAGCCGCAGCGCGCCGCTGGCGTCCGTCGGCGTCTCCCTGCGGCCGGCCCTCAGCGGCGAGAAGCGCTCGCCGAGCTCCGGCGCGAACGCCTGGTTGAGGACGTCGAGCAGCTCCTCGCGCGAGCGGAAGTTGACCGCCAGTCCGCGCACCTGCTCCGGGTCCAGCGTCGCGGCGCGCTCGCGGAAGATGTTCACGTCCGCGTGGCGGAACCGGTAGATCGACTGGAACTCGTCGCCGACCGCGAACAGGTTGTCGCGCTCGAGCGCCTCGAGAATCCCGAGCTGGACCGCATTCGTGTCCTGGAACTCGTCGATCATGATCAGCGCGAACCGCTCCGCCCAGCGGGTTCGCGTGGCCGGATCGTCGAGCAGGTCGCGGGCGCGCAACTCGAGATCGTCGAAGTCCACCGCGGCCCGCTCGGCCTTCGCCGCGTCATAGGCGGCGCCGAAGCGGTCCAGCAGGCCGTCGATGAGCGAGAGCGCGGAGCGGGCGTGATGATCCGCGCACGCGGCCCGGTAGGCGGTCCACGCGTCGCGGTACGCCTCGCACGGAGCGGAGGTGAGCGCCTTCGCGCCGCCCTTGAGCTCGGCGGGGGCGAGCGTCCCGGGCCACGGCACGGGGCCGCGGGGGGCGGCCGCGCCGCCGCGCGCATCGCCGCCCACCGCGGCATCGCCGCCCGCCGCGGCATCGCCGCCCGCCGCGGCGCCGGCGCCACCTCGCGTCGCCGCGAGCAGCTCGCCGCACGCCTCCAGCGCCGCTCGGGCGGCGGTCACGCGGACGCCCGCGCCCGCGGTCACCAGGTCGCGCACGGCGGCCTCGCGTGCGCGCGGCCAGCGGCGCCGGGTCCGGGTGCGGCGGCGGCGGGCGGGATCACGAGGCGGGGGCGACCGTGACCACGCGAGCGCAGGCTCGAGTAGGCCTCGAGCACCAGCTCGCGCAGTGCCGGGCCGTAGGACGCGGCGAGGTCGATCGCGTCGCCGCGCTCCGCCCGCGCCCACGCCTCCAGGGCGCGCTCGTACGCGGCCTCCGCGAGCCGCTCGGCGGAGGGCTGCTCGAGGACCTCGAAGCGCGGGTCCAGGCCCGCCGCGAGCGGCTGGGAGCGCAGCAGCCGGGCGCAGAAGCCGTGGATCGTGCCGATCCAGGCGCCGTCGACGGCGCGGGCGTGCTCGTCCTCGCCGAGCTCGGTGAGCCGCCGGCGCAGCCGCTCCGCCAGCTCGCCCGCGGCCTTCTCGGTGAAGGTCAGGGCGAGGATCGCGCCGACGGCGATCTCGTCCTCGCGCACGGCCTCCGCGATCCGCTCGACCATCACGGCGGTCTTGCCCGAGCCGGCGTTGGCGGCGAGCAGGGACGAGCCGGTCCGCGACCGGATCGCCGCGCGCTGCTCGACGGTGAAGGCGGGGGCGCTCATCCGGCGCGGCAGATCCCCGGGTGCGCGCAGCCGCCGTTGTAGGCGCAGCGGTCGGGGCAGGGCTTGATCCGCCCGGCGCGC
This sequence comes from uncultured Solirubrobacteraceae bacterium, assembly GCA_963848475.1. Lineage (GTDB taxonomy): Bacteria > Actinomycetota > Thermoleophilia > Solirubrobacterales > Solirubrobacteraceae > Solirubrobacter. The sequence continues at coordinate 73,911 of CAWKDW010000013.1, read as the reverse complement.
AGGTCGGTGGCGGCCTGGGCGGCGATCGCGCGCGACTCGTCCAGGCGGGTGTCGAGCGTGTCGCCGTCGCTGACGTCGCCGTTGACGTAGCGGCCCGCGATGTCGTCGCGGACGACGCCGCGCGGGCGCTGGTCGGCCGTCCCGATCGGCTGGTAGAGCGCGCCGACGACCTCGAACCCGAGCCGCTCGCGCACCGCGAGCGCGTACAGCGCGGCCTGGATCCGCCCGTCCTCGGCCCAGCGCGCCCCGGCGTAGACGGTGCGGCCCTTGTAGTCGCGGACGATCGCGCGGTTGCCGTCGAGGTCGACGCGATCCACGCGCCCGCTGACCGCGACGCCCTCGATCATCAGCGGCGCGGCGCCCTCGCCGCCGAAGCTCCATTCCAGCTGCGTCGGCTCGTAGCCGGCGCCGGTCGCGGCCTCGTGGCGGATGTAGCGCTCGAGATCGACCTCCAGCGCGCGGGCGGCGGCCTTCTCCGCGGTCGTGCGCGAGATCGCCGACAGCGCCTCGATCGCCGCCCGCAGCTCGACCAAGGCGTCGTCGAGCGTGTCCGGCGCCAGGCGCGCGGAGCCGGTGCGCGCCTTCAGGCCGCGCAGCGTCGTCTCGAGCACCTTGTGGACGTGCGAGCCCTTGGCCATGGCCGGCGGGTCGGGATCGACCGGGCCGGGACGCAGGACGGTCTCGATCAGCCACTTGACCGGGCAGCCGGCGAAGGTCTCCAGGCCGCGCGCGGACTCGTGGTCGCGCGCGGCCAGCAGCCGCAGCACGGCCGGGTCGGCGGGAGCGGCGAGCGGCGGCGGGTCGGCCTCCTCGCTCGCGGGAGGCCTGGGCGCGGCGGAGCTCGTGCGGGGTCGGCGCCTCGGCGGGCGGCCACGTCACCTCGGCCAGCAGCCTCCGTCCACGTTCGCTCCACAGCTCGTCGGTGAACAGCGCGCGGACGTCATCGAGGAACGGCGACGGCTGCTCCGGCCCGCCCTCCTCGTCGGAGCTGCGGAAGGACAGGAACAGCGCCTCCTCGGGGCGCGAGACGCAGGCGTAGAACAGCGAGCGCTCGCGCGGAAGCGTGGCCTCGTGGCGCGGCAGCATCAGCCCGGAGGCGATCGCCAAGGCGGCCCGCGCGCCGTCGTCGAGGAACGGCTCGGGCTGCGGGCGCCGCGGCAGGTCGCCCTCCTGCAGGCCGCAGACGACGATCGCCCGGAAGCGCCGGGCGCGGATCGCCAGCGGATCGGCGAGCAGGACGCCGGGGGCGCCCTCGGCGACCGGCTCGGTCTCGCGCACCTCGACGCCCGCGAGCGCCTGACAGCAGCTCCTGCGGACCGCCGGCGAGCGCGGGATCGAGCTCCCCGAGGCGGATCAGCTCCTTCACCGCCGAGCGCAGCTCCCGCGCGGCGCGCGCGTCCGCCTCGGCCTCCGCGCTCAGGACGTCGGCGCGACGGACGTGCGGGGCGGTCCAGATCGCCTCCGCCTCGGCGAGCAGGGCGTCCAGGAACGGCGCGACGCCCTCCGCGGCCGCGGTCGCGAGCGCGTCCAGCGCGCTGAGCTCCTCCCCGCCGATCCGCGACCAATGGAAGCGCGCCTCACGGACGCTCCTGGCGCCCGCGCGGCGGAGCTTGACCTCCAGCAGGTCGGCCGTCGGCGCGCCCTGCAGCTTGCCCGGCGTGCGCAGCCACGTCACGACGTCGTTCGCGGTTCCCCCGTCGAGCGCCGCGCGGGCGAAGGCCAGGATGCCGGTGCCGAGCCGCGTGTGCTCGAAGCGGACGCGGCGTTCGCGGGCGACCGGGATCGCGTAGCCCTCGAAGACCTGGGCGAACAGATCGGCGTTCGCGCGGACGAGCACCGCGATGTCCTCGGGCGCCATCCCGTCGCGCAGCAGCTCGAGCACGGAGGCACCGACGAGCTCGGCCTCCGCGCGCTCGCCGCCGGCCTCGAGCAGCCGGACGGCGCCGTTGGGCGGCACGCGAGCGGGCTCATCCTCGAAGAGCCCGCGCTCGAGGTGGTGCAGGGCGCCGCGGGCGCTGGGCGCGTAGTGCTCGGAGCGGGCCTCCAGCACGAGGTGCTCGCGCGCCAGCGGCTTGAGCAGCTCGACGGTGGCGGCGCTGCCGGCCAGCGCGGCGCGGCCGGGCTCGTAGCTGAGCGCGACGGTCACCTCGGTGTCGGTGTGCCGGACGAGCGTCTCGACGAGATCCAGCTGCGCCGGCGTCAGGTCGTCGAAGCCGTAGAGCAGCAGCGGACGGCCGCTCCAGGCCTCGCGCAGCTGGTCGAGCGCGGCGCGGGCGAGGCCGTCGGCGTCCAGCGCGCCCAGCGCCTCCAGCCGGCGGTGGTAGGCGGAATAGAGCGCGGCGAGCTCGGCGGCGTGCGGGGGCGCCGTCTCGGCCTCCCGCCACGACCGGACCGCGGCGCCGAAGCGCGCCGGGCCGGCGAGCGAGCGCTGCAGCTCGGCGAACAGGTCCCCCAGCGCGGCGGCGAAGCCCGGGCTCGCGGCGGAGGCGGCAAGCTCGCGCAGCGGCACGTCGCTGATCGCGGCTCGCACGACCCGCTCGCGCGCCAGCGGGCCCAGCGGGCGTCCACGCACGCCGGCGGACCGGGCGATGTCGCGCATCAGCCGCGGGAAGGTCGTGACGTCGGCGCCGAAGACCATCCCGGCCCCGGCGATCTCGCGGGCGTAGTGGGTGGCGTCGGACGAGGTCGGGACCACGAGCACCGGATCGCGCGAGAGGGCAGCGCGCAGGCGCTCGAGGACGGCGCCTGCCTTGGCGGCGTTGGCCGGACCGGTGATCAGCGTCAGTGGCATGGGCGGCTCCATAGAGTCGCGCGCCGACCGGCTGGAATGACAAGCGCGGGCCGATTGCCCCCCAAGATGCGCCATGAAACGGTGTCTGGACGAATGTACGGGGGCAGGGCACGTTAAGAGTTGCGACCCTGCGTAAGGTCCAACGAGGCCCCGACCCCTCTCCGGAGGCAGTGATGCCGACCCTGCACCTTCCCGCCGCCCACACCGACACGGATGTCGCCCTCGCCACCGAGGTGGCGCGCGCGGTCGGCAGCCACGAGTTGTACGTCACGTGGACGCACGGCGAAGGCCCTGGTCTGCCGCCGGAGTTCGAGACGCTGACCGCGGACGAATTGCAGGCGAGCGTGGCCTCCCCGTTCGCGGAGGTCGTGATCGCGATGGTCCAGGGGATCTCGGCGCTGTGGCACGCGATCAAGCACCCGCCCAGCACTCGGGCGGAACTGCCCGCGCCCCGCAACGACCGCCAGCTTCCGCGCTCCACCGCGGCCGAAGACCACTTCGCCTAACCGCGTTCCGGGACGCCCGCCGCTCGCAGGCGGGCGAGCACCTGCCGCGGGCGCCGCATCTGCGCGTTCGTGACCCGCAGCACCCGCTCGCCGGCCGCCTCGAGCTCGGCCTGGCGCTCCGCGTCGTCGTACCTCGCGAGCGGGTCGTCGTGCCACTCCTTGCTGTCGGCCTCGACGATCAAGCCGGATCGAGGGCCACCAGAGGTCCGGATAGACGGTCCGGCTCGGAAGGCGGTAGGGCGCGTTGACCAGCGGCGGTTGCAGGCCGTCGGCGACGACGAGGTCATGGACCCGGTCCTCGAGCGGGCTCCGCGTGGGGACGGCGCCGAGGTCGACGACCCCTCGCGGCAACTGCGCGAGTTCGGCGGCCGAGAACTTCGCCTGGCGAAGCGCCCGTTTGACGGTCTTCTCGTCAGCGGTTCTCGAGAGATCGATGACGGTGCGCAGCTTCGGGGTGACGGGGATGCCCTTGACGACAACGCGCTCGATCGTCTTGCTGCGATGCGCATTGATCCGAGGATGGCTGTGCTTCGTCGGCGCGGAGACGTCGAACGGGCGGCCGTCCCAGTTGAGGAGGCAGTGCAGGCAGGCGGCGGAGTAGTGCGACAGCACGGCATCCGGGCCGCACGCCTTGACCGCGGCCAGGAAGCGGCCCTCCGTGGTGAGGTTGGATGAGCCCACGGCGTAAACACCCCAGTAAAGGGGGTGCAGGTGGCCCTGCCGCACCCGAACCTGGACCTCTCGTCGGGTCAAGCCGCAGGCGTACAGCTCCGCGATCGTGAGGACGTTCCACTCGCCCGCCGCGAGTTTCGCGACGCGCAGGTCGGGAGTGGTCGCAAAGGCACCTGTGGGGTGCTTTCTCGACCACTGGCTCGGCATACGGGGAGGATCGCGCCCTCGCCCGCTACGGATCTACACCGCTTTGTGACTTAAGCGGCCGCTGATTGCGACGAAACCGCGTCGCCGTCGGCCGCCGCGGCCGCCGGGGCCGGGTCCTCGCCTTCAGGCGGCTTGGCGCCTTCCCGCGCCCAGGGCTCGTCGAACTCGACGCGCCAGCGGCCCTCCTCGCTCTGCATCAGCGCGAGCTTGGCGCGGAAGGAGCGGCCGGAACGGCCCTTGAACCCGGTCACGGCCTTCTCGGTGCGGCCCTTGGCGATCAGCTCGCGGGCGACCGCCGGCGGAAGCGTCTTGCCGGCCTTGGACTTCCAGATCACGAAGCCGCAGCCGGGATCCTCCCGGCCCCAGCAGGAGAAGCCCTTGCGGTTCTCGACGATGTCGTGGCCGCAGACGGGGCAGGGGCCGAGGTTGGTCCGGGGGATCCGGACCTCCTTGAGCTTCTCGTCGAGCGTCGCCACCGTCGCCTGGGCGAACCCGGCGATGTCGGCCATGAAGCGCTCACGGGCTTCTTCACCCTGCTCGATGCGCCCGAGGCGGTGCTCCCAGTCGCCCGTCAGAGACGGCGAGGTCAGCGCGTGGTCATCCAGCAGGCGGATGACCCCCAGTCCCTTCTCGGTGCAGACCAGCGAGCGGCCGTCGCGCTCGACGTAGCCCACGTCGATCAGGCGCTCGATGATCGCCGCGCGGGTGGCGGGCGTGCCGATCCCGGAGTCCTTCATCGCCTCGCGCATCTCGTCGTCGTCGACGAGCTTGCCCGCGGTCTCCATGGCGCCCAGCAGCGAGGCGTCGGAGTAGCGCCGCGGCGGCTGGGTGATCTTCTCCTCGGAGGCGACGTCCAACGTCGAGACGTTCTCGCCCTGCGCCAGCTTCGGGAGCTGCTGGTCGTCGACGTCGTCGTCGCCGGACTTCTTCTCGTCCAGGCCGCCCTCGCCGTAGACGCCGCGCCAGCCGGCCTCCATCAGCACCCGTCCACGCGTGCGGAAGACGTGCTCGGCGACCACCGTCTCCAGCCTCGTGTTCTCGAACACCGCGTCGGGGTGGAAGGCCGCCAGGAACCTCCTCGCGACCATGTCGTAGATGCGACGGTCGTCGTCGGAGAGCTTGTCGAGCTTGTGCTCGGAGTTGGTCGGGATGATCGCGTGGTGATCGGTGACCTTGGCGTCGTTGATCACGCGATCCAGCGGCAGCAGATCGAGGCCCGTGACGTACGCGGCACCGCGGGCGTACTCGGCATGCGTCCCGACGATCGCCGCGATCGGCTTGATCTCTCCGATCATGTCGGTCGGCAGGAAGCGCGAGTTCGTACGCGGATACGTGAGCACCTTGTGCTCCTCGTAGAGCCGCTGGGCGGCCGACAAGGTGCGACGGGCGGAGAAGCCGAAGCGGGTGTTGGCCTCGCGCTGCAGCGACGTCAGGTCGTAGAGCAGCGGCGCCTTCTCGCGGCGCGTCGTCTTCTCGAGCTTGGTGATCTCGCCCGCGCCGCCCTGAACCGCGGAAACGATGGCCGAAGCCTCCTCGGCGGTGCCCAGCCGCGGCTGGGCACCCGCGTGGAAGCGGCCGACGTAGCGACGCCCCGGATCGCCGGAGACCGGCTCGAACGTGGCGTCCACGAGCCAGTACGGCTCGGGCACGAACGCGCGGATCTCCTCCTCGCGCCGGGCGATGATCGCCAGCGTCGGCGTCTGCACGCGCCCCAGCGAGACCGCGCCGTCGAACGAGGAGCGCAGGCGGATCGTCGCCGCCCGCGTCGCGTTCATGCCGACGATCCAGTCCGCCTCCGAGCGCGACCGCGCGGCCTGTTCCAAAAGAGCGAACTCGGAAGCGGGCCGCAACGCGGTGAACGCCTCCTTGATGGCCTTGGAGGTCATCGAGGACAGCCACAGCCGCTGCACGGGCTTCTTCGCGGCGGCCTTCTCGAAGGTCCAGGCGAAGATCAGCTCGCCCTCGCGGCCGGCATCGCAGGCGTTGATGACCTCGGACACGTCGTCGCGCTTCAGCATCCGCGTGATGACCGTCATCTGCTTGCGCGAGCGCTCGTCGCGCACCACGAGCTTGAAGCGGTCCGGCACGATCGGCAGATCGGCCATGCGCCACTTCTTGTACTTGGCGTCGTACTCGTCGGGCTCGGCGAGCTGCACGAGGTGGCCGACAGCCCACGTGACGACGTGCGTGTCGGACTCGAGGTAGCCCTCGTGCTTGGCGAACGCGCCGGGGAGGGCCTTGGTCAGGTCCCGCCCGACGGACGGCTTCTCGGCGATGACGAGCGTTTTGCCCATGAGGGCGCTGAGACTAGCGCTACCCCGTGCAGGGGCCGGTGGATACGCCGCTGGAAGCCGAGGCCCGCTGCAGCGCCGCGCGCACCAGCGCGTTCGGTACGCCGAAGCCGCCGCGGGCACCGGAGGTCGTCGCCGCGAAGACCGTCGTGACCACGCGTCCCTCCTTGTCGACCATCGGCCCGCCGGAGTTGCCGGAGCGCACCGCGCCGCGCAGCGACGTGATCGAGCGGCGCACCGGACCTTGCCCGTAGGCGTCCTGCGTGATCACCTCGCGGGTCGAGCCGATGCGCCCCGCCCGGACGTCGTAGGGCCCATTGCCCGGAAAACCGAGAATCGCGGCGGAGGTGCCCGTGCGTGGTTTGTCGACGAGCGTCAAAGGGTCCGCTTGCAGACCGGGAACGCGCAGCACGGCGAGGTCGTTGCGGGGGTCGAACGCGACCACCTTGGCGTCGAGCCCGGGTTGGCGCCCTCGCAGCAGCACGCGCGTGTCCTTCTGGCCCGCGACGACGTGCGCGTTGGTGACCACGAGCTCGTCGCCCGCGACCCAGCCGGAGCCCTCGATGCCCAGCCCGCACGCGTTGCCGAGGATCTTCACGACCGACGCCGCGGCGGCCCGCACGCCCGCCGCGCGCGCGATCCCGGCGGAAGGCGCCGGCACGCGCGCCTCGGGACCGTCGATACGTGGAAACGGGTCGAGCCGCGCGAGCGCCTCGATCAGCCCGCTCGACGGCGGCAGCGCCGCGTTGAGGTGCTGCATGATCGTCGACTGCTGCACCTCGCGCCGCGCCTGGCCGCCGTTGGCGAGCGCCAGTGCGCCCAGAACCCACACGATCCCCAGGCCGACACAGGCGGTCAACGCCGCCCCGAGCATCCCGTCGACGGCGCTCGCGGCCGGCGATCGCACCCGGCCGCGCAAGCGTGCGCCCACCCCCTCGAACCCCAGCGCGAAGATCATTCCCGCGATCAGCGCCCCGATCAGCCCGAAGGCGGGCGACCACGGCGAGCGGCGGCCGTCCTCAAGCAGCAGCGGGCCGAGCCGAGTACCGACGTAGCCGCCGACCGCAAAGCCGAGCAGCGCGAGCGCCCCCGCGACGAAACCCTGCGCCCAGCCGAAGAGCGCCAGCAGCAGGATGACCCCTACGATCAGCCAGTCGATACCCGTCACGTCCTCCGAGCGTACCGGCGGCCACGTACAGTCCTTTCCGTTGACCAGCAGCACGCCCCGTCCGCACCGCCGGCGTCGGCCCGCGATCGCCGACCCGCGCCGCTTCGCCCCGATCGCGGTGACGGCGCTCGTCGCGCTGATCGCCGGGATCGTCATCGGCTCCGGCCACATCCCCGCAGAACGTAAGACGGCCGGCGCCTTCGCCGCCGCGTACGAGCGCGGGGACACGCGGGCGATGTACGCGCTGCTGTCCGACGACGCCCGCAGCCGCACGTCGCAGGCGCGGCTCGATCGCACCTATGAGCAGGCCGCCGACACGCTGACGCTCGAGAACGGTGCACACGGGCCGCGTCCAGGGCAACGACACGATTCCGGTCACGCTCGACACGCGGCTCTTCGGCAAGCTGCGCGGGAACCTCGTCATCACGACCGGCAAGCGCGAGGACGCCGATCCCGGCGTCGAGTGGACCGCCGAGTACGTCTACCCCGGCCTGCGGCGCGGCGAGAAGCTCAAGCGCGAGACGTCCCTCCCACCACGGGCGACGATCCAGGCCCGCGACGGCACCGTGATGGCCAAGGGCGAGGACCGCCTGTCCGACCTCGGGCCGTTGACCTCGGAGATCGCCGGGCGCGTCGGACCCGCGCCGCCGGAGCGCGCCGCCGAGCTCCAGGCCCGTGGCGTTCCCGCCGATGCGCCGGTCGGGCTGACCGGGTTGGAGCGCGAGTTCGACACGCGGCTCGCCGGGACCCCCGGCGGCGTCCTCTTCGCGGGCGACCGCGTGCTCGCCACGCGCAAGCCCGTCCAAGGCCAGCCGGTGCGCACGTCGATCGACCCCAAGGTCCAGCGCGCCGCGATCGACGCGCTCGCGGGCCGCTACGGCGGGATCGCGGTCGTCAACCCGCGCAACGGCGAGGTGCTCGCGCTCGCCGGGATCGCCCAGTCGGCGCCGCAGCCGCCCGGCTCGACCTTCAAGATCGTCACGTTGGCCGGGGTCCTGGCGGAGAAGATCGCCAAGCGCACCGACACGTACCCGATCCAGACCGCGGCGACGCTCGAAGGCGTCGAGATCCAGAACGCCAACGGCGAATCCTGCGGCGGCTCGCTGCGGATCTCCTTCGCGCACTCCTGCAACTCCGTCTTCGCGCCGCTGGGCGCGCAGCTGGGCGCGGAGAAGCTCGTCGAGACCGCGGAGAAGTTCGGCTTCAACGAGCAGCCGGTCCTGACGGGCGCGGCGCGCTCGACGATCCCCGCCGCGGGCGAGATCGGCGACGACCTCGCGGTCGGCTCCTCCGCGATCGGTCAGGGCAAGGTGCTCGCGACGCCGCTGCAGATCGCCCTCGTGGCCGCGACGATCGCCGCCGACGGGATCCGCCCCACGCCGACGCTGCTCAAGGGCGACGACGCCACAGCGCGTGCGCGCCACGCCCGCCTCGGTCGCCCGCACCATCAAGAGCTACATGCGGACCGTCGTGACCGACGGGACGGGCGGCGCCGCGGCGCTGGACGGCATCAAGGTCTCGGGCAAGACGGGCACGGCGGAGCTGCGCACGACGGTGAAGGAGGAGCCACCGCCGGAGCTCGCCGATCCGAACGCTCCGCCGCCGGAGGAGGACCTCACGGACACCGACGCCTGGTTCGCCGCCTTCGCCCCCTACCGCAAGCCGAGCGTGGCCCTGGCGGTGCTGCTGGTCGGACAGGGGACCGGCGGGGACACGGCGGCCCCCGCGGCCGGACAGGTGCTCAAAGCCGCCCTGGACTAGTGCGCTCGGCCTGAAGTAGCGCGCATCGCCGGCGAATGCACGGGTCGTGTCTGCCCGCCGGGGCAGGCGCTCGCATGCTGGTGGCACGTGTGCGCCTGCCCGGCGGCAGCCGCCAGTGCCTCGAGCCGCACGCGCTCGCGATGCGTGGCTCTGCCACGTGAGCAGCGTGCGGTGGCGCGAGGTACCGCGTATGCGCCGAGGCGTATCGGTAAAGATCAACAGGCTCCTAGAGGTCGAGGTCGATCTCGGCCTTCTCGTTGCCCTGTGAGATCTCGAACCGCAGCGGCCGGTTCGGCAGCGCCTCGGCCGTCAGGCGGAAGAGGATCAGCGAGCCCTGGATCGGGCCGCTGGCCGCGGCCGTGTCCGGCGTCGGCAGCACCTGGGACGGATAGAGCTTGATCGGCACGTAGACGAACGGGTTCGCCGGGACCTCGAGCGGGACCGGCTCGAACTCGTTGCCCTCGGTGTCGACGATCTTGAACTCGTCCGTCGGCGTCAGCGCCTGTTCGGAGTAGTTCTTGACGCGCATCCACACGCCGAACCAGATCTCGTCGCCCGGCAACTGCTTCGGGACGCCCGCTGGGAGGCCGTAGAGATACTGCTTGTCCTCGACATCGCCCGGGTTCAGGAACCGCGAGAGCTGGATCTGGTAGGTCAGGCCGGCGACGTCGACATAGACGCCCTCGGTCTCGGCCACCGTGATGAATTCTTCCTTGTTCCCGCAGCCGGCGAGGACCGCGGCGCAGAGGACGAAGAGTGCGAGCTTGCGCAGCATGGGCGGCGGAGGTTACAACCCGCCGATGGTGGCGCGCGTGCCGCGGTCGATGTCCTCTTCGAGGATCGACTGCATGCGCCGGAGCGACTTGCCGAGGCCGCGCTTGGTCCAGCCGCGACGACGCGTGACGGCCTCCATCAGCTTGTCGGTCGGTAGCGCGGGCTCGGTCTCGGTCGAGACCTCGACGCGGGTCGCGTGCCCGGAGGGCTCGAGCGTCCACGTCGTCCAGGTCTTGTTGCGGTTGAACTTCCCCGAACGGCCGGCCGCGACGATCTTGTACGGACGCTCGATCTCGATGAAGGTCATGTCCCCGTAGGCGTAGCGGACCCCGGGCGCGTGCATCTTGAAGCGGGCGCCGGCGCCGCGACCGACGGACTCGATGCGCGTCAGCCGCCACTCCCTGAGGTAGTGGTCGGAGAACTCAGGGTGGTTGGCGATGTCCACGAGGTAATCGAAGACCTCCTCACGAGGCCGGTCGATCAGGACGTGCGCGGTGACGGGGTCCATTCGCCGCGCAGAATAGTGGGTCTAGACGGCGAACCGGCGCTTGACCGTGAGCTCGTACTCCGAGGAGTGCACGACCTCGTCGCGGGTCGGGCGGTCGCGGCGCAGCGGACGGCACAGCTCGCAGACCATCTTCTCGCCGTAGAAGAAGACCGTCTCACCCACCAGCGGGGTCCGCCGGCAGTGCACACAGCCCGCGCTTGTGCCAACCAGCGCGCGCATGCTCGAACGCACGAAAGAAAGCTCAGAGGGCCCGATGGGTTTGAGAACCGAGACGTGGGGCATGAGTCCGGAATTCGGCGGAGGGGCGCTGACCCCTGCCGTGCAAGGCAAGAGCCAATTGGGGTCGCGACCCCGCCCTCGGAGCTTTATGCTTCCTGAGCGGAGGGGTCAGTCGGACCCAGGGAGGAAGTTGTCTTGATGGACCCACGATTCGACAATGACGCCCAGACGACCGGCACGCTGCCGGGCTTTGGCGCGGACGCGGGCGGGCCGTCCAGGCCTCCGGCCCCGGCGTGGCTCGAGGAGGCGCGAGCCGGACTCGCCGGTCCCGGTCGCTACCTCGCGTTCGAGCAGGACGGTCGCGTCGTCGTGTGCCATGTGAGCCGTGAATGGACGCGGATCGGCCGTTCGCTGGCCGCCGACATCCGCTTCGACGACGCCACCGTCTCGCGCCGTCATGCGCTCGTGGCCAACGAGGAGGCCGGAGTACGGGTGCTCGACGACCGGTCGCTCAACGGCATCCAGGTCAACGGCCGGCGCGTCGAGTGGAGCCCGCTGACCGACGGCGACGCGCTCGCGATCGGCCGGCACCTCCTGTACTTCCTGGACACCGTGTCCGCCCCCGCGGCCACAGCCCCGGTAGCGCTGACCGAATAGGCTCGGCCCGATGGCCGACACGATCGCGGTCCTGTCGCTCAAGGGCGGCACGGGCAAGACCACGACCGTCCGCACCCTGGCCGACGTGCTGCGCCGCGTCGGGCTGAGCGTGCTGGCTGTCGATCTCGACCCCCAGGGCAACCTCTCGGACTACTACGACGTCCCGCCCGACACTTCGCCGGGCGTGGCCGACGTGCTCGCCGGCGACGCCAAGATCAAGGACGCGACCCACGAGGGGATCGTCCCGGCGACGCTCAACCTCGCCGAGGTGGAGCGCGGCCTCTCGGGCAAGATCGGCCGCGAGGTCGTGCTCAAGAAGGCGCTCAAGGACGCCCGCAAGAGCTACGACGTGATCCTGATCGACTGCCCGCCGGCGCTCGGCCTGCTGACCGTCAACGGCCTGGTCGCCGCCGACTACGCGCTGATCTCCTCGGAGGCCCAGTACTTCGCGCTGCAGGGGGTCAACGGGGCGCTGGACGTCGTCGAGCAGGCACGCGAGTACTACAACTCCGACCTCGAGTTCCTCGGTGTGGTGATGAACATCGCCGACATGCGCACCTCGCACTCGCGCGACGCCTACGCCCAGCTGAAGGAGACCTTCGGCGACAAGGTCTTCGAGACCGTGATCCGGGCGTCGATCGCCTACGCCGAATCGGCCGAGAAGGCGCTCTCGATCCTCGAATATCGCCCGGATCTCGGGGCCGATTACCTGGCGCTGGCGGACGAGGTGCTGGCGCGGATCGGCCGCGAGGACGCGCGCGGCGCCCTCGCTCCGATGCTCCTACACTAGGCCGCCGGCATGGGTATCCGCGTCTTCCACTGCGACGACTCGGAGGCGTTCACTCGTCTCGTGGCGTTCTGGCTGTCCGAGCACGACGACATCGAGCTCGCCGGCCAGGCGCACAGCGCCGAGGCGGCGCTGGCGGCGCTGCCGGACGCCAACGCGGACGTCGTCCTGCTGGACACGCTCGGCCGTCCCGGCGACGACACGCTGCTGCTCGCCGTCCGCGAGGTCGCGCCCGGCGCCAAGGTGATCGTCTATTCGGGCTATGTGCGCCTGATGCAGGAGGGCGCGCTCGGTCACGAAGCGGACGCCTACCTCGAGAAGGGCGACGACGAAGGTTCGCTGCTTGACGCGATCCGTTCCGTCACCGCGCGGGCTTAGTACCTTTGGGGGCGGCTCGCCCCGATGTTCAGCCACGAAGCGCTCCTTTACGAAGGCCCCGACGGATTCCTCGCCGGCACGTTGCCGTTCATCCGGGAAGGCCTCCAGCGCCACGAGCCGATCCTGATCGCCGTCGGCGCGCCGACGATCGCAACACTGCGCGAAGCGCTCGGCGCGGACGCCGAGCGAGTCGAGTTCGAGGACATGGCCGTGCTCGGCCACAACCCGGCGCGGATCATCCCCGCCTGGTACGAGTTCCTGGGCCGCCACGACGGCCCCGTGCGCGGCATCGGCGAGCCGATCTGGGCCGCGCGCAGCGCCTCCGAGCTCGTCGAATGCCAGCTGCACGAGGCGCTCCTGAACCTCGCCTTCTCCGATGCCGAGCGCTTCGCCCTGCTCTGCCCCTACGACGTCGCGAGCCTGGACGAGAGCGTCGTCCACGAGGCCTCCTGCACGCATCCGCGGGTCAACGAGCGCCCGAGCAGCGCCTTCCGCGACGCGGAGCGGCTGCTGGCGCCGTTCGAGTCACCGCTGCCGCCGCCGCCGGCGCAGGCGCGGCTGCTCGGCTTCGAGCTCGACACCGTCGCCGAGGTCCGACCGCGCACGCGCGAGTGCGCGAGCGACCTCAGCCGCGAGCGCGCCGAGGACCTCGTGCTGGCCGTCGCCGAGCTGGCCGCCAACAGCATCCTCCACGGCGGCGGGCGCGGCATCCTGCGGATCTGGCGCGACGCCGGCAACGTCGTCTGCGAGGTCCGCGATCGCGGCCGGATCAGCGACCCGCTCGTCGGCCGGCACATCCCGGGCACCGAACAGTTCGGCGGCCGCGGCCTGTGGATCGCCAACGCGGTCTGCGACCTGGTCCAGATCCGCTCGACCGCGCAGGGCACCGCCGTCCGGCTTCACATGGCCGTGAAGCCCACGATCAGCTGAGCCGTCTCGAGCGGCACGTCGAGCTGCGGCGCGTGGCCGACGTCGTCGAGCTCGATCCATTCGGCGTGCAGTGAGCGGCGGTAGCGCTGCGCGGCCGCCGGCCAGGGCAGCAGCCGGTCCTCCATCCCCCACACCATCCGCACCGGGCAGGTGACGCGCGACGGATCGAGCGGCCAGCCGTGCCGGCGCGCGTGCTCGATCAGCGGCGAGATGTCGCAGTGCCTGACCGCGGCCGCCAGGTGGGCCACGACGTCGGGCGCGAGCGTGGAGGTGGTGATGTCGGAGAGCAGCACGCCGCGTTCCTGCATCGCGAGCGCCTCGGTGTGGTCGGCGCCTCCCGCCGGGGCGAGCGCGACGACCGAGCGGGCGCGTCCACGGGTGGCCAGCACGAGCGCCAGATAGCCGCCGAGCGAGTTGCCCACGAGGTGCGCGGTCTCGACTCCGGCTTCGTCCATGGCCGCCTCGATGGTGCCGGCCAGGTCGAGATCGCCGTTCAGCGGACGGCCGCCCAGGTGGCCCGGGAGCGCGGGCGTGAGCACGTCGTCGTGGCGCTCCAGCACCGGCCGCACGAGGTCCCACGTCCGTGGTGAGTCGGCGAGGCCGTGCAGGCAGACGATCACAGCGAGCGCACGTCGGCGCCCACGGCCGCGAACGGCACCCGCAGGACCTGCGCCCAGCCCTCCGCGAGCTCGGTCAGCTGCGCCGCCACCGCGCTGGTGGACTCGAAGTCGCACCAGATCAAGACCGTCGGGCCGGCGCCGGAGATCGTCGCGCCGAGCGCGCCGAGCGACTTCGCCGTCTGCACCAGCTCCCACGAGCGCGGATAGAGGTGCGCGCGGCGCGGCTGGTGGATGCGGTCGCCGAGCCCGCGGGCGACGAGCGCGAGATCGCCGCGGGCGAGGCCGAGGACGAGCAGCGAGGCGTGGGCGATGTTGAAGACCGCGTCCTGGACCGGGATCCGCGACGGCATCGCCTCGCGCGCCTTGACCGTGCGCACCGCCAACTCGGGCACGACGAGCAGGCACTCCAGGCCGGCCGGCGGGTCGAAGCGTTCCGCGTGGCCGTCGCTGCAGAGCACGAAACCGCCCAGCAACGCGGCCGCGACGTTGTCCGGGTGGCCTTCCAGCCGCGTCGCCTCGCCCAGCACGTCCGCGCCGAGCTCGAAGATCGAGTCGGCGGCGACGAGGCCGGCGACGATCGCCGCGGCGCTCGTCCCCAGCCCGCCCGAGAGCGGGATGTCGGAGCGGATCGTGAACTCGAAGTCGTCGGGCGAGTGCAGCGCCGCGAAGCCGCGCACGATCAGGTTGCGGCGGTCGCGGGCGATCTTGAGGTCGGTGTGGACGGCGAAGCGCCCGGTCTCGGAGACCTCGACCTCCATGTGCAGGTCCAGCGCGGCGCCCATGACGTCGAACCCCGGCCCGAGGTTGGCCGAGGACGCGGGGACGCGAACGATCCGCCTTCGATTCACTCCAGGACGGCTCGCTCGACGGACGCGATGTCCGGCTCGCACGGGACGACGGCCCCGGCGTGGGCCAGCGCGGTCTGTGGGTCCTTCAGGCCGTGCCCGGTGAGCACGCAGACGACGCGCTCGGCGCCGTCGACGCCGTGGGCCAGCAGGCCGGCGACCGAGGCGGCGCTGGCCGGCTCGCAGAACACGCCCTCGTTGGCGGCGAGGAAGCGGTAGGCCTCGATGATCTGCGCGTCCGAGACCGCCGCGACCCTGCCGCGCGAGGAGGTGAAGGCCTCCATCGCCTCCTCCCAGCGCGCCGGGTTGCCGATCCGGATCGCGCTCGCGACCGTCTCGGGGTTCGGGACCGGCTTGCCGATCACCAGCGGCGCGGCGCCCTCGGCCTGGAAGCCGAACAGCCGCGGCGAGGCGCCCATCTCCTTGAAGCCCTTCCAGTACGCGGTCACGTTGCCCGCGTTGCCGACCGGGATGCAGAGCGCGTCGAGCTCGCCGAGCGCGTCGAGCACCTCGAAGGCGGCCGTCTTCTGGCCCTCCAGGCGGAACGGGTTGACGCTGTTGACGAGCGCGATCGGGTGGCGTTGGACGAGCTCGCGCACGAGCGCCAGCGCCTCGTCGAAGTTGCCGCGCAGCGCGATCACGCGGGCGCCGTGCATCAGCGCCTGGGCGAGCTTGCCGGTGGCGATCTTGCCCTCGGGGACGATCACGGCGCCCTTGAGCCCGCCGCGAGCGGCGTAGGCGGCGGCGCTCGCTGCCGTGTTGCCGGTCGAGGCGCAGATGACGGCCTTGGCGCCCTCGCGCACCGCGGCGCTCACCGCGCACGTCATCCCGCGGTCCTTGAAGGAACCGGTCGGGTTCGCACCCTCGAGCTTGAGCCAGACCTCGACGCCGGCGCGCTCGGAGATGCGCTCGGCCAGCACGAGCGGCGTCGAGCCCTCCTCGAGCGAGACGACCGGATCCCCGGGCGCGAACGGGAGCCGCTCCTGGTAGCGCGTGATCAGGCCCATTAGTCGGTGAACTCCTCTTCGATGACCCGGATCGCGCGCGGCTCCGAGCGGACGAACGACATCCGCGAGACCAGGTGCACGGCACCGTAGAAGCGCGACTCCAGCAGCGGGTGCAGGACCATCACGAGGCGAGCGTGACCGCCGAGGCCCTTCTGCAGGACGGACTTGATCGACGCGCCCTGCATGCCGAGCACCTCGGCCACCTGGGCCAGCACGCCGGGTTCGTCGTCGACCTCCATCGCCATGTAGAACGCCGACTCGACGTCCTTGACGATCGGCAGCGCGGCCGTCGTCTCCGGCGTCGACGCGGGCGGGATCATCGCGCTGATCACGTCGCCCAGCACCGCGCTCGCGGTCTGCGGTCCGCCCGCGCCGGGCCCGCTGAGCGTGATCTCGGTGATCGCCTCGGACTCGATCGTGACCGCGTTGAACGAGCCGTTGACGCTCGCCAGCGGATGCCCCGGGTACAGGAACGCGGGGTGCACGCGCACCGAGATGCCGCCGTTGACGCGCTCGGCGGTCCCGATCAGCTTCAGGCCGAGGCCGAGATCGCGCGCGTAGGCGACGTCCTCGGGCGTGATGTGCTCGATGCCCTCGTAGGTCACCTGGTCGAGATGGACGGGGGTCGAGAACGCGAGCCGCGCGATGATCGCCATCTTGGCCGCGGCGTCGCGGCCGGTGACGTCGTCGGTCGGGTCGGCCTCGGCGTAGCCGAGCTCCTGCGCCGTCTGCAGCGCGCTCGCGTAGGAGGTCCCACCGCGCGCCATCTCGCTGAGGATGAAGTTCGTGGTGCCGTTGACGATCCCGTGGATGCGCTCGATCTGCGCCCCGGCGAGCGACTCCTGCAGCACGCGGATGACCGGCACGACGCCCGCCACCGCGCCCTCGAAGCGCAGCTGGACCTGGTGCTCGCGCGCCGTCGCCCACAGCTCCTCGCCGTGCGAGGCGAGCAGCAGCTTGTTGGCCGAGACGACGTGCTTGCCGGCCTTCATCGCCCTGAGCACGTAGTCGCGCGCCGGCTCGATGCCGCCGATCAGCTCGACGACAAGGTCCGAGTTCGCGAGGACCTCCTCGAAGTCGCCGCGCGAGCGCGTCAGCACGCCGGTGACCTCCGGACGGCGGCCGGTGATGTGCTCGACCGCCTCCGCACGCTCCGCGAGCAACCGCTCGAACGCGGAGCCGACGGTGCCATGGCCGAGCAGGCCGACCCTATACGTCTCGCCCATACAGGTCCTCATAGGTCTCGCGGCGGACGACGAGCCGCGCGTCGCCCTGGCGGCAGAACACCACGGGCGGGCGCGGGACGCCGTTGTAGTTGTTGGCCATCGCGTACACGTACGCGCCGGTCACGGGCGTCGCCAGGACGTCACCGACCCGCGGTTCGGGCAGCGTGGTCTCACGGATCAGGACGTCGCCGGACTCGCAGTGCTTGCCGACGACGGTGCACGGCGTGCCGCTCTGGCCGACGCGATCGGCCAGATCGGCGTCGTAGGGCGCGTCGTAGAGCATCGGGCGCATGTTGTCCGACATGCCCCCGTCGACGGCGACGAAACGGACGCGGCCGTCTTCCAGCTCGACGTCCTTGACCGATTCGACGCTGTAGAGCGTCACCCCGGCGGTCGCCACCAGCGCGCGGCCGGGCTCGATCGAGAGCAGCTTGCCGGGGCCGAGCAGCTCGTCGGCGGTGCTGCGCATCATGCTCACGTATTCGGCGACGCTCGGCGGGCGGCGGGCGGCGGTGTAGGCCACGGCGAGACCGCCGCCGAGGTCGTAGGCTCCGAAATCCCCGAGCGTCGCGATCGCCTCGACCGCGAGCCGCCACGGCTCGAGGTCGAAGAGCTGGGACCCGATGTGCATGTGCAGGCCCTTGAGGTCCGCCCAGCGCGGCCCGCTGGAGGCGCTCGATGGCTCGCGGGGCCTGCTCGAGCGAGAAGCCGAACTTCGAGCCCGCGTGGCCGGTGAGGATCGCGGCGTGGGTGTCGGCGACGACGCCGGGGGTGACGCGGATCATCACCTCGGCGGGGCGCGCGAGCTGCTCCAGCTTGTCCAGCTCGTCGAAGTTGTCGATCACGATCCGGGCTTCGGCCGCGGTGGCCGCTTCCAGCTCGCTGCGCGACTTCGCGTTGCCGTGGAAGACGATCCTCTCGCCCGTGAACCCCGCCTGCTGCGCCAGTGCGAGCTCGCCGCCCGAGGCGACGTCGACGCTCAGCCCCTCCTCGTGGAAGACGCGCAGCACGGCCGTGCACGGGAAGGCCTTGGAGGCGAAGACGACCTCGCCCTCGCCCATCGCGGCCGTGAACTCGCGGGCGCGGTTGCGCAGATCGTCCTCGGCGACGGCGTAGACCGGCGTCCCGAACTCGCGGGCGAGCTCGATCGCGTCGCAGCCGCCGATGGTCAGGCGGCCGTCGCGGATCTCCGAAGCCTCGGGGTAGAGGTTGCTCACGGCGGTGGCCATGTCGGCGGGAGATGCTAGGCGGCGCGCGGCGCGGGCGTCGTCACGGCAGCTGGCCGGAAGAGCAGCCAGCCGCTGCCGGCGAGGATCATCACGATCGCGACGAGCTGCGGCTGCGTCAGCCCGAGGGCCACTTCGGAGTTGCGGCGCAGGAACTCCACCAGCAGGCGCTCGATCCCCGAACCGATCAAGTAGACGCAGATCAGCGTGCCCGGACGCCAGCGGTCGCGCCAGTGCCACAGCAGCCAGGTGAAGCCGAACATCACGATCGACTCGTAGATCGGCGTCGGGTGCACGGTCTCCGTGGTCGGCACCGTGCCGTTCGGATAGGCCATCGCCCACGGGCCGTCCCAGTTCTTGCCGTAGTCGCCGTCGCCGGCGAGCTGGCAGCCGACGCGCCCGACGGCGTAGGCCAGGGCGAGCGAGGGCGCGACGATGTCGGGCAGCTGCGCGTCGAGCTCGCCGCGGTACTTGGCCCAGCCCAGCACCGCGGCCGCTCCACCGAAGAGCCCGCCGTAGAAGGTCAGGCCGGTGCCGCTGAACAGCGGGCCGCCGTTCTCGGCGAGATACCAGAGCTTCGCGCCGACGATCCCGCCGATCAGCGCGGCGAAGACCATCTCGTAGGCGAAGTCGACGTTGCGGCCGAGTTCCTTCAGGCGCTTGGCCACGAGCCAGCCCGCGGCCAGGAACGACAGCCCGAGGCACAGCCCGAAGGACTGGATCGTCAGGCCGAAGATGTGGAACTCGGGGTGCATGCGATTCCGAGGCTACCGCGCGCCGAGAGCCTGGCCCCCTGGGCCGTGCTCGCCCGCAGGGCGAGCTCGGGGCGCTCGTTACAAATAGTTCATGGGGTTCACCACGGACCCGTTGATGCGGGTCTCGAAGTGGAGGTGATCGCCGAAACAGCGGCCGGTACAGCCGACGTAGCCGATCACCTGGCCCTGCGCGACCTGCGCGCCGAGCGAGGTCCCGAAGCGCGACTGGTGCGCGTAACACGTGGAGAGCGCGCCGTCGTGCTGGAGGCAGGTGAAGTTGCCGTAGCCGCCGGAGACGCCCGCGGACTGCATGAGCACGACCTTGCCGGCCTTGGCGGCGCGGATCGGGGTGCCGGCCGGGACGCCGATGTCGATGCCCGGGTGGCAGGACTCCCACGCCCGCGACTCGCAGAACGGCGAGGTGATCGGGCCGTTGACGGGCCAGATCATGCCGCCCTGGCCCGGCTTGATCGGGCCGGCGGTGGTGCTGCCGCTGAAGCCGGCGAGCTTGGCCGTGATCTTGGCCTGGGCTTCGACGAGCACGGCGGTGTCGTCCTCCAGCTTGTGGCGGCGGTCGCGCGAGCTCACGAGCAACGAGGTCTTGGCCGAGCGGGCGGTCTGGATGCGGTCGCGGCGGTCGACGAGGCTGACGCGGACGGTCGAGACCTCGTCGCGCTGGGACTCGATCTCCTTGGTGACGCGGGCCTGGCGCTTCTCCAGCGTGTCGAGCCGCTTGGACGGTCGCGTTCGCGTCGGCCTTGGCGTCCTGGACGATGTCCATGATCTTCGCGTCCTGGCGCGAGACGCGCTCCATGAACTCGGTGCGGGTCAGCAGGTCGGCGAAGCCGTCGGACTCGAGCACGACGGTGATCGCGTCCGGCGCGTCGGCCTTGTACATCTCGATGAGCCGTGTGGCGAGCGTCGCGGCGCACGACGAGCAGGCGTGCCCGCAGCCGTGTCAGCCGCGCGCGCTCCTGGCGCAGCTTGCGCTGAACCTCGGCGAGCTCGCGGCGCTTGGCGTCGAGGCTCGTCTGCAGCTGCTGCTGGCGGCTGGAGAGCTTCGTGATGTCGGTCTGCAGCGTGTCGATCCGGCGCGTCTGGCCGGAGATGTCGCTCGTCAGCACCCGCTCCTTGGCCTTGTGGCCGCCGATCAGCGAGTTGTTGCGGTCGATCTTGCGCTGAATCTGGCCAGGGGTCTGGTCCGCCGACGAGCTGACCGGGAGTACCGACCAGAGAACGAGAGGGAGGCTCGCGACCAGGGCGAGCAGCGTGATGCGAAACCGCATGCGGCCGAGCATGCTAGGCAACCGAGGTGCCGGCGAGTGCATGGTTTGCTGCATGCTTGCGAGCCATTCAGCAGGGCTAAATGTTGATAAGGCCCGCGCCTCGGCCTGCCAAAATCTCTCACGAGATGCCCAGACCCACCACCTTTGGCAAAGACACCGGACTGCAGGTCCGGATGACCGTGACCATGTTCCTGCTGGGACTGGTCTACGTGGCCCTCGTCGTCACGATGCTCGCCGTCGGTGTCAACGGGTTGTTCGTCGTGCTGATCGCCGGCGGGCTCGCCGCGGCCAACCTCTTCGCGTCCGACAAGCTCGCGCTGTCGGCGATGGGGGCCCGCGTCGTAACCCCGCAGGAGGCGCCGCAGCTGCACGCGATGATCGATCGCCTGTGCGTGCAGGCCGACCTGCCGAAGCCGAAGGTCGCCGTCGCCAACACGTCGATGCCGAACGCGTTCGCGCTCGGCCGTTCTCCCAAGAACGCGACCGTCTGTGCGACCACGGGCATCATGGAGTTGCTCACCCCGGCCGAGCTCGAGGGCGTCATGGCCCACGAGCTCACGCACGTCGCCAACCGCGACGTGATGGTGATGACGCTCGCCTCGTTCTTCGCGACGATCGCCGCCTACATCGTCCAGTTCGGCTTCATCTTCGGCGGCGGCGCGTCCTCCGACGACGACGACAGCCCGAGCTTCATGGTGCTGCTGCTGGTCTCGGTGGTCGTCTACGTGGTCTCCTTCGTGCTGATGCAGGCGCTCTCGCGCTACCGCGAGTTCGCGGCCGACCGCGGCGCGGCGCTGATCACCGGCCGCCCGAGCGCCCTGGCCAGCGCGCTGGTGAAGATCTCCGGCGGCATGGCCCGGATCCCGCAGAAGGACCTGCGCGCCACGAGCGAGCTGAACGCCTTCTTCATCTTCCCCGCGGGCGTCGGCAAGGGCATCGGCGCGCTGTTCGCCACGCACCCGCCGATGGAGAAGCGGATCGCGGCGCTCGGTCGCCTCGAGGCGCAGCTGCAGGGCACCGCGTAGCCTTAGGCCATGGGCCTATTTGACGTCCTCCGCGGCAAGCGCGAGCTCAAGATGCCTGCCGCGGACCGGCTGTTCGCGATGTCGACGGCCTACGTGAAGATGGAGATGGAGCTCGAGCTCCCCACCTCCGGCAAGGCCGCGATCGTCTTCCAGCCGCTCGCCACCTCGGACTTCGAGGGCATCGTGCGCGACATGGAAGAGGTCGTGAAGGGCACCGGCGAGGAGACCGGCACCACCGTCTCCTCGACCGACGACGAGTTCGGCTACCGCTGGATGATCCTCTCCGACCCCGACATGGAGGACCTCGTCGTCGGCGTCAACGCGGTCTCGACGGCGATCCAGGGCGGCGGCTACGGCGACCGCGTGCTGTGCGCGGTCTTCGGCTTCAATGACGCGCGCGGCAAGCCCGTCTACTGGATCTACAACTACAAGCGCGGCGGCTTCTACCCGTTCGTCCCGGCCGGCGGAGCCCAGCAGCGCGACTCCGAGCGCGAGCTGCGCCTGAAGGCCCAGATCGGCGCCGACCTGCCGATCGAGCCTGAGCTCGAGCGCTGGTTCCCGCTCTGGGGCATCCCGATCTAGGGGCGGAGTCAGTTTGCCTCGCTTTGCGGGGTATTTCCGACACCACCACGCGCTCGTTGGGGGTGCCTAGCGATCGTTGGCGAAGGCTTCGACGCGACCCGGCCGCGCGAGCGCCGACGGTTCCGGGGGGCGCGCGGGCGACGGCGCCGTGGACCTCACGGCTCGTCGTCGGTGTGAGCTGTCGCCGCGCTATCCGGACTCCCTCAGGCACACCCCCGCCTCGCCCACGTTGAGGCCTCGCTCGCGATGGCGCACGGTCGCGTGTCAGGTTCGGCGAGCGTCGAGTTTCTCGCGCTCTACGTGGAGAAACTCGACGCTCGCTCGGCCGAGTGCGCCCTGAGCGCTCCCCGTCGCGACGATGACGAGCCGCGACGTGGTCGTCAGCGGCTCGCCCTCGAATCCGCCGTAGGCGCGCGCCTCGGCGAACCCGGCGCGTGCGACCATCGCGAGCAGCTCGGTCGCGGTATAGACGCGGACGCTGTAGGTCCGCGAGTCCCGCCCGTCCGTGTCGATCACGGTCTGCGTCGTCTGCGCGACGCCCGCGGCGACGTCGAACGTCCGCTGCTCGAGCAGCATCCGCCCCTGGCCCAGGGCGTGCCACGTGTTCTCGTTGAAGACCTCGACCAGGCGGTCGCGGTGCATGTCTCGATCACCAGCCTGCCGCCCGGGCGCAGGACGCGGCGGATACCGGCGAGCACCTTGACGTCCTCCTCGTCGCCGAGGTAGCCGAGCGACGTGAAGAGGTTGACCGCGGCGTCGAAGCTGCCGTCGGCGAACGGCAGCTCGCGGTAGTCGGCGCGCGTGAACTTCGGCCAGCGCTCACCGCCGGAGCGCTTGCGGGCCTCCTCGAGCAGCGCCGCCGAGCGGTCCACACCGACCGCCCGGTAGCCGGCGCGGGCGAGCGGGATCGTGTGGCGGCCGAAGCCGCATGGCACGTCGAGCAGGTCGCCGCCGGGCTCGCAGCCGGTCAGCCGGGCCGCGGCGAGCGCCTGCTCCTCGGCCTCGTCCTGGCGCGCATCGTCGGCGTAGGCGCGCAGGTAGAAG
This sequence comes from uncultured Solirubrobacteraceae bacterium, assembly GCA_963848475.1. Classification (GTDB taxonomy): domain Bacteria; phylum Actinomycetota; class Thermoleophilia; order Solirubrobacterales; family Solirubrobacteraceae; genus Solirubrobacter. The sequence continues at coordinate 50,646 of CAWKDW010000013.1, read as the reverse complement.
TCGCTGAAGAACGCGTCCCACGTCTCCGTGGTGCTCGTGCCCGGCACGCCGGCGAGTCTACGGAGTGGCTCCGGCACGGACGCAACGCGAGACGTGCTCAGTCTCCGTAGCTCACCACTGCGTCACCCGAGTTCGTGCGGGCGCGGATCACGCGCGTCGCCTTCGGGTCGGTCTTGACGCCGATCGTGCTCTCGCCGCTGCCGGTGTCGGACTCGACGCGGTAGGTCTCGCCGGGTGGGACCGAGACGTCGACGTCGCCGGAAGCGGTCGAGGCCTCCACGTCGCTCGGGGCGAGCCGGAAGTCGAGCTCGACGTCTCCCGAGGCCGTGGCGGCCTCGACGGTGCCCGCGGCGAGGTCCTCGCCGTTGACGTCGCCCGAGGCCGTACGCAGCGCGAGCGGCCCGTTGAGCGCGCGGACGTTGACGTCGCCCGACTGCGTCTGCAGGTCCGCGCTACCGCTCAGCCCGTCGGCCGTGACGTCACCGGAGCCGGTCCGCAGGCTCACGGTCCCGCTCAGCCCACTCGCCGACAGGTCGCCGGAGTCCGAGCGCACGTCGACCGTGACTGAAGGCGGCACGTGCATGACGACCGAGGCGCGGCACGGCCCCACGCTGAACGACGGGCAGCTGCCGCGCAGGCGGACCTTCATGCCGTCCTTGACGGCGCGGATGCGCGGCGTGTGCAGCCTGCCCTTGGCGCTGGAGTCGATCCGGACGTCGTCGCCCGTGGTCGGCACGATCACGATGTCGGCCGCGCCCGCGTCGACCTCCAGCATCCGGATCGGGCCGGGGACGACCTGGTGCGTCGTGCGCTCGGTCGTGCCGATCGTCCACGCGGCGACCTGGACGGCGGCGATCAGCGTGAACCCGAACGCCATCAGGCCGCCGACGAGCAGCGTCGCGGCCCGCTGCGAGCGGGCGGTCATCGGCTCTCCGCCCCGTGTTCGAGGTAGCGCAGGACGGCCAGCACGCGGCGATGCGCCTGGTCGGCGGGCGGCAGCCCGAGCTTGAGGAAGATGTTCGTGACGTGCTTCTCGACCGCGCCCTCGGTCACGACGAGCGCCTCGGCGATCGAGTTGTTGGTGCGGCCCTCGGCCATCAGCCCGAGCACCTCGCGCTCGCGCGGCGAGAGCGGCTCGAGCGGATCCTTCTTGCCGCTGCGCACCAGCAGCTGCGTGACGACCTCGGGGTCCAGCGCAGCCCCGCCGTTGGCCACCCGCCGCAGCGCCTCCAGGAAGTCCCCGACGTCGGCGACGCGGTCCTTGAGCAGGTACCCGATGCCGCTGCTGTCGCCGGCCAACAGGTCGACGGCGTAGCGCTCCTCGACGTACTGCGAGAGCATCAGCAGCGACACGTCCGGCCACTGCTTGCGGATCACCAGCGCCGCGCGCACGCCCTCGTCGCTGAAGGTCGGCGGCATCCGGATGTCGACGACGCAGACGTCGGGCTGGTGCTGCTGGACGGAGCGCAGCAGCGCCTCGCCGTCGGCGACGCAGTCGACGACGTCGAAGCCGCCCTCGGTCAGCAGGCGCGCGAGACCTTCGCGCAGCAGCACGGCGTCCTCGGCGATCACGGCTCGCATGGCAGCTCCACTCGCAGCGTGGTCCCGCCGCCGGGCGGGCTCGAAAGATGCAGGTCGCCGTCGACTGCGCGGACCCGATCACGCAGGCCGCCGATGCCGACGCCGGTCGCGAGCGCGCCGCCGACGCCGTTGTCGAGCACCTCGACCACCAGCCGGTCGCCGAGGAACTCGACCGTCAGCCACGCGCGGGTCGCCTGCGCGTGCTTGGCGACATTGGTCAGCGCCTCGGCGACGACGAAGTAGGCGATCGCCTCGCTGGCGGGATTGGCGCGGTGCGGGAGGTCGACGTCGACCGCGACCGGGATCGGGCAGCGCGCGGCGAGCGCGGAGACCGCGGCGTCGAGGCCGCGATCGGTCAGCACCGCGGGATGGATGCCACGCGCGAGGTTGCGCAGCTCGACGAGTGCCTCCTTGGCCTCGCCGTGCGCCTCGCCGACCAGTGTGCGGGCGAGCTCCGGGTCCTCGGTGGCCCTGGCGCGCCCCAGCGTCATCGCCAGCGCGACGAGCCGCTGCTGCGCGCCGTCATGCAGGTCGCGCTCGATCCGGCGCCGCTCGGCGTCGGCCGCGGCGACCATGCCGGCGCGGGTCTCCTCGAGCGTGCCGACGCGCGCCGTCAGGCGCTCGCGCTCGCCCGGCTCCAGCAGCAGCCGCGCCATCGCGACCTGCACGGCGGCGACGCCGCGAGCGAGCCATGGCGCGGCGTACAGCGCACCGGCGCCCGCGGTGAAGTGGATCGCCGCCGACGGGACGTAGCCGATGTGGAGGCCGAAGATGACCCCGGCGCCGTCGGCGGCCAGGCGCCCAGAGCGGGAAGGTCAGCAGCGCGAGCGCCGCGCCCCAGGCGAAGAACACGAGGAAGCTGCCGACCCAGCCCACGAACGGCAGGGCGACGAGCGCGTAGCAGAGCTCCATCCACGCCCCGCGCGAACCGAGCCAGCGCAGCGCGCGGCCGAGCAGGTTGCCGTCGCGCGGCAGATGGCGGGTCGGGAAGTCGACCCCGAACACCGCGCTCACGCGCCGGCGCTCGATCGTCGCGAGCAGATGGCAGACCGCGAACGCGAAGACGATCAGCGGCAGGCCGGCCAGCGCGATGATCAGCAGCGGGACACCGACCGCCAGCGTCGGCACCAGGATCATCAGCGCGAAGACGCCCAGGACGGCGCTGAGCGCGACGTAGACGGTCGCCTCGAGGGCCTGGACGGAGAAGGTCGCCTGCAGTTGCTTCATGCAGCCTGAACCCTAGGCGGAGTGCGGGGTGGCAACCAGGCCTGCCACCCCGCCTCTTTTCGCTGGGGTTAGCCCGACTTAGTCGGGGATCAGGCCGTCGCCGGTGAACTGCTCGCCGGCCTCGGCGAACGTCAGGTCCGGCGGCGGCAGGATCACGTCGGACTCCTCGAGCACGTCGTCGGCGACCGGCGAGCCTTCGCTGCGCACGAAGTCGAGCATCGACTCGTAGAGCGTGTGGAAGCGCTCCTCGTCACCGGCCTCGACGGCCGCGACCGCATCGTTGTCGAGCTCGTTGAGCTTGTCCGCGTCCTCGTCGGGGATCTCGTACTGCCCCTCCGTGGAGATGCGGACGATCACGCCGGTTTCTCCTGGGAAGGTGCCGGCGCCGCGGCGTCACCGGCTTCGAGTGCCTGCGGTGCCGGGGCGGAACCCTGGCCCAGCTCGGCACGCAGCCGCGCGAGGTCGTCGTCGACGGCCGAGGCCGAGGACAGCTCGTGCAGCTGGCGATCGATGTCGTCCTGCCCAGCGGTCAGCGAGAGCTGGTCGTCGAACGCGCCCGAGGCCTCGAGCTCGTCCATCGCGTTGGCGCGGGCACGCATGTTCTCGGTCTTGTCGACCGCACGCTGCATCGCCATACCGACATCGGCCATCTCCTCGCCGACGCCGGACGCCGCCTCGGAGATCTTCACGGAGGCCTCGGCGGCGGAGTACTGCGCCTTGATGACCTCCTTCTTGGTGCGGAACTGGTCGATCTTCGACCGCAGCTTGGCTTCCTTGTCGACCAGGTTCTGCTGCTGCGCCTCGAGCTCCTGCACCTGCGTGTCGAGCCCCTGCAGCTCGCCCTGGGCGAACTGCTTGCGCTCCAGCGCGACCCGCGCGAGATCCTCGCGGTTCTGCGCAAGTGCCTGACGGGCCTGGGTGTCGAGCTTGACGACCTGCTGCTCGAGCTTCTGTTGTTGCAGCTGAAGGCGCTTCTTGGACGTCACGACGTCCGCGATGCCCTTCTTGACGTTCTGGAGCAGCTCCATCTGCTTCTGGTAGCTGTACTCCAGCGTCTCAGCAGGATCCTCGGCCTTGTCGAGCATCTTGTTGATCTTGGCCTTGATTACTGTGGAGAACCGTCCGGACATGCCGGCCACGGCACCTCCCTTCCCGTAGTCGGACTTGTCACGTCCGACAAGCGTACTTGCTTGCTTTAGAAGCCGACCGGGTGACGCTTCTTGTAGCCCCGCGAAGAGCGCTGCGTCGGGCGCCAGCGCGGGCCCCGCTCGAGCGCCTTCTTGAACTGCCGCCGTGTTGGCGCGGGTGACCGTGGCCGCGCTCGTGTCCAGCCGCAGACCGGCGATCACGGCGTAGGCGTGGCCGTAGTTCGCGTAGACCGTGATCCACTCGCCGGCGCCGGCCTGGCCCCAGCGCATGAAGCGCCCGGAGTCCAGCGCCGTGTCGAGCAGGTCGCCGCCGTGCAGCGCGTAGGAGACGGTGCCGGAGCAGTCGTAGCCGTCGTCCTCGAAGTCCCCGTGGCCGCCGCCGTAGATGTACGGCTTGTCCTGGATCTTGTTCGCGGCCCAGATGGCCTGCTGGACCTGCGGCGGCGCGTCGGCCGGAGCGGCAGCGGTGCCGTCGGGCAGGAGCTGCGCGACCGCGCCGGGGACCGTGATGTCGCGCCGGGGGCGGCGGAGGCGGTGTCGGCTCCTGGAACGCCGCGCCGCCTGAAGCGTCGGACGCGGGCTTCTGCGCCGATGCAGTGGCAGGTACGACCAGAACTAATGATGTTGCAAAGCAGAGGGCCAAGGCCCGCAGGGATTTCAACCGTATTCCTCTTTCGTCGGCCTGCGGGGTTAGCTGACGGGCTGACGCTGAAAGAGCCTGCGTCTCGCGCCACCACGGCGCGATTAGCCCCAACTACTTGGGTCCCCCGCCCTCTAGCGACCAACTAGAGGTTCGGCGTGCGCGGCAACCTATCGGAAGCCGCGGTCATATGTCCAGTCCTATGGGCCACTTGGGGGGTGAGCCCGATCAAACCGAATGATCGGCTCAGTGTGGCACAGCCTTGAACTGCTGGCGCCGATGCGCTCACCGCACACGAACCACTACGCTCGGTCGACGTGCGCATCCTGTGCCTCGCCGTAGCTGCTCTTTCCCTGCTCGTGGCCGGTTGTGGCGGAGGCGGCGCAAGCCCCTCCACGACGCCGGAGGCGTCGCCGGTCGGCGGGCAGACCGGGGACGAGGTTCCGCAGGGTGCGCCGCCGCTCGGCTTCCCCGTTCTCGCGACGAAGAACACGACGCGGATCGCCGGTGGCGACGCGATCGCCGACGCCGCCGCGATCGCGCTGGCCACCTTCCCGGCGCGCACGCCCGAGTCGCGACCGGCCGCGGTGATCCTCGCCGAGGTCCGCGACTGGCGGACCGGGATCGCCGCCTCGGTGCTCGTCGGCCAGCCGATCAAGGCGCCGATCCTGTTCGCCGACGGCGACCAGCTCCCCGAGGCGACCAAGGCCGCGCTCGACGCGCTGCAGCCCACGGGCTCCAAGGAGGCGGGCGGCGCGCAGGTCATCCGGGTGGGCACGAAGGCGCCGGTCGACGGCTACAAGACCACCGACATCGCCGCCGCGAACCCGGCGGCGCTGGCGGCGGCGGTCGACCGCGTCGCCACGGCGGCCGCGGGCACGCCCTCGACCGCGATCGTGATCGCCTCCGCCGACAAGCCCGAGTACGCGATGCCCGCGGCGGGCTGGGCGGCCAAGGCCAGCGACCCGGTGCTGTGGGTCAGCACGAATGCGGTTCCCCCCGAGACCGAGGCCGCGATCAAGACTGCACAAGAAGGCCAAGATCTACGTCCTCGGCCCGGCCGACGCGATCTCCGACGCCGTCGTCACGACGCTCGAGAAGCTCGGCACGGTCAAGCGCATCGCCGGCACGGACGCCGTGACGACGGCGATCACCTTCGCGCGCTACTCCGACGGCGACTTCGGCTGGTCCGTCGTCGACCCGGGCCACGGGCTCGTGTTCGCGTCCACCCGCCGCCCACAGGACGCGGCCGCCGCCGCGCCGCTGTCGGCCTCGGGCACCTTCGGGCCGCTGCTGCTGCTCCCGGACGCCGGCGTGCTGCCCGAGCCGCTGCAGGACTTCCTCCTCGACATTCAGCCTGGATACGACGCCAATCCGGTCCGCGGCGTCTACAACCACGGCTGGATCATCGGCGACGAGAGCGCGATCGCCGCGGCGGTGCAGGCGCGGATAGATACGCTCTTGGAGATCCAGCCCGTCGATACCGGAGCCCAGTGAGATGGCCGAAGCCGAGCAGCCCGAACGCCTGCGCGGAGACCGCAGGGTCTCCGTGGACGATGTGCGCCAGCTCGTCGCATCCGCCACGCCGCACTTCTCGTACCAGATCCGCAACCGGATCCAGAAGCTGATCAAGGACCTGCCGGCGGACGATCCGGTGCGGCTCTACGGCACCGCGGAGATCGCGAAGCTGCAGTCGCTCGGGTTCACCGGCGAGGTGCGCGGGACGCCCGAGCAGCCCGGCATGCGTGAGCTGCCGAGCGTCAACGACACCGAGCAGCCGCGCTACCTGCCGGGTGCCACCGGCTGAGCATCGCGGGCCGTTGAACGAGCTGCTCCTCCTCGCGCTCCGTGCGAGTTCGGGCCGCCATGCGGAGGCGGCGCGCAACGTGCTGCTGACGATCCTGCTCGCCCGGCTGCTCGCCGACGCGGGCCACGAAGGTCCACCCCACGCCGCCCGCCGGCCGCCGCGCCGCGGGCCGGCGCCGCGCTCCCGCCCGGCTCGCAACTCGACGGTCACCGGCCGCCGCCCCCGCGGGTAGGTCCGCGTCGGGAGTCGTCCTCGCCCGCGGCTACCGTCCGCGTGCGAATGGAAGCGCCCGACGGCATCCCCGGCTCGGTCCTGACGGGCCCCTACCCGGTCGGCGACTACGCGGCCGCCCTGCGCGACCGGCTGCGCGGGTTCACGCGCGTGCAGGTCTTCGGCGAGGTGTTCGGCTTCAAGTCCGGGCGGGCGAAGGTCTGGTTCGAGTTGCGCGACGCCGCCGGCGCGCTGCCGTGCTCGATGTGGCGCGAGGACTTCGAGAAGCTCCGGATCGGGAAGCTCGCCGACGGCGCCCAGATCGTCGTCGCGGGCGGCTGCGACTACTACCCCGGCTCGCGCACCGCGTCGCCGGGGTTCTCGTTCTCGGTCACGCGGCTGCGCGTCGCCGGCGAGGGCGACCTGCTGGCCCAGCTCGAGCAGCTTCGGAGGAGATTGCACACGGAAGGGCTCTTCGCCCCGCAGAAGGCGCTCACGCGGCCTGTCCTGCCCCGCTGCATCGGCGTCGTGACCGGCGAGTCGGGCAAGGCGCGCGACGACGTGCTGGCCGGTCTGCGCCGCCGCGGCTGGGCGGGCCGGCTCGTGTGGGGCTTCGCGCCCGTCCAGGACCGCCACGCGGCGCCGGCGATCACGCGCGCGCTGCAGGACCTCGCGGCGTGCGAAGAGGTCGAGGTGATCGTCGTCGCCCGCGGCGGCGGATCGCTCGCGGACCTGTTCGCGTTCTGCGACGAGACGCTGTGCCGCACCGTTGCGCTGCTGCGGGTCCCCGTCATCTCCTCCGTCGGCCATCACACGGACCGCACGCTGCTCGACGATGTCGCCGCCGTGGCCTGCTCGACGCCGACGCACGCCGCGGAGACCGCGGTGCCGGTGGACTGCGGCGCCGCACGGGCCGCGCTGGCGCACGACCGCGGCACGGCTCGAGCGCCAGGGCCGCCGCGCGGTGCTCGAGCGCGCCCGCACCCTCTCGCGTCTCTCCCGCGCCCCCGCCCACCACGTCGCGCGGCACCGGACGCGGCTGCACCAGCAGCTGCGCGAGCTGCGCGCGGCGACGCGCCGTGCCGTCGTGGCCGGCGAGCGGGCGACACAGTCGCGCGCCACCGTGCTGGCGCGCAAGGCGGCCGCGGCGGCGTCCGCGGGCGACCGCGCCGCCCGCCGCGCCCGCGCCGACGCGACCGCGCTCGATCGCAGCGCGTCCGCCGCCCTGGAGCGCCGCCGGCGCGACCTGGACCGGATGCTGGCCACGCTCGCCGCACACGACCCGCAGCGCACGCTGGAGCGCGGCTACGCGCTGCTCGAGGATCCGGCGGGCGAGCCGGTCACCAGCGCCGAGGCCGCTCGCGCACAGCCGTCGCTGACGGTGCGCCTGCACGACGGCCGCATCACGGTCCACCCACAGGACGAGCCGCGGCTGTTCTAGACGGGGAGGCGCACGGCCGTGGCGGCCGTCATGTCCACGGTGAGCTCCTCGACACCGCCGGCGCCGAGGACGCGGATCGTCGGCACGTCGGGGCTGAGGATGTCGACCGCGGAGACGACGCCTGTGCGGCCGTCGGGAAGGACGATCTCGTGACCGATCGGGTACGGCATGACGACGGCGCGGAAGTGCGCGACGATCGTCGGGCAGAACTGGTCGCCCGCACCCTCGCGGATGACGTGTACGCCGATGTGCGGCGGCGAGGCGGGCTTGTAGACGCGCTCTGAGGTGACGGCGTCGTAGACGTCGGCGATGGCCGCGATGCGCGGGAACTCCTGCACCTGGCCGCCGAGCAGGCCCTCGGGATAGCCGGAGCCGTCGAGGCGCTCGTGGTGGTCGCGCACGACCGACGTCGCCAGAGGCGAGAGGTCGGCCGGGCGCAACAGTTCGACGCCGGCGTGCGCATGGGTGCGCATGACCAGCATCTCCTCGTCGGTCAGTCGGCCGGGCTTGTTGAGGATCTCCGGCGGCACGGCGAGCTTGCCGACGTCGTGGACGAGCAACCCGAGCCCGAGCTTGCGCATGCGCTCGTGGAGGCGGTCGTGGCGGCGGCGGCCGCGGAAGTCGGTCCAGCCGTCGGTGCTCCACGTGCGGCGAGCGATCAGCAGCCCGAGCACGGTGACCTGGACGCTGTGGCGGTGCGTGTAGTCGTCGAAGGCCGAGAGGTCGTCGAGGGCGAGCGCGGCGTCGGGACAGTCGAGCAGGTCCTCGACCATCAGGCCGGCGACGTCGGAGAGCGACTCGACGATCGCCGGTGACATGCCGGAGCCGGAGCGAAGCGCGGCGCCGGCGGCGGAGAGCGCATCGCCGGTCGCGCGATGGACCTTCGCGCGCGTCTCGGCCGTCAGCGGCTCGGCGATGTCGATCGCCTCGCCCAGATCGTCCTCGATCCAGACCGAGCCGACGCCGGCCTTCGGCAGCAGCTCGGCGTAGCGCGCGGAGAGGCGCACACCCGCACGCAGAAGTGGTGCGGTACCGGGTGGTCCCGCCACGACATCCCGGGCCAGTTCGACGCCGTCGCGGATCTTGCGTGAGGGGATCAACCGCACGACCCCGGGTGATCGGCAGGTCCGCGTTCGGCTTTATAGGCCAACTGAAGCGTTCCAGCCGACGCCATCGCTAGCCTCGAAATCGATGGCCGTCGAAGAGGAACTGACGTATGAAGCGGCGGGCGCGCGCCTGGAGGCGATCATCGCCCGGCTGGACTCCGGTGAGGCGGGTCTGCGCGAGACGCTGGACCTGTGTCGTGAGGGCCGGACGCTCGTCGAGTTCTGCGCGGCCGAGCTCGAGGCCGTCGGCCAGGGGCTCGAGGAGCTGCGCCTCGACGAGCTCGTGGCGCGGCTCGAAGGCCGCGCCGAAACCGGCGATCCTCGCTAGCGGACCGCGTCCGCTGCTTCGGTCGCTTGGGAGATCGCTTCGCGGATCTCCCGGCTAGCCGCCGACCTTCACGATCGTCCGTCCCGAGAGCTCGCCGCGCAGGATCGCGGTGAGCGCGTCCTCGAGCCCGTCGAGGTCGATCTCGCGCACGATCGAGTCGTCGAGGTGCGGCGGGCGCAGGTCGCCGGCGAGCCGCTCCCAGGTCGCCTTGCGCTCCTCGATCGGCGTCTGCACCGAATCGACGCCGAGCAGCGAGACGCCGCGCAGGATGAACGGGAGCACGGTCGTGGGCAGCTTGAGGCCGCCGGTGTTGCCGCAGGCCGCGACGGCGCCGCCGTAGTGCACCGAGCGCAGCACGCCGGCGAGCACCTCGCCGCCGACGCAGTCGACCGCGCCGGCCCAGCGCGTCTTCTCCAGCGGCCGCGCCGAGTCGCCGGCCGCGTCCTCGCGCGAGATGACCTCCGAGGCGCCGAGCGCCTTCAGGAACGCCGGGTCCTTGCCGCTGGAGGCGACGACCTCGTAGCCGCGCGCGGCGAGGATGTCGACGGCGGTCGAGCCGACGCCGCCGCTGGCTCCGGTCACGAGGACCGGGCCGGAGCTGGGGCGCAGGCCGGCGGTCTCGAGCGCGATCACACAGCGCGCCGCCGTGTAGCCGGCGGTCCCGATCGCCATCGCCTGCCGGGTGCTCAGCCCGGCCGGCAGCGGGACGATCCACTCCGAGCGCACGCGCGCGTACTCCGCGTAGCCGCCATGGTGGGCGACGCCGAGGTCGTAGCCGTGGGCGAGCACCTCCTCGCCGGAGTCCTCGTCGGTGCCCGCCAGGTCGATGCCGGGGATCAGCGGAGAGATCCGCGCGACCTGGCCCTTCGCGATCGTCGCCAGCGCGTCCTTGTAGTTCACGCTCGACCACGCGACCTTCACGAGGACATCGCCCTCGCCCGGGTCACCGATCTCGAGATCGCGCAGCCCGCGCGCGACCCCGTCTTCGCTCTTCTCCGCCACAAAGGCCCGCATTGCGGCGAAGACTAGCCTCCGACCTCAGGCCTGCGTCCCGCCCTCGTCAGCGCCCACGAGGCCGGAGCGGACCGCCAGCAGGGCGACCTCGGCACGGCGCTCGGGCCGCGGCATGTCCTCCAACCCGAACAGGCGGGCGAGCAGATCGAGCTCCTGTGTCACGACATCGACCGCGATCCCCGTCTCGTCGGAGACCTCGAGGTCGCTGGACGGGTTGAAGCCGTCCCCGTCCGCGAACAGCGGCCTGCACAGCGCGCGCAGGATCCGCTGCTGCTGCTCGGAGAAGCGCGGCGTGCTGCTCAGCTCGCCCTGCACCATCGTCGGGCCTGGGCCGCTCCCGCCAGGCTGCTGGAAGCCGATGATCGTGCGGCCGATCTTGACCAGGTCGCCGTCGGCGAGGCGCCGGCGCCCGGCGAGGCGCAGGCCGTTGACCCAGGTGCCGTTCTGGGACCAACCGTCGTCGCAGATCGTCCACTCGCCGGCGCGGAACGAGAGCTCGGCGTGGAGGCGCGACGCCTCGGGATCCCACGGCAGCGAGATGTCGGCCTCGAAGCGGCGGCCGATCGTGATCGCCTCGGCCGGTTCGTTGAGTCCGACGATGCGCTGGTTGCCGTCGCCATCGCGAAACAGGAGGAACGGATCGCCGCGGTCCAGCGCCGCCTGACGCTCCTCGAGCTCTTCTGGTGTCTGACTGCCAAGTGTTGCGGGGGACTCCATGAGTCGTCCGGACCCTACGCCGCCAGACCACGCAGGGCAAGTCGAGTGGGTGTGTGCGCAACCTCCACACGGGGTCATCCAGACGACTACGCTTGGCGTTGACTGAGCAGTCAATCAACGGAAGGACCGTCGTGTCGGAGCGTTTGGCGATTGCGGGATCCGGGGCCATTGCGTGCGGATTGGCGGCCGTCGCCGCCACCCGGGGCCACGTAACCGTATTCGCGCGTTCCGAGGGCTCCTGCGATAAAGCGGACGCCAGGGTCCGTGCGATCTGTGAGCGCCTCGGCGCCAGCGTGAACGGCAACGTGCTCGTCAGCCGCGACCCGGCGGTGCTGTCGGAGGCCACGTTCGTCGTCGAGGCGATCGTCGAGGATCCGCTCGCCAAGGCGGAGATCTGGAAACGGCTCGGCGAGCATCTCGCCGACGACGCGGTGCTGGCCACGACCACCTCCTCGCTGCCGATCGGCGAGCTCGCCGAGGCCAGCGGCCACCCCGAGCGCTTCGTCGGGCTCCACGTCTTCAACCCGGTCCAGAAGATGGAGCTGGTCGAGCTGGCGTTCCCCGACGCCGCGAGCGAGGCGACACGCGCGCGAGCGCGCGCGCTTTGCGCGGCGCTGGGCAAGACCGCCGTCGAGGTGCCGGACACCCCGGGCTTCGTCGTCAACCGGCTGCTGTTCCCGTTCCTGTTCGAGGCGGTGCGGCTGATGGAGCGCACCGGCCTGGACGCGGAGGCGATCGACACCTGCATGCGCCTCGGCGCGGGTCACCCGATGGGGCCGCTCGCGCTGCTCGACCTCGTCGGGCTCGACGTCAGCGCCGCGATCGGTCAGACGATCGGCGTCGAGGTCCCGGCTCGCATCGACGAACTGATCGCCGCCGGCAGGCTCGGACGCAAGACCGGCGTCGGATTCCACACGTATTGATTTACATCGTGGGAATGTTTAGCTAGGATTGAGAACGCGTTGGGAGTATCAGTTTCGCGACGATCATCTCATCGCACCCCTCCTCCAGAACGCATGTGCGCCCGTCTCGCTCCCCTGAGGCGGGCGCAGGTGTTTAACGGGTCGTTTGCAGGCACTTGACCCGACTCGTTAAACACGTCGCGCCCGGTCTCGCTCCCCTGAGCCCGGGCGCTTCGTGTTATCGGTCGATCCTCCCCAGGATCTCCCTCTCTCTCCTCCTCAACCGCCGGAGCGGCAAGTTGGCTGGCGGGAAGGTAGCGCGTCAGAGGCCAATGTGCAATTCGTCACGCAGTTTCAATTTAGGACTGAACCTTGGTATCGGAGCGCGGAAGTTGCCGCTCCCGGATGCGAACTGCCTCAATCCGGTTCTCTCGGACGGACTCGACGCGGATCGAGTAACCGTTGTGGACGACGGTGTCTCCACGCTTGGGCAGCCGGCCCAGTTCGCCGAAGACGAACCCGCCGACGGAGTTGTAGGCGTCGGAGTCGACCGGCAGCTCGAGGCCGTAGTCGACGAGGTCGGTGATCGCGACATGGCCGCGGACGAACCAGTCGCCGTTGGCCAGGCGCCGGACCTCGCCGCCCTGCGGGTCGGTCTCGTCGTCGATCTCGCCCACGACCTCCTCGATGATGTCCTCGACGGTGACGATGCCGGCCGTGCGGCCGTACTCGTCGATCACGACCGCCAGCGAGGAGCGCTGGCGCTGGAGATCGGCCAGGAGATCATCCAGCGGCTTGGTCTCGGGCACGATCGGCACCTCGCGCACGAGCGCGTCCAGCGTCGCCCGAGGGCCCTCGGTGAGCAGCAGCGACGCGAGCTGGTTGGAGTGCACGATGCCCTTGACGCGGTCGCGGTTCTCGTCCTCGGTGACCACGAGCCGCGTGTGACCGCTCGAGACGCAGCGCCGCAGCGCCGTCTCGACGTCCTCGCTGGTGTCCACGGTGATCACCGCCGGCGCGGGCGTCATCACCTGGCGCGCCTGCTGCTCGTGCAGGTGGAAGACGCCGGTCAGCATTCCGGCCTCGTTGGCGTCGAGCTTGCCGCCGGTCACCGACTCCTGGATCAGCACCCGCAGCTCCTCGGGCGAGTCGCCCTCGTCGAGCTGGCCCGAGGTCCGGACCCCGAGCACCCGCAGGATGGCGTTGGAGGCGGCGTTGAGCGCGCTGATGAACGGGCTGAAGACCTTCGAGAAGACGAACAGCGGCCGCGAGACCCAGCGCGCGACCGGCTCGGCCTTCTGGATCGCGTAGATCTTCGGCACCTGCTCGCCGAGCGTGATGTGGATCGACGTCGTGATCAGGTAGGCGAGCCCGATCGACACCGACGTCGAGACCCAGTGCGGCACGTCCTCGCCGAACAGGTCCTCGAGCAGCGAGCCGATCGCGGGCTCACCCAGGAAGCCGAGGCCCAGCGAGGTGAGCGTGATCCCGACCTGCGCCGCCGAGAGGTAGCGCGAGAGGTCGTCCATCATCGACACCGCCGTGGCGGCTCCGCGTTTGCCGAGATCGGCGTCTGTCTGTAGGTGCGCCTTCCGCGATCGGACCAGCGCAAACTCGGCGGCCACGAAGAACGCGTTGAGGAGTACGAGGACCAGGACCGCCAACAGCAGTAGGGCGATCATCGGCCCTCCCCATAGAGATCCGCGCAGCGATCTCCGAAGCGGCCGAAGCAGCGGACGCAGTCCGCTCGCAAGGACCGCCTACTTCGGGAGGAGTCGTCGTCGTTCATCAGGGCGACGCGGCGAGGATAGCGCGAAGTCAGGCGGTCCCGAGCCCGTCGATGCGCTCGGCCATCGCACGGTCGTTGTCGGTCAGCTTCCCTTCGGAGTGCGTGGTCAGCGTCAGCCGCACCTTGTTCCACCCGTGGACGAGGATGTCCGGGTGATGATTGGCCTCCTCGGCGGCCTCCGCGACCCGATTGACGAACGCGATCGCCGCGACGAAGTCCTTGAACTCGTAGTCGCGGAGGAGCGACTCGCCCTCCTGCCGCCATATTGAAGCCATGCGCATCGTCTCCCTGGTCCCATCCGCCACCGAGACCCTGTTCGCCCTGGGACTGGGCGAACAGGTCGCCGCCGTCACGCACGAGTGCGACTTCCCGGCGGGCGCCCTGAATCTACCCAAGGTCACGCGCGATGTGATCGGCCCGGGCCTGGCGCCGGACGAGATCGATCGGGCGGTACGGGAACTGACCGAGCAGGGCCGCTCGATCTACGAGCTGGACGAGCCGGGACTGCGAGCCTTGCGCCCCGACCTGATCGTCACCCAGGCGCTCTGCAGCGTCTGCGCCGTCTCCGTCGACGACGTCCGCGCGATCGCCGAGCGCATGGACCCGGCGCCGGTGATCGTCTCGCTGGACCCGCACACGCTCGGCGAGGTGCTCGGCGACGTCCGCACGCTCGCCCAGGCCACGGACTCCAAGGACGCCGGCGTCGACCTCGTGCAGGACGCGGCCGCGCGCATCGACCGCGTGCGGGTGGCCGTCAAGGACGCGCCGCGCAGGCGCGTCGCGATGCTCGAGTGGCTCGACCCGGTCTTCGTCGGCGGCCACTGGGTCCCGCAGCTGATCGAGTACGCGGGCGGCAGCGACCTGCTCGGCCTCTCGGGCGAGCCGTCCGAGACGCGCTCGTGGGAGCAGGTCGCGGCGTCGAAGCCCGAGGTCGTGATCGTCGCCCCGTGCGGCTACGACGTGCCGCGCGGCCATGCGGAGGCGCGCGTGTACGCGGACCGGCTGCTGGCGCTGGGCGCCGAGCGGATCGTGATCGCCGACGCTTCCGCCTGGTTCTCGCGCCCCGGCCCGCGCCTGGTCGAGGGCCTGGAGTGGCTCGGCCACGCCCTGCACCCGTCGCTCGTCCCGGAACCCCCGGGCGGGGTGACCGAGCTCTGAGGCGCTAGCTCGCCGCGGCGGTGGCGAGCGCCACCGCGCCGGCCACCGCGGCCAGCCCGAGCACCACGGAGATCGCCACGACCGGGATGATCGACGTGACGCGCCGGCGCGAGAGCTCCTCGATCACGAAGGCCGAGACGAAGCCGCCGACCAGGCCGCCGAGATGCCCGCCGATCGAGATGCCCGACATGAAGAACGTCAGGCCGAGGTTCAGCGCCAGGATCGGTACCAGCCCGGACTGGATGAGGTCGATGTTGCGGTTGCGGGCCATCACGATCGCCGCGCCGAGCAACCCGTAGACCGCACCGGAGGCCCCGAGCGTCGGCGAGTCGGGCGACAGCAGCATCACGCCCAGCGAGCCGGTCAGCAGCGAGACGAAGTAGATCGCGAGGAAGCGGGCGTGGCCGAGCCCCGGCTCGACCATCCGGCCGAGCCAGAAGAGCGCGAGCGCGTTGAGGCCGAGGTGCCAGATCTCCACGTGCAGGAAGCCGGAGGTGACCAGCCGCCACCACTCGCCTTCGGCGACGCCGTGCAGCTCGCCGCCGTAGGACGCGGAGCTGAAGAGCACCGTGTCCAGGTAGGCCTGGTTGCTGGCCTGGACGCCGAAGTAGACGGCGATGTTGATCGCGATCAGGACGTAGGTGGCGATCGGATCCACCTGGATCGAGCTCAGCGTGCGCGTCGGTGTCTTCTGCTTCGAACAGTCCGGGCAGCGCATGCCGACGGGCGTCGGCGTCATGCAGTCCGGGCAGATCGGATTGCCGCAGTTCGAACAGGAAACACCTGTCTCGCGGCTCGGGTGGCGGTAACAGGTGGCCATTCGAGCCGCGACGATAGCGCCGGATTCTTTAGTTGAGATCAGAGTGAGCGCTGATAGACGCCGAACGCACGCGTCGCGAACCACGCCGCGAGCGCGACCAGCGCCGCCAGCAGCCCGACGCGACCGGCGATCAGGCCCCAGTCGAAGGCCTCGGTCGTGGACGAGCGTGCCGCGGTCGCGGCCCAGTCCACCGGGTTGAACTTGGCCACCGTGCCGATCCAGCCGGGTGCGAGGCTCGGCTGCATCAGCGCGCTCGAGAGGAACGTGAGCGGCAGCAGCAGGAGGCTGACCATGCCGATCAGCGTCTCGCGCTGGCCCGTCAGGATCGCGATCCCGTTCGAGAACGACGCGAAGATCGCCGCCAGCAGCGCCGCCACCAGAAGCAGGACGAGCACACCGCCGATCCCGTTCGCGTAGTGGGCGCCGAGCGCGAGCGCCAGCAGCACGATCAGCAGCGTCTGCAGGACCACCGAGAGCATCGACTGCGCGACGCTGCCGAGGTTGAACGCCCCACGCCAGGCGGGCGAGACGAGCATGCGGTCCATGACACCACTGTTCATGTCCTCGATGAAGCCCATGCCGGTCCAGCCGGCGCTCGAGACCGCGAGCATCACGACCACCCCGGGCGTCAGGTAGTTGATGTACGAGCTCGCCGTGAAGCCCGGGATCTGCGTCACGGACTTGAACAGCGCGCCGAACAGCAGCAGCCAGATCAGCGGCTGGATCAGCGTGATGACGACGAAGGCGGGCTGGCGCAGCAGCGTGCGCAGGTAGCGCAGGCTGACCTGGAGGGTCTGACGGAGAGCCGTCATGGGCGACCACCGCCGCTCGTGGCGAGGGCCGAATTGCCGGTCGCTTTCACGATCGCTTCGCGGATCGTCATGCCACGTAGGCCCGGCCGGCGTGACGGAGGTAGACGTCGTCGAGCGATGGGCGCGCGAGCGTCACCGAGGCGGCGCGGATGCCGTGCGCCTCGAGCGCGGCCAGCACGGCCGGGATCGCCGCCGCGCCGTTCGCGGCGCGGGCGTGCAGCGTGCGGCCCTCGATCAGCACGTCGACGAGCCCATCCAACCGCTCCAGGGCGCCGAGCGCCGCGGCTCGGTCGTCGCCGGCCAGCTCCACCTGCACCGCGTCGCCCTTCAGCTCGGCCTTGAGCTCGTCCGGGGTGCCGCGGGCCACGATCTGCCCGTGGTCGACGATCGCCAGCCGCGAGGCGAGCCGGTCGGCCTCCTCGAGGTAGTGGGTCGTGAGCAGGATCGTCATCCGCTCCTCGTGCGCGAGGCGCTCGATCTCCGCCCACATCAGCGCGCGCGCCTCGGGATCCAGGCCCGTGGTGGGCTCGTCGAGGAACAGCACCTGCGGGCGGTGGATCAGCCCGAGCGCGACGTCGAGCCGCCGCTGCATCCCTCCGGAGTACGTCTTGACCTGGCGCTGGGCGGCGTCCGCGAGCCCGAAGCGCTCGAGCTGCTCGTCCGCGCGCCGGCGCAGCTCGGCGCCCGTGATGCCGTAGAGCTCGCCCTGGAGGACGAGGTTCTCGCGGCCCGTGGCCTCCATGTCGCATCCGTGCTTCTGGCCGACGACGCCGATCGCCCGCCGGACCTTCAGCGGCTCCTCGACCACGTCGTGCCCGGCCACCCGGGCGCTGCCGGAGTCCGCTCGCGAGAGCGTCGTGAGGATCCGGACCGTGGTGGACTTGCCCGCGCCGTTCGGTCCCAGCAGGCCGAAGACGGTGCCGGTCTCGACGGCGAGATCGAGGCCGTCGAGGGCCTGGACCTCCCCGTAGCGCTTCGCGAGGCCGTTGGCCTCGATCGCTTTCTCGAACACTGTTTGAGTCATCTCGAACACTGTTCTACTCCAGTACAGTGTTCGTGTCAAATGACCGCCGTTCCGGACCCTCCGTGGTGGAGCAGACGCGGTGAGCCAGGCCGCGACCGCCGCCCGCTGACGCGCGACGCGATCGTCGAGGCGGCGCTCGTGCTGCTCGAACGCGACGGCCTGCAGGGCCTGAGCATGCGCAAGCTCGCGCAGGAACTGGACGCGGGCGCCGCGTCGCTGTACTGGCACGTCGGCGACAAGGAGGAGCTGCTGAGCCTGCTGCTGGACCGGATCGTCGGCGAGGCGACGGTGCCCGAGCCCGATCCGGACAACTGGCAGGCCACGGTCAAGGAACTCGCGCGAGCGACGCGCAGGCACCTCTCGGAGCGCCGCGACGCCGCCCAGCTCTCGCTCGGGCGGGTCCCCGCCGGCCCGAACTCGCTGCCGATCCTCGAACGCAACCTGGCGGTGCTCGCGGCGTCAGCGCTCCCGCCGCGCGTGATCGCCTACGCCGCCGACATGTTCGCCCTCTACGTCGGCGCCTTCGCCTACGAGGAGAACATCCGCTCCGAGGAGCAGGCGTCGCCGGAGCAGCTCGGCGCCTACTGGTCCTCGCTGCCGCCCGAGCAGTTCCCGGTCATGACGCGCCTCGCCGCGCGACCTGACCGCGGGCGACAGCGACGCGCGCTTCGAGTTCGCGATCGACCTGCTCGTCCGCGGACTCGAAGCGATGGGCTCAGCTCAGCGTGGCGGTCATGAAGGGGGCTGAGGTCGGCGTCGTCGAGCCGCCCACGGGCTCGGTGTTGATCAGCACGCTCTCGACGTCCGTCAGGTCGCCCGTCACCGAAGCCGTCGCCGAGCCGTCGCGGCGCGGTGTGAAGAGCGCGGACGTGGGCTCGGGCGCGTGGCCCGGGCGCTGCAGCCAGACCATGTAGGTCTTGCCGGCGGGCGCGGGCGGCAGCCCGTTGGCGACCAGGATCGCGTTGTCGTCACCGAGCTCGAGCTCCGCGGAGGCCTGCGCCATCGACGGATCGGCCTTGAAGGGGATCGTCCGGCTGCTGCTGCTCGCCGCCGAACAGGACGCCACCGGCGACCAGCCCGACGATCAGCGCCACGCACGCGAAGGCCGCCACCGCGGGCAGCGAGAACCTGTGGCGCCAGGAACGGCGCTCGCGCTTGACGGGCTCGGGCTCCGAGCGCGACGGCTGCCCGGCGGAGGCCAGCAGCGCGGCCTCGCGCTCGACCTCGGCCATGATCCGCGCCTTCAGTGCGGGCGGCGGCAGCATCGGCGGCGGCGAGACCGGCAACGCCTCGACGGCGACGCGCAGCTCCGCGACCTCGTCCCGGCACGCAGCGCAGGTGTCGAGGTGTGCCTCATAGCCGCCGCGCTCGGCAGCTTCCATCGCGTCGAGCACGTACGTGCCGGCAGCGTCTTCCCACTGGTCGTGATCCGGTCCTTTGGTCATCCGACCGCTCCCTGCGCGAGTGCTTCCCGCATCTTCTTCAGGCCTAGGCGCATGCGCCCTTTCACGGTCCCGACCGGCGATTCGAGCATCTCGGCGATCTCCACGTGCGTG
Source organism: uncultured Solirubrobacteraceae bacterium (assembly GCA_963848475.1). Classification (GTDB taxonomy): domain Bacteria; phylum Actinomycetota; class Thermoleophilia; order Solirubrobacterales; family Solirubrobacteraceae; genus Solirubrobacter. The sequence goes on along the minus strand of CAWKDW010000013.1, from coordinate 31,366 downwards.
AAGCCGCCGAAGTAGGCGAGCTCGATGACCTTCAGCTGGTCGGCGGGCAGGATGTCCATCGCGTTGCGCACGATCGCCGCTTCGTCGCGGCGGGCAACGTCCTCCTCGACGCGCTCGGGCGCCTCAAGCTTCTCAGCGGCCGTCTCGTCGTCCGAGCGCCGGCGCGAATGCACCGAGGCCCGGCGCAGCGCGTCGATCGCGCGGTGATGGACGATCCCGAGGATCCAGGTGCGCACCGAGCCGCGAGCGCGGTCGTAGTGCGCACCGGAGCGCCACAGGTTCAGGAATGCCTCCTGGGTGACGTCCTCGGCCTGCGCTCGCGAGCCCACCATGCGGTAGGCGAGCGAGTAGGCCGCGCCCGAATGGCGCTCATAGATCGCTTCGAACGCCGGCGCGTCGCCGCGCGCCATCAGCGGGACGAGGTCTTCATCGGCGAGTGCGCGCACATCCATCACCTACTACGTTCGCGCCGGCCACCCACTTGGATCAGCGATCGGGTGCCAATTCGTCGAAAACCTTGTACGCCTCGCGCGCGACGTCGCGCAGCGTGCGAACGGCGAGGTCGCGCGCGCCGTGCGACTGGGCACGCCGCTTGTGGCGCTTGCGCTGGGTTCTCAGCAGCACGAGACCGACCGCCGCGCCGGAGCCGACGACGATCGCGGTCGCCGGGCCGAGGGTCGCGCGCGGCCAGTTGCGCGGATCCTTGATCGTGTCCAGCTCCCAGCCCTCCAGCTCCTCGGCGGCGAGTTCGACGATCGAGTCGAGCGTCTGCTCGACGCGGCGCTGCAGGTGAATGGGCGGCTCGACCGGGGCCAGCGCGGCACGCAGGCGCCGCTCCATGTCCTCGAACGTCGAGCCCGGCTCCGGCGTCACTGCTTCCCATCTCCGTTCATGTCGGCCTGCACGATGTCCTCCAACTGGCGGATGGCACGGTGCAGCAAGACCTTCGTCGCACCGTCGGTGCGATCCATGGCGCGGGCGATCTCGCGGTTGTCCATGCCGAGCGCGAAGCGCATGATCAGCGCCTCCCGGCGGTCGTCGGGCAGCTGCTGCACACCGCGCAGGATGCGGGCGAGGTCGTCACGATCCTCCACCAGCCCCTCGGTCGTGTGCGGCGTCGAGATCGCGCCCGCGTCGTCGATGTTGGTCTGCGGCCGCCGCGAACGGTCGCGGTAGTAGTTGGCCGCGAGGTTGTGCGCGATGCGGATCAGCCAGGGCCGCAGTGGACGGCCCTGCGACTCCTCCTGGGCACGCGCGAAATGGCGGTACGCCTGCAGGAACGTCTGCTCGGTCAGGTCCTCGGCGTCGTGATGGTTGCCGACCCGGTAGTACGAGTACGAGTAGACGTCCTTCAGATGCGCCTTGTACAGCGCAGTGAACTCGGCATCGAGCTTGGCCTTGTCGGGGGCTGTCGCCATGCGGCACGGACACTACCTCCGCTACGCGGCTCGCGTCGTCTTTTGGCTCTTGGGCGCAGTCAACGAGGCGGTCCAGCGCGCCGGCTCGACGCGGCCCTCGATGATCCCGGCCAGCCCGTTGAGCACCGGCGCGTCGACGCCCGCCTCCTTGAGCCGGGCGGCGAGCAGCGGCACGGCGGCGACGGCCTCGGCCGTCTGGCCGAGCGCGGCGCCGATCTCCGCGGCGGGCATGCCCTGGGCCAGCAGCTCGCCCGCGCGGCGGTTGCGGGAGCCCTCGGCCAGCACGGTCGCGACGAGGTCGCCCGTGCCCGCGAGGCCGGTGAAGGTCCCAGGCTTGGAGCCATAGCCGCGCGCGAAGGCGTCGATCTCCGCGAAGACCTTGCCCGCGGCCGCGCCCTGCGCGTTCGGGCCGGCGCTGCCGGCGGCCGCCGCGGCGAGCGCGGCGGCGTTCTTCGCACAGCCGGCGAGTTCGACGCCGATCACGTCGGTCGTGTTCTCCACCCGCAGGCGGGCGGCGGCGAGGGCCTGTGAAATCTGGCGCGAGAACGCGACGTCTCGGGCGGCGAGCACCAGGCTGGCGCCGCCTCCGAGCGCCTCGACGGCGTGTGCTGGCCCGCCCAGGACGCCGCTCGCCCAGGCGCGCGTGCGCTCGGCGACGTAGGCGCTCGGTAGCGAGCCGAGCGGCGGGACGAGACCCTTGGAGAGGACCAGCACGCCGCTGCGCATCGTGATCTCCGGGCCGTGCTCGGCGACGGCGGCGGGCAGCTCGGCCGCGGGGACCGCGAAGGCCACGAGATCGTGGCGAGAGAGCTCGAGGTCCGAGGCCTTGACCGCGCGGACGCGCTTGGGCAGCTCGACGCCGGGCAGGTAGTGCTCGTTCGCCCTCGTGGCTGTGAGCAGCTCGGCCTGGGCGCGGGTGCGGCAGCCGAGGTCGACGTCGATGCCCGCGCGGGCGAGCGCGACGGCGACCGCCGTGCCCCAGGACCCGCCGCCGATGACGGCGGCGCGGCGCAGCGGCGGCAGTCCGCCGAGCCACTCCCACTGGAGCATGACGTTGGGCCAGATGCGGTCGGTGACCGCGGCCGCGAGCTGCGAGGTGGCCGTCTCGACCTGCGGGAACTTCAGCGGCGCGCCGATCCGGACGCGGATCTTGTGGGGGCGGATCCGGAAGCCCTTGCGGATCGCCTCGGTGCCGATGATCGCGACCGGGACGACCGTCGCCCCGGTCTCCAGCGCGAGCCGGCCGACACCGCGCTTGGGCTTGCCGAGTGCGCCGGGACGCGTGCGCGTGCCCTCGGGGAAGATCAGCACCGGGTCGCCGCGCTTGAGGATCGCCTTCGCGGTCTCGACGAAGTCGGCGTCCGCGGCGCCGCGACGAACCGGGAAGGCGCCGAGCGAGCTGAGGAACCAGCCCAGCACCCGGTTGCTGGAAGAGCTCCTCCTTGGCCACGTAGTACACCGGCCGCCGGCTGCAGAGCCCGACGATGAAGGGGTCGATGAACGAGCGGTGATTGGCGACGAAGATCACCGGCCCCTCTTGCGGGACGTGCTCGCGCCCGATCCGCGACAAACGCCAGTACAGGTGCGCGAACGGCTGCACCCAGGCGCGCATCAGCCAATAGACGATCGGGTTCACGCCCCGCTGGCGGGCGCGGGCGTGGAAATGGGATTGATCCATGGGGTCGGTGACTCCTCCTCGGCGATTGGGTACACCAGCGCGCGCCGGGGCGTTACAGTCGACCGATGGCCCTCGACCGCACACGCACTCTCCGAGGCGCCCTCGCGGGCGCCGCCGCCGCGGCCGTCTGGGCCGCACAGCAGCCACTCGACCAGCGCGTCTTCGGGGTTCAGTACGACGATGTGGAGCTGCTCGGGCGCTTCGTGACCGACGGTCCCGCCGCCTATCCGATCGGCTTCGCGATGCACCTCGCCAACGGCGCGCTGTTCGGCGCGGCGTTCGCCAACGCGGGTCGCGCGCTCCCGCTCCCCGCGCCGCTGCGCGGGCCGGTGGCCGGGCTCGTCGAGCACCTGGCGACCTGGCCGGGAACCGCGGCGCTCTCGCGCGTTCACCCCGCCTCCGGCGAGCTCCCCGAGCTCTGGGGCTCCGGCCGCGCCTTCGCGCAGGCCACCTGGCGGCACCTGCTCTTCGGCGCCGTCCTCGGCGAGCTCGAGCGCCGCCTGAACCCGCCGGACTCCGAACCGAGCCCGGTCGATCCGGCCTCCGCCGCGTCCAACGGGCACGGGTCGGCCGAGTACGTCGTCTCGCTGAACTGACCTTGCCCTCGTCTGCTTTCGCCGTGCCGTTCGCCGCGGCGCCGATTCTCAGCGCGGGCGTCTCGTGAGCCGGCGCGTCCTCATCACCGGCGCGACGGGCTTCGCCGGGCACCACCTCGTCGCGGCCTGCGAGTCCGCGGGCGACACCGTCATCGCCGCGCCGCCGTCCTCGGAGACCGACCTGCGCGACCCGGCGGCGACGCGCGCGCTCGTCGCGGACGCCCGGCCGGACGTCGTCTTCCAGCTCGCCGCGCGCGCTCACGTCGGGCAGTCCTGGCAGGACCCGATCGGCACCGTCGCCGACAACGTCGCGATCACCGCCGCCGTGCTCGAGGCGGTTCGTGCCGAGGCACCCGAGGCCGTCGTCGTGGCCGCCGGCTCCGGCGAGGAGTACGGACCGCCGGAGACCGTGCCGACGACCGAGTCGCATCCGCTGCGCCCGCAGAACCCCTACGCCGTCTCGAAGGCCTCCGCCGGCCTGCTCGCCCGCTTCTACGCCGACGCGTACGGGCTGCGCGTGATCCATGCGCGCGCGTTCAACCACGCCGGCCCGGGGCAGGAGCCGATCTACGCGATCGCCAGCTTCGCCCAGCAGTTCGCCGAGGGCCTCGAAGCGGGAGAGGACCCGATCCGGATCGTCACCGGCAGCCCGGACACCCGGCGCGACTTCACCGACGTCCGCGACGTCGTGCGCGCCTACCGAACGCTCGCCGAGCACGGCGAGCCCGGCATCTACAACGTCTGCTCCGGCGTCACCCGCTCCGCCCGCGAGCTGATCGCCGCGCTCGGCGAGGTCGCGGGCGTCGCCGTCGACCACCAGATCGACCCGGCGAAGGTCCGCGCCCACGAGGTCTTCGAGATCCGCGGCTCCAACACCCTCCTCCACGAGACCACGGGCTGGAGCCCCGAGATCCCGCTCACGAGGACCCTCGCGGACACCCTCGCCTACTGGTCGGCGTGACGCCACGGGGCGATCACGCGGCCAGCTCGGCGCTACGAAAGACGGTCTAGGGCCGCGCCGAACTGCTGGGCGAGCACGCGGGCGCGGTCGACGTCGCGGGCCGTGAAGGCCTGGGGGCGGATGCGGTAGACCTCGAGCACGGCGCATTCGCGGCCGCCGTGCACGACCGGGACGATCAAGACGCTGCCCATGCCGAGGAGTGCGAGCTCGGCCAGCTCCGCCGCGTCACCGGCCTCGTCGCCGACGACGACCTGCCCGGGCATGCGGTGGTCGAGGACGTAGCGCGTGGCGGGGAAGTCCGCGAGCGCCCAGCGGCTGCCGGCCGAGTTCGCGTTGTGCCCTGAGAGCAGCTCGAGCTCGTCGACCTCGCGATCGACGCGCATCAGCGAGACGTCATCGGCCTGCAGGATTCCGGCGGCGCGGGCGATCGCGGCGCCGAGGTCGACGATCGTGGTCGCCGCCGCGAGGTCGTCCGAGAGCTCGGCGAGCCCGCCCAGGAACGCGCCGGCCATGCCGCGCGGAGTGGTCGAGAGGCGCAGACCGGAGCGGATCTCGGCCTCGCCCGCGGCGGTCGCCTCCGGTGACGGGGAAGCCCACGGCGGACCGGGCCGCGCGAGGCCGTAGCCCTGCGCGTAGGTGACGTCGAGCTCGACCAGCGCGCGGACGTCGTCGAGATCCTCGACGCCCTCGGCGCAGACGGCGGCTCCCGTCGTTCCGGCGAAGCCGATCAAGGCCTCGAGCAGCGCCTGACGCGAGGCGTCGGCGTGCGCGCCGTGGACCAGCGCGCGGTCGAGCTTGAGGATGTCGGGTGCCACGCGGATGATCTGCTGCAGGCCGGCGTAGCCCGCGCCCGCGTCGTCCAGGGCGACGCGCGCCCCGCGGGCGCGCAGCGCGGCCAGCTCGGTCTCGAGCTCGCCCGCGGCGCCGAACAGCTCGTGCTCGGTGAGCTCGACGACGATCCCCGTCAGGTCCTGCGGCAGCGCCGCCCGGACCGGCGCGGAGAGCAGCGCGCGCGGCGAGATGTTGAGCGCCAGGAAGGTTCCCTCGGGGCGGCCGGGCACCGCGAGCGCGGCGCGCAGCGCGAGGCCCTCGAGCTCCTCGCCGAGGCCGACGCGATGGGCCTGGGCGAACCACTCGTCCGGGCCGCGCGGTGTCTCGGACTCAAAGCGCGCGAGCGCCTCGTATCCGGCGGGACGGCCGGTCGCGAGCTCCACGACCGGCTGGAAGACGATCCGGATCGCGTTCGTGCCCTGCTCGAGCATCGCCGCGACCTCGTTGCGCTGCTCGGCCTCGGGGCGCACGGCGCCGCGCACGTAGCGGATGGTCCGCCCGCGACCGGAACGCTTGGCCCAGTAGAGCGCGGCGTCGCCGTTCTCGAGCAGCACCGTCGCGTCCGTCCCGTCCTCCGGCGCCGCGGCGACGCCGGCGGAGGCGGCGAGCGGGCGCCCGCGGACGGTCAGCTCGGCCAGCGCGGCCCGGGCGCGCTCGGCGCAGTCCTCGGCGGCCTCGGCGTCGACGCCCGGCAGGATCAGCACGAACTCCTCGCCGCCCAGGCGACCGACGACGTCGGAGCCGCGCACGACGGACCGCAGGCGCTCGGCGGCGGCGGCCAGGATTCGATCGCCCTCGGCGTGTCCGTGAGCGTCGTTGATGACCTTGAAGTGGTCGAGGTCGAGCAGCACGACGGCGACGGGACCGCCGGCGGCGAGCTCCTCCCGCAGACGCTCGTGGCACGCGCGGTGGTTGAGCAGCCCGGTCAGCCCGTCGCGCTTGACCTGCTCGCGCAGGGTGTCGCGCTGGCGCGCCGAGTCGTAGGCCAGCGCCGCCATCGTGGCGAAGCGCTCGACCAGTTCGACCTCTTCGTCGCTGAAAGCCGCGTTGACCCCGTTGCGATAGACGTTCAGCGCCCCCAGCACCCGCTCGCGAGCGAGCAGCGGCACGCACACGAAGGCCTCGGGCTCATCCGGCGTGCCGGCCACGACGTTGGAGAGCGGCTCCTCGCAGACGTTCGGCACATTGCGCGTCTCACGATTCGCGACGACCCAGCCGGTGATGCCGGTCCCGAGCGGGATCGGGTTCTCGAGCACCTCGTCGACCCAGTCGCCCACCGCGAACACGGGGCACAACAGCCCCGCCGCGTCGTCGATCTCGTAGACCGTCAGGTCGTCATAGGACAGCAGCGCGCGCAGGTGATGCGCGATCCGGCCCAGCGTCCCCTCAAGCGAATCCGCAGCGAGAATCCCAGCCGCGGCCTCGACGAGTGCCTCGAGCGCGGAGCTTCGTCCCGCCTCGGGGCTCAGTTGGACAGTCACAGACCCATGATCGGTCGGCGACACACCAACCTTGAAGCTATCGGCGCCGCCTACACTCCCCGTTCCCGCCGGAGTAGCTCAGCTGGCCAGAGCAACCGCCTTGTAAGCGGTAGGTCACGGGTTCGAATCCCGTCTCCGGCTCTCCACCGGACCCACGCTGTGGCGCGGTGCGACGGCGTTAGGCCGCGGCGGTGATCTCCACGCCGGTGCGCCTCGTTCGGCGGTGCTGGTGCCCGATGGTGCCCATTCCGTGCCTTCGACGAGCGCCTTGAGCCGTTCCGGTTCGCCGTCGCGGCGGTCCATCTCGCGGGCGTAGATCGTCAGGTTCGGGGTCGTGTGCCCCATCTGGCGCATGACCCAGGGCGGCGGCTCGCCGATCGCGAACAACAGCGACGCGAACGTGCGGCGCAGGCTGTGCGGCGTCAGCCCTTCGGGCAGCTTCTCGACGTCCGCCTTGGCTAGGACCTCATTGGCATTAGCGATCGCCTTCAGCAGCACGCGGCCGCGGACGTTGCTGACGCTCTGGGGCTTCCCGGTCGACGTCGGGAACACGAGCTCCGTGGCCGGCGCGTCGTCGAGCCGAGCCCGAACCGCAAGCAGCTCGTCGCGGAGCACCGGCAGGATCCTGATCTTGCGGATCCCGGCGTCCGTCTTGGACTTCCTGACGACGATCTCGCCGCGCGCGAGGTCGACATCCCTCCACGTCAAGGCGAGGGCTTCGGAGATCCGGGCGAAAGCCAGAAGGTCCCTTCAACTGATTGTTGGCCGCGTGCTCTCAGCGCGATTACGGCGAGCAGCCCTGCCCCGCCGAGCGAGCGGCGGCCCGACTTGCTGCGCTGCGCGCCGCGGTTGTGCTGCCGGTTTAGGAACGGGTCAGGCCCTCGACGGGCGGCGGCCACGTCAGCCCCCCGCCCGCTTGAGTTTCGGCAGCGGTCCGAAGCGGGGCGAGGTGCGTGGGGCGGTGGCGCGGAAGCGGGCGGCGGCAGCGCGTCCTTCGCGCATCGGTGCGATCGCGCGCACGCTCACCCGACCGCCGCTGGAGCGGGCGACCCGGGTGATCGTGGCGGCGGGGCGGCGGGTGCGGGTGATGCGCTGCCCGCCGCTGTTGAGCGTGGTGACGAGCTCGTAGCGCGCGGCGTCCACGACGCGCTTCCAGGTGACCACGAGCCGGCTCGCGTGTCTGCGGACGGTCAGGCGGGTGGGCCGGCCGAGGCGCGGGCTCGGCGGCGTGAAGGCGGCCACGGTCTTGGTCTCGGCGCCGATGCCGACGAGCTCGAACTGCGCCTCGATGCGCCGCCGGTCGGTCCCGGGGGCGGGGGTGAAGCGCAGCCTTCCGCGGCCGCCGGCGACGGTGCCGAGCGGTCGCTTCGCGCCGCCGGTGACCTCGACGAAGGTGACCTTCTGGCCGGGCCGGCGCAGGACGTCGTAGACGAGCGTGCGCGTCGCTCCGCGTCCGGTGACGCGCGCGCTGACGCGGGCCGGCGGCGGGTCCTCGGCCTCGGTCAGCTTCGTGATCGCGGGGGAGCCGGGCAGCAGGTCGAGCTTGTAGCTGCCGGGCTTGGGGTCTTGGAGGCCGATGACGGTCGCCTTGATCTGCTGTGAGCGCGGATCCGGATCGCGGGACGTGAGCGCGTTGCCCGGGCCTTCGGGGCTGTTGAGGGTCTGGCCGCCCGGGGCGGTGACGCGCACGCGCGGCGCGCCGTCGGCGCCGTCGAGGCGAATGGCGCGGCTGGGATCGCCGTTCTTGATGGTCACGGTGATCGATCCGGCGGCCTGCGCCGCTGGCCGCCTTGCCGTCGAAGACGGCCGCGTCCTGGAACTCCGACCAGCGGCAGCCGTCGAGCGGCGACAGGAGGATCTTGAAGGGGCGGAACTGGACGCCGCCGCCGATGCTGACCGATCTGGGGCCGAGATCGAAGGTGGCGCAGGCGCCGACGCCGACGCTCGAGAGCCGTGTGGCCGAGCCGCGGCAGAAGTAGTCCAGCACGCACGCCTCGATGTCCTGGCCGAAGTTGAAGCGGCCGTTGGCGAGGTTGAACTCGCCGTTCGTGCGGCCCTTCAGGGTCACGATGCCCCGCGAAGCTGTTCTCGATGTCGCCGCCGACGTGCACGTAGCCCGGCGCCGAGTAGACGAAGAACGCGCCGCCCAGCCGGAAGGTCTTGCCCAGCACGGGGATCTCCAGCGACGCCTCGCCGGCGGCGGCGAGCGTGAAGGTCGTGAACGCGCGGTCGTACTCCTGCTCGGTGAGGCCGCCGAACTCCTCGCGGGTCGGCCGGTAGACGGCGTCGCTGCGCTCGGGAACGCCATCACGAGGCGCCCGTTCGATCTTGTAGATCCCGATCGCCGTCACGCCGACGTGGCCGAGCAGCCTGGTCGGGTTCAATCCCGGTGCCGGCGCCGACGCGATCGAGGAACACGTTCGGATACAGCGCGATCCCGGGCGTGAAGCCGACGTTCATGAACGCCATGTCGAGCTCGCCGTTGCGGATCACGACGCCGCCGGGCGGCGTCAGCGCACCCGGGGCGGCATCGACGCAGATCCCGATCGCGAGGCACAGCTCGCCCTGGCCGCGCCAGACGCTGTCGCCGTCCTTGCGCGTGAAGTCCAGCTTCAGGTCGCTCAGCTCGAGCGCGCCGATGTTCACGTCGGGCAGCTCGATGTGCATGTCCTCGAGCTGGAGCCTGCCGTCGCCGGTCACGGTCAGCGTGACCCGTGTGCGAGCCGTGCTGCCGCCGAAGCTCAGCCATGATGGCAGTTCGAGCTCGGTGGTGATGCTGGCTCCGGCCGGTGCGCCCGGGGTTCCCGGGGACGAGCGTCACGCCGAGGTCGCCGACCATCGCGAACGCCCCGAGGTCATCGATCGGGCCGGGCAGCGTCTTGAAGTCTGCCGAGGGGGATCGAGGCGCCCTTCTCGGGCCGCGTGTCGAGGCTGAAGGCCTTGCGATGGTCGAGCTTGATGCCGCCTACGTTCATCGCGGCGTTCGAGCTGAGGATCCGATCGACCTGGGAGTAGATGACGATGCTCGCCCCGGCGCCGGGCTTGATCTCGACCCCGTTGACGAGCACGGGGCCGGAGGCGACGTAGCCGTCGACGGCCCCGAGGACGAGGTCGGGCTTCTTGAGGATCGAGCTGGGCCTGACGGGTCCGACGCCGATCGTCCGCGCGAGTTCCTGCACGATCCCGCGCTCGGCGCGCGGGATGTCTGAGATGTCGTTGACGGTGCATCAGGCAGCCGCTCACGCGCAGGATCCCCGCGTCGACCGTCCGGCCGTAGCAGTGCTGGCCCTCCGCGCCGGGAGGCGCGGTCAGCTCGGTCTGCGCGGCGGCGAAGTCCCGCGCGAGGCCGCACACGTAGACCGGCGGCTGACCGGCGACGACCTTGGTGACCGCATCCCGGATCGGCCGGCCGATCTGAGCCGCCGGGGTGGGCGCGACCGGGAAGCTCTCCGACAGCGGCGGCCCCGCGCCGGCAGCGCCGACCGCCTGGACCGACACGCGGCCGCCGAAGGCCGCGGCGCGGGCGCCGGCAGTGCTCGCCGCCGGCCTGAACGTCAGCGTCGGCTGGTCGCCCGGGCAGCTGACCTCGGTCCTGCCGTCACCGTTGAGGTCCCAAGAAGCCGGGTGGTTGGTCGCTGTTCCCGCTTGCTCTTTGGGAAGCGATCGGGCGATGGTGTGATGCGCCGCAGGAGCTGAGCAAGGTCGGGCGGCCGGTACGAGACGGCAGAACCGACGGCGCCGTCACTCGACGCGCACGGTCATCGCCGCGAGCCGGAGCAGCGCTGTTTCGGTCGGCGAGCCCTCGGCGCCGGTGGCCAGCAGGAGCGTCAGGCCGGGGTCTGCCCGCAGTTCCGCGGCCTCGAAGACGAGGTCGAGTTCGCCGACGAGCGGGTGCTGGAAGCGGTGCAGGCCCGCTGCTGGGAGGCGCACGTCGTGTTGTGACCAGATGGCGCGGAACTCGGCGCTGGTGTGCGAGAGTTCGTCGATGAGCTCCGCGGGTCCGGGGTCGTGCGGGTCTCGTCCTGCTTCGGAGCGCAGGATGCGTGTCGTGTCGTGGGCCGCGGCCGGCCAGTCGTCGAAGAAGCTCCGGGCGCGGTCGTCGAGGAACACGTAGCGGACGTGGTTGGGCGGTCCGGTCCGGCCGTCGAAGATCTCCGCGTACACCGCGCGGCCGAGCGCGTTGGCCGCGAGGTAGTCCCATCGCCGGTTGCGTACGAGTGCGAGGCCGCCGGTGAAGGCGTCGAGGGTGCGCTGCACGTTCGGCCGGATCGGGCGGTGCGAGGATGCTAGGCGTCTCGCCGCTTGCGGGCGGGCGAGGTGGAAGAGGTGCAGCCGTTCGGCATCGTCGAGGCGCAGTGCGCGCGCGATGGCGTTGAGTACGCTGTCAGACGCTCCGTCGACATCGCCGCGCTCAAGCTGGGTGTAGTAGTCCGCGCTGACGCCGGCGAGACTCGCTACCTCCTCGCGACGTAGCCCGGGTACCCGTCGAACATCGCCGTCTGGCACGTACAGGCCGGCCTGCTCGGGCGTCACCCGCGCCCGGCGCGACATGAGGAACTCACGGATCTCGTGCCGGCGATCCACGTGCCCGAGCCTAGCCCGTCGGCGTCGGCGGGCCTCCGCCGGGGAAGCCCTGAGGGGGGTTCACAGCACCCCCTTCCGGGCCAGCGGTGGATCTACGGTCAAGGTCATGAGGAAGACTTGGTTGATCACTGGCGCTGGTCGCGGTACCGGCATAAGTACGGCCGCTACGCGGGCTACATCGAGCCGATGATCGCCCCGCAGGCGCGGGACACCACGTTGCGGCTCGTGCCGCGGGAGACGGTGCCCGCATGAGTCCGTCCGGGCAACGGCGGGGCGTGGTGCTGGCGATCATCCTGGCTGGCTACCTGCTGGTCTTGATCGACGTCTCGATCCTGATGGCGGCGCTGCCGACTATCCGCGCCGACCTGGGCTTCAGCGACACGAGCCTTTCGTGGGCGCAGAACGCCTATACGCTGACGTTCGGCGGGTTGCTGCTGCTCGGCGCCCGCATGGGTGACCTGCTTGGGCGTCGGCGCACGTTCATGCTGGGCATCGGCGTGTTCGCGGCTGCTTCGCTCGCTGTGGGCGTGGCGCAGTCGCCGGCGGGGATGATCACCGCCCGCGCCGTCCAGGGCGTCGGCGCCGCCATCTTGGCGCCGGCGACGTTGGCGCTGCTGTCGACGAGCTTCCCGGAGGGCGAGCAGCGCTCGCGCGCGATGGCCGCCTATGGCGCGCTGGCCGGGATCGGCACCGCCGCGGGCCTCATCATCGGTGGCGTGCTGACCGGGGCGCTGTCGTGGCGTTACGGCTTCTTGCTCAACGTGCCGATCGGCCTGGCGGCGATCGTCGCCGCGCCTCGCTACCTCGACGAGAGCGCTCGGCACACCGGCCGGCTCGACGTCCCAGCGGCCCTGAGCTCCACGTTCGGAGCCGCGGCACTCGTGTTCGGCATCGTCCACTCCGCCGACGCCGGCTGGGGCGCCCCCACCACCATCCTCGCTTTGGCGCTCGCCACGGTGCTGATTGCCGGCTTCGTCACCGGTCAGTCGCGCGCCGCCCAGCCGTTGATGCCGCTGCGTCTCTTCGCCGACCGCGGCCGCGCCAGCGCCTACGCCGCCCGCTTGCTCTTTAACGGCGTGCTCGTGAGCTTCTACTTCTTCATGACGCAGTACCTCCAGGGCGTCAGCGACCTCACGCCGCTACGGGCCGGCCTGGCCTTCCTCCCCGTCACGGCGGCCGCCTTCGCCGCCGCGACCGTCACAGCGCGGCTGAGCCGCCGGATCGGCAACGAGTCGCTCGCGGTCGCCGGCGTGACCGCGATGCTGATCGGCACCGCGTGGACCAGCCGAGTCGGCGCCGATACCGCGTACCTGACCGGCATCGCGGTACCGATGATCATCTTCGGCGTCGGTCAAGGACTGGGACTCAGCGCGCTGACCACCGGCGGCATGGCCGGCGTCGCCGCCCAAGACGCCGGCATGGCCGGCGGCCTGGTCAACGTCGCGCACCACCTCGGCGGCGCGCTCGGGCTCGGCATCCTCGTCACGGTCTTCGGCGCCGCAGGCGACGCCAGCGCCGGACCGCACGAACTTCTGGCCCACCGCGTCTCCGCCGCATTGACCGCCGCCGCCGCCTTCCTCGCGCTGGCGCTGCTCGTGACGCTGGCCGCTCGCCCTCGCCGCACCGCGCCCAAGCCGCAAGCTGACGACCTTCCGCGCGCACCAGAACTCACCGCGGCCGGCGCCGACACGCTCGCGCGCACGACCGCTTGATCACCGACGCAAAGAACGCAACGACATGCCGATCACCCGCAGCAGTCTCCAGACCCAAAAGGGCCCCTCGGACTGGTTCACCGGCGACGTCTACATCGACGCCGTCGCCGCGCCGGAAGCCACGTCGACCTTCGCCGCCGCGCTCGTGCATCTCACGCCGAACCGCGCGCACCGCCTGGCACACACACCCGCGCGAACAGACGATCTTCGTCACCGAGGGCATCGGCCTCCGCCAGCGCGAGGGCGGCCCGATCGAGGTCATCCGCCCCGGCGACCGCGTGTTCTTCGCGCCGGGCATGAACTCCTGGCACGGCGCCGCCCCCGGACCGCTTCATGGCCCATATCGCCAAGCAGCAGAACGACGGGAGCGGCAGCCCGGTCCCTGGGGCGAACACGTCACCGACGAGCAGTACGGCGCCGAGCGCTCCGCATGAACCCGACCGCTACGACAAGGGACCAATCCTCATGAAAGCCATCGGTTTGACCTCTTTCGGGGGGCCCGAGGTCCTGGGCCTCATTGAGCTCCCGGATCCGGTTCCCGGTAGCGGAGAGGTCCGCGTTCGTGTACAGGCCTCCGGACTGAACCCGGTCGACGTGATGCTTCGCAAGGGCGCTCTGGCCTCGCTCAATGCACACCTCGGACCGCCGTTCGTCCCCGGCATGGACATCGCCGGCATCATCGACCGGGTCGGCCCCGACATCGATCCGCAGTTCAGGATCCGACTGGGGCAGCCGGTCGTGGGCATCGTGGACAACCGCGGCAGCCGCGGCGGCTGCAGCGAATATGTCGTCCTTCCCGCCGCTTCGGTCACCGCGACCCCTTCGGCAGCGACGATCCCGCAGGCAGCATCGTTTCTCATGAACGCGCTGACCGCACGCAGCGCCATCGACGCGCTCGCTCTTCCTCCGCGATCCACCGTGCTCGTCACCGGTGCCGCCGGCGCGGTCGGCGGTTACGCCGTGGCCCTTGCCCACGCCGACGGCCATCGAGTCATCGGCGTCGCCTCAACAAGCGATGAGCACCACGTCCGCGAGCTTGGCGCAGACGAATTCGTCCCCCGAGGCGACGGCCTTCTCGACCGCCTGCGTGAACACGCACCCGCCGGCGTGGACGCAGCCATCGACGCTGCGGCACTCCGCGACCAGATCGTACCCGCCATACGCGACAACGGACAGTTGCTCAATGCCCGGTCCTGGGACGGACAGCCCGACCGAGGCATCCGCTCAGTCCACGTCAACGTCCGGGATCGGGTCACAGACCACGCCGCGATCGTCCACCTCTCAGAACACGTCGAGGCCGGCATCCTCCCCATGCGCGTGGCCGCCACATATCCCGCGCACGCCGTCGTGGACGCGCACCGACGCCTCGACCAAGGCGGCCTACGCGGACGGATCATCCTCACGTGGCCCGAACTCGATCGCTGACCCGTCCAGGCGGGCCCGCGCAGCAGCCACGACCCCGGAAAGAACTGACGGATCTCGTGCCGGCGATCCACGTGCCGGCGCCCAGCTCGGGGGGCGTCGCCGACCCGGCGGTGAGGGGGGTTCACAGCACCCCTTTGCGTGCCAGGCGCGGATCTACGGTCAAGGCCATGCCCACTGGGCCTGACCGCGGCCCACGCCGACACCGGCGCGCTCGCGCGCTCGGCCGCCTGAACTCTCTACTCCCCGAGGACCAACGCCATGCAGATCACGCGCAGTAGGGTCCGGACCCAGAAGGGTCCGGCAGACTGGTTCACCGGCGACGTCTACGTCGACACGGTCGCCACCCCGGAGGCGACCTCGACGTTCGCCGCCGCCGCCGTGCACTTCACGCCCGGCGCGCGCACCGCCTGGCACATACATCCGCACGGCCAGACGATCTTCGTGACTGAGGGCGTCGGCTTCTGTCAGCGCGAGGGCGGCCCGATCGAGGAGATCCGCCCCGGCGACCGCGTCTTCTTCGAGCCCGGCGAGAACCACTGGCACGGCGCCGCCCCGGACCGCTTCATGGTCCACATCGCCATGCAGCAGAACGACGACTCTGGCAGCCCCGTCACGTGGGGCGAGCACGTGACGGACGAGCACTACGGCGCCGGCCGGTCGGCATGAACCCCAGCTACGACTTCCACGACCAAGTCGCACTCGTCACCGGCGCAGCGGCCGGCATGGGCCTGGATACCGCCCGCGCCTTCGCCGCCGCTGGCGCCGCCGTCGTGCTCGCCGACGTCGACCAGCAGGCGCTGGACCGCGCAACCGACGAGCTGACCGCCGGCGGGCACCGTGCCCTCGGCGTCGCGTGCGACGTCGCCGACGAAGCTCAGGTGGCCGCCCTCGTCGACCGCACGGTCGGCGAGTTCGGCCGGCTCGACATGGCCTTCAACAACGCCGGGATCATGCTGCCGCTCGCCGACGCCGCCGACGAGCCGGCCAGCAGCTTCGACCGCGTGACCGCGATCAACCTGCGCGGCGTCTGGGCCTGCATGAAGCACGAGCTACGCCAGATGCGCGAGCAGGGCGTCGGCGCGATCGTCAACTGCTCGTCGCTCGGCGGCCTGGTCGGCAACCCGGGCCGCGCCTCTTACCACGCCACCAAACACGGCGTCCTGGGATTGACCAAGAGCGCCGCGCTGGAGTACGCGCCGCGCGGCATCCGCATCAACGCGGTCTGCCCCGGGACCATCGAAACGCCGATGGTCGCGCGAATGATCGCCGACGGCGAGCTCAGCGCCGACGATGCCGTCGCTGGACAGCCGATCGGCCGGCTCGGGCGCGGCGACGAGATCGCCGCGTCGGTCCTATGGCTGTGCAGCCCCGGAGCGAGCCTTATCGTCGGCGTCGCGTTGCCCGTCGACGGCGGCTACACCGCCCGCTGACACCTGACGCTGATGACCACATCGCACCCAGTCCTACGGCGGTCGCGCTTCACGCGCATCCCCCACACGCTCGTCCTGGCAGTGCTCACCGCCATGTCGGTCTCGGCTTGCGGCGCCGCCGACGAGAACCGCGACGAAGCCACCGGCGCTGCCAGGACCGACACCTCGACGCCGTCGCCGAGCGCGAGCGCCGCGCCCACGCAGGACGCCAGCCCCAAGACCGGCACGCCAATCCACATCACGTTTGGCAACACCCGCCTCGGCGCGCGGCTCGACGACAACGCGACCGCGCGCGAACTCACCGACCAACTCCCGCTGACGCTCACCGTCCGCGATCACAACGGCGTCGAGAAGACGGCCCGGCTGCCGCGCCCGCTCGCGACCGACGGCGCGCCCGAAGGCCACGATCCCGAGGTCGGAGACATCGGCTACTACGCACCCGGTGGCGACTTCGTCCTCTACTACGACGACGAGGCGCCGTACTTCAGCGGCATCGTGCGCATCGGCGAATTCCAAGGCGACACGGACGCGCTCAGACGGCTCGCTGACGATTCGACCATCACGGTCCACCGCTCACGGTGAGCTAGCAGCACCGTCACCTACGACCACGCCGACCTGCCCAAACGAGCCAGGGACAGCGGACGGATCCTGTGTCGTGTCATCTCACGGGCGTGCTGCTTCGTGACCGGAGTGGACAACGCCGCGACTGCCGCTTCGCCTGACAAGAGCCGTGGGTCGATCGCTGACCGCGCCGCCGCCTTCCTGCATTGCGGGAGCGGCCCTGCCACCGACGACGTGGTGGCATGCGCGGCTGTCGCAACGCACCGCTGCCGGGGAGGCCTCTAGATGCCCGAGACTCGTCTCGTATGCCGTGCGTTGACCGGTCACTTCAGCGGGCGGGCAGCGGGTGTTGCGGACACACGGCCCGCGCCAGCGCGTCGGGTGCGCAGGGCGGCCGCGGTGTCGCGGCGGGGGTTTGCCATCTGACGCAGCCGATCGGAGGCGAGAGGTGCACGCGGGTGGCTGCGTCGGCGCGCCTACCGAGTCCCGCGAACTCGTGGCATCCGTGGCGCTCGCGGTCATGCAGGCCGTGGTTGTCGCGCGGCCGCTTACGGCCGTTCGAGCGCCTCCGCGATCCCTTCGCGCCCGGCCAGGTCGAGCTTGCGATAGACGCGGGTGAGGTGCGTCTCCACCGTCGCCATGGTCACGAACAGCTGCTGGGCGATCTCCCGATTCGTCAGGCCGTCGCCGGCCAAGCCGGCGACGCGCTGCTCGCTCGGTGTCAATGCGTCGATCCCGGTGACCGCGCGTCGCCGCGGTCGCGCGCCGCTGGAACGAAGCTCGTCGGCGGCGGTCTCGGCGAGCCCGTCGGCCCCGCACGCGTGCGCTTCGTCCATCGCGCGGGTGAGCGCCTCGCGGGCGTCGCGGCGGCTTCCCGCGCGCCGCAGCGCGGAACCGAGATCCAGCCGGGCGCGCGCCAGGTCAAATCGCCATGGTGTGCCCTCGAGCATGTGCACCGACTCCTCGAGCGCGGCGGCCGCGGGCGCGTGATCGAGCGTGAGCGCCATCGCCCTGACCGTGTAGGCGATCGCCTTCGGCGTGTTCCAGCGCCGCACCAGCACGAGCTCCTCGGCCGCCAGCGCCCGAGCTCCCTCGAGGTCGCCGAGACCGATCAGCGCGAGCGCGCAACCCGAGCGCCACGGCGGCGTCGGCCGCGTCATCCCCCACAGCTCGTGGCGCCGGCCCAGCTCGCGGAAGTCTGCCTCCGCGAGGCCGAACCGGCCCTGGGCGAGACGCGCCTCGCCGCGGGAGAACAGCATCGGGTTGAAGAGCATCCGCTCGGGGATCTCCACGCCTGCGCCGTGCGCCGTGAGCAGCGCATCCACGCCGGCCAGGCGCCCGCGCCGGACGAGCGCTTGGACCTTGTAGGCGGCCATGCTGCGCGCCAGCAGGTCGGCGCCGGCCTCGCTGAGGATCGCGAGTGCCTCGTCGAGCTCGTCGTCTGCCACCGGCAGGTCGCCGACGTCCAGCGCGATCATCGCGTGAGCGCCGAGGACGATCCCGTAGCGCGGTTGCGAACCGCTCTCGCGCGCGCCGTCGAGCATGCGCTCGACGTGCTCGGCTGCCGCGTCGGGGCGGCCGGCGTGCAAGTACATCGCGGCCGTACCGATCCCCTCCGTCAGGTCTGGCACCGGCAACACGCCGATCGCGGCCGCTTCGAGCTCAGCGGTCGCGAACAGGTCGGCCGCCGACGGTCCCGACGTGCGGCCGGCGGCGATGCTCAGGACCGCGCGCTCACCCGGCGTCACTCCCGTCAGCCCGCGGGCTACGTCGTGGATGCGGTTCCCGACGCGGGTCTGTGTCTGGAGGTCATAGCGTCCGGACGTCGCGAGCATCGCCTCGAGCATCAGCCGCTGCTCGCGCAGTTCGGGAACGGCGGCGACCTCTTCGATCACGGCCGCGAGCACGTCAACGGACTCGTGGTGGCGCCCCGCGAGGTAGTGGGCGACCCCGAGTGCATGGGCGATCTCGGCGCGGAGCGCTGGACCCGACGCGAGCTCGAGCGCGGCGGCGAGATTGTCGGCGGCGCCGGGGCCTGCCGAGCGCAACTCGGCCATCCCGAGCTCGTGCAGCACCGCACCGCGCCGGTCGGAGGGTGGAGGCTCAGCCAGCGCGCGTCGCAGCAGCGCCGCTGCGTGCCCGGGCGCCCCACGGGACCGGTCTGCTCGAGCGGCGAGCCGGAGCTGGTGGACGACCCAAGGGTCCCCCGCGCCCGGGGTCGCAGCGATGAGTTGCGCCGCCACGCGAGCCGTCGGCGCGTCGCGCTCGGCCAGCAACCGCGCCGCTCGCGCGTGGTGGCCGCCACGCTCTGCCGCCGGGGCGCCCGCGTAGACGGCGGCCTGGAGCAATGGGTGGCAGAACCGCAGCGGCAGGGCGTCGGCGACGATGCGCGCCGCCACGAGCTCGGTGGCCGCCGCCTCCGCGACGTGCGTCTCGAGGCCCGCGAGGCGGGCAGCGAGCGGTAGATCGCCGCCATCGCCGAGCACGGCCAGGGCGGTTGCGAGCGCTCGCGCGTCGCTGCCCTGCCGGGCGAGATGGCGGTTGATCATCTCGCCGGCGCGCTGCGGCACGATCGCGGCGAGCCGCTTGGCGTGGTGCGCGTCCGGGCTCACGTTCTGGGCATCGAGCTCGTCGATCAGCTCTCCGAGCAGGAACGGGTTGCCCGCGGTGTGCGTCAGACACGCGGCGACGAACTCCGGCGCGCCGGCACGCCCGAGCCGGCGCTCGATCAGCGCGCCGGCTCCTGCGGCGCTCAGGGGCCCCGGCTCGAGTCGCAGCGCCGGTGTGTGGCCGCAGATCGCGTCGAGCATGGCGCGCCGACCGTCCGGCGGCGCCGGGTCGGCAGCCGAGGCATCGAGCCGGATCGTTGTC
This sequence comes from uncultured Solirubrobacteraceae bacterium, assembly GCA_963848475.1. Classification (GTDB taxonomy): domain Bacteria; phylum Actinomycetota; class Thermoleophilia; order Solirubrobacterales; family Solirubrobacteraceae; genus Solirubrobacter. The sequence goes on along the minus strand of CAWKDW010000013.1, from coordinate 11,818 downwards.
ACGAACGCGATCGGCAGGCCCTCCAGCCGCCGCGCGGCATAGGCGAGCCAGCGCAGTGAGGGCTGATCGGCCCACTGGAGATCGTCGACCGCGACCAGCAGCGGCGTGTCCGCTGCGAGGTTGGCGAGCAGCCAGTAGAGGCCGTGGACGATCGCGTGGACGTCACGGTCGGCGCCGCCGTCCGCGTCGAGCCCGAGCGCTGCGCGGGCATGCACAGCCGCGCCCCCGAGGATCCGCCTGCGGTCGGGCTCGGGGGCCGGGAGGACCGCTGGCTCGAGCAGCTGACGTGCGATCCCGAACGCGAACTCGCCCTCGAGCTCGCTCGAGCGCGCGCTCAATGGTCGCAACCCGGCGTCGGCTGCCCCCTCGACGGCGTACTCGAGCAGCCGGCTCTTGCCGAGCCCGGCCTCCGCCGCGAGAACGGTCAAGCTGCCGTCGCCGCGCGCGGCGGCAGCCATCACCCGGCGTAGCTGACGAAGCTCGCCTTCGCGCTCCAGCAACGTCTCCTGTCGACCCGTATCGGCGCTCACGAGCTGCGTTCCGTTCGCCAGGATTGCATATGCGGGTTGGGCTCGAAAAGTTCCGGGGGGGTCCCATGACGCGGATGCGTCGACGCTCCCCGAGACTTGCAGGATGCCTGAGACAGCGACCTTCGATCCCACTGCCGAGCGCGTCGCGCTGCGCTCCATCGAGCTGATGGAGCACGGCACGCTCGAGGACTTCGAGTCGATCTACGACCCCGCGTTCATCAACCGCGAGGCCAAGGACGAGCCCCCCGCGGCCCGACAGACCTACGGGCCGGGGGCCGTTCATGCGACGGCCATCTGGCTCCGCGAGGCGTTCGCGGATCTACGCTGGGAGATCCACGACGTCGTCGCCGAGCGCGACCTCGTGGTCGTCCACTGCACGATGCGCGGACGCCACGTGAACCCGTTCGTCAGCTACGACGCGCGCGGCGCGGTCAAGGCGGCGTTCCCGCCCACCGGCAAGCCGTTCGCCAGCACCCAGACGCACTGGCTGCGAGTGGCGAACGGCAAGGTCATCGAGCACTGGGCCAACCGCGACGACCTCGGCACGGCCGAACAGCTCGGCTGGGTCCCACCGACGCCGCTCTACTTGCTGCGGATGGCGCTCGCCAAGCGGCGCGCGCGTCGCAGGCCGGAGTGACGCCGCCGAGGTCGGGTCTGCATTCGGTCCGCCGCCCTCGACGACCCCGCGGCGCGGCCCTGCTCCCCCGGCTCGCGGAGGAGTACGCGCGCGACTACGACGACCTGGCGGGGACCGAGCTGCCGGCATGGCCCCGCTACCCATAACGGCGAGCTGCTCCAGGGGCTGACCGCCCCGCTCTCAGGACGGAGGGTCGCACGGCCACGTCGTGGTCCACCCCCACCGCCAGCGACCCCCTCCAGTCCGCGCGAGCCGATCGCTCGCCGAACACCCGGACTTCCACCACCAATCCCCCATCCCCAAACCTCCCAAAGGAGGCAGACCAATGCACCTCATTCAACGCCGGCTCTCGCCGGCACTGCTTCTCGCCATCGTCGCGCTGTTCGTCGCGCTCGCCGGCACCGCCGCGGCGGCGGTGATCATCAATAGCCCCGACCAGCTCGCCGACGGGGTCGTCACCGCGCCCAAGCTCGCCAAGGACTCCGTCAGTCAGACCACGATCAAGGACCGTTCCGTCACCCAGCGCAAGGAGTCAAACCCGACCTTGCGCTACAGGGTCGACGCCGACGGCTCGCTCATTACCGGCGACTCGGGCGGCAACCCCAAGCACGTCGCCGGCAGCAACCGCTACGACCTGACCTTCTCGAGCACAGACCTCGGTCCCAACGGCCTCGACACCTGCGCCTTCGCGGTGAGCCCGCGGTTCGCGTTCAGCTCGAGCCCGAGCCAGAATGGGCACCACAACATGCGGGCCTACGTCAACTACGCACGCGGCGCCAACACCTTCCAGGTGTTCACCTTCGAACAGCTAGCGGACGGCCGGGAGGTCCCCGCCGAGACGGAGTTCGACGCCGTCGTCGGCTGCTGATCCGGCAGGCACGCATCAATCCACCAGCGCCACTGTCGTCCCGGTCGCCCGCCCACGCGGGCGGCCGGGAGTCTTGGCTCATCGACCACCCACGTCACGCCGCGCCGGCCGGCCGCTAACCAAGCTGTCGCGAGGGCAATGTAGGCCCGACATGCGGCACGCGGCGCCGCACGAACCAGGAGCCGCCGCCCGGCTAGAGACGAGCAGCACTTCGCGAACGGCCATGGCAGGCAACCGCCGCAGCCGTCTGCAAAGTAACGCTCCTCGACGAAGGCGCGCATCCGCGGCACGGGCCTCGCACCGGTCCTAGTGGCCCAAGGCGCGAAGGATGAAATCGTCGCGGGACTCGCCGGGCAGGCGGACTAGGCCGTTCGCGCGATGCGCCCATTGGGCGTCCGTGGTGGTCGGGCTCCCTCGGAGCCACTCGGCCAACTCACGATCGGTCATGCCGGCATCGAAGCCGGTCACAGCAGATTCAGGTCGCGCTGGTAGATCACGGCCGCCAGTGTCCTTATCGGCTCGGACGCTATGGGCTGGCGTCGACCAGGGAGCCAGCCAACTCGCGCGCGGCGCCGGCGATCCCCCCCGGCGTTCCGTGTCGCGTCGCGATGGCCGTCTGTCCTGGAGGCAGCCGAGCGAGTTCGCCTCCTGAGCGCTCGACCGCGACCGCGCAGGGCATTAAGTCGACCGCTTGCGAGGGGCGCGGTCGCTCTCTGGTTTGGCGCTTCGGGCGAAAGTGGCTTTCTTCGACGAACTCGTGCTTCTGCCATGACTAGACGGTCACTACCTACCCTGATTCGGGGCTGTCGATGGACCACTTCCCGGCCTTGCCGGTCCCGGTCGCGCGATGGGATAGTCGTCGCGCAATGACACTCGACAGTCGTTCTTATCGGCGTTCCGAGGAGGCGCGCAGGCCGACCGCGCGCCTCCCGGAGGAGCAGCTGCCTGACCACCTCGGGCACGTCTTGGCGCTGCAGCGCAGCGCCGGCAACGCCGCCGTCGCCAACGTGCTCCAGCGTAAGGTCAAGATCGGCAAGGGCTGGATTCAGCACAAGAGCAAGACGCCGGCCGTGCCCGCTGGCATTCCCACGCAGTTCCCGGCCTTCACGGCCGAGCAGCTCAAGGCCGAGGCCGACAAATGGGTGGGCGACGCGATCAAAGACGGCCGCGAGTTCAACGACGACACAGCGTTCTACACGGCCGTCGCCCGCTCGCTGGTCCCCGCCGCGGCGCAGGTCCAGACCGACGACCGCGGCCGCTGGGGCATCCTCGAGGAAGCCGTCAAGACCCAGGGCAACGTTACCGCGGTCCCGTGGACGACGTTCAATGCCAAGGAGGCGCCGCTGCTGGAGGACGAGTTGCTGGCCTGCACGGTCCAGCTCTCCGGCAACGACAAGACGTCGGCCTGTCACGGCAACACCCACGGCAAGCTGCCGACGCGAGTCGTGGTTCCGGGCGGGAAGGCGCTAGATCAGATACCGAAGAGCCAGCAGCCCAATCACACGCCCTACATCGAGTTCCTCGTCCGCGGTCAGAAGACCAAGAGCGGGATCGAGCGCGGCATCCTGGACCGCAACTCGGGCAAGGTCTATCTGACCGCGCACTACACCAAGGGCAGTTTCGTGGAGCTGGTCGAGGTGCCGGGCTCCGTGGTCGCCGATTGGCAGTTGAAGGCCAACCAGTACGTGGCGACGCTGTGAGGTCGTGGACCAGGCACCTACATGGTGGACAGCAATAGCGCGGCGCGAAAGTGGTCATTGTCGACGAAATGGTGTCGCGACTCCGCCTGGGCGACCCGCAAGAACGTCAAGGGCTCGGGCGAGTTTGATCCCTAGTCTTCGGCCCAGGCACGGACCTCGGCGCCGCCCTTGGTGCAGACGACCTCCCAGTGGTGATGGACGCGGTTCCCCCCGAGCGACCCGCTGTCGCAGCGGAACCCGCGGTTGGAGCGATGCCGGCGTGCGCATAGGCCCCGAGAGCACTTCGGGTCGGCCCAGTCGCCGACGCTGCGAAACACGTCGCGAGCGACGGCGCACTTCGTCCGCGTGGCGATCGAGACGACGAGCGAGACGCGCTTGCCCATCACCGACTGCCCGCAGACGTGGGTGTCCTTGGCGCGCACGCAGCCGAGCTCTTGGTCGGGATGGGAGTCGAACAGGTCGGCGACCTCGACGGTACCGGTCGTGGTCAGCTTGCGGCCGGAATTGACCGCGAGGGACACCTCAAGTGGCTGCCCATCCGTCAGGACCGGAGCGGGCTTGGCGAAGTGCAACTCCTCGAAGTAACACGTCGGATATTGAGGGTCGTACTCCACGTGCGAACGCTTGCGGGGCGTGAACGGCACCACAAACCTCGCGGGCTGTCCCGCGTCCTCCGCCGGGTATCCGACGTTGTGTCGAAGCGGACGGCTGAGCCTCGCCCAGATGTACATGTGGCGCTGCTCGGGGTCGTACAGCACGATCGGCGGCTTCGCGAACTCCAGCGCCGTGGCAGCCTGCGTCGCTGATGCCTTGGCACCGCATCCGGTGAACATGACGACACAAGCGGCCAGCAATTCGAACATGCCACGCAAACTAGACCGGCACGCCACGCGCGCGACCCTCACAAGGTATGGGTGCGCCTACACCCCACAGACCCGACAAGGTGGTGTGTCTTCTCGACGCTTCCGTACCTTCGCCGGGAGTCGGGTGCCCCCGGCTCCACGCATAACGGCAGTAATCGCGCTGGCCAACGCCTGTCTGCACGTTCACGCGAAAGGAGAACCGAGTTCAAAGGGCATGCTTCGGCGCGACCGAGAAGAGCATCGAATGTAAAGGCCCTGCGCGGCCTGATCGGCTATTTCATCGGCGACAGTCGCTCCGCGGAAACCACGCCGTATTCGAGTGCGAGCGACAGCGTCACCAGAAGTCCGACGAGGAGTGCTCCGGTGCGAGAAACATCGATGCCGGCCCACCTGCAACCTGCGTAGGTTGCGGCCGTCGCGGCTGCATACGTCCCGCTGATCAGAACGAATCCGACGAGCACACCCGGCTCGGACCATGTGGCCTCATCGAGTTCCTCCGCGGGCCCACGCTTGCGCAACTGCCGTGTGATGACCGTTCCCATAGCCCGGGCGCCAACCAGCGCAAATATCACTGCCTCGCCGATCTTTTGCGGCAGGTCATGCCCCAATGCGGAGGTAGTCACCAGGATCACCGCTCCGACGACGATCACGCCAACCGTGCTGCGGCTCGGCCAGCGGACCAGCCGGCGGAATGACCATGGTTGCGACCGTGAAGCCGGTGCGAGCAACGGCTCGGGCGCGGGCCCTAGCGACGGCAGCTTGATGTCGACGCTCTTGTGCGCTTCGGCTTGTCGAAATGCTGCGTCCCAGCTTGCCGCGACCGGGCGGGATTCGGGCGGTTCGTCAAGCGTGGGCACGACCACGGCCAACGCCTCCAAGTACCGCCGGACTCTGCCGACCGGAAGCGCGCATGGCGCATCCGCGGGCAGGCTCGTGAGCTGTGTGCGGTCGGCGTCTAACTCTGCTCGGTCGACGCGGGACACGTCGTGCATCGGCAGAGCTTCCCGCAACTTCGCGCGCTTGTGAACCCGCTGGGACCTGCAGCGCATGGGATGCTCACGGACACACCGCTTCGAACCGCCAGACGCGGAAGTCGTGCTTTGATCAAGTCGGTCTGCGCTCTGGTCCCGACGAATAGGCACAGCGAGCGGGGCTGAGCGCGGTAGTGCCTATCGACGTTCTCGAAACCTCGTCGTCGCCGCTCCAGGCGTAGCCGCTTCCGCGAGGCGAAAGCCGCAGTCTTCGAGCCGGATCGCCGCCCCGGCGCTCCCGCGGGACTTCGCCGCGCGAGAGCGTCGGTCACCCCGCGATCGCGAAGGTCGTCTCGGAGGCGTGCGCGGTCAGGGGGTCCGCCTGATTCCTGAGGATCGCCGTTCCCCTGCGCCGGATCGATCTTGTACATGTCGGGGAACGTCGTAGGAGACCACGTATCCCGCGTTTGAGTCATCCCACTCGACGCGGACACCCATGTTCGCCGTGTCGATGTCGTAGTTGCCGTTTCCATGGTGCTTGGCGATGTACTCGAACGAATACGTGAAGGTGTAGCTGTCGTCCTTCTTGAGCGACCTCAGATAGTCCAGCTCGTTCGCGAAGCCATGGTTGTCGGACTCACTCCACTCGCCAAAAGCAGACGTCCGAGTACTAGGCCCAGGACTCGGGTCCGTGTCACCAGGGGCAAAGTAGGAAGCGCCCTGGGTCTTCACGGCGACCAAGTGGGCGAAGTTGCGGCCCGGCCGGTCGAGCTTCGCCACCACGACGCCGTCGAACAGCGCACCTCGGCGTCGGCCAGCAGCCGGTCAAGCTCGGGGCGGTCCTTTCGCTTGCCCGACACCCCCGGCTCGCGGTACTCGCCCGCAGGGGTCCACTCCTTGGTCGCTGATGTCCTTGGCGACCCTGCGGTCCTGCTCGTCGAGGCTGAGACCCTTGTCGGCCTGACCCTTCGTGGACACCCGGACCAGGCTCGCGGCCCGGATGGTGCCGCCGTCGTGTGAGGTAGCGTGCATCTCGCGTCTTCTGGTGGTTCGAAGTGGTCTCACGGCCCGCCCTGCTCGGCGAGGTCGTACTACCGCGACGTGTGACCGGGCGCACCCAGCAGAGCTGGCGCGTCGGCGTTCTTGCGCCGGTCGATCCGGTCGGCTGTCGTTCGTCCATGGGTCGAACCGCGGCGGTCATCGGGGCCGGCGCACCACAGCCCGAGGAGGGACATGACGATGCAGTACCTGCTGACGATCTGGATGGAGGAGACGGACTTCGAGCCCACGCCCGAGACGATGGCGCCGTGGGCGGCGTTCAACAACGAGGCCGCCGCCGCCGGCGTGCTGCGCGGCGGCTCGGGCCTGCAGCCGTCGACGACGGCGACCACCGTCCGCGGTGGCGGCGAGGTCGTGCTGACCGACGGCCCGTTCGTGGAGACCAAGGAGCAGCTCGCGGGCTACTACGTCGTCGAGGTGGCCGACCTCGACGAGGCGATCGCCTGGGCCAAGAAGGTGCCGGCCGTCCAGTGGGGCGCCGCGATCGAGGTGCGCCCGGCGGCCGGCGGCACCGACATCACCGAGAACAGCGACGCCGCCGGGACGGCCGCCTCCTGAACGCGAGCGCCGCGCTCGAGGTCGACCGCCTGTTCCGCGACGGCGCGGGACGGGCGGTCGCGGTGCTGGCCCGCGTGCTGCGCGACGTCGACCTGGCCGAGGAGGCGGTCCAGGAGGCCTTCGTCGTCGCGCTCGAGCGCTGGCCGCGCGACGGCGTGCCCGACGAGCCGGCCGCCTGGATCGCCCGGACAGCGCGCAACAAGGCGATCGACCGCCTGCGGCGCGCCAAGCGCTTCGCCGACAAGGCGGCGGTGCTGGCCGCCGAGCTCGAGCGGGCCGTGCCCGGCGAGGAGGACGACGACCCCATGCCCATCCCAGACGACCGCCTGGCGCTGATCTTCGCCTGCTGCCACCCGGCGCTCGCCCTCGAGGCGCGGGTGGGGCTGACCCTGCGGCTCGTCGGCGGCCTGCAGACCCCGGAGGTCGCCCGCGCCTTCCTGGTCTCCGAGACGACGATGCAGCAGCGCGTCGTGCGCGCCAAGCGCAAGCTGCGCGACGCGGGCATCGCCTTCGCCGTCCCGCGCGACGCCGCGCTGCCCGACCGGCTGCCCGCGGTCCTCGCCACGATGTACCTGATCTTCAACGAGGGCTACGCCGCGTCCAGCGGGGACGCGCTGGTGCGCCGGGAGCTGTGCGCCGAGGCCATCCGCCTGGCGTCGATCCTCTGCGCGCTCATGCCCGACGAGCGCGAGGCGCTCGGCCTGCTGGCGCTCATGACCCTCCACGACGCGCGGCGCGGGGCGCGCACCGACGCCGACGGCGAGCTCGTGCTACTCGCCGACCAGGACCGCGCGCGGTGGGACGCGGCGGCCATCGCGCAGGGCCGCCGGCTGGTCGACCGCGCGGCGCGCCTAGGCCCGCCCGGCCCCTACGTCCTGCAGGCCGCGATCGTCGCCACCCACCTGGCCGACGGCCCCACCGACTGGCCCACCGTCCTCGCCTTCTACGACCGCCTGGTCGGCGTGCAGGACACGCCGGTCGTGCGCCTCAACCGCGCGGTCGCGCTCGCCGAGGTGCACGGCCCGGCCGCGGCGCTCGACGAGCTCGCCGGCCTCGAGCGCGCGCTGGACGGCTACCACCTGCTGCACGCCACCCGCGCCGAGCTGCTGCGCCGCGCAGGCGACCCCGACGGCGCCCGGCTCGCCGACGCCCGGGCGCTCGAGCTCGCGCCCTCGCCCGCGGAGCGCTCGCTGCTGCGGCGCAGGCTCGAGCCGCATGCGTAGGCGTAGGCTTGGCCCACCATGGCGTGGGACTTCTCGACCGGCCCCGAATACTGGCTACCGCTTCGAGGCAGATGCAGCGGCCGCTTGCGAGCGCGTGCCTGCGGGCCGACGTGCCCTGACTCGGGAAGTTACGCATGTCGACGAACTGAAAACGTTCATCGACCTGGCCCTGACGGTCGGGTCATCGCGCCCATCTTGTCGCCTCCGCTTGGCGTACACGACCGGTGCGGGTGACGGTGGCGGGTTGTTGGACCTTGCGGGGGTCGTTGGTCACATTCTGGGGGTGGGGCGGAAACCGCTGGTGTGACGTTGTCTGCAGACCCTGAGACGTTCGCCGCGTTCTACCGCGCGCACGAGCGACTGGTGCTCGGGTTCTTGATGCGGCGGATGGGCGAGCCCGAACTGGCGGCGGACCTCGCCGCGGAGACGTTCGCCGCCGCGCTGGTGAGCGTGCGCAAGTTCGATCCCGCGCGCGGCACGGCGGTGGCGTGGCTGCTCGGGATCGCCGCGAACCAGTTCCGCAGGGCGTGCGAGAAGGGCGCGGTGGAGGATCGGGCGCGGCGGCGACTGCGGATGCCGGTGATGGTGCTCGAGGACGAGGCGCTCGAGCGGATCGCGCGGATCGGGGCCGACGAGCGAGTCGAGGCGCTGCTGGCCCACCTGCCCGCCGACCAGGCGCAAGCGGTCCGGGCGCGCGTGATCGACGAACGCGACTACCGCGCGATCGCGGCCGACTTGCGCTGCTCGACGAGCGTGGTGCGTCAACGAGTCAGCCGAGGGCTCTCGACATTGCGTTCGATCGCGGAGGAGTCCGAATGAGCGAGTTGCCGTTCCTTGAAGCGGCGCTGTACACGGCGGCACGCAGGCGACAGCGGCGCCGCCGGGCGCGGCCGGTCATGGCGCTGCTGGTCGCGGCGCTGATGGCAGTAGCGATCGTCGCCCGGCCGCACGACGAGGAACGCGTAGCGACCCCGCCGCCGGCGCAATGGTCCACGACGGTCAAGAACGGGATCGAGGTCAGCCTGCCGCCGCACTGGTTCATCGCGCGCGAGACGCTGACGCCGCACCTCTCCGACCCGCACGAGGTGCTCTCAATCGCCACGTTCCCGCTCGCCTACCAGCACGGCCGCTGCAGCCACCAGCCCGACGGAGCCGCCGCCAGCATGACCTCGCGCGACGCATTGGTCACGCTGCAGGAACGTCGGGCCGCCCACCTCTTCGCCCCCCGCCCCGCGCACTTCGCCCCAGCCCTCGGCACCCAGCTGGAGACCTGCCTACCGGCGATGGAGAGCCTCATGTTCGAGTTCAGCGAAGCGGGACGCAGCTTCCACGCACTCGTCTACATCGGTCACCAAGCCTCCCAGCAAACCAAGGACCAAGCCTTCGCGACCCTCGACCGCCTCCGCATGGCCGAAGTAGTGCCCACCTCCCGCCGACCGACACGTGTCACCATGCGCTTCCGACGCTGAGGCGACTCCTCGAACAGTCCTGAACCGTCCACAAGCGGAACTTGGCCGGGACGCGCTCGCGTCGCTGCTCCCTTTGCCTCAATGCAGCAGCGCGGTCCGCGCGATCCGCCCGTCGGGAGCGGTGCCGAGATTCGTCTGATAGCGAAAGTCAGCTCGCGGCTGTGAGACGGGCTTCGAACTCTCGCCAGAACTCCGCGTATTGCTCACGGTCGTACGAGTCGTCGAGCGCGTTCTTCGGGCTCGCAGCGAAAAACTGCTCGACGCCTCCACAAGCGCTGCGACCTGCTCGCGGTACTCGGTCGCTGGCACATCGACACATGGTGCAGATCCCGCGCTCGGCCCCGACGGCGATTCCGTCGCAGACGACTACGTTGTGTGACACGAACCACGTCGCCATGGTGTTCGACGTCCCAGTCGATTCTAACCGGCGAGCCCATCATCAGGATGAGGCCGCAGCCGTGAGGGATCAGTCGCTCCTGGTCCTCCGCACTGCGTCGATCCTGATCCAGCGTGCGCAACAGCGCGAGCGCCGATTCCGCTGATCCCCACGTCACGCTCGCCGTCCGCGACCGTCCTCTGCCCAATGACGATACGGAGCCTGCCCTGGGACAGGGTCCGATTCGGCCTCGCACCGTCGAGCCAGCCTTGCTCTTGCCGCTGCTCGGCACCGGAATCGCCATGGTCGCGCTCGGCGGCAGGAGCCCGAGGGCCGCCTTGTAGGCCGCGTCCACGCGCGCGTGGACGCGCCCGAGACGTCATGTCGTGGCGCTGGATGATCAGCACGAGCACCTCGTCGCTGACGCCTGGACTCGAGCCAGGTCGGCGTCGAGCGCGTCCAGTTCGCGCTCGACCTCGTCGCGCATGCGGAAGTCGAGTTGCGCGTCGCGCGCGGCGCGGACCAGGACTTGCCGGCGGTTACGCAGTCGTTGAGGGCCCGCTTGCAATGTCGCGGAGCGCCGGGCCGTCTCGAGTCCCCGCGCGGCTCGGCGCGATCGGCGCTGCCTCGACCGCGGATCGCCCCCCGCCTCGCCGGTTCCGCGGCCGCGCATGAGACCGGCCGACCGGCGGCGATGCCGTAGGTCGGCCAGCGTGCTGAGCCCCGATCTGACTCATTGCGCTTCCCCACCCGCCGACGGCTCGGCCTGATTGGACGCCCCTCGCCGCGCGCCTTTCACGCCGCTCAGCCTTTTCGGCGAGGGCAGCGCTGAGGTCGCGCCCCCGGGCAGAGGCGGCTCCGGCGCGCGGTGCGTTGTGGTGGGTCGGCCGTCGGCGTCACGGTCGTGACCGGTCGACTGAATGACGGCGCGACGCGCGAGCTGAGAGGCTCTGTCACAGCTGGACCGGCTGCTGCGAGATAGGGGCGATGACCGACTACTCCAGAGCGACCGACGAGGATCTGCTCACTGCGCCGACGCCGAGACGTTCGGCGCCTTTGGCACCGTGCGCGTGCACGTGCGCCAGGTGGAGTCGTACTTCCTTCGCCGGCGGGGCGCCAGGCCGCGGCCGACCTGGCCGCGGAGACGTTGCGGCGGCGCGCTGGTCGCGCGCACGCGCTTGTGCCCGGGGGCACGCCGCCGCCGGCTCGCTGTACACGATTGCCGCGCGTCGCCTCGTGGACCTTCGACGCCGCCGGACCGCGGAGCGCGGGCTGCGCGAGGCGCTCGGCGGCGAGCTGCTGGTCGTCGCGGGCGCGCCGGCGCCCGAGCAGGAGGATCGGAGCCGCCGAGCCTGCTACGGCACCTGCGTGGCGACCAGCGCGACGCGATCACGGCGCATGTCATCGAGGAGCGCGACTATGCCCGTATCGCGGGGGCTTGCCGTTCGGAGGCGGCGGCTCGCCAGCGCGTGTCGCGCGGCTTCGCCCGCTGCGCCAGCCGCTGACGCTCTACCGCGCCGCGCAGCGGGTCTCGCGCAGGATCGCGCTACCGCTCGGTGGCGGT
>CAWKDW010000012.1:0-296890 GCA_963848475.1 uncultured Solirubrobacteraceae bacterium | reverse complement strand
TCTCGGCCGTCACGGCCCGCACCGTGAAGGTCAGGGCAGGCTAGTGTCCTGAACCGCCAGTGAAGGTGGCCCTGTTCATCACCTGTTTCAACGACACGTTGTTCCCTGCGGTGGGGCGAGCGGTGGTCGGACTGCTGGAGCGGCTCGGGTGTGAGGTCGAGTTTCCGCTCCAGCAGACGTGTTGCGGGCAGATGCATGTGAACTCGGGCTATGCGCACGAGGCGGTCGGGTTGCTGGAGCGTTTCCCGCGTGTGTTCGAGGGCTATGACGTGATCGTCTCGCCGTCGGCGTCGTGTGTCGCGCACGTGCGTGAGCGGATTCCGGCCGTGCGCGAGAACGTGTTCGAGTTGACCGAGTTCCTGGTCGACCGGTTGGGCGTGGTCGATGTCGGCGCGTCGTTTCCGCATCGGGTGACGCTGCATCCGACGTGCCATTCGCTGCGGTTGTTGGGGGTCGGGGACCGTCCGCGGCGGTTGCTCGAAGCGGTGCGCGGGATCGATCTGGTCGAGTTGCCGGGTGCGCGTGAGTGTTGTGGTTTCGGGGGGACGTTCGCGGTCAAGAACGCGGACACGTCGATGGCGATGCTTTCCGAGAAGGTGCGGCAGGTGCTGGACACGCGCGCGGAGGTCTGCACGTCGGCCGACACGTCGTGTCTGATGCATATCGGCGGCGCGCTCTCGCGCGGGCGCACCGGCGTGCGCACGCTGCACATCGCCGAGATCCTGGCGGCCCAGGAATGAGCTTTCAGAGCGCGGCGAAGGTCTCATTGCAGGACGCGCAGCTGCGCCGCAACCTCGGCAAGGCGACGACGCTGATCCGCGCCAAGCGCGAGCGCGCGGTCGCGGAGCTGCCGGACTGGGAGGCGCTGCGCGACGCCGGGGAGGCGATCAAGGCGCACACCATGGCGACCTTGCCGGAGCAGCTGCAGCGCCTGGAAGCGGCGGTGACCCGGGCCGGCGGGGTGGTGCATTGGGCGCGTGACGGCGCGGAGGCCAACGCGATCGTGGCACGGATCGCGCGCGAGCACGGCACCGACGAGGTGATCAAGGTCAAGTCGCTGGCGACGGACGAGATCGGCCTCAACGAAGCCTTGGCCGCGGAGGGTATTCACGCGCTGGAGACCGACCTCGCGGAGCTGATCGTCCAACTCGACCCCGCCGACAGGCAGTCGCACATCCTGGTCCCCGCGATCCATCGCAACCGCGCGGAGATCCGCGCGCTGTTCGAGCGTACGATCGCGCGCGGCCAGTCGCTCGGGGATGAGGCGACGGCGATCGCGGAGGCCGCGCGGTTGCATCTGCGCCACAAGTTCCTGACCGTGCCGATGGCGGTGTCGGGCACGAACTTCGCGATCGCGGAGACGGGCGCCGTCGGCGTCGTGGAGTCCGAGGGCAACGGGCGCATGTGCGTGACGCTGCCGAAGGTCCTGGTCACGATCATGGGCATCGAGAAGGTGCTGCCGGCCTGGCGCGATCTCGAGGTCTTCCTGCAGCTGCTGCCGCGCTCCTCGACGGCGGAGCGGATGAACCCGTACACCTCGCTATGGACCGGCGTACGCCCCGGCGACGGGCCGCAGGAGTTCCATCTCGTGCTGCTCGACGGCGGCCGCACCAGCGTGCTCGCCGACGCGGTCGGGCGCGCGGCGCTGCACTGCATCCGCTGCTCGGCCTGCCTGAACGTGTGCCCGGTCTATGAGCGCGTCGGCGGCCGCGCGTACGAGTCCGTCTACCCCGGGCCGATCGGCGCGATCCTCACGCCGCTGCTCGACGGCCTCGACAACGCGCCGTCGCTGCCGTGGGCGTCGTCGCTGTGCGGCGCCTGCTACGAGGTCTGCCCGGTCAAGATCGACATCCCCTCGATCCTCGTCCACCTGCGCGGCCGCGTCGTACGCGAGGAGAAATCCAAGCTGGCCCCGGAGGCGCTGGCGATGAAGGCGCTGGCCGCCGCCTTCGGCTCGCGCCGGCGCTACGAGGGCGCCCAGCGCCTCGCGCGCCTCGGCCGCGGACCGCTGGCCAAGGCCGCCGTCCCCGGCTGGACCGCGATGCGCGACCTCCCGCAGCCGCCCAAGGAAACCTTCCGCGACTGGTGGCAACAGCGATGAGCACGGCCAAGGCCGACATCCTCGCCCGCATCAACCAGGCCCGCGTCCCGGCAGCGCCCGCGATCCCGCGCGCCTACCACCAGGCCGGCGCGCTCCCCCGCGACGGCATCGCCGAGCGCTTCTGCGAACGCACCGCCGAGTACCAGGCCACCGTCCACCGCATCCCCCACGACCAGCTCGGCGCGACCGTCCGCTCGATCCTCGCCGGCGCGGCCCGCGTCGGCGTCCCACCCGGCTTCCCCGACCTCGGCCTCGAAGTCATCGCCGACAACGCGCTCACGATCGAAGAACTCGACACGCTCGACGCCGTCATCACCGGCTCCGCGCTCGCGATCGCCGACACCGGCACGATCGTCCTCGACGCCGGCCCGCGCTCCGGCCGCCGCGCGCTCACCCTGATCCCCGACCACCACATCTGCATCGTCGAGGCCAGCACGATCGTCCCCTCCGTCCCGGACGCCGTCGCCCAACTCCAAGCCGCCGCCCGCGAAGCCCGCCCGCTGACCTTCATCTCCGGCCCCTCCGCCACCTCCGACATCGAACTCGACCGCGTCGAAGGCGTCCACGGCCCACGCACCCTCGACGTCATCGTCACCGGCTAGCCTGCGCGCGATGGCGCGACCGCCCGAGTTCCTGGAGCTGCTGAGCGACGCGGACCGGGAGGGCCTGGAGGCGATCGGGCGACGCGTCCTGGCCGAGCGGTCGGAGGTGCTGCTTGCCCGCGGCGACGCCGCCGACCGTGTCCTCGTGCTGCGCAGCGGCCGCGTCAAGGTCACAATCCCGACATCCAGCGGCGGCAACACCGTCCTGACGTTCCGCGGTCCCGGCGCGCTGCTCGGCGAGCAGGCGCTGATCGACGCGCAGCCGCGCGGGGCCAACGTCGTCGCCGTCGAGCCCGTCGAACTGCTGGTGGTCGCCGCCTCGGCGTTCCGGACCTTCCTGCATCAGCGCCCGCAGGTCGCGCTGGCGATGCTCGCGATGCTCAGCGCGCGGCTGCGCGCCTCGGACGCGCGGCTGACGGAGTTCGCCGCCGCCGACACGCTCGGGAGGGTCTGCGCGCGGCTCGTCGAGCTCTGCGACGTCCACGGCGAGAGCGGTACGGCAGGCAGCGTGCTGATCACGCTGCCGATCACGCAGGAGGACCTCGCGGGCTGGACCGGCGCGTCGCTGGAGTCGACGGCCAAGGCGCTGCGCTCGCTGCGCTCGCTGGGCTGGATCACGACCGGGCGGCGCGTGATCGAGGTCCACGACCTCGCCGCGCTGCGCGGCCGCGCACCGGACTAGAAACCGAAGTTTCGTCCCGACATGCGGAAACCGTAGACGTCCCCCGACTGCACGTCGAACGCGGACATCCCGCTGCAGGCGAACCCGCCCGACGGCGCGGTGCCGCCGCTTCCCGGACCGGCCTGGACCAGCGTCGCCCGCTCGACCTCGCTGCCGGCGCGGCTGACGAAGCGCTCGAGCTGGACACGCTGGTCGAACCAGGCGTGAAAGCCCGCGTAGGACCAGGCGATCGAGACCTTGCGGCCCGACCCCGCGGTCGTGCTGAACGTCCACTCGCCCTCTTCGGCGTTGACGTGGTACTCGAAGCGCGGCGCGGCCGCGGTCCCGTCGGAGGCGACGTTGGTCGTCCCCGCACCCGCACCCGACCACGGTGCGTCGAACACGACGCCCACGAGTGCCGGCCCTGGCTCGAGCAGCAGGACGCCGGTCGCGAGCGGCACGATCAGTGGGTCGTCCAAGGGTGCGAGGCTGAGAGACACGGGAGCCTTCTTTGGAGCGGGTCGGTACACATCCCCAATCGTCGGCGCCGGACTCGCCGGCGAGTATGTCCTTTGACATGGTCGGGCGGCGAGCGTGTATGACTACGCGTCGTGGTCCGGTTCGAGGAGTCCGTGGACGCAGCGCTGGACGCCCTCAAGCGACGAGGGCGTGTGTCGTATGCCGCCCTGGTCCGCCAGTACGGGCTGACGCCGGACGATGTCGAGGCGCTCAAGCACGAGGTCATCGAGGTTCTCGCCGCCGCGCGCGATGAGGACGGCAAGGTGCTCGTCGCCGTCGAGCAGGCGGGACCGCTGGTCGGCGCGCCGAGCAGCGGCACGGCCGAATGGCGACAGGTCTCGGCGATGGCGTGCGACCTCGTCGAGTCGACGCCGCTCTCGCAGCGCCTCGACCCCGAGGACCTGCGCGCGGTGATCCGGGCCTACCAGGAGTGCGTCGAGGCCGCGGTCGAGCGCCACGGCGGGCACGCCGCGACCTGGCAGGGCGACGGCGTGATGGTGTACTTCGGCTACCCGCGTGCCGAGGAGGACGACGCGGTCCGCGCCGTGCGCTGCGGCTGGGAGATCCTGCGCGATCTCGACGCCGTCTCGGCCCGGGTCACGGCGAGCCATGGCGTCGACCTGCAGGCTCGCGTCGGCGTCCACGGCGGGACGGTGGTCGTCGGCGACGAGGGCAGCTCGACCGGCTGGCAGACCCACGCGTTCGGCGAGACACCGAACGTCGCGGCACGCGTCGAGAGCGCGTCGCGGCCGGGCGCGGTGACCGTGACCGACACGATCCAGCGGCTCGTCGCGGGCCACTTCGACCTCGCACCGCTCGGCGCCCACGAGTTGCGCGGCCTCGACACCCCGGTCCAGCTCTTCCAGGTCCTCGCGCCCCGCGCCAACGTCGCGCGCTTCGAGGCCGAGCGCGCTGCGCGCCTGCTGCCGCTCGTCGACCGCGCGCCCGAGCGCGCCGGGCTCGCCGGTGCGGCCGAGCGCGCCCGCGCCGGACAGCGGGCGGCGGTCCTGCTGAGCGGCGAGCCGGGCATCGGCAAGTCGCGGCTCATCCACCACCTCGTGCACCAGCTCGCTTCTGACCTGGAGCCGCTGCACGCCCAGTGCAGCCAGTACAGCGGCGCCAGCCCGCTGCACCCGTTCGTCGAGGCGCTGCGCGAGCGCTGGCTGCTCACCGGCGACGACGACGAGCGACGGGCGGCGATCGAGCAGGCGCTGGCCGATCACGAGCAGCTCGGGCCGCTGCGCGTCGAGCTGTTCGCCGGGCTGCTGGGTCTCGCCACCCCTGGCGGCGAGGCCGAGGCGCTCAGCCCGCAGCGCCGCCGCGCGATGACGCTCGAGGCGCTCGTGGCCTGGCTCTACGCCGAGGCGCGCCGGAAGCCGCTGCTGCTCGTCGTGGAGGACCTGCACTGGGCCGATCCGTCGACGCTCGAGTTCGTGAGCCGGTTGCTCAACGCCACAACCGACGTCCCGCTGCTGTTCGTCGCCGCCTCACGCTCGACGCACGACCGGCTCGCGGCGCGTGAGCACGTCGAGGTGTTCACGATCGAGCGGCTCGCCCCGGACGACGCCGGCGAACTGGTCCGCAGCGCCGCCGGCCACGCGCTCGAGTGCCGAGCGCGTGGAGCAGATCACGCGCCAGACCGACGGCGTCCCGCTGTTCGTCGAGGAGATGACGCGCACCCTGGTCACGACGGGCGACAGCTCGCTCGAGGGTGTGGTGCCGACCACGCTCTACGGGTGCTTGATGGCGCGCCTGGATCGCGATCCAGGCGCCCGCGCGGTCGCCCAGGCCGCGGCGGCGATCGGCCGCCGCTTCGACACGGACCTGCTGGCCCCGCTGTGCGGGCTCAGCGCGTCGGAGCTGCGCGTGCGGCTGCACTCGCTCGTGGCCGACGACCTGCTCGTCGAACAGCGCGACGACACCGGCGCGACGGCCTACATGTTCCGGCACGCGCTGATCCGCGAGGCCGCGCGCAACAGCGTCCTGCGCACGCGCCGCCAGGAGTTGCATGGTCAGATTGCCGACTTGCTGGTCCAGCGCCCGCGCGTCGCCGCCGAGCAGCCGGATGTCCTCGCCGGCCACCTCGAGGCGGCCGAGCGGCTGAGCGAGGCGATCGGCTTCCGGCTCGCCGCCGCGCTGCTCGCGCTGCAGAGCTCCTCCTACCAGGAGGCCGAGCTCGACCTGGCCCGCGCGATCGCGCTCGCTCAGCGCCTGCCCGAAGGCCCCGAGCGCGACGGCCTGGAGCTGTCGGCGCGCGTGCTCGCGGGCGTCGCGCTGACCGCGACGCGCGGCTGGGTCGATCCCAGCGTCGAGACGCATTTCCGCCGTGCGCGCGAGCTCGGCGCTCGCGTGGGCGACGTCCCGCAGCTCTTCCCCGCGCTCGCCGGCCTGCTGTCCTACCTGATCGTCAGCGCCCGTTTCGAGGCGGCGGAGGAGATGGGGCGCAGCAACCTCGAGCTCGCGGAGTCCACCGGCGACGACGGGCTCATCCTCGAGGCCGAGGTCGAGCTCGGCAACATCCTGGTCTACATGGGCCGGCTCGACGAGGCGCTCGAGCACCTCGATCGCGTCGCCGCGCTCTACGACCCCGCGCTGCATCGCCACCACGCGTTCGTCTTCGGCAAGGACCCGTTCGCGATCACCCGCGTACACGCCGCGATCGCCCTCTACTGCCTCGGACGCGAGGAGGAGGCGAGTGCGCAGATCGCCGCGGGACTGGCGCACCTCGAGCGCCACCCGCACCCGTTCAGCGACGGCTGGCTCCTGCTCGGCGCGGCGCTCGTCCACGGCCTGCGCGGCCACATCGAGGCATCGCGCGCGGCGTCCGCCGCGGGACTGGAACTGGCGAGCGTCGAGGGCTTCCCGCAATGGCTCGCGCAGGGGCAGGTCTACGAGGGCTGGGCCCGGGTTATCGAGGGCGAGCACGCCGAGGGGCTGGCGGAGATCCGCGCAGGGATGGAGCTGTGGCGCATGGGCGGGGCGCAACTGCTGCTGCCGTGGCTGCTCGGGCAGTTCGGCGATGCGTGCCTGCGCGCCGGGCGCCCGGAGGATGCGATCGCGGCGCTCAACGAGGGCCTCGACCGGGCGCGCGCCGGCGGCGAGCGCTGGTGCGAGCCCGAGCTGCTGCGCCTGCTGGGCGCCGCCGAGCTCGCCGCGGGTCGCCCGCGCGACGCCGCTCTGGCCCGCATCCGAGCGGCCTTCGACCTCGCCGCGGAGCGCGGGCATCCAGGGCTCCAGCGCCGCGCGGCGGCCACGCTCGAGGAGCTCGGCACCAGATGATCGACATGGCCCACCGACACCGCCTCGTCACGCTGCTGACCGAGGCCGCAGAGCTCGAGCACGCGCTGATGTGCCAGTACCTCTACGCCGCGCTCTCGATGAAGCGCCGCCCCGAGGAGGGCGTGACGTGGCGCCAGCTCGAGCTGATGCGCCGCTGGGAGGCGAGCATCATGCTCGTCGCGCGCCAGGAGATGGAGCACCTCGGGCTCGTCTGCAACCTGCTGACGGCGATCGGCGAGGCGCCGTGGCTGACGCGCCCCAACCTGCCGCTCGGCCCGCGTGAGTACGACCTCGAGGTGACCCTTGAGCTTGCGCGGCTCAGCGAGGAGACCTTGACGCGGTTCGTCCTGCTCGAGATCCCCGACGCGGACCTCGCCGCCACCGAGCGCGAACAGCTCGCGCGCGTGCTCGGCGAGGACATCGATCCCCAGCGCTACCAGACCATCGGCCGCCTCTACGACGAGATCGCGACGCTGATCGGGCAGCTCGGTGAGGAGCTGTTCATCGGCCCGCCCGGCGCGCAGCTCGCCACCACCGACGTCATCCCGGTCCCGCTGCGCGGCATCTCGCTCGCGTCCACGGCGCGGATCTACGACGTCGAACTGGTCCCCGTGACCGGCGTGGCCTCGGCGCTCGCGGTCGTGGCGCAGATCATCGAGGAGGGCGAGGGCACCCCGAGCAACAGCGCGACGAGCCACTTCACCCGGTTCCTCACGGTGCTGGAGGAGCTCAAGGCGGAGCGCGCGAGCGACCCCGGCTTCGAGCCCGCCCGGCCGGTCACCGCACACCCGGATGCGCACGACATCACCGACCCGCGCACGCGCCGTGTCAGCACGCTGTTCGACGACGCCTACGGCACGCTGCTGCTGTTGCTGATGCGCTTCTTCGCTCACAGCGACGAGCGCAGCAGCGACCTCACCGGCCTGCAACGGGCGGCGTTCTTCCCGATGATGACGACCGTGATCCGGCCGCTCGCAGAGGTGCTCACGCTGCTGCCGGCCGGCGCGGGCACGACCGCGGGCCCCGCCTTCCGCCTCACGCGCAACATCACGCTGATCCCCCACCGCGACGCGGCCTGGCAGATCATCCAGGGCGAGCTCGACGAACTCGCCGCGACCGCCGAGTCGCTCTCCGGCGACCACGGCTACCCGGCCGAGGTCCGCGCGCGCCTGGAGCTCATGCACGAGAACCTCGCGCGCATCGCGCTCGACTTCGGCATCGCCATGGGCACCGAGGTCGCCCCGTGAACCTGATCCTCGCGTTCGAGGGCTGGTGCTCGCTGCGGCTGCCCACGGACCCCGATCCCTCCGACGAGCCGCGCGGCATCAGCGGCTACACGTTCGCCTTCGCGGGCGAGCCCGACCTCGACCGGATCCTCAACCTGCAGCCGCGCGCCGGCATGACGTACCGCTCGCACGGACCGCAGCTCGGCGTCACCGTGCGCACGGCGAAACGCAGCGACGGCCGGCCGGTCCCGGCGCTTCAGGACGCGCGGATCGACCTGCTCGGCGAGCCGATCATCGAGAACCGCAACTGGACGCTGACGCTGCCCGGCTTCGAGCCGATCGTCCCGTTTCACCTGCGCATCGACGGGGACGGCGCCTCGCTCGAGCGCACCGCGCCGCTGAACCCCGCCGACCCGACCCAGCCGCTGTGGCAGGTCTCGGAGGCCAACCTCGAGGCCCAGGGCGCGCGCGGGATGGAGTTCGAGCCCGCCACGGTCGGCGACGCCGCCGGTGTCTGGGACCCGCTCGGCGAGGTCCAGGCACGGCTCGCCGCGCTCCAATCCGACCTCGCCGGTGAGCACGACGAGACGGCGAAGGTCGCGCTGGAGGGCCGGATCGCGGAGCTGACCTTCGCGGTCGCCAACCCGTCCGATCGCCGCGTGCTCGTGCGCAACTTCGTCGAGCGCTTCGGCTTCGCAATGACCGGAGTCCCGATGATCGAGGGCTCGCCCGACGCGCTCGGCGGCACGCTCGCCACCGCGGCGCCGTGGCGCATCGACTTCTGGCTCGGTGCGTGGGATCCCGACGTGCTGTGCCTCTACATGAAAGGTGCCTTGAACGTGCCCTACGCGGAACCCGCAGTCTGATGGCGCTGCAGGCCGACCTCCACAAGGCCCGCGTCGAGGCGCGCGTCGCCGAGCAACTGCCGCAACTGGACCCGGTCGCCCTCGAGGCGCTCGGGATGACGCAGGCCGAGGCGGAGGCGCTCGAGCGCAAGCTGCGCGGCTCGATCGTCCTGCCCGGCATGCCCGACTACCCCGCCGCGGCGGCGCCGCACGCGTCCCCGCGCTGGCCGGCCAACCCGCAGTTGATCGTGTTCTGCGAGACCCCGGGCGACGTCCGCATCTGCCTCGCGCTCGCGCGCGAGAAGGCGCTCTGGTGCGTCCCGCGCTCGGGTCGCCACAGCCTCGCGAACTACTCGACGTGCAGCGGGATGATCCTCGACGTCAGCCGCATGAACGGCATCTCCGTCGACCCGGTGGAGCTGACCGCACGCGTCGGGGCGGGCGCGAACTTCGGGCTGCTGAACGCCGTGCTCGACGGCTACGGCCTGCACGTCCCCGGTGGTACCTGCGCCGACGTCGGCGTCGCGGGCTTCATGCAGGGCGGCGGCTACGGCCTCACCTCACGCCGCTACGGGATCAACAGCGACTGCGTGCTGGCGGTCACGATGATGCTCGCCGACGGCCGGATCGTCGTCGCCGACGCCGAACGCGAGAGCGACCTGTGGTGGGCGGTGCGAGGCGGGACCGGCAACCAGTTCGGCGTCCTGCTCGACATCACCTACCGTCTCGTCGAGCTCCCTTCGGTCTGGTCGTTCGAGCTGCGCTGGACGCTCGAAGAGGCCCCGGCGGCCCTCGACGCGCTGCAGCGCGGCTACATGCGCGGCGCCGACAACGACGACGTCGGCTATCTCGTGGTCATGGCCACGCTCGACGGTGCACCCTGTCTGCTGATGCTCGGGCTCTACTCGGGTGACCCGCGCGACGGGCTGAAGGCGCTCGGGCCGCTGCTCGATGTCGGAAAGCCGCAGTTCACCGACGGCAGCGGCACCTACAACGCGCTCAACGATGCGCTGCTCGCCGTCCTGCCCGGCCCCGGGCTGCCGACGACGATGGAGGCCAAGCGCAGCGGATACGTCGCGACGCAGCTCGGCGTCGACGGCTGGCAGAAGCTCGTCAGCTACTACGCGACGACGCCGAACCCCTACAACATCATGGTCCTGGAGCCCTACGGCGCCGCGCCGTCGGCCTACCCGCGCGCGGACTCGGCGTTCGTGCACCGTGACGTCGACTGCAACTTCTTCGTCGACTCGTTCTGGGACCCGACGTGGCCCGACTGCGGCGAGGAGGTCGCGCTGCAATTCCTGGCCGGGTTCTTCGGCGTCGTCGAGCCGTACCTCTGCGGCGAGATGTACCAGAACTATCCGGTGCGCGAGCTGCCCGACTTCCGCGAGCAGTACTGGGGCGACGCGTTCGAGCGGCTGCTCGCCGTCAAGCGCCACTACGACCCGGATGGCTTCTTCCGCTTCGAGCAGAGCATCGAGCCGCCGCCGCCGCGCAACTGAGATTCACCACGTCAAAAGACGTGGTATGCGCCGCTCCCCGGTAGGAGTATGGTCGGGCCCTCGACCCGCTCCTAAAGGCACGCTAATGAAGACTCTGTCGTCGTTGTTCGGTGTGTTCGTGCTCTTGCTGTTCGGTACGGGCCAGGCCTCGGCCGCGAAGCTGGACACGCCGTGGAGCGGGAGCGGAACCTCGGCGGTGGCGTTGACATCGAACGGCACGACGGCCGACCCGCGCCTCGACTGGAGTGCACCCGGCGCGTCGAGCGGGAACTGGACGTTCCAGGCCGTCGCGGCCACGACGCGGGCAGTGCCGGTGCAGTGGGAGGCCGGCGGCTTCTTCGGCTTCTTCCACGTGAACCTGCGCCTCGAGCGCTTCGTCACCCGCGGCGGTGCGGACGTGCTGCGCGAGGTCCTCCAACAGCCCGCGCAGACCGACTGCTGCGATCCGCCATCGGGCGGATTCGGCTACAGCGGCTTCTCGACCTTCAACGTGCAGGCCGGCGACGTCTACGGCCTGAAGATCACCGGCAGCCACCAGACCGGCAGCCCGAGCATGAACGGCTGGCTGGCGCTTCACGAGGTCGACGCCACGGCGCCGCTCGTCACTCCGGTCGTCACCGGCACGCAGGCTCAGGGCGGCTACTACGCCGGAACGGTGAGCGTCAAGTGGACCGTGCAGGAAGATGACTCGCGGATCACCGCGCAGAGCGGCTGCGGCGACGCCACCGTCACCGAGGACACGGCCGGCAAGACCTTCACCTGCTCGGTCACCTCGCGTGGCGGCACGACGGCCAAGAGCGTGACGATCAAGCGCGACGCGGGCGCGCCCACCCTCACCGTCCCCACCGTGGTCGTCAAGCCGGCCGAGGCCGCCGACGGCGCGACCGTGACGTTTGACGCCTCGGCCACCGATGCCATCGACCCGAGTCCCTCCGTCGACTGCCTGCCGGGGTCCGGCAGTCGCTTCGCACAAGGCACCACGACCGTCACGTGCACGGCCAAGGACGCCGCCGGTAACGCGACGACGAAGTCGTTCGACGTCATCGTCCTCCCCTTCGTCGCGCCGGCGCCGCCTGCGTCGACCGCTCCCGCTGCGCCGATCGTCGCCGCGTCGACGCCGACCGTGCTGCCGCAGAAGCTCAGCGCCGTGCTGTCATTCCGGTTCACGCTCGACCTCGAAGACCACGAAGCTCGCCGGGTTGAAGGTCAAGGGCATCCCTGCCCGATCCACGGTCGTCGTCACCTGCCGCGGCGCCGGCTGCCCGAAGAAGCTCAAGGGCAAGGGCGTCGCGCTGACGAGCAAGGGCACGAGCCTGAGCCTCGCGGCGCTGGTCAAGACCGCACTCAAGAGCGGCACCACGATCATCGTCAAGGTTTCGAGCGCCGGCTCGATCACCTCCGTCAAGTCGCTGGTGGTACGCAAGGGCAAGGCGCCGGTCGTGAAGACCGCATGCCTTCCGGCCGGAGCGGCCAAGCCGGTCGCCTGCTGAGCGCGTTACGCTCGGCGGGTGGATACCGACCGCCCGTCGCGCACCGCAGCTCTCGCGGCGCGGCTGACATCCGCCCGTGACTACGCGGAGACCCTCCCCGGAGGGTCGGCCGTTCGCCAGGCCGCCGAGCTCGAGCGCTCGCTCGGCGGCGGTCTGATCGCCGGCGGCGTCGCCTTCCGGATGTTCCTGTGGCTGGTGCCCGCCGGGCTGCTCGTCGCGGCCGTTCTGTCGTCCTGGAGCGAGTACAACCCCGACGGGCTGGAGAACGCCTCGCGCGAGTTCGGCGTCAGCGCGGCGGCGGCGCACTCCGCCGCCGCGGCGCTGCAGAACGGCGATCGCAACATCGTGATCCTCTTCGCGACCGGGATCGTCCTGCTTGCCTGGTTCACGCTCGGCGCCCTGCGCGCGCTGGTGCTCGCGTACTCGCTCGCGTGGCAACTGGAGCCGCGGCGGATTCCGCCGTCCGCACTACGCGATCGCGATGTTCAACCTGATCTTCCTCCTGCACGCGCTGGCGGCGGCGGGCGTCGCCTGGCTCTACGAGCAGGTGGGTGGAATGGCGCTGCTGAGCGTGATCACCACGCTCGCCGTGGACACCGCGATCATCCTCTGGGCGATGTGGCTGCTCCCGCGCCGCGCGAGGCACCCGCGCGAGTTGCTGCCCGGAGCGTTGATGGTCGCCGTCGGGGTCCAAGTGATCCAGGTCGCCGTGATCTTCTACTTCGCGCCACGGCTCGGGCGTTCCGAGGAGGCCTACGGCGCCTTCGGGGTCGCGGCGACGATGCTCGTCTGGCTCTACGTGATCAGCCGCCTGGTCACCGGGCGCCGCGTTCCTGAACGCGACGCTGTGGTCGCGGCGCTCGGTCGCCGATGACAAGAAAGTCACGGCCTAGCGGGCGTCGCGCGCTACGTTCGAAGCATCGACGACGCTGAGCTCACTCGTCTCGACGCGTACTGGCGAGCCGCGAACTACCTCTCGGTCGGGCAGATCTACCTGCGCGACAACCCGCTCCTGCGCGAGCCGCTCGAACTCGAGCACGTCAAGCCGCGACTGCTCGGCCACTGGGGAACGACGCCGGGGCTGAACCTGCTCTACGCGCACATGAACCGGCTGATCCGGCAGCGCGACCTGCAGACGCTGTTCGTCACCGGCCCCGGTCACGGCGGCCCGGGCCTCGTCGCCAACACCTGGCTCGAGGGCAGCTACAGCGAGCGCTATCCGACCGTGTCGCTCGACGAACGCGGGATGCGCGAGCTGTTCCGGCAGTTCTCCTACCCGGGCGGGATCCCGAGCCATGTGGCGCCCGAGACCCCCGGCTCGATCCACGAGGGCGGCGAGCTCGGCTACGCGCTCGTGCACGCCTACGGCGCGGCATTCGACAACCCGGAGCTGCTCGTGTTGTGCGTCGTCGGCGACGGCGAGGCCGAGACCGGGCCGCTGGCCGCCAGCTGGCACTCGAACAAGTTCCTCGATCCGCAGCGCGACGGCGCGGTGCTGCCCGTGCTGCATCTCAACGGCTACAAGATCGCCAACCCGACCGTGCTGGCGCGGATCGGCGACGACGCGCTGCGCGACCTGATGCGCGGATACGGGCACGAGCCGCTGTTCGTCGAGGGCGACGAGCCCGCGGCGGTGCACCAGGCGCTCGCGGCGGCGCTGGAGACCGCACTGGACGCCATCGACGCCGGCGAGCGACCGATGATCGTCCTGCGCACGCCCAAGGGCTGGACCGGCCCGAAGGAGGTCGACGGCATCCCGATCGAGGGCACGTTCCGCGCGCACCAGGTCCCGCTGTCCGGGTTGGCCGACAATCCCGAGCACCTGCGAATGCTCGAGGCCTGGATGCGCTCGTACCGGCCGGAGGAGCTCTTCGACGAGGCCGGCGCGCCGCGTGCGGAGCTCACTTCGCAGGCGCCGGACGGGGATCGCCGCATGGGCTCCATCCCCCACGCCAACGGTGGCGAGCTGCTCCGAGATCTCCGGCTGCCCGACTTCCGCGACTACGCCGTCGACGTCCCCACCCCGGCCGCGACGACGAGCGAGCCGATGCGCGTGCTCGGCGCCTTCCTGCGCGACGTGATGCGCGACAACATGGAGACCTTCCGCGTCTTCGGCCCGGACGAGACGGCGTCCAACCGGCTGGCCGCGCTGTTCGAGGTCACCGACCGCGCCTGGCAGGCCGAGACGCTGCCGACCGACGAGCACCTCGCCCGCGACGGGCGCGTGATGGAGGTCCTCAGCGAGCACCTGTGCCAGGGCTGGCTCGAGGGCTACCTCCTGACCGGGCGCCATGGCGTCTTCAATTGCTACGAGGCGTTCATCCACATCGTCGACTCGATGTTCAACCAGCACGCAAAGTGGCTGAAGGTGACGCGTGGCATCCCGTGGCGGCGCCCGATCGCGTCCCTGAACTACCTCCTGTCCTCGCACGTCTGGCGCCAGGATCACAACGGCTTCTCCCATCAGGACCCGGGGTTCATCGACCACGTGGTCAACAAGAAGGCCGAGATCGTCCGCGTCTATCTGCCGCCGGACACCAACTGCCTGCTCTCGGTCGGCGACCACTGCCTACGCAGTCGCCACTACGTCAACGTCGTCGTGGCCGGCAAACAGCCGAGCCTGAACTTCCTCACGATGGACGAGGCCGTCGCGCATTGCACGCGCGGCATCGGGATCTGGGAGTGGGCGTCCAACGACGACGGCGAACTGCCCGACGTCGTGCTCGGCTGCGCCGGCGACATCCCGACGTTGGAGACCGTCGCGGCCGCGCGGATCCTGCGCACGGAACTGCCCGAGCTCAAGGTCCGTGTCGTCAACGTCGTCGACCTGATGCGACTGCAGGACGACACCGAGCATCCGCACGGGCTCTCGCACGGGCAGTTCGACGCGCTCTTCACCTCCGATCGCCCCGTGATCTTCGCCTACCACGGCTACCCCTGGCTGATCCACCGGCTCACCTACCGGCGGACCAACCACGCCAATCTGCACGTGCGCGGCTACAAGGAGGAGGGCACGACCACGACGCCCTTCGACATGGTCATGCTCAACGACATGGACCGGTTCCACCTCGTGATGGACGTGATCGACCGCGTCCCCTCCCTCGGGGCGCGCGCGGCGCACCTGCGCCAGCGCATGGTCGACGAGCGCCTCCATATCCGCGCTCACACCCGCGAGCACGGCGACGACCCGGCCGCCGTCAAGCAGTGGACCTGGTAACCGGTCGTTCGCGCCGGCTGGCCATCTTCGCCCACAGGCTCGTCTCGCCGACTGGCACAAGGCCAGCGACCGCCCGGGGATGCTCTAGCGGACGGCGTCGGCCTCGACCGCGGCGGCCGCGGCGGCGCGTCGAGCAGGTCTTGATGGGCCGCGGCCGTCTAGTAGATAGTCTGGCGCCGCGGCGGGAATCCGCACTCGAGAAGCCAGATGCCCCCCACTCCTGACAGCGAAGTGCAGACCGCGCGCCGGCTGGCGCGCGAGGCCCTGGCGGACGACCCGGGCCGCGCCGGAGCGCGTTCGCACTTCCGCGCGATGGGCATCGACCCGGGCCGGCTCGACGGCCCGATCGTCGGCATCGCGTCGTGCTGGACGGGCACGATGCCCTGCAACCTCAACCACCTCCAACTGTCCGCGGCCGTGGCGCGGGGTGTCGAGTCCGCGGGCGGGGTGCCGCTGCCGTTCAACACGATCGCGGTCTCCGACAACCAGTCGCAGGGCACGCCGGGGATGCGCGCGTCGCTCGTCTCGCGCGAGCTGATCGCCGACTCGATCGAGCTGATGGACATCGCGCACGACTTCGACGCGCTGGTCTGCATCGTCGGCTGCGACAAGACCGTGCCGGCGGCGCTGATGGCGCTGGCGCGGATCGACAAGCCGAGCGTCGTCGTCTACAGCGGCCCGATGCGCGCCGGATCGCTGCATGGCGAGCACGCGACGATCCAGGACGTGTGGGAGGCCGTCGGCGGCTACCGCCAGGGCCGGCTCTCCCGCGCCGAGCTCGACGAGGTCGAGCGCACCGCCTGCCCGGGCCCCGGGACCTGCGCGGGGAACTTCACGGCCAACACGATGGGCCTGGCGCTCGAGTTCCTCGGGCTGACGCCGTCCGGCAGCACGATGGTCGCGGCCGACGAGCTCGAGCGGCGCGAGGAGCAGTCGGCGAATGCGGGAGCGCTCGCGGCGCGCCTCGCGAGCGGAGGCCGCCCGGCGCGGGACTTCCTCGACCGCCGCGGGCTCCTGAACGCGATCACGGGGATCGCCGCCAGCGGCGGGTCCACCAACGGCATCCTGCACCTGCTCGCGATCGCCCGCGAAGCCGGCGTCGAGCTCAGCCTCGACGATCTCGTCGACCGCTGCGACAAGACGCCCGTCATCGCGAGCCTGACGCCGGGCGGCCGCTACGTGGCCACCGACTTCCACGCCGTCGGCGGCGTCCCGGTGCTGATCCGCGAGCTGATCGCCGCCGGCCTCGTCGACGGCGACGCGCCGGCCGTCGAAGGCGGCACGCTGAAGACCGCGAGCGCCGCGGCGCCCGAGCCCGACGGCAAGGTGACCTTCCGCAGCGCGACGCCCTACAAGCCCGTCAGCGGGCTCGTCGGCCTACGCGGCAATCTCGCACCGCGGGGCGCCGTGGCCAAGGTCGCCGGGACCGAGCGCCGCCGCCACAGCGGCCCCGCCCGCGTCTTCGAGAGCGAGGACGCCTGCATCGCCGCGATCAGTGCCGGGGAGATCAAGGAAGGCGAGGTCGCCGTCGTCCGCAACGAGGGGCCCGCCGGCGGCCCGGGCATGCGCGAGATGCTCAGCATCACGGCGGCGCTGGTCGGCGCCGGGCTCGGCGAGTCGGTGACGCTCGTCACCGACGGCCGCTTCTCGGGCGCGACCCGCGGCCTGATGGTCGGCCACGTCTCCCCGGAGGCGGTCCGTGGCGGCCCGCTCGCCGTGGTCCGCGACGGCGACGTCGTCACCATCGACGTCGACGAGCGCGTCCTCGCCCTCGACGTCACGGACGAGGAGCTCGCGGCCCGGCTCGAGGCCTATGCGCCACCGCCGCCACGTGTCACGAGCGGCGTCCTCGGCCGTTACAGCCGGCTGGTCGGCTCGGCGTCCGACGGCGCGACGCTCGGCTGACGCCGGCGCTACTCCGGCGAGCGCGGCGCGGATGACCGCGAGCGCGAGCTCGACGCGCACCGGCTCGTCGGCGAGCGGCCGGTACACCGCGCCCTCGACGGCCAGGCGGGTGACCGACTCGGGCACGAGCGAGATGCCGATGCCGGCAGCGACGAACGACACCAGCGTCGCCGTCTCGGAGACCTCCGGCGCGACCGTGGGCGCGAAGCCCTGGCGGGAGCAGACGTCCTCGACGGCGTCGTGCAGCGTCGAGCGCAAGTGCGAGGGATAGGCGACGAACGGCTCGCCGGCGAGCCGGGCGACCGGGATCGCGTCCAACCGCGCGAGCGGATGCCCGGCCCCGACCACGGCCACCAACGGCTCGCGCTGGACGACTTCGACCTCGAGCGCGGGGTCACGGACCGGCGGGCGCAGCAGCGCGACGTCGAGCGTCCCGTCCTTCAGCCCGGCGACCTGGGCCGGCGTCAGCAGCTCGCCTCGCAAGGCGAGCTCGACGCTCGGCCTCGAGCCGGCGGATCACGCGCGTTGAGGCGATCCCGTACTCGGTGCCCTCGCGGCAAGGTCACCGCCGACGACGACGGCCGTTGCACGGTGCGGACGATCCTGCCCGCGCAGGTGCCGCAGCCCGCCTGAGCCGTCAGGCGTCGACGAGCAGGGCCAGCGCCGCGCGCACCGTCTCGCGCTCGGCGGGCGCGAGGCGGTCCAGTGCCGGGCCGAGCCATTCGCGCTCGCGGCAGCAGCGCACCGCGAGCTCGCGCCCGGACTCCGTGGCGACGACGAGCTTGACGCGCCCGTCGCGCGGGTCCGGCCGGCGCTCGACCAGCCCGTGCTCGGCGAGCCGGTCCACGAGCACGCTGATGTTCGACGGGTCGCACCCGAAGCGCTCCGCGAGCTGGCGCTGCGAGAGCGGCTCGCATGCGGCGAAGCCGAGCACGCGCGCCTGCGTGAGCGTCAGCCCGTGGGCGTTCGCGGAGCGCTCGTAGTCGGAGAGGAAGCGGCCGACGAGCTCGTACAGCGCCGCGCGGATCTCGGCGTGCTCGGCGGCGGGCTCGACGCTGTACGGCGGCACCTAGTGCACCGCCGCGCCGACGTCGAGCGACGCGAGCAGCTCGAGCGAGTGCAGCCGCGCGCCCTGGTCGAACGCGCTCGTGGTGACGATCAGCTCGTCCGGCTGGTGCTCGCTCACGAAGGCGTCGAGCCCGGAGCGCACGGTGTCGGGCGAGCCGATGAACGAGCAGCTGAGCATGCTCTCCATCTGCTGGCGCTCGTGCGGCTGCCAGTAGTCCTCGATCGACTCCAGCGGCGGCGCCAAGAGGCTCCGCTGACGCCGGAAGATGCCGTCGATGAACGAGCGCTGCGTGGAGGTGAAGAGCTTGCGCGCCTGGTCGTCATCGTCGGCGACGATCACGTTGGCGGCGAGCATCACGTGCGGCTGCGCGAGCTGTGCGGACGGCCGGAAGGTCTGCCGGTAGATCTCGATCGCGGGCACCAGCGCGGCGGGCGAGAAGTGCGACGCGAACGCGTACGGTAGCCCGAGCGCGGCGGCGAGCTGCGCGCCGAACAGGCTCGACCCGAGGATCCACAGCGGCACATGCGACCCCGTCCCGGGAACGGCCTGGATGTGCTGGCCGGGCGCCGGGTCGCCGAGCAGCAGCGCCAGCTCCTGCACGTCGGACGGGAAGGTGTCGGCGCTCGTCAGGTCGCGGCGCAGCGCGCGCATCGTCGGCTGATCGGTGCCGGGCGCGCGCCCGAGCCCGAGGTCGATCCGGCCGGGATAGAGCGCGTCGAGCGTGCCGAACTGCTCGGCGATCACCAGCGGCGCGTGGTTGGGCAGCATGATGCCGCCGGCGCCGACGCGGATCGTGCTCGTCCCCTCGGCGACGAAGCCGATCGCCACCGACGTCGCCGCGCTGGCGATGCCCGCCATGTTGTGGTGCTCGGCGAGCCAGAAGCGGTGGTAGCCCAGCTCCTCGGCGTGCTGGGCCAGCTCGCGCGAACGATGCAGAGCGGTCTGCGCTGTACCACCCTGCGGGATCTGCGCCAGGTCGAGCAGTGAGACCGGCAAAGTGCGTGAGAACGTCATCTATTTAGATGATACCTTCACGCATTCAGCCCGTGCGCGTTGAGCATCAGCCGGCCCTATTCGCTCACGCCAACGAGGTGTCGACCACCGAGCCGTAGGACAGGATCGGCGGCCGCGGCGGTTCACCGGGGCATCGTCGACGCGCCAAGCTCGCAGTGGCGTCCCCGCACGCCTAGACGGATATTCGGTTCCGCGGGCGCCGGTGGGTCCCGTAGGGTGCGAGCCGCCGGTGCTCCTGGAGGGTGTCGCCGGCTCTGCTGGATGACATTCGCCGGACTAAAACGAGGGCTCGCACTCGCGGCCACGACGGTCGCCGTGCTCACGGGCGGTTGCGGTGGCGACGACGGCACCACCGTCGTCGTGCACTCGCTGCCCGACTCGCCGGATGTCTCGCCCGGGGCGATGAAGGGGCTCTGGCTCCGAGCCGGAAGCGAGACGCTGCAGACCGATGGCGACGGCGAGGTCAAGTTCGCCCCGCTCAGCGGCGCCGTCACGATCTGCGATCTCGGCACCTCCCCTCAGCCCGCCACTAAGACCCAGTCGTGCGTTGACGTGACCGTCGAAGACGGTCAACGGATCGAACTCCGTTTCAGCGATCTCGGCCTCACGTTGGAGAAATGATGTTCAAGCAGTTCCTGGTCGCAGCACTCCTCGCTGCCCTTGCTCTCGTCGTGCCCACGACCGCCTCGGCGGCGATCGACATCGGGCTCGTCGTCGACGGCTCCGGCAGCATCGATGACTCCGACTGGCAGCTGCAGCGGGAGGGCTTCTCGACCGCGCTGCGCGACCCGGCGAACGTCCCGCTGGACGGCTCGGTGGCGATCACCGTCGTGCAGTTCTCCAGCGGGACGCAGATCGAAGTACCGCGCATCGTGATCGACTCCAAGGAGAAGCTCGACAGCGTCGTCGCGAAGATCGAGAACATGGACCAGCGCCAGAGCGGCACTGACCCGGACACTGGGATCACGGCCGGCCTCGAGGCGCTGAAGCCGTTCCGCAAGGACGCGAAGACCGTGCTGTGCCTGTCCTCGGACGGCACCGGTGGGGATCTCACCGACTCGGTCGCCGACGCCAAGGCCGGCGGCATCGAGCGCTTCTCGGTGATCGGGATCGACGACTACGGCAACACCGACCAGCTGCGCAGCTACTACGGGCCGCACGTCTACGGCGGCGGCGCGATGACGATCGCGCGCAACACGGTCGAGTTCGCATCGCTGATCGCGGGCTCCTGCTTCGGCGACGCGGTCACGCTGCGGGCGCTGGAGGTCAACCAGGGTGCGCAGGACTGGCATAACTCCAAGACGCTGCTCGAGGTCCGCGATACCGTCGTCCGCGCGTTCGTCGAGACCCCGCCCGGAGCACCGGACCAGCGCGTCACCGGTCGCTTGACCGGCCGTCGCGACGGTGCCGAGCTGCCCGGCAGCCCGCTCGTGGCGACCAACGCGTCGGGCAACGTGCTCGCGCGCAACTCGATCGTCAACCGCCGCGGCGTGATCGAGGACTCGCTGAACTTCGAGCTGCCTTTGGCCTGGACCCGCGGCGGCGTCGAGCTCGAGTTCGACGCCGGCGGCGCGCCGGTGGACTGCAAGGAGCCCGCCGACCCGGGCACCGCGGCCGATGACTGCCGCGTCAACCCGCCCTTCGATCCGACCACGACGCTCGGCGTCGCATTCTTCGGCGTCGAGATCGACGGCACCGGACCGAGCTGGGACGATATCGCCGAGCAGACCGCGCGCGTGCGCAGCGCGCTGCCGGTGTCCGCTTTGAACACGTCGTTCCGGACGCTCGACTACGACACGCGGCCCACGATCGACGATCTCAACGACGACCTGCACCGGATGCGCGAGGTCGAGCGCACGTCCTGCACCGACGGCTGCGCCACCTTCGCCCGCGATGTCTACTACGGGCTGCTCGACGGCCCGGCCGTCGGAGGGCTCAACGGCAAGGCCAACGGCATCCCGGGCGACGCCGCGTCCTCGTTCACCAACCGGCTCACGGCGCCGACCTCGTCGGGCTACGCGCGCAACACGGTCGTGCACGAGCTCAGCCACACGCTCGGCGTGCATCACGCGGTCGACAACGCGCTCGGCGTCAGCGGCGGTTTCCTCTGGTGGGGAGGCAACAAGACCGGCCACTGTGGCGAGGTCGCCTCCAAGGACGCGCCCGGGCACACACCGTTCATCTCGGTCGACGGGAACACGCGTCCCGGCCTCGGCCCGCTCGGCAACGCCGACGACGAGGTCTGGGGCGTCGACCCCCGCTTCGCCCGCGCCGACGAGAACGATCTCGGCCTCTCCGACCCCGAGGAGGTCTGGGCGCTGATGGGCTACTGCAGCGACGGCGACGGGCAGTTCCGCTGGTCGTCGGCCTTCGAGCGCGACCAGCAGATCGCCGGCATCCGCGCGCTCTCCGGAGCGAGCGGTGGTGGCGGCGGCGGTGGCGGCAGCTGGGACACCGGCGAGATCTCGACCCAGGCCGACGTCGTCGTGCCGCCCGCCGGAAGCCGCGGCGTGCTGATCAGCGGCACGATCAACGCGGCCGACAAGTCCGCGCTGATCGAGTCCGCGCTGCCGCTGCCCTACCCGGGTGACGCCGCGGCCGGCAGCGGGGCTTACACGCTGCGCGTCGAGGACGCCGCGGGCGCCCTGCTCGCTCAGCGCCGCTTCACCCCGCTCGTCCGCTTCGGCGATGGCGCGGGCGACGGCCTGACCGCGGCGTTCGCCGAGGCCATCGCGATCCCGGCGGCCGCGGCGATCGGCAAGGTCAGCGTCATCAGCGACAGCGACGGCGCGCTCGTCACGCGCACCGCCGCGACCGGCGTCGCGCCGACGGCCGGCGACGTCGCCATCTCCGATCCGAGCATCGAGCGCGACCCCGTGACGCTGACCTGGAAGCGCTCCGCGGGGACGACCTCGGCGATCTTCTTCTCGCCCGACGACGGCGCGTCGTGGCGCCCGCTCGCGTTCCGCGTCACCGGCGAGTCGTTCGTGATCAACCCCGCGACGCTGGCCGGCACGGCCGCGGGCCGCTTCGCGGTCGCGACCACCGACGGCCTGCGCGGCGCGGTCACGCAGCTCACCGGCGTCACCGTGAGCGTCTCCAATGCCGCGCCGACGGTCGAGATCACGTCGCCGCGTCCCGAGGATCCGTCCCCGTCGGGCCTGCAGCCGATCGTGTTCTCAGCCCTGGCCGGCGACCGCGACCAGGATCTGGGCGACGACGCCGTCGTCTGGAGCTCCGACCGTGACGGCGAGCTCGGCCGCGGCGCCACGCTGACCCGCGGCGCGGACACGCTTACCGAGGGCAAGCACACCATCACCGCGACGGTCACCGACGACGAAGGCGCCACCGCCACGGCGACGGTGGAGATCGAGGTCTTCCGCGTCCCGCCCCCGCCCCCTTCGGCCGACAAGAGCGTGACCGCTTCCGCCCCCGCGGAGGTCACCGGCGGCGATCACACCACGGTCACCGTCCAGGTCTCGAACGCCGGTCCTTCACGCAGCCGCGCGCTGCGGCTGACCGCGACGCTTCCCGCGGGCACCGCGGCCGGCGTCCCGGATGACGGTCAGGGCTGGACGTGCACGACCGCCGGGCGCGACCTGATCTGCGAGCGCCCGCAACTGATGCCCGCCGAGACGACCACGTTGAAGATCCCGGTCGCGACCGACGCGGTCAACGCCCGCACGTCGCGCATGGTCGACGTGGCCGTGGATTCGGCGATCGCCGACCCGCTCCCGCAGGATGACCGCGCGAGCGTCTCGTTCGACGTCGTCCCGCGCCCGCCCACCCAGCCGGCCGACGGCGGGGGCGCGAGCGCCGGAGGCGGTGGGGCCGCGCCCTTCGCCGCTCCCATCGCCCCGGCGCAGACCGCGACGAAGGCGCTCGCACTGCGGATCAAGCGGCCGCGTGCCCAGCTGCTCACGAACAAGTTCGACGTGAGCGTCGTCACGGCCTGCGGTCCGGTGGCCTGCGCGGCAACCGCGACCGGCACGGTGTCGATCCCGGGCGCGTCTCGCGTGTGGAAGCTGCGCGCCGGCAAGGCGAACATCGCCGCCGGTCGCAGCGTCCGCCTGCGCCTCGCGAGCACCAAGGCGCTGCGGCGGGCCGCACGCAGCGCACACCGCCGT
The DNA here is from genome assembly GCA_963848475.1 of uncultured Solirubrobacteraceae bacterium. Taxonomy (GTDB): domain Bacteria; phylum Actinomycetota; class Thermoleophilia; order Solirubrobacterales; family Solirubrobacteraceae; genus Solirubrobacter. Next base: position 273,333 of record CAWKDW010000012.1, on the reverse strand, counting down.
CACCCGAAGCGCAAGCTCAGCGTCCTGGTCACTGTCCGCGTGCGTGCAGGCGACGGCAAGGTCGCGCGGCAGAAGCTCCGCATCCCGGTCCGGCTCCTGGGTCGCTAGCTTTCAGACGCCTGCGACGTCCGCCGGGCGTGGTTCGCGCGAGGTCCTCGCGAAGTCGACGGTGGTCGTCGGCGGGCGGTGGCCTCCGCGAACGTCCGGGCGCTGCTCGTGCCGGGGCGGTTCGGCGGCCTTGGCCGTGGCGATCGCGGGGCCGGCGGCGCACAGCGTCGTCGCGGCCAGTGCCGCGGCCGCGGTGCGGCGGTACCGGCGGTTCCAGCGGGTCATGGGAGCGAGAGTGGATGTCATGACCCGACTCTCCCGGACGATCCCGGCACGGGCCTTGGAGGACCCTGGGAGTCGGCTGTGAAGGCGGCTACGGCGTCTCGGCCGAGAGCGTCACCAGCACGACCTTGCGGTAGCTGCCGGTGGCCTTGCTCGTGAGCTTCTGGCGCAGCTTGACCGTCGCGGGCTTGCGCGACATGGCGTCCGTCCACCTCGACAGACGCGGATCGACCGAGCCGTCGAGCGGTTGGAAGGCGGCCGACCCGACGGTCGCTTCAAGCGCTGCGGGCAGGCGCTTGGAGCCGACCGAGATGTGCCCGAGCTTGGACCCGCTGACTGCGTCACCGTCGGCGATGGAGAGCAGCGTCACGGAATCGCTCGCCGTCACGCGGGCGCCGAACGAGGCCTGGAAGGACCCGGGCTTCGAGAACGCCGGAAACCCCTTGGCCGGCTGGCTCAGCACCAGCTCCAGGTAGCTCGGGACCTTGGCGACCAACTGGGTACCACCGTCAGTCGGCGGGTCCTGGGCTCCGGCGGCGGCCGGCGCCGCCAGCACGGCGACGGCCGAGGTGGCGAGGATCGATCGCAACAGCATGCGCCCGAAGCTAGCCACTCCGCTCCCGAATCCGACGCGGCGGACTCGGGCTCAGAGGTCGATGACGCGCCGCTGCGCCGCGCTCGCGCGGATCGCATCGATCACCGTCGCGGCGCGCGGAGCGCGCCGCGACGTAGCCCGGCGCTACGGGGTCGCCGTGGCGCTGGGAGCCGGCTGCGGCGGCGGGCCACCGCGGTCGCCACGGCCACCGGGACCGCGACCGTCCCCGAGCCGGGAGATCTCGTCGTCGAGATGGCCGACCCGCTCGTCGTACTGGCTCTGCGTGATCTTGCCGGCCTTGAGGTCCGCTGCCAGCCGGGCGGTCGCGGCCTTCTTGACGGCGGCCTTGACGTCGCTGAGCGTCTTGCCGTTGGCCTTCGCGACGTCGGCCAGCTTCTTGCCGTCACGCAGCTGCGTCATCAGCGTGTCCTCGCTGATCCCGAGCGCCGTCGCCGCGTCGCCCAGCAGCTCCCGCCCGCCGCCGCCATGACCGCCGCGGCCGGGTCCACCGCCGTGCCCGAGGTTGAGCACCGTGCCCTCGGCCTTGCGCCGTGCAGCGATCTCGTCGGCCTGCGCCTGCGTGATCTTCCCGGCCTTCACGGCCGCGGCCAGCTGCGCGTCCTCCGCGCCGGAGATCGCGGCCTTCAGCTCGTCGGCCGAGACGCCGAGCCGCTTGGCCGCGTCCGTCAGCACCGCGGTCTCCTCGGCCTTCTTGTCGGTCGTCGCAGCGATCGCTGCGGACCCGCCGGCGAGCACCGCGATGGTCGCGGCCCCGGCGATGATGCGATTTCTCTTCATGCCGAGAAGGCTCACCGCGCTCACTGAGCAACGGCTGAGACAAAGCTGACGAGATTCTCAGGAAACTCCCGCGCTTCTCTTATGTCCGCCCCGGACCCTGCATAGGATGGACAGCACCATCGCATCGACGCCGGTTGGCGACGCAGACCGCGCCGGCGCCCACTTCCGGGTCGGCGCCGCGGCCACCGCGTCGTTTCTGGCTCTCCTCCTCTTGCTGCTCGTGACCCACAGCTCGGCTGAGGCCGAGCGGACGCTGCCGGTGACCTCTCCGGCAGCGCCGACGACGGTCCAGCCCGAGCAGAGCGCACCCAGCGACTCGATGCCCGATTTCCGGCGCGGACGCGGCGGCGGCCGCCGCGGCGACGGCCCCGGCTTCGGTGGCGGCGGTCGTGGCGACCACCGTGGCGGCGGCGGGATTCCGGGTGGAGGGGGTGGTGGCACCGCACCCGCTCCGAGCACTCCGAGCACCGGTGGGACGACAACATGACCAACTTCCTCAGCGCCGTCGCCGACGCCTCGCTGCCCGTGGCCGTCGGCCTCCTGATCCTCGCCGCCGCCGCGCGCGGCGTGAAGTGGCTCGTGCCCGATGACCCGCGCATGGAGCGGCTCGCGCAGCAGTACCTCGAGCCGCTCAGCACGTGGTGCCTGATCGCGCTCGCCGTGCACACGTTCGCGCTCGTCGCCGCCGGTCGGACCGACGTCATCGGCGTCGCGCTGCCGATCGTGCTCGGCGTCGTGGCCGTCTTCCTGCGCGAAGACTCCCCGGAGGCCGAACTGGTGGACGAGGAGGCCCTGGCGACCACGTCGCCGGCCGCCCCCTCCCCCACGCCCGTGGCCGAGCCGGTGGCCGGGCTGTGGGCTCGCTCCGCCGAGCACGTCGCCTCGCGCAGCCGGTAGTTCCGGCACCGCCGGGCACCGCCGCGAAGGCGGCGCCCGGCGCCGGACAGGTACGCTCGGGCCATGCAACGCGTCACGGGCATCGGCGGCCTCTTCTTTCGCGCGAGTGACCCTGACGGATTGGCCACGTGGTACGAGGACCGACTCGGAATCCTGACCGTACCCCGGTCCTACGGGGGCGAGGTCTGGCGTCAGCAGGAGGGTGAGACCGTCTTCGCGCCCTTCGCGCAGGACTCGCAGATGATCGGCCCGCCCGAGCACACGTGGATGATCAACTTCCGCGTCGATGATCTCGACGCGATGGCCGACCAGTTGCGCCAGGCCGGCGAGTCGGTCGACGTCGATCCGCAGCGCTACCCGAACGGCCGCTTCGCCGAGCTCAGCGACCCCGAGGGCAACCGCATCCAGCTCTGGCAGCCGATGGACCCCGAATAGCTGCGTTTTTTCACCGGTGACCGTGGCGAGCAGCGGAGGCCTGACCGCGCGGGATCCCACTGGCCGCCAGGCCATCGGGCGTGCGCGGTTGCGAGCGGCAACGCACCGGCTGAGGCGCTCGCGGGGCGAGCATGCGGTCGCCCGGGGGTTCGCAGCAACCCGTGTTGAGCGAGTTAGGCGGCGGTTTCGCGATGCGGCAGCTTCCAGCCCGGCCGCGGGAAGTGGCAGGTATAGCCGTTCGGATAATGCTGGAGGTAGTCCTGGTGCTCAGCCTCGGCCTCCCAGAAGGGGACGGCGTCGCTGACCACGGTCACGACCTTGCCGGGCCACAGGCCCGAGGCGTCGACGTCGGCGATCGTGTCCTCGGCCACCTGGCGCTGCTCGTCGCTGAGAACGAAGATCTCGGACCGATAGCTCGAGCCGATGTCGTTGCCCTGGCGGTCTTTGGTCGTCGGGTCGTGGATCTGGAAGAAGAACTCGAGGATGTCCCGGTAGGAGATGCGCTCGGGGTCGAAGACGATCTCGACCGCCTCGGCATGACCGGGATGGTTGCGGTACGTCGGGTGCTCGTTCTCGCCACCGGTGTAGCCGACCCTGGTGGAGATGATGCCGTCGCGCTGGCGCAGCAGCTCCTGGACACCCCAGAAGCAGCCTCCCGCGAGGATGGCGGTCTCGGCGTTGTCGCTCATCGCGCACTCCTTGATTCGAAGCCGTGTATCCGACCCATTCTGAAGCATCGGTCAGTTCGGCCTCACGAACCGCGGCGGTGCTACTGTTAACCTAGTGGTTAACGATCCGTTCAAGGCACTGTCGCATCCGATCCGCCGCGGCATCGTCGAGCGCCTCGCCGCAGGGCCGGCGACGGTCGGCGACGCGACAGCGGGCTTCGGGGTCTCCAAGCCCGCGATCTCCAAGCACCTGAAGGTGCTCGAGGAGACCGGCGTGGTGACGCGCGTCGTCGTCGGCCGCACGCACCGGCTCTCGCTCGAGCCCGACGTGCTCAGTGAGGCCGCCGACTGGATGGATCGCCAGCGCGCTCTGTGGGAGCGCATGTTCGACGTCGTCGACGAGTATCTGAAGGAGCAGCAATCGCCATGAATATGCCGCCGATCGTCTCGCCGCAGGAGTGGGAAGCCGCACACGCGGAACTGCTGGTCGAGGAGAAGAAGCTCACGCGGGCCCGCGACGCGCTGGCGGCCCGGCGCCGCCGGATGCCGCGGCAACTGGTGGAGAAGGACTACACCTTCGAGGGCCCGGACGGGCCGGTCAACCTGCTCGAGCTGTTCGCGGGCCGCCGGCAGCTGATCATCTACCGCGCCTTCTTCGAGCCGGGCGTGGCCGGCTGGCCCGACAGCGGCTGCCGCGGCTGCTCGTTCATGTCCGACCAGGTCGCCGACCTCGCGCACCTCAACGCGCGCGACACCACCTTCGTGAACATCTCGCGCGCACCGCAACCCGACATCGAGCGCTGGAAGGAGCGGATGGGCTGGGACATCCCGTGGTACACGATCACCGACGACTTCGACGCGGACTTCGGCGTCGAGGAGTGGCACGGGACCAACGCCTTCTACCGCGATGACCAGGACCGGATCTTCCGCACCTACTTCATCAACAAGCGCGGCGATGAGGCCCTCGGCAGTGCCTGGAGCTACCTCGACATGACCGCGCTCGGCCGCCAGGAGGTCTGGGAGGACTCGCCCGAGGGCTACCCGCAGACCCGCGCCTACACGTGGTGGAACCTCCACGACGAGTACGACGAGGCGAGCTTCTGGGCGGCCGCGACCGACGAGGCCTCCGCGTCGCAGCGGGGCTCGCGGTCATGATCTCGCCGATGGGGACCGACACCGGGACACTGCGCATCGAGCGCACCTTCCAGGCTCCCGCCGAAGCGGTGTTCGATGCGTGGACCAGCGAGGAGGTGATCCGCCGCTGGTGGCAGGTCGAACACCATTGGGAGACCACCGTGGCCGAGGTCGACCTGCGCCTGGGCGGAGCGGTGCGCGTCGTCATGAGCGACCCGACCAAGGAGGCCGACTACGGCGGCGGCGGCGTCTACACGGAGATCGACCGGCCGCGGCGGCTCGCGTTCACCTGGCACTGGGACGGCGACTCGCGGCGGACGCTGATCGAGATCGACTTCGAGGAACGCGACGGCGCGACCACCGTGCACTTCACGCACAGCGGCCTGTGGGATGAAGAGGCCGTGCGCTCGCACGAGAGCGGCTGGACCAAGATCCTCGCCAGCCTCGCGCGAACGCTGGACGAAGGCGCCTAGCCGACGTAGGTCGCGAGATGCTCGCCCGTGAGGGTCGAGCGCTCCGCGACGAGGTCGGCGGGAGTGCCCTCGAAGACGACCCGGCCGCCGTCGCGGCCGGCGCCGGGACCGAGGTCGATGATCCAGTCGGCGTGCGCCATCACCGCCTGGTGGTGCTCGACGACGATCACCGACTTCCCGGCGTCGACGAGCCGGTCGAGCACGCCGAGCAGTTGGTCGACGTCGGCGAGGTGCAGGCCGGAGGTCGGCTCGTCGAGCACGTAGGTCCCGCCCTTCTCGGCCAGATGCGTGGCCAGCTTGAGCCGCTGCCGCTCGCCGCCGGAGAGCGTCGGCAGCGGCTGCCCGATCGTGAGGTAGCCGAGGCCGACGTCGGCGAGCCGCTCGAGGATCCGGTGCGCGGCGGGCGTGCGCGCCTCGCCCGCGCCGAAGAACTCCCTCGCCTCGCTCACCGACATCGCCAGCACCTCGCTGATGTCGCGGCCGCCGAGGTGGTACTCGAGCACCGCCGGCTGGAAGCGCTTGCCGTCGCAGTCCTCGCATACGGAGGCGACGCCGGCCATGATCCCCAGGTCGGTGTAGATCACGCCGGCGCCGTTGCAGTTCGGGCAGGCGCCCGCGGAGTTGGCGCTGAACAGCGCCGGCTTGACCCCGTTGGCCTTCGCGAACGCCTTGCGGATCGGGTCCAGCAGGCCGGAGTACGTCGCCGGGTTGCTGCGCCGTGAGCCGCGGATCGCACCCTGGTCGATCGAGACCACACCCGCGTCCTGCGGGATCGAGCCGTGCACGAGCGAGCTCTTGCCCGAACCGGAGACGCCGGTGACGACCACCAGTACCCCGAGCGGGATGTCGACGTCGACGTCGCGGAGGTTGTTGGTCGTCGCGCCGCGGATCTCGAGCGCCCCGGTGGGCGTGCGGAGCGTCTCCTTCAGCGACGCGCGATCGTCGAAGTGGCGGCCGGTCAGCGTGTCGCTCGCGCGCAGGCCCTCGACGGTGCCCTCGAAGCAGACGGTGCCGCCGCCCGATCCGCCACCGGGGCCGAGATCGACGACGTGGTCGACGATCGCGATCGCCTCCGGCTTGTGCTCGACGACGAGCACCGTGTTGCCCTTGTCGCGCAACCGCAGCAGCAGGTTGTTCATGCGCTCGATGTCGTGCGGGTGCAGCCCGACCGTCGGCTCGTCGAACACGTAGGTCACATCGGTGAGCGACGACTCGAGGTGGCCGACCATCTTCACGCGCTGCGCCTCGCCGCCGGACAAGCGTGCCCGACGGCCGGTTGAGCGAGAGGTAGCCCAGGCCGATCGCCCGGAAGGAGTCGAAGGTCTCGTGCAGCGCCGCGAGCAGCGGCGCGACCGACGGCTCGTCCAGGCCTGCCACCCACTCGGAGAGGTCGCGGATCTCCATCGCGGAGACGTCGGCGATGGAGACGCCGTCGATCTTCGAGGACCGGGCCGCCTCGCTGAGCCGCGTGCCATCGCATTCCGGGCAGACGGTGAACACCACCGCACGTTCCACGAAGGCGCGGATGTGCGGCTGCATCGCGTCGACGTCCTTGGACAGCATCGACTTCTGGATCGTCGGGATCAGGCCCGAGTAGGTCAGGTTGATGCCCTCGACCTTGATCTTCGTCGGCTCCCGGTAGAGCAGGTCGTTGCGCTCGCGCTTGTTGTACTTCTTGATCGGCTTGTCGGGGTCGAAGTAGCCACAGCCGCGGAAGATGCGGCCGTACCAGCCGTCCATGCTGAAGCCGGGGATCGTGATCGCCCCGTCGTTGAGCGACTTGCTGTCGTCGTAGAGCGCGGCGAGGTCGAAGTCGTTGACCGAGCCACGGCCCTCGCAGCGCGGGCACATCCCGCCGACACGGCTGAAGTTCGCGCTCTTGGTGATCGTCTTCTCGCCACGGTCGACCGTGATCCCGCCGCTCCCGTGGGCGGAGGCGACGTTGAAGGAGTACGCGCCGGGCGAGCCGATGTGCGGCTGCGCGAGCCGGCTGAAGACGATCCGCAGCATCGCGTCGGCGTCGGTGACGGTGCCGACGGTGGAGCGGGGATTGGCTCCCATGCGCTCCTGATCGACGGTGATCGCCGTCGTCAGCCCCGACAGCACGTCGACCTGCGGCCGCGCCAGCGTCGGCATGAACCCCTGCACGAACGCGCTGTAGGTTTCGTTGATCAGCCGCTGCGACTCGGCGGCGATCGTGCCGAAGACGAGCGAGCTCTTGCCCGAGCCCGAGACGCCGGTGAACCCGGTCAACCGGCGCTTGGGGATCTCGACACTGACGTCCTTGAGGTTGTTCACGCGCGCGCCCTGCACGCGGATCATCCCGTGGCTGTCAGCGATGTGCCCTGTCGACGACTGCGTATCCGCGACGGTGGTGCCCATGCCGGGCACACTAGCTTCGGCCCGCTGCCAGGCGCTTCTCGATTCCTGCTCGACGTTCGTGAGTGTTTCCGACACCCCCGGCGCTTTGGTCTTCCGAACGATGAGTTTTGACGCATTTGGCGCAAATCTAAGGAATGGGTAAAGTTGCGTCCGACCAAGGAGGGAGTCGGATGAGGATGAAGGGTCTTGGCGCCGCTTCGGCGGCGCTGTTGGTTGCGTGCACGCTCTCGGCGCCGGCGATAGCCGCGCACGAAGAAGATCGAGCCACTCAACCAATACGTCGTGACCGGCGGCGATCAGCAACTACTCGGCCAGCTCGGGTACGACGTGACCGAAGGCGGCAGCGCCAAGGGTCAAGGCGTGGTGGCGACGCCCAAACAGGCCGCGGAACTCCGCGCCAAGGGCTTCACGGTGACGGCACCGTACGGCGAGGCGAAGACCGCCAAGGCCGCGCCGCCGGACCCGTTCACGGATCCGACGTACGGCTACGACGTGTATCGCCCGTGGCACATGAAGCCGGCCCCCTGCCCGGGCACGTGTTCCGGCGCGGTGGACGCCGCCGGCCAGCCGATCAATCTTCAGACCTGGTACGAGGCGCAGCGCGCCGCGCACCCGGACATCGTCAAGAAGGTCGTCTACGGACAGTCGCGTTACGGCCAGGACCTCGTGGCCTACAAGGTCAGCGTCAACGCGCACACGCTCTCCGACGGGGCCAAGCCCGTCGTCTGGTACGAGACCACGCAGCACGCCCGCGAGTGGCTCGCGACCGAGGTCGGCCGGCGTCTGTTCGGTTACGTCCTCGCGCATGCGACCGACGCCGGCGACGGCCATCCCGACGCTGCTCAAGGACACGGAGATGTGGTTCGTCCCGGTCGTCAACGTCGACGGCTACGACTGGACGTTCCAGAACAAGAACACGCGCCTGTGGCGCCGCAACCTTCGCGACAACGACGGTGACGACCAGCTCACCGGCAACGACGGCGTCGACACCAACCGCAACTGGGCGGAGAAGTGGCGCTACGACCAGGAGGGCGCCTCCGACGACTTCGGCAGCGACACCTACCGCGGCACCTCGGCGCAGTCCGAGCCCGAGGTCAGCTCGCTCGACGCGATGTTCGCCAAGCTCAAGCCGAAGTTCATGATCGACTACCACACCTACGGGCCGCTGATCCTGTACCCGGAGGGCTGGCAGGTCGAGACGCCGAGCCAGGACACGCCGGCCACGGCCGCGCTCGCCGGGCTCGATGACGACCATCCGGCGATCACGAACTTCGATCCCGACGTCTCCGGCGAGCTCTACACGACCAACGGCGACGTCACCGGCCACGTCTACAACCGCTACGGCACGCTGCCGTACACGGTCGAACTCGAAGGCGGCAGCGGCCCGGGCGTCGGCGGCACCGTCGACGGACCCAACTCGTTCGCGCCGGGCGGCTTCGTCTACCAGGACAGCGAGGCGGCCGTCGAGGACCAGTTCGTGCGCAACCTCCCGTTCGCGCTCGACCTCGCGAAGTCGGCCAAGAACCCCGGCCGCCCCGTGTCGCATCTCGGCAACGTGGCGCCGGACTTCGAGCCGAGCGCGTTCAAGGTCTCCTACGGCGACCCGCAGACCGTCGAGGTCAACGCGAACCGCGACCTCGGCCCGGTCGAGGTCCTCTGGCGCGTCGGTGGCGGCGTCGTGCATCGCGCGCCGACGACCGAGTACAAGGGCGGTGAGCGCTACGACCCGCCCGGCGTCTACTACCACAAGATGCGCGGCACGGTCACGGGCTTCACGGCCGGCGATCAGGTCGAGGTGTGGTTCGCCGCGGGCAGCCACGTGTCGTCCTCGTTCACGTTCACGGCCGAGCGGTCCAGGTCCGGCGACGTGCTCGTGATGGCGGCCGAGGACTACTCGGGCAACACGAGCATCTTCGGCGCCGGCCCCCGTCCCGGCCCGGAGTACGCCAGCTACTACACGGAGGCGCTGCAGGACGCGGGCATTTCGTTCGACGTCTATGACGTCGACGCGCACGCCCGCACGGCACCGGATCCGCTCGGCGTGCTCTCGCACTACAAGAGCGTCATCTGGTACACCGGCGACGACCTCTACGTCCGTGAGCCCACGCAGCCGGGCGGCACCGGCAACTCGAAGCTGATGGACGACGAGGTGATCGCGGTCCGCGACTACCTCAACGACGGCGGCACGACGCTCGTCACCGGCCAGCAGGCGCTCCAGGGCGCGTGGCTGCAGCTGCTCTACAACCCGCTCGGCGCCCCGCCGAACCCGTTCTGCAGGTCCAACCAGTCGCAGGGCCAGGGCAACATCGACGACCCGGTCGGCCAGAAGACGAACTGCATCATCGTCTCCGACGACTTCGTGCAGTACTACCTGGGCGCCTGGATCAACGTGATCGCGGCCACCGGAGACGACGTCGCGACGTTGCCGTTCAAGGGCTCCGGAGGCGTGTTCGGCAGCAGCGCCTTCACGCTCAACGGTCCCGGCTCGGCCGACAACCAGGCGCTCGCCTTGACGTTCGTCACCACGTCGAGCATCCTGCCCGCCTCCGAGTTCCCGACGTTCTCGTCGCACCAGGCGATCGGGTTCGACCGGCCGCCGTCGTACGACCCGCCGGAGGGCACGCAGTACGCCTACGCCGAGTCCAGCGACGAGGGCTATCAGCGGCTGCGCCGCACGATCGACCTGACCGGCGCCAACACGGGGGCCTTGAAGTTCAAGATCTCCTACGACGCCGAGCAGGACTACGACTACGTGTTCGTCGAGGCTCACACCGTCGGCCAGGACGACTGGACGACGCTGCCGGACGCCAACGGGCACACCAGCGACGACATCGGTGCCTCGTGTGACATCGACTGGGACACGATCCACCCGTTCCTGAGTCACTACCAGACCAACCCCACGCCGGCGGAGGACTGCACCAACGTCGGCACGCCGCCCGCAACCGGCAAGTGGAACGCGGCGACCGGCAACTCGTCCGGCTTCCAGGACTGGGAGATCGATCTGTCGGCCTTCAAGGGCAAGCAGGTCGAGGTCTCGATCACCTACGCGCAGGACTTCGCCGTCTCTGGTCTCGGCGCGTTCGTCGACGCCGTGCAGATCCTCAAGGACGGCGCGGTGACGGAGTCCACGGGCTTCGAGACCGGTCTCGCTCCGTGGGTGGCCGGCCCGCAGCCGGCCGGCACCGAGAACGACGCGGCGTGGGTCGCTCGCGGCCCCGTCGGCTTCGAGGAGGGCCCGGGCATCGCGACGGAGGACACCCTGCTGTGGGGCTTCGGCCTGGAGGGCATCTCCACGCGGCCTGAGCGGATGGCGGCGCTGAAGGATGCGCTGACCTACCTGCAGCGCCCGCGCCCGGCGACGCCTCCGGTGCAGGGCCCGCCGCCCGCGACGTACTCGACGAGCGGAGACGGCGGCGTCGGTGGCTCCGTGCCGGCGACGCTGTCGCTGTCGCTCGGCGCCCCGGCCAGCTTCGGCACGTTCACTCCCGGCGTGGCGAAGGTCTACGACGCGAGCACGACGGCGAACGTGATCTCGACGGCCGGCGACGCCGTGCTGTCGGTCGCCGACCCCAGCTCGAACGCCCCTGGGCACCTGGTCAACGGGACGTTCTCGCTCCCGCAGGCGCTCCAGGCCCGGGCATTGAACGCGGCGAACACCAGCACCGCGTTCAACTTCGTGAGCGGTAGCCCGCTCAACCTGCTGGCGTACGGAGGGCCGATCAGCAACGACGCTGTGACGCTGCAGTTCCGCCAGGCGATCGCGGCCAGCGACGCCCTGCGGACCGGCAACTACAGCAAGACGCTGACGTTCACGCTCTCCACCACCACCCCGTAAGGCGGTAACCGGTGGGGCCGCGCCCTCGCGGCGCGGCCCCACCCCGGTCAGGACATCATGCTCACGATGCCCGCTCGCGGCGGCGTGAAGACGTCCACCGCGACGCAGCCGTCGGCGCCGGCGAAGCCGCCGTGCTCCACGTGGGGCGGGATCACGACGCAATCACCGGCGTGCATGACGCGTGTCTCACCGCCGACCGTGAACGTCAGCTCTCCCGAGATCAGGATCGCGATCTGCTGCTCGCTGTGGTGATGCATCGCGGCGACCGCGTTGGGCTCGAAGGTGACGAAGTTCGTCATCACCGAATCGGTCGTCACCGGACGGAATTCCAGGCCCGGGAGGCCGGTCAACGGGTCGAGGTCGGCGACGTGGACGAACCGGCCGGGCTCGTCCGACGGTTCGCCCGACTGGTCGAAGTACGGCTGCTCAGGCGTCATCCTCGCGACCATACCGATGGAGGTTGCAGCGGACCCGGCGGCCGGGTAGCGTCCGAACTCGATCCATGGGATCGACGTCCGACAAATCCGGCAAGCAACCCGAGCAGGCCGAGCCCGTCGGAGCTGTCGCGCCGGTCGCGGCGCCCGCGCCGGCGGGGATGGCCGCGCTGCGGAGCGCGGCGGTCGGGCCGGGCAGTCTCTCCGTCCCGGCGGTGCTCGCGCTCCAGCGCACGGCGGGCAACCAGGCGGCCGCCCGGCTGGTCGCGGGGTCCGCGCCGCGCAGCATCCAGCGCGACCTGCTGGGGGACATCGGCAACGCGATCGGGGACGCTTTCGACGCGCGCGACAACGAGGAGGAGCTCGACGCCCACGAGGACCTCGAGGACTTCCGCGACGGGACGTACGACCCGCTGGAGGACTACGCGCCCACGAGCGGCGTCGGCCTGTTCGACGCCGCCTGCGACATGCGCGGGGGAACGCTGACGATCACGCTCAAGGTGGCCTACAACTTCACCGCCGGCGACCCGACGAAGGTGTCGGCCGGCTTCCGCGCCGCGGAGTTCCAGTGGACGCCGGCGGAGCAGGCGGAGTGGAAGGCGCGCTACATGCGCGAGGTCAGCGCGATGTGGTCGGCGCAATTCGTCGTCTCCAATACCAAGCCGCACTGGGAGGCGATGACGGTCGCCACCACGGTGAGCGTGATCGAGGACGCCGCGGACCCGCACTACACGCTGACAGTCGCGAAGTACCCGCCCGACGCCGGCATGGTCCAGAGCTCGATCTGCCCGCCCGGCTTCCATCACAACGCCGCGACGGGCAACTGCTCCGCCAACACCGCCGCCGACGACGAGAGCGGCACGGGCGACCTGGACTCCAACGATCTGCGGCCGGAACAGAAGCTCGACTGGGGCAACGCGACCGCGGCGGTCCCGTTCACGAAGGGCTCCTCGGCGCTCGGCCCGGCGGGCACCGCCGCGCTCGCGCCGATCATCACCGCGGTCGCCGGCGTCGCGGGCGCGCACGTGCAGATCACCGGGCACGCGAGCAACACGCACCGGGCGGGCCGCACCGCCGACGAGGGCGCGATCGACAACATGGACCTGGCGCGCCAGCGCTCCGCCGCGGTCCAGGCCGCCCTGATCGCCGGCGGCGCCACCGCGGACCAGGTCCTCGTCCGCAACGTCGGCGAGGCGAACGCCGGGGCCGGGGACGAGTGGTGCCGCGTGGACGCCCAGGTCGGCACGCAGCAGATGCAGAACCCGGGCCTGCACGAGACCGGGCACATGCTCGGCTCCGACGACGAGTACCCGCAGACGGGCGCGGGCGCGGGCACCCCGGTCGCCGCCGACTACGACGCGATGATCCAGGCCCAGACCGGCGACGTCATCACCCGCGCGCGCAACGCGGACGCGATGAGCGTCGGTTCGACCGTGCGCCGCTGGAACTATGCGGCCTTCCTCGAGGCGCTCGAGGCGATGACCGGCGAGACGGAATGGACGCTCTGAGCCGTGGCCTCGCCGGGCTCCTCCTCCTCCCCGTACTTGCGCTCGCCGGTTGCGGCGGCGACGAGCCGCCCGCGCCCACCCCTGCGGAGCCGCTCGCGGTGAGCGCCCCCGCGCTGCCCGACGGCGTGCTGCTGCAGCTCTCGATCCCCGAGACGGGGGAGCTGTACCGCGTGGCCGAGGACGGGACCTTCACGGTCGGCGATCAACGCGAGCAGCCGCGTTCGAAGTTCGAGCCCGGCCGCCAGACCGTGTCCGAGCAGGGGCTCGTGCGGCTGCGCAAGGCGCTGGAGGCCGCCGGGTTCTTCTCGCTGCCGGCGCAGATCGCGACCGGCGACTGTGTCCCCGACGACACCGTCATCCGCAACAGCGGCCGCAAGGTTCTCCGCCGCACCGTGGTGATCTCCGCCCGCGACGGCGAGCGCGAGGCGACCGTCGAGGGCAAGGGCGACTTCGGCGCCCCGTGCACGCTGGCCGAGCTCGAGCCGATCTACCGCGCGCTCGACCTCGAAGCACTCGGGGACTGGCAGAACGAGTAGCCCGGCGTCAGGTCAGGACGCCGATGCCGCCCCACTGCCCCCAGCCTCGGTCGTCCTCGGGATCGGTGAACTCGAGATGCTCGTTGGTCGCTTTCAGCTCCTCCCAGAGCTGGTCGACGCGGCAGCTGGGCACCTGCGGATGGGGCAGGATGTCGTGGAAGGCGACGATGCCGCCTTCGGCGAGGAACGGCGAGTACATCTCGTAGTCGGCGCGCACGCCCTCGTAGGTGTGATCGCCGTCGATCATCAGGAAGTCGACCGGGCGCCCGTCGAGGATCGCCGCCAGCGCGGCGCGCGTGCTCTCGGCGTGCGAGTCGTCGCGCAGGAAGTGGACCTGCTGGCGCGAGCGCGCATAGCTGCGGAAGCGCTCCGCGTCCTGTTCGCTGTAGCCACCGCCGTGCTCGCCCCCGGGCAGGTCGATGCTCACGAGCACCGCGTCGGGTTCCGCCAGCGAGCACCAGGTCGCGAAGGTTCCGCCTCGGGCCGTTCCGATCTCCACGACCGTGTCGAGGCGTCGACCCTGCAGCAGCCGCACCAGCGGCGTCAACTCTGAGATCTTCTGGTTGGCGCCGAGCTTGACGGCGCGTTTGGCGAGGCGGCGTGCGGTCATCGAAGACGCGCACGCTAGCCGGTCGCCGGCGCCGCCTGCTGCGTCCGGATCTCGCCGCGCAGCGCCTTCAACGCCGCGACGTAGATCTCCGAGAAGGTCGGGAACGGCTGGATCGTGTCGTAGAGCAGTTCGAGCGGCACCCGGGCACGAACCGCGAGCGTCGCCTGCTGCAGCCACTCCCCCGCCTCGGGGCCGAGCGCGTAGGCGCCGGTCAGCCGCTCGCCGTCACTGAGCAGCGTGAGGAAGCCGTTGGACTCGTCCCAGGCGTGCGTGTAGGTGGCGGTCTTGGCCACCTCGCGCACGAGCGCGGTCGCGCTGAACCGCGCTTCGCCGGCGCCGACCGCGGCCGCCTGGGGGTCGGTGTACGTCACCCGCGGCACGGCCTCGTAGTTCGCCTCGCGCGGCTCGCCGAGGATGTTCGCGGCGACCACGTCGCCCTCGTACTTGCCGACGTGCGTCAGCGGCCAGATGCCGGTGACGTCGCCGATCGCCCACAGCCGCTCGCCGGCGCGCAGGTACGCGTCGACCGCGACCCCGTGCGCGTCGGGCTCGATACCCACCGTCTCGAGGCCGATGCCGGCGACCCGGGGACGCCGCCCGGTCGCGATCAGCAGGCGCTCGCCGCGCAGCTCACGGCCGTCCTGGAGCTCCAGCACGAACTCGTCGCCGTCGTGACGGGCGGCGGTCGCGTGGGCGCCGTGAACCAGTTCGATGCCGTCGCGGCGCAGGACGTCGCCGAGGGCCACGCCGAGCGGCGCGGGCTCGCGGCCGAGCACGTGCGGAGCGCCGTCGACGAGTGTCACCTCGGCGCCGAAGCGGCGCACGGCCTGGGCCAGTTCGACGCCGGCCGCGCCGCCGCCCAGCACGAGCAGGCTGCGCGGGACCGCCGTCATCGCCGTCGCCTCGCGCGTGGTCCACACGCCCTCGAGCTCCCTGAGCCCCGGGATCGGCGGGATGATCGGCTCGGCGCCGCAGGCCAGGACGACGTGCTCGGCGGTGTGGCGGACGCCGTCGACCTCGACCACGCCCGTCCCGGCGAGCCTCCCGCTCCCGCGCAGCAGCGCGATGCCCTCGCCCTGCAGCCAGCGTTCCTGGCCCGCATCCGTGTGGTTGGAGACCATGTAGTCGCGCCACGCGAGCGCGGCCTCGACGTCGACCTCCGCTGTCGCCGCCGCCTCGCGCGCGCCGTGCACCGCCTCGCCGGGCCGCAGCAGCGACTTCGACGGGATGCACGCCCAGTACGAGCATTCACCGCCGACCAGCTCGCGCTCGACCACCGCGACCCGCAGGCCGCCCTCGGCGAGCGCGCCGGCGCAGTGCTCTCCGGGCGACCCGCCTCCGAGCACGATCACGTCGTAGTCGCTGCTCATCGGGCGACCAGGCGCGAGGCCGTCTCGAAGAAGGTCTCGGCCAGAGTGTCGACGAAGCCGTCCAGCTCGGCGTCGGGCAGCGCGCGATTGACGACGCCGCAGCGCTCGGCGGTCGCCCCGTCGAGCACCACCGAGCCGAGGATCAGCTCCGGGTCGACGAGGTTGACCGGCGGGTTGGTGAACGTGACGTTCCACCGGGTCTCCATCCGGGTCACGGCGAGAGCGGGCATGGCACAGAGCGTGCGCTCTCGAGCCGCCCCGTCGCGCCAGTGGATGCCCTGGTCGGATGCCCGGTCCTACGCGCGCGCGGCTTGCCGGTCCGGGTCCGGCAGCGCTTCGTGCAGGGACATGCGCGACGTGATCCCGAGCTTGGTGAACACCTTCTTGAGGTGCCACTCGACCGTGCGCGGGCTCAGGAACAGGCGGGCGCCGATCTCAGGATTGGAGAGGCCGGAGCGGGCGAGGCGAGCGATGTTGGCCTCCTGTGGCGTGAGCTCGTCCTGGGCCTCGACGGTGCGCTTGCGCACCTTCTCGCCGGTGGCCGCGAGCTCGCGCCGAGCCCGTTCGGCGAACGCCTCCATGCCGATCTCCGCGAACATCCCGTGCGCGCTGCGCAGCTGCTCGCGTGCCTGCGTCCGCCGTCCCTCGCGGCGCAGCCATTCGCCGTGCAGCAGGTGCGCGCGGGCGAGCTCGGGACGCAGCCGAGTTCGGCCGAGCCGCTGGATCGCCTCCCGGTAGAGCGCCTCGGCCTCCTCGCCCTCGCTCAGCAGCGCCCGCGAGCGCGCTTCGATGCCGAGCCCGAACTCCGTCCCCGCGGGCTGCGTCGTCTCCACGAGCCGCTCGAGGGCCTGCGCCGCGACATCGGTCCGACCGAGTCGGACCGACGCCTCGACCAGTTCCGGCAGCGCCCACATGGCCGCGTACAGGTCGCCCGCGGCTGCACTCGCCTGCTTCGCCGCCTCGATTGCCTGCTCGTAGCGACCGAGGCCGTTGTAGAGGATCGCGGTCACCCAGTGCGCGACCGTGACGGCGATCTCCTGCCCCCATTCCCGCGCCTGCTTGACAGCGGCCTCGATCAGCGCGCAGGCCTCGGCCTCTCTGCCCATGAGCGCCACGAGCTGCAGACCGATGTACGGCGCGAGGTGCGTCCCGGTTGCCTCCGTGACCTCGTCGGCCTCGGTGTTCAGCGCGGCCGTCGCGGCGAAGTCACCGGTCCAGGCCACGGCCGTTCCGAGCGCGATGAGATACCGCGGCAGCTGCTCGAGCGCGCCGGCGTCGCGCGCGAGCGCGATCTGCCGGATGCAGATCGCGCGGGTCCCCTCGTCGTCCCACAGCGCGTTGCAGGCCGCGGTCGCCATCCACCCCCAGTGCAGGCATTCCTCGATCGAGGCGCCCGGACCGGCGAAGGCGTTCGCCGCTTTCAGCAGCGCTGGTGCGGCGCTGGCCCGCCCTTCGGTGACCAGCACCGCGAGCGCATCCAGGAGCAGGTCGATCGCGCGCGCGTCGGTCGCGGGTGGCAGTGCCGCGGCCGCGCGCCCGACTTCGAGCAGGTCGTCGACGGCGCCCGGGCCGGCGAACATCGCCGAGCCGCAAGCATTGAGGTACGTCTCGCGCGCCATGCGGAGGTCGAGCGATTCGAGCCGCTTCGCCGCCCTCAGCAGCAGCGACGGAGCGTCGCTGCCCATGCCCGACGCGAACGCGATCTGTCCTCGCAGCAGGTCGGCCCGCGCGCCTTGGAGCTCATCCAGCGCCCCCGCCTCCGCGGTGCTGAGCAGGGCGAGCGCCGCGTCGAACGCGCCGGTGTGCAGGCTGGCCTGCGCGGCGGCGAGCGCGCGGTCCACACGCCGCGCAGGGTCGCGGCTCAGCGCGACCGAGCGGCGCAGGAACGCGGCTTCCGCGGCGAGCCCACCGCGCGCCTGTGCTCGGCCGGCCGACCGCTCGAGCTCCGCGGCGACCGCCTCGTCGGGACCGGGCGCCGCCGCGGCGCGGTGCCAGGCGCGACGGTCCTCGTCGGCCTCGGCGACGGTCACCTCCGCGAGTGCCAGATGGACGGCCTGCCGCTCCTGCAGTGACGCCGAGCGATAGACCGCGGAGCGCACCAGCGGGTGCTGGAACGTCACCCGCTCGCCGATCGCCAGCAGGCCCTCGGTCTCCGCGGCCGCCGAAGGGCCGATGCCGAGCCGCTCGGCCGCGCCCCACACCAGCAGCGGGTCGTCGACCGGCTCCGCCGCCGCCACCAGCAACAACCGACGAGCCGCCGCGGGCAGCGCGTCGAGCCGCCGGAGGAAGTTCTCCTCGATCCGCGCGCGCGACCCCCGCTCGGCCACCCCCGGAAGCTGCGTCGCGGCGAGTTCGTGCGGCAGCTCGAGGATCGCCAGCGGGTTGCCGCGGGTCTCCGCGACGAGCCGCTCGCGGACGCGGTCGTCCAGGCGCCCGGGGATCACCGTCGCCAGCAGCGTCCGTGCGTCCTCGTCGGGGAGGCCGCCGAGCTCCAGCGTCGGCAGGCCGGCCAGCGCGCGCACGTCGCTGGTATCCCGTACCGCGGAGACGATCGCCACCGACTCGGCCAGCAGCCGCCGCGCGACGAACCCGAGCACCTGGCCCGAGGCGGCATCGAGCCAGTGGGCGTCATCGACGAAGCACAGCAGTGGGCGCTCCGCCGCGACCTCGGCCAGCAGGCTGAGGGTCGCCAGGGCGACGAGGAATCGATCGGGAGTGGTTCCGGCCGACAGGCCGAGCGCGACACGCAGGGCGGCCTGCTGTGGTTCCGGCAGCGTGTCGAGGCGGTCGAGCATCGGCGCGCACAGCTGGTGCAGGCCGGCGTACGGCAGCTCCATCTCGGACTCGACCCCGGCGATCCGCGCGACCCGGAAACCGGCCGCCTGGCGGGCGCAGTAGTGCAGCAGCGCCGTCTTGCCGACGCCGGGCTCCCCGCGAATCACCAGGACGGCGCTCTGGCCCCCGCGAACGTTGTCGAGCAGCCGGTCGAGCACCTGGCGCTCACCGACTCGGCCCAGCAGCACTGGCGGACGGCGTGCGGCCATTGCTCCCACAAGCGTAAACGACCAGGGATGTCGCCCGGGACTCCCCTGGCGCGACAACGGACGAACGGGGCCAACGTTCGTGCGTGGCCGCGTTCGGACCCGACTATGCCGTTGCGATCGTCACCGACGGCGAGGCAGGGACCGGCCTCGACATCGCCCGACGGCTCACCCACCATGGCTACGCCGTCGTCCTTACGTACCTGCACGACCAGGCCGCGGTCGAGACGATCCTCGACGCCGGTGCAGCCGCGCTCGCGGTCCGCGCCGACGTCAGCGACGCGGTCGACGTCGAACGCGTCTTCGACGAGACGATCGCCACGTTCAGGGGCGTCGATCTCGTCGCGGTGACCGCGGTGCGCGGGGCGTCGGTCGTCACTCGGGAGGCAGCCCAGCGGCTCCGCGAAGGAGGAGCGATCATCACCCGCTTCGGTTCCGAGGCCATCACACCCGAGCTCGCCGACGCGTTCCGTGCGCGTTCGATCACCGTCAACGGACTCGCTCCCGGTGCCGATGACGCCCTCGCCGCGTTCCTGGATCAGTGGCGGAACGGCCCCGGGGGCTGAACCGGGGCGTGCGCCGCTAGGGCCGCCGGCGACCGTCGGACCCGATCACCCACCAGTTGCCGCCGTTGAGGAAGACGTTGTGACAGCGGACTTCGCCGCCGCCTTCGTGCGCGTAGTAGTACAGCGGACGGCCGCGGTACGTGACCTGGCGGCGGCCGTCGCGGCGGCGCGTCACGCCGAGGAGCGACTTGCGGACGCCGCGTCCGGCGACGGGCGTCCCGGTCGTGTAGACGGGCGGCCAGGCCGCGGCGCAGTCGCCGTAGCAGCGCGAGCGGTTCTTCCCGTCGCGTTCGAAGACGTAGATGGCCTGGCGCCGAGGGCCCCAGAGCATCGTCCCGAACTTCGAGGAACCGGCGGTGACCTTCGTGGGGGCTGCGGATGCCGTAGCGCCGCCGCCAAGGGTCCAGGCGACGGCGACGACCACGACAGCGAGGGTGGATCTCACAGCGATGAGGCTGTCATGAAGGTCTTACAGCCGGATTACAGACGTCATGCGCGGTGCTTGAGCAGCGGACGCAGATCGTCCAGCCGGTCGTAGGCCCACCACAGGTAGCGGCGCGTTCCGTTCTCCCGCAGTGGATGCAGATGCGCGGTCTCGGGGTCATCCAGGAAGGCCTGGAAGGCGTCGCGCGAAGGCCACTCGACGAGCACGAGCGCCTGCCGCGGCGGCGTATCGCCGAGCTCGACCGGGGCGTCGTCGGCGAGTTTGCCGAGAGCGGTGACCTGCCCGCCGTATCTCCCCACCGCGGCGGCCGAGTGACGCGAGTATTCGAGGTAGTCGTCGTTGTCGGCGAGGTCGAACAGGTTCAGCGCGTAGAGGCTCATGGCTCCGAAGCGTGACTCATCCGTGGACCACATGGTGTGCGAGACTGCGCGATGCCGAAGCTTTCCGTCGACTCGTGGATGCGAACCGCGAGCCACTTCTGGGGGGAATCGGGCGCCGCTCCGGGAAACTCGCGGGTCTCCTCTTCGCGTGCGCGCCCCGACCACCCAGGAGACGACAAAGGCGGTTCGCTTGACGAGCCCGGAGACAGGACCCACACGCGGGCAATCCGCCCAGGCGATCAGCAACGCCGTCGTACGCCTGATGCGCGAGTACACCGGACGTGGCCCGACTCAGGCGCACACGGTGATCAACGACAACGTGGTGATCGTCGTGCTGCGCGACACGCTGCTCAAAGCCGAGCGGAACCTTGTCAATGATGGCCAGGGCGAAGCGGTCATGAGCATGCGCCGCCGCTATCAGGCGACGATGCGTGACGAGCTCGTGGCGGCCGTGACCGAACAGACCGGTCGCAAGGTCGAAGCCTTTTTGAGCGACAACGTCATCGATCCAGACGTCGCGGTCGAGGTCTTCGTCCTCGAGCCTCGAGAGGGCCGAGGCGCCTAGCCGGGATCGTCGCGCTGGGCCGGTGCCGTCAGCGCGCCGGCGCGGACAGCACCGCCGTCGCGTCGCGATGGGCGAACACGACCTCGGGGTGATCCTGCAGGATCTCGAGGTAGCGGCGCCCGAACGCCGTGCCCGGGTCCGGCGCGGTCACGAGCGCCCGCGTCCTGCCGAGCGCCGCCTGCGCCGCGTCGTCATCGGCGTCGAAGCGCGCCTGATCGAGCTGGGCGATCAGCTCCGAGAGCTGGGTCAGCCAGCTGAAGCGCGGGTCCTGCGTCGCGGCCTGGAGCAGCTCACCCGCATTCATCCTGCCGCCGTAGCGCTCGGCCTGGATGCGCTGCGCTTGAAGCAGCCGCCGGTGGAGTTCGAGCAGCGCCGGCCGGGCCGCGGCGACGTCGATCGCCGGGTTCGCGGGCACGTTGGTCTGAGTCGATGTGGTCATGCCATCCAGTATAGTTGCTCGTGCAACAACACGGATCAGCCCGCGCCGGCCTTGCGGGCGCGGTAGGCACGGGCCCGCGCACGGTCGCCGCAGCGGCCGGCCGAGCACCAGCGTCGCCTGCCGGGACGTGAATCGTCGAAGAACAGCAACCCGCAGTCGGGGCTCTCGCACTGGCGCACGCGGCCGCGCGCCTGTGGATCGGCGGCGAGCTCCAGCGCGTCGCGGGCGAACTCGGAGAGCAGCGCCTCGACCGCCACCGGCGTGGTGATCGACAGCGTCAGCGACGCCGGGTCGAGCGTGCGGGCCACCGGCGCCGTCGCGGCAAAGACGTTGAGGATCCCGACGTGCTCGCGCGCCGGCTTCGCGCCGGCCAGAAGCGCGAAGGCGACCCGCTGGATCGCGTCGCGGAGCTCCCCTGCGCGAAGGAACTCGTCGTCCGCGACGCGCACCCCGGACAACCGCAGCGGCCCCTCGGCGAACCAGGCGCCGAGGTCCTGCGGCGCGTGCAGCTGCTCGTAGCGCGCCCAGTCCCCGCGTCCACCCGTCATCGCGAAATCGAGACACAGGCGCCCCACGAAGCGCCACCGGGGTTTGGACCGCGTCACGGGTATAACACGTGATGATACGGTCCAGAGATGACCGACGCAAGCAGTTGGGACTGGACACGCGTGATCTTCGACCACGTGCACCTGCGGGTCGCGGACCTGCAGCGAAGCAAGGCGTTCTACGCCGCGGCGCTGGAGCCGCTGGGCATCCCGCTGCTGCTCGATACGCCGCACCTCGTCGCCTTCGCCAACCTCGCCCTGAGCGCCGACGCACCGCCGACCACCGGCGCCCACGTCGCCTTCGCGGCCTCCTCACGCGAGGAGGTCGACGCCTTCCACGCCGCCGCGCTCGCCGCCGGGGGCACCGACAACGGCGCCCCCGGCCCACGTGCGTACGGCCCCTACGCCGCGTACGTGCTCGACCCCGACGGCACCAACCTCGAGGCCGCGTTCCGCACGTTCGAATAGGCGCCGCCGATCGTGCATGCTGGGTAGGTGCGCCTCGAACTGCAGCGAATCCAGCACGCCCGCGCGGCGATCGACCCGCTGTTCCGCGATTCGCCGCACTACCCGTGTGCGCCGTTGGGCGCGGAGCTGGGCTGCTCGATCACGCTCAAGGTCGAGACCTTGAACCCGGTCCGCAGCTTCAAGGGACGCGGTACGGAGGCCGTGATGTCCTGGCTTTCGGAGAGCGGCGAAGCGCGCGCGGCGGTCTGCGCGAGCGCCGGGAACCTCGGCCTCGCGCTGGCCTACAGCGGCTTGCGCCGCGGCATCCCGGTCACGGTGGCGGCCGCGGAGAACGCCAACCAGCTCAAGATCCGCGGCATCGAGGCGCTAGGCGCGACCGTCCACCTCGAAGGCGACGACATCGAGGACGCCCGCGTGATCGCTCGCGAGATCGCCCAGCGCGACGGCTCCTACGTGGTCGAGGACAGCCTCGACCTCCTGACGTGCGACGGAGCGGGAACCATCGGTCTGGAGCTCTTCGAACGGACCCCGGACCTCGACGTGGTCCTGATCGCGCTCGGCGGCGGCGCGCTGGCGAGCGGCATCGGCTACGTCGCGAAGGCGCTCGCGCCCCACGTCGAGGTCATCGCCATCCAACCGCTGGGCGCGCCGGCGATGGCACTGTCGTGGCAGCGCGGCTCGGTCGTGGAGACCGAGACGATGGACACGATCGCCGACGGCGTCGCCGGCCGCTTCCCGATCCCCGAGGTTCTCGGCGATCTACTCGTCGTGGTCGACGACGTGATGCTCGTCCGCGAGGACAGCATCAAGGCCGGGATGCGACTGCTCTATGAGCACGCGGGCCTGGTCGTCGAGCCCTCGGCGGCGCTCGGGGTCGCCGCCGTCCTGGAAGCCCGCGAGCGCTTCGCCGGGCGCCGTGTCGCCACCGTCCTCTGCGGCAGCAACGTCGTGACCCGCGACTTCGAGCGCTGGGTGCGGTGAAGGCCGGCAACTGCTCCCGGTAGCCTCGTCGCATGGCGGCGACGACGCAGGAGATTCGCAGCGAGCGGTTCCCTGACCTCCAGGACGAGGTGCTGTTCCCGCGGCTCTCGGACGCGAAGCTGGCGTGGTTCGCCAAACAGGGCCAGCGGCGCGTCTTGCAGCCCGGCGAGGTGCTCTACGAGCATGCGGTCCGGGATGCGCCGTTCTTTGTCCGCTTCGCCCACGAGGTCCTCGCCGGCTGAGCGGCCCCCGCGATGAACCTCCCCGTGATGCCGCCGGTGGCGCCGATGCTGGCCAAGCCGGCGAGCGCGATCCCGCCCGGCCAGTTCTACGAGCCCAAGTGGGACGGGTTCCGCGCGATCGTGTTCCGCGACGGTGAGGAGGTGGAGATCGGCAGTCGCAAGGAGCGGCCGATGACGCGCTACTTCCCCGAGGTCGTGTCCGCTGTCCTGCGCAGCTTTCCCCCGCGCGCGGTGATCGACGGCGAGATCGTGATCGCCGGTGATCGCGGCCTGGACTTCTCGGCGCTGCAGCAGCGCATCCACCCCGCAGCGAGCCGGGTGGACATGCTCGCGGAGAAGACCCCGGCCAGCTTCGTCGCGTTCGACCTGCTCGCCCTCGGCGACGACGACCTCACCGCTGTTGCCGTTCGCAGAACGCCGCGCCTTGCTGCAACGGGCGCTCCAGGGCGCCGCGCCGCCCGTGCACCTGACGCCGATCACGCGCGATGAGAACGTCGCGCGCGACTGGTTCGAGCACTTCGAGGGCGCGGGGCTCGACGGCCTGATCGCCAAGCGCGCCGAGCTCACCTACCAGCCCGACAAGCGCGCGATGACGAAGATCAAGCACGTGCGGACCGCCGACTGCGTGGTCGCCGGCTACCGCGTGCACAAGTCGGCGGGCGACGCGATCGGCTCGTTGCTGCTGGGCCTGCACGTCGATGCGGCCGCCCCGCCCTCGCCGTGGATGGATCGCCTCGAGGGGTTGGCGCCGGTCGGCGTGATCGGCGCGTTCCCGATGGCGCGCCGGCGCGAGCTGTTCGCCGAGCTCCAGCCGCTGGTCATCGACTTCGGCGAGCACCCGTGGAGCTGGGCGGCCGAGCGGGGCCGCGCGCCCGAAGGCGGCAGCCGCTGGAACCCGAAGAAGGACCTGTCCTTCGTCCCGCTGCGGCCGGTGCGGGTCGTCGAGGTCCGCTACGACTACCTCGAGGGCGCGCGCTTCCGGCATCCACCCCAGTTCGTGCGCTGGCGGCCCGAGCGCGACCCGAGCTCATGCGGCTTCGCGCAGCTGGAACAGCCGGCGGCGTTCGACGTCGCCGACGTCCTCGCCGGCCGGCTCGGCTAGCAGCAGCCGAACTCGGCCGTACTTCCTTGAATCGCAAGCGGGCTGGTGTCAGTCGAGCTGGATCACGATCCCGGTGATGTCGTTGAGTACGGCCGCGACGCCGGCGCGGACGGCGCGGGCCGCGCGCTCGCTCGTGAACGTCGCCGGGTCGTAGGCGGTCGGCACGCCGAGGCCTTCGCCGCGGAAGGACGCCCCGGCCCAGTCGGCCGCGGTCACGTTCCCGGTGGGCTCGGCCACCTGCGGCGCCGATGACGAGAAACTGCTGGTCGAGGTGGCTCGCGGTCACAAGGGCCAGCGGATCGACGAGGCCGTTGCCGGCCGAGACGATCAGATCGGGCTCGAGGCCGATGGCCGTGACGATGCGCGGGATGAACTGGTCGGGGTGGGTGGCGGTGAGGGTCTTGAGGCTTACGTGCTCCTGTTCGGCCCAGCGGGTCACCGCTGCGACGAGCGTCCTCGTCGGGCGCGTCGTCGCCCGCGGTCAGGAGCACCACGCGGTAGTCCTTCGGCGGATGCACCGCGTCCCAGGACCCGGGACGCGGCGTGATCGTCGACTCCGGGGTCGGCGGCGCGGTCGGGTCGATGAACCCCGCGCCCAGGGTGCCGACGGCGACGGGCTTCGCGTGCGGCGTGGACCAGTCGTCGCCGGAGGCGCAGCCGCCGGCCAGCATGGCCGTCGCGACCGTCACGAAGATTGCGTAGGCGCGCCGAGAGCGCAGAGAGATCGTCCTCCGGGATAGCGGGGCAGTTCGCGGGCACTGTGCCGCCTCCGCGGGACCGGGCAGTCGTTCGTTCACACATCGTTTACGGGTTCGCCCACCGGCGGCATACAGGATGCGCCGCCGACCGTGGCTCATCGCTTTCAACATCGAACCCGTGCGGTCGTCACGGCGGGCGCCGCGATCGGCGTCCTGCTGCTGATGACCGTGACCGCGTTCGCCCACGGCTTCAGCTCCGTGGTGTACGCCGACGCCACCTCCCCCGGGAAGGGACACGTCCGCGTGGAGCTCGGCCTGGAGTACGACCTGCTGGTCGTCTCGGCTGCCGACGCCGAAGGCGACGATCCGCTCTTCCAGGAGGGCAACGCCGCGTTCGAGAACGGCGACAGCGCGGAGCAGGCGGCCGCGCTCGAGGCCCACGCCGACGCGGTCGTCTCCTACGTCACGGACCGCTTCAAGGTCAGCGTCGACGGCGAAGCGTGCACCGCCACGAAGGACGGCGACTTCACGATCGAGCAGCGCGACGGCGTTCCGTACGCCTTCCTGGTTCTCGACCACCGCTGTCCGGCGGAGAGCGGCGACGCGCACGAGGTCAGCAGCGGCCTGTTCCCGGACTCCGAGGGCTATGTGCGCGGCACCAAGACGATCGTGACCTACGACCTCGACCTCAACGAGGGCAGCGCCAGCCTCGACGCGAAGCATCCGTCGTTCTCCACGCAGCAGTCGCTGCTCGAGCAGTTCTGGGAGTTCTTCCGCCTCGGCGCCGAGCACCTGCTCGGCGGGCCGGACCACATCCTGTTCCTGCTGGCGCTGATCGCGGGATCACGCCGTCTGCGCGAGGTCGTACTCGCGGCGACGACCTTCACGGTCGCCCACTCGGTCACGTTCATCCTGGCCGCGCTCGGCCTCGTTGCCGTGTCACGCTTCGGTGGTCGAGCCGATCATCGCGATCTCGATCTCGATCGTCGCCGGCCTCCACCTCTGGCGGATCTGGCGACGCCGCACCGACGCCGTCGAGATCGAGACCCACCGCCGGTCATGGCTTGCTCGGCCTGGACCGTGCAGGACGATTGCGGCTCGCGGTGGTCTTCTGCTTCGGCCTCGTGCACGGGCTCGGGTTCGCCTCGGCGCTCGGGATCCAGGAGGCCTTCTCGTGGACCCTCCTCTCCTCGCTGTTCGTCTTCAACATCGGCATCGAGACGGTGCAGATCTGCATCATCGTGCTGGTCTTCCCGCTGCTCGCCCTGCTGCGCCGCAGGTCACCGGTCGCCGGCCTCTGGGTCACCGGATCGATCGCCGCGGTCGTCTGCGCAGTGGGCCTCATGTGGTTCTTCGAGCGCGTCCTCGCGCTGTGACCTCCGCTTCTTCACATCGCGGCGCATCGCCGTTGCAAGGCTGCGCGCGGTCCATTCGCATTCGCATCAACGAGAGGGAACAATGAAGTCCTCTAGTTCAAAACAGGCTTCGCGCCGCGGTCGGCGCCGTCCGGCGGTAAGCACGGGTCTGGCCGCACTCGCCATCTCGGCGGCGTTCGGCATCGGCTCGCTGGCGGTCGCTGGTGCTCAGACTCCGGCGACGTCCTCCGGGATCGTCCTCGGCGTCGGCGCCAACGCGTCGCAGCGCGTCGTGTCCTGGTACACCTCGGCCAATACCGCGCAGTCCGTGCAGATCGCGCCGACCGCACAGCTCGTCAACGGGGACTTCCCCGCGAGCGCCACCACCTTCGCGGCCACGGTCACCGCGAACACGGTCAACGGCGGCTTCAACGGGCACGCCGCGATCGACGGCCTCCAGGAGAACACCGCGTACTCCTACCGCGTCGGTTCCGAAGGCGCCTGGTCCGCGACGTACGCGTTCAAGACGCAGAGCTACAACGGCGAATTCAACTTCCTGTTCTTCGGCGATCCGCAGATCGGCTCGTCCGGCGACACGGCCAAGGACGGCGCCGGCTGGACGGACACCCTCAACGTCGCGCTCGCCGCGAAGCCGAACTCGGAGCTGCTGGTGTCCAGCGGCGATCAGGTCGAGACCGCCAACACCGAGTCGCAATGGAATGCGTTCCTCGCGTCGGACAAGCTCCGGCAGTACCCGTGGTCGGCCACCATCGGCAACCACGACGTCGGCGGCAAGGCGTATGACCAGCACTTCTGGACCCCGAACACCGATCGCTCCGCGAACTTCTACTCCGGCAGCACGACGACCCAGTCCGGTGGCGACTACTGGTACGAGTACAAGGGCGTCCTGTTCATCCACCTCAACAGCAACGCGTACGCCAGCGGCAAAGACGCCGCGCACATCGCCTACGTGACCAGCGTCGTCAACGCCCACGGCGCCGACGCGCAGTACACGGTGCTCGTCTACCACCACGCGATCTACTCCCCGGCCGCGCACGCCAACGACAGCGACAACCGGCAGCGCCGGATCGATTTCCCGACCGCCTTCTCGAACCTGGGCGTCGACCTCGTCCTCCAGGGTCACGATCACAGCTACTCGCGCAGCTACGCGATCAAGAACGGCGTCAAGGCGGCCACGGATGAGCAGCCCGGGGCCGCGCAGGTGTCCGAAGGCATCGGTGGGGTCATCTACGTCACCGCCAACACGGCTTCAGGCTCGAAGTACTACGACCTCAGCACCCCGGTCGCGGGCTCGGACTTCGGCCCTGACCCGTTGGACCCGACGGGCAAGCGCCACTGGGCCAACTCCGTGGAGAACCAGGAGCACGTCCGCACCTACGTCAACGTCGAGGTGGGCAAGAACGCGCTCGTCGTCGAGAACATCCGCAGCGGCACGTGCGCCGCGCCGAACGCCGCCGTCGAGCGTGGCAACGTGTCCTGGTGCGGCCCCAACAGCGGCGCCAGCGCGGCGCAGCCCGTCGGCTCCATCGTCGACAAGGTCGTCATCCACCGCATGTCCGCTCCCCCGGTCGACGCCGGCGTCGGCGGAACCGTGCCCGCCACGCTCTCGCTGACGCTCGGCACGCCCGCCTCGTTCGGGCCGTTCCTGCCCGGCGTGGCGAAGGACTACACGGCCTCGACCACCGCCACGGTCATCTCGACCGCCGGCGACGCGGTGCTCGAGCGCCGCCGATCCGAGCTCGACCGCGACGGGTCGCCTGGTGAACGGGACGTTCGCCCTCGCGTCGCCGCTGCAGGTCGCGAGCATGCCGCTGCCGGCGACGGTCAAGACGTACGCCGCGCCCGTCTCCAACGACAACGCCACGATCGACTTCAAGCAGCCGATCGCCGCGAACGAGCCGCTCCGCACCGGCACCTACGCGAAGACACTCACGTTCACGCTGTCGACGACGACTCCCTAGGCGACTGATGTCACCCGACCAGCCCCCGCCTGCAGGCCACGATCGTCGTTCTGTTGGCCATGCTGGGGCTGGTCGGGTCGCTCGTCCCGCCGGCCGCGGCGCAGGACGTACCGTGGACGATCGAGACCGCCGGCAACAGCTTCGGCGCCGACCGCCAGGACTACGGCTACACCCTCAACCCGGGCGGACGGCTCGAGGACGGCGTCGTCGTCGTCAACCACGGCGACACGCCCCTGCAACTCGCGCTGCGCGCCACGCCCGCCCAATGGGTGCAGCTGGACCGCGACGACGTGACGGTCCAGCCCGGCGAATCGGTCGAAGTGCCATTCGCACTCACGCTGCCCAAGGACGCAGCGCCCGGCGACCACGCCGGGGGCATCGTCGCCTCGCTCGACGCCGATCGGCAGGTCACCATTCCGATCCGCCTGCGCGTCGGGGGACCGCTCAGACCGAGCCTCACGAGTCGAGAACGTGCGCCTGCACGACGCGACGGTCAGCTACACGATCCGCAACACGGGCAACGCCACCCTCAGCGCCCGCCAGAAGGCGTCCGTCTCCGGCCCGTTCGGGCTCTGGCCCGTCGATGCGGACACGATCGCCGACTCTCCCCCACTGCTGCCCGGTCAAACCCGTGACGTGTCCGCCCCCGTGCACGGCGTCACCCCGGCGCTGCGCCTGACGGCGACCGTCACGCTCATCCCGCTTCTCACCGACGCCGCCGGTTCGACCGCGCCGCTGGACGCCACCGAGTCCTCCGGGCACGCCTGGACGGTCCCGTGGCTGCTGCTGCTGGCGATCGTCGCGCTCGGCGGCCTCGCGGGGCTGGCCTTCCGGTCTCGCCGGTCACGGCGCGCGGGCAGCTGGCCGACACCCCTGTGAAGGGCTCAGGCCGCTCCCGACCGTCCTCGACCTGCTGCGCAAGCGCAGCGACCACGACCCGCCCGACGTAGGGCGAACGACAAACGGCGCCTGACGGGTCTGGCGTCCGGATAGGCTCGGCCGCAGATGACTGCCGATGGGCGATACCCGGGCCTGCGGCTCGCCGTGATCGACGACGACAGCGGCTTTGTGACGGTGCTGGTCAAGCGCCTCGAGGAGGCTGGTTGGTCCTACCGCCTGCTGGCGTCGCCGGTACCGCCGGAGGACATCGCCGCGACGCGCCCGGACGCGATCGTCGTCAACCTCGAGGTGCTCGGCCAAGAAGGTTGGGAGTACCTGGACCGGCTCTGCCGGAGCATGCCGACAGTGGGCGTCGTGGTCTGCACGGGCCGGTCGTCGGTCGCCCAGCGGGTGCGCGGTCTGCGACTCGGCGCCGACGATTGGGTCACGAAGCCCTGTCACCCCGACGAGCTGATCTCGCGTGCGGAGGCGGTCGTGCGCCGCCGTCGGCGCGCCGACATGCGCCACGCGTCCCCTCCGACCGTGATCGGCGAGCTGGAGATCCATGCGGACCAGTTCCAGGCCTACGTGGATGGAGCCTCGGTCGAGCTCACGCGGCGTGAGTACGAGTTGCTCGAGATGTTCGCGAACGCCTCCGGCCAGGTTCTCGATCGCGAGCAGATCTACCAGCGCGTCTGGGGGTACACGATGGCCCCGGGCGATCGCTCGGTCGA
Organism: uncultured Solirubrobacteraceae bacterium; assembly: GCA_963848475.1. GTDB lineage: Bacteria > Actinomycetota > Thermoleophilia > Solirubrobacterales > Solirubrobacteraceae > Solirubrobacter. The sequence continues at coordinate 242,906 of CAWKDW010000012.1, read as the reverse complement.
CGTCTACGTGCGCAAGCTGCGGGCCAAGCTCGCACGCGTCTCGCCCGACTGGCACTACCTCCACACCCACTTCGGCGTCGGTTACCGCCTCGCCGCGGAGCACGCACCAGAGGCTCCCCCGGATCGGCGCTCGGCCTACTGACTCGGCGTCGATGATGTCGCGGTCCGTGACACGGGCGGTACGGTGATCGTGTGTTGGTCACACGCCTACCGCCGTTCGCGACGGCACGCCCGGACGTGCGTCGCGCCGTCGATTGGGCCAGTCGCATGCACGCGGACCAACGGCGCGCCGTCGATCACGCGCCGTTCGTCCTGCATCCGCTCGAGGTCGCCGCACTGCTCAACGGCCGCGACTACGGCGACGACGTCGTGATCGCCGGGGTGCTGCACGACATCGTCGAACGAACTGACGCCACCGTCGCGGACATCGAGCGTCGCTTCGGGCCGCGGGTGGCGTCGATCGTCAGCGCCGTCACCGAGGATCCGTCGATCCTCGACGTCGAGCTCCGCAAGAGCGCACTGCGCAGCCAGGTCGCCGCGGCCGACGCGCAAGCGCACGCCGTCTATGCCGCGGACAAGGTCGCGAAGATGCGCGAGCTCCGTGCCGAGGCGACCCGCAACGCCACCTGGCACGAGGACGGCCAGCTCCGGCATCGACTCGCGCACTACGAGCGCAGCCTCGACATGCTGCTCGAGGTCGCACCGCAGCTCGCACTGGTGCGCCAGCTCGACTTCGAGCTGTGGGCGCTGAGCGCCCTCCCGCCCGTCGCCGCGAACTGATCCACAGCAGACGGGCGGGTTCTGGCACGATGCGCTCGTGCCGACGCCCGCCGCCGACGACGATACGGAGCTGCTCTTCGGCGAACCGCGCTGGCCGCCGGTCGCCGCGATCGTCGTCTTCATGGTCTTCAATATCGCCCTGCACCTCTGGCTGCCGAGCGAAGAGCCGATCCGCGTGCCCTGGCTGCTTCCAGCGATCGAGGCCGTCCTCCTCGTGGTGCTGATCACGAGTGATCCGTCCGGCCGTGAGGAGCGACGGAGGCTGCGCAATATCGCGCTCTGGCTCGTGGTCCTGCTCGCCGCGGCCGCGCTGTGGGCGACCGTGTTCCTGGTCGCCGACCTGATCAAGGGGACTGGCGTGAGCAACTCGCCGAGCGAGCTGCTCGCGACGAGCGCCGTCGTGCTGCTCGGCAACAACCTCGCCTTTTCGCTGCTGTACTGGCTCTACGACGGCGGCGGGCCGTCCGTACGCGCAAGGAACCCCGCAGCGGTCGACTTCGCGTTCACGCAGCACACGAGCCCCGAAGTGGCGCCGCCGGGTTGGCGCCCGCTCTTCCTCGACTACCTGCACCTCGGCTTCACGAACTCGACGGCGTTCAGCCCCACGGACGTGATGCCGCTCACCCACCGCGCCAAGTACGCGATGGTCCTGCAGTCGGTCCTGGCGCTCGCGCTGTTCGGCCTTGTCGTCGCACGGGCCGTCAACGCCTTCACCTAGCGCGCAGGCCGTCGAGCGTGGTCTGCAGGATCGGCTCGACGTACTCCGGGCCGCCGTTGATCCTCGCGATCGCGATGACCATGTCGAGGAGCTGTTCGAGCGTGAGGTCGGCGCGGACCTCGTGAGCCTGCTGTGCGGCCGCGAGCAGCGGCTCGCCGGCGGCGATCACGCGGGCGCGATTGCGGCCGAAGACGGGATCGCTGTCGTCGGTGTGCTCGAGCAGCTCGGCCGCGACGTGGCGCTTGCTCGTGAAGTAGGCGAAGAACCGGCGCAGCCACGCCGCGAGCACCGCTCCGGGCGTCGTGCCGTCGAGCGTCCCGGCGGCGTCGCAGATGGCGTCGACCTCGTCGGTGTAGAGCGCTTCGAGAAGCTCCCGGCGCCCGGGGAAGTTGCGGTAGAGCGTGGCCATGCCGACGCCGGCACGCCGCGAGATCTCAGCCATCGAGACGTCGGCCTCCGGATCGGCGAAGGCGGTCCGGGCGGCCGCGAGGATCTTGTCGCGGTTGCGCGCGGCGTCGGCACGCCGGGCCGGGGATTGCGGGGTCGGTCGCGTCATCGTCGAGCTAAGTGGAGAGGGTATCCGCTACCGTGAAACGGACAGGCTATCCGTTTAGAGAGGAACCGGCCCGCGATGCCGCAAACACGCTTCGGGATCATGACCGCCCCCATGCGCGTCGACTACCACGACATCCTGCGCGTCTGGCGCGAAGCCGACGCGATTCCCGAGATCGAGCACGCCTGGCTGTTCGATCACCTGATGCCGCTCGGCGGCGACCCGAACGGGCCGACCCACGAAGGCTGGACGTTGCTCTCGGCGCTCGCCGCGCAGACCGAACGGCTGCGCGTCGGCCTGCTCGTGACCAGCAACCGTTTCCGCCCGCCCGCGATGCTGGCCAAGATCGCCGCGACCGTCGACATCGTGTCCGAGGGACGGCTCGACTTCGGGATCGGCGCGGGCTCGCGACCGAGCCATCCCCTCGCCCGGCGCGAGTACGCGGCGCACGGCCTGCCGTTCCACGACGCCGCCCACGCGAACGGGAGCCTCGCCGAGGCGTGCACCGTCATCCGCCGGCTGTGGACCGAGACCGAGCCGTTCGACTTCGACGGCACCTACGTCCAGCTCGGCGGCGCGTTCTGCAGCCCCAAGCCTCGTCCAGCGCCCCGACCCGCCGATCATGATCGGCGGGCGTTCGGCGCCGGTCCTGCGCGTGACCGCCGAGCACGCCGACCTGTGGAACATCGCCGGCGGCGACATCGACGACGCCATCGGCCGCAGCGCGCTGCTGGACCGCTACTGCTGCGAGATCGGCCGCGATCCGGCCGCGATCACGCGCTCGATGCATCTCTCGGTCTCCTACGAGGAGCCGAGCAGCACCCGCGACGCGATCGCGGCCGCGACCGCCGCCGGCTTCCACCACATCGTCCTCGGGCTCTCCGCGCCCTATCCCGCGAACGTCGCGCGCTGGGTCGCCGACGAGCTCGTCTCATTGCGCGGTGCGCCGAGAACGGTGACCGCACATCGCTATTGGAGCTGAGCCCGCCAGGCGCCGACGAACTCGTGATAGAGGGGCTGCTGCAGCCGGTCCGCGAGCGTTGCCAGCACCGCCAGCTCGCGCTGCGCTGCCGCCCGGTCGCCTGCGGCGACGAGCTCCTCGATCAGCCAGTGCCGCCCCAGCGCGGCGGCCTCCAGCTCGCCGAGGCGGTCCGCCAGCGACACCATCTCCGAGACCGCGCGCCGTCCCGCGAGCGCGGCGAGCCGGGCGTGATCGTCATCGAGCCGTGCGGCGATCTCGGACGCCTCGCCGGCCAGCGCGCGCGCCCTCGCCTCGGGCGTGGACTGGGCGAGTCGCGCGAGCACGCGAACGCGCAGCTCGGAGTCCCCGGTGTCGAGCCCCGTCAGCGCCTCCTCCAGCACCGCGACGTCGGCGACGTTCGTGTCGGGTGTGGAGAGGCGACCGGCGAGCCCGAGTGCGGCCTTCGCGAAGGCGGTCGCATCACCGCTGGCGCGGGCGAGGTCGGCGGCAGCAGCATACGTCTCCAGACAGCGTGGCTGTCCGGCGCGCAGCCGCGCGTCGCCGAGCTCGAGCAGGAGCCCCAGGTCCTCCCGCCCGTCGAGTAGGCCCTGGGCCTGCGTGAGCAGCGCCGCCGCCTGCTCGTAGCCGTGGGCGTCGGAGGCTTCGCGCGCGGCTTCGACGCTGTAGCGCCGGGCCTTCTCGCGCGCGCGTGCGGCGTAGAAGTGGCGGGCGAGCAGAGCGGGCTCGGCCTTTCGCCGTTCGAGCGCCTCCGCGATCCTGAGGTGCTGCCGGCGTCGCTCGCTACCCGGCGTGCGCGCGACGATCACGTCGCGGATCAGCGAGTGGGCGAGCGCGTAGCAGCCGTCGTGCTCTACGACCACGACGGCCGCCTGCGCCTCTTCGAGCGCGTCCTCGACCTCATCGCCCACGATCGCCTCCAGTAGCTCCGCGGAGAACTCACCGCTGAGCAGCGCGGCCGCGGCGAGCGCGCGCTGCGTCGACTCGGACAGTCGCTCGAGCCGACGGCGGACGAGGTGCCGGACCGTCTCGGGCAGTGCGGTCGTGGTCGCGGCAGGGTCTTCGGGCGCGTCCCTGAGCAGCTCCTCGACAAACAGCGGGTTCCCCGATGTGCGCTCGGAAAGGGCGTCGATGAGCACCGGCGACGGAGCCCGGCCGAGCCGGTCAGCGGCCAGCTGTCCGATCTCATCGCAGCTGAGCCCGGTGAGCGCGACGTGGCGCACGTCGTGCCGACGCGCCAGACCGCTGAGGATGTCCGGCAGCGGGTGGTCGTCGCCGATCCACAGCGGCCGGTAGGAGACGATCGCGACGAGCGGCACGCTCGTCAGCACGTGCCGCAGCAGCAACAGGCTCGCCTTGTCGGCCCACTGGAGGTCTTCGAGCACGAGCACCACCGGGCTCGCACGCCCGGCATAGGTGAGCAGCCGAGCGACGCCTTCGAACATCCGGTAGCGGTCGGCTCCCGCATCTCCCGTCGGCGGCAATGAGCCGAGCACATGCAGCTCCGGGACGATCGGCGTGAGCGCCGCGACCTCCGGCGGCAGGCTGACGAGGTCGAGGTGCGCGAGCAGCTCGCGCAACGCCTCCGCGAACGGCTCGTACGGAATCACCGGGTCCTCATCGGCGCGGCCGTAGAGCACGGTGGCGCCGGCGTCGTGGGCCCGTTCCGCGAGCTCCGCCGCGAGCCGCGTCTTGCCGATCCCCGCCTCACCGGCGAGGCAGACCAGGAGCCGTCCGCCGTCGGGGGCAACCGCCGGCGCGCTCGCGAGCTCGTGCTCGCGGCCGACGAACGGGTGGGTCCGGCAGCGCGCGAGCGGCGGCGGAAGCGGGACTCGCTCCCGAGCAGGCGGGGCGACGAGCGACGGCGCGCGGCCCTCCGCCAGATCGAGCGCTCGGGCGAGCGCGCCGGCAAGCTCGCCGCAGGTGGCGAACCGGTCCTCCTTGGCCTTCGCCAGAGCGCGCGCGAGCACCGCGTTGACCGCCTCGGGCAGCGCCGGGCGGCGATCGGTCGGACGCGGCGGGGCCTCCGTGAGCTGGGCGTAGAGCAGCGCGGCCCCGGTGCGGTGGGCGAACGGCGTCTGGCCGACGAGGCACTCGTATGCGGTGCAGCCGAGCGCGTAGACGTCGGCGCGGCGATCGACCGCCGCGCCCTCGATCTGCTCCGGAGCGGCATAGCTGAGCGTGCCGAGCACGTCGCCGGTCAGCGTCGGGACGGTCGCGTCGCTGAGCTTCGTGACGCCGAAGTCGGCCAGATAGCAGTGGTCGCCCTCGACGAGAACGTTGGCGGGCTTGACGTCGCGGTGCACGAGCCCAAGCTCATGCGCGGCATCGAGCGCCGCCGCGACCTGGGTGATCACGGACGCGGTGCGTGCCGCGCTCGGCGGGCCGTCGCGCTTGAGCAACCGCGCGAGATCGTCGCCGTCGACGAACTGCATCGCGAGAAACAGGACGCCATCGATCTCCCCGGCGTCGTAGACCGCCACAAGGTTCGGGTGCGTCAGCGTCGCCGCCGCGCGCGCCTCGCGGATGAAGCGCTCACGGAAGGCGGCATCCTCGGCCAGCTCGGGCATCGGCACCTTCAGCGCGACCTGCCGGCGCAGATGTAGGTGCTCGGCGCGGTAGACCACGGCCATCCCACCGCGCCCGACGGCCGCCTCGATCCGATAGCCGCCGAACCGGCCGCCCGGGCGAAGCTCGACCGTCCTGATCGGAGGCTCGGGACCACTCACCGCAGCGCGAGACTACGCCCGAGGGCGCGGTGAGCGCAACGACGGCAGCGCGGCGGCCGCAGTCCCTACCCGGTGAGGTGGGACGCGAGCTTGTCGAAGGAGGCGCTCCAGCCGGCCTCCGCGTGGCCGCCGCCGCCCGGGTATGGCCCGTCGGTGAGCGTCATGCGGGTCTTGGCGCCGTGGTCGTGGAACTCGACGCGGGTGACGGTCGGCTCGTGCATGCCCATCTCCGGCATCGGGTCCGAGCGCAGGACGAGCAGCTCCGGCACCACGAGCTCGATGATGTCGTAGCCGATCGCGAACTCGGCGCCGCTGCCGCGCTGGACCATCGTGAGCTCGTAGCGCCCACCGGGACGGAGGTCGATGCGGACCCGCTCGCGCGGCGTGTCGAACTGCTCGGGGCCGTACCAGGCCGCGACCTCGTCGGGATCGGTCCATGCCCGGAACACCGACTCGCGCGGCGCGTCGAAGAAGCGCGTGATCAGGATCTGCTGATCGGCGGGTGCGACGGGGGTCGGGTCAGTCATCTTGCTCTCCTGTCAGACGCAGGTGCGCGTCGAGTCGGTCCATCCGGTCCTCCCACGTTCGCTTCCGCGACTGCATCCACGCGACCGCCTCGTCGAGTGGTTCGGCCTGCATCCGGCTCGGGCGCCACTGGGCCTCGCGGCTGCGCACGATCAGGCCCGCCCGTTCGAGCACCTTCAGGTGGCGTGAGATCGCGGGGAGGCTGACCGAGAACGGCTCGGCGAGCTCGTTCACCGTGGCTTCCCCCTCGGCGAGCCGGGTCAGGATCGAGCGGCGGGTGGGATCCGCGAGCGCCGCGAAGGTCAGGCTGAGATGGTCGGTGGGCATGTAACAGTTCCGTTAAGTAACGACTTGGTTAAATACCACCCCGGCGGCCGCGGCGCAAGCCTACGCCGGACGCCGACCGGCGGACGGACGAGCGAGATCCAGCCGGCCTCGCCGTCGGAATCGACGATCCGGTGCGCGCGCCGAGGCCCGCGCGGAACGCCGCCGCGACCTCGGGCGCATCCACGCTCACCGAGATGATGCGCGCGTAGGCGACTTCGACCTCGTCCTGGAACGCGACCAGCCGGCGCAGGAAGGCCTGCTCCTTCGGGCACCACCAGCCGCGATAGAACTGCAGGACGGCCGGATCGCCGGCGATCAGCTCCGAGAGCGTGCGGCGGTTGCCGGAGTGATCGGTGAGCTCGACATCCGGGAAGCGGGAGCCGGGTGCGAGCGAGGGGGAAGAGTTCTGCACGCGTCTGCTGTCTCGCGAGTCGACCAGATGTAACGCTCGGCCCCCAAACCGGACCAGACAGGATGCCCCTGAGGACGGCATGACCTGCCGGGAGCTCGTGGAACTCGTCACCGACTACTTCGATGGCGCGCTCGACGAGCACCAGCGCACCCGCTTCGAAGCGCACCTGACCGTCTGCTCCGGCTGCGTGAACCACGTCGAGCAGCTGCGCCTCACGCTCCGGCTCGCCGGCGACCTCAAGGCGCTCGAGCAGCGGCCCGATGTCGTCGCCCTACTCGACGCCTTCCGCGCTTGGCAGCGACCCTGACGCCAACCCGCCGGGCCCGTTCGCGCGTTCCACCTGGTAGGCCCGGAACGCGTCCATCAGACGCTCGACGCCCGCTTCGGGAACGTCGTCGATGTCGAGCGTGCCGGTCAGGCGCCGGGTCTCGCGCATCTGCTCGACGTAGGCGACGCAGCCGTCGCAGAGCGTCAGGTGGTGCTCGAGCACACGGCGCTCACGAGAGCAGCCGCTCGTCCGGCAGCGTCTCCCAGCTCGCGGGCGGCACCGCCCAGTGGCCCGCGTCCTCGTCACCGGGGCCGAGGAAGCGATCGGCGTCGACCGCCTGCTCGTCGCCCGAAGCGTCGGCCGCCGCGAGCGAGGAGAACGGCACGCTTCGCGCCTCGCGTTCGCCCCGCGTCTTGGCGCGGTTCGTGAGGATGCGGAAGAGCCAGGTCTTCAGCGTCGAGCGTCCCTCGAAGCGCTCGAGGCCGCGCACCACGGCCAGCCACGTCTCCTGGACCACCTCCTCGGCGGCTTGCCGATCGCGGACATGCAGTCTCGCGACCCGCAGCATCGTCGCGCTGTAGCGGTCCACGAGCGTGCGGAACGCGCGCTCGTCACCACGGCGCATGCGGGCCAGCAGGTCAGCGTCAGGGTCGGCTGAGACCGGCGGTGTCACAGCGAGGGTGACGCTATAGACCGCAGCGGCTGGGCGCCAGCACCACTGCGGCGTACGATCGCGTAGGTGAGCGTCTACAGCACGCCTTCACTGCGGGTCGGCGTCTATCGCTGCCCGCCGGGCAACGCGCTGTGGCACGAGACGAACGACAACATCGGCGAGCGGCCGCATGTGGTGTTCCCGGGCACCGTCGTGGGGCTCATGCGCCGCGGGACACAGCTCGTCGTCACCCCCAACGACGTCGTGTTCTACCACCCGTTCGAGACCTATGAGCGCTCTCTGCGCGACGAGCGCGGCGACGTGTCGCTGTTCATCGCCCCGGCCGCCGAGCTGCTCGACGCGCCCCACTCGCCGGTCGGTCGCGTCGACGCGCGGACGTTCCTGCTCGCCCGCCGGCTCGCTCGCCTGCTCCGCGGCGACGCCGAGGACCTGCTGGTCGAGGAGACCGCGCTCGAGCTCGTCGGCCGCGCGCTCGGGGCACCGGTGCCCGAGTCGGGGCGCCGCGCGCGGACGCGCCGCGCCCGCACCGAGCTCACCGAGCACGCCAAGGAGCTGCTGATCGCCCGCCTCGCACAGCCGCTCTCACTGAGTGAGCTCGCCGCGGAGCTCTACGTCTCTCCGTTTCACCTGACGCGCGTCTTCCGCGAGTGCACCGGCCGGACGCTGACGGCCTACCTGCACGATCTGCGGCTGCGGCTCGCGGTCGAGCGCCTCGAGGAGGACCCGGATGCGCCGCTGACGCTCCTCGCCGCCGACCTCGGCTACTGCACGCCGTCGCACTTCACCGATCGCTTCCGCGCGAGCTTCGGGCTGGCGCCGTCGCAACTGCGCAATTTCATGGAAGCGCCGGTGCCGAGCAGCCCGTAGAACGGGCGGCATGCTCAAGCACGCCATGGCCGTCGCGGCCGCGTTGACGCTCGTCGCTCCCGCCGCCGCGAGCGCGGGTTTCAAGGAACGGGTCGACGTCCTCTGGCAGCACACGGGGAGTGCGGGCGACTACTTCGGCTGGGCCGTATCGCCGCTGGCCGACGTCAACCGCGACGGGGCCGCCGAGGCGATCATCGGCGAACCCGGCAACGACCGCGGCACGACCTGGCTGCTCTCGGGCGCGACGGGCGCGGTGCTCCGCTCCTTCGCCGGCCAGCCGGGCGACGCGAACGGCTTTGCGATCGCCGATGCCGGCGACACGAACCGCGACGGGTACAACGACATCATCAGCGGCGCGCCGCGCCAGACGCTGGATGCGCCCGGCCACGCGTATCTCTACTCCGGTCGCGACGGATCGCTGCTGCATGCGTTCGTGGGCGAGGCGGTCCCGGACTCCTTCGGCGCCGCCGTCTCGAGTGCCGGTGACGTCAACCGCGACGGCCGCCCGGACCTGCTGATCGGGGCGCCCGCGCACGCCGGCGGCGGGATCGCCTATGTGTACTCAGGGCGTACCTACGCGCCGCTCTACACGATCCCGGCACCGGACACGACGCACACCTTCGGCGCGGGAACGGGGATGACGGAGGACGTCGACGGCGACCGCGTCCCCGACGAGATCGTCGGCGGCGGCGGCGCCGGCTACGTCTTCTCCGGCGCCACCGGCCGGCTGCTCTACGCGCTCCCGCCCTCGGCCGCCACACGGCATTTCGGCACGTTCTTCCTCGCGGGCGTCGGCGACGTCAACCGCGACCGGATCCCGGACATCTTCGGCGGCGACTACGACGCGGCCGACAACGGCCCGGACAGCGGCTTCGCGGGCCTGTACTCGGGCCGCGACGGAACGCTCCTGCGCTCCTGGTTCGGCGCACAGCCCGGCGCCGGCCTCGGCCCCGGGCGCGGCGCGGGCGACGTCGACGGCGACGGGCGTCCGGACATCGCGATCGGCTCCTACCAGAGTGACGAGGGAGCGGCGGACGCGGGCAAGATCGAGATCTACTCCGGCGCGACCGGCACGAAGCTGCGCACGATCACCTCGACGACCGCGGGCGAGAACCTCGGCTTCGACGCGGTCGGCGTCGGTGACGTCAATCGCGACCGCCGGCCCGACCTGCTCGCCTCGGCGGCCGAGGGCGACACCGTCTACATGATCGCCGGAGCCCCCGGGCGGCGCGGCCGCCACCCGCACCACGGCCACGATTGAGGGCTCACCGCTCGCGCCTGCTGCGGCGCTCCTGGATCTGCGCCCGCAGCATGTCCCAACGCGACCGGGCCTGCCTCGTGACCGCATCCCATTGCTGCCTGACCTCGTCCTCGGCGGGCCTGTCGCCCCGCTGGATGCGGTCGAGCTGATCGCGGATCTCGCGCCCGGCCGCGGCCGACCCGACCAGGACGACCATCACGCAGAAGAGCGTCGAGATCATCGCGAACACCGCGCCGATGACGCCGTAGCGCGTGGCGTACGTGCTGAACAGATGCGGGACGTAGATCGCCGCCCCGACCGAGTAGATCGAGAGCAGCACCGACGCGACGATGCCGAACGGGATCAGGTCCTTGCGCTGGATTCGCTTGGCGCTGAGGATCCAACCGCTCCAGACGAGGAACACCGCCGCCAGCGGAATGATCAGCAGCGCGGGGGTGAGATCGAGGCGGCCGCGTCCGAGCCACCCGTGGATCGCACCGCTGACGCCCAGGTACAGCCCAAGCCCGCAGATCCACAGCAGCCCGTTGAACGTGTTGCGCACGCTCAACGGGCTCAGCTCCCACGACTGCTCGATCAGGCGCTGCATGGCACGGGTGAAGCTCAGGACCGCGACCATCAGAAACAGCGCCCCGAGGATGCCGATGCTCGTGCTCGAGCCAGACGGAGGCGCGAAGATGTCCCGCACCGCCTCGGCGCCGCCACCGCTCAACTCGTAGCGATTGATGATCCGCTCGGCCGAACCCCTGCCCCCCAGGTGGGAGGAAAGCGCGCTCGTCAAGATCGTCAGCGGGATCAGCGCCGTCAGGGCGCTGGAGGCCAGCGCGATCGCGCGGTCGAAGCCCGCGACCTTCTGAAAGCGGTTGACGACGCGCAGCACGAACTCCGGCCGCAGCCAGAAGGTGAGCGTCCGCACGACGCGTTCGTGGCGGTCGTCGGGCGCCATAGGGTCCGGGCAGACTATTCACCCGAGCCGTCAGAGGTTGAGCAGCCGTCGCGCGGCGGCGGCGATCTTCTCGTGTCCGGGCAGCGCGGCCTGTTCCAGGTTCTTGGCGTACGGGAGCGGCACCTCGGCGGCGCCGACGCGCTCGACGGGCGCGTCGAGGTGGTCGAAGCAGGCGCTGCCGATGCGGGCGGCGAGCTCCGCGGTGACGCCGTAGGTCGCCCAGCCCTCCTCGACGCACAGCGCACGATTGGTCTTGCGGACGGAGGCGGCGACCGTGTCCATGTCCAGCGGGCGCAGCGAGCGGAGGTCGATCACCTCGGCCGAGACGTCGTCCTCCTCCTGGAGCCTCTCGGCCGCCTTCAGGGCACGGACGACGGCGTAGGAGTGCGCGACGAGCGTGAGGTCGGTGCCTTCGCGCGCGATCCGGGCCTGGCCGATCGGGGTCACGGCGTCCTCGTCGTCGTCGACCTCTCCCTTGACGTTGTAGAGCGGGAAGCTCTCGAGGAAGAGCACGGGATCGTCGTCGCGGATCGCGGCCTTGAGCAGGCCCTTGGCGTCGTTCGGGGTGGCCGGGGCGAGGACCTTCAGGCCGGGCACGTGGGCGAACCACGCGTCGAAGCTCTGCGAGTGCTGCGCGGTGAGCTGGCTGCCGCCGCCGCCCGGCGTCCGCACGACGAGCGGGCACCCGGCCTCGCCGCCGAACATGTAGCGGATCTTGGCCGCGTTGTTGACGATCTGGTCCATCGCCACCAGGCTGAAGTTGACCGTCATGATCTCCACGACCGGGCGCGCGCCGGCCATCGCGGCGCCGATCGCCGCGCCCACGAAGCCCTCCTCGGAGATCGGCGTGTCGCGCACGCGTGACTCGCCGAAGCGCTCCATCAGCCCCGCGGTGACGCGATAGGCGCCGTCGAAGAGCCCGACCTCCTCGCCGAGCACGAACACACGCTCGTCGCGCGCCAGCTCCTGCTCGAGCGCGAGCCGCAGCGCCTCGCGCACGGTCAGCTTCTCGCTCACGCCTCCGTCCCTTCGCCGAACGGTGCACCGGTGAGCATGCGCTCGAACTGCTGCTCCCAGGCGGGATCGCCGTAGACGTGCTCGGCGAGGCTCGCCACGTCAGGTTCGTCGCTGCTCTCGGCGAACTCGACCGCCTCGTCCACGCGGCGCTGGGCCGCTTCGCGCAGCTCGTCGACCGCGGCCTCGTCGAGCCCGAGCCGCTTCGCGGCGCGGTCGATCGGGTCGTGGTCCTGGTATTGAGCCACCTCGTCCTTGTCGCGGTAGCTGAACCCGGCATCGGCTACGGAGTGCCCGCGATAGCGGTAGGTGAGCGCCTCGAGGACCGCGGGCTTGCGCTCGTCACGTGCGCGATCGAGCAGCCCGCCGGTGGCGCCGAGCACCGCTTCGAGGTCGTCGCCGTCGACGCGCTCGCCGTGCATCCGGAACGCCGCCGCGCGCTTGTAGAGCTCCGGTTCGGCCGACGCCCGCTCGACGCTCGTGCCCATGCCGTAGAGGTTGTTGACGACCAGGAAGACGATCGGCAGGTCCCAGAGCGCTGCGAGGTTCAGCGACTCGTGCCAGGCGCCGGTGTTGACCGCGCCGTCGCCGAGCTCGCACAGCACGGCCCGCTGCTCGTCATGGCGGGCGAGCTCGAGCGCCACGCCGGTGGCGACCGGCAGATGGCCCCCGACGATGCCCCAGCCGCCGAGGAAGCCGCGCTCGACGTCGAGCAGATGCATCGAGCCGCCGCGCCCGTGCGCGCACCCGTCGACTCGCCCGAACAGCTCGGCCATCACCGCGTTGGGATCGACGCCGCGCGCGAGCGCCAGCCCGTGGTCGCGGTAGGCGGTCACCAGCACGTCGTCGTCGCGCATCGCGCCGACCGCGCCGACATGGGTCGCCTCCTGGCCCGTCGCCAGGTGGCAGTAGCCGCCGATCCGCGCCTTCTTGTACTGCCGCTCGGCCTCGGGCTCGAACGCCCGGATCAGCAGCATCAGCTCCAACAGCCGGCGCAGTTCGTCGTCCTCGGCCACGCTCACTCCGTTCCCTCGTGAGCCTTCGGTCTACCCGATCGCCGCGCCGTCACTCCCAGCCGAGGAAGTCGAGCAGCGCTGCCGCGACGATCGACGCAGCTCATGGGCGACGCTCTACCCGGCGCCGCGGACTTGACCGAACCAGGGTGTGTGCGAGACTGGATGGAGGCCGACACCGCCTGGCGCTTCGCGACTAGCACCGCGACCCTCCTGCCGTAGGGTCGGGCGCCGCTTCCGGCACTCCGGATCTCCTCATCCGTGTCGCGGCCCGACAATTGAAGGAGACGGAGGGAGGGTTCGCATGGCGAGCCCCGACGTAGGTCTCACACGCGGCCACACGGCACAGGCGATCAACCTCGCCGTGGTGCGGCTGGTGCGCGAGTACACCGGCCGTGGGCCGACGCAGGCGCACACGACGATCAATGACGACGTGATCATCGTCGTGTTGCGTGACACCCTGCTCAAGGCGGAGCGCAGCCTGGTCGAGGACGGCCAGTCACAAGCGGTGATGGACATGCGCCGGCGGTTTCAGAGCACCATGCGGCGTGAGCTCGTGGCGGCGGTGACGGAGCACAGCGGCCGCTCGGTCGAGGCGTTTCTCAGCGACAACGTGGTCGATCCCGACATCGCGGTCGAGATCTTCGTCCTCGGACCGAGGTTCGATGGCTGAGCGTGCAATGCGTCAGGCGATCGCCTCGGCCTCGTACTCGCGCAGGAATCCTTCGAAGAGCCGGCGGTGGCCCTCCTCGTCACGCAGGATCGCGATCACCATGTCGTTGGTCACCGGGTCCGTCCCGTCGGTGGCCTCGATGATCGCGTTGTAGTGCTCGATCGCGCCCGTCTCAGCCTCGATCACGCCCTTGATGACGTGGACGATGTCGGTCTGACGCTCGGGCGGCGCCAGATAGGTCTGCTCGGGCGTGAAATCGATCGAGGACGGGACGACGCCGTAGAGCTCCTTGATGCGCGTGGCGAACTGCTGTGCGTGCGTGAGCTCCTCCTGGACGTCCGCGCGTAGCGATTCGATGATCTCCTGTGCGCGAACGCCGTCCGGGTTGACGGAGTTGGTGACGTAGTTGATGACCGTCTCCATCTCCATCCAGTACGCCTTGGTCAGCATCGCGATGATCTGCTCGCGCTCCTCGGAGCGGTCGTCGGACAGGATGCCTTGAGAAGCGGTTCGTGTAGTGGCCATGTTCTGGCTCTACCCACTCGCTCCCCGACTTCACGCGCTCGTGATGGAGCTGACGTCCCTGTTGACGCGACGCGAATCTGGGTAGCGCAGCGTGCATGGCCCATGCCGCATCCGCCCCCGAGCGCGACGGACCCGATCAGCCGACCGATCTGCCCAAGGAGGCCTTCCCGGCGATCGTGAAGCGGACTTTCAAGCAGTTCAGCGAGGACCAGTTGACGACCTGGGCCGCGGCGCTGACCTACTTCGGCGTGCTGTCGCTCTTCCCGATGCTGCTGGCGCTGGTCTCGGTGCTCGGCGTGATCGGGCCGTCGGCCACGCAGCCGCTGCTCGACAACCTCAGCACCGTCGCTCCCGGTCCGGCGAAGGACATCCTCACGAACGTGCTGAACAGCCTCGAGTCCAACCAGGGCGGGTCGACGGTCGCGCTGATCATCGGCCTGGCAGCCGCGATCTGGGCGGCGTCCGGCTACATCGGCGCATTCATGGACGCGTCCAACACCGTCTGGGATGTGCCCGAGGGCCGGCCGATCTGGAAGAAGATCCCGGTGCGACTCGCGGTCACGGTCGTCCTGCTGGCGCTGCTGACCGTGACGGCGCTGGCCGTCGTCTTCACCGGCCCGCTTGCGCAGAAGGCGGGCGACATCATCGGCCTCGGCAGCACCTTCGTGGAGGTCTGGGGCATCGTGAAGTGGCCGGTCCTGCTGCTGATCGTGTCCTTCATGATCTCGCTGCTGTACTGGGCGTGCCCGAACGTCAAGCAGCCCGGGTTCCCGTGGGTCACGCCCGGCGGCCTGTTCGCCGTCGTGCTCTGGCTGATCGCGTCCGCGCTGTTCGCGCTCTACGTCGCGAGGTTCTCCGCCTACAACAAGACCTACGGCTCGCTCGGCGGCGTGATCGTCTTCCTCACCTGGTTGTGGATCACGAACATCATCGTGCTGCTCGGCGCCGAGTTGAACTCCGAGATGGAGCGCAGCCGCGCCATCCAGGGCGGTCACCCGCCAGAGCAGGAGCCGTACCTGCCGCTGCGCGACGAGCCGAAACCGGACTGAACGTCACGAAGGACTGTCGAAGGAGTAACTTCGAAAGAACAGGGAGGTTCGTCCGTCAGCGCTCAGGAGCCGGTCTCGACCGGGAGCCCGAAGCGGGGTCGTTCGACCTCCGCCCTTAGCTGGAAACTGTCGCGCCTGTGTGTCGGACGGGGCGGGTTCCGAGGAGGTCGCCTGATGCGGGCAGACCGAAATATGACCAGACGATCCGCGCCGCCGGATCGCTCCAGCGCAGACGAGCTCGATCAACTGCGCGCCACGTGTTCCGCGCAGAAGCGCGAGTTGCAGGCCATGCGGGACACGGTCGCGACCTTTCGTAACGGCGCGTTGGCACTCGCGGTCGAGAACGACCAGCTGCGCGTATCGATCGACCTGCTGCAGGCGCTTGACGACGCGAACCACCCCTCCGCGGACAGCGGGCTGTTCGAGACCAAGCTCGCACTCGATCCCGACGCCCCGGCAGCCGCGCGCCGCTTCGTCACCGAGATCCTGCGCGACCGCGCGCCCCATGGCGTGCTCGATCGCGCGCGTCTGATCGTCTCCGAGCTGATCGCCGACAACGTCGACGTCGACGGCAGGCACGGCCACCCGGCGGTCCTGAGGATCGCGTGCTCACGCACCTCGGTCCGGTTGGAGCTCGAAGCTCCCGGCCGGGACGTCCCGACGGACAGACCGCGCGCCAACGCGAGCTTCAGCCGGCACCTGCTGCAGACGTTCAGCGATCGCTGGGGCGGCGAGCAGATCCTCCCCGGCGGCATCCGGTCCTGGGCGGAGATCGCGATCACGACGCCCGCTGAACCCTGATTGCGTGGGTCAGGTCTGTCGCCGTCCGCGGGCGCGGTAGGCGGCCACCGCGTTGCGGTTCGCGCACGTCGTGCTGCAGAAGCGGCGTGAGCGGTTGCGCGAGAGGTCGAGGACGAGCCCTTCGCAACGCTGGTCGGCACATACCGAGAGCCGCGAGAGCTCGTCGGCGCGGATCACGTCGATCATCGCCATCGCCGCCTCGACCGCCATGCGGCGATCCAGCGGCGCCTCCCCGGGCACGGCGTGGATGTGCCAGTCGAGACCGTCGTGGCGGCGCAACTGCGGCAGGGCCTGCGCGTCGGCCAGCAGCGTGTTGACGAGCTGCGCCGCGGTGTCGCGCTCAGCCGTCAGCAACTCGCGCAGCACCGGCCGCAGCGCCCGCAGCGCGCCGAGCTCGGCCGCGTCGGAATCGTGGCGTCCCGTGAATCCGTGCTCGTCGTAGAACGTGTCGAGTTGGCTGATCTCGGTGAGCGTGTCCGGCTCTACGGCGCTGTTGACGAGCGCGACCGCGGCCCGCAGCGACGCCTCGGTGTCATTTGCGAACAGCACGTTGACAGCTTACCTCATGTCGCCTATTGTCATTGTCCATGGAAGGCATGGCTAATGACGCGCACGCTCGCCCCGACCTCGCGTTCGGGCTGGCGCTGGCGGTTGCCTCGGCAGTGTCGTTCGGGATGTCCGGACCGCTCGCGCGCGGTCTGCTCGACGCCGGCTGGACCGCCGGAGCCGTCGTGCTCGCCCGCCTGGCGATCGCCGCACTCGTGGTCGCGCCGCTCGCCGCGCGCTCACTCCGCGGCCGCTGGGGCGCCCTGCGCGCGAACGCCGGCTTCGTGCTGCTCTTCGGCGCGGTGCCCGTCGCCGGTGCGCAGTTCGCCTACTTCTCGGCCGTGGACCACATGGACGTCGGGCCCGCGCTGCTGATCGAGTACACGGCGCCCGCCGCCGTGGTGGTCTGGCTCTGGCTGCGCCACGGTGAACGGCCCGGTCCGCTGACGGTGGCCGGCGCCGGCCTCGCCGCGCTCGGTCTCATCCTGGTCCTCGATCTCCTGTCGGGCTCCGATCTCGCGCCGATCGGCATCGTCTGGGCGCTGATCGCGATGGTCTGCGCCGCCTCCTACTTCGTGCTCGCCGCCACCCTGCGCCCAGGCCTCCCGCCGGTGGCTCTGGCCGGCAGCGGTCTTGCGGCCGGAGCGCTCGTGCTCGCCGCCCTCGGCGCCATCGGCCTGCTCCCGATGCACGCGACGACCGCCTCGGCGGTGCTCGCCGGCAGCCCCGTCACGTGGTGGATCCCGCTGCTTGGGCTCGGCGTCGTGACGGCCGGCATCGCCTATACCCTCGGGATCGCCGCCAGCCGCCGGCTCGGCTCGCGCCTCGCCTCGTTCGTCGCCCTGCTCGAGGTCGTCGCGGGCGTCTCCTTCGCGTGGCTGCTGCTCAACCAGGTCCCGGGCGCCCTGCAACTCGGCGGCGGCGTGCTGATCATGGCCGGGGTGGTCGTCGTCAAGCTCGGCGAGCGCCCGCGGATCACCCGGCCCGCAACCATCAAGCTCAAGCCCGTCCCGGAGACCTGACGCGCGCCCGCGTGCCGGCTCGAAGGGGGACATGTCCGATCGGTGGCTGCCTACAAGGCGCGTGCGGCGTCGAGCGCGAGGCTCGTGTCGAACGCGCCGGCCCAGCGCCCACGCTCGCGCCCGTCACGATCGAGCAGCACCGCACCGGGCTGGCCGACGATCCGATACGCCTGCCACGACGCCATCGACTCGTCGAACAACATCGTCGGCGTGCGGAGGCCATGGCGAGCGACGAACTCCGGACCGTTCGCCGCGTCGTCGCGACCACCGATCGCGACCACGGTCAGGTCCGCGCCGGCCTCCGAGGCCAGGCGCTCGATCGCGGGTGCCTCCTCGCCGCAGATCGGGCACCATGGAGCCCAGAACCACAACAGCGTCGGAGTCTTCGACGACGCCAACTGCGAGAGCGCGAACTCGCCGCCGCCGTCCAGGCGCGGCACCGTGAGCTCCGGCACGGCCGAGCCGGGTGTCTGCGCGTCACCGGTCGGTGGCCCGCTCCCGCGCGTCAGCACGAGTGCGAGGCCCACGACCACCACGAGGATCAACGGCGCGATCAAGCGTTTCATTCAGCGATCCAGGATGCCGTGCGAATCGCTCAAACGACCATCGCCGGCCGCTCGTTCAGAAATCTGTAAGGCGCGCGCCGTCAATGACGACCGCCGTACCGACGCGTACTAGGCGCGGCGCGCGAAGTACACGATCAGGATCACGAGCAAGATGATGACCAGGATCCCGATGATTCCGTAACCCGTTCCGGCGATAGCTAGTGGCAACTCATGCCTCCTGTCGACATTGATGCAGCGGGAGCTACCCACGGGCTGGATTTCCAAGCGCGCGTCAACCGCGGGTGACGACTTGCGAGTGAGCGAACGCCTGCGCCCGCGCCCGCAGGTCCCGGGGTGGTGGCGATTTGTGTCGCTCTGCGGGGGCGTCTTTGACGCCACCCCTCAGGCGGTAGCCTGAGCACCCTCATGGCCTCCCGCGTCCAGCCACAGGATGTCGTGCTCGTCAGCGCGCGCGGGCGCACGTTCTACGCGCGCGTCCTCGGTGTGGAGCAGTTCGGCCGGCTGATGATCGCGCCGCTCGATCCGACGGTGCACATCCGCTCCGCGCGCATGGCCGACCTTCGAGGGCACTGGGTGCATCAGGGCGACCCACGGCCGACCGCGGCCGACGCCACCCAGGCCAGCTTCGACCACCTCCTCGATCACTAGTGGCGACGCCGCGCCCAGCATGACTTAGGCTGGCCGGATGGTGAGGACGGTGCTTTGAACCCGGCCGTTTGGGTCGCGCGCCACGGGCGCCTGCGGCCCGCTGAACCGGCACTCGCCGACGGCGAGCGCGTCCATGCCGACTGGGCCACGTTCGCCGCGCGGACCGCCGCCGCGGCCGCCGGCCTGCGCGACGGCTTCGGCCTGTCACCCGGCGACCGGGTCGCGATCGTGATGCGCAACCGGCCCGAGTATCTGGAGGCGATGTTCGCCAGCTGGCACGCGGGCCTCGTGGTCGTGCCGATCAACGCGCGCCTGCACCGCGACGAGATCGCCTACATCCTCGAGCACAGCGAGACGGCCGTCGTCGTGACCGACCCCGACCACGCCGACGACGTCGAGCCGCTGGTCGCCACGATCGCCTCGCTGAAGGCGGCGGTGGTCGCACCCGGTGAGCGCTGGGAACGGATCCAGGCGTCGTCGCCGGCGCCGCTCGTCGACCGCCAACCGGATGACCCGGCCTGGCTGTTCTACACCAGCGGCACGACCGGACGGCCCAAGGGAGCCACGCTCACGAACCGCAACCTGCTCCTGATGACCCTCAGCTACTACGCCGACATCGACTCGGTGACGGCGCAGGACAGCATCCTCCACGCGGCGCCGCTGTCGCACGGGTCTGGGCTGTACGGGCTCCCCCACATCGCCCGAGGGGCGGTCAGCGTCGTTCCGCGGTCGGGCGGCGTCGACGGCGACGAGATCGCCGCCCTCCTGCGGCGCTGGCCGGGGATGTCGTTCTTCGCCGCTCCCACGATGGTGAAGCGACTGGCCGGCGACGCGACGATCGCGGCCGCCGAGCTGTCGCACCTGAAGACGATCGTCTACGGCGGCGCACCGATGTACCTGGTCGATCTGGAGGACGCCCTCTCCCGCTTCGGTCCCCGCCTGGCCCAGATCTACGGGCAGGGCGAGACGCCGATGACGATCACCGCACTTTCGAAGGCCGACCACGCGGACCGCGAGCATCCCCGCTGGCGCGACCGACTGCAGAGCGTCGGCGTCGCCCGCACCGACGTCGAGGTCCGCGTCCTCGACGGGGACGACCGCAGCCTCCCCGCGGGCGAGATCGGCGAAGTGGTGGTCCGGGGCGACGTGGTGATGGCCGGCTACTGGAACCAGCCCGATGCCACCGCCGAGGCGCTGCGTGGAGGCTGGCTGCACACCGGCGACGTCGGCAGCTTCGACGCCGACGGGTACCTCACGCTGCGCGACCGGTCCAAGGACCTGATCATCAGCGGGGGCATGAACATCTACCCGCGGGAGGTCGAGGAGGCGCTGCTCCACCACCCCGCCGTCCAGGCCGTGGCCGTGGTCGGACGGCCCGACCCGGAATGGGGCGAGGCGGTGATGGCGTTCGTGGTGCCCGCCGACGCTGGCGCCCCGCCGTCGACCGACGACCTCGACCGGACGTGCCTGGAGCGCATCGCCCGCTATAAGCGGCCTCGCAGCTATCGCTTCGTCGACGCCCTGCCGACCAACAGCACCGGCAAGGTGCTCAAGCGCGAGCTGCGAATCGACGTGAGCGACGGCGAGCCGTAGAACTGTTACGTTCCGGCCGCTACGAGTGTCCGCACGTTGGAGGAGGCCGATTCACATGAAGCTCGCTCTCTACCTGCCGAACTTCCGCGACAAGGTGACTGTCAAGGAACTCGAGGATCTCACCATGCTCGCGGAGGACCTCGACTTCGATTCGGTCTGGACACTCGACCGGATCGTCGTCCCGGAGGCCTCCGACCGCGGGGAGCTCCAGTACTCGTTCGGGATGATGGACGAGTTCCCCACGCAGTTGCCGGTGTCCTCGCGCGGCGAGTGGTACCAGGGCTGGCCGCTGATCCCCTGGCTCGCCGCCAAGACGCAGAAGGTGCGGATCGGCATGAGCATCACCGACACGCCGTACCGCGCGCCGGGCGTGCTGGCCGCGGAGCTCGCCACGGTCGACCACCTCAGCAACGGCCGGCTCAACGTGGGCGTCGGGGCCGGCTGGATGCCCGAGGAGTTCGCCGCGGCGAGCGCCTCGCACATCTTCCCCAAGCGGCACAAGCACGTGCGCGAGACGCTCGAGATCATGCAGGGCATCTGGACGAACGACGTGTTCGAGTACCACGGCGAGTTCGCCGACTTCGACCGGTGCGGATTCGGTGCGAAGCCCCTCCAGAAGCCGTACCCGCCGATCTACTTCAGCGGGCTCAAGGACCCGAAGCGCTCGGCCAATCGGGTCGCGAAGTACAACCTGTCGGGCTGGATCGGCATCCAGGACACGCCCGAGGATCTGCAGCGCTGGCGCGGCGCCATCGCCCAGGAGCTCGAGGAGCTCGGGCGGTCGGTCGACGACATCGAGCTCTGCAGCATGATCTGGTTCGTCATCACCGACCAGGACTCCGACCAGACACCGGCGGGCAAGGGCACGAACCTGCTCGTGGGCTCCGCGGGCCAGATCACCGAGACGCTCAAGCGCTACAAGGAGGCGGGGCTGACCATGCCGCTCCTCTGGCCCCCGTTCGCCGACGTGCCGGTGGCCAAGACGCTCGACGACCTCAAGCGTCTCAAGGAGGAGATCATGCCGAAGGTCGAAGCCGCGTAGGCGCGAACGCGTCGAGCACCTGCTCCGCGTACTCGAGTGCCGCCCCGGTGTCGACGTCTGAAACGTTGACCCGGGGCGAGAAGTTGAGGTCGAAGAAGACCTCCGTGACGCCCTGCGCGCGCAGTGCCGCGAGATCGTCGAGCACCTGCTCCCGTGTCCCCTGGAGCGGTCGGCGCTGCGCTGAGGGTTCGTCTTCGACGAGGTCGACGATGCCGCGCACCACGATCTGCACGGCCTCCGGGCCGCGCCCGGCCGCACGCGCGCCGTCGCGGACCGTCTCGATCGACGCGCCGAGGTTGGTCAGGTCCTGCTGGCTGCTGCAGATCCAGCCTTGGGCGAGCCGGCCGGCGCGGCGCAGTGCCGGTGCAGCGGCGCCGCCCAGCAGCACCGGGGGGTGCGGTCGTTGCACGGGCGGTGGTCCCACGTGCGAACGCGGCACGGTGTAGAACTCGCCGGCGAACTCGACCGGATCCTGCGTCCACAGCGCCTCCAGGCAGCGCAGGTACTCGTCCATTCGCTTCCCTCGCCGCTCATAGGCAACGCCGGCGGCGGCGTACTCCTGCGGCAGCCAGCCCATCCCGAGGCCCACGGTGAGCCGGCCGCCGGAGAGCACGTCCAGCGACGTCAGCGACTTCGCGAGCAGCGCGGGAGCGGTGAACGGCGCGCAGATCGTCGCCGTCCCCAGACGGATCCGGTCGGTGTACCCCGCGACGTGCGAGAGCGCGACGACCGGATCGAGCACCGACTGGTGCGACGGGCCGAGCACGGTCGAGGCCGGGGAGAGCATGCGCTGGAAGGTCCACAGCGACGCGTACCCGAGCTCGTCAGCGCGGCGGGCGATGTGACGAATCGTGTCCGGTGTCGCCCAGGGCCCTGACACCGGCAGGCCGAACCCGAGCAGAGGAAGCGCACCCGTCACGAGACAGCAGTCTGCCTGTCAGGTGGTGGCGCCGCGAACCAGGGTCGGGCGACCCGTGATCGGTGTGCGGTCCTCGGCGCCTTCGGCCTGCGCGTGCAGCCGCTCCACGATCACGTCCCATC
Source organism: uncultured Solirubrobacteraceae bacterium (assembly GCA_963848475.1). Lineage (GTDB taxonomy): Bacteria > Actinomycetota > Thermoleophilia > Solirubrobacterales > Solirubrobacteraceae > Solirubrobacter. The sequence continues at coordinate 220,338 of CAWKDW010000012.1, read as the reverse complement.
TGTGTGGCTCGCTGAGCTCGACGGTGGTCAGCTTTCTGCGCCGGGCCGCGGCGCTGTTGTCGCAGCCGATCACCGCGACGTCCCGCGGCACGCTGCGACCCGTCGCCTTGAGCGCATCGATCGCCTCGAGCGCGAATTCGTCGTTGAAGGCGTACAGCGCCGTCGGCTTCGCGGGCAGCACCGGCGCGATCGCCTTCCCGATGTCGTCCATCGAGCACGTGGCTTCGACGACTTGGAGCGACACCCCGCGGGAACTGGCGACGGCCTGCGCCCCGCGCACCCGGTCGGCGCCGATCGCGGCAAAGTGCGGCTCGCCCGGGAGCACCGCGACGATGCTGCGGTGACCGCGATCGACGAGGTGCGCGATCGCCGTCTCGCCGACGCGCGACTGGTCGACGACGATGGTCGCGACGTGCGCCAGCGGCTTCTGGCCGATCGCCACGATCGCGCGCGTCCCGTGGTCCGCAAGCCACGCCACCCGCTCTGGTGTGAGCGCCTCCGCGGGGCCGATCAGCCCGACCGGCCGGACCCGCGAGCACGCACGCGCCAGGCTCTGGCCGCCATCACACTGGTCGAGATGCACCAGCGACGTGAATCCGACCCGCTCGAGCTCCGCGACGCCGGCGCTCACCCACTCGGCCACAGCCGGCCCCAGCGGCCACGAGGGCAGTACGAGCAGCACGATTTCCGTCCGTCCCGTGCGCAACGCGTGTGCCACCGCGTTCGTGACATGGCCGAGCCGCTCAGCCGCTTCGAGTACCCGCGCTCGTGTCGGCTCGGAGATGCGGCCTTCCACGCCGTTGAGGGCGTAGCTCACCGTCGCGCGCGAGACGCCGGCGGCGGCCGCGACATCCGCACTCGTGACGCGGCTACCCATTTTGAGCTCCGAGCGTCAGAACATAAGACTCTTCGCACTGCGTCGCCACTTTAGCGTCACGCGCTACAAAAATCTCCGGTTCACCGTCGCGGCTACAGCGCGAGGATCAGGTCGCGAACGGCGGCGGGCTGCGAGAGGAAGGGATGGTGGCCGGCGTCGAGTTCCACGACGCTGCCCGCGCGACCGGCGAACTCGCGCTGCAGCTCGGCGGGGGTGCCCCGGTCCTCGGCGCAGACGAGGTAGGTCGATGGCACGTGCTGCCAGGCCGCTGACTGCACCGCCTGCTGGAGGACCGCCAGGCTCTGGCGGGCCGTCTTGTCCCTCGCCTGCCGCTGGATCTCCGGGCCGCAGTCCTGCAGGAATGTCTCGGCCAGAGCGTCCAGCCGGACGGTGAAGGTGCCGCCCTCGGGGTCGAGGTCGAGAAACGGGGCCGGCTCCTCCCCGCCGAACGAGGAGAGGCTCTGTCCGACCTCGGGCAGGTAGCTGGAGATGAGCAGCAGATGGCGCACGGAGCCGACCCTCGCCGCCGCCTCCGCGGTGACGATCCCGCCGTAGCTGTGGGCGACCACCACGGTCGGCTCGTCGCTGGCGGTCAAGACGTGCCGGACCGCGGCGACGTCCTCGGCCAACCCGGGCCCTCCCGCATCCGCCGGCAGACCCGTCTCGCCGCAACTCGGCAGGGCGGGCGCCTCGCTGGCGATGCCCTGCTCGGCCAGCAGCTCACCGGTTCGGTGCCACCACCACGACCCGTCCTTCACGCATGCCCCGTGCACGAAAACGATCCGCATCAAGACCTCCCGTCGTGTGTCGACGGCAACGATAGACGTACCGATCGTTACGTGAAAACATCGAGCGATGGGCAGGCAGCGCCAACCGGAGATCAGGCAGCGGCTCCTCGACGCGTGCACCGACCATGCGCTCGAGCACGGCCTGCCGGACCGGCTCGGGCCGCTGGCCGCCGCGGCTGGCACGTCGAACCGAATGCTGATCTACCACTTCGGGACCCGGGACGAACTCCTCCGCGAGGTCCTCGTGCAGGCCCGCCGGCGCCAGGTCGCGGTCTTCACCGACCGCATCCGCCTGCGAGCCGACGAGCCGTACCCGGCCACCCTCGCGCGCGCCTGGGCCGTGATCTCCGGCCCGCAGGGCGCGCCGTACCTGCGCATGTTCGGCCGGCTCCACGACGCCGCGGGAGAACCGCTCTGGCCCGGCTTCCGGCGGACCGCGACGACCGACTGGCTCGCACCGCTCGAGGAAGGCATGCGCAGCCTCGGCCGACCCGAACTGGCGACCGTCGTGCTCGCCGTCATCCGCGGCCTGCTCATGGATCTCGACGCCACCGGCGACACCGCACGCACCGACCGGGCCTTCCACGACTTCCTCGCCACGATCGAGAGCTACGCCGCGGTGGGCGGCCCGAACCAGGTCGCCAGCGCGTCGCCGACTCCCGCATCGGTTCCATTCCCGACCCAGGCGACGTAGCCGTCCGGGCGGACCAGCACGGCGGTCGGGGCGCTGACCGCGCCGAGCACCGGCAACTCCCACTTCCCGCCGTAACTCGCGTCGATCAGCCGGACACGGTCAGCCCATCCGGCGAGACCGAGACCGAGGCCGCCGGGCCGACCGAGGTCGAGCAGCAGCGGCCGGGCGTCGTGCAGCAGCTCGAAGACTCCGAGCGGGCCGTCGGCCGTGGTCAGGTCGAGATCGGGCATGCGGCGCCCGAGCAGCGGATGTCCCTCGCCGAGGTCGTAGTGAATGTCCAAACCGGAGATGAGCCCCGCGAGCTGTTTGCGAGGCTCGTCCATCCTCACCAGCTCCGACACCACGTCGACCACGGCCTTCGTGCGCTCGTCGTGACGCTGGAGCGCGGTCTGCGCCATCGTGTACCTGAGCGCGCGGGCAGCGACCGGGTGACGCTCGGCGTGGTAGGTGTCCAGGAGGCTCTCCGGGGTGGTCCCGCGAACCACCTGCGCGAGCTTCCATCCGAGATTCACCGCATCCTGCACGCCGAGGCTGAGGCCCTGTCCGCCCGCCGGGTAGTGCACGTGCGCCGCGTCGCCGGCCACCAGGACGCGTCCCACGCGATAGGCCGCGGCCTGCCGGGTCATATCGGTGAACCTGGAGATCCACGTGGGGTTGTGGATCCCGAAGTCGGTGCCGTAGACGGCGATGAGCGCGTCACCGAGTTCGCGCAGGGTGGGCTGCTCGCTGCCGCGCCCGGGTTGCTGCTCGGTCGTGACCACCCGGAACGTCTTCCCATCCTGCATCCTGTGGAGGCCGTGGACGCCGGCGGCGTCGTGACGGACACCCGGCGGCGGCTCCTCGGTCAGCTCGACCTCGGCGATCAGGTTGCTCCTCGTCGGATCCCAGCCCGGGAACTCGATCCCGGCCGCCTTGCGGATCGTGCTGCGCCCTCCATCGCACCCCACCAGATACCGCGCGCGCAGCGGCTCGCGGTCGGACAGCCGGACGTCGACCCCGGTGTCGTCCTGCGCGAAGCCCGTCACCTCGCGCCCGTAGTAGATGCGCACTCCAAGCGCCGCGATCCAGGCGGCCATGATCCGCTCGATCTGGTTCTGGAAGATCGCGAGCGAATACGGATGACGCGTCGGGAAGTCGCTCATGTCCATCACGGTCGTCCCGAACGTCGCGGCCTGGGTCACCTGCCCCTCCGCGAGGAACCGATCGGCGACCCCGCGCTGATCGAGCACCTCGATCGTGCGCGCGTGAATCCCGCCGGCCCGCGAGTCGGCGAGCGCGTGATCGGGACGCCGCTCGACGACCGCGACGTCGACCTTCGCCAAGGCCAGCTCGGCCGCCAGCATCATCCCCGCAGGACCGCCTCCGGCGATGACCACCGCATGCTCGGTCATCGCCCCACTCCCCTTCGATGCGTCGGCCATTTCGCCCCTCCACCCCGGTCGGATCTGCCTACGGCGGGCGATTATGCGGCAAGGTCCAAGGCCTCATGAGCGCCTTCTGTGCTGTATAAATTGAGTACAGGCCGACCGTCACGCCCAGCTGCGATGTGAGCGAGGCGCAGTCCCACAGCGTCCGCTGGGACGCGATGGCGCCGCGCTCGAACTCCACGATGACGATCGCGGTCACGGATGCGCGGCGCCCGGTAGGTGCGATCCCCGGGATCAGCCACGCCAGCTCGCAGTCGTGCAGGAACGAAACCGTCAGCTCGTCGGCGAGGCGGAAACGATCCACGATCCGCGAACGCCGGGTCAGTGCGAGATCGCCAGGAACGTGCGGCAGCAGCGCGCCGCGGTAGAAGCGCTCGACTGCCGAGCGGCCGTCGGCGCCGGTCATCGTCGGGAGATGCCGGACCGATGGCTCGGCCGTCATGTTCAGCATCGCCGCGGCGACGTCGCGGCGTCCGATGAGCGCCTCCACGTGCGCATCCCAGATGCCCTCGAGCTGGCGCATGAACTGCGCGATCTGGGTCGTCATCGTTTCAGCGTCCCTGTACCGCGGTCACCCGAGAATGCCGCGGAAGGCGCTTCGACCACCAACCCCACTGCGGCTACGCGGCACATCCCGCCAAGGTAGACCGCGGACGCCTCCGTACCGCGCACGAGCGAAGCTTGCGCGAACTTGAACAACTGTTTAGTCTCTTGAACGTGAGTTCAAGCATCGACGAGCGGGACCTCACCGCCCGGGCAAACATCCGCAACGCCGCACTCCGCCTGTTCGCCGAGCGCGGGCACGACGCGGTGACGGTGCGCGCGATCGCCACCGCCGCCGGGGTGTCGCCCGGCCTGGTGCTCCACCACTTCGGAAGCAAGGACGGCCTGCGGGTCGCCGTGGACGCCCACGCGGCCGAGTCCTTCGACGCGATCTTCGCCGAACTCGGCGGTCAGGACCTCGCCGAGATGCTCGCCAGCGGCGAGGCCACCCCTTCGGTGGCCGAGGCGTTCGCCCGGGCATTCCCACACGGATCCCCGCTACCGGCGTACCTTCGCCGGCTGCTCCTCACCAACGACCCCGCCGGAGCAGCGCTCTTCGGCCGTTGGTACGCCGCGACGCGACGACTGTTGGACGCCATGGTCGAGCTGGGGGCCGCCGCGCCCACCGAGGATCCGGCCGTCCGTGCGGCGTTCCTGCTGGTCAACGACCTCGGCGTGATCCTGCTGCGAAACCAGATCGCCACCGCCATCGGCGACGACCCGCTGTCGCCCGCCGGTCTCGACCGGTGGGCCAGGGACGTCACCGCCGCCTACACCGGGGGCGCGTTCACGGCCCCTGCGAAGGAGTCGCTGCCATGACCGATACCGACCCCGTGATCCGCACCGAAGGACTGACCAAGGTCTTCGGCGACGTCCGGGCCCTCGACGGCCTCGACCTCACCGTGCACCCGGGCGAAGTACACGGGTTCCTCGGGCCCAACGGCTCCGGCAAGTCCACGACGATCCGGATTGTGCTCGGGCTCATGCGGGCCACCTCAGGCCACGCCGAACTGTTCGGCGGCGACCCCTGGCACGACGCACCCCGCCTGCACCACCGGCTGGCCTATGTCGCCGGCGACGTCGCCCTGTGGCCGGCGCTGACAGGGGGCCAGTGCCTCGACGTCCTGGGCGCCACCCAAGGCGGCGTCGACGAGCGCCGCCGCGCGGACCTCGTCGAGCGGTTCGACCTCGACCTCACCAAGCGCGTGCGCGACTACTCCAAGGGCAACCGGCAGAAGGTGGCCCTGATCGCCGCCCTGGCCGCCGACGCGGACCTGCTGGTGCTCGACGAGCCGACCTCGGGTCTCGATCCGCTCATGGAGCAGGCCTTCCAGCAGTGTGTCCGCGAACGGCGGGCGGACGGCGTGACCGTCCTGCTGTCCAGTCACATCATGAGCGAGGTGGAGGCGCTGGCCGACCGGGTGAGCATCATCCGCCGGGGCCGCGCCGTCGCCAGCGGCACCCTCGCCGACCTGCGCTCGCACACGCGGACCGCCGTGCACGCCGTGACCGTTGCCGAACCGGTCGGACTGGCCGATGTCGACGGGGTCGCCGACCACCAGAGCGAGCGACTCGACGGGCTGACCGACTCGCGGTTGACCATCGACCCCGACCATCTCGACGCCGTCATCGGGCGACTGCACGCGGCGCGCATCCTCACCCTCACGGTCACGCCCCCCAGCCTCGACCAGCTGTTCCTGCGCAGCTACGGACAAACCCTGGACCCGGACGACGCGGCCGCAGACGCGAGTCTGGCGGGGGCGTCGCAATGAACGCCCGACCCCTGGCCGCGCCGGACCGCCGGGACGGTCTGGGCATCATGGTGGGCATCGTCGGGCGCATCCAGCGGCGCAGTGCCCTGGTGTGGGTGCTCGTGCTGAGCGCGAGCATGATCGGTGCCGCAGCGAGCGTCGCCGCGCTCTACGACACCCCCGCCAAGATCCACACCTACGCCGAGGCCGTCACCGCGGGGAACGCGCTGATGGCGATCAACGGCAGGGTTGAGGGCATCGACTCTCTCGGCGGCGTGATCCAGGACGAGTTCGGCTTCCTGGCCGCCTTCCTCCTGCCGCTGCTGGGCATCAGCCTGGTGGCGCGGGCAACGCGCCGTGAGGAGGAATCCGGCCGGCTCGAGCTGCTCCTCGGCGGACGCGTCGCCCGCCACGAGCCGACGTTGGCGGCGCTCCTCGTGGCCACCGCCACGATCGCCGTCACCGGGGCGCTGTTCATCCTTGGCCTGGCGGTCTCCGGGGTGCCGCTCGCACGCTCGATCCTCTACGCGCTCTCACTGTGCGCCCTGGCCTTCGTCTTCGCCGGGCTCGCGGCCCTGTTGGCGCAGCTGACCCTGCACGCCCGGGGGGTCTACACCTGGAGCCTGATCGTCCTCGCGGCGTCGTACGTCCTACGCGGCGTCGGCGACGTCACCTCGACCTGGGCGACCTGGCTCTCCCCGCTCGGCTGGGCGGAGAAGGCGGCGCCGTTCGGGGAACAACGGTGGTGGGCGCTGGCCATCCCGCTCGCGGTCGGATTCGCCCTGAGTGGAGCGGCGGTGCGGCTGGCGGCACGGCGCGACCTGGGCAGCGCGCTGGTCCGGGGCGCTGCCGGCCCGGAGCGTGCCGCTGCGCGGCTGCGCCATCCGATCGGGCTCGCGGTCCGGATCCACCGGCCCGCGACCCTGGGCTGGCTCGCCGCCGGCGTGCTGCTCACGGCGACGATGGGCGCCCTCTCCCAGCAGCTCCTCGACGCGATGGCCGGCAATCCCGCCCTTGCCGACGCCATGGGCATCGCCCACGCCCAGCCGCTCGACGGGTTCGTCGCCGCCACCCAGCTCTACCTCGCCGTCATCGCGGCCGGGTACGTCGTGCAGGCGATCGGCACGCTACGGGTCGAGGAGGCCGACGGCCGCCTGGAGCCGCGACTCTCCGGCACGCTGTCCCGGACGCGCTGGCTGGCCTCGCACGCGCTGGTGGTGCTGGGTGGCCTCGTCACGATCGTGCTCGGCTCATCGCTCGTCCTGGGCCTCGCGACCGCGCTGTCGGTCGGCGATCTGGCCGATCTCGGCCCCATCCTGGGTTCCGGGCTGGCCTACCTTCCGGCCGAACTCGTACTCGCCGGGCTGGCACTGGCGATCTACGGACTGCGTCCTCGGCTGTTCGGGATCGCCTGGGCCGGCTACGGCGTGATGACGTTCATCGCGTTCCTCGGTCCCGGCCTGAAGTTCCGACCATGGGTACTCGACCTCTCGCCCACCACGCATGTCGGCAACCCTCCGGCAGGCGCGATCCAGACCGGCGCGCTCACCGTGATGGCCGGCGTCGCCATGGCCCTGATGGCGGTCGGCTTCGCAGCCTTCCGCCGCCGCGGGCTGCCCCAGGGTTAGTGCCTCGGCCGGGGAGCCCGCGATGTCGCCGGCGCTCCTGGGAATTCGGGCACCGAGTCGATCGCGCCGCCGTTGAATGCGATCAACGGCGGCGCGACGGTGTGTCTTACGGCGTAGTGGTGCTGAGCGTGAGGGTCAGCGTCTTCGCGTAGGGGCCGGTGCGCAGCGCGTCGCCGGCACCGATCGTCTGCGTGAACAGGACCTGGGCCGCGACGTTGGAGACCGGCTCGGACCAGGTGGTCAGGGTCAGCGGCGCGCCGCTGACCGTGCCCGCGCCGGCCGACGTGCTCTGTGGGCTGGTGCCGACGGCCTTCAGCGCCGTCGGGAGACTGAACGCGCCGTTGACCAGATGGCCCGGAGCGGTGCTGCTCGGGTCGGTCACCGACAGCGTCGCCTCGCCCGCGGTGGAGATGACGTTCGCGGTCATCGCCGCCGTGTAGTCCTTCGCGACGCCAGGCGTGAAGGCCCCGAAGCTCGCGGCCGAGCCGATCGACAGGCTGAGCGTCGCGGGAACGGTGCTGCCGACCGGGAGCGTGGCGTCGACGCCGTAGTCCGAGCAGCCGCCGTCGGCGTCATAGAAGTGGTCGTTGCCGGCCAGGCCCGGGCCTGTGATGGACGGCTTGTTGCCGTTCGCCGGACTCCCCGAGTAGCTCGTGTACCACCACTGCTTGAAGAACGCGTCGAGCTTGTTGTGGCAGCCCTTCGACTGGTTCGGCAGGTACTTGTGGTAGACCGCGATCACCTCCTCGGGCGTGATCGAGCCGTACTTGTAGTCGCTCTGGATCTCCTGGTTGACCTTGACCCACTGGTCGTTGCCCAGGATCGCCCGCAGCGCGATGTAGGACTGGCCCGGGCGGTTGTAGGTGTTCGAGCTGCCGAACAGCTGGCCCGAGGTCGGGTTGGTCGGCACGACGCTCCAGAACGTCGAGCTGGACGTGTTGTACCGGCTGGTCCCGGCGAAGCGGCTCGCGATCGCCGCCTCGAACGCGGTGTTGTACGCGGCCGAGCCCACGGCGCCCGCCGCCTTGCCGGCGACGTCCGCGAGGAAGAGGTACTGCGAGAGGTCCGCGTAGCCTTCCTTGAAGAACGTGTACCGCGGCTCGCGGTAGGAGACCGAGTCGCCCCACCACTGGTGCATGTTCTCGTGGCTGAAGATCTCCGCGGTGGTGCCGATGCTGCCGTTGACGAAGACGATCTTGGTCTGCATCTCCTCCTGGAAGGAGGCGTTCGGCAGGGCGATGACGATGCCGTTGGCATTGAACGGGAACGGCCCGGTGAACTGCTCCTGGAAGTGGGTGATGCTCTCCTGCATGTCCATGATCGCCTGGTTGGTGGCCTTGCGGGCCGCGGCGATGCCGGTGGACTGGTACTCGTAGTAGATGACGTCGCCGGCCGTGGCCATGCGCTCGGACTCGTCGAAGTGACCGACGCTGTTCTCGACCAGGTAGGACCCGATCGGCTCGGCCGAGTGCCAGTTGAACGTCTGCGACCCGGTCGTCGGGTAGTTGGCGTCCGGCGCGTTGACGACCTTCGAGACCAGACGGCCCGGGCCGATGAACACGCGGTTGACCCCCGGCGCGGCGGCCGGGTCGTAGTTGACCGTCGAGTGCACGTCATAGGTCGGCTTGACCGACACGTGGTTGTTGAGCGGCATCCAGGCCATCGAGCCCGACGGCTCCGAGGTCACCATCGCGCCGTCGCCGGCCGGGGTGTTGCTCTTGAACCAGCCCTCGTTGCCCAGGGACGGGTTCACGCGAATGCCCGGCTGGCCGACGTAGTTGACGACCACCTTGAAGTTCGTACCGGCCGGGATCGGCTGGGCGGGTGTGATGACCAGCTTGGTCTCACCGCACTGGACGCCTTGCTGGGAGGCGCTGTTGCTGGCCGGCGCGCACGCCGGCGGGTTCGGGTTGGTCGCCGAGACCGGGTTGGTGTTCGACGCCGCGTGCGCGAGCGGGTTGGGATCGTCCGGTCCGTTCGGGTTGCCGGGGAAGGTCGGCTGCCGGTGCACGAAGGTGGCCGGGACGCCGTCGATCGTGATCGACTGGATCGTCATGTCCGAGCCCGGCACGGCCGCCGTGCTCGAGATGCTGCTCTTGCGATCGAAGTCCAGGCTGAACTCGCTCAGGCACTGCGTCGACTTCTGCATCAGCTCGACGCGCGTGCCCGGCAGGAACTTGTTGGTGACCGCGTCGTAGTTGATGAAGACGTCGCTGTGGATGCTCTGGAAGCCGCCGTTGCCGAGCTCAGGCCAGACGCGGTCGCCCGGCTTGACGAGCGTGCGAGCGCCGGGCGAGCACTGTGCCTGCGCCGCTCGGGCCTTGCCCTGCGCCTCGAACTGCCGCTGCGCGAGCTTGCCGCGGAGGGCGTCGCCGCCCTTGATCTTGAGGTCGGCGGCGCTGGTGGCACAACCGAGCGCGCCCTTGTCGGAGCCGCCCTGCGGCGTGCATGCGGCCACGTAGTAGGTGCCCTTCTTCAGGCCCGGCACCTTCACGCCCACCAGGAAGGTCTTCGTGCCGTGCGCGGCGACATCGACGAACGTCTTTCCGATCAGCGCCCCGCCGGTCTTGCGACGCATCACGCGCACGCTGACCTGGGCGCGGGCGGCCCGGTCGCTCTCGTTGCTGACGACCCCGGTCAGGGTGCCGGCCTTCGCGCCTGCGGGCAGCGAGCTGATCTGCGTCACCCCGACCCCTGCGGCATGCGCCGCTGGCGCGGCAGCGAGCACCGCGACCGTCGACAACGCGCCGACACCGGCGCGCTTGAAACCGTTCATCTGGAGACCCCCTCGTGGCTACGCGAGTAGACGGCGAGCGTCTCATGCCGCTCTCAGCGAGTCAATCGCGCCGCCGTTGAAGGGGCTCAACACGCCCCCTGACGCGGCTCAGCAGACGGTTCGGACCGTCCGCTGCACGGCCGTGCGCTTCTTCTGGGCCTTCTTGAGCGCGGCCTGCGCCTGCTTGGCCTTCTTGCGTGCGGCGCTCCGCTTGGCGGCGGGCGCGCGCTTGGCCTGCTTGGCCCGTGTCGCGGCCAGCTTCTTGGCCTTCTTCACGGTCGCGGTGGCCTTGAGGAGGTTCCTCTTCGCGGTGGAGCACGACTTGTTGGACGCCGGGGCCGGGGAGCCGGTGCCGCCGGCCGCTCCGCTGCCGCCGGCACCGGACGCGAGGTCGCCGCCGGCTGCCGGCGTGGGGGTCGGGCCGCCGCCGCCGGAGGCGCCGCCCGCGCCGCCGTCACCGGGTGCGATGCCCTCGGGCACCACGTCGTCGTTGAAGACCATGATCCGCTTGGTGACCATGTTCGAGAGCCCCTTCGTTCCGCGATCGGGGGTGAAGACCGTCGGCACGATGATGTTGCCGCCGATCGGATCGTCGTGGAACACCGCGTCGAACACCACCTTGTGCCCGGCGACCTCGACGACCGGGCCGACCTGGATCTTCAGCGTGCCCATGAGCACCTCGGTCCGGCCCGTGATGCCGGAGTTGTCGAGCGTGATGGGCAAGCCCGTCTTGCTCTGCGCGTTGAAGTAGATCGAGCTCTTGACGCCGTTCTGGTAGGTGTGCACGTACTGGAACTTGTTGATGCAGTAGAGATCACAGCCGTCGTCGTCGAACAGTGCCACCGGCGTGAAACCCAGGAACTTCGAGTGCGAGCTGTAGAAGTCCGCCTGCACGTTGCGCAGCGTGCTCCCGGTCTTGATCCCGGCCGGGTCCCCGGCGCCTCGCGTCTCCACGAAGTACAGCGGCACGTCGACCACGGTGTTCGCCTTGAACACGCTCGGGTGGGCCTTGATGTCGAGCGTGTACGAGATCGCCGCGGAGGCCGAGGCGGGCACGGCCGCCAGCAGCAAAAGACAGGCGAGGAGTCGCGAGACGAGGCGCATCGCGCCACCGTACAGGCCCGCGCGGCGCTAAGCGGTCGGACCTGTCCGTTTGGACGGGTAGATTCCGGCGCGGCTTACCCGCTCGCCCCGCTGGCCAACGTCTCGGCTGCCGAGCGGGTCATCACACGCGGTTCGCCGGCGTCACTCGAGGGCGCCGCTTATCGCGTCGAACACGTCGTCCGGTGCTCGGTCGCCGTCGACGCGCACCAGCACGTTGCGCCGCTCGTAGAAGGCCGCCAGCGGCGCTGTCGACTCGTGGTAGACGGAGAGACGACGGAGGACCGTCTCGACCTGGTCGTCATTGCGCTGCAACAGGATCTCGCCATCCCGATCGCATATCCCGGCCCGAACGGGCGGTGAGCTCCGTGCGTGGTAGACGTGACCGTACGGGCAGGTCAGCCGGCCGGCGATGCGCCCCACGATCACGTGGTCGGGCACGTCGACGAGCACGACCGCGCGCAACCGGCTCCCAGCCGCGTCGAGCCTTCGCTCCAGCGCCTCGGCCTGAACCACGGTTCTCGGGAACCCGTCGAGGAGAAATCCACGCGGCGGACCGTCGACGGCATCCATGAGCATGGTGATGATGAGCTCGTCAGGAACGAGCTGTCCTTGGTCCATGTACTCGGCGGCCGCGAGTCCGAGCGCGGTTTCCTTCGCACGGTGTCTGCGGAGTAGATCGCCGGTACTCAGGTACGGCAGCCGAAGTTCGTCGCGAAGCCGCGCAGCCTGCGTACCTTTGCCGGCGCCCGGTGGCCCGAGCAGGACGAGGTTCATGTCGCTCACAGCGTGGCCGTTCCTCGCGCTATTTGATGAGGTCGCGTGCAGCCGTGCTGTAGAGCCGCGTCAGTTCGCGCGTGAAGTCGGTCTGCGCGCGCACCGCGGTCGTGACCCACTCCGCCTGCGCGGAGTCGGCGAACTTGTCGCCGTAGTCCGCGAAGGTCTTCATGTTCGACTCGTATGCCTCGAGGAACTGGAGGCCTGCCTTCTTGCCGAACTCGAGCACGCGCTCGTTGAGTTCCCGAATCCGCTCGGCAGCGGCTTCCGCCTGCTGGGTGGTGGTGTTCTGAGCCATGCTGAAGCCTTTCTAGCGCGTGATCAACCTTGACTTGACTTCAGTTTAGGCACGGACGCCGCAACTGTCAAGCCGTCGCGATCTTGAACTCGAGTCAGCCGGCGGCGATCAGCCGTGCGGCGTGATGACGGCGCGCCCCGAGAGGGTGCCGTTCTGCATCCGCTCGTAGGCGTCGGCGACGCGCTCGAGCGGGAAGTGCTCGGCGTGCGCGGTGATGCGGCCCGCGCGCGCCAGCTCGAGCACCTCCGCGAGTTCGATCACGCTCCCCCAGTACGGGTGGGTGAGGCTCGCGTCCGACGGCAGCGTGTTGAAGCGGTACTCGAGCGTGCCGCCCCCCACGCCGATCACCATCACCGCGCCACCCTTGGCGACCACCTGCGTGTCCAGCGCGAGCGTCGCGTCGTTGCCGACGCAATCGAGCACCAGGGTGCAACCGCGCCCGCGCGTCAGCTCGCGGATCTCCTCCGCGGCGTGTTCGCCGGAGGCGACCGTGTGATCGGCACCGACCGCGCGGGCGAGCTCGAGCTTGCCGGAATCGATGTCGGTCGCGATGACCTGCGCGGGTGAGAGCGCGCGCAGGATCTGCACGGCCATGTGGCCGAGACCGCCGACGCCGATCACGACCGCGCTCGTGCCTGGCACGAGTTGGTGCAGCGCGAGCTTGATCGCGTGGTACGGCGTCAGCGCGGCGTCGGACAACGGCGCCGCGTCGCGCGGATCAAGATCCTCGAGCGGCACGAGCAGGCGGGGGTCGGGGACGAGCATGTACTCGGCCATGCCGCCATCACGGCCAAGGCCACCGCCGGCCGCGCCGATCTGCGCCGCGCGCTCGCACAGGGTCTCCAGTCCGGTCCGGCAGGGGCGGCAGCGCCCACAGCCCCACGGTCCGTAGACCGCGACCGCCTGGCCGACCTCCCAGCCCTTGACTCCCGCACCAAGCGCCTCGATCCAGCCGGCGTTCTCGTGCCCGAGCGTGAACGGCAGCTCGTAGGGCAGAAAGTCCGCGGGCCACTCCATGACGTGCAGGTCGGAATGGCACGCACCCGCCCCGCCGACCTTCACGAGCACCTCGCCCGGCCCCGGCTCCGGCACGGGCACGTCTCGCAGGACCGGTGGCTGCTGCCACTCGACGAGCTGGAAGGCCCGCATCAACCGCGGCCGGCGCGGGCGGGGCAGAAGAGCAGTGATGCGGCGACGAGCGAGCGCTGCGTCGGGCGCGTGACGCGCTGTTCGGGCGGGATGTCGCGGCCACCCTGGGAAAGACCGAGCTCGCGGACGGTGGGGACGACGAAGCGGCGGATGTGTGTGGGAGGGTTCATGCCGAACAACCTACACCAGAACTGAAGTCATTTCAAATTTGAATATTCGGCCAGTATTCCCAGGCTGTTTCCGGAACTGAAGCTAACTTGCTAACTCGTGCTCTATGGTTGCTGTGATGCGCACAGCGACCGTCACCGGCACGGCGCACCCCGACCTGCACACCCAGTTGTACTGGGAGAGCACCGGTGAGGGCCCGCCCGTGCTCCTCGTCATGGGCCTCGGCCTGAGCGGCGGCGCGTGGTGGCGCACGGTCGACACGCTGAGCCGCCGCTTCCGCGTGATCACGTTCGACAACCGCGGCGTCGGGCGCTCGCGCGGCCTCACGCCCGCGTACACGACCGAAGCGCTCGCCGACGACGCGGTCGCCGTGCTCGACGCGCTCGAGATCGAGCACGCCAACGTCTACGGGCTCTCGCTGGGCGGGATGGTCGCCCAGCAGCTCGCCCTGCGCCATCCCCGGCGCGTCCGCTCGCTCGTGCTCGGCGCGACGACCCCGGGCGGCCGCCGCGCCAGGATGGCCGACGACGAGGTCATGTCGTTCTTCCAGGGTCGTGTGAACCGGCCGCGCGAGGAGGCCGCCTGGGCGTCCGTGGCCTACAACTACGGCCGCCGCTGCCGCGACCAGCACGCCGACCGCATCGCCGAGGACATCCGCCGCCGGCTCGCCTACGAGTTCGACGAGGAGGCCTACCAGGCCCAGTTGATGGCCGCGGCGCTGCACAACTGCACGAGCCGCCTGCACCGCATCGAGGTTCCCGCGCTCGTGGTCCACGGCGAGGACGACCGCGTCGTGCCCGTCGACAACGCCCGTCTGATCGCGAGCCGCCTGCCCCACGGCCGGCTCCACCTGCTCGAGGGGACCGGCCACCTCTACACGACCGAGGACCCGGAGGCCGACGCCGAGGTCGGCCGCTTCTTCGAAGCCGTCAGCTGACGCAGGAACTCGAGCACGGCCTCGTCGGCGGCAGGCTCGTCGGTCGTGTAGAGATGGGCCGCGTCATCGAGCTCGAGCAGGCGTGCGCCCGCGATCGCCGCGGCGAGCGCGCGCCCGTTCGCCGGCGGCACCATCCGATCCTCGGCGCCGTGCACGACGAGCGTCGGCGCGCGGATGCCCCCGAGCCGTTCCGCCGCGTCGTGACCCGCCGCGGCCGCCAGCTGGGCGCCGTAGCCGACCGGATCGAACCGGTACGCCCGCCGGCGGGCGAAGTCCTCGCCGATGCGCGCGCCGCCCGCGCGGCGCGTGCGCTCGCTGTACACGTACGGCACGGAGGCCCAGCGGCCCTCCTCGTCGGGGACGGTGGCGCGGCGGCGGAGGAAGGCCAGCGTCTCGGCGTCCGGCGGCGTCGCGGCCCGGCCGCCCGCGGAGGTCGCGCCGAGCACGAGCGCGTCGACACGATCCGGATACCGGAGCGCGACCTCCTGGGCGATCATCCCGCCCATCGAGATCCCGTAGACGTGTGAGCGCGCGATCCCCGTCGCGTCGAGCACGGAGACCGCGTCCGCGGCCATCCCGGCGAGCGTCAGCGGGCCGGCCGGACGCTCGCTGCGCCCCGCGCCGCGGTTGTCGAACGTCACGACCTGGAGCGAGCGCGCGAGCACGGGGACGGTTCGCCACCAGGCGTCGCCCGGGAGGCCGAGACCCATGATCAGCAGCACGGCCGGACCCTCGCCGGTGGATTCGAAGTGGAGCATGGCGAGAAATTTACCTGAAGTCACTTGACTTAGCCAACATGCTTGCTAATCTTGCTAACACAAGCGGCCCACCCCGACCAAAGGAACCGACATGGCCACGCCCACGAAGACCGCCGATCCGATCGAGACCGCGACCGAGAAGGTCGCCGAGTTCAACGAGAAGACCTCCGCGAAGGTCGCCGAGCTCAACGAGAAGGCCGCCGAGAACGGCCGCAAGGCCGGCGCCGCCTACCTCGACTCCTACGAGAAGGCCGTCGTCCAGTTCGCCGACGGCTACGAGAAGGCCGCGACGGCGACCAAGATCGAGTGGCTCCCGACGGTCGCCACCACCCAGGCCGACTTCGCCCGCGAGGTCACCAAGGCCTACACGAGCGCCGCGCGCGAGCTCGTCGCCAGCTAGTCGCCTTACCTTCGCCGCACTCTCCTCCTTCCTGCGGCGATTCCTGAGCCGCGGCGCCCAAACGGCGCCGCGGCTCAGTGCTTTCTGGCGACGAACGCCTCGTAGACCTCGATCAGCGCGGCACGCTCCTTCGCGCTGAGATCCGGGTCGGCGCGGATCGCGGCCACCACCGCCGACTCCTCGGACACGTCCGCCGGCGGTCGCGGCCGACGCTGCTTGAGCGTCTCGGCCGACATCTCGAGGTTGTCGGCGATCGCCTCGAGCACCCGTTCCGACGGCTCGCGCAGCCCGCGCTCGATCTGCGACAGGTACGGGTTCGAGATGCCCACCAGGTCAGCGAGCTGGCGCATGGTCAGGTCCTGCATCTCACGCTGATGGCGGATGAACGGCCCGAAAGTCGATTCGTCGTCCGTGTCGGCCACGCGTCAAGTCTACGCGGTGAGCGTCGCCGAACTGCTAACTTATTCGAGTTCAGTTTTGTCGAAAGGACGACGACGTGGCCTGGGACTTCAGCACCGACCCCGAGTTCGAGCGCCAGCTCGAGTGGATGCACGCCTTCGTGCGCGAAGAGGTGTGGCCGATCGAGGCCATCGAGGACCGTCTGACCCAGGCCGACCTCGATCGCATCAACGCGCCGTTGCAGGAGCAGGTCAAGGAGCGTGGCCTGTGGGCCGCGCACTTGCCGCCCGAGCTCGGCGGCCAGGGCTTCGGCCAGGTCAAGCTCGGGCTGATGAACGAGATCCTCGGGACCTCGATCTACGCACCGCCGGTGTTCGGCTGCCAGGCGCCCGACTCCGGCAACAGCGAGATCCTCGCGCTCGCCGGCACCGAGGAGCAGAAGGCGCGCTGGCTGTACCCGATGCTGGCGGGCGAGATCCGCTCGGCGTTCTCGATGACCGAGCCGGAGACTCCGGGCTCCGACCCCACGCAGCTGATCACGCGCGCGACAAAGGACGGCGACGGCTACGCGCTCAACGGGCACAAGTGGTTCACCTCCAACGGCTCGATCGCCGACTTCCTGATCGTCATGGCCGTCACCGACCCCGACGCGCCCCCGCACCGCCGCGCGTCGATGTTCATCGTGCCGGTCGACACCCCGGGGGTGGACATCGTGCGCGACGTGCCCACGATGGAGCATCCGCAAGAGCGCTTCGGCGTCCTCGGCGGCCACTCCGAGATCTTCTACACCGACGTCCAGCTCGGCCCCGACGCGCTGCTCGGCGGCGAGGGCGAGGGCTTCCTGATCGCCCAGAAGCGGCTCGTGCCCGGCCGCATCCACCACTGCATGCGCTGGCTGGGCATGGCGCGCCGCGCCTACGACGCGATGTGCGAGCGCGCGCTGTATCGGCAGGTCAAGCACGGCCTGCTCAAGGACACCCAGACCGTCCAGGCATGGATCGCCGATTCCGCCGCCGAGATGCAGGCGGCGCGGCTGATGACGCTGCACGCCGCCTGGCTGATGGACAACCACGGCTCCAGCGCCGCCCGCACCGACGTCTCGATGATCAAGTTCTTCGGGGCCAAGGTCCTGCACGACGTGATCGACCGCGCCGTGCAGATCCACGGCTCGCTCGGCTACTCGGGCGACATGCCGCTGGAGATGCTCTACCGCTTCGCTCGCCACGCCCGCTTTGTCGACGGCGCCGACGAGGTGCATCGCGAGCTCGTGGCCCGCCACGAGCTGCGCGGGTACGAGGTACCGGCCAACGGCCTCCCCAGCGAGCACATCCCCACCCGTCGCGAGGCCGCGTTGCGCAAGTTCGCGGCCGGGGTCTCAACTGAAGCGAACTAGACCGTCCACTTACCGTTGACCTGGCCCTCATAACTGATAGGGTAATACCAAGATGAATTCAGCTCAGGAAGGGCAAAAGGGGCGCCGCAATCGCAGCAAGCGGCTTGAGGTGCTCACCGCGGCGACGGATCGCTTCGGCCGGGACGGATACGAACACACCAAGTGGGCGGACATCGCGGCCGACATCGGGGTCGGCGCGACCGCCCTGTATCACTACTTCGAATCCAAACAGCATTGTCTGTACGAGATCATGGACGAGGCCATCGAGGACTTCCGCAGCCGGTTCGTCGCCATCGTCGCCGACGAGCGAGACCCCGCGCGAGCGTTCGAGGCCGTGCTGGCCAGTTGCTTCGATCTCTCCGAGCACGACGTGCTGCGCAACCGCGTGCTGGTCGCCGAGCAGGGCCGGCTGTCGAGCAGCAGCACCTCCGAGCGCGAGGAGCAGGCCCGCCAGGCGGCGCGCTCGCGGATGCGTGAGTTGGAGTTCGCCTGGGCGAGCTTCCTCGCCACCGCGATGCGCGACGGCGCGATCCCGGAGACCGACCCGCGCCTGCTCACTCGCGCCGTGCTCGGCCTCTACAACAGCATCTGGCATTGGTACCGGCCGAACGGGATCATCGCGCTGCCGCGCGTTGCCGAGTACTACACGGAACTGGCGCTGGCCTTGATCGGCCTGCCTCCCGCGCCCGAACTGCAGCGCGCGGCATGAGCTTCTTCGAGCGCTATTTCGAAGCCTTGGACGGCGCCGAGCCGTACTCGTCGCTCGAGCTCGTCTCCGACGAGGTCGAGTTCGCGATCGAATGGGCCAACAGCGGGGACCGCAAGGCCACGCAGCTGCGCGGCGGCAAGCAGAACCTGCGCGAGTTCATCGACGCCGGCGACATGGACGGTTGGGCGCACTACGTCGTCCACACGGCCATCGACGGCGACACGGAGTTCGCGCTCGGCGAGACGCGCTGGGACGACGGCCGCTTCATCGGCACGTTCCTCGCGGTCGCGCACCTCGACGCCGACGGGCGGATGGACCGCTACATGGTCGGGCGCTCGCCCGCCATCAGCTTCCCCACGCGCACGCATGCACGCTGAGCTGCTCGCCGGGACGCCAAGCGAGCCGGTGCTGCTCGGCTCGGAGTGCCGCAGCTGCGGCACCGTGAGCTTCCCGCGCCAGGGCGCGTGCCCGCGCTGCACCTCCACGGACGTGACCGAGCGCCGGCTCGCCCGCCGCGGCACGTTGTGGAGCTGGACGATCCAGCGCTTCCGCCCGAAGTCCCCGCCCTACACCGGGCCGGAGGCGTTCGAGCCCTACGGCGTCGGCTACGTCGAACTCCCGGGCGAGGTGCGCATCGAGGCGCGCCTGACCGAGTCCGACCCCTCCAAGCTCGAGATCGGCATGGAGATGGAACTGACGCTGATCCCCGACGCGGCGTTCGCCTTCAAGCCCCTATGAGCGACGACGTCGCCATCATCGGCCTCGGCATCCACCCCTTCGGCCGCCACCCGGGCGTGTCCGGCCTGGAGATGGCCGCGCACGCCGCCCGCGCCGCACTCGACGACGCCGGCCTGGGCTGGGAGCAGATCGACTTCGCCGCCGGCGGCTCCGACGCCGCCGGCAACGCCGACACCACGGTGTCGGTGCTCGGCCTCACGGGCGTGCCGTTCATCAACGTCAAGAACGGCTGCGCGACCGGGGGTTCGGCGCTGATCACGGCGCACGCGATGCTCACCGCCGGCAGCGCCGAGACCGCGCTGGTGGTCGGCTTCGACAAGCATCCGCCGGGCGCCTTCAACCCGCTTCCCGAGGAGTGGGGCATCGGCTCGTGGTACGGCGAGACCGGTCTGATGCTGACGACGCAGTTCTTCGCCATGAAGATCCAGCGCTACATGGCCCAGCATTCGATCAGCGAGTCGACGCTGGCCAAGGTCGCCAGCAAGGCCTTCGAGAACGGCAGCCTGAACCCCAATGCCTGGCGGCGTCAGCGGCTGTCCGAGGATGACGTACTGGCCTCCAAGATGGTCAACGACCCGCTGCGCCAGTACATGTTCTGCTCGCCCGGAGAGGGCGCGGTGGCGCTCGTGCTCGCGCGCGGCGAGAAGGCGAAGACCGGCAAGCCCGTCTACCTGCGTTCGGCGGTGTTCAAGACGCGCCGTTTCGGCTCCTTCGAAGTCTTCAGCCCGTCGATCCCGGTGCACGACGGCGTCTCCCCCACGACCGAGGCGGCCGCGGCGGCCTTCGAACAGGCGGGTATCGGCCCCGACGACGTCGACGTCGTGCAACTCCAGGACACCGAGTCCGGCGCCGAGATCATGCACCTCGCCGAGACCGGCCTCTGTCAGGACGGCGAGCAGGAGCAGCTGATCCAGGCCGGCGCCACGCGCATCGGCGGGCGCCTGCCCGTCAACACCGACGGCGGCTGCCTGGCCAACGGCGAGCCGATCGGCGCCTCCGGCCTGCGCCAGGTACACGAGGTCGTGCTCCAGCTGCGCGGCGAGGCCGGCGAGCGCCAGGTTCCCGGTCCGGCGCGGGTCGGCTTCACCCAGGTCTACGGGGCTCCCGGAGTGAGCGCGTGCACGGTGCTGAGCACCTGACGGACCTGCTCGACCACGAGCACTCGGACCGCGTCGCGCTCGTCTTCGACGGCGTCGAGCGCACCCACAGGGAGTTGCACGAGCGCGCCGCCCGCGCGGCCGGCGCGCTTGCCGCCCGCGGTGTCCGCGCGGGCGACCGGGTGGCGATGCTGCTCCACAACGGCCTCGAGTTCCCCGAGACGCTGCTGGCCTGCCACCGAATCGGCGCGATCGCCGTACCGATCAACTTCCGGCTCACCCGCGCCGAGATCGATTTCATCCTCGCCGACTCAGGTGCCGCCACGATGGTCGACGGCCCGCTCGGCACCGACCACGAACCCCCGCCCAAGAGACGCGTCGAAACCGCACTGCTCTGTTACACCTCGGGCACGACCGGCCGCCCGAAGGGCGCCGTCCTCACCCACGCGAACCTCGTCGCCTCCACGCGCAGCTGGATCCACGAGATGGGCGCGACCGCCGACGACGTCTGGCTGTCCGGCCAGCCGCTCTTCCACATCGGCGGCATCAACGGCATGCTGCCGTTTCTCGCCCTCGGCGCCAAAGCCGTCATCACGCCGACGACGGGCTTTGACCCGGAGGCCGCTGTGCGGCTCGTCGAAGAGCACGCCGTGACGATGTGCATCTTCGTCCCGACGCAGTGGGATCAGGTGACCGCGATCCCGCAGCGCACACGGCTGCGGACCGCGATGTGGGGCGCCGCGCCGGCCTCGCGACAGACCCTCGAGGCGCTCGCCCGAACGTACCCCGGCGCCGAGATCGTCAGCGCCTACGGCCAGACCGAGATGTCGGGCGCGACCACGCTGCTCAAAGGTCCCGACTCGACCCGCAAGATGGGCTCGGTCGGCCTTCCCATGCGCGATGTCGAACTGCGGCTCGCCGACGTCGACGATCAAGGCGTCGGCGAGATCGTCTACCGCGGCCCGTTCGTCATGCAGGGCTATTGGAACGACCCGCAGGCGACCGCGGAGGCGTTCGCCGGAGGCTGGTTCCACAGCGGCGACCTCGCCACCCGCGACGAGGAGGGCTACCTGCGACTCGTGGACCGCAAGAAGGACATGATCGTCAGCGGCGGCGAGAACATCTATCCCGCCGAGGTCGAGCGCGTACTGCGCCAGCACCCGGCCGTCGCCGACGTCGCGGTCGTCGGCGCCCCGCACCCGCGTTGGGGCGAGACGCCGGTGGCGTTCGTCGTGGGCGCCTCCACCGCGCAAGAGCTGATTGAGCACTGCCGCGCGTACCTGGCCAGCTACAAGAAGCCCACCGCCGTCCATTTCGTCGGCGAACTCCCACGCAACGCGGCGGGCAAGGTCCTCAAGCGCGAGCTCAGGCCGTGACCAGCCCGCCGTTCGGGCTCAGGATCTGGCCGACGAAGTAGCTCGCGTCGTCCGAGGCCAGGAACGCGACGGTCGCCGCGATCTCATCCGGTTCGGCCAGTCGCCCGGCCGGCGTCGAGTTCGCGAGGGCCTGGCGTTCCTCGTTGATCTCGCCCTGCAACGTGTCGGTGCCGACGTGCCCGGGCGCGACCGCGTTGATGCGGATGCCCTGCACGATCAGCTCTTTGGCAGCGGCCTTGGTGAAGCCGAGGATCGCCGCCTTGGCGGCTGAGTAGTGCGGGTGCCCAGTGCAGCCCTCTAGGCCGCAGATCGAGGACATGTTGACCACCACGCCACTGCCGCGGGCGGCCATCGACCGCACCGCCGCGCGGGTGCAGTAGAAGGTGCCGTCGAGATGGATGGCGAGCATCCGCCGCCACTCCTCGTCGGTCAGTCGCACGAGCGCGTCCAGCGGCGTCTTCACTCCCCCGTTGAGCGCCTCCTCGCGCTGGCGGGCCACCAGTGGCTTGACGCGGCGCAGGTGGTCCATACCGATCGCGCCCGCGTTGTTGACCAGGATGTCGACCGGGCCCAGCTCGGCCTCGACCTGCAGGATCGCCGCGTCCACGGAGGCGCTGTCGCTGACGTCGCAGACAACCGCAACGCCGCCGCCGGCGAGCTCGATGCTCTTCTCGGCAGTCTCGAGCCGGATGTCGAGCGCCGCCACCCGCGCGCCCTCGGCGGCGAACCGCCGCACGATCGAGCGACCGATCCCGGCGCCGCCGCCGGTGACCACCACCACCTTGCCTTCAAGGTTCATTGCGAACTCCCTAGCGCTGGACGACGTAGCCGACGGACTCACGGTCCCACACGCCCGGCGCCTCGGCGCCCGCCGCCTTGAGCTCCGGCTTCAAGACCCGCTGTGCGTGTGAGCGCGGGAGCCGGTCCATGAAGCGGACGTAGCGTGGCACCGCGAAGTGGGGCATCTTGCCCGTGCAGAAGTCGAGCAGCTCCTCGGCCGTGATCTCGGACTCCGGCCGCCGCACGCAGGCCACCATGACCTCCTGCCCGCCGAGCTCGGATGGCACGCCGTAGACCGCGGCCTCGAGCAGCTCCGTGTGATCGGCGAGCACGCGCTCTACCTCCCACGCGGACACGTTCTCGCCGCGGCGGCGGATCGAGTCCGTCCCGCGTGCGACAAACCAGAAGTACCCGTCCTCGTCGCGGTAGGCGTTGTCGCCGGTGTGAAACCAGAGGTTGCGCATCGAGGCCAAGGTCGCGGCGTCGTTGCCCCAGTAGCGCTCCATCATCACGAACGGGAGCTTGGGACGGACCACGATCTCGCCGGTGACGCCGGGCGGGACCTCGACATCGCCGCCGTCGACGACCTTCGCGTCATACCACGGCGTCGGCAGCCCGGCCGCGCCCGCGCGGCGCGCCTCCCAGGAGGCCGCGATCGTCGGGCCGGTCTCGGTCATCCCGTAGGCGTCGAGCACGGCGACGTCGTAGCGCTGTTCGAACTGCTCGACGAGGTCGGTCGCGGCGGCCGCGCCGACGACCACGCGCACGGTGTTGTCGCGGTCGGCATCGCTCTCGGGCTGCTTGAGCAGGATGCGCAGCATCTCGCCCTGGCCGTTGAACGCGGTCACGCCCTCGCGACGGCAGATCTCCCAGAATCGGCTGGCTGAGAAGCGGCGGTCGATCACCACGCGCGCGCCCGAGACCAGCGCCGCGAGCACGCTCATGTACTTGGCGTTGGCGTGGAAGAGCGGGAAGACCGAGAACAGCACGTCGTCCTCGGTGTACTGCACGAGCTCGACGACGCCCTGAGCCAGGTTCAGGTTGTGGTTGTGCGGGAGCACGACGCCCTTGGGCGGGCCGGTCGTGCCGCCGGTGAAGAGAATCGAGGCTGGGTCGCTCGGCTTGCGCTCGACCGGCGTGGTGCGGGGGCGCGCCATCAGCTCGGCGAAGTCGAGCGCCTCGAGCTCGCCGGCGTCGCCGCGGACGATCACGTGCTCGACGGAGTCGATGTAGCCCGCGACGTGCTCGACGTGCTCCTCGTCGACGATCAGCGCCCGCGCGCCCGTGGTCTCGAGGATGTAGGCGATGCCGGGACCGCGCGCGGCGTCGTGGATCGGCACCTCGATGGCACCCGTGCCGAGGATCCCGAACCACGCGTACAGGAACTCCGCGCGGGTCGGCATCATCACCGCGACGCGATCGCCGGGTTGGATTCCGAGCTCCTGGAGCCCGGCGGTGAAGCGCCCCGCTCGATCCGCGAGCTGCTCGTAGCTCAGCGGCTCGCCGTCCACGAGCGCGAGCTGGCGAGCGCCGTATCGCTCCGCCTGGGTCGCCACAAGTTGGGCTAGGTTCATCGGGCGGTTCTCCTCCGAAAGCACGCTTCTAAGCTGGACGCGATTACTGATACGATTTCAGTTCAGGAAACGTAGCAGCTCGAGGAGAGACCCGCAAATGGCCCTGCCGATCCCGCAGATCAATGACGAGAACCGCGCGTTCTGGACCGGAGGCGCGGATGGCGAGCTGCGCTTCGAGCGCTGCCAGGCCTGTGGCTACTACCTCCATCCGCCGTCCCCGCGCTGCCCCGAGTGCTGGAGCGACGACGTCGCCCCCGAGGCGGTCAGCGGTCGCGGGACCGTCTACACGTACACGATCAACCGCCAGCAGTGGATGCCCGGGCTCGAGGTCCCGTTCGTCCTCGCCGTCGTCGAGCTCGCCGAGCAGCCCGGCCTGCGCCTGATCGCCCGCGTGGTCGACTGCGACGTGCCGACGATCGGCATGCCCGTCGATGTCGCCTTCGAGGCCCGCGGTGAAGCGTTCATCCCCTTCTTCCGCCCCGCGTCATGAGCAAGTTCGAGGATGCCTGCATCATCTCCGGCATCGGCCAGTCCGAGGTCGGGCGCCGGGTCGAGAAGGGCGTGATGGCGCTGACGCTCGACGCCGCGCTGGAGGCGATCGGTGACGCCGGCCTCAAGCCCGCCGACATCGACGGAGTGATCTCGTGGCCCGGCGCAGTCTCGCGGGCCGATGGCCTCGCGCCGTCGAGCCCCGGGTCCTCCGGCCCGGGCCCCCACGCCGTGATCGACGCGCTACGCCTGAACCCCACCTGGTACTACGGCGGCCCCGAGACGCCGGGCATGTTCGCCGCGGTGATCCATGCCTGCATGGCCGTCGCCACCGGTATGTGCAAGCACGTGCTCGTCTATCGCGCGTTGAACGAGGCCACGGTGTGGCGGACGGTCACCGAACGCGTGAACAGCGACGCCGGCGGCGTGACCGGCGCGATGCAGTGGATGCTTCCGTTCGGCGCCTTCTCGGGCCCGAACTGGATGGGCCTCTACGCCACCCGTCACATGCACGAGTACGGCACGACACGCGAGCAACTCGGGGCGATCGCCCTGAATGCTCGCCGCAACGCCCAGCGCAACCCGAAGGCGGTGCTGCAGGGCGACCTGACGATGGATGACTATCTGTCGTCGAAGATGATCAGCGACCCGCTGTGCCTCTTCGACTGTGACATCGCGGTCGACGGCGCGACTGCGGTGATCGTCTCCACGCGCGAGCACGCGCCCGACGTGCCAGGCAAGCCGATCCACTTCGAGGCCGTCGGCAGCGCGCTCAGCGGGCGCGCCTCGTGGGACCAGTGGGAGGACATGACGCAGACCGCGGCGGCCAGCGCCGGCGCGCACCTGTGGTCGCGCACCGACCTCACGCCGGCCGACGTCGACGTCGCGAACCTCTATGACGGCTTCACCGTGCTGACGCTGTTCTGGCTCGAGGGCCTGGGCTTCTGCGGCAAGGGCGAGGGCGGGCCGTTCGTCGAGGGCGGCTCGCGGATCGCGTTGGAGGGCGACCTACCGCTGGCAACGTCCGGCGGGCAGCTCTCTGGGGGGCGGCTGCACGGCTTCGGCCACTTGTACGAGGCCTGCTTGCAGCTGCGCGGTCAAGCCGATGAGCGGCAGGTCGCCGGAGCGCAGGTCGCCGCCGTATCGGCCGGCGCCGGCCCGCTGGCCTCGTGCCTGCTGCTGAGGGCCGACGCATGACCTCGCGTCAGGTGCAGTTGATCGAATACCCGCAGGGGCCGGTGCAGCCGTGGCACTTCCGAGTCGCCGAGGTCGAGCTCGCCACCCCGCGAGAGGGTGAGGTGCTCGTCCGCAACCTGTTCACCTCATGCGATCCGGGCATGCGCCTGCGGCTGCGCGAGAGCGGCCCGGCGGGCTACTTCAACTCGTTCCCGCTCGACGCCGCGATGGATGAGATCCTGACCGTCGGCGAGATCGTGGAGTCACGCGCGGAGGGCTTCGCGCCGGGCGACGCGGTGACACACGCCTGGGGCTGGCGCGACTACGCGGTGGTCAGAGCCGGTCAGCCCTCGCTCGGGGGCGTCGGCACGCTCGCGCACGTCGACACCTCGCTCGCGCCGCCGGAGAAGTTCCTCGGCGCCGTGGGCAACATGGCGCTCACCGCCTGGGTCGGCCTGATCGACGCCGCCGAGTTGCGCGAGGGCGACGTGGTCTGGGTCTCGGCCGCGGCCGGCGCCGTGGGGAGCCTCGCGGCACAGATCGCCAAGCTCCGCGGCCATCGCGTCATCGGCAGCGCCGGGTCGCCGGCGAAGGTCCGCTACCTGCTCGACGAGCTCGGCCTCGACGCCGCCTTCGACTATCACGACGGCCCCGTCGGCGAGCTCCTGCGCGAAGCCGCCCCGGACGGAATCGACGTCTACTTCGACGCCGTCGGCGGCGACCATCTGCAGGCCGCGCTGGCCGCGCTTCGCCCCTGGGGCCGGATCGCCATGTGCGGCGCGATCTCCGAGTACGAGAGCACCGAGCCGCAGCCGGGCCCGACCAACCTCTTCCAGGCGGTCGCCAACAACCTCACCCTGCGCGGCTTCCGCGCCAGCGCGTACCTGCACCGCTTCCCCGAGGCTCAGCGCGAGCTTGCCGGCTACCTCGCCGAGGGCCGCCTCGCCTACCGCGAGACGATCGTCGAAGGCCTCGAGAACGCCCCCGAGGCGCTCATGCGCATGCTGGCCGGTGACACCACCGGCAAGACCCTCGTTCGGGTCGGCTGAGGTCGCTCGCAGACGCAAGTATCGGGTGCGGGACCTGGAGAGTGCGGCGCGTTCGCGAGGGCGTGGGCGCGCCGGTCACCTGCGGACCGACGGCTGGCGATCGCTCCGCGGAGCCGCTCAAGGATCGGATCAGCGACGCGCGACCTAGCTGAAGTCACGTCGGTCTCGGCGAAGGAAGCACGGAAACCGGACGAGTTGCCGCCGGATCCGCTGGTAGGGTTGGGGTGAAGTCACCTAGAAAGGAATCGAGCTTCCCTTTGGCCGCCTCACCCACTGCGAAGCGTCGTCCGCGCTCCTCGCGAAGCAAGCGCGACGACATCATCTACGCGGCGATCGAGTACTTCGGCAAGCAGGGCTACGAGTACACCAAGTGGGCGGACATCGCCAAGGACGTCGGCATCGGCTCGACCGCGCTCTACCACTACTTCGAGTCCAAGCTCCACTGCCTGTACGAGATCCAGGCGCTCGCCGTCCAGGCCGATCGCGCGAAGTTCGAGAACGCGATCGCCGAGCACGACGACTTCATCGAGGCGCTCAAGGCCGTGCTCAATGCGGCGTTCGAGCTGACCGAGCACGAGGTCCTCCGAAACCGCGTCCTCGTCGCCGAGCAGTCGCTCGCCGGCCTGCACCGCACGTCCGCCCGTGAAGAGGAGTCGCGCCAGCTCGCCCGCTCGCAGATGCGCGACATCGAGTTCGCCTGGGCCACCTTTCTCACCCGTGGCATGGAGCAGGGCTTGATCCCTCAGGCCGATCCGCGCCTTCTCGCGCGCGCGATCCTCGGCCTCTACAACAGCGTCTGGCACTGGTATCGCCCGCGCGGCGGCAGCCTCTCGATCGATGAGATCCGCGAGTTCTACGTCGGACGCTGCCTGGCCGTCGCCGGCCTGCCGCTCGAGGCGCCGGCCAAGGCCAAACGCAAGCCCGCGGCGAAGCGCAAACGCCAGACCTAGAGGTCGAACAGCACCGAGGGCGAGCGCCCGACCATGTAGCGGTCGATCAGGCCGCCGCCGTCCACGCGTGCCGCGGCGACGAACGTCGCCAGCGGCGAGCCGTCGACCCGGGTCTCGCCGAGCACGAGCTCGACGGCGCCGTGGGAGGACTCGCTCAACACGTGGTGAGTCCACGCCGGTGCGTCGCGCTGGGCGAGGTAGGTGTCGAACGCCTCGCGCCCGCCGGCGAAATCCTCGGCGACCTCGCCGGTCGAGAACACGATCGAGAACCGCAGGTCGTCGGCGAGCAGTTCGCGGCAGCGCTCGGGCTCGGAGCCGTCGATGACCTCGTACATGCGCCGCAGCGCGGTGCTCATGCGGTCACGCGCGCCAGCACGAGCTCGACGACCTCGCGCTTGATGACCTTCAGCGAGGGCGTACGCGGGAACTGCTCGAAGACCTCGACGGACTCGGGCCAGGTGTACTTGGCGACGCCCTCGGCGTCGAGGAACTCCTGCAGCTCGGTCAGCGTCGGCGCCGCGAAGCCGTCGCGGGCGATGATCGCCGCGCACGCGCGCTCGCCCAGGCGGTCGTCCGGCAGCGGCACGATCGCGACCTCGCGGACGGCAGGATGGCGGAGGATCACGGGCTCGACCTCGGCCGGCACGATCGTCACGCCACCGCGCCGAATGATGTCCTTGGAGCGCCCGACGTAGATGAAGTGGCCGTCCTCGTCGAGCATGCCGAGATCGCCGGTCTCATATCCGCCCCAGGATGTCAGCGACGCGCGCGTCAGGTCGTCGTTGTTGAGGAAGCCGAGGAAGCGGCTCGGGCCGTTCACGACGACCGCGCCGACGTTCCCGCGGGCACGGGCTCACCATCGATGCCGACGATCCGGATCTCCGTGCCGTCGTACGGGCGACCCTCGGTGCGCATGATCTTCGCGGGCGGATCGTCGGGCGCGTGCGCCGCATGGCCGGGCACCTCGGAGAGCCCGTAGTCGCCCAGCGGCGGCGTCCCGAACGCTTGGTGCATCGCCATCCGCCGCTCCGGCGACAGGCCCGGGCCCGCGAGGACCCGCATGGACGAGAGGTCGCGGTCAGTCTGCTCGGCGGCGAGGATCATGTCCGTGGCATGCGTCGGCATGGCGAGCACGTACGTGCAGCCGTGCGCCTCGATCAGCCGCAGCGCCTCTTCGGGGTCCCAGCGGCTCAGCAGCACGCCGGTCGCACCCTGCAGCAGCACCGGCAGGTAGCCGAACACGAGTCCGCCGACGAAGCCGAACTCGACCACGGTCAGGTAGATGTCCTCGCCGGTCAGGCCCCAGCGTGAGCAGACGCCCCGGGTCGCGTAGCGCAGCGTGTTGGAGGAGTGCGCGATGCCCTTGGGCGCCGACGTCGTGCCGGAGGAGTGCAGCACCAGCGCGACCTCGTCCGCATGGCGCGGCGTGCGCGCGTCATCATGCTCACTCGCGTCGTCCACGTCCGCAGGCACGACGGTCAGCAGCGGCAGGCGATCGCCGGCCACCTCGCGGCACTTGGCGACCTCCTTCTCGCCGCCGAAGGTCACGATCGCCCGCGCGCTCGTCTGCTCGGCCAGCGCCACCATCTGCGTCTGGTTGAACATCGGCGGCAGCGGGGCGAGCACGACGCCGCGGTGCAGGCACCCGAGCATCGCGACCGCGGCCTCGATCGAGTGGCGGCCGAGCAGGATCACGACCTCCCCCGCCCCGACGCCCGCGTCGGCCAGCCGGTGCGAGAGGGCGACCGCCGCGCGGCGCAGCTCGCGCATACGTCACCGCGCGATCCTCGAGCACCAACGCGACTCGATCCGCGTGCTCGCGCGCACGCGCATCGAAGTCGCTCCACAGATCACCGTCCTGCCAATGGCCCTGCGCGTAGTAGCGCTCGGCCTCCGGCTGGAACTCCGTCGTCGAACTGGTCATGAGTGTCTCCTCCGCACCACGTTCATTTGCTCAGGCCCGCGTGGCCGGCTCCTCGATGCTGATCAGCGGCCGGTGGTAGTGGACGTTGCCGAAGCCCTTGAGCAGCTCCTGCTCCTCTGTACTCGGCTCGCCGTAGTAGTGCGGCTCCGAGAGCTGGACGAGCTCCATCAGGCGGCCGACGGCCTGCATGTCGATGTTGGCGAAGTGATCCAGGTGCGCCTTGGAGCTCTCGTACTCCTCGAAGACATGGATCACCGGGCGGTCGCCATCGTCGATGAAGTAGTGGTAGGTCAGGACGCCGTAGTCCTTCTCCTGGACGTCCTTGATGAAGGTCGCGAAGATCCCGACGACCTCGTCGAGGTCGTCCTTGTCCAGCGTCATGGTCACTGCGGTCCGCACGGAGGCCATCAGCTGCGCGCCCAGACCTTCGGCCCGCGGCCGCCGAGGCCGTCGAGGAAGCCGGTGTCGGGCTTCGTCTCGCCCCACAGCAGTTCCATCACGCGCTCGGAGATCTTCCAGCCATCCGCGGTGCGGCGCAGCTGGTCGTGATAGCGCGCGACGAGGATGATCGCGGCCTTCGGGTCCTCCTCGAAGACCTGATACGACGTGAGGTAGGACACCGTGTTCGCCTGGTCTCCGTCGATCTTGACGTGGTAGACGTTGAGCAGGTGATGCTGCCAGATGCAGGTCGCCGTCGCGTCGGCGATCCAGTTCGCCAGCGTGTCGGCGTCGGTGACCGCCTCGCCGTTCCCGTACTGGGCGTGGATGTCGTCCGCGAGGCAGCTGCGGACGCCTTCCTTGTCGAACGAGTCGACCGCCGACGAGTACTTGTAGAGCACCTCTTCGACGTCGGTTCGGTCTTGCAGAACTCGGATCGCCTCGTAGTCGATGGTCGTCTCGCTCACGCTCTCCTCCTCCTCTTCTGTATCTTGAACTTACTTCGATTCAGTCTAGGGTCGTCGCGACGACTCGTCAAGGGGGCGAGGATCAGCGCGAGGTGTACGCCGCTCAACCTCCACCTGAACTCAGCTCGAACCAGCGTACACCCGAGCGCAATGGCACCGGACATTGACAGATGTTGTCCGCTGGTCTAGTTTGTTCGATCTGAAGTAAGTTCGATTCAGCAGGTAGAAGGAGACAACGGATGGGCGACGCGGAAGTGATCGTGCCCGAGGCGCTCGAATATCTCCGCGCGCTGTCCAACGACAGCATCGCGGACGAGATGGCGGAGACCTACATCGACGTCGGCCCCGCGCCGGTCCGCTGGTTGGACGAGCGCGGCCCCGCGATGGTCTTCGGCTACCTCGCCGGCCGCGACATCGCTCAGCGCGCCGCCGCGAAGACTCCCCCCGCACTGGCCGCCTCGCACGGCGGCGCCTAACTCTCAGTCCAGCGAACCTCAAGAAGGCAGAGCAAAACCATGGAAGCAAGCACCATTTCCCAGGTGAAGGGAGACGAGGTCACCGGGTGCCCCGTGATGCACCAGGACTTCTCCACGACCCGCAACCTCGGTGACTACTGGGATCTCGCCAACGAACTGCGCGAGAGCTGCCCGCACTTCTACAACAAGTATTCGGGCGGCGGCTACTGGGTGTTCACGCGCCACGAGGCCGTCAAGGACATCTACAAGACGCCGGAGATCTTCTCCAGCGAGTCGATCACGCCGTGGGAGCCGAACCCGATCTACCGGTTCGTACCGACCCAGGTCGACGCGCCCGATCACATCAAGTACCGCCGCATCCTGAACCCGTGGTTCTCGCCGAAGGCGATGGAGGCGGCGGCCCCGATGATGCGGGAGCTGTGCAAGAGCTTCATCGAGCCGCTCGTCGCCAAGGGGCGCGGCGACTTCATCGAGGACTTCGCGCTGCTGTACCCCACCGCGGCGTTCCTGAGCGTGATCGGCGTGCCGGTGTCCTACACCGAGCAGTTCGCCGAATGGGTTGACATGTTCTTCGGCGGCTTCGGCGGCGACCCCGAGGGCGCCGAGAACATGGGCAAGGCGCTCGCCGAGATGCGCGTCTTCTGGGCCGAGCAGCTCGCCGACCGGCGGATCAATCCGCAGCCGGAAGGGGACCTTTTCACCTACCTGCTCAACGCGACCGTCGACGACGAGCCGCTGGACGAGGACGTCCTGCTGGACATGTGCACGGTGCTCACGCTCGCGGGCCTGGACACGACGCGCGCCGAGCTCGGCTACATGTTCCACCACCTGGCCCTCAACCCCGACGATCGCCAGAAGCTGATCGACGACCCCGAGCTCGCGCCGCTCGCGGTCGAGGAGACGCTGCGCTACTACACGATCATCTTCGGCGACGGGCGCAAGGTCACCCGCGACGTCGAGTTCCACGGCGTGCAGCTCAAGAAGGGCGACATGGTCTACGCGCTCGTGTCGGGCGCGAACCGCGACCCGCGCCACTGGGAGCGCGCCGACGAGTTCGTCATCGATCGCAAGAAGAACAACCACTTCGGGTTCGCGAGTGGCCCGCACCGCTGCCTGGGCATGCACCTGGCGCGGCGCGAGATGGCGATCGCGGTCCAGGAGTGGCTGGCAGTGATGCCGCACTTCGAGCTGGACTCCGACGCCACGCTACACGAGCGCGGCGGCGGCGCGATGATGGCGCTCGAGACGCTCCCGCTGCGCTGGGAGGTGGGCTCGTGAAGCTGCAGGTCACGACCGCGTGCCAGGGTCACGGGCGCTGCTACTCGCTCGCCCCGCAGTACCTCGAGTCCGACGACGAGGGGTTCGTGACGATCCGGGGCGGCGATCCGATCGAGATCCCGGACGATCAGCGCGAACTCGCCATGGAGCTCGCCGGCACCTGCCCGGAGAGCGCCATCGTCGTGACCGACGACTAACCGAAGTCTGGGGGAGCCGAGACCCGTGCTCTACGTCTACGCGAACGTGAAGATCAAGTACGGCCGGCTCCCCGCCTTCAACGAGGCGATGATCACGGTCAAGCGGGTGATGGAGGCCAACGGCTGGACACTGGTCGGCGGCTGGACGACGTTGGTCGGCGACCTCCACGAGGTCCACGACATCTGGGAGGTCGAGGATGCCAACGTCGTCCCGGCGGCCTTCGCCGCGGCCTATGAGGATTCGGATTTCGTGCAGGCGGCCACCGAGCTGTCGGAGATCATCGACCGCGAGGTCATCTCGCTCGTGACCAAGACGCCGTACAGCCCGTGACCGTCAGTAGGCCTGCGACTGCCCCCCGTCGATCGCGACGACGGTGCCGTTGACGAACGAGGCATCGTCCGACAGCAGGAACGCGACGAGGCTGGCCACCTCTTCCGGCTGACCGAACCGCTTCATCGGGTTGACGCTCACGAACGCGGCGCCGGCCTCCTCCCAGCCATCCTCGCCGGCGATCTGGATCAGCGAGCCCTTGATCATGTCGGTCAGGATCGCCCCGGGCGCGACGGCGTTGACGCGGACGCCGTACTCGCCGTACTCGATCGCCGCCTGCTTGGTCATGCCGGCGACCGCGTGCTTGCTGGCCACGTAGGCGACCAGGTTCGGCACGGCGCGGATGCCGCCGACCGACGCCGCGTTGACGATCGCGCCCGAGCCCTGGGCCTTGAAGCGAGCCAGCGTGTGCTTCATGCCGTACAGCACGCCCTTGAGGTTGACGGCGAGCACCTTGTCGAGCATCCCCGCGTCGTACGCCTCGATCGGGTCCTGCTTGCCTTCGATGCCGGCGTTGTTGTACAGGCCGTCGATCCGGCCGAGCTCCGCGATCGTCTTCTCGACGCACGACGCAACCTCGTCCTCGACGCTGACATCCGCCGTGATCAGCGAGATGCGAGCGTCCGGCGCCGCGGCGCGGAGTGCCCCGCCCGCCGTGTCGAGCGCGTCTCCGTCGATGTCGACCAGCGAGATGTCGGCACCCTCCTGCGCCAGCCGCACCGCGGCGGCCAGCCCGAGGCCCGTACCGGCGCCGGTCACGATCACGACCTTACCTGCGAAGCGTCCGTCCATACCGCCGAGGCTAGCCCGTTTCTGAGCTGAAGTCGAGTTAGCCGACGACCCCGGACACGCGGCGCTGCGCGTGGGCGACGGCGGCACGGCCGGCGCGACGGCCGGAGACGGCGGCCCATCCGAGCCCGCCGCCGTATACGTCCTCGAAGACGTTGCCCGCGTCGGCGCCGGCCGCGTAGACGCCGTCGAGTACGCGCATGTCGGCCTGGACGGCAAGCCCGCCCATCGTGTACGTGATGCCGGAGACGCACGCGATCGCGCGCAACGGCGCCTCCTCGATCGGGGCGTGGTCGCGGCGGCGGGGCGGGTCGAGCTCGCCGATCGGGTCCGTCGTGCCGTTGAAGGTGCGCAGCGTGTCGGCCATGTTCGCCGCGGGCACGCCGAACGCGACCTCCATGGCCGCGGCGAGCTCCGCGGGCGTCGCGGCGGAGACGATCGACGCGCCGAGCTCGCCCAACTGGTCGAGCTTTGCGGGCACGCGCGTGGCCTCGATGCCGGGGATGCCCATGAGGTCGACGTCAATGCGCTCGCGGCGGATGCGCTCGTCGAAGATCACGAAGTAGCGGCCGTGGGGCTGCTGGCAGCCACGCTCGGCGTTGTGCTCGTCGATGCAGCCGACAGACTCGTCCGTGAAGCGAAGGCCGAGCTGGTTGACGATCAGGCAGTAATCGCTGAAGTACAGCGAGCCTGCGAGGAACTCGAGCCCGTCATCCCACGTCTTGCCTGGGATGTACGGGAGTGTGTGGCCGTAGAACGAGTGCATGCCGTGGGTGACCGAAGCGCCGAGGGGTAGGAGGTTGCGCAGGGCCACGCCGTCGCTCGAGCGGTTCGAGCGGACGACCATCTCCTCCGGCCACGGGCTGATGTAACGGCGCACGAGCTCCTCGGAGTTCTGAAATCCGCCGCCGCAGAACACGACGGCGCGCCCCGTCGCGGTCTCCCCCAAGCCGTCTCGGGTCCAGGTCACGGTCCAGCCTTCCTCGCCGGGCGCGGCGGTCTCGACGCGCGCCTGGACGAGGACTTCGGCGCCCTGACGGCGCACGGCGTCCAACAGCAGCTCCGCCCACGGCCCGCGCTTTCCCGGTCCCCCCACGGCCATCAGCCGGCCGCGACCCATGCGGTCCTTCAGGCACGGTACCGCCGGGTCGAGCGGGAGGCCGTGCGCCTCGAGCCAGTCCCAGGCCGGCTCGATCTCGTCGACGAGCATCCGCTGCAGCCCGGGGTTACCGCGTGGGACCCACTGACGCGCCAGCTCGAAGCTGGCCGGCGCCCAGATCAGGCCGCCGCTCAACGCCATCGAGCCCCCGACGGTGGGCTCACTCTCCAGCACCAGCACGTCAGCGCCCGCCTCCCCCGCGGCCAGGGCGGCCGACAGCCCGGCCATGCCACCGCCGACGATGATCACGTCATGCATGAGCGTTCCTTTCGACCGGCTTGGCCGCTTCGCGCAGCGCCGCCCAGTCGGTGAGCTTCACGCGCGGGCGCGCGGGCGCGCAGTCCCCGCCGGCGGCGGTCTCGATCGCGTCGATCGCCTGCCAGCCCTCCCACGTCACCGCCTCCGGCGCGCACGCCTCGACGAGCCCGTCGATGTCGTCGGAGATGGGTTGATTCACGCGGCCGGCGGCCACGTCCTCCACGATCTTGCTGACGGTGTCCAGGGAATCCTTCTTGTTGGTTCCGATCACGCCGGACGGCCCGCGCTTGATCCAGCCGGACACGTACTCGCCGACCTGGTGC
The DNA here is from genome assembly GCA_963848475.1 of uncultured Solirubrobacteraceae bacterium. Lineage (GTDB taxonomy): Bacteria > Actinomycetota > Thermoleophilia > Solirubrobacterales > Solirubrobacteraceae > Solirubrobacter. The sequence goes on along the minus strand of CAWKDW010000012.1, from coordinate 184,896 downwards.
CGGCGGTCGGAGTCGGTCACGCGACCGCCCTCGTTGCGGATCAGGCCGCGCCGCTCGTCGAACGGGACGTCGTCGATCGGCTGCCCCGTGTAGCCGATCGAGCGGAACACCAGCTGGGCCGGGAGCTCGTCGAACGTCCCGGTCCCGTGCGCGACCAGCGAGCCATCCTCGCGCGCGACGATCGCGTTGTTCTCGATCCGCACGGCGCGCACGTGGCCGCGCTCGTCGCCGAGCAGCTCGACCGGAGCGGCGAGGAAGCGGAAGCGAACGGTGATCGGCTTCCCGGTCTTCGGCCGCGCTTCGTACTCCCGCAGGATCTCGACGTTCCGCCGCCGGGTCTTGTCGGCGTCCCCGAGTGCAACGGCCGACAACTCGTCCAGCTCGCCGCCGGCGATCTCGACGTCGCCGCGCTCGAGCTCGCCCATCTCCAGCAGCTCGGGATTCGTGAACGCCGCCTGCAGCGGCCCCCGGCGAGCGAGGATCGTGATGTCCTCGATGCCCGAGGCCGCGAGCACCTCGATCGCATGATCGGCCGTGTCGGTGTCGGCCAGCTCCGACGGCGCCAGCGCAAGCATGCGCGCGACGTCGATCGCGACATTGCCGGCTCCGACGACGACCGCGTGCTTGCCCTGCAGGTCGACCTCGAGCCCGCAGTGGTCGGGATGGCCGTTGTACCAGGCGACGAACTCGGTCGCGGCGTGCGAGCCGCGCAGCTCCTCGCCCGGGATCCCGAGCCGCCGGTCGATCGACGTGCCGAGCGTGTACAGGACGACGTGGTAGTGCTCGAGAAGCTGGCGGCGGGTGATGTCGCCGCCGAGCTCGACGTGCCCGAAGAACCGGAAGCGCTCGTGCTGCGCCGCCTTGTCGAACGCGCGCGTGACCGATTTGATCTTGGGGTGGTCCGGAGCGACGCCCGAACGCACCAGCCCGTAAGGCGTCGGCAGGCGGTCATAGAGGTCGACGGCGAACGACGGCTCGTCGAGGGCCAGTAGCTGCCCGGCGGCGTAGAAGCCGCTCGGGCCGGCGCCGACGATCGCGGCGCGAAGAGGCTCGGACATATCTCCAGGGGGTCGCAGGTCACACGGCTTGACAGCCGCAAGCGTCGGACGCACAATCTAAACTGACTTCAGTTTACCGGAACCGACGGAGGAGAACAAGGTGCGACGAGTGGTCATCGTTGGGGCGTCGCTCGCCGGGTTGCGGGCGGCGCAGGCCGCTCGAACCGGAGGGTTCGACGGCGATCTGATCGTGGTGGGCGAGGAGGTTCACCGGCCGTACACCCGGCCGCCGCTGTCGAAGGAGCTGCTGGCCGGCGAGCACGAGGCGGACCGAGTCGTGCTCCCGTCGGACAGCTTCGATGCGCAGTGGCGCCTGGGCGTGGCTGCGACGAGGCTCGATCGCGCCCGCCGGCGAGTCGTGCTCGCCGACGGCGACGAGCTCCCGTATGACCGGCTGATCCTCGCCACCGGCTCCCGCGCGCGACGCTGGCCCGGCCCCGGTGGCGAGCTTGAGGGCGTCCACGTCCTGCGCAGCCTCGATGACGCGCTTGCGATGCGAGCCGCGCTCGAGCGCCATCCGCGCGTCGTCGTGGTAGGCGCGGGCTTCATCGGATGCGAGGTCGCCCAGACCGCCCGCAAGCAGGGCCTCGACGTGACCCTGATCGACATCGCGCCGACGCCGATGTTGCCGCTCGGTCCGCAGCTGGGCGAGTGGTGCGCCGCCCTGCACCGCGACCAGGGCGTCGACGTGCGCCTGCGCACGGGCGTTGCCGCGCTGCATGGCACCGACCGGATCGAGGCGGTCGAGCTGACCGACGGGACGCGCGTGGCCGCCGACCTCGTCGTCGTCGGGATGGGCGCGCAGCCGAACACGGAGTGGCTGGCGGACAGCGGGCTTCGAGTGACCCCAGGACTCGAGTGCGACGCGACGCTGTCAGCCGTCGGCGACCCCGACATCCTCGGCGCCGGCGACATCGCGTCCTGGCCTCATCCCCTGGCCGGCGGCGAGGCGATCCGCATCGAGCACTGGACCGTCGCGGCCGAGCAAGGGCAGCAGGCCGGCCGCAATGTCCTGCTGGAGGCGGAGCAGCGCAAGCCCTACGACCAGCCGCCGTACTTCTGGTCCGATCAATACGAGACGAAGATCCAATCGCTGGGCCTACCCGGGCGCGCGGCGCGTCTCGAACTACTGGAGGAGACCGAGGACGGGTCGCGGTTCGTCTACGGCGGCGAGCGCGACGGACGGCTGGTCGGCGTGATCGCGGTCAACGCCGCGCGGCGACTCGGCTCCTACCGGATGGCGCTGGCCGACCCGCCCGGCTTCGACGCCCTGCGTGCCGGCATCGCGGCCGATGAAAAGGCACTCGGCGTGCCCGCGCGAGCGAAGTGAGCGGCGGTGCCGCGCACCCTCGCGACTGAATTGAAGACACTTCTGTTGGAAGCCTCGTTTCTCTTGACACTCTTAGACTCGGTGTGTACATTTCGAATCGAGTTCAATTCAGCCCCAGGAGGAGTGGGTGCCCCATGCGAAGTAGGCCAAAGGATTTGACGTGGCGACTGTGAGCGAAGCAACCGCGCGCAAGCCCAAGCGGAAGATCAACCTCGGTTTCGACCGCTTCAGCGGCCTCTACCTCTGGGCGCTGTTCATCATCGTCTTCGGCATCTGGGTCCCGGACCAGTTCCTGACGACCGCGACGCTCCACAGCGTCGCCGCCCAGCAGGCCGTGACCGGCATCGTCGCCCTCGCCATCCTGATCCCGCTCGCCGCGGGTCTCTACGACCTCTCGGTGGGAGCGACGGCGGGCCTCGTCAGCGTGACCACCGTCGTACTGATGAACGACCACGCCTGGAGCCCGGTCCCCGCGATGGCGTTCGGGATGGGCGTCGCGATCATCATCGGCTGCGCCAACGCGTTCATCGTCGTCAGGCTCGGCGTCAACTCGTTCATCGCGACCTTGGGCATGAGCTCGATCCTCGCGGCGACGCAGGTGATCGTCTCCCACAACGCACAGCCGCTGCCGCCGATCTCGACGGGCTGGAACAACTTCACGCAGACGACGGTCGGGGGCTTCCAGATCGTCGTGCTGTACATGCTCATCATCGCGTTCGTGTTGTGGTGGCTGACGGCGCACACGCCGACCGGCCGCTACCTCTACGCGATCGGCGGCAACCCCGAGGCCGCGCGCCTGTCGGGCGTTCGGATCAGCAGCTACACGATGGTCGCGCTCGTGCTCTCGGCCACCATCGCCGGCGGCGCGGGGATCATGTTTGCCTCGCTCAACGGACCGTCGCTGAGCTTCGGCGGGACCCTTCTGCTCCCGGCGTTCGCTGCCGCCTTCCTCGGCTCGACGCAGCTGATCCCAGGGCGGTTCAACGTCTGGGGAACCCTGCTGGCGATCTTCGTCCTGGCCACCGGCGTGCAAGGGCTGCAGCTCGTCTCCGGCGCGAGCTGGCTGAACGACATGTTCAACGGCGTCGCACTGATCATCGCCGTCGCGCTGTCGATCCAGCGTGCCCCCTCCGGCCGCTGGCGCGGCTTCAAGGAGCGCATCGGACGCGGCTCCAAGGGCCCAGACGGCCCAGACGGCTCCGGCACCGGCATCGAAGTGCCGTCGGAACCGGAGTCCGCCCCCGCTGCGACCGCGGACTCAACCCGCCGCTCCGTGGCGCACTGAGCCCTCGCGGCTTGTCCCAGTCCCGCTTCAACTAGCTCACCACAAGGGGAGAGATCAATGACCCACACCCGCGGATTTCCCGCCATCATCGCCACGCTTGCGCTCGCCCTCACGTTCGCCGCCTGCGGCTCGGACGACAACGCGAGCAACTCCGCCGCATCATCTGGAGGGTCGAGCAGTTCGAGCTCCGGCGATGCCGCGGGCATCGCGACGGCGCAGGAGCGGCTCGCGCCCTACCAGTCGGCGCCGACCGAGATCAGCATCAAGGAGCCGCTCAAGGGCACGCCCCCCGCCGGCAAGAACCTGGTGATGCTCGGGACCAACGACCCGAACAACCAGAAGCTGCAGAAGTCGCTGAAGGAGCTCGCCGGACTGGCGAAGTGGAACTACGACGTCGTCAGCTACGACCCCGCCAATCCGGCGACGTTCAACCAAGCGATCGACACCGCGATCACGAAGAAGGCCGACTACGTCGCCGAGGCCGGCATCCCGCTCACGCCCGCCATGATCAAGAAGGTCCAGGACGCCGGCGCGAAATGGGTGCTGACGTCCGTGCACCCGGTCGACGTCAAGGACCCGATCATCGTCGACACGAACGCGTACGCCAACGACGAGCAGATGGGCAAGGTCCTCGCCGACTTCTTCGTCTCGGACTCCAAGGGCAAGGGCAACATCGTCATCGAGCACGTCCCGGCGTATCCGATCCTCGGCGGCTTCACCGATGGCTTCCAGGCCGAGGTCAAGGAGCTCTGCCCGGATTGCAAGGTGAAGATCCAGGACATCACGATCCCGGATCTGGTCGCCGGCAAGGTGCCGAGCGTGATGGTGTCCGCGCTGCGCTCGAACCCGGACGCCGACTACGTGGGCTTCGACGTCGGCCCGTTCGCGGCCGGCATCGACGCCGCGCTCGCGTCGGCTGGCCTGACGGACAAGGTCAAGGTCATCGGCGAGGCCGCCGATGAGGCCGCCATCGCGGCCCTGAAGTCGGGCAAGCACACGGCATGGACCGGATACGACCCCGTCTACTCGACCTACGGGATGATGGACGCGATGTTCCGTCACTCGCTCGGCATGCCGATCGACCAGGAGAAGGCGGGCACGCAGCCGACGCAGATCCTCACCAAGGACAACGTCGGCGACATCACGAACTGGAGCCAGCCCGCGGACGCGCTCGACCAATACAAGAAGCTCTGGGGCCTCTCCTCCTAAGGAACGGCGACAGTGACGCGATCCAGGAGAACACGATGACCGCGGTCCTCGAAGTCGACATGGTGTCGAAGACGTTCACGCGCACGAAGGCGCTCGCAGGCGTCAGCATGGCCATCCAACCCGGCGAGGTTCATGCGCTCCTGGGTCAGAACGGGTCCGGCAAGTCGACCCTGATCAAGATCCTGTCCGGATACCACGCACCCGACCCGGGTGGCGGTATCCGGATTCAGGGCAACGAACTGCCGTTCCAGGCGCCCGTGCAGTCCTACAGGCTCGGATGCCGGTTCGTGCAACAGGACCTCGGGCTCGTCGGAACCCTGTCGGTCGAGGACAACATGTCGCTCGGCTCGGGCTTCCCCACGGCGTGGGGAACGATCCGGGACCGGGCGAGCCGCGAGCAGGCCAGGGCGGATCTGGCGAAGCTGAACCTCGACATCGACCCGAAGGCGATGGTCTCCAGCCTCGCTGCTTCGGAGCGGACCGGCGTCGCCATCGCGCGTGCGCTCCGCGAAGACCCCGACTACCCGCATTGCCTGCTGGTCCTCGACGAGCCGACGGCGACGTTGCCGGTCGACGAGGTGGACAACCTGCTGGATCGCGTCGCAGCGATCGCCGCCCTAGGCGTCGGGGTGCTGTACGTGACCCACCACCTCGGGGAGGTGTTCCGAGTCGCCCAGCAGGTCTCGGTGTTCCGCGACGGCAAAGTGGTCGGCGCGGGCCCGGTCTCCGACTTCGACCATACCTCGATCGTCCATCTGCTCGCCGGCGAAGAGCTGCTCGCCGAGGAGAGCGAGACCCGCCGGCAGAAGGCCGCCCGTGCGGCGGCTCGCGAGCACGAAACCGTGTTCGAGATCTCCGATCTCCATGCCGGCGCGGCGGCCGGCATTTCGATCGCGGCCGAGCGCGGCGAGATCGTCGGGATCGCAGGGCTGGCCGGCTCGGGCCGCGACACCGTGCTCGGGGCAGCCTTCGGCTCGTTGCCGCGCATCGCCGGCGAGGTCAAGGTGGCGGGCAAGCCGCTGCCGTCGTCGCGTCCCGATATCGCCATCGGCCAAGGCGTGGCCTACCTCGCGCCCGACCGCAAGATCGGCGGCGGCGTCATGACCATGAGCGCGCGCGAGAACCTGACGCTGCCGGACCTCAAGCCGTTTTGGAAGGGCGGGATCGTGCGCCGGAAGGCCGAGAAGGCGCGAACCAACGAGTGGTGCGACCGGCTCGGGGTGCGCCCTGCGAACGCGACGGAGGAGCCGCTCAGCATCTTCAGCGGTGGCAACCAGCAGAAGATCCTGTTCGGGAAGTGGCTGTCCCAGAAGCCGTCGGTCTTCCTGCTGGACGAGCCCACCCAGGGCGTGGACGTCGGTGCCAAGAGCGATCTCCATAAGGAGCTCGTGACCGCGGCGCAGGGCGGCGCGGCGGTGGTGATCAGCTCGAGTGACCTGGAAGAGCTGGCGGACCTCTGCGATCGCGTGCTCGTGATCGTCGACGGGAAGATCAGCAGCGTGCTCGAGGGCGCCCAGCTGACCGAGAGCGCGATCACGCGCAGCTTCATGCCGCTGGCGGCCGAGCGCGTCGACGCGGGCTGACGGCATGGGCAAGCTCTTCAGCCGGTTCGACCCGACACCCTCCAGGAGTCCGGAGGAATGCGAGCGCCACTACACGCAGGTCCACGTGCACATGGCCCAGGAGCTGCTGCGGCCGATGCCGGCACTGCTCAGCTACCACACCAATCTCGCGGTCGCGCAGGCGGACATCAACGGCGGTTTCGACCAGCGGCCTCGGGCGTGGCGCTTCGCCGTGGTGCGCTTCGCGCCGGGCGAGGGGCTGGCGTTCAGTCCCGAGCAGAACGAGATGGTCGCGCAGGATCAGGTCAACTGCCTGTACCGGCTGCGTTCCTGCGCCGCCGAGGAGACCGTGCTGCTCGACCGCCTCGGCGGCCAGACGGCGCTGGCGAAGTTCATGCTCGAGGCCGACCGGCCGGCTTCGGTCGATCCTGAGCAGGCCTGGCGCTCCTTCAGCGAACTCGCGGACCGGGTGCTCGCGGCGATGGATGGCGCGTTCGGCGCGCGAGCGTTGTTCCTCAACCGCGTGCTCAACGAGATCGAGTGCGAGCCGCTCGACGTGGAGGGACAGCGGCCGGTCGGCATTCTCGACGAGACCACGCGCGTGGGCTATATCGAGGCGTACTTCGACCATCGCCGCTGGGGCGAGGAGGCGCTGGGCGCTCTCGCGCGCAACGGCGCGTTGGAGCGCGTGCCCGACCTCGTGGACGTCAACCTCCTGCGCCTCGAAGAGGAGACGCCGCTCGACACGCGTCTCCGGGTGTCGCCTTGAAGCCGATGGACGGCCGGGTCGTGGTCATCACGGGCGCGAGTTCCGGCCTCGGCGCGCAACTCGCGCGCGCTGTGGGCGCCGCCGGGGGGATCCCGGTCCTGGCGGCACGCCGGGCCAAGCATCTCGACGCGCTCGCGCAGGAGATCACCGACGCGGATCCCGTCGTCTGCGACGTCACCGACGAGGCCGACCGAGAGCGGCTCATCGACGGCGTGTTCGAGCGCCACGGAAGGCTCGACGGCCTCGTCAACAACGCGGGCTCGGGAGCCACCGCCCCCGCTCTGCGCACGACGCCCGAGACGTTCGCGAACGTGCTCGATCTCAACCTGATCGCCCCATTCGCGCTCTCCTGCCTCGCCGCCCAGCGGATGCGCGACGCAAACGGAGGCGGGGGCTCGATCGTCAACATCGCATCGGTCATGGGCCTGCGCTCGATCGGGGAGATTCCGGACGCCGCCTACGTCGCGTCCAAGGCGGGAATCATCGGGCTGACGCGAGAGCTCGCGTCGCAATGGGGCCGCTACGGAATTCGCGTCAACGCCGTGGCCCCGGGGTTCTTCGCCTCGGAGATGACGGCGGAGCTCGGCGATGACCCCGAGCGGTTCCCGCAGTTCCTGCTGGCGCGCACGCCGCTGGGCCGCGGCGGCCGCACCGGCGAACTCGACGACGCGGTGCTCTTCCTGCTCGGGCCCGGCAGTGGCTTCGTCACCGGAACCGTGCTGAGCGTCGACGGGGGAATGGCGGCCGCGTGAGCCCGCCGACTTCCGGACAATTTTCTAGGCCCACGTACATACAGAGGAGAGACATGCTGTCCCGCGAATATCCGAGCCTCTACATCGACGGCGGCTGGCAAGAGCCGGACTCGTCGGAGCGCTTCGACGTCATCTCGCCGGCGACCGGCGAGAAGATCGGCTCTGTCCCTGCGGCCAACGACGCCGACATCGATCGTGCGGTCGAGGCCGCGCGCAAGGCGTTCTACGAGACGGACTGGCCGACGCGGCCTGTCGCCGAGCGCGCCGAGATGATGGAGCGGCTGGCAGCGCTGATCGGCGAGCACGCTCCCGAGTTCGCCGAGCTGACCGTGGATGAGCTCGGTCACAACAAGATCACCGCCGACGTCTACCACTCGGTCGCGCCGACGCTGCACTGGAACTACTACGCGAAGGTCGGCCGCGAGCACACCTTCGCCGAGGTGCGCGAGGCGGACCTCACGTCGATGGCCGGCGCCGCCGGCGGGCTGATCATGAAGTACGAGAGCAAGAGCCTGCTGGTGCGCGAGCCGGTCGGCGTGGTGGCGGCGCTCACCGCGTTCAACTTCCCGCTGCCGGGCATCGCCCAGAAGATCGCGCCGGCGATCGTGGCCGGCTGCACGGCTGTGGTCAAGGCCCCGGACCCGGACCCGCTGACGCTCTTCGCGATGGCCGACCTCGTCACCGAGGCTGGGTTCCCGCCCGGCGTGATCAACATCGTCGCCGCCACGCGTGAGGCGTCCGAGCACCTGGTCGCCCATCCGGATGTCGACATGGTCACGTTCACCGGCTCCACCGAGGTCGGCAAGAAGATCGGTGAGGTCTGCGGTGCGCAGGTCAAGCGCTGCGTGCTCGAGCTCGGCGGCAAGTCGGCGGCGATCATTCTCGAGGACGCGGACCTGGACACCGCCGTCCCGATGGTCGTCGCCCTCGGAGCCGGCACCACGCAGGGCGAGAACTGCACGTGCATGAGCCGGATCCTGGCGCCGCGGTCTCAGTACGACGAGATCGTGGCCCGGGCCATCGAGGTGTTCAAGACATACAAGGTGGGCGACCCGCACGCCGCCGACACGGTCGTCGGCCCGCTGGTCAGCGAAGCGCATCGCACCCGCGTCCTCGGCTACATCAAGACGGCCGTCGACGAGGGCGCCACGGTCGCGTTCGGCGGCGGCATTCCCTCGGATCTCGAGCAGGGCTGGTACGTGGAGCCGACGCTGCTGACGAACGTCAGCAATGACTCGACCGTCGCCCAGGAGGAGATCTTCGGTCCCGTCATCGTCGTGATCCCCTACGAGGACGAGGCCGACGCGGTCCGCCTCGCGAACGACAGCAAGTTCGGGCTCTCGGGCGCGGTCTTCACCACCGATCCCGTCAAGGGCTTCGAGATCGCGCGCCGCATCCGCACGGGCACGTTCCGCGTGAACACCATGTCGGCGGACTTCAACTCGTCCTTCGGCGGCTACAAGGAGTCCGGGATCGGCCGCGAGCACGGCCCGTACGCGATCGACGAGTACCTGCTGGACAAGACCATCTCGATCGAGCCCGGCGAGGACGTTCCGGACGAAGTCCTCAGCGCGCTCCAGCTCGCCACCGCGAACGTCTGAGCCGCAGTCGCGCGCCTCTGGCCCTTGACGGGGTCAGGGGCGCGCTCGCTCAGCGCGCACGAGATCGGCCAGGCCCTTCATCCCGCCGTGCGCCGACTGTCCGCCGTCGACGGCGATCTCCGCGCCACTGATCCAGCTCGACTCGTCGGAGATCAGGAAGACGACGAGCGGCGCGACATCCTCGGCCGCGCCCGCACGTCCGAGCGGGATCTCCTCGAGCAAGCGGTCGACGAACGCCTGCGGCGTGGCGGTCATCGGCGCGGCCATCGCCCCGGGGAAGATCGTGTTGACGCGGATGCCCAGCGGCCCCAGCTCCGTGCAGGCGCTGCGCGAGACCCCGCGCAGGCCCCATTTGCTCGCCGTGTAGGCCGTGGCGAAGTGGCCGGTGAGTGCGGCCAGCGAGGCGACGTTGACGATCGAGCCGCCGCCGGTCATCAGCGGTGCCAGCGCCTGAATGCCCAGCAGCGGCCCGCTGAGGTTGATGCTCAGTACGCGGTCGAGGTCTTCCGGGGTGATGTCCCACAGCGGCTCGCGATGCGTGATGCCCGCGTTGTTGACGAGCCCGTGCACCTCCCCGAGGCCGGCCGCCAGAGCGGCCCAGTCCTCGGGCTTGGAGACATCGAGCCGGCGGTATTGCACCCCGTGGATCGGTTCGACGGGATCCTTGACGTCGACGGCGATGACGGTCGCGCCTTCGGCCTGCAGGGCGCGCGCCTCCACCGCACCCTGGCCCTGGCTCGCGCCCGTGATGACGACGACCTTGCCCGCGGCGCGGCCGGTCATCGCTATCCCTTCTTGATGACGTTGCCGGCGTCGATCGGCAGCGCGACGCCGGTGACATACCTCGCCTCGTCGGAGGCGAGCCAGGCGATGGCCTCCGACACGTCGGAGGGCTCGATCCACGGCACGTCGGGCAGGATGTTCAGCCCCGCGAAGGGCTCGCGCACGTCGGCCGGCCCCGGGTTCTCGAGGTGCGGCGCGAACAACTGGAACGTCCCGTCGTTGATGACCAGTGGCGTGTTGACCGTCGTCGGACACACGGCGTTCACGCGGATGCCGTGCAGCCCCGCCTCCTGCGCGAGCACCTTCATCAGGCCGATCACGCCGTGCTTGGCCGCGGTGTAGTGCGCGGTGTTGGCGTAGCCGATGAGGCCCGCGGTGGAGCTCGTGAGAATCACGGAACCGCCCTCTCCGCGCGCCACCATCGACGGCAGCGCCGCGCGCGCCGTGTTGAAGACGCCCGTGAGGTTGATGTCGATCATGTCCTTCCACTGCTCGGCCGTCATCTCCCAGGCGACCGCCCAGGAGCCGATGCCGGCGTTGGCGCAGACGATGTCGATGCGGTCGAGCTCGGCCAGGCCGCGCTCGACCACGGCGATGACCTGATCGAGATCGCGCACGTCCGCGACGCCCTTGACCGCGCGACGGCCGAGCGCCTTGACGCCCGCGATCGTCTCGTCGAGATCTTCAGGCGTGGCCAGCGGGTACCCGATCGTGCCGACCGCCTCGTGACAGACGTCGAGCGCGATGATGTCCGCGCCCTGCTCGGCGAGCTTGAGCGCGTGTGAGCGCCCTTGGCCGCGGCCCGCGCCCGTGATGAACGCGACTTTGCCGTTCAGTGTCGCCATTGGTCGCTCCTCCTGAGATGGCTTAGCTTTTCGCACCCGCGAAGGGAGCGCTCGTGGCGGTGGCCGCGGCCTGCAGGCCGAACACCAGCGCGGCCGCGAGACCGCCGGCGTAGGCGCGATGGAACACGCCGCCGGCATCCGCACCGGCGGACAGCAGCCCGCGAATCGGCTCTCCGTCGGCGCCGAGCACGCGCGTGCACTCGTCGATCCGCAGGCCGGTGAAGGTGAAGGTGATCGCGGGGATGACCTCGATCACGTAGTACGGGGCGGTCAGGAGCGGCGCGGGGTCGAGCCGGCGTCCAGGCTCGAGCACGCCCGCCTCGCTCTGGCGGTTGTACTCGAGCAGTGTGTCGCGCGCTGCTTCGCCGTCGTAGCCCCATTCCTCGGGCAGGTAGGCGAGCTCCTCGATGTCCTCGGCGATCGCCGCCCGCGCGCCGCGCTTGTACGCGAGCTGGAACTTGTCGATCGGCTCGACGCCTTCGACGTAGGGGGCGAGCATCCACTGCTCGTGCACGCGCTGATCGGTGATCAGCAGTGCTCGCGCCCCGGGCTGATCGAGAACGTGCAGCGTGCTGAGATGATCACCGATCGTCTCGTCGCAGAATCGCTGCCCGCCGCGGTTGAGCAGCACCCCGTGCTCGGAGTGGTAGAAGGTCAGGTCGGTGAACTCGTACGGGTTGTTGTAGACGACGTGGGACGGGATCAGGTGGCCGTAGAAGCCGGCATCGGCCTCGCTCGTGCCAGCGCCCACCGCTTGGGCGAGACGCAGGCCGTCGCCGGTGCTGTTGAGGTTCGCGCGCAGTGGCATGTCCCTCGCCGCGGGCGCGATGTGCTCGGCTCGCAGGCCCGGATCGCCACCGAAGCCGCCGGTGGCGAGCAGCGTGCTGCTCGCGCGAACGGTGCGCGTGCCGGCGGGCGTCTCGAGCTCGGCACCGACGACGGCACCATCCTCGGTGAGCAGCGCGAGCGCGTGGCTGCGCACCAGCACCTCGCCGCGCTCGCGCACGAGGCGATCGCAGGCGAGCAGGAAGTTCGCCATGTCCGTTGCGCACCCACGCCCGTAGCCGAGCACCGTGACCGGCTCGGCGACGTGCACGCCGAGTGAGCGGACGAACGCGAGCGCGCCGTCATAGCCCTCGACGATCCGGCGCCCGAGCACTGGGTCGCCGTCCGGATTGACCTCGCGCATGACCTCGACGGTCGGCGCGGTCCAGATGAAACCGGCGTACGCGGCCGACCCGCCGATCGCTTCGCCCTTCTCGACGAGCACGACGCGCGCGCCCCCGGAGACCGCCTTGGCGGCGGCGCTGAGACCGGCCATCCCGCCACCGAGCACGAGGAGATCGATCACCTCTCCCGCTTCCGTCATGTCTCAGCTCCTCCTGAAATCGCAATGACTGAGATTGAAGTCGATTCAACGTAGCGCACCCTGTCAAATGGTGCAAGAAATAGCGCCTTGTTCCCTACATACTGATACGATCTCAGTTCATGCAACTTCGAGCTACGGATGAGGAGCGGGCGCTCCAGGACGAGGTTCGCAGCTTCCTGGCCCAGTCCCCGCTGGTGGGCGCGGATCTTCCCCGCGCTCTTGACGACAGGATGATCCTGCTGCGTGAGTGGCAAGCCTCCTGCTACGCGGCCGGCTACGTCGGCCGCGCCTGGCCCAGCGAGTTCGGCGGTGGCGGACGGCCGCCCGTGGAGCAGATCATCGTCGACCAGGAGCTCGCCGCGGCCGGGGCTCCCGAGCCCATCAACGTGGTCGGGCTCGACGTCCTCGGCCCTTCGCTGTTGCGCTTCGGCAACGACCAGCAGCGCGGGCGCTACATCCCCTCGATCCTTTCCGCCGAGGAGATCTGGTGCCAGGGCTTCAGCGAGCCCGAGGCCGGCTCGGACCTTGCGTCGCTGCGCACCCGCGCGACCGAGGAGGACGACCACTTCGTGCTCAACGGTTCCAAGACCTGGGTCTCGTGGGGCCAGTACGCGCGCTGGTGCGGCGTGCTCGCGCGCACGGAGACGGACGGCCCGAAGCACAAGGGCATCTCGATGCTGATCGTCGACATGCAGGCTGACGGCGTCGACATGCGCCCGATGACGCAGATCACCGGCCACGCCGAGTTCTGCGAGCTCTTCCTCGACAACGTGATCGTCCCCAAGGAGAACCTGCTCGGCAACCGCGGCGACGGCTGGAAGATCGCCATGCACACGCTCGGCCACGAACGTGGGACGGCCGCACTCCCCCGTCAGGTCAAGCTGCGCACGTGGCTGGACCGCGCCGTTGGAGACGCTGCCGCGCAAGGTCGCCTCGATGATCCCCTCGTGCAGGTCCAGCTCGCGCAGGCGCTGATCGGTGTCGAGGTGCTGCGCCATCACGCGTACCGGACCGTGGGCGAGTTCCTCAACGGCGGCGCCGTCGGCCCCGACAGCTCGACCGTGAAGCTGCTGATGGCCGAGGCCGAGCAACGCCTTGCCGCGAGCGCGTTCGAGATCCTCGGCCCCGACGACGGGTTCTGGACCGAGACCTATCTGTACTCGCGCGCCGCGAGCGTCTACGGCGGCACCCAGCAGATCCAGCGCAACATCATCGCCGACCGCATCCTCGCGCTGCCCCAGGAGTAGGCCATGGACCTCGAACTCACCGACGAGCAGAACCTGCTCAGCGAGGCACTCACCACGCTCCTGCAGCGCGAATGGCTGCCCGCCGAGACCGCGCACACCGCGACGTCGCAGCAGCGCGCACGGCTGTGGGCCGCACTGCAGGAGTTCTTCGACGACGAGCTCGGCGCGGTCGAGCTGTGCCTTGCGGCGCGCCTGCTCGGCGCGCACCTGGCCGCCTCGCCCTTCCTCGGCAGCGCGGCCCTGCGCTACGCCGGAGTATCACATTCGGAGCGCATCGCGATCGCGCTGCCCGGGGCGGCGGTCGAGCACGCGGACGAGGTCGATCACTTCGCCGTCGTCGCCGACGGAACGGTCGCGCTGGCGGTCGCCGCCAGCATCGCGCCGGCGGCCACGCTGGACGTCGGCATCCCGATGTCGACCGTCACGTTCGACCACTTCGAGCCGGTCGGCGCCGATGTCGCCCGGCTCACCGCGATCGGCGCCCTGCTCGCCGCCGCGGAGTCCGTGGGCGCGGCCGAACGGATGCTCCAGGATGCGCGCGACTACGCCGCCGAGCGCCGCCAGTTCGGCCGCACGATCGGCTCCTACCAGGCGCTGCGCCACATCCTGGCCGACATGTACGTGCGTCGCGTGAGCGCGTGGTCGACGGTGCTCTTCGCCGCCGCCGCGCTCGACGACGAGCTGCCCGACGCCCAGCGGACCGCGGCCATCGCCAAGGCCTACGTGGCCCGTGCCGCGCGTGAGGTCGCGCACGGCGCGCTGCAGGTCTTCGGCGGCATCGCCTTCACCGAGGAACATCAGGCGCACCGCTTCCTGCGGCGCATCGTCGTCCGCGAGCAGCAGTTCGGGGACGCCGCCTACCACGAGCGCGAGCTCGGCCGGGCGCTCGCGGTCGCCGCGATGGAGCGCGTATGACCGAGACCGGCTTCAACGATCCGACCGCGCAACGCCTGGAGCGCATCAACACCGGCGCCGACCCGGAGCTCGTCGGCCCGCTGCTCGCCGACGTGCTGCACGACCCGCGCTGGCTGGACTGCGATGTCGCGCTGATCTCCGGCGGCAAATCGAACCTGACCTATCGCGTCGCGTGCGACGCCGGCGAGCTCATCCTGCGCCGGCCTCCGCTCGGGAGCATCCTGCCCACCGCGCATGACATGGGCCGCGAGTACCGCGTGCTGACCGCCCTTGATGGCACCTCCGTCCCCGTCCCGCGGACGCTGTACCTCGGCGACGA
This sequence comes from uncultured Solirubrobacteraceae bacterium, assembly GCA_963848475.1. GTDB lineage: Bacteria > Actinomycetota > Thermoleophilia > Solirubrobacterales > Solirubrobacteraceae > Solirubrobacter. The sequence goes on along the minus strand of CAWKDW010000012.1, from coordinate 169,852 downwards.
GATCGGCGCACCGTTCTACGTGATGGAGCGCGTGCTCGGCCACATCTGCCGCAACGCCCTGCCGGAGGGCTACGCCGACGCCCCTGACGAGCGCCGCGCGATCGGCGAGGCGCTCGTCGACGTGCTCGCTGCACTGCACACCGTCGACCCGGCCGCAGTCGAGCTGGACGGGTTCGGGCGCCCGGCCGGGTTCATGGCGCGCCAGCTGCGGCGCTGGTCGCAGCAGTCGGAGGCGTCGCGGGTCGAAGACGTGCCCGCGCTGGACGCGCTCCGCGACGAACTGGTTCGCACGCTCCCGCCCGAGCGCGTCCACGCGATCGTGCACGGCGATTTCCGGCTCGACAACACCGTCCTGCACTCGACTCGTCCCGGCCGCATCGTCGCCGTCCTGGACTGGGAGATGAGCACCCTCGGCGATCCGTTGACCGATCTCGGGTCGCTGCTCGCGTTCTGGAGCGAGGCGGGCGACGATGAGGTGCTGACCGCGGCGCGGATCGTCGCACCGGTGACCGCGGCCGACGGCTTCCCGTCGCGCGCGGAGGTGATCGAGCGCTACGCGCGGGCGACCGGCTTCGACGTCTCCGATGCCGACTGGTACCAGGCGTTCGCCTTCTTCAAGCTCGCCGTCGTCTGTCAGGGCATCGCCGCCCGCGCGGCAGGCGGAGCGATGGTCGGCTCGGGCTTCGGCGATGCCCAGCGGCTCGTCGCTCCGCTCGTCGACGCCGGCCGGCATCTCCTTTAACGCGAAACGGCCGGCGCGTCCGAAGACGCGCCGGCCGCAATCTCCAATCTGCCCTAGCCGTGCTTCCAGACGGGCTCGCGCTTCTCGAGGAAGGCCTGCACACCCTCCTTGGCGTCCAGCGACTGGTGGGCGACGTTGCAGGTCATGCTCTCCAGCGCTAGCAGCGTCTCGGTGTCGCCGTCCAGCCCGCGGTTGGCGGCGAGCTTGGTGATGCGCATCGTGAACGCGCTCTTGTCGATCAGCGGCGCGATGAAGTCGGCCACTGCCTGGTCGAGATCCTCGGCCGGAGCGGAGACGTTGGCCAGGCCCCACTCCTCGCACTGCTTGCCCGAGAGCAGCTTGCCGGTCAGCAGCAGCTCCTTCGTCTTGCGCAGGCCGATGTAGCGCGGAAGCCGGTAGATCGGGCCGGCGCCGCCGAACAGCGCACGGCGGATATGGAAGTCGCCGATGCGGGCGTTGTCCTCGACGACGGCGAAGTCGCAGGAGATGAACAGCTCAAAGCCGCCGGCCACGGCGAAACCCTCGACGACGGCGATCGTCGGCTTGGAGAGGTTGAACGCGCGGTCGAACGTACGGGCCGAGATCTGAGCGATCTTGACGGACTGGTTGGTGGTGCCGAGGAACTGCGAGTCGAGCATGTTGAGATCGGCGCCCGCGCAGAACGTGTTCCCACGCCCGCGGATCACCACGGCGCGCACATCGTCATCCGCGTCGGCACGCTCGAGATATTCGCCCAGCCCCATCAACAGTTCCCAGTTGACGCAGTTCTTGACCTCCGGCCGATTGAACCAGATGGTCGCGACCGGCCCGTCGACCTCATATTGGATGACCTGGGTCGCCTCTTCCACGGACATACACACTCTCCGACTCTTTTCGGGTACCGAACTGACTTCAAATCATACAGCGTCCACCCCAGGATGGCAAGACACGGCTCAAGAGCGATTGGACGCGGCGCTCGTCGCTTGTCATACTTGAACTCGGCTCAGCTATGCCTTCCCCTGTCTGTCTCCCCCTCCCGCTTCCGCACATCGGCTCGATCAACGCCTGGCTGCTGCCCGGCGATCCGCTGACGCTGATCGACACAGGCCCCTGCGACGACGCGGCGCTGACCGCGCTCGAGGCCGGCCTGCGCCGCGCCGGCGTGAGGCTCGAGGACCTCGAGCTGGTGCTGGTCACCCACCATCACCTCGATCACAGCGGCCTCGCGGCGACGATCGCCGCACGCTCGGGCGCCCGTATCGCCGCCTACGAACGCGCGGCCGCCTACGGCGCACACTGCGAAGAGCGCGGCGAAGCAGACCGGAGCTTCTCGCTCGCGCTGATGCGCCACCATGGCGTCCCGGAGACGGTGATCGCCGATACCGAGGCGTTCTGGGAGTTCCTGCGCCGCCAGTCGGCTCCCTTCGCCACGGATCTCGTACTGGCGGACGGGGAACAGATCCGCGCGGGCGGCCGCGACCTGCGCATCGTCGCCCGCCCCGGGCACAGCACCACCGACGCGCTGCTCGTGGACGAGCGCGAGCGGACCGCATTCGTCGGCGACCATCTGCTGGCCAAGATTTCGTCGAACACCGAGGTCTACCCCGCGTTGGAGCCCACCGGCACACGTCCCCGCGCGCGCGTCGAGTACCTGGAGAACCTGCAGCGGACGGCCGCGATGAGGCTCTCGCGCCTGTACACCGGGCACGGTGCCGACATCACCGATCACGCCCGGCTCGTGACGCAGCGACTGGCTGACCACGAACGCCGGTGCGGGCGGATCGTTGCCGCTCTCGAGACCGGCGCGTCCACGGCGTACGGGATCGCCGCCGACCTTTGGCCCGAGAAGACGATCCTCGAACAGCCGCTGTTGGTCGTCTGGGAGGTACTTGGACACCTCGACCTGCTGTTGGACGCCGGACGCGTCCGCGAGCGGGTGACCGAAGACGGCAGCACGTACGGCGTCGCGTCCTTCGCGCTCGCCGGCACCCCAACGCACGCCCACTAGGAGGTGGACGCTCTGCGCGAGCCAGCCGAGACCCTGATCCGGGACCGCTTCGACCTTACCGACCGTGTTGCTGTGATCACCGGCGGAACCCGCGGGCTCGGGCTCGCGATCGCGCGCGGCTTCGCGCAGGCCGGCGCGGAGGTGGTCGTCGTCAGCCGCAAGGCCGACGCGTGCGATTCCGTCGCCGCGACGCTGCGTGCCGACGGCGGCCGCGCGAGCGCCCACGCCTGTCACGTCGGGCACTGGGACGAGCTCGACGGGCTGGTCGAGGACGTCTATCGCGACTTCGGCCGCGTCGACGTGCTCGTCAACAACGCCGGCGTCTCTCCGGTCTACGAGCGCCTCAGCGACGTCACCGAGGAGCTCTTCGACAAAGTGATGGGCGTCAATCTGAAGGGACCGTTCCGGCTCGCTTCGCTGATCGGCGAGCGGATGGTCGAAGCCGGGCGCGGTTCGATCATCAACGTCTCGAGCACCGGCGCCGTGCGGCCGACACGCGACATCGTGCCCTACGCCGCGGCCAAGGCCGGCGTGAACGCGATGACGGTCGGGCTCGCGCACGCGTTCGGGCCGTCCGTGCGCGTGAACGCGATCATGCCCGGACCGTTCCTGACGACGATCGCGCGCGGGTGGGACATGGACGTGTTCGCCGAGCGGGCCCGCACGTTCCCGGCCCGGCGGGCCGGCGACGCCGACGAGATAGTCGGCGCCGCCCTCTATCTCGCCGCCGACGCATCGAGCTACACCACCGGCACCGTGCTCACCGTCGACGGTGGTGCCCAGTGGAGCATGGCCGGCACGGGCGACACAGCTTCGTAACTTGAATTGAAGTCAAATCAACAGTACGCTCTCGCCATGAGCGCGAAGCCGCTGTGGGTCAGAGCCGTGTATCGCCTTGAGCGCGCCGTTGGCGAGCCGATTGAGGCGGCTGTGCGCACCGAGACCTACTTCGACCTGATGACCAAGGTCACGCGCACGACGAAGACGGTCAAGCGCAAGGCCACCGGGTGTTTCCACTCGCGGACTGCATCTGCTCAACCTGCCCGGCCGGCACCGATGTACGGAGCTTGCGCGAGCAGCTCGCACGGATGGAGCGGCGCCTCAACCACTTGACCGAGCAGGTCGAGGAGCGCGACTGATGCCGCCGGCGCTGAACCCACTTGACCTGGTTTCAAGGATCAACCGCGACGTCGAGCGCTCGCTGCTGCGGGCGCGCAACGGCGTGCGCTACGTACGCGGCACGCATGCGCCCACGGTCGGCGCGACGCCCAAGGAAGTCGTGTGGCGGCGCGGCAAGGCCGAGCTATGGCGCTACCGCAACGGGCCGATCTCCTATGGCCCGCCGGTGCTGATCGTGCACAGCCTCGTCAGCCGCAGCTACATCCTCGACCTGCGCCCCGGCAACAGCCTCGTCGAGTACCTCACGGCCGCGGGTCTGGACGTCTACATGCTCGATTGGGGCGTGCCGGACTACCTCGATGCCGACAACGATCTCGAGCGCTACGTCGACTTCTACATACCGCGCGCCGTCAAGGCCGTCCTGCGCGAGAGCGGCAGCGACGAGGTGACGCTGATGGGCTACTGCCTCGGCGGCGTCCTCACCGCGCTCTACGGCGCGGCGCACCCGGAGGCGCCGGTGCGCAACCTGATCCTGATGGCGACGCCGGTCGACTACGACCAGATGGGCGCGATGGTGGCGTTCCTCCGTGACGGCCGGCTGAACGCCGACGAACTGGTCGACGACACCGGCAACGTCCCCGCGGACGTCCTCTACAGCGGCTTCTACATGCAGGCGCCGACGACCGAGATCGCCCAGAAGGCGACGCTGCTCGACAATCTCTGGAACGACGAGTTCGTCGAGAGCTTCCAGGCGATGGGGCAATGGTCGCGCGACCATGTCCCGTTCCCCGGCGCGGCCTTCCGCCAGCTGGTCGAGGAGTTCGTCCGCAAGAACGTCCTGATGACCGGGTCGATCCGGATCGGCGACCGCAAGGTCAACCTGGCCGACGCACCCGGCAACGTGCTCAACGCGATGGCCGAGCGCGACGGCGTCGTGCCGCCCGCGGCGGTCGAGCCGATCATGGACCTGATCGGCGATCCCGCGCGCCGCGAGGAGCTGCGGCTGCCCGGCGGACACGTCACGTTCGGCACCGGCCGCAGCGCGGTCAAGCACACGATGCCCCGTCTCACCGGCTGGATCGTCGAGCACTCATACGAACTGCCCGAAGCGAAGGAGTGGTGATGGAGTTCCGACCGATCGCAGCCGGGGATGAACCCGCGCTGGAGCGCTTCTTCGCCCGCATCCCGGACGCTGACCGGACGTTCCTCAAGGAGGACGTCGACGATCCGGCCATCGTGTCCGCGTGGGCGCGCCCCGGTGGCGCGCGCACGATCGCGGTCGACGCGGGCGAGGTCGTCGGGTCGGTGGCGGTCGTGCCGCTGCACGGCTGGTCGAGCCACGTCGGCGAGGTGCGCCTGGTGGTCGACCCCGCGGCGCGCGGGCACGGCCTCGGCCGCGAGCTGGCCCGCCACGCGGTACATGATGCGGTGGAATTGGGGCTCGCCAAGCTCGTCGTCGAAGTGATCGCGGACCAGACTGCCCTGATCGCGATGTTCGTCGGGCTCGGCTTCGACGCCGAGGCGCTGCTCGCCGACCACGTTCGCGACCGCAACGGCCAGGTCCGCGATCTGCTCGTGCTCGCCAACGACGTCGAGTCGCAGTTCGCGGCCATGACGACCGCCGGCATCACCGGAGAGCTCTGACGTGGAGATCGACGGTCTGATCCGCGGCGTCGGAAGGACGGCGCTGACTCCATGGGGCGGCACCGAGCGGGTCCTCGATCGCTACGAGGCGGGCGTGCGGATGGCGTCGAACCTGCAGCTGACGTTCGCCAGGGTCGTACCCGTGGAGCCGCTGCGCTCCCTCGCCTCGACCATGGCCGGTGTCACGCGGGATGTCGGCGCCACGCAGCTGTCGGTCGCGCGCTGGTTCCTCGATGATTGACCTGGAGTCGCTGCGGGTGGCGGACGTCGTGCGCGAGATGGCCGCCACCCGGCCCGCGCAGCCGGCCATCCGCCATCGCGCGCGCACCCTGACCTACGCGCAGCTCGACGAGCGCTCCAACCGGCTCGCCCAGGCGCTGCTCGCCGCGGGCGCGGGGCCAGGTTCACGCGTCGCACACCTGGATCGCAGCGCGCCAGAGGTCGTTGAGCTGCTGGCCGCGGCGGCCAAGATCGGCGCGGTCGCCGTGCCGTTGAACTGGCGGCTCGCCGCGCCCGAGCTGACCGCCGTCCTGACCGACGCCGATGCGCCGTTGATGCTCGCGGGCCCCGAGTTCCTCGACGTCGCGTCCGAGGTCGCCGCGCGCGTCCCGCAGGCCCTACGCGTGGTCGCCGTCGGCGACGAGTACGAGGCGTGGCTCGCGGCCGCGGCCGACGTTGACCCGGGCGGGCGCGGCGAAGCCGGCGATCCCGTCCTGCAGATGTACACGTCCGGCACGACCGGCGTGCCGAAAGGCGTGCTGACGACGCATCGCAACCTCGCGGCAGCGTGCCTGCACGTCCCGGTGTGGTCGTTCGACGCAGACACCGTGTCGCTGACGCCGCTGCCGATGTTCCACGTCGGCGGGATCGCCTGGACCTACCTCGGGCTCTCGCAGGGCGCGACGACGATCATCGTGAGCGAGTTCGACGCCGCAGCCGTGCTCGACCAGCTCGAATCCGAGCGGGTGACGAACGCGGTGTTCGTGCCCACCATCCTGCAGATGCTCACTTCGGTCCCGGGAGCGGCCTCGCGCGACTTCTCCGCGCTGCGGTCGATCGCCTACGGCGCCTCGCCGATCACCACGCCCGTGTTGAAGGCCGCGCTGCGGACCTTCGACTGCGAGCTGTTCGGCGTCTATGGCCTGACGGAGACGACCGGCGGCGTCGTTCTGCTCGGTCCGGCCGATCACGAGCGCGAGGACCTGCTGCGCGCCGCCGGGCGCCCTTCGCCCTGGATGGAGCTTCGCGTCGTCGACGGCGAGGTCTGGCTGCGCGGCCCGAACGTGATGGCCGGCTACGCGAACCGGCCCGCCGAGACCGCGGCCGCGCTGACCGACGACGGCTGGCTGCGGACGGGCGACGGGGGCTATCTCGACCGGGAGGGCTACCTGTTCCTCACCGACCGGCTCAAGGACATGATCGTCACCGGCGGCGAGAACGTGTACCCGATCGAGGTCGAGGAGGCCCTCTCCCACCACCCGGCGGTCGTCGAAGTGGCCGTGATCGGCGTGCCCGACCCGCGCTGGGGAGAATCGGTGAAGGCACTCGTCGTGGCGAGCGCCCACGTCACGCCCGAAGAGCTCGTCACCTTCGCCCGGGGCCGCCTCGCCGGCTACAAGCTCCCCCGTTCGATCGAGCTGGTCGAGGACCTCCCCCACACACCGTCGGGCAAGGTCCTCAAGCACGAACTGCGTTTGCGCTATCGCTGAGCAGGTAGGTGACGGAGGCTCCGGCACCGAGATTCGGTTCGTTGAGTCAGTCGAAGATGTCGATCCACCGGAGCACGCGCGCGGTATCGGCCAGGTGGACCGGCACGCTACGCGTCCGCCGGCGCTCGCTCGGTCGGTGCTGCAGCGCGGCGCGCACGTCGTGCTCGACAGCGGCGAGCACATGGCCGTCGGGCACGCGCGAAACGCGAATCGCAATTCCCGCCGAGACGAGATGGACGCCCGTGTCGAACCTCACCTGTTTGTCCGGCGAGCGCAATTCGACGACCATTCCGCGCGCGCCGAGCAGGGCAGCCACTTCGGCCGCGAAGTCGGGATCGCCGCCTGCGGTGTTGTCAACAACGATCTCGGTGTCCGCGACAGTGTCGATATCGGCAGGCTACCCGCGCGCGTCGCTCCCGGACTCGAACCGGCGCGTGAGCGCCTGTGTGCAAGTGGTTACCGACGAGCGCTCGATCCGCCATACTCGCCGTATGGCGATGAGCACGGTCGACCTGCAGCGGCGCCGCGCCGGTCATCGTGCAGACGAGTTGCTCGAACAGCTACAGAACTCCCTCGCCGAGGATCGGCGCGTGCGCTGGAACGACTCCGGACACGCCCGCATCGCGCTTGGCCGCGAGCGTGATGACGCTCGCGAATACGTGGCGGATCGCCTGCTCGAGATCGGCGACGATTGGGCTGATCACATCGCCGTCCTCTAGTTCCTCAGACTCGACGTCGCGGCATCGCGCCTGATCCACCCGTCACCGCAGGCGCCGGTTGGTGCCCGATCAGCCGGACCGCCGGGTCCGGCGAGCGAAGTCAAGGGCTTCGGTTTGCGCTCGAACGGTTCGATCGGGACAGCGCGAAACCGCGCGCGGCCGGTCGTGGTGAAAGGCGGCTGAAAGCACGGCGGAGCGCCGACCGTCGCCCCGGACCGCGGCCGGATCGGATGGCGAACCCTGATCGCGCAGGGGTCACGGCCCGACACCCGGTCGCATCCGCCTTGCACCCGCAGTCCAATGCACCTGGACCCGGCGCCGGGAAAGCTTCAGATCGTCTCGCCGGTCAGCGGGACGGTTCATATCTCCCACGACGGAGTCATGTCTTAATGCGCTTTCCCGGGACCCGGAGGCTCGCGCTCGCCTGCGCGGTCGCTTCGATGTTGGCCGGCGCTCCGCCGGCATCTGCCGATCCGATCCTCGATCTCGAGACGCTCGACGGTCCGACGGCCAAGGCGATGATGGAGGACGGCGAACTGACGTCCGTCCAGCTGACGCGCGCGTACATCGCGCGCATCGCCGCGCTCAACAAGCGCGGCCCCGGCCTCAACGCCGTGACCCAGCTCAACCCGGACGCGCTCAAGGACGCCGCCCGGCTCGACAAGGAGCGGGCCGAGGGTCACGTCCGCAGCGCGGCCCACGGCATGCCGCTGCTGCTGAAGGACCTGATCGACGTCAAGGGCATGTACACGTCGGCGGGCAACTACTCGCTGCGCAACTCGTTCCCGGCCGAGGACTCGGGCGTCGCCGAGAAGCTGCGCGAGCGCGGTGTCGTGATCCTGGGCAAGCTCGGGCTCTCGGAGTACGCGAACTACTTCGGCAACCAGCCCTCGGGCTTCGCCAACCTGACCGGCCAGGTCCTCAACGGCATCGACGCCGATCAGAACCCGAGCGGCTCCTCGTCGGGGACCGGCTCCGCCGCTGCCGCGGGGCTCTCGCTGCTGACGATCGGGACCGAGACCTCCGGTTCGATCATCAGCCCGTCGCGGACCAACGGGATCGTCGGGCTGCGCCCCACGGTCGGACTCGTGCCCGGTGTCGGCATCGCACCGATCTCCGCCTCACAGGACACGGCCGGTCCGATGGACCGCACGGTGTCCAATGCGGCGCTGACGCTGACCGCGATCGCCGGCAAGGACCCGGAGAGCAGCTACGCCGGTATCTGGGGCCCGGGCGTCGACGATGACACGGTCATCCCCCCGGCTCCCGACGCGGTCCCGAACTACATGTCGGCGTTGGACCTCAACTTCGTCCGCGGCAAGCGGATCGGCTACAACGGGAGCGGAGACGAGATCATGGAGGCCAAGGCCGCACTGGAGGCGGCCGGGGCGATCATGGTCGAGCGCCCGACGATCAGCGAGAGCGGCATCCCCGGCTCCGTGCTGGCCTACGAGGCCCACCGCGACATCGACCGCTACTACGCCCACCTCGGCCCCAATGCGCCGATCAAGTCGCTGGCCGAGGAGGTCGCCGACAACGAGGCCAATGAGCACGAGGCGCTGAAGTTCGGCCACAACACACATCTCAACGCGCTGGCGATCGACATCAGCCCGTTCTCGGACGCGTCGGTGACGTACCGCAACAACCTGGTGCAGGGCAAGATCCTGGCGCACCGGGGCATCGACCGGATGATGACCAACGACACGCCGGACGACCCCAGCGACGACTTCATCGCGATCCTCGGCAGTGTCAGCCAGGGCGCCCGCGCCGGCTACCCGCAGATCACGATCCCCATGGGCTACAACGAGTCCCAGCGGCGCGCCCTCTACGTCTACGTCCACGCCAACGCCTACAAGGAGCGCGACCTGCTCGGCGTCGCCTACGTGATCGAGCAGGCCACCAAGAAGCGCAAGCCCGCCTCCGAGGTCAACCCGAGCATGTACCGCTGCGCGAAGACGATCCCCGCCCCGCCGTACGCCGCGCGCGGCGGCTGCAACCCGGATTACCCGTCGACGATGGCGTTGATCGGCGGCAGCGCCCCGACGCTGCCGTTCTCGCTGGAGACCGAGTCGGCGAAGTCGCTGCAGGACCGCATGACGGCGGGAACGCTGTCGGCCGAGACGCTGACCAAGGCCTACCTCGCGCGGATCGCGCTGACCAACGCCGAAGGTCCCGCCATCCAGGCCGTGCGCGCACTCAACACGAGCGCGGTCAGCGAAGCGAAGACGCTCGACGCCGAGCGCGCCACGAGTGGACCGCGGGGGCCGCTGCACGGCATCCCGGTGCTGCTCGATGACTCGATCGACGTGCGCGGGATGCCGACCACAGGCGGCTCGATCGCGCTGCAGCACTCGAAGCCCGGCGCCGACGCGAAGCTCGTCGCCAAGCTCAAGGCGGCCGGGGCGATCATCCTCGGCAAGACCAACGTGACCGAGCTCAACGGGGTGTTCGACACGAGCATGCCCGACGGGTACTCCTCGCTCGCCGGGCAGGTGCTGATGCCCTCCGACACCGACGACACCCCGGCGGGCTCCTCCGCGGGCTCGGCCGCGGCGACGTCGATCGGCCTGGCGGCGATGACCGTCGGCCGCGAGACCTCGACCGACTCGGCCCAGATGATCGCTCCCGCCGGCGTGGCCGGGGTGGTCGCGCTGAAGCCGACCGTCGGCGCCGTCAGCCGCACGGGCGTGATGCCGGTCGCGAAGTCGCAGGACTCGCCCGGCCCGATCACGCGCACGGTCTATGACGCGGCGCTGCAACTGGACGCGATTGCGGGCCCCGACCCGGAGGATGACGCGACCGCGTCGGCCCCGGCCGCGGCCGACTACGTCTCCGGCCTGACGCCAACGGCGCTGGCCGGCAAGCGGGTCGCGGTGATCGACTCGAGCTCCGGCGCCGTATCCGTCGGTCGTCTCGACGATCTCCGGGCTCGGCGCCACCACGGTCGTGACGTCGATCGGCTCGCCCAGCCCGAACCCCGAGAGCATCGTGGAGCGGGAGTTCAAGCGCGACCTCAACGCCTACCTGGGCTCGACCTCGGGCGGCGCCGGCTCGCTCCAGGGCATCATCGACTACAACGGCACGAACGCGGTCGAGGGGCTCAAGTACGAGCAGGCGCAGTTGATCGACGCCCAGGCCATCGACCTCGGCGACCCGGCCACGGCCGCGGCCTACGAGGTCGACCGCGCCGCGGGTACGGCCTCGAGCCGGGCGGTGATCGACGCCGTCCTGAGCAACGGGACCCCGGACGACAGCGGCGATGACTTCGACGTCGTCGTGGTGCCGAGCGGCAACTCGCTGGTGGGGATCGCTGACCGCGCGGGCTACCCGGTCCTGACCGTCCCGGCCGGCTACGGCACGGGCTCGACGGGCCGCAACCCCGTCGGCGTGACGTTCGTCGCCGGCGCGTTCGAGGAGGCCGACCTGCTCGCCGCCGGCTACGCCTACGAGCAGGCCTCCGACGTCCGGCTCGCCCCGAGCTGGACGAACCCGAGCATGTTCCGCTGCGTCGCCGGGAGCACGTTCTACTCGCCCCACCACTGCCATCCGGGCGATGTCGAGAGCCCGTACGCGGCCGGCCCGACCGAGTACCCCGTGCTCGCCGACGTCGGTGGCAGCGTCCCGCCCACGCTCGCGCTGTCGCTCGGCGCGCCGGCATCGTTCGGCGCCTTCACACCGGGCATCGCGCGGACCTACAGCGCGGCGACGACGGCCAACGTGGTGTCGACCGCGGGCGACGCGCTGCTCAGCGTGGCCGATGCCGGCTCGAACGCTCCCGGCCATCTCGTCAACGGCGCGTTCGCACTCGCGCAGCCGCTGGAGGTCGGCGCGGCCAGCCCGGGCGGCATCTCGGCCGGGCCATCCTCGCCGGTCGGTCCCAGCTCGAGCCCGACGGGCGTGCTGACCTACGCGGGACCGATCAGCAACGACCCCGTGACGATCACGTTCGCGCAGAGCATCGGGTCCGGCGAGGCCCTGCGGACGGGCGCCTACACCAAGACGCTCACGTTCACGTTGTCCACGACGACCCCGTAGGAACGCACGATCAGCACGCGTCCTGTGCCATCACGGTGCCCTTGGCGCCGTGATGGCACCCAGGGGCGCCGGCCGCGGCCGGCGCCCCTCCGGCGGTTCGGGGCGGACGCCCCGAACCGGATCAGTCGCGCTTTCAGCCCGCCTTACGGCGTGGTCGTCGAGAGGGTGAACACCAGCGTCTTCGAGTACGAGCCGGTGCGCAGGGCCTCGTTGGCGCCGATCGACTGGCGGAAGCCGATCGTGACCGCGTCGTTGCTGGTCGGGCCGCTGTAGGTCAGCAGCCCGAGCGGGGACCCGTCACCGTGCAGCGGGGCGAACGGACCGCCGGTCGATGCCGGGCTGGTCGCCATCGCCTCCAGTGCTTCGTCCAGGGCGAACGAGCCATTGACGAGATGGCCGGTGGCGGTCGAGCTCGGATCGCTGACCGAGAGCGCCGCGTCGCCCGCGGAGGAGGTCACGCTGCCGGACATGCTCGCCTCGTAGCTGCGGCCGATGCCGGGCACGAACGCCCCGAAGGACGCCGCGCCGCCGAGGCTCAGTGCCAGCGTGGCGGGAACCGTTCCGCCGACCCCGGTCGTGCGCTGCACGACGCCGCAGGTGTCGTCGGGCGTGTAGCCGGTCGCCACCTCGATCCCGCCGAGGATGTGCTGCAGGAACTCGGGTTCGACGAAGGAGGCCTCGGTGTGCCCGAGCCCGGTGTACCACGCGCGGCCACCGTCGTAGCGGTGGCACCAGGAGATCGGATGGTCATCGTCGACGTCGTCAGAGCCGTCGGACTCGTTGTACGTGGACTCGTCCATCGCGAGCAGCACGTGCACCGGGTTGGCGCGCGGGCTGAAGTCGACGCCGCCACCGTTGATCACGGGGTTGTCGATCGACTGGTAGTTGTACCACTCGTCCACGCGCGTCCAGGCCGCCGGCAGATGGCGCGTGGACAGGTGATTTCCGTCCTCGCGGAGGATCGTCGCGGTCGGCGTGCCGTTGGGGTGATTGCGGAAGTACGCACCCACCAGCTTGCCGTACCAAGGCCACGTGTACTCGGTGTCGGCCGCGGAGTGGATGCCGACGTAGCCGTGGCCGGCGCGGATGAAGCGCTCGAACGCCGCCTGCTGGTCGTCGTCGAGCACGTCGCCGGTGGTCGAGAGCCAGACGACCGCGTCATAGCGGGCCAGGAACGCGTCCGTGAACAGCGACGCCTCCTCGATGGCGTCGACACCGAAGCCGTTCTGCTCACCGAGCAGCTTGATCGCGGTGATGCCCTCATCGATCGAGGAATGCCGGAAGCCCGCGGTCTTGGAGAAGACGAGGATGTTGAACTTCGCCGACGGATCGGTCGTCTCCGAGAGCACCGTGACCGACACGGTGCGCGTCGCCACGCCGCCGAATGGGTCGGTGACCCGCAGCACGGCGTCGTGTGACCCGGGTGTGGTGTAGGTGGCGGTGGCGTCCTGCCCGGGCGTCTCGAACGTCCCGTCACCATCGAGGTCCCAGCTGTAGCTGAGCTCGTGACCGTCGAAGTCGAACGCGTTGCCTGTGAACGCCACGACGAGCGGGGCGAACCCGGCCGCCGGCGCGGCCGTGCCGCCGAAGATGAACGGGTTGCGGTTGGCCTGCACGGTGACGGCCAGCGTGGCGGTCCCGGTCCCGCCCTTGCCGTCGGACACCGTCACGACCGCCGACTTGGCTCCGGCATCGAGGTAGGCGTGTGACGGATTCTGCGCGGCCGAGGTCTCGCCGTCGCCGAAGTCCCACGCGTACGTGAGCGTGTCGCCGTCCTCGTCGAGCCCCACCGCGGTGAATTGGATCGGGATGCCGACGCGCACGTTGCCGGTCGGCGAGCGCGTCGCCTCGACCGAGGGGGCGTGGTTGCTCTGGGCGAACGCCGCCCCGTCTGATCCGAGAACGGCGAGCAGCGATACGGCGCACACGCTGAGCACATGTCTGGCACGCATGGGTCTCCCTCTCCTCCTATTTGGACGCCCGCACAACTATTGGCAGGTGCCCCGAGCCTAGGGGAACGATGAGAGCTGAATCCCAACCGCGGTAAGCCGAAGAACCGACTTGGCGGCCCCGCGGTTCCTGAGCGGGCTCCGCGCGCTCACGCCATCAGGGTCGGGCGCCCCGCAGGCGCGATCACCGCTGAACCGCGAGTGGTGCTCCTGCCCGAGCTCGCTATCCGGTCCGCCGCGCCTGCTCGAGCAACTCGGTGCGCGTGGCGTCGTCGAAGCGCGGGAGCTCGTAGCCGATCAGCGGCTCGAGCTCCGGGTCCGGGAACACGAAGCGATCGGGTCCCGTGAGCCGGATGAAGGCCGCCAGGACGAAGTCCTGCGTGCGGAACGTGCGGTGGTAGAAGGGGTCGTCGAACAGGGTGTCGTCATCGAGCCGGTTGCGCAGCGCGGCGCGGTCGGCGTCGGCGTCGACGGTGCGCTTGGCGTAGCCCTTGTAGCCCGCGCGGGCGAGCAGATACGCGCTCGTCGCGGTCAGCTCCGGGTCGCGCAGCGTGTCGCGCAGCGCGGCGTCGACGGTCGGGTCCGAGCGCATCCCGAGAACGTGCAGGAACGCGAGTTTGAGGATGCGGTCGGCGCCCTGCATCTCGGCCAGGAGCCGCCGCGTCACAGCCGAGTCGTCGAAGCTGACGAGAAAGTGGGCGACGCCGACCCCGTAGGGCACGTCCGCCTTGCGGCCGTAGCCGACCGCACCGGCGGGATCGGCGCGGATCTTCTCGAGCTCGTCCTCGAGCGCGGGTGGCAGCTCCGGCCCAGCCTGCTGCTTCGCTTGTCGCTGCTGCCGCGGCTCGTTCATCGTCGCGCAACCGCAGGAGACGAGCAGGCCCACCAGGACCAGGACCAGCGCCCGCATCGGCTCAGTGCAGCCATATCTGAACCCGCCGGTTCTTGCTTTCGCTCGCGCCCGCCGTCGTCTGGACGCGTGCCCAGTCGGCGCCGTAGCTCTGCACCTCGAGGCGCCCGGCGTCGATGCCCTTGCCGGCCAGGTAGTCGCGCGCCGCCTGGGCGCGCTTGAGGCTCAGTGCTTGGTTGAACGCCGCGTTGCCGGTCAGGTCCGCGGCGCCGCCGAGCTGCGCCTTGATCGCCACGTTGGCCGTCATCTTGGTCACGATGCTGTCGAGCTTGGCCGTGTGGTCGGGCTTGAGGTCGGCCTTCCCGATGTCGAAGTCGTCGAGGATCTCCGCGTATTTGCCAGCGTAGTACTGGTCCATCGCCGCGCCCCAGTCCGCCGAGGGCGTGTCGGTGCAGTCGGCGTCGGTCCCGCCGGTCAGCTCGATCGGCGCGTTGGCCTCGTCCTTGATCGTGTAGCCCCACTTGAGCGCGCCGAGCGGCTCGCGCGTCTCGAGCACCATCGGGACCGTCTCGAAATCGTTCATGGCCTCGCCCTTGCCCGTGCGCGCCTCCGGCTCGTTGGGCGTGTCGTCCATCTTCGCCGAGACGGGCACGCCGCCCTTGGTCGAGGACCCGGTTCTCCAGTCGGGCGCGTTCTCATCCGTCCACTTCTTCGCCCCTTGATCCCACACGGCGCCGTAGAACGGATCGTTCTCCACGCTGACGAACTGATCCATCCGCTTCTTGGTCGCGGGGTCCTCGATCGGCTGGTGCAGCGCCGCGTCGTCCCCGGGATAGACCGACTTCCCGCCGAGCTGCTGCGTCACCGTCTGGCCGTAGCTGATCGCCTTCGCCTCGACCTTCGTCGGGTCGGGCTTGAACTCGACCTCGGCGCGCGCAGAGCTCTGCGTGAAGGCCACCAGCGACCAGATCATCTCGCCCTTGGCCAGCGTCTTGCGGCCAGGCCTCGGCGCCGGCAGGGGGAGCGCCGGATCGGTCGGTTCCTTCGCGACCCTCCCACCCGCGTCTGTGGCCGCGCCACCGTCGGTCGTCGCTTGCGCAGGCGCGAAGGCCCGAGCCATCAGCTCGTTGAGCGCCGGATCGTCCGTGGTCCGGAGGTAGGACACGATCTGATCGGCGAGCGCAGGGTCGGCGGCGAGCATCGCGCGCAGCCCGGCGGCGCTTCCGGCGCGCTGGGCGAGATCGGCGAGCGGAGAAGGCGCACCGGCCGGGTCCGCGCCCTCAGTCGCCGGAGCCGCGGCCGGCTCGCGAGCGAGCGCTGACTGTCCCGCCGGCGGGCGTTGGCCCGCAAGCATCCGCGACACGGCGGCGTTGCCGGCGCTGCGCTGCATCGCCAGCACACGTGAGACCGGCGCCGCGACCCCCACGAACGCGGGTGCGGAGCGTGCCACCTCACTCTCGAGGTCATGCGAGCGAAGTGCAGGCTCGAACGTCACGTGCAGACTCTACGCCTGCTCGGGATGTCATTGCCAGCAGGAACGACGCGCCATGGAGCGCTGCTCGAGCAGGCAGACTGAGACCGCGCTCACCGTGGCATCGACATGGAGCCGCTCCACGCCGGCCCACTCGAACCCGCCGCCTCTAGGCCGGTCCGCATTTCGAGGTCACGAGCGACCGAGTCGAATCGGGGCACTCGTAGGTCGGTCGGCCGTCGCCGTGCTCGCGCTCGGGTTCGTGTGACGGCCGAATCCACCGCGCGCCGGTTCAACCACTTTCTAGAGAAGGCTGCACTGTTTCAACATTGCTGAGTAAGGGCACCGGGAATGTAAGCGACATCGACACGACACACGCCCGTCTGCTGGATGGCGGCGACTCAAGGAAGTTCGCTCGCTGTCGATAAGAAGCCACCAAGTTGCATTCGTGACTTGGCTTCTCAAAGTAGGGGACGGGGGATACACGTAATGTTCAGGTCTATTGAGCGTCGCTGGCGCCGTTGGACCGCTGCGTGCCTGCTCGCCGCCGTCGTTTCGCTCAGCGCGAGCGTGCCGGCACCCCAGGCGGCACCGAACCCGCGGTCCAAGCTCACGCGGCTCGCCAAGGCGCACCCCAACCGCAAGGTCGAGGTCATCGTCCAGTTCCGGGCCCGCACGTCGCAGCGCACGGGGCGACGGCTCGTCCGCTCCCATCACGGAAAGGTGACGAGCCGGCTCCCGTCGATCAACGGTCTCGCCGTCAAGCTCCGGGCCCGCAACGCGGTCGCGCTGCGACGCAGCAAGCGGGTCCGCAGCGTGACGCTCAACACGTTGATGCGCAGCACGAGCGGCGTCGTCGAGGGCGGAAGGCTGGCGACGACCTACCCGAGGACCGTCGGCGCGGACAAGCTCTGGGCCGCCGGCATCACCGGTAAGGGCGTCGGCGTCGCCGTCATCGATTCCGGGATCAGCTCCGGCAAGCCAGACTTCAAGGGCACCGACGGCAGATCGCGCATCACCGCCAACGTGATCGGCAGCTCCGCGACACGCGCAGGCGATGATGTCGGCCACGGGACGCACGTCGCCGGCATCGTTGCCGGCAACGCGTTCAATCGTGCCCCGTCGGACCCCTCCTACGGCGCCTACGTCGGGATCGCTCCCGAGGCCGACATCATCGCGCTGAAGGTGGCCGACGACGCCGGCGAGGTGACGATGGTCGACGTCATCACGGCGCTGGAGTTCACGGTCCACCACCGGGACGAGCTCGGCATCCGCGTGGTGAACCTGTCGCTGAGCTCCGACACGCCCGGGTCCTACCTCGACGACCCGATCAACGCGGCGGTGGAGTTCGTCTGGCATTCCGGGATCGTCGTCGTCGTCGCCGCGGGCAACCGCGGCGCTGCCCCTGACGCCGTCGCCTACCCGCCGGGCAACGACCCGTATGTGATCTCCGTCGGAGCGACGGATGAGCTCGGCACGCCCGACCCCGGCGATGACGTCACCGCGACGTACTCGAGCCGCGGCATCACCCAGGACGGCGCCGCCAAGCCGGAGGTGCTGGCACCCGGCGAGCACATCGTGGCGCCGCTGTCCATCGGCAGCGCGTTCGAGAGCCTGTGTCCGGCATGCGTCGTCGCCGGCGAGTACCTGCGCATCGGCGGCACGTCGATGGCGGCCCCCGTCGTGGCGGGTGCCGCGGCGCTGCTGATCGGCGCCCGTCCTGACCTCAACCCCGACCAGATCAAGGGACTGCTGACGGGCAACACCGACGTCGCCCGCACGGGTCTCGGCCTCGGCACCGCCGAGAGCTTCGCCGTCCTCGCGGGAACCACCGTCACCAACACCGGCCCGTCGACGATCAACGGCAACCTCGGGCTCAGCCCGGGCACGGCGATCACCGGCCTCGGGGTGGGCGACCTCACCGGGACCATCTTCGCCGCCGGCGCGATCGCCCTTCAGGCGCAGTCGGACCTGACGCTCGCCTACGACGACGCCGCCGCTCGGACGCCGGCGGTGTCGGCGCCTGCGAACCTCGGCGGGCTCCGGCTCACGCCGGGCGTCTACAAGAACGCGTCATCGCTCGGCCTGACCGGGGCGCTCACGCTGGACGCCCAGGGCGACCCGGACGCCGTGTTCGTCTTCCAGGCCGGCTCGACGCTGACCACCGCGTCGGCAAGCCAGGTCAGGCTCGTCAACGGGGCGCAGGCCTGCAACGTGTTCTGGAAAGTCGGCAGTTCCGCCACGCTGGGAACCGGCACCGTCCTGGCCGGCAACATCCTCGCGCTGACGTCGATCTCGATGGGCAGCGGCGTCACGATGCACGGCCGGGCGCTCGCGCGCAACGGCGCCGTGACGCTGATCAACGACACGATCACCGCCGAGCACTGCGCGATCGCCGCCCACCCGGTGCGCGAACTGGACGTCGCCGCCGCGCTGACGGCCGACCCCGGCATCGGCGCCAACCAACACCTGTGGCCGAACCGGGCCGTGGAGGCGGCGCTGGTCCAGGCGCGTCTGGACCCCACGCGCGCCAACTGGACGCAGGCCACCTGGACGAAGGGCACGTGGACCAAGGGATCCTGGAGCAAGGGCACGTGGAGCAAAGGCACCTGGTCGGGCGACGAACCACGACGAAGGGTTGCACCATGAGCCAGCGGCTCAAGTCGATCGAACCGGTGTGGTTGCTGAGCGCCCTGATCGCAACGGCGGCGACGGTGCTCTACGTCGCCTGGATTCGCCACCTCGACCCGATCCTCGGCTCCGATGTCGGCTGGTGGTGGGTCATCGGGCTGATGGTGTTCGTCACCGAACGCTGGCCGGTCGAGCTGGAGTTTCGGCGCAGCGCGTACTCGTTCTCGCTGACCGACGTGCCGCTGACGCTCGCCCTGATCTTCACCAGCGGAACGCACGCCTTCGTCGCCGTGATGGCCGGCGCGCTCGTCGCGCTCGTGTTGCGCCGCGGGCCGGCGGTCAAGCTCGCCTTCAACACCGCGCAGTTCGCGCTCGTGACGGCCGTGCTGATCGTGCTCGTGCATGCGGCCGCCTCCGTCGACCCGGCGTTCGGCTGGATCACGTGGGGCGCCGTGCTCGTCGCGTCGCTCGTCGGAAGCGTGCTCACGACCGCACAGATCCTCGCCGCGATCGTCTTGACCGAGGGGATGGTGTCGAGAGCCCAGGTGCGCGAGATGTTCGGCCTCGACTACGCCGTGACGATCGTCGGTACCGCGATGGCGATCGTCTGTGGAACCGTCTGGCTCGACCGGCCCGAAGCCGCGCCGCTGCTGCTGATCCCGATCGTGATCGCCTTCTTCGGCTATCGCGCCTACATCCAGGAGCGCGAAGGCCACGAGAAGGTCAAGACGCTCTACGAGGCCAACCAGACCGTGTCCGAGTCAAGCGACGTCGCTGTCGCGCTCGAGGGCCTGCTCGAGCGGGCGCTCGAGGCCTTCCACGCCGAGCAGGCCGAGGTCGTCCTGTTCGGTGCCGACGGAGGCATGCCGCTGCGCACCAGCCTCGGTCCGGGGACCGCGCGCGAGGCGATGGCGCCGCTGGACGCGGCGGCGGCCGCGGCCCTGCGCGCCTGCGCCGCGGGCTCCGACACCGCGGTCGCATTGGAGGCGCCGTTCCCGGCAGCACTCGACCCCTATCTCCAATATCGCGCTGTACGCCACGGCATGCTCGGCGTGCTGCGTGGCGAGGATCGCGTGATCGGCACGATCATGCTCGCGAACCGCTTCGGCCTCTCGCGCGGCTTCACCATGAGCGACCGGACCCTCTTCGAGACCCTGGCCGTCAACGCGAGCGCCGCGCTGCAGTCCGACCGTCAGGAGCTCGCCGTCTCCGAGTTGCACGAGCTGCAGAACCAGCTCCAACACCAGGCCCACCACGACCCGCTCACCGGGCTCGCCACGCGCAGCCTGTTCAGCCGGCAGGTGCGCGAGGCGCTCGCGCCCGGCACCCCCGGCGAGGTGGCGGTGATGGTCATCGATCTCGACGACTTCAAAGCCGTCAACGACACGTTCGGGCATCAGATCGGTGACGAGTTGCTGCGCGGCGTCGCCTCGCGGCTCGAGGGCTCCGGCGGGGCCGATGACGTCGTCGCCCGTCTCGACGGCGACGCGTTCGCCGTCCTCGTCCGCAGTCCATCCGACATCGAGCGCCGGGTCGTCGAACTCGCCGAGCGCACGGTGCAGGCGTTCTCCCTGCCGGTCACCGCCGGCGACCAGCTGCTCGATTGCGGCCTCAGCATCGGTCTCGCGACGAGCCGCCACGCACAGTCCAACGCCGAAGGGCTCCTGTGGGATGCCAACGTGGCCATGTACGACGCCAAGGAGGCCGGCAAGCGACGCGCGTCGCTCTTCACGCCCGCGATGCGCGATTCGATCGTCCGTCGCCACAGCCTGAAGGCCGAGCTCGAGCAGGCGATCGAGCGCAACGAGCTCGTCGTGCAGTACCAGCCGATCGTCGATCTCAGCACCGGAAAGACCATCTCGGTCGAGGCCCTCGTGCGCTGGAACCATCCGCGCCGCGGCCGCATCCCGCCGATCGAGTTCATCCCGCTCGCCGAGGACACCGGTCTGATCGTGGCGCTCGGCCGCTTCGTGCTCGAGGAAGCGTGCTCGCGCGTCTGCGAGCGCGATCCCGACGTCCAGGTGCAGGTGAACTTGTCGGCGATCGAGCTCGAGCAGCCGGATCTGCTGGAGACGATCAGGGACGTCCTCAAGCGCACCGGCATCGCTCCGGGCCGGCTGGTGCTCGAGGTCACCGAGACGCTGCTGGTCAAGGACACCGTCCGCGGCGTCGAGACCTTGCAACAACTGCGCGACCTCGGCGTGAACGTCTCGCTGGATGACTTCGGCACCGGCTATTCCTCGCTCAGCTACCTGCGCAACCTGCCGCTCGACAGCCTCAAGATCGCGCGCGAGTTCGTCGAGGGTCTGGCCTTCTCAGAACACGACGCCGCGTTCGTGCGGCTGATCGTCGGCCTCGCGAAGACGATCGGCCTGAAGGTCGTCGCCGAGGGCATCGAGACGCGTGCCCAGCTGGACATGCTGCGCGAGATCGGCTGCGACCTCGGGCAGGGCTACTACTTCTCCAAGCCGATGGACGTCGACGCCGACTGGCTCGCCCCGCGCGTCGAGCTCCCCGCCCCTGCTCTAGGAGCCGGCTATGCGCCGCGCTAGCCCCGTTTTCCGCGGTTGTGGAGGGCAAGGTCTTGCTGTTGCGGCCAGGGCGGTTGGATGTTGAGTAGGTCCAGGATGTGTTGTTGGGTGCCGGTCAGCTCGGTCGAGTCTCGATGCCGTGGATCGAACACGTCTGGCTGCCAACCTTCCGGGGCGCATCGATTGCAGATCGCTCTCAAGAAGCGCTACCACTGCATCTCATGGCCGAAGTTACCCTCTTCACGAAGCCGCGGTGCCGTCACTGTTTTCGCGCCATGCGACGCTTGCGCCGTCACGGGGCCACGATCCACGAGATCCGAACCACTGAGGACATCGACCGAATGCGCGCTGAGCTCCGCGACCGCTTCGGCGCTGAGACGTTCCCGCAGATCGTCATCGGCGATCGACACATCGGCGGTGCCGGCGACCTTGTCAGGCTGGACAAGTCCGGCGAATTGGCACGCCTGCTTGCCGGGTGATCCTCGCGACCGAATGCGCTGCCACGCGGGGGTGGCACGCCGGCGAGGCACCAAAACGTCGAGAAGGATCCGTTTGGAGACGGCGCGTCGCGGCGGCCCGCACTCCGTCGACAGGTTCGCGGCACCGGTAACGTGGCGGAATGTTCGGCAGAGGATGGGAGCGCGGGCGAGCGGCGATTGTCGAGCGCAAACCGCTCTCGGCAGGGCCGCACAGCATCACGACGCGCTGGTCCTACGTCGGCGACGTGCGGCTCGACAGCGGTCAGCCTGCGTTTCGATCAACCTTCAACGATCCGCATCTCAACGGCGAACTCATCTCGCCGGCCAAGGGTGCCGTGGTCGCGATCAAGTTTCACCACAAGACCCGCAAGGTCAAACTCGACCGCTCGGACCCGTCGCTGAGCTCCCGAGCGCGAGACAAGCGCCTGCGCGAGGCGGCCGAGGCGCGCTTCGACGCCGCCGCCGGCGGCTCTGCGCCGGTCGATGGCGCGTAGCTCGGCCGCGATGCGGGCTACCTCACCGACGCGGACCGAACATCACCGCGAGCTACGCGGCACCCCCTCTGCGGTCCTAGCGGCGTCGCTGCCTGCTATCGGCTCGTTGGAGTGCCTCGCTGGCGGACGTCCGCAGGCTAGGTGAGCTGGTCGACGACCTCGGACTTGAGCCGGGCGACGTTCTCGCAGCGCTCGGCCAGCGTTGCGCCGAGGTTCCAGTCGGGCACGATGAATTCGTCGTAACCCGCTTCGGCGATCCGGCCGAGTTTGTCGACGATCCGCTGCGCCGAGCCGGCGAGTACGGCGCGGCCGGGCGGCGGCGGTCCGTCGCCGAGCGCGATCAACGCGTTCGCGCTGGTGCGGATGTTCGCGGGATCGCGGCCGACCGCGTCGCAGGCGGCGAGCAACTGCTGCCGGAGCGGGCCGGCGGTGTCGGCGTCTCCCCAGGCATTCCATTCGTCCGCGTAGCGCGCCGTGATCCGCAGCATTCGCGGACCCTTCGCGCCGACCAGGATCGGCAGCGGCTGCTGCAGCGGCTTGGGATCGCACGGCGCGTCGGTGATCTCATAGAAGCGGCCGTGAAAGCTCGTGCGCGGCTGCGCAAGAAGCGAGCGAACGATCTGGATCGCCTCCTCGAAGCGGCTCACGCGTGACTCGAGGTCGAACCCGTAGGCCGCGTGCTCGTTGAGCTGCCAGCCGGCACCGATGCCGAGCACCATGCGGCCGCCTGACACGTGGTCGACCGTCGACGCGCGGTTGGCGAGCAGCGCTGGGTGATGAACCGAGGTGGGCGACACCAATGTCCCGACCCGGACTCGCTCGGTGACCGCCGCGACTGCCGGGAGCAGGCCGAAGACCTCATGCATGTCTCCAGACAGCGGCTCGGTGTCGCCGCTGTCGGGCATGTAGTGGTCGGCCAGCCAGACGCCGTGCCACCCCGTCGCGTCGGCCTGCTGGGCGAGCTTGAGGACCTCGCTCGCGGGGTTGCTGAGGTTGGGCCACAGGGAAACCTTCACGCCCGTCACGCTAGCGCGACCCCGCCGCGACGAATCCGCTTGCCCGATCCGGATCGATCGGCGTGCTGTCTCGACCAGTGGCCAGGGCACCCCGGTTGGCGCGCTTGCCAATGGGAGCTCGTCGACGGCTCGTCGATCCTGACGTTCGAGGCGCTTCACCAGGCCGGGGAGCGAGTCCGGAATCGTCGGACAGCAGTACCTGCGAGCCGTTGGGAGCGCGGCGTCAGGCTGTGGCGGCCGGATCGTAGGCGTGTCCAGGTTTTCCGCTCAGCGCCAGTAGCCGAAGGCCATCGGGACCCGGCAGAATCTTGCGTCGAGCGGTCGGCCCGACCCGAATGATGTGCGCGTCATCGAGCGGGTATCGATGACCGTCGATCTCCACCTCGGCCGATCCGCGTAGCGCGATGTAGACCTCCTCTTGGCCGAGCTGGTGGGCGGGCGGATTGCCGGGGCCCCCCGAGGAGTGATCGTGTGCCGGATAGTCGGTCGTTCCGGGCGGCATGTCGATGATCGACATCCCGAACGGTGTGACGTCCAGTTGCGCGCCGGCCCGGCGAAACGTGAACCCGTCCAAGAAGTCGACGGCAGTGAGCTCGTCGATCGCTGCGTGAGAGAGGTCAGGCATGGCGTTCGGATTATGGCCTCGCAGCTCGCGGTGGTGCCGACGCCACGGGGCTACTGCTTGCACCGGGACCCAACCGAGCCGGGATCGCCGTAGTCCTCGCGCACGCCCTCTGCCGTCCGGGATCGTGGCCCTCTTGCCCGCAGACGCGCGAGCGAGCCACGGGTCCCGCGCCGGTCCGGATGTAGGTGACCTTTCCCAACCGCCCGCGCCTGCGCGAGTCACGCTCTGGACGGCGTTGCCGCCGCGGATCGGGGGACGCCGCCGCAGTGTGTGTGATGCCGTCCTGCTCGCCGGCGAGACATCGGCGCTGGCCGGCCGCGCGCTGCTTGGCTCAGCTGGGCTCCGGTTTCCGAGCGGGCGAAGTTCGCGCGCCTAGGTTTGGTGTGGACGTGCGGCGAGGCCGTTGAGGGTGGCCTCGACGAGGCGTCGAGCGACGGTGTCGTCGAGTGGTTCGCCGGTCAGCAGTAGCCGCCAGAACAGGGGGCCGATGAGCAGGTCGCTGATGAGCTCAAGCGGCCCGTTGGGGTCGAGGTCGCCGCGAGCGACACCGCGTTCGACGACGCGGGACATCTCGCTCCGGCGCAGGTCGACGAGGGTGGCGACGAAGTCCGCGGAGAGCTGGGTGTCGGTGGCGAGGGCGGGCACGAGGCCGCGGATGGTGCTCCCGGCAATCGTGCGCTGCATCGTTCGAGCGGTGTCGGTCAGCGCGTGGATGAGCTCAGCGCGCGTGTCGCCAAGGTCGGGCACGGGGACCTGGCGGTGCGCCATCTCGCCGAGGACGGCGAGCGCCAGCTGCTCTTTGGTCTGCCAGCGTCGATACAGCGTGGTCTTCGCCACGCCGGCGCGCGCGGCAACCCCTTCCATGGTCAGCGCCGAGAGCGGGCCCTCTTCGAGCAGGGCGCGGGCGGCGTCCAGGATCGCGCGGTCGGACGCCGCGCTGCGCGGTCGTCCACGCGCGGCCGGGGCAGTCGACATTCGCGAATCCTACCTGATATAGATTCGCTACGTAGCGTCCACTAAAGCAAGGAGCGACCCTCATGTCCCCCAAGAAGGCCTCAGTGATGGCGGCCGCGACCACGACGGCGCTGATCGCCGGCTTCTTCTACGCCTACACCGCCTCCGTCAACCGTGGACTGGGCCGGCTCGACGACGCCGGCTACGTCAGCGCCATGCAGGCCATCAACGACACGGTCCGCAACCCGGTCTTCGCCGTCTCCTTCTTCGGCGCGCTGATCGTCCTGCCGGCCGCCGCGCTGCTGCACGCCTCCGAGCGCTCCCCGCGATTCGCGTGGCTGGCCGCCGGAGCGGCGCTGTACGTCATCGGCGGCTTCGGCGTCACCTTCGCGTTCAACGTGCCCCTGAACGACCAACTCGCCGCGCTCAACCTCACGGGTGCCTCCGCGCGCGAGATCAGCGCCGCCCGCGCCGACTACGAAGCAACCTGGAACACCTGGAACACCGTGCGCACCATCGCCTCCAGCCTCGCGCTCATCTGCGTCGCCGCCGCCGCGCTCTCCCCCCAGAGGCCCCGCCGCGCCGGCCACGCGCGGCGCTCCGACGCCTCGATGGCTCGGTCAGTGGTCGCCGTCTAGGAGCGCGGGTCGGCGCCGACCGGCGGCGGATGCTTGCGGCGCCACAGAGGCCGGCGTCGCCGGCACCGTGCTCGGCGAGGTGGAGGAGATCCTGCGCGTCCGCCCTCAGCTCGGCTCACTGACCGACTTCGCGTACGAGCTCCGCCAGCGCATCGCGGCCACCTCGACCCGAGCGGCCAGTGGGCGCTGAGCCTGACCGCCGCCGAGCTCCACCTGCTACCGCTGCTCACAACGCATCTGGCCTTTCCCCAGATCGGTGAGCGACTGTTCCTTTCGCGCACCACCATCAAGTCGCAGGCAGGGTCGATCTATCGCAAGTTCGGTGTCTCCTCGCGAGCCGGGGCGATCGAACGCGCCGTCGAATTGGGCCTCTTGGAGGACTCGAGCTACCGCGCCCGGATCCCTGTCGGCACCGCCTCCCGCTGGCGAGTTCCCGGAGCAACCGACGGACCGGTCGCCCGGTGACCGCGATCCGCCGGATCTCTATGAGGCATCGGGCGGTGAGGGAACACGCGTCACTCTCTGGAGCTGTAGGCGCCGCTTCATCCCGTCTGGACGATGACGGCGGACGACTACCGGTTAGTGTCGCGCCATGGGCCGAGCGGACGTGCATGGCGACTCCAATGGCAGTGAGATGTCAGAGGTCGGCGCTGTAGGGCGTGAGCTACGCACGCCGGCCGCCGCCGGCGTCGCGGGCCTCATCTTCGTGGTTCTGTTCGTGGTCTCCCTCGCCCTGCTTTACCGGGAACCCGCGAAGGGCAGCAGCGCGGCCGAGATCGCCGCGTGGTATCTGAAGAATCAGACGGGAACGATCGGTCTCGTCGGCCTCTATCTGGTGCCGTTTGCCGGGATCACGTTCCTCTGGTTCATCGCCGCCGTCCGCACCCGCATCGGCGCGCACGAGGACCAGCTCTTCGCGACCGTCTTCCTCGGGAGCGGCCTCTTGTTCGTCGCGATGCTCTTCGCCGCCGCGGCGGCGGCCGGCGCTTCCCTCGCCGCCGTCAAGTTCCAAGGCGCGCCGCCGCCGAGCCCCGACGTCCTGGTGTTCTCGCGCGGCCTCGCCTACACGTTCCTGTATGTCTACGGCGTGCGCGCCGCCGCCGTGTTCATGATCGTCACCTCGACGATCGGCCTGCGCACCAAGGTGCTGCCGCGCTGGCTCGTCGTGCTCGGCTATGCGATCGCTGTGGTCCTGCTCTTCAGCGTCTCCTACTTCAAGGGCTTCGTGTTCATCTTCCCCGCGTGGGTGTCGGCGGTGAGCATCGAAGTCATACGCCGGGCTCGCTCGCAACGTCTCGGGCACCCCCGGCCAGCCGCCTGAGCGTGTAACGAATTTGTGGAAGAGCAGTAGCGTCGGGCATGGGCGCCGGCGCGCGCGGCGGTGGGAGAGCTCGCTTGTCCTTGTTCGCGTCGTCCCCGGGGGACGCCATGCCTGCTGCACGCCCGTTGGATTCGTCGGGTCGGCGACGCTCGCCGGCTGCGGTGACCAGCTATCTCGCCGGTCGCCCGTCCCGCAGCAAGGGCCGTCGCTATCCGGCTGATCCGCCACGCACCGAGGAGATCATCGCCGTCATGCGCTGCGCCGGCGAAGGCTTGCACGGCGCGCGGGCGCGCGGGCTGATCGTCGTGCTCTGGCGCCCCGGCCTGCGCATCCAACAAGCCCTGGATCTCAGCGAGCTCGACCTCGACGCGCGGCGCGGCTCGGTCGTGGTGCGCTGCGGCAAGGACGGACGCCGCCGCGAAGTCGGCGCCAGCGTGGCATAACGGAAGTTGCCGACGAGTTGTGCGCCGAATGTCCGGACCTGGAAGTGCTCGCCCCACGAGGGTCGGGCGAGCCGACGCCGGCGTCGACCGCGGGGATGAAACCGAACCGCCGGTAGAAGCCGGGATCGCCGAGCACCGCGACGAGCGGTTCGCCGGTGGCCTCGGCCGCCGCGAGCACCGCATGCATCAGGGCGTGACCGACACCACGACGTTGGCGGTCCGGGCGGACGCTGATGGGTCCAAGGCCAACGGCCGGCCAATCGTCAACGAACCCGCGCGTGCAGACGACGTGTCCGACCACTTCACCAACCTCGACGGCCACCAGCGACAGCTCAGGCAACCAGCCCTCGTCCTCACGCAGGCGGGCGAGCAAAGACGCCTCGAGTTCGCGGCCGAACGCAGCACGCGTCAGCACGTCGACCACCGCGACGTCCTCGGCCCGCTCGCGCCGGATCATCATCACTTGAGTGTTCATCAGCTGCCGGACGTCGCTTCCAAGCGACGAAACCGTCGAGAAACGCTCGGGTGGCTCGCTCAGACGATCGCGATCGCCACGACGACCTGTCCCGCCCACATCGCGGTGCGGATCCAGTTTGCGCGGACGAGCGCCCGCAGGGCTGGTTCGCTGGCTCGGTCCTCGATTCGACCGTGCATCGGCGCGAACACCAGTGCGGTGAGCGCGAAGGCCCCACCAGCGAGGCCGGCGTTGAGCATCCGCAACGCCGAGCTGTCGGCCAGCAGGGCGACGGCCAGCACGACGTTGGCGAGCATCAGCGGGCCGGCCAGCCACGTGATGCCGACGCCGATGCTCTGCGCCCTAGCACGGCCACTCGTCTACACCGACGAGCGCGAAGAGCGGGTAGTGCACGAGCTGGATCGTCGAGATGAGCCCGGCGAGCGCCGGCCCGGCGCAGGCATGGAGACGGCGATCGGCGGCTACGTCGGCCAGCAACTCTCCAAGACGGACACCGAGTCGAGCGAAGCGGTGAGCCTGGCGGCGGCCGTGCTGATCCTCCTGTTCGCGTTCGGCTCAGCGACCGCGATGGCGCTGCCGATCGTGACCGCGGGTGTTCGCGGCCAGTAGGTCCTGTCCGTAAGTCCCCTTCAGACAGATTCACGGTCCAGCCGAACGGCTGGACCGTGAATCGCGGACCTACGGGTTGGTGGTGGAGAGCGTGAAGGTCAGCGTCTTCGCATAGGCGCCGGTGCGAAGCGCGTCCCGGTCACCGATGGTCTGCTTGAAGCTGACGGTGGACGAGTCGTTGGACGTCGGGCCGTCCCAGACCTTCAGCATCGTCGGCGCGGAGGAGCCGCCGACCGGCGCGTAGGTGCCGTTGGTCGTGCCCGAGGCCAGCAGCGGCTGCGGGAGCGAGAAGGCGCCGTTGACCAGGTGGCCGGTGGCCGTGTCGCTCGGGTCGGCGACCGTCAGGGTCGCGTCGCCGGCGGTCGAGGTCACGGTCGCCGTGGTGGTGGCGAAGTAGTCCTTGGCCAGGCCCGGGGTGAACGGGCCGAACGAGGCCGGCGCGCCCAGGGTGAGCGCGAGCGTCGCCGGAACGGTGCCGCCGACCGTCGACGGCTTGTCATCGCTGATCCAGTTGGCGGCTGTCACGTAGACCGCGTCCGGTGAAGAGAACTCCGCGTTCTTCATCCCATCACCGAACAGGAAGAAGCCCCGTTGTTTGGTGGCCCCTCGCCCGGGGAACGGATCCGAGTTCGAGGCCAAGTACGTCGGATTGACCGTGTACAGGTCCGTCTTGGAATCTGCGAGGATGGCCTGCATCCCGGTGTACGGTGCGTCGGTGATCGCGAGGTTGACCGACAGGTAGATGGCGTCGGGGTTGTTGGCCGAGATGCGTGAGGAGAAGTACTTGTCCGCACTCTGCCCCGCGGGAACGGCCAGCGGCACAACCGTGTCGCCGACGAGAATGTTGAACTTGAAGTCGCCGTAGCCGCGGGCGACGAACTTCGCCCAATCCGCGTCCGACATGTAGTTGGGGCGTTCCACCTTGAACTCCAGACGCATCGGCGCCACGTACGTGGTGTTCAGGTACTCGGTGTCGGTCAGGGGCAAGTAGACCCCTCCCGGGGCGTGCCCCAGCGCGAAAGCCGACGCCGACGGGGCGGAGTTGCCGCGCCCGTTCCACATCGGGATGTTGAACGAGGTGGCGCCGAGCAGGGCCTGCGAACCCAACTGGCTCGTGCCGACAGCGGCCGACGCGTCCTTGAAGGTTCCGATCGTGACGTCGAGCAGGTCGAGGTCCGCACGGTCGGCGTTCAGCCCCGGGATGCTTGCCCACATGAACTTGGCACCGGCGGGCCCGGAGTATCGCGCCATCTCGAGCATGCCATCGGCCATGATCTTCGTCATCTGCACTGCCGAGTCGACTTTCATCCGCTCGTTGGCCGTGTGCCACCAGCGCTCGTTACCCGGGATGACGGCGCCGAAGGCGGTCATCTTGTTGCGGAAGCTGGTGGCCAGGGTGCCGCCGGTCGTGCCCTGCGGATAGGCCACGTCGGTGAGGGAATACGGACCCGCAAACTCCTCCGGGCTGCGGTTGAGCGAGGCTTGGTAGCTCCCGAACTGAAGCGCCGTCAGCGGGTTGTCGTGCGTGACGTACAACCCGGCACCGACGGGCGAGCCGAGGTTGCCGATGGTGAACCCCTTCGCTCCGAAGGCGGCCGTGACCGCCGCCGTTGCCTGGCCGGAGTCAGCCGCGGTGACGTGCATGCTGCGTACATACATCGGCATGCTGAGGTTGCCGGTGGCGTCCGTGTAAAAGCTCGTCGGGGTCTCTGAATTGATGCCTCCCATGAGGGCAAAGGTCAGGTTCGGCGTGCCGTTGCTCGGGTTGCGCAACAGGCTCGCCGGGATGCCCATGTACTTACCGATATAGGCTTCGCCTTCGACACCGTCGCGGAAGAACACGTCGGCGATGCCGTCGGCGGCTTTCTTCAATTGCATGTCGGCGGCCGTGATCTCCAGTGCGCCGAGCCCCTCCGAGAGGAGGAACATTCCCCACACGACGGCGTTCTTGCCGTACTGCGGGGTCGGCATCTCCATCGCCACATCGGTGTTGATCTCCAGCGTCAGCGAGTCGCCGGTGATCGTGGTCTGCACCTTGGCTGTGGTGCCGGGAGCGGCCGGGAGCCAACCCTGCGTGGTCGCGGCAGCGGTGATCGCCGACACGAATCGGTCGCGCTCGGCGGAGCCGGCCCCCGCCACGTCGAGGGTGAAAATGGCCCGCGAGGCGATCTGCGTGGTGCTGCCGTAGGCAATGTCCTTGAGCGTCGGGTCGCCTTCGCGCAGGGTGACGCCGGCTCTGGCATCCGTCAGCCGGAAAGCCTTGGTGCTATCCGCAGACAAGCTCATCGACACCGACGGGGTCACCGATCCGGAGTTGCCGACGATGACCGGGAACCGCGAGTCGGAGGTGTAGGCCGCGACCGGGATCTCCTCGCGGTTGAGGTTCTTGTAGGCCCAGTTGTCGTAGAAGCTCGGGTTCGCGTTGTACGGGATGGATTGGAAGGTGGCGGTGTTCGTCGTCGAGGGCGTGCCGGGACCGCCGTCTTCGTAGATTCCCATGATGATGCGGATACGTCGGTCGAGCGGCAACCCCGCCTCAAGCAGCGCCTTGGCCGCGAGCAGCGTCGCCAGTGTCGGGCCGCTGTCGTCCTGCATGCCCGCCCCGTAGATCCAGTCGTCCTTGATATACGGCGAGTGGTAGGCACCAGGAGTCCCGAGGCCGCCAAAGGGGTCCCGCCAGCGCGCCAGCTGGGCCGACGTAACGGAAGCCGTCGGCGAGTCCAGGTGGCTCAACGCCATGACCATCTCCGGGGCCTCCGGGTCACCAATCTCTGCATAGACGTACTTGTCGGGCTGGCGTTGGACGACCACCGGGAAACCCAGGTCGGTGGCCAGCTTGACCACCCAGGCGAGCTTGGCGACCTTCCGGTCATACTCGTTCTGGTTAGCTGCCGTGTTGCTGACCGGGAAGGGGTACGCCGTCGCGGCCGTGCCGCCTCGGGAGATGGAGTCGTAGCCCGAACCGTCCAGCATCGCCCCGATCAGCGTGAGCGGGTCGTAGGTGCCGTCCCCCGCCCGCGCGTTGCTGACGCGTCCAGCCAGCGCCTCGACCTCCGAGTGGATCGCGTCGCGCTCGGCGTCGGTGACCGACAGATCGTAAGTGACACTCGGCTGGAATCGCTCCTGGCCGATGCTGGCCGCGGACGCGTCAGCCGCTACACGCATGGACAGGAGCAATGACATGCCTAATGCCACTGCAAGAGGCTTCTTCCCCACCACTGTGACCCCCCCGGGACGACACCGAAAAACGTAGGTCGAATTTCGTTGTGCGCGAGACCCTCTCAGGCCCTTCTCAGCTTGTCAACGAGCCGCGGCGACCGTGCATGAGGTCCTGGGCCCTTGCTGCGTCGCAGTCGCTCCTCGGCGTGCTCGCGCAGCCGCGCGGCCCGCGGTGATGCACCAGATGCGCGTGCATCTATCGCAGAGAGGGCTGCCGGCGATCCACGCTCGCAGGGTCTCGATCAACCAACCAATCGCTGAGCGAGCCGCCGTGGCCACCGCACCCAGAGGGTGCAACTGTGTGCCCGCCTCAGAAGTTCGTTCGGGATGCGAATAGCAATTCGCCTTGCGAAGGAAGGATCGCTCGAAAACGCGACGCGCTCGGGGTCCTCCTCGTGATCGAGGCCAAGGGAACGAGGGCTTCGAACGCTCGGCCGTCCGATGGGCGGGCCGGCTGGCACTCACCGAACTCGCGGGCATCCTGGAATCGCTACACGCGCTGCCCGATGAGCACGCGCACCGAACGTTGCTGAGCTCGACCGGCGGGCTGTCAACGCTGCGCGCGAAAGGCATGCTTTTCCACAAACTGGATACATCTCACGCAGGCCGGGGACCCTCTCAGGCGATTGGGAGAGCGGAGGGCAATCTCGTGGTTATGGTGCATCGCCTGCCAGCAGCTTGGTTTGCACCTATGCAGCCGCCGAGGTGTAATCGCCGCGAGGTGGCGCTGGTACTCGTCGCACGCGGTCACGGGTTGGAGCGGTGGCGGCTGTCGCTGGCGATGGCGGGCCGGTACCGTCGCGTCTATGACGAGGGCGAACGCTGCTGTGGTCGGCCGTGCCCTGGAGCTGGAGGTGCTCGAGCGGGCGGCGCGGTCGGCCGACGCGGGGACGTGGTGTGCGATCGGGGTGTTGGGCGAGCCGGGGATCGGCAAGTCGACGCTGTTGGGCGCGCTCGGCGCGCTTGCGACGGCCCGGGGGCATCTGGTGCTGGCGGGGCGGGTTGCGGAACTGGAGCGCTACATCCCGTTCGGCCTGTGGGTGGATGCACTGGACGGGCACGTCAGCCGCGATGGAGGCGCCCTGCTGACGGAAGTGGCGGACGATCAGCTGGCCGAGCTGGCGGTGGTGCTGCCGGCGGTTCGGCAGTTGACGGGGGTGGCGCCAGCGGTGGTGGTGGAGCGACATCGGGTGGCGCGCGCATTGCGCGGGCTGCTGGAACGAGTGGCTGGCGCGTGTCCGGTGACGGTGCTGCTCGACGATGTTCAGTGGGCGGATCCGGCATCGGCGGACGTGATTGCGTTGCTGTTGCACCGGCCGCCGGCGGGCGCGGTGCTGCTCGGGCTGGCCGCGAGAACGGGGCGCGCCCCGCAGGTCGAGGGCGCGCTGGAGAGGGCGTTGCGCGATGGCGGCGCAGAGGTGTTGGAGCTGGAACCGCTGCCGCTTGAAGCGGCCGATGCGCTTCTGCCTGCGTCGCTCGGGCGCGTCGCCCGGGCGCGGATTCATCAGGAGAGCGGCGGCAACCCGCTGTATCTGGAGTCGATGGCCCGTGCCGAGCTGATGACGCCGCCGGCGGTGGCGCACGGGGGCGCGCCCGGGGTGCCGCGCGCTGTGACGGTGGCCCTGGCGGGGGAGATCTCGGCGCTGCCGCACCAGGCACAGGTGCTGGCGCAGGGCGCGGCGGTCGCCGGTGACCCATTCGATCCGTCGCTCGCAGCCGTCGCGGCCGGCATCGACGAGGATGCGGCGCTAAGTGCGCTGGACGACCTGCTCGCAGCCGACGTGGTGCGGGCGACCGAGCGGCCGCGGCGATTTCGCTTCCGGCATCCCCTCGTGCGGCGTGCGGTGTACGAAACGGCCGGCGGCGGCTGGAAGCTCGCGGCGCATGCGCGGGTTGCAGCGGGGTTGGCGGCGCGCGGAGCGCCTCCAGCGGAACGTGCGCACCACGTCGAGCGGGCGGCAGAGGCCGGGGATCTCGCAGCCGTCGAGCTGCTCGCGAAGGCGGCGGACGACACGGTGTCGGTGGCACCGGCGACAGCGGCCGGCTGGTACGAGGCAGCGCTGCGGCTGCTGCCCGGTGCTGGCGAGCACGAGCAGCGCCGCCTCGCCCTGCTGCGCGGCCAGGGCCTGGCGCTCGAGTCGGCCGGTCGCGCCGCGGACGCGAGCGACGTGTTGGGCACGCTGCTCGCGCTCGTGCCGCGCTCGGCGGCGGCCGAGCGTGTCGGGTTGGTGGTCGCCCTTGCGGAGCTGGAGGCGACGTGGTTGCAACGCCCGGACGAGGCGCGCCGGCTGCTCAAGGCCGAGCGGACCGCGCTCGGCGCGGAGGCGCCGGGACCCGTGGCGGCACTGACGCTCGCGCTGGCTCGCGAGCGGGTCGAGCACGGGGACCACGCCGCCGCCGAGATCCTGGCCGATCAGGCGCGAGCCGCGGCCCGCGCGGCGCGCGATCGGGCGCTGGAGGCCGACGCGGCCGCACAGGCCGCCGACGCGGCGCACAGCCGCCTCAGGGGCGACGCTCCGGATGCGCTCGCCGCCGTGGACCGCAAGATCGCTGAGGCGCACGCCCTGGTGAACGCGCTCTCGGACGAGGAGGTGTCTGCGCGCCCGCGGATGCTGCTGTCGCTCGGGATCGCGCGCCTGTCCGACGGCAGCCTATTGCCCGCGCTGGCGGCTGCCGAGCGTGGGATCGCGTTGTCGCGCCGGAGTAGGCACGGCCTGCTCACGACGGCGTTCGTCTCCCTGCGCGGGTACGTCGAGCATGAGCTCGGGCGGCTCGACGCGGCCGAGGAGGACGAGGAGGACGCGCTTGAAAGCGCGCTGATCTCGGGCAACGTGCAGGTTGCCTACTGGGCGTCGATCCTGCTCAGCCGGGTGGCGCTGGCCCGCGGCCAGGTCGACGAGGCGCTCGCGCACGGCAAGGACGCGTGGGAGCGGCTCGGGCCGATTGAGCGCTCGCAGGCTGGCTTCACGGTCGCCGATGCACGGCTGGCGGCGGGCGATCCGCGTGGGGCGCTCGCCGCGCTGGACGCTTTCGGGTGGGTCACGCCGGAGCTGTGGAGCCTGAATCGGCTCAAGGCGCTCGAGGTCGCAGTCCGAGTGCTGCTCGCGGTCGGGCGCGTGGATGAGGCGGCCGCGTGGGCGCGGCGCGCGCCCGCCGAGGCCGGCGGCCGCCGGGCGGGCCTCTTCGGCGCGATCATCGCTCGCGCCGAAGCCGGGGTCCTGCTCGTTCAGGACGCTGCCGCCGAGGCCGCGCGTCTCGCGCTCGCCGGCGCCCACGCGGCTGACACGGGCCATGCGCCGCTGTGGGCAGGTCGCTGCCGGACGCTGGCCGGCGAGGCCCTGGCCGCCTCCGGTCGCATCGGCGACGCGCGCGACGAACTGCGCCGGGCTTCGGCGGACCTCGACTCCCGCGGCGCGTGGGGCGATCGCGACGCGGCTCTCGGCGTTCTCCGTCGTCTGGGCGAGCGCCCGCGTCCGTTCATCGCAGCCGGACCTGTCGACGAGCGCCTGGGCGCGCTGACCCCGCGGGAGCGCGAGGTTGCCGGTCTGATCGCCGCTGGGCGCACCAACGCGCAGATCGCGCTGCGGCTTCACGTCAGGGAGGGCACTGTGGAGAAGCATGTCTCGAGCGCGCTGGCCAAGCTGGGCATGAGCTCGCGAGCAGGGATCGTGGCGCTGCTCGCAAGCGATCGCCCGTCCACCGGCTGACCGCTTCGGGTCGCGGCTGGGGGGCCTGGCCTGCAGACATCCCCCATACCGCTCGCGCCGCCCGTCCGGGATCGTCGGCTGCATGACCTCCACCACCACAGATCGAAGCGAGGCGCTTGCCGAGCGCCTATCCGACGCCACCCTCGGGGCGCTTGAGCTCTGCTCGGTGTATCTGGGGAGCACGCTTGGGCTCTATGAGGTGCTCGAGCGCGATGGGCCGCTCGCCCCCGGGGAGCTTGCCGAGCGCGCGGGCATCGCGCCGCGCTACGCCGTCGAGTGGCTCGAGCAGCAGGCCGTCGCAGGGCTGCTCGACCTCGAGCCGGGCCTGCCGCGTCGTTACCGGCTGGCGCCCGAGCATGCGCGTGTGCTCGCGCATGCCGACGATCCGGTGCATGTGGCCCCGTTCGCGCACATGCTGGCGGGGATCGGCGGCGTGCTGCCGCAGGTCGGCGAGGCCTACCGGACCGGCGGTGGTGTCCCCTACCGAGGCGTACGGACGCGACTTCCGCCATGGGCAGGGCCACATCAACCGTCCCGCTTTCACGCATGAGCTGCCGACCGGCTGGCTGGTCGCGATGCCCGACGTCGTCGCGCGGCTGGAGTCCGCGGCCCGCCCGCACATCGCCGACATCGGCTGCGGCCAAGGTTGGTCGAGCCTGGCGGTCTCGCGCGCGTTCCCCAACGCCTGGGTCGACGGCATCGACCTCGATCCGCAGTCGATTGCCGACGCCCGCGCCCACGCCGCGGACGCCGGCCTCGAGGGCCGCGTGCGCTTCGTGCGTGCCGACGCCACGCAGCTTGCCGCCCACGGCCCGTACGACTTGATCCTCTTCCTCGAGACCCTTCACGATCTCACCCGCCCCGCCGACGCGCTGCGCGAGGCCCGCGCCGCGCTCGCCGACGGCGGGACCGTACTCGTCGTCGACGAGAAGGTCGCCGACACCTTCACCGCCCCCGGCGACGCGATCGAGCGAATGATGTACGGCTGGAGCGTCACCCACTGCCTGCCCACCCAGATGGCCGAGCAACCCTCCGCCGCCCTGGGCACGGTCCTGCGCGCCGGCACCGTCCGCGAGCTCGCACACCAGGCCGGGTTCTCGCGCGCCGACGTGCTGCCGGTCGACAACGACGTCTTCCGCCTCTACCGCCTGTACCCCTAACCAATCCTCCCCAGGAGTCACCAATGTCCTGCTCCATCCGGCGGCGCGCGCTGATCGCCGCCCTCCTTCCCGCCGTGATCGCCGCAGTCGCGCTGCCATCCGTCGCGGCAGCCAATAGCGTCAACCTGTTCAGTCCGGGGGTGATGGCGTACAGCCACACCACCAACCGGAGCACGTCCGTGATCACCGAGATCAAGAACGGTGACGTGACCGTGCGCTCCAGCGACGGCATCCAGCTGGTCAACTTCCCCTGCCGGCGTCTCGGTGCGTTCGAAGCGAGCTGCCCGGGCGCAAGCGTCCAGCGCCTCAGCGTGAACCTGGGCAGCGGCCACGACGCCTTCACCTCGCGCACGGCGCTTCAGACCCAAGTGCTCGGCTTCAGCGGCGACGACGTCTACGTCGGCGCCGCCCACCCGCTCCGCAATCGGGTGCAGTTCTTCGGTATGGCAGGCGACGACCACGCCTTGTATTCGCCGGCGCAGACGGGCGTCAACGTCAGCAAGAACGACCGGGCCGACGACGGGCGCGCCGGGTTCGATTTCGACGACATTCGCGGCGACGTGGAGCGCTTGACGGGCTCCGCGCAGCGCGACACGCTCAGCGGCGGCGGCGGCACGGACCGCATCGACGGCGGTCTCGGCGACGACGCGCTCTTCGGCAACGGCGGCAACGACCAGTTCTTCATGGGTTCGGTCGCCGACGGGGCCGACCGCATCGTCGGCGGCACCGGGTTCGACGCGATCTTCTACCACCAGCGCACGCGCCCGGTGACGGTCAACCTGTCGGGCGGCGGAGCCGACGACGGCGAAGCCGGCGAGCGCGATGAGATCACCGAGGTCGAAGGAGCGAACGGTGGCAGCGCTGGCGACATTCTGAAAGCACCTCCGGGCTCGAACTTCGCCGTCGACTTCAGGGGCAACGCCGGCAACGACACAATCACCGGCACCAACTTCGACGGTCCGTGCTGCTCCTCCGACGACCGGCTCGAGGGCGGCCCCGGTCGCGACACCATCACCGCGCTCGCCGGCGACGATGTGGTGATCGCGAGGGACGGCGAAGCCGACAGCGTCAACTGCGGCAATGGGTTCGACGGCATCACCGCCGACACCAGCGCGCCCTCGGACCTGATGACCGGCTGCGAGAACGTCATCGTCGGCAAGCTGCGCCTCACACCCGAGGCGCTCGCGGCCAAGGCCGGCAAGCCCACGCACGTCCGGCTGAGCTGGCGTCACCCACGGGCGTGGCGCAAGCTGCGCGAGATCCAGCTGCACGTCCAGCGCGGCGGGTTGGAGGTCGGCGAGATCACGATCCGGCCGCGCAGCGGCAAGATCGCTGCCGACGGCGCCGTCGAACTGGTGCGTCGTGGCACGCGTCTCACGCGCAAGGGCAAGACCGTGACGGCTCGCCTGGCGCTACGGCTCGACGACACCACGGCCGGCGCGACGCTGGCTCTCGACGTCCTGGCCGTCGACACCCGCGGGCGCCAGCAGGTCGAGCCTGGCGCGGCCAGGCTCCGCGTCGCGAAGTAGCGCACCCCCTGCGGAGGGGCTCCGGCCCCTCCGCACGCGCTTGTCCTCATTCACCTGCTCCTCAATCGAGGCCCCATGTTCTCCCGATCGATCGCCAAGAGCGTCCACCCTCATCTGCACGACGGCGAGCGGCTGCTGGCCGCCGTGCTGGCCCAGAGCGCCGGCGCGAACACAGCCCTCATGCTCTCCGCCGTGCGCGGTCCGATCGCGACCGCCCGCGCCCACGAGCGCGCCGATCGCGCTCACCAGCGCGCCGGCGAGGCCGCCCGCGACGCCGGGCTCGCCGTCGACCGCCGCATGGTCATCGCGCTCACCACCCGGCGTCTGCTGATCTTCACCTCCGGTGGCGCCTTCACCGTCAAGGTCAAGCAACTGCTCAGCGAGGCGCCGCTCGCCGCCGTCGACGCCATCGACGTCCACGGCACCGGGTCGCTCACCAAATCGCTGACGCTGCACGTGGGCGGCGCCGCGATCACCGTCGAGACCGCCCGTGGCCAGCGCCCCGAAGACCTTGCCCACGCACTCGAACATGCCCGCGCCGCCTCCGATTCATCCACACCGGAGCGCCGCGCCGCGAAGTTGCGCCAGGCATGATGATCGGCGCGCCATGCCAGTGATCGCCGACATCGAAGCCGCGCTCGTCGCTCACTGGTCGCAGTTCGGCCGCTGGCCTAAAAGCAGGTTGGACCACCGAGACGGGCTGCTGCGGTTGGAGACGCCGATCAAGCACCTGCCCTACAACGGCATCATCCGCACCCACCTCGGCAACACCGCCGACGCGGACATCACCACCGTCATCGAGCACTTCCACGCGCGCGACATTCCCTATTTCTGGTTCGTCCACCCCAGCGCGACGCCGGCCGACCTCGAGCAACGACTCGTCGCGCATGGGCTGCGATCTGCCGCGCGCATCCGCTGCATGTCGCTCGAACTCGCAGAATGGGAACCGTCACCGCTCCCTGATCACGTCCGATTCGAAGAGGTGCTCGACGATCTGGCGCTGCAGACCTACAGCGACCTCACCATGGACTACTGGCGAATCCCCCCGGACCAGCAGCCGCTCGTGGCCGAGCTTCAGCGGCACCTGGGCCCTGGGAGGGTGCCGGGACACCGCTACCTCGGGTTCAGCGAAGGCGCCGTCGTCGCGAAGGGCTACCTGTCACTGGCTGGCCCGCCCGGCGTCGCAGCGATCTACGGCGTGAGCGTTCTACCGCGGTCCCGCGGTCGCGGCATCGCCGGGGCGATGACCACCACAATGCTGCAGCGGGCCAAGCAGGCCGGCTGCCACCGAGCCGTCCTGCATGCGACCGACATGGCGGTCGGCGTCTACTGCCGAGCGGGCTTCGTTGAACGCTGCCCCCTTGCGCTGCTCGCCAGTTCGACGTCGTAACGGTCGGTGCTCAGGCCGTTCCGATTCGGCGGTCACCTCGTCCCGATCGCCGACGACGACGGACCAACGATCGCCAGGGCGGCGCCCGTTCGAGCAGCGCTGGGCCGAGTGAGCGTGGCTCCGCAGCCGAAGCGTGCGAGGATTCGATGGCGAAGCCGAGACGGCCCGCAGCACCCCGCGATGCCGCTCCTTGGCGTGACCGGGCCTCCCGCTCCGGTCAGCCGGGACGTCCGCAGCGGACGAGATGCGGGCGTCGCCGGCGCCGATCGAAAGGTGCCGGTTGTCGACGAGCGGCCAAGCCGCCGCGCACAACGAGGATCGGTGCCGTAGGCGAGGGAGCGGTGCAGGGATTGCGGCTACGCGCACCGTTTGCTGAGGTTGGTCGGGTAGGCGAGAGGCACGCTTCCGTCGAAATCCGATACTTCGCTGGTGCCCGGCTCGCTGCCGCCTTCTCGCGCGAAGGAGGACCTATGGCTAGCTTGCCGATGGAGACCACGGCACCCAAGCCGGTAACCGCGCGGTTTGGGCAATCGGCACTTCAGTGCAACCGCGTGCCCGTTCTGGAGTTCGTCGCCTACCAGGTTCAGCTCGAAATACCGGTTCGCTGTTCTTCGACGGACGAGGGGTCGAAGTTTCGCGAGTCGGAGCTCGTGGGCTCGTTGGCCTCGACCGGTGAGGCAGTCGTAAAGGTGAGGGGCTATTGATGATCACGACTGTCATAGTGTCGCGGGATGCCTTTCCGGCTCCGGCCGTCTGCGCGCACCGTCGGGCCGGCGACCGTTATCGGCCTTGTCCTGGCGCTTGGCCTGCTTTGGGCGTTGGCTCGCCCGCCGGGGCTGACCACCGCGAGCTACGTGGGGCAGCTGGCCGGCGCCGAGGCGGTGCTGCTGTTCAGTGTCGGGCTGGTCTTGATCAGCACGCTGCCGTGGGTCGAGGCGTGGTTTGACGGCATCGACCGGGCGGCGATCTGGCATCGTCGCGCCGCGATCACCGCGCTCGTGTTGCTGCTCCCGCACATCGTGCTGTCGGCAAGCGATGGGGGTGGTGGCGGGTCGCTCGCGGTCGCCTCGACGGTCGGCATCATCGCGCTGGTCGTGTGGGCGATCCTGCCGCGGTGGCGGTCGGTCATCCCCCGGCCGCTGCACGGGGTCATCCTCGCCGCGCACGGCGCGCCGGGCGTGCCGCTGCTCCGCAAGGCCCTGGGCGGGTACGACCGCTGGCGCTCGGTGCATCGCACCACAGGGCTGTTCGTCGCCGCGGCCTTCGTGCACGGTCTGCTCGATGAGAGCGCCTTCGGCGGGTCCGCCGCGCTGCGCTGGAGCTACGTCGCGATCGGCGGGATCGGGGTGGCGTTCTATCTGTACCGCGAACTGCTGTCGCGCTACTTCGGTTCACTGCACGACTACCAGGTCGAGACGGTGCGTTCCGTCGGAGCCGGGCTGACGGAGATCACGATGAAGCCGCTCGGGCGTGCGGTGTGCTGGGTGCCGGGGCAGTTCGCGATGGTGCACCTGGAGGCCAAGGACGGCTGGCATCGTCACCCGTTCACGATCTCCAGCGCCCCGCGCGAGGGTGTCGTGCAGGTGACAGTCAAAGCGCTGGGTGACTACACCTCTCAGCTAGCGCACCTGATCCAAGCGGGCATGCCCGCGGTGATCGAGGGGCCGCACGGCCGGTTCCGTCATACCCGCGGGACCGCGCGCCAAGTATGGATCGCCGGCGGGGTGGGCGTCGCTCCTTTCCTGTCCTGGCTGCGCGGGCTGGAGCACGAGCTCCACCACAGCGTGGACTTCTTCTATTCCAACGACGGCCCCGCGCCGTTTGCGGAGGAGATCCATACCATCGCCGGGCGTTTCCCGTCGCTGCGCGTACACCTGATCGACACCAGCGTGGACGGCCGTGTCACCGTCGCGCGCGTGCTTGGCGCGGCGGGCGAGGCGAACGGGCTCTCGGTCTTCATGTGCGGGCCCAAGGGGATGCTGAGCGCCCTCCAGGGCGACCTGCGACGCGCCGGAATCCCTGGCGCGCGCATCCACCGCGAGTACTTCGACTGGCGATAGGCATGAAGGCTTCGACGCGAGTCCGCCACGCCGAGGTGCACCTGGGTGAACGGTCTAACTGGCTGCGTGCCTCGGTCCTTGGTGCCAATGACGGGATCGTGTCAACCGCGGGTCTCGTGTTGGGCGTCGCCGGCGCTGGTGCCTCGAGTTCCGCGATTCTCACCGCCGGCGTCGCAGGCTTGGTCGCCGGGGCGTTGTCGATGGCCGCGGGCGAGTACGTCTCGGTCAGCTCCCAGCGCGACACCGAGGAGGCCGACCTACGACTTGAGCGCCGCGAGCTCGCCACGGACCCTGAAGGCGAGCTCCGCGAGCTGGCGGGCATCTATCGCAAACGCGGTCTTCCGGACCAGCTCGCGCAGGAAGTCGCCCAGGCCCTGACCGAACGCGACGCGCTCGCAGCGCACTCACGGGACGAGCTAGGGTTCGAAGAGGCTCGCCGCGCCCGTCCGTTTCAGGCGGCGTGGTCATCCGCAGCCGCGTTCTCGTCAGGTGCGGTGCTGCCGCTCGCTGCGGCAGCGATCGCCTCCGGATCGGCGGCGGAGGTCGCGATCGTCGTCGTCACACTGTTCGCATTGGCGATCCTCGGCGCGACGGGCGCGAAGCTCGGCGGAGCCCCGCCACTGGTGGCGACCGGGCGGGTTCTTCTGTGGGGCGCCGTGGCTATGGCTGTCACCTATGCGATTGGCACAGTGGCCGGCGGGGTCGTGTAGTCGACGCGGTCGACGGTGAGCACGGCGCTGGGCGGTAGCCCAGCGCACCGAGTTCCGTCGCGTATTTACGCGCGGCCAACTACTGAGTGCGCGTGAGGCAGCTCACGGTTAGCGTCAGCTCTCCCGGCGGCCAGCTGAGCCTGCTGCTGTTCGCCATCTGGGACCCGATCGGCGTCAGCGACTCGGCCATCACCGCCGGCGAATACGACTTCTACACGCGTGACGTGCTCGCGTACGTACGCGACGACGACGCGTCCGGCTTGGCCGACTGCCTGCTCGGTGTCGCGAGAGAGCGAATGGGCCTGTCCGCGCCGGTCCGGCCGACGGACGCCGCGCAGCGTGTGATCAACGGCGCGTACGCCAGTGCGTGGATCTGGGCAGGCCGACCGCTGCCGGGCGACGCGTAGCAGGTGACGGCGAAAGCTTTAAGACGCTAAGGCGTGTCTTCGTCGAATAGCGTCACTTTCCGAGCCAGGGCACATTGGTTCTCGGGCGCGTCTTAGCCGGGAGCACCGCTGCGCTTGCTTGCAAGGAGCAGCGCGGCGAATCGGTCCTCGCTGCTCGCCGCACCGCGGGAAGCAGCAGGTCTGGGAGCACCCGCCGATTGAACCGCCGCTCATCGGCCCCGGCGTGTCTTGATGCTCACGGCGTCGTTTCGTAGTACGATTCCTGGGTGGAGATCCATCACGCAATCGCCCACGCGATGGCCATCGACGCCCAAGATGACGACACTCGCCTCTACCTCGGACCGGCGCGCGACGCCCAACTGCTGGAGATCGTCACGCTCGCGCGCGACGACGGCTCAGAGCTCGTGATCCACGCCATGCCGATGCGACCGAAGTACCGGAGACTGCTCCCGGGAGAATGACCGATGGATGACAAGACCCGCGGCAAGACCGCAAGCGGCGCACCGATCACCGACGCACTGATCAACCAACTTGCCGCACAGGCCGAAGCCGGCTATGACGTCGACGAAACCCTCCGCCGCCGTGGCGGACGGCCACCGATCGGCTCATCCCCCGCCAGCGTCGAATCCGTCCGCCTGGACCCTGAGCTGCGACAGGCGCTGGCTGAACGCGCCGCACGTGACCACGAGACGACATCGGCCGTAATCCGCAAGGCCTTGCACCACTACCTCAAGACCGCCTGAGCGCCAAAGGTCCAATCGTCGCGATCTCGCTCGTGGCGGACACGCGTATCGAACTCGCTGCTGGTGTAGCTGGGCGGCGGCGCTCGCACATCGTCCGGAGCGCCCCTGTTCGCGTCTGAACCAAGCAGCGAGCGGCCTCCATGGTGGCTGTCGCACAAAGCTCGGATCCGTCCGGGTCGTTTAAGACGATCTCGGGGTGCCACAGAACTTCATCGCGTGTGATCGCGAGCAGGAGCTGTTGTTGCCGCCGAGCTTGCGTGAGTGGCTTGACGGCGGCCATGGGATTCTCCCCACGGGCGGCCGTCGGATTTCCCCGGTGGCGGCCATGAGAAGTCCCCACTGACGGCCGTCGGAATTCCCCGGGTCGTTTCATAGCGATCGGCCCGGGCGTCGTCTGGGTCGCGTCGGCGCGTGTGATCTTGCCGGTCTTCTGGATGGCGAGCGGAAGGCGCGTCGGTGAAGTCTGCGGAGGAGATGATGGAGATCCTTGAGGCCTTCGATCTGGTCGGCACGCTACGGGGCGCGGCGGTGCTGGCCGGGTGTGATCACAAGACGGTGGCGGCGGTGGTGCGGCTGCGCGATGAGGCCGCGGGCGGGGTGCCCGGGGCGCGGGAGCGGGCTCGGCCGACGGTCGATCCGTTCGCTGGCAAGATCGCGGAGTGGGTGCAGCGCTCGCGTGGGCGTATTCGCGCCGATCGGGCGCATGAGCGGCTGGTGTTGATGGGCTATGAGGGCTCGGAGCGCACGACGCGGCGGGCGGTCGCCGAGGCCAAGCGCCAGTGGCGCCTGGAGCACGGCCGCAAGACGCGGCCGTGGACGCTGGGCCCGGCTGGGTTCCGCGGAGACCGGGTTTGTAGGTTTCCCGGCAACGCCGCGCCCGTCCGCCCGTTGGCGGGACATCGCACTCGACCGCTCACAGCGAACGATCCGGCTGCCCGCCGGGGTCCGCCTCGACCTCGGCGGCAGTGCCAAGGGCCTCGCCGTCGATCTCGCCGGCGAGCTGCTCAGCCGCCATGCCAACTATGCCGTCGACGCCGGAGGCGACATCCGCATCGGCGGCACCCACCCCATTGCGCGCACCGTCCACATCCGGCACCCACTCGACGACGAGATCGCGCACAGCTTCGCCATGGCCACGGGTGCCGTCGCCACCAGCGGCCTGCAGACCCGCCTGTGGCGCACCGAACGCGGCTTCGCCCATCACCTGCTCGCGCGCCACGGCG
The DNA here is from genome assembly GCA_963848475.1 of uncultured Solirubrobacteraceae bacterium. GTDB lineage: Bacteria > Actinomycetota > Thermoleophilia > Solirubrobacterales > Solirubrobacteraceae > Solirubrobacter. The sequence continues at coordinate 125,263 of CAWKDW010000012.1, read as the reverse complement.
GCGCCCTGATCCTCGACGACGGCAGCCTCGTGCTCGCCGGCGACCTCGCCGTCACCTCGACGCCAGCCGCCGCATGACCGCGATCGACACCAGCCCACAGATCTTCTGGCTGGCAAGCCGCGCCCTCGGGATCGTCGCGATCGTCCTGCTCTCGGTCTCGGTATCGCTCGGACTCGCAATGTCCGGCCGGCTGCTCCGCCGACCAGGGCTACCCGCCCAACTCAAGCGCTACCACGAGGCCTCGACGCTCGTGACGCTCGCGCTGATCGCCGGCCACGCCGGCATGCTGCTGCTCGATGGCTACCTGCGACCCAGCCTCGCCGCGGTCACGCTCCCCTTCGCGCTCGATTACCGACCCTTCTGGACAGGCCTCGGCGTCATCGGCGGCTGGCTCGCACTGATCCTCGCAGGCAGCTTCTACGCCCGGCGCTGGATCGGCGTCAAGACCTGGCGCTGGCTGCACCGCTGGACGCTCGCCGTCTACCTCCTCGCACTCACCCACGTCATCGGCGCCGGGACCGACGGACGCTCGACGTGGATGCTCGCCCTGCTGACCACGCTCGTCGCCCCGAACGTATTCGCACTCGCCTACCGCATGCTCCCCACAACTCCTCGCCCAACCCAACCCCGCTCGCCGAATGCCCGCCCTCACGCCCACCAGTAGCGCTCGTCTCATCCGCCGAGTGCCCGCAGGGCGTTGAGGATCACGGCGAGATCGACGGCTTCCTGAAACAGTGCGCCGCTGACGGGAGGCAGGTACCCGGCAGCGGCGACGGCCATGGCAGCGAAGCTCAAGCCCATCCCGACGAGAACGCTCTGGCGCGCGATGAACAGCGACCGCCGCCCCGTGTGGACGGCGTCGGCGACGCGGTCGATGCGGTCGACGGTGATGACCGCGTCGGCCGTCTCAGAAGAGATCGTGGCGCCGGCAGCGCCCATCGCGATGCCGAGATCGGCGAGCGCGAGTGCCGGCGCGTCGTTGACGCCGTCTCCGACCATGATCACCGGCCGCACGTTCGGATCGGCCTTCAGGCGGCGCACGACGTCGAGTTTGTCGGCCGGAGACTGCTCGGCGTAGACGCGATCGACGCCCAACTCGCGTCCGACGCGCTCGGCGACCGAGCGGCGATCGCCGGAGACCATCGCGATGTGCCGGACACCCTCGGCTCGCAGGCGCTCGACGATCGTGAGTGCGTCGGGACGCAACTCGTCGGCCATCACGAGAACCCCGGCGAGCTGGCGGTCGACGGCGACCAGGACGTGCGCTTCGCCGGACCCGCGCGTCGTGGCGACGGTGGTCGAGGCGATCTCCGCAGCGGGCACGCCGGCCGCGTCCAGGAAGGCGCGGCTGCCGACCGCGACGCGCCGGCCGTCGATCGTCCCCTCGATGCCTTGCCCTGGGTCCTCGCGGATCTCGCTCGGCAACGTCAGCTCCAGCCCGGCGTCGGCGGCGGCTTCGACCAGCGCCCGACCGAGCACGTGGGCGGAGAGCCGATCCACCGACGCCGCCAGCCGCAGCACCTCACCCGCCTCGAGCCCGCCGCGCGGGATGATCTCGCGCACCGCGGGCGTGCCGACCGTCAGCGTCCCGGTCTTGTCAAAGAGCACGGTGCGCGCTTCGCCGAGCGTCTCGATGGCGCCGGCGCCCTTGACGATGATCCCGGCCCGGGCCGCGCGGGAGAGCCCGGAGACCAGCGCGATCGGCGCGGCGAGAATCAACGGACACGGGGTCGCGACGACGACGACCGCGAGGCCACGGACCGGATCGCTGCTCACCAACCAGGCCAGACCGGCGACCGCGACGGTGACCGGCAGGAACACCCCCGCGTAGCGATCGGCCATCCGCATCAACGGGGCGCGTTCGGTCTGCGCCTGCTCCACGAGCCGCACCAGCGCCGAATAGGCGCTCTGGCTCGCAGGCCGGCTGGCTCGCACGTCAAACGGCGCGCCGGCGTTGGCCGCACCGCTGAGCACGCTCATACCGCGCCTAAGGTGTTCGGGGAGCGGCTCGCCGCTGAGCGTGCTCGTGTCCACGACCGCCTCGGCGCTGGCGACGACGCCGTCGACGGGAATCACCTCACCGGTGCGGATCACCACGACGTCCCCGGCCAACACGCTCGCCACCGGTACCTCGCGCAAGCCATCACCGACGCGCAACTGCGCGACCTTCGGCGCGCGCTCGATCAGCGCCGTCAGCTCTCGACGCGCCCGTCGCGAAGCCAGCGTCTCAAGCGTCGCGCCGCCCGAGAACATCAGGCCGATGACCACGCCGGCCAGCTCTTCGCCGAGCGCCAACGCACCCACCATCGCGACCAGCGCGATCGTGTCGACGCCGAGGCTGTGGTCGACCACAACCGAGCGACCCACCTCGAACGCCAGCTCCGCGGCCAGCAGCGCGACCGCCGCCCGCCACACCACGTGCCCGCTCGCTCCCGCGCCGACGAGATGCAACACGCCACCGGCGACGATCGCGGTGACCGCCACCAATGTCAGGATCGGCGCGCGCCGCGCCAGCAACCACACCCACGCCACCGTCAGCCGCCCGCGACGACGTGACTCCGGGACCAGTTTGAGCGTCGCAGCGCGCGCGTCTGACGTCGACACACGCCCAGCCTTGACGCTACCGGCCGCTTCGGCATCCGTAGTCCTCCGCAACCGCTGACGGCAACGCCGCAGCCGGCATCCGTGCCACGCCGAGCATTTCGCAATCAATCTAGAATGCCTCCCCAAAGGGAGTACCGTCGCCGAAATGGAGATCGATCGCCTCGCCGCGGACTCCGGTCCATCAGCTCGAAGTGGTACCCGGCGTAGAGATCGAGCTCGTCGCCGACGAACCGTATTGGGGGCTCATCGCCACCCTCGCCGGGACCGCTCCCTGCGATAGATGCACGACGCATCTGTCCCCGTATCTGTCCCCGTGGCGGAGGACCGCTCAGTCCGGTTATCGGCGAAAGCGGCCGATTGCAGGGACTTTACGAGGGGTGAGCGACGGGACTCGAACCCGCGGCCGCCGGGACCACAACCCGGAGCTCTACCAACTGAGCTACGCCCACCAAGCGACGGTGAGTCTAGCGGCGATCTGGGTAGCTTCCAGCGTGGTTTGCTGGCGTTGACGTTCGATGATGGGCCGGACCCGCGTGGGACGCCCGCGGTGTTGGAGGCGCTTGCGGCTTCGAACGTCAAGGCGACGTTCTTCGTGCTGGGTGAGCGGGTGGAGCGCAATCCCGCGCTGCTGGCCGAGGTGCTGGCGGCGGGCCATGGCATCGAGGTGCACGGCTATCAACATCTGCGCCATCGGCAGAGCAGCCGCGGTGCGGTCGAGGCGGATTTGAACCGCGCGCTCGACGCGCTCGAACGTGCAGGCGTGACGGCGGCGCGCTGGCGGGTTCCTTGGGGGCAGCTCGCGGACTTCACCGCCGGGATCGCGAGCGCGCGCGGACTCGAGCTCGTCGGCTGGACGATCGACACGCACGACTGGCGTGGTGACAGCGCGACGAGGATGCTCGCCGCGCTGGAGCTCCGGCGCGGCGGGATCGTGCTCGCGCACGACGGCATCGGCCCGGGAGCGCGGCGAGAGACGGCGCGGAGCACCGCGGCGCTCGTCGGGCCGCTGGTCCGACGCGCACGCGACCAGGGCCTTGAACCGGGTCCGCTGATGCCCGGTTGGCCGATTCCGGTCCCGGCGGGGAATCCCGAGTTCGATCCTGGGGTAGGGCAACCGGCGTGACCATCGTTGCCGCCCGCGATGTGCTCGGGGAGATCGCCGCCAACGCCGCGGCACTCGATGCACAGCCTGCCTTCCCCCACGCCGCCTTCGACGCGCTCAGAGCGGCCGGAGCGCTGACGCCGCCGCCGACGCGAGCTGAGGAATGGGGGCTGGTGCGAAGGGTCGCCAAGGCCGACGGGTCAGTCGGGCGGATCTTCGAAGGCCATCTCAACGCCTACGAGCGGCTGTGCATCGACGGGATCGCCCCTGAGGGCCACCTCCTCGGCGTCTGGGGCGCGGACCCTGCGCCAGGCGAGGGCGAACCGGCCGCGATCCAGGGCGACGAGCTCCACGGCGTGAAGGTCTTCTGCTCCGGCGCCGGCGGGCTGGATCGTGCGCTGGTGATCGCCCAGGGAACGCTCGTCTATGTCGACCTGCACGAGAACGTGGAGATCGACCGGAGCTGGTACCGGTCGGGCGGGATGCGCGCGTCGGAGAGCCATCGCGTGGTCTTCCACGGCGCAACCATCATCGCCACGCTCGGGTCGCTCACGCGTGAACCATGGTTCGCGCGCGATGCGATCCGCACCGCGGCGTGCTGGGCGGGGATCCTCGACGCGGCGGTCGAGGCGGCGCTCCGAGACCTCGCGGCCAAGCCCGAGACCGACGACCTGCGGGCGCTCGCCGCAGGCCGGATCGTCACCGCTCAGAACACGATCGACCGCTGGTTCGAGCATGCGGCGAGCCAACCACCCGAGGCCGACCTGAGAGCGACCGCGATCGGACTCAGAGCGACCGTGGCCGATGCGGGCGCGACGATCATCACGTGCGCCGCGAACGCGACCGGGTCACGCCCGTTCGCGACCGGCACCGCACTGGACCGCGCCCGCCGCGACTTCGAGCTGTTCGTGCTGCAGCACCGGCTCGACCCGCTCGTCGCCCGCCTGGGTCGCGAGCGGATCGAGGCCCTTCGTGGGTAGCACCCGGGAAGTGAGCGAACGACTCCGCCCCGCGTTCTTCGACGCGCTGTACGCCGCCGACCCCGATCCGTGGCAGTTCGAGACGAGCGCGTACGAGCAGGAGAAGTACGACGCGACGATCGCCGCGCTCGGCGCACGACGCTTCGCCAACGCGCTCGAGATCGGCTGCTCGATCGGCGTGCTCACCGCAAGACTCGCGACGCATTGCGACAGCCTGCTCGCGATCGACGTCGCCGAGGCCGCGCTCGACCGCGCCAAGGCTCGCGTCCCCGCCGCGGACTTCGAGCGGCGTGAGATTCCGGAGGAGTTCCCCGACGGCGTCCTACGACCTGATCGTCTGCTCCGAGGTCCTCTACTACCTCGACGCGCCCGCCTTCGAGCAGACGCTGAACTCGATCGAGCGCACGCTGACCCCGCACGGCGTCCTGCTCGCCGTCCACTGGCGTCCCGTCGCCCCTCGCTACCCACTGACCGGCGACGAGGTCCACGAGCAGCTGACGAAGCGGTTCGGCGCGGCCGCCCACACGCACCGGACCGACAAGTACAACCTCGACCGCTTCGACGTATGCGGCTCGTGATCGTCGGCGGCGGCCCGGCCGCGCTCGCCACGGCGCGCGCCTACCGCGCAGGCCGGCGGCGAAGGCGACGTCACGATCCTCACGCCGGAGCTCACGGTGCCCTACCAGCGCCCGCCGCTGTCGAAGGAGTTCCTGCGCGGCGACCTCGACGACGAGCACCTGCCGATCGAGACACCGGGCTGGTACGCCGAGCAGGCCATCGAGGTCCGGCTCGGCGCCGAGGCCGAGTCGCTCGACACCGACGCACGCACGATCGTCCTCGGCAGCGGCGAGACGCTGAGCTACGACGCGTGCGTGCTCGCCACCGGCGCCAAGCCGCAGCCGCTGCCGGTCCCGGGCGCGACCGAGGAATGGGTGCTGCTGCTGCGGAGCCTGGCCGCGGCGCGCGTGCTGCGCGCCCGGGCCGAGGCGGCGAGCAGCGCGATCGTGATCGGCTCGGGGTTCATCGGCTGCGAGGCCGCCGCATCGCTCGCGCACCGCGGGTTGCAGGTGACGCTCGTGAGCGACGAGCCGCTGCCGCAACAGACCCGCCTCGGCGACGGCGCCGGCGCGCGAATCGCGGATTGGCTCGGACAGCAGGGTGTCGAACTCGTGCTCGGCGCGGCGGTCGGGCGGATCGGCGAGCACGCCGTGCATGTCCCGGACCGCGAGCCGCTGACGGCGGAGCTGTTGCTGATGGCCACGGGCGTCGAGCCGGCCGCGGGGCTCGCCGAGGCCGCGGGGCTCGACACCCGCGACGGCCGGATCGTGGTCGACGCGTCCATGCGCACGTCCGCCGACGGAGTGTTCGCCGCGGGCGACGTCGCGCTCGCGTTCAACGCCAAAGCAGGCCGCCATCTCGCCGTCGAGCACTGGGGCGAGGCGCTCAACATGGGCGAGATCGCCGGCCGCACGCTCGCGGGAGAGACCGCGCAATGGAACGTCGCCCCCGGCTTCTGGTCGACGATCGGCGAGCACACGCTCAAGTACGCCGCCTGGGGCGACGGCTTCGACGAAGCACGGCTCGTCGAGCACCAGGGCGGCGCCTTCACCGTGTGGTACGGGCAAGCGGGAAAGACCGTCGGCGTGCTCACGCACGAGCGCGACGAGGACTACGAGGCCGGCCGTGAACGGGTCGAGACCGGAGCGCCGCTGCCGTGAGCGAGCTGTGTGCCTGCGTCGTCGTCCCGGCGCGCGACGAGGAGGAGCTGATCGGCGCCTGCATCGCCGCGCTCGCCGCCCAGGTCGGCGTGGCCAAACGGGCCTACGAAGTCGTGCTGGTGCTCGACCGCTGCACCGACGCCACCGAACAGCGCGCCCGCGCCGCGGCGGGTGCGATGACGCTGCACGTGCTCCACGCCACCCACCACGGGGTCGGCCACGCCCGCCGCCAGGGCATGGACTTCGCGGCAGAGCGCCTGCCGCCCACCGGCCTGATCGCCACCACCGACGCCGATTCCGAGCCGGCACCGGACTGGCTGCGCACGCAACTCGACGCCGTCACCGCGGGTGCGCGAGCGATCGGCGGCCGCGTCGAGGTCGGCCTCCACGACCTCCCGGACGCCGCCGTGCTCCGCCGCGAAGCCGATGCGGCGATCCGCCACGCCGCGCTGCGTGGAGCGGGCGCCCGTGAGCACCACCAGTTCAGCGGCGCCTCGATCGGCGTGACCGCCGCGACGTACGCGCAGGTCGGCCGGCTCGAGCCCCGCGAGGCGCTGGAGGACGAGGGCTTCGAGCGCGCGCTGCATCGTCACGGCGTCCCGATCGAGCGACTCGCCGCCGTGCGCGTCACGACCTCCGGGCGCCGGATCGGCCGCGCCCGGCGCGGGCTCGCGGTCGACCTTCGGCGCAACGGCTGGCTGGCCGAGCGCAGCTACCACGCGGCCGACTTCCCGCTCGAGCGCCTGCTCGCGGCCAAGAGCCGCAGCATCTGCGTCGTCCTCCCCACGCGCGAGGTCGCCGGCACGCTCCCATCGGTGCTCGACGCGCTCGAACCGCTGCGACACGGCCTGATCGACGAGCTGCTCGTGGTCGACGCCGACTCGCTCGACGGCACCGCCGAGCTCGCCCGCGAGCGCGGCGTCGAAGTCGCGTCCGAATCCGCCCTGCAACCGCAACAGGGCCCGGCACTCGGCAAGGGCGACGCGATGTGGCGCGGCCTCGCCGCCACCACCGGCGAGCTCGTGTGCTTCCTCGACACCGACACCGAGGACTTCGACACCAGCTTCGCCCTCGGCCTGCTCGGCCCGCTGATCACCGATCCGGAGGTCGCGTTCGTCAAGGGCCACTTCCGGCGCCCGCTGAAGGTCGGCGACACGACGCACCCCGACGGCGGCGGCCGCGTGACCGAGCTGCTGGCACGCCCGTACCTCAACCTGCACTTCCCCGAGCTGGCCGGCTTCCGGCAGCCGCTCGCGGGCGAGATCGCGGCCGAGCGCAGCCTGCTCGAACGGCTCGCGTTCCCCGTCGGCTACGGCGTCGAGATCGCGATGCTGATCGATGTGCTCAACGCGGTCGGCCTGGAGCGGATGGCCCAGGTCGACCTCGGCACACGCCAGAACCGCCATCAGCCGCTCGCCGCGCTCTCGCGGATGGCGCTCGAGGTCCTCGCCGCCGCGGAACGCCGGACGCACGCAGGCGACAACGCCGTCCCCGGGCCGCTGCTGATCCCGGTCGGCGCGGACTTCGAGGTCCGCGCCGCGCTCACCGAGGAGCGCCCGGCCCACATTCAGGGGCGGCATCGATGAACGCGACCGACCCGATGCCGCCCGCGTCCGGGTAGCTGAGCGCGGCCCACACATGACAGCGCGGTCGGGTCAGGCGCCGCCCGCGGCCCAGGCCGCTCGCCCAGGCTCGTACTCCGGCCGGTCGCGGTAGATGAAGCTGTAAGCGATGTCGATGTCGTTGCTCTGCTGCGGGATCACCGCGTACACGTCCTCCGGTCGCAGGCGCAGCGTGGCGATGTAAGCCTCCACGGTGGTCATCCGGAAGCGGTCCGAGACCCGGACGACATCGCGCCGCGGCAGTTCGGATCCAGGCGGGAAGGCCTCGGCGAGGTCATCCATGGCTCCAGCCGCCTGCTGATCGGCAATCTCGGCGGCGGCAGTTTGAATACGGTCGAAAAGACCCATTACTCCAACCTAGACCGGGGCGACGGCGCTGTCAAAGGCCATCGCGAAGGCGGCAGTAGTCTACGCGCAGCCGGGGGGGATCGACTCGCTAAGAAGCGGTGAGCGTCTCGACCTCGCTGTCGATGGCCTTCTTCATCCCGCGCTCGATCGCGTCGATCAGGTAGGGCCGCAGGTCGGAGGCGGCGACGATGCTCGACACCGAGCCGACCTCGACCGCGCGCTGGATCGAGTGGATCGAGTCGAACTTCGCGGCCAGCTCGCCCATCTTCTCCGAGCGCACGGACTCCAGCAGCGAAGAGAGCTCGGCGCGCAGGCGCCGCGCGTCGGCGGCATCGGCGGCCTGGATGCGCTCCTCCAGCTCGACGACGCGCGCGTCGGAGCGGGTGGCCGCACTGACATCGCGCGTGAAGACCACGCCGGCCGCGGCGGAGCCGCCGATCACGGACGCGTGAGCGCCCTCGACGGCCACCGTCTCGAAGCCCTCGTTGAGCCGCTGCGAGAAGACGACGAACGCGCCGCCGTGGTAGCGGGAGATGACGCAGAAGACGATCGGGCCGCGGAAGTTGACGATCGCGCGGCCGATCTCGGCGCCGTACTCGAGCTGCCACTGGCGCATCGACTCGGGCGAGCCGTCGAAGCCCGCCAGGTTCGCGAGCACCACGAGCGGCCGGCGGCCGCCGTTGGAGTTGATCGCGCGGGCGACCTTCTTGGAGGACTTGGGGAACAGCGTGCCCGAGGTCCACTGCGACGGGCCGTCGGCGGGGTTGGGGCCGAAGCGGTCCAGCGGGTGCGACTCGATGCCGATCACCGTCGTCGGCCAGCCGCCGAGGTGCGCGTCCCAGACCACAGCGGCCTCGGCGTCGCGCATGCGCTCCCAGCGCTCCAGCGGCTTGTGGTCGGAATCGGCGACCGCGCGCATCACGGAGCGGATGTCGAAGGCCTGCTTGCGGCCCGGGTTGGTCTCGTCGGAGAAGATCTGGCCGACGGTCGCGAGCTCGGAGCCGGGGGCCGAATGCGGCGCCTCGCGCACGTCGCGCTCGAGCGCGTCGCGGGTCGGGGCGCGACGCGGGAAGCGCTCGCCGGGAGCGACGTAGGAATGCTCGTAGTAGCGGTGCAGGACGCTGCAGGCACCGGCGAGATCCGACGCCCAGTACTGCGCCTGGCCGTTGGGGCCCATGATGCGGTCGTAGCCGCCGATGCCGAAGTTGTCCTCGGCCGAGACGCCGCCGGCGAAGTCCAGCGCCTGCTTGCCGGTCAGGACCATCGCGCTCTCGGGCGCCATGATCAGGATGCCGCGGGTGTGCATGAGCATCGTCGCTTCGGCGTTCCAGTAGGGCTGCGCGCCGACGTTGATGCCGGTGACGATCACGTTGATCTCACCGCCGGCCTGCGTGAACTCGATGATGCGGCGCAGCGCGGCGGCGACCCAGTCCATGTTCTCGGTGCCGGAGTCCATCGAGATCCGCGCGCCGGAGGACAGCGCGAACCACTCGACCGGCACGCCCAGTTCCTCGGCCATGTCCAGCGCGGCCATGATCCGGCGGCACTCGGGCTCGGCGACGGAACCGAGCGACTTCGTCGGGTCGCCGAGCAGCACGACGCGCTGCATGCCCTCGGCATGACGATCCGTGAACGAGCGCGTCACGCCGACGACGATGCCGGCCTCGTTCATGGCCGGCGAACGGTCCACGGGCACCAACATGCCGTCGTCGTCGAGGTCGTGCTCGATGAACTCGCCGCGCGGGATCCCGCGCGGGCGGTCCGGCCGCTCCGGGGCGAGCACCTTGACCAGCTCGGCCGGGTGCACGGAGCCGCGGCGGCGGGCCTGCACGATCCGCCGCGCGCCCTCGTCCAGCGGCTGCAGCGGACGCGTCGCGGGCTCGTCGATCTCGACGATCACGCCGCGTCCCGCGGGCGCGAACATGCGCAGCTCGCGGTCGCGCAGCACGCCGTCGCGCGGATCGCGCATGCGGCCGCGGATGATCACGGTCTCGATGCCGAGGCCCTCGGTCTCCCGCGCATAGCGGTCGATCAGCGCGCCGGCCTCGTCGGGCATCAGGTCGATGTCGGGCCAGACGTTGAGCCGCACGCGGTTCCAGAGCAGGCGCTCGCGCGGCGAGCGACGGGCCTGGAAGCGCCGCAGCGCCTCGAGCGCCTCGGCCAGCATGTGCTCGAGCTCGGGCAGCGAGACGACGCGGCCGGTCTTCTCGTCGCGGACGACGCTCAGCTCGCGCACCTCGGCGAGCGCGAACAGCCGCTCGTCCTTGGGGTTGGAGCGGCCGACGCCGCGGAACACGTAGAGGTCGGCGGGCGAGGCGATCCGCTCGAGCGCGAACTCCGACATGCGCCAGAGGTTCAGCCGCGCGGCGAGCTCGGGGTGCACGAACTGGAGGTCGCGATCGAGCTCCCAGCCACCGCCGACGGAGCGATGCAGGGTGATCGCGTCGGCGCCGGAGACGCCGCGCGTCGGCGCCGGGACGTCGAGGACGACCCGCTGCACGATCGGCGGCACGTCGGCCGCCTCGAGCGCGCGCTTGAGCTCCGCGGCGAGCTCGTCGCCGGCGATCGCGTCGGCATAGAGGTCGACGGACACGGCCTCGCTCTGCGGGTACTCCGCGGCGCGACGGGAGATGGCGCCGGCGACGTTGTCGAGGTCGTCGACGCGGATGAAGGCGGCGGCGAGGTGATGGCGCCGGCCGGCGTCCTCGAAGCTGGTGGTGACGTAGGCCGTCCCGTCGCTCGTGATGCCGTCCCAGAACGGGGTCAGCTCACGCTCGCGGTACCAGCGGCGGGTCATGATCTCCAGCAGGGCGGGATGCTCGCGGGCGCCCGTCTCGTTCATGCGGGTGATCAGCTGCGGCGCGAGCAGCTGCGGCGCCTCGACGACGGCGGCGATCTGCTCGGCGCGATCGTCACGGTTCGGGTCCTCCAGCAGCGCCTGGAGGTGCAGCTCGAGCTCGGCGTAGGCCTCGGCCTGACGCTCGAGGATCACGGGCTGGTCGTAGTAGCGGTTGCGCAGTTGGCGCGCCTGATCGGCGATCTCCGGGTCGCGGCGCTCGGTGGCGAACTCGAGCCGGTCGAGCACGCCGCGGAACTCGTCGCCGACGTTGCCGACGAGCTCGCCGGAGCAGTTCAGGCGCCGTTCGAGGATCGCCATCACCGCGGCGCGCGCGAGCCCGGCGCGGTCCTGGGAGACGTAGAGCCGGTAACAGGCCTCCTCGAGCGCGGGCGTGCGGTCGAGGCTGTCGATGCCGTAGTGCGAGAGCGCGCGCTCGAGCAGGCTGACGAAGCGGTCGGGCAACCGCTCGGCCTCGGCGTCGAGCGAACGCAGGAACGCGTGCAGGTACTCCTGCGGGCTGTGCAGCAGCTCGCGCTCCGGATCGTGACGCGCACGGCTCAGAGCGCGCACGTCGGTGAAGACGTCGAGCAAGCGGTGCTCGCCGGCGATCAGCTCGGCGCCACCGCTGCCGTCGCGCAGCGTCGCCAGTGCGCGCCGGACCTCGTCGCCGGAGACGTCGTACCCGAGCAGCATCCAGTGCAGGCGATCCAGCGCGTCGCAGCACGGCGTGTCGTCGCCCACGACGTCGGCGGCGAAGTCGACGCGCTCGGCGGACTGCTCGGCCGCCTCGTCCTCGACGGCCTCGAGCTGCAGCAGCGGCGTGTGCGCGGGAACCTGGACGTTGGTGCCGGTCAGCACGCGGCGCACGCGGCCCGCGAACGGCGCGGTCAGCGACGTCTCCATCTTCATCGACTCGACGATCGCGACGACGTCGCCCTCGGCCACCTCGTCGCCCTCGCTGACGGGGATCGCGACGACCACGGACGGGCCGTGGCTGCGCACGAAGCCGCCGTCGTCGCGCGTGATCCGGTGCGGCACGCCGTGGACCTCGACCAGCAGGTCGGCGCCCTGGCGGGAGATCATCGTGCGGTGCGTCTGGCCGCCGATCGTGATCCGGCGCTCGTGGCCGCTCAGGCGCTCGACCTCGGCCTCGACGGCGGTGCCGTCGACATCGGCGCGGTAGCGGCCGGGTGCGAGCTGGGAGACGACGATCCGGTAGGCCTGGCCGCGGTGGCGGACCTCGACCGAGCGCGAGACCTGCGCGCCGGCCTCGGGGCGGCCGCGGCGCGCGAAGGCGTAGAAGCTCGAGCGCTCGAGCGCGGTCTCCTGGTCGGCCAGCTCGATCGCGGCCTGCAGCAGCGCGGCGTCGGCGCCGCCGTCGGCCTCCATCTCGCCCGAGACGCCGAGGCGGTCGAGCCACGCGATGTCGACCTCGCCGGCCTGGAACTCGGGCCGCTCGAGGATCGCGAGCAGGAAGGCGCGGTTGGTCGTGCCGTCCTCGATGATCACCGTGCTCTCGCGCAGCGCGCGGCGCAGCCGGGCGATCGCTTCGGGACGGGTGCGCCCGTAGGCGATCACCTTCGCGACCATCGAGTCGAAGTCGGGCGGGATCACGTCGCCGGCGGAGATGCCGCGGTCGATCGCGCACGCCGGGGCCGCTGGCGAGATCGAGCACCTGCACACGGCCCGGCGTGGGCGAGAAGCCGAGCGCCGGGTCCTCGGCGTTCAGGCGCGCCTCGATCGCGTGACCGACGGGCGGCGGCGGGTCGCCCTCGAGCGTGCCGCCGGCCGCGACGTGCAGCTGCAGCTTGACGAGGTCCAGGCCCGTCACGGTCTCGGTGACCGGGTGCTCGACCTGCAGGCGCGCGTTGACCTCCATGAAGGAGAAGCGCTTCTCGGAGGGCTCGTAGAGGAACTCGACCGTGCCCGCGTTGCGGTAGCCGGACTGCAGCGCGAGCCGGCGCGAGGCCTCCTTGACCTCCTCCTCCTGCTCGGCGGTGAGCACGACGCTGGAGGACTCCTCGACGACCTTCTGGTGGCGGCGCTGGCACGAGCAGTCGCGCACGCCCGCGGCCCACGCCTGGCCCTGGCCGTCGGCGATCAGCTGCACCTCGATGTGGTGCGCGTTGCCGACCATCGCCTCCATGAAGACGGTGCCGTCGCCGAACGCGTCGGCGGCCTCGCGGCGCGACGTGGTCAGCGCGTGCTCGAGCCCGTCCATGTCGTTGACGCGGCGGATGCCGCGGCCGCCGCCGCCGGCGGCGGCCTTGATCATCAGCGGGAAGCCGATGCGCTCGGCGTGCTCGCGAGCCTCCTCGACCGTCTCGACCGGCCCGTTGCTCCAGGGCGCGACGGGCACGCCCGCCTTCTCGGCCATCAGCTTGGACTGGATCTTGTCGCCCAGCGCGCGCATCACGTCGCCGGGGGGACCGACGAAGACCAGCCCCATCTCCTCGATCATGTCCGCGAACGCGGGATGCTCGGCGACGAAGCCCCAGCCGGGCCACACGGCGTCGGCCTTGGTGGCGATCAGCGCCTGCTTGATGCCCTTCGTAGTTGAGGTACGCGCCGGTCCGCTTGCCGTCGGCGTCGACGGTGGCGGTCGGGCCGAGGTCATAGGACTCGTCGGCGTGGCGGACGAACATCGCGCTGCGCTCGGGCTCGGTGTGGAGCGCGATGACGCGGATGGGATCGTCCTCGCGCTCGGCGTTGAGCTCGCGGACGGCGTGGATGAGACGCATCGCGGGTTCGCCGCGATTCACTACGGCGAGACGGCGAAACGTGCGCTGGGTCACAGAGTGCACATGTCGCACGTTACGGCCTGGAGGTGTATCTCTGGGGGATGGAGTTCCTGCAACCCTCCAAATGGCGGGAGGCACTCGAAATGCGCGCGGCGCATCCGGATGCCACCGCGCTCTGGGGCGGGACCGATGTGATGGTCGAGATGAACTTCGCGCGCAAGCGCCCAGAGGCGTTGCTCGATCTGACGCGAGTGGACGAGCTTTCGCGCTGGAGCGCGGAAGACGGGTGGTTTCGCATCGGTGCGGGCGTGTCCTACACGCGGGTTATCGCGGAGCTCGGCGAGGCGTTGCCGGGGCTCGCGACGGCGTCGCGCACGGTCGGTTCACCGCAGATCCGCAACCGGGGGACGATCGGGGGGAACGTCGGTTCATCGTCACCCGCCGGCGACGCGCTACCGCCGCTGTACGCGAGTGGCGCGGACATCGAATTGACCTCCGTTCGCGGCACGCGACGGGTCGCTGTCGAGGACTTCATCACCGCCCCCAAGCGCAACGTCCTGGCGGGCGACGAGCTGATCGCCGCGGTCTGGATGCCGCGTGCACGGGGCCCGCAGCAGTTCGCCAAGGTGGGCACGCGCAACGCGATGGTGATCGCGGTCTGCTCGTTCGCGCTCGACGTGTCCGATGAGCGCGTGGGCACGTGCATCGGGTCCGCCGGGCCGACGCCGATCCGGGCACGCGAGGCCGAGGCCTTCGCACAGACGCTCGGCGAGGAACTGCCCGACGGCGCGGCGGAGCATTTCGGCGCACTCGTCGCCGCCGCGGCCTCGCCGATCGATGACGTCCGCGGAACCGCCGTCTACCGGCGCCACGCGCTCGGCGTGCTCGCCAAGCGGACGCTGACCTGGGCCTGGAAGGAGCGCCGCGCATGCGCCTGAGCTGCACGATCAACGGACAGGAGCGCGAGGTCGACGGGCTCTGGGAGGGTGAGTCGCTGCTCTACGTCCTGCGCGAGCGGCTTGCTTTGCCCGGCTCCAAGAACGCGTGCGAGCAGGGCGAGTGCGGCTCGTGCTCGGTCTACCTCGACGGTGCGCTGGTCTGCTCGTGCCTGGTCGCGGCGGGGCAGGCCGAGGGGCGCGTCGTGGTGACCGTCGAAGGGCTCGCGGGCGAGGACGAGCTGCACCCGATCCAGGAGGCGTTCCTGGCCGCGGGCGCGGTCCAGTGCGGGTTCTGCACGCCGGGGCTGATCGTCGCGACGCATGACCTGCTCGCGCGCAACCCGTCGCCGTACGACGCCGAGATCCGCGAGGCGCTGGCCGGGAACCTGTGCCGCTGCACGGGCTACGAGAAGATCCTCGACGCGGTCCGGCAGGCGGCATCGTGATCATCGAAGGCTGCGCGATCGCCACCGTCAGCGGCGCCGTCCACCACGACGGCCACATCGTCGTCGAGGGCAACCGGATCACCGCGGTCGGTCCTGGCAGAGCGCCGCACGACGGACCGCGGGTCGACGGCCACGGTCGTCTCGCGACGCCCGGGCTGATCAACTGCCACCACCACCTCTACCAGTGGGCGACGCGCGGACTGGCGCAGCAGGCGACGCTGTTCGAGTGGCTGGTGGAGCTGTACCCGACCTGGGCGCGGATCGACGCGCGCGTCGAGCGCGCGGCGGCGCGTGCCGGGCTCGCCGCGCTTGCTGCGCTCGGGCTGCACGACGGTCTCCGATCACCACTACGTCTTCCCGCGCGGCGCGGGTGACCTGCTGGCGGTCGAGATCGAGGCCGCTCGCGAGCTGGGCGTGCGCTTCCACCCCTGCCGCGGCGCGATGGACCTCGGCGCGACCCAGGGCGGGCTGCCGCCGGACTCGCGTGGTCGAGGACCGCGACGCGATCCTGACGGCCTACGACGACGCGCTCAACGCCGTTCCATGACCCGTCGCCGGGCGCCATGTGCCGGATCGCGCTGGCCCCGTGCTCGCCGTTCAGCGTGACCCAGGAGCTGATGGCCGAGACGGCCGCGTTCGCCCGCGAGCGCGGGCGTGCGCCTGCACACGCACATGGCCGAGACGATCGAGGAGGAGGCGTTCTGCCTCGAGCGCTTCGGCGTGCGGCCGGTCGAGTACCTCGAGCAGCTGGGCTGGCTCGGCGACGACGTCTGGCTCGCGCACTGCGTGCACCTCGACGAGCGCGAGATCGCGCGCTTCGGCGAGACCGGCACGGGCGTGGCGCACTGCCCGTCGTCGAACGCCCGGCTGGGCGCGGGAATCGCGCCGGTGGTGCCGCTGGTCCGCGCGGGTGCGCCGGTCGGGCTCGGCGTCGACGGCGCCGCCTCCAACGAGGCGGGCGAGCTGGGCGGCGAGCTGCGCCAGGCACTGCTGCTCGCACGGCTCGCCGGCGGCCCGGCCGCGCTCACCGCCGGCGAGGCGCTGGAGCTGGGCACACGCCACGGCGCGCGCTGCCTGGGCCGCGAGGACGAGCTCGGCACGCTGGCGGTCGGCAAGCTCGCGGACATCGTGCTGTGGCGGCTCGACGACCTCGATCACGCCGGCATCGACGACCCCGTGGCCTCGCTGGTCCTCGCGGCGAGGCCGCTCGCGGATATGGTCCTGGTCGACGGCGAGGTCGTGGTCCAGGACGGCGAGTTGAGGACGG
This sequence comes from uncultured Solirubrobacteraceae bacterium, assembly GCA_963848475.1. Classification (GTDB taxonomy): domain Bacteria; phylum Actinomycetota; class Thermoleophilia; order Solirubrobacterales; family Solirubrobacteraceae; genus Solirubrobacter. The sequence goes on along the minus strand of CAWKDW010000012.1, from coordinate 108,658 downwards.
GTGACGTGGAGGCGATCGCCCGGGAGCTCGAAGAGGTGGCGCTGCGATGAGCACGATCACGACGGTCCGCGACGGTGTCGGCGTCTCCGTGCGCCGTCCGGACGGCATCCCGAAGGTCAAGGGCGAGTTCGCGTACTCCTCGGACATGTGGGCCGAGGACATGCTGTGGGGCGCGACGCTGCGCTCCCCCCACCCCCGCGCCCGGATCCGCTCGATCGAGCTCGGTGCCGCGCTCGCGATCCCCGGCGTCTACGCCGTCCTCACCCACGAGGACGTCCCCGGTCGCAAGACCTACGGCCTCGAGCACCACGACCAGCCGGTGCTGGCGTTCTCCGAGGTCCGCTATCAGGGCGAGCCGGTGGCGATCGTCGCCGCCGACCATCCCGAGACCGCTCGCCGGGCCGCCGACCGGATCGAGGTCGACTACGAGGAGCTCGAGCCGCTGACCGACCCCGAGTACGCGCTCTCGGAGGACTCGCCCCCGCTCCACCCCGGCGGCAACCTGCTGCGCCACGTGCACATCGCCCACGGCGACGAGCCGCCCGAGGCCGACGTCGTCGTCAGCGGCGAGTACGAGGTCGGCATGCAGGATCAGGCCTTCCTCGGCCCCGAGTCCGGGCTCGCCGTGCCCGCCGAGGACGGCGGCATCGACCTCTTCATCTCGACCCAGTGGCTGCACGTCGACCGCGACCAGGTCGCGGCGTCGCTCGACCTGCCCGAGGACAAGGTGCGCTTCACGCTCGCGGGCGTGGGCGGCGCGTTCGGCGGGCGCGAGGACGTCTCGATGCAGATCCACGCCTGCCTGCTGGCGCTGCACACGGGCCGGCCGGTGAAGATGGCCTACGGGCGCGAGGAGTCGTTCTTCGGGCACGTCCACCGCCACCCGGCGACGCTGCGCTACGAGCACGGCGCGACGCGCGACGGCAAGCTCGCCTACATCAGGGCGCGGATCGTGCTCGACGGCGGCGCCTACGCCTCGTCGTCGACCGCCGTCTGCTCGAACGCCGCCTCGTTCGCGCTCGGCCCCTACGCGGTGCCGAGCGCCCGCATCGACGCCTACGTCGTCTACACCGACAACCCGCCCTGCGGGGCGATGCGCGGCTTCGGCGCCGTCCAGACCTGCTTCGCCCACGAGGCGCAGATGGACAAGCTCGCCGCGGCGCTCGAGCTCGACCCGCTCGAACTGCGGCTGCGCAACGCGATGGTCACCGGCACGCCGATGCCGACCGGCGCCCCGATCAACTGCCCGGCCCCGGTGGCCGAATTGCTCGAGTCGGTCCGCGACCGGGCCCTTCCAGGCGAAGGCGGCGGCCTCCCCGGCGGGATCGCGAACGTGACCCGTGGTGAAGGCGTCGTCCGCGGCGTCGGCTACGCCGTCGGCTTCAAGAATGTGGGCTTTTCCGAGGGTTTCGACGACTTCTCGACCGCGCGGGTACGCCTCTCACTGGCCAGCGGTGAACCTCTAGTTGAGGTTCATACTGCGGCCGCGGAGGTCGGTCAGGGCCTCGTCACGGTCATGGGCCAGATCGCGCGCACCGAGCTCGGCGTCGAGAACGTCCTCGTGCTGCCCGCCGACACCCAGGTCGGCTCCGCGGGCTCGTCCTCGGCGTCGCGCCAGACGCACATGACCGGCGGCGCGGTCCAGGCGGCCTGCCGCGCAGTCAAGGAGGAGCTCGAGCGCCGCGAGCACCAGATCGGCGACGGCATCGAGGCGACCCGCGAGTACCACCACCGCCAGACCCAGCCGCTCGACGCCAAGGGCCAGGGCGACGCGCACGTGACGTTCGCGTTCGCCGCCCACCGCGCCGTGGTCGACGTCGACACCGAGCTCGGGCTCGTGCGCGTCGTGGAGATCGCGACCGCGCAGGACGTCGGCAAGGCGATGAACCCGCTCGCCGTCGAGGGCCAGATCGAGGGCGGGATCGCCCAGGGCCTCGGGCTGGCGCTGATGGAGGAGATCCAGGTCGTCGACGGGCTCGTCCGCAACGCGTCCTTCACCGACTATCTGATCCCCACGATCCTGGACATGCCACCTGTGGAGCTCGACATCTTCGAACTCGGTGACCCCGACTCGCCCTACGGCCTGCGCGGCATCGGCGAGCCGCCGACGATCTCCTCGACGCCGGCGATCGTCGCCGCGCTGCGCGCCGCCACCGGCCGGCCGTTGACGAGGGTCCCCGTCCGCCCCGACGAGCTGGTCGGCCTGTGAGCCGCGCGCACCTGATCGCCGTCGCGCGCGGCGATGCGGAGCCCGACACCGTGATCGAGGGCGCGCGCGTCTTCTCCGCCTTCACCCGCGAGTGGCTCGACGGCGACGTCGCGATCTCCCAGGGCCGGATCGCCGGCGTCGGCAGCTACCGCGGCGGTGAGCGGATCGATGCGGGCGGGCGCTTCCTCGTCCCCGGCCTGATCGACGCCCACGTGCACCTCGAGTCGGCCAAGCTCACGCCCGCCCAGTTCGCCCGCGCCGTCGTGCCGCGCGGGACGACGGCGGTGGTCTGCGACCCGCACGAGATCGCCAACGTCGCCGGCGTCGAGGGCGTGCGCTGGCTGCTCGACGCCACCGACGGCCTGCCGCTCGACGTCTTCGTGATGGCGCCGTCGTGCGTTCCCGCATCGGACTTCGAGTCTCCGGTCGGGCCGCTCGGGCCCGACGACATGCGCGAGATCCTGCAAGCACCCGCGGGCGCTCGGCGTGGCCGAGATGATGAACTTCCCGGGCGTCATCGCGGGCGATCCGGGCGTGCTGGAGCGGATGGTCGCGCCGCACGTCGACGGGCACGCGCCGGGCGTGATGGGCGCGGCGCTTGACGCCTACGTCGCCGCCGGGATCGCGACCGACCACGAGGCCTTCACCGCCGAGGAGGCGCTGCAGAAGCGCCGCCGCGGGATGTGGGTGCTGATCCGCGAGGCCTCCAACGCGCGCAACCTGCGCGCGCTGCTGGCGATGGTGCGCGAGCACGGCCCCGACTACTGCGCCTTCTGCACCGACGACCGCGAGCCCGACTTCCTCTACCGCGAGGGCCACATCGACCAGATGTGCCGGGTCGCCGTGGGCGAGGGGATCGCGCCCGAGGACGTGCTGGTCATGGCCTCGCTGCACGGCGCCCGCGCCCACCGGCTGCTGGACCGCGGGGCGATCGCGCCCGGCTACGTCGCCGACCTCGCGCTGCTCGACGACCTCGAGTCCTTCACGGCCTCGCTCGTGCTCAAGGACGGCCGCGTGCCCGAATATCCCGCTGAGACGCCCGCGGAGCTGCGCGACACGATGCGCGCCGTGCCGGTCTCCTTCGGCATCCCCGGCGAGCCCGAGCGGGTCCGCGTGATCGAGATCCAGCCGGGTCAGCTGATCACGGGCCACGGCATCGAGACCCCACGCACGCGAGCGGGCGAGGTCGTCGCCGACCCGGAGCGCGATCTGGCCAAGATCGCCGTGATCGAGCGCCACCACGGCACCGGGCGCGTCGGGCTCGGCCTGGTGCGCGGCTTCGGCCTCACGAGCGGCGCCTTCGCCTCCACCGTCGCCCACGATGCGCACAACCTCGTCGTGGTCGGCGTCGACGACGGCGACATGGCGCTGTGTGCAGAGCGCGCGCAGGCGCTCGGCGGCGGCCTCGTCGTCGCGAGCCGCGGCGAGATCCGCGGCGAGCTCGCGCTGCCGATCGCCGGCCTGCTCTCGGACGCGCCGCTGGAGGAGGTCGCCGAGGGCCTGGAAGGCCTGCAGGACCTGCTGGCCGACCAGGGCGTGACGATCGAGGCGCCGTTCATGACGCTCTCGTTCCTCGCGCTCTCCGTGATCCCGTCGCTGAAGATCACCGATCGCGGCCTGGTCGACGTCGACGCCTTCGAACTCGTGGAGCTGGCGGTCGACCGCGCCGATCGAGCTCGATCGCGACACCTTCGTCGCGCGCTTCGGCGGGCTCTACGAGCATTCGCCGTGGGTCGCCGAGAACGCCTGGCAGCCGAGCTTCGCCGGCATCGAGGAGCTCGACGCCGCGCTGCGGGCCGCGATGTACGCGGCGCCGGAGGAGGCCAAGCTCGCCCTGATCCGCGCGCATCCGGACCTCGGCGAGAAGGTCGCCGTCCTGACCGAGCACTCGCGCAGCGAGCAGGCCGGCCTCGGGATGGACCGCCTCTCCCCCGCCGAGCACGAGCGCTTCATGACCACCAACGCCGCCTACCACGAGAAGTTCGGGATCCCGTTCGTGATCTGCGTGCGCGAGCACGACAAGGACTCGGTGCTGGCGAACGCCGACGCCCGCGTGCGCAACGACCGCGAGACCGAGATCGCGACCGCCCTGGGCGAGATCGCGAAGATCGCCCGCCTGCGACTGGAGGATGCGCTGTGAGCCTCAGCACCCACGTGCTCGACACGGCCCGCGGACGGCCTGCGGCCGGCGTCCCGGTGCAACTGATCCGCGCCGGCGAGGTCCTCGAGGACACGGTTACCGACGAGGACGGCCGGATCCGCTTCGGGGACGTCGAAGCGGGCGTCTACGAGCTCGAGTTCACGGTCGGCGAGTATTTCGGCGAGGCCACCGTTCCTCGACCGGATCCCGCTGCGCTTCACGGTCTCGGATCCCACGGCGCACTACCACGTGCCGCTGCTCGTCTCGCCCTGGGCGTACAGCACCTACCGCGGCAGCTGAAGCGTTCACGAGCATGTAACCGGTCGCTCACCACTCCGTCACAGAGTCGGCTCCCAGGTCGGTGAGGGTGGCGGGCCATGCGTACCTTCGCAATCATCGCCGCGGCTGCTGCCGTCGCACTGACCGCCGTACCCACCGCTCAGGCCCAGTCGGGTCCTGAGGCCGCCGCGGCGCCGCTCGTCGTCGCCCACCGTGGCGCGTCCGGCACCCGCCCGGAGCACACCTTCGCCTCGTATGACCGCGCGATCGAGATGGGCGCGGACTACATCGAGCAGGACCTGCAGGTGACCAGCGACGGCATCCTCGTCGTCCTGCACGACGGCACGCTCAACCGCACCGCGCGTGGTGCCGCCGAGAACTGCACGGGCGCCGTCAACACCAAGACGCTCGCGCAGATCAAGACCTGCAGCGCCGGTCAGTGGTTCGGCCCGGAGTGGGTCGACGAGAAGATCCCGACGCTCGAAGAGGTCTTCCAGCGCTACGGCAAGACGGTCAACTACTACATCGAGACCAAGACGCCGGCCCCGGCCGATCACATGGAGGAGAAGCTCCTCGCGCTGCTCGACCAATACGACCTGCGCAACGCCTCGATCAACAACTGGCAGGTGCTGATCCAGTCCTTCAGCGCCGACTCGCTCAAGACCGTTCACGCGATGGACCCGCGGCTGCCGCTGATCTTCCTCGGCAACCCGTCGCTGGCCAACATCCCGTCCTACGCCGACTACGCCGTCGGCCTCGGCCCGAGCTTCGGCGCCAGCATCAACGCCAACTGGGTCAACACCGCCCACGCGAGCTGCCTCGACGTGCACCCGTACACGATCAACACCGTCGCCAACATGACGGCGGCGCTCAACGCCGGCGTCGACGGCATGTTCACGAACTTCTCCGACGTCCTGATCGGGCTGATCGGCGACCGCAAGCCGATGGGCCTGCAGGGCGCGATCAACGCCAAGCTCTCGCATGACGCGTGCCTGGCCCGCAACGCCAAGGGCGGGGTCGGCGGCACCGTGGCGGGCACGCTCGCGCTGACGCTCGGGTCCCCCGCCGGCTTCGGCGCGTTCGTGCCGGGCGTGACCGCGACCTACGCGGCCAGCTCGACGGCCACCGTCGTCTCCTCGGCCGGCAGCGCGACGCTGTCGATCGCCGACCCGAGCGCGACCGCGACGGGCAAGCTCGTCAACGGCGCGTTCGCGCTCCCGCAGGGCCTGCAGGTGGAGGCGAGCAGCGCGGCGGGCACGTCGGCCGGCACCGGCCTCCCGGTCGGCGGCTCCGCCGCCCCGACCGCGCTGCTGAACTACGCCGCCCCGGTCTCCAACGACGCGGTCACGGTCGCCTTCAAGCAGCCGATCGCCGCGTCCGACGCGCTTCGCACCGGGCAGTACGCGAAGACGCTGACGCTGACGCTCTCGACGACCGCCCCGTAGCCCGGTCTCGCCGCGTCCCGGCGATTCGCCGGGACGCGGTTGCCCGTTCGGGCAGTTCGCGTCGAACGCGCCGCCCTGCGACTGGAGATGTCGATGACATCGACACGGGGTCATACTTGTGACCGCAACGCCGAGCGCGCGTCCTGCGTGGCTCCGGGCGCGCGGGTCCGTCCCTGGACGGTGTTCCCCCCAGCGTGGTCCGGGGCCACGCAGGGCGCACGCCCCTGGACGCTCTTGAGATTCATGTGATCGCGTCCAGATGACGGGGTAGCCCAAGCAATTAGAGTGTGTTGGTCGGTTGGGAAAGCCGTCTCGCGCACTGACTACTGAGCGACTCGGCGGGAACCCGGGCAGAACGTTTCAACCGCGCGTCGACCACGGGGCGATACGCGCATGCTGGGAGGCACCCTGTAATGCCCACGACCGCATCCTTCGCGCGGCCGCTGCTCCGCGCCGCCGTCACATCGCTGTTGCTGTTCGGACTGTTCGCCGCACGGGCCGCCGCGTCCGACGGAGCGGGACACTGCGACGGCTCGCTCGACGTCCCGAACTCGTCCTCCGAAATGACCGCGGCCGCCGACTCGATCGTCTGCCTGGTCAACTTCGAGCGCACGAACCGGGACCTTCCCGCGCTGCGGCGTGACCGCGATCTCGCCGAGGCCGCGCGCGGTCACGCGCTCGACATGGCCCGCCACGACTACTTCTCGCACGTCAGCCGCAACGGCGACACGCTCGGCGACCGCCTGAACGAGGCCGGCTACGGCCGGCCCGGCGACGGCTGGCGCGCCGGTGAGGACCTCGGTTGGGGCACCGGCGGGAAGGCGACCCCGAACGCCCTCGTCGACGCCTGGCTCGACAGCCCGGCGCCACCGGCGGATCCTGCTCTCGGCGAGCTACCGCGAGATCGGCGTCGGCGTCGCCGGCGGCGCGCCGCGACAGCCGGCGACCGGCCTGCCCGGCGCCACCTACGCGATGGACCTCGGGACGATCGTCAGCCGCTGAGCACCGGCGGGGGCGGATGCGCCAGGATTGGCGCATGACGACCTCCGCCCCCTCCGGCGCCCGCTACGGCGTCACCTCCATGGTCGCGCCGCTGCAGCGCGTGCTGGTCCGGCGCCCCGCGCTCACGGGCGACTGGGACGGAGCCGGCTGGCGGACCCCCGACCCGGTCAAGCTCGGGCGCCAGCACGAGGCGTTCGTCGAGTTGCTCGACGGCCTCGGCGTCGAGGTCGAGGTCGCGTCGGCGCTCGAGGGCCAGGTCGACTCGGTCTACATGCACGACCCGCTGATCCTCAGCGGACGCGGAGGCATCCCGCTGCAGATGGCCAAGCCGGCCCGCATGCGCGAGCCCGGGCACTCGGCCGAGGAACTGGAGCGACTCGACGTCCCCGTCCTGGGCACGCTCGAGGGCGACGCGTTCGCGGACGGCGGGGACCGCTTCTGGCTCGACGACGCGACGGCGGCGGTCGGGCTCGGCTACCGCACCAACCGCAAGGGCGCGTCGCGGCTGCAGGAGCTGCTGGCGCCCGAGGGCATCCACGTCGAGGCCTACGACATGGTCCACGACGAAGGCCCGGATCACGTCCTGCATCTGCAGTCGTTCCTCTCGGGCGCGACCGAGTCGCTCTACGTCATCTACGAGCCGCTGATCCCGGTCCGGCTGCTGATGGACATCCGCGAGCGCGGCGTCGAGTGGATCGCGATCGACCGCGACAGCTATCTCAGCATGGGCTGCAACGTGCTCGTGGTGCGCCCGGGCGTGGTCGTCATGGTCGACGGCGTCCACGCGGTGCGGCGCGCTCTGGAGAAGCGCGGCGTCGAGGTGCACGTCTACGACGGCAGCGAACTCTCGCTCAAGGGCGACGGGGGGCCGACATGTCTGACGGCCCCGCTGCTGCGAAGGTAACGGCGTCCGAGGTCCGAGCTCGCGAGGACGGAGGCCGAACTACCGTCTTGCCGGCAGCGGGAGCCGCCGGCCTGACGGTGCGAAGTGTCGGAGCCGGTTCGGGCTCGGCCGGGGTCTCGGCGATCGTGGCCTGGCCGATCTGCGGCTCGACCTCGCACGCGACCTCGGTGCCCAGCCACGCGCGCTCGGCGTTCTTGGCCTTGAACACGTCGCCGGCGCGGCGGCCGGTCTCGGCCTCCGGGGGCGCGTACTGAAGCATCGGGATGTGCTTGGAGCAGTGGATGTAGGCCTCGTCGATCTCGACCACGACCCAGCGCTCCGGGGTCTTCTTGACCTCGGGGATCTCGGGCATCTCGGTCGAGAACTCGATCCGGTCGAACAGCGGAGCGAACGCGGCCACGGCGGCGTTGTCGACGATCGTCGCCTTGCCGTTGACGTGCAGCCCCACGGCGGTGTCGAAGAAGTCGACCATCAGGAGCCCGACGTACGGGTTCTCCATGATGTTGCCCATCGAGGCCATCACGCCGTTGCCCTTGTACTCGGGCCACATGACGGTCTTCTCGTCGATCACGCGCATGAAGCCGGGCGGGCCCGCGCGGAACGAGCTGTCGCACTCGCCGTGCGCGTCCGAGGTCGCGATGAAGGCCATCTTCATCCGCGACATGAACTCGCGCATCTCCGGCGTCAGGTGATCGAGCACCTGGTTGTCGTAGAACGCGTTGGCCCGCTTCGCGGTCCCGAAGCGCTCCTGCAGATCATGCTCGCCCTCCGAGCCGGGCCGGCCAGATCCACTCACCGGGAGACCTCGAGGCGCGCGAACTCGATCGCGACGGGGCGCGGGGCGCCGTGGAAGTAGCCCTGGGAGTAGTCGACGCCCTTCTCACGCAGCATCGCGACCGTCTCTTCGGCCTCGACGAACTCGGCGATCGTCTTCATGCCCATGCCGCGCGCGATGTCGACCATCGACTTGACGACCAGCTGATCGGTGACGCTGCTCGTGAGCGAGCGGATGAAGTCGCCGTCGATCTTCAGGTAGTCCAGCGGGAGGTACTTGAGGTAGTAGAAGGAGGAGAAGCCGGCGCCGAAGTCGTCGAGCGCGAAGCGGCAGCCGAGCCGGGTCAGACGCTCGGCGAAGGCGCGAGCCTGCTCCATGTTGGCGATCGCGGCGGTCTCGGTGATCTCGAAGACGAGGCGGCTGGGATCGATGCCCGTGAGCGCGATCTCGCGCTCCACGAGCTCGGGGATCGCCAGGTCGCCCATCGACTTGCCGGAGACGTTGACCTCGAGCCGGACGTCGTGCTCGGCGAGCAGGTGGACCGCCTTGCGCGCCACCCACTGGTCGATCTCCTGGATCAGGCCGAAGCGCTCCGCGGTGTCGATGAACGCCGCCGGCAGGATGACCTCGCCGTCGTCACCGATCATCCGCAGCAGCAGCTCGTACTGCGTGATCCTGTCGCTCGCCAGCTCGAGGATCGGCTGGCAGTAGAGGACGAAGCGGTCCTCGTCGAGCGCGCGGCGGATCTGGTCGGCCCAGTTCAGGCGGACCTGCATGCCGCTGACGTACTCGCCGCCGTCGGCGGTGGCCACGTGGTAGCGGTTGCCGCCGGCCTCCTTGGCCGCGTACATCGCGAGGTCGGCCGAGACCATCAGGTCCTCGACGGTGGGCTCCTCGTCCTCGAAGCAGACGATGCCGATCGACGTCGTCATCGAGATGCGCTGGCCCTCGAGCGGCAGGCGCCGCTCGCGGATCGTCTCGAGCATGCCCTCGGCGATGCGCTCCGCGGTGTCGCGATCGGCGTCGCGCAGCAGGACGGCGAACTCGTCGCCGCCGAGGCGGGCGACCACGTCGGTCTTGCGGACGCTGTCGTGCAGCGCGCGGCCGACGGCGCGGATGACCTCGTCGCCGGCCTTGTGGCCGCGCGTGTCGTTGACGTACTTGAAGCGGTCCAGGTCGAGCAGGAAGATCGCGCCCTTGCCGCTGTAGCGCGCGGTGTACGCGACGTACTCGGCGAGCTCCTGGTCGAAGCGGCGGCGGTTGAAGAGCTCCGTCAGCGCGTCATGGTCGGCCAGGTGCTGCAGCTGGTTCTCGAAGCGCTTGCGCTCCGTGATGTCGCGGATGATGCTGGTGACGATCACGCCGTCGTCGGTGTGCAGGACCGAGAGCGTGACGTCGACCGGGAACTCGGTGCCGTCCTTGCGCTCGCCCCACAGCTCCAGGCCCATGCCGAGCGCGATCTGCGGGTCGCTCGCGGTGCTCTGCAACACGGCGGCGAAGCGCTCGGCGACGAGCGTGCGCGTGCGGGAGGCGAAGAGCTCCTCGACCGGGCGGCCGAGGATCTGCTCGCGGTCGTAGCCGAAGAGCTTGTCGGTGCGGGCGTTGGCGAACTGGATCGTGCCGTCGGAGCCGACCTCGACGATCGGGTCCGGCGCGGTCTCGAGCACGGCCTTGAGCTTCTCCTCGGCCTTCTTGCGCTCGGAGATGTCGCGGATGATGCCGCTGAAGAACCGCTTGCCGGCGGTCTCCCACATCGCGAGCGAGAGCTCGAGCGGGAACTCCCGGCCGTCCTTGCGCAGGCCGACGACCTCGACGGTCTGGCCGATCAGCCGCGAGGCGCCCATGCCGCCCTCGGCGACGCGCTTGATGCCGGCGTCGTGCATCGGGCGGAAGCGCTCGGGCATCAGGATCGACAGCGCCTTGCCGCGCACGTCTTCGTCGCTGTGGCCGAACATGACCTCGGCGCCGCGGTTCCAGGAGATGATGTCGCCGTTCTGGTCGGCGGCGACGATCGCGTCGTTGGCGGACTCGGCGACCGAGCGGAAGCGGCTCTCGGACTCGCGCAGGGCGTCGCCGAGCAACTGGCTGGCGATCTGGCGGCCGAGCTGGCGGCCGATGTGCGCGGTCACCTCGAGCAGGCGATCGTCGGGCGTGACGGCCTGCATCGAGAAGCACTCGACGACGGCGTAGGTCGTGTCGCCGATCGGGATCGGGAACGAGAACGCGCCGCGGATGCCGACCGCGGCGCCGGCCTCGGCGCGCGGGAAGTTCGGGTCGCAGGTGACATCGACGATCCAGGCCGGGCGGCCCGTCGCGGCGACACGGCCCGGGAGGCCGATGCCCGCGGGGAGCGGGGTCTGCTGCGTGACGGTGCGGAAGGGCTCGAACTTGGTCGGATGGCCCAGATACCAGACCGACGAGGGCTGAAGCGGGTCGTGCTCGGACTTGCCCGCCTTGTAGACGTGGCCGACGGGCCAGCCCGTCCAGCGGCAGACGTACTCGACGCAGGCCTGCATGGCCTCGTCGATCGACTCGGACTTGGCGGTGGCGGCTGCGACGGACTCGATCAGTGCAACAAAGGCCGAGTCGGACGCGAACGGCATCGACCCCTGTGGGGTCGCCGGCTTACGGCTGGCCACATGGGCGACCGTCGCGGCCGTCGCTCCGGCGCCGACGAGGGCGGCGATCTGGGCGAGGCGATTCGGCTTGTTGGAGGATCCGGACATTTGCTCACGTCATCGGAGCCTCGACGGATCTCTTTAGCGGATGTCATCGATCGATCTGGGCGGAGCGCTTGAAATCCGCGAACGCGCGTAGCAGAGCGTCGCGATCCGGTCGCAGTTCGAGCTCCTGGGCGGCCGCGGCCGCGAGGCGCGTGGTCGTGCGGATCTGCTCGACGTAGGCGACGCAGGGTTCGCACAGCTTCAGGTGCGCGGTCATCCGCTCCGCGTCCTCGGACGCCAGCGCACCGTCGAGGTAGGCGGTGACGAGCTCCACCACCTCGCGGCAGCCGATCCCCCCGGGAAGGATCGGACCGTTCACACCGCCACCCCGTCGAAGTAGTGCTCGAGCTCGTTGCGGACCTTGCTGCGGGCGCGGTGCAGCAGCACGCGCTGGTTGCCCGGGGTCAGCTCGAGCGCTTCGGAGACCTCCTCGGGTTCCCAGCCCTCGACGTCGCGCAGGACGATGACCTCCTGCTGGCGCGCGGGCAGCTTCGCGATCGCGCCGCGGACCTGCTCCAGCGTCTCGGCGGCCAGCAGCCGTTCCTCCGGCATCCAGCTGTGCGGCGGGACCGCCCAGCCGCCTGGGTAGCGTGCGTGGTCGGCGCCGAAGAAGCGGTCAGGGTCGACGGCCGGCTCATCCTCGGCGAGGTCGGGGCCGAGCGAGGAGAGCGGCACGCTGCGTGCCTCGCGTTCGCCGCGGGTGCGCGCGCGGTTGGCGACGATCCGCAGGATCCAGGTCTTCAGCGAGGACCGGCCCTCGAAGCGATCCAGCCCTTGCAGGACGCCCAGCCAGGCCTCCTGCACCACCTCCTCGGCGACCGCGCGGGTACGCACGTGGGTCAGCGCGATCCGCAGCATCAGCGGACCGTAGCGATCGACGAGCGTCATGAACGCGTCCTCGTCGCCGGCACGCAGGCGCTCCAGAAGCTGATGGTCGGGATCGATGAGCACGTCGCCCATAGTGGGCGACCTTCGCTCAGCGCGAGCTCTTTTTCAAGTGCCTGTCACGCAATCGAAAGGACCACGACGACTGGCGTCGGCACGCGAGCCCGCGCCCTGTAACGCCGGACCCTCCTGCGGGACTCTGAGCGCATGCCGATCCCTTCCTCCATCCAGCGCTTCATCGGCCAGCAGGCCGATGCGGCCACCACGACCTATGACGACCTGCGGGCCGTCGTGTTCAACGGGACGCTCAAGCGCTCTCCTGAGCCGAGCCAGACCGAGGGGCTGCTGTCGATAGCGCGAGGGGTACTGGAGCGGGTCGGCGTGCGCGTCGACGTGGTCCGTACCGTGGACCACGTCATCCCGCCGGGCGTCTGGCCCGACATGACCACGCAGGGCTACGAGCGCGACGACTTCCCGCGGATCTACCGCGAACTCGTCGAGCCCGCCGACATCATCATCATCGCGGGGCCGATCTGGCTCGGCGACCAGAGCTCGCAGACGCGCACGATCATCGAGCGCCTCTACGCCTACTCGGGCGAGGTCAACGCCGCCGGCCAGTGGTCCTACTACGGCAAGGTCGGCGGCGCCGTGACGACCGGCAACGAGGACGGGGGCAAGCACGTCAGCGCCCAGGTCCTCTACGCCCTCCAGCACATCGGGCTGACGATCCCGCCGCAGTCCGACGCCTACTGGAACGGCGAGGCCGGCCCCGGCGACTCCTACTCCGACCCCGGCAGCGGCGGCCCCGAGAACGCCTGGACGACCCGCAACACCGTCTTCATGACCTGGAACATCCTGCACCTCGCCCGGATGCTCAAGGACGCCGGCGGCATTCCCGCGTACGGCAACTCGACCCATGACTGGGACCTCGCCCACCCGGACCACCCCAACCCGGAATACCGCTGAGAAAGATGAGGCGATCGCCCCATGGCGCCGGAGGCCGCCGGGCGTAGCGTCAGGCCCATGCGAAACGGCGAATACGTCGACGCCGGCGGCGTCCGCACCTACTACGAGCTCGCGGGCGACGGCGATCCGCTGATCCTGCTCCACGGCGGCATGTGCACGGTCGAGACGCTCGACGCGCAGACGCCGGCGCTCGCCCGGCGCTACCGGGTGTACGTCCCGGAACGCCGCGGACACGGGCGCACGGCCGACCTCGACGGCCCGATCACGTACGAGGTGATGGCGGCGGACACGATCGCGTTCATGGAGGCCGTGGGGAGCGGGCGCGCGCACCTCGTGGGCTACAGCGACGGGGCGCTCGTCGCCCTGCTCGTCGCGCTGCAGCGCCCCGAGCTCGTCGACCGGCTCGTGCTGATCGGGCAGTACGTGAACTTCGAGTACCTGCGCCCGGAGCTCGAGGCGATGATGGGCGCCCTGACCGCCGACGTGCTGCCGCCGATGCTGCGGGAGCTCTACGCGGCGGCGTCACCGGACGGGCCTGAGCACTTCGAGGTCGTCTTCGACAAGCTCGCGGCCGTGTGGCGCAGCGACCCGGGGATCGCCTTCGCCCGGCTCGCGGACGTGCAGGCGCCGACGCTCGTCCTGCTCGGCGACCGCGATGCGATCTCACTCGAGCACGCCGCGGCGATGCAGCGAGCCCTGCCGGTCGCGCAACTGGGCGTCGTCCCGGGCGCGACCCATGCGCTGCCGATGGAGAAGCCCGAGCTGACGAACCGGCTCATGCTGGACTTCCTGGCCGCGGAGCTCGATCCGCCGGCGGTGCACTGACGAACTCCGTCTCGGGCAGCAGCCCGTGCTGCATCGCGAACAGGCTCGCGGTCGCACGCGTCTGCGCGCCGATCTTGGCGTAGATGTGCTCGACGTGGTTGCCGGCCGTCTTCGGCGTGATCCCGAGTCGCGCGGCGATCCGCTTGTTCGACAGCCCGCGCGCGAGCAGTTGCAGGACTTCGACCTCGCGGGCGGTCAGGCCCGCGGGCCCGGCCCGGCGGCGGACGACCCGGTGGCCGGCGGCGCCGAGTACGGCCTCGACCGCGTCGGCGTCGAGGCGCAGCCGCTTGACCTCCGCACGCAACTCCGTGGCGGCGTCCTGCGCGCTGCGCTCGCCGCGGTACGGGCGCGGCTCGCGCATCGCCTGATAGACGTCGGCGGCGCCGAGGATGCGCGCCGGGAGTGAGATCGCGGGACCCGCCAGCCCGCGGGGATAGCCCGATCCGTCGAGTCGCTCGCGATGCTGGACCGCGATCTGCCCGAGCGGCGCCAGTGCCTCGGACCGGTGCAGCATGCGCTCGGTCAGGTACGGATGCAGCCGCACGCGTTCCCACTCCCCCATGCCGAGCGGGCCGGGCTTGTCCCAGATCGTGTTCGAGACGCCGAGCCGCCCGAGGTCATGCACGAGACCCGCGCGCCGCAGCGTGCGGACCTCGGCCTCCGGAAGGCCGATGCGCCGGCCGGCCTCGGCGGCGAGCGCGGCGACCGCGCACGCGTGGCCGAGCGTGTACGGCGACTTGAGGTCGACGAAGTTCGCGATCGCGAGCAGGGCCGCGTCGAAGCGCTCGCCGGAGAGCGTGAGGGCGAGCGCCGGTTCGGCGGCGATCACCGCCTCCCAGCTCGCGACGTCGTCGAGGGAGGCGAGCAGCAGTTCGCCGTCCGCGCACACGAGTGCCGCCAGTTCAGGGTCGAACTGCCGTCCGGAGCGACGGCGCGCAAGGTCCTGAGCGCCGCTGACGCCGCCGACGCGGTGCGCGACCTCGACGTACTCGGCCAACTGGGCGACGCGGGAGCCGATCGGCACCGCTTCGCCGGCGAGCAGACCAGGCCAGCCGCGGCCATCCCACTGCTCGTAGGACGCTCCCAGCGCCTCCAGCACCGCGCCGGGCAGGCCGAGCTGCTCGCCCAGCACCCGCGCACGGTCGGCGTGCTGCTCGAACATGCCGTCGAGCTCGCGACGGCCGGAGATCGTGAACTCGAGACCCAAGCGGAAGCGATCCAGCGGCGGGTTCCCCGCCCCGAGCTGTCGCAGGCCCGCCACGGCCGTGCCGATGCCGTGCGGCTCACGGTCGTACTTGCCCGCCTTCAGCGCGATGTCGTCCCCGAACCACTTCGCCTGCTCGTGCGCGTCGGTGTGGCAGCCCACATTGACCAGCAGCGCGGTGTAGTAGACCACCGCACGCTCCTCCTCGCCGAGGCCGATCCGCTCGGCGAGGCGCAGCGCGATCAGGCATTGGCGCAGCACGTGCTCCATCGGCTGCCCGAATCCGAGGTCGATCCCGAGCGACAGCGCGGCGACGAGCTCGGCCAGCCGGATGTGCGCGCGATCGGTGTCGGACGCCACTCGCCGAGCCTACTCCGGTCCAGTCACTACGCTTGAGGGAACCATGACCGTGGCCGCTTCGATCCTCCTTGCCGCCGTCGTCGGCGGTGTCATCTTCGTCCTGCTCGACAGCTGGCAGCGCCGCGATCGGACTCAACCGCCCCCGCCTGCGGCCAAACCGGAGCCGAAACCGTGGCAGCCGGAGCCGCCCCGGCGCAGCTGGGACCTCGACGACCGCCGCGAGCCGGTCGAGACGCCCGGCAGCCTCTGGTCCGGTTGGGCCGCCCGCCGCTGAGCGGCTACGCCAGCGCGGCGGCGATCGCCGCGACGTGCCGGTGGTCGGTGCCGCAGCAGCCGCCGACCACGGTCAACCGCGGCAACAACGCGGTCAGCTGCGCGTGGCGAGCGGCCAGGTCGCGCGGATCGCCCTCGTCGAGCTCCGTCGCCTCGTCGAGCTCCGCGTGGCTGCGCGCCGACGCGTTGGCTCGCAGGCCGCCGATGCGCTCGCTCCACGGCGCCCGTCGAGCACGTCCGCGAAGTGCGTCGGGTGCGCGCAGTTGAGCATGTAGTAGGCCGGCGCGGCACCGGTTTCGGCGTCCACCTGGCCGATCGCCTCGGCCAGCGGCTGGCCGCTCGGCAGTCGGCCGTCGGTCTCGACGGTGAAGGAGATCACAACGGGGAGGCCGGCCGCGACCGCCGCGCGGGTCACGCCGATCGCCTCCTCGGCATAGGTCATCGTGATCGCGGTGACCATGTCGGCCGCGGTCGACGCGAACGTGTCGATCTGCGTCGAGTGGTAGTCCTGCGCGGCGTGGGCCGAGAGGATCTGCGCGGGGTTGTAGCCGTCGTCCTGCGGCCCGACACAGCCGCTGATCACCAGTTCAACGCCCGGATGGCGCTCGCGGAGTTCCTCCATCAGCGTGATCGCCCGGCGGTTGAAGGTCGCCAGCTCGTCGCTGCCATAGCCGAGCTCGGCCGCCCAGCGCGGGCTGGCCCGCCATGTCGGGCTCTCGGCGATGAACCCGAGACCGCTAGCGGCGGCCAGCGCCACATAGGGTTCGTAGTAGCGGCGCAGCGCCTCGGTCCCGGCCTCGTCCTTGAGCAGATCGAACGCCGCGAACGCGGGCAGATCGAATCCCTCGCGGAAGATCAGGACGGTCTCGATCCCGCCGTCGGTCAGGAAGAGCCGGCCGTCGAGCTGGGGCAGGCGAGTTCTCATGTAAAGATCATCTCCAGAGAGCGGCGGCCCGGGCAATCGAGCCTGCCACACTCCCCGCGGGCGGTTACCCGGCACGGTACGCTCGCCCGGTGAAAGTGCTCATGCTCGCGCCGCCCGGCGGCGGCAAGGGAACGCAGGGCTCGCGACTCGCGAAAGCGCTCGGCGTCGAGCACATCTCCTCCGGTGACGTCCTGCGCGCCGAGGTCGAGGGCAACACGTCGCTCGGCCGTGACGTCAAGGCGCATATGGATGCGGGACGGCTCGCGCCCGACGAACTGGTCAGCCGGGCGGTGCTCGGCAAAGCTGGGGCGGCGCGACGGCTATGTCCTGGACGGCTACCCGCGCAAGCTCTCGCAGGCCGACGGCCTGGACTTCGACGCGGTCGTCTACCTCCAGGTCCCCGACTCGGTCGTCGAGCGCCGCCTGCTCGCCCGCGGGCGCGGCGATGACACCAAGGACGTGATCGCGCAGCGGCTGCGCGAGTTCTGGGCGGACACGCAGCCGCTGATCGAGCACTACCGCGCCGTGCTGGTCGAGGTCGACGGCGAACGTCCCGAGGACGAGATCGCCGCCGACCTCAAGCGCCGGCTGATCTAAGCGACCGCGACGAGCGTCGGCACGCCCGCCAGGGTGCGTGCCGCGCGGCGCAGCGACTCGACGAAGTGCTCGGTGAGCGCGTCCTGCTCGCCCGTGCGAACGGCCGCGATGATCTGGCGCGACGGCGCGCGACCGCGCAGCGGCAACACGACGACGTCGCTGCGCGAACTGGTCAGCGCGAGCGTCGGGATCATCGCCACGCCGATCCCCGACGCGGCCATGCCCTGCAGCGCCTGGTAGTCGTCGGACGAGAACGCCACGTTGGGCTCGAAGCCGGCGTCGCGGAAGGCGTGCAGCACGACGTTGGAGTCCGCGCAGGTGCCGGCGACCTCGGTGATCAGGAACGGCTCGTCGCAGAGCTCCTCGAGCGCGACCGACGTGCGCGTCGCCAGCGCGTGGTCGGCGGCGACCGCGATCCGCATCTCGTCGTCGCAGATCGGCAGGTAGTCGACGCCGGAGCGCGGCTTGGAGGGCGAGAGCGCCGACTGGACGACGGTGGCGACGTCGATCCGCCCGGCCAGCAGCGCGTCGAGCGCCGCCTCCTCCTCCATCACCTGCAGCGCCAGTTCGGCGTCGGGCCGGCGCGCGCGCAGCTCGCGCGTGGCACCGGGCAGCAGGCCCGCGGCGGCGGACGGGAAGGCACCGACGCGCACCTGCGCGCGGCCGATCCCCGCGGCCTCGCGCACGGCCTCCTCGGCGCGGCGCGCCGCGTCGAGCAGCGCCGAGGCGTGCCGGACGAGCACCTCGCCCGCGGGCGTGAGCGACACGCCGCGCGCATTGCGCTCCAGCACGCGCACCCCGAGCGTCGCCTCCAGGCGGCTGATGTGCTGCGAGACCGCCGGTTGCGTGAAGTCGAGGGCCATGGCGGCGTCGGAGAACGAGCCGCGCACCGCGACCTCGCGGAAGGTGGTGAGGAGTTTGAGGTCGAGCATCACGGAACATTATGCCAACACCGTCAAGTCATCATTGGACATGATCGGCAGATCGGCGCACCATGAAGCCCATGAACACCCTCACCATCCGCTCCGCCACCACCTCCGACGCCGTCGCCCTCGACCGCCTCGCCCAGCTCGACAGCCGCGAGCTGCCGGCCGCGCCGCACCTGCTCGCCGAGTCCGGCGGCCGCCTGATCGCCGCCGTCTCGACCCGCGACGGCGACGCCATCGCCGACCCGTTCGAGCGCTCCAGCGACGCCGTCGCCCTGCTGCGCCGCCGCGCGCGCCAGCTCACCGCCCGTCCCGAGCCGCGCCTGCGCAGCGCCCGCAACGGCCACCGCTTCCGCGTCGTGAGTTGGTAGGCGGCGATCCTCGCGAGCGGACTTCGTCCGCTGCTTCGGTCGCTTGGAGAATCGCTTCGCAGATTCTCCCGTCATGTACTCCCAAGGTTCCCCCAACGCTCGGAGTCCATGATCGGCAGCATGAGCGTCCTGGTGCCGCCGGCACACCTGCTCGGATCAGAAGTGGAGGTGCCCTGCACCGACGGGCAGCTGCGCCGCTACGTCAACCTCGACTACGCGGCGAGCACACCGGTGCTGTCCGCCGTCTGGGATGTCGTCGAGGCCTTCGTGCCGTGGTACAGCAGCGTCCACCGCGGCACCGGCGCCAAGTCGCAGGTCTCGACCGCCGCCTACGAGCACGCACGCGAGGTCGTCGCGGACTTCGCCGGGGCGCCCGGCGGCGAGGTCGTCTTCGTCCGCAACACCACCGAGGCCGTCAACGTCCTCGCCACCGCGCTGCCCGCGGGGACGCGCGTGCTCTCGACCCCGGTCGAGCACCACGCGAACATGCTGCCCTGGCGCCGGCACGACCTGCACCTGCTGCCGTTCACGACCTCGGCCGACGAGCTGCTCGAGATCACCGCCGCCGCCCTGCGCGAGGCGCCGATCGACCTGATCGCCGTCACCGGCGCCTCCAACGTCACCGGCGAGGTCTGGCCGCTGCGCGAGCTCGCGCGCCTGGCCCACGAGCACGGCGCGGAGCTGTTCGTCGACGCCGCCCAGCTCGCGCCGCACCGCGCGATCGCGATGGCCGACACCGGCATCGACCACCTCGCGCTCTCCGGCCACAAGCTCTACGCGCCATTCGGCGCCGGCGCGCTCGTCAGCCGCGTCCCGCTGAGCGGCGAGCCGCTGCTGCACGGCGGCGGCGCGATCAAGCTCGTCACGCTCGACGACGTGATCTGGGCCGACTCCCCCGACCGCTTCGAGGCGGGCTCGCCGAACGTGATCGGCGCCGTCGCCTTCGCCGCCGCCTGCGAGGCCCTGGACGCGATCGGCATGGACGTGCTCGCCGACCGCGAGCGCACGCTCACCACCCACCTCGACCGCGGGCTGCAGGGCATCCGCGGACTGACGCAGCTCGCGCTCTGGCCCGGCCACGAGGACCGCGTCGGCGTCGCCAGCTTCACGCTCGAAGGCCACAAGGCCGGAGAGCTCGCGGCGCGCCTGAGCGACGACTACGCGATCGGCGTCCGCCACGGCTGCTTCTGTGCGCACCCGCTGATCACGCGCCTGCTGAAGGTGCCGGAGGCCGAGGCGAGCCGGCTGCACGCCGAGCTGCGCCGCGGCCTCGAGCCCGAGCTGCCCGGAGCGGTCCGGGCGAGCATCGGGCTCGGTACGACGATCGCGGATCTCGACGCGCTGATCGGCGCGCTCGAGGCGATCAGCCCGCGGCGCTGATCGCCTGCCACACGCGCTGCGGCGTGGCCGGCATGTCGATGTTGCGCACCCCGAGGTGCGCCAGCGCGTCCACGACGGCGTTCCAGACCGCCGGGGTCGAGCCGATCGCGCCCGATTCGCCGATCCCCTTCGCGCCCAGCGGGTTGCGCGGGCTCGGGGTCTGCGTGCGCTCGGTCTCGAACGTCGGCAGGTCGCCGGCGCTCGGGATCGCGTAGGAGGCCAGCGAGGCGGTGACGTTGTTGCCGTCCTCGTCGTAGGCGATCTCCTCGAACAGCGCCTGCGCGACGCCCTGGGCGATGCCGCCGTGGACCTGCCCCTCGACCAGCATCGGGTTGTGGATGCGGCCGGAGTCGTCGACGGCGATGTGGCGGATGAGCTGGGCGAGACCGGTCTCGGTGTCGACCTCGACGACCGCGAGGTGCGTTCCGAACGGGTAGGTCGCGTCCGGCGTCTCGAAGTCGTTCTCGCCGGCCAGCCCGCCCTCGAAGCCCTCAGGCGCCCGCGCCGGGTCGTTGGCGGCCTGCGCGAGCTGACCCCATGGGATCGCCGACGCCGGCGAGCCGGTGACGCCGAGCCCCTGGCCGTGGACGACCTCGATGTCGCCCGCGTCGGCCTCGAGCAGGTGCGCCGCCAGCCGGCGGGCCTTCTCGAGCACGTCGTCGGTCGCGATCTGAACCGCGCTGCCGCCGACCTGCAGCGAGCGCGATCCCATCGTTCCCATGCCGCGCTTGACGGTCTTGGTGTCGGACTGGATCACGCGCACGTCCGCGAGCCGGACACCGAGCGTGCCGGCGACGAGCTGCGCGTAGGCCGTCTCGTGCCCCTGGCCGTGGGAGGACGTGCCCGCCGTGACGGTGACGGTGCCGTCCTCCTCGACCGTGCAGGTCCCGAGCTCGACGCCGAAGCCGGTCCACTCGACGTAGCTGCACAGACCGAGGCCGAGCTGCTTGACGTCGCCGCGCTCGCGCCGCGCGGCCTGCTCGGCCCGCAGCGCGTCGTAGCCGGCGTTGCTGAGGCACTTCTCCAGCGCCGCGCGGTACTCGCCGGAGTCGTAGTTGGCGCCGGTGACGGTCTGATGCGGGAAATCCGAGATGAAGTTGCGCCGGCGCACCTCGGCCGGGTCCATGCCGAGCTCGACGGCGAACATGTCGACCGCCCGCTCGACGAGCGCGGTCGCCTCCGGGCGCCCGGCGCCGCGGTAGGCGCCGATCGGCGTCGTGTTGGTCACGACCGCGTCGAAGTGGAAATCGACCTTCGGGATCTCATAGACGCCGGAGGACATCAGGCCCGTCAGCATCGGCATCAGCGCGGCGTCGGCGGGATAGGCGCCGCAGTCGGCGATCACGCGCACCTTCAGGCCGGTGATCTTGCCGTCGCGCGTGCCGCCGATCTCGACGTCCTGCACCTGCGCGCGGCCGTGCTGCATCTCGATCATCGTCTCCGAGCGCGTCTCGATGTAGCGCACGGCGCGCCCCAGCTCGCGCGCGAGCGCGACGACCACGACCTGCTCGGGGTAACAGGCGATGCGTGCGCCGAAGCCGCCGCCGGTCGCCGTGGAGACGACCCGCATCTGCGCCTGCTCGATTCCGGTCGAGGCGCAGATCGCGCCCTGGTAGGCGTGCGGGCCCTGGCTGGGCGTGTAGAGGATGAAGCCGCCGGTCTCGGGATCCGGCACCGCCAGCGCGGCGCTCGGCTCCATCGGCACGGCGGCGAGGCGCTGGTTGACGAACCGGGCGCCGGTGCGCACCTCGGCGTCCGCGAGCGCGTCCTCGCCGGTCGGGCCGGCGGCGGCGAGGTTGCCCATCTCGAACAGCTTCGGGGCGTCGTCGTCGAGTGCCTTGGTCATGTCGACCAGCACGTCGAGCGGGTCGTAGTCGACCTCGACGAGCTCGGAGGCATCCACCGCCTGAGCGCGCGTCTCGGCGACGACGACCGCGACCGGCTCGCCGATGAAGCGCACGCGGTCGGTGGCCAGCACCTCGCGCCGCATCTCCTCGGGCGTGTCGACGGGCGGGCCGGCCGTGCCGAACGGCTTCAGGTTGAGATCGGCGGCGGTGTAGACGCCGACGACGCCTGGCGCGGCGGCCGCCTCGGAGGTGTCGACACCGAGGATCTTGGCGTGCGCGAAGCCTGAACGGATGAAGACGGCGTAGAGCGCCCCAGGCTCGCGCAGATCGTCCGTGTACGGCCGTGTGCCGCGTAGAAAGGGCGGATCCTCAACCCGCCGCACCGATGCCCCGTGACCCTCGCTCGATCCGTTCGATGCCGTCATCGCGCGAACGTTAACGCCCGCGGGCCCTCCACGTCTCAGAACGTATCGCCCAGCGCTCATGATCGCGCCAGCGACCGCCCACTTTCAGGTAGCGCTCCGAGAAGCCCTCGCACACGAATCCAGCACGCCGGGCCAGCGCTTTGGACGCCCGGTTGTCCGGCTGGATGTTGGCCTCCAGGCGGTGCAGGCCGAGAGTGCCGAAGGCCTCGCGCAGGACGAGCTCGAGCGCCTCGGACATGTAGCCCCGACCCGAGAAGCCCGCGATCCCCCCGTAGCCGACGTACGCGTTCTGGAACCCGCCGCGCACGATCTCGGACACGTTGAGCCAGCCGACGAGCTGACCGTCCTCGGTGCGGCGCGCCAGAAAGCCGAACTTGCGCGCATCGAGCCGGGCGAGGTAGGCGCGGTAGGCCTCGGGCGTCAGCGGCGGATACAGCCACGGGCGGTGCAGCCGCCGGCTGGCCGTCATCGCGGCGAGAAATTCCGCCTGGTCCGCGCGTCCGGGGGTGCTCAGTTCCACACGCGTCATCGCCCGGATAGTCTCGCGCCATGCGCTCGCATCGCGTCGCCACCGATCGCCTGGAGATGCAGCTCGTCGAGTCCGGCCCCGAGGACGGCGTCCCGGTCGTTCTGATCCACGGCAACCTCTCGACCGGTCGCTTCTTCGAGCACCTGTTCGACGGCGCGCCGACGCGCTACCGCCTGCTGGCGCCCGACATGCGCGGCTTCGGCGACACCGAGCGCGTCCCCTTGGACGCCACGCGCGGCCTGCGCGACTGGGCCGACGACAGCGCGGCGCTGCTGGACGCGCTCGGGATCACGCGACCGCCGCACCTGGTGGGGTGGTCGACCGGCGGGGCCGCGATCGCCGCGTTCGCGCTGGAGCGGCCAGTCGCGTCGCTGACATTCATCGACCCGGTCGGGCCCTATGGGTACGGCGCGACCAAGCTCGACGGGACGCCGCACTACGACGACTTCGCCGGCTCCGGCGGCGGCACCGGCAACCCGGAGTTCACCGCGCGGCTCGCGGCCGGCGACACGTCCTCCGAGGGCGACACCGCCCCGCGCAACGTGCTCAACAGCTCCTACTGGAGCCCCGAGCACCGCGAGCCGCCCGAGCGCGAGGCGATGCTGCTCGGCGAGCTGCTGAAGTCGGTCACCGGCGACGACGGCTACCCCGGCGACGCGTCGACCTCCGAGCACTGGCCCGGCGTCGCCCCCGGCACCCGCGGGATCCTCAACGCGCTCTCGCCGAAGTACTGCAACTGGTCCGCGCTCGTCGACCTCGACCCCAAGCCGCCCGTGCTGTGGACGCACGGCGCCCAGGACATCGTCGTCGCCGACGGCTCGCCGTGGGAGCTGGGGACGCTCGGGCAGCTCGGCGTCATCGCGGGCTGGCCCGGCGAAGAGGCGTTCGCACCACAGCCGATGATCGCCCAGATCCGCGCGCTGCTCGACGTCTACGCGCAGCGCGGCGGGCGCGTGGAGAGCGAGCTGTTCGAGGGCTCCGGGCACTTCCCGGCGATCGACGCGCAAGCGCGCTGGAGCGCGCGCTTCTTCGGCTTCCTGGAGACGCTCGAATGAACTACGCGCTGCGCGGGCTGGTGCTCGAGGACCACGAGCTGCAGGTGCCGCTGGACCATGCCGATCCGCTCGGCGACGAGATCACGATCTTCGCCCGCGAGGTCGCCGAGCCCGACGGCCGCGACAAGCCGTTCTTGCTCTACCTCCAGGGCGGCCCGGGCCATGAGGCGCCGCGACCGACCGGCAGCCCGCGCGGGCCGGGCTGGCTCGATCGCGCCCTGAAGGACTTCCGCGTGCTGCTGCTCGACCAGCGCGGCACCGGCCGCTCGACCCCCGTCGACGGGCGCGAGTGCGCGGACTACCTGCGCCACTTCCGCGCCGACTCGATCGTCCGCGACGCGGAGCGGCTGCGCGACGCGCTGGGCTCGGAGCCGTGGAGCGTGCTCGGCCAGAGCTTCGGCGGCCTCTGCGTGTTCAGCTACCTCTCGCTCGCCCCCGACGGCCTGCGCGAGGCGTTCGTGACCGGCGGGACCCCGGGGCTCGGCGTCGCGGTCGACGACGTCTACCGCGCGACCTTCGAGCGGATGATCGAGCGCAACCGCCGCTACTACGAGCGCTTCCCCGGCGACCGCGAGCGCGTGCGCTCGCTCGTGAACCGGCTCGACACCGAGGACGTGCGGCTGCCCACCGGCGACCGGCTCACCGGTCGCCGGCTGCGGACCCACGGCAACAAGCTCGGCATGAGCGACGGGGCCGAGGCCTTGCACTACCTGATCGAGCTGCCGCACGACTCGCCCGCCTTCCTGCACGACGTCGGCGACGAGCTCGAGCTCACGCGCAACCCGATCTACGCGCTGCTGCACGAGGCCTGCTGGGCCGACGGCGGCGTGACGAACTGGTCGGCGGAACGCGTGCGCCCGGCGGTCTTCGCGGAGCGCGCCGAGCTCTTCACCGCCGAACACATCTTCCCGTGGATGTTCGAGGACTACGCCGCGCTGGCGCCGGCCCGCGAGGTCGCGGACGAGCTTGCCCAGCACCGCTGGCCGCGGCTCTATGACCGCGAGGTGCTGGCCGCCAACCGCGTCCCGACCGCGGTCGCGATCTACACGGAGGACCTCTACGTCGAGCGTGCCTTCTCCGAGCAGACGGCCGTGGCGACGGCCAACCTGCGCGCGTGGGTGACGAGCGAATACGACCACAACGGGCTGCGCGCCGACGGCGAACGCATCCTCGGCCACCTGATCGATCTTGTCCGCGGACGCGCCTGAGGCGACGGCGGAGCGCCTCCGCGACCGCCTCGCCGAGCTCGAGGTCGAGCACGCGACGCTGCGCTCGGAGCTCGCCGCCTTCGAATCGGACTACCTGCGCCAGGTCGGCTACGTCGACGTGCAGGTGCAGGAGCTCGAGGCGCGCATCCTCGCGATCGTCGCCGTCCGCTCCGGCGCCGTCGAGGATCTGGCCGCCGCCGACGCGGCCGAGCAGCGCTTCCGCGAGACGACGACCGCGCTGCAGTCGATCCCGCGCGCCGGCGGGACCGCCGCCGAGCGACGACCTGAAGTCGCTGTTTCGCGACGCGGCCAAGCGGATGCACCCCGACCTCGTACCCGACGAGGCCGGCCGCGCCCACGCCGAGGCGTTCATGAAGCGGCTCAACCAGGCCTACAAGAAGGGCGATGGCGAGGCGATCGGCAACCTCGTACGACAGTGGGAGACGTCGCCCTTCGCGTCCGCTCGACCGGTCGGCGGCGGCAACGCCGCGCCGGCGCTCCAAGCCGCGGTCGCGCACGCCGAGCAACGGCTCGCGCAAGCGCGCGACAGCGACCTCGCGCGGCTGATGGAACAGTCCTTCGCCGCGAGCATGAGTGGGCGCGACCTGCTGGCCGAGCTGCGCCAGGACGCCGAGGCCGCTCTCGGTCGAGCTAGAGCCCGGATCGCGGAACTGGACAAGTAGACGATCAAGCGTCCGTGCGCCACGCCGATCATCCGGGACGGTGCAGACCACGCGACGTCAGGGCAGGACGAGCGGCGCCCGGACCTGGATGTCCTGGCTGCTGCTGGCAGTCTTCGTCGTCCTCGCCGGCCTGACCGCCGGGCTCTGGCGGGCGCAGGTCCAGCGCCAGAACGACCAGGCCTTCGCCGCCCAGGCCGCGTCGGTCGGCACGTCGGTCACGACGGCGGTGCGCCGGATGGACGATCTGACGCTCGCCGCGCGAACGCTGCTCGGCGCTTCACCCCAACTGAACAACACGCAGTTCGAGCGCTGGTATCAGTCGATGGGCGTCGACGACCGCTTCGCCGGCGTCGCCGGCTTCGGCTACGTCGAGCTCGTGCGCGAGGCGGGCAAGGATGTCTACCCGCCCGGCAAGCGCCCCTTCTACTGCCTGCCCAAGCTCGCCGTCGCCGGTCCGGGGATGGCCGAGACGCTGAACGAGCTCACCGTCCCCGGCCTGGACCTCTGCCAGCTCACGAACCTGCTCGGCGACACGCGCGATTCAGGCCAGTTCAGCGCGTTCGTGGTCACCTCCAGCCGCGGCCACGAGATGTTCGAGGTGATCGCGCCCGTATATCGCGGCGGCGGCGTGCCGACGACGCGCGCCGGCCGCCGCGAGGCCGCGACCGGCTGGATCGTCGGCCTGTTCGACGCGGAGCCGATCCTGCGTTCCTCGGTGGCCCGCCAGACCGGCATCGCCGTCTCGCTGAAACGCGAGCACGTGGCGATCCAGGAGAACCGCGTCCCGACCGGCGCCGGACCGGCGTTCCGTACGCTCTCCGAGACGCTCGCCAGCTCGTCGGTCGCCCGCTTCGGCAGGGTCGCGAGCGGCCCGGTGCTGAGCCGCCGGATCTCGATCGAGGCCGACGGGCGCTGGACGGTCTCGGTCTCCGCCGCCGCGCCGTCAGGGATCTCGTCGCCGGCGGTCCAGGCCACCCTCGTCCTGCTGATCTGGCTCGTCATGGGCCTGCTCGCCTTCGGGCTGGTCCAGGTGCTGGCCCGCGGCCGCGCCCGCGCGCTGCGGATGGTCGAGGAGAAGACCGGGCAGTTGCGCCATCAGGCCCTGCACGACGCGCTGACCGGGCTCCCGAACCGCGCGCTGATCATGGACCGGGCCGAGCAGATGCTCATGCACGCCCGCCGCCGCGGCGTCGAGGCCTCCGCGATGTTCATGGATCTCGACGGTTTCAAGGGCGTCAACGACACCTTCGGCCATCCCGTCGGCGACGAGCTGCTGCGCGGCGTAGCGGCCCGGATCGCCGGTGTGCTGCGCGAGACCGACACGATCGGGCGCCTCGGCGGCGACGAGTTCGTCGTGCTGGTCGAGGGCGGCGCGACGGAGATCGCCGAGCGCATCCTCGAGGTGCTGCGCGAACCGTTCGAGCTCGGCGAGCACACCGGGACGTCGATCTCGATCACGACGAGCATCGGCATCGCCACCGGTGACCGCGAGGCGGCCAAGGACCTGCTGCGCGACGCCGACATCGCGCTCTACGAGGCCAAGGCCGCCGGCCGCAACCGCTACGCCGAGTTCCGCCACGAGATGCATATCGCGGCCCACGACCGGCTCGCGCTGGAGAACGACCTGCGCGGCGCGATCACCCGCGACGAGCTGTTCCTCGTCTACCAGCCCATCCTCGATCTCGAGACCGGTGGGATCGTCGCCGTCGAGGCGCTGCTGCGCTGGCAGCACGCCACGCGCGGGCTCGTCCCGCCGTCGGAGTTCATCGCGCTCGCCGAGGACAGCGGGCTGATCGTGGAGATCGGCGCCTGGGTGCTCGACACCGCGTGCGAGCAGGCCGCGCTGTTGGCCATCGGCGACACGCCGATGCGCATCTCGGTCAACGTCTCCGCCCGCCAGCTCGACGATCCCGGCCTGATCCGCGCCGTCACGAACGCGCTGCGCCGCTCCGGCCTCGACGGCGACCAGCTGATCCTGGAGATCACCGAGACCGCGCTGATGCGCAATCCCGAGGACGCTGCCGCGATCCTGCGCGAGCTCAAGGCCTTCGGGATCATGATCGCGATCGACGACTTCGGCACCGGCTACTCCTCGCTCGCCTACCTCCAGCAGCTGCCGGTCGACGCGCTCAAGATCGACCGCACGTTCATCGCCGCCTCGGCCCGCTCACGCGAGTCGGACCCGCTGATCCAGACGCTCGTCCAGCTCGGCCGCAGCCTCGGGCTGCGGACGGTCGCGGAGGGCATCGAGGACGAGGCCCAGCTCGCCCACCTGCGCGAACTGGGCTGCGACACCGGCCAGGGCTACCTGTTCGCGCCGCCGCTCGAAGTCGCCGCGCTCGAGCGTCTGCTGGCCGATCAGGCCGCGGCGCTCGTGCAGGCGTGACCGCGAGCGTTACTCATGTGGACCGGGCCAGGACGTCGGGCGCGGCGGTGCGCTCCAGGTCGGCGGCATGGTCGTCGGGCTGCTCCTGCGAGCGCCGCTCGGCCTCGACGCGGGCGCGGTAGATCTCGATCTCCGCGTTGGTGGCCCCCTCGTCCCAGCCGAGCACCTCGGCCATCAGCCGGGCGGCAGGCACGGAGGCCTCCAGCCCACGATCCCACGTCTCGATCGAGATCCGCGTGCGCCGCGCCAGCACGTCGTCGAGGTGCAGCGCGCCCTCGTGCGAGCAGGCGTAGGTGACCTCGACCGCCAGATAGCCATCGGCCCCGGCCAACGGCTCACCGAGCTCCGGGCGTTCCGCGATCAGCGCCAGCAGGTCGTCGATGCGCGTGCCGTAGCGCCGCAGCAGGTGCTCGATCCACGCCTCATGCACGCCGCTGTTGGTGGCCACGCGATCGCGCCGGTTCCACAGGGCCTTGAAGCCGCTTGCCCCGAGCAGGGGCGTGACGTGGGTCGCCGACTCCGGGACCGTGCGGTCGAGATTGCGGGCGACGACGTCGATCGCGTCGCGGGCCATGATCCGGTAGGTCGTGTACTTGCCACCCGCGACGGCCACCATGCCGGGGACCGGGACCGCGACGGTGTGCTCGCGCGAGAGCTGGCTCGTGCTCTCGGACTCGCCGGTCAGCAGCGGCCGCAGCCCGGCGTAGACACCCTCGACGTCCGCGTGCGTGAGCGGCTGCTCGAGCACGGCGTTGATGTGCTCGAGCACATAGTCGATGTCGGCGGCCGACGCGGCCGGGTGCGCCTTGTCGAGCTCCCAGTCGGTGTCCGTCGTGCCGATGATCCAGTGCCGCCCCCATGGGATGACGAACAGCACGGACTTCTCGGTGCGCAGGATCAGCCCGGTGTCGAGCTGGAGCCGGTCGCGCGGCACGACGAGGTGGACGCCCTTGGACGCGCGCACCTTGAACTTGCCGCGCTCCCCGACGAGCTCCTGCACGTCGTCGGTCCAGACGCCCGTCGCGTTGACCACCATGCGCGCACGCACGTCGGTCTCGGCTCCCGAGAGCTCGTCGCGCACCCGCACGCCCGTGACCCGCTCTCCCGCCCGCAGAAACCCGACCACGCGCGTGTTCGAGACGACCGCCGCGCCGTATTGCGCGGCGGTGCGGGCGACCGTCATCGTGTGCCGCGCGTCATCGACCTTGCCGTCGTAGTACTGGAGCGCGCCCCTGAGCGCGTCAGGACGCAGCGCGGGTGCGAGCTTGAACGCCCCGTGCTTGGTCAGGTGCCGGTGGCGCGGGAGGCCCTCATGCCCACCGAGCGAGTCGTAGAGGGCGAGACCCGCGCCGATGTAGGCGCGCTGCCACCACTCGGTCAGCGGCAGCAGGAAGGGGACCGGCGTCACGAGATGCGGCGCCAGCACGTTGAGCAGCAGCGAACGCTCCTTCAGCGCCTCCCGGACCAGCCCGAAGTTGCGCTGCTCGAGGTAGCGCAGCCCGCCATGGACGAGCTTCGACGAGCGTGACGAGGTTCCCGATGCGAAGTCGCGCGCTTCGACGAGCGCGACGTCCAGGCCGCGCGTGGCGGCATCGAGCGCGCAACCCGTGCCGGTGGCGCCGCCGCCGACCACCACGACATCGAACACCTCGTCTGAAAGGCGCGCGAGTGCGGCGCGGCGCTGTTCCGGAGCGAGCTGGCTGGCGTCATTCACGGGGGTGCTCCTTCGTGTGGCAGAGGGGCTCAAGTCAGGCTATCGCGGCTGGTTGGCGCAGACGCGCCTTCACGGCAGGGATCCGGGCCGGCGCCATGCTCAGCTCGCGCACGCCGAGCGAGACGAGGCGCAGCGCGGCGTCGGGGTCGCCGGCAAGCTCACCGCAGACGCCGACCCAGCGCCCGTGCGCCTGCGCCGCGTCGGTGACGATGCCGATCAGGGTCAGCACCGGCTCCAGCGCATCGGCCAGCAACCCGGCCAGCGCCGGATTGCCGCGCTCGGCCGCCATCGTGTACTGGGACAGGTCGTTGGTTCCGACCGAGAAGAAGTCCACGTGCGGGGCGAGTTGCGCCGCCTGCAAGCGCGGCCGCCGGGACCTCGATCATCACGCCGACCTCGAGCTGCGCGGTGCTGGCGAGCGCTTCGCGCGCGCCGTCGAGGAGCCGGCGCGCCGCCTGCAGTTCGGCCACGGTCGAGACCATCGGGAACATCACCGACAGCGGGTGCTCGGCGGCCACGCGCAGGATCGCGCGCAGCTGTGTGGAGAACAGCTCCGGCTGCTCGAGCGAGAGCCGGATGCCGCGGCGGCCGAGGAACGGGTTGGCCTCCCGCTCCATGCGCACGAACGGCAGCGGCTTGTCCGCTCCGGCGTCGAGCGTGCGGACGATCAGCGGACGGCCGCCCAGCCGCTCGGCGATCTCGGTGAGCGCCGCCACCTGCTCGTCCTCGCTCGGCGGCGTGGCGCGATCGTGGAAGAGGAACTCCGTGCGCAGCAGCCCGACCCCCTCGGCGCCCTGCGAGACCGCGAGCTGCGCATCGCTCGCGTTGCCGATGTTGGCGAACACCTCGACGCGCCGGCCGTCCGTGAGCACGACGGGCTCCTGCGCCGCCGCCAGCGCTTCGGCACGGGCGGCAGCGTCGGCCTCACGGCGCTGCTCGAGGGCCGTCGCGGTGGCGGCGTCGGGCTCGATCGTGAGCGCGCCGGCGTCGCCGTCGAGCGCCAGCGTGGCGCCTTCGGCGACCGCGAGCAGCGCGGGGCCGAGGCCGACGAGGAGCGGGATCCCGAGCGCCCCGGCGACGATCGCGGCGTGGTCGAGCGTCCCGCCGCGGGCCGTGGCGATCCCCCACGCCGTGACGGGGTCGAGATCCGCGACCGCACCTGGCGTCAGCTCGTCGGCGACGATGATGCCGGGCTCCATCGGTGTGCGGGCCTCCGCGCCGACGAGCTCTGTGAGCACGCGGTGCGAGACGTCGTGGACGTCGATCGCGCGGGCCCGCAGGTAGGCATCCTCCGCGCCGGCGAACACGGCGGCGACCTCGTCGGCGGCCCGCTTGAACGCGCGCGCCGCCGGTTCACCGTCCGCGACCGCGGCCCGGGCGGGATCGATCAGCGCGGCGTCGGCGAGCAGCAGCGTCTGCGCCGCGAAGATCTCAGCCTCGCCCGCGGGCAGTCGTGCCGCGGTCGCGGCGAGTTGCTCGCGCGCGGCGTCGAGCGCGGCGTCGAGCCGCAGCGCCTCCTCGCCGGCCGGACCGGCGGTGACGGCGTCGAGGTCGAACTCCGCGTTCGTCGACCAGCGCGCCGGCCCGATCGCCAGGCCGCGCACGGCGGTCACGCCGCGAAGAACGGTGCCCGGGGCGGCCGGCGGCGCGGGGACGTCGGGCAACGCGTCGCCCGCGCCGGCCGGCGGCGCGGGGACGTCGGGCACTACGGCGGCCGGCGCCGCGGCCGCGGCGCCGGGCGCAGGACCCTCGGCCGCCGGACCGGCGTCCGGCGCGTCGCCGAAGTTGCCGGCCGCGAGCGCTCCCAGCGCGGCGAGCAGCTCCTGCGCCTGCGGCCCCCGGGCGGAGATCTCCAGCTCGTCGCCCTGGACGGCGCGGAGCATCGCCAGCCCGGTCACGCTGCGCCCGTCGGCGGGACCGGTGCCGCGCGTCGTGTTGCGCAGCTCGACCGCCGCTTCATGCGCGGCGACGATGTCGATGATCCGCCCCGCCGGTCGCAGGTGCAGACCGAGGCGGTTGCCCACGCGCAGGCACTCGACGAGCGCCTCGGTGTCCGGCGCGGCCGGCGCGGACGGCTCCGGCGCATCGTCCTCGTCGAGCTGCGACGTCTTCATCACCAACGCCCCGCGCGCCTCGGCCGCGACCTCGGCCAGATCGGCGCCGCCGCGCGAGCGTGCCGCCGCCGCGACCGCGCCCTCGACGAGCGGCGCCGCGGAGAGCACGACCGGCCCGCCGCTCTCCTCGAGCAGCTCCAGCGCGATCTCCGCGCTCATCAGCGCGCTGCCCAGGTCCATCAGCACGAGCACTCCGGCTGGTGAGCGCACGCGTTCGATCGCGGCGCGCACGCGCTCCGCGTCAGTGCCGATCGAGCCGTCCTCCAGCCCGCCCGCCGGCTCGATCGCGACCTCGTCGCCGCCCATCTGGCGCGCCAGTTCGGCCGTCCCCTCCGCCAGCTGCAAGCTGTGCGAGACGATGACCAGGTTCACCGTCACTCGCTGGAGGCGTCGCGCTCGTCGGTATCGCCGAAGCTTCCCTCGTGGTCCTTCTCGGGCGAGTCCGGCAACTGCTCCTCGCCGGTGCTGAACCGGCCGTGTTTGTGCGGATCCGTCTCGGCGGTCCCGCGCGCGAAATCGGGCTCGCGCTCGTGCGGATCCGTCTCGGCCTCCCCGCGCGCGTAGTCGGGTTCGATCTCCTCGTCCGGGCGGTGGCGGGGGTCCGGATCGTCATGGGTCTCCATGTTCGATCTCTCCGTTCTCGTTGCTCTTCTGGAAGCTACCCATCGACGGGCGGCCTCAGTTACCGGCCGGGGCGGCGACCGCCGCCCCGGCCGGTGGCGCTTCCTAGTCCTCTTCCGCGTCGAACCAGTCGAACGTCCGCGTGACCGCCTTCTTCCAGTAGCGGAAGTACTCGTCGCGCTTGTCCGCGTCCATGGTCGGCTCCCAGCGCTTGTCCTCGACCCAGTTCTCGCGCAGGTCCTCCTGCGCGCTCCAGAGCCCGGTGGCCAACCCGGCGGCGTAGGCGGCGCCGAGCGACGTGGTCTCGGGCACCTTCGGCCGGATCACCGGCACGCCGAGCAGGTCAGCCTGGAACTGCATCAGCAGGTCGTTGCCGACCATGCCGCCGTCGACCTTCAACGACTCCAGCGCGACGCCGGAGTCGGCGTTCATGGCCTCCACGATCTCGCGGCTCTGGTAGGCGGTGGCCTCGAGCGTGGCGCGGGCGATGTGGCCCGCCGTGACGTACCGCGTGAGGCCTGCGATCACGCCGCGGGCGTTGGACTTCCAGTAGGGCGCGAACAGACCCGAGAAGGCCGGAACGACATAGCAACCTCCGTTGTCGTCGACCGACCGGGCCAGGTCCTCGACCTCAGGCGCGGCCTTGATCAACTTCAGGTTGTCGCGCAGCCACTGCACGAGCGCGCCGGTGATCGCGACCGAGCCCTCCAGGCAGTAGATCGCGTCCTGGTCACCGATCTTGTAGCCGACCGTGGTCAGCAGCCCCGCCTTTGAGAGCGACGAGGTCCGTGCCGGTGTTGAGCAGCAGGAAGTTGCCCGTGCCGTAGGTGTTCTTCGCCTCACCGACGGCGAAGCACGTCTGCCCGAACGTCGCCGCCTGCTGATCGCCGAGGTCGCCGGCGAGCGGCACGCCCTTCAGCGCGGTGGTCGTCACGTCGCCGTAGACCTCGCTGGAGGCCTTGATGTCCGGCAGCATCGCCCGCGGGATGCCCATCACGTCCATGATCCCGGCGTCCCAATCGAGCGTCTTGAGATCCATCAACATGGTGCGGCTGGCGTTCGTCACATCGGTGATGTGCAGGCCGCCGTCCGTGCCGCCGGTGAGGTTCCAGATCAGCCAGGTGTCCATGTTGCCGAACACCAGGTCGCCCGAATCGGCCTTCTCGGCCGCCCCGTCGACGTTGTCGAGGATCCAGCGGATCTTCGGGCCCCGAGAAGTAGGTGGCCAGCGGCAGGCCCACCTTCTCCTGGAAGCGCGCCTGACCGCCCTCGCGCGAGTACTCGTCGACGAGCTTGTCGGTCCGTGTGTCCTGCCACACGAGGGCGTTGTGGATCGGCTTGCCCGTCGTGCGGTCCCACACGAGCGCCGTCTCGCGCTGGTTGGTGATGCCGACGCCCGCGATGTCGGCGGTGCTCGCGCCGGCGGATTCGAGCGCGTCCTTGATGACCTCCTGTGTGTTCGTCCAGATCTCCTCGGCGTCGTGCTCGACCCATCCCGGCTTCGGGTAGATCTGCTCGTGCTCCTTCTGCGCCACGCTGACGACCTGGCCACCGTGGTCGAAGAGCATGCACCGCGTGCTGGTTGTTCCCTGGTCGATCGCTGCCGCGTATTTCGCCACTGATGTCTCTCCTCGGATTGGAAGTGTCTGGAATCCGCTCCGGCGATCAGCCCGGATAGAACAGCTTGTACGCCAGCGCGGCGAGGATGCCGCCGATGATCGGGGCGACGACCGGGATCCACGAGTAGCCCCAATCCGATGACCCCTTGCCGGGGATCGGGAGGATCGCGTGCATGATCCGCGGGCCGAGGTCACGCGCTGGGTTGATCGCGTAGCCCGTCGGCCCACCCAGTGACAAGCCGATCCCGAGCACGAGCAGGGCGACCAGCAGGCCGGCGAGCGGGTCGGCCGCCGTGCCCTTGTTGGCGAAGAACGCCAGCACGCCGAAGACGAGCACGAACGTCCCGATGATCTCCGTGCCGATGTTGGCCGCGGTGTTGCGGATCGCCGGGGCGGTGCAGAACACCGCGAGCTTGAGTCCCGGATCCTCCGTCGGACGCCAGTGATTGATGTACGCCACCCACACCAGCGTCGCGCCGATCATGGCGCCGACGAACTCGCCCGCCAAGTACTCGGGGACCTGATCCCATTCGATCGTGCCGGCGACCGCGAAGCCCACGGTGACCGCCGGGTTCAGATGCGCGCCGCTGAACTGCGCAACCGCGAACACACCGACCATCACGCCCATCGCCCAACCGAACGTGATCACGATCCAGCCGCTGTTCTGCGCCTTGGACTGGCTCAGGAGGACGGCCGCGACCACGCCGTCGCCCAACAGGATCAGCAGCGCGGTGCCGATGACTTCTGCTGCGAAAATACTCAACTGCGCCTCCTCCTTCGTACCGGCCTGCGTCGGCGCTCCAACCTGCGGGGTGTCACCCCGTCAGGGAGGATGCCGCCGACGCTATGAGCAGATGCGACGACGTCGCACCCGGGTCCTGATGGCCCACGCTGCGCGGGCCGAGGTAGCTCGCGCGGCCCTTGCGTGCCTCGAGCGGGATCGTCTGACGCATGCCTTCGGCGGCGGCATCGGCCGAGCGCCGCAGCGCGTCGGCCAGCTCTCCGCCGCCCTCGAGCGCCGCCACCGCAGGCAGCAGCGCGTCGAGCATCGTCTTGTCACCGGGCTCTGCCTTGCCCCGTTTCTGGACTCCGTTCACTCCCGCCTCGAGCGCGGCCGTCCAGCCGTCGAGGTCGAGTTCGCTGCGGCCGGCCGTCGCCGCTCCCATCTGCAGGAACAGCGTTCCGTACAGCGGGCCGGCGGCGCCGCCGACGCTGGAGACCAGCGCCATGCCGACCACCTTCAGCAGGGCGCCGATGTCATCGCCCTCCGTCGCCTCGAGCTTCTCGAGCGCCTTTTGCATGCCGCGGTCCATGTTGGTCCCGTGGTCGGCGTCGCCGATCGCGCGGTCGAGCGCGACAAGCTCGAGACGGTGCTCGGCGATCACCGCCGCGTAATCGGCGATCCAGGCCCGAACCGCGGAGGCGGTGATGCTCACTTCAGCTCACTCGCAACGCCGGTGTTTCGCACGGGGCATCCCACAGGCGCGTCAACTCGTCGTCGAGGCGCAGCAGCGTGATCGAGCAGCCCGCCATCTCCAGCGAGGTGATGTAGTTGCCGATCAGTTGGCGCTCGATCGTGATGCCGCGGTCGCCGAGGAAGCGATTGAGCTCGCGGAACACGATGTAGAGCTCGATCAGCGGCGTGCCACCCATGCCGTTGACGAACGCGAGCACCTTGTCCCCGGACTCGTACGGCAGGTCCTCGACGATCGCGGTCGCCAGGCGGTCGACGATCGCGGAGGCCGGACCCAGCTTCTCGCGGAAGCGTCCGGGCTCGCCGTGGATGCCGATGCCGATCTCCACCTCGTCTTCGGGCAGATCGAAGCTCGGCTCGCCGGAGCCCGGCGTGATGCACGCCGTGAGCGCCACACCCATGCTGCGCCCCTGGCCGTTGACCTTCCGGCAGAGCTCTGTCACCTCCGCGAGTGACTTTCCCTCTTCGGCGGCCGCACCGCAGATCTTCTCGGCGATCACGGTGATGCCGACTCCGCGACGTCCGGCCGTGTACAGGCTGTCCTGCACCGCGACGTCGTCGTTGGTGACGACGGCTTCGACCTCGATCCCTTCGCCGGACGCGAGCTCCGCGGCCATCTCGAAGTTGAGGACGTCGCCGGTGTAGTTCTTCACGATGTGCAGGACGCCGGCCCCGCCGTCGACGGCCTTGGTCGCCTCGAGCATCTGGTCCGGCGTGGGCGACGTGAAGACCTCGCCCGGGCAGGCCGCGTCGAGCATCCCGCGCCCGACGAAGCCGCCGTGCATCGGCTCATGTCCGGCCCCACCGCCGGAGATGATGCCGACCTTGCCCTGCACGGGCGCGTCCGCGCGCACGATGACTTTCGGGTCGTAAATGACCCGGATCAGGTCCCCGTGAGCGGCTTCCATGCCCTCCAGCGCCTCTTGGACGACGGCGTCGGGGTCATTGATGAGCTTCTTCACCGCGCTTCCTCTCCTCGTGGGGGGAAGTGGGCAACGTATCGCACGTCAATTGGAAATACTCCGGTCCCGGGACGCGGCCCTGCGACCATTGCCGAATGGACCCCGAGACGCGTGTCTGTCCGTTCTGCGGCCATCCGCCGGGACCAGGCATGTTCTGCGAG
Source organism: uncultured Solirubrobacteraceae bacterium (assembly GCA_963848475.1). Classification (GTDB taxonomy): domain Bacteria; phylum Actinomycetota; class Thermoleophilia; order Solirubrobacterales; family Solirubrobacteraceae; genus Solirubrobacter. The sequence continues at coordinate 71,671 of CAWKDW010000012.1, read as the reverse complement.
AAGTGTGGGCGAAATCTTGCGGGGGTCGAGCGCCTCCCGACGGCGCGGGAGCTGACCCCGCCCGCCCCGGTGAGTCTGGACACGGCGATCCGCGACTGCCTCGACACGCTGCGCGCGGCCGGCAACCCCGCGACGACGGAGATCCCGTGCGGCAAGCGGCGGTCGTTCGGCCGCACGCCGCAGCTGACCGGCTGGATCGTCGTAGCGGTCGATCGTGAGGACTTCGAGGAGCCGCATCGCTACGAGCCCGGGCTGATGCTGAGCGTCGACGGAACGCTGCATCGGCTCGACAGCGAACTGCGCGGATGGGGCCAGCGTGACTTCCCCACCTACGAGCACCGGGTGTCCGCCGATCCCGTCGAGGTGCCCGCGACGGACGAGCTGATCGCGGCGCTCGCGCGCTTGCACGCCCGGCACAGGTGAGTTCGACGATCGGCCTCGGGCTCGCGGCCCCGTCGTCTCACTCCACGACGCCGACGAGTCCACTCAGCTCGCGTTCGTGACGCTCGGCCTGCGCGCCTTCGACCGGGTGGCCCTCGCGGACGAAGTACTCGAAGCCGCCGAGCATCTCCTTGACCTCGCGACCGAGGCCGCTGATCTTGGCGCCCGCCTTCGTCGCCGCGTTGCAGCCGGGGCCCCAGCAGTAGGCGACGATCGGGCCGGGCGGGAGCGCGTCGAGCGTCTCGCGCGTGATCGTGGCGTGCGGCAGGCTGATCGCGCCGGGTAGGTGCGCGGCGGCGTACGCGCGTTCGCTGCGGGCGTCGATCAGGACGAAGTCCGCGGTCCCGTCGCGCAGGGCGGCGGCGACGTCGTCGGCGTCGGTCTCGACGGCGAGGCGGTTGGTGAAGTGCTCGAAAGCGAGTTCGGCGGCGGTCATGCGGGCAAGCCTGGAGGAGCGCCGTCCGTCCGACCAGTGGCCTGAATGACGATATGCGTCAATATCTGGCCACATGCATCGCGTCGTCGCGCTCCTCGCCCCCGGGATCGCCCCGTTCGAGCTCGGGATCGCGGTCGAGGTCTTCGGCCTCGCCCGGCCGGAGCTCGACGTCCCCTGGTGGTACGAGCTGACCGTCGCCGCCGAGCGTCCGGGGCCGCTCCCGGCCACCGCGGGCGGTTTCGGGTTCTTCGTCGAGCACGGGCTCGAGGCGCTCAGGACCGCCGACACGGTGATCGTGCCCGGCTGGCACGGCGACCCGTCGCCGGCGGTCATCGACGCGGTGCGGGAGGCGCACGCGCGCGGCGCGCGGCTGGTGTCGATCTGCAGCGGCGTCTTCCTGCTCGCCGCCACGGGCCTGCTCGACGGCCTGGAGGCGGCGACGCACTGGCGCTACGCCGAGCAGCTCGCGCTTCGCCATCCCGCGGTCACGGTCAACGCGGACGTGCTCTATGTCGACGCGGGCAGCGTGCTCACGTCGGCCGGCAGCGCCGCCGGGATCGATCTCTGCCTGCACATCGTGCGCCGCGATCACGGCAGCGCGGTGGCCAACTCGGTCGCGCGGCGGCTCGTGATCCCGCCGCACCGCGACGGCGGCCAGGCGCAGCTGATCGACCTGCCGATGCCCGCCCATCCCGACGACGATCCGATCGCCTCGGTGATGGCCTGGGCGCTCGAGCGCCTCGACGAGCCGCTGGATCTCGCCACGCTCGCGGGCCGCGCCTACATGAGCGTGCGGACCTTCACCCGCCGCTTCCGCCGCGCGACCGGCACGACGCCCGGCCGCTGGCTGCTCGAGCAGCGGGTCCGGGCCAGCCTGGCGCTGTTGGAGGCGAGCGACGCGTCGATCGAGACCGTCGCCGGCTCGGTCGGCTTCGCGAGCGCCGCGACCTACCGGCATCACTTCGCGGCGATCATGCGCACGTCACCGAGCGCGTACCGGCGCGCGTTCTACGCGGCGACGGCGTAGGTCGCCAGCCGCGCGCGGCCTCGGTGCAGGCGGCTCATGACGGTGCCGACGGGGATCTGCAGCCGCGCCGCGGCCTCGCCGTAGCCGAAGCCGGCGACGTCGACGGCGGCGATCACCTCGCGCTGTGCCTGGGGCAGCGCGCCGATCGCGGCGATCACCTCGCGGGTGTGGAGGATCTCGACCGGCTCGCCGCCGGCGGGCGCCACGAGCCGCGAGTCCTCGGGCTCCAGCGGCGCCGACACGGGCCGGCGATCGCGCGTGCGCAGCGACGAGACGTGCGTGTTGCGCAGCGCCTGATGCAGGTAGGGGCCAGGCCCGCCGTCGCCGATCGTGCGCGGCCGGGCGAGCACCTTCAGCAGCGTGTCCTGGACCAGATCCTCGGCGTCCTCGCGCGTGCGGGTCATGCCGCGAGCCGCGCGGCGCAGCGAGTCGATATGGACGGGAAGCGTCTCGGGGAGGAGTTCGAGGGGCATGCGACGAGACTCCCGCCGGACGCCGATCCGCCATATGGGTGAACCCCCTACACCTGCCCCCTGAACCTCCTTTAGGGGGTCAGACCCCTTGAGTGGGGGTGACTCAAGGGGTCAGACCCCTCCTGAGGGGTGTGACGCGTCGCGGCGCGCGGTATTCCCGCCGGCCGTGAGACGGCCCTTAACGACAAAAACGCCCGCGGCACGATGTGCCGCGGGCGCCCAGTTGTTGCGAGCTAGACGATCTGGACGTTGACGGCGTTCGGGCCCTTGGGGCCGTTCTCCGCCTCGAACGAGACCTTCGCGCCCTCAGCGAGGGAGCGGAAGCCGGAGCTGTTGATGCCGGTGTGATGGACGAAGAGGTCCTTCCCACCGTCGTCGGGCGTGATGAACCCGAAGCCCTTCTCGTCGCTGAACCACTTCACGGTTCCGGTAGCCATTTGTGGGTCCTCCACGGGTATGTGTGCTGCGAACGCGGAGGAGCCATGAAGCAACTTGCGGGCGCTGGCACTACGACGGCCGAACCCCGATTGGTTCAGCCCTTACACGAGGACATTTTACAGCTTCGCGCCCTTTGCATGTTTTCAAGTCGAGAATCGGGGTCTGACGCTCATCGGACGCTCACGCCTTAGGATGCCGGGGCTGCCCAGATAGGAGGGATGAGGCGTTGACCGATTCCGAACAACGATTCGTGGAGCAATGGCGCGACAACGCGTACGGATGCTTCTCCTCTGGCCACAAGTTCTGCCGCGAGGTCTGCCCGGTCATGCAGGTCACGCGCAACGAGAACCACACGCCGACGGCGTTCCACGCCAGCATCGTGGCGATGGAACAGGGCCTTGTCGGCGTCGAGGACGTGGCCGACGACTTCGCGCACTGCACCCAGTGCGGGGCCTGCGAGCTGCGCTGTCCGAACACGCTGATGACCGGCGACTTCTACCGCCACCGTACGCGCACGGTCGACGTCGTCAAGGCGATGCGCGCGCTGATGGTCGAGACCGGCAACGAGCAGGAGGCGTGGCGGATCTGGAACGAGCGTCTCAAGGAGGACCACAACGAGCCGGTCCTGGGCGAGACGCGCGTGCTGCAGGAGCACGTCGCGGACTGGGCGATCGGCCTCGACATCCCGATCGGCGGCGAGACGATCCTCTTCGTCGACTGCGAGGCCGCGTTCGCGCGCACCTCCTACACACGCGCGTTCGCGCAGCTGCTGCAACGCGGAGGCGTCGAGTTCGGCCTGATGCGCGAGCAGTGGTGCTGCGGTGGACCGGCCGCGGAGATGGGCTACGTGGATCTGGCGCGCAGGCACGCCGACCACAACGTCGCCGATTGGCGGGCCGTCGGCGCCAAGCGGATCATCGCGCCCGACCCGCACGACTACATCGCCTTCACCGAGGACTACCCGAAGTACTACGGCGAGGCGTACGAGTTCGAGATCGTGCTCGGCGTCGAGCTGGTCAACGACATGGTGCAGAGCGGAAAGGTCGAGCTGACGAAGCCGATCGAGCGCACCGTCACCTACCACGACCCGTGCCGGCTGAACAAGCGCAAGGGCGTGCACCAGGCGCCGCGCGACCTGCTGCGGGCGGTCCCCGGGATCACCTTCAACGACGTCGACCGCGTCACGCAGTGGTCCTACTGCTCCGGTGGCGGCGGCGGGCTGCCGATCGTCAAGCCCGAGATCACCGAGGAGATCAGCCGCCGCCGCGTGGCGAAGGCGAAAGCGCTCGACGACGTCGACACGCTGATCAGCGCCTGCCCGTGGTCGGAGCGGCCGCTCTCGAAGGCCGGCGCCGAAGCAGACCTCGAGGTGATGGACCTGTTCGAGCTGGTCGCCGAGTCGGCCGGGATCGAGGTCGGCGGGACGCAGCCGGAGATCCGCGAAGCGATCTCCAAGCGACCGAAGCAGCCGACGCAGTCGGCTAGCGAGGATCGCGCATGACCGTCGCCTTCAAGAGCGCGATCGACGACGCCGTGATCGCCGAGCTGCGCGCGATCACCGGCGACGACGACCGCGTGCTCGACAACCTCAGCTCGAGAGTGATCCGCAGCCGCGTCCCGGCGCCGTTCCCGGTGCACCGCTGGGCGGACCACATGCCCGACGTCGCGGTCCTCCCGAAGACCGCGCAGGAGGTCTCGGAGGTCGTCAAGCTCGCCAACCGGCTGAAGATCCCGATCGTCCCGCGTGCCGGCGGGACCGGGCTCGCCGACGGCGCCGTGCCGCTGCGCGGCGGCATCCTCGTCGACGTCAAGCTGATGAACAAGATCCACGAGATCGACCTCGTGGACCGCACCGTGACCGTCGGGCCGGGCATCAACATGCTCAAGCTCAACGAGGAGCTGCGCCCCCACGGCGTCTTCTATCCCGACGACCCCGCGAGCTACCCGTGCAGCCTCGTCGGCGGCCGGATCGGCACCGGCGGCTGGTCGCTGCTCGGCGCACGCTTCGGCCACACCCGCGACAACGTGATCTCGATGGAGGTCGTGCTGCCGACCGGCGACATCGTCGAGATCGGCGAGGGCGGTGGCCGCAAGCTCAGACGCTCCTCCACCGCCTTCAACCTCAAGCAGCTGTTCACCGGCCACCAGGGCACGCTCGGCATCACGACCGAGGCGACGCTGGAGCTCGCGCCGCGCCCGGAGGTCGAGTTCGCGGCCTTCTTCGCCTTCGACGACTACATGAAGGCCTACGAGACGACCGGCGTGCTGACGAAGTCGGGGCTGGCCACGATCGCGGGTGTCGTGCTCTTCGACGAGTGGAAGATCGCCTACCTGCGCCGCGACGACGAGGCCTACATCCCCCAGCCGGCGTCGGTCAAGGCCGTCGTGGCGGTGGCGATGTACGGCGCCAGGTGCGAGGTCGAGCCGGCGAGCAAGGTGATCATGAAGCTCGGCCGCAGCCTCGGCGGCAAGTACCTCGGCGACGAGATCTCCGCCGGCGACTGGGCGTCGAGGCACGACCGCTACGCGACGCCGCTGCACGGCCGGGACACGACCGGACAGGCGGTGATCATGTCCTGGCACTGCGAGGACGCGGCGCTGAACTACTCGGTCCTGCCCCAGGTGCGCGACCAGTGGCACGCGATCGTCAAGCGCTACCGCGAGCGCTACGGCATCTTCGACGACTGGGGCATGTTCGCCTACACCAGCGGGCCGAACAAGCCGTGGGGCGACTACCTGGTCGAGATCGACGTCGGGATCTCCGAGCAGCAGCTCGACGATGAGCTGTGGGCCGCCTGGGTGAGCTGCAAGCGCGAGATCGCCGAGGTCAGCCTCGCCCACGGCGGGTCGATCACGGCCTGCCACGGCGCGACGCGAGCGGGCGACGCCGAGCTCGTCCCGACCGAGATGGGCGCGGCCTGGGAGGTCGTGAAGGCGATCAAGCTCGCGCTCGATCCCAACAACGTGATGAACCCCGGCAAGCAGTCGCTCGACGAGGCCTACCGATGAGCATCCGCGAAGCGATTCTCGAAGCGACCCCCGATGGCGCCGCGTCAGCGGCTGCCCGGATGGTGCGCCGATGACCATCTTCCGCCTGGGCGACCAGACCCCGCCCCCGCCCCAGCGCATCAACGACACCGTGGTCATGCGCTTCGAGCACGTCTACGAGGTCGATCCCGACCTCATGCGGACCACGCCCCAGCAGGACATGCCGGCCTGGGACACGCACCGGATCGTCGCCGCCCGCTGGGACCACCTCGACTGGATGCACGACCACTTCGCCGACGAGGTCCTGCTGGCCGGCGAAGAGTCCGAAACGATGGAGGAATCGTCATGAGGTTCAGCTACTGCATGCTGCCCGACTACCCGCTCGACGACGCGATCGACATGATCAAGAAGGCGGACGAGCTCGGGTTCTATGCGTGCTACTCGGTCGACGAGACCTGGCACAAGGACCTCTGGGTGCTGTTCGCGGCCGCCGCGCGCGAGACCAAGACGATCCGCTTCGGCCCCAACGTCACGCACGTCTTCCTGCGCGAGCCGACCCTGATCTGCCAGCAGATGGCGACGCTCGACGAGCTCACCGGCGGACGCACCGAGATCGTGGTCAGCACGGGCAACTTCGGCCTGCTGGCGCAGTACGGCATCGACTGGGCGGGCCGCAAGCCGCTCTCGCGCCTGAAGGAGGCCATCCACGTGATGCGCACCTTCCTCGACGAGGGCGCGATCACCTTCGAGGGCGACTTCTTCCAGTACTCCGGGCTGTACACCTTCGCGCGCCCGGTGCAGGACCGGATCCCGATCAAGATGGGCGCGATGAAGGGCCCGCGCTCGTTCCAGGCCGCGGGCGAGCTCGCCGACGGCATGCACCAGGCGCTCGCCTACAGCCGCGAGGCCTACGACTACTCGAGCGAGAACCTGCGGATCGGTGCCGAGAAGGCCGGGCGCGACTGGACGCAGCTCGACAACGGCGCGTGGGTCGTGACCGTCGTGAGCGAGGACAGTGCCGCCGCCAAGCAGGCCGCGCGCATCCTCGTCGCCTTCTACATCTCCTCGATGCCGCCGGAGCAGCTCGCCCGCCACGGGATCGACGCGTCAGAGCTCGCCCCGGTGGTCGAGGCGCTCGGCGCCGGCGACGTCCAGAAGGCGATCGGCCTGTTCGAGCCCCACTACGCCGAGAAGCTCTCGCTGGCCGGCACGCCCGAGGAGGTCGTCGAGAAGATCAAGACCGACCTCGAGCCCGCGGGCATCAACCACATGATCCTGTCGTTCGCCGATCCGTTCCTGGTGAAGCTCTTCAGCGGCGAGGAGGTGGCCGGCGTGCCGGACATCCAGGGCCAGCTGCAACTCGTCGCCGAGCGGGTGATGCCGGCCTTCGAATAGGCGGATAACCGCACCCCAGAACTAGGGGTTGCACCGATGTAACGGAAAGCGGAGGCGAGGAGTATCTGCGCCAATGGCATCCCTGACCTCCTCCCCCGCGTCCGTCAGCTACGGCGCGACCCTCACGTTCGAGACGCTGACCGCCGAGTCGGCGCTGCGCCTGCGGCCTGAAGAGGACACGCTGCTGCGCGTGATCGACGGCGTAGCGCGGCTGCGCTTCGACGGCGAGGAACACATCATGGGCCCGGGCGGCGAGGCGATCGTGCCCGCCGGCTTCCATCACACGCTCTGCGCCGTCTCCGGCGAGGCGCGGATCGTGATGGGCTTCAGGCCGCGGCGACGCTGAGCGAGTCGACCATCGCGACCCAGCCGTCGCGCATCCGCTGCAGCGGCCAGCCGAGTCCGTGGCGCGCACGCAGGTGATGCGTGGGCGAGAGCGTGGCCAGCAGCGCCTCCGCGGTGAACGCGGCGTCCAGGTGCGGTGCGGCCTCGCGCAGCAGGATCGCCAGGTGCGTCACGTAGAGCGAGTACGGGCCTTCGGCTTCCTTGGCGCCCGGTGCCGCGGCGACCATCAGCGCCGAGTGGCGCTCGAGCAGGTCGAGGTAGCCCTTTCCGAAGGCCCGCAGGCGCTCGCGGGCGGGCACGCCCGGCCCGAGCGGCGGCGGCCCGGAGATCAGCGCGTTCTGGAAGTCACGCGTCTGATCGTCGAGCAACGCGAACGCGAGCCCGGCGCGGTCGCCGAAGCGGCGGTAGAGCGTTCCGGTGCCGACGCACGCGGCGCGTGCGACGTCCTCCATCGAGACCGCTTCGATCCCCTGCTCGGCGACGAGCTCCTCGGCCGCGGCGAGGATGCGCGCGCGGTTTCGGGCTGCATCCGCCCGCTCGCGTGGAGTGGGGTCGGGCTGCAGCAGGGGAAGTTCGAATGTAACGTCGTCCGAGGTCCGAGCTTGCGAGGACGGAGGCCGAGACATCTATATTTCGACTGGGGACTGCACTTCGCGCACGAGGTCTCCGAGCAGGTCCTGTAGACGCTGGGTGAGCTCGGGATCCGCGAGCCCGTCACCAGTCTCCGCGAACGCGTAGTCCGCCATACCCACCGGAAGTTCAGACTCGAGCACGTGCGCGCCTGAGGCCTTGAGCACCTTGCGCACCTCGGCCTGCGCCCAGACGGCGCCGAAGAGGCCGGTGCTGGCCCCGATGACCGCGGCCGACTTGTAGCGGAGCACGTTCTCGGGGAACGGCCGCGAGGCCCAGTCGAGCGCGTTCTTCAGCGCACCCGGAAGCGATGCGTTGTACTCCGGCGTGGCGATCAGCAGCGCGTCCGCGCCTTCGATCGCGGCGAAGAACTCGCGCACCACCTCAGGCGGCGTGGTCTCGAGGTCTTCGTCGAACGCGGGAAGGCCGGCGAGGTCGTCCCACTCCACCAGCTCCACTCCGGGCGGGAGCAAGGTGCCCGCCGCCCGGAGCAGCCGCCGGTTGTGGGATCCCCGGCGGAGGCTGCCTGCGATGCCGAGGATCCGCATCGAATTAGGCCTGGACCAGCGCGACGTCGACGGTCAGCGTGACCTGGTTGGCCAGCGCGTTGCCACCGGACGGCAGCGGCATGTTCCAGTTGAGGCCGAAGTCGGTGCGATCGATGACCGTCTCGAGCTGCAGGTGCGCGCGCGTGTTGCCGAACGCGTCCTGCGACGGGGGCGCCCAGGTGCCGGCGGCGGTGACGGACTGCGTCACGCCGCGGAGCGTCAGGTCGCCCGTGGCCTTGGCGGTGCCGTCATCGGCGAGGTCGAGGTCGGTCGAGACGAACGTGACGGTCGGGTTGCTCTCGACGTCGAAGAAGTCGGCGCTGAGGACGTGGGCGCGGAACTGCTCGGGCGTGCGGATCGAGATCGACTCGACCTGCGCGGTGCCCTCGAGCTTGCCGTCGACGAGCGTCGCGGCGACCTCGTCGAGCGTGCCGCGGAACAGCGAGACGTTCTGGTACTTGACCGCGAAGCCGAAGCTGGAGTGGACAGGATCAGCGTTGAACGTGCCGGCGAGGGCCGTGGCGGTGCTCATGAGAGGTGTCCTCCAAAGGACGAAGCTTTGTTGCCAACCAGTAAACGGAGGGGATTCCGCTTACGCCCTGAACTGTAGCGCAAACGATTCCGCGTGCAACTACTTCGCCTCCGGAGCGAGCAGCTCGGACAGCCCCGTGGTCTCCATCGCCTGCCTGACCGGACCGTCGCCGGCGACGATCTCGAGCGTCACGGAACGGCTCCGCAGCGTCGATCGCAACTCCAGCAGCCCGCCGAGCCCGGAGCTGTCGATGAACTCGACGGCGGTGAGGTCGAGGCACAGCTTCTCTGCGCCTTCAGCCGCAGAGGTCACCGCTGAGCGCAATTCGTCGACGGTCGACAGGTCGATCTCGCCACCGGCGGTGACCTTGGCGATCGCGCCAGACCGCGAAATGTGAATACTCAGCTCGTCTTCCATCGAACCCGTCGAGTACCCGCCGATCGCACGGCTTAACCCTGGGTAGAGTGCGGACATGGGTCACGATCACGATCACGGGTCCGAACTCTCCGACACCCAGGTACGCGTCCGCGCGCTGGAGAGCGCCCTGATCGAGAAGGGCCTCGTCGACCCGGCCGCGCTGGACGCGCTGATCGAGACCTACGAGACCAAGGTCGGCCCGCACAACGGCGCCCGCGTGGTGGCGAAGGCCTGGAGCGATCCCGAGTACGCGGCCCGGCTGCGCGAGGACGCCACCGCCGCGATCGCCGAGCTCGGCTACATGGGCCGCCAGGGCGAGCACATGGTCGCGCTGGAGAACACGCCCGACACGCACAACATGGTCGTCTGCACGCTCTGCTCGTGCTACCCGTGGCCGGTCCTCGGGCTGCCGCCGGTCTGGTACAAGTCGGCGCCCTACCGCTCGCGTGCCGTGTCCGACCCCCGCGCGGTACTGAGCGATTTCGGCGTGGTGCTGCACGCCGAGACCGAGATCCGCGTCTGGGACTCGACCGCCGAGGTGCGCTACCTCGTCGTGCCGATGCGCCCCGGCGGGACCGAGGACTGGAGCGAGGAGCAACTCGCCACGCTGGTGACGCGCGACTCGATGATCGGGACCGGGCTGGCGGGCACGCCGTGAACGGCGCCCACGACATGGGCGGCGCGCACGGCTTCGGCCCGGTCGTCGCCGAGGTCGACGAACCCGCCTTCCACGCGGACTGGGAGCGGCGGGTCTTCGCGCTGACGATCGCGCTGGGCGCTTCCGGCGAGTGGAACATCGATGCCTCGCGCTTCGCCCGCGAGGATCGCCCGCCGGCCGAGTACCTCGACAAGAGCTACTTCGAGCTCTGGCTGGCCGGCCTCGAGCGGCTGCTGGCGGAGCGCGGCATGCTCGAGCGCCCGCCCGGACGCGTGCTCGCGGCCGAGGACGTCGCGGCGACGCTCGCCCGCGGCGGGCCGGCCGCGCGCCCGGCCCCACGCGAGGCGCGCTTCGCCATCGGCGACCGCGTGCGCACGCACAACACCCACCCCCGCGGCCACACGCGTCTCCCCCGCTACGCCCGTGGCCGCACCGGCACCGTCGAGCTGATCCACGGCTGCCACGTCTACCCGGACCGCAACGCGCGCTTCGAGGGCGAGGACCCGCAGTGGCTCTACACGGTGCGCTTCAGCGCACACGAGCTGTGGGGGACCGACGTCGCGCAATCGGTCTCGATCGACGCGTTCGAGCCCTACCTGGAGGCCGCTTGACCGAAGAGCCGGTGTTCTCGGAGCCGTGGGAGGCGCAGGCCTTCGCGCTCGCGGTGTCCTTGAGCGAGCGAGGCCTGTTCACCTGGCCCGAGTGGACGGAGGCGGTCGCCGCCGCACCGGAGGAGGGCTACTACGAGCGCTGGCTGGCCACGCTCGAGCGCCTCGTCACCGAGCGAGGGCTGGCGGACGCGGATACGCTCGCCCGCTACCGCCACGCGTGGGAGCACGCGGCGGCTCGCACGCCACACGGCGTGCCGATCGAGCTCGACCGGGAGGACTTCCATTGAGGGTGCACGACCGCCGGCAGCGCCGGCCGCAGGAGCGCGAGGGCGCCGCCCCCGCGCCGGCGCCCGCCTCGGCGATCCTCGCCCTCCAGCGCTCGGCCGGCAATGCCAGCGTGACGGCGCTGCTCGCCCGCGTCCCCGAGGTCGCGACGCTGCCGACGGCCGAGGTCCTGACCACGCGGATCTCCAACTGCATCGGCGTCTGGGAGACCAACCGCGGCGGCGACGCCCCGGCGCCCGTGGAGTCCTCGCTCGACACCGTCGCCGCGGTCAAGGCCAGCATGGCGACGATCGAGCAGGCGACGATGCCCTACGCGCTCGACGCCCTGCGCAAATATTCCTCGCTGCGCAAGCTGGCCACACCCGAGCTGACCAAGACCGAGATCGCCGACGCGATCACCCGCGTCAACGCCGTCAAGACGCTGCTCGACGCGGTCAAGACGGCGTCCGACGCCGGCACGACCGCCGACGACTTCATCAAGGACAAGCAGGGCACGATCACGCCGAGCGGGCTGACCGACGACAACGTGCGGACGATGTTCGGCGCGGTCGACCTCAAGGAGACGATCGACACCAAGCACGGCGAGATCGGCGGCAAGGACAAGAAGACCGCCAAGACGCTCGCCGGCGAGATCCCCGAAACCGACCGCATGGGTCTCGGCACGGGCAGCCTCACCGCGTACATCAAGGACCCGAAGAAATGGGGCGAGAACCGCGCCGCGTGGCAGCGTCTCGCCGTCCAGAACATGCCGAACGACGTCGGCGGCCGGATCAACTCCGTCGCGACCTCAAGCGGCGGCACCGCGCTCGCCGGGCCGGTCGTCCGCTCGCGCGTCGACACCGAGCTGGCGAAGACGCCGCAGCCGACCGAGGAGGAGCTGGTCAAGACCGTCGGGGCGAGGAACAACCCCAACGAGACCGGCTACGGCGACAGCATCTGGACGATCTACCACCGGTTGTACCCCTAGCCGCGCACGGCCACGTAGGCGGCCTTCGCCGCGGCCCAGTCGCTCACGAAGCCGGAGTCGCGGACGATCTTGAACAGCCTCGCGGTGTCGGGCTCCGGCAGCGCGAGCGACGGATGCTCGAGGGCGAACAGGACCCGGCCACCCCCGTCCAGCGGCGCGTGGTAGGTCGCCTGGAGGTCGAGCACGCCGGACGCGATCACGCCGATGCGGTCGAGCAGCGGCTCGGCACCGGGCGGCGTCTCGGGCTCGTAGAGCGGCGGCAGGTCATGCTCGCGGCCGTAGTCGCCCAACCCGCGGCCGATCGCGACGACGGCCTCGGGGAAGTCCTCGTCCGGATCGGCCCAGCCCCAGGCCCAGCCGTGCTCGTCGTCCTCGGTCCCCAGCAGCGCGACGCGCATCTCGAGGTCGTCGTCGAAGCTGATCGTGCCGGCCTCGAGGTCGACCTCCCAGCCGCGGTCGCCGACCACCTCGTAGGCGTGCAGCTGCTTCTCGAAGGCGAGGATCGCGTGGCGATCCACGTGCTCCTGGAGGCTCACTGCGCCTGATCGAGCAGGCCTGGCGGGAACGCGCCGTGGCCTCCGCTGGTGACCTCGATGCCGATCAGCCGGCCGTAGAAGTCGAAGTGCAGGATCATCGACTCGAGCGCGACGATGCGGCCCGCGTCCTCGAGCTCGTCGAGCTGGACGGAGTCCCGGACCTCACCCTCCGCGAGGCGGATGTACGCCCTGCCGGAGTCCTCCACCTTGACGCTGATCTCGGCCATACCGCCAGGCTACCTCGATCGCACTCAGTGACTGACGGCCGCGGGCCTTGGCCGCTCGCTGATCAGGTCGATCAGCGGTCGGCCGGTCTCGCGCGGGAGCACGAGCACGGGGCACTGCGCGCCGTCGACGAGCCGACGCGACACCCCTCCGAGCAGGACGCTGCGCAGTGGGCCGTAGCCGCGTGAGCCGCAGACGAGTAGGCCGACATGCTCGGACACGGCCAGCAGCACGTCGGCGGGATCTTCGACGTGGATCTCCCGGTCGATCTCCACGCCGGACGGGAGCGCGTTCAACGCGGCCGTCAGGGTCGCCTCGACGGCGGCACGGTGTCGGCCTTCGAGTCCGAGGCCCGGCGGCGGGGTCTTGCTCCCGGAGGAGAGCCCGCTCGTGGGGTGCAGCGCGACGATGACGCGCAGCCGCGCTCCCGCGCGCCCCGCGAGCATGTGCGCCACGGCCAGCGCGGCATGCGCTTCGGGCGAGTCGACAAAGCCGACCGCGATCGCGTCCAACGGCGTGCGCACGTAGCCACGGGGCGCGAGCGCGACCGAGCACGGCGCGCCGTGCAGCAGTCGCTCGGCGGTGCTTCCGGGCAAGACGCGCCCGGTCTGGCCGCGGCCGGTCGAGCCGACCACGATCATGCCCGCACCCTCGTCACGGGCGAGGGCGTGCAGGGCGCGGGGCACCGAGGCGTCGGTGACGATCCGCGTCTGAACGCCGAACTCCTCATGCAGGCGCCGCATCGCGGATTCGATCGTGTCGTCGGGGCCGGCGTCGACCACGTACAGGTCGGCCCAGCCGCCGACGAAGGGCGACGGACGGACCGCGGCCGCGAGCACGTCGGCGCCGGTCAGCTCGGCTGCGGCGAGCGCGAGTTCGAGGGGCGCGCGATCCTCGAGAAAGGGGTCGTAGGCAGCGATGATCGGGGTGGGCATGATTGGGCTCCTAGGACGGCACTCGGTGGATGCGGTCGTAGCGGTCATGGACGACGACCTCGGGCGTGGCGGTCGCGCGGGCGATCCGCACGGCCGCGCGCTCGGCGTCGGTCTCGCTGCCGTGATCGGAGAGCGGCCGGCGCTCGCCCTCGCGCTGGACGTGCCAGCCGCCGACGCGGTCGGGAACGACATGCAGCGACTGCGGGCCGCGCGCGCGGGCCAGAAGCCGCGCGTCGACGCCGTCGTCGGCCTGGACGGCGCCGTCGAGCCAGTCGCCGCGGGGCTCCGCTGCGACGGGCGCGGGGGCATGCAAGCGAGCGACCGCAGCGCCGACGGCCACGAGATCGGCATCGGGACCTGGTCGTGGATCGGCCTCATGACCTCGTACGCCTTCTCACCGGCAAGGAACACCCGGGAGATGTGCGGCTCGCGCAACTCCACCGTCGCGGGGTTCTCGGCGTAGATCGCGGGGTCCATCAGGGCCTCCGGCATGACACTCGTCATCGGGTTCGTTCCTTGAGGCGGGAGATGCGGCCGATGCTGCCACGCCGCGGCCGCGCTTGCATCGGGGCGCCGCACCGTCACGCTGCGTAGTTGCCCGCAGACTCGAGCTCGGTGAGCGTGCCGCGATAGACCGCTTCGAGCTGCTCGGCCGCCGCGGCCGTGTCCTCTCCGAGCTCGAGCTGGCGCGCGAGCTCGGAGAGCCGCTGGGCGCCGACCGTGTCGCTCGAGCCGCGCAGCTTGTGCGCGAGCTGGCGCACCGTCTCGAGCTCGCCCGCCGCGACCGCCGCGCGCAGTTCGTCCAGCAGCGGCGGCGTGGTCCGCGCGAACGCCTCCACCAGCCGCGCGACGAGCCCGGCATCGACGCCACGCAGGGCGCGGGTCCGCTCGCCGTCGACCAACCCCGCCTCCAGCGCGCCGTTGGACGGAGCGGCCAGCCAGCGCTCGAGCACCGGGTCGAGGTCCTCGCTGCGCAGCGGCTTGCTCAGGTAGTCGTCCATGCCGGCGCGCAGGCAGCGCTCGCGGTCGCCGGCGAACGCGTGCGCGGTCATCGCGACGATCGGGACGTGGCGCCCCTCGGGCTCGTTCGCCCGGATCCGCGCCGTTGCCTCATAGCCGTCGAGGTTCGGCATCTGGCAGTCCATGAAGATCGCGTCGTGGCGCTCCGGATCGAGGCGCTCGACGGCCTGCAGCCCGTCGTTGGCGATGTCGACGATGAAGCCGCGCCGGCGCAGCAGCGTCTCGATCACGAGCTGGTTGACCGGGTTGTCCTCGGCCACCAGCACGCGTCCGCGCACCGCCGGCTCGACGGGCTCGGGAGACGCGGCCTCGGTCGCCTCCGGCTCCTCGTCGGAAAGCGTCTCGGCGAGCGCCTCCAACAGCGCGGAGCGGCGGACCGGCTTGGTCAGCAGCCGCTCCACCTCGACCCCGTCGGAGAAGGCCGAGACCGCGCCGGCCGACGTCAGCATCACCAGCCGGGTGGAGCGCAGGTCCGGCGCCACGCGGACCGCGTGCGCGACCTCGGCGCCGCTCATCTCCGGCATCTCGGAGTCCAGCACGACCGCGTCGTAGGGCCGGCCGTTGCGCGCCGCGGTCTCCAGCAGCGCCAGCGCCTGCGCGCCGGTGCCCGCGTCGTCGCAGACGGCGACGCGTGGCCGCAGGTAGGCGATCAGGATCTCGCGATTGGTGTCGTTGTCGTCGACGATCAGGACGCGCGCGTCGGACGGCAGCAGGGCACGCGTGCGACGGCTCGTGCGCCCGTCGTCGACGATCGTGAACGGGAGCCGGAAGTGGAACGCGCTGCCGAGGCCCGGCTCGGACTCGGCGGACAGCTCGCCGCCCATGATCGTGACCAGCCGGCGCGAGATCGCCAGGCCGAGGCCGGTGCCGCCGAAGCGCCGCGTCGTCGACGTGTCGGCCTGCGTGAACGGCTCGAAGAGCTTCGCCAGCTGCTGCGGAGCGATGCCGATCCCCGTGTCCCCCACGTCCACGCTGAGCAGCGCGTAGCCGTCGTCGGGGCGTTCGGCCTCGACGCGCACCGAGACCTCCCCCAGCGCCGTGAACTTGACCGCGTTGGCCAGCAGGTTGGTGAGCACCTGGCGCAGGCGGTGCTCGTCGCCGCGCAGCGTGCCGGGGACCGACTCGGCGACGAACAGGGTGAGCTCGACGCCCTTCGCCTGTGCCTGCGGGGCGAGCATCGCGCAGGTCGCCTCGACGAGCTCGCGAGGATCGAACGGGCGGTCCTCCAGCTCGAGCTTGCCGGCCTCGATCTTGGAGAAGTCGAGCACGTCGTTGATCACGCCCAGAAGGGCGTCGCCCGAGGAGACGGCGGTGGTCACGAGCGAGCGCTGCTCATCGCTCAACGGCGTGTCCTCGAGCAGCTCGAGCATGCCGATCACGCCGTTGAGGGGTGTGCGGATCTCGTGGCTCATGTTGGCCACGAAGTCCGACTTGGCTCGCGAGGCCGCCCGCGCCTCGGCGAGCGCGCGGTTTCGCTCCGAGATGTCGGTCGCGACCGAGCCGATCGCGTAGATCCCGCCGTCGCTGTCGCGCAGCGGGAACTTGACCACGAGCGCGGTCGACTCGCCGATCTCGCGCTCGTACTCGAGCACGGCGCCGGTGTCCCAGACCTCGGTGTCGGTGCGCTTGGCGCGACGCGCGATCTCGGGCGCGAACAGCTCGGCGTCGGTGTGGCCCGTCCCGTCCAGGCCCGCCGACTCCCGCCAGGCCCGGTTGACGAGCAGGTAGCGACCGTCGCGATCCTTGACGGCGATCCGCGTCGTCGTGTGCTCGAGGATCCCCTCCAGCCGGTCGGTCGAGATCCGCAGCGCCTCCTCGGCACGACGCTTCTCGGTCACGTCGGTCCCGGTTGCGATCAGGTGGTTGATCGCCCCGTCGGCGTCGAGCAGGCACGTGACGGTCCACGACACCAGCCGGCGGCCGCCGCCGGCCGTGATCAGCTCGTGCTCGTACCGGCGTGGGAACCAGTCCGGGAGCGCTGAGGCGAGCTCCGCGCGGACCGCCCGCACCGACTCGGGCGGCATCAGTACCTCGATCAGCGAGCGGCCGACCATGTTCGCCGCCACGAAGCCGGTGATCTGTTCCGCCGCCCGGTTGAAGCGCTCGATGCGCGCGTGACGATCGGTCACGACGACGAGGCTGCCCGCCGTCTCGAGCACGGCGTCGGTGAAGTCGCGCTGCTCGCGCAGGGCCGCCTCTGCGCGCAGCCGCTCGGTCACGTCCGACGCGACCCCGAGGAAACCGATCACGTTGCCCTCGTCATCACGCTCGACCGTCAGCTGCTGCGTCACCCGCAGGCGCGTGCCGTCCCTGCGGAGGTAGGTCAGCTCGCGACTCTCGTTGTCCTCGCCGGCCGCGCGGGCGAGGATCGTCGCGAAGTGACCTTCGACGTTGAGCTCCCGCGCGATCGCCGCGATCTCGTCGGGGTCGAGCATTCGCTCCGGCGTCATCACCCCGATCACGTCGTCCGCGTTGTAGCCGAGCAGGCGTTCCGCGCCGGGATTGAACACCGTGATGACGCCCCGCAGGTCCATCGCGATGATCGCGTTGCCGGTCGCCGCCGCGAGTACGCCTGACAGGCGGTCGCGCGTTCCGCGCACCTGCCCGAGCAACTGCTGGATCGTGATGCCGACGAGTGCCGCGACGATCAGGACCAGCAGCGCGTTGCGTGGCGTGCCGCCGGGGTAGTGGCTGCCGCCGATGATCGCCCACGGCAGGATCAACATCAAGCCTGCGGCGCCGAGCGCGATCAGCAACTGGACCCGCGTGCCGTAGAGCGCCAGCCACACGATCGGGAGGATCACGAGCGGCAGGAAGCCGGCCGGCCCGTCGCCGGCATCGCGCATCAGCCCGAGGATCAGCAGGTACGCGATCGACAGCCACAGCTGCGCCGATTGGTTGCCGCGCACGGCGCCGATCGAGGCGACGGCGAGCAGCGCGACCGTCAGCAGGCAGGTGAGTACGAACAGCTCCGCGTCGAGCGACGGTCCCGGAAGCAGCGCCGCGATCGGGCCGCCGATGACGGCGAGCCCGAAGGCGAGCCGCGTCCTGCCGCCGGCCCCGCGCGCGCCCATCCGCTAGCCCACCACGATCAACAGCACGATCACCGCCGCGACCAGGATCACGATCGCCAGCTGGCGCCAGAACAGCCGGCGCTCGAAGCGCTCGTCGGCCGCGAGCTCAGCCTCGAAGTCCTCGGTCACGCGAGGTCACCCACGGCACCGGTCTTCTCCGTCTTCTCCCACGCCATCTCCGCGCGCCGCATTTCCGCGATGTACGCATTGGCGGTGATCGCGCACAGCAGCGGCCCGTAGCCGACGACGTACAGCAACGGCCGCGCGAGCCGGCCGACGAAGCGCAGCCCTTCGATCCGGCGCACGAGATAGGCGGCGAGCATCGAGGCCGACAGCCACACGTAGGCGAACAGCAGCAGCCATTCGGGGAAGTCGTCGATCAGCGGCGCCGAGACCGTGGCGGCGATGATCGCGAGGCTGATCAGGCCCGGGGAACGTCACCGCCTCGAACCAGCTCCGGCGCGCGGCGGGGCCGTCCTGGGCGAAGGCCGAGAGCGTCACGAACAGATACGTCACCAGGTTCAGCGCCCACAGCGAGCGGAAGACGTCGACCGACAGGTCGCGGTTGAGCAGGAACAGCGTGATCAGCGAGGTCGAAGAGAGCAGCATCAGCGCGGGCATCAGGAAGACCGAGAACCAGATCAGCGCGAAGCTCAGCCCGCCGAGCTTCCCGGCCTTGCGACGCAGCCAGCAGTGGCGGTAGCGCAGCGTGACCTGGACATTGCCGCGGCCCCAGCGCAGCCGCTGCTTCCACAGGCCGGCGATGTCGCGCGGCTCCTCCGCCCAGACGATCGCGTGCGGCTCGAAGACGACGCGGCCGCCCGCGAGCTGGACGTTGAAGGTCGTGAACGTGTCCTCGGCCAGCGACGAGGTGTCGATCTCGCCGCCGATCGCCTCGAAGCTCTCGCGGCGCAGCAGCTGCGCGCCTCCGGCCAGGCAGGCCTGGGCGCCGAGCACGTTCTGCGCGCGGCGCGCGCCGGCCTGCGCGCCGATGTACTCGAACGAGATGAACCGATTCATGTAGTTGGCGGGCCGGCTGCCCTCCTTGATGTACGCCGTGACGGCGCCGACGCTCGGGTCGCCGAGATGGCGCACCATCCGGCGCAGCGAGCGCCGCGTGAAGATCACGTCAGCGTCGATGATCAGCACGGCCTCGTACCAGCCCTCCTCACGGATCTGGCGCAGCCCGTGGTTGAGCGTGTGCGCCTTGCCCTCACCGCCCTTCGCGCGGCGCAGGTGGAACACTCGGCCCGGGTACTCGGCGGCCTTGCCGAGGACGACGTCGGGCGTCTCGTCGGTGCTCGCGTCGTCGACGACGTACACGCGCAGCCGCTCGGCCGGGTAGTCGAGGCTCAGCAGGGTGTCGATCGTGCGCCCGATCACCGCCGCCTCGTTCCAGGCCGGCACCACCACCACCACGTTCGGCTCGCGTTCCAGCGTCCCGTGCCCGTGGTGCCGGAACCGATGCAGCCCCGCGAGCAGGAACTGGTAACAGCCCGCCACGAGCGGCACGGCTCCGGCGATCACGAACACCGTGAGGATCCACTCGAGCACGCGCATCGCGACTCAGCCGGCTTGCAACTCGCGCCGCACCGCGAGGCAGTACTCGTAGCGGCCGATCCGCTCGCTGAGATGGCTGTCGGTGGAGAGCAGGATCGGCACGCCGCGCGCTACGAACGGGCGCAGCGTCGCGGCCGACGGGCACTTCCAGCGCTCGGAGATCTCGATCTCCTGGCCTGTCCGGCGGGTCTCGTCGGCGAGCCTTTCGAGCCCGGCGAGCGGGACATCGGCCTCGGTCAGCCCGATCTTCGGCAGGATGCTGAGGAAGTGGGCGATCACGATCCGCTCCGGTCGGTCGATCGCTCGCGCCGTCGAGGTCAGGATCGCGTCGATGACCTCGGCCGCGCTGAGATCACCGGATTCGATGCGCTCCTTGACCTCGCGCGGATGCGTCGGCCCTTCCTCGAGCGGTACCTGGTGATCGGCGGCGTAGATCGCGTCCACGCCCTCGATGCCGCCGGGCAGGTCCAGCGCCCCCGTCGTGTCGAGCAGCTTCGCCTCGATCCCGCAGCGCAGCTCGACGTGGGTCTCGCTGCGCAGCCGCGCGACCGCCGCCACGTACTCGGGGACCCAGTCCGTCGAGACACGCACGTGATCGACGCAGCCGAGCGCGGCCAGGCCGAGCGCCTCGGCCGCCGCGATGTTCTCCTCGATCGTGCCCTTGCCGTCCGAGAAGGTCGAGTGCACGTGCATGTCCGAGAGCGGGTTCACGCGACGATCTCCGCCGCGTGGCGCTGCAGGTCGGTGATGTCGTCGAAGGCGAAGAAGCGCTCCTGGAAGAAGCGCACCATCGCGATGTCCTCGAACGGCAATGGGCCGTCGGCGATCGGCTGCCCGATCGCCTCTCCGATCGCCAGCCGCGGCATGTCGACCCCGGCGGCGATCGTCAGCGGCATCGTGCCGGGGAAGCGCGCGTTGACCTCCAGCAACGCGGGCTCGCCGGCCGTGTCGCCCTTGACCTGGACGTTGGCGACGCTGGTCAGCCCGATCAGCCCGGCGACGTCACGCGCGAAGCGCTCCAGTGCCTCGTCGTGCAACGTGCGCCCGGTGACGGCGATCCCGGAGTCGACCTTCAGCCGCTCGCGCGGGACGACCGCCGCGACGTGGCCGTCGGCGCGCGCGAGCACGTCGAGCGAGTACTCGGGGCCGGGCAGGTGCTCCTGGACGAGCAGCGTGCCGTCGCGCTCGAGCGCCTCGAGCTCCTCGACGCGGTCGATCAGCCGGATCCCGCGCGAGCCGCTGCCCGAGCGCGGTTTGACGATCACCGGCAGCGCGATCGCCGCGGGGTCGAAGTCCTCGTCGGCGACGACGGTCGCCGGGACGCGGACGTGGCCGCTGCAGCGCTCGACGAGCGCCCACTTGTCGACGCAGGTCGCGAGCGTGTCCTCGGAGGCGAGCACGAGCGTGACGCCGGCGGCGGCGAAGTCCTCGCGGCGGCGCGCCACCGGGAGCAGCTCGCTGTCGACCGTGGGCACCACGACGTCCACGCCGTCACGCACGCACTGGGCGAGCAGGTCGTCGGTGAAGCGCGGGTCGTCGCCGCGGCGCAGGATCGAGCGGCGGTCGGCGTCGACGAGGTAGAGGCCGGCGCCGAACGGGTCGATGTCCCCCGCCAGCATCGTCACCGGCGCGCCTTCCATCGCGCGCAGGATCGAGACGGCCGACGGGCCGCCCGCACCCGTGATCAAGACGCGTGGGGAATCAGCCTGCATCCAGCACCTCCCGGGAGAAATCGAACGCGTCGCGCTCCTGGACCGCGGTGACGACCGCGGCGTCGTCGCTGTCGCGCACGACCTCGAGCGGCTCGACGTAGCGGGCCTTCGAGAAGCGCGACCAATAGCGGGCGGTCGCCCGCAGCAGCTCCTCGTCGAGGTAGTCGCGGATCTTGACCTGCGACGTGTAGGCCTGGATGACCTCGATCTTGCTCTCCAGGAACTCGTCGATCCCGACGAAGCGCGTCGGCTTGAACTCGACCGTGCTCGACGGCGCCTGGTAACAGAAGACGTGCGGGATGCCGCGCGCCGCGACCAGCGTGGCGCTGTGCACGTTGCGGTGGTCCTGATGCACGTCGCGGATCGTGTGCGTGTAGACCGTGCTCGGCCGGATGTCCTTGACGACCTCGAGGATCGTGCGGATCGTCGCGCCGCCCTCGCTGACGCTCGTGTCCGTCAGCGCCGCGTGGATCAGCTTCGCCGACAGCAGCTCCGCCGCGCGCTGGGACTCGGCGGCGCGCTCGGCCGTCAGACCGCCCATCTCACCGCCGGTGAGCGTCAGGACCGTGACCTTGTGACCCTGCGCGGCGTGGCGCAGCAGGATCCCGCCGATGCCGATCTCGACGTCGTCGGGGTGCGCGCCGACGGCCAGCACGACCTCCTCGCCCGCCGCGCGGCGCTCGCGGGTGATCGCGATCAGCGAGCGCGCCTTCTCGATCAGGCCGAGCGGGTCGAACGGCTTGGTCAGATAGTCGTCGGCGCCGGCGCGCATCGCCGCCACGGCGTGATCGAACGAGTTGTGCCCCGACAGGATCAGCGTGGCCAGCTGCGGGCGGATGCCGCTTGACACGGCGCACGAGCTCGAGCCCGTCGACCCCCGGCAGGTCGATGTCGCTGACCATCAGGTCCCAGTCGCGCCCGCCGACGATCTCGGACGCCTGCTCGGCGCTCGTCGTCCAGTGGACGTCCCCGAGCTTGCCCAGCAACTCCACGAGCAGCGTCGCGACGACTTCGTCGTCCTCGACGAGCAGGATTCGCGCACTCCTGGCCTCGCTCACGTACCTCGACTGCCCTTCCGCTCGCCTGCGCGAGATCATGCCAGGCTCGCCGGGCGCCCGAATGTCCGTCCAGGAAACACTGCGACGACTGCGAACCTCCTATGCACGTGACGATCAACAGCTTGTGCGGGCACCGCTGGTCTTGTCATGCGTCGTTCTCGCCATCGTGGCAACGATGGCGACGTCCCCGCGTACCCGCAGCGCCGAGGGCGCGGTGATCGCGCGCTTCATCCCGTCCTACGTCCCGCCCCGCGGCGACAAACTGGGCGAGCGCATCCGCGATCGCGCCTGGACCTACGACACCGCGATCACCGCGACCGCGCGCGCGACCAGCGGCGATCTCGACGGCGCCGGGGCGCTGCTCGACGCGCTGCAGGACCTCCAGCGCCCGGACGGCGCGCTCGAGGGCTCCTACACGATCGACGGAACCGACGGCGCCGGGCCGATCCGGGCCGGCAACCAGGCGTGGGTCGGGCTCGCCGCGCTCGAATGGCGCGCGCTGACCTGCTCCGGACGCCACGACAAGCTGATCGCCGGCGTCGCGCGCTGGCTGCTCGCGCACCGCGTCAGCGACCGCTCCTCGGCGGGCTTCGGCCTGGTCCGCGGCGGGCCCGACGTCTCCTGGGTCTCGACCGAGCACAACCTCGAGACGCGCGCCTTCTTCGCGGGTCTGGACGCCACCTTCGCCGGCCGGCCGGTCGACCCCGTGCTCGGCAAGACCTGCCAGCCCGGGCTCGACGGCCTCTCCGCCGATGACAGCCGCGCGCTGGCCGCGGATGCCCACACCGCGGTCGCTCGCATCGACCGCGCGATCGCCGCCGCGCTGTTCGTCCGCGACGGCGCCGGCGCCGCGCACCTGCGCCAGGGGCTCGACGACGACGCGCGGCCGCTGGACGTGCAGGCGCTCGGCATCCTCTGGCTGCTCGGGCGCGATCGCCGCGCCGACGCGCTGGACGTCGAGCGGACGACCGACGCGACGCTGCGCGTGGAAGGCCGCCGCGTCAACTGGCCGACCGCGGGCGCGCAGACGTTCACCGGCTACCGGCCTTCGGTCGGCGGCCCGGATGTGCTGTGGATGGAGGGCACGCTGATGATGCGCCTCGCCAAGTCGCGCCTCGGGAGTGACGTCGCGCTGCTCGACGAGCACGCCGATCGCTGGGCCGCGCTGACCGCGCCCGATCCACCGCTGCACGTCGATCGCGCCCGCGGCGAGGACTACCACGTGTGGCCGGCCGCCGCCGCGGCCGCGTGGCGCACGCTCAGCCGCAGCCCGTTCGCGCTGCTCTAGTCAGGTGACGCTGAAGCCGCCGTCGACGTCGACGACGGTTCCGGTGATCCACGCCGAGCTCGCCGACGCGAGCCAGACGATCGCGTCCGCCACGTCCTCGGGCTCACCGAGCCGGCGCAGCGGATAGGCGCGCGCCATCGCGTCCTCGCGCTCGTGGAAGTCGGGGCGGTCGGTGTGGGCCAGCGGCGTGCGCACGACCGCCGGCATCACGGCGTTGGAGCGGATCCCGTCCGGCCCGTACTCGACCGCCAGCTGACGCGTGAGGGAGACGATCGCGCCCTTGGCGGCCGCGTAGGCCGCGTGCCCCGGGACGACCTTGTGCGCGAGCGTCGAGCCGACGTTGACGATCGAGCGGTCCCCTTCGCTCTCGAGCAGATGCGGGATCGCGGCGTGCAGGACGAAGAAGTGCCCGGTCAGGTTGACCGCGATCTGGTCGTGCCAGGTCTGCACGTCGAGCTCGTGCAGCCGCACGTTGCGGCGGATCGCGCCGGCGTTGTTGACGATCACGTGCAGACCGCCGAACGCCGTGCGCGGCCTCCTCGACGATCCGCCGCGCGTCCTGCTCGACGGTGATGTCGCCGGCGCTGACCGCGGCCTGGCCGCCGCTGTCGGCGATCTGCCGCGCGACGTCCTCCAGCGGCTCGCGGCGGCGGCCGGCGAGCACGACGGCGGTGCCGGCGGCGGCGAGCGCCAGCGCGGTGCTCGCGCCGATCCCGGAACCCGCGCCGGTGATGAGTGCGACACGGATGGCAGACAGGTTCTCCGGCACGGCCCGCAGCGTATCCGTCAGCGCACGGTGGCGGTCACCGTGCGTGATCGAGGATCCGTTCACCGCGCTCAGGCTGTGACAAGCCCGTTGAGCGCTTCCTCGTCGACCTCGACCCAGCGGGCGAGCTTGTCACGCACCACGTCCAGCAGCGCGGCCCGCAGGGCCGGATAGGTCGCCGCCTTGCGGGAGAGCGTGTAGCGGCGGTCGCTGATCGGGGCGCTCGGGCGGTCGCCGGTCATCGCGGCGCTCTGGGCCAGCACGAGCACCGCGTTCTTGACGTCGGTGGTGGAGACGGACCCGACGAGCGTGTCCGCGATGCGGTTGATGACGGACGAGATCTCCTCGTCGCGGATGCCGGACTTCGCGATCGCGCGGACCACCTGCGCGCTCGCCTGCGGCGCGGGCAGGCGCAGCGGAGGCTTGCCCTGGCTGGCCAGCAGGCGGTAGAGATCGACGCGGTCGCTGACGCGCGGCGGGCGTCGTTCGTAGCCGCCGAGCACCACCCCGTCGTGGTCGCCCGCGCGCAGGCCGAGCCGGAACCGCGCGCCCTCCAGCGCGCTCGGCACGTCGACGATGCAGTACGGGGAATCGAGCAGCGCCCACTGCAGGAACTCGCGCAGGCCCGGGTAGGCCGAGCGCGCGACCGGGAGCGTGGGGACGGTCTGCGCGAAGTGGTTGCCCACGTTGGCCAGCAGGAGTCCGTCGCGTGCGACGCGGGAGCGGTCGGCTGAGGCCAGCGCGGTCACCTCGCGAACGGCCGCTTCGCGCGCCTCGTCGAGCAGCCGGTCGCCCTCGGCGCCGAGATCGTCGCCCCTGAGCTGACGCGTGTCCGCGGGCCGGTCGATCACCAGCAGGCCTTCGTCGGGCGCCGGCAGATCCACGAAGGCGTCGGCGACGGCGCGCAGCGCCTTCGAGCAGCTCTCGTCCGCGCAGACCACGACCGCCTTGCCGAGCTCGTGCAGCTTGCGGCCGAGCGACGAGAAGCCGCCGTCACGGGTGACGAGCACGAAGGTCGACAGCGCCGGGCGCGAGTACGCGAGATCGAGCGCGTCGATCACCAGCTCGATATCGGCGGCGTTCTTCTTCGCGGCACCGTCGTAGGCGAAGATCTGCCGCGGCTCGATCCCGTTCTCGGTCATCTCGCGCCGCAGCGTGCTCATGAAGCTCAGGCCCCAGTTGCCGTAGGCCCGGCTGACGGCGAAGTGTCCGACCAGGCCCGACCCGTCGCGGCGCAGCTGGGCCATGATGTCGCCGAACGAGAGCCGCATCGCGGCCTGCTTCCACCCCGCCGGGTCGCCGAGGAGGTTCTCGACGTCGAAGAGAACCACCGTGTTGTGGGCCGTCACGCGCGGCTGAGCCTCGGGCACCGCGACGAAGCGTACGCGAGTAGCGGCGCGCGAGCCCGCGCACCGTCGCATCGAAGCGGCCGATGAAGTGCGCTCCTCCCGGCCGCGGCCCGGCAACGCGCCTGGAGGCTACGCCGCGATCAGTGCTCGTCGAGCACGTCGACGGCCTCGCCCATGTCGGCGAGGAAGTCGGCGAGGCTGCCGGAGGCGGTGGCGAAGGAGCCCGAGCGGGCGGACTGGAAGTTCAGCTGGGCCTGGAGGAAGTCGACGCGTCCGGCCTCCCAGGTCTCGGGGTCGGCCTCGCGCACCTCGTCTCGCCACTCGTCGAGCGCTTCGAGCCCGCTGGTCGCCTCGGCGCCGATCGCCTCGGCCGATTCGCCTGCCCACGCCTCCACGTCGCTGTCACGCCACGGACCCGCGTCCGCCGACGGATGGTCCTGGAGGTAGCGGGCGATCGCCAGGGCGAGCGAGGAGGCGAGCAGTTCAGAGGAGCGCATCGGCATCCGCGTACTTGCTCGCCTTCATCGCGACCAGCCACTTGCCGAACGTGCCGGCCGTCTTCTTGGCGTCGAGCGCGGTCTCGAGCTCGGCCAGCTTGTCCTGGAAGTAGGCCGCGGCGACGACATCCTCGCCGACGGTCGTGATCATCTTGGTGGCCGAGGCGAGCTGCGACGGGTAGAACGTCCCGCGCGTGATGCCCAGCTCGGCGCAGAGCTTGCGGGTGAAGTACTCGGTCGTGCCCTCGTTGGCGTTGTAGCCCATCTTCTTCGTGTAGGGGTCGGAGAAGATGTGCATCGACTCGTGGATCGCGGTGCCGGGCTCGCCGCGGTTCTCGTGCAGGTGGATCTCGCCGTTGTCGGCGAACGCGTTGACGTTCTTGGAGCGGGCGCGCGCCTCGGGCTCGGTGAAGACCTTGCCCGTGTCCGGGTTCGATCGCGTCAGCGCCATCTTGACGTACGCCTCCTCGAAGCCGGCGTCGTCATGGATGTGGACGTGGCCCTCGGCCTTCGTGCCGGCCTTGTGCTTGGCCTCCACGAGCTTGGCGAAGTACGGGCTCGCGTCGAGCGCGTCGTCGACCTCCTTGCCCGTCTTGTGCGCGATCTTCGCCGGGGCGGAGGTCGGCGGGTCGCGCATCAGCATGCCGCCGAGCGCGCGATTGCCCGAGCCGGCCTGCATCGCGCGTGCCAGCGAGGCGCGGACCGGCCCCATCTGCGACTCGCGGAGCCGGGGATCGCGCAGCAGGAGCGGCGGACCCGGCGCGACGGCCTGCTCCTCGGGGCCTCGCGTCTGGAGCTCGTCGAGCTCGAGTTCGTCACGGACGCCGCCTCTCCCGGTCACCCGACCAGTCTCTTGCGGGCGCGTGGTGCTGTCAACCGGCTCGTATCACGATGATGTCTCTGGACGAGAGCCGCGCGAGCCGTTAGAACCCGATGATGCGCTCCGTCGCCTCCGCGTTGTCCGCGGTCTTCGTCCTGTTACTGGTCATCGCGCCGGGCAACGCCGAAGCGCGCCGCCGGGCGACGAGCAAGGAGCGGGCCACGATCGCCGCCAAGGTCCACGTGCCCGCGAAGTGCTCCGTGGTCTGGATCTCCACCGTCGATCGCCATTGGGCGACCTTCCACTTCAACGACGCGAAGTTCGAGGACCCGGAATGCGCCGCGGTGGCGGGCGACGGCGTCGTGATCATGCGCTTGCGCAAGGGCGCCTGGCGGACGGTCACCTCCGGCAGCAGCTTCGAGTGCCCGGTGCCCAAGACGCCGAAGAAGATCGCCAAGGATCTCCGCGTCAGCTGTCACGACGCGCGCTGAGCCGTCACCAGATCTCGATCCGCTCCTCCCGCGGCCGCATCATCGGGGCGTCGTCGGCGAGCCCGTAGGCGGTCTGGAACGCGTCGAGGTTGGAGACCGGGCCGAGCACCCGCAGCTCACGCGGGCTGTGCGGGTCGACGCCGGCCAGCGTGCGCTGCAGCTCGACGCTGATGTTCGCGCGCCAGAGCACCGCGTTGGCCAGGAAGAACCGCTGGGCCGGCGTCAGCTCGTCGATCGCGGGCGCGTCGGCGGCCGCGCGCGCGTGCGCTCGCTGCGCCAGCGCGAGGCCGCCGAGATCCGCGATGTTCTCGCCCAGGGTCAGCCGCCCGTTGATGTGGACGTCGTCGAGCACCACGTAGGCATCGAACTGGGCGACGAGCTGGTCTGCGAGCACCGTGAAGCGCTCCGCGTCCTCGGCCGTCCACCAGTCGCGCAGCGCACCGTCGGCATCGAAGCGGCGGCCCTGATCGTCGAAGCCGTGGGTGATCTCGTGGGCGATCACCATCCCGATGCCGCCGTAGTTGACGGCGTCGTCGGCCTCCGCGTCGAACAGCGGCGGCTGCAGGATGCCGGCCGGGACGACGATCTCGTTGAGCGTCGGGTGGTAGTAGGCGTTGACGATGTGCGCCGGCATCTCCCACTCGCCGCGATCGACCGGCTGCCCGAGCTTGGCCAGCTGGCGATCGAGCTCGAAGCGGGCCGCGTTGAGCCGGTTGGCGGCGTAGGACGTGCGCGAGATCTCGAGCCCCGACCACTCGCGCCAGCGATCGGGATAGCCGATCTTGACGCGCATCGCGTCGAGCTTGGTCTCGGCGCGCGAGCGGGTCTCGGCGCCCATCCACTCACGCGTCCGGATCGAGGCGCGCATCTCCTCGACGATCGCCTCGACCATCGATGCCGCCCGCAGCTTCGCCTCCGGCGGGAAGTTGATCGCGACGTAGCGCTGCGCGAGCGCCTCGCCGAGGTCGGAGCCGATCGCGTCGATCACGCGCTTGCTGCGCTCGTGCTGCTCGGCCTGGCCCCTGATCCGCCGGCCGTAGAACGCGAAGTCCTCGTTGTCGATGTGCGCCGGCAGCGCGTCCGCCACGGTGCGCACCAGCGTGAACGCGAGATACGCGCGCAGGGTCTCGGGTGCGGTCGCGGACACGACGGCGCCGAGCTCCTCCAGCAGGCGCGGGTTCTCGACGTTGACGCTCGCGACGGCGCCCGCCCCGAGGCCATGCAGATAGCGCGGGAGATCGAGCCCGGGAGCGAGCGCGGCGAGCGCCGACTGATCGAAGCGGTTGTGGATGCGCTCGGTGTCGCGGCGCTCCTCGGCGCGAAGGTGCAGCGCCGCGAGGCGGGTCTCGAACTCGAGCACGGACGCCGCGAGCTCGCCGGCCTCGATCCCCACGTGGCCGAGCTGCGCGGCGATGTGCGCGACGTACGCCTCGCGCAGCGCGACGGCCGCCGCACCGTTGTCGAAATACGTCTCGCGATCGGGCAGCCCGAGCCCGCCCTGGGTGAGCCAGAGCAGGTTGCGGCCGGCGTCGTCGTGGTCGACGGTCACGCCCCAGCCGAACAGCGCGAAGATCCCGCGGCGGTGCAGCAGCGGCAGCAGCTCGTCGATCCCAGAGGCGCCTTCGATCTCCCGCAGCAGCGGCGCGATCGCGTCGAGGCCCGCGGCTTCGATGGCGGCCTGGTCGAGCCCCGCGGCGAAGGCGTCGCCGAGCAGCCGGTCGAGCGCGTCGACCGGCTCGGCCGCCGCACGCTCCAGAAGCTCGCGCAGCACGATCTCGTTGCGCCGGCTGACCTCCTCGAACGAGCCCCACGAGCCGTAGCCGGCCGGGATCGGGTTGGCGTCGAGCCAGCCGCCGTTGGCGAAGCGGTAGAAGTCCGCGCCGGGGTCGGCCGACGGGTCGCGGTCCGCGGCAAGCAGGGTCATGTGCGCTCCAGGATCGAGAGGCCACCGTTCTGGTCGGTGGCGTACAGCAGGCCTTGGGCATCGACGAACGGGTCGCCGATGCCGTAGATGCGGACGCCGGCGTTGTTGTAGGTGGCGAAGATCTCGGTCTCGCTCACCCACGTGCCGGGACGGTTCTCGTGCACGTTGTGCGGACCGAAGCGCGAGCCCTCGGCGAGGTAGTCGGCCTCGTCGGGAACGGGCATCGTGGCGATGCTGACCGGGTTGCCCGGCTCGCGGATGTCGAAGATCCAGATCGGCTTGACGCCGTCGGCCTGGCGCTCCATCACCGCTTCGTCGACGACCACCATCAGCTCGCGGCCGGGCAGCGGCAGCGCGTTGTGGGTCCCGCCGCCGAAGGGCGGCGACCATGTGCGATGCGCGATCAAGTCGGGCGTGCCGCGACTGCCGTGGTGGCAGGAGTACCGCCACGCCTGGTCGTCCCACACGGGCGTCTCCCCCACCGCCGTGTGCATCCCCGGGATCCACCAGCGGCCCGCGACCGTGGGCTCGGCCGGGTCGGCCATGTCCAGCGTCAGGAAGATGTAGTCGCTGAAGCCGTCGAGCATCGCCGAGATGTAGGCCCAGCGCCCGCCGGTCCACCACAGGCGATCGTGGACGCGGACGAGCAAGAGATCCTCGGCCGCCTGCAGGTGCAGGATCCACGTGTTCGCCGGGCACGGGATGTAGGCTCCCGGCTTCGGATGGGCGGGGTCGCGGACGTCGATGACGGAGAAGCCCTGGGAGAACATGTGCGCGACATAGGCGAAGCCGTCGACGACCATCAGCTGCACTCCGTCGGGCCGGCCGCCCTGCTCGGAGAAGCCGACCAGGCGGAGGTTGCGGGCGAATTCCGCGGCGGAAGCATCGCGTCGAAGGGTACGAGCGCCAGATGGGTGCTGCCCCCCATCTGGGCGCCAGGACCGTCGGCATCGGCGTCGGGCGTGGCACGCTTGACGATGTGGGGGCGACCATCATCGTCAAGGCGGGGGTGGCCCGGCTCGGACTGCCGTACGGGCCGGTCGGCACCGCCGTTCTCGCCTGGGAGCCGCACGTCTCGGCCAAGCAGCGCCTGCCCGCCGAACGCCGGCCCGGCGCCGACGGCGTCTTCGCGATCGAGAGCTTTGCGGCCACAATGGGCGCGACGCTCACCCTCGCCGCCGCTGACACGGCCGGTCGCGGCACGGCGATCGAACTGTATGAACTCCTCGACCCGAACGGAGCAACGTCATGATCCGCGTAGTCGTGATCGACGACCACCCGGCGCTGCGCGCCGGCCTGCACACCGTCCTCGACGCCGAGCCCGGCATCGTCTTCGCCGGCGAGAGCGACGGGGAGGAGGAGTCCGTCTGGCCGCTGCTCAACCGCACCCAGCCCGACCTCGCCCTGCTCGACTACCACCTCCCCCACGGCGACGGCCTCCAGCTCTGCTACCGCATCAAGCAGCGGATCCCCGCGCCCAAGGTGATCGTCTTCAGCGCCTACGCGGGCCCCGCGCTGGCGCTCCCGGCCGTCTTGGCGAAGGCCGACGGCGTACTCGACAAGGGCGTCCCCGCGCGCGATCTCTTCGAGTCCATCCGCCTCGTCAACCGCGGCGAGCGGCTGCTGCAGCCCGTGTCTCGCACGGTCATGGAGGACGCCGAGGAGCGCCTCGACGCGGAGGATATGCCGCTGCTCGCGATGCTGCTCGACGGCACCTCGGAGCGCGAGATCGCGACCGTGTTGCGGCGCGAGCCGCGCGACGTCCAGCACACCGTTCAGCGCATCCTGAGCCGCCTGCGGCTCGACGTGCCGGCGCGGTGATCTGAGGCAGGTGGTCCGGCGCCACGACACGCTCGACGGCTGGGTGATCACCGACGCCCCGACCGCGGTCGCGGTGCTGCGGGCGCCGGAGCTGTGGAGCTCGGATCGCTTCGACGGGCCGCGGCGCGCCGAGTACGGCGCGTGGGTGCAGGAGCTGATGGCGACCGAGGACGGCGTGCGCGAGTTGCTGGAGGTGACGCCGCAGGCGCTGGTCGGGCTCGACCCGCCGCAGCACACGCGCATGCGATCGGTGCTGCGGCGCTCGTTCGCGCCCGCCGTGATCGAGGGACTGCGCCCGGTGGTGGCCGAGGAGGTGGCGGCGGCGCTCGGCGCTCTCGTCACGGGCGAGCCGGTCGACGTCGTGGCCGCGTTCACCCGGCCGGTGCCGTTCCGGGTCGTCGCGCGGCTGCTCGGCCTGCCGCGCGCAGCGTGGGCCGAGCTCGAGGCGCTGGCCCACGCGGCGAGCACCGATGACACCGCGACCGAGGACTTCGCCGGGCTGCGCGCGCGGCTGCTGGCCGAGCGCGACATCATGCGGCTCTTCCTCGCGCACCTCGACGGGCCGGTCGAGAGCGAGCAGATCCTTCCCGTGCTGCGCACCGCGGTGGCCGAGCGAGCGATCACCCCGCGCGAGGCCGCCGGGCTGTGCCGCGAGGTGCTCGTCGCCGGCTCGGACTCCGTCGGGCACCTGCTGGCGGGGTCGCTGCTGGCGATCGCGACACACGGTGCGCCCGGGGACCTCGGCGCATTCGTCGAACAGCGCCTGGCGCTGGAGCCGCCGTTCGCGGCGTTCTGGCGTCGCGCCACGAGCGACACCGTGCTCGAGGGCGTGGCGATCGCAGCGGGCGGCCTCGTCGAGCTCCCCTACGCGCAGCTCAACCAGGGCGCCGCCCGGCATCTGAGCTTCGGCCACGGCATTCACTTCTGTCTCGGCGCGGCGCTCGCGCGGCTCGAGGCGCTCCTCGCGCTGCACGCCGTGCTCGACGCGACGTCGAGGATCGAGGTCGCGGGCGCCGTCGAGCGCCTCGCTTCGCCCTCGGTCAACGGCTACCGGCGCCTCGTCCTGCGCCTGACGACGTAGCCTCCCTGCCATGGCCGTGCGTAACCAGGCGCTGCGCGCTTCCGCGGGTGACGGGATCGACACCGAGGCGGTCGTCGCCAAGGCACGCGAGCTCGGGGTCATGGGCTGGGTGCGGCCGACGGGTGAGATCCACGCCGAGGGCGCTCCCGAGGCGTTGCAGGCGCTGATGGCGTTCGTCGGAGCCGACGTCCCGACCGAGCGAGCCAAGGTCGAGGGACACGAGCAGTTCGCGATCCGCGGCATCAGCGCGGGAGTGTTCGTCGTCCAGGAGCATCAGGCGACCGCGCACCACTACGACCTGCGCCTGGAGGTCGAGGGGCAGATGTGGTCCTGGGCCGTGCCCAAGGGCCCGTCGCTCGACCCCGCGGCGAAGCGCCTGGCCGTGGAGGTCGAGCCGCACGACATGGGTCACAACGACTTCGAGGGCGCGCTCGGCGAGGGCGGCGTGATCATCTGGGACCGGGGCACCTACGAGCAGGGCGGCCGCGTCGCCTGGCCCGAGGCGATCGAGCGCGGGCACGCGGTCTTCGTGCTGCATGGCGAGAAGCTGCGCGGCGGCTTCGCCCTCCAGCGCACGCGGCCGGGCGCGAAGCCGCAATGGTTGCTGATCAAGCGCCGCGACGACGAGGCGCGCCCCGGCTCGGACGTCGTGAGCGAGCGGCCCGAGTCCGTCGTCAGCGGCCGGACGCTGGCGGACCTGCATGCCTGACTGAGGCGTGGTATCTACGGTCTCCGCACCGATCAGTGAGGAGCAATGCGATGCCGCCCAGCAGCGTCCATTTCAACGGCTCGGTCAACCTGCCCGACGGTGAGGCCGTCATGCAGGCGATCAGCTCGCGCATCCCGTCCGGAGTCCGCCGGATGACCGACGGCGAGACCGGGGAGCGCGGCTACTGGATCCTGTTCCAGATCCAGAAGTTCGGCGCGATGCCCGAGTTCCGCTCGGAGGTCGTCGGACAGGCGTACGAGACCGACTCGGAAGCCCCGCCGATGCGCCAGTTCCATCTCGCCGAGGGTGCCTCGGCGGACACGATCAACTGGCCGAACCTCGGCTACGCCGACGCGTACGCCGCGTCGTTCGAGGTCTTCGACCGGTTGCAGGGCGACGGAACGATTCCGGCCGGCGTGCGCTTCCAGATGCAGTACCCGACCCCGCTCGCCTCGATGGCCGGGACGATCGCTCCCGACGACCTGCCGGCCGTGGCCGCCGCGTACGAGCGGGCGCTGTTCGCCGACCTCGACGCTGCCCTCGCACGGTTGCCGCATGACCGCGTCGCGGTGCAGTGGGACGTCGCGGTCGAGTTCGGGCTCCTCGAGGGCGCGATGGGACCCGGTGACCCGATGCCGATGGAGCACATCGTTCCCGCGCTGGTCCGCTGCCTGAACCAGGTTCCGGCGGACGTCCCCGTCGGGATGCACCTCTGCTACGGCGACTACGGGCACCAGCACTTCAAGCAGCCCGAGTCCGTCCGGATGCAGGTCGATCTCGTCAACGCCGTCAACGCCGCCGCGAAGCGCCCGTCGAGCTGGGCCTCGTTCACCGTGCCGCAGGCGCGCAACGACGCGGCGTACTTCGCCCCGCTGCGCGACCTCGCCGGCAGCGAGACCGAGCTGTACTTCGCCCTCGTTCCCTACCATCCCGACGACCAGCCCGACGGCACGACCGCCGCGCAGATCGAGCACATCGACAGCGCCCTGGCGGAGTCCCCGGGCGGCGCGCGCGAGTGGGGTGTCTGCACCGAGTGCGGCATGGGTCGCGTGGACGCGGGCGACGTGCCCAAGCTGCTCGATCTGCACCGTCAGATCCTCACGACCTGAGCCTGCATGTAGGGTCGCGACATGACTATGCGAGTGGTCGTTCTCGGAGCAGGGTTCGGTGGCCTCGAGCTGGGCACGACACTGTCGGAGGCGGCGGGCGACGCGGTCGACGTGACGCTCATCGACCGCAGCGACGCGTTCGTCTTCGGCTTCTCGAAACTCGACGTGATGTTCGGGCGGACGACCTCGGAGGCCGTCCGTCTGCCCTACCGCGACATCGCCAAGCCCGGCGTCACGGTCCTGCGGGAGACGGTCACCGCGATCGATCCCGAGGCACGGCGTGTGACCACCGACGCCGGCGTCCACGAGGCCGACGTGCTGGTCATCGCGCTCGGCGCCGACTACGACATGGACGCCACGCCCGGCCTCGCCGAGGGCGGCAACGAGTTCTACTCGCTCGCCGGCGCCGAGCGCCTCGCTCCGCTGATCGCCGGCTTCTCCGAGGGCCACGCGGTGATCGGCGTCTGCGGCGCGCCGTTCAAGTGCCCGCCCGCACCGAGCGAGTGCGCCCTGCTCCTGCACGACGCGCTCGTCGCCCGCGGCGTCCGCGACGCCTGCCGGATCTCGTTCGTGATCCCGTTCGGCATCCCCGTTCCGCCCTCGCCCGAGACGTCGGCCGCGCTCACCACGGCCTTCGCCGAGCGCGACATCACGTTCATCCCCGGCCGCCGCATCGCGTCGGTCGACCCTTCGCGAAGCGTTGCAGCGTTCGACGACGGGACCGAGCTCGCCTTCGACCTGTTGCTGGGCGTGCCCAAGCACCGCGCGGCCGAGGTCGTGATCGCCAGCGGTCTGACCGAGGACGGCTACATCCCCGTCGACTTCGCCACGCTGCAGACGCGCTTCGACGGCGTCTACGCGCTGGGCGACGTCGCCACCGCCGGCGTGCCCAAGGCCGGGGTCTTCGCCGAGGGCGCCGCGCGCATCGTCGCCCAGACGCTGATCGCGCAACTGCAGCGCGGCGACGCTCCCGGCCCGCACCTGGGCCAGGGCTCGTGTTACATCGAGTTCGGGCACGGGCACGTCGGCCGCGTGGACATCGACTTCCTCTCGGGACCGACACGAACCGGCGTCTTCAACGCGCCGTCGTCCGCGCTGATCGCCGAGAAGGAGCACTTCGGCTCCAGCCGCCGCGAGCGCTGGTTCGCCACCGCTTCCGGATGACCCCCGGAGAACCGGCCTACTGTCCGGCGGCCGAAGCCGTGTGCCGGCCGGGCGCCACGAGCTGAGTACTCCCCATCAGTCGCAGCCAGCCCCCGACGTTCGTCCAGAACAGAGGCGAACCTACGCACATCTGCCACCAGCGAAGTTGCTGCGCGGCGCGTCGAGTTCTTACGCTAGCCGCGCCTTATGAGAACTGCCTTCCTAGCCGCTGGCGCGGCGACGCTTTCGCTCGTCCTGATCGCGCCGGGCGCCGCACTGGCGGCCTGTGACAACACGTATAGCGGTGCCAGCGGCGACTGGCAGACCGGCGCGAACTGGTCCACGGGCTCGATGCCGACGGGAAGTCAGGAGGCGTGCATCCCGGCGGGCAAAACGGTCACCATCGTCGAGAGCGGCGTCCCGACGGCCAAGAACGTGGTGATCGCCGCCGGCGCGACGCTGCAGATGCGGACGCAGCCCGGCGGCTCGGCTACGCAGGCCAGCTTCGGCGGAGTCGACAACTCGGGCACGTTCGACTTCATCGATCCGGCGAACCCGGAGACGAACGACTTCAACCAGCTGACGATCGCGGCCGGCGGCAAGCTCATCAACCGCAGCGGCGGGCTGGTGCGGGTGGGGCAGAGCGCCACCACCTACACGAACATCTACGGCAGCGTCGACAACCTCGCCGGCGGCCAGTTCCAGATCAACAGCCAGCTGCGCAACTACGGCGTCGACGGGCCGAACACCTTCGCCAACGCCGGCACGATGAGCGTGGCCGCGGGCGTCGCGCTGAGCTTCAACTCCGGCTGGGCTACGACGATCCAGCAGACCGCGGGCACGTTCACCAACAACGGCAGCGTGACCTCCTATCAGGCGCTGAACGTCTTCGACTTCAGCGGCGGCAGCTTCACGGGCAACCCGCCGATCGTCCGTCAGGGCCAGCTCAAGCTCACCGGCGGAAGCGGTACCGTCGCCGTCCAGTGGGGCGCGGCGTCGCTGATCGCCGACATCGAGGCGGGCTGGACGGTTCGCGTGGAGAACCGCGGCAGCGACGTGGTCCGGCTGCGGATTCCCGCGGGGACGACGCGCACCAACCGCGGCACGATCGCCTTCGCCAAGGACCCCGCGGCAGGTACCGACGCCCGCGTGAACGCGTCGATCGACATCCTCGCCGGGTCGAAGCTGATCAACGCCGGGACGATCCGCGCCGATGCTGACGCCGGGGACAACCTGAACAACGATCTGACGATCTTCGCCGAGAGCTACGCGCAGAACCAGTCGTACAAGGATCCCACCGCCTTCGTGCAGAACGGGACCCTGCAGGTCTCGCACAACCTGACGGTGCCGCCGTTGACGCAGACCAGCGGCACGACCACCGTGGATCCCGGCAGATCATTCACCGCCGGCAACCCCTACGCCGCCGGCGACCCGGGCATGGTGCTCGCGGGTGGCACGCTGACCGGCTCCGGCCGGGTCCAGGCCACGACGCTGCGCAACACGGGCGGCGTGGTCGCGCCGACCCCGGGCGCCGCGTCGAACCTTCGGCTGTCCTACGGCTTCCTCTTCGATCCGGGTCAGGTCCAGGGCGGCAACTACACCCAGACCTCGGGCGGCACGCTGCGCACGCGGCTGGCGGCGACCGGCGGTGGGCTCACCGTCGGCGGTGAGACCAAGCTCGCGGGCACGCTCGACGTGGCACCGATGCTGGGCTTCACGCCGGCCGCCGGCCAGACCTACCTCCTCGTCCGCCACGAGCCGACCTACGACCCGCACTTCCGCACCGGCACGTTCGGCACGGTCGTCGGAACCTTCGCGCCGATCTACGAGCTCGACGGCGTCGACGTGACCGCCCCGGGCGGCACGTCCTCCTTCACGATCGATGACAGCACGGTCCGCGAAGGCCAGATCGCGAGCTTCGTCGTCAAGCGCAGCACCGGCACCGGCACCGCGACGGTGCACTGGGCGCTGCGCGAGAACGGCTCGGCCGCGGCGTCCAACGCCGACTACGGCTACACCACCATCAGCGGCCAGCGGCCGGACCGGCCGCAGAACGGCGACCTGACCTTCGCCGCCGGCGAGACCCAGAAGACGGTCGCGATCCAGACCTTCGGCGACGGCACGCCCGAGCCCGACGAGACCTTCGGCATCCACCTCGGCAATCCGACGAACGTGCCGGTCGCCCGCGCGGACGCGCTGGGGACGATCCTCAACGACGACTACGACTTCCAGAGCGTCGCGCCGAACGTGCTGCCCAACACCGGCCCGATCACGCTGACCCTGCGCGGCGGCGGCCTGACGAGCCGAATGAAGGCGAAGCTGCGCTACGGCCCGGACCCGGACCACCCGCTCAACGCGATCAGCTTCACCCCCTCCGACGACGGCCTGACGGCCAAGGTCGTGTTCGACACCACCGGACTGAAGGCTGACCCCAACTGGTACGTCCAGGTCTACGCCTTCGACGACACCAACTACGGCTATCGCCCGGTGACCGTGGAGAACTCCAGCGAGGGCGCGAAGCCGTACGTCCAGGGCGTCGTCGCGCCCAAGGCCCGCGGGGGCGTCACCTCCTACGACTATCTGCACTTCGGCAACGTCGGCCGCGGCCCGTCGCGGCCCGCGTTCCTGCGCCTCTCCGGCTACCCGGCGGGCGGTGACGTGAAGGTCGATCACCTCCCCGCGGGCGCGTCCTACACGCTCCTCGACGGGGTCGCCGGACGCACGGTGCTGGTCTCGCTCGGCAAGCTCGCGGGCGGAGCGAACGACTACATCCGCGTCGGCTACACGCCGACGACGACGATCCCCGGCCACACCATGCTCGGGCTCCAGGCCTCGATGAGCTTCGGCGACGCCGTTCCGGCGCTGACCGATGGGCGCACGTTC
This sequence comes from uncultured Solirubrobacteraceae bacterium, assembly GCA_963848475.1. Taxonomy (GTDB): domain Bacteria; phylum Actinomycetota; class Thermoleophilia; order Solirubrobacterales; family Solirubrobacteraceae; genus Solirubrobacter. The sequence continues at coordinate 33,479 of CAWKDW010000012.1, read as the reverse complement.
CTCTCGGCGACGCCGGTGGCGCTCGGCGCGGGTGAGCTGTTCGCGTCCAGCATGGCGTTCAGCCCGTCGGGCGCGCTGACCGTGCGCTACGCGGAGACCGGCGCCACGGGCGGCGGGCCGGCGATCACCCACACGGGCACCCGTTGGACCTTCCGGGGCGACATCGCCGACCCACTCTCGCCCGAGCCGTCGGCCAAGGCCGCGCGCGCCGCCAAGGGCGATCCGACCGGCGGCCAGCTGACGGTCGACTTCAACGGCGGCGAGTTCAAGATCACCGGACCGATCATCGAACTCGAGGGCGCATACGAGATCTCGATCGAGAAGCGCCGCCTGACCGAGTGCCTGAAGGCCAAGGGCCTGATCGACCAGAACGACTACGACGACCTGATCCGCTTCGCCGACGGCGCCCTCGTCCTGAAGGGCCTGACGACGGCGGCCGACAAGGCCAGCCTCGGCTACGGCGACCACCTGAAGGTGATGGACGCCGTGATGAGTGGCGCCTGGGAGAAGCGGGTCACGGGCGGCAAGATCGGCATCGTCGACCAGATCGCCAACCCGGCTTGGGGCTTCGACCTGCTGCAGGACGACGAGTACCAGATGCTCTGGCTCGCCCAGCTCTGCAACGAGAAGGACCCGGTCCCGGAGCCCGAGTACGACGACAAGGGCAACTACAAGCCCAGCAAGTACATCAAGGAGCTCCTGCAGTCCTTCGACCCGAACGAGAAGTACGGGACCCAGGGCGGCGGCGCCATGCACGCCGTGCGCTCGGACCGCCCGCTCGACTACACGGTCGGCTTCCAGAACCTGCCGACCGCCAGCGCGGCCGCGCAGACCGTCACGGTCACGGACACACTCGATCCGAGCAAGGTCGACATCGCGACGTTCTCGCTCGGCCCGATCGCGTTCGGCGACCAGTTGCTCTCGCCGCCCGCCGGCGTGACGGCCTGGACCAAGACGGTCGACCTGCGGCCGGGCAAGGACATGCTCGTCAAGGTCGAGGCCGCGCTCACCGGCAACACGGTGAAGTGGACGTTCACGACGCTCGACCCGCTGACGCTGGCCAAGACCACCGACGTCACCGCAGGCTTCCTCCCGCCCTCGGGTGAGGGCTCGGTCGCCTACTCCGTCGCGCCCAAGGCGGGAATCGCCACCGGCACCGCGATCGCGGGCGGCGCGTCGATCGTCTTCGACACCAACGCCCCGATCGCCACCAATGTCTGGTCGAACCTGATCGACGACGTCGCGCCGACTGGCTCGGTGACCTCGCTCAAGCGCGCCTGCGACAGCCTGACCGCGACCTGGAGCGGCAGCGACGCCGCCTCGGGCGTCGGCTCCTACGACGTCTGGGTCTCCGTCGACGGCGGGGCCTACAACCCCTTCAGAATCAACACGACCGACACCAGCGCGGCGTACCCGGCCACCGCCGGCCACACCTACGCGTTCGACGTCCAGGCCCGCGACTTCGCCGGCAACCTTCAGAGCCCGAACCGCGCTGATGCCGTCGGTGGGTCCGTCGACTGCCCGCCGGTGGTCGTTCAGCCGGGCGGCGGGCAGCCGCCGCAGCAGCCACCCATCGCCGCCGACGACGACGCCGCCCGTCACCACCCCGAAGGCCTGGGTCAAGCTCGGGAAGGTTCCCTCGAGGCTCCGCAAGAACGCGCTCGCCGTGCCGGTCATCTGCCCGGCGACCGAGACCGCGGGCTGCAAGGGCAAGCTCAAGCTCACGACCGTGATCAAGAGGGGCAAGAGGAAGCTCACCATGACCCTCGGCTCGGCCACCTTCAAGGTCAAGGCCGGCAAGACCGGGAAGGTCTCGGTCAAGCTCTCCAAGGCGGCGCTGAAGCTGCTCAAGAAGGGGTCGCTCAAGGTCTCCCTGTCCGCCGTCGCGGCCGACAAGCGGACCACCACCTCCAGGGGCAAGCTGGCGAAGGTCAAGAAGTAGTGGTCAAGGAGCCCGTCGTCGTCAGGCCGGCTCCGGCTCCTCCGTCGTGCGCGAGTCGGTGAGGGTGCGCGCCCCGGCCACCGTGACCAGGCCGACCAGCGCCGCGAGCACCGCGTAGGTGATCCGCTCGCCGTGGAAGAACGACGCCACCAGTTCGCTGCTCCACCTGCCGGCGGGCAGCGTGGTGGTGACCAGCACGGCGATCATCGTTCCGACCACGGCGGTGCCGATGCTCGTGCCGACCTCCTGCGCGGTGTCGTTGAGCGCCGCGCCGATCGAGGTGCGGTTGCTCGGCATCGCGTCGACGAGGGCGACGGCGCAGATCGTCATGACGGTGCGCAGTCCGATGGTCATCACGACCATGCAGATCGCGATGGCGAGGTAGCCGTGCTCGACGCCCCACGCGAGACCGATCAGCGAGCCGGCCAGGCAGGCCGCGCCGACCAGGCAGGCGATGCGGTGGCCGAAGCGCCGCGCGAGCCATTCGGACAGCGGGGTCGCGGCGAGCATCGTCACGATGATCGGCAGGTTCGCCAGGCCCGCCTTGACCGGGCTCCACCCGTAGGCGTACTGGAAGTGGAGGATCAGCCCGAACATGACGCTGGCCATGGCGATCGCCGTTCCCGCCTGGGCGATGGTGGCGCCGCGGACGGTGCCGTTTGAGAAGAGGCCGAGATCGAGCATGGGCGCCTCGCTGCGGCGCTCGTGGAGCACGAACGCGACGAGCGCGCCCACGGCGCCGATGATCGACGCGAGCGTGATCGCGGAGAGCCAGCCGTGCAGGACACCGCTCGTCAGCGAGTAGCAGGCGAGGCCGATCGTGGCGACGCTCAGCACGGCGCCCGGCAGATCGAGCTTGTCGTCGGTCAGGTCCTCCGGCCGGTCGGCCGCGACGCCGAGGCGGACGCCGAGGCACGCGATGAGCGCGATCGGGGCGTTGACGACCAGCAGCCACTCCCACCGCACATGGGCCAGCGCGGTGCCGCCGAGCAGCGGGCCGAGGACGAATCCGGCCATGCCGACGGTGATCATCACCGTCATCGCGCGCATGCGAAGCGTCTTGTCCTCGAACAGGCGGAAGACGAGCGAGTTCGTGATGGGCGCCATCGCCGCGGCGGCGATGCCGAGCCCGGCGCGCAAGGCGATCAGCTCTGGAGTCGTGCTGACGAAGACGACGCACAGGCTCAGCAGTCCGAACACCGCGAGGCCGACCAGGAGCACGCGTCGGCGCCCCAGCCGATCGGCGATCGACCCGGAGGTCAGCAGCAGGCCGCCGAACGTGAGCGAGTAGGCGCCGGTGACCCACTGCAACGCGGTCGTACCACTCCCGAGATCACGACCGATCGTGGGCAGCGCGATCGACAGCAGGGTGTTGTCGACCATCTCCACGAAGAAGGCGAGGCAGAGGGCGGCCAAGGGGATCCATGCCGCACGCAGCGAGCTGTAGGTCCGCGACGAGGCCGAAGTGGTCGTCGCCGGGGCGGTCGGGGCGGTGGCGGTCGCGGTCATGGCCAGAGCATCGGCGCGGCCGCTCACACCGCGGGCACACGGCGCTCGCACCGCGCTCACAGCCGTGCGAGAGCCCCGCGAAGTTGGCGTTCAGCGAACGGTGTGGATGCCCTTGCGGGCTTGGAACAGCCGCGCGCGGGCCACATACCGCTTTCCGGCCCGGAGCGTCACGGTGCGCTTTCGCACCTTGTCGTAGAGGACCACGATCCCGCGCGTGACGCGCGTCGTGGTGCCGTTGCAGCGATCGGTCGTGCGCCAGGTGGCGTTGCGGCCTTCCGCTCGGCTGGCGCCACCGCTGACGCGGAACAGGCCCTTCGCTTGCGCGGTGAGCGTGCGTACCGCGCCCTTCGCGGGTGCACGTCCGCGGCAGCGGAGGCTGTCGGCGGGCGCGCTGGCGAGTACGAGGCTCGTCGGGATCGCGCGCGCTCTCAGCGCGGCCCGGCGCAGCTTGGCCTGGCGGATCTGGAAGATCGACGACGCGAGCGTCGCCTGACCCACCCGGCGCCGCGGGTCTCCCACGGACCGCCCGTCGGCGGCCGACTGGACGGAGAGCGTGCCGAGACGAGCGTCGACGATCGTGCCGATCGGCAGCGCCGCGATGCCCTTCAGGGGGATGAATCCGGCGAGCGGCCCGGCCTGCAGCAGCCGCGGTGCGGTCGACGGAAGCTTCACGTAGACGGTGCCCGAGATCAGCCTTGCGAGCGTCCGGACGCCGGCGAGCGGAGGGACGTTGCCGAGCGGCAGGACTTCCTGGGAATCCGGGATCTGGTCCTGATCGAGGTCGGCGGCCTTGGGGATGTCGGCGGCGATGATCGGACGCGACTCGGGGACGGCGAACGTCCATCGCTGCGGCGTGGGATCGGCGCGCCCATCGGCGTCCACGGCGCGCACGTCGATCGTGTGCACTCCAGGTGGCAAGCCGCCGACCGTGAACGGCGACGTGCAGCGATTGAACGGTCCGCCGTCGACGCTGCACTCGAATCCCGCGACGCCGGTGCCCGGCGTTCCGAAGTCGAGCGAGACCGTGTCGCCGTTGACGATCGGCGTCGTGCCCGGCGACGACGGCGTGTCGGGCGGCGGTCCGAGCACGGTCCAGGCGTACTCGGCCGGCGACGGGTCGACCGCGCCGTAGGAGTCGATCGCCGCGACCTGGAACGTGTGCGCTCCCGCGGCCAGTCCGTCGATCGTCACGGGTGACTGGCAGTCGGTGAAGGCGGCACCGTCGACCGAGCAGCGCCAGCCGGTGATGTCCGGTCGGTTCGCGCCGAAGCTGAAGGTCGCGGGGCCGGCCTCGGCACGCGCCGGCGGCCCGCTGAGCACCGAGCTGTCGGGCTGCGGCGCAGACGAGAGCGCGAGATCGTCGATCCCGAGGTCCGCGCCCTCGGCGCGCAACTCGACGTAGTCGATGCCACCACCGCCGGCCGGCACGGCCAACGCCACCGGCTTCCATGACGACGGATCCGGGATGGTGAGCGTCGTCGTCGCGCCCGTGACGTCGTGCGCGGTAGCGACCAGCTCGGGGGCGGTGGTGACAAGTGCGCGCGCGAACATCTCCACCGAGGCCTTCGGCGTCGGGAAGGCCAGGCGCAGTGTGGGCCGGCAGGGCGCGAAGAGGAAGCTCGGGGCACTGTGCGGCCCCGTGTCGGAGCGGAAGATCTCGCCGGTGCAGCCCGCCCCGCGCTGCGTCAACGTGGCGGTGTACTGGCCGGGAGGATCCGTGTCGTCGAACGTCAGCACCGTCGGCGCCGGGCTCTGGGCCACTGCCGGAGCGGCGAGCAGCAGCGCGGTGAGTACGGCGAGCGCCAGGCTCCTCATGGCGCTACACCAACACACTCGTCGCCGCAAAGCAACCTGAAGCGCATGTGCTGCCCTCGCCGGATACGCGCGCACGCTCGGTATGAGCGCGTCGGCGAAGGGCCGTCGCTGGTGCTCGTGCATGGCTGCCGTGGCGGATTCGCGCATGTGGCGGCCGCAGCTCACGGCGCTGGCGGACGAGTTCGCCGTCGTCGCGTGGGACGAGCCGGGGGCGGGTCGCTCGTCGGACCTGCCCGCAGAGTTCGCGCTGGCGGACTACGCGCACTGCCTTGCGGCCCTGATCGTCGCGCTCGATCTCGGTGCAGCCTATGTGGCCGGTCTGTCGTGGGGCGGCACCGTCGCGCTGGAGCTCCATCGCCACCATCCCGAGCTTGTCGCCGGCCTCGTGCTTGCTGACGCCTATGCCGGCTGGAAGGGTTCGCTGCCCGAGCAGGAGGTGCAGGCCCGGGTGGACGGCGCCCGGCGGATGCTCGCCGCCGCCGACCACGTGTTCGACCCCACCTTCCCGGGAATGTTCGCCGGCGACCCTGCGGCCGAGTTCGTCGCGCTGCTCGAGGAGCTGGCCGCAGCCGGTCGCCGTGATCCCCGGCGCCGGTCACATGAGCAACCTCGAGCAGCCGGAGGCGTTCAACGACGCCGTACGCGAGTTCTGCCGCGCTCACCCGCCGCGTCGCGCCTGAGCCCGCCGGCTCGCCGGCCCGCGGCGCGTCCCCCCACGCAAGCGTGGCGGGGTGCTTGTGATGGATGTCGGTCCGCCGCGTTGGCGGTTGACGCGACCAGGGACGCGCTGAGAAGGTTTCTGGAGACCTCCGCTGCGCGGACGGTCGTGATCGACGATTCGATCGAGGAGAGTTCCATGGCTCGTCTAACGGACAAGGTTGCGCTCATCACCGGCGGTGAGAGCGGCATCGGATTGGCCACCGCGCGGCTCTTCGTCTCCGAGGGCGCTCGCGTGCATCTCGTGGGCCTCGACGGCGAGAAGCTCGCCGCTGCGGTCGCGGAGCTGGGCGACGAGCACGCGTTGGCCACGGTCGCCGACGTCACCGACGAGCCGGCGGTCGTACGGGCGATCGCGGAGGGCGTCGAACGTTTTGGTCGCCTGGACATCCTCTTCAGCAACGCCGGAGTCAGCGGAGCGGTGGCCGCGATCGTCGACTACCCGTCCGACGAGTTCGCACGGACCCTGCGGTGCACGTGCTCGGCGCGTTTCACATCCTCAAACACGGGGCACCGCACGTTCCCGACGGCGGCAGCATCATCATCACCTCAAGCGTCGTCGGCCTGATCGGCTTCGAGGGCATCTCGGGCTATATCGCGGCAAAGCACGGTCAAGTCGGACTGATGCGCGCGGCCGCCAAGGAGTTGGCGGCACGCCGATCCGGGTGAACTCGCTGCATCCAGGGCCGACATCGACCGCGTTCCAGGACGACATCGAGATCCCAACCGGCAAGCCGCGCGACGAGGCCGCCGAGATCTTCGATGGCATCGTCCCGCTCGGGCGCCATACGACCCCAGAGGAGATCGCGCAAGCGGTGCTGTATCTCGCCGCCGACGAGAGCGCGATGATGACCTCGCACACGTTCGCGATCGATGGAGGCCTGAGCGGCTGACGGAGCAAGGACTTCGCGCTCGGACCGTCATCAAGCCGTCATGGTGATCTCACGCCGATCGGTCGTTCCGGACATAGAGTCGATGCAGGGCCAGCGACCAAGGAGCGACACATGCCCTTCATCAACGTCAAGGTCATCGAAGGCGTCTTCACGGACGACCAGAAGACGCAGATCGCCGAGCGCCTGACCGACGCGATGGTCAGCGTCGAAGGCGAGAACATGCGCCAGGTCACGTGGTGCGTGATCGACGAGGTCAAGAGCGGCGATTGGGCCATCGGCGGCCAGTGCCTGACCACAGAGGCCGTACACGCGCTCGCGGCGGGCCAGCCCGCCTGACGCGGGCGGATCGTTCCGGCGCGCCTCAGGCGCGCCGGAACCGGTAGCCGATGCCGCGCACGGTCTCGATCGCGGACGCATCCTCGCCGAGTTTCTTGCGCAGCGAGCGCACCACGGAATCGACGATGTTGCTGCCGCCCGCGTAGCCGCCGCCCCACACCTCCTGCAGGAGCACCGGGCGGCTAACCACCTTGCCCTCTTGCTCGCAGAGCTGGGCCATCACTCCCAGTTCGAGCGGCGCGAGCGCGATGCTGCGCCCGTGCAGGTGCAGTTCGCCGGCGTCGGCATCCACGGCAACCTCATCCTCCTCCAGCCCGAGTTCCTCGGCCAGGAGGTCGGCGAGCCAGCCGTCGACCGACGACGCCCCGAAGTCGAGCACCGCGGAGTAGTAGGTCTCGCCGTCGAGGTCGACCTCCGTCCCTGCCAGCGGGGTGAAGCGCAGGCGCGTGACGATCGGAGCATAGGTCTCGAGGTCGCGCACCGTCGTGTACACGCGGCGCAGTTCGGGCCGCAGCGCCATGTAGCTGCGCTTGATGTCCAGCCAGCCCGCGGCCTGGATGGGCGATGGCCCCTCGCCGCCCTCCACGCCCAACCAGCGCCGCAGGAAAAGCACGCTCTCGCCACGGCGCACGGGGTGGTCGCGTAGATGCTGCGCCCACGCGCGCGTGAGCGGGTCGCCCCACACGAGCCCTTCGCGGACCGCGGCAGGGTCGGCCATCGCGTAGAACCCGACGACGCTGCCGGCACGGTCTCGGATGACCCAGAAGGTCTCCGGCGCGTCCGCCCACCAGCCCGCCAGCAGCCGCACGGAGCTGGGCGGTTCCTGCAACGCGGAGATTGCCAGGATCGCGTCGCCGTCGCCATGGTGCGCCGGCTCGACGACGTAGACCTGGACGCCGCTCGGAAAGAACGCTTCGCGCACCGTCGGGTTCTCGATCAGGTACAGCACGTCGGCGGTGTTGCGCCAAAGCTCCGCCGTCCCAGCGCTTGCCGTGTCCGCGCGCAGCGCACGCCACGCGGCGCGGCGGTATTCGCGGTAACGGCCGGGCTCGGCGGCCCGCAACGCGGCGGCGCCGGCCTGGCGGACCGCCTCGTGTAGGACCAACCCGTCGCGACCACTCTCCACAAACGGCAACGCCCGCAGTCGCTCGAAGACATCCTGTGATGCGGCGTCGGGCAACATCGCCCGCAGCAGCGGTTGCGTCGTGCGGCGCACGACTGAGGCCGCGCCGATCGCCTGGCGCGTCAGCGGATCCTCGACGTCGGCAAGGAACAGCCGCGTGAGCTCCTCGACCACGCGCTGGGTCGCGGCCTCATCGATCGCGAGATCCTGGCGCTCGGTGATCGCCGCCGCGGCGAGCTTGAGCGCGAGCGGGTGACCACGCGCGATGCGGCTGATGCGGTCCGCCACGTCGCCGGAGACCTCGCTGTGGGCGAGCAGATCGTGGGACTCGCGCTCGCTGAGTGGTCCGAGCGCGACACTGCGGAAGAGGCCCTGCCACTCGGCTGCGGCGAACCAGGCGGGTAGCGGCGGCTCACGCCCGGTGACCAGCATGCGGGTGTTCTGATCGAGAGCGGGCACGAACACCTGTCGCATCCACGTGTCCATCAGCCGGAACACCTCGTAGTTGTCCAGCGCGAGCAAGGTGCGACCGCCGAGCCCGGTGAGGTGCTCAGCGGCGCCCTCCACGCCTTCGCAGGCGCTGCCGAGCGCCGCGCCCAGCGACTGCAGAAAACCCCGCTCTGTGGGCTCGATCGCGCGGCAGTCGAGCCGGAAGACCGTCGCCCCACGGGCCTGTGCGTCCTTCAGCCCCACGCGCAGAAGCGTCGATTTCCCCACGCCGGCGATCCCGTGCAGGTGCACTACCAGCGTGCTCGTCCCCGGATCGGTCAGCTCGGCCAAGGTTGCGCGCTCCGCCTCGCGTCCCACGAACCCGGCGCCTACGCGCCGGCTCAGAAGCACACCGATCTCGCCCGGTGCCATCCATCTACGCTACCGGCCGCCGGCCGTAATGTGACACGACGAGCGTAAGCCCGACTCGCGCGGAGGGGTCGGACTCGAGCGGTACTTCGCCCAGGCACCGTGCCCTGGCCGCGGGCGAGCACGTGATCCGCTTCGAGTTCGACTACGGCGGTGACGGAGCAGGTCGCACCAACGTCGACGGCACCCTCGTCGGCGAGGGGGACCGAGCCGCGTCCGCGAGGCGCGAGATGGTGAAGATGGAGTACACCCTGCATTGCGTGACGAGTGCTCAGCTGCTGCGCTTTCTGGATGGAAGCACTCGCGGAGTCCACCGGCTACTCGTTGGGCGTGGCTGATCCGGTCGCATCCGGCGGCCGCGGCGGCCGCTTCGCCCGGGCGGTGGAGCGCCTCTCGGGTCGCCCCCGGCGGACGTCGCTGTATGCGCGCGTGATCGCGATCAACGGTGCGATCGTGGCGGGCGGGACGCTCGCGCTGGTTCTCACGCCGACGACGGTCGGATATCCCATCCAGCTCGCGGAGGCGAGCGTGCTCATCATGGGCGTCGCTCTCGTCGTTGTCGCCAACGCCGTCGTGTTGCGGATCAGTTTCAGCGGTCTCGCACGGACCGTGTCCTGGATGGAGCGGGTGGACCTCCTGCGGCCGCGCGAACGCCTTCCGGCGATCGGCGGTCCGGAGACGCGCGCGGTCGTCGCCGGGGCCAATCAGATGCTCGAGCGTCTCGAGCAGGAGCGCCGCGAGAGTAGCCGGCGCACCCTCGCTGCCTTGGAGGACGAACGGCAACGGATCGCGCGAGAGCTCCACGACGAGATCGGTCAGCGTCTTACCGGGATGCTCCTCCAACTCGGGAACCTCGTGCCCGACACGCCGCCCAGGCTTCGTCAACGCGTGATGGCGATCCAGGAGGACGCGAGATCGACGCTGGACGAAGTCGGACAGCTCGCCTGGCAGCTGCGGCCGGGGATCCTGGATGACCTGGGTTTGCTGCGCGCGCTCGAGGCGCTGGTCGAATCGCTCGAGGAGCAGACACCGCGGATGCGTGTTCGCTCCTCCCTGCCCGCCGCGCTACCGGCCGTCGCTCCGGAGGCCGAGCTGGCGATCTACCGCGTCGTGCAAGAGGCGCTGACGAACGCGGTTCGTCATGCAGGCGCCCGGCAGATCGCGCTCGCGGTCGGCGTCGACAACGGGCGCCTCTCCGTGTCGGTCACGGACGACGGGGTTGGTTTCCCTGAAGACGTCGCCGAGGACGCCGGCGTCCGCGGCATGCGCGAACGAGCGCTCGCGATCGACGCCACGCTGAGGATCGAGACGGGGGAGCGCGCCGGCGTCCGTGTCGTGCTCGAGTTGCCGCCGCCGAGGGATGTCGCCTGACCGTGTCGATTCCGCTTCCCGCACACGTCCTCATCGCAGACGACCATGCGGTCGTGCGCGAAGGTCTGCGAGCCGTGTTGGAGCGTGAGCCCGACCTCAGGGTCGTTGCCGAGGTCGGCGACGGCGCCGAGGCGGTGAGGCAGGCGCTCTCGGACGACGTCCATCTCGCCATCCTCGACATCGCGATGCCTCGCATGACGGGACTGCAGGCCGCACGGGAGCTCTCCAAACGCCGACCCGAGTTGCGGATCCTGATCCTCTCGATGTACGACAAGGAGCAGTACTTCTTCGAGGCGCTGAACGTCGGAGCGTCGGGATTCGTGCTCAAGCGAGCCGCGGACCGCGACATCGTCGAGGCCTGCCGCAAGGCGCTCCGGGGAGAGCCGTTCATCTATCCGACCACGCTTCGGACCCTCATGCGGCGCTACCTCGAAGCGACCGAGCGCGGAGAGATGCCGGGTCGCGGACCGCTCACTCCGCGCGAGGCAGAGATCGTCAAGCTCATCGCCGAGGGGCGCAGCTCACAGGAGATCGCCGACGTGCTCGTGATCAGTCCGAAGACCGTCGAGCGCCACCGCGCGAACATCCTCGACAAGCTCGCCATGCACGACCGGGTCGACCTGACGCGGTACGCCATCCGCGAAGGTCTCGTCGAGCCCTGACGGCGGCAAGACGCCGCGTGGGGTTCGCAGCCGGCTGACGCTCCCGTTGACCGCGAAATACAGGCCAGCCCCCATGGCGGGCGGCTCACGCCTCAGGAAGCCTGTAGGGCATCCCCGACACGAGAGGCATTGTCAACGCCATGGCCGCAGGGCCGTCGCCGCAACGCCGGCTCCGAGGAGCGTGATGATGTCCGCCGTACCGACGTATCCCGTGCGAGCAGAGGCGATGCTCGACCCGCCGCTGAGTCGCTGCCGTTGGCTGGCGAACTCCTTCCGGATCGACTTGGGCGGCGACGGCCCCGATCGCGGCGCCACTCATCCGATCGGGCCCGCACCCGCCGCTGCGCGGACACCATGAAGGCGGTCTTCCAGGAGCGCTACGGGCGACCCGACGTGCTCGAACTGCGGGAGGTCGACCGGCCCGAGCCCGGTGCCGACGAGCTCGTCCTGCGCGTGGAGGCTGCGGGCATCGACCAGGGTGTCTGGCATCTGATGGAGGGATTGCCGTACCTGGTCCGCGTCGCGGGTTTCGGGCTCCGCAGGCCGAAGAACCCCGTCCGCGGTCTGGACGTCGCCGGCGTCGTCGAGGCCGTCGGCGAGAACGTGACCCGGTTCCGGCCCGGCGACGAGGTGTTCGGCACCTGCGACGGCTCCTTCGCTGAGTACGCACGCGCGCGGCAGGATCGGCTGGCACCCAAGCCCGCCAACATCAGCTTCGAGCAGGCCGCCGCCGTCGCCACCTCGGGCTACGCCGCGCTGCAGGCCGTGCGCGACCAGGGCAAGGTGCGGCCCGGGCAGCGCGTCCTGGTGATCGGCGCCGGAGGCGGCGTCGGGACCTTCGCCGTTCAGATCGCGAAGGCGCACGGAGCCGACGTGACCGGCGTCGCCAGCACCGCGAAGCTCGAGCTGCTGCGCTCGATCGGCGCCGACCACGTGATCGACTACACGCACGAGGACTTGGCCGACAGGCGCGAGCGCTACGACGTCATCCTCGACATCGCCGGCAACCGCTCCCTCTCTGAACTGCGCAGCGCTCTTGCTCCGGCGGGGACGCTCGTCATCGTCGGGGGCGAGGAAGGCGGAAAATGGCTCGGAGGCGTCGACCGCCAGCTCCGCGCAACCGTCCTCTCGCTCTTCGTGAACCAGACGCTCGGCACCTGGATCTCGAGCGAGCGCCAAGAGGATCTCGAGGAGCTGCGCCGGCTGATCGAGACCGGCGCGGTGACGCCCGTCGTCGATCGCACCTTCCCACTCACCGAGGTGCCGGACGCGATCCGGTACCTGCGGGAGGGCCGCCCACGCGGCAAGACCGTCGTCACCGTCTCGAACGGAACGGGAGATCGCTGATGAGGACGATCGAGCGAGACAAGCTGGGGGGAGTCGCCGCGCTGGTCGCGGCCGCGACGTTCATCTTCGGCTTCGTCCTCTTCGCGGCCGTGCTCACCGATTACACGACCGGCGACCCGACCGCGGCCGAGTCGGTCGCCTTCGTCCGCGACCACGAGGCGGTGCTCTACCTGTGGAACGCCGTCATCTTCATCGTCTTCGGGATCGTGCTCGTCCCGCTCGTTCTCGCCCTCCACGGGCGCGTCCGGGACGGCGCCCCCGCACTGGCGCCCGCCGCCGCGGCCTTCGGAGTCATCTGGGCCGGGCTCGTGATCGCTGCCGGCATGATCGGCAACATCGGCCTCGGCACCGTGGCCGACCTTCAGAAGAGCGATCCGGCCCAGGCCGAGGCCGTCTGGTCGGCGGTCGACGCGGTGCAGAACGGCGTCGGTGGGGGGAACGAGATCGTCGGCGGCCTCTGGGTGCTGCTCGTCAGCTGGGCCGCGCTACAGCGAGCCGCACTGCCGAGAGGCATGAGCTACCTCGGCATCGCCGCCGGCGCGGCGGGCGTCGTCACGATCGTCCCCGCGCTCGAGATCGTCGGAGCGGTCTTCGGGTTGGGCCTGATCGTCTGGTTCGTCTGGGCGGGGCTCGTCCTGGTTCGCCGCCCCGCCGGCCGTGCGAACGGGCATTGACCGCGGCCGCTCGCGGCGAGGCAGGAGTACGACGTCATTGCGAGGCCATGAGATCGACGGACGGATGGCGGCTGCGGCAGCGGACCACGGGCCAGGTCAGGACGTGCCGCCGGCGACGGCCGGTGGCAGAGGTCGGCCGCGAGCGCGCTTTCGCACGGCGTTGCTGGTGGCGGCCATGGCCGTTCTCATCCTGGTGGCGCTCGTGGTGCGACTGGGCCCGTTCGCATTCGCGATGGTGCAGGGAGACGCGGCGGCAACGCCCACCGGACTGCACCTCGACGCAGCACCCTACAGCGAGCGCGCCCACACCCGGTCGGGACGCGCAACCTCCTCATCGACGGTGAGCGCTCCCTGGCGGCCACCCTGTGGTACCCGGCCGCCGGCGATCGCGAGGCGCGAACGACCTACGCCTACGAGCTCAAGCTGTTCTCGCCGCTGGGCACGCTTGCGATCGCGACGCACGAGGGCCAAGCGGCCCGGAACGCCCCCTACGAGCTCGCCTCGGGACCCTTCCCGGTCGTGGTGCTCTCCCCGGGCTACGCCATCGGCAGCACGTCCTATGCCTGGCTTGCGGAGCACCTGGCCTCGCACGGTCTGGTCGTGGTCTCCCCCGAGCACGAGGAGGAGTTGAACCCTGCGGTGATCTGGCGTGCGACCGTCACGCGGCCAGGCGACATTCGCACCGTGCTCGCGTACATCGCCGACCGTGTCGGGTCGGGAGCCGCCTTCGACGGACTGATCGATCCAGACCGACTGGCCGTGATCGGCCATTCCTACGGGGGCTACACGGCACTTGCTGCAGCGGGGGGACGACTGGACTCCGGCGCCTTCGAGGCGCGCTGCGCAGCTGAGTACGCCGCGGACGGTGCCAACGCGTGGCTGTGCGACGCGCTCGTTCCCCATCTCGGCGAGATGGCCGAGCGGGCCGGGCTGGACGGCGTCCCAGAGGGGCTCTGGCCGGCCTGGGCGGCAGCCGGAGTGGATGCGATCGTCTCGATGGCGGGCGACGCCTACCTCTTCGACGCGAACGGGCTGGCCGAGATCTCGGTGCCGGTGATGGCGATCGGAGGGACGAGCGACACCGACACGCCCTACCCGTGGGGAACGGGGCCCACCTACGAGTTCACCTCCAGCCCCAGAAAGGCGAAGGTCGCCCTCGAAGGGGCTCGCCACATGCTGTTCACCGGCCCGTGCGACCGGATGCGGCGGATCGTGAAGATCCTCCCCGGCGGCTTCTGCTCCGACAGCGGCTGGGACCGACATCGCGCGCAGGCCCTGATCCGTCACTTCACGACCGCGTTCCTGCTCGCAGAACTCACCGACGACACCGCGGCCGCTGCCGCCCTGGCACCGACCGAGACCGATTTCCCGGACTTGTCCTACGAAGCAGAGGGATATTCGCGGTGACCGCGGAGGCGCGTCGTCCCATGACGCGTGTCAGGCACAACACTCGACCATCAGCTCGCCAGTTGAGAGGAGACTGAACCATGGCGGCCACGAACCGACCAACCCATTCGATCCGAAGGACGGCACGAGCGGCCGGCATCCTCTATCTCGTCATCTTCATCGTCGCTCCGCTGGCATACCTGCTCGCCAGATCCTCGATCCTCGTCGAGGATGACGCGGCAGCGACCGCTCAGAATCTGATCGACGACGAGGGCCGGTTCCGGCTGGGCCTGGCCGCCGAATCCGTCGTCTTCCTGGTCGAGATCGTGCTGGCGGCGCTCCTCTACGTGATCCTCAGGCCAGTCAGCCGATCGATCTCGCTCGCCGCGGCGTTCTCGCGAGTCGCCGAGGCCGTCGTCCAGGCAGCCAATCTCCTTCCCGCCGCCTTGGCGCTTCTCGCGGTCGGCGGTGCCGGCTACTTCGGGGCGTTCGACCAGCAACAACGAGACGACCTCGTGCTGCTCGCCCTCGACGCGAACGACTTCATGATCCTGGTCTGGGGCCTGTTCTTCGCGCTGCACCTACTGCTGCTCGGGTACCTCGTGTACCGATCGGGGTTCTTCCCCAGAATTCTCGGCATCCTGCTGGGACTCGCATCCGTCGGCTACTTCGCCGAGAGCTACGGGACCATCCTCTCCCCCGGCGCGAGCGACGTGCTCGGCATCGTCGTAATCGTGCTGGCGGTGCCCGGAGAGCTGGCCTTCGCCCTCTGGCTGCTCATCAAAGGCGTCGACGAGGAGAAGTGGAACGAACGGACGCTCGAGGCGAAGCGGCCGTCTTCGCCGGTACGCGGAAGCGACGGCGGGGAACGCACCCGCCCACGAGCAGCCTCGGCATCCGCTCGCACGCTCGGCTGAGCAAGACCGGCGGCTCAAAGACGCTCGGCGCGCGGGTGCGTCTGGGCACGCGTGCCGCCGACACGAACGGGCAGCTCACGATCATCGAGGTGACAGAACCGCCGAACGCCGAGACGCCGCTGCACGTCCACCACCGCGAGGACGAGGGCTTCTACGTCCTGGAGGGCGATGTCACGATCCACGTCGGCGCCGACGTCGTCGAGGCCGGCCCGGCGACTTCGCCTTCGGCCCGCGCGACATCCCGCACCGCTACACCGTCGGCCGCGACGGCTGCCGGATGCTGTTCATCTGCACGCCCGGCGGCTTCGAGGACCTCGTCATCGGCATGAGCCGGCCGGCCGAGAGCCTCACGCTCCCGCCGTCTTCCACAGCGGAGCCTGACTGGGACCGCGTCGGCGCCGTCGCCGCCGCGAGCGGCTGCGAACTCCTCGGCTAGGGACTCGGCGGCGACCCGTGCCGAAATCCGGGCGGGAAAGCTCCCGAAGAACCGCCTCCGGGAGCCTTCTCCATCACAGACAGCGACCGGGGGCCGCGGCGACCTCATCCAAGGCCGCCGCGACCCCCGGTGTGCTCACGGCGTCGCGGTCGACAGCGTGAACGTCAGCGTCTTGCTGTAGCTGCCCGTCCGCAAGGCGTCGGAGGAGGCGATCGCCTGTTGGAACGTCATCGTCACGGCGTCATTGGACACCGGACCTGGGTAGGTCAGCAGCGTCGTCGGCGACGCTGATCCGCCGACCGGCGCGAACGCGCCGCCGCTGCCGGCCGCGCTCGCCGCCCTGGCCTGGAGGGCCTGTGGCAGCGAGAACGAGCCGTTGACCAGATGGCCGGTCGCGACCGAGCTCGGGTCCGAGACGCTCAGCGTCGCGTCGCCCGCGGTCGAGATCACGTTGGCGGTCATGCCCGCCTCATACGTCCGCGCCACGCCCGGGGTGAAGGCCCCGAACGACGCGGGCGTCCCCAGCGAGAGCGAGAGCGTCGCCGGCACCGTGCCGCCGGCACCGCCTTCTGCGGTCGTCTTCTGGACCGTGACGCCGTTGCCGCCGAACTCGGCCCAGTTGAGCCGGAACATGCTGCCTCCGGGCCCGCCGGCCACCGACCGGAACACGAAGAACAGCTCGTGCTTGCCCGACAGCGAGATCGGGAACGTGAGGCTGTTCCAGGTGTCGTTGCCGCCGGTCGCGGTCAGCGGGAGCGTGGTGACGAGCGGGCCGTCAGGCGCCTCCGTGTGGACCTCGATCTCGCTCAGCGGCGTGCCCTCGACGCGATTCGTCGCGTTGTCGGCATAGCGGATCGTGACCGTGTCGATCTGATGCAGGTTGAACGGACCGTTGAGCTGGATCCAGTCGCCGTTGCCGAGGCTGGCGCGGTGCACGCCGCCACCCCCGTCGGTGTTGGTGCCGGTATTCGTACCGGACTGGTTGACGACGTGCTCGACCTCCTGGCGCTTCTGCCGGAGCTGGATCTGGCTGACGCTCGACAGCGGCGGCACGCCGCCTGTGGCGCCCTTGTCCGTGTACTCCGCGCTGATGACGGCGAACACGTTGCCGCCGTGCGACGCCTCGTCGGCCCCGGTCTGGAAGAACCCGCGGCAGCCGTTGCGGCTCTGCAGCTCGTGGCCGTGCTCGTCGTGGCCGAGCACGTAGTGCACGGTGATGTCGTTGCAGTCGATCGACGGGTCCTCCGGATCGGTGACGGAGACCTTGAACTCGATCTCGTCGCCGAAGGAGAACAGGGCGCCGTCGAGCGGCGCCTCGACCGTGACGGTCGGCGCCGTGTTGCCGGCGGTGATCAGCGTGCTCGTCGAGGTCTTCTCGCCCGAGGAGTCGAACACCGTCAGCACGGCGGTGAAGCGGCCGCGCTGCGTGTAGGTGTGCGACGGGTTGGGCTCGGTCGAGAGCGGTGAGCCGTCACCGAAGTCCCACTCGAAGCGGATCGAGTCGCCCGGATCCTCGTCGAGCGAGCCCTCGCTGGAGAACTGCACCGTCAGCGGCGTCGGGCCGTCCGTGCGGTCCGTGCTGAGCACCGCCTTCGGCGGCCGCTGGCCCTTGGCGTACTCCCACTTGTACATGCCGGCGTCCGGGCTGATGACGTTGAACCCGTTGCCGTAGGTCAGCAGGTAGAACGCGCCGTCGGCGCCCCACTGCATGTCCATCGGGTTGTCGCACTCGAACATGAACCGGCCGGCCGCGGTGTTCGAGCGGCTGCCGCACTCGAGGAAGCTGTTGATCTTGAACACGCGGTTCTGATCGTCGAGCTTGACCTCGCGCATCGTGTCCTGCGTCCACTCGCCGATGATCACCGAGTCGTCGTAGTACGGCGGGAACTTCTTCGGGTTCGGGTTGGCCGGGTCGTAGGTGTACTTGGTCGCGCCGTGCGGGCCGACGCCGCCCGTGTAGAGCTCGGGGAACAGCCGCGGGCACTCCGTGGTGGAACCCGGCGCGGGCTCGCCCGGCGTCGTCGCGTAGTAGCCGAGGCACGGCGTGCCGAGCGGGTTGGCGGTGTTGTTGTCGCGGTAGGAGTACCAGATGTCCGGGTCGGTGACCGGCGGGACCTCGGTCAGGCCGGGCTCGACGCTCGGACCGCCCTCGAGGTTCCACAGCGAGTCGTTCTTCTGGGTCGGCCCGTCGCACTCGTGCAACTGCGGCGGGTCGTGCAGCGGGGTGCCGGACGACGTCGTGCCGGGCGCGAACTCGTGGAAGTTCCACTCGTAGTACGCGAGGTCGCGCTTGTAACAGGTCGGCCAGCCGTAATTGGACGGCTTGCGAACGATCTCGTAGCGTCCGACGCCCGCCGGGCCGCGCGAGCGCTGACGGCGTCTGCGCGTCGGGCGAGTAGTCGCTGACGTACGCGACGTCATTCTCGTCGACCTGGATCCGGAACGGGTTGCGGAAGCCCATCGCGTAGACCTCGGGACGGGTCTTGGCCTGGGGCGCACCCGCGACGAGCGGGAACAGGTTCCCGGCCGGGATCGTGTACGCGCCCGTGCCCGCGCCGAGGTCGACCTTGTTCTGGTCGGCCGCGGTGACGGTGTCCTTGACCTTGATCCGCAGCACCTTGCCGCGCAGGTCGTTCGTGTTGAGCGCGCTGCGGCGCGAATCGCCGGTGAGCCGCTGGTACCAGCCGCCCTCCTGCGCGGTCGCCGTCGCCACCGTGCCGCCGGTCAGCCCGGCGCCGTCGGCGGTGAGCTGGGCCTGGTTGGCCTGCTGCAGCGCGCGGCGGAAGAACACGTTGACGTTGTTGGTGTTGACCGCGGTGCTGCCGGAGACCTGGATGTTGTCGGCGCCGACGTTGGGCAGCGCCTCGAGCGCGGCGTCGATCGCGTCGCGGCTCGCGTTGTAGGGCAGCGGCGCGGTGGTCTGGCCGTTGAACGTCAGCGTGAACGTACCGCCGGTCGAACCGGTCACGCGCACGGTCTGCTGCTCGTCGGTCTTCTGCGAGTTGAACGGGCCGTACCCGCCCGCGTTGATGCCTCCGGCGGGGGTGTCGTCACCGGTGACCAGCCAGAGGTTGCCGTGCTTGTCGAAGTCGATGTCACCGGAGACGTGGCAGCACTCCTGCCGGTTGACCGGCACCCGGACGATCTGCTGCTCGGAGCCGAAGTCCAGCCGTGTCCCGGCTGCGTCCTCGACCAGCTTGAAGCGCGAGAGCTGGAAATAGCCGACGTACGGATCCCACGCCGTCTTGGACGCCGCCACGTTCGGCGGGTTGGTGTTCGGCGTGGTCTGGGTGACGACCGAGCCGTCGGAGAGCTTGACGTCGGTGACGGTCTGCGGCGAGTAGAACAGGTAGACCCACTTGTTGGTCGCGAAGTTCGCGTCCACCGCCGGGCCGTAGAGGCCATCCTCGCCCGCGTCGTAGATCCGCTGCGTCAGCGGCAGGCTGGGATCGTCGAAGTCGGCGATCACCGTGGCCGTGCCCGTGACCGGGTCGTGCATGCGCAGCGAGCCGCGGCGGTCCGTCTGGATGATCCGCCCGTCCGGCAACTGGTCGAAGCCGATCGGCTCCTGCAGGTTCGGCGGCGTGCCGATCTTCGTCTGCTGATAGTTCGCGAGCACGGTCGCGCCGCAGTCGCTGTAGGCCGGGTCGCTCGTGCCGGCAGCCCACGTGATCGCGCCCTTCAGATGCGTCGTGAGTGTCGCGTCGAAGGCCTCGGGCGTGTTGCCGAGCGCGGTGTAGAACGACCGGCCGCCCCGGTAGTCCTTGCAGAAGGAGATGGGATGGCTGCTGCCCATCGTGCCGCCGTCGATCCCGTCGAGCACGGCGCCCTGGGGCTGCGGGCCGAACGGATCCTCGACGACCGTCGCCAGGACGTGCGACAGGCCGGTGACGTCCGTCTCGAAGTTGTACCAATGGTCCGTGCGGTCCCAGTAGAGCGGGAGCGACTTGCTCGCGTCATGGACACGGTCGAAGACCTTCATCGTGCCCGACTGCAGCGCGGTCCGTCCCGAAGCGCGGGTACCGAGAACGTCGCCCAGGAAGTCCCACGCCGAGTCGGTCTCGATCGCCGAGCCGATGCCGACGAAGCCACCGCCCTCACGGAAGTAGGACTCGAAGACCGCGCGCTGGGAGTCCGTCAACGGGCTCGCGATGCCCGTGTTCAGGAACACGACCGCGCGATAGGTCGCGAGGTTCGTCGGTGTGAATTCGGCTCCCACCGCGGCCGGCGCGGGCGCCGTGACGGTGAACGCGTCGCCAGTTGATGCCGCGTTGATCGCGGCCAGTCCAGCGCTCGTGAGCGCGTCCTGCGTGCTCGTGACCACGAGCACCTTCGGCGGCTCGGCCGCCGATGCCTTGGGCTTTGCCGACGCGGTGGCCGGCAGAACGACAGCCAGACCCAACAGGGCCAGGCAGACGCCTCTCCTCATTCGCCTCTCCTCCACTCTTGCGGTGCGACATCGCCAGCTCGCGCCTCTCATCCTGCCCTGCATACCTCGCGAGCCGACGACGTGTTTCCGAGGTTTTGTTGTGTCGGCCGGTCGAACCTACGCTCACGCCCGGCTCACGTCAAGTCCCCGCGGCGAACTCGTCGCCGCGCCGGGACCGCCCGACACCAGGCAGCGGTCCGAGGGACGCCCCCAACCCGGTTCGCGGCTCGCTGCACATCCAGTTCATCGCTGTGAAGCCAATTTGGCTGCGATGAGCGCGGCCCAGGGCGGTCGAGCTCGTCCGCACCGCGACTCGCCGCGAACGTTCGAGGCGCACGTCTTTGCAGGCGAACGGTTCGTAGACGAACACTCCTTCGAGTGCGCTCGCGCCCACTTCTGTAGGATGCCGCCCGGGAATAGTTGGTCGGGTGTCCAAATAGCAAGGAGAGAGCTATGCGAGGGAATCGGCACGGGTTTGCCGCGTGCGTGTTGGCGATGGTGGTCGCGCTGGCATGGAGCGGCACGGCGCCGGCACAAACGACCAATACCGACCCGACCGTGACGGCCTCGCGCAGCCCGTCGGGGAACGTGCGTGTGGGGGTTCCGATCACCTTCAGCGCCGTTGGCGAGGACGCGGACGGCGACACGCTCACCTACGCATGGGACTTCGGCGACGGTGAGACGTCGACGCAGCAGAACCCGTCGCACTTCTATCTGAGCTCCGGCGCCAAGACGGTCACCGTGACCGTCTCCGACGGCAAGACCGGTACCGGCAGCGCGACGATGAACGTCACGATCCAGAACAACCGCAACCCATCGATCCAGTCCGCCACCGCGGCCTCTCCGTCGGCCGGCGTGGCCCCGCTCGCCGTGCAGTTCACCGGCGCGGCCATCGACTTCGACGGGCACACCGTCAGCTACAGCTGGGATCTCGACGGCGACGGCGAGTTCGAGACCAACGAGCAGAACCCGACCCGGACCTACACCGAGACCGGGACCTACGCTCCGGTGCTTCGCGTCACCGACCCGTTCGGCGGCGCCTCGACCCGGACCCTGCCGGTCACGGTGCTCTCACCGACCCCGGACCCGAACGCCGCATACAACGTCCTCATCTTCTCGAGGACGGCGGGCTTCCGCCACTCCTCGATCGACGAGGGCATCACCGCGATCAAGCTGCTCGGCGAGCAGAACGGGTTCAGCGTCGACGCCATCGAGGAACCATCGCTGTTCACCGACGCCTTCCTCGCCAACTACGAGGCGGTCATCTGGCTCTCCACCACGGGTGACGTGCTCAACGACGACCAGCAGGCGGCGTTCGAGCGCTACATCCACGGCGGCGGCGGCTACGTCGGCATCCACTCTGCCGCGGACACCGAGTACACGTGGCCGTGGTACGGCCAGCTGGTCGGCGGCTACTTCCGCAACCATCCCAACGGCACGCCGACCGCGACGGTCGAAGTCGAAGACGGCGCCCATCACTCGACGAGTCACCTGCCGGCGCGCTGGACTCGCGTGGACGAGTGGTACAACTACCAATCGCCGGTCAATCCGTCGATCAACGGCGGCGGGACGGACTACAGCACGCGCAACACGACCGGCATCCACGTGCTGCTCAAGATGGATGAGTCGACCTACAACCCGTCCGACGGCAACACCGAAGTCGACGACCATCCGATCTCGTGGTGCCACCGGTTATGACGGCGGGCGCGCGTGGTACACCGGGCTCGGCCACACCGAGGCGTCCTACCTCGAGCCGGAGTTCCTCCAGCACGTGCTCGGCGGCATCGAGATCGCGTCCGGGTTCGTCGCGGATGACACCTGCGGCATCGTCGAGCGCCAGGGCGACGCCGGAGGCATCGTGCCGGCCACGCTGTCGCTGAGCCTCGGCGCTTCCGCGGCCTTCGGGGCCTTCACCCCGGGCGTCGCGCGGTCCTACAACGCGGCCACGACCGCGAACGTGATCTCCACGGCCGGCGACGCGCTGCTGTCGGTGGCCGATCCGAGCTCGACGGCGACGGGTCGCCTCGTCAACGGCTCATTCGCCTTGGCTGAGCCGGTGGAAGCCATGGCCAGCAGTGCCGGCGGTACCGGCGGAGCGCTCGCGTCGCTGAGCGCAAGCGGGGCACCGCTGCCGCTGCTGACCTACACCGGTCCGGTCAGCAACGACGCCGTGTCACTCGCGTTCCGCCAATCGATCGGCGCCACTGAGGCGTTGCGCACCGGCTCGTACTCCAAGACGCTGGTGTTCACGCTCTCCACGACCAGTCCGTAGCAGCTACGCACAGGGGACGTGTACACGGAGCGCCGGCCCTCGGGCCGGCGCTCCAGCGCTGAAACGAGAGCCCTGGGTCCGTTCACCAGCCCATCATCGAGCGGCTCAGGCGGAAGACCGCGATACGAGGTCTCATCCAACTAATAGGTTGCGACGCGATACTCCGGCCTGAGTTTACGACAATCTATGTCATAAATCAGGAGGAGAGATGAGGAAGCGTCGCGCCGGGCTGATCGTCCTGGCCGGAGGCTTGTGCGCGCTTGCGGTCGCGGGCGCGTCGGACGTACAGCGGGCGACGGGCGCGGCGGCCGACGTGCCGACGCCGATCTACCAGGACCCGTCATACTCGTTCCAGGAGCGCGCCGCCGACCTGGTGTCGCGGATGACGCTGGCGGAGAAGGCGTCGCAGACGACAGCAACCATCTCGCCGGCCATCCCGCGGCTCGGCGTGCCGTCGTACGGCTGGTGGAACGAGGCGCTGCACGGCGTTCGCCGGCTCGCAGACTGACGACGAGCAGAACGCCGGCCTCCTGCACAACACGACGTCGTACCCGATCAACCAGGCACTGGCGGCCTCGTGGGACCCCGCGCTGGATTACCAGATCTCGTCGAACATCTCCGACGAGGCCCGCGAGGTCATGCCGTCCAACAGCGAGAACCTCGACTTCTACTCGCCGACCATGAACCTCGAGCGCGATCCGCGCTGGGGCCGCAACGACGAGTCCTGCGGCGAGGACCCGCTGCTCGAGTCCAAGATGGTCAGCCAGTTCGTGGACGGCATGGAGGGCAAGGACCCCGACGGCCGGCTGCTCTCCTCGGGCGGCGGTTTCAACAAGACCATCACCACGCTCAAGCACTACACGGCCAACAACTCGGAGTTCAACCGCCTCAACGGCGACTCCCCCGAGGACCCCCGCACGCTGCGCGAGTACTACACCAAGCCGTTCGGCCAGGTCGTCCAGGCCGCGCACCCGGGCTCGATCATGAGCTCCTACAACGAGGTCAACGGCGTCCCGTCGCCGCCAGTCCCTTCCTGATCCAGACGCTCGCGCGCGAGACGTTCGGCTTCACGGGCTACTTCACGTCCGACTGCGACGCGACCTACGAGATCACGCACGGCCACAACTACCAGCCGCCCGGCTGGTCGCGCCCGCTCAACACCATCGAGCGCAGCGGCTACGCGATGTCCTCGGGCGAGGACCTCGACTGCAACACGGGCTACCACGACAACTGGAACTACCTGAACTCGCTGCCCACCGACACGCAGCAGGGCATCAAGACCCCGACCGACACGTTCAACGTCAACGACCTCGACACGTCGGCCGTGCGCCTGTTCACCGCGCGCATGGAGACGGGCGAGTTCGACGACCCGACGACGGTGCCGTGGGTACGCAGGCCCGCACGCGCGTGCCGAGCTGGACCAACAGCAACGCCAACAACGCGGTGACGGAGACGCCGGATCGCCTCGCGCTGGCGCGCAAGGCCGCCGACGAGTCGATCGTCCTGCTCAAGAACCAGGCGCCGGCCGGGGCCTCGAGCGCTGTCTGCCGCTCAAGGTCGCCGTCTCCAGGCGCCTACAAGGTGCTCGTGCTCGGCTACTACGCGTCGAACGCTGAACCTCGGCGGCTATTCCAGCATCCAGGCCGCGGCCGGCGCAGGCCAAGGAGGTCAACGGGTACAACGGCCTGAAGTCCGCGATCACGGCGCTCGATCCCGAGGCCACGGTCGACCTACATGAAGGGCTTCACGGGCACGAGCAACTCCGCGAGCACCGGCTTCAAGAACATCGACCCGGCGGCCGTGGCCGCCGCGGCCGGCTACGACGCGGTCGTCGTCGACGTGGGCACGGACTCCCGGTCTCCCGGGAGGACAACGACCGCACCACGCTGCAGCTCCCCGGCGCAGCAGGGCCAGCTGATCTCGCAGGTCGCGGCGGCCAACCCGAAGACGATCGCCTACATCGAGTCGGTCGGGCCCGTGGACGTCTCGTCCTTCGAGTCCAACACCCCGGCGATCCTGTACAGCTCCTACAACGGCATGCGCCAGGGCGAGGCGCTGGCCGACGTCGTCCTCGGCTCCGTCAACGCGAGCGGGCGCCTGCCCTCGACCTGGTATGCGAACGACTCCCAGCTGCCGGCGATCTCGGACTACGCCATCCGTCCCAACGGCGCCAACCTCGGCCGCACGTACCAGTACTTCACGGGCCAGACCCGCTACCCGTTCGGCTACGGCCTCAGCTACACGACGTTCAAGTACTCCAACCTGCAGCTGTCCAGCCACAACCTGACCGCGGACGACACGCTCAACGCCACCGTGACGGTGACCAACACCGGCACGACCGCCGGCGCGGACACGGTCCAGCTCTACGTCAACCAGCCCAATGCCCCGGCCGCGCTGCAGCGGCCGATCAAGCGCCTCGAGGGCTTCCAGCGCGTGACGCTGGACCCGGGCGCGAGCACCACGATCACC
Source organism: uncultured Solirubrobacteraceae bacterium (assembly GCA_963848475.1). GTDB lineage: Bacteria > Actinomycetota > Thermoleophilia > Solirubrobacterales > Solirubrobacteraceae > Solirubrobacter. The sequence goes on along the minus strand of CAWKDW010000012.1, from coordinate 8,323 downwards.
ATCCCGGTCAAGATCGCCGACCTCGCCTTCTGGGACGACCAGAACAACAAGTGGGCGGTCGACGACGGCACCTACGGCATCCAGCTCGCGGAGTCCGCGGCCGACAGCGCCATCCAGCAGCAGGACACGATCAACGTCACGGGCGCGATCACGGCCAAGCCGAACGTGGTCACGGCCGAGCCGATCGTCGCGGGCTCCGACTCGAACCGCGACATCGCAGCAGCGCGTGTTCTACACCGCGGGCGCAGACCATCGACCCGCAGCTCACGGTGGCGATGAACGACGCCACGCTCTACGGCTACCAGATCAAGGGCAAGTCGCACCGGCTTCCCGTCCGGCATGACCTTCAGCTACACCAGCAACCGCCCGGCGTGGTCTCGGTCGACGCGGCGGGGAAGATCCACACGGTCGCCGACGGCGTCGCGACGGTCACGGCCAACGCGACCTACGGCGGCGTGACGAAGTCGACGAGCTTCGTGGTCGACGTGGTCTCGCAGCTGAGCGGCATCACCGTCAACGGCCAGCCGCTGAGCGAGTTCAACCCGGGCCGCGCGTTCGCCTCGGACACCTACGGCTACGACGTCGTCCTGCCGGCGGGCTCCGCCATGCCGACCGTGGCCGCCACCTCGGCCGACCCGAGCGCCGGCGTGGTCGTCACGCAGGCCGCCGGGGTCCCGGGCTCGGCGACCATCGTCTCGACTGGCGCCGACGGGACGCCGTACACCTACACGGTCAACTTCGCCTACCCGCTGCAGAGCGACGAGTTCAACGGCTCGGCCCCCGGGCCGCAGTGGACGCTGGATGCGCAACGACCCGACAGCCGAGAGCGAGTCCGGCGGCGCGCTGAACATCACGGCGCAGACGGGCGACCTCAACGCCGGGACCAACACGGCGAAGAACCTGCTGGTCCAGCCCGCGCCGGGCGACTGGGCGGTGGAGACCAAGATGACGCTCAGCGTGGCGCCGCACGCCGCCGAACCAGCAGTCGGGCCTGATCGCCTACCAGAACGACGACAACTACCTCAAGCTCGACTGGGAGTGGTGGGCACGCGACGACGGGGTCGTCGCAGCTCGTCGAGACGCTACGAGGACTTCTCGTTCACGCCCAACGCCCCGGAGACACGCGGCGTTCCCGACCGTCCTCAAGAGCGTGCCGACGGCGCCTCCATCGTCAGCGGCAGCAACGGAGCTCTGGCTGAAGATGGTCAAGACCGGCCAGCGCTACCAGACCTACTACTCGATCGACGGCTCAACTGGATGCCGTTCTACGAGGTGGGCGGCAGCCTGAGCAACGTCAAGCTGGGCCTGTTCTCCTACAACCGCGCCGGGACGAACTCCGACCTGACGACGGCGTTCGACTACTTCCGCGCCGGCAACACCGCGATGGCCACCGGCGGCGTCGGCGGCACGGTGCCGGCCACGCTGGCGCTGTCCCTGGGCACGCCGGCGCGCTTCGGCGCGTTCACGCCCGGGCGTGGCGCAAGACTACACGGCGTGCACGACCGCCGACGTCCTCTCCACCGCGGGTGACGCGGCTCTGAGCGTCTCCGGCCCCGACCACCTCAGCAACGGCGCATTCTCGCTGCCGTCGCCGCTGGGGGTGACGATCACGCCGTCGACGTGGTCCGCGCCGGTCTCCCACGGGAGCTCGACGATCGGGTTCAACCAGCACATCGGGGCCAACGACGCGCTCCGGACCGGCAGCTACAGCACCACGCTGACCTTCACGCTGTCCACGACGAGCCCCTAGGAGGGTGCGATTTGGAGCCGCGGCGGGGTCAGCCGCGGCTCCAAAGGCTGTCAGACGAAGCGGGGTGCGACGTCGGTCAGCGCCTGGTCGAGGATCTCCAGCCCGAGCCGGAGCTGAGCGTCGGTCGTGGTCAGCGCGGGGCGATGCGGAACGTGCCGCTCAGCTCGCGCAGCGAGACGATGTTCATGTGCAGCCCGAGCTCAAGGCAGCGCTCGGTCACGGCGGCGCCGAGCTCGGGCGAGCTCTGCTTCGTCTCCCGGTCGAGCACGATCTCGAGGCCCTGCATCAGGCCGCGGCCGCGCACGTCGCCGATGACGGCGTGGCGGTCCTGCAGCTCGCGCAGCCCGCTGTGCAGCAGGTCGCCCTTCGCGGCGACGGCGGCGCCGACGCCGTCCGCCAGCACGTCCAGCACGGTGTTGCCGACGGAGGCGACGAGCGGATCGCTGACGTGGGTCGTGTAGAAGAGGAAGCCGCGCTCGTGGGCGCGGGCCTCGATCTCGTCCGTCGTGACGATCGCGGCCAGCGGGAGCCCGGCGCCGAGCGTCTTGGACAGCGTGATGATGTCCGGGACGACGCCGTCGCGCTCGAAGCCGTACATGTCGCCGGTGCGGTACATCGCGGTCTGCGCCTCGTCGAGGATCAGCAGCATCCCGCGCGCGTGGCAATGGTCGCGCAGCGCGGCGAAGTAGCCCGGCGGCGGGACGAGGATGCCGCCGCTGGAGAGGATCGGCTCGACGATGCAGGCCGCGAGCGCGCCCGTCGACTGGGCGTCGATCAGCGAGAAGCCGAGGTCGAGCTGGCGGCGCCAGTCGAGCTCGCCGTCGGCGGTCACGACGTCCGGACGGTACGTGTCAGGCGTCGGCAGCGCGAAGTTGCCGGCCGCCGCGGGGCCGTAGCCCTTGCGTCCGGCGCTGTAGGTGGCGTTGGAGGCGCCCAGGGTCATCCCGTGCCATGAGCGGCTGAACGCGACGACCTCGTGGCCGCCGGTGACGAGCTTCGCCATCCGCAGCGCGGCTTCGTTGGACTCCGCGCCGGTCGTGAGCAGCATCGTCTTGTTCAGCGGTTCCGGCAGGCTCTCCGCGAGCCGTCGCGAGAGCTCGACGACCGGCCGCGAGAGCATGCCGCTGAACAGATGGTCCAGCGTGCCGATCGCTTCGCGCACCACGGCCGTCAGCGCCGGGTGCGAATGGCCGAGGATCGAGCTCATCTGCCCCGAGGTGAAATCGAGCAGCTCGCGCCCGTCGCTCGTGTAGAGCAGGCTGCCCTCGGCGCGCTCGACGATGGCCGGCACCCAGGACTGGGTGTAGCGGACGACATGGCGGTCGACGTCGGACCAGAACGCCGAGTCGAGGCTGGTCTCAGCAAGCACACTCATGGCACCGAAGCTACCTCGGGCAACCGTGAAGGTCCAGCGACATTTCTCGCGGTCGCTGTACAGTTTCGCTTCACAGTGCTCGACCCGCGCCGTCTTCGCCTCCTGATTCAGCTCGAAGGTCTCGGCACGGTCCGGGCTGTCGCGAGCGCCGCGTCCTTGAGCCCGTCGGCCGTGTCGCAGCAGCTCGCCGCGCTCGAGCGTGAGAGCGGCTCGGCGCTGCTCGAACGCCACGGGCGAACCGTCTCACTGACGGACGCCGGCGTCGCGCTCGCCGCGCACGCGCGCGTGATCCTCGAGCACATCGAAGCGGCCGAGGAGACGTTGCTCACGCTGCGCGAGAAGGCCGTCGGGACCGTTCGCGTCTCCGCGTTCACGAGTGCGATGCGAGCGTTCGTGATCGACGCGGCGGCGGAGATCGCACGCGCCCACCCCGGCATCACGTTCCAGCTCGCGGAGCTGGAGCCGGCCGAGAACGTACCCGCCCTCGATCGCGGCGAGGTGGATCTCGCGATCGTGGCCGACTTCCGCGACGGCTCCTTTCCGCAGACCCCGCACCTGCGCTCGGTGCCGCTCGCGCGCGATGAGCTGCGAGCCGTTCTCCCGCCGGGCATGCCGTTCAGCGGCGAGCTCTCGGACCTGCGCGACGAGCCGTGGCTACTCGACGGGACCGAACTCGAGCACCACGTGATCCGACGTTGCCGCCAGGCCGGGTTCGAGCCACGTCTCGCGGGCCGGCTCTTCAGCCACGAAGCGCTGCTCTACGCGATTCAGCGCGGCCTGGGCGTGACGCTTCTCCCGTCGTTCGTGCCCGCGCCGCCCGGCACCGTCGAGCTGTGCTCGCTCACGCCGGCCGCGCACCGCGACCTGCTGGTGCTGCATCGCGAGGACGCGCTGACGCGGCGCTCGGTCGCGCTCGCGCTCGACGTCCTGGTGGCCGCGGCGCGCGCGGCCTGAGCGCTACGGCGTGGGGGTGGCCTGCGGATCGGTGGCCGGCGCGGACTGCTCGGGAACCTGCTGCGGGGCCGGCGTCGCCTTGGGCGCGACGCCGTTGCACTGCTCGACCTTGAGGTCGGTCAGGCATTCGGTCTGCGGCTTGGAGCGCTTGGTGATGCTGTTGATCGCGTCGGTGAGGGCGGGCTGCTGCTTGGTGGCGACGGCCTGCTGGGCGATCTGGTCCTTGACCTCTTCGAACTTGGGCGCCTTGGTCCCCTTGGGCACGCTCTTGACCTGCTCGTCGTAGAGCTTGCGCAGCTCGGCCTCGGTCGGGGCGGCGATCGCCTTGGTGTAGTGCTCCTGCAGCCGCTGGGCGATCAGGCCGTTCTTGACCTGGTCGAGCAGCTCGGCCTCGGTCAGCCCGCTGGTCTTGAGGTACTTGTCGTAGTCCGCGGCCTTGGGGAACGCCTGCTGCTTCTGCTCGGCGAACGCCTTCTTGACCTCGGCGTCGGTGACGCTGATGCCGAGCTTCTCGGCCTCCGCGCGCAGCCACGCCGCCTGGATCAGCCCGCTGAGCGCCTGCTCGGAAACCTGCGCGTCGACCTCCGCGCACTGCTTGCGGAGCGCGTCCGCGGCGGGCACCGGCTGCTGGGCGGCCTTGAGCTGCTGGGACTGCGCAGCCATGCACTTGACGTAGGCGGGGCCGTCGAGGACCAGCGGCTGCTGCTGGCTCGACATGACGGCGTTGCGCGCCGTGGCGAGCTGAGCCGGCGTGATCGTCTCGTCCTGGAAGCTGACGATCGCGTCAGACGTGTCGGCCACCGCCTCGCTCTCGTCGTGGGGGACGAACGACAGGGCGACCCCGAGCAAGAGCGAGAAGCCGAGCCAGATCGCGATGAGTGTGAGAAAGAGTCGGGTCGACATGAAGTACCTCGAGTAGACATGGAGCACAGGTACTCGAAGCGGGTGCCCGGGTCCTCGGCCCAAGGCAGTCTAGGGACCTAACGCGCCGAGCGGGCCTCGATCGCCTTGACCGTCTTCTCGAACTGGCCGCTGAACACGCGCTTGCCGACCAGACCGAGCAGGGCGCCGATCACGTGCCCTTTGAGGTTCTTGCCCTCGCGGACGACGACCACGTCGACGCCCGTGGTGCCGTCGGCCCGCCGGTCGAACGTGTACGTGTGCCCAGACGCGCCGCCCCAGGTGTTCGAGTCGGTCGTCGTCATGCGGATCTGGTTCGGGTCTGACCAGTCGTAGCGCAGCCGCTCCCAGGCCGGACCCTTGCCCTCGGTCACATCGGCCCAAGTCGGGCCTTGGTCGTGAACCTTGAGCTGGCCGTCGTCCGTGTTGCCGAAGAGCTCCGAGCGGCCCGGACCGAAGTCGGTGACGGCGGCGATGAACTGCTCCGGCGTCGCGCTCGTCGTGGTGGTGAAGTGGATCGTGGCCATTGCGTGCTCCCCTATGAAGTCGATCGAGTGTTCACTTTGACAACCAGTGGTTGTCAAACTCGACACTCGAGAGGCCGATGAGCGGCAACGCGCCAACCGAATCGATCGCGCTAAAGGTTCCAGTCGCGCCTGCCGACAACCAGGACTAGACCGCCCGCGAGGCGGTTTTCTCGTTCCAGGCTTGCGCGGATCCGCTCGATGTGATCGTCGAGGATCTCGAAGCGGCCAAACGGCTGCCCACGGACCATCGGCCTCGAGCTGACGGAGACGCTCGAGACGGGCGACCTGACCGCCGCCTTCTTCAAGTGCGGCGAAGCCAGCGTCGAGTTGATCGAGGTCCACGACGAGGCACAGCGCCTGGCGCTGCCGGCGATGGCACCTGCGCCGATCGATCACATCGCGTTCGACGTCGGCGACCTCCAGACGGCGCCGGGCGCGCTAGCTGCGCTCGGTGTCGAACCGAACGCGCCGCCGCGGCACCTGCCGGACCGGTAGATGATCTGGACGCAGCCGGAGACGAGCGGCGGGATCATGTTCGAGTTCGTCGAGCGTCACTAGGCGACGGCGGCCGCCTGACGGCGGTGCACGTGGCGGCGCGCGTGGATCAGCGCCTCGTCGATCGTGGGCAGCAGGTGGTTCTCGTGGGCGAGGCGGTCGAGGACGCCGACGCGTTCGATCAGCCGGCGGTGCTCGGGGCGCACCGATGAGAGCAGGACGGTGATGCCGCGGTGCTCGAGGTGGGTGATGAGGTCGGCGAGCGCCTGGGCGCCGGTGCTGTCGATCACGCGCAGCCGGCCGAGGCGCAGGATCACGACCTCGACGTCGCTGACCTCGGTCAGCTCCAGCAGGAAGCGCTGGGCGGCGCCGAAGAACAGCGCGCCGTCGAGCCGGTAGGCGACGATGTGCTCGTGCAGCAGCGCGTGCTCGAGCCTCGGCGTCGATGTCGGCCGGCGGCAGCGGCTCGCGCTCGAAGGAGGTGCTGTCGGCGACGGCCCGCAGCGCGAGCAGCGACGCGAGCGCGACGCCCACGCCGACGGCGATGACGAGGTCGAAGGCGACGGTCGCGCGGCGGTCGCGAGCAGCAGCGCGGCGTCGCCGCGGGTCGAGCGGACGATCCGCGCGACGGTGCCGAACTCGACCATCCGCACGGCGGTGACCATCAGCACGCCGGCGAGCGCGGCGAGCGGGATCTCGCGCGAGCAGGCCGGCGAGGGCGAACACGACGACCAGCGAGGACGAGGCCGTGGACGATCGTCGCGACGCGGGTGCGCGCGCCGGCGCGCACGTTGACCGCGGTGCGGGCGATCGCGCCGGTGGCGGGCATCCCGCCGAAGAAGGACACGGCGACGTTGGCCAGCCCCTGGCCGACCAGCTCGCGGTCGGGGTCGTGGGGCTCGCCGTCGGCCATGCCGTCGGCGACCTTCGCCGAGAGCAGGCTCTCGATCGCGGCGAGCGCGGCGACGGCGACGACCGCCGACAGCAGCGTCGGGCAGGTCGGCGACCGAGATCGTCGGGCACCTGCGGGAGCGGCAGGCCGGCGGGGATGTGCCCGATGCGCGCGACGGCAGGTCGGCCGAGCTCGGCGACGACGCGTCGCCGCGGCGACCGCGATCAGCGACGCGGGCAGCGCGCGGTGCAGCGCGCGGCAGCGACGACCATCGACCGCCGACCACGAGCGCGACGACGCCAGCGCCGTCCAGTGCCCGCCGCCCCAGTCGCCGAGCGCGCGGCCGGCGACCGACGGCCGTGTTCGTCGCCCTCGGGCTTGGGCACGCCGAGGGCGGCGGGCACCTGCTGGAGGAAGATCAGCATGGCGATGCCGAGCGTGAAGCCCTCGACGACCGGCCAGGGCAGGACGCCGGCGTAGCGGCCCAGGCGCGCGGCGCCCGCCACGACCAGCACCAGCCCGGCCAGCAGCGCGACGACGACCACGCCGCCGGGGCCGACCGCGGCGACGACCGGGACGAGGACGACGGTCATCGCCCCGGTCGGCCCGCTGACCTGGACGTGCGAGCCGCCGAAGACCCCGGCGACGATGCCGGCGACGATCGCCGTGACGATCCCGGCCTCGGCGCCCAGCCCGGACGCCACGCCGAACGCCAGCGCGAGCGGCAGGGCGACGACGGCGACCGTGACGCCCGCGACGCAGATCGCCGCGCCAGGACGGCGCAGCCCGCGGTAGTCGCTCCGCGCCGGCAGCAGGCGCGAGCGCGCCCGGCGCGTTCACGCGCGCGCAGCTCGTCGCGCGTCGCGGTGGCCATGTCGAGCAGCATCTGCCGCGACGACGGCGAGCAGGTCGGCGATGCGCTGGTCGGCGAGGGCGTAGACGACGTTCGGGCCTTCGCGGCGGGCGACGACGAGGCCGCCCGGCGCAGCACGCCGAGCTGCTGCGAGAGGTAGGGCTGCTCGACGTCGACGCGCTCCAGCAGCTCGGAGACCGACTGCTCGCCGTCGCTCGAGCAGCTCGAGCACGCGGATCCGCAGCGGATGGCCGAGCGTCTTGAAGAACTCGGCCTTGAGACGGGAATATCTGGCATCGCGGCTTCATGATATCGCAAATACTGCATATGCCGATAGGAGCGCGGCGTCTCAAGCCGGGCAGGCCCGACGCCGATGAGCGTGCCATGTCCCGTACCTCACAGCCGCCGAGCGGGTTGGCCGCTATCGGCCCGCCGATCTCTCCGTGCCTGCGGACGTGGACTGGAGTGCGGGAAGTGCGGAACCGGGGCCGTCAACCGGGACTTATGCCCCTGCGGCGAGTACCTCTCGTGGGAGCTCACGACGACGGCGTCGGAGGAGACGGCCGCTTCCGGGCCT
>CAWKDW010000011.1:0-129740 GCA_963848475.1 uncultured Solirubrobacteraceae bacterium | reverse complement strand
AGGAGCTACCTGCGCAGCATCTCGACGACCAGGAACGCGAGCTCCAGCGACTGCTGGGTGTTCAGCCGCGGGTCGCACGCCGTCTCGTAGCGGGAGCTCAGCTCGCTGTGGGAGATCATCTGCGCGCCGCCGAGGCATTCGGTGACGTTCTCGCCGGTGTGCTCGATGTGGATCCCGCCCGGGTGCGTGCCCAGCCGCTGGTGGACTTCGAAGAAGCCCTCGACCTCGTCCATGATGCGGTCGAAGTGCCGCGTCTTGTGGCCGGTGGGGGACTCCTCGGTGTTGCCGTGCATCGGGTCGCACTGCCAGACGACGCGGTGACCGGCTCGGGTCACGGCGTCGATGATCGGCGGCAGGTTCTCGCGTACCGCCCCGTTGCCCATCCGCGAGACGAGCGTGACGCGGCCGTCGACGCGGTCGGGATCGATGCGCTCGACGAGCTCGACCGCCTCCTCGGGGGTCGTGCTCGGTCCGATCTTCACCCCGATCGGGTTGGCCAGCAGCGCGGCGAGCGCGACGTGGGCGCCGTCGAGCTGGCGCGTGCGGTCGCCGATCCACAACTGGTGCGCCGAGAGCAGGAACAGCCGGCCCTCGTCGAGGCGCAGCAGCGCGCGCTCGTAGTCGAGCACGAGCATCTCGTGGCTGACGAAGAGGTCCACGGTGCGCAGCGAGCTGTCGTCGACGCCGCAGGCCGACATGAAGTGCAGGCTGCGCTCGATCTCTCCCGCGACCCGTTCGTAGCGCTCGCCGGCGCTGGAGGCGCGGACGAAGTCCATGTTCCACTCGTGCAGGCGGTGCAGGTCGGCGAGCCCGGCGCCGGTGATCGCCCGGGCGAGGTTCATCGCGGCCGCCGAGTTGGCGTATGCGCGGACGAGCCGCCCAGGATCGGGCCGGCGGCCCGCCGCGGTCGGCTCGAGGGCGTTGACCATGTCGCCGCGGTAGGTCGGCAAGCCGGCGGCGTCCGTGTTCGAGCTGCGCGGCTTGGCGTACTGGCCGGCGATGCGACCGACCTTCACGACCGGCATCGCCGTGCCGTAGGTCAGCACGACCGCCATCTGCAACAGCGTCCGGATCGTCCCGCGCAGATGCGGCTCGGTGTTGTCGATGAAGGTCTCTGCGCAGTCGCCGCCCTGGAGCAGGAACGCCTCGCCACGGGCGACCTCGCCGAGCCGCTCCTGCAGCCGGTCGACCTCCGTGGGAACGGTCACCGGCGGCACGCTTTCCAGCAGTGCCCGCACGCGGCCGACGTACTCGCGGTCAGGCCAGGCCGGCTGTTGGGCGGCCGGCCGAGCCAGGGCGTCGCTGAGCGCGGCTGCGAGCGGACTGGGCAGCGGTGGGAGCTCGGGCAGCTCGCCCACGGGCAGGTCGACGGTCCAAGTCATGTCCCTGAAACCTAGCCCGCGCGAGCCCACGGTCGCGTCGCGGTCAGCTCCGACAGGGTTTTCGCCACACCGTTCCCCACAGGATCAGCAGCGTTCCGAGGCCCGCGAACGCGAATCCACCGAAGAAGAGGCCCCAGGTCACGTAGCGCAGCGACGCGTTGGAGGGGTGGACCCTCAGCGGCGTCTCGGTCTGCGTGCCGAGCAGATCCTTCGGTGGGTCGAACAGGCACTGGACGGTGGTGCTTGCGCCCGGGCCGTCGAACTCGCCGACGGTCGCCTACGCGTTGCCGACGTACTCGCTGAAGGTCTGGCGATCGCCGCGAACGTCAGACGTTGACCCATCCGGGTGGGTGAAACGGCAGCGCGCCTCGCCCGCGTCGCTCTCGCGCACCCGGAGCTTCCTGCGCCGCTCCGTCCTGCTCAGGCCGTCGAAGATCCCGTCCGGTCTGGCACCCGGCGAGGACCACTGGCACGGCGCCGCGCCCGACCGTTTCATGGTCCACATCGCCCTCAACGAGGTCGACGAGGAGCATCCTGACGCCCACTGGTGCGACAAGGTCACCGACGCGGAGTACGCCACTCAGGCGAACCCGCGCTCGCGCAGGAGCGCGTAGGCCATGCGGTTGTGGGCGAAGTAGGCGCGCTCCGCGGCCGCGCGCTCCTCCGGCGTGGCGTCGGGACCGAACGCGTAGCTGATCTGCGGTGCCGGCTCGAGCGGCTCGATCGTGCCGTCGTCCCAGACGCGGAAGTAGGACTCGCCGCTCATCCGGCTGTTCTCGAGCACCTCGAGGGCGATCCGGCCGTCGATCTCGTCCAGGCGCCCGTCGTAGAGGAGGCCGAACGGGCCGCCGCCGGCGAGGCGCCGGACCTGCCCGGCGGGCAGGCTCGAAGGGATCGCGGCGACGACGGCGGCCGGCTCGGGCCAGACCCGCTCGATCACCGCGATCAGCCACGCGCGGATCGCGGGAGGCATTTCGATCATCGGTGGACGATCATGGCAGTGTTCAGCGGGAGCCCACGGCAAGGAGTACGAGCGATGTCCGACTGGAACACGCAGGTGATCGAGGAATTTCGCGCCAACCACGGCAAGGTCGGCGGCCCGTTCGAAGGCGCGCCCATGATCCTGGTGCATCACCGCGGCCGCAAGTCCGGCACCGAGTACGTCACCCCGTTGATGTACCTGCCAGACGAGACATCGGAGGACACGGTCTACATCTTCGCGTCCAAGGCCGGTGCGCCGACCGATCCGGAGTGGTACCGCAACCTGATCGCCGCCGACGGGGCCAGCGTCGAGATCGGTGACGACACGTTCGACGTCGACATCACGGAGCTCACCGGCGAGGACCGCGACAAGGCCTTCGCCGAGCAGGTCAGCCGCTACGCCGGGTTCGCCGAGTACGCGGCCAAGACAGAGGGCATCCGCAAGATCCCCGTCCTGGCGCTGCGCCGCAGCGGCTGAGTCAGCTCACGACCTTGCTGACCACCCAGCGATGCTTGCCGATCCGGCGGGTGCGCGCGAAGCCCTGGCTCTCGAACATCGACACGGTGCCGTTGTGCAGGAACGAGCCGGAGACCGAGCGGTCCTCGGTGGCCTCGGGGTAGCTCTCGACCGTCCCGCCGCCGAGCCGGGCGATCTCAGTGAGCGCACCCGCCAGCGCGGCGGCGGCGACCCCGCTGCGCCGGTGCTTGCTGTCGCTGAAGAAGCACGTGATCCGCCAGTCCGGGAGCTCCTCCAGACCGTCGAGGTACGCGCGCTGGTGCTTGATGCGCGGCAGCTCCTCGGTCGGCCCGAACTGGCACCAGCCGACGCAGTCGTCGCCGTCGTACACCAGCGCGGCGTGCGCTCGCCCCTCGCGCACGCGGCATTCCTTCTCGGCCCGGTTCTGCGCCGCGGTCTTGTGGCGCCCCACGCCCTCGGCGTGGAAGCCCATGCACCAGCAGCCGCCCCAGACGCCGTTGTGGCGCTCGACGAGCGCCGCGAAGTCCGGCCAGGTCGTCCCGTCCAGGGGCTTGACCGTCACCGGTCAGGCGTCGGGCCACGGCGTGTCGGACAGCACGCCGTCGCCTCCTTCGGGTTTCGGCCCGCCGACGGCGATCAGCTCGAGGCCGTCGGGCCCGGCCTCGAAGGCGCGCACGACTTCGGGCGCGACGCGGACGACGTCCCACGTGCGGATGTCGCGGATCTCGTCGTCGAGCCGCACGCGGCCGGAGCCGGCGACGACCACGTAGGCCTCCTCCTGCTCACGGTGGCTATGCCCGGTCGAGCTGCGCAGGTTCGGGGCGTAGGTGAACAGGCTCAAGCCGAGGTCGCGGGAATCGAGCAACTTGCGTGAAAAGCGTCCCTCCATGCCTTCGACTCGTCCGCCGATGGAGTCGTCGATCTCTTTGAGGTTCACGATCGCGTGGCTGGTCATGGCCCACACCCTACGTCGCCGGCCCGCCCCTCAGCTCGAGACGGATCTGATCGGCGTCGAGGACGGCGAGCGCGCCGTTGAGCGCTCTCGCGCTGTAGATGCCCTCGCCCGACTTCTGGCGCCCTCTCAGCCCACCGAGGGCCTCGGGGTCGCCCTCGTCGAGGCGGGTGCCGATGTCCGCGAGCTTCGGTTTCATCCGCTCGCCGCGTCGAACACGCCGCCCTCGAGGATCAGCTCGATCGCGCGCCAGTTCTGGGCATCCGAGAGGCGGTGGCGCGCCGACAGCATCTGCGGCGCGTGTTGGCCCGTGGCCATGCCCGCCACGACGGCGGCAGCCCGAGGACGACGACGATCAATGCGTCGACCATCCCGTCAGTAGAACAGGAACGGCCACCAGTTCTTCATCGGCCGACCGTCGTCGTCGAGCGCGGTGTTCTCCAGCCCCGGCATGTTCTGGCGCCAGTAGACGACCCACCGGCCCATGCAGTCGGGCGCGAGTTCACGGTAGGGCTCGAGCGCGGCCGGCGTCCACGGCCGAGGCCGCTGAGCTGGCTGTCGCCACGTCTCGATCGTCGAGAGCACCGGCCCGGCGCCGTCGAGGTCATAGTCCGCCCGCCCGTTGGGCATGAAGTGCACGTTGCCGCCGGCGGGCACATAGTCCTCCACGCGGTGCTGGCGCCAGCCCGTCCGGTAGCGCAGCGTCGTGGGCGTCGGGTAGGAGACCGGATGCGGGCCCTTTGCATACAGCGACTCGAACGGCAGCCCGAAGCGGCGGTCGAGGTCGAGCATCGCGTACTCGCGGAAGTAGCGCTCGTAGTACGGCAGCGCGCCGCACGTCGCCATCCGCTCCAGCGAATGGCCGAGGCTCTCCATCGCGCAGCCGACGCCGCGCGCGAAGTTGACGAACAGCGTGCGCAGGCTGCGACCGATCCACGGCGCGCTGTGCGCGCCGGAGTTCCCGGCCTGGTGCTCGAAGCCGAGCGCCCGGAAGTCCTCGTCGTAGGTCCGCTTGACCTCGACGGTCTCCCACGGCGCGCTGCGATCCGTGTGATCCGCGAGCAGCCACACCTCGTGGACCAGCCCGCGCTCGACGAGTTCATCCAAGCGCATTCCCTGGTGGAGCCGCAGCTCGTAGAGCGCGCCGTAGTCGAAGCCGACGCCGTCCGCGGCGCGCGGGAACCGGGCGGAGTTGCGGTCGCGATCGCCGCGCGGCTCGGTCAGGTCGACGATCTCGACGATCCGGTAGTCCAGGAAGGCCGGCGCCTGCGCGTCGCGGTAGCCCTGCCAGCGCGACGATTCCTTGAGCACCGCGCAGAGCGTCTGCAACTTCTGCCGCGCCTCCGCCTCCGACAGCCCGTTGACGAAGTTGATCGCGAGCACGCGCGGCTGCATCAGCCGGATGCGGTCGTGGTTGGCGATCAGCCAGGGGTCCGAGTTGGCGGCGCTCTCGGCGTTCGGCCAGATCAGGGTCACGCGACGAAGTGTTGCGCGAGGGGCAGGTCAGCGAATCGAGGTCGAGCCTGGTGCACATCAATCGCCGAGCCGACCGCGGCCGGGTACGTGAGCGCCAAGAGCCAAGCGCCGCTCATCCGAATCGGACGACGCGTAGACGGCGGCGGTGGCCGACGCTACGGCCATGTCAAGTGGAGATGAGCGTTCGAGGCACCGCGAGGTGCTCCCGGTACCGGATGTCGAAGCGCCAGGGTTGGTGACCTATGACGCGAAGAACCCTGACACGCCGTTCCGGGCGATCGAAGAGCTGCGACCGCCCGCGGGTGCGCCGAACGTGCTCGTGGTCCTCATCGACGACGCCGGCTTCGGCTCCTCGAGCGCCTTCGGCGGGCCGTGCGCGACGCCCAACGCCGAGCGCCTGGCCGCCGGCGGGCTGAAGCTCAACCGCTTCCACACCACCGCGCTGTGCTCGCCCACGCGGGCGGCGCTGCTGAGCGGCCGCAACCACCACGTGGTCGGGATGGGCGGGATCACCGAGATCGCGACGTCCGCCCGCGGCTACAACTCGAGCCGCCCGAACACGTGCGCTCCGCTGGCGGAGATCCTCAAGCTCAACGGGTACTCGACCGCGCAGTTCGGCAAGTGCCACGAGGTCCCCGTCTGGGAGACGAGCCCGATGGGCCCGTTCAACAACTGGCCGACCGGCAGCGGCTTCGAGTACTTCTACGGGTTCATCGGCGGCGAGGCGCACCAGTACTACCCCGCGCTCTACGAGGGCACGACGCCGGTCGAGCCCGACCGCACGCCCGAACAGGGCTATCACCTGATGGGCGACATGACCGACAAGGCGATCAACTGGATCCGCCAGCAGAAGTCGCTGATGGCCGAGAAGCCGTTCTTCGCCTACTTCGCGCCAGGCGCCACGCACGCGCCGCACCACGTTCCGAAGGAGTGGGCCGACAAGTACGCGGGCCGGTTCGACGACGGCTGGGACGTGCTGCGCGAGCAGACCTTCGCGCGCCAGAAGGAACTCGGCGTGATCCCCCAGAACGCGCTGCTCACGAAACGTCACGAGGAGATCCCGGCGTGGGAGGAGATGCCCGAGTCGCTGAAGCCGGTGCTGCGCCGGCAGATGGAGATCTACGCCGGCTTCATGGAGTTCACCGACCACCACGTGGGACGGCTGTTCGACACGCTCGAGGACCTCGAGATCTTCGACAACACGCTGATCTACTACATCGTCGGCGACAACGGCGCGTCGGCCGAGGGCACGTTGAACGGCACGTTCAACGAGATGATCAACTTCAACGGCGCCTCCGCGCTCGAGACGCCGGAGTTCATGATCGAACGCCTCGACGACTTCGGCGGACCGGACTCCTACAACCACTACGCGGTCGGCTGGGCGCACGCGATGGACACGCCCTACCAGTGGACCAAGCAGGTCGCCTCGCACTTCGGCGGCACGCGCAACGGCGCGATCGTCCATTGGCCCGCCGGCTTCACAGCCAAGGACGAGGTCCGCACGCAGTTCACGCACGTGATCGACATCGCGCCGACGGTGCTCGACGCCGCCGGCGTGATCGAGCCCAAGTTCGTCAACGGCGTGCAGCAGACGCCGATGCAGGGCGTGAGCATGCGCTACGCGTTCGCCGACCCGGGGGCCGAGGAACGGCACGAGACGCAGTACTTCGAGATGTTCGGCAACCGTGGCATCTACCACAAGGGCTGGACCGCGGTCACGCGCCACAAGACGCCGTGGCTTCTGGTCGGCGAGCAGACGCCGAAGTTCGACGACGATGTGTGGGAGCTGTACGACACCAGCGTCGATTGGACCCAGTTCGAGGACGTCTCCGCTGAGCACCCCGAGCGGCTGCACGAGTTGCAGCGACTGTTCCTGATCGAGGCCACCCGCAACAACGTGCTGCCGCTCGACGACCGTGCGGCAGAGCGCTTGATCCCTGAGGTCGCGGGCCGGCCGATGCTGGTCCGGGGCAACCGCCAGCGCCTGTTCTCCGGCATGGCCCGGCTGTCGGAAAGCTCGATCGTGTCGATCAAGAACAAGTCACACGCTGTGACGGCCGAGATCGTCGTCCCCGAAGGCGGCGCCCAGGGCGTGATCATCGCGCAGGGTGGCAGCATCGGCGGCTGGAGCCTGTACGTCGTCGAGGGCCGCCTGCGCTATTGCTACAACCTGCTCGGCGTCCGGCGCTTCTACGTCGATTCCGACCGCGACCTCCCCGCGGGCAAACATCAGGTGCGGATGGAATTCGACTACGCCGGCCCCGGGCTCGGCAAGGGCGGAACCGCGACGCTCCACCTCGACGGAGCATCGATCGGAAGCGGCACCGTCGCCGCCACGGCCGCGATGATCTTCTCCGCCGACGACACCTGCGACGTCGGCAAGGAAGGCGGCGCTCTGGTCGCGGACGACTACCCGGTCCCGAACAACTTCACGGGTGAGATCAACTGGGTCGAGATCGACGTCGCCGAGGCCGCAGCGGACGACGACAACTTCCTCGATCCCGACGAGTTGCTGCGGGTCGCGATGGCACGGCAGTAGCGCCTGTAACGACACGCCTCGGTGCCGTCACAACGGCACCGAGGCGGCAGCGAATCGTCAGTCCTTGTTGACGGCGTCCTTGAGCTTGTCGCTCGCATCGCCGACCTTGTCCTTGACCGTGCCCGTGGCCTGGTCGACCTTCCCCTCGCGCTTGAGACCGTCGTCTCCGGTGAGGGCGCCCGCGGCCTCTTTGGTCCGGCCCTTGGTTTCGTCGGCTGTGCCGTCGCCCATGGTGTCCTCCGTTTCGTCGTTGGTGGACTCGCTCTACCCAACGACTCGACGACGCATTCCCGCGGCGGTCAGCCGACCGGCGGTCGAGCGAGGGCGCGGCGATTGCGACCAGCGGTCCGATTGCTCGCGCGCCGACGGCGGATAGCGTCGGCGCGCCGCCTCGGCGGCGTCGGGTCAACTACTCGCCGACGGGCGATTTCGGGAGAACTCTTGCGCTCATCACATTCCGCTTCGGCGGCCGTTCGGCGGCGCCGTCGAGCGCGGGTCGCGATCGTCGCCGCGGCGCTCGTCGCCGCGTCGTCCTCGACCGCGTGGGGCTGGACCACCGTGACCAACTCCAACGGGGACACGTGGAACGTCAACGACGCCGCGGTCCCGGGCATGGACACCGGCAGCATCCACAACACCGGCACGAGCTCGCTCCAGGGCTACGGCGGCATCCGCGTCAAGGTGCCGGGAACTCCGCGACTGAACGGCGTCCTGCTGCGCGGGTTCAACCAGACCGCCGACAGCGCGACGCAGTACACGAGCAAGGTCGCTGTCAAGCTCGGCGACATCGCGGTCAAGCGCTCGATCCTCTTCAACACGACCGACAGCTGGGCCCGGTTCCTGGACACGTTCACCAACGTGTCGGGCGCGCCGGTGACCATCGAGGTCGCGTTCGGTGGCCAGCTCGGCTACACGACGGGAACGAACCAGAGCGCCGTCGCGACCACGTCAAGCGGCGATCAGTCGATCACCCCCGCGGACCGCTGGGCCGCGATGTACACGCCGACGGGCACCCCCGTCGCGAGCGCGAACGGGCCGAGCGCCACGGTCACCGGCACGTTCGATCGCACCGGCAACTTCCTGCGTGATCCGTTCACCGTCGCACTCGCCACGACCGGCGACCACGCCAACCACTACGGCTTCGTCAACACGCTGACGATCCCGGCCGGCGAGACGCGTTCGCTCGCGCACTTCGTCGTCACCGGGCTCTCGGAGACGCGCACACCGGCCGGCGGAGGAGCGATTCCCGCCGCCGGCTCCCAGGTGACCGCGGTCGCCACGAAGGCGGCGGCGCTGGCCGCCGCGCCGCCGCTGAGCGACCTTTCCCCGGCCGAGGCGTGCTCGGTCACGAACCTCGACATCTCGGCGATCAACTGCGCCGCGGCGCCGGCGTTCGTGCTCGGCCCGGTGGTCGGCGACCGCGCCGCCGGCGCGACGACCAGCTCGCCGTACAACGTGGTGGGCAAGACGATCACCGACCTGAAGGCCGACGTCGCCGCGGGCAAGACGAACACGCAGCAGATCGTCCGCGCGTACCTCGACCGGATCGCGGCGTACGACGGCGGCCCGCTCGGCATGCACTCCGTGATCACCCTCGCCCCGGACGCGATGGCGCAGGCCAAGGCGGCCGACGACGCCCGTGCCGCCGGTGACACGCGCCCGCTGCTCGGCATCCCGATCCTCGCGAAGGACATCTTCGACACCAAGGACATGGCGACCACCGGCGGCTCGCTCGTCTTCGCCGGCTACCGGCCGACGAAGGACGCGTGGATGGTGGCCAAGCTGCGCGAGGCCGGCGCGATCATCCTCGGCAAGGCCAACCTGTCCGAGTTCGCCAACGACGGGCACTTCAGCTCGAGCGCGTCCGGCCAGGTCTGGAACGCCTTCGACGCGTCCAAGAGCCCGATCGGCTCCAGTGGCGGCTCGGCGACCGCGGTCGCCTCGGGCTTCGCCGCGGCCGCGCTCGGCACCCAGACCGGCGACTCGCTGTGGGGTCCGTCGAGCGGCGCCAGCCTCGTCTCGCTGCGCGGCACCGACGGCATGCAGAGCACCGACGGCGTGATGCCGCTGACCTACGTGCAGGACTACGCCGGCGTGATCACCCAGACCCTGCCGGACCTCGCACTGCTGCTGAACGCGACGACGATCGACGCCCCGGATGACCCGCTCGACGACGTCTCCAACGGCCATCGGCCCGCGGACTGGGTCGCCGGCCTCGACGCGGGCTCGCTGCAGGGCAAGGTGATCGGCGTGCCGGCGACGGCGTTCAACGATCCGTTCGGGACCACGGGCACCAGCGACGCGATGCGCGCCCAGTTCGAGCACTTCATCGAGGCCGGCGCCACCGTCAAGGCGATCACCGACCCGCCGGGCGGGCCGACCGCGACCGCCGGTGACAAGGGCTACGAGGGCTGGCGCCAGTGGATCCTCGCCCACCCCGACAACCCGTACACCGAGGCGGCGGCGATCCTGCGCAACCCGCTGCGGATCCCGCAGTTCCGCAACACCAACCCGTACACCGGCACCGGCGCGATGACCCCGGCCCAGACGCAGGCCTTCCAGGCCGCCCGAGCCGCCTACCGCCAGGTGCTCGGCGCGTGGATGGACGCCCAGGGCGTAGACGCCGTCGTCTTCCCCGGCCAGTTGTCGGACATCCACCTCAACGACTCGATCCAGCCGAGCTTCGGCCGCCGCGACCCGCAGGCCTCCGCCGCCGGCGTGCCGACGGTGATCTTCCCGGCCGGGGTCAACGATCACGGCCAGCCGATCAACCTGCAGCTGGAGGGCAGGGAGTTCGACGACCTCAAGCTGCTCGGCTTCGCCTACGCCTTCGAGGCCAAGGCGAAGGGGCATGTGCTCCCCGCGGCGAACGTCGCGCCCGTGCTGCCGTTCGCCACGAGCACCCCCGGCACCGTCGGCGGCTCCGTGGCGGCGACGCTGTCGCTGACGCTCGGCGCGCCGGCGAGCTTCGGCGCGTTCACGCCGGGCCTGGCCAAGGACTACACGGCGTCGACGACGGCCAACGTGATCTCCACCGCGGGCGACGCCGCGCTGACCGTCTCCGATCCCGGCCACCTGGCCAACGGCGGCTTCACGCTGCCCTCGCCGCTCGTGGTCGAGTTCAGCAAGGCGACCTGGACCGCGCCGGTCTCCAACGACCCGGTGACGATCGCGTTCAAGCAGCACGTCAGCGCCACCGACGCGCTGCGCACCGGTACGTACAGCAAGACGCTGACGTTCACGCTGTCGACGACGACGCCGTAGGACGCAACGCGACTCCGGCGCGGCCGAGCTCGGCCGCGCCGGAGCGCCCCGGTCCGGGCGTGGAATGGCTGCGGTCGTCGCAGCGTCCTGTGGTCGCCGTGCTGGGGCCGCAGCCCTCGGCTCTGGCGCTCAGCGCTGCTGCTTGAGCTTGCGCCACCCGCCGGCACGGTTGTTGGCGATGATCTGCCGGAACATCTCGAGCAGCGCGTCGGCGTTGAGCGGCTCGTCGCGGAAGACGGCGACTGTCCTCGCCGTCTTGTTCTCCTGACCGCCGGTGATGATCCCCGCGGGGTCCGGGACGATCGCGCCGTCGTAGAGGAAGACGTTCACGTGGTCCTTCGTGGCGAGCAGCGCGCAGATGTTGCCGTCCAGCACGAAGTACGGCTGCACGGAGCGCTTGATCGTCTCCTCGACCTCGGAGTCGGCGGCGTGGACGAGCTCGCGCACCTGGGTGCAGATGGCCCGCTGCCACTCGGGCAGGGCGTCGATGTACTCGTCCACCCGCGGATCTGGCTGGAAGGGCTGGGTCGCCATCGGCAACAGTGTGCCGGGCCGGTCGTCACGAGGGCGCTTCGTCAGCGGCGGGCGACGGGTGATCGTTCGCTCGTTGCGCGGCACCGTCGCCGGACACTCGACCGTGTCGAGACGGGGGAGCGCCCTGGGATCGCGACGCGCGTCTAGGGTGGGCCTCACGATTTCGTCAGGGAGGTTCGGGATGCGCGTGGCAGTGCTCGGAGCGGGTAACGGAGGCGTCGCGTCGGCATTCGACTTCGCCCAGCACGGCCATGACGTGGCGCTCTACGCCCCGGCGGAGTTCGGTTCAAACCTGGCCGCGATCGACCAGGCGGGCGGGATCACGGCGATGGGCGATCTGGAGGGCTTCGCCCCGGTGCGCTACGCCGGCAACGATCTCGACGAAGCGATGACGGGCGCCGAACTCGTGCTGATCGTCGGCCCGGCCTACGCGACCGAGCCGCACGCGTTCCTGGCCGGGCCCTACCTGACCGACGGCACGGCGGTCCTGATCTGCCCGGGCTCGTCCGCGGGTGCGATCGCGTTCAAGCGCTCGGCCGGGTTCGAGCTCGACGACGAGCGCTACATCGTCGGCGAGACGAGCACGCTGCCGTATGCCGTGCGGATCACCGACCCCGGCGTCATCAACGTCTTCCTCAAGCTCAAGACCGGCGTCTACCTCGCCGGGCTGCCGCGCGCGGGGACGGACCGGCTCTACGAGCTCATCAAGGACGTCTGGCCGGCGGTCGAGAAGGCCGAGAGCGTGTTCCAGACCACGCTCCAGAACGGCAATCCGGTGATCCATCCGGCCGTCACGCTGCTCAACGCGGCACTGCTCGAGCGCACCGGCGGTGACTTCCTCTTCTATGAGGAGGGGGTGACCGAGGGCGTCGGCCGGATGATCGAGGCCGTCGACAACGAGCGGCTGGCGATCGCCGCCGCGCTCGGGGTCTCGATCCTCTCCGAGCCCGCGATCGGCGTCCACCAGGGCTACATGCTCGAGGAGAACTACTCGACGGGCTACAGCAAGGCGCCCGGCTTCCTCGGGATCGAGCGCAGCCCCAGCTCGACCACCGCTATCTCACCGAGGACGTCGGCTACGGGCTGTGCTTCCTCTCCGATCTCGCCGCGCGCCTGGGCGTGCCCACGCCATCGATCGACGCCCTGATCACGGTCGCGTCGGTCGTGCTCGCGCGCGACTTCCGCGCGGAGGCGGTCCGGACCATCAGCTCGCTCGGGCTCGACGGCCTGAGCCGCGAGGAGCTGGCCGCGATCTAGGCTCCTAAGCGGTGGGGCGCTCGGTCGGCGCCCGTTCGAGCACGCCGGGGGGCATCGGGACCCCGGGCGGACGTCCCTCGAGCAGGTGGTGCACGAAGACGTAGAGCATCGCCGCCCAGGGCGACTCGAGCCGCAGCTCCGGCATGCCGGACGGCTGGAACTGGATGACCGGCACGCCGCCCGGACCCGACAACAACTGCATCGGACCCGACTCCGCGTGCCACAGCCCCTCGGTGTTCTGGCCCACGGAGAGCATCAGCCGCTGGTTGGTCAACACGATGCTCGCGATGCCCATGTCGTGCCAGTGGGGGACCGCCGCGCGCTCGGCCTCGGCCTTCTTGCTCTGGTTGCGCGCGTAGCTCGCCGCGCCCGTGACGGCCAGGCCGACGGGGCCGCCGAACATCAGGAACCCACGCCGGTAGCCCTTGTTCTCGCCGTAGAACCCGATCACCTTCACCGGGCCGATCTGCGCATGCGCCACCTCGCCCGGTCCGAGCGGGAACGGTGCGGCCAGCACCGGCAGCTGTGCGCCGCCGGCGAGCGCGCCGGCCCACTCGTAGGCGCGAAGGTAGCCCTCGTCGTTCGCACTCCAAGTCATGGGGCGGTATTACAGCGCGACGGCGAGATTCTCGCCTGCGGGCGAGCCGCTGTATGGTATGACCGATAAGCTGGCAGGAGGATCTGGCGGATGGGTTCGTCGACGTGCGGTGGTAAGTGACACTGGCCTGGCCGGCGAGCGGCAGCGTGCCATCCGGCGGCACGTCCGCCGCCACCCGGACTACCGGCGGTCCGCTTGGTTGCGGCGGTTCCAGCCGTCGAGGTGCTCGCGCATCAGCCGCCGCGCGGCTTCGGGATCGCCCGCTCGCACCGCCTGGGTGATCGCGCCGAGATCGTCCGGGATCGTCTCCACATGCTCGGCCTCGGCCGGGCGGATGATCGCGTTGTGGCGTCGGATCACGGCCTCGTGGATGCCGAGGGCGATCCCGATCCGCAGGCGGTTCTGCGTCGCGCGGGCGAGCGCCTCGTGCCAGCGGACGTCGATGCCCGCGACGAGGTGGCGCGTGGCGGGATCGACTGCCGCCGCGCGCGCCTCGGCCGCGATCGCCTCCAGCCGCGCGATGTCGGACGCGTCCGCGCGCCGGGCGGCCCAGGACGCGTTCTCGCCCTCGAAGTCGAGGCGGAACTCCGCCAGGTCCTCGAGCGAGGCGCCGCGCAGGTTCACGAGCGCCGCCAGTGCGTCCCCGAGGATCGATTCCGACGGCGTCACCGCGTAGGAGCCCCCGCCCTTGCCGGGGCGGACCTCGATGATCCCGACCGCCTCGAGCGAGCGCAGCGCCTCGCGCAGCGTCGGCCGGCCGACGCCGAACTCCTCGCTCAGCTGGCGCTCCCCGGGCAGTCGCTCGCCGGGCCGGATGCGGCCGGAGAAGATCGCTTCGCGCAGCTGTTCGAGCACGTCGTCGAACGAGCGGACCCGTTTGACCTTGTCGAAGGTCGTCCTCGGTGCGGCCGACATCGATTTATGGTTTTACCATAACCTGTGATCCATGACGACGATCGATCTCAACGTCGACGCCGGCGAATCGTTCGGCGCGTGGCGGATGGGCGACGACGCCGCGCTGTTCGCCGAGGTGTCCAGCGCCAACCTCGCCTGCGGCTTCCACGCCGGTGACCCGGGCACGATGCGCGCGAGCCTCGCGGCGGCGCTCGCCGCGGGCGTCGCCATCGGCGCGCATCCCGGGCTTCCCGACCTCGTCGGCTTCGGGCGCCGCCCGCTGTCGCAGACGCCGCAGGAGGTCTGCGACGACTCGCTCTACCAGGTGGGTGCGATGTACGCCTTCGTCCGCGCCGCGGGTGCGACGCTGCATCACGTCAAGCCGCACGGCGCGCTGAACACCGCGGTCGTGGAGGCCTCCGACGAGCACGCCGAGGCGCTCGTGGAGGCGATCGCGTCGTTCGACGCACAGCTCCCGCTGGTCGCGATCGCCGGCTCGCGCCTGCACCGCGCCGCGCAGCGCCTCGAGCATCCCGTCGTCGCCGAGGCGTTCCCGGACCGCGCCTACCAGGCGGACGGCTCGCTCGCGCGGCGCGGAACGCCGGGCGCGATCATCCACGACGCCGACGTCGCCGCGGCACGCGCGGTGCGGATGGTCCTTGAAGGAACCGTCGAGGCTGTCGGCGGGAGCATCGTCCGTCTCACTCCGGGCACGCTGTGCATCCACGGCGACAACCCCGGCAGCGTCGCGACGGCGCGCGCGATCCGCGCCGCGCTCGAGCGCGAAGGCATCGTGATCGAAGCCTTCTGACGATGGCGCCCGTCGGCCAATACCTGCGCTACAGCACGGTCTTCGACGAGCAGGCCAACCTGCGGGTGCTCGCGCTCGCCGCGACCCTGGACGCCTCGCGCCCGGCGGGCGTGCGCGAGATCTACCCCGGCTACGGGTCGGTCTACGTCGAGTGGGACGACCGCGTGCTGCCGGATCGCGACGCAACCGCCTGGATCGACGCCGCGCTGGCGGCCCGCCACGACGAGCTCGGCGAGCAGCGCGACCTGACGGTCGACGTCCGCTACGGCGGCCTCGACACCGACGAGGTCTCCGAGGCCACCGGGCTCGACCCGGAGGAGATCGCCAAGGTGCACGCGGGCGCGAACTACCGCGTCTGCGCCCGGGCGACGGTCGGCCAGCCGATGCTGGGAGGGACCGACCCGCGCCTGCAGGTCCCGCGGCGGGCCGTCCCGCGCGTCGACGTTCCCGCGCTCGCGGTCGCCGTCGCCAACGAGCAGGCGACGATCTACCCGGTGCTGATGCCCGGCGGCTGGAACGTGATCGGCACCGCGCTGGTCAACGTCTATGACCCGCATCGCGACCACCCGTTCTACTTCGAGCTCGGCGACCGCGTGCGCTTCAGGGCGGCGGAGGGCGAGCCGCCGCCGACGCCGCGCCGGCGCGAGCTGCTGCCGGAGGAGCCGCGCGTTCCGGCGCTGCGCGTCGAAGCCGCCGGAGCGCTGGACCTCGTGCTCGACGGCGGGCGGCTCAACCAGGCCCATCACGGCATGGCGCAGTCCGGGCCGCTCGACGCGCGTGCCGCGCGGCTCGCGAACGCCCTCTGCGGCAATCCGCCTGCAACCACGCTGATCGAGTCGACGCTCAACGGCCCGCGGCTCGTCGCGCTGCGCGACCTCGTGGTCGGCGCCGCGGGTCTGGGGATGCGCCTCGAGGTCGACGGCGAGCCGGTCGGGCAGCGGACGACGGTCGTCCGCAGCGGGCAGAAGCTGTCCCTGCAGCCGACCGGCAAGGGCGTGCGCGGCTACCTCGCCGTGGCCGGAGGCATCGAGGCCGAAGCGTTCCTCGGCTCCGCGAGCGTCGATCGCTACGGGTTGATCGGCCGCGCGCTGCGCGCGGGCGACGTCCTCGGCCTCGCCGGCGAGCCGGCGAGCGGGTTCGAGATGCAGGCGCGCGTGCTCGAGCCACCGGCGCACGTCGTCGTCCGGCTCCACCGCGGGCCGCAGTGGTCGGCCGAGGCCGAGCGGGCGCTGCTCTCCGCGCCGTTCACGGTCTCGACCGGCGACCGCATGGGCGTCCGCCTCGAAGGCCCCGACGTCCCCGGCGGCGAACTGCTCTCGGAGTCGCCGCCGCCCGGTGCCGTCCAGGTGCCGAGCGGGGGCGCCCCGATCCTGCTGCTCGCCGACCGCCAGCGCAGCGCCGGCTACGACAAGCCGGCCGTCATCCACCCCGACGATCTCGCGCTGGCCGGCCAGTTGCGCGCCGGCGAGTCGCTGCGGTTCGTGATGGCCGGAGATCACCCCGTCCCTTGGTTCCGCGACCTCACCTGATCCTGAAGGAGACTGACGAATGAGCACCCGTTTCCAGGACGCCTGCGTCCTCGTGACCGGCGCCGGGCATGGCATCGGACGCGCCGTCGCCGAGCGCTTCGCCGCCGAAGGCGCGCGCGTCGGCGTCAACGACCGCTCCGAGAGCAGCGCGCAGGAGACCGTCGATGCGATCGAAGCCGCCGGCGGGACCGCGATGGCGCTGGTCGGCGATGTCGGCTCCGAGGAGGACGTGACCCGCGTCGTGGCCGCCGTCGTCGATGCCTACGGCTCGGTCGACGTGCTCGTCAACAACGCGGCGCTCGCCCACGATCCCGGTGTCGTACGGCACTTCCTCGACGGCGACGCGCCCTGGTGGAAGCAGATCATCCAGACGAACCTGACGAGCGTGTTCCTCTTCTCCCACGCCGTCGCCATGAGCATGGCGCGGCGGCGGAGCGGCGTGATCATCCACATGTCGAGCGGCGGCGCCAGCCACGCCCATCGCGGGATGGCCGCCTACGACGCCGCCAAGGGCGGCATCGAGGCGCTCACGCGCGCCATGGCGCTGGACCTCGCGCCCTACGGCGTGCGCGTGAACTTCGTCGTGCCGGGCCTGATCCGCACGTACGACATCAGCGACGAGCTCGCGGCCGAGCGCGGACAGGTCGTCCCGCTGCAGCGGCTCGGCTCGGCGGAGGACCTCGCCGGCCCCGTCGCCTTCATGGCCAGCGACGACGCCCGCTACATCACCGGCACCGGGCTCGTGGTCGACGGCGGCGTGCTCGTCCAGCAGCGCTCCGCGCCGGTCGACACGTTCCCGGTCTCGGGCTTCCCGGTCGTGCCGGCGGAGACCTAGGCTCCTAGTCGCCGCCGAGTTCGCGCGAGCGCTCGGTGGCCGCCATCACGGCGTCCAGGAACGCCGCGCGGACGCCATGGCGCTCGAGCTCACGCAGCCCAGCGGCGGTCGTGCCGCCGGGGGAGGTGACGGCGGCCTTCAGCGCCGCGGGGTTCGCGTCGCCCTCGACGAGCAGCCGCGCCGAGCCCAGCAGCGTCTGGAACGCGAGCGTCTCCGCGACGTCGCGCGGCGAGCCCGGCGAGAACGCCCGCCTCGGCCAGCGCCTCCGCGACCAGGAACACGTACGCCGGGCCTGAGCCCGAGACGCCGGTGACCGCGTCCAGTTGCTTCTCCGGGACGCGCACGACGACGCCGACGGCGCTGAGGATCTCCTCCGCCCACGCGAGGTCCGCCTCGCCTGCGTGCGCACCCGCGCTGATCGCGGCCGCGCCCGCGCCGACCAGGGCGGGCGTGTTCGGCATCGCGCGCACCACGGGCAGCGGCTCGCCGACCGCGGCCTCGATCGCCTTCGTCGTCACACCCGCGGCGACGGACAGGATCCGCTCGCACCCGGCTGCGGCGACCGCCTTCGCGCTCGCGGCGATGTCGCCCGGCTTGACGGCGAGCACGGCGCCGGACGCGGCGATCGGCGCGCCGACGACCTCGACGCCCGGATAGGCCGCCGCCAGCGCCTCGCGCCGCGGCGGCGAGACCTCGGCGACGGCGAACGCCTCGGCGGGGCGGCCGGAGGCGATCAGGCCGCCGAGGATCGCCTCGCCCATGCGCCCGCCGCCGACGATCAGCAGCGGGCGGTCGTCAGATGCTGGAGCCATTGCGCCCGAAGCCTACGCACGTTCGCCGGGTGACGATGGAGGGGGTGCGGGCGTTGAAGGAACTCCGCGTACCGGTTCGGAGCACACCCCCGGCAAGGCCGGCGTCGCGCATGACGGGTGTCGCTGACGGCGCGGGTATGTTGGACGCGTGTCGACGAAGACGGTCGTGGGACTCTGCGGGCGCGCTGGTCGTGCAGATCGGCGGGCAGGCGGTCGAATTGCCAGGGCGTCAGGGGCGGCTCGTGTTCGCGTATCTGGCGCTGCACCGCACGCGACCGGTCCGGCGCGACGAACTGATCGACGCACTGTGGCCGCGCACGGCGCCCGCCAGCGCCGACGCGACGCTGATCTCGCTCCTGTCACGGCTGCGCAAGGCGCTGCCCGCGGGCGTGATCGCCGGGCGCGGGCAGCTCTCGCTCGTGTTCGAGGGCTCGACGGACCTCGAGATCGCCGAGGCGGCGCCGGGGCGTGCCCGGGAAGCACTCGAGGCCGGCGACGCGCACGCCGCACTGGCGGCCGCGCGCGCGGGTCTGGAGATCGCGTCGGCGCCGCTGCTGGGCGAGTTCGAGGGCGATTGGGTCGATGCGCACCGGCGCGCGCTCGTCGAGACCGAGCTCACGCTGCTGGAGCTGGTCGGTCGCGCCGCGCTGGCGGCCGGCGAGCCCGCGGTGGGCGAGGTGGCCGTCCGCCGGCTCGTCGAGCGCGAGCCGCTGCGCGAGTCGGCTTCGGCGCTGCTGATGGAGCTGCTCGCCGCGGGCGGCGACGTCGCCGCGGCGCTGCAGGTCTACGAGACGCTGCGTGGGCGCCTGCGCGACGAGCTCGGCACGGTCCCCGCCGAGCACGTGCGCGAGCTCGCCGAGCATCTGCTGACGCACCAGCGCGCGCCCGAGCGCGGGGCGCGCGCCGCCGCCGCATCGGCGCCGGCCGCGGCCACGCCGCCCGCCGGTGCCGCGCCGCCGCCTGCGGCCGTCGCGCCTCGGGACGTCGCCGCGCCCCGTGACGTCGCCGCGCCTGCCGCCGGTCGTCGCCGCGTCGCCGGTCGTCGCCGCGCCGCCGGCTGCCGTCGCGCCTCCGATCGTCGCGTCGCGGCTCTTCGGCCGCGACCACGACCTCGCCGCGCTCACCGCGCTGCTGGAGCGCTCGCGGCTCGTGACGTTGACCGGTCCGGGCGGCGTCGGCAAGACGACGCTCGCCACGGCGCTCGCCCAGCGCGAGGCGAACGCTCGCTTCGTCGAGCTCGCCCCGGTGGCCGATCCCAGCTTCGTCGCCACGGCCATCACCGATGCGCTCGGCGTCGGCTTCGACGAGGGGGAGACGGCGCGCGAGGCGCTGCTGCGCCAGCTCGCCGAGCGCCGGCTGCTGCTCGTGCTCGACAACTTCGAGCAGGTGCTCGACGCTGCGCCGCTCGTGAGCGAGCTGCTCGCGCGCTGCCCCGAGCTGACCGTCGTCTGCACGAGCCGCGCGCCGCTGCAGCTGTCGGCCGAGCAGCGCTACCCGGTCGAGCCGCTCGCGGTCACGGAGGACGCGCCCGCGCTGCAGCTGTTCCGCGAGCGTGCCCGCTCGCGCGACCCCGACTTCGAGCTGACGCCGGCCAACGAGGACGCCGTGGCCACGATCTGCCGCCGGCTCGGCGGTCTGCCACTCGCGCTCGAGCTCGCCGCCGCACGGATCGGCTTCCTCTCTCCGCAGGAGCTCGCCGCGGGGCTCGACGACGCGCTCGGGCTGCTCGTCGGCGGCCCGCGCGACCGGCCCGACCGCCAGCGGACGCTGCGGGCGACGCTCGACTGGAGCTACGCGCTGCTGACCGACGCCGAACGCGAGGCGTTCGCGGCCTTCTCGGTCTTCTCCGGCGGCGCCACGCTCGTCGCGGCGCGAGAGGTCACGACGGCCGGCCTCGTGACGCTGGAGTCGCTCGCGACGAGCAGCCTGCTGACCCGCTCAGGCGGACGGCTGACAATGCTCGAACCCGTGCGCGCGTACGCCGCGGAGCGGCTCGGCGACGACTCGGAGCCCCGCCGCCGCCACGCGCGCTGGTGCCTGCGACTCGGCGAGACGACGTTCGGAGACCTCGCCCACCTCGCGGGCGGGAAGGAGCTCGCGGCATTCAGGGCCGAGGCCGACAACGTTCGCGCCGCGCTCGCGTGGGCGCTCGCCGGCGGCGAAGGGGAGCTCGCGCTCGGGCTCGTCTGCGCGTGCGGGCCGTGGTGGCCGGCGACCAGCCAGCTCCCTGAGGGGCGCGAGTACCTCCGCGACGCGCTCGAGCTCGCGGGAGACGCGGCGCCACCGCGGCTCCTCGCCCGCGCGCTGGCCCTCAGGGCGGCGCTCTGGGGCCGCCTTCCGGGCGCGATCGAAGGCCGGGTCGACGACCTCACCGAGAGCCTCGCTCTCGGCCGCGAGCTGGGGGACACCCGGCACGTGCTCTTCGTCCTGATGCGCCTCTCCCACGCCCAGTTCGACCTCGACCGCCAGGATCGCGCGGTCGCCGCGGCCGATGAGGCGCTCGCGCTCGCCCGCGAGCTCGGCGATCGCACGCTGATCAGCCGCGCGCTGGCCGTCCGCGCGGCGGCCGAGCCCGATCACCCGCAGGCACGCGAACGCGCTCGCGAGGCGATCGGCCCGCTGATCCGCGACGAGGAGATCACCGACGCGTTGACGCTGCTGATCAACGTCGGCTACGTCGCGCTGGCCGATCGCCGGCTGACGCAGGCGCGCGAGCTCTTCGAGGACGCGCTCGCCCTGCGCGGACTCTCATCGCCTGCGGTTCTACGTGCACTCCAACCTCGGGCTGGTCCACCTGCTGCTCGGTCACGACCGCGAGTCCGCGGACGCGCTGCGCCGGGCGCTGGAGGTCGCGCGCGACAGCGCCGTCGAGGAGTTCGACGAGCCGCTGCTCGCGCTCGCCGCGCTCGCAACCAGAAACCGCGAGTACGAGCGCGCGGCGAGGCTGGCGGGCGCCGGTGACGCCCACACGCCCGCGGTGCTGCGGCACTACGAGGTCCGCGTCGACGCGATCCTCCGCGATGAGTACCTGCAGCCGGCCCGCGCGCAGCTCGGCGCGCAGCGCTGGGACGAGCTTGCTGCCCTCGGCGCACGGCTAGGACGCGAGGACGCGATCGAACTTGGGCTGGTGGCCGCGACGCAGCCACGTGCGCCGGCCTCCGTCTCCCCGGCGACCGGCGGGTGAGGCCGCGCGCCCCGCGAGGGCATCGATGGTGTCCGTGCTGACAATCAGTGCGTAGCAGTGCATGACGGGCAGGCTCGCCCGCGCACCCTGCAAGAACCCTGCAGGATCATCGCACCGGGCGCGATCGTCCTGAAAACCGTTCTGTCGCGAGCCAGACCAAACCCGTGGCCGACCACCTCCAGGGTCCTCTGGCTGGGCTTCTTTGAGTTACGATTCGGACAGGCGCGCACCGCGGCCTTGCAGGACAAATCGATTGGGGACCGGCATGTGGCACCCGCGGCGCGCCAAGTCGGACCGAATGGATCAGGCGGCGATGGTGGAGGTTCTGCTCGCCGTCCGCAGCGGCGACTTCGGCGCTCGGATGCCACGCGACATGACCGGCGTGCCCGGCAAGATCGCCGACACGCTCAATGAGATCATCGCCGCCAACGAGCACCTCGCGGCCGAGCTGGCGCGAGTGAGCCGCGTCGTCGGCACGGAGGGCAGGCTCTCCCAGCGCATCGGGCTGCCCGCCTCCGACAAGGCGTGGTTCGAGAGCATCGTGCACGTCAACTCGTTGATCGACGACGTCGTGCATCCGACGACCGAGCTGCAGCGCGTGATCGGCGCGGTCGCGCACGGGGACCTGACCAAGAAGATCACCGGCGAGGTCCAGGGGGAGCTGCTCGAGCTCAAGAACACGGTCAACGCGATGGTCGACCAGCTCAACCGGTTCGCCTCCGAGGTCACGCGCGTCGCACGCGAGGTGGGTGTCGAGGGCAAGCTCGGCGGACAGGCGCAGTCGGCTGAGGTCGCCGGGCGTGTGGAAGGACCTCACCGACAACGTCAACCAGCTCGCGGCGAACCTCACCAGCCAGGTCCGCGCGATCGCCGACGTGGCGACGGCCGTGACCGAGGGCGACCTCACGCGGCAGGTCGGCGTACAGGCGAGCGGCGAGGTCGCCGTGCTCAAGGACAAGCTCAACGAGATGATCCGCAACCTGCGGGAGACGACGCGCCAGAACACCGAGCAGGATTGGCTGAAGACCAACCTCGAGCGCTTCGCGCGGATGCTCCAGGGTCATCGCGACCTGGGGACGGTCTCGAACATGATCCTGTCCGAGCTGGCGCCGCTCGTCTCGGCGCACCATGGAGTGTTCTACGCGCTCACCGAGGAGCGCGACGAGCCCGTGCTGCAGCGGCAGGCCGGCTACGGGATCACGTCGGCGAAGGAGATGCCGCGGCGGTTTGCGCTGGGAGAGGGCCTCGTCGGCCAGTGCGCCCTGGAGAAGCGCCGGATCGTCATCACCGACGTCCCGGCGGACTATGTCCGGATCAGCTCGGGGCTCGGCGACTCGCCCCCGCTGAACATCATCGTGCTGCCGATCCTCTTCGAGGGCTCGGTCCGCGCGGTCGTGGAGCTGGCCTCGTTCAGCGTCTTCAGCGCGACGCACAAGGCGTTCCTCGACCAGCTCACCGAGAGCATCGGGATCGTGCTGAACACGATCGAGGCGAACGCGGTCACGGTGACGCTGCTCGAGCAGGCGCAGTCGCAGGCGCACGAGCTGCTGGCC
The DNA here is from genome assembly GCA_963848475.1 of uncultured Solirubrobacteraceae bacterium. Lineage (GTDB taxonomy): Bacteria > Actinomycetota > Thermoleophilia > Solirubrobacterales > Solirubrobacteraceae > Solirubrobacter. The sequence continues at coordinate 106,661 of CAWKDW010000011.1, read as the reverse complement.
CGCAACCAGGAGATCGAGCTGGCCAAGCGCCTGGTCGAGGAGAAGGCCGAGCAGCTCACGCTCTCCTCGAGCTACAAGTCGGAGTTCTTCGCGAACATGTCCCACGAGCTGCGAACGCCGCTCAACAGCCTGCTGATCCTCGCCCACGAGTTGCAGGACAACGGCGGCGGCAACCTGACCGACACGCAGGTCCAGTACGCGAGCGTGATCCACTCGTCCGGGACGGATCTGCTGAAGCTGCTCAACGACATCCTCGACCTCGCGAAGGTCGAATCGGGCACGGTCGTACTCGAGATCGGCCCGCTGCGGCTCGACGAGTTCGTCGAGGCGATCGAACGTGAATTCCGCCCCGTCGCCGATCAGAAGGGCGTGGCGTTCACCGTCGAGCACGTGGGCGGTCTTCCAGCCACGATCGCCACCGACTCACGGCGCCTGCGGCAGGTGCTCAAGAACCTGCTGTCGAACGCGTTCAAGTTCACCGACCGGGGCGAGGTGCGACTCGGCGTGAGCGCCACCCAGCACGAAGCGCTCGGGGCGGTCACGACGTTCAGCATCAGCGACACGGGGATCGGGATCACGGCCGACATGCAGCAGCGGATGTTCGAGGCCTTCGCGCAGGCGGACGGCACCACCGCGCGCGAATACGGTGGCACGGGGCTCGGGCTCTCGATCAGCCGCGAGCTCGTGCGCCTGCTCGGCGGCGAGATCACGCTCGCCAGCGAGCCCGAGCAGGGCAGCACGTTCACCGTCCATCTCCCGCCGGCGCCGGAAACGGTGGGCGTAGGCGCACCCGCCGAGCCGGCGACCGCGTCGACGCCCCGGCCCGCGGAGCGTCAGCTGGATGGCTACAAGGCACTTGTGATCGACGACGACTTCCGCAACATCTTCGCCCTCAAGTCGCTGCTGGAGCGGGGCGGCCTGGAAGTCGTCTCGGCCGAGAGCGGGGAGGCGGGGCTGGAACTGCTCGCGCAGTCGCCCGATATCGACGTCGTGCTCGTGGACATCATGATGCCCGTCATGGATGGCTACGCGGCCATCCGCGCGATGCGCGCCATGCCGCAGGGCGAGGCGCTGCCGATCGTCGCGCTCACCGCGAACGTGGCGGCGGGGGAGAGCCGGCGCTGCATCGACGCGGGCGCATCGGCCTACGTCTCCAAGCCCGTCGACACCGACGGGCTGCTGACGCTGCTCGCCGACCGCCTGCGGCCCTTGCCGGCGACGCAACCGGTGCACGTTTGAGCACCGCGGAGCTGACCGCGCCGATCCTGGTCGTCGACGACAGCGTCGGGTCGCGCGCTCGCGATCCGGGCGATGCTCGCGCCGCTGGGGTTCCCGGTCGTCGAGGCGGCCTCGGGCCGCGAAGCGCTGCGCGCCGTCACGGAGGAGAAGTTCGCGCTGATCCTGATGGACGTCCGGATGCCGACGATGGACGGCTACGAGACCGCCAAGCTGATCCGGCTGCGCCGCGAGACCGAGCGGACGCCGATCGTGTTCGTCTCCGCGTTCGGTCGCGACGATATGCAGTCGGCCGCCGCGTACGCCAGCGGCGCCGTCGACTTCATCTTCACGCCGATCCTCCCGGAGGTGCTGCGCGCGAAGGTCGCGGCGCTCGTCGGCCTGTTCGTCCAGACCGTGGAGCTGCAGCGCTCGGTCGCGTCGGTGACGGCGCTCAACGTCGCGCTGCGAGACAGCGAGGTCCGCGCGCGAGCCGTGCTGCAGAACATCGCCGACGGCATTGTCACGGCCGCCGCGGACGGGACGATCGAATCGCTCAATCGCGCGGCTCGCAGGCTGTTCGGCTACAGCACGGAGGAGGTCGCCGGCCAGCCGCTGGAACTGCTCGTCGCGCCGAGCCGTCGTACCGACTTCACCGCGTCCGCACACGCCCAGTGGGGTCTGGTGGCCGGCAACGAGGTTCCCGCCGAGTCGATCGAGACGCTGGGCTGTCGCAAGGACGGCTCGTGCTTCCCGCTTGAGATCGGCATCAGCCGGATGCGGATCGGCGACGGCACATTCGTGATCGGGTGCATGCGCGATGTCTCCGGTCGCAAGGCCTACACCGAGGCACTCGAGCAGCGGGCGCTCCACGACACCGTCACCGGCCTCCCGAATCGCGCGCTGTTCGGCGATCGCGTCGATCGCGTGATCGCCCAGGCGGACCGGGTGGGCGAGCCACGCGCGGTGCTCGCGCTCGACCTCGACGACTTCCGCGCGGTCAACGAGCGGTATGGGCACGAGGTCGGCGACGGAGTGATGCAGGCGGTCGCCGAGCGGCTGCGCGGGATCATCCGCGACACCGACACGGTGGCCCGCTTGGAAGGCGACGCGTTCGGCGTCCTGCCTGCCGGGGCGACCGATGTCGGGACGGCGGCGGCGATGGCCTGGAACCTGCACGCGGCGTTCGAGCGCCCATTCCGGGTCGCCGGTCATCGGATCCCGGTCAGTACGAGCATCGGGATCGCCTTCTTCCCCCAGCACGGTCGCTCGACCACCGAGCTGCTGCGCCGGGCCGAGATGGCGGTGAACCAGGCCAAGGTCACGGGCCGCTCCCTCGCCGTGTTCGTCGCCGAGGGCGACGACGAGACCGAACGCCGGCTGACGTTGCTCAACGAGCTGCGCGACGGCATTCCGCGCGGCGAGCTCGTGCTGCATTTCCAGCCCAAGGTCGCGCTGCGCCCCGACCTACGGGTCGTGGGTGTCGAAGCGCTCGTGCGCTGGCAGCACCCGGCGCGCGGGCTCTTGATGCCCGACTCGTTCCTTCCCGAGGCCGACCGCAGCGCGCTGGTCGAGCCGCTGACGAACTGGGTGCTCGGCGAGGCGCTGCGCCAGCAGAGCGCGTGGAGTGAGCGCGGGATCGACTTGACGATGGCCGTGAACATCTCGGCGGTCAGCCTGACGTCTGAGAGCGTGCTTCCCGATACCGTGGCCAAGCTCACCGAGTCCTGGGGGATCGATCCCGGCAGGCTCATCCTGGAACTCACCGAGAGCGCGCTGATCGGCGCCGACGCACCCGGCGTGCTGCAGCGGTTGCACACGATGGGCGAGCGGCTGGCGATCGACGACTTCGGTACGGGCCACTCGTCGCTGGTCTACCTCCAGCGGCTGCCGGTCGACGAGCTCAAGGTCGATCGCTCGTTCGTCACGAACCTGGCGACGGTCCCCGGCGACGCCGTGATCGCCCGCTCGACGATCGATCTGGCCCACAATCTCGGCCTCACGGTCGTCGCCGAGGGCGTCGAGGACGAAGTCGCACTGCAATTGCTGCTCGACTACGGCTGCGACTGCGCCCAGGGCTACTACTTCAGCCGCCCGCTGCCCGCCGATGAGCTCGGCGACTGGCTGTCGCGGTCGCCGTATCGGATGAGCCCGGGCGGCGCGGGCGATCCCGCACCGCGCCGCGGCACCCCGGTCGTCTAGGCTCCCGCGCCATGTGGCCGATCATCATCACCGTCGTCATCCTCGTGCCACTGCTGGTAGTGGCCTTCATCAAGGTTCGACAGCGCTAGCGCGCTGGACCTCACGGCCCGCGTCGTTCAGGATGGAGAACGTGGAGACATTTCAGGAAGGTCAGAAAGTCTGGGTCGAGCAGGCCGACGGCTCGCAGCGAGCGGCGGTCTTCGTCGGCGACGCACCCTCGTCGTGGTTCGGCGGTGGCCCGGGCGCCTACGTCGCGTACCCGGACAAGCACGAGGGCGAGCAGGTGGCGATCATGCGCATCCTCGCCCGCGACGACGCGTAGCGCCGCGCGTTCTTCGACGCGCGGCGCGTTCGTAGGCCCGGCTCGATGAGCCGGGCCCGCCTCTAGATCGTGTCGGACGGGGCGTACGTCGGGTCCTGCTGCTCCGGGTACCCGTAGCCCGGATCAGGCTGGCCGTAGCTCGGGTCCTGCTGCTCCGGCCGGCCGTAGGACGGGTCCTGATCCTGCGGGTAGCCGTAGCCCGGATCGGGCTGGCCGTAGCTCGGGTCCTGATCCTGCGGGTAGCCGTAACCCGGATCGGGCTGGCCGTAGCCGGGGTCCCGCTGCTCCGGCGCCCGCTGCTGCGGCTGTTCCTGCCGCGGCGCGCTGTCGCCACCGCTGTCACCGAGGCTGGAGGCGTCGAGGAACTTGCTGCACGAGGACGGGTCGCCTGAGTCGAAGCCGGTCCTCCATGCCGCCTCACGCTGCTCCGGGGTGCCGTGGTGGCCCGGCTGGTCGGTGTCGAAGTCGCCGACGGCGAGGGCCGAGTCGAGGGCTTCCTGCACGTCGCCGTCCTCGAGGCGGTTCTCCTCGTAGGCGCTCTGGGCCCACGTGCCGGAGTAGCAGTCGGCCTGGAGCTCGAACGCCATCGTCGGGAGCTGGTTGCCGTACTTCTCGAACAGGCCGAGCTCGTCCTGGACCTCATGGCCGTACTCGTGGGCGACGATGTACGCGACCGAGAAGTCGCCGGCGGTCCGGCCGTAGCCCTGTGAGCTGCCCGGCAGCGCCTGGTCGAGCGCGCCGTTGTAGATGTCGGTCGCGAACTTCAGCGAGATGTACATCGTGTCGTCGCCCTGGCAGTACGCGGCGGCGCTGTCACCGAGGGTGCCGTCGGCATCGCCGCAGACGCTCGCCGCGGTCTGGCCTTCGGGAATCCACTTGTAGTTGACCTTCGGCTCCGGCAGGTTGGATTCCTTGAACACCTTGGTCCAGTAGGCGTCGACGTCCTTGATGACGCCGGTCAGGAACTCCTCCATGTTCTGGGGCTGGGCGCTGTCCTTGGAACCGAGGATCAGGTTGTGCGAGCCGGAGTTCGCCGACACCGGGGTGAAGACGCTCGACTCCTTCTGGGCCTGGCTGGCCGCCGCCGTGCTCGCGACCACGCTCCCGTTGGCATTGTTGCCGGCGCCGAAGTACTGCCACGCGCCACCGAGCACGAGCAGCAGTGCGGCGGCGGCTAACAGCCTGGGACGAATCAATGAACTCACGAGGTCTCCTTGCGAAAAAACAGTTCCGATCAGTGAGGCAGCCCCGCGTAAGACTTGATCGAGAGCCCGCTAACGGTTTCCCCACGGTTGCCTAAGCGCAAGGCTGCGTCGCAGTTCACGGCCGGATAAGGTCGCGGCTCAACACGTGCGACGCGTAATCGAATCCCACCTCGCGTCGAGGCAGGTCTCGCGCGTGATCTACGGCGCGATCATCGGCCTGGCGCTGCTGGTGGCGATCGAGGACCATCCGCCGAGCTTCCGTGGTCGTCATCGCCACCCTGATCGGCACGGCGGTGGCGGTCGGCCTGGCCGAGTTCTACAGCGACATGGTCGGGAGCGAGACCCGGCTGCGGCGCCACCTGCAACGCAGCGAGTTGCGCCACATCTTCTCCGACGTCGCCGCGGTCGCGCTCGGGATCCTGTTCCCCGTCCTGTTCTTCGTACTTTCCGCCGCCCATGCCATCGAGGAGGACACGGCCTTCGACGTCGCGGAGTGGACGGGCGTCGGCCTGCTCGCCCTCTATGGCTTCGCCGCGTCCCGCCTGGCCGGCGAGAGGATCACGGCGGCGGCGCTGCGCGGGCTCGCCGTGGGGCTGATCGGGGCGTTCCTGATCGGCCTGAAGTCACTGCTGCACTGAGACGGCTCTCACGGTCGGCCCACGGCGGCGGCGTACGGTCGGCCGATGCTCGCCTGCGTGACCTCCGTCTTTGAAAGCCTGATGTTCCTGTCCCCGGTGCTGATCATGGTCGGCTTCGTGCTCTTCGCCAAGTTCCGCCAGCGCGGGCTGGAGCCGATGACCGAGACGCCGGAGGCGTCCGCGGCGCCGGTGTTCGAGCGCGAGCTCGAGCCCGTCGCCTAGGCGCTGATCTGGAGCAGCGTGCCGTCGGTCCAGTCGAGCGCCTCGCCGTAGGCACGCGCGATGTCGACGAGGCTGACGCCGGACTCCGAGCAGCGGTCGAAATCCCCGCACTCGTAGGCCAGGACACCGGCCAGCACGCGACCCTCGGGGCCCTCGTGGTCGCCGATCGCCGCCCTCGTGCGCTCGTCGAACGGGAGCTCGTCGAGCAGCGCCGGCATGCGGATGCCCAGCAGCGAGTCCGCGACCGAGAAGAGGCCCACGGTGAAGGCGCGATCGGCCTCGGCACCCGGGGTGCGGCCGGCTACCAGCTCGCACAGGCGCGCGCGCAGCAGGCCGAGCTCGAGCAGGTGGCTCGGGCGGTCGTTGACACCGGCGAGCACCAGCAGGGTCGCCCAGCGGCGGACGGTGACCGAGCCGAGCGCCATCAGCGCCTGTCGGATCGAGCCGACCGGATGGCGGCCGCCGTAGAAGGCCGAGTTCGCGAGCCGGACGAGCTTGAGGCTGAGGCCCGGGTCCTCCGCGATCACGCGCTCGAGTTCCTCGAAGGAGGTCGCCTCGCCCTTGGCGAGCATCGACAGGGCGCGCAGCCGGTACGTCGGCGCGGAGGTGCCCATGACGATCACGGGCTCCGCGAAGTAGCGGCCCTGGAAGGCGTCGAAGCCGAGGCCGCGGCAGAAGCCGTAGGCGTTGCGCGTCTGGACGTTGTCGGCGATCAGCGTCAGACCGCGGCCGCGTGCGATGTTGACGGCGATCTCGATGTCCTCGTCGTGCATGCTGCCGACGTCGAGCTTGACGCTGTCGGCGAGGTCCAGCAGCGCGTCGGCGCCGGAGTCGGCGCGGAAGCCGTCGAGCGCGATCCGGAAGCCGGCATCGCGCGCCTCGCGTAGGGCCATCAGCAGCACGTCGTCGGCGGGCTGGTCGGCGCGGACCTCGAGCACCACGCTCTCCGGCGCGAGTGGCAGCGGGCGCACGGCGAGCAGGAACTCGCGCGTGACGTCGACGTGTGCGGGGCGCGTGCCCACGAGCCGCGGCAGCCCGATGTCGACGATCGCCTGCGCGAGCACGGCCGCGGTGGTCTCACGCGGGTCGGCGGCGGGGGCGGTGAGCAGTTCGAAGGCGACGATCCGCTCGAGGTGGTCGAGAATCGGCTGGCGGGAGACGACGACCGGGGCGACGGTGTCGTGAGGGCCCCGCTCGAAGCGTGCGCGCGTTTGCATACGCCTTCTATCGGCCGGTCGGGCGGGGAAGATGAGGCCCCGCGCCGGATGTTTTTCGCTAGCGGTAGTCGCGTCCGCCCCCGGAACCGGGAGCCCGGTTCGCGAGGACCAGCGTGAGCGCGAAGCCGATCACGCCGATGATCATGAAAATGAGCCCGACCGTCTGGATGTCGATCCCCACGAGCGTCGCCGTGACCGCGAAGTAGAGGATCGCCCCGACGGCGATGAGGAACAGTGAGGAGCCGAGTCGCATTGCACCACCCTAGAACCAGCGATTGACCTTGCGCGAGGAGAGTGCGGCGACCTGTTCCTTGGTCAAGCTCAGCGTCACCGAGTCATTCTCGATCTTCGCGACCGCACCGTAGGGGATCACGACCTCGCGGTGTCCCCACAGGTGGCCGTGCTCGAGCACGAGCTCGCCGACCTTGTCGTCGGGGCCGACGAGGAAGCCCTCGACGTGCCCGAGGTGATGGCCGTCCGAGGACGTGACGTCGCTCGAGCGGCGGATCTCCACCTCGTTGCGCGGGATCCGGTCGTAGTTGACGATCACGTGCGGGTCGGGGTCGATCACCGTGCCCATGCCGTCCAGGTCCTGGTAGACCGGCAGTCCGAGGACCTGCTCGATGCCGATCTCCCAGTCGGGATCGGCGACCGGGAACTTGCCGAGCCGGAGATAGGAGGACTCCTGGACGTGTTCGAACGCGTCGAGCTCGGCCGTGGTGCAGCCGAGCTTGATGCCGTCGTCGGCGGCGTCCGCCCGCGCGATCGGCACCAGGCGCGCGAGATCGTGGCGATGCTCCGGCTGCACGACGAGGTGCGTGACCTTGCCGGAGATCGGATCGATGACGACGTCGTCGAGCACGCCGTAGGGCCCGTCGAGGCAGGCGACCGGGCAGCCGAGTTCGAGCTTCATCGCTTCGAAGGATACGATCGCCCGCAGGGTGTGGCACATCATCCTCACGGGGTGATGTGCGGCGCGCCCGCTGCTCGCCAAGCTCGGCTGATGATGGACTCGCTGGAAACTCCGAACGCTCCCGCCGCCGCAAAAGGCATGGTGTGGATCCGCGCCGGCGCCTTCCAGATGGGCAGCGAGGACTTCTACGAGGAGGAACGGCCGGTCCGGCGCGTCGAGGTCGACGGCTTCTGGATCGACCCGCACCCGGTCACGGTCGCGGAGTTCCGGCGCTTCGTCAAAGCCACCGGCCACGTGACGGTCGCCGAGCGGCCTCCGGAGCCGGCGCACTATCCGGACGCCGACCCGGCGCTGCTGGTCCCCGGGTCGCTCGTGTTCCAGCGTCCGCGCGGACCCGTCGACCTGACCGACTACCGCGCGTGGTGGGCCTACGTCCCCGGCGCCGACTGGCGCCGGCCGGAAGGCCCGGCGTCGGACGTCTACACGCGGGCGCGCCACCCCGTCACGCACATCGCCTACGCCGACGCGCTGGCGTACGCGGCCTGGATCGGGCGCGAGCTGCCGACCGAGGCCGAGTGGGAGTACGCGGCCCGCGGCGGCCTCGACGGCGCTCGCTACGCCTGGGGCGAGGACCCGTTCCCGGGCGGGCGCGCGATGGCCAACACCTGGCAGGGCGAGTTCCCCGCGCAGAACCTGATGATCGACGGCTACGAGGGCACGTCGCCGTGGGGCGCGTTCGCGCCCAACGGCTACGGCCTGTACGACATGACGGGCAACGTCTGGGAGTGGACGTGCGACCGCTACGGGGTCGCTGACGGAGGCGGCTGCTGCGGATCGGGCAACGACGACCCGCTGCGCCGTCATGTGATCAAGGGCGGCTCACACCTGTGCGCGCCCAACTACTGCCTGCGCTACCGGCCGGCGGCCCGCCAGGGTGAGACGATCGACACGTCGACGTGCCATCTCGGCTTCCGCCTCGTCGTGCGCCCTCCGAGGTCGACATGAGCTTTCCGGTCCAGTTGCTGCTCTACCACTTCGGCGCGGACGCCGGCTTCGAAGGTCACCTCGTCGGCGCCCTGGAGCGGATCGAGGCCGGCGGCTCGCTGAAGGTCCTCGACGTGCTCTTCGTCGCCTCCGACGCGGAGTCGGGAGAGATCTTCGCGATCGACCTGCACGGCGGCAGCGCCGGTGGGATGGTCGCGCCGCTGCTCGGCTTCCGGCTCGACGTCGAGGAGCGCCGGCGCCGGACGAAGCGGACGCTCGCGGCCGGGGACGGGATCGCCGAGCTGATCGAGCAACTGGGCGCGACGCTCGAGCGCGGCCACGCGCTCGCGGCTGTGCTCGTCGGACACGAATGGGCGCGCGCGGTCGAGGACGCCATCGAGCGCACCGGTGGCGGCACGCTCGTGAACACCTTCGTGGTCCCGACGTCGTTCGGCGACCTCCACGCCGAGTTGCTGGCGGCGGCCGGCGGCGGTTCAGCTCGCCCAGGTTGAGCTCGATGGCGACGAGCAGGGCGTGACCGGGCGTATCCCCGTGTCGCGATGGGAGACGGTCGTGGCGGCGATCGCGTTCCTGGCCGCGGGGGTTGCCTTCTGGGTCACGGTGCAGGCGGACTTCCTGGCCTACCCGGGCTGGCTGGCCGTGCAGAAGGCCGATTTGATCCTCGGTCCGGTCCTGACGGGCCTCTACTGGCGCCGGCGACGGCCGGGCAGTCGATTCGCGCTGGTGCTGATCGCGGTCGGGTTCTTGAACGTCCCCTACATCCTGCAATCCTCAGCGACGCCCTGGGCGTTCAGCCTCGGCGTCATCTGGGAAGGGCCGGTCTATCTCGGGACGTTGGCGATGATCCTCGCGTTCCCGACTGGGCGGCTCGACGGCGTGATCGCGCGGCTGTTGCTCGCCGCGGGGGTCGTCGGGTCGGCGTTCATCGTCGTGATCGTCATGGTCGCGCCGGTGATCGGGGCGGACGGCTCGATCTCAGGCTGCCTCGCGGCCTGTCCGGACAACGGGATGCTCGTCTCGACGAACGTCGCGCTCGCGCTTCGGCTTGACGACGCGATTCGCGCCATCGTCTTCGTCAGCGCGCTCACGGCGGTCGCGCTGATCGCTCACCGCTTCGCGTCAGGCACGCCACCGCGGCGACGGGCGCTGGTGGTCGGCGCCCCGATCGCGGTCTTCTTCCTGCTGACCCAGGCCGCCTACCAGGGCGCGAACCTGCTCGGGTATGACAGCGGGACGCTCTACACGATCGCGCAGTGGGCGATCGTCGTCTCGCGCGCGTCGCTCTGGTACGGCTTCCTGCTCGCCCTCGTCGCCGCCGAGCTGTTCGCCGGGCGCGTCCTGCGCGGGATCGTGGAGGCCTCGCTGCGGCGGCCCTCGCTGGACCAGCTCGAGACGATGCTCAAGGAGCCTCTCGGCGACCCGGATCTCGAGCTCGCGTTCTTGACCGACGACCAGATCCCGCAAGCGCCGGCGGGTCGCGTCGTGACCACGATCGAGCGCGACGGGCGCTCCGCGGTCGCGATCATCCACGATGCCGAGCTCGCCGAGGACCCGGAGCTGGTGCACGCTGCCGGCGCGGTGGCGCTGCTGGCGGAGGAGAACGCGCAGTTGGAGGCGGCGTGGAACGAGTCGCTGCGCGACCTGCGCGACTCCCGCGCGCGCATCGCGGCCGCCGGGCACCTCGAGCGGCGCGCGCTCGAGCGCGACCTGCACGACGGCGCGCAACAGCAGCTCACCGCGGTCCTGTTGAAGCTCGCGCTGGTGCGCGAGCTCGTTCCGGGCGAGTCGCTCCTGCTCGGGCGCCTGCAGGAGCTCGAGCAGGACGTAGAGTCGACATTGGAGGAATTGCGGCGGCTCGGCCACGGGATCTATCCCTCACCGCTCGCCGATGCCGGCCTCGCGGGCGCGCTCGGTGCCGTCGCGCAGCGCTCGGGCGGCGCCGTCGCGTTCGAGGGCGACGGCGTCGGCCGCTACCGCGCCGAGCTCGAGTCGGCCGTGTACTTCTGCTGCCTGGAGGCGCTGCAGAACGCGAGCAAGCACGCCGGGGCGGGCGCGCGCATCTCGATCCGGCTGCAGGCCACCGACCGGCTGCTGCTCTTCCAGGTCTGCGACGACGGCGTCGGCTTCGACCGCGTGCCGGCGCACGACGGCGTCGGCCTGCGCAACATGCGCGATCGCGTCGACGCCTTCGACGGGCGCCTGGAGATCACCTCGGCGCGCGGTCGCGGCACCGCGATCTCGGGCGCGCTGCCGATCGCGTAGCGGCCGGGTCGCGCATCCGCGGTATCGACAGACGACCCACCGGCAGCCAGCATCGCTAGGCATGCCCTCACCGCGCGTTCTGATCGTCGATGACCAGCCTGTCTTCCGGCGCGCGGCGCGCGGCGTTCTCGAGGCGCGCGGCTACCCGGTGGTCGCCGAGGCCGACTGCGAATCGAGCGCCGTGCACGCGCTCGCTCGTTTCAACCCCGACGCCGTGCTGCTCGACGTCTGCCTGGGCTCCGAAAGCGGGCTGCACGTGTCGCGTGTCCTGGTCCTGGCCCGGCCGGGCGTCTCCGTGCTGCTGACCTCAGCCGAGGCGCTGCAGGCCGGCCACGAGCACGTACACGACTGCGGCGCGCGCGGGTTCGTGCTCAAATCACGCCTCGCGGACGTCGACCTCGAGGCCTACTGGCCCGCTCGCGATCCCCGCGCCTGGACCTAGCTCGGGCGCCGGCCCCTGCAGCGACTGCCGCCAGCCGCGGAGGATGCCGTGCACGGCGGCGGCGCCGATGATCGGGCCCTCCGGAAGCGCCAGCGTCGGCGGGTAGAGGATGAAGGGGCGGGTCTGCGGGCCGCCGAGGCCGCCGTGGAAGCAGATCAGCTCCTCGAACGCGCAGCCCTCGCCGAGCTCGTCGTCGTAGAAGCTGCCGACCATGATGTCGGCGACGTGTGCGAAGCCGTCGGTGCGGAGCAGGTGGGTTCCGGCGTTGGGCGCGAACGGGGCGAGCGGGTCATCGCCGGTCACCACGCCATCCTCGAGCCGCTTGCTCCCGTTCGGCCCGAGCACGATTGCGCCGTGCTCGGAGGAGCGCACGAGCAGCCACCCGATGTGCGCGTGCTCGCGCAAGGCACGAAGCAGGTCCGGATGGCTCGTCTCGATCTCCTCCAGCGTGAGCCGCCGGTCGGACTCCATCAGGTAGATCAGGCCGAGGTTGCCGGAGCCGAGCACGACGACGTCGCGGCCGGAGACATCGTTCTTGGGCTTCTTTTCGCCCTTGCCGGTGGCCTCGTCGACGGCGTGGCCGACGAGCACCTGCTGCTCGTCGCCGCCCGAGTAGTTGGCGACGCTGCCGCGTGACAGCGAACGCTCGACGAGGTCTTCGAGCCCGTATCCGTGGCGCTGCTTGAACGTCGCGCCCTGCGTCTGACCGTGGTCGGAGAGCACGACGATCTCATACGGGCGCGGCGCGTAGCGACGCGCCTTCTCGACGCGCGCGAACTGCTGGTCGAGCTTGCGCAGCGCCTCGAGTGTGTCGGCGCGCTCGAGGCCGGAGTGGTGGGCGACCTCGTCGTAGCTGGCGAACGTGGCGTATACGGCAGGGCGCCCGCGCATCATGTCGGTCAGCACGCTGTAGATGTTGAGGTCGCGGATGAAGACGCACATCGCCCCGCGCATGAAGGGGTAGATGCCGCCGCGGTGGCCGCGGGGGACGACGTCGCGGCGCTTCTGGCGCGCCGCCGCCGTCCACTCGAGCACGACCTCCCAGAGGTAGAGCACGAGCAGGCGCGTGACGTTGAAGCCGTTGGCCAGGAACGCCCGGTACCCGGGGTTGGCCTTCTTCTCGTCGTCCATGCGGCTGACGGTGAGGATCGATTCCTCGGCCTCGCCGGAGAGCAGGTTGCCGCGGCTGGTGCCACCGCCGGCGAGCAGGCCGATCCCGGTCGAGTGCCGGCGCTCGATCTCGGCGCAGTCGGCGGGCGACGAGCAGACCATCATCGTCTTGGTCTCCTTCTCGACCCACCGGAACGCCGGGATGTCCTCGTTGGAGCCGAGCAGGATCCCGGCCTGGCTGGCGCCGGTCTGCGACGAGAGGTCGGTCTCCCACTCCGCCAGGTGATAGCCGTGCTCGGCGATCCAGCGCGCCATGTGCGGCGTGTTCCCGTCGCGCATCGCGCGGCGCAGCACCGGCAGTGCGAGGCCGTCGATCTCGAGGAAGATGATCCCGGGCTTGTCGGTGCGCTCGGCGGTGCCCTGGCGACGCGCGATCCGCCGGGTCACGCGCAGCGTGTACTCGTCGTCGTCGTTGGTTCCGGCGACCATCTGCACGACGATGCTGACCGCGGCGATCAGCAGCGACATCAGGAACGCGTCGGCGAAGCTGTCGACGCGGATCCAGTCCGGGAAGACCTCGTCGACCAGCACCAGCAGCGCGGCGTCGACGAGCAGGATCAGGATGAAGCCGATCGCGACCATGAACGGCAGCCGCAGCGCCGCGAGCACCGGCGGGACGACCGCGTTGAGCAGGGCCAGCGAGAGCGCGACCAGAGCGCCGGCACCGGGGGTGTCGAGCGCGACGCCTGGGGTGAGCCCAGCGGCGATGTAGACCGAGATGGTCAGGATCCCCCACGCCACCAGCAGGCGGAGCAGGCCGATCCGCGGGGTGGCCGGCTCCCATTTGACGGTTTCGCCGAAGGGCTGGGTCATGGCGCGGATGCTCGCGTGCGGGAGCGCATCCGCGCATCCTCCCATGGGGATGAAGCGCTCGCGAGTCTCAGATGGCCATGAAACCGGCGCCGTCGGGCTCGGAGTCCGACGGGCCGCCGATCCCCTGCGGGTCCGAATGGCCGGCGAACGCGCGGTAGCTCGGGTCGGCGACGGCGCGCTCCAACGCCGCGTCCAGCAGCACCATCTGCGCTGCCACCGCGGGGCGATGCTCGGGCCGCACCCGCCCCGCGAGCTCGTTGAGCAGCGCGGCCAGACGCCGGGTGATCTGGGTCGTGTTCGCCCCGTAGTCACGGATCTCCGTGAGCGCGAGCGCGAGCAGGTCCTCCCAGCGGCGCGTCCCGACGAGGACGCGCAGCCGGCCGTCGCCGTCGCGCAGCTCGCCGCGGCCGCGCATGTCGCTCTCGCCGATGATCAACAGCAGGTCCTCGATCGGGCCGAGCAGCTGGCACGCCGTCGTGGGGTCGTTGACGGCGGGCGAGAGCGCGCGGATCGCGATGTCGACGAGGATCCTCAGCGCGAAGGCCGGGTCCTGCTCGATCGTCCGTTCCTCGCCGATCGCGATCATCCCGCGCACGCGCTCGGAGTCCGGCGGCTCGGCCGCGCCGAAGGCGCAGACGATGACGCTGTCGTGCGGGACGATGTCGCCGACGGCGTGGGGGAGCACCAGCAGGCAGTCGTGCTGCACCGCGAGCGCCAGCAGGCCATGCGAGTGGATCGCCTGGATCGCGCCGGCGCCCCCGCTGCGGACCTCGAGATCGGGCTTCGCGCCCGCCTGGATGGCGGCCGGCTCCGGCGCCAGGCCGGGGATCGTCGGGAGCCCGGCGGTGAAGATCCGCGCACCGGCGTCGGCGACGATCCAGCCCACGGCGATCGGGCGCAGACGGTGCAGGAACCGGTCGAGGTAGACCAGAAAGAGCATGACGCTGACCACGACCGCGATGCCGGCGACGCTCACGCCGATCTCCGGGACCGACCTCGGGCTCACCTCCCGCAGCAACGCGAGGGAGAATGTGAGCGTGCCCGACGAAGACCCCGAGCACCGCCTTCTGCAGCCCGTCGCGATACCAGAGCCGCATGAAGCGCGGCGAGAGCGTCTGGGTCGCCATCTGGATGATCAGCACGCCGAACGCGACGACGAAGCCCGTCAGGCCGACCATCGCGCCGACGATCGCGCTCAGGACGGTGCTCGCCGTCGATTCCGTGTATCGCCACTGCGAGGGCAGCGTGACGTCGTTGTCGAGCGCGAGCGTGATCTCGGCGAGCAACGGCCCGACGATCGCGCACATCAGCGGCACGAACCACAGGCTGCCCTTCAGTCGCTGCCGCCGGAGGAAGCGGGCGGCCCACGACCGGCGGGGAGCCCCGACGCGCGCGGCATGGTGGGGCATCGGCGAAGGCTCTCAGACGCACCGGTCGCAGCATCACCCGTTTCGGGCGATGTCGCCAGGTTCCCGCCCGACAAGGGTCACCTGATGGCACACGTTGACGGCTGGTCCGGGCTGTTCGCGAGTGCGTTCAGGCAATCGCGCAACGCGATGGTGCTGCTCGACGAGCGGCGCCGCATCGTCGACGTCAACGCGGCGCTGCTGCACACGCTCGGCCGCCGCCGCGACGAGATGGTCGGTCACCAGATGTGGGAGTTCGTCGAGGACGGCCCGATCGTCACCGACGCGGAATGGCGCGCGGCGATGTTCGCGGAGCGATTCACGGGCACCGCGAGGCTCGTGGCCGCCGACGGCAGCCGCATCGGCGTGCAGTGGGGCGCGACGACCGAGACCGCGACCGGCCGCAAGCTCGTCCTGGTCGTCGCGCTGAGCACGTCGCGCTGGGGCTCACGCTTCCGCCGCGTACACGATGCGGACGAGCCGGCGCGCGTGCTCTCCGCCCGCGAGCGGGAGATCGTCCGCCTCGTCGCCGACGGCGCCACCGGCCCGGAGATCGCCGACGAGCTGCACATCACCCACGACACCGTCCGAACCCACGTCCGCAACGCGATGGGTAAGGTGGGTGCTCGTTCGCGCGCCCACCTCGTGGCGAAGGCCCTCAGCGACGATCTCGTGGTCAGCGCCGCGGCCTGATCACGCATCTGCGGTATCGAAGATCCGGTGAGCTTGCGTCAGGATCGCTCAGCATGTTCCCTGAACCCTGGCCCTCAGAAGCAGGCGCGTCATCCGACCTCCTGGCCAAGATCGTTCGCGGGATCGACGAGCGTCCACGGCGCGTGGAGGAGGACCTGCTGACGCACTTCCTGCTCACCGCCTGGCCGACGCCGTGGTCGCAGGCGCAGTGAGCTAGTCGACTTCAGATCACGTCGACCAGCTCAACTCGATCTCGAGCTCGCACCCGTCGCTCTCGACCTCGAGCTCGACCTTGACGTCGACCTCGTCGGGGACCTTCACCTTGAAGGACATGCCGCCGCGCTCGAACTCGATGTCGTTGTGGCGCGCGAGCATGTCGGCGAGGGTGCGCAGCCGCGCCGCGACCTCTTCGCGCCCGAGGCGCTGCTTGCTCTCTACCTCGAAGATGTCCATCTGCACTCCTTGGGTTGGTCGTCTGTGATCAATTGGGACCGCGACCGGCGGCGATCCGAGCTAGCGAGCGGATGAGCGCCCCGAAGCCCTCGGGCATCAGGGCGGATGGCGAGGCGCCGGGATGCTGGCGCGCGATCCGCACGCGCAGCACGCCGGGGCGGATCTGAAAGCGCAGCGGCGGATCGAGCTTGAGTGCCTCGCCGTCGACGCCGGCGGGAACGGGATGGTCGGCGTTGACCTCGAAGGCCGGTGCGGTCCATTCGCGCCAGGGCCGCTGGAGCGCGTGGCCGCCGCTGCCGCGGCCGGTCGGCGAGCCCGCGATCGTGATCCCGAGGAGCCCGTCGTCGATCCGCGGGCGCGTGCCCGAGCCGACGGCACGTCCGAGCCGGTAGCGGTTGTTGGAGACCAGGATCGCGGCCCCCGCATGGTGCTCCTGGCCGCTTGGGCCCGCTCCAGCGCAGGTCGAGCCCGCTGCCGTCGGGCCCGAGCAGTTCGGGCACGGTGTCGAGCAGCGTCCGGAGCTTCGCCTCGCGGTAGCCCTCGCGCTGGACGGCGTCGGCGTAGAGCCCGAGCGAGACGTTGTTGACGAACACCCGCCCGTTGACCTCTGCCAGGTCCACGCGGCGCTCGCCGCCGTCCACGAACGCATCGAGGGCACCGACGACGTCGTCGCGGTCGACGCCGAGATCGAGCGCGAAGTGGTTGCGGGTGCCCGCGGGCACGCACGCGTACGGGAGCCCGAGCTCCGCGGCGATATCCGCGACCACGGCCTGCGAGCCGTCCCCGCCGGCCATCGCCAGCCCGTCGGCGCCGCGGGCGACCGCATCGCGCACGAGCAGCTCGAGATCCCATCGGCGGGCCGAGTTCGATCGGCTCGATCCCGCGCGACCGGGCCTCGGTCGGCCAGGGAGAACCGTTCGGCCTTGCCGCCGCCGGACTTCGGGTTGTAGAACAGGACCGGCCGCTCCGGCGGCGGCGCCTGGGGCAGGTCGACGCGGGCGCCGAAGGCCACGCGCGTGCAGGCCAGGCTCAGCGCGAGCGCGACCACGACGAGAACCTCCTTGAGGCGGGTGGTCGGTGACCATCAACAGCAGCGCCGCGGCGAGGCCGAGCGCGCCGACGCCCAGCCCGGCGACACGGGCCGCCCCGCGGCGCAGGATGCCGTACCAGGCTCCGAGGACCGCCAGGCCAACGAGGGCGAGTGCGATCAGCCCGCGCGGGAACTCCTGCACGGCGACGACGAGCGCGAGCGCGAGGCCGCCGCACGCCAGCAGCAGCGCACCGATTGCCGCGCTCCGCCGCGCGGTCATAGGATCTCGCCTCTATGAACGGCTCGTCCGATGTGCCCGCTGGACCGCGGCTCTCGCGCTGGTGGGAACGCGCCGAGCGAGTCGACGTCGCGCTGTACGCGGCGATCGCGCAGACGCCGACGCCGGCGCTCGACCGTTCCATGGCGCGGCTCTCCCACGCCGCCGACTACTCCCGCCTGTCGCTGGCCGCCGCGGCCGTGCTGGCCGCGACCGGGGGCCGGCGCGGGCGGCGCGCCGCCCTCAGCGGCCTCGCCTCGGTCGCGGTCACGGCGACGGTGGTGAACGTCGGGATGAAGCCGCTCGGGCGCCGCCCGCGGCCCGACCGCGCCGTCAAGGAGGTCCCGATCGCCCGTCACGTGCGCATGCCCGCCTCGACCTCGTTTCCGTCGGGCCACTCGGCCGCGGCGTTCGCGTTCGCGGCGGGCGTCGGACACGTCATCCCGCCGGCGGCGGTTCCGCTCAGTGCCCTGGCCGCGCTCGTCGCCTACTCGCGAGTCCATACCGGGGTCCATTATCCCGGCGACGTCGTGGTCGGCGCCTTGACCGGCACCGTGCTCGGCCGGGTTACGTCGCATCGGCTGATCGGTCGTTGAGCTGGGCCTCGACCGCCTCGTTGACGTTGCCGTGTACGTGTGCCTCGCCGATCTGCTCGAGCACGCCGTCGGTGGCGATCGTGGCGCGGATCGGGGGCTTCAGGCGCGCGAGGCGCAGCGTGATGTCGGAGGCGTCCGCGAACTCGCGGATGTCGCCCAGCTTCTCTGATCCCTGGGAGTCGATGAAGTCCACGCCGGCGAAGTCGAGGATGACGGCGCGCGGATGGGGTTCTGCCTCGTACCAGCGCGCGGACGCGTTCGTCGAGGGCTTCCGCGGTGGCGAAGGACAGACCGAAGTCCAGGCGCAGGACGATCACGCCGTCGAACGTCTCGTCCCCGGGATGCTCGTCCGCGTCGCGGAAGACCTGCGTGCCCGGCTGCCGGCTGAGCAGGGGGATCGCCGGCGATGAAGCGACGTATATGAGCCAGACCAGCGAGAGCGCGACGCCGATCACGACGCCGGCGAGGACGCCCGCGGAGAGCACGCCGACGATCGCGGCGATGGCGATCCAGAAGTCGACCCTGGCGACGCGACGCAGGCGGCGCAGCTCCCGCACGTCGATCATGCCGAAGACGACGGCGTCGATGATCAACGCCGCGAGCACGGGCTTCGGCAGCTCGGAGAAGAGCGGCGCCAACACCAGCAGCGTCAGGATGACGAAGCGTTCCGGTCGCGAGCGACGCCAGCGGCGTGCGCGCGCCCGAGGATTCGTTGAGCGAGCTGGCGGAGAGGCTCGTCGAGACCGGCATTCCCTGGAACACGCCCGCGCCGGCGTTCGCCATGCCCTGGGCGATCGACTCCTGGTTGACATCGATGCGGTAGCGATGCCGGGCGGCGAACGCGCGCGCGTCGCCCGCGGTCTGCGAGAAGCCGATCAGCAGCAGGCGCGAAGGCGGCGATGCCGATCGTCGCGGCGTGGTCGGTGAAGATCGCGGCATCGGGCAGCATCGGCGAGGGCAGACCGCTCGGAACGTCGCCGACCAGCGCGACGCCGTGAGCACCGAGGTCGAGCAGCGACGACGCGAGCAGCCCACCGACCACGAGCACGAGCGCCCCGGGTACGGCCGGCGCCGCGAAGCGCAGCCCGACGATCACCGCGAGGCCGGCCAGTCCGACCGCGAGCGTCGTCCAGTCGATCTCGCCCAGTGTGCCGAGCCACGACGACAGCTCCTGCCACGCGCTGTCGCCATCGGTGGAGGTCCCCGTGAGCTTGGGCAGCTCGCCGATCGTGACGTCCACCGCCGCCCCGGCGAGGAAGCCGGTGATCACCGCCTTGGAGAGAAAACGGGCGATCCAGCCGAGCCGGAACAGCGCCATCAGCAGGAACATCGCGCCGCTTACGAGCGTGATCGCCGCGACCAGCTGCGCGGCCTGCGCGTCGTCCACCTGGGTCGCCAGCACGGCCCCGCCGGCGACCGCCGCCAACGATGAGCTCGGACCCGTCGAGATCTGCCGCGACGTGCAGAACAGCGCGTAGATCAGGGCGCCGGCCGCCGCGGCGTACAGACCGTTCTCGAGCGGGATGCCCGCGATGCCGGCGTAGCCGAGGTTCTTGGGAACGATCAGTGCGGCGACCGCGATCCCGGCGATCAGGTCGCCGCGCAACCACTCCCGGCGGTAGCGCGGCAGCCAGTCCAGGACCGGTACGAGCGCAGCAACCCTGTTCGAGCTCACCGTTCGTCAGTCGCCGCTGCGTTGAGAAGCGTGAGTCCCAGGTCCGATATCTGCTGTAGGAGGCCGAACAGCTGTGCCTGATCGAGCGCGGGTGCGGAGATGACGGTCTTGCCCTCGACGCACGTCAGGGTCATTCCCGAGAACGCCTGGCCCAGGCGATCGCTGAGTTCGCCTTCGACAGTGAGCACGTAGCCCCGATCCGGCATCCCACAGACCGTCTCACGCAGCGACCACTCGTGGCGTCGCGCAGCGGAGAATCACATGGGTGATTGTGGTTTTTCGAAAAGGCCGAGCACGGTCGCGCGGGCGACCGCCTCGGCGCGCGAGTTGACGCCCAGCTTCCGATACACCGACCGCGTGTGCGAGCGGACCGTGTTGGACGACAGGAACAGCTCCTGCCCGATCTGCCGCACCGACAGGTCGGTGCAGAGCAGTCGAAGCACGGCGATCTCCGCCCTGCTCGGGAGCGCGACGAGTTCCCCGCGTCCGGCGCGGTGTCTCGTGTCCTCGAGCGAGCGCTCGACGGCCGCGGCAAGCAGTGGGAGCTGACCACCGTCCGCGAGGTCGGCGATCACTTCGCGTGCCGCGGCGAGCGTCGCCGCAGCCTCGGTGAGACTTCCGCGACGGCAGCGAACACCGGCCAGCAGCAGCAGCACCCAGGCGTGGTCCACCGTCGCGACGTCGTCGCGGAAGAAGCGCTCCGCGTAGGCCAGCTCGCGCTCCGCGTCG
Source organism: uncultured Solirubrobacteraceae bacterium (assembly GCA_963848475.1). GTDB lineage: Bacteria > Actinomycetota > Thermoleophilia > Solirubrobacterales > Solirubrobacteraceae > Solirubrobacter. Next base: position 86,176 of record CAWKDW010000011.1, on the reverse strand, counting down.
GCCAGCTGGCCCTCGCCCGTGAGGACGGCGGCGAGCGCCACCGACGCGTTCGCGCCGAGCCAGGTTCTGCTGGTGCCGATGAGGCCCACGAGCGACTTCGCCTTCTCGGCGTGCGCTCGAGCCGACGCCAGCCGTCCCCGATCGGCGGCGACCAGGGCGAGCGTCGATCGCGCCAGAGCGTGGCCGGGCGTCCGGCGCTCGACGTCCGGGTGCTCGATCGCTCGACGCGCCGCGTCCCCGGCCCCATCGAGGTCTCCCGCGAGGTAGAGCGCCCGCGCGTAGCCGGCGAGAGCGGCGACCAGCGCCGCGTCGGCGCCGGCCTCGGCGATCTCCACGGCGCGACGCCCTTGCAGCACGGCGCGGCCGACGTCGCCGTCGACGGTGCAGGCCCGGACCATTCCGGCGACCGCCTCGACGTACGGCGTGCACCGATCGACATGCTCGAGCTGGGCGCGCTCCGCCAGCCGAAGGAGCCGCCGGCGCTCGAACCCGTCGCCGAGTATCGCTGCCGCGGTCGCGGCGCCGACCGCAAGCTCCGGGTGGCTCACGATCTGCTCGTCGGGCAGCGCCTTCACGCGGCGGATCAGCGTGCGCGCACGTCCGGTCCGGACCAGCGCGAGGTGAAACTCGGTCAGAAGCTCCGCCGACCAGCTCATGGTCGGCGGCGGCGGCGGCGTGCTCGCTCGCCTCGACCGCGAGCCCGCGCGACCGCAGCCATGCCGCCGCGCGTCGATGGATCTCCCGTTTCGCATCCGGCTCGCTCGCGGCGAGTTCGAGGTCGGCGAAATCCGCGAACAGCGAGTGGACGCGATACCAGCCACCGTGCTCCAGCCGGACCACGAAGAGATTCGAACGCTCGAACTGGGCCAGCATCGTCGCGGAGTCCGAGCGTTCGAACACGCCGTCGCACAACGCGGCCGTGAAACGGCGCAGGACACAGGCACGCAGCAGGAATGACCGCTCGTCCTCGTCGAGCGAGCCGATCACCTCCTGGCTGAGGTAGTCGGCTACGAAGCGGTGATTGGCGCCGAACCTCGCCACGGCGAGATGAGGATCGGCCTCGCTGGGCAGCCAGACGGACGCGAGCAGCAACGCGGCCGGCCAGCCCTCGGTGCGCTCGCGCAAGGCCTCGACGTCCTCCGCGACGAGGTTCACTCCGCCGCGCTCGACGACGAGGTCGTGCGTCTCCGCGAGCCGTGAACGCCAGGTCGGCTGCGCGCAGTTCCGTCCAAGGCACCACGGGCGCGCAGGTGCGGAAGCCTCAGCACCGGATCGGTGCGGGTGATCGCGATCAGGTGCAGGTGCTGCGGGGCGCGCTCGACCGCGTAGTCGAGCGACGCCAGGCACTCCGTGTCGGTCACCGTCTGCAGGTCGTCCAGCACGAGGACGAATTCCTCCTCGGCGGCCGCGATCGCGTTCATGAGCTCGTCGATCGCGCTCCTGATCGGCGGAGCCAGGTCGAGTCGCTGCAAGGTGGCGTGTCCGAGTCCCTTGCGGGCGCGGTCGAGCGCGGTCGCGACGTAGGTCCACAGCCGGACGGGATCGTTGTCGTCAGCGTCTAGCGTCACCCAGGCGAGCGCGGCCTGCCTGCTCGCGCACCACGCTCGGACGGCCGTCGTCTTGCCGTAGCCGGGCGGCGCGGCGACCAGCGTCAACGATGCTTCCTTGCCGGCGTCGAGCGCACGCCCGACCCGCTGCCGGGGGACGATGCCCGCGCGCGGGCGCGGGGGCGCGAGCTTTGCCTCGGCCAGTGGCGGGGGCGCATCGGCGACCCGCGGACCGGCGTCCGAGCTGATTGTTCGTTGAACGCTCTCCATGGCCGTTTCGCGACGAGTGTGGCGCTTCGGCGCTCACACATCAACGTCCGCAGGCGCAGGCCGAAGGCCGACGTTCGCGTTCACCTGGGTGAAACACCGCGTAACCGTGGATTCTCGGGCCGTCGGGCTGATCATCCGTTTCGCATGAAGCACGTTCGTGCCCGGCCGTGCAGTATGCGGCCGCGTAGAACCCACCGGTCTGGAGGCCGACTCAATGCTGTTCGCTGCTGATTATCCGTTCCTGAATGTCTTCTGGACGATGATCCTGTTCTTCTTCTGGGTCGCTTGGATCTGGGTGCTGATCATGGTCTTCTCCGACCTCTTCCGCCGTCACGACACGTCCGGCTGGGTCAAGGCGCTCTGGATCATCGTCCTGATCTTCATGCCGTTCCTCGGCGTGTTGATCTACGTGCTCGTCAACGGCCACGGCATGACCGAGCGCAACCTCAAGCACGCGCAGGCCAGCCAGGCGCAGTTCGACGCCTACGTGCAGTCCGCTGCCGCCAAGGGCGGCTCGGCGGGCGAGATCGAGAAGGCCAAGGCCCTGCTCGACAGTGGCGCGATCACGCAGGCCGAGTTCGAGTCGCTCAAGGCCAAGGCGCTCGCCTGAGCTGAATCTTGAGCGTACCGGCCGCGGCGGACGCGCGTGACTGGTCGCCGGGGAGCCGCCATCTGGCGGTTCTCCTGGCGATGGCCATGTTCGTGCTGGTCGTCGACACGTCGCTGATGAACGTGTCGATCGCCGCCGTCGTCGACGATCTGGATACGACCGTCAGCGGGGTGCAGAGCGCGATCGCGCTCGAGGCGCTGGTGTCGGCCGCGTTCATCCTGATCGGGAGCAAGGTCGGTGATCTGATCGGGCGCAAGCGCGCCTTTGTCATCGGACTGCTCGGCTACGCATGCGGCGCGCTCGCGATGGCGTTCGCGCAGGGTCTCACGGCGATCATCGTCTTCTGGGCGATCGTCGGTGGGCTCGGCGCGTCGCTGCTGCTGCCGGCGATGCAGTCGCTCATCCACGGCAACTTCCAGGGCGCGGAGCAGAAGAAGGCCTACGCGCTCGTGGGCGCCGCGGCGGCGATCGCGGCCGCGGTGGGGCCGCTGGTCGGCGGCTTTCTGACCACATTCCTCTCGTGGCGCGTCGGGTTCCTGCTGGAGGTCGTCGTGATCGGGGTCGTCTTCACCGGTCTCAAGCGCATCCACGACGTGCCGTACACCGGCCCGCGCGAGGTCGACACGGTCGGCGCGGTCCTCTCGGCCGTCGGCATGGGCGGCGTCGTCATCGGCATCCTCGTGTGGCAGGAGGGCGGCGAGTTCGTCGGCCTGTTGATCGCGGTCGGCCTCGTCGCGCTCGGGTCGCTCGCGCGCTGGCTGACGCGGCGCAAGCGGGAGGGCAAGCCGACGCTGCTGGACCCCGGCCTCTTCAAGCACGACCTCTTCCGGCTGGGCGTCTCGTCGCAGATGCTGCAGAACATCGCGCTCGGCGGAGCGATGATCGCGCTGCCGATCTACTTGCAGATGGTCCTCGAGTACAACGCGCTCGAGACCGGGCTGACCCTCGCCCCGCTCTCGCTGACGATGTTCGCGACCGCGTTGCTCGCCGGCAAGGGTGCCGGGCAACGCCGGCCGGCGAGCGTGATCCGCGCGGGATCGGGGCTGCTGACCGTCGGCATGCTGGCGCTGATCCCGATCGTCCCGCGGGCGGACTCCGGATGGGCGCTGGTGATCCCGCTGATGATCGCCGGAGCGGGACTGGGACTGCTCGTGTCCCAGCTCAACAACTACACCCTCTCGCCGATCTCCGACGAGCGCGTCAGCGAGGCGGCCGGCGTCAACTCCGCCGCGGGGTCGTTCGGGCTTTCGTTCGGGCTCGCGTTCGCCGGGGCGATCCTGCTCGCGACGCTCTCGATCACGTTCACCCAGATGGCCCGGGACAGCAGCGTCCTGCCGCCCGCCGAGCAGGAGCAGGTCGCCACCGCGCTCGAGGACGACGCCGAGGTGATGAGCAATACTCAGCTCGAGAAGCAGCTCGCCGGCCAACCGGCCGAGATCCAGGCCGAGGTCATCCGCATCAACACCGACGCCCGCCCGCTCGCCCTGCAGATCGCGCTGCTCGTCCCGATCCTCGCCGGCCTGCTCGGGCTGCTCAACGGGTTCCGCATGATGCGCCGTCCCGATCCGGCGCCCTCGGACTCCTCGGAGCTGTCGCTCGCGTAGCTACGGCCGGCGTCCGATCAGCAGGATCGCCGCGCCGATGGCGCCGCTGGCGATCGAGCCGGCGAAGATGCCGACCTTGGCCTCGCTCTGCAGGCCCGGCGCGTCGTAGGCGAGGCTCGCGATGAACAGCGAGACGGTGAAGCCGATGCCTCCGAGCGCCGCCGCGCCCCACACCTCACGGCCCGTCACGCCGGCCGGCAGCGTGCCCACGCGGGTCCGCAAGCCGGCCTTGATCGCGCCGCCGATACCCGCGAGCTTGCCGACGACGAGCCCGATCGCCACGGCCCAGGTCACGCGACTCGAGAGCGCCGCCGAGAGCGCTCCGTCGCCGAGGTAGACGCCGGCGTTCGCGAGCGCGAAGAGCGGGATCACGAGAAAGCTGGTGTAGGGGTGCAGCCGGTGCTCGAGCTGGGCCAGCAGCGGACGTCCGCGGACCAGGCCGGCGGGAGTGAGCAGGCCGAGGAGGACGCCCGAGACCGTCGCGTGCACGCCGGACTCGAGCGTCGCCGCCCACAGTGCCACACCGGCTGGGATATAGACGGCCAGACGCGCGACGCCGGTCAGCTTCAACCCGACGATCGCGGCGACGAGCGCCAGCGCCACGGCCAGCCACACGAGGTCGACGTGATCGGAGTAGAAGATCGCGATGACGCTGATCGCGATGATGTCGTCGACCACCGCGATCGCCAGCACGAGCAGCTTCACGCCGTCCGAGACGCGGTTGCCGAGCAACGCGAGGACGCCGACGGCGAAGGCGATGTCGGTCGCCATCGGGATCGCCCACCCGGACGCCGCCTCGCCGCCGCCGGCGATCAGCACGAAGACGACCGCGGGCAGCAGCGCCCCGGCCACCGCGGCCAGCGCGGGCAGCGCCGCGGCGCGCCGGTCGCTGAGCTCGCCGGCGACCAGTTCGCGCTTGATCTCGAGGCCGACGACGAAGAAGAACAGCGCCATCAGCGCGTCGTTGACCCAGTGCTGGAGGTCCTCGTCGATCCAGAGGACCTGCAGGTGCGCCGACCACAGCGAGTCGTAGGTGTCGCGCGCGGGTGTGTTGGCCCACACGACCGCGATCACCGTCGCGATCAGCAGCACGATGCCGCCCGCCGCCTCGTCGTGCAGGAACTCGGCGAGGGGGCCGCGGGCGGTCTTCGCTTCAGCGGCCATCCGCGCCGACCCTACACTCGAGGGCACGCCGGCGGTACATCACCCGATCCAGAGGAGGCACGACGCGAGCGAAAACTCCGTACCGTGCGCCCGCAGTGAGCGCACCAGAGCCCGATCCCCATCCAGACGATGGCCAGCCGCAGGTTCCTCGTCCTGCTCGTGCTGGTGTCGATCGTCGGCGTCGTCACCGCGCTCGCCGCGTGGTGCTTCCTCGAGCTTTCGCATCAGATCGAGGTCGGCGTCTTCGAGAAGCTCCCGGAGCAACTCGGCTTCGACGCCACGCCGGCGTGGTGGCCGATGCCGGTGGCGGCGATCGGCGGCTTGATCGTCGCCTTCGCGGTCGTCCGCCTGCCCGGCGGCGGCGGCCACGTTCCCGCGCACGGCCTCACACCTCGACGCCGACGCTGCCGATCGACATCCCGGGCGTCATGCTCGCCGCGCTGGCGACGATCGGGCTCGGGCTCGTGCTCGGCCCGGAGGCGCCGCTGATCGCGCTGGGCGCCGGCCTCGGCGTGCTCGGGATCCGCCTGCTGCGCAAGGACGCGCCGGCCGACATCGTGACGCTGGTCGCGGCCTGCGGGATCTTCTCCGCGGTGTCGATGGTCTTCGGCTCGCCGCTGATCGCCGCGATCGTCCTGATCGAGGCGACCGGGATCGGCGGCGCACGGCAGAAGCTGCTGCTGATCCCCGGGCTGCTCGCGGCGGGGATCGGCTCGCTGGTCTCGATCGGCATGGGCTCCTTCACCGGTCTCAGCAACAATGACTACGCGATCAGCGCGCTCTTCGCTGCCGACCTTCGACCGCCCGCAGGTGCCGGATTTCTTCTGGACGCTGCTGCTCTCCGCCGCCATCGCGATCGGCTCGTTCCTGATCTTCAGGATGGCCCGCGCCACCGAGAAGGTCGTCGCGCCGCGCCCCTTCCTCACGTTCCCGATCGCCGGCCTGATCGTCGGCGCGCTCGCCGTCGTGTTCGCCCAGCTGACCGATCAGCCCGCGCAGGAGGTGCTCTTCTCCGGCCAGGATCAGCTGCCGGGTCTGATCTCCTCCGCCGGGAACTGGTCGCTCGGGGCCCTGGCGCTGCTGGTCGCGTTCAAGGGCGTCGCGTGGGCCATCTCGCTGGCGAGCTTCCGCGGCGGCCCGACGTTCCCCGCGATGTACCTCGGCGCGGCCGCGGGCGTCATGGCCGCGCAGCTGCCCGGGTATGACCTCACGCCGGCCGTCGCCGTCGGGATCGGCGCCGGCGTCGCGGCCGTGCTGCGGCTGCCGCTGTCCGCGGTCGTGCTGGCGCTGCTGCTGACGGCGAAGACCGGTGCGGGCTCGGCCCCGCTGGTGATCTTCGGCGTCGTCGTGGCGTTCATCGTCACACGCTCGCGCTCAACGCGCCGCAGACGGTCAATCACCCAGACGGGATGACGACAGCGCCCGGGCGATCCGGGACGGTCTCGGCATGAGCACTGCAGCCGTACCCACCGCGCAGACGGACGTTCTCGTCGTCTTCGGCATCAGCGGCGACCTCGCGAAGGTGATGACGTTCCGATCGCTGTATCGCCTGGAACGACGCGGCCTGTTGCAGTGTCCGATCGTCGGCGTGGCCGTCGACGACTGGACCGACGAAGATCTGCGCTCGCACGCCCGCGCGGCGATCATCAACTGCGGCGAGACGATCGACGAGGAGGTCTTCGCCCGGTTCGCCGCGCGCCTGTCCTACCTGAGCGGCGACTTCGCGGACCCGGCGACGTTCGAGCGCCTCGCGACAAAGCTCGACGGCGCCGCAGAGCCCCGTCTTCTACCTCGAGGTCCCGCCGGCCCTGTTCGCGATGGTCATCAAGGGCCTCTCCGGCGCCGGGCTGACCGAGCACGCCCGCGTCGTCGTCGAGAAGCCGTTCGGTCATGACCTCGAGTCCGCGAAGGCGCTCAAGGCCGAACTCGGCCAGTACCTGCGAGGAGGAGCAGCTCTACCGGATCGACCACTTCCTGGGCAAGATGGGGCTGCAGGAGATCCTCTACCTGCGCTTCGCGAACGCGATCTTCGAGCCGGTCTGGAACCGCAACTACGTCGACTGCGTGCAGATCACGATGGCCGAGGACTTCGGCGTCGACGATCGCGGCCACTTCTACGACCCGGTCGGCGCGCTGCGCGACGTCGTCGTCAACCACATCATGCAGGTCGTCGCCGCGGTCGCGATGGAGCCGCCCGCCGGCGACGACCCGGGCACGCTGAAGGACGCGATCGCCGCCGCCTTTCGCGCCACCCGCGCCGCCGATCCCGCGCACTACGTGCGCGGCCAGGTCGACGGCTACCGCGAGATCGCCGGCGTCGACCCCGGACTCCACCACCGAGACGTTCGCCGCGCTGCGCCTGGACATCGACAACTGGCGCTGGTCGGGTGTGCCGTTCTACATCCGCACCGGCAAGAACCTGCCGACGACCCAGACCGAAGCGCGCCTGATCTTCCGCCGCCCGCCGCGCCTCGCGTTCCTGCCCGAAGGGGCCCGTCGCGCAGAGCGCGACCAGATCGTGATCAAGCTCGACCCGTCGACCGGTATTCGGCTCGTCGTCGACGCCATGCGCGGCGACGAGGCCGAGCCGGAGCGGATCACGATGGACATGGAGTTCGCCGACGAGGGCGGCGAGGGCGCGACGCCGTATGAGGTGCTCCTGGACGCCGCGATGCGCGGTGACGCCTCGCGTTTCACGCGCCAGGACGGCGTCGAGGAGCAGTGGCGGATCATGGCGCCGCTGCTCGACGCCCCGCCGCCCGTCCGTCCGTACGAGAAGGGAACGTGGGGGCCCGTCGCAGGCCGCAAACGTGCCCGCCGAGCACGGCGGCTGGCACGGACCGTGGATGCCGGAATGACCGGTACCGAGGCGGAGCCGCAGAGCGCAGCCGCACCATCGCCGTTCCCGCCGATCGCCGACTACGGCTTCCTCTCCAACTGCCACACCGCCGCGCTGGTCGCGCCCGACGGCGGCGTCGGCTGGCTGTGCGTTCCCGCCTTCGACTCGCCGAGCGTGTTCGCGACGCTGCTGGACCGCCAGGCCGGCTACTTCCGCGTCGCGCCGTTCGGCGTCGACGTCCCGTCGGCGCGCTCCTACGAGCCCGGCACCAACACGCTCGTGACCACCTGGCACGTCAAGACCGGCTGGGTCGAGGTCCGCGACGCGCTGACGATGGGCCCGCGGCGCGGCGAGGACACGGTGACGCCGCACACCCGCCCGCCGGCCGACGAGGACGGCGACCACGTGCTGGTGCGGACGATCAAGTGCATCGAGGGCAGCGTCCAGATGGAGATCGTCTGCGAGCCGGTCTTCGACTACGGCCGCACACCGGCCGAGTGGGCGCTCGTGGGCGAGGACCGCCACGTCGCCGACGCGGACGGGCCGGACCTCAAGCTCCAGTTGCGGACCGACATGGCGCTCGGCATCGAAGGCGGCCGTGTGCGGGCCCGGCACATGCTGAAGGCGGGGGAGCAGTCGTACTGCTCGCTCTCGTGGGCGGCGGACTTCGATGCGCCCGCCACCGTCGAGGAGGCGGTGGCGCGGATCGACGCGACCCGCGCGTTCTGGCGCACCTGGCTGGCTACGGCGCGGATTCCCGACCACCGCTTCCGCGAGGCGATCGAGCGCTCGGCGCTGGCGATCAAGGGTCTGACCTACATGCCCACGGGCGCGACGGTCGCCGCGCCGACGACCTCGCTGCCGGAGACTCCGGGCGGCGAGCGCAACTGGGACTACCGCTACGCCTGGATGCGCGATTCGACGTTCACCCTGCAGGCACTGCACTGGCTGGACCTCGACTGGTCGGCGAGCGAATTCATGCAGTTCATCGCCGACCTCGAGCCCAACGCCGACGGCGCGATGCAGATCATGTACGGGGTCGACGGTCGTCGCGACCTCACGGAGTCCACGCGTGACGATCTCTCCGGCTACGCCGGCGCCCGACCCGTCCGGATCGGCAACGGCGCGTTCGACCAGCGCCAGAACGACGTGTTCGGCGCCGTGCTGGACTGCATCCTGCTGCACACGCGCCGCAGCAAGCGTCTCGTCGCGTCGGCTGTGGCCGATCGTCGAGGCCCAGGCGGAGTGCGCGACCGCCGTCTGGCGCGACCCCGACCAGGGCATCTGGGAGGCGCGCGGCGCGCCGCAGCAGTACGTCTCCTCGAAGCTCATGTGCTGGGTGGCGATGGACCGGGCGGCCAAACTGGCCGACATCCGCGGCGACAACGCGCTGCGCCACAAGTGGCGGACGGTCGCCGAGGAGATCCGCGCCGACATCCTCGAGCACGGCGTCGACCAGCGCGGCGTCCTGCGCCAGCACTACGCGACCGACGCGCTGGACGCCTCGACGCTGCTCGCGGCGATCTTCGGCTTCCTGCCCGGTGACGATCCCCGTCTGCGGGCGAGCGTGCTGGCGATCGCGGACGAGCTGACCGAGAACGGCTACGTCCTGCGCTACCGCACCGAGGAGACCGACGACGGCCTGCACGGCAAGGAGGGCACGTTCCTGATCTGCTCGTTCTGGCTCGTCTCGGCGCTGGCGATCATCGGCGAGGACCAGCGCGCGCGTGACCTGATGGAGCGCCTGCTGCACGAGGCATCGCCGCTCGGCCTCTACGCCGAGGAACTCGACGCCGACACGGGCCGCCATCTCGGCAACTTCCCGCAGGCGTTCTCGCACCTCGCCCTGATCGAGGCGGCGGCGCGGATCATCGTCTCCGAACGCACAGAGGAATACGCACGATGAGCCACTACGACGTGATCGTGATCGGCAGCGGCGCCGGCGGAGGCACGCTTGTGAACCGCCTCGCGCCGTCAGGCAAGAAGGTGCTGCTGCTCGAGCGCGGCGACTGGCTGCCGCGTGAACCGCAGAACTGGTCGGCGGCCGACGTCTTCGTCGACGGCCGCTACACCTCCGAGGACACCTGGTACGACGGGAAGGGCAAGCCGTTCGCACCCCAGGTGCACTACTACGTCGGCGGGGCGACCAAGCTCTACGGCGCCGCGCTCTACCGCCTGCGTGAGGAGGACTTCGGCGAGCTCAACCACCACGACGGCGTCTCGCCCGCGTGGCCGGTCGGCTACGACGAGTTCGAGCCGTACTACACGCAGGCCGAGCAGCTCTACCAGGTGCACGGGGCGCGTGGGGAGGACCCGACGGAGCCGCGCTCCAGCGCGCCGTACCCGTTTCCCGCGGTCAGCCACGAGCCGCGCATCCAGCAGCTCTCCGACGACCTGGCGGCGGCCGGGCTGAACCCGTTCCACGCGCCGTGCGGCGTGCTGCTCGACGAGGGCGACGCGCCCAACAGCACCTGCGTGCGCTGCGCGACCTGCGACGGCTTCCCGTGTCTCGTGCACGCGAAGTCCGACGCCGAGGTGATGGCCGTCCGGCCCGCGCTCAAGCACGACAACGTCACGCTGCTCACCCGCACCCAGGCACTGCGGCTGGAGACCAACAGCGCCGGCACGGCGGTCACCGGCGTGCTCGTCGAGCGCGACGGGGTGCGCGAGACGTTCACCGCCGACCTCGTCGTCGTCTCCTGCGGTGCGGCGAACTCGGCCGCGCTGCTGCTGCGCTCGGCCACCGACGCGCACCCGGACGGGCTCGCCAACGGCTCGGGACAGGTCGGGCGCAACTACATGTTCCACAACAGCCAGGCGGTGCTGGCGCTCTCCAAGGACGAGAACCCGACGATCTTCCAGAAGACGCTCGGGCTCAACGACTTCTACTTCGGCGGCCCCGACTTCGAGTTCCCGATGGGCAACATCCAGATGGTCGGCAAGTCCTCGGCGCAGATGTACCGCGGCGAGAAGCCGCTGCAGACGAAGCTCGCGCCCGAGTGGACGCTGCGCGACGTCGCCCGGCACGCGATCGACTTCTGGCTCTCCACCGAGGATCTCCCGCGCCAGTCCAACCGCGTGACGTTGCGCCACGACGGCAGCCTGGCGCTCAACTACGAGGCCACCAACCAGGTCCCGAAGGAGCGGCTGCTGCATCAGCTCAAGTCGCTGATGGGGCAGGCTCGGGCTCGAGCAGCACCACCTGCTGCCACACGACGCGTATCTCAAGAACGAGATTCCCGTGGCCGGCGTCGCCCACCAGGCCGGGACGTGCCGGTTCGGTGCCGACACCGCGACGTCGGTGCTCAACACCGACTGCCGCGCGCACGAGGTCGACAACCTCTACGTTGTCGACACGAGCTTCTTCCCGAGCATCGGCGCCGTGAACCCGGCGCTGACGGCGATGGCCAACGCGCTGCGGGTCGGCGATCACCTGCTCGAGCGCATGGGGGCCGAGGTGGGGCAAACGTCGAATGCCGGCTGATCGGACACCATGAACGTCGACCTGGCGAGGGTGCAGTTCGCCCTCACGAGCATCTACCACTTCTTCTTCGTCCCGGTCACGATCGGGCTGTCGATCCTCGTCGCGGTGCTGCAGAGCATCTGGTACCGGACCGGCGTGGACGAGTGGCGCCGGCTGACGCGCTTCTTCGGTCACCTGCTGCTGATCAACGTCGCGATCGGGGTCGTGACGGGGCTGGTGCAGGAGTTCGAGTTCGGCATGAACTGGTCGGCGTACTCGCGCTACGTCGGTGACATCTTCGGCGGTCCGCTGGCGATGGAGGGGCTCGCGGCGTTCTTCCTGGAGTCGACGTTCCTCGGCCTCTGGCTGTTCGGCTGGGACCGGCTGTCGCGCCGCATGCACCTGTTCTGCATCTGGATGGTCGCGCTCGGCTCGACGCTCTCGGCCGCGTTCATCATGGCCGCGAACTCGTGGATGCAGCACCCGGTCGGCTACGCGCCGGGCGTCGACGGGGCGCCGCCGCAACTCGAACGACATCGGCGCGCTCTTCACCAACCCGGTCTTCATCTGGGGCTACCTGCACGTGGTCCTGGCCGCGCTCACGACCGGTGCGCTGGTGCTGCTGGCGGTCTCGGCATGGCACCTGCACCGCCGCCCTGAGTCCGGCGCGTCGTTCCACAAGACGGCGACGCTGGCGATCTGCCTGCTGGTGCCGCTTGAGCATGTCCCAGATGGCGGTCGGCAGCCAGCTCGGCGTGATCGAGACGACGTATCAGCCGATGAAGATCGCGGCCGCCGAGGCGCAGTGGGACACCTGCCAGCCGTGCTCGTTCTCGCTCTTCCAGGTCGGTGGCGGCAACAACGACCAGGACCCGACGAAGCTGATCGCGATTCCGCACCTGCTCTCGATCCTGGCCACGCTCACCTGGAACGGCCAGGTCGTCGGCCTCAACGAACTGCAGGCGCAGTACGAGCAGAAATACGGCCCGGGCAACTACGTCCCCAACGTCTTCGTCCAGTACTGGTCGATGCGCGTGATGGCGTACCTCGGAACGGGCATCGTCCTGCTGTCCCTGTGGGGCGCATGGCTGCTTCGCCGGCGCCGGCTGGGGCAGTCGAAGTGGTTCCTGCGCGCCGCGATCTGGTCCGTGCTGACGCCGTTCGCGATGAACACGGCGGGCTGGATGCTGACCGAGAACGGCCGCCAGCCGTGGATCGTGCAGGGGCTGATGAAGACCGCCGACGGGGTGTCGCCCTCGGTGAGCGCGACGGAGATCTGGATCAGCATCGTCGTCTTCGCGCTGATCTACATCGCACTCGGTGTGGCCGATCTGATCCTGATGCTGCGCTACGCGCGTCGCGAGCTCCCGGAGAGCGCGCCGGCGAACGTGTCCGAGCCCGTCCCGGCGCTGACCTACTAGGAGCTGTCGATGTCACTCGAAACGCTCTGGTTCATCATCGTCGCGGTCTTCTGGACCGGGTTCTTCATCCTCGAGGGCTTCGACTTCGGGGTCGGCGTGCTGCACACGATCGTCGGTCGCACCGACGGCGAGCGGCGCGTGGCGATCAACGCCATCGGCCCCTTCTGGGACGGCAACGAGGTCTGGCTGATCGTGGCCGGCGCCTCGATGTTCGCGGCCTTCCCGGCCTGGTACGCGACGATGTTCTCCGCGCTCTATCTCGGGCTGCTGCTCCTGCTGGTGGCGCTGATGGCGCGCGGCGTCGCCTTCGAGTTCCGCGGAAAGCTGGACGGGCGGCGCTGGCAGCGCGGCTGGACGTGGGCGACGACGCTGGGCAGCGCGGCGATTCCGTTGGTCCTGGGCATCGGGCTCGGCGATCTCGTCGCCGGGCTGCCGATCGGCTCCGACCAGGAGTTCACGGGGAACTTCCTCGACATCTTCACGCCCTACGGCGTCTGGTTCGGGCTGACGTTGCTGGCGCTGTCGGTGCTGCACGGCGCCGCGTTCCTCGCGCTCAAGACCGAGGGCGCGGTTCGCGAGCGCTCGCGTGCTCTTGGCGGCAAGCTCGCGCTGGCGGTGGCCGTCGTCGTCCTGGTCTTCGCGATCTGGTCCTTCACCGTGCTCAGCGCGCTCGCGTTCATCGCGGTGCTCGCGGCGGCGGCGCTGCTGCGCAGCGGCCGCGAGGGCTGGTCGTTCACCGCGACGGCGCTGGCGATGGGCGCGGCCGTCAGTTCGATCTTCGTCGACCTTTATTCCAACGTCATGGTCTCAAGCACCGACGCCGCGTACAACCTGACGGTCACGGGTGCCGCCTCGGGCTCCTATGCGCTGAAGGTGATGACGGTCGCAGCGGTCGTGCTGTTCCCGGTGGTGCTGCTCTACCAGGGCTACACCTATCGCGTCTTCCGCGCGCGGGTGGCACCGCCCGCCTCCTCCGCCCACGACGCGGCGTAGCGGCCGCCGCTGCGCAGGAGCTCGGCATGCGTGCCGCGCTCGGCGACGCGGCCGGCCTCGAGCACGACGATCTCGTCCATCGCTTCCAGTCCGGCCAGGCGGTGCGTGATCAGCAGCGTCCCGCGTTCGCTCGCGAGCGCGTCGGCGACGATCGCGTCGGCCGTCGCGACGTCGAGGTGCTCGCCCGGCTCGTCCAGGACCAGCAGCGGGAAGGCCGCGAGATCGGCGCGCGCCAGCGCGACGCGCTGGCGCTGGCCGCCGGAGAGCTGCCGCCCGCCGGCTCCGGCCTCGGTGTCGAGACCCGCCGGGAGCTCCTCGGTCCAGGCGAGCAGCCGCGCGTGGGCCAGAGCGTCCGCGAGTTGCTGCGGGGTCGCGTCGCGGCGCGCGAGCAGCAGGTTCTCGCGCAGCGTGGTGTCGAAGACGTGCGCGTCCTGCGCCACGAGGCCGACGACGGTGCGGTGCGCGTCGCCGTCGAGCTCGTGGATCGGGACAGCACCGAGCGTGACCGATCCGCCCTGGTAGTCGAGGAAGCGCAGCAGCACCGCGGCAAGCGTCGACTTGCCCGAGCCGCTGGGACCGACGACGGCGACCCGCCGCCCGGGGGCGAGGTCGAGGTCGATCCCGTCGAGCGCCCAGGGCTGCTGCTCGCCGTAACGCGCGCGCAGTCCGCGCACGCGCAGGGCCTGTGAGGCTGGCAGCGGCCGCGGAGTCTTCGGCTCGTGTACCGGCACTCGTGTGTCGAGCACCTCGAGCACGCGTCCGGCGCTGCGGCGCACGCCGATGAAGTCCTGGCTCGCGCTGGGCAGGCCGGTGACGAGCTCGAACGCGACGAGCGGGACGAGCACGACGACCGCGAGCAGCACCGCGTCGAGCCCGCCGTCGTGGACCGCGGCGACGCCGGCGATGAGCGCGCCCCACGTCGCGAGGCCGATCAGCAGCGTCAGCAGTCCCTGGCCCGTACCGCGGGTACGGGCCGCCGCGTCGCGCCGCGCGTCAGCTCGGCGTCCAGCGCCGTCGTCCGCTCGCAGCCGCTCGGGCAGTGCGCCGTTGACGAGCAGCTCCGGCGCTCCCTCCAACAGCTCGACGACGGCCGCGGTCAGCTGCCCGCGCGCCTCGGCCTGCCCAGCCTCGTCGCGCCGCGCCAGCCGCGCCGTGATCCAGGGAACGACCGTCGCGGCCAGCAGCAGCGCGACGAGCAGGATCAGCCCCGCGACGGGCAGCAGCCACCACACCAGCACGACGGTCGCGGCGCCCGCGGCGAGCGCGATCGCGAACGGCGGGACGACGCGCAGCAGCAGGTCCTGCAACGCGTCGACGTCGTGCACGAGCCGTGCGAGCAAGTCGCCCTCGCGGAACGCCGGCAGGCCGGCGGGAGCGAGCGGCTCCAGCCGCGTGTAGACGCGAACGCGGAGCGCGGACAGCGCCCGGAACGCCGCGTCGTGGCCCGCGAGGCGCTCCGCGTAGCGCAACAGCCCGCGCGAGAGCGCGAAGAACTGCACGCCCGCGATCGCCACGCCGAGCGCCGACGCCCCTGGCTGCTGTGCCGCGCGCGAGATCAGCCACGCCGACGTCGCGGTCAGCCCGACGGCCGCGAACGCCGCACCGGCCCCGAGCAGCGTCGCGAGCGCGACACGCCCCGCCGCGGGCCGCGCCAGCGCCAGCACGTCGCGCAGCGGCGCCTTCGCGGCCGCCATTCGCGCGGCCTTCGCCGCGGCCCTCGGCGCCGCCATTCGGGCGGCCTTCGCCGCGGCCGCTGGCGCGGTCTTCGCCGCGCTCGTCGCCGGCGCCGCTCCTCATGCCGCCACCTCCGCGGGCGCCAGTTCGAGCACTCGATCGGCCAGCGCCAGCAGCGCCGGGCGGTGGGCGACGAGGATCACGGTGCGGCCCCGTGCGAGGCGCCGGATGGTGCGCACGATCTCGGCTTCGGTGGCGCCGTCGAGGCCGGCCGTCGGCTCGTCGAGCAGCAGCAGCGGCGCATCGCGGACGAAGGCGCGGGCGAGCGCGAGGCGCCGGCGCTCGCCGGCCGACAGTCCCGCTCCGCGCTCGCCCAGCCGCGTCTCGACGCCGGCGGGGAGCGCCCGCACGACCTCGGCCAATCGAGCGTCGGCGAGCGCGCGCCAGATCGCCTCGGGCGACGCGTCCGGGCGGCCGGCGCGGACGTTGTCGGCGATCGTGCCCGCGAACAGATGCGGCCGCTGCGGCACCCACGCCAGTTGCGCGTGCCACGCCCCGGGCTCGAACTCGCGCAGGTCCGTGGCACCGATGCGTACCGCGCCCTCATCCGGGGTCGTGAGCCCGAGCAGCACGCTCAGCAGCGTCGACTTCCCGCTTCCGCTGGGACCGGTGACGGCGAGCAGCTCGCCGGGGGCGACGTGCAGCGACACCGCGTCGAGCGCGGCCGGGCCACGGCCGGGATAGGTCACGAGCACCTGCTCCAACGCGATCGGATGCGCGCGACACTCCGGTACGTCCGTGCGCGTCCCCCGCCGTGGCCTCGGCGCGTCGAGCATGTCGAGGATCTGTGCGCCCGCCGCGACGCCCTCGGCACCGGCGTGGTAGCTCGATCCGAGTCGCCGCAGCGGCAGGTAGGCCTCGGGCGCGAGCACCAGCACGAGCAGCGCCGTCTCCAAGTCGAGGCTGCCGGCCAGCAGCCGCAGCCCGATCGCGACCGCGACCAGCGCCATCGAGATCGTCGCCAAAAGCTCCAGGACCAGCGCCGACAGGAACGAGATCCGCAGCGTCGCCATCGTGTCCTCGCGGTAGCGCGAGGTGACGGTCTCGATCGCCGCCACCTGGGCCTTCGCGCGGCCGAACACCTTCAACGTCGGCAGGCCCGCTACGACGTCGAGGAAGTGGCCGCTCAGACGCTGCAGGCTGCGGACCTGGAGGTCCATGCGCTCGCGCGTCGTGGCGCCCACCAGCACCATGAAGATCGGGATCAGCGGCAGGGTCACCACGACGATCAGCGCCGACACCCAGTCTCGCGCGACGAGGACGACGAGCACGGTGACCGGCACGATCACGGCGAGCAGGAGCTGGGGGAGGTAGAGGCCGAAGTAGCCGTCGAGCGCGTCGATCCCGCGCGTGGCGAGCGTGGCGAGGCCGCCCGGGGAACCGCCCTCGCCGGTCGTGGCCGCGCGTGCGATCAGCTCGCCGCGCAGCTCGGACTTCACGCGTGCCGAGCAGAACGCGGCGACCGCCTCCGAGAGCCAGGCCACCAGCGCCCGGGCCAGCACGACCACGAGCAGCGCGATCAGCGCCTCGCGGACCGCGTCGAGCCCGTCACCGGCGAACCCCCTGGCCAGGACCGAGGCCAGCAGCCAGGCCTGCGCCGCCAGCAGAAGGGCGGTGACCGTCCCGAGCGCGGCGGAGGCCACGACGGCCACCCGCGCCGAGCGGGCGCGGTGCAGCAGCCGGCGATCGGGCATCTCCTCGAGCCTAGGGCGCCCTCAGGTCACCGGGCATCGCCCGATGGGGGTGAACCATCCGCTCACCCTAACGGGATGATGCCGCGGACGCCCCCGTGCGCGAGGGTTCTCGGCGACTGCTCGTCAAAAGGGAGATTCGAATGTCGGCCGATCAGCCAAACGTGTCCAGCGCCAAGGAAGCCGAGCTCAACGTGTCGGAGAGCCGCTACGGCAACGCCTTCCTGCTCTCGGAGGCGCCGGACAACCAGCTGTCCGAGCACGGCATGCCCGCCCTCGACGCGATGCGTCTGCTGGGCGAGGATCTGATCCTCGACGGCGTCCCGATGCGCAACCTCGCCACCTTCGTCACGACGTGGATGGAGCCCGAGGCCCAGCGCGTGATCGCGGAGAACCTGCACCGCAACTACATCGATCACGCCGAGTACCCGCAGACGGCGGAGATCGAGCAGCGCTGCATCCGCATGCTCGCGAGCCTCTACAACGCGCCCGGGGAGACGACCGGCACGCGCACGCAGGGCTCGTCGGAGGCGATCATGCTCGGCGCGCTGTCGCTGAAGTGGAAGTGGCGCGCGCGCCGCGAGGCCGCCGGCAAGCCGACCGACCGGCCGAACCTGGTCTTCGGCGGCGATGTGCACGTCGTGTGGGAGAAGTTCTGCCGCTACTTCGACGTCGAGCCGCGGATCATCCCGCTGCAGCCGCACAAGTTCACGATCGGGCCCGAGGACGTCGAGCCGTTCGTCGACGAGAACACGATCGGCGTCGCCGCGGTGCTCGGCACGACCTTCACCGGCCACGCTGACGACATCGTCGGCATCGACGCGCTGCTGCTGCGCCTGCGCGACGAGAAGGGGCTCGAGGTCCCGATGCACGTCGACGGCGCGAGCGGCGGCTTCGTGTGGCCGTTCCTGTACCCGGACTCGCCGTGGGACTTCCGGCTCGAGACCGTGCACTCGATCAACGTGTCAGGTCACAAGTACGGGCTCGTCTATCCCGGCCTCGGCTGGCTGATCTTCCGTGAGAAGGCCGACCTTCCCGAGGACCTCGTGTTCTACGAGAACTACCTCGGCAAGCGCGACATGACGTTCACGCTGAACTTCTCCACCGGCGCCAGCATGGTGCTCGCGCAGTACTACAACTTCATCCGCTACGGGCATGCCGGCTACCGCTTCATCATGGAGACGATGCAGAGCAACGCCCTCGCGCTGGCCGAGCGGATCTCTGCCATGGGCGATTTCGAGATGGTCGGCGAGCCCGGCGCCGAGCAGCTGCCGCTGGTCGCCTTCAAGCTCGCCGAGGAGCGCAACTTCGACGAGTTCGACATCGCCTCCCAGCTCTCCGCCGAGCGTGGCTGGATGCTGCCGGCCTACACGCTGCCGCCCAACGCCGAGCACGTGACGATCATGCGCGCGCTGGTCAAGCAGACGCTCGGCCGCCCGCTGGTCCACACACTCGCCGACGACATCAGCGACGCCGTCGGGACGCTCAACACCAAGGGCGGCCTGCACGAGCTCGATCGCCAGCGCGTCAAGACCGGCACCGGGTACTGAGCATGTCGACGATCCTCTGGCTGGTCTTCGTCGTCATCTACATCGCCGCCTTGGTCGTGCTCGGGGCGACGACGTTCCGCAAGGGGCACTACATCCTGTTCGTCCTCGGGATCTTCTTCCCGCTGCTGTGGCTCGTCGGGGCGCTCATCGCCCCGACCGACAAGGCTGTCGCCAAGGGCGTCCGCTAGGGCTCTGTCGATGCCGACCGGTCCGGTTCAGCTGCTCGTGCTGGGCTTCAGCCACCCCGGCTTCCAGGGGGCGCTGGTCGCCGAGCTCGAGCGGTTGCAGGCGAGCGACATGGTGCGCGTGATCGACTCGCTCGCCGTCTACAAGGACGCGTTCGAGCAGCTCGAGGTCGCGCATCTGAGCACCCTGTCGCGCGACGAGGCGATCGCGCTCGGCAGCACGGTCGGCGCGCTGATCGGCCTCGGCATCGAGGGCGAGGAAGGGCTCGAGCCCGAGATCGCCGAGAGCGTCGGAGCCGTGTCGGACGATGACCTGTGGGATGTGGTCGCCGACATCCCGGCGGGCTCGGCGGCGGCGCTCATCCTGATCGAGCATCAGTGGGCGATCGGGTTGCAGAACGCCGTCGTGCGTGCGGGCGGCGTACGCCTGGCCGACGGGTTCATCAGCCCGGAAGACCTCGTCGAGGTCGGCCTGGCGACGCTCGAGGAGGCCGCCGAGCTGCAGATCCTCGAGACCGGCGGCACGGACAGCATGTAGGTTGAGCGCGATGACGAACAAGGCCGATTTCACCGAGGAGGAATGGGCGCGGCTCAAGCGCGCACCGTTCGTGGCCGGGATGGCGATCTCGCTCGCCGACCCGGGAGGCCCGATCGAGTTGGTCAAAGAGACGTCCGCGGCGCTGAAGACCGTTGCCGCCGCCGAGTCCGGCGACCGCGGCGAGCTCGTCGCGGAGCTGGCCAAGGAGGCCGTCGAGGGCGCGCGCCATCGCAAGAACCCGCTGGACGGCTTCAAGCCCAAGGGGGTGACCGCGGGCAAGGAGATCCTCGACGAGATCGCCGCGGCCAACGCGATCGTGACCGAGAAGGCCTCCGCGGAGGACGCGGAAGCGTTCCGCGCCTGGCTCAACGAGGCCGCTCAGGAGGCCGCGAACGCCGCCAAGGAAGGCGGCTTCCTCGGGTTCCACGCCACGCGCGTGAGCGAGGGCGAGCAGCGCATGCTCGACCATCTGCGTGAAGCGCTCGCGCCGCCGGCCTGATGCGATGACCCGCGAGCGCTGGATGGCGTTGCTGTTCGCGACGGGGTCGCTGTGCTTTCTGATCGGCCCGTTCCCGGGCTATGCCGACTGGGTCGGCCCGGGCGCGGACGCGGTGACGTTCTTCGTCGGCTCGATCCTGTTCACCGGAGGCGGGGCGATGCAGACCTGGCTCGCCTTCCCGGCGCGCCACTCGGCCGACGGGGGAAGGTCGGCGTGGTGGGCGGCGACCATCCAGTCCGCCGGCACCCTGTTCTTCAACGGCACGACCTACTGGGCGATGCACACCGCCCTGACCGATCCGGAGTACGACAAGCTGGTATGGCGCCCGGACGCGCTCGGGTCGGTCTGTTTCCTCGTCTCGGGCGTGATCGCCTACCGCGCCTCCGAGCGCCGGGGCTGGCTCCCGAAGCGCAGCGGTTCCGGCTGGTGGGAGGCGGGCGTCAACCTGCTCGGCTGCATCTTCTTCGGGATCGCCGCCGTCGCCGGGTACCTGGTGCCCGCGACAGGGTCGATCCTGAACCTGGCGGCCGCCAACTTCAACACCGCGGCGGGGGCCGCCTGCTTCGAGGCCTGCGCGCTCGCGACCCTCCTCACCGGCCGGACGATCAAGTCGGCGCGGTTCCGGCGCCTGCGCCGGCTCGAGCATGAGGTCGCGCACGACGTCGAGCGCCTCATCTGACGAGGCGGCGGGTCATCCCATCCAGGTGATGGCGCCCGCTGTGCCCCGGCGTAGCGTGAAAGTGTGAGCGAAACCCATGTCGTCATCGTCGGAGGCGGGTTCGCCGGCCTCGGATGTGCACGCGCCCTGGCGGGCGAGGACAACGTCCGCGTCACGCTGATCGACCGCAACAACTTCCACCAGTTCCAGCCGCTGCTCTACCAGGTGGCGACGGCGCAACTGGCGGCCGAGGACATCGCGTACTCACTGCGACGCGCGTTCGTCGACCACGACAATGTCGACGTCAAGCTGGCCGACGTCACGGCGGTCGACACGGGGACGCGCACGGTGACGACGGCCGACGGCCAGAGCTACCAGGGCGACGTGCTGGTGCTCGCCGCCGGGGCGCAGGCGAACTTCTTCAACACGCCGGGCGCGGACGTGCATGCATTCCCGCTGTACTCGCTCGCCGACGCCGAGCGGCTGCGCGCGCGCATCCTGACGGTGTTCGAGGATGCCGACCGCGACCCGAGCCTGCTCGACCGCGGTGCGCTGAACTTCGTCGTCGTGGGCGCAGGAGCGACCGGCACGGAGCTGGCCGGGGCGCTCGCCGACATGATCCACGGCACGATGACCGCCGAGTACCACCAGCTCGCGGTCGAGGCCGCCCGCGTGTACGTGGTCGATCGCGGTCATGTCGTCCTGAACGGATTCTCCGAGAAGGCGCATGCCTACGCGGCCAAGGTGCTGCAGGAACGGGGCGTCCTGCTCCGGCTGGGCACCGGCGTGCAGGAGGTCGCGGCAGACCACGTCGAGCTGTCGGACGGATCGGCGATCAGCACCCGATGCGTGGTGTGGGGCGGCGGCCTCAAAGCGTCGTCGCTCGCCGCCGGCGCCGGCCTGCGCGCGGGCCGCGGCGGGCGCATCGACGTCGGTGCGGACCTCACGGTCGAGGGCGTCGACGGCGTGTACGTCGTCGGCGACATCGCGAACATTCCAGGCCCTGACGGGCGCGCGTTCCCCCAGCTCGGGTCCGTCGCGCTCCAGAGCGGCCAGTCGGTCGCGAAGAACATCCTGCGCGAGATCGCCGGCAAGCCCCGCAGCGGGTTCCACTACAAGGACAAGGGCCTGATGGCGATGATCGGGCGCGGCGCGGCCGTGGCCGAGGTCGGCGAGCACCGCCACGAGTTGCACGGCTCGATCGCCTTTGCGGCCTGGCTCGGCGTGCACGCGGCGTTGATGAGCGGGGTGCGCAACCGCATCGACGCGTTCGTCGACTGGGGCTGGGACTACTTCACGAACACGCGCGGTCCCCAGGTGCTCGACCAGGGCAGCAGCGGCGCCCGGATCGACTGGGGCGAGTCCGGCTAACCGCCACGGGGCCAATCATCCGGATCGGGGGACGCAGGCGCCGTCGTGGCGTGGGCAGACTCCGGTGAATTCGTTCGAGGGATCGGAGAGAAGACATGTCCCAGACGGTGGCGGAGGCCTTGGTCGATCTGATGGTCGATGCTGGGATCAGGCATGTCTATGGGATCGTGGGTGATTCGGCGAATCCGATTGTCGATGCGATGCGTCGGCATTCGTCGACGATCGAGTTCGTCCATGTGCGCAATGAGGAGGCGGGGGCGTTCGCGGCGGGTGCTGAGGCGGATGTGTCGGGTCGTCCGGTGGCGGTGCTGGGTTCGTCGGGTCCGGGGAGCGTGCATCTGCTCAACGGCCTGTATGACTGTAAGCGCAATGGCTCGCCGGTGTTCGCGATCGCGACGCATATCCCGAGTACGGAGATCGGCACGGACTATTTCCAGGAGACGGCGCCGGAGCAGATCTTCGCGCATTGCTGCAGGTTCGTGGGCACGATCGCGTCGCCGGCGCAGATGCCGCGGATCGCGGAGCTGGCGATGCAGGCGGCGATCTTGGAGCGCGGTGTCGGGATGGTCATCCTGCCCGGTGACGTCGGCGCCGCGAAGATCGAGCATCCGCTGCTCAAGCACGCGGTGGTCACCGAGCGGCCTGTCGTGCGCCCGTCCGACGCTGCGCTCGATCAGGCGGTCGCAATGATCGCCAAGGCGAAAAAGGTCGCGATCTACGGCGGCAACGGCACGCGTGAGGCGCGCGCGGAGGTGCTGGCGCTCTCAGAGAAGCTGAAGGCGCCGATCGGCTACGCCTATCGCGGTAAAGACGTGCTCGAGCACGACAATCCGGCGGCGGTGGGGATGACGGGCCTGCTGGGCTGGGGCGGGGCGCAGCGGGCGCTCGCGGACTGCGATCTGTTGATCTTGCTCGGCACCGATTTTCCCTACCGCGCGTTTCTGGAGTCGGTCACGACCGTGATCCAGGTCGACGACAAGCCCTTGCATCTCGGCCGGCGCGCGAATATCCAGCTTGGTCTGGTCGGCGATGTCGGTGAGACGCTGCGCGCGCTGCTGCCACGGCTCGAGGCCCGCTCGGACAGTTCGTTTCTCGATGACATCGTCGAACACCACCACGACGCGCTCAAGCACCTTCAGACCTACGTGACCCATCAGGGCAGCGGGGAGGGGCTGCGGCCCGAGATGGTGGCGTCGGCGTTGAGCGATCTCGCCGAGGACGATGCCGTCTTCACGGTCGACACCGGCATGTGCAACGTCTGGGGCGCCCGCTATCTGAAGATGAAGCGCGGCCGGCGGATCCTGGCGTCCTTCAGCCACGGGTCGATGGCCAACTCGATGCCGCAGGCGATCGGCGCGAAGACGGGGAGCCCGGACCGCCAGGTGATCGCGCTGTGCGGCGATGGCGGCTTCTCGATGCTGATGGGCGAGTTGCTGACGATCGCCGGCTTGGAGATCCCGGTCAAGCTGATGATCTTCAACAACTCGACGCTCGGGATGGTGCGGGCCGAGATGATGGTGGTGGGCTACGAGCCGTTCGGCACCGATGTCACCAACCCCGACTTCGGCGCGCTGGCCCGGGCGGCCGGGATCCACGGCGAGCGCGTCGAGGAGCACGAAGCGATCCGCCCGGCGATCGAGCGGGCGTTCGCGCATCCTGGCCCGGCGCTGATCGATTTCGTGACCGACCCGCGTGCGCTCGCGATGCCGCCGAAGGCGACGATCGAGCAGGTCAAGGGCTTTGCGCTGACGTCGAGCAAGCTGCTCTTTCACCACGAAGGGGCCGAGGTCTGGAAGCAGGCCAAGTCGAACATCCGCGATGTCGGACAGGTCCTGTGAGCGGCACCCCCGAAGATCGCTCTAGCGAAGGAGATCCCGCAGTGACCACGCCGTCCGAAACGGCCCTCACCGGCGCCGAGATCATCGACACGCCGACGCTGAACAAGGGCACCGCCTTCACCGAGCAGGAGCGCCGGCGCCTCGGCCTGCAGGGCCTGCTGCCGCCGCACGTCGAGACGCTCGACGAGCAGGTCGTCCGTGCCTACGAGGCCTACGGGCGCCAGCCCGACGACCTCGCGCGCCACGTCTACCTGCGTGATCTGCAGGACACCAACGAGGTGCTCTTCTACCGGCTGGTGCTCGACCACGTCGTCGAGATGCTGCCGATCGTCTACACGCCGACGGTCGGTCAGGGCTGCCAGGAGTTCAGCCACATCTATTCGCGTTCGCGCGGCCTGTTCATCTCCTATCCGCACCGCGAGGACATCGTCACGTCGCTGCGTAACCGCCCGAACGCCGAGGTCGACGTGATCGTCGTCACCGACGGCCAGCGGATCCTCGGGATCGGCGACCAGGGCGTCGGCGGGCTCGGCATCCCGATCGGCAAACTCTCGCTGTACTCGCTGATCGGCGGGATCCGGCCCGAGCGGACGCTGCCGATCGTCCTCGACGTCGGCACCGACAATCGCGGAGCGGATCGCCGACCCCGAGTACTTCGGCTGGCGCCACGAGCGCGTCACCGGCCAGGACTACGACGACTTCATCGACAGCTTCGTCGAGGCGGTCAAGCAGGAGCTTCCCGACGTCCTGCCTGCAGTGGGAGGATTTCGCGACCCCGCATGCGTCGCCGATCCTGCAGCGCTACCGCGACGAGTTGCTGACGTTCAACGACGACATCCAGGGCACCGCGGCGGTGGCGCTGGGCGCGATCATCGGCGCGATCAGTGTCGCCGGCGGCGCGCTCTCCGATCAGCGCATCGTCTTCCTCGGCGCCGGCTCGGCCGGCATCGGCGTGGCCGGCTACCTGCGCGCAGGCGCTGATCGCCGACGGGCTCAGCGAGGAGGAGGCGCAGCCGGCGGTTCTGGTTCGTCGACAAGGGCGGCCTGCTGCACGACGGGCGCACCGATCTGCAGCCCGATCAGGCGGTCTACGCGCAGCCGGCCGACGGCGTCGCCGACTGGCCGCGGGCGGCGTCGGGCAACATCGAACTCGCGCAGGTGGTCGGCGAGGTGCACCCGACGATCATGATCGGCCTCTCGACTGTGCACGGCGCGTTCACGGAGGCGATCGTCCGCGACATGGCCGCGCACGTCGAGCGGCCGATCATCTTCCCGCTCTCGAACCCGACCAGCCACAGCGAGGCGACGGGCGAGGACCTGGTCCACTGGACCGACGGGCGCGCACTGGTCGCCAGCGGCTCGCCGTTCGGCGCCGTCGAGTTCGACGGCCGCACGATCCCGATCGGGCAATGCAACAACGTCTACATCTTCCCGGCGGTCGGTCTCGGTCTGGTCGCGTCGGGGGCGACGCGCGTGACCGACGCCATGATGGTCGCCGCGGCGAAGGCGCTCGGGGCGAGCTCACCCGCGCTGCAGGATCCGAACGCGCCGCTGCTGCCGCGGTTGGTCGACGTCCGCGATGTCGCGGTCGAGATCGCCGTCGCCGTCGGCGCCGAGGCCCAGGCGGCCGGTGTGGCGCCCGTCACGACCCTGGAGGAGCTGCGCGCCAAGGTCCTCGCCGCGCAGTGGATGCCGGCCTACGAGCAGTAGGGGTCCGGGCACCTCGGCCGGGTTGCGGCCCGGCCGAGGTGCCCGGATGCGCGATCAGTCGAAGACGTGGCCGTGCTCGTAGCGCTCGTCGGCGCCGGCGGCGGCGGTCAGCGCCGCCACGTTGTCGCGGGTGAAGAACCCCTCGTAGTGGTGGCAGCGCTCGATGTACTCGGTGATCAGCATCGAGTACTCCGAGCTCTTGGAGAAGATCTGCTTGAGGTTCGGATCGTCCTTGCACTCGCCGACGACGTGCGCCAGGAACTTCGTTCCCATATCGGAGAGCTGGCGCACGACGTAGTCGACGTTCTTCTCCTCCGCGATGTGCCCGTCGATCACCGCGACGGCCATGTGATGCATGCGCCGGCCGAAGTTGCGGACGAAGTCCTCCGTCGGCATCGGCAGGTTCTCGAACGAGTTCAGATACGACGGCGTGTTGTTGGCGGTGAACACGCGCGCCGGTGACTTCTTGTCGTCGTCGACGTTCGGGTGGCGCGTCACGTTGGTGGAGGAGTTCATCTCCATGATGTTGTAGGCGCCCCAGAAGTAGTAGGGCACCATCGTCATGTACTCCAGCAGCGCGTCCTCGCGGTCGCCCGAGAGGATCCGCGTCGCCATGTGGTCGATCCCGAGCACGAGGTCGGAGATCCCATGCTCCTCCTGCAGCGCATGGGCCCGCTCGAGCGTCTCGCGCTCCGCGGCCGAGAGCGTGATCAGCTCACCGAGCCCGAGCGCCTCGATGTCGTCGAGGTCTGAGTCGACGTAACCGACGCGGTTGTAGGTGAAGTCCGAGAGAAACGTGAACGCGACGTGCTCGCCGCAGTAGAACGGGTTCACGGTGTCGCCCGGCTCGACGAAGCGGATGTTCTGGGGCTCCAGCGCCGCGCGCACGGCCTTGACCGACGTGCTCTTGTAGACCTCGCCGACGTAGCGCGTGTTCGGCTTGCGCTTGGCCAGCGGGTACATGTTGTTCCAGCGCGTGATCTCGTCCTCGTAGGCGGCGCTCAGCGGCTCGAGCACGATCAGGCGCGGAAACTCCGGCCGCGATTTCAGGACGTAGACGCGATGCGTGTCCGAGAGCCGCGCTTCGACCAGCCGGTAGGGGCCCATCACGGCCAGCTCGGCGAGGTACTTGATGCCGTCCCCGTGGGAGACCTGCACGACGACGGCGGCCATCTCATCGACGATCTGCCCGAGCCCCGCCGCCTCACGGCGTTCGTAGACCTTCGAGAGGTACTCGTTGAAGAACTCGGAGTTCTTCTTGTCGCCCTGCAGCTCGTACGTTGCGAGATCGATCACGTTGCGCTCCTCACGTCGGGAAATCCTGGGACGCGGCGGTCCGTCTCCGCCGCGAAACGACCGGGGTCAAATCGGAACTGCTCGGAGGTCGACTCGTTCCAGTAGCGCTGCAGACGATCGGCGCCCGTCCCGTCGATCAGGTCACCGGGCTTGAGGAACGAGTAGATCTCGTCGAGGCTGGCGACCTGCATCGCGTCGATCGCGCCGGAAGACGTGATGCGGCCCCAGTTGGCTCGGGTGGTCAAGGCCCATCGCGGCGACGAACTCGGCGAGCGCGTGCACGGTGTTCTTGTGGTAGTCGTACACCCGCTCGGCCTTGTCGGGCACGACCAGCGCCCGCTGCAACTTCGGGTTCTGCGTGGTCACGCCGACCGGGCACGCGTTCGTGTTGCAGCGCTGCGCCTGGATGCAGCCGACCGAGAACATGAACGCCCGTGCCGAGTTGCACCAGTCCGCGCCCAGCGACAGCGAGGTCGCGATCGCCGACGCCGTGACCATCTTGCCGCTCGCACCCAGCTTGATCCTGTCGCGGATGCCGGCGCCGACGAGCGTGTTCTGAACGAACGCCAGACCCTCCAGCAGCGGGAACCCCATCGAGTTCGAGAACTCCTGCGGCGCCGCGCCCGTGCCACCCTCGCCACCGTCGACGACGATGAAGTCCGCATACACGCCGGTCTCGATCATCGCCTTGACGATGCTCATGAACTCCCGCGGCTCGCCGATGCAGATCTTGAAGCCGACCGGCTTACCGCCGCTGAGCTCGCGCAACTGCGTGATGAACGCCGTCATCTCGACCGGCGTCGAGAACGCGGTGTGATAGGTCGGCGAGAACACGGTCTTGCCGATCTCGACCAGCCGCGCCTCGGCGATCTCCTCGGTCACCTTCGCGCCCGGGAGGATCCCGCCATGGCCGGGCTTCGCTCCCTGCGAGACCTTGATCTCGATCATCTTGACCTGCGGATCCGTGGCGTTCTTGGCGAACAGCTCGGGATCAAAGCCACCCTCGGCCTTGCGGCAGCCGAAATAGCCCGTGCCGATCTGCCAGATCAGATCGCCGCCGCCCCCGCGGTGATAGCGAGAGATCCCGCCCTCGCCGGTGTCATGCGCGAAGTTGCCCTTCTTGGCACCGGTGTTCATCGCCAGCACCGCGTTGCCGCCCAGCGCGCCGAAGCTCATCGCCGAGATGTTCAGCACCGACAGCGAGTACGGCTGCGCGCATTGCTCGCCGCCGACGGTGATCCGCAGGTCGCCGCAGGGATCGTCGGCGACCGGGCGCGTCGCGATCGAGTGCTTCAGGAACGTGTAACCCGCCGCGTAGACATCCTGCTCGGTACCGAACGGCTTCGTGTCGGTGACACTCTTCGCGCGCTCGTAGATGATCCCCCGCGTGTCGCGGTTGAACGGCCGCCCGTCGGTGTCGCTCTCGACCAGGTACTGGTGCAGCTCCGGCCCCATGTCCTCCAAGATGAACCGCAGATGCGCCGCGATCGGGTAGTTGCGCAGGATGCTGTGGCGCGGCTGCGTCAGATCCCAGATCCCGACGAGCGTCAAAGGAACGAACACGACCTCCAGCACCAACCACCACGGGCTCACCACGATCGCGAGCACGAGCACCACGACCGCGGCAGCGGCGCAGAACCACAGAACCTTCGTTCCGATCTTGGTAATCACGTCAAGCGTCCCTTCGTAGCGTCATGGCGTCTCGCACGCTTCCGACTCCTCCCGGAGCGCGTCGGGGAGCGGCGCTCAATGGGCTCAGTGGTGTTGCGCAATGGCCGGTTCCGGGATCCCCGGGGCCGACAGGTTCGATCGCGTGCGCTCGCGCGCGCATCACCCGATACGGATGAGCGAGCCGGAGGCCGTGCATCTCAGCCGCTCGGCGGTGCGAGCGTTCCCGCTCAGGTGAGCTGCGCGATGCCCTTGACGACGAGGTAGATGCCGAGCCCGCCGAACACGAAGATCAGCAGCGGTTCGCGGTGGCCGCGCGCCCACGCCGTGACGCGATCGAGATACGCGCTGGCCGTGTCGGGCGCGAGGATGGACAGCGCGAGCGCGGCGAGCGGGATCGAGAACCACAGCAGGTTGTAGATCGTCACCAAGACGAGTGCGCTGACGTTGCGGGGCTCACCGGCGGCGATCGCGTTGAGGGCGACCAGGTAGATCAGTCCGGGGACGTGCGTGGCGACGCCACCGGCCGCCGCGGTCAGCGGTGACGGGTTGCGCAGTCGCGCCGCCAGCCGCGACTCCGGCTTGTCGCGTGGGCCGGAGCGCGGGCGCGTGACGGCGCCCCGCCGGACGCCCGCCGCGAACGCGATCGCGGCGACACCGGCGACGATGTCGAAGGTGCCGGCGAAATCCGAGTGCCCGAAGGCTCCCGCCGACGCCGTCGAAGGCGACGACGATGATGAGCCCGACCGCGATGCTCGCGATCAGGCCCGCGACGCTGAAGAACAGCAGCGATCGGCGGGCGGTGGGCGCCTTCAACAGCGCGAAGACGGCGGCCTGGCTCGTGGAGGGCCGGACCCCGCTGATGATTCCGAGTGCGATGACCTCGACGATCACCGGGGCCGCCGCTTCGGGAGGACCCGGATCATGGGCGGGTATTCAAGCAACTGGCGCAGACGAGCGGGCGTCATCCGGTTCGGACGATGCCGCGACGCCCGCGGGGCGGGAGGCTTGGCGGCTTGCGACGCTACTTTCCGATCGTCGGTTGGCTGCCGGGCTATAAGAAGGTCTGGTTCTCGTCCGATGCGCTGGCCGGGCTTTCGGTCTGGGCGCTGCTGGTGCCGCAGAGCCTCGCGTACGCGACGCTCTCCGGCGTGCCGGTGCAGTACGGCCTGTATACGGCGTTCGCGGCGCTCCTCGCCTATCCGCTGTTCGGGACGTCCAAGCACCTCGCCGAAGGGCCGAGCGCGGCCGTCTGTGCCGTCTGTGCGGCGGTGATCACGCCGCTCGTCGGCACCGCGGCCCTGGGCACCGCGGACGCGGCGGTCTACGCGGCCGGGCTCGGGCTCGCGACGGCGTTCGTCTACGTCGCGCTCGGCGTCCTGCGCATGGGCTGGGTGTCGACGTTTCTCTCGAAGGCCGTGATGGCGGGCTTCGTGCTCGGGTTCTCGATCGGGATCATCATCGACCAGTCGGCCACGCTGCTCGGGGTGCCGGTGGTCCCGGGCGGCTACATGGCGGAGCTGTGGGGCACGATCAAGGAGCTCCCGGACACGAGCGTCGCGACGCTGATCGTCGGCGGCGGCTCGCTCGCACTGCTGCTGGCGATGCGCTACCTGCTCCCGAAGGTGCCGCGCGCGCTGGTGGTCATGGTGCTGGCGATCGTCGCCGCGACGGTGCTCGATCTCTCCGAACACGGCGTGGAGGTGACGGGAGACGTGCCGACCGGCCTGTTCTCGGTCGGGATCCCGGGCGTCAAGTCCACTGACATCCCCGCGCTGCTGATCGGTGCGCTGGCCGTCGTCTTCGTCGGCTATTCGGAGTCGCTCGCCGCCGCGCGGGCGATGGCCGTCAAGCACGGCTACGAGATCGACCCCAACCAGGAGCTGATCGCTCAGGGCATGTCGAACGGGGCGGCGGGCCTCGTCGGCGGCTTCCCGGTCGACGGCAGCCTCTCCAAGAGCTCGGTCGCCGAGGCCGCCGGCCAGCAGTCGCAGATGGCGTCGCTGATCAACGCGGGCTTCGTCCTGCTCACGCTGCTGTTCCTCGCC
The DNA here is from genome assembly GCA_963848475.1 of uncultured Solirubrobacteraceae bacterium. Lineage (GTDB taxonomy): Bacteria > Actinomycetota > Thermoleophilia > Solirubrobacterales > Solirubrobacteraceae > Solirubrobacter. The sequence goes on along the minus strand of CAWKDW010000011.1, from coordinate 55,479 downwards.
AGCGTCTTCGAGCAGTTGCCCAGCGCGACGCTCGGCGCCGTCGTGATCGACGCGATGGTCGGGCTGATCACGTTCAAGGAGCTGCGCCGCTACTACGCGGTCAACCGCTCCGATTTCGTCTTCTTCATCGGCGCGATGGCGGGGATCCTGTTCTTCGGGATCATCGCGGGGATCCTGATCGGCGTCGTGCTGTCGCTGCTGCTGCTCATCGCGCGCTCCTCGCAGACGTCGGTCCGCCCGATCGGCCGACGGCCCGACTCGGACGTCTTCCACGCGCTGGGCGACCAGCCCGACCTCGAGACGACCCCCGGTGTGATCGTCGTCCGGATCGACGGGCCGCTGTTCTTCGCCGACGCCGACCGCTTCCGCGGCCGTGTGCTCGAGCTCACGCGCGCTGACGGCGCGCCCACCACGACCGTGATCGTCGACGCCGAGTCCGTGTTCCTCACCGACACCGACGGCGCCGACATCCTCAGCCAGCTCGCGGGCGAGCTCCGTGCCGACGGCACCGAGCTCGTGCTCGCGCGGGCCCATCCGACCAGCCTCGCGCTGTGGAAGCGCGCCGGTGTCGTTGACGCCGTTGGTGCTGGCAACATCCACGCAACCGTCGTCGGCGCCGTTGACGCCGCCACTCCCGACAGGAGCCTCCTGTGACCTCCCCGGACATCGACCAACCGGCTCCCGAGACGCCCGCGGCCGCCCCGAAGCCACGCCGGCGCTGGCTCGCCCGCACGTTGGTCGTGATCGCCTCGCTGCTCGCGTTCCTGGCGATCTTCTCGATCTGGATCAACCGCCAGATCCTCAACACCGACAACTGGACCGCGTCGAGTGCGCAGATGCTCGAGAGCCCGGCGGTGCGCACGCAGCTCGCCCAGTACCTCACCGACCAGATCTACGCGAACGTCGACGTCGAGGGTGAGCTGCGCAGCGCGCTGCCCGAGCGCCTGCAGCCGCTCGCGGGGCCGGCGGCCGGCCTGCTGCGCACGCAGATCAACAAGCAGGCCCTGTCGGCCCTGGAGCGACCGAAGACGCAGGAGCTGTGGGAGAACGCCAATCGTCAGGCGCATCTGCTGCTGCTGAAGACGCTCGAGGGCGGCGGTCCGATCGTCTCGACCAAGAACGACGCGGTCACGGTCGATCTCAAGGCGCTGTTGGCCGAGACGGAGGCGCGGTCGGGCATCGGCGGGCGGATCGGCAAGGTCCTGCCGGCCGACGCGGCGACGATCACGGTCCTGCGCTCCGACCAGCTCGGCACCGCGCAGACCATCTTCAGCGTCCTGAGGCCGCTTCCGGTGGTCCTGGTCGTCCTCTCGCTCGTCCTCTTCGGGCTCGCGCTGATCGTCGCCCCGGGCTACCGCCGCAACGTCGTGCGCGGCTACGGCATCGGCTACGTCGTCGCCGGTCTGCTGGCGCTCGTAGGCCTCCGCTGGCTCGGCAACGAGGTCGTGAACTCGCTGGCGCGCACCGAGGCCGCGATACCGGCGGTCCAGGACATCTGGGAGATCTACTCCAAGCTCTTCAAGGCGATCGCCTGGGCGGCGGTCAGCTACGGCGTCGTGATGATCTTCGGCGCGTGGCTCGCCGGTCGGACCCGTGCGGCCACCGCCACCCGCCGCGTGACCGCTCCCTACCTGCGCGAGCCGATCATCGCGTTCAGCGTGCTGGCCGTGATCGTCGGCATCGTCTTCCTCTGGTGGCAGCCGACGCCGGCGACGCGCAACCCGGTGACGGCGATCGTGCTGATCGTGCTGCTGGCGCTCGGCGTGGAAGCCCTGCGACGCCAGACCTCGCGCGAGTTCCCCGGCGCCGACCGCCAGGCGGCCATGGACCGGTGGCGCGAGCGCTTCAGCGGGCTCGGCGCGTCGGTCAGCGGGAAGGCCCGGTCGGGAGCGGACGCCGTGTCGCGCAAGGCGGCGGACCTGAAGGCCCCGTCCGCGGCCCCGCAGACCGACGACGAGGTCCGCATCGCCCAGCTCGAGCGGCTGATGAACCTCAAGACCTCCGGCGTTCTCGACGAGGAGGAGTTCAAGCGTGAGAAGTCGCGGATCCTCGCCGGCGCGGCCGACGAGCATCCGACGGCGCCGCTGTAGGAGGCTCTAGCGCTGCGGCGCCGGCAGCAACTGCATATCCGACTCCGCGAGGAAGAGCAGCATCGCCTTCACGCGCGGGCTGACGGACTCGGCGGAGTCGGAATGCGAGAGATTGAGCTTGAGGAAGATCGCGTTGATGTGCTTCTCGACGGCGCGTTTGGTCAGGACCAGCGCGTCGGAGATCGCCGTGTTGCTCTTGCCCTCGGCGATCGCGGAGAGCACCTCGAGCTCGCGCGGCGTCAGCTCCGCGAGCGCCGACCGCTCGCCGCGGCCGTTGGCCGCGACCAGGACCTCGACGATCTTCGGATCGATCACCGATTGACCGCCGGCGACCGCCTCGATTGCGGCCACGAGCTGGCGGCGATCGTGGATGCGCTCCTTGAGCAGGTACGCGCGACCGTCCGAGCCGGACTCCAGCAGCGCCAGGACGTAGCCGGGATCGGCGTACTGGCTGAGGATCACGACGCCGACGTCGGGATGGGCGTGCCGCAACTGGGCGGCGAGCCGGATCCCCTCGTCGGTGCCGGTCGGCGGCATCCGGATGTCCGTGATCAGCACGTCGGGGCGAAGCGTCTCGACCGCCTCGAGTACCGAATCGGCGTCGCCGCAGCTGGCCACGACCTCCACGTCCGGCGCGCTCGAGAGCACCTGCTGCACGCCTTCGCGCACGATGAAGCTGTCGTCGCCGAGGACCACGCGATACGTCACCGGGCAAGCATATCCGGGGGTCCGGGCGGCTCCCGTGGCCGGGTCGTGAACGTCTGCGAGCGCTCAGTCGCCGTCTTCGCCGTCGAAACGCACGCTGATCTGCTCGCGCTCGTCACGGCGGCTGGCCTCGGCGAGCCGCCTGAACGCCTCGCGATCGGCGTGGGTGAGCTCTCCGGCCAGCGAGCGCGGCCACAGGCGGCGGCGCGCGACGACGTTGATCTCGGCCGCGAACAGGAGGATGTGGGCGCCGAGCCAGAACCAGGACAGCAGGCCGATGACCAGCGCGAAGGTGCCGTAGGTGTCGGTCGCGTTGGCCACCGTGCGATTGACATAGAGGGTGCCGACGGATTGCAGCGCGATCAGGCCGACGGCTGCCAGTGCGACGCCCGGGATCAGTTCGGCGACCCGGAACGGGCGCGCCGTCAGCAGACCGAAGATGGCGAGCAGCACCAGCGTGTTGGCGACGAAGACCACGGTCAGCGCCCACACCCGCTGCAGGCCGGGGCCGACGGCGCCGCCGATCGCGAGACCCGTCAGGAAGGTGGAGCCGACGAGCGCGACCCCCAGTACCGCCAGGGCGGCCACGGCGTAGAGGCGCGAACCGACCGCTCCCCGCTGCCGATAGCGCGGGACGTTCCAGACCTGGTTGAACGCGCGGCCGAGCGCGAGCGTGACGCCCAGGCCCGCCCACAGCGCGCCCACGATGCCGATGATCAGTGCGGGGACGCTGCCCGTCAGCGGTTGGACCTCGTCGTCGAGTTGGGTGCCGACGAGCGGGATCCGGGACACCGCGGAGTCGACGATGCTCTGCTGCAGCGAGGGATTGTCGGCGAGCAGGAAGCCGAGGATCGAGACGAACACCAGCAGCAGCGGGAACAGCGACAGGAAGGCGTAGTACGCCATCAGCGCCGCGAGGTTCGAGGCCCGGTCCTCGCCGAACTTCTTGATCACGGCGATCGGGAACGCGGCGACGACGTGGTCTCGCTGCCACGCATCGACCGCCGCCATGATGCGGGCCCACATGCGCGAAAGCTTCCCGTAACGCGCGGCTCGGCGCCAACCTGGGCCGCACGCCGCCGGGCGTGGTGTGCCCACCCCTCTCACGATGCGGGTGGTCACATCCTTGTTTGGGTCCCCTTACACAGGGGAGGATGTGCGCAATGAACCGCATCCCGGCGGAGCTCGAGGCGGCGGCGCCGGTACGCGTGCTCACGGTCGACGACCAGGAGGTCTTCCGCGTCGTCGCCCGCGAGGTGATCGACGCCACTCCGGGCTTCGAGTCGATCGGTGACGCATCGGGCGGCGAGGAAGCGCTGTCGGCGGTGCAGCGCCTGGGCCCGGAGATGGTGTTGCTCGACGTCCGCATGCCAGGCCTCGACGGCGTCGAGGTCGCCCGGCGTCTGCGGGCGACGAACCCCGACATGCTCGTCGTGCTGATCTCGGTCGAGGAGCCGATGGACATCCCGTCGGCCGCGCAGCTCTCTGGCAGCGTCCCGCTGGTACGCAAGCAGGACCTGCGACCGCTTCTGCTGCGGCGGCTGTGGCGCGAACACCGCCCCTTGAAATAACGTCACCGCCCAGAGTGCCCACCACCCAAGTCGAGCGGTTCATGCCCGGGGTCGTCGCGGCGGTCGGAGTCGCGCTGTGCGCGCTGGCCGCGGTCATGACCATCTCCGGCTCGGAGTCCCGGTACGTGGTGCTCGAGGCGCTGACCCGCGTCCTGACCGTCGGGATTCCGATCGCCGTGGGCCTGTACGCGCTCGGTCGTGCGTCGTTCCAGCGCTTCGGCCGGCTGCTGATCGCCGCGGGCGTAGCCTGTTTCGTGACGACGCTGGCCAACGCCGAGGCGCCGGCGCTCTACAGCCTCGGGCGAATCGGGATCTGGGCGGTCGAGCCCGTGCTGATCTACCTGGTGCTGTCCTTCCCCAGCGGCCGGCTGGAGGCCCGCGTCGACCGCGCGATCTTCGCGTCCGCGCTCGTCGTGGTGCTGACCCTGTTCCTGCCCACGGCGTTTCTCGTCGAGCGCTTCCCGGTGCCGGTCCCGTGGACGACGTGTAACGACAACTGTCCCGGCAACGCGTTCATGCTGACCGCGACCGAGCCGGCGCTCGTCGAGGACCTCGTGCGCCCACTGCGCGAGCTGGTGACCGTCCTGTTGTTCGCCGGGACCGCCGTGCGGCTCGGCTTCAGGATCCGCGTGGCGACGCGTCCCGTGCGGCGCACGCTCGGTCCGGTCCTGGGCGTGGCGTGCGTTCGCTGTTCGATGTATTTCGTGATCCTGCTCGGACGCCGCGTCTATCCCGACTCGGAGTTCGTCGAGGCTTCGACGTGGCTGCTCGCGATCACCGTTCCGCTGCTGGCGCTGGCGTTCCTGGTCGGACTCGCGCGCTGGTGGCTGTTCATCGCGGTCGCAACACAGCGGCTCGCGACCCGCCTGCGCGGCCATCCCACCCCGGGTGATCTCCAGCGGGCGCTCGCGGATGTGTTCGAGGACCCCGAGCTCCTGGTCGCCTACCGGATCGATGGCGACCGCGGAGACTGGGCCGACGCGGATGGACACCGGATCCTGCGACCGCTCGCCCTGCCCGGGCGCGGCCTGACCGAGGTCCGCGACGGCGAGCGACTGGTGGCCGAGATCGTCCACGACGTGGCGCTGGGCGAGGACGCGGCGTTCGTCGCCACCACGAGCTCGTACGCGCTGATGACGTTGGACAACCACCGCCTCGCGGCCGAGTCGGAGTCGCTGCTGGAACAGGTGCGCGAATCGCGCGCCCGCATCCAGGCGGCGGCCGACGACGAGCGCCGGCGCATCGAGCGCGACCTGCACGACGGCGCCCAGCAGCGGCTCGTCGCGCTGCGCGTCAAGATCGAGCTCGCCGCGGAGCGGGCCGCCGACCGCGAGACCGCCACGGTGCTGCGCGGGTTCGGCGACGAGGTCGAGGCGGCACTCGAAGAGGTCCGCTCGCTCGCCCGCGGCATCTATCCGGCGGCGCTCGCCGATCGCGGGCTGGTGGACGGCATTCGCTCCGCGGCGCTGCGCAACCCGCTGCGCACCACGGTCGTGGCCGCAGGGGATCCAGCGCTACTCCAGTGAGGTCGAGAGCGCCGCGTACTTCTGCTGCCTCGAGGCGCTCCAGAACGCGGCCAAGCACGCGCACGGTGCGACCGTCGCCGTCGTCGACCTCTCCGACGACGGCTCGCTGCGCCTCGACGTCCGCGACGACGGCGCCGGCTTCGACGCCGAGGCGGTCGGCGCCGGCACCGGGTTCGTCAACATGCACGACCGGCTCGCCGCCGTCGGCGGCGAGCTGGAGATCTCGTCGACTGCCCGGTCACGGGACGCGCGTGAAGGCGCGCATCCCGCTGGGCGAGTGACTCAGAGGCCCATCTCGGCCACGAGCTTGCCGGACTCGATGGCGCCCATGAACGCGGCGTAGTCGCGCTCATTCTGGTCGGCGTAGTCCTCGGCGAACGTTCCCAGGGCGCGGTCGAAGGTGTCACCGGCGCCCAGGTAGGACGCGATCGCGACGGCGTCGCCGGAGCGGGCGTGGGCCCGTGCCAGCGTCCAGCCGCAGATCTCCGCGTAGGCCGCGAGCGCGTTGGGCTCCATCAGATCGACGAGCGCGGAGCCCTTGCCGTCCCACAGCTGGCGGATGTAGAAGTCGCGCTCGACACCGTCGACGCCCGGCGTGCGGAACCAGCCGAGCATGATGTCGCTCGCGGACTGCATCAGCTTCTGGCCCTCGACCACGCGCTGGCCGTGGTGGTTGAACTTGCTCGCGCCGAGGTAGGGCTCCAGCACCGACTGCTCGGCCTCCTTGATCTGCAGGAACAGCGGATCCCCGTCGTCATTGCCCAGCATCAGCACGATCCACGCGCGCGTGCCGACGCTGCCGACGCCGACGACCTTGCGCGCGGCGTCCGCGTACTGGAAGCGCTCGAGCAGGTGGCGGCGGTCGCTGGGCAGCGTGCGCCGGTAGGAACGGATGATGTTGCGGGCCGTGTGCTCGAACGATTCCCGAGCGTCGGGCGAGAGGAGGTCCTCGACCGGGACGATCAGCGGCGGGTCACTGATGATCCGCGGCCTACCGTCGACGATGTGAGTGAGGCGGTCCGAGGCACGCATGCTGTCCTTCGAGCGCGCCTTGGCGATGTTCTTGTCGAAGCGCTTGCGCTGCTTGGCGGTCGCCATGCCGCTCCAGAGCTTGACCAGATCGTCGACGTCGAGGCGGGCGTACCAGAGATCGAGCGCGCGCATGCCGGCGAACTCCCGGATCGCCTCGCGATAGGCCCGCCCGACGATCTGGTTGATCGGCGCCCGTGTCTTGGCGTCGAAGCCGCGGTCGCGGCCGGCGACGGCGAAACTCGCGACGAGCCGCTTGACGTCCCACTCGAACGGGCCGGGGAGCGTCTCGTCGAAGTCGTTGACGCTGAACGTCAGCCGCCGGTCGGGGGCGGAGAAGGCGCCGAAGTTCGAGAGGTGCGCGTCGCCGCAGAGTTGCGTGTGGAGCCCGGTTCGCGCGATCGGGGCGAGGTCGGCGGCCATGATCGCGGCGGCGCCGCGGTAGAACGTGAACGCCGAGACGGACATCCGCCCGTAGCGGATCGGCACCAGTTCCTGGACCCGAGTCTCGGACTCCAGTTCGATCAGCGCCACCGGGTCGGGACGTCCGGGTGCCGGCTCCCAGTGCCCGTGCGACGAGCGCGGGACCTCCGCGCGTGCGGCCTTACCTTTGGCGGCGCGCTCCGCCTTGGTCAGATGCACGATCTTCCTTGGCCTTGAGGGGCGCGTCGCCGCACCGGCGGTTGCCGTCGTCATCAAAAGACTCCTTGCTTGTGTCGCTGCCCCGCTCAGCGGAGCGAGCGCCGGCCGACCACCCAGAAGCCGATGTCGGCCAGCAAGCCGACCGCGACGACGGCCCACTCCCAACCGTGCACGCCATCCGAGTTGATGCCCCACATCCACGCGTAGAGCAGCGTCGTCCACGGCAGGATGATGAATCCGATCGCGGGGATGATCCAACTGCTGAACGCGTCGCCCATCTGGCGGCCGAAGATCCAGAAGCCGATGATCCACAGGCGCGGCCAGAACGCCACGCCGAGAAGGACCGTCCACACGATGATCCGGTTCGTGGCCGCCGGGTCGGTGTAGGTGTTCCGGCTCTTGTGCTGGGGCAGCGGGGGAATGGACTGGGACATGGGACCGCGTATCCTCGCGCATATCGCGTGCGAGAGGTCGTCATGCGATGCGGGTGATTCGCCGCGGTGCGTCAAGGAGGAAGCTGAGACCATGGATCTCGTAGCGGCACGCAGAGTGGGCTTTGGCGTCGCGGGCGCGCTCGCGCGGCCGGCGCGTGACGTCGCGGGCGTTGGCGTGAGCGTCGCCGCCTTCGGCTGGCGTACGCCGCTGGCGGCGCCGGCCCGGGCGCTGATCGACGCGGCGGAGCGGCGCGGCACACGCGAGGAGTCGGCGCTGTTCGCCGAGATCGCGCAGAGCTCGTCGGAGCTGTTCGAGCGCGCGCTGCGCGGGCCGCTGCTGGACCGCGCCATCCGCCGGGTCATCGAGGCGCGCGTGATCGAGCGCGTGACGGCCGAGGCGCTGGAGGGCGACGCGCTGGAGCGCGTGCTCGCGGTCGCCGCCGAGCGCCAGGCCGGCGTCAGGGCCGCCGACGCGATGCTCACCGGCGACGGCGTCGAGCGCCTGCTGACCCACATCGTCGAACAGCCCGTCATCGACCGGTTGATCGAGCGCACGCTCGCCAGCGCGGCGCTCGAGCAGCGGGTCGTCGCGGTGCTCGACGAGCCCGCGCTGGAGCGGGTGTTCGAGCGGGCGCTGGCCAGTCGCTTCGCGCAGTCGGCGACCGACCAGATCCTCGCGAGCGAGGAACTCCGCCGCGTCGTGGCCCACGTCGCCCGCAGCGAAGAGGTGCGCGACGCGCTGCAGAGCCAGACGTACGGCCTCGTCGACGATGTCGGCGACCAGGTGCGCGATCGCACGGCGCACGCCGACGACCGCATCGAGGGCGTCGCGCGGCGTCTGCTGCGCCGCCGTGCGCGAACCGCTCCGCTCGTCGACTTCGACGACGGCGCCGCTCCCGCATGACCCAGGCCCGGCTTGCCGGCTTCGCGACCCGCCTGCTGGCGTTCGTCATCGACTGCATGATCGTCAACATCATCTCGGTGGTCGCCGGCGGCATCCTGGCCTGGGCGGCTGAGACTCTCGGCATCACGGTTGACCCGAGCGGGGCGGTGGCCGCCGTCGTCGTGACCTGGGTGTGGGTCCTTCTGATGTCCTGCTACCTGGTGAACTTCTGGACTCTGACCGGCCAGACGCCGGGCATGCGCTTCATGGGCATCCGCGTCACCACCTACCGCGGCACGACACCGCGTTTCGTGCGTTCCCTGCGCCGCCTGGCCGGCTTCTACCTGGCCGCGATCCCGTTCGGCGCCGGATTCCTGCTCATCCTCGTCGACGACCGGCGTCGCGGGCTCCAGGACCGTTTTGCCCGTACCCTTGTGGTCCACGACACGCGCAAGAGACGCGGCGCCGCCGATCACCCCGAACGGATGATGTCCGCGGCGAGCGTCAACGGTTCGATTGTGGAATCCGTACCCCCGCTCACGAAGGATCGCGACGAATATGCCGATAGGTCGTAGACGACGTCCCCTCATGCGTGCTGCCATGGTCGGTGGCGGTGCATACGTCGCCGGCAAGCACGTGGCTGCAGGCCAGCAGCGCGAGGCCGACCAGAACGCCCAGATCGCCGAGCTGCAGGAGGCCCAGTACGCCGAGCAGCCGCAACAGCAGTCCGCCCCGCCCCCGCCGCCGCCGGCCTACGCACCGCCCGCGCCTGCGCCCGTCGCCGCGCCGAGCCGGCCGCCCCGGCGCTCGATCCGATCGAGGCGCTGACGCAGGCCAAGCAGCTGCTCGACGCCGGCGTCCTGACGCAGGAGGAGTTCGACGCCCAGAAGGCGCGGATCCTCGGCGGCTGACCTGACATGACCGCCCCGGGCAAGACCGCGCCTGTGGCCGTGCTGGAGCACCGCTGGGCGATCCCGCCTCGCGATGCGATCGAGCGCGCCGGCGGCCAAGCGCCGGCCGACGCGTGGCGGCACCCGTCCGACCTGCTGGCCCCCGGGTCAATCCGGACGCGTCCGCGCCCGGGGCCGGCTGACTTTTCTCAATCGAAGGGATCGACTCATGGCAATTGGACCGGTTCAGCTCATCGTGCTGGGCTTCGATGCACCGGAGTTCCACGGCGAGATCATCGCCGAGCTCGAGAAGCTCAGTGAAAGCGGCAGCGTCAAGGTGATCGACGCGCTCGCCGTCCACAAGGACGCCGAGGGCGAGATCGAGGTCATGCACCTCAGCACGCTCTCCAAGGACGAGGCGATCGAGCTCGGCAGCGTCGTCGGCGCGCTCGTCGGCCTCGGGATCGAGGGCGAAGAGGGCATGATCGAGGGCGCCATCGCGGGCGCCGAGGCGGCCGAGGACGGTATCGAGGTCTTCACCGACGACGAGGCGTGGGACGTCATCGAGGAGATCCCGAACGACTCCGCCGCCGCGCTCGTCCTGCTCGAGCACCAGTGGGCGATTCCGCTCCGTGACGCGATCGCGCGCGCGGGCGGGTTCCGCATCAGCGACGGCTTCATCAGCCCGCTCGACCTGGTCGAGATCGGGCTCCTGTCCGCCGAGGAGGCCGCCGAGCTCCACGGCCTCGAGACCGCGTCGTAAGTTCCGCAGACCCACCCCGAACGGAGATTGTGATGATGGAATCCCGCAGAGTCGCCCGCCGCACCTCGCGTCGCGTCGCGCGTCGCCGCTGAGCGGCAGGACGGTTCGACCTCCGCGCCTCGGCCTGTGCCGGGGCGCGGGCGGTTAACCGTCCAGCAGCCCGAGTTCGCGCGCCGACGCGACGGCCTCGGAGCGCGAGCGTACGTCGAGCTTGCGGTAGACCGCGTTGGCCTGCGTCTTGACCGTGTTCGCCGAGACGTAGGTGCGCTCGGCGATCTCGCGGAACGAGAGATGTGTGGGGAGGAACTGCAGGATCCGCAGCTCGGCCGTCGTCAGCGACGCGGGCAGCCGGCAGTCGGCGCGCGTGAAGGTCTCGAGGTCCGCCTCTGCCGCCTGTAGCCAGTCGTGGAGCACGCCGCGCTCGGGCAGCCGCGCGGCCATCCGGCCCGCCTCGGCGAGCCGGGCACGCGCGTCGTTGACGTCGCTGAGCCGCAGGGCCGTGCGCCCGAGGAGGATCTCGACCTCGATCACGTACCAGGGCGCGACGTCCGTCAGCTGCTCGAGCAGATCCGCGGCCTCACGTGCCTCCTCGTGCGCCTCCTCGACGCGGCCGCGCTGCGCCCGCACGTACGCGGAGACGGCGAGGACGAGCGCGCTCGTCGGGTAGCGCGCGAGCCCGTAGCGGGTGACCTGAGCGCGAGCGCGCGTGATCAGCCGCACGGCGCCCTCGGAGTCATCCTCATCGAGCGTCATCAGCGCGAGTTGCGCGAGGCACAGCGCATGGACTTGCGGTGCCAGCACGGCCGCGCGGCGCGCGCCCTCCTCGAGCTGCTCGCGTGCGGCCTCGCGCCGGCCGCCGAGGTGGTCGGCGATGCCACCGACCATACGGCAGAGGGCCTGGCAGGGGTTCTCGGCGTCCAGCAGCCCGGATGCGCGCGTCGCGTCCTCGCCCATGCGGGCGAGCCCGTCGCGACCGAGCGCGGCACGCAGGGCGGCCACGCCGCCCGCGACGTCGCGGTCCTCGCTGGCGCCCGCTGCCGCCAGCCAGTGCTCGGCCAGGTGTCCCTGGCCGTGGGCGAGGTGGGAGCCGGCCGCCGCGAGCGCCAGCCGCGGGTCGGCCGCGATCTGGGCGTCCGTGAAGCGGCTCAGCCAGTGTTCGACCGTCGCCACCGAGCCCTGCTCGAGCGAAGCGGGGATGCCCGACCACACGAGGTCACCGGCACGGGCCACCTCGTGGGCGGCGAGTGCATGCTGCAGCCCGCGTTCGCGATCGCCCTCGCGCACGTGCCACGAGCTGGCGCGCCGGTGCAGCTCGGCTTCGAGCTGCGGCTCGCTGCGGCGCAGCTCGGCGCGCAACATGTCGCGCAGCAGGCGATGATGGCGGTAGCGCTCGGCCGTCCGGTCGAGGGCGACGAGCGGGAAGTTGGTTGCGTGCAGCCGCGCGAGCAGCTCGGCCGAACCGGAGGTCTCCAGGACCGCGTCGCACAGGGGCGCCGTCAGCACGTCGAGGATCGACGTGCGCACGGCGAACCGCAGCTCGTCCTCCGCGAGCCCGGCGAGCACCTCATCGCGCAGGTATTCCGCGACGAGCCGGTCGCTGCCGTTGAAGCGCGTCGGCGCCGGGCCCGGGACCGTCTCGCCCTCGAGCGCGAGCGCGGCGAGCGCGAGCGCGGCCGGCCAGCCTTCGGTGCGGTGCAGCAGCGCGTCGATCCCGGCACGGTCGAGTTGGAGCCCCGACACGCGCAGGAGCGAGGCCGCCTCGATCCGCGTCATCGCGAGCTCGGCGGCGCGGAGCTCGCTGACCAGGCCCTGGGCGCGCAGGCGCGCGATCGGGACGGGAAGCTCGGCGCGCGAGGCGAAGGCGACGGAGATCTCGTCGGGCAGCTGCGAGGTCAGCGCCGCGAGGGTGGTGTGGGCGGCGCCCGAGCGCAACACGTGGACGTCGTCGAGAACGAGCACCACGCGCCCGTCCGGGGCGTCCTTGGCCGCCGCGTCGACCGCACGGGCGACCGCGCGCAGCAGCGTCCGGGGCTCGTCGTGGCGGGCGTCGAGGGTCAGCCAGGCGAACGGCCGCGGGTCGCGCGCGGCCCACTCGCACAGCAGCGTGGTCTTGCCGAAGCCCGCGGGCGCGACGATGATCGTGAACGGCGGGGCGCCCTCGGCGGCCAGGGCCGTGAACAGCCGCGAGCGGCGTACGGTGGCCGCCAAGGTCGGGCGGCGCTGGGCGCGCGGGACGAGCCGATCGTGAACTACCTCGAGCAGAGCCGTCATCGTATTGGCAGCATCTCGTTCGAGGTGGGGAGGCGGCAAGGGCGCACGCTGGCGACGGTGGGGGGGTGTGTGCACCCGCTGCGCGTCCCGTGGTGGCACGACGCGCCGCGGGCCCCTGGACCGGGGCCCGCGGGGAGTGCGGAAACTCGGTGAGCCGGAGCTCAGGCCGCGGCGTCCTCGCCGTGCAGCGCGTCCTGCAGCGCCTTCTCGCTCTCCTCGGAGAGCGAGGTCTTCAGCACGGTGCCGCCGAACTCGGACAGCGCGTCGACGGCCTTGTCGGGCGTCACCTTCTCCACGACGAGGAAGAGCGCGGACGTCCCCGGCTGCAGCATGTCCTGCACGCGCGACCGGAAGTCCTTGTCGATCGATGACTGCGTGAGCTTGCCCATGATCGCGCCCATGCCGGCGCCGACGGCGAGCCCGAGGACGGGGACGAAGAAGAGAAGGCCGAACAGGAAGCCCCAGAACATGCCCCAGGAAGCGCCGGCGCCGACGACGTGGTGGTTGGTCGTCACCTTGTACTTGCCGTCCTCGCCGCGGACGATCACGGCGATCGCGTCAGGCTCGATGATCAGGTCCCTTGCCAGCCCCTCGGCGGCCTCGGCGGCCCGGTGGGCGGTGATCGTGTCGTCGTAGCCGATGGCGATCAGCTCGGACATACGTCATTCCTCCTTGTCGTTGACGTCTGGGACTCTACGGCGCTGCCGGTCGATCAGGGCGCCGAGCGCGGCCGCGGCGACCACGACGGCCGCGGCGACGAACAGCCAGGAAACCAGTGAGAACGTGAACCCGATCAGGCCGTAGCGGTCGGTGTTGTGGGCCATCTGGCGCGGCAGCGTGATCGCCGACCCCAGGCCGAAGACCAGCATCGCGGCGCCCGTGATGGCGCCCGTCGGTGCAAGTCGCTGCCAGGGCACGCGTCGTCCAAGGAGCACGTACGGTGTCCACAGGAACAACGCCGCGGCGAGCACAGCCGCGACGATCCGCGCCGCGAGCGGCCTGTCGATGACGTCGCGCAGCGGCGACAGGACGATGCCGTACGCGGCGAAGCCCGCCAGCCATGTGAGCCGGCGTTTGATCGCTCCCAGTGGAGAGGGAGGGAGTTGCCAGCAGTCGAGGTAGACGGCCTCGAGCGCGCGGGCGAAGCTCAGCACCGACGAGACGAGGATGATGACGCCCAGGAGTCCAATCCCGGACTGCACCTGGCTCGGTGACGCGAACAGCAGCCGAGCGGCGTGGGCGGCGGTTCCCTCGAGGCCGAAGCGGTCGACGACCTCGTCGCCGAAGGACTCGTTGGAGACCAGCGAGCTCGACAGGATGCTGAGCGGGAGGATCGCGATGAACAGCTTGGAGGCGAGTGCCAGCGAGCGGTCGACGATCCGCAGGTCCAACAGCAGCTCCAGGTAGCGCCCGAGGAATGTCGTCTCCAACCGCGAGCGCGCTGCCGCGACGGTGTCGGCGAGCGAGCGCGTCGAGGCATCGCGTTGACCATCGCCGCCCGGAGGAGCGTCCTGCATCGCCCGAACGGGGTGAACGAGCGCGCCGAGTACCCACCTGCGCCCTTGACGTCCCGTGACCGACGACAGATAGTTGGAGGCAGTGGGGAACCGTTTTACGCCTTCCGGCGGCATCGACGCGCGACCGGTGACGGATGAGCAGCACCTGCGCGTGGTCGTGGCCGACGACAGCTATCTCGTCCGCGAGGCGCTGGGCCACCTGCTGGACTCCGACCCGCGCGTGGACCTGGTCGCGACGTGTCAGGACGGCGACGAGCTGGTCGAGACCGTCGCTGCGCAGCTGCCCGATGTCGTCATCACCGACATTCGGATGCCGCCGTCCGGTGACGACGAGGGCATCGTCTTCGCCAACCGGCTGCGCGATACCCACCCCGGCATCGGTGTCGTCGTCGTCAGCCAGTACGCCGACCCGCGCTACGGGCTCGCGCTGCTGGAGCGCGGGTCTGACGGGCGCGCCTACCTGCTCAAGGACCGCCTGCGCAACCGCGAGCACCTGATCTCGGCCGTCTTTGCGGTCGCCTCGGGTGGGTCGGTGGTCGACGCGAAGGTGGTGGAGGCGCTGATCGCCGCGCGCACCCACGACGAGCACGCCCCGCTGGAAGAGTTGACGCGCCGCGAGCTCGAGATCCTCGGGCACATGGCGCAGGGCAAGAGCAACCAGGCGATCGCGGAGGAGCTCTTCCTCAGCAAGCGGGCGGTCGAGAAGCACATCAACGCGATCTTCATGAAGCTCGGCCTCGCCCACGCCGAGGACGTCAGCCGGCGCGTGAAGGCGGCGCTGATCTACCTCGCCGGCGCGCGCGACGAAGGCAACGGGTCGCTCTGAAGGGCGGCTAGCGCCGTTTGGCCGCGCGCCACGGCGGCCGCCCGCGTGACATCCGCCAGAGCCCGCGGCCGACCCAGTGGGCGGCCAAGAGGGTCACCAGCGCGTCTTCGCGACGTGACTTGCGTCGTCGACGGGAGGCCATCGGCGCATCATCGCAGCCCGCCGCCGTCGCTCATCACCCGCATCGCACGATGCACGCGCATGCCCTTGTGCCATAGCGTGCGAGGCCGACCCGGCCTTTTCGGCACAGCGACAGGAGAACCACATGTCTCAAGGCGACACCACACCATCGGGAGGGACCCCGCCGGTGCCGATGCGACTCGACGGCGAAGCGTCGACGTACGCGCCGGATCCCGGCCACGGCTGGATCCTGTTCGCGACGATCATGCTGGCCATCGTCGGCGCGCTCAACATCGTCTACGGCATCGCGGCGATCGGCAACTCGACCTTCTACGTGCGCGACGTGAAGTTCGTCATCGGAAGCCTGAACCTGTGGGGCTGGGGCCTGCTCCTGATCGGGATCGGCCAGATCATCGTGGCCGCCGGGATCTGGCGCGGCACCGAGTGGGGCCGCTGGCTCGGAATCCTGTTCGCGTCGCTCAACATCATCATCCAGTTCCTGGTCCTGCCGGCGCATCCGCTGTGGGCCGTCATGGTCTTCCTGCTCGACGTGATCATCGTCTTCGGCCTGCTGACGTACGGCGGCCGCGATCGTCACTCGCTCGCCTAGCGCACACCTCGCCGGGTAGGTGATGCAGGACAAACCCCACTCCGCGGGCGAACGGCCCGCGGAGTTCCGGTACGGCGCCGTCCTGGTACTGACGCTGGTCGTCGTCATGTTCGTGATCATCGCTCCGTCGGCGGACTGGTCGAGCGCCATCGCGCTGGCGTTGCAGAGCGCCTCGCTGGTGGTCGTCATCGCGACGTCGCACATGCGGCCCGATCGCCGGCGCGTCCGCACGTCGGTCGGAGCCTGCGCCGCCGCGGCGCTGGTCCTGGTGGTCGCCCTTGGCGACGTGCCCGAGTGGGTGATGCTGCTCGGCGGCGGGCTCCTGTCGCTCGCGGTCCCGCTCGCGCTCGTCGGCGGTCTCGTGCGACTCGTGCGCACGCATGGGGTCACGGTCCAGGCGGTGACCGGCTCGCTGGCGATCTACCTGCTGGTCGGGCTGCTGTTCGCGTGGATCGTGGGGCTCGTCGCGCATCTGGACTCGCAGCCGTTCTTCGCCAACGGCAGCGACGCGACCTCGAGCTTGCGCGTCTACTACAGCTTCACGGTGCTGACGACGACCGGCTTCGGCGACTACACGGCCGCGAGCCCGGTCGGTCACGCACTGGCGGTCCTGGAGATGCTCGGCGGTCAGCTGTACCTCGTGACCGTGATCGGCGTGGTCGTCGGAAGCTTCGGGCGCCGCCGCTGACTCAGAGCCGGGTCACGGTCGGAGGCGACCACTCGCCTCGCAACGCCTCCTCGCGCGGCCAGTAGAGCCGCAGCACCACCGTGAAGCGCCCGGCCGGAGCGGGCAGCCAGTTCGCCCGGCGTGCGCGTGCCGGCCGGCTGTGCTGGATATGGATCGGCAGCGAGCCGTCGTGGTCGAGCGTGAGGCCGCGCAGATCGCCCGTGGAGTTCCAGCTCGAGGCTGGGTCGTCCACGGCGTACGTGGTCAGCGACCAGAAGCCATTGACGGGGGGCGTCGCGTCCGGGGCGAAGCGCAGCACGTAGCGCTCGCCGCCCGTCAGCGGCCGGCCCTCGGCATCGGTCTCCAGCACCGCGGGCAGCTCGTCCGCCGCCGGTTGCGCCCCGGTTCCGGCACACGCGACGCCCGCCCGCCGCAGATAGTCGGAGCCATAGCGTCCGCCGTCGTAGCTGACCCGCCACGGTCCGACGCGCTCGCCGGGCGTCCGGGCGGCCACGGCGCGGACGGCGACGCGACCGCGGGCGACACCCCGTTCCAGCGCCGCCTGCAGCTCCGGCTCGAGGTGCTGCCACACCGCGGCATCCCCGAGCGGGGCGAGCGCCTTCAAACGCTCCAGACCCTCGCGATCGCCGGGCTCCGGCGGGTTGTCGGCGATCAGCCGAAAGGCCTCGGCGAAGAAGCTGCGGGCGTCCAGCCGCTCGATCGGCTCGCCGGACGCGGGCGCGGTGACGATCGAAGCCGCCGGGGTGCCGACGCCGGGGTTGTGCCGGCGGCTGAGCGGCGTGATCCGGAAGCCGGCGGCGATGTCGTCGCGGCCCGGCTCGCCCAGCGCCTCGATGCAGCCGGAGACGTGAACGATCCGCGTCGGCGCCGCCACAGGCGTCAACCCCGGCGGCAGGTTGGCGCCGTGGCGCCCCGGCCCGAGAATCGCGAACGCGCGCGACCCGGTCCCGGTCGTCCGCGCGCCGGCGGACGCGAACATCGTGTTCCACGCGTCGCGCAGCCACAGCGCGTAGTAGCGCCCGCGCGTGTCCGGGGTGGTGAGCACGATCGGTTCCGTGCCGAGATCCAGCCACGCGGAGAACCGGAGCGTGTCAGGTCGCTCCGGCTCCTGGACGAGCCGATTGGTCGCCGTCAGCGCGCGGCTCGTGCGCAGCAGCGGGTACGCGAAGACGTACGCGTCTTCGGCGATCGTGACCGCCTCCGGGATCGTGACCTCGGCGAGGGTCATCCCGCCGCTCAGCCGCAGTCGAGCGGCGCCAGGTTCTTCTTGTAGGACGCCTCGAGTTGCTGCGCGGCGGAGGTCAGTGCGGTCTTGGCATCGCCCAGCGCGAGGCTCCTCCCGAGCGTCTTGGCGATCGTCTCGACCTCCGACGTGAAGCTCTGGTTGGCGGACTGGAACGCCTCCTTGCGCTGCTTGCTGAGGTCCTCCTGCGCGGACTTGAAGTCGGTCAGGTCCGAACGGATCGCGGCCACGCTGGAGGTGATGGTCGCCGTCGTCGCCGTGGCCGGGGTCAGGCCCTTGAGTGTCTCGACCTGCTTGCTGATGTCGGTGCGCGCAGCGCATGCCTTCTGGGCGGCGGTCTGCTGCTGCGGGGTCTCCTCGTCGTCCGAGCCCCCGCAGGCGGAGAGTGCCAGGGCCGCGGCGATCACAAACGTGAGAGTGCGCTTCATAGCGGGCACGCTGTCACCCCTAAGGGCCCTCGGCCTCACCTGCATCGGACGATGTGCCAGCAATCACCGGCGCATACGTTTGCCGGCAAGCTTTGACACTCGAGGAGGTATCCCGATGTGCCGTTGGATGGCCTGGTCCGGGCAGCCGATGCTGATGGATGAGTTCCTGTTCAAGACCAAGCACGGGCTCGTGGATCAGAGCCTGCACTCCCGGATGGGGGCGGAGACCACGAACGGCGACGGCTTCGGCGTCGGTTGGTACGGCGTCGGCGAGGGTCCCGCCTATTACCACAGCATCTCGCCGGCCTGGGGCGACGAGAACCTGCGCGAGCTTGCCGCGCACGTCGAGACGCCGCTGTTTCTCGCACACGTGCGAGCCACGTCGGGCACGGCCGTGCAGCAGACGAACTGCCACCCGTTCCGCCACGGCCGCTGGCTGTTCGTCCACAACGGCGTGCTGCGCGGCTTCCATCAGATGCGGCGCGACCTGATGCTGGCGGTCGACCCCGCGCTGTTCGCGGACTTCCGCGGCTCCACCGACTCCGAGGTGCTGTTCCGGCTGGCGCTGACGCTCGGCCTCGAGGAGGATCCCGTCGGGGCGCTCGAGCGCGCGCTCGGGTTCGTCGAGGCGACGGCGAAGCGCTACGGGATCGAGAACTGCGTGCAGGCGAGCATCGGGCTCAGCGACGGCGTCCGCCTGTGGGCCTTCCGCTACTCGACCGAGGGCGACTCGCGCACGCTGTTCGCGTCCAACGACGCGCACACGCTGCGCGTCCTCCACCCCGAGAACCCGCAACTGCAGCGCCTGCGCGACGAGGACCGGGTCGTGATCTCCGAGCCCTTCGGCGAGCTGCCGGGCGCGTGGGACGAGCTACCGGAGGCGAGCGTCCTGATCGTCCAGCCGGGCGAGGACGAGCTGCGCACGTTCAAGCCCCACCTCGACGAGAGCTACGTCGCCGCGGCCGTGACGACGACCTGAGCGGGTGCGTCGTCGACCGGCGCTCCCTTTCGCAGCCGCAGCCCGAGCATCGGGAAGACGAGCGTCGAGAGGACCGCGGCGCCGACGAGCGACGCCGCGGTCGAGGACTGCATGTCACCGCGCTCGCGGGCGAGCGTGGTGATCGCGAGCACGAGCGGCAGCTGCGTCGAGGTGAAGAACGCCAGCGAGAGCCGGTCGCGGCGGTTGAGGACATCGCCGTAGAGCAGCATCGCGGGCGTCCCGCGCACGACGAGGAAGAGCACGAAGAACAGGAGCATCTTGGCCACGCCGCCGACGCTCCCGAACAGGGCATCGACGTCGAGCCTCATGCCGCTGACCACGAAGAAGAACGGGATGAAGACGCCGAAGGCCACCGCGGTGAGCTTGGAGTCGAACCCGGGAACCTCGCGCTCCTTGAGTACCTGGCGGGTGATCACGCCGGCGGCGAAGCCACCGAGCAGGAGGTCCAGCCCGAGCTCGGAGGCCAGCAGCGCGAGCGCGAAGACGAGGACGACGATCCAGCGCACCGCGAGCTGTGAGCTCTTCTCGAGCGTCTGCTCGAACAGCGGTATCGTCCTCGAAGACGATCGGACCGCCGTGATGGCCACGCCGACGGCGAGCACGACGAAGCTGATCAGGATCGCCGCGCTGTGCACGGTCCCCGACGAGGACAGCACCAGCGTCAGCAGCAGGATCGGCCCGAACTCCCCGACCGCACCGGCCGCGAGCAGGTAGCCGCCGAAGCGCGTCCGCAGCTCGCCCGAGTCCGAGAGCACCGGGATCAACGTCCCGATCGCCGTCGTGGCCAGCGCGGAGCCCGTATAGACGAGCGAGAGCACGATCCCGGCCCAGGCCAGCAGCCCGCCGATGCCGTAGGCGACGGTGAGCGAGATCAGCCAGCCCACCGCCGCCAGACGCAACGGCAGCCCGGCGATGCGGTGGAGGTCGATCTCGTAGCCGGCGAAGAAGAACAGCATGCCGAGGCCGAGGCTGGCGAAGAACGTCATGAACTCCGTCACGTGCAGGCCGAACACCTCCGGCCCGATCACGACGCCGAGCAGCAGCTCGGCCACGACGGTCGGCACGAGCAGCCCGCGCGCCGTGATGAGCGCCGCGAGCGTCCCCGCCACCGCTGCCGCGGCGACGACGACGAGGAACGCTGCCTCGCCGACTTCGACCTCGGCGAGGAGCACGCTCAGCGGGCGCGATCGCTGACGTGGACGGTGAGCCCGTGGATCACGAGCGCGTCGAGCACGATCACGAAGACCGACCAGATGGGGTACGCGCCGATCACGAACAGCTGCGTCACCATGCTGGCGGCCGCGATCGCGATGCCGAGGACGATGCCGGTCTGGTTGCCCTTGACGATCAGCACCGCGGTGACGACCTGCACGATCGCGAACACGAGCAGGACGACGCCCCACAGTCCGAGGCTCCCGACCAGGAGCTCGGTGTCCTTGAAGTGCCGGTCACCCGCGAGTGCGGCGATGCTCCAGAGCGTGTTCGCGGCGGCCGCGATGAAGATCATCGTGGCCGAGAACACCCGCCACCCCGGCAGAGGATCGTGGTGGTGCGTCTCCCGGAATTCGCCGCCCGGGCTGTCGACGCCCGAGTAGACACCGTGCTGCGTCGCGGAGGCTGCGGCGCCGAGGTTGAGATCCGGTTGTGCCATGCGCTGCTCCCGCCCTTGGAGATCGGACACCGCAAGCCTCACAGCGCCGGCATGGCGCGACATCACCCCCAAGGGATGATGTCTACGCCTCTTCGAGCGGCGGCGACTCGGTTGGCGGGCTTTCGCGCGCGTAGTCGAGCACGACGGAGATGATCCCCGCGACCGGCACGGCGAGGAAGACGCCGACGATGCCGCCGAGGATCCCGCCGGCGGCGAGCGCGACGACGATCACGGCCGGATGCAGGTTGACCGTGCGTCCCATCAGCAGCGGATAGAGCACGTGGCCTTCGATCTGCTGCACGAGGACGATCGAGCCGAGCACGAGCGCGGCGTCGAACAGGCCGCCGGACACGAGCGCGATCAGCACCGCGACCAGCCCGGCGACGAACGCGCCGACGAGTGGGACGAACGCAGCGAAGAACGTGATGACCATGATCGGGATCACCAGCGGGACGCCGATGATCAGCAGCGCCAAGCCGATCAGGATCGCGTCGACGAGCCCGACCAGCGCGATGCCGCGCACGTATCCCGCGAGCGCGGCGTAGACGCGCGTGCCGACCTCGTCGGCATCACGGCGACTTCGTTCCCCGGTCAGGCTCAGGGCGAAGCCCCACATCTTCTCGCCGTCCTTGAGCAGGAAGAACGTCAGGAGCACGGTGATCAGCAGCCCGGTGACGATCTCGCCGAGGATCACCGCCCCGCTGGTCACGCCGCGGGCGAGCGGGCCGCCGTTCTCCCGCAGCTTGGCGATGCCGTCGTCGACACGAGCGCGGATCTCGGTCTCGCTCACGTTGAACGGCGGTTTCGCGAGCACGTCCGCGGCGTCTCGCACGCCATCCTCGGCGCGTGGGCGCAGCTCGCCGAACTGGTCGCCGACCGACGGCGCCACGGCGGTGCCGATGGCGACGATCAGCAGGAAGGCGCCGAGCATCGCGCCGGCGGCAGCCAGCGCGTCCGGCACGCGGTGCTGCTTGAGCCAGCGCACCGGCGGCAGCAGCAGCGTGCTGGCCAGCAGCGCGATGATGATCGGCAGCACGACGATGTGCAGGAACACGAGCGTGTAGATGACCGCTCCGACCGCGGCCACGATGACGAGGAAGCGCCAACTCGCGGCCGCCGCGGTCCGGTACCAGTCAGGCAGGGCGTCCACGCCGCGCCTCGGGGGCGGCGGCGGTGAGGTGGCGGCGACCGGCTCCGGCGATGCCTCCGGCTCCGGTCGGGGCGCGACCGGTTCCCTTGGCTCCGGGCGGGCAGGTTCCTCGTCGGCCATCGTGGCGCGCGACTCTACTGGCGCGAGTCGTCACGATGTAGCGATCACCAGCGCCGAGACGACGACCGAGGCGGGCGGCGGCCGCACCGCGTGGACACGGAACCTGGCGGCGCCGATCCGCAACTTCCTGCACGCGGAGACCGGCGGCGCCGTGATCCTCGCCGCCGCGGCCATCCTCGCGCTGCTGTGGGCCAACGTCGCGCCGGCGAGCTACGCGTCGGTGTGGGAGACGCGGCTGGCGATCGTGCTCGGCGACCACGAGCTGGTCACGGACGTGCGCGGCTGGATCAACGAGGGCCTGATGACCCTGTTCTTCCTCGTCGTCGGGCTCGAGGCCAAGCGGGAGCTCGACCTCGGCGAGCTGCGCGAGCGCACGCGCCTGGCGATTCCGGTCGTCGCCTCGCTCGGCGGCATGCTGACGGCCGCGACGGTCTATCTCGCGATCAACGCCGGCGGCGACGGGTCGGTGGGCTGGGGCGTGGCCGTCTCGACGGACACCGCGCTGGCACTCGGCGCGCTCTCGCTGCTGACACGCGGGCGCGCGATCCGCCTGCGCGTGTTCCTGCTCACCGTCGTCGTCATCGACGACCTCGTCGCGCTGCTGGTGATCGGGCTCGGTTACAGCGAGGACGTCTCAGTGGTCGCGCTGGCGGTGGCGATCGGGCTCTTCGGCGTGCTGTTGGCGCTGCGCTGGGCCGGCTCCTGGCGCGGGCCGGCCGCGGTCCTGGTGGGAGTCGGGATCTGGCTGGCGATGTTCGAGTCGGGCGTCGACGCGGTGATCGCGGGCCTCGCCATCGGCCTGATCACGAGCGCCTATCCGCCGGCACGCGAGCAGCTCGAGCGCAGCACCGAGCTCACGCGCTCGTTCCGCGAGCAGCCGACGCCGGAGCTGGCCTACTCGGCGCGCGCGAGCCTCGCCGGGGCGATCTCGCCCAACGAGCGGCTGCAGTACCGCCTGCATCCGTGGACGAGCCGCGTGATCGTCCCGCTGTTCGCGCTCGCCAACGCGGGCATCGAGATCGACGGGCAGATGCTGTCGGCCGCGGCGACGTCGCCGGTGACGCTCGGCGTCATCGCCGCGTACGTGGTCGGCAAGCCGCTGGGAATGCTGGCGGCGACGTGGCTCGCGACGCGCCCGATGCTCGGCGGTGCGCGTCTCACCGTCACGTGGCCGGTGCTCGTCGGCGCCGCCGCTTCGGCGGGGATCGGCTTCACCGTCTCGCTGCTGGTCGCCACGCTCGCGTTCGAGGGCCCGCTGCTCGATCAGGCCAAGCTCGGCGTGCTCGCGACGGCGGTGCTCTCGCCGGCGGTGGCCTGGGTCGCGTTCCGGGTCGTGCGCGCCTTGCCCCCCGATCTGCGCGCGCGCCAGCTCGGCGCGACCGCGGAGACGATCGTCGACCTCGCCGACGACGTCGACGTCGAGCGCGACCACGTCCGCGGTCGGGTCGAGGCCCCGGTCACGCTGCTCGAGTACGGCGATTTCGAGTGCCCCTACTGCGGCCACGCGGCGCCGGTCATCGTCGCGCTGCTCGACCACCTGGGTGACGAGTTGCGCTACGTCTTCCGCCACCTGCCGCTGGCCGACGTGCACCCGAACGCGCAGTTGGCGGCCGAGGCGGCGGAGGCCGCGGGCGCGCAGGGCGCCTTCTGGGAGATGCACGACCGGCTGCTCAGCCATCAGGACGCGCTCGCCCCGGCCGATCTGTTCCGCCACGCCTCCGCCCTCGAGCTCGATCTGGATCGCTTCTCGGAGGACCTGCGCCGGCGGCGCAACGCGGCGCACGTCGCCGAGGACGTCCGCAGCGCCGACGCCAGTGGCGTCTCGGGCACGCCGACGTTCTTCATCGACGGCCGCCGCCATCACGGCGTCTACGACGTCGACACGCTCGCCCGCGCGGTCAAGGCCGCCGCGGGCACGGCGCGCGCTACGTGACCGCCGTCGCGCGCGCTCGCGAGAACCGCATCGTGCCGTCGTCGAGCTTGCCGTGGCGGAGCGTCACGAGGTCCTGGGCGTAGTTCTGACCCAGCCGCCACGGCGCCTTCGAACCCTGCTTCGGGAACTGGTCGAGCGAGCGCTGGACGTAGCCGGCGGCGAAGTCCAGCAGCGGGCGCGTCGTCATCGAGGGGTCGTGATTGACCGGCACGGCCTCGTCGAAGCCGTGCTCGTCCATGTAGGCCAGCAGCCGGCACACGTACTCGGACACGAGGTCGGCCTTCAGCGTCCACGACGCGTTCGTGTAGCCGACGACGAAGGCGAAGTTCGGGACGCCGCCGAGCATCAGCCCCTTATAGGCCACGGCCTCCGAGAGCGCCAGCTCGCGGCCGTCGACCTCGAGCGCCATGCCGCCGAAGGCGAGCAGGTTCAGGCCCGTGGCGGTGACGATGATGTCGGCCCTCAGCTCGGCGCCCGACTCGAGTTGCAGACCGGTCTCGGTGAAGCGGGCGATCCGGTCGGTGACGATCGAGGCCTTGCCGCGGCGGATCACGCGGAACAGGTCGCCGTCGGGCACGATGCACAGGCGCTCGTCCCACGGCTGGTAGCGCGGCCCGAAGTGGGTGTCGACGGCGTAGCCGGCCGGGAGCTGTCTGACCTGCGCCTTGCGGATCAGCTTCTTGACGAAGGTCGGGCGGCGGCGCGAGAGCTGGTAGATCAGCGTCATGACGGCGACGTTCTTCCAGCGCGTGACGGCGTAGGCGAGCCGGTCGCCGAGGACGCGGCGCAGCCCGTTGGCGATCGGGTCCTCGGTGGGGATCGACAGCACGTAGCTGGGGGAACGCTGGAGCATCGTCACGTGCTCGGCCTCGTCCGTGAGCGCCGGCACGAGCGTGATCGCGGTCGCGCCGCTGCCGATCACGACGACGCGCTTGCCCGCATAATCGAGGTCCTCGGGCCAGAACTGGGGGTGGATGATCTGGCCGTTGAACCGCTCGGTCCCGAGGAAAGGCGGAGTGAAGCCCTGGTCGTAGCGGTAGTACCCGCTGCACACGTACAGGAAGCCGCACGTGACCTCGACGGTCTCGCCGCTGTCGGTGCGGCGGGCGGTGACGGTGTAGCGCGCGTCGGCACTGGACCACGCGGCCCGCTCGATCCGGTGGTTGAAGCGGATCTTCGCGTCGATGCCCGCAGCGCGCGCGGTGTCGCGCACATAGCCGCGGATCGACGGGCCGTCGGCGATCGCCTTCGCCTCCGTCCACGGGCGGAAGCGGTAGCCGAGCGTCTGCATGTCCGAGTCCGAGCGCACGCCCGGGTAGCGGAACAGGTCCCAGGTGCCGCCGATCGCGTCGCGCGCCTCGAAGAGGGCGAACGAGGAGCCGGGGTGCGCCCGCTGCAGGTGGTGCGCGGCGCCGATGCCGGACAGTCCGGCGCCGACGATCAGAACGTCGAAATGCTCCACGTCAGCGGATCATGACGGGCCGCTCATGTGGGTTCGTCGGCGCCGATCAGGCGCTCGAGCGTGACGCTCGGGTGGCGCTGCGCGAAGCGGTCGAGCACGAAGCGGTTCGGGAAGACCGCGAGTTGGGTTCCGTCGCCGCGGACCAGGACGTCGGTCGAGCCGGCGTCGGCGAGCACCTTCGCGGCGCCCTCGGTGTCGGTGCGCCGGGCCGCGGTCCAGGGCAGCAGCGCGGTGCGCACGTCGGCGCCGAACTCGGTCTTCAGCCGCTCGACGGCGACCTCGAACTGCATCGGCCCCACGCCGCCGAGCACCGGCACCGGATCCTGCGTGTGCTCGCGCCGCAGGACGTGGACGACGCCCTCCTGGTCGAGCTGCTCCAGGCCACGGTGGAACTGCTTGTGGCGGCCGACATCGCGGTTGGAGATGGTCACGAAGGACTCGGGCGTCAGCGTCGGGATCGGCGGGAAGCGGACCTCGGGGCCGATGTAGAGCGTGTCGCCGACGCGCACGTCGCCGCCGAAGACCACGCCGACGACGTCGCCGGGGAAGGCCTCGTCGAGCACGGCGCGGTCCTGGCCGAACACCTCGTGCGCATGGCTCAGGGCGAGGCTGCGGCCAGTGCGGGCGTTGTTGACGCGCATCCCGCGCTCGAAATGGCCGGAGCAGATCCGCACGAACGCGACGCGGTCGCGGTGGCGCGGGTCCATGTTCGCCTGCACCTTGAACGCCAGTGCCGAGAACGGCGCGTCGACCGGCCGCAGCGTGCCGTCGTCGGTCGCGCGGGGAAGGGCGGGAGGCGCGAGATCGCGCAAAACGTCCAGCAGCAGGCCGACGCCGAAGTTCCAGGCCGCGGAGCCGAACAGCAGCGGGACGCACTCGCCGCGCGAGAAGCGCTCCGCGTCGAACGCGCTGCCGACCTCGTCGACGAGCTCCAGCTCCTCCTCGGCGACCGCCCACGCCGCGTCGTCCTCCGAGCCCGCCTGGCTGCGCGCGGCCATGATCTCCTCCGGCGCGATCCCGGCGCCGCCGGTGACGCGCGTGAACCGGTGGAAGGTCCCGTCGCGGCGGTCGATGACGCCGCTGAAGTCGCCCGGGATGCCGACCGGCCATGTCAGCGGGGCGAGCGAGAGCCCGAGCGTGTCGCTGAGATGGTCGAGCATCTCCAGCGGTTCCATGCCCGGACGGTCGTACTTGTTCACGAACGCCATCAGCGGGATCCCGCGCGCGCGGGCGACCTGGAAGAGCTGTTCGGTCTGCGGCTCCACACCACGCGCCGCGTCGATCAGGATCACCGCGCAGTCGACCGCGGCCAGCACCCGCAGCGTGTCCTCGGAGAAGTCCTTGTGCCCGGGCGTGTCGAGCAGGTTGAAGACGACGTCGTCGTGCTCGAAGCGCAGCACCGTCGAGGTGACCGAGATGCCGCGCCGCTGCTCGAGCTCCATCCAGTCCGACTTCGCTGCGCGGCGGCCTCGGCGGCCCTTGACCGAACCCGCCTCACCGACCGCGCCGGCGTACAGCAGCAGCTTCTCGGTCAGCGTCGTCTTGCCGGCGTCCGGGTGGGAGATGATCGCGAAGGTGCGGCGGCGCGCCGCCTCGGCGATCACCCGCCCCGCGTCCACCGAGTCGGTCACCTCGCCTGCTGATTCGATGGATCGCACGGACGAGCGAGGGTAGCGGTACGCTCACGGCGCTTTGACGGTCGTCCTACGCAACGGCTCGATGGAGGCGACGGTCGCCGCCGACGCGGCGCTGCTCGTCACGTCGCTGCGCCACGAGGGCGAGGAGCTGCTCGCCGCGCGCACCGATGTCGACACGTTCGTGCGCACCGGCAAGACCACGGGGCTGCCGCTGCTGTATCCGTGGGCCAATCGCCTGAGCGCCACGCACTTCGAGGTCGCGGGCCGCGCCGTCGATGCCACGGACGCGCGCCACGACCCGCTCGGCTCGCCGATGCACGGCCTGCTGGCGGCGCGTCGCGGCTGGTCGGTCGAGCCGGCTCAGGGCGATCGGGTCGCCGGGACGCTGGCGTGGGACGTGGCCGCGTTCCCGTTCCCGCACACGGTGCGGATCGAGCACCGCCTGACCGATCGCGGGCTGCAGACGACCACCGAGGTGCTGGGCGAGACGCCGGTGGCCTTCGGCTGGCATCCCTTCCTGCAGTTGCCCGGCGAGCCGCGCGCGGAGTGGCGCGTGGAGCTCGGTGCCGCGACCCGGCTCGAGCTCGACGATCGGATGCTCCCGACCGGCCGTCGCGCTCCGTTCGAGCGGTCGATCGGGCGCCTCGGCGGTCGCGCCTTCGACCATGCGCTCGCCGACATCGACCGCCCGTTCGTGCTCGAGGGCGCCCGCCGGCGGATCGAGTTCCGCTTCGAGGAGGGCGCCCCCTACGGGCACTTCTTCGCGCCGACCACGGAGGACCTCGTCTCCTTCGAGCCGATGGCCGCGCCCGGCAACGCGCTCGTCACCGGTGAAGCACTGCAGTCCGCGCCCTGGCGAATGCGATTCAGCATCGAGGTGACATAGATGGCCAAGCAGCGCTGGAACGATCTCTCGACACGCCAACAGTCCGGCATCGGCGCGGCCGGGATCCTGGAACTGGTCCTGCTCGTCGCCGCATTGCGGGACCTGCGGCGGCGCCCGGCCGAAGAGATCAACGGCAGCAAGCGGATGTGGTTCGCGATCTCGTTCGTGAACATCATCGGCCCGCTCGCGTACTTCGGCTTCGGCCGCAAACGCTAACCCGTCGTCCGGCCTCGGGGCACGATGATGATGAGCGGGTTGACCGGCGCGGGCAGCTCGATGAGGGTCTTGTACCACTCGGCCGGCGCGAGGCTGCCGGAGGGGGCGTCGATCGGACGATCGCCATGACGCGGAACGTGAGCGGCGGCCGGTAGCGACGCGCAGGCGCGAGGGCGAATGGACCGGCGCTCGACCGCGCCGAGGGACGCGCGGGCGACCCTCCTCGATCCACGGGACGATGCGCATGAGGCATCTCCGCATGGCCCTCCCTGCCGCCGTGTGTCGGCCGGGCTGCCCGCTGGGAGTGGCACTGATCCACCGGGCCGGCGAGCGCGTTAGAAGGACCGATGCCTTCTCGCCGCTGGCCAGCACGTCGATCAAGCGCCACTACGCCCGCGGCGCGCTCGGCCTGATCGCGCTCATGGCTGCCGTGCTGGGCGCCGCCGTGGTGACGCCGGTGGCACTCGTGTTGCTGATCGTCACGGTCGTCGCCTGGCGCGGGTGCCCGAGCTGCTGGGCGGTCGGCCTGATGCAGACGCGCGAGCTCTGCGTGAACGGAAGCTGTCGCAACCGCCCGAACTAGCGTCTTGGCGCGCGGGGGCGGGAGGCGCCAGTGCACGAGCAGCGCGTCGCCGGCCGGGGTGTCGCGCCAGCGGACGCTGGTGTCGTGCAGCGCGGCGCACGCGCGCTTCACGTCGTCGGCACCGAGGCCGGGTGGCCACCAGCGCGCGCCCGCCGCGGTCTTGAGCCGGGATAGGTCGCCTGCCCCGCCGTCGAGCGCCAGATCGCAGACGAAGCGCGTGAGCATCTCGGCCTGCATGAGCCGGTCGCCGGCGGCGTCCACGACGGCCTGGGCGCGCTTGGCGGCATGCGGCGGCCGCCGACCCTCGATCACCTTCGTGTGCGCGAACATCCCGCCGGCGGCGATCACGCCCCAGAGGCCGCTCTCGAGTGCGAGGGCGTCCTCGACCACGAAGTGCGCGAGGTCGTGCGGGAGCTCGCCGGCGGGGCCGCCGACCTTGTTGTAGGCGCCGCCGTCGAGCTCGATCACGAGCCCGTCGCGACGGTGCAGGACCGACCGGTAGCGGCGTCCGCTGGGCTTGAAGAACTCGATCGCTACGGGCTCCACCGCCATACAGATACCGCCTCAGGCGAGCGTGACGGTGATGCGCCGCCTCACCGAACCCTTGGCTACAGACTATGGGGATGGACAACGGGCAGATCGCCGATCACCTGGACGCGTTCGCGGCGCTGCTCGAACTCGCCGAGTCCAATCCGTACCAACCGCGGGCCTACCGCCGGGTGGCCGAGACGATCCGCGCGGCACCGGTGCCGGTCGAAGAGCTCGTTCGGGCGCGAAAGGTGCGGCAGCTCAACGGCGTCGGGCCTGGGATCGAGGCGCGGCTGCGCGAACTGGTGGAGACCGGGGAGATCGCCGAGCTGCGCGAACTGGAGCGCGAGCTCGTGCCCGGGCTTGTGGGTCTGGGCCGCTTCCTGGGCCTGACGACCCAGCGTTCGCTCGAAATCGCGCGGGCGCTCGACGTGCACACGCCGGAGGAGTTCCGCGCGGCGGTGCAGGACGGGCGGCTGCGCGCGCTGCCGGGCGTCGGGCCGAAGCTGGAGGCCCGCGTGATGGAGGCGCTCGCGCGCGAGCGCACGGCCCCGACGGCGCCGGGCCTGCTGCTCGATCGGGCCCGAGCGCTCGTCGAAGGGATCGCGAGCGCGCTCGACGGCGAGGCGGCGGGCGATCCGCGCCGCTGGCGCGATTCGTGCGAGCAGCTCGCGGTCGTGTGCGTGGCCTCCGATCCGGCCGCGGCACTCGCCCGCTTCGAGGCGCTGCCGCAGATCGTCGCGGTGATCGAGCGACGCGAGCGGAGCGTTCGCGGGCTGACCGTCGAGGGTGTGCCGGTCGAACTGGTGGTCGCGCCACCCGAGCGCTTCGGTACCGAGCTCGTGCGCGCCACCGGCTCGACGGTCTACGTCGCGGCGCTGGAACCTCTGCCTGAGGCGGCGACCGAGCTCGCGGTCTACGAGGCACTCGGGTTGCCCTGGCTTGCACCGGAGCTGCGCGAGGCCCCGTTTCGCGGCCAGCCCCCGGTGCTCCTGGAAGAGCAGGACATCCGCGGCGACCTGCACTGCCACACGACGTGGTCCGACGGCCGCTTCAGCGTCGAGGAGATGGGCCGCGCGGCGCTCGAGCGCGGCTACGACTACGTCGCGATCTGCGACCACACGCCCGCGGTGGGCGCGGTGCGCGGCCTCAGTGGCGACGACGTCCGCCGCCAGGGCGAGGAGATCGCGGCCGCGAACGAGCGCCTCGCGCCGTTGCGCATCCTGCGCGGGATCGAGTGCGACATCCTGCCCGACGGCCGGCTCGACCTTCCCGACGACGTCCTCGCCGAGCTCGACTGGGTCCAGGCGAGCGTGCACGGCGGACAGCGGATGCCGCGCGCCGAGCTGACCCGCCGCGTGGAGGAGGCCCTGCGCCACCCGGCCGTGCGCTGCCTCAGCCATCCGAAGGGCCGGCTGATCGGCCGCCGGCCCGAGAACGCGCTCGACCTCGAGCGGGTGTACGAGGTCGCGCGCGAGCACGGCGTCGCGCTCGAGGTCAACGGCCTGGCCGCGCGGCTCGACCTCAGCGGCGAGCACGTCCGCGAGGCGCTGCTCGCCGGCGTGAAGATCGTCTGCTCCACCGACGCGCACTCGGTGCGCGGCCTCGCGAACATGCCGCTCGCGGTTCACACCGCCCGCCGCGGCGGTGCGACGCGGGCCGACGTCGTCAACGCCGCCCCGCTGTGAATCACCAGGACTGCTCGCCGACCACCTGCCGCGTCGCGATGTTCAGGCGGTTCCAGACGTTCGCCGCCGCGATATCGAGCACGAGCGCGCCGAGCTGCGGCTCGTCGAAGTGCTCGGCGGCGGCGTCCCAGATCGCGTCCGGCACCGGGTCGGCCCGGTCGGCGAGGCGGCACAGCGCCTCGGTGAGGGCGAGCGCGGCACGTTCGGCGTCGCTGTAGAACGGCGTCTCGCGCCACGCGGCGAGGGAGTACACGCGCTCCTCGCTCTCGCCCTGCTTGCGCGCGGCCTTCGAGTGCATGTCGAGGCACACGCTGCAGCCGTTGACCTGGGCGGCGCGGATGTGCACGAGCTCGCGGGTGATCGGGATCCGAGCGCGGCTGACGGTCTTCGACAGCTCCTGGAGTGCATCCATCGCGCCGGGGACGGCGAAGGCGGGGTTGGTCATCCGCGCGGTCATCAACATGTGCGGTCGCTCCTTGTCACATTGCTCGGTTGGCGTCGGTCACGGCCTTGACCAACCGAATCGCGAGGATGTGACGAGATGGACGAATTCGAAGCGAACCGGGCACATCTGCATACCGTGGCCACGCGGATCCTGGGCTCCCAGGCCGAGGCCGACGACGCGTTGCAGGAGGCGTGGATCCGTTTCGAGCGCGCCGATACCAGTGACGTCGACAACCTCGCCGCCTGGCTGACGACCGTGGTCTCACGCGTGTGCCTGACGATGCTCGACGCACGCAAGCGCCGCCGCGAGGAGGCGCTGGAGGCGGGGAGGCCGGCCGACCCGGTGATCATCCGCGCCGACGCGGCCGCGGCCGATCCCGAGGGGGAGGCGCTGGCCGCCGACGCGGTCGGTGCCGCGCTGCTCGTCGTGCTCGAGACGCTGCCGCCGGCCGAGCGCCTGGCCTTCGTCCTGCACGACGTCTTCGCCGTGCCGTTCGAGGACATCGCGCCGATCGTCGACCGCTCGCCCGCGGCGGCCCGCCAGCTCGCCTCACGAGCACGCCGTCGCGTCCAGGGCGCGGACCCCGACGCGCCGGATCGCCGACCGCAAGGTCGTCGACGCCTTCCTCACGGCGGCTCAGGGCGGGGACCTCGACGTCCTGCTCGCGGTGCTGGACCCGGACATCGTCCTGCGCGCCGACGACGGCAGCGGCACACTGCAGATCGTCGAGGGCGCGCGTCTGGTCGCAGCCAACGCCCGCGCTTTCTCGCACCGCGTGGCGCACCCCGCGCTGATCGACGGCGCGCCCGGCTTCGTCGCCACCGAGGACGGCGTGCCCGTCGCGGTCCTCGCCTTCACCGTCGTCGACGGGCGGGTCACGGCCATCGACGCCCTTGGCGGGACCCGGCTCGCCGGACTGGGCCTCGAGGCTTTCGCCGAGGGTTAGAGGACGGCGAGCCCGTCGCCGAGCAGCTTGGCGCCGAGCAGCAGCAGGACGACCATCATGATCACCGCGTTGTTGGCGGACATGAACTGCTTGATCGCCTCGAGCGGGCGCGCCGCCCGCTCGCCGCCGAGCAGGTGGAAGAGCACCGCGCCGGCGACGGTGCACGAGCCGATCGCGATGAACACGGTGACGGCGAGCGCCGTGTCGGCGCCGCCGAGTCCGGCCTCGGCGATCGATGCGGACGCCGCCAGCGTGAGCGCCAGGTTCTTCGGGTTCGCCGCCGAGAGCGTGGCGCCCAGGACGACCGCCCGCGACGGTGTCGCGGTGTCGATCGTGGCCATCCAGCTCGGCATCTTGGCCTCTTCGCCGGGCTTCGGCCGCTTCGTCCACTGCTGCGCCGCCATCCCCAGAAACAGCAGCCCGATCGCGATCTTGAACCAGTCGAGGCCGGGATCGTCGCTGTCGGAGTCGGCGCCGCCGCCGAGCAGCAGGACGACGAGGATGCTGACGCTCGCGAGGCCGGCGATCCAGCCCAGCGCGAACATCGGCCCCGCCGTGCGGGCGTGCGGGGAGCCGAGGACGAGCACGATCGCGATGATCGGGATCGGGCTCAGCGCGACGGCGAGCGCCGACGGGAGCAGGTCACCGATCGCCTCGGCGAGCGCCTAGCGCCGCCCGCCGTCGCCAGACCAGGCCGGTGACGACCCTGGGCGTCGAAGCGCGGCTCGATCCGGTGCGCGGTGAGCGATGCGAGACGCCCGACATCCTCGAACGCTGCTCGCACCACGTGGCCTTGCTGAGGGGACTGCGCGCGCGATCTGGGCCGCGGCCATCGTCGCGATGAAGCGCTTCCGGCGTACACGTGCCGACGTGGCTCGAACTCGGAGGTCGCTACGTTCGCGCGCGGCTCTCACGGCGGCGAAGCGGTGCCTGCGGCCGGCGCGATCGTGCATCGTTGTCGACGAGCGTTTGGCCCGGCGTGACCCGCGGGTCGTCGATGAGCGCTTCGGCCGCGATCGCGGCGCAGCGGTCGGCTCGGCGCGTCCGCGGGCGCCGCTACCAGACGTCGTGATGGCGCCAGAGGCCGCCCGTGGTCCACCGCCCCAGACGCACGGGACCCTTGAGCTGCTTCCACAGCAACGCGTCGACTTCCCCCGCGCCCAGCCGGACCGCGCCCTTCCAGCCGTGCTCGTGCACGACGATCTCGTGACCGTCGCGGCACTCGTCCAGCGTCACGGCTGCGTGGCTCAGCCGACGGACTCGCGCGGGAGACCCCTTGGACTCATGGCTGATGCGGCGGTACCGCTCTCCGCCAAGCGACGTGGGAGTCCCGGCTACGCTCGCGTGATGGGCGACGACATTCGCGTGCAGCGAGGGTGGATCACGGTCGACGGCACCCGCTCCGACGACGGGCGGGTCGTGCGCGGTACCGGCGGCGAGATCCGGCTGAGCCCGTTCGACGCGTTGCAGGAGCGTCGTGACGCGGAGATCCCCGCCGGCGCGATCTTCAAGGCGTCGGTTCAGCGCCTCGCGTTCTGGCGCCGTTAGGACGCCTTCGTCACCACGAGCGGGGCGTCGGCGGCCGGTCCGACGGTGACGGATGTGGAGCCGATCCCGATCCAGAGGCCACGCTGCCGGAAAGCCGCCGAGTCGGTGCAGGTCTTGCCGCGCTCGAGGTTCGGCTGGTCGGTGAGCGGGTCCGGGACGCTGATGCACCAGCCGTCCGGCTTCCTGATCAGGTGTACGTCGCCGCGCAGGGCCGGCACCTTCCAGGCACGGACGAGTTCGCCGCCGGAGGCGATGTCGTCGCGCACGGCCCGCGTGTCGCGCAGGTCCGCCACGTCGAGCGGTTCGACCCGTGTGTTGGAGACCGCCGGCGTGGGGGCGGGCGCGGTCGCCGTGGGGGTCGCGACGGCCTCGACCTCCGGGTCCGGCGACGCGATGACGAGCAGGAAGACGACCGCCGTCGCGACCACCGCCGCGGCGAGCATCGCTGGGAGCAGCCGGCGCGCGCGGCGGCGGGGATAGCGGCGCTCCGCCGTCTCGCTGAGCATCGCGCGCAGCCCGGGCAACTCGGTCACGATTCCTCCCTGATGGCGTCGCGCAGCGTCGCCAGCCCGCGGCTGACGCGCTTGCGGGCGACGAGCTCGGAGCAGCGCAGCCGCAGGGCGACCACGTCGTACGGCTGTTCGTCGAGCACGCGGGCGCGGATCGCCGCGGCCTGCGGCTCCGGAAGCCCGGCCAGCAACGCGGCCGCGCTCAGCCTGCCGAGCCGATCGACGCGCTCAAGCTCCTCGTCGTCGAACTCGACGCGCGGCGCGCCGAGCCGGCGGCGCGCACGGTCCTCGATCCGGCCCTTGCGCAGCGAGCGCAGCAGCTTCTTGTGCGCGATCCCGAACAGCCACGCGACGGCCGGATGCTCACCCGGCCGGTAGCGCCCGACCGCCTCCAGCGCGGCGACGAACGTCTCCGCCGTCAGGTCGACAGCGGCCTCGGGCGAAGCCGTCCGGCGCCGGAAGAACGCGAGCACCAACCGCTCGTGCCGGACGTAGAACTCGTCGAACGCCGCCGGATGGCGGGGGGTCAGCCGCAGGAGCTCGTCGTCAGAAGCCGCGCGCAGATCGTGCACACCCAGTTCCTTCCACCACGCGGCAAAGTGTGACCGCGCGCGGCTACGACGCGACCGACTCGAGCGTCGACGCCGCCGACCGTGAGGACACCGAGCGTCTTGGCGCTCAGCCGCGTCGGGGAAGGGTCGTGACGCTCACCGCCGCACTCGAAGACACTGTGGGCGATGAGCGAGCGCCACCTCGAGTGGGACGGGTGTTTCAACGTCCGCGACCTGGGCCTGCTCGGAACGACCGAGGGCGCAACGACGCGGTGGGGCGCGGTCGTCCGCGCCGACGGGCTCGACGGCCTGACGTCGGCCGGCTGGCAGGCGCTGGTCGACCACGGTGTCCGGACCGTGATCGACCTCCGCAACGACGACGAGATCGGAGGGGACGCCGCGCCGCGACCTGCTGACGTCACGACCGTGCGCGTGCCGCTCGACGCGAGCGACGACCGGGAGTTCTGGAGCATCTGGCGGAGCGGACCGCAGTTCGGCACGCCGCTGTACTACGGCCCGCACCTGGAGCGCTTCCCGCGGCGCAGCGCGGACGTCGTCGCCGCGGTCGCCCGCGCTCAGCCCGGCGGGGTCGTCTTCCACTGCAACGGCGGCCGCGACCGTGCCGGCCAGATCGCGATGCTGCTGCTCGCACTCGTCGGCGTCCCGGCCGAGGCCATCGCGGCCGACTACGCGCTGAGCTTCGAGCGCCTGCCGGCCCGCTACGCCGCCCGCGGCGAGGAGGACCAGGGGCCGGCGCTGCGGTCGTACCTGGCGGACCGGGGCACCAGCGCCGAGGCACTCATCGTCGAGTTGCTCGCGAGTCTGGACATCGAGGCGCTGCTCGGGTTGCGTCGTGAGGACCTCGCGGCGCTGCGGAACCGGCTGCTCTCAGTGGGCGGCGGGCACAGCCGCTGAGGACCGGGCCGAGGTGACGACCGGCGCGGCCTTCCATTCGAACCCGTCCGGGTCGCTGAAGGTCCCCGCGTCGCTGCCGATGACGAGCCGGTGCGAGCCGCTCCCGTCCTGGTCGACGCCCGCGTCCTTGGCCAGCGCGCGGTGTCCGTAGAGCCCGAGCGTGACGGCGCTCGAGGGCATGTCGAACTCGACGTACTTGCGCCCGAAGCTCTTGGCGACGGTCAGGCCACGGTCGACGTAGAACGCCTTGCTCGCGCGCACATCCGCCGCGCCCAGCAGCAGCACGATCCGGTCGAGCTCGCGCGTGGCCGGACCCGTGTTCTTCTTCTTGGAGGTCGCGACCTTCCAGATCGTCCCGTCGGGAGCCTGCACGACGCCGCCGAATCCCCACAGCGACTTCGCTGCTGGCTTCAGCGACGTGGCGCCCGCCTCGATCGCGGCGTCGAGCAGCGCGCTGGCGTTGGCCGGCTGCGCGACCGTCAGCGAGAGCGTGAATCCGCGGAAGCCGGTCGTCGGCGTGTCCGAGGCTCGGAACCGCAGTTCGGGACCCAGACCGAACGCCGCGGAGTAGAAGCGCTGGGCGGCTGCGGTGTCTGCCACCTCGAGCGTGATGGAGTCGATGGAGCTCATGCCGGCGATGCTAGGAGCGGCCGCTGAGCAGCGCTTCTCCGATCCTGCTCGGATGGCCTAATCGAGCGGCTGGTCCCAGAGCTCCGGCGTGCCGATCGCCGTCCGCAACTCGTCGGTGAAGGCCCCGTCGACGAGGATGAAGACGATCCGCGCCGGGCGCTCGGAGCGGTTCTCCCACGCGTGATCGGTGCCGCGTTGGATGGCGACGTCGCCCGGACCGAGCCTGGTCTCGGAGCCGTCGTCGAGCAGGAGCCAGATCTCGCCCTCGAGCACGATGCCGTAGTCGATCGACTGGGTCCGGTGCATCGGCGACTTCTCACCGGCCTTGATCACCGTGATGCGGACGATCGTGCCGTTCGGGTCGGGTGGCGTGACCAGCGGCCGCTCCGTCGGCTCGCGCTCGGTCGGCGCGACGGGGGCCGGCATCGCACGCGTGTTCCAGAGCTCGTGGAAGATCGCGAACTCGTTCTCGTGCGTGCGCGGCGTAGGCCGATCCGACAGAACGACCGACCGCCCCGATGCATCGTGGCCGGTGACGACTCGGCGCGGGACGCCCATGCAGCCAAGCTACCCGACCGGTCAACGAGCCCGGGTGCTGCGCCGCACCGCGCGCGCCGCGCGACGCGCCGCGCGGGATCGTCGCGCACGGCCGCCACCTGTGCCTCGGCCAAGCCGAGCGCGCGCGGGTGGTGGCCCATCGTCGTGTAGTCATGGTGATTCGCGTCGGCTGCTCCGGCGTGCGCGAGAATCCGCGCCATGCTGGTCAATGAACTCCAGGAACTCGCTGGACATGCGCGTGCCTCGCTGGCGGCGCTGCCGACGCCGATCCACCCGCTCCCGCGCCTGACCGAGCACCTCGACGGACCGGAGCTGTGGATCAAACGCGACGACCTGACTGGCCTGGCCGGCGGCGGAAACAAGACGCGGAAGCTGGAGTTCTTCGTCGGTGAAGCGCTGCGCCAGTGCGCCGACTCGCTCGTCACGGTCGGCGCGATCCAGTCCAACCACACGCGCCAGACCGCGGCGGCCGCCGCGCGCGCCGGGCTCGGTTGCGCGCTGTTGCACAACGCCTGGACGCCCGACGCGGGCGCGCACTACCGGCGCACCGGCAACGTGCTGCTCAGTGCGCTCCTCGGTGCCGAGCTGTTCGCCGATCGCACCGAACGGCCGCTGGGCGACGCCGGCGAGCTGCACCTGCTGGCCGAGGAGCTCCGCGCGCGGGGACGGCGGCCCTACGTGATCCCCGGCGGTGCCTCCGACCATCGCCTCGGCGGCCTCGGCTACGTGGCGTGCGCCGCGGAGATCACGGCGCAGGCGAACGCGCTCGGCCTCGACTTCGACTACATGGTCCACTGCACCGGCAGCAGCGGCACCCAGGCGGGCCTGCTCGCGGGCTTCGCGCTGCTGGAGCAACCCACACGCGTGATCGGGGTCTCCGACGACGACGAGGTCGACGACAAACACGCCCGCGTGCGCCGGCTGGCCGACGCCACGCTCGACGAGCTGGGCAGCGCCCGGCGGATCGCCGCGGACGACATCGAAATCACGATCACCGATCCCAACCCCTACGGCGTCGCCGGCCCCGAGACGCTCGACGCGATTCGCCTCTTCGCCCGCACCGAGGGGCTGATGGCCGACCCCGTCTACGAGGGCAAGGCGCTCCGCGGCCTGATGGACCTGATCGAGCGCGGGCGCTTCAAGCGCTCCGACCGCGTCCTGCTGCTGCACATGGGCGGAACCGACGCCGTCCACGGCTACGCCGATCAGCTCTGGAGCGGCGAGCTCATCCCGTTTCAACGCGGCACTCCGCCGCGGCCGCGCACCTGAGGCGACCCGCCCCGTTACCTTCGGGAAGGCCCGCGGTCGTTTATCGACCGTAAAGCGGGTCGGCTAACCTGCTACGCCGCTCGCTCGGGCGCAGAACATGTGTTGAGGATCTCGGCGCCGCCTCAAGTCTCGGCGCGTCGATGCTCAAGCATCCCGAGGAGCTGCCGATCACGCTGACGGTGCGTTGGCTGTGCCTCAGCCGTGCTCTGCGTGACTACGACCCCCCCAGGAGGACTGACAGGATCATCCGAAGGCCGCCAGTGCTGAGCGGTGCCGTGAGCCCCCGATGGGCAACGGCAACTCAGCGCGAACCCCGCCGCCGGCAGCGCACAGTGCGCACCGTGCAGGCGATACAGCGGCAAGCTCCCGCCCGGGCCAGCTGGAAGACGCCCCCAGGCAGAGACAGCACTTCGTGCGGTCCGTATCGATGCGACAACGCCGTTTCGGCAGCCGTACTGCTGCCCTCATGACCACCTCGCTCGCCCTCACGGCGAGCGCCCTAGCCGCCAATCAGGCAGCCGCGCAGGCCCCGCCGTCCGCCGCGAGCCCCACCGAGGCCCCCGCTTCAGCGCCTGCCGGATGCACTCGTGGCTACACCGTCTCCCAGCATCGCCGCTACGCCAAGCGCGTGTTCAAGCGGGCAACCATCTCGCGCAAGGCGACCGGCCGTCTGACCGAGATGCGCCGCTGCCAGGAGCGCGCGCGCACCGGCAAGCGAGCGGCCCGGCGCACCGAACGCAAGCTCAAGCGCTGGCGTTCGCTGTATCACTGCACGCAGTCGAAGGTCGTCAACTGCATCCGCGACGCGACCCGCATCTATGGCGGCAGCCTCGCGCACAATCTCGCCTGCGCCAAGTCGGAGTCCGGCTTGAATCCGTACGCCCGCAACGGCGGCGGCTCCGGCGCGAGCGGCCTGTTCCAGTTCATGCCCTCGACGTGGTCGAGCACGCTCGCTCGGATGGGCGTTCGCAGGGGCAAGTCGATCTACTCCGCGAAGTGGCAGGCTCGCGCAGCCGTCTGGAAGTTCCGCAACGACGGCTTCGGAGAGTGGAGCGGCGCCGGCTGCTGATCACGTTTGGAGCTGCCAGGCCGTTCCACGGTGATGACCGACACCGTGGACGGCCGCATCGGCCGGTTGGATTGGGACGAGCTGGCAGCCCGGCTCGACGAGCAGGGCTTCGCCGTCACCGCGCCCGTTCTGGAGCAAGCGGAGTGCGTCGATGCTGTCGGGCGACGATCCGACGTTCCCGCCAAGGCACGACGAGTTGCTCGAGCGCTGCCGCGCGGCGGGTCTCCGACGGCCGACGCGTCGCCCTGCGCCACGGTGTCTCGACGCTGACCGCGGGCACTCGCACGGCCCTCGGAATCATCTTCCACGACGCCCGGTAGGAATCCGCTACCACGGCGTCGAACATGGCGCGCATGGATACCCAGCGAACGCGCGTCCCAAACGCTCCGTCTTGGCTGCGCGACCTGGGCTTTGCCTCATGGCTGCTGGTCGGCTTCGTCCTGATCATCATCGGCCTGATCTGGCTGCTCGACCAGACGTCGACGATCGTGATGCCGGTGATCCTCGCGGGCGTGCTCGCGGCGGTCGCGGGGCCGATCGTCAACAAGCTCGAGCAGCATCGGGTACCGCGCGCGGCGGGCGCGGCGCTGGTGCTGATCGGCCTGGTCGTCATCGGGATCCTGATCTTCCTGCTCGTGGTCGGCGGCATCACGTCGCAGTCGAGCGATATCTCGGGGAACTCCTCTCAGGCGGCCGACAAACTCGAGAGCGGACTCCACAGCCTCGGCATCGACAACACCGCGGACCTCAAGAAGAGCGTCAAGAGCGCGGTCCCGGACATCGGCAGCACGCTGCTCAAAGGCATCTCCGACGGCATCGCAGGTCTGACGTCGCTCGTCTTCTTCCTGTCGTTCACCGCGCTGTCCACGTTCTTCGTGCTCAAGGACAGCCGGGTCATGGGCGCGTTCATCAACCGGCACATGGGCATCGCGGTGTCGGACGCGAGCCTGATCACGTCCAGCATCGCCTCGGCGCTGCGCGGCTACTTCGCGGGCGTCACGATCGTGGCCGCGTTCAACGGCATCGTGATGGGCGTCGTCGCGCTGATCCTCGGCGTGCCGCTGGCGGGGACGATCGCCGTCGTGACGTTCGTCACGGCCTACATCCCATACATCGGCGCCTGGGCGGCCGGCGGGTTCGCCGTCGCGCTCGCGCTCGGATCCAAGGGAACGGACGCGGCGATCATCCTCGGCATCACGGCGCTGCTCGCGAACGGACTGCTCCAGAACATCCTGCAGCCGTTCGTGTTCGGGGCGACGCTCAGCCTGAACCCGCTGGCGGTGCTGATCGTGACGATCAGCGGCGGCTGCCTGTTCGGGATGATCGGGCTCACGCTCGCGGCGCCGCTGACCTCCGCGGCCGTCCACATCGCCAACGCGCGCAAGCTCGAGGGCGAGCCGGCGTCGGCCGATCCGTCGCCGCCTGATCCGATACCCGCCTAGGGGCGGCGGTCAGCGCTCGGCGAGGACGCCGTGACGCTGAGCCGCGAGCATCCGCTGGGCGGCGACGATCTCGGAGTCGGTGCTGACGCCGTCGCGGCGCAGCAGTTGCAGCACCGCCGCGGCGAGGCGCTCCATGAACAGGGTGAACTCCAGCAGCGACGCGCCGCCGATCTCAGCCCTGCGCGCGAGTTGCGCGGTGTCGCTCTGCAGCGGCGCGTAGTCGCCCGTCAGACAGGCCTGCCGGAGAGCCTGAGCCCATTGCGCGATCGGCCGGCGAGCGCGATCGGAGCGAAACCAGCCACGCGTCGGCTTCTCGTAGAGTCCCGCGCTGACGGCCGCGAGCAGCCGCGATCCGTCGGTCTCCAGGATCGCCGCCAGGCGCGGGATCGGCGGCGAGTGGCCGGACCCGAGATCGAGGCGCGGCCGCGAGGACGCGCGACCGAGTCGCTTGAGATCGGCGACGGCGAAGCGACGATGGCCGCCCGTCGTTCGCTGTGAGGCGATCCGGCCGCAGTCGGCCCAGCGACGCAGCGTGCTCGCCGACACTCCGAGGGCGCTGGCGGCCTCGCCGAGCGTCACCCAACCGCCCGAAGGTTCCGGCGCGAAGAGCCCGACGGTCTCCGTGAGGTGCTTCTGCCGGGTCTCGATCCATCCTGGAAGCGCCTCCGGCGCCATCGGCTGGGCGAACAGATAGCCCTGCGCGAACTCGCAGCCGAGCGCGGCCAGCAGCGAGCCCTGCTCGACGGTCTCGACGCCCTCGCCGACCATCGTCAGGCCGAGTGACTGCGCCATCGCCGTCACCGCCTCGATGATCGACCGCTTCGAATGGTCCGCGGGATCGAAATCGCCGATGAACGCCCGGTCGAGCTTGATGCCCGAGATCGGGAACCGCGTGAGGTACCCGAGTGACGAATAGCCGGTGCCGAAGTCGTCGAGCACGACGCTGATGCCGTAGGCGTCGAGCTCGCGCAGCGTCGCCGCGATGACGTCGCTGTTCTGGTTGAACAGCGCCGTCTCGGTGATCTCGAGCTCGAGCCGCTGCGGGCCGATGCCCCAGCGTTCGACGATGCCGCGCACGGTCTTGACGAAATCGGGTTGGTCGAGCTGACGCGCCGAGACATTGACCGCGACGCGCGCCCAGGGCGCCGCGCCGTCGGCGATCCAGCTCGCGGTCTGCGCGCATGCCTGCTCCAGGACCCAGCGGCCGATCTCGATGATCAGCCCGGTGCGCTCCGCGAGCGGGATGAAGTCGTCGGGGGAGACCCGCCCTCGCTCCGGGTGCTTCCAGCGCAGCAGGGCCTCGACGCCGACGACGTTCTCGTCAGGGAGAGCCACCTTCGGCTGGTAGTCGAGATAGAGCTGGCCGTGCTCGAGCGCGCGGCGCAGATCGCGCTCGAGTGCGATCTCGCTGAGTGCGCGGGCGCGCATCGAAGCGTCGAAGATCTCGTGCTGGTTGCCGCCCGATTGCTTCGCACGATGCAAGGCCGTGTTGGCGTCGCGCAACAGGTCGTCGGTCGCCGCCGCGCCGCCGGCGGACAGAGCCACGCCGATGCTCGCGCTGATCGAGAAGCGGCCGTCGGCCAGCTCGACCGGGGCGTCCAGCGCCCGCTGCAGGCGGTTGGCGAGGTGTACCGCCTCGAGCTCGTCGCGGAGATCCTCGCAGAGCACGACGAACGTGTCGCCGTGAAAGCGCGCGAGCGTGTCGCTGCTGCGGATCGCGGCGCTCAGTCTCGGCGCGAGGGCCAGCAGGAGACTGTCGCCGGTGCCGTGCCCGAACGCGTCGCTGACCGCCTTGAAGCGATCGAGGTCGAGGACGAACACCCCGACGAGTCCTCCGCGCCGCGAAGCGGCGGCAAGCGCGTGCGTCAGTCGCTCACGCAGCAGCGTGCGGTTCGGCAGCCCGGTCAACGCGTCGCGCAGCGCGAGCGCTGCGACGTGCTCCTCGGCGCGCTTGCGGTCGCTGACGTCGGAGATCGTCACGATCAGGTACAGAAGCTCGCCGGACGCGTCGCGGACGCCCGAGACGATCACCGAGCACACGTCGGAGCGCCCGTCGCCACGGAGCACGGCGTGCTCGCCGCTGTGGCGCTCGGTCGCCGCCGACCTGACCGACTCGAACGCTTCGATCAGCGCCGAATGGTCCTGCCACCGCGTCAGATCGTCGATGCGCAGACCGATCAGCGTCTCGTTGGGGCGTTCGAGCACCCTCCCGAGGGCGGCGTTGGCGTCCGTTACGCGCCAGAGATCGTCGTCGTCGACCGCGACGAGGGCGATCCCGAGCGGGCTCTGCTCGAAGGTGCGACGGAAGCGCTCGGCGTCGAGCCGCGAGCGATCACTCAGGTGATACTGCGCGGATTGTGTATTCGGAGCGATGAGAATTTCCTAGAGAATCGAGTCTATCGGTTTCGGCAAGCCGCGCGCGGATCGCTTCCCGGAGGTCAGGGTCTCCTGCGCAACCGCCAGGAAGGCGTCGACGACCCTCGGATCGAATTGATGCCCGGCGCAGCGGCAGAGTTCGGCGATGGCCGCGGCGGTCACGAGCGCGGGCCGGTAAGGGCGATCGGTGGTCATCGCGTCGAAGGCGACGCACACGGCGATCACCCGGGCGCCCAGGGGGATCTGCTCGCCCGAAGCGGCGTCGGGATAGCCGCCGCCGTCGAAGTGCTCGTTGCACGAGCGAACGAGCCGGGCCACCGGCTCAAGCGCCGGGGCGGCGGCCACGATCTGCTCCGCGACGAGCGGATGCCGGCGGATCTCCAGCCACTCCTCGGGCGTCGGCGTGGAACGCTTGTGCAGGATCCGGTCGGGGAGGAGCAGCTTGCCGAGATCCTGAAGCTCCGCGGCGCGAACCATCACGTCGAGTTCGTCGGCGTCGAGTCCGAGCCGGCGTCCTACACCTACCGCCGTGTCGGCGACGCGCGGCGCCGCGCGGTCGTAGACGCCGCGGCGGCGCTGGGCCAACACGGCGAGCAGGACGTTGCGCGCCTGGCGTTCGGCCGAGCGGGCGTGCCGGCGCGAGCGGGCGCTGAGCCGGTCGAGCGCGGCCCGTAGCGCCTCGGCCCCGGTTCCATCGGCCGGCAGCGTCGCCGTGCCATGCGTCACCGGCGAGCGGATGTCGATCAGGACCGACCCCGCGTCGAGCCCCGGCGGACCGAGCAGCGCGAACGTCAGCCGGTCCAACCGGTAGCAGCGCGCGCCGTGAGTGCCGGCGGCCGCGCGCACCGTGGCCGAGAGGACGCGCGCCGGGGTGTCCCCGGGATCGAGCAGCCAGCCCGAACCGAGCCCGTCGTCGGGGCGGAGTGCGACGACCACGAGGACGCGCGGCGTGGCCGGCGCCTGCTCCAGGTCCGCGAGCAGTTGCCGCCGACCCGCCGCTCGCGTCGGCCGTGGTGAGTCGGTGATGACCATGTAGCTGCTGGCTCGGCGCGGAGCGTCGCCGGCTTGACGTCGTGGTGGGTTTTGAGGCGCGATGACGGTTTCGGCAAGCGCGCTTCCTGTCATCGAGCCCCGCAACCTCCCATCTGCTCAGAGCCTGGCGCCGGGCGGCCGAGTGCAGGGGCATGTCAGAACGTCATGGAAGACGAATCAGCCGGCCGCGCGGACTCCGCGCTCGAGCGAGCGTCGCCACGGTCGTCGTCGCGATCGGCCTCGCGAGCCTCGCGGCGAGCGCCAGTGCGAGCGGGTCGCAGGAAGTCGTCGTCGTGACCGACCGCGGCACGGATCCCGCGCAGCTCATCAGCGGGACCGGCGGCCGCGTGGAGCGCCGGTTGCCCTCGCTGCACGCCGCGTCCGGC
Source organism: uncultured Solirubrobacteraceae bacterium (assembly GCA_963848475.1). GTDB lineage: Bacteria > Actinomycetota > Thermoleophilia > Solirubrobacterales > Solirubrobacteraceae > Solirubrobacter. Next base: position 10,713 of record CAWKDW010000011.1, on the reverse strand, counting down.
CAGATTCCATCGCGCGCCGTCGCGGCGTTGCGCGCGGCTTCAGGCGTTCGCAGCCTCACGGTCGACCGGGCCTACACCCTCAGCGGCGACGAGACCGCCGTCGCATCCGGCATCAGTCCCGCCGACGTGCGCAGGGTGATCGGCGCGGATCGTCTCGACCCGCGCGCGGAGGGGGGAGCGGGCATCGACGTGGCGATCGTCGACTCCGGCATCTCGCCCGTGCCCGGCCTCGCCGGCTACGTGCTCGACGGGCCGGACTTCTCCTCGGAGGCGGGCGATCGGGCCTTCGCCCATCTCGACGCCTTCGGGCACGGCACCCACATGGCGGGGATCGTCGCGGGCCGGGATGCTTCCGGGCTGGGCTCCGGCGTGGCCCCTGGGGCTCGCGTCGTCAACGTCAAGGTCGCCGACCACGCCGGCGCGACGTCGCTGGTCCGGCTGCTGGCCGGGATCGACTGGGTCGTGCGCAACGCCCAGCGCGACGGGCGCAACATCCGCGTGCTCAACCTGGCCTTCGGTACCGACAGCGACGGCACCTACCAGAACGATCCGCTGGCGCTGGCGGTCGAGCAGGCGTGGAAGCGCGGCATCGTCGTCGTCGTGGCCGCCGGCAACGGCGGACCCGGCGACGACCGGGCTCGACAGCCCGGCGTATGACCCGTATGTGGTCGCGGTAGGCGCGCAGGACACCGCGGGGACCGTGGACCAGGCCGACGACGGCGTCGCCGAGTTCTCCTCTCGCGGGTCCGCCCAGCGCGCTCCCGACGTGATCGCTCCGGGCGTCGGCATCATCGGCCTGCGCGTCCCCGGTGGGTTCCTGGACGAGGAGTTCCCCGGCGCCCGCGTGGGCGAGCGGCTCTTCCGCGGCAGCGGCACGTCGCAGTCCGCCGCCGTGGTCTCCGGTGCGACCGCGCTGATCCTGCAGCGGCGCCCGGGGCTCGCTCCGGACGAGCTGAAGGCCGCACTGCGCGTGGCGGCCGATCCGATCGCGGGCGCCGACCCGCTGCTCGCGGGCACAGGCGCGCTCGACGTGCCCGGCAGCGCGGCGGCCCCCGTCACCGGCGCCGTGCAGCGCTGGCCGTCCGCGCGCGGCGGCGCCTGGCGCGGCCGTGACGCACCCGGTCTGCAACTCGCGGTGGAACGCTCGACGGCGTCGCGCTGGACGGCGTCGCGCTGGACGGCGCTCGCGCTGGACGGCGTCGCGCTGGACGGCGTCGCGCTGGACGGCGTCGCGCTGGACGGCTTCTCGTTGGACCGCGTCGCGCTGGACCGCCGCCTCCTGGGACGAGCCGGCGCCGTAGACCGAACTCGGGGGCGAGCCACCGGCCCGCCCCCGCAGACCGCGATGACCCCGAACTCCTCCCAAGCCCGTGTCTGGGCCCTCACTGCCGCGCTCACGCTCGTCGCGGCGCTCCTGTGGGTTCAGCTCGGCGCCGTTGCGTCACCCGCTACCTCGGTCTCGCTGCCGTGGTGGGCGCTGTCCGCGGGCTTCGTGGCGACCGAGGCCTGCGTGGTCCACATCCACTTCCGCCGCAGCGCGCATTCGTTCACGCTCGGTGAGATCCCGCTCGTGCTGGGTCTGCTCTTCGCGGCGCCGGCTGACGTGATCGTGGCCTGGGTGGTCGGTTCGGTGCTCGTGCTCGTGTTCAGCGGCGGGGTCCCGAAGTTGCGGCTCGCGTTCAACGTCGCGCAGATCGGCGCGACGGCCGGGCTGGCGGGCGTCGTCTTCGTGGCGCTCGACGGTGGTGCGTTCGGGCCGCAGGCGTGGGCCGCCGCGGCCGTCGCGGCGCTTGTCGCCGCCGCGGCCGCGGCGCTGCTCGTGCTGGCCGCGATGATCCTGTCGGGTGAGGGCGTGGGCGGGCGCGAGTTGTCCGCGACGCTCGCCACCGCGACGCTGATGGCCCCGACGAACGCGAGCCTCGCGCTCGCGGCGGCGAGCGTCCTCGTCGCGGACCCACGGGCCGCCCCGCTGCTGTTCGTTCCCGCGGCCGTCATCTTCGTCGCCTACCGGGCCTACACCAACGAGCGCGCGAAGCACACGACACTCGAATTCCTCTACGACGCCACACGCGCGCTCACCCGCGGCGGCGCCGAGACGGGCATCGCGGGGATGCTGGCGATGGCCTGCGAGAGCTTCCGCGCGAGCGGGGGAGAGGTGTGCGGCTTCCCTTCCCCCGGGCGCGAGACCGGCGCCCGCCTCGCGCTCGGCGTCGATGCGCGCGTGACGGTCGACGAGCGGTTCTCCCCCGAGGTCGTCGAGAGCCTGCTGGCACTGGTGGGGACTCACCCCGAGGGGCGGATCCTGGCGGTCGCGGAGCCTTTCAGGGATCGGCGCCGAGCACCTGGCCGCGCAGGGCTACGAGACCGTGATGATCACGCCGCTGCCGGGCGAGCAGCGGGTGCTCGGCGTGCTGGTCATCGCTGACCGCGCCGCCGCCGGCGGCGGGTTCGGCCGCGACGATCTACGGCTCTTCGCCCTGCTCGCCCACCACGCCGGGTCGGCGCTTGAGCAGCACCACCTCGGTCGCAAGGTCTCCGAGCTGCATGACATCTCGCGCGAGCTCGAGCACCGCGCGTTCCACGATCCGCTCACCGGGCTCGCGAACCGGTTGCTGTTCATGGATCGGGTCGGGCATGCGCTGTCACGCCGGACCGGCACCGTGTGCGTCCTCTATATCGACCTCGACGACTTCAAGGCGATCAACGACACACTGGGTCACGACGCCGGCGACGAGCTCCTGCGCGAGACGGCCCGGCGGCTGTGCGACACGCTGCGCGCGGCCGACACGCCGGCCCGTCTCGGCGGCGACGAGTTCGCCGTGTTGGTCGTCGACCTCGAGGAGAGCGCCGCCCGGGTCGTCGCCGAACGGCTGCTCGCCGCGCTGCGTGCGCCGTTCCAGCTCGCAGGTCGCGAGGTCGCGGTCCACGCCAGCGTGGGCGTGGCGCTCGTGGACAGCGGGACCGCCGGTCCCGAGGAGCTCGTCCGCCATGCGGACGTCGCCATGTACGTGTCAAAGCACGGTGGCAAGCGTGGTTTCAGCGTCTACCAGCGTGAGATGGAGATGGTCCGGTGAGTCCGACGATGGGTCTGACGGCCCCGCACGATCCGTACCGGATCGCCGACCTGCGGCCCGACACGACGCGAGCGATCGCCGTGTCGCATCCGATGCCGGCCGCGATCATGAGCGGCTTCGACGGGATCGTGCTGCGTTCGGTCGCGGTCGAGCCCGACGCCGAGGCGATCGCGGCGCTGCTGCGCGCGGGCTCGGTCAGCGATGTGCTGCTCGATCTGCGCGAGGGCGTCGAGCTCGCCCGCGAGCTGGCCGCCAATCACCCCGACGCGCGGATCATCGGCCTGCTCGGCGAGGACGCCGCGACGGCAGCCACCGCGCTCGCCGCCGGCGTGTTCGCCTTCGTCAGCGTGGCCAGCGGCGGCGATGACGCGCGCGCGGTGTTCGCCGGACGCATCGCGATGCCGTCGAGCCTTGCCGACGTCGTCCTGCGCGCGCTCGCCCAGCCGCTGAGCCGGCGCGAGCGCGAGCTGGCGCCGCGCGCGCGGCTCGTCAGCCAGGCGCGCCGCGCGATCGACGCTCCCGGCGCGCTGCGGCCCGTCTTCCAGCCGATCGCCAAGGTCGCCGACGGCGGGCTCTACGGCTATCTGGCGCTGACCCGCTTCACGGGGGAGAGCGACGAGCGCACGGGCCGCCGGTTCGCGGAAGCGCACTCGCTCGGCCTCGGCATGGACCTCGAGCTGGCCGCGGCGCGGGTCGCCCTCTCCAACCTGGCGCGCATCCCCGAGGGCGTTGCGCTGTTCATCAAGCTCTCGTGCTCGACGCTCGCCGACGAGCGGGCGATGGCCCTCGTCGATGCCGCCGACGGGCCGCGCGTGGTGTTCGAGCTCGCCGGCCGTCCGGAGCCGGCCGAGGCATCGGCGTTCAATCACAACGTCGCCGCGCTGCGCGACAGCGGCGTCCGCTTCTCGGTCGACGAGACCGGCGGGAGCTTCGGCGCGCTCGACCGCATGCTGGACCTCGCGCCGAACTTCATCCGGCTCGCCCGCGGGCTGACGCGCGACATCGACACCGACCGCACACGCCGGGCGCTCGCGCTCGCGGTCACGTCGTTCGCGACGCACCTCGGCGCGCGCGTGATCGCCGACGCGGTCGAGACGGCCGAGGAATTCGCCGCCCTGCGGCGGATGGGCGTCACCTACGGCCTCGGCTTCCACATCGGGCGCCCCGGGCCGTTGCCCGAAGCTGCGCCCGTCGCGGCCGCCGACGATGTGGGCGACGGGACGGTCGCCGCCGACGGCGTGCTGTGGGCGGCGCGCCCGAAGCGGGTGACGCTCACCGCCGGGCGCTCGCTCGACTTCGAGGATGCGGTCCGCAACGTGCTGCGCTCGCTCGCGGACCGGATCCCGGGCAGCGTCCCCTACGTGGCGTTCCTGGACCGCGAGGCTTCGCGCCTGCGGATCGTCGACGTGGGTGCGACCAGCAGCCCCGCGCTGCACGCCGGCGCGACGTTCGCGCTCGAGGACGCGTTCGACCTTCCCGCCGCGGACGGCAGCGCGCCACAGATCGCGACCGCTCCGGACGAGCTGGCGCCGATGGCGGTCGAACTCGGGCTGTCGGCCTACGGCGTCGTGCCGTTCGCCGGCGACCCGCAACGCCCCACGGCGACGATCTCGCTGGCCGCCTTCGGTCGCACCCGGATCCACCCGGAGACGATCGACCTGCTGCAGGAGGCCGGTGCGCTGATCGCCGACGCGCTGCTGGTCGAGCACGGCGGCGCCACGCACAAGCAGGAGCATGCCCTTCGCCTGCTGTCCTGGCGAGACCGCTTCAGCGGCCTCAACAACGCGACGCGCTTCCATGAGGAACTCGATGCGGCGAACGCACGCCCTGCGATCGGCGACAACGGCACCTTCGCGCTGATCGTCAAGATCGCCAACTTCCGCGCGCTCACCGAGCGCATGGGCGTCGGCCTCGCCGAGATGGTGCTCAAGGACGCCGCGCGCGGCATCGCCGCACAGGCCAACTCCGTCGACGTGCTGGCGCGCGTCGGCGCCGCGACCTTCGGCGGCGTCCTCCACGGCCGCCGCGCGAGCGAGGTCGACTTCCTCTGCGGCGCCGTCGAGGATCTGGTCGTCGAGACCGGTCGCCGGCGCGGTGCGACGGTCGAGGTCCGCACGAGCTACGAGCGCCTCGGCCGCGGCGTCACCGCCGGCTCGGTCTGGTCAGACCTCGCCGAGCGGGTACTGATGGCCGGCGGCTAGACCGATCAGCCGACTTCGAGCCCCGCGAGTTGCTGCGCGACGGCATCCGGCTCGTCGTGCTGGCCGACTGCGCAGAACGCGGCGACCACGCTCGGGTCGAACTGGGAGCCGGAGCATCGGCGCAGTTCGGCGTACGCCTCGTTGTCGCTCATCGCGGCGCGGTAGGTCCGCATCGCCGTCATCGCGTCGAAGGCGTCGCAGACGGCGATGATCCGAGCGCCCAGCGGGATCAGCTCGGCATCCAGTCCGTCGGGGTATCCGGTGCCGTCGAACGCTTCGTGGCTGGAGCGCACGAGAACGGCCGTCGATGCCAGCGACGGCGCGACGAGCATGATCCGCTCGCCGATCAGGGTGTGCTGGCGCATGAACTCCCACTCGGCGTCGTCGAGCGGGCCGGGCTTGTGAAGGATCGCGTCCGGGATCGCCGCCTTGCCGATGTCGTGCAGCTCGGCGGCGATGCCGATCCGGTTGACCTCGTCCTCGGGAAGCCCGAGCTGGCGCGGCGACGCTCGTGGCCAGGGCGGCGACGCTGTTGATGTGCTCGGCGAGTTCGGCGTTGCGTTCGCTGAGCACCTTCAGCAGCACATCGCTGCTCTGGCGGCTCGCCGACGCCCATCCGGCCTTCTGCTCGTACATGCGGCGGTCGGCCAGCTGCAGGGCGGCTTCCGCCGACGGCGCGTCCTGCGGAATCCGCGCGGAGCCGTAGGAGCAGCTGACGCGGAATCCGTCGCCGACCTCGGAGAGGGCTGTCGGCCGCGAGCCGAACCAGCTTCGCCTGCTCGTGGCCGCCGGCGCGCGTGAGGACGCAGAACTCGTCGCCACCCATACGGTACGCGTTGCCGACGCCGACGCCGGCGACGGCGTCGTGCAAGCGCACCGCGAGGCGGGTCAGCAGGCCGTCGCCTGCCGGATGACCGAACGTGTCGTTGTAGTGCTTGAACCCGTCGAGGTCGAAGAGCGCGAGCAAGATCCCGCGCTCGTCGCTGGCAGGGTCGAACTCGCCGGCGAGATCGTCGGTCAGAGCGCGGCGGTTGCCCAGCCCCGTGAGCGCGTCGGTGCGCGCCTCGTCCTTGGCCGCGGCCGCCAGCGCGGCGTTCTCCGCCGCGAGCCGCTCCGCCACCCTGCGGGCGCGAAAGGCGCGGCGGTAGAGGAGTGCGAACCCGGCGAAGAGCAGCAGGATCATCGTGGCCGACCCGGCCGTGGCCTGGGTCTGCGTGCGCTGGGCACGGGCGCGGTACTCGCGGCCGGCCGTCGCCAGAAGCCGCTGCACCTGCGCCGCGGTCTCGGTCGAGGTCTTCAGCGCCGGGAACAGCCGCGCGTCGGCACGCGTGGTGAAGGTCTTGGCGGTGGCGATCGGGAGCAGCCGCGCAATGGCCGCGAAGTTCGACTGCAGCGGCTGTCTCAGCGCGCGCAGGGCGGGCGGCGCGCCGGGTCCATCCAAACGGGCCACGGCGCGCTCGATCTGGCGCTCGTCGGCGCCGACGGCGGCATAGGCCGCGCCGGTGGTTCCGCCGATCACGTGCATGCCGGCGAACGGGTCGCCCTGCAGCCGTGTCAGCGCGGCGTCGACGCGCAAGAGCTGGGCCTCGGCGTCGCGGTTCGTCGTGGCCCGGCGTTCGAGGGAGACGATCGTGACGATCGTGAACAAGGACAGCACCAACACGAGCGCCGGCACCACCCTGGACAGCACTTCGGGGAGCCGTGAAATGGGGCGCATATCGTTGAAATCGTCACGAATCGCATGAGTCTTGATCGTTCGAGCGAGAAAGAAATGCGTTTGAAAATCGGGCCTGCCGCGGGCGGCTTCTAGAGTTAGGGGCACCTAATGTCCGTGCAACCTCGTATCGAACGCCCCACCCGGCGAGCGCTGATCGCCCGTGTCGAGGAAACCCACAAGCTGACGCCGCACATGATCCGCGTGGTCGTGGGCGGCGAGGATCTGGCGGGCTTCGGCGTCGGCCAGTTCACCGATCACTACGTGAAGCTGCAGCTGCCCGGCCCGGGCGCCTCCTATACGGCGCCCTTCGACGCCGAGGACGTCAAGTCGCGCTTCCCGCGCGAGCAGTGGCCGCGCACGCGCACCTACAGCGTTCGCGCCTGGGACCCGGAGCGGCAGCGGCTGACGATCGACTTCGTCCACCACGGGGACACCGGCGTCGCCGGCCCGTGGGCCGCGGCGGCCGCGCCCGGCGATCTGCTGCAGCTGGTCGGCCCCGGCGGCGCCTACACGCCCGACCCGGCGGCCGCGTGGCACCTGATGGTCGGCGACACGAGCGTGATCCCGGCGATCGCGGCCTCGCTCGAGCGTATCCCGGCGGGAGTGCCGGTCCATGTCCTGCTCGAGGTCGACGATCCGGCCGACCAGCAGGAGCTGTCCTCGCCCGGCGACCTGCGTCTGCAGTGGCTGCCCGTAGGGACCGTCGTCGACGCGCTGAGCGCGCTGACGTTCCCCGAAGGGCACCCTCACGCCTTCGTCCACGGCGAGGCGAGCACGGTGCGCGCGGTGCGCCGTCACCTGCTCGTCGACCGCGGCGTGGCGCGCGAGGCGCTGTCGGCCTCGGGCTACTGGAAGCGCTCGCGCACCGAAGAGGGCTGGCGCGAGGACAAGGCCGAGTGGAACCGCCTGGCCGAGCAGGACCTCGGTCAGTAGGTCCGCGGTTCAGCGCGGGCGGATCAGATCGGGTTGTCGAGTAGCACGCGCTCAAGCATCGCGAATGATCCGTCCGGGCAGCCGCGTCGCTGCGTGAACCGGCGAGCCGTCCGGCGCGGAGAAACCCGCGCCCGTGACGTCCGGGGCTGAGCGGTATCGTCTGCCCCGGAGTCGATCGCACCCGACAAGCACGGGTCAGGGAATCCGGTTCGAAATCCGGAGCTGGCGCGCAGCGGTAGGGACGTGCGACACGGCCATCGCCACTGGCCCCACGGGGCTGGGAAGGCGGCCGTCCGATCGCGTCTGAGCCCGAAGACCTGTCGATTCTGCCCCGTGACCACGCGTCCCGGGACACCGATAACGCGGCCTCGCGACAGGGCCGCACGGCACCATAGGAGTACGAATCGATGGCACGTACCGCTGTCCTGGGGCTTCCTCGCATCGGCCCCGACCGCGAGCTGAAGTTCGCCCTGGAGGATCTCTGGGCCGGGCGCAGCGGCGCCGCGGAGCTCGAGGCGACCGCCCGCGAACTCAGGCGAGCCGGGTGGGAGCGCGCCCGCGCCGCCGGCATCGACGTGATCGCGTCGGGCGACTTCAGCCTCTACGACCACGTCCTCGACACCGCCTGGGCACTGGGCGCGATCCCCCCGCGCTTCGGCGACGTCGACCGCGACGATCAGCGCGCCTACTTCGGGCTCGCGCGCGGCACCGCCGGCCAGCGCCCGCTCGAGATGACGAAGTGGTTCGACACCAACTACCACTACCTCGTCCCCGAGATCGAGGCCGGACAGCGCTTCGAGCTGCGCAGCGAGCACTGGACGCGCCCGTTGCGTGAGGCCGCCGAGCTGGGCATCGCGACACGGCCGGTCGTGCTCGGCCCGCTCAGCTTCCTGCTGCTCGCGAAGGGGCTCGAGCGCCCGTTGGACGCGCTGGATCAGCTCGTCCCCGTCTACGGGCAGCTGCTCGGCGAGCTGCGCGCGGCCGGTGCGAGCGAGGTCCAGCTCGACGAGCCGTGCCTCGCGCTCGATCGCACGGCGGGCGAGCTCGACGCCTTCGCTGACGCGTGGACGGAGCTGAACCGGCACGGGCTCGACCTCTGCCTGGCGACGTACTTCGCGCCGGTCGATCCGCGCGTGCTCGAGTTGCCCGCCGCCGAGCTGCACCTCGACCTCGTGCGCGCTCCCGGACAGCTTCCGGTCGCGCTCGAGGCTGCGACCGGACGGCTCTCGCTCGGCGTGCTCGACGGCCGCAACGTGTGGGTCGCCGACCTCGACCGCGCGCTCGACCGGATCGACGCCGCGACCGCCGCGCTCGGAAGCGACCGCGTCACGATCGCCCCGTCGTGCTCGTTGCTGCACGTGCCCTACGACGCGGCGCGCGAGACCGCGGTCGATCCGGAGATCCGGCCCTGGCTGGCGTTCTGCGCGGAGAAGCTCGCAGAGCTCGGCACGCTCGGTGAGGCCGCCGACGCCGGCGCGGAGCGCCGCGACGTGCTGCTGGCCGGCTCCCGCGAGACGAACAGCGCGCGACGTAGCTCGCCACTGACCAACGACCTCGCCGTCCGGGGCCGAGCGGCAGCGCTCGGCAGCGCGGACTACGACCGCGGCGCCCGGTACCCCGAGCGCCGCGCGGCCCAGCTCCAGCGCGTGCCGCTGCCGGAGCTGCCGACGACCACGATCGGCTCGTTCCCGCAGACGCCCGAGATCCGTGCCGCGCGCCGCGACCTGCGCGCGGGCCGGATCGACCCGGCCGAATACGAGCGCTTCCTGAAGGCCCAGATCGCAGAGGTCGTCGCCCATCAGGAGCACGTCGGCCTCGACGTGCTCGTGCACGGCGAGCCGGAGCGCAACGACATGGTCGAGTACTTCGGCGAGCAATTGCGAGGGTTCGCGTTCACCGGCGCGGGCTGGGTGCAGTCCTACGGCAGCCGCTGCGTGAAGCCGCCGATCCTCTACGGCGACGTCTCGCGGCCGCAGCCGATGACCGTCGGCTGGTGGCAGCACGCGCAGTCGCTGACGCCGAAGCCGATGAAGGGCATGCTGACCGGCCCGGTGACGATCCTGCAATGGTCGTTCGTCCGTGACGACCAGCCGCGGCGCGAGACGTGCACGCAGATCGCACTCGCGATCGCGGACGAGGTCACAGACCTCGAGGCCGCGGGCTGCTTCGCGATCCAGGTCGACGAGGCCGCGCTGCGCGAGGGTCTGCCGCTGCGCCGGGCCGAGCAGGACGACTACATTCGCTGGGCCGTCGACTGCTTCCGGCTGACCGTCGCGCCCGCGCGGCCGGACACCCAGATCCACACGCACATGTGTTACTCGGAGTTCAACGAGATCATGGAGCACATCGTCCGGCTCGACGCCGACGTGATCTCGATCGAGGCCTCGCGCTCGGACATGGAGGTCCTGGACGCCTTCGGCGGCGGTCTGGAGTACCCGAACGAGATCGGTCCCGGCGTCTACGACATCCACTCGCCGCGGATGCCGTCGGTCGACGAGATCGAGCGGCTGCTCGAGCTCGCGGAGGCCCGCGTCGGCCGCGAGCGGCTGTGGGTCAACCCCGACTGCGGGCTCAAGACCCGCGGCTGGAACGAGGTCCGCCCGGCGCTGCGCAACATGGTCGCGGCGGCCCATCGGCGACGGGCGGCAGTGCGCGCATGAGCGTGCTGGACCGGCTGCCGGCGTGGGCGACGACAGGCGTCGGCAGCCTGCCGCACGACGACGCGGAGCGAGAGCGAGAATCTCCGCGGTGCTCTGGAGCACGGCCGCCGCGCGTCGTCGCAGCGGGG
>CAWKDW010000010.1:0-123414 GCA_963848475.1 uncultured Solirubrobacteraceae bacterium | reverse complement strand
GTCGTCACGGCGGCGCACAAGGACCTCGGCCCGCGCCGCGAGGACGGGGTCTTCTACAGCCAGCTGGGCATCCCGCGCGGCTACGCCCCAGCCTGCTCAGCTATCAGGCGCTGCTGCCGCTCTACACGCGCCGGGCGGTTCGCGCGCTCAAGCCAGACCTCGTCGTGGAGGAGTTCGCCCCGCCGTGGTCGAGCATGGGCGTCGGCCACTGGACCAAGGTCCCGACGGTCGGCTCCGTGCAGGGCTACTTCGCCCGTGAGAAGGCCGCGCAGTACTACGTGCCGCCGTCCGTGCTCACCGCGATCGAGCGCTGGGGCACCCGCAGCCACCGCGATCTGATCGCCGTCTCGCCGGAGATCGCGGCCAAGCTACGGCTCGCGGCGCCGGACGCGAACGTCCACACGATCGGCAACGGCATCGACGAGGCCGGGCTCGCCGAGGCGCTGCGGGTCCCCGTCGAGACCGAGCCGGGCCTGGTCGTGTTCATCGGCCGGCTCGAGATCGACCAGAAGGGCCTGGATCTGCTGCTCGACGCGCTCGAGCGCGTGCCCGCGGCGCGGGTGCTGGTCGCGGGCGACGGCAAGCACGCCGACCGTTTCGCCGCGATGGTGCGCTCGCGCGGGCTCTCCGAGCGGGTACAACTGCTCGGCCGCGTCGACGGCGCCGAGAAGTGGCGGCTGCTCGCCCGGGTCAGGTGGCCGTCGTGCCCTCGCGCTATGAGACCTTCGGGATCACGGCGCTTGAGGCCATGGCCTGCGGCACGCCCGTGCTCGCCTTCGACATCGACGGGCTGCGCACGACGGTCGGCGACGGCGCGGCGACCCTGGTCGAGCCGTTCGACGTTGCCGCCTACGGGTCCGCGCTGCAGCGACTCCTCGACGATCCGCAGCGTTGCGCGCTGATGGGACGCCGCGGCGCGAGCTCGCGACCTCGAGCGGGTGGAGGGTCTCGCCTCGGCTCAGGAAGCGGGTACGCCTCTGCGCTCGCGTAGCGGCCTTAGCTGGGTGCTCGGGCCACTGGCCCTGGTGGCGTTCGCGCTCGTCCTGCGCGTGATCGGCCTTGACACCGCGACCGACCTCCACATCGACGAAGTGACCTATTCGGAGATCGCGGACTCGGTGGCCGTCGGGAACGGCGTCGAGCTTCACGGCCGGCCGTTCGACCTGCACCCGCCAGGCTTCTTCCTGCTCCTGGGCGGGCTGATCGACATCTCCGGGCTACGGCCCACCTCGGTGGATCGGATCCTCGACCTGCGGCTGGTCCCGGCGATCATCGGCTCCCTGACCTGCGGGATTCTGACCGCCGCCGTGTGGCGGACGGCGGGGGCGCTCGCGGGAATCGTCGCCGGCGTGCTGTACGCGCTGGACCCGTTCTCATGCGCTTCGACGGCCGGCTGTTCCTCGAGGCCCCGACGCTCTTCTGGGTCGCCACGGGCCTGCTGATCTTCATCGTTCGGGAGACGCCGCCACGGCGATCCTCGCCGGGGTGCGTCGGCTCGCGCTGCTGACGAAGGACACGGCGGCCTACCTCACGGTCCTGCCGCTGCTGCTGATCGCCGCGTTCGTGCCCGTCGAGGGCCTGCGACGCCGCGCGCTGACCGCCGTCGCGGTCGCCTGCTCGCTGTATCTCGCCTACCTGCTGATCGTGCTTGTGACGGGCAATTTCGGCCTGCTCTTCGACGACAAGGCCTCCGGGCTGTTGCGGTTGCTCGGCATCAAGCAGGAGACGGGCTTCAACCGCCCGGGTGGTGTCACCCTCGTCGAGACGCTCAAACGCAACATGCCGTACTTCGGCGCCTCCTACGCGCTCTGCGGCATCGGGACGCTGTGCGCGCTGGCGCGCGTTCCGGCGATCCGCCGCGGCACCGCCCCACTCGGCGTGACGCTGCTGGTCGCGATCCAGCTCTGCGCGGCGCTGCACCTGGTCTACGGCGTCGGCATCGGGACGCTCGAGGAGCAGATGTTCTACTTCATGGCCGTCCCGTCACTGGCGTGCGTCGCGCTCGCCGTGCCGCTGATCGCCGCGCGCCGGCCCGCGGTGCGGGCGGTCGCGATCGGGCTGGCCGTCGTATGGCTGGCGGCCGCCGGCGGGTCGTGGGTGAAGCTCCGCTCCAACCACGACGACACCTACCGCCAGTACGCGAGCTGGACCGCGGCCCACTTGCCGTCGGGCACGCGCATCTCGGTGACCGAGGAGACCGCGCAGTTCGTCCAGCGCGACGCCGTCGTCGGGGAGTGGTCCACGCCCAGCGCGCTGCGTGCCAACCACGCCGCCTACGTGCTGATCTCGACCCGGCTGATCGAGGACGGGTTCGGCAAGGCCGACGCGGCGTTCGAGCGCTGGCTGGACCGCAACGGCCGCGTCGTCTTCCGTGGACGCGGCCGCACGATGGGTGAGCTGCGGCTCTACAAGGTCGATCCGGCCGCGATCGCCGCCCGGTAGTTCTCGAGGGTGGCGAACGCGCCGCCCCCGAACAGCTCCTCCTCGCGATACCAGACCATGCCGGCGAGGCCGTAGGTCTTGGCCTGCTGGGCGGCGAACGTCATCACCGCGGCGGTCCCGCCACCGGTGTTCTCGCCCCACACGGTGGCGCCGGGGCTGGCGATCGAGGCCAGATAGTGCGGCGGGCGCCAGTCGGATTGGTTGGTCGTCGCGTCGCTGCCGTAGGGCGCGTCGATCCAGGTCGTCGCCGGCCAGACCTTCGGGTCGTTGATCGCCGCGACCTGCGAGGCCCAGTCGAAGCCGCGCTGGAGCTCGCCGTTGATCTCGACCGACGTCCGGCCCTGGAGCCGGTCGGCCGCGGCGCCCGCGGCCTGGCCCGGGCGCACGCCCCAGCCGGGGTAGAGGACCATGATCGGCCCGGCGTACGCGGCCCTGACCGACTGGATCTGCCACTGCTGGAAGTCGACCATCGCCTTCAGGTAGAACGCGAGGAACTTCTGCGCCTCGCCGTTGGGCGAGGGGGCGCCGGGCTTCCAGCCGGGAACGGGGCTCTGCTGCTGGGCGAGCGTGTCGAACGCCCAGTACGTGTTGGTGTGCGCCGGCGTCTTGGCGGGCGGGTAGCCGAGCTCGTTCCAGCGTCCGCCGCCGATCCGGATCGCGTAGGCGTCGGCGCCGAAGAGCTCGCCGACGCGCTTGAGGTACGCTGCGCCGAGCACGCGCATCGCCGGGTTGAAGACGAGGTTCGCATCGCCCTTGTCGATCGCCAGGTCACCGTCGGTCGCGGGCGTCCAGTTCTCGCCGTACTGGTTGACGTAGTAGCTGTTCGGCCGGGTGTGGACCCAGGCCGGGACGTCGTGCAGGCCGCTATCGAGGATGATCTCCAGGCCCGCGGCCTTGAGCGTCGCGATCTCGGCGCGCTTGCTCGACACGTAGGACGAGGAGACCTGGCCCTCCTGCGGCTCGAGGTCCTTCCAGCTGAGCCGGACGACCTTCGAGGTGATGCCGGCCGCGCGCTCGGAGCGGGCGCGCTGCGGCTGGTTGCCGATGATGCCCCAGCGGCGCGTCTTCGGGGTCGCGGTCGGGGAAGATGAGGCCGTCGCCGTGGCGGTCGGGGTGGCCGTGCGGGTGGGCGTGGCCGTGGCGGTCGGCGTCGCGGCGGCAGTGGCGACCGCGGTCGGGGTCGGGGTCGGCATGGCGGTGCGCGTCGGGGTGGGCGAGGGCGTGCGCGTGGGGGTCGGCGTCGGGGTGGCGGCGGCCGGAGCGGCCGTGGCGACCGGTGTGGGAGCGATCGTGACCGGCGCGACGTCCTGCTCGAAGACCTCCTCTTCGTCCCGCGGCGGATGGGCGCTGACCCGCGCGGTGATGGCGCGCGTCAGGCTGCGCGCGCTCAAGGCGGTGACGTCCACGGTCGCCGCGCCGCAGCGCTTGGCGGCCGTGACCGAGAACAGGACCTCGCCGGACTCGCTCGCCTTCAGCCGCAGGCGCGCCGTCGTCCAGGCGGTGCTCGCGACCAGCAGCTTCCGGCGCGCGCCGCCAACGCGATCCGCAGCGTCGTGCCGCTGTCGCAGCGACGGGCACGGACGCGGAACGCGAGCGTGTCGGGACCGCTCACGCTGACCCCGCTCGCCGCGCCGTGTCCGGCGCGCATCTGCAGGGTCGAACCCGCCCTCGGTGCCGCTCCGGCCGCGGGCGCGAACGCACCGAGCGCCAGGAGCGGAAGCCACGCGAGAAGGACGGGTCTAGCGACACGGGCGAGAATCATCTTCAAGACCTTTCGGTCGTTGAGGCTCTTTCCTCGACCCCCGCTGGACCCGGGATGCGTGGATGAGCGCCGAAGTGTTCCATCTCACACCACGTTGTGGCTGTCTGGCCCTGAAGCCTTCCCCTGGCTTGGACCCGCCGCTATCCTGAGGCAACTCGACCGATAGTCGCAGCCGTCCACAGCGCCCTTCCCGCCACATACGGGAGCCGGGCCGGGCGGGGTCCGTGAGCGTCGAGCGCCCCTCGCCGGGGGGTTCGCCTTCCCCTGTGCTATCTTGGCTGGTCGCGCCCGTATGCCTTTGGCACTCTCCGCGCACCTCCGCCCGCTCGCACCCGACCTCCCCGAGGAGTCGCCGTCTTGGCTTCTGTTGATGCTTCCCGCACGCGCCGTACTTTCGCGCGCCTCGACAAGTCGATCGATGTTCCGAACCTGATCGACATCCAGAAGAAGTCCTTCGACTGGCTGGTGAATCCAGACGGGGGCGGCTTGCGCGAGACGATCGACGACATCTCGCCGATCGAGGACTACACCGGCAACCTGGCCGTGCAGTTCGGGGAGTTCACGTTCGACAACCCCGTGGCCTCGCTCGACGAGTGCCGCGAGAAGGACCTCACCTACGCGCGCCCGCTGACCGTCACGGTCGGCTTCATCAACCGCGAGACCGGTGAGATCCGCGAGCAGTCCGTCTTCATGGGCGATTTCCCGTGGATGACCGAGCGCGGCACCTTCATCATCAACGGCACCGAGCGCGTCGTCGTTACGCAGCTGGTCCGTTCCCCGGGCGCCTACCTGATGGAGCCCAAGGATTCCGAGAAGCAGGTCTTCGTCGCGAACCTGATGCCGGCCCGCGGCTCGTGGCTGGAGCTCGAGATCGACAAGAAGGGCCGCGTCTACGTCCGCATCGACCGCAAGCGCAAGCTGCCGGTCACGGTCCTGCTGCGCGCGATGGGCTACTGCACGGACGAAGAGATCCTGAAGTTGTTCGATGACAGCCTCTACATCCGCAACACGATCGATGCGGATACCGAGGTCACGCGCTCCGAGGAGGGCGCGCTGATCGAGCTCTTCAAGAAGCAGCGTCCCGGCGAGCCGCCGTCGGTCGACAACGCGCGCGCCCTGCTGAACCAGCTCTTCTTCGACCCGAAGCGCTACGACCTCACGCGCGTCGGTCGCTACAAGCTCAACTCGCGCCTGAACCTGGACATCGATCTCGACGTCCGCACGCTCACGCACGACGACATCCTCGCGCTGGTGCGCGAGCTGGTGCGCCTCCCGAACATCCTCGGCATCTCCGAGGAGTTCGACGAGGACCTCAAGGACTACGCCGCGGAGGCGCTGAGCCGCCCGCGCGAGGCCGTCGAGGAGCACCTGGACGAGTACGAGCACTTCGGCAACCGCCGTCTGCGCACCGTCGGCGAGCTCATCCAGGAGGCCTTCCGCATCGGCCTCTACCGGATGGAGCGCGTCGTCCGTGAGCGCCTCACGACCGAGGACGCGGACACGATCACGCCGCAGACGATCATCAACATCCGCCCGGTCGTGGCCGCGCTGAAGGAGTTCTTCGGCTCCTCGCAGCTCAGCCAGTTCATGGACCAGACGAACTCGCTGAGCGGTCTGACCCACCGGCGGCGCCTGAGCGCCCTCGGCGCCGGCGGCCTGACGCGTGAGCGCGCGCCGATCGAGGTCCGCGACGTCCACCCGACCCATTACGGCCGGATGTGCCCGATCGAGACGCCGGAGGGCCCGAACATCGGCCTGATCGGCTCGCTGTCGAGCTACGCGCAGGTCTCCGAGCACGGCTTCGTCACGACGCCCTACCGGGTCGTCAAGGACGGCAAGCTCACCGACGAGATCCTGCACCTCGACGCCACTGAGGAGCAGGAGCGCCTGATCGCTCAGGCCGACGAGCCGGTCGACGAGAACCGCGCCCTCACGCGCGACAGCATCCTCTGCCGCACGCTCGCGGGTCAGTACGTCTACGTCGAGCCGTCCGAGGTCGACCTCATCGACGTGTCTCCGGAGCAGATCTGGTCCGTCGCCACGGCGATGATCCCGTTCCTCGAGCACGACGACGCCAACCGCGCCCTGATGGGCTCGAACATGCAGCGCCAGGCCGTCCCGCTGCTGAAGACGGACGCGCCGCTGATCGGCACCGGCATGGAGCGCCGCGCGGCGCTCGACACCGGCGACGTGCTGCTGGCCAAGAACGCCGGCGTGATCGACTTCGTCGACGCCACCCGCATCGTCATCAATACCGAGGACGGCGCCCGCGACGAGTACGACCTGCAGAAGTTCATGCGCTCCAACCAGGGCACCCTGATCCACCAGAAGCCGTTCATCAAGGCGGGTCAGGAAGTCGATCCAGGGGCAGCTGCTGGCTGACGGTTCGAGCTCGGACAAGGGCGAGATGGCCCTGGGCAAGAACCTGATGGTCGCCTTCATGTCCTGGGAGGGCTACAACTTCGAGGACGCGATCATCCTGTCGCGCCGCCTGGTCAAGGACGACGAGCTCACCTCGATCCACATCGAGGAATACGAGATCGACGCCCGCACGACCAAGCTGGGCGACGAGGAGATCACGCGCGACATCCCGAACCGCTCGGAGGAGTCGCTGCGCAACCTCGACGATCGCGGCATCGTCCGCATCGGCGCCGAAGTGGCGTCGGGCGATCTGCTCGTCGGCAAGGTCACGCCCAAGGGCGAGACCGAGCTGACCGCCGAGGAGAAGCTGATCCGCGCGATCTTCAAGGAGAAGGCCCGCGAGGTCCGCGACACCTCGCTGAAGGTCCCGCACGGCGAGGGCGGCGTCGTCATCGACGTCAAGACCTTCAGCCGCGCCGCCGGCGACGATCTGTCGCCCGGCGTCAACGACCTCGTGCGCGTGTTCGTGGCCAAGAAGCGCAAGATCGCCGAGGGCGACAAGCTCGCCGGCCGTCACGGCAACAAGGGCGTCATCTCCAAGATCGTGCCCGAAGAGGACATGCCGTTCCTCGAGGACGGCACGCCCGTCGACGTCATCCTCAACCCGCTCGGCGTGCCGAGCCGGATGAACATCGGCCAGCTGCTGGAGACCCACCTCGGGTGGGCCGCCGCGCAGGGCTGGTACGACGACGGCACCGAGGCCTACAAGCGGGCCCCGGAGTCCGACAACGGCCGCGTCTACGTCGCGACCCCGGTCTTCGACGGCGCGACCGTCGCCGACGTCGACCACGCGCTCGTGCAGTGGCAGAAGGGCCACAAGGGCGCGATCCGCATGGACATCGACGAGAAGCGCCGCGTCGGTGAGAAGGCCTCCGGCAAGTTCACGCTGTACAACGGCCGCACGGGTGAGCCGTTCGAGAAGCAGGTCACCGTCGGCTACATGTACATCCTGAAGCTGCTCCACCTCGTGGACGACAAGATCCACGCGCGTTCGACCGGCCCGTACTCGCTCGTGACCCAGCAGCCGCTGGGTGGCAAGGCGCAGTTCGGCGGCCAGCGCTTCGGTGAGATGGAGGTGTGGGCGCTGGAGGCGTACGGCGCCGCGTACACGCTGCAGGAGATGCTCACGATCAAGTCCGACGACACCGTCGGGCGCGTGAAGGCCTACGAGGCGATCGTCAAGGGCGAGAACATCGCCGAACCGTCGATCCCCGAGTCCTTCAAGGTGCTGCTGAAGGAGATGCAGTCGCTGGCGCTGGACGTCAACGTCGTCTCCGACGACGGGGCCCGCGCCGAGATGGGCGACGAGGACGACGACCTGCTGCGCGCCGCCGAAGAGCTCGGCATCGATCTCTCGGGCGTGCGCGCCACCGACGGCCAGGCCGCCGACGAGACCGAGGCACTCGAGATCTCCGAAGGCGAAGAGGGCCAGACAGAAGACTCAGAGAAGACCGACGCCGGATACATCGAGGCCAAGGCCGACGGCGAGGAGACCGCATGATCGACATCAACAACTTCGACGCAATCGAGATCGGCCTCGCTTCCAGCAAGCAGATTCGCTCCTGGAGCTCCGGTGAGGTCACCAAGCCCGAGACGATCAACTACCGCACGCTGAAGCCGGAGAAGGACGGCCTCTTCTGCGAGCGCATCTTCGGTCCGACCAAGGACTGGGAGTGCTACTGCGGTAAGTACAAGCGCGTCCGTTACAAGGGCATCGTCTGCGAGCGCTGCGGCGTGGAGGTCACGCGGTCCAAGGTGCGCCGTGAGCGCATGGGCCATATCGACCTGGCCGCCCCCGTGAGCCACATCTGGTTCTTCAAGGGCGTCCCGTCGCGCATCGGCTACCTGCTCGACATGGCTCCCAAGGAGCTCGAGAAGGTCCTCTACTTCGCGGCCTCGATGGTCACGTGGGTCGACGAGGACGCGCGTGGCGCGGACCTCGACGACCTGGCCGCCAAGGTCAACGAGTCGCTCGACGAGTACGCGGCCGAGAAGAACCTGCGCCTGCAGGAGATCGACGAGTCGCTGGAGCGTCGCGAGGCGTACCTGACGTCGGGGTCCCAGAAGGACTTCTCCGACGAGGACTACCTCTGGTCCGAGCACCTCGACATCGACCCGAAGAAGCTCGAGGACGACGAGCGCGCCAAGCACATCAAGGACATGCGCAAGGTCCTCGAGGCCGACCGCACGGACACCGAGGCCTACATCGAGGACGCGATGGAGCGTCTGCGTCAGGTCTGGGATCTCTTCCAGGACATGACGCCGAAGCAGGTCGTCAACGACGAGACGCTGTTCCGTGAGCTCAAGGAGCGCTTCGGCTCGCCGTACGGCTGGGGCGAGTACTTCCGCGGCGGCATGGGCGCCGAGGCGGTCCGCGATCTGCTCGAGCAGGTCGACCTGGAGGCCGAGCGCATCGAGCTCGAGGACCAGGTCCGCACCGCCAAGGGCCAGAAGCAGCAGCGTGCCGTCAAGCGCCTGAAGGTCGTCTCGGCCTTCCTGCACTCGGGCAACAAGCCGGAGATGATGATCCTCGAGGCCGTTCCGGTGATCCCGCCGGAGCTGCGCCCGATGGTCCAGCTCGACGGTGGCCGCTTCGCGACCTCCGACCTCAACGACCTCTACCGCCGCGTCATCAACCGCAACAACCGGTTGAAGCGTCTGCTCGACCTCGGCGCGCCGGAGATCATCGTCAACAACGAGAAGCGGATGCTGCAGGAGGCCGTCGACGCGCTGTTCGACAACGGCCGCCGCGGCCGGCCCGTCACGGGCCCGGGCAACCGCGCCCTGAAGTCCCTGAGCGACATGCTCAAGGGCAAGCAGGGCCGCTTCCGTCAGAACCTGCTCGGCAAGCGCGTCGACTACTCGGGCCGCTCGGTCATCGTGGCCGGCCCGTCGCTGCGCCTGCACCAGTGCGGCCTGCCGAAGCTGATGGCGCTCGAGCTCTTCAAGCCGTTCATCATGGCCCGGCTCGTCGAGCGCAAGGCCGTCCAGAACATCAAGGCGGCCAAGAAGATGGTCGACTCGATGATCCCGGAGGTCTGGGACGTCCTCGAAGAGGTCATCCACGAGCACCCGGTGCTCCTCAACCGCGCGCCCACGCTTCACCGTCTGGGCATCCAGGCGTTCGAGCCGGTGCTGGTCGAGGGCAAGGCCATCCAGGTCCACCCGCTCGTCTGCCACGCGTTCAACGCCGACTTCGACGGCGACCAGATGGCCGTGCATCTCCCGCTCTCCGCCGAGGCCCAGGCCGAGGCGCGCGTGCTGATGCTCTCGTCGAACAACATCCTGTCCCCGGCCCATGGCGCTCCGCTGGCCACGCCGACGCAGGACATGATCCTCGGCACCTACTACCTCACCTACGGGCTCGAGGAAGAGGCGCTGAACGCGATCGACCCGGCGACGTTCGAGCCGAAGGTCCACGTGTTCCGCACCGCTCAGGAGGCCGAGCTGGCCTACGAGCACAAGATCGTCGGCCTGCACGACCCGGCGCACTACCGGGCCGAGTGGGTCGAGAACGGTCACGTCGCGACCACGGTCGGGCGGATCATCTTCAACGACAAGATCGAGCGCGCCCTGCAGGAGACGATGGGCGAGGAGTTCGATCACTCGCAGTACTCCTTCATCAACAAGTCCCTGCGCAAGCGCGACACGACGCAGTTCGTCGACGAGCTCGTGCAGACGTTCGGCGCCAGCGCGATCTCGCAGGTCCTCGACGCGTTCAAGGACCTCGGCTTCCGCTTCGCCACGCAGGCCGGCATCACGATCTCCAAGAACGACGTGGTCGTGCCGCCGAGCAAGCCGGCCATCCTCGCCAAGTACGAGGAGCGCGTCCACAACCTGCAGGAGCAGTACGAGGACGGCCTGATCACGCAGGAGGAGCGCCACCTGGCGGTCACCGATCAGTGGAACGCGGCGACCGACGAGGTTGCCGACGCGATGATCGAGAACATCCAGAAGACCGACGAGCTGAACTCCATCTACATGATGGCCAGCTCGGGCGCCCGAGGATCGTTCAAGCAGATCCGCCAGCTCGCCGGCATGCGCGGCCTGATGGCCAACCCGAAGGGCGAGATCATCGAGCGGCCCGTGAAGGCGAACTTCATGGAAGGCCTCGACGTGATCGAGTACTTCACGTCCACCCACGGCGCCCGCAAGGGTCTCGCGGACACGGCTCTGCGTACGGCGGACTCGGGCTACCTGACCCGCCGCCTCGTGGACGTCGCGCAGGACGTCATCATCCGGATCGAGGACTGCGGCACCGACCGAGTTCCTCGAGACGCCGCTGTACAAGAACACGGGTGAGCCCGAGGACCAGCTCGTCGGTCGCTGCGCGGCCGCCGACATCAAGAACGGCCCGAACGGTCGCACGGTCATCGTGCCCAAGGGCCAGGAGATCGGCCGCGACACGCTCGCCGCCATCGTCGCCGCGAACCCGCAGGCCGACGGCCCGACCGGGGTCAAGATCCCGGTCCGCTCGACGCTGAAGTGCGAGGCGAACGTCGGCGTGTGCCAGAAGTGCTACGGCCGCGCCATGGCCACCGGCCAGACGGCGATGATCGGCGACGCGGTCGGCATCGTCGCCGCCCAGTCGATCGGCGAGCCCGGCACGCAGCTGACCATGCGGACGTTCCACACCGGCGGCGTCGCCGGCGCGGACATCACGCACGGCCTGCCGCGCGTCGTGGAGCTCTTCGAGGCCCGCAAGCCGAAGGGCCTGGCGAAGATCGCCGAGGTCGACGGTGTCGTCAGCCTCGAGGACACCGACAAGGCCCGCACCGTCTGCGTCACCGACGCGGCCGGCGAGGAGCACCGCTACGCCTTCCCGCGTCGCACCCGGCTGCAGGTGGCCGAGGGCGAGGTCATCGAGGCGGGCAAGCAGCTCAACGAGGGCTCGCTGTACCCGCACGAGCTGCTGGACCTGCGTGGGCGCACCGACACCGAGGTCTACCTGGTCAAGGAAGTCCAGGAGGTCTACAAGTCCCAGGGCGTGGACATCCACGACAAGCACATCGAGCTGATCGTGCGCCAGATGCTCAAGAAGATCCGCGTCGAGCAGAAGGGCGACACGGACCTGCTCCCGGGCCAGTACGTCGATCGCCACGAGTTCCGGCGCATCAACGAGAAGGTCATGGCCGCGGGCGGCGAGCCGGCGGTGCACGCGGAGATCATCCTCGGCATCACCAAGGCCTCGCTGGCCACGGACTCCTTCCTCTCGGCGGCCTCCTTCCAGGAGACGACGAAGGTCCTCACCGACGCGGCGCTCGAGGGCAAGATCGACCGCCTCGCGGGTCTGAAGGAGAACGTGATCATCGGCAAGCTGATCCCGGCCGCCACCGGGCTCAAGCGCTACCGGGCGATCGAGATCGAGCCGTCGGAGCCGCTGCCCCGCGGCATCGACGACGTCGGCCTGCTCGAGGGCGACGACCTCGCGGCGGAGCTCGGGCTCGGCGACGACGACGGCCTGCAGGGCTTCGGCCCGGCCTTCGACACGACCGAGCTGGACGAGATCAACGCGGGCTTCGGTCCGTCGGGCGGCTCGTTCGACGACATCGGCGCCGACCTGGGTGGCGACAACAAGTAACCCTCAGCTACCGGCTGAGACTCGACGGGCCTCGCTTCGGCGGGGCCCGTCGTCGTTAACCGAGAGCTGTGACGAAGTAGGCACAGTGACGGCACGTTTGCGTGTTGTTCCGTTCAGGCGGACGCGCGAGATTTGACGGGTGGTGTCACTCGATCGCGCTACCGGCAACCCATTGGCACCACCCGACACGCGGCTCGCGGAAATCGCCCGCCGTCAGCACGGACTGGTGCGGCCTCAGGATCTCCGCGCGGCCGGTGTGAGCCCCAGCGCGGCGAGCCGGCGGCGGGCAAGCGGCAAGCTTCACCGAGTCCATCCGGGCGTCGATGCGGTCGGGCACTCCGCGCTCTCGCGAGAGGCACGCAGCCTGGCCGCGGTGTTCGCCGCAGGGGAGGGAGCGGCGCTCGACCTTCGAGCGGCCGGGGACCTCTGGCGGATCCGGCGCGGCCGTCCAGCGGCTATCACCGTTGTCTCGCCCCGAAGGGTGCGCATCGACGGTGTGCAGGTTCACCGTTGCAAGAACCTCGATCCTCGCGACGTCACCGTCCGCAACGGGATCCCGGTGACGACGGTCGCCCGCACGATCGTCGACCTCGCCGAGGTCGAGACCGTCGAGCGTCTGACCAACGTCATGTACGAGGCCGCCTATCGCGGTCTGCTCGATCTCGACGAGGTGCGCGCGTGCGCCGCACGGCTCAACGGGCGGCAGAAGATCGCGGTGCTCGAGGAGGCGATCGAGCTGCACCTCAGGGGCAGTGCCGGAAGCAAGAGCGAGAAGGAGGACGCGTTCCACGCGCTCGGCCGCGGGAGATGGCCGAAGCCGATCGCGAACGTGAAGGTCCTTGGCGAGGAGGTCGACGCGTACTGGCCGCAATTCAAGCTCGTCGTAGAGATCGACGGGCCGGGGCACGAGCGTCCGCGGGCACGCCGCCGGGACCGGCGCATCGATCGCAAGCTCCGGGCCGCGGGCTACACCGTCCTGCGGTTCACCGACGTCGAGCTCGAGCAACGACCCGAATCCGTCGTCGACGAGGTTCTGGCGGCAATGCGCGCCTAGGCGGTGTGGAGACATTTCCACGGCCGGACCGCAACGTCCGCTTTCAGATTCTGTTCAGATCGCCTTTCACGTGGCCTGTCATCTGGATGACAGGCCATAGGGGTCATTTCGAACGGAGGGTTTGCCATGGTTGGCCGAGGGTTGGTCTCGCTGCTCGGAGCGGCGATCGTGCTGGGAATAGGCGCGCCGGCCGCGCTGTCGGACGAGGAACAACGGATGGTGATGGTCACGGGCTCGCCGGCCTCGATCGAGGCCCTGGAGGGCAAGGGCTACGACGTCGGCTTCGTGGGCGAGCTCAACGAGGCGGGCGTGTACGTCACCGATGCCTCCGAGGCGCGCCTGCGCGCCGAGGGGTACACGATCGGCGCGACGGTCGAGGACGCGAGCTCGCGCCTGGCCGTCAAGGCGCAGATCGCCGCGGTCACGGAGGACGAGGCGCTGGCGGCGGAGGTCGCCAAGAACGGCCTGACGAAGTCGGCCAAGGCCAAGGGCGCGGTGAGCGTTCCCGGCAACGTCGTGATCCAGCGCGCCTACACGTTCACGAACTACGCCGGACGCTTCCTCTACGTCGAGGCGCACAACAAGCTGCACGGCGACACGACCGGCCCGGCCATGTCGTTCACGTACACGGGGCCGAACGGCACCTCGCAGGTCTTCAACCTGAGCAACAGCACGATCAGCCCGGACGGCAGCGACTCGGGCATCGGCGGCAACAAGCTCTCCGACGGCGATGCCGGCTCCGGCTCCCGCTACATGTACCACCGGGGCCTGGTCGCGCTGCGCAACGCCGACGCGAACCTGACGGCCGCCGAGGTCTCGGTGCGCGTCGCCGACGCGCTCGGCAACTTCGACACGAGCGGCGTCACCGAGTGGGCCAACAAGGCGCTCCCGGCCCGGGTCACGGCCTTCCAGAAGGACTTCATCACGAAGTACATGGACCCGACCGAGATCTACAACCGGATGGACGCGTTGACGACGGAGTTCCCGGACCTCATCCAGTCGGTCAACCTGCCTGAGAAGACGGGCGGCTACGGCCGCCCGGCGATGGGCATGATGGCGGGCACCACCGCCGGCAACGGCACGCCGTCGACGTCCCTGACGCCCGGCGCCGTCTACCTGACGTCGAAGGCGCGCGGCGACCTCGGCGGCAACAACATCACCGCCGAGTTCAAGAACCCGGGCGCGAGCAACGCCCCGCTGTCGGTCACGGTGAGCGACGGGACGTGGCGCGTGCACGACCCCGAGGACACGAACTCCGCGGACGGGATCGCCGAGATCGCGCATGCCGGTCAAGGACATCGTCGTCAACCTCGCGACGGACGGCACCGGCGCGCTCACCAGCACGTCCGCCCAGGTCGTCGCGGCGATCAACGCCGATCCGGCCGCGAGCGCGCTTGTCAGCGCCATGACGTACCTCAACAGCGCGGGCACCGGCATCGTCGCGGCGACCGGCGCGCGCACGTACCAGGTCGTGGACGGCACGACCGGAGGGCCGTCGTACTCGTCCACCAGGGTCAAGCTCTCGGACTACATGCGCGGCGGCACGGTCTACTGGACCGGCAGCTTCACCGCCAACCCGCCGACGCTCGTCCGCACCGACTCCCGCTACGTCGTGCGCGGGCCCTTCCAGCAGAAGGTGTACCGGATCGGCAAGGACCGCTCCAACAACGCGGTCGGCGTCTTCCTGTACTGCCAGCAGCACGCGCGTGAGTGGGTCACCCCGATCACCTGCCTGGAGACGGCCGAGCGCCTGCTCCGCAACTACGCCACGGACCCGACGACCAAGGAATACGTCGACAAGCTCAACGTCTTCATCCTCCCGGTCTCGAACCCGGACGGCGGCCACGCCGCGTTCCACGACTCGAGCGTGCAGCGCAAGAACCTGACGAACTACTGCGCGCCGACCTCGTCGAGCTATTACGTCGCCAGCCGCAACTCGTGGGGCACCGACCTCAACCGCAACAACACGGTCGGCTCGCTCTTCGACGGCTTCGCCGGCGCGAGCTCCAGCTGCACGAGCGAGACGTACTCGGGCCCGTTCGAGGCCTCCGAGCCGGAGATCCGCAACGAGCACTGGATCGCGGACACGTTCAAGGGCATCAAGTTCGCCAACAACATCCACACCCACGGCGGCTACTTCATGTGGGCGCCGGGCGCGTACAAGGCCGCGGGCCGCGTGACCCTGCCGGCGCCGAACATCGGCATCGAGAAGTACTTCTTCGAGGTCGCGGACACGATCCTGTCCCACATCAAGTCCTCGCGCAACACGGTGATCCTGCCGCAGCGGGTGGGCCCGATCGCCGACACGCTGTACTCCGCCGCCGGCAACTCGTCCGACGAGGGCTACTACAAGCGCGGCATCATCGGCTACTCGTTCGAGGCCGGCGCGCAGCGCATCACGGTCAACGCGACGACGGGCTCGATCTCCCGCACCGCGGTCGGCTTCCAGCCCTGCTTCGCCGGGCCGGGCACCAACGGCGGCCAGGGCTCGACGTGCGGCTCGGTGGCGAACCCGAACGCGCTGCTCGTCAACGAGGGCCATGACTCCACGATGGAGTTCGCCGAGGGCAACTACGGCGAGATCCAGGGCGCTCTGGAGTACCTCAACGACGTGACCGCCCCGGTCACGACCGTCGAGTACTCCTCCGCGCAGACCTCCGGCGACCCGATCAACTTCAGGTTCAACTGGGTCACCGAGCCGTCGGTCATCTACTACACGCTCGACGGCACGACGCCGCAGGAAATCGACTGCGACGCTCCCGCCGGAGCGACGCGGTGCTACAACGGCCAGGGTCCGCGCCGTCCGGCCGAGGTGCTGACGCTGGCCACTCCGGGGGCGTACACGCTGAAGTGGTTCTCGAAGGACTTCAAGGGCAACCACGAGGCCGTCCACACGCAGCGGCTGCTGGTCGCGGCGGATGACGAGGACGGCACGGTCGGCGGCAGCGTCGCAGCGACGCTGTCGCTCACGCTCGGTCAGCCGGCCGCGTTCGGCGCGTTCACGCCGGGCGTCCCGAAGGACTACACGGCGGGAACCACCGCCAACGTGATCTCGACGGCGGGCAGCGCCACGCTTTCCGTCTCGGACCCGAGCTCGGCCAACACCGGGCATCTGATGAACGGCTCGTTCTTCCTGCCGCAGAAGCTGCAGGCGAGCGCGTCGAGCCTCGGCGGGACGGCGGCGAGCGGCGGCCCGGTCGGCGGCTCGTCCGCTCCGACCTCGCTGCTGAGCTACGGCGGCCCGGTCAGCAATGACTCGGTCACGCTGATGTTCAAGCAGACGATCGGTGCGACGGACGCGCTGCGAACCGGCCCGTACAGCAAGACGCTCACGTTCACGCTGAGCACGACTACTCCGTAGTCGAGTACCTAGCCGTTGGGTCTGGCCGTGGAGGGAACTCCACGGCCAGATCTAGCGCTAGCCCTCCATATATGTTCATATAGGCGCCGGAGTGCTGCCACGAGGGTGGCGGACGAGGGTCTATTCACGGAGGGCATGCCCATGGTCGGGAAGAGGACGCTTACAGCGCTGTGCTGCGCGTCTGCATTGTTGTTGACGGGAGCCGGCACCGCTTTGGCGGCCGACGATGGGGTCCCGTACGAGCAGCTCATCGAGGTCACGGTCCCGAACCAGGACGCCGTGGACTCCGTCGTCGAGCACGTACGACGCCGCGGAGTACAAGCGCGTCGAGGACGACGGCATCGTGCTTGAACGTCTTTGCCACCAACGAGGAGATCGGCGAGCTCAAGGACGCCGGCTACACGATCGGCAACACGATCGAGGATTCCAACACCGGCTCGATCCGCATGGAGCAGCGCCAGGCGGTCCTCGACGAGGAGGCGCTCGCCGCCGACCTCGCCGAGAACGGTATGCCCAAGGGCGGCAAGAAGTTCCAGGGCAAGTCGGTCGTCCCGACCCCGGGTGACACGGTCATCCAGCGCGCGAACTCCTTCACCGCCGTCGTCGGCCCGTCCGGCGGCACCACGACCGCGCGCTTCCTCTACGTCGAGGCCTTCAACAAGTCGACCAAGGTCACCGGCTCCTCCACGGTGAGCGGCCCGACCCTCGCGCTCACCTACGCGGGTGCTGACGGCGTCTACACGACCACCGCGGTCAACATGGGTCGCTTCATCGACACCGACCCGGCGCCGGACGTCTACATGTACCACCGGCAGCTGATCCGCCTTCCCGACGGCGTCACCGACGTCAAGACGGTCCGCGTCGCCACCGCGGCGACCACGGGCGGCGCGTCGGCCAGCGTCGAGACCTACCACGTCACCGAGTGGCTCGGCAAGGAACTTCCGCCGCACGTCGCCGGGTTCAAGAACCAGCCGTTCTTCACGAAGTACATGGACCCGACCGAGAACCGCGCGGACCTCGACGCGCTCGCCGCGGCGAACCCGAACCTCATGTCGGTCGTCAACCTGCCGGAGAAGTCCAGCGGCTACCAGCGCAAGGCGCAGGCGATCATGTCCGGCTCCAACGGCATCGGCTCGACCCCGAGCGCCCAGGTCGGCCCGGCGCTGCTGAACACCACGGGCGAGATCACCGAGGCGGCGCCGCTCGCGTCGATCCCGTTCACCGTCACCGCGGGGCAGGTCCTCCTGGCCACCGTCGACGGTATCCCGTCCGGCTCGACCGACTTCATCCTGCGGCTGAGGGACCCCGCCGGCACCGTCCTGCAGACGGTCGACACGGGGACGAGCCCGGAGGTCATCAACCGCACCTACAACACGGCCGGTACCTACACCTTCGAGGTCTATGGCTACCAGGGCGACCTCGGCGACTTCACGTTCAAGATCGAGCCGGTGCTCGGCACCGCCGCGACGGCGCAGGCCTCCGCGGTCGTGCTCACCACCAAGGCCTGGGGCCAGGAGGACGGCGGCAACAACGTCCGTGCCGAGTTCCGCGCCCAGGGCCCGATGGCAAACGCGCCGCTGACCGTTGAGGTCAACGGCAAGCTGCTCGAGGTCTTCCTGGCCACGGACGAGAACGGCGCGTCGAAGTCGACGGCCGCTGATGTCGTTGCGGCGATCAACGCCAGCCCGGCGGCCGCCGCTCTGGTGACGGCCATGACCTACCGCAACAACGCGGGCGCCGGCATCGTGCCGACGCGTGCGCGCGTGAACCTGTCGGACTTCCTGTCCGCTCCGGCCAGCGTCGAGCGCGGACCGTTCCAGCAGCACCTGTACCGGATCGGCACGCACCGCGACGGCACCAAGCCGGGCGTGTTCCTGTACTGCCAGCAGCACGCACGCGAGTGGGCCACGGGCCTGACCTGCCTGCAGACGGCGCACGAGCTGGTCGAGAACTACGCGACCGACCCGCAGACCAAGCAGCTGCTCGACAACGTCGAGGTCTTCATCTCGCCGAACTCCAACCCGGACGGCGCGCACTACTCGATGTACGACTCGAGCGTGCAGCGCAAGACGCTGCCGAACTACTGCGCCCCCACGGGCAGCTCCGACCCGGCGGCTCGTAACAGCTGGGGCACCGACATGAACCGCAACAACGGCGAGTACTCGCCCTTCGACGGCTACTTCGGCGCCTCGACGAGCTGCACGAGCGAGGTCTACCAGGGCCCGAGCGAGTACTCCGAGCCGGAGACACGCAACGAGAACTGGGTCGTGGACACGTTCCCGAACATCAAGTTCGCGAACAACATCCACTCCTACGGCGGCTACTTCATGTGGGCGCCGGGCTCCTACAAGAACGACGGCCAGCGCACGACGGCGCCGGCGCCGAACATCGGCATCGAGAACTACTTCTTCGAGGCCGGCGAGAAGATCCTCAAGCGCATCAAGGACTCGCGCGGCACGATGATCCTGCCGCAGCGCACGGGCCCGATCGCCGACGTGCTCTACTCGGCCGCGGGCAACGCGGCCGATGAGCACTGGTACCGCAAGGGCATCATCGCCTACTCGTTCGAGACGGGCGCGGACCGCATGCTCTCGACGACGTCCGGCACGTCGGCCTCCGCTGTCGGCTTCCAGCCGTGCTTCGCCGGGGTGGGTACCGGCGGCGGCCAGGGCTCCTGCCCGTCCGACGGCCGGTACGCCAACGAGGGTCGCGACGAGGCGCTGGAGTTCGCCGCGGGCAACTTCGGCATGGTCGAGTCGGCGTACGACTACGGCATGGACACGACGGCCGCCGGTGGCCGATCTCGACTCGGACGGCGTGATGCAGTCCAAGGACCCGATCAACTACCGGTTCGTCATGACGAGCGAACCGTCGGTCATCCACTACACGACGGACGGCTCGACGCCGACGCTGTCCTCGCCGGTGTACAACAGCCAGCGTGCCCGCAGCGTCGGGGAGGTCCTGACGATCAGCACGCCGGGCACGAGCACGGTCAAGTGGCTCGCCGTCGACATCAAGGGCAACGTCTCGGCGGTCCAGTCGAAGACGTTCCTGCTCGACCAGACGGGTCCGACGATCATCACCAACATCGCCGATGGCGCTGTCTACACGCAGGGCCAGCCGGTTCCGCTCACGTTCTCGTGCGCGGATGAGGCGGGCGGCTCGGGCCTCGCGGCCACGGGTGGCTGCGTCGGCTCGACGGCCTCGGGCTCGAACCTGCCGACCGGCGTCGCCGGCATGCAGGTGCTGACCATCACCGCGACCGACGCCGTCGGCAACGTGACGGTCAAGACGGTCAACTACCGCGTGCTTGACGCGGTCAACACCAACGGAAACGTCGGCGGTACCGTCGGCGCCACGCTCGGCCTCACCATGGGCACCCCGGCGACGTTCGGCACGTTCACGCCGGGCATCGACAAGGACTACACGGCCAGCTCCACGGCCAACGTGGTCTCCACCGCGGGTGACGCGGCGCTCAGCGTCGCCGATCCGAGCTCGACCAACACGGGCAAGCTGATGAACGGCACGTTCGCCCTGGCGCAGGTGCTGCAGGCTTCGGCCACCAGCGCCGGCGGCACCGGCTCGGCGCTCGCGCCGGTCGGCGGCTCGGCCAACCCGACGACGCTGTTGACCTACACGGCGCCGAAGAGCAACGACGCGGTCACGATCAACTTCAAGCAGTCGATCGGCCGCCTCGAGGGCCTGCGTACCGGCCCGTACAGCAAGACCCTGACGTTCACGCTGTCGACGACGACTCCGTAAAGAAAGAGGTTTCGCTCTCCGTCCTCTCAAGTTCGGACGGAGAGCGACGTTACAAAACCCCGGAGCACGCTTCGCGTGCTCCGGGGTGAGGCCCAGGTCGGGCTCGGTGCTCACGAGGAGCGTCGGGCCCGCCCGCCGGGCTGCCCACTCGCGGCAGGCGGCGTCATGGGCATCGTCGATCCAGGCCAGCGGGCGCGCAGTCCCCGCGTAGGCGTCGATCGCGGGCAGCTTCCAGTGCGCCGCGGGCTCCGCGGTCTGCGGGAAGTGGATGTGCGGCCAGCCGCGCGGGAGCCCGAGCAGATGCGGGAGATGCGTGTCCGCGCGGTCCTCCCAGCCCGTGCACCAGACGCACTCGAAGCCCGGCGCGAGCTCGATCAGCGTCGCGGCGGCAGAGCGCGAGAGCAGGTGCGGGATGCCGTCGACCAGCGCGCCGGCGAGCGACCCCGGCTCCGCGCGGGCGGAGCCGTACAGCGACAGCACGCCGTCGACGTCGATCAGCAGTAGCGGGCGGGTCCTGGGACCGGTCCCAGGCGAAGAGGGGTCCCCGGGCTCTTGTCGGTCCGGGCCGCTCACGGCAGCGTGGTCGGCGCATGCGCGCACTGGGAAGAACGACGGGTCAGACGGCCGCCGAATACCTCGGCGTCCTGCTCGTGGTCGCCGCGATCATCGCCGCGGTCGTCACGTCGTCGATCGGGATCGACGTCGCGCGTGCGATCTCCGAGAAGGTCTGTGCGATTGCCGACGCCGGCGACTGCGCGCACCGGGCCGCGGATTCCGTGCGCCCGCAGATGGAGGCCTACGAGAACCGCCACGGCGACCGCCGCGTCTATGACGCCGAGGACGGCAGCGATATCCCGGGCGAGCAGACGCGCGTCAACGGCGACGGCCCGACCGGCGACCCCGAGGCCGACGCCGCGCACGACAACTTCGGCCGCATCTACGACTACTTCATGGAGAACTTCGGGCGCGACTCCTACGACGACAACGGCGCGCCGCTGATCGCCACGATCGACTACCGGCAAGACCCGGACAAGCCCTACCGCAACGCCTACTGGGACCCGGACTCCAAGCAGATGGTCTTCGGCGACGGCTACGCGGCGCCGCTGGACGTGACGGCCCACGAGGTCACGCACGCCATCACCGAGCGCTCCGCCGGCCTCGTCTACCAGGGCGAGTCGGGCGCGCTGAACGAGTCGATCTCCGACATCTTCGGCTCCAACCTCGACCCCGACGACTGGCAGATCGGCGAGGACCTGCCCGACGGCGCGATCCGCGACATGGCGCACCCGGAGGACTTCGACGACCCCGGGCACGTCGCCGACTACGTCGTCACCGACCGTGACCACGGCGGCGTGCACACCAACAGCGGCATCCCGAACAAGGCCTACGTGAACATGGTCGACGGCATCGGCCGCGACGCCTCCCAGCACATCGTCTATGACGCGGTCACCCAGCATCTGGACTCGGACTCGGGCTTCGAGGACTTCCGCAGCGCCTGCCTGCAGTCCGCCCAGGACCGCTACGGCAAGGACTCCGAGCGAGTACCGAGGCGTCGACGCCGCGTTCGCGGCCGTCGGGCTCGACGGCACCTGGGTCGCCCCGTCCTAGCCGCTGTTGGCGTCGACGACGTCGGTGAGCGCGGCGGTGAGCTCCTGGAGCTCCTGCGGCGCTTGCCCGTCCTGCCACTGCACCTCTCGCCGTCGTAGCTGATCGAGTACTTGAAGGCGTCGGCGGCCGGGGCGGCCTTCTCGACCTTGACCGAGGCGAGGTCGGTCTCGTCGGCCAGCTCGGTGATGCGCTTGAGCTGGCCTGGGTCGAGCTTGAAGTCCTTGCTCTCGTTCTTCGTCCCACGGTCGATGACGAGCGTCGCGGCGCCGCTGGGCTGGATCGTCAGCGTCTGCGTCTCGCCGGCGAAGCCACCCGAGCGCTCGTAGACCAGCGGGCCCTTCAAAGCGGGCGACGCGGCGTCGTCGCCGCCGCAGCCTGCGAGCGCGAACAGGGCGAGTGCCGCCAGTGCGATGAGCGAGCGGGCCGTCATCCGGGGCAGTCTCGCACCGACCTCAGTCCGGCGCGTACCTGCTGTAGAGCCGCGCGAGCATGGTCTGCAGATCCGCGATGCGGTCCGGGAGTGCCCTGGCGCTGTCGTCCCAGCGCACCGCGTGACCGCGATAGCGGATCGAGTAGTAGAAGACATCGCAGCAGCCGGCGCCCTTCGGACTGCGCGTATGCGCCAGGTCGGCCCGGCGGATCGCCGCCGCGAGCCTGGAGCCCTCGCGGGCGGACAACCAGAAGGTGCGCTTCTCGATCCGTCCACGGCCTTCGCGATCGATCCTCATCGACTCGTCGATCCCGGCGAACCCGCCGGATTTCGAGTATTCGATCGTTCCGCCCAGAACCGCCGCGGAGGCCCGCCCAGCACCGGAAACCAGCATCAGCAAGGCGATCGCGAGCACGGTGATCAGACGCACCTTCATCCGGTGAGTCTGCCACGAGTTCTTGAACCAATCTTCATCGGCGACGCTAGGCTGGCTCGCAATCCGGGCTCAAGGGTCGCGGATCGGGTACCGATGTAGAGGGAAGTCGCCGGGGAGGTCGCGCTTTATTTACGCGACTGGCGAGGAATCTCTACCTAATCGACGTACGAGGACACGTGCTGAATCTGGGCATCCTGCTGGCGCTCACCTGCGCCATCGCCACACAGCTGGGCTTTCTGTACAAGCACAAGGGTGC
Source organism: uncultured Solirubrobacteraceae bacterium (assembly GCA_963848475.1). Lineage (GTDB taxonomy): Bacteria > Actinomycetota > Thermoleophilia > Solirubrobacterales > Solirubrobacteraceae > Solirubrobacter. The sequence goes on along the minus strand of CAWKDW010000010.1, from coordinate 100,301 downwards.
GAATGAGGCCCCGACGGTCGACATCCGTCATCCGTTCCGTACGGCGAAGCAGCTCTACTCGTGCAAGTGGTTCGCGATCGGCATGGCGATCGCCGCCGGCGCCTGGATCTTCCACGTCGCCGCCCTCGCCTACGCTCCGCTCTCGGTCGTGCAGGCCGTGCTTTCCACCGGCGTCGTGATCATGGCGGTGATGGCGGAGCGGATCTTCGGCTTCAAGGTCGGCCTGCGCCAGTGGGTCGGCGTCGGCATGACCGCGCTCGGCCTGCTCCTGCTCGTCATCACGCTTCCGGCCGCTCAGGGCGCCCACTCCGCGTACTCCGTCGCGGGCATGATCGCCTTCGAGGGCGCGATGCTGGTGATCGGCGCCCTGCTGATCGGGGGCAAGCACCTCGGCATGCCCGATCACCACCACGGCATCATGCTCGGCGCCGCCGCGGGCGTGCTCTTCGGCGTCTCCGACATCGCCATCAAGGGCCTGACGGGCGCTGACGGCATCGTCGGCGTCGTCTCCTCGCCGTGGCTCGCGGTCACCATCGGCGCCTCGGTCATCGCCTTCTACGCCTCGGCCCGCGGCCTGCAGGAAGGCGAGGCCGTCCCGGTCATCGCCGCCACCTCGACCGCCGCCAACGTCTCCTGCATCCTCGGCGGCATCATCGTCTTCGGCGATCCGATGCCGGGCGACACGGTCGGGATCGTCGTCCAGGCGTTCGCCTTCGTGCTCGTCGTCGCCGCCGCGCTGGTCACCCCGCCGCCGGTCCGTGCCGCCGCCGTCCAGGCTCACGTGTAGCCCAGCAGCTTCCGCAGCAGCCTCCGCAGTTCCTCGTCCCCACTCGCGCCGATCGGCTCCGTCAACGCGCTCGGAGCCGGCTACCAGGCGCGTGGTCGCCGCATTGAGCACGTCCTGGCCCGAGGCCGTGACGTGCAGGGCGTTCAGTCGCCGGTCCGTGGTGTCGCGCCGGCGCTCGACCAACCCGCGCGCCTCCAGCGCATCGACGATCTCGACCACGACGGGGCCGCTGACCTGCAGCCGGTCGGCGAGCTCGCGCTGCGACGGCACGCCGTCCGCCAGCCGGGTCAGCGCCGCGAAATGGCGGATCTGCAGGTCGAACGGCGTCAGCACCTCGTCCGCGCGCTCGTGGAACCGGTGGTGCGCGCGGGCGAGCAGGAAGCCGGTCCGGTCGGCGAGCAGCGGCGGCGGCGCGTCGATCAAGGCCCGCAGCAGCTCGTTCAGGCGCGCGCGCTCCGGTGCGGTGAGCCGCTCGGTCAGTTCGTCGGCGGCGCGATCCATCCGCGGCAGCATCTCGGCCATCGACTCCAGGCCCGCGCGCGTGGGGTGCAGCGCGTAGGCGCGACGGTCGCTGGGGTTGCGGACGCGCTCGACGTGGCCGCGGGCCTCGAGCGAGTCGATCAGCTTGACCATCATCGTCCGGTTGACGTTCAGCCGCAGCGCGAGTTCCTGCTGCGACAGCGGCCCGGTGGACTGCAGCGTCGCGATCACGCCCGCGTCGCGTGGGTGCGCCTCGGCGCCGAATTCGCGTGCGGCGATGGTCGCCGCACGTAGGAACGCCGTACGCAGCAGGTAGCCGGTGTGTTGCAGAAGGCGGTCCACGCCGCTGCGAACTATAGGTCGTCCGCCATATGATTAGGCGAATTGACGATCATCGAACCTGACGATAAGGTCGAATGCATGCAACGAAAGTGGTGGACCCTCGTCGCCGTCGCCGCCGGCACGTTCATGCTGCTGCTCGACGTCACGATCGTGAATGTCGCGCTGCCGGACATCGAGCAGGCGTTCGACGCGTCGCTGGCCGACCTGCAGTGGGTGATCGACGCCTACGCGCTCACGCTCGCCGCGCTGCTGCTGACCGCGGGCTCGCTCGCCGACCGCTACGGGCGCCGCTTGCTGTTCGCGATCGGGATCGTGATCTTCACCCTCGGCTCCCTGCTGTGCGGCCTCGCGACCGGCGCGACGTTCCTGGCGTTGGCGCGTGCGGGTCAGGGCGTCGGCGGCGCGATCATGTTCGCCACCGGCCTGGCGCTGCTCTCCGGCGCCTTCCACGGGCGCGACCGCGGCACCGCGTTCGGCGTCTTCGGGGCCGTGACCGGCGTGGCCGTCGCCGTCGGTCCGGTGCTCGGCGGCGCGCTGACCAGCGGGCTGTCGTGGCGCTGGATCTTCCTCGTCAACATCCCCGTCGGCATCGTCACGCTGCTGGTCACCGCTGCGCGCCGTCGAGGAGTCGCGCGCGCCGCACCCACGGCCGATCGACTGGATCGGGCTCGGGACCTTCAGCGTCGGCCTCGCGGCGCTCGTCTTCGGGCTGATCCGCTCCAGCGAAGAGGGCTGGAGCTCGGGGACCGTCGTCGGCTCGCTGGTCGCCGCCGGGGTCCTTCTGATCGCCTTCGTGGTCGCCGAGGCGCTCCAGCGGCTGCCGATGTTCGACCTCTCGCTGTTCCGCAAGCCGACGTTCGTCGGCGGATTGATCGCGGCCTTCGCGATCTCCGCCTCGCTGTTCTCGGCCTTCCCGTACCTGGTGCTCTACATGCAGGCCGGGCTGGGCCTGTCGGCGATCGACATCGGCGTGCGCTTCCTCGTGCTCTCGGGGCCGATCTTCATCACGGCGGCGATCGCCGGCCGGCTGACCGACCGGGTGGGCGCCGGGTACCTGATCGGCCCGGGCTTCGCGTTCGTCGGCGTCGCGCTGCTGCTGATGCGCGGGATCGAGCCCGGCATGACCTGGACGCACCTGATCCCCGGCTTCATCGTCGCGGGCATCGGCGCCGGGCTGATCAACGTGCCGCTGGCGTCGACCGCCGTCGGTGTCGTCGAGCCGGCGCGCGCCGGGATGGCGTCCGGGATCAACTCCACGCTGCGCCAGGTCGGGATCGCCACCGGCGTCGCGGCGCTCGGCGCGATCTTCTCCCACCATGCGTCCGAGGCCGCGCGCGGGCCTGAGCGTCTGGCCGGCCTCGTCGACGGCCTCAACGCGATCCTTCTGGTGGGTGCCGTGCTCGCGCTGATCGCCTCCGTGACGTCGCTGACGCTGATCCGCAAGAAGGACTTCGTGGCCACGACGAACGCCTGAGGTCGCGCCAGTTGTAGGCTCGCCGGGATGCTGCCGTTACGGGAGCTGCTGCGCGAGCTGGAACTGGACATCATCGCCGGGGAGGCAGGGCTCGATCGCGCGGTTCGCTGGGTGCACAGCTCCGAGCTCGCGGACCCGACGCCGTGGCTCTCGGGCGGCGAGCTGCTGCTGACCACCGGGCTGCAACTGGGCGACGACGCACAGCAGCGCGCCTATGTCAGCCGGCTCGCCGAGCACGGTCTCAGCGGCCTCGGCTTCGGTGTCGGCTTCTCGCACGAGCGCGCGCCCGAGGGGCTGCGCTCGGCCGCGGCCGCGCACGGGTTCCCGCTGTTCGAGGTGCCGTACGAGCTGCCGTTCATCGCGATCACCGAGAAGGCGTTCTCGCGGCTGGTCAACGAGCAGTACGCGGTCCTGCGCCGCGCGCTCTCCGCGCACGAGCGCCTGGAGCGGATCGTGCTCTCAGAGCGCGGCCTGGACGGTGTCGCCGGTGAGCTGGCCGCGCTGATCGGCGGGCCCGCGCTGATCTTCGACGGCCGCGGCGAGCTGCTGGCCCGGCGCGGCTCGCTCCCCGACGGGGCGATCGCGTCGCTGACCTCGGAGCTGCGCGAGCGCGCGCGCGCGGGCGGGCGGCGCGGGTTCGTCCCCGGCGATCGCTCAACGGGGCGCTCGCGCTCCCGGTCGCGCGCGCCCAGAGCGCCGGTCGCGGGGAGGTTCCGCAACCCGAGGCGTGGCTGATCGCCGCCAAGGACGGCGGGCCGCTGAACGAGCTCGACCGCCTCACCCTGCACCAGGCCGTGACGATCGTCGCGCTCGAGCTGCTGCGCCGGCGCGTCGTCGACGACACCGAGCGCCGGCTTGCGGGCGATGTCATGAGCGCGTTGGTGGCGGGGGACCTCAGCGGATCCGAGCTGGCGCGCCGGCTCGAGCCGTTCGGCCTTCGTGAGCGCGCCGGGGCGCTGGTGCTGGCCCCGTCGCGTGCGGCCCGCGGGAACGCGGAGGAGGCACTCGCGACCGCCGTGCGCGAGGAGGCCGGCGGCGGCCTCGTCGCCACGTCGGGCCGCTTCCTGTGCGCGCTGCTGCCGGCCGCCGCGGGAGACGACGAGCACTTCGCGCTCGCCGGGCGCCTGCACGCGCGGGTCTCGCGGCTCGCGGGCGAGCCGGTGCCCGCCGGGGCCGGGCGGACCGTCGCGCCCGCCGACCTGCGGCGCGGCTTCCACGAGGCGCGCTGCGCGCTGGAGGCGCGAGCGCTGTCGATCGACGGCCCGGCGGGGGGAAGCGAGCTCGCGACCTATCGCGATCTCGGCTCCTTCCAGCTGCTGCTCTCGCTGCAGGACGACGACGCGCTGCGGCTGTTCTGCGACTCGATCCTCGGCCCGATCGAGGAGTCCGAGGGGACCTATGGCGGCGAGCTGATGCGCTCGCTCGAGGCATTCATCGAATGCAACGGACAATGGGAGCGCGCAGCGAAGGCGCTCTTCTGCCACCGTCACACCCTGCGCTACCGCATCCGTCGTGTTGAAGAGCTCACCGGACGGTCCTTGGACTCCGCCCGTGATCGCATCGACTTCTGGCTCGCCCTACGCGGGAGAGAACTCATTTCGCCCTCCGTCCTCTCAAGTTCGGACCTCGGGCGACGTTACAAGCCGAAAGGAACTAGATGAAGGTCGGCGTCCCCACCGAGATCAAGACGGACGAGTACCGCGTCGCGCTCACGCCGGCCGGAGTGCGCGAACTGGTCGAGCACGGCCATGAAGTGGTGATCCAGGCCGGAGCGGGCGAAGGCTCCGCGATCGCCGACGACGAGTACGTCTCGCAGGGCGCTCGCATCCTCGCCGACGCCGCCGCGGTCTTCGCGGCCTCCGACATGATCGTCAAGGTCAAGGAGCCGCAGGCGGTCGAGGTGGCGATGCTCGAGCCGCGGCACACGCTGTTCACCTACCTGCACCTGGCCCCGGACGCGGAGCTCACGCGCGGGCTCGTGGAGTCGGGCGCGACCTGTGTCGCCTACGAGACGGTCGAGGACGCCCGCGGCCGGCTGCCGCTGCTGGCGCCGATGAGCGAGGTGGCGGGCAAGATCGCGACGCAGGCGGGCGCCTTCATGCTCGAGAAGCCGCTCGGCGGGCGCGGCATCCTGCTCGGCGGCGTGCCCGGTGTCGCCGCGGCCAAGGTGATGATCATCGGCGGCGGCGTGGTCGGCATGAACGCGGCGTTCATCGCGCTCGGGATGGAGGCCACGGTGTACGTCTACGACCGCAACATCGACCGGCTGCGCGAACTCGACATCGCCTTCGGCGGCCGCGCGGACACGTGTTACGCGTCGACGCTGGACATCGAGCAGCGGCTGCCCGAGGTCGACCTCGTGATCGGCGCCGTGCTCGTACACGGGGCCAAGGCGCCGTACGTGATCCGCCGCGAGCAGCTCTCGCTGATGAAGCGCCAGGCGGTGCTGGTGGACGTCTCGATCGACCAGGGCGGCTGCTTCGAGACCTCGCGGCCGACGACGCACTCCGACCCCGTCTACGAGGTCGACGGCGTCCTGCACTACTGCGTGGCGAACATGCCTGGAGCGGTGCCGGTGACCTCGACGCGCGCGCTGACCAACGCGACGCTGCCCTTCGTCCTGCACGTCGCCGACGCGGGCGTCGAGCAGGCCTCGCGTGACAACCCGGGGCTGGCGAAGGGCGTCAACGTCGTCGGTGGCATGGTCACCTACCGGCCGGTGGCGGAGGCGACGGGCCAGCCGTACGCCGAGCTCTTCGGCGCGCTCGCCGCAGTGGGGTAGAGCTTGTACGACGCGGTCATCATCGGCGGTGGCCACAACGGTCTGGTGGCCGCCGCGTACCTCGCGCGAGCGGGGCGGTCCGTGCTCGTGCTCGAGCGCCGCGACCACGTCGGCGGCGCCGCCGTCTCCGAGCGTCCATGGGCCGGCGTCGACGCGCGGCTCTCGCGCTACTCCTACCTCGTCTCGCTGCTGCCGCGGGCGATCCGCGACGAGCTCGGGCTGTCGATCCGACTGCGCCGCCGCTCGGTGTCCTCGTACTCGCCCCGCCCCGACGGGACCGGGCTGCTGGTGCGCGCGGGCCAGCCGCCGAATCCCCGCTGGACGGCGTTCGGAGCGCTGACGGCCCGGATGGCGGAGGTCGTCTTCCCGACGCTCACGCAGCCGTTGATCTCGCGCGCCGAGATGCGGGCGCGGGTCGGCGACGACGCCGCCTGGGATGCGCTCGTCGAGCGCCCGCTGGGGGAGACGCTCGCGCACCACTTCGAGGACGATCTCGAGCGCGGGATCGTCGCCACCGACGCGCTGATCGGGACCTTCGCCGGCCTCGACGACGAGTCGCTGCGCCAGAACCGCTGCTTCCTCTACCACGTGATCGGCAACGGCACGGGTGACTGGGACGTGCCGGTCGGCGGCATGGGCAAGCTGACGGAATCGCTCGCGGGGATCGCCTGGGCGGCGGGCGCCGAGCTGCGCCTCGGCGTCGAGGTCACCGAGATCGAGACCGATGGCACGCAGGCGCAGGTGCGCTTCGAGGGCGGCTCGGTGAGCGCCCGGCACGTGCTGGCCAACGTCGCTCCGGCCGTGCTGGCGAAGCTGCTGGGAGAACCGCCGCCCGACGATCCCGCGCCCGAGGGCGCCCAGCTCAAGCTCAACCTGCTGCTCAAGCGGCTGCCGAAGCTGCGCGACGCCTCGATCGATCCGCGCGAGGCGTTCGCGGGCACCTTCCACGTCAACGAGTCGGCCGCGCAGCTCGCCGTCGCCTACGCGCAGGCGCACGCCGGGGTGGTGCCCGAACTCGCGCCCTGCGAGATCTACTGCCATTCGCTGACCGATCCCTCGATCCTCGGTGACGAGCTGCGTGACGCCGGTGCCCAGACGCTGACCTCGTTCGGGCTGCACATGCCGACGCGGCTGTTCACCGAGAACCACTCCGGGGCCAAGGCGCGGGCGATCGATTCCACGCTGCGCTCGCTCAACAGCGTGCTCGGCGAGCCGATCGAGGACTGCCTGTGGATCACGCCCTCGGGCGAGCCGTGCCTGGAGGCGCGGACGCCGGTCGAGATCGAGGCCGAGCTCGGGATGCCCGGCGGCAACATCTTCCACCGCGACCTCGCGTGGCCGTTCGCCGAGAGCGAGGCCGAGGTCGGCAAGTGGGGTGTCGAGACGGCGCACGCCAACGTCCTGGTCTGCGGCGCGGGCGCCAAGCGCGGCGGCGGAGTATCCGGGATCCCCGGCCACAACGCCGCCATGGCCGTACTCGGGGGATGAGAACGCACTCATGTAGAACCGGACGTTGACGTTAAGATCCAGTTCTATGGCGGTCGAAACAGCGGCGCGACGACGCCGGCTCGGAGTTCACGCCGAACACGAGCACTACAAGTGGTGGGCCCTGTCCTGTACGAGCCTCGGGATGCTGCTCGCGACGATCAACTCCGGCACGTTGATCATCGCGCTCCCCGACCTCGAGAAAGCCCTGCACACGAGCATCCTCTCGCTCGTCTGGGTGATCCTGGCGTACATGATCGCCTCGACCGTGCTGGTGCTCTTCTCCGGGCGCCTGTCGGACCTGTTCGGGCGCAAGCAGGCCTATGTCGCCGGGTTCGTGGTCTTCGCGCTGGCGTCGCTCGGGGCCGGGTTCGCGACCGACGGGACGCAGCTGATCCTCTGGCGCGTGCTACAGGGGCTCGGCGGCGCGTTCCTGTTCGCCAACTCCGCGGCGCTGGTCACCGACGCGTTCCCGCGCGAGCAGCTCGGGCTCGCGATGGGGACCAACACGATGGTGGCCGCGATCGGCCTGGTGATCGGGCCGGTGCTCGGCGGCGCGCTGGTCGCGATCTCCTGGGAGTGGGTGTTCTGGTTCAACGTCCCGCTGGCGCTGCTCGGGTCGCTGTGGGCGTTCTTCGTGCTGCGCGAGCTGGCCGAGCCCGATCGGGTGCGCGGCTACGACATCCCGGGCGTGCTCGTGTTCGTGGCGGGGCTGACCGGGCTCGTGTTCGGGCTCTCGCGCGGCGGGCTGAACGGCTGGACGGACCCGCTGACGATCGTCCCGATCGTGGCCGGCCTGGTGCTGCTGCCGCTGTTCGTGCTGATCGAGAAGCGCAGCCGCGCGCCGATGCTCGACCTCACGATCTTCGAGAACCGGCTCTTCGCGGCGTCGACCGCCGCGGCGTTCATCAACGGACTGTCGCGCTTCGCGCTGATGTTCCTGTTCGTCTTCTACTTCCAGGGCGTCAAGGGCCAGGACCCGATCACCGCGGGATCGAGCTGGCGCCGATGGCGATCGGGATGCTGATCTCGTCGCCGCTGGCGGGCATCTGGGCCGACCGGCGCGGCTCGCGGATCATGTCCGCCGCCGGGATGCTCGTGACCGCCGTCGCGCTGGCCGGGATGACGCTGCTGGGCGTGCACACGCCGTACTTCTGGTCGGCGCTGTGGCTGTTCGTCGTCGGGCTCGGCTCCGGCATGTTCAACAGCCCGAACACCGCCGCGATGATGGGGACGGTCCCGACCAACCGGCGCGGGATCGCGGCGGGTGTGCGGACGATGCTGCAGAACACCGGGGCCGTGATCTCGATCGCGTTCGTGCTCGCGATCGTCACCTCCTCGGTCGCCAAGGACACGCTCTTCAAGATCTTCTCGGGCGTCACCACGGGGCTCTCGGACGCGACGCTGGAGCCGTTCGTGGCCAACATGCACACGGCGCTCTGGGTGCTGGCGGCGACGTCGCTGGTGGGCACCGCGATCTGCCTGCTGCGGCCGGCCGGGGACTGAGGGTCTCCATGCGGATCGGCGAGCTTGCCCGGGAGGCGGGGACGACCCCGCGAACCGTGCGCTACTACGAGGAGATCGGGCTGCTGCCGGAGACCGGTGCGCGGCCCGCGGGCTCGCATCGCGAGTACGGGTCCGCCGATCTCGAGCAGCTGATCGAGGTGTTGCGATTGAAGGATCTTCTCGGCCTGTCCCTTGACGAATTGCGCGAAGTGGTGCACGGTGAAGCTGCACGCCCAGCCCTGCGACGGGGGTGGCGTGAGACCTCGGATCCGGTGCAAAGGGAACGAATTCTGGCCGAGGTCACGACACACGTCGACCGGCTCCTCGGGCTGGTGGCGCGCCGACGCTCCGAGCTCGAGATACTGGAGCGCGAGCTCCTGGAGCGCCGCGAGCGCGCCCGGGCCGCCGAAACGGCTCGCTGAGCGCTGCTACCATCCGCGCTGTATGCCGACGACGTCCCAGCTGGTCCGCAAGGGCCGCAACCCGAAGACGAAGAAGCTCGCCACCCCCGGCTTGAAGTCCGGCAAGGGCCGCAAGAAGAAGGTGGCCGCGCCTCAGCGTCGCGGGGTCTGCACGCGTGTTTACACCACTACGCCCAAGAAGCCGAACTCGGCTCTGCGCAAGGTGGCTCGTGTGCGACTGACCAACTCGATGGAGGTCACGGTCTACATTCCCGGCGAAGGCCACAACCTGCAGGAGCACTCCGTCGTGCTCGTGCGCGGTGGCCGCGTCAAGGACCTTCCGGGCGTCCGCTACAAGGTCGTCCGCGGCACGCTTGACGCCGCCGGCGTCTCGGACCGCAAGAAGGCCCGTTCCCAATACGGAGTTAAGGCCAAGTAGATGCCGCGTCGCGCAGCCGCCGGGCGCCGGACGATCGATCCGGACCCCGTCCACCGTTCCAAGCTTGTCCAGCAGGTCATCAACAAGGTGATGCTGGACGGGAAGAAGTCGACCGCCGAGCGCATCGTCTATGACGCGCTGGCGATCCTCTCGGAGCGCACCGGCAAGGATCCGGTCGAGGCCCTCGAGATCTCGATCAAGTCCCTCACGCCCGTGCTGGAGGTCCGCTCCCGCCGCGTCGGCGGCGCGACCTACCAGGTGCCGGTCGAGGTTCCCGCCCCGCGTGCTCGCACGCTCGCCGTCCGCTGGCTCGTCGAGTTCTCCCGCAACCGTCGCGAGAAGTCGATGGCGCAGCGCCTGGCCAACGAGCTGCTGGACGCGCAGTCGCAGCAGGGCGGCGCCTACAAGCGCAAGGACGACATCTTCCGCATGGCGCAGGCCAACAAGGCCTTCGCGCACTACCGCTGGTAGATCGCCCTCGCTTACGAGCTTCACCGCGCGCCGGCCTTCGCCGGCGCGTCGTCGTTCAGGACGTCCCACGGTGTGCGCGCGGGCCCGAACGGGGATACTCCGGAGCGCATGCGCGCGATCGCGGTCAATCGGTGGGGCGGGCGCGACGCGCTGGAGCTGCTGGACGTCGAGCCGCCTCCGGTGGCGCCGGACGGCGTGCTGATCCGCGTCCGCGCCGCGTCGGTGAACCCCGTCGACTGCAAGATTCGCGAAGGGGCGCTGGCAGGGGCGTTCCCGTATCACTTTCCCGTGATCCCCGGCTGGGACGCCGCGGGCGTCGTCGAGGCGGTCGGCCCGGCCGTCACGTGGTTCCGGCCCGGCGATCCCGTCTACGGGTACTGCCGCCGGCACGAGCTCGAGTACGGCACCTACGCGGAGTTCACGACCGTGCCCGAGGGGTTTCTGGCGCACATGCCGGAGGAGCTGTCCTTCGAGGAGGCGGCTGCCCTGCCGCTGGCGGCCTTGACCGCCCACCAGAGCCTCGAGCTGCTCGGGCTGCGCGGCGGCGAGCATCTGTTCCTGACCGGCGGCGCGGGCGGCGTCGGTCACATCGCGATCCAGCTCGCCCGCGCGCGCGGCGCGCGCGTGATCGCGACCGCCTCGCCTTCCAGCCACGACTTCCTGCGCGAGCTGGGGGCCGAGCCGCTCGACTACCACGACGAAGCCGTGCCCCACTTCGTGCGCGAGCTGACCGACGGCGGTGGCGCCGACGCCGCGTTCGACCTCTTCGGCGGAGATGCGCAGGAACAGGCCTTCGCCGCCCTGCGCCCCGGCGGCCGGCTCGTCTCGATCGCGTCGCCGCCGCCCAAGCGCGAGCACATCGAGAGCGGCTACGTCTTCGTCCGCCCGTCCGGCTTCGACCTCGGCGAGCACATCACCCCGCTCGTCCACGACGGCCTGCGCCCCCACATCTCCGCCACCTTCGGCCTCGAGGACGCGGCCGCGGCCCACGAGCGCATCGAAGCAGGCCACGTGCGCGGCAAGCTCGTCCTGAAGATCGCCTAGAGGGGCCTGGCCCCTTTAGTTCTTTAGTCGGCGAGGGCGTCGACGGTGGCGTACGACGGGGCTTCGAACTCGCTCGATCCGTCCCGGATCGCGGTCCGCGGCGCCGATCGCCGCACCGAGCGCGACGCGGTAGAGCAGCGAGCCCGTGCTGATGCGGGCGACGCCGAGCTCGGCCAGCCGCGGGACGGGGTGCCGGTTCGGGGCGAACAGGACGTTGAGCGGGACCGGCAGCGCTTCGGCCAACGCGGCGATCTCGTGCTCGTCGCTGACGCCGGGCACGAAGATCCCGTCCGCCCCGGCGTCCACATACGCGTGGGCGCGTTCGAGCGTCTCGTCGAGCGACGGGCGCCCGAGCCAGTACGTGTCGGTGCGGGCGTTGAGAAAGACGTTGGGCGAGCGGGCCTTGACCGCGGCGACGACCGCGGCGTGAGCCGCGGGCTCGCCGAGCTGATCCTCGAGGTTGACGCCCGCGACGGGGCCGAGCCGCTCGACATAGTCCGCGACGGCGCCGGGGTCCTTGGAGAACCCGTCCTCGATGTCGATCGTGACCGGGACCGGAAGGTGGGTCAGGCGGTGGGCGAGGTCGATCGTCGCCTCGGCGGTCTCCGCCGCCCCGTCGCGCAGGCCGAGCGCGGCCGCGACGCCGAGGCTCGTGGTCCCGATCGCCGCGAACCCCGCCGCGGCGAGCGCGGCGGCGGAGGCATGGTCCCAGGCGTTGGGCAGCAGCAGCGGCTCACCGCGCCGGTGCAGATCGGCGAACGCGCTCATCGCGCGCCCTCCACGACGCCGGCCACGAGCGCGCGGGCGTGCGCCTCACCGGGACATGCCCTCGGACCGGCGCCGAACGGGTGCCCGGCGAGATCGACGACGACGATCCGGCCGTCCGGTCCGACCCGACGCGTGACGGGAACGGGCGGCGGGGTGTCGCGGAGCACATCGTCGAGCGGTCGCGTGAGGGCGCCCCGGACGAGGCAGGCGGTCGCCTCGCAGGCCTGGACGAGCAGCGCGACGCGCTGGGCCACGACCTCCGGCTCGCCCGCGGGGAGCAGGTCGAGCAGCTGGCCGAGCGCCGCGTCGGCGCCGGGCGCGTCCGTCCCGGGGTGGTAGGCGGCGGCGACGATGCGCACGGCCGCCACGGCCGCGGGGACGTCGTCCGGCGCCGCGCCGATCGCGCCGGTGAGGACGGCCACGGGGAGGTAGGGAAGATCGACCCCGGAACCGGTGGAGGGCGGATCCGCCGCGTGGCGACACGGAGCGGCGGTGGGCGGCGCGGAGGTGTGTGGCGCGGCGGCGAGTTGGGCGGCGGCGCGCGGAGCGGCGGCGGGCCGGGCGGCGGTGGGCGGAGCGGCGGCGGGCCGGGCGGCGGTGGGCGGAGCGGCAGTCCGTGGCGCGGCAGTCCGTGGCGCGGCAGTGGATGGCGCGGCGGCCGGCCGGGCGGCGGCAAGCCGGGCGGCAGCGTCGACGCGCGCCGCGGTCGTCGCCGCGGCGCGCAGCTCCGCCGGGTTCAGTTCCGCGAGCATGGCCTCGGCGATCGCGCGGCGGCGCGCGTGTGTGTCCCCCGACGCGAAGCGGGAGACGGTCGCACGCAGCCAGGCCATGGTGCCGATGGGGCCGGGAGCGCCGGGCGGCGGGACGGAGTAGGCGGGATCGGCGAGCAGCATGTCGCCGACGATACGCCCGGGACGTTTCGGCGCTCGCCGAAACGTCGCGGGCGTACGCTGCGTTCTATGACCGACCTCGCCGACGTCGCCGCCGCGCTGGCGGACCGGACCCGGGCGCGGATGCTGGAGCAGCTGCTCGGCGGCCCGCCGCTGCCCGCCGGGGCGCTGGCGGCGCGCGTCGGGGTCGCGCCGTCGACCGTCAGTGGGCATCTCGTCAAGCTCGAAGCGGCGGGGCTGGTCACGATCGAGCGGAGAGGCCGCCGGCGCGAGGCGCGGCTCGCGGGCCTGTACGTCGCCGAGGCGCTGGAGGCGCTCTCGCGGATCGCCGGCGACACGGCACGGCCGGTCGGCCTGCGCGCGGTCAACGAACGGGAGGCCCTGCGCGAGGCTCGCTCGTGTTACGACCATCTCGCCGGCCGTGCGGGCGTCGCACTCGCCGACCAGCTGCTCGAGCAGGGCAAGCTCGTCGAGCGCGACGGCACGTTCGCCGTCCCGGCAGAAGCGCGCGAGCACTATCGCGAGCGCTTCGGAGTCGATCCGGCGGCGCTGCCCACCCGCCGCCCGCTCGCGCGCGCGTGCGCCGACTGGACCGAGCGTCGCCCGCACCTCGCCGGAGCGCTCGGCGCGGCGCTGCTGGACGCGATGCTCGAGAACGGCTGGCTCACCCGCCGCCCCGGCGGACGGGCGCTGAACGTCACCACGCTCGGGAGCCAGGAGCTTGGAGGAGAGGTGCTGCGCCGGCCGCCTCGGGAGCGCGTGAGCGTCGAGTTCCTCGAGTAGAGCGCGAGAAACTCGACGCTCGGCGAAACGATGAGCGCTGAACGTTCGGTTCGGGGTGCGGTGGGCCGCGGCGATGACCTCCTTGTGAGGAAGGTGAGCGGCCACGCCCCTCGGGGGACCGGTGATCGGGTGCGCGCCCGGCCGCGGGCGATCGCCCCGTGCTGACGGGGCCGGTGACTGAGGACCGTCGCGCCGCGCGAGGCGGTCGGTCGCCGGCTGGGAGGTGGTCAGAAATGCACCGTATAGGTCGATAAGTGACCACGCGGACGAGCAAGAGCGCCACGCCACGCACGCCACGCCGACCCGACACGCGACCCCGGAAAGCAATCGTGCGGGCTCGCGCCGATCGCGCCCCTGAGCGTTCCCCCTCTCGCACGTTGTCCGCAGTTCACCCGCGCGGCGACACCCCACACCAACCACGAACCGTGAGGTCCACGGCGCCGACGCCCGCGCGGCCCGCTCAGAGCGATTTCCCAGCACCCCACCGACGCGCCACCTCGCACCGTCGGCGGGTGATCGAAACGGGCATGGCCCGCTGTTGAAATGCGCGCGGTGCTGGCTCGCGGCAACCGCCGAGCGGTGAAGTCCACGGCGCTCGTGCACCCACGATCATGAACGAGCGAGCCGTCCGCAACCCTCGTGGGTCCCCGGCCTCGACGCTCGGCGACACGGTGAGCCCTGAACGCCACCGCGCGCGAGTCAGGAGTCGTAGACCGTCCCGGTGCGGCCGTCGGGATCGCGCAACGTCACGCGCAGGCGCAGGCGATCGTCGCGCTCGGCCCGGCCGCGCGCGTTCAACGGGATCGAGAGCGTCCGCGCGCCCCCGCGCGGGACGCGGGCGACGAGCTGGCCCGCTGAACGGCCGTCGCGCGTGGTCAACCGCGCGGAGACGCGGCAGCGCGTCCCCGGCGCGTTGATGCAGGCGACGCGAACCCGGTAGCGATCGCCGAGGATCGTCGGCGACGACGGGTTGACCGCCGCGTCGGAGCGCAGGCACCCGCCGCCCGTCGGAAGCGTCCGCCGCGACGCCGACCGCGCGGCCGGGCCGACGAGCGCGCAGGAGGCGGTCGCGAACGCGACGTTGCGACCGTCGAAGCTCAACGAGCGCACGGAGAAGCTCGGCGGACCGCGGAAGACCGTCCGGCGCGTCGCGGCGTCGATCACGGTCACCCGCGTGCCCTCGCGCAACCCGTCGCCGCCGATCCACGCGACGCGCCCGCCCGCGGTCGCGACGGTCGAGTACTCGCGCCCCCGCCGCAATTCGCGCACGTGCGAGGCACCCGCGGGCGCCCACAGCAGGACATCGCCGCCGTCGCCGATCGGCACCGTCAAGGCCACATCGCCCGCCGGCGAGATCGCGACGCCGTTCACGGTCGTCGGATCGAAGCGCCCGAGCGAGATCTCCCGGACCTCGGTGTCGGTGTGGAGATCGAAGACCACCACGACACCCTCACTCGAGGGCGCGACGCCGAACGGGCCACCCACGCCGACGATCTCGGGATCGGCGCCCGGAGGCAGCGCGATCTCTCTCGCCGGCCCGCCGCCCCCGTCGCGCAAGAACGCGCCCACGCCGCCCTCGAGCGTGACAAGTCCGGCGTCGCTGACCTGCAGCCCCGGGACGTAGGGGTTGATCGGCGCGCCGCCGACGTTCGAGGCCACCGCCGTCAACCCGCCGGCGACCCCGCCGGTCCACAGCCGCCCGCGCGCGGCGAGCGTGCGCGGGTCGCGCACGAGTACGGCGAGCGTCCGCGTGCCGGCGGACAACTCGACCGAGTCGCGGGCAACCGACGGAACGGCGGCGAAAACGCTCGCCGCCCCGCCCCCGGCCGGCGCGCTGAGAACCCGCGCCGCGCCTGCTCCGCGCTCGGCCCACAGCACCCGCCCGTCGAGCAGAACCGGACCGCCGGCGGCCGAGCCGCTGACCGCGCGCAGCTGGGCTCCGGCCGGCGCCGTGAAGACAACGAGGAGCGCCACGACAGCGCAGGCGATTCGAACCATGTTGCTCGGTTGTAGCGGAAGCCTCATCCACCGCGCCCTCACGGCATGCCCCTGCTATATTCGCTTGCCGTTGCAGAGCGCCTAACGCTGCTGTGACCCCGGTCCTTCACATGGAGTCAAGCGAGACATAGCCCACTTGCGAACAGGGCCTCGCAGCATGTGAACGACACGGGCCCGGAAGGGCCCGTTTCTTTGCCCGCTGTCAGGGCGACCTACGCAGGAAGACCGCACACAGAGAAGAGAAACCTCTATGCCGCGCAAGTTTACGCTCGAAAAGACCCGGAATATCGGAATCATGGCCCACATTGATGCGGGCAAGACGACGACGACCGAACGCATCCTGTATTACACCGGAAAGTCCCACAAGATGGGCGAGGTCCACGAGGGCGCCGCCACGATGGACTGGATGGAGCAGGAGCAGGAGCGCGGCATCACGATCACGTCGGCGGCCACCACCTGTGAGTGGGCCGGTCATCGGATCAACATCATCGATACGCCTGGCCACGTCGACTTCACCGTCGAGGTCGAGCGCTCGCTGCGCGTGCTCGATGGTGCAGTCGCGCTGTTCGACTCCGTCGCCGGCGTAGAGCCTCAGTCCGAGACGGTCTGGCGCCAGGCGGACAAGTACGCCGTTCCGCGCATCGCCTACATCAACAAGATGGACCGCATCGGCGCGGACTTCGACCGCGGCGTGCAGACGATGATCGACCGCCTCGGCGCGCATCCCGTGCCGATCCAGCTGCCGATCGGCGCTGAGGCCGACTTCCTCGGGATCATCGACCTGATCGAGATGAAGGCGACCGTCTACAAGGACGAGCTCGGCAAGGAAGTCTCCGTCGAGGAGATTCCCGCGCACCTGCTCGACGCTGCGCAGGCCGCTCGCGAGCACCTGCTCGAAGAGGTCTCGCACTACGACGACGAGCTCGTCGAGCTGATCCTCGAAGAGCAGGAGATCCCGCCGGCGCAGCTCGTTGCCGCGATCCGCAAGGCGACGCTCTCCAGCCAGCTCACGCCGGTCCTCTGTGGGTCGTCCTTCAAGAACAAGGGCGTGCAGCCGCTGCTGGACGCCGTCATCGCCTACCTGCCGTCGCCGCTCGACGTGCCCCCGATGGTGGGCATGGAGCCGGTCCGTGGCGGGGAGGACGTCGAGGTCATTCGCAAGGCCTCCGATGACGAGCCGTTCAGCGCGCTCGCGTTCAAGATCGCGGCCGACCCGTACGTCGGCAAGCTCACCTACTTCCGCGTCTACTCCGGCACGCTCGAGGCCGGCTCGAAGGTGCTCAACGTCACCACGGGCCGCCAGGAGCGCATCGGGCGCATCCTGATGATGCACGCCAACGAGCGTGAGGATCTTCAGATCATCTACGCCGGCGACATCGCGGCGGCGGTCGGCATCAAGCAGGTCGTCACCGGCGACACGCTCGCGGACCCGACGCACCCGATCAAGCTCGAGGCGATCACCTTCGACGACCCGGTCATCTCGGTGGCCATCGAGCCGAAGACGAAGTCCGATCAGGAGAAGATGTCGGTCGCGCTCGGCCGCCTCGCGGAGGAGGACCCGACGTTCCGGGTCTCCACCAACGAGGAGAGCGGGCAGACGGAGATCGCCGGCATGGGCGAGCTGCACCTCGAGGTGCTGGTCGACCGCATGTTCCGCGAGTACAAGGTCGACGCCAACGTCGGTCGCCCGCAGGTCTCCTACCGTGAGACCGTGCGCGGCACGGCCACCAAGGTCGAAGGCCGCCACGTGCGCCAGACCGGTGGCTCGGGCCAGTACGGGATCGTCTACATCGACATCGAGCCGGCGCCCGGCGAGGGCTTCGACTTCGTCAACAAGGTCAAGGGCGGCTCGATCCCGACGGAGTTCATCCCGGCGATCGAGAAGGGCGTCGAAGAGGCACTGGCCAACGGCGTCCGCGCCGGCTACCCGGTCGTCGACGTGCGTGTCACCCTTACGGACGGCAAGTACCACGACACCGACTCCTCGGAGATCGCGTTCAAGATCGCCGGCTCGATGGCGTTCAAGGAAGCAGCCCGGCGCGCTAAGCCGGTCCTGCTGGAGCCGATCTTCTCCGTGGAGGTCGTGACGCCCGAGGATTACATGGGCGATGTCATCGGCGATCTCAACCGTCGTCGCGGACGTGTGCACGGCATGGAGCAGCGTGGTAACGCGAAGGTCATCACCGCGCAGGTGCCGCTGAGCGAGATGTTCGGCTACGCAACCGACGTGCGCACGATGACGCAGGGTCGCGCGACGTACACGATGCAGTTCGACAGCTATGAGGAAGTGCCGTCCCACATCGCCGAGAAGGTCGTTGAGGGTCGCACCGGAGTGCCGGTCCCCGCGTAGACGCGGTAGTCTGCACGGGTTCGCCTCAGAACAAAAGACTTCAAGAAGCAGATAGGAGCGAATAGAAAGTGGCGAAGGAGAAGTTCACACGGGACAAGCCGCACGTCAACGTCGGCACCATCGGTCACATCGACCATGGCAAGACGACTCTGACGGCGGCCATCACCAAGGTCCTTTCCGAGAAGTACGGCGGTCAGGCGCGCTCGTTCGACGAGATCGATAACGCTCCTGAAGAGAAGGCCCGCGGTATTACCATCGCCACCTCGCACGTGGAGTATGAGACGGAGAACCGTCACTACGCGCACGTGGATTGTCCGGGTCACGCGGATTACGTGAAGAACATGATCACGGGCGCCGCCCAGATGGATGGCGCGATCCTCGTAGTCTCGGCGGCGGACGGCCCGATGCCGCAGACGCGTGAGCACATCCTGCTCGCCCGTCAGGTCGGCGTGCCGTACATCGTCGTGTTCCTCAACAAGGCCGACATGGTCGACGACGAGGAGCTCCTGGAGCTCGTCGAGGTCGAGGTGCGCGAGCTCCTCTCCATGTACGACTTCCCGGGTGACGACATCCCGTTCGTCATCGGCTCGGCGCTGAAGGCGCTCGAGGGCGAGCAGGAGTACGTGGACAAGATCATCGAGCTCGCTGGTCAGCTCGACACGTACATCCCGGAGCCCGTCCGCGACCTGGACAAGCCGTTCCTGATGCCGGTCGAGGATGTCTTCTCGATCACGGGTCGCGGCACGGTGGCCACGGGCCGCATCGAGCAGGGCATCGTCAACACGGGCGACACGGTCCAGATCGTGGGTATCCACCCGCAGGTCGGTTCCACCGTCGTCACGGGCGTCGAGATGTTCCGCAAGATCCTCGACGAGGGTCGCGCCGGCGACAACGTCGGTTGCCTCCTCCGAGGCATCAAGCGCGAGGAGATCGAGCGCGGGCAGGTTCTCTGCAAGCCGAACTCGATCACGCCCCACACCAAGTTCATGGCCGAGGTGTACGTCCTCAAGAAGGAAGAGGGCGGCCGCCACACTCCGTTCTTCAACGGGTACCGGCCGCAGTTCTATTTCCGCACGACTGACGTGACCGGCGTGGCCAACCTGCCCGAGGGCACGGAGATGGTCATGCCGGGCGATAACGTCCAGATGGAGGTCGAGCTGATCCAGCCGATCGCCATGGACGCGGGCCTGCGCTTCGCCATCCGTGAGGGTGGCCGCACCGTCGGCTCCGGTGTCGTCACGGAGATCATCCAGTAATTCAGTAGTTCAGTCCGCGGCGGGCTTCACGGCCCGCCGCGGTATCGAAGTCAGATACGACCTTTATTAGAGGGCGGGCCCCGGAGCCCGGGGGCCGCCCTCATTGCGCGCAAGCACCCAGCGAAGATTTCACTCCAAGTACCGGACAGAACGTGGCCATAGCCCAAAACAAGATCCGCATCCGTCTCAAGGCGTACGACTCCTCTGCCATCGAGACCGCGGCCAAGGAGATCGTCGAGACCGCGACGCGGACCGGCGCCACTGTCTCTGGCCCGGTGCCTCTGCCAACAGAGAAGAACGTGTACGCCGTGGTGAAGTCCCCCTTCAAGGACAAGGACTCCCAGGAGCACTTCGAGATCCGGACGCACAAGCGCCTGATCGACATTCATCAGCCCACGCCCAAGACGGTCGACTCGCTTCAGCGGCTCGATCATCTTCCCGCCGGCGTGGACATCGAGATCCGACTCGCCTTCAACTGATGCCCGCCATCCTCGCCAAGAAGCTGGGAATGACCCAGCGCTTCCTCGATGACGGTCGTGTCGAGCGCGTCACGGTGCTCGAAGCCGGGCCTTGCCCGGTGACGGCCATCCGCACGCACGAGGCCGACGGATACGAAGCTGTACAGCTCGGGTTCGGCGCCGTGCGCGAGAAAGCTCTCAATAAACCGCTGCTCGGCCATCTCAAGAAGGCCGACGCTCCTCCGCTGCGCAAGCTCGTGGAGTTCCGCGATGAGGCGGGAGAGCTCGTGGTCGGTGACACGGTCACCGTCGAAGCCTTCGAAGTCGGCCAGGTCGTCAAGATCGCCGGCATCGGCAAGGGCAAGGGCTTCCAGGGCACGATCAAGCGTCACAACTACGCTTCCGGCCCCAAGTCGCACGGCTCGCACAACAAGCGCGCCCCGGGCTCGATCGGTGCCTCCGCCACGCCTTCGCGCGTGTTCAAGGGCATCCGCGGCCCCGGCCGCATGGGTGGCAAGCGCGTGACGCAGAAGGGCCTGACGATCGTCGAGCTCATGCCCGATCGCAACCTGATGATGGTCCGCGGCTCCGTCCCCGGTTCCAAGGGCGACACCGTGGAGGTCCGTACCGATGCCTAGTCAGGCACCCACGTTGGGTGGCGGCACCGCCGTCGACCTCGACGCCGACGTCTTCGAGCAGCCGTTCAACGGCCCGCTCGTGCACGAGGTCGTCGTGGCCGAGCTGGCGGCGCGCCGTCAGGGCACCCACTCGACCAAGACCCGCGGCATGGTCCGCGGCGGTGGAGCGAAGCCGTGGCGCCAGAAGGGCACGGGCCGCGCTCGTGCCGGCACCAGCCGCTCGCCGATCTGGACCGGCGGCGGCATCGTCTTCGGCCCCAGCCCGCGTCACTACATCCTCAAGGTCAACCGCAAGGCGCGTCGCGCCGCTCTGCGCTCCGCTCTGTCGGTGCACGCCGAGCGTTCGACGATCCACGTGGTCGACACGGCGGCGTTCGATGCGCCGAGCACGGCGAAGGCCGCGGAGCTGCTGCACGCTCACCGCGGCGGTTCGGTGCTGATCGCGCTGGGCGACGCTGACCTGACGGCGGCCAAGTCCTTCCGCAACCTGTCGCGCGTGCAACGTCCTGCACGTGGAAGACGTCGGCGTGGCCGATCTCGTCCGCGCGGCGACGCTCGTGCTCTCCCAAGAGGCGCTCGACAACCTCACGGCGCGCGCCCGCAAGGAGGCGAAGTCCTGATGGACCACAGCCAGGTGATCATCCGCCCGGTCGTCTCCGAGAAGTCCTACGTCCTGGCGACCGCCGACAAGTACACGTTCCGCGTGCACGACAAGGCGCACAAGACGCAGATCAAGCAGGCCGTCGAGGCGCTGTTTGACGTTCACGTCGTCGAGGTCCGCACCTCCAAGGTCCCCTCCAAGCCCAAGCGCCGCGGCGTCACCGCCGGTCGCACCCGGGCCTGGAAGAAGGCCGTGGTCCAGGTGCGTCCCGGCGAGACCATTCCGATCTTCCAGGGCCTCGAGGCCGACCTTTAGCCATGCCGATTCGTAAGCCAAAGCCCACATCTCCCGGACGCCGGTTCATCACGTTCCCGGATTTCGCGGAGATCACGAAGAGTGAGCCGGAACGGACCCTCGTCGAGGGTCTGAAGAAATCCGGCGGGCGTAATGCGCTCGGTCGCAAGACCGCTCGACACCGCGGTGGTGGGGCCAAGCGCCTATACCGCAAGATCGACTTCAAGCGCACCAAGGACGGCGTCCCCGCGAAGGTCGCCGCGATTGAGTACGACCCGAACCGCACGGCGTACATCGCGCTGCTGCATTACGTGGACGGCACCAAGGCGTACATCATCGCCCCGAACCGTCTGCGTGTCGGCATGTCCGTGATCTCAGGCGCCGGTGTCGACATCCAGGTCGGCAACGCGATGCCGCTCTCGGCGATGCCGGTCGGCACCCTGATCCACAACGTCGAGCTCCTGCCGGGCCGCGGCGCGCAGATGGCGCGTTCCGCCGGCGTCGGCGTGCAGCTGATGGCGAAGGAGGGCGACTACGCCACCCTGCGCCTGCCCTCCGGCGAAATGCGCCAGGTGCGCTCCGATTGCCGCGCGACGGTCGGCGTGGTCGGGAACTCCGACCACCAGAACGTCACGATCGGCAAGGCCGGACGCAAGCGTCACCTCGGCGTTCGCCCGCAGACCCGCGGTAAGGCCATGAACCCCGTCGACCATCCGCACGGCGGTGGCGAGGGCGGCGGTTCGCTGGGTAACCATCCGCAGACGCCCTGGGGTGTGCCGACGATCGGCTACCGCACCCGCAAGAAGGGCAAGCAGTCCGACCGTTACATCGTCCGCGGCCGTCGCCGTGGCAAGAAGGGTGGCCGCTGATGAGCCGTTCCTCAAAGAAGGGGCCCTGGGTCGAGGATCGTCTCTTCGAGCGCATCGAGGCGATGAACAACTCGAATTCCCGGCAGATGATCCGCACGTGGTCACGCGCGTCGACGATCTTCCCCGAGTTCGTGGGACACACCATTGCTGTTCATGACGGCCGTAAGCACGTGCCCGTCTTCGTCTCCGAGTCGATGGTGGGACACAAGCTCGGCGAGTTCGCGCCGACGCGTACCTACCGCGGCCATGACTCGAAGGGCAAGGTCCGATGACCGAGCCTGAAGACAAGAAGGACGACGTCGAGGAGACGCCGGCGACCGAGGCCGAGGTCGAGGAGACCCCGGAGGCCGAGGTCGAGGTCGATCAGCAGGAGCGCGCCGACGAAGAGGCCGCGCGCGCCGCTGCCGCGGCCGAGGAGGCCGCTGAGGCCGCCGAGGACGCCCCGACGCCCGTCGCCGAGGCTGCTGCCGAGGAAGCTGAAGAGCTCGCTGAGAAGGCCGAGGAAGCCGCCGAGGCTGCCGCTGAGGCGCCGAAGCCCAAGCGTGCCCGCAAGGCCCGCGAAGCTGAGAAGGCCGCCGATCAGGCCGAAGTGGCCGCCGATGAGGCCAAGGATTCCGCTCGTCGCTCCCGCATTCGCCGCGGTGGCAAGACCCAAGAGCGCAAGGCCGTCCCGGTCGGGCTCGAGGTTTCGGCTCAGGCCAAGTACGTGCGCACGTCCGCCCGCAAGGCGCGGCTCGTCTGCGATCACATCCGCGGCAAGGACGTCACCGAGGCGCGCGCGATTCTCGCGTTCACGACTCGCGGCGCCGCCGAGGCCTGGATCAAGCTGCTCGAGTCCGCCGTCGCGAACGCGGAGCACAACCACGAGCTGGTCGGCGAGGATCTCAAGATCCTCAAGGTCCACGCCGACGAGGGGCCGACGCTCAAGCGTTACCGGCCTCGCGCCATGGGCCGCGCGACGCGGATCCGCAAGCGCACCTCGCACCTCTCCATCACGCTCACCCCGAAGGAGTCCTAGCCCGCCATGGGTCAAAAGGTTCATCCCGAGGCGATGCGCGTGGGCTACATCCACGATTGGAAGTCGAACTGGTTCTCTGAGCGCAATTTCTCGGACTTCCTGATCGAGGACGTCCGGATTCGCGATCACATCACGAACAAGCTCGCGCACGCAGGCCTCTCAGACATCACGATCCGCAAGGACGCGGCCGAGGTGGAAGTCAACATCCACACGGCGCGCCCGGGCATCGTGATCGGCAAGTCGGGTTCGGAGGTGGACGCGCTGCGGCGCGACCTGCACCGGATCACCGGCAAGTCGATCAAGGTCAACATCCTCGAGATCAAGCGTCCCGAGCTCGACGCCAAGCTCGTCGCCCAGTCGATCGCCGAGCAGCTGCAGAATCGCGTCGCCTTCCGGCGCGCGATGAAGCGCGCGCTCACGAGCGCCATGCGCTCGGGTGCGAAGGGCTGCAAGATCCAGGTCGGCGGCCGCCTCGGCGGCGCGGAAATGGCCCGTTCGGAGTCCTATTCCGATGGTCGCGTGCCGCTGCACACGCTGCGCGCCGACATCGACTACGGCTTCTACGAGGCCCGCACGACGTTCGGTCGCATCGGCGTCAAGTGCTGGATCAACAAGGGCGAGATCATGCCGGTCGGCTTCTCCGGCCAGGACCTCACGTCGCTGGACGAGGCCCCGGGCGGTCCGGCGGCCGACGACGATCGCCGTGGCGGGCGTGGCCGTGACGGCCGCGGACGTGGCGACGGTCGTGGCGGCGGAGGTGCCGGCGGTGGCCGTGGCCGTGGTGGCCAGGGCGGCGGCGGTCGCGGCGGCCAGGGCGGCGGTCCGGGCGGTCGCGGTGGCGGCCAGGGCGGCGGCGGCGGTGGCCGTGGCGGCGGAGGCGGTTTCGGCGGCGGCGGCGGTGGCCGTGGCGGCGGAGGCGGCTTCGGCGGCGGTGGCCGTGGCGGTGGCGGCGGCGGTGGCCGTGGCGGCGGACGTCCCGACCTGAGCGGAGGGATCAGCCGGTAATGCTCTCTCCCAAGCGTGTCAAGTTCCGCAAGGTGCATCGCGGGCGTCGGCATGGCCTCTCGCGGGGTCAGCAGACGGTCGCCTTCGGCGATTACGGCCTGAAGGCCCTCGAGGCCGGCTGGCTGACGAACCGCCAGATCGAGGCGGCTCGTATCGCGATGACCCGCAAGATCAAGCGTGGCGGCAAGGTGTGGATCAACGTCTTCCCGGACAAGGCCTTCACCAAGAAGCCGGCCGAGACCCGCATGGGCTCGGGCAAGGGCAACCCCGAAGGCTGGGTCGCCGTTGTCAAGCCGGGCCGCGTGATGTTCGAGCTCTCCGGCGTGTCCGAGGATCTCGCTCGCGAGGCGATGCGCCTCGCGGGTCATAAGCTGCCTGTGAAGACCAAGTTCGTGCTCCGAGAGGACGGCCAATGATGAAGGCGTCCGAACTGCGCGATCTGACCGACAAGAGCCTGCGCGAGCACGTTGCGACGCAGCGGCGCGAGCTGTTCGGCCTCCGTCTCCAGCACGCCACGGGCGAGCTGGAGAACACGGCCGGCATGCGCGCCGCCAAGCGTGACCTCGCCCGCGCGCTCACCGTCGCGCGCCAGCGCGGCGTTGACCCGACTGAGAAGAACGATGGCTGAGAACCCCGAAGAGACCACAGAGACCCCCGTCGAGGAGGTCGAGACCGTCGCGGCCCCCGATGCGGGCGCTTCGGAGGAGACCACCCCGGCCGTCGCCACAGGCACCCGCAAGGAGCGCAACGCCGCCGCCCGCCAGGCCAAGGCCAAGCCGGCGTCGGGTCCGCGCACCCTTGAGGACCGCCTCGAGGAGCGCAAGGCCCATCGCGAGAACAACGCGAAGCAGCGTCGTGCCTACCGCGCCAAGCAGAAGGCCAAGCGCGCCGAGGCGCGTGCCGCGGCGCCGGTCTCCGAGCAGCACGCTCCGGAGCACGGGCCGGGCAAGCCGAAGATGCGCCAGGGCCTCGTCACGTCCGACAAGGGCGAGAAGACGATCAGCGTGCGCGTCGACACCGCGCGCCGGCACAAGCGCTACCACAAGATCCTTCGCAGCTCGGTGACCCTGCACGTCCATGACGAGAGCAACGACGCCCACACCGGCGACACCGTTCGCGTCATGGAATGCCGGCCGATGTCGCGCACCAAGCGCTGGCGTCTGATCGAAGTTCTGGAGCGTGCCAAGTGATCCAGAACGAGACCCGGCTGCGCGTGGCCGACAACACGGGCGCGCGTGAGATCCTGACCATCCGCGTGATGGGCGGCTCGCGCCGCCGTTACGCGGGCGTGGGCGACATCATCGTCGCCACGGTCAAGCAGGCCAACCCGAACGGGACGGTCAAGAAGGGCGACGTCGTCAAGGCGGTCGTCGTGCGCACGAAGAAGGGCTTCGGGCGCGACGACGGCACGTACATCGCGTTCGACGAGAACGCGGCCGTGATCATCGACGCCCAGAACAACCCGCGCGGCACGCGCATCTTCGGCCCGGTGGCGCGCGAGCTGCGCGACGGCGGGTTCATGAAGATCGTCTCGCTCGCACCGGAGGTGCTCTAGCCATGGCGAGGATTCGTCACGACGACAACGTGGTCGTCATCTCGGGCAAGGACAAGGGCAAGACCGGCAAGGTCATCCGCGTGGAGCCGGCGCGTGAGCGCGTCTACGTGGAGGGGCTGAACATGGTCAAGCGCCATCAGCGCCCCGTGGCCGGCCGCCCCAACCTGCAGGTCGGGGTGATCGAGAAGGAAGGCCCGATCCACGTCTCCAACGTGGCCATCGTGGACCCGAAGGACCACAAGCCCACGCGTGTGGGCTCGAAGACCAACGAGCAGGGCAAGCGCGTTCGCGTCACCCGGCGCTCCGGAGCGGAGCTCGACTGATGGCACGTCTCAAGGACCGATACAACGACGAGATCCGGGCCGCTCTGGTGGAGAAGTTCGGGTACTCGTCGCCGATGCAGGCGCCCAAGCTGATCAAGGTCACGCTCAACATGGGCGTGGGCGAGGCCAAGCAGGACTCGAAGATGCTCGAGCAGGCGCAGTCGCAGCTCGCCGACATCGCCGGCCAGAAGCCGAACATCCGCCGGGCCCGCAAGTCCGTCGCGAACTTCAAGTTGCGCGAGGGCATGCCGGTCGGTCTCACGGTCACCCTCCGTGACGTCCGCGCGTACGAGTTCATCGACCGCCTGACGTCGGTCGCGATTCCGCGTCTGCGCGACTTCCGCGGCCTGAACCCGAAGTCCTTCGACGGCCGTGGGAACTACTCCATGGGCGTCAAGGAGCAGGTCATCTTCCCGGAGATCGACTACGACACCGTGGACCAGGTCCGCGGTCTCGACATCGCGATCACCACCACCGCCCAGACCGACGCCGAGGCCTTCACGCTGCTCGACGCCTTGGGCCTGCCTTTCGCGCGCGACGGGCGCCCGAAGCAGTACGAGAGCCTCAACGCCGGCGTGCCCGTCGCCGCATAGACAAGAGAGAACTTCTCGAATGGCTAAGACATCCAAGATCGTTGCTTCGCAGCGGACGCCGAAGTACAAGACGCGGGCGCATTCGCGCTGTCGTCGCTGCGGCCGTCCGCGTGCGGTGTATCGCAAGTTCGGGCTCTGCCGCCTGTGCCTGCGCGAGCTGGCGCACAACGGCTTCATCCCCGGTATGACGAAGTCGAGCTGGTGATCGCATGTCGATGACCGACCCGATCGCCGACTTCCTGACCCGTATCCGCAACGGCATCATGGCCGCGCATGAGACGGTGGAGATCCCCTCCAGCCGGCTCAAGCGCGAGATGGCGCGGATCCTCACGGAGCAGGGCTACATCGAGGGCTTCGACGAGGCGCCGGGCGTTCCCGGCAGCGCCGCCGACAAGATCCTCGTTCGGCTGAAGTACACTGATAACCGGACTTCGGTGATCTCCGGCCTGCGCCGGGTGTCTCGTCCCGGCCAGCGGCGCTACGTGGATTCGCAGAACATCCCGAAGGTCCTGGGCGGCATGGGCACCACGATCCTGTCCACCTCGCACGGCGTCATGACCGGCCACGAGGCTCGCGCAGCGGGCGTCGGGGGCGAGCTCGTCGCCGAAGTCTGGTAGTCGCTCTCATGTCCCGCATCGGTAGAAAGCCCATCCCCGTCCCCTCGACCGTCACCATCACGGTGGAGGCTGAGGTCGTGCGCGTGAACGGGCCGCGAGGCAACCTCGAGGAGCGCAAGAACCGCGCCATCGACATCGTCCAGGAGGACGGCAACCTGCTGGTCACGCGACCGACCGACCGCGCCGAGCATCGCGCTCTGCATGGTCTGACGCGTTCGCTGGTGGCCAACATGGTCGAGGGTGTCACCACCGGCTTCACCAAGACGCTTGAGATCCAGGGCGTCGGCTACAGGGCGCTGCTGAAGGGCCGCGACCTCGAGCTGGCCCTGGGCTACTCGCATCCCGTGCCGATCAAGGCGCCGGAGGGCATCGAGTTCGAGGTGCCGGTCCCGACGCGCATCATCGTCAAGGGCAACAACAAGCAGGTTGTCGGCGAGATCGCGGCGATCATCCGCAAGCAGCGTCCGCCGGAGCCCTACAAGGGCAAGGGCATCCGTTACCAGGGCGAGTACGTCGCCCGGAAGGTCGGTAAGCGGGCATGACCGTTCTCACTTCACCTGCGCGGCGCCTCAAGCGCCGTCGCCGTGTCCGCGCGAAGGTGCGCGGGACCGCCGAGCGTCCCCGGATCTCGGTGTTCCGCTCCAACCGCGGGCTGTTCGCCCAGCTCATCGACGACGACGCGGGCCGCACGCTCGCCTCGGTCCAGTGGACCGAGGCCGATCTGCGCTCGCTCAAGCCGATGGAACAGGCCACGAAGGCCGGCGAGCTTCTCGCCGATCGCGCCAAGGCTGCCGGGGTCGACACTGCGGTGTTCGATCGTGGCGGCTACCAGTACCACGGCCGCGTTAAGGCCCTGGCCGAGGGCGCCCGTGAGGGCGGCCTGAGCTTCTAAGACCGCTACCCTCGAAGGACTCCATGGCAGCCCCCGATCGATCCATCTCAGCCTCCGGCTTCGACCTGCAGGAACGCGTCGTCGAGATCAACCGCGTCGCCAAGGTCGTCAAGGGCGGCCGGCGGTTCTCGTTCACCGCCCTGGTCGTCGTCGGCGACGAGAACGGCGTTGTCGGCGTCGGCTAC
Organism: uncultured Solirubrobacteraceae bacterium; assembly: GCA_963848475.1. Lineage (GTDB taxonomy): Bacteria > Actinomycetota > Thermoleophilia > Solirubrobacterales > Solirubrobacteraceae > Solirubrobacter. Next base: position 71,997 of record CAWKDW010000010.1, on the reverse strand, counting down.
GGCAAGGCCAACGAGGTTCCGCTGGCTATCCAGAAGGGCGTCGAGCGCGCGAAGAAGAACCTCTTCCGCGTTCCTCGCCACGGTTCCACGATCACCCATCAGACGACGGGTATCTTCGGTTCCGGCCGCGTCTTCCTCAAGCCCGCGTCACCCGGTACCGGCGTCATCGCCGGCGGCGGCGTCCGCGCGGTGCTCGAGCTCGCCGGTATCCACGACATTCTCTCGAAGTCGCTGGGTTCCCAGAACCCCATCAACCTGGTCAAGGCGACCATCGCCGGCCTCCAGGATCTCCGGAAGCCCGAGGAGATCGCGCAGCTGCGCGGCCTCTCGGTCGACAAGGTCCTCGGCCTGTCGAAGACGCCCGTGATCGAGGAGCCCGTCGAGGTGATCCACGCCGACGCCGTCGTGGAGACGCCCGCCGAGGAGCCCGTCGCATGAGCACGCTTCTGATCACCCAGGTCAAGTCCGCGAACGGGACCAACGGGCGCCAGCGCGACACGCTGCGCTCGCTCGGCCTGCGCGGCATCGGCAAGTCGGTTGAGCGGCCGGACTCCGAGCCGCTGCGCGGCATGGTCCACGCCGTGCGTCATCTCGTGGTTGTAGAGGAGAAGTCGTGAGCGAGCAGGACGCCGTCAACCAGGAGCTTGCCGCCGAGGCGGTCGGGCTTCACAACCTGAAGCCTGCTCCGGGCTCCAAGAAGGACCGCAAGCGCGTCGGTCGCGGTCATGGCTCCGGCCATGGCAAGACCTCGGGTCGTGGCCACAAGGGCTACAACTCGCGCGCCGGCGCCAAGCAGCGCGCTCGCTTCGAGGGCGGTCAGAACCCGCTCCACATGCGGATGCGCAAGCTGCGCGGCCCGAACAAGAAGATGTCGATGCCGTTCGAGATGTTCCGGACGCATACCCAGCACGTCAACCTCGACGATCTCGAGTCGCGTTTCGACGCCGGCACGACGATCGATCTGGCGCTGCTGAAGTCGACCGGTCTGGCCAAGACGCGCGACGTCCCGGTCAAGATCCTCGGCCGCGGCGAGCTGACCAAGAAGTTCGACGTGCAGGCCCATAAGTTCTCCGCCGGCGCGCGGGAGAGCATCGAGGGCGCCGGCGGCACCTGCACGGTCGTCGAGGACTAGCGGAGCGGCACCATGATCTCCACGATTTTCTCAGCGTTCCGGGTCGCGGAGATCCGCAACAAGATCCTGTTCACGATGGCGATCCTGGCGGTCTACCGCCTGGGCTCGTTCATCCCGGTTCCGGGCATCGACATCAACGCCGTCGATGACATCCAGAACAACTACGGCAGCGGCGTCCTCGGGCTGCTGAACACGTTCACCGGCGGCGGTCTGTCGCGGATGTCGCTGTTCGCGCTCGGGATCATGCCGTACATCACGGCCTCGATCATCCTGCAGCTCCTCGTCGTGGTCTCACCCGCGCTCGAGAAGCTGCAGAAGGAAGGCGAAGTCGGCCAGGCGCGGATCACGCAGTACACGCGCTACCTGACCGTCGGCCTCGCCGCCGCGCAGGCCGTCGGCTACACCTTCCTCTTCCGCTCGCAGTCCACGGCCGGCCAGCCGGTGTTCGAGAACTTCAACGCCGGCACCGTCGTCCTCGTCGTGCTCTGCTTCACCGCGGGCTCGATCCTCGTCATGTGGATGGGCGAGCTGATCACCCAGCGCGGCATCGGCAACGGCATCTCGCTGATGATCTTCGCCTCGATCGTCGCCGGCCTGCCCGGTGGCATCAACCAGTGGTGGACGAACCCGGACCCGGTCTTCAAGATCATCATGCCGTTCCTCGCCATCGGCGTGGTCGCGGCGGTCGTGTTCATCCAGGAAGGCCAGCGCCGGATCCCGATCCAGTACGCGAAGCGCGTGATCGGCCGTCGCATGAGCGCGGGCGGCCAGACCTACCTGCCGCTGCGCGTGAACATGGCGGGCGTGATCCCGGTCATCTTCGCCGCGTCGATCATGGCCTTCCCGCCCACGATCGGTCAGCTCGTCCCCGGTCTGGAGGGTCTCGCGACCTTCTTCAACCCGGGTGGCTGGGCCTACGTGCTCGGCGAGACGCTGATGATCATCGTCTTCACGTACTTCTACACCGCGGTCACGTTCAACCCGGTCGACCAGGCGGACAACCTGAAGAAGTACGGCGGCTTCATCCCCGGTGTGCGGCCCGGCCGCCCGACGGCGGAGTTCCTGGACCGCATCCTCGCCCGCTTGACCTTCCCGGGAGCGTTGTACCTCGCGGCCGTCGCCGCTCTCCCGACCATCATCATCGCGTCCACGGGCGCGCCCTCGAGCTTCTACTTCGGCGGCACCTCGCTGCTGATCGTGGTCGGCGTCGCGCTGGACACCATGAAGCAGCTCGAGGCGCAGCTGATGATGCGGAACTACGAAGGCTTCCTGAAGTAGGGGTGAGTGAGTTGAACCTCATTCTCCTCGGGCCTCCCGGGGCCGGTAAGGGCACCCAGGCCGCGCGCCTGCGGGAGGACTTCGGGCTCGCCTACATCGGCACCGGAGACCTGCTGCGCGAGCACAAGGAAGCCGGCACCGAACTCGGCATCAAGGCCAAGGAGTACATGGACAACGGCGACCTCGTCCCCGACGAACTCGTCATCGCCATGATCCTGCACAAGGTCGAGGAGGAGGGCGACGACGGCTTCCTGCTCGACGGCTTCCCCCGCACCGCCGGCCAGGCCGACGCGCTGACCGAGGAGCTCGAGAAGCTCGGCCGCCGGCTGACCGCCGCGCTGTCGATCGACGCTTCCGACGAGGTCGTCCTGCAGCGGCTCTCGGGCCGCCGCCAGTGCTCCAACGGGCACCTGTACCACGTCGAGTTCGACCCGCCCAAGCACGATGACGTCTGCGACCAGGACGGCAAGCCGCTGTTCCGCCGCAAGGACGACGAGCCTGAGACGGTCAAGAAGCGCCTGAAGACGTACCACAAGCAGACCGAGCCGCTGAAGGACTACTACGACGAGCGTGGTCTGCTGCGTCGCTTCGACGGGACGCGGGACAAGACGGAGGTGCACGACCACATCCGCGCGACGCTCGCGACGCTGCGGTTGGAGGAGCGGCTGTGATCATCAAGAAGTCCCCGGCCGAGATCGACCAGATGGCGGCCGCGGGCGAGATCCTGGTTCGCACCATGGATCTGCTGGCGGGCAAGATCCGCCCCGGCGTGACGACGAAGGAACTCGACTCCGCCGCCGAGAAGTTCATCCGCTCCCAGGGAGCGACACCCGCCTTCAAGGGCTACCGCGGCTTCCAGGGCTCGATCTGCGCCTCGCCGAACGACATGGTCGTCCACGGCATCCCGGGTCGCTTCAAGCTCTCCCGCGGCGACATCCTGAGCGTCGACATCGGCGTGGTCAAGGACGGCTGGGTGGCCGACGCCGCCCGCACATTCGGAGTCGGCGACGTCTCCCCGATCGCCACCAAGCTCCTCGAGGTCACGAAGGGCTCGCTCTTCGCCGCCGTCGAGCAGTGCCGCGTCGGCAACCGCCTCGGCGACGTCTCGAGCGCCGTGCAGCAGTTCGTCGAGGCCGAGGGCCTCTCGATCGTCCGCTCGCTCGTCGGCCACGGCATCGGCCGCGACATGCACGAGGAGCCCCAGGTCCCCAACTACGGCCACCCGGGCAAGGGCACGCCGCTGGAAGAGGGCATGGTCCTCGCCGTCGAGCCGATGGTCAACGCCGGCCGCCACATGGTCCGCATGGGCGACGACGGCTGGGCGATCTACTCCCAGGACGGCTCGCTGGCCGCCCACTTCGAGTTCACGATCGCCATCACCGCCGAAGGCCCGCGCATCCTCACCCCCTGGCACCACCCCGAAGCCCAGCCCGCCGCGGCGGCCTAGGTCTTCGCCGGCGCGCCGCGTCGACGGTACCGAGCGCCAGCGACTGGCCGGCCGATGTCGAGGAGCGCCACGGCAGCCGACTGCTCGGCCAGCAGGTCGCCACGGCGAGCTCTCGCTGGGCGCGTCCACGCGGACTCCGGGCTCCGCACGGTGCTGTGCAGGTACGGCCCGGCGAGGACACGCGCGCAGAGCGCAGGCCGACCGAGTCGGCGGTCGCGGCGTCCATCGCACGCGCCGACGCCGGGCTTGCGAGCGGCGCGGAGCGTCCCGCGTGCCGGCTGAAGTCGGGCCGCTGCGAGTCCTGCTCCATGGGAATGAACCGGCTCGCGCGTGATGCGCCCCATGGCGAGGGGTAGCGCATCCAGCCGGGGCTGGACTCGGTGATCGGGACGAGCCGGGGGAGGTGACCGGGCCGCGGCCGTCGGCCTCGTCGTTGGGGTCGGGCCACATTCGGTCCCGCGTCCCGGCGACGAGATAGGACGCGTGCGAGCCGTGGGCGGCGTAGACGACGGGATGCCCGCCGCGAAACGAGACCGAGTCGATGCCGCAGCGCTCGGCGCCGCTGTGCTGCGCGTAGACGGCCTCGAGCGGGCGGCCGGCGGCTGAGAGGCGGTACTGGACGAGTTCCCAGTCGCCGGCGTGGCGCCCGGTGCGGACGATCCCGCGGTCCTGGTCCTGTAGGCGTAGTAGAGCCAGTACTGGAGCCACGTTCCGCCGCGGCCGTCTGGGACGGCGCGGCCGTAGGCGGCGGGCGCGCGGTCGGCCGCCACCCGTGCGATCGGCGCCGCGGCGGTCGCCGAGGCGAGCGGGGAGCTCTCGGCGGCGTCGTGGATGACCACGGGCGTGAAGGCGGCGAGGGCCGCGGCGGCCGTGGCGGCGGCGAGCACTAGCGGCTCCTAACCGGGTACGGACGGTTGCGCGTCGTTATGATGGATCGGCTGGAGACACGACCGAAGCGATCGGTCTCGGAGCGGGTGGCGCCGTGGGTTTTTACGGCGAATGCAGGGGCTTAGCAGATGGACCGGATGCTTTGGTTGCTTTGCTAACCTACTCTGTCGCGCTCGGAGCCGGGAGGCTTCCGTGTGACCGCTCCGGGGGCATGGTAGCGGCGGCCGACCCGGCCGCCAGAGCCACCCCGTCTGGATCATCAGCCGAAAGGGATCATGAAGGTACGACCGTCGGTCAAGCCGATGTGTGAAAAGTGCAAGATCATCCGCCGCCACGGTCGGGTGCTCGTGATCTGCTCGAACCCGCGCCACAAGCAGCGTCAGGGGTAGGTAGATATGGCTCGCATCGCAGGGATCAACATCCCCCTCAACAAGCGCGTGGAGATCGGCCTGACCTACATCTATGGGATCGGGCGCCCCACTTCTAACGACATCCTCGCCGCCATCGGCGTTGAGCCCGACCGCAAGGTCCGGGACCTCACCGACGACGAGGTGTCCAAGCTCCGCGACATCATCGACCGCGACTACGTGGTCGAGGGCGACCTGAGGCGCGAGCGCAGCCAGAACATCAAGCGGCTGATGGAAATCGGGTGCTACCGCGGCATCCGTCACCGGCGCGGCCTTCCGGTGCGCGGTCAGAACACGAAGACCAACGCCCGTACGCGCAAGGGTCCCAAGCGCATGCAGGTCGCAGGCAAGAAGAAGGCAGGTAAGAAGTGAGCGCAGCGAACGGTTTCGCTAACTCCTGTGCCTATGCGAGCGAAGCGAGCGTGCAGTAGTGCCCGCACCCCGCCGCCCCCAGCGCGGTCGCCGCAAGGTCAAGAAGAACATCCCGATCGGCCAGGCGCACATCAAGACGTCGTTCAACAACACGATCGTCGCGCTGACCGACCGCGAAGGCAATGTCATCGCATGGGAGTCCGCCGGCGGCGCCGGTTTCAAGGGCTCGCGCAAGTCGACCCCGTTCGCCGCGCAGGTGACCGCCGACGCCGCGGCCCGCAAGGGCATCGAGCAGGGCATGCAGAAGGTCGAAGTCTTCGTCAAGGGCCCGGGTTCCGGCCGCGAGACCGCGATCCGCAGCCTCCAGGCCGCCGGACTCGAGGTCACGGGCGTCAAGGACGTCACCCCGCAGGCACACAACGGCTGCCGCCCCCGTAAGCGGCGCAGGGTTTAACGAAATGGCACGCGATACCTCCCCCCAGTGCAAGCAGTGCCGCCGCGAGGGACAGAAGCTGTTCCTCAAGGGCGAGCGCTGCCTGACCGACAAGTGCGGCGTCGAGCGCCGGTCCTACCCGCCGGGCGACCACGGCCGCGGACGTCAGAAGCAGTCCGAGTACCGGGTCCAGCTGCGCGAGAAGCAGAAGGCCCGTCGCTACTACGGCGTGCTCGAAAAGCAGTTCCGCATCTACTACGACAAGGCTTCGCGGCAGCCGGGAATCACCGGCGAGAACCTGCTGCGGATGCTCGAGTGCCGCTTCGACAACGTCCTTGTGCGTCTCGGATTCGCCGCGTCGCGCCGTCAGGCGCGCCAGCTGATCCGTCACGGCCACTGGGCGATCAACGGGCGCCGGGTGGACATTCCGTCCTACCAGGTGCGCGAGAGCGACGTGATCACGTTCAAGCCCGGCTCTGATGCCGAGACCGTGATCCGCGACGCCACCGAGCTTGTCGCCCAAGTCCCGGCCTGGCTTCAGGCCGACCACGATCAGCTCACCGCGAAGGTGCTGCGGAAGCCCGAGCGCGCGGAGATCGCCGCGCCGGTGCAGGAGCAGCTGATCGTGGAGCTCTACTCGAAGTAGACCATCGCCCTCCCCACCCCCCTGGCCGCGCAGCCGGCGCCGCCGGGGCTTGCCTCCCCACACGAGAACGACGTTAGGACCCTGATGCTCGACTTCCAGATCCCCCGGATCACGTCCGAATCGGTTGAAGACAACCGCGGGCAGTTCGTGGTTGAACCGCTTGACCGCGGCTTCGGCTACACATTCGGGAACTCGCTGCGCCGCGTGCTGCTTGCCAGCCTCGCTGGTGCTGCGGTGACCTCCGTCCGGATCGAGGGAGTCGCGCACGAGTTCTCGACGATCAAGGGCGTCACCGAGGACGTGACCGACATCGTCCTCAACCTCAAGGGCATCGTGTGCCGCATGCACTCGGATGCGACCGAGGTCGAGGCGCCGCTCGTCGTGACGGGGCCGGGGGAGATCACGGCCAAGGACATCGACCTGCCGTCCGGCGTCGAGATCCTGAACCCGGACGCGCACATCGCGACGCTCGACAAGAAGACCAAGCTCGAGCTCTACCTGACGATCGGCCGCGGTCGCGGCTACCGTCCGGCGGAGGAGAACAAGTCGCCCGATCAGCCGATCGGCGTCATTCCGATCGACTCGATCTTCAGCCCGGTCCGCCGTGTCGCCTACTCGGTCGAGCAGGCCCGTGTCGGCCAGCGCACCGACTTCGACAAGCTGACGCTCGACATCGAGACGGACGGCTCGATCGACCCGCAGGCCGCGCTTCGCGAGGCCGCCGAGATCCTGATCTCGAGCCTGTCGATCTTCACCGACGAGGACCGGATCGAGGACCTGCGCGCGGGCCCCGGCCTGGCGCTCGACAACGGCGGCGGCCCCGGCGGGAACATGCTTCCGCAGGGACCCGGCCAGCGCGGCGGCGGCCCGATGGACGACATCCTCATCGAGGAGCTCGAACTCGGCGTCCGCTCGTACAACTGCCTCAAGCGGGCGGGTATCCAGACGGTCGGCGACCTCGTGTCCAAGTCGGAGGGCGAGCTTGCCGCCATCCCGAACTTCGGCAAGAAGTCCATCGACGAAGTTATCGAGACCCTCTCGCAGCGGGGGTTGACGCTGCGCACCGACTGATGCGCCATCAAAAGACCCGTCACAAGCTCAGCCGCGACAGCGCACACCGCAAGGCGCTGCTCGCCAACCTCTGCATCGAGATCGTCGATCATGAGCGGATCAAGACCACCGAGGCCAAGGCCAAGGCGGTCAAGCCGGAGATCGAGAAGCTGATCACGCTCGCGCGCAAGGGCGACCTGCACGCGCGCCGCCAGGCGACCTCGATTCTGCAGCACCCCGACAAGGGCGTGATCTACAAGCTGTTCGAAGAGATCGCACCGCGCTACATGGAGCGTCCGGGCGGCTACACCCGGATCCTCAAGCTCGGCCCGCGCATGTCGGACAGCACCGAAATGGTCTACATCGAGCTCGTCTGAGCACCAAGCTTGTAATTGAGTACGACGGCGGCCCCTTCGCGGGCTGGGCGCACCAGCCCGGACTGCGAACGGTGGCCGCCGAAGTCGTTAAGGCGCTCGAGATCGTGCTGCGCCAGCCCGTGGAGGACCTCGCGGTCGCCGGGCGGACCGATCGCGGCGTGCACGCCCTCGGGCAGGTCGTGTCCTACCGCGGCCCGGTCGTGAACCTGCGCTCGGTCAACGCGCTGCTGCCGCGCGAGATCGTCGTCCTGCGCGCAGAGGAGGCAGCGCCGGGCTTCTCCGCCCGTCACGACGCCCGCAGCCGCCGCTACGTCTATCGCGTGCTCGCCCGCCGGACGCCCTCGGCGTTCGAGCGCGGCCGCGCCCTGTGGTGGCCGCACCGGGTCGACTTCGAGGCGCTCGAGGCGTGCGCGCACGCGCTGCTCGGCCGGCACAACTTCACCGCGTTCACGCCCAAGGAGACCTACCACCGGCGCTTCGTCCGCGACATCCACACGGCGCGCTGGAGCCGCGAGACAGGGGACGTGTTGACGTTCGAGATCGAGGCCGACTCGTTCATGCGCAACATGAACCGGATCCTCGTCGGCACGATGCTCGAGGTCGCCGAGAACCGCCGGACGCTCGAGGACTTCGTCTCGCTGCTGGACGGAGCGCCGCGCTCGGCCGCCGGCAACACGGCGGCGCCGCACGGCCTGTACCTGGCGTCGGTCAGCTACGAGCCGCGCTGAGCGCGCGGTGTTGCCGAGCCGGACCCTTTCGAGCGGACGATCGGCGACGGCCGCCATCCCGTCGGGCTCGGCGGATGGGACCAAGCTCCAACGCGACTAGCGGATCAGTGACCGCCGCGTCACGCGGACGACCTCCGCCGCGCCGCTGAAGACGAGGACCCCCGCGGCGCTGACGAGCGCGAGGTCCAGCGGGACCTCGGGCATCCACAGCAACAGCACCGCCAGCAGGATCAGCGCGCCGGCGCGCAGCAGCCGGGCGGGGGAACCCCCGGGGTTCAGCGCGCGCTCCAGCCCTCGCCGCCAGGCCCCGGGCGCTCCCGGCTCGAAGGCCGCCGCGGCGATCACGCCCAGCGCTCCGACGGCGAGCGCCCACAGTCGCAGGTCGGCCAGATAGGCGCCCCAGATCGTGCTGACCACCGCGTCGCCGTGGCTCGTGTCGAAGCTGGAGAGGACGACCGCCCGCGCGATCGACGTCGCCGCCACGATCGCCCCGCCCGCGAGCGCGAGCCCGAGCGCCGCGCGGCGCAGGCCGCGCCGCCGCGTCGGCGCGCGCAGGGCCGCCGCAGGACAGCAGCAGGAGCGCGGCGAGCAGCCCCAGGGGCGCGAGGGCGGCGAGCCGTCGCGACGCCGGAGCCGCCCGCACGAGGTCGTTCTCCAGCGCGCCTCCGCCGAGGCGCAGGAGCTCCGGGTCCGCCGCCGGGAGCATCCGTGCCGTGGCCGGCGAGCGCGCCTCCAGCGCGGTCTGCAGCTCCCCGCCCGCGCCCGGGAGCGCGAACGGCGTCGCCTGCGAGCCGCCGTCGAAGAGCGCGTCGTGGAGCGCGACGGCCCCGGCGTTGAACTCGGACGCGAACTGCGGGCCCTCGACGACGTCGGCCACCGCGGCCTCCAGCAGCGGCCGGCGAGCTGCCAGCTCGGGCGTCTGCGCGATCGCGCGCGTGGTGATCCGCGAGACGATCTCGTCGCGAACCTCGTCCTGCTCGAGCGTCGCGGTGGCGCGGGCGGCGAACGCGCGCGAGTCGAGCAGCGTGTGCCGGGCGTAGAACGCGAGCCCGCCGAGCATCAGCGCGATCACTCCCGTGACGAGCAATACGGCACATGGCCAGCCCCGTGTCCGTGCCATTGCACAGAGGACCGTAGGCCCCGAATGGCTGAGGGAACCTGACCATCCGTAGAGTCGTATCCTCGGCGGCCATGCTGCGAGTGCTCCTCACCAACGACGACGGCATCGATGCCGAGGGCCTGCAGGCGCTGCGGCGGGCGCTGGTCGGGCTCGACGACATCGAGCTCGCGGTGATCGCGCCCGACGGCAACCGCTCGGCGACGGCGCGCTCGATCACGTTCCGTCGCCCGCTGTGGGTTCAGGAGGTGCCGTTCGAGGACGGCACGATCGGCTACGCATGCGACGGCACTCCCGTCGACTGCGTGCGGCTCGCCTCGCTCGGCCTGATCGACGATTTCGAGCCCGACCTGATCGTCTCCGGGATCAACCACGGCGCCAACCTCGGCGATGACATCACCTACTCGGGGACGGTCGCCGCCGCGCTCGAGGGCGTCGTGCTCGGGATCCCCGGCATCGCCGTCTCGCAGCAGTCGCTGCGGCGCGAGATGGACTTCCGGCTCGGCCACCAGTTCGACTTCGACGAACGCCGCCGCGTTCACGGCCCGCGTCGTCGACCGGCTCGACGACGTCCCGCTCCCTGCCGGGACGCTGCTGAACTTCAACGTCCCGGCCGGCGACATCGGCGGGGTCGAGGTCGCGCGGCTGGGCAAGCGCATCTACCAGGACCGCCTCGACCTGGTCGAGGAGGACACGCGGCCGCAAGCTCTACCGCGTCTACGGCGACTCGCCGGTTCACGACGACGAGCCGGGGACCGACCTCGCGGCGGTCTCCGCCGGGCGGATCGCGGTCACGCCGCTGCACTTCGACCTCACCGCCGAGCACGGCATGGAGGCGCTGCGGGCCTTCGACCTCGCCCACCTGTTGGATGACGCCGTCGATTGAGGCCCGGGCCGTGGAGCTGCGCGAGCAGCTCGCCTACCACGGCCACCGCTACTACGTCCTCGACGACCCGGAGATCGGGGACGACGCGTACGACGCGCTGCTGGACGAGCTGCGCGCGATCGAGCGCGACCATCCGGAGCTGCTGACGCCCGACTCGCCGACCCAGCGCGTCGGCGGCGAGCCGGTGGGCAAGCTCGAGAAGGTCACGCACCTGCAGCCGATGCTCTCGCTCGCCAACGCGCGCAGCGAGGAGGAGCTGCGCGCCTGGATCGAGCGGATGCGCAACCACCTCGCGCGCGAGGGGATCGAGGACCCGGCGTTCGAGTTCGTCGCCGAGCCGAAGATCGACGGGCTCGCGATGTCGCTGCTCTACCGCGACGGCGTGTTCGAGCGCGGCGCCACGCGCGGCAACGGCGTGCTCGGCGAGGACGTCACGCACAACCTGCGCACGATCGGCGCGATCCCGCTGCGGATCGACGACGCGCCGCCGCTGCTGGAGGTGCGCGGCGAGGTCTACATGTCGCTGCCGGACTTCACGGCGCTCAACGAGCGGCGCGCCGAGGCGGGCCTCTCGACGTTCATGAACCCGCGCAACAGCGCCGCCGGGACGATCCGCCAGCTCGATCCCGCGCTCGCCGCCGAGCGGCCGCTGTCGATGTGGTGCTACGCGATCGGCGTCACCGAGGGGCTCTCGTTCACGAGCCACTGGGAAGCGCTCGAATGGCTGCGCGGCCACGGCTTCCGCGTCAACGGCGACATCAAGAAGCTCGCCACCGAGGACGAGGTCGTCGCCCAGTGCCTGCACTGGCAGCAGCGCCGCGGCGCGCTGGACTTCGAGATCGACGGCGTCGTGGTCAAGGTCGACGACTTCGAGCTGCAGCGGCGCCTGGGCGTCGTCGGCCGCGATCCGCGCTGGGCGATCGCCTGGAAGTTCCCGCCGACGACCGCGGTCACCCGCCTGAACGCGATCAACTGGAACGTCGGCAAGTTCGGCGATCTGCATCCGTTCGCGGCGCTCGAGCCTGTGCACGTCGGCGGCGTCACCGTCAAGGCCGCGACGCTGCACAACGAGGAGGACCTCGCGCGCAAGGACGTCCGCCCCGGTGACGACGTGATCGTGCTGCGCGCCGGCGACGTGATCCCGCAGGTCGTCTCGCCCGCGCCGCACGCCGTCGACCGGCCGGACCGCTCGCCGCCGCCGCGACCGCCGGAGCGCTGCCCGTTCTGCGACACGCCGACGGTCAAGGAACAGGTCTTCACGCGCTGTCCGAACCGCGACTGCCCGGAGCGCCGCTGGCAGCTGCTGACGACCTTCGCGCACGTGATGGACATCGACGGGCTGGGCGAGAAGCAGGTCGCGACCTTCCAGCGCCTCGGGCTCGTGAGCAGCGCGGCCGACTTCTATCGGCTGACGCCCGAGAAGCTGCTCGAGCTCGACGGCTTCGCCCAGGTCAGCGTCGACCGCTTGCTCGCGTCGATCGAGGCCAGCCGCGCGCGGCCGTTCGGGATCGTCCTGTTCGCGATCGGGATCGAGGGCGTCGGCTACGTCACGGGCCGCAACCTCGCGGCGCACTTCCGCAGCGTCGACGCGCTGCTCGCCGCCACCCCGGAGCAGATCGCCGAGACACCGGGCATCGGCCCGATCGTCGCGGCGCTGATCCACCGCCGGCTCGACGAACTGCGCCCGCTGATCGCCGAGCTGCGCCCGTTCCTGCGCTTCGAGGAGGAAGGCCCGCCGCCCGGCGAGGGACCGCTGGCGGGCAAGACCTTCGTGCTCACCGGCACGCTGCCGGACCTCACGCGCGAGCAGGCCCAGCAGCGGATCACGGCCGCGGGCGGCAAGGTCACCGGCAGCGTCTCCAAGAAGACCAGCTACCTCGTCGCGGGCGGCTCGCCCGGCTCCAAGCTCGAGAAGGCCGAGCGGCTCGGCGTGCCCGTGCTCGACGAGCCCGGGCTGCTGGCGCTACTGGAGGAGCCGGGCGCCTAGCGGCGCCTCGCTGCCTCGCTCCACGCGGTAACCCCGGGCGCCCTCGCGCAGCGCGACGGCCTCGGCGAACTCGCCGCCGCGGAAGTGCAGCGCGCAGTAGTCGTCGACCGCGTAGCCGGAGGGCAGCGCGCCCGTGTCCACCAGGCGGCGGTACAACGGCCGCCGCTGCGGCTCGCCGTCATAGTGCGGGCAGGCCGACCCGGGGAGGAAGCCGAGACCGTCGGCCAGCGGCTCCAGCGTGGTGCCGAACGAGTCCGTCGTGCAGCTCTCGAACCAGCAGTTCATCCCGGCCGAGACGCCGCAGAGCACCGCGCCGCGCTCGTAGGCCGCGCGCAGGAGCATGTCGAGCCCGTGCAGGCGCCAGACCGCGAGCAGGTTCGCCGTCGACCCGCCGCCGACCCAGAAGACGTCCTGCTCGGCGACGAACGCCGCGAGATCTCCGACCACGCGCGGGAAGAGGTTCAGCTCGCTCGGGCGGCAGTCGAGCCCGCTCATCGCCCTGTAGAAGCCGTGCAGACCACGCTCGTGGTCGCCTCCGGCCGTGCCCAGATAACAGATCCGGGGGCGCGGCTTGCCGGCGAGTGAGAGGATGAACGCGTCGAGCCGCGGATCCGGGTCATCCGTCAGGAAGGTCCCGCCGCCGATGCACACGATGTGGCCGGTCACGACGGCAGAGGTTAGGCCTAGTCGTGGTCGGCGCTGGGTACCCCGGACGTTTTACCGGCCAGGAGCCTATTCGGATGTCACACCTCGTCCGCGCCTCGGCGGCGCTGGCAGTCCTCGCACTCGCGCTACCGGCCGGCGCAGCCGCCAAGGTGGCGAAGCCAAGACACACGACCACGAGTGCAACGCGCTCGACGATCATCAAGACCGTCACGGTCCCGTCCTCGCCGGTCACGGTCCCGTCCCCGCCGGTCACGGGTCCCCGCCCCCGCGGCCCCCTCGTTCAAGTTGACGCTGCTGCACAACAATGACGGCGAGTCCAAGTACGTCGTCGGCGACTCGATCGCCGGCTACGGCGGCATCACCCGCTTCAAGACCGTGCTCGACCGCCTGCGCGCGGATGCCGACGCCACCGCCGCGCGCCCGTTCGATGACTCCGACGCGATCGCGGCGATCGGCTACGGATCGGCATCATCGGCGTCTCGCCGCCGGAGACGCCGACAATCTCCTCCTCGCGCAACGTCAAGTCGCGGGCATCGTCAACGCCGAGGCGCAGCGGCTCACGGACGCCGGCGTCAACAAGATCATCCTGTCCTCGCACCTGCAGGACACGGCCAACGAGCGCGCGGTCGTGAAACTGCTCCGCAACATCGACACATCCGCACCTCGATCGCCGCCGGCGACATCACCGAGAAGAGCACCTTCGACGTGCTGCCGTTCGACAACGTGATCGTCACAGTGCCGAACGTCACCCCGGCACGCCTGAAGGAGCTGATGGAGTGGGGCGTCGGCGCGCTGCCGGGCGCCAACGGCCGCTTCCCGCAGATCGCCGGCTACAAGATCACCGTCGACACCAGCAAGCCCGCTCAGGTGCAGGACGCGCAGTTCAACGTCACCACGCCGGGCCAGCGCATCACCTCGCTGACCCTCGACGACGGAACCAAGATCGTCGAGAACGGCGCGCTGGTCCCGGGGGCGCCGAGCGTGAACCTCGCGACGACGAACTTCACGGCCGGCAACGGCGACAGCTATCCGTTCCGCGACCTCAAGGGCGTCGCCGCGGGCGTCCCGTATCAGCAGTCGCTGTTCGACTTCATCACGAAGGACCTCGGCGGCGCCGTCACGGCGGCCCGCTACCCGGTGGGCGGCGCCGGGCGCATCACGATCACGCCGTAGGCCCGCAGGACGGGCACCGCGCCGGCGCGCGGTGCCCGGCCCGGTCTATCGGCGCTGCCGGTTCTAGTGGTCTGCGTCGTAGCGCGCCAGCGCGACGGTCATGCGGTCCTGCAGCGCGCGCGCCGTGGACGGGTAGACCCGGTTCATCAGGAACGCGAACGCGACGCGCTCACCGCCGGTGGTGGTGCAGAAACCCGCGAGCGCCGAGACGTCGTGCAGCGTGCCGGTCTTGGCGTGGCAGCGATCCTGGGCGGCGGTGCCGCGCATGCGGCCATAGAGGGTGCCGTTGCGGCCGATCACGGCCAGCGACTGGTCGAACGCCTTGCTCGCCTCGGATTCGTCCATGTTCTTGAGCAGCTGCACGACCTCGCGCGGCGTGGTCCGGTCCTGGCGCGAGAGGCCGGAGCCGTCGATGATCCGCGGGGAGATCCCGAACGGCCGGATCGCCTCGCGGATCACGCTTCCGCCCGCGGTCGTGCTGCCGGCCTCGCCGAAGTGCGCGCCGAGGCCCTTGATCAGCATCTCGGCGATGTAGTTGTCCGACGGCTGGTTCATCAGGCGCACGATCGCCGACAGCGGCGGCGAGTCCCACTCCGAGAGCGGCGTCATGCCCGCGGGCGTGAGACCGGAGCGGGTGGAGCCGGTGATCTTCACGCCTTCGCGCTTGAGCGCCGTCGCGAACGCCTGCGCGGTGAAGCGCGCGGGGCTCGCCTGGTAGTACGGGCGCGACGTGCCGGTGCGGCCGTGGTTGATGGACAGCGCGCTGAGCGGACCGACCTCGCTCGTGAGCCGGTAGCCCGAGGCCGGGACGCCGCGGAAGGCGTCGAAGGCCGATTCGTCGCCGATCACGCGGCCGTTGATCCGCTTCAGGCCGGCCTTCGCGAGCCTGGCCGCCAGCGCCGTGGTCGTGGCCGTGTTGAACGTCGGGTCGCCGCCCCCGCGCAGGACGACGTTGCCGTGGATCGTCCCCTTCTCGTCCGGCAGCGTCGCCGAGAGGACGGACGTGGTGAGCGTGCCGTCGGCGCCGTAGCGCAGCAGCGCGCCCGCGGTCGTGTAGAGCTTCTCCACCGACGCGGGCATCCGTGCGACGTCGGCCTTGGAGGCGTACAGCTCCCGCCCGGAGCCGAGATCGACCACGTACGCGCCCGAATAGGCGCCCGCACGAGCCATCTCGCGCGCCAGAGCGCGTTTGGTCGTGGTGAGGCCTGCGGCCTGGGCGGCGCTCGGGAGGAGCGCGACGGCGAGGAGGGTTATGAGTGCGAAGAGTCGAGCCATTCGAGGATTCACAACCCGGTGGGCGGGCGGAAGTCGCGCGCACTTTAGACTGGCCATGGTGAGCAACGTGGTCGAGATGAATGCGCCGGCACGTCGCAAGCGGCGCTCCTCGCGCACCGCGCTGGTCCTGGGAGGCGGCGGATTCACCGGCGGTGTCTACCAGATCGGCGCCCTGCGGGCCCTCGACCTGCTCTCCTCCAACCGCTCGGTCAACCAGTTCGACATCTACGTCGGGACCAGCGCCGGCTCGCTGATCGCCTCGCTCGTGGCCAACGGCGTCACGCCCGAGCAGATGATGCGCACGATCAACGACCAGGTGCCACATTCGCTGCCGCCGCTGGACCGCGAGATGCTGCTGCGCCTGAACAAGTCCGAGTTCGCGCTGAAGGCCCTGAAGCTCCCCTTGCACGCGATCAGCGTCGCCCGCAACGTCGTGGGCTCACTCACCTCGCTCTCGGCCGTCGACCTCGTGCTCGCGCTGGGGGACGCGCTCCCCTCGGGCATCTACACCGGCCAGGGCGTCGAGGACTACGTGCGCAAGGCTTTGTCGGAGGACGGCCGCACCGACGACTTCCGCCTGCTCGAGAACGAGCTCTACCTCGCCGCCACCGACCTCGACACCTGCGAGCGGATCGTGCTCGGCGCCGAGGGCTGGGACGACGTCCCGATCAGCGCCGCCGTCCGCGCCTCGACCGCGCTGCCGATGATCTACGCCCCCTACCGCGTGCGCGACCGTGAGCTCGTCGACGGCGGCATCGTCTCGACCACGAACCTCGACATCGCCGTCGAGGCCGGAGCGAAGTTCATCGTCGTCGTCAACCCCCTGGTGCCGTACGTCAACGATTTCACCAAGACGATCCCGACGTTGTTCGGCACCCGCGTGCGGCGCGTCTCGGACATGGGCTTCCCGAAGATCGGCTACCAGACCTTCAAGCTGCTCGCCTACCAGCGCCTGCACGAGGTGGCCAGCCATTGGAAGGAGCGCTACCCGGGCGTCGACATCGTCCTCGTCGAGCCCGAACCCGACGACGAGCTGATGTTCCAGACGAACATCCTCAACTTCGCCTCGCGCGTCGACGTCGCCCGCCACGGCTTCGAGTCCGTGACGCTCAAGCTCGCCCAGGACTACGACGAGATCCGCGAGGTCTGCCGCCGCCACGGCATCGAGATCTCCGCGACCCGCGTCCGCAAGGTCGTCCGCCACTTCTCCGCCGAGCGCGAGAAGACCCGCGCCTGGCGCCGCATCCTCGAGCAGACCACCGGCGCCCTGCTCCGCCAGTCCGACGCCTGAGGGGCCCTCTCGACAGTGCTGGGTCGAGCGCCGCGGGTGTGTCGGGAATGTCTCCTGTCAGTTGTCTCAGTCGACACACCCCCCCGTCCAGCTCGGCCGCGCTTGACGCGCGGGCCGACGGCCAGACCAGGACGCCGATGGGCCGCGAGGCCGGTCATCAGGCCGTCGCGCGGGCCATGGGCCGCCGAGCCGGCGTACCGACGTAGAGGCCCGTGGCGCACGGCGGATCGCGACGGATGGCCGATCGACCATCGTAGGCCGAGCGCTGAGGCGAGAGGACGAGGCCGGGACAGCCATCGGGGACCAGAGCGACCGGCGCCGTTCACGCGGCGTTCAGCGCCTCAGCCGGAATACAGGCTCTCGAAATGCTCCGCGTAGAGGTCGTTGACGACGTTGCGCTTGACCTTCAGCGTGGGCGTGAGCTCGCCGGTCTCCTGGGAGAGGTCGTGGTCGAGGATGAAGAAGCGCTTGACCTGCTCGACGCGCGCGTAGTTCGCGTTGACGCGGTCGAGCTCGCCCTGGATGAGCTCGACGATCTTGGGCTCGCGGGAGAGGGCGGCGAGGTCGGCTTCCGGAAGGTCGTGGTCGCGGGCGAAGTGGACGATCTCCTCCGGGTCGAGCGTGATCAGCGCGACGGGGTAGGGGCGGCGGTCGGCGTGCATGACGGCCTGGGAGATCCAGCGCGAGCGCTTGAGGTCGTTCTCCATGTTCGCGGGCGTGAGGTTCTTGCCGCCCGCGGTGATCATGATGTCCTTCTTGCGGCCGGTGATCGTCAGGTAGCCGTCGGCGTCGAGTGAGCCGAGGTCACCGGTGTGCAGCCAGCCGTCGACGACGTCGCCGAACGCGGTCGTGTCGCCGGTGCCGTAGTAGCCGTGGAAGATGTGCGGGCCGCGGATCAGGATCTCGCCGTCGTCGGCGATCTTGACCTCGGCGCCGGGGATCGGCCGTCCGACGGTGCCGAGCCGGTGGTCGGCGACGGTCGAGGTGGTGGTGACCGTCGAGGTCTCGGTCATCCCGTAGCCCTCGAGCACGGGCGCGCCGCAGGCGTAGAAGAACTCGAGGATCTCCTGGGCGATCGGCGCGGCGCCTGAGGTGGCCTGCTTGAGGTTGCCGCCGAAGATGCCGCGGACGTTGACGAAGAGCTCCGCGTCGGCCTTGTCGAAGGCGGCCTGCAGCGATTCCGGCACCTCCTGGCCCGCGGCCTGCATCCGCCGCACGGTCAGGCCGAGCTGGGTCGCCCCGGCGATCATCTCCGGGTCGTTGTTGGACGTGACGAGCGTGTAGATCTTCTCGAAGATCCGCGGCACCGAGGGCAGGTAGGCCGGCTTGGTGGCCATCAGGTCTCCCACGATCTGCTGCGGGTCCCCGCTCCAGTAGATCAGCGGCGCGCCGAGGTCGACGCACAACAGCTGGATCAGCAGCGCGTAGGAGTGGGCGAGCGGGAGGAAGAGGTAGACGGGCTCGCCCGCCTCGATCACCCCGATCTCCTCGCACATGCGGGTGACCTGGCGGTAGTTGTCCTGCGTCAGCACGCAGCCCTTGGGCGGGCCGGTCGTGCCGGAGGTGTAGATGATCGTGTACGGGTCCTCGGGCTTGACCGCGGCGGCGCGCGCGGCGACCTCGCTCGCGTCATGGGCGCGGCCGCGCGAGCGCAGCTCGTCCAGCGCCAGAGCGCCCTCGACCGGCTCGACCGAGATGATCGCCTCGAGCAACGGCAGCTGGTCGCGCACGGCGACGATCTTCGCCACCTGCTCGGCGTCCTCGCAGACGATGAAGCGCGACTCGGAGTTGCCCGCCACCCACGCGCACTCCTCGGGGGAGTTGGTCGGGTAGATCGGGACGACGACGCCCCCGGCGGAGGTGATCGCGAAGTCCGCGTAGGTCCACTCGACGCGGGTCGTGCACAGCAGCGCGACGCGGTCTCCGGCGGCCAGTCCGAGGTCGATCAGGCCGCGCGCGATCTCGGAGACGATCTCGCCCAGCTGCGTGTAGGAGACGTCGCGCCATTCGCCGTCGCGTTTGATCCGGGCCGCCGGACGCTCTCCATAGCGTTCGGCGGCCAGGCCCACGATGTCCGCGATCGTGACCGAGCCCGTTCCGCCTTGGCTCAGCCCTGCCGTCGTCTCTCGCATTCCTTACTCCTCCTCGGGCTACCGAGGAGCGATCCTACTCGGGGCAACGCGCTAGGCGCCGCACGTCATGCGGCTACGTGGGCGCTTTCCTGCAACTCGACGTTGGCCAAGAACAGTGTCTTGTCGATTCTGCCCTGGAAGATCGGCACGCCCATTTCCATGCACTTCTCGATCACGTCGCGACGTTCCATACCGGCTTCGCGAGCGAGCTCCGTGGGCGTGAGATGGATTGCCATCAGTACGGTTCCTCCTGGTGAGGTTTGCCACGTATGCATTGGCACCGTAGCGCCTTCGCCGGACGTCCACAACGGCAACCTCGTCAATCTGACCTAAACGTTCGGTCAGACCGGGTTGGGCAGGTCTACGAACTGGTGGTCGATCCCAAACCGCTCCGCCAGAAGCTCGCCAAGGGCCCGCACGCCGAACGTCTCCGTGGCGTAGTGGCCGGCCGCGACGAACTGGATTTCAAGCTCTTGCGCGTCCGCGGCGATGTGCTCGCGCGGCTCGCCCGTGAGGAACGCGTCGAGCCCCGCCGCGGCCGCCTCGTGGATCGTGTCAGCGGCCGACCCGGAGACGATCCCGATCGTGCGGATTCGGTCGGGGCCGCCGCCGAGCAGCAGCGGCTCGCGGCCGGTCACGGCTGCTCACCCGCTCGTGCAGCTCCGCCGCCGTCAGGCCTTCGCCCTCGAAGCGCCCCTGGCGCCCGATCGCCGTGCCCTTGTAGAGCCCGAACGGCGCGACGTCCACGCACCCGAGCTCGCGCGCGAGGATCGCGTTGTTGCCGACCTCGGGATGGGCGTCGAGCGGCAGGTGGTAGCCGACGAGGTTGATGTCGTGCTTGAACAGCGGCCGCAGGCGCTCCGCCAGCAGCGGCGTCAGCCCGGTCGGGTGGAAGTCCCAGAACAGCCCGTGGTGCACGAGCACGAGCTGCGCGTCGAGCTCGACCGCCCGCTCGCTCAGCGCGCGCCGCGCGCTCACGCCGGTGACGACGCGCGTGACCTCCTCGACCCCTGGGACCTGCAGTCCGTTGGGCCCGAGGTCCTGGAAGGACGTGGGTTGCAGGAGCTCGTCGAGCGTCCGGAGGATGTCGGTGATGTGCGCCATGAGTTTGAGGTACGACAGTTTGGGCGATCCACAGTGGTGATGTCCGCTCGTCCGGCTCCAGGGGCCTCGGGACGGCGGTGAGCGCCTCGGTAGGGAAGGAAACACCAGACGTGGGTAGGGCAATGAGCGGCACGATGTCGGTGCCGACACACGATCGCGACGCCGGCGAGCCGATGGACTCCGACCAGCGGCTGGTCGCCGCGGTCCGCCGCGGCGACGATCGCGCGTTCGAGGTTCTCTACGCGCGCTATCAGCGGCGCATCCACGTGTACGTGCTCGGGATGGTCAAGGACCACGGCCGTGCGGAGGACGTCACCCAGGAGGTCTTCGTCTCCGCCCTGCGCCGCATGCGCCAGACCGACCAGGCACTGGCCTTCAAGCCCTGGCTCTACCAGATCGCCAAGAACGGCTGCATCGACGCGTTCCGCCGCTCCAAGCGCGCCGAGGAGGTCTCCTACGACGCCGACGAGGCGCTCGCGCCCGCCGACCACTCCAAGCTCGTCGGCACCGGCCCGTCGCCCGACGCGGCGGTCGCGGCCAAGCAGGAGCTCGAGAGCCTGTGCGGAGCCTTCGGCGGCCTGTCGGAGACCCACCACGAGATCCTCGTCCTGCGCGAGCTCGAAGGCCTCTCCTACCAGCAGATCGGCCAGCGCATGGGCATGAGCCGCGCGGCCGTGGAGTCGACGCTCTTCCGTGCCCGCCGCCGCCTGAGCGAGGAGTACGACGACATCGTCTCCGGCGCGCGCTGCGAGCGGATCCAGGGGATCATCGTGACGGCGATCGAGACGCGGCTGGGCGCGCGCGACACGCGCCGGCTCGCCCGCCACCTCGCGCACTGCCAGGGCTGCCGCCGCGAGGCGCTGGCCGCGGGCCTGGATCGCAGCCTGCTGACCCGTCCGACCGTGCGCCAGCGCGTGTCCAAGGTCGCCGGGCTGCTGCCGTTTCCCGCCTTCGCGCGCCTGCGCCGCGGCGACGCCGACGCGGCGTTGCCGATGTCATCACGCGGCGCCGGCTGGAGCTCGCAGCTGCCGATGCTCTCCGATCACCTCACGGGCGGCTGGGGCAAGGCCGCCACGGGCGCGGCCCTGCTGATCGCCGGCATCGGAGCCGGTGCGGGCGTCCACGAGGTGACTGCGACGCCCTCAAGGCCCGCTCCGGCGCAGTCGCAGCCGGCGAACCCCGTCACCGCCGCCGCCACGCTCCGAGCACGCGAGACGCCCGTCAAGACGGCCGTCGCCGCGCCCAAGGCGGACGTGAAGTCGAGCAAGCCCGCGGCCACGAAGCCCAGCGGCAAGCGCCGTTCCACCCTTCGGGGGTCAAGCCCACCGGCCGCCGCCGACCGTGCCACACCGGCCGGCGGCGGCCCGGTGACCACCCCCACCGGTTCGAATCCCGTCGCCGACGACGCGCGTGAACCCGAGGCGGCCGCGCCGACCCGCAAGCAGACCAAGCCCGTGGTGAAGCTTCCCGCCGCCGTCCCCGATCCGGTCAAGCAGGTCGAGCCCACCGTTCAGAGCACCGTGAACACGACCACCGGGGCCGTTCAGGAGACGACGAGCCAGGCCGGCCAGGTCGTCGACGACACGGTCAAGGCGGTTACCGGACCCGGGCCGGTGGCGGACACCGTGGACACGGTCACCGACGTCACGGACGCCGTCGTCGGGGCCGCCACGGAGGGCACGAACAGCGTCACCCAGGGCGTCACCGACACGCTCGGACAAATCACCGCCGGCGGACATGGCTAGACTCCTCGCCGACCTTCGGGGCGTGGCGCAGCCTGGTAGCGCGCACCGTTCGGGTCGGTGAGGTCCCGAGTTCGAATCTCGGCGCCCCGATGAATCAAGGCCCCCGTCGTGATGGCGGGGGCCTTGTTCTTTCTCCCTAGCGCTCGGTGAGCGTGAAGTCGAGCCCCTCGAGCAGCGCGAGGATCGCCCGGTTGAGCGGCACCTCGATGCCGTGGCGCGCGGCGGCCCGGACGACCGCTCCGGTCAGCAGGTCATGCTCGAGGCGCCGGCCCGCGAGCCGGTCGTAGAGCATCGAGGTTCCGCCGTCGCGCGGCAGCGCGTCGTAGAAGGCGAGCGTCCGGTCGGCGTCCTCGCGCTCGAGCAGCGCGCCCTCGGCGCGGCCGACCTCGATCGCCTCCTCCAGCAGGCCGAGCGTGAGCGCGCGCACCGACGGCACGTCGAGCACGGCCATGCGGCCCTCGGTCAGGGCTGAGATCGGGTTCGACGGGATGTTGGTCAGCAGCTTGCGCCAGCTCGCCGTCAGGAAGTCCGGCTCGAGCTCGACGTCGATTCCGCTGCCCTCGAAGAGCGCCGCGAAGCGCTCGCCGTCGCGGCCCGCGGGCACGATCAGCCGGTGACCGGCGAAGTGCCGCAGCCGGCCGCGCTCGACCCGCTCGACGCCGGTGTACGCGAGCGCCGGCAGGACGAGCGCACCGTGCGCGTAGGGCTCGACCTTCAGGCGGTGCTCGACGCCGTTCTGCACGGCCACCACGACGGTCTCAGGGTCGACTGCGGCTTCGAGCCAGGGTGCGGCGCCGGGCAGGTCGGGGCCTTTGAGCGCCACGAACGCCCATTCGGCGCGAGACAGGGCATCGGGCGCGGTCACGGACGAGACCGCCACGTCGAGCGGCCGCTCCACGCGCTCGACCACGATCCGGTCCAGCGGGCTGCGGGAGCAGACCGTCACGGTCCGGCCCACGGCGATCAGCTCGGCGGCCAGCAAGCCGCCGACCGCTCCCGCCCCGACGACTGCGATCACGAAGGCATGGGGCGCATGTCGAGCGACGTCTCGACCGCCGCCGGCGCAGAGTCCGCGGCGCGATCCTCCACGGCGGCGCGGATCAGCAGCACCGGGATCGGGCTCGCGCTCAGGACCTTCTGGGAGACGCAGCCGAGCAGCGAGGTGTGCAGGCGGCCGTGGCCGTGCGAGCCCATCACGATCAGGTCGAACGCGCCTGATCGAGCGCGCTCGATCAGCGCTCGGGCGGGCGGGCCCTCGACCAGCAGGGTCGTGACGCTGATGTCCTGCGGCAGTTCGTCGGCGGTCTGGCGCAGCAGCTCGCAGTAGTGCCCGACGACCTCGCTGCGCGCGGGCGCGGCGCCGGAGGCCAGCAGCGCGGTCGCAGGAACCTGCGGGACCGCGGTCACCAGGGTCAGGCGTGCGCGTTGATCGCGTGCCAGAGCAGCCGCGTGCGCGAGCGCCGCGTCGGCGTCCGGCGAGCCATCGACCGCTACCAGGATGTTGCGGTAGACACTGCTCACTGAGCTCTCCTGATTCCGATGATACGCGTCAGCAGGCCAGAATCATCAGTTGTATGATGAAACCGATGCGGTCGTCGAGGGTGCACTACGGCTGGGTGGTGGCCGGCGCCGGGTTCACCGCGCTGCTCGCATCCGCCGCGTTCCGGGGCGTCCCGGGCGTCCTGATGGTCCCGATGCAGGATGAGTTCGGCTGGAGCCGGGCGACGATCTCGGCCGCGGTGGCGATCAACCTCGTCGTCTTCGGCCTCAGCGGGCCGTTCTCCGCCGCGCTGGCCGAGCGGATCGGTCTGCGGCGCGTGGTCACGACCGCGCTGGCCCTGATCGCGACCTCGGCGCTGCTGACGCCGCTCGTCACGCAGCCTTGGCAGCTGTACCTGCTCTGGGGCGTGGTCACCGGCGCGGCGACGGGCGCGGTCGCGCCCGTGCTGGCGGCGATGATCGCCACCCGCTGGTTCGTCGCGCGCCGCGGGCTGGTCGTCGGCTTGCTGACGGCGGCCAACTCGACCGGCCAGCTGATCTTCCTGCCGCTGATGTCGCACGTCGAGCTGGAGGGCTGGCGCTGGGTGATGGCGGTGCCCGCCGTGGCGGCGCTGATCGCGCTACCGGTCGCCGGGTTCTTCATGCGCGACCGGCCGTCGGACCTCGGACTCGCGCCCTACGGCGGCGCGCCCGTCGCGCCGCCGCGCGCCGGCGCGCCGGCGCTCTCGGCGGTCGCGGTGCTGCGCGAGGCGATGAAGACCGGCACGTTCTGGGCCCTCGCCGCGAGCTTCTTCGTCTGCGGCGCGACCACCGTCGGGCTGATCGCCGTGCACTTCATCCCCGCCGCGCACGATCACGGGATGCCGGCCACGACCGCCGCCGGGATGCTCGCGGTGATGGGGGTCCTCGACATCGCCGGCACCACCGCCTCGGGCTGGCTGACCGACCGTATGGACCCCCGCAAGCTGCTGTTCTGGTACTACGCGCTGCGCGGCGTCTCGTTGGTGCTGCTGTCCAACGCGCTGACGACGCAGAGCTACACGCTGGTGCTGTTCGTGGCCTTCTACGGCCTCGACTGGATCGCCACGGTCCCGCCGACGGTCGCGATCACGGCGCGCCGCTTCGGCCCCGAGAAGTCCTCGATCGTCTTCGGCTGGGTCTTCACATTCCACCAGCTCGGCGGCGCCGCGGCGGCCTACGGCGCCGGGCTCGTACGCGGCTACAGCGGCGACTACCTGCCGGTGTTCGTCGCCAGCGGCGTGCTCTGCGGGATCGCCGCGCTGGTCGTGCTGCGGATCCCGCGCGCCCCCCGGCTCGTGGCCCCGCTGCCGGCCACCGCCCCCGCTACGCCCTAGGCTTCGCGGCGTGTCCGAGGAGATCGATGGGCTCGATTCGCGCCTGCTGCTGATGCTGCGGGCGCATCCGCGCGTCGGCGTCGTGGAGATCGCGCGGCGGCTCGGTGTCGCCCGCGGCACCGTGCAGGCGCGGATGGACAAGCTGGTCGCGCGCGGCGTGATCACCGGGTTCGGGCCTGAGGTCGAACCCGCGCTGATGGGCTATCCGGTGCTCGCCTTCATCTCGCTCGAGATCGTCCAGGGGCGCCTGGAGGAGGCCGTCGCGACGCTGTCGCGCGTGCCCGAGGTGCTGGAGGTCCACGGCGTGACGGGCGACCGCGACCTGCTGTGCCGTGTCGTGGCGCGCGACAACACGCACCTGCAGGACGTCATCAACGCGATGCTGCACACCGGCGCCGTCCAGCGCTCGACGAGCGCGATCTCGATGACGCGGCAGATCCCCTACAGGATCGAGCCGCTGATCGCCGCCGCCGGCACCGACCGCTAGTTGAGGACCACCATCGGCTCGGCATCGGTCAGGTCCCAGTCGGGCTCGCGGAGCAGCGCGGCGATCTCGTCACGGCACTCGTCGTAGGCCCGCGCGCGGGCAGCGCGCCACCGGGCGAGCGGGATCGTGGCCGTGAGCGTCGTGCCCTGGCGCTCGAGGCTCTCGACGTTCAACCGCCCGCCGAGCGACTCGACACGCGCGGCGAGACCCTGCAGGCCGGTGCCGCGGGTCGGGCACGCCCCGCCGTTGCCGTCGTCGGCGACGGTCACGACCAGCGTGCGGCCGTGCAGCACGACCTCCACGCGCAGCGTCGTCGCCTCGGCGTGCTTGATCGCGTTCGAGAGCGCCTCGGAGACGAGGAACCAGGTGGTGGTCTCGACGACGGCGGGCAGCCGGCGCTCCGGCAGTGCGTCGACGAGCAGCGGCAGCGGTGACTGGGCGGCGAGCGCGGCGAACGCCCCGTGCAGGCCGCGCTCGAGCCCGACCGGGTGCAGGCCGCGTGCCAGCTCGCGCAGCTCGCGACCGGCGACGCTCGCCTGCTCGCGCGCGGCGGTCAGGCGCTCGCGTGCCCGCTCGGGGTCGCGTTCGAGCTCGCGCAGCGCGAGGTCGAGCGCCTGGCCGAGGACGACGAGCCGCTGCTGCGCGCCGTCGTGCAGGTCGCGGCCGATCCGCCGGCGCTCCTCGTCGGCGGCGTGCACCGCCCGGGAGCGCGAGGCCAGCACCTCGTCGGCGCGCAGGCGCAGCGCGCGCTCGTGGCGGCGGCGCTCGAGCTCGGCGGCCGCGCGGGCCGCGAACACCTGCGGGGGCCCGGGGGCGGGGGCTCGCTCACTCGCGACGAAGGGACCTCGTCGAGCGCGCCGGCGAGCTCCGAGACCAGGCGGCGCAGGAACGCGGCGCCGACGACACCGGCGGTCCCGGCGGCCAGGCGGCCCAGCAGATCTCGCTCACGAATCTCGGCGGCGGTGGCGGCCATGGAAGCCCGGCGATGCTAACCCGCGCGCCACAGCCCTGACAGTGATGCTGGCACGCCGCCGGGTACGGTTACCTCCCCTGATGGCCGACGAGCTCCTGACGCCGCCGTTCATACGCGGCCACGACCACGCGCTGGGCGAGGACGGGCCCGCGCTCGTCCTCTTCGGCGACTACCAGGACGAGGAGAGCGCGGCGGCGCACCGCGGCATCCTGGAGCTGCGCGAGCGCTGGGACGGCTTCATCTACGCGTGGCGGCACCTGCCGATCGGCGAGCTGCACCCGCAGGCCAACGGCGCGGCCCTGGCCGCGGAGGGCGCGGCCGCGCAGGACGCGTTCTGGGCGTTCCATCACGTTCTGCTGGCGCGTCAGGATGCGCTCTCGGTGCCCGACCTCCTGAACTATGCGGGGCAGATCGGGCTCGAGGTGTCGACGTTGATGGAGGACATGCTCGAAGGGCGCCACGCCGAGCGGGTGCTCGACGACGTGCGCTCGGCGGTGAGCTCCGGCGCGCTGGCGACGCCGGCGCTGTTCATCGAGAACGTGCGCTGGGAGGGCGGTTGGGAACCGGACGCGCTGGAGGGCGCGCTGCGTGCAGCCCTGGCCGGGTGAGGTCCTCGAGGAGCGCGCGGGCGAGATCGCGGTCGGCTTCGCCGCGCTGGTGACGCGCCAGGCGGCGTGGCGCCACCGTCGCGTGGAGACGATCACGGTGCTCTCGCACGAGCAGGTGCGCCGCCACGTGTCGGTGGACTTCACGGTCCCGACCGAGCATCGCGACGACGTCCAGCTCTCCGACGCCGAGTGGGTGGTGCCGCTGGCGCTGCTGGCCAAGCGGCCGCTGGTGCACTTCGACCTGCGCTCGGAGGATCAGAGCTCGGTGCCGCTGCTGCGCTCCGACGAGTCGCAGCTGATCGCCCGCGAGCTGCTCTACCTGGCGCTGGATCTCGATTCCGAGAACGCCGAGACGGTCGACGCCGACGACTCGCCCGGGGGGCTCGCGTCGGCAACGAGCTACGACACGGTCCAGGCGGCTCCGCTGATCGAGTGGATCCTGGCCGCCGCTCCCGGCGAGTCGGAGGCGGTGCGCGCCGCCGTCGGCGAGCTCGAGGAGCAGCTCGGCCCGCTGCCGGGCTTCGCGGCGCTCGCCGATCAGCTGGCGAGCGGGTTCCTGCTCTGCGCGGTGCTCAACGACGTGACCAAGCGGCGCGTGATCAAGTTCGCCTACGACGAGCCGCTCGCGCGGCCGGGTCGCTGGGCGCACTTCTACGACGCGCCGGGCTGCACCGAGGCGGCGAGCTACCACGTCGAGGTCGAGGTGCCGGACGAGATGCGGGCGCGGACGACCGAGATGGTCGACGACCGCACCGGCGCCGTGCTCGCCGCGGGGCCGCGCGACGCCGACCGCCCGGCCGTCTACTTCGTCGCCGACACGGGGACGCGGATGGACCCGGGGCTGAGCGTGCGCTACGGCACCGAGCGCGGCCGCTTCCTGGCTCCCGCGGCGCTCGTGGCGTGGGTGATCGCGCTCGAGCTCGCGCTGCCGTGGGCGCTCGCCGACCTGGCGGCGCTGGCGAGCTCGGGCGGTCCGGCGATCGCCGTGCTGCTGTCGTCGTCGGCGATCTTCTCCGGGCTCGTGCTGCGCAGCGGCGAGCATCCGCTCGTGCGGCTCGTGCTCGCGCCCTACCGGCTGTGCCTGGCCGCGGCGACCGTCGCCGCGGTCGTCGCCGGAGCGACGCTGGCCTTTCACGCCTCGCCCGGGACGCTGGCGTGGACGTGGGGAGTCGGCGCCCTTGTGGCCGTCCTGGCCGCGAGTATCCTGAGCGTTGAGGCCGCGCGTGCACCCGCGGCCGCCAAGGACCACTAGATGGCTTCCCTACCCCGCCTCTTCCGCCGCGAGCCGGATTCCCGCAAGGGCATCAGGGAGCGGTCGGCCGTGGTCCGCTCCGCCGAGTTGGGGATGCCGGCGTTCCGCGCGCCGGTCTCGCGCGAAGAGGCACTCGCCGCACTCGCCCGTTCGCGCGCCCGCCGCGCGGCCGACGGCACCGCCTCTTAGAGCTCCTTACGCGCCGGCAGCGCGATCCTCAGCGCGTAGCCGGCGAGCGCCAGCAGCGCGAGCATGCCCGCGACCCACAGGCCGGCGCCGCTGACGTCGTCGGGATGCAGGAGCGGCAGCAGGAGCAGCAGCACGCACCAGCTCGCGAGCGTCGCGTAGGGGATCAGCGCCTCGGCCGGGCGCCGCAGCCCGACCGCGCAGCTCACGAGCATCGTCCCGAACAGCGCGTACCAGGCGGCGACGGCGCGGGCGAGCAGCGGCGTCAACGTCCACGGCCATGCTCGCCGAGCGTCGACGGGAGCGAGGAACAGCGCGACGGCGCCGGCGATCATCAGCGCGCCTGTGACCGCCGAGAGGGCACGGATCACCCGCAACCGCGGGTCGACGTCCGGTGGCTCGTCGGCGACGCCGCGCTGGCGCGCGACGAGGAACGGGATCGCGAGCGGCACCGCGCCGTACACGAACGTCCAGACCCAGGTCGGCGGGTAGTCCCACTTGAAGCGGTCGTGGTGGACGATCGTCGCGAGCAGCAGCGAGCTCGCGAGCACCCAGAGCGCGATCGGCAGCGTCGCGAACGTGCGCCAGCGCGTCGCGGTCGCGAGCACCAGGCCCGTGGCGACCGTCCCGGCCAGGAACCCGGCGCCGATGAAGGCCGCGTTGACCGGCGGCTTGATCGACCACGCGTAGTCGGTCTCGGCCCGCCCCGGGAGGAAGTACAGCCACAGCCCGTTCGCCGCGGCCAGCACCGCCAGCACCCAGATCCCGGCCCGGGTGAGCCCCAACATCCGCCCATGTCGTCGATCCATATCCATCGAGACGGCGGCCACGGGGCAGACATTCCCGCCTCGCGGCGCTCGGCGACAGGGTGCTAGCCCCCATTTATGGGGTCAGACCCCTTGAGTCGCCTCCACTCAAGGGGTCAGACCCCTTGAGTCACCCATGCTGCGGGCGCGGCCGGCGATCGAGCCGAACCCGCGGCAGCCGCTCGATGGCCGGGCGACGTCGGGCGTGGGGCTCGCGCTGGTCGACCGCGGGCCCGCTACGGGCGATCGCGGCGGAACCGCCGGCCGGTTCAGCTGGAGCGCTGCTCGGCGAGCTTCACGAACGCGTCCAGCGCCTCTGGATTGGCCAGCGAGTCCCGCGCCGCCGCCTTCTCGGCCGGCGTCCCCATCAGGATCCGCTTGACCGGCAGCTCGAGCACCTTGCCCGAGAGGGTGCGCGGGACCGCCTCGACCTCGATGACCTCGCTCGGGACGTGCCGGGGCGAGCAGTCCTCGCGCACGCGGCGGCGGATGTCGGCCACGACCTCGTCGGTCAGCGGCGCGCCGTCGCGCAGGACGACGAAGAGCGGCATCCAGGCGTCGGCGCCGTCGACCGGGATGTCGACCACGAGGGCGTCGACGATGTCGTCGACGGCGAGCACGACGCGGTAGATCTCCGCGGTGCCCATGCGGATGCCGCCGCGGTTGATCGTCGCGTCGGAGCGCCCGGAGATGATCGCGGTGCCGCGGTCGGTGATCTCGATCCAGTCGCCGTGGCGCCAGATCCCGGGGTAGGTGTCGAAGTAGGCCTCGTGGTAGCGCGAGCCGTCCTCGTCGCCCCAGAAGTAGATCGGCATCGACGGCATCGGCTTGGTGATCACGAGCTCGCCGACCTCGCCGATGTGCGCCACGCCCTCCGGGTCCCAGGACTCGATCGCGGCGCCGAGCGCGCGCGCCTGCAGTTCGCCCTCGTAGACCGGCTCCAGCGGCGTTCCGCCGACGAACGCCGTGCAGAGGTCGGTCCCGCCGGAGGTCGAGAACAGCCACGTGTCCGAGCCGACGTGCTCGTAGACCCAGCGGAAGCCCTCGGGCGACAGCGGCGACCCGGTCGAGCCGACGGCCTTCAGCGCCGAGAGGTCGCGCCCCGCGGCGGGCTCGACGCCCGCCTTCATGCAGGCGCCGATGTAGCTCGCGCTCGTCCCGAAGGTCGTCATCCGCGTGCGCGCGGCGAAGTCCCACAGCACGTCCATGTCCGGGTAGCCGGGGGAGCCGTCGTAGAGCAGGATCGTCGCCTCGGTGAGCAGCCCCGAGACGATGAAGTTCCACATCATCCAGCCGGTCGTGGTGAACCAGAAGAGGCGGTCGCCGGCCTGCGCGTCGACGTGCAGGTGCAGCATCTTCAGGTGCTCGAGCAGGATCCCGCCCTGGCTCTGCACGATCGCCTTCGGCAGGCCGGTCGTGCCGGAGGAGTACAGGACCCACAGCGGGTGCTCGAACGGCACGCGCTCGAACGCCAGCGCCTCGTCGTTCGCGGTCAGCGACTCCCAGCTGTCCTCGCCGAGGACGGCGGTGAAGCCGAGCCCCGGCAGCGCCTCGGTGATCGCCTCCAGCGCCTCCGAGCGATCGAACTCGCGCCCGTTGTAGCGGTAGCGGCGCACCGCCAGCAGCACCTTCGGCTCGATCTGCGCGAAGCGGTCGATCACGCTGCGCGCGCCGAAGTCCGGCGAGCAGCTCGACCAGACCGCGCCCAGCGAAGCGCAGGCCAGGAACGCCGCGGCCGTCTCCGGGATGTTCGGCATGTAGGCGACGACCCGGTCGCCGCGGCCGACGCCCCGCGCCCGCAGGCCGGCCGCGATCCGGCGCGTCAGCGCGTCCAGCTCGCCCCAGCTCCACTCGACGTCCTCGCGGTCCTCGCCGCCGGCGACGATCGCCACGGCGGCCTCGTCGCGTCCGCGCAGCGCGTGCTCGGCGTAGTTGACGAGCGTCCCCGGGAACCACGACGCGCCCGGCATGTCGTGCGTCGACAGCACCTCCGGACCGCGCTCGCCGACCTCGAAGCGATCCCACAGCGAGCCCCAGAAGCCCTCGAGGTCCTCGACGGACCAGCGCTGCAGATCGGCATACGACGAGAAGCCTCGCTCGCGCATGTAGCTCGTCATCGCGGCGCGCTCCAGCAGGGCGGAGGGCGGCGTCCACAGGACCGGCGGCGTCATCGGTCAGCCATGATGCCACCCGTGCTGCGCACCGTGACCGCCACCCGCTACGTGACCCCGCTGCGCGAAGGTGGCTCGCTGCCGGCGATCGTGGAGGCCGACGACGACGGCCTCTACGTGCTCAAGTTCCGCGGCGCGGGCCAGGGTCCGAAGGCGCTCGCGGCCGAGATCGTGGCCGGCGAACTCGCCCGCGGGCTCGGGCTGCCGGTGCCCGAGCTCGTGCTGATCGAGCTCGACCCGGCGCTCGGCAACGCCGAGCCCGACCCGGAGATCCAGGAGCTGATCGCGGCCAGCGCCGGGATCAACCTCGGCGTCGACTTCCTGCCCGGCTCGCTGCCCTATGACCCGACGCACCCGCCCGATCCGGCGCTCTCCGCCGATGTCGTCTGGCTCGACGCCCTGGTGACCAACGTCGACCGCACGCCGCGCAACCCGAACCTGCTGCGCTGGCACGGCAACCTCTGGCTGATCGACCACGGCGCGGCGCTCTACGCGTTCCACGGCGCCGATCCGGTCGCCCGCGCCCGCGGCGCCTTCCCGGCGATCCGCGACCACGTGCTGCTGCCCGCCGCCGGGTCGATCGCCGACGCCGACGCGCGGCTCGCCGAGCGCGCCGAGCCGGCCGCGGCCGCGGCCGCCGCCCTGGTGCCCGTCGAGTGGGCGGACGGCGAGCCGTACGCCGAGTTCCTGATCCGCCGGCTCGAGGCACCGCGCGAGTTCGCGGCAGAGGCCGAGCGTGTCCGGCGCGTAGTCCGTTCCAGTACGCCGCGCTGCGGGTCGTCCCGCGCGTCGAGCGCGGCGAGGCGGTCAATGCGGGCGTCGTGCTCTTCTGCCGCCCGAAGCGCTTCCTCGGCGCCCGCACGCTACCTCGACGACGCCCTGCTCGCCGCGCTCTCCCCGGGCTGCGACGCGTCGGAGGTACGCGCGCTGCTCGCCGACGATCGAGCGGATCGCGGACGGCAGCGACGACGGCGGCCCGATCGCCGCACTACCCGCGTCCGAGCGCTTTCACTGGCTGGTCGCGCCGGCGAGCACGATCGTCCAGGCCGGGCCGGTGCACACCGGCCTCACGAGCGATCCACCGGGTGAGCTGGACCGGTTGTTCACGCGCCTGGTCGAGCGTTGAGTGGAACCTTCTGATGTCCAACGACGTAGAGAGAAGATATGCGTAACGGCGGCCGGTCAACGTCCTAGACTCGGAGTGCGGGATGCCCTACCTGACGTGCTCCAGCTGCGATTTGCGGACCTACGTGGTGAGCGAGGGGGCGTGCCCGTCGTGCGGGACGGTGCTGCGCCGGCCCGTTCCGCCCGCCGGCCCGCGCCCGGCTCGCCCTGACCGCGACGGGCAGGTGCGCGCCAAGCTCGCCATGGCCTGCCGCGAGCTGGACGCCGACACCGCGCTGCTGACGGAGATCCGCGGCGGCCACGAGCACGTGCGCTGGGGTGCGGGCGAGGTCGACTACATCGGCGCCGCCGTGCCGCTGCGCGACACGGTCTGCGAGCGGCTGCTCGACGGGCGGATCGGCTCCGTCGTGGCCGACGCGCGGCTCGAGCCGTCGCTGAACGAGATGCCCGCGGTCATCGATGGCACGATCCGCGCCTACATCGGCGTTCCTTTTCAAACCGAGAACGCACGCGCGTACGTGCTCTGCTGCCTGGCCCGCGAGGCGCGGCCGGATCTCGGCGAGTCGGACGTGCGCTTCCTGCTGGGCGTCGCCGAGAGTCTGCGACCGCTGCTCGAGTCCGTTTGAGGCTCCGCCTGCTCGCGACCGCGCTCGTGCTGGCCGGCTGCGGTTCCGGCGGCGGCTCGGCGGCGACGGCTGAGCCGACCGGAGAGAGCCGCCCGCCGGCGGCGTCCTCCTCCCCGACGGCCGAGGCCGCCGCGGGCGCCGTGCGCCTGCAGAAGGTCGGCTCCTTCGACCAGCCGGTCTTCGTCACCTCGCCCGCGGGCGACAAGTCCCGCTTCTTCGTCGTCGAGCAGGGCGGCAAGATCCGCGTCGTCAAGGGCGGCAAGAAGCTCTCGCGCCCGTTCCTCGACGTCAGCGACAAGGTCAGCACCGGCAACGAGCAGGGCCTGCTCTCGATGGCCTTCGCCCCCGACTACGCGTCGAGCGGGCTGTTCTACATCTACTACACCGACGGTGACGGCAACACGCAGGTGGTCGAGTACCACCGCGCCGGAGCCGACGAGGCCGACGCCGGGTCCGCGCGCACGGTGCTCTCCCAGGAGCAGCCGGAGCCCAACCACAACGGCGGGCTGCTGCTCTTCGGCCCCGATGAGAAGCTCTACATCGGCCTCGGCGACGGCGGCGGCGGCGGCGACCAGCACGGCCAGCGCGGCAACGCGCAGTCGCTCGGGACGCTGCTCGGCAAGATCCTGCGCATCGATCCCCGCGGGTCCGGCGCCAAGCGGTATTCGATCCCTTCCGACAACCCGTTCGTGGGCCGGTCCGGCGCGCGTGGCGAGATCTACAGCTACGGCCTGCGCAACCCGTGGCGGTTCTCGTTCGATCGCAAGACCGGCGACCTGAGCATCGGCGACGTCGGCCAGGAGGAGATCGAGGAGATCGACTTCGTGCGCCGCGGCAAGGGCCGCGGAGCGAACTTCGGCTGGCGCGTATGGGAGGGCAACGACCGTTACACGGCGGGCGAGACGGCACCGGGCGCGATCAAGCCGGTGATCACCGAATCGCACTCCGACGGCAACTGCTCGATCACCGGCGGCGTCGTGGTCCGCGATCCCGCGCTGCCGTCCTGGGCCGGGCGCTACGTGTACGGCGACTTCTGCCGCGGCGTGCTGCAGACGGCGGTGCTGTCGGCCGGGCGCGCCCGCAACCAGACCGATCGCAAGCTGCGCGTCGACCAGCTCTCGTCGTTCGGCGAGGACGCCCGCGGGCGCGTCTACGTCACGTCGCTGGACGGCCCGGTCTACCGGCTGGTCCAGTGATCGCCCTTGTCCGCGCGCCGAATCCGAGCCCGCTGACGCTGTCCGGGACGAACACCTGGGTCGTGGGCCGCGATCCGGCGTGGGTGGTCGATCCGGGGCCTGCGATCGAGTCGCATCTCGACGCGGTGGCGGCCGAGGTCGCCGCGCGCGGCGGTGCCGGCGGCATCGCGCTCACTCACGATCACGGCGATCACTCCGAGGCCGTGCCCGCCTTGCGCGAGCGTCTCGGCGGCGTGCCGGTCGGCTCGTTCGACACGCTGCGCGACGGCGATGCGTTCGGCCCGTTCGCGGTGCTGGCGATCCCCGGCCACGCCGACGATCACCTCGTCTTCGTCGCCGGTCGCGGTGCGTTCACCGGCGACGTCGTGCTCGGTGAGGGCAGCGTGTTCGTCAGCGGCCGGCTGCGCGAGTACCTCGACGGCCTGCGGCGCCTACGGGCGCTGGAGCTCGAGCGGATCTATCCGGGGCATGGCGAGGCGGTGCCCGATCCGGCGGTCAAGCTCGACCAGTACCTCGCGCACCGCGCCGAGCGCGAGCGCAAGCTGCTTGCCGCGCTGGACGCGGGGACCTCAGCGGCGGATGAGGACGCGCTGCTCGACGCGGCGTGGGAGGACGCGCCGGCCGCCGTCCGCCCGTTCGCGGCGATCACGCTGCGCGCGCACCTGGAGAAGCTGCGCGAGGAAGGCCGGCTCACGGCCGGGTGAGCCGCTCGCGGCCGAGGTCGAGCGCGGCCTCCAGCGGCGTCATGCCCGACGAGGCGCCGCTGTCGAAGATCGTCCGCAGCGTGTCGCCGACGGCGCGCACGCGCGTGTCGGCGCGCCCCGCGTCGTAGCCGTCGGGCTCGAGCTCGACGCAGATGTTGATGATCCCGCCCGCGTTGCAGACGAAGTCCGGCGCCCAGAGGATGCCGCGCGCGCTGAGCGCGGCGTCGAGCGAGTCGTCGGCCAGCTGGTTGTTCGCCGCGCCGGCGATCGCCTTGCAGCGCAGCGCCGGGACGGTGTCGTCGTTGAGCACGCCACCGAGCGCGCACGGGGCGACGATGTCGACTTCCGCGGTCATCGCCGACAGCGGATCGGTCCACTGCGCGCCCAGGCGCTCGGCCAGCTCGCGCTTGCTCTGGTCGACGTCGGCGACGATCAGCTCCGCGCCGCCCTCGTGCAGCATCTCGGCCAGCCGGCCGCCGACGCTCCCGAGGCCGATGACGGCGATCCGGCGGCCGTTGAGGTCGTCGGTGCCGAATACCCGCTCGGCGGTGACGCGCAGCGCGACCTCGCAGCCGACCGCGGTCCACGGGCTGGGATCGCCGGAGCCGCTCGCGAGGCCGGTCACGTGCTGGGTGCGGCCCGCGATCGTCTCCATGTCGGGCTCGGAGGTGCCGACGTCCTCAGCCGTCAGGTAGTCGCCGCCGAGTGCCTCGACGGTGTCGCCGAAGTCCTGCAGCACCGCCTCACGACGCTCGGGCGTGAGCACCGTCTCGTCGGGGCGCAGCATGATCACGCCCTTGCCGCCGCCCAGCGGGAGTCCCGCCACGGCCGCCTTGAACGTCATCGCCCGCGACAGGCGCAGCACGTCGCGGACCGCGGCGCGTGCGTCGTCGTAGGCCCACATCCGGCAGCCGCCGAGTGCGGGTCCGAGGGCCGTCGAGTGGACCGCGACCATCGTGAACAGGCCAGAGCGGCGCCCGCGACGGACGAGCAGTGATTCGTGTGCGAGCGGCTCGGGATAGTCGATCCGCCGAGCCTACTAGCGGAGTCGTCGGGAAGTACGGCGCATCGCCGGCGATCCGGCCCCGCCGGATAGGTCCTACTTGCGGGCGCCCTCCGGTCAGCGGGGGGCGGGCGGCGGCGCGTCGGTCGGTGCGGGCGCTTCGACGCCGCCTCCGGCGACCGGCGCCGTGGCGGTCTGCTCCGCCCCGGTGGCCGTCGGTGCGGGCGTCGGCGCGGGCGGCGCGGGGGTGGGCGCGGGCGGCGCGGGGGAAGCGGTCGGGCTCGCCGCGGGAGCATCGGGGGCGACGGCGCCGCCGGTCTCGGCCTGCGGGTTGGCGGTCGCTGCCGGCTCCGCGTCATCGGTCAGCGCGATCGGGGCAGCGGCGACGACCTTCGGCTCGCGCTGGGTGTCCGCGGCGGGCTTGTGCGTGCGCTTCTTGGCCGCAGGCGCCGCGCTGGACGCCGCGGCGGGGGCGGACCTCGTGGCCTGCGGCTTGCCGCCGGGCTCCGCGACCACGGGCGCCCGCGTCGGCGTCGTGTGTGCGCTGCGCGTCTTGACGGTCTTGGTGGGTGCGGGCGGCGCCGGCACCCTGGCCTGGATCTGGTGGTTGACCTCGACCGCCCCGCCGGTCGCGATCGCGGCGGTGCAGACGACCGCCGCGACCTTGCATGCCGTCGCGGTGGCCACGCCGCCGCCGGCCACGGCTGCCGAGCCGCCGCCGGCCGCCGCGGCACTCGAGCCGCCGAGGCCGATCAGCTTGGCCGCGAACGCCAGCGGGCCGATGCCGATCGGCGAGAGCGCGGCGAACGAGCGGCGCATCCCGCGCAGCGCGCCGCGGTACTCGGTGCAGCCGTCGCACGAGCGCATGTGCTTGCGGGCGCGGCCGGAGGCCTTCACGCCGCGGTCATAGGCGCGCAGCAGATCGGCTTGGATCTCGACGCAGTCGGCGTCGCGCGCCTCGGCGGCTTCGACGAGGCCGACGCGGGCGCGCACGAGCAGCGACTTGACGGCGGGGACCGTGACGTCGAGCGCGTTGGCCAGGTCGGCGTAGGTCATGCCGTCCATCTCGCGCATCAGCAGCGCCGAGCGCTGCTGCTCCGGGAGGGCGCCGACATCGACGACGAGCTGGCGCAGGTCGTCGCGGCGCTGGGCCTCCTCGACGGGATCGTGCAGCGGCTTGCGTGAGACCTCGAAGATCTCGGCCGCGGGCGGGACCGGCCGGCGCAGGTGGTCGATGCAGCGGTTGTGGGCGACGCGGTACAGCCACGCGCGCACGTTCATCTCGCGGTTGTCGTTGCGCAAGGCGCCGTAGGCGCGCACGAACACGTCCTGCAGCACGTCCTCGGCGTCCTGGCGCGAGCACGAGGAGAGCATCTGGCGCACGTAGGCGAACAACCGCTGGCGGTAGCGGTCGTGCAGAATCCGGAAGGCCTCGTCGTTGCCGGAGCGGAAGGCCGCGATCAGTTGCTCGTCGGAACGAAGTCGAAGCAGGCCGCCCCCGCGCGGAAAGCGGCTTATTGCTGCGGGGGCGTGTAGTGCTGAGGCTTCCATGAACAGGGCTCCTGAAGCTGCCGTCCCGTCGACTGTAACTGTACGGGTAGAGGGAAGTTCCGCTCTAGAGGTGTGAACCCTCCTCCCC
Source organism: uncultured Solirubrobacteraceae bacterium (assembly GCA_963848475.1). Classification (GTDB taxonomy): domain Bacteria; phylum Actinomycetota; class Thermoleophilia; order Solirubrobacterales; family Solirubrobacteraceae; genus Solirubrobacter. Next base: position 34,232 of record CAWKDW010000010.1, on the reverse strand, counting down.
CTATGACCGACTTCCTGCACATCCGTGACGGTCTTTCCGTTCCGATCTCCGAGATCGAGATTCGCGCGTCGCGCTCCTCAGGTCCAGGTGGCCAGCACGCGAACGTCACCGAGTCCCGTATCGAGGCGGTCTTCGACGTACGCGCGTCGGGGGTTCTATCCGAGGCACAGAAAGCGCGGATAAGCGCGAAACTCGGTCCCCGGGTGACCGCCGTGGCCCAGGATGCGCGCTCGCAGACGCGCAATCGCGAGCTCGCGCTGGAACGGCTCGCGCACCGGCTCGCGGACGCGCTGCACGTCCAGCGGCCGCGGACGAAGACGCGGCCGACGGCCGGCAGCAAGCGCCGCCGGCTGGAGGACAAGCGCCGCCGCGGCGAGTCAAAACGCTCGCGGCGGCGCCCAGACGCTTCCGATTAGGACAGGCTCGCCATCACGTGTTTGACCACCGTGTAGTCCTCCAGCGAGTACGCCGAGAGGTCCTTGCCGTAGCCGGACTGCTTGAAGCCGCCGTGCGGCATCTCGCTCGCGAGTGGGATGTGGTCGTTGATCCACACGCACCCGAAGCGCAGCGCCTTGCTCACTCGCAGCGCGCGGCCGATGTCGCGCGTCCACACCGATGACGCGAGACCGTAGGGCGTGCCGTTGGCCCAGGCGATCGCCTCGGCCTCGTCGGTGAACGGCTGCACCGTGATCACCGGACCGAAGATCTCGCGCTGGACCATCTCGTCGTCCTGGCGCAGGCCGCCGACGACGGTCGGCTCCAGGTAGAAGCCTGGAAGGTCAGGTTCCTTACCGCCGGTCACAACCTCGGCGTGGCTCGGCCGGCGCTCCAGGAAGCCCTCGACGCGCTCACGCTGGATCGCGGAGTTCAGCGGCCCGAGGTTCGTGTCGGGGTCCATCGTGTCGCCGGTCTTGTACCCGGCGGCCTGGTCGGCGAGACCCTGCAGGACGTCGTCGTAGACCTTCGAGCCGGCGAGCACGCGCGTCGCGGCCGTGCAGTCCTGCCCGGCGTTGTACCAACCCGTGCCGGCGATCGTCTCGGCCATCGCCTCCATGTCCGCATCGTCGAAGACGACGACGGGTGCCTTGCCGCCGAGCTCGAGGTGCACGCGCTTGAGCGAGTCCGCCGCCGCGCGGGCGATCCATTTGCCGGTCCCGACCGAGCCGGTCAGCGAGACCATGTCGACCTCGTCGTGGGTCACGATCGCCTGGCCGGTCTCGTTGCCGCCCGCGACGACGTTGAGCACGCCGTCGGGCAGGAACTCGGACGCGATCTCGCCCAGGCGCAGCGTCGTCAGCGGGGTGGTGGGGGCGGGTTTGAGGACGATCGTGTTGCCGGCCGCGAGCGCCGGGCCGATCTTCCAGATCGCCATCATCAGCGGGTAGTTCCAGGGCGCGATCTGGCCGATCACGCCGACCGCCTCGCGCCGCACCCAGGACGTATAGCCCTCGAGGTACTCGCCTGCGGCCTTGCCCTCCATGTTGCGCGCGGCGCCCGCGAAGAAGCGCAGGTTGTCGACCATCGCGGGGATCTCGTCGTCCTTGACGGCCTGCAACGGCTTGCCGGCGTTGCGGGCCTCGAGCTCGGCGAGCTCGTCGCCGTGCGCCTCGATCGCGTCGGCGAGCTTGAGCAGCGCCAGCGAGCGCTCGCCCGGCGTCGTGTTCGACCAGCCGCCGAACGCGCCGCGAGCGGCCTTGACCGCCCGATCGACGTCCTCGCTCGTCGAGTCCGGCGCCTGCGCGAAGGACTTCCCGTCAGCGGGATTGAGCACATCTGTCGTGCGCCCCTCTGCAGGAGCGACGGACTCGCCGTCGATGAAGTTGTTGAAGGTCTCGGAACCGGTCTCCGTCGCGGCCATGCCTACCTCCTGAGTCGTCTGGGCGGCACGCTACCACCGGCCTGTGCGAGCAGCGCTTGGGCGCGCGCGCTCTCGCCCCGGTTTCGGAGCAGGGCGGCGTAATGCCGGCGAGTATGGGCGAGCCAAGGAGCGCTGTTGAGCGCTTGGTTGGCGCGCAGGGCCTGCTCGAACCGGCGCTCGGCCTCGTCGAGGCGGCCGAGCAGCGCGTTCAGCGTCGCGACGTGGTGCGCGGCCGAGCCGTAGCCGCCCGCACCGCGGCCGTTGGGGATGTTGCGGTCGGCGTAGGGCTCGAGCCGTGCGAGCGCACCGGCCGCGTGCTCGCTGTCGCCCAGGATCGTCATCGCCTGCGCGAGCTCCGCCAGCGCCGCGAGCCGGTTCATGTCGTCACCGAGGCGGGCAAAGTCGTCGCGCGCGACCCAGGCGATGTTCTCGCGCGCCTCGTCGGCCCGGCCCACCTCGGCGAGGCTCCAGGCGTATCCGCACCGGTACGCGTACTCCGCCGGGCGCCCGACCTCGCGGTCCACCGGCGACAGGTCGGCGAAGGAGAAGTCGCCCTTGTGCCAGGCGAGCACGAAGCCTTGGATCTCGGCATAGAGCCTCGCGTTGGGGTGGTCGATCCTCGCGAACTGCGCGATCAGCGCCTCGGCCGCGTCGAAGCGGCCCTCGAGGATCGCCAGCGTCGAGCGCCACATCGGCCCCCACCACGTGTAGGCCGGCAGTCGCAGCTCGTCGGCGAGCCGCTCGTGGCCTTCGATCGCCTCCGTGGCCTTGGCGATGTCGCCACGCTCGAGCAGGTCGCAGACGAGCCAGTTGCGCGCCTGCAACTCGCGTTCGGCGTCCTGGAGCCGGGTGGCGAGTTCGAGCATCTCATGCGCGGTCGCGAGCCGCTCGTCCAGGTACTGCGCGCTCCACAGCGCGGTGTGGCGGGCGTTGAGCGCGTCCAGCAGCGCCGCGCCGCCCTCAGTCCGCGCGAGCCGCACCGCCTCGTCGCCGAGTGCCTTGCGCTCCGCCGGCGTCGACGCGTAGTAGGTCTCGATCGCCAGGCGCCCGACGAGCCGGGGGCGGAGCGGATGCGCGGGCGGCAGGACCTGCAGCGCCTCCTCGAGCAGCGCGACGGCGTCGTCGTCGACGGCGATGATCGTCACGCCGAGCCCGCTGAACCCGAGCGCGGAGCGGGCGAGCAGCTCCGCGGCCGCGATCGCGCGCGCCGCGTCGCCGCTCGCGCCGAGTTCCCGCGCGATCGCCGCCGCCGCCGCGAACGCCTCGCGTGCCGGTTCCCCGGCGCGCAGCTTCGCTTCGCCCAGCGCCAGCAGCAGCTCGGCACGGCGCGGATTCTCGCCATCCTCCAGCGCGGCCAGCGCGCGCTCGCACAACGCCGCCGCGTCCTCGTAGGCGAGCGCTCGCATCGCCTCGGCGGCGGCCGCGAGCGCGGCGTCCGCGGCGACCGCGCCTCCGCCCGCCGCGGCGGATTCGAGGCGGTGGTGGGCGATCTCCCCGAGCCTGGGCGAGGGCAGCGTTTCGAGTGCGTCGGCGAGCGCGCGGTGCGTGCGGACGCGGCGGGTCAGGCTCAGCTCGTCGTAGAGCGTCTCGCGCACGAGTGCGTGCGAGAAGGCGTAGCGACCGGGGCGGCCGGGTTCCTCGCGCACCATCTGCGCCGCGGCCGCCTCCTCCAGGGCATCGAGCGGGTCGTCGTGAGGACGGCTTCCAGCAGGTCGAGGTCGAACTCGCGGCCGGCGACGGCGGCGACCGCCAGCGCGTGCTCGGTCCCGGGCGCGAGCCGAGAGAGCCGGCGGCCGATCACGTCCTTGACGCCCTCGGGGATCGGCAGTGCGCCGTGTGCGGCGAGCGGCGCCGTCTGCAGGTGGCGCAGCACCTCCTCGATGTAGAACGGGTTGCCGCCGGTCTCCCGGTGCAGCGCCCCGGTCAGCTCCTCCGGGCCGCGGCGGGCGGCGACGAGGCCGGCCACCTCCGGCTCGCTGAGCCCGGTCAGCGCGACGCGCTCGACCAACTGCTCGCGGCGCAGGTCGCTCAGCGTCCCGGCGAGCGGGTGCGCGCGTGAGATCTCGCTGTCGCGGTACGCGCCGAGCACGACCGGAGCGCCCGGCCGGCGCAGCACATGCGCGAGCAGCCGCAGAGAGCCGGCGTCGGCCCAGTGGAGATCGTCGAGCAGCAGCACGGAGCCGTCGAGCCGCGCGCCGACGCCGTCGAACAGGCGCCAGCGCTCGCCGTCGGCGGCGTCGACGAGCGCGGCGAACGCCTCCGTCCCGAGCGCCTCCGCGAACGGCTCGTACGGCGCGACCTGCTCCTCGTAGCAACGGCCGTAGCGGACGATCGCCCCGCGCTCGTGCGCGATCCGCCCCGCCTCGGCGAGCAGCCGCGTCTTGCCGATCCCGGGCTCGCCGGCGAGCAGCAGCGCGCCCTGCGCCGAGTCGAGCAGCCGCTTGAGTTCGTCGCCGCGCCCGGCGAACGGGCCGCGGCGAGCCGTGAGAGCGGGCGGAAACGCGGGGCGTGGCGGCGCGGCGGGTGTGGCCGGCGGCGCAGGGGCGCCGCGCGCGGCGCGGCCGGCGTCCGCGTCTGGCGGGCTCGCGCCGCTCGCGCCGTCCTCGCCTGTCCCACTCGCGCCGACCCGATCACGGCCGGCGTCCTCGCTCGTCCCTCTCGCGTCGCGTCCGCGCGGGTCGGTCCCGAGCTGCCGGCCGCCGGTGCCGAGCGGCGGCGGCGCGTCGGCGCGGATCTCTGCCAGCAGCCGGCGCGTCTGGCGCGACGGCGCGACCGACAGTTCGCGCTGCAGCCGGTGCTCGAGGCGCACGTACTCCGACATCGCGGCAGCGCGGTCGCCCGCGTCGGTGAGCTTGCGCATCAGCCGTTGCGCGGCCTCCTCGGACAGCGGGTCGTGGCGGACCAGTTCGCGCGCCCAGCGGACGGCCTCCTCGGGCGTCGCGGCGCCGTCGGCGCGTTCCGCGAGCAGCGTCGCGATCCGTTCACGATGCGCGTCGCGGGTGGCGACCGCCCAGTCGCGGTCGATGCCCGCGAGCGGTTCCCCGCGCGCCTCGAGCAGCTCGTCCGGCGACAGTTCGAGCAGATCGACCCAGACGTCGGTGAGGCCGACGCGGTCGCGGTCGACGGCCAGGTGGCCCGCGGCGTCGCCGAGTGAGCGGCGCAGCTCGTGCAATGTCGTGCGCAGGCTCGCGCGAGCGCTCGTCTCGAGCACGTCGGGCCAGAAGCGCAGTGCGAGCTCGAAGCGCGGCTGCGGACCGGGGTGCAGGGCGAGCCACGCGAGCAGCTCGCGAGCGGGGCGGCTGGCGGGTGGAGCCAGCGGCCGCTCGTCGTCCTCGAGCGACAGCTCGCCCAGGAGCCGCACGCGCAGCATGGGCGAACGCTAACGCACAACTGACGGGCGGCTGACGCGCGTCGGCGACGGTGCTCGCCATGACCGCACCCACCACACCCACGCTCGACGTCGAAGCCCTGCGCACCGCGCCGGATCCGATGTTCGCTCTCGCCGCCGTCCTCGCCGAGGACGTCGAATGGATCGAGGTCGACCAGCGCACCCAGCCGCGCTCGCCGGCCGTCCTGCACGGCCGCGAGGCGGTGCTCGCGATGATCGCCGACGCCGAGTCGCGCGGGATCACGAGCCGCGTCACCGACGGGTTCGCCGCCGGCGATCGCGCCGCGCTGACCGTCAGCTGCAGCTATGCCGGCGGCGGCCAGGTGCTCTGCAACACGCTGCTCGACCTGCGCGACGGGAACATCGTGCGCTGGTTCGGCGTCCAGTCCTGGGACGACTGATGACCCGCGCACCCCGTGATCTCCGCCTGCTGGCCGGCGCCGTGCTGCTCTCCGCGGCCGGCGACCTGCTGCTCGTGGTCATTCTCGCCCTCCGGGTCCACGACCTGACCGGCTCCGGCCTCGCGGTCGCGGCGCTCTTCGGGTCGCTGATGGCGCCGATCGTCGTGCTCGCGCCGGTCGCCGGCCGGCTCGTGGACGGCACCGAGACGCGCCGTCTGCTGCTGCTCGTCTCGCTGGCCCAGGCGGGGATCGCGGGTGCGCTCGTAGTCGCGGACGGGCTGGGGGCGATCCTCGTGTTGAGCGCGTTGCTCGGCGCCGGAGCCGCGATCGCGGGCCCGGCCGAAGCGGCGCTGGTACCCGCGGCGGTGGCGGAAGAGGGACTGGCGAAGGCCAACGGCTGGGTGGAGACGGCCCGCTACGTGGGCTTCACCACCGGCCCGCTCGCCGCCGGTGTGCTGACCGCCGCCGGAGGGACGCGGCTGGGCCTGGCGGCGAATGCCGCGAGCTTCCTGGCCGTGGCGCTCGCCGCAGCGCTGATGCACGCGCGCCGCGAGCCGGCTCGCGTGGCCGCGCGCCCGCGCGTCGCGGTCGCGGCGGCGCCGCGCGCCGGCTCCGCAGCGGGCTCGCTCGTCGCCGCCGGCGACGGCGGCCTCCACCTCCTCTTCGGCGACCCCGTCCTGCGCGTCGCGATCGGCGCTTCCGTCGCCGCGCTGCTCTTCATCTCCGCGTCGATGACGGTCGAGGTCTTCTACGTTCGCGATGTCGTCGGCGCCGGCGCGACCGGCTACGCGCTCGTGTTCGCGGCCTGGACCGCCGGGATGGTGATCGGGGCGATCGGCGTCGCGTCGAAGGTGAAGGCGCCACTGGCGGCCGCCGCGCTCGTCGCGCTGGCGGTCCAGGGTGCCGGCATGGCCGCGGCCGCGCTGTGGGCCGTGCTCGCGTTCGTGATGGCGGGCTACCTCGTCGGCGGCATCGGCCACGGCGTCAAGAACGTCCTGCTGCGCACCCTGATCCAGCAGCGGGTGCCCGCGCAGGCGCACGGCCGCGCCTTCGCCGCCTACAACGCGGCGCGCAACACCGCGGAGCTCGGCGCGCTCGGCGCCGGCGGCATCCTCGTCGCCGCCCTCGGTCCCCAGCCGGCGCTGTTGCTCGCGGGCCTCGGCCCGGTCGTCGCGGGCCTCGCGGGTCTGGCCTGGCTCGGCTACAGGCCGAGCAGCGCGGCGGCGTTGTCGCGCAGGACGGCGCTGGCGACGTCCGGCGGCAGCTCGAGCCGGTCGAGTTCGGAGAGGCAGGCCTCGGGGTCGAACATCGGATAGTCGGTCCCGAAGAGGAACTGCCCGCGCAGCCGGCGCGGGATCTCGCGCCGCACCTCCTCGGGCAGATAGCGGTACTTCCAGCCCGAGATGTCGAGGTAGACGTTGGACTTGTGCAGGGCCATCGCGACGGCCTCGAGATGCCAGGGCCAGCCCACGTGCGCGAGCACGATCTGCATCCCCGGGTGACGGGCGGCGATGCGGTCGAGCAGGATCGGCCGCGCGAGATCGATCCGCAGGCCTTGCCCGCCCGGCTCGCCGGCGCCCAGCCCGCTCGTCCCCGCGTGCGTCAGCAGCACCAGGCCGAGCTCCGCCGCGGCGTCGAAGAACGGCAGGAAGCGATCGTCGCCCGGGTCGAAGGCCTGCATCGTGGGATGCAGCTTCAACCCGCGTAGGCCCAGCGAGGGGAAGCGCGCGAGACGCTCGAGCGCGTCCTCACGATTCGGATCGACCGACCCGAAGCCGACGAAGCGCCCATCGGACGACGAGCAGATCCGCGCGATCTCGGCGTTGTCGAGCTCCTTGCCGCCCGCGTCCCACCCCAGCAGCACGCCCACGAGATCCAGCCGCTCGTACAGGTCGACCAACTCCTCGACCGAGTGCGGCTGCGGCCGCGAGCCGAAATAGCGCTCGATCGAATCCGCGTAATGACCGACGCAACCGCACACCCAATCGCCCGTCGGCAGGTGGACATGCATGTCGACGCCGAGCATGCGGAGAAAGATAAAGGGTCTGGGCTTTTAGAATTTGACATACTGATATTTCAGATGCCAATTCCCGAATCCCACGCGCCGCTTGGAGCGCGATCTGCTGCGCGATCGGGCGTATGCGACGTTGCGGGACGCGATCGTCGACGGGACGCTCGCGCCCGGGGAGCGGCTCAGGGATCCAGAGCTGTGCCAGTGGCTCGGGCTGAGCCGGACGCCGGTGCGCGACGCGCTGAGCCGGCTCGAGCAGGACGGGCTGGTCGAGAGCGAGCCGCAGCGCTACACGCGCGTCGCCCCGCTCGATCGCCGCGCGGCGCGGGACGCCTTCCCGATCGTCGCCGCCGTGCACGCGCTCGCCGCCGAGCTCGGGGTCCCGCGCCTGACGGCGACCGATCTCGAAGCGATGCGCGAGGCCAACGCCCACTTCGCGGCCGCGCTGAAAGCCGTCGACGTCGACGCGGCGCTCGCCGCCGACGACGCGTTCCACGCGGTGCTCCTGACCGCCTCCGCCAACGCGGAGCTGACCGGTGTGCTCGACCGCCTGATGCCGCGCCTGCGCAGACTCGAACGGCTGCGCTTCGGCTCGCTCGCCGGCCGTGCCTCAACCCGCCAGCACGACCAGATCCTCGCCGCGGCGACCGCCGAGGACGCAACCACGACCGCCGAGCTGGTCCGGGAGAACTGGCTCTCGCTCGGAACCCTCATCGACCGGAGCTTCGAATGACCGCCATCGCCCCGCCCGACATCCACGACGCGCGGACGCTCGCGGCCGCACGCACGCTGCTCGACGCCGCCGCCGACCCGCGGCAGATGCAGCGCGAGGTGCTCGCCGCGGTCGCGCGCAACGAGCGGTGGCGCGGCCAGGAGTGCATCAACCTGCTCGCGCCCGAGGCGCTGATGAGCCCGACCGTCCGCCGGCTGCTGTCGGCCGAGGTCGGCCAGCGCGCGGCCGAGGGTCACATCGGCCCGGTCAACCGCTGGTTCGCGGGCACCAGGCACATCGACGAGATCGAGGCGCTCTGCGTCGAGCTCCTCAAGCGCCTGTTCGACGCCAACTACGCCGAGCACCGGCTCGTCGCGAGCATGATCGGCAACATGGCCGTCTACGCCGCGCTGACCGAGCCCGGCGACACGGTGATGACGATCCCGCAGCCCGTCGGCGGCCACAGCTCCAACCGTCACGACGGCCCGGCCGGCATCCGCGGGCTGAACATCGTCGACGTCCCGTTCAACGCCCAGGAGCTCGAGGTCGACCTCGACGCCTTCGCGACCGTCGCGCGCGAAACGAAGCCGAAGCTCATCGCGCTCGGGGCGAGCATGACGCTCTTCCCGCTCCCGGTGAAAGAGATCGCCGCGATCGCGGACGAGTGGGGCGGCAAGGTCTTCTTCGACGGCGCGCACCAGCTCGGCCTGATCGCCGGCGGCCAGTTCCAGGATCCGCTCAAAGAGGGCGCCGCGGTGATGACCGGCAGCGCCGGCAAGACGTTCTCGGGTCCGCAGTCGGGCGTGATGGTCTGGAACGACCCCGAGCTCACGCCGCTGCTGCTGGACGCCGTCTTCCCCGCGCTCGCCGCCACCCACCAGGTCAACCGCGTCGCCGCGCTGGCCGCCGCCGCGGCCGAGCTGCTCGCCTTCGGCCCGGAGTACATGCAAGCCGTCGTCACGAACGCCCAGACGCTCGCCCACGCGCTGCAGACCCGCGGCGTGCCGGTGCTCGGCGCCCACAAGGGCTACACGCGCACGCACCAGGTGATCGCCGACGTGCGCGAGTTCGGCGGCGGGCTCGACGTCGCCCACCGCCTCGCCGAGGCCAACCTGATCACCAACAAGAACCTGCTGCCCAACGACCAGCCCGGCGACTGGGACCGCCCCAGCGGCCTGCGGATCGGCACCACCGAGGTCACGCGCCTCGGGATGGGCGAGGTCGAGATGCTCGCGATCGCCGACATGATCGCCGGCGTGCTCGTCGAGGACCGCGACCCCAAGCACGTCCAGGCCGAGGCGATCGAGCTGCGCGCGGCCCACCAGCAGATCCACTACTGCTTCACCGAATAACCTCCACGCCGATGGCCGTGGCGAGCGAGATCGACATCCAGACGCTGGACCGCGTCCAGCGGCGGGTGCTCTGGCTCGCCACGAGCATCGTGCACCACGCAAACCACGTCCGCGAGAACCGCAGCGGCGTGAAGGTCGGCGGCCACCAGGCGTCGAGCGCGAGCATGGTGAGCCTGATGACGGCGCTGTACTTCGGCGTCCTCGAGGCGCCGGACCGGGTCAGCGTCAAGCCGCACGCGAGCCCGGTGCTGCACGCCATCAACCACCTGCTGGGCCGCCTCGACCGCCGCTATCTGACGACGCTGCGCTCCTACGGCGGCCTGCAGTCCTACCCGAGCCGCACCAAGGACCCGGACCCGGTCGACTACTCGACCGGCTCCGTCGGCCTCGGCGCCACCGCGCCGATCTGGGGCGCGCTCGCGCACCGCTACGTCGCCGGGCACTTCGACGTCCCCCGCGGCGGGCGCCAGATCGCGCTGATCGGCGACGCCGAGCTCGACGAGGGCGCCTGCTGGGAGGCGATCGCGGACCCGATGGTCTCGCAGCTCGGCGAGGTGATGTGGGTCGTGGACCTCAACCGGCAGTCGCTGGACCGCGTGATCCCCGACATCGCCGCCGGCCGGCTCGCCGCGATGTTCGAGGGCGCGGGCTGGCACACGGTGATGGTCAAGTACGGCCCGCTGCTGCAGAAGCGCCCGGCGCTACGCGCCCGGATCGACGGGATGCCCAACGAGGAGTACCAGCGGCTCCTGCGAGCGGGCGCGCGGGAGCTGCGCGAGCGGATCGAGGTCAATGTCGACGATCTCGACGACACCGAGCTGCTGGCCACCTTCCGCGACCTCGGCGGGCACGACATCGCGAGCCTGATCGACGGCTACCACCAGGCCGACGCGGTCCGCGACAGGCCATCAGTCGTCTTCGCCTACACGATCAAGGGCTGGTCGCTGCCGACCGAGGGTCACCCCGCGAACCACTCGGCGCTGCTCAACCACTCGCAGTACCGCGAGCTGGCGGCCAAGCTCGGCGAGGACCCCGAGGACCCGTTCGCCCCGCTCGAGCCGGGCTCGCCCGAGGCCGAGCTGTGCGCGCTGACGGCGCGCAAGCTCAAGCGCGGCGCGACCCGCGCCGTCCCGGCCCCCAAGGTCCCGGCCGACCTCGGCCGCAAGCACCTCGGCAAGTTCTCGACCCAGAAGGCCTTCGGCCGCCTGTTCGTCGACCTCGCCCGCGAGGCGCCCGAGGTCGCCGAGCGCGTGGTCACCGTCTCGCCCGACGTCGGCACGTCCACGAACCTCGGCGGCTGGATCAACAAGGCCGGGATCTTCAGCATCGGCGAGCGGATCGACTGGTTCACCGATGACACCGACACGCTGGTGCGCTGGCGCGAGCACGACCACGGGCGCCATATCGAGCTCGGGATCGCCGAGGTCAACCTCGTCGGCGCACTGGGCGAGCTCGGCGCGACGTGGTCGCGCGACGGTCAGCCGCTGCTGCCGGTCGGGACGATCTACGACCCGTTCGTCTCGCGGGCGCTGGAGCCGTGGTCGTTCGGCATCTACGCGGGCGGCCAGTCGATCCTCGTCGGCACGCCGTCCGGCGTCACGCTCGGCCCCGAGGGTGGCGCGCACCAGTCCGTCATCACACCGAGCATCGGCATCGAGCAGCCCGGTTGCGTCGCCTACGAGCCCGCCTTCGGCCAGGACTTCGAGTGGTGCTTCCTGCACGCGCTCTCCCAGCTCGGCAAGCCCGGCGGCACGTCGGCGTACTTCCGGCTCTCGACGCGCCCGATCGACCAGTCGCTGCACACGGGGACGCGCGAGGAGTGTCTGAGCGGCGGCTACAGGCTGCGCCCGCACGACAATCCCGACGTGACCATCGCCGTGATGGGCGCGCTGGTCCCCGAGGCGGTCGCGGCCGCCGACGAGCTCGAGCGCGACGCCGGCCTGAAGGTCGAGATCGTCTGCATCACCAGCGCCGACCTGCTGTTCCGCTCCTTCCAGGCCCGCTCCGGTCTCGGCGACGGTGACCCGAGCACGATCGAGCGGCTCTTCCGCAAGGGCGTCCCGATCGTCTCACTGCTCGACGGCCACCCGCACACGCTGTCGTTCCTGGGCTCGCCGATCACCTGCCTCGGCGTCCAGCACTTCGGCCAGGCGGGGGACATCGGCGAGCTCTACGAGCACCACCAGATCGACGCCGAGTCGGTCGTCGGCGCGGCGCTCGACCTGCTCAGCTGACCAGCGCGCGCAGCGTCTCGCGCGAGTCGTAGCGCGGCCGCCAGCGCAGCTCGCGGCGGGCCTTGGTCGTGTCCATCACGGTCGGCACGCGGCCCGCGTTGATCCACTGCGCGCGCGTCGGGACGAGCGGCAGCCGGGCGCCGAGCGCGGCGACGTCGAGCAGCCGGCGCGGGACTCCGAACGTGTGGCCCCCGAGCGCGCGGACGACGTCGCCGAGCGTCACCGTTCCCGTCGCCCGCCAGGTTGTAGGCGCCGGGCGAGCCGGCGCCGCGGCTCGCCGCCACCAGGGCGGAGGCGACGTCGTCGTGGTGGACGAGCTGGAACGGGGTTCCGGGGTCGGGCAGCAGCGTCGGCAGCGGGCCGGGAGCGAGCGGGATCTGGCGCGCGAGCATCGGTGCGTCGGGCCCCGCGACGATGCAGGGACGCAGCACGTAGACCTCGAGGTCGGTCCAGGCCGTCTCCTCCTCGAGCACGCCCTCGAGTTCGGCCTTCTGCGCCGAGTAGTAGAAGCGCTCGCTGCCCCGCGGCCGGATGTCCTCGGTCAGCGGCTGGGGGTTGTCGGCGTGGAAGCCGTAGGCGGCGACGGACGACGTGTACACCAGCCGTCTGAGGTTCGGTGCCGCGGCGGCCGCGGCGAACACGTTGCGCGAGCCCTCGAGGTTGACCGCGCGCGTCTCCTCGCGCCCGCCCATGATGATGAAGGCGAGGTGCACGAGCACGTCGGCCTCGTCGGCGAGCGCGTCGACGGCATCGCGGTCGAGCACGTCGCCCTGGCGGTACTCGGTCTTCCGCAACCCCAGCTCGGAAGGATCGAACTCGCGCCGCGCCATCCCGAGTACGCGGCCGACGTCGCGGTGGCGATCCAGCGCGCGCAGGAAGGCGCGCCCGATCTCGCCCGTGGGACCGGTGACGGCGACCGTCAGCCGGTCATTCGTCGTCATCGAGCACGATCCGCGCGGTCTCCCCGTGGCCCTCCACACGGGGTTGGACGGGGCGGACCTCGTGCGTCGCCGCCCACTCCAGCAGGGCGTCGGCGGTGTCGAAGCGCGCCAGCACCTCGAGGTTCTTGATCGTCGGGAAGACCATCAGCAGCTCGCCGGCCTCCGAGCCCTCGAGCGCGCGGTCCGGCGCGAACCAGCGCGCGTCGACGATCTCCTGGCCGTCGGGCACCGCCTCGGCTCCGGCGGGCGCGACGGCGAGGAAGAAGTAGGTGTCGAAGCGGATCGACACCTCCGGCGGCGTGATCCAGCGCGCGAACGCGACGAGCGCGGCGGGATCGGGGAGCGCGATCGCGACCTCCTCGAAGACCTCGCGGACGGCCGCGGCACGGTGGGCGACGTCGCCCTCGCCCTCGTGGGCGTCGACCGCACCGCCCGGAAAGACCCACGCCCCGCCCATGAACCGGGCCTTCGGTGTGCGCTGCACCATCAGCACCTCAAGCCGCTCTGCGCCGCCACGCAGGACCACGACGGTGGCCGCCTGCCGGGGAGCCGTCGGCTCGCCTTCGTTGAGAATCGTGCCGGGCTCTGGACCGTCGACCATCGGGTCAGCCTAATATGCGCCGCCATATGAGCACGGAGACGGCCCGGCAATGGATCTGCGAATCGTGTGGGTTCATCTACGACCCCGCTGAGGGTGACCCCGATGGGGGCATCCCGGAGGGGACGGCATTCGAAGACATCCCGGCGGACTGGTACTGCCCGGTCTGCGGCGCGCGCAAGGCCGATTTCTCGCCCTACGAGGGCTAGCCTCGACCAACGAGGGCTAGCCTCAGTGGCGTGACGGCGCTGCGGTCCAGCCCGGCGCGCGGATTGCAGCTGCCCCTGGAGGTGCTGGTCTTCGCGGTCGGCATGAGCACGCTGGGGGCGGAGATCGCCTCCCAGCGCCTGATGGCGCCGTTCTTCGGGTCCTCGACGGTGATCTGGGCCAACACGATCGCGGTCGTGCTGCTGGCGCTGTCCGTCGGCTACTGGCTCGGCGGCAAGCTCGCCGACCGCCGCCCGCGCAAGGCGGCGCTGTGCGGCCTCGTGCTGCTCGGCAGCGCGCTGCTCGCGATCGTGCCGTTCATCGCGCACCCGTTCCTCTCGCTGAGCACCAGCGCGTTCGACGACCTGTCGGTGGGCGCGTTCATCGCCTCGCTGTTCGGGACGCTCGTGCTGGTCGCGGTCCCGCTGCTGCTGCTCGGCGCGGTCTCGCCGTGGGCGATGCGGCTCAAGCTCGCGACGGTCGAGGAGTCCGGCGTCGTCGCGGGGCGCCTCTACGCGGTCTCGACGATCGGCTCGCTCGTCGGCGTCTTCTTCGTCTCGCTGTGGGCGATCGAGGCGATCGGGACCCAGCGCACCTTCCTCGTGCTGGCCGCGGTGCCGGCGTTCGTGTCCGCGATGGGTCTCAGCGCTCGCTACCTGCTGGTTCCCGCCGCGCTCGTGGCGGCGCTCGCGCTCCCGCCCGGGACGACCAAGCCGGCCGACGGCGGGCGCGTGCTCTACGAGACCGAGACGCCCTACCAGTACGCCCGGGTGGTCGAGGAAGCCGACGGCACGCGCAAGCTCGAGCTCAACGAAGGGCAGGCGATCCATTCGCTGCGGCGCCCCGGCACCGTGCTCACGGGTGGCTACTGGGACGGCTTTCTGACGCTCCCGTTCGCGACCGGCTCCGGCGTGCCGCCGCAGCGGATCGCCGCGCTCGGCACCGCCGGCGGGACCGTCCCGCGGGCCTTCGCGCACTACTTCCCGGCGACGTTGATCGACGCCGTCGACATCGACCCGGAGCTGTTCAAGATCGGCCGCCGCTACTTCGGGCTCCAGGAGCGGCCGCAGCTGCGCGAGTTCGCCGAGGACGCGCGCCCGTTCCTGCGCCGCACCGGCCAGCGCTACGACTCGATCTTCGTCGACGCCTACCGCCAGCCCTACATCCCGTTCTATCTGACGACGCGCGAGTTCTTCGAGCTCGTGCGCGACCGCCTGCGCCCGGGCGGCTCGGTGATCATCAACATTGGTCATCCGAGCGACTCGGACGGACTCGAGAAGGCATTGAGCGCCACACTGGGCAAGGTGTTCGCGCATGTCTCCCGCGATCCGATCCTGTCGGAGAGCTCGCTCGTGATCGCCTCCGACTCGCAGCTGAGCGCGGAGGCCGTGCGTGAGGCGCCGCTGCCCGGCGACCTGCAGCCACTGGCGCAGGCGAGCGCCGCGCGGATCGAGCCGGGGCTGCGCGGCGGCAACGTCTTCACCGACGACCGCGCCCCGGTCGAGTGGCTGATCGACGCGTCGATCGTGACCTACGCCGCGGGTGAGACCAAATGAGCGCCGCGGCCGTGGTGCGGGAGCGGGGCGAGTCCTGGGGGTTCCCCGAGGCCGTCGTGTTCATCGCGGGCATCTCGACGCTCGGCGCCGAGATCGCCGCGGCCCGGCTGATCGCGCCGGCGTTCGGCGCCTCGACCGTGGTCTGGGCCAACACGATCGCGGTCGTGCTGGTCGCGCTCGCCGGCGGATACTGGCTCGGCGGCCGGCTCGCCGATCGGCACCCGCACGCTCGCGGGCTCGCGGTGACCGCTCTGATCGGAGCCGGGCTGGTCGCGCTCATCCCGCTGCTGGCGATCCCGCTGCTCGGGGTCACGGAGGACTCGCTCGGTGAGCTCTCCGGCTCGCTCGTGGTCCTGCTCGTGCTGGTGGCACCACCGGTGCTCGTGCTCGGCGCACTCTCACCGTGGGCGATCCGGCTGCGCATGCGCACCGTGACCGCCGCCGGTGACGTCACCGGCCGTCTGTACGCGCTCGGCACCGCGGGCGGCCTCGTCGGCAACTTCGCCGCCACACTGCTGCTGATCCCCTGGATCGGCACGCGCTGGACGTTCCTGATCTGCGCGGCGCTGCTCGCCGCGGTGTCCGCCCCGGTGGCATGGTCCTCCAGGCCTGCCTGAACGGCGACCGCGAGACGGGCGTCCCGATCACGCCCGCCGAGCTTGTCGCCGAGGCGAAGGCGTGCGTCGCCGCGGGCGTCGTCTCGCTGCACGTGCACCCGCGCGACGACGACGGCCACGAGACGCTCGATCCCGGGTACATCGCCGCCGCCATCCGCGCGCTGCGCGCCGCGGTCCCGCGCGTCGAGCTCTCGCTGTCGACGGGGTTGTGGATCACCGGCGGTGACGTCGACGCCCGGGCACGGGCGATCTCGGAGTGGACGGAACGGCCCGACCTCGTCTCGCTGAACCTCTCAGAGGACGGCTGGAGCGAGCTCGCGCTGCAACTGGCCGAGCGCGGGATCAAGATCGAGGCCGGGGTGTGGACCGCGCGCGATGTCGAGGTGCTCGCCGAGAGCGGCCTGGTCGCGATCTGGGGCAAGGGGTCGCGGGGGACCCGTCATCACCCGCCGGTCCATCGCATCCTCGTCGAGCCGCGCTCGCAGAACGCGGAGGACGCGGTCGCCATGGCGCACGAGATCGACGTCGCACTCGACGCCGCCGCGATCCCGACGCCGCGCCTGCATCACGGCGTCGGAGCCGCGACCTGGGCGGTGCTCGACGCCGCCGTCCCGCTGGGGCGCGAGATCCGGATCGGCCTCGAGGACGTGCTGACACTCCCGGACGGGCGCCGCGCGCCCGACAACGCGGCCCTCGTCGTGGAGACGCTGCTGCGCTACGCCTGAGTCCGCCGCGTGAACAGCGGGCGGACGCGGTGATAGCGGTCGTGCAGGAAGCACGACGCGTCGCGAGCGCTCGCCTGGCGCAGGGCGGCCTGCTCGGCCTCGCCCAGCGTCGCGAACCATGCCGGACCCGCGTCTGCGGCGTCGACGGTCCAGCCTCCAGTTGCGGCATGAGGAAGGACGTGGAGCTCTGCGACGGATGCGGCCATAGCGACAGTCAAGTCCGCGTGCGCGAGTTTCATCTTGGACAGGGGTCCGAGATTTCGGGAGGGCGGTTGTACACGCGGTACGGGTGGCGACCCGCGACCCGACCTACGCCGCGCTCCTGAGCGCCGACTCGCCGTCGAACACGGCTCCGTGGGCGGCGGCGACCGGGAGGCCCGCGCCGGGGCGAAAGCCCGCGCGCAGCGCCGCGCGGCCGAGCGCGGTGGCTGCTCCGCGCAGCTCGGCGCGCGTGTGGGAGGCCATCACCGACAGGCGCACGCGGGCCGTGCCCTCGGGGACGGCGGGTGGGCGGACGGCCTCGGCGAACACGCCAAGTTCGAGCGCGTGGTCGACGATCCGGCTCGCGAGCTCCGCGTCGCCGACGACGAGCGGCACGACGTGGGCGGCCGCGCCCGAGACGTCGAAGCCCTCGCGGGCCAGGCCGTCGCGCAGCGCTTCGGCGTTGGAGAGCAGCTTGTCCACGCGGCGGGGCTGCTCCTCCAGCAGGTCCAGCGCGGCCATCGCGGCGGCCGCCGCGACAGGCGGCAGGGCCGTCGAGTGCAGCAGCGTGCGCGCGCTGTGGACGAGGAAGCGCGAGGTCACGTGGTCGCAGGCGACGAAGCCGCCGTAGGACCCGAGGGCCTTGCCGAGCGTGCCGGTGATGACCTCGACCTCGCCCTCGAGGCCCGCTTCGGCGACCGCGCCGCGGCCTCCGGGGCCGAGCGCGCCGAGCGCGTGCGCCTCGTCGACCAGGACGCGGACGTCGTAGCGGTGGGCGAGCGCGACGATCTCGGGCAGCGGCGCCACGTCACCGTCCATGCCGAACATGCCGTCGGTGGCGATCAGCGTCGCGCGGCCGTCGCACTGGCGCAGCGCCCACGCGAGGTGCTCGGCGTCGGCGTGGCGGTAGGCGACCACGTCGGCGCCGGAGAGGCGGCAGCCGTCGACGATCGAGCAGTGGCTGAGCTCGTCGTGCAGGACGACCTCGCCCCGGCGCGCGAGCGCCGGGATCACCCCCATGTTGGCGAGCACGCCGGAACCGAAGAGCAGTGCTGAGCGCTGCCCGGTGAAGGCGGCGAGGCGCTCCTCGAGCCGGCGGTGCAGGGTCATCGTCCCGCAGGAGGTGCGCGCGGAGCCCGCTCCGACACCCCAGCGCATCGCCGCGTCCGCCGCCGCCTGACGCACCTTCGGATGGTCGGCGAGCCCGAGCGCGTTGCCCGAGCACAGCAGCAGCACCGGCCGCCCGTCCAGCACCACGCGCGGTCCCTGCGGTCCGGAGACCATCCGCATGCGCTGGTCCAGACCGAGCTGATGCAGCTCGTCCAGGCGGTCCTCGAGATCCAGCATCCAAGATCCTCCCTGGGCCGCGTCGGGCCCCAAGCGGGGGGTCCGGGGGGCGGCAGCCCCCCGGTGGTTTACAAGTGGGCTCTGCGGCGGAAGGTACGGCGCGGCCCGGACGGCTCAGCGCCCGTGCCAGCGCGGTGGGCGCTTCTCGATGAAGGCGCGGACGCCCTCGGCGAAGTCCTCGGAGCGGAACGCCTCGTCGCGCAGCGCGTGCAGCTCGGCCTCCAGCGCGGGGTCCAGCGGCTCGATCAGGGCGTGCAGCACGCGCTTGTTGCCGCGCAGCGACAGCGGTGAGAGGGCGGCGATCTCCGTGGCCAGCGCCACCGAGCGTTCCGCCACGTCGTCGACCACCTCGTTCACCAGACCCCAGTTGAGCGCCTCCGGCGCATCCACCGGACGCGCGGTCAGGAACAGCTCGCGCGTGCGCGCCGAGCCGACCGCGTCCACGAAGCGGCGCAGGCCGGTGTGCGAGTAGACGACGCCGAGGCGCGCCGGCGGCATCCCGAGCCGGGCCTTGGGCGTGCAGATCCGCAGGTCGCAGGCGAGTGCGAGCTCGAGGCCGCCGCCGAAGGCGTGGCCGCCCAGCGCGGCGAGCACCGGCACGGGCACGGCGTCGAGCGCGGCGAGCGCGGCCTCGAACGGGTGCGTCAGCAGTTCGGCGGCCTCCTCGGCGAGGTGCTCCGGGGCGAGGTCGCCGATGTCGTAGCCGGCGGAGAAGACGTCGCCCTCACCGGTCAGCACGACGCAGCGCGCGTCCAGCGCCGGGAGCGTCTCGGCGAGGCCGTCGAGCACGCCGCGATCCAGCGCGTTGCGCTTGGCCGGGTTGGTGATCGTCAGCCGCGCGACGCCGTCCGCCGGGTGATCGAGCGCGACGGAGCCCACCTAGGACAGCACGACGAGGACGTCGCCCTCCTGGACCGCTTGCCCTTCCGCGACGCGGATCTCCGCGACCGTGCCGTCGTCCTCGGTCTCGATCGGCATCTCCATCTTCATCGATTCGAGGATCACGACCGTGTCGCCCTCTTCGATGACGTCGCCGACGGAGACTTCGATCTTCCACACGGTGCCCGTGATGCTGGCCTCGACGTGCGCCACCCGTCGCCCCCTGCTCGTGTTTCGCGCCACGATATAGACACGCGGTCGACAGTTGCCCCACGTATTGCGTACACGGCGTCGATTGGTCAGCCGGGGTGCTGCCGCCAGTATGGACATCGCTGCACGTCGCGATCTCTCCTCCCGCGGCGGACGGCGAACCGGCGATAAGGAAGCGGCGGGTGGGGACTCCTGGACGACCCCACCCGCTGCGACCGCCGTGCCGGCTAATCTGGCGCCCTATGAGCGAGCCCGAGCTGAGCCAGCTCAAGGAGCAGGTCTACAAGGACTCCCGCGAGGGGGATCGACTTCGACCGCTTCCACCAGCGCACGCGGACGCACGAGCCGGACTTCGTCTACGAGGTCGTCCGGATCCTGATGAGCCTGATCTCGTGGATCTTCTTCCGCGTGCGCGGGGTCAACCCGGAGCGTGTGCCGGCCGTCGGGTCGGTGATCCTGGCGCCGAATCACTTCTCGTTCCTGGATCACTTCTTCCTCGGCGTGGCGCTGCGGCGCAAGGTCCACTTCATGGCCAAGTCGCAGCTGTTCAAGCCGCCGATGGACTGGATCTACACGCACGGCGGCGTCTTCCCGGTCCGTCGCGGCGTCGCCGACATGGAGGCCTTCGAGACCGCGCTGACGGTCCTGGGCCGCGGCGACACGATGGCGATGTACGCCGAGGGCGGCCGCTCCCGCGACGGGAAGCTCTCGACCAAGCCCCGCCGCGGAATCGGCCGCCTGGCGCTGCAGAGCGGCTCACCGATCGTCCCCGTGGCGATCATGGGCTCCTCGCACGTGCGCAACTGGAAGCGCCTGCAGTTCCCCAAGATCACCGTCTACTACGGCGAGCCGCTCGCCTACGAACGCGTCGAGACGCCGACGCGCGAGCAGGAACAGGCCGCCGCCGACGCCATCTTCGCGGAGGTTCGCAAGCTCTACGCGGCCAGCGAGGGCTCGCGCACCTGACCCACGGTCGCCGGCTCGGTCGCGCTTTCGGCGCGTCGCTTTCCGGGGACGAGCAGGGCGACCAGCGCGCCGGCGGCGAGCACCGCGGCGCCGACCCAGATCGCGCTCGTCATGCCGTCGGTGAAGGCCTGCGGCGAGGCGTAGGAGCCGTTGGCCGCGAACACCGAGGCGAGCACGGCGACGCCGAGCGTGCCGCCGACCTCGCGGATCGCGTTGGTCGCGCCCGAGGCCTGGCCGGCCTCCTGCGGGCGGACCGCGTTGAGCACCGCGTTGGCCGTCGGGGCGAACACGAGCGCCATGCCCGTGCCGGCGAGCACGAACGGGATCACGAGCTCGGAGTAGGGGACCGTGGGCGAGGAGACGAGCGGCGAGCAGGGCGATCCCGGTCGCCTGCAGCGTCAGCCCGGCCACCATCAGCGGGCGCGAGCCGATGCGGTCGCTGAGCAGGCCCGCGATCGGCGCGACGAACATCGGCATGATCGTCCACGGCAGCGTGCGCAGACCCGCTTCCAGGGGTGAGAAGCCCTGCACGACCTGGAAGAACTGCGCCAGCAGGAAGATCGAGCCGAAGACGCCGAAGTACATCGCGAACGAGACGCCGTTGGAGGCCGAGAAGGCGCGCGAGCCGAAGAAGCGCATCGGCAGCATCGGGGCGGGCGTGCGCAGCTCCCAGGCCACGAACGCGGCGAGGCTGAACGCGCCGGCGAGCAGCGCGCCGAGCACGGTCGTGCTCGTCCAGCCCAGTTCGGCGCCGCGGACGATGCCGTAGACGATCCCGAGCAGGCCGAGGCCGCCGAGCGCGAGACCGGGCAGGTCGAGCTTCTTCGCCGGGCCGTAGGACTCGGCCAGACGGCGGTAGGCGAGCGGTGCGAGCACGAGGCCGATCGGGACGTTGAGCCAGAAGATCCAGTGCCACGAGATGCCGGCCACGACGGCGCCGCCGACGAGCGGGCCGAGCGCGACGCCGAGACCCGAGATGCCCGACCAGGCGCCGATCGCCAGGCCGCGCTTCTCAGCCGGGAAGGCGGTGGAGAGCAGCGTCAGCGTGAGCGGCGTGACGATCGCGGCGCCGGCGCCCTGCAGCGCGCGGGCGGCGATCAGCGCGCCGGTCGTCGGCGCCAGCGCGGCGCCGGCTGAAGCGAGCGTGAAGAGCCCGAGGCCGATCACGAACATGCGGCGGCGGCCGAAACGGTCGCCGAGCGCGGCGCCGGTGAGCAGCAGCACGGCGAAGGTCAGCGTGTACGCGTTGACCGTCCATTCGAGCGCCTGCAGCCCGCCGCCCAGGTCGGCGCGGATCGAGGGCAGGGCGGTGGTGACCACGAGGTTGTCGAGGACGACCATGAAGAGCGCGACCGAGACGATCGCGAACGTCCACAGCGGACGTGTGCGAGAGGGAGACGGTCATAGAAGTAAGTGTTCACTCACTTCCATGATCCGTCAACCCTTCGCGAGCGCCTGCGCGCCAAGTTAGTGCTCACTCACAACCGGGCCGCGCATTTCTAAAGCGTTCCTAAGGGGCCTGGCCCCTTAGGAACGCTTTAGGTTCGATTCAGGCGGGGCGGTCGGCCCAGGGGACCTCGACGGAGTCCTCCGTCGGCGAGTCGCGGGCGACGATGTACTCGGCCGGCTCGGTCTCGGAGACGTTCTGGACCGTGTGGGTCTCACGCGGCGGCACGTAGAGCATGTCGCCCGCCTCGACGGTCAGCGACTCCTGCAACTGGTCGCCGAAGCGGATCTCGATCCCGCCGGAGAGCATGTAGAGCGCGCTCTCGCAGTTGTCGTGGTAGTGCGGCCGGCCGCGCGAGCCGGCGGGAACGCGGAAGATGCCCATGTAGATGTTGTGCGCGCCGGTCGTGGCCTGGGAGATCTCGGCTCCGCCGACCACACCGCGCGGGACGTCGCGCTCTTCGCCCGATGACTTGACGAGCTTCATGACGTCATCCCCGTGAACTGGCCGCCGGTGAGGTTCAGGACCTGGCCGTGGACGAAGTTCGACCACGGCGAGCAGAGGAAGAAGACGCCGCCGGCGGCCTCCTCCGGCGTGCCCGGGCGCCCGATCGGGATCAGCATCGGCGCCATCGTGCGCATCTGATCCGGGATGCCGAGCTGGACCTTCTGCCCGTCGATCTCCATCGTGTTCTCGGCGTCCTTGGACGCGGTCAGGCGCGTCTCGATCCAGCCGAACGCCACCGCGTTGACGTTGATCTTGAACTGGCCCCACTCCTTGGCCAGCGTCTTGGTGAGACCCACGACGGCGGCCTTGCCGGAGGCGTAGTTGGCCTGGCCGGCGTTGCCCATCGTGCCCGAGATCGAGGACACGTTGACGATCTTGCGGAAGACCTCGCGGCCCTCCTCGCGCTCTGCCTTGGCGGGCTCGCGCAGGTGCGGCGCGGCGGCGCGGAGGACGCGGAACGGGACGATCGTGTGGATGTCGAGCATCCGCTGGTACGCGTCGTCGGACATCTTGTGGATCGGCGCGTCGATCGTGTAGCCCGCGTTGTTGACGATGATGTCGATCTTGCCCCAGGCGTCGATCGCCGTCTGGACGAGGGCCTCGGGCGCGCCGGCCTTCGTCAGATCGCCGCCGTAGACGGCCGTCTCACCCGCGATCTCCGATGCCGCCTGCTCGGCGAGGTCGGCGTCGAGGTCGTTGATGACCACCTTCGCGCCGTGCTCGCTCAATAGCTCTGCCGTGGCGCGACCGATACCACGTGCGGACCCGGTCACGATCGCCACTTTGTCGTCAAGGACTCCCATGCCGAAGGAACATAGTCGGTGGTCCACCTATTTCGGTGGACCACCGGCCGCAGCGCGCCGCTACAACCCGTAGGAGCGCCCGATCACGTCGAGCATGATCTCGTCGGTCCCGGCGCCGATCCGGTTCAACCGCAGGTCGCGCCACGCGCGCTCGATCTTGTACTCGCGCATGTATCCCGCGCCACCGTGGATCTGCAGGCACGTATCGGCCACGTCGCAGCACATCTGGGAGGCGTGCAGCTTCGCCATCGAGATCTCGCGAACGGGGTATTCGCCGTTGGCGAACCTCCACGCCGTGTTGTAGACGAGCTGGCGCGAGGCCTCGATCTGGGTCGCCATCGTCGCGAACTTGTGGCGGATGACCTGGAAGTGGCCGATCTCGCGCCCGAACGCCTTGCGCTCGAGCGCGTAGGCGAGCGTGCGGTCATAGGCGCGCTGGGCGCCCGCGACGCAGCCCGCGGCGCCGATCAGCCGCTCGCCCTGGAGCTCCCACATGATGTGGTAGAAGCCCTTGCCGATCTGGCCGAGCACGGCGGAGTCGGGCACGCGCACGTCCTGGAAGGCCAGCAGCGCCGTGTCGGAGGCGTGCATCCCGAGCTTGTCGAGCTTCTTCTCGCGCACGACCCCCGGCAGGTCCATGTCGACGATGAACAGCGTGAAGCCGTCGTAGCCCGCGTCCGGGTCGGTCTTGGTCACGAGGACGATGAAGTCGGCGCGCTGCCCGTTGGTGATGTAGGTCTTCGACCCGTTGATGACCCACTCGTCGCCGTCGCGCACGGCGCGCGTCCGGATCGACGAGACGTCGGAGCCCGCGTCGGGCTCCGTGATCCCCAGGCAGGAGATCTTCTCGCCCCGGATCGCCGGCACCAGATAGCGCTGCTTCTGCTCCTCGCTGCCGAACTGCAGGATCGGCGGCGTCGCCATGTCGGTGTGCACCGCGACACCCATCGAGAGACCGCCCGAGCCCGAGTACGACAGCTCCTCGGCGAGCACGAGGTTCGTGTAGTAGTCGCCGCCCTGGCCGCCGTAGGCCTCGGGCATCGACAGGCCGAGGAAGCCGAGTTCGCCCATCCGTCGCAGGATCGAGTCGGGGAAGGTCGTCTCCTCCCACTCGTCAGCGTGCGGAGCGCATTCCTTGATGACGAAGGCGTGGATCGACTCCCGCAGCGCCTCATGCTCCTCGGTGAAGATGTAATGCCGTCGCGGGGCGGCGTGATCGGGCTTCTGGACTTCGGTCGCGGCCATAGCGCCAATCTACGCGCTGCGGTTAGGGTGAGCACACAGATGCCCTACGCCACGGTCCAGTACGACGTCGCCGCCAACGGCGTCGCGACGATCGCTCTCGATCAGCCCGAGAAGCGCAACGCGCTCTCCGACGCGCTGCTGGACGATCTGCAGGCCGCGCTCGAGCAGGCGCGCGCCGACGACGCGGTCCGCTGCGTCGTGCTCACGTCCACCCACGACCGGATCTTCAGCGCCGGCGGCGACCTCGGCGGCTTCGCGGCCGACGTCCCGCTCGTGCACAAGTTCTTCGCCACCGACCGCTTCCCGCGCCTGTTCCACACGCTCGGCGAACTCGGCAAGCCGACGCTCTGCGCCGCCAACGGCCACGTGCTCGCGGGCGCGCTCGGGGTCGCGCTCGCGTGCGATCTGATCATCGCCAAGGAGGGCGCCCGCTTCGGCACGCCGGAGATCAACGTCGGGATCTTCCCGTTCATGATCATGGCGCTGATCTACCGCAACGTCGGGCGCAAGAAGACCAACGAGCTGCTGCTGCTGGGCGAGCAGATCGATGCCCATGAGGCCGAGCGGATCGGGATCGTCAACAAGGTCGTGCCCGCGGACGAGTTCGACGCCGCGGTCGCCGACTGGGCGGGCCGGCTCGCCTCGAAGTCGCCGGTGCTGATGCGCCTGGGCAAGGACGCGATGCACCAGCAGCAGGATCTCGCGCTGGCGGAGGCGCTCGAGTACCTGCACGGGCGCTTCACGCTCGCGCTCTCGACCGACGACATCCAGGAGGGCGTCAAGGCGTTCTTCGAGAAGCGGGAGCCGGTGTGGACCGGACAGTGAGCGTCGCCGCGCTGCGCTGCCGGACATCCGATCGAACGGCGGGCGGAGCGCGCGGCGCCGAGTCGCTCGCGCTCGCGCTGAACCCCGACGCGCGCCTGATCGGCACCCCCGGCGAGCCCCGGGTCGCCCCGTTCGACGAGGACCTGCGCGACTCCCACGGATGCCTGCTCGAAGCCGGTGGTCAGCTCGACGACATGTTGACCGCTGGACAGTTCCCCGTCTTGACGGCCTCGGACTGCTCGATCTGCATGACCACGTTCGTCACGCTGGTCCGGCACGTGCCCGACGTGCGGGTGCTCTGGCTCGACGCGCATGGCGATTTCAACACGCCCGAGACGACACCGAGCAAGTTCCTCGGCGGCATGTGCCTGGCCGCGGCGTGCGGGCGCTGGGACGCCGGCTTCGAGCCGGCGCTGGAGCCCTCGCGGGTGCTGATGTGCGGCGTTCGCGACCTCGACGGCGGCGAGCGCGTGCTGCTCGAGACCTCCGGGGTCGGCAACGCGCAACCGTCGGAGGTCGTGCCCGCGCTCGCGGGCCGGCGCGTGTATGTCCATCTCGACCTCGACGTGCTCGACCCATCGATCCTGCCCGCCCAGTTCGCCGTCCCGAACGGGCTCAGCGACACCGGCCTGCGGACGCTGTTGAGCGAGGTCGCGCGCGAGTGCGACGTCGTCGGCGTCGAGGTCACCGCCTTCGAAGCGCCTGAGGACCCGGACGAGCGCGCACGCCGGACCGCGCTCGCGGCGTCGATCGTGTGGGCGCTGCTGCCGTGAACGACGGCCTGTCCGACCCGGCCCGGCTCGCCGCGCTCGCCGAGAGCGGGCTGCTCGACTCGCCCCCGGAGGCCGCGTTCGATCGCGTCACGCGGCTCGTCGCCGAGACGCTGCACGTCCCTGTCGCGCTGTTCACGCTCGTCACCGCCGAGCGCCAGGTGTTCAAGAGCTCGGTCGGCGTCGGCGAGCTGCGCGAGACGCCGCTCTCGCACTCGTTCTGCCGCCACGTCGTCGAGTCCGGCGCGCCGCTGGAGGTCGTCGACGCGCGCTCGCATCCGAAGGTGCGCGAGAACCCCTCGATCGAGGACTACGGGATCGTCGCCTACCTGGGCGTCCCGCTGACGACCAAGGACGGCGTGCGGCTCGGCGCGCTCTGCGCGATCGACCACGAGCCGCGGCAGTGGACGGGCCGCGACCACGGCGTGCTCGAGGATCTCGCGGGTGCGGCGATGGCCGAGGTCGAGCTGCGCAGCGCCAACCGCGCGGTGGCCGCCGCGGTGGCCGAGCTGCATTTCGCGGCCACGCACGACTCGCTGACGCGGCTCGGCAACCGGCGCGCGCTGATCGACGACCTCGGGCAGCTGCTGGCCGACAAGCGCCCGGCGACGTACGCGCTGCTGGACCTTCACGGGATGCGCGGCGTCAACGACCTGCACGGGCACATGGCCGGCGACGAGCTGCTGTCGACGCTCGCCCGGCGGCTGGAGAGCGCGCTCGTCGGCGACGGGCACGTCTACCGGCTCGGCGGCGTGCAGCTGTGCGCGCTGCTGATGGACACGGGCGCGGCCGCGACCCGCGTCGTCTCGACGGCCTGCGCGGCGCTGAACGCGAGCGACTACGCCGTCGGCTGCCGCGCGGCGACGGTCGAACTCCCGCGCGAGGCGAGGAGCATCGCCGCGGTTCTCCGCCTCGCGGATGCGCGACTGGCACGCTACGGGCATGTTGCGACCGCTGGCGCTTGACCTCGAGGAACGCCGCGCCGCGGCCCGGCTGGGAGGCGGCGAGGAGAAGATCGCCCGCCAGCACGCCGCCGGCAAGCTGACCGCGCGTGAGCGGATCGCGCTGCTGGTCGACATCGGGACGTTCACCGAACTGGGCGTCCACGCCCGGCCGCACTTCTCCCAGCGCGCGATGGACGGGCGCGAGGCACCCGCCGACGGCGTGATCACGGGCTACGGCGAGGTCGACGGACGCTTCGTCGCGATCGCCGCCTACGACTTCACGGTCATGGCCGGCTCGATGGGCATGACCGGCGAGCTCAAGGTCACGCGGCTGCGCGAGCTGGCGCTGACCAGGCGGATCCCGATCGTCTGGCTGCTGGACTCCGCCGGCGCGCGGATCCAGGAGGCGGTCGGCTCGCTCTTCGCCGGCACCGGCCACCTGTTCCGCGAGGAGGTGGTGATGAGCGGCGTCGTCCCGCAGGTCGCCGCGCTGATGGGACCGTGCGCGGCCGGGACGGCCTACATCCCCGGGCTGGCTGACTTCGTGCCGATGGTGTCGGGGCGCGGGTCGATGGCCCTGGCGGGCCCGCACCTGGTGCGCGCCGCGATCGGCGAGGACGTCACCCAGGAGGAGCTCGGCGGCGCGCGCGTGCACTGCCGCAAGTCAGGCGTCGGCGACCTCGAGGTGGCCGACGACGAGGAGTGCATCGAGCGCATCCGCGAATACCTCTCCTACTTCCCGTCCAACTGCGAGCAGCCGCCGCCGGTGCGGCCGGTGAGCGACCCGGTGGACCGGATGGAGGACGCGCTGCTCGACGTCTTGCCGGAGTCCAACCGCAAGCCGTACGACATGTACGACGTGATCCGGCTGATCGTCGACGACGGTGAGTGGCTGGACATCAAGCCGAAGTGGGCGCGCACGATCATCACCTGCCTGACGCGCATGGGCGGGCGGCCGGTCGGGATCGTCGCCTCGCAGCCGCGCCACCTCGGCGGGATCCTCGACAACGACTCGGCCGACAAGGCGGCGCGCTTCGTGAACCTCTGCGACGCCTTCGGGATCCCGCTCGTGTTCCTCGTCGACGTGCCCGGCTTCATGGTCGGCACGAAGGTCGAGGCGGCGGGCATCATCCGCCACGGCGCGAAGATGCTGCACGCGGTGGCCTCCGCCACGGTGCCGAAGATCACCGTCGTGCTGCGCAAGGCCTACGGGGCCGGCTACTACGTGATGAACGGCCGCGCCTACGAGCCCGACCTGATCGTGGCGTGGCCGAGCGCCGAGATCTCCGTGATGGGCGCCGAGGGCGCGGTCGAGATCGTCTTCCGCAAGCAGGTCGAGGCCGCCGAGGACCCGGCGGCCGAGAAGGCGAAGCTGATCGCCGCCTACCGCGGGTTGATCGACGTCTACGTCGCGGCGGGCAACGGGATGATCGACGACGTCATCGATCCGCGTGAGACGCGCCCGACCATCATCAAGGCGCTCGCCGTTGCGGAAGGCAAGAAACTGGAGCGACCCTGGCGGAGGCATGGTGTGATTCCCGTTTGACCGGGTATGGTTGCCCTGCGGCTGGTTCAGACGGGCGCCACGCCGCGAAGTCGTCAACTGTCTATGGACGCTGCTGAGCGACATGTTCTGGACGTTGTGCCCGTCGGTCTCCACGTGTGGGAGGCGACCGGTGCATCCGTTGCGCTGCGCTACGCCAATGACGAGGCGAAGCGGCAGCCGCTCCCGGACGACGAGGCGTGGATGCAGACCGTGCACGCCGCGTGCCTGGCGCAGGAGCCGGTCAAGATCGAGCGCTCCTACGGGGACGCCGAGACCGGTGAGACGTGGTGGCGCGCCTGGGTCACGCCGCTCGGCGACCGCTCGATCCTGATCGCCTACTGGGACTTCACCGCGCAGAAGCAGCACGAGCGCAGCCTGCGCGCCTCCGAGCGCCTGAACCGGGAGATCCTGTCCGGTCTGCAGGAGGGGGTCGTGGTCGTGGACACCGAGGCGCGCGTGGTGGTCGCCAACGAGGCGGCGGCCGAGCTGTTCGGGCTCCCGCTCGAGGAGATCATGGACCGGCCGCTGAGCAGCATCGCGCTCGACCTGCTCGACGATCGTGGGCATCTGCTGGCCGAGACCCGGATGCCGCTCGCGCGCGCCCTGCGCGGGGAGGAGGTCACCGACGTCGTCGTACGGTTCGTACGCCGTGACGGCTCGCTGCTGTGGGTCGAGGTGCACGCCAACCCGCTGCACCACGACGACGGGATGCTGTACGGCGCCGTGGCCTCCTATGACGATGTCACCGCGCGGGTCGAGCAGGACCGGCGCACGCGCCGGGAGGCCGACACCGACGCGCTGACCGGTCTCGCCAACCGGCGCGCGCTGGAGCGGACGCTGGAGGCGGCGCTGGCGCGGGCGACCGCTCGGGCGCGCACCGTCGGCCTGCTGATGCTCGATCTGGACGGCTTCAAGGCCATCAACGACACCCACGGTCACGCGGCGGGGGACGAGGCGCTGCGCGAGGTCGCGCGCCGGCTGCAGCGCTCCGTACGCGAGCGCGACATGGTGGCGCGCCTCGGGGGCGACGAGTTCGTGGTCGTGCTGACCGACCTCGGCGGGCACTCCGGTGCGGTCGAGGACTCGATGGCCCGGATCCGCGAGTCCTTGAGCCAGCCGATCACGTTCAACGGCACGAGCGTCGGGCTCTCGGCGCGCGATCGGCGTCGCGACCTTCCCGGCCGACGGCGGCAACGTGGCCGACCTGCTGGCGCATGCCGACCGCGGGATGTACGCGGCCAAAGGCGCGCGCAACGGCTCGCTGCGATAGCGTCGCCGCGCTATCGACGCTCCCGTCATCCTGACCTGCGCGATGTCCGGCGCGCTCGCCTCGCGCGAGCAGTGCCCCGCGATCCCCTACACCCCCGCGGAGTACGCCGCCGAGGCGCGCCGGGTCGTGGACGAGGGCGGCGTGATGGTCCACCTGCACGCGCGCACGCCGGACGGGACGCCGTCGTTCGCGGTCGAGGACTTCCGCGCGATCACGGAGGCGATCCGCGCCGAGGTCGGTGACGCCGTGATCGTCAATTACTCGACCGGCGCGCTGGGCGTGCCGATCTCGACACGGCTCGAGTATCTGCGCGAGCTGCGGCCGGAGATCGGCGCGCTGAACATGGGCTCGATGAACTACGCGAAGTACTCGTCGCGGCGCAAGGACTTCGTCTTCAAGGCCGTGTTCGAGAACTCGTTCGACACGATCGTGGCGCTGCTGCGCGGGCATGGTCGAGTACGGCATCCGTCCCGAGCACGAGTGCTTCGACTCCGGGCATGTCGCCTCCCTGGATCCGCTGCTGGACATGGGGCTGCTGAAGCCGCCGCTGCAGGTCTCGTTCGTGATGGGGGTGACGGGCGGGATCCGCCCGACGGCGCGCAACGTCGCGCACATGGCCGAGCAGGTGCCCGACGTGCCGCATCAGTGGGGCGTGATCGGGATCTCGCGCGCGCAGTGGGGGCTGCTGGCGGCGGCGCTGTCGCTCGGCGGCAACGTGCGCGTCGGGCTCGAGGACAACTTCTATCTGCCCTCGGGCGAGATGGCGCGCTCCAACGGCGAGCTGGTCGCGCGGGCGGCGCGGATGGCGGCCGACGCGGGGCGGCGGCTGGCGACGGTCAGCGAGGCGCGGGAACTGCTCGGGCTGTGAGCGCCTTGGCCGGGATCCGCGTGCTGGACCTGACGCGGCTCCTGCCGGGCGGCTACTGCACGCTGCTGCTGGCCGACCACGGCGCCGAGGTCATCAAGGTCGAGGACACCGGCGCGGGTGACTACGCGCGGGCGGACCCGCCGTCGTTCGCGTCCTTGAACCGCGGCAAGCGCTCGATCCAGCTCGACCTCAAGAGCGAGGGCGGCCGGTCCGCGTTTCTGGCGCTGGCGCGCTCGGCGGACGTCGTGCTCGAGTCCTTCCGGCCGGGCGTGATGGACCGGTTGGGCGTGGGGTTCGAGGTGCTGCGCGAGCTCAACCCTCGGCTCGTGTTCTGTGCGATCACCGGGTACGGGCAGGACGGGCCGCTGCGCACGCGCGCCGGCCATGATCTGAACTACCTGGCGCGTACCGGCGTGCTCGCCTTGAGCGGCGAGGGCGACGGGCCGCCCGTGCAGGCCGCGGCGCAGATCGCCGACCTCGCGGGCGGGGCGATGATGGCGGCGTTCGGGATCCTCGCCGCGCTGCGCAGCGGCGAGGCGCAGTTCGTCGACATCTCGATGGCCGACGGCGCGTTGTCGCTGCTCGCGATGCCGGCCGCGGGGCTGCTCGCCGGTGGGCCGGTGCCGCGGCGGGGCGAGCTGGTGCTGGGCGGGCGGCTGCTCTGTTATCGCCCCTATCGCTGCGCCGACGGCTGGGTGTCGATGGGCGCTCTGGAGCCGAAGTTCTGGGCCGCGTTCTGTCACGGGGTGGACCGCCCGGAGCTCGTGGCGCACCAGTTCGACGCGCCCGGGACGGCTTCGCATGCCGAGGTCGAGGCGGTGCTGGCTGCGCGCACGCGCGCCGAGTGGGACGCCTTCAACCGCGAGCACGACTGCTGTCTGGAGCCGGTGCTGGAGCTCGACGAGGTGCTCGAGGACGAGCAGGTGCTCGCGCGGGGCATGGTCGCGGGCGAGTTGCTGGCGACGCCGGTGAAGCTCTCCGCGACGCCCGCCGATCCGCACCGTGGTCCGCCGCCGCGGCTCGGTGAGCACACGGATGAGGTGCTCGGGGAGGCCGGCTATGGGGCGGACGAGATCGCCTCGCTGCGCGCGGTGGGGGCCGCGAAGTGACGTGGCGGTACGCGGCGCCGTGCGGCGATGTGCGGCGCGCCGCGACGGCGCGTGGCGCGGCCGCGACGCGCTGCGCTGATCGCGGGGCACGGGCGTGAGCGCGTTCTTCGTGGCGCTCGGCGACGGCCGCTACCAGGCGACCGAGCGCACGAGCGGGCCGTGGGACCCGCGCCACATGCACGCCGGGCCGCCGTCGGCGCTCCTGACCGGGCTGCTCGAACGGACCGCGCCGCGCGAGGACATGGTGCTCGCGCGGGTCACGGTCGAGATCCTCGGCGCGGTGCCGATCGCCGAGGTCGAGGTCGAGACGTCGGTCGAACGGCCGGGCCGCTCGGTCGAGCTGCTGGCGGGCGAGCTGCGGGCCGGCGGCCGGCCGGTGCTGCGCGCTCGTGCCTGGCGCGTGCTCGGCTCGCCGGTCGGCACGCCGGTCGAGCCACCGCCCGGCTTGCCGGCCGCCGCGAGCGCTCCACCGCCGCTGCTGGGCGAGACGTTCGGCTACGCGCATGCGATCGAGTGGCGCTGGGTGCGTGGCGACTGGGACCAGCGGGGTCCCGCGGCCGTCTGGACGCGGATGAAGATCCCGATCGTCGAGGGCGAGGAACCGACCCCGCGCCAGCGCGTGCTCGTCGTCGCCGACTCCGGCAACGGCGCCTCCAACGTGCTCGACTGGGGCCGCTACCTGTTCATCAACACCGAGCTGACGGTGCACTTCACCCGCGAGCCGGTCGGCGAGTGGGTGCTGCTCGACGCCGCGACGGAGATCGCCGAGGGCGGCGCGGGCCTCGCGACCTCGGTCCTCAGCGACGCCTCGGGGCCGGTCGCCCGAGGCGCGCAGGCGCTGTTCGTCGCCCCGCGCTAGGTTCACCAGGGCGCGGGTTTCGGTTTCGGCTTCGGCTTCGCGCCGGGCTTCGCTTTGGGCTTGGGTTTCGGAGCGGGGTCCGTCCGGGCCGCCGCCGGCCCAGACGAGGACGACGTTGCACGGTGCGTGGTCGACCACGAAGCGCGCGGCGTGCCCGATCGAGTGCGGCCCCGGGTGGCGGCTCTCGCGCACGACGACGAGCAGGTCGGCGTCGGCGGCGGCCTCCATCAGGACGGTCTCGGTCTGCCCGCTGAGTGCGAGTTTGCGGGCCTCGCGGCCGAGTCGCTCCTCGGCGTCGTCGAGCAGCGCCTCGCCCGCCTCGCCCGCCAGCGCGCTCATGCGCGACATCACCTGCTCGTGGCGGCGCCCGCGCGGGCCGGGCAGGTCCACGGACGCGACGTACAGCAGCGTGACCTCGCTCGCGTCGAGCGCGGCGACGGCGTCCACGCACGCCTCCCAGCCGCCCTCCGTGATCCACGCCAGCACCCTCATGTCACCAGCCACAGCGCGACGGTAGCGCCTACGAGGATCGGGGGTACGGTCAGCGCGCCGAGCCGATGGAACTCGCCGTGGCTGGGCTCCTCGCCGCGGTCGCGCAGGGCACCGCGCCAGAGCAGCGTCGCGAGCGAGCCGGTGTAGGTGAGGTTCGGCCCCGCGTTGACGCCGATCAGCACGGCGAGCACCGTCGCCGGGCCGGCGGCCGCCGCCGCGGGGAGCAGCAGCAAGAGCGCCGGGCACGTTGTTGAGCAGGTTGGCGAGGATCGCGGCCAGCACGGTCGCACCGAGCAGCGCGAGCAGGCCTGTCCCGTTCGGGAGGATGTCGGTCACCAGGTCGCCGAGCCCGTTCTCGGCGAGTGCGCGCACGATCAGTCCGAGGCCGAGCACGAAGCCCAGCAGCGGCAGGTCGACGGCCTTCGGCGAGGCGCGCGTGATCGCCACCATCAGCACGGCGCCCAGCGCGGCCGGCCAGGCGACGTCGACGTTCAACGGCCCGGCGGCGACGAAGCCGGCCAGCGTGAGCGCGAGCACCGCCAGCGGCGCGCGCGGGAGCGGCGGGATCGCGCCGCGCGGCGTCCGGCCGGGCGCCTCGAAGTCGCGCCGGAAGACCCACCGCAGCGCGCCCCACTCGATCGCGATCGCGACCGCCCACGGCAGCGCCATCAGCGCCGCGAAGCGCGCGAAGGACAATTCAGTGGCCTGGAACGCGAGCAGGTTGGTGAGGTTCGAGATCGGCAGCAGCAGCGACGCCGAGTTGGCCAGGTGCGCACACGCGTAGACGTGCGGGCGCCCGTTCAGCCGCGCCTTGGCCGCGGCCGCGAACGCCGCGGGCGTGAGCAGCACCACGGTCGCGTCGAGGCCCAGAACGGCCGTCACCACGGCGGCGGCGCCGACCACCAGCGTCAGCATCCGCGTCCCCGAGCCGCGCGCCCCGGCCGCCAGCCGCGCGGCCAGCGCGTCGAAGACCCCGGCGCGCTCGCAGCCGTCGCCGAGGACCAGCAGCGACGCCAGCACGACGAGCGTCGGCCCGAGCGCCTGCGCCTCGTCGCGCGCGTCGCTCCACGTCAGCGCCCCGACCAGCAGCAGCACGGCCGCCCCGCCGAGCGCGACCAGCGCCTCCGGAGCGCGGTCGTTGCGCACCACCGCGGCCA
The DNA here is from genome assembly GCA_963848475.1 of uncultured Solirubrobacteraceae bacterium. Lineage (GTDB taxonomy): Bacteria > Actinomycetota > Thermoleophilia > Solirubrobacterales > Solirubrobacteraceae > Solirubrobacter. The sequence continues at coordinate 187 of CAWKDW010000010.1, read as the reverse complement.
CGATCGCCGCGACGAGCGCGATCGCGGCGAGGATCACCAAAGCGCGGCGTGGCGCTCCATGACGCCCCAGCCCTTCAGCTTCCCGGCGATCGGCAGCGAACCGCTGAAGGTGCCGAACGGCTGCTCGTAGTCGGAGGCGATGACGAGATAGTTCTCCCGCTTGGCCCGGACGGCCTCCGCGCGGAAG
>CAWKDW010000009.1:0-199636 GCA_963848475.1 uncultured Solirubrobacteraceae bacterium | reverse complement strand
GAGCGTCGGCCCGAGCGCCTGCGCCTCGTCGCGCGCGTCGCTCCACGTCAGCGCCCCGACCAGCAGCAGCACGGCCGCCCCGCCGAGCGCGACCAGCGCCTCCGGAGCGCGGTCGTTGCGCACCACCGCGGCCACGATCGCCGCGACGAGCGCGATCGCGGCGAGGATCACCAAAGCGCGGCGTGGCGCTCCATGACGCCCCAGCCCTTCAGCTTCCCGGCGATCGGCAGCGAACCGCTGAAGGTGCCGAACGGCTGCTCGTAGTCGGAGGCGATGACGAGATAGTTCTCCCGCTTGGCCCGGACGGCCTCCGCGCGGAAGCGCAGGCCGCCGACACCTTCAAGGCCGTCGAACGGCTGGGCGGCGACCGGGTGCGGCACGCCCTCGACCCAGACCGTGCGCTCCGAGGGCTCGCCGTCGTGCAGACCCTCGACGAGGTTCCAGACGACGCGCGCGCCGGCCTCCGACAGGCCCGCGCCCGCCGACCAGCGCCAGGCGGTGCGGCGGGCGTGGCGCCCGGCGGATTCGTCGAGCAGCCCGGGCGAGGACAGCGCGAACGAGCGATCGCCCAGGAGCGCCACGCCCGCGATCTCCAGGGGCGTCTTGCGCGTCCACGCGGGGCCGGTCGTGACCTCGATCGCCTGGCCGTGCGTGAACGTCAGCTCGAGTTGCCGGGCGCCGTCGCGCACCGTCGCTCCGCGCGGCGTGACGGTGACCCCACGCGTGCCCTCGTGCAGCCGCTCACCGTCCCACACGGCCCACCACGAACGACCGAGCACGCCGACCTTCGCGTGTGCGACGCACAGCATCGCGTCCGGTCCGAACGCACCCACCCAGGTCCACGACTTCCGGAGCGCCATGAGGGGAACGATATGCTCATCGACCGGATTGACTGACGGGTCAATCCGTGGGGAAGGAGACCCTCATGCGTGCCGCCGCCGTTCAGCTGCAGTCGACCCCCGACCGCGACCGCAACCTCGCGGCCGCCGATCGCCTGACCCGCGACGCGGCCGCCGCCGGCGCGGAGCTCATCGTGCTGCCCGAGAAGTGGCCCGCGCTGGGCACACCCGAGCAGACGATCGCCGCCGCCGAGCCGTTCGACGGCCCGATCCTGCAGTGGGCGAAGGCGATCGCGCGCGAGCTCGGGATCGACCTCGTCGCCGGCTCGTTCTCGGAGAAGACCGGCGATCAACGTGGCGCGAACACGAGCGTGCATGTCGGCCCGGACGGCGAGCTGAAGGCGAGCTACCGCAAGATCCACATGTTCGACGTCGAGGTCGGCGGCCGCGTCTACAAGGAGTCCGAGCACGAGGCGCCGGGCGAGGAGATCGTGCTCTCGCAGACCGCCGACGGGACCAACCTCGGCCTGACGATCTGTTACGACGTCCGCTTCCCGGAGCTCTACCGCATCCTCGCCGTGCGTGGCGCCGAGATCGTCGACCGTTCCCGCCGCGTTCACGTTCGCCACCACGCGCGACCATTGGGAGGTCCTGCTGCGCGCCCGCGCGATCGAGGGCCAGGCGTTCGTCGTCGCCGCCAACCAGATCGGCGAGCACGCGCCGGGCATCCGCTCCGGCGGGCGCTCGATGATCATCGACCCCTGGGGCGTCGTGCTCGCGACCGCGCCGGACGCCGAGACGTTCATCGTCGCCGAGCTCGACTTCGAGCGCCAGGCGGAGATCCGCCGCACGCTGCCCTCGCTGGCCAACCGCCGGCCCGAGGCGTACCGCTGGCCCACCGAGGTAACCGCCTAAGTGGCGGCTCCGAAGCAGGCCCCCGTCGACAAGCGTCGGCTGATCCTCGACGCGGCGGTGCGGGTCTTCGCGCGCGAGGGCTTCCATGCGTGCCGGGTGTCGGACATCGCGAACGAGGCCGGCGTCGCCTACGGGCTCGTCTACCACTACTTCAAGTCCAAGGACCAGGTGCTCGACACGCTGTTCCTCGAGCGCTGGGACTTCCTGCTGGAGGCGATCCGCGAGACCGACGCGCGTGAGGTGCCCGCCGAGGAGAAGCTGACCGCGATCGCCGGCTTCATCATCGAGTCCTACCGTCACGATCCCGACCTGATGAAGGTCATCATCGTCGAGGTCACGCGGGCCGCGAACACGTTCGGCGCGACGCACATCGGCAAGATCGACGAGGCCTATGCGCTGATCCGCGGCGTGGTCGAGAAGGCGCAGGCCACCGGCGAGTTCCGGACCGAGATTCCCGCCGAATTTGCGGTCATGGCCTTCTATGGCGCGATCGAGCAGGTGCTGACCGGGTGGATCTTCGGGTTGCTCGCGGAGGGCGACGACGCCTACGAGCAGGCCAAGGGCCACATCGTCGCGACCATCTGCGGCGGGCTCTCCGCATAGACTCCCGCGCCATGACCGACAACGATCTCGTAAAGCGTCTGGCCTGGTCCGGCCTGCTCGCGGGCATCGGGGCCCTGGCCTCGATTGTGACGACCCGCGCTGCAGCTGTGGTATTCCGCCGCATATTTGGGGAAGATCCGCCCGAGTGAAAGACGACGACCCCCAGCGCACGCAGGAATGGGATCCCCGCCCGGGCTTCAACGATGGGCCTGAGGCAGCGGCCGCGACGGCCGCTGAAGCCGAGGCGTCCGCCGCTGCCCGCGAGGCGGAGGCCCAGGCCGCACGCGCCGAAGCCGAGGCACGCGGCGCCGAGTTGCGCCAGGAGCTGTACGAGACCGACGCCCGTCGCGCCGAGGAGGAGACAGCCAAGGCACACGACGAGGCCGAGGCCGCCGATCGCGAAGAGGAGAAGCTCTCGCGCAAGGAGCGCAAGGCCAAGGAGCGCGCCGAGGCGGCCGCGACCGAGGCCGAGCAGGCGCGCCAGCACGCCGCAGAGGCCGAGCGCCTGCGTCGTGAGACCGCGCGTCCGGCAGCGACCCCGAACCTCTCCGGGGCGCACGTGATGGCACCGGGCGTGGGCTCGGACACGGATCCGGCCGCCGCCGCTTCCGCGGCTTCGTCCTATACGCCGCCCGCGGCCGCAACCGAGGAGCCGAGCGCGCTCGAGCGCCCGGAAGTCCAGGCCGGGATCGCCTTCGCGGGTGCGTTCCTGATCGCCCGCATCTTCAACAGGCTGGTCGGCTGACGCATGACGGACCATCAGACATCGGAAATGGCCAAGGCCGTCCAAGAGGTCTCGGAGAAGGCATCGCTGCTGGTGCGCGAGGAGATCGCGCTCGCCAAGGCCGAAGTGACCGAGAAGATGACCGGGCTCGCCAAGGGTGCGGCCGTCGGTGCGGCCGCCGGCATCTTCATCCTCGCCGGGCTCATCTACTTCCTGCACTTCATCGCGCTGCTGATCGCGGATCTGCTGGGCGACACGTGGTGGCTCGGCTACCTGATCGTCGCCGGCTCGCTGTTCCTGCTCGGAGGCCTGGCCGGCTTCCTCGCCGCCCGGTTCTTCAAGAAGGGCTCGCCGCCCGTCCCGACGATGGCCATCGAGGAGGCCCAGCTGATCAAGCAGACGCTGACCGCGCCGCACCCGGCGACGCCGTCCACCGCCGTGGCGCCGACCGCGCCGTCGAAGGTCGAGGCCCCCAAATGAGCGCCGCGCGCACGCCGGAGGAGATCCGGCGTTCGATCGAGGCCAACCGGGCCGAGCTCGCGGTCGCCGTCGACACGCTGCGCGGCGAGGTCACCAAGGCGGCGGACTGGCGCGCGCATATGCGCGCCCACCGCAAAGAGGTCGTGATCGGCGCCGCCGTCGCCGGCTTCGTCATCGGCGGCGGGATCGCCGCCTTCACCGGTCTGCTGACCGGCCGGCGCAAGCGGTACTACTAAGCCGGTTCCGGCGTGTCCGGCGGTGGCTTCAACGCCGCCGGCGCGACGATCGCGTTCATGCTCTCGTCGTGGCGGTAGTCCCACCACTCGCGCACGGCGATCTGCAGTGAGGCGGCGATCGGGATCGCGACGAGCGCCCCGAGCACGCCGAGCAGCGTCGAGCCGAAGAGCACGGCGACGAGCACGATGAACGGGTGCACGTTGACCGCGCGCCTCTGGATCTGCGGCTGGATCAGCGTGTTCTCGATCTGCTGGTACGCGATCGAGTAGATCGCCCAGACGATCGTCGCCGTCGGGAAGTCGACGAACACCGTCACGATGCCGACGACGACGGCGCCGATGGTCGCGCCGATCAGCGGGACGAGGTCGGTGAAGAAGATCACGATCGCGAGCGCGCCGGCGAACGGCACGCCGAGGATCGACAGCACGATGTAGGCGAGGACCGCGGCGAGCGTGGCCTGGGCGATCACCCCGCCGACGTAGGCGCCGACGGCTTTGCCCATGCTCTCCAGCGCTGAGCGCATCCGCTCGGAGTGCGGCGACGGCCGCAGATCGATCGCGCGCTGCACCCAGCCGCGGCCGTTGCTGAGCAGGAACGCGGCGAGGACGAGGATCGTGAACAGCGCGAACAGCGAGTTGACGACGCCGAGCCCGATGTTGGTGAGGACGTTCGCCGCGTCGCCGATCCGGCCGGGCAGCGTCTCCGCCTGCTCCTGCAGCTTCTCGGTGATGTTGTAGTTCTCTTCCAGGCGCCGCAGGCGCTGGTTGCGGTTCGCGAAGTCGCTCGCGTCCTGCGCGTAGTCGGGCAGGTTCTGGACGAGGTTGTTGCCCTGGGTGACGAGCGGCGGGACGATCAGCGCGCCGATCCCGATCGGGACCGCCAGCAGGGCGAGGTAGACGATCGTGATCGCGATCCCGCGCTTCATCCACTGGTTGAGCACGTTGACCGGGCCCGACAGCGCGACGGCGAGGAAGGTCGCGATCAGCACCCAGCTGATCGGACGGCGCAGCAGGAAGACGATGTAGAGCGCGATCGCGAAGACGACGACCACGACGAGCGTGCGCAGGACGATGCCGACCGACATGTACGGCGCCACGCGGACGATCGGCGACTCCGGACGGGTCTTTCGAGGATCGAGCGGGACGCTCACCGCCGGGAGGTTCAACCCTGCCCGGCGGAATCCTTCAGAACGGGCCGAGCAGGTCCGTGCGCAGGCCGGTGACGCCGAGGACGCCCGGGCCGATATGCGTGCCGATGACCGGCCCGATCTCCGAGATCAGCTCCGGGTCGCGCCCGAAGATCTCGCGGCCGCGCTCGGCCAGGCGCTCGGCCTCGCCCTGCGCCTGAACGTGCTGGACGGCGAAGCCGTCACAGCCGTCGTCGCGGCGCGACTCGAGGTGCGCGACGAGCCGCTCGAACGCGCGTGACGCGGTGCGCACACGCTCGACGGGCTGCACCTCGCCGTCGATCGTGAGGATCGGCTTGACCTTCAGCGTGGCGCCGATCCACGCCTGCGCGGCGCCGATCCGGCCGCCCCGGCGCAGGTACTCCAGCGTGTCGACCATCATGATGATCTTCAGGTTCGCGCGCATCGCCTGCGCGGCCGCGACGGACCCGGCGAGGTCGGCGCCGCCCTTGTGCGCGTTGACGGCCGCGACGGCCATCAGGCCGTGCCCCGCGGAGCCCGTGCTCGAGTCGAGCACGATCATCCGCTCGGGCGCCATGCCGCGCTCGATCAGCAGCTCACGCGCCTGTTCGGCGGCGCGGACGGTGCCGGAGATCCCGCCGCGAGATGTGGATCGAGAGGATCTCGTCGCCGCGTTCGACCAGCGGCTCGTAGACCGCCAGGAAATCGCCGACCGACGGCTGCGACGTGCTCGGCAACTCGCCGCCCGAACGCAGGAACTCGTAGTAGGCGTCGTAGTCGGGCAGATCGCTCTCGCGGTCGGTGCGCCCGTTCCAGTTGACGTACAGCGAGACGAGGTGCAGCCCGTGCCGCTCGATTGCTTCGCGGGGCAGATACTGCGTGGTGTCCGTGACGACGGCGACCGGGGACATGCGGCCTGAGCCTATCCGTCGATCCGGACGAGCGCGAACGCGCCAGGAATGTCGAACGCGATTCAACCCGGACGTCGTAGGGTCGTAACGGCACTTCAAAGGAGGCTCACCATGAAGTTCATCGCGCTGATCTACAACGACGAGACGCTCTACTCGGAAGCGACGCCGGAGGAGACCGCCGCGATCTTCCAGGCGCACGGCGAGTTCGGCCAGGCGGCGGGCGAGGCGGGCGTCTACGCGGGCGGCGACGGCCTCCAGCTGACGGTGGCCGCGACGACGCTGCGTGTGCGCGACGGCGAGCGGATGCTCACCGACGGCCCGTACGCCGAGACCAAGGAGCAGCTCGGTGGCTACTACGCGCTCGAGTGCAAGGACCTCGACGAGGCACTGGAGTGGGCCGCGCGCATTCCCGAGGCCAAGACGGGCGTGATCGAGGTCCGCCCCGTGATCGACTACGCCGCGCTCGAGGTGCCGGGCACCGGCGCCGAGGCCGCCGCGTCCTGAGCGGCCCTCAGGACGTTCTCGTCGACCGCCTGTTCCGGCGCGAGTCGGGCCAGGCGGTCGCCGTCCTCGCACGCATCCTCGGCGACCTCGACCGCGCCGAGGAAGCGGTGCAGGACGCGTTCGTGACCGCGCTCGAGCGCTGGCCTTCGCACGGGCTGCCCGAGAACCCGGCGGCCTGGATCGTCACCGCCGCGCGCAATCGTGCGCTGGACCGGATTCGGACCGAGCGGCGCTGGGCCGGTCGCCGTGTCGCGCTCGAGGCCGAGCTGCGCGCGCTCGGTGGCGGTGACGAGGACGAAGAGGCCGAGCTTGTGAGCCCGATTCCAGATGACCGGCTGCGCCTGATCTTCACGACGTGCCACCCGGCGCTGGCGCCCGAGGCACGCGTCGCCCTGACGCTGCGTGCGCTCGGCGGGCTGACGACCGGCGAGGTCGCGCGCGCGTTCCTCGTCGCCGAGCCGGCGATGGCCCAACGGATCGTCCGCGCCAAGCAGAAGATCGCCAGCACGGGGATCCGCTACGAGATCCCGCGCGACGCCGATCTTCCCGCGCGGCTGCGCAGCGTCCTTACGACCGTCTATCTGATCTTCAACGCCGGTTACGGGCCGCCCGTGCGGGCGGGGCTGTGCGCCGAGGCGATCCGGCTCGGCCGCGTGCTGGTCGCGTTGATGCCCGACGAGGGCGAGGCGATCGGCCTGCTGGCGCTGATGCTGCTGCAGGACTCGCGTCGCGACGCGCGCGTCGACGCCGCGGGCCACCTCGTGCTGCTGCCCGATCAGGACCGCTCGCGCTGGGACACCGTGGCGATCGCCGAGGGCGAGCGACTCGTCGCGCGTGCCTGGAGGCTGGGCCGCCTCGGCGTCTATCTGGTCCAGGCGTCGATCGCGGTCCAGCACTCGCGCGGGTCCGACTGGGCGCGGATCGTCTGGCTCTACGACCAGCTCTACGCGGTCTCGCCGACGGAGATCGTGGCGCTCAACCGCGCGGTCGCGATCGCCGAGCGCGACGGGCCGGAGGCGGGGCTGGCGTTGATCGACGGCCTGGACCTCGGCGGCTATCACCTCTTCCACGCCGCCCGCGCCGACCTGTTGCGCCGGCTGGAGCGCCTGCCCGAGGCGGCCGACGCCTACCGCGCGGCGCTCGCGTTGACCGACAGCGACGTCGAGCGGGAGTTCCTCGAGGGCCGGATCGCTATGTGCACTGCATGATCCCCATCGTGCGGTCGAAGCGCCGCGCCTGCAGGTCGGCGCTCGGCAGCACGTAGTACAGGTCGCCCATGTCGCCGAACATCAGCTCGTGGCTGCTCGCGAACTGCGCCAGCAGCGTCCAGCCCTCGCCGCGCAACTCGGCCTCGGAGTAGCGCTCGCGGGTGGCCGGGAAGCCCTCCGTGAACCAGTACGGAACCTCCTCCAGCACGGGTCCCTGGATGTCGCGCGAGATCCCGAGCAGCTGATGCGGGAAGTCATCGCCGCCGGCGAGCGTCCCCGCGAGCGGCGTTCCCGAGCGGGGCTGCGGTGCCGGCTCGGGGTCGTACACGACGCGCGACGCGACGACGAAGTCCATCCGTTCCAGCTCGTGGAACTCGAGGTTCCAGTAGAAGCGCAGCGTCCCCGCCGCGGGCAGCGGATCGAGCCGCGGCAGCTCGCTCAGGTCGATCGACGCGATGAACGTCAGCTCGGGCGCATCGGCCAGCAGCGGCCCGTCGCCGCCGAACCGGCTCCGTCCCTCGCCCTCCTCCCGCAACGCGATAAATCTCATGGCCGGAGTATCAAGGGGTCTGACCCCTTAGCACTCCGCTTGTGGGGGTAGGCCATTGCCATGATTCCCGTCGAGAACATCACTGACTGGCGCGGGCAGGACGTGCTCGACGTCGTGGGCGAGAAGCTCGGCAAGCTCGAAGAGGTCTATTTCGACGGCGAGACCGACGCGCCCGTGTTCGCCGCCGTCAAGTCCGGCCGGTTGAGCAAGAGCCTCACGTTCGTGCCGCTGGCCAACGCGAGCGCGGGGCGGGACTACGTCCGCGTCGACCGCGCCAAGGGCGAGTTCAAGAAGGCCCCGAGCTTCGACACCGACGTCGAGCTCACACTCGACGACGAGGCCGCCACGTACCGGCACTACGGCCTCGAGTACGCGCCGGCGGGCGAGGGCGCTCGCCGGCTGGCCAAACGCTAGGCCCTCGCTGCGGCAGCGGGCTGCGCCCGCGCCATGCGGCGAGTGCGTGGAGATCGCTTCGCGGATCTCCTAGCGGCGGGTCGCGATGAAGCGCCTGCCGACGGCGGGGAGCCCGCCGATGGCGATCAGGCGCTCCTCCTCCTCGCGCAGCTCCGGGTCGATGTACCAGCGGTAGAGATAGGCGCCCGGGACCGGCTCGCCGACGTCGAACCAGACATCGAGCTCGGTCCGGATGTGCGCGACCGGGTGCAGGTGCTCGCGCATCTCGGCGACGTGGTCCGCGGCGTCCTTGGCGTGCCCCTGGTGGTTGAGCCACCACGTGGCCGCGCGGTCGTCGTAGCAGTCGACGTCGAACTCGTCGACGACCAGCCGCGCACCGTGGCGCAGGACCTCGGACAGGCGGCGCAGCGAGCGGCCGAGCGGCGTGACGTGGTGCAGCGAGAGCATCGCCACCGCGGCGTCGAAGGAGCGCGGCTTGGCGTCGAGGGCGTCGAGCGCGATGGGCAGAGTGGGAGGCGCGCCCTTCGGGTCGATCGCCGTGACGTCGTAGCCCGCGTTTCTGAGCGCGGCCGCGAGCTCGCCGTTGCCGGCGCCGATCTCGAGGACACGGGCGGGTGGTGGTGGGAGGGCGGCGCGCACGTAGGCGATCGCGTCAGGGACCGGCATCGCCGCCAGGTTCCACGATCCCGTGCTCATACGCAAACACGACGGCCTGGACGCGGTCGCGACGGCCGAGCTTCATCGGCGCTCGGTCGCGACGCGGGCGAAGGCGCCGAAGATGGCGGACGCGAGCGCCGCCTGGGCAGGGAGATGGCGGGCGTCCTCGGCGCGGATGTCCGCCTCTCGCACCCCGGCGGGCTCGAGCAGCTCGCCCCACGAGGCGTACCACCCGTCCAAGGCGACGGTGTCGACCTCGGGATGGAACTGGACGCCCCAGGCGACGCGGCCGACGCGGAAGCCCTCAGCGCGGCCGCCGTCGTGGTCTCTGGAGCAGCTCCGTGGCGGTCGGCGGAGGCTCGATCCCGTCCTCGTTCCAGTGCAGCGCGCGAGCGCCGCGCGGGAGCGCGCCGAGGACCGGGTCGCCGGGGTCGAGCACCTCGATCGGTGCCCAGGTGATCAGGCGGCGGTCCAGCCGCGCGACCTCGCCGCCATGCGCGTAGGCCAGCAGCTGCGCGCCGAGGCAGATGCCGAGGAACGGGATCTCCCTGGCGACCGCCTCGCGGATCAGCTCGACCTCTTCACGCAGTGCCGGGTCCCAGGCGGACTGCTCACCGCCGAAGGAGACGATCGCGTCGACCGTGTCGAGGTCGGGCAGCGTGCCGAAGTGCTCCTCGATCCCGCGGCCGAGCGGCCCGGCCGCGTTGCCGAGAAACGGCTGCTGCAGGTGGTGGATGACGGCGATCCGTGGGTAAGGCGGTGGCATGGTGGACGACGACAGGGGTGGACTCAAGAGCGGCCTCAAGCGCCGCCACGTGACGATGATCTCGCTCGGCGGGGTGATCGGGGCCGGGCTGTTCGTCGGCTCGGGAGCCGTGATCAACCAGACGGGACCGGCCGCGGTGCTCTCCTATCTTGCCGCGGGCCTGCTCGTCGTGCTCGTCATGCGGATGCTCGGCGAGATGGCGGTCGCCAATCCGCGCACCGGCTCCTTCGCCGACTACGCGGGGCTCGCGATGGGCGACTGGGCGCGCTTCCTGGTCGGCTGGCTGTACTGGTACTTCTGGGTCATCGTCCTGGCGGTCGAGGCCGCGGCGGGCGCCGCGATCATCCAGGAGTGGCTACCGGGCGTCCCGATCTGGCTGTCGTCGCTCGTGCTGATGATCGCGCTGACGGCACGAACCTCATCTCGGTCCGCTCCTTCGGCGAGTTCGAGTTCTGGTTCGCCTCGATCAAGGTCGCCGCGATCGTCGCCTTCATCGTGATCGCGATCGGCTACGTGGTCACCGGTGGCGGCCTTACGCAACTGACGGCCGAGGGCGGTTTCATGCCCAAGGGCGGCGCCGCGATCCTGTCGGGCATCGTGATCGTGATCTTCGCCTTCGTCGGCGCCGAGATCGCCACGATCGCCGCCGCGGAGTCCGACGAGCCCGGCGCCTCCGTGCGCAAGGCGACCAACTCGGTCGTCGTGCGCGTGCTGACCTTCTACGTGCTCTCCGTGTTCCTGATCGTGGCGATCCTGCCGTGGAACTCGACCGAGCTGGGCAAGTCACCGTTCGCGGCCACACTCGACCAGATCGGTATCCCGGCGGCGGCGCAGGTCATGAACGTCGTCGTTCTGACCGCGGTGCTCTCGTGCCTGAACTCCGGGCTCTACGTCGCGTCGCGGATGAATTTCGCGCTCGCCCGGCGCGGCGACGCGCCGCAGTGGATGGTGCGCCTCAACGGCCGTGGCGTGCCGGCGCGGGCGATCCTGATCGCGAGCTCGGTCGGCTTCCTCTCGGTGATCGCGAACGTGATCTCGCCCGAGAAGGTCTTCCTCTTCCTGCTGAACTCCAGCGGCGCCGTGGCGCTGTTCGTCTACCTGCTGATCTGCATCTCGCAGCTGATCCTGCGGCGGCGGCTGGAGCGGGAGGACCCGGAGCGGCTCGAGGTGCGGATGTGGCTGTATCCCTACCTGACGTGGTTCACGATCACGGCGATCGCCGTCGTGATCGCATCGATGGCGTTCGTCGGCGACGTCCGCTCGCAGCTCTGGCTCGGACTGCTGAGCGTGGGGGTCGTGCTGCTCGCCTACGCCGTCAAGCGTTCAGTCGGCAAGGATGCGGGAGGCGACGCCGGCCTCGGTGGCGCGTCCGTCGGCGGCCGATTCTCCACTCGTGAGGACCGCGAGCGCGATCCGGCGGCCGAAGCGCTCCAGTAGCGCGACCTGGTGCTCGATCGCCTTGCGGTCGCCGCCGGTCGCGACGACGAGCGTCGCGACCGCGGCGAGCGCGAAGAACCTAGGAGGCGAGGTCGTTTCGGATCTGGAGCGGCGGGGCGCCCGGCTCGGCGGCCACGGGGGCCGCATCGGGGGCGGTCGCCGGCGGCTCGATGCCGAGCGTCTGGGCCAGTTCGCCCGTCTCGTACATCTCGGTGACGATGTCGCAGCCGCCGATCAGCTCGCCCTTGACGAACAGCTGGGGCACCGTCGGCCAGTTGGAGATCGCCGACAGCTCCTGGCGGATCCGGGGGTCCGGGAGGATGTCGACGGCCGCGTAGGTGGCGCTCAACGCGTCGAGCGCCGCGACCGTGCGGGCGCTGAAGCCGCACATCGGCTGCTCCGGGCGGCCCTTCATGAAGAGGATCACTTCGTGCTCGGAGATCGCCTTCTGGATCTCGTCGCGGATGGGGTTGGTCGTTTCGCTCACAATTCCGCCTTAGTGACGAGGGACAGGGCATGGATGGGGCCGCCGATGTCGGCTCCGAACACCGCGTACACGCGACGGTGCTGCTCGATGCGGCTCAGGCCGGCGAACTCGGCCGCGACCACGGAGGCGCGGAAGTGGTCGCCGGTGCCCGTGAGATCCGTGACTTGGGCCTGCGAGCCTGGGATCGCGGCCTCGATGCGCTGCTTGAGGTCGTCCGTGGTGGGCATCTGACTAAGAGCCTAGCGGTCGCTACACTTCGGGAAGTATTGGATGGGCGACCACACCGGGAGCAGTGACGTGATCACCTTCACAGAGAAGGGCGCAGAGAAGGTTCAGGAGTTCCTCGCTTCCCAGAGCGCAGACGTCCAGACGTCCGGACTTCGCGTCGGCGTCCGCGGCGGCGGCTGCTCGGGTTTCCAGTACGCGCTGGCCTTCGACTCCGAGCGTGACGGCGACACGGTCTTCCAGGACCACGGCCTCCGCATCCTCGTCGACAACCCGAGCCTGCCCTACGTCAAGGGGGCGGTCGTGGACTACGTCGAGAGCATGCAGGGCGCCGGCTTCAAGGTCGACAACCCGAACGTCATCGCGGCCTGCGGCTGCGGCTCGTCCTTCCGCGTGGAAGACGAGCAAGAAGTCTCCGCGGTCTGATCGAGGTCGTCAGCCGCGCGCGCGTCGCGCGGCCGAAGCACTAGCGTCCCGCGCATGAGCGAGACGCCGACGATCTATGAGTGGGGCGGTGGGCGAGCGGCGTTCGAGCGCTGGCTGAATGTCTTCTACGACCTCGTCGAGCAGGACGCGGAGCTGGCCGCGCTCTTCGGCGGGCGCGTAAGCGAGGAGCACCGCAGCCACGTCACGACGTGGTGGTGCGAGGTGATGGGCGGCCCGGCGTCGTACACGACCGATCACGGCGGCTACGAGCACATGCTGGCGATGCACCGCGGCCTCGCGATCACGCCCGAGCTGCGGCTGCGCTTCGTCACCCTGCTCAGCCGCGCGGCCGACGCGGCCGACCTCCCGGCCGACCCGGAGTTTCGCGCGGCGATCATGGGCTACGCCGAGTGGGGCACGCGCCTGGCCGTCCACAACTCCCAGCCGGGCGCCGAGGTGGCCGAGCACGCACCCGTCCCCCGCTGGGGCTGGGGCGTCGCGCCGCCCTACGTCGAAGCGACCGAAACCTAAAGGGACAGTCCCTTCAGGTTCGCGGGTAGCCTCGGTAGGAGTGATCGCGAGGCTCGCCGTGGCGTGTTCGGTGGTTGCGGCGTGCGTCGTCTTCGCTGTCGTCGTGATCGGTTCGGGCCGGGAAAACCCGCCCGTCCAGCCGCCTGTGGCCACGGCGACGGCGACGCCGAGCCCCGCGCCGACTGCGATCGAGGGGCTCGCCGTGGGCATCACCGAGTTCAACCCGAACTTCGTGGCGCCCGCCGAGGAGCGCCCGCTGCCAGAGCCGTGGAGCGGGGTACGCGACAAGCTGGCCGCGATCCGGCCGGCGTACTTCCGGCTCGTGATCGACTGGGCCTCGATCCAGCCCTCGCCGGAGGTGCCCGCGAATCTCGCGTCGCCGCAGGGCGGGTGCATGCGCGCCGTCGGCCCGTGTCTCGGCTGGGCCGGGGTCCGCGACCAGCTCAGTACGCTCGCCTCGCGCCAGCTCGACGGCGGCTGGAAGACGCTCGTGGTGATCACGAGCACGCCGGAGTGGGCCGCGAGCCCGGCTGGTGGCTGTGAGCGACCGCAGGTGATCCCGCGCTCCCGGCCGCCGCGCGCCGACACGCTTCCCGCCTATCGCCAACTGATCCTCGACGTCATCAAGGCGGCAGGGGAGGAGGGCGCGGAGCTGCCGTACTGGAGTCCGTGGAACGAGCCCAACCACCCGGCGTTCATCAGCCCGCAGCGGCCCGCGTGCGATCCGGCGGTGGCGAGCACGGCGCCCGCCGCCTACACGCAGCTCGCGCGGACGATGCAGCAGGCACTGGTCGATGCCCCGGGCGACCAGGAGCTCGTCCTCGGCGAGACCGCCGGGCTGCTGAAGGACACTCGCTACGTGACCTCGGTGCCCGCGTTCATCGCGGGCCTTCCGAGCGACCTCGTCTGCGCCACGAGGATCTGGACGCAGCACGCCTACATCGGCGGCGAGGATCCCGTCGCCCCGGCTTCAGCGGCGCTGCAGGCTCACGGCTGCCCGCACCCGCACACGATCTGGATCACCGAGACCGGCGTCGGCAACGCGCCCAAGGACCTCTCCGCCGGCGGCTCGATCGCCGACGCGAAGGAAGGCTGCCGCGCGCTCCACGACCGGCTGGTGCAGTGGTACGACGACCCGCGCGTCACCGCCGCCTTCCAGTACACGGTCCGCGAGGACGACAAGTTCCCCACCGGCCTGGTCTCCACCGACCTCACGACCGATCGCCCGGCGCTGAAGGAATGGACCGCGTGGGGCGGGAGCCGAGCACCGGCCGACCCGCCCCCCGCGTCCACCTGCGGAGCCTGAGGAAACCCTAAGGGGCCGTGCCCTTTAGCGGATCTTTAGGGTGAGGGTTGCGGTCTGGGGGGCGCCGGCGGTCGGTTTGAAGGTGACCTTGAGGGTCGCCCTGCCCTTGCGGGAGACCTTGAGCTTGAGCGAGGTGGTGCCCGCCTTGGCGACCTTCTTGGAGGCGGAGCCGACGACCTTCTTGCCGCGCCTGGCGGTCGCGGTGAGCTTGCCCTTGCCGGCGACCTTGACGCTGAGCTTGACGCCGCCGCCGCGGGTGGCGCTGCGGACCTTCACGGTGAGCTTGGCCGGGCTGGCGGACTGGCCGCCGGTGCTGGCACCCCCGCCGGCAGCGCCACCGTTGTTGGCGCCGCCCGTGCTCGTGCGCGGCGGCGGGACGTCGGCCGGGCCCCAGTCGGGCTCGCGGCCGCCGGGGATGACCAGCGGCGGTTCGGGGGTCGCGCCGTCGAGCGTGCAGTCGCCGCCGAAGGACGGGACGCTCGCGACGTGGATTCCGTCACCCGCGTGCCAGGCCAGGCGCGCGCCGTCGGGAGCCCAGGTGGGTACCCCGAACGCGCCGCCCGGCGCGTTGCTGTAGCGGTAGCAGACGTGCGGGTCCGAGCCGGCGTTGGGCTCGCCGTCCTTCCAGGCGGTCGGGAAGGAGGGGACGTAGTAGACGGTCAGCGTCGAGTCGTTCTCGCCCGTCTGGAAGGCCAGCTTGCGCTTGTCGCGCGTGATGTCGCCGCCGGAGACGTGCGGGTTGCGATCGACCAGGTCCGATGTCCAGTTCAGGACCATGTTGCCGTTGCCGTTGCCGCCGTCGGAGATGCGGTCGAGGATGATGTCGCGATTCGGCACGTGCGAGGGGTTGGAGAGCATCGTCATGTCGTTGTCGACCCACGACGGATGGCGCCAGCCCGAGTGGTAGCCCATGCCCTTCACGTCCCAGGCCGTCTGGCGATCGGCGAACGAGTAGCCGGTGCCGGCCTCGTTGATCGTCGTCACGCACGTGGGCGGGAAGCACGCCGGGTTCTGGCTCTGCGTCATGTAGTAGTACGTGTAGGCGACCTTCGTCCCGTCGGGTGAGATCGCCGGATCGAACGGGCCGTAGAACGTCTTCGAGGGCGCCGGCCGGGTGTCGGACACGGGCGTGTCGAAGTTGGCGAGGACGGAGCCGTCGCGCGCGAGCCGGTGCAGCCGGACGCCGTTGAGGGCGATCATCGTGCCGTCGTCGGCCTGCGAGACGTCGGAGTAGCCGCCGCCCGTCGTCACCTGGTACTGGCGAGCGCCGTCGGGCGTGCGAGAGAAAGACGTTGCCGTCCTTGATGTAGGCGATCGAGTCGGCGGACGCGGTGGGGACGCCGCAGGCCAGCACGATCAGGGCGGCGGCGAAGGCCGCCCAGGTGGTGCGTGTCTTGGAGATGGGGAGCTCCTGGGGGAGGGGAGGTACGTTGCGCCAGAGATCATCCCCGCGGCCGTTGCCGCAGCCTTGCCCAAAGATTGCTCAGCGGTGAGCCGGGTGCAGTGGGCCCCAGTGAGTCACAGCCCAGGAGCGGGTCAGCCGGCTTGCGCCAGCAGCCACAGCGCCAGCGACGTGAAGCCGACCATCACGCCGAGCATCCAGTACTGCGAGCGCACCGCCAGTCGCGCGTCCCCGTACAGCGTCAGAGCACGATCGTGTGCGAGCGCCAGCGCGCAGACGTGGCCGACGACGACCACCGCCACCTGCACGTACCACGTGTCCTTCTGCGGGAAGACGGAGTAGTCGATCCCGGAGTTGACGGTGCCGAAGAGATCCCAGCCCTGACCGAACGGGTCCGAGGCCAGGTACGTGATCGCCTGGCCCTCGAAGACGAGGAACGTCAGGTAGTGCGCGGCGACGTAGACGGCGGCGATCGGCACCAGCGTGTGGATGAACCCGTGCTCGAGCTTCTGGAAGCTGAGCCCGCCGCCGACCGAGCGCGCGCCCTCGATGCCGAGCCGGTAGAAGCCCGCGACGATCCCCACGCCGAGCAGCAGGCCGAAGGTGGCGGCGATCTTCGAGGCGGTGAGCGCGCCGATCCCGAAGCCGTCGAGCAGGTCGACGACGTCGGCCGAGAGGTCGCGCCAGAGCTGCCCCTGGCTGAGGCCGTCGAACGTGACGGTGCCGATCATCACGGTGACGAACGCCACCGTCCCGGACCCGGCGTCCAGCCGCGGCAGCCCACTCAGCAGCCGCCGCAGACCGAGCGAGCCGTCGCGCACCTCGAAGACCGACATGCGGGCGAACATGTTGAAGTAGACCGCGAACGCCTCGCCGTTGCGCGACCAGGTCTCGACACCCCAGTAGACCTGCGCGGCCAGCATCAGGACCGTGTAGCCGAGCGCCGCCGTCACGAGCATGCCCGGGTCCTCGCCCCAGCCGGAGATCAGCTCGATCCAGGTGAAGATCAGCAGCCCGACGGCCGCCGGCCAGCGACCGAGGCGCTCGGGATAGGGCCGGTTCAGCGACGGCAGCAGCCGGCCGATCGCCCGGAAGGGGCTGAAGGCCCGGTAGACGTCGCCGAAGACGATCGAGACGAACACCATCCCGACCCAGAACGTGATCAGCAGGAACGTCGGCGCCCAGTTGTCCAGCGCCGTGCCGCTGCCGATGTAGCCGGCCAGGATCGTGACGACCAGCAGGAAGACGCCGATCGCACCGCAGAGGATCTGGACCGGAAGGCTCGCGAACGCCTTGCCACCGCGCAGCGGCCGCCAGTTCTCCTTCTCGAGCCGTGGCTCCGGCCACAGCACCGCCAGTGCGAAGAACGAGATCACCAGCACCGCCGCCGCCGCCCACGCGAACAGCCACTGCGGGATCGGGAGCTGCTGGCGCTGGACGAGCCCGTGAGCCTCCGCGGCGACCGGCACCAGCGCGCAGACGGCCAGCGCCGTCAGAAGTGCCGCGAGCGCGCGTCTCACAGGCCGGACTTGACGGCGTCCTCGAACTGCTGCACGCCGATCGAGCCCTCGAGCCGCGCGGTGATCTTGCCGCTGGAGTCCACCACGAACAGCCACGGCTCGGTCGGCAGACTGAACTCCTGCAGCGGCTTGCGCAGGCCCTTGTTGATGTCGTTGTCGACCCAGACCTCTTGATGGATGAAGTCCATCTTGTCGCCGTACTTGGACTGCATCTGCAGCTCCATGTCGGTGACCGGGCCGCAGACGCGCGACTGGCACAGCTGCGGCGTCGAGAACAGCAGCGCGACCGGCTTCTTGCCCACGACGTCGGCGAAGTCGACCTTGTGCATGTCGCTCGGCGGGTCGCGGGTGTCGATCTTGGTGATGTCGCCGCCGGCGGTCTCGAGCGTCTCGGTATGGACCTTCGGGGCCTTGTCGCCGACGCGCGGGATCGGGTCGGCACCCTCGGTGGAGACGTCGACCTGGCCCGTGGCGCCGGTGAGCGTGCCGTCGGGCTTCTTGGTCGTCGCCAGGACCGCGTACTTGCCCTTCTTCGGGAACTCCACGTCCGCGCCGTAGACGGCCACGAACGGGTCCTGGGTCGTCGCGGCCTGCTTGGAGCGGTAGCGCGGGTCGGTCAGCAGCACATCGGCGGGAGCGACGAACGGGCCGATCGCGGGGTCGCCCGGCGTCGGCGCGACGTAGATCGCGGTCGGTCCGTAGACCGGCGTCCCGTCCGCGGCGATCATGCCGAACGCCATCCGGCTCGGGCTGGGCGTGGTGAAGACGGAGCTCGCCATCGCCAGCTGCGGCCCGGCGGCCATCCCGTCGGCCAGGTCCTGCAGCGTCTTGCCCTTGCTCGGACGGGAAGTCGGCCTCGTCCGGGATGGAGGCCTCCTTGACCGAGTCGCGGACGCCGCTCTCGTCGGGGACGTTCTCGACGGGGTCGCGTGGCGTCGCCTGCTCCTGGTTGCCGCCGCCACAGGCGGCGACGAAGAGGGCGAGCAGCAGTGAGAGCAGGGCAGCGAAGCGCAACATGGGCGGGGCTAGGTTAGTCGGAGCGTCGGCGAAACGGACGTGAGTCGGTCAGGCCTTAAGCGCATCTACGAGCGAGCCGGCGTCGAACGAGTCGGTGTGACGGCGGCCGTTGACGATGAACGTCGGGGTCGCGGTGATCCCGGCATCGCGGGCGCGCCGCGGCGTCGCGCTCAACCCGCGCGGCGTACGTGCCGTCGATCACCTCGGCGCGGAGGCGCTCGACGTCGAGACCCAGCCGCTGCGCCGCCGCGGCGATGTCGTCGCAGGCCGAAGCGCCCGCCGCCGCCGTACAGCGCGTCGTGCATCTCCCAGAACGCGCCCTGGGCCGCGGCCGCCTCGGACGCCTCGGCGGCGCGCTGGGCGTTCGGATGGACCTCGTGCAGCGGGAGGTGGCGGAACGCGAACCGCAGCTGCCCGTCGAGCCGCTTGCGCACGCGCGCGACGATCGACTGGGCCGCGTTGCAGTACGGGCATTCGAAGTCGCCATACATGATCAGCTCGAACGGCGCATCGGCCGGGCCGAGGATGTGATCGGAGTCGTCGAGCGGCGGAATCGGCATGGTGATGCGGGCGATCCTAGACTCCCGCGCTCCGTGGGCGACCTCGAGCTCCTCTTCGCGCTGCTGTTCGCCGCCGTGCTGCTGGTCCGCGCCGCGGACTACGTCGGCATGCCGTACCCGATCGTGCTCGTGCTCGGCGGGCTCGGTCTCGCCTTCGTGCCGGGGATCCCGCCGATCGAGCTCGACGCGCACGTGGTGCTGCTGGTCTTCGTCCCGCCGCTGCTGATGTCGGCCGGCTGGTACTCCTCGCCGCGCGAGCTGCGGGCGGAGAGCCGGGCGCTGGGGCTGCTGGCGCTCGCGCTGGTGCTGGTGACGATGTCGGTCATCGCGGTCGCCGCGCACGAGTTCGTCGCCGCGCTGACGTGGCCGGCGGCCTTCATGCTCGGCGCCGTGGTCGCGCCGACCGACGCCGTGGCGGCCGTCGCGACCTTCGCGAGCGTGCGCGTGCCCGAGCGCGTGAAGCTGCTCGTCCAGGGCGAGTCGCTGATCAACGACGCGACCGGCCTGACCGCCTTCAGCGTCGCGCTCGTGGCCGCGACCGAGGGCTTCTCGCTCGACGGCGCGCTGGTCGAGTTCGTCATCAAGGCGGCCGGCGGGACCGCGGTCGGGATCGCGGTCGTCGTGGGTGATCCTGCGCGCTGATCCGGCGCCAGCACGGACGTCACGGTGTCCGTCCTGCTGACGGTGCTCGCCGCCTACGCGAGCTACATCGGGGCCGAGGAGATCCACGCCTCCGGGCATCCTCGCCGCCGCCGTCTGCGGCGTCTATAGCCGGCTGGTACCAGTCGGACTTCTTCGACGCCGACACGCGGCTGACCGCCGGCGCCTTCTGGAGCATCATGATCTTCGGCCTCGAGGCGCTGCTGTTCATCCTGCTCGGGCTGCAGCTGGAGTCGATCGCGAGCGAGGTCGGCGACGCCGCGACCGGCAGCGCTGCTGGCGATCGGCGCTGCTGATCTCGGCGCTCGTGATCGCGGTCCGCGTCATCTTCGCGCTGCTGCCGCTCGCCCCCGGGCTCTCGCTCAAGGAGCGGGTCGTCGTCGGCTGGTGCGGGATGCGCGGGGCGATCTCGCTCGCCGCCGCGCTGTCGATCACGGCCGGCATCCAGGGCCGCGCCGAGGTCATCTTCCTCACGTTCGTCGTGATCCTGGTGACGCTCGTCGGCCAGGGCCTGACGCTGCCGGCGCTTGATCAAGGCGCTGCGGCTGCCGGACGGGCGCGAATGGAGCCCCGCCGAGGCGATCGCGCGGCTGGAGGCGGCCCAGTCCGCGCTCGACCGGCTCGACGAGCTCGAGGACGAGCACCGGATCGGCGAGGAGCCGCTGCGCCGGCTGCGCGATCTCTACCGGGCGCGCTTCCGCCAATGCGTCGCCGTGATCGGCGGCGAGAAGGCGCCCGACGTCATGCAGGAGCAGCGGATGCGCTACGGCGACGTGCGCCGCGACCTGATCCAGTCCGAGCGCGCCGCGGTCCTCGGTCTGCGCAACGAGGGCAAGGTCAGCCAGGACATCCAGCGGCTGATCGAGCGCGACCTCGACCTCGAAGAGGCCCGGCTCAAGTAGGCGATCCTTGCGAGCGGGCTGCGCCCGCCGCTTCGGTCGCTGATCACCCGGGGGCGTTGTCGAGCGAGCGCCAGAGGTACTCGCAGGCGCGGGTGCGATACGGCCGCCACGGCTCGGCGATCTCGATCATCGCGTCCGGCTTGGGCACGGCGTCGAGGCCGTAGGCGCGGGCGACGGCGTTCTTGATCCCCTGATCGCCGGTCGGGAGGATGTCGCCGCGGTGCAGGGTGAACATCAGGAACATGTGCGCCGTCCACTCGCCGATGCCCTTGACCGCGACGAGCTCGCGCTGGACCTCCTCGTCGGGCAGCTCGGCCAGCCGGTCGATCTGCAGCTCGCCCGCGAGCACGTGCTCGGCGAGCGAGCGCAGCGCGACGACCTTGGCGCGTGAGAGGCCGGCGGCGCGCGCGCATCGCCTCCGGATCGTCGGCGAGCAGCTCCTCGGGCGTCGGCGGACGGCCGCCGAAGCGCTCGATCAGGCGGCCGTAGATGGCGCCGGCGGCCTTGACCGAGAGCTGCTGGCCCGTGATCGAGCGCAGCAGCGCGCTGTAGACCTCAGCGGGCCGCCGCTCGGTCTCCTCCGCCAGCGGCCCTCCGAAGTCCGTGATCAGCCCCGCCATCACGGGGTCCTTCGAGAGATGCGCGTCGGCGGCGTTCACGAGCCGCGGGAGCCTACCCGTCGGCGTTGATCCTGCTGACCAGTTCGGCCAGAACGCGCGGCGCTTCGCTCGTTCTCCACCTGGCAGGTGCCGGCCGCGTCGTGGCCACCGCCGCCGTAGGAGAGCATCAGCTCGCCGACGTTGGTCTTCGAGCCGCGATCGAGGATCGACTTGCCGGTCGCGAACACGGTGTTCTGCTGGCGCAGGCCCCACAGCGCGTGGATCGAGATGTTGCACTCGGGGAACAGCGCGTAGAGCGTGAAGCGGTTGGTCGGGTGGATGACCTCCTCGTCGCGGAGGTCGAGCACCACCAGGTTGCCGTGCACGGTCGAGCAGCGGTTGATCTGCTCCTCGGCGGCCTCGGCGTGCGCGTTGTAGAGCGCGACGCGCTCCTTGACGTGCGGGTTCTCGAAGATCTCCTCGATCGACATCGCGGTGCAGATGTCGATCAGCTGCATCATCAGCTGGTAGTTGGAGATCTCGAACTCGCGGAAGCGGCCGAGGCCGGTGCGCGGGTCCATCAGGAAGTTGAGCATGACCCAGCCCTGCGGGTGCAGGATCTCGTCCTCGGTGAACTGTGCGGCGTCGCCCTTGTCGACGGCGTCCATCAGCTCTTCGATGCCTGCGAAGACGTCGGCGCCGCCGTAGTAGTCGTAGACCACGCGCGCGGCGGACTGGGCGCTCGGGAAGATCACGTGGTTCGAGCGCGGGCCGCCGACGCGAGTCTGCTCGGAGCTGTGGTGATCGAAGGAGATCGCGACGTCCGGGCAGTACGGAAGGTTCGTGGTGACGTCGTTGGGGCCCAGCTCGACCTTGCCGTCCTGAACGTCCTTGGGGTGGACGAAGAGGATGTCGTCGAGGAGGTCCAGGTGCTTGAGCAGCGCTGCGCACACGAGCCCGTCGAAGTCCGAGCGGGTGACGAGCCGGTAGCGCTCTCCGGTGGTGGTCATGGCGGGAGTCATCCCCACGGTGGTCGGCCGGGCGCTCAGAAAGTTCAGTCACTGGGTAGCACGCCCGGTATGAGAGGTCGATCAAGGCGGTCACGGGGCCGTGATCTTCGTCACGGTCGTGATCGGCATCGCGTCGCTCGGCAACCTCGCGCGCGCCGGCGGTCTCGCGCTGCGCTCGCTGGCCTACTTCTTCTCGATGACGATCGTCGCGCTCGCGCTCGGCCTGATCGCCGCCAACGTCTTCCATCCCGGTTCGGGCTTCGACGGCGATCCGACCGCGTCGGCACGCGAAGCGGCCAAGGAGTCGATCGCCGAGGCCGGCGACAGCGCGCCCGGCCTCGTCGGCTTCATCACCGACGACCTGCTGCCGACGAGCTTCGTCAGCCGTTCGTCGAGAACGAGATCCTGCGCATCCTCGTGCTCGCGATCCTCGTCGCGGCGTCGATCTCGATGCTCGCCGAACGCCAGCGCAAGCGATCCTCAGCGTCTTCGACGCCGCCTCCAGGTCATCTTCGGCGTGATCCGGCTGATCATGTGGGCCGCGCCGCTCGGTGCCTTCGGCGGCATGGCGTACACGATCTCGGTCTTCGGCGCCGGCTCGCTGACCAGCCTCGCCGCCCTGATGGCGGTCTTCTGGGGCACCTGCGCGTTCTTCGTCTTCGTCGTGCTCGGCGCCGTCGCGCGCGCCAGCGGCTTCTCGATCTTCCGGCTGGTGCGGCTGATCCGTGACGAGCTGCTGATCATCGTCGGCACCTCCTCCTCGGAGACGGTGCTCCCGCGCCTGCTGGCGAAGCTCCAGGCCGCCGGCGCCTCCAAGCAGGTCACCGGCATGGTCATCCCGACCGGCTACTCGTTCAACCTCGACGGCACCTGCATCTACCTCACGCTCGGCGCGCTCTTCATCGTCCAGGCCAGCGGGCAGGACATGGCGATCGGCGAGCAGATCGCGCTGGCGCGGCCTGATGATCCTCACCTCCAAGGGCGCCGCGGGCATCACCGGCGCCGGCCTGGTCACGCTCACCGCCTCGCTGCAGGCCTTCGGTGGCACGTTCTTCATCGCCGGAGTCGATCGCCGTCGGCATCGCGCTCGTCGTCGGGATCGACCGGATCATGAGCGAGGGCCGCGCGCTGACCAACGCGATCGGCAACTCGGTCGCGACGATGGTGATCGCCAAGCTGGCAGGGCGAGCGCGACGACGAGCGCTTCCAGGCGGTCCTGCGCGACCCGTCGGCTGGTCGACCGTCGAGGTCGAGCGCGCGATGCTCGGGGCGACGATGACGAGGGTCAGGGCACCGGACGCTTCCGGCGCGAGCAGGAGCAGCCGGCGGTGGCTACGCGGTGACGTGCAGCGCCGCGCCGTCGAGCGCGTTCAGCGCGCGCTCGACGGACATCGCCACGCAGGTGAACGTGGGCGTGTCGCGCTTGGTGTAGGCCGAGGCCTCGGTGGTGCGCAGGCGCTGGACGAGGTCGAGGAACACCGCGGGCTCGTCGCCCTCGAAGGCGACGACGAACTCCTGGTCGTCGAGCCCGAACGAGTAGCTCGTGTTGAGGTCGATGCTCGGGTACTCGCGGCCGACGCGGATGTGCTCCTGCATGATCCGCCAGCGTTCCTTGGGATCGATCCCGTACCACTCGCGCGTCTTCACGAACGGATAGACGAACAGGTACTTCGAGTGCGCGGGGCGGACCTCGAGCCGGGACTCGTCGGAGTACTCCGAGGGCTTGGTCATCGCCAGGAACGAGTGCGGCGTCTCGGCCCAGGCCATCAGGCCGCTCTGGGCGAGGACGACGTGGAATTCGTGGATGCGCTCGAGGTTCGCGGCCTGACTCAGCAGCAGCAGGTCGGCGTCACCGCGCGTACCGACCAGCGAGAACGCCCGCAGCAGCCGCTCGGCGGCGAAGTCCTCGCAGGCGGCGATCACTTCGCGCTTGTGCGCCGCGCGTTCGTCCGGATCCAGGCGGCGCCACGCCGGATCGACCTTCAGAAACGTGTACTTGACGAACTGGCGTTCAGGCATGCCGGTGGTCTTCAGCATAGGTGAAGAGCGGTTAGCCGTACCGGAACCGTCGTCTCCGTTTCGTAGGATCGCCTCATGCGGGTCGCCCTGGTATCCCCGTACTCCTGGACATACCCCGGGGGTGTGACGCGCCACATCGAAGCTCTCGCGATCGAGTTGGATCGCGAAGGCCACGACGTGAAGGTGCTCGCTCCCTTCGATCCTGACCAGCGCCGAACGGCGCTGTTGCACCGTGGCGCCCGCCCTCAGGTGCGCGATTTGCCCGAATGGCTGGTGCCGCTCGGCGGGACGATCGGCTGGCCGCTCAACGGCGCCGTCTCCAACCTCGCCGGGACGCCGTCGGGGGTGTCGACGCTGCGCCGGGAGCTGCGAGCAGGCGGTTTCGATGTCGTCCACATTCATGAGCCGGTGGCGCCGGCGATCGGATGGGACGCGCTGACGAGCGCCAACGCGCCACTTGTGGGCACGTTCCACTGCTACTCGGAGTCGGTCCTGCCGCACAAGGTCGCCGCGCTGATGGGCGCGCGTCGCAAGCTCAACCATCTCAACGTCCGGGTCGCCGTCTCCGAGGCCGCAGCCTGGACCGGGCGGCGCTTCTACGGCGGCCGCTACCGGGTGATCCCGAACGGCGTCGTCGTTCCCGGCGGCGGAGCGCCGGCGCCGCGAGTGCGAGCGCCGGGCGAGCCGCTGCGGATCGCGTTCGTCGGCCAGGCCGTCGAGCGCAAGGGCCTCCCCGTGCTGCTGCGCGCCTTCGAGGCGCTGCGCCGCGAGGTCCCGGCCGAGCTGATCGTGATCGGCTCGACCCCCGAGGAGCTGGCGCCGCTGCTGGTCGACGGCGAGGGCATCACCGCGCTCGGCCGCGTCGACGATGCGACCAAGGAGCGGGCGCTGCGCGAGGCGGACCTGCTGTGCGCGCCGTCGCTGGGCGGCGAGTCCTTCGGCATGGTGTTGACGGAGGCCTTCGCGGCCGGCACGCCGGTCGTGGCCTCCGACATCGCCGGCTACCGCGACGTCGTCTCCCACGGCGTCGACGGCCTCCTCGTCCCGCGCGCGGACGCCACGAAGCTGGCCGAGACGCTGCGCGACCTGGCGCACGACCCGGCCCGGATCGAGGCGATGGCGGTCAACGCCGGCGCGAGCGCGGAGCGCTACACCTGGCCGCGGGTCGCCCAGCAGCTCCTTCAGGCCTACGGCGACGCGCGTGAGGTGCCGCAGCCGGCGAGCGCGGTCGAACGGGTGAAGATCAAGGTCGGCGTCAAGCCCGCGGACGGCCTGGAGCGCGTCGGCGCCCGCCGCCTGCCGTCGCTCGAGCCGGCGCCCGCCGGAGGCCGCGCCCGCCTCGCGCGGCGCGCGCTGCTCGGCGGGGCGACGCTGGCCACCGTCGTCGGCTCCTACTTGGCCGTCCAGCACATCGGGCTTGAGCGGATCGGCGACGCGCTCGTGCGCTCCAGCCCGGCCTGGGTGCTGGTCGCGCTGGCGCTGATGTGCGCCTCCATGCTTCTTCGTGCCGTGTCCTGGCACGCGATCCTGAAGGCCGCGCTGCCCGAGGCGCGCCCCCGGATGGTCGATGCCGTCCAGGGCACCTCGATCGGCGTCCTGATGTCCGCGACGCTGCCCGCACGGCTCGGTGAGCCTTCGCGCGCCCTGGTGGTGTCACGCCGTCTCGGCCGTGCGCGAGAGCGGCTGCCCGTCGTCCTCGGCACGATCGTCTCGCAGACGCTGATCAACGTGCTCGCGCTGATGATCCTGGGCGCCGTGATGTTCACGACGATCGGGTTGTTCGCCGGCCGCCAGCAGGCGCTGCTCTGGTACGGCCTGGCACCGCTCGCGCTGCTCGTCGTCGTGCTCGTCGCACCGGCGCTGGTCCGTTCCGGCCTCCCGTCGCGCTCCTCGCGCGTCGCGCGCTGGATCGCGCAGGCGCGCGAAGCCGCGTCGCGCGTGCGCTCGGGCCTGACGGTCTTCGCACGCCCGCGCGAGGGCTCGATCGCGATCAGCATGCAGCTCGCGGCCTGGGCGATGCAGTGGATCGCCTGCTACGTCCTGCTGGTGGCGCTCGGGCTCGAGCACCGGGCCGACCTCGGCGCCGCGGCCGCGATCCTGTTCGCGGTCAACGTGACCGCGGTCCTGCCGGTCACGCCGTCCAACCTCGGCGTCTTCCAGGCCGCCTGCATGGCGGTGCTCGTCGGTGCCTACGGCGTCCCTCCGGCCCAGGCGCTCGGCTACGGGATCATCCTCCAGGCCGTCGAGGTCGCGACCGCTGTGATCATGGGCGCCCCCGCCCTGGTCAAGGAGGGCGTGTCGTGGCGCGAGATCCGCCTGCGCGCGCTGCACAGCTCCCCGGTCTCGCTCTCGTCCTCGCCGCCAAAGACCCGCCGAGGCCGAGGCCTGAGCGTGCGCGGCGCCAGGGACTGCTCGTGCTGAGCGCGTAGGCGCGCGCCTCGCCGTAGAGGCGCGCGAAGTCCGCGGGCTTGTAGTGCGCGTTGAGGCCGCTCGGGTTCGGGAGGATCCAGACCGGGCGGCCGCCGATGGTCTCTGCTTGCAGCCCGATCGTCGCCTTGGTGCGGCCGAACGCGGTCCGGTAGGCGGTGAGGCCGAGGATCGCGACCAGGCGCGGCTGGACCTCGGCGACCAGCCGCTCCAGCTCCGCCGCGCCTGTTCGCAGCTCCTCGGGGCTGAGCTGGGCGGCGTCGCGCGTCGGGCGCGACGCGATGTTGGTGATGCCGACGCCGTAGCCCGGCAGGTCGACGTCCTCCTGGGGCGCCAGCAGCCGCGGCGTGAAGCCCGCGGCGTGCAGCGCGGGATAGAAGCGATTGCCGGGGCGCGCGAAGTTGTGGCCGACCTCGGCGGAGCGCAGCCCGGGGTTGATGCCGACGAAGAGGACATCCAGTCCCGGGCCGACGATCGGAGGGAGGAGCACGCCACGTAGAGTGCCCGCTATGCGCGTTGAGCGATTCGCGATCGACGTCGACATCGACGTGCTCGACGACCTGCGCGAGCGTCTCTCGCGCACGCGCTGGCCGAGCGACGCGCCGGGCGAGGCCTGGGAGCAGGGCACCGACTGCGCCTATCTGCGAGCGCTGACGCCCTACTGGCGCCAGACGTTCGACTGGCGGGCGCGCGAACGCGAGCTGAATCGCTGCCCGCAGTTCGTCGCCGACGTGGACGGCGTCCGGATCCACTTCGTGCACGTGCGCGGCGGCGGCATCCCGCTGATCCTCACCCACGGCTGGCCGAGCGCCTTCATCGAGTATCTGCCGCTGATCGAACGCCTGCAGCAGAGGTTCGACCTCGTGATCCCCTCGCTGCCCGGCTACGGCTTCTCGGCGCGCCCGCCGCGGCTGAGCACGCGCGACACGGCGGCGATCTGGCACAAGCTGATGCAAGGTCTCGGCTACGAGCGCTACGGCGCGCACGGCGGTGACTTCGGCGCTGCGGTCACGACCTACATGGCCCTCGACGACCCCGAGCGACTGCTCGGCATCCACCTCTGCAACCTCGACAACGCGCCGGCCGACGGCGCGCCGCGCACCGCCGCCGAGCGCGCGTACGTGGCCGCCACCGAGCACTGGGACGCGACCGAGCGCGGCTACAGCTTCATCCAGGGCACCAAGCCGCAGACGCTCGCCTACGGCCTGACGGACTCGCCGACCGCGCTGGCAGCCTGGATCCTCGAGAAGTGGCGCGGCTGGGGCGACACCGGCGGCGACCTCGAGGCCCGCTTCGACCGCGACTTCCTGCTCACGCTCGTGACGCTCTACTGGGTCACCGGGACGATCGGGACCTCGATCCGCGACTACGTCGACAACCGCGACGCGGGGACCGCGACCCTCGGCCCCGACGACTTCGTACGGGTGCCCACGGCGATCGCGAACTTCCACTGCAACTTCGTCTCCGAGGGCGTGCTGCCACGCGAGTGGGCGGAGCGGATGTACGACGTGCGGAGCTTCCGGAACATGCGCCGCGGCGGCCACTTCGCCGCCGCCGAGGAGCCGGACCTGCTCGCGGCCGACCTCGCCGCGTTCTTCACGCGGTGAGGATCGCGCAGGCGCGGTCGATGTCCGCGTCGCGCTCGGCGATCAGGCGCTCGGCCTCGCGGCGCAGCGCCGCGAGGTTCTCGGGGCTCGCGTCGTCGAGGTCGTCGCTCGCCTCCTCGAGGCGGGTCTGGAGGCGCAGGTAGCGGTCGCCCGCCAAGGCCGTGAGCTGGGCGTCGACGGCGTCGGCGGAGCCGTCGAAGACGACGTCGATGATCGGCTCGGCCCATTCGAGGCGGCCCCAGTCCTTGACCTGCTCGTAGAGCAGCGGGCGGGTGTGTGAGCCGGTGCCGAGCGAGAGCAGCAGCTCGGGTGTGCCGCCGGCCTCGGCGAAGGCGAACACCGCGGGGTTGATCGCGAAGACGCCGCCGTCGACCAGCGTGCGCGCGCCGAGGCGCACCGGCTCGAAGTACGTCGGCGCGGCGGACGTGGCGTGGGCGGCGTCGACCATGCTCACGTCCTCGGTGTCCGAGCGCAGCAGCAGCGCCTGGCGGGCCTCGAGGTCGTAGGCGGTCAGGACCAACGGAGTCGTGGCCTCGGCGAGCCGGGTCCTGCCGAGGTGGCGGCGCAGCGAGCTCACCAGGCCGTCGGAGTCGTAGCGCTCGTCCAGGAGGCCGTTGGCCGAGGTGACGATCTTGATCGCCGAGCGGTCGAAGATCGACGGCCCGTCGACCTCGTAGATGGCCGCGATCTCCTCGGCCGCCATCGGGTCGGGGAGCGCGAGGCCGCAGGCGATGATCCCGCCGGTCGAGGTGCCGGCGATGACGTCGACCATCGTCGTCATCGCGCGGCCCGTCCGGCGCTCGATCTCGGCCAGCACCAGCGCGGGGATCAGCCCGCGGATGCCACCGCCGTCGAGCGCCAGCGCCTTCATCGGCGCTCAGCTTACGGTCGCGACCTCGTCCAGTGCGTCGGCGTCGACCTCGCCGAAGCGCGAGGGGTCGCGGGCGCTTCCGCGGATCACGTCGTCGGGCGAGCCGTCGGGCAGCAGGCGGCCGTTGCGCATGCCGTAGTAGCCCGCCTGGTAGTGATGGGCGATCAGCGCGAGCGTCGACTGCTCCGGGATCGGCGCGTAGCCGTCGGAGATCTCCATCTCGATCTGCGAGAGATCCAGCAGGCGCTCGAGCTTGAGGTGCTCGGACTGGTCGGGCACGGCGGGGTAGCCCCAGGCGTAGCGGCGGCCCTGCGTGACGTCGATGCCGTAGTCGTTGCGCACGCGCCAGTGCAGCCACTCGGCGAGGCCTTCGGCGGTCTGGACGCCGAGGCCGTGGACGAAGAGCTGCTCGGCGAACTCGCCCTCCTCCTCGAGCTTGGCCATCAGCTCGGTGACCTCGGAGCCGACGGTGACGGCCTGCAGCGCGACGACGTCGAGCTCGCCGGACTCCTTGGAGCGGTAGAAGTCGGCGAGGCAGAGCCGGTCGCCCTTGGGCTGGCGCGGGCAGACGAAGCGCTCGATGACCGTCTCGCGATCGGACGGGTCGAGCACGACGATGTCGTTGCCCTCGGAGTAGCACGGGAAGTAGCCCAGCAGCGCGCGCGGATGCAGGTAGTCGGCGGCCGCCCACATGCGCTCCAGGCGCGGGCGGAAGTCCTCCTCGAGCAGCTTGCGCCACTCCTCGCCCTTCACGCCGCGCCCGCCCCAGTGCAGCTTGAACAGCACGTGGGTGTCGAGGTGCGTGTAGAGCTCCTCCATGTCGACCTCGATCTCGCGCACGCCCCAGAAGGGCGGCTCGGGGACCTCGACGTCGGTGCGCACGGCCGAGCGCACGGTGTCGTCGGTCGTGTCGAGGACCTCTTCGACCTCGCCGACCTCGCGCAGCTGCGTGCCGGCGGCGAGGACGTCCTTGACGAGCTCGGCGCGATGCTCGGGCTCGACCAGGCGGTCCATGACGGCCAGGCCCTCGAAGGCGTCCTTGCAGTAGAAGACGCCGGGCCCGTACTGGACGTCGGACTCCTTGCCCTCCGGGTAGAGGGCGCGCAGCGCGAACTTGCGGTTGATCGCGGCGCCGCCCAGCAGGACCGGGTAATCGAGGCCCTGGGAGTGCAGCTCCTGAACGGCGAGCGGCATCTGCTTGGAAGTGCTCACCAGCAGTGCGCTGAGGCCGATCGCGGTCGCGTCGTGCTCCTTGGCGGCGTCGAGGATCGTCGAGATCGGCACCTGCTTGCCGAGGTCCACCACCGTGTAGCCGTTGTTGGTCAGGATCGTGTTGACCAGCGACTTGCCGATGTCGTGGACGTCGCCGAAGACGGTCGCCAGCACGACGGTGCCCTTGGTGTAGCCCTCGAGCTTGTCCAGGTACTGCTCGAGCTGGGCCACGGCGCGCTTCATGACCTCCGCGCTCTGGAGCACGAAGGGGAGGATCAGCTCGCCGGCGCCGAACTTGTCGCCGACCTCCTTCATGGCCGGCAGCAGCACCGTGTTCAGCGTCGGAACGGCGCCGATCTTCGCGACGCACGCGTCGATCTGATCCTGCACGCCCTCGCGCTTGCGGCGCAGGATGTGCCAGTGCAGCGCCTCCTCGGGCTCCATGCCCGCGGTGGGATCGGCGGCCTCCGCCTCGGCCTCGGGGCCCTTGGCCTCGAAGTGCTGGATGAAGATCTCCAGCGCGTCGTCGCGGCGGTTGAAGACCAGGTCGTCGGCCAGGTCGCGCTCGAGCTGCGGGATCTCGCCGTAGGGCGTGATGTGGTTCGGGTTGACCATCGCGAGGTCGAGGCCGGCCTCGACGCAGTGGTGCAGGAAGACCGAGTTGAGCACGCTTCGCGCCGGCACGCCGATGCCGAAGGAGACGTTCGAGACGCCGAGTGACGTCTTCACGCCGGGCAGCTCGGACTTGATCAGCCGGATGCCCTCGATCGTCTCGACCGCGGACGGCTTCCACTCCTCGTCACCGGTGGTGAGCGTGAAGGTCAGCGCGTCGAAGATCAGCAGCTCGGGGTCCATCCCGTGCTGGTTGCAGACGAGGTCGACGATCCGGCTCGCGACCTCGAGCTTGCGCTCGCGGGTCTTGGCCATGCCGACCTCGTCGATCGTCAGCGCGATCAGCGCGGCGCCGTGCGCCATCGCGATCGGGACGACCGTGTTGAGCTTGTCCTCGCCGGCCTCGAGGTTGACCGAGTTGACGATCGCGCGGCCCGGGATCTGGTCCAGCGCGGTGGCGATGACGTCGGGCTCGGTCGAGTCGACCTGGATCGGGGAGGGCTGCGTGAGCGAGACCTTCTTGGCCACGCGGCGCATCTGCTCGTCCTCGTCGGAGCGCTCGGTCAGCGCGACGCAGAGGTCGAGCACGTGCGCGCCGCCCTCGACCTGATCCTCGGCGACCTGCAGCAGGCCGTCGTAGTCGTCGGCCAGCAGCAGTTCCTTGGCCTTGCGCGAGCCCTGCGAGTTCACGCGCTCGCCGACGATCGTCGGGGCGGGCTCCTGCACCAGCGGCGACGCGGCGATCATCGAGGAGACGTGCGGCGGGCGCGGGGCGGGGCGGGGGGCGACCTCGGCCGCGCCGCAGCGCTCCTTGATCGCGCGGATGTGGTCGGGCGTCGTGCCGCAGCAGCCGCCGACGATCGAGACGCCGTAGCGCTCGACGAACTGGCCGAGCACGTTGGCGAGCTCGTCCGGGTTCTCCGGGAAGACCGTCTCGCCGTCGGGGCCCTGGTGCGGGATGCCGGCGTTCGGGATGCAGTGCACGGGCAGCGGCGAGTACTCACCGAGGAAGCGCACGGCGTCGCGCATGTCCTCGGGGCCGGTCGAGCAGTTGAGCCCGATGACGTCGACCTTGAGCGCCTCCAGCGTCGCCAGCGCGGCGCTGATGTCGGTGCCCAGCAGCATCTTGCCGCCGTTGGGGAGCAGCGAGACGGAGGCCTGGATCGGCACGCTGCGCCCGGCGGTCTTGAACGCCTCGCGCATGCCGAAGATCGCGGCCTTGACCTCGAGGATGTCCTGCGCGGTCTCGACGATCAGCAGGTCCACGCCGCCCTCCAGCAGCCCGGCGGACTGCTCGCGGAAGACCTCGACGAGCTCGCGGAAGCGGATCTGGCCCAGCGACGGGTCCTCGGACGCGGGCAGGAACCCGGTCGGGCCGATCGAGCCGGCCACGAACCGGTCCTCGCCGACCGCCTTGCGGGCGATCTGGGCGGCCTTGACGTTGATCTCGTGCGTGTGGTCGGCCAGGCCCCACTCGTCGAGCTTCAGGCGCGAGGCCTGGAACGTGTCGGTCTCCACGACCTCCGCGCCGGCGGCGACCATCGACTCGTGGACGCCCTGGATGACGTCGGGACGGTTCAGGATCAGGGCCTCGTGACAGCGCCCGGGAAGTCGGTAGTCCTTCTCGAGCGACAGGTCGAACTGCTCGAGGGTTGCGCCCATGCCGCCGTCGAAGACGACGACCCGGTCACGCGTGGCGGCAAGGAAATCGCGCATGGTCGTTACAGGCTAGCGAAACCTTGACACAAGCTTGGCAAGGTTTGCCGATGTCCGCTTCCTGACACGCTCTAGACGGCGCTTTCCACACGCGGCGAGATGCAACGAAATCTCGTCGTTGACGGGCGATTACCGTCGCTTCTGGTCATGCGCGTCCACGAACCGGATCAACTGCGCGACGAGGAGCGGCGGCGGCCGGAACCGGTCGCGGCGATGCCTCCGCACGCTTTGCTCGCGCTCCAGCGCAGCGCCGGCAACCAGGCGGTGGGTCGGGTACTGGCCCGCGACATCCTGGGCAAGCAGGCGCGCGGCAAGCTGACCGCCAAGTACCGGGGAAACGCGCTGCCCGCGAGTGCGGACGACATGCTGCTGGAGATCTACAACACGCTCCGGAGCAAGTGCAAGAACCCGAGGGTCCCGGTGGCGTGGACGAGTGTCGCGGCGGCTGCCGCCGAGCTCAAGAAGCAGGGCATCATGGACGACGCGGACGAGACCGGCTTCACCGAGGCGGCCGCGGTGGCCTTCGGCGGCGAGAAGAAGCTGGTCGATCACGGGCCGGCGATGCTCGAGGCGCTCAAGAAGATGGTCGCCGAGAAGCGGCCCTCGATCGACGCCAAGCACAAGCACCACATCTTCCAGGGCGACTTCAAGTCCGACGACCCCACCGACCCGACGGGCTATCACTCCAAGAAGGGCTCGACCGCGTCGACGACGCACGAGGCATACGGCACCCAGACCCCGTCCCCAACGAGGCGAAAGGCGTCTACCAGCAGAGCGTGCGCGGGAAGAAGGCACCGAAGAAGAAGAAGGCGTACCGGTCGACGTTCTTCCCCGACACGGCGACCGAGGACGACG
Source organism: uncultured Solirubrobacteraceae bacterium (assembly GCA_963848475.1). GTDB lineage: Bacteria > Actinomycetota > Thermoleophilia > Solirubrobacterales > Solirubrobacteraceae > Solirubrobacter. Next base: position 166,280 of record CAWKDW010000009.1, on the reverse strand, counting down.
TCCTCGACGCGATCACCAGCGTCTACGGCTCCACGCCCCAGGCGGCCTCGGTGCAATATCCGGTGAAGCTCAAGGGGATGACGTTGCAGACCATCGGGGACACGGTCTTCCCGGCCGGCGGCCAGGACCTCGACCCCGAGTAGGTCAGCCGACGTCGCGGCGTCTGAAGCCCGCGAGGCCGGCGGCGCCCAGCGCGGCCACAACCGCGGTGAGCCAGAGCGGCGACGTGGTGAAGGACCCCCCCGGGAGCTGCGGGCTGTGCGCGAAGGGCGAGATGTCGATCACGGACTGCGAGAGCTCTAGCACCGGGCCGAGCTCGGCGAGCGCAAGGCAGGCCGCGAGCACGCCCCAGGCCGCGAGGGTCGCCCGCGGTGCGAGCCCGAAGAGCGCGAGCGTGACGCCCGCGATCACCCACGCTGCCGGCGTCTGGGCCAGCGCCGCCCCGAGCAGCCGCGGGAGCTGCGCCGCGTCGCCGTCTGCGCCGCGTACGCGATCCCGGCGGTGAGGCCCGCGGCCGCGAGCAGGACCGCGGTGCCCGCGAGCGCGATCGCGGTGTGGCTGAGCGCCCAGCGCGTGCGCGAGACGGAGGTGGCCAGCAGCGGCTCGGCGCGGCCGCTCGTCTCCTCCCCGCGCAGACGCAGGACCGCCTGGACCGCGTAGCCCGCCGCGATCAGCGCCAGCACGCCGAAGGTCGCGGCGAGGTAGGTGTCGGACAGGCTCTGCTCGCCGCCGAGTCGCTTGAGCGCGTCGAGCACCTGGGGGCTGTCGCCGATCACGTCGCCGATGTCCTGGGCGATGCTGCCGAACGCCGCGCCGAGGATCGCGAAGCCCGCCGCCCAACCGGCGAGTGCGCCCCGCTGCAGGCGCCAGGCGAGCTGCAGCGGCGTACTGAGCTCGCCTCGCGCAGGGCCGGGACGCGGCGGGATGATCCCGGCGCCGAGGTCGCGATGGGCGGCGAGTTGGACCGCCGCCGCGGTCATCGCCGCCGCCAGCGCCAGCAGGAGCGCCAGCACCCACCAGCGCTCGTCCGCGAACGGGCGCAGCGCCTGGCCCCAGCCGAGCGGCGACAGCCACGAGACCCAGTGCGGGCCGGCGTCGCCGATCGCGCGCAGCGCGAAGGCTGCTCCGAGCGCGCCGACCGCGAGCCCGTTGGCCCCGCGCGCGGACTCGGCGACCTGCGCCGTCACCGCGGCGGTCGCGGCGAACACGAGGCCGACGGCGGCGAACGAGGCGCCGAGCGCGAGCGAACCGGCGAGGCCGAGGCCGGTGGCCAGGAGCGCGAGCACGACGCACCCGCCGAGGGCCAGGGACGTCAGCCCTGCCGTGATCAGCGCGGCGGCCAGCGGCGCGTTGCGGCCGACCACGCCGGCGCCGATCAGCTCCGCGCGACCGGTCTCCTCCTCGGCGCGCGTGTGGCGGACGACGAGCAGGATGGCCATCAGCCCGGCGAGCGCGAGCGCGATCCCGCCGAGCCGCCAGGCCACGAGTCCGCCGACGCTGTCGGCGTGGATGCGCCCGTAGAGCGCGAGCGTCGCCGGCGTGGTGCCGAGCGTCTGCGCCACCTCACGCCGCGAGGCCTCGGTGGCGTAGAGCGAGCTGTAGGACGACGCGGTGACCGCGACGGCGGCCGCGAGACCCAGCAGCCACGCGGGGATCATCACCCGGTCGCGCCTGAGCGCGAGCCCGACGAGGATCCACACGTTGTCTGCTCCGCGTACGCGCCAGGGCACGCGCCGCAGCGTCGAGCCGGCCGGCGTCATGGCGCCTTCTGGTAGTGCCTCAGGAACAGCTCCTCGAGCGTCGGCGGGCGGCTGGAAAGCGACTTCACGCCGCGCTCCACGAGCTTCTCGAGCACCGCCTGCAGCTCACCCGGCTCGACGTGCTCGACCACGTGCTGCCCGTCGAGCGTCTCGGCCTCGATCGTGAACCGCGTCAGGTGACGCAGGCTCGCCAGCGAGCCGGTCTCGACGGTCCGGCCCGAGCGGATGATCGTGACGCGGTCGCACAGGGCCTCGACCTCGGAGAGGATGTGGCTCGAGAGCAGCACCGTCCGCCCGCGGCTGCGCTCCTCGGACACGCACTCGCGGAAGACCTCCTCCATCAGCGGATCGAGTCCCGAGGTCGGCTCGTCGAGGATCAGCAGCTCGACATCCGAGGCCAGCGCGCTGACGAGCGCGACCTTCTGGCGGTTGCCCTTGGAGTACGCGCGGCCCTTCTTGGTCGGGTCGAGCTCGAAGCGCTCGAGCAACGAAGCGCGCCGCCGCTCGTCGACGCCGCCGCGCAGGCGGCCGAGCAGGTCGATCGCCTCGCCACCGCTGAGGTTCGGCCACAGCGTCACGTCGCCGGGGACGTAGGCGAGCCGGCGGTGCAGCGCGGTGGCCTCGCGCCACGGGTCGCCGCCGAGCAGCGTGGCGCTGCCGCTGTCCGCGCGCAGGAGACCGAGCAGGACCCGGATCGTGGTCGACTTGCCGGAGCCGTTGGGCCCGAGGAACCCGTGTACCTCGCCCTCGGCGACCTCGAGGTCCAGCTCGTCGAGCGCGCGCGTGGAGCCGAAGGTCTTGACCAGCCCCTGGATGGCGATGGCGGGCACGAATCAAGCGTAGGGCGCACCCCGGGCGCGGCTAGAACCGGTCCGCGAGGTACGCGGCGGCGCCGTCCACCCCCACCTCGCGGGTGCGGATGGCGCCGTTGGCCTCGATCAGCGCGCGCGTGTGCTCGAGCCCCGGCGCGGGCGCGAGCGACTCCAGGCGAGCGCTCAGCAGCTCGCGCGTGTTGATCCGCTCGCCGGTCACGAGGTCCGCCAGCGTGCCCGCGACGCCGTCGCGCATCGCGGCCCAGCGGTTCTCGTCGATCCGCCACGAGTCGGCCACCGGCAGCGTCTCGCCGGCGTCGTGGCGGGCGGCCAGCGCGTGGATCAGCCCGTAGGCGAAGGCGGCGACGCCGAAGACGTCGTCGACGCTGGACTGGGCGTCGGGCACGCGCAGTTCGAGCGTGCCGTAGGTGGCGTGCAGGCGCAGCTCGAACCACCAGCGGCGGGCATCGGGCACCGTGTCCGAGCGCTCGCCCCAGCTCAGGGCCCGCGCGAACCACTCCCAGCTCTCGATCGCCGGCGGCACGCCCTGGCGTTGGAGGTTGACCGCGATCGTCGGCCGGATCGAGGCCAGGCCGGTGTCCTGGCCGACGTGGAAGGGCGCGTTGGCGGCCAGCGCGGCGAGCTCCGGCAGGTGCGAGCGCATGGCGTTGTAGACCGCGAGCGTGCGCTCGGCGCCGCCGAGCGAGACATGCAGGTGCAGGCCGCAGACCAGCTGACGGCGTGCGCGGGAGCCGTACTCGTCCAGCGTGTGCTGGTAGCGCGGGTCGTCGGTCAGCGTTCCGAGCTCGGCCGCGAACGGATGCGCGCCCGCGGTCATCAGCCGCCCCAGCGGTGCGGCGGCGAGCGCGAGATCGCGCCGGGCGGCGGTGAGGTGGTCGACCGCGGTCGCGACGTCGGGGCACGGCGGCGTGACGATCTCGAGCTGGGACGCGGGCAGTTCGAGCTTGAAGCGCGGGTCGTCGGCAACGCGCTCGAGCACCTCGCGGGCGTTCGGCTTGAGGTCGAGCGTCTCGGCGTCGAGCAGGAACAGCTCCTCCTCGATGCCGATCCCCAGCGCGTCGGGAGCATCGAAGCGCGCGCGCAGCGTGTCGGCGTTCACGTCGCCCAGCCGCCATGGCCCGGGGCCGCGTTGTGGCCGCCCTGGTGGCGGAAGTCCTCGCCCTTGTCCTCGATCTCGTCCGCGAAGTCCTCGGCGTTGTCCTGCGGCTCGTAGCCGACCGCCTGGTCCGCCGGCCACCAGCGGCGCGTGTTGGCCGACGCGCCATAGACGATCGCGAAGCTCACGTCGTCGGCGGCCAGCGAGGCCTGGACGAGCCGCACGGTGTCGGCATGGCTGATCCAGGTCGCGAGCTCGCGCTTCTCGCGCGGGCGGGGCTGGAAGGAGCCGATCCGCAAGCACACCACGGAGAGCCCGAAGCGATCGGCGTACATGCGCCCGAGTGCCTCGCCGAACACCTTCGATGCGCCGTAGAGGCCGTCGGGCCGCGGCGGCTGGTGGCCGTCGAGCGACACGCCGACCGGGTACATGCCGGACGCGTGATTGGAGCTGGCGAAGACGATGCGCTTGACGCCGCTGCGCCGGCAGGCCTCGAAGACGTGGAACGCGCCGTGCAGGTTGGGCCCGGCGATCTGCTCGAACGGCGCCTCGTCGGGGATCGCGCCGAGGTGCACGACGGCATCGACGCCGTCGACCGCGCGCTGTACCGCGGCCTTGTCGGTCAGGTCCGCGGCGAGGAAGGTCTCGCGCGCTCGCAATCCGTCGCCCGGGGCCTCCAGGTCCGAAAGGCGCAACTCATCAAGCCCATCGCGCAGCGCCGGGCGCAGCACGGATCCGATCGTCCCGCAGGCGCCGGTGAGCAGCACACGTCGTGGCTCCATCGGCGGGTGTTTAACAGCTTGCGGCCCCGTCGGGGGCGACGGGGCCGCGAACTGGGGTTATGAGGGGGAGGGTGGGTCCGCTCGCAACGTGTTCTCGTCCGCTGACAAGAGGGGGTTGTCGGGCGAGCGGTGCGAGCGGACCCAGACCCTGTATCGGCACGGTTCGCGATCCCATTAGCGATTTCTTCTGGACCTTTGACGAACCTCGCGCGCGGGGGCCCACCTATCTTGCGCGCGTGCGTTCTCTCGGTGCTTGCCTTCTTGTCCTGCTGATCGCCACGTCCACCGCGTCCGCTTCCGACGGTGTTCGCGAAGCCGCGACCAAGGCGGGCTACGGACCGTTCGCCAAGCGGCTCGCGGACGCGACGCTTCCGACCGTGTTCGTCCGGCCGCGCCCGTTCGGGCCGACGCCGGCCGAGCTCGGCACGTCGCGGACGGGCGGCGTGCCGGATCTGCCGGCCGGGACGAAGTGGCCGCGCTGCCAGGGGCTGCCGCAGAGCTTCCTGGCGCAGATCCGTGTCCGCGACCTGCCGGCGGAGGCCGGGGAGCTGCGGCGAGTCGGCGGCAGCCTGGCGTTCTTCACGTACATCGGTCCTGAGGACGGCGCGTTCGACGAGGACGCCCCGTGGGAGGGCAAGTGCTCGGCCGTCCTGCACGCCCCGGAGGGCGCGCGACTCGTGCGCACGAAGCCGCCGGGCTCAAAGACCATGCGCATGCGCGTCGCCCGCCTGGGCTTCGCTGCGGGTGTTGACGTACCGGACTTCGCCCTCGACGCGGACCATCTGATGCCACCGCTGCAGGACGTCTTCCCCACGGGCACCTGGCTGAAGTGGTTCCACTTCCGGGATGCGATCAACGGCCACCCGCGGCTCGAGACCAAGCTGCTCGGATACGCGGGCGCGCCCAACGGCGGCAACGCGTGCTGGAACCGGGCCGAGCGTCCGAAGCGCGCATGGCGGCACCTGCTCACGGTGGGGCCGGACGACGAGGTCGACTTCTGGGTGGGCGACGCCGGCCGGATCCAGTTCCTGATCTCGCCCGCCGACCTGCGCGCCGGTCGCTTCGACCGCGTGTGCGGTCGTCTTCGACAGCGCCTAGTCTCTCGCTCGTCCGGCGCCGGCGCTGGACTCACGCGCTCGCCGCGGTACAACACCGTTATGAGCCAGATCGTCGAGATGTACCTGCTCCACGGCGGCAGCCCCCGCGACCTCCAGGCACGCGAGGAACTCGCGGCCGTGCTCCCCGACGCCGAGCTGACCGAGCCCGACGACGTCGGCGTCTTCGAGATCCACCTCGAGGCCGACGACAAGGAGCAGGCCCTCTCGAGCGTCTGGGACGCCGTCGCGGCCTCCGGCACCGACGACCACATCGTCTTCTTCGAGCACCCCGACCTCCCGGAGCACTGGCGCCGCGTCGCCGGAGGCCCCGCGACGTAGCTTCGTCGAGATTCGCGGCGCCCTCTTCATCGCCCGCGAGGCGATCGCCGATCTGTACCGGATGAGCATGACCGTGCAGAGCGCGGGCGGCCCGGAGTGGCCCAAGCGCGACGTCAGCCCCATCCGCGCGGCGGTCGCCCGCGTCGACATCGACGACGACAAGCGCACCCCGGCCGGCCGCGAGACCGCGGCCAACCCGTACAACCAGGTCATCGACGCGCTGCGCACCGCTGCCCTGCGCCGCGACGCGGCGCTCGTCAAGACCTCCAATGCCGCGAAGGCGAACACCCCGACCGACGACACCGCGATCGCCGACGAGGACAAGCCCGAAACGACGAAGACCCCGCGGTAAGCGGGGCCTTCGCCCAAGCTCCGGGGAGCGCGTGAGCGCTACTTGATGATTCACTTCGCACTGTCAGCGGCTTGCTGGCTCTCGTCCAGCGCGCGGCAGGGAGATCACTTCGGCGCTCTCTCGCGCTCGCCACCTGCGGCTGCCATGCGCGCTGCCACCCGACTGACACGATTTCACCGAGTCGCGGTGCCGCCCGCGACCCGCTCGATGAACGGCCGCGCCGCCCGCGCGGCCGTTCTCATTCCACCCCGGCGATTATCCGGGGGAAGTAGCTAGATGCGCACGGATATAGCTACGGATACCGCCGCCGCCTGACCTAGACTCGCGTGCGCTCATGGACACCGTGCACCGGAATTGGCGAGGGATCTGGAATGGCGATCCCATACCCGTCTTTGATGCGGCCGACGCCGCCATCGAGGCCACTCGGAACCTGCGCAACGTCCGCCCATTCATCGAGTTGAGTTGGGAGCTGTCCAGTTCAAAGCCGGAAGGATTCTCGGAAGCTCGCCGACAAGGTGCTCAAGCTCGGCCGCCCCGACAAGATGTCGGTCGGCTTCGCGCCGCACCAGCGAGACATCGCCCTCGTGGACGAGTTCGTGATGATCTTCCATGCATACGACGAGATGGTCAGCTTCACGGCGAAGGGGACGGCAGCTCAGACCGTCCAAGCTGCGTTCGACGCTGCGGAAGCTTCGCTTGGAGCGGCTGGGCTTCAGAAAGAGTCGCGCCGTGCCGCCGAGCGCGAGGCCCGTTCCATGGACCTTCCCTCTGTCTCTGGTGGAGACGAGTTTCACACTCCAGGTGAGGCGAGCGTTCCAGCCCACGCGGACAGGGCGCATGAGCCGTGGTGGCGCGCCATCGAGCGGCACCCGGCTCTGACTACGTTTGCCGTGGGTGTTCTCGCGGTCATCGTGGCGATCATCATCGCCGTCCTGAGCTAAGACGACAGCGTGCGCGGCGTCAGCACGGCAGGACGCTGCCAACGACGCTCACGGCTAGGCCGATAACGACCAATGGAGCGATCCTGCGCTGTAGGCGCACGGCTGCCTGTTGGCTCTCTCGACGCTGTTGGTCTTGCGCCTCGATCAGTTCGCGTATCTCGCGGTCGATCGCGTTCGCGTGGTCCCGCACTCGCTTGGTTTCGGTGCGCATCTCCTGACGGTCACCGGCAGCTTGCTCATCGAGCCGACGAATCTCTGCCTCCATGCGTTCGATGCGCTGCTCGATGGACGGTGGCGGTCCTTTTGTCCCAGTGACAGAAACAGAACCGGATGCCGAAGCGGAGCCGTGGACCGCGCCGGTCCTGACAATCGCGTCCCTGGTCTCGGCTGGCGTCGTCAGCATCGACCGGATCTCTGCCGCAATCACCTGACCCGCCTTCCGTAACGCAGCGAGTGATCGCCGAATCTTCCCAATCTCGATGACGGCCCAAACCACGCCGACCACCTGGGTAGCGCCACCGGCCACGATGGCGACGTGCGAAGCGCAGGGCACGTGGACTAGTCCTGTGAACGCATCGGCGTCTAGGTCTAGGAGCAGAAGGAGCCGCCGAAGTAGCGAATCGGCCGCTGCCGGTCGATGGGCGAGCGCCCATCGAGTGCGACATAGCCGCCGTCCGTGAAGACCGAGATCCCGATGGTTCCGCCAGCGCTCACGTCTGGCGTCACGGCCGGGATCGGGTCAGCGAGAGCTGCTTGGTCCAGCGCGCCGCCGTAGAGCGCCAGCGCTGAAAGTCCGATTGATGTTGCAGGTCTCAATGGATGTCTCATTGCTCTTGCGATTGTCGGTCCCCCAGCGGCGGAACCCAGCCGGAGTACCGCATGGATGTAGCTACATCGAGTGCATCGCGGGCGGACAGCGCTAAATCGGCTCGCCAGGTGCTCGCAAGACCCCGAAGAGGAAAGTAATGGGGGTCATGCTGCCAATTCGCGCTGCCAAAGCCCGAATCTTCTGACACCAGAACGACGAAGACCCCGCTAATAGCAGGGTCTTCGGCCTATATCTTCTTGAAGTGCTGAGTTGCTACTTGATGAAGAGGATCTCCGAGTACTTCGGGAGCGGCCAGAGGTCGTCGGGCACGATCCGCTCGAGCGTGTCGGCGACTCCGCGGACGGCGAGCATGGCGTCGATGACCGTGGTCTGGACGTACTTGGCGGCGCCGATGTCCGAATCGTTCTCCGGGTGGTCGCGGTTCGCCGCCTCGAGCTCGAAGATCGTCTCGATGAGCTGGTCGACGAGGGCCGAGGTCTCCTCGGTCAGCTTGGCGATGCCGGCCCCGCCGTTGGTGGCCTCGAGCGTCCCGAGCCAGCGGATCGCGGCCGGGAGGATCATCGTGCGGGCGATCGAGGCGGCGGTCTCGGCCTCGATGTTGATCGCGGTGATGTACTGCTCGACCGCGATCTCGTAGCGGGAGTGCAGCTCGCGCTCGGAGAGGACGTTGTACTTGCCGAAGACCTCGACGGTGCTCGGATCGATCATCCAGGGCAGGGCGTCGGGGCTCTGCTTGAGGTTGGCCAGGCCGCGCTCCTCGGCCTCCTGGTGCCACTCCTCGGAGTAGTTGTCGCCCGAGAAGACGATCCGCTTGTTCTCGACCCAGTTGTCCTTGACGACCTGGAGGACGCCCTCTTCGATGCTGGCGCCGCCGGCGATGGCGGCCTCGAGCTTGCCGGCGAGGTCGTCGATGGCCTCGGCCGCGATCGAGTTGAGCACCGTGTTGGGGAACGAGAGCGCCATGCTCGAGCCGAGGGCGCGGAACTCGAACTTGTTGCCGGTGAAGGCGAACGGCGAGGTGCGGTTGCGGTCACCACCGGCGAGCGGCAGGCGCGGGAGCACCGAGGCGCCCATCTCCAGGTAGGCCTGCGGCGTCGCGGCGTCGCCGGAGCCGGACTCGATCGCCAGGAAGGCCTTCTCGAGGTCGGCGCCGAGGAACATCGAGATGATCGCCGGTGGCGCCTCGTTGGCGCCGAGGCGGTGGTCCTGGCCGGCGGCCGCGACCGAGGCGCGCAGCAGCTGCTGATGGCGGTTGACGCCCTGGATGACGGCCGAGCAGAAGAAGAGGAAGATCAGGTTCTCGTGCGGGGTGGCGCCCGGGTCGAGCAGGTTGATGCCCGTCTCGGTGCCCATCGACCAGTTGTTGTGCTTGCCCGAGCCGTTGACGCCGGCGAAGGGCTTCTCGTGCATCAGGCAGACGAGCCCGTAACGGCGGGCGACGTTCTGCATGATCTGCATCGTCAGCTGCTGATGGTCGGTGCCGACGTTGGAGTTCTCGAAGATCGGCGCGACCTCGTACTGGGCGGGCGCGACCTCGTTGTGGCGGGTCTTGATCGGCACGCCGAGGCGGGCGAGCTCGGACTCGGTCTCCATCATGCACGCGAGCACGCGCTCCGGGATCGACCCGAAGTAGTGGTCGTCGAGCTCCTGGCCCTTGGGGGGCTTGGCGCCGAACAGCGTGCGGCCGGTGATCACGAGGTCCGGGCGCTCGAAGTAGTACTGCTCGTCGATCAGGAAGTACTCCTGCTCGGGCCCGACCGTGGTGAAGACGTGCTCGGCGTTCTCGCCGATCAGGCCCAGCGCGTGCACGGCGGACTTCGACAGCGCGTCCATCGAGCGCAGCAGCGGGATCTTGTTGTCCAGCGCCTCGCCGGACCACGACGTGAACGCGGTCGGGATGCAGAGCAGCGCACCGTTGGGGTTCTCGAGGATGAAGGCCGGCGAGGACGGATCCCAGGCGGTGTAGCCACGGGCCTCGAACGTCGAGCGCAGGCCGCCGCTCGGGAACGAGGACGCGTCGGGCTCTCCCTGGATCAGCTCCTTGCCGGAGAACTCGGCGAGCGCGTTGCCGTCACCGGTGGGGCCATAGAAGGAGTCGTGCTTCTCAGCCGTGGAGCCGGTCAGCGGCTGGAACCAGTGCGTGTAGTGCGTCGCACCGCGCTCCATCGCCCACTCGCGCATCGCCGAGGCGACGGCGTCGGCCAGCGAGGCCTCCAGCGGCTCGCCCTTGGCGATCGTCGCCTCGAGCTGCTTGAACTGCGCCTTCGGCAGCCGCTTGCGCTGCACGGCGACCGAGAACACGTTCTCGCCGTAGACGTTGGCGTTCGGCTGGGTCAGGTCCGCCTGGCCCAGGGCGCCGCCGTTCGGGCTCCATTGGGCGGCTGCAACGTTGGGCGTGCGGGTACGGGACGGCATGCGGGCGTGGTCCTCCTCAGGATCAGAGACAGCGCGCCTTACCCTAGGCGGACGCGCGGGCCTGCTGTTTGTCCACGTGTCCAAATCGACGGGCGCCGCGTTCGCCTCATGTGACTGCGGGCCACGTGAAGCAGAACACGCTACCGCCGCCCGCACGAGGGTGAACCCAGATCTGGCCGCCCGCCGCCTCCACGACTTTCTGGGCGATCGCGAGGCCGATGCCGGTGCCTGGATAGGCCTCGGCGACCGGGGAGCGCTGGAACATGCCGAAGATGCGCTGGGCGTGCGGCGCCGGGACGCCGATCCCGTTGTCGGCGACCTCGAAGCGCCAGCCGGCGCCGTCCGGCGCCGCCGTCACGCCCACCACCGGCTCCACACCCGGGGCCACGAACTTGGCCCCGTTGGCGATCAGGTTCGTCAGCAGCTGCTCGAACTCGCGCGGGCGCGCCAGCACGACCGGCAGCTCACCGATCTCGACCCGCGCGGCGGGAGCGGCGGACGGCGCGATGCGGCGCACGAGCTCGTCGCTGTCGACGCGCTCGGGCGCCCGCACCGAATGACCGACGCGCGCGTACGCGAGCAGGTCCTCGACGAGCGCGTGCATCCGCTCGCCGCTCTCGCGCGCGTAGGCCAGCAGCCGTGCCGCGTCCGGCGTCAGCGCTGCGCCGTGCCGGCTCTCGAGCAGCGCCAGGAAGCCGGACATCGCCGTCAGCGACTGGCGCAGGTCGTGCGAGACGACCGAGGCGAAGCGCTCCAGCTCGGCGTTGGAGCGTTCGAGCTCCGCGTTGCGGCGGATCGAGCTCGTCCGCTCGCCGGCGAGCTGCTCGAGCGCCTCGTGGAGGTCGGTGACGTCCGTCCCCGACAGGTAGACCAGCGGCTCCGGACCGTCGGCGACGGCCGCGCTGATACGCAGCCAGCGGTAGCTGCCGTCGTTGCGGCGTGCCCGCGCCTCGACCTGCAGGCTCTCACCGGGCGGCATGTGCTCGAGCCGCTCCGCGAACGCCATCACCGTCGCGCGATCGTCGACGTGCAGGAAGTTGACGTACGGCCGCGAGAACAGCTCCGCGGGCGTCCAGCCCATCGTCCGCTCCCACGCCGCGTTGACCCAGCGCAGGTTGCCCGCGGCGTCGGCGGCTCCCAGCAGGTCCTGCGACAGCGCGAAGAGTCGCTCGGCGTGAGCTGCCTCGGCGCTACCGGGTAGAGGAATGGATGGCGCCATGGACGGAGACCTCCCGCGACGATCCTGCCATTCACGGGCAGCGCGAGCAAGCCCTACAGTGGCCGCGTGCGCCGAGCCTGGGGTCTTCGCTTTCGCGTGCTGGCCGCGGCTGGTGCGGTCGCGGTCGTCTCGTTGATCACGTTCGGCGTGCTTCTCGACGGCCTGCAGGGCCAGAGCCGGACCGTGGTCAAGGCCCGCGCGGCCAACGACGCGGTCACGCAGGCGGGCGTGCTGGAGCGGATCGCGCTCGACCTGCAGACGGGCGTCCGCGGCTACGCGCTGACCGGCGACCCCGCGCAGCTCGAGCCGTATGAGCGGGCACGCGCCGAGGTGGCGGGGGCCGCGGACGAGCTGCTCGCGCTCAAGCTCGAGCCGGACGAGCGCGCACGCGCACAGGCGCTGATCGGCGGGCTCGAGCAGTACGCCGAGTCGCTTGGCGACGTCGTCGCACGTCCCGACCGCGACCCGGCGGCGACGGCGCTGGAGACCGAGCGAGGCCTGCAGGTCTTCCGGGCCCGACTGGCGTCGTTCGCCGGCGACGAGCGTGCCGAGCAGATGCAGCTGCGACGCGAGGGCACGCGGCAGCGCACCCGCGCGATCTGGATCGCGGCGGGCGGCCTCGTGCTCCTGCTCGTGCTCGTGGCCCTGCTCGCCTTCGGGGCCTGGCGGGCGATCGTCGGCCCGGTCAACCGGCTGCAGCTGTACGCCCGCGAGCTGGGTGCCGGGCGCTTCGACGCACGGCTGCCCGAGACCGGCCCGCCCGAGACGGCGGAGCTGGCGCAGGCCTTCAACCTCAGCGCCGAGGCGCTGCAGCGCTCCAACGAGCGCCATCTGGCCGAGCTCGACGCGGTCTTTCGCGACTCGCCGATCGGGATCGCGTTCCTGGACCTCGACCTGCGCTTCCTGCGCGTCAACGAGGCGCTCGCCGCGATGAACCAGGTGCCGGCCGCCGACCATCTGGGACGAACCGTCGGGGATGTCACCGGCCAGCACGACGTCGAGCGGGCACTGCGCAGCGTGGTCGAGACCGGGGAGCCGCTGCTCGACCTCGACGTGGCGCTGCACGGCCGCCGCTTCGAAGCGACCTACTTCGCCGTCCGTGACGACCGCGGCGCACTGCTCGCGGTCGGCAAGTCGATGATCGACGTCACCGCCCGCCGGCACGCCGAATCCGCCCGCCAGCGGCTGCAGGATGCGACGTCCGCGCTGGCGCGCGCCGTCACCGTCGCCGACGTCGCCGAGGTGGCGGTCGAGCAGGCCGGTCTGGCGCTCGATGCCAGCGCCGCCGTGCTGCTTGACGCTCGACGCCGAGCGCGGGCGCCTGCAGATCATCACCGACAACGGTCTCTCGGGCGGCGCGCGCACGCGCTGGGGCTCGCTCGCACTCTCGGAGCCGATGCCCGCCACGGACGCGGCGCGCACCGCCGAGGCCGTCTTCATCTCCGACGAGCCGTCGCTGCTGGAGCGCTATCCGGCGTTGGCGGGGTCGCCATACCCGCGGGCGGGCGGGTACGCGGCACTGCCGCTGGTCGCCTACGGGCGGACGCTCGGCGTGCTCTCGCTCGGCTTCACCCGCTCGGTCGCGTTCGACGTCGACGAGCGCGGGCTGCTGACCGCGATCGCCGCCCAGACGGCGGTCGCGATCGCCCGCGCGGAACTCTACGAGCGCGAGCACCTGGTCTCGCAGACGCTTGCAGGCCTCACTGCTGCCGCGCGCGCTGCCGGAGGTGCCCGGGATCGATCTCGCCGGCCGGCTGGAGTCCGGCGCCAAGGGCGTCGAGGTCGGCGGCGACTTCTACGACGCCTTCGCGCTCGCGCGACGGCACGTGGGGCGTGGCGATCGGCGACGTCTGCGGCAAGGGCGTCGACGCCGCCGCGCTGACCGCGCTCGCCCGCCACACGGTGCGCGCGGCCGCGCACTCGCACGACTCGCCGGCGGCGGTGCTCGGCGCCCTCAACCGCGCCGTCCTCGAAGAGAGCCGCGCGGGCCAGTTCCTGACCGCGCTCTTCGCCAGGCTGAAGCCGCTGGGCGGCGGTCGTTTCCGGCTGACGGTCGCGTGCGGCGGGCACCCGCCGCCGGTGGTGATCGACGCCGAGGGCGCCGCGCGCGAACTGAAGGCCACCGGCACCCTGCTCGGCGTCGTCGAGCGACCCGCGGATCGCCGACACGGTGCTCGACCTCGAGCCCGGCGACGCACTCCTGCTCTACACCGACGGGCTGACCGAGGCCGGCGCGCCGGAGCGCACGCTGACGACCCCCGAAGTGGCCGAACTGCTGGCGCGGGTGCGCGGCGAGACGGCCGCGGAGACCGCGGAAGGCTGCCTTTCCAGCGCGATCGCGGCCGGCGGCGGCGCCACGCGCGACGACATCGCCGTGCTCGTCGTCCAGGTCCAAATCGCGGCGCTCGACCGGATGGAGAACTCCGGCGAGGGAATCTTCGACACGGGGACAATGCTGTAGCCGCGGTCCTGCCACAAGACTGCGCATCGATGCTGTTTGACAGAGGAGGATCGATGCGCAGGACCCGTTGGGCCGCCGGTTTGGGGTCCGGTCTGCTCGCACTACTGGCGCTGCCGGGGGCGGCGCTAGCCGATGGAAGGACGCTTGACATCGCCAACGCGAGCAAGCTCCCGTTCGAGGTAGGAATCAACTCGGTGTGGGTGCTCGTCGCCGGCATTCTCGTGATGTTCATGCAGGCGGGCTTCGCCTTCCTGGAGATCGGCTTCTCGCGTGGCAAGAACGCGGGCACGGTGGTCGCCAAGATCCTCGTGAACTTCTCGATCTGCGCGATGTGCTTCTGGGCCGTCGGCTTCGCCTTCGCGTTCGGCGAGGGCAACCAGATCATCGGCACGTCCGGCTTCTTCGTGGCCGGTCCCGACGCCGGCAAGAACTTCCCGCTGATCGACGTCGCCGGCGGCTCGATCACCGTCGAGACGCTGTGGTTCTTCCAGTTCGTCTTCGCCGCCGTCTCGCTGGCGATCGTCTGGGGAACGACGCTCGAGCGCGTCAAGTTCGGCGTCTACGTCATCTACGCGATCGTCTTCTCGTCGCTGATCTACCCGATCGGCGCCCACTGGATCTTCGGTGGCGGCTGGCTCGCGACGTCGTTCGGCGTGCAGGACTTCGCCGGCTCGACCGTGGTCCACCTGATCGGCGCCACCGGCGCGCTCGCCGTGCTGCTGCTGCTCGGCCCGCGTCGTGGCAAGTACGGCGCCGACGGCAAGCCGCGGGCGATCCCCGGCCACAACATGCCGCTGTTCGGCCTCGGCGTCCTGATCCTGTGGCTCGGCTGGTTCGGCTTCAACCCGGGTTCCGGGCTGAACGCGCTCGACGGTCGCTTCCCGGAGGTCGCGATGGTCACGAACCTCGCCGCCGCGGCGGGCGTCATCGCGGCCGTCGCCGTCATGTACCTCAGGACCAAGCGCATCGACATCGGCATGGCCGGCAACGGCGCGATCGCCGGTCTGGTCGCCATCACGGCGCCGTCCGGCTACGTCGAGACCTGGGCCGCTCCGATCATCGGTGCCGTCGCCGGCGTCGTCGTGGTGTTCGGCGTGCTCGCGATCGACAAGAAGATCGACGACCCGGTGGGCGCGCTCTCCGCGCACGGCCTGGCCGGCGTCTGGGGCACACTCGCCTGCGGCCTGTTCACCGCTCCGCGGCTGGCGGCCTACAACGGCGTCGGCGAGGGCGGCCTGGTCTACACCGGCTCCTTCAAGCAGCTGCTCGACCAGGCCATGGGCGTGGTCTCGGCCTTCGCCTTCGTGTTCATCGCGTCGTTTGCCACCTTCTGGCTGATCAAGCAGACCTACGGCCTGCGTGTGTCGGCTGAGGAAGAGGACGCCGGACTGGACATTTCCGAGCACGGCATGTACGGCTACCCGGAGCAGTTCATCCCGGCTCCGGAGCTCGTCGGGTACTCACCGGCCGCGACGCCGCTGGGTACCACGCGGCCCGAGGCCACAACTCGCGAGGTCCCCGCATGAAGAAGATCGAGGCGTTCATCCGGCACGAGGCTTTCGAGCCGATCCGCATGGAGCTCCTGGAACTCGGATTCCCGTCACTGTCGATCTCGGAGGTCAAGGGCTCCGGGCGTCAGAAGGGCATCACCGAGCGCTATCGCGGCGCTGAGCTGACCAACTGGCTGCGGCCGAAGGTCAAGCTCGAGTGCGTGGTCGCGAGCGGTGACGTGCCGGCGGTGGTCGAGGCCATCCTCAAGCACGCACGGACCGGCTCCATCGGCGACGGCAAGGTGTTCATCCTGCCCGTCGAGGAGGCCTACCGGATTCGCACCGGCGAATCCGGCGAAGAGACGCTGCAGGCCCACCCGGGAGTCGCCGCTCAGGCGACCGGGTAGCGGCCACTCTGGCCAGATGCGGATTGCGCGGGGCGGCTCACCACAGCCGCCCCGCGTGTTGAAGGAGGCGTATTGAACGTGGCGATGGAGGCCCAGCCAGAAGATCGTGGGGCCACCGTGATGGAACGGCTGCGTGCCGTCCATCTGCGGATGGTGGACGCGGTGCTGAGTGGCGACGGTCTCGAGGGCGTGGCGGGTTTGGCCGCCGGGGAGACCGGAGGACTCGTGGTGATCGTCGTCCCGCGTCTGGGCGCGGCGGCCTCCTCGGGACCTGTGGTCGAGATGGCGGCACTTCGCCGCTACGTCTCCGAGCGGGCGCGCGGCCGAGCGGCGGCCGTGCCCGAGGGCGTGGTGGCCGAGGTGCCGATCGCATCAGGCGACGAGCAACTCGGTGCCGTCATGCTGCTCGACGAGGACGAGCCGGCGGCCGACGCGCTCGAGTTCCTGCACGTCGCCGCGGTCGCCTGCCTCACGGAAGTGGCGGTCGAGGAGGCGCGCCTGGAGGTCGAGCAGAACCTGCGTGGCTCGTTCCTGGAAGAGCTGCGTGGCCGAGACGACCTGGAGGCCGACGAGGTGCTGCGGCGGGCGGCGCGGCTCGGCTGCGATCTCTCGCGTGGCGCCGTGGCACTGTGCGCGGAGCTCTCCTCGGACCGTCCGCGGCACGTCGTCGCGACGATCGCGGGGGAGCACCCGGGCGCGCTGGCGCAGCACATGGACGGCGGTGGCGGTTCCGGTCGCGTCTACGCGCTGCTGCCCGCGGTCAACGGCGCCGACGCGACCGCGACCCTGACGGCCGCGCGCCGGCTCGCGGCGCGGTTGCAACGTCACGGGACCGTCGGCGTCTCGTCGTTCTACGGCGACGTCGCCGACCTCGGCCGCGCGATCCAGGAGGCCGAGCTGGTGCTCGACGTCCTGCGCCGCTCCGACGTGCCGATCGACGAGGACATCGGGACCGGCACCTACCGGCTGCTGTTCCGCGTGCTCGCGTCGCACCCCGAGGAGGTCCGCTCGTTCTACGAGGACACGGTCGCGCCGCTCGTCGCCTACGACGGGCAGTACTCGACCGATCTGGTGGGGACGCTGTCGGCGTACCTGGAGCGCAACTGCAACATGAACGCGACCGCGTCGGCGATCTATGCGCACCGGCACACGGTCGCCTACCGGCTCGAGCGCGTGAAGGAGCTCACGGGGCTGGACCCGCTGCTCTCGGAGGACCGCGAGCGGCTCGGCCTGGGCCTGAAGGCGTACCGGATCATCGCGCCGCGGCTGCATCGCTGAGCGCGGCTCATCGAGCTCGCCGTCGGCGCCCCGGTGACGGAGGGCGAAACCCCTTTCTGGTCTGACCCCTTTAGGTTTGGCCGCATCGGTGGGCGTCATGCTGGGTTAGGTGCCTCAGATGACGTTTGGACGGATCTTGGCTGTGGCGGTGGGCATGATGCTCGCCGTCGCGGCTCCCGCGTTGGCGGGCTCGATCGAGGGCACCGATCTCGGTGATTTCATCACCGGCACGCCCGGGGAGGACCAGGTCCTGGCCAAGGGCGGCGACGACACCGTGTTCGGGCTTGCCGGCAAGGACCGCATCGACGGCGGCCCCGGCGACGACCGGATCCAGGGCGATGGCAAGTGCCCGGTCGGCGCCCTGCGTCCGGCCGAGTGCACCGACGACGACGATCGCTCCGGCGCCGACGACGTCCTGCGCGGCGGCGACGGCGACGACACCGTGCTCGGCGGCCGCGGCAACGACTTCATCGACGGCGGCGCCGGCATCGACTCGCTCTCGGGTGACTCGGGCAATGACGAGATCCGCGGCGGCCCGGGCGACGACGAGATCGACGGCGGCACCGGGCCTGGACCGCATCGACGGCGGCTCCGGCGACGACTGGATCGCCACCGGGCCGGGCACGGACCGGATCACCGGCGGGGCCGGGAACGACCTGATCGCCACCGAGACCGGCAACGACCGCATCAACGGCGGAGCGGGCAACGACGAGATCTCCTCGGGGTCCGGCAACGACCGCATCGTCGCGGGCAAGGGACGTGACCTGGTCGAGGCCGGAGCGGGCAACGACACGATCGATGCGCGCGACGGTGAACGCGACGTGATCCGCTGTGGGAGCGGCCGCGACACGGTCAAGGCGGACGCGCGCGACAAGCTCAGCGGGTGTGAACGCGTCAACGGGCGCTCACGTCGTTAACACTGGTACCTTCACGCGCTCCGGCCGGGCACGGTGCCCGGCGAAAGCAATGGAGAGACCGCATGGCGACCGGCACCGTGAAGTGGTTCAACGACGACAAGGGCTTCGGGTTCATCACACCCGACGACCAGGGCGCGGACCTCTTCGTCCACCACTCGGGGATCAACACCGACGGTTTCCGCACGCTGCGCGAAGGCGCCCGCGTCTCCTTTGACTCAGAGGCCGGGCCCAAGGGACCCAAGGCCATCAACGTCACGCCCGTCTAGTGCCGTGATTCGTTCGGTCGCACGCGCATAGCGGCCAGCGAGGCGCCGGTAGGCGCCTGCGAACTGACGAATCACGACACTAGTCGTCCACGCCGCCGCCGAGGCCCTCGCCGCGGACGACCTTGCCGTCCTCGTCCACCCGGGCGGGGACCGGCGCGTCGGAGATCGTGACGTCGAAGCTGCCGTCGGTCCGCCGGCCGACGGCCTGGCCGCGGCCGGTGAGACCTGGGGCGACGCTGTAGCCCACCTCGTAGCTGCCCGCCTTGCTCGCGACGAGCTTCCAGATCATCTCGCGTGCCTCGCCCGGTGCCAGGGTTCCGGCCAGCCAGGTGTTGTCGTAGGCGGTCCCGCCGCCGACCGGTCCCTCTTCGAGCACCCAGACGGGACGTTCGGAGTCGGCGAGACCGGTGCCGCTCGCCCGCTGCCCGAACGCGGCCGGCGCGTTGGCCCCGTTGGCCTTCGTCTCGACCGTCACGGCGACGTTGTCGAGCGTCCGGTCGGCCAGGTTGCGCACGCGCAGGCGCAGGCTCACGTCCTCGGCGATGTGCTGGCGCTTGGGGAAGCTCGCGCGAACGACCTCGACCCGGAAGTCTCCCTCCGGTTCGTTGGCGTCCTGACGCTCGCCGCCGCCGCAGGCCGCCGCGAACAGGGGGACGATCAACAGACACAGCGCACGGCGCAAGGGCGGAACGTACCACCGCTCGTTAATCTCGCGCCGCAAGTGCCGTCGTTGCCCGTTCCGGAGAATCTCGCGCGCGAGGGCGTCGTGTTGCGGCGGCTGCGCGCCCGCGACGCCGGCTCGTTCGCCGCCGCCTTCCGGGAAGACCCCGAGCTCGGCCTGATGATCGGCGCCGACGAGGACCCGACGGAGAACGGCGTCCGGCGGTTCATCGCGCGCCAGCCGGGCCTGCGCTCACGCGGCGAGTTCCTCGGCCTCGCGGTCACCGACGAGTCCAAGCGCCCGTTCCTGGGCCACGTGATGCTGCACACGCTGGCGTGGCGGCACCGGCGTGGCGAGATCGGCTACTGGCTGGTGCCCGGCGTCCGCGGCCGCGGGATCGGCTACACCGCCGTCTCGCTGCTGGTCGAGTGGGCGTTCGAGGAGCTCGGCCTGGAGCGCCTGGAGATCACGACGACCCCGGACAATGGGCCCGCGCGGGCGCTCGCGGACGCGCTCGGATTCACCGAGGAGGGGATCATGATCGCCCGGAATCTGGAGCGCGGACGGCGGGTCGATGTGGTGATCCTGGCCCGTCTGCGCAAGTAGCCGCGGGACATCTCGTTTGAGCCGGTACGTGCGCGTGGCATAACCTTCGCGCCTTCGCCCCCCAACAGGGAGACTGGGGGTCCGCACAACCGGGGAGAGATTTGGTCCGCAGCGCCGCCGATCGCGTGTTCCTTCCAGCCAAGGGCTTTCTGGAAGAAGTGGGCGACATGATGATCCTCACGGGGAAGACGATCGTCTCGGCGGTACGTCCGCCCTACCCGTACGGCGGCGAGTTCGTCCAGCAGTTCCTGTTCGCGCTGCGGCTGTGCTGGTTTCCGCTGATGATCTCGACGATCGCGTTCGGCTACGCCGCGCCCGGCCTGCAGGCCTCGAACTTCCTGACGCTGTTCGGCGCCAACGACCGCCTCGGCGGCTTCTTCGTGCTGGCCTCGATCCGTGAGTTCGCGCCGTTCGTGACCGCGATCGTGCTCGCCGGCGTGGCCGGCACGGCGATCACCGCGGATCTTGGCGCGCGCAAGATCCGCGAGGAACTCGACGCGCTGCAGGTCCTGGGCGTGGACCCGGTGAAGAACCTCGTCGTGCCGCGCTTTCTGGCGCTGATGCTCGTCACGGGGATGTTCGACGTCTTCGCCGTGCTCTTCGGCATCGCCGGCGGCCTCGTGGCCAACGGGGTCAACCAGCAGCCCGTCGGCCCGTTCTTCGCCAACCTGCTGACGAACGCCTCGATCCCGGACCTCTGGGGCTCGGTCCTGAAGTGCACGCTCTTCGGCGCGATCATCGCGGTCGTCTGCTGCTACAAGGGCATGACCGCATCCGGCGGCGCCGCGGGCGTCGGCCGGGCCGTCAACCAGGCCGTCGTGATCTCGACGCTCGGTGTGTTCGCGTTCAACTACGTCTTTACGCAGACGTTGCTGGCGACCCACCCCGACATCTTGAACATCAAGTGAACGACTGGTTCGCAGTCCCGCGCGACTGGCTCGCGACCTTCGGCGACATCCTGCGCTTCTCCGGGCGGGTCGTCGGCGAGGTCCTCGGCCTGAAGGTCTTCAGGTACTTCGGCGAGGCGCTGCGCCAGGCCGGCGTGCTGATCCTCTCAAGCACGCTCGTCATCTGGGGCCTGACGTTCATCATCGGCCTGCAGTGCGGCATCGAGGCCGCGTACTTCAACCGCGCCACCGGCGCCCCGGCCTACGCGGGCGTGTTCGCGGCCTGGTGCGACCTGCGCGAGCTGATCCCGTACGCGTTCGGCTACATGATGGCCGCCAAGGTCGGCACCGGCATCGTCGCCGAGCTCGGGTCGATGCGGATCTCCGACGAGATCGACGCGCTCGAGGTGATGGGCATCTCCTCGATTACCTTCCTCTGCGCGACCCGGCTGATCGCCGCGTGGCTGGTGCTCCCGTTCGTCTACCTGGCCGGCATCGGCGCCGGCTTCCTGGCGTCGTATCTGGCGGTGGTCGAGCAGATAGGCGAGGTCTCGAGCGGCGGCTACTCGCTGATCTTCTGGATGTTCCAGAACCCACCCGACCTCTTATTCAGCTTGATCAAGGCGATGGTCATGGCGACCGTGATCGTCCTCGTCGGCTGTTACTACGGCTACACGGCCTCGGGCGGCCCGGTGGGGGTCGGAACCGCAACCGCGAAGTCGATGGTTCTCAACATCGTGCTGGTTCACTTGATCGGCATGCTCGGCACCCAGGTGTTCTGGGGCGCGAACCCCCGAGCGCCCATCGGAGGATGAGATGAGCGAAGACACCGAGAAGCGGCCCGATCAGGCCGACGACGAGTACCAGTGGCACACGGGGAAGAAGCGCCCGTCGGGGGTGGAGGACGCCGTCGAGTTCGTCGAGGTCCACAAGGCGTTCGGGCGCAACAAGATCCTTCGCGGCCTGAACATGGGCATCCCGAACGACAAGATCTCGATGATCCTCGGCCCGTCGGGCACCGGTAAGTCGGTCTGCATCAAGCACATGGTCGGGCTGCTCTATCCCGACCAGGGCGACGTGCTGGTCCACGGCGAGTCGGTACCGGCGATGGCCGACGACGAGCTCTTCGACATGCGCAAGAAGTTCGGCGTCCTGTTCCAGGACGGCGCGCTCTTCGGCTCGATGAACCTGTGGGACAACGTCGCGTTCCCGCTGCGCCAGCACACCGACAAGGGCGAGGACGAGGTCGCGGACATCGTCAACGCGCGGTTGCGCGAGGTCGGCCTGGAGAACTCCGCCGACAAGATGCCCAACGAGCTCTCGGGCGGGATGCGCAAGCGCGCCGGGTTCGCCCGCGCGCTGGTGCTGGACCCCGACATCGTGCTCTTCGACGAGCCGGACTCGGGCCTGGACCCGGTCCGCACCGCGCTGCTGTGCGAGTTGATCCAGGAGATCCATGAGGAGAACGGCGGCGCCTACGTCGTGATCACGCACGACATCATGTCCGCCAAGCGCGTGGCTGAGTACATCGCCGTGCTGTGGAAGGGCCGGATCGTCGAGTCGGGTCCCGCCGAGGAGCTCTTCGACTCCGAGAACCAGTTCGTACGGCAATTCCTGTCCGGGGCCTCGAAGGGCCCGCTGGGCATGGAGTAGGCCACTTGACGGTCGCCCGCACCAGCGTCCTGATCGCCGTCGCGCTCGTCGCGGCTTTGGCGATCTATCTCTTCGCGCTGCGCGGGAACGGCTACGAGTACACGCTGATCTTCGAGAACGCGGGTCAGCTGGTGAAGGGCGACAACGTCCAGATCGCCGGCCGCGCGGTCGGGACGGTGCGCGGGATCGAGCTGACGTCCAACAACCAGGCCGCGGTCCGGATCGGCGTCGAGGAGCCCTACGCACCGTTGCGCGACGGCACGCAGGCGATCATCCGGATGACCT
Organism: uncultured Solirubrobacteraceae bacterium; assembly: GCA_963848475.1. GTDB lineage: Bacteria > Actinomycetota > Thermoleophilia > Solirubrobacterales > Solirubrobacteraceae > Solirubrobacter. The sequence goes on along the minus strand of CAWKDW010000009.1, from coordinate 143,706 downwards.
CGCTGTCGGGGGTCGCGAACCGCTACGTCGCGCTCCAACCGGGCCCGAACGCCTCCGCCACGCTGCCCAACCATTCGACGCTGAACACGGCCTCGACGACGACGGTCGTCGACCTCGACCAGCTCTTCAACACGCTCGACCCGGCCGCCCGCGAGAACCTCCAGGGCGTGATCGAGGGGTTCAACACCCAGCTGGAGGGCAAGGGCCTGAAGGCCAACGAGGCGGCCCTGTACTTCAACCCCCTGCTCTCGAGCGCTCGCAAGCTGGTCAACGAGACGACCCACGACGAGACGGCGCTGACGCGCTTCATCGTCTCCTCCTCGCGGACCGTGACGGCGATCGCCGAGCGCCGCGACGACCTCGCCGACCTCGTCGGCAACGCCAACGCCACGACCGCCGCGATCGCCTCCCAGAACCGCGCGCTCAACGAGGCGCTGGCGCTGCTGCCGACGACGCTGCGGCGCGGCAACTCGACGTTCGTGAACCTGCGCGCGACGCTCGACGATCTCGACCCGCTGGTCGCGGCCTCCAAGCCCGCGACCAAGGATCTCGCGCCGTTCCTGAAGGAGCTGCGTCCGCTGATCCGCGACGCCAAGCCGACGGTCGCGGACCTGAGCACGGCCCTGTACCGCCCGGGCCCGAACAACGACCTGGTCGACGCCACGCGCAAGCTGCCCGCGTTCCAGAAGGTGGCGAGCCCGGCCTTCACCAGCGGCACGAAGGCCTTGATCCAGAGCGAGCCGGTGCTCGAGTTCGTGCGGCCCTACACCCCCGAGCTCGTCGGCTGGTTCCGCGACTTCGGCGCCGGCGCCGCCAACTACGACGCCAACGGTCACTACGCCCGGATCCAGCCGATCTTCAACGCCTTCCAGCTCGAGGAGTTGCCGGTCGGTCCGGCGCAGCTCGTTCCGCTGCCGGTCGCGCAGCGCCTGGACGGACTGCAGACGGGCATCCTGCGCCGCTGCCCGGGCTCGGCGAGCCAGCCGCCCGTCGACGGCTCGGCGCCGTACCGTGACTCGGGCGGCAACCTGGACTGCGACCCGACCCAGATCCTGGTCGGCCCATGAAGCGGCTCGTGCCGATCGTCGCGCTCGTCGCCGTCGTGGTCGTCCTCGCCGTCGTGGTCGTCTCCTCGCGCGAGAGCGATCAGGGCTACGAGGTGCGCGCGATCTTCGACAACGCCGGTTTCGTGATCGAAGGCGAGGACGTCAAGATCGCCGGCGTCAAGGTCGGCAAGGTCAAGTCGCTCGACGTCACCGAGGACTTCAAGGCCGCCGTGGTGCTGGACATCACGGAGCCGGGCTATCAGGACTTCCGCGAGGACGCGAGCTGCATCGTGCGCCCGCAGAACCTGATCGGCGAGCGCTTCGTGGAGTGCAAGCCGACGCAGCCGCGCGCCTCCAGCAGCGCGCCGCCACCGGAGCTGGCGAAGATCACCGACGGCCCCGGCGAGGGCCAGCGCCTGCTGCCGGTGTCCAACACGATGCAGACGGTCGACATCGACCTGATCGGCAACACGATGCGCGAGCCCGAGCGCGCGCGCCTGTCGCTGATCCTCAACGAGCTCGGCACCGGCCTGGCCGGGCGCGGGCGCGACCTCAACGAGGTCATCCGGCGCGCGAACCCGGCGCTGCAGGAGACCGACAAGGTGCTCGCGATCCTCGCGCGCCAGAACTCCCAGCTCGAGCAGCTCGCGGTCAACTCCGACACGATCCTCGCGCCGCTGGCGCGCGACCGCGCGAGCGTCGCCGGCGCGATCCGCAACTCCGCCGAGGTGGCGCAGGCGACGGCCGAGAAGCGGGTCGCGCTCGCCGCCGACATCCAGACGCTGCCGAAGTTCCTCCAGGAGCTGACGCCGACGATGAACAGCCTCGGCGCGCTCGCCGAGGAGTCCACGCCGGTGCTGACCGATCTCGGTGCCAACGCCCCGGCCATCAACAGCATGGTCGAGCGGCTCGGCCCGTTCTCGGAGGCCGCGATCCCAGCCGTCGACGCCCTCGGCGAGGCGACCAAGACCGGCACGCCGGCGGTGATCGCCGCGCAGCCCGTGGTCGCCGATCTGGCCACGCTGGCGAAGACCGTCCGGCCCGTCGCCGTGACGCTGGCGGGGCTGCTGCAGTCGATCCAGGACACCGGCGGCATCGAGCGCCTGATGGATTACATCTTCTACCAGGCGGCCGCGATCAACGGCTTCGACTCGGTCGGTCACTACCTGCGCGCCGAGCTGCTCGTCAACCAGTGCGCGACCTACGCGATCGAGCCGCTCGCGGGCTGCTCGGCGAACTTCCCCGCCTCGACGGCCTCTTCCTCCTCGGTCGACGCGACGACCAGCGCGCTGAAGGCCGCCGGCGACGACCCGGTGCTGCGGGCGATGGCGATCGCGCTCGCGCGGGCGCTCGGCCAGGAGATCGACAAGGTCAAGACCGAGGTGGCGGCCGAGGGCAAGAGCCCCGCGAAGGGCAAGTCCAAGCGCTCGAGGACCGAGGAGCCGCTGGAGTCGGTGCCCACCGTCGGGCCCGGTGACGCCGCCCCGACGCCCGCGCCGGCGACGGCCGCCCCCGTGGACACGACCGCGGCGCCCGCCGAGACCGTGCTGCCGTCGGTTCCGACGGTGGATCCGAACGCCGCGGCCACGGCGACCCCGGCCGCCGATCCCGCCGACGCGCTGCTGGACTACCTCTTCGGCAAGGACGGCGGCGGATGAGAGGCCGCGGCGGAGGGATCGCGGGCAACCCCGTGCTGATCGGTGCCGCGACGGTGCTGGTGATCCTCGTCGCCGTCTTCCTGTCCTACAACGCCAACAAGGGCCTCCCCTTCGTCCCGACCTACCAGCTCGAGGCCGAGGTTCCCTCGGGCGCGCAGCTGGTCGTCGGCAACGACGTCAAGATCGGCGGCTCGCGCGTCGGCGCCGTGACCTCGATCAAGCCCAGGACGCTCGACGACGGCACCGTGATCGCGGTCCTCGGCCTGACGCTCGACAAGGACGCCGGCCCGCTGCCGAAGGACTCGACGCTGATGGTGCGTCCGCGTTCCGCGCTCGGCCTCAAGTACGTCGAGATCACCCGCGGCCGGTCGAGCGAGACCTACGCGGACGGCGACACGGTCGCGCTCGCGCAGGCCGGCACGCCCGTCGAGCTCGACGAGTTCCTGAACATGTTCGACGAGAAGACGCGGATCGCGTCGCAGATCGACCTCCAGGGCTTCGGGACCGCGCTGGCCGGTCGCGGTGAGTCGATCAACACGGCGATCGGCGCATTCCGCCCGCTGCTGCGCGACATCATCCCGGTGATGCGGAACCTGTCGGCGCCGGAGACAGGCCTGCCGCGCTTGATCACCCAGGTCAGCAGGGCGGCCGAGATCGTGGCGCCCGCGTCTGAGACCCAGGCCTCGCTGTTCAAGAACCTCGACGTCACGATGAGCGCGCTGCGCGAGGTCGCGCGCCCGTACATCCAGGACTCGATCACCGGCGCCAAGCCTGCACTGGACGCCGGCATCGAGGCGCTGCCCCGGCAGCGTCCGTTCATCGACAACACGACCGGGCTGATGGTCGAGTTGCAGCCCGGCGCCGCCGCGCTGCGCGACGCCGCTCCGGTGCTCGCGAGCGCGCTCGGGACCGGCATCGAGGTGCTGCCGAAGACGCCGCCGCTGAGCCGCCGCCTGAACTCGCTGCTGCTGGAGGTCCAGCGCTTCGCCGAGGATCCGCTGGTCCCGCAGGGCATCAACAACACGACCCAGCTGGTCAAGACGCTGCAGCCGACGCTCGACTACCTCGCGCCGGCGCAGACGGTCTGCAACTACGTGACGCTGTTCTTCCGCAACGTGTCCTCGCTCCTCAGCGAGGGCGACCGCAACGGCACCTGGCAGCGCTTCATCATCGTCAGCGCCCCGACAGGGCCCAACAACGAGGGCAGCCCGTCGTCGGCACCGGCCAACGGGCCGGGCGAGTCCAACCACCTGCACACGAACCCGTACCCGAACACGGCGTCGCCCGGCCAGCCGCGCGAGTGCGAGGCGGGCAACGAGGAGTTCCTGGTCGGCAAGACGGTCACCGGCAACGTCCCGACCACGCAGCAGGCGAAGACGGAGAAGTGATGGCGGGCAAGGGACGCCGCGTGGCCAAGCGCTCGAACGTCTTCATCGGCGTGGTGGGCTTCGCGATCGCCGCCGTGATCATGTACTTCGGGTTCACGAAGGACATCCCGTTCACGCAGGGGTTCCGGGTCAACGCGCAGTTCGAGTCGGCCAACTCGATCCGGCCCAACTCGCCCGTCCGGATCGCCGGCGTCGAGGTCGGCAAGGTCAAGGCGGTCGAGGGCGTCGAGGGCAGCGACAGCGCGAACGTCGTGCTCGAGCTCGACGATGCGGCGCTCCCGCTGCACGTGGACGCGAGCGCGAAGATCCGGCCGCGGATCTTCCTCGAGGGCAACTTCTTCGTCGATCTCAAGCCGGGCTCGCCGAACGCTCCGCTGATGAAGTCGGGCGACTCGATCAAGATCGTCTCGACGGCCACGCCGGTGCAGCTCGACCAGGTGCTGACCTCGCTGCAGAGCGACTCGCGCGAGGACCTGCAGGCGCTGCTGGAGGGCATCGACACGTCGCTGAACTCCAAGCCGACGCCGTCGCAGGATCGCGAGCTGCCGCTGATGTCGCGCGGGCAGACCGGCGCCGAGTCCTTCAACGACGCGCTCACGGACATCCCCGCGGCGGAGAAGTCGACCGCGGAGGTGCTGGAGGCCCTGCTCGGCACCGAGCCCAACCGCGACGTCGAGCGGCTGATCCGCGGGACCGCGAACACCGCCGAGGAGCTCGGCCGCAGCGAGGCCGAGCTCAAGGACCTGATCACCAACGCCAACATCGTCGACGGGGACGTTCGCGAGCGAGTCGGCGAACCTCAGCACCACGATCAGCTTGCTGCCGGGAACGCTGGCCACCGCCAACCGGGCCTTCACCGCGCTCAACGCGGCCTTCCCGCCCACGCGCGCGTTCGCGATCGAGATCCTGCCGGGGGTCAAGGAGACACCGGCCACGATCGACGCCGCGTTCCCGTGGATCGAGCAGTCCCGCAAGCTCGTCGGCCCGAACGAGCTCGGCGGCCTCGCGAAGGAGCTCTCGCCGGCATCGGCCGACCTGGCGCGGCTGATCGACAGCGCCACCACGCTGCTGCCGCAGACCGAGCTCACCTCCAAGTGCCTGACCGACGTCGTGCTGCCGGCCGGCGATCTCGTCATCCAGGACGAGTTCACGACCGGCGTCGAGAACTACAAGGAGTTCTTCTACGCGCTCGTGGGCATCGCCGGTGAGGGCCAGAACACGGACGGCAACGGCATGTACGTGCGCTTCCAGACCGGCGGCGGCTCGCAGTCGGTGTCGCTCGGCAGCGCCAGCACGAGCACCGGCCAGCTGTTCGGCAACGCGATCAAGGTGCCGGTCGGCAACCGCCCGGCCTACCCCGGCAAGCGCCCGCCGTACAAGCCCAACGCGCACCTGTTACAAGCAGAAGCTCCCGGACGTCAACGGTCCCGCCGCGGCGATGTCGCTGCCCAACGGCGCGACCACCGCGCAGGTCAAGTCGGTTCGCGACAAGCTCCGCCGCAAGGCCGATCTCGCGGCCGTCCGCGCCAAGCTCAACCCCTTCGGCCACGCCAAGCGCAACCCGGCGCAGGAGAAGGCCAAGTGAGGATGGCGATCCGCAAGCACTGGCTGGACTTCCTGGCGATCATCGGGCTGCTGATCGTCGCGCTGGCCGTCTCGAGCGTGATCCTCAGCAAGCAACGGCTCGCGCTGCCGGCCTGGGTGCCGATCGTGGGTCAGGACTTCTTCGAGGTCGAGGCCGAGATGTCGACCGCGCAGGCCGTCACGCCGGGGCAGGGGCAGACGGTCAACATCGCCGGCGTCGAGGTCGGCGAGATCTCCTCGGTCAGGCTGCGCGACGGCAAGGCCGTCATCGGCATGCGGATCGAGCCCAAGTACGCGACGCTCTACAAGGACGCGTCGGTCCTGCTGCGGCCCAAGACCGGGCTCAAGGACATGGTGGCCGAGGTCACGCCCGGCACCAAGGCCGCGGGTCGCCTGAAGGAGGGCGACATGATCCCGATCTCGCAGACGCTGCCCGACGTCAACCTCGACGAGATCCTCGCGGCGCTGGACGCCGACACGCGCGACTATCTGGTGCTGCTGCTCAACGACGGTGCGCAGGGGCTCGGCTCCGAGCGCAAGGGACGCGAGCTCGCGCAGGCGATGCGGCGGATCGAGCCGACGGCCAAGTACGCACGCGAGATCAACGAGGGCCTCGCACTGCGTCGCCGCAACCTCGCGCGCGTCGTGCACAACTTCTCGCTGCTGACCGATGAGCTCGGCCGCCGCGACACGCAGCTCGGCAACTTCGTGCAGTACAACAACGCCGTCTTCGAGACCCTGGCCGAACAGGACGCCTCGCTGCGCCAGATCCTGCAGGAGCTGCCCGGGGCGCTCTCGGCGACGCAGCAGGCGCTCGGCAAGGTCACGACGTTCGCGAACGTCGCGGGGCCGACGCTCGAGGACCTGCGGCCGGCCGCACGTGCGCTCGGCCCGTCGCTGAAGCAGACCCGCCCGTTCCTGCGCGAGTCGACGCCGATCATCCGCGACGAGATCCGGCCGTTCACCCGCGCCGCATTGCCGACGGTGAAGGAGCTGCGGCCCGCGATGCGCGACCTCGCGGCGGCCACTCCGGATCTGACGACGTCGTTCAAGGTCGTCAACCGGTTGCTCAACACGGCGGCCTACAACCCGCCCGGTAGCAAGGAAGAGGGCTATCTCTTCTGGCAGTCCTGGGTCAACCACGCCGGCAACGCGCTCTTCTCCACCGCCGACGCGCACGGCCCGATCCGGCGCGGCCTGGTCGTGCTGTCGTGCAACACGGCGCAGCTGCTGGACGCCGTCGCCCAGGCCAACCCGCAGCTCGGCACGCTCGTCCAGCTGCTCAACGCGCCTTCGCAGGGGCAGATCTGCCCGACGTCGACCGCGCCCGTGGGGAGTGGGGGCACCGGTGGTTAAGGACGCACCCTCCTTCGGCAAGATCGCCGCGATGGTGCTGTTCGCGCTGTCGTGCTTCGGCCTGCTGCTGTTCCTCTGGCTGGCGTTCGGCGGCCCGGTGCCGCTGAAGCCGAAGGGCTACCGCTTCACCACCTCCTTCGCCGAGGCCGGCCAGCTCGCGCTAGAGGCCGACGTGCGGATCTCCGGCGTTCCGGTCGGCAAGGTCAAGACGATCACACCCGACAAGCAGACGGGTCGCGCGGACGTCGAGATCCAGCTGCGCTCGCGCTACGCGCCGCTGCCCTCCGACGCGCGCGCGATCCTGCGCCAGAAGACGCTGCTGGGCGAGACCTACGTCGAGCTGACGCCCGGACGCCCCTCCGCGACGCCGATCGCCGAGGGCGGCGAGCTGCCGGCCACGCAGGTGTCCGACACCGTCGAGCTCGACGAGATCCTGAGCGCGTTCGATCCCAAGACGCGTGAAGCGTTCCAGTCCTACGTGCAGACGCAGGCGGTGGCGATCGTCGGGCGCGGACAGGACCTCAACGACGCGCTCGGCAACCTCGCGCCGTTCGCCGACGACACGGCGGACCTCGCCGCGATCCTCGATCGCGAGGAGGGTGCGGTCTCGCGCCTGATCGCCAACACCGGGATCGTCTTCGGTGCGCTGACCGAGCGCGGCGACCAGCTTCGGTCGCTGATCGAGAACTCGAACACGGTGTTCGCGACGACCGCGGCGCGCAACCAGCAGCTCAAGCAGGCCTTCCGCGCGCTGCCGACGTTCGAGAAGGAGTCCGAGCTGACGTTCGAGCGCCTGACCGAGTTCTCCGAGGACACCGATCCGTTGATCACGCAGCTGCGGCCGGCGGCGCGAGAGCTGTCGCCGACGCTCGAGGATCTTGCGGATCTGGCTCCCGACCTCGATCGGCTGCTCAAGCAGTTGCAGCCGCTGATCGACGCGTCGGTGAAGGGCTTCCCGGCCGCCGAGCAGACGCTGGAGGACCTGCGGCCGCTCGTCGCCCAGCTCACCCCGGTGACCGCACAGCTCACTCCGGCGCTCCAGTTCATCGGGCTCAACAAGCGCGAGCTGACCTCGTTCTTCGCCAACACCGTCGCCGCGACCCAGGCCAGGGACCCCGGCACGACGCTGCACTATCTGCGCACCTCGAACCCGCTGAGCCCGGAGAACCTCGCGGTCTATCCGAACCGGCTGCCGACCAACCGGCCGAACGCGTACCGGCAGCCGGGGACCTTCGACCAGCTGCCGACGGGCCTGCCGGTCTATGAGAACCGCCAGTGCAACGCGGCGAACCTCGTCCCGACGGTCACCAACGTGCCCGCCACGGTGCGTCAACACGGTTGCCACCGTGGTGCCGACCGTCGTCTCCGGCGTGACCGGCGGCGTGATCCCGCCGCCCACCCTGCCACCGATCCCGCAGGTCCCGCTCACGCCCGCGGAGGCGCAGGCGCTGATCCCCGACCAGCTGCTGGCGCAGATCCAGGAGTACGCGTTCGGCGGCACCAGCGGCGCCGGGCCGGCCTCGCCGCCGTGCAAGCTGCAGGGTCCGTTCACGTTCGGCGGTCAGACCACGCAGTACCCGCACGTGAACGCGCTCAACGGGGGGTAGGGCGTTGCTGGTGCGGTGGGCAGCGGCACGGCCCGGACGGGCACTGGCGCTGGTGCTCGCGCTGGCGCTGGCCGGTGGGGCGTTGGCGCTCTGGCGGCTCGCGCCGAGCGCGTCGACCGGGACGCTCGTGGGCTCGGGCAGCACGACCGCGCGCGCCACGGAGCGGGCGCACCAGCGCTTCGGCGACGACGCGATCTACGTGCTCGTGCGCGGGGATCTGGCGCGGTTGGTCCTGACCGCGGATCTGAACCGGCTGCTGGGGCTCGAGGGCTGCCTGGCGGGCAACGTGCCCAAGGGGGCGACGCCGCCCGGCGGCACGGGGTCGGCGTGCGCGGCGCTCGCGCGCGAGAAGCCGGTGCGCGTGGTCTACGGGCCCGGGACGTTCATCAACTCCTCGGTCGAGGAGATCACCAAGCAGTTGCAGGGGCAGACCCGGGCGCGCGCCGCGCAGGCCGACCGCGCCAACGAGGCGGCACGCCGGCTGGCGCTCGCCCAGGGCGCCTCGGAGGCGGAGGCCGAGCGGCTCGGCGGGCAGGCGGAGAAGCTGGTCTACGCGGAGTTCGCGCGCGAGCTGCTGGCGCTCAACGCCAAATATGGGCTGGACCTGCAGGGCGCGCCGCGCGTCAACGACCCGAACTTCGTCTACCAGCTCGTGTTCGACCCGACGCGCGGCGCACGCGTGCCGAAGGCGCGGTTCTCGTACCTGTTCCCGTCCGCGGACTCGGCGCTGGTGTCGGTGCGGCTGAAGTCCGGGCTCACCGACGAGCAGCGCACGCGCGCCGTGCGGCTCGTGCGCGACGCGGTGCGGATGGACGACTTCAAGCTCGACCAGGGCGCCTACGTCGTGACCGGCGTGCCGGTGCTGGCGGGCGACCTCACGGACGCGCTGGCGGGCTCGACGCTGCGGCTGCTGCTGGTCGCGGTCGCGGTGATGGCGCTCGTGCTCGCGCTGCTGTTCCGCTCGCGCCTGCGCCTGCTGCCGCTCGGCCTCGCGCTGTGCGCCGTCGCGATCGTCTTCGGCGGTCTCGCGGCGCTCGGGCTGCCGCTGACGATGGCCTCGATCGCGGTGCTGCCCGTGCTGCTGGGCCTGGCGGTCGACTACGCGATCCAGTACCAGGCGCGCTTCGAGGAGGGCGACGGTGCGCGGGCGGTCCCGGCGATCGCCACCGCGGCGCTGGCCACCGCCGTCGGCTTCCTGGTCCTGCTGCTCTCACCCGTGCCGATGGTGCGCGGGTTCGGCGCGCTGCTGGTCGTCGGCGTCGCCGTGGGCCTGGCGATCGCGCTGACCGCGGGGACCGCGGCGCTGGTCCTGGCGCAGCGGCGGCAGGCGTCGGACGGCCCGGTCGCGCGCTCGCTGCGAGGCGCGGGCGAGCTGGTCGACGGCGCGCGCCGCGGCGGCGGGCGGATGCTGCGCCCGGGTGCGGCGGCTCGGGCGCGCGACGCTGGCGGTGGCGGTGCGCCATCCAGGACGCGTGCTCGCGGTCGCGGCCGTCGCGGCGCTCGTCGGCTGGGGTCTTGACTCGCGGATCGCGGTCGTCTCCGACCTGCCGCGGCTGGTCCCGCAGGATCTCGCGGCGGTGCGCGACCTCGACGCGTTGCAGCGCGACACGGGCGTCGCCGGCGAGGTCGACGTGCTCGTCGAAGGCGCCGACCTGACCGATCCGAAGGTCGTCGCCTGGATGCGCGACTACCAGAACGAGCTGCTGCTGCGGCACGGCTACTCGGCCGAGAAGGGCTGCGACGGCGGAGCACTGTGTCCCGCCCTGTCGCTGCCGGACCTGTTCCGGACGCCTGCTCTCTCCGCCACGCGCGAGCAGATCCGGGCGCTGCTGGACGCGGTCCCGCCGTACTTCTCGCAGGCCGCGATCACGCCCGACCGCAAGACGGCGGTGCTCGCCTTCGGCATCCGGCTGCAGTCGCTGGAGGCGCAGCGCGAGGTGATGCAGGACATGCGCGCGCGGCTCGATCCGCCGAAGGGCGTGACGGCGACGCTCGCCGGCCTGCCGGTGCTGGCCGCGGACGCCAACCATGCGCTCAGCGACCCGCTGCGGCGGATGCTGACCGCGCTCGCCGGCCTGCTCGCGGTCCTGCTGGCCCTGTTCGCGGTCTACCGGTCGTGGGCGCGCGCCTGGGTGCCGCTCGTGCCGATCGCGTTCGCCACCGGCTGGTCGGCGCTCGTGCTGTGGCTGATCGGCGTGCCGCTGAACCCGATGTCGGCGGCGTTGAGCGCGCTGGTGATCGCGATCTCGACCGAGTTCTCCGTCCTGCTCTGCGCGCGCTACCGCGAGGAGCGCGAGGGTGGCTTGGAGCCCGCCGAAGCGCTGGCGCGCACCTACGCCTCCACCGGCGCCGCCGTCCTCGCCTCCGGTGTCACCGCGATCGCGGGCTTCGCCGTCCTGATCGCCTCCGACATCGCGATGCTGCGCGATTTCGGGCTCGTCACGGTGATCGATCTCGCCGTGTCGCTGCTCGGCGTCCTCGCGGTGCTGCCCGCGGTCCTCGTGCTCGCCGAGCGCCGTGCGGAGGCCGGCCCGGGCGCCCGCCGCCGCCGTCGCGCCGTCGCCGCATGAAAGGCGAGCCATCGCAGCAGCCGGCTTCGCCGGCGCTATGCGGGATCGCTGCATGGGCAAGCCCATGAAACACCCCGGGCGGCTGCTCGCGGTCTTCGTGGTGGCGCTGCTGGGCTGGATCACCTTCAACTCCGTCGCGACCGAGACGGCGGGGTCAGAGGGGCTGAAGGCGGGCGCGCCGCTGCCGCCGTTCGCGATGCCGCTCTCGACCTCCGCGTGCCGCGGGCGCTGCGACGCGAACGTGGCGACGGAGGCCGATCAGGGCGCCGCGGGAGCGAGGCCGGCGTGCTCCGTGCGCGGGCCCGACGTGCTCAATTCGTGCGAGCTCGCCGAGGGCGGGCCGTTCGTGCTGGCGTTCGTGTTCGAGCCGGTCGCCCACTGCCGCGATCAGCTGCCCGCGCTCGAGCGTGTCGCGGCCCGCCATCCCGAGGTCAGGTTCCGCGTCGTGGCCGTGCGTGCCGACGCGCTCACCGCACGCGCGTTGCGCTCGACCCTTCCGGTCGGCTACGACCACGACGGCGCGGTCGCCAACGAGTACGCGGTCGTCGTCTGCCCGACGATCACCTACGTGCGCCGCGGCGGGAAGGTCGCCGGGTCGAGCGTCGGGCCGCTCGGTGAGGAAGCGCTCGAGGGCTGGGTGAAGCGGATTGAGTCCTGAGCCCCCGGTCATGGTCGCGCCGCCCGATCCGTCTCTGCCGGGCGTGCGCCTCGTCTGGTGCGCCTTCGAGGTCACGCGCAACCCGCTGCGGCGCTCGTCGCCGGCGTTGCGCCGGCGCCTGCACGCGCTCTCGGACCGCCACAGCGGCGCGCGGGCGATCACCCAGGCCACGCGTGAGATCCCCGATGCCTACCGGCGGCTGTTCCGGAAGCTGGGTCAGTTCGAGCGCCGCTCGCCCGCCGAGGAGCTGACGCTCGAGCGGCTGATCCGCGGCCAGTACCGCTCGCGCGGCGTCCTGCGCGACGCGCTGTTGATCGCGACCGTCGACACCGAGGTCGGCGTCTGGGCGCTCGACGCGGCGCGCCTGCGGGGCGCCCCACGGCTCACGGACGGCGCCGTCGCCGACGACAGCGGTCCGCTCGCCGCTCCCTTCGACGACCCCGGCACGGTCTCGCGCGCGACCCGCCGGCTCGTGCTCTTCGCGCTCACGGCGCCGGACGTTCCCGACGTCGCGGTCACCGAGGCGCTCCACACCGCCTGGGAAGTCATCGATGCCGCAGGAGTACGCGGCCTGAAGTAGCGGGCATTCCGGCGGGCCGGCGATGCGCGCTACTTACGGCCGTGCACCCTCGCGTGCCGCGCCACCCGGGTGCGGGTTCCGCAGGCCGGTCCGCACCAGCGCTGGTCGCGGCGGCCGCGCAGGAAGAACTGCCCGCAGCTCGGGGCGTCGCAGTACGCCAGCGCCGGTGAGGTGAGCAGCTCCATCGCGGACGCGGCGGCGCGCGCCAGCAGCTCGTCGAGCGGGTCGGCCGCGGTCAGCGCCACGAGCTCGACCTTGCCGTCGCGCAGCTGCGGGACGAGCGGCACCGCGGCCAGCGCCGCATTGATGCGCCGTTCGACGCCGCCCGGCACCGGGTCGCCCTGCGCGACCGCGAACAGCAGCGCGAAGATCGCGTCGCGGAGCTCACGGACCTCGCTCAGCCGCGTGTCGGCGACGAGCGCCGCCGGGTCCGGGACGTGGGGGGTCTCGCGGGCGGCCCAGGCGTGCAGATCGGAGCTGCTGGTCAGCAGCTCGGTGTAGTCGCCGCCGCGGCGGCGGACGGTGTTCGCGAAGTCGATCGCGAGCGGTTCACCCAGCCAGGACCAGCGTTCGGGAGGCACGAACCCGAAGCATAGTGAACTAACGTCTTATGACAATTGAATGCGTTAGTCGAGGATCTCACGCAACGCCGAGATCAGCCGGTCGGTCGCGGCCTCGTCGTCGAGCGTGATGCGGACGTGCTGCTCGTCACCCCACGCGGAGCCGGGGGCGACGTAGATGCGCCGCGCGGCCAGCTCCTCCGCGATCGGCGCGGCCAGCCACACGTAGGGCCCGTGCCCGGGGGCGATGTCGAACTCGGCCAGCCGCGCGCGTTGCTCGGCGGCGCGGTCGCGCCGGCGGCGCGCGGAGACGGCGCCGTTCTCGACCGCCCACAGGGCCGCCGCGAGGGCTGGAGCACCGACGCCCAGCACCGGAGTCAGATCGGGTCCCTCGTCCGGCACGATCGCGTAGCCGATCCGCAGGCCGGCCATCGCGTGCGCCTTCGAGAACGAACGGATCTGGATCACCCGCGGGTGATCGACGATCGCGTCCTCGCCGTCGGGCAGGAAGCCCGCGAGCGCCTCGTCGAGGATCAGCCAGTGCTCGCCGGGCGCGACGTCGCGGACCTCGCCCGTGGGATCGTTGGGGCGGCAGAGCACCGCGGTCCGCCGGCCGCTGATCGCGCCGACCGGGACCGGCATCGCCCCGGCCTCGCTCACGAGCTGCGGCAGCAGGCCCCAGCCCGGCCAGACGATCTCGACCTCGCCGGTCGCGACGGCCCGCAGCGCCGAACGCAGCAGCTCGCCGGCGCCGTGGCCGATCATCACGCGTCGCGGATCGATGTCGTGGCTCGCCGCGATCGCCTCGCGCAGCCCCGACGCGTCCGGGTACGCGTTGACCGCGCGGCGCAGCGCGAACGTCGCGGCGTTGATCGCCTCGGCGTGGGGAGGCCCGTGCCACGCGGCGCCGGAGAGATCGAGCGGCGGCTGCTGCGCCGGATGGCGGCGGCGCTCCTCGTCGCGCGCCGCCAGCAGCTCGCGCGAGACCTCGTCGGGTGACAGCTCGTCGAACTGCCGGTAGTAGCCGAAGAGCCGCCGCATCAGCGCGACGAGAACGAGGGCGCGGGGCCCTGGATGATCAGGAACCAGAACCCGAAGGCGACCAGCGCGATCACCGCGGTCGTGCCGAAGATGCGCGGGAGCGCGCCCTCGCGCTGCTCGTGGCCCGCGGCGCGGCGCACGATGCGCCACAGCCGGTCCAGCCACGAGGCCACCGACAGCGTCACGAACAACGAGAGCAGGATGCCGGCGAAGGCGACGACGATCCCCAGCATGTGCGAGCCGGTGGCGTAGTCGGCCTGCGAGCCGATCCACATCCAGGCCAGTGGCTGCGGGCCCCAGATCGAGAGGCAGAGCAGTGTCTCGGCGAACAGGATCAGCGCCGCCAGCAGCGCGTCGGCCCGCCGGCGGCCCGAGCCGCCACGCTCGGGTGAGCCGCGATAGTGCACCGGTCCGGTACCCGGCCGGCGCCCGATGAAGAGCCCGCCGGTGTCGGTCGGATCGTTGCGCGGCACTTCGTCGAGGATACGCGGCGGAAAACCACCGGGAGGCAGCCGCCCGGCCGGACCCCCCCGCATGTACGCTCGCCCCACGTGAGCCGGCACAACAAGGGCAAGCGCCGCCCGCGGCCCAAGAGCACGGCGCCGCCGGTCCCGCCGCGGCCACCTCGCAGGTCCGGACCGGATCACACGGAGCGCCCGCAGGCGCCCTGGCACCCGTTCCCGCTGATCGAGATCGCGGTGCTGGTCGGCCTCGTCTGCATCGTCGTCGGCTTCCTCGCGCGCGACGACGCCGGCGGGCGTACCCTGCTCGCGCTCGGTTTCGCGCTGGGCTCGCTCGGCGGCCTGGACACGGCGGTGCGCGAGCATTTCGCCGGCTACCGCTCGCACGCGCTGCTGCTGGCGGCGTTCCCGACCGTCGTCACGACGGTCCTGCTGGCGCTCGCGGGAGCGCCCAGGTTCCTGATCCCGGCGATCGCCGTGTTCGTGTTCGTGGCGGCGTTCGCGGCTCTGCGCCGCGTCTGGGATCGCTCACCCGTCTAACCCGCACCGTATCCTTCCGGCGCGTGGAGGATTCCAAGCGCATGCAGCTGCGTGGGTTGCACCATCTCACGGCCATCTGCCGGGACCTCGAGCGCACGATCGCGTTCTATCGCGACGTGCTCGGTCTCGCGATCGTCCAGGACGCGACCTCGGACGACGACCCCGACGCCCGGCACGTGTGGTTCGGCTGCGGCGACGGCACCTTCGTGAGCTTCATGGAGTACGACGCGATGCCCGACGGCGTCGTCGGCGCGGGCTCGACGCACCACTTCGCGTTGCGGGTGGACTCCGAGGAGGAACAGGAGGCGTGGCGCGACTACCTGCGCGCTCACGACGTGGACTGCACCGAGGTGCTCGACCGCGGCAACTTCCGCTCGATCTACATGCGTGATCCCGACGGTCACATGGTCGAGATCGCGACGAGCGCGACCGGCCTCGGTGCCGGCGGGCCGCCCGCCTAGCGGGCAGCTCGCCGACACCGCGGTTCGTGCTACGCAGACAAGGCGTAGCTCTGCTCGACGTGGTCGCCGTTGAGACGCTTCGCCAGCTCCTTGCGCTGGCGCTCCGTCATCGACCCGACCGACTTCGTCTCGAGCATCGGGATCGATGCAAGAAACCGGCGGCAGCGAGTCCGCCCCCAGCGATGCTGGCTCATCAACAGGTCTGAGATCGCCATGCTCTCCGCCTCCCACGGCTGAGCGAGCACGATCTCCGCCACCGTCGCTTCGCCGTCTGACACCTGACGCTTGAGCTCCGCGCGTGCGAGCCGCACGCGGTTCGCCTGCGCGAGCGCCCGCATGTGTTGTGGCGCAGGTGCTTTCGCAGTTGCTTCCATCGAACCTCCCCGCTTCTCCCACCCTCGCTCGGTGGGGTCCATCGTGATTTGCATGTTGTCGGCCGAGCGCGCGCGCAGACCCGAGTGACCGGACCCGTCCAGCACGCCCGACAGCGTGCTGGCCACCCGGCCACCCGTGATTTGAAGTTCAGCCTGTCCCGGTCGTCCCTCGCCCGGGTTCGTCGCGCATCGCACTCGACCGGGCAGCAGGCTAGCCCCCGATGAGCGCCGGATTCAACGCTCAACCACCCTCCGCACTCGCAAAGAGCACCCTTTTTTCGACTGGTGTTGCCGTTCGGTGAATCTGCTATGCGAGCGGTTGCGGCAAGGGTCCGTGCTCGTGTTCGAAGTCCCGCTTGACGGTTTCGAAGACGCTCAGCGCGCGGTCGAGGACCTCGCGCTCGTGCGTCGCCATCACGCTCGTCCGCAGCAGCGCACCGCCGGGGGGAACCGCCGGGTGGATGGCGACGTTGACGTAGACGCCGGCGTCGTAGAGCGCCCGCCAGAGCAGCACGGCCTTCCAGTCGTCGCCGACGACGACCGGCACCACGGGCGTGATCGTGGGTTCGCCTTCGACGACCTGGAACCCGAGCTCGTGCAGGCCGCGGTTGAGGTAGCGCGCGTTGTCGAGCACGCGGGCGAACAGCTCCGGCCCCTCGGGCGAGCGGATGATCCGCAGCGCGGCGAGCGCCGCCCCGATCGCCGCGGGGACACCCGAGGCGGTGAACAGGAACGCCCGCGAGGAGATGCGCAGGAAGTCGATCACCTCGTGCGGGCCGGCGATGAAGCCGCCGCAGGAGGCGAGCGACTTGCTGAAGGTCCCCATGCGCAGATCGACGTCGGCCTCGACGCCGAAGAGCTCCGACGCACCCGCACCGCGCGCACCGAGCACGCCGGCGCCGTGCGCCTCGTCGACCATCAGCCGCGCGCCGTAGGCCTTGCAGAGCTCGACGATCCGCGGCAGCGGCGCGATGTCGCCCTCCATCGAGAAGACGCCGTCGACGACGACGAGCACGCCGCCGCCGTCCTCGGCCGCCCGCTGCAGCATCTTCTCCATCCGGTCGAGCCGGTTGTGCTTGAACGGCCGCAGCTTGGCCCGCGAGATCAGGCACCCGTCGAGGATCGAGGCGTGATCGGCCGAGTCGACGATCACCGTGTCGCCGGGGGCCAGGATCGTCCCGAGCGTCCCGACGTTCGCCTGATGGCCGGTGGAGAAGACGATCGCCTCCTCGGTGCCCATCCACTCCGCGAGCTCGCGCTCGAGGTCGAGGTGCAGGTCGAGCGTGCCGTTGAGCAGCCGTGAGCCGGTCAGGCCGGTCCCGTAGCGCTCGAGCGCATCCCGCGCCGCCGCGTTGACGCGCGGGTCCGCGGTGAGCCCGAGGTAGTTGTTGGAGCCGAGCATGATCCGCTCGGCGCCCTCCATCTCCACCACCGGTCCGGCGGGACCTTCGAGGCGGCGGAAATAGGGCAGAAGGTCCGCCTCACGGGCCGCGCGGAGCTGCTCCGAGCGCTCGTGCCCGCGCACCTTGGCGAAGACGTCAATGGCAGTCGGCATGTAGGGTCCGTCTCCGTGAGCGTGGTCGTTCGTCCCGTCTCTTCCTGGCGGGACCGCCGGGAGTTCGTCGAGCTCCCGTACCGTCTGCACTCTACCTCCGGGGTATGGATTCCCCCGCTGCGTCTGGAGCGCTACCTGTTCCTGATGCGCTCCCAGAACGCGTACTTCTCGCACGGCGACGCGCAGCTGTTCCTGGCCTGGCGCGACGGTCGCGTCGTCGGTCGCATCAGCGCGCAGTACGACGACAACTTCAACGCCTTCCACGCCAATCGCTGGGGCATGTTCGGCTTCCTCGAGCTCGAGGACGCGCCGGACATCCTGCCCGCGCTGCTCGAGGCCGCCTCGATGTGGCTGCGTGCCCACGGGCGCGACCACATGATCGGGCCGATGGATTTCACGATCAACGACGAGAGCGGCGTGCTCGTCGAGGGCTTCGACCGCAAGCCGTTCATCAAGCAGCCGTGGCATCCGCCCTACTACCAGGCGCTGTGCGAGGCGGCGGGGCTGGAGAAGGCGATGGACCTGCTGATGTACGAGCTCGAGATCGCCGACCGCTCGCGGATCCTGCCGGTCGTCTTCAAGCTCGCCGAGCAGGTCGAGCCGCGTCACGGCATCACGATCCGGCGCATGAGCCGGCGCGGGCTGCGCAAGGACATGGACCGCTTCGCCGAGGTCTACAACGCCGCCTGGAGCGAGAACTGGGGCTTCTCGCCCTATTCCAAGCGCGACCTCGACGTCTACGCCCAGGAGCTGCAGCTCGTCTACGACCGCAACTGGTTCATGGTCGCCGAGACCGCCGACGGCGACACGGCCGCGATCGCGATCACGGTGCCCGACGTCAACCAGGTGCTGGAGAGGATGAAGGGGCGGTTGCTACCGCTCGGATGGTGGCACTACCTGCGCAAGGGCAAGACGATCGACCGTGTCCGCGTCGGCTTCCTCGGGGTCAAGCCCTCCTACCAGCACACGGGGGTCGCGGCGGCGCTCTACGTCGAGCATTTCGACACCGCGACGCGGGTCGCCCAGAAGTGGGGCGAGATGGGCTGGATCCTTGAGACCAACCGCAACATGAACCGCGCGATGGAGGCGATGGGCGGCCGTGTGGTGCGGCGTTTTCGGGTCTACGAACGCGATCTGTAGGGTTTTAAGGCATGGATCGCTCGGAACTCTTGAGGGCGTCGCCGCCCATGTTCAAGTCGGGCCTGCTGGACCGCTTCACCCGAGTCCACCACGTCGTCCCGGTCATCATCTTCGCGCCGGCGATCGTGCTCCTCTTCGCGACCGGCGTCGGGCGCGTGGGGTTGCTCGAGTCGCTCGCCTACGTCGTCGGCGGCTACGCGCTGTGGACGCTCGCCGAGTACTGGATTCATCGTGTGATCTTCCATTTCGAGCCCGAGGAGGGCTTCGGCGCGCGCCTGCACTGGATGGTCCACGGCGTGCATCACGATCACCCGAACGACCCGCTGCGGCTGGTCATGCCGCCGGCGGCCTCGGTGCCGCTGGCGCTGGCCTTCTACGCGCTGTTCTGGCTCGTCCTCGGCGCGGATCGGGCGTTCGCCTTCGGTGCGGGCTTCCTGGCGGGCTACCTCGCCTACGACATGATCCACTACCACCTGCACCACCACACGCCGCGCACGCGGATGGGTCGCTGGCTGCGGGAGCTGCACATGCGCCATCACTTCCAGGACGACGAGCGCGGCTTCGGGATCAGCGCGCCGTACTGGGATCGCGTGTTTGGCACGATGCACGTCCGCCGCGGCCGGTAGGGTCTCTAGTTCGTGGACCGTGATGAGGCAGAAGAAGTGCAGGAGGCGGAGGTCGTTGACGGCCTCCCCGTGATCACCGACTCCGGCGTGGTGGAAGAGCGCGCGCAGGTCAGCGTCCCCGCCGTTCAGGTCGCCGCGCTCGCGGCGACCGGCTTCGTCTGCGGCGCCGCAACCGTCGCCGTCGTCTCGCGCCACCGCACCAAGCGGGCGCTGAAGAAGCGCAAGAGCAGCCCGTTCGGCGAGATCATGTCGTCGAGCTCGTTCCTGATCGACGTTCACCTGCTGCGCCGCGATTGAGCGTTCTCGTCCGCGAGGTCGTGCGGCCGCGCTGGACGTTCCGGCCCGGCCCGCCTTCGCTGGACGGGTTGTCACGTCGCCGCGGCGACGGGTTCGTGCGGCTGTTGCACGTCGCGGGCGAGCCGGTCGTCGTGGCTCGTCCTCCGGCGTCGTCTTCGCCGCCCGCGCCGCTGACGAGGCGGCCGCGCGCGAGGGCATCGCGCGGATGCGCTTCGCCGTCGGGATCGACGACGACCTGGCGGGCGTTCCACGAGCGCTTCCGCGACGACCCGCTGATCGGGCGCGCGGTCCGCGCCCGGCCCTGGCTGCGCGTGCGTCGCAATCCGGACCCGTGGGAGACCTTGATGTGGGCGATCACGGAGCAGCTGATCGACACGCCGCGGGCGCTCGCGATCCAGCGCCGGATGATCGCCACGCTCGGCCGCCGCGCGGAGGGGCTGCGCGACTCGCCGTCGGCGGAGGCGATCGCGGGCTGCGCTCCCGCCGAGCTCGAGGCCTGCGGCCTGGCGGGCAAGCGCGCGCTGGCGATGCGGAAGGCCGCGCGCGAGGTTGCGAGCGGGCGCGTCACGTTCGAGCGCGCCGTGGCGGGCGCCGCCGACGCGGCCCTCGCCGCGCCTGACTTCAGGCGGCTGCTCGCCATCCCCGAGATCGGGACGTGGACGGTCGAGATGCTGGCCCTGCACGGGCTCGGGCGCCTCGACGTCGTCCCCGCCGGCGACCTCGGCTATCTCAAGCTCGTCGGGCGCCTGAGCACCGGCAACCCGAAGGCGGTCGCCGACGAGGCCGAGGTGCGCGGGTTCTTCGCGCCCTACGCGCCGTGGGCCGGCCTCGCAGCGCAATACCTCCTGGGCTGCCGCCCCTCGGACCCCCGCCGTCATCCGCGCGAAGACTGCCCCAGCCCCTCGCCGGGCAGGAACTCGTTGGTCAGCGGCGGCGCCTCCGACGGCGCTCGCGTGAGCAGCTTGTTCGCGCGCATCCAGCGCTCGTAGTTGGCCCAGTCGACCGCCTCCTGATAGCCCCAGGGCTTGCTGGCGTCGGTCGGGAAGAAGACGGGCAGCGTCGCCTTGATCGCCGCCTCCTGCAGGCCGCGGTCCAGGCTCTTGTCGGCGGCCAGCAGTGCGTCGACGCCGACGGTCGGGTTGTCGCGCACGAGCCGGTGACCGGCCGCCGTGGCGGTGATGAAGCGCCGCAGCCGTGAGGCCCCGGCGGTGTCGAGCGACTCGCGGCGGGCGACGAGGATCAGCTCGTTGTAGGTCGGCACGCCCAGGTTCTCCATGCGCTGGATCACGGGCTTGCGGCCGCGCCGGGCGAGGTCGACGCCCTCGTAGTTCCAGAACGCGCCGAGCGTCGCGTCGGCCTTCTTGGAGATCATCGTCGGGACGAGGTTGAAGCCGACGTTGGTCTCCTTGACCGAGGCGGGGTCGACGCCGGCCTTCTCCAGGATCGTCTTCAGATACGCGCTCTGGTAGGGGATCCCCGCCGTGCCGACGCGCTTGCCGGCGAGATCGGCGGGCGATTTCACGCCCGCCGACGGCAGCGACATCAGCGATGTCAGCGGCGTCTGCACGAGCGCGGCAACGCTGACGAGGTTCTCCGCGCCCTGGTCGCGTGCGAGCAGCAGTTCGGGCTCGTAGGAGATCGCGACGTCCGCCCGGCCCGCGCGCAGCAGCTTCAGCGGCGCCGATGGATCCGGCGGCGGCACGATCTTGACGTCGAGCCCCGCCTTGGCGTAGAGGCCGGCCGCCTGCGCGGCGTAGATGCCCGCGTGATCGGCGTTCGGGAGATAGTCGAGCATGACCGTGTACGGCTCTTGGCGGGTCGGCGCGTTCCCCGTCGGCTCGGCCTTCTCACCACAGCCGGCGAGCAGGACGGCGACGGCCGCCAGGATCAATCGTCTCTTCATGCTCTTGGTCCCCAGGTCACGACCCGGCGTTCGAGCCACGCGAAGAACACGTAGAGCCCGACCGCCTCGGCCATCAGCAAAGTTGTGGCGGCGAACGCGCGCGCCGTCTCGAGTTGCCCGTTCGCCGTGATCAGCAGGTGCCCGAGCCCGGAGTCCGAGCCCGACCACTCCGCGAAGACGGCGCCGATCACCGCGATCGCCGCGGCGACCTTCATGCCGGTGAACGTGGCCGGCAGCGCCGACGGCGCCTCCAAGAAGCGCAGCCGCTGCCAGCGCGTGGCGTCCAGCGAGCGCAGCAGCTTGCGCGCATCGGGATCGCTGTCGCGCAGCCCGTCGGCCACGTTGACCGTCACCGGGAAGAAGCAGATCAGCGCGATGATCAGGATCTTCGGCGCCAGCCCGAACCCCAGGATCAGCACGATCAGCGGCGCGATGACCGGGATCGGCACCGCCTGAGAGCCGACCACGAGCGGGCGCAGCGCGCGATCGATCCACGGCACGAGGTGCATCGCCACGGCCAGCGCGGTGCCGAGCACGAGTGCCACGACGAGGCCGATGAGCACCTCCCAGGTCGTCACCAGCAGGTCGGGCCAGAGCAGCTCGCGGTCCTCCCACAACGACTGCGCGACCTGGCTCGGCGCGGGCAGCAGCAGCTCGTCCACCCAGCCGACGATGACGATGAGCTCCCAGACCACGATGATCGCCGTCACGACGATAAGCGGGGCGAGGCGCTTCATCCCGCGACTCCGAGCGCCGCCAGCGCGCGCTCGCGCAGCTCGATGACCTCGCGGGCGGTCCGCATGCGCGGTTGCGGCAGCGCGACGTCGAGCTCGAGCACGACGCGGCCCGGTCGCGGCGAGAGCAGCACGACGCGGTCGGCGAGCAGGATCGCCTCCTCGACGTCATGGGTCACCAGCAGCACTGTGCGCGGCTCGCGCGCGAGCGCCTCCGCCAGCCAGGACTGCGCCTGTGCGCGCGTCAGCGCGTCAAGCGAGGCGAACGGCTCGTCGAGGCACAGGACCGGGCGCTCGGACAGCAGCGTCCGCAGGAACGCGACGCGCTGGCGCATGCCACCCGAGAGCGCGGCCGGCCGCGAGCCCTCGAAGCCCTCCAGCCCGAAGGCCTTGAAGTGCCTATGCGCCTTGGCCCGCGCCACGTCGCGCGAGTCGCCGGCCACCCGCCGCGCGAGCGCGGCGTTGTCGAGCGCGCTCAGCCACGGCAGCAGGGCGTCGCGCTGCGCCATCAGCGCCGCGGGCGGCGCGTGCACGGTCCCGGCATCGGGAGCCTGGAGGCCGCAGACGAGCTCCAGCAGCGTCGACTTCCCGCAGCCGCTCGGACCGACGACGGCGACGAGCTCGCCGGCGTGCAGCCGCAGGTCGATGCCGTCCAGCGCCACGACGTCACCGAACGCCTTGCGGACGCCGGCGATGCCCACGGCGCCTACGTAAGAAGGCTCCAGCAAAGGAGCCTCGACCTCAGTGCGCATTGCGCTCCCTCCGCGGGCATTATCCCGACCAGGTTCGAAGGGTCAGCGCCGGTGCGGGGCGCTATCTCAGCCGGGCGTTCCTCCCAGCCCCCCTGTTTGAAAGTTGCGAAAAGCCTACCGCGCGCACCGCGGCCTCAGCGGCCGCGATGCGTGCAAGCAGTGGGCTAGCTAGACGAGGGAGACGTTCTCGGCGTTCGGACCCTTGGGGCCCTGAGCCGGGTCGTACGACACCTTCGCGCCTTCGGCCAGGGTCTTGAAGCCCGAGCCGCCGATCGCGGTGTGGTGCACGAACAGGTCCTTGGACCCGTCGTCCGGGGTGATGAAGCCGAAGCCCTTGTCGTCGCTGAACCACTTGACGGTTCCGGTAGCCATATGGATGTCCTCCACGGGATCATGTGCGCTGCGTTCGCGGAGGTACCCAAGAGCGACACCGGGGGCGCTTGCACTGTTTGCCGGACCCGTTTGGTCCGACTTGTACGCGTCACTGTAGAGGGTCGGGCTCGCGTAATGCGTCACCTACCGCTCGCGCGACCTGTTCACGCGACCGCGCGACGACCGCGGAGCCGATCGCATCGCGCCAGCGATCGTCGTCGATCGGCTCGAATTCGAGTCCCAGATCGGTGAGGATCGCCGCATGGTCGAGATGCCCGGCGATCTCCTCGGCGCGCCGGCGCGCGGCGAGATGCTGGGCGCGGTGCAGCGGCGTCCGGCCCTCTTCGGCGGAGAGCTCGAGAAGGTCCTGCGCGACGAGCGGGACGGCGCGGCGTGCGCAGCGTTCCCAGGGGGCGTCGGCGGAGGAGTCCACGACGATCTGACGCACGACGCGCCAGCCGGCGTGATGGGACTCGCAGCGGGCGACGAGGAAGCGCGCCAGGGCTTCCGCCAGCACCGGAGCGTCCGGCTCGTCGCCGCGCGCGTCGAGATGGCGCAGCGCCTCGCCGATATAGCGGCCGTCTTCGACGGAGCGCGCCAGTTGCCGCGCGGAGCGGCGGGGTCGCCGCACGGCGCCGACTGCCACTAAGTGGTCACCTGCCCTGCAGTGTAGAGCGGGACTGCGCCGCGACCCTGCCGGCCGCGGCGCACCCGATCCGCTCTACGGCGTGGTGGCGGTGATGCCGGTCTCTTCGAAGTCGACGACCGTGTCGTTGATGGGCGAAACCGGCGGATGTATGAGCGGGCTTCGGCGGGTACCGTGCCGACGAGTATGGATTGGGACGCCGAGCGGCTGCTCGAAGACCTCGAGGACGACGCCGCGCGCGACGCGCGGCGGCGGCTGCTCGACGAACTGCACGCCGGCGGGATGGACGTGGAGGAACTGCGCCGCGTCGTGTCCGAGGACAAGCTCGTGCTCGCCCCGGTGGCGCACGCGCTGAGCTCGGAGGCCCGCTACACGGCGCGCGAGATCGCCGAGCGCGCCGGTGTGACGCTCGAGTTCCTGACCGCGAGCCGGCGCGCGCTCGGGCTCCCGGTCGCGGACCCCGACGAGCGCGTCTACGGCGAGAAGGACCTCGAGGCGACCCAGCTCGGCACGCTGCATCGTCAGGCGGGCTTCGACGACGAGGACGCGCTCGAGGTCGCGCGCGTGCTCGGCCAGGGGATGGCGCGCTATGCCGAGGCGACGCGCGCACTCGTCGCGCAGACGTTCATCGAGCCCGGTCTGGACGAGTACGAGCTCGCGCATCGCTACCGCAGCGTCGCCGAGCAGCTGATGCCGCTCGCGGGCCCCTGGCTCGAGCACGTCTACGCGCTGCATCTCCAGCAGGTCCTGCGCAGCGATGCGCTCACGCAGGAGCAGCGCCGCACCGGCAAGCTCGACGACGCGCAGGACGCGGTCATCGCCTTCGCCGACCTGGTCGGGTTCACCGAGCTTGGGGAGAACGTGCCCGTCGAGGAGCTCGGGAGCGTCGCAGGACGCCTCTCGCGGCTGGCCGGCGAGGCCTGCGAGCCGCCCGTGCGGCTCGTGAAGCTGATCGGCGACGCGGTGATGCTCGTCTCTCCCGAGCCGGCGCCGATGGTCGACGTGACGCTGCGGCTCGTCGAGTTGGCGGCGGAGGACCCGGCGTTCCCGCCGCTGCGAGCGGGCATCGCGAGCGGGCAGGCCGTGCACCGCTGGGGCGACTGGTTCGGCACGCCCGTCAACCTCGCCAGCCGCCTCACGACCCGTGCGCGCCCCTCGACCGTGCTCGTCTCCGAAGAGGTCCGCGACGCGGCGGCCGAGGGCTACGACTTCTCCGACGCGGGCCGCAAGAAGCTCAAGGGCTTCGCGGCGCCGGTCCGCGCCTACCGCGTCAGAAGGGCCGGCGATGCAGGGCCAGCAGCGCCTGGGCGCTGACCCAGACCGGCGTCTGGCGCCCGGTGCGCGAGTAGCGGACGAGCCCGTTCGGCTCGGTCAGCGAGCGCAGGTAGGCCAGGCCGCGGCGCACGACGCTCTCGCGTCCTCCCGCGGCCACCAGGCCCTGGACCGCGTACGCGCTGGACTGCGCGTTGGGCGCGGCGCCGCGGGTCAGGGGGAAGCCGCCCTGGGCGCCCTGCTGGCGCGCGAGGAACGTCGCCGCCCTGCGGACCGCGCGGCCGTGGCCGCCGGCTGACTTCAGCGCCTGCAGGGCCGAGGCGGTGTCGTCGATCCCGCTCGCTCCGCGGCCGCCGACGTTGAAGCCGCCGTCGGAGTTCTGGTGGCGCTCGATCCAGCGCGCGGCCTTGCTGATCGTGCCCGACGATCTGCTCACGCCCGAGCGGCGCAGCGCGAGGATCGCGAACGACGTGTAGCTCACGTAGCCGTCGAAGGAGCCGTCGCTGCGGCGGTGGCGCATGATCGCGGCGATCAGGTTGCGGCCGCCGAAGTTCCTCGGGTTCTGGCCGGCGGCGCGGACGACGAGCACGGTCCGCTCGAGGTCGCCGAGCGCGGTCAGCGACGGCAGGCCGCGCCGGACGTACGCCAGCGCGGCCGGACCGGGGCGCTGGCCGGCGGCGGCGAGGCCGAGCAGGGCCCAGCCCGTCGCGAGCTGCGAGGAGCCGCCGGACTGCGTCATCCCGAAGCCGCCGTCGCGGTTCTGCGCCCCGCGAACGTAGTCGGTGGGGCCCGCCGCGCGTGCCGGTGCCGCCAGTAGGAGCGTCGCGAAGAGGGCGGCGAGGAGAAGACGAGGCACGGCTGGAGAGGGTAGAGAGCAGGTCTTGACCAGATGGCGATCTGATGAGAAACTCATGAACGCGGCGCCGCCATCGGGTACATGGGGCGATTTAGGGGGAAACGAATGCGCGTGCGCAGTCGTTGGTTGGTGCTTGCCTTAGCGGCGGCGGCGGCGGTCAGTCCGTCGGCGGCACAAGGGCAGGGGAGGTCGGCGCTTGAGACGCCGGATGTGGTGAAGACCGTGCGGGTGCAGGTCGACGGGTCGGTGATGCTGAGCAAGCTCGAATCCGAGGGCTTTGACTTCTCGGGCGGCTACGCTCGCGTGCCCGACGGGATCGAGACCGACGCAGTCGTCACCGATCAGGAACTGCTCGACCTGGTGGCGCGCGGGGCGGAGGTGGTCGAGTCGGGCGATGCCTTCGGCTGGGGCCTGGGAGCCGAGCGAGCCTTCAAGCCGGCCGCCGCCGTCGCGGCGCCGTCGGTGCTGCCGAAGCCGCCGGACCCGACGGTGCGGGTCGTCAGGGCCGACTACTTCACGACCAAGGGGCAGGGCTTCCTCTACGTCGAGGCGCGCACGACCGAGGGTGAGCAGACCACACCGGTCGTCGGGATGACGGTGGCCAACGACCAGGGTCCGGGGACCGAGTTCATCTCCTCGCGGACGATGAGCCGGTTCGTCGACTCCGGCGTCTACATGTTCCATCGCAACCTGTTCAAGGTCGCCACGCGGCCGGATCTGATCCGCGTCACCAGCAGCACGGGCGGCGTCACGACGGGCAAGGTCTCCGACTGGCTGCGCGACGTCACGCCGCTGACGTCGCTGCCGGGGTACCAGTCCGACTTCGTCGACGACTACCAGCATCCGCAGCAGCTGTACTCGCGCTTCGACGAGATCGCTGAGCAGCACCCCGAGATCGCTCAGATCGTCACGCTGCCGAATAAGACCAACGGCTACCAGCGCAAGGCCCAGGCGACGATCGGCGGGACCGGGCAGTCCGCGGTCGTCGTGAGCTCGGCGGCGTGGGGCCACGAGGGCGGCAACGACATCACGGTCGAGTTCGTCGACCGGGCCGGTGCCGATCTGCCGCTGGCGGTCGAGGTCGAGGGCAAGCTCGTCCGCGTGCTGCTGGCCAAGAACGCCACCGGCGCGCTCGCGAGCACCGCGGCGCAGGTCGCTGCGGCGATCGAGACCGGCGCGCAGGGCCTGATCGACCGGGCGCACCCGTACCGCAGCAACGCCGGGACCGGCATCGTGCAGGCCACAGCGGCGCCGATCGCGCTGACGGACTTCCTTGACGTCAAGCGGACCGGCGCGCCCGAGGGCGAGGTGCCCCGCGGCCCGTACACGGTCCGCGCGCTGCGGATCGGCAAGAGCCGCGACGGCTCCAAGCCCGGGGTGCTGATCCAGGCGAGCGATCACGCCCGCGAGTGGGTGCCGATGACGATCACGCTCGAGACGGCCGAGCGGCTCGTGCACAACTACGCGACCGACGCCGCGACCCGCGACATCGTCGACAACGTCGACATCTTCCTGGTCCCAGCCAACAACCCCGACGGGGCGAACTACTCGTTCTACAACTTCGCCTCGCAGCGCCGGAACATGACCAACCACTGCCCCGACAACAACGCCGATCCCGGCCGGCGCAACGCCTGGGGCGTGGACCTCAACCGCAACTATCGAGTCGGCTCGGGCTTCGACGGCTACAGCGGGGCATCGACGAGTTGCACCAGCGACACGTTCCAGGGCCCGGCCAAGCTCTCCGAGCCGGAGTCCCAGAACGCGATCTGGCTCGTGGAGAACTACCGCAACATCAAGTTCTTCATGTCGGTGCACTCCAACGGCGGCCAGCTCTTCTGGCAGCCGGGGGCCTACATCGCGAACGGGCGCATCACCACCCCGCGCCCGCCGCTGGGCGACGAGGCCTACTACTGGCAGTCGGCCGACCGCATCCTCTCGCAGGTGCGCGCGGAGCGGGAGACGGTCGTCACGCCGGAGAACGTCGGCGGCTCGTCCGACGTCCTGTACTCCTCCGCCGGCAACGTCCGCGAGGACCTGTACTTCAACTACGGGATCTTCGCGTTCGGCTGGGAGGTCGGCGGGTCGGTCTATAACCCGGCGACCGGCAACTTCCAGGGCGGCTCCTTCCAGCCCGCCTGGGTCGGCAACCCCGACCTCGTCAGCGGACACAGCGAGACGATGGAGTACGCCAACGGCGTGATGGAGATGTTCCGGATCGCCAGCGACTACGGAAAGGACAAGCAGGCGGCGACGTCGTCGCTCGTGCCGGCCGGCCAGTCCGATTCGCCCCGCGGCGTGCGCTTCGAGGTCTCCGAGCCGGCCACGGTCTACTACACGACCGACGGCACGACGCCGACACTCGAGTCTCCGCGCTACAAGCAGACCGAGTTCCGGGAGCCCGGGGAGACGCTGTGGGTCGAGCAGACGACCACGTTCCGGTGGTTCTCGGTCGATGCCGCGGGCAACCTCGAAGCGTTCCGGTCCGCGACGGTCGAGATCGGCGAGAACGGCTCCGCGGGCGGGGTCGTGCCGGCCACACTGTCGCTGGGCATGGGGCCGAACGCGAGCTTCGGGGCGTTCACGCCGGGCGTGGTCCGCGACTATGCGGCAACCACGACCGCGACCGTGATCTCCAGCGCGGGGGATGCGGCGCTGACGGTATCGGAGCCCGGCCACCTGACCAACGGCGCGTTCTCACTGCCGTCGCCGCTGGTCGTCGAGTTCTCGAAGGCCGCGTGGTCGGCACCGGTTTCCAATGACGAGGTGACGGTCACGTTCAAGCAGCACATCGGGGCGAGCGACGCGCTGCGAACGGGCGCGTACTCCAAGACGCTGACGTTCACGCTGTCGACGACGACACCGTGATCACGGCGACGGGCGCCCTCCGGGGCGCCCGTCGTTCGCTACCGCTGCGGACGCGTGAGCGCCTTCACGAAGTCCTCGAGCTGGCGCGTCGTCCAGCACTCGTAGGCCTCGCAGTAGGGCTCATAGGCGCTGATCACCGAGTCGCCGTAGTTCCAATACAGCTGCGGCTCGGGGTTCAGCCAGAACGTGCGGCCGGCCTTCTCGGCGATGCGGGCAAAGATGTCCGCGCGCGGGTCGCGGCCGTTGGTGCGGGCGTCGCCGAGCACGATCACCGTCGCGCGCGGGTGCAGATCGTCCTCGACCGACTGGAGGAACTCGCGCCAGACGCGGCCGTAGTCGGTGTAGCCGGAGACGTCGGCGACGCCGGCGTCCTTGGAGATCGCGTCGTTGACGGCCCTGAAGTCGCGCTCGCGCTCGAAGACGTCGGTGACCTCGGAGATTCGCTCGACGAAGACGAAGCTGCGCATCTTGCGGAAGCTGTCGTGCAGCGCGTGCAGGACGCTGAGGAAGAAGACGGAGGCGGACGTGACCGAGGTCGAGACGTCGCAGAGGACGTAGAGCTCCGGGCGGCGCGGGCGCTTGGGCTTGTACTTCAGGACGACCGGGACGCCGCCCGTCTCCAGCGAGGCGCGCATCGTGCGGCGGACGTCGACGTGCGCGTGGCGGGCGTGGCCGCGGGCCTGGTGGCCCTGGGTCGCGAGCCGGCGCTTGAGCTGCATCACGACGCGGTGGACGGCCGCGAGGTCCTGGGCTGGGCCTGACGGGAGCGCGCGGTCGAGCTCATTCAGCGGGCGCGCGGGCGGCAGCGCCTGGGTGCGCTCGATCTGGGCGCGTTCGAGCTCGCGCCGCAGGTGGGCCTCGAAGCGGCGGATCTGGTCGCGTGTGAGCGGGAGCTCCTCCGGTGGGGCGTCACCCTTGACCAGCCCGGCCGGATCGGACTTCAGCCCGAGCGCGCGACGGATGCGCTGGACGTCGACGCCGAGCACGCCCGAGCCCTCGCCACGGCGGCCGAAGGCGGCGATCGCGAGGCGCGCCAGGTCGCGCAGTGCGGCCTCGTCGCCGGCCCGGATCGCCTCGAGGATCTGCTCGCGCAGCGCGTCGAAGTCGATCCGCTCGCCGCCCGGCATGCCCGGCTCGCCGTCCTGGTTGCCCTCGCCCACGCCGGCGTCGAGCGCGGCACCTTCGGTCGCGCGGAAGAAGTAGCGCTCGAACACGAGCTCGAAGACCCGGCGGTCGTCAGGGGACTTGGCCAGTGTCGCCGCCAGCGCCTCCTTGAACGGGCCGGGCCGCGTCCACTCGACCTCGCCGAGCGCGGCGAAGGCATCGTTGAGCTCGGAGGTCCCGATCGCCACCCCCTCGGTGCGGAGCGCGTCCGCGAACCCGATCAGGTGAGCGGGGAGCGTCATGCGGTGGTGCTGAGGCGCACCCCGACCCGTTCGGCCACGGTGTCGAGGTCCGTGCGGTGCTTGACGATGATCGAGAGCGTGTCGCGGAAGGTGCGCTGGTCGATGTCCTGCGCGCCGAGCAGCAGCAGGGCGCGCGCCCAGTCGATCGACTCCGCGATCGACGGCGGCTTCTTGAGGTCGAGCTCGCGGACCATCGCGACGACCTCCACGAGCCGGCGGGCGACGGTCTCGGGCAGGTCGGGCGCGTGCAGGCGGACGATCGCGAGCTCGCGATCGGGCGTCGGGTAGTCCAGCCACAGATAGAGGCAGCGGCGCTTGAGCGCCTCGGTCAGCTCGCGCGAGTTGTTGCTCGTGAGCAGCACGACGGGGTGCGTGCGGGCCTCGATCCGGCCGAGCTCGGGGATCGAGATCTGGAAGTCCGACAGCAGCTCGAGCAGCATCGCCTCGAACTCCTGGTCGGTCTTGTCGATCTCGTCGATCAGGAGCACGACCGGCGTGGGCGAGGCGATCGCCTGCATCAGCGGGCGGCTGAGCAGGAACTCCTCGCCGAAGATGTCGTCCTGGACCGCCTGCCAGCCCGTGCCCTCGGCCTCGGCCTGGATCCGCAGCAGCTGCTTGCGGTAGTTCCACTCGTACAGCGCCTTGGCCTCGTCGAGGCCTTCGTAGCACTGCAGGCGCACGAGATCGCGCTGCAGGTAGGAGGCCATCGCCTTCGCCAGCTCGGTCTTGCCGACGCCGGCGGGGCCCTCGACGAGGACCGGCTTGCCGAGGCGGGCGGCGAGATACGCGACCAGCGCGGTGGACTCGCCAGGCAGGTAGCCGACCGCTTGCAGGCCGTCGGCGACCTCCTCGACAGACGCGGGAACCACCGGGGCGCTCATCGCGATGAGGATAGGAGGCGCGAGCAGAGGTCCGCGTGAGCGTCGGCGAGCTCGTCGCAGCTCAGCCGCCGCGCGCCGCGGTGGTAGGTGAAGGCGGTGGCGCTGAGCGGCATCAACACGACGTCGGCGAGATAGTCGGCGCGGTCGCCCAGGCCGGCCTCGCGCAGCAGCATCGCGACGTGCGTGCGGTAGAAGGCGTACGGGCTGCTCGCGAGGTGCGCCTCGTGCGAGCCCTCGGCCTCGCGCAACAGCTCGGCGTTGCGGTTGAGGAAGTCCAGGTACGCGCGCCCGAAGGCGATCAGGCGATCGAGCGGTGGTGCGCCCGGGCCGAGCGGCGCGGCGCCGCGGATCAGCTCGTCCTGCAGCTTGGACTCGTGGTCGGAGATGACCGCGCGGGCCAGGCTCGCGCGGTCGCCGAAGCGCCGGAAGAGCGTGCCCTTGCCGACGCCCGCCTCGGCCGCGACGGCGTCCATCGTCACGTTCGCGGGGCCGCAGCGAGCGAACAGCGCCTCCGCCGCCGCAAGCACCTTGCGGCGGTTCTCGGCGGCGTCCGCGCGCTCGGGGCGCGCTTCGCCGAAAAGGGGGAGGGAGCCGGTCATCGCGGAGCCCATGATAGCCGAACTGGACTGTAGTCCGTTTACGTGCTACATTGTCTGCACCAAGCGGACCACAGTCCGGATAGAGAACCTCCAGGAGACATACGCAATGAGCGCCATCACCACTTCAACCCCGATCCCGACCGGCACCACGTGGACCGTCGATCCGGTCCACTCCACGGTCGGCTTCGCGGTCAAGCACATGGTCGTCTCGACCTTCCGCGGCAACTTCGACGACTACGAGGCGACGCTGACCGCGGCCGAGGACGGCACGCTGCGGCTCGAGGGCCGCGTCAGCGCCGACTCGATCGCCGTCAAGGACGACAACCTCGCGACGCACCTCAAGGCGCCGGACTTCTTCGACACCGAGCGCCACCCGTACGTGACCTTCTCCTCGACCCTGGTGCGCGCCGACAACGGCTCGCTCGTCGTCGACGGCGAGCTGACGATCAAGGGCAACTCGCGCCCGATCGAGGCCCGCGGCACGATCACCGAGCCGCACGAGACCTTCGGCGGCGTCGAGAAGGTCGGCCTCGAGCTCGAGGCGATCGTCGATCGCACCGAGTACGGCCTCGACTGGAACGCCCCGCTGCCCAAGGGCGGCTTCGCCCTCGCCAACGAGGTCAAGCTCCAGATCAACCTCGAACTGGCCCCGCAGGCGTAGGCATGAAGGTCCTCGGCCTCTCCGGCAGCCTGCGCGCCGGCTCCCACAACTCCAAGCTCCTCCGGGCAGCGGGCGACCTCCTGCCCGGGGAGGCCGAGCTCGTCGAGTTCGACGGGCTCAAGCTGATCCCGCCGTTCGACGAGGACGACGAGCAGGGTGGGCGACCTGACTCAGTCCAGGCGCTGTTCGACGCGATCGCCTCCGCCGACGCGGTCCTGGTCGCCACCCCGGAGTACAACCACTCGATCCCGGGCCAGCTCAAGAACGCGCTCGACTGGCTCTCGCGCCCGCTGGCCGATTCGCCGCTGCGCAACAAGCCCGCCGCGGTCGTCGGCACCTCGACCGGCCTGTTCGGCGCGGTCTGGGCCCAGGCCGAGGCACGCAAGGTCCTCTCCGCCATCGGCGCCCGCGTCATCGACCGCGAGCTCCCGATCGGCCTCGCCGACGACGCCTTCACCACCGAAGGCACCCTTACGGAGGAGGACCACGCGCTGGCCCTCGCCGGCATCCTCGCCGAACTCCACGCGGAGACGCGCACGCTCTCCCCGGTCGCCTAGAGATTCCTAGAGGGGCCAGGCCCTCTAGGTGATCCTTAGCGGGCGAGGTCGAGCTGTTCGGTGAGGCGGGAGAGCTTCTCCGAGTGGGTGGAGAGCTGGGTGACGGAGGCGACGATCTCCTGGGTGGAGGCGTTCGTCTGCTGCGTCGTGGCCGACATCTGCTGGGCGGAGGCGGCGGTCTCCTCGGCGTAGGTGGCGATGTCCGCGGTGAGGCGGCTCATGCCGTCGAGCTCGATCGTGATCAGGCCGACGGCGCCGTCGATCTGCTCGAGCGTGGCGCGGGCGCGGCCGAAGCCCTCGGTGCCGACCTGGGTGCGGGCGGCGGCGTCGCGGACGAGCTGGACGGCCTGGTCGGTCTCGCCCTGGATGCCCGCGATCAGATCGCCGGCGTCGGCGGCGGAGCGCGCGGCGCGCTCGGCCAGCTGGCGGACCTCGTCGGCGACGACGGCGAAGCCACGGCCGCGCTCACCGGCGCGGGCGGCCTCGATCGCGGCGTTGAGCG
Source organism: uncultured Solirubrobacteraceae bacterium (assembly GCA_963848475.1). Lineage (GTDB taxonomy): Bacteria > Actinomycetota > Thermoleophilia > Solirubrobacterales > Solirubrobacteraceae > Solirubrobacter. The sequence goes on along the minus strand of CAWKDW010000009.1, from coordinate 110,198 downwards.
CGAGCAGGTTGGTCTGGCGGGCGATGTCGTGGATCGCCTCGACGATGCCGCCGACCTGCTGCGAGCGGCCGGCGAGAGCGGTGATCGCCGTGGCGGCGTCCTCGATGCGCTCGCGGGCGTCGTTGAGCGCGGCGGTCGCGTCGACGGCGGCCTCGATGCCGGTGCGGCTGAGGTCGGTCGCGCCGAGCGCGGCGCCGGAGGCCTGCTCGACCGCGGTGCGGCCCTGGACCGCGACGTCGGCCTGGCGCGCGGCGCCCTCGGCGACGCGCGAGGCGCTCTCGGCGAGTTCGTTGACGGCCTGCCCGGTCTCGGAGAGACGGACGTTCATCGACGAGCACATGTCCTGCACCTCGAAGGTCGAGGCGCCGAAGGTCTGGAGGGTTTCGTGCATCGTGTTGCGCACGGTGCCGAAGAGGTCGCTGATGTCGCGGCCGGGACCGGCGTCACCGACGGTGCGCAGGTTGACGCCCATCGACGCGAACGTGTCGTAGTAGAACGCCTCGACGATCGCCTGCGAGTCGTAGTTGAAGATGCGGCCGAGCGCGCGCTCGGCGGCGAACAGGACCTCGTGGTCGACGGCGTCCGAATTGCGGCCCCACGACTTCTTGCTCGATGCGCGCCGGCTCGGGCACGTCCTTGCGCATCGCCTCGTTGATCAGGTCCAGGAACACGGGGTAGGTGCCCAGGAACCACTTCAGCGGCAGGTTGATCTTGCTGTGCAGCGCGCCGACGCCGAGCAGCGCCTCGAAGTACTTCACGCCGAAGTCGCCGGTCGCGGCGCGCACGAAGATGTCCTTCAGATGCCCCGCCTGTGCTGAACCCCAGCCCTTCTTGAGTGCATCGACACCGATCCCCTTGGACTCGGCGTACTCGCGCAGGAAGCCACCGGCCGGGCCGGCGCTGAAGGTGTGCTCGGCGAGTGCCATGCCGAGCGCCTCGGAGTTGCGGTCGGCCCAAGCCTGCATGCTCCCCAGCAGCTCGAATTCGGCTGTGGTCATGCGCATGTAGGAGCGGCGCAGCTCGAGTCCGCGCTCGTCGATCTGGTAAATGGAGGCGGCGGAGAGGGTCACGACCCGAGTCATCGGCCGGACGGGGGCGGATCCTTGAGACGCATGTTGGACGGGCGGCACCGCCCGCTTGAGTTCCCGCGTCAGCGCGAGGGGCCCGGGGAGTCGTCCTCCCACAACGGCGGGGTGTCGTCCGGGCGCCGCTCGCGCCGGGTCGGCGCCGCGGACGGGTCATCTCGGGAGACGCGTGGTGCGCGCGCGGGAAGGATCGTCGAACAGCCGCGCGGTGCGCTCGTCTGCGGCATCGCCGGGGAGCCGCGTCGTGCGCTCGTCTGCGGGATCGCCGGGGAGCCGCGTGGTCGGCGCGTCGTCCAGCCGCGTCGTCTGCTCCCGGGACGGGTCCTCGGGCAGCCGGGTCGTCTGCGCGCGCGAGGCGTCGAGCGCTGGCTCGCGCGGATCGCCCTCCCACGCGGGGCGCTCGCGCAGCACGTCGGTGACCTCGGACGCGTCGCGCGGCCGCCGGTCGGGCCGGCTCTCGCGCTCGCGGCTCGGCGCGTTGACCCATTCGACGTCCCCGGCGGCCGGGTTAGGGGGCTCGGGACGGTGTGCGGATCGCACACGCGCGCCCGCGGCGATCAGCGCCCCCGCGGCCAGCAGCGCGCCGAAGATCCCCCACTGGATGCCGATCGTCGCGCCGGCGACCGTGCCCTGGATGTCGGGCTTGTCGAACAGTCGCCAGACGAGCAGGAGCAATGCCCAGCAGCCCGCGAGCGTGATCGCGACGCCGTCGCCACCGGGCAGGTGGAAGCCGCGCCGCTGCGAGCGCGCCCAGACGAGGAACAGCACGGCGATGGCGACCAGCAGCACCGCGGCCTCGACGAAGGTGAAGACCCCGAGCGCCGAGACGTTGGCCTGGACGACCTTGCCGCCCTGGAAGTACGACTTCTGGTACCAGGGCAGGACGAGCGACAGCGCCAGGGCGAGCGCCGCCGCCGCGGCCATCTGCAGCTCCTTCGGGAGGCCGACGAGATCCTTGCGAAGGCTCATGAGATCGGGATGTCCTCCACCGCGCGCTCGCCGCTCGGCGGGCTGTCGAGGCGCTCGATCGTGAAGTCGAGCACCGCGCGGATCGCGATCAGCAGCTCACGCAGGGCATCGGCGAGCTGACGGGCGAGCTCGGGCGGGAGCGTGCCGCGCAAGCCGTCGACGAGCGCGAGCAGCGCGGTCAGGTCCGGGAACGCGTTCGAGGGCGGCGGCTCGGCACCGCTGCTCCAGCCGTTGGGCGGTGTCGAGGCCGCCGCGGCGCGCGCGGCCTCCTCCGCCCGCGCCGACGCCTCGCGCACCAGGCGCTCCGCCGCCTCGTAGGCCTCGCGATCGGGCTCAGCCATTCTCGAACCCCACGAGCAACGAGCCCTCCTCCAGCGTCGCCGACGTCGGCCTGAAGCCGGCCAGCGCGCCCGGCAGCACGATCGTCCGCTTGTGGCCGTCCACGCGGACCACGAGCTCGAGCCCGATCTTCTTGAGCGAGATCGCGCCACGCTCCGCGAACGGGAGATCCAGCCGCAGCGAGGCCGATGCCGTCGACGATGCTCAGCTCCTGCGTCAACCGGTCATGCAGCACCGCCGCGGGCTCGTGCGAGGCGAAGATGGCCCCCGCGAGCTCGTCCAGCCGCTCGCCGCCGATCACCTCGGCCGCGTAGTACGGCGCCTCGAGCACCGGCACCGCGAAGGCGGAGGCGACGAGCTCCAGCTGCTCGCGCTGGACGGCATGCCAGGCGCCGAAGTAGCCCTCCGACAGCTCGTCCGGGAAGACGCGGTTGACGACCACGGCGTCGGTCAGGTAGCCGTAGAGGTTCAGGTAAGTGTACGTGCGCATCGCCTCGGCCACGACCATCCGGTCGGGCGTCATCACGAGCCGCATCGTCACCCGCGAGGCGTCGCGCAGCAGCTCGTGCATCCCCACGAGGTTGCCGACGAGCCGCTGGACCTCGGCGAGCACCTTCTCGTCGGGCAGTTGCACGTCGAGGAACATGCGCGCCAGCGGGCGCGCGGCGGAGAGCATCGACTGCTCCTTGCCCAGCACCTTGTCCAGCCACCAGCGGGCGGCGTCCGGGAACGAGAGCAGCCGCAGCGTCTCGCCGGTCGGCGCGCAGTCGACGATGATCGCGTCCCACTCGCCCGACTCGACGTGCCCCTTGAGGACCAGCAGCGAGAAGAGCTCGTCGCCACCGGGCGGGACGGTCAGCTCCTCGGCCGCGATCCGGTCCACACCGCGCTCCATCAGCACGCCGCCGAGCCACTCCGAGACCGCGCTCCAGTGGTGCTCGAGCTCGTCCTGGGCCTGGACCTGCTGAGCGAACAGGCCACCGCCGACGTCGGTCGGCTCCCCGCCCACGGGCAGTTGCAGCACGTCGGCGAGCGAATGCGCCGGGTCGGTGGAGATCACCAGCGTTCGCAGGCCGTCGGCGGCGACACGGCGCGCCGTGGCCGCCGCGACGGACGTCTTGCCGACACCGCCCTTGCCCGTGTAGAGGATCGTCCGCGGCCGCATTGCGAACGACCCATGTTACGGGCGCCTCTTGACCTCGACCTCCCCCGCCGCGGAGCCCGTGTTCCCGGCCAGGTCGGTGGCGGTGACGCTCACGCCGTAGGTGCCGGTCTTCTTCGGCGCCGTCCAGGCCAGTGACTTCGTTCCCCGATAGAGCACGCCGGGGTTGATCGTCGCCACCACGGTCGAGCCGCGCGTGACGTGCACCGACACCCTCGAGATCTTCGAGAGCTTGAAGCGCAGCTTGCCCGACTTCCTCGGCCGCAGGGTCCGCGCGAGCACCGAAACGACCGGCGGCTGCTTGAGGTAGCTGGTGAAGTGGCGGCTGGCGCTGCAGTACTGGACCGTCGCCGTGCGCGAGCAGAGCGCGACGAGGAAGTCGCGCAGCAGCCTGTGGTAGCCGAGGTCGGACTCGTGGGTGCTCGAGCCGCGCGAGTACAGCGACCAGGCGCCGGTGTCGAAGGTCGGGACCTCCTTGCGCGCGGCGACGTCGCCCGCGCGGAACAGCGAGCGCGCGGTCGCGTCGCCCGTCAGTGCGGCGAAGTCGTAGAGGCCGACGAGCGACTGGACGAAGCCGTTGAGGATCTTCAGCTTCGCCAGCCCCGAGTACTGCAGGTAGTGGGCGCCGCGTCCGGCCCGTACACGCACGCCCGCGGGCGGGGGGGTCTCGAAGATGCCGAGCCCGCGCTGGGCGATCGGGAAGACCTCGGCCTGGCGCTGCAGCCGCGTGGCCGAGCGCGCCATCGCCTGCAGCCCCGTGCCCTGGGCGAGCGAGCTGACCCACGGCGGGGCCTGACCGTCGAACGGGAACAGGTACTCCCAGGCGAGCCCGCCCGCGCGCTCGGTGGCCAGCGGCAGCGCCTCGTCGAGCAGGGCGCCGGCCCGCGTGTCGTAGCGCTTGCCGCCGCTCCAGTAGCCGTTGAGCTTGCCGAAGGTCCCGAGCCACTGGATCTGCAGGCCGTGCCCCGGATAGCGCTGGAAGACGAGCTCGGAGCCGGGGAAGCTGAGCCGCGCGCCGGCGTTGAGCAGCGGCTGCGAGCTCCAGTACTCGACGTTGCGCTGGAGCGTGAGGAAGAGCGCCGGGAGCCGCGACGGCACCTTGAACTGGTCGCGCGCCGCCATGCCCTCGAGGTCCCTCACGACGCCGCCGAGCTCCGCCTTGCGCATGCCGGTCAGCAACTTGACCTTGCGCCTCGCCTCGTCGTAGACGGCGCGCTTCGCCGCGGCGTCCTCGCGCGTCAGCGTCCCGGCGGCGGCGAGCCGTTTCAGCTCGCCGGCGACCGTCGGACTCTTGGCCGCGGCAGAGGCGGGAACGGCGAAAAGGCTGCACACGATCGTCGCGATGGCACAGACGTGACTGCGTCGTAAGCGCATTTTCCAATGCTAGGCTCGCCCCGCCGGACCGTTACATCGTGCACGCCGATGACCAGCCGTCTCCGTTTCATCCTCCCGCTGCTCTCTGTACTCGCGCTGGCCGCGTGTGGCGGGTCAGAGGCGCCGCAGTCCGAGCGCGCGAGCGCCACGACGGACGCGAGCTCGCTCCTGCGCGCCACGTTCTCGAACCTGGGCAAGATGAAGTCGGCCGACGTCGACCTCAAGCTCGCGATCCAGCCGCGCGGCGGCGCCGCCGCCGCGCAGGGCCCGGTCACGGCGCATCTGCAGGGCCCGTTCGCCAGCCAGGGCCCCGGCAAGCTGCCGAAGTTCGCGTTCACCGCCGAGCTGCAGGCCGGCGGGCAGAGCTTCAGTGCGGGAGCCATGTGGAACGGCACGAAGGGCTATGTGTCGCTGATGGGCACGGCCTACGAGGTCAGCCAGCCCGTGATGAAGCAGCTCGTCGCGGCCTACGAGCAGTCGCTGAAGCAGAAGCAGGCGCCGAACAGCGGTGGCCTGGTGCTCGGGAGCCTCGGCATCGACTTCACCAAATGGCTGCCGAACGCCCGCAACGAGGGCACGGCCAAGGTCGGCGACGCGGACACGATCAAGATCAGCGGCCAGGCCGACATCAAGCAGGTGATCGCCGACCTGGACAAGATCACCGCCCGCGCGGCGTCGCTGAAGGTCCCGGGCGCCAGCGGCAGGATCCCGCAGCGCCTCACGCCCGCGCAGAAGCTGGCCGCGGCGGACGCGATCAAGTCGCTCACGGTCACGGTCTACACCGGGTCCGAGGACAAGATCCTGCGCCGGCTGACCGTCAACGCCGACCTCAAGAACGCGGACTCGAAGATCGACACGGCGCTGTTGCTGGACGTCACCTTCACCAAGGTCGCCAAGGAGCAGAGCTTCCCCGCGCCGCAGGACCCGAAGCCGTTCGGTGAGCTGCTGAAGGCGATCGACGCGGCCGGCCTCGCCAACCTCGGGTTCGGCCTGGCGACCGGCGGCGGCGACACGACGGAGCCCAACAGCAGCGAGACGCCCAACAACGTCGACAAGTACGCCGCCTGCATCGAGCAGGCCAACGGCGACGTGGCGAAGGCGCGTAAATGCGCCGACCTGCTCTCGAGCTGAGCCTCCTGCGCCGTTCACACCGCGGGCACCGTATGCTCCGGCCCCGGTGAGCGAGCCTCAGGCACCCTCCAACCTGTGGCGTTTCCTGCTCAGTGGGCAGGGGTGGCCGTACCTCCTCGTGCCGTTCATCCCGATCGCGGTCGTCCTGGATGTGATCGGCGCCGATCCGATCATCGTCTTCTTCTCCTCGGCGCTGGGCGTGGTGCCCACGGCGGCGCTGATGGGCCGTGCGACCGAGGAGCTCGCGCACCGGGCCGGCCCGGGCATCGGCGGCCTGCTGAACGTGACGTTCGGCAACGCGCCTGAGCTGATCATCGCGCTGTTCGCGCTCGAGAAGGGCCTGCAGGAGGTCGTCAAGGCCTCGATCATCGGCTCGATCCTCGGCAACCTGCTGCTGGTGATGGGCGCCGCGATGCTGGTCGGCGGCTGGGGGCGCGAGCGCAACAAGTTCGTCGCCGAGGCGGCCGGCGCGCAGGCGACGATGCTGCTGCTGGCGACCGTCGCGCTCGTGTTGCCGGCGATGTTCCTGCTCGCGCGCGGGGGCGAGCTCCCGCAGCTCAGCGAGGAGGCGACGAACTTCCCGACCGCCGTCGAGCGGATGTCGTTCGCGGTCGCGATCGTGCTGCTGCTGTCCTACTTCGCCGGGCTCTGGTTCTCGCTGAGGACCCATCGCGACGTCTTCAACCCGGACACCGAGGAGGAGGACACCGCCGCGCACGCGTGGAGCATCAAGAAGAGCGTCGGCCTGCTCGCGGGCGCCGGCGTGGCCGTCGGCATCATGTCCGAGATCCTCGTCGGCTCGATCGAGGCGGCGTCCGAGGGCATCGGGCTCTCGCCCTTCTTCGTCAGCCTGATCATCGTCGCGATCGTCGGCAACGCGGCCGAGCACTGGGTCGCGATCTACTTCGCCTCGCGCGACAAGATGGACATCGCGCTCGCGATCGCGATCGGGTCGAGCGCCCAGATCGCGCTGTTCGTGATGCCCGTGCTCGTGCTGCTGAGCTTCGTGATGGGCCCGTTCCCGCTCTCGCTGGAGTTCAGCGGGCTGGAGATCGGCGCGATCCTGCTCGCGGTGCTGATCGCCTCACACGTGTCGCAGGACGGCGAATCGACGTGGTTCGAGGGCGTGCAGCTGCTCGCCGTCTACGTCGTGGTCGGGATCGTCTTCTACTTCGTCTAATACTCGTCGGGGTCGGGCTCGAGCGGATCCTCGTCGTCGGGCTCGTCCTCGTCGGGATCCTCGCGAACCGCCGAGCGAGCGCGCCGCGTCTCGAAGGCCTCGACCAGCTCGTCGCGCTTGTGCTCGTCGATCGCGGGGTCGTCGCCGAGCAGGATCCACTCGGCGCCCTCCTCTTCCTCTTCGATCAGCTCGAGGTCGACGTGGGCGGAGTCGTCGACGATGAGGACGATCTCGGTCTCAGGGTGAAAGTAGGTCCCCGGACGTGTGAGGAGCTCGTCGACGTCGAAGCGGCGAAGGGCAGGCATGGGCGGGAGGCTACCCATCCTGACTCGAAAGGCGCCTTTCGACCTCCGCCTCGACGTCCAGCGGCGGCAGTCCGCGCGCGACGCGCCGGGCGTTGCGGGTCTCGACGAAAGCACGGACCTCGGCCACCAGGTCGGGGTCCGGCTCGGCCCGCAGCTCGCTCAGCGCGAGCAGCGGGCGCCCTTGCGCCGCTCGCCGGGCGTTGGTGGCGGCGAGCATCTGGGCGATCTCCTCGTCGCGGGCCGCCGCGGCGGCCGGACCTTCGTGGGGGCGCGGCATCTCGTGCTCAAGCGTCAGCCCGCCGCGGCCGATGTGGTCGTGCGCCCCGCGGCTCAGCAGCACGGCCGCGAGCCCGACCAGCCCGGCGAGGACCACCACGGCGACGACGACGATTCCCAGCGCGTCCTGCACTGCAGATCATTGTGCCGTTTCGGCTTCGAGCGGGTACCATTAGCTGTGTTGACTGACCAGTCAATCGTGAGCTGGCAAGGAGTTTTGAGATGGTCGACTTCACACTGACCGACGAGCAGGTCGCCCTCCGCGAGATGGCGCACGACTTCGCGGCCAAAGAGATCCGTCCCGTCGCCTGGGAGTTCGATAAGGAGGGCACCTGGCCGCAGGCCATCCTCGAGAAGGCCTGGGAGCTCGGCCTGATGAACTCGCACGTTCCGGAGGCCTACGGCGGACCCGGCGTGTCCTACCTCGAGGGTTGTCTGATCGAGGAAGAGCTGTGCTGGGGCTGCTCCGGCATCGGCACCTCGATCGGGGCCAACGGCCTCGCCACCGCTCCGCTCGCCCTCGGCGGCTCCGAGGCGCTCAAGGAGAAGTACTTCGGGATGCTCACGGAGTCCCCGATCTTCGCCTCCTTCTGCCTGACCGAGCCGGACGCCGGCTCCGACGTCTCCGGGATGCGCACCACGGCCGTCCGCAAGGGCGACAAGTGGGTCATCAACGGCTCCAAGTGCTTCATCACCAACGGCGGCTACGCGTCCTTCTTCACGGTCTACGCCAAGACCGACAAGGACAAGGGCCACCGCGGCATCTCCTGCTTCATCGTGCCCAAGGACGACACGGTCACGGTGGACAAGAAGGAAGACAAGATGGGCCAGCGGGCGTCCAACACCGCGACCATCACCTTCAACGACACCGAGATCCCGCTCGACCACCTGGTCGGCGAGGAGAACAAGGGCTTCAAGCTGGCGATGATGACCCTCGACCGCACGCGCCCCGGCGTGGCGGCGATGGCCACCGGCATCGCGCGCGCGGCCTTCGAGTTCGCGACCGCCTACTCCAAGGAGCGCGTCCAGTTCGGCGTGCCGATCGCGATGCACCAGGGCATCCAGTTCCTGATCGCCGACATGGCGACCAAGGTCCACCTGTCGCGCCTCGCGGCCTGGCAGTCGGCCGTGCTGCTCGACCAGGGCAAGCGCAACACGCTCGAGTCCTCGCACGCGAAGCGCTTCGCGGCCGACTCCGCGATGGAGGTCACCACGGACGCCGTGCAGGTCTACGGCGGCTACGGCTTCATCAAGGACTACCCCGTCGAGAAGCTGATGCGTGACGCCAAGATCATGCAGCTCTACGAAGGCACGTCGCAGATCCAGCGCCTCGTGATCGCGCGCGAGACGCTGCTCCCGCGCCGGATCGAAGAGCCCGCAGCCGCCTAAAGACCGTCGATGAATCCCAGGATGCGTTCCCACGCGTCCTGGGATTCGTCCTTGTAGGCCTCCTGGCGGCGGTCGAAGAAGGAGTGCGGCGCGCCCTCGTAGGTGTGGATCTCGTGCTCCACCGGCAGTGCCGCCTCGAACGCGGAGACCTGGTCGGGCGTGATGTTCGCGTCGTCGCCCGCGAACAGGCCAAGCACCGGCACCTTCGTGTCGGGCGCGCGGTCGAGCGCCCAGCGCTGCCCCTCGCGCTTGAGCGAGCCGTAGAACCCGACCACGCCCGCCAGCCCGGCATGGCCCTCGGCCGCCTGCATGAACGACTGCGCGCCGCCGAAGCAGAAGCCGACGGTGATCGCCCGCTCCGCGCCGGTCTCGACGCGCAGCGTGTTGAGCGCGGTCTCGACGTCGCGCGCGACGTTCTCCGGCGTGCTCTGCTTGACGTGCGGCATGTACTCGAAGGTCTCGTCGCGCGGGCCGAGCCCGGCGGTGCGGCCGAAGTAGTCGATCGCGATCGCCGGATGGCCGGCGGCGGCGAAGCGCTCCGCCAGTTGCTCGTAGAACGGGAACAGGCCGCGCACGTCGGGCAGGACGACGACGCCGGTCGCGCCCTCCTCGCGGGCGAGATACGCGCTGAACGGCGTGCCGTCGCCGGATGTGAGCGTCAGGTGCTCGCCCGCCGCCCCGCCGGCGATGACCCTGAAGTCCTCGGGGATGTCGGGCACGATCGCGTCAAAGGGGAAGCACATGGTCTGAGAAACGTACCCTTGCCGCGTGAGGACCGTCACCGCCAGCGTCACCGTTCAGGCACCCGCCGTCGAGGTCGAGCAACTCTGGGACGACCCGACGCGCTGGGCGTCGTGGATCGATGACTTCGGGCACGTCTTCCGGCTCGACGACCACTGGCCGCAGGAAGGTGCGCGGCGCATCTGGGACTCGCGGCCCGCCGGCCGGGGGCGCGTGATGGAGACGGCGACCGCGTACCGCGCGGGAGAGGAGCGCACGTTCGCCGTCGAGGACGCCCGCGTACGCGGGTTCCAGCGGGTGCGCTTCGAGTCCGACGGGGTCACGACTCGCGTCACGGTGGCGCTGGACCTCGACCCGAAGGAGCGCCTCGCCCCCGGCCGCCGCTGGTGGCTGCGGCGCCAGTTCCGCGACGCGCTGTCGCGGTCGCTGCGGCGGTTCTCCTACGAGCTCGCGGCGGATCGCGAGCGCCCGCACTAGTCTCGGCCGCATGTTCGTGTTCAAAGCGGCGGTCGTCGGCGCGGGCGCCGCGGGCGTCGAACTCGCCCAGGCGATCGCGGCCGCCGGCATCCCCGTCCTGCTCAAGGACGCCCACGAGACGCTCGCCGACGCGGGGATCGCCCAGGCCCGCGAGCTGAGCGAGAAGGCGGCGGCCAAGCTCGTCGCCAAGGGCAAGCTGTCCGACGAGGCGGCCGCGGCCCAGGTCGCGCAGATCGTCGGCCTGATCACCCCGACCGGCTCCTACGACGGCTTCGGCGACGTCGACTTCGTGATCGAGGCGATGCCCGAGCAACTGGAGCTCAAGCACCGCGTCTTCGCGGAGCTGGACGCGGCGACGCCCGGTCACGCGATCCTCGCGTCGAGCACCGCTGAGCTCTCGATCACCGAGATCGGCGAGATCACGCTGCGCCCGGACCAGGTCGTCGGCTTCCATCCCGTCGGGCCGCGCCTGGTCGAGCTGATCGAGGGCGACGACACCTCGCCCGAGACGCTGCAGGCCGCCGCCACCTTCGCGCAGGCCCTGCGCAAGACCGCGGTGCGCTGTGCCGAGTGTCCCGGCTTCATCGTCGAGCGCGTCCTCGCCGCCGCCGCCGCCGAGATGGGCGCGGAGGCGACGCGGCTCGCCGACGCCTACGGCGATCGCTTCCTCCCGTCCGACGAGCCGGACGACGAGCGTGCCGGCCTGAAGGGGTTCGTCGAGGCCTGTCTCATGCTCGAGGAGGCCGTTGCCGGCGTGCGCGACATCGATACCGCGCTCATGCTCGGCGGCGGCGTGGTCCCCGGGCCCTTCGCGAACGCCGACCAGCGCGGGCTCGACGTGATGCTGGCGGCGCTGGAGGCCGCCGAGGACGCCTGGGGCGAGCGCTTCGCGCCGCCGCTGATCCTGCGCCGGCTCGTCTCCCAGGGCCGGCTCGGGGCCAAGGCCGGGCAGGGCTTCTACCCCTACCCCCAGGCCGAGGACGGCTACGCGGATGCGCCGGCGAAGCTCGATCTACGCGGAGAGTTCGCGATCGTGTGGCTCGACAACCCGCCCGCCAACTCGCTCTCGCCCGAGGTCATCGAGGCGCTCGCCACGCGCCTGGGAGGCGGTCGTCGCGAGCGGCGCGCGGGCGATGATCCTCGCCTCGCCGAACCCGCTGCTCTTCTGCGCCGGGGCCGACATCAAGGCCTTCACCAAGTGGGACGCCGAGACGGGCCGCGCCGTGCTGGAGCGCATCCACGCGCTCGGGCGCGAGTGGGAACGCTCCCGGATCACGACGATCGCCGCCGTCAACGGGCTCGCCTTCGGCGGCGGCTGCGAGATCGCGATGGCCTGCGACGTCCGCCTGGCCGCGCGCTCGGCGATCTTCGGCCAGCCCGAGGTCAACCTCGGGATCATCCCCGGCTTCGGCGGCACCCAGCGGCTCGCGCGGCTGGTCGGGCCGGCCAAGGCGCTGGAGATGAACACCGTCGGCGACCCGATCTCGGCCGAGGACGCCTACGAGTACGGGCTCGTCAACCGCGTCGTCGAGGATCACGAGTTGTTCGACCAGGCGCTGGCCTGGGCGCGCAAGCTGGCGGGTCAGGCGCCGGTCGCGGTCGAGCAGATCAAGCGCGTCTCGCACGCCGGCGACCTCGACGAGGGCCTGGCGGCCGAGCGCGACGCGTTCATGCACGCGTTCGCCTCCGCGGACGCCCGCGAGGGCATCGCCGCCTTCCTCGCCAAGCGCGCCCCGGAGTTCAAGGGCGAGTGAGCGCCGAGCGGCTCGCGGAGCTGATCGCCGGGTCGGGCCCCGTGGTCGTGCTGACGGGCGCGGGGATCTCGGTGCCGTCGGGGATCCCCGACTTCCGTACGCCGCTGACCGGCCTGTGGGCCAATGTCGACCCGATGGAGGTCGCGCACATCTCGGTCTGGCGCCGCGACCCGGCGCGTTTCTGGTCCTTCTACAGCCAGCGTTTCGCGATCCTCGACGGCAAGGAGCCCAACGGCGCGCATCGCGCGGTCGCCGAGCTCGAGCGCCGCGGGCTCGTGTCCGGCGTGATCACCCAGAACATCGACGGGCTGCACGCGCTGGCGGGCTCGGACCCGATCGAGGTCCACGGCTCGATCCGGTCGGCCTCGTGCCTGTCGTGTGGCGCCTCCTACTCGCTGGCCGAGACCCGCACGCGGGGCGAGGTGCCGCGCTGCGACTGCGGCGCGGTTCTGAAGCCCGACGTCGTGCTGTTCGGCGAGCTGTTGCCCGAGCGCGCGATGCTGCGGGCCTCGGCGCTGGCGATGAACGCGGGGCTGATGCTCGCGATCGGCTCGTCGCTGGAGGTCTGGCCGGTCGCGGGGCTGCCCGAGGAGACGCTCACCGCCGGCGGGAAGCTGGCGATCGTGACGATGGGCGAGACGCCCTACGACCGCGTCGCCGACGTCAAACTCACAGGCGACGTGGTCGAGGAGCTGGAGGCCGTGCTCGCCCTGCTGTGAGGGAGCGAGTGGTCAGTTGGCCCCCTCATAGGGGATAAGTGATCACTGGCAGCCGATCCCAGCGCCCGGCTCGTGCCCTTCTCGCCGGCTGTCGACTTGCCTATGCGGTTGGCGGCCACCACTACCGGCGGCCAGCGGGCTACTGGGCGGCGTAGATCGCCCGGGCGCGGAGCGCGGCCTCGAGCCGCGACAGCGCCGTCGTGACGACCTCGACGCCGGGCGGTTCCAGCCGCCCTTCGCGCGCCGCGAGCGCCGCTTCGGCGACCGCCTCCGAATAGCCCGCGAGCTCGTCGGCGCGCTCGGCGACGTCGCCGGTCTCGCGCCAGCCGGCAAGCTCGGCGAGCGCGGCGGCGAGCGCACTCTCAAGCTGAAGTGCAGCTTCACGGTGGCGTCCGCAGTCCAGATCGCCGCGGGCCCGGAGCGTCAGCTCCTCGCACGCCAGCACGGCGTCACGGGCCGACATCAGCGCCGCGAGCCGCTCGGCCGGGCGATGCTTGGAACGGCGCGGCTGCTTCGGCGGCTCCGGCGGCGGCAGTTCCTGGGCGTCGGACCACTCTCCGGCCGCCAGCTGGTCGCCGCTGCCCGTTCCCGCGCGCACGACGAGCGCGCGGCCGGCGTCCGGAGCGGTCGGATCGCTCGAGGAGACGCGGTGGGCGGCGAGGAACTGCGTGAGGGTGGCCCGCGCGCGGCGCAGCCAGGCGTCGTCTTCGGGGTCGCCCGAGGACTCGGCGTCGATCACCGTCACGCGCGTCACCGGGACGGCCCCCGGCGCGTCGCGCCGGGCGAGGCGGCGCCGTGGCGCCTCGGCCTGGGTGACGACGACGACCTCGTGTACCTCGTCCCCGGCGTAGCGGCGGACGACGAAGCGACCGGGCGGGGGACCGAATCGTCCCGCGAACTCCCACTGCACGAAGCGGAAGTGGCGGGTGGCCGTTACGGGCCCTTGCGCGACGTCTTGGCCTTCAGCGCCGCCTTGGACGGTGCGACACGCACCGTCGGGTTCTGGATCTCGCCCAGGCGGTCGATCAGGCGCGACCACTGGCTGGGCTTGAGAACCGCGCTGAGCTGCTTGGCCAGCTTGCTGTTGGTGCCGTACTGCGGCGTGAAGCCGATGTGGATGTGATCGTCGTGATCGGCCAGCACGAGCGTGTTGTCGGCCTGCGGGAAGTCCATCAGGGAGATGATCTGATGCGGCTTCATCGTGCCCTGCAGCGTCAGCAGCCGGTCGATGACGAGTTCGGTGATCGAGCCCTTGCCCTGGTTTCCGAGGATCGGGATGCCGTTGACGGCGGCGATGTCGACCGCGGTGCCCGCGGTGTGCTCGGAGACGTTGCCCGAGGCGGTCAGGTAGGAGTGGCCGCAGTTGAGCGACGTGATCGTCGGGTTGAAGCCCGAGGCGACGAGGAACTCGATCGTGGCCAGCACGCGGCGGTCGATCGCGCCGGCCTTGATGTCCTGGCGGCCGCAGTCGTAGATCTGCACGCGCGGATCGGCGAGCACACGCTGCATCAGCGTCTGCTTGCTCATCAGCAGGATCTGGCCGACGGTGGGGGTCGCCGCGTCCGGGCCGACGAACGGGTTCTTGCCCTTGGCGCGGTAGATCGCGGTCGACTCGAGCAGCTTCCAGCCGTCGAGGATCGGCTTCGGGTCGATCCGCGGGGCGCCGCGGCCGGCCGGGCGGATCTCGAAGCGCACGAACGGGTGCTTGGCCGAGGACGCGCGGCCGATGCGGCCGAGCACGGTGCCGGCGGGAACCTGCGAGCCGGCCTTGAGCTTCTTGATGACGATCTGGTCGCGCGCGAGGCCGATGCGCGCGCGCCGGGGTGAGCGCGCCGTCGATCCGGCCGGTGCGCAGGAACTCCTGCTGGGCGCCGCCGGCGACCATCGCGTTCGAGCGCGTCGGGTGCGCGAACAGGCGCTCCTTGACGAGCGGCTCGGTGGTCGCGGCGGTCTCCTCGACGGCCGGCGCCGCCGTCTCGGCGGCGGGCTTGGCGTTCGCCGAGCGCGACGCGCGCGAGGCCGGGCGGTCGGTATCGGATGCGGCGACCTTCGGCTTGGCGTCGGGCTTGGGCAGCGCGAGCATCCGCTTGACCTCGGCCGGGTCGACCTTCTGCGGCTTGGCCGCGGCGTAGAGCTTGGAGACCTTGGCCAGGCGGCCGTAGGTGTACGTGTTGCCGTAGGCGTCCTGGACCTGGACGAAGTTGCCGAGGCGCTTGGAGTTGCCGATCTTGACGACCTGCACGTCGCTGACCGCGACGACCGGCGAGCCGGCGTCCGCGTAGACCGAGATGCCGTTGCGATCCGAACTCTCGACCGCAACTGAACCCTTGGCCTTCAGGCTGCGCTTGGTGACCTCGTCGGCGTACGTCGCCTTGGCCGCGACCGGGAAGCGGCCCTCGGTGAGCCCGGTGAGCGAGCTGACGAGGTTGGCCGGCAGGCCGCCGATGACCTGGGCGCGCAGCAGCACCATGTCGACGTACCAGTCGGCGTGGTTGTAGGCGTAGACGGCGCCGCGGATGTCCGTGTCGCCGCCGGCGGCCTTCAGGTAGCGCGCGGCCGCGAAGATCGCGTCGACCGGGTTGTACGGGTCCATCAGCCCGTCCTGGTTGCCGTCGACGCCGTAGGCCTTCCAGGTCTCGGGCATGAACTGCATCCAGCCCTGTGCGCCGGCCGAGCTGACCTTGGCGTTGCGGCCGTAGTCGGTCTCGATCTCGTTGATCGCGGCCAGCAGCTCCCAGCGGATGCCGTACTGCGTGCCCGCGGCCTGGTAGATCGGCAGCAGGAACGGCGGGATCCGGAAGCGGTCGATGAAGAAGTTCGGGACGCCGATCTTGGCCGCGCCCGGCTCGGCGAGCGAGTACGTCGGGTCGTTCTCGGCGGGCGGCTGGGCCGGCTCGGCGTCCTCGACCGGGGCCGGCGTCGCGGCCTCCTCGACCTTGCCCGTCAGCGATTCCGTATTGACGTCGTCGCCGCCGGCCTTGTTGGCCGTCTTCGTCGACCTTCTGCTCGGCCTTCTTCTTCGTCTTCTGCGGCTTGGTCTTCGTCTTGCCCGATCCGGTCTTCGTGCTCGCGGGCTTCGGGGTGGGGGTGGCCGTCGCGGTCTGGGTCGGCGTCGGCTGGACGGTGACCGTCGGCGCCATCGTCGCCGTGGGCGTCGGCGTCGTCTCGGTCGAGCCGAGGTCCACGATCGAGGAGACCGCCGCGGGCAGGCCCGGGATCTGCACCTGATCGACCGGCGTGCCGGCGGGAACCTCGACCGTGATCGTCAGTTGCTGGCCCGTGATCAGTGTCACGCGCACGTAATGCATCTCGGCCTGCGCGGCGGTCACGAACACGCCCGCGTAGAAGGCGGAGGCGGCGAGGGCGATGGCGAACGGGCGACGCGAGGTCATGAGCCACCCGGAGAGCACGCGACCGGTGCCGCCCTACGCATGGGCGGACACTCGGAGGCCTGGACCCCCCGAACTTGTTGGCAAGCTAGCGTCGACATCGGGTGACTGCAACGTTGAACGCTGAATCGTGACGGTTCTGGCGCGGTTTCGCTGCAATTGGTTGCACGATGGTGCAGTCTCTATCTCAGGTTGAGGTACAGGCCGCGGTTCCCTCGTCGCCTACGGTACCGTCCGCCACTTACACGTTCGATAAGGAGTTGGGAAATTGGCCGACGAAGATGGCGAAGGCCTAAAGGGCCGGATCTCGCGTCAGGGCGAAGAGGCACTGGGCAAGATCGCGTCCGACCTGCTCGAGAACCCGCTGGTCAACAGCGCGATCACGCGAGCGTTCTCCGCGCGTGAGAAGGCGGTCTCCGCACAGGAGGCGGCGATGGGCGCGCTGAACCTGCCTTCCGCGGCCGACATCGACCGCCTTACCCGGCGGCTGCGGACCGTGAGCACCCGGCTGGAGGGCATCGAGGAGGCCCTCGATCGCCTGCAGGCCGGCGTCGACCGCCTGGGCGGCCAGCTCGAGGCCGTCGCGTCCGGGACCGAGCCTGGGCTCGCCGATCGCGTCGCCGCGGTCGAGGGGCAGCTCTCCAAGCTCGTCCACGAGATCGGCCACGTGTCCGAGGCGATCGACGCGAGGCCCACGCCGCACCCGCGCGAGCAGGAACGGCTCGACGTCAGCGACGAGCCGCCGAAGGGCAAGAAGAAGCCCTAGAGGGGAGCCAGCGCGGCGAGCGCGACGTCGCCCATCGCCGCTTCGGCGGCGAGCAGCTCGTCCGCGCCGATCCGCTCGCGCGTGGCGACGATGTCCGAGACGACCAGCAGGCAGGCCGCGGGCAGGCCGTGGCGGGCGGCGATCGCGAACAGCGTCGCCGCCTCCATCTCGACCGCGAGCGCGCCGGCCGCGCGCCAGCGATCCGGGCGCCCGGTGTCCGGGTCATAGAAGAGGTCGGCGGAGACGATCACGCCGGAGCGCGCCTGCAACGCCTCGTGCAGGTTCGGGTCCGCCGCAAGCGGGCCGCTCGCGCCCAGCGCCCGGCTCGCGCCGTCCTCGGGCAGTGCGGCCTCCGCGGCCAGCAGCTCGCCGAGCACGAGCCCTTCGACGAGCGCGCCGCAGGTCCCGACGCGCAGCAGCCGGCGCGCGCCGAGCTGGATGAGCTCCTCGGCCACGATCGCCGCGCTCGGGCCGCCCATGCCCGTCGCCTGGACGGTCAGCGGCGCCCCGTCGCGGGCCATCCCGCTGTAGCCCCAGAGCCCGCGATGGTGGTTGAGCATCTTCGGTCCGTCGATCAGCTGCTGGGCGAGTCGCAGCGCTCTTCCCGGGTCGCCTGGGAGCAGGACGCGCTCGGCGACGTCCTCGTGTGGGCGAAGGTGAATCGTGTGGGGCGACACCGAGTGCGACATAGAACTAGAGTTGCTGGTCGCTATGGCGAAGGACAAGAAGAAGGACAAGAAGGCCAAGCAGGACAGCAAGGGCGTCGACGCTGACGCCATCGCCGCCGTCCGTTCCGCGGTCGAGCGCACCCTCCAGGCTTCGGTCGAGGGCGCCCAGGCAACCCGCGAGCGCACCCGCGAGATCGTCGACGAGATCGTCGAGGCCGCGAACAAGGTCAAGGGCACGCTCGAGGACATGAAGGTTCTCGACGAGGTCAAGCGCCTGCGGCGCGAGGTCGAAGGCCTCGCCGCGCGCGTCAGGTCGCTGGAGGTGCGACCCTCCGCCCCTGCGACGAGCGATGACGCGGCGAGCGCGAAGCCCGCGGCGAAGAAGACTGCAGCCCGCAAGCCGCGGGCCCGCAAGGCGGCGGCGAAGCCCGCCACCGCGGCGAAGACGGGGGCCGCGCCCAAGCGCACCGCGAAGCGCAAGCCGGCGGCGAGGAAGCCGGCCGCCGCGAAGGCCGCTGCGAGCAAGCCGGCCGCGACGAGCAAGCCCGCCGCGACGAAGGCCGCGCCGAGCAAGCCGGCGGCGAAGCGCGCCGTCAAGAAGCGCGCGCCCAAGGCCGCCGCCCCGAAGGCGGCTGCCGCCAAGTCCGCCGCGCCGAAGGCCGCCGCGGCGGCGCCCGCCGCTCCGACGCCTGCCGCGGCCGCTCCACCGGCCGCGACGCCGTCCGTCCCGAAGCCGGCGGCCGGGGGCTCCTGAGCCATGGGCGCCTCATTCGAGTCGGCCAAGGAGTTGCGGGAGGTCGTCGACAAGATCTTCACGCTGATGGACACCGACCCGGAGATGGGGCCCAAGCTGCGCGAGGCCGACACTCCGCAGCGCTTCGAGTTCAGCGACTTCGACATCGTCGTGAACATCCGCGCGACCAAGGGCGACGAGGACGGCAACCTCTACTGGGAGTGGTCGGACGACGTCGACTGGAAGCCCAAGGTCCAGATGACGATGTCCTCGGAGGTGGCCAACCGCTACTTCCAGGGCAAGGAGAACGTCCCGGTGGCGGTCGCGCGCCGGCGGATCAAGACCGGCGGCGACCTCAAGGCCGCGCTGGCGTTGATCCCGATCACGAAGCCGATCTACGAGCAGTACCGCGCCTACGTCGAGAGCGAAAAGCCACATCTGAAGGTCTGACCCCGGGGCGCGGGTAGCGTCTCACCCAGCAATGGCCGCCGAGCTGACGCTGACCGACGTTGCCCGCGCGCTCTCCGTCTCGCCACCCACGCTGCGGCGCTGGGTGGCGGACGGCATCGTCCCGCTGCGTGACGGCGCCTGGACGCCCGCGGCGCTGGCCCAGGCGCGGATCGTGGCGCGCATGCGCCAGCGCGGCCACAGCCTCGACCAGTTGCGCGTGGCGGCCAAGGAGGGACGGCTCGCCTTCGGCTACCTGCAGGATCTGTTCCCGCCGCCGGGCGAGACGGAGTACGAGCTCGCCGACGTTGCCCAGGCGACCGGGCTCGAGCCGGAGCTGATCCGCCGCATCTGGACCTCGGCGGGCTTCTCGGCCGAGTCGCTCGAGCACCTCTCGGCCGACGACGTCGACCTGCTGCGGCGGCTCGCCGACGTCCTCGACGCCGGGCTGCCGCTGGTGGCCTTCATCCAGCTCGTGCGCGTCTACGGGCAGGCGCTGGCGCAGATCGCCGACGCCGAGGTCAAGCTCTTCCACCTCTTCGTCCACGAGCCGATGATCCGGGCGGGCGCGCCGGTGCTCGACATCGCCGAGGAGCTCTCGGACCTCGCGTCCGAGCTGCTGCCGCTGGCCGGCCCGATCATGGACTCCGTCCACCAGCGGCTGTTGCAGCACTTCCTCGAGCAGGACGTCGTCGGCCATCTCGAGCAGGTCACCGACGACGCCGCGCTCGGCCGGGTGCGGGTCGCGATCGCCTTTGCCGACCTCGCCGGCTACACGCGGCTGACCGAGGAGGTCGGGGAGGAGGAGGCGTTCGAGGTCGTCGAGCGCTTCGTCGAGCTGGTGGGCGAGACGCTGCCCGACGACGCGCGCGTGATCAAGACGATCGGCGACGAGGTGATGGTCGTCGGCAGCGACGCGTCGGCGCTCGCGGACTGGGCCGTGGGCATCCTCGAGCTGGTCACCGAGCGCCCGCTGCCGCGGATCGGCATCCACGTCGGCAGCGCGCTCTACCGCGACGGCGACTACTACGGGCGCGCCGTGAACCTGGCGGCGCGCGTCGGCGCTCGGGCGACCGGCGGCGAGGTCCTGGTCACGCGCGAGGTCACGGAGGCCTCCGGGCGCTACCTGAGCTTCCAGCCGATCGGCGAGGTCAAGCTCAAGGGCTTCGGCGAGGCCACCGAGCTGTTCCTGGCCAAGGCGGCCCCGCGGTGATCTCCGGGCCGGTCGTCGTGCTGTTCTCGGGCGGGCGCGACTCGACGTGTCTGCTCGACCTCGCGGTCCGCGACGCCGGTCCGGTGTTCGCGCTGCACGTCAACTACGGGCTGCGCGGCGCCGAGTCCGACGCCGACGAGGCGCACTGCGTCGCGCTCTGCGAGCGGCTCGGGGTGCCGCTGACGGTGCACCGCGCCGGCGCGCCGCACGGGAACGTGCAGGGGTGGGCTCGCGACGTCCGCTACGCCGAGGCGCAGCGGCTCGCCGAGCCGCTCGGGGCGCTGATCGCCACCGGCCACACCGCGACCGATCAGGTCGAGACCGTCCTGTACCGGCTCGCGGCCTCGCCGGGCCGGCGCGCGCTGCTCGGGATCCCGGAACGCTCGGGCCGGATCGTGCGCCCGCTGCTGGCAATGACGCGCGAGCAGACCGCCGCCCACTGCACCGAGCGCGGCCTCCCGTGGCGCGAGGACGCGACCAACGCGACCTCCGCCCGCGGCCGCATCCGCGCCACGCTGCTGCCCGCCCTGCGCGAGCTGCACCCGGCGGCGGAGGCGAACATCCTGCGCACGCTGGCGACGCTGCGCGACGAGGCCGCGGTGCTCGACGCGGCCGTCGAAGCCGCGCTCAGGGGGTCAGACCCCTTGAGCGGGGGAGACTCAAGGGGTCTGACCCCTGGGGTCGTGGTGAGTGAGCTTTCGCCCGCGCTGGCGCGGCTTGTGCTGCAGCGGCTCGCCGACGACGCGACGGCGGGCGGGCGGGCGCCGAGCGTCGCCGCGCACGCCGACGCGATCCTGGCGCTGGGCGCACGAGGGGACCGCCTCGCTGGACCTGCCCGGCGGGCTGCGCGCCATCTCCGAGTACGGGCGCGTGCGGATCGAGCGCGCCGGCGCCATGCTCGTCCCCATCGCGGTTTCGCTGCCGGTGCCCGGACGCGTCGCCTACGGCGGCGGCGAGCTCGTGTGCGAGCTGGACACCCGGCCGGCGATCGCCGACGGGACGCTCGCCGCGAGTGCGCTCTCCGCCACGCTCGAGGTCCGGCCGTGGCGCAGCGGCGATCGGATGCGGCCGCTCGGCCTCGGCGGCAGCCGCTCGCTGCAGGACCTCTTCACCGACCGCAAGGTGCCGCGCGAGCGGCGCTCGCAACTGCCCGTGGTGGTCTCCGACGGCGAGATCGCGTGGGTTCCCGGCGTCGCCACGGGCGAGCGTTTCCGCGTCCGGGCGGACGACCCGCGAGCGGGTGCGGCTGGCCTGGCGCCTAGACTCCGCGGCCCCATGAGCGAAGAGATCGGCGAGATCCTCGTCCAGGCGGACGACCTGCAGCACCGCATCCGGGCGATGGCTGAGGACATCGCCCGCGACTACGAGGGCAAGGACCTGCTGCTGATCGGGGTCCTCAAAGGCGCCTTCCTGTTCCTGGCCGACCTGATGCGCCACCTCGACGTCGGCTGCGAAGTCGACTTCATGGCGGTCGCGTCCTACGGCTCCTCGACCGAGTCATCCGGCGTCGTCCGGATCCTCAAGGACCTCGACGCGCCGCTCGAGGGCCGGCACGTCCTGATCGTGGAGGACATCGTCGACTCCGGGCTGACGCTGCAATACCTGTTGCGGACGCTCCAAGCCCGCGGCCCGGCCTCGCTGGAGGTCTGCGCGCTGCTGACCAAGCCCAGCCGCCGGACCGTGGACCTGCCTGTCCGCTACACCGGGTTTGAGATCCCTGACAAGTTCGCCATCGGATACGGTCTCGACTACGCGGAGCGCTACCGGAATCTCCCGTATGTCGCGGCGCTGGTCCTGACCGATGACTGAACGAATGTCGGCGCGCTGACCACCTTTAATGAGCCATTCTCCTTCCCCGTCCGTTAGGGAAGGCAAAGGAACGCGCACCACACTGCGCAAACCCGCTTGGGCCCTGCGATCCCCCTGGTAGCCTTGACTCTCTTGACTCGCCGTATCACTTTCGCGCGCGGGATGCGCGCAGCCTCATGAGCCGTTTCTTCAAGAGCGCCGCCTTCCCGATCTTGATCGTGATCGTGCTGGCGTTCTTCGCTTCGAAGCTCATCCAGAACGGCAACCAGGCGCCCGCGACGAGCTACGGCGAATTCCTCACGCAGATCGACAACGGCCAGGTGTCCAACGTCGTCCTGCGCACGAAGGACAACTCGGCCGAGGTCACGCTCAAGGGCCCGGAGAAGAAGCGCTACACGACCGGTTGGATCCAGGGCGATTCGGCTGCCGCGCTGGTCAACAAGCTGCGCGTCGCCGAGTCCAAGGGCCTCGTCGACAGCTTCGACATCAAGCCCGCCCGCTCGAGCGTGATCCTCTCGCTGCTGACGTACGTCTTCCCGATCCTGATCTTCATCGGGTTCTGGATCTTCCTGATGAACCAGGTCCAGGGCGGCGGCTCGAAGGTGATGTCGTTCGGCAAGTCGCGCGCCAAGCGCATGAGCGTGGACTCGCCGAAGATCACGTTCCGCGATGTGGCCGGGGTGGATGAGGCCGTCGAGGAACTGCACGAGATCAAGGAGTTCCTCGAGAACCCGAAGAAGTTCCAGGCGCTCGGCGCCCGGATCCCGAAGGGCGTCCTGCTCTACGGCCCTCCCGGCACCGGCAAGACGCTGCTGGCCCGCGCGGTCGCCGGCGAGGCCGGCGTGCCGTTCTTCTCGATCTCCGGCTCGGACTTCGTGGAGATGTTCGTCGGTGTCGGCGCCTCACGCGTGCGTGACCTCTTCGAGCAGGCCAAGCAGAACTCGCCCTGCATCATCTTCATGGACGAGATCGACGCCGTCGGCCGCCATCGCGGCGCCGGCATGGGCGGCGGTCACGACGAGCGCGAGCAGACGCTCAACCAGCTCCTGGTCGAGATGGACGGCTTCGAGGCCAAGGACAACATCATCATGATCGCGGCCACCAACCGGCCCGACATCCTCGATCCCGCCCTGCTGCGTCCCGGTCGCTTCGACCGTCAGATCACCGTCGACCGGCCGGACCGCAAGGGCCGCGCGAAGATCCTCGAGGTCCACACCCGCGGCAAGCCGCTGGCCAAGGTCATCGACGTCGACACGCTCGCCGGCCAGACGCCGGGCTTCACGGGCGCCGACCTGTCGAACCTGGTCAACGAGGCCGCGCTGCTCGCCGCCCGCACGGGCAAGAAGGAGATCGGGCAGATCGAGCTCGAAGAGGGGATCATGCGCGTGATCGCCGGCCCGGAGAAGAAGACCCGGGTCATGGGCGAGAAGGAACGCCTGATCACCGCGTACCACGAGATGGGCCACGCGATCGTCGGCCACTATCTCGAGCACTCCGATCCGGTGCACAAGGTCTCGGTCGTCTCCCGCGGGCAGGCCCTCGGGTACACGATCTCGCTGCCGACCGAGGACAAGTTCCTCACGACGCGCGCGGAGCTGCTGGACACGATGGCGATGACGCTCGGCGGCCGTGCCGCCGAGGAGATCGTCTTCGGCGAGATCACCACGGGCGCGTCCAACGACCTCGAGAAGGTCACGGCGACCGCCAAGCAGATGGTCATGCGCTTCGGCATGAGCGAGAAGCTCGGCCCGCGCGTGTTCGGTCACGACCACGGCCAGCCGTTCCTCGGCCGCGAGTTCTCCTCCGAGCCCGACTACTCCGACGAGATCGCGCGCGAGATCGACGACGAGATCCGCCGCATCGTCGAGGGCGCGCACCAGGTGGCCAAGGACATCCTCGGCGAGCGTCGCGAGATCCTCAAGACGATCTCCGAGATCCTGCTCGAGCGCGAGACGATCGAGCGCGAGGAGTTCGAGGCGTTGCTCCTCGGCACGCCGCGCGAGGAGATCTGGCCCGCGCTCCCGGAGGGTCCCGAGCGTCCCGAGCTGCCGGGTGCCGTCACGCGCGAGCGTGAGCAGGCCAAGCGCGGCATCCCGCGTCCCGGCCTCGCCGGCGGCGCCGCCGAGCTTCGCGGGCTGGATCTGCCCGAGAAGCCCGAACTCGCCTGATCGGCCACGAGGCCGATCAGAAGCGGCTCGTCTAGCCGAAGTTCGGGCCGGAGAGCTGCGCGTGGAACGAGGCGATCTCGGTCACGGCCGCGCCGACGAAGGCGGCGTGCGAGCGCGCGATGTCGCGCTCGAGGTCGGCCATGTAGGAGGCGATCCGGGCGACGCCGGTCTCCTCCGCGAGCTGGCGTTCCGCGTGCAGTTCCTTCAGTTGGGTGTGGAGTTCAAAGGCGGACATCGTGGGAAGGAGACTCGCACCGCACACCCTGATACATCAGGGGGCGACCCCGCGTCTTGCGCGGGCGGCGACCCCCCTCTCGAGGTGTGGCTAGCGCGAGCTGGTCATCAGCTGCTGGGCGGCGGTTGAGAGTTGGAGGATCACGTCGGCATGGCCCTGTGGCGTGGGCGGCGCGTCCTGCGCAGCTGCAAGGGTCGTTCTTACTGCGTCGAGGGCGTTGGCCTGGATCATCATCGACGCGTTCGCTTGGATCTCCATGCGCGAGGGATCGGCGGCGCGCGGGAGCTCGTTTAGGCCCCGGCGCGCGAATGGACGGACGTCGCACGCAGCGGCAGCGGCGAGGACGGCTTGAGCTCGGAGAGCCGAAGCAGCGTGATCACCCGCTGCGCGCCCCCGCGCGTCGAGAGCCGGGAGAGCGTCACGTGCAGGTCGGCGACGTCGCGCGCGACGATCATCAGGATCGCATCGATCTCTCCCGCCACCGAATCGGCCGCGATGACGTTCTCCAGCGCGGAGACCTCCGCCTGGAAGCGGCGCTCGGCCGCCTCGTCGTGGCGGGCGAGCGTGACGAGCAGGTAGACCTGCAGGCCGAAGCCGGCGGTTGCGGAGTCCAGCCGCGCGGTGATCCTGCGGATCACGCCGGACTCCTTCATCCGGCGCACGCGGTTGAGCGTCGCGGCGGGGGAGAGGCCGACGATCCGGGCGAGCTCGACGTTGGGCCGGTCGGCGTCCAACTCCAGCTCCCTCAATAGTCGAACGTCGATTTCGTCAAGTGAAACGGGCATTTGACGGAATAATATTCCGTCTAGCGGCGTGAGACTCGATTCTGCAGAAGTCGCAAGCGATTGGCGCCGACAATACGGTTGTCATGCAGAAGCTCAGCCGTCATTCCGCTCTCGTGGCGCTCGTCGCCGCGGGCCTCCTCTGGGGGCTCACCGTGCCCCTGTCGAAGCTCGTCCTCGAGTGGCTCGACGGCGGCACGCTCACCGTCGTGCGCTTCGCGATCGCCGCGCCGCTGCTGGCCTTCGCCGCCCGCAAGCACCTGCGCGCCGCCTTCACGCCGCGGATCCTCGCCGCGGGCGCGGTCGGCTACGGCATCGTGATCGTGCTCCAGAACGCGGGCATCTCGCACACCAGCGTCAGCCACGCGTCGCTGATCGTCGGCGCCACGCCCGCGCTGGTCGCGCTGATCGCCGTCGCGAGCGGCCGCGGCAGCTCCGGCCCGGCGGCCTGGGTCGGCTTCGCGCTCGCGCTCGCGGGCGTCGGCATCGTCGCCGGCGGCGGCGGGGGAGGCTCAAGCCTCGGCGGCGACGCGATCGTGCTCCTCTCGGTCGCGATCTCCGCGACCTTCGTGATCGTCCAGCCCTCGCTGCTCGCCGGCCGCGACCCGTTCGCGGTCACCGCGGTGCAGATGATCGGCGGCGGCCTCGCGGCGCTCCCCAACGCGCTCCTCGAGGGCCTCCCGCACGCGCCCGCCAACGCCACGCCCGTGGTCGCCCTGGTCGCGCTGGCCCTGGCCGGGACGGTCGGTCCGTTCGCGCTGTTCGCCTACGGCCAGTCGCGCGTGAAGCCGGAGCTGGCGGGCACGTTCCTCAACCTCGAGCCGCTCGTCGGCACCGCGGCCGGCGCCCTGGCCTTCGGCGATCCGTTCGGGCCCGCCCAGCTTCTGGGCGGCGCGGTGATCCTCGCCGGCATCGCACTGAGCACGACCCCCCGGGGTAGTGCTCGCCGTACCCAGGCCGGGGGATCCCGCACCGCGAGACGCAAGGAGGCCCCCTCAACCGGCAGAAGGCGTGGTGGGAGTCTGTCGACATGTCCACAGGCCTCCACCAGATCCACAACGCCACCGCCGCACAGGCCAACCGCATCCGGAAGGGCCGCTGAGATGACCGTCCTCGCCGCTCGCCCCGCTCGCACCGCCGCTCCCCGCGCCTTCTCGGTGCCGGTCGTCCGCGAGGTCGCTCCTCTGCAGTTGCTAGGTGCGGCCTTCCGCACCTGAAGACGCCGGGCACCTCCCTCACGGCGAATGGTCGCCGGTGGGAAATTGTGTATCAAGCAGCGCCCCTGAACCTCTCTCCCACCATGACCCTCCTCGCCCCCCGAACCGGCCGCAACCTGACTCCCCACTCCTTTGTGGTCCCGGTGGTCCGCGAGCTCCCCTCCTCCCCTGACTCTCGACCGGCCGCCGGCGTCTCCCCCTCCTCTGGCTGGTAGCCACCTACTCCAAACCGCATCGCGCGACAACCGGCCGCCTGGGTCCTCCTCCCCCAGGCGGCCGGTAGCGTTTAAGCGGTGCCCTACGAGATCATGGGCGTGGTCAACGTCACGCCCGACTCCTTCTCGGACGGCGGCGCGTTCGACGACGCCGCGCAGGCCATCGACCACGGCCGCCGGCTCGCGGCCGAGGGCGCCGCGATCCTCGACGTCGGCGGCGAGTCCACCCGCCCCGGCGCGGACCCGGTCGGTGTCGACGAGGAGCTGCGGCGTGTCGTCGGGGTCGTCGCCGGCCTCGCGCCGGTCGCGCGCGTCTCGATCGACACGATGAAGCTGTCCGTCGCCGAGGCGGCGGTCGACGCGGGTGCGACCTACGTCAACGACGTCACGTCCTTCCGCCACGACCCGGAGCTCGCCGGCCTCGTCGCCGATCGCGGCCTGGACTGCTGCCTGATGCACATGCTCGGCGAGCCGCGCACGATGCAGGCCGACCCGCGCTACGTGGACGTCGTCTCCGAGGTCAAGGCCTTCCTGACCGAGCGCATGGAGGCGGCCGTGCGCGCGGGCGTGCCCGAGGAGCGGATCCAGCTCGACCCGGGGATCGGCTTCGGCAAGACGATCGAGCACAACCTCGAGCTGCTGCGGCGCCTGCACGAGCTGACCGACCTCGGCCGCCCGCTCGTGATCGGCACCTCGCGCAAGTCGTTCCTGGGCCGGATCACCGGCCGCGACGTCACCGAGCGCGTGCACGCGACCGTCGCCACCTGCGTGATGTCCTTCGAGCGCGGGGCGACCGTCTTCCGCGTCCATGACGTGGCGGCCGTGTCGGACGCGCTGAAGGTGGCGAATGCTACGGTCGCCGGATGGCCGACGAGCCCGAGGACTACGACGACGACGACCTGACCGACGACGACGACGAGGAGGGCCTCGAAGTCGGGGTCACGATCGAGATCGTCGGGCTTTCGCTGTACACGCACCATGGCGTGACGGCGGAGGAGCGCAAGATCGGGCAGCGGCTGCTGCTGGACGTCCGCTTCGATGCCGGCGAGCCCGACGCGCTGATCACGGACCGCGTCGAGGACACGATCGACTACGGCGAGGTCTGCCAGGTGATCGCGCTGATCGCTCAGGCCCAGTCCTACAAGACGCTCGAGCGGCTGTGCGCGGTGATCGCCGACCGGCTCGCGTCGCAGTTCGGCGCCGAGAGCGTCACGGTCAAGGCCTCCAAGCCCGAGCCGCCGATCCCGTTGCCGGTGGAAGAGGTCTCGGTCGAAGTCTGGCGTGAGGAACGCTGAGTGAGGGGGCGGCCGCCCTCCGGTGTTAGTGACCACTAACGTGTAGGGCATGGCCCGCAAGTCAGCCGAAGTCCGCCGCGAGGAGATCGTCGGGATCGCCGTGCGTCACTTCGCCGAGGGCGGCTACCACGGCACCTCGACCGAGGCCATCGCGCGCGAGGCGGAGATCTCGCAGCCCTACCTGTTCCGCCTTTTCCGTACCAAGCGTGAACTGTTCCTCGCCTGCTCGGACCGCTGCTTCGGGCACGTGACCGCGGTTTTCCGCGAGGCGGCGGGAGCGGCCCCCGAGGGCGAGAAGATGACCGCGATGGGCGAGGCGTACGAGTCGCTGCTGCTGCCCGACCGGCACATGCTGCTGTTCCAGATGCAGGCCTACACGATCAGCGAGCCCGAGATCCGCGACCATGTGCGCGAGGGCTTCAAGGGCCTGATGCGCACCGTCGCCGAGCTCGCCGGCGTCCCGGCCGTCGAGACCTGGGACTTCTTCGCCTACGGCATGCTGCTCAACGTCACGGCCGCGCTCGAGCTCCCGCGCGAGGACTGGGAGTGATCTTCCGGCACCGGCGGGCGATCGTGTGGAGCTCGCTGGTGCTCGTGCTTGCTCGCGGCGGTGCTGGCGCTGCCGGTGTTCGGCGAGCTCGGCAACGAGAACGACTTCGACGATCCCGCGGCCGAGGCGGTCGCGGCCCGCAACGCGGTCACCGACGCGACGGGCGCCTTCGCGGCGCCGAGCGTCGTCGCGCTGGTGCGCCTCGATGCCCAGGCCGACAGTGCCGAGGGCCAGGAGCAGATCGCTCGCGTGGGCGAAGCGCTGCGCGACCGCGACATCGCGTCGGTCGTCGCCTACGAACCGGGCGGCGACCGCCGGCTGGTCTCCCGCGACGGGCGCTCGACCTACCTGCTCGCCACGTTCAAGAACGATCAGGCGGGGGCGGCGGAGCGGATCGAGCAGCGGTTCGAAGACGAGCCGGACGTGACGCTCGGCGGCGGCGCGTTCGCGGCGCCGCAGGTGGGCGACCAGGTCTCGGCGGACATCGCGCGCGCCGAGCTGATCGCGTTCCCGATCCTCTTCCTGCTGACCCTGCTCGTGTTCCGCAGCCCGATCGCCGCGCTGCTGCCGCTGGCCGTGGGGGCCTCGACGATCCTCTTCTCGTTCCTGGCGATCCGCGTCGTCAACCAGATCAACCCGATGTCGATCTTCTCGCTGAACCTGATCAACGGGCTCGGGTTGGGGCTGGCGATCGACTACTCGCTGTTCATGGTCAGCCGCTTCCGCGAGGAGCTGGCGGGCGGGCGCGACCGGCAGGCGGCGCTGGCGCAGACGCTGCGGACCGCCGGGCGGGTGGTCGCCTTCTCGGCCATCACCGTCGCCTGCGCGCTCGCGGCGCTGATCGTCTTCCGCCAGCGCTTCCTCTACTCGATGGGGATCGGCGGCGCGCTGTGCGCGCTGATCGCGGCGGGCGTCTCCCTGACGCTGCTGCCGGCGCTGCTCGGGATGCTCGGCGAGCGCGTCAACGCGGGCGGCCCGCGGCGCTGGAAGGAGGCGATCGCGCGCGAGGCCCGGGCCGAGCGCAGCGGCTTCTGGTACCGCCACTCGCAGCGGGTGATGCGGCGCCCGGTCACCGTCGCGGTCGGCGCCTCGGTGCTGCTGATCGCGCTCGGCCTGCCGTTCCTGACGATCAAGTTCACGGGGATCGACGCGTCGGTGCTCCCGAGCAATCAGTCGGCGCGGATCGTCGACGACGCGATCCGGACGGAGTTCCCGCCGAGCGAGACCTCGCCGGTCTACGTCGCGCTCGGCCCCGGCGCCTCGGCCGCGGCCGTGCGCGAGTACGCCGCGCGGCTGCCGAAGCCGGTCGCGCCGCCGCGCGTGGGCGACGCGCGGATCGACCTGATCGCCCCCGGTAGGCCGTTGAGCGACGAGGCCAAGGACTTCGTGCGGTCGGTTCGCGCCGTCAATGCGCCCTTCGAGACCAAGGTCGGCGGCCAGACGGCGGGCTTCCTGGACCAGCAGACCTCGCTGCGCGCGCACCTGCCGACGGCGCTCGCGATTCTCGCCGCCACCACTTTGATCATCCTGTTCGTGATGACGCGCTCGGTCGTGCTGCCGATCAAGGCGCTGGTGATGAACCTGCTGTCGCTGTGCGCGGCGTTCGGGCTGCTGGTGCTCGTGTTCCAGGACGGGCATCTCGAATGGCTCTTGCGCTTCACCAGTCAGGGTGCGATCGAGTCCTCGCAGCCCGTGCTGCTGTTCGCCGTCGCGTTCGGCCTCTCGACCGATTACGGCGTGTTCCTGCTCGGGCGGATCAAGGAGCTGCACGACGAGGGGCTCTCCAACGAGGAGGCGGTCGCGCTCGGATTGCAGCGCACCGGGCGGATCGTGACCTTCGCCGCGCTGCTGATGGTGATCGCGATCGGCTGTTTCGTGACCGCCCAGATCATCTTCATCAAGCAGCTCGGGTTCGGCGTCGCCGTGGCGGTGCTGATCGACGCGACGATCGTTCGCGCGCTGCTCGTCCCGGCCCTGATGCGGCTGCTCGGGGACTGGAACTGGTGGGTGCCGCGCCCACTCGCCAAACTGCTCCCGGCATGAACGAGATCGGCTACCTCGGCCTGGGTTCCAACGTCGGCGACCGGCGGATGAACCTCCAGGCCACGATCGAGCTGCTCTGGACCCACGACGTGGTCGTCCTGCTCTCCTCGTCGGTCTACGAGACCGAGCCGGTCGGCGAGGTGCTCGACCAGCGCGCGTTCTACAACGCGTGCGTGCGGGTCGAGACCGAGCTTGCCCCCGAGCCGCTGCTGGACGCCTGCAAGGCCGTCGAGCACGCGTTCGGGCGAAAGCTCGCCGGGGAGGAGGGCTACGTCAAGCACGGGCCGCGCGCGATCGACGTCGACGTGCTCCTGCTCGGCCACATGACCTACGCGTCGCAGCGGCTCACCCTGCCCCACCGGGAGGTCACGTCGCGGCGCTTCGTGCTCGTGCCGCTGCTCGAGCTCGACCCCCGGCTGGAGGTTCCCGGTCACGGGCGGGCCAGTGACGCGCTCGCCGCGCTGACGGGCCAGGAGGTCCGGCGCGCCGGACCGCCGCTCGAGGTGGGCTCGTAATGCTGCTGGTCGTCGACGTCGGCAACACGCAGACGCACCTCGGCGCCTACGACGGGACCGAGCTCGTCCACGACTGGCGCTTCGCCACCGTGCGCGAGTCGACCGCCGACGAGCTCGGCGCCGCCCTGACGGCCCTGCTGGCGCTGCGCGGGTTCGGCTTCGCCGACATCGACGCCTCGATCGTGTCGGCGACCGTGCCGTCGCTGCGGCCGCAGTGGACGGCGATGGCGAGCCGCTACCTCGGTCACGAGATGCTGCTGGTCGGCCCGGGCCTGAAGACCGGCATGCCGATCCGCTACGACAACCCGCGCGAGATCGGCCCCGACCGGCTCGTCAACGCCGTCGCCGGCTACGAGCGCGTGGGCGGGCCGTGCGTGATCGTGGACTTCGGCACGGCGGTCACGCACGACGTCGTCAGCGCGGAGGGCGAGTACCTGGGCGGCGTGATCTTCCCGGGCGTCGAGATCTCCCTGGAGGCGCTGTCGGCCCGCGCGGCCGCCTTGCCGACGATCGACCTGACGCCGCCGCGCGCGCTGATCGGCAAGTCGACCGTCGACGCCATCCGCGCCGGTGTGCTCTACGGCTTCGCGGGCATGGTCGACGGGATCATCGGCCGCCTGCACGACGAGCTCGGTGAGTTCACCACGCTCGCCACCGGCGGCCTGGCGGGCGCGGTCGTCCCGCACTGCTCGACGATCGACGAGGCCGACGACCTGCTGACGCTGACCGGGCTGCGGATCATTTGGGAACGCAACCGGTAATCGCGGTCAAGACCGGCGACGTCGAGGCCCTGCGCGCGGCCTTGGCGGCGGACCCGGCGCTGGCGCACGCCCGCCCGGACGGGCAGCGGACGCTCCTGCACGTCCTGACCGACTGGCCGGGCCACCCGCCGCGGGCGGCGGAGACGCTCGCGGTGCTGCTGGCGGCCGGCGCGGACGTGGACGCGCGCTTCGGCCGCGAAGGGGAGACACCGCTGATGTGGGCGGCCTCCAGCGATGACGTCCAGCTGATCGACGGGCTGCTCGATGCGGGCGCGAACATCGACGCGACGGGCGCGATCATCGGCGGCGGCACGGCGTTGGACGACGCCTGGGCGTTCGGGCAGTGGAACGCGGCACGGCGCCTCGTGGAGCGCGGCGCGCGGCCGACACTGCTCGCCGCGGCGGCCCTGGGACTCCCGCTCGAGGCCGAGGGCGACGTCACGCAGGCGTTCTGGGCGGCATGCCACGGCGGTCAGCGTGAAGCGGCGGAGATCCTGCTCGCGCGTGGCGCCGACCCTCGCTGGGTCGGCTGGGACGAGCTCACGCCGGAGCAGGTCGCGCGCCGAGCGGGCGCGACCGAACTGGCTGACTGGGTCGCCACGCTCTGAGGGGGATATGGCGCGTCGGCTCGCCGAGCGTCGAGTTCGGCGAGTAGAGCGCGAGAAACTCGACGCTCGCCGCTCGGACGAGCGATTCGCTCGCGCGGTCCCAACGCGGCGCTCTCCTACCCTCCCTAGCTGATGCGCTCGCTGCACGACCCATGGACGATCGGGGATCTCGAGATCCCGAACCGCGTGATGCTGGCGCCGCTGGCCGGCATCGGCAACTGGTTCGTGCGCCTGCAGGCCAAGCGCTTCGGCGCCGGGTTGGCGGTCTCGGAGATGATCTCGTCCTTCGCGATCCACTACGGCAACCGCAAGACGCTCGACGAGTTGCTGGTGGTGCACCCCGACGAGGGGCCGGTCGCGATCCAGCTCTTCGGGCACGATCCGGAGATCATGCGCTCGGCCGCCGCGGAGGTCGCGCGCGTGGGCGCGTCGATCCTCGACCTCAACATGGGCTGCCCCGTGCCCAAGGTGATGAAGACCGGCGCGGGCGCGGCGATGATCAAGGACCCCGATCTCGCGGTCGCGGTCGCGCGCGCCGCCCGGGAAGGCTCAGGCCTGCCGGTCACCGTGAAGCTGCGGGCGTCGGTCAAGGCCGGCGGGATGGAGGGCCTGGAGCTCGCGCGCCGGCTGGTCGACGAGGCGGGCGTCGCGGGGATCACGTTCCACCCGCGCAGCGCCGCGGTGCGCCACAAGGGCGTCCCGGACTACGACCTCGCCGCCGAGCTGGTCAGGGAGCTTCCCGTGCCGGTGATCGTCTCCGGCGGCATGGAGGGGGCGGAGCACATCCGCTGGGTCTTCGACTACACCGGCTGCGCGGCGGTCATGCTGGCGCGCGGCGCACTCGGCAACCCGTGGCTGTTCGCCCAGGTGCTGGGCGAGCGAGAGGACGAGCCGAGCGCCGAGGAGGTGCTCGCGGAGTGGCACTGGGTGATCGACCGGGCCGAGGAACATCTGGGGCCCGTGCGGGCCGCGCGCTACCTGCGCAAGTTCCATCCCTGGTACGTCGAGCGCCTCGGCGCTCCGAAGACCGTTCAGGACGCGCTCCAGCGCGCCGAGACGTTGGCCGAACAGCGCGAAGTGCTGTTGCTATCCTGCGCGCCCTTCGCGCCTCTCCAGGCGTAGTAGGTCCGCCTGACCAGCGGGCCATTTTTCGTCTTCAGCCCGCAGAAGGACGTCGCAGTATGCAGAAGGACGTCATCCTCACTCCCGAGGGTCTCGAGAAGCTCAAGCAGGAGATCGAGCACCTTTCGACGACCAAGCGTCGCGAGGTGGCTGAGCGCATCAAGGAAGCGCGTGAGTTCGGCGATATCTCTGAGAACTCGGAGTACGACGACGCGAAGAACGAGCAGGCGATGCTCGAGTCGCGGATCATGACGCTCGAGGACAAGCTTCGGTCGGCGTCGGTGATCGACACGTCCGAGCTCTCGCCCGACCTGGTGCGCGTCGGCTCGCTCGTCCACGTCAAGGACGAGAAGGGCAAGGCGCTCGTGTACACGATCGTCGGCTCGACCGAGGCCGATCCGTCGGCCAACCGGCTCTCCAACGAGTCACCGGTCGGCAAGGCGCTCGTGGGCCACAAGAAGGGCGATCTCGTGAAGGTCACGCTTCCGAGCGGCAAGTCGCGCGAGCTCACCGTCACCAAGATCGAAGTCGCCTAGATGGAAGGGAGCGGGGAGGCGTCTGAGCTCCTCGCCACCCGCCGCCGCAAGCTCGAGGCGCTGCGGGAGGCGGGTGTCGACCCCTTCCCGCACGCGTACCCGGGCGTGACGCCGATCGCCGAGGCGAAGGCGCCGCACGAAGGACTCGAACCCGGCGACGAGACCGAGGTGCGCGTCCGCGTCGCGGGCCGGCTCGCCGCCCGCCGCGGCCAGGGCAAGGCCGCGTTCCTGGACCTGGCCGACCGCTCCGGGCGCATGCAGCTGCACGCGCGGGCGGACGTGATCGGCAAGGATTCGCTCGACGCGCTCGTCGCGCTCGACCTCGGCGACCTGCTGGGCGTCGACGGCACGATCTTCAAGACCCGCCGCGGCGAGTTGTCGGTCAAGGTCGACGGTTGGCAGCTGCTGGCGAAATCGCTGCGTCCGCCTCCTGACAAACATTCGGGGCTCACGGACACCGAGACGCGCCTGCGCCACCGCGAGTTGGACCTGATGGCCAACGAGGAGACCCGCGAGGTCTTCGTCACGCGCGCCAAGGTCGTCACCGCGATCCGGCGCTTCCTCGACGACGAGGGCTTCATCGAGGTCGAGACGCCGGTGCTGCAGCCGATCTACGGCGGCGCGCTGGCCCGGCCCTTCGTCACCCACTTCAACGCGCTGGACCGCACCTTCTACATGCGGATCGCGACCGAGCTCTACCTCAAGCGCCTGATCGTGGGCGGCCTGGAGCGGGTCTACGAGATCGGCAAGGACTTCCGCAACGAGGGCCTCTCGCCCAAGCACAACCCCGAGTTCACGATGCTCGAGTGGTACGAGGCGTACGCGGACTGGGAGGTCGTCGCCGAGCGCGCCGAGCGGCTCATCCGCACCGTCGGCGAGGCCGTGGGCTCCGAGCGCTTCATGCGCAAGTGGGAGCGCGAGACGCTGGCCGGCTCGATCGCGGCCCGCCTCGACGGCCTCGATGTCCTGGCCCACCGCAGCCTGGAGGCGTTGCAGGGCGCCATGCTCGAGCGCGGGATGCAGATCCCGGACGAGCCGAACTGGGCCGCGCTGGTCGACTACCTCGTCTCCAAGCACGTCGAGCCGACGTTGATCGAGCCGACGATGCTCCACGACTATCCCGTCGAACTCTCTCCGTTCGCCAAGCGACACCGCGAGCACGACGGTCTGGTCGAGCGCTTCGAGGCCTTCGCGGAGGGCATGGAGTTCTGCAACGCGTTCTCCGAGCTCAACGATCCGGACGATCAGCGCGCAAGGTTCGAAGAACAGGTGCGTCATGCCGCGGCGGGCGATGAGAACGCTCCGCCGTTCGATCACGACTACATCTACGCGCTCGAGCACGGGATGCCGCCGACCGGCGGAATCGGCATCGGGATCGACCGCCTGGTCATGCTGCTAACCGGTCAGCGGACCATCCGGGAAGTCGTGCTCTTCCCGGCCCTCAAGTAGCCACGGCCTAGACCGATAGTCCAGAGCGGGAGTTGTCTGCCCACCGTTGGTAGACTGGTGTATGGCCAAAGACGTGCCCCGAGCTGTCATCCGGATCGGCCTCTGTGCCGAATATGAGGGTGAGGGCCGGGGTATTTCTGTCTTCAAGGCCACCCGTCACTGCCCTCCCGACCTTACCCAGGACCACCGAACGACCGAGCGCTAGGCGAGCACTAGTAGGAAGGAAGCTCCCCAACCCATGTTCGAGCGATTCACAGAGCGAGCACGTCAGGTGGTCGTCCTCGCCCAAGAGGAGGCGCGGACGCTCAAGCACAACTACATCGGGACCGAGCACATCCTCCTCGGCCTCCTCCGGGAGGAGGAGGGTCTTGCCGCTCGCGTTCTCGAATCCCTGGACATCACCGTCGAGCGTGTGCGCGCTCAGGTGGTCCGGATCGTCGGCTCCGGCGAGGAGGTGACCTCGGGGCAGATCCCCTTCACGCCGCGCGCGAAGAAGGTGCTCGAGCTCGCCCTCCGAGAGGCCCTCTCGCTGGGTCACAACTACATCGGCACCGAGCACATCCTGCTCGGGCTCGTTCGTGAGAACGAGGGCGTCGCCGCGCGCATCCTGCTCGACTTCGACGCGGACAGCGAAAAGATCCGCAACGAGGTCATCCGCATGCTTTCCGGCCCGGGCGGCCGGCGTCAGGGCACCGGCAGCCAGGGCCAGGCGGCCCCGGGCGGCGCGGCCCAAGGCGAGAAGAAGTCCTCGAAGCTGCTGGACCAGTTCGGGCGCAATCTCACCAAGCTGGCGGCTGACGGCAAGCTGGATCCCGTCGTCGGGCGCGAGACCGAGATCGAGCGGATCATGCAGATCCTCTCGCGGCGCACGAAGAACAACCCCGTCCTCGTGGGCGAGCCCGGCGTGGGCAAGACCGCGGTAGTCGAGGGCCTGGCCCAGCGGATCACCAACGGCGACGTGCCGGAACTGCTGAAGAACAAGCAGATCTACACGCTCGACCTGGCGGCGCTGGTCGCGGGTTCCAAGTACCGCGGCGAGTTCGAGGAACGCCTGAAGAAGGTGATGAAGGAGATCACCCAGCGCGGCGACATCATCCTGTTCATCGACGAGCTGCACAATCTCGTCGGCGCGGGTGCCGCGGAGGGCGCGATCGACGCCGCCTCGATCCTCAAGCCGGCTCTGGCTCGCGGTGAGCTGCAGACGGTCGGCGCGACGACGCTGGACGAGTACCGCAAGTACCTCGAGCGGGACTCCGCCCTGGAGCGTCGCTTCCAGAAGATCACGGTGGACCAGCCCTCCCTCGAGGAGTGCGTGCAGATCCTCAAGGGCCTGCGCGATCGCTACGAGGCCCACCACAAGGTCAACATCACCGACGAGGCCCTCGAGGCCGCGGCGGAGCTGGCGGACCGCTACATCTCCGACCGGTTCCTGCCCGACAAGGCGATCGACCTCATCGACGAGGCCGCCTCGCGCATGCGCATCAAGTCGATGTCCTCCCCGCCCGTGTACCGGGAGCTCGAGGAAGAGATCGAGACGACGCGCCGCGACAAGGAAGCCGCGATCGAGAACCAGGAGTTCGAGAAGGCCGCGCACCTTCGCGATCGGGAGCGTCAGCTCACGAACA
This sequence comes from uncultured Solirubrobacteraceae bacterium, assembly GCA_963848475.1. Taxonomy (GTDB): domain Bacteria; phylum Actinomycetota; class Thermoleophilia; order Solirubrobacterales; family Solirubrobacteraceae; genus Solirubrobacter. The sequence goes on along the minus strand of CAWKDW010000009.1, from coordinate 73,151 downwards.
AGAAGCGCGACCTCGAGGACGCCTGGGAGTCGGGCGAAGGCGGAGAGCGTCCGTCGATCGGCGAGGAAGAGATCGCCGACATCGTCTCGATGTGGACCGGCATCCCGGTGTTCAAGCTCACCGAGGCCGAGACCCAGAAGCTGATGCGGATGGAGGACGAGCTGCACAAGCGCGTCATCGGTCAGCACCAGGCGATCGAGGTCGTGGCCAAGGCGATCCGCCGCTCGCGTGCGGGTCTGAAGGACCCGAAGCGACCGACCGGCTCGTTCATCTTCCTCGGCCCGTCGGGCGTGGGCAAGACCGAGCTGGCGCGCACGCTGGCGGAGTTCCTCTTCGGCGACGAGGAGGCCATGGTCCGGATCGACATGTCGGAGTACATGGAGAAGCACGCCGTGTCCCGGCTCGTCGGCTCGCCCCCTGGCTACGTCGGCTACGACGAGGGCGGCCAGCTCACGGAAGCGGTCCGGCGCAAGCCGTACAGCGTCCTGCTGCTGGACGAGATCGAGAAGGCCCACCCGGACGTCTTCAACATCCTGCTGCAGATCCTGGAGGACGGTCGCCTGACCGACTCCCAGGGCCGCACGGTGGACTTCCGGCACGCGATCGTGATCATGACCTCGAACATCGGGGCCAGCGAGATCGCGCGCAACACGCCGCTCGGCTTCGCCGTGTCCGACGACGAGACCGGCGTCTCGTACGACGACATGAAGGGCCGCATCATGGGCGAGCTCAAGAAGGTCTTCCGGCCTGAGTTCCTCAACCGCATCGACGACGTGATCGTCTTCCACAAGCTCACGAAGCAGGAGATCAAGACGATCGTCGACCTTCTGCTGCGCCGCATCCGGTCCTCGCTGGCCGAACGCGACCTGCAGCTGGAGCTGTCGGAGAGCGCGGAGGACTTCCTCGTCGACAAGGGCTGGGACCCGGCGATGGGCGCACGCCCGCTACGCCGCGCGATCCAGCGCTACATCGAGGATCCGCTCGCGGACTTCGTGCTGCGCTCCGAGCTCACGGCCGGCGCGACCGTCATGGTCGACCGCGCGCCCGAGGGCTCTGAGGACGAGATCTCGATCCAGATCGTCGTGCCCGAGCCCAAGCCGGCCCCGGTCGGCGTCGGCGGGCGCAAGGAGGGCGACGAGCCCGAGGCCGTCGACGACACGGGAGCGCTGGACACGCCGCCGCTCCCGCCGGCGGACGACGCGTAGTCGCTCAGCACAGGTGCTTGGACCGAGGGCCGCCTTCCGGGGCGGCCCTCGGTCGTTAAGTGGCGATGCGCCGCGTCCGCGCGGCCGGTGATCCCTTCGCAACCTCCTGCCGTAGGGCGAGCGGTTGCCATGACGCTGCTCGCTCTCCCCGGCCATGATCTGCTCGACCGTGTGCTGTCGGGCGAATCGCTGCTCGACTCGCTGCACGCGGGCGCCGAGTTGCCCGGCCGGGTGAGCGGCGTCGCGCTGCTCGACGCCTACGAGCGCGGTGACGACCTCGCCCGGCTGCTGCTCCTGCCGGCGATCGCGCTGGTGCCGGGGCCGGCGGCGGAGTCGTTGCTGTTCGAGGCGTTGAGCGACGAGCGCACGGCCGGGCCTGCGGCGTGGGCGCTCGGCGACCGCGCGCCGTTCGCCGCGGCCGTGGCGACGCTCGAGGCGCTGAGGGCTTCCGGCGGCTTCGACGGCATGCTCGCCGATCTGACGCTCGAGCGCTGGGGACCCGCGGCTCCGCCGGCCCCGCTGGAGCCGCGGCCGCGCGGCGGACGCGGTCTTCGGATCGTCCAGGTCTTCATGCAGGGCTTCCTCGACGCCGGGCTCAACCGTGCGGGCGCCGGCGACGGCGGCGGGCTGGCGACGCTGCTGGTGCACCTGTCGGCCTCGCTCGCCGCGCGGCCTGAGGTCGAGCACGTGACCACGCTCACCCGCGCGTTCTCCGCCGACGGCTACAGCGCGGCGACCGAGCGGGTGGCGGACGGCGCGAGGATCGAGCGGATCGCGTTCGGCGGCGACGGCTACCTCGCCACCGGCGACATGTGGTCCCATCGCCGTGAGCTCGAGCGCGAGTTGGAGGTCGTACTCCGCCGCCTTGCGCCGGACGCGGTCCACCTGCGCTTCGCCGACGTCGCCACGCTCGCCGCCGAGCGGGTCTGCTCCCGCCTCGGCCTGCCCGTGTACTTCACGCTCGCCCCCGATCCGCACGCGCTGATCCGGCGGCGCGAGGAGAGCGGGGCGCTGGACCGCGCGAGCATCGTCGCGGCCGACCGGGTCGAGCACCTGCTGTTCCGCGCCCGTCTGGTGGAGCGTCTGCGCGACCGCGCCCGCGGGCTGGCGTTGCTGCCGCGCGCCGGCGGGCATGACGTCCTGGAGGACCTCGTCCGCCTGCCGGCCGATGGCGGCGGCCGCCGGATCCGCACCGTGGCCGAAGGCATCTCGATGGCGTCCGTCGACGCGGCGGCGCTCGCGGGCGCCGGCACCGCCGCGGCCGCCGATCTCGCGGCGCGGGTGCGGGCCCTCGGGGAAGCGAGGCGCGGTCTGCCCCTGATCCTCTCGGTGGGGCGGCTGCACCGGGTCAAGGGGTTCACGACGCTGCTCGAAGCCTGGGCCGGCGCCGCGGAGCTGCGCGGCGCGTTCAATCTCGTCATCGTCGGGGGCGATCTCGAGCATCCGACAGCCGAGGAGCGGACCGTCCTGCGACCAGCTGCGGGCGGGCGCGGTCGACGGGCTGCTGCTGCTCGGGCACCGGCCGCACCGCGACGTGATCGCGCTGATGGCCGCGGCGCGCGCCGGCGTCGGAGGGCTGGTCGGCCCTGACGGCGTCTACGCGTGCGCGAGCGAGAAGGAGGAGTTCGGCCTCGCCCTGCTCGAGGCCATGGCGTCCGGGCTCTCCGTGCTCGGGCCCGTCCTGGGTGGTCCGTCGACGTTCATCGAGGACGGCGTGACCGGCGTCATCACCGACACGAGCACGGTCGGCGAGCTGCGCTACGGGTTGTACCGGGCGGCGGTCGCGCGGATGGACCCACGCCGTGCCGCGCTGGCGATGGCGACGGTGCGCGAGCGCTTCACGATCGACGCGATGGCCGCCGGGCTCGTCGAGCTGTACGCATGACCACGCTGCTCATCAGCCCCGACTACGCGTCGCACTACTTCGGGCTGGCGACGTTGGGCCGCGAGCGGCGGCGGCGCGGCGGCCACGTGGTCGTCGCGACCGGGCGGGCGTTGCGCGAGCGCGTGCTCGCCGACGGCTTCGAGCATGTCGAGCTGCGGCTCGGGGAGGGCCACAACGACGGCGTCGGCGGGCAGGCGGACGAGCAGCGCGAGCACCTGCGCGCGTTCTACGACGCCACGCGCAGCGGGATGGTCGCGACGGTCGCCTACCAGGTCGAGGCGCGTGGGCACGACATGCTCTGGCAGCCCGAAGTGGTGACCCGCGAACTCGCGACGATCCTCGCGCGCGTGCGGCCGCGGCATGTGATCGTCGACCAGTTGGCGTTCGGCGCGACGCTCGCCCTGCGGGCGCTCGAGCAGCCGTTCGTCTCGTTCCTGCCCAGCCACCCGTGCCAGCTGCCGCGGCTGGGCGATCCCGACGGCTTCCCGGTGCGGTTCCCGCGCGAGCTCGCGCCGCCCGCGGACGAGCTCGCGGCGCTGCGGACCCTGTGCGAGAACCGCACGCACGCTTTCACCGGTGCGTACAACGCGACCCTCGTACGCCTGAACCCGGCCGCCGCGCCGGTGACCGAAGCGGTGTCGGCCGGCTCGCCGTTGCTGACGCTCGTCGCCTACCCCGAGGAACTCGCGCCGGAGGCGGCACGGCCGGGCGTCGTCCTGGTCGGCCCGGTCGTGCGCGACGAGCCCGCGAACGCGGACCTGCGGCGGGCGCTCGCGCGGCGGCGACCGGGTCTGCCGACCATCTACGTGAGCCTCGGGACGTTCCTCTCCGCCCGCGAGGACGTGCTGGCCACGATCGTCGCCGCCCTGCGCAGCCTGGAGGTCAACGTCGTCCTGAGCACGGGCGTAGCCGATCCGGCGCGGCTCGGGCCGCTGCCCGAGCACTGGCACGCGCGGCCTTCGCTGGCGCAGGTCGCGGCGCTTGACGCCTGTGACGCGGTGATCTGCCACGGCGGCAACAACACCGTCATGGAGGCGCTGACCCGTGGCCTCCCGGTGCTTGCCGCACCCTTCTCCTCAGACCAGTTCGTCGCCGCCGAGGATCTGCGGCGCGGCGGCGTCGGCGACGCGTTCAACCCCAATCGCGCGCAGGCCGCCGAGATCGTCTACCGGCTCACGGGACTGCTGGCTCCGGCTTCCCGCGAGCGCGCTCGCGCCCTGGGCCGCCGCCTGGCCGCGTGTCCAGGGGCCGAGCGGGCGTGGAACGCGATAGAAGTGACCGCGTGAACGCCAAGGAGCTCTGGGAGCGCGGCCAGCACGGCTGGCCGGAGCGCTTCCCGCTCGCCCAGTTCCCGAACCCGCCGTTGCTGCTCGCGTTCGGCGGCTGGTTGGTCGCAGCGCCGACCGACGGGTCGCTGCACGCGGCGGGGCGCGGCGTGTTCTACGCCGGCCTCTCGGTCTGGGCGTGGGGTGAGATGACCGACGGCGCGAACTGGTTCCGGCGCGCGGCCGGCGTCGCGGGGCTCGTGTACGTCGTGGCGCAGATCGCCGCGCTCGTCGACGCGTGAGCGGCCGGATGGGCATCGGCCTCGATCAGGCCGATGCCCAGGGCGCTTACGGAAGGACCTGCGTAACGACGCCGAAGACGACACAGGTGGCCGCTGCGGTCCCGCGGCCGTCCTGGCGCACGCCGCCGGTGACGATCGCGTTCTGCGAGCGACGCTCGATGTGGAACGTGAACGTGTTCGAGCCGCCGATGCTGATCGACGTCGCCGTCTGATTGGCGGCCACGCTGAGCGCACCGTCGTTGCTGCCGACGCGGCGGGCGACGTTGACGATCTCACCCGAGCTGTTGATGAACGTGACGATCGAGATCGGGTCCTCGTTGCCCGCGGCCGCAGCCTGGTCGTTGCACGTGGCGGTCAGCGAGCCGAGGCCGCTGAGCGTCGCGAGCGTCTGCGGCGCACCAGGCGCGTTGTCGGCGACCTGGAAGACGTTGCTGAACACGCTCGTCTTCGGCACGTCGGCGACGAACTTGCCGGGAAGCCGGCCCTTGTCGGTGCCCGAGCGGTTGGTCGCGACGAGCTTGCCCGCGGCCTGCGACAGCGACGATCCGGCGTAGACGGCGCTCTTGCCGTCGACGGACCCTGCCCGGTCGGCGTAGCTCATCGCGGCCATCGAGGTCCCGCCCAACGACACGAACAGCGCGATGCCTGCGACGACCATCGCTGGTGACGGTCGCGAGATCTTCATATTGCTCCCCCTGGCTGGTGATTGATCGGTTGACGCATTCCCCGCATGCCCCGAAACCCCTCAATCAAGTCGAAGGTGCGGCGTCGTTCGCGCGCCCCGGGGCTTAAAGCTCGAAAGGCCCGCCGGTGGCGGGCCTTTCAAGTTGGGAGAGGGCGGGTGGCCGGGGGTCAGTCGGCGGCCGCCCCGGGCGCCGGAGGAGGGTGGTCCGGCGCCTGTATGGAGGAGGAATCGGGGGTCAGTCGATCCCTGTGCATGACGGGAGAGCCGCCGAGCCATTGCCGGCTCTCCACTATGTGAAATCGACGTCCGTGTCGGTCGTTCGCGGAGTTCGGAATGGTCCGTTTCCGTTCGCCGCTGAAAGCATGATGCGCTTCTTGCGTTGCCGAAACCTTGGAGAAACCTTGGCGAGCCGATAGCTTGCTCACTAAAGGTGGGCGAGGGCTGGGATATCAGGCTGTGCGGCCCGGTCATGGTCGGCGTTGGGGGGCGGCGACTCGATGGCGGGCTTCCGGGGCGGCAGGGCCGTTTGCTCTTCGCGTACCTCACGCTCAATCGTAACCGCGGCTGCCCGCGCGACGAGCTCATCGACGTGCTCTGGCCCGAGGGTCCGCCGGCCGCGGCCGACTCAGCACTTAGTGCGCTCCTGTCCAAACTCCGCCGTGCGCTGGGCGACGGCGTCCTCACCGGACGGGGCGAATTGCGCCTGCATCTCGAGGAGGTGCGCGTCGACATCGAGGCCTCCGCCGCGGCGATCCTCGAGGCCGAGGCGGCAATGGAGGCGGGCGACCACACGCTCGCCGCCGAGCGTGCCCGCAACGCGCTCTCCACCGATCTGCAGACGTTCCTCCCGGACGCCGACGGCGGCTGGGCGGCCGAGCAGCGCCGCGAGCTGGAGACGATCCGGCTGCGCGCGCTGGAGACGCTCGCGGAGGCCGGCCTGCGCCAGGGCGGGCGCGAGCTCGGCGCGGCCGAGCAGGCCGCGCGGGCCGCGATCGCCGCCGCGCCCTTCCGCGAGTCCGCGCACCGGCTGCTGATGGAGGTCCACGAGGCCGCCGGCAACCCGGCGGAGGCGCTGCGGGCCTTCGAGGAGCTGCGCTCGCTGCTGCGCGAGGAGCTCGGCACGACGCCCGGCCCCGCGGCGATGAGCGTCTTCGAGCGCGTCCTGCGCGGCGAGCCGCCCCCCGTGCATCGCGCGGCCGCGCCGGTCGCCGTGGCATCCGGCCCCAGCTGGGAGGCGACGTCGTGGCCCGCTCCGCTGGCCGTCGCCGCCGACCGTCACGCGCTCGTCGGCCGCGGCGTCGAGCTCGCGTTCCTCGAACGCTGCTGGGTCGAGGCGAGCGAGGGCCAGCGCGCGCTCGTGCTGCTCACGGGCGACGCGGGGATCGGCAAGACGCGGCTCACGGCCGAGCTCGCCGCCCACGCTCACGACGAGGGTGCCGTCGTCCTCTACGGGCGCTTCGACGAGGAGACGCTGACGCCGTATCAGCCGGTGGTCGAGATGCTGCGCGGCTGGTCGGCCGGTGCGCCGCTGGACTCACTGCGCGAGCGGCTCGGCCCGCGCGCGGCCGAGCTGGGCATCCTGCTGCCCGAGTTCGGGCCGCCCCCGGCCGACCATCTCACCCCGGGCTCGATCACCGGCCCGGAGGCCGACGCGCAGCGCTACCGCTTCTTCGACGCCGTCGCCGCGCTGATCGGCGAGGTCGGCGCCGACGCGCCGGTGGTGCTGATCTTCGACGACCTGCACTGGGCCGACCGCCCGACGCTGCAGCTGCTGCGCCACCTCGTGCGCTCGCCGGCGCCGCGCCGCGTGCTGTTCCTCGGCACCTACCGCGAGAGCGAGATCTCCGACCGGCACCCGCTGCACGAGCTGATCGGCGATCTGCGCCGCGAGGGCACGCTGCGGCGACTGGAGCTGCCCGGGCTCGCCGAGCCCGAGGTGGGCGAGCTGGTCGCCGAGCTGGCCAGCGCGCCGGCGACGTCCTCCTTCGTGCGGGCGCTGACCGGCGAGACCGAGGGCAACCCGTTCTTCATCGAGGAGGTCGTGCGCCACATCCGCGACACCGCGGGCGCGCTGAGCGAGGAAATGACGCTCGAGGAGGCTGGGGTCCCGGACGGCGTGCGCGAGGTCACAGCGCGGCGTCTGCGGCGTCTCAGCGAGCCGACACGGGCCGTGCTGCTGGTGGCCTCGGTGATCGGGCGCGAGTTCGACTACGACGTCCTGACGGCCGTCGTGCCCCAAGCGGGCGACGAGCTCGTCGAAGCGCTCGAGGAGGGCGTCGAGGCGCGCGTGCTGCGCGAGGCCGGCCACGTCGGTCGCTACGCGTTCGCGCACGCGCTGGTCCGGGCCACGCTCTATGACTCGATCTCGCAGCTGCGCCGCGCGCGGCTGCACGGGCGCGTGGGCGAGGCGCTGGTGCGCCTGCGCGGCGGCGACCTCGATCCGCACCTGGCGATGCTCGCGCACCACTTCGCCCAGGCCGCGCCGGTCGAGCGGCCCGATCGCGCGATCGACTTCGCGCTCGCGGCGGCGCGCCGGGCCGACCGGATGCTCGCCTGGGAGGAGGCCGCCCAGCACTACCGCGCCGCGCTGCGGGCGCGCGAGCTGGCCGGCGCCGTCGACGACGCGGTGCGCGCGGAGCTGCTGCTCGCGCTCGGCGCGTCCGAGGACCGCGCGGGGCTGGAGGAGGAGGCGCGCGAGACGTTCCAGTCCGCGATCCGCACCGCCCGCCAGCTCGGCGACGCGATCCTGCTCACGCGCGCGGCGCTCGGCGTCGCCGGTCCCTGGTCCGCGCTGAGCCGCTCCGATCCGGGTCGCGTGGGGCTGCTCGACGAGGCGCTCGAGGCGCTCCCGGAGGACGATTCGCCGCTGCGCGCGCGGCTGCTCGCGCGCATGTCGCTGGAGCTCTACTACGCGGGCGAGCCCGAGCTGCGGCTCTCGCTCTCCGCCGAGGCGGTCGAGATCGCGCGCCGCACGGGCGACCCGCGGACGCTCGCGACCTGCCTCGACGCGCGCCACTACGCGCTCTGGCTGCCCGCGAACGTCGGGCAGCGGCTGGAGGTCGCCGCCGAGCTGCGCAGCGTCGCGGAGGAGACCGGCGACCCTGAGCTCGAGCTACAGGGCGCGGCCTGGACGATCATCGACCTGATGGAGCTCGGCGACATCGACGGCGTCGACATCCAGATCGCCTCCGTCTCCAAGCTCGCCGAGGCGCTGCACCGGCCGATCTGGCTCTGGTGGGCGTCGCTGTTCCGCGGCGCCCGCGCACAGCTCGCGGGCGATTTCGACGACGCCGAGCGCCTGGCCCAGGAGACGCTGGCGATCGGCCAGCGCGGGCAGGCCGAGAACGCGCTGCACTACTACGCGCAGGCGATGTTCAACATCCGCCGCGAGCAGGGGCGCCTGGCCGAGGTCGAGGGCGCCGTGCGCGGCTTCATCGAGCTCTATCCGGCGATCCCGGCCTGGCGCGGAGCGCTCGCGCTGCTGCTGATCGAGCTGGGGCGCCCCGACGAGGCGCGCGCCGAGTTCGACGGCGTCGCCGAGGGCGGGTTCGCCGCCTTCCCCAGCGATGCGAACTGGCTGATCGCGATCACGCTGATGGCCGAGGTCTGCGGCGCGCTGGGCGACTCCGTGCGCGCCGGCGAGCTCTACCGGCTGCTCGAGCCCTACTCGGGCCGCAACGTCGTCGTCGGGCGCAACGCGACCTGCAACGGCTCCGCCTCCCGGCTGCTCGGGATCCTCGCCGCCGCGCGTGGCGAGTACGAACTGGCGGAGGGGCACTTCGAGGACGCGCAGACGATGCACTCCTCGATGGGCGCGCGGCCGTGGCACGCGCGCACCCAGGTGTCCTTCGCCGAGTTGCTGCTCGCGCGGCGCGGGCCGGGGGACGTCGATCGTGCGACCGAGATGCTGGCCGACGCGATCCTCGTCGCGGACGCGCTCGGGATGGTCGTTCTGGCCGAGCGCGCCCGGCGACTCGTCCCAGCCCCGGTGTAGGGGGGCGTGGGTTCGGGGTACTGCACGTTTCTTCCAGAGGACGGAGGGAGCGTTCGGCCCGGCTGGGTGGGGCGAACCCGTCCGGCGGCGGGCCTACCGTCATCGGACCATGGCCCGCGCATCGACCGCCTTCGTCTGCTCCGCCTGCGCCGCCGAGACGCCGCGCTGGATGGGCCAGTGCCCGGGCTGCGGCGAGTGGAACACGCTCAACGAGGAGACGCGTGGGGGCGGCGGCGGGCGCGCGTCCTCGCCGGCGAAGCGGGTCGCGGCGGTCAAGCCGCAGCGTCTGCATGAGGTCGAGGCGCCGAAGTTCGCGCGGCTGAAGACGGGGATCGGCGAGCTGGACCGGATCCTCGGCGGCGGCCTCGTGCCGGGCTCGCTGGTGCTGATCGGCGGCTCGCCCGGGATCGGCAAGTCGACGCTGACGTCGATGGCCCTCGGGAACCTGGAGGGTGCGGGGCGGCGGACGCTGTACGTCTCCGGCGAGGAGTCGGCGGCACAGATCCGGCTGCGCGCCGAGCGGCTGCCGGGCGCCGCGATGCAGGTCCCGGTGCTCGCCGAGACCGATCTCGACACCGTGCTGGCGACGATGGAGCAGGAGCGGCCCGAGGTCTGCGTGATCGACTCGGTGCAGACGCTGCACGCCGGCGATCTGACGGGCGCGGCCGGCTCCGTCGGGCAGGTGCGCGAGGTCGCCGACCGGATCACGCGGCTGGCCAAGGCGCGCGGGATCGCGGTGCTGCTCGTGGGCCACGTGACCAAGGAGGGCGCGCTGGCGGGTCCGCGCGTGCTCGAGCACCTCGTCGACTGCGTGCTGCAGTTCGAGGGCGAGCGCGAGCGGACCTACCGCACGCTGCGGGCGCTCAAGAACCGCTTCGGCTCGACCAACGACGTCGGCGTCTTCGAGATGCACACGAGCGGGCTCGTCGAGGTCGCGGATGCCTCCGCCCGCTTCGTCAGCGAGGCCACACGCGCGCCCGGGAGCGTGGTGCTGGCGGCGATGGAGGGCTCGCGGCCGCTTCTGGTCGAGGTCCAGGCGCTCGTGTCGCCGAGTGAGCTCGTGCCGCCGCGTCGCGTCTGCAACGGGATCGATCGCAACCGGCTGGCGCTGGTGCTGGCGGTGCTCGCGCGCCACGCGGGAATCGGTGCGGGAGCCGCCGATGTCTTCGTCAACGTCGCCGGCGGGGTGCGCGTGGACGAGCCGGGAGCCGATCTCGCGGTCGCCCTGGCGGTGGCGAGCGCGGTCCGCGGCGTGACGATGGGCGAGCGGACGCCGCTGGCGTGCTTCGGGGAGGTCGGGCTGACCGGCGAGCTGCGCTCGGTCGGCCATCCCGACCGGCGCTTGGCGGAGGCCGCCAAATTCGGGCTCTCGCCCGTACTCGGCCCGGGCCCTGAGACGCCGACGCTGCGGGCGGCGGTCCGTGCCGCACTCGGTGCGCCAGCTTCTCGTGTAGCAGCCTGATTGCGTTTCGTCAAGCCACGTTTTTGGCTCTACCGCAGGGCTTTCTCCTGCTAAATCCTGCTTAAGCAACTGCTAGAATTAGTACGTGATGCAGCCGCGATCAGGGGAAGAGCTCAATGAGCTCGAAGCGCGGCAGGAGCCCCGGTTGGTGAAGGCCCTCGAGATGGTCGCTCCCGGCACTGCGGTGCGCGAGGGAATCGACAATATCGTGCATGCCCGTACCGGTGGCCTGCTCGTGATCGGTGACACCGACGAACTGGCGTTTCTGTTCTCCGGCGGCATCCGCCTGGACATCGATTACACCCCGGCGCTGGTCTACCAGCTGGCGAAGATGGACGGCGCGATCGCGCTGAACGCCAACGCGACGAAGATCGCGTGGTGCAACGTCCAGCTGATGCCCGACCCGACGATCCTCACGTCGGAGACCGGCACGCGCCACCGCACCGCGGAGCGCATCTCCAAGCAGACCGACGCGCTGGTCATCGCGGTCTCCCAGCGCCGTGACGTCGTCTCGCTCTACGTCGACGGCGCGAAGTACATCCTCGAAGAGATCCCGGCGGTGCTCGCCAAGGCCAACCAGGCCCTGGCCACGCTGGACAAGTACCGCACCCGCCTCGACCAGGTCTCGACCCGGCTCACCGCGCTCGAGTTCGAGGGCGGCGTGACGCTGCACGACGTGCTCACCGTGCTGCAGCGGGCCGAGCTCGTGACGCGCATGGCCGTGGAGATCGAGCGCTACATCGTCGAGCTCGGCACCGAAGGCCGGCTGATCGAGATGCAGCTCGAAGAGACGATGGTCGGCGTCGCGGGCGACAAGGCCGCGCTGCTGCACGACTACCTGGCGGATCCCGTCGACGACGCCTTCGCCATGGCGCTCGACGGCATCTCAAGACTTCCCCACCAGGACCTGCTGGACTTCGGTCGCCTCGCCGAGATGCTCGGCTACGACCGCAAGGTCAACACCCTGGACTATCCCGTCTCGCCTCGAGGATTCCGCATCCTCGGCCGGATTCCCCGGCTTCCCAAGCTGGTGGTGCAGAACATCGTCCGCGAGTTCCGCGGGCTGGACGAGATCCTCGCCGCGACCGACCCCGAACTGGAGTCGGTCGAGGGCGTGGGAGAGATCCGGGCGAAGGACATCCGCGAGGGCCTTCGCCGTCTACAGGAGATCAACCTCGTGGACCGGTACTTGCAAACGTGAACCAGCAGTGCGACCCGCCAGCCGGGTCTTAACGAAGGAGGACACGATTCCCGAGACAGCCCTGGAGATCGAAGATCTCGAGATCGAGCGCGTGATCGAGCACATCGACTTCGAGATCGGTGACAACGTGGTCTACCCCCACCATGGGGCCGGCCAGGTGGTCAAGAAGGAAGAGAAGAACATCCTTGGTGAGATTCGTGAGTACCTCACCATCAAGATTCTTCACAACGACATGACGGTCATGGTCCCGTGCGCGAACGCCGGCAAGGCGGGTCTGCGCCGCGTGATCGACGAGGAGACGGTCAAGAAGGTCCTGGCCGTGCTGGCCGACGACGTCTCCGAGATGCCGAAGAACTGGAACCGGCGCTTCAAGCACAACCGGGACAAGATCAAGACCGGCGACATCTACGAGCTCGCCGAGGTCGTCCGTAATCTCGCCGTGCGCGAGCAGGACAAGGGTCTTTCTACCGGCGAGAAGCAGATGTACACGCGCGCCAAGAAGATCCTCGCCTCCGAGATGATGTACGCGCTCGAGAAGAGCGAAGAGGACGCTGAGGCGTACCTCGACGAGATCCTCTCGCGCACCGCCGAGCAGCTCGCGGGCGCCGCGAGCGAGTAGTCAGAAGACCCTGGCCCCGACACACGAGCTACCTGCCGTGTCGGGGCCTGTCGCACTTCTTGTGGCCGCGGGCAGCGGCGAGCGCCTCGGCGCCGCCGTTCCCAAGGCCTTCGTGCCGGTCGCCGGTCGGCCGATGCTCGAGTGGTCGCTGGACGCGCTGCGTGCGGCGGGGGTCGCGGAGATCGTCGTCGCTTTGCCTGTGGGCGTCGCGGCGCCTGACGGCTGCGTGGGCGTGCGCGGCGGGGCGACCCGCAGTGAGTCCGTGCTTGCCGCCCTGGCCGCGGCGCGGGGAAGCGGGCCGGTGATCGTCCACGACGCCGCGCGCCCTTTGGTCGAGCCGTCGCTGTTCGTCTCTGTGGTCGAGGCGCTGGCGTCGGCCGACTGCGCGATCGCCGCGGCGCGCGTCACGGACACGATCAAGGAGGCGGACGAGGTCTTGGGCGTCGTGGCCACCCTCGATCGCTCGCGGCTGTGGGCGATCCAGACGCCGCAGGCATTCCGCCGTACCGCGCTGCAGGCCGCCCTCGACGTCGACGCGGCGATCCTCGCCCTTGCGACCGACGACGCGTGGCTCGTCGAACGCGCCGGCGGCACCGTGCGGGTCGTCGAGTCCTCGCCGGCGAACTTCAAGGTCACGACGCCGCATGACCTGCGGCTGGCCGACATGATCCTGCGTGAACGATGCTGACCGACTACCACGTGCACCTGCGCCCTGATGACCCGGGCACCACCGCAGCCAACTACTTCACCGCCGCCAACGCCGAGCGCTACCGCGAAAGCGCGCAGGAGCGCGGCGTCAAGGAGCTCGGCGTCTCCGAGCACGTCCACCGCTTCACTGCGGCGCTCGACGTCTGGGAGCACCCGTTCTGGCGCCAGAACGCGATCGACGACCTCGACCGCTACGCCGAGTTCGTGCGCGAGGAGACCGATCTGCGGCTCGGCATCGAGGCCGACTACATCCGCGGCACCGAGGACAAGATGGCCAACCTCCTCGATCGCCACGACTGGGACTACGTGATCGGGTCCGTGCACTTCCTCGGCGAGCACGCGGTCGACCTCGACGATGCGACCGACGTCTGGCGTCACGAGTCGAGCGCCGAGCGGGTCTGGCAGCGCTACTTCGAGGCGCTCGCCCAGTCGGCCCTGACCGGGATGTACGACATCATCGCCCACCCGGATCTGGTCAAGATCTGGGGCTCCGGCCGTCCGGCGCCCTCGAAGGACCCACGGTTCTACTACGAGCCGGCGATCGAGGCGATGCTCGACGCGGGCGTCGCGATGGAGGTCTCCACGGCGGGGCTGCGTAAGCCGGTCGGCGAGATCTACCCGGCGCGCGCGATGCTCGAGATGGCGGTCGACGCGGGCGTGCCGATCGCCCTGTCCAGCGACGCGCACACGCCCGAGCACCTGGCCTTCGGCTACGAGCAGGCGCTCGAGCTGCTCGGTGACTGCGGCGTGCGTGAGATCGCCGTTTTCGATCGGCGCCGCCGGCGGATGGAGCCGCTCGGGTGAGGACCGGCCTGGGGATCGACTCCCATCGCTTCGCCGCCGGGCGGCGGTTGGTTCTGGGCGGCGTCGAGATCCCGCACACCCAGGGCCTGGACGGTCACTCCGACGCTGACGTGCTCGCCCACGCGATCACCGACGCGATCCTCGGCGCGGCGTCCATGGGCGACATCGGCATGCATTTTCCCGACACCGATCCCGCGTTCGAGGGCGCGGACTCGATCGAGCTGTTGCGCGAGATCGTGCGGCGGGTCGGCGAGGAGGGGTGGCGCATCGAGCATGTGGACGCGACGGTGATGCTCGAGCGGCCGAAGCTCTCGCCGCACCGCGGCGCGATCATGCAGCGGCTGACCGAGGCGGTCGGCGCCTCCGTGCACGTGAAGGCCACGACCGGTGAGCGCATGGGGTTCGTCGGCCGCGAGGAAGGGGTGGCCGCGATGGCGGTGGCGACCCTGGAGCGCGCCGGGTAACGACCGTGTGGACGGCGGAGACCGTCGAGGCGCTGGCGCCGGATGCGGCGTCGGTGACCGCGGCGCGCAAGCTCGCCCGGGTCGGGCCGTGGTCGGGCACCGGTTTCGACGAGGCTTCCGTGTGGGGGCTGTGTCGCGGGAGCGGTTCACGGCCCTATCAGGCGCAGGTCGATCTCTCCGGCCCGGCCTACAAATGCTCCTGCCCGAGCCGGAAGTTCCCCTGTAAGCACGCGCTGGCGCTGCTGTTGCTGCTGGCCTCGGGCGATGTCCCGGCGGGTGCGCCGCCGGACTGGGTGCTCGAGTGGCTGTCCTCGCGGGGTGCTGCCGCTGCGCGGGCGGCCTCGCGGCCTGCGCCGGGCGAGGCACCGCGCGATCCCGAGGCGGCGGCGAAGCGGGCGGCGGAGCGCGAGGCGCGGGTCGCCGGTGGCGTCGAGGACCTCCAGCGCTGGCTGCGCGACGCGGTGCGCGGCGGGCTCGGGGCCGGGCGGCTGCGGACCTGGGACGAGTGGGACGCCTTCGCGGCGCGGCTCGTCGACGCCCAGGCGCCGGGCGCGGCGGCGCGGCTCCGCTCGCTCGGCAGTGTGGCTGCGGGGCGCCCCGACGGCTGGCCGGAGCGGCTGCTCTCGGGCCTCGGCCTGCTGCACCTGCTGTGTTCGGCGTACGCGCGTGCCGATGGGCCGCTGCGCGAGGACGTCCGAGCGTTGCTCGGCTGGAACGTCGGCCGCGACGAGGTGCTCGCGGGGGCGCACGTCGCGGATCGCTGGGCGGTGCTGGCGCGGACGGTGATCGAGCAGGAACGGCTGCGCGTGCAGCGGACTTGGCTGTGGGGGCTCTCGTCCGGGCGGCCCGCGCTGTTGCTCGATTTCGCCCCTCCGGGCGGGGTCCTCGCACCGCGTCCCGCGACGGGGATGGCGATGACCGGCTCGCTCGCGTTCCATCCGGGTGCCGCTCCGCTCCGTGCGCTCGTGGTCGGCGAGCCCTCGGAGCTCTCGCCCGCACCCGGTTCCTTCGGATCGGGCGGCGTGGAGGGTGCGCTGCGGGCGGCCGCGGAGGCGGTGGCGTTGAATCCCTGGCTCGAGGAGTGGCCGGTGGTGCTGTCCCAGGCGGTGCCCGACGGTCGTGACGGGGGCCCGTGGAGTGTCGGGACGGCGGACGGCGCGTTGCCGCTGGGCGGTGGCGAAGGTGCCCGCTGGCGGCTGCTCGCGGTGTCGGGCGGGCGGCCTGTCTCCTTATTCGGGCTCTGGAATGGCGACGTCCTGCTGCCCCTGGCCGCGGGCGATGGCGTTCGGACGGTGCCGCTGTGAGCTTGGTGCGACGGGCACGCGTCGAGGACGCGGGCGGGATCGCGCGGGTCGCGGTGCGAGCCTGGCAGAGCGCCTACCGCGGGATCGTCCCGGACGACTATCTCGATGCGCTTGGACGTCGAGGATCGCCGCGAGCGCTGGCGTGACGCGGCTCTCGGCCGGCGACTGCACGTTCGTCGTCGAGGAGCACGGGATCGCCGCGTACTGCCGCGTCGTGCCGCCCGGACGTCGTCCGCGGGCTCTACGTCCTCCCGGAACGCCGGCGCGGCGGGCTCGGCACCGCGCTCCTGGCTGCGAGAGCCTCGACGAGCTTGCGCGCCCGCGGCGGCGACGTCGCGACGCTCTGGGTCTTCACCGCCAACCACCCCGCACGCGCCTTCTACGCCCGCTTCGGCTTCGTGCCCGACGGGCCCGCCGGGGTCGACGCGGGCACGGGCGTCGACGAGATCCGCCTCCAGGTGTCCCTATGAGCTGGGAGGAGCTCGTCGCGGCGGCGCTGATCGGCACCGACCGCCGCCCGGTCCCCGCATCCCTGCCCGAGGGCTCACCCGAAGGCCTGGCGGAAGCCCTCGCCGAACGAGGCGCCGAGGATCGCCTGCTGGGCGCGGCGGCGGCCTGGACCGTCGCCCGCCGAGCGGGAGCCGTGGCGAGCGGGGGGTGTGTCGACTGGGGAAACTCACAGGGGTCTCAGTCGACACACCCCCCTGCCGCCGCCGCCGACGACCGCCCGCCCGCGCCGGCGGGCACGGCGCCAGCGCGCGACGACCGCCCGGCCGCGCCGGCGGGCCCGGCGCCAGCGCGCGACGACCGCCCGGACGCGCCGGCGGGCCCGGCGCCCGACCGCTCCCTCTCGCCGGCGGGCCGTGTCGCGGCGCGCGACGACCGCCCCCTCGCGCCTTCCACGCGGCTGCGCGCGATGCTCGAGGGCGACCATCCATCGCTGCTCCCTGAGTGGCTCGCGCTCGTCGCCGAGCGCGGGCTGCGGCCGCCGCCGGAGCTCGTCCCCGAGTTGCTCGACCACGCTGCCGGCGATGCCTCGTCGCACGCCGCGGTGGGTGCTGCGGCCGGGCCGCTCGGACACTGGCTGGCCGAACGTGCGCCGCGCTGGGCGTTCGTGCGCGGCGCGGCAGGTGATGCCGACGCCGTCTGGGCCGATGGTGAGCAGGCCGAGCGCCGCGCGCTGCTGGAACGCCTGCGACGCGCCGACCCGACGGCTGCCCGCATGCTGCTGGACGGCACGTTCGCCGAGGAGACGTGGGAGGACCGCGCCGCGTTCGTCGCCACGCTCGCCCGCGGCCTGTCCGACGCGGACGAACCGTTCCTGGAAGCCGCGCTCGACGACAAGCGCAAGCTCGTTCGCACCGCCGCCGCGACGCTGCTCGCCGGCCTGCCCAACTCCCGCTTCGCCGCGCGCATGGCCGCGCGCACCGCGCCGTTGCTGCACCTCGAGGCGCGGCGCCTGCGCGGCCGCCAGCTCGTCGTCGACCTGCCGGGCGAGCCCGACGCGGCCGCCGAGCGCGACGGCGTCCCGCCCTCCGGCCGCCGCTCCGAGCGCCTCCACGCGCTGCTCGCCGCGACCCCGCTCGCCACCTGGACCGGCGCGCCCTCGTCGCCCGCTGCCGCGGCGTTGTCGCCCGCGCCGCCGCCCGCCTCCGCGCCGCCGCCGGCCGCGGCCGCCGCCGCCCGCCGCGGCGCCGCCGCCTGCCTCCGCGCCGCCGTCCGCCTCCCCGCCGCCTCCCGTCGCCGCGACCGCCCCCGCGGCTCCCCCGGATCTCGTCGACCTCGCCGTCGCGGACGATCTCGGCGAGATCGTCCACTCCGGGTGGGCGGAGGCGGCGATCGCGCAGCGCGACGCCGGATGGGCTCGTGCGCTGTGGCCCGTGCATCCGGACGCGCGGCTGCTGACGGTGTTGCCGAAGGCCGAGGCCGAGGCGCTCGCCGCGGCGGCGGACGCTCCCGACGGCGCGGCGCGCGCGCTTCCCGCGCCGTGGGGGCACGCACTCTCCAAGGCCGTCATCGACGCGATCCACGCTCGCCGCTCGGCGGGGGAGCGTGGGGAGGACGTCGAGTTCGCGGGGCATCGGCTCGACCCGGCGCTGGCGCAAGAGGCCGAGGATCGGCTGCGGGCGCTCGGCGGGCGCGATCTGCACCGGCTCTGCGACATCCTCTCCGCCCGGGCTGCCATGCTGCGCGAGCTGTCGTGACCGCCGAGACGCCACTCCTCCGGCCGCACGCCGAGCAGCTCTACGCGGAGGAGCTCGCCGCGCTCGCCCGTGCCGACGATCGGCCGCGCCCGCCGCGCTGGCAGCTCTCGCCCTGGGCCGTCACGACCTACCTGCTGGGCGGCGAGGCCGACGGCACGATCATCACGCCCAAGTACGTCGGCAAGCGCCGGCTCGTGGAGCTGGCGGTCGCCACGCTCGCGACCGATCGCGCGCTGCTGCTGCTGGGCGTTCCGGGCACGGCGAAGACGTGGATGTCGGAGCACCTGAGCGCGGCCGTGTCCGGCGACAGCACGCTCGTCGTCCAGGGCACCGCGGGCACGCCCGAGGAGGCGCTGCGCTACGGCTGGAACTACGCGCGGCTGCTCGCCGACGGTCCGAGCCGCGAGGCGCTCGTGCCCGGCCCGGTGTTCCGCGCGATGCAGGCCGGCAAGCTGGCCCGGGTCGAGGAGCTGACGCGCATCCCGTCCGACGTGCAGGACGCGCTGATCACGATCCTGTCGGAGAAGTCGCTGCCGATCCCGGAGCTCGACGAGGAGGTCCAGGCCGTCCAGGGCTTCAACGTGATCGCGACGGCGAACGATCGCGATCGCGGTGTCAACGAGCTCTCCTCGGCGATGCGCCGGCGCTTCAACACGGTCGTCCTGCCGCTCCCCGACAGCGCCGAGGAGGAGGTCGAGATCGTCCGGCTGCGGCTCGACGCGGTCGCCGGCACGCTCGAGCTCCCGCCCGCGACGAGCGCCCTGGAGGAGATCCGCCGGGTCGTGACGATCTTCCGCGAGCTGCGCTCCGGGGTGACCGAGGACGGGCGCACGAAGCTCAAGTCGCCGTCCGGGACGCTCTCGACGGCGGAGGCGATCTCGGTCGTCACCAACGGGCTCGCGCTCGCCACGCACTTCGGCGACGGCGCGCTGAGCCCGGAGGATCTGGCGGGCGGGCTCACCGGCGCGGTCGTCCAGGACCCGGTCCAGGACAAGGTGATCTGGCAGGAGTACCTCGAGGCGGTCGTGCGCGAGCGCGACGGCTGGGGTGCGCTGTACCGCGCCTGCCGGGCGCTGTGACGCACACCGTCTTCGGGATTCGTCACCACGGACCCGGGTCGGCCCGCAGCCTCGAGCGCGCGCTGGAGGAGTTGCGGCCCGACACCGTCCTGATCGAGGGGCCGCCGGAGGCCGACGCGCTCCTGGCGCTGGCCGCCCGCGAGGACATGGCCCCGCCGGTCGCGTTGCTCACCTACGTCCCGGACGAGCCCGCGCGCGCCGCGTTCTACCCGTTCGCCCGCTTCTCGCCCGAGTGGCGGGCGATCCGTCACGCGCTCGACCGCGACGTCCCGGTGCGCTTCATCGACCTGCCGGCCGCCAACAAGCTGGCCGATCGCGAGGAGGGCCCGCGACGCCGCGGGTTCCGCGCCGATCCGCTCGCGGCGCTCGCCGAGGTCGCGGGCCACGGCGATCCGGAACGCTGGTGGGAGGACGTCGTCGAGTCGCGCCGCGAGGGCCTCGACGCCTTCGACGCCGTGACCGAGGCGATGGCAGCGCTGCGCGAGGCCTACCCCGACGACGACATCGCCGAGGAGCGCCGCGAGGCCTTCATGCGCCAGTCGATCCGGGCGGCGATCAAGCAGGGGGCGGAGCGGATCGCGGTCGTGTGCGGCGCCTGGCACGCGCCCGCGCTGGCGACAACCGGTCCCGCGGCGCCGGACTCCCGCACGCTGAAAGGGCTTCCGAAGGTCAAGGTCGCCGCGACCTGGGTGCCGTGGACCTACGGGCTGCTGGCGCGGGCGAGCGGGTACGGCGCCGGCGTCGACTCGCCCGCCTGGTACGACCAGCTCTTCGACGAGGCGGACGATCCGGTCGCGCGCTGGCTGAGCCGCGCCGCGGCGTTGCTGCGCGCCGAAGGCCTTGATGCCTCGGCCGCCCAGGTCGTGGACTCGGTGCGGCTCGCGAGCGCGCTCGCGGGCATCCGCGACCGGCCGCTCGCCGGCCTGGACGAGCTGCTCGACGCGACCCGCGCGGTGCTCTGCCACGGCTCCGACGTGCCGCTCGCGCTCGTCCGCGCCGAGCTGGTCGTCGGCCATCGGCTCGGCGAGGTCCCCGAGGACACGCCGATGGTCCCGCTCCAGCAGGACGTCTCGCGCCTGCAGCGGCGGCTGCGGATGAAGCCGGCGGCGCAGGTCAAGGAGCTCACGCTCGACCTGCGGCGCGACAACGACCGCGAGCGCAGCCGGCTGCTGCACCGGCTCAACCTGCTGTCGGTGCCGTGGGGGAGGCCGGTCGAGACTCGCGGCGCGCGCGGGACGTTCAAGGAGGCGTTCCGGCTCGAGTGGTACCCGGAGCTCGCGCTTGAGCTGATCCACGCGGGCCGCTGGGGGACGACCGTCGAGGCTGCCGCGCAGGCGCGGGTCCGCGCGCGGGCGACCGAGGAGGACAGCGTCGCCTCGCTCGCCGAACTCGCCGACGCGGTACTGCTCGCCGATCTCCCCGCCGCGCTCGAGGCCGTGCTCGACGCGCTGGCCGACCGCGCCGCGCTGGACCGCGACACCGCCGATCTGATGACCGCCGTCCCGCCGCTCGCCGCGATCCTCCGCTACGGCGACGTCCGCGGCAGCGACACCTCCGCGGTCGCCAGGGTGCTGCGCGGGATCGTCCTGCGTGTTGCGATCGGGCTGCCGGGAGCGGGCGTGGGCGCCGACGAGGAGACCGGCGCGCGGCTCGCGACCGCGGTCGACGGCGTCAACGCCGCGCTCGCGCTGCTCGAGGACGACGCGCTGACGCGCGCCTGGCGCGAGGCGCTGCGGCGCGTCGCCGACGGCGACCGCCTGCCGGGCACGCTCGCCGGCCGCGCCACCCGCCTGCTGCACGACGTCGGCGAACTCGAACCGTCCAAGATGATGTCCCGCGCGCTCTCCCCGGGCGAGGACCCCGAGCGCGGCGCGAGCTGGATCGAGGGCTTCATCGGCACCAGCGGCCTCGTCCTCGTCCACGATCCCGAGCTGCTCGACGTGCTCGACGGCTGGATGGGCACGGTGCCGCCGGACGCCTTCATCAACGTCCTCCCGCTCCTGCGCCGCGCCTTCTCCGTGCTCCCCACGGCCGAGCGTCGCCGCCTCGGCGAGCGCCTGAAGGAACCTAAAGGGGTCAGGCCCCTTCATGGCGTCTTTATCGACGTGGAGCGGGCACGGCCAGCGCTGGAGACCGTCGCACGCCTGCTGGGGAGCCAAACGTGAGCGAGGAGCGGCTTCGGCGGTGGCGGCTCGTGCTCGGGGGCGGCGAGGCGGAGGGGACAGGCCAAGAGCTCGGGCGCGAGGACCGCGGGATCGATGGTGCGCTCGACGCCGTCTACGGCTCCCGGCAGGGTGGGCTGGGCGCCTCGGCGCCCGGCGTCGCGCGCTGGCTGGGGGAGCTGCGCTCGCACTTTCCCAGCGGGGTCGTGCGGGTCGTGCAGCAGGACGCGATCGACCGCCTGCACCTGCACCGGCTGCTGCTGGAGCCCGAGGTGCTCGAATCCGTCACACCCGACGTCCACCTCGCCGCGACGCTGATGAGCCTGCGCGACGCGCTGCCCGAGGCGAGCCGGCACGTCGCACGCCAGGTGGTGCGTCAGGTCGTCGCAGGACATCGAGCGGCGGCTCGCGGACCGCACCCGGGCGGCGGCGCGCGGCGCGCTCGACCGCAGTTCGCGGACCGCACGGCCGCGCCACAACGAGATCGACTGGGACCGGACGATCCGGGCGAACCTGCGCCACTACCAGCCCGAGCACCACACGGTGATCCCCGAGCGCCTGATCGGGCACGGCCGGAGGAGAAGATCGCTCGCGGCCGAGCTGATCCTCTGCCTCGACCAGAGCGGGAGCATGGCGTCCTCGGTCGTCCACGCCGGCGTGCTGGGCGCGTCGCTCGCGTCGCTGCCGACGCTGCAGACGCGCGTCGTCGCCTTCGACACGTCGGTCGTCGATCTCACGGAGGAGCTCGGCGACCCGGTCGACGTGCTGTTCGGCATCCAGCTCGGCGGCGGGACGGACATCGACCAGGCGCTCGGCTACTGCCAGACGCTGGTGGCACACCCCGCGAAGACGGTGCTGATCCTGATCACGGACCTTTACGAGGGCGGCGACCCGGATTCGATGCTGCGGCGCGCCGCGAGCCTGCTGCGCTCCGGCGTGCGGCTGATCGTCCTGCTCGCGCTCGCCGACGACGGCGCGCCCGGTTACGACCACGCGCTGGCCGCGCAGGTCGCCGCGCTCGGCGCGCCCGTCTTCGCCTGCACGCCCGACCGCTTCCCCGACATGCTCGCCACGGCGCTCGAGGGCCGGGACGTCGGAGCGTGGGCCGCGGACGAGGGAATCGCGGTGGCATGAGCCGCCTCACACGTCACTAGCCAAATGTTGGGGGCGGCAAAGTCGCCGCACGCGCCTACGGTTGGGGGCATGGCGATCAGGTTCACCCTGCTGTGCGCACTCGGCGCGATGCTCGCGCTTCCGGCCGCAGCTCGTGCGCAGGAGCCGACCGTGTCGGCCCCGGACGTGCGGCCCGCGCAGGGCACGGCTCCGGCCGGACCGGCGTGCGGCATGGCGTCCCCGCAGCACGTGGACGGCCCGATCACGGTTGACGTCCGCGGCGATTGCGGCGTGTCGCTCGACGCAGGCGACGTCGCTGACGCTCGCGATCGACACGGACTCGAATCCGGCCACCGGCGACGCCGGCGGCGCTGATCGCATCCTCTCCATCCGCGACGGCCAGGCCACGATCACGATCGTCGGCGGCACCTCGATCGGCGCGACGGTTACGGGCACCGACGGTCGAGACCACGGTCGAGGCGCTCGGGCTGCTCCCCGGTCGTCCGGCGCGGCTGACGTCCACGAGCGGCCAGACGGTCGAACTGCTCGTCAACTTCGGCGATGTCGCCGGGGTGAGCGAGACGAGCGCGCCGGCCCGCGTGCTCCTCAAGGGGCGCGCGAAGGTCGGCCGGACGCTGACGTGCTTCGCGCCGTCCGCGATCAGCAAGCCGCACTACCGCTGGCTGCGCGCGCGGCCGCCCGATCAAGGGCGCGACCCATCGCACCCTGAAGCTGCGCAAGGCCGACGCCGGCCGTCGCGTCTCCTGCCGCGTGACGGGCATGCTCAGCGGCGAGCAGGCGACCGTGACGTCCGACGGCCGTGTCAAGATCACGCTCTAGCGCCCGTCGGCGCGGCGGCCGGATACGCTGCGGTGCGTGCCAAACGTCACGCTCTACGACACGCGAACCCGCTCCCTGCAGCCCTTTGTGCCCCGCGATCCCGCACGGGTGGGGATCTACGCCTGTGGGCCGACGGTCTACGCGCGCGTGCACGTGGGCAACGCCCGTCCCTTCATCGTCTTCTCGCAGCTCAAGCGCTTCCTGATCCACGAGGGCTACGGCGTGACGCTGGTCGGCAACATCACCGACATCAACGACAAGATCTACGACGCCGCGCGGGCTGCGGGGCGAGCGTCGGCCGATCTCGCCGTCGAGATGGGCCAGCACTACCTCGACGACACCGGCCGCCTCGGCCTCGGTCGGCCCGACGCCGAGCCGCTCGCGACGCAGTACATCCCGCAGATCGTCGAACTGATCGAGCGGCTGATCGAGGGCGGCAGCGCCTACGCCGTCGCCGGTGACGTCTACTTCCGCGTGCGCACGCTCGAGTCCTATGGCGAACTCTCGCGCCGCGATGTCGACCAGATGGACCAGGGTGAGGGCGTCGAGGGCGCGTCGCTGAAGGAGGACCCGCTCGACTTCGCGCTCTGGAAGGCATGGAAGGAGGGCGAGGACACCTCCTGGGACGCTCCGTGGGGGCGCGGCCGGCCCGGCTGGCACATCGAGTGCTCGGCGATGGCCGAGGCGCTGCTCGGCGTCGAGTTCGATATCCACGGCGGCGGCATCGACCTCGTCTTCCCGCACCACGAGAACGAGGCCGCGCAGACGTTCGCCGCCCGCGGCAAGCCGCTCGCACGGATCTGGATGCACAACGGGATGCTCGAACTCGACGACGAGAAGATGGCGAAGTCCGTGGGCAACATCCGCGGGCTGAACACCGTGCTCGACGAGTTCGGGCCCGAGGTCCTGATCCTGTTCATGAGCACCGGCCACTACCGGCAGCCGCTGAGCTACTCCCAGGAGGCCCTGCAGGACGCGCGCCGCTCCGCCGCGCGGATCCGGGAAGCGGGACGGCGGCTCGTCGCCGGCCCCTCGCCGGAGGGTCTGGCCTCCTACCGCGACGCGTTCTTCGTGTCGCTGCGCAACGATTTCAACACAGCCGAGGCACTCGCCTCGCTGTACGGCTGGGTACGTGAAGCCAACCGCTCCGAGGAGCCGGTGGGCGATTCGCACCTGCGCGAGATGCTCGACGTGCTCGGCCTGATCGGGCTGCTCGCGGCCGAGGAGGGACCACCCGAGGAGGCGGTCGAATTGGCAGCACGACGAGAAACAGCGCGTCGGAATCGAGACTGGGCCGAGGCGGATCGCTTGCGCGACGAGCTCCGCGCCACGGGCTGGGAGGTCCGCGACGGACCCGACGGGCCTGAACTGGTCCCGTCGTCGTGAGCCCCGAACGCGGAGGCAGCGGCGGCGGCAAGGGCGGCTCGCGCGGTCCGTCGAAGGGCGGCGGCTCTCGCGGCGGCGGCAAGGGCGGCGGCGCGGGGCGCGGCGGATCGGGCGGTGGCGGTTCGCGCGGCGGCAGCGGTTCGGGCGGCGGCGCGGGGCGCGGCGGTTCGGGCGGGTCGCGCGGTGGAGGCTCCTACGGCGGCGACAGCCGGAGCGGCGGGTCGCGCGGCGGCGGTGGCTCGTACGGCGGTGGCGGTTCGCGCGGTGGCGGCTCCTACAGCAGCGGCGGTTCGGGCGGATCGCGCGGCGGTGACGGCTCCTACGGCGGCGATAGCCGAAGCGGTGGCGGCTCGCGTGGTGGCGGCGGCTACAGCAGCGGCGGTTCGGGCGGCTCGTACAGCACGGGCGGCTCGCGCAGCGGTGGCGGCGGCGACAGCCGCGGCGGTGGCGGTTCGCGCGGCGGCGACAGCCGCGGCGGCGGTTCGCGTGGCGGTGGCGGCGGCTCGTATGGCGGCGAAGCGCGCAGCGGCGGCGGTTCGCGTGGCGGTGGCGGCGGCTCGTATGGCGGCGAAGCGCGCAGCGGCGGCGGTTCCGCGGCGGTCGCGGCGGCGCCGACTCACGGGGCCGCGGCGGCGCGCCGGCGTACGATCGCGGCGGTTCCGCCCGCGGCGGCCGCGGGCCTGCGTATGAGCGCGAGGCGGGGGCTCCCGACCGCGGCGCTCCCAGCGATTTCGCTCCCTCGATCCCCGAAGGGGCGGTCACCGCTCGGCGGATGATCATCTACGGGCGCAATCCCGTGCGGGAGGCGCTGCGAGGGCGGCGCAAGGTCCACCGGGTCTGGGCGACCGAGATGGCCGCTGCCGACGGGTGGGCGCCGGCGAAGGTGACCGTCACGACCTCGGAGGAGATCGAGGAGCGGGTCGGGTCGGAGGCACATCAGGGCGTGTGTGCGCTCGTCGACCCGTATCCCTACGCCGACGCCAACGATCTGTTGAAGCTCCCCGACCCCCTCCTCGTCGCGCTCGACGAGATCACCGACCCGCAGAACCTCGGGGCGATCTGCCGGACGGCCGAAGCGGCGGGGGCGACCGGCGTGATCATCCCCGAGCGGCGCACGGCCGAGGTCACCGCCGCGGTCTGCAAGGCGTCGGCGGGTGCGGTCGAACACCTGCCTGTGGCGCGCGTGAAGAACCTCGCGGACTTCCTCAAGCAAGCCAAGGTGGCCGGCTGCTGGATCTATGGCGCGTCGGCCGAGGCGACCACCAGTTACGACTCGCCGGACTACTCCGGCGGGGTCGTCGCGGTGCTCGGCGCGGAGGGCAAAGGGCTGCGCCCCCGGGTCGCGTCGATGTGCGACGACCTGGTCGCGCTGCCGCTACGCGGACACATCGAATCGCTCAACGTGAGCGCGACCGCGGCGGTCCTCCTGTACGAGATGTTGCAGCAGCGGCTTGACACCTCGACATAAGCGTGCCAATCTCGCCGACATAAACGTGAGCTTGAGGGTAAGCGATGACTCTCAAGCTCTCTATCGATCTCGGCGCCGCGGGAGGTGTGCGTCACAGCGATTCAGGCCTGGAAATGGCCTGGAAAGGGCATGCGCTCGTGGCCAGACTTTCCCCAACAAAGTCTCAAGCTCAACTTCAGCTTGATGACGGATATCTCCTCGCTCTGGCTCGCCAGGGCAGTGACGATGCATACGACCGACTCGTTCGCCGTTATGCCTCCTTCGTTCGCCTGAAGGCGTCGTCCTACTTCCTCGTCGGTGGCGACAGCGAGGACCTGATCCAGGAAGGGCTGGTCGGGCTCTACAAGGCGATCCGCGATTTCCGCCCGGATCGCGAGTCCTCGTTCCGCAACTTCGCGGAGCTCTGCATCACGCGCCAGATCATCACCGCGGTCAAGACGGCGACGCGCAACAAGCACACGCCGCTGAACGGCTATGTGTCGTTCTCGGCGACGCCGGCCGGCTCCTCGGACTCCGAGCCGACGCTGGACGAGATGCTCCCGGGCTCGACCGTGCACGACCCGGTCAACCAGGTGATCTCCTCCGAAGAGCTGCGCTCGCTCGTCGCGTGCCTCTCGACGGTCCTTTCAGAGCTCGAGTCGCGCGTCCTGAGCCTCTACCTCGACGGGTACTCCTACACGTCGATCGGCGAGCGTCTCGGCTGCGACTGCAAGACGGTCGAC
Source organism: uncultured Solirubrobacteraceae bacterium (assembly GCA_963848475.1). Classification (GTDB taxonomy): domain Bacteria; phylum Actinomycetota; class Thermoleophilia; order Solirubrobacterales; family Solirubrobacteraceae; genus Solirubrobacter. The sequence goes on along the minus strand of CAWKDW010000009.1, from coordinate 46,279 downwards.
AACGCCCTGCAGCGCGTCAAGCGCAAGGTCGGCGCGCACCTGAATTCGCGCGCCGTCCTCAACTAGGTCGCTCATACTCTCCTCATGCACTGGCTCACCATCGTGATCATCGTCCTCGCCGTCCTTGCCATCGGCGGCGTGATCGCCCGCAGCCGTCAGCTCGCCAGCTCACGCCCCGCGTTCGAGCGCGCACTGGCGCACGTCGATCACGACCTCGCGGCGGCCGCCGCCAGTGACCGAGGCTGGGACCGCGCGCGCCTCGAGGCCGCCGTGCGCCGGATCTGCTCCGAGCAGTTCGGCGCCGAGCCCGACGAGCTCACGCTGATCGAAGTGATCGACCGCCCGGGAACCGAAGACGATCAGGCCGTCTTCGACACGAGCGTCGGCGACGCTCACCATCGGATCGTCCTTGGTCGCCGCGACGGCGACTGGGTCTCCGCCGGCTGATCAGGAAGCGCGGCGCATGCGCCGCGGACGCCGGTGATCGACCGTGTCCAGGGCGGCGCGCACGTCGTTGAAGTCATCGGTCACCAGCAGCGACTGGACGTCGGACTCGGCGATGTTGCCCTCGCGCCGCGCGGTGTCCTCGAGCCAGTCCATCAGCCCGCTCCAGTAGCCCGAGTCGAACAGCACGACCGGGAATGAGCGGATCTTGTGCGTCTGGCGCAGCGTCGCCGCCTCGAAGGCCTCGTCGAGCGTCCCGAACCCGCCCGGGAACACGACGAACCCGCTCGCGTAGCGGACGAACATGACCTTGCGCGTGAAGAAGTAGTGGAACGTCACGCCGATGTCGACGTACTCGTTCAGCGACTGCTCGTGCGGGAGCTCGATCCCGAGGCCGACCGAGATCGCCCCCGCCTCGCGCGCCCCGCGGTTGGCGGCCTCCATGATCCCGGGGCCGCCGCCGGTGATGATCGCGTAGCCCTCCTCGCCCAGTTCCCGCGCCAGCTTGCGCGCGGCCTCGTAGCGGGGATGGTCGCGCGGGGTGCGGGCGGAGCCGAAGATCGACACCGCCTTGCCGACGTGCGCGAGGGCGCTGAAGCCGGCTCGCAGCTCGTCCTGGATGCGCAGCAGGCGCTGCGCATCCGTGTACTCGGAGAGGACCGCGGTGGTCTCCGCTTCGAGCAGCTCCTCGTCATCGGAGGTGGGGTGTCGCGGAGAGGGCGGGGGTTGGTTCAACACGTCCAACTGTAGGGCGCGTCAGCGCACCCCCGCGCCCCTCGGACGGACCCGCTGCCACGCGAAGGCGCCGCATAGCAGCAAGATCCCGAGCCCGATCAGGGAGCCGACGCGCGCCATCGAGTCCAGCGAAGCCATGTCGTAGAGGAAGACCTTCGCGATCGTCACGCCGAGCAGCGCGAGCGCGCCCTGGCGCAGTCCGCGGTCGTCTTTGAGCAGGCCGTAGATCAGTGCGCCGACGCCTGCGAGCGCCCACAGCACGCTCAGCGCCGTCTGCCCGCTGAGCGTCGGGCCGGCCGCCGTCACGACCTCGACGGAGGCGAGGTAGAGAAGCGTGAGCGCCGCGACGGCGCGCAGGCCGCGTCCCGCGTCCGGATCGCCGAGCGGGGCGCGGCTGACCGCGAAGATGGCGGCGGAGACGGCCACGAGCGCGCCGGCGGCGGCCAGCGGGGCGTCGAGCCCGTCGAGCAGCGCGATCGGCGCTGCCAGCGTGACGAGGGCGTGCGCCAGCGCCATGCCGGCGAAGCCGAGCGCGGCCCACGCGGTGAGCCGGTCGTCGTTGCGGCGGGCGAGCCCGGCGAGCGCGAGCGCCTCGGCGGCCAGCGCCGCGGTGAGCGCCGAGCCCTCGAGCGCGAGGCCGGTGAAGTGCGCGACGGCGGCCAGCGCGAGCGTGTCGAGTCCGGCGCGCCAGGTCGGGCCGGCGAGCCGGGCGCAGGCCCACGCGACGACGGCGAGCGTCGCCGCGGCGACGAGCGCAGAGCCGGGCGCGAAGCCGCCGGCGAGATCCTCCGGCCGCGCGTCGACCAGCAGCCCCTGGAAGGCGGCCAGGGCGATCTGGCCGAACAGGCCGGCCATCGCGAGGATGCGATCGGCGCGGAACTCGGCTTCGCCTTCCGGGCGGCCGATCACGGCGTCCACGATCCGCGCGTCGCGGCCGGGCTGGCGGGCACCGAGCAGGGCGGCGAACGGGAGCGAGGACACGGCCCAGCCGATCACCAGCGGCAGGCCGGTGGCGATCGCGGCGAAGTAGATATTGGCGAGCACGACGCCGATCGCGAGCACGACCAGCGCGAGCGCGCGGGAGCTGCGCCGCGAGCGCGTGGCCGCAAGGCCGAGCCCGATGTGGGCGAGCGCGAGCGTGCCGAGCCAGGCCGGGCCGCCGAGGACCGCCCAGCCGGCGCCCGCGAGGAGCAGGGCGTTGAGCCCCAGCAGTACGACCGCGAACCGGTTCATGAAGGGGCGCGCCTCGGGGCCGATCAGGACCCGGTGCAGACCCGGCCGGCGAGCTTCGAACCCGAGCGCCAGCGCGGCGGTGAGCGCGCCGAAGACGACGAGCGTCGACGTGCTCGCGAGGCTGGAGGCACCGGCGAACACCCAGGCCAGCCACTGCGCCGCCGCGATGAAGGAGGCGAAGGCGGCGAGCGTCGTCCAGCGCTGCCACACGAGCACGCCGACGGTTGCGGCGTAGGCGAGGGCGAGGAACGCCATCCCGCCGCCGTCGAGCGCGCCTAGCGCGAGCGGCGCCGACAGCGCCCCGAGCAGGCCGAGCCAGCCGATGGCCTGCGCGTTCCAGCGCGTCGCGAGCAGCGTCGCGAAGGCGCCGGTGGCGAACGCGGCCGCGAAGGCCAACGGGGCGGGGACGAGGTGGTAGACGGGCCCGGCGACGACGAGCGTGCCGAACGTCCCCGCGATCCCCACGGCGGCGGCGGCGAGCGCGGCGTCGGTGGTGCCGCGGCGCTCGCGCAGCCAGACGCCGACGCCGAGGAGCCCGAGCGACAGGACGGCCGCGAGCGCGGTCCGCGCACCCTCGCCGATCCAGCCGCGTGAGACGGCCATCGTGAGCAGGAACGCGAGCCCGGCGAGGACGGCGACGCCGCCGAGCCAGGCGAGCACGCTGCCGCCGACGAAGTCCTCGAGATCTCGGTTGGCCGTGCGCGGGGTCGGGCGGCTCGCGGCCGGCGCGGAGGGCGCAGGGCGCGACTCGGTGGCGGACGCCGGCGGCGCCCCGCTCGCCGGGTACGTCGGCTCATCGCCCGCGTCGCGAATGAAGCGCGCCCCGGCGAGCGGCGCCTCCGGACGCGACGGATCCCAATCTCGTCGCCGTCCTTCGAGCGCGGCCACGCGCTCCTCGAGGGCGCCGATCCGGTCCGCAACCATGCTCTCTCCTTCTGTTGACCGCTGGTCGATACGGCCATCTACGTCGAACGAAGGCGAGGGTTACACCGTTATCAACCGATGGTCAGCTAACGTTCCGGCCATGTCCGGCGGCCCCGCCTATACGCGCCTGGATGTGGACGAGCGCCGGCGGCGGCTGCTCGAGATCGGCGCGGAGCTGTTCACGAGCCACGACTACGGCGAGTTGTCGATGGCGAGGATCGCCAAAGAGGCGGGGATCTCGAAGGCGCTGCTGTACCACTACTTCCCCTCCAAGGAGGCGTACTTCGTCGCCACGCTGGAGGAGAAGGCGGAGGAGTTGGCGCGGCGGACGGCGCCAGATCCGTCGCTGCCGCCGCTGGAGCAGCTGTCGAGCTCGCTCGATGCCTACCTGGGCTGGATCGAGGAGAACGCGAGCAGCTACGACAAGATGATCCGCTCGGCGGGCGCGGTGCCCGAGGTGCGGATGATGCTCGACCGCGTGCGCGGCGACACCGCGCAGCGCATCGTCGACGGCCTACGCGGGGATCAACCGGCCTCGCCGATCCTGCGGACCGCGGTGCGAGGCTGGTTGGGTTTCATGGATGGCGCCTGCCTGGACTGGGTCAAACATCGAGACCTCGACCGGCAGACGCTCCATGCCTTGCTGCTGGCGACACTGCTCGGCGCCGTGCTGGCCACCGAACAGGGCGATCCTCGCTAGCGGACTGCGTCCGCTGCTTCGGTCGCTTGGTGAATCGCTTCGCGGACTCACCTACGGACTGGTGATGTTCTCCATGTCGACGACGAAGACGAGCGGCTCGTTCGGGCCGATCGGGCCGGAGCCGCTGGCGCCGTAGGCGAGCTCGGGCGGGATCACGAGCAGGCGACGGCCGCCCTTCTGCATGCCCTCGACACCCTGGTCCCAACCCGGGATGACCATGCCCTGGCCGAGCGCGAAGTCGAACGGCTGACCGCCGCGGTCCCAGGAGGCGTCGAACTTCGAGCCGTCCTTGAGCAGCGCGCCGGAGTACTGCACGCTGACGTTCTGCCCCGCCGTCGCCTTCGGGCCGGTGCCCTTCTTGAGGTCCTTGATCAGCAGGCTGGTGGGCGCCTCGGCGTTCTTGGGGACCTCGATCTTCGGGGCCTCGCCGAGATCACCGGTGACCTTCACGCCGGCGTCGCCCTGGCTGATCTCGCTGGGGTCGACGGCGGGGGCTTCCTCGGTCGGGGCTTCGGTGGCCACCTCGGTGGGCACCTCCGTGGCGACCTCCGTCGGAGCGGCGGCGGTCTCGTCAGAGGACGAGGAGTCGTCACCGCACGCCGAGAAGGCGAGCACGGCGACCAGCATGGGTGCAATCAGAAAGTGTCGGCGCATGGCGGCTGGCAAGGGTAGCCCTTCCGCCTGTGAATGTGCCGGAATTCGTGACTCAGCCGGGTGGAGCGACGGCCGGCGGCGCAGGCCGCTCGATCGAGGCGCCGACCATCGCGGCGGTCCGGAACCGGTCGCGAGGCTCCATCGTCGTGAGGCAGCGCGGGCACTGATCACCGCGCAGGTAGGTTGCCGTCGCCGGCACCGTCAGCTTGCACTCAGGGCACTGCATGTAGGCCATCGGGGAGACTTCCTCCGCACTCAGGGGGCCAGCGTGGCGCAACCATAACGGGTTTGTCCGCTCTGCGACAAACCTCAGCGATCGGTGCCGAAGATGCGGTCGCCCGCGTCGCCCAGCCCAGGGCGGATGTAGCCGTTGGAGTCCAGTTCCCGGTCGATCGTGGCCGTGGTGATGCTGACGTCGGGGTGCGCCGCCTGGAGCGCCTCGACGCCCTCGGGCGCCGCGACCAGGCAGACGAAGTGCAGCCGCTGCGCCCCCGCCCGCTTCAAGCGCGCGATCGCCTGAACGCCGGAACCGCCCGTCGCCAGCATCGGGTCGACGACGAACACCTCCGCGTTCTCGACCCCCGACGGGATGTTCTCGTAGTACCCGACGGGGCGTAGCGCCTCCTCGTCGCGGTACATGCCGAGATGCCCGACGCGCGCCTCCGGCACCAGCCGCAGGAAGCCGTCGACGAGCCCGAGCCCCGCGCGCAGGATCGCGACGACGAAGACCTCGTCGGCGAGCGTCACGCCCGTGGTGGTCTCGAGCGGCGTCTCGACCGAGGTCTCGGCGCCCCGCAGCGAACGCATCGACTCGTAGCCGAGGATCAGTGCCGCGTCGGTCATGGTCTCGCGGAACACGCGATGCGGCGTGTCCTTGTCGCGCAGGATCGAAAGCAGCCGCCGGAGCAGCACGTGGTCGACCACCGTCACCCCATCCATGCCCAGGAACGTACTAGTGTCAACGAATGGCCGCGCCGCGCCGCAACATCGAGCTGAAGGCGTCGGACCCGGACCCTGAGCGCTCGCTGGCCGTGGTGCTCGGCCTCGGTGCCCGGGATCGCGGGCTTCTTCGCCAACGCGACACCTACTTCCGGGTCACGACAGGCCGTCTGAAGCTCCGCGAGGAAGAGCCGGGCGGCGCGATGCTGATCCAGTACGACCGTGTCGACGCCGACGAGGCGCGCGAGAGCCGCTACCGGCTGATTCCCGTCGACGACCCGCTGACGCTGTGCGCCGCGCTGGAGTCGAGCCTGGGCATCGCTGGCGGTGGTCGAGAAGGAACGCCACCTGCTGCTGTGGCAGAACGTCCGCATCCATCTCGACCGCGTCAAGGATCTCGGGAACTTCGTCGAGCTCGAGGGCGTGGCGACGGCCGGCTCCGACCTCGCCGGCGAGCTCGAGTGCGTGACGCGCCTGACGGAGGCGCTCGAGATCGCTCCGGAGCGCATCCTGCGCAACTCCTACTCCGATCAGGTCGTCGGCTCGACCGCGCTGGTGGAGGCCGCCCGCGCGGTGATGGAGCGCGCGCACGCTCCCTACAGCCGCTTCCGCGTCGGCGCGGCATTGCGGGCCGAGGACGGCTCGATCCACGTCGGCGCCAACGTCGAGAACGCCGCCTACCCGCAGGGGCAGTGCGCGGAAGCCTCCGCGATCGGGGCGCTGATCGCCTCGGGCTGCAAGCGGATCACCGAGGTCGCGGTGATCTCCGACGGCGTGGATTACTGCGTCCCCTGCGGCGGCTGCCGCCAGCGGCTGCGCGAGTTCATCGTGCCCAGGGCGGAGATCCACCTCTGCGCGAGCACCGGCGCGCGCCAGACGACGACGCTCGAGGCGCTGCTGCCGCGCTCCTTCGGCCCCGAGTTCCTGCCGCAGTGAAGCTCACCGGCTTCGCCCCGCGCGTCGGGATCGTGCTGGGCTCAGGGCTGGGTGGGCTCGCGGACGCGCTGGAAAACACCACGCACTTCCCCTACGCGGAGCTCGAGGGCTTCCCGCGGCCGAGCGTCGCCGGGCATGGCGGGACGCTGTCCTTCGGCGAGCTCAACGGCCTGCCGGTCGCGGTCTTCGCGGGCCGCAAGCATGTCTACGAGGGCGGCGATCCGGGCGCGATGCGGGTCCCGATCCGCACGCTGAAGCGGCTTGGGGCGGACGCGCTGCTGCTCACCAACGCGGCGGGGTCGCTGCGGCCCGAGGTCGGTCCCGGCCGCCTGATGGCGATCAGCGACCACATCAACCTGCTGGGCGTCAACCCGCTGACCGGACCCAACGACGACGCGGTCGGCCCGCGCTTCCCGAGCCTGCGCGACGCCTATGACCCGGAGCTGCTGCAACGGTTGCGCGGCGCGGCGCGCAAGCTCGACGTGGAGCTGGCCGAGGGCGTCTATCTGGCGACCGCCGGGCCGAGCTTCGAGACCCCGGCCGAGATCCGGATGTTCCGGACCCTCGGCGCGGATGCCGTGGGAATGTCTACCGTGCCCGAGGTGATCCTCGCCCGCCACGCCGGGCTGCGCGTCGCCGCGGTCTCGGCGATCACGAACCTCGCCGAGGGCATGGGCGGCGAGGAGCTCTCGCACGAGCAGACGCTGCGCAATGCGGAGATCGCGGCACGCGACCTCGTGCGGCTCGTCCAGACATTCGCGGAGGACTATGCAACGTGACGACGTGGTGCGCCGAGCCGTCGGGCTCATCGATCTGACCAGCCTCAATAGCGACGACACGCCCGAGGTGATCGCCGCGCTCTGCGAGCAGGCGATCGAGGCGGGCGTGGCCGCCGTCTGCATCTACGCGCCGTTCGTGCGCCAGGCCAAGCGGACCGGTGTCCGCGTCGCCACCGTGGTCAACTTCCCGCACGGTGCGCCCGATCCTGAGGCCGCGGCGCGGGAGACCAGCGCGGCCGTCGACGCGGGCGCCGACGAGATCGACGTCGTCCTCCCGTACGAGCGCTACGCGGCCGGCGATCGCGTGGCCGCGCTCGAGGTCGTCAACGCCACCCGCGAGGCTTCAGAGGGAGCGATCCTCAAGGTGATCCTCGAGACCGGCCGGCTCGGCGGCCCGGAGCTGATCCGCTCGGCCGCCGCCGACGTGCTCGACCTCGGTGCCGACTTCGTGAAGACCTCGACGGGCAAGCTCCAACCGGGGGCGACGCTCGACGCGGCGCGCCCGATGCTCGGGGCGATCCGCACCGCGGGTCACGGCGGCTTCAAGGCCGCCGGCGGCGTCCGTACCGCGGAGGACGCCGGCCGCTACCTCGAACTGGCCGACGAGCTGATGGGCGAGGGCTGGACGACGCCGCAGACGTTCCGCTTCGGCGCCAGCGGCCTGCTGGCGGACCTGCTCGGCGAGCGCCCGACGGGGACCTACTAGATGCTCGCTCCAGAGATCATCCGCGCCAAGCGCGACGGCGCGGCCCTCAGCGCCGAGGAGATCGCCTTCCTGGTCGCCGGGATCACCGACGGCGGGCTCTCGGACGCCCAGGTCGGCGCGCTCGCGATGGCGTTCTTCCTCAAGGGCCTGGACGCCGACGAGCGGATCGCGCTGACCAAGGGGATGCGCGACTCCGGCACCGTCCTGCAGTGGGATCTGGGCCGGCCGGTGCTCGACAAGCACTCCACGGGCGGTGTCGGCGACAAGGTCTCGCTGATCCTCGCCCCGGTCCTCGCCGCCTGCGGCGCCGCCGTGCCGATGATCTCCGGCCGCGGGCTCGGCCACACGGGCGGGACGCTCGACAAGCTCGACAGCATCCCCGGCTACGCGTCGACGCCGGCGACCGAGGTGATCCGGCGCGTGGTGGCCGAGGCCGGCTGCGCGATCGTCGGCCAGACCGCGGACCTGGCGCCCGCCGACCGCCGTCTGTACGCGGTCAGGGACGCCACCGGCACGGTCGAGTCGATCGGGCTGATCGTGGCCTCGATCCTGTCCAAGAAGCTCGCCGAGGGCCTCGATGCGCTCGTGCTCGACGTCAAGACCGGCTCCGGCGCCTTCATGGCCGCCCGCGAGGACGCCGACAAGCTGGCGCAGGCGCTCGTCGAGGTGGCCAACGGCGCCGGGCTGAAGACCGTCGCGCTGATCACCGACATGGACGAGGTGCTCGGCACGACGGCGGGCAACGCGCTCGAGGTGCGCGAGTCGATCGACCATCTGACCGGCGCGTCGCGTGAGCCGCGGCTGCACGAGGTCACGGCCGCGCTCGCGGCCGCCGCGCTCGTCCAGGCGCGGCTGGCGGCTGACGACGAACAAGCGCGCGCGCAGGTCCAGGCCGTCCTCGACGACGGCAGCGCGGCCGAGCGTTTCGCGACGATGGTGACGGCCCTGGGCGGGCCGGCCGACCTGCTCGAGAACCCGGGCTCGTACCTGCCACACGCCAGCGTCACGCGCCCCGTCGCGCCCGAGCGCCCCGGCTACGTGGTCGGCGTCGACGCCCGCGCGGTCGGCCTCGTCGTCACCGGCCTGGGCGGCAACCGCCGGCGCGAGGACGATCAGATCGACTACTCGGTCGGCCTCTCGCACGTCGCGCCGATCGGGGCCGAGGTCGGCCCGGACCGGCCGCTGGCGGTCGTCCACGCCCGCGGTGACGTGAGCGCCGTCGAGGCCGCGACCGCGCTGCTGTCCGCCGTGCACGTCAGCCCCGAGCCGCCGGCCGAGCGGCGCGTGCTGCTGGGGCGGGTATGACGCTCGCCCTCGCCGAACTGCACGTCCATCTCGAGGGGACGGTGCCGCCCGCGCTCGTCCAGCGACTCGCCGACCGCAACGGGCTGAAGGTCCCGGAAGGCGTCTTCGCCGCGCCTGACCGCTTCGCCTGGGTCGACTTCCTCGACTTCCTGCGCACCTACGACCTCGCGGCGTCGGTCATCCGCACGCAGGCGGACTACCGCGACATCACCTACGAGTACCTGATGAGCTGCGCGGCGCAGGGCGCGATCTACGTCGAGCTGATCGCGTCGCCCGATCACGCCGCCTCGGTCGGTCTCGACGATGAAGCACACTACGGCGGGATCGCGGCCGGCATCGACGACGCGCGGCGCGACAGCGGCATCGAGGGCCGGATCCTCGTCGCCGCGATCCGCAACTTCGGCGTCGAGGCCGCGGTCGACATCGCGCGCCGACACGCCAAGGATCGCCACCCCTACGTGGTCGGCTTCAACCTCGCCGGCGACGAGGCCGGCTACCCGGCGGCGCAGTTCGCCGAGGCGTACGCGATCGCGGCCGGCTCAGGGCTCGGCTGCACGGTCCATGCGGGGGAGCACGACGGCCCCGAATCCGTGCGCCAGGCGCTCACCCTGCCGATCAGCCGCATCTCGCACGGTGTCCGCGCGATCGAGGAGCCGGCGCTCGTCGAGGAGATCGCGCGACGCGGCATCGTGCTCGAGGTCTGCCCGACCTCCAACGTCGCCACGAAGGTCTTCGCGAACTACGAGGAGCACCCTTTGCGCACGTTGCACGAAGCCGGTGTGAAGCTCACGTTGGGTTCAGATGACCCTCCCTATTTCGGCGCTACGATCGGCGGCGAGTACGCCGTGGCGCGCGAGCGCTTCGGCTTCGAGGAGGGGGAGTTGATGTCGATCACGCGGACGGCGGTCCAGGGGTCCTTCGCGGAGGATGCGGTCAAACGCTCCCTGCTCAATCGAATTACTGCCTCAAGCGACCGACGCACCGAATAGGCTCGCGCCGGTCGCGTTCTTCGACAAAAGGAGTTCCGGCCGTGCGCCGACCTCTGCATCTGCTCGCTCTGCTGCTGCTCGTGGCGTCCTGCTCGGTCATAACGGCCTGCGGTGACGACGAGGAGACCACCGGCTCCACCGAAGCCACCAGCACCGCCGAGAGCACTCCCGCCGCCAAGCCGCTCAAGGTGGGCCTGGTCACCGACATCGGTGGCCTCAACGATCGCTCGTTCAACCAGTTGGCGAACGAGGGCCTCGAGAAGGCCAAGTCCGAGCTGGGCGTCGAAGGCCGCGTCCTGACCTCCAAGGCGAATTCGGACTACGTTCCGAACCTCTCTTCACTCGCACAGCAGAAGTACGACCTCATCATCGGCGTCGGCTTCCTGATGGCCGAGGCGATGGACACCGTCGCGTCGAAGTTCCCGGACACCAAGTTCGCGATCATCGACGTCGACGCGACCGGCCTCAAGAGCAAGCCGACCAACGTCGAAGGCCTGCTCTTCAAGGAGCAGGAGGCGGGGTACCTCGCCGGTTACATGGCGGGCCTCTACGGCAAGGACAACGACGCGAAGACGATCGGCTCCGTCGGCGGTCAGAAGATCCCGCCCGTGGACCACTACATCGCCGGCTACCAGGCCGGCGCGAAGGCCGCCAACCCGGACATCAAGACGGTCAACGGCTACTCGCAGGACTTCGTCGATCAGGCGAAGTGCAAGGAGCTCGCGCTCAACCAGATCCAGCAGGGCGCGAAGGTCGTCTTCCAGGTCGCGGGCCAGTGCGGCCTCGGCGTGATCGACGCGGCCAAGGAGAAGGGCGTGCAGGCGATCGGCGTCGACGCCGACCAGGCCTACCTCGGCGACCAGGTCCTGACCTCGGCGCTCAAGAAGGTCGACCAGGCGGTCTTCGACTCCGTCAAGGGCGTCCAGGACGACACGTACAAGGGTGGCGACAACACCATCTTCGACGTCAAGTCCGGTGGCGTGGGCATCGGCGAGACCAACGCCGAGGGCGCCAAGTACGCCGCCCAGGTCCAGGAGATCCAGGACAAGATCGCCAGCGGCGAGCTGACCGACATCCCGGACTCGGTGAAGTAAGTAGGGGAAGTGCGTGGCCGCTGGGTCTGACAACACCCGCGAGGATGGCCCCCTGGGCCATCCTCGACAGCGGCCGCAGGCCGCCGCGCTGGAGCTTCGTGGGATCACCAAACGGTTCGGGACCCTGGTCGCGAACGACGCGGTGGACTTCGAACTGCGCCAAGGAGAGATCCATGCGCTGCTCGGGGAGAACGGCGCGGGCAAGTCGACCCTGATGAACGTCCTCTACGGGCTGCATCAGCCCGACGCGGGACAGATCCTGCTCAACGGGGAGCCGGTCACGATCGACTCCCCGCGCAAGGCCATCGCGCTCGGCATCGGCATGGTCCACCAGCACTTCATGCTCGTCCCGGTGATGACCGTGGCCGAGAACCTCGTGCTGGGGGCCGAGCCGCACAAGGGACCGCTGCTGGACTACAAGGCGGCATCGGACCGCGTCCGCGAGCTCTCGCAGCGCTTCGGCCTGGCGGTCGATCCGGACGTCCGCGTCGAGGACCTCGGCGTCGGCGCCCAGCAGCGCGTGGAGATCCTGCGTGCGCTGTTTCGCGGCGCCAAGGTGCTCGTGCTCGACGAGCCGACGGCGGTGCTCACCGCCCAGGAGGCGCAGGACCTCTTCCGGGTCCTGCGCACGCTGACGGCCGAGGGGACGTCGGTCGTCTTCATCTCCCACAAGCTCAACGAGGTGCTCGACGTCACCGACCGCGTGACGGTGCTGCGGCGCGGCGTGAAGATCGACACCGTGCCCACCGAGGGCGCGACCGAGCGCTCGCTGGCGCGGCTGATGGTCGGCCGCGACGTGCTCCTGCGCGTCGAGAAGCCGCCGGCACACGCCGGGCGCGCCGGCGCTGGAGGTCCGCAACCTCGCGGCCCGCGACGACCGCGACCTGCCCGCGGTGCGCGACGTCTCCTTCGAGGTGCGCGCGGGTGAGATCGTCGGCATCGCCGGCGTCGACGCCAACGGCCAGAGCGAGCTGATCGAGGCGATCATGGGGCTACGCCGCCTGGACGCCGGTTCGGTGCTCGTGGAGGGCAAGGACATCACCGCTTCCAGCACGCGCGAGACGCTCGCCGCGGGCGTCAGCCATATCGCCGAGGATCGTCACCGGCGCGGCCTGGTGCTCGAGTTCGGTCTCGCGGAGAACATCTGCCTGCGCGAGTACCGCAGCCCGTCGATGTCGCGCTTCGGCTGGCTCTCGCCGAAGAAGATGACCGGGCGCGCCCGCGGCCTGCTGAAGGAGTTCGACGTTCGCGGCGGCGACGTCGAGACCCGCGCCGGTTCGCTGTCGGGCGGCAACCAGCAGAAGGTCGTGATCGCCCGCGAGCTGTCGGCCGATCCCTGCGTGATCATCGCCGCCCAGCCCACGCGCGGGCTGGACGTCGGTGCGATCGAGTTCGTCCACCGCCGGCTGGTCGAGGAACGCGACGCCGGCCGCGCGGTCCTGCTCGTCTCGCTCGAGCTCGAGGAGATCCGCTCGCTGAGCGACCGCGTGCTCGTGATCTACGAGGGCGAGATCGTCGCCGAGCTTCCGCCGCAGGCGACCGAGGAGGACTTCGGCGTGGCCATGACCGGCGGACAGGTCTCCGTCTCGTGAGCATCGTCCCGGAAGACGAGGACGAGCTCCCCGCCGACGCGACCGTCGCGGCGCGCCTGTCGACGTACGTCCGCGGCGGCGGCATCATCACGCCGCTTCTCACCGTCCTCGTCGCCTTCTTCGTCGGCGGCCTGGTCGTGTTCGCGACCGGCCACAACCCGATCACCACCTACAAGGCGATCTTCGACGGCACGGGGCTGAACTGGCTGTTCCCGTGGATCAGCGCCGAGGACCGTACGATCGCCGCGCTGAACCTTCAGCAGACGCTGATCCAGACGACGCCGCTGATCCTCACGGGCCTGGCCGTCGCCTTCGCGTTCCGCTGCGGCCTGTTCAACATCGGCGGCCAGGGCCAGTACATCATGGGCTCGATCCTGGCCGTCTGGATCGGCTCGTCGTTCAAGGGCATGCCGGCGTTGCCGCACATCGTCCTGTGCATCCTCGGCGGCTGCCTCGCTGGCGGCCTGTGGGCCGGCATCGCGGGCGCGCTGAAGGCGATCGCGGGCACCAACGAGGTGATCTCCACGATCATGCTCAACTGGATCGCGATCTGGGTCGGGGTCTGGGCCTTCGGCCTCGGCGCGCCGCTGCAGAACACGATCCAGGGGCAGGAGTCGGTCCCGGTCTCCAACGACATCGTCGACGCGGCGAAGCTGCCGGTGTTCTGGGGCGACCCGGTGCTCCAGGGCCTGCACGTCGGCCTCTTCATCGCGCTGGCCGCGGCGCTGATCTTCTGGGTGATCCTCAACCGCACGACGCTCGGCTACGAGGTGCGCGCCGTCGGCTTCAACCCCGACGCGGCCGCCGCCGCGGGCATCTCCGTCCGCCGCAACTACATCGTCGTGATGTTGATCTGCGGCGCGTTCGCCGGGCTCGCCGGGACGCTGGACGTGCTCGGCTGGCAGTTCCGGATCGCCACCAACGACATCCGCGGCAACGATCTCGGGTTCCTCGGCATCGCCGTCGCGCTGCTCGGGCGCAACACGGCGGTCGGGGTCTGCGCCTCGGCGCTGCTGTTCGGCGCGCTCGTCACCGGCACGTCCGTGCGCAACCTCGATCCGGCGGTCTTCGAGCCCGCGCTGGCCTCGAACCTGACCCTGATCATCCAGGGCCTCGTCGTGCTCTTCGTCTCCACCGACGTGCTCGTCGTCTACCTCTGGCGGCTGCGAAGGCGGCGGGCACGACCCGCGGCGGTGTCCGTATGAGCCGCGCGCGCCAGGTCGGCTGGGCCGGCATCGCGCTCGGCATCCTCGCGTTCTTCATCGCCGTGCCGCCGATCCTCGTCCGCTCGCCGGTCCCGATCGTGCTGCTCGCGCTGGCCGCGGTCACGACGGGCGCGCTGGCGGCCCGCAGTGGCGAGAAGCGGCTCGGGTTCGGAGCGATCGCCTCCGGCCTATTCGGCATCGCGGGCGGGATCGCCGCCACGAGCTCGGGCGAGACGCACCTCAAGGAGGTCGTCGTCTGGGGCGCGCTGCTGGCCTCGACGCTGCGCTACGCCACGCCGCTGACGCTCGGCGCCCTGGGCGGGCTCTTCTCCGAGCGCTCCGGCGTCATCAACATCGCGCTCGAGGGCATGATGCTGATCGGCGCCTTCTTCGGCGCCTGGGGCGCCGACAAGACGGACTCGTGGATCCTCGGCATCCTGATCGCGATCCTCGCGGGTGCGATCTTCGCCGCGCTGCACGCGCTGTTCGCCGTCTCGCTGCGCGCCGACCAGATCGTCTCGGGCACCGCGCTGAACCTGCTGGCGGTCGGCATCACCGGCTACCTCTACGTCGACATCTACGGCACGCAGGGCACGCCCGACGACCTCCCGGGCGTCCCCGACGTGCACCTGCCGATCAAGTCGATCCCGTTGATCGGCGACGTCTTCGGCCAGCTGAACCTGATGGTCTGGCTGACGCTCGCGCTCGTGCTGGTGACGTGGGTGGTCGTGTTCAGGACCTCGATCGGCCTCCGGCTGCGGTCCGTGGGCGAGAACCCGCTCGCGGCCGAGACCGCGGGGCTCTCGGTCGTGCGCACGCGCTACCTGGCCGTGATGACGTCCGGCGGGCTCGCGGCGATGGGCGGCGCCTTCCTCTCGATCGGGTTCGTGCACTCGTTCTCGCAGAACATGACCGCGGGGCGCGGCTTCATCGCGCTGGCGGCGCTGATCTTCGGGCGCTGGCGGCCCGGTGCCGCGCTTGGCGCGACGCTGCTGTTCGGCTTCGGCTCGGCGCTCGCGCAGCGGCTCCCGGTCTTCTCGCCCTCGGGCGCCGTGCTGTTTCAGGCGCTGCCCTACGTTCTGACGCTGGTCGCCGTCACCGGGTTGATCGGTCGCTCGATCCCGCCGGCAGCGCTAGGGCGCCCACTCCCGAAAGCATGAGTGTCGCCGCGCGCCGAGACGTGGAATCCTTGGGGGATGAAGCCATCGCGGGCGATCCTTGCACTGGGGCTGGTCCTCGCGGGGTGCGGCGCGGCTGAGCCCGATCGCTTCAGCCTGCTGACGCCGGGCGCGCACACCGGAGCGGGCGCTCCGGCAGCCACCGCCTCGCCCAACCCGACGGCGGAGCCCGAGGAGATGAAGCCGGTCACGCGCGCCGAGCGCAGCGTGATCAAGGGCTGGTCGGACAGCCTGCGCCATGGGCAGGTCCGGGCCGCGGCGCGGTATTTCAGCGTGCCGTCGCAGGTCTCCGACGACTCGGCGAACTGGATCTCGCTGACCACCGCGGCCGAGGTCGAGGCGTTCAACCAGGGCCTGCCCTGCGGGGCGAAGCTGATCCGCACGCGGCGCTCGGTCGACGACTTCGTCGTCGGCGTCTTCCGGCTCACCGAGCGCACGGGCGCAGGCGCCGGCTGTGGGATCGGCGTCGGCGGGACGGTCGCGGTCGCGTTCCTGATCCGCGACCAGCACATCCAGCAGTGGGTGCGCAACGACGCCGCGGCCGCCGCGCCGAGCGCGACGGCGACACCGACGCCGGAGCCGACCACCAGCGCGCCGCCGAGATTGGGCTAGCTGCCGCCGCCGCTGAGGCTCGGGCTGAGGTACTGCTCGCCCCGGGTCACGGCCTCGATGCCGGCGACGAGTTCGGGAAGGCCGCCCTCCTTGAGGACGATGCCGTCAGCTCCGGCCTTGAGGACCGAGTGCAGCTCGGTCGGATCCGTCGTCGCGGTGAAGACGACGATCTTGGCGTTGGAGTCCGACTCGGCGAGCCGGCGGATCAGCGCGTCGCCGCCGCCCTCGGAGGCCAGGTGCAGATCGACCACGGCGACGTCGGGCTCGGTGCTGAGGACGAGGTCGCAGCCGCTCTCGGCGGTGCCCGCGACGCCGGTCACGCTCCAGCCGAGCTGCGTCAGCACGTCGCGCAGGAAGATGCGCAGCGCGCCGTGGTCTTCCACGATCGCCACGCGGCGCGTGGGGGTGGTCATCGAAGCGGTCATACCCGCTTTGTCGGCAGCCGCGACCGAAATCGCGACTGCCGATCGATTCGCGGCGCGCGCTAGCGCAGGATGCGGCGGATCTTGACGACCTCGTAGACCGTGCCCTTGGCGACGGTCGAGGAGCCCTTGAACGAGTACCGGACCCGGTAGGTGCCCAGCGGCAGGCGGAAGCGCACCTTGAAGACGCCCTTGCTGTTGACCTTGCCCTTGCCGAGCGTGCGGAATCGCTTGCCCTTCTTGCCCTTGGCCGCGGCGACGGTCACCTTGCCGCCGGCGCTGGGCTCGCCCACGATCGCCCGGACCTGGTAGCTCGGTCCGCGGGAGTCGGGGAACGTGCGCGAGGAGAGGTCGAACGGGGCGATCAGGTTGAAGTACGCCGGTGCGCTCCACGGCGAGTAGTAGTTGAGATAGCGAGCGCGGGCGACGACCACGTAGGCGCCCGGTTCGCGCGCGCTGAACAGCTCGACCTTGCCCGTCGTGGTGTTCAGGAACCCGTCCTTGAGTGCCGGCGAGGAGAGACTCCCGTCAGGCAGCAGGGTCGCGCCCTTGGCGTACTTGATCTCGTAGCCCGAGGCGCCGGGGTTGCCGGCGAAGTTGAACTGCTGCGTGATCGTCGAGTACGAGTTGACGGCGCGCGTGAGCATCGTCGGCGCCGGCGGGCTGATCGCGACACTGGCGGCCACGGACCACGGGAAGTTGACGTCGCGCTGCCCGGCCGTGCAGTTGATGTCGCTGTACAGGCTCGTCACGAGCGTGTACGTGCCGTTGCCGCGGTAGTCGACGTAGCGCTTGCTCTCGTTGGTGTAGCGCGTGTCCCAGCACGGGCTGTTGGTCGTCGCGGCGACACCGTCGGGGCCGATGACCTTGACGATGAAGGACTTGGCGTCGGCGGCGTCGACGTGGCCGGCGGCCTGGACGTTCATGTTGCGGATCGCGAGCGGCACTCCCGCCGTGAGACCCGCGGGGTTCCCGTCGTCGCCCGTGACCGTGCCCGACACGGCCGCGCTCGCCGTTGTGGGCACGCACGCCATGACCGCGGTCGCGGCGGTCGCCACGAACAGCTTGAAGCCTGACTTCATCTTGCCTCCTGAAAAAGGTCCGTCTTAGAACGCAAGGGTGACGCACGATTCCTGCGGTTCAAGACCCACCCGCCAAGATGGGACCCCGGACCTATGCCAGTGCTCGTCGACCCCCTGCGCGCGTACGACAACCCGCGACTCGCCATAAAGGAGTGGTGCCACATGGCAGTCGACGGCGAATTCGAGGAACTGCACGTGTTCGCCGCCTCACTCGGCATCCCGCGCCACCGTTTCCAGGGCGACCACTACGACCTGCCGCCGTGGCTGCGCGCCCGCGCGGTCGAACTTGGCGCCCTCGAGGTCCCGACGTCCGAGTTGCTGACGCGGATGGCCGGTCCGCGGGGTGATCGCGCCCGCCGCCGCGTCGCCCGTCGCGGCTGACGTATCAGCGCCGGGGCCTGCGCCCTCTTAGAGGACGACCATGAAGCACGCTTGGGAAGCGCGGGCCCGCGAACTGGCCCACCTGCACACGGTGCTCGCCGCGCGCCGTCCCGCCCTGGTCGTCCTCACCGGCGCGCCGGGCATGGGGAAGACGACGCTGCTGGAGACCTGGGCCGGCCGCGCGACCGCGCTCGGCTGGGAGGTCGCCGGCGGGGACGGGAGTCGCCGCTTGAGGGTCGGGCCGTCGACGGACGAGCGGGCCTTCCGCGCCGCGTTGTTGGCCGCGACGTGCGAGAGCGACGACGGCGCCCGCCTCGCTCGCGCCCGCGCCACCGTCTCGGCGCCGCCGGCCCGCCGTCGAACGCTGGACCCGCTGCTCAGCGAACTCGCGCGGCGCGCGCCGTTTCTGATCGTGCTGGACGACTACCGCCCGAACCCGCAGTTCGAGGAGTGGTTCGAGGACGGCTTCCTGCCCGAGCTGCGGCGCTGCGGCGCCGCCGTGGTCGTCGGGCTCGCGGTGCGCGGGCCGCATCACCTCAGCGATCACGCCGACCGCGTCGTCGCCTTGGGCAAGCTCGCGCCCGCCGACGTGCGCGCCGCGCTCGCATCACTCGCTGGATCGCTGCAGATGCAGCCACGCGAGCTCGAGGTCTACGCGCAGCAGGCCCGGGTTCCCGCCGTGCTCGACAGCCTGCTGCGCGTGCTGGCGCTGGAGGCCGCGACGTGAGCGCGTCCGCTTCCTCGCTCTTCGATCCCGACTCGTTCGTGGACCGCGCCGCCGAGCAGGCGCTGTTCCATCGCCTGCTGCGCTTCGAGGAGGACGCGCGCGTGCTCACGATCCAGGACGGCCGCGGGCGCGGCAAGTCGCACCTGCTGCGGCTGTTGCGCCATCAGTGCAAGTTCGGCAATCCCGCCGTCGCGGTCTGCTACGTCGCGCTCGACGAGCTCTCGCCGTGCGACCCGTACTCGTTCACGGTCGCGGCCGCGCGGGCGCTGAGCGAGTTCGACGGGATCGACCTGCCCGGGCTGCGCGCGGCCGAGGAGCGGCGCTTCGAGCGGCGGATGGCTGCTTTGACCGGCCTGCACGGGCGCACGGAGATCGGCAGCGTCGGGGCGGGCGCGACCGCGGCGGGGATCAGCGTCGGCGGCGATCTCATCATCAACGCCGCCGCGGACAGCGACCCCGCGCTGCAGGAGCGCATGCGCGACGAGGCGACGAAGGCCTTTCGCGCGGACCTGCGCGCTCTGAGTGCGGAGCGGCCGGTCGTGCTCTTGGTCGACGCCTACGAGTCCTCCGCGCAGGAGCTCGCCGACTGGATCCACGGCCTGCTGCACGAGCGCGTGGACGCCGCCGGCGACAAGCTCGTGCTCGTGCTGGCGGGGCAGCGGATCTCGACGGCGACGCTGAAGCTGATGCTCGGCGCTCGCTTCGGCGATGTCGTGCGCTCGGTCAACGAGCTCTCCAGCTGGGAGCCCGACCACGTTCGCGCCGTGCTCGACGCGCACGGGGTGCGGCGCTACGACGACGCCGATGTCGACTACCTCGTGAGCAAGCTCGCGGACGGCCGGCCGATCGGGCTGACGGTCGCCAGCATCGTCCAGTTCCTGCGCGAAGGGGCGAGTCAATGAGCCTCGCGAGCTTCATGGCCGCGCTCGACGAGGGCGACGATCCCGGCGTCGCGCTGGTCGACCGGATCGTCGCGACCGTGGCTGACCGCGAGTTGGCCACGCTGGTCGAGGCCTGCGCCGTTCCGCGGCGTGTCGACGCGACGATCGTGGGCGTGCTCCGTTGTTCGCCGGAGGACGTCGCGGGCAACGCGCGACTGCTGCGCGAGCTCTGCGAGTACCCGTTCGTCAAGCCGCGCGAGGGCGGTGGCTTCGTCTACCACGACGGCGTCCGCGTACCGCTGCTGGCGCGCTTTCGCGACGAGCGGCGCGCTGCGCTGCGCGAGCTGACGGGACGGCTCGTCGTGCACTTCGAAGCCGAGCATTCCGCGGCGCGCGCGCTGGAGGAGGACGCCGCTCGCGTCGGGCGGATCGTCCAGAAGGCGAACTTCGCGCGCTACCGCACGCTGGCGGCGACGCTCGAGACGCGGCTGCTGACACCATTGCTCGAGGCCCTCTATCAGCACTCGCTGCTGTCCGCGCGCTCGGCGCTGGAGTTCCTCGAGGCGCAGCTCGCGAGCTACGAGGACTCCGGGCGCTACACCGTCTGTCGCGTATTGATCGGTGGCGCTCGGGAGGCGGTCGCGGGGTTGGAGGACGACGGGACCGCGGACTCGGTGCTCGAGTGGCTCGCCTACTGGGACGGGCGGCTGCTGGAGCGAACGGAGCGCGCGGTTCGGGCGGAGCGGGTGCTCGCCCCCCTGGCCTCGGTGACCCAGCGCGATCTGCGGCTGCGGCAGTCGGCGCTCGGCGAGCTCGGGCTGGCGCTGCGGCGGCAGTTCCGGCTGCGCGCGGCGCGCGCGACGTTCGAAGCCGCGGTCTCCGTGCACGAGGCCTCTCGGGACGATCGCGCCAACCTTCCCTTCAGTCACCTGCGGCTGGCGGGCACGCTCGTGCTGCTCGAACAGCCCGAGGTGGCGGTCGTGCAGCAACGCAAGGCATTGAAGCTGGCCTCGGGGCCGCGGGCGCTGGTGTGCGCGTTGACCGAGCTGGCCGACGCAGAGCTGCGCTGCGGCCATCGCGACGAGGCTCTGGCCAGTGCGTTGCGCGCACTCGATCTGGCGCGGATGCAACTGCGCGACGTTCGCTCTCCGCATCTCGCGCTCGGTGAGGTTCTGTCGGCCTGCTTCGCCGAGGAGGACCCGGTGCTGCTGGACACCGTGCTCGCCGAGACCGAGGCGTTGCTCGCGGGGCTCGGCGACCCCATCCCGCTCGTCCGGCGCGCGATCGAGCGGGCGCGGCTGCTGCGCCTCAGCGGGCAGCGCCGGCGCGCGCGGGCGGCGTTGGCGCGGGTCGAGACCGCCGTCGGGGCGCTCGCCGCCGCTGGCGTGCGGGCGGAGTTCGCGTACGAGCGAGGAGCGCTCGCCCTCGACGAGGAACGGCATTCCGAGGCGCTCGAGCACTTCGCGTTGGCCGCCGACGCCGCCGCGGGCTCGCAGCGGCCCGGCCTGGCGCTGGACGCCGAGCACCAGCGCGCGCGAGTGCTCGCGGCGATCGGGCGGGTCGACGAGGCGGCCACGGCGCTCGCCGAGGTCGAACGGCGCTGGGACGACTGCGGCCATGAGATGTTGGCCGCGCTGGCCTCGGCCGAGTTGGCGGCGCTGCTCGCGCGCTCCGGCGGCGACCGCGCCGCGGCCGCTCGCGGCGATCGCGGTGCGCGGCCGGGCGGCGAGCATGACGCGACCTCCGGCGGCGACCATGGCGCGACCTCCGGCGGCGACCATGACGCGACCTCCGGCGGCGACCACGGCGCGCGCTCGGATGCGCTGATCGGCGCCGCGTCGGCGCGGCTCGCCGGCGCGAGCCTCGAGCTTCGGGTCCGGCTGCTGATGGCCAAGGCCGAGCACGCCTCGGCGCGCGGACGGGCCTCGGCCGCCACGGAGTACCTGGCGGAAGCGGCCGCGTTGAGCCGCCGCCGCGGGCGCGTCGGCGACGTCGCCCGGTTCTCGGACGCCTCGGCGCTCGCGGCGCGTGACGCGTTCGTCCGCAGCCCGAGTGTCCGCGCCGCGGACCGCGACAATGCGGAGGCCGTGCGCTGTCTCCTTGCGGGCGAGGCGACGGCGCTGGACACGGCCCGCGACCATCTCGGCGCGGCGCTCAGCCGCTCTCCCGCCCCGTGGTATCGCCTCAACCACGCGTACGCCTCTGCCCACCGGGGCGACTGGGCGGAGGCCGTAGCCATGCTCACCCAGGCCCTCGACGAAGCGCCGCGGCTGCGCTGCGACGCGCTGGAGGCCCGCCTCGGCGAGTTCCACGTCGCCCGCGACGAAGCGCTCCTGAAGGCCGGTCGCTACGAGGACGCCGCGGAGGCCTTCGCCGGCAGCCTCGCCGCCCTGGATCGTCCGCCGCAGGCGCTGTCTCGCTCGCGCTGCCTCACGGGCCGCGGCGACAGCCTGCGCGCGGCCGGCGAACTGTGCGCCGCGGCTGACGCCTACCGCGAGGCCGAGGCGGCCGGCGCTCCGGCCGCTTCGTTGCATCTCGGCGAACTCCTGGCCGCCACGGGCGACGACTGCGCGGCGCGCGCCGCGTACCGCCGAGCGACCACCGCGGGCGACGACGACCTCGCCGCCCAGGCGGTCCTGCGGCTCCTGGACCTGCCACGGGAGGACGCGGCCGGGCCGCTTGCCGTGCCGTCGTCGGACTCCGCCGCGGCCACGCCGCTTCCCGCGTCGTGCCCGGCTGCGACCCCCGCTGCGGGGGACCGCGACGCGGCGGTCGTGCACGAGGTCGGCGCGGCCGGTCCCCGAGCCGCGCTCATGCTCGGCGACCGGCTCCTCGCGGCCGGGCGGCCGGCGGCCGCCGAGGTCGCCTTCCGGCTCGCCGACCCCGAACTTCCCGAGGCGACGCTGCGACTCGCCCGGCTTCGTTCGGACCTCGAGCTCTACGAGCGTGCCGAGCGCTCCGGCCGCCGGGCCGTGGCCCTACAGGCCGCGACGGAACTGGGCGACCTGCTCGCCGCCAAAGGGGACGCGGTCGCCGCGGCGGCTGCGTACCGGCGCGCGCTCGGTCGCGGCCCGGCTCCGTGGGCGGCGGTCAAGCTCAGCCGGCTGCTCGTCCGTGAGGGACGGCTCGTCGAGGCCGAGCAGCTGTTGCGGCGTGCGGTCTCCGGCGCTCGTTCCGAACCGCGGGCCGCGGCCGCGGCGACGCTCGCGCTCGCTGACCTCCATGCCGCAACCGGCCGCGGCGCGATCGCCGGGCGCACGTATCGCGACCTCCTGGCCTGCCCCGATCCGGAGACGGCCGCCGCGGCCGCCTCGCGCCTGCTCGCCGATGAGGGCGACGGTGCACTCGACAGCATCCTGGCCGCGGGCGCGCGCGTGGCGCTTCGGCTCGGGCGCCGGCTGCTCGACCGCGGAGACGTCGCGACCGCCGAGACGCTCCTGCGGCGTGCCGCCGAGCGGCCCGATGATCTCTATGCCCCCGGCGCGGCCCTCGCGCTCGGCGATCTGCTCGGTGGCGACACCGAGCAAGGGCGCGCGGCGTACGAGCGCGCGCTCGAGTCGGGGAATCCGTGGGTCGCTCCCGAGGCTGCCGTCAGACTGCGCGAACTCGGGTCGGCGGAAGCGATCGAGCGCGCCCTCGCCCTCGGCGGCCTCGCGGCGCTGCGCCTCGGCCGCCTGCTCGCCGCAACGGGTGAGCACGCGACCGCCGGGCCCGCGTTGCGGCGCGCTGCCACGGAGCCCGTCTTCGCCGCGGAGGCCCTGCAGGCCCTCGCGGAAATCGAACCCGAAGGAGCACTCTGATGGTCGAGCCGTTCAGCCTCGGCGCCCTCGGCGCGATCGCCCTCACGGACGGGATCAAGTTCCTCTACGCCCAGGCCGGCGAGATCCTCAAGCGCCGGCGCGAGCGCAGGGAGACCGCCGACGCTCCGCCCGCCTCCACTCTGCTCGAAGGCGAGCTCGCACCCCTGAAGCTCGACCCCGCGGCCGCCGACGAGCTCGCGGGCGAGCTCCGCGACCTCCGCCACCGCCTCGCCGACTACGCCGACGAAATCGAGCCCGCCGAGGAGACCGACGCGGACACCGTCGCGGCGACGCTCGCCCTGCGCGAGGCGATCGAGGCGATCGTCGGCCAGCGCATCACCTTCCGCGGCGAGCAGCGCGAGCCCACCGGCACCCCAACCATCACGGGCAGCGTCCGCGCCCGCGAGCTTCACGGCCGCGCCTCGGGCGTCGCCTTCACCGGGACGCCCACCGGCGACATCCGCGGCGAGGTCGTCACCGAAGTCACCGGCGCGAGCTCTGACGTCGCGGGGGTCCGAATCCAATAGGCACCGGCAACTCGCTGCGTAGCCGTGGCGAGATCGATGCCCGTCCGCCGACGAAGAACACGCGCGTGTCCGGGCTACGCCGTCGCCCGTCAACGTACGTGACACCCTCCGCTCAAACCGGCGAAAGCGCGAATCGGCTGTGGTGAAGCCATCGCACCAACGGTGAGCGTCAATCGACTGTGACGTCGAAGTTCTGAAACGGTCCCAGCAGATTTCGTGACGCCGCGCCGGTGGGAATGACCCTGCGTAACTCAACCCTCGTAGGGAGGAATCACATGTCCAGGATTCGCCTGGCCGCCACCGCGGCCATGCTCTCGAGCGGTCTGCTGCTCGCCGGCACGACCAGCCTCGCCAGTGCCCAGGACGGACCGGCACGGCTGACGCAGGTCGTTCCGATCAGCGGCAAGACCACCAAGGGCAACAAGCGGATGACCGGCACGTACGCGATCCAGCGTTTCGTGTCCAAGGGCGGCAAGCTCTATTCCGTCGGCACGATCAAGGGCAAGGTCGCCCACCGGAAGTTCACGAAGCACAACGTGCGGCTCCCCGCGACCGTGGCCAACGCCGGCACGCCCGCACAAGCGCGGTCCAGCCAGGTGCCGCCGCTGCCGCTGCCGCCGCTGCCCGCCGGTAACGCGTGCTCGATCCTGGGACTCGACCTCGGGCCGGTCAACCTCCGCGTGCTCGGTCTCGTCGTCCGCACCAACCAGATCCAACTGCGCATCGACGCCGTCCAGGGCCCGGGCAATCTGCTGGGCAACCTGCTCTGCGGGATCACCGGCATCCTCAATCCCTCCGGTGCGCTCGCCAACACGCCGCTCGGTCAGCTCACCCAGATCCTGAACGCGCTGCTCGCCCTCTCACCGCGCACCGCGTAACACCAAGGCCCGTGGGCGGCGGCGGATTCGAAACCGCCGCCGCGCACGCAGCGCCCCTTGACGCCCCACGTGACGAACGTTTGCCGGCTACCTCGCCGCGGCGGGGACGCCAGCCTCCACCGCGGTTGCGTTCGTTCAGGTGAGCGTGATTCCGCCGCCGCCATCGTCGCCGCCGTCGCCGCCGCCGTCGCCCGTGGGACCGCAGGTCCGCAACGCGGGGGAGTGCTCGGCCGCATTGACCAGGCCGACGCCGTGACCGTTGCCGACGCGCATCTGCGAGCCGCGCAGGAAGGCCGGCGGATTCGGGTCGACGGGTCCGCCGTTGACGGTGTAGCCACCCTGGAAGGAGTTCTCGGCTTCGTTGCAGACCGCCGTGGACGAGGTACTGGCGGGCTTGGCGGCGTTCGCCGCCGCGGGAACCAGTCCGACGGCCATGAATGCTCCGGTTGCGGCGATGACGAGCTTGCGTGCGACCACGGGGTGTTCTCCTTGCTGGTGAGCGATGGCCCGGTTATCGGCCGCCGCCGACCGTTCTGGAGGGACCGCCGCGACGCGAGGTCGCGGCGGTCTGACCCGATCCCTACCCGGCGCTGCGGTGGAACACGTCGGTGCGGTTGGCGGTGCTGGCGCTGTTGGCCGCCACCCACGCCGGGTGGAACACCGAGCCGGCATGTGCGAGTCCGGTGTAGTCGCCGACGAAGTAGCCGGACGCGTCGGGCGCGGTGCGCATGTCGAACGATGTGTCGGTCAGGCGGCTCTCGGCGGGGAACGTCTTCCCGCCGTCGTGCGAGTGCGTCACCCAGAAGTCCGTCGAGAGCGACGCGTCGCCTGGGACGTCGTTGCGGAAGTCGTAGTAGGACACGGCGACGCGTCCCTGGCTGTCGACGTCGACCATGGCGGTGAATGCGTCGACGCCGCTCGGGGTGTGGTCGGCCACCACGGGGGCGCTCCACGTCTGCCCGCCGTCGGTGGAGCGGGAGAGCAGGATGTCGTCGTGGTCGGCGTCGTTGAAGCGCCGGTCCATCCAGACGACGTAGACGTTGCCGCGCGTCGCGGTGGCTGAGTGGTCGACGGCCCAGTCGGGGATGATGTCGCCGGTCCGGACGTCGTGGCCGGTCTCGGGATCGGTGACCGCGTCGACGAGCAACTGGTTGACGATCGTCTCGCGCGACCAGGTCACCCCCTTGTCGGGCGAGCGGATGAGCGCGATGTTGTAGCCGCGCGATCCGTGGCGGTTGGTGATCGCATGGATCAGGTTGAAGCCGTTGATGAGCGTCCCGTCGGCGAGCACTTCGACCTGGTTGCCGATCGTCTGGGTGAAGACGCCGCGATCGCTGTAGATCGACCGTGCCGGCTCCCAGGACCGGCCACCGTCGGTCGAGCGCGCGAACCAGGCCTCGGACTTGTAGCTCGCCGCGTTGCTATAGGCCTGCTGGGCGGACCGCTCGCCGGGAGAGACGATGCGCTGCCACGTCGCGTACACGAGCGACGAGTCGAAGGGGTCGGCCGTCAATGTCTCCTTGTCGTTGAAGTTGTTGCCGACGGCACGCGGGTTGTCGAAACGCACGACGCGCGGCGTGCTCCAGTTGCCCCCACCGTCGTCGGAGAAGGCAGCGAGGATGGCGTTGCGGGCGGTCGAGTTGTCGAACCCGATGGTGATCGCGTGGAGGCGCCCGTTGGGGCTGAACGAAACCCACGGGTCGGTTGCTCGCTCGTAGTCGCCGGCCTCGCCGAGCCCGGCGCCGCCGGCGCAGCGCGAGAAGCGCGGGGCGCTGCGAGCCCACGTCAGGCCGCCGTCGCGCGAATAGCCGGCGAGGTTGCCGTGTGACCCGCCGTCGGACCAGCGGTCCTGTTGCCAGAACGCCACGACGTTGTCGGGATTGGCCGGGTTGACGGCCGAATGCGTCTCGACCTCCGCGTTCTGATAGAGCACGCTGCCGTCGGTCGCCTCACCCGATCCGCCGCAGCCCGGGGCGAATGGGCTCACCCCCGACACCAGCGTCGTGGGGCCGAGCGCGAACGGCGACGCCTGGGCGGGCGCCGCCGCAGCCGCGACGCCAAGCACTGCAAACACGAGGACGTTGACTCTCCGCATCGCGGCAACCTCCGACGCCCGGGCGATCCCTGCCCTCTCCGACCGGCGCCGCTTCCGGAGGCGCCCTGAGCTCTGGCCGACCGACCATACGCCTCCGCAGGCAAGATCTGGAAACAATCGTCAAACCAGCGTGACACCGACCGAACGAGCTCCGGCCGACGTGCCTGTCAACGACCGTTGACAGGCGGGTGCGCTCTGGGCTCGATCGGCGAGAATGCTCGCCTTGCGACGGCGTTTCTCGATGGTGTCGGTCGTTGTGGCCGCACTTCTCTCAGGCATCGCTGCGGGAGGCTGCGGGGCGTCGGCGCCGCTCGGCGCGGGCGCCGCGGAGGAGCTTCACGCAACGATCGCGGAGGTGCGCGCGGCGGCTGCGGCCGGTTCTGCCGCACGCGCGCTGAGTGCCCTGTCGGCGCTGTCTGAGCGGGTCGCGCGCCACGCGCGCGATGATGAACTCTCAGCTGCCGATGCCCGTGCGCTGCGGGTCGGCATCGAACAGGCGCGCCGGCGGATCGAGCTTGAGACCGGGGCGTAAAGCGCCACGCCGACTGCCACGCCGACGGCGGCGCAAGCGACACCCACCCCGGAGAGCACGCCGGCGCTTCCGGCCCAGGCAGCCGGCGGCAAGCCGAAGCGCAAGGCGGCCAAGCCGCCCAAGCGCAAAGCGGGCAAGCGCGGGCCGAAGGGCAAGCGATGAACCCCTCCGCCGGCATGTCTCTGCTCAACGGGCGCTATCGCCTGCGACGTCGACTAGGCGCCGGCGGGATGGCCGCGGTATGGCTGGCGCGCGACGAGCGCCTCGGGCGCATGGTCGCCGTGAAGGTGATGGCTGAGGCGCCTTCCGCCGACGCTCGCTGGTTCGAGCGTTTTGAACGTGAAGCGCGCGCGGCGGCGGCGATTTCGCACCCCAACGTCGTGCGCGTCTTCGATTTCGGGATCGAGGACGGGCGCCCGTATCTGGTGATGGAATACGCGGCGGGGGCAGACCTCGCCGCGTGCCTGGCGGACGCCGAGATGAGCGCGCCGGAGCCCGTCGCTGTCGCTCGAGGCCTGCTGGCCGCGCTCGACGCGGTCCATGCGGCGGGCATCGTGCACCGTGATGTCAAACCCGCCAACGTGGTCCTCGACGCCTACGGCCAGGCGCGTCTGACCGACTTCGGGATCGCCCAACCCGGCGACGCGACGTCGCTGACGCAGACCGGCATGATCGTCGGCACGCTCAAGTACCTTGCCCCCGAGGTCGCCACCGGTGAGCCGGCCACCGCTCGCAGTGATCTGTACGCGGCGGGACTCGTGATTCGCGAGCTTGTCGGCGCGCGCCCCGCGCCGGAGCTGGCTCCCCTCATCGCTGCGCTCACCCCCTCCGATCCCGAGCAGCGGCCCGGCTCCGCGAAGGACGCGCTGGCCCTCATCGATGCGCCGCGATCGGACGCCCGCGCAGGGGCCGTCCGGTCGACGGCCACGACGCGCGCGGCGGCTGCTCCGCGAGCAACGGGCGGCGCGCCGATCACTGGCGCCGCCGTGGCGCGCCGACCCTCCTCACCGACGGCCGGCGTACGACGCACGTCGCGGTCGACGAGGTCACGTCACAGCATCGTGCCCGCGATCGCCGCCGCGATCGTCGTGGCCTTGATCATCCTGGTGGCGGCGTCGAGAGACGGTGGCGAACCGCGTTCGAGCCCACAGCCTGCGCCGGCGGCCGCTGACGCGCCGTTGGACGAGCAGCTGCGAGCGCTCGATCGGATCGTCACCCGAGCCGCAGGTCGTTGACGGAGGGCAACGGCGAGGCGGCCGGCCGGCTCGCTGAGGCAGACGTCGCTTCGCGTTTGCTCGAGAGTTGAGTTGCGCAACCGCTCGTTGACCGGTCGTGTCGCGCTTGGTTGACGCTCCAAAGGTTGCTGCGAATGCACCGATGCGGGCGTGCCGCGCTGTGCGCGCCGCCGCCGGTGGGCACCCGTGAGACCAGGCCCGGCGCCGTTTTGGGGTCCTTGTCGCCACCGTCGCTCCGTAGCTGAATGGCGAGCCGCGCGGGGGAGCGGCGTTCGACGAGTGACGAATCGGCTCGGCGGCGCCCACCGGATGGTAACGATGCGTACATATTCGTAGGGAGGAGAGGAGCGCACATGCATCGATGGTTCGGTACGGCTGTTGCGGTCGCAGCCGCGTTCGCGCTGCCCGCATCAGCGGGCGCCAGCCAGGGGAGCCCGTCTCCCCGGGACGCCTATCACGCCAAGGTGGGGTCCGGGCAGCTGGAGCGGTTGAAGGCCGCGGGCGTCGACGTCACGGGGTCCAAGGCCTCGGGCGGCGGCTTCGAGGTCGACCTCGTGCTCGACGCGAAGGGCCGCGACAAGCTCCGCGCCCAGGGCATCGAGCCCAAACTCACGCGGGTCAAGGGGGGCAAGACCGTCCGCCAGTTCGCCGCCGAGCAGGCCGCGAGCGGCTACCAGGTGTGGCGCTCGTGGGACGAGCCGGGCGGCTTCCGCGACCAGCTCTACCAGGTGGCGCGCGACAACCCGCAGATCGCAAAGCTGGTCAAGCTCGGTACGACGTATCAGGGTCGCGAACTGCTGGCGATCAAGCTCACGCAGGGCGCCCGTGGTCAAGCCGACGGCAGCCGGCCGGCGGCGATCTACAGCGCGACGCAGCACGCGCGCGAGTGGATCGCGCCTGAGGTCGACCGACGCCTGATGAACTGGTACATCGATCGCTGGCGCAAGAACGACAAGGACGTCAAGAACCTGCTCAAGGACACCGAGCTGTGGTTCTTCCCGGTGATGAACCCGGACGGCTACCAGTACACGTTCGACAGCGAGCGTCTGTGGCGCAAGAACCTGCGCGACAACGACGGCAACGGTGAGGTCAACGGCGGAGACGGCGTGGACCCGAACCGCAACTACCCGGAGCACTGGGGCTACGACAACGAGGGCTCCTCCGGCGATCATGTCGAGCGAGACCTACCGCGGTCCGTCGCCGGCTTCGGAGCCGGAGACGAAGGCGATGATCAAGCTGCTCGACACCTCGCGGGCGAAGTTCCAGGTCAACTACCACTCCAACGGCCGCTGGCTGCTGTACCCGGAGGGCTGGCAGATCGGCTCGCCGACGATGGACGACCCGATCTACTACGCGCTGTCGGGCAACCTCGACAAGCCGGCGATCGACGGCTTCCACCCCGGGCTCAGCTCGGACGTGCTCTACGTCACCAACGGTGAGGAGAACGACTACGGGCACGCTGAGGCCGGCGCCCTGACGTGGACGCCGGAGCTCTCACCCGGCTGCCCGGGCTGCGGCTTCGTCTTCCCCGACGACGAACAGCTCGTGCAGGAGGAGTTCGAGCGCAACCTGCCGTTCGCGCGCTCGGTCGCCGAGTCGGCCGCCGACCCGGCCAACCCGAAGTCCTCGCTCGGGATCAAGACCAAGCCCTTCTACGTCAAGAGCGACGACGCCTACAAGGACGGCATCCCGGGCGGCGAACTTCACCTTCAAATACTCCTATGGCGATCCGCAGCCAGTGCAGGTGCTGGCCAAGCGCAGCCTCGGCGCGGTGACGCTCAAGTACCGCATCAACGGCGGCGCTGTGCGCAGCGCCCCGACGAAGGAGTGGACCGGCGCCGAGCGCTACAAGCCCGCTGCCGTCTACTACCACCAGTTGCGCGGCAACGTCACCGGCACCGACCCCGGTCAGAACGTCGAGGTCTGGTTCGAGGGCGGCGGCAAGAAGAGCGAGTCGTTCACCTACCAGACCGTGGCCGAGTCGGGCAGCCGCGTCCTCGTGGTGGCCGCCGAGGACTACACGGGTGCGTCGCCCGGCGGGCTCACCGGCCCGAACTACCTCGACTACTACCTCAACGCGCTGCGGGCCAACGGCATCGAGGCCGACGTCTATGACGTCGACGCCAAGGGTCGCGTGGCCCCGGACGACCTCGGCGTGCTCAGTCACTACGACGGCGTCATCTGGTACACCGGCGACGACATCGTGACCCGTACGGCCGGCCGCGGGGGCGGCAACGCCGATCGGCTCGCGCTCGACGAGATGCTGAACTTCCGCTCCTACATGGACGAGGGCGGCAAGGTGTTCTACACCGGCGACTGGGCCGGGCTGCAGTACACCGGCGCGGTCGGCAACCAGTTCTACGACCCGAAGGACGGGGGCGCGTGCAACCCGCAACCGGCCGACTGGGACGCGCGGCGCTGCCTGCTGCTGCGCGGCTCGGGCGACGGCACCAACGACGTGTTGCAGTACTGGTTCGGGGGCTACCTCGCGGTGGCCGGCGACGGGCTCGACGACGACGGTGACCCGTTCGGGATCCGCGGCATCTCGGACCCGTTCGCAGGCCTGTCGTTCAATGTCAACGGCGGCGACGGGGCCGACAACCAGGGCACGACGTCGTCGTTCATCGCGACCAGCGGCGTGTTGCCGCAGAGCGAGTTCCCGCAGTTCGCCAGCGAGCCCTCGAGCCGCTGGGACAAGCCGGGCGGCCCGTTTGACCCGCATACCGGCAACCGCTACGCGTACTCGCAGATCGCGGACGTGTCCTACAAGCGTCTGACGCATTCCGTGCAGGTCCCCGCCGGGGGCGGCAGCCTGTCCTTCTGGACCTCCTACGACACCGAGGCCGACTGGGACTATCTGACGGTCGAGGTCAAGCGCCCGGACGGCACGTGGACGACGCTGCCGGACGCCAACGGGCACACGACGCAGGCGACCGGGGACAGCTGCACCAGCGGCTGGAACGACCTGCATCCGCAGCTCGACGCCTACCAGACGATCAACGCCGACGGCAGTTGCTCGCCCACCGGGACCACCGGCGCGTGGAACGCGGCTTCCGGCAGCTCGGGCGGCTGGGAGAACTGGTCGGTCGACCTGTCCCAGTTCGCCGGGCAGACGGTGGAGGTCTCGATCGCCTACATCAGCGACTGGGGGACCCAGGGCCTCGGCGTGTTCCTGGACGACATGACGCTGCCTGACGGCACGACCACGTCGTTCGAGACCGACGACGGCGGCTGGACGGTGACCGGGCCGCCCCCGGGCAGCGCCCCGAACGCCAACGACTGGTCGATCACCGACGCCGCGGGCTTCCCGGTCGGCGCGACGATCACCACCCCGCACTCGCTGCTCGCCGGGTTCGGGTTCGAGGCGGTGCGAACGCAGAGCGAGCGCAACGCGGTCATGGGCCGCGTCCTGAACCACCTGCTCGGCTGAATAGCCGCGCAGCCCATGGAGGGGCCGCTCCGGCGGCCCCTCCGGCGCGCTTCAAGCGGGCCAACTCCGACGCAGCACCTTTCGTCGCCCAGCGGCGCAGCGAGCGTCGGCCCGGCAGCCGCGGGCGGCGGCGCCTCGCTTCTACCGCTTGCCCAAGGTGGTGATCGCCGGCGACAGCGCCCGAGCTGGTCGACCCAGACGAGGACCGCATCGTGCTGGACCGGAACCGCTCGCTGCAGCCGCGGCCCCTGCGACCGCCGGCGGAACGGCGAACGGCCGCCGCCGTGGGCGACCGGCGAGGCCCCTCCGCGGTCAGCGTCGGGGCCTCTCGGTCGCTCACCGGTCGGCTACTGGCGTGCCATATGGAACGCGAGTTCGGCCTCGGGGTCGGTGATCAGCTCGCCGCTGACGTCGATCGTTACCGTGTGGATGGTCCCGCTGAAGCGGAACGGCGTCTCGTAATCGTCCGTCACCGTTGATCCGGGATCGGCACCGCAGGTGAGCGCCCCGGGGTTGAACAGGAACAGCGTCGTGTACGGCACGTCCTGGTTGCCGGCGAGCTCGCCGTCGATGTAGAGCTGCAGGCGGCCCGGGCTTCCGTGGCCCTTGGCGGGGTCGGGCTTGCCGGTCGGCTCGAACTCGAAGCGCAGTTCGTGTCTGCCGGCGCTCAGCTCGGTGTCGGACGCGACGTGCAGCAGCTCCCGGGCCACCCAGTTGTGCGTGTAGTGCAGCCGGCGGTCCTTGACGTAGAGCGTGAAGCCGCCTGCGGAGGTGCCTTGCGCGAACAGGACGCCCTCGGCGCCCGCCTCGGGGATCTCCACGTCCGCGGTGATGCTGTGCGGGCGGTTGAGCACCTTTGGTCCCGCGAAGAACGGCACCGACTGCGTGCCGGGGTAGAAGACGAAGCGGTCGCGCGGAGCGGCGATCAGCGGCTTCTCCACGGCCATCCGCGGGACGCCGCTGCCGTCGACGGGCATCACGTTGTACTTGCCGGCCTCCACGTACCAGGTCGCGATCATGGCGATCAAGCGGCCGCGGTTCTCCGCGGCGACGTTGCGGGTCTCGGCCGGGTCATCGGCGACGTGGTAGAGCTCCCAGCCCGTGGCGTCGAGCTCGGAGAGTGTTTCCGCGGAGATCGGCTCGCCGAATCCCTTGCCGGCCTCGGCGAACGACGGGCCCGGCCACGGGCACACCGCGCGCCAGCCGTCGTGGTAGATCGAGCGGTGGCCCAGCATCTCGAAGTACTGGGTCGTGCGCCCGCTGGCCGCGGCGGCGTCGTCGAAGGTGTGGGCGAGGCTGGTGCCGTGCAGCGGCGCCTGCGGGACGCCGCGGATCGTGGCCGGCGGCTCGATGCCGAGCACGTCGAGCACGGTCGGGACCATGTCGATGGCGTGCGCGTACTGCTCGCGCACCTCCCCCTTGCGGCGATGCCCTTCGGCCAGCTGACGATGAACGGGTCCGACACGCCGCCGCGGTAGGTCTCGCGCTTCCAGCGCCTAAACGGCGTGTTGCCCGCCCAGGTCCAGCCCCACGGGTAGTGGTTGAAGTACTTCGGGCCGCCGATCTCGTCGATCCGGGCGAGGCTGGCCTCGAACGGCTCTTGGGCGTTGTTGAAGAACTGCGCCTCGTTGGTCGTCCCGGTCGGACCGCCCTCGGCGCTCGCGCCGTTGTCGGAGATCACCATGATCAGCGTGTTCTCGAGCTCACCGATCGACTCGAGGTGGTCCAGCAGCCGCCCGATGTGGTGGTCGGTGTGCGCGAGGAACCCGGCGAAGACCTCCATCATCCGCGCGTACAGCCGCCGCTGATCGTCGCTCAGCGAATCCCACTCGGGCACGTCGGGGTCATGGCGCGAGAGCTCGGCGTCCTGCGGGACGATTCCGAGCTCCTTCTGGCGCGCGAAGACCTTCTCCCGGTAGGCGTCCCAGCCGTCGTCGAAGGCGCCCTGGTAGCGGTCGGCCCACTCCTTGGGCACGTGGTGCGGGGCGTGCGTCGCGCCCGGGCAGAAGTGCAGGTAGAACGGCTTGTCCGGATCGACCTGTTTGGCGTCGGAGATGAACTCGATCGCCTTGTCAGCGAGGTCCTCGCTCAGGTGGTAGCCCTCCGCGGCGCTCCGCGGCGGCTCGACCTGGTGGTTGTCGTAGACGAGGTCCGGGTCCCACTGGCTCGTGTCGCCGCCGAGGAACCCGTAGTAGCGCTCGAACCCGCGCCCAAGCGGCCAGCGGTCATACGGGCCCGCCGCCGTCTCCTGGCTCGACGGGATCAGATGCCACTTGCCGATCATGTACGTGCTGTAGCCGTGCTCGAGCAGCATCTCCGACAGGAAGCCGTTCTCGAACGGGACCAGCCCGTTGTAACCCGGATAGCCGGTCGCGAACTCCGTGATGCACGCCATCCCGTTGCTGTGATGGTTGCGGCCGTTGATCACGCACGACCGGCTCGGCGAGCACAGCGCCGTCGTGTGCATGTTGCTGTAGCGCAACCCATCCGCGGCGAGGCGGTCGAGGTTCGGCGTCGCGATCGGGCTGCCATAGCAGCCGAGCTGGCCGAAGCCCGTGTCGTCGAGCACGACGAACAGCACGTTCGGGGCGCCCTTGGGCGCCCGCACCGGGGCCGGCCACGCCGGCGTGGACTCGTCCGCCGTGCGGCCGATGACGCCGGGGAAGGTCGTCCCGGACGGATATTCGTGCAGCGCCATCGACTCGCTCCTTCGTTCGCGGATTCGCTGCGGCAGAGCGTGTCCTCTTCGAGCCTCGGCCGCATCGCCCCAAACGGATGAACCCCGCGGCGCCCGCGTGGGTCAGTCGCGCAGCCAGGCCAGCTCGACCTCGAGCTGCCGGCAGTCGAGCGCCCGCCCGACCATCCAGACTCGACCGTCGTCCGGGTCGACGACCTCGCCGTGGGATATCGCGCACCCGCCGACTACCTCGCCGAGCGCGCAGCGAAAACGGCTCGCGCTCCTTTGTCTGGTCGGGCAAACCTGGCATCTCGGGGCCGAGATTCGATAGCGGAAACTGCGACGTCCGCGACGACAGCGGCGGAGTTCGGGAACATTCGCGGCTCCTCCAACGGTCCGGGCGAGACGCATCTCGCGGCCCAGCCGGGCGATGGTCACGACGGCGGTTGGGCAGCCGATCTCACACGGCGGCCCGCGGATCGCTCCGGATCTACGACGCGGCCGGAGCGAGCATCTCCATGTCGATTTCGGCGAGCAGCGGCCCCGCCATCTCGGGGTCCAGTGCGCCGTTCGCGAACACTTGCTCCATGACGTCGAACATCTGTGTCGCGCGGGCGGGGTTGGACGGGATCATCAGCATCCGGACCGGCTCCTCGCCGGCGACAGACATCGTGGCGCGACGCCCGGAGGGACGCCGACGAGCGTGCCGGGGACGGCGATCCTGCGGTCGTCGCCGACCTGCAGCTCGAGCCGGCCGGAGAGCAGGTAGAGCACTTCGGCCATCTCGCGGTGGAGGTGCAGCGGCAGCTCGAACCCGCCCGGAGCGAGTGTTGCCTCGGCGACGACGAACGCGTCCCCGGTTGCGGCGCCGTCGGCGTTGGACGTGACGATCGTTCCAGCGAGATCGATGGTGCGGATGCCCTCGCCGGGCTCCTGGATCGTGGCACGCATTGCAGCTCCTCCAGTGGTGGTGGTCGTGGTGGTGGACCGATCCGTTCAGACCATCGCCCACTGGTCGTCCTACGAGCGTCCGGTGCCCCTCCCGCTCGCTACAGCGGCTACCGCCGTCGGGTCGACGACCCTTCTTCGCTGTTCGCTTCTGGCCGCGGTTTCTAGGCCGGAGGCGCTGCCGGGATCGCTCCGAGCTGCTGCATCATCCCGAGCGCATCGAGCACGCCCCAGTGCTCGCGGGCGAGACCGTCGTCGCCGAACCGGATGATGTCGATCAGCTGCACGTCGACGCTCTTGCCGGTCGCGGGCATCCCCATGAACTCGGCCTGGTGCGTTCCGGTCGCACGCACGCGCGCGACGACCTTCTCACCCGCGACGAGCACGTCCTCGGCGTCCATGCGCAGATCCGGAAACGCCGCCCGATACGCCTTGAACATCTGCGTGACGCCCGCCTTGCTGCGCTCGAAGCCGGGGGTCTCCTCGTGCTCGACGAATTCGTCCGCGACGTGGTCGCCGAACCCGTCGATGTCGCCCGCGCTGATCAACTCGTACAGGCGCCTCGTCGTGGCCTCGTGGTCCATGACTGTTTCTTTCAGGCGTGGGCCGGTGCGAGGAGCGGGCCGAGTTGTTGTGTGAGTTCGGGTGTGGTGATCGGGTCGTCTTCGACGATCCTGCCGTCGGCGAGTCGGTAGTAGCTGAGGCCGCGGACGGAGATCGCTGTTCCATTCGGGTCGCGCGCCTCGAGGGTGGAGCGGGCGACGACGGCGTCGGCCTCGGCGATCAGTTCTTCGACGTCGAAGCGGCGCTCGGGTAGCGCCGCCACCAGGGCGGTGAGCATGGCCTTTAGGTGCGCGCGAGCAGTTCGTCGATCCGGTCGAGCTGACCACCGCTGAGGACCTCGGTGATGAACCGTCGGACGACGGTTTTGTGATCGACCGGCATCGTGGCACCTCCGCGGAGGGATGAGAGAGGGTGCGATCCTGGTCGCGGGCGACGCGCTGGGTTGCTGTGCGTCGGCCGGGGTCAGGTTCCGCTGGTGTCGTGGGTCGGGATTGTGCTCGCGGGCGGCGGCGGAGACGTCACTCGATCGCGTGATGTACGACGGCGGCGAGCGCGACCCGGGTGGGTCAAGCCAACGAGATCGCGCTATCGAGACGGAGGTTCGATTCCGCCGCGACGCGGCAGCCGAGTGGTCGGCGCTGCTGGCGCAGATCCGTGCGGGGGGCGGCGTATCAGCAGCCTGCTGCGATGTCGAGCGCTGCGCATAGCTCGGCGAGCTTGGCTGGGCCTAGCCGCGTGATGCGCTCGGTCAGCAGGGACTTGGGAATCGGCAGCACGTTGTCAAGGGTCAACGCGCATTCGCTCGGCATGCCGTCCTCGGGACCCAGGCGCACCTCGGTCGCGATATCGCGGATGGTGCGCGTCGCGGGCGCCACCAGGAGCGCGTTCAGGACGGGGATCGCCGCCTGACGGGTCACGATGCACCCAGGGCGCCGTCCGACGTCGGGGAGTTCGTACCACCACACCTCGCCGCGGTTCACGGGGTCTCCCAGGGTTCGGCGGCGATCGAGCGCCGCGCCGCCCAATCGGCGCCCAGGTCTTCCTGCGGTTGACGGGTGTAGGCCTCGACGATCCGGCGGTCGATCGCCGCCTCGTGATCGGCGCCCAGGTAGCCGGTCACGGCCTCGCGAATGAGATCCGAGCGCGAGCGACCCTCGCGGGCTGCGCGCGCGTCGAGTTGAGAGAGCAGATCATCGGAGAGCTGCACGAGCGTTTGCGTTCGAGCCATCAAGCATATGGTGACATATGGTTGTGCTTGGGGACTGCGCGGCTGGCCCGCATCGTTCTGACGGTCGCGCTCGTGTCACCACCTGCGTTTCTGCTGATTGATCGAATGCACCGGAGCGCGTCGAGCTGGCCGCCACCGGCGAAGACGGTGTCTCGGTCGGCCCAGGCTTGAGCACGTGGCCCGGGCATGACGTCGACGATCGAGGCGGTCAGCAGGACGCGTCCATGGCCGCGCGCGGCCATGTCGCTGGTCACGAGGCGGGCCAGGTGAGCGAGTTCGTGCTCCAGGGCGCGCCCGATTCCGCTCGACGCCCGGTCACCACCGCCAATGGATCCGCGATGGATCAGCGCTACCCAATTGCGACAGCGGATGCGTGGACCTCGCGCCGCTGGGCGCCCTTCGGCCCGGGTGCGCTCGCGAGCGCAGCGGGGCCGTCTTCGGGAGCGTCCTTGGGGGGTGCGCTAAGAGGCGGCGGAGATCGCCTCGACGAGTTCGCCGGCGCGCGTCGACCCCGGGATCGCGGCCTTCGGCGAGCACCTTCACGACGATGTCGCGGTCGCTGAGCATGCCCTTCAGGCGGTCGTCTTCGCCGCAGATCGGCATCGCTCCGACGTCGAGTTGGGCGAGTCGTTTGGCGGCGTCGAGGATGGTGTCGTTCTCGGCGATGCATTCCGCTCCACCGGTTGCCGCTTTGCCCAAGGGCCGGCTCCTCTACACCGGCTCTGCCGGAGCGATCAGCTCAACGAGACCGGGTCGTTCGCCCGCGAGGGCGCGTTCGATGAGTGCCTCGGGTCCGGCATCCCAGGCGTCGTCGTTGCCGTTGACGTCCATCAGCAGCACGTCGTCGCGGCCCATGGCGGTGTCGTGCGGGTCGACGATCTGTGGGAGCCCTTCGCGCACCGACGCCGCGAGGAGTTCTGCGTCCTCGTGGTCGCAGCGGTTGAGCATGTCCACCACGATGAGTGCGGTCTCGGGCACCCGGGATAAAACTGGCGCCGATCGCTCTCCCCCTGTCGTGATCAGCGATCAGACGCGCGCAGTTGCGTCGCGTCAAGTCATGGGTAACGCCCGACCTGTCCAGTCGAGCCCCGACCGAGAGAGGAACCTCATGGCGAACCCTGTTCCAGCCGGCAGCGATGTATCCGCCGGAACCTATGACTGCACGGACTGCGGCTACGAGTTGCAGACGGGTTCCACCGAGCATTTGCCGCCCTGCCCAGAGTGCGCGAACGGTGAGTGAAACACCGTCACGGGCGGAGACGCAGCCGACGATCCATACCCCGGCCGCTAGCCGTCGGACGGCGAGACGGGGCCGATGCCCGGCACGCGTCGCAGGTCGGCCTCAGTCGCGGCGACGACCGCGGCCGGCGTTCCGCAGTGTGCGAGTAGGCGCCCGCGGCCGCTCGATCTGCTCGAACAGGCGGCGATCCTTCAACGAAGCGGCCAGGTCTGCGCCGGTCCTGCGTTCGACGATCAGGCGATCGGAGACCACGCAATCGCCGGCCGGGAGTTCGCCGCGCGTGACCTGGACGCCCGCTGCCGCCAGCAATGCGGCGATGCCGGACTTCGACTCGCCCGAACGGATGATCATGTAGACGCCGAAGGCGAACTGCTGGAGTTCACACGCCAGGAGTCATGCGCGTTCGATGAGCTTGTCGTCTGATATGGAGGTCGCGGTGTCAAGTTGGCAGGCGGTAGCTGGCGTGTAGGCGCTCGGGGGTCGGCTGGGGCGTCCGGGGTTCCCGGGGCGGCGCGAGCGGGCTCAGCTGTTCGGCGGCGATGCCAGGCTGATATTCGAGGGCTGGTTACCTCATGACCCTGTGTTCGTCGCGGTCCGCGGTCTAGGAGCGGGCGCCGCCACCAACCGGGGAGGTGGTCGGTGGTTGCCCATAGCCGACTCGCGGACTGCTCGTCGCGACGAGCGTGAGGCCCGGTGGTTCTCGCGCGCGCCCCGGCAGCACCGGGGCGCCATGGTTTCTCGGCGGTGCTCAGTCCAGCGTGGCGGCCTCCCAGCGAGCGCATCAAGGCCGCGACGGAATCGCTGCGGGAAGATCCGAGGCCCACGGGCACGAAGATGCTCACGGGGATGCACGGGGGTTCTGCGGATCAGAGTCGCAGGTGACTACCGGGTCCTCTACACGGTAGACGATGACCGACTGGTCGTCCTGGTCGTAGACGCGGGCCACCGTCGGCAGATCTACCGTTAGCGTCCCCGGTAAGACATCGCCTCAGTACCGTTCGACAGCCTCAGAGCCGGTAGGTGGACTCGATCACGAGACCGCGCGTTGAACTGGCCAGACGGTTGCGGGATTTATCAAAGACGCCTCTATCGGGTCAGTCACATTTTCTGAATTCTGGGACCCCGGCGGGCAGGAGATAGCGGAGGGCGCGGTGAGGGGCGTCGGCCAGGGCGCCTGCAAGGTCTCTTATTCGCCTAGCGGATCAGAAGGCTGATTCGTGTTTATGCTGGTCCGGCCGGGGGTGCCCGGATTCATGCTGCGGGTCCTGCGTTACTGGCGTGGCGGTTGTCGCGTTCAGGTCACTGCGGGGTTTCCGGTCGGCGTCAGTGGCGTGGCGAGGCCGAGGAGCCGGAGCGGGAGCCGGTAAGGGTCACGGTGGCAGGCGCGCAGCTGGGCGGCGATATTGGGGACCCGGTGCAGCTGCAGGATCCCGATGATGGTGTTGCGGACGGCGGCCAGGGCCTGGTGTGCGCGGCGGACGTGGCTGGCGTCCTCCCCGAGGCAGACATCACGGACATAGTGGTGCATTTCAATCGCCCAGTGGCCGCGCAGGTACGCGAGCAGGTCAGCCGGGCCGGCCTGTGCCGGGGGCAGGCTGGTGACGCCGAGGACGGCGACCGCGCCGAGCAGGCTCCCGTCCGGGCCGTAGCTGTAGCGCTCGACGAGGAAGACCTGCCTGACGTGCGGGAACAGGGCCGAGATGAGCGCGGTGGGCGGCAGGGTCTTGATGACGCGGACATCGACCCGGCCGTGGCCGCGGTCGACGGTCCATGCTTCCACGGCGACTGATTCCCAGCACAGCGCGTCGG
This sequence comes from uncultured Solirubrobacteraceae bacterium, assembly GCA_963848475.1. Lineage (GTDB taxonomy): Bacteria > Actinomycetota > Thermoleophilia > Solirubrobacterales > Solirubrobacteraceae > Solirubrobacter. The sequence continues at coordinate 5,798 of CAWKDW010000009.1, read as the reverse complement.
CGGCGGCGAACAGTCCCGGCTGGTTCTCCCCGATCGTGAACACGAAATACGCGCCCTTGCGCCCGATGAGCAGGGCATGCTCGCGCTGGGTGTGCATCTGGTCCGCGGTGATCACCGCGCCCGCCAGCTCCTCATCCGGGACTTTGCCCATGAGCTGCCGGAAGACGGGGATCTCGTTAGTCTTGGCGACATTCACCGGCAGCTGGGCGGCGGTGGTGCCGTCGTCCCAGATCCCGGACAGCAGCATCGGCGCCCGCCCGCCCCGCGGGGCTGCGCCGCGCAGCGCCTTCCCGTCCACGCGGAGATGCTTCCGCAGGCCAGGACACAGTGCCCGGGCACGGGCCGCGGCCCAGGCGCACAGCGCGTCATCGTACTGAACCTGATCGATACTGCCGAGGACCCGGCCGACCGCGGTCGCGTCCGGGCGGCGCGCCCGCCCGGCCCGGTCCCGCGGCGCGCCCAGCCGCAGCAGCAGCTCCTCCGGTGCCGACTCGATCCACTCCCCGGCGGCGTCCAGTTCCCCGTCCCCGGCCATGCCCGCGGCCAGCGGCAACGCCAGCATGTAGTCCAGTGGGTACACCCGGCCTCGCCGGCCGCGGGGCTCATCCACGCTGCCGAGGAACCGCCGCAGCCGCGCGCACTCGCCCACGTCCCAGGTGACCGGTCCCGCTGCCTGCACCAGTTCCCCGCGCTCACGCCGCTGCCCGGGAACCGGCCCTGCCAGCGCCGCGGCCAGCGCCGAACGCCCCTCCGCCGGCAACCCCGCAGGCAGCCGGGCCGGCAACGCGAGCTCCGGCGGCGGCGCGGGCAGGAACTCCGGGACCGCCGGCCTCCCCGGCATCACCGCCGGGAGCACCTCCGGGACCAGGACGCGGCACGGCACGGGCATGGCAGACTGGGACACGCGGGGTTCCTCCGGGATCACGGTGATTTTTCGCAGAAGAACCAGTCCTCTCCGGGGAGCCCCGCTCATTCCGGAACGACACGCGCGAAACCGGCCAGGCCGCGGCTCCGCATCTGCAACCCGAGCGCGCTCCTGTCGTGACCGCAACGCGACATAAAACCGCCCGCACGCCAGCGGCCAGCCCCGCTCACACCGCTGACCAGCAGCACCCCGTCATGCCCTCAATGGGTCACGGACCTTGCAGGCACCCTGGGGCGTCGGCCTGGTCGATCACGGTGACTTGCTGGCCGGGATTGTTCCAGAGATTTTCAGGCCCAACGGGCGGCCCTTGAGCCCGGACGGCAGGCCGGGGCGCACCGGGTCGAGGATGAGCGGGGACTTGGTGCAGCCCTGGGCGGCTCTGGACCGGATGGGGAATCCGTAACGTGCGGGCCGTGGTCCTCGCCGGTCAGCTCACGGTCGTCCCGACCGCTCCGCCTGCCTAGCGGACTTGCCATCGGCGCAGCTCACGAGTGTTGTTTCGATCAGGATCTCAGGCACACAAAAGTGGTGACCAAGGTCCTCCCGGTCTGTTACCTTCGCCTAGCTCCACTAGGCTTATCATGGCTTACCTTAGTGGTGACAGAAGAGAACAGCCGGCGTCATCCGAAGGAGACGAATCTCATGCGCAGTATCAGGGCCCAGGCTCCCGGCCTCGCGCTGCGGAGTGACCGGGCGCGCGGCCTGCACAGAACCGCTTGAGCTGCGCGGGTCGCGGGCCCGGGCAACCCGCCCGGACCCTGGCCCGGGGGCAACCCGCTCCCCGGCCTTAACTGAAGGAGGTGCGGACAATGAGGTCTCGCACTATCGTAGCGGCGCTCGCCGCCCCGCTGATGGCAGCGGGGACGCTGGCGTTCGCCGCGGGCTCCGCCAGCGCCGCGACGTGGCAGGACACCTCGATCCAGGCGACTCGCATCTACACTGAGGACACCTACCCGGCCGCCCCGGCCACGGCCGCGACCAGCCTGGGCAAGATCACGGTGACGCGCGCCCCGGCAGGCGGTTTGCTGTCCGTGAACAGTCAGGCGTCCAGCCTGCCCGGCAGCGTGACCGCCGCCGTCAGTGGCACCATCATCACCCTGTCCGGCAGCATCGTGTCGCCCCCGCCAGCCGGGCCGATCACCGGAACCCTGGTCGTCAACGTCGACCACAACGAGCCGTCCCACGCGTCGCTCGCCCAGATCATCCGGTTCAGTGAGAACCCGGTGACCGGCGGCCTGACCCTGGGCGCCGTCTACACCGACGCGCCCACCCCGATCACCTACACCAACGTGACCGGCGGGGTCCAGTTCGCCGAGCCGTACGTGCTGACCAGCCCGGCCGGCGCGCCCGCCCTCGCCCCGGCCCCGGCCTACCGCTTCGCCTTCCCCGGGCTGCCCCAGGAGATCGCGCACAGCCCGGCTGGCATGCTGACTGCGGCTGGCTCGACCTACCCGCCCGGCACGGGGGGTTCCGGGGTCATCGCGACCGACCAGTACGGCGCGCAGACCGGATCGCTCTACGACATGGTGATACAGGCCCGCCAGGTGAACCTGCCCGGCAACTACGGCGATGAGGTCAACCAGTTCGGGAACGGCTTCGACGTCTACCGGCAGCACCAGGCGGTCAACACGATGATCATCGGGTGGCCCGCCGCCAAGGCCGACCCGGCGACCCACTTCATCCGCGAGGCGGGCACCATCCGGGGTGCCTACCGGTTCGAGTACGCGCCCTACGGCAAGCCGACCGGGCTGTACGTGGCAGACCCCGGCTATGACGCCGCGGGCACCGGCCTGCGCCACGGGCTCGTGCTGCGGGCCGCGAACAACGGGCCATGGCAGCAGTGGTACCCGATGCGCGACGGCAAGCTGAACAACGCCGCCACCTTCCTGGTCATCAGCCCGAACGGCACAGGGGCGCAGCTGCGCGGCACCGTGGACAGGACCAGCACGTGGGTTGGCTCGGCCTACACCTGGACCGACTACGCCCAGCTGCCCCGGTAAGAAGGTAACACCCCGGCCCGCTATGCGGCCGGCGCCCCGGACGGACCCAGCCCGGCCCGTCGGGGCGCCGGCCCTGGGGTGGATGAGCCTGAGGGTGTGGGTGGGACGGGTCAGCCGGCGCGTTCGGTGCCCGGCCCGCCGGGGAGGGGGGCGGGGGGGCCGCTGGCGGTGCTGCCGCGGAGGAGGTAGGCGGAGCTGAGCAGTTCGGGTTGCTCGCGCAGCTCGCGGGCCAGGCCGGAGAAGCGGATCCGGCCGCCCTCCATGATGTGCGCGTGGTGGGCCAGGCCGAGCGCGACGGTGGCGAACTGCTCGATCAGCAGCACGCCGGTGCCGGATTCCGCCACCGCGGCGATGACCGGGATCAGCCGGCTGACCACGACCGGGGCCAGGCCGAGGGACAGCTCGTCGATCAGCAGGTAGCGGGGCTGCGTGATCAGCGCCTGGGCCAGCACGACCATCTGCTGCTCGCCGCCGGACAGGGTCCGGGCGGCGGCGGTGAGCCGCTGGCGAAGCTGGGGGAACAGCTCGAGGACCCGGTCCCGGCCGGCCTGGGCCTGCTCGCGGGTCAGCGCGTAGCTGGCCACCCGCAGGTTGTCCTCGACGGTCAGGTCGGGCAGCAGCCGGCGGCCCTCGGGCACGATCGCCACGCCCGCCTGCCTGATCCGCTCCGGCCGGCGGCCGGCGACGTCCGCGCCGTCCAGGAGCACGCCGCCGGAGCGCGGCCGCAGCACGCCGCCGACGGCCAGGACCAGCGTGGACTTGCCCGCGCCGTTCGGCCCGAGCAGGGCGGTGACCTGGCCGGCCTCGATCTCCACCGAGACGTCCCTGACCACCGCGCGGCCGCCGCGCTCCACGGTGAGGTCCCGCAGGACCAGCGACGTACTCACGCGACCCCCAGGTAGGCGCGGATCACGGCGTCGTCGCGGAGCACCTCGGCGGTCGGTCCGGACGCGATCAGCTTGCCGAAGTCGAGCACGGCCGTGGTCGCGCAGCAGGCCGAGACCAGGCTCATGTCGTGATCGACCAGGATGGCCAGGGCCCCGGTGTGCTCGGGGATGCGCCGGATAACGTCGGCCAGGTGCCTGGTCTCCTCGTCCGGCAGCCCGGCGGCGGGCTCGTCCAGCAGCACCAGCCGCGGCCGCCCGACGACGGCCCTGGCGACCTCGACCAGGCGGCGCTGGCCGGCCCCGAGCGTGCGCACCGTGGTCTCCGGGTCGGCGTCGAGGCCGGTGAACGTGATCGCGTCCAGGACGTCAGCGCGGCGGGACGCGCCGCCGAGCCTGGAGTGCTCGTGCACCATGGCCACGTTGTCGAACACGGACAGCTCCTCGATGGCCTGCTCGGTCTGGAACGTCCGGCGCACCCCCCAGCGGGCGCGGCGGTAGTGGGCCATCGACAGGAGGTCTACCCCGAACGCCCGCACGGCTCCCGCAGCCGGCCGGACGAAGCCGCTCAGCACGTTGAAGAACGTGGTCTTTCCGGCCCCGTTCGGCCCGATGAGCCCGCACGTCCCCTGTTCGAACGTCAAGCTCATGGCATCCAGCGAGGTGACGCCGCCATAGCGGACGGTGAGGCCGTCGACCTCAATCATGCTCCGTCACCTCCCGACCTGCGGCGGAGGCGGCGACCGAGCCGGCGCATGTCTCTGGGCACCTGGTCGGCCAGCCCGGCCGGCGCCGTCGTCAGCACCTGGAGCACGCCGAGCCCGAACAAGATGATCAGCCAGTCGGCCGAGACGCCCCAGTTGTTGAGCAGGGCCGGCAGGAACTGGTAGAGGAACCCGGCGACCACCGCGCCCCACAGGCTGAACACGCCACCCATCAGCGTCACGGCGAGCAGCGTGATCGAGTCCTGGGTCGGGAAGTTGATCGAGTACAGGTAGTGGATCGCGCCAGCCAGCACGCCGCCGGCGACGCCGGTGATGAAGGACGCCAGGGCGAACGCCCAGAGCTTGTAGAACCAGATGTTGATCCCCGCGGCCAGCGCGGCGGGCTCGCTCTGCCTGATCGCCGCCCAGGCCCGCCCGGGCTTGGTCTTGATGTGCGCCAGGACCAGCGCGAACATCAGGATCGCGACGACCACGGAGTAGCGGTAGTAGGCCGGGTCGCTGGCCGCGATGCTGGGCCGGCGGATCGGCGGGATGTGCAGCAGGCCGCCGTTGTAGCCGAGGAACCCATGGCCGCCGTTCGGGAAGTTCACCGTGGCCAGCACCACCGTGATGCCGCCGGCCAGCATCAGCGTGATCAGTGCCAGGTACAGGCCGCGCAGCCGGAGCGCGGGCAGCCCGATCAGCAGGCCCGCCACCATCGTGATCAGGCCCGCCTCCAGCAGGACGAGCGGGTACGGCTGCGTGGTGGCGAACAGCAGCCGCGCGGCCGACCAGGCGCCGATGGCCAATACGGCGGCCTGACCGAGGGAGAACAGGCCGACCCGGCCGACCAGCAGGCCGAGGGCCAGCGTCACCATCGAGTACACGACGACCTGGGTCATCGTGTCGATGTAGTACAGGCTCAGCAGTTCCGGCAGGGCGAAAATGGCGAACAGCAGCAGCACCGTCGTGATGGAGGCCTTGATCAGCTGCGGCCGGCTGGGTCTGCGGGCCATTCGCGCCGGGCTCGCGCGCTCGAGCGTGGCCCGCACCGTGCCGCTCACTCAGGCCTCCTCGCGGGACTGGGTCATGACCTGGTGCCTGGACAGCACGAGCAGGCCGATCGCGGCGATCACGAACGGGGTCATGTCCCGGTAGCTGGTCAGCGACGCGATCGGGGTCAGCAGATCGTGCAGCAGGCCGATGACGATCGCCGCCACGAACGTGACCGTGATCGAGCGGAGCCGGGCGATCAGCACCGCGGCCAGCGACGAGATCACCAGGA
>CAWKDW010000008.1:0-227263 GCA_963848475.1 uncultured Solirubrobacteraceae bacterium | reverse complement strand
GCTGGTCCGTCGGCGACGGCGAGTGTGGCGCTCTCGCAGGAGGGCAATACGACGGTGCGCTATCGGGCGGTCGACAGTTCGGGGAATGTTTCGCGGGGTGCGACGACAAATACCACCTTGAATCAGGCGTCGGTGGTCGGGGCGAAGGGCGTGCGTCTGACGAGCACGACGGGTCGGAGCGCGGGCGACACGTTGCTGATCGATACGGGGGCGGGTCGGAGACGGCGACGATCGCGTCGATCGTCGTCCCGGCGCCCGCCTCGCCGGCGGGAATGTGACCTTGACGGCACCGTTGGCCAGCGCGCATGCCGCCGGCGCGGCCGTGGCCGGGTACCGCGACCTACGACACGATCGCGCTGCGGATCGACAGCAAGGGTGCGGTGGCGGCGTGGGCCTCGTCGGCGACGACGACGCAGGCGGCGGCCGCCATCGGTGCGACCGAGCTCCGGCTTGACAGTCTGACCAATCGCGCGGCCGGGGATATGTTGCAGCTCGATCAGGGCCCCAACGCGGAGATCGTGAAGATCGCAACCATCATCAGCCCGGCGCCGGCGGCGCCGGCGGCGAATGTCACGCTGACGAGCGCGCTGACGAAGATCCACCTCAGCGGCGTGCAGGTCTATGTGCCGCAGGTCATCGACGGCAAGATCCTGCAGTCGCAGTCGCTCACGCCGCTGCGGACCGATCCGCGCCTTAATGACCCGACCGACACGGTCAGCAATGGCGCGGGCGGTTCCGCGCCGCGCAAGATGACGATCGATGGCGTGACGGTGATCCCGAAGACGCTGCCGCTGAACCGTCTGACGGTCGGTAAGCACACGACGACCGTGGCGCTTCAGGACACCGCGGGCAGCGCGCTGAAGTCTACGAACACGTTCGTGGTCACGACCTCCTTCGCCGACCTCGCGACCGTGATCGATCAGTACGCCGACAACGCGCTGCGGACGACGCTCAACGGCGCGACGGCCGTGGGCGGGACCGGCCTGCGTCTCCAGAGCCCCGTCGGATTCCGCGCCGGACAGCAGGTCGTGGTCGACTCGGGCGACAACCAGGAGACGGTGACGATCGCCAAGGCACTGAGCCCTCTTCCGACCCTCAACACGACACTGACCGCCGCGGCGACCGCGGGGGCGACCGAGGTGCGGATCGCGAGCTACACGCAGAACGGCGCGACGGGAACGAATGCTCCGACGAGCAACGGCCCGATCATCGGTCAGCCGATCGTGCTCGACAACGGGGCCAACCAGGAGGTCGTGACCGTCCTGCGTCACATCTCGCCGATCCCGGCCGCGCCGGCACCGAACGTGGTACTGAGCGCTCCGCTGGCCAAGGACCACGCCGCCGGTACGGCGACGTCCCTGGCCAATGTGACCCTCACCGCGCCGCTGACGAAGGCGCACGCGACCGGCGTCGCGGCGATCAACCCGCGGCCGTACATCTCCGCCGCCAAGGCGACCGAGTTGCGCACGCTGCTCGCCGACGCCAAGACCAAGGCCGACGCCAGCAACACCGCGGCCGCGATCCTCGCGCTGGAGGACTTCAAGCGCGCGGCCGCGGGCGAGCCGGCGCTGGTCAGCGCGGGCTCGGCGCTGATCGCGCAGCTGCAGGGCACGCCGGTCGATACGAGCGGCACGGGCGTGACGTACGGGCCGTCTGACCCGGGCGATCAGCGATCCGCCAGTACTTCAACCCGACGGCGCCGATGTCCGTCGCCGGCGCGACGTACAAGATCCTCGTCAACGGCCGGGCGGGTGGCTTCCGCCACCAGTCGATCGTCGACTTCCATTGGATGTTCCAGCAGCTCGGCGCCGCCAACGGCTTCGACGTCGACATCTGGGACCCGAGTATCGGTGGCAGCCCGGGCCGCTACCCGGCGGCCGGCGTCTCGCTGCCGACCAGCCCGTTCCTGGATCTGGACACGCTCAAGCAGTACAAGACGATCGTCTTCAACTCGACCGTCGGCATCAACGGCTCGGCATCGCTCAACGGGGTCGAGTTCGCGAACCTGCAGGCGTTCGTCCGTGGTGGGGGCGGCGTGATCGCGATCCACGGCGGCACCGACGCCATGCAGAACATCCCCTGGTACATGGACCTGGTCGGTGCCGGCTTCACCAACCACGGCAGCAACCAGGGCGGCATCCTGATCGAGACCGAATCCGGCGGGCATGTCGAGCTCGTCACCGCGGACCGCGCTCACACGACCACGGCGGACATGCCGAGCCGCTTCTTCACGGTCGAGGAGCTCTACAACACCAACCGCAACCCGGCCGAGCTGGGCATCGTGCACCCGCTGCAGTACGAGAACGAGGACTCGCTCGTCGGCCAGCTCGGCTACGGCACGGGCGCGCTGATCAACAGCGATGAGCACGCGATGACCTGGTGCCGCAATTTCGATGGCGGCCGCTCGTTCACCACGACCCTCGGGCACAACTGGCAGTTCACCAACGAGGCGTGGTGGAAGACGATGATGCTCAACGCGGTCCAGTGGACCGGCGGGCAGGAGTACGCGAACTGCGTCACCTTCAACGAGGTCGAGGACCTGCTGGCCGACGCGGCCGCTGACGGCAACGTGACCGCCGCCGGCAACACCGCGCTGAGCGCGGCGCTCGCGAGTGCCGACGCCGCCCATCGCGCGGGCGACGACGCGGCCGCGGCCGTGGCCGCGCGGCAGTTCGTCGCGCAGTCCAAGCGACTCGCCAACGCGGGTGCCGATAACGGGGCCGCGCTGCTGGAGATCCAGTCCAAGGGCGTCGAGCTCGTGAACTGGATGGCCGGCAGCGAGACCGAGCCGCCGACCCCGACGCTGCAGTCCGAGCCGGCCACCGGCACCGTCGGTGGCAGTGTGCCGGCGACGCTCGCGCTGACGATGGGTGCGCCGGCGACGTTCGGCGCGTTCACGCCGGGTGTGGCGAAGGACTACAACGGCTCGACCACGGCGACCGTGATCTCGACGGCCGGTGACGCGACGCTGTCGGTCGCCGATCCGAGCGCGACCAACACGGGCAAGCTCGTCAACGGCACGTTCGCGCTGCCGCAGACGCTGCAGGCCAGCGGCGGCGGCGCGTTCGCGCCGGTCGGGGGCTCGGCGGCCCCGACGACGCTGAAGACGTGGTCGGCCCCGACCTCCAACGAGGCGGTCACGGTCGTGTTCAAGCAGTCGATCGCGGCCACCGACGCGCTGCGTACCGGTACCTACAGCAAGACGCTCACGTTCACGCTGTCGACCACGACACCGTGAGCGCGTAGACCCGCCCCGTCCCAGTCAGGAGCCGCCGGCTCCTGGCTGGGACCGGTGGGGCTCGCGGTCGGCCCCACCGCTGCGCAGGCGGTGGGCGAGCGCGGGGCGTGAGCGCACACCGAGCTTGCGGTAGGCGCTGTGCAGGTGGGCCTCGATCGTCTTGGGGCTCACGAACAGCGCTGCCGCCGCCTCGCGGTTCGTCGCTCCCTCGGCGACGATCCGCGCGACCTGCAGCTCCTGTGCGGTGAGCTGCTCAGCGCTACTGGCGTCGTGCGTTCGGACGCTCTCCCCGCTCGCTCGCAGCTCGCCACGTGCGCGTTCGGCCCATGGCCGCGCGCCGAGCAGGTCGAAGGTCGCGACCGCGGCCCGCAGTTGGGCGCGTGCCTCTACGCGCCGGCGTGCGCGTCGCAGCCGCTCGCCGTAACAGAGCTCGGTACGCGCCCGCTCGAACGCCGCCGGGCTGGCGTCGTGCCATTGCAGCGCCGTGTCGAAGGCTTCGGTGAAGCCGTCGTCAGCCGCGAGCATGCCGCGGCAGCGATGCAGGACCGCAAGGCTCAGCGGCCGCCGGGTGCGAGCGACCTGCTGCTCGAGCTCGGCGAGCGTGAACTCCGCCTCCTCGAGCTGCCCGCTGCGCACACCGGCCTCGATCAGGTCGGGTCGCCAGAACAGCCGGTTCGGTTCATAGACGCTGAACAGGCCGGTACGCCGCAGGACCCGGAGCCGATCGACCGCGGCTTCGGTCTGCCCGATGCCGAGCTCGAGCAGCGCGAGGGTGCTCTCGGCGAAGATCGTCGAGGAGCCGAAGCTGAACCCGGCGGCAAGCTCGATCGCTTCGTCGGCGTGCGCGCGACAGGCCGCTTCGTCGCCGCGGGCGGCCTCGATCCAGCCCAGCCGGGCGAGGTTGTAGGACAGCTGCCCGACCTCGCCGGCCTCGCGTGCGAGGTCGACGGCCTCGAAACCGTCGGCGTAGGCGGACGCCCAGTTGCCGAGCCGCATGTCCTGCTCGGACTGCGCGCCGAGGCAGTAGGCCAGCAGGCCGAACGCGCCGGCGCCCTCGTGCGGCACGGACGAGCCGGTCGAGAACGACCCGGGCTTCGTCGTAGGCCTCGATCGTCATCAGCATCGGCAGGCAGTGCGCGAGCTCCATGGCGAGCGTGAGCGGATCGTCGTCGACCATCAGCTCGCGATAGCGCAGGATCAGGGCATCGCCGGCCGCGTCGTTGTGGAGGATGAGCGCCTTGCCGAGCTGAAGGGCGGCGAGCAGCTCGGGCATGCCGCCGACGCGCATCGCGGCCTCATGGGCCTTGCGTCCCAGGATCACCGCTTCGTCGATGTGCGCCGCGACCACGGCGCCGGTCACGGCGTCGGCGAGCATGCGCGCGGCGAGCTCGGGCGCGATGTCCTCGATCCGCTCGGCCTCGGCGACCAGCCGGTCCGTGGCCTCGAGCGCCGGGCCGCGCCAGATGTCGATGCGGCCGCCGAGGTGATGGGCCGACGCGCGCAGGAGTGGGTCGTCGATCGTTGGCAGCACCTGGTCGATCAGTTCCACGGCGCGCAGCGAGCGGCCGGCGAGCTGCCATGCCTCGGCCGCGCGGAGGCTCCGGCGAACGCGTTCCTCGCCGGGCGGTGTGAGCTCGGCCGCCCGCTCGAAGGCCGCGGCGGCCTCGGCGTGCCCCGCGCGATCGCGGGCGTTGCGCGCGGCGGCGTCGAGCTGCTCGGCGACCTCCGCGTCAGGCCCGAGCGTCGCCGCCGCCAGGTGCCACGCACGTCGCACCGCCGCATGCGCGTCCGCGTTGCCGTCCAGCGCCTGCGCGAGCGCCCGGTGCGCCGCGCGACGCTGTGCCGCCGTGGCGCCGTGATAGACGGTGGACCGCACCAGCGGTTGCCGGAACCGCAGCATGCGCGGGTCGAGCACGATCAGGTCGGCGGCCTCCGCGGCCTCGAGCGCGCTCGGGTCCAGCTCGAACACCGCGAGGGCGGGCAGGATCGCCTCCATCGACGGCGACCCGCTGGCCGCGACCAGCAGCAGCGCCGAGCGCGCCTCGATCGGCAGGGACGAGACGCGGCTCAGGAATGCACGCTCGGCTCGCGCCCCCGCGCGCAGCGGGTCGTCGAGCGGCTCGCGGCCTAGCAGCTGACCCGAGGTGAGCAGGGTGGGGATCTCGACCAGCGCCAGCGCGTTGTGCGCGGTCGCCCGCAGGATCTCTTCGGCGACGCTGGTCGCGGTTCCGGCCGGCAGGAGCGCGAGCGCGGCGTCGCGTTCGAGACCGCCGACGCTGAGCAGCTCGAGCCCGGACGGGTCGAACGACCCGCGCTCCTCGGTGCGCGTGGCGAACAGCACTCCGACGCGCTCGTCGCCGAGCCGCCTGGCCGCGAACCGGACGGCCTCGACGGAAGCGGGATCGAGCCAGTGCACGTCGTCGATCACCGCCAGCACCGGCCGGTCGTGGGCGAGCCTGGCGAGCAGGCTCAGCGTGGCCGCGTAGACCGCGAAGCGGTCGCCACCGACCGGCGGTCCGAGCGCGAGCGCCCCGGCGAGTGCGGCCGCCTGAGGTGGCGGCAGCTCCTTCAGCCGTCCAGCACCGGGTACAGCAACTCGAGCAGGCCCGAGAACGAGATGTGCGACTCCGTCGGGACACCGCGGGCCGTCAGCACCGTCATGTCGGAGGCCCGCGCGATCGCGTGCTCGAGCAGGACGGTCTTGCCGGCTCCGGGCTCGCCCGCGAGCGCGAGCGCCTCACCGTGTCCCGTGCGCACGCGGTCGAGCAGGCGCCCGAGCTGAGCCGACTCGGCTTCCCTCCCGATGAGCACGAGATGATCCTAATCGCGGGCCGCGGCGCGACCTGAGATCGCTTATGTTCCGTCCACATCGACATCGTGCTCCTGACGCATCTGCATCCGGACCATGTCGGCGGCAACCTGCGCGACGGTGGGCTCGCGTTCCCGCGTGCTCGCTACCTGGTGCCGGAGGTGGACTGGCACGCGTTCCACAGCCCCGAGGTCCAGGCGCATCTGCCGCTGTCCTACGTCGAGGAGACGATCACGCCGCTCGAGCGCCTCGGCGCGCTGGAGCTGATCGCGGGCGAGCACGCGGTCACGGGTGAGGTGTCGGTGGTCCCGGCTCCGGGGCACACGCCCGGGCACGCCGGCGTGCGCATCGAATCCGCCGGCGAGCGGGCGCTGCTCGTGGCCGACGCGTTCCTGCACCCCGCCCAGGTCACCGAGCCCGACTGGGGCTCGCGGTTCGACGCGGATCTCGAGGGCCAGCGCGACACGCGCCGGCAGCTGCTCGATCTACTCGAGAGCGAACCGCTGATCTTCTCCGCCAGCCATTTCCCCGATCCGCCGTTCGGGCGCGTCGTGCGTGAGGACGGCCGACGCTACTGGCAGCCGCTCTAGCCCTGGACCCCGCCGAGGACGCCGGGCATCCGCGTCTTGAAGTCGATCAGCCCGACCCATGTCGGGCGCAGCGCGATCCGGATCATCCGCACCGGCTGGCCGTCGAACTGCGCCACGAAGCCCGCGGCCCCCGCTTCGCCGAGGTACCGTCGCGCCGCCTCCACGTACTCCGGGACGAACCCGTCGACCTCGGTGACCGACGCCTCGCCGCGCAGCAGCAGGACGTCGCACGGGAAGCCCTCGGTATCGATCGTGATCGCGACGTCGGGACTAGCGTCGAGCGCGCGCCCCTTGGCCGCACCCGCGAACGAGCCCATGACCAGTTCCTCGCCGGTCCAGTGGAACCAGATCGGGATCGCTCGAGGCTTGCCGTCTAAGCCCGTATAGGCCAGCCGTGCATTGATGGGCGACGCCAGCAGGCGCTGCGCCGTCTCCGTCTCCAACAGTCCGAGTTCGCCCTGCGGAAGCGTCATCTCATCCCTCGCTTGCGGTCGACAGCGGCAACGTACCGAGCATGGCGCCGTGGTGCCAGATCGGCATCGGGAGAAACCCTGAGATGCGGTGAAGGTGGCCGCACTTCAGACCGGGTGCTGGCCGCACTCGGGCTGCGCGGATCGCGCCAGAGACGTGGGTGGCGCCCTCTCTCGCCCGGGGTCTCTCGCACCGATTGACTGCGGCTCATCAACCGCGTCTCAAGGAGTCACCCGAAATGACCATCACTCGCAGCTATCGCAACCTTCTCGCCGTCGTCGCCATCGTTGGTCTGTCGGGCGCGTCGCTCGCGGCCTGCGGCACGAACAACAACAACGAGGAGCTGCAGCGCCAGGATGTCGAGCTGCAGCAGCAGGGCGCCGAGATCCAGAAGCAGGCGGCGCAGGCCCAGCAGGACGTCGCATCGGGCAAGAAGACCGCCGAGGAGGTCAGCGCCGAGCTCCAGAAGTCGACCGCCGAGATCCAGAAGAAGGCGACCGAGGCGGCCGACACGGCGATCGACCAGGCCAAGTCGCAGCCCGGCGTGACCGACGAGGCGCAGGCACAGCTCGACGCGGCCAAGTCCCAGCTCGCCGCCGCGCAGAAGTAGCCGCTGCGGTGGCTCCTGCTCGGCGCGTTGATCACCGTCTGCGGCGTCGCGTTTGTGCTGGTGTGGACCCCCGGCTAGCAACGCTTAAGGCTGGACGCGTATCGTTCGCGCGCATGCCGCTCCGCCCGCTCGTCGATGACCGACGACCCCAGCTGTAGTCCCAAGCGCGTTCGCGCCGCCGAGTGGCGGAGGGACGCGCGTTGATCGAAATCCTCTTGATCCTGATCGCGCTCGCGCTGGTCGTGGCGTGCGGCGCGTTCGTCGCGGCGGAGTTCGCGTTCGTGACCGTCGACCGCTCGTCGGTCGACCGTGCCGCGCAGGAGGGCGACCGTTCCGCCCGCGGCGTGCAGACCGCGCTGCGCAGCCTGTCGACGCAGCTGTCGTCGGCGCAGGTCGGCATCACGCTGACGAACCTGCTGATCGGCTTCCTCGCCGAGCCGGCGATCGCCGATCTCGTGCGTGGTCCGCTCACCACCGCCGGGGTGCCCGAGGGGGCGGTGTCGGGCGTCGCGCTCGCGATCGCGCTCGTCCTGGCCACCGGCGTGACGATGATCTTCGGCGAGCTCGTCCCGAAGAACCTCGCGATCGCGAAGCCGCTCGCGACCGCGCGGGCCGTGCAGGGCTTCCTGCGTGGCTTCACCCGGGTGGCGGGCGTGATCGTGCGCTTCTTCAACGGCACGGCGAACGCGGTGCTGCGCCGGATCGGGATCGAGCCGCAGGAGGAGCTGGCCTCCGCGCGCTCCCCGGAGGAGCTCGTCTTCGCTCGTGCGCCGCTCGGCGGAGCAGGGGACGCTCGAGGGCGGGACCGCGGCGCTGCTCGAACGCTCGCTCGCGTTCGGCGAACGCCGCGCGCACGAGATCATGACGCCGCGCGGCCGCGTCGCCACCGTCGCCGAGGACGATCCGGTGGCGGTCGTCATCGAGCTGGCGCGCGCCAATGGGCGCTCTCGCTTTCCCGTCGTCGGTCCCAGTGGCGCCTTCACCGGCATCGTGCACATCAAGAAGGCGGTCGGCGTGCCCTTCGAGGAGCGCGGCGATACGCCGGTCGCGGCGGTGATGGATCCGCCGGTGCTGGTCCCCTCGAGCCTCGAGCTCGACGACCTGCTCGACACGCTGCGCACGGGAGGGCTGCAGATGGCGCTCGTCGTCGACGAGTTCGGCAACGTCGACGGCCTCGTCACGCTCGAGGACATCGTCGAGGAGATCGTCGGCGAAGTGCGCGACGAGCACGACGCGGGCGAGGAGCCGCCCCGGCGCGAGCCGGACGGCAGCTGGTCCCTGCCCGGTCTGATGCGCCCGGACGAGATCCGCGACACGGTCGGGGTCGGGCTGCCCGAGGACGAGGACTACGAGACCGTGGCCGGGCTGATCGGCGATCGGCTGGCGCGCATCCCCGCCACCGGCGACAGCGTGACGCTGCGCGCCGACGACCAGGACGGCGTCGAGCATGAGGTCACGCTCACCGTGCTGGCGATGGACGCCCTGCGCGTCGACCGCATCCGTCTCGCCCACGCTCCCCTGCCCGATCAGGACGAATCGTGAGCACCACGACCGCGATCGCGATCAGCGCGTTCCTGCTCGTCGCCAACGCCTTCTTCGTCGGCGCCGAGTTCGCGCTGATCTCCGCCCGCCGCACCGAGATCGAACCGCGTGCCCGAGCGGGGAGCCGCACCGCGCGGACCGCGCTGGTGGCGATGGAGAACGTCTCGCTGATGATGGCCGGAGCGCAGCTCGGGATCACGGTCTGCTCGCTCGGCCTCGGCTACCTCGGCGAACCGGCGATCGCCCACGCGCTCGAGGGGCCGTTCGAGGCGATCGGCCTGCCCGAGGCGCTCGTGCATCCCGCGGCCTTCACGATCGCGCTCGCCGTGATCGGCTTCCTGCACGTGGTGCTCGGCGAGATGGTCCCGAAGAACATCGCGCTCGCAGGCCCGGACCGGGCGGTGCTGGCGCTCGCGCCGCCGCTGACGATGGTCGTCCGCGTCCTGCGTCCCGTGATCGTGCTGCTCAACTGGATCGCCAACCGGACGCTGCGGGCCCTCGGTGTGGAGCCCCAGGACGAGGTCACGAGCGCGTTCACGCGCGACGAGGTCGCCGGGCTCGTCGGCGAGTCGCGCCGCGACGGCCAGCTCGACTCGCGCGAGGAGCGGCTGCTGATCGGTGCGCTCGAGTTCGAGGAACGCGACGCGCGTTCGGTGCTGCTCCCCCTGGCCGACATGGAGACGGTCGCCACCGACGTCACGCCCGCGCAGGTCGAGGCGACCGCCGCGCGGACGGGGTACTCGCGCTTCCCCGTCACTGCGGACGGGCGCCTCGTCGGCTACCTGCACCTCAAGGACGCGCTCGAGATCGAGGACCGCCACCGCAACCGGCCGATCGCGCCGTCCTGGGTCCGGCCCCTGGCCGTCGTCGACGCCACCGACCGCCTGCGGACCGTGCTCGCGACGATGCAGCGCTCCAACGCCCACCTCGCGCGCGTCGAGGACGCCGATGGCGCCGTCCTGGGCGTCGCCGCGCTCGAGGACGTCCTCGAGGAGCTCGTCGGCGAGATCCGCGACGAGTCTCAACGCCTCGCGGCCTGACCGTGGACACGGCGCGTCCACGCTTCGCGAGGGTCTACCCGGGCCTGGCCGAGCGCGCGGATCGCCGTGGCGCGGCGGGCCATCGCGCACGGCTCCTGGAAGGCCTGGCGGGTCGTGTCGGTCGAGGTGGGCTGCGGCAACGGCCGCAACTTCGCCCACTACCCGCCGACGGTCAGCGAGGTCGTCGCGATCGAGCCCGAGCCGACGCTGCGAGCCCTCGCGGTCGAGGCCGCCCGCGAGGCCGCCGTCTCCGGTCAAGGTGATCGCCGGGTACGCGGACGAGCTGCCCTTCGCGGACGGCGAGCTGGACGCCGGCGTCGTCAGCCTCGTGCTCTGCAGCGTCCCCGACCAGGCGCGGGCCCTGGCGGAGCTGGCGCGCGTGGTGCGTTCCGGCGGTGAGCTGCGCTTCTACGAGCACGTGATCGCGCGGCGGCAGCCGAAGCGGGCGCTCTTCTCGCTGGCCGATCGGACGGGGGTGTGGCCGGCGGTGGCCGCGGGCTGTCATCTCGCGCGCGACACCGCGGCCGCGATCGACGCGGCCGGGTTCGCGATCGAGGACTACGAGCCGATCGAGTTCCGGGCCGCTGCGCTCGAACCGCGGCTCTCCTACATCCTCGGGCGCGCGCGCCGCCCCTAGGTCCCGCCCAGCAGTTCGGCGCGGACGTCGGTCTTGAGGATCTTGCCGACGCGTGAGCGCGGGAGCTCGGCCCAGACCCCGATCCGCTTGGGGGCCTTCACGCTCCCGATGCGCTCCTTGACGAACGCGATCAGCTCAGGCTCCGCGACGGTCGCGCCGGGCTTGAGCTCGACCACCGCTTCGACGCGCTCGCCCCACTTCTCGTCGGGCAGCCCGATCACCGCGCAGTCGCGCACCGCGGGGTGCTGCATCAACGCCTGCTCGACCTCGGCCGAGTAGACGTTGAAGCCGCCGGTGATGATCATGTCCTTCAGGCGGTCGACGATGAACAGGTAGCCCTCGTCGTCGATGTAGCCGATGTCGCCGGTGTGGTGCCAGCCGAAGCGCGAGGCGGCCGCGGTCGCCTCCGGGTCCTTGTAGTAGCCCGCCATGACGAGCGAGCCGCGCACGACGATCTCGCCGCGCTCGCCCGTCGGCAGCAGAGATCCGTCCGCGGCCATGATCCGGACCTGCACGAGCGGCGACGGCCGTCCGGCGGACGACAGCCGCCGCGCGGCCACCGTGCCGTCGGCGTCGAAGTGGTCGGCGGGCGGGAGCATCGAGACCATCATCGGTGCCTCGCTCTGGCCGAACAGCTGCGCCATCACGGGTCCGATCGCCTCCAGCGCCTCCTCGAGCCGTGCGGTCGACATCGGCGCCGCGCCGTACCAGAAGCACTGCAGCGAGGAGAGGTCCGTCGCGGGCAGCGCCTCGTGGCCGAGCAGCATGTAGATCAGCGTCGGCGGCAGGAAGGTATGCGTGATCCGCTCCTGCTCGACGAGCGCCAGGAAGCGGCCGAGGTCGGGAGCGTTCATGACGACGATCCGCCCGCCGAGCGCCATCACCGGGAAGCAGAGGACGCCGGCGGCGTGCGTCAGCGGCGCGAGCGCCAGGTAGGCCGGGCGGCCCGTGAACGGGTAGCCCATCAGCGTCAGCGCGGTCATCGTCTCGAGGTTGCGCGCCGTCAGCATCACGCCCTTGGGCAGGCCTGTCGTGCCGCCCGTCCCGACGAGCATCGCGAGATCGCCGGGCGGCTCGGTCTCCTCGATCTCGACGGCGCTCGCGAGCCACGCCTCCAGCTCGTCGAGGCAGACGGTGGTCTCGATCGCCCAGCCCGGGCACCATGCCCGCGTAGCTCGGGTGGTAGATCAGGCACTCGCAGTCGAAGAGCTCGAGCAGCGCGCGGTTCTCGTCGGCCTGGTTGCGCGGGTTGATCGGGCACCAGACGGCGCCCCGGCGCGCGATCCCGAAGACGCACGCGAACGCGGTCGCGTCGTTGGAGGAGAGGATCCCGACCTTGGCGCCCGGCTCCACGCCCGACGCGGCCAGCGCGCCCGCCACACGCCAGCTGAGATCCTGCACGTCGCCGTAGGTCAGCGTCCGGTCGTCCTGCATCAGGCACGGCGCGTCGCGGCCGAGCGTCGCGCCCTTATCCAGGTAGTCGACGAGCGAGGACATCGGTCGTCACATCCCCATTCCTCCGTCGACCGGCAGGCCGATCCCGGTGATGAAGCGCGCCTGGTCGGACGCGAGGAAGACGACGGCATCGGCCATGTCGGGCACCTCGCCCAGACGGCCGAGCGGCGTCTGTTCGACGACGGCGCCGACGGCCGCCTCGGGGCTGGCGAAGAGGCCGAGCTCGGCCATGTCGACGGCGAGCTGCATGCCCATCGCCGTCGGGACCAGGCCCGGGTAGACGCAGTTGACGCGCACGCCGAAGCCGAGCTTGCCGGCCTCGAAGGCGGCGACCCGGGTCAGCCGGTCGACCGCCGACTTCGTGGCGGAGTAGCCGGAGATCCCCGGGAACGCGATCGTCGCCGCGACGGATGAGATGTTGACGATCGCGCCGCCCTGGCCGGCCGCACCGTCGGGGCGCATCGCGCGCAGACCGTGCTTGATGCCGAGCGCGGTGCCGAGCACGTTGACGTCGAGCATCCTCTTGAGGTCGCCGGCGTCGATGTCGACGATCAGGCTCGAGATCTCGATGCCCGCGTTGTTGACGAGGATGTCGAATCCGCCGAGCTGGTCGATCGTCGCGCCGACGGCGGCTTCCCAGCTCGCCTCGTCGCTGACGTCCAGGTGTGTGGACCGCCCGCCGAGCGCCTCGGCGGTCTGCGCCGCGAGATCGTCCTGCAGGTCGCCGATCATCACCTGGGCGCCGGCCGCGGCGAGCGCCTGCGCCATCCCGGCGCCGAGCCCCTGCGCGCCGCCGGTAACGAGCGCGTGCCGGCCCGCGAGCACCTCTTGAGTCATCTCTCCTCCACTGTCCGCTGGACTGCAGCGGACCCTACCTGGACCACCGCGGATCCTCCGCTGCCGTAGTCTCTATGCATGCCTGGGGCACATACCGCGCGCGTCGCGAATCGTCTCGGCGCGATCGCGCTGACGCTGAGCGACGCGATCCGGGAGTCCACTGAGGCGGCGACCGGGATGGCCGGCGGCCTTCCGGCGGCTTTGGTCTCGCTCCACGAATGGGCCGACGGGCGGTCGGTGGACGTGCTCGCCGAGGCGATGCGCGTCTCGCATTCGCGCGCGGTGCGCGTCGTCGACCAGCTCGAGGCGGCGGGCCTCGCGCGCCGCGAATCCGATCCGTCGGACGGCCGGCGGGCGCTGGTGTGGCTCGAGCCGGCGGGTCATGAACGCGCCGAACGGGCGCTCGAGGCTCGCGCGCGGGTCGTGAACTCCGCGATCGCGGAGTTCGATGCCGCGGGAATGCGCGAGCTCGAGCGCGTGGTCGGCGCGCTGCTGGATGCGACGACCGCCGACGTGCGCTCAGCGCGCGAGACGTGCCGACTGTGCGACGCTCATGCCTGCGGGCACTACGACGGGATCTGCCCCGTCAGCATCGCCGCGCACCGCGAGCAACCCGCCGCCTGACTCACGGGCGTTGAGTGAGATCAACGCCCCGTTCCGGTCGATTGGTCCTAAAACCGATCGGAATTCTTGACTTGGGCTAATCGGGTGCTAAAGATGAGAGCCGTGCGAAAGGCAGTCCCACTCACACGCGGTCACATCGACCTGATGCGTGTCGCCAGCGCAGCCTGTTTGCGCTCCTAGCCGCCGGGGCTGACGTCTCGCCCCGTCGCCTCTCGCTCTTCGCCCCGTTGCGTCACCGCGGGCCGTCCATCTCTTCTCCAACCCACTGAGGTCCAGCGCTCCGTGTCCCAAGTCAAGCTTTCACGACTCGTCAGGGTCGCCGCGTCCGCGGCTGCCGTGGCGGTCCTGGCCGTGCCCGTCGCCGCCTCCGCGGGGACCTTCACGCAGTCGGCCAGCTCGTTCAGCCCGCTCACCGCGTTCGCGGCCGCCGGTGTAGCCGACAGGCCCGCGTATCCGCAGCAGAACGTATTGCCGGTCTGGCCGGACAACCCGGCCGACGGCTCGGCCGGGATCGGCGACATCCCCTACGACGAGATCGCCCCCAAGCTGAACGCGCTGCAGGCCGCGAGCACGCGTGTCTCGGCCCGTGTGGCCGGCAAGTCGTCGGGTGGCCGGGACCTCTACGCCGTGGTCCTGACGGCGCCGGAGACCGCGGCCGAGGCCGCGCAGCAGGGCGCGTGGCGGCAGCTCATCGAGGACGATCCGGTGAGCGCCCGCACCAACGCCGACCTGCTCGCGAACTACAAGACGCCGCTGTTCATCAACGGCAACATCCACGGCAACGAGAAGGAAGGCACGGACGCGATCGTCAAGGTCCTCGATCAGTGGGCGACGAGCACCGACCCCGCTGTCGAGACGCTGCTGAAGCGCAACATCCTGGTCTTCAACGTCACGTCTAACCCGGACGGACGCATCGCCAACACGCGCGCCAACGCGGCGGGCTACGACCTCAACCGCGACCTGACGATCGCCTCCCAGCCGGAGGCCCGGCTGATCCGCGACCTGATCGTGGAGCACCGGCCGATCATCACGCTCGACCTGCACGGCTACGTCAACCCGACGCTGCTGCATCCGAGCACGCCGCCGCACAACGTCAACAACGAGTACGACCTCTACATCAAGCACGGGCTGCCGAACGCGCTCAACATCGAGGCGGGCCTGGCGGGCCTGGGCTACCCGGAGATCACGCGTGCGCGGATCCCGTTCCGCGACGACGCGCCGGGCGTGTGGGACGACTTCCCGCCGATCTACGTGCCGTCGTTCGCGATGCTGCAGAGCAGCATCCCGTACACGATCGAGGCGCCGCTGCAGCCGGGGGCCGCCGGCGCGACGGGCATCCGCCGGGCGGACGCCGACACCGACGTGCACGAGCTGGCGATCAAGACGTCGCTGAAGTACATCCAGGATCACCGCGACGAGGTCATCTTCGACCAGGCCGAGGGCTACCGCCGTGGCTGGGCGGGCGAGCCGCTGCGCGACATCCCCGACGGGTACGTCCCGGGCTGGGGCCCGGAGGACAACTACAACACGACGTTCCCCCGCGCGTACGTGATCCCGGCGGGCGCGCGTCAGCGCTCGGCGCCGGCCGCGAAGCGCGTCGTGGACCTGCTGATCGCCAGCGGCGGTCGCGTGACGGTGGCCAAGGCGGCCTTCACCGCCGGCGGCAACTCCTACCCGGCCGGGTCCTACATCCTCGACCTGCATCAGCCCAAGCGCGGTCTCGTCAACTCGCTGCTGGAGCCGGGCATCGACCTGAGCGACCGCGTCGACGACCTCTACGCCGGCCCGGGCGGCTGGAGCCAGGCGCTGACGTGGGGCGCGACCGTCGACACGCTCTGGGAGACGGCGCCCACTGTCGAGACGGAGCGCGTGTACAGCGGCGTGTCCGTGGGTCAGCTTCCGGCCGGCGACACCGACCTGCTGCTGGATCCGCAGGACGCTGAGGACCTGCTCGCCCTCAACGCGCTGCTCGAGCAGGGCGTCAAGGCGGAGCGGCTGACCGACGGCTCGGTCTTCATCCCGCGCAGCGCGCGCGCCCTCGTTCAGGCGCAGGCGGATCTGCACGGCGTGACGTTCAAGGCCGCGCCGAGCGCCGCGCAGCGGCGCGTCCCTGGACAAGGTCGTCGTCGCCTACAACGGCGGGTCCGAGGTGCGCGACACGCTCCTTGCTCTCGGGTTCGAGGGCCGCGCCGTCAGCGCGACGACGCTGACCACGGCCCTGACGCCCGACGTCGACGTGCTGCTCGTCGGCGCCAACCTGAACCCGAACACGCTCAACGCCGCGAACCGGCCTGCGCTCGACGCGTTCCTCGCACGCCGCGGTGGCGTCGTCGGGCTCGGCTCGGCGGGGGCCACCTTCACCACCAACGCGTCGCTGCTGACGGCGACCACGACGACGGGGCAGAGCCTCGTCAGCGGTGTCGCGAACGTCGTCAACCATGGCGGACCGGTCGTCAATGGCGCGCAGCCGTGGGCCTGGATCTTCCCGGCCGCATGGTTCTCGAACCTCGGCGCCAACGCCGTGGTCGAGCAGTCCTACGCCGCCGATCCGCTCCTGTCCGGCTGGTGGCGCCCGAACACGGCCGGCACCAACGGTCAGGCGCAGGCCGCCGGCAAGGCCAGCGTCGTGCACGCCGTCGCTCCGGGTGGCAACGGCGCCGTCCTGTTCGGCACCAGCCCGACGGTGCGCCTGCACGCCAAGGGCCTGCAGCCGCAACTCGGCCGCGCGCTGCTCTGGGCCGCCTCCCAGACGACGTCGGTGACGTCGGCCGACGGCGGCGCCGGCGGCACGGTGGCGGCGACGCTCGCACTGACGCTCGGCACGCCGGCGACCTTCGGCGCGTTCACGCCGGGCGTCGCTCGCGACTACCTGGGGTCGAGCACCGCCACGGTCATCTCGACGGCCGGTGACGCTGCCCTCAGCGTCGCCGATCCGAGCGCGACGGCGACCGGGCACCTGGTCAACGGCACGTTCGCGCTTCCGCAGGCGGTCCAGGCCGGCGTCGGCGGCACCTACGCACCGGTCGCCGGCTCCGCGGCGCCGACGCTGCTCAAGAACTGGGCGGCTCCGACCTCCAACGAGGTGGTCACCGTCGGCTTCAAGCAGTCGATCGGGGCCGGAGACGCCCTCCGTACCGGCACCTACAGCAAGACGCTCACCTTCACGCTGAGCACCACCACGCCGTAACGCAATCACGTTCCCGAGCGGCGCCGCGAGGCGCCGCTCGGGGAATGCCAGGCCCCCACGCGGCTTCTGCGGCAGACCGCAGCGCTCTCAAGCAGGAGAGCGCACGTGCACCGCAGCGGTCTAGATCACGGGCTCGGACTCGCGAATGTCTGCTCGCACGAGTGGGAGGCCGTGCGGGGCGTCCGGCCGGGTGCTGAGCACCTGGTAGACGGTGACGTCGGCGGCCTCGAAGCCCAGTGCCGAGGCGAGCATGTAGAGCCGCCAGACGCGCTCGCGCTGCTCGCCGATCTCGGCGATGGCGTCCGCTCGATGGCTCTCCAGGTTGGCCAGCCAGTGGCGCAGCGTGAGCGGGTAGTGCTCGCGCAGCGACTCGACGTCGCGGACCTCGAGGCGAGCCTCCTCCATCGACGTCATGACGTCGGTCACCGGATGCAGCTCGCCGTCCGGGAAGACGTAGCGGGTCAGGAAGGTGTCGGCCGGCGGGGGTTCGGAGTGCAGGCGGGCGATGCCGTGGTTGAGGAACAGCCCGCCGGGACGCAGCAGCGAGTGCACCGTGCGCGCATAGGCGCCGAGCTGGTCGCGGCCGACGTGCTCGTACATGCCGACGCTGGCGATCTTGTCGAACGGGTCGTCGGTGATCTCGCGGTAGTCGCTGACGCGGATCTCGATTCGGCCCGAGAGGCCGGCGGCCTCGATCCGCTCGCGTGCGAGCTGGGCCTGGGACTCCGAGAGGGTGACGCCGACGCCGTGCACGCCGTGGCGCTCGGCGGCGTGGATGAGCAGCGAGCCCCAGCCGCAGCCGATGTCGAGCAGGCGCTCGCCCTCGGAGAGCCGGAGCTTGCTGCAGATCAGTTCGAGCTTGCGTTCCTGGGCGGCTTCGAGCGACTCGTCCGGATCGTCGAAGTAGGCGCACGAATACACGAGGCTCGGGCCGAGCAGCATCGAGTAGAAGCGGTTGGAGACGTCGTAGTGATGGCGGATCGCGGCCCGGTCGCGCCCGAGCGAGTGCAGGCGGCCCGGGCGCTGCGCCTCGATCGCGGGAGCCGGCGGTCGGAGCAGGACGCGCGGTCCGGCGATCCGCACAGCGGCGGCAACGAGCCGCGCTCGCTCACGGGCGCTCAGGCGCAGTACGCCGAACTCGCCGCGCAGTCGCAGCACGGCCTCGAGGTCGGCGTCGTCGTCGACGGCGAGCGCGCCGGTCACCCACGCGCGCGAGAGCCCGATCTGGTTGGGCGCGTGCAGGAGGTGGGCGATCGCGCTCGGGTCACGCACCTCGACCACCGGCGCGCCCTTGCGGGGCGAGGAGAGGATGCTGCCATCCCAGAAGCGGAGCGTGACGGGCAGCGCGGCAAAGCGGCCGTCGGCCAGGTCGCCGAGAACGTCTCGGACGGTCGCCGCCACCCCGAGTCGATATGAGAGGGTCGTAGGCAACTGCATGCTCAAACAATATAGTTCAACAATATGAGTCGTCCGCTGGCCATGCCACGCGACGAGGCGATCGAGCGCGTGGCGACTACGTTGCTCCCGCAGGCATCGCTGCTGCAGCGGCTCGTGGCCAAACGCGCGCGCTGGACGCTGACGCGCAGCGAGGGCAGCGTGCTGAGCACGCTCAGCGCGGCGCCGCAGCGCATCACCACGCTCGCTGACCTCGAAGGCCTGGCGCAGCCGACGGTCACGATCATGATCAAGCGGCTCGAGGAACGCGGCTGGGTCGAGCGCTGTCGCGATGACTGCGACGGCCGCGTCGTGGTCGTCTCGATCACCGCGCAGGGCAGCGACGCGCTCGAGGGCTTCCGCGAGCAGTACCGCGCCCTGCTGCGCACCGAGATGGCGGCGATGGACGACGAGCAGGTCGCCGAGCTCGTGTTGGCGACCGAGGCCCTGGCCGGCATGGTCGACGCCCTTCAGTGCGGCGCCACGGGCTGAGTATCCTGCCGCGCCGTGCCTGGTGAAGATCGTGAGCGCGCCTTCTCGCACATCCGGCAGTGGGGCGACCCGGTCCTGCGCGAGACGGCGCGGCCGGTGGAGCAGTTCGATCGCGCGTTCGCGCAGCAGGTCTCCGAGCTCGCGCAGCTGATGAATGACGCTGACGGCGCCGGCCTCGCGGCGACCCAGGTCGGCTCGCTGCGCCGCGTCTTCGTCTACCGGCTGCCCGACGACGCGGACGACGCCCCGGCGCGCGTGATCGTCAATCCGGAGCTGGTGTCGGCGAGCGAGGAGCGCGAGACGATGCTCGAAGGCTGCCTCTCGCTCGGCAAGGCCGCCGTCAACGTCGAGGTCGAGCGGCCGTTCGCGGTCGTGGTCGAGGCGCAGGACGCCGAGGGCCGGCCGCAGCGGATCGAGGCGACCGGGGGACACGCCCGCGTGCTCCAGCACGAGCTCGATCACCTCAACGGCGTGCTGATGCTCGACCGCGCGACTCCGGAGCAGCGCCGCGCCGCCGTGCGCGCGCTGAACGCCGGCGTCCCCTGGCGCCCCGCGCGCGACGAGGACTAACAGCCCTTGTAGAGGGCCCAGTCGTCCGTGCGCGCGACGGGGCTGTACTGCTCCGGAAGCACCGGCCGCGGGCCGGTGATGACGCGCGGCTCGGTCAGGTAGGGACGGCGGTCGCGCGGCGCCGCGCCGAGGAAGACGCCACCGGGCGGGGGCGCGGTCTGGCCGATCGGCGTCACCGGGGCGGCATCGAGCCAGTAGGCGACGAGCGCCGCGGTGCGGCCGTCGGGGAGATAGAGCCGCGGGCACGCGCGCAGCGCCGCGCGGCCGGCCGGGCTCTGCACGAGCTCGCGCAATGACGCCTCCAGGCCGCGACGGGTGACGTTCGCCGCTCGCACGGTCTCGATCCGCTCGCGCTCGCGGGGGAGTGACCACACGGCCGCCGCGGCGAGCACGAGCGCTCCGGCGATCCACGCGCGCCGGACCATCGTCCCGCGCGCGAAGTGCAGCCAGCCGAAGCCTGCGACGGCGCAGAAGAGCGCGAGCATGCTCGCCGGGACGTAGGCGTACCGCGTCAGCAGCGGCACGTTCGCGAGCCCGAGACCGAGAAAGCCGAGCACGCCGAGCGCGAGCACGGCGGCGGGGAGGATCGAGCGTGCGAACAGCAGCCAGAGCCCGGCCACGCATCCGGCGAGGCCGCCCCAGATCACCGGCGTGTGAAGGACGAAGCGCAGGTAGCGCGGCCCGGTCTCCAGCGCGACGTCCAGCTCACGCGGGCGCTCGAGGCGCACGGCGCCGGCCTGCGTGTGGTGCAGCGAGTGCAGCGGGTCGCCCGTGATCGCGAGGTCCGACAGCGCCCATAGAACCGGCGCGGCAGCCGCGAGCGCGATCATCCGGACGCGCTGCCCGGAGGTGAGCGGCGGCAGCAGGTAGACGAGGTAGGCCGCCGTGAGCAGCCAAGCCTCGGGTCGCAGCAGGCCGGCGAGACCGAGCAGCACCAGCACCGGCGCTCCACGGCGACGCCGCTCGGCCTCGAGCACGATGCTCCAGATCACGAGCGCGAGGAACGGGATCTCCTCGAGCGCCTGATAGACGCCGCCGAGCAGCAGGTCGCGCGTCAGCAGGATCACGGCGAACGCGATCCCGGTGGGAACCGAGAACAGCTCGCGCCCGAGCCGGAACGCACCCCAGCCGAGTGCGGCGAACGCCACCGTCGAAAGCGCGGCCAGCGCCGGCATCGCGCGGTCGCCGAGCGGCGCGAGCACCGCGGTCACGACGTTCAGCAGCGGGTGCGGCGTCGGGCTCCCGATGACCTCGTAGAAGTCCGGCAGTTGCCCGTGGCTCAGTTGGCGTCCCCAGATCAGCGCGTAGACGCTGTCGTAGCCGACGAAGCCGAGACCGTAGACGAGCCACAGCACGGCGGCGAGGGCGGCCACCCCGGCCGCCGTCGCGCCGCGCTGTTTGGTGAGTGCGCGTGCGATCCGCGCAGTCTCTCTACTTCGCCGCGCTGAGGATGAAGTCCGCGGTCATGGAGTCCACCCCGGCGTGCATGCGTCATTCGACCGTCGTCAGTGTGCTCAGTGACCGCGGGTCGACGGTGATGCCGAGACCCGGAGCGGTGGGAGCCTGGCCGCGGCCGTGTCGGGAGCGCGGCTGATAGCCCGCGATGTGGTCGAGCGTCCAGTCGTTCATGAAGCTCGCCATCAGCAGCTGATCGGGCTTGGTGGTCGCGGCGAGGTGGGCGACGGCGGCGGTCGTGAGATCGCCGCCCCAGCTGTCCTCGATCGTGAAGCGCAGCCCGAGCTGCTGACCGAGGTCGCGGATCAGCTTCGCCTTCGTCAGGCCGCCGACGCGCCCGATCTTGAGGTTGATCGCCTCGCATGCGCCCTGGGCGCGGATCAGCGTCTGGACGTCGACGATGACCTCGTCGAGGACCATCGGGAGCGTCGTGCGCTCGCGCACGATCAGGCACTCCTCGAGCGTCGGGCAGGGTTGCTCGAAGAGCACGCGGTCCAGGCCCTCGAGCGCGCGCGCGGCGATCGTCGCGTCCTGCAGTCGCCAGCCGCCGTTGGCGTCGGCGATGATCACGTCGCCGTCATCGGTGGCCTCGAGGACGGCCCTGACCCGCGCCGCGTCCTCGCGCGGATCGGCCCCGAGCTTGAGCTGGAAGCGGGTGGTGCCCTCGGCCTTGCGCGCCTGCACGTGCGCGACCATGTCGGCGACGGGGCCGAGCGGGATCGCGACGTAGAGCGGGAAATCGCTGCTGGTGGTGCCGCCCAGCAGCGCGCTGACGGGCAGCCCGGCCGCCTTGCCCAGGAGGTCCCAGCAGGCGATGTCGAGCGCCGACTTCGCATAGGCGTGGCCGGCCAGCGCGCCGTCCATCGCTTCCCAGACCGCGGCCAGGTTGCGCGGATCGACGCCCGAGCAGCGCCGGGGCCAGTTCGGCCAGCGCGGCGCGCGCGCCGGCGGCGTGCGCGGGGAGGTAGGTGGAGCCGAGCGGGCACGTCTCGCCCCACCCGACCAGGCCGCTGTCGGTCTCGATGCTGACGACCGTGCTCGGCAGCGAGCGGATCGTCCGCCCGCCGGACATCACGTATTCGCCGTGCGCGTAGCGCAGGTCGTAGCCGTGGATGGCGACGCGGGTCATCTTCATACAGGGCCGCCACAGTACCCTCCGCCCGTGGTCGCCGCCGCCGACCTGTTGCAAGCGCGCCAGATGCAGGCGCTGTCTCTGACGGTGCACATCCCGATCGTGTGCTTCGGGATCGCCTTCCCGGCGATGATGCTGTTCGTCGAGGGCCTCTACCTGCGCACCGGCGACGCGACCTACAAGGCGCTGGCGAAGCGCTGGTCGAAGGTGGCGGTGACGCTGTTCGCGGTCGGCGTCGTGACCGGCACGATCCTCTCGTTCGAGTTCGGGCTGCTGTGGCCGGAGTTCATGGCGCGGTTCGGCGAGGTCTTCGGCATCGGCTTCGCGCTGGAGGGGATCTCGTTCTTCGTCGAGGCGATCTTCATCGCGATCTACGTCTACGGCTGGGACCGGCTCTCCAAGCGCGCGCACTTCCTCACCGGCATCCCCGTCGTGCTGAGCGGGTTCGCCGGCTCGTTCAACGTGATCGCGGTCAACGGCTGGATGAACGATCCGACCGGCTTCGACCTGGTCGACGGGAAGGTCGTCAACCCGCGCCCGTGGGAGGCGCTGCTGAACTCGAACATGTGGCACGAGCTGATCCACATGTACCTCGCGGGCTACCTCGTCTGCGGGTTCATCGTGGCCGGCGTCTACGCCTCCGCCTGGTTGCGCGGGAAGCGCGACCTCTATCACCGCACCGGGCTCGTCGTCGCCCTCGCCTTCGCGTCGCTGTGCGCGCCGGTCCAGGTGATCATCGGCGACTGGGCCGGGCGCGAGGTCGCCGCGCGCCAGCCGGTCAAGCTCGCCGCGTTCGAGGGGCTGCAGCGGACGCAGACGGGCGCGCCGTTCACGATCGGCGGGTTCTACGACGAGGCGCGCGGCGAGGTCCGCTTCGGCATCGAGATCCCGAAGCTGCTCTCGCTGCTGGCCAAGCACGATCCGAATGCCGAGGTCATCGGGCTCGAGTCGGTCCCCGCCGAGGATCGCCCGCCGGTGAACATCGTGCGCTTCGCGTTCCAGACGATGATCGGGATCGGCACGGGCCTTGCGCTGCTCGGCGTCATCTTCATCTGGACCTGGTATCGAAAACGTAGGCTGCCGGCGTCGCCCTGGTTCTTCCGCGCGGTGATGCTCGCCGGTCCGCTGTCGTTCGTCGCCCTGATCGCGGGGTGGATCACGAC
The DNA here is from genome assembly GCA_963848475.1 of uncultured Solirubrobacteraceae bacterium. GTDB lineage: Bacteria > Actinomycetota > Thermoleophilia > Solirubrobacterales > Solirubrobacteraceae > Solirubrobacter. The sequence goes on along the minus strand of CAWKDW010000008.1, from coordinate 203,977 downwards.
CGAGGTCGGCCGCCAGCCCTGGATCGTCTACCGGGTCATGCGCACCGAGCAGGCGGTGACGGAGGCGGGCGGGCTCGGCGTCGGCTACGTCGTCCTGATCGCGGTCTACGTGGCGCTCGGGATCGCGGTCTTCTGGCTGCTGCGCCGGCTCGCCCGCAAACCGCCGGAATCCGAGGTGGCGGGCCATGCTCCCTGAGATCTGTGCCGGCTTCGTCGTCCTCGGCATCGCCGCCTACGCCGTGCTCGGCAGCGCGGACTTCGGCGCGGGCTTCTGGGACCTGACCGCGGGTGGCGCGCGCCGTGGCGGCCCGCTGCGGGGCATGATCCAGCGCTCGATGGCCCCCGTCTGGGAGGCCAACCACGTCTGGCTGATCTTCGTGCTGGTGATCGTCTGGACCGCGTTCCCGAAGGCCTTCGGCTCGATCTTCACCACGCTGCAGATCCCGCTCTTCCTCGCCGCGATCGGGATCATCTTCCGCGGCACGGCCTTCGCCCTGCGCGGGCAGGCGGCGACGATGCGGGAGGCCCGCGCTGCTCGGCGCGCTGTTCGCGACCGCGTCCGTGCTGATCCCGTTCTTCTTCGGCGCAGTGCTGGGCGGGATCGCCTCCGGGCGCGTCGGGCTCGGCAACGCGACCGGCGACCCGATCGACTCCTGGGTGAACCCCACGTCCTTCTTGATCGGCGCGATCGCGGTCCTGACCGGCGCGTATCTGGCCGCCGTCTACCTGGCCGGCGACTCGATCCGTGCCGGCCAGCCGGAGCTCGCCCGCGCCTTCCGGCTGCGCGCCCTGGTGGCGGGAGCGGCAAGCGGTGCCGTCTCGATCGGCGGCCTGCTCGTCCTGCGCTCCGACGCGCGGGCGCTGTTCGACGGCCTCACCTCCGGCGCCGGTCTGGCGATGGTGATCGTCTCCGCTCTGGCCGGTGCCACGACGATGGTGCTGGTCTGGACGGAGCGCTACGGGCTGGCACGCGCGACCTCCGCGCTGGCGGTCGTCGCGATCGTCGTCGGCTGGGCGCTCGCGCAGGACCCGTACCTGCTGCCGCCGGACCTCACCGTCGACGAGGCCGCGGCCGCCGACGCCGTCCTGCAGGCGACGGTGATCGTCGTCGGCCTCGGCATGCTGATCCTCGCCCCGTCGCTCTGGTTCCTCTACCGCCTCGTGCTCAAGGGCGAGCTCGACCAGTCCTACGAACCGCTCGACCAGCGCTTCCACACATGACCCGCCTGCCCGCCATCGCGCTCGCCAGCCTCATCCTCGGCGTCGTCCTGATGGTCGTCGTCGACGTCATCTGGCTCGGCGTGATCCTGCTCTTCGTGTTCATCGTCGCCGGGATCTTCGCCATCGCCGACCCCGCGTTCCTGTCCGGCGAGGACGACGGTTAGGCTCGCCGCAGCCATCCGTGGCTGCGGCTATCCCCTAGGAGCCGCGACGCCGCGCGTCTGTGACGGCGCCCGTGGTCAGAACGGTCGCGATCGTGCCGTCACGCGCTGCAGGCTACGCCTCGGTGTGGGCGTGCTCGAACCAGGCCTCGACGCTCGCGATGTGTGCGACGGCGAGGCCGCCGGCGATGTCGGGGCGGTGCTGGCGAAGCGACTCGTAGATCGCGCGGTGGTGAGCCTTGGTCTGCTCGATCGCATCGCCCTGCGCGATCCCGCGGCGCAGGCGGGCACGGGAAGTGCGGTTCGCGAAGCTCTCGAGCAGTGACGCGAGCACCGGGTTGCGGGACGCCACGGCGATGGTGTGGTGAAACGCCAGATCCAGCTCGACGAACCCCTCGACCGTCTCGCAGGATTCCATGCCGTCGAGCAATTCGCCCAAGGTCTGCAGCTCGTCTTCGGAGATGAACTGGGCGGCCAGGGAGGTGGCGGCCGCCTCGAGAATCCGGCGCACCTGGAAGACGTGCAGCAGCGAAGCGTCCTGATGGAAGTCCCCGACGAAGGTCATGGTCGCGAGCAGTACGTCGGGTTCGAGACTCGTGACGTAGGTGCCGTCGCCCTGACGCGTCTCGAGGATGTGAATCAGCGTCAGAGCGCGGACAGCCTCCCGGAGCGAGTTGCGCGAGAGACCGAGTTGCTCGGCCAGGTCGGCCTCCTTCGGGAGGCGTGCGCCGGGCCGGAACTCGCCGCTGATGATCATGGACTTGATCTTGTCGATGGCCTCTTGGGTGACGCTCACGCTCGCTCCTTTGCTGGATGGCCGGCGCTGCGCAGCAGGTCCGCACGCATCGGCACCGTGAAGTCGCCCGGCGTGAAGCGGGTGCGCAGGCCGGCCTCGAGCTCCGCGAAGCGGGAAGCTCGCTCGGGGTCGGCCGCGAGCACGCGGTCGCGGAAGGCCTCGAAGGAGGCGATCGGGATCGTCACGTCGTACTCGAACGTCTTCACGCGCTCGAAGCCGGCGGCGTCGGCGATCGCCTGCTGCGCGTTGGCGCGCACCTCGGTCTCGTCGTCGACGGCGCGCATCAGCTCGAAGAAGTCGCCGGTCGGGAGCGGCTCGGAGATGTAGACGAACTCGCGGACGACGCGCCGGAGTTCGGGGAACGCCGCGTTCGGGTCGGGCACGTGGTGGAGGCTGCGCATCAGCACGGCGAGGTCGACCGAGGCATCGGGCAGCGGGATCGCCTCCGCTCCGCCCAGCAGATAGCGGTTCTCGCCGTCCTTCGCGCGCGCCCGCTCGACGGCCGCCTCGGACACCTCGACGCCGATCGCGCTTCGCTCCCGCCTTGGCGAGCGCGCGCACGAAGGCGCCGTCGCCGCAGCCGATGTCGACGACGTCGCGGCCGTTGAGTTCGACCGTCTGGGCCAGTTGCTCGAAGTCGGACATGCCTCGCAGCGTACGCTGGCAGGATGATCAAGCCCGGGTGGAAGGGCCGCTACTTCGAGGACTTCGAGGTCGGCGACATCTACGAGCATCCGCTCGGCCGGACCGTCATGAACGTCGACAACTCCTGGTTCACGCTGCTGACGCAGAACACGGCGGACCTGCACTTCGACGCCCACTACGCCGCGCAGACGGAGTGGGGGCGGCCGCTCGTGGACTCGACGTTCACGCTCGCGCTCGTCACGGGCCAGAGCGTCACCGACGTCTCCCAGAACGTGATGGCCAACCTCGGCTGGGACGAGGTCCGGCTGCCGGCGCCGGTGTTCGAGGGCGACACGATCTACTCCGAGTCCGAGGTGCTCACGGCCCGCGAGTCCAAGTCGCGTCCGAACGTCGGCGTCGTGACCGTGGCCACCAAGGGCTACAACCAGGACGGCGTCGTCGTGATCACGTTCAAGCGCACGCTGCTCGTCTACCGCCGCTCGCACGCTCCCGCCCGCTCGCGACCGCGTCCGATCGATGGCTGAGTGGGCTGACGTCGTCGCGATCGGCGCGCGCTTCCCGGGCGTGGTCGAGGGGACCTCCTACGGCACCCCATCGCTGAAGGTGCGCGACAAGTTCATGTGCCGGCTGCGCACGAACCCCGATGCGCTCGCGATCCGGGTGATCGACGTGGCCGACAAGGACGCGCTGCTGCTCGGCGACCCGGACGTGTTCTTCACGACGCCGCACTACGACAACTACCCCGTCGTGCTCGTCCGGCTCGACGCCGTCTCAGACATTCAGCTCGCGGAGCTGATCGAGGATGCGTGGCGGACCCAGGCGGGGAAGCGCGTCATCGCGAAGTTCGACGCGGGTGAGTGAGGCCACCCGCAGGGCACGGGGGCAGTGGCTGCACGCGCCGGGCGGCGACGTCCTGCAGCACCTGCTGGCGCTGCAGGCGCAGGACGTCCGCACCCCCGCGCTCGCGATGCAGGTGCGAGGCGGCGAACTCGACGACGGCATGCGCATCACGTGGCTGATGCGCTCGACGCTGCACCTCGTGCATGCGCACGACCTCGTGTGGCTGCACCCGCTGTTCGCGCCGCGCCTCGAAGCCGGCAACCGGCGGCGGCTCAAGCAGCTCGCGGTCACCGAGGCCCAGGCCGAGCGCGCGGTCGAGCTGATCGCCTCGGCCGTCCCCGCGACCCGCGCCGTCCTGAAGGCCCTGCTCGCCTCGCACGGCATACCCGTCGAGGGCCAGGCGATCGTCCACCTGCTCGCCCGCGCCGCGATGCGAGGCCGCGTCGCGCAGACGCCGGAGCGCGTCTTCGTCGCGCTCGAACTGCCGCCGCCGCCGGACCGTGACCGCTCGTTGGAGGAACTCGCCCGCCGCTACTACGCCGCCCACGCCGGAGCGACCGCGGACGACCTCGCCTACTGGTCCGGCCTGCCGAAGCGCGACTGCCGCCCGCCACAGGACGACGCCGGCGAGGACGGCCCGGTCCCGCGCGTGCTGCTCCCGAGCCTTCGACGAGCTGCTGCTCGGCTGGCGCGATCGCACCCCGACCGTCCCCGCCGAGCACGCCAAGGCCGTCCACCCGGGTGGAGGCATCCTCCGCCCTGTCATCCTCGAGGACGGCGTCGCCGTCGGCACCTGGACGGTGTCCGGCGGCGAGTCGCTCTTTACTTGCGGAAGGGGCCCTTCTTCTTCCGCCCGAGCTTGATCTTGGGGGCCTTGATCTTCGGGGCCTTGATCTTCGGCGTCGGGATCCGGCGCTTGGGCTTCTTCTGGTTCTTGTAGGCGACGCCGCCGCCGGCGGCGCCCGCGGTGACAGCGGCGACGACGGCGGCGATCAGGCCCGGGTTGGCCTTCAGGCGGCGGAACTCGCGCTCGACCTCGGGCCAGACCTGGTTCTCGATCAGATCCGCGGCGGCCTCCGGGCGTCGCCTCCAGCTGCGCCGGCTGGATCGCCGGGGCGAAGGAGACCTGGACCTTGACCGGGCGCGGGAACCAGCCGCGCGAACAGGTGGTCGGTGCCGGTGATCGCGCACGGGACGATCGGGGCCTGGGCCTCGATCGCGAGCCGGCCGGCGCCCTTGCGTGGCGAGCGCAGCTGCTCGGGGTCGCGGTGCCGTGTGCCCTCCGGGAACAGCGCGAGCACGCGGCCGTGGTCGAGGTGGTAGCGGGCGGTCTCCAGCGCGTCGGGATCGGCGGTCCCGCGGCGCACCGGGAACGCGCCGAGGCCGGAGAGCAGCGGCGCCGACTTGCCCTCGAAGAGCTCGGTCTTGGCCATGAAGTGCAGGTGGCGCTTGGTCGCGAGCCCGACGAAGAACGAGTCGTAGAAGCTCTTGTGGTTGGGCGCGATGATCGCTGGTCCCTCGGCGGGGATGTACTCGGCACCGGTCACCTTGAACCGGTACCAGACGAAGGCGACCGGCGTCAGCAGGATGCGTGCGAGCCCGTAGATCAGTCGCGACGTTCCGCGCTCGCGCGACAGCGCATGGGCTTCCTCGTTGGTCATGGCCATTTGCGGGTCAAACTACCGAACACGAGGGACCCGGCACAATCGCTTTCATGCGTACCGGGATCGCGGTCCGCGACCTCACGGTTCAGCGGGCGGGACGCCCAGTGCTGCACGACGTCAGCTTCGACGCCGCGCGCGGCCGCGTGCTCGCGCTCGCGGGCGCCTCCGGCTCGGGAAGAGCACGCTCCTGCGCTGCCTGAACCGCCTGGCGGAGGCCGCGAGCGGGACGATCACGCTCGACGGCGAGGACATCCTCACGCTCGACCCGCCCGCTCTGCGCCGCCGTGTCGCGCTCGTCGCCCAGGCGCCGGTGATGCTGCCCGGCACGGTCGCCGACAACCTCGCGTACGGGCTCGCGGCGCTGCGTCGACGATGCCCGCGACGCCGCGCTCGCCGCCGCCGGCCTCGACCCGACGCTTCCTGCCCCGCACCGCCCGCGCGCTCTCCGGCGGCGAGCGCGCGCGCGTCGCGCTCGCGCGGGCGCTCACGCGCGACCCCGACGCGATCCTGCTCGACGAGCCGACCGCGGCGCTCGACCCCGACACGGCGCAGCACATCGCCGACACGATCACGGCGCTCGCCAAGCGCGAGCTGATCGTGATCGTCGCGACGCACGACCTCGTGCTGGCCGAGGCGGTCGCCGACGCGACGCTGCGGATCGTGTCGGGGACGGCGACGACCGGGTGAGCGCGGCCGTCCTGCAGGTCGCGTCTGGGCTCGCCTTCGTCGCGCTCGCGGTGCTGCTCGCCCATCGGCTGAGGCTCGGGCTTTCCAAGGAGATCGCCGCTCGCCGCCCTGCGGGCCACCGTCCAACTCGCCGCCGTCGGCGCCCTGATCGCGCTCGTCTTCGAGTACGAGGCGCTCGCGATCGCCTTCGTGGCGGCGATGATCACGACCGCCGCGCTGACCTCGGGCGGTCGCCTGAAGGGCGTTCCCGAGGCCCGCGCGCGGGCGATCGCGGCGATCGCAATCCCCGCCGTCGGCGCCGCGGCGATCCTGATCGCCGTCGGGGCGTTCGAGCCCACGCCGCAGGCGTCGATCCCGACGGCGGGGATCCTGATCGGCGGCGCGATGACCGCGACGACGCTCACGGGCCGCCGCCTGCTCGAGGGCCTGCACGCCGACGCGGACGCGATCGAGACGCGGCTCGCGCTCGGCGACCGGATCCGCGACGCGCTCGCGCCGACCGTCCGCCAGGCGATCAAGACCGGCCTCGTGCCGGCCATCGATCAGACCCGCAACGTCGGCATCGTCACGCTCCCGGGCACGTTCGTCGGCCTCGTGCTCGGCGGCGCCTCGCCCGCCGAGGCGGCCCGGATCCAGCTGACCGTGCTGCTGACGCTGCTCGCGGTCGAGCTGCTGAGCGCGATCATCATCGCCGAGCTGATCGTGCGCACCCGGATCGCCCCCGGCGAGCGGCTGCGCGAAGATGTCGCCCATGGCGAATGAAGGACCCGCGCTCGCCGGCGACTACGAGCACGACGCCGAGCGCCGCGGGCGCGTACTTCCAGCGGCGCGCCGACGACCTCGCCGGCCTGCCGACCAAGCCGCAGCGCGACGAGCGCGAGCAGGCCGAAGCGAGCGAGATCCTCGCCTCGCTCGACGCCACGCGTGACAAGTTTCTGACGCGCCACACCCGCGCGCTCTACGGCGACCTCACGAAGAACGGGACCGACGGCCTGCGCGCCGACGACCTCGTCTACGCCGCCGCCGAGCGCGTCCCGGGCCTGACCCCGAGCCGCGCGGTGGTCGAACGCGAGCGCGAGCACCTGCAGAAGGACAAGGACGGCCACGAGATCGCCCAGGGCCTGCTGCTCGGCCACGTGCTCTCGCACCCCGAGACCGGCCGTCACCTGATCGACGTGATGCTGCGCCCGACGGCGCTCGCGCTCGAGCACCGCGAGGCCTTCGAGGCCACCGGCAGCATCGACCTCGGAACGGCGGCCGTCACCCGCGACGGCAACGTCGGCACCGTCGAGCTGCGCAACCCGCGCCACCTCAACGCCGAGGACGACACGACGACCGGTCCGCTGGAGGCGGCGATCGACCTCGTGCTGCTGGACCCGGCGATCGAGGTCGCGGTGCTGCGCGGCGGCGTCGTCGAGCACCCGCGCTACGCCGGCCGGCGCATCTTCGGCGCCGGCCTGAACCTCACGCACCTCTACCGCGGCCAGATCTCGTATCTCTTCTTCGCGATCCGCGACCTCGGCCTCGTCCACAAGGTCTACCGGGGGCTCAGCCGGCCGGAGGTCGAGAAGCTCTGGATCGCCGCCGCGGAGACCTACGCGATCGGCGGCGGCTGCCAGCTGCTGCTGACGGTCGATCACATCCTCGCCGAGGAGGGCACGCGCTGCACCCTGCCGGCGCGCAACGAGGGGATCATCCCCGGCGCCGCGAACCTCCGCCTGCCGCGCTTCGTCGGCGACCGCCGGGCGCGCCAGGCGATCCTCTCCGACCGCGAGCTCGCGCCCGAGGAACTGGCCGACGACATCGTCGCGATGGGCGAGATGGACGCCGCGATCGAGCGCACCGCGCGCCACCTCTCAAGCGCCGGAGCGGTCAGCGGCGTCGCCAACCGCCGCGCGCTGCGGATCGGCCAGGAGCCGATCGAGACGTTCCGCGAATACATGGCGACCTACTGCCGCGAGCAGGCCGCCTGCCACTACAGCCCGGCCCTGATCCGCAACCTCGAGGAGAACTGGCGCGCGCATGAGCGTTCGGATTGAGCACGCGCCGCGCGTCGTGCTCGAGACGCTCCAGCTCGAGCGCCTCCAGCAGACCGTCGCGCGCGTCCGCGCGCACCCCGCGCGGCGAGGCGCTGCCGGAGCAGCTCGACTCGCTCGACGCGCTGACGCAGCTGCCGTTCACGGTCAAGGACGACCTGCGCGCGGCCTACCCGTTCGGGATGCTCGCGGTCGCCCACTACCAACTGCGCCGCATCCACGCCTCCAGCGGCACCGGGGGAACGCCGACCGTCGTCGCCTACACGCAGGCCGACCTGGACATGTGGTCGCGAGTGATGGCGCGCTGCATGGCGATGGCCGGCGTCAAACCCGGCATGGTCGTCCACAACGCCTACGGCTACGGGCTCTTCACCGGTGGGCTCGGCTTCCACCAGGGCGCCGAGCAGCTCGGCGCGCTCGTGATCCCGGTCTCCGGCGGCGTCACGGCGCGCCAGGCCACGCTGCTGCGCGACCTCGGCGGCCAGGTGCTGTGCAGCACGCCGTCCTACGCGCTGCACATCGCCCAGGGCCTGCGTGAGGCGGGGATCGACAAGGACGAGCTCGAGCTCGAGCTCGGGCTGTTCGGCGCCGAGCCGTGGACCGAGGCGATGCGCTCGGAGCTCGAGGCCGAGCTGGGCCTGACGGCGCTCAACGTCTACGGCCTGTCGGAGATCGTCGGGCCGGGCGTGGCCGCGGAGTGCCCCGCGCCGTGACGGCCTGCACGTGCAGGAGGATCACTTCCTCGTCGAGGTCATCGACCCTGACGGCGGCGAGCGTGTTCCCGACGGCAGCGACGGCGAGCTCGTCTTCACGACGCTGACCAAGGAGGCGCTGCCGCTGCTGCGCTACCGCACCGGCGACATCGCGAGCGTGACTCGCGAGCCGTGCGCGTGCGGCCGGACGTTCGCCCGCATGAGCGCCGTCCGCGGGCGCCACGACGACATGCTGATCGTGCGCGGCGTGAACCTCTACCCGTCCCAGCTCGAGCACGTCCTGATCAGCCAGGAGGGCGTCGCGCCGCACTACCAGCTCATCGTCGAGCGGCCCGAGGCGCTCGACGAGGTCACGATCCACTGCGAGCCCACCGACGCCCAGGTCGACACCGCCGCGCTCGCGGACGCGATCAAGCATGCGATCCGCGAACGGATCGGCGTGTCGGTCAGGGTGGAAGTCCTGGCGCCCGGCGAGGTCCCCCGCAGCGAGGGCAAGGCCGTGCGCGTGATCGACCGCCGTTAGCGCCGCAAGGGCTCGAGCTCCGGGCGCTTGGCCACGCGGCCGTCGCCCGACGAGCGCCCACGCAGCCGGCGGATCAGCCATGGCGTGAAGTAGCGGCCGAACCAGACCGCGTGCGACGCGCGCGAGCGCGGGCCGAGCGGCTCGACGAAGACGTCCGTCCACGACGCGTCGGTGTCGGGCAGGCCGAGCGCGTGCGCCGCGGCGAGCGCGATCCGGCGGTGACCCTCCGGGTTCGCGTGCAGCCGGTCCTCGTTCCAGAGCCGGCGGTCGGAGGCGACCGGGTGCGCGTCGAGCTCGACGACGAACGCTCCGCGGCGCTGCGCGATCGCGCGGATCGCGGCGTTGTAGACGACCAGCCGGGTGGCGGCGGCCTTCGCGAGCGGGTTGATCGGCACCGGGTCAGGCAGCGTGAACATCAGGACGTCGGCGCCCGAGTCGCGCAGCGCGCCCACGGTGGCGTCGACCTCGGCCAGCACCGCGTCGACGTCGACGTTCTTGCGCAGCATGTCGTTGAGCCCCGCGAGCACGCTCGCGAGATCGGGGGAGAGCGCGAGCGCCGGCTCGAGTTGCTCCGCGCGGACCTGACGCGCGAGCTTGCCGCGCACGGCCAGGTTCGCGTAGCGCAGCTCCGGGTCGATCGTCGCCAGCAGCTCGGCCAGCCGGTCGGCCCAGCCGCGGAACCCGCTCCCGTCCGGGAGCGGGTCCATCAGGCCCTCGGTCGTGCTGTCGCCGAGGGCGACGAAGCGCCGGTAACTCATCCCCTCCAAATTACCGGCACGAGCACTAGTTGATTGTGAGGGTGTTCACGTCCGGATCGCTCGGCGTGCGCGCCGAGATGGTCGCGTAGTCGTACATCTGGCCCGGCTTGCTGCCGGCCTTGCCGAAGCCGAAGCCGGCGGATTCGAGGATCGTGACGGCGTCGAGGATCTTGTAGAAGCCGGGGACGCCGGTCGTCGCCAGCCCCTTGACGTCCTCGCGCTGGGCGAACTTCGCGTACGCGCGGTCGTTGCCGAGCTTGCCCAGCGACTGCAGCGCGAGCGCGCGGTGGACGGATTCCACGGCCATGATCTCGGCCGTGTAGCGGGCGAACTGCGAGCCCTTGAGCGTCCCCTGGCGGGCGAACACCGTGTTCGCGAGCAGATAGGCGTTGATGAACACCTGGTCGCCGACGGCCAGCGTGGACAGCAGCGCAGCCGGGTTCGCGAAGACCGCGTCGGGGACGTGGATCGACATCGTCGCGGCCTTACCGCCGACCGCTGACGACGTCAGCAGCTCGTAGTGGTTCTTCTCCTGCTGCGCCGCGGCGCGGACGTTGCGCAGCGTGACCGCGTCGAGTTGGCCCGCGAGCTTCTCGGCGCCGAGCGTGTTGACGATCGTGGCCAGCACTTCGGCCGTCGCGGCGACGGTCGTGATGTTCTCGACGGAGTTCGCGTCCGCGGTCTTGACCTCACCGAACGCCTTGTCGGCGACCAGTCCGAGCATGCCCATCGACCCGAGGGCTGCGGCGGTCGACTTGACGAGCGTGCGACGCGTGGACGCGGGGAGCCCTGCGTTCTGGTCGTCGATCGTGTCGTAGAGGTGGTTGGTCACTTCTGTCATTGCGCGCCTCCTGGTGCGTTAACCGGTTCGCAGTAGACAGCGCGCCGAACGCGGGGGCGGATCACTCGACGACCACACGTGACGCGTTCGCGGGGGTCTGACCGGCTCCGGATCCGCTGGCCCAAGCGGCTCACGCGGAGAAGGCTGCCGGTGCAACGTGGCGCCGCGGCCGCGTTGCTTCTCGTGGGCGCGAGCCGCTGAGTCGCGGCGGCTGACGCGCCGGCAGGAGCGGGCCTTGCGCGGCGCGCGCCGACCCCCGGCGCGACTCGCTACGGGAGCGGCGCCGACGCCGACCTGATCTCGCCGACGCCCCGCGCGCCTGCTACGGCGCGAACCAGCCGCGGCTGCGGCAGGTCAAGGGCGAGGTGGACCCGGCGAACCGGTTCCGCCCCGCCCAGGGCATCAGGTGATCGTGATCGGGGTGCCGACCTCGATCAGCTTGTCCAGCTTCAGGATGTCGGCGTTGCGCATGCGCACGCAGCCATGCGAGATGCGGCCCGGGATGATCCCCGGCTGGTTGGTCCCGTGGACGCCGACGATGCCGCCGCCGGGCCAGTCGGTCAACGTGTCCGAGGTCGCGCTCGTGACGAACGCGAGCGGCCCGTAGACCGGGTTCTTGTAGCCCGTCAGCTTCGCGCGCACGTAGAACTGGCCGCGCGGCGTCGGCCACTGCGGCTGCCCGACGCCGACGTTGGCGCTGAAGATGCGCTTGCCTTTCCTGATGACGGTCGCCTTGTAGGTCTTGGTGGAGATCCTCAGCCAGGTGTCGACCGGCTGCAGCTCACTCAGCGCGGTCTCCTGGACCCACCCCGTGGTGCCGTTGGGTCGGATCGGCAGCCGCACCTGCAGCCACACGCGATCCTTGCTGTCGGTCGTGCGGGCGATCACCGAGACGAGATCGTCGGTGCCCTCGCCGGTCTTGCGCGTGAGCTTGCCCACGGTGCGGGCCGAGGTCTTGGCCTGCGCCTTGGCGGGCACGGCCTTCTCGACGTACGCGTAGTAGGACAGCTTGCCGAGCTTCTGAAGCTTCTCGACCTTCGCGGCATGGGCCGGCGCCGCCGCGATCAGCGCGATCGCGGCGGCGGCGACTACAGAACTTCTCAGCACGCTCAGCCGGTGACCCGCGGAACCTTCTTCGCGACGACACGCCGGGCGGGCTTCACGGAAAGGCGTTCGACGTCGGAGCATGCGGCAGCGCGGATGCTAGCGGTCCCCGACTTGGTCGGCCGGACCTTGAACGTCGCGATGCCGCTCTTGCTGGTCTTGGCTTTGACGACCTTGCCGCCAGGGAGCGTGATCTTGACGACCGTTCCCGCGTCGACGCTGGAGACCTTCACACGGATCGTGTTCAGCTGCTTGGCGCGAACCGTCGTCTTCGTCGCCTTCGAGAGCGTGCACGGCGCCTGGGCGGCCGTCGTCGGCTTGACCGCGACCTGCTGGGCGGGCGACACGGCGGCGGCGGTCAGGGTGACCGACCATGGGCGGTCGTCGCAGACCTTGTCCGTCTCGCCGTTGAGGATCAACTCGGCGCAGGCCGTCACCACGTTGTTGTATTGACCGGCGACCGGGTGAGTCATCGTGCACGTGTAGACGCCAGACCTCGTTCGGGTCGAATCGCTTGTCGGCGTTGGTGTCACCGCGTCGGGCCGGTCACACGCCGGGCAGAGGCTGTCGGACACGGTGACGTTGTCCAGCGCGATCCGGCGGCACGCTGCGGTTGTAGACGCGTGAACGTGTACGTCACGTTCTGCGGCGCGACGCCGGCCCTGATATCGAGCCGGTCTTGACGACCTCGATGGCCGGCTGCGACGATGACCGTCGTGCCGATGGTCTTGGCTGATGTGACCGCGCTGTGATCGACCGTCAGCGTCATGCAAGACGCCGTTCGGCCGACGCGAGAACGATCGCGTCGGTCACGCCCGGAGTTGACGTTGATCGGTGTATGGATACGGCCCGACCTGGCGCTCGGCGGAGTCTGCTCGGGAGGTCGAGGCCCGTTGGCGACGACGTCTGCGGCGCGCCGGCTCGGCTGGCCGTCGGGTCCGGGCAGCTGCAGCGTGATCGTCGCGCTCGTGATGTCGCACGCGGAGCCGCCCGCATTCGCGGCGTAGATCGTTGACCGTGACGGTGTCGTTCGATGCGTCGCCGTTCTGACGCGAAGTTGTCGCGGCTGATCCTCAGGTCGAACTGTTCGACGTTGCAGTTGCCCGGACTCTGGTGCGCGCTTGCGCGGCGCCCGGCGCAAGCGCCAACACCACCAGCACCGCGACCAACATTTGACCAGCTCCTTCGGGACATTTACTCCCCCGCCCGTTTACTTCAGAGCCGGGAACCTATACGCTTGGTCAGGGTCGGATTATGTGACGTGTCCGACCTAAGTCAGACCGATAAATGGTTAATGGCGCAACTGCACGATGCACCGGACTGACTCCCGGACCTGCTTGCAATGCACCTTTCGCCAGGAAATGTTCGCCTTCTGACTTCTTCAAGGCAGAGCCTCAGTACCGTCTTCGCCCATGACTGAGCCTGAGGACCGGGATTGGGGGATGCGCACGCGGGCCATCCACGCCGGTGCCCGACCCGATCCGACCACGGGTGCACGCGCCGTCCCGATCTACCAGACGACGTCGTTCGTGTTCGAGGACACGGCCGACGCGGCGGACCTGTTTTCCCTGCAGAAGTACGGGAACATCTACACGCGTCTGGGCAATCCCGACGGTCGCCGCGTTCGAGGAGCGCGTGGCCAGCCTGGAGGGTGGGATCGGGGCCGTCGCGACGAGCAGCGGCCAGGCCGCCGAGACGTTGCTGTTCACCCAGCTCTGCGACGCGGGCGATCACATCGTCGCCTCGAGCGCCCTCTACGGCGGCACCTACACGCTGCTGAACGTGACGCTGCGCCGGCTCGGCATCGAGACCACCTTCGTCGCGCCCGACGACCCGGCCGCGTTCGCCGCGGCGGTCCAGCCCGGCCGCACCAAGCTCGTCTACACCGAGATCGTCGCCAACCCGGCCGGCACGGTCGCCGATCTGGAGGCGCTGGCCAAGGTCGCGCACGACGCGGGCGTCCCGCTGGCGGTCGACTCGACCCTCGCTTCGCCGTATCTGTGCCGCCCGCTGGACTTCGGCGCCGACATCGTCCTGCACTCCGCGACCAAGTACCTCGGCGGACACGGGACCTCGATCGGCGGCGTGATCGTCGACTCCGGCCGCTTCCCGTGGGACAACGGCAACTTCCCGGTCATGACCGAGCCGGTCGCGACCTACGGCAACCTGCGCTTCTGGGACAACTTCGGCGAGTACGGCTTCGCGACCAAGCTGCGCGTCGAGGGCCTGCGCAACCTCGGCGGCGTCCTGTCGCCGTTCAACGCGTTCCTGATCCTGCAGGGGATGGAGACGCTGCCGCTGCGGATGGACGCGCACGTCGCCAACGCGCAGGCCATCGCCGAATGGCTCGACGCCGATCCGCGGGTGAGCTGGGTCCGCTACGCCGGGCTGCCGGCCGATCCCAACCACGCGCTGGCGAAGCGCTACCTGCCCAAGGGCCCGGGCGCGGTCTTCTCCTTCGGCTGCGAAGGCGGCCGCGAGGCGGGTGAGGCGTTCATCGGCCGCGTCGAGCTGTGCTCGCACCTGGCGAACGTCGGCGACACGCGCACGCTCGTCATCCATCCCGGCTCGACGACGCACCGCCAGCTCAGCACCGAGGCGCTGGACGCCGCTGGCGTGCTGCCCGAGCTGGTGCGCATCAGCGTCGGCATCGAGGACGTCGACGACATCATCTACGACCTCGATCGGGCGCTGGGATGAGCGGCGCCTGGGTGCCGCCCACCGCCGGTGAGCGGCGCGCGATCCTGCGCCGCGCGCGCACGATCGCCGTCGTCGGCGCGTCCGCCAACAAGGCCCGCGCCAGCAACTTCGTGCTCACCTACCTGCTCTCGTCGAGCGCCGACTACGAGGTCTGGCCGGTCACGCCCAACGAGTCCGAGATCCTCGGCGTGCAGGCCTATCCGTCGCTGGCGGATCTGCCCGGCACGCCCGACATCGTCGACGTCTTCCGGCGCGCGGATCAGCTTCCGGGGGTTGCGCGCGAGGCGGTCGAAGCCGGTGCCGGCACGTTCTGGATGCAGCTCGGGCTGCACAACGACGAGGCCGTGCAGATCGCGCACGACGCGGGCCTGCAGGTCGTCTCCAACCGCTGCATCAAGATCGAGCACGCCCGCTTCCACGGCGGCCTGCACCTCGCGGGCTTCGACACCGGCGTCATCTCGTCCAAGCGCACACGTGGCTGAGACGCTCGTCCTCGAGGACGGTCTGACGCTCGAGTCCGGCGCGCGGCTCGCGCCGCTGGAGATCGCCTACGTGACCTACGGCGATCCCGCGCAGCCCGCGATCTACATCTGTCACGCGCTGACCGGCGACGCCGAGGCGGCCGACTGGTGGGACACGCTCGTCGGGCCGGGCAAGGCGGTCGACACCGACCGCTTCCACGTCATCTGCGCGAACATCCTCGGCGGCTGCAAGGGGACGACCGGGCCGGCGTCGACGAACCCGGCGACGGGCGAGCGCTACGGGCTGGACTTCCCGCTGTTCACGATGCGCGACATGGTCGCGGTCCACCGCGCGCTGCTGCATGAGCTCGGCGTGCGACCGCCTGCACGCCGCGGTCGGCGGCTCGCTCGGCGGCATGCAGATCCTGCAGTGGACGCTCGACCATCCCGGCGAGATCGAACGCGCCGTGCTGGTCTGCACGACGGCCCGGCTGAGCGCGCAGAACATCGCGTTCTCGAAGGTCGCGCGGCACGCGATCCTCCAGCACGACGCGATGGACATCGCGCGCATGATGGCCCACATCACCTACGTCTCCGACGAGTCGCTGCGGCGCAAGTTCGACCGCGCGCGGCGCGTCCCGGAGGCCGGCATGACGCTGACGTCGGACTTCGAGGTCGAGCACTATCTCGACTACCAGTCGGCGATCTTCCTGGCCCGCTTCGACAAGCACACCTACCTGTACCTGTCGCGGGTGATGGACTACTACGAGCCGTTCGCCGACGAGCCGCTGCGCACTCCCGACACCCGCTACCTGCTCGTCTCCTTCGACTCCGACTGGCGCTTCGGGACCGAGCACTCGATCTACATCCGCGAGCAGCTGGAGGCGCGCGAGGCCGACGTGCGCCATCACGAGGTCGTCTCTCCCTGGGGCCACGACTCGTTCCTGATCGACGTCCCGGAGTACCTCGCGCTCGTGCGCGAATTTCTCTAGCGCCGGCATGTATCAGCGCGTGGTCGCCACGCTCTGTGCGGGTGATGCCTTCCACTGAGCTGTGCGTGATCCACCCTGGTGCCCTGTCCGCCGCCTGCTGGGCGCGGCTCGCGTCGCACCTGCCCGCCGGCACGCCGGTGAAGGTGCTCGAGCTCGAGACGATCAATCGCTTCTGGGCGGCCGACCCGGAGCTCACGGTCGACGCGCTCGCCGAGCGGCTGCGGGCGCGGCTCGGCCCGGCGCGCTCGCGCGTGCTCGTCGGCTGGGGCGTCGGCGGCGTGGTCGCCGACGCGCTCGCGGCGCGGATGGCGGGGCCGGCGCGTCGCGTCGTCGTGCTCGACGGCCTCGCCCCGGGCGCGCTCGCCGGCGAGCCCGACGAGGCGCGGCTGCTGCGCTCGTTCGCGATGTACGCCGGCGCGCGCCGCGGCCGCACGCTGCAGGTCGATCCGGCACGCCTGGGCGAGGGGCTCGAAGCGGGCCTCGCGCACATCCTCGACGCGGCGGCGACCGCCGGCGCGCTGCGCGCGGACACCTCCTCGGCGACGGTCCGGCGCTGCTACGACGAGCACGCGAGCCGCGTGCTGCGCGACCACCGGCTGATCGCCGAAGCGGCGCCCGCGGGGCTGCCGCTGACGGTGGTCAAGGCCGACCGAGAGCCTCGCCCCGGAGAGCCCGGCCCTCGGCTGGGACCGGTTCGGCCCGGTCGAGCGTCTCGCCAGCGCCGGCGATCACTACTCGATGCTGACCGACCCGTCGTCGGCCACGAACCTGGCGATGCTGCTGCGCCGCTGGCTCGTGCCGGCGTTCTCGTCAGCGGCGTAGCCAGCCCGAGGCTTCGATCGCGGCTTCGAGCGCGCGCAGGTTCGCCTGCTCGGCCTGCTTGGCGGCCTCGCCCGTCAGGCGGACGGCGTCGCCGCCGGCCTCGACTTCCTTCGGCTCGGGGGCGGCGGCGATGGCGAGGTGACGCTTCATGCATCGGGCATCGACACGAAAGGTCAAGCCTCGATTGGGTGAAGGTCAAGAAGCGATCAAGCGTGCCGCGAGCGCGCGATCGGCATGGGCGGCGGCGACGAGCACGGCGCCCACTTCGCTCAGTTTGCCTTCCCGGGCCGCGGTCTCGACGGTACGCAGCCGCGCGGCGAGGCGCGCGACCCCGAAGCCGGCGCTCGGCGAGCGCAGGGCGTGCGCGGCCTCGCGCAGCGTCGCCGGGTCGGTCGCGTCGCGCAGGTTGCGCAGCCGCTCGGGCAGGCTGTCGCGATAGACCTGGAGCATCTGGTTCACGAGCGCGCGGCCGCCGAGGCTCTCGGCCAGCTCGTCGAGCAGCGCCTCGTCGAGCACGGGCGCGATCCGGCGATCGAGCTCCTCGCGCAGGGCGGGCAGCGAGACCGGCTTGGCCAGGTGCCCGTCCATGCCGGCCGCGCGGCAGCGTTCGACGTCCTCGGCCGCGGTGTCGGCGGTGAGGGCGAGGATCGGGATCTCCCGATCGCGCTCGCGGATCGCCTCCGCGGCCTCGAGCCCGCCGAGCACCGGCATGCGCAGGTCGAGCAGGATGGCGTCGAACGGGGTGGCAGCCGCGGCTTCGACCGGCGGCCTGGCCGTCCGCCGACCAGTGTCGGCTGGACCCCCAGGCGCTCGAGCTGCATGCCGAGGAGCCGGCGCAGGGCACTGTCGTCCTCGGCCACGAGCACGCGGCTCGCCGACAGCGCGGCGGCGACCTTGACCGTTCTGACGGGTGCCAGCTCGCCCGCCTCCAGCGGCAGCTCGAGCGTGAACGCCGAGCCGGTGCCCAGCTCGCTGACGACGGTGACGTCGCCGCCCATCGCGCGCGCCAGCCGGCGCGCGATGCTGAGGCCGAGCCCGGTGCCGGCCCAGGCGCGCGTGTGGTTGCGCGTCCACGGCTCGAACAGGCGCTGGAGATCGCCCCCCGCGATGCCGCGCCCGGTGTCGGAGACGGTGATCAGCAGCCGTTCGTCGTCGACGCGTGCGCGGATCCGCGCGTGCCCGGACTCCGTGTACTTGACCGCGTTGCTGGCGAGGTTGAGCACGATCTGGCGCACGCGGGCGGCGTCGCCGTGCAGCGCGTCGGGGACGTCGGCGTCGACCTCCACCAGCAGCTCGAGCGGGCGCCCGCGCAAGCCCGGCCGCAGCACGCCGGCGACGGAGGCGAGCAGGCGGCGCGGGTCGTAGCCGGCGGCCTCCTCCTCGCTGCGGCCCGCCTCGGCGCGCGATACGTCGAGCACGTCGCGAACGAGTCCGCCGAGCGCCTGGGCGGCGTCGGCGATGACCTCCGCCAGCTCGAGCTCGGTCTCGCCCAGGCCGGCGCTGCAGAGCAGCTCCGCCGCGCCGGCGATCCCGGACAGCGGCGTCTTGATCTCGTGGCTCATCGTCGCCAGGAACTCGCGCTGCTCCTGCTCGGCGAGCTTGAACGGCGTGATGTCGCGGAAGGTCCAGAGGCGGCCCGCGGAGCCGTTGTCGCCGAGCGGCACGTGGTCGACGCTGACGCGCCGGCCGTCGGCGCACTCGAAGGTGACGAAGCGTGCGGTCGTGCCGAGGTCGGCCATCTCGCGCAGCTTGACCAGTGCCTCCGCGGGGTCCTCGAGCAGGCGCTGGAGGCCCGGCACGACGGCGTTCGACTCCTTGCCGACGAGCTCGTCGGGGCGCTCGGTCAGCTCGAGCAGCGAGCACGCGTACTCGTTGACGACGGCGATGCGCCGGAACTGGTCGAGCATCAGGATGCCGTACGGCGCGCCGGCGACGAGCGCCTTCAGCTGCGAGGCCAGACGCCGGCCCTCGTCCTCCGCCGCGCGGGTGCGGGTGACATCGCGGCCGATGATCTCGACCGCGATCGCGCTGCCGGCGCGGAAGCGCAGCGTCGCCTGGCCCTCGACCCAGACCCAGCTGCCGTCGCTCGCCCGCAGGCGCAGCTCGATGATCTTGGTGCGCGGGTTGTCCGGCCCGGCGTCGGCGAGCGCGGCGCGCAGCGCGGGCACGTCGAGCGGGTGTGTGAGCGCGCGCCAGAGGCGGCCGAGGACCTCGTCCTGGCGCATGCCGAGCGCGGCCGAGAACGACGGGCTCGCGTACTCGATCAGCCCGTGGCCGTCGAACATCCAGACCATGTCGGGCGAGTCGTCGACGAGCGTGCCGACGCGCGCGGTCTCACGCGCCTTGGCCTCCGCCTCGCTGATCTGCGTGTAGGCGCTGATGATCGTGCCGTCCGGCTGCGGCACCGAGCGGGCCGAGACCCAGACGTGGCTGCCGTCGGCGTGCGGCATGCCGAACTCCTGGTCGATGCGGCTGTTCGTCCGCTCCACCCGTGCCGCCGGCAGCTGTTCGGGCGGGATGGTTCCGCCGCCGGGTGCGAGCAGCAACGTCGGGTCGGTCGGCGCGCCGATCAGTGCCGCGATCGTCACGCCCAGCATGCGCGCCATCGCCTCGTTGGCGTTCAGGACCACGCCCTCGGGGTCCCAGACGAGGATTCCCTCTTCGAGTGAGGGCGGCAGCGCGAGGGAAGGCGCCCCGACCGCCGTGGCCGTCACCGTCCGGCGCCCATCCGGTATCCGACGCCGCGGACGGTGCAGACGAAGTCCGGCGAACGCGGATCGTCGGCGAGCTTGCGGCGCAGGTTGGAGATGTGGACGTCGACGAGGTGGTCGTCGCCGAACCAGTTCTCGCCCCAGACACGCTCGAGCAGCTGGGCGCGCGAGAAGGCGACGCGCGGAGCGGCGGTCAGCGTGTCGAGCAGGTCGAACTCGATCCGGGTCAGCTCGAGCGTGACGTCGTCGAGCTTGACCTCGCGGGCGGGGGCGTCGACGGTCAGCGTGCCGAAGCGGCGGATGTCGGGGGTGCGGGCGGCGGTCGCGTTGCCGGCGGTGCGGCGCAGCACGGCCTTTACGCGACCGACGAGCTCGGCGACGGAGAACGGCTTGGTGACGTAGTCGTCGGCGCCCGGCCTCGAAGCCGACGACCTTGTCGAGCTCGGTGTCCTGCGCGGTGAGCATCAGGACGTGCGCGTCGCTGAAGGCGCGGACGCGCCGGCACACCTCGACCCCGTCGATGTCGGGCAGGCCGAGATCGAGGACGATCAGGTCGTGGTCGCGCAGCGAGGCCGCATGGACGGCGGCCGCTCCGTCGGCAGCCTGCTCGACGTCGAAGCCCTGCTGGACGAGCAGGGCGCTGACGAGCATGCGGTTCTCGGGGGCGTCGTCGACGACGAGCGCGCGTGGGGCGGTGGTGCCGGACATGGTCTTCCCCTGGTGATCGGCAGGAGTCGCCAGAAGTGGACGGGGTAGAACTTCTGGCGTGCTCTTGAACAGGTTTGGAGGAGCCCGACGGCCGCGAGGCCGTGCGGGTGGGCGAGGCGTCGTTGACCTACGCGCGAGCTGCACGGCGCCGCCGGCGCGGTGGCCGAGCGGGTGGCCGGGGCCTCGCGCGTGGCGGTCTGGGCCGTCCCGTCGCTGGAGACGTGTGTGGCGGTCGTCGGGGCGCTGGCCGCCGGGGTCCCGATCGTGCCGATCAACCCGAAGGCGGGGTCGAAGGAGCTCGCGCACATCCTCACCGACAGCGCGCCGGAGCTCGTGTTGTGCACGCCGGGCTGCGGCGGTCCCCGAGGCGATCGAGCGCGTTGACGTCGACGTGTCCGCGCGTGGCTCGTGGCCCGGTTCGGAGCCTTCCGACGAGGCGCCGGCGATCGTCGTCTACACGTCGGGGACGACCGGGCCGCCCAAGGGCGTCGTGCTGCCGCGGCGCGCGATCGCGTCCAACCTCGACGCGCTCGCCGACGCGTGGGACTGGACGGGCGACGACGTCGTCGCGCACGGCCTGCCGCTGTTTCACGTCCACGGGCTGATCCTCGGCGTGCTCGGGCCGCTGCGGCGCGGCGGCGGCGCGTTCCACCTCGGCAAGTTCTCCTCCGAGGCCGCGGGCGCCGCGCTGGCCGGGCCCGCGACGATGCTCTTCGGGGTGCCGACGATGTACCACCGGTTGGCCGCCGATCTCGAGGCCTCGGCCGCGTTGGCCCGGGCCGTGGGCGGCGCTCGGCTGCTCGTGTCCGGCTCCGCCGCATTGCCCGCGGCCGACCATCAGCGGATCTCGGCCGCCTGCGGGCTGCTGCCCGTCGAGCGCTACGGGATGAGCGAGACGCTGATGAACACCGCGATCCGTGCCGACGGCGACCGGCGGCCGGGGACCGTCGGGGTGCCGCTGGGCGGCGTGTCGGTGCGGTTGGTCGACGATTCCGGTGCCGTGCTGGACATCTCCGACGACGAGACCGTCGGCGAGATCCAGGTCCGCGGCCCGAACCTGTTCCTGGAGTACCTGAACCGTGCCGACGCGACGTCGGAGGCGATGCGCTCCGGGTGGTTCGCGACGGGCGACGTCGCGACGCGCTCGGAGGACGGCTACATCCGGATCGTCGGGCGGCGCGCGACCGATCTGATCAAGAGCGGCGGCTACAAGATCGGCGCCGGCGAGATCGAGAACGCGCTGCTGGAACATCCCGGCGTGGCCGAGGCGGCGGTCACCGGCGAGCCAGACGACGACCTCGGTGAGCGGATCATCGCCTGGATCGTCGTCGAGGGTGCCTCGCGTCCAGGTGAGCAGGAACTGGCCGATCACGTCGCTGCGCTGCTGACACCGCACAAGCGCCCGCGCGAGGTCCGCTACCTCGACGAGCTCCCGCGCAACGCGATGGGGAAGGTCACCAAGAAAACGCTCGGTCTCTGAAACGGTCAAGCGGCGCGGCTTCTGGCCGACCACCCGGGTGCAATGAAGGGCAGACGCACGATCCTGATCGCCGCCATCGTCGCGGTGGTCGCCACTGTCGCGACCCTCGGCATCGCTGCTGTGCACCGCCACGCCGACGAGCGTCGCGGGCGCTACGAGACGCTGATCGGCGTTCAGGCGAGCGCCAACCGGCTCAACGCGCTCAACTGGGAGGCGCGGGCCCGGCGCAGCGTGCCGCTCCAGGTTCAGGCCGAGGTGACCTCGATGCTGGCCGGGATGCGACGAGCAGCTGCTCGGGCTCCAGGACGGGACCGATGACGAGGCCGAAGGCCTGCTTGCGCGCCTTCGACGCGTTCCAGCCGGTCGTCGAGCAGGATTTCGCGGCGTTCCGGGCCCGCGACTTCGGCCGTCCCGCGGCAGGCGTCCCGGGCGAGAAGAGCGCGTTCGAGACGCTTCGCGCCGCGCTGCGCGACGCCGCCGACCGCAACCACGAGCTCGCGGCGCGCAGCGACAGGATGTCCTGGATCGGCACCGTCGTCGTGATGGTCCTGCTCGTCGTCGGCCTCACCGCGCTGCTCGCCCTGCTGGACGTCGCCGACCGCCGCCGCCTGCGCGACGGTCGACCTGCGCCGGCTCGCCTTCCACGACTCGCTGACCGGCCTGCCCAACCGCTCGCTCTTCGAGCGCCGGATCGCCGAGACCCTGAAGCTGCGGCGCGCCCGCCGTCGTCGCCTTCCTCGACCTGGACGACTTCAAGCGCGTCAACGACTCGCTCGGCCATGCGGCCGGCGACCGCCTGCTTGGAGATCGCCGGCGACCGCCTGCGCGCGCGCGCTGCGTGACGACGACACCGTCGCCCGTCTCGGCGGCGACGAGTTCGCGATCCTCGCCCTGGACGTGGCCGACGTCGACGCGCTGGTCGACCGCCTGTTCGACGTCCTCGCCGCACCCGTGATGCTCGAGGGCAAGCGCCTGCACCTGCGCGCCAGCATCGGCATCGCCACCACCGACTCCGGCGACCAGCTCCTGCGCAACGCCGACCTCGCGATGTACGCCGCCAAGGCCGCCGGCACCAACCGCTTCGCCGTCTTCACCAACGACATGCACGTCAACGCCGTCGCCCGCCTCGATCGCAGCGAGGAGCTCGAGCGGGCGATCGACAACGACGAGCTCGTCCTGCACTACCAGTCGATCGTCGACCTCGACCTGGGTCGCGTCGCCGGCTTCGAGGCGCTGGTGCGCTGGCAGCATCCGGTGCGCGGCTTCCTCGGTCCCGGCGAGTTCATCCCGCTGGCCGAGGAGACCGGCCTGATCGTGCCGCTGGGCCGCTGGGTCCTGCGCGAAGCCGTCCGCCAGGCGGCCACCTGGGCCGGCGCTCCCTATCTGAGCGTCAACGTCGCCGGGGCCCAGCTCGAGCAGCCGGGCTTCGTCGAGGAGGTCGCCACCGCGCTGTCCGACGGCGGCCTGGACTGCCGCGAGGCTGGTCCTCGAGGTCACCGAGTCCTCGCTCGTCGGCGATCTCGAAGCTGAACGGATGCAGGCCCTTCGCCGCCTCGGCGTCCGCCTCGCGATCGACGACTTCGGCACGGGCTACTCGTCGCTGAGCTACCTGCGCAAGTTCCCGATGGACGTCCTGAAGATCGACCGCTCCTTCACCAAGGACGCCTGCGAGGACAGCGCCCTCTTGAACGCGATCGTCGCGATGGGCGAGTCCCTCGGGCTCGTGCTGATCCCCGAGGGCATCGAGGAGCCCGAGCAGGCCGAAGCCCTGCGCGCGCTCGGCTGCCGCCTCGGCCAGGGCTTCCTCTTCGGCCGCCCCGTCCCGGCCGAGGAACTCAGCGGCGTTGCGCTGAGCGCTGCTCCACGCTGAACTCCGTCGCGGTGCTGCCGCCTCGTGGCCGCTTCTTTGCGAGCTTGCGGTGCAGCGTCGTCTTGCGGAAGGCCGTTTGACCCGCATATTTCACGTTGAGGTACATCGCGGCGCTCGCCGTAGCGCCGGCGTCAGCTTCACCCGCAACGTCCACTTCCCCTTCTTCGGCTTCGTCTTCGCCGTCGCGGCCGTCCTGCCGGTCTTGGTCCGGGCGACGTCGCGCCCGGATCGTTGCCGTGGCACCGCGGGCGATCGTGCCGCTGAGCGTCAACGTCGAACCGGTCCGCCGTGCCTTCGTGATCCGCAGCTTCGGCGACGGCGCTGGGACCGTCGGGCAGGAGGATCGGCGGATTCGTATCGACCGCCCGGCGCGCGGAGACGGTCGAAGGATCGACCGCGAGCGTCGCGGCGGTCGCCGGATCGACGTTGCCCGCCTCGTCCTGCAGCCACAGCCGCACGACATGCTCACCCGCGGGGATCGCCACGGAGGGAACACGCGCGATGTCCCGGCCGGGCACGAGTGCCCCGGCGACGCAGTTCTGCCCGGCGGCATCGCAGACGTCGTAGCGCGCGCCCACGATCGGCGCCGCCGTCCCCTGATCCGGATTCGTCCACACCAGCGCCAGCGTCCCGTCCGGGTTGCGCTCCACGCCGAGCGCGATCGGCGCCTCGGGCGCATGCCGGTCGATCCGCAGGACCGCGGTCGCGGCCGCGGCCTGCTCCGCCGCATCGGTGGCGACGGCGCTGAGTTGGTGCGTCCCGTCGGGAAGCCGCGAG
The DNA here is from genome assembly GCA_963848475.1 of uncultured Solirubrobacteraceae bacterium. Taxonomy (GTDB): domain Bacteria; phylum Actinomycetota; class Thermoleophilia; order Solirubrobacterales; family Solirubrobacteraceae; genus Solirubrobacter. The sequence goes on along the minus strand of CAWKDW010000008.1, from coordinate 179,467 downwards.
GTGTCGACCGCCACCGTACTCCCGCTTGCTCGCCGGGCACGGCTGCATCCGCGAGTAGTCGCAACTCTGCGCCTGGTCGTAGAGCGTCGTGCTGCCCGCGGTGAGGCTCAGCCGCTTGATCCCGCTCGCGTCGCTCGCCCCGACGCTCAAGTTCCCGTTCTCGCTGTGCCAGCCGGGCGTGAGCAGCGCCCCGGCGAGCGGCTCGACGGTCGGGGGCGTCGGATCGTCGACCAGCGCGACCGAGCTGTAGATCGCGACCCATGCCTGCGTGAGTGTTCGGCCGGGGCAGGTGAGTCCGACCGGGTCGGTGTGGCATTCGATCGAGAACGTCACGCCTCGAGTGCTGAGGCCCGCGTACGTGGCGGAATTGTCCCCGGCCGGATCGCCTCGCTGGCATTCGACGAGAGCGCCGAGAACGCAGGATTCGAGTTCCGCTCCTTCGGCGGTTCGGACGACGGCCGTCCAGTTGCTGCGTCGAGTACCGATCGAGCGGTGGACATCAAGCCGCCGGAGCGTGAGGCCGGTGGGCGTGAAGACGGACCACCCACTCGACAGGCCGTCCGGCGTGAACGTCCCGGCGAGGGGCGCTGCGAAGATTCCGCTGAGGAGCGTTCCCGCGACCGGCGGGCATTGGGTGGCTGTGGCCATCGTGCTCGGGCTGCCGTTGGCCGGGGTGTACGCGGACGTCGCACTCGCTCCGCAGGACCGGACCTCGAAGACGCCCGCATCGGCCCGGCTCGCGATCGTTGCCATCGCGCATGCCAACGCCGCCACGAGTACGGCGACCCTCATCGTCGCGTCACGATCCGCGCCGGACTCTGCAGATACTTGCCGGCCGGATCGGTGAACCGTGCGGTTACACGCCGCCACGTACGCACTCGGATCGAGACGACTGACGACCGCCGCGTTCGCGAGGCGACGCGACGCAGCTTTCCGCCGTGCCCGCGAACGTAGACGCGGACCGTGAGCTTGGCGCCGCGCGGGCGGTTGGACGCCTTCACGGTCAGGGTGCGCTTTGCGCCACTGCCACGCGATCGCGTGGTGATCCGTGGCTTGACGAGCGTTGCCTTGGCTTGGGGAGTCGGTGACGGTTGCGGAGTAGGCGCCGGTGCCGGTGCCGGTGCCGCGATCGCACCCAGCCCAGCTGCGACGAATGCAGCGGTCAGGTCCACGCTTCGGCCCCACGGCGAGGGCCTCGCGGTTTCACTGAGAAGGCGATCCGCGTCGTCCGGGGTCAGATCGGGTCGCCAGGTCCGCAGCGCCGCGAGCGCGGTGGCTGCGATCACCGCGGCGTGGCTCGTCCCCTGCTGTGCGCCGGATGAAGCACCGGTGGCCGGGTCGGCACCGTCGAGCGCGCATCCGGGCGCGAGCAGCAGCGCACCGGTCGCGCTGAACGAGCACAGCCCGCCCGAAGCCGAATCGGTGGCGCCGGTGGACAGGATGCCGGGGATGTTCGCCGGCGTGCCGACAGGTCCGCCGCCGTTATTGCCGGCGGCGGCGACGAAGCTGATCCCCGTCGCTCGCGCGCCGCTGACCTCGTCGACCAGGGCCTCCCGCTCAGGAGGCGTCAGCGCGAACTCCGAGGCCGCCGGCATGACCACGACCTTGACCCCATACGCGATCGCGGCATCACTGCAGCGCTTGACGCCGTTGATGTAGTCGACCGCGGTGAACGCCTCCTCGCCCGCGACATTCGCGCGGACGCTGAGAATCCGGGCGGCCGGCCAGATGCCGACCATTCCGAAGCCATTCGACGGCGCACCGATGAACATCGCCATCTGCGTGCCGTGCGAGGTCAGGCTCTGGTCCGACGTCTCACCCGTGAGCGCCAGGCGCCCGATCACGCCGACCGTATCGGCGTTGACGTTGACTCCGGTGTCCACGAGACAGATCGTGGCCGCGGGCCCGGGTGGCGTCGCCGTGAGCAGGAACTCCGTGTGAGCGGCCTTGGCCTGCCGCGTGATCTCGACCGGCTCGGCGGCCGCGGGAGCGGCGGTGAGCAGCGCGATGGCGAGGGTGAGGAAGACGGCTCGGATCATGGTCTGACGTGAATGTTGACCGCACGGCTGGCTCCGCGACCGTATTGGAAGGCGGAGTCTTCGTCGGCCACGATGCGGAAACGGTAGGTCGCCGGCCGGAACGTGCGCAGGAACCGGTACGACAGGGTGAAGGTACCGCGGTCACGGCCGGCGCCGCGTCGTCGCGAATTTCGGCGCGCAAACGCTGGATGGCGCTACGCGGGCGTCTTGGCCTTCGGCTCCGCCCGCAGCGAGAGCACCGCGGTGATCACCAGCGTGCCCGCGATCACGGCCAGCGAGAGCCAGATCGGTACGTGCCAGATGTCGATCAGGAGCATCTTCACGCCGATGAACGCGAGGATCACCGACAGCCCCTGCGTCAGGTAGACGAAGCGGTCCATCAGGCCGACGAGCAGGAAGTACAAGCGCGCGCAGGCCGATCAGCGCGAACGCGTTGGCGGCGAAGACGATGAACGGCTCCTGGGTGACGGCGAAGATCGCCGGGATCGAGTCGACGGCGAAGATGATGTCGGTCGACGCGATGACGATGAAGACCGCGAGCAGCGGGGTCGCGACGCGCTTGCCGTTGACCTTCGTGAAGAGCTTGTCGCCGTCGTATTCGTCGGTGATCGTGACGCGCTTGCGGAGTTGTTTGAGCAGCGGGTTGTGCTCGGGGTCGACCTCGACGTCGTCGTGGCGGGCGAGCTTCCACGCCGTATAGAGCAGCAGCGCGCCGAAGACGTAGAACGTGACGTGGAAGGCGTCCAGCAGCGCCGCGCCGAGCATGATGAAGATCAGGCGCAGGAAGAGCGCGAGCATGATGCCCCAGGCCAGGACCTTGCCCTGGACCTTCTCGCCGGGCACCGCGAAGTAGGCCAGGATCACGGCGAAGACGAAGATGTTGTCGAGCGAGAGCGAGCGCTCGAGCAGGTAGCCGGCGAGGTACTGGGACCCCGCTTCGCTGCCCTGCCAGGCCCAGAAGACGGCGCCGAAGGCGAGCGCGACCAGGATCCAGCCGATCGACCAGAGCAGGTTCTCGCGCACGCTCGGGATATGGCCGCGGGCGTAGACGAAGAGGTCGAACGCGAGCATCACGACGATGACCGCGCCGAGGATCGCCCAGGTTCCGAGCGAGATATCCAGATTGAGCTTGTCGGCTTCAGTGGCAGCGGCGAGTAGCAAGAGTCCTTCTCCGGGTTGAGGGAGAAGGTTTCGTCCGCCCTGCTACAGGCCGGTGGCGCCGGGCCTATCGGCCGTGTTGACGAACGCCACCCGTGGGGACTACTTCCCTTCGCCCCTCAGAGTAGCCCATCTGATTCATAATCGTTCTCATTAAGAACGCGGCCGGCGCGAAGGAGATCGTCCGGATCGTGCGCGGCGGTGGCGACGACCCGCAGGCGGGACGTTCCGGGCGGGACCGTGGGCGGGCGGATGGCCTGGGCGAAGACGCCTTCCTCGAGTGCCGCGGCGCAGCGCGCGAGCGCTTGCGCCGGCTCGCCGAACACCAGCGGGACGATCGGCATGTCGTTGACCTCGACCCCCAACGCACCGCGCAGCACGCGTGCGTTCGCGTGCAGCCGCCCCACGCAGCGAGCGATCCATCAGCTCCAGAGCGCGCGAGCGCGGCGCCGATCGACGGCGGCGGCAGCGCAGTCGAGTAGATCAGCGTCCGCGCGCGATTGACGAGGAAGTCGGCGGTCTTCGCGTCGCAGCAGACGAAGGCGCCGTAGCTGCCCAGCGCCTTGCCGAGCGTGCCGATCGTGATGACCTCGTTCTGCAGCCCGAGCTCATGCACGAGCCCGCGGCCTTCGGCACCGATCACACCGGTCGCATGCGCCTCGTCGACGATCACCCGCGCGCCGGTCTCGACCAACTCGGCCAGCGGCGCGACGTCGCCATCCATGCTGAAGACCGCGTCGGTGACGATCACGTCCGCACCCGTCGGAACCGATCCGTGGGGATAGACCAGTGTCCGTGCGCGAGCGAGCCGGCAGCCGTCGACGATCGAGGCGTGGTTGAGCTCATCCGAGGCGACCACACCGTCAGAGGCAAGCGCCGCGACCACCCCGGTGTTGGCCAGGAACCCGCTGCCGAAGAGCACACAGGCCTCGGTCCCCTTGAGCTCGGCCAGCCGCTGCTCGAGCTCGCGATGGATGCCCATGTGCCCGCTGACCAGCGGCGACCCGCCCGCGCCGGCGCCCCACCGCGCCGCGGTCTCCGCCGCCGCGTCGCGCACGCGCTGGTCGCCGGCGAGCCCGAGGTAGTCGTTCGAGCACAGCAGCAGCACCTCGCGCCCGTCGAGCATCACCTTCGGGCCCTGCGCGCTCTCGATCGTGCGCAGCGAGCGGTGCAGCGCCTCCTCGATCAGGGGCAGCGGACGCATCGCGCCTCATAACCCGTCGGAAGGACCTGGACGGCGAGCTTGCGGCCGCAGTTCGCGCACCAGCGCGGCGGGTCCAGCGGACGCAGGCAGCGCTCGTGCGAGCCATCGCGCAACGGCTTGCCGCAACCGGCGCAATAGGGCGCGAGCGCCGTTCGTTCGGCCTCCGTGATCACAGAGTCTTCGAGAGTTCCTTGACCGGCATCGAGAGCGACGCGAGCAGGTCCAGGTCCTCCTGCGGGTCGCGCCCGAGCGTCGTCAGGTAGTTGCCGACGATCACGGCGTTGATGCCGCCGACCATGCCCTGCCTCGCGCCGAGGTCGCCCAGCGTCAGCTCGCGCCCGCCCGCGAAGCGCAGGATGGTCCGCGGCAGCGCGAGCCGGAACGCGGCGATCGTCCGCAGCGCATCCTGCGCAGGCACCGGCTCGAGCGATGCGAAGGGGGTGCCGGGGCGCGGGTCGAGGAAGTTCAGCGGCACCTCGTCCGGGTCCAGCGAGGCGAACTGCGCGGCCAGTTCGGCACGCTGCTCGAGCGTCTCGCCCATGCCGATGATGCCGCCGCAGCAGACCTCCATCCCCAGCTCGCGCACGAGCGCCAGCGTCTCCCAGCGCTCCTCCCACGTGTGCGTCGTGACGACGTTGGCGAAGTGCGAGCGCGCGGTCTCGAGGTTGTGGTTGTAGCGGTGGACGCCCAGCTCGGCCAGCTCGACGCCCTGCTCGCGCGTGAGGATCCCGAGCGAGCACGCGACGTTGATGTCCACCTCCGCGGTGATCGCCGCGACGCCCTCGCGCACCTGCTCCATCAGGCGCCGGTCGGGACCGCGGACGGCGGCGACGATGCAGAACTCGGTCGCGCCGGTCAACGCCGTCTCGCGGGCGGCCTCGACCAGCGACGGGATGTCCAGCCGGACCGCCCGCACCGGCGTCTCGAAGCGGCTCGACTGCGAGCAGAAGTGGCAATCCTCGGGGCAGCCACCCGTCTTGAGCGAGACGATGCCCTCGATCTCGACCTCCGGGCCGCACCACTTCATCCGGACCTCGTGCGCGAGGTCCAGGGCGGCGTCGACCGACTCGTCGGGAAGTTGCAGCACCTGCAGCGTCTGCGCCTCGTCGAGGCCGATGCCCCGCTCGAGGACCTGCTCACGGGCGATGTCGAGGATCATGCTGGGATCTCCAGTTTGAGGTCGGTCGCGCCCTCGGGCACGCGCCCGAGGATCGGGGCGATCGATTCGAGGTCGTCCAGGTTGCACAAACAAGCGAGGTCCGGGTCGCGCGGCCAGGAGCCGATCACGATGCCGAGGCAGCGCAGGCCCCGGCGCTCGATCGCCTCGACCGTCAAGGCGGTGTGGTTGAGCGTGCCCAGCCCGGCGCGGGCGACGACGATCAGCGGCGCGTCGAGCAGCTCCGCGACGTCGGCGATCGTCCCCTCACCGCCGAAGCGGACGAGCAGGCCGCCGGCGCCCTCGATGATCACGCGATCGTCGGGCAACTGCTCCACGAAGTCCGCGATCTCCTGCGGTGTGATGCAGGGCAGGTTCGCGCGGGCCGCGGAGCGCTCGGGTGAGAGCGGCTCGGGGTACCAGGCGAGCGTGTGGACGGTGGCGCCGGACAGCTCGCGCACGGTCTGCGCGTCGTCGTCGCCGCCGGTCTGCGCCGCCTTGACGTAGGTCGTCTCGGCGTCGCACAGCGCGGCCGAGACGTACGTCTTGCCGACGCCGGTGTCGGTGCCGGTCACGACGACGCGCATGCCACCATCGCCTCGGTGATCTGCCGCAGGTCCTCGTCGTTGGTGACGTACGGCGGCATCGTGTAGATCAGGTTGCGGAAGGGCCGCAGCCAGACGCCGTGCTCGACGGCGACGGCCGTTGCCGCAGCCATATCGACGTCGTCGTGCAGCTCGATCACTCCGATCGCGCCCTTCACGCGCACGTCCTTGACGTGGTCGCGCGCGGGCTCTAACCCGGCGGTGAGTCCGCGCTCGATCCGCGCAACATCCTCGCGCCACGAACCGTTCTCCAGGAGACCGGTTGACGCCAGCGCGGCGGCGGTCGCAAGCGGATTGGCCATGAAGGTCGGCCCGTGCATGAGCGGCCCGTTCAGGCGCTCTGCGACCGCCGCCGTGCAGAGCGTCGCCGCCAGCGTCATGTAGCCGCCCGTCAGGGCCTTCCCGAGGCACAGGATGTCCGCTTGGCCGTGGCCCGCGAACAGCTCGCCGGTGCGCCCGAAGCCGGTCGCGATCTCGTCCAGCACCAGACAGGATCCCGTGCTCGTCGCAGAGCGAACGCAGCAGGGCGACGCATTCGGGCGGGTGGAAGCGCATGCCGCCGGCGCCCTGCACGATCGGCTCGACGATCACGCCCGCAAGTGTGTGCTGCTCGAACAGGGCGCGGGTGGCGGCTTCCCACTCCGGCGTCCACTCCGGCAGTGGCGCGAAGACATGCTCGGCCAGCGAGCCCTTCCACATCGAGTGCATGCCGCCGTCGGGGTCGCAGACCGCCATCGCCCCGAACGTGTCGCCGTGGTAGCCGCCGCGCCAGGTCAGCAGCGTGCGCCGCTCGCCGTGCCAGTACTGCAGGACGAGCTTGATCGCCACCTCGACGCGACACGCTTCCCGAGTCGGCGAAGAAGACGTGATCGAGTCCCGGTCCAGTCCGTGAGCCGCTCGGCGAGCCGGATCGCCCCCTCATGCGTGAGCCCGCCGAACATCACGTGCGCCATGCGCTCGAGCTGATCGCGGACCGCCGCGTCGAGCACCGGATGGCGGTAGCCGTGGATCGCGCACCACCACGACGCCATGCCGTCGATCAGCTCGCGGCCGTCCGCCAGCTGCAGGCGCACGCCCTGCGCCGAGACCACCGGCAGCGGCGCGTTCGCGGCGGGCATCGGGCCGTACGGATGCCACACCCGGCGGCGATCGGACTCCAACAGCTCGTCCCACAGGGTCGCCACCGGCATGCGCCGGATACTAGGGATCTGGGTCCAGGCGCTGGCGACGAGCGGAGGATGAGCCCGTGCCGGGATCGATCGAGACGAGGTCCGCGGCGAGCGGCTGGAACGACGGTTCGAGCGTGTAGACGAAGCGCGCGATCCCGAGATTCGTGCTCTCGCCGAGGTTGCCCGTCCCGCCCGCGCCGATGCTCCCGCCGTTGATCACCGTGACGCCCGGCTGCTCGGTCAGCTCCGCCTTGTGCGTGTGGCCGACGAGGAAGACGAGCGGGCGCGAGGGCGGGTTGTCCTTGAGCACCTGCAGGGCGGGGGCGATCAGCGCCGGCTCATGGACCATGACGATGTCGACCTTGCCGATCAGCGGCTGCAGCCACCCGGAGAACCGGTCCTGCTCGGCGGGGTTGGGCTTGTCGTCGTAGCGGTCGCGGAAGGCCTCGGCCGAGCGGCGCTCGAACGGATCGCTATAGCCCGCCACCTGCAGGCCGCCGACGGTGTTGATGATCTTGCCGTTGGTCGTCCCGTCCGGCCGCATCCGGCCCGTCTGCGTGAGCACGATCGCGCCCTCCCGCGAGAGCTCGCGCGAGAGGTAGTCGGAGTCGTGGTTGCCCGAGACGAACACGAACGGCCTGCCGGAGTGCGCGGCACGGCGGACGAGCTGGGTCTCGAGCTGCGAGCCGCGGTCGGTGAGGTCGCCGACGAAGAACACCGGGCCGCCGTTGGAGAGCCGTTCGAGCACGCCGAGCCCGACCGTGTTGTTGTGCAGGTCGGAGGCGACCGTGATCACGGGTTGCCTGGCGAGCGATCTACGGCGGCCTGGCTCGACCACCAGGCGGGCGAGGCCGACGAGCTGTGCGTCGAGTTCCTGATCGAGCACGCCCGACGTGCGCCGCGCCGCCTCGACGGCCTCGAGCGCGCGCGGGATGTCCGGGCCGTGGGCGTAGTACTGCGGGTTGGAGATCTCGCCGCGCGGCGGGATCAGAGCGATCAGCGCGGCGGCGATGCCGGCGGTGGTGAGCACCGCGACACCGCTCGTCCATCTCAGTCGCGGCGTGTGCGAGCGGATCGCGAAGGCGACGAGCAGACCCAGCGCGAGCGCGCTCGCCAGGATCAGCGCGAACAGCTTCATCAGGTACGCCTTCAGCGCCGCGCGCGCCTCGTCGCGGACCTGTTCGACGTTGAGCGCCTTGCCCTGCGCCAGGCCCTGGGCGACCTCGCGATCGATCGTCTGCAGGTCGACGCGGACGCGCACGGGCGCGCGGATCGCCTCGAAGCGCGCGCCCCAGTCCACCAGCGGCACGTAGATGTCGAGCGCACCGCGATGGCCCGGGTCGACCGACATCCGGATCTCGCCGACCGACAGCTGGTCGTCGTCGTGGTAGCTGACGAGCGCCAGGTAGCCGCCGGCGAGCGTGGCGGCGAGGACAAGGAGCAGCGACAGCGCCCGCCGCAGGCTGAGGAGGGCGGCGGCCTTTACACGGAGCCAGGTCCAGACGCGCGGCCGCCGCTCAGGTGGTCGCGCAACGCGCTTTCGTCGCTCCAGAAGGCTAGTTCCTGCCATGGGATATCAATCGGCGCAAACGCCCGCACCTCGAGGGCCTCCTCCGTCAAGCGACGGGGTGCCCAGCGCGTTCGCTGCGTAGACCACCACCACCGTACGATCCTCGGCGCGCGAGTAGACGCCGATCAGGTGGGTTATCTCGATCTCCAGCTCGAGTTCCTCCATGACTTCGCGGCTCGCGGCCTGTGCCACCGACTCACCGAGGTCCACGAAACCGCCTGGCATCGACCAATGGCCGCGCCTGGGCTCGAAGCCGCGGCGCATCAGGATCAGCTTGCCGTCGCGCGTCTGTGGGATCGCGCACGCAACCGGCTTCGGGTTGTAGAAGGCGGCGTAGCCGCAGTGCGGGCAGGTGATGCTGCGGGGGAACGCGATCGTCGGCGGTTGCCCGCAGCGCGGGCAGAAGTGCAGGTCCTCGAGCGACGGGTTCAGGCTCACCGGCGGTGCTCCCACAGCTCCATCGGGCCGAGTCGTCGCAGGCCGAGCTTCTGATAGAGCCGCTCGCCGAGTTCCGTGGCCTGAAGCGTGATCGTGGTCTGGCCGTGGCGCCGTGCGTCGGCGAGCGCGGCGCGCATCACCTGCGTGGCGAGGCCGTGCCTTCTGGCCTGTGGCACGGTGGCCACGAACGACACGCCGCAGTCCTGCCCGTGGTGCAGCGCGAGCGCCACCGCGCCCGCCGCCCCGTTGAGATCCGCGCGGTAGCCGCGCAGGACGCCCTCCGTCAGCGTCGTCAGCGTGCGCTCGAGGCGGGAGTCGACGTTGCCGTAGGCGAGGTCGTTGACGCGCCCGACGGTCTTCAGCCCGGCGTTCGGGCGGTCGTTGGCGGTGATCAGGTCGATGCCGAGCTCGTCGATCACGGCGCCCATGCCCGGCGAGGCGGAGGCGATCGCCAGGCCGCGGAGGCGGAACTCGTTCGTCACCTCGCGCGCGGCGCCGTCGATCCACACCGCCCAGCGGCGCACACCCGCGGCGCCGTAGATCACCTCGAGCTCCTCGAGATGGTCCGGCGCCTTGCTCGGGTCGAGCGCGACGGCGGCGTTCAGCGCCGGCGAATCCGGCGCGCTCGGGACGATCGAGGCGACGAGACCCGGGCGGTGGATCACGCGACCTTCGCGGGCGCTGCCGCCGAGCAGCGTCTGCAACGCGGCGAAGCCTTCCCACAGGCGGCGTCGGAGCTCCGCGTCGTCCATTGCCGGGGGAGCGTATAGCCATGGGAGCGGCGGAGCCGAGCCCGGGGGAGTCGGGCTCGGCCGCGCTGCGAGGAGTCGCTAGAAGATGGTGGCGCCGGAGTGGTCAGAACCGACGCTGGGGGCGTACATGGCTGCGCTGCCAAGGACGCGCGCGTCGACCGCCGGTGAAAGCGCATTGGCGGTCGTGGCGTGGCTGTTGAGCGGGAGGGAGATTCGCTTCAGCACGACACGGATAATGCCGGTTGCGTGGGGCCGTCTTGAGGGCGCCAGCAGGTGAATCGAGGTGGGGTTATCCGCCATCTCTCGTGGGGTTGACCCGCTTAACGCAGTCCAGCCGAGCTCGCCCCTTCTGTAGGGCGGGCCCGGCTGCACTGCAGGGTCTGTCTTGGGTCAGAAGACGTTTGCGCCGGTGTGGTCAGCACCAAGCGCTGAGGGCGTCCATGGCTGCGCTGCCATGTCCGCGAACGTCGACCGCCGGTAGAAGCGCATTGGCGGCCGAGGTGCGGCTGTTCGGCGAGGAGGAGGTTCGCTTCAGCACGAGACGTAGCTTGCCGTTTGAGGCTGTGCGTCTCCTGAGAGCTGCCTGGTGAATTGCGGTGTGGCTAGCGCGAGAACTGGGACTCGTGGTAGCGCCTCAGCGTGTCCTCGTCGGGCGGGTACGTACCCCTCAGCGGGGCTCCGTTCGAGATCTCGTACTGGATGAAGCGCTCGAGCTTCTCCTGCTCGTGCGCCGCCTCCGCGACCTCCTGTGCGAGGTGCCGCGGGATGCAGACGACGCCCTCCTCGTCGCCGACCATGATGTCCCCCGGATAGATCGCGACCTCCGCGCAGCCGATCGGGACGTTGATGTCCGTCGCGTGGTGCTGGACCAGGTTCGTCACCGGGCTCGCCGCTTGGGCGTAGGCCGGGATGCCGAGGCGTTTGATCTCGGGCGTGTCCCTCAGCGCACCGTCCGTCACGAGGCCGGCGGCCTTCCTCGCTTGGAGCCGGGTGAGCAGGATCCCTCCGGCACTTGCCGCCTTCGTCTCGTTGCGGCAGTCCATGACGAGCACGTGGCCCGGCGGGACCTGCTCGACCGCCGCGCGCTGGGGGTGGTCGTAGTCCTGGAAGACGTCGAGCGTGTCGATGTCCTCCCTGGCGGGGATGTACCGGAGCGTGAACGCGGGACCCGCCATGCGATGGTGCGTCAGGGGCTTGACGCCCTGCAGGAAGACGTTGCGCAGGCCGCGCGAGAGCAGCTGCGTCGAGATCGTGGCGGTGCTGACCTGTTTGAGGAGCTCCAGGGTGCGATCCATGGTCATGGGAGGATTGCGGGTGTGAAGGAGCTACGCAGTCATCGCTGGTACGGAGTTCGGGACCTGCGCTCATTCGGGCACCGCTCGCGGACGTTCCAGATGGGCTACGACCGCGAGGACTTCGCGGGTAAGCCCGTCATCGCCGTGGTCAACACGTGGAGCGAGATCAACCCGTGCCACACGCACCTGCGGGAGCGTGCTCAGGACGTCAAGCGGGGTGTTTTGCAGGCGGGCGGGTTTCCTCTGGAGGTTCCCGCGCTGTCGTTGAGCGAGCCGTTCATGAAGCCGACGACGATGCTCTACCGGAACCTGCTGGCGATGGAGACCGAGGAGTTGCTGCGCTCCTATCCGTTCGACGGCGCCGTGCTGCTCGGTGGGTGCGACAAGACGACGCCTGCTCTGATCATGGGCGCGGTGTCCTCTGGGCTCCCATTTGTGTTCGTGCCCGCCGGACCGATGATGCGTGCTCGCTGGCGGGGCTCGACGCTGGGTTCGGGCTCGGACGTGTGGAAGTACTGGGACGAGCTGCGGGCCGGTGGGATCACCGACGCCGACTGGGAAGAGGTCGAGGAGCGGATCGCCAGTACTCCCGGGCACTGCATGACGATGGGGACCGCGTCGACGATGACGTCCGCCGCGGAGGCTTTGGGCGTGACGATGCCGGGGGCGGCGTCGATCCCGGCGGTGGACTCGGATCACCCGCGGATGGCGGTTGCCGCGGGGCGGCGGATCGTCTCGCTGCCGGCTTCCCCGCTTTGCTCGGAGTCGTTCGAGAACGCGATCTCTGTGGTGTTGGCTCTGGGCGGATCCACCAACGCGGTCATCCACCTGGTCGCCATGGCCGGGCGGGCGGGGATCCCGTTGTCGATGGACCGCTTCGACGAGCTCTCGCGCACGGTTCCGGTTTTGGCCAACATCCGCCCGTCGGGGGAGTACCTGATGCAGGATTTCTTCGAGGCCGGCGGTCTGCGGGCCATGATGGCGCGGCTCGACCTGCACGACGTCATGACGGTCTCGGGCCTCACGGTCTCCGAGACGTTGGCCGGCGCTGAGGTCTTCGACGACGACGTCATCCGCCCGCGATCGAACCCGCTGTACGCGGAGGCGGGCCTCGCGATCCTGCGGGGGTCGCTGGCGCCCGACGGCTGCGTCATCAAGCACTCCGCCGCGTCCCCGTCGCTGCTCTCGCACACCGGCCCCGCGGTCGTCTTCGAGGACTACCCGGACATGTCGGCGCGGATCGACGATCCGTCGTTGGCTGTCGACGCCGACTCCGTGTTGGTGTTACGCAACGCCGGTCCGTTGGGCGGGCCGGGAATGCCCGAGTGGGGGATGCTCCCGATCCCCAAGAAGCTGCTCGAGCAGGGCGTCCGCGACATGGTCCGGATCTCCGACGCGCGCATGTCAGGCACCGCGTACGGCACCTGCGTCCTGCACGTCGCCCCCGAGTCGTTCGTCGGCGGTCCTCTGGCGTTGGTGCAGACGGGCGATCAGATCACGCTCGACGTCGCGGCGCCGCCGCCTCGACCTCCTGGTCCCGGAAGAAGAACTCGCCGCTCGGCGTTCTGTGTGGATGCCCCGAGAACGTCCTGCCAGCCGCGGCTATGCGCAGTTGTTCGCCGACCACGTCACCCAGGCCAACGAGGGCTGCGACTTCGACTTCCTCCACGGCGCCGGCGGCGTGGAAGAGCCGGCGATCCACTGATGCAGGGGCCTTGGGACGTCGTCATCGTCGGGGCGGGAATCCTCGGTCTCGCCACCGCCCGCGAGCTGCTCCGGCGCACGCCCGATTCGCGTGTGCTGGTGCTCGAGCGCGAGCCCGACATCGCGGCGCACCAGACGAGCCACAACTCCGGCGTCGTGCACGCCGGCATCTACTACAAGCCCGGGTCGCTGAAGTCCCAGCTCTGCACCGAGGGCCGCGGCGCGTTGTACGACTACTGCGACGAGCACGGAATCGCGTACGAGCGCTGCGGCAAGCTCATCATCGCCCTCGACGCCTCCGAGCTGGGGGCGCTCGACGAACTCGAACGCCGAGGCCACGAGAACGGCGTTCCCGGGTTGCGCCGGCTCCGGGGTGAGGAGATCGCGGAGATCGAGCCTCACGCCGTCGGCGTTGCGGCCGTGCATTCGCCGGAGACCGGGATCATCGACTTCTCCGCCGTCGCGCGGTGCATGGCGACCGAGATCCGGTCGCTCGGCGCGACGATCCAGACCGGCGTCGCCGTGGACCGCCTCACCCAGTCCGGCGGGATGACGATCGTCGAGACCTCCGCCGGCCCGATCCCCACCGCGCGGGCCGTCGCCTGCGCGGGCCTCTGGTCCGACCGGCTGGCGGTCGCCTCAGGCGAGCCCGACGACCTTCGGATCGTCCCCTTCCGAGGGGGGTATTTGCGGCTCCGCCCCCACGCCCGCCACCTCGTGAAGTCCTTGATCTACCCCGTCCCGGACCCGAACCTCCCCTTCCTCGGCGTCCACCTGACCAAGACCATCCACCAGGACATCTGGCTCGGCCCGACCGCTCTGCTCGCTCCTTCGCGCCGCGCGTACTCGCTCCGCTCGTTCGATCGCACCGACGCGCTCTCGACCTTGTCCTGGCCGGGCACCTGGCGAATGGCGGCGCGCTTCTGGCGAACCGGCCTGACCGAGATGTCCTTCGCCGCCCGCCGCAGGGCCTTCGTGGAGGCCTGCGCCGCCTACGTCCCTTCGTTGAAGCCGTCCGACGTCGAGTCCGGACCGGCGGGCATCAGAGCCCAAGCCGTCGCCCGCGACGGCGCCCTCCTGGACGACTTCGCCTTCGCCGAAGCCCCCAACACCCTCCACGTCCGAAACGCCCCATCCCCAGCCGCAACCTCGTCCCTGGCGATCGCCCGGGTAATCGCGGATCGCCTCGACGCGCTCTAGCCGCTACCCTGCATCCCCGCGCCCTCTTAGCTCAGCTGGTAGAGCACTTCCATGGTAAGGAAGGGGTCGCCGGTTCGAATCCGGCAGAGGGCTCCTCTGAAAGACCCTGCACTGCAGGGTCTTTCTCGTTAAGCGAGTCGGTTCGGCGGTGGCGCGTTGGCGCTCGTGGGCCGCGTTTGGGCCGCATACGAAGTGTAAGCGGCGGCCGAGGAGCCAGCCGACCTGTCAGCCATCATGTGCCAGGTGGCGTTGATCGTCGACACAGCATCGGCAGCTCGCCGTCTCGGTCCAGATGAATTCGCGCGGTGGGCGGCGATCCGGACCGTCTTCCTGTCGAGTGAGATGCGGGAACTCGGGCCGCTCCGTGAAACCGTCGCGGATCGTCTCCGTGCCGCAGGCTTCTCGGTCGTGCTGTTCGAGGACCTCGGAGGACGAGACGAGGATGCTGAACGGGCATATCTCGACGGGGTGGCGCGCTCGGACGTGTACGTCGGGATTCTCGCCGATCGCTACGGGACGATGCTCCCCAGTGGACACTCTCCAACTCACGAGGAGTACCTCGAGGCGAGACGTCGCGGGAAGCGGATCTCCTTTCGGCTACAGCGCGACGCGTCGAAACGCCAGGGCAATGCCTTGGATTTCGCCCAGGAGGTCCAGGCCTTCCACACGACAGGTCAGTTCCGGGACGCGGACGATCTCGCGAGCCGGCTGTTGCAACGGCTCGCAGAGATCGGTGCCGATGATGAGGCGCCCTGGATCAAGGTCGGGGACGTCTGCCTGCGCGCGACCTCGATCCGCGACCAGGGAACGATGCTGAGCATCGAGGCCGAGGTCCGCGATGCCGCGGTAGGCCGTGCCCTCGAATCGCTGCGCGAGGATCGAGTGGGGTCGATCGAACTCCATCGTGATTGCCACGGCCGAACGAGCAGGGCAAGCGACCATACGGCAGGTCGTGAGCGAGACACGAAGCGCATCGCTGCGCCACATCGAACTGAGCGCTGACATCGCCTGGGGAGGTGGACGCGGCGGCTCGCTGGAGACTTCGTTCAACGGGCTGTCGCCCGATGATCAGGTCGTGGCCGGTCTGCTTGCAGGGCTACTTGGTGAAGCACTTCCAGGCCAACTCAGCAGCGGGTTCGAGTCCATGATCGACACCACTGATCCGCTGGGTCCGCTGACCGGTCTGGCTCTGACCCCGGCGGTTGAGGAGGCGGTCGGGCGTCTTCTGCTCGCGGAGCGTCTTCTCGCGTCGGGGAAGGCGTCGCATATCGAGTGGTTCGCGCTAGGTCCGGCGCATCTCGGACAACGTCGCCTCGAGTTGACCTACGTCGAGCCTCGCCGATACGCCAATGCGCAGCCGGGAGTACGTCGGATCGACGGAGTCCGGCACAGCGCCTAAGAACTTGATCGCGTCAAGCGTCTTGCTTGGCACGACGAGCTCAACGCCCGACCGCTTGCGCGAGGTCGGATGCCAACGCCGCGACGGACTGGGCCACGGTCGCGGGATCTCCCAGCAGCTCCTCGGCGCGGCCCGCCATATGGGGCCCTAGCGCGTCAGGGCCGCCGACAAACAGATCGTTGAAGTAATCGAGCGCGACTTGCGTCGGCTCTGCGGCGAGGGCGCTCGACAGCAGCATCCTGAGCGTTCGCGCCAGATCACTCGGTGTCTACCGCGACCAGGAGCCGGTACACGTCGTGGGCATCCTTGTCGTTGAGCCGGGACAGGAGCACGCTGATCCCGATCACCCAGCTTGTGCAGCTTCGCGACCAGCAGCGCTGCCGGCCCGGCGACCTCGATCGTGAACGATCGGACTGTCGGCCGGGTCGAGCGCCGCGATTGCTCGCGGGTGCGTGATCGACAATCGCTGCCTCGAGCCCGGAGGCTCGCCTCGTGGCGTGCTTCGAGTGCGGCGGCACTCGCCCGCCACGCCTGCCGCCAGATCGGACATGCTCTCGGGCACCATCAGGTCCACTGGGATGCCCAGCGAGCCGAGCCAGGACCCCGGGTTCTTGCCCAGTTCGAATCCGGCTCGCGACATCGCGTCCTCGATGAGCGGTTCGTCGGACAGCGACGCCGGTCGATCGCGAGATCGCTGTCCTTGGTCGTCGCCGGCAATGCGGTCGAAACCGCGCCGGTGTGGAGATAGATCGCCTGAGCCCCGATCAGCACGAGCGCGTCGCGCTGGTCATACAGCGCGTCCAGCGCATCCAGACAGGACGCGCCGGGCCAGCACCATGAGGTCACTGTCGCCAAACAGGCTCATTGGCCTCCATCCAATCCAGCAGAACGCGACCCTCTTCGGGTGCGCGTCCAGGGCCGCCCAGGAGATCGGCAGCAACTTGGCTTGACGCAGCCACCACGAGCCCGATCGAGGTCTTCGTGCGTGCGAATGCGACCTCGTCCTCGGGCACAGCCAGAAGGACGTTGCCTCCGCCACCCGATGCGGCACGGAGGCCGAGCACAGCCGCGCCTTCATCGATCGAGGTCGACGTACACGCTGAGCGCGCGTACCGGCGCGTACGGCGCGAGGAACTGCGCTCGCGCTCGATGACGTCACCGCGTACTTCAGGTCGCCGGAGCGTAACTTCTCGAGAGCCTTATCGATTCCCCGGGCTCGAGAAAGGCGCTCGTGGACGGCGACAGCGCAAACCCGTATTCGCGGCTCCACCGCTCGATCAGCTCACGCCATTCGACACGTCGACGATGCCCTCGCTTAGGCTCTCTCCGCACGAGGTCCTCGCGCTCGAGAAACTCGGCCACGCGGTACGCGACGCCGAACGACGCGTCGGCTAGCCGGACCAGTTCGGGCACCGAGTACGGTGGCGTGGAGTCGACGAGCGCGCGAAAAACGCGAGCGGCCGTGCCGCCCTTGAACGACCCACGAGGCCGACCCGGGCCGCGCCACGGATCCCTGTCCGGCCCGACATCGCGTATGAACAGCGCGGGGCTGTCGAGTCGAAGGCTCAGATTCCCGGTCGAGTCGGCGTAGCCGACGCCGCACTCCGAAAGGCGAGCTCGGGCGGCGGGGTTGAGGTATGGCGCCGCGACCAGGCCTGTGGCGATGGCCGCCCCGTCAGTGAGTGCGTCGCTCGAGCCACCTTGAGCTGCTCGGCGATCGGGCTCGCGTCACGTGTCTCAAGGGCTCGCTTTGCCTCGATGATGACGAGTGCCCGACTGCCGTCTGGGGCTTGCAGAGTCAGCACCGCGTCGGCTTCGCGGCCACCGCTGGGAGCCCCTTCGCGCAGCTCGCTCGTCCAGGTGAGCGCAGGCAGGCGATCAGCGACCAACTCCGCCGCGCGGCGGACTAGGTCGCGTTCGATGCGGGTGGGCGGTTGGGGGACTGACGAGTGCGGGCATCGGTTGGTGTTCCGGATATAGATCCTATCCGCTGTGGCCGGAATTGCGCGATAACAGGAATCCGTGTGCAGGAACCGCAAGCGGAACGCGGCAAGTCCCATCTTCTACTGCTCTCCGGTGGCAGCGGAACAATGGGAAAAGCGGAACAACGGAGACTGATCTGTGCGTCACGTTCGCGCGACGGGCAAGTTCGGTCCTGCGCGATCGGGCCAGGAGGACCTGCGCGAACGGCCACTGCCACCGTCGGCCCAAAGATGCTCCTCCCGCCTCGTCGTGATGACGGCTCGTACGACTACGCTACGTACTCTCGGACTCAAGCGATACGAATTCTCGTCTGGTCAGAGCTCGAGCGCGATCACGGGATTGACCGGGTGGTAGTCCTCGTCGACGAGCGAGGCATTGATGATCTCGGTCGCGCCGAGGTGGTAGCGACCGTAGGCAGGATGGATGTGACCGCACACCATCAGACGCGGCTGCACGCGCTCGAGAGCGGTGGTCATTGCCGTCGAGCCGACGTGGGTCTGCCGGGTTCGGTCGCCGAATCCGCGTGGAGGCCCGTGCGCGACGATGATGTCGGTGTCGGCGGGAATCGCATCGAACTTTGCCGCGAGGAACGCCTCTCCGTCGTGGCGTGGGGCGTTGAACGCCCAGTCGTAGAACCATGGCTGCCACGGGGTGCCCCAGATCTGCAGTCCGAAGAGCTCCAGTCCAGCGTCCTGGAGGTAGTGGCACCGCAACCCGTCAGGGATGCCCCAAGCCTCCATCGACTGATCATGGTTGCCCGCCACGAGGACGATCTCCTGAGCCGGGACGTCCTCCAGCCAGGCTTTGAACTTGCCGGCGAGAAACGCCTGCTTGGCGACGACGTCACCCTTGAAGGCGAACGATACGTCGCCGGCGATAAGCAGCAGGTCGCACGCCGGGATGTCGATCAGATGCTCGTGGAGATCGGAGATGCAGGCGATCGTCGTCACAGGCAAGGAGGATGCCGCAAGCGGCGGCTTAGCTTTGCGCGTGCGAGGTTCGAATCTCGTGCGGTCAGGATCGTCTCTACGAGGGCCGCCATGGGTTCGAGTCCGCTGTGCGCTCCCGGCGGCGAGGAGGTGGTGTCTGGCGCGCGCGTTGGCTGCGACGCGCCGTCCGCCGACTGAGGCGGCAAGGCAGGGGCGACTGCGTGGTCGGCTACAAGTTCTCGTCCGTACATCATTCGAAGCCAGGAAGGAGCATCTGTTCGTCCGATGGCCGCTCCTGATGGCCGCGGGCAAGCACGATCTGCTCCTCGGCGCTGATGTGCTCGCCGTCGCGCTCCTCGGCCATGACGTGCGCGTAGGTGTCGAGGCAGACCGTCGGGTTGTGTCCGAGCTGGGCGGCGATCTCGACGACCGAGTGCCGGCCTTCGTGGATCAGCAGCGACGCGAATGCGTGCCGGAGGTCGTAGGGGCGCGCGCCGTCGATGCCGACCGCGGTGGCGACCGGCTTGTACACCCGTTTGCGCCAGTTGCGCCAGTCCGTCGCCCGCCAGAACGTCCCCGACGATGACGGGAACAGCGGTGAGCTGAACACCGGCTTGCCACTGGTCTCGCGCCAGACCGCGAGATCCTCCCGAAGCGGTACAAGCAGCGACACCGTGCGCGGCTGGCGACGGTTCTTGAGCACCTTCAGTTGGCCGTCGGAGACCGCGCGCTCGACCAGCAGCGTGCGTTCGCGCACGTGACGCCACTCCAGCGCGAGCGCCTGCTGCGGCCGCGTCCTTGCTCGGCGAGGCGGTTGAGGGCAAGCCGCAGCCCGCGGTCTGGCCGCTGCGCGCGAGAACTGCTGGACGCTCGCGGTCCCACGCTCAGCCGTGCGCCCACGGGTCTCGGCGGCGTTTCAGCGCAGGAGATGCGCCAGCGCCAGATCGAGCACGTCCCTGCGCGTGCGGCCCGGATGGTCGGCGGCGATCAGCGGGTGCCCGACGAACAGTGCGAAGGCCAGGGTGCAGCGGACTTCGGCGTCGGCGTCGTCGTCCGCGAGCGCCGCGAACAGCGTCCGCATGTAATCGAACCGGCGGTTGTCCAGGCGCTTGAGTCGGCGGGCGACGCCGGCGTCGCGGCGGGCCCAGTCGCGGATCGCGAGTTCGACGGCGGGCAGGTCGCGCCGGGAGCCGGCGAGCGCGAACAGGCGGCGCAGACGGTCGCGCGCGTCGCCGCCGCCGGCGTCGATCTGGGCGATCACGTCGTCGACCACCGCTCGCTCCCAATCGTCGAGCAGGGCCTCGAGCAGCCCGGCGCGGTCGTCGAAGTGCCAGTAGAAGCTGCCCTTGGTGGCGCCGAGCTCGCGCGCCAGCGGCTCGACGCGTACGGCCTCGGGACCGCCACGGGCGAGCGCGTTCAGTCCGGCGGCGATCCAGTCGCCGCGTGGCGTACGGGCTTGCGCGGGCATGAACCATACGCTAGCGTATCCATACGCACACGTATGGATGATTCGCTCCCTCCTGGCCAGCGGCCGCTCGACCGTTTCCCGCGCTTCGGCACCAACCAAGGCCCGCCGCCGGCCGTGCCGGCCGCGCCCGTGATCGAGTTCGCCGGCGCCGTCGACGAGCCGGCGACGATCGCCGTCGCCGAGCTTGCCTCGCTCCCGCGGCGGACGCTGCTCGCCGACTTCCACTGCGTCGCCGGGTGGTCGGCGCGCGGGCTGCGCTGGGACGGCGTCCCGCTACGCGAGGTCCTGCGGCCGTCCGCGGCGGCGACCCACGTGCGCCTCGTCGGTCTCGACGGGCACTGGTCGGTGATGCTCCTCGACGACGCGCTCGCGGACGACGTGCTGCTCGCCGACCACCTCGACGGCGTCCCGCTCGATGCCAAGCACGGCGCGCCGGTGCGGCTCGTCGCCCCGGCGCACTACGGCTTCGTGAACGTCAAGCACCTGTGCCGGATCGAGCTGCTGACCGCGGAGCCCGCTCAGAGCCACGGCGCCGCCTCGGGCCTCGCCGACCTCGGCCTGCGGCTGCTGGGCTACCGGCGCTTCACGCGCGCACGCGTCTGGGAGGAAGAACGCAATGCCGTGGTTCCCGCCCGCGCCATCCGGCTCGTGGGGCGGCTCATCGGACCGTGAACCGGCGCTCGGACTCCGAGACCCGCCACACGCGAGCGTGATGCGAGGGCCCTCGACGCTTGCCCGGCGGGCTATCCCGGACGAGCCCTACGGGCAGGCGAGGTGCACGTCGACGCCGCCGACCGCGGACTGCGTCGCGCCGTGGCCGGTGAGCGTGTCGTAGTCCGTCGTCGCGGTGTCGATCGCGGTCTGTGCGTCCGCCTGGTAGGTGTTGACCTCGTTCTGGAGGTTCGCCGTCGCGTCCTGTGGGTCGCTGCCGGTCGCCTTGACCGTCTTCGGCAGCGCCTTGACGACCTTGTCGGTGACGTCGAAGTGCATGACCTCGTGCGCCTTGAGCGCGGACTTGTACTTGGCGACCGCCGCCTTTTCGTCGGCGGTCATGTCCGCCCAGGTCGGGACGATCACCTCGGCCGTCGAGGAGGCGTCGTAGGCCCAGCTGATGTCGACCTCGCCCTGTTGGCTCCCGTCGGGCTGCTTCTTGTGCCGGATCGTCCCGGCGGTCGGCTTGTAGACGGGCTGCGCCTCGCCGGTGTAGACGCCGGAGTTGATCCATGCGACCGCGGCGTTGCAGTCGTCGAACGTCTTCGACGTCTCCGTGATCGCCGGCCGCTTGCCGCCGACGGTCGCGACCTTCGCGACCGGCGCGGCCGTGCCCGTCTGCGCCGGAGCCGGCTGGCGAGCGAGGAGCCGGCACACGGCCGCGTTGCCCACCGTCCGCTGCAGGCCGAGCAGCAGGGTCGGAGCGGACTCGATCGCCAGCGCGACGGCCGTTCGGGCGGAGCACCTCGGGGGCGGCCTCACGAACGGCCTCACCACGCGCCAGGGACATAGACGTAGTCAACCGGATTAGAGTCACGCCATGGGCCGCTACTCGCTGAATGGCCAGGTCGCGCTGGTCACCGGCGCGGCGCGCGGGATCGGCGCCGCGACCGCGCGGGCGCTGCACGCGCGCGGCGCCTCGGTCGCGCTCGTGGACCTCCAGGCGCCGGACGCGTTCGACGCCGAGCGCACGCTCGGGCTCGCCGCCGACGTGACCGACCGCGAGGCCATCGGCCAAGCCGTCGAGGCGACGGTCGCGCGCTTCGGCGGGCTCGACGTGATCGTGGCCAACGCGGGCATCGCGCCGAACGTGACGACCGCGCTGGCCATGGACCCGGACCTCTTCGAGCGGGTCGTCGAGGTCGACCTGCTGGGCGTCTGGCGCACCGTCCGCGCCGGCCTGCCGCAGGTCGCCCAGCGCGGCGGCCACGTCGTCCTGGTGGCGTCGGTGTACGCCTTCGCGAATGGCGCCGGTGCCAGCTCGTACGCGGTCGCGAAGGCGGGCGTCGAGCAGCTCGGCCGGGCGCTGCGCGTCGAGCTCGCGCAGCACGGCGCGAGCGCGAGCGTCGCCTACTTCGGCTTCATCGACACCGACATGGTGCACCGGACCATCGACGCCGACCCGCTCGCCGACCGGATGCTCGCGACCTACCCGAAGGCGCTGCACAAGCGGCTCTCGCCGGACGTGGCCGGCGAGGCGATCGCCACTGGGATCGAGCGCCGCGCCGCGCGGATCGTCCGCCCGCGCCGGTGGGCGCCCCTGTCCGTGCTGCGCGGCGTCGTCAACCCGCTCGTCGACGAGCGGCTGCGCCGCGACCCGGAGGTTCAGGCGCTGATGCGTGAGCTCGAGCGCCGCGCCGCCGACCGCGTGTGACGGCGCTCATCAGGCGCAGAGCGCCGGGGCGATGGTAGTCTCGTACCATGCGAACCACCATTGACGCGGCAGGGCGGCTGGTAGTGCCCAAGCCATTGCGTGAGGAGCTCGGTTTCGCTGCCGGCACGGAGCTCGAGGTCAAGGCTGTCGACGGCCGCCTCGAGGCCACAATCCCTTCCCGGGTGCGCGTCGATGAAGGTCCGCATGGCGTGCGGTTCACCGCGGAGACCGACGAGCAACTCACGGCCGAGCACGTTCGCGAGCTGATGGAACGAGGCCGGCGCTGACCGCCGACACGAGCGCGGTCATCGCCGCGCTGTCGTCCTGGCACGAGCAACACGCGCCGGCGGCGGCCGCGCTCGCGACGGTCACCGCCCTCCCCGCTCACGTCGTCGTCGAGGTCTACGCGGTCTTGACGCGGCTGCCGGCAGGGCTCGCCGTCGCCCCCGCGCTCGCGGCCGACGTGCTCGCTCGGCGCTTCAGCGACTCGCCGCTGCGACTCGACGACACCCAACGCCGCTGCGTCATCGACACCCTCGCCAACGCCGGCGTCTTCGGCGGGGCCAGCTACGACGGCCTGGTCGCCCTGGAGGCAAAGGCGAGTGGACGCACCCTGCTCACGCTCGACGAGCGAGCGCAGTCGACCTACCGGCGTCTCGGCGTGGCCTTCACGGTCGTCGCGAGATGAGTCACAGCGCCCAGTGCCACGCCGCGTGCCCGGGTCCTCTCTCCGCTCGGGCCGCGAGCATGAGCGTCCGCACAGAGTCTGACCCGCGGCCGCGTCCGGTCTGCGCGGGATGGCCCTAGCGGGCCGCACCGCGTCTTTCGGGACGGGACCAGTGCCGTCCGGCGCTCGCGGTGCAATGCGGGGCGTGACTGATCAGGAGCTGCTGGACGAGGTCCGCCGCCGTCGCGCGGCCGGGGCCTCGCCGAAGGACATCGCGCGCAGCCTCGGCGTGCGGCCGGCGCAAGTCGAGCCACTGGTGCGCCGGCTGGCCGCGGAGGCGCCGGCACCGGCGCAGGACGAGTTCGTCGGCTGCTGGATCAGCCCGGGCTGGAGCCGTGATCTGCTCGTCAGCACGCGCGCGGGCTGGGACGACGTGGACCTCGGTGCATTCGGGCCGGGCGGCGTCGCGCAGGTCCTCGTCGCGCGCACCGGGCGCCGCGACGACGTCCGGGTCTGCGGATATCTCGTCGACACGTTCTGCCTGGGCGTCAAGGGCGCGCTCGGGCCGCGACGGATGCGCCGGCGCGAGCTGCCCGCCTTCGTCCGGACCTACTTCGCAGTGTTCCCCGCACCGGCGCTGCCGGTACCGCTCGAGCTCGCCCAGCACGTCGTCCACGGAGCCGTCGCGTTCGCGGCCGAGCTCGGCCTCGAACCGCATCCCGACTTCGAGCCGGTGCGCGAGCACCTCGGCGAGCTGACCGAGCCGTGCGCGATCACGTTCGGCCGGCAGGGACGGCCGCTGTACGTGGCCGGGCCCTACGACGACTCGATCGCCATCCTGCGCGCGATCAAGGACGCGGTCGGCAGCGACGGCTTCGCGGTGGCGGCGTGAGCTGATTCACACCCGCAGGCGGGTCTGCGCCTCGGCGGGCTCGTCCTCGACCACGCGCACGCCGCCGCTGAAGACCTCCGGGTCGAGGAACGCGCGCATCAGCTTCTCGTGCGCGCGGTGGCGCAGCGACTGGGCCTCGTAGCGGAGCGCGTGGGCGTATTCGAGCGGGTCGTTGCGCAGCTCGCCGGCCAAGCGGCGCGCGACGATCTGCTCGGCCGCCCACTGGTAGACGGCGTTGGCGGCGGCCTCGACCTCGAGCATGCGGTAGGGCAGGTACTCGCGCACCCGCGCCGGCTTGAGCCCGGCGCGGCGGGCGGCACGCTCCAGCGCCTTGAACTCGGGGCGGCCCTCGAAGACGGTGACGATCCCGCTCTCGGGGTCGAAGTGCGCCTCGATCAGCGCGTCCTCGTCCTTGCGCGCGATCTCGGAGACCCAGCCGCTGGCGCGGTGGCGGACGATCAGCACCTCGAGCTCGGCGCTGTGGCCGGCGGCCTCGGCGGTCACGGTCAACCGCGCGCCCGGATCGACGCTGACACGGGCGCGCAGCGTGCCGGTCATCCGCGACCAGCCGAGCCGGTTCGGCTCGGGCACGACCGGCTCGCCCCAGAACTTCAGCCGCAGACCGGCATCGCCGGTGACGGTGACCGGCGTGCCGGGCGGGACCTGGTCCGGGTCGATCACGAGCGACACGCTGCGGTCCTCGCCGGGATGCAGCCGGACGGGCGACTGCTTGAAACGCAGCGCGCCGGTCAGCGCCGCATCGCCTGCCGGCGACGACGGCCCCGATGCAGCGGACGGCGCCTGCTCCTGCTCGGACACCTCCGACGGCGCCGCATCCGACGGCGTCCCGCCGCGCTCGAAACCGGCGCCACCAGGCGCGTCGAACGCACCCCGCAGCGCGTCGTTGAGCGCACGCAGCCCGACCTGGTCGCGCGCCTGCACCGCACGTCCCGGGCGGACCAGATGCGCGCCCGCCCGGCGTTCCTCGTCGGCCACGATCGGGCGCAGCACCCGCTCGATCGCGGCGTGCAGCTTGCGCACCACCGGATGGTGCTCGTTGAGGCCGGAGCGATCGACCTTGACGACGAGCTGCGGCCGCGGCGAGTCCAGCGCCGCGCGTTGCAGGTCCTCAAGCGCGTCGCAGATCACCTCGCCGTAGAGATGCCGGGTGCCCGGCTCGCCCTCGTGACCGGCGAGCGTGGTCTCGTGCGCGGCGCGCCCGGAGCGAATCACCAGCCCGCCGAGGCGTGTCGCCCGCGACGGGCTCAACGGGATCGGCTCCGCCGCCCGCCGGACGATCACCCGCGCCCGCACCCCGGCCGCGACCTCGATCTCCTCGTCAGCCAGCAGCGGGCGCTCCGGATCGGCCTCGGGGAGCGGCAGCGTCACGAGCTGCGCCCCTTCGCCGGGCAGCTCCAACCACAGCTGGCGCGCGGGATCCTCCAGCACCGGCCGAAGCTGGACCAGCTGGCCCACCAGCCTTCGAAGCCGCGCGTTCGCCGGCGGCCGGCCCGCCGCCAGCGGCACCGTGATGCTCGTCCCCGACGGGTCGGTCGACGCCTCGTCGCGCACATGCAGGTAGGCGTACGGATCGTCGCCGCCGGAGGGGAAGAACCATGACTCCACGCGCCGCCCGTCACGCACGCCCTCCAGGCGCCCGCCGCCCTGCGCGAGCCACACGTCGCGCAGGCCGCGCCCGAACAGCCCGCGCTGGCCGCCCGCGTCCGGCAGCACGCCGAGCGCGCCGAGCCGGCGATCGACGGCGGCGGCGTCCATCCCGACGCCGTCGTCGCTGCAACGCAGTTCGTGACGCCAGTCCAGCAGCGCGGGCGCACGCAGCTTGCGCATCGCACGTTTCCAGCCCGCAACGAACTCGGGGTCGGGCGGGCCGAAACGCAGCACGATTCGTCCCGCCGGGCGTCCGCCGAGCGCGATCGCCGAGTCCGCGTTGGTCACGAGCTCGGGGATGATCTGCACGAGGTCGATCCCGCCCTGCGCGAAGTTCTCGCGGAAGTAGCGGCCGTTGACGCGTCCGTGGCGGACGGCGGACAGATCAAGCGGTGCGGACACCGCGACGACCTTAACGAGCGCGGCGGTCACACCGCCACCGTGGCACCGGTCGGGGATGCGGCGCTCAGACGTTCGATCCGGAACGTGCGCGAACATCTCGAACCGATGGCCAATCGAACCCGCCGACAACGTCCGCGCAGCCGCTCTGACCATGAGGGTCCGCCGCACCGCTCCTCGCCCCCGGATGCCGAGCGCTCGCTGCTCGACGCGATCGCCGGCGGCGAGCTCGACGATCACCTCGGCGCACTCGCCGCCGCGATCGACGCCCGCCGCCACCTGCTGCACACGATCGACTCCAGCCATCTACTCGCGACGCTTTGCGTCGGCGATCGTGTCCGCATCAACGACCGGATCAGCCCGCGCTACCTCGCCGGCCTCGAAGGAACGGTGGCCGAGGTCGACGACCACGCGGCCACCGTCCGCCTCGACTCTCCGATCGGGCGCTTCAAGACCGGGCGCGTGCGCTGCCCGCCGCTGGTCCTCGTCAAGCTTGTGCCCTGAAGCTCTCGGGCGCAGCAGTTCGCGGGCCTCATCGAGGCCGCGCGACGAACGCGATGCGCGACGCGTCGAACCCGAGCCGCGTCGCCCCGCACGTGAGCTGGTCGTCAAACGCGATCGGGAAAGGGAGTGAGGCGAGCCTCGCTGCGGCGTCACCGCCGAGCGACGACGATCACGCCGGCCAGTCGTCCCGCAGTCGCTCGAGATACCAGGCTCGTACGCGCCGGTCAAGGCCCCGCTCGTGCGCCGGATCGCCGCGCGCCGGCGCTCGACCTCGTCCGCCCGCTCCCGCTCGATCGCGATTGCGGCCCTGCGCGACAAGGCGCAGCAGCAGTTCGCGCCGAGAGCCGACCTCCGGCCACCGGACGGCGGCCGCGTCGAGCGCCTCGGCGAGCTCGTCGGTCTCCGTGATCATGAGGCGTGGGCGCGTCGTCGGCATCGCGCAACACGTGTACACCACGAGAGCGGGTGCAACAACTCGCGCGGTGCGGGGGTCGCTGCTCGTCATCGAGGGGAGATCTCGGATCAGCGCGTCGTACTCTGCCGTGATTCCTCGAACGGTGGGACACGACGATGCCGGGTAAGAGCGCGCGGAAAGCAGAGGCTCCAGTCGAAGCGCTGATCGCCGGTCTGGAGGTCGAGGAGTTACGCGAGATCGTCCTGGCGGCGGTCGATCGGCACGACGACGTCGAGCGGCAGGTGCGGCTGATCGCTGCTCGCGGTGCCGGCGATCTCGCCCAGCTGCGCGCGGAGGTCGACCGGGGTCTGCGCACGCGCCGGTTCCTCGACTACCGCGAGAGCGCAGGCTGGGCGCTCGCGGCGCGGCCGATCCTGGACGAGCTCGAGCAGGCGGTCGAGGCATCCCCATCGCGGGCGCTGGTCGAGCTGCTCCAGCGCGCGATCGGCCACGTCGTCAAGGTGATCCTGCATGCCGACGATTCCGACGGGGTGATCGGCGAACTGGCGCGCGATCTGCTCGCCCTGCACGCGCAGGGCGTGCGATGCCGGCGTCGCGGACCCGGTCAAGCTGGCCGCGTGGATGATCAAGTTCGGGTTCGACGACCAGGACTTCTTCGAGGTCGACCCGGTCCGCTACGCGAACGCCCTCGGGGAGGACGGGCTGGCTGCGTATCGCGAGGCGGTGGGTTCACGTGCGGGCGGGCGCTCGTTCGCGGTTCGCTACGCGCACGAGCGGCTGGCGGTCCTCGACGGTGACGTCGACGCGCTTGTGCGATTGCTGGGCGGAGACCTCACGAGGCCGCACCAGTTCATTGATGTCGCCGAGGCGATGGGCGAGCTTGGGCGTGACGACGATGTGCTGGCGTGGTCGAGGCGGGGCATCGCGCAGACCAGCGGCTGGCAGGTCGCGAAGCTCTACGACCTTGCGTGCGGGGTACATGCCGGGCGTGGTGAGCCGCTGGAGGTGCTCGCGCTGCGGCGCGCGCAACACGAGCGGATGCCGTCGTCAGAGACCTATCGCGCGTTGCGAAATGCCGCCGAGGCGCTTGACGCCTGGCCCGTGGAGCGCGGCGCGGCGCGTGCGACGCTGCAGCGGGCCGATCCGCGCGGATTCGTCAACGCGCTCCTCGCGGACGGTGAGCCCGGGCTTGCCTGGGACGCAGCTATCGCGGCTCCGCGGGACGCGCTGGGCTCGGACCTATGGCTGCGGCTGGCAGAGAGCAGGGAGCGGGATGAACCCGCCGACGCGCTTGCGATCTACCAGCGGGTCGTCGGCGAAGTGCTCGAGACGACCGATCGGCGCGCGTATCGCTCCGCTGCGCGAATCCTCGGACGCGCACAGGCGGCGGCACAGAGCGCCGGCGAACTCGACGCGTTCGGGGAGTACCTCGCGCGTCTGCGCGAACAGCATCGACGACGGCCGACGCTGATCGAGATCCTGGACAAGGCCAACCTCCGCTAAGGCTTCGTCAGAGCGGAGCGCGCGCCCCGCACGTGGACCCGGCCGCAGAAGTGCCGCAGACGCCTGGTTCGGACTGCCGAATCGGTACGTTTGGAGACTGCCGAAATCGACTGTTTGATCCTGCCGTTCTGAGTCAGTGCCTGAACGACGTGTGGGCGGAAGGCCGACGCGGGTTCGACTCTCCCGGCTACTTCTCCCACTCGCCGAGCGCCGACGCGGAACGCGTCGATCTCGCCGGCGTCGTAGCGCGCGAGGCCTTCGCCGGACGTGCTCCAGGCGGCTCGACGGACTCCGTCAGCCGAGCCACAGCACCTGGCTCGCGAGCGTGCGATCCGCCGGGTTCTCGGCCATGAGTGCAGACAGCAG
This sequence comes from uncultured Solirubrobacteraceae bacterium, assembly GCA_963848475.1. Taxonomy (GTDB): domain Bacteria; phylum Actinomycetota; class Thermoleophilia; order Solirubrobacterales; family Solirubrobacteraceae; genus Solirubrobacter. The sequence goes on along the minus strand of CAWKDW010000008.1, from coordinate 150,619 downwards.
CGTGACGAACTGGCCGATCGTGCCGGAGTGCCGAGGCAGGCTCGCGTCTGAGGTGAACACAAGCCCGGCGTGCTCGCGACCATCCGCGGCCCATTGGCGCGCCAGCGGTACGAAGTCCCGCACGTTGTTGGTCAGCAGGGCGTACGACTCGCGCTCGCAGAACTCGAGTAGCGCGTGATCGTCCGCGCCGGCGAGTCCGACGCCGAGCACGGTGTCGGCCGTGTGACCAGTCGCGCGGAGCTGCTGCGCGATCGCCGGGGCATAGTGCTCGTCAAGCAGGAGCTTCACTCGAGCACGCGACGTGCGCGGGCGGACCGGTCCCGCGCATGCTCCGCGAACGCGATCTCCTCCGCGCGTTGCGCGTCGACCTCGGCGGTGAAGTCGGCGTAGTAATCGATGGCTGCCCGCACGAGCCCCTCGGTGGTCCCGAGGTAGCGCGCCGCCTCGGCGACATCGCCTCGTTCACCGCGAACGGTGTCGACCACCTGCCAGATGTCCAGACGCGTGCCGACCAGCGCGGGGCGACGCACGCCCGAAGCGCCGACGCGGAAGCGGATCAGCGGGTGCCGGTCGATGTGCAGGCCTTCATCGAGGAGACGCTCGGCCAGCGCGTTGCGTGATTCCGATGTCTCGTTCGCCCGCTCACCCAGCAGTTCGAGTGTCCGTGGGGAAAGCCGAAATGAGCGCTGGACGCTTGCCGGCTGGCCCGTTTCGTCGCGCTGCGCCATAGTGTGACCCAATGTAGTGCACCCCGCGAGCTTCCGCAGCTCGACCACGCGAACTGCGTGGGGCTCGACGAAATCGCTCAGGTTCCTGAGGGTCGCGAAGAGCCGGCTCCCGCCCGGATTCGCCGTTATCGCGGCGTGGCGCAACGGTGGCTCCGTCGAAGCCTGTATCGCGTATTGCCGGCGACGAGTTGCCTCCGGTCTGGCCGGACCCGACGGGCGAGACACGTGGTCTCGAGGTCGTCCCGCTCCACGAGCGGGTGAACGATGTCGTGCGGTCCGACCCGTGGATGTACGAGATGCTCGCCCTCGTCGATGCGATGCGTATCGGAGATGCGCGCACGCGGGCTCTCGCTACCGAGCTGCTCCGAACGCGCATCGCATGAGCGTCGAGCTACTCGAACTCGCGGCTGCAGCCCTCGGCGAGCTACTCGACAGGTCGTCTTCGTCGGTGGCGCCACCGTCGAGCTCTGGATCACCGATGCGGCAGCGCCGGCTCCGCGGCCCACCATCGACGTCATCGTCGAGGTCAGCTCTCGTGCGATATTCTCGGCTTCTCCAATCGCTGGCAGGCTCTGGCGGTTCCCTACGCGCTGCGCCGTCGGCTGCCGTCGGGCGTGGAGATCGTGGCCGTGTCGCCGCCGTTCCTCCTGGCGAACGAAGCTCGAGGCGTTCGCAGGTCGCGGACGCGACGACTACATGGGGACCCGAGACTTTGCCGACGTCGTCAGCTTGCTCGACGGACGTGCCGAACTCGTCGCAGAGGTCGAGGCAGGTCCCGCTGAGTTACGCGCATACGTTGCAGGTGCGTTCGTTCGTCACCAAGCTCATCCGCGGTTTCTCGACGGGGTGTTTGCCGGACTGCTCCCTGATGGAGCGAGCCAGGCTCGCGCGGAGCTGATCGTGCGGCCGCGTGTCGCGCGATCGTTGCGGCGGAAGGGCGTTGGGACGGTCTCGTGCCGGACCTCGCGGCCAGCCCCGATTGCATCGGCGCTGTAAGGACGCCCCACAGTCGCCTGCCCAGCGGGATGGTCCGCTCGGCCCGGTTGAAGCTTTCACCTCGACTCCCACGACGTCGCCGCGATGTGCGCGTGGATGTCGCGGATGTGATCGAGGCGCGGCAGTGCGGACCCTGACGTCCAGGCCGTTTTGGCCACGACGTCTCGCACAACTTGCCTGTCACCCGGTCGTCTCCAGCGATTCGTTGCGGTCGGCGCCGAGCAGCTGGGCCAGAAGTCAGCTGTCGCAGACGTAGAGCTTCTGCGTTGCCGCCTCACGCGCGCCAATGCCGGGCCGCCACGCCGGCAGCCGCTTGACCAAGAAAATCTGCTCGAGCAGTGCGACATCGCTCTTGACGGTCGTGGTGCATGTCGGCACGCGCCCCGACTTTGCGGTAGTTGAGGAGGTTCGCCGACTGAACGGCGAACAGTCCGAGAAGCCGCTCGGCGTCATCCATGCGTCGGACGTCGGCAAGTTTGACGACCTCCAGCTACTTCGCCCACTCACCGAGTGCCGACGCGATCTCGGCGACGTCGGAGAACTCGCCTGAGGCGATGCCGACGACGAGTCGGTCAAGGCATCGTCGTCACGCCGGCCGATTCCGCGTCACGCCCTGGCCGCTACTCGCCGCATGGCCAGGTCGCCCTGGTCACCGGCGCGGCCCGCGAGATCAGCGCCCCGCTCAGTCGAGTGGATGCCGCCAGCGAAGAACTGGGAACTTCGCGAAGTCACGGTCGAAGCTGATCCACTCGCACCCGTGTTCGATTGCGATTGCGGCGTGTTGGGCATCGGCGATCAACGCGCCGCGCGCCTGTGTGCGGCGGCAGAGGTCCTCGAAGATGGTCCAGTGACGGTCCCCCGGGCGGACGATCCGGGCGTTGGAGCGCCGCAGCAGGCGGTGCGTGAACCGGAACGCGTCGTCGAGTGGGGTCGGAACCGCGAACGCGCGTGGGTTCGTCGCGATCCTGACGAATGCGCTGAGCACGAGTTCGGAGAGGGCAAACGGCGCCGGCGCGTTGACCGTGCGCTCGAGAAGTTCGCGCGCGACGCGGTGATGCTCCTGCCCAGTCCGATGCGCGTTGAGCAGGACGTTGACGTCGAAGAGGATCATCGACGTCCCTCGCCGTGTTCCTCATCCATCAGCGTCTGTAGCGCCTGGTTGTCGTCGATGTCCACGAGCGCACGTGAGCTGTCGCCGTCGAACACGAGGACCTCGAACGACGGCTCGTCTTCCGTCACCCTCCGGCGGCTCTGCAGATCCGCGCGGAGAGCGTCTTCGACCTCCTGCGCGAAGGTCGTGCCGCGGGCGACCGCGCGCTGCTTGTACGCCCGAAAAAGCTCGTCATCCAGCTTGATCGTCGTTCGCACGCATACAAATGTACGCATGACGCATAAAGATGCTTGATCACTCGCAGAACTCGGCGATCACTTCATCGAGCATCGCGAGCGACGGGCGCCACTCGACGCGCGCCCGCGCCGCACGAAGCGCATCCGGGTCGAGCAGTCCGATCGCTCGCGCTTGCGCGAACATCGCCCTCAGCTCGTCGATGGTCACGACCTCGGCGCAGTCGATCAGCGTGCGGGAGGGAGATGTGCACGGGATGCCGTTGTGGACCGTGAGGTCATCGGGATGCAGCGGCGGCGCCCGGTGAATCACCACGCCGGGGATCGACGTGTCGAGCCGCGGGTCGTCCGCCGAGCCCGGAACGGTCACGTGAATCGGCTGGTGGTGCTCGCAGTCGTGCTCCAGGCCGAGGATCGAGGCTCGCTCCGAGTCATCGATCGGTCCCATATCCGGGCTCGTGAGGTCGATGAAGACGATGAGTCCGTGCTCCCAGGTGAGCTGGAGTTCGTCACGGGTCGGGTCGTGGTGAGAAGAGGTGAAGCGCGGCAGCCCGGCTTCCTCGAGCAGCTCGGCGAAGCGCCGTTCGGCCTGGTCTGCGTGCATCGGTGTGGGTCGGTGGTCCATGCCCTAGGTAGGTTCCGCGGCGCGAGATTCGCCCCCGAAGTCCGGGGATTGCGGAAGACGTCTCGGCGATTCGGCAAGATCGCCGTCATGACGGGTAGGCGTCGGTCATCTGGGCGGCGTAGGCGACGACGCGGTAGACCCACCGGTTCATCCCCAGCGCGCTGCCACCCCGGCCGGGGTCTGCCATCAGTAATGGCCCGCCGGTTCAGCGCTTCCTGGCGACGACCCGGAGCGTCGCGGCGAACGCCTTGCGCGTCGCGGGGGACAAGTGCGCGATCTGCTGGTTGAGGCCGAGCCCGGGGACGGCGCGACGCACGCGTTCGCGGTCCGCCCCGCTGACGGCTCCCATCGCCTTCAAGAACTGGCGCACCGTGAACTCGGGGCCGGCGAGCTCGCGTTTGAGCGCGACCGCCGCGAACTCGAGCACGGTCTGTCGATCGGCGATCTCCGTCAGTGCTTGCTCCAGGCCGACCTCTCGCGCCCGCTCGACGAGCGCCTCCGTCTCGACCGGGAGTGCGTCCGGCCGGTCGGCGAGGCCCGGCTGCCGCTCCCAGAACCCCGCGCGCGACGGTTGCGCCTCAGCCGGCTGACTCTGCGCCGGGGCGGCGATGAGCCCCGCTTCGTGCAGGAACCGGCTGTGGCGCTCGGACGTGTACAGGATCGACAGCTCGTCGATCGCGCGCGTGAACGCGACGTAGGCGATCCGGCGCTCCGCCTCGACGCCCTCGCCCGCGGCCTGTTGTGCCGGGGTCGCCTGCAGCGCGTTGCGATGTGGGAGGACGAGTTCGTCGCAGGCGACGAGCACGACACGCGGCCACTGCCGGCCCTTGGCGCGGTGCACGGTCGTGAGTTCGATCCCGTTGCGGTCATCGCGGGCCTTGCGGAGTGAGAGGCGGCGCTCGCCGAGGGCTCCCGCGTATTCGGCCACGGACTGGCCGGCGGCCTCCTTCTCGGCCTCGTCGAGCACGGTTCGATCGTCACGGTCCGGCCGCGCGGACGCGCGCGCGGTCTCTTCGAAGTGCGTGTCGAGCCCGTCGCGCCGCAGTCGCTTGATCAGGGCCGCGGCGTCGTCGATGCGGACGAGTGCGGAGAAGGCCTCGGCGGCGCGGACGATCCGCCAGTGGTCGTTCGCGGCGACGGGGATGCGTTCGATCGCCTCGGGGAGCGACGCGCCCGCGGCGAGCGCTGAACAGATGCGCGCCGCGGCGTCCTGGCCGAGCCCGCGCGACGGCCGCCGCAGCAGCACGCGCACGTCCGACTCATTGGCACTGCCAGGCTCGCTCAGCACGGCGAAGTACGCCTCGAGCGTCTCCTGCGCGCCGGCCGCATCGAACAACTCCTCGGGGCCGGAGATCCGCACTCCGGCGGCGGCGGCGGCGAGCGCGAACGGCCGCAGCGCGTTGATCGTCCGCCCGAGCACAGCGATCTCCCCACGCGAGTACGCGGCGAGCTTGCGCGCGAGCAGTCGCGGACCACGGTCGGGGCTCGACTCCGGATAGTGCGCGAGCCTGATCGCGCGCTCGCCACCGGTGAGCCGACCCGGCGGCGGAGTGATCGCCTTCGGAAAGCGCAGTTGGTTGTTGGCGATCAGCGCCGCGCTCGCGCCGATCACCTCCGGCGTGCAGCGGTAGTTGTGCTCCAGCGCCACCCGGTGCAGTGCCGGGTACGCGGTGTCGAGGTCGATCATGCGGTGCACGCTCGCGCGGCGCCAGCCGTACAGCGTCTGGTCCTCGTCGCCGACGACGAACAGGTCGTCGTGCGGAGCGGCGAGCATCCGGACCAGCAGTTCCTGCGCCGGTTCGATGTCCTGGTACTCGTCGACGAGCACGTGCTCGAACGCCGCTTGCCAGCGCTCGCGCGCTCGCTGATCGCTGCGCAGCAGGCGCACCGCGAGCACGATCATGTCGTCGAAGTCATAGAGCCGCTGACGCTGCTTCTCGCGCTCGATCAGCGTGTAGACGCGGGCGACGCAGCGGCTCTCGTCGTCGCGCGGGCCTGCGCGCTCCCACTCCTCCGCGCTGGCGAGTTCCCCGAGCCGGATCGCGGCGAGCTCGTTCGGCAGTTCCGCGGCATCGGGGGCCTCGGCACCCACCTGCGCGGCAGCCTGGCGGGCGAACCGTGCCCACTGCGCGACCGTCCACCCTTCGGTGTGCAGGCTCCGACCCTCGACGAGGCCGTGCGCGCGGATGATCTGGTGCCCGACCGAATGGAAGGTGCGCGCCGCGACTCGCGCCACTCCGGCACCCGCGAGCCGCTGGCGCAGCTCCGTCGCGGCAGCCTCGTTGAAGGTCATGCAGAGGATCCGCTCAGGCTCCGCACCGCGCGCCAAGAGCTCACGCACGCGCTCCACGAGCACTGTCGTCTTGCCGGAGCCCGCGGGAGCGATCACCTGGACGACGCCGCCCGGTGCGCGGGCCGCGGCGAGCTGGGCGTCATCCAGCGGGCGATGCGGCGTCGGCTCCGCGGAGCGGGGGGCGTGGCGAACGTCGGCCGTGCGTGCCCGCGCGCACAGCCAGCGCATCCGCTCAAGGGTGTGCGCGTGCTCGAATCCGGGCTCGGTCAAGCCGGACGCGTCGAGCTCGTCGGGCTCCTGCGAGCACTCCACGAGCAGCGGTACGCCGGCGCGGAGCACGGGTGCGAGCAGCGTCTCGTGCAGGCAGCGGACGTTCTCGATCGACGTCAGTCGCACCCCGAGCACTGCCACCGCATCGGATGTCGTGAGCTCCTCGATCCGCTCGCGGGCGGGTGGGTCGAGCGATCCCGCGGACACGCGCGCTCTGGCGTGTCCACGTCGTCGCGGCGGCGCGCCAACGCTCCCACGCGACCACGCGCACGCCGCGCGCTTCGAGCTCGGACATCGGCGGCGCCTCGGCGCGCCACACCAGCAGTCCCGGCTCCTTCATCGCGGATCTGGTCGCGGCGCCTGCCTGATGCGTTGGTGCCCGCTCACGACGGCGCGACGATAACCGCTGGATCGGTCGGGTTCGTCAACAGAAACGGGCCGCATCGAGTCGCTGCGCTACAGAATCTCGCCACTTCAGACGACGGTTCCTCGGCTCCTTGAGAGCTCGGCCTCAGTACGCCACGCGGGCGCCGTCGCAGAGGAAGCGCATGAAGCCGCTCGCGTCGCCGCACAGCCCGACGAAACGGTCCAGGAACCCGCTGGCCGTGGCGTTGGTCTCGGTCAGGTCGGCGACGGCGATGAAATCCTTGCGCTTGAGTTCCTCGATGAGCGGGTGCTCGCGGTCGAATCCCGCGGGCGGGCGCTTGAGCGACTCGCCGCCCAGCTTGAAGTGCTCCTGGAACGGTGACTCCTCGACGATCGCCTGCCAGCGTGCGGGGCGCGCGGCGATCGCGGTGCGGATCGCGTGCAGCGTGTCGCGGTCCGGACGCCACGTGCCGCAGGCCATGAACACGCGATCCGGGCCGAGGTTCAGGTAGAAACCGGGGGCGTGGACGTCGCGCGAGCGCGCGTGCCGGAACTGGATGCCGACGTGGGTCTTGTAGGGCGACTTGTCCTTGGAGAAGCGGACGTCGCGATAGATCCGGAACATGCGAGCCGCCCGAGGTGCGTGCGTCGGCCACGAAGTGCCGGCTGATCTCGGGCAGCCGCACGCCCACGTCCTCGATGAACGCCAGCGCAGGTTCCTGGACCTCCGCGACGTAGCGAGCCTTGTGGGCAGCGAACCACTCGCGGTCGTTGTTCGCGGCCAGGTCGCGCAGGAAGGCGAACAGCTCCGGGGAGAAGGACGGTGCTTCAGCGGTCACGCGAGACATCATCGCGGACCGCCCCGGTCCGGCGGGCTAGCGAGCGGCGCGCCCGCGGCGTCGGCCGGTGCGTCCGCCATCGCGCTGGCGCTGCCGCGATCGCCGCTCCGCTCGCTTCAGCTCGGCGATCACGGCGTCGACCGTCAGCTCCATCAGTTCGGTGGAGCGGGCGAAGTCAGCCGGCGGGACCGACGAGAGCCGGACGCCGACGGCTTCCATGAGCGCCACGACCAGGTCGCCCATCGCCTCCTCGCGCGTGGAGCCGTTCTCGACGAGGGCGTCGGTGAGGTTGTCGACGACGCTGATGAGCGTGTGACCGGCGTTGAGCAGCTGCTGGACGAAGGCTTGGACGTGCGGGGCGGGCGGCGCGAATTGGGTTTCCATGCTCCCTATAGGGCCGGAGCGGGAGTTGTTCGCCCCCTACGGCGGCGTTCAGACGCTGAAGCGCGGCGGCTCGCCGTTGGCGACCCCGAGCCGCCCGTCGATCGCCTCGACGCTCGCCGGGATGCGCAGCCGCTCGGCCTGCTCCGGATAGTCGCGGGCGAGCTTCGCCAGCTCGCGACGGAGGAAGTCCAGGCCATCGTCGAGCTGCGGCTCGCCCGCGTCCGCCCGGCGCGAGACGCCCATCGCGCGGTTGACGCGCGCTTGCGCCTGCGGCCAGCTGTAGCTGGGATCGATCTCGCGGCGCAGCTGTGCCCAGCGCCGTGCGAGGCGATCCAGCGCGCGGCGCTTGTGCTCCACCCGGCGATGCGCAGGCACCGGTGCCTGCGCGGGTAGAGCGGGCGCCGCGGCGCCGCTGACTCGCTCGCGACGGACGAACTCGAGGACGGAGCGCAGCGCCCGTTCGGACTGTCCGAGCTCGCGCAGCAGGCGCCGCGCGGCGTCGACCTCGACACTCGCGTAGTGCACACCCGCGACGATCATCCCGCCCGGCTCGACCTGGGCGTCCAGCGCCTGGAAGTCCGGCCGCTGCGCGAGCCCGGGCGGCGCCTCGACGTCGAACGCCGCTCCGACGTCGTCGCTCACCTGCTGACGCAGCTCGACCTCGACGCGCTCCGCGCAACCGGTCAGCGTGGGGTCCGCGGGGAGGAACACCGTCGCGACCAAGTCCTCGGGATCTTGCGGGCGGCGGCGCACGACGCGCCCGACGGCCTGGCGGAAGAACAGATCGGTGCGCTTGACGGTGGCGTAGGCGGCGAGGATCAGGCGCGGGACGTCGACGCCCTCGCTGACCATGTTGACCGCCACCAGCCAGCGCGGGGCGGCGCCGTCGCCGCGTGCGAAGCGCTCGATCCGCGCGTGCGCCTGCGGCTCGTCGCTGACCACCACGACGGGCTTCTCGCCGGCGATCGTGCGCAGCAGCGCGGCGGTGGCGCGCGCGTGAGCGCGGTCGTCGCACAGCACCAGCCCGGCGGCGTCGGGGATCACCGCTCGGGCCTTGACCAGGAGCGCGTCGGCGTCGCGCAGCATCTGCGGCAGCAGTGGCGTGTTCGGATCGATCGCCGTGCGCAGGCGGCGCGCGTCGTCGGTGGGATCGAGCTCGTCGGCGAACGCCGCGATCGTCTCCTGCGCGTCCACGCGCCAGCGCAGCGTCGCGTCCAGCAGCCGGAACGCGAGTGGCCGGCAGACGTCGTCCTTCACCGCTTCGCCATAGCCATAGACGAAGTCCGGCGTGCACCGGCGCTCCTCGTCGTAGCGCACGAACGGGATCGCGCGCGCGTCGGAGCGAAACGGCGTTCCTGAGAGGGCAAGGCGATGCGTCGCCCCGTCGAACGCGGCCCTCAGCGCCGTGCCCCAGGTAGCCGACTCCCCGGCGTGATGGACCTCGTCGAGCACGACGAACGTCGGCCGCGCGAGGTGATGCGCGAACAGATCGGGAGCCGACGCGACCTGCTGATAGGTCACGACCACGCCGTCCAGATCAGAGCGCCAGGCGCCGTCCGCGTTGCGCCAGCGCGGGTCCAGGTGCAGCCCGACCCGATCCGCGGCATCCGCCCACTGCGCCCGCAGCGCCGTCGTCGGGCACACGACCACGATCTGCTCCGCGCCCCGCATCGCCTGGCACGCGGCGAGCGTCTTGCCTGCTCCAGGCGTCGCGACCAGTAGGAAGTCGGTCGTCCTCGTGCGCAGCGTGCCGCGCGAGGAACTCGACCTGCCACCCCCGCGGCTCGATCACGCCGGCCGCGCGCCCTTGCGCAGGTTGCAGCGCGGGCACAGCGCCTGCCCATTGGCCGGCTCGGTCGCCCCGCCCTTGCTCACCGGCTCGACGTGATCGGCATGCCAGCCGGGTCGCAACGGCTCGCCGCACGACGCGCAGTGGCCGCGAGCGGCGAGGAACAACGCCACGCGGGAAGACGGACGGAAGCGGCGCACGGCCATGCGTGCCAAGTCTCGCACGCGTCGCGAAGGTACGGCCTTGAGCGGGTCTTGCGATCTCAGGGCTACTCGGCGACGCCGGAGGCAGACTCTCGGATCTGAGGGTGCGAGTACGGTGCGCCAGAGACCGGGCGTGGTGGGCGGTAAGCCGCGGGCGATCTGGCCTGTCTGTTTGGCGGCGAGCGCAAACGGGCTGTGACGGTCTGCTCGTCGGGCGGACCGAGGCGGACCGATGCCCGCCATCGGGCGAATCTATCAGGGCCCTACTTGACTCGCCGTCGGCGGCGAGGCGGTCAAGCGCGGACTGAACCCATGCGATCCAGACGCGCTTTCCCTCGGGCGATCGCCTCGTATGGACGATTACGTCAGGCCCTTCGAGCCGGAGGACCCGATTCGGCCTTTCCTCGAAGGACTCGATTGTGTGTCCACGACACTCTCGAGACGGGTGTGAGCGTTCATTGGAATGTCGTCACGCTGCAACGCTCTGGAACCGTTCAAAGCGGGCCGCTAGTCGATCGGGATCTGGCCGGTCAGCGGGGCGCTTGGGCATAACGATTGCCGCGCCGTGGAAGCCCTGGAGGCCCGTGCGAAGCATGGGACCGTCGATCTCGTTCAACAGGCGCCGCGCAAGGTGCACCACGCCTTCGGGGTCAATCCCGAGGACATTGCGGTCAAACGCAAGATGGTGAATCGCGCAGAGCGCCAGCCCGTTGATCACCGCCGCGATTCCTTCTGGCTCGGTGTCCGGGACAATGTGAGCTGCTTGAACGAGCGAACGCTCACGCAGTGCACAGATCGCGCAGCGGTGACCGTAAGCTCGCATCACGTCCAATTTGAAGCGTTGCTGATGCAGCCGGACACGCGTGTCTCGCGTCACGTACGCGCGCATGTCAGGGCCTGAGACGAGGCCACCGGGTTGCATGTCCTGAATCGGCAGACCGGGCTCGAGCACGACCGTTCGCGCGCTGGGGTCGTCGGCGGTTACAAACATTGGGGCAACCACGAGAAATTGCCCCGGTACGAGTGCGCGGAAGTAGACCAACGGCGTTTGGAGCTCGTACGCGGTGCGCAAGGCGCGGTTGTCGGGCTGGTCTATCGGGCCGGCCCGATAGCCATACGTAAACATCGCGCCCGCCTGATCAAATGTATCGGCGTAGGGGTCTCTGAACGAGGTGGTCAGCGAGAGTGCAGCGGGTCCGCGCTGGATACGAGCGCGATGGATGCCCTTCATGAACGACCCGAAGCTGATCCGCTCGCCGTCGAAATTGAAGCCCTCGCGGAGACGGGCCAAAGGCACGAGGTCGTCGTAGGTCGCAGTTAGGTTACGGGCGTGGGCGACAGCTGCCTGGCGCAGCGGCAGGTCAGGATCGCTCGCCCCCATCACTCAACTCTCCCTAAACGCGAGTCGCGTCGCAACCCCTGAATGTGAGGAGCCCCCGGCTTCGCGCCGTCCACAGAGTCGCGAATGGTTGCGCGAGCGGGAATCGTCACCCGCGGCGCATCAACATTTCAACGGTTCGAAGGCGGAGACCCCTCGCACGCCGGAATACTCTGAGATGCCGGCGCCGTGACGGTGCCCGCGCGGCGCGCAGTGCGCGCGCCGGGCCGCGGAGATCCGCTCTTCCAGCCGCGGTCTAGCGGAGCACAGCCTCCCGCTCCCGCTCGTCCTCGTGACACCGACGGCGTCTCGTCCGACTCTCGGGCGGCTCGATGTTGAGGTGCGGCAGGCGCTTGTCGAGCCACGCCGGCATCCACCACATCGCCGGTCCGGCGAGGTGCATGACCGCGGGCAACAGCAGCAATCGGATGATGAACGCGTCGATGAAGATCGCCACGGCGAAGCCGACGCCCATCATCGCCAGCGCCCGCTCGTTGCCGATCGCGAAGGCGCCGAAGACCGCGATCATGATGATCGCCGCCGCCGTGACGACGCGGCCGGTCATGGCCAGGCCGTGCTGGACCGCGTACTTGGCGTCCTTCGTGTGCGTCCATTCCTCGTGCATGCGGGAGACGAGGAAGACCTCGTAGTCCATGGAGAGGCCGAAGACGACGGCGAAGACCATGATCGGCAGGAACGATTCGATCGGGCCGGTCGCGCCGCCGAACAGGCCCGCTCCGTGGCCGTCCTGGAAGATCAGGGTCACCACGCCAAAGGCGCCGGCGATCGAGAGCAGGTTGAAGATGCCGGCCTTGACCGGGATCAGCAGCGAGCGGAAGACGACCGCGAGCAGCAGCAGCGAGAGGCCGACGACGACGCCGATGAACAGCGGCAGCTTGTCGCGGATCGTCTTGGAGAAGTCGAGGTTGCTGGCCGTGGTGCCGCCGATCGACACCCGCGCGCCGGTGGCTGCCTCGATCGGCGGCAGCGTCTCGTTGCGGGCGGCTCGGACGACCGCGTCGGTGCGCTCATCCTGTGGCGTGGTCTCCGGGTAGGCGATCATCGTGGCCGTGTCGCCGCTCTCGTTGAGCTGCGGCGGCAGGACCGCGGCGATGCCTTCCTGCTTGCTCAGCGCGTCGCTGATCTTCTGCAGCGACTCCGTGTCGCCCGACTTCGGCAGCTCGACGGCGAGCAGGAGCGGAGCGTTGAAGCCGGCCCCGAAGCCCTCCTTCAAGAGGTCGTAGGCGACCCGGGCGGTGTCGTCCTTCTTGTAGGTGCTGGCGTCGCTGGAGGCGAGCCGCATGTGGAGCGCCGGCAGCGCTAGTGCGATCAGCACGGCGAGGGCGAGGATCGCCACGGGCCAGGGCCGGCGAGCGACGAAGGCGCTCCACTTCGAAGCGAAGCCCGTCTCCTGATCAGCGCTGGTGTTCTTCGCCTTCTTGATGCGACGACCGATCCGGGTGCCGAGGATCGCGGGCATCAGCGTGAGCGCGGCCAGCATCGTCATCAGGACCGCGAGGGCGGCGCCGATCGCGGGTCCGTAGAGGAAGGAGATGCCGAGCAGGCACATGCCGAGCATCGCGATCACGACGACGATGCCGGCGAACAACACCGCGCGGCCTGAGGTGTCGAGCGCGATCAGGGTCGCGTCGCGCACCTCTCTCCCTGCACCGCGTTCGAGCCGGAAGCGGTTGAGGATCAGGAGTGCGTAGTCGATGCCGACGCCGATGCCGATCATCGCGGCGAGCTGCGGCGTCCAGTCGACGACATCGAGCACGTGTGTCCCGACGACCGCGGTCAGCGCGAGGCTGATGATCATCGCGAAGAAGGCGTTGAGCAGCGGGAGGCCCATCGCGACCACGCCGAGCGTGAGGAAGAGCACGATCGCGGCGACGAGGATGCCGAAGATCTCACCGGCGCCGCCCTGCTCGAGCGGTCGACCAGTGGATGATGTCGCCGCCGAGCGCGACCTGGACGCCTTGCTGGCCGTCGAGCTCGAGCGTGTGTCTCGGCCATCGTCTTGACCCCGGCGGGGTCGACGTCGCCGGCGGGCGCGGCGAACTGGATCTGCGCGAAGGTGATCTTGCCGTCCTTGGAGACGGGTGCGCCCTCGGCGAAGGGATCGCTGACGTTCAGGACCTCGGGCGACTTCTTGATCTCGGCGATGACCTTCTCGATCTGCGGCTGGTTGGCGGCGTCGAGCACACCACCGTCCTTGACCGCGAAGACGACGCTCGCGGTGTCGCCGGATTGAGCCGGGAACTTGTCCCTGAGCAGGTCATAGGCCCGCTGGGACTCGGTGCCCGGCAGGTTGAAGCTGTTGACGTATTCCCCCGCGACGGTTGCCCACAGTGCAGCCGACACGAAGAAAGCTGCGACCCACAGGCCGATCACGGTGCGGCGCCGGTCGTGGCACCAGGCGGCAAGGTTGCGCATAGTCGTCGACCCTAAACGGGCTGCCTCTCGCGGTCGCTGAGGCTAACCGCACATCGATAGGGATGGTGGCCCCAGTATCTCCGTGGTTACCTGCGCTTCGTACGCGTGGTAAGGGCTCCGTTGAGCATGACGCGTCGATGCCGTCCGGGTCTAGCGCCGCGTGGCGCAGCGCGTCGGCGTATTCCACGGGGTCGTTGCGGAGCTCGCCCGACAGGCGGCGGGCGACGTCTGCTCCGCCGCCCATCGGTCGACGGCGTTCGCGGCGGCTTCGACCTCGAGCATCCGGCACGGGAGGTACTCGCGCACGCGCCCTGGCATCAGGCCGCACGGCGCACGCCGCGCTCGAGTGCCTTGAACTCGGGACGGCCCTCGAAGACGGTCACGATGCCGCTCTCGGGATCGAAGTACGACTCGATCAGCGCGTCCTCGTCCTTGCGGGCGATCTCGCTGACCCATCAGCTGGCGCGGTGGCGGACGATCAGGACCCGAGTTCGGCGGTGTGACCGTCGGCCTCCGCGGTGACGGCAAGCCGGGAGCCGGGGTCCACGCTCACGCGGGCCCGCAGCGTGCCGGTCATCCGCGACCAGCCACCTCGGTTCGGCTCGGGAACGGCATCCCGTCCCAGAATTTGAGCCGCAGGCCGGCGTCGGCGGACACCGCCACCGGACCCGGACTAGATCCGACCTGGCACTCCGAGGACCGTGGCGTCTCGCTCGTCATCAAACCTCGCCCAGGGCGGGATCGACCTCGGCCATGGCGGACGAGCGAAGGGTCCATGCGCGCCCGGCACGGTGCCGGGCTCTAGTTCGACTTCAGGACGCCTCGGGGGCGTGCGTTCATCCGACCAGGATCACCGGGACGTCGGCGTGAGAGTCCATGGCATGAGCGAACCGGGTATCGGTGGTGAGGATCGGGATCGCGTCCCTGGCGAGCGTCTCGGCGAGCGCGAGGTACGTCGCGTCGTAGGACGAGAAGTTGTCCCTCAGCTGCCATATGCGAGGAACGAGCGGCTCGTGCGGATAGCGCTCGATAGGAAGGTCGAGCAGGTCGGTGACCGCCAGCGAGGCGCGCTGGGCGGTCGCGTCCCCGGCCGCGACGACCCGCCGTAAGGCGCTGAGAACCTCGACATCGAGCAGGTGCGGCGCGTGCAGATCGAACGCGTGATCGGCGAGGTGGCCCGCGACGGCCGCTCCCGCGGTTCGCCCGAGAAGCAGTTCGGCGATCGCGCTCGCGTCGATGACGAGCATCAGTCCCGGGCGCGCTCGGCACGAATCAGGTCGGCCGCCGGTGCCCCGTCCACCGGCGTGCGGCTGCGGATGCGCTCGAGCAACTGCTGCGGCGATGGCCGGTGAGCGAGTCGCGGCAGCTCGCTGAGGATCAGGTCCGACATCGTCGTGCCCTCGCGCGCGGCGCGTTCCTTGAGCGACCGGTGGAGATCGTCCGGGACATTCCTGACCTGAATCATTTTCATGCTCGGCACAAACTAACATGTGCAAAGCATGTTCATGCGGCCTCGGCGGCTCGCGGATCGAGGAGGAGCGCGGCCTCCAGGATCATCGGGGTGACGGCCTCGAGCACCGCGGTCGCGATGAGCAGGTCGCGCGGCTGCGTAGAGCTGCTCGAGCGGCGCGAGGATGGAGCTCGAGGACCATCCGCATCTCGTCGGGGTCCGGCGGTTCGAACGAGAGGTCGACGTCGTCGAGGATCTGCGTGACGGGGCAGTCGACTCGAGCAGTGCGTCGACCAGCTGGGCGAGTGGGGTCATGAACCCTCTAGGCCGGGCGGCCCGATTCTCGCCCCCCTCAGTGGTGTCGCATCCTGCGGCGCGCCAATCGGTTCGGGCGCGGCGCCGTCTCGCGCGGGATGTAGAAGAAGTTCTTGACGATCAAGGGGATCGCCGCCTGCAGGACGAGCGTGGCCGTGCGCAGGTCCGCCTCGGGGTGCGAGGTCTCCAGCGGGGCGAGGACCTCGCGGACGAGTTCGCGCAGGCAGTCGGCAGCGTCGCGCACGTCGGGCGGGTCCGCCGAGCGGGCCATGTGGTCGAGCATCAACGTGACGGGCGCGGTGGTCTCGAGCACGGCGTCGACGAGTTCCGAGAGGGCGGTGGGTTCGCTCATGCCTCTCTCTAGGCCGCCGACGCGACAAACTCGCCCCTAGGATCGCGCGATGCAATTCATGGTGATCGAGCGGTTCCGGAAGGGCGCCCGTCCCGTCTATGAGCGTTTCGAGCGGGACGGGCGCCTGATGCCGGAAGGCGGCATCGAGTTCGTTGGCAGCTGGGTCAGCGCGGACCTACAGCGCTGCTTCCAGGTGATGGAGTGCGAGGACATCACGCTCTTGCAGGCGTGGGTCGCCAACTGGGAGGACCTCACGGAGTTCGAGATCGTCCCGGTCGTGAGCGGGAGCCGCGTCGGGGACGCTGTCCGCCGCGCCGACTGAGTCGCGCGCGAGGTGCGGGAGGCCGTAGAGGCACATCGGGCTAGGCTGCCGCGGGGACCTCGGCGGGCTGCGCGAGGCGGAAGTTGTTGCCGGACGGGTCGCGGAAGGCGCAGTCGATGCCCCAGGGCTGCTCGGTCGGCGGAGCGTCGAACGGGACGCCGCGGGACTTGAGCTCCTCGTACGTGGCGTGGACGTCGGTGGCCGTGAGGAAGATGGCGCTGACCACGCCCCTGTCCATCAGCGCGCGCAGCTGCTTGCCGGCCTCTTCGTCGAGGATCGGCTCGCCCGGGATCGCCATCAGCACGATCGTGACCTCCGGCTGGCCGGCGGGGCTGACGGTGAGCCAGCGGAAGTCGCCGAGCTCCGGGAGCGTGATGTCGGCGCGGACGCGCATGCCGAGCTTGTCGGTGTAGAACTCGAGGGCCTCGTCCTGGTCGTGGACCCAGACCTGCGTGGTGGCGATGGAGTACATGGTCGAACCTCCTAGAACTCGGTGAGCTGGGTGAGCCGGAAGTGGTTGCCCGACGGGTCGCGGAAGCCGCAGTCGATCCCGTAGGGACGCTCCTCGGGCGCTTCGGTGAACTCGACGCCGCGGGACTTGAGCGTTTCGTACTCGGCGCGGACGTCGTCGGTGGTGAGGAAGATGGCGCTCGCGGCGCCCTTGGCCGTGAGGTCGCGGATCGCGTTCGCGGTGTTCTCGTCGAACACCGGCGGGCCGGGGACCGCCATCAGGACGATCGCGATGTCCTCCTGGCCGGCCGGGCTGACGGTCAGCCAGCGGAAGTCGCCCATCTCGGCCATCGTCACGTCGGCACGGACCTCCATGCCGAGCTTCTCGGTGTAGAAGGCGAGGGCCTCGTCCTGGTCGTTGACCCAAACCTGCGTGGTGGCGATCTTCATCATGGACAGCAAGCTAATCGCGAGCCGCGCAGCTGTCTTCTCGAAATGTGCTCAACCGCCGAGACGGCGGCGGGCGTGCTTAGCGACTGTTGCTCGCGGGGCGGTGCTGCGGGCGCCCGTAGGCGCGAACCACGCATGACGGGACGACGACCTTCGCGGCCGCGGGCGGGAACGAGGCCCGGTAGGCCGCGGGGGACTTCTCGAACATCCGCGTGAAGCTCGTGGTGAACGAGCCGATGCTCGAGAGGCCGACGCTGAAGCAGATGTCGGCGATCGAGCGATCCGTCGTCCGAAGCAGCGCGGCGGCACGCTCCAACCGCCGCGTCAGCAAGTAGACGTGCGGCGTCTCGCCGAATTCGCGGCGGAACTCGCGCGAGAAATGGGCGCGCGAGAGGCCCGCGGCGGCGGCCATATCGTCGACGTCGAGCGGTTCGGCGTAGCGCGCGTCGGCGAGGTCCTTGGCTCGCAGCAGGTGGCGGGCGGGCGGTGCGTACGCCATCGCGAATGAGTATGGCCGATACCCTCCGCGCCCACGCGATCACCGAACTCGGGGCAGGCCTGATGAAGCTCATCTACACCTACACGGACGAGGCGCCGGCGCTGGCGACCTACTCGTTCCTGCCGATCATCGAGGCATTTGCCGGGCAGGCGGGCGTCGACATCGAGCTGCGCGACATCTCGCTCGCCGGCCGCATCCTGGCCCAGTTCCCGGATCGTCTGAGGGAAGAGCAGCGTGTCGCCGGATGCGCTCGCGGAGCTCGGCGACCTGGCCAAGACGCCCGAGGCCAACATCATCAAGCTGCCGAACATCAGCGCGTCGATCCCGCAGCTGAAGTCGGTGATCAAGGAGCTTCAGGAGGCCGGCTACGACGTCCCGGACTATCCGGACGATCCGTCGTCGGCCGATGAGGAGGCCGCGCGCGAGGCCTACGACCGCGTGAAGGGCTCCGCCGTCAATCCGGTGCTGCGCGAGGGCAACTCCGACCGTCGCGCGCCCGCGTCGGTGAAGTCGTTCGCCAAGGCGCATCCGCACTCGATGGGCGCGTGGTCGACGGAGTCCAAGTCGCACGTCTCGACCATGTCCGGCGGCGATTTCCGCTCGACGGAGCGCTCGGTGACGTTGACGCAGGACGACGATCTCCGGATCGAGTTCGTCGCGCCCGACGGCGCGGCCACGGTCCTCAAGGCGTCGATCCCCGTCAAGGCGGGCGAGATCGTCGACGGCGCGGTCATGCAGCGGCGCGCACTGGACGCCTTCCTGGCGGAGCAGATCGCGGACGCCAAGGAGCGCGGCGTCCTCTTCTCCCTGCACATGAAGGCGACGATGATGAAGGTCTCGGACCCGATCATCTTCGGTCACGCGGTGCGCGCGTTCTTCGCCGGCGTCTTCACCGAGTACGGCGACGCGTTGGCCGGCGCCAACCCGAACAACGGGCTCGCGAGCGTGTTGACCGCGATCAAGGACTCGCCCGAGCGCGAGGCGATCGAGGCCGCGATCGCGACGACCTACGAGACCGGCCCCGACCTCGCGATGGTCGACTCCGATCGCGGGATCACGAACCTCCACGTCCCGAGCGACGTGATCATCGACGCGTCGATGCCGGCGATGATCCGCACGTCGGGCCAGATGTGGAACGCGGCCGGCAACGCGCAGGACGCCAAGGCCGTCATCCCCGACTCCAGCTACGCGGCGCTGTACGCGGAGACGATCGACTTCTGCCGCGAGAACGGCGCGTTCGATCCGACGACGATGGGCACGACGCCGAACGTCGGCCTGATGGCGCAGAAGGCCGAGGAGTACGGCAGCCACGACAAGACGTTCGAGATCGCCGCGGCCGGGCACGGTGCGCGTGGTGGACTCCTCGGGCGCGACGCTGCTCGAGCACGAGGTCGAGGCGGGCGACATCTGGCGCGCGTGCCAGACCAAGGACGCAGCGATCGCCGACTGGGTCCGGCTCGCGGTCGAGCGCGCCCGGGCGACCGGCTCGCCTGCGGTGTTCTGGCTCGACGAGACCCGCGCGCACGATGCCGAGGTGCTCAAGAAGGTCCGCGCGTACCTGGGCGACCACGACACCGAGGGGCTGCAGATCGAGGTCCTGCCGGTCGGCGAGGCGACGCGGTTCACGCTGGCGCGCGCGAAGAACGGTGAGGACACGATCTCCGTCACCGGCAACGTGCTGCGCGACTACCTGACCGACCTGTTCCCGATCCTCGAGCTCGGCACCAGCGCCAAGATGCTCTCGATCGTGCCGCTGATGCAGGGCGGCGGGCTGTTCGAGACGGGCGCCGGCGGCTCCGCGCCCAAGCACGTGCAGCAGCTCGTCAAGGAGAACCACCTGCGCTGGGACTCGCTCGGCGAGTTCCTCGCGCTGGCGGTGTCGTTCGAGTTCCTGGCGGAGAAGACCGACAACCCGGGCGCGGCGGCGCTGGCGCGGACGCTGGACGCCGCGACGGGCAAGCTGCTCGAGAACGGCAAGTCGCCCTCGCGCCGCGTCAACGAGCTCGACAACCGCGGCAGCCACTTCTATCTCGCGCTGTACTGGGCGCAGGAGCTGGCCTCCGATCCCGAGCTGGGCGAGACGTTCACGCCACTGGCGGAGCGACTGGCGGCCGAGGAGGAGACGATCGTCGGCGAGCTCGCGGCGGTTCAGGGCGCGGGCGTGGACCTGGGTGGCTACTACTTCGTCGATCGCGACAAGGCGACCGCGGCGATGCGCCCGAGCGAGACGTTCAACGCGGCGATCGAGACGCTTCGCACGCCGGCGTGATCTGAGGCCTACGCGTCGAGCAGGCAGCGCCATCTGAGACCCGGATAGCGGCCGAAGCCGCGGTCGAAGGTGACCAGTTGCGCGCCCTGCTCGAGCGCGATCGCGGCGAGGTACCCGTCCGGGACGAGGTTGCCTCGCAGTTGGAGGTGACGGCAGAGGTCGGCGAAGCGGGCCCAGTGCGTGGGGCCTGCTTGAACGAGCTGCCCGGGTGGTCCTAGCAGCGCGTCGATGAATGCGAGCACGGCGTTGGTCGGGTCGGGTCGGACGAAGACGCGCGAGTTGGTCGCCAGTCGCACGACGCCTGAGAGTGCGACATCGCTCAGACCGATCGTCTCGTTGCCCGAGCGGGCCTCCTCGAGGAACCGGCGGGCCAGCTTGTGATGCGTGTGGTCGGAGCGAAAGCCCGCGAGCAGGATGTTGACGTCAGGTAGGAGCACTGTCGTCTGCCGCGTCGAGCAGGGAGGCGTTGGATGACGGGTCGATCCATGGCTGGAGCCCGCCGCCGACGGTCGATACGGGAAGTCGCGACGGGCGCCGGCCGCCGCCGGGAGAGCCGGCGAGGCGTAGGCGGAGACCTTCGGCGAGGAGAGCGGTCAGGGTCGTTCCTTCCGCGGCTGCACGTGCGCGTGCCTGGCGCAGCAATTCGTCAGGGAGGTCCACGGTCGTGCGCATGCAGCAGCACTCTATCTCCATGTGCAGCATGCTGCACCATGGGAATGGAAATGGGCTCAGTCACGGAGAATCGATGCACTTTCGTTGCAAAGTTGACACAAAGTCGCCTTGTTTCGTGACAGCGGTCGGATCGATGCTGCCGGCATGCAGACAGGGAAGATCACCAGGGGGCTGCGGCCGGACTGGGAACCGCTGATCACGCTCGTCGGCCGCGAGGTCGTCGGGTGCTTCGCGTGGAAGTTCGCGCTGGAGCTCGACGACGGCGTGGCCGTTCATGCCTACCGGAACATCGCCACGAATCGGTATCTGCTGCTGGCAGCTGACGGGCGCGCGCTCGAGTACCGCGAGGAGGATCTGTACGAGGAGGTCTCCGTCGGCGCGGCGCTGGAGACGGTCTTCGACGGGCTGGGAGGACGCGCGGCCGCGGCCGCGGAATCCGGATGCGGTCCGGGAGCTGTTGGACCGACACGGCTCGCCGACTCCCACCGAGTCGTCCGGCCTGATGGAGTGGCGCCGGGGCGAGCTGAAGCAGTACGAGCGACCGGTCTGGGAGCCGCTGATCGACCTCGTCGGTCTCGACGTCGTCGGCGGGTTCATGTGGATGCACGAGGTCGAGTTCGACGACGGCCTCGAGGTACACGCGTACAAGAGCATCGCGACGCGGCGCTACCTGCATCTGGCGGTCGACGGTCGCGCGTTCGCGCTATCGCTCGCCCGGGCGCTACGAGGAGATCCCGCTTCGGGAGGCGCTGCTCGAGGCGTTCACGGACTGGGAGGAGTTGCTGCCCCAGCCGCGCGATCCGGACGCGGTGCGCGCGCTGCTGGCCCGGGGTCTGAGCGCCAGCGATGGTGTTCGATCTCCGTATGTTCTGGCGGGGCCGGCGACATGCGAACGGTGTGTCGGTTGACGGGACTCTGTGGACCGCCTAGCGACGCAGCCCCGATGTCGACGATCTGCAGCGTCGCGACGTGATGATGCCTATGAGGAAGCTGCGTGCACTCCGTCGTTCGCGAGCCGGTCGATCTCGGCGACGGTGCGTCCGAGTTCCTCGAGCACGGGGATGGCGCGGGGGCCGAGGTCGTCGCGACGGGCGGCGAAGGCTTCGTGCAGGGAGCGGTAGTACCAGCGGATCGAGCCGCCTTCGCCGGACTTGAAGCGGCTCCAGAGGCCGTCGCCGAGGGTGCGGTAGTCGAGCAGGATCGCGCGGGCGTTGTGGAGCTTGTCGGCGAGCGAGACGCGGAGCTCGTCGGGCTGCTTGTGGGCGATCGCGTCGATGTAGGCGCGCTTGCGCTGGTACCAGGGCGGCTTGGGTTCGGCGTCGCTGTCGGAGTTCGCTTCGACGATCCGGGCGGCGTCCTCGCCGAACTCGAGGCGGATGCGTTCGAGCATCGGCGGGCCGCCGCCGTCCTCGACGGCGTCGTGCAGGAGCGCGCCGATCGCCTCGGTCTCGCTGCCGCCCATCTCGAGCACGAGCGAGGTCACGCCGAGGAGGTGCGCGACGTAGGGGATCGTGGTGCCCTTGCGCAACTGGCGCCGGTGGTGCTCGGTCGCGAGGAGCAGCGCGCGATCGAAGGCGTCACCAAGCAGTGGCCGGTCGGTGTAGGTCTCGGGCATCGCACGTACGATCCTGACATGGCTGAACGAACGAGCTATGCACCCGGGACCGTTTCCTGGGCCGAGCTGATGACCAGCGACGCCGAGTCGGCGAAGGCGTTCTACTCGAGCGTCTTCGGCTGGGAGTACCGGGACAACCCGGTCGGCGACGATCAGGTCTACTCGACGGCCTTGCGCGACGGGAAGGACGTCGGCGCGCTGTACGCGTCCGAGCAACCGCCGCAGTGGAATTGCTACGTGACCGTCGAGTCCGCGGACGCATCGGCCGCGCGTGCCGCGGAGCTCGGCGCGACGGTGGCGGCGGAGGCGTTCGACATCTTCGACGTCGGGCGGATGGCGATCATCGTCGATCCGGTCGGTGCCGCGCTGTGCCTGTGGGAGCCGAAGCGCCACATCGGCGCGACGCTGGTCAACGCGCCGGGCGCACTGACCTGGGCCGACCTGATCACGCCCGACCCGGCCGAGCTCGGCGCGCTTCTACGGCGAGCTGTTCGGCTGGACGACCGAGGAGGTCCCGGACACCGGCGGCTACCGGGTGATCAAGAACGGCGAGGGCGAGACCGGCGGGATGATGCCGCTCGATCCGCGGATGGCCGCGACGCCGCCGAAGTGGCTGCCGTACTTCGGCCACGAGGACATGGACCGGCTGCTGGAGGAGGTCGCCGGCCTCGGCGGGCAGGTGCTCAACGGGCCGATGCCGATGTGGGAGGGCTCGATCGCGATGATCGCCGATCCGCAGGGCGCGGCCTTCGCGGTCTGGAGCGGCCACTACGACGACTGACGCCGTGGCCTTGAGACCTGGATGGCTGCTCGCGTCGCGGGGTAGGTCCGAGTAGGGGTGCGTAACGTGGCTTTCGTGAGCGAGCCGCCGAAGTGGTGGACGATCCGTGCGGCGCAGAACCTCAAGCCGGCGACCTATCGCTGCCCGTTCTGCGGCCGGCACCTGCCCGCGCTGAGCGAGCACGCACTGGTGATGCCCGAGGGCGACGCGCGTCGAAGGCGTCATGCGCACACGGCATGCGTGCTCGCGGAGCGGCGGGCGGGACGCCTGCCGCTGCGGGAAGAGGTGGAGCCGGCGCGGACGAGCCCGATCCGGCGGTGGTTCGCGCGCCGGAGAGGCGCGCGCTGACTGGACGCGGCGCGGCGCGGCGCGGCGCGGCGTTCGCGGTGTGCTGCGGGCGCTACGGCGACGGCGGGGCTTGTGGTCGCAAAGGCACCCACGGGGTGCTTTTGCGACCACTTGCGATCAGCTGGACAGCGCGACGACGCTGAAGGACGCGCCCCAGGGATCGGTCACCGTTGCGAGGCGGCCGACGCCCTCCATCTCCATCGGCTCCTGCAGCATCGAGCCGCCGCGTTCGATCGCGAGCGCCGCGGTCTCGTCGGCGTCCTCGACCGCGAAGGAGACGCCCCAGAAGGCCGGGAGGCCCTCGGGCATGCCCGGCGGTGGGCTCATCAGACCCGCGACGCCGGTCTCGCCCAGCGTCAGGATCACGTACTCGCCGCCGCCGAAGAGCTGGGTCTCGGTGCTCAGGCCGAAGACCATGCCGAAGAACGCCGCGGCGTCTTCGGGATTGGGCGTGATCAGCGTGTTCCAGGCGAGGCTGACCGGCTCGTTGACCAACTGCGCGCCCGTGTGCTCACCGGCCTGCCAGGCGCCGAACGCGCCGGCCGCGGGATGCGAGAAGAAGCCCATCCGTCCCGCCTGCATGACGTCCATGGGCGGGAAGAACGACATCCCGCCGAACTCCAGGATGCGCTCGGCGAGGGCGTCGACGTCGTCGGTCGCGAAGTAGGTCGACCACAGCGGGACCTGGCCCGGGGACATGAACGGGCTCACGCCGGCGACCCGGTGGCCGCCGGAGAGGAAGAAGCGGTAGCCGCCGGTCTCCTCGATCGTCCCGGTCTCCTCGGACTCCCAACCGAAGAGCTCGCCGTAGAACCCCGCGGCGTTGTCGACGTCGGGCGTTGCGAGATCGACCCAGCTCGGAGTTCCTTCGGCGTACGACGTGCGCTCAGGCATAGAGCTCCTCTGCGTAGCGCCGGAGACCGGCGGATTCGAGTGCTGCGGCGGGCGCGCGGAACGTGACCTGGACGACGCCGGGGGCGCGGCCGATCTCGATCGCGCCGGCGATCGTGGCCCGGTTCATCACCTCAGCAACGCTCAGCCCGAGCAGTGAGGCGGCGCGGGCGAGCCCGTTCTCGGTGGCGGAGTTCAGGTCTGGTCCGGTGCCGATGACCGACACGGGCAGCGACTCCTCGATCGATGACACGCCCTCTCGAGCCGCGAGCACCGAGGCCCGCGCGAGCTCCGCAGCGGTCAAAGGCTTGGCGAGGAACGGCAGGTCTTCCAACAGCGGGAAGAGCACCGGCCCGTCGATCCCCAGTCCCTTGATGACCTCGACCTGCAGCGTCACGGTGCCGGAGACGTCGGCGGTGTGGCCGGCGATCTCGCCGTCGCCCTGCATCGCGTGCATGTCGCCGAGATAGACGCCCCCGCCCGGGACCTTCACCGGGCACACCAGGATCGAGCCGGCGCGGACGGCGTCGACGTCCAGGTGCCCGTCGGTCTTGTGCTGGCGAAGCTCCTGCGCGTCGAGCGCGTAGCGGTGCGGCGCCCCGACCAGGAACGAGCCGAAGTCACCGGCGTTGTGGGAGTCGGGGATCGTCGTCGACGGCGTCGTCCCGAGCTGGCCGAGGAACGGCCGCATGCGCGTGACGAGCCCGACGATGTCACTCGGCGCGAAGGTCAGGATCGGGTTCTGGATCGAGTTGTCGGGCAGAGCGGCGGCGCGCGCCGCGTCGCGGGCGAATTCCGCGGCGCGCGAAGCGTCCACGGTGACCCCGAGCTGCCCGTCGAAGGCGACCGTGTAGCCGTTGGTGAACGTGAACGGCGTCGCGTCGGCGCCGCAGGCCACGCAGCGAACGGCGGTCTCGCCGATCCCGTCAAGCCGCGTCTCGGGCCACTCGACCCCGCAACCCGGGCAGACCGGCGCGCAATAGGGATCGCCGTTGAAGCGTCCCTCCATCGCCTGGTCGTTGCCCGAGGACGTCGCGGTCGACGTGACGGCGATCTCCTTGATCCGGATCGCGATCGCGTCGCCGACCTCGGCGCCCTCGACGAAGACGGGCGTGCAGACCTCGTGCCCGCCGCGGATCGCGGGCGTGATCATCGGCCCCCAGCAGCCGGGCGCCGAGTTCCAGATGATGTGGCCGCCGTCGGCGACGGGACCCGCCATCGGGACGTCCGGGCCGAGCAGCCCGTTCGTGAACGTGTCCACGACCACCGTGCGGCGCGCCGTGGCTTGATCTTGGATCGCCATCGTCGGAGTCCCCCGTTCAGATCAGCCGCCGGACACCGGCAGCAGCAGTGCGACCTCCTGGCGGTCGGCCAGGACCTGGTCGCGGGTCACATGCTCGCCCGCCACGACGGGAAGCGCCGAGCGCAGCGCCGGGGCGAGTTGCGGCTCGTCCTCGCCGAGCCGCGCGAAGAGGTCGGCGACCGTGGCGCCCTCGGCCACCGAGACCGTCAGAAACGGTGCGGCCGAGAGGCGCGCGAGGCCTGCGCCGAGGCGGACACGTACCGTCATCCTTCCGCAAGCCTAACCGCCAACCGTGAGAAGCGGCGCGACGTGTCGGGCGTCGCGGCCGCGCGCGCCACGATGCCCCGCTGGCCGACGATGAGCGTCGCCACCTTCGCCCGCGTCATCGCGGTGTAGAGCATCTCGCGGCGCAGGAAGTAGGGGCCCGCGGCCGGGTGGGCGACGACGATCGCGACCGGTAGCTCGATCCCCTGGCCCTTGTGGATCGAGCACGCGTAGGCCAGCTGCAGGCGCGGCGCCTCCTCCTCGGGCAGCTCGACGAGCATCCCGTCGGCGGTGACCATCAGCTTCTCGTCGCGATACTCGAGCAGCCGCAGCATCGTGCCGTTCATCAGCCCCAGCTCGTGCAGGTTGCGCCCCGAGAGCATCAGCTTGTCGCCGATCCGCAGGCGGCCGCCGAGCACCGGCTTGCCACCCGCGTTGAGCGCTTCGCGCAGGCGCGTGTTGATCGCATCGATGCCCAGAGCGCCCTTGTAGATCGGCGCGAAGACCTGGATGTCGGTCAGCGGGTCCACGCCGTAGTGCGAAGGGAGGCGCTGCGTGACCAGCGACGCGATCTCGTCCAGCGCGTCACGCGGGTCCTCGCGCTCGATCAGGAACAGATCGCGCCGCAGGCCCTCACCGACCTCGAACGACGGCGGCTCGCCGCGCCGGACCGCGTGCGCCCCGCGCACGATCATGCTGCCGGCCGCCTGGCGGAAGATGTGCGTGAGCTCGGCGACCGGGATGACCTTCGCCTCCACCAGCTCGGCGAACGGCTTGCCGGCGCCGACCGGGGCGAGCTGGTCCGCGTCGCCCACCAGCACGACGTGCATGTCCGAACCGACCGCCCGCAGCAAAGTGACGAGCAGCTCGAGGTTCGCCATCGACGTCTCGTCGACGACCAGCAGGTCGGCCTTGATCTCGTCGCGCGTCGGTCCCTCGCCCGGGATCCAGCCCAAGGCGGAGTGGATCGTCGACGCGTCCATCCCGGTCGATTCGGCCATCCGGCGAGCGGCGCGGCCCGTCGGGGCGACCAGGGCGATCGAGGCGTTCTGCGCCCGGGCCGCCGCACAGATCAGGCGGATGGTCGCCGTCTTGCCGGTGCCCGGACCGCCGGTGACGATCGAGAAGCGGGCACCGAACGCCGCCTCGACCGCGGCCCACTGCTCGGGCGCGGGAACCAGATCGTCGGAGGGCGGGGCGGGAGCATCGAGCGCCGGCTCCAGCCGCGCGAGGCGCCGGATGGTCGCGGCCAGCTCGGCCTCCAGAGCGGCGGTCGGCGGCCGGTAGGCCCAGACGACGCCCTGGTCGATCTCCAGCACGAGCTGGTCGGCGTCGCGCATGTCGTGCAGGAGCTCCGCACTCGGCCCCGGACCGCCCAACAACTTCGAGGCGCCGGCGGCCAGATCCGCGATCGGCAAGCAGGTCGAGCCGTCGCGCTCGGCCTCGCTCAACGTGTGGATCACGGCCGCCCGAACACGGCCGACCGAATCACGCGGGATGCCGGCGGCACGCGCGATCGTGTCCGCGATCGCGAACCCGACGCCGAAGACGCTCGTCAGCTCGTACGGCCGCGTGCGGACGACATCGCGCGCACGATCGCCGTACTCCTGCGCGATCCGCGGCACCAGCCACGCCAGACCCGTGCGGCGCGAGCAGCAGGTGCAGCGCGCGGGTGGAGCGCAGCCCGTTCCACGAACGGATCGCCTCGTTGACGCGCTTCGGGTTCAGCCCGGCCTGGCGGAACGCGGTCGCCCGGGTCGTCGTCGATCGCCTCCAGCACGCCGTCCCCGTAGCGCTCCAGCAGCCGCTCCGCGCGCGGCCGCCGCCGATGTGCTTGACACGCTTGAGATAGGCGATCAGCGCGAGCTCGCCCGACGGGGCGACGGGCTCGGCGAGGCGCACCTTGACCTGCATGCCGAAGCGCTTGTCGTCCTGCCAGGTCCCGGCGATCCGGACCCGCTCGCGCTCCTCCAGGTGCGCGAGCGTCCCGACCAGCACCACGTCGTCGCCCTCACGGTCGGCGTCGATGACCGCGAAGCCCGAGTCCTCGCTCGACCAGCGCAGCCGCCGGATCACGACCTCGTCGTCGAACTGGGCTCCAGGCTCGCCGTCGATCATCCCCGCCGACCGTATCGGGCGGTCCGGTTGAACCGCCCGCACGGCGTGTTTCGTTGCAGAACTGCAGCGAAGCTGTGACTACTTGCGCACCTTGATCGTCATGCGCATCGTGTCGTGGAGCGTGCAGACGATCTTGTACGTCCCCGGAACCGTCAGCTTGCGCTTGAACGAGTAGTCCGTCGACGCGGCCTCGGAGGCGAACTTCTTCGCGCCCTTGGGACCGGACTTGAGCTTGACGTCGTGCACGTCGCCGGCCTGGTCGAAGCTCGGCCATTTCCAGGTGACGGTCGCTCCGCGGGCGACGGTCACCGTCTTCGGCGCGTAGTAGTTGTCGCCGAGCTTGATCGTCTTGCCCTTCGGCTTGGCTGCCGCCTGCACCGGCGCCGCGCTGAGGAGCGCGGCACCGGCCACCATCAAGATCGCCCGTTTCACGGGAAGATCTCCAGCGGGGTGAAGCCCGGCTTGGCGGGATGCGGGTGCTTGTTCCAGACCTTCAGCGAGTTCTCGCCGATCCAGCCGATCATCGCGTTCTGGACGTCCTTGCTGAACGCGTTGGTGCCGCCGCAGCCGGCGAACGTCGAGCCGTCGGTGGGGAACATCGACGTGACGCCGGCCATCGCGAAGCAGTTGTTCGAGCCGTTGCCGTCGAAGCTGATGTCCCAGCCGTTGGCGTCGGTGCCACCGAGGCCGAACTGGTTGTTCTGGATGACGTTGTTGTCGAGGCTGCGGGCCTGCGGGTTCTTCTCGAGCAGGATCCCCTCGATCGCCGCGACGCCGGTCAGGTAGTTGCCGAAGATCCGGTTGTTCTCGATCCGGTTGCCGCGGCCGCCGAGCAGCAGGATGCCGGTGCCGACGGGCGCCAGTGCGGCGGTGCCCTCCTGGCGGACGGCGAACGGCGGCTTGCCCTGGTGGAAGTTGAAGTTGTTCCAGAAGATGTCGTTGTCGATGATGACGTTGTCCTCGGCGGGCGGGTACTTCTCGGAGTCCAGCGCGTTGGGGGCGATGCCGAGCGCGTTGTTGTAGAAGCGGCTCTTGGTGATCGTCGTGTAGCGCATGTTGGTGGCGCTGAAGCCGAGCGGGCTGCCCCAGCCGTCGACGTTCTTGACGAGCGTGCGGATCGGCTTGGCCTGCGGCGGCGTCTGCCCGATGTAGAAGGCGCCGTCGTTGACGTAGTAGGCCTCGGAGTTGAGGATCTGGCCGCCGATGGTGTTGAACGCGTAGAGGCCGTAGACCCCGGTCTGGCGCGCGATCAGGTGGTTCATCGTGTAGCCGTTGAGGTTCGTGAAGAAGTATCCGTTGGCCTTGTAGCCGCGGGCCATGAAGCCGCTGACGGTGACCTCGTCGGACCCGTTGACCCAGATCCCGTTCTGCATCGCGCCCTTGGCGAGCAGGAGCACCTTCTCGGGGTGCTTGACGTTGCCGACGAGCTTCAGGTAGCGCTTCTTGGAGCCGCTGATCTTGACCGCTTCGCGGTAGGTGCCGTCCTTGACGCGGATGGTGTCGCCCGCGCGGGCCTTGTTGACGGCCTTCTGGATCGTCTGGAAGTCACAGCGCTTCTTCTTGCAGACCGTGTACTTCTTGTGCGGACCCTTGGGGGCGGACTCGACCGGGCCCGGATCCTTGGGCTCGGGGTACGACTGGGCGCTGGCGGCGGCGGGCGCCATCAGGGCGGCAGCGACGAGCAACAGCGGCGCGTGGCGCAGCGAAATGCGAATGACCTCTTCTCCCTCTCCTACGGGTCGACCACGTACCAGCCCGCCATCCCCGCATCCTGATGGGAGAAGACGTGGCAGTGGTACAGCCAGCGACCCGGATTGTCCTCGACGAAACGGGCCGTGACGCTCTCGTTCGGTCCCATCGCCGGGTTGTCGATGAATGCCCCCGCCGGATCCCTCCAGCGGTGGCCATGGATGTGAAACGTGTGGAAGTTGGAGTCCATGCCGTACGCGCTGATCTCGACGTCCTCGCCGACCCGTGCGGTCAGGTTCGGCGTGTTGCCGGCGTAGGCGCGACCGTTGAAGCAGTGGAAGTTGCCGTCCAGTCCCGTGACGGGCGGCGGCAGCTGGTGCGTGAACAGCGTGTAGACGCGGTCGGGCCACTTCGCGCCACGGGGCCGCACGATGATCGCGCCGAACAGGCCGCGGAACGTGTTCAGCGTGTGGTTGGGGCCGTGGTCGTGGTAGGGCCAGTGGCCGACCGAATCGGGCGTGCACTCCCACTGGTATGTGAACGACTCGCCCGGCGCGATGAACCCGCCCGCGCGCGTGTATTCGCCCATGTAGGCGCCGTCGTACTCGGGGTTGTACTTGACCCCGTGCGGGTGCATCGTGACGGCCTGGCCCAGCTGCTTGTCCGCGTTGCGGAAGTGCACGACGAGCACGTCGCCGACCTCGGCGGACAGCGTCGGCCCGGGGATGCTCGCGGGCGCCGCGTACTCGGCGAACCCGGGCGTCATCAGCCGGTAGACGTAGGCGGTGAAGCTGTTGCGGCTGGAGAGCGAGCGGTTGTGCCACTCGTCCTTGCGCTTGGGCGTGATCGACCAGCGCACGGTCTCGGCCTGGATCCAGAACTCCTTGCGGACGCCGCCCGCGGCGGGCTGGATCGCCAGGATGGGCGTCGCCGAAGCGGCGGCGGCACGCGGCCGCTGCACCTTCGCGGCTGCCGCATCGGCCTTGCGGAGCCCCTTGCGATCGGAGATCTCGACCTCGCGGCCACCGATCGTGCAGAGCAGGGCGACCCCGCCGGCGGCACCAAAGAACGACCGTCGCGTGGAAGGCTTTCCTGTCATTGGCGCGCGGAGCGTAGTACGTGCGTACTGCTATTGCAAGTACGAGCGTACTGGTTAGGATGGGCCATGTGTCCACCCTCCCCGGCACTCGCGCCGAGGCCTCACAGCGGGTCCGCGACGCGATCGTCGCCGCCGCGGTGAAGATCGTCGCGCGCGACGGGGTCGCGGCCGTGACGCACCGGCGCCTCGCGGTGGAGGCCGACGTCTCACTGTCGTCGACCACGTGGCACTTCGCGACGAAGAACGACATCCTCGAAGCGGCACTGGACTGGACCGCGCAGCACGAGGTCGCGAGCATCGCCGCGATCGCCGATCGCCTCGGCGGCGCCGCCTTCGATCCGACGGCCTGGGCGGAGGAGCTCGCGGACTGGCTGGTCGATCAGGTCACAGAGGAACGCGACACCGCCGTCGCGCTCTATCGCCTGCAGGTCGAGCTGCTCGGCTCCGAGGGCGCGCGCGACGTGCACCGCGCGTGGGGTCGAGGCCTGCGCGCGCTCGGCGAACGCGTGCTCGAGAGCTCGCCGACGTCGACACCTGACCTCGACATCCGCCTCGTGGTCGCCGCCCTCGACGGGCTGCGCCTGAGCGTGATCCTCTCGGGTGAAGAAACTGAGTGGCTGCGCGCCGCGGTGCGCCGGCAGCTGCGAGCCTTGCTCATGTGACGCTGACGCTCGCGACGTGGAACCTCGAGAACCTGTTCCTTCCGGGCAGCGAGGGCGGGCCCCGCGACGAAGCGACCTTCCAGCGCAAGCTCGACGCGCTGGCGGCGACGATCACCGAGATCGCGCCGGACGTACTGGCCGTGCAGGAGGTCGGTGACGCCGCCGCGCTCGACGAGTTGCGGATCCGGCTCGAGGGCGAGTGGCACACGGCGCTCTCGCCCGACGCCGACGACCGCGGCATCCGCGTCGGCTTCCTCTCGCGCCTACCGCTCCTAGAGACCGAGCGGATCCGCGCCTTCCCGGACGGCACCGATCCGGTCCGGCTCACCGATGACGGGAAGACAACGACCCAGATGGGCCGCGGTGCGCTGCGGTGCACGGATCGAGTTCGACGGCACGACGGTCGACCTCGTGACGACTCACCTGAAGTCGAAGCTGCTCAGCTACCCCAACGGCCGCTTCAGCCCGCGCGACGAGGGTGAGCGCGCACGCTACGCGGGCTACGCGCTCGCCCTGCGCGCCGCCGAGGCGATCACCCTGCGCCATCGTGCGACGGCGCTCCTGAGCGAGAAGCGCGCCGTGGTCGTGCTCGGCGACCTCAACGACGAGCCGCTCGCCGCGACGACGCAGATCCTGCTCGGCCCGCCCGGCTCGGAGTTCAACACCGGCGGGTTCAGCCAGCCCGACAAGGGCGACCCCCAGCGGCTCTGGAACATCGCCCCGAAGCTTCCCGAGAACCGCGCGTACAGCCGCATCTTCAGCGGCCGCCCGGAACTGATCGACCACATCCTCATCAGTCACGAGCTGGCGATCAGGCTCGCTTCCGCCGACACCGCAAGCGCGGACCTGCCGTCGGTCGGCACCGACCCGAGGACGCAACGCGCGTACGCCGGTTCCGATCACGCCCCCGTGATCGCTCGCTTTCAATAGAAGACGTAGCGGAAGCGCGTGCCGTCGCAGAAGCGGCGCAGCTTGAGGCCCATCCGCGCGCCGTGCGAGCGGTTCTCGGAGCTCGGGACGTACGCGACGTCCGCACGAAACGAGCCGCGCGCCATCGCCGGCGGATACTCGTCGCGGTCCATCCCGGGACGGGTGTCGATGCCGCGCAACAGTCGCGCGCGCCGCGCGGACGGCGCCCGCCCGGTTGAGGACGAGCACGCGCGGCCAGCCCTCGGCCACGGCGTCCTCGTAGTGGCGCAGGATGTTCGGGTACTTGGTCTTGGAGAACGAGATGTTCGCGATGCCCTGCGGGGAGACGCAGGAGGCCGTCGGCGTGGGCTGCTCGGAGACGACGACGCCGGCGCATCCCGCCGCGGGCAGGGCGAGCCCGCACAGCAGCACGATCCGGGAAAGCAAGGCGTCGAATCTAGTTCACGCACCCGACGGCTCTACGGTTGAGCGCGTGAGCGCCGCATCGAAGTGGACCGCCGCCGATCTCCCCGCGCTCGCCGGCCGCCGGTTCGTGGTCACCGGCGCGAACAGCGGGATCGGGCTCGAGACCGCCAAGGCGCTCGCCGCGCACGGCGCCCACGTGGTGCTCGCCGTCCGCGACACGGCCAGCGGCGAGCGGGCCGCGAAGCTGATCGCGGGCGACACCGAGGTGCGCGAGCTCGACCTCGCGCACCTCGCTTCGATCCGCTCCTTCGCGCACGACCTCGACGACGTCGACGTGCTGATCAACAACGCCGGTGTCATGAACACGCCCTACGAGCTCACCGCCGACGGGTTCGAGCTGCAGATGGGCACCAATCATCTCGGCCACTTCGCTCTGACGAACCTGCTGCTCGGGCGCATCGCGGATCGGGTCGTGGTCGTCGCCTCCAACGCGCACCGCCGCGTCTCGATCGACGTCGACGACCTCAACTCCGAGCACGGCTACCGCCGGCATCGTGTCTACGGGCAGACGAAGCTCGCCAACCTGCTGTTCGCGTCCGAGTTGCAGCGCCGTCTGCTGGCCGCCGGATCGAGGATCACGGTCACCGCGGCCCACCCCGGTCTGGTGGCGACCAACCTGCAGAAGCCGACGGGCCATCGGATCGAGGACGCCGCGATCGCGATCTTCGTCCGCCTCTTCGCGCAGGACAGCGCGACGGGAGCGCTTCCGACGCTCTACGCCGCGACGCAGGACCTGCCGGGCGACAGCTACGTCGGCCCCGACGGGCCGAGGGAGAAGCGCGGTCACCCGAAGCTGGTCGGGCGTAGCGCCGCGGCGCAGGACGCGGCCGTCGCGGCCAGATTGTGGGATGAGTCCGAGCGTCTCACCGGCGTGAGCTTTCCTCGCGGAGCCCTCTGACCGGTTTGGGAATGTTGAAAGCCGGGGACTCGGGATCATGTGAGATCCCGCCGCTCGGTCGCGCGTGTTTCAGGCGCGTCAGCGCTGCTGACGCTGGCCGTCATCACCGCCTTCGTCGTCCTTGCGATCGATCACAGCCTGTCGCGCTCGACGATGAATCGCGCATCGGCGTGGCGCGACGAGGTGGCGCAGGTTCGCGGCAGCTCGACGCTCGCCCGCCTGCACGCCGAGCAGGGGATGTTCAACGAGGCTGCGCAGGACGCCGGCCGCGCCGCGATAGCGTGCCGCTCACTCGCGGCCGACGCCCCCGCCGGCCCGCTGCTGGTGGCGATCACAGCTCTGTGTCGTGAGGCCGAAGCGCTGCGCGAGGCACCCAGCAACGACGTCGCCTTCAGCAACATCCTCGTCGGTCGCGAGGCGGTC
Organism: uncultured Solirubrobacteraceae bacterium; assembly: GCA_963848475.1. GTDB lineage: Bacteria > Actinomycetota > Thermoleophilia > Solirubrobacterales > Solirubrobacteraceae > Solirubrobacter. The sequence goes on along the minus strand of CAWKDW010000008.1, from coordinate 116,703 downwards.
GTGCGTGAGATCGAGAAGGCGGGAGCGGTGGACGAGGCCTTCCTGCTGCGGCTCGAGCTCGCCCTCGGCGCGCTGCTCCTCGCGCTCTTCGGCGTCGCCGGTCTGGCGCTCGCCCGTTCCCGTTCCGCGCTCGAGCGGTTGTCGGGCCAGCACGTCGCGATCCTCGACTCGGTCGGCGACGCGATCGTCACGTTCGACCGGTCTGCGTGCGTGGTCTATGCCAACCCGGTCGCCGCCGAGATGGCGCGGGCTGAGGCGCTCAACGGTACGCGGGTTCCCACCGGCGACGCGTCCCCGGTCCTCAAGACGCTCGAGGACGGCAAGCGCCGGACAGGCGAGAACGAGCCGATGCCGCGCAGCGACGGGACGCAGGTGCGCGTGGACTACACGATCACGGCGCTGCGATCCGGCGATCGCATCGACGGGGCGACGGTCGTCTTCCGCGATGTCTCCGAGCGTGCCCGCTCGGATCGCCGTGCAGCCGCGGAGCATGCCGCCGCGCGCGTCCTGGCCGAGGCGACGGGCGTGGCCGAGGCGACGTCGGCGCTCTCGCGCGAGGTCTGCGACGCGCTGGGCTGGGAGTACGGTGCCGTGTGGCTGCTCGACGACGGCCGGCTGAACATGCGCGGCGTATGGTCGCCGAACGCGGAGACGCTCGCCGCGGTGCGCGCGGCCGGCGACGACAAGCTCACCTTCGCGCGGGGCGAAGGCCTCGTCGGCGCGGCCTGGGCCGAGCGCGAGACGGTCTGGATCGGCGACCTGCTCGCCGACGAGCGCTTCGCCGACGCGCAGGTGCCCAACCAGCGCCGGCTCGGCTCGGCGCTCGCGGCGCCGATCCTCTGTGACGGGCGCTGCCTCGGCGTGCTCGAGTTCGCCGATGTCAAGGTGCACGATCGCGACCCCGAGTTCGAGGCGACGCTGACGTCGATCGCTCGCTTCCTCGGCCAGTTCATCGAGCGCCGCCGCGGCGAGCAGGAACTGGTCATCGCTCGCGACGAGGCGCTCGAGGCCGCGCGCCTGAAGTCCGAGTTCGTCGCCAACGTCAGCCACGAGATCCGCACCCCGATGAACGGGGTGCTCGGGATGACCGAGCCTGTTGCTGGACTCGCCGCTGGACGCCGAGCAGCGGTCGTTCGCCGAGACCGTGCGCAGCTCCGGCGAGGCGCTGATGGCGATCATCGACGACATCCTCGACTTCTCCAAGATCGAGGCCGGCAAGATCGAGCTCGACCCGTCGGACTTCGATGTGCGCGAAACGGTCGGCGACGTCTGCGACATGCTCGGCGGGCGCGCACACGCCGGCGGGCTGGAGCTGGTCGCACACCTCGCCGACGACCTGCCCACGGCAGTGCGCGGCGACGAGGGACGGTTGCGCCAGGTGCTCACCAACCTCGTCGGCAACGCGATCAAGTTCACCCCGGTCGGCGAGGTCGTCATCGCGGTCAGCCGCGAGCGCGCGCTGCTGCGCTTCGACGTCCGCGACACGGGGATCGGCATCGCGCCGGACGACATCGACCGCCTGTTCGAGTCCTTCGCGCAGGCCGACAGCTCGACCACGCGCCGCTACGGCGGCACCGGTCTCGGCCTCGCCATCAGCCGCCAGTTGGTGGAGATCATGGGCGGGGAGATCGGCGCGACGAGCGAGGCGGGCAGCGGCAGCACGTTCTCCTTCACGGTCCGCATGCCGACGGCGGCCGGACGCGCCCCGCTCGCCGCGCGCGACCTCGAAGACCTCCGGGTGTTGGTGGTCGACGACAACGCGACCAACCGCGAGATCCTTCGTCGCCGGCTGGCGTCGTGGCGCATGCGCGCCGACACGGCGAGCGGCGGCCGCGAGGGCCTGGAGCGCGTCCGCGCGGCCATCGAGCCGTATGACCTCGTGCTGCTCGACCATCACATGCCCGGCCTCGATGGCCTGGACGTCGCCCGCGCGCTCGCCCCCAGCGGCGGCCCGCGCGTGATCCTGCTCTCCTCGGCCGGCTCCGCCGGCGGCCCGGGCGTGACGTCGACGCTGACCAAGCCGGTCCGCGACTCGCGCCTCTACGACGCGATCGCCACCGCGATGGGAGCGCCGGCGGATGAGCCGGCGCCGACCGTCGTCTCGGACGTGCCGCGCGGCGCTTCGGTGCTGCTTGCCGAGGACAACCCGACCAACCAGGCGGTGGCCATCAACATGCTGCGGCGCCGCGGCTACGACGTCCACATCGCGGTCAACGGTGCTCAAGCCGTCGAAGCGATCCGGCGCGAGACCTACGCCGCGGTACTGATGGACTGCCAGATGCCGGTACTCGACGGCTACTCGGCGACGGCCGCGATCCGCCGTTTCGAGGGCGAGGGCCCTCGCACGCCGATCATCGCCATGACCGCGCACGCGATGGACGGCGACCGTGAGCGGTGCCTGGCGTCCGGGATGGACGACTACCTCAGCAAGCCGCTGCGCGCCGACGATCTGGACGCCACGCTCAAGCGCTGGATCCCGGCGCGCGACTCCACCGTGATGGACCGCTCCGTCCTGCGCGCGCTCGCGCGTGATATCGGTGACGAAGCGATCGTCGACGAGATCTGCGACCTGTTCCTGGCCGAGGCCGGACCGCGGCTGGCGACGATGCGCCACGCGGCGGCCACCGGCGACGCCAAGGCCCTCTGCGCGGGCGCGCACACCCTCAAGGGCAGTTCGGCCAACGTTGGCGCCGTCGCGGTCTGTAGCGCCGCGGCCGAGATCGAGTTGCTGGCGGGCGATGGCGATGTCGACGGCGCGCGACCGTGGCTCGTCCGGCTCGACGATGCGGTCGGCATGACCAGGGCCGCGCTGGCGAAGACCGCAGCCTGACGAGCGTTGACCGCGAGGGGTGCCGGGCGTAGCGTGCGCCCCCATGTCCAGGACGGGTACGCAGGACGTCGAGACCGAGCTGATCGAGTCGGTGTGCGAGCGGGTGCGCGAGCGGGTCGCGCCGGAGGAAGTCGCTGAAGCCGAGGCATTCGTTCGCGCCTACTACCGCGGTGCGCCCGCGGAGGATCTGAGAGGCCGCGCGCCCGTCGACCTCTACGGCGCCGCGTTGTCGCACTGGAGCTTCGCGCGCGGGCGGGAGCCGCACGAGACGCTGGTGCGGGTCTACAACCCGACCTACGAGCAGCACGGGTGGCAGTCGCCGCACACCGCGATCGACATCGTCTCCGACGACATGCCGTTCATCGTCGACTCGGTGAGCATGGAGCTCAGCCGCCGGGAGGCCGGCATCCACGTACTCGTGCACCCGGTGATCGGCGACGAGTCCTACATGCACGTCGAGATCGACCGCCGGCCGGACGGGCTCGAGGACCTGGCGGACGCGCTGCGCCGCGTGCTCGCGCAGGTGCGGGCCGCGGTCGAGGACTGGCAGCCGATGCGCGAGCGCATGCGGGCGCTCCTCACCGAGCCTGACCCCACGGGCGTCGACCCCGCGGAGATCGAGGAGGCGCGGGCGCTGCTGGCGTGGCTGTCCGAGCACCACTTCACCTTCCTCGGCTACCGCGAGTACGCGCTCGAGGGCGATCAGCTTCGTGCGGTCGAAGGCACCGGGCTCGGGCCTCCTGCGCGGCGGCGACGGCGCCGCGTCGACGGCGTTCGCCAAGCTCCCGCCGGCGGTTCGCGCGTTCGCACTCGAACCGCATCCGCTGGTGCTGACCAAGGCCAACGCGCGCTCCCCCGTGCACCGTCCGAGCTACCTGGACTACGTCGGCGTCAAGCGCTTCGACGGCACCGGGAACGTCGTCGGCGAGCGGCGCTTCCTCGGCCTCTACACCACGGTCGCCTATCGCGAGGTACCGGCCGAAATCCCGGTGCTGCGACGGACGGCGCACGCGGTGCTCGAGCGCGCCGGCTTCGCGCCCGGCAGCCACGACCACAAGGCGCTGGTCGAGATCATCGACACCTTCCCGCGCGACGAGCTGTTCCAGATGTCCGAGGACGAGCTCTACGACGTCGCGCGCGCGATCCTCGACCTCGGTGAGCGCCAGCGCGTCAGGTTGTTCCTGCGCACGGATCGCTACGAACGCTTCGTCTCGTGCCTCGTGTTCCTCCCGCGCGATCGCTTCAACACCGCCAACCGGCTGCGGATCGGAGAGATCCTGCGCGAGGCGCTCGGCGCCCAGACCGTCGACTTCGAGCTGCGGCTGACCGAGTGGGTGCTCGTGCGCATCCACTACACGCTGCGCGTCGCGCCCGGCGCGCTGCCCGCGCTCGACGCCACCGAGCTCGAGGCCCGGATCGTCGAGGCGACCCGCAGCTGGGACGACGACCTACAGGCCGTGCTCACGGAGGAGAACGGCGAGGAGCAGGGCACCGCGCTCTTCCGCCGCTACGCCTCGGCGTTCCCGGCCGCCTATCGCGAGGACCTGCTCGCGCGCTCGGCGATCGCCGACGTCCAGCGGATCGAGGCGCTCGTGGGCGACGTCGCGCTCGATCTCAGCCTGTACCGGCCGTTGGAGGCGCCGCCCGGAACGCTGCGCTGCAAGCTCTACCGCCGCGGCGAGCGGATCTCGCTCTCCGACGTGCTGCCGATGTTCGAGAGCCTCGGTCTGACCGTCACCGACGAGCGGCCGTACCTCGTCACGCCGCGCGATGCCGCCCCCGCGTGGATCTACGACTTCGGCCTGCACGCCGGCGTCGACGTCGACGTCGACGCGATCCGCGAGCGCTTCCACGAAGGCTTCGTGCGCGTCTGGAGCGGCGACGCGGAGCTCGACGGCTTCAACGCCCTGATCGTCGCCGCCGGCCTGGATTGGCGTGAGGTGACGATGCTGCGCTCGGTCGCGCGCTACCTGCGCCAGGCCGGGATCCCGTTCAGCGATCGCTACATGGAGCAGACGCTGCTCGGGCATACCGACGTCGCGGCGGGCGCTCGTCTCGCTCTTCCACGCCCGCTTCGACCCGGACGGCGACCGCTCGCGTGCCGAGGCGCGCGTACAAGAGATCGGCGCCGCGATCGATGCCGTCGAGAGCCTCGACGAGGACCGCATCCTGCGCGGCTTCGAGTCGGTCGTGCGGGCGATGCTCCGCACCAATTACTACCTGCCCGGCCCGAAGCCGTACGTGTCGTTCAAGCTCGACCCGACGCAGATCCCGCTGGTCCCGCTGCCGAAGCCGCGCTTCGAGATCTTCGTGCACTCGCCACGGGTGGAGGGCGTGCATCTGCGCGGCGGCTCGGTCGCCCGTGGCGGCCTGCGCTGGTCCGATCGCCGCGAGGACTTCCGCACCGAGATCCTCGGGCTGATGAAGGCGCAGATGGTCAAGAACGCGCTGATCGTGCCGGTGGGCGCGAAGGGCGGGTTCGTGGTCAAGCGCGCGGGCGACGATGTCGTCGCCAACTACAAGATGTTCATCAGCGCGCTGCTGGACATCACCGACACGATCTCGGGCGGGGACGTCGTGCCGCCTGCCCACGTCGTGCGCCATGACGGCGACGATCCGTATCTCGTCGTCGCCGCCGACAAGGGCACGGCGACGTTCTCGGACATCGCCAACGGGGTCGCCGAGGACTACGGCTTCTGGCTCGGCGACGCGTTCGCCTCCGGCGGCTCGGTCGGCTACGACCACAAGGCGATGGGGATCACCGCGCGCTCCGCGTGGGTGTCCGTCCAGCGACACTTCCGCGAGCTGGGCATCGACGTCCAGGCGCAGGAGTTCACCGTCGCCGGCGTCGGCGACATGAGCGGCGACGTGTTCGGCAACGGCATGATGCTCTCGCCGCACATCCGGCTCGTCGCGGCGTTCGACCACCGCCACGTGTTCCTTGATCCGGACCCCGACGCGGCGGCCGGCGACGCCGAGCGGCGGCGCCTGTTCGAGGTCCCCCGCTCCTCGTGGGCGGACTACGACACCTCACTGATCTCCGAGGGCGGCGGCGTCTTCCCGCGTTCGGCGAAGTCCATTCCCCTGTCACCGCAGGTCCAGGCCGCGCTCGACATCGAGGCCGACCGGTTGACGCCGACCGAGCTGATCCAGGCGATCCTGCGCGCACCGGTCGATCTGCTCTGGAACGGCGGCATCGGCACCTACGTCAAGGCGCGCACGGAGACGCACGCCGACGTCGGCGACAAGAACAACGACGCGGTGCGTGTCAACGGCGAGGACCTGCGCGCGAAGGTCGTCGGCGAGGGCGGCAACCTCGGCTTCACGCAGCGCGGGCGGATCGAGTTCGCGCTCGGCGGCGGGCGCGTGAACACCGACGCGATCGACAACGCCGGCGGCGTCAACTGCTCCGACCACGAGGTCAACATCAAGGTCCTGCTCGACACCGTCGTGGCCGACGGCGACATGACCGTCAAGCAGCGCAACGCGCTGCTGGCGGAGATGACCGAGGCCGTCGCCGAGCGTGTGCTGCGCGGCTCGTACCTGCAGACGCAGGCGCTGAGCCTCGCGCGCGCGCAGGCGCCCGCGATGCTCGACGTGCACGACCGGATGCTGCGCGACCTCGAGTCCCGCGGCCTGCTGGACCGTGCGCTCGAGGCGCTGCCCGATGCCGAGACGGTGATCGAGCGGCGCACGGCGGGCCTCGGCCTCACGCAGCCCGAGCTGGCGGTGGTCCTGGCCTACAGCAAGATCACGCTCTACGCGTCGCTGCTGGAGTCCGACCTGCCCGGAGGACCCGGCGCTCGACGACGAGCTCGGGCGCTACTTCCCGTCACCGCTGCCGGAGCGCTTCGGCGACGTGATGCAGCGTCACCGGCTGCGGCGCGAGATCATCGCCACCCGCGTCACCAACGACCTGATCGACGGTGCCGGCACGACGTTCGTGTTCCGCCTGCGCGAGGACACGGGCGCGTCGCCGGCGGACATCGCACGTGCCTCGGTCGTCGCGCGCGACGTCTTCGGCGTGCGCGCGCTGTGGGAGGACATCGAGGCGCTCGACGGGGCGATCCCCGCCGACGTGCAGAGCGAGATGCTGCTCTCCAGCCGCCGCTCGGTCGAGCGCGCGACGCGCTGGCTGCTGCGCTCGCGCCCGCGCCCGCTGGATATCGCGGCCGAGATCGAGCGCTACGGCGCGCCCGCCCTGGCCGTCGCGGGAGCGCTGCCGGAGATCCTCGTGGAGTCCGAGCTCCAGACCTGGCAGGAGCGGGTCGCGAAGCTCACCGAGGCCGCTGTGCCAGAGGCGCTCGCCGGCCGCGTCGCGACGCAGGGCGCGCTCTTCTCCGCGCTCGACATCGCCGAGATCGCGCTCGCCGACCGAGCATCCGGTCGAGGAGGTCGCCGCGCTGCACTTCGAGATCGGCGGCAACCTGAGCCTGCACTGGCTGCGCGACCGGATCGCGCTGCTGCCGCGCGACAACCGCTGGCAGGCGATGGCCCGCGCGGCGCTGCGTGACGACCTCTTCAGCCTGCACGCGGAGCTCACGACCGCCGTGCTGCGCTTCGGCGGCCGCGACACGTGGCTCGCGGCCCACCAGGACGCGGTCGACCGCGCCCTGGAGATCCTCGGCGAGATCCGCTCTGGCGGGACGTTCGACCTGACCACGCTTCCGGTCGCGCTGCGCGAGGTTCGCAACCTGATCGGCCGCGGCGTAACGTCTAGCGCATGCTCTTCGGCAAAGAACACACGAAGCGGTATCGCGAGACCGACGGCGCAGAGGGCCATGACTGGCAGGGCACGCAGGTCCTGCTGCTGACCACCACGGGCCGCAAGTCGGGCGAGGCGCGCGAGTTGCCGCTGATCTACGGCGTCAGCGGTGACGATTACCTGATCGTCGCCTCCAAGGGCGGCGACGACGCGCCACCGGCCTGGTACCTGAACCTCCAGGCCGACCCCGAGGTCGAGGTGCAGGTCTGGGGCGATCGCTTCACGGCGAAGGCGCGCGACGCCACGCCGGAGGAGAAGACCGAGATGTGGCCGACGATGACGGCCGAGTGGCCGGCGTACGACGACTACCAGAAGAAGACCGAGCGCCAGATCCCGATCGTCGTACTCGAACGGGTGTGACGAACCGGGGGCTGCCGCCCCGGACCCCCCGGCTTAGCCCTTCGCGGGATCGCGGGGCTTGGCGAGCTCCGCGATCTCGGCCCGGGCCTCATCGCCGAGGTTCTCGAAGCGCACGGCGAAGATGCGGTATCCCTGTTCGCGCAGGATGCGGGCGCGGCCGTTGATCCGCGCCCGCTCGGGGAACTCGAACTCGAGCACCTCATCGACCGATAGCGGCCGGTCGGTCTTGATCCGCATGCCGCCGGGGCCGACGTCCAGCGTCCGAGCCTCGATCGTCTTGCCCGTGCGACGGTGCAGCGTGCATTCGAGCGCGACCTCAGTGCGCCAACTCCGCCGCCGCTCCTCACCGCCTCCCACAACACAGAGAGTATTCCTCCGATGGTCTTCTACGAGCCTCAAGCGCGCGATCTCGACCTGCTGCCGCACGACCCGTTCAAGGCGCTCGTCGCGCCGCGGCCGATCGGCTGGGTCTCGACGGTCGGGCCGGAGGGCGAGGTCAACCTCGCGCCGTACAGCTTCTTCAACGCCATCTGCGACCGGCCGCCGATGATCATGTTCTCGTCGAGCGGGCCGAAGGACTCGGCGACGTTCGCGCACTCCGGCGGCGAGTTCGTCTGGAACCTGCCGACGTGGGACCTGCGCGAGGCGATGAACCAGACCTCCCGGGAGTTGCCGCGCGGAGAGAACGAGTTCGACCACGCCGGGCTGGAGATGGCGCCGTCGCGCGTCGTCGCGCCGCCGCGCGTCGCCGCCGCTCCGGCGGCACTCGAATGCAAGGTGGTCGGCCGCTTCGACCTGCGCGACATCGACGGAGCTCCCGCGCCCTACATCGTCGTCGTCGGCCAGGTCGTCGGCGTGCACATCGACGAGCGCCACATCGTCGACGGCCGCTTCGACACGGCGGGCGTGAAGCCGATCGCCCGCTGCGGCTATCGCGGCGACTACGCCGTCGTCAACGAGTTGTTCGAGATGTTCCGGCCCTGATCACCAGCAGATCGCGACGCCATAGGCGCCGAAGCGCGCGTCGGCCGTGACGATCGGGACGGTCGGGAGCGGTCAGCTTTCCGACGGATCGTTTGCTGGCGATCTCCCAGGGACTTGCGACGCTGACCAACGGCTCGTTGGCCGGGTCAGCGATCCCGGCACGCGCGTCCGCCGACGACGCGGGGTCATCTCGTCCGCGTAGGCCACCCGCCGTGGAACGTTGCACCGACAGGCGGTCCGTTGGAGCAAAGCGTCCCGGGCTGCTTGGATAGCGGGTGATGTTCGTCGACGCGGCCGGTGGGGTGCTCGTCTGCGGGGCTCTGGCGTGTGCTGCTTCAGCCGTCCTGCGGGACCGAAGTCGCCTCGCGGCGGCGCTCTTCGCGGTAGCGCTGGCGTGTGCCGCGGCCGACCAGTTCGGGGCCGGCGCGGCGCTGCAGGCGACCGCCTGCGGGCTTCGCCGTCGCGGGTGCGGTGGCGATGGTCATCGAGCGGCTCGGACCGCCGCTGCCGCTCTCGTGGCTGGACTTCGTGATGGGCGGCTGCGCCGTGGGGGCGCTGGCCGTGACCACCGGGGCGGAGCTGTCGGCCAACCTGGCGGCGGTGGGCGTGGCGGCGACGCTGAGCCTCGCGCGCTGGCGCGTGAGCCTCGCGCTCGGGCTGGCGCTCGCGGGGCTCGCCGCGCTCGGCGAGCTGCCGCTGCTGGCGACGGCCGGGCTGATGGCCGGCGCCTGGGTGCGCGAGCCCGAGGCCGAGGACGGCCCGGAGTTCAGCCCGATCGTGCTCGTCGCGATCCTCAGCTACGCCGGGTCCGCGCTGATCCTGCTCCTCGTCGGGCAGTTCGTCAGCCTGCCGCCGCTCGCGGCGGCGCTCGCGACGGTCACCGTCCTGACCGGCATGGCCCGGGCCGGCCTGACGATCGTCGACCGCCTGCGCGCGAGCGAGCGCTACGCCGTCACGGACGATCTCACCGGGCTCGGCAACCGCCGGCATCTGCTCGCGCGGCTCGACGAGGCGATCGCCGAGGCGGACGGCGAGGTCGCGCTGCTGCTGATCGACCTCGACGGCTTCAAGGAGCTCAACGACACGCTCGGTCACATCGCGGGAGACGAGGTGCTGCGCCAGATCGGGCCGCGCCTGCAGGAGGCGCTGCGTGAAGGCGACTCGCTCTCGCGGCTCGGCGGCGACGAGTTCGCGGTCGTGATCGCGCCCGGGGACGAGGCGAGCGCGAGCGCCACCGGGCTGCGCCTGCGCTCGGCGTTGGAGCACTCCTTCGCCGTCGGCGGGATCCGCGTGCATATCGACGCCAGCATCGGCATCGCGCTCTTCCCCGAGCACTCGCAGGACGCGACGGGGCTGCTGCAGCGCGCTGACGTTGCGATGTACGAGGCCAAGCGCACGCGCACGGGGCACGAGGTCTACCTGCCCGAGCGCGACCACCACAGCCGCCGCCGGCTCGAGCTGCTCGGCGAGTTGCGCGACGGCCTCGCCGACGGCCAGCTGGTCCTGCACTACCAGCCCAAGGCGGAGATCGCCACCGGCGAGGTGCGCGGCGTCGAGGCGCTCGTGCGCTGGGTGCATCCGCGCCGCGGGCTGCTGATGCCCGCCGACTTCCTGCCGCTCGCCGACCACAGCGGGCTCGGCCGCTCGCTGACCGCGTTCGTGCTCGACCGCGCGCTGGAGGAGATCGGCGCCCATCGCGACGCCGGCTTCGACCTCAGCGTCGCCGTCAACCTCGGCCCCGCCGACCTGCTGGACCTCGGGCTCCCGTCCGACGTCGACCGCGTGCTCGACAAGCGCCACTTCCCGGCCTCCTGCCTGCGGCTCGAGGTCTCCGAGGACGTCGTGATGGCCGATCCCGAGCGCACGCTGGAGGTGCTGGCCGCGTTGCGCAAGATCGGCGTCGCCACCGCCCTGGACGACTTCGGCGCCGGTCACGTCTCGCTCGGGCACCTCAAGCAACTCGACCTCGACGAGCTCAAGATCGACCGCTCGTTCGTGATGCGGCTCGCGTTCGACGATCGCGACGCCGCGATCGTGCACGCGAGTGTCGACCTGGGCCGCCGCCTCGGGATGCGCGTCGTGGCCGAGGGCGTCGAGACGCCGGAGGCGTGGGACGCGCTCGACCGGCTGCACTGCGACGAGGCGCAGGGCTTCTACCTCGGACGCCCGATGACCGCGACCGCCCTCGCCGGGTGGCTGCGCGAGCTGGGCCCGCGCTTCGTGCCTACGTAAACAGCGGCGTGAGGTCGAGCGCGCGCAGTTGCTCCTCGCTGGGGCGCGCGCTGAAGCGCTCGGCGGCGTCGAGCAGCTTCGGCAGGACGCCGACGTCTCCGGTCGTGAGCAGGAACGCCTGCGGGTTGCCGAGCACCCAGTGGGTGGCGAGGTCGATGTCGTGCTGGTCGGTGAGCGGCTCGTACCAGGTCGCCGCGGTGTGCTCGCGGCCCTCCCACGGCTTGCGCGCGAGGCTCTTGATCGTCTGCAGGGCGACGTTGCGCTCCGCGCAGATCGCGGCCAGCTGGTCGAACGTCTCGGCGTAGCGCGGGTCGCGCATCTGGACCGGGTTGTACGGGCACAGGACCGAGTCGAAGGCGAAGCGCTCGAGGCTGCGCTGGTGCATCTTGGGCACCGAGAGGCCGTGGCCGGTGACGCCGATGAAGCGCACGAGGCCCTCGTCGCGCGCCTCGATCGCGGCCTCCAACGCCCCGCCGGGGCTGAGCGCGATGTCCCATTCGATCACGTCGACGAGGTTGTGGAGCTGGATCGAGTCGACATGGTCGACCCCGAGGCGGTCGAGCGAGCGGCGGATCTGCTCGCGCGCCGCGGCGTAGGTACGCTCGCCCGTCTTGGTGGCGAGGAAGAACTCGCCCTCCTTGAGCCAATTGGCGATCCGCAGCTCCGCGTCGCCGTAGCTGGCGGCGACGTCGATGTGGTTGATGCCGTGCTCGAGCACCAGCTCGAGGGCGCGATCGGCGTCCGCCTTGGAGACGTCGCCGAGCGCCGCGGCACCGAAGATCACGCGGCTGGACTCGTGTCCGGTCGCGCCGAAGGGAGCGCGCTCGATCATGCGCTGCAGGTTACGGACTGCGGGATACCCGCGCTGCGCATGCGCGAGAGTGCGGATGCCTGGGGGCACTCGTTCGGCGAGCCTCCAGCGCATGCGGACCGGCGTCGACCTCTACTGGATCCCGCTCGGTGCAGGCGGTCACTTCGTCCGCTTCAACGGCCGGGCGTTCGAGGCCATCGACGCCGTCCGCCGGCATCGGCGGCCGCGCGACCTCTACCACGCCGCGCTCGTGGTGGAACTGGACGGCGAGCACTACACGATCGAGCTCGCGCCTTCGCCGGACGCCGACGAGGCGAGCCGCGGTGTGGTCGCGACGGGCGCGGTCGGGAGCCGGCACATCGGCCGCTTGCGCCTGTTTCGCTACGAGCTGCGCTGCTGGCGCGGCGGCGTCATCCCTGACCTGCGCTATGCAGTAGGCGGGCCTCAGCGGCTGACGAGCGATCCCGCGCTCGCCCGGAGACTTCTCGGCCTCGTCGCGAGCGTTCCCACGCCGGTGTGGGGGCGCGACGAGCTGCGAGCGGGTGAGATGTGGAACTCGAACTCGGTCATCGCGTGGCTGATCGAGACCGCCGGCCTCACGGCTACAGCGCCACCGTCGCGGGGGCGCGCACCGGGTTGGGACGCGGGGCTCGCAGCCGCTAGAGGCGTTCGGGCGCGTCTCGCCCGCGGCGCCACGGCCACGTCCCGTCGAGCTCCACCTCGAGCGAGAAGCTCAGCAGGATGCGGATCACGACGATGACGCCGAGCACCGCCACGCTCTCCAGGGTCGGCGTGACGATGATCGTCCGCACGATGTCGGCGATGATCAGGACCTCGAGACCCAGCAGGATGCAGCGTCCCAGGTCACGGCGGAGCGCCTGGTAGGCACCGTCCCCCCGGGGGTGTCGCAGGAACACGAGTATCGCGATCAGGCCCCCGACGACCATGATCCCGGCGCCGACCGCCTCGACCACCTTGACGACGTCTTCGATCGTTTCCTCGTAGCTCACGGACGCAACCGTACGCGACCATTCCAATCCGGTGTCGATCATCGCGCGGACCACGACGACGACTCGGGGGCGAGGCTTAGCTCAGGTGCTCGATCGCGTCCTGCAGCCGCGCGGTGAGTTCCGCCGGGGTCTCTCCGGGGAGCGGGTGCAGCGGGCGCAGGAAGGTGACGCTCGTCTTCGCCCGGCGGTTCAGCCCGCGGCCCTTGGGCATCACGAGCGCGGTGCCCTCGATGTGGACCGGGATGATCGGCGCGCCGGCGGTGAGCGCGAGCTCGGCGACGCCGGCGCGGTAGCCCTCGGGACCCGCGCCGCGGGTGCCCTGCGGGAACAGCAGGACGTTGCGGCCGTCGCGCAGGTGCGCGGCCGCCGCGGCGAGACCTCGCCGCTGGCCGCCGCCGCGGTCGAACGGGAAGGTGTTGATCCAGAAGCCGGAGGCGATCGCGTAGCCGCGCTTGCGGTAGAAGCGGTCGCTGGCGGCGCCGACGACGGTGTGCGCGCGCCAGGAGTGCGGCAGCGACATCAGCACGAGCGGCGTGTCGATGTCGCTCTCGTGGTTGGGCGCGAGGATCGCGGGCTGAGGTGCGTGGATCAGGTCGGCAGCGCCGATCACGGTCGGCTGGGCGACGACGCGCGTGGCGGGGAAGAGCAGCGCCTGCTGCGCGAGCTCGCGCACGAGGGCGGGACGGCGCTCGCGCAGCCATGCCTGATCCTCGACGCCGCGCTCGCCCCACGGGTCGGGGCCGGCGGTGACGGTCTTCCAGCGGCGGGTCGAGCCGCCGCCACCTGCAGAGCGAGCGTTGCCGCCGGCGAGCTTCTCGAGTCGCCGGCCTCCCCCGGCCAACCTCACGCCGGGACCGCCAGCGCGCGCGCGTCGCTGCTCACGCTCGACCTGGGTGTAGAACAGCGGCGGGCAGTGGAAGTGCGTCAGCGACGGGTCGCGCCCGACGACCTGCTCGGCCATCTCCAGCGCGTCGCGCATCGTGTCCGCGCGGCGGAAGCCGAGCCGGCGGCAGGCCTGCGGATCGCCGCCGACGAAGATCACGTCGCCGAGGTGCTGCAGCGCGTGCGCGCCCCAGTACCACATGTAGAACGGGTGCACGCCGTGGTAGGCGTAGGAGGTCCGGTACAGGTGCCGGTACCACTCGTCCTCGGCGTAGGACTTCTCGAAGCGCTTCTCGATCTCGGCCGGGTCGGTCGTCTCGGAGAGCACCTCCTCGTAGAAGTCCACGTAGGAGGGGTGGTGCACCGGGTGGAACTCGCGCGGCACCGGGTGCGTGAAGATCATCACGCCGCCCTCGCGCACGAGCGGGACGCCCTGGTAGAGGTTGAAGAAGTACCCGAGCCCCATGCACATGACGAGGATCGGATTGAGGACCGAGTTGACGTTGTACGGGCCGACGTAGGGAATGCCCGCCGTCACGATGTCCGCCTGGCCGCGGACGCCGACGGCCTGCTGGGAGGCGCAGCGCTCGAGCGTGACCTCGTGCACCGGTCCCACGGCGCCGGCCGTGACGCCGGTCACGGCGTAGGGCGCGCTGCTCTTGTGGAAGGCGGCGCGGCGCAGCTTGGGCGACATGCGATCGGTGGTGCGCTTGAGCGCGGCGAAGGTCGCCTGCTCGCGCGCCGTCCAGCGCGCCTCGGGCTTGGCCATGAACGCCAGCGGCCCGTCGTACATGTCGTTGTTGAGCGTCGTCTCGATGTGGAAGATCGGGACCGCGGCCTCGACGACCTCGCCCTGACGGTTCGCCGAGTTGTGCAGCTCGGACTTCGTCGGGTCCATGAACGAGCGGCTGTGGCGCAGCGTGTGCACGTTGTGGTGCGCCTTGACGCTGTTGTACGTGCCGAGGCCGACGCCGACCGACTTGTGGCCGCCGTCCATCGTGACGATGTTGATGTTCACGTAGATCAGCAGGTCGGAATCGGCGGCGCGCTTGGAGAGCTCGACGGCCTCGCCGTGGCGGGTCTCGCCGAGATCGACGATCTCGTCGGGGTCCTCGGCGTCGTGGTTGTAGAGCCGGTCCGGGTAGAACTCGTCGAACACGCGCGCGCCGACGGCGCGCTTGAGCTCGGCCGGGGTCATCCGGCGGTGCAGCGCGAGCGCGGCGATCAGGTGGATGTCCTCGACGCCGGCCCGATAGGCCCGTTCGAGCACGTGCTCGATCACGCGGCCGCGGATGTCGGGCAGCTTCATCGGCGGCAGCGGCAGGCTGATGTCGTCGAACGCGATCGTCAGCTTCATGCCGGGGCTCAGCAGCGAGTCCAGCGGGTCCATACCCAGCGGTGAGTCCAGCGCGGCGGAGATCGCGGCGTCGACGTCGATCAGGCCCTTCAGCGGCGGCGGCGGGTAGACGATCCGGCTGCCGACCGGGAGCCGCTCCAGGCGGAAGGACTCGCCCGAATGGAAGAGCGTGGGCGGCGAGTTCTCGTGGACCTCGACGACGCACGCCTCGCGCTCGGCGGCCGGCTGGCGGCGCTTGGCGCGCTCGATCATGCGCGTGGGGGCGATGCTCATGCCGCTACCTCGAAGACCGTCTTGACGCGACCCGCGCGGGCCGCCTTGGGTGCCTGTTCCAGCGCCTTCTTGAAGGAGCGAAGCGGCCAGCCGCGGTCGATCAACCGGCCGGGCTTGAGCGTCCGCGCGAACTCCAGCGCGGCCGGGAAGTCGTTCTCGTAGCCGTACGCGCTGCGCAATTCGAGCTCGCGCAGCCAGGCCGCCGCGAGGTCGGCCTTCAGCTCGCCGGGCATCCCGACGAGGATCACGCGGCCACGCGCCCGCGTGATCGTGGTGGCCTGCTCGATGCTCGCTCCGCTGCCCACACAGTCAAGTACACAGTCGAAGCCTCCAAGCAACATCTCGCGGTTGCCATGGCCCACAAGTCGGCGCGCTCCGGTGATCCGGGCGCCTTCGACATAGATGCGATCGGGGGCGCAGACGTCGTCGGCGCCGAAGCGGCGCGCGGCGGTCTGCTGGCCCGCGTGCTTGGCGACGCAGATCAGCGTCGCGCTCGGCGCGCGGTCGCGTACGGCGGCGAGCGTCAGCAGTCCGATCGTCCCGGCGCCGATGATCGCGACGTTGTCACCGGGCTGGATGTTGGCGATCTCGGCCGCGTGCAGCGAGCAGGCGAGCGGCTCGACCATCACCGCGTCCTCGTCGTGCAGATCGTCCGGGACCGTGTGCAGCTGGCTGGTGTGCGCGACCAGGCCCTCGCTCCAGCCGCCGCCCGAGTCGCGGCAGAAGCCGGTCTGCAGGCCGGCGGAGACGACGCCGTCGGTCGTGTGGCGGCAGAGCGCGACGAGGCCCTGTGCGCACTCGACGCATGCGGGGCTCCAGGCCGCGGGCGGCGCAACCGAGCGCGGGCTGCACGACGACGCGCTCGCCGCGGCGCGGGCCGGCACCGATCTCGCCGACGATCTCGTGGCCGGGGACGAACGGCGTGCTCGTCAGCGTCGCCAGGTGCAGCGAGGCCTTGCCCGAGAGCAGCGCGAGGTCGGAGCCACAGATGCCGGTCAGCCGCGGGCGGATCGGCAGCCAGTCCGGGCCGGGCGCGCGCGGCGGGCGGATCTCCTCGAGCGCGAGCGCTCCGGCTCCCGGCAGGTTGGCGCGCGTGGCGACGTACTTGGCGATGCTCGGCGTGTAGGTCAGCGCCTGCACTAGATCGCCGCGCGCTCGGTTGACCAGTTCTCCACGGGCCAGCGGCGTCGTCGCGCCTCGCGGGAGAGCCGGAAGTCCGGGTTGATCGCGTGCGGATGGCCGACGAGCTCGAGCATCGGCAGATCGCCGAGGCTGTCGCCGTAGGCGTGGCAGTCGGCGAGGTCCACGCGGTGATCGGCGGCGAGGCGCGCGGCGAGGCTCGCGCGGCCGTCGGCGGTCAGCGGCGGCTCGGCCAGCTCGCCCGTGAAGCGACCGACGCGCTCGACGAGGCGCGCGGCGATCAGCTCGTCACCGAGGTGCGAGAGCGACTCGACGAGGAAGTCCAGCGCGCCGGTGACCAGGATCACCTTGTCGCCGCGGCGCTTGTGCTCGCGGATGCGGCGGATCGCCTCGTGCTGGATCCGCGGCTGGATGAAGTCCGGCAGCGCCTCCTTGGCCTGAGCGCGCAGCTCGCGCGCCGGGAGGTCCTTGTAGAGGCGGTAGAAGTTGCGGTTGAAGGCCGTGCGGCTGCGGCGGTCCTCCATGATCCAGCCGGGCACGCGGGCGGCGACGCCGGCGGTCCACACGAGCTTGTCGAGCTCGGGCATATCCCGCGTTCGCAGCCAGGCGTAGAAGTGCGCGACGGTCGAGTCCAGCACCACGCCCTCGACATCGAAGATCGCCAGCGCGGGCGGGCCCTCGGGCGCGGGGCGGCGGCCGGGCGACTTCGTCTTCTTCGGGCCGGACGCGGGCGGCACGGCGATCGCGCGCAGCGCCGGAAGGTGGACCTCACCGAGGTAGTGATCCCAGTCGATCTCGTCGACGTCGAAGCTGAAGCGCGCACGGTCGTCCGGGTGCAGCTGATGCAGCAGCTCGCGCGTGTTGCGGTCGTCGAAGACGCAGTCCAGCTCGCCGTAGGGCCAGTAGATCTCGTTGAGCCGGCGCAGGCGGTCGACCTTGCGCTGGTCCTTGTGCATCCGCAGCTCGAGCTTGTCGCTGCGCGGGACCGGGAAGCGGTCGACGATGTCGCGGCCCTTCTGCAGCACGCTCGCGGCACGGTCGAGCGCGCTGATGACCTCGCCGCGCGAGGACAGACGCCACTCGGGCACGTTGACCGGCAGGCCGTTCTCGTCGGGCAGCGGCCGCTCGCCGAAGTAGCGCCGCGTGATCACGGCCATGTCCTGGATCGTGAACGGGTTCCGCATGCCCGTGGCGATGTTCATCGTGCGCACGACGCCCGGCTCGGGCGGGAGCCCGGCCGCGGCGAGGCACGCGTTGGCGACGAAGTCGACCGGGATCAGGTCCATCCGGATCGCCCGGTTGGCGGCGAAGCGACCGGGGATCAGGCCGGCGCCGTAGCCGAGCAGGATCGGGTCGGCGACCTTCAGCGACTCCATCCAGCCGGGATAGGGGGTCGTCAGCGCGGACTCGACGATCGCGGGCCGGACGATCGTCAGCAGGCGCGGGGCGGCGGCGATCAGGTTGCGCTCGCCCATCGCCTTCGAGAGCGTGTAGGTGTCCGACCAGCCGAGCGCGCGGGCGCGCTCGCGGCCGCGCTCGGTGAGCTGGTCGCGGACCCAGGCGTAGCGCAGCTGCTCCATGCGCGAGCCGACCGCCGGGCCGCCGGCCGGGCCGACGGCGCGCTCGGCCTCCTTGACGAAGCGGTGCTGATGCTCGGGCAGGCGCGACTCGGCCTCGATGTCGCGGCGCCAGGAACGTGCCGCGTCGAGCTCGGCGTCCAGGTCCAGCCAGGGCTCGCTGGGCGCCGTGCCGCTGGGGCGCTCGAGCACCAGGCCGGTGCGCTGGCCCGCCGCGTAGGCGGTCGAGATGTGGACGAAGTACGGGTCGCTGCCGGCGTCGCGCAGCGCCTTGAGCAGACGCGTCGGGCCCTTGCCGTTGAGCTCCAGCGCCTCGTCGAGCGACTGCTCGAAGGAGACCGAGGCGGCGCAGTGGATGACGACGTCGATGTCGCCGACGCCCTGCAGGCCATCGCTGCCGAGGTCGCCGCCGATCGCCTTGACCGCGCTGCCGTCGAGGCCTTCGAACGGCGCGCTGGTCAGGATCTCGTTCTGCAGCCGCTGCTGCGGATCATTGCCACGCAGCAGCACGGTGACCGTCGTGTCGCGCAGCTCGCGGACGATCTGGGCGAGCACGGCCTTGCCGACGAAGCCCGAGGCGCCGGTCAGCAGCAGCGCCTTGCCGGCGAGGCGGTCCTTCAGCGTCGCGTTGAGTACCTCTTCTGCGGGCAGACGCGCACCGTACCACCCGTCTCTACTAACGTGTCAGTAGATGGCCTCTACGGACCGCATCCTGGAGGCGGCCCGCATCGAATTCGCGCAGCACGGATACGCGGCCCGCCTGCAGGACATCGCCGAGCGCGCGGGCCTGACGCACCCAACGCTGCTGTACCACTTCGGGTCCAAGGAAGGGCTCTACGCCGCGGTCATCGAGCAGGCGATGCTCGATTGGGCGGCGGTCACCTCGCGCGCCGTGTCGGACGCGCCGGTCGGCTTCGACCGCGTCGAGGCGCTGGTCTCGGCCGCGATGGAGTTCTTCGCCACCCACCACGATTTCGTGGTCATCTGGCGGCGCGAGGCGATCGAGGGCGGCGCGCGCCTCGAGATCGCGATGACGCAGCAGATGCGGCCGTTCCTTTCCCGTGCCGTGGGCTTTCTGGAACGCGAGATCGAGGCCGGGCGGCTGCGCGAGCACGACCCCGCCGAGTTGATGCAGACCGTCTACGGAGCGGTGTCGACGTACTTCTCGGACGCGGGCTTCCGGGCGGCGCTGTCGGGGGTCGATCCGATGACGCCCGAATCGCGGGAGCGGTTTCGCGACTCGTTCACCGGGATGCTGCGGGACGCACTAGCGCCGCGTTGAGGCGGCCCGAGGCGAAGGGCGTGCGGTCGATCACCGCGTGGCGGTAGCCGGCGGCCCTCAGCGCGTCCGTGATCTGAGTCTCGTTGTCGAGCGCCTTGGCGAGATCCGCCTCCGCCACTTCGAGGCGCCCCATGATCCCGTGGTGGCGGACCCGCAGGACCGGGAAGCCGAGGGCTCTCACGGCGCGCTCGGCGCGGTCGATCTGCTTCAGCGTCTCGGGGTCGACCGCGGTGCCGTACGGAATTCTCGATGCCAGGCAGGGCGTGGCGGGCTTCTCGGCGCTCGGAAGTCGGAGAGCGCGAGCGAGTTCGCGGACCTGCTGCTTGGTGGTCTGCTGCAACGGGTGGACGACGCCATGCTCGGCGGCTGCCCTCAGGCCCGGCCGCCAGTCGCCCTGATCGTCCGCGTTGGCTCCGGAGAGCAGGGCGCTGTATCCCCGTCTCTGCGCGAGGGCGGCGAGCACGTCGTAGAGCTCGGACTTGCAGAAGTAACAGCGGTCTGGGCCGTTGGCGCGGTATCCGGCTCTCGCGAGCTCGTCGGTGTTGACGATCTCGTGGGAGATGCCGATCGCTCGCGCGACCCGTTGCGCGCCGTCGAGCTCGCCCTGGGCCACGGCGGGGGAGACGGCGGTGACGGCGAGCGCCTTGTCTCCCAGAGCTCGACGGGCGATCGCGGCGACGACACTCGAGTCCACGCCACCGGAGAACGCGACCACCGCGCTGCCCAGTTCGGCGACCCGAGCTTCGAGGATCGCGAGCGTGGTCACTCGTCCCCCCTATACGGGGTCGACTGACCACTGGCGTGCGCGGCGGCGAGCGCCTGCGCCCACACGACCTTGACGGGCTCGCCGCTGATCCGCGCCGCGCGCTCGCAATCGGCGTGCTCGGGGGCCAGATTCACGACGCGGCCGTCGAGCTTGCCGACCTTGACCCGCACCGGCTCCCCGGCGACTTCGACCGTGAAACTTCCACGGTCGAGCTCGATGCGGTCCAGGTGCGCGATCCGCACGCCGAGCGTGCTCGTCTCGCGCAGCATCGCCTCGGCCACCGCGCGCTCGGTTTCGGGCCGTGCCAGCGCGGACATCACGAAGCCCGGCCGTCCGCGCTTCATCTGCACCGGCGCGGTCCAGACGTCGAGGGCGCCGGCCGCGAAGCACGCGGCGGCGGCGTCGGGCGCGAGCTCGGGGATCATGTCGTCGAGGTTGGCCTCGATCAGCGAGACCGCTCCGCTCTCCACGTCGGTCCCGATCATCACGCGGACGACGTTCGGCAGCGCCTTCAGGTCGCGCGTCCCGGCGCCGTAGCCCGAGCCTTCGAGCGTCATCCGCGGGATCGGCCCGTAGCTCTCCGCGAGCGAGGCGACCAGCGCCGCGCCCGTGGGCGTGACCAGCTCCATCTCGATCTCGACGCCGTACAGCGGCGCGCCTTCGAGCAGCGCCAGCGTCGCCGGCGCGGGCAGCGGCAGCCGCCCGTGCGCCGCGTCGACGAACCCTCGGCCTACGGGCAGCGGCGAGCAGATCACGCGGTCGATGCCGAGCGATTCGAGCGCGAGCGCGACGCCGACGACCTCGCCGATCGCATCGACCGCACCGACCTCGTGGAAGTGCACGTGCTCGGGCTCGATCCCATGGATCCGTCCTTCGGCGTGCGCGAGCCGCTCGAACGCCTTCTGCGCCCGCAGCCGCGGCCGCTCGGCGAGACCCGCCGCGTCGATCTGCTTGCGGATCGAGCTCCAGTGCCGGTGCGGCTGCCCCGGCGCGCCGTTGACCGTGACGGTCTTCGCCGTGATCCCGTGCCGCTCGGCGGTGCCGAGCTCGAGCTCCAGGCCCTCGACGCCGAGCCCGCCCAAGTCCACCGTTGCGCCCGCGTCCAGCAGCGCCCCGAGCAGCATGTCGCCGGCCACGCCGGCGATGCAGTCGATGTAGAGGACCCGGCTCACGGCGCCGATTGCCTCGCGATCCGCGCCGCGATCGTCCCCGCGCCGAACCCGTCGTCGATGTTCACGACCGCCACCCCGGCCGCACACGACGTCAGCATCGCCAGCAGCGCGCTGACCCCGCCGAACGCCGCGCCGTACCCGGTGCTGGTCGGCACCGCGATCACCGGCGCGCCGACGAGCCCGCCGACCACCGACGCGAGCGCCGCGTCCCAGCCGGCGACGACGATCACGCAGTGCGCCCGCCGCAGATCCTCGAGCGCGGGCTCGAGCCGGTGCAGCCCCGCCACCCCCGCGTCGCGATGCACGACGACGGTCGTCCCGAGCAACTCCGCCCGGACCTGCGCCTCGGTCACGACCGGCCCGTCCGACGTGCCCCCGGAGACGATCGTCACGAGGCCCTGCGCGACCGGAACGGCGCGCTTGACCCACGCGATCCGCGCGCGCTCGTCCTCCTCGGCGTCGGGAGCCACCTCCCGCAGCGCCGCCCGAGCCTCCGCGTCGGCGCGCGTCACGAGCACGCTCCCAGCCCCGGAATCGAGCAGCGCACGGGCGATCCCGGAGATCTCCTCTGGCGTCTTGCCCTCGGCCATGATCGCCTCGGGCGCGCCCTGACGCGCCTCGCGGTCCGTGTCGACGCGGGCGAACCCCAGATCAACGAACGGCCGGTCCACAGCGACGGAGGTTATCCGCGCCCGGCGAACGGTTCGCGCCAGCGCCCCCGCGCGGTACGGCTGGCACCCCCGCAGGACAGGGGTCCTCCGCGCGTCAGAGAGGAGTGAGCACCCTGGGGCGAGAACTTGCCGCAGGACTATTGGAGTCAGACGCGCCCCCTCACACAGGACCCGGCCATGACCACCTCCATCACGACCATCCGTGAACTCGCCCACCGTCGCAACGACGGGCTCGACATCCAGCTGCTCTGGGATTCGGCGACCGATCGAGTGAGCGTCGCGTTGCACGACGCGAAGACCGGAGAGGGCTTCGAGGTCGAGGTCCGGACGGGAGAGCGGGCGATGGACGTGTTCCATCACCCGTTCGCGTACGCCGCGTTCCGGGATGCCGCGCGCAGGCGCTCGTCGCAGTACGCCGAGGCTGCATAGCGTCGCGACTGGTGGCATGATGGGTCGGCGATGCCGACCGATCTGACGGTGGTGTTGCGGGACCAGCCCGGCGAGCTCGCGCGGCTCGGTGAGGTGACGGTTTCCGCGGGAGTCCAGCTGCGCGGCCTGGCCGCGTTCACCGGCGACGGGCGCGGCTTCGTACACGTGCTCGTCGACGACGATGACGTCGACGCCGCGAAGGATGCGCTCAACCGAGGGCGGCTGAAGATCGCGGACACGCGTGAGGTGCTCGTGGCCGATCTCGACGGCCGGCCCGGCGGGCTGGTCGATGTGATGCTGGCGCTCGCCGAGGCGAACGTGAACGTCGACCTCGCGTACACGGTCTGCGGCTCCAAGGTCGTGATCGCGACCGAGGACATGCGCGACGCGCGCGAAGCGCTCACCTAGCGCCCGTGGAGCTCGCGTTCGCCGGCCTCGCCCGCCAGGCGGAACTCGTCCGCGCCGGTGAGGTGTCGGCGCGCGAGCTGGTGGAGCTCTCGCTGCGCCGGATCGAGCGCTTCGACCCGCAGCTGAACGCCTTCGGCGCGGTCTACGCCGAGCAGGCGCTCAAGGAGGCCGAGCAGCCGAAGCCCGGTCCGCTGTCCGGCGTCCCGATCGCCGTCAAGGACGAGATGGACATCGCCGGCGAGGTCACGTCGCACGGGACGCAGGCCTTCGACAGGCCCGCGCAACAGGACGCGGAGGTCGTGCGCCGGCTGCGCGCGGCAGGCGCGATCGTGGTCGGAAAGACGACCATGCCCGAGCTCGGGCTATGGCCGTTCACCGAATCGATCACCTGGGGCGTGACGCGCAACCCGTGGGACACCGACCGCACGCCGGGCGGGTCGAGCGGCGGCTCGGCGGCCGCGGTCGCCGCGGGGCTGGTCGCCGGCGGCGGTGGCCGCGGACGGGGCGGGATCGATCCGGATCCCGGCCGCGTGCTGCGGGCTGTTCGGGCTCAAGCCGCAGAGCGGCCGCGTGCCCCGCACGCCGCACGAGGACGACGGCGGCCGCCACTGGGTCTGCTTCGGCGGCCTCACGCGCTCCGTGACCGACGCGCGGCTGATGCTCGACGTGATCGCGCCCGGGATCGCCCGGCCAGAGCCGAAGCCGCTGAGCATCGCCTACTCCGAGGCCTTCCCGGCGGGCACGCGCGGGAAGCTCAGCCCCGACATGCTGAAAGCGCTCCGTGACACGCGCGCGCTGCTCGAGGACCTCGGCCACACGGTCGTCGAGCGCGACCCGGATTTCCGCGCGCGTGACCTGCCGGTGATCCTCGCGCTGATGTTCCGCGGGATTCGCGACATCGTGCTCGACGTCGAGCGCCCGCACAGGCTCGAGCGCCGCAGCCGCCATCTCGGCCGCCCGGGCGTGCTGGTGCCCCAACAGGCGGTCGACACCCTGCTCAAGGCCGAGCGGAGGATCGCGGAGCGCGTCGGTCGGCTGTGGGACGAGCACGACGTGCTGCTGATGCCGATGCTTTCCGAGCCGGCCGTCCCGGCGCAGCTGATGGAGGGCCGCGGCGCGACCGTCACCTACCTGTGGGAGAGCGGTTGGGTGCCATTCGGCGTGCTCTGGAACGCCACGGGCCAGCCTGCGGCGTCCGTTCCCGCGGGGTTCGACGGCAACGGCCTTCCACTGGCCGTTCAGCTCGTCGGGCGCCCGCACGGCGAGGGCACGTTGCTCGACCTCGGCCTCCAGCTCGAGCAGGCGCGCTCGTGGCTACCTCATCGTCCGCCCGCGTTCGATTGCTAGCGTGCGCCGCCGATGGCGGTCTGCCGTATCTGCTCTGGTGATCTGGAGCTGAAGGTGCAGGGCAACGGTGCGACGGTGACAGCCGAGGCGCTGTCCCCATCGGCGCACGAGCCGGGCCGTCACGGAGATCTGCTCGAGTGCCTCGAGTGCGGCACCGTGCAGCAGCCGATCCTTCCGCAGGGCGATCAGCTGCACGAGCTCTACCGCGACATGCGCGATGACGCGTACCTGTCCGAGGAGGCCGGCCGCCGCGCGACCGCGAACCGCCTGCTCGACCTGATCGGCGCGCACGCGCCGTGCCGGGCGCCTGCTCGACGTCGGCTGCGGCCATGGCCTGCTGCTCGACGAAGCACGCCGGCGCGGCTACGCCACCGTCGGGCTCGAGCTCGCACGCGAGGCGGCCAAACATGCACGCGACGCGCTGGGGCTCGATGTCCGCGAGCTTCCGCTGGAGAGCTTCAGCGAGGGCACCAACGGCGACTCTCCCGGCGGCTTCGAGGTCGTCGTGCTCGCCGACGTGCTCGAGCACCTCGACGATCCGGTCGACGCGATCGACCGCTGCGCCGGTCTGCTGCGGCCCGGCGGCGTGCTGTGCGTCGTCACGCCCGACCCGTCCTCGCTGACGGCGAAGGTCGCCGGCGCGCGCTGGTGGGGCTACCTGCCCGCGCACACCGTCCTGCTGCCGCGGCGCACGCTGCGCGAGCTGATCTCCGCCCGCGGGCTCGTCATCTCCGCGGACGTCCCGTTCGTGCGCACGTTCGCGGCCAAGCGCTGGGTCGGCGGGCCTCGCCGAGCGGCTCGGCGCCGCTGAGCGGCCCGCTCACCAGCGTCGCCGACCGTCTCCCCCCGCTCCCGATCAGCATGTCGCTCGGCGACGAGCGGGTGATCCTCGCCCACCGCACGCCGGTGCGCTTCGCGCTGGAGCCGCTGCTGACGAGCAGCAACGGCCACGCGCAGGTGCACGTCGTCCTGCCCGCCTACAACGCGGTGCGCACGATCGGGGCCGTGGTCGCCGAGATGCCCGACGAACGTCGCCGACCGTGCGCTGCTGATCGACGACTGCTCGCCGGACGAGACGACCGCGGTCGCGCTCGAGCACGGCCTGGACGTGCTGCGCCACCCGGCCAACCGCGGCTACGGCGGCAGCCAGAAGACCGGCTACGTCCGCGCGCTGCGCGACGGCGCCGAGGTGATCGTGATGGTCCACGCCGACAACCAGTACGACCCGGGCCTGGTGGCGGAGATGGCGGCGCCGATCCTCGCCGGCGAGGCCGACATCGTGATCGGCTCGCGCCTGCTCGACGACCGCGCGATCGCGGGCGGCATGCCGCGCTGGAAGTGGCTCGGCAACCGGCTGCTGACCGGGATCGAGAACCGCGCCTTCGGCATGCACTTCTCCGAATACCACACCGGCTATCGCGCGTTCAGCGCCGAGTTCCTGCGCTCGATCGCGTTCCTGCGCAACTCCGACGACTTCGTCTTCGACCAGGAGATCTTCGCCCAGATGCTGGCGCGCGGCGCGCGCGTGCGCGAGATCCCGATCCCGACGCGCTACTTCCACGAGGCCTCGAGCGTCGACTTCCCGGCGAGCCTGCGTTACGCCCTCAAGACCCTGTGGGTGCTCGCGCGCTTCCGGCTCGATCGCCGCTGGGCGCTGCTCCGTCGCCCCGCCGCATGGATCGCAGCGGAACGCGGATAGCCGCCGCGCTGCTGTTCGCCGCGCTGGCCATCCGCGTGGCGTTCGTCTTGGCGACCCCGAACTACCAGCTCATCCACGACGCGATCGACTACGACCGGCACGCGGCGTCGATCGCGCAGGGCCACGGTTTCGCGCTCTCCTACGGGCGCCCGACCGCGTTCCGCCCACCGGCGTATCCGATCTTCGTCGCGGGCGTCTACAAGCTCGCCGGCACCGATTCCAGGGCCGACCGGGTGCGCGCCGCGCGGCTCGCCAACGCGCTGGTGGGCACGGCGCTGGTCGCGCTGATCGGCTTGATCGCGTTCCAGCTGTGGGGCCGAAGAGAGGCGCTGGTCGCGCTCGCGCTCGGCACGATCTACCTCCCGCTGATCCTGGTCGGGCAGTCGGTGATGTCCGAGCCGCTGTTCGTGCTCTGCCTGCTGGGCGCGATCGCCGGCGTGCTGCACTCGCGCAGCTACCGCTGGGTCGTGCTGGCGGGCGTGCTGATGGGGCTCGCGATCCTCGGGCGCGCCAACGCGCTGATCCTGCTCGCGCCGCTGGCCTTCGCGGTGTGGAAGCGGCCGCGGGGCTTCGGGCCGCCGATCGTGCTGGTCGTCGCGGCGGCGCTGACGGTCGCGCCGTGGACGATCCGCAATGCCGTCACGCTGCACGCGTTCGTGCCGGTCTCGACGCAGCTCGGCTCCGCGCTGGCCGGCACCTACAACAGCGAGGCGCGCGCGGACACGGTCAACCCGGCCTCGTGGCGGACGCTCAAGCGCGTCGACGACTACCGCCCGATCTTCAACCAGATCCGCAGCACGCCCGAGCCGGTGCTCGAGCAGCAGCTGCGCAGCGCCTCCATGCAGTTCATCAAGGACCACCCGGCCTACGTGCTGACGGTCGGCTACTGGACGACGCGCCGGATGCTCGACCTCGCCGGCATCGACTGGTCGATCCACACCGCCGCGACGATCTCCGCGACCCGCGGCTGGGCGATCGCGGGCGTGATCTGCTTCTGGATCTTCGCGCTGCTGGCGCTCTTCGGGGCGACGACGCGCAGGGCGCGGGCGGCGCCGTTCTGGGTCTGGACGATCCCGCTGCTGATGTACCTCGGCGTCGTCTTCCTCGTGGTCGAGACGCCGCGCTACCGGACCGCGATCGACCCGTTCGTCGTGCTGCTCGCGGCGCTCGCGCTGACGCGCGTACGCCGCCGCCCTAGCGTTTGACGCGGCCCAGCGGCCCGGTGTCCCAGAGGCCGTCGTCGTGCGGCTCCTCCAGCCACGCCTCGGCGTCCTTGCGCCCGCGCTCGATCAGTGCGCGGGCGAACTCGGGAGCGAAGAACAGGTAGCTCATCAGCTCGCCGTGCTGCGGGTCGGCGCCCGCGTCGATCAGGCGGCCGAGGAACGCGAGCTGGGGCGAGCGGTGCGCGTGCGACAGGCGCCCGTAGTGGCGGCGGAAGACGTCGCGCGCGATCTGGCCGATCGTGTCGCGCTCGGGCGGCGCGATGAAGATGTACGGCACCTTGCGGTGGCCGGCGACGCGACGCTCGCCGACGAGCTCGTTGATCGTCGTCAGCGTCTGGATGTCCTCGACGAGCGGATCGGCGAGCAGCGCGTCGAGCACGTGCGCGGCGCCCGCGAACAGGTCCGGGCGATCCGGGCCGGCGATGCGGTCCTGTCCGGCGGGCGCGATCGAGTTCAGGCCGACGACGATCACGCGCCTGGCGCCGAGCGAGAGCGCCGGCTTGATCGGCGCGTTGATCCGGGTGCCGCCGTCGAAGTACCAGCCGGCGCCCTTGCCGCCCTCGACCTCGACCGCGGGGAAGGCCGCGGGGATCGCCGAGGAGGCACGCACGTGCTGCTCGGTCAGCGTCGTCGCGACGTAGTCGATGCCGCGCTTGTCGTCGCGGATCTCGTCGGGTGTGCCGCCGCAGTGGAAGACGACGCTGCGGCCCGTGTGGGCGGAGGTGGCGACGACGGCCGCGGCCTTCAGCCGGCCCGCCTCGACGTGCTCGGCGATCCGGTCGAAGGCGATCAGCCGCTCGAGCGTGCCCTTCAGTGGCGTGGCGTCCAGGATCGCCGGCACGTCGAGCGAGAGCAGGCCGGTGAACGTCAGCGTGGCACGGGCGATCCGGTCGAGGTCGCGCAGCGAGGGCGAGGCGAGCACGTCGCTCCAGCGGATGTTCTCCCAGATCGCGAGTCCGGCCGAGAGCGCCGGGTCGTCGCCGTCGGGCAGCGTCGCGGCGAGGTAGGCGCCGTTGACGGCGCCGACGCTCGAGCCGACGATCAGGTTCGGGCGCTGGCGCGCGGGGAGCGCCGGCAGCAGCACCGACAGCACTCCGGCCTCGTAGGCGCCGCGTGCCCCGCCGCCGGCGAGCACGAGCGCGATCGACTGTGTCGCCATCCGCGTCGCAGACTACGCGAGCGCCTCGCGCACGGCCTCGAGGAAGGCCCGCGCGGTGGCCAGGTGCGCGCGCAGCTCGTCCTGGGTCAGGCCGACCTCGTAGGCGCGGTGATGGCACGCCTGCGAGAGCGCGGTCCACGCGAAGTCGGCCTCGCGCGCCTCCGGACGGTCGCCGAGGTAGGCCGGCAGGCACTGCCAGCGGTCGCGGAAGCTGGCGTCGAGCATCCCGCTCGCGCGGACGGTCCAGAAGCCGTTGAGCGTCGACTCCAGCGACTGGCGGATCAGCACCGCGGCCGCGTGCGGCCAGGTCCCGGAGGTCGCGGGGTCGAACTCGTCGAGGTGGCGCTGCGCCTCGTCGAGGACCGCGCCGACCGTCAGCCGCGTGGTCATCAGTCCATCAGACCGTGGATGAACTCGCGCGTGCTGTCCGGGAGGCGCTTGAGCGTCGCCGCGTCGAGCACCGCGCCGTGGGAGCCGCGGTTGAGCTCGGAGACGAGCCCGGCCGCGGAGGCGCCGAAGCGGCGCCGGACCTCGGTCGCGACCTCGCCCTGGCGGCCCGCCTCGCCGAAGAGCACGAGCGCGAGCGTCTCGCGCAGCGTCCGCGCGTCCTCGATCTGCTCGTCGGCCTCGTCGAGCGAGGTGCCCTGCTCGGCCGCGCGGCGGCGGATGATGTTGGCCGCGGCGGCCTCGACCGCGCTGCGGCAGAACATCGGCACCACGCGCGCCTGGACCTCGGGCGGCAGCCGATCGGGCTTGGCATAGCCGCGCGCGCCGTCGAGATAGCGCTGCACCGGGCTGCGGGAGATCTGGACGTCGACGTCCGAGCGTGCGCGCCGGTCGACGTGCAGCATCGTCGCGTCCAGGCGCAGCCGGCGGATCGCCTCCGGCAGCCGGTCGTCGTGCGTGAAGACGATGATCTGGCGCGTGCGGGCCGCGCGGTGCAGGACGCGCGCGAGGCCGTCGACCTTGGCCGGGTCCATCGCCTGCACCGGGTCGTCGATCACCGCGAAGCGGAAGGGCGACTCGTCGAGCGCCGCGCGCGGCAGGAAGACGCTGACCGAGAGCGCCAGCAGCTCGCCCTGGGACATCACGCCGAGCGCGTTCGCGCCCTCGCCGTCGGCGCGGACGTCGAAGTCGGCGCGGCCCGTGCGGCCGGACTTCTTGAGCGTGATGTCGTGCAGATCGACCGCCGAGCCCTGCCGCAGCATCCGCCAGTTCTCGATCGCCCGCTCGGAGATCGGGGCGAAGCGCTCCGCCCGCAGCGTCTCGGCCGCGCCCTTGACCCACGTCTCGGCGGTCTTGAGCGCCTTCAGCGTGTCCGCGCGCGCCTCGACCTCGCGCGCCTGCTCGAGCCAGCCCGCGACGTGGACCGAGAGCTCCTGCCACGCCGAGCCGCGGCGCGAGAGCTCGGAGCCGGCGCGGTCGGAGAGGGCGCGCAGGGCGGCGGCCGCGGCGATCACGTCGGCGGGGGTGGCAAGCGACTCGAAGGGGTCGGCCGCGGCGTCGCCGCGTCGCCGGGCGTCGGCGTCGCGGTGCGGCGCGGCGTCGCGGGCCGGCGCGGCGTCGCCGGGCAGCGCGAGCCCGACGCTCCGTGCCAGCGCCGGCGCGGCGCGCGCGTTCGCGTCCAGCAGCGCGTCCACACGCCGCCGCGCGGCCGTCAGCTCGCCCGTCGCCCGCGTCAGCGCCGTCGCCTGCTCGTCGAGCGCCGCGGCCTGCTCGGCCGCCTGCTGCGCCCAGCCCTCGTCGAGCACGTCGGGCGTGCCGCAGACCGGGCAGTCGTCGGTCAGCTTCTCCGGGTCGCGCACCGCGAGCGCGCGGCGCAGCAGCGCGGCGATGTTCGTCGCGCGAGCCGCGTCGGTCTTGCGCGGCGTCGTCGTGCACGCGCTGGGCCACCCGCAGCGCCTTGAAGGCGGCGCGGATCTCCTCGTCGGTCGGCAGCGCGAGGCCGGCGAGGCGGCGCAGCGTCGCGGTGTCGCCGCTGTAGTCGGGCGCGTCGGCGAGCAACTGGGCGATCGCGTCCAGGTCCGGCTTCTTCGCGCCCACCGCGGCGGCGACCAGCGCGGCGTGCTCGTCGTCCGGGTCCAGCCGGGCGACCAGCGCCTCGCGGGCGCGACCGACCTCCTTGCGCTGGTTGTCGTAGGCCAGCCGCGTGGCGCTGAGCTGGCCGACGAGCACGTCGATGTCGCCGAGCCCGAGCACCGGCGTCAGCGCCTCATACAGGGACGAGAGCGTGTCGAACATCGTCGCCAGCTCGGCGTAGGCGAGGAACGGGCGGAACGACGGCAGGTCGCGATCCCAGCCGTGCTCGGCCAGCAGCGCGGCGGCGTCCGCGCGGCCGCTCGCGTCGTCGTACGGCGCGCCCGGCGCCCACTCCTGCTCGAGGCGACACGGTCGCGCCCTCGATCGCCAGCTCCGCCGAGAGCCGGGTCGGCCCCTCGTGGTGCAGGCACTGCCACGTCTCCGTCCACGCCTTCGGGCGCTTCTCCCAGCGCTTGAGCCGCCCGGTCATCAGCAGCTCGAGGCCCTCGGCGAACGACGACTTGCCGCTGCCGTTGCGGCCGACGACCACGGTCAATCCGGGGCTGGGCTCGAGCGTCAGCGTCGCCGGCGCGCCGATCCCGCGGAACCCCTCGACGGTCACCGAGCGCAGCCATACCGGCGGCGCGAGCCCGCCGGCCGGCGGCGCGCCGGCGTCGCACGCGAGCTCGATCACGCGTCTTGGCCTCGTCGTCGAGCTCGCTCGCGTGCAGGCGCTCCAGCAGCAGGGTGCGCAGGACGGGATCCATCTCAGAACAGGCTCGCGATCCGGCGTTCGGTGGCGGCGATCGAGCTGCCGAAGGCGCCACAGAGCGTCGGGACGTCGCCGCCGCAGCGGGCGTGCTCGCGCACGAACAGCCACTGCGGCATCAGCAGCGCAGCGGCGAACGCGCTCGCCTCCTCCTCGATGTCGCGCTCCGGCCGCAGGCCCGGCTCGTCGACGGTCGTCCGGCGGCAGAAGAGCGCCTGCTGGCCGGTCCGGTGCATGACCCAGTGCCCGAGCTCGTGCCCGATCGTGAAGCGACGCCGCGGCGGCCACTGGCGCGCCTCGTCGGCGTTGACCCAGATCTCGCCGCGCGCGGGCAGCAGCAGGCCCGAGAGCGATTGTCCGGCGTGCAGGTGCGGCGCGCCGGGCGCCGTGCCCATGTCCTCGACGTCGCGCACCAGCAGCCCGAAGCCGCTGTCGGCGATGTCCTCGACCGGGACGGGCAGGCGCTCGCCGTCCCAGACGTATCCGGGCAGGGCGGCCAGCACGGCCTCGGCGCGTTCCTCCACATCCCTCATTCGGTCCGCGATCGTAGACCGCGGTCCAGTCGTCCTCAGCGTCCGGTGAACAGCTCGTCGATCTCGTCGCGCTCCACCGGCGGGGCGGGAGCCGCCCCGCCAGA
The DNA here is from genome assembly GCA_963848475.1 of uncultured Solirubrobacteraceae bacterium. GTDB lineage: Bacteria > Actinomycetota > Thermoleophilia > Solirubrobacterales > Solirubrobacteraceae > Solirubrobacter. The sequence continues at coordinate 84,901 of CAWKDW010000008.1, read as the reverse complement.
GGCCGAACGAGCGAACTCCGGCGCCGGTGAGGCGACCCGGGCGAAGGCGGCCAGCGGGGGCGGGGGCGGCGCGGTCATCGCCGCGCCCGCCGCCCGCAGGACCGACGCACTCTCGCCGACGATCCGGCCGAGCGCCTCCAGCACCCGGTCGCTGACGCCGGCGGCGGGGAGCGTCCCCTGCTCCATCGCGTGGTAGTAGCCCGCGACCTTGGCCTCGCGCCCGGCCACGCCGAGCTCCAGAGCCAGCCGCGAGACGAGCTCCGCACGGCGCAACCGCGCGCGGTCGCGCAGCCGCGGCAACAGCGCCGGCCACGTCCCCGACAGCCCCGCCAGCGAAGCGGCGACGCCGCGCGCGGGGGAGGCCTCGAACGCCGCGCGGTCGAAGCCGCGCCGCGGCGCCCGGGCCAGGTAGCCGTCGATCAACGCCGTCAACTCGTCGCGATCGAGGCCGGAGACCTGCGCGAGGTACGCGGACGGGTCCGCGAGCCCTCCGGCGCGGTCCTCGGCGATGAACTGCTCGAGCAGTCGGTTCACGTCCGTCATCCAGTATCGAGCTCCTCGCGCAGCGCGCGCCGGAAGCGCGACGCGATCTGGTGCACGTTGGCCGGGCCGACCCCGTCGACCTCGCCCGCGGCGCGGCCTTCGAGGACGAAGAGCTCGACCACCCGCCGGTGCTCGTCGCTCAGCCGGGCCAGCACGCGGTCCATGGCATCCGAGACGACCACGACGCCCGCGTCGGGCGCCTCGAGCTCGACGTCGTCCAACGGCACCGTGACCGCCGCCCGCCGGCGGTGGAAGTCGGCGATCCGCCGCGCCGTGATCGTCCGCAGCCAGACCGAGAACTCGCCCTGCGAGACACCGTCGAACGCCGATGAGAGGGCGCTCACGAGCACGTCGGAGGTGACGTCCTCGACGGCGCTCGGCGGGACCTTCAGCGCGACCCGCCGCGAGACGTTGTGCCAGTGCCCGAAGGCCAGCACCGCCAGCGCGTCATCCGCCGACGGATGCCCGGCCCGCCGCGCCGAGCGCACGTAGGCGATCAGCGCGTCGTCACCGAGGCGCGTCAGGCCGGCTTCTCCCAGCGGACGGAACACGCCATGACCGTATTGAATGAGGCGCGTGCGCACCACGCTCCACCTCAACGGCCTCGATGTCCCGTGCTTCGAGGTCCAGGGGGCGCGGGACGGTCCCAGCCTCGCCCTGATCGGCGGCATCCACGGCTGCGAGTACTCATCGATCGCGGCCGTGACGCGCGTGATGCGCGAGCTCGACCCGGCGCAGCTGCGCGGACGCATCACCGCCGTGCCGGTGGTGAGCATGGACTCCTTCACGCAGCGCTCGGCGTTCGTCGTCCCCGCCGACGGCAAGAACCTCAACCGCGCGTTCCCGGGCGCCGCGGACGGCTCGTACACCGAGAGGCTCGCCCACGACATCTTCACCAGCCTGATCGAACCCGCGGACGTCCTGATCGACCTGCACGGCGGCGATCTCGTCGAGGCGCTCGAACCGTTCGCGCTCTACTGCAACGAGGCCTCGCGCGAGCTGGCGCTGGCCTTCGGGCTGCCCTACGTGGTCGACTCGACCGACTCGCTCCCCGGGATGACGGCGTCGGTGGCCGAGCGGGGCGTGATCGCCGAGGCCGGCGGCGCGGGCCAGCTCGAGGACCACGCCGTGGCGCAGCTGACGCACGGGACCCGCAACGCCCTGCGCCACCTGGAGATGCTGCCGGGCGAGCCGGAGCCGCCGCGCTCGACGACCATCGTCCGCTTCGAGTGGCTCTACAGCGCGCCCGCGGGCTTCTGGGTCGCCGCGATCAAGACCGGCGAACGCGCCGCGGAAGGCCAGAAGCTGGGCGAGGTCCGCGACCTCTACGGCGACGTCCAGCAGACCATCCACGCGCCCGCCGACGGCGTGGTGCTCTTCCTCACGACGAGCGCCGCCGTCGCGGAGAACGGCCTACCTGCTGGGTCTAGGCTCGCGAGCGCTAGCTCGGCCGCCGCGACGCCGGCCCGCAGCCGCACGCCGGCGAGCACGGCGCGCTGGAAGGCTCGCGCACCGAGCGCCTCGCGCAGCTCGGTCAGCTCCGCGGCCACCCAGGCGCGCCCGAAGCCGGGCACGGTCATCGCCTCGGCGGTTGCGATCCACACGCGGCCGCTGCGGCCCCGGGGCAACGCGACGAGGAAGCTCTGCACCATCGGCTCGCCGTCAAAGCGGTCGGCGAGCGCCGTGTCGGGGATCTCACGGGTCAACGCCATCTCAAAGGCCACGAGGTCAATCTCGACACCCTGGCGGCCGGGGTCAACCGCACCTGGACGGCAAACCCCCCAGACGGCCTAATGCGCGCTATTCCTCGTGTTTTTCATGCTTCTCGTGCTTCATCAGGTAGTCGAGGTAGATCGGCCGGCGAGCATCGAGCGCGGCGTCGTCCTTGCGGAGGACCTCGAGCATCTGGCGGCTCCAGTGCGCGACCTGCGCGTCGCCGCCCTCGACGTCGCCACCGGCAGCGTCGGCGGCGGTGCCTTCCTGCACCAGCCGCCAGAAGAAGGGGATGTCGAGCCGGTGCTCCGCGCGCTTGACCGCGCGGTCGTGCAGCTCGCGGGACGACAGGGCGTCGAGCTCTTCGAAGGTGGTCACGGACCGGAGGTTATCCTGGCGCCGGGCACGCCGAACAGATAGCCCTGTGCGAGCGGGCAGCCGAGCTCGCGCAGCAGTTCGGCCTGCGCCTCGTCCTCGACCCCTTCGGCGATCGCGTCGATCCCGAGCGCCCCGGCCAGCGAGATGATCGCGGTCACGATCGCCGTGTCGCCCGCGTCGTGCCCGAGCCCGCCGATGAACGAGCGGTCGATCTTGACCGCCGCCACCGGGAGGTTGCGCAGCGAGGAGTAGCCGGTGCCGAAGTCGTCCAGCGCCAAGCCGACGCCGATCGTCCGCAGCTTCTCGAGGTTGTCGCGCGCGGACTTCGGCGCGCCCAGCAGCACGGACTCCTTGACCTCGAGCCGCAGCCGCCGCGCTGGCAGACCGCTCGAGCGCAGGCACTCGGCGACCAGGCCGGGCAGGTCGGGCTGGGCGAGCTGGCGGCGCGAGAGGTTCACGCCGACCGTCGGCCCGTCCTCCTCGACGCCGTGGCCGGTCGCACTCTCGTGGCAGGCCTGCATCAGCGTCCACGCCCCGATCTCGACGATCAGCGCGGACTCCTCGGCGACCGGGATGAAGTCGGCCGGCGCCGACATCACGCCGCCGGGGCTGTCCCAGCGCAGCAGCGCCTCGTGGCCGACGACCACCCCGTCGGAGAGCCGAACGATCGGCTGGAAGGCGAGCCGCAGCTGCCCGAGCGAGAGCGCGCGCTCCAGCGCCTCCGCGGTGCGCAGGCGCTCACGCGCGTGCCGGCGCAGGCGGGTGTCGAAGACCTCCACGCGCCCTCGACCCTCGGCCTTGGCGCGGTAGGCGGCGGCGTCGGCGTCGGCCAGCAGCGAGTCGGGGTCGCGGCGGCCCGCGGTACCCAGCGCGATCCCGATACTGGCCGAGAGCCGGTGCTCGATCCCTTCGAGGTCCAGCGGCTCGTGGATCGCCTCGGTGAGGCGATGACCGAGCGCGATCGCGGTGCTCTCGTCGATGTCCTCGCAAACGATGACGAACTCGTCGCCGCCCAGGCGCGCGACCGTGTCCGCCGGGCGCACGGTCGCGACGAGCCGCCGGCTCAGCGCGACCAGCAGCGCGTCGCCCGCGGCGTGCCCGTAGAGGTCGTTGACGCCCTTGAAGTCGTCGAGGTCGATGAACAGCACGCACGCCGAGCCCTCGTCGCGGGCGGTGCGGGCGAGTGCGTGGATCAGCCGCTCACGGCAGAGCGCGCGGTTGGCGAGCCCGGTCAGCGGGTCGTGCAGCGCCTCGTGGCGCATCTGCTCGTCGCCGCGCAGCCGTCCCATCGCGGTCGCCAGGACGTTGGCGATGCCGCGCAGGAAGTTCTCCTCGTCCTCGCCGAGCTCGCCCTCGACCACCGTGCAGATGTCGCCGAAGACCTCCTCGCCGGTGCGGATCTCGGTGTGCACCGCGTCGTCATGGCTGCCGGTGCCCCAGGCGGCCAGCGTGGCGCCGTCGCGCTCGATCGCGCCGCGCAGCAGCGGCAGCGCGTCGCGCATCCGCTCCACCGCCTCGGACGCGAGGTCGGCCACGTCGGCGCCGGCGAGCGCGCGCTCGCCGAGCCGGGCGACGCCCGCCACCTGGCGCGACTGGCGCTCCAGCCGCCGCATCGCGTCCCGGTACTTGGTCATGTCGCGGCCGATCGCGAGCAGCAGCGGCCCGGCTTCGGTCTCGACGATCCCCCAGCTCATCTCGCCGACGAACTCGCTGCCGTCGCGGCGCAGCCCGTCAGCGCGGATCGTGAACCGCAGCGGATGGTCGGTCGCGAAGTACAGCTCCATGTTGCGCGTGTAGCGCTCGCGCAGGCGCTCGGGCCAGAGCACCTGCACCGGCTGGCCGAGCAGCTCGTCGTGCGCGTAGCCGAACAGCTCCTCCGCGTGCGCGTTGGCGAAGACGATCTTGCGGTCAGCGCCCGCCGCCGACCGTCGCATCCGGCAGGCCCTCGAGAACCGCGCGCAATGCCGCCTCGCGCCGTCGCAGACGATCCTGGAGCTTCGCCATGTCGGCGGGGCTTTGCGCGGCGACGCCCATCGGCGCCAGCAGGAGCGCTTCCAGCGCTCCCGGCTCAGTCCCAGCATCGTCCTTGTTGAAGTCCATTCCCGGCTCACGGCAAGCCTACGCAGATTGGTGAGGACACCGCAATGGGGTCCGGACCCGACGGCGCTGGACCGCGCGTCCATATCGGTTTCGCCGTTCGGTCGGGGGTAAGCGAGCCGGTGCCCTGCCAGCCTGCGCGGCGTGACTCATGCATGGATGCAACCGGAGGGCGAGGCCGCGTTCTCGCTCATGGAAGACGGAATCGGACGCCCTGAGCTCCTACGTGCGAGCGCGGTCGTGGGGGCGGGAGCCGTTGCACCCGGCTGGCTGACGTCACCCGGCGTCGTCGCGGCCGCGGCGGGGCCGGGCCGCGAGCCGCCGGTGCTGCACAGCGGCAGCGGCAAGGTCGAGGGGCGCTACCTGCGGTCCGTGCCGGCGAGCGTGCATTGGGGCGTGCTTCCCGGTCCGGAGAGCACCGCGGCGGCGACCGTCGAGTCCGGCGCCATTGTCACCATCGATACCGTTTCGCACGAAGGGATCCTGGCCGAGCAGGGCCGCGACCCTGACGCGTACTTCGGCCGCCACGGCATCGGGCGCGAGAAGGTGCTCGCCGACGCGCGCGCTCTCGCCGCCACGTCGCGCGTGCCGGCCAACCCATATGTCGTCACCGGGCCGATCGCCGTGCGCGGCGCGCAGCCTGGGGACGTCCTGCGGGTCGAGGTCCTCGGGATGCTCCCGCGGACGCCGTACGGCGTCATCTCCGACCGCCACGTCGGCGGGCGCGCGACCCAGGTGTCGACCTTCACGCCCGTGCGTCGCATCGACGGCGGCTATCGCGCGCTGCTGCCCGTGCGGCGGCAACTGCAGGCCGAGTTCCCGCTCGATCCCTACATGGGGATCATGGGCGTCGCGGGCGATGACGTGACGTTCTCGGAAGGGCTCGGCGTCGGCTCGACGCTGTACCTGCCGGTCCACGTCCCGGGAGCCAAGTTCTTCGTCGGCGATCCGCACTACGCCAAGGACGGGCCGCTTGCGCTCGAGGCGCCGCTGCGAGGGACGTTCCGGTTGTCGGTGCTCCCGCGCGGGTCCGCGCAGGAGCGTTTCGGCGAGGTTGCGGACTACTGGCTGCCGCGGACGCAGCTCGACGAGCGGATGCTGCGCTCGCTGCTGGAGTCGCTCGACTTTCTCGGGTCAGAGCTCGGCATGCCGCGAGCGCTGGCCTACGCGCACCTCAGCGCGGCGACCGACTACTCCCGGCGGCTGCTGTAGCGCGTGGCTGATGGTTCCGTCCAGACTAAAACTTAAAGCCCATGATCGCTCCTTGATCAGGTAGGGGAAAGCGCCCTCCAAGGGCGCTCTTTGCAGGTATTTTGCGGTTGACGGCCGCGTTGGTTCGTTCATCGGTCAAAACGGGCGAGCGCTAAAGCGCTTATGACGCGATTACCTCGTTTGGGGGAGGGGCTGGGCGTGCGCGTGCACGCGGCGCCCGAAGCTCAGCTCGGCTTCGAAGTCGGCGTCGTCGCCGTGGGCGAAGGAGAGGTCTCCGGCCGTGAGGAGCGCGACGAAGACCTCGACCACCGTGGGATCCAGCTGGCCGCCCGCGACGCGGCGCAGCTCGTCCACGGCCGCGGCGCTGCTGATCGGCTTGCGGTAGGAGTCGCGGGCCGTGATCACGTCGTAGGTGTCGGCGACGGCGATCAACCGCGCTGGGGCGGGGATCGCCTCGCCCGCCAGCTTCCGCGGGTAGCCGCTGCCGTCCCAGCGTTCGTGGTGCGCGAGGACGATCTCGGCGACCGGCGCGTAGCCGTCGATCCGCTGCACGATGCGGGCGCCGTCCTCCGGGTGGCGCTTGACCGCCTCCCACTGCTCGTCGGTCAACCGCGAGTTGGCGAGCAGGATCGTGTCCGGGAAAGCGAACTTGCCGATGTCGTGCAGCAGCCCGGCCGTGTGCACGAGATCTTGCTCCTCGGGACTCCAGCCCAGCGCGCCCGCCATCGCCCGCGAGTAGCGGGCGACCGCGGCCGAGTGGCGCGCGGTCATCCGGTCGCGCAGCGCGAGCGTCTCGATCATCGAGATCAGGACGCCGAGTTGCAGGCCGGCGAGCCGTTCCGCCCGCTCGCGCGAGAGCAGCAGTTCGCGCAGCAGGTACTGGAACGTCAGCAGCACGAGCAGCATCAGCGCGATCGCGGCGACGCCCGTACGCACGTAGAAGGCGGCGACCAGCGCGCACAGCATGGCGCCGAGGATCTCCGACGGCAGCACCGGAACGAAGATCTTCCGGAACTCGCCCATCAGTGGCACCTGCGTCGCGAAGCTGTGGTGGCCGCCGATCATCGCGAAGTTCAGGAGGTTCGTGACCATGAACGTCGCGAACACGAGCAGCGGGAAAGCGGCGGACGTCGGCGCGACGTCGGCGGCCTCGATCAGCAGGCCACCCACCAATGGGAATGTGGCGAACGTCGCCAGGTTGGCGATCAGCAGCGGGACCGGGTTGCGCGCGCGCAGGTGGTCGAAGAGCACCGCCGCGATCCCGATCGCCGTCGCCGGGGCGGGCCCGAGCAGCGCCGCCGCGAGCACGAGCGCGAGGAACGAGCCCGAGATCCGCTGTCCGCCGTAACTGACCGCAAACAGGTCACTGGCCAGCGCCAGCCCCAGCAGCACCGCGACGAGGGTCGTCGGCTGCCAATCCGTCGCCGACGAGGTGATCGCCGCGACGATCACGGCGATGACCAGCACGATCGTCTCGACGACGATCAGGAGTGTTGCCCGTCTCGACATCCCCCGCGCAACAGTAAACGGCACCCGAAATTTACCTCTTTGCGGCGTGGGAGCCACGCGCCGAGAACCACCCCCGCGGCGACCAATGCCGTCCCGGCGAGATCCGCGGTGGAAGGCGGGTGATCGTTGAGGAGCGCGTCGACCGTCACGGCGGCGATCGGCATCAGCCCGACGAGCAGGCCGGCGCGGTCGGCGCCGAGCTGTTCGACGGCGCCGAACCAGAGGACGAAGGCGAGCGCGGTCGTGATCACCGCGAGGTAGGCGATCGCGGCCGCCTCGTGTGGCGTGGGCAGCGGGATGTCGCCGGCGCTGAGGACGAGCAGCTGTGCGGTCGCCAGCCACGCCGCCCAGGCGGCGACGCGCATCGGGCCGAGCCGGGGGAGCACGGGCGCGGCCAGCAGCGTGAAGCCGACCTCGCCGAGCAGCGCACCGATGGCCAGCGCCATGCCGATCAGCGTGAGCCGGTCGTCGGCGCCGTTGACGATCGCGGCGCCGGCCGCGACGACCAGCGCCGCCACGACGAACGGGCCGCTCGGGCGCCGGCGCGCGAGCAGCGGGACGAGGAGCGCGAGGACGACGGGCGAGGCGCCGATCACCACCCCCGCGTTGGTCGCTCCGAGCCGCTCGACGGTCGCGAGCACGGCGAGGTTGAACCCGACCATCCCGACCGCGGCGACGAGCGCGAGAAGCCCGAGCTCCCTCGGCGTCGGGCGGCCGAGGCGCCCTTTGAGCAGGACCGTGAGGATGATCGCGCCGGCGAGATACCGGATGCACTGACCGGCCGCGTACGGGTAGCCGATGAGCGCCTCGCTGACTCCGAACGACGCGCCCACGCTGCAGCTCGCGATGCCGCCACCGATCCAGCCGTTGATCCGCACGGCGGGAACGTATGCGGTCGCTGGCCCGGGTGTAAGGTCCAGATCGATGCCTGAAAACCAGGCCAGCACGCTCGAACTCCTGGTGTCCGTGGTGCGAGGCGGCGGCCCGCTGCAGCGCCAGCTCGAGGACCAGCTGCGGGCGGCGATCCGCTCCGGACAGCTCGTGGCCGGTGAACGCCTGCCAGCCTCGCGGCTGTTGTCCGCGGACCTCGGCGTCTCGCGCGGCGTGGTCAGCGACGCCTACGGGCAGCTCGCGGCCGAGGGCTGGCTCGTGCTCGTGCCGCGCGCTTCGCCGCGGGTCGCGCCGGGCGGCGCCGCGGAGCGGGGCGGCGGTGCCGCGCGGCGGCGACGGCGGTGCCGCGGAGCGAGGCGGCGGCGCGGCGGCGGCGACCGCGACCGCCCCGCGCCGCTCCGGCGACGGCGCCCGCGCCCGCGCCCGCGCCGGGCAAGTGACGGTTTCGGGCACTTTCCCGGCGCAGCCGCCGGTGCGCTACGACCTGCGACCGGGCCGGCCGGACCTCGCGCGCTTCCCGCGCGCCGACTGGCTCCGTTCGCTCAGCGCCGCCGTGCGCGCGGCCGGGGTCGCCGAGCTCGACTATCCCCCGATCGCCGGAGCGACCGAGCTGCGTGAGGTCGTCGCGGCCTACCGGGGCCGCGTGCGCGGGACCGTGGCGCGTGGCGACGACGTGATCCTGTGCGCCGGCGCGGGCCAGGCGTTCGTGACGCTCGCCGAAGCGCTCGGGCCGGTGCGGCTCGCGGTCGAGGACCCGGGCCACGAGGGCATCCGCGGGCTCTTCGCCAAGCGCGGGCTCGAGCCGGTCGCGGTGCGCGTGGACGAGGAGGGCATCGTCGTCTCCGAGCTGCCCGGCGACGCGCGCGCCGTCCTGCTGACGCCGGCGCACCAGTTCCCGACCGGCGCCGTGCTGAGTGCGCCGCGCCGCGCCGAGCTGCTGCGCTGGGCCGACGAGCGCGACGCGCTGATCATCGAGGACGACTACGACGCCGAGTACCGCTACGACCGCGCCCCGGTCGGCGCGCTCCAGGGCCTGCGGCCGGATCTGGTCGCGCACGTCGGCTCGGTCTCCAAGACGCTCGCGCCCGCCCTGCGCCTGGGCTGGCTGCTCGCCCCGCCGGCATGGCGCGCGCGGCTCCTGGAAACGCGCTCGAGCCTCGACCACGGACTGCCTGCGCTGGAGCAACTCGCGCTCGCCGACTTCATCACCCGCGGCGCCTACGACCGCCACCTGCGCCGCAGCGGCCGCGCCTACCGCCGCCGTCGCGACGCGCTGATCGAAGCCCTCACGGCCGCGCTTCCGGGCGCGACCTTCAGCGGCGCCGCCGCCGGTCTGCACATCGCCGTCCACATCCCGGGCGCCGACGAACCGGCGCTCGTCGAGGCCTGCCGGGCGGCGGGCGTCGTCCTCGACGGCATCACCCCCCATCGCGTCGCGCCAGGGCCCTCCGGTCTGCTGATCAGCTTCGCCGCCGTGCCCGACGCGGCCGCCGGCCACGTCGCGGAGCTGATCGCTATGGCGCGGGCAGGGTGAGCACGGCACCGCCGATCGTCGCGGTGGCGAGCGGCGTGGCCTGCGTCCAGCGCACCCGCACGGTCACACCGGCGACGGTGAGCGTCGCGTCGACCGCACCGGTGGCGTAGTGGAACGTCCCCGTGCCGTCCACGGTCGCGCCGGCCACGAAGCGCACGCCGCGGAGCGTCAACTTCTCGCCCGCGGCCTTGAACGTTCCGCCGCGCAGCCCCGGACCGCGGGCCGCGCCCCCGGAGTAGATCTGGCGGATCGTCGCGTCCGCGAACGCCTGCGCGGCGACCACCGCGGCGCGGCGGGCGGGCTCGCCGGGGTCGGGGCCGCTCACCAGCGTCGCCGGCGTCACGGCCGCGAGCGTCCGCGGATAGTCGGGCGTGTGCAGCGCCGGGATGGCGCCCGCGCACCCGGAGTTCAACGCGCCGCGCAGGAACGAGCGGATCACGCGGCGCGCGCAGCGCATGCCCTCGACCAGGTAGTTGTCGCCCTCGGAGGTCACGTGGACGGTGTTGCGCAGCGTCACGATCTCGACGTTCGCGCCGAGCCCCGGCGCGAACGTCGGCGCGTCGGCGAGCGGGGTCAGCGAGTCGAGGTCGCCGCCGACGATCAGGATCGGCACCGAGGCGGGCAGCTTCACATCCGGCAGCCGCGGCGGGCGGCGCAGGGGCCTCGGCCAGTCGAGGCAGACGTCGTAGGGCTGCGAGAAGCCGCTGATCGTCAGCCACTCCGCGCCCGTGAACGGCTGGAAGGCGTCCGGCGGGTCGCGCAGATCGGGGACCTGCGGGTAGTCCAGACAGGAGACGGCGAGATAGGCGCCGCGCGAGAAGTAGGCCGCGTCGGGCGGCGAATGGTTCCACGAGTTCGCCTGGCCGGCGAGCCGCAGCAGCGGGACGTCGTCGCCGGCGAGCGCCGCGCGGATCGACGCGTCGAGCTCGCGCAGGATCACCGGGTCCGAGGCCGAGTCCTGGACCATGTCCGCCAGTGCGCGCGGATCGACGCGCACGTCGAGCACGCTCGTCGTCCGCGTCCTTGGTGTGCCCGGTCAGCGGCTTCGCGCGGACGCGCGCCAGCAGCGCTGACAACCGCTCGACCGAACCGGGCGAGACCGTCTCGAGCGCCACGCGCGCCGCGGCACCCGAGGACGCGTACCACGGGTCGGTGCCGCGCCGCGGGTAGGCCGAGTCCAGCACCACCGAATGCAGCATCCCCGGGTGGCGGGCCATGAAGTCCTGGACGAAGTAGGTGCCGTAGGAGTCGCCGTAGAGGTCGACCTTGCCGAGCCGCAGCGCGCGCATCACCGCTGCGAGATCGTCACCCGCGTACGCGGTCGCGAACAGCCCGGAGGCGCCGCGGCCGTAGCGCTTGTCGATCTCCCCGCGCACAGCGCGCGGCACGACGCGCGAACGCGCTTCCCGACGTGCGGCCGGCGAAGCCCTGGACGCTCGTGCAGTCGATCAGCGCCGAGTCGCCGGTGCCGCGGTTGTCGACGAGCAGCAGCCCCCGGTCGCGTACGAGGTCGCTCCCGTAGATCCCGCGGTACTCGACCCGGCTGCCCGTCGACGGGTAGCCGGGGCCGCCCTCGACGGCGACCAGGGCCGGGCCTTTGGAGCGGCCCTCATACCAGCGGAAGGCGATGTCGATCCGGCGACCGGTGGGCCGCGCGGGATCCAGCGGGCGCGAGAGCTTCCCGCACCAGGCACCGCCGCACGAGTTCAGCTGCAGCGTCCCGACGCGCAGCGAAGCGGCCTGCGCCGGCGGGACGAGCCCGCCGGCCAGGATCGCGGCGAGGAGGGCGATCCGGCGCTTCATCGCCGGATCGTACGCCTACGGGTTGAGGATCATGTTGGGTTCGCCGTTTTCGAGCCCGTTGCTCTCACGCACGCACGAGCCGCCGTGCGAAGCGCCGCTGTTGTAGGCCTGGCGGAAGCAGTTGCGCAGCGCGAGCTGGCCCCAGTAGTTGGGGTGCGCGTCCTCCTGCAGCTGGTACGGCGGGAAGAGCGTCGTCAGCGTGCGGATCTGGTGCACCCACTCGCTCTTGTCGACCGCGCCCGCGCTCTGCCAGGTCGAGACGCCCTTCTCCTCGAGCAGCCCGACCGTGTTCTCGCACAGCTTGCGGCCGTTGAGCGCGTTGACCATGTCCAGCACCGGGACGTCGCTCCACACCGACACCGCGTTGCGGACGGTGTTGTTCAACGTGTTCACGACCGTGTTGCGCGCCCAGTTGGCGTCGCTGTTCCAGACGCCGCAGCCGCCGATCGTCTGGCGCGTGTAACCGGTCTCGCGATAGCGGAAGCCCGACGACGTCGGCAACGGCGCGGAGTAGGTCTGGGCGAGCAGCTTGTACGACCCCGCCGCGTAGCCGGCCTGCTGCATCGCGAGCTTGACGTTGCCGAAGGCGGTGCGGACGCTCAGCGTGATCGCGCTGATGTTCGAGGCTGCGAGAACATCGCGTTCATGCTCGAGTCGTCCTGGCAGTAGTTCTTCCACCACGACGGCGAGGTCAGCCAGTCGGTGACGCAGGTCTGGACGATGTCGGCGAAGCCGTAGTCGTTGGCCCCGATCAGCACGACGATCGGTCTTCACCTCACCGGGGTGCGCGGTCGCGTATTCCTGCAGCGCGAGCGCCTGGCCCTTGTTGGCGCCGCTGGCGTAGAAGTCGATGCCCGGCTTGAACTTGCCGTCGCTGACGCGCGAGTAGGTCCGCGCGCCGGAGCAGGCGAGGTTGACGCTCGTCACGCCGCCGCCGATGTGCACCTCGGCCGACTTGGAGCGGTGGCAGCCGGGGATCGACTCGGCGCCGGGAACGTCGTAGTACGCCGAGGAGCCGAGCGCGTCGGTGCGCGAGGAGGAGCCGTTGGTGTTGCCCGCCCAGCGGCCGGCCTCGCCGGAGATGGCCGAGTCGCCGAGCGCCACCACGGTGTCGGCGCGAGCGGCTGCGGGAAGCGCAGCGAGCGCGGCAAGGGCCAACACGATCGTCCGACGTGCACGCATCCGGTCTCTCCTCCGGTCGATGAGGTCGAGATCAGACCAGAGCGCGCTTGGCGAAAGCTTGGTGGCGGAGACACTTCGTCAGACTCCCGGCGCATGACCCTGGCCGTGGAGATCGACCCCGCCGAAGCCGGCTTCGACGCCGAGCGCCTGAACCGCATCGACCGCCACTACATGCGCTACGTGGACGAGGGCAAGCTCCCCGGCTTCCTCGCCGCGATCGCGCGTGACGGCCAGCTCGTGCACGTCGCCCAGCGGCGGCCTGCGCGACGTCGACGCCGGCCTGCCGGTCGAGAGCGACACGCTGTGGCGGATCTACTCGATGACCAAGCCGATCACGTCGGTCGCGGCGATGATGCTGTGGGAGGAGGGCGCCTTCGAGCTCAAGGACCCGGTCTCCCAGTACCTCCCGGCCTTCGCCGACGCGCGCGTCTGGGCGGGCGGCAGCCAGAACAAGCCGATGACCGTCCCGGCGCAGGAGCCGATGCGCATCTGGCACCTGCTCACGCACACCTCGGGGCTCACCTACGGCTTCCACTACGCCGAGCCGCTCGACGGCGTCTACCGCGCGCACGGCTTCGAGTTCGGCTCGCCGGAAGGCATGGACCTCGCGGCCAGCTGCGACGCGTGGGGCGGCCTGCCGCTGCTCTTCGAGCCCGGCAGCGAGTTCAACTACAGCGTCTCGACCGACGTGCTCGGACGGTTGGTCGAGGTCCTGTCCGGGCAGACGCTGGACGCGTTCTTCGAGCAGCGCATCCTCGGCCCGCTGGGCATGACCGACACCGCGTTCGGGGCGCGCGACGCCGACCGGCTCGCCGTCGCTCTACCAACCGGGTCTCGTGCGCAACGACCAGCTTGGCGCGGCTGCGCTCGGCAAGCCCGCGTCCCTCTCCGGCGGCGGCGGGCTCGTCTCCACGGCGGCCGACTATCACCGCTTCACGCGGATGCTGCTCGGCGAGGGCGAGCTCGACGGCGTCCGCCTGCTCGGGACGCGTACGCTGCGCATCATGGGCCGCAACCACCTGCCCGGCGGCGCCGAGCTGAAGGCCGTCGCGCGACCGACGATCAGCGAGACCCAGAACGACGGGATGGGCTTCGGGCTCGGGTTCTCCGTCGTCCTGGACTCGGCGGCGACGAAGGGCGCGGCATCGCAGGGCGAGCTCGCCTGGGGCGGGCTGGCCAGCACCGCGTTCTGGGTCGACCCGAAGGAGCGGGTCACGGCGCAGTTCTTCACCCAGCTGGTGCCGTCGAGCACCTATCCGCTGCGCTCGCAGTTGCGCCAGCTCGTCTACCAGGCGCTGGTGGACTGATGCGCGCCAAGCTCGTCGGCGTCCCCGGCTCGCACCCCGTCATCAGCGCCGAGCTGATGCTGCGCTACAAGGGCGTCGAGTTCACGCGGCTGGACCTGCCGAACATGTCGCACAAGCTGATCCTGCCGCTGATGCGCTACCGCGGGTCGACCGTGCCGGTGCATGACGATCGAGGGCCGGCGCGTGTCGGGGACGATGAAGATCGCCCGCGCGCTGGAGGCGCTCGTGCCCGAGCCGCCGCTCTTCCCCGCGGAGGACCGGGCGACGATCGAGGGCGCCGAAGCGTGGGCGGACTCCGCGCTGCAGGACGGCGTGCGCCAGATCGCCCGCTACGCGACGGGCAAGGACCCGGAGTCGATGGCGACCTTCCTCGTCGGGCCCGGTTCTCGGCATCCCGGAGGGCGTCATGCGCGCGGCGCTGCCCGTGCTGCGCCCCGTCGTCGCGCTCCAGATGCGCACCTCCGAGGACACCGCCAAGGCCTGTCTGGCGGCGCTGCCCGGCCAGCTCGACCGCGTCGACGCGCTGCTCGCCGAGGGCGTGATCGGCGGCGAGCGCCCGAACGCCGCCGACTTCCAGATCGCGCCGTCGGTGCGGCTCGCGCTGTGCTTCGACCAGCTGCGCCCGTTCATCGAGAACCGCCCCGCGGGTCGCCACGCGCGCAAGCTCGTGCTCGACTACCCGGGCCGCTTCAAGGAGGTCTTCCCGCCCGCATGGCTCCCGTTCTAAGACAGGACGTCACGTTCGCGGGCGAGGTCGCCGCGTGGCTCTACCACCCGGTCGGGGCGACCGGTGCCGTCGTCCTCGGCCACGGACTGTCCGCGGTGCGCGACCAGCGCCTGCCCGCCTACGCGGAGCGTTTCGCCGAGGCCGGCCTCGCCGCGCTGCTCTTCGACTACCGCCACTTCGGCGCCAGCGGCGGTGAGCCGCGCCAGCTCGTCGACATCGATCGCCAGCTCGAGGACTGGCGCAGCGCGTTCGCCTACGCCCGCGGGCTGGAGGGCATCTCACGCGTCGGTCTCTTCGGCTCCTCCTTCGGCGGCGGCCACGCGCTCTCGCTCGCGGCGGAGGAGCCCGCGGTCGCGGCGGTCGTCGCGCAGTGCCCGATGACCGACGGCCTGAAGGCCTCGCTGATGACGCCGAAGCTGACCGCGGCCAAGCTCGCCAAGGTCGCGCTGCAAGATCAGGTCGGCTCGCTGCTCGGGCGCCGCCCGAAGCTGATCCCGGCGGCCGCCGCCCCCGGCGAGCTGGCGCTGATGAGCGCGCCCGACGTCGTCGGCGGCTTCGAGTCGATCACGCCGCCCGACTCGGCCTGGCGCAACGCCGTGGCCGCGCGAGTGGGCCTGAAGATCGGCCTCTACCGGCCCGGCCGCCGCGCCGCGGACATCGCCTGCCCGCTGCTGATCTGCGTCTGCGATCAGGACTCGCTGGTCGATGTCGAGGCCGCCGACCAGGTCGCGCACGACGCGCCGCAGGGCGAGGTCGCCCACTATCCGATCGGCCACTTCGAGATCTACACCGGCGAGTGGTTCCAGCGCGCCGTCTCACGCCAGACGGAATTCCTCGGGAGGCATCTGAGCTGATGGCCAACGTCTTCGAACCGGAGTGGGACGCGGAGCGCGACGCCGAGCCGTTTCGCTGGAAGCGCGCCCGCCTGGGAGTGCAGAGCGGCGCGCGCGAGCTCGGGGCCTCGCTGTTCGAGGTGCCGCCGGGTGCGGCGACCTTCCCGCTGCACGCGCACTTCGCCAACGAGGAGCTGCTCGTCGTGCTCGCCGGGCGCCCGACACTGCGCACTCGCGCCGGCGAGCCGCGCGAGCTGGCGCCGGGCGAGGTCGTGGCCTTCGTCGCGGGCCTGGACGGCGCGCACCGGCTCGACAACCTGACCGGCGAGCCGGTGCGAGTGCTGATCGTCTCGACGATGCGCGCGCCCGAGATCAACGCGATGCTCGAGGACAACCGGTACTGGCTGCGCGACTACGTGCCGGGCACCGAGGCGCCCGAGGGCGCGCTCGATGTCTGGACGACGCCCGGCTGACCTTCGCTACTCGCTGATCTGGACGTAGACGCGCTTGCGCGGATTGACGGCGGTGCCGGCCGTCGCGGTGCCGTCGCTGTTGCGCGCGCTGAAGACGAGCGCGTTGACGGTCTTGGCGCCGGGCGGTGCGCACTCGACTGCGGCCGTCTGGCAGCGGGCGACGCTGACCTCGCCACCGAAGTTGGCGTCCGGCGTGCCGTCGCCGCTGGTGTCGATCTTGTTCTGGATGGCGATCGTGGCCGTCAGGCCCTTGCCCACGAGCGTCGCACCGGAGTCGATGTAGACGTTCTGATTGGTCTGGTACGCGTCGACGATCGTGAAGCCGCCGGACTGCTCCTCGATCTGGCCGGCCTCGTTGATCAGCAGCCAGCGGGTCTTGAGGTCGGCCGCCTCGACGCCGTCGACGCGATCGGCGTTGAGCCCGGTCGCCACGCCGGTGGCGTTCGTGGTGAACGGCTTCTTGGCGTCGCCGCCGCCGCCGACGGTGATCAGGCCGGCGCTCGCCCCGCTCTGGGCGTTGAATTCGAACGCGAAGCCGGTCGAGAGATTGTTCGCCCGCAAGCAGGGGTTCGTGGGCGGAGTGGCGGCCGAGCCGCCGGCGGTCGAGCGGCAGCCGTAGACCGCTCCGCCGCCGCTCGTGGACTTGTTGGACTGGCGGGTCGCGTAACCGCCGGTCGTGGCCGTCGTCGACGGGTTGCTGGAGACGATCGACGTCTCCTTGGTCGCCGTGCCGTTGCGCGTGCCCTCGCGGAGGACGTCCCCGGTGGCCGCGACGCCGGTCGCCGCGATGCCGAGCACCAGGATCCCGGTGGCGAGCAGCACGGATCGCGTCCGGGGGCCGCGTGAGTTGGATGAGTTCATAGTGAGAACTGACGCGGCCCGGGTCCCGGCGGACGCCTTTCGCCGCGAAGCTGGCGCATACGGGGGCGTCGTTGGCCCGCCGGTCGAACACGAGTTCGACCGGCGGGCCAATGCGCACCAACCGTGTGCCGGACTAGCGTCGGCGGGTAGTTCCCGCGCTGGGTCCGCGGGGGCTAATGCCCTATCTCACACGGAGGGAAGTCAAGAGATGAGAGTCGCCCCTGCCGCGAGGCGCTTGGTCGCGCTCGCGTGCGTGCTCGGAGCGGTCACGGCCGCACCCGCGTCCGCGGCCGAGCTGAACCTGGAGACGCTCGACGGCCCGACCGCCGTCAAGCTGATGGACGAAGGGAAGCTCACCTCGGTCGAGCTCACCCGCGCCTACATCGCGCGGATCGCCGCCCTCAACAAGCGCGGGCCGGGCATCAACGCCGTGTCGCAGCTCAACAAGGACGCCCTCAAGGACGCCGCGGCGCTCGACAAGGAGCGCAAGGAGGGCCACGTCCGCGGACCGGCCCACGGCCTCCCGATCCTGCTCAAGGACCTGATCGACGTGAAGGGGATGTACACGTCGGCGGGCAACTTCTCGCTGCGCAACTCCTTCCCCGCGATCGACTCCGGCGTGGCCAAGAAGCTGCGCGAGAACGGCGTCGTGATCCTCGGCAAGCTCGGCCTCTCCGAGTACGCCAACTTCTTCGGCAACCAGCCGTCGGGCTTCAGCAACCTGACCGGCCAGGTCCTCAACGCGGTCGACGCCGACCAGAACCCGAGCGGTTCCTCGTCCGGCAGCGGCGCGGCCGGCGCCGCGGCGCTCTCGGCGCTGACGATCGGCACCGAGACCTCGGGCTCGATCATCTCGCCCTCGCAGGCGAACGGCCTGGTCGGCCTGCGCCCGACCGTCGGGCTCGTCCCCGGCTACGGCATCGCACCGATCTCGGCCTCGCAGGACACCGCCGGCCCGATGGACCGGACGGTCGCCAACGCGGCGATGACGCTGCAGTCGATCGCCGGCTACGACGCGCACAACGCCGAGTACTACACGGGCATCTGGGGCCCGGGCATCGTCGACTCGGACATCATCCCGCCGGTCCCGGCGACGGTCCCGAACTACATGTCGGCGCTGGACCTGGACTTCGTGCGCGGCAAGCGCATCGGCTGGAACGGCACGACGGACCCGGTCAACCAGGCCAAGGCCGCGCTCGAGGCCGCCGGGGCGATCCTCGTCGAGCGTCCGGTGATCTCGCCTGCCGGTATCCCTTCGGGCTCGGTCCTCAACTACGAGGCCCATCGCGACATCGACCACTACTACGCGCATCTCGGGCCTGACGCGCCGATCAAGAGCCTCCAGCAGGAGAACGACGACAACTTCGCCAACGCGATGAGGCGCTGAAGTTCGGCAACAGCACGCACGCCGCGTCGCTGGCGATCGACGTCAGCCCGGACTCGGCGGCCTCGGTCACCTACCGCAACCAGTTGCTGCAGGGCAAGATCCTCAGCCACCAGGGCATCGACCGGATGATGCAGAACGACACGCCGGCCGACACCGAGCGACGACTTCATCGCGATCCTGGGCAGCGTCTCCAACGGTCCGCGGGCGGGCTACCCGCAGCTCACGATCCCGATGGGCTACAGCACGACGACAGCGGCGCACGCTGAACGTCTCGATTCACGCGCAACGCGTACAAGGAGCGTGACCTGATCGGCGTCGCCTACGTGATCGAGCAGGCGACCAAGCTGCGCAAGCCCGTCAGCGAGATCAACCCGAGCATGTACCGCTGCGCGCACACCGTGCCGGCCCCGGCGTTCGCCTCGCGCGGCGCCTGCAACCCCGACTACGAGTCGACGATGGCGCTGATCGGTGGTCCCGCGCCGACGCTGCCGTTCTCGCTCGAGACGGAGTCGGCCAAGTCGCTGCAGGACCGCATGACGGCGGGCACGCTGAGCGCCGAGACGCTGACCAAGGCGTACCTGGCGCGGATCGCGCTCACCAACGCCGAAGGCCCGGCGCTGCAGGCGGTGCGCTGCGCTCAACACGCACGCGATCGAGGAAGCGAAGCTGCTCGATCGCGAGCGCGCGACGAGCGGCGTGCGCGGCCCGCTGCACGGCATCCCCGTGCTGCTGGACGACGTGATCGACGCGAAGGGCCTGCCGACCACGGGCGGCTCGATCGCGCTGCAGAACGTCGATGCCCAACGGGGACTCCGCGCTGGTCTCGAAGCTCAAGGCCGCGGGCGCGATCATCCTCGGCAAGACCAACGTCTCCGAGCTCAACGGGCTCTTCGACGCGAATATGCCCGAGGGCTACTCGTCGCTCGGCGGCCAGGTGCTGCTGCCGTCCGACACCGACAAGACGCCGGCCGGTTCCGCCGGCTGGCTCGGCGGCCGCGACGGCTGAGGGCCTGGCGGCGCTGACCGTCGGCCTCGAGTCCTCGACCGACAGCGCGCAGATCATCGCTCCGGCGGGTGTCGCCGGGGTGGTCGCCCTCAAGCCGACGGTCGGCCTGGTCTCGAGCGACGGCGTCCTGCCGGTCGCGAAGTCCCAGGACGTCCCCGGCCCGATCGCCAAGACGGTGTCCGACGCCGCCGCCGGCCTCGAAGGCCTGACCGGCGGCAGCTACGTCGCCGGCCTCAGCACGACGGCGCTGGCAGGCAAGAAGGTGGCGGTGATCAGTCCGACCACCGCGCCGTACCCGGCCGCCGTCACAGCGGTCACGGGCCTCGGCGCCACGACCGTGACCAAGACCGTCGGCACGCCCTCGCCGAACACCGCGAGCATCATCAACCGGTCCTTCGAGAAGGACCTCAACGCCTACCTGGCCGGTACGTCGGGCGGTGCGGGCTCGCTGCAGGGCATCGTCAACTACAACACCGCCAACCCGGTCGAGGGCCTCAAGTACCAGCAGGGCCAGCTGACCGGCGCGCTCAGCCCGGACCTCTCGGCGCTCGTCCGCGGACACCGCGGCCGGCAAGGCCTCCAACGCCGCGGTGATCGACACGCTGCTCGCCGACACCGACGTGATCATGGTCCCGAGCGGCAACGCGCTCGTGAACATCGCCGACCGCGCCGGCTACCCGGTGCTGACGGTCCCGGCGGGCTATGGCACGGGCAGCGCCGGCCGCAACCCGATCGGCGTGACGTTCGTGGGCAAGGCCGGCGCCGACGCCGCCGCTGCTCGCCGCGGGCTACGCGTTCGAGCAGGCCACCGACGTGCGCCTGGCGCCGAGCTTCACGAACCCGAGCATGTTCCGCTGCGTCCCGGGCTCGCACGTTCTTCTCCCCGCATCACTGCCATCCGGGCGATCTGCAGAGCGCGTACGCGTTCGGGCCGACCGAGACGCCGGTGCAGGGCGACGTCGGTGGCACGGTGCCGGCGACGTTGTCGCTGACGCTGGCCTCGCCGGCGGCGACGTTCGGCGCGTTCACGCCGGGTATCGCGAAGGACTACATGACGACGACGATGGCGAACGTCATCTCGACCGCGGGTGACGCGGCGCTGACGGTGTCCGAACCGGGGCACCTGATGAACGGCACCGTTCGCGCTGCCGTCGCCGCTGATGGTCTCGTTCTCGAAGTCCTCGTGGACGGCACCGGTGTCCAATGACCCGGTGACGATCACGTTCAAGCAGCACATCGACGCGACGGACGCGTTGCGGACGGGGGCGTACTCCACGACGCTCACGTTCACGCTCTCGACGACCACTCCGTAGAACGGTGTCGGGCGCCGGCCGTCTTTACGGCCGGCGCCCGATGACACCCGCGCGGCGGATCAGCCGAACGTGAAGGCGAAGCCCGCGACGCCGGGCGAGAAGCGCAGTTGCAGGTCGTGCGCGGCGGGGGTCGGCCGCGAGAGCAGGTGGTAGAGGCGCTGCGTGGTGACCTTGACCGTCTTCTCCGGCTTGCCGTCGACCGTCACGTCGACGGTTCCCGGCCCGGACAGCACGAGGTAGACGTCCTTGCCGGTGACGTTCCCGCGCAGCGTGGCGCCGGGCCCGGCGGTTGCGGACTCCTCGTCGATCTTCCAGCGCCCGCCGAGCGTGAAGTGGCTCTCCGGCAGGTCGCCGTCGAACGGCGTGTAGGTCGCGCTGCCCAGCTGCTGGAGGCCCGGCAGGAAGCGCTCGGCGCGCTCGGCGCCGAGGTAGGTCTCGGGCGTCGCCTGGGCGCTCGGGTCGTAGCTGTCTTCGGGCTCGGACTCGGCTCCCGGCGTGTCGCCGGCCTCCACCAGCAGCGAGCGGATCGCGGCCTCGGTCTTGTCGTCATCGCCCTCGCCGAAGTGCACGTAGCGGACGTGGCCCTTGGCGTCGATCAGGTACTTCGCCGGCCAGTACTGGTTGCTCCAGGCGTTCCAGGTCGCGAGCTCGTTGTCCTGCGCGACCGGGTACTCGATCCCGTTCTGCTTCAGGGCTCTCGCGACGTTGGACGCCTTCTTCTCGAAGCTGAACTCGGGCGAGTGGACGCCGACGATCGTCAGGCCGTCGTCGCGGTACGCCTTGTCCCAGGCGACGAGGTGCGGCAGCGTGCGGATGCAGTTGATGCACGTGTAGGTCCAGAAGTCGATCAGCACGACACGGCCCTTGAGTTCCGCGAGCGTGAGCGGCTCGCTGTTGAACCAGCGGTCGTTGCCCGTGAAGTCCGGCGCCGGCCCGAAGTCCTCGAGCTTGGAGGTGGTGGTCGACGCCTTCGCGTACGGCGAGGCGGGCCGCAGCTTCGCGAGCCGCTCGCTGACCGCGGTCGACGTCTCGATCGAGTTCGTCGGGTTGACCAGCGCGGCGGGCAGATGGTCGGCGATCGCGGTCTGGAAGCGGATGTCGAACTGGAACGCCATCGCGACCGCGGTCAGCACCATCACCGAGCCGAGCACGCGGTTCAGGGCCGGCCCGCGCAGCCGGACCGTGAGCCGGCGCCCGGTCAAGGCGAGCACGAGCAGGACGGCGCTGGACCCGAGCGCGTAGGCCAGCCCGACGGCGACGGTGCGCCCCGACGCCGCGCTGACGGAGACGACCGCGGCGAGCACCGGGCCCGCGCACGGCGCGTAGACGAAGCCGAGCGCGGCGCCGACGGCGATCCCCGACCAGAAGCCGCGCCCGCCGCTCTTGGGGCCGAAGCGCGCGAGCCGGCTCAGCGGCGCCTCGAGCCGGTCGCCGAACCTGGGGATCGCGACCGCGAGGCCGAACAGCGCGAGCGAGACGATCGCGAAGTCGCGCAGGAACGAGTCGCCGAGCCCGACGCCGTCGACCACGGTCGCCAGCCCGACGATCGTGACGGTGAACGTCAGCGCGAGCCCGAGCACGATCCCGAGCGGACGCCGGCGCCCACCGGTCGCGCCGGCGCTCAGCAGCGCCGGCAGCACCGGGAGTACGCAGGGGCTGAGCGCGGTGCCGGCGCCGGCCAGGAAGGCGAAGAGGACGAGAAGGAGGATGCGTCCTGTTTAGAGCACAGGCGTAAGAGTTGCCATGAACGGGTGCTTAACCTCGGGTGATGCCCTTGATGGTGGAAATCTGGTCCGACGTCGTGTGTCCGTGGTGCTACATCGGCAAGCGGCGCTTGGAATCGGCGCTGGAGGCCTTTGAGCACCGCGATGAGGTGACGGTCCTGTGGCGCAGCTTCGAACTCGATCCCGAGGCTCCGAAGGCGGTCGACGGGACCGCGAGCGAGCGGCTGGCCGCCAAGTACGGCATGAGCCTCGAGCGGGCCAAGGGCCTGCACGTCGAGATGACCGAGCGGGCGGCGGGCGAGGGCCTGGACTTCCGCTTCGACCTCGCGCGTCCGGGCAACACGTTCGACGCGCATCGCCTGATCCATCTCGCCGCCACCTCCGGGCACCAGGCCGCCGCGAAGGAGCGCCTGATGCGCGCGTACTTCACCGAGGGCGAGGCGATCTCCGATCCCGAGACGCTGATCCGGCTCGTCGCCGAGGTGGGCGTCGCCGCCGAGGAGGCGCGTGACGTGCTCGCGAGCGATCGCTTCGCCGAGGACGTGCGCGAGGACGAGCAGCTCGCCGGGCAGCTCGGCATCCAGGGCGTGCCGTTCTTCGTGATCGATCGCCGCTTCGGCGTGTCGGGCGCGCAGCCGCCCGAAACCCTGGTCGCAGCGCTAGAGCGGGGGTGGGGGGAGGCCGTTAGGCTGCCCGCGTGAAGCTACGGATTCTTCTCGCCGCCGGCGCCATCGCGCTCCTGGCCGCTCCCTCCGCCCATGCCGCCGGCTGGAAGCAGCTCACCGCCTCCGGCGGTGCGAACATCGATCAGGTCAGCGCCGTGCGGACCATGGACGGCGTCCTGCACGTCGGCTGGAAGAAGGACGGCGACATCTTCCACACCGCGATCGGTCCTGACGGGAAGATCGGCGCGACGTCGCCGATCGTGACCGGCTGGGCGAGCACGAGCGACCCGGCGATCGTCGTCGCCGGCGGCGGGCTGCGGGCGATCTGGGGCGGCATCCGCACGACCGAGGCCGGGGAGCCCAACCAGGACCTCAACACGGCGTTCTCCTCCAGCAACGGCGCGACGTGGGCGCTGCAGACGGGCACGATCGTCCCGATCGGCGCGCAGGCCTACGCGAGCGACACGAGCGCGACCACGCTGGCCGGCGGCAACACGCTGCAGGCGTGGTTCGGCACCGCCGGCACGTGGGTGCACGCGGGGCTCGATCCGGCCACGCCGAACTTCGACTTCCAGGCGCCGCTGGGCGGCTACGGCAACGACCCCAACCTGGCCGCGGATTCCGCGGGCGGCGCGATGCTGGCCTGGTTCTCCGGCTCGCCCGGGCCCGCCGGAATCCTCGCGCAGGCGGTCAACGCGGACGGCTCGCCGGCCGGCTCGCCGAAGACGATGCCGGGCACGACCGTGATGGTCGGCGGGCCTTCGCTCTCGCGCACGCCGATCGTCTCGCGGCCCAAGAACGGCGGCTACTACATCGTCAGCGGCGTGGGCTACCCGACCGCGAGCAAGGTCCGCATCTGGCGCGTCGGGTCGAGCTCGACGACGCTGCTGGACACGGTGCGCTCGACGCCCGACACGGCCGTCGCGACCGACGCCAAGGGGCGTCTGTGGGCGGTCTGGACGGACAACGAGTTCGGCGACGAGCACGTGATCGCCGCGCGCTCGAACCGCTCCGCCACGCGCTTCGGCGCGCCGGTCGACGCGGGCGCCGCCAAGAAGGCCCACTCCACGTTCTCGGTCGACGCCAGCGCGGTCGCGGGCGGGCTCGACGTGATGGCTTCGTTCGGGGTCGGCGACGACTCGTCCGCCTCGACGTTCCTCACGCGCATCCTGCCCGGCCTGACGCTGAAGGCCGGCAAGCGGGCGGGCAAGGTGGCGTTCACCGTCGCCGACGCCGGCGACCCGGTCAAGGGCGCGACGGTCAAGGCCGGCGGCAAGTCCGCCAAGACCGACAGCAAGGGCCGCGCGGTGCTGGCGATCAAGGGCAAGGTGACGGCCAAGGCGACCGCGAAGGGCTACGAGCCTGCAATCCTCAAGCTGAAATGAGCTACTCCGTCCTGCCCGCCGGCGAGGCGTTCTGGCGCCCGTCGAACCAGATGGGCGTCCTCAACACCGACCTCGCCAAGCAGTTGGGCGCGACGGACCTCGGCGCCCGCTTCTGGCGCCTGCGCCCCGGGCAGGCCTCGACCAGGCACCGGCATCGCGAGACGCACGAGCTCTACGTGGTGATCGAGGGCGTGGGGCGGATCCGGATCGACGACGACCTGATCGAGCTCCCGCGCCTGTCCTCGCTGCTGGTCACGCCCGAGAGCGTGCGGCAGGTGTTCAACGACACGTCCGAGGACGTGCTGTGGCTCGTGTTCGGCGCGCCGAACGAGGCCGCGAACACGCTCGAGATGTCCGAGGAGACGCTGGCGTTCCTCTATCCCGACGGGCCGAAGGCGCTGCCGCCGGAGCTCGCGCCGTGACCGACCGCCTGCACTTCACCGGCAACGACGAGGCCGACCAGCTGCTGGTGCAGGACGCGTTCGCGCTGCTGGTCGGGTTCGCGCTCGACCAGCAGGTGCAGGTGCAGAAGGCGTTCATGGGCCCCTACGTGTTGCGCGAGCGGCTCGGCACGCTGGATCCGGTCGGCGTCGCGGCGGCCGATCTCGACCCGATCTTCCGCGAGCGGCCGGCGATCCATCGCTTCCCGGGCGCGATGGCCACGCGCGTGCACGAGCTCGCCGTGCATGTCTTGGAGCACTACGACGGCCACGCGGCGCGCGTCTGGACCGAGGCGACGACCACCGACGAGCTGCGCGCGAACCTCGAGGCGCTGCCCGGGTTCGGGACGATGAAGGTCAAGGCGCTCGGCTCCGTGCTGGCCAAGCGCTTCGGCGTGGCGACCGCGGAGCCGCTGGTGCCGTGGCACCCGACGCTCGGCGACGTGGACTCCGCGGCGGCGCTCGCGGACTACCAGGCGTCCAAGAAGCTCAACAAGGAAGCCTGGTTGGCCTGACGGGTGAGCACGGCGAGGCTGCTCTCGCCGGGCTTCTTGCAGTCGCCGTTCGGCTTTGAGCCGAACGCGCAGAAGTGCCGGATGTGCTCGCAGTTGCGCACCTTGTAGGCGTTGCTCTGCCAGCGCGTCTGGGCGTAGTCGTTCTTGCCCGGGCCGCAGTCGATCAGGCCGTGGCCGTAGTAGGCGATGATCCGGTCGTTGCCGGCGCCGCCGTAGAGGTTGTTCTTGCCGTGGCTGGGATAGAGGAAGTCGTTGCCGTCGCCGCCGCGCAGCACGTCGGTCTGGTTGGAGCCGTTGCCCTTGAGCTCCCAGTCGCCCCAGAGGACGTCCTTGCCCGCGCCGCCGATGATCGTGTCGTCACCGTGATGGCCGAGCAGCTCGTCGTTGTCCTCGGTGCCGGTGCGCTGGTGATCGCGACGGTCGAGCACCTTCCAGAGGATCCCGGTGATCGCCGGCCAGCCCTTGTGCGAGACGTTGCCGGTGTTGCCACCGCCCGGCGTCCTGCGCCCGTTGCCCTCGCCGCACTGCTCACCCTGCTTGCGCGGCTCGCAGCGATCGCCCTCCTCGTCCTGGGCGAGCGCGGCCGCTGGAGTGAGGACGAGGACGGTCGCGGCCAGCAGGCCGGCGAGGCGAGCGGACATGGGCATGCCGCGAGCCTAACCGCTGGCGCTCCACGTGAGAACCCGCACTGGTCGGAGTTTCAACAGCGGTCCTTTCGGCGGCCGGTCGCGGTAGGCCGGATAGCGGTGCTGTAGAGCGGCGAGCGCCTCGGGCTCGACGCCCTCCTCGATGGCGATGTCGCCGAGCACCTGCACCCAGGCGAGCCGCGTCCAGTCGGCGTCGTAGCGGTCGACGGTGAGGGCGGCGCGCGGGTGATCGCGCAGGCGTTGGATTCGCGCCGGGACGGTGCGCTTGGGCTTGTCGTCGATCGCGCTGACGATCGTGTCGCCGAGTCGCGCGAACGTGACCGGCTGGACGCGCGGCTCGCCTTCCTCGTCGAGCAGGCCGAGGTGGGCCACCGGCGTGTCTTCGAGCAGCCGTCGTGCCCACTCGGGCAGGTCCGTCAGGTTCGTGTAGCGCGTCACGACCTCTACAGCATGAAGCTCGATGCCCAGATCGACGTCGACCTCGTCGCCGTCGAGCAGGATGACGAAGTGACGGTGCTGCTGGAGTTGGCGGCGCCGGCCGAGCAGCGCGACGTGCCCCGGGCGCCCGCGACGGTGCAGGTCGTGCTCGACCGCAGCGGCTCGATGAGCGGCGAGCGGCTGGACGCCGCGTGCGTCGCGCTGGCGGAGCTCGTGGGCCGGCTGGACCCCGCGGACCGCTTCGGCGTCGTCGCGTTCGACGACGAGGTGGACGTCGTCGTACCCGCCGGGCCGGTGCTCGACAAGGCGGCGCTGCGCGCCGCCGTGCTGTCGATCTCGTCGGGCGGGTGCACGAACCTCTCGGGCGGGCTGCTGCGCGGGCTGCAGGAGGCGCGGCGGGTCGCCGGCCCCGCGGGCGCGACGCTGCTGCTGCTCAGCGACGGGCACGCCAACGCGGGCGTCGTCGATCCCGACCAGCTCGCGGGCGTCGCCGCGGCCGCGCGGGCGCACGGCGTGACGACGTCGACGGTCGGGATCGGCCTCGGCTACGACGAGACGCTGCTGGCGGCGATCGCGGGCGGCGGCCAGGGCTCGCACGCCTTCGCGGCCGATGGCGACGGGGCCGGCGCGGTCGTGGCGGGCGAGGTCGCCGGACTGCTCTCGAAGACGATCCAGGCCGCGAGCCTGATCGTCCGCCCGCGCGGGTCCGTGGAGACGGTGACGATCTGGAACGACCTGCCTTCCCAGCCGGTCGAGAACGGCGTGATGATCGAGCTCGGCGACCTCTGGGCAGGCGAGGAGCGCAAGCTCGTGCTGTCCTTCGCCGTCCCGGCGCTGCCGGGCCTCGGCCTGGCGGAGATCGCCTCGCTCGAGCTGCGCTACGTCACCGTGCCCGCGTTCACGGAGGAGACGATCACGCTGCCGCTGACCGTCAACGTCGTGCCGGGCGACGAGGCCGCGGGCCGGATGCGCGACGCGAAGGTGCAGACGGAGCGCCTGTTCCTCCAGGCCCAGGACGCCAAGCGCCGCGCGGCCGAGGCGCTCAGTCGCGGCGACTCGGGCGGCGCGATCGCCGCCTACACCGCAGCGGGAGCCGCGCTGGCGGCCGCGCCCGCGCCGGAGCTACGCGAGGAGGCCGCGATCCTCGCCGAACTGGCGGACCGCACGGCCTCCGGCGACGGCGCCTGGGCGGCGAAGCGCAGCCGCGCCGAGCACGCGCTCAAGGCGCGCAAGCGCGGCCGTGAGGGGTGACGAGCGGCGAGGTCGCCGCCGCGCCGCGCGCCGGGCCGTGGCGAGCGTCGAGTTTCTCGGGCTCTACTCGCCAAACTCGACGTTCGCGTGCGCGGCGCACCGCGACGGCGAGGGGCGCGGCGGGAGGCGCACTGGCGGCCGCGGCCGCGCGCAGCGCCACCCCCACCGCACTACACGTCGTCGACGAGGCTCGCGCAGACCCAGTTGTCGCGGCCGGCTCCGCCGGCCCAGAGGCGGGCGGCGAGGCGGTCCTGCTCGGCCTTGGAGGCCTGGTAGGCGCTCGGGGTCGAGCCGCCGAGGCCCTTCCAGGTCGCGTCGGTGATCTGGTAGTAGCCGGAGGCGGTGGCGGAGTTGGGCCCGGTGTTCTGGCCGCCTGACTCGCACTGCACGATCGGCCACGGGATCGCCCACGGGCCGTGCGGTCCGGCGGAGGCGACGGCGCGGGCGCGGGCGGCGAGCAGGCTGCGCAGTTCGCGCTCGGCGCGCGTGCGGCTGCCGCGTGCGCGGCCGAGGGCGGCGAGCCGGGCGGCGTGGGCGCGGCCGAGCAGGCTCTGGCGCTCGCGCAGGCCGGCGGTGATGCCGGCGAGCGCGTCGCGGCGGGCGCGGACCGCCTTGGCCTCCCGCTCGCGGCGCTCGGCCAGCGTCGCCAGCACGTGCCGCTCGCGCCCCGCGTCCGAGCGTGCCGAACGCACGAGTCCGAGGACGCGCGTGTCCGCCCGCTCGACGCGGCGCACGAACGTCAGCGTCTCGAGCAACTGGGGGAAGCCGTCGGCGTGCAGCACGACGGTGACGAAGTCCGGGCGGTCGCCCATATAGCGCTCGCGCAGGAGCGAGCTGAGCTTCACGCGCACCTCCGCGAGCCGCGAGCGCAGCCGGGTCACGCGGCGGCGCGCTTCCGTCAGGCGCGCCTCGGTCGACGCCAGCCGCCCGTCGGCGGCATCCAGTTCGCTCTGGGCCGCCCCGAGCCGGCCCTCGAGCACGGCGACCTCGCGCGCGGTCGCGCGCTCCAGGCGCCCGAGCCGCGCGGCGGCACTCGCGAGCGTCCGCTCCTGCGCCTTGCCGGCGCCGATGCGATCGCGCAGCTTGCCCTCGCTCTGCCCACCCGCCGGAGCGGCCGCCAGCGCGGTCACCAGCACAGCGGCGAACAGGGTGCAGAGAGCGCGGACCATGGCGAAGCCGCTCACGCTAGCCGCGCGGCGCCGTGGTCCTGCAAGCTGGCCTGCGGGAGGGCGATCTCTAGACCCTCGGACAGTGCCGCGACCTTGACCGCGATCGCGCGTCCGGAGACGCTTGATCCCGGCGTGTGCCCCCGTATCTTCGTCGGGGGCACACGATCCGCTGGGACGACGCACTAGCGTCTAGTGGCGAATGCCCGCGGCGAGGCCATCGCGTAGTCCGAGGACGTCCGGTTCGATGACCCCCGCTGCGCTGCGCGGGTTGCTCGACGCGACGCCCGCGGCGGTCGGCTGCTTCGACGGCACCCTGCGTGTCGCCTACGCGAACACGGCGTTCACGATGACGACCGGGGTACAGGCGGGCCGCGTGCTCGATGAGGGCCCGCTGGCGACCGAGGTGCGCGCCATGCTCGCCGGGACGGGGGCGCCGCGGCGCGTGCGGCTCGGGGGCGAGCGACGGCTGCCGGTCTCCGGGACGCTGTTCACGCTCGACGACGGGCTGATCGGCATGGTGCTCGACGCGGGCGCGCACGAGGCCCTGGCGCAGCTCGCGGAGGAGCAGTCCGCGCTACGCCGGGTCGCGACGCTCGTCGCCTCCGCGCCCGAGCCCGAAGCCGTCTTCCAGTCCGTGGCGGAGGAGGCCGGGCGCCTGTTGCACGCGCGCTCGGCGGCGACCATCCGCTACGAGGGCGGGGACGCCTGGACCGTCGGCCGCTGGGCCGATGACGATCCGGGCGGCTTCGTCGTCGGCACCTCGGTGCCGCTGGCCGACAGCGACGGGCTGACCGCGCTCGTCGCCCGCACCGGCCGGCCGGCGCGGATCGAGGACTACGCGGAGATCCGCGGACACGCCGCCGAGTTGATGCGCAATCGCGGCTACCGCTCGGCGGTCGCGGCGCCGGTGGTCGCCGGCGGGCGGACGTGGGGGCTCGTGCTCGTCGCGTCGGTGGGCTCGCTGGGCAACGATGCCGAGCACCGGCTGGCGGGCTTCGCCGAGCTCGTCGCGCTGGCCCTGGAGAGCGCGGAGGCCCGCGCCGAGGTCAACGCGTCGCGCGTGCGCATCCTCGAAGCCGGGGTCACGGAGCGCCGGCGCCTGGAGCGCAACCTTCACGACGGCGCGCAGCAGCGCCTCGTCGCGCTCGCGGTGCAGCTGCGGGTGCTCGAGAAGCGACTCGGCGACCCGGACGCGGCGATCACGCTGCTGCGCGGCGCCGCGCACGAGCTCGAGCAGGCGCTCGCCGAGCTGCGCGAGCTGGCTCGCGGCCTGCATCCCGCGGTGCTCGCCGATCGCGGCCTCGCGCCGGCGCTGGAGACGCTCGCGTCGCGCTCGCCGCTGCCGCTGAGCGTCGAGGGCGTGCCGGAGGAGCGGCTCGCCGGACCGGTCGAGGCCGCGGTCTACTTCGTCGTCGCCGAGAGCCTGACCAACGCGGTCAAGTACGCCGACGCGACCGAGTTGCGCGTGCGGATGACGTCGGCCAACGGGGAGCTGGAGGTCGAGATCGTCGACGACGGCCGCGGCGGGGCGGATCCGAGCGAGAGCAACGGCACCGGGTTGCGCGGACTCGCGGATCGCGTCGAGGCGCTCGGCGGGCGGCTCGTGGTGGAGTCGCCGGCGGGCGAGGGAACGATCGTGCGCGCCGTCCTTCCTCTCACCTGACGCTCAGGATCGAGCTCTGACAATCGGGGTTGCGCAGGCCGAGCATGTGCGCAATGCTGCTTGGACTACATGGTTGATCCGCCGGACAGTTAGGACATAGCAACCGGCGGTGGGCATTTATGCCCACCACACTCGGCTCTACAGCCTGGCGGCCGAAAGGCCCCAACGAGATCGGTGGCCGCCCGAACGAGTGACAGCCGTTCGGGCGCCCCGCACCTATTCGCCGCGCAGCGAGAAGTCGAATGCGCGGTCCACGTCCGGCCGCTCCTTGACGAGCCCGATCCGCTTGTCGAAATCGGCCCATTCTTCGAGCACCGGCCGATCGAGCCGTAGGTCGTCCGCGAACACCGGCAGCACCGCATCCAACTGTGCGCGCACCAGTTCGGTGTCGTCCGTCTCCGCGGCCTTGGCGATCACCTGCACGGCCTCGTCGGGGCGTTCGCGCGTCGCGTCGAGGCCGCCGGCGATCGCGTCCAGCGCGCCCTCGATCCGCGCGCGCTTGGTCTCGAGCGTCTTGCGCGATGTGACGAGCACCACCTCCGGATACGGCGGCGCGCCGTAGTCCTCGACCCGGAACTCGCGCGCGGCGAGCCCGCGCTGCTTGAGCGCCACCCCTTCGGCGTTCCAGAAGGCCGGTACCGCGTCGACGCGCTTGGTCAGCAGCCGCGAGACCGCGTTGAAGCCGATCGTGACCTCCTTCACGCGCGAAGGGTCACCCCGGTCGTCGCCCACGATCGCGTTCACGAACGCGGGATCCGAGGGCAGTCCGGAGACGCCGACGGTTCGCCCCTCCAGCGCTCGCGGGCGCGCTACGTCCGGCTGGGCGATCAGCGCCGCCAGCGGCTTGCCGACGAGTGCGCCGACGGCCACGAGGTCGCTGCCCTGCTCACGCGCGATCGCGAGGTCGTGGATGTCGAGCACGCCGAGGTCGACCTTGCCGCTGGACACGAGTTTCAGCGAGTCCGGGCCGGAACCGGGCTTGCGGATCCTGAGCCTGTCGCCGGCGAGGTAGATCGGCGCGTGCACCGGGTTCGGGACGAAGTCCAACGCGATCGAGACGGGCTCGGCGGGCTTGACGGCAGGGCTCTCAGGTGACGATCCGCAGCCCGCGAGCGGCGCGAGCAGCAGCAGTGGGAGGACGAGTCGTTTCAGCATCGACGGCCCGTCACCGTAGCCTGTTCGGCTGTGCTGACCGATCGCGTCCGCCGCAACTGCGCGGAGATCGCCGCCCACGCGCGCCACGTGCGCATCGATCCGGACGCCATGGTCGCGGCCGGTGGGATCGTCGGGCTCAACGAAACCCTCCACTTCCTCGACGGTGAACCCGCCGACGTCGCCCGCTACGTGCTGATCCTCGACTCGATCAACTTCGGCTCCGGCTGGTTCGAGGAGCTCTCCACGACCACCGACGCGCTGACGCAGCGGCTCACGGCCCACGCCCGGGCCAGCGGCCCGTGGGCGGCGGGCGAGCTGCGGGCGCTGGACGCCGCGGCCGTCGGCGAGGTCCTGGGCCTCGACCCCGAGCACCAGCTGATGCGCCTGTACTCGGCCGCGCTGAACCACCTCGGCCTGTTCCTCGGCGACCGCCCGCTGCTCGCGTTCCTCGGCGACAGCGCCGAGACGCTGGCCGAGCGCCTCGCGGACGGCATGCCGTTCTTCGACGATCGCGGGTTCTACAAGCGCGCGCAGATCGCCGCGAACGATCTCCATATGGCGGGCGTCGTCGAGTTCGCCGACATCGATCGCCTGACGATCTTCGCCGACAACCTCGTCCCGCACGTGCTGCGCCTGGACGGCGTGCTCAGCTACTCCGACGAGCTCGCGCAGCGCATCGACCAGGGCCTGGACCTGATCGCGGGCGGCGAGTTCGAACTCGAATTGCGCGGGTGCGCCGTGCACGCGTGCGAGGGGCTGGCGGCCGAGCTGGGGGTCGCCCCGCGGCTGCTCGACAACTGGCTGTGGAACCGCGGGCAACACCCGCCCTACAGCGAGCGCCCCGCGCACATCTCGCGCACCGTCTACTACTGAGCCCGGCGCAGGCCGAGCAGCGCGATGTCGTCATCGCGTGAGGCGGGAAGCTCGACCAGCAGCCGGTCGGCGATCGCGCCGAGCTCTCCGGTGGCGCTGCCGGCGGCGCGGATGAGCGCGTCGAGGCCGACGTCGAGCGGGCGCCGCCGCGACTCGATCAGGCCGTCGGTGAAGAGCCACAGCGTCTCACCGGCGGCGAGCTCGAAGCGGCCGATCGAGCAGCGGTCGGCGCCGCTGAAGCCCAGCGGCGGGCAGCGCGGCGCGTCGACGTAGTGCGGGCTCTCGCCGACGAGCAGCGCCGGCAGGTGGCCGGCGGTTGCCACCTCGCCGGCACCGGTGGCGGGGTCGAGGACGACGTAGATCACGGTCGCGAACGTGATCGCACCCGCCGAGGCCTTGACGAGGTTGTGCAGATCGTCGAGGACCTCGGCCGTGCCGGCGCCCTTGAGCGCGTAGGCGCGCAGCGCGTTGCGGAGCTGGCCCATCGTCGCGGCCGCGTCCATCCCGCGTCCGCCGACGTCGCCGATGACGATCCCGTAGCGGCCGTCCGGGAGCCAGAAGGCGTCGTACCAGTCGCCGCCGGCGTGGTCGCGAGCGTCGCTCGGGACGTAGCGGACGACGAGCTCGTGCCCCGGCGGCTCGGGCAACGTCGCGGGCAGCAGCGCGCGCTGCAGCGTCACGGCGATCGCGTGGTCGCGGGCGAACAGCCGTGCGTGGTCGAGCGCCAGCCCGGCGCGGCGCCCGAGCTCCTCCGCCAGCTCCAGATCGCGCGTCGAGTACTGGCGACCCGACTCGGCCCAGACGAACGTGATCGCCCCCAGCGTGTGCCCCCTCGCGGCCAGCGGGACCACCATCACGGAGTGCATCTGCAGCTCGCGGACGAGCTGGATCTGCTCCTCGTCGAGCGCCGCGGCCTCCAGCAGCGCGCTGTCGATCACCGGGTAGAGCTCCGAGCGGCCGCTGCGGATCACCGCGGACGCGCCCGTCGGCGAGTCCGGGTCGGGCGGGTAGCGCTTCTGCAGCTCCCACGCCCAGCGCACCTTCTCCGGGTCGACGTGGGCGACCGCGACCTGCTCGTAGCGCCCGGCCATGCCCTCCGCCAGCTGCACCGAGCACCAGTCCGCGAGCCGCGGGACGGCCAGCTGCGCGACCTCCTCGAGCGTCTGCACCGGGTCCATCGTCGCCGCGAGCACCTGGCTCGCGGTATCCAGGAACGCGCGCGCCTCCTCGCGCTGGCGGCGCTCGGTGACGTCGCTGAGCAGCCCGGTCAGGCGCTCGACGCGGCCGTCGGGACCGACGACGGCGCGGGCGCGGGCGTGCAGCCAGCGCAGGCCCTTGTCGGGGAGGATGACGCGCAGGTCGAGCTCATAGGGCGTGCCGTGCTCGAGCGCGGCACGGACGTAGCCGGTCATCTCGGCGCGGTCGTCCTCGTGCACGATCCGGTCCAGGAAGTCGCCGTAGCCGCCGGGCTGCGTGCCGGGCGGGAGGCCGTACATCGGGCCCATGTTGTCGGACCACTCGACGACGTCGGTGTCGACGTGCCACTCCCAGAAGCCGGTCTCCGTTCCCTCCACGGCGAGCCGGAGTCGCTCCTCGAGTCCCCGCATCGCGGGCAAGTCTAAGTGTCAGCGCAGCAACAGATGCAAATCGCCGAACTCATGCCACCGATAGCCGCGGGCGAGCGCGGCCGCGTAGGAGCGCTCGAGCAGCTCGCGGCCGGCGAAGGCCTCGAGCATCAGCAGGTGGCTGGCCTCCGGCTCATGCCAGCCCGTGAGCAGGCCATCGACCGCGCGCACGCCGCGTCCGGGGGTGACGGTCAGGCTCGTCCAGCCGCGGCCGGCGCGGACGCTGCCGTCGGGTTCGGCGACCGTCTCGAGCGCCCGGACGACGGTCGTGCCGACCGCGATCACCCGCTTTCCCCGCTGCCGCGCGCGTTGACGCGGGCCGCCGTGTGCGCGGGGACGGCGAAGCGCTCGGGGTACGGTCGCTCGCCGCGTTCCTGCGAGCTGACGCCGGTGTGCAGCACGATCCGCTGGACGCTGATCCCCCGCTCGCGCAGCTTCGTCAGCGCGCGCCTGGTGAACGCGCGGCCGGCGCTCGGCATCTCGGCGCTGCCGGGCTCGCCGGCGAAGATCGTCTGGTGATCCTCGAGCGGGCGCCGGCGCGGCTCGTGGGCGTAGCGGATCGGCGCGCCGTGGGCCTGCAGGTAGGGCTCGAGCGGCTCGGGGAGGTCGAGCCGGGCGATCCACAGCCGGCCGGAGAGCAGGGGGTCCGGGGGGCGGCGGCCCCCCGGCGACAAATAGGGCGCGAGCAGCGTCGCCGTGCCGCCGCCGGGGAGCGCGAGCGTCTCGCTTCTCGCCTTGGCCCGGCGTCCGGCGCGGCGCAGCTCGACGACCCAGCGGTCCGGGTGCGCCGGGTCCGGCGTGGAGAGGTGCAGGTCCAGCCGGGTGCCGTCCTCGCGCCGCGCGGGGAGCGCCGCCGGGAGGGTCGCGGACGCGTTGACGACGAGCAGGTCACCCGCTTCGAGCTGCTGCGAGAGGGCGAGGAAGTCCGTGTGGACGAGCGGCCGTCCGGGCCGCGCGACCATCAGCTTGACCTCGTCACGCACCGCCGGCGGGGTCGCGGCCTCCAGCCACGGTGGGAGGTGGAACGAGAGCGCGCTCACGCCGGCGCCCCCGTGAGCGCTCGCGCCTGGTAGCGCCCGCTGGGAAGCTCGCCCTCGATCAGCGCGAGCAGGCCGGGGACGCTGGCCTCCGGCGGCGGCCGGTCGGAGATGTCCTCGCCCGGGAACGCCTCCTGGTGCATGCGCGTGTTCATGTCGCCGGGGTCGACGGCGTAGAGGCGCAGGTCGTGGCGCTCGACGGCGAGGATCGCGGTCAGGTGGTCGAGCGCGGCCTTGGCGGAGCCGTAGCCGCCCCAGCCCTCGTAGGGCTCGACCGCGGCGTCGGAGGAGACGTTGACGATCCGCGCCGCCCGCGCTCAGCCTCGGGAGCGCGAGCTGGGCGAGCGCCAACGGCGCGATCACGTTGACGCGATAGACGTGCTCGAGCGTGTCGAGCGGGTAGTCGGCGAGCGCCGGCTGAGGGCTCGGCCCGAGCACCGACGCGTTGTTGACCAGCAGGTCGATCCGTGGTCCGGCGGCGGCGATCAGCGCGGCCCGGTGCTCGGGGTCGCTGACATCGCCCGCGAGCGCGGCGACGTCGGTCAGCTGGGCGAGCTCGGTGGCGGCCTCGTTGAGCGTCCCGGCCTCGCGGGCGTCGATGACGAGCCGCCATCTCCGCTCGGCGAGGGCACGGGCCAGCGCGAGTCCGAGGCCCCTGGAGGCACCGGTGACGATGGCGGTAGGCATGCCCTCGAAGCTACGCCGAGGCCCGCCCGGCCACCATCCGCAATTGGGCTTAGGACCGTCAGACCAGCCCGTGGCGGACGGCGTACAACGCCGCCTGTGTGCGGTCCGTCAGACCGAGCTTGCCGAGGATGTGGGAGACGTGGGTCTTGACCGTCTTCTCGGCGACCCCGAGCTCGAGCGCGATGACCTTGTTCGAGCGTCCGCGGGCGATCAGGATCAGCACGTCGCGCTCGCGCGGCGTGAGGTCGTCGACCTGGGCGGGCGCGCCGCCGCCGTGGGCGATCTCCTCGACGACGCGGGTCGCGATCGTGGGCGAGAGCGGGCTGTTGCCCTCGTGGGCGGCGCGGATCGCGCGCACCAGCTCGGCGGGCTCGACGTCCTTGAGCAGGTAGCCCGCGGCACCGGCGCGCAGGGCGGCGAACAGCTTGTCGTCGTCGCCGAAGCTCGTGAGCACGATGATCCGGGCACGGGACTCCCGGAGCCGCTTGAGCGCGCCGACGCCGTCCAGGCGCGGCATCACGAGGTCGAGCAGGATCACGTCGGGGTCGGTGCGCCCCGCCGCGTCGACGGCGGCCTCGCCGTCGCCGGCCTCCGCCACGACCTCGATGTCGTCCTGGAGGTCGAGGAACGTGCGCAGGCCCTGACGCACGACCGCGTGATCGTCGGCGAGCAGGACGCGGATCACGGCGCGGGCACCTCGAGCCGGACGGTCGTGCCGCTCCCGAGCGTCGAGCTGACCTGCAGCGTGCCGCCGAGCTCCGTCGCTCGCTCCTCCATCGACGTCAGCCCGAGCCGCTGACCGCGCACCTCGGGGCCGGCCGGATCGAAGCCGCAGCCGTCGTCGGCGACGGTCAGGACGAGCCTGCCGTCCTCGCCGGAGAGCCGCACGTCGATCTCATCGGCGCCCGCGTGGCGAAGCGCGTTGCCGAGTGCCTCCTGGGCGATCCGGAGCACCTCCGTCGCCGGGCCGGGAGCGAGCCGCGGGACGTCGCAGACGCGCAGGTCGATCGCGCCGCTCGTAGACGCGGCAGAGCACCTCGACGTGCTTGCGCAGGACGGTCGCCAGGCCCTCGGCCTCCAGCGACCCCGGCCGCAGCTCGAAGACCACCGCGCGCAGCTCCTCCATCGCGCCTCGTGCCAGCTCGCTCACGCGCTTGAGCTCGGCCGCGGCACCACTGTCTCGCCCCGCGGGCTCACCACCGCTTCGCTCGCGGTCGCGGGCGAGCAGCGTCGAGGCGGACTCGGCCGCCAGCGCGACGGCGAACAGCCGCTGGGTGACGCTGTCGTGCAGCTCGCGCGCGAGCCGGTTGCGCTCCTCGACGATCGACAGCTCGCGGCTGCGCTCGTGCAGGCGGGCGTTCTCGATCGCGATCGCGGCGTGCGCGGCGAGCAGCTCGATCAACCGCTGATCGGCGGCCGAGAACGGCGAACCGTCCTCCTTCTCGGTGAGATAGAGGGCGCCGATGATGTCCCCGCGCGCGACGATCGGAACGCCGAGGAAGGAGCGCATCTGCGGGTGCGCACGCGGCCACCAGCCGCGGAAGCGCGGGTCGGCGGTGATGTCGTCGGTCAGATGCGGCGCGGCCGAGTCCAGCATCGCCCCGAGCATCCCGTGCGTGCGCGGCAGCGGGCCCATCGCCTCGATCAGCTCGTCGCTCATCCCGGACGTGATGAAGCTCTCGAACGCGCCCTCGCCGTCCGGGATCCCGAGCGCGGCGTAGCGTGCACCGGCGAGTTCGCGCGCGGAGTGGACGAGCAGCTGCAGGACGGGCGCGACCTCATGCTCGGAGGCGATCGCGAGCACGACGTCGGAAAGCGCCCGGAAGGCGGTGCTGTCGGCGGCGGCCATCGCGCCTCCAACGTTACGCATCGGGAGGCCTCACGCCCATCGGCCGCTGGATCTAGGACCATTGGCGCATGCCTTGACGAGCTGTTCACCGGGTCGCCGATCGCGCCGAGCTGATCGCCGCCTGCCCGTAGGAGATGCCGCCGTCGTTGGCGGGCAGGCGCGCCGGGACGAGCGCGCGCGGGAGGAGCTCGAGCGTGCGCGCCAGCAGCAGGTCGTTCTGGAAGACGCCGCCGGAGAGGACGACGACGGGCTCGTCGCGCAGCGCGGCCGCGGTGGCGCGAGCGACGGCGTTGTGGAAGCGCGCGGCGACGAGGGGGATCGTGACGCCGCGCGCGAGGTCCTGGACGACCGCCGCGATGGTGGGACGGGCGTCGAGGACGAGCGCGGGCGCCGGCGCGGCGCGCGGGCGGCGGGGCGGCGCGCGGGCGCGCGGGGCGGCGACGTCGAGCGGGTACGCCGCGGTCTCGCGGCGGTCCGCGACGGCCTCCAGTTCGATCGCCGCCTGGCCCTCGTACGTCACCGTGAGGCGAAGGCAGCAGAGGGCGGCGACGGCGTCGAAGAGGCGGCCCATGCTGGTGGTGACCGGAGAGGCGAGGCCGGTGCGGGCGAGCTGGGCGACCTGGTTCCAGCGGTCTGGGTCGATGCCGGGCAGGGGCGCTTCGTGGCCGATCTCCGCCAGCCACGCGCAGGCCATCCGCCAGGGCTCGCGGATCGCGGCCTCGCCGCCCGGCATCCGGACGGGCCAGAGGTGGCCGATGCGCTCGAAGGCCATGAGGTCGCCGCGGAGCAGTTCGCCGCCCCACACGGTTGCGTCGGTGCCGTAGCCGGTGCCGTCGTAGATCGCGCCCGCCGCGTGCTCGGCGCCGTGCTCGGCGAGGCAGGCGGCGAGGTGCGCGTGGTGGTGCTGGATCGCCATGCACGGCAGGTCCAGATCGAGCGCGAACTTGGTCGAGAGGTACTCCGGGTGCAGGTCGTGCGCGACGAGCTCGGGCGTCACCGCGAACAGCCGCTCGAAGTGCGCGATCCCGTCGCTGAAGGACCGCAGCGTCTCGTAGTTGCGCAGGTCGCCGATGTGGTGGCCGACCCAGGCGCGCCCGTCGCGGGCCAGCGCGAACGTGTTCTTGAGCTCCGCGCCGACGGCCAAGAGCGCAGGAGCGACCGCGACGGGCAGCGTCGCCGGCACGTATCCACGTGAGCGGCGCACCAGCCGACCTCCGCGCACGACCGAGTCGTCGGTGCGGGTGTGGATCGGACGGTCGTGCAGGAGGAACAGGCCGGCGATGCCGGCGAGCCGCTCCAGCGCGTCCTCGTTTCAGAAGGCGATCGGCTCGTCGGAGACGTTCCCGCTCGTCATCACCAGCGGCACGCCGACGTCGGCGAGCAGCAGATGGTGCAGCGGCGAGTAGGGGAGCATCACGCCCAACTCGTTCGAGCGCGGGGCGACCGACGCGGCGACGACCGCGCCGGGTCGGCGCGGAGCGATGACGATCGGTCGCTCGCGGCCGTAGATCTCCGGCGGCGCCTCGATCAAGGCCGACGGATCGCTCGCCATCAGCGCGAACGGGCGGTCCTCACGATGCTTGCGCGCACGCAGCCGTGCCACGGCCGTCTCGTCGTCGGCGCGGCAGGCGAGATGGAAGCCGCCGATGCCCTTCACGGCGACGATCGAGCCCGCGAGCAGCGCCTGCGCGGCCTCCTCGATCCCCGGCGTCACGCGCGGGCCGCACTCCGCGCAGGCGTTGGGCTGGGCGTGAAAGCGCCGGTCGCGCGGGTCGTCGTACTCGGCCTGGCAGAGCGCGCACATGACGAAGCCGGCCATCGTCGTGAACGGCCGGTCGTACGGAACCCCGGTCACGATCGTGAACCGCGGCCCGCAGTCCGTGCAGTTGATGAACGGGTAGCGATAGCGCCGGTTCGACGGATCGAAGAGCTCGGCGAGACACGCGTCGCAGGTGGTCGTGTCGACGGCGATCGGCGCGTCGGGGGAGCCGTTGCGCGGGCTCGCGCGGATGACGAAGCCCGCGTCGCCGACCTCCGGCACCGAGACGCTCGAGACCGACTCGACCGAGGCCAGCGGCGGCGCCTCCGAGCGCAGGCGATCCATAAACAAGGAGACCGCCTCGCCTTCGACCTCGACGACCACGCCCAGCGCGTCGTTGAACACGAAGCCCGACAGCCCGAGATCGGACGCCAGCCCGAACACGAACGGACGGTACCCCACGCCCTGCACCACCCCCGTGACGCGGGCGCGGACCCTCAAGCCAGCTCCACCAGCGTGTGGTACGCGCTCGCCTGGGCCTCCTGGATCCGTGGGATGTGCTCGGAGCGCACGACGATCACGAAGTCGGCCAGCTTCTCGGCCGCGATCCGCCCGCCGTCGTAGCCGACCATCGCGATCGTGACGAGCGCGCGCCGGCGCGCCTCCTCCAGCGCCGCGATCACGTTCGCCGAGGAGCCCGAGGTGGAGAACGTCAGCAGCGTGTCGCCGGGCCGGCCGTGGGCGATCACCTGACGCGCGAAGATCGCCTCGACGCCGATGTCGTTGGCGATCGCGGTCAGGACCGCCGAGTCATCGGTCAGGTCAAGCGCGCGCCGTCCCCGTGCCCGCAGGTCGGCGACGACGTCCATCGCGTCCGTCGCCGAGCCGCCGTTGCCCAACGCGAGCAGGCGACCGCTGATCGCGCCGGCCGCCGCCTCGATCACCGCCGCGTTCTCCAGCAGCGTCTGCGAGCGCAGCGCCCCGGTCTCGACTGCCTTGGCCTCGATCGAGCGGCGGACGTCCTCCCGCACCGCCTCCAGGTCCGGTGCGTCACCGCTGCCGAGGAACGGGTACAGGAAGCTCGCGGCACCGGCCCCGACCAGCGAGCCCTCACGGTGCTCGATGAACACGTGCACGAGCTCCCAGAGCACGTGGTACAGCGTCTCGATCAGCTCCTGGCGGACGTACGGATCGTCGGTCGGCGGGATGAACGACTGGTCGTCTATCCGCACCCCGAGCTCGCTGAAGATGACCACGATGTCGTCGGACTCGCACTCGAGCTGGAGTGCGTCGATCGTCGGCAGCGCCAGCGCGGGCAGCGCGCGCTTGCCGACGATCACCGGGTGCACGAACTCGACCGCGACGTGGCGCGCGTCGGACTCCTCGCCGACGGCCAGCAGCCGCCCGCCGCGCAGGAACCGCAGCGCCATCGCGTCGCACAGCGCCGCGAGCCGTTGCGACTCGGCGCTGAAGAACTCGCTGTTGGCCCGGGTCCGCTCGTCGGTCACGCCTCCACCATGCGCCGCTCCGGCAGCGCGGCGAGATAGTCGCGGAACGCGTCCACGCCTTCGCCCGTGCGGGCGCTCACCAGCATCCACGGCACCCCCGGATGCACCGTGTCGAGGCGATCGGCCCACTTCTCGACGTCGAAGTCCACGTGTGGCAGCAGGTCGATCTTGTTCAGCACCACCAGCTCGCACGCGCGGAACATCAGCGGGTACTTCAGCGGTTTGTCCTCGCCCTCGGTGACCGAGGCGATCATCACCCGCGCGTCCTCGCCGACGCGGAACTCGGCCGGGCAGACGAGGTTGCCGACGTTCTCGATCACCAGCAGGTCGATCTCAGCCAGTGGGATCGAGGGGAGCGCGGAGCGGACCATGTTCGCGTCCAGATGGCACTCGCCGCCGAACCCCACAGCGGTCTGCAGCTGCGTCACGGGCACGTGCAGCGACGCGAGCCGGTCGGCGTCGAGCGAGCCTTCCACGTCACCCTCGAGCACGCCCGCGCGGACGCCGCCCAGATCGCGCAGGACGCGCTCCAACAGCGCCGTCTTGCCCGCCCCCGGCGCACCCATCAGGTTCGCGACCGTCACGCCGGCGCGGTCGAAATCGTCGCGGTTGGCGCGCGCGATCGTGTTGTTGGCGTCGAGCGCGTCCTCGACGATCCTGACCCGGACGCGGTGCATCTACATGTTCCGCATCTGCAGGTAGCGCCTGATCTCGGGCAGCATCGTCGATGCGATCACACCGGCAGCGGCGACCAGGCCTCCGATCACGATGATGGCGTTCTTCATCAGATCTCCTTTCGCAGGGCTTCTTCGAGCAACTTCTCGGCTTCATCGAGTGCCGCGCGCACCGGGGCGCTGAGCCCCGTGAACTCGTCCGCCGCGGCGGGCTCGCAGCCGAGCACGAGCGTTCGCGGAAGTTCACCGCCGAGCGCCTTGGCCAGGGCGAGCACGGAGACGGGGTGCATCGCGTGCGCGTCCACGTCGAGCGGCAGCCCGTCGAGGTCGGGCTCGATCAGATAGAGCGTTCCCGGAGGCTCGCCGCGCGGCGTCGCGTCGAGGAAGACGACGACGTCGTAGTCCGCGAGCGCGTACGCCAGGTCCATGCCGCGGATGCCGAAGTCCGCGACGTCGACGCCGTCGAAGCTCACGCGCCGGGCGAGCTCGCAACCGAACCCGTCGTCGCCGAGGAAGACGTTGCCGATTCCCGCGACCAGCACGCGCAGCGGCGAGACCTCCTCCGGGGTGAAGAAGAAGCGGTGTCCGCGCTCGCCGAGATCGCGCCCCGGGTCGTCGTCGACCAGCACGCCGACGAACACGCGGCCCTCCATGTCGGTCTCGACGACGTCCACGACGGCGGTCTTGCCGGCCAGCGCGAGGTCGAACACGTCGCCGCCCGCGCGCGGGCGCAACTTCACCCGCGTGCCAACCGGTAGCCCGACAGCGTCCACAGCTGCTCCTCGGTCAGTGCCTCGGTGCGTTCCAGGATCTCGCGGGTGCGCGGGTCGGCGCGCATCTCGTCCTTCTCCCAGTCGGAGAGCGCGAGGATGTTGAAGGCCAGCAGCCCGTCGATCTCGCCGCCGTCGAAGAAGTCCCCGGGCGACTCCGGCGCGATCCGCGGATGGTCCTCGAGGATGATCGGCGAGGAGAGCATCGAGTCCTCGCCCACGAGCACCGGCCACGTGCCGACGTTCGTGCACCCTGTCGCCTCCGTCGCGGAGACGAAGCGCCCGCCGACGAGCAGCGTGTGCGCCGAGCACAGCGCGTGCCGCAGCGCGTCGTCACGGGTCCGTCCGGCGAACGGCGTCGTGTTGCGCACCGTCACCGTCAGCCGCGGCCCCTCGACCGTGACCTCGACGACGCCGGAGAGCGGAGCGAACGCGAACGCCCCCGGCCCGACGCACCGCTCCGTGCCCGACTCCCCCTCGACCTGCAGGAAGCGGACCGTGACCTCGACGTCGCGCGGGTCGCTCTCCAGCAGCACCTGCGTGCGCATCAGCCCGGCGTCGTCGGGGTGCAGCGCGGTCCAGGCGGGCGGGAACACGCCGCCGAACGTCCAGCGGCGCTGGTTCTTGAGCGCCGTGCGGCGGTAGGGCCAGAGCAGGTAGCCCTCGTACATGACCGCGTCGGCGAGCGTCAGCAGGTCGCTCATAACCCGAGCGCCTCCAGCGCGTCGTCCCAGGTCGCCAGCGCGTTGCGCGACTTGTAGGCCGACAGCCGGTCGAAGCTCTCCTTGCTCAGGCGCACCCACGCCGTGCCGCGGAAGTAGCGCTCCATCGTCTCCTTCCACACCCGTACCGGCAGCCGGTACTCCGCCTCGCTCTGCCAGGACAGCCGTGTGGTCTGGAGCTCCCCGTGCTCGCCCGAGTAGAAGACGCTGCCGCTGAAGAGGAACTCGAGCGGCACCTCGCCGTCCGACAGCGCGTCGAGGTAGCGCGAGGCGGTGACCTCGAGGTCGTAGCTGCAGGGCACGTCGAGGTCGATGACCGTCGAGCCCTCGAAGGCGGGCACGACGAGCGTCGTGCGCGTCCACAACAGGGTCCGGAGCGTCGTCCCCCAGTCCGCGGTCGGTCCGAACAGCTCGAACAGCCGCTCGTGCGCACCGGCGTCGTAGCCGCGCCGGCGGGCGGCGATCTGGATCTGCACGTCGAGCAGGACCGAGCGCACGGGCACCCCCGACTCCACGCCGAGCGCGAAGCGCAACGTCGGCACCGCGGTGTGCTCGACCCGCGTCGCGCCCAGGATGGAGAACCCCAGCTCGACCATCAGTGGCCGCGCCCACAAGTACGACGCATCCCGGCGGGCCCGGCCCGCCAGCTGTCTCGCCCTGCGGGCTCACCACCGCTTCGCTCGCGGCGGCGGCCGCCGCACCCGTACCACCAGTATGCGAGCGGCGGCCGCCGCGGCAGCGACGACCCGTGCATTCGCCGGAATATGCGCCGTACTTCCGGTCACGACCACTAGGCAGGCGACAGGTTCGGCATCCGGGGGTCGATCGGCTCACGGCCCTGCGCGTTGACGCCCGTGGAACGCTCGGCGGTCGACGTGCCGTCCGGCTTGTGGGCCGCCATCTTCTCGTAGTTGCCGACGCTGTTGCCGGACTTGACGCCCTTGACGTGGGTCGCGTCCTGCTGAGTGGCCATCGTCATCTCCGTTCCCGGCTGCGCCGGTCGAGTGCCTCGTAGAACCGGTCGAGCTCGCGCCAGACGTCGGCGCCGCCCGTGAACCCGCGCCAGTGCGTCCGGATCAGCCCGACGAGCTGGTAGCAGACGTCGATCGGCACGATCCACTGGCGCCGCGCGCCGCGGACGCGGTTGACCAGCAGCGCCTCGACGTCGTCCTCCAGCGCGACCGGCACGTCGACCGTCAGCAGCGACTCCGTCGGCCCCATCGGGCTCGGGTAGAACGCCTTCATCCGCCCGTCGGCGCGGAAGAAGAAGGCGATGTCGACCGGCAGCCGCAGCGCCTCCCAGTCGAGCTCGACCTCGTCGGCGCGATACACGTCGGTCCCGATCAGCTTCATCCGGTCGGCGCGCTCGAACAGCAGGCCGCACGGCCGGCACGCGCACTTCACATCGCGCGTCGCGAGCTCGAGCACGTGCCGGTGCTCGGGCGCGATCGACGCACCGCACAGCTCGCAGTGCTCGAGCGCCGCCTCGCGCTCGACCGTCGAGCGCTGCGCGAGGCGCATCAGCCCGCCAGTG
This sequence comes from uncultured Solirubrobacteraceae bacterium, assembly GCA_963848475.1. GTDB lineage: Bacteria > Actinomycetota > Thermoleophilia > Solirubrobacterales > Solirubrobacteraceae > Solirubrobacter. The sequence goes on along the minus strand of CAWKDW010000008.1, from coordinate 40,042 downwards.
GCACCGGGCATGCGATCTCGATCTGAAGCAGGCCGGAGGGCGCCTTGACGCCGTCCGCTTCGATCCGCTCGATGTCGGGCGCGGCCCGATGGATCGCCTCCTCGACGGCCGAGGTCAACGTCAGCGCCGAGGACGGGCAGCCGTTGCACGCGCCCTCCAGGCGCAGGTGCACGACGCCGTCGGAGATGCCCAGCAGCTCGACGCCGCCGCCGTGCGCGACCAGGTACGGCCGCACCTCGTCCAGCGCGCCGCGCACCCGCTCGGCCACCGGCACCGGGTGCAGCCCGTGCAGGAGCAACAGGTGCGCGACGAGCTCGTCCTCGACCGGCACCGAGTCGGCCGCGACGATCCGCGAGAGCCCTTCGCCGTACATGTCCAGGAGCGCTTGCACGAGCTCGGTCGTGATCTCGCGCTGCTCGGGCGGGAACGTCTCGACGCGGTCCAGCAGCGCCTCGACCTCGCCGATCATCCGTGCTCTCCGAACATCGGCGAGTGCACCTGCTTGATCGTCTTGCCGTTGCCGAGGTACATGTGCACGCCGCACGGCAGGCACGGGTCGAACGAGCGGACCGCGCGCATGATGTCGATCCCGCGGAAGGTGTCCGCGTCGGCCTCCTCGAAGATCGGCATGTCGTTGCACGCGTCCTCGTAGGGGCCGGGCGTCCCGTAGGAGTCGGTGGGCGAGCCGTTCCACGGCGTCGGCGGGTACGGGTGGTAGTTGGCGATCTTGCCGTCGCGGATGACCATGTGGTGGCTGAGCACGCCGCGCACGGCCTCGTGGAAGCCGCAGCCGATCGCGTCGTCCGGGACGTCGAAGTCCTCGAACGTCTTGGTCCGGCCGGCGCGGATCTCCTCGAACGCCTTGTCGAGGAAGTGGAACGCGCAGCCGGCGGCGTAGGCGACGAAGTAGATCCGCGCGCGGTCGCGCTCGATCGCGTTCGACCACTGCGGGATCTTCCATTCGAGATCCATCTGCGGCGTGTCCGGCGTCTTGGGCAGCGTGATCTGCACCGACGAGCCGGTGGCATTGACCATCGGGATGTGGACCTTGTTGGCCAGCGCCGTCGACCACAGCCGCGCCAGCGCGCCGCCGCCGGTGTCCATCGCCAGGTTGTCGCCCGTGCGCTGGTCGTACCAGCGCGGGCTCATCACCCACGAGTAGTTGCCGTCGAGATCGCGCTTCTGCGGCGCGGGCGTCGTGGTCTGGTTCCACGGGTGGCGCTTGTCGACCGGGTTGCCGAGCGGGTCCTTCGGCACGAAGACCTCGCCGGATCCCTCCCAGTCCTTGTAGTAGGAGGAGCCGAGCAGGATCCGGATGCCGAGGTTGATGTCCACGAGGTCGGTGGTGACGAGCTCGCCGTCGACCACGATGCCGGGGGTGACGAACATCTCGTTGCCCCAGTCCGACATCGTCTTGTACTCGTAGGTGCAGTGGTCGGGGTTGTTGAACGCGCCCCAGCAATTGAGCAGCACCCGCCGGCGCCCGACCTCCTCGTAGCCCGGCAGCGCCTCATAGAAGAAGTCGAAGACGTCGTCGTTCATCGCGACGGCCTTCTTGATGAAGTCCAGGCAGCGCAGCAGGCGCGACTGGTAGTCCGTCAAGAGTGTGGGCGTGGCGACGGTGCCGACGCCGCCCGGGTAGATCGTGGACGGGTGCACGTGGCGCCCCTCCATCAGGCAGATCATCTCGCGCCCGATCCGGCTCATGTGCAGCGCCTCGCGGTACGTCGCGCCCGTGAACGGGTTATACGACGTCATGATGTCCGCGATCGTCGCGTAGCCGTGGTGCTCGACGCCCGGCGCGGCCGTCCGCTGGGCCTTCGCCCACACGCTCGGGTTGGTCTCCTTGACCATCTGCTCGCAGAAGTCGACGAAGACCAGATTGTCCTGGAAGATGATGTGGTCGAAGATGTACTCCGCGGCCTCGCCGAGGTTGATGATCCACTCGGCCAGCGGCGGCGGCTTGACGCCGTAGGCCATCTGCTGCGCATAGCAGGAGCAGACGGCGTGGTTGTCGCCGCAGATGCCGCAGATGCGGCTCGTGATGAAGTGCGCGTCGCGCGGGTCCTTGCCCTTCATGAACACGCTGTAGCCGCGGAACAGCGACGACGTCGCCTTGCAGCTGACGACCTTGCGGCTGTCGAAGTCGATCTTGGTGTAGATGCCGAGGTTGCCCACGATCCGCGTGATCGGGTCCCACGACATGTCGACGATGCGGCCGGCCTCCGGCTTGACGGGTTCGCGCGTGGCGGCCATGTCACTTCCTCCAGGCCGGCGTGTAGCCGGTGGTCAGCTCGTTGCCGTTATGCCGCCACTTCGGTTCCTTGTTGACGGTCTTGTTGGTGATCGTGCGCAGCCGCCGGATCGTCTTGCCGTAGACACCGATCAGGTTCGAGGACACACCACCGCCGGGAGGCGCGTCCATGAACGGCATGAACTTGTCGGGGAACCCCGGCATCGTGCAGCCGATGCAGATGCCGCCGACGTTCGGGCAGCCGCCGACGCCGTTCATCCAGCCGCGCTTGGGGACGTTGCAGTTGACCACCGGCCCCCAGCAGCCGACCTTCACGAGGCACTTGGGCGAGTTGTAGTCGGCGGCGAAGTCGCCCTGCTCGTAGTAGCCCGCGCGATCGCAGCCCTCGTGCACGGTCTTGCCGAAGATCCACGTCGGGCGCAGCTGGTCGTCGAGCGGGATCACCGGCGCCAGCCCGGCGGCTTCGTAGAGCAGCCAGACCAGCGTCTCCATGAAGTTCTCCGGCTGCACCGGGCAGCCCGGGACGTTGACGATCGGCAGCCCGCCCGCGGAGCGGAAGTCCCAGCCGAGGTAGTCGGCGAGGCCCATGCAGCCCGTCGGGTTGCCGGCCATCGCGTGGATGCCGCCGTAGGTCGCGCAGGTCCCGATCGCGATCACGCCCCAGGCCTTGGGCGCGAGCTGGTCGATCCACCAGTTCAGCGTCAGCGGCTCGCCGGTCGCCTCGTCGTTGCCGAACGACGTCCAGTAGCCCTCGCCGTTGATGTTCTCGTTCGGGATCGAGCCCTCGATGACGAGCACGAAGGGGAGCGCGGCCTCGCCGCGGGCGGCCGCCCGGAACGGCGTCAGGAACTCCTCGCCGCCGAGTGTCGGCGAGAGCACCTTGTTGTGCAGGTTGACCTTCGGGAGCCCCGGGATCGCGCCGAGCAGGACGTCCTCGATGCTCGGCTGGCCCGCGGCCGTGATCGAGACAGAGTCACCGTCGCAGCTCATCCCCTCCGAGATCCAGAGGATGTCGACCTCCTCAACTCCGGCCACTTGGTGCTCCTTCCCGCGAACGCTGCGAGGGCCCTCGCCCAGGTTGCGCAGCGCTCGCCATCGTCAGTGCGTCCACGAGCAGTTCCTCGCCGCGGACCAGCTCCACGTCCAGGCTCCCGCAGGCCGCGCAGGCCAGCGGGAAGCCGGGCAGTTCGCTCTCCTCCCCGCAGTCCCGGCACACGCCGGCCGCGGGGACCACGTCCATCACCAGTTGCGCGCCCTCCGCGACCGTCCCCTCGGCGACGAGGGTGAACGCGAAGGCGAGCGAGTCGGGCACGACCTGGCGCAGGTGCCCGACGCGGATCTCAACGGTCTCGATCTGCCGGTCGCCCGCGTGATTGCAGGCGATCCGCACGATGGCGTCGGCGATCGACAATTCGTGCATCAGCAGATCCTCGGCAAGGGGTCGCCGACCAGTTCGTCCATCACCCGCTTGCCGCCGAAGCTCGTGGCGACGAGCACCATGCCGGGCGGCTCGGTCTTGACCTCGCCGATGTCCACGAAGCCCGGTGCCGTGAAGCCGGGCTCGACGATCGCGATGAAGACGCCCTCGTTGGCGACGTACATCGGGTCGATCCCGAGCAGCTCGCAGGCACCGGCGACCGCGGGCGCGACCGGCACGGCCGCCTCCTGGATCAGCATCGCGACACCCGAGTCGCGCGCGAGCTCGTTGAGGACGGAGGCGACGCCGCCGCGGGTCGCGTCGCGCAGCCGGCGGACGCCCGGTCCGAGGAGCGCGTCGACCGCGGGCCACAGCGAGCGCGTGTCGGAGACGATCTCGTCGGAGTCGAGGTCGAACTCGCCGCGCGCGAGCATGATCGCGGTGCCGTGCGCGGCGATCGGGCCGGAGAGCAGGATCCGGTCGCCCGGCCGTGCGGGCGCCGAACGCCGCGCGCGGGTCGCGGCGCCCGAGGCCCGTGGTCGTGATGTACATCCCGTCGGCGTGGCCGCGCTCGACGACCTTCGTGTCGCCGCCGACGATCGCGACGCCCGCCGCGGCCGCCGCGCGCCGCGATCGCGTCCACCTCGGCCCGCAGCGTGCCCGCGTCGAGCCCTTCCTCGAGGATCAGGCTGACCGTGAGCGCGAGCGGTCGCGCACCGCCCATCGCGAGATCGTTGACGGTGCCGTTGACCGCGAGCTCGCCGATCGACCCACCGGGGAAGCGCAATGGCTTGACCACGAACGCGTCGGTCGTGATCGCCATCTCGCCGACGGTCGCGGCGTCGTCGAGCGCCTCGATCCCGAAGGCGGGCGCGAGCAGGCCCTCGACGAGGCTGCGCGTGGCCTTGCCGCCGGCCCCGTGGGCCATCGTGATGCGCTCGTCGCGGAACTTCGCGCGCTTACCCCGGGCGGTCTCGATGATCCCCAGGATTCGCTGCTCGCGATCCGAAACAGGCGAGGACACCTACACCACTTCGCGCTCCCGGGCGAACCGCCCGAAGTTGTAATAGGCGGCGCAGGCGCCCTCGGAGCTGACCATGCAGGTGCCGATCGGGCGCTCGGGCGTGCACGCGGTGCCGAAGACCTTGCACTCCCACGGCTTGATCACGCCCTTGAGCACCTCGCCGCACTGGCACGCCTTGGGGTCGGCGACGCGGATGCCCGGCACGGCGAAGCGCAGCTCGGCGTCGTAGTCGGCGTACGCCGCGCTCAGCTTCAGGCCCGAGTGCGAGATGAAGCCCAGCCCGCGCCACTCGAAGTGCGGGCGCAGCTCGAAGACCTCCGCCATCACCTCCAGCGCGCGCTCGTTGCCCTCGTAGGGCACGACGCGCTTGTACTGGTTCTCGACCTCGCAGCGGCCGTCGCGCAGTTGCACGAGGATCATCTGGATCGCCTGCAGGATGTCCAGCGGCTCGAAGCCCGCGATCACGACCGGCTTGCCGTAGGCGGCGGGGATGAACTCGAACGGCCGCGCGCCGACGACGGTGCTCACATGACCGGGCCCGATGAACCCGTCGAGCCGCAGGTCCGGCGAGTCCAGAAGCGCCCGCAGCGGCGGCACGATCGTCACGTGGCTGCAGATGCAGCTGAAGTTCCGAAGCCCTTCGGCCTTGGCGCGCTTGAGCGTCAGTGCCGTCGAGGGGGCGGTGGTCTCGAAGCCGATCGCGAAGAAGACGACCTCGCGGTCGGGGTTCGAGCGCGCGATCCGCAGCGCGTCCAGCGGCGAGTACACCATCCGCACGTCGGCGCCCTCGGCCTTGGCCTCCAGCAGCGTCCCGTGCGATCCGGGCACGCGCATCATGTCGCCGAAGCAGGTGAAGATCACGCCGGGCTCGCGCGCGATCGCGATCCCGTCGTCGACGCGCCCCATCGGGATCACGCAGACCGGGCAGCCCGGGCCGTGCACGAGCTCGACGTTCGCCGGCAGCAGGTCGTCGACCCCGTACTTGTAGATCGAGTGCGTGTGCCCGCCGCAGACCTCCATCACCTTGTAGTGGCGGCCCGGCTCGACGGTGGCGAGGATCTCGCCGGCCACGACCTGACCGAGCTCTGCGTCGCGGAACTCGTCGACGAACCTCACAGCGTCACCAGCGCGACACCGGCATGGACGAGGACTTGATCACCGGCCCCCGCATCGACGAGCGCGAGCTCGACGGTGTGGTGCTTGCCCGACTCGTCCTCACACAGCGCGAGGTCGTCTCGGATCCGCAGCACGCGCATCGGCGTGCCGTCGTCGCCGCAGGTGATGCAGTGCTCGGAGCCGCAGCTCATTCGATCACGCTCTCGCGCAGCTCGTGGAGCTCCTGCTCATATTCGGCGCCCATCGCCTCCAGCAGCTCGCGCGTGGCGCGCGCCTCCTCCTCGTCGATCACGGAGATCGCGAAGCCGACGTGGATGAGCACCCAGTCGCCGGGACCGATGTCGTCGAACAGCCCGATGTTGACGGTACGCCGGACTCCGGCTACGTCAACTTTGGCGAGTCGATTGGACTCGTCGACGATCTCCAAGATCTGGCCGGGGATGGCCAGGCACACGTCGACACGCTCTCCTCTCGGTCTCGGTGCTGACCGAGACCGAGTTGTACCACTTCGGAAAACTGTGCGCGCAGGCTGACCCGGTCAGCCCGCGACCTTTCCGGGGTTGAACAGCCCGTCGGGGTCCAAGGCCGACTTGATCGCGCGCATCATCGCCATCGCCGCTGGGCCGTGCTCGAGCTCCAGGAACGCCGTCTTGCCGTAGCCGACGCCGTGCTCGCCCGTGCAGGTGCCGTCGGCCGCGATCGCCCTGCGTACGAGCCGATCGTTGAGCGCCACGGCGCGCGCCATCTCCTCGGGATCGTCGGGGTCGACGAGGATCGCGAGGTGGAAGTTGCCGTCGCCGACATGGCCGACGATGGGGGCGATCAGGCCCGATGCGTCGAGGTCCTTCTTGGTCTCGGCGATCGTCTCCGCGAGCCGCGAAATTGGCACGCACGCATCGGTGGTGAAGCCCTGTGAGCCGGGTCGCAGGGCGCGTCCGGCCTCGTAGGCACCGTGGCGGGCGCGCCAGAGGCCGCGCCGCTCGGCCTCGTCCGCGGCCCAGTGGAAGCCGCGGACCCCGTGGCCCTCCGCGATCTCGCCGACCTCGGCGGCCTGCGCCCGGGTCTCCTCGGCCGAGCCGTGGAACTCGAGGAACAGGGTCGGCGCGACCTCGAGGTCGAGCCCGAAGTGGCGGTTGACCGCGTCGATCTGCACGTCGTCGAGCAGCTCGATGCGGGCGACCGGGATGGCGTGGGCGAGCACCTCGATCACGGTGTCGACGGCGGCGTCCAACGACGGGAAGGCGCAGGTCGCGGCGGTCATCGCCTCGGGCGTCGGCTGCAGCCGCAGCGTGATCTCGGTGATCAGCCCGAGCGTCCCCTCCGAGCCGACGAACAGCCGCGTCAGGTCGTAGCCCGCGGAGGACTTGCGCGCCCGCGAGCGCGTGCGCACGATCTCGCCGTCGGCGGTGATCACGGTGAGCGAGATGACGTTCTCGCGCATCGTCCCGTAGCGGACCGAGGTCGTTCCCGAGGCGCCGGTGGCGGTCATCCCTCCGATCGTCGCGTCCGCGCCGGGGTCGACGGAGAAGAACACGCCCTCGGGGCGCAGCCGCTCGTCGAGCTGGCGGCGCGTGACACCGGCCTGGACGGTCACATCCATGTCCTCGACCGACAGGCGCAGGATCGCGTTCATCTGCGTCGTGTCGATCGAGACGCCGCCGTCGAGCGCGGCGACGTGGCCCTCCAGCGACGTGCCCGCGCCGAACGGGACGATCGGCACGGCGAGCGCGTGGCAGATCCGCACGACGGCGGCGGCCTCCTCGGTGTCACGCGGATAGACGACGACGTCGGGCGCCGCGGGTGCGTGCCAGCCCTCGTCGGTTCCGTGCCGGCGACGCTCGTCCTCACCCGCGACGACGCGCTCGGCGTCGAGTGCGGCGATCAAGTCCTCCTGCAGACCCATCGTCGGCACCATACGTCACGCCGCCGACCGGGTCGCCAAACTTGTGAACGTGGCCAAGCGCAGCGCCGGGATCGTGTTCTACCGCCACGGCGTGGCCGGGCTCGAGGTGCTGCTCGTGCATCCGGGCGGGCCGTTCTGGGCCAAGAAGGACCTCGGGGCGTGGTCGATCCCCAAGGGCCAGCACGAGGTCGACGAGGAGGCGCTGGCCTGCGCGCTGCGCGAGTTCGAGGAGGAGACGGGCACGCGACCCAACGAGGGGAAGCTCGATCACCTCGGCACGGTACGCCAGAAGTCGGGAAAGTTCGTGCAGGCGTGGGCGCTGGAGGGCGACCTCGACGCCGACGCGGTCCGATCGAACACCTTCGAGATGCAGTGGCCGCCGCGCTCCGGGCGCATGCAGGAGTTCCCGGAGGTCGATCGCGCGGCGTGGTTTTCGCTCTCCGAGGCGCGTGAGCGGCTCAATCCCGCGCAGGCCGCTGTTCCTGGACCGTCTCAAGCAGCGGTTCGAGTCATGACCGGAGAATTGGTGTAAAGCCACGGCGCCGGGGCATACCCTCCCTATGAGCAAGGTTGTGCAGGCCAACCTGCTCGACGTGGACCTCCCGGCAGAGCCCCAGAGTGCGTCGCAGGCGCGACGTGCCGTACTGGATGCGCTGCGGGGGATCGCCGTCGATCGGGACGCCGTCGGAGTGGTCGTGTCAGAAGCGGTGACGAATGCGGTCGTGCACGCGTATCGTGACCGGGAGCGCCCCGGTCAGATCCATGTGTCGGTCGAGCCTGGACGACGACGGCGTCGAGATCGCGGTGGCCGACGACGGCGTCGGCCTGCGTCCTCGCGCGGACAGCCCCGGCGTCGGGCTCGGCATGCCGTTGATCGCCGATCTCGCCGACCGCTTCGAGATCTGCGGGACGCACCCGGGCACGCGCGTGGTGGCCCATTTCGTCCTCATGGGCGCTGCCGGGCCGCACGGTCGCAGCGTCGCCCGCTATCAGGTGGGCGGGCGCGCGGAGCGTCACACCGCGCGCCTCGTAGCCGCCTGAGCTCTTACGCCGTGGCGTGCTCCCGCGCACCCGCGAGCAGATGCTCGACGAACCAGTCGCGCGCCGCGTGGCTGGAGCGTTCGAAGTCCTGCACGTAGGCGTCGAAGTGCCCGCCCGGCAGCAGTTCGAGCCGCTTCGGCTCGCGCGCCCGCTCGTAGGCGTCGATCGCCAGGTCCGAGACCGTCAGGTGATCGGCCGCGGCGACGACCATCAGCAGCGGCGTCGGTGAGATGTAGGGCAGGTACGTCCCCGGCTCGTACTCGAGGAACATCTCGACGCTGCGCAGCGTGCATTCGTTGATCCAGGACGGCGCCCGCTCCGCGCCGCTCGTGGTGAACCACGCGTAGGAGTCCGCCGTCGGCAGCGCGCTCGGCTCGCCCTCCGGCGCGACCACGGGCAGCATCAGCGGCGCCTCGCCGCGGTAGCGCGCCTCGCGGTCGGCCTCGAACATCGCCTGGGTCGGCGCGATCAGGTCCGAGCGGATCAGCCGGCGCGCGTTCTCGTGACCGCTGATCAGCGGCACCTGCGCGACGACGCACTTCACGCGGCGGTCGATGGCCCCGACGACGAGCACGTGCCCACCGCTGTAGCTGGAGCCCCAGACGCCGATCCGCTCGCCGTCGACCTCGTCCAGCGTCCGCGCGAACGTGATCGCGTGACGGTAGTCGTGGATCTGCGCGTGCGGGTCGATCTCCTGGCGCGGCTCGCCGTCGCTGGCACCGAGGTTGCGGTTGTCGTAGACGAGCGCGCAGAAGCCCGCATCGCAGAAGACCTCGGCGAACGCGTCGAGGAAGAGCTCCTTGACCGCGCTGTAGCCGTGGCACATGACGATCGTCGGTGCCGGCCCCGTCGCTTCGTCCGGGACGTACAACCACCCCCGAAGCGTCGTTCCCTCAGCGTCGAACTCGATGTCCTGCCGCATGATGGTCTCCTCTCAGGCGATGGCCGGCGTGCCCGCCGGCAGCGCGTCGAGCGCCGCACGCAGATCTTCCTCCGAGAAGTCGGCGTCCTCAAGGGTTCCGCCGAGGTAGGCGTCGTAGGCGGCGAGATCGAAGTTGCCGTGACCGCTGAGGCCGAACAGGATGGTGCGCTCCTCGCCCGCCTCCTTGGCCGCCTCGGCCTCCACGATCGCCGCGCGGATCGCGTGGGCGGACTCGGGCGCGGGGATGATCCCCTCGGTGCGCGCGAAGAGCACCGCGGCCTCGAAGGTCTCGTTCTGGCGGTAGGCGCGCGCCTCGATCACGCCCGCCTTGACCAGCCCGGAGATCATCGGCGCGGCACCGTGGTAGCGCAGCCCTCCGGCGTGCAGGGGCGGCGGCACGAAGTCATGGCCGAGCGTGTGCATCGGCATCAGCGGCGTCAGGCCGACCGTGTCGCCGAAGTCGTAGGCGTAGAGGCCGCGGGTCAGCGTCGGGCAGGCGGCGGGCTCGGCGGCGACGTAGCGGATCGAGTTCTCGCCGCGCAGCGTCCCGCGGACGAACGGGAAGCACAGACCGGCGAAGTTCGAGCCGCCGCCGACGCAGCCGACGACGACGTCCGGGAACGCGCCCGCGAGCTCGAACTGGGCGATCGCCTCCTGGCCGATCACGGTCTGGTGCAGCAACACGTGGTTGAGCACCGAGCCGAGCGCGTAGTTGGTGTCCTCGTTCTGCGCGGCGACCTCGACCGCCTCGGAGATCGCGATCCCGAGCGAGCCGGTCGGATGCGAGGCCTGCGAGCGCCCGGAATCCGTCCGGTCCGAGGGCGAGCGATGCACGGTCGCGCCCCACGTCTGCATCATCGAGCGCCGGTAGGGCTTCTGGTCGTAGCTGGAGCCGACCATGTAGACCTCGCACTCGAGGCCGAAGAGCGAGCTGGCGAACGCGAGCGAGGAGCCCCACTGGCCCGCGCCGGTCTCGGTCACCAGCTTCGTGATCCCGGCCTGCGCGTTCTCGTAGGCCTGCGGGACGGCGCTGTTGGGCTTGTGCGAGCCGGCGGGCGAGACGCCCTCGTACTTGTAGAAGATCTTCGCCGTCGTGCCGAGCGCCTTCTCCAGGCCCCGCGCGCGGTACAGCGGCGTCGGCCGCCACAGCCGGTAGGCGTCGCGCACCGGGTCCGGGATCGCGATCGTCGGCTCCGGCGAGACCTCCTGCATGATCAGCGCCATCGGGAAGATCGGCGTCAGATCCGGCGGTCCGGCGGGCTCGCCCGTCTGCGGATTCAGTGGCGGAAGCGGCTCACCCGGGAGGTCGGGGAGCAGGTTGACCCAGTGCGTCGGGATGGCGTCCTCGCCGAGGACGTACTTCACGGTCTCGCTCGACATAGCGCGACTGTAACGACGCCTGGCAGGCGGAACCCGATAGAGGAGGGTGAGCCGCCGCGCTGGTCAGGCGCGGCGGCCCTAAGGGCTCTGGACGGCCAGCAGGCGTCGGGGAGAGAAATCAAACTGCCCGGGGCCGGAGCGGGGGGGAACGAGAAGCATCCTCGCAAGCGAACCTTGGCGTGACCTTGATGGGACCTTGCGATCTCATAAGGACGGTGGCTGAGCGGGGGTCCGGGGGCGGCAGCCCCGGTTAAACAAATGAGCCGCCGCGCTGGTCAGGCGCGACGGCTCCAAGGTGCTGGCCGGTCGGCGAACGTCGGGAGGGAGAAAGGGCGCCCTGGGACCGGTGCGGGGAGAGAGAGGTGGCCCATCCTTGGGCCTGGTCATGTCCTTACGGGAACGACATGGATATTTCCACTCGCGACCGCCCCCAGAGCTACGGCTGTCAGGTGAGTGATGGTGTGGTCAACCGCACCCTCGCTGCGACTACGGTACGCCGAGTGAGCGTCACGGAAGATGCGCCGGTGCAGGCGCCCTCCCACCAAGCCCGCCCCGAGCGACGCACGAAGGCGTGGTGGTGGCTCGTCGCGGCGTGCGGGCTGGTGTTGCTCATCTGCGCCGCGGCGCTCGTGGTCTGGTGGGCGGTGTCGCTGGAGACCCGCACCACGTCCTACCGCGTGCTCGGCGACCTCGCGGCCATCCGGCTGGACCTGGGCGACGCCGACGTCGAGATCGACGGCGGCGCGACCGCGGTCGAGGTCCGCCGCGTCGATCGCTTCGCCTACGGGGCGCCCTCGGAGGAGCAGCGTTCGATCGCCGGCGGCACGCTCTCGATCGTCTCGCGCTGCCCCGACCAGGTGCTCGGCTCCTGCCGCGCGTCCTACCGCCTGACCGTCCCCGACAACGTCCCGCTCGAGATCGAGACCTCGGGCGGCTCCGTGCGCGTGTCGCGCGTCCGCGCGTCGGTCCGGATCAACAGCGACGCGGGCGCGATCACGGCCACCGGCTTCTGCGGCTTCCTGCTGCGCGCGAGCTCGGACGCCGGCGCCGTCAGCGCCGCCAGCGAGTGCTCCGCCGATCGGCTGGAGCTCCGCTCGCGCACCGGCAACGTCCACGCGACCGTCCCGTCCGGCCGCTACCAGATCGACGCGCGCAGCGATTCCGGAACGACCCAGATCCGCGGGCTCAGCGACTCCGACGACGCCCCGTTCCAGATCCAGGCCCTGAGCACGAGCGGCGACGTCACCGTCGAGGCCGCGTCGTGATCGACGGCGCTCGACGTCGCGCCGCACCTGCGCGTCGCCCGCCGCGCGCTCCTGTACCTCGTCGTGGGCCTCGGGCAGGGCCTGACGTATCTGCTGGTGATCGGCGGCGGGCTCGTGCTCGGCGTGCTGCTCGCCCCGCTGTGGGTCGGCCTGCCGATCCTGTCGGGCACCGCGCGGCTCGCGTGGCGGCTGGCCGAGGGCGAGCGCCGGCAGGCCAACCGGCTGCTGGAGACGCACCTGCCGCCGGTTCCGCCGCCCTCGCCGCGTGGGACCGGCGTCCGCGAGGAGTACGGGCGCGGTGCGCTCTGGCGCGTGCTCGGGATGCTCCTGCTCAAGCTGCCGGTGTCGCTGGCGGGGCTCATCGTGGCCGGGCTGCCCGTCGCGCTCGCGGTCGTGCTCGCGGTGCTCGGGGTCGGCGGGCTCGCCGGGGACGACGGGCGGCTCGTCGGTCCGTGGCCGCTGGGGCCGGGCGTCGGCATCGTGCTCTGCCTGCTCGCGCTGCCGGCGGCGATCGTCTCGATCGCCGCGCTCGAGGGCATCGGTGCCGCGCTGCGCGCGCTCGCCCGCCGCCTGCTGCGGACCCGCATGGCCGAGGGCGGCCCGGTGCGCGAGCTGCTGGCCGAGCGCCTCGGCGACCGCTCGCTCAACATCGCCTACTGGCTGCCGGAGCGCGAGATCTTCGTCGACGACGACGGCCGCCCGGTGACGCTGCCCGACCCCGGCTCCGGCCGTGCCTGGACCGCGGTCGAGCGCGGCGGCGTGCGCGTGGCGGCGATCGTCCACGACGCCGAGCTCGACGCGTCGCCCGAGCTGGTCACCGCCGCCGCGTCGGCCGCCGCGTTGGCGATCGACAACGAGCGGCTGAAGGCCGAGCTGCGTGCCCGCGTCGACGAGCTGCGCGTCTCGCGGCTGCGGATCGTCGAGGCCGCCGACGATGCGCGCCGCCGGATCGAGCGCGACCTGCACGACGGCGCGCAGCAGCAGCTCGTCAGCCTCGCGCTCGACCTGCGCATGCTCAAGGCGCGGCTGTCGGACAGCGGGCTCGCGGGGACCGTCGACCAGATCGGCGAGAAGCTCGCCGTCGCGCTCGCGGAGCTGCGCGAGTTCGCGCGCGGGATCCATCCCGCGTTCCTGTCCGAGCGCGGTCTCGGCTCCGCGGTCGAGGCGCTCGTGGCGCGCGCGCCGCTGAACGTCGAGTCGACCGTGAACCTCGACGAGCGGTTGCCGGCTCCGGTCGAGGCCGCGGCATACTTCGTTATCGCCGAAGGTCTCACCAATGTCGTCCGCTACGCGGACACCCGCAACGCCTGGGTCGACGTCAGCCGCGACGGTGGCGAGCTGCTGGTCGTCGTCTCCGACGACGGCAAGGGCGGCGCGACCGTCGCCGGCGGCACCGGCCTGCGCGGGCTGATCGACCGGCTCGCGGTGCTCGACGGCCGGCTCGAGGTCGTGAGCCCGCAGGGTGAGGGCACGCGCCTGGAGGCGCACATCCCATGCGAGCCCGGATCGCTGGTGTCGCGCACATGAGGCGGCTCGCGATCGTGTTCCTGCTCGTCCTGCTCAGCGGTTGCGCGGGGAGCGTCTCCACCCGCAGCGAGCGCGACATGATCGTGCCCGGCAACGCCGCGGTGGCGACGCGCGAGGCGCCCGACCGCCAGGCGCGCGGCGTCCAGATCGCGACCTCGCGGATCGTCTTCATCACGCACGGGCAGGCGTCCGACGAGTTCTGGAAGGTCGTCCAGCGCGGGATCGAGGAGGCGCACCGCCAGAGCGGCGCGGCCGTCTCCTACCGCGCGCCCGACAGCTTCTCGATCGAGCGCATGCGCCGCTACATCGACGAGGCGGTCGCCGACCGGCCCGACGGGCTCGTGATCTCGCTGCCCGACGCGACGGCGCTCTCGCCCTCGATCAAGGCCGCGGTCAAGGCCGGCATCCCGGTGGTCACGATCAACTCGGGCAGCGACGAGTTCCGCAAGCTCGGCGCGCTCGCCCACGTCGGCGAGCCCGAGTACGAGGCAGGCCTCGAAGCCGGCAAGCGGATGGGCGGCGCGGGCGTGCGGCGCGCGCTGTGCGTCAACCAGGAGAACGGCAACGCCGGGCTCGACCAGCGCTGTCGCGGCTTCTCCGACGGCCTCGCCCGCAGCGGCGGTCTGTCGCGCTCGCTGCCGGTCCCGCTGCAGGACGCGCGGGCCTCCCAGCGCCGGATGGCCGAGGCGCTCGCGAGCGCGCCCGTCGACGGCATCATCACGCTCGGGCCGGGCGGCGCCATCCCGGCGCTGGACGCCGTCCGCGCCAGCGGGCTCGCGAAGCGCGTGAAGCTCGCCACCTTCGACCTCTCGCCGGACGTGCTCGCGGCCGTGCGCGACGGCAAGATGCTCTTCGCGGTCGACCAGCAGCCGTACCTGCAGGGCTACCTGCCGGTGATGCTGCTGGCGCAGCGCGCGCGCTACGGCGTCTTCCCCAGCCAGGGCAAGCTGATCCCGACCGGCCCGAACTTCATCACCAAGGCCAACGCGGCCGAGGTGATCCGGCTCAGCGCCGAGGGGATCCGCTGATCGCCGCGACGGTGGCGTTCGTGAGCCGGATCAGATCGCGCGGCGCGAGCTCGATCTCGAGCGCCCGTCGCCCGCCGCTGACGTAGATCGCGGCATGCTCGAGCGCGCTCTCGTCGATCACCGTGGGCAGCTGCTTGCGCTGGCCGAGCGGGCTGATGCCGCCGGCCACGTAGCCGGTGGCGCGTTCGGCGGCCTGCACCTGCGCCAACTGCGCCCGCTTGCCGCCCGCGGCGCTCGCCAGCGCCTTGAGCTCGAGTTGCCGCTCGACCGGCACGACCGCGACGGTCAGCCTGCCGTCGACCTCGGCGACCAGCGTCTTGAACACCGTGGCCGGGTCGAGCCCGAGCGCCTCGGCGGCCTCGAGGCCGTAGGACTCGTGCTTCGGGTCGTGCTCGTAGGTATGCGTCTTGACGGCGAGCTTCGCCCGCTCGAGCGCCTTCGTCGCCGGTGTCGCCTTCCCGCTCAGGCCACCACCTTCGCACGGGCTCTTGCGCCGACGCCGTGAGAACTGTCGGGTAGGCAGGGGGTCGGCTGCGGCCGAGCCACACGCCGTTGCGCGGCTCCGCTCTAAACTCGCGAGTCGTGAACTCCTACGCGCGCCTCCTCCCACTCTCGACGATCGTCGTCGCGCTGCTTTTCGCAGCCCCGGCCGCGGAGGCCATGATCCAGGTCGACAACGGGATCGCGGGCGCGCGGCTCGGCAACACCCGTGCCGAGGTGCGTGCGGCGCTCGGCAAGCCGACCAGGACCGCGACCGGCAAGAACGACTTCGGGCCGTTCGTGCGCTACACGTTCCCCGGCGGCGTGCGCGTGTTCTTCCAGGGCAAGACCAACGTCACCTCGGTCGAGACGACGGGCCGCGGCGACCGGACCGCGGGCGGGATCGGCGTCGGCTCCAGTGAGGCGGCGCTGAAGGCGAAGGTGAGCGGCATCAAATGCGAGAGCTTCGGCTCGGTGCGCTCCTGCCACACGGGCGACTTCCTCCCCGGTAGCGGGTCACCGACTTCCGCATCTCCGGCGGCAAGGTCACGGGCGTCTCGGTCGGTCTCGTCATCGACTGAGCCGGGTCACCCCGGTTGATGAAAGACTGCACGCTCCGCCGGGAAAAGGGAGCCCCATGGGCGACGAAGTCGTCGACACCACGTTCAGCCGCGAGAACCGTCAGCTCTACCGGGACAAGGTCAAGCTCTGCTTGGACGTCTTCGCGCGGATGCTCCGAGAGTCGCGCTTTGACCCCGACCGTCGCTCGATCGGGCTCGAGATCGAACTGAACCTGACCGAGGAGACGGGCGACCCGGCGCTGGCCAACACGCACGTCCTCGAGCTGATCGCCGACGACGACTTCCAGACCGAGCTCGCGCAGTTCAACATCGAGATCAACATCCCGCCGCGCAAGCTCGAAGGCGCGGTGTTCTCGGAGCTCGAGGAGACGGTCCGGCGCGACCTCAATCACGCCGAGGAGCAGGCGGTCAAGGCCCACGCGCACATGATGACGATCGGGATCCTGCCGACGCTGACCGAGCAGCTGCTCAACGGCTCGGTGCTGTCGGCCAACCCGCGCTACAAGCTGCTCAACGAGCAGATCTTCGCGGCGCGCGGCGAGGACCTGGAGATCAACATCACCGGCATCGAGCGGCTCGCGGTGATGGCCGACACGATCGCACCGGAGGCGGCGTGCACGAGCGTGCAGCTGCACCAGATGATCGATCCGGCGACGTTCGGCGCGCACTGGAACGCGGCGCAGGCGATCGCGGGTGCCCAGCTGGCGATCGGCGCCAACTCGCCGTTCTTCTTCGGGCGCGAGCTGTGGCGCGAGACGCGGATCGCGCTCTTCGAGCAGACGACGGACACGCGCCCGGAGGAGCTCAAGGCCCAGGGCGTGCGCCCGCGCGTGTGGTTCGGCGAGCGCTGGATCACGTCGATCTTCGACCTCTTCGAGGAGAACGTCCGCTACTTCCCGGCGCTGCTGCCGGTGGTCGAGAAAGAGGATCCGATGGCGGTGCTCGAGAGCGGCGGCGCCCCCAAGCTGCAGGAGCTGCGCCTGCACAACGGCACGATCTACCGCTGGAACCGGCCGATCTACGACATCGCCCGGGGCCGCCCGCATCTGCGCGTCGAGAACCGCGTGCTGCCGGCCGGGCCGACGATCGTCGACACGCTCGCCAACGCCGCCTTCTACTACGGCCTCGTCCGCGTGCTCGTCGAGGATGAGCGCCCGGTCTGGAGCCAGATGTCGTTCTCGGCCGCCGAGGAGAACTTCTACTCGGGCGCCAAGCACGGCCTCGACGCGCGGCTGTACTGGCCCGGCGTCGGCGAGGCCCCCGCGGCCGAGCTCGTCCTGCGCCGCCTGCTGCCGATGGCCCGCGACGGCCTGTCGCGCTGGGGCGTCGACTCGGCGGACGCCGACCGCCTGCTGGAGATCATCGAGCGGCGCTGCGTCGAGCACGTCAACGGCGCCTCCTGGCAGGCCGCGGCCTTCCATCGTCTCTACGACCGCCTCGACCGCGCCGACGCGCTGCGCGAGATGACCGTCCGCTACCGCGAGCACATGCACTCCAACGAGCCGGTCCACACCTGGCCGCTCCCCACCTGACGGGCACACGGCACGAGGTCGTCACAACCCTGAACCCGGTTGTTTCCGCGTCTTCGGACGCGGGCAGCCGACGAGCAGATGAACGCTCACGGGACGCTGGATTTGACGCTCCCCGCGGAGCCCGGCTCCGTGGCGGAGGCGCGCACGCGGGTCTGTGAGGCGGTCGGCGGGGACAGCGACACGCTTCGGCTGCTCGTCTCCGAGGTCGTCACCAACGCGGTGCGCCACGGCGATTCCAGCCAGCCGCTCGAGCTGCACGCGAGCTGGGACTCCGAGGTCCGCGTCGAGGTCTCAGACCAGGGCAACGGCTTCACGCCGTCGCCGCGCGCCGGGTCAGCGGACGAGCCGGGCGGCTACGGCCTCTTCCTCGTCGGGCAGCTCGCGGAGCGCTGGGGCGTCGAGAGCGATCGCGGCACGACCGTGTGGTTCGTCTTGCGGCGCCGCTGACGCGTACGTGCGGTAGCGTCCCGAGAACGCGCACGAATGGCCCCACGAGCTGGAAGGTCACGGAGGTCGCCGACTTGCGCGGTGACCGTCTACTGGTCCTCTATGGCGAGTTGGACATCGCCACCGCGCCCGAGCTCGTCGAGATGTTGCAGCGCTTGCGCCGGCAGGGTCACGCGGTCGAGCTCGACCTCGGCGAGGTGACGTTCATGGATTCGACGGGGCTGACGGCGCTGATCGACGCGTACGTGGCCGCGCAGAGCAACGGTTGGTCGTTCTCGGTCCGGCGCGCTTCGCCCGCGGTGCGGCGCGTGTTCGAGCTCGCCGGTGTCGAGCGCCTGCTGGGCGAGTAGCGTTCAGCGCACAAGGATGGAGAGTCACACCGTTCCCAGCGAGCCCACGGTTCGCATCGATGCGCTCGAGACGTTCGTCGAGCTGCTCTCGCGCGTCGAGGCCGACCCGTCGAGCGACGCCTTCTACAGCCGCCTGTGCGAGGCGACCTGCCGGCTCGCCGACATGGACCGGGCCGTGATCTTCCGCTACGACGGCGCGCGCCGCCGCGTCCGCGCCGCGGGCTCGTTCGGCATCCCGCTCGAGATCTTCGCCGACGCCCAGGTGACCGTCGAGACCGTCCCGGTCGCGCGTGACTCGCTGCTGGAGGATCGCGTGATCGAGATCTCGAGCGCCACGGCCGAGGGCGTCCCGGTCGAGTTCCGCGATCTGATGCGCGAGTCGACGCTCGTCTGCACGCCGATGGCCGCCGCCGGCCGCTGGCTCGGCGTGATCCTGTCCGACCGCGGCCCGGACCGCCCGCCGCTGGCCGACTCCGAGCGCTACCTGCTGTGGACGCTCGGCAAGACCGCCGCGCTCGCCGCCTTCGCCCGCCTGGCCACCAACAAGCAGGCGCAGGCCCGGCAGCTGCAGGAGCGGATGGATCTCGCGCGCGAGGTGCACGACTCGGTGATCCAGCGCCTGTTCGGGATCCAGCTCGTGTTCTCCAGCCAGGCGGAGCTCAGCCCCGCCGCGCGCGAGCGGATCGGCGTGGAGCTGCAGGCGGCGCTCTTCGACCTGCGCCGTGCGCTCCAGCGCCCGCTCGGCCGGATCGCGCCCGAGACCAACACGACCCTGTTGCAGGAGGTCGAGCGGCTGCGCAACGAGCATCGCGACCTCCATCTGACGCTGCGCCCCGGCTCGGAGGCCATCGATGTCCCGCGCGCGCTCGAGGCGCTCGCGCAGTCGGTGCTCGCCGAGGCCGTCCGCAACGCGCACAAGCACGCCGGGCCGACCAACGTCGAGGTCAGCCTCGAGATCAAGGACGGTCACACGCTCGTGCTCGACGTGGTCAACGACGGCGTGCGCGCCAACGCGCGGCAGAGCGGCATGGGTCTCAAGCTCGCCGCGCTCGAGGCGCTGCAGCTGGGCGGGATCGTGGAGTTCGGCGAGCGTGACCCCGGCAGCTGGCGCGTGCGACTGATGGTGCCGCTTGACCGGACCTGATCTCAGCCCGTCGCGGATCGCCGCCGGCTCCAGCGATCGCAAGCTGCGCGTCCTGGTCGTCGACGACCACGAGGTCGTGCACTGGGGCCTGCGGATGATGCTCGGTGAGCAGCCCTGGGTCGAGCGCACGCTGAGCGCCCGCAACGCGCAGGAGGCGCTCGCGCTCGCGCGCCGCTACGACCCGCACGTCGCGCTCGTGGACCTGTTCGTCGGCCAGGAGTCGGGCGCGGAGATCTGCCAGCAGCTGCTGGCGCTCTCGCCCCGGCTCAACGTGCTGCTGATCTCCGGCGCGGGCCGCATCAGCCCCAACGCGGCCAAGGCCGCGGGCGCGTCGGGCTTCATCTCCAAGGACTGGCCGGCCGCCGACATCGCCGGGGCGGTCCGCATGGTCGGGCTCGGAATGACGGTCTTCAAGCCGCACGAATCTCCCGCGGGCCCGCCGTTGAGTGAGCGCGAGCGCGAGGTGCTGGAAGCGGTCGCGTCCGGTGCGACCAACCGCGAGATCGCCGGCCGGCTGTTCCTCAGCCCACACACCGTCAAGGAGCACACGTCCTCGCTGTACCGCAAGCTCGGCGTCCGAAACCGCGCCGAGGCGGTCCAGAAGGCCCAGCGACTCGGTCTGATCTCCTGACGGCGGAGTTCCGGACTGGGCCATCGGCGAGGTAACGATTCCGGCTCACTGCCCTAGGGTGGTCCACGTGCGCTCTCTCAAGATCCTGCTCACCTCGGTCGCCTGCGGTTCGCTGCTCGTCGTGGCCCCCGTCGCCGACGCTGACGCCAAGGCCAAGAAGACGACGCCGAAGCTGAAGGTCTTCACGACCAAGACCGTCTCGACCAAGGTCACCGCCCCCCGGTCGTCCGGCAAGTTCTTCGCGGACAGCCAGCTCGTCAAGGCGAAATGCGGCAAGGGCTACGAGCCGCTCGCGCTCGGCATCGCGTCGGCGACGAACCCGCTGGCCAACGAGGATCTCGGCTTCGTAGGGATGAGCGTCTACGCCACCGGGGCGGAGGGCACGGCGAAGACCAAGCTGCAGGCCCTGTGCGTCCGCGGCGGGCGCGCCCCCTCCTACATCGGCATCCCGGTGAAGCTCAGCGCCACCGGCGCCGGGTTCGCGGTGACGGCGTCGCTGAAGTGCCCCTCGGGCTATGTGGCGCTCGGCGCGGCGCTCGCGCACGGCCATGCGCCGGCCTTCGGCGCCTACACGTCGATGCCCGATGGCGCGCGTCGCTGGACGTACAGCGCGCAGCTTCCGTCGAGCATCGCCGGCGCGTTCGCCAACAACGCGGGCGTGCTGGGTTACCCGCGCGCCGCCTGCGTGCGCGCCAAGGGGGTCACGACGGCGGAGTTCTCCGGGATGGTCACCGCGACGGCGCCCGCGCAGGGCACGGCGACCTGCAAGCGCGGACGGGTGCTCGGTTGGGGCGTCGACCTCAGCGCGCACCGCAGCCGGTCCGGCGACAACGGCGCCTGGGCGATCCCGACGATCGAGCGCGCCAAGTTCAGCAGTTCACGCTCGATGTCGTTCAGCTTCACGCGCGACAGCGACCCCGGCGGCTACGTGGGTCCGACCCCGGTCCGCGCCACGGTCATCTGCGGCACGCTGCCCAAGGGTTAGCCTGACCCACGGAAACGGCAGCGGCGCCCCATTTTCCTAGACGTGGGGTATGGCACCCCCTGTCCGGGGGGTAGGGCCGAAGTGAGGGTGGGAGCACACGCGCCCTTGAGTGATGGTGCACGTGTGAGCAATGCAATCCAACCCGCGGCGCTCTTCCCGGGCCAGGGGAGCCACACCCCCGAGATGCGCGACCTCGTCGCGCAGCGCTCGCCCGAGCTGCTTGAGAAGGTCACTGAGCTCGTCGGCGAGGACCCCTTCGCCCGCGTAGAAGAGAACACCCGCTTCGCACAGCCCGCGATCTTCTGCGCCTCCGTGGTCGGCTGGGAGGCGCTCGATCTCCAGCCCAGCTTCGGCGCCGGCCACTCGCTCGGAGAGCTGGCCGCGCTCGTCGCCGCCGGCGTCCTCAAGCGCGACGACGCGCTCGAGCTGGTCGTCCTGCGCGGCAGGCTGATGGGCGAAGCCCGCAACGGCTCGATGATGGCCGTCGTCGGCGCTTCGCTGGAGGACGCGCGTGAGATCGCCGAGGCCGGCGGCGTGACCGTCGCCAACGACAACGCGCCCGGCCAGGTCGTCCTCTCCGGCGGCATCGAGGCGCTCGACGCGGCCGAGGCGTTCGCCGCCGAGCGCAACACGCGCGTGATCCGCCTCAACGTCGCCGGCGCCTTCCACTCCCCGGCGATGCAGCCGTCCGTCGCCCCGTTCCGCGCCGCCCTGGACGAGGTCGAGCTCGGCGAGCCGACCTTCACCGTCTTCTCCGGCGCCAGCGCCGCGCCGTTCGAGGACGTCCGCGCCGAGCTCGCGGGCGCGCTGATCAAGCCGGTGCGCTGGCGCGAGACCGTGATCGCCATGCACGATGCCGGAGCGCCCTCCTTCGTGGAGGTCGGCCCCGGCAAGGTGCTCGCCCGGATGGGGAAGCGCATCCTCAAGGGCGTGCCGTTCGAGACCCCCGCTGAAGGACTCATCCATGCCTAGCGCCGCGCTTCCGCCGGAGCTGCACCAGATCGCCCGCGACGCGGCCCGCAACACTCGCCGCGTGGCGCCGCCGCGCACCGCGACGATCCTCGGCCTCGGGCACTACCTGCCGACCGAGATCGTCCCCAACGGCCACATCGCCGAGCGCATCGGCGTCGACGACCACTGGATCGTCAAGCGCACGGGCATCCACTCGCGCCGCCGCGCCGCGGCCAACGAGGGCACCAACGACCTCGCCGTGTTCGCCGCCCGGCGCGCGCTGCAGGACGCGGGCACCGATCCGCTGGAGCTCGACCTCGTGATCGTCGCGACGATGAGCCCGGACGAGATCACGCCCAACGCCGCCCCGCGCGTCGCGCACGCGCTCGGCGCCCAGCGCGCCGCCGCGTTCGACATCGGCGCCGCCTGCACCGGCTTCCTCGCCGGGCTCGCGCAGGCCGCCGCGATGATCGAGGTCGGCCGCGCGGAGCGGATCCTGCTGATCGGCGCCGAGAAGCTGACGCGCATCACCGACTTCGACGACAAGAAGACCGGGATGCTGTTCGGCGACGGCGCGGGCGCGGTCGTGCTCGGCCCGACCGTGTCCGGCAGCGGCATCGGCCCGATCGACCTGAGCGCCGACGGGGGCCTGGCCGACACGATCGTCGCCACGCCCGACGACCCGTTCATCCGCATGGACGGCATCTCGACGTTCAAGATCGCGATCAAGCGCCTGTACGGAGTCGACGATCTTCGCCGTCGCGGCGGCCGGGCTCGAGCTCGACGACATCGACCTCTTCGTCTACCACCAGGCCAACTCGCGCATCCTCAAGGCCGTCGGCGAGCGCCTCGAGCTCGACCCCGCCAAGGTCGCCGACTACATCGCGCAGCTCGGCAACACGAGCGCCGCCTCGATCCCGCTGACGCTCTCGCTCTCGCGCGAGGACGGCCGGCTGCGGCCCGGGCACAAGGTCCTGGTCGCCGCGATCGGCGCGGGCTTCACGTGGGGCGCCGGCGTGATGGAGTGGTCCGGCACATGAGCGAGAGGCCCGAGAACGCCGTCGCGCTCGTCACGGGCGCATCCAAGGGCATCGGCTCCGCGATCGCGAAGGCGCTGGCCGCCGACGGCTGGGTCGTGGCGGTCAACTACCGCTCAGATGCTGCCGGCGCCGGCGCCGCGGTCGACGCGATCGAGGCCGCCGGGGGCAAGGCCAAGGCCTTCCACGCCGACGTCACCGACGCCGACCCCAAGGCGCTGCTGAAGGAGGTCGAGACCGAGCTCGGCGGCCCCGTGCTCGCGCTCGTCAACAACGCGGGCGTGGCCCGCGACGGTCTCGCGGTGCAGCTCTCCGACGACGACTGGGACACCGTGATCGCCACCAATCTCTCGCCGGCCTTCCGGCTGACGCGAGATGCCCTGCGCTCGATGATGAAGGCGCGCTACGGGCGTGTCGTCAACATCGCATCGGTCGTCGGGCCGCGGGCGAACGTCGGGCAGTCCAACTACGCCGCGGCCAAGGCCGGCCTGATCGGCATGACCAAGACCATCGCCGCCGAGGTCGCGCGGCGTGGGGTGACCGTCAACGCGGTCGCTCCCGGCTTCATCAGCACCGACATGACGGCCGAGCTGGCCACGGACGAGATCGTCAAGGCGATCCCCGCCCGCCGTCAGGGCACTCCGGAGGAGGTCGCCGCCGCCGTGCGGTTCCTGGCCTCCGCCGACGCCTCCTACGTCACCGGCACCACCTTGTACGTCGACGGCGGAATGTCCGCCTGACCGTTGAAGGCGGACATCCCCTCCGCCCCACCCCGATCATCCGACCTTAAACGCACTTCAAACCCAAGGAGATATGAACATGGCTGCTGCCATCACTGAAGAGAACGTCCAGAAGACCGTCTACGAGGCCCTTCCGCAGTTCGGCGTCGACGAGTCCGCGATCACCCGCGACGCGACGTTCGAGGACCTCGACGTCGACTCGCTCGACCTCGCCGAGCTCTCGCAGATCATCGAGGACGAGTACGGCGTCGCCCTCAAGGGCGATGACGTCGGCAAGATCAAGACGGTCGGGGACGCGATCGACCTGGTGATCAAAAAGGGTTCATGAGCCGCGAGGTCGTAATCACAGGCGTCGGGGCCGTCTCCGCACTCGGAGTCGGCGCCCGCACGCTGCATGAGCGCTGGAGCGCCGGCGTCGTCGGGATCGAAGATGGGACCGGCGCGGCGACGGAGTTCGTCCCGTCCGAGCATCTCTCGATCAAGGAGATCCGCCGGGCGGACCGCTTCACGCAGTTCGCGCTGGTCGCGGGCGACGAGGCGCTGGCCGAGGCCGGCTGGAGCGATGAGCTGCCCTACGAGGGCGACCGCATCGCCTCGATCCTCGGCACCGGCATCGGCGGGATCGGCACGCTCGAGCGGGGCAAGGAGCTCCTGATCGAGAGCGGGCCGAAGAAGGTCCCGCCGCTCTCCGTGCCGCTCATGATGAGCAACGCCGCCGCCGCGGCCGTCTCGATGCGCTACAAGCTGCTCGGGCCGTGCCACGGCATCGTCTCCGCCTGCTCGGGCGGGGCGGACGCCATCGGCGCCGCGAAGATGATGATCGAGTCCGGTCTCGTCGACGCGGTCGTGACCGGTGGCTCGGAGTCGGCGCTGACGCCGCTCTCCATGGCCTCGTTCAACGCGCTCGACGCGTTGTCGGTCAAGGGCATCTCGCGTCCGTTCGACCAGGACCGCGACGGCTTCGTCATGGGCGAGGGCGGCGGGATCCTGGTGCTCGAGGCCGCGGACACCGCTGCCGCGCGCGGCGCGAAGGTACTCGGCACCCTGCGCGGCTACGGCGCCAGCGCGGACGCCTACCACCTGACCGCGCCGGACAAGACCGGTGGCGGCCCGTCGCGAGCGATGAGGGCCGCGCTCAAGGACGCCGGCATCGAGCCCGAGGACGTCGTGTACGTCAACGCGCACGGCACGTCGACGCAGCTCAACGACGCCGCCGAGACCCAGGCGCTCAAGCTCGCCCTCGGCGACCACGCGTACAAGGTCCCGATCTCGTCGCTGAAGTCCTCGATCGGGCACCTGCTCGGCGCCGCCGGCGCCGTGGAGGCCGTCGCGACCATCCTCGCCCTGCGCGACCGGATCGCTCCGCCGACGCTCGGTCTCGAGAACCCCAGCGAAGGGCTGGATCTCGACTACGTCCCCGGCTCCGCCAAGCCGCTCAACCTCGACGGCAAGCGCGCGATCGCGATCTCGTCGTCCTTCGGCTTCGGCGGGCACAACGCTGTGCTCTGCCTCGAGGCCGCCTGAACATCTCCTGGGACCCGCCGTTTCGGGCGGGTCCCAGGCTTCGACCTCTGGAGGAATGAACCCGCTGTGAGTTCTCTGCAAGGCAAGAAGCTCCTGATCACTGGAGTCATCAACCGCGAGTCGATCGCGTACGAGGTCGCCAAGCAGGCGCAGGCGGCGGGTGCCGAGATCGTCCTGACGGGCTTCGGCCGTGCCAAGCGCATGACCGATCGTTCCGCGCTGAAGCTCGATCCCGTCCCGGACGTGCTCGAGCTCGACGTCAACAAGCCCGAGGACATCGAGGCCGTCGCGGCGGACCTGCGTGAGCGCTGGGGGCGCGTCGACGGCGTCCTGCACGCGATCGCCTTCGCTCCCGGCGACGCGCTCGGCGGCAACTTCCTCAACACGCCGGTCGAGAGCGCGATCACGGCGTTCCAGACCTCGGCGTTCTCGCTGAAGGCGCTGACCGTCGGGCTGTCGGATCTGTTCCCGGAGGAGGGCGCGGCGATCGTCGGCCTGGACTTCGACGCGCAGGTCGCCTGGCCGGTCTATGACTGGATGGGCGTCGCCAAGGCGGCTCTGGAGGCGACCGCGCGGTATCTGGCGCGCGACCTCGGCCCGCGCCGTGTGCGCGTGAACCTGGTCAGCGCCGGCCCGCTGGCGACGCTCGCCGCGCGCGGCATCCCTGGGTTCTCCGATCTCGCCAGCGCGTGGGAGAAGCAGGCGCCGCTGCCGTGGGACGTCGAGGACCCGGCGCCGGTGGCGGAGACGATCAACTTCCTGCTCTCCGACGCCGCCCGCGCGATCACCGCCGAGATCATTCACGTCGACGGCGGCTTCCACGCCATGGGCACGCAGATCACGCCCATCCGCGAGGAGGTAGAGGCGTGAAGCCTCCCGTCTTCCTGACGGGCGCCACGGGTTTCCTCGGCATGGAGGTCATGGCCCGACTGCTCCAGAAGGGCGAGCGCGAGGTGATCGCCCTCGTGCGCGCGTCCGACAACGCGGCCGCGCAGGCGCGGCTGCAGGACGTCATGGCCAAGCTGTGGGTCGATCCCTCGGTCTACGAGGGGCGCGCGCGGGCGGTGGCGGGCGACGTCACGTCTCCGGGTCTCGGGATGGACGCCGAGAGCCGCGTCGCCGTCGCCTCGGAGGCGGGCGCGGTCATGCACTGCGCCGCCTCGATCTCCTTCGACCTGCCGTTGGAGGAGGCGCGGGCCATCAACGTCGAGGGCACGCGCGAGATCATCGCCCTGGCGCGCGAGATCAAGGCCGCCGGCGATGGCCTGGAGCGCTTCGTCCACGTCTCGACCGCGTACGTCGCCGGCATCACCGAGGGCACGTTCCACGAGACCGAGCTCGACACGGGGCAGGCGTTCCGCAACACCTACGAGCAGACCAAGTGGGAGGCCGAGCACGTCGTCATCGACGCCGTCGATCTCGATCCCGTGATCGCCCGCCCGTCGATCGTGATGGGCGAGTCGACCTCGGGCTGGACTCCCGCGTTCAACGTCCTGTACTGGCCGATCCGCGCGTTCTCGCGCGGGCTCTTCGCCGAGGTCCCCGCGCGGCCCGAGGCGCTCGTGGACGTCGTGCCGGTGGACTACGTGGCCGATGCGCTGGTGCACATGCTCGAGACTCCGTCCGATTCAGGCGTCGTGAACCTCGTCTCCGGACGCGAGGCGTGCACGGTCGAGGAGCTGGTCGCGATGACCTCCACCGCCTTCGGCCGGGAGCGCCCTCCGGTGGTGCCGCCCGGGACCGCCGGGACCGGCTCGGCGCACGCCGACGACCAGGCCGCGGTCTACTTCCCGTACTTCGACATGGACATGGTCTTCGACGACGCGCACGCGCGCGAGCTCTTCGGCCCGTCGGGGATCTCGTGCCCGCACCTGACCGACTACTTCCCGCGGCTGATCGACTACGCCCAGACCACGCGCTGGGGTAAGACACCGCTCACGCGCGAGGAGGCCGCGTCGTCGATCGCGGCCGCCTAGGTCGCAGCCCGATGTGGATCATCCGCATCGCGCTGCCGGCGGCGATCCTCGTCGCCGGCATCGTCCTCGTCGCGATCGGCGGCGACGCGACGCTCGGTGCGGGGATCGTGCTGATCGGCGTCTCGGCCCTCGTCGTCCTCGCCAACGTGTTCATGCAGCTCGGCCTGCAGAGCGAGCGCGAGCGCGAGGAAGAGGAGCGGCGCCGCCAGGAACGCCGCTTCTAGGCCCGCGGCGCGACCAGCTCGACGACCTCGAACTCCATCAGCGACGAGCCGTGCGCGACGGTGCCCTGGCTGTCCTTGGCGGCCTGGGCGTGCCCGCGCGTGAAGGCCGAGGAGTCCACCCAGGCGCGGAAGTCCTCTTCGCTCTCCCAGCGCGTGTAGACGAAATAGCGCGTCTCGCCCTTCGCGGGGCGCAGCAGCTCGAAACCGAGGAAGCCGGGCATACCCTCGACCTCCCTGGCGCGCTTGGCGAAGCGCGCCTCGAGCTCAGGGCCGCGGCCCTCGGTGACTTCGATTGCGTTGATCTTCACGACCATGGGAACGAGGTCTATCAGGCGGGTACGCTTGCGCCATGGTTCGGGTGCTCGGGTCCGCACTCGCGTGCGCGCTGCTGCTCTTCGTAGCGCCTCGCGCACGCGCGTGAGCGCGCGCCCGGGGCGCCCGGAGGCCGAGCCGACTGGGCGAGCGCGGACAAGCAGGGCTTCGGGACCGCGGCGACCAAGGCGAGCCGCGTCTGGTTCACGCTGCGCAAGGCGGAGCTGACCGAGGTCTACTACCCGGACCTCTCGCACCCGTCGGCGCGCGAGCTGGCGTTCATGGTCGACGGCCGCCGGGTCACGACGGGCACGGTCACCCAGGACACGCTGATCTACACGCAGACGTCGAGCACCTCGAAGTGGCGGCTGACACGGACCTACGTCAGCGATCCGGAGCGCGCGACGGTCCTGACCAAGGTCCGCTTCGACTCGCTCGACGGCGAGGACCACGACGTCGAGATCTCCTATGACCCGCAGCTCTACAACGACGGCACCGACGACGTCGGCTGGACGCGCGGGCACGCGCTGCTGGCCCACGACCAGCGGATCGCGAGCGCGCTCGTCGCGCGCCCCGCGCTCACGCGCACGAGCTCGGGCTACAAGGGCCACACCGACGGGCTGCTCGAGCACACCTACGACGCGCTGCGCCCCGGCAACGTCGTCCAGCAGGCCCACACCCGCCTGACGGGTCGCGGCGAGCACCGCGACCTGACGCTCGCGCTGAGCTTCGCGCAGCGCGGATCGGCGGCGCTGAAGGCGCGCTCGCGTCGCTGAACGCGGGCTTCGACGCGATCGTCGGCGCCTACAAGCAGGGCTGGGTGGACTACCGCAACCAGCTGCGACCCGATGCCCGCCGCCGCGCTCCCGGTCGCGCGCGAGTACGAGACCTCGCTGCTGGTGCTCAAGGCGCACGAGGACAAGGACAACCCGGGAGCGTTCGTCGCCTCGCCGAGCATGCCCTGGGGCTGGGGCGAGCTGCGGATCGACCCCGACAACCCGCGCTCGGCGCCCTACCACCTCGTCTGGGCGCGCGACCTCTACCAGATCGCCACCGCGCTGCTGGCGGCGGGCGACGCGCCCGCGGCCAACCGCGCGCTCGACTTCCTCTTCGACCGCCAGCAGCTCGACGACGGCTCGTTCCCGCAGAACAGCCAGGTCGACGGGACAGCCGAAGTGGAAGTCGCTGCAGATGGACCAGGTCGGCCTGCCGATCGTGCTCGCCTGGCAGCTGCGCCGCTTCGCGCCGAAGGACTGGCGCCACGTGCGCAAGGCCGCCGACCTGATCGTCGAGAAGGGCCCGATCTCCGAGCAGGAGCGCTGGGAGAACCAGGAGGGCTACTCGCCGGCGACGATCGCGGCCGAGATCGCCGGCCTCGTCTGTGCGGCGGACATCGCGACCCGCAACGGCGACGGCAAGCGCGCCGCGAAGTACCTCGCCAAGGCCGACGGCTGGGCCGCCGAACGTCGAGCGCTGGACGGCGACCACCAACGGCCCCTACTCGGATGCGCCGTACTACCTGCGCGTGACCAAGGACCGCAAGCCCGACAAGGGGACCAAGTACGCGATCGGCGACTCCGGTCCTTCGGCGCTCGACCAGCGCCGCGTCGTCGACGTCAGCTTCCTCGAGCTCGTCCGCCTGGGCGTCAAGCGCGCCGACGATCCGACGGTCCTGAACACGCTCGAGGTCGTCGACAGCCGGCTCAAGGGCGGGCGGCTTCTGGCACCGCTTCAGCTTCGACGGCTACGGCGAGCGCCGCGACGGGAAGTCGTGGCGGCTGTTCCCGGACGACACCCGCCGGACGCTCGGGCCGGGCCTGGCCGATCTTCGCCGGCGAGCGCGGCGAGTACGAGCTGCTCGCGGGCCGCCCGGCGACCGCGCTGCTGGCCGCGATGGCGGGGACCGCGAACGGCGGCGGGATGCTCCCCGAGCAGGTCTGGGACGGTCGCGAACCGACCGGCAGGCCCGGGTTCACGAAGGGCCAGGGAACGTTCTCGGCCACGCCTTTGGCCTGGACTCACGCACAACTGGTTCGGCTAGCATGGTCGGCCGAGGCGGGCACTCCGGTCGAGCGACCGGCGATCGTCGCCAATCGGTATTCGAGGGCGCGCCGAGTAGGCGCTATCCTTCCTTGCCGACCTCGCGCCGGTGCGGGGTTTTCCTTTGCCGCCCGGCGTATTCACGAACCCACGACTCTCGGAGCACGCCTTTCATGGCCCGCGGAGACGTCCGGATCGCAGTGACCCTCGCGTGCGAGGACTGCAAGCGCCGGAACTACCAAACCAAGAAGTCTAAGCGCAACAACCCGGATCGCATCACCCTGCGCAAGTACTGCAAGTGGTGCCGGTGCCATACCGGGCACCGCGAGACGCGCTAGGCAACGATGGCTACCGATCGTCCAGGCCCGGAAGAGAACGACGCCGATATCGGCGACGATCGTGTGCGCGACGATGACTTCGAGCGTGACTTCGGCGACGCCGAGCCGCCCGACCCGCTCGGGCAGGCAATGCCCAACATCACCGAAGCGCATATGGGCGAGGCCGGTCCCGACGGGCCGACCCGTCGTCGCCGGTCGCGTGCCGAGCGTGAGGAGCGCGCAGCCCGCCAGGAGGCTGCCGGCCGCGCGGGCAACGAGGCGCAGATTCAGGCCAGCGCCGACGACGGCGAGGCCGAAGTGCCCGAGGAGCATCACCACTCCAACGAGCCCGCGCACCCGCGCAAGGGACTGTTCGGCCGTGCGGCCGACTTCCTGCGCGCGTCGTACGCCGAGCTCCGCCGCGTCCAGTGGCCGGATCGCCGTCAGGTCGGCCAGGGAACGGCGGTGACGCTGGGGTTCGTGGTGGTCGCCGGCGCCTACCTCGGTCTGCTCGACGCCATCTGGAATCCCATCATCCAGGCCATCCTGTAGCGCTGGCCGCTCAACTTTCAGGCACTGAATGTTTCGCTGGTACGTCATCAACACCTATTCCGGGCACGAGAACAAGGTCAAGCAGAACCTTGAGCACCGTGTCTCATCGCTGAACCAGTCGCGCGCTGTGCGCCAGGTCGTCGTTCCGACCGAGACGGTTCAGGAGATGAAGGACAACCAGAAGATCTCCGTCGAGAAGCGGACCATGCCCGGCTACGTGCTGGTGAACATGGACCTCAACGAGGATTCCTGGCAGGTCGTCAAGGGCACTCCCGGCGTCACCGGCTTCGTGGGTGCCTCCAACGAGCCGATCCCGCTGACCCAGGCGGAGGTTGACCGGCTGCTGCACCGCGAGGTGGCGCAGAAGGTTCCGAGCAGGGCGCAGTTCTCGATCGGCGAATCCGTCAAGGTGATCTCCGGTCCGCTCTCGGACTTCTCAGGCGAGATCTCCGAGATCAATGAGGACGCGTCAAAGCTGAAGGTGCTGGTATCCATCTTCGGCCGCGAGACGCCCGTCGAGGTCGGCTACGACCAAGTGAAGAAGATCTGACATGGCCAAAAAAGTCCTTACGACAATCAAGCTGCAGGCGCCCGGAGGCCAGGCCTCGCCGGCGCCCCCCGTCGGCCCGGCGCTGGGCCAGCACGGCATCAACATCATGGAGTTCGTGAAGGCGTTCAACGCCCAGACCTCCGGCGACATGGGGGTCACCATCCCCGTCGTCATCACGGTCTACGAGGATCGCTCGTTCACGTTCGTCACCAAGACTCCGCCCGCCGCCGTCCTGATCCGTCAGGCGATCGGCATCGACAAGGGCTCAGGTGAGCCGAACCGCGTCAAGGTCGGCACGATCACCAACGAGCAGGTGCGCGCCATCGCCGAGAAGAAGCTCGGCGACCTGAACGCGCACGACGTCGACCAGGCGGCCAAGATCATCGCGGGCACCGCCCGCTCCATGGGCGTGGAGGTCGTGGCGTAATGGCAAAGCACGGCAAGACCTACCTCGAGTCCCGCGCGAAGGTGGATCGCAACCGCGAGTACACCCCGCACGAGGCCGTCAAGCTCATGAAGGAAGTCAAGCGGGCGAAGTTCGACGAGTCCGTCGAGGTGCACTTCCGCACCGGCCTCAACGTCCGCCACGCGGACGAGCAGCTGCGCGGCACGATCGCGCTGCCGCACGGGCTCGGCAAGGAAGTCACGATCGCCGTGTTCGCCAAGGGCGACAAGGCCAAGGAGGCCGAGGAGGCCGGAGCCGATTTCGTCGGCGCCGACGACCTGGCCGCCAAGATCCAGGACGGCTGGATGGACTTCGACATCGCGATCGCGACGCCGGACATGATGCCGGTGGTCGGTCGCCTCGGCCGCATCCTCGGCCCGTCGGGCAAGATGCCGAACCCGAAGGTCGGCACCGTGACGATGGACGTCGCCAAGGCCGTCACCGAAGTCCAAGGCCGGCAAGGTCGAGTACCGCACCGATCGCACCGCGATCGTGCACATGACCGTCGGCAAGACCTCGTTCGACGACGTGCAGCTGCTGGAGAACTACCAGGCAGTGCTGGACGAGATCCTCCGCGCGAAGCCGTCCGCGGCCAAGGGCAAGTACATCCGCACCGTGACGCTCGCGTCGACTCAGGGCCCCGGCATCAAGGTCGACCCGTCGCGCACCAAGGACTTGATTGAAACGGAGGCTGCGTCAGCCGCCTAAGGGCGCTTTCACAGCCTCCTCCACAGACTCCGGCCGCTTTGACGTAAGCCCGGGATAGGAGGAACTCGGTTGAACCGAGACCAGAAGGCCCAGGTCATCGAGGAGGTGGCCGGGCAGATCAGCGAGTCCCAGGCCATCTTCGCGGTCGACTACCGCGGCATCTCGGTGCCGCAGGCCGCCGAGCTGCGCACGAAGCTGCGTGACGCTGACGCGACGTTCCGCGTCGTCAAGAACACGCTCTCCGAGCGCGCGGCCGATCAGGTCGGCGCCGAGGGGCTCAAGGAGCTTCTCGCCGGCCCGACCGCGATGACGTTCGTGCGCGGCGACGCCGCCGCGGCCGCCAAGGCGCTGCGCGACTTCCGCCGGGGCACGGGCGGCACGCTGCTCGAGTTCAAGGGCGGCTGGATGAACGGCGCCGCGCTGACGCCGGAAGACGTCGACGCGATCGCCCAGCTCCCGAGCCGCGAGGTCCTCGAGGCCCGCCTGGTCGGCATGGTGGCTCGCCCATCAGCGGCCTCGTGAACGCACTGAACAACCTTCCTGCCGGCCTCGCCCGGCAGCTGCAGCAGATCGTGGACAAGGGTCTGCTCGGCGGTGGCGGAGCAGCACCCGCAGCCGCGCCCGAAGCTTCGAACGACGACACACCTACGGAGGACTAGAAAATGGCCACCAGCACTGAAGAGTGGATCGACGAGCTCAAGTCGATCTCCGTCCTTGAGCTCTCCGAGCGCATCAAGGCCCTCGAAGAGGCCTTCGGCGTCTCCGCGTCCGCCATGTCGGCGGCCCCCGCGGCCGGCGGTGGCGGCGGCGACGCGGCCGAGCCCGAGGAGGAGCAGACGGCGTTCGACGTCATCCTCACCGGCTCCGGCGACAAGAAGATCCAGGTCATCAAGGTCGTCCGCGCGGCGACCGGCCTGGGCCTGAAGGAGGCCAAGGCGCTCGTCGACGAGGCCCCCAAGCCCGTCAAGGAGGGCGTCGACAAGGACGAGGCCGAGAAGCTCAAGGGCGAGATCGAGGAAGCCGGCGGCTCCGTCGAGATCAAGTAGTCCAAGCCCTCAACGGCTTAAACGAAGAAGGGCGCCCACGAGGCGCCCTTCGTCGTTAACCCACTTGCACGTACCCCTTAACACAAGAGGGCGCCTTGACCAAGGCGCCCTCTTGTTGGCGTTCCCTCCCAGGAAAAACCGAGCTATGACGGTGGTGCCGGAGTTGCGCCGGCGGAACAATCCGGAGGCGGTGACGGGCCGCTTCCGGGTGACGCTCGGAGGTGCTTTCGGACTCCAGGGAGAGTAGGCGAGGGGCGGGAGCGCCGACCATCCCCCAGATGTGGTAACCGGAATTCAGAGTGGCCCGTAGGTCTAGTGACATCTGCCCCTTAGTTGCCTAACAAATAGCCCATTGGCGGCGATGGGGTCTTGACCGTAGTTTGAACGCCGTCTACTGCGGCAGTGGTGTAGCTCTGGAGAGAGTGCGGCTGAGCACGGACGTTTCTAAGCCATTCATTTGCCAGGAAGGCACCGATGCCGAGCAGCACGACGCCGCGTCACGACGACGCGGATGACGCACGCCCCCGGGGGCGCAGGTTCGAACGCAGGGCATCCAGCCGGAGCCCGCGTGCGACGACCGATCTCGAAGTCATCATCCCCGTGCTCAACGAAGAGCACCGGATCGAGGAGACGCTGCGCGAGCTGATCGCCTACCTCGAACTCCAGTCGTTCACGGCCTCGGTGGTCATCGTCGACAACGGTTGTTCGGACCGCACGCTCGACCGCATCGACGCCGTCGCCTCCGAGCGGGTCGCGATCCGCGTGATCGCCTGCTCGCGCAAGGGCAAGGGCGCGGCTGTTCGCCGGGCCGTGTTGTCGACGCAGGCCCGCTGCGTCGGGTTCATCGACGCCGACCTGTCGACCCCGATCGCGACGATCGGGCCGATCATGGCTTGTTGGTCAGCGGGCATCGCGTCGTCATCGGGTCGCGCCGCTGCGTCGGCGCCGAGTACCTCACCGTCCAACCCGCCGGCCGCCGGCTCGGCGGCATGGTCTTCCGGCAGATGACGCGCACACTCGTGACGGGCGTCGCCGGCCTCGCCGACACGCAATGCGGCTGCAAGTTCTTCCACGCGGGTGTTGCCAAGGCGCTGTTCGCGCAGTCGCAGTCCAACGGCTTCGCCTTCGACGTCGAAATCCTCGGGCTGGCGCACCGCGCCGGGATCGACGTCACCGAGGTGCCCGTTCCTGGACGGACGCCGCCGGCTCGTCGCTGAACCCGTTCGTGGACGGACCCAAGGCGATGCGCGAGCTCGTGGGCTTGCGTTCGCGCCTCGCGGCAGTCGCGACATGAAACCGCTTGGGAGCTACGCAGGAGCACGGATCGTCTTCACCAACTGGCGCGATCTGCGCCATCCCAGCGCGGGCGGCGCGGAGGTCGACCGCCAGCGCGTCGCCGAGCTGTTCGCAGAGGCGGGCGCGCAGGTGGAGCTGCTGACCGCGGCGGTCGAGGGCGCTCCGGCCCACGAACTGGTCAACGGCGTCCGGATCCACCGCATGGGCAATGCCCTGCATGGCCCCATCCGCTCGCGCTACGGTGGATTCTTCGGTGTCGCCGTAGGATCGACGCGATCGTCGACTGCCAGACCATTTCGTTCTTCACCCGCTCGTCGCCTCTCGCCGGACCCCGATCGTGTGTGTGATCCACCACGTCCATCAGGCCCAGTTCTCGCTCTACCTGCCGCGTCCGGCGGCGGCCATCGCCCGGACCCTCGAAGGCTGGGTCACGCGCAAGATCTATTCGGGCCGACCCTTCGCGGTCGTCTCGCCCTCCACGCGTGCCGACGCGCGGCAGGTGCTGATGCTGCGGGGCGCGATCCATGTGCTGGCGAACGGCATCGTCTGCGCGCGCGACCGGACGTCGAGCGTTCCGACGCGCCCCGGATCGTCTCCGTCGGGCGGCTGGTCGCCCACAAGCGCCTCGACTACCTGCTCGAGTCGCTGCGCGAGATCCTCAACGAGATCCCCGACGTCCACCTTGACGTCGTCGGCGACGGGCCGGCGCGCGCGTCGCTCGAGGCGCTCGCCTCTGAGCTCGGTATCGACGACAGCGTCACCTTCCACGGCTTCGTCTCCGAGGAGGAGAAACGCCGCCTGGTCGTGCGCGGCTGGGTCACGGCGATCACCTCGCTCTCGGAGGGCTCGGGCCTGACGATCGTCGAGGCCAACGCGCTCGCGTCCCGCCGTCGGCCTCGACGTCCCGGGCGTCCGTGACGCCATCCGCCACGAGCGCACCGGCTGGCTCGTCCCGGCCGCGACGGCCTGACGCCCGCGCTGATCGAGGCGTTGCGGCGGCTCGCCGACCCGCGCGAGGCCGTCGACTTCGCGATCCGTACCGAGGCCTGGGCCAACGGCTTCTCCTGGAAGACGACCGCCGAGCACCTCGCGCGCGTGCTGCTGACCGAGGGCGACCGGCTCAAGCGCGACGACGGCGATCGCCGCGCGGCCTCCGACGTCGCCATCCGCATGAAGATCCCGCGCGGCAGCGTCACGATCGAGGACGTCGCGGCCGTGGCCCGGCGCACCCACCGCTGGAAGGTCGACGCCGATAGCGTCAGCCTGCTGCTCCAAGGCGCGGACGAGGACGCCGCGGTGCGGCTCCTCGATCGCCTCGGGGTCGACCACGACGACGTCGAGATGCACGTCGCCCGCCCCCTGGACTTCCTGTTCGGCAGCGCCGAGCCGGTGGCCTGAGCCTGATGGCGACCGCGGTGATCACACCGACACGAGCGCGTGGCGCCGAGGCGTGGGTCACGGCCGGCAAGGTCGGCGCCGCGGCGCTGAACTACGCGTTCACGCTGCTGCTGACGCTGCTGCTCAGCGGCGACGACTTCGCGATCTTCGCGGCCGGCCAGGCGCTGCTCCTGGTCGCCGGGACGGTCGCCGCCGCTGGGGTCCCCTGGGTGCTGGCCCAGGCGATCGCCCGCAACGGCCGGACCCCCGGCGACCGTTCGTTCCTGCTGCGCTTCGCGTTCACCGCCAACGGGCTGCAGGGCATCGTCGCCGCCGCGATCCTCGCGGGATGGCCCTGAGCTTCGCCGGCGCCGAGGTGATCGCGGCGCTCGCCGCCGCGACGGTCTCCGTCTTCCTCTCGACGGTCGCCGTCGGCTGGCCCAGGGCCTCGAGCGCTTCCGCCTGTTGGCCGCGCTCGTGACCGGCGAGGCCGTCGTCAAGGTCGCGCTCGGCGTCGCCCTCGTCCAGCTCGGTGCCGGCCCGGCCGGGGCGATCTTCGGCGCCTGCGCTGGCGCCTGCGTCGTCCTGCTGGCCGCGATCGTCGCGATGCGCACCGATCTCGCCGCGACGCCGCTGCGCCACCCGCTCGGCGGGCTCGTGCGCGGCACCGCGGGCATGGTGTCGGTCCAGACCTGGTCACCGGTGTGGCCGTCGTCGATCTGGTGCTGGCGGTCGTGCTGCTGGCCGGCGACCCGCACGTCGCGGGCTACACGCTGGCTGCGACGCTCGGCCGCGCGCCGCTCTTCCTCGGCCTCGCGCTCTCGATCGCGGTTTTCCCGGCGCTCAGCCGCGACCCGGGCGACGGCCGCCTCGCCGCCGCCAGCCTGCGGACACTGCTGCGGATGTGTCTCCCGGTGCTCGTGATCGGCGCGACTGCGCCCGCGGCGATCCTGCACGCGGTGCTCCCGGCGGACTTCGCGGAGGCCTCGCGCTACCTGCCCTACACGGTCTTCGGCGGCACGGCGTTCGCCGTCGCCACGCTGTGGTCGGCTGGATGAGGCCGTCGGGGCGTTCGCGGCCTGCCTGCGCCTGCTGGCGGCAGGCATGGCGATCGCGATCGCGTTCGTCACCGTGGGCGCGCTCACCGCCGGGTCACCGGCCTGGCGATCGGTGCGGTCGCGGGCTCGCTCACGCTCGTCGCGCTGCTCGCGGGCAACTGCGCCCGGCGCTGGCCGGATACGAGCTGGAAGCTGGCGCGCACGGCCGCGCCGCCGCTCGTGGCGCTCGCGGCGCTGCTGCTCGCGCACCCGTTCCCCGGCGCTCTGGGTGGCGGTCGCCGTGGCGGTCGCGGCCGACGCGACCTGGCTGACTGCGGGCCGAGCGCATGAGGATCCTGCACCTCGCGCTCGAGGATCATCTGCGCCCCGGCAGCGGTGGCGGCTCGCTCCGCAACCGCGAGATCAACACTCGGCTCGCCGCCCACGGGCATGACGTGCACGTCGTCACCGCGGCGCATCCAGCGACCTCGGCCCGCGCCGCGAGGACGGGGTCTTCTACAGCCAGCTGGGCATCCCGCGCGGCTATGCCCCGAGCCTGCTCAGCTATCAGGCGCTGCTGCCGCTCTATACGCGCCGGGCGGTTCGCGCGCTGAAGCCGGACCTCGTCGTGGAGGAGTTCGCCCCGCCGTGGTCGAGCATGGGCGTCGGCCACTGGACCAAGGTCCCGACGGTCGGCTCCGTGCAGGGCTACTTCGCCCGTGAGAAGGCCGCGCAGTACTACGTGCCGCCGTCCGTGCTCACCGCGATCGAGCGCTGGGGCACCCGCAGCCACCGCGATCTGATCGCCGTCTCGCCGGAGATCGCGGCCAAGCTACGGCTCGCGGCGCCGGACGCCAACGTCCACACGATCGGCAACGGCATCGACGAGGCCGGGCTCGCCGAGGCGCTGCGGGTCCCCGTCGAGACCGAGCCGGGCCTGGTCGTGTTCATCGGCCGGCTCGAGATCGACCAGAAGGGCCTGGATCTGCTGCTCGACGCGCTCGAGCGCGTGCCCGCGGCGCGGGTGCTGGTCGCGGGCGACGGCAAGCACGCCGACCGTTTCGCCGCGATGGTGCGCTCGCGCGGGCTCTCCGAGCGGGTACAACTGCTCGGCCGCGTCGACGGCGCCGAGAAGTGGCGGCTGCTCGCCCGGGCTCAGGTGGCCGTCGTGCCCTCGCGCTATGAGACCTTCGGGATCACGGCGCTTGAGGCCATGGCCTGCGGCACGCCCGTGCTCGCCTTCGACATCGACGGGCTGCGCACGACGGTCGGCGACGGCGCGGCGACCCTGGTCGAGCCGTTCAACGTCGCCGCCTACGGGACCGCGCTGCAGCGACTCCTCGACGATCCGCAGCGTTGCGCGCTGATGGGACGCCGCGGTCGCGAGCTCGCGACCTCGAGCGGGTGGGAGGGTCTCGCCTCAGCTCAGGAAGCGGTGTACGCCTCTGCGCTCGCGTAGCGGCCTTAGCTGGGTGCTCGGGCCACTGGCCCTGGTGGCGTCCTGCGCGTGATCGGCCTTCACACCGCGACCGACCTCCACATCGACGAAGTGACCTATTCGGAGATCGCGGACTCGGTGGCCGTCGGGAACGGCGTCGAGCTTCACGGCCGGCCGTTCGACCTGCACCCGCCAGGCTTCTTCCTGCTCCTGGGCGGGCTGATCGACATCTCCGGGCTACGGCCCACCTCGGTGGATCGGATCGATCCTGCGGCTGGTCCCGGCGATCATCGGCTCCCTGACCTGCGGGATTCTGACCGCCGCCGTGTGGCGGACGGCGGGGGCGCTCGCGGGAATCGTCGCCGGCGTGCTGTACGCGCTGGACCCGTTCATCATGCGCTTCGACGGCCGGCTGTTCCTCGAGGCCCCGACGCTCTTCTGGGTCGCCACGGGCGTCCTGATCTTCATCGTTCGGGAGACGCCGCGCACGGCGATCCTCGCCGGGGTCGCGTTTGGGCTCGCGCTGCTGACGAAGGACACGGCGGCCTACCTCACGGTCCTGCCGCTGCTGCTGATCGCCGCGTTCGTGCCCGTCGAGGGCCTGCGACGCCGCGCGCTGACCGCCGTCGCGGTCGCCTGCTCGCTGTATTTCTCGCCTACCTGCTGATCGTGCTTGTGACGGGCAATTTCGGCCTGCTCTTCGACGACAAGGCCTCCGGGCTGTTGCGGTTGCTCGGCATCAAGCAGGAGACGGGCTTCAACCGCCCGGGCGGTGTCACCCTCGTCGAGACGCTCAAACGCAACATGCCGTACTTCGGCGCCTCCTACGCGCTCTGCGGCATCGGGACGCTGTGCGCGCTGGCGCGCGTTCCGGCGATCTGCTGCGGCACCGCCCCACTCGGCGTGACGCTGCTGGTCGCGATCCAGCTCTGCGCGGCGCTGCACCTGGTCTACGGCGTCGGCATCGGGACGCTCGAGGAGCAGATGTTCTACTTCATGGCCGTCCCGTCACTGGCGTGCGTCGCGCTCGCCGTGCCGCTGATCGCCGCGCGCCGGCCCGCGGTGCGGGCGGTCGCGATCGGGCTGGCCGTCGTATGGCTGGCGGCCGCCGGCGGGTCGTGGGTGAAGCTCCGCTCCAACCACGACGACACCTACCGCCAGTACGCCAGCGCATCCGCGGCCCACTTGCCGTCGGGCACGCGCATCTCGGTGACCGAGGAGACCGCGCAGTTCGTCCAGCGCGACGCCGTCGTCGGGAGTGGTCCACGCCCAGCGCGCTGCGTGCCAACCACGCCGCCTACGTGCTGATCTCGACCCGGCTGATCGAGGACGGGTTCGGCAAGGCCGACGCGGCGTTCGAGCGCTGGCTGGACCGCAACGGCCGCGTCGTCTTCCGTGGACGCGGCCGCACGATGGGTGCGGCTCTACAAGGTCGATCCGGCCGC
>CAWKDW010000007.1:0-155825 GCA_963848475.1 uncultured Solirubrobacteraceae bacterium | reverse complement strand
GAACGCCCGTTCCTTGATCAGGACGTCGCTGGCGGGATCGCCGTCGGCGCGCGCGGGCGCCGGCGCGAGGATCGCGCCGGCGAGCAGCAGAGAGCAGCGCGGCCGCGCTGCGGCCCCGGCTCACCCCAGTGAGTCGTCGATTCTACCGGCTCCCAGGGGGGCTGCCGTCCTTCACCTTGAGAATGACCCGGTTGTCATAGAGCAGCGTGTGGTCATTGGCGAAGCGGACGACGCCCAGCGAGTTGACGAAGTCCGGGTCGAGCATGGTCATGCTCTTGACGACCTTCGGGCCGTCGGTGGTCTTGGCCTTCTGGATCGCGTGCGCGATCGTGCGCACGGAGTCGTAGCCCTGCTGTGCCTCGAATCCGGGCTCGCGCTGGTAGCGCTGCTGGAAGCTCGCGCCCCAGGTCTGCGCCATCGGCGTGTTCTTCGCGTTCGCGGTGGCCATCACGTAGGCGCCTTCCGCCGCGTCGCCCGCCGCGCTGACGAACTCGGGGCTCTCGGAGGCCGCGGTCGCGCTGAACGTGCCCTTGTACTTGGCCGCGCGGAGCGCCTTGAGCAGCTCGCCGCCCGCCGCGGGAGCGCCGGTCCAGGGATGAAGTTCGGTTTGGAGGCGACCGCGGCGGCCGCGATCGTCTTCATGTCCTGCCCGCCGGGCTCGACGGTCTGCAGCGCACGAGCTTGGGCGCGCCCTCGACGAGGCCGATCGCCTTGCGGGCGAGCGCCTTGGACTCGGCTGAGTCGTCCTGGACGACGGCGAGCCGCTGGGCCTGCCGGTAGTTCATCCAGAACACGGAGGACAGCGCCTGCTGGTACACGGTCCCGTTCATCAAAAAGGTGGACTGGGTGTCCTCGTTGACGAGGTCGTCCGCGGTGGCGGAGGTGACCAGGAACGGGACGCCCGTGGAGTCGATGACCGGGACCTCGCGCTCGGCGGCCGCGTCGCACATGCCGCCGACGACACCGGCGACCTGGCTGTCGGAGAGGAAGGCCTTGGCGGACTCGTACGCCACCTGCGCGTCGCAGGCGTCGTCGACGATCTGCAGGCCCAGCTTCTTGCCGAGCACGCCGCCCTTGGCGTTGATCTCGTCGACGGCCTGCTGCGCGCCGTCGGTCAGGTCCTTGGCGCGCGTCCCGAGCTCGCCTTCGCGCTCGGTCGGCGCGAGCACGCCGAAGGTCATCGTGCCCTTCAGCTCAGGCGTCTCGGCCTTCTTGTCCTTGCCGCCACACCCGCCTGCGGCCAGCCCGGCCACGAGGGCGAGGGCGATGGCGCCTTTCCGTACCACGATCACTTCTCCTAACCGCCAAAACAAAAAAACGCGCGGGCCGCCATGACAGCGGCCCGCGCGGAATGCCCTTCGCTACGGCTGGTCCGTCGACAGGGTGAACGTCAGCGTCTTGCTGTACGCACCCGTCCGCAACGCATCCGTGGCGCCCACGTGCTGCTGGAATGCCAGGCTAACGCCATCGTTGCTCGTCGGACCCGAATAGGTCAGAAGCGAGGTCGGCATGGCCGAGCCACCGACGTCGGCGAACGCGCCGCCGGCACCGGCCGCACTCGTCGCCTTCGCCTGCAGGACCGACGGCAGCGAGAACGTGCCGTTGACCAGGTGACCGGTCGCCGTCGCGGACGGGTCGGACACGCTGAGCGTGGCCACACCGGCCGTGGAGATGACGTTGGCCGTCGTCGAGGCGAGGTAGTCCTTGGCGAGGCCCGGCGTGAACGCGCCGAAGGCGGCCGGCGTACCGGTCGTCAGAGCCAGCGTGGCGGACACCGTGGCGCCGGCGCCGCCGGTGACCTCGTCCTTGACCTTCGGGCCGGTCTGCGACTTGTCGCAGGAGTTCCAGCAGACGAGCGGCTGCACGACGCCCTTGATCGGGTCCGTGTAGCGCAGCACGTCGATGCCGCGGGTGTAGTCCGCGGTGTAGATGTAGCCGTTGTGCCAGTAGACGGCCGACGTGTTGTTGGCCGGCTGGGCGGGCGTGGAGCCCGACGCCGGGATCGACGGCACGCGGAAGTAGCCCGCCTGCTGGATGTCGGTCGGATCGGACACGTCGAGGATGCGCGTGCCCTGGGCGTAGAAGCCGATGGCCACCATGTCGCCCGACCACCGAGAACCAGTGCGCGGAGCAGCTGGAGCCGTTGACGGAGCCCGGGAGATCCTTGGGCGTGTAATCGTCGAGCTTCTCGATGAAGTAGCGGTTGCTCGCGCTGCGGTCCGGCGACCAGGCCTTGCCGTCATAGCTGCCGGCGAGGTTGGAGGTCACGAAGCGACCGGCGCCGCCACCGCTCGTCGAGGTACAGGAGGTGACGTTCTCCTGCGTGACGTACTGCAGATCGGTCTTGTTGAGCGTGCGACCAGCCGCCGTCGTGATCGTCTTCGGCGACTTGTCGGAGGCCGCCTGGGTGACGTGGTAGGAGTTGTGCTCGATGCTGACCGTGCCGTACTGCGCGTCGGTCTCGAGCGTCGGGACGCTGCCGCCCGCGTACGGGACCGGGTCGGTCGCCGAGGCGTAGCGGGCCTCGCCCGTGGTCGGGTCGGTGTGCATGCCGGTGGTGTAGTAGCCGCGGATGCCGCCGAAGCCGGACGTCCAGGCCAGGCCGTCCTGATCGACGTCGACCGAGTGGGTGTACGCGGTCGTGCCGTTGTTGCGCTTGGTGTCGACCGGCTTGGCGTATGTGTACGGGTGGTTGATGTCACGCACGTCGGTGACGAAGGCCGGGACGCCGGTCCACTCCGGGTGCAGCACGCCGGCGATGTCCTGCGGCTGCCCGCTGACCTGCGAGCCGTTGTTGGCCGGGCCGACGCTCCAGAGGTAGCGGCAGTCGTTGATGCACGTCGCGGTGTGGCCGGCCGGCACCCAGTGATAGGTGACGAGCTGCGGGTTCCACGGATCCTTGACGTCGATGATGTAGAGGCCGGTGCGACCACGCGGGTGGCCGCTGTTGCCGAACGAGCGCGGATCGCGGGCCAGGAAGGCCAGCTTGCGCCGCGAGTCGACCGTCGGGTTCTCACCCTCGTAGAAGCGCGCCGCCGTGTCCGCGGTGCCGTGCGCGTCGGCCGGCTGCATCAGCGCGGACGCCGGGACGGCGCCGACGAACGTCGGGTTCTCCGGGTTCTTGAGCGAGAAGATCGAGAGCCCGCCCGTGCCGTCGCCGAGCATGAAGTCGTAGCCGAGGTTCTCGAAGTGCATGAACGTCGCGCCGGCGTAGTTCGCGTTGCTGCTGTTGGACGCCGGGAGGCCACGCGAGTTGGCGATCCACTGCAGGTTGTCGCTCTTGACCGGGTTGTTGGCGGAGAAGTGCACGTCGGCCAGCGGCGTCTTGCCCGCGTCGGAGGCGATGCCCCCGTTGACGCCGGCGAGCGACTTCGTCTCCTTGCCGAACTCCTCCAGCGCGACGGCGGCAGCGGCAGCGTCGGCGGCGGCGGCGGCGGCCTTGTCCACGTTGCCCGGATCCGCGGCCGCCGCGGCGGCCGACGTGGCGGCCTTCGCGGCAGCCTGATCGGAGAGGTCCTTCGCCCGATCGACCGTCGCCTGCGTCGTCATCGCCTGTGTGCCGGCGTCATCAGCCGGACCCGCGGGAGGACCGGCGGCGAATGCCGCTCCGGCCCCGAATGAACCGAGCAAGATCGTTGCGCCCAGCAACGAGCTCACCACCCTGCGCCTACTACCGACCATCTACGACCCCCTCATTGACCCAAGAAACTGGGCCCCAGGCTAATGGGACGGTAAAGTCCGGTCAATGCAGCGTCTCGTTGAGGAGGCTCAACGCGACGATCAACGCGACGATCCCGAGGCCAAGGGCCAGGAGCGCCAGGAGCAGGCGTTTTCTGACGCTCATCCGTTGGCCTGGTCGAGGATCGTGACCGTGAATGGAGCGCCGCCGGGCGGCTCCACATCGATCGTCAGGCCCCAGTGGCCGACCATCACGAGCGCGGGTGCCTCGCGCTCGTAGACACCCGGATCGGCCTCGGGCAGCTTGTAGGCCTGGGTCCCCATCTCCATGTCCAGCATGGCGAAGCCGGCGGTGACGACGGCGCCGGTCACGGGCTCGCCGTCC
Organism: uncultured Solirubrobacteraceae bacterium; assembly: GCA_963848475.1. Taxonomy (GTDB): domain Bacteria; phylum Actinomycetota; class Thermoleophilia; order Solirubrobacterales; family Solirubrobacteraceae; genus Solirubrobacter. The sequence continues at coordinate 151,762 of CAWKDW010000007.1, read as the reverse complement.
TGGCTGATCCGCACCTGGAAGCGGTTCGGCACCGCCGCCCGGTTGGGGTCGACGCCCAACTCGACGGTGTAGCCGGCCTTCTCGACGGTCGTGCCCACCGGGCCTGGTCCGACACGCGCGGACGGCTTGCCGAGGTCGGCAACGGCCTTCGCGGGCGGCGCGAGGCTGGTGAGCACGGCGGCGGCGAACACCGCGCCGGCGACGACGACCGCCTCGGCACCGACGAGCCGGCGCAGCAGCCCCGCCGCGTCGGCACGGCCGGCGAGCAGCCGCGGGCGCGTGCGCAGGAGGTTCACGGCCGCCAGCAGCACGGCCACGCTCAGTAGCGCGAGCTTGGCCAGGAGCGCCTGTCCGTAGCCCGTCTCCCACAGCGAGGCCAGCGTCGGCAGCTGCAGGATCGACGCGCCGATCCCGGTCGCGATCAGTGCCAGGACCGCGCCGATGGCCACGTTCGAGAAGCGCGGCACCGCGACCGTCAGGCCGGCGATGCGCCGCGTCGCGGGCAGGCTGCGCCAGAGCACCAGCAGGCCGAGCAGGCCGCCGATCCAGACCGCGCCGGCCACCAGGTGCAGCCAGTCGAGCCCGATCGCGACGCCGCGCGGCGACGTCTGGCCGGCGTGGCCGGCCACCCCGGGCACGAGCATCACGGCGGCGGCGGCGAGCAGCGCGCCGGTGGTCGCCAGCAGCTCGGCGATCGAGCGCCGCGCGCGCTCGGGACGATCGATCGCGATCGCGATCGCGCCCGCCACGGCGAACAGGGCGAGGCACAGCTCGAGGTCCAGATAGCCGCGCCCGAAGGCCGAGACGTCGAGCAGCGGCGCGAGCGCGCCGACGTCGAAGGGGGAGCGCAGCGAGAACTGGGCGGTCGAGAGCAGCAGGTAGACGGGCGCGGCGAGCAGCGCGCTGACGATCGCGATCGCGAAGGCGATCGACACGCCGCGCAGGCTGTGACCGACCGGGCGCGCGATCAGCATCCGCAGCACGAAGAGCCCGATCGCCGCCATCGCCGCGAGCAGGACGATCCAGCGCGCCGTGACGAGCCGTGGCGTCGCCGCCGTCTCGGAGATCGAGGGCACCTGGAACTGCGGTGCGGGACCCGCGTTGGGCCCGACGGCGAAGGTGAAGGCGCCGCGGACCGGGTGGCCGTCGACCGAGATCACACGCCAGTAGACGAGGTACCAGCCCTCTTGCAGCGGTTTGAGCCCGACGACGATCGACGTCGGGTCGCCCTCCTTGCGCCGCGGCGGGCCCGAGGTCACCTGGTCGCCGGCCGCGTCGCTGATCGAGACCGCGGCGAAGCGCGGCTCGACCGGCTCGCTGAAGGTCAGGACGACCTCGGGCGGCGAGCCGTTGACGATGCCCGAGGCCGACGGGACGGTGCGCACGAGCGCCGCGTGGCCCCAGGCCGTCGCCGGTAGCACCAGGCTCGCCACGACGACGAGGAGGGCGACCGCCCGCCGTCTCACGCCAGCTCTCTCCCCCGGCCTGCAGGAGCAGCGCGATCGCCGCGCCGACGAGCGCGAGCGTCGCGATCACGAACGCGATGACGGCCAGCGTCGAGCTGCCGCCTCCGCCGAGCGAGCTCTTGGCCTCGATCGTCGGGGCCGGCGTGTCCGAGCCCGCGGCGCCGCTCCAGTCGACGACCGTGCCGTCGGAGTAGGTCTGGCGGACCTTGAAGGCGTAGTCCTTGGCGGCGCCGACTTCACCCACGAACTGCAGGGTCGCGGCCTCGCCGGTCGGGACGCTGCCACCCGTCCAGGTCGCCTTGCGGATCGCCACGTCCTCGCCCGAGCCGCTCTGATCGGTGGTGCGCTTCCAGCCGGGCGCGGCCACGAAGGAGTCGATGGTGAACCCGGCGGGCGGGGTCAGCTCGATCTGCGTGGTCGTGACGCCCTCCTTCTCCGTCGGGACGGCGAGCGTGAAGATCTGGCTCGTCTGCGCGAGCACGGTCGGTGGGCTGAGGTTCGCGTGGGCGAACGCGCTGTCGGTGAACGCGAGGAGGGCGGCGACGGGCAGAAGCGCCAGCCACCGGCCGCGCGCGAGCGGCCTGGTCAAGTCGGATGGTCCTTTCGGGGTGCGGGGTTCGTCGTGCGCTTCAGGCAGCGACGAGCGGCGGCCCGCGGGCGCCGAGCGGCCGGCGGCGCGGCCGGCCGGCCGGGGTGCTGCGGCGCGGCGGCGCCGGCAGCGGCGCACGCGAGGCCGAGCGCCTGGCGGCGCGCAGCGCGACGATCGTGCGGCGCATCCAGGCGAGCACGTGATCGAGCGCCGCCACGAGCGCGGCGGCGACGGTGGCCAGCGCGGCGAGGATCGGCAGCGCGTCACGATGGACCGGCCCGAGCAGGCAGTCGAATCCGTGCCAGCCGAGCCCGGCGTGCCAATGCAGCGTCGACTCCAGCAGCGTGAAGGCGAGCGCGCTGAGCGCGAACCAGGCGGCCGCGCGGGGCAGCAGCCTGATCGGTTGCAGACGCGGTCTGGGCGCCGTGAGCTTCCGTCGCTCGAGCAACCGCCGCTCGTTGACGCCGAGCGCCGCCAGCCAGAGCACGGCGCTGCTGATCGCGAGCGCCAGCGCGGCGGACGCGAGGATCACGAACGGCAGTCGCGGCCCGCCGGCGGCCTGACCGAGTTCCAGCGGGTCGTCGATCAGCGCGTACGCCAGCGCGCGACCCGTCAGCACGATCAGCGCGACGGCGGCCGCGGTGCGCATCTCAGGTCACGACGAGGGTGAACGGGGCGGTCAGCACGCGCCCGTCCACCTTGGTCTGGATGAATAGCCGCCACGTGCCCGCGACCGGCAGCAGGACGCCGATCTCCAGGTCGCCGGGGGTGCTCGACGTGCCGGTGACCTGGGCGCCGCCGAGCGTGCTCGTGCAGCCCTGGGCGCCGGGGGCGCAGACGTGCGTGTGGAAGTAGTCCAGCGAGCCTTCGCGGAAGAAGATCGCGTGCGCCAGCGCGCCGTAGTACGGCGTGAACTCGGCCGGCTTGCCCTTCGGGTCGGCCACCGTGACCTTCAGCAGCGCGGCCTCGACCGCCTTCAGATGCGGCTCGCTCTGCATCGTGACCGTGTAGCCGTCGACGACCTGGCTCGCCTTGAACGGCGGCAGCGGCGTCGACTTCGCCGTGCCCGCGACGTCGAGCCAGCGGAACAGCTGGAAGTTCTTCAGCGAGCCCGTGGTCGTCGGGTAGGCATCGACGACGACCCGGTAGCGGCCCGGGTCCTTGAAGGTCAGCTGGTCGTCGATCGTGCCGTCGGCCTCGATCGGCGGGTGGCGGTGGATGATCGTCGACAGGTCGTCGCGCACGAACAGCACGTGCACGCCGGTATGCGGCCCGTTACCTTGGGCGTAGGCGGTGAGCGCCTTACCGTCCGGCTTCTGGATCTCGAACGACACGTCGGTCTTCTTGCCGGTCGACGCGGTCTCCGCGGGCTGGAAGCCGGCGAGGCCGAACGAGCGCGCCGGCGCGGCCGCGGGCAACAGCGGCGCGGCGGACTCGCCACCACCACACCCCGCGAGCACCGTGGCAGCAGCGACCGCCACCGCGGCAAGCCGCTTCGACCATGACCCCATCACAGCAACAATAGCCCGGTGCTCGCCGTCCGGACCACGCTTCTCCTGCTTGCCCTCATCGTTTGTCCAGGGTGCGGCACGGACACGCCCGCACCCGCCCCGGTCAGCGCCGCCATCGACCCCAGGGTCGCCCAGCAGGAGGGTTTGCTGCCCACGCCGATCGGCCGCGGGGCCGAGTTCGTTCCTCCCGTCCGCCCGCCCGCGAAGGGCTGCACCGCCGGGTCGCCGCAGGGCCGCTTCCGCGCCCACCTCGAACTCTTCGGCCGCCGCCACGCCGTCGTGATCCCCGCCGGCATCGGCCTCGGCCCGCCGCTGCGGCACTCCCACAGCAGCCGCATCACCGGCGCCGCCTGCCGCGCCGACACCCGCACCCTGGACCCGGCGGGCGTGATCGACTTCGACCGCACCGACCTGACCCTCGGCGACCTCTTCGAGATCTGGGGCGAACCGCTCGGCCCGCGCCGGATGGCCTCCTTCCGCGGTCCGGTCACCGCGTACGTCGCCGGCCGCCGCGTCGAGGGCGACCCGGCGGCGATCGAGCTCCGCGACGGCGCCCAGATCGTCCTGGAGGTCGGCGGCTACATCCCACCCCACCGGACGTTCCTCTTCCCCCCGCGCCGACACTAGCGTCGGGTTCGTCGAGGCTCACGGCGTCCCGCCGGAGCACGTCCAGGTGTTCATCCACGAGGTCGATCGCGGTATCCTCGAGAACGAATCGTCGGGCTCCCGCCCGATCCCGCCGCGTCAGTGCCTGCAGTCGATGCCTTCGCACGCTGCCCGAGCACCGCGGCCCGTCAGCAATTCCAATTTGATCGGAGGACGACTTCAATGAGTCGCTCCAACCACCAGCAGCACACGAACTCGCCCGAACGGCGACTCGCCACCGCGCGCGTCGCGGGGGCCTCGGTCAGCACCGCGGCCGGATTGGCCGCCGAGCGCGACACGCTCGCGGCACGTGGCCGTACCCGCTACACCTCGCGCGTGAGGGTCGCGTCCCGCCGGTTGGGTGAGGCGTCGCTGAGCGACGCAAATGCCCTGGAACGCCGGGGCGCCGTGTAGCCTCCAGGGAGCAGCTCGTGCGCGGGGGTCTTTCGTTCCTTCTCCCTCGCGCACGATACGACCTTCGAAGGAGCAGCGAGGACGTCCGCGATGACGCCGCCCCAAGACCCGCCCCGCGGGCAATCACGACCTCGTTCCGCCTCGCCGGCAGAGCGCAGCATCGAATTCGCCGCCACCCAGGATCGTCTCAAGCAGGAGGCCGCCGAACGGCGTGCCGCATCGTCCAAGCGGACGGACACGCCGAGCAACCGGCGCGTGGGCACTCCCGGCGAGCCGCGCCGCCGCGGCTAGAACCCACCAGGAGGTTGGGCTCTGTGCGCCAGAGTTAGGCGCACATGGACCTTCCCTACCTCTCCGCCGCGGACGTCGAGCGCCACCTGACCCCGGTCGTCGCGATCGACGCGCTCGAGGCCGCGCTCGCCGACGGCCTCGATCCTGAGAACGACCCGGCGCGGCGCTTCGTCGGCCTTGAGCACGGCGAGTTGCTGCTGATGCCCTCGGAGGTCAGCGGGCACGTCGCCGTCAAGCTCGTGACGATCGGCGGCGATCCTCGTGTCCAGGGCGTCGTCGTGGTCTTCGACGGCACGACGCTCGCGCCCGCCGCGCTGATCGACGGGATCGCGCTCACCAACGTGCGCACCTCGGCGGTCTCCGCACTGGCGGTCCGTCACCTCGCGCGCGAGGGTGCCTCGCGCCTGCTGATCTTCGGCCGCGGCCCGCAGGCGCACGCGCACGTCGAGGCGATCAGCGCGATCCGACCGATCGAGCACGTCGACCTGCTCGGCCGCGATCACACCGGCGCCGACGAGCTCGTCGCGGCCGCCGACATCATCGTCTGCGCCACCACCGCGAGCACTCCGCTGTTCGACGGCACCCTGGTCGCCGACCACGCGACCGTCGTCGCGATCGGCACCCACGATCCCGACGCGCGGGAGACCGACGACGCGCTCGCACACCGCGCGACGACCGTCGTCGAGTCCCGCGTCTCAGCACTGCGCGAGGCCGGCGACGTGATCACGGCGATCGAATCCGGCGCCCTCGACCAGGACGCGCTGGTCACGCTCGCGGAGCTGATCAACGGCGCGGCGATCCCCGGTGGTCCACGCCTGTTCAAGAGCACCGGCATGTCGTGGGAGGACGCGGTGATGGCCGCGACGCTCACACGGCTCCGGACCGCCTGAGCGCCTCGACCCGCTCGTCGGAGTAGCCGCAGACGTCGCGCAGCACCTCGCGCGTGTGCTCGCCGCGCGCCGGGGCGCTGCGAATCGGCGGCGCCTCTCCGTCCAGCCGCAGCGGCGACGCGATGTGGCGAACCGTCCCGAGCCGCGGATGCTCGACCTCGACGATCGATCCGCGCGCGGCGGCCTGGGGATCGGCGAACGCGGCCGGGAGGTCGTTGACCGGCCCGACCGGAACGCCGGCGGCGCCGAGCACGCGCAGCCACGAGGAGGGGGGGGGGCAGGGAACGGGGTCCTCGATTTATACGTCGGCGCCGAGATCGGCGAGCTGCATCGTCGCCCACGGCCCGGCGCCGAACTGCTCGACGGCGAGGACGCGGACGTCGGCGAGCGGCGGGACGGCGGTCATCGCCCCCGGTGTTACCACTTGGCGCGTGCATATCGCCGTCCCCGGCAGCGCCGCCTACTTCTTCGACGACCAGGCCGCGATCCTCGCCGGCGCCGGTCTGCGTGCATCTCGCGCTCGCGACCGGCGCCGACCAGCTGCTCGCCAAGCCCGGGATGGGCGTCGACGAGGGCCTCTCGATCGTGCGCAACGAGATGGCGCGGACGATCGCGCTCAGCCACATAAGCGCTGCGTAAGAAACGGCCACCCGCGGGTGCTGATTCGTGTCACTATTCGCACCGAGGTAGGTCCGGGTCACAAGGGGGGAATAGCGCAATGCGCGCAGCTGGGTTCGCGGCGATGATCGCCGCCGTCGTCGTCATGGTCGGACCGAGCCGCGCAGCCGCGGCGGGGGCCGACGATGTCGCGGCCGCGATCGGCGCTCGCGCCCTTGACGGCGCGGGCAACAACGTCGCTCATCCCGACTGGGGCCGGGTCGGCACGCAGTACTTGCGGCTCACGCCGGCCGTCTACGCCGACGGCATCGGCGCGCCGGCCCCCGGGCCGTCCGCGCGCTACCTCAGCAACCGGATCTTCGCCGACTATTCGCAGAACCTGTTCTCCGAGAACGGGGTCACCCAGTGGGGCTTCGTCTGGGGCCAGTTGATGGACCACACGATCGGGTTGCGCGAAGACGGTGGCGAGCGCGCGCCGATCGTCTTCGACGCGTTCGACGCGCTCGAAGACTTCCGCAACGACTTCGGCGCGATCGACTTCACACGCTCGCCGGCCGCCCCTGGGACCGGGATCGCGGGCGTGCCGCGCGAGCAGCTCAACACCGTCTCGAGCCTGATCGACGGCTGGGCCGTCTACGGCGGGACCGACCAGCGGCTGGAGTGGCTGCGCGAAGGCCCGGTCAACGGCGACCTCAGCGACAACGGGGCGAAGCTGCTGCTGGACGCGGGCGGCCTGCTCCCGCGCCGCTCGAGCCGCGGCGACGCCGCGACCGCGCCCGCGATGGAGCTGATGGGCGGCCTGGTCGCGACCCCGCAGAAGGCGATGGTCGCCGGTGACCTGCGCGCGAACGAGAACATCGCCCTGACCGCCACGCAGACGCTGTTCGCGCGCGAGCACAACCGGATCGTCGACGCGCTCCCCATCGGCCTCTCACAGGACCTGAAGTTCCAGATCGCCCGCCGGATCGTCAGCGCCGAGCAGCAACACATCACCTACAGCGAGTTCCTGCCGTCGCTGGGTGTGCGACTGCCCGCCTATCGCGGCTACGACACGGCCGTCAACCCGACGCTGAGCAACGAGTTCGCGGTCGTCGGCTACCGCGCGCACAGCATGATCCACGGTGAGATCGAGCCCTTCGCGCCCGCCGGGACGTACACGGAGGCCGAGCTGGAAGCGTTCGAGGACGAGGGCATCGAGGTCGACGAGGACGATGACGTCACCGAGCTCGCGATCCCGCTCAACCTCGCGTTCGGCAACCCGGACCTGCTGTCGCGCGTCGGTGTCGGACCGGTGCTGAGCGCACTCAGCGCGGAGTCCGAGTACCGCAATGACGAGATGATCGACAACCAGCTGCGCAGCGTGCTCTTCCAGGTCCCGCGGCCGGGAATCCCGAACCCCGCCGCCTGTCTCGACGGCCTGTCCCTGCCCGATTGCTACAGCGGCGTCGTCGACCTCGGCGCGATCGACATCGAGCGCGGCCGCGACCACGGCATGCCCTCCTACAACCGTCTGCGGCAGGCGTACGGACTCGCACCGAACCCCTCCTTCACCGCGATCACCGGCGAGAACACCGACCAGTTCCCCGACGATCCGCTGATCGACCCGGTGAAGCCGATCGACGATCCGAACATCCTCGACCTCGTCGCGCTGCGCGACCTCACCGGCCAGACGATCGCGCTCGACAGCCCGCTGGCCAACGCGACCGCCGTCAGCGGCGTGCGGCGGACGACGCTCGCCGCACGGCTGCGCGCGATCTACGGAGACGTCGGCGCGGTCGACGCGTTCATCGGCATGGTCTCCGAGAAGCACGTTCCGGGCACCGAGTTCGGCGAGCTCCAGCTCGCGATCTGGAAGCAGCAGTTCCAGGCGCTGCGCGACGGCGACCGCTTCTACTACGCCGGCGACCCGGCGGTGGCGCTGATCGAGCACGACTACGGCATCAGCGCACGCCGCTCGCTCGCCCAGATCATCGAGGACAACACCGAGATCGACGTCCCCGACGACGTCTTCAAGATCACCAACGCCCCGGTCCACCTGCTCCAGGACGGCGGCGTCGGCGCGACCGTGTCGGCGACGCTCTCGCTCACGCTCGGCGCGTCACCGAGCTTCGGGACGTTCCTGCCGGGCGTCGCGAAGGACTACCTCACCGGCACGACGGCGAACGTCATCTCCACGGGCGGCGACGCGCTGCTGACCGTCGCCGATCCGAGCCCGCTGGCGACCGGGCATCTCGTCAACGGCACGATCTCGCTGCCGCAGACGCTGCAGGCCGGTGGCCTGCCGGTCGGCGGCCCGGCGAGCCCGACGCCGCTGCGCGCGTGGTCGGCCCCGGCCAGCAACGAGGTCGTCCCCGTCGCGTTCAAGCAGCCCGTGGCCGCCACCGATGCGCTGCGCACCGGCGGCTATTCCAAGACGCTGACGTACACCCTCTCGACGACGGCCCCCTAGGTCCCGGATCCGCTATCGGTCAGGTGCCAGATGCGACAGGTGTTACCCGATCCGCCATCGGGTAGGGCCCTCGTATGCCGATGCGAGCCACCACCGTCCGCTTCAGCGAGGACCTCTGGGACCTCCTGGAGGCCGAGGCCGGAACGCAGCGCATCAGCGCTGCGCAGTTCGTCCGTGACTCCGCGATCATGCGGCTGGGGATCCTCAGCGGCCGTCGCGGAGACCGCGACGCCGCGCTCACGCTGGAGGAACTCGCCGCGGGAGCGCTGACCGGGCGCAAGGCGGCGCCGGACCCCGTGCTGGGCAACGTCAGCCGCCTCCGCGCCCTGCATGAGACGCGGCTGCTGGACTCGGCGTCCGAGGAGGCGTTCGACCGCCTGGCGCGGCTCGCCGCCAAGCTGCTCAACGCACCGGTGGCGCTGATCTCGCTCGTGGACGACGATCGCCAGTTCTTCAAGAGCTGCGTCGGTCTCGCCGAGCCGTGGAGCAGCACGCGCGAGACGCCGCTCTCGCATTCGTTCTGCCGGCACGCCCTCAGCTCCGCCGAGCCGCTGGTGATCGAGGATGCGCGCACCCACCCCCTGGTGCGCGACAATCCCGCGATCCGCGACCTCGACGTCGTGGCCTACGCCGGCGTTCCCTTGATCACGGCCTCAGGCCATGCCCTCGGCACGTTGTGCGTGATCGACCACCAACCCCGTTCCTGGACCGCCGACCAGATCGAGACGCTGAAGACCCTCACCGCCGCGGTCGTCAGTGAGATCGAATTGGCGCGCGCCCGTACAGCCGCCTAGATCGTGATGGATTTGCCCCACACCCCAACGAACGCCGATGTCTTCGAGGCGTACCACCGCACCGGCGATCCGGCCGCCCGCGAGCTGCTCGCGAACCGGTATCTCCCGCTCGCGCGCCACCTCGCCCGCCGGTACCGACACCGCGCCGAGCTGGACGATCTCGAGCAGGTCGCGTCGCTCGCGCTGCTGAAGGCGATCGACCGCTTCGACCCCACCCGCGGCCTCGAGTTCTCGACCTTCGCCTACCCGACGATCCTCGGCGAGCTCAAGCGCTACTTCCGCGACCTCGGCTGGACCGTCCGTGTGCCGCGCGAGCTCCAGGAGCTGACGCTGCGCCTGGACTCGCTGCGCGAGACGCTGACCAGCGAGTTCGGGCGCTCCCCCACCGTCGCCGAGCTCGCCAAACGCGCCGAGGTCACCGAGGAACAGGTCATCGAGGCGATCTCCGCGGGCAGCGCGCACCACCCCGACTCGCTCGACCGCCCGCTCTCCGAGGACGGCGACCTCGCGATCGACGTGGTCGCCGTCGGAGACGATCCGGGCTTCGCGCGCGCTGAGAACGCGGTCGTCGTCGACGGGCTGCTCGCGACGCTGACCGAGCGTGAGCGCCTGATCCTGAAGCTGCGCTTCGAGAAGGACCTGACCCAGGCCGAGATCGGCCGCCGGCTGGGCGTCTCGCAGATGCACGTCTCGCGGCTCATCCGCCAGTCGATCGCCGTCGCTGCAGGACGCCTCGATGACCGCAAGCTGACATTTTCGGGTCGATCGGCGCGCACAGGTGTCGATCGCCGTGCTCGCCGAGAGCAGCGCCTCGGTCGCCGCCTGAGCGGGCTCAGAAGCGCAGCCGCGCCGAGCGGTCCTGCGTGACGTAGTGCGCGCTCGCCATCAGCTGAAAGTGCAGCGTCTGGCCGTTCTCGGTGACGACGTCGACCGCTCGCCCGCCTTCCTCGACGCGCACGACGACGCCGTCCTCGGTCGCGGCGAGATAGAGGACGGTCACCTCCGAGCCTTCGTGTAGGACGCGGCGCACGGCGGGATTGGCAAGCACTCTTGACAAGTGTTCTCATAGTTTCTTGTCGTGCGCTTCCCTCGGCTCACACTACTCGCCGCGGTCCGCTGGGCGCCGCTCGGCGCGGCGCCGGCGACGATCGCCACCGCCGCACGCGTGGAGGGCTAGGATCAACCCATGATCGAAACCACCGTCCACGATGAACAGACAGGGACGGAGGACGATCGGGTTCGCAAGCTTGTCAAGCGCCTCGCGCGTCCGAACCCCTCCGGCGGAGCCACGATCGAGCGGGCGACGATCATGGCCTCGGGCACCGACTCGCGCGCGATCCTGGAGTGGGTCGTCGCGCACGCCGGCGAGCCCGAGGATCTCGCCCCCGCGGCGACGGGCCACGGGCTGCACAGCGCGCGGCTCAACGACCGCGCGAGCGCGACCGTGCGCAAGCCGCTGCGGTACCTGCTGCCGCCAGGCGTCCTCTAACCGACAGCGTTGCTCGGACTCCTGCGCCACCGCGCGCTGTACGCGGCCTTCGACCGCTTCCCGTCCCGCAAGGGCAGTGCGGTGCACATCGACCGCTTCGCGCGTGCGCTGTTCGAGCAGGCCGGCGGCGGGCTGTTGTACGCGCTCGGCGGGGAGGGTCTGCCGGCCTATCAGCGCGAGGGCGATGTGGAGATCGTGCGCTACATGCGCGACGCCGAGCACGTGCTCGAACGCGCGGCCGGCTACGGGGCCCGCCTGGCGGCGCTGCTGGAACGCCTGGAACCGACCCTGCGGCTCGCGCACTTCCGCGATCCGTGGAGCGGGGTGCCGATCGTCGAGCACCCGGACCGGTCCTTCGTCGCGGTCTACGAGGTCAACGGGCTGCCCTCGATCGAGCTGCCGTTTCTCTATCCCGCGATCCCGCCCGCGATCCTCGAGCGGGTCGCGGAGCTCGAGCAGCGCTGCCTGGACGCCGCCGAGGTCGTGATCACGCCCTCCGCGGTGACCGCCGAACGGCTCCGCGCGCGCGGCGTCGGAGTGGAGCGCCTGCACGTGATCCGCAACGGCGCGGACGTCCCGAGCCGGCCCGCCGCCGCGCCGCCTGACGCGCCGGAGCGCTACCTCCTGTACTTCGGCGCGCTCCAGGCCTGGCAGGGCGTCGACACCGCGCTGCGCGCCTTCGCGCGCCTGCGCGACCTCGAGGACCTGCGACTGGTGATCTGCGCATCGGTCCACGAGCGGCGCGCCAAGCCCTTCCGGCGGCTCGCCGAGAAGCTCGAGATCGCGGACCGGCTGCACTGGGAGTTCGCGCTTCCGGAGGCGCAGCTCGCGTGCTGGCGCGAGCACGCGCTGCTCACGCTCGCGCCGCTGCGCGACTGCTCGCGCAACGCCCAGCAGGGCTGCGCGCCGCTGAAGATCCTCGAGTCGATGGCGGCGGGCGTGCCGGTCGTGGCCTCCGACCTCCCGGCCGTGCGCGAGTTGCTCGCCGACGGCGAGCACGGCCGGCTCGTCGCGCCGGACCGGCCCGGTGAGCTCGCGCGGGCGATCCGGGTGCTGCTCGATCACCCGGAGCAGCGCGCGAGGATGGGTCGCGCGGCGCGCGCCCGGGTCGCCGGGCACCTCAGCTGGGAGGCCAGCGTCGCGCAGTTGCGCGCGGTCTATTCCACACATGGGCTCCAAGCTGATTGGATTGCGGCGTGAGCAACGTCAAGGCCGCCTTCAAGGCGCTCACCGCCGAGCAGCGGGCGATTGTCGAAGGGCACCAGGTCGTGGGCCAGCACAGCCCGGACGAGTGGCTGGCGTTGCTGGGGCCGGTCGCCGATTTCGACCGCCTGGCCGAGGCGGTGCGCAAGGGCGAAGGCGGATTCTGGGCCCGTCGCTTCGCGCGCAAGCACGACGTTCCGAACGCGCTGCGCTCGTTCGTGGTGCCGCTGCTGCCGATCCTGCGCGAGGATCACGATCCCGAACGTGCCGCTGAAGCTGCGGATCGACCTCACCGGCGCGCAGCAGCCGTCGAAGCGAGTCCGGGCCAGCGACCCGTACAAGAAGGGCTCCTACCACAAGGTCGTCGACACCTTCTACGACGATCCGTGGTTGAAGGGCGTCGCCCACTTCGCCGACGGCGCGGACGTGGAGTTCACCATCACCGACCACATGCGCGCCTCGTCGAAGACCAAGCGCAGTGCGAGCGGCCGGACCAAGCTCAAGACCAAGCGCAAGAAGAAGACCGAGCTGAGTGTCGTGCTGACGGCTCCGGCGCGCAACTACGCCGTCACCAGCGCCTCCGCGCGCGATGTCCCGAAGGCGTCGGTCAAGCCCGGCGAGAGCCGCACGGTCGTCAAGCTCAGCGGCAGCGTCGAACAGACACACGTGGACGCGGTCCCGGTCGTCGGGATGCTGCTCGAACTGATCGCCGGCGCGTACGAGCGCGTCGAGCCGAGCCGCAGGAAGAAGCTATGAGCGGCTTCGGCGGCCTGGACCTCTGCGCGTGCAAGCGCGGCTTCTTCACCCTGCGCGACTGCGCGAACCCCGCCACCGGCAGCTGCTCGGTGTGCTCGCGGCGGGTGTGCGCGCAGCACCTGACGCAGGGCTCGGCGTGCGTCGAGTGCGTCGCCAAGCGCGACGAGGACAACACGCTGGACCCGGACCTCGATCCGACGCTCGGCGCCGTCCGCTACCGGACGAGCTGGTACCGGTCCAGCGGCTATTCGCCGATGTGGTGGGGCACGTCGGACTCCTACTACAGCGACACCGACTACCGCTGGTACGACGACGCCGGCGACGATCGCGATGACGACGGCGGCGGCTTCGAGGATTCCTGAGCAGCCCGCACCCCTGCGGGCGCTGTGGCTGACCGAGACCTTCCCGCCGAGCCGCGGTGGGATGGCGCAGTCGTGCGACCGGATCGTGCGCGGGCTGCGTGGGCGCGGCGTGATCGTGGACGTGCTGCATTTCGTGCCGCACGCGCGCGGCGGCCGGCCGTGGTCGATCGAGACCCAGGCCGGTGGGCGCTACCTGCAGTGCCCGGTCGAGGATGACCCGGCCCACGCGCTCAACCGCGCCTGGAGCGCCCTGGAGGCCGACCCTGCGACCGGCGCCGTGACCCACGTGGTCGCCTTCGGCGGCTCGCGGCCGATCATGGCCGCCCCGGTCTTCGCGGCCTGGCTCGGGGTTCCGCTGCTCACGCTGATCCGCGGCAACGACTTCGACGCGGCCGTCTTCTCGACCCGGCGCCGCCCGGTGCTCGACCAGGCCTTGGAGCGTTCGGCCCTGGTCTGTGCCGTCTCCCGGGACAAGGTCGACAAGATCGCCGCGCTGCACCCGCGCGCGCGGGTGCGCTGGATACCCAACGGCATCGATCGTTCCAACTGGGAGCTCGCGCCGAGCGACCGCGAACGCGCTGCCGCGTGGCGCGCGGAGACGCTGGGCGAAGGCCAGCACGTGCTCGGGCTGGTCGGTCAGCTGAAGGCCAAGAAGGGCGGCGTCTTCCTGCTCGAGGCGCTGCTGCGCTCGGGCTCGGCCGACGCCTTCCACGTGCTGCTGGCCGGGACGATGGCGCCCGAGCTGGAGACGTGGCTGAGCGAGCACGAGGGCGAGCTCTCGGTGACGACGCTGCCGTTCCTGGACCGCTTCGAGCTGTTGCCGTGGTACGCGGCCTGTGACTGGATCGCGATCCCGTCCTTCTACGACGGGCTGCCGAACGTGCTGGTCGAGGCCGCGGCGCTCGGCATCCCGATGCTGGCCGCCCGCGCGGGCGGGATGGTCGACGTGCTCGAAGACGGCCGCACGGCGTTCATGTTCGATCCGGGTGACGAGGCCCGCTGCGCCTGGGCGATCCAGCGCGCGGCACGGCTCGACGAGGAGCGGCGCCGCGAGATGGGCGAGGCGTGCCGGGCGCTGGCCGCGACCGGCCTCGACGCGGAGCTCGAGGTCACGCGCTATGTCGAGGCGCTCACGGAGACCCGGGCGAACGCGCTCCGGGCCCTCGCGTGATCCTCTACTACGCGCTCGGTGGCGGGCTCGGCCATCTAACCCGCGCGCGCAAGGTGCTGGACGCGCTCGGGCTGGACGCGACGCTGCTCACGGCCTCGCGCTACGCCGGCGATCCGCGCGTGACCGGCGAGCTGCCGGTGCTGCGGGTGCCGCGCGAGCTCGGCCGTGATCGCGACCGCTTTCGCGACTGGCTCGACGGCGCGCTGACGGCCCTGGCGCCCGACGAGTTGATCGTCGACAGCTTCCCCGGCGGCATCCTCGGCGAGCTGTGTGGCATGACGCTGCCGCCGGCGCGGCACGTCGCCCGCCGCCTGCGCTGGTCGCGGTACGCGGCGCGCCTGACCGGCCCGCTCCCGCGCTACGCGGTGATCTACGAGCTCGAGCCGCTCTCCGGCGACCACGCACGAGCGCTGCACGGTCGCCGGCAGCCGCTCACGCTGCCGGTCGCCCCGACGGGCGCGGCGCTGCTGGACGAGCCGCATTGGCTGGTCGTGCACTCCGGCCCCCAGGAGGAATTGGACGCGCTGCTCGCACACGCCGAGCACGCGCCGCGGATCGTCGTCGTCAGCCCGCGCCGGCCCTCGCGACTACCCGAGCGCGCCCAGTGGCGCGACGTCTACCCCGTCGCTCCGCACCTTGCGCATGCCGAGCGGATCGTGACCGCCGCCGGCTTCAACCTGATGCAGGAGACCGCGCACCTGCGCGAGCGTCACACCTTCGTGCCGTTCGAGCGCGCGCTCGACGACCAGTTCGCGCGCGCGTGACCGCGGTCCTGGTCACCGGCGGCGGCGGCTTCATCGGCTCGCACCTCGTCGCCGAACTCGTCCGCCGCGGGCACGACGTTCGCGTGCTCGACAACTTCGCGACCGGCAGGCGCGAGAACCTGCGGGCCGTCGCGGGCGAGATCGAACTGATCGAGCAGGACGTCCGCGTGGCCGACAGCGTCCGCAGCGCGCTCGCCGGCTGCGAGGTCGTCTTCCACCAGGCGGCGCTGGGGTCGATCCCGCGGTCGGTCGACGATCCGCTGGCGGGCAATGCGACGAATACGGTCGGGACGCTCAACGTCCTGCTCGCGGCCCGCGACGAAGGCGTGCGGCGCGTCATCTGCGCCTCCTCGTCCTCGGTCTACGGCGCGAGCACCGAGCTGCCCAACCGCGAGGACGGTCCGGCGCTGCCGATCTCGCCGTACGCCACCACCAAGCTGGCCGGGGAGGGCTACGCGCGCTTCGCGCACGCGGTCCACGGGCTCGAGACCGTCTCGCTGCGCTACTTCAACGTCTTCGGTCCCCGCCAGGACCCGGCGACGCGGTACGCGGCGGTGATCCCGACCTTCATCGGCGCGCTGCTGGCAGGACGGCGGCCGGTGATCTTCGGCGATGGCGAGCAGTCACGGGACTTCACGTACGTGGCCAACGCGGTGACGGCCAACCTGCTCGCGATGGACGCCGAGCCCCTCGCGGGCTCCGTCTACAACGTCGCCTGCGGCGAACGGGTGAGCCTCAACCGGCTGCTGGAACTGCTGCGCGACCTGCTCGGCTCGCGGCTGGAACCCGTCCACCGGCCGGAGCGGCCGGCCGACATGCGTCACACGCACGCGGACCTGACGCGCTCCCGGGCCGAGCTCGGCTACGAGCCCTCAGTGCGGCTGCACGAAGGGCTCGAGCGGACGGTGCGTCACTTTCAGGAGCAGAAGGCGCAGCCGGGCTTGCCCTCGGCCAGTGCGCGGGTGATCGAAGCGGCGTGATCGGTGGCGATGCCGCGGTCGCGCATCGCCTCGTCGTGCTCGCGCCGTTCGTTGACGCGATCGACGCGGGTTCGCATGCGACGGGTGGCTTCACCCAGGGTGCGGGGGAAACGGCTGGCGTTCGATGACATGGGACTTCCTTTGGTCGGAGGTGACGGTCTTCCGGGCGCTCCCTCCCAGGCTTGGACCCAACTGGGATACAAGCTGTGCACTAGGATAGCCAACGTGAGTTTCGAGTCCTCGGACTCCCCGTCCACGGTTGACCGACCGACCGGCGCATCGGCGTCCCGGCGCGCGTACGACTACGTCAAGGACCGACTGCTCGACGGGCGCTTCCCCGGCGGCACACTGCTGAGCGAGAACGACATCGCGCAGCGGCTCGGATGCAGCCGCACTCCGGTGCGCCAGGCCTTCGTCGAGCTGCAGGGCGAGGGGCTGCTGGACCTCTACCCACGCCGCGGTGGCCTCGTCATCCCGGTCTCGCCCACCGAGGCCGACGACGTGCTGGAGGCGCGCCTGCTGCTTGAGCCCTACTGCTCACGGCGCGCCGCCGGCGGCGCCGGTGCCGCGCTGCACGCCGAGTTGCAGGCGGCGATCGCCGAGCAGCAGGCTGCCCTCGGGCAGCCCGGCACCGTGTTCATCAGGGCCGATCGGCGTTTTCACCGCGCGATCGTCGCGGCGACCGGCAACGTGCTGCTGGTCCGGCAGTACGACGCGCTGCGCGATCGCCACCAGCGCATCGCGGCGGCGACGCTGGCCCGCGACCCAGGCCGGATCGAGCGCTTCATCGCCGAGCACCGCGCGATCGCCGAGGCGCTCGAGCGCGGCGAGGCCGGCGCGGCCGAGGACCTCACCGCGAGCCACCTCCACTCCGCCCACGAGCTCGCGCGCAAGGCCCGCTGGTAGGCGCGCAGCTCAGCCGCCGGGACGCGGCGCCGGGTGGATGAATCCGGCAGCCGGCGGCGAATCCTCCGGGTAGAGCGCGGCCGCGCCACCATTCTGCGGGACGCCGTGCGACCATAGCGCGGGTTTCCAAAGCACTACACACGATTGACGGAGGTTTGATCTACATGCTGTTCGCTGCCGATTATCCGTTCCTGGACGTCTTCTGGACGATGATCCTGTTCTTCTTCTGGGTCGCCTGGATCTGGGTCCTGGTCATCATCATCGGTGACCTCTTCCGCCGCCACGACACTTCAGGCTGGGTCAAGGCGTTCTGGTTGATCTTCCTGATCCTGCTGCCGTTCCTTGGTGTTCTGATCTACCTGATCGCCAATAGCACGGGCATGTCCGAGCGTGCCGCGGCGCAGGCCGAGGCCAACAAGGCGCAGTTCGACAACTACGTGCAGTCCGTCGCTACTCAGCAGGGTGCCGGTTCGGCCGGCGAGATCGAGAAGGCCAAGGCCCTGCTCGACAGCGGCGCGATCACGCAGGCGGAGTTCGATTCGCTGAAGGCGAAGGCGCTCGCCTAAGCTACAGAAAACCAGAGCGCGCAGTCATCCTCCGGGGAGGATGCGTCCTCACCCATGACGGGCGGAGCGTGCGGCCATGGTCGCACGCTCTCTCGACATGAGCACCCTGCGCCGCGCCGCGGCGCTAGGAGTGGTGCTCGTACCACTGTTCAGCGCGCAGAGCAGCGCCAAGCAGGCCCCGCTCGTGCGCTTCGCCGCGCCCGCGGATTGCGTCACCAACCCGAACTGCGTACCTGGGTTGAAGAAGGTCTACAAGCTCGATCCCGGCGCGAACCTCGTCAAGCTCGCGAACGCCGACGCGGGGATCGAGGCGCTCGATGACGGCTTGGCCGAGGTCGCGGTCGCGTTCTCCTCCAATCCGCAGCTCTCGCGCCCGGACGTGACCACGCTGCGCGACGACCGGCGCATGATCGGCCCCGATCGCATCACGCCGATCGTCCGCTCGGCGACCTTGAGCCGGTACGGACGCCCACTGCAGCGCCGGCTGAACGCCGCCTCCGCGCTGCTGAGCACCCTCGCGCTGCGCGGGCTCAACCAGCAGGTGATCGACGGCCGGGTGCCCGAGGCGGTCGGCGGTGAGTTCATCGACGCGAACGGCCTCGGCGGGGACAAGGTGACCAAGCGCGGCCCGAGGATCGTCGTCGGCTACCAGGACTTCGCGGAGAACAAGACGCTGGCGTACCTCTATGGAGCCGCTCTGCGCGGCGCCGGCTACCGCGTCGTCGTTCGCAGCGTTCGCGGCTTCCGCCCGCAGATCGTCGCCGCCCTGCGCAAGAGGCGCATCGATGTCGCCCCCGGCTACGCCGGCTCGCTGCGCGAGTACCTCGGCGGCTCGTCGCTGCGCAGCGCGCTCGCCAAGCTCAAGGCGAAGCCGCTCAAGAGCGCCCGCGCGCAGGATCGCAACGTGTTCGCGATCAAGATCGCGAAGGCGCGTGAGCTGGGCATCAGCAAGGTCTCGGATCTCTCGCGCTACTGGACCGGCGGCGCGCAGACCGCCCGAGCGCACGCGTCGACCGAATCGCGACAGGACGAGCAGTGGGCCGTCGGCCCGGACAGCGTGCTCGACCTTCCGCAGGCCTGGACGCTCTCGCAGGGAGCAGGCGTCACGGTCGCGATCGTCGACAGCGGCATCAAGATCGACCATCCTGATCTCGCCCCGAACATCTGGACCAACTTCGGCGAGGTCCCCGGCAACGGCGTCGACGATGACGGCAACGGCTACGTCGATGACGTCCACGGCGTCGATCTGACGACCACCAGGCCCGGCCAGGACGTCAGCGACGGCCATGGCCACGGCACGCACGTGGCGGGGATCGTCGCGGCGGCGATGAACGGCCGCGGTGTCGTCGGGGCCGCCCCGAGGGCGAAGCTGATGGCGGTCAAGGTCCTCGCCGCGGACGGGAGCGGCACCACCGGCGCCGAGGCCGAGGGAATCCGCTACGCCGCGGCCAACGGCGCGCGCATCATCAACGTCAGCATCCAGGGCGACGACCCCGATCCCCGGCTCGATACGGCGGTCGCGGCCGCCCGGGCGGCCAACGTCCTCGTCGTCGTCTCCGCCGGCAACAGCGCGCGCGACATCGACGCCCAGCCGTCCTATCCGGCGGCGATCCCCTCGGCGAACCTGATCGGCGTCGCCGCGACCGCCCCCGAGCAGGGCAAGACGCTCGACGAGAACTCGAACTTCGGCCGCGTCACCGTCCAGATCGCCGCCCCCGGGCAGGCGATCCTCTCGACGTCCAACAGCGGCGACTACGAGTACAAGTCGGGGACCTCGATGGCGTCGCCGATGGTCGCCGGCGTGGCCGCGCTGATGGTTTCGGTAAACCCGAGGATCAGCGCGGAGGAACTGCGCGGCGTGATGCTTCAGAGCGCGGCGCGGGCCGCGCTCCCCGTCGGCGCGGGCTACCTCGACGCGCTGCGCTCGGCGGTCGCCGCGACCTCCGCGGTCAGCTACGGAACCACGCAGTCGCCGGAGCTGCGCGTGCTGCGCGCCACGAAGAAGGGGTCGAAGATCCAGTTTCAGGCCGCGCTGCTCGGCTCCTCCACGGCGATCGCGAGCTACCGCGTCAGCGTCGACCGCCGCAAGGCCGCCAGCCTGAAGCCGCGCAACTCGCCCTTCGTCGTCAACCTCAAACGCAAGGGCAAGAAGGTCAAGATCGACGCGCTCAACGCGGCCGGACAGATGCTGGCCACGGGTTCGCGCCGCGTGTCCAAGCTCCGTGCCGGCAAGCGGGGTGTGGGCGGCGGGAAGCACGTGGGCGCCGAGGATCTGTCATGAGGCGACGCGTCTTCGCCCCGGCCCTCGCCGTCGCCCTGATCGCCGCGCTCCCCCACCCGGCCTCCGCCGCGGCGGCGAAGCGACCGGCGACGATCACCCTCAACGGCCCGCCGGTGGTCAACGCGATCCTCGCCGACCTGGCGTACTACTACCGGCATTCGGTGCGCAACCCGCCCCGGTTCTCGTTCGTCCCCGGCGGTCCGAACACCGGCGTCCTCGACGCGCTCCGCGGCACCGTCGACGGCGGCGGACTGGCCCGTAACCTCGGTCCGAGTGATCCGCCCGGTGTGGTTCTGAACCCGTTTGCGCTCAGCGCACTGTGCATCTACACCCACCCGTCCAACCCTGTCGCGAATCTCTCGCGCGCGACGGTTCAGCAGTTGCTGACCGGCCAGGCGACGAACTGGTCCCAGATACCAGGCTCCCAGCGCACCGACTCGATCGTGTCGGTCGGTGCCGTCATCTCCGCCCCGGTAGCGCTGTATTGGGCATCCGTGTTTCTCGACCCCGGACTACGGATCACCTATTCCCCGCGAACGTTCACGACGACGAGCCAGGTGCGCGACTACGTGCGCACGGATCCGGCGGCGTGGGGCTACGGCGACCTGATCGAGACCCAAGGCGTCCACCTCGTCAGCTACAACGGCGTGCCGTGCAACCGCGCCACCGTCCGCGCGGGCACCTACCCGGCGCAGCGGCCGCTCGCCGTCGTCACCAAGGGCCCGGCGCGTGGCGCCCTCAAGCGTTTCCTGCGCTGGATCAAGACCAGTCCCAAGGCACGAAAGGTCATCGCCACGCGCTATATCCCGTTGTGATCCGGCTCGTGTGACGCCCCTCACACAGTTCTGCCCGCAAGCTTCTTGAGCGGGCTGCGTTTGTTGCTCTCATGAACTTCGCGCGAGGCCACACTCGTGACTCCACGATCGTCGGCCTCGCAACGCGGCGCGGGCGGGCCCGCGCGCGGCCGGCGTTCTCGCCTGAGAAGCGCTTCGTCCCTGCCGTCCATCGCCTCGAAGTCCGGGCCTGGCCGGCGCTGGCACGTACCCGGCTCACGCTCTCCGGCCGCGTCGACGCCTCCGCGATCAAGGCTCTGACACGGGCGATCGACCACGCCCAGCGGCAGGGCCATGAGGTCTCGCTCGAGCTGAGCGAGATCGTCGCCGTCGTTGAAGACGTGCGTGACGACCTGATGGCCGTCGCGCGTCGCCTGGCTCTTGCCGCCGAACGCTAGTCCCCGGGGTCGCGAGCGTGGCTCGCGACCCCGGGACTGAACGCTACGGCGTCGTGGTGGACAGGGTGTACGTCAGCGTCTTGCTGTACGTGCCCGTCCGGAGGGCGTCGGTCGAGTTGACCAACTGGCTGAACTCCAGCGTGACCGCGTCGTTGGAGGTCGGACCGCTGTAGCTCAGCAGGTTCAGCGGTGAGGCCGAGGAGCCGACGTTGTTGTATGCGGTACCGGTGTTCGCGGCGTTGCGTGCGCGGGCCTGCAGGAACTGCGGCAGCGCGAACGCGCCGTTGACCATGTGACCCGTGTTCGTCGAGCTCGGGTCGGAGACGCTCAGCAGCGCGTCACCGGCCGTGGAGATGATGTTCGCCGTCGTGCCCGCGAGGTAGGTCCGCGTCGTGCCCGGGACGAAGGCGCCGAAGCTCACCGGCACGCCGAGGGTCAACGACAGCGTCGCCGCCACGGTGCCGCTCACGTTCGTCTGCGGCGGCGGCGGGCAGCCGCCCCACGCGATCGCGTCGAGCGCGGCGATCGAAGAGCCCTTGTTGGTGATCGCGCCGGTCGCGAGATCGATCGTGACCAGGTTGGTGGCCCCGCCGAAGTCGTTGACGACGCCGTACATCGTCAGCCCGTCGCAGGCGGCCGACATGCTGGAGATCTGGTTGCCCGACTTGTTCGGGGAACCGGTCAGGCGCACGCCCGCCACCGGAGTGGCCGAGCCCGAGGCCGGGTTGATCGCGAAGACGTGACCGAAGTCACCGTCGAGCAGGCCCCACAGCTGACCGTTGCGGTCGAAGGACAGGCCATCGCCGAACGTGACGCCGAGGCCGGCCTCGCCGACCTTGGCGATCGCGCCGGTCGCCTTGTTGATGGTGTAGAGGTCGTCGCCGGTCTCGTTCCAACCGTAGAGCTGGCCGAGGGGGCTGAACGCGATGTCCTCGATCTCGTTGACGCCGAGCGTCCCGACGACCGTGCTCGCGCCCGTGGCCGGGTTGATCGTCAGCAGCTCACGCGCGGTGCCGGCGAGCTGCACGCCCGCGGTCACGCCGTAGAGCGTCCCGCTCGTACCGTCGACGGCCAGGCCGGTGAGGGCCTTGCCGATCGAGCCGACGCTGGTGGTCGCGCCGGTGTCGGGGTTGATCGTGTAGAGGTTCGACGCCGGCAGGGTGTCGGTGTCGGTGAGTCCGGTGGCTCCGTAGAGCACCGGTGCGGCCATGGCAGCCGGTGCGGCGAAGGCGGCTGCTGCTAGCAGCGCCCCTGCCCCGGCCATCAAGGTGCGGATTGGGTGTGTCACGATTCTCTCCCTCGCAACTGCAAATTTTCGGATGAAGTTCATGTCGAGCGACCTCAGGCACCTGTCAGCGAGCGGCGGCTAGCCATCCGCGTGCGGATCTTGAGGTAGGCCACGGCGCTGCCGAAGATCGCGATGAACACCGCGAACGGCGTCAGGCCGCTGAGGTCATAGCCAGGGCCCGAACTGCTCGGGACCGGCGGCACGCTGGGCACCTGCAGCGGCGGCACGTTGACGGGCAGCGCGTGCCCGTTGAGTTCGGCGACCTGCCGAACGGCGGCCAGTGCGGTCTCGGCCAGCTGATCCCCACCCGCTGCGGGCGGCACACTCAATCCGGCCAGCAGCCGCTTCGCGTCACCGCGAGCGGCGTCCGGGCCGGCGATGCCGACTCCGTAAGGGGAGACGATCAGCACGGGGGCGCTCATCGGCACGCTCGCCTTCCGAAGCTCCGTTGCGACCCATTCGGCATACGCCTGCGGCTCCCGGAGTCTCTCCGGCATGTCGTTGACGTCGCCCGCGTCCCCCACCAGGGAGACCTTCACCGGATAGCCGGCCTTATCGGCGGCATCCAGGAGCCCCATGAGCTTCAGCTCGGCGGCCTGTGAGGGCCGCAGACCGAAAGCGGGGTAGAGCGAACCGGTCTCGAGATAGTGGGCCGAAGCGTCACCGTGCGCCAACGCGCCCGCGGGCACGAAGAGGAGCACGAGCAACGCCGCGAGGACCACTCGCATCGGATACATCGTCTGCGAACGCACGACGTGCGCCCGCTACTTGAGCCCGAGGAGGAGCTTGGCGCTGTACTTGGCGTGCCGCAGCGAGCGACCGAGGTCGGTAGCCGGGCCGGGACCGCTGTCGGACTCCACGATGTGGAACTTGAAGCCCTTGGCGCGGTTGGACCGGATCTCGGTGAACTCCCGCCTGAAGCTCCAGACCCGCGGGTCGAGGCCGGGCTGTGCGCTCGGAGCCTTCGCGCCGGGGTCGAAACCATATGCGGTTGGCGTGAAGCCGGGCTGCGCGGCAGCCGCGGCACCGTTGCCGAGGTGGCCCTCGGTGGAGTAGATGACGTCGACGCCGCCCGCGATGGGGAAGCCGGCGCGGATCGCCGTCTGCTCCCAGGCGTTGCCCGGAGGTGCCACTGCGTTGACCGTGCGGTTGGCGTCCTTGACGTGCCAGCCCACGAGGCGCTTCCAGTTGTTCTGCATGTAGGAGATCGGGTCCCACAGCGAGCCGTCCGGGTTCGGGAAGCGGCCGCGGGCGTTGTACATGTGGAAGATGTCCGGCTCGATGAACACGTACCGCGGGTCCGTGTTCGCGACCCAGTAGTCGATCCGGTGCGGACGATCGGCGACTGGGATGGCCGGGTCGGCGATGAAGTTCCAGTTGTTCTGCTCGGGGTGCAGGTAGACCTTGATGCCGTAGTTCTCGAGCATCAACTCGCCCATCTTGCTGTAGTTCGCGCAGACGGTGTCCCAGGCCGCCGTCGTGTTGGCGCTGCTGGGGTCGCCGGCGGTGCCGATCATCGTGTGCCCGAGCACCTGGGCGTCGGCGATCCGCGCGAGACCGGTCGCGTTGATCGTGCCCTGCCCCGGGCTGCCGGGGGTCTGCGTGAACATGCCGAGCCCGCCCTGATGCGTGCCGACGGACTTGATGCCGGCCGCGTCCAGCCAGCCGCGGATCGCGGCGGCGCCGGGGTTGGAGCCGCCCGGGTTCTGGGCGTTCTGACTCAGCGTGTAGAACTCGAAGCCGCCGTAGCCGGCCTCGCCCAGGAACTCGAAGACTTCCTTGTAGCCGCCGGGGAGCGGCACGAGCGGACCGAGATCGGTCGGATCCTGAGGGAAGTTCGGGACCTCCGAGGTACCCCATGACGGCGTTGGGGTTCGGCGACCCGTCAGCCAGCTTCGCCGACACACGGGTCGTCGCGTCGCGGACCGAGAAGTGCTGGCAGGCCAGCTGCTCCTTGCCCACGATCGGTGCTGTCGGGCCGCCCGGGCGACTGAACGCCCCTGGAGCCCAGGTGGCAAACGCTGCTGCGCCTGCCACTCCTGCTGCTCCGCCCAAAAACTTGCGGCGGTCCACGCGGAGATCATCCGTGCTCACGGCGGTACATCCTCCTCAGCCCTCAGTTCACCGGCAAAACAAAGCGGCGCCTGCGCGCCAATGACCCAACCGACTTTGCTTAACAAGCGCGAACTTACGCCACATACGAGCGGAAAGCAATCAAACCCCGGACTAAAGTTAACCGATTCATCCAACTATTCACTCACCTGACTCCCACACGAAGTTCGCCCCGGCATCGAAGCCGCCGCCTGTGGGAAACCCGCAACCGCCACACGCCTTTCCCCTGAGGGCAAACGAGGCCGCGCGCCATACCGTGCGGGTTGATCATGACGGCACGCCACACACCCTCCGCACCGCCGCTGCGCGTGCTCGTCGCCGGCGGTGGAGTCGCGGCGATCGAGGCCGTCCTGGGCTTGCGCGCGCTCGCGGGCGAGCGCGTGATCGTCGAACTGCTCGCGCCCGGCGGCGACTTCATCGAGCGGCCTTCGTCGGTCCTGTTCCCCTTCGGCGGTCAGTCAGCGCCCCGCGTGTCCCTGGAGCGCGTGGCGGAGCTCGGCGTCACCGTGCACCGTGGCGCTCTGGGTGCCGTCGACGTCGAGGCCCATGAGGTGCGCACCACCGACGGCGGCCGGTTCGGATACGACCGTCTGATCGTCGCGGTCGGCGCACGGCCCGTCGACGGCGTGCCCGGCGCGACGACCTTCAGCGGCCCGCGCAGCGCCGGAGCGGTCGAGCGCGCGTTGCGCAACGCACGTTCACGGGTGCTGTTCACTCTGCCCGCCGACGCCGGCTGGACGCTGCCGCTCTACGAGCTGGCGCTGCTCGCCGCACACGAACTGCCGCGCGGCCCCGAGCTGACGATCGTCACGCCCGAGCCACGGCCGCTTGATGTGTTCGGCCCGATGGCCTCGGACGCGCTCGCCCGTCTGCTCGATCGCGCGGGCATCGGCTTCGAAGCGCAGACCGTGGCCGAATGGGCCGACGGCGGCGCGCTGGCGACCCGCGACGGTCGCCTGATCGCCGCCGACGCGGTGATCGCGCTCGCGGGTCTCCAGGGACCCAGCATCGACGGACTGCCCATGGACCCGCACGGTTTCATCACGATCGACAGGCACGGCCGCGTGTCCGGCGCCGCGGATGTGTTCGCCGCCGGCGACGCGACCAGCGAGCCGATCAAGCAGGGCGGCCTCGCCACCCAGCAGGCCGACGCCGTCGCCGAGGCGATCGCCGCCGAGGCCGGCGCCCCGGTCGCGCCGCGTCCGTTCCGGCGCGTGCTGCGCGGCGTCGTCCTCACGGGCGAGGCGCCGCTCTACCTGCGCCGCGATCTCGACGACGAGCGCCCGTTCGCCCGCGCGCTGCGGGGCGCGCCCGAGGGCATCTCACGCAGCCAGCTGTGGTGGCCCTCGGGGAAGATCGCCGGCCGCTACCTGACCGGATTCCTGACGGCCGGCGGCGACACGCTCTCCGACCGGCCACGGCGGCCGGTTCTCACTCACCCCACACGATCAAAGGACCGACCATGAGCTCCATCCTGATCGGCGTCGACCGCTCACCACGCTCGGAGGACGCGATCGCGTTTGCCGAGCAGCTTGCCGCCGTCTCGACCGCCCACGTCGTCGTGGCCAGCGCGTTCCCCTACAACGACCGCATCCGCCAGGGCTCGGACCCGACCTACCGCCGGGCGCTTGCCGACGAAGCCCAGGAGACCGCGGCGCAGATGCGCGACAAGCTGATCGAGCACATCGACGAGTCGCGCCTGCGGATCAGGATCACCGCCAACCCCTCCCCCGCCCACGCCCTGCACGACCTCGCCGAGGCCGATCGCGCCGAGTTGATCGTCGTCGGCTCCTCGCACACCGGCCACCTGGGCCGGGTTGCGCCCGGCAGCACCGCCGAGCGGCTCTTGCACGGCGCACCGTGCGCCGTGGCCGTCGTCCCGTACGGCTACCGCACGCGCACCGAACGGCCGATCCGCCGGATCGGCGTCGCCTACGACGGTTCCGCCGAGGCGACCGACGCGGTCGCGGCCGCGGTCGAACTGGCCCGCGCCTTCGGTGCCGAGCTCGAGCTCATCGGCGTCGTCACCGGCTCGATCTACGCGGGGTCCGGGATGATGGGCGGCGCGGTCTACGCCCCGCCGGCCGAGGACCTCGAGCGCGGCGTGCAGGAGGATCTCGACGCGGTCCTCACCGGGCTACCCGCCGACATCACCGCCGAGCGCGTCTGCCTCGCGGGCGATCCGCCCGACGAGCTCGGCGAGCGCAGCGCGAGCCTCGACCTGATGCTCGCCGGCTCGCGCGGCTACGGCCCGCTGCGCTCCGTGCTCGTCGGCGGTGTCAGCGGCCGGCTCATCCGCACCGCCCAGTGCCCGGTGATCGTCGTCCCGCGCGGCGCCGAGACACCGCTCGCGAACCTCTTCGCGAGCGAGGAGGCCAGCGTGGCCTGACCCACCGGATCAGGCGACCGTGCCCACGAGCTCAGACGAGCTGCTTGAGAAAGCCGAGCGAGCGCTCGGCCTCGTCGATCGTGCCGCACTCGACGCTGAGCACGAGGTCGCGGTCGAGCGGGCGCAGGATCGCCAGGACGCGCTCCCAGTCGACCTCGCCATCGCCACACGCGCAGCCGACGGGCGTACCGGTGACCACTCCGCGCTCGCGCGCCGCGTGCTCGAGCGAGATGTCCTTCGCATGGACGTGGCGCACGAGCTCCTTGACGGACTCCAGCGCCTCGTACGGATCCTCCCGCCCCGCGAGGAACGAGTTGCCGGTATCCCAGTTGACGCCGATCCGTTCCGAGGGGACCAGTTCGACGATCCGCCGCAGGCCGGCGGCGGTCTTGGTGTAGACGCCGTGCGGCTCGATGCAGATGTCGATGTCGTGGCGGCGCGCGACCTGGTCCGCGCGCGTGAGCGTGTACCGCATGACCTCGTGCGCGAAATCGTCGTCGAGCCAGTCCGGCTTGAGCATCTCGTCGGTGTTGACCCAGCGCGCGCCGAGCGCGTCGGCGAGCAAGATCGCGCGCGTGAGCCGCGGTACGGCGGCCTCAGGCTTCATCAGCGGGCTGTGTCCTGAGATCGAGACGACGTCGACGCCGTGGCGGGCGCAGATGTCGCGCATCAGCAGCGGGTCTTCCTCCATCGAGAACGAGTGGAAGTAGCCGACTTCGCTGAGCAGCTCCCAGCCCGTGTGCACCATCGGCTCGATGTGCTCGTAACCGAGGCCGGCGGCGATCTCCACCCCCTGCTCGAAGCTCTTGTCCGCGGACCGGCAGAACTCCATGTTGAGTGCGATCGTGAACATGAGCGGACGATATATCGGCTGACGACCGCAACGCATGCCAGAGTCCCCGGAATGCGTGTGCGGATCCTCGGTGCGCTCCAGATCGATCGCGATGGCGAGCCGGTGCAGGTCGCGGGCGGGCGGCTGCGTGCCCTGCTGGCGCGGCTCGCGCTCGACGCCGGGCGCCCGGTGAGCGTGGCGGCGCTCGTCGACGCGGTCTGGGACGACGAGCTTCCCGCCGACGAGCAGCACGCGCTGCAGTCGCTCATCTCGCGCTTGCGCCGCAGTCTCGGCAACGGCGACGCGATCGTCCCCGCACCGGGCGGCTACCGCCTGGCGATCGAGGCCGAGGACGTCGACGCGCACCGCTTCGAGCAGCTCGCCGCGGCCGGAAGCGCGGCGCTGCGGGCCGGCGACCAGGAGCGCGCGGCGACGACCCTGGCCGAGGCGCTCGCGCTGTGGCGCGGTCCGGCGCTCGCGGATCTCTCCGGCCATCGCTTCGCGGTGGCGGCCGCCGCGGCCCTGACCGAGCTGCGGCTGTCCGCGCTGGTCGACCGCGCCGAGGCCGAGCTGGCCCTCGGGCGGGGCGCCGACGTCGTCGCCGAGCTCGAGGCCGCGGCGGCCGAGAACCCCCTGCACGAGCGGCTCGCGGCCCGGTTCATCGCCGCGCTCTACGCCGCCGGCCGCCAGGCGGACGCGCTCGACGCGTACGAGCGCGTGCGCGCGCAGCTCGCCGACGAGCTCGGCGCCGCTCCCTCGCCCGACCTGCAGGCGGCGCACCTCGCGGTGCTGCGCGGCGACACCGCCGCCGCCCCGGAACGACGCACGCGCCGCAGCAACCTCCGCGCCCCGGTGACGAGCTTCGTCGGCCGCGGCGAGGAGATCGAGCGCATCGGCGCGCTGCTCGCGCAGTCGCGGCTGGTCACGCTCGTCGGGCCCGGCGGCGCCGGCAAGACCCGGCTCGCCGGCGAGGCGCTCGCCGGCTGGGTGGACCGTGTCGCCGACGGCGTGTGGATGGTGGAGCTGGCCCCCGTGACCGCCGAGGTCGAGGTCGTGCCCGCGGTGCTCGCCGCGCTCGGCCTGCGCGAGGGCGCCGTGCTCGAGCGCAGCGGTCAGGCGCCGCGCGACGGGCTCGAGCGCCTGATCGACGTGCTCGCCGATCGCGAGACGATCCTGGTGCTCGACAACTGCGAGCACCTGATCGCCGCCGCCGCCGGCCTGGCCGACGAGTTGCTCGCCGCCTGCCCGGACCTGCGCATCGTCGCCACCAGCCGCGAACCGCTCGCGATCGCGGGCGAGAGTCTCGTCCCCATCTCCGCGCTGGCCGACGATCCCGCCGTGCAGCTCTTCGCCGACCGCGCCGCCGCGGCCAGCCCGGGCTTCACGGTCGACGAGCACGCGTACGAGATCTGCCGGCGCCTGGACGGTCTGCCGCTGGCGATCGAGCTTGCCGCCGCGCGGCTGCGCTCGATGAGCGTCGAGCAACTCGCGGGGCGTCTCGACGACCGCTTCCGGCTGCTCACGGGCGGGAGCCGCGCGGCGCTGCCGCGCCACCGCACGCTGCGCGCCGTGGTCGATTGGAGCTGGAGCCTGCTCGAGGAGCCCGAGCGCAGGCTGGCCCGGCGCCTGGCCGTGTTCAACGCCGGTCCGACCGAGGAGAGCGCCGCCGCCGTCTGCGACGAAGGCGACGTGCTCGAGGGGCTCACGGCGCTGGTCGACCGCTCGCTGCTGCAGGTCGTCGCGGGCAGCAACCCGCCGCGCTACCGGATGCTCGAGACGATCCGCGAGTACGGGCTCGAGAAGCTCGCCGACGCCGGCGAGCTCGAGGCGACCCGCACCGCGCACGCGCGCTGGTTCGCGGCGCTGGCCGAGCGGGCGGAACCGCAGCTGCGCAGGCACGCCCAGCGTCTCTGGTTCGCCCGGCTGCAGGCCGAGCACGACGACCTGATCGCGGCGCTGCGCTGGTTCGGCGACGCCGGCGACGCCCGCTCCGCGCTGCGGCTGACGGTCGCGCTGCTGTGGTTCTGGATGCTCCAGGGCGCGAGCGAGGAGGCCCGCACGTGGCTCGAGTTCGCGGCCGCCGTGGAGGGCGAGACCGACCCGATCGACCGGCTGATCGCCGATGGCATCCTGACCGTCCTGGCGATCGGCGACAGCGAGCAGGCCGATCTCGGCGAGCTCGCCCCACTCGCCGACTCGCTCGAACGCGCGGGCGACGCCCACCCGCTGATGGCGGTCGCCCTCCCGATGCTGACGATGCTCTCCGGCGACACCGAACTGGCGAAGGTCCGGCTGGCCAAGGCCCTCGAGCACACCGATCCGTGGGTGCGCTCCACCGCGCTGCTGATGCGAGCGCACTTCGCGGAGAACATGGGCGACCAGATCCACATGCGGGCGGACCTCGAACGCGCGGCGGCCGGCTACCGCGACCTGGGCGACGATTGGGGGCTCGCGGTCACGCTCTCCTCGCAGGCTGGGACGCTGATGCTGATCGACGACCTCGACGGGGCCGAGACCGCGCTCGACGAGGCGACGGAACTCCTCGAGGGCCTCAACGGCTCGACCGGCGCCGGGCTGCTGCAGATGCGGCTCGCCGACATCCACCTGCGCCGCGGCAACCTCGCCTCCGCCCGCGAGCTCGCGCTGCGTGCCGTCGACGACGCCGACCTCCAGCGCGACGAGAGCGTGTTCATCCGGGCCTCGATCGCCCGCATCGCGTGGCTCACCGGCGATCTCGACGAGCTCCGGCGCTGGACGGCCGACGCCGCCACGCGGCTCGGGCGGATCGGGCTCAATCGCCCCGAGCAAGGCCACGCCCGCGCCCTCGTCGAGGCCCTCGAGGCCGTCGTCGCGCTCGAGGACGGTGACGCCGCGGCCGCCGAGGCCAAGCTGAGCGCGGCGTTCGCCACCGCCGTGGGCACGGCCGACATGCCGATGGTCGCCGCGGTCGGGGTCGTCGCCGCCGCGGTCGCCGCCCGCGTCGGCCGGCCGGTCGACGCGGCCGAGTCCCTCGGCGCCGCGGCGGCGCTGCGCGGGGCCGAGGATCGCGCGAACCCCGAGGTCAGCCGCCTGCTCGAGGCGCTGCGAGCACAACTGGGCGACGGCGCGTTCGACGCCGCCTACGGCCGCGGCCGCGCGCTCACGACCGAGGCGGCCGTTGCCCGGCTCTCAGGCACGGCGGCCGTAGGCGCGTAGCGCGAGCGGCACGAACACGGCCAGCAGCGCGCCCATCCAGCCCAGCGTCCAGAGGACGTCGTTGGCCGCGGGGCCACCCAGCATCAGCCCGCGCAGGGCGCCGACCAGGTGGGTGAGCGGGTTGACGTCCGTGGCCGACTTCAGCCAGCTGGGCAGCGTGTCGGACGGGACGAAGATGCCGGCGGTGAAGGTCAGCGGGAACAGCAGCAGCATCAGGATGCCCTGCACCGCGCCCGGAGTGCGGGCGATCATGCCGACGAAGACCGAGGTCCAGCACAGGCACAGCGCGAAGCCGATCGCCAGCAGGCAGGCCGCGAAGACCTCGAGGAAGCTCGTGCCGAAGCGGAAGCCGAGGATGTAGCCGAAGCCGAGCGTGACGACGCACAGCAGCGTGTAGCGGACGATGTCGCCCAGGACCGCGCCGACCAGCGGCGCCGCACGGGCGATCGGCAGCGAGCGGAAGCGGTCGAAGACGCCCTTCTCGATGTCGGAGTTGAGGTTCACGCCGATCGCGATGCCGCCGAAGGCGATCGTCTGCGCGAGGATGCCGGGCAGCAGGAACTGCAGGTAGTCGTGCTGCGAGCCGTTGGCGATCGCGCCGCCGAAGATGTACGTGAACAGCGCGACGAAGATGATCGGCTGCAGCGTGACGTCGATCAGCGCCTCCGGGTTGCGGACGACGCCGATCAGGTTGCGTTTGGCCAGCGCGAAGCTGTGCCGGGCGAAGCGGGTCATACGAGCACCTCGACCGCGTCCACAGCCGCTGTGGGGCGCCCGGTGAGGCTGAAGAAGACCTCGTCCAGGCTGGGCAGGCGCAGCGAGAGCTCGGTCACGACGATGCCGGCCTCGTTGAGCCGCGCGACCGTCTCCGCCAGCACGTCGTCGCCGGCGACCGGCACGCTGACGGTGCTGCGCGACGGCGAATCCGGGGTCGCGCCGCTGATCTCGCCGATGATCGCGGCGGTATCGGCCAGGCGGGCCGGGTCGACGGGCCGGACGGTCAGCGTCTGTCCGCCGACGATCCGCTTGAGCCCGTCGGGCGTGTCGTTGGCGATCACGCGGCCGTGGTCGATCACGGTGATCTCGTCGGCCAGCGCGTCGGCCTCCTCGAGATACTGCGTGGTCAGCAGGATCGTCGACCCATCGCCGACCAGCCCGCGCACGACGCCCCACATGTCCTCGCGCTTGGCGGGATCGAGGCCGGTCGTCGGCTCGTCGAGGAAGACCACCGAGGGCCGTCCGACGAGGCTGGCGGCGAGGTCGAGCCGGCGGCGCATGCCACCGGAGTACGTCTTGGCCGGCCGATCGGCGGCGTCGGCCAGGTCGAACCAGTCGAGCAGCTCCTGCGCGCGGGCCCGCGCGGCCTTGCGGCGCAGGTCGAGGAGCGTGCCGATCAGCTCCAGGTTCTGGCGGCCGGTCAGGAGCTCGTCGACGGAGGCGTACTGGCCGGTGAGGCCGATCAGCTCCCGGACGCGGGCGGGCTCGCGGAAGACGTCGTGCCCGGCGACGCGGGCGGTGCCCTCGTCGGCGTCGAGCAGCGTCGCGAGGATCCGCACCGCGGTGGTCTTACCGGCGCCGTTGGGGCCGAGCACGCCGTGCACGGTTCCCTCCTGCACGGCGAAATCGACGCCGTCCAGCGCCTGAGTATCCCCGAAGCGCTTACGCAGACCCCGGGCTTCGATGGCAAAGTTCATGCTGCCAGCATCGACATGCCCGCTCGCAGCACGCTCGCACGCCGCTCACACGCCCTGCGAACCCCCTCAGGACACGCGCGCCCGCTGATGGAGAGGCCGCGTCGTACGCTGAGTCGCCGTGTCCGGGACCCTGATCGCGCGCGACCTGCATAAGGCGCACGGCGCCACCACGATCCTCGCCGGGGTGTCGGTGACCGTCGCCCCGGGCGATGTGCTGGGCGTCGTCGGCCCCAACGGGGCAGGCAAGTCGACGCTGCTGCGGCTGCTCGCCGGGCTCGAGAAGCCCGACCAGGGGGACGTCCGGCTGACGGCCGGCGCTGCCGGCTACCTGCCGCAGGAGCCCGATCGCGCGGCCGGCGAACGGCTGCACGACTACCTCGCGCGGCGCACCGGGGTCGCCGCCGCCGACGCGCTCGTCGAGGCCGCCACGCACGAGCTCGCGAGCGAGGTGCCCGGCGCCGCGGATCGCTACGCCGAGGCGTTCGAGTCCTGGCTCGCGCTCGGCGGCGCCGACCTGCAGCCGCGCGCGGAGACCGTCCTGCGCGACCTCGGCCTGGACCCGGCGCTGCTCGACCTCGAGACCGTGGCGCTCTCCGGTGGCCAGGCCGCGCGCGCCTCGCTGGCCGCGATCCTGCTCTCGCGCTTTGACATCCTGCTGCTCGACGAGCCGACCAACGACCTCGACTTCGACGGCCTGGCGCGCTTGGAGCGCTTCGTCGCCGAGCGCCCGGGTGGCGCCGTGATCGTCTCGCACGACCGCGCCTTCCTCGAGCGCACGGTCACGCGCGTGCTCGAGCTCGACGAGATCGCCCACACGGCCGCGGAGTACGGCGGCGGCTGGAGCGGCTACCAGGACCTGCGCGCGACCGCCGCCCGGCACGCCGAGACGCGTTACGAGACCTTCACGGCGGAGCGCGACCGGCTCACCGATCGCGCCAAGAGCCAGCGCCAGTGGTCGGCCACCGGCGTCAAGAAGGCCAAGGCCTCCAAGGGCTCAGAGCCCGACAAGTCGATTCGCCATCACATGGCCGAGCGCTCCGAGAAGCAGGCCTCGAAGGTTCGCGCGTCCGAGAAGGCGATCGAGCGGCTCGGGACGGTCGAGAAGCCATGGCGGCGCTGGGAGTTGCAGCTGCACTTCGGCGGCGGCGAGCGCTCGGGCGACGTGACCGTTCGCCTCGCCCACGCCGAGCTGCGGCGCGGGACCTTCGTCCTCGGCCCGCTCGACCTCGAGCTGGCCTGGGGCGAGCGCGTCGCGCTGGTCGGACCCAACGGCAGCGGCAAGACGACGCTCGTCGACGGCCTGCTCGGCACGCTGCCGCTGTCCGCGGGCACGCGCTGGATCGGCCCCGGCGTGCGGATCGGGACGCTCGACCAGGCCCGCGCCGGCTTCGACGGCGACGGCGTCCTGATCGACGCCTTCGTCGAGCAGAGCGCGATGACCCTGCAGGACGCGCGCTCGCTGCTGGCCAAGTTCGGCCTCGGCGACGACGCCGTGGCGCGCGCGGCGCGCAGCCTCTCCCCCGGCGAGCGAACCCGCGCGAGCCTGGCGCTGCTGATGGCCTCCGGCGCGAACTTCCTCGTCCTGGACGAGCCGACCAACCATCTCGACCTCCCGGCGATCGAGCAGCTCGAGACGGCGCTGGACGCCTACGACGGCACGCTGCTGCTGGTCACGCACGACCGGCAGCTGCTCGACGCGGTCGAGCTGGACCGCACGATCGCGCTCTAGGTCATCCGCACGGGGTGATGCCGCGACCACACGGTCGCGGCATCCTGCGAGCGTGACCAGCGACCCAGCGTTTCAGGGACGGCTCGCGGAATTCCGCGCGCTGCGACACGACATCGAGGCCAGCGTGCTCGCGCTCGCGACGTCGATCGACGGCCGGCGCTTCACGTTCCAGGCGCCGCTCGAGCCGCTCGAGCTGCGGGCCGGCGGGTACGTCGAGCTGCAGACCCCGGCCGGACGCTGGCTGGGGCAGCTGCTCTCGCTCGAGGTCGCGAGCATCGATGCCGGCGAGGTCAGCTGGACCGGCGGGGCGAACATGTCCAGCCACGTCCGCTCGCGCCTGGCGGCCGGCGAAGGCCACATCCTCTCCGGCCCGACCGTGCCGTTCCACGACGCCGTGATCCGGCCCGCGGAGCCCGCGGCGGTGCGGGCCTGGCTGCACGAGACGGCGCCGGCGCGCGCGATCCTGCCCGCGGGCGAGCTTCAGCTCGCGCCCGGCGTCACGTTCGGGCTGGACTCCGGCGGGTTCAACCGCCACACGTTCCTGTGCGGCCAGTCGGGGTCGGGCAAGACCTACGCGCTCGGCGTGCTGCTCGAGCGGCTGCTGCTGGAGACCCAGCTGCGCGTGGTGATCCTCGACCCGAATTCGGACTTCGTCAGCCTGGATGAAGTCCGCTCCGACGTAGCGCCGGAACTCGCGGCGCGTTACCGAGCCGCCACCGCCGGGCTCACCGTGCACCGCGCCGGGGCCACGGGAGACCGCCGGCTGCGCGTCCGGCTCACCGAGCTCAGCCGCGATCTCCAGGCTGCCGCGCTGCGTCTGGATCCCGTCGCCGATCGCGACGAATACGCCGAGTTCGCCGCGCTGCTGGAGCGGGAGACCCCGGTGACCCTGGACGACCTGCATCGCATCGAGACGCCGGCCGCCGCGGCGCTGGCGCGGCGCATGCGCAACCTCGGGGTCGACCGCTGGGGCATCTGGGTACGGGACGACGCGGGCAGCACGCTCGAGGCGCTCGACGACCCAGCCGTGCGCTGCCTGGTCGTCGATCTCGGCTCGCTGGCGACGCCGGAGGAACGGGCGCTGGCCGCGAGCGGCGTGCTCGAGCAGTTGTGGCGCCGGCGCAGCCGGCGCGAGCCGATCCTGATCGTCATCGACGAGGCCCACAACGTCTGCCCGGCGCGCCCGGAGGACCGGCTGACCGCGCGCGCCACCGAGCACGCCGTGCGGATCGCCGCCGAGGGGCGCAAGTTCGGGCTCTACCTGCTCGCCTCCACGCAGCGGCCGCAGAAGATCCACGAGAACGTGATCTCCCAGTGCGACAACCTCGTGCTGATGCGGATGAACTCCGTCGCCGACCTCGGCTATGCCGGCGACGTCTTCTCCTTCGTGCCGCCCGGTCTGCTCGCCCAGGCCGGGGCCTTCGGCCTGGGCGAGGCGCTCGTGGCCGGCAAGCTGGCCTCACACCCAGCGCTGATCAAGGTCGGCCACCGGATCGCCGCCGAGGGCGGCGCCGACGTGCCCACCACCTGGGCCCAGCCGCGCACGTAGCGTTCAGGCGCGGATCCGGACCGGCGTGCCGGGCGGCACCTCGCGCGCGAGGCGCCGCAGCGCTGCGCCTGGGACCCGGACGCAGCCGGCGCTCCACCGCCGTGAACGCGCGGCCGGCGGGTAGCCGTGTACGGCCAGCCGCGACGTCCGCGCCGGGGTGCCGTAGGCCGAGAGCGCGAAGATCCACTTCCCGTAGGTGCCGTGGAAGCGCTCGCCCGGAAGCCGGTCGGTGACCTGAAAGCTGCCCAGCGGCGTCGGGCTTGCCGCACCGCCGAGAATGACCCGCGTGCTCCAGCGCCGGTCGCCGTTGATCACCGTCAGCCGGCGCGAGGAGCGGTCGATCTCGATCCGGCGCGACAGGCGCGGCGCCGGGCGCGTGTGCCGCTCGGCGATCCAGCCGGCGCCGCCAGGCGCGTTGAGGGCCGCGACCTTCAGCCACGTGCCACGACGCGCGCGCACCCAGAGGCGCGTCCGGGAGCCGTACGGCGTCTGATCGGCCAGCCGGTCGACGCGCCGGACGCCGGGGCTGGCGTACACCGCCGGTCGGGTCTTCGGCTCCACGCGCACCGTCTCCACGCCGGCCGGCGGTGCAGGAGCCGCGCTGGACCAGAGGAGGGCGAGCAGACCGGTAACCGGGGCGAGGGCCGTCACGACACGAGAGATTGTGCAGCACCGGCGGGTGATCGCGCCTCACTCACCGCTATCGAATGCGGACCGGCGTGCCCGGCAGGCGCGTCCGGCCGATCGTCCGCACCAGCCAGCCGATCGTCTCGTTGCTGAGACGGACGCAGCCGTGACTGGCCGCGGTTCCGAGCGGGGCGAGCAGCGAAGCGCCGCCGCGGCCGTGCAGTGCGGCGCGGCCGTCGCCACCGTCGTAGCGCATCAGCACGTCGCTGTGGGCGCTGAGCGACAGCACCCAGCTCCCCAGGAAGTCCGCCGGGTTGCCGCGCCAGGTCTGCGTGATCGAGAACAGCCCGGCGGGGGTCGGCGTCGACGGCGCGCCGACGACGACGGGGAACCGGCGCACGAGCTTGCCGCTGCGCAGCACGTCGACGCGGCGGGCGGAGCGGCGCACGACGATGCGCCACGTCGTAGGCCGCAGCTGGATCTTGTCCGTGTCCAGCCAGCCGGTCGCGTCGTTGGGTCGCGAGGGCAGGCGCACCTTCACCCAGCAGCGGCCCTCGGCCACCCGCGGCCGGTCGAGCACCAGCAGCGCCGGCGCATCCCCCGGCTCGACCGCGGTCCCGCGCTTCGCTCGCGAGGCGCGCACGCACCGGCGTGCGCTGGAGCAACTGCGCCTGCCACGCCTGCGACCCATTGGGAGCCTTGACGCCGGCCGCCGCCTGGCATTTCGGCGCGACCGCGGCCTCGGCGCCGACGGGAAGGCCGCCGACCAGCACGACGCAGGCGAGCGCCGCCATCCGGACCCCGATCACGGCGCGCATGACGTAATCGTGCCGCATGTGCGCGCGCCGCGCAATCGCGGCAGGTTCGCGCGCGTACCCGCCGCAGCTCATCCAACCAGGCTCGACAGGCGGCCGTCCGGTCGCTGACAGGGAGTGATCCGGCCGCCGCAACAAGCGCGCAGCACCGCCTGAAACACACACTCTGGTGCTCTGGGGAAAGGGAAACGCATGTTGACCGATGTCGCCGAGGTCCGTCCGGTCGAGGCACGCCACGCCGCCCGGTTCCGAAATCTGGCGCATCTGAATCCCGCTCCAGTACCGTTCAACCTGGCGCTGACCCGGCATCAGGTTCTCGCCGCCGTCAGCATCACCGGCTTCATCAAGTAGAGGAGAAGGCCCATGCCCAACATCGGACCCATGGAACTGGTCATCGTGCTGGTGATCGCACTGATCGTGCTCGGTCCCAAGCGCCTGCCGGACGCCGGCAAGTCTCTCGGCCGAGGCCTGCGCGAGTTCAAGGGCGCGCTCTCCGGCCGTGACGACGACGCAAAGGACGAGCTCGGGCTCGAGCCGGCCGCCGCGCCGCAGCACCGCGACCCGGTCGCCTGATGTCCTGAGCCGGGGGTGATGCGCTCACCCCCGGCCGGTGCCCACTTCGCGCTCGCCGCGGCGCTGTGGCCGCCGGACCTTGAGGTGCTCGGCGAGGGAGTAGGAGCCGATCACGAACGTCGCGGCGAGCGACTTAGACGGAGAAGGTCGCCGGCAACGTCGCGATCCAGATCACACTGCCGATGAAGAGCAGGTAGCCGAGCCCGAGCACGACCGCGCGCGCCTTCGGCCCGTGCAGCCGAGTGCTGATGCCCGCGAAGAACAGCGAGACCGCGAACAGCACGCCCGCGAGCGAGTAGTTGTCGGCGCGCTGGATGTACCCGGCCGCGCGTAAGGAGAACGCGGCGGCCTTGGCCTCGAGGCGGTCAGAGGTCGCGATCGCGGCGAGCTTGTACTGGGGCATGACGAACGGCGACAGCGGCGCGCTCCGATTGGTCCGCGGCTTGGTCGCGACCCATGCATCGAACGCCGGGGCGAACTCCTCGCGAAAGCGCCGTCGATAGAAGTCCGCGAGTTCGGTCTCGTCGCGCGCGTACGCGTCCACCCACTGCGTGAACAGCGCCACGTCGATCTGTCCCTGCCGGTTCGCCAGGTTCTCGGCGCGCGTCGACTCCACGCGAGCGGCGATCGATCCGCTCGCCGCCTTGGCCTGCTCGCCACGCCAGCTCGCTGCCTGATAGGCCGCCCACGCGGTCGCCACCGCCGCCAGCGCGAGCAGGATCGTCGCCTCCAGTTCGAAGTGCCGCGACCAGCCGCTCTCCGTCGCCTCCCCCACTAGCTCGCGACGCCCTGGGCGTTGCACGGCACCGGCGCCGTCAGCTTGAGCTCCGCGCGTGCGGTGTCGAGAATCCGCAGCGATCGTTCCATCGCCACGGGTTTTATGTGCCCGAGGCCATCGTTGTACGGATGCCCCAGAGCATGGATCGCCGCCAGCGTGAGCACGATCACCGTCGTGGCCGAGCCCATCAGCATCGCCTGCGAGACCGCGCCCTCGCCGCTGTCGGCGAAGAACAGCATGTAGGCGAACACGACCAGCGCGATCAGGATGAGCACGAGCCAGACCGACGACGGCACCACGCCCTCGGCGCCGTGAAGCCGGTCGCGCCGGGCCTCCTCGCGGTCGGACGTCTGGTCGAGCCACTTGGAGTACGCGGCCTGCTCGCTGGCCGTCGTCGGATCGGCGAGCTTCAAGGTCCGGAACAGGGCCAGCGACCACGGGTTGACCGCGTCACCGCCCTTCCCCTGCTCCATCAGTGGCCATTCCTGGTGCACCACGGAACGCCCGTAACAGATGATCTCGCCCCCGAGCCGGGCACGAACCGTCTCGGGGAAGAACTCGGCCGACTCGTACTGCTGCACCACGGTGAGTGCCTCCGCCTCGGCGCCGCTGCGTGACTGGTCGTACGTCGTGAAGGCGAGGAAGATGATGAAGCCGGCGAAGATCGCGAAACCGCCCGCGAGTACGCCGAAGACGCCGGACGCGCGATCGCCGTCGATGAAGTAGCTGCCCTCGGGCGCCCGGCGCCGGACCAGCAGGATGGCGCTGATCGTGACGACGTTCGCGACGACGACGATGAGGAGGGTCCAGAAGAGGCTCATGCCGGCCGAGTGACCCTATCGGCGCGGCCACGCTCACGACAAACCGCCGCGCGGCCGAACCTGCGTTGTCAGCTCACGTCGCCGACATCGTGCCGGGCACCCGGCACGCGGTTGACGACGATCGGCGTTCCGCGTGGCAGCGCGCCACGCAGGAGTGCCGGGAGCTTGCTGTCCTGCGCGCCGTCGCTGTCGCCCTCGACCACGAACACCAGGTCGTAGCCGTCGAAGCGGGTTTCGATGAGCCGTTCGCCGTATCCGTGCGCCCACGTCTCGCCCACGCGTGACGCCGCGGCCTGCTGGTTGGCGAGTTGCACGGTCCGGTAGGTCAGGACCGCGAGCGCGCTGACGATCACGACGCTCGCGACCCCGATGACCGCGTAGACGGGCCGGCGCCGGAACGACGCGTCGACGCCACGGCCGGCCCTCGCGCGCAGGACGCCGAAGAGCACGGTGCACACGACGATGATCGCGACCATGTTGGTCAGGAACAGCAGCAGAGCACCCAGCGCCCCGCTCCAGTCGCCGGCCACGGCCGTGACGCCGACGACCGAGAGCGGCGGCACCAGCGAGATCGCGATCGCCACGCCCGGCAGGATGTCCCCGATGTCGCGTCGCCCGACCGCGAACGCTCCCGCAAGACCGGTCGTGGCCGCCGCCACGAGGTCCACAATCGTCGGCGAGACGCGCGACGTGATCTGGGAATTGTCCTGGATCGAATGCAGTTCGGGCAACAGCACGGCCAGGAACGCACCGATCGCGATCACCGCCGCCACCGCGCTGACCACCATCGCCAGACACAGAAGCAGCGCACGGAGCTCGCCATACGCGATGCCGACCGCCACGCCCTGGATCGGAACCGCCAGGGGCGCCACGATCATCGCTCCGATGACGGTCGCCGTCGAGTCGCTGATGATCCCCGCGGTGGCGATCCCGGCCGCGAGCACCAGGAGCAGCCAGAAGCGGCTCTGCTTGGCACCGACATCGCCGCCGAAGAGGTATACGGCCTCGCGAATCTCCTCCGGCGTGCGGGCTTCACCGGTCAGCCGATCCGTGAGCCGCGTGCTGCGTAGGAAGCCCATTGGGCGCTCTCTTCGCGCGGAAGCGACAAGTTCCTACCAACCCACCGACACGAACGCCGACCGAGGATCGCCCCCCCGGCCGGATGACACGACGAAATCCCACGTGCGACCAGCTTCTCGCGACGGCGGCAGTGCTGCTCGGACCGGCCGCCGCGGGGCGGGGCGGCGCGTGACGGGCTAGACCCGCTTCACCCGCTCGACGAGCTCCGCGCGCGAGCGCAGGCCCAGCTTCTGCGACGCGTTGGCGAGGTGGAACTCGACGGTGCGCTCGCTGAGGAACAGCGACGCGGCCGCCTCATGGTCGGTCGCACCCTTCGCGACGAACAGGGACACCTGGAGCTCCTGGGGCGTCAGCTCGCGCAGCGAGCGGTCCCGGCGGATCGGCGTCTCACCGGTTGCCTCAAGCTCGGCGCGCGCCTGCT
The DNA here is from genome assembly GCA_963848475.1 of uncultured Solirubrobacteraceae bacterium. Taxonomy (GTDB): domain Bacteria; phylum Actinomycetota; class Thermoleophilia; order Solirubrobacterales; family Solirubrobacteraceae; genus Solirubrobacter. Next base: position 110,483 of record CAWKDW010000007.1, on the reverse strand, counting down.
GCGCCCACGACTCGGCACCCGCCGGCTCGAAGTAGTCCAGCGCGGAGTTCAGGGCGATCCGCGCGTCCGCCACACGCTCGGCCTGCGCGCGGCGGCGGCCGAGGGCGAGCTGCGTGCGGGCGCGCTCGAAGGCCATCTCGGCTCCGCACAAGTCGATCGACGCGGCGAACGCCGGCTCGAAATCGTCCCGGGCGAGGAGCCCGCGGCAGCGCATAGCGGCGGCGCGTGGCCAGCGCAGGCCGGTCGTATCGGCCAGGGCCTCCAGCCGCGCGATCGCGCGCTTGGTCTCCTCGGTGTCGCCGAGACGGGCGGACGCCTCGCCGAGATCCCCCGCCCACTGGACGAACGTGGCGTGGACGCCCTGGACGAGCGGTGCCGCGTCGATCAGCGCCGCGACCACGCCTTCGGGGCGATCGTTGGAGAGCTCCAGCAGCCCCAACGGCCCGGCGCCGAAACTCTCGATCGCGCGGGCGCCAGTGCGGCGCGAGAGCTCGACCGCGATCGCCACGTGCTCACGGCAGTCGGTCTCGTAGCCCAGCAGCGCCTCCACGCGAGCGAGCGTCAACAGCGCGTGCGCGGACGCGACGGTCTGCCCCGTCTCCTCGGCCAGTTGCACCGATTCGGTCGCGGCACCGTAAGCCGCCGCGAGCCGGCCGCGGCGAAGCTCGAGATCCCCGAGAACGGCCAACGGTAGCGACAGCATGGACGGTGCTCCGGCGCCTCGGGCGGCGGCCACAAGGTGCTCTGTCAGTCGCTCGGCAAGTGTCCACTCCTCCGTCCACACAAGAATGAATGCCAGGATCGAGCCGACGATGAAGTGCTCGCTCAGCGGCTCGATCCCCATCACGCGATCGACCAGTGACGCGAACTGGCCGCGTACGCAACTCCACCTCGTCGAAGCTAGCCATTGCCACGGCGAGGACGGTCGGGCGCGATGATCGTCGCGAAGTCGCTCTCGGGATCGGCGCAGGTTTCGGCCACCCGCCGGGCGCACGCCGGCGGACTTCTCGAGTTCGCCGAAGGTGACACAGACGATGCCCGCGGTGGCGAACAGCGCGGCGGCGCGGGCGCCGTCGTAGGGCTCGACCCGCTCCGCCTCGCTGACCAGCACGAGATAGTTCTCCGCGACCGGGCGCGTGAACAGCGTCGCGGCGCCGAGCAGGTGCTGCAGATCCGCGCGGACCGTCGGTTCCGTAGCGAGCTCGAGCACGCTCTCCAAGAGCGCGGCCGCTCGCGACGACTGGCCCGAAAGCCAGAGCGCACGGCCGGCCTCGATCGTGCGCCGCAGCCGCGGCGAGGCGTCGGAGCTCAGTCCGGCCGCCGCCTCGTAGGCGCTCGCGGCCGCGGCGTACGCACTGCGCGAGAACGCCGTGTCGCCGGCCGCCTCGAGCTCGGCCGCGACGCGCTCGTCGGGACCGTCGCTGGCCGCGGCGAGATGCCAGGCGGAGCGAACGCCAACGCCGAGCGCGGTCGCCAGCGCGCGGTGCGCGGCGCGGCGCTCGAACCCGTTGTGACGGTGGTACGCCGCCGAGCGGATCAGCGGGTGGCGGAACTCGAGGCGTGCGCCGACGGCGATCAGCCCCGCCCCCTCGGCCGGCTCCAGCGCCGCGCGATCGAGCCCGCTCACGTCGAGTGCGCCGACGATCTCGTCCATCAGCCCCGTTCCGCTCGCGGCGGCGATCAAGAGCGCGCTCTGCGTGTCTGGCGGGAGCGCCCCGAGGTGCTCCGCGAACGCCTCGCGCAGCGCCGGACCGACGGCCACGGGGCCGACGATCGGGCGCGTCCCGCGCAACTGCTCGTCGCTGAGGCGCTCGATCGCGGCGAGCAACGCCAGCGGGTTGCCATGCGCCTCGGCAACGAGCCGGCGCCGGACGCCCGGATCGACGACGGCTCCGGTGCCGTCGACCAGCGCCGCGGCATCCTCGGCTTCCAGCCCTCGCAGTTCGAGCGGCTCGATCGCGGTCTCGTGCAGCCACTCGCGGTCGCGCATCGCCAGCAGCAGGACGACGCCCTCGCTCGCGAGCCGCCGGCCGGCGAACAGCAGTGCGTCGCGTGACGGGGTGTCGAGCCAGTGGGCGTCGTCGACGACCGCCAGGACCGGTGCGTGGTCCTCCGCGGCGGCCGCGAGCAGGCTGAGCGTCGCGGCGCCGACGGCGAAACGATCGCCGGGTACCGCCGGTCCGAGTGCCAGCCCGCTCGACAGCGCGGCCCGCTGCGGTTCGGCGAGCTGGTCAAGCAGCCCCTGGATCGGCCCGAGGAGGTCGAACAGTCCGGTGAACGGTAGTTCGGCCTCGGCCTCGATCGGGTGCGAGCGCAGCACCGTGAACCCCTGGGATGCCTCGCGCACGACGTGCTCGAGCAAGGTGGTCTTCCCCACTCCCGCCTCACCGTGAATGATCAGCGCAGCGCTGATGCGCTCGCGGGCGGCGCCACGGAGCATCCCCTTGATCCGCTCGACCTCGTCGGCCCGCCCGAGCAGCACGGACGCAACTATCTCAGCCCGGCGTCCGAATTACGACATCGTCGCCTCCGAGGACGTGGCGCGCCAGCTCGGTCCGCGAGCGGATCCCGAGCTTGCGGTACGCGCTGTGCAGGTGCGAGTCGATCGTCTTCGGGCTCACGAACAACGCGGCCGCCGCCTCGCGATTGCTTGCACCGTTGGCGACGATCCGCGCGACCTGGAGCTCCTGGGCGGTCAGCTGCTCGGCCGACGTCGGATCGCGCTTGCGGGCCGTCTCCCCGCTCGCCCGCAGCTCGACCCGCGCACGCTCCGCCCACGGCCGTGCACCGAGCAGGTCGAACTGCGCGACAGCCGCGCGCAACTGCGTGCGGCCCTCGGCGCGCCGGCGTGCCCGCCGCAGCCGCTCGCCGAAGCACAGTTGCGTGCGTGCCCGCTCGAACGGCGTGCGTCCGGCGCCGTGGGCCACGAGCGCGGCCTCGAACTCGGCGGCGAAGTCCTCGTCGGACGCGAGCAGCCCGCGAGCGCGATGGAGCGCCGCAACCGACATCGGACGCCGGCTGCGCTCGACCCCTCGTGCCAGGTCCGCGAGCGCGTGTTCGGCGACGTCGAGCCGCCCCGCGCGCACGGCCGCCTCGATCAGGTCAGAACGGAATTCGATCCGGTTCGGCTCGCGCACGCCAAGCGCGTCCGCCCGCAGCAACGCGCCGAGGCGATCGATCGCGACCTCCGACTGGCCGGTGCCGAGCTCGAGCAGCCCGAGCGCCGCCTCGGCGAACAGCGTCGAGGAGCCGAAACCGAGCGCGTCGGCCAACTCCAGCGCCTCCGCCGCGTGTGCCAGGCACGCCTCCTCGCGCCCCTGGCCGGCCTCCACCCACGCGAGCCGCGCCAGGTTGTAGGAGAGTTGGCCGGTCTGGCCCGACTCGCGCGCCAGATCGACCGACTCGAATCCGTCCGCGTAAGCGGACGCCCAGTGGCCGATTCGCGCGTCGAGCTCTGCCTGCGCGCCCAGGCAATACGCCAGCAGCCCGAAGGCGCCGGCGGTGCGGGCAGCGGGGATCACGCGGTCGGCCACCGCGCGGGCGGTCTCGTAGGCCTCGATCGTCATCAGCGCCGGCAGGCAATGCGCGAGCTCCATCGCGTGCTGGAGGGGATTCTCGTCCTGCATCAGCTCGACGCAGCGCAGGATCAGCGCATCTCCCTCCGGCTCGCCGTGCAGGATCAGCGCCTTTCCGAGCTGCAGGGCGGCGAGCAGCTCGGGGAGCCCGCCGATCGGGGCGGCGGCGGCATGGGCACGGCGGCCGAGGCTCACCGCCTCCTCGATCGCGCCGGAGACGATCGAGCCCGTGACCGCGTCGGTGAGCATGCGTGCCGCGAGCTCGGGCGCGACCGGTTCGATCCGGGCGGCCTCGCTGATCAGCCGCACCTTCGCCGCGGTCGCGGGCCCGCGCCACATGTCGATCCGGCCGCTGAGATGGCAGGCGGTCGCCCGCAGCAGTGGGTCCGTGATGCCGGGCAGCGTGCTCTCCAGCAGCGTGACCGCTCGACCGGAGCGTCCCGCCAGCTGCCACGCCTCGACCGCTCGCAGGTTCCTGCTCGCCCGCGCGTCGCCGTCCGGGGTGAGCTCGGCCGCCCGCTCGAACGCGATCGCCGCCGCCGCGTAGCCCGCGCGGTCGCGCGCGTCTCGCGCCGCCGCGTCGAGCTGCTCGGCGACATCCTCGTCGGGCCCGATCGCCGCGGCCGCGAGATGCCAGGCGCGCCGCACCGTCGCGTGCTCGTCGCGATCGTCGGAGAGCGCGCTCGCCAGAGCGCGATGGGCGGCTCGCCGGTCGCCGGCGGGCGAGCCGTGGTACACCGTCGAGCGCACGAGCGGGTGCCGGAACTCGAGCGCGAAGCCGTCGATGTTCACGAGCCCGGCCGATTCCGCCGCCTCGAGTGCGCTCGCGTCCAATCCACTCGCGGCCAAGGCCCGCAACAGCGAGTCCACGGTCCGCGAGCCGCTCGCGGCCGCGACCAGCAGCGCGCTCCGCGCCGGGACCGGAAGCGTCTCGAAGCGCGTCAGGAACGCGCGCTCGGCCCGCGCGCCGACCCGCATCGGATCATCGAGCGGTTCTCGGCCACCCAGTTGGCCTGCCGTCAGCAGGGCCGGGATCTCCACGAGGGCCAGCGGGTTGCCGCCGGTCACCCGCAGCAGCTCCTCGGTCACATCCGGCGCCACGCCCACCGGCAGCAGTTCGAGCGACGCCTCACGGCCGAGCCCTTCCACACGCAGGACCGACAGGCCCGACGCGTCGAACTCTCCCGGCCGCAGCGCGAACAGCATCCCCACCGGTTCGTCGCGCACGCGTCGCGCGGCGAAGCGAACCGCCTCGGCGGACGCGGTATCCAACCAGTGCACGTCGTCGACGATCGCCAGCACCGGCCGGTCCTGTGCCGCGCGAGCGAGCAGGCTCAGCGTCGCGGCGTACACCGCGAACCGGTCGCCGCCGGTCGGCGGCCCGAGCGCCATCGCCCCGGCGAGTGCCGCGGCCTGTGGCGGCGGCAGCTCCGGCAGATGGACGAGCAGCGGTCGCAGCAGCTCGAGCAGGCCCGAGAAGGAGATCTCCGACTCCGACGGCACGCCCCTCGCGGTCAGCACCGTCATGTCCGGCGCCTGCGCCGCGGCGTAACTGAGCAGGACGCTCTTGCCCGCGCCCGGCTCCCCCTCCAGCGCGAGCGCCTGCCCGTCGCCGGCACGCACATGCTCGATCAGCTGGCAAAGTTCAGTGGTTTCGAAGCCTCGACCCACGAGCACGGCGACCAATCGTATTTCTCCGGCGAACTTCGGTAGTTCTCCTGATGCGAAGTCGGCCCTTTGAGGCGACGATTCGGGCATGATTCTCGTCGCCGGAGCCACTGGAGCCCTCGGATTCGAGATCTGCCGCCGGCTGCGGGCTCGCAAGGTGCCCGTCTGCGCGATCGTTCGGCCGATCTCCCCGGGCGCACGGATCGCGGATCTCGAGGACCTCGGCGTCGAGTTCCGCCCAGGCGACCTCACCAACCCGGGTTCGCTGCTCGCAGCCTGCGAGGGCGCGAGCGTCGTCATCTCGGCGGTCACCGGAGCGGCGCTTCGCGGCGCGGGTGACTCGATCCACGCCGTCGACCGAGACGGGCAGATCGCGTTCGCCGATGCCTCCCAGCGCGCCGGTGCCCGGCACATGATCACGATCTCCGCGTCGGGATCGATCGCCGACGCCGCACCCCTGATCGCCGCCAAGCGCGCGGTCGAGCGCCACCTGCACGAGATCGAGCTCGACCACACCAACCTGCGCGCCGGTTTCCTGATGGACTTCTGGCTCGGCCCCGCCGGCGGCTTCGACGTCGCCGCCGGCAGCGTGCAGGTGCTCGGATGCGGCGATCGCCCCGTCTCCTGGATCGCGCGCGAGGACATCGCCGCGATCGCCGTCCTCGCCGCGCTGAACCCCGCGCCGGGGGGCGCCACCTACGAGCTCGGCGGCCCCCAGGCCCTGAGCCAACTCGACGTCGTCCGGATGGCCGAGGACATCACCGGTCGCCCGATCGCGGTCGCCTTCGTGCCCGAGCAGAGCCTGCGCCACACCTCCGAGCAGGCGACCGCGCCCGTCGAGAAGTCCGTAGCCGAGCTGATGCTCCACGTCGCCGGCGGAGCCGTCGTCGACATGACGCCGACCCTAGAGCGCTTCCCGATCCAGCAGACCTACGTGCGCGATTACCTATGGCGCTCGCTCAACCGCGCGCCACAGCTGAGTCGGTTGTACTGACGCCCCCTCGCGCGCCGAGGTGCGCCGCCCGCGATTCGCCTACGGGCGGTGATCCGCTTCATCGCGGTCGCACAGACCGTGACGTGCCGATCGTCGTGCCGTCGGCGGCGAGCGCGCGCATCGCCACGTAGGTCCGGCGTGTGGCGGTGATCGCGGTCTCGAAGCCCGCCGTCGGAACGGTGCTGATCGGCCGTAGCGTGCTCGGCGACCCGCCGGCCAGCAGTTGCCAGCGCGCGACGCCGGTCGCGCCGTTGAAGCTCGCCCGGACCGTCATGCTCGTTCCACTGCCGCGGCGGGCGACGATGCGCGGGGCCGCCGCCGGCGACCCGTTCCAGGGGAATCGGTAGGCGCGGTAGTTGTCGTTGCCGGGTGCGAGATGGCCGTCGAAGACGACGTTCCCGGCGGTGTCGTACTCGGTGAACCAGCGCTGCGAGCCCCATCCGACGAACGTGTTGCCGTTGGGGAGCGCCTGCACACCGCCCTGCGTGGCCGACAGAAGGCCGCGGGGGTGCGTGAGCGCGCGCACGAGCGTCGCCGTGCCGCGCAGCTCGTCGACCCGGATGGTGACGGCGCGCGAGGCCTTGCGATACGCAGGCGGCGACGCGTTGTCGAACAGCGTGATCGTGCCGTCGGCGTGCGGGCGTGCGTCGTGCTGGAGATAGAACGCCGTGCCGGGTCCCATCTTCAACGTCGAGGCGTTCCCGCCCATTCGCCAGGCGATCCGGCCCGTCTCACGGTCGATCTTGTAGACCGTCGACGCGCGCCGGGCGGAGACGATGAAGTCGCCGGCGGCGTCGAGCGCGACCGAGTTGAGGTGCATGTAGTCCCAGCCCTCGGCGCCCTTGGGCGCACGGAGCGTCGACTCCCGCGGTGAGACGCTGTCGACGCTGTGCCATTCGAACACCACGAGCCCGGTGGCGATGTCGACTTCCTGGACGACGCCGTCGACGACCGTGCCGTCGCGCGAGCCGCCGTAGGGACGTAGGTCCATCTTCACCCGGTCGTAGCTGAGCAACAGCGCGGTGCCCTGCGGTGTGAGTTCGAACTCGTGCAGATCTGCGCTGAGGCCGTTCCCGGCCCGCACCCGCCGGACCGGCCGGTAGTGCTCGTCGTAGATCACGCCTTCACCGTGCCCCTCGCCGCCGACCAGCCGGCCCTGCCACCAGGTGAGCACGGGCTTGCCCTGATAGCTCTGCACGCGGAAGTCGGTCGCCTCCTCGCGATTGCCGGCGGGCTTGAACCACACCACATGCCCGGCGTCGTCGAGGATCATCGGCCCGTCCTGGCCGCGGCCGCCCTTCGGGGCGATGAACACGAGTCCCGGCGCGGCGCCGGGCGCTCGCGTCGTGACGTCGACAGCCGGCGGGACGAGCTCGGGCCGGGTGACGAACCGCTGAACGGCGCCGTTGCCGACATTGGAGAGCTCAGCCGGACGCGTGACCGGCGGCGGCGGGCGGCGGGCGACGGTGAAGCCGTAGTCGCCGTTGCGCGCGCCGGCGATGTCCATCCCGCTCCGCACCGTGACCCGCTCGCCGACGCGGAACGGCCTCGCGGGCACGAAGCTCGCGCCCATGCCGTCCGAGTGCGCGCGCAGCTGGCCGGTGTGCCGCCCGCTGCGCGAGCCGGTCACCACGAGTGCTCCGAGTTGTGCGGGCGGCGCGCCACGCAGGCTGATCTGGGTCTTGGCGCCGGCGGTGCGCGCCCCCGGCATCGGGTAGGCCGAGATCGTGGCGGCGGGCGCGGCAGGCACAGAGAACGCGCAGAACGCGCAGGTCATCACGGTCGCAGTAAGAGTCCACACGACGTTCGAGAACCCGGCTCGCGCGCCACAGTCGCGGTCTAGTCGGCGATCAAGCAGGCCACGCCCACGCACGTGCGAAGCGCGTCAAGCCGGGCGGCCAGCTCCTGCTGACGTTCGGGCGGCAGCGACGCGTAGACGTTGCGCTGCTCGTACGGGTCGGTCACAAGGTCGTAATACTCCGGCGGCCTGCGCGGATTGTCGTAGGCGACGTAGAGGGCGTCCGGGAAGCGCAGCGCCTCATAGTTCGGGGGCTTGCCGGCGAGATGATCCTGCCGGTCGGGATCGCCCGCGCCGGGCGGCCCGTGATGTTCGATGAGCGTCACGCCACGCCAGTTCGGCGCGAAGCCGGTGTGCAGCATCCCGGCGAGGCTGCGGCCCTCGACCTGCGCCGGAACCGGGGCGCCGGCGAGTTCCTCGAACGTCGGCCGCAGATCCACATTGGATGCGAGCTGGGAGACGGTCGCGCCGGCCGGGACGCCCGGACCGGCGACCACGAGCGGCACCCGGACGTCATGGTCCCACGCGCCCTGCTTGCCCTCCATCATCCGCCGCTGACCCATGTGGAAGCCGTTGTCGGAGGTGAAGATCACGTACGTGTCCTGTTCCACGCCGAGCCGCCGCAGCAGTCGCCGGACCGCGCCGAGCGTCCGGTCGATCGCCTGCACCGACCGGACCCGCTTGCGGAAGTTCCGGTCCAGCTGCGCGATCTCTGGCGCGGTCAGCGGCCTCCTCGGGAGCCAGGACGGCGCCCCCTCGAGCGGCGCCGCGTCGAACAGCACGCCGCGCGGCACGGTCAGATCCGCGAAACGCCCTCGGTCGCGCGGCGCCGGCGTGTACGGGGCGTGCGGAGCGAACGGCGCCAGCTCGAGCATGAACGGCTGCCCGGACCGCACCGCGTCGCCGATGAAGCGGCGCCCGCGGCGCGAGATCACGTCGGTCAGGTAGTCGCGCGAGCGACGCCCGTGCCAGGTCACGTGCGGCGCCGTGCCCGGTGACGCTTCCAGCAGGCCATAGTTGAACTGCCGGTATCCGTCGCCGGCAACCGCCCAGTCCGACCACCCCGGCGGCACGTAGCGCGACCGCCCGTCCACGACCCCACGTGGGGTGTAGCCGTTCATGTACTTGCCCATCAGCGCAGTGCGATAGCCGGCGGCGAGCAGCGAGGTCGCGAACGTGCTCCGCTCGGCGAACGGGTGGAAGATCTCGAAGCCGCCGTCCGGCGGCTGGTTGCGGATCACGCCCGTCGAATGCGGATATCGGCCGGTGAGGATCGACGCGCGCGACGGGCAGCACAGCGAGTCCGTCACCACGTAGCGGCTGAAGCTCGTCCCGTCACGCTGAAGCGCCTGCACCTGGCGCATGTAGGGGACGAGGTCGCTCGACAGGTCATCGGCGAGCACGAACACGAAGTTCGGCCGCCCCGCCGCGTGCGCGGGCTCGCCCACCGCAAGGACGGCGAACAGCGCAAGCGCGCAGAGGAGCGCCGCTGCGCGAACTGGGACGCCTCCGTCTCGTCGCATGCGTCCATTCTGCCGAACCGATCGGCCAGTTCCCCGTAATCCGACTGTCGATGCGCTCGTCGGGTGCCCATACCGTGATCACGCTCCGCCCCACGATCGTGATCGCGACCCTCTCCGGTGACCTGCCCGGACGAGCACTGCGACTCGCGCAGGAGTGGGCGCAACTCCACCAGGCCGAGCTCGAAGCGAACTGAGTACGCGTCCGCGACGTCGAACCGCTGCACGACTACACGCTGCGTATCGGGTTCAGCGACGGCTCGACCCGCGAGGTCGGCCTGGAGCCCGAATTGTGGGGTCCAGTCTTCGAGCCCCTCCGAGACCCGAACGAGTTCCGCAAGGTTGCGGTCGACCCCGAGCTGGGGACCATCGTGTGGCCCAACGGTGCCGATCTCGATCCAGACGTGCTGCACGGTGAACGCTCGCCAGCCGATCCGCCGGCCACGACGGCCAACTGAGCCCGCTTCACACCAGCTTTGAGTGGGCCGGAAAGGCCGAGAAGCCGCGAGATCGACGCTACAGCGCGGCGCCGTGTCTCCCGTGTGACTCTCGCCGAGTCCGTCCGCACGGCCGCCGATGATCCGCGGGTGCCTCGCATCAGCGCGTTCTACGGGATCGTGATCGCGATGTACTACCGCGATCACGCGCCACCCCACTTCCACGCCGTGTACGGCGAACACGAGGCCACGATCGTGATCGCGACGCTCGCCGTCCTCTCCGGTGAGCTTCCCGCGCGGGCGCTGAGGCTCGTGCAGGAGTGGGCCGAGCCGCACCGGCCCGAGCTCCAGGCCAACTGGGAATCCGCCCGCGCACACGCTCCCCTGGCTAGCATCGAACCACTGCCATGAGCACACGCGCGCGCATCACCGACGTCGAGCCGCTGCACGACTACACACTGCGGCTCAGCTTCAGCGACGGCCGGTCCCGCGACGTCAACCTCGAAGGCGAATTGTGGGGTCCGATGTTCGAGCCGCTCCGCGACCCGGAGGAGTTCCGCAAGGTCGCCGTCGACCGCGAGTTGGGGACCGTCGTCTGGCCCAACGGCGCAGACCTCGATCCCGACGTGCTCCACGGCGACCGGTCGCCGATCGAGCCTCCCGCAACCGCCGCGAGCTGATCTCCTTTTACACCGGATTTTAATGGGCCGGGCAGGAATCGAACCTGCGCGCGTCGGATTATGAGTCCGCTGCTCTAACCGCTGAGCTACCGGCCCTGAGGCGAAGGCTATCCGCGTTCTTACGCTTCTTTGACGGACGACCGGTTCAATGGGCACATGTCCATCTCCGCCAGACGTAAGCTCGCAGTGGGTGCGACCGGCCTCGCAGTCCTCGTTGGATCCGGTGGAGCGTACGCCGCGGCCGCCGGCAACTCCGGTACGGCAGCGAAGCCCGCCGATCGCGCCGCCGAGCAGAAGGCCTTTCTCGACGACGTGGCCAAGCGGCTGAACGTCACGTCGGACCAGCTCACCGCTGCGATCAAGGGTGCTGCCGAAGCGCGCATCGATGCTGCGGTCGCGGCCGGCAAGATGACCAAGGAGCAGGCGGCGGAGGCGAAGAAGCGCCTGGCCGCCGGCGGGCCGCTGCTCGGTCCGGGCAAGTTGGGTGGTAGGCCGGGTGGCCATGGCGGCGGGCGCGGTGGGCCAGGTCGCGGTGGACCCGGGTTCGGCCGGTTCGGTCTCGATGGCGCGGCGGCCTACCTCGGTCTCACCGCGGACAAGCTTCGCGCGCAGCTTGAGGCGGGCAAGTCGCTCGCCGACGTGGCCAAGGCGCAGAACAAGGACGTCGCCGGGCTGAAGGCGGCGTTGAAGGCCGAGATCACCAAGCAGCTCGATCAGGCGGTCAAGGACGGGCATCTGACGGAGGCCCAGAAGACCGAGATGCTCGCCAAGATCGACGCGCGCATCGACGACATCGTCAACAACACCAGGCCCAAGCGGCGGGCCCGGCCGGCGTCACCCCTAGCGGACGCGATCCGCAAGCTCCCTTGATGGAGCGAGCACGAGCGTGACGCTGCCACCGCCTCCGACAACGGTGGCAGCGTCCGCCCGCGCTACGGGCGCGGCCCGCAGCGCGGTCTCGAACTCGCGTGCATCCCGTGGCGTATCCCAGCGCCAGCGCATCACCAGCACATCGGACGCGCGGCAGGGCGGCGCGGACGTGCACCTCCCCCGCTGCCAGAGCTCGTAGTGATCTCCGCCCCACCCGGCGGCGGCCACCGCGGAGGCGCCGCCCAGCAGTTGGGCGGTCTGCCATTCGCCGAAGGTCCCGCTCGTGACGCGGCGCCAGTCCTCCCCGAGCGAGACGTCCAGCGCGACGGGCAGCGGCGGCTCGACCTCGATCCACTTCTCCGGATGCAGGACCTGCTCGGTGCTGTCGGGAACGCGCAGACGCTCGGCGAGGTCGACCAGCTTCCACGAGCCGCCGGCGCGGCTGCGCAGCGCCTGGACGAACTTCATCCCGCCGGTGTACGGGAACAGCAACCGGGCCTGGAGGAACTTCGGCAGGTCAGGGCCGCTCGGCAGACCGGCGCCAAGCGTGGCGAGTGCCTTCTCGACGCCGATGTGGCGCTGCAAGTATTCCTGCGAGATCACCATCGCGGTGCCTTCGCCGAGCGCGAGCGCCGCCAGCAGCCGGTCATCGCTGGAGCCCTGATCGGACGGCAGACCGAACCGCTGGTCCTCCAGCGCGTGCGTCAGTTCGTGCGCGATCACCATCTCGTCGAGCGCGCCGGGTGCGGTTCCCTTGACGATCCGCAGGTGCTTGGAGCGCGGGTCGTAGTAGCCCGCGACGCCCTCCTCGTATACGGATGCCGAGACCGAACGCAGGTCGACGTCCGGCTCGATCAGGCCGAGCAGCTTGAGCATTTCCTCGTCTGCACCGCGCTGTGCCGCGGAATACGAGCGGTCGAGGTCCGCCAGGCCGTCGCGGCGCGCCTGCGCGGGAGTCACCTCCTGCGGCACCGGACGCGAGCGGAACCGCAGGTCGCGCAGGGCCTCGACGCGCAGCGCGATCGTGGCGACGTCCGCAGCCGCTGCCGGCCGAGCCCTCGGGGCCGGGCTCTTGAGCGCGAGCACGCCGACCAGTGCCACGAGCATGATCGCGATGGCTAGACAGACCGTTCGCATCCGTGTTCACGGTAGGCGCCGCGGCGACCTTCCCGCTCTCCACAGCAAGTTCCCGCACCGCGCTGCGTTCGTGCCACCAGTAGGCTAAGTCGAGCGTTGGCGGGCACCCGTGGTGATGAATTGAGCGCCGGTACCGGTGAGGACACTGTTCCCCTGCTTCGGGCACGACTCGAACGCACGGAGCAACAAGCCGCGTCCCGTCAGCGTCAGCTCGAGCGTTATGCGGCCGACCTCCGTGAAGTGTTCAAGCAGGAGCGTTCCCGTGCCCAGGAGCTGCGCCGGTCCTACCGCGCGACGGTCCGCGCGTTGTCGAACGCCGTCGAGGCCCGCGACGCGTATACCGGCAAGCACGCCGAGCGCGTGACCGCGTACGGGATGGAGCTGGCCCGCGCCGTCGGGATCTCGCTCGAGGAATCGCCGCAGATCGAATTCGGCTTCCTCCTTCACGACATCGGCAAGGTCGCGGTGCCCGACGCGATCCTGTTCAAGACCAGCAAGCTCACGGAAGAGGAATACGCGCTGATCGCCTTGCACCCCGTCGTCGGAGCCGAGATCCTGCGCGACGTTGACTTCCTCGGCGAGGGCAAGCTCGTCGTGCGTCATCACCACGAGCGCTGGGACGGAACCGGCTACCCGGACGGGCTCGCCGGCGAGGAGATCCCGCTGGCCGCGCGCGTGTTCTCCGTCGCCGACACGCTGGACGCGCTGACGACCGACCGCCCTTACCGGCCCGCGTCGGACTGGAGCGTCGCGCGCGAGGAGATCCGCCGCGTGACGGGCACGCAGTTCGACCCGGCGGTCGTCGCCGCCTTCGACGCCATCCCCGACGACGCGTTCGAGCGCCTCAGAGCAGGTGCGATGTGACGCGGACGATCCTGATCGTCGATGATGACCCGATGATCCGCAAGCTGATCGCGACCACGCTGGAGGACATCTCCGGTTACCGGCTGCAGGAGGCGGGTGACGGCTTGGAGGCGATCGAGCAGGCGGTGAAGTCCCGGCCCGAGATCGTCTTCCTCGACGTCGACATGCCGCGGCTGAACGGCATCGAGACCTGCCGGCGCCTGCGCAGCGACCCGGCGACGGCGAGCGCGACCATCGTGATGCTGACCGGCGATTCGGGCGATGTCGTCGAACGCGGCGCGCACGACGCGGGCGCCAACCTCTTCCTCACCAAGCCGTTCTCGCCGCTGCACCTGCTGCGGCTCGTGGACCGGATCGGCGCGACGCGTTGAAGCTCGGAGTCCATATCGGCTACTGGGGACTGGGGCTGACCGCGCCGCAGCAGCTGGAACTGGTCCTCGAGGCCGAGCGGCTCGGCTACGACTCCGTGTGGACCGCGGAGGCCTACGGGTCGGACGCCGCGACGATCCTCGCCTGGCTCGCCCAGGCGACCACGAAGATCAAGCTCGGCTCGGCGATCTTCCAGATGCCCGGCCGCAGCGCGGCGATGACCGCGATGACGGCGGCCACGATCGATCAGCTCTCCGACGGGCGGATGCTGCTCGGCATCGGCTCCAGCGGGCCACAGGTCGCCGAGGGCTGGCACGGCCAGCGCTTCGCCCGCCAGCTCCAGCGCACGCGCGAGTACGTCGCCGTCGTCCAACTGGCGCTGAGCCGGCAGCGCGTCGTCTTCGACGGCGAGACGCTGCAGCTCCCGCTGCCCGACGGGCCGGGCAAGGCGCTGAAGCTCACGATCGCGCCCGTCCAGGAGCGGATCCCGATCTACATCGCCGCGATCGGCCCGAAGAACACCACGCTGGCGGCCGAGATCTCCGACGGCTGGCTGCCGACGCTCTTCTCCCCCGAGCACGTCGGCGAGTTCCGGCCGCTGCTCCAGGAGGGCTTCGCGCGCGCGGGCAACGGCAAGGGCTTCGACGACTTCGACATCGTCCCGACCGTCACCGCGATGGTCTCCGACGACCGCGAGTCCGCGCGCGACGCGATGCGCCACTACGTCGCCCTGTACGTCGGCGGCATGGGCTCGCGCAAGCAGAACTTCTACAACGCGCTGGTCCAGCGCTACGGCTACGAGGACGCCGCCCGGGAGGTCCAGGATCTCTACCTGGAGGGGCGCAAGGACGAGGCCGCGGCCGCGCTGCCGGGCGAGCTGATCGACACGCTGTGCCTCGTCGGCCCGAAGGACTTCGTGCGCGAGCGGCTCGCCGTCTACCGCGACGCGGGCGTCGGGACGCTGATGATCTCGCCGATGGCGTGGACGTTCGAGGACCGGATCGCCCAGCTGCGCGCGGTGGCCGAGCTGGCCGAGTGAGCCTGCCCGCGGACCTCGACGCGCGGCCGCTGGAACCAGGGGACATGGCCGCGTTCACCGAGCTCTCGCGGGTCTGCGACGAGACGTACCTGGAGTGGGCGCCGCGCGGCTGGACCGTCCCGGTGGTGCCGGTGGGCTGGGCCGACCGCTACCTCAACCCGATGCCTGGGTACGGGTCGCCATCGACGCCGCCGGAGCGCTCGTCGCCTCGGTGGCCTTCCGGCGCGCGGATGTGGTCGAACGCGTCGGGCATCTGGGGCTTCTGCTGGTCCATCCCTCGCGCTGGCGCGAGGGGATCGCCCGCACGCTGCTCGGGCTCGCCGAGGCGGAGATGCGGGCGCGCGGCTACGTCCGCGAGCAGCTGTGGACGCCCTTGGGCGCTCCCGCCGAGCGGTTCTACCTCGCGCAGGGGTGGGCGCGCGACGGCCGCCAGGAATGGCATCCCTGGGCCGGGCTGGAGATGGTCGGCTACGCGAAGGCGCTCGCGTGAGGGTCCTGCTCGGCGCATTCGGCGACCCTGGCCACGCCTTCCCCGTGATCGCGCTCGGCGCGGAGCTGGTCGCGCGCGGCCACGAGGTCGGGATCGAGACGTGGACGCGCTGGCGCGAGCCCGCCGAGGCCGCGGGGATGGCCTTCTCCCCCGCTCCCGAGTACCAGGTGTTCCCGACCCGCGAGCGGCCGCTGAAGCCGTACGAGGCGGCGGTGCTGGCGGCGAAGGTCACGCGCCAGTTCGTGCGCGCGTTCGAGCCCGAGGTCGTGGTCTCGGACATCCTGACCACCGCTCCCGCGCTCGCGGCGGAGCTCGAGGGCCTGCCGGTGGCGACGCTCATCCCGCACGTCCATCCCGACACCCCGACCGGGCTGCCGCCGTTCTCGATCGGTGCGCGGCGACCCGCGCACGCGGCTCGGCGCCATGCTCTGGCGCCAGACGGACCGCATGGTGGCGGTCGGCCTCGAGCAGGGCCGCAGCGAATACAACGACTGCCGCGCACGGCTCGGGCTGGAGCCGCTGCCGTACACGCACACCGGGCTCTCGCGCTCGCTGACGATGGTCGGCACGCTGCCGCAGCTCGAGTACCCGCGCGTATGGCCGTCGTGGCTGCGCGTCGTCGGGCCGCTGATGTGGGAGCCCGGCGGCCCGGCCGTCGACCCGCCGATGGGCGAAGGGCCGGTCGTGCTGGTCGCTCCCTCGACCTCGCAGGACCCTTCGAACTCGCTGCTGCGCGCCGCGCTGGACGGCTTGGCGGACGAGCCGGTCCGCGTGATCGCGATCGCGGCCGAGGGCGTCACGGCCCCCGCGAACGCCGTGCTGGTGCCGTGGATGTCCTACGCGCGGACGATGCCGCGCTGCGATCTCGTCGTCACCCACGGTGGGCACGGAACGCTGGCACGCGCCCTGGCCAGCGGCTGCCCGGTGGTGGTCTGCCCGGCGGGTGGGGACATGGCCGAGAACGCCGCGCGGGTGGACTGGGCCGGCCTGGGCGTGCGGCTCGCGCCGCGCTTCTGCACGCCCTGGGGTGTGCGTCTCGCGGTTCGAAGGGCGCTGCGGACGCCGTCGCTGTGGGACCGGGCGGCGGAGGTCGCGGACTGGACGTTCGCGAACCCTGGGCCCGCCACCGCGGCGGCCCAGCTCGAAGGCTGGGCCGCTGAGATGCGAGCTTCCGCGGTCTAGGGAGCCGGCGGAGTGGGCGTCGGGGTCGGGCCCGAGTTCGGGACCAGACGGACCTCGGCGCTGCCGGTCAGGCCGGGGGTGCTCCCCTCACCGGGGTCGGTGTAGGAGGCGACGAACACGGCGCTGAGGTTCGAGGCGCCGGCGTGGCCGCCGTCGACGAACGTCTGGATCGAGCCGGTGCAGCCCGCGGTCGAGGACTGCGGGTGGCCGTGGGTTTCGTGGCCGAGCACGAACGCGACCGTGACCTTTGTGCAGTCCACCGGGGTGTCGTCGGTGACCTTGACCTCGTAGGTGACGGTGTCGCCGAAGGCGAACGGCTGGTCCGGCGCCGGCGTCGTGATCAGATCGACCTCGGGCTTCGCGTTGCCGACGAGCACCAGGACCTCGGCCGCGGCGGAGCGCCCGGTGCGGTCGGTGACCTTCAGCGTCGCGCGGTAGGTGCCGTTCTCGGTGTACGTGAACGTCGGGTTGGCGGCGGTCGAGTCGACCGAGCCGTTGGCCTCGAAGTCCCACGCGTAGGTGATCGGATCGCCGTCCGGGTCGCTGGTGCCCGCGCTGCTGAAGGCGACGGCGAGCGGCGACCTCCCCGCGGTCGGTGTCGCCGCGACCTTCACGACCGGCGTGTGGTTGCCGCGGACGAAGTTGATCTTCGCCAGCTGCGCGTCCGGGTTCTCGGCGAAGTAGCCGTCGCCGTACTCGAGCACGTAGAGCGCGCCGTCCGGGCCATACTCCATGTCCATCGGGTTATCCACGAACTGCGAGAACGGGCGGATCTCCGCCAGCCGGCGGCCGTGGAGCCGGAACTCCTTGATGTAGTCGCGCGACCACTCGTAGAAGAGCGGCGTGCCCTTGAAGTAGTTCGGGAAGCGGAACACCGACTTGTTGCCGGGGACCGGGTCATACGCCGGGCCGCCCATCGGCGCGATGCCGCCGGGAGTGCCCTGCGGGCCGAGCTCCGGGAACAGCGGCGACGTCCCGTACGAGTACCAGACGTCCGGCTGGGCAACCGCCGGCAGACGCTTGAGACCCGTGTTGTAGGGCGAATCGTTCGTCGGCGCGTTGCAGTTGAACTGCTCGCCCGAGGTCTTGGTGGCGAAGTCGTAGTCCACGTACGGCATGTCCGGCGTGGCGCAGTACGGCCAGCCATAGTTGGCCGGGCGCTTGATCAGCATCCAGCGGCCCTGGCCCGCCGGGCCGCGCTCGGGGTCCGCCGTGCCGGCGTCGGGCGAATAGTCGCCGAGGTAGACGTCGCCGTTCTTGCGGTTGACCGCGAAGCGGAACGGGTTGCGCAGGCCCATCGCGTAGATCTCAGGCCTGGTCAGCGCCGTGCCCTGCGGGAACAGGTTCCCGAGCGGGATCGAATAGCCGCCACCATCGGTGGGATGGATGCGCAGCAGCTTGCCGCGCAGGTCGTTCGTGTTGCCGGCGCTGCGGCGGGCGTCGAACGCCGGGTTGCGGTTCGGCGAGTCGTCGATCGGCGCGAAGCCGTCCGAGGCGAACGGGTTCGAGTCATCGCCCGTGGACAGGAACAGGTTGCCGGTGGCGTCGAAGTCGATGTTGCCGCCGACATGGCAGCAGATCCCGCGATCGACCGGCACCTCGATGATCTTCTCCTCGGTACTCAGGTCGAGCGTGTCCCGCACCAGCTTGAAGCGGCTCAGCCGGATGGCGCCCTTGAACGGCGCGAAGTCCGCGGCGGTGCCGGTCTCGGGCGCGTCGCCCTCGTTGGTCACCGGCGTCGACGGGTCGTCGACCGGCGTGCTCAGCGGCGGCGAGTAGTACGCGTAGACCCAGCGGTTGGTCTCGAAGTTCGGGTCGATCGCGACGCTTTGCAGCCCCTCCTCATCGTGCTGGTAGACATCCAGCGTCGCGGCGAGTGTGTTGAGGCCGGTGCGCGGGTTGTGGATGCGGACCTCGCCCGCCCGGGTCGTGTGCAGCACCCGCCCGTCCGGCAGCACCGCCAGATTCATCGGCTCGCCGGGGAAGTCGTCGAGCGTCACCTTCTCAAAGCTCGTCGCCGGTGGCGGCACGTCCTGTGCTCGCGCGCTCGTGGGCGCGGCGATCATCGCGACGAGCAGTGCGGCCGTGAAGGCCTGCTTTCGCATGGGTTACCTCCCGCTTCGTTTCAGAGGCGGGAAATGCGGCTCCCGACGCACTAGGACCCCCGCCTCCTGACAAGAGGGTCTTATCCCGTGTGCCCGGCGCACTAACGTCGGGATTCGATCAGATCTCGATCCTGGCGCTCATCTTTGCGTTGCGTGCTTAACGAGAAGAGCCGCCCACGGGCGGCTCTCTCTTCTAGCTCGGGGGGTGGGATTCGAACCCACAACCCTCGGATTAACAGTCCGATGCTCTGCCGTTGAGCTACCCCCGACCGGGAACGCGGCGCAACTACCCCAGATTGTCGGCGGGAACCGGCAAAGTCAGCAACCCAGCCTCAACCATCGCGTGGCAGTTCGCGCACAGTAGCACGCATTTCCGAGCCTCCAAGCGCAGATGCTCCAGGGAGCGGGTCTTGCCTTGGTGGCTGACCTCGAAGGCCTTAGTCGCGGGATCGAGGTGATGGAACTGGAGCGCTCCGGCGTACGCATCGAACCCGCACGTGACGCAACTTCCGCCGGCCTCAGAGACGAGAATCTCCTTCACGCGCCGTCGCCGTTCGGTCACCGCTTGCGTGTTGCAACGAGCGCAGCGATACCCGCCCGATGCACCCACAGGCACGAACGAACCCCAACCGTGCGTCGTGCACTCGCGAACGACCTCCGCGGGCTTTGGCTGATCACGCAGAGCGTAGTGCGCGGGCTGTGTCTTGAGTTCGTGGCGCTTGAGCCAGTGACGCACCGTCGTGGCGCTCACATCGCGGAGCTTCGCGATCTGGCGAACCGAAAGGCCCTCCTGCACGAGTGACTCGAGCGTCTCTCGATCGATTCCGCCACGCGGTGCATGGCGACGCGCATGCCCGGAGGTCAGGCCGTGCTTGTTGACCCAGTAGCCCACGGTCGAGGGCGCGCGGCCCAGTTCGCGCGCGATCGACTCGATCGAGCGGCCTTCGGCGAGCATCGCGGCGAGCTTTTCGCGGTCCATGTTGACACGAACACTAGTTCGTGCGTCGGACGGAAAAGGGCTGCTCAGGTCAGCTTATGGCGAATCTCGTCGTGGACCCGACGGCGCTCGATCGCGAGGGCTCCGACGCCGCTCGTGTCGCCCGAAAGGCGGGCGTTGGAGATGTGGCGCTCGAGGCGATGGAGGTCGAGTTGCAGGGCCTCGAGTTCGAGCTTGGCGGGCGTGGCCTCGAGCGCTCCGGCGCGGATCACGAGCTCGGCGACGAGCCGGGCCAGGGCCTCGTCGCCGTGCGGCAGGCTGGACGCGGGCGCTCTGAGACGTCCGCGCAGGTAGGCCGCGGCCTGGCGCGTCGCCGGCGCGGAGAAGTAGTCCTCAAGGTCGACCTCTGCGAGCCGGCGCTCGCCCTCCTCGGGCAGCGCCAGGCAGTAGGCGAGATACGCGCGCTCGCTCTGCTCGCGCTTGATCAGCGCCGTCCGCGGATCGGCGGGCTCCGGCGGCGTCATGGGACGGAAACGATCGCGTCCCCCTCCCCCGCCGCGGTTGCCGTTCCAGGGCTTGCCGGGGCCCTGGCGCGAGTTCTCCCACGGCCGGCTCCCACGCTCGCCCCAGCCACCGTCCTGGCCGCCGCCGTTGGGCGCGCCCTGCGGCCGGCCGACCGGCACCGCGCGCAGCACCTCGTTGACCAGCTGCTCTCCCAGTCCGAGGCGATCCGCGACGAGCTTCACCAGCTCGGCGCGGAGCACGCTGACCGGCATCGGGGCGATCGTCTGGGCCGCGGCGGCGAGCAACTCGTCGGTGCTGGCGTCGGACTGCTCGAGGGCGCGCTCCACCTCGAAGCGCTGCACCGGCACGGCGCTGTTGAGCAGTTGCTGCATGGCCTCGATGCCGGACCGTTCCACGACGTCCGCGGGATCCTGCTTGGACGGGAGACGAACGACGCGGAAGTCGACCTTGCGCGTCAGCCACTTCTCCGAGTCCATGAGCTTGGACAGGGCGTCCAGGCCGCGCTTCGCCGACGCCTGGCCCGCGCTGTCGGGGTCCAGGCACAGCAGCGCTCGCGGCGCGAGCCGCGCGACCGCGTCGACCTGGGGCTCGGTCAAGGCCGTGCCCATCTGCGCGACGACCTCCGGCACCCCGGCCTGGTGCAGGGCGATCACGTCGGTGTAGCCCTCCACGAGCACGATCCGCCCGGCCTTTGCGGCGGCGGCGCGCGCGAGATCCGCGCCGTAGACGATCCGGCCCTTGTGGAAGACCTCGCCGTCGGAGGTGTTGAGGTACTTCGGCTGCTGGTCGGGCTTCATCGCGCGGGCGCCGAAGCCCAGCACGCGGCCGCGCTCGTCCGCGAGCGGGAAGGTGATCCGGCCGCGGAACCGGTCCATCAGGCCGGAACGGCCGCGGCTGGGCTGGATCAACCCGGCGGCCTTGAGCTCCTCCTCGCTGAAACCGGCGCGCCGTGAGCCGTTGAGCACACGGTCGAAGGCGTCGGGCGCCCAGCCGACGCGATAGGCGCGCAGCGCGTCCTCCTGCAGCCCGCGCGAGGCCAGGTACTCGCGCGCGGTCGCCGCCTCGGGCGCCTCCCAGAGCACGCGCACGTAGTAGGCGGCGGTGCGCTCCAGCAGCGCGTACAGCCGCTCCTTGCGCTGGCGGCGCGCCGCGTCCTGCGGGTCCTCGGTCTCGCGCTCCAGCGGGACGCGGTAGCGCTCGGCGAGCGACTCCAGGGCGGCACCGAAATCCAGCCCCTCGGTCTCCATGACGAACTGGAAGAGGTCACCGCCCGCGCCGCAGCCGAAGCAGTGGTAGAGCTTCTCGACCGGGTCGATCCCGAACGACGGCGTGCGCTCGTCGTGGAACGGACACAGCCCCTGCAGCCGGCGCACGCCCGCGGCCTTGAGCTCGGTGCGGGCGCCGACGAGCTCGGCGAAGTCGACGGCGTCACGGACGCGCTCGCGCGATTCGTCGGTGTAGCGGGCCATCAGAGCGCGAGGCCCTGGGGGACGAAGCGCTCGGTCCAGGCGCGGATCGCGAAACGGTCGGTCATCCCGGCGAGGTAGTCGATGACGCGCTCGTCCTCGGACGCGCCGACGGTGTCGACCGGCAGCTCCTCCGGGTGCTCGCAGAAGTACGCGAAGAGCCCCTGCAGGACGCGTTCGATCTTCGCGTGCTCCGTGCGCGCCCGCGGGCCGAGGTAGACGCGCTCGAACATGAACGAGCGCAGCGAGAGCATCGCGCGGCCGACCCGCTCGCCCTGCACGATGTCCCCGGCGGCCTCGGAGTGCTCGACGAGGTCGTGCACGAGCGCGTCGATGCGCGTCGACCCGGTCGGGCCGAGGATCGCGAGCTCCTCCACCGGCAGGTCGGAGGGCTCGAGCACACCGGCGCGCAGGGCGTCGTCGATGTCGTGGTTGATGTAGGCGATCCGGTCCACCAGGCGCACGATCTTGCCCTCCAGCGTCGCGGGCTCGCCGGCGCCGCTGGAGTGGCGCAGGATGCCGTCGCGGACCGGGGCGGTGAGGTTCAGGCCCTCGAGCACCGAGACGACCCGCAGCGAGTGCTCGTTGTGACGGAAGCCGCGGCCGAAGCGCTCGCGGCCCGCACGGTCGAGAACGTCCTCGCCGATGTGCCCGAAGGGCGGGTGGCCGACGTCGTGCCCGAGGCCGATCGCCTCGGTCAGGTCCTCGTTCAGGCGCAGGGCGCGCGCGACCGTGCGTGAGATGCCGGTGACCTCGAGCGTGTGGGTCAGACGCGTGCGGTAATGATCGCCCTCGGGGGCCACGAAGACCTGCGTCTTGTGCTTCAGGCGCCGGAACGCCTTGCAGTGGACGATGCGGTCGCGGTCGCGCTGGAACGGGGTGCGCAGGCCGCAGTCGGGCTCGGGCCGCTCACGGCTCGCGGGGTAGGACGGCATCGCCGACGGCGACAGCCACGAGGCCTCACGCGCCTGCTGCGCGGCGGCGAAGTCGCTCGTGGAATGGGCCGGAGCGGTCACCGCTCCCATTCTGACGGAGGCCGGCTCCGATCAGGCGGATTGCGCAGTTTTGTTACGAATCGGCCCAGGAACGGTCGTGCGCGTGGATGATCGACGCCTGCGCCGCCGCGACCCGGGCGATCGGCACGCGGAAGGGCGAGCAGGACACGTAGTCCAGGCCGGCCATGTGGAAGAACTCGATCGAGTCGGGGTCGCCGCCGTGCTCGCCGCAGATGCCGAGCTTGAGATCGGGCTTGGCCTCGCGCCCGACCCAGGCCGCGAGCCGGACCAGCCAGCCGACGCCGGGCTTGTCGATCGTCTCGAACGGCGAGCGGTCGATGATCTTGCGCTCCATATAGGTCGGGACGAACTTCGACTCGACGTCGTCGCGCGAGAACCCGAGCGCGGTCTGGGTCAGGTCATTTGTGCCAAAAGAGAAGAAATCCGCATGCTCGGCAATCCGATCTGCAACAAAACACGCACGAGGGAGCTCGATCATGGTCCCGACGGTGTAGTCCTCCCCTTCGTGCAGCCCCTCCTCGTCCCCGATCCGGACCACCAGCGCCCGCATGATCTCGATCTCCTGCTCGTAGTCGACGAGCGGGATCATGATCTCCGGATGCGGTGCCCGCCCGCCTACGTCCATCGCCTTCGCGGCGCGCATGATCGCGTGGACCTGCATCTCGTAGATCTCGGGGTAGAGGATCCCCAGCCGGCAGCCGCGCGTGCCGAGCATCGGGTTCTCCTCGGAGATCCGCGCGGTTATCTCGAGCAGCTTCTCGAGCTCGTCGAGATCATCCGTGCGCTCGATCCGCGCGCGCTCGACCTGCGCCGAAAGCTCAGGCAGGTCGGGGAGAAACTCGTGCAGCGGCGGGTCAAGGAGCCGGATCGTCACCGGCAGCCCCTTCATCGCCTCAAACAGGCCCACGAAGTCCTCCTGCTGCAGCGGCAGCAACTCCGCGAGCGCGTCCTTTCGCGACGCACGGCCGTCGGCCATGATCATCGTCCGCATCTTCGGCTGGCGGTCGGAGGCCATGAACATGTGCTCGGTGCGGCACAGGCCGATGCCCTCCGCGCCCAGCTCGCGCGCCTTGGCGGCGTCGCCCGGCGTGTCGGCGTTGGCGCGGACCTTCAGCCGGCGCACGTCGTCGGCCCAGCCGAGCACGGTCTCGAAGGACTCGAGGATCTCGGCGAAGGCCGGGTCCTCACCGGGATCGACGAGCGGGACGTCCTCGAGCGTGACCTCGCCGGTGGTCCCGTTGATGGCGATGAAGGCGCCGGCCTCGATCTCCTTGTCGCCGACCCGGATCACCCGCGCCTCGAGGTCCACGCGCAGCCCGCTGGCGGCCGTGACGCACGGGACGCCCATGCCACGGGCGACCAGCGCGGCGTGCGAGGCCTTGCCCCCGAGGCTGGTGAGGATGCCCTTGGCGGCGTGGAAGCCGGCCACATCGTTGGCGTTGGTGTCGGGGCGCACGAGCACGACGTCGCGACCCTCGGCGGCGGCGTCCACGGCCTCGCGGGCGGTGAAGACCACCTCGCCCTTGGCGGCGCCCGGGCGCGGCGCCGACGCCGACGGAGAGGACCTCGTAGTCGGCCTTGGGATCGAAGGTCGGGACGAGCAGCGCGACGAGCTTGTCGGGCTCGATCGTCATCAGCGCCTGGTCGCGGTCCAGCAGCCCCTCCTCGACGGCGTCGCGCGCGAAGCGCACCGCGGCCTGGGCCGGGCGCTTGGCGTTGCGCGTCTGGAGCATGTAGAGCTGCCCCTCCTCCACCGTGAACTCGGTGTCCTGCATGTCCTCGTAGTGGCGCTTCGAGCGTCCGCAGGATGTCCATCAGCTGCTGGTAGGCGTCCGGCAGCCAGTCCTTCATCTCGGAGATGTCGCGCGGGGTACGCGCGCCGGAGACGACGTCCTCGCCCTGGGCGTTGGCCAGGAAGTCGCCGCTGGGCTCGGGCGCGCCGGTGACCTCGTCGCGGCTGAAGGCGACGCCGGAGCCCGACGTGTCGCCCTTGTTGCCGAACACCATCTGCTGGACGTTGACCGCGGTGCCCCACTCGTCCGGGATCCGGTTGATGCGCCGGTACTCCTGCGCCCGGTCGCCGGTCCAGGAGTCGAAGACCGCGCGGATCGAGAGCCGCAGCTGCTCCTTCGGGTCCTGGGGGAACGCCTCGCCCGTGTGCTCCTCGTAGAGCGTCTTGAAGCGGTCCGTGAGCTCCTTGAGCGCGTCGACGTCGAGCTCGGTGTCGTCCTCGACACCGCGGTCGGACTTGACCTCGGTGATCGCCTTCTCGAACGCCTCACCGTCGATCCCGCGCGAGACGTTGCCGAACATCTGCAGGAAGCGCCGGTAGGAGTCCCACGCGAAGCGCTCGTTCTCGGTGGCGCGGGCCAGGCCCTCGACGGAGGTGTCATTGAGGCCGAGGTTGAGCACCGTGTCCAGCATCCCGGGCATCGACTCGCGGGCGCCGGAGCGCACGGAGACGAGCAGCGGATCCTCGTCGTCGCCGAGGTGCTTGCCGGAGTGCTCCTGAAGTCGCTCGAGCGCCTCGGCGACCTGCTCGGCCATGCCGTCGGGCTCCGCCTGGCCGGCCTTCATATAGGCCACGCACGCCTCGGTGGTGATCGTGAAGCCCGCCGGGACGCGGTCGGCGCCGAGCACGCGGGTCATCTCCGCGACGTTGGCGCCCTTGCCGCCCAGCAGGTCGCGCATCTCCTTCGAACCTTCGGCGAAGTCGTACACCCACTGGTCGGCCATAGCTCAGAACACCCGCTGTTTCTCGACGGAGATGGTGAAGCCGTGGCCGGCCTTGCTGCGGCACGTGATGCCGGTGCGGCGAGACGTGCAGCGCAGCTTCCCGAACGTCGTGCTCTTGCCGTAGGCGAGGACCTTGGCCTTCGAGTTGCGCACCGTGTCGGTGACCTTGACCCGCCGGCCCTTGCCGGCTTCCCCGAGCGTGACGGCGCGGTCGTTGACGCCATCCCATTCACAACGGACGAAGCGCGGGGTCTCGGCGTCGGAGTAGAACGCGCAGGCCAGCTGGCCCGAGGGCGAGCGGAAGTCGCGATAGGCCGCCTGCGCACCCGCTGGGGCGAGCAGGGCGACGATCAGGATGGTGAGGACGACCGGAGCGCGAGCCATGGGCTCCGTGAGCCTATACGCGTCCCGTTACCGCGGCGTACCTCGGGGTCGCCGCGCTGGCCGGCGCCGCTTGCTGCCCGCGCACGCGGGCGGAGGGGCTCTCAGCGCGAGCCGACGGGGCGCAGGCGCAGGTGCGCGTGGTGCTCGAGCGTGTCGATGATCGCGCGCTCGGCCTGGGCGAGCGCGCGCGGGGACGCGTCGGGCGTGTCCGCCAGCGAGCGGCCGAGCGCGGCGACCATGAACGTGTGCGCCTCCTCGTCGAGCGGGAAGGCGTTGGCCTCGCAGGCGCCGCAGACCACGCCCCCCGCCGCACCGGAGAAGCCGACGAGGTGCTCGCGCTCGCCGCAGGAGGCGCAGCCGGCGAGCTGGGGGGCGAAGCCGGCGGCGAGCAGCAGCTTCAGCCGGAACGCGAGCGAGTTGGCACGGCCGGCGCGGTCAGGGTCACGGTCGAGCAGCCCGAGCTCGTTGGAGAGCAGGTGGTACACGCCGGTGTTGGGGTCGCCGTCGTCGAAGATGCGCGAGACGGCCTCGCAGGCGCGGGCGGCACCGTCGAGCGCGCCGCCGTGCTCGCGCAGCCGCGCGTGGGCGGCGAGCGTCTCGACCGACGTCACGGTCAGCAGATCGCTGCGGCCCTCGTAGAGCACGAGGTCGAGCCGGAAGAACGGCTCGAGGCGGCCGCCGAAGCGCGAGCGTGCCTTGCGGACTCCCTTGGCGATCGCGCTCAGACGACCCCGAGTTGGGGTATACAAGTGGAGGATCCGGTCCGCTTCGCCGTACCGGATCGAGCGAAGGACGATTCCTTCGGTCTTTAGCGATCCGGATATAGCACTATACTTTCTGAAGTCATATGAGCCAGATCACCGTTTACACAACTGAACCCTGCGGTTACTGCCGCGTCGCCAAGGCCCTCCTCGACAAGCGAGGCGTGGTCTACGAGGAGAAGAACCTCGCCAAGGACCCGGAAGGCCGGGCTGAGCTCGTGCGCCTGACGGGAATGATGACGTTCCCCCAGGTCGTCATCGACGGAGCGAGCATCGGCGGCTACCAGGAGCTCGTCGCGTTCGACCGCGGCGGTGGCCTGAAGGAGCTCGCCGCAGCGGCCTAGGCCGCTGCTTTTCGTACCCCGCGCGGCCGTGGTTGGCAGCGCTCGCACACGTAGGTCCCACGCCCGGCGACACGCAGCTTGCGTACCGGGTTACCGCAGTTCGGGCACGGTTCGTGCTCGCGCAGGTGCACGAGGAACTGGTCCTGGAAGCTGCCGCTGACCCCGTACGGGTCGCGGAAGTCGTCGATCGTCGCGCCTTTGGCCTCCAGACCGGCCATCAACGACGCCACCACCGCGTCGCGGATCGCCGCGCACTGCGCGCGGGTCAGCCGGTTGGCGGGCCGCAGCGGATGCACCCGCGCGCGAAACAGCGCCTCGTCGGCGTAGATGTTGCCGACGCCGGCGACGCGCTTCTGATCGAGCAGGAACGCCTTGATCGGCGCGCGTGAGGTCTGGGCCAGCGCGTAGAGATGCTCGCCCGTGAAGTCGCGCTCCAGCGGCTCGACGCCGAGCCGGGCGTCGAAGAAGGCATCGAGCGCCCGCGGCCCGAGCGCCAGCTCGCCGGTGCCGAAGCGGCGCGGGTCGTCGAAGACCAGCGTGTGATCGCCGAGGTCCAGGCGCACGCGCATGTGGCGCGGCGCCGGCTCAGGATCGAGCAGCAGCGTTCCGGTCATGCGCAGGTGCATCAGCAGGAACACGTCGTCGGAGAGCTCCCAGACGAGGTACTTGCCGCGCCGCGCGAGCCGCTCGACCTCGCGGCCCTGGACCGCGAAGGCCAGTTCCTCGGGCGCGATCGGCCGGCACCAGCGCGCGTCGAGGACCTCCACGTGCTCCAGCGTCCGGCCTTCCACGTGCGGCGCCAGGTGGCCGCGGATCGTCTCGACCTCGGGAAGCTCGGGCATCGCCCGAGCAGGCTAGTAGGCGCTGCAGGCGCTCAGAACTTCGAGCGCGCCGACGCGTACGCGTCGACTTCGCTCTCGAGCGACTTCAAAGAGGTCTTCAGCGTCTTGCGCACCACGCGATCGGCGAGTTTGCGCCCTGATCCCTTCAGCTTCTCGCTGTTGTAGGCCGTGAACAGGCGCAGCAGCGCCTTGCGACCGTACTTGTCGGCGATCGCGTAGGCGGCCGCCGACGAGAACGAGTACGCGAACGAGGTCTCGATCGACGACATCCTCGACAGGGCGCGGGGGTTGGAGAGCCGGGCTAGTGACATCGCGGCCTTCGCCTCGCTCTGCTCAGAGGCGTCGCGCAGGACGCCGCGGCCGCTGATCAGCGCGCCCGCGTCACCGGCGCGATTGTCCCCGGAGACGAACATCGCCATGCCTTCGAAGAGCCACGGCGGCGTGCGCCCGGACGTGCGTGACGCGAGCGCGGTATGCGCGAGCTCGTGCGCCACGATGGTCCGGCGCTCCTGCGTCGAGCCCTCCTTATAGGAGCGCCACATCACGAAGACGCGCTCGCCCCAGAGCTTGTCGATCCGCTGTGCCTTGCCCTTGACCGAGTACTGCGTCTCCGCGACGGCGACCAGCGAACGGCGGGTCCGCATGTCCTTGGTCAAGGCCTTGGTGTCGTTGCCGCTGCGGGCGACGATGACGAGCACCTTCCGCGGCGGCTTGACGCCGGGCAGGCCGGCGACCATCTTCGAGCGGCCCTTCTCGAGGTCCGTCATCAGGTTGCCGACCCGCAGGCTCTTCGGCGCCAGCGCGAGGAAGTGCTTGCTCGTGCGCGCCTTGTAGCGCGTGAACTCCCACGGCGCGAGCGTCCCCGACGACGGCCGGTCGTTGGAGATCCGCCAGCCCTCGGGCGTCCTGAGCGCCGTCATCCGCGAAGTCTTGTAGTAGGTCGTGTCGATGCCGTCGAACGTGTAGGCCATGTCGACGCGCAACGTCGCGCGGTCGCCCTCGACCTCGGTGCCGTCGGCGTGCAGCTTCACGGTGCCGATCGGCAGCGCCTTGGCGGCGGCGATCGCGCGCTTGTCCTTGGCGGACTGCGAACCCGTCGTCGTGTCCAGGAAGTCCTGGGTCTCGCCGAACTCGAGCGCCCGGGCGCGGATCGACAGCAGCTCGTCCAGCTGCTCGGTGTCGCTCGGCGGCTTCTTCGGCTTGGCCTTCGGCTTGCTCTCGGCGACGTTCTTCGCCGCGGCCGCGGGCGCGGGTGCTCTGCTCGCGGAGTCGCCACAGGCGGCGATGAGCGCCGCGGCGGCGATCAACATGGTCCAGCGGGGGATGGCGACCAGTGAGGGCACAGTGAGTGAGTTCCCGTCAGCCGCGCGGATCAGTCGCCGTCCCACGCAAAACTTGTGCGTTAGAGAAACGGGGTCCCGGGAAGGGCTGCGTCGCGGCCTGTAAGCCAGCGTAACGTCGAGGCCCCGACGTCCGCGAACGGGCCGTCGTGGCGGCGCCCGCCGTGCCCCTCGAACCGCGCCAGCAGCGGAGCGTGCTCGCGGGTGTGATCGGTGCCGGGAGTGGTCGGGTCGCAGCCGTGATCGGCCGTGATGATCAGCAGGTCGCGCGCCGGATCAAGGCGTTCTAGCCAGCGGCCGACCTCGGCGTCGATCGCCCGCAGCGCGCCGTGAAAGCCCGGCACGTCGCCGCGGTGGCCGAAGACCTGGTCGGTCTCCACCAGGTTGGTGAAGACGAAGCCGCCTTCGAGCGAGTCGATCAGTTCGGCGGTCGCGGCCATCGCCGCGGCGTTGGTCGCGCCCTTGTGCTGGACGTCGACGCCGACGCCGTCGAAGACCTGCCCGATCTTGCCGACCGTGTGCACCGGCACGCCCGCGGACTGCAACTCGTCCATGTAGGAGCGCGACGGCGGCGGCAGCGCGAGGTCCTTGCGACCGTCGGTGCGCTCCCACGCGCCGGGGGCGCCGCGGAACGGCCGCGCGATGACGCGGCCGACGGCGTGCTCGCCGGACATGATCTCGCGCACGGCCGCGCAGGCCGCGTAGAGCTCCGCGGGCGGCACCTCGTCGACGTGCGCCGCGATCTGCAGCACCGAGTCGGCCGACGTGTAGACGATCAGGTCGCCCGTCGCGAGCTGGCGCTCGGCGAAGTCGTCGATCACCGCGGTCCCGCTGTAGGGCCGGTTGCAGAGGACGCCGCGGCCGGTCGCGTCACGGAGCTGGTCGAGGATCTCGTCCGGGAAGCCGTCGGGATAGGTCCGCAGCGGCATCGGCGTGACGACGCCCATCAGCTCCCAGTGGCCGGTGATCGTGTCCTTGCCCGGGCCGAGCGGGTGCAGCCGGCCGTGGACCACGGGGTCCGGCGAGGACGGCACGCCGACGAGCGGCAGCACGTCGCCGAGCCCGAGGTCCTGCAGCACCGGGACGTCGAGACCGCCGGCGGCCTCGGCGACATGCCCGAGCGTGTTCGCCCCCGCGTCGCCGTAGTCGGCCGAGTCCGGCAGCTCGCCGGCGCCGCAGGCGTCGATGACGATGACGAAGGCTCGCTTCACGGCTGCCGATTGTGGCAGCCGCGGGTCTCGCTCAGCGCACCTTCGCGCGCGGGTGCGCGTCGAAGTAGACGTCGCGCAGACGGTCGGCCGAGAGATGCGTGTAGAGCTGGGTCGTCGCGATGTCGGCGTGCCCGAGCATCTCCTGCAGCGACCGCAGGTCGCAGCCACCCGCCAGCAGGTGCGTCGCGAACGTGTGCCGCAGCGTGTGCGGGCTCATCCGCTCGGCGAACCCGGCGGCGGCCGCGTGGCGCTGGACGATCTTGTAGAGCCCCTGGCGCGTCAGCCCGGACCCGCGGTGGTTGACGAACAGGCGCGACTCCAGCCGGTCGCCGACGAGCTTCGGCCGCCCGCGCCCCAGGTAGGCGTTGATCGCGCGCGTAGCGGCGGAGCCGACGGGCACGAGCCGCTCCTTGGAGCCCTTGCCGCGAGCCCGCAGGATGCCGGCCTCGAGGTCCACGTCGCCGACGTCGAGGTCGATCGCCTCCGACGCGCGCAGCCCGCACGCGTACATCAGCTCCAGCAGCGCCCGGTCTCGCAGCGCGGGCGGCTCGGTGCCGCGTGGCTGCTCGAGCAGCTTCGCGACCTCGTCGCGCGAGAGCACCTCCGGCAGGCGCCGGCTCTGCTTGGGCGCGTGCAGGTTGGCGGTCGGGTCCGTCTCCAGGGTCCCCTGGCGGCGCAGATGCCGGTAGAAGGAGCGCAGGCAGGCGACCTTGCGCTGCAGCGTCGCGGGCGCCACGGGCGGCTTGTCGCCGTCACCCGCCGCGAGCGAGGAGACGAAGCCGGCCAGATCGGAGTGCGTCACGGCCAGCGCGTCGCGACCGTGCAAGTACGCGCCGAACTGGAGCAGGTCCGACCGGTAGGCCTCGAGCGTGTTGCGCGACAGCCCGCGCTCGAACTCCAGATAGGCGAGGAAGTCGAGCACGAGGTGCTCGAACGGTTCGGCTCGTGCAGGCACGAAGGGGCGAGCGTCGATGACGGCCATCGGCGAGTCCCTTCGCTGTCCGCGCCCGGACCCCTTTGGATGCAAGCGCCTGTGCGCGCCGTCTTTCGAGCACCGGGCATTCGATCGCGGCGCCGGTCCTCCCGCTCTGTCACTCGCCGCTGTTCTGTCCCGTGCAAGCGATCGCGGAGCCGGTACAGCGCGACCAGGGTCTTCGAGTCCGGGGTCTCGGCCAGGATCGCGTCGAGATCGCGCAACGGCCGCACCTCGACGTCGATGCGCTCGTTCTCCTCGCCTCGGGAGGCTCGGCGAGATCGGAGATGCCCGTGGCGAGGAAGAGATGGATCCGCTCGTTGGCGAAGCCGGGTGATGTGAGAAACGAGCCGAGCGACTCCCAACTCGCGGCCTGCTTGCCGATCTCCTCGGCGAGCTCGCGCTTGGCGGCCTGGAGCGGATTCTCGCCCTCGACGTCGAGCTTGCCCGCCGGGATCTCGAGCAGGTCCGGGATGCCGATCGCCTCGCGCGGCTGGCGGACGAACCAGAGATTGTCGTCGCCGTCGAGGACGACGATCGCCGACCGCGCCCGGATGGCCGACGAGCTCGCGCGTCGACCACCTCGCCGTCCTCGAAGCGGAAGCGGTCGCGCCGGACGTCGAAGAACTTGCCGTCATAGATCGTCTCGGAGCCGATGCGTCTCGAAGCGGGAGCTCATGCCACCGCCGCCTCGTCGAGCAGGGTGAAGGCGACGTCGAGCATCGATTCCAGCGCGGCGACCGAGACGCGCTCGGTCGGCTCGTGGTTGTGCTCGGTGCCGTTGGCGACGTTGACCGTCGGGATGCCCGCGGCCTCGAGGACGTTGGCGTCCGACGCGCCGCCGGTGGCGATCCGGCTCGGCTCGTAGCCGTGGGCGCGCAGCGCCGCCTCGGCCGCCACGACGGCCGGCGACGAGGGCTTGGACGCGGTAGCCGACGACCTGCTTCTCGGTGATCACGTCGACGTCGCACTCGCCTTCGCTCGCGCCGTCGTGCAGCGCGTCGATCATCGCGGCCAGGACCTCCTCGGCGCGGTCCGGATCGACCGAGCGGACCTCGGCGAGCAGGCGGGCGCGCTCGGGAACGACGTTGGTGGACTCGACGCCGCCGTGCAGGTAGCCGATGTTGGCGGTCGTCTGCGCGTCGATGCGGCCGTGCGGCATCGCGACCGCCGCGCGGGCGGCCGCGAGGATCGCCGAGTGGCCCGTCTCCGGGCGCAGCCCCGCGTGGGCGGACTTGCCGTGGAACTCGGCCTCGATCCGGTACAGCGTCGGCGAGGCGGTGACGATCTCGCCGATCGGCGTCGCGTGGTCGAAGACGTAGCCGAACTCCGAGCGCAGCTTCGACGTGTCGAAGCGCTTGGCGCCCTGCAGCCCGACCTCCTCGGCGACCGTGAAGAGCAACTCGAGCCCGACCGGCGAGCCCTCGACGCTGCAGCGCCGCGCGACCTCGAGGATCATCGCCACCGCGGACTTGTTGTCGGCGCCGAGGATGCCCGCGTTCGCGTTCTCCCAGCCGTCGTCGACCAGCACCGGCTCGACCGGCGCCACCGGCGGCACGGTGTCCAGGTGCGCGCACAGCAGGATCGTCCGCTCGCCGCGCCCGCGCACCCGCGCCAGCAGGTTCCCGGCCTCGTCGGCCTCGACCTCGAGCCCCATCCCCCGCAACTCGGCGGCGACGCGCTCCGCGCACGCCGCCTCCTCCCACGACGGGCTGAGGATGCGGCAGAGGTCGGTGAAGGTCTCGGCCTGCCTGGCCTTCTCAGCCCCGCTCGCCGGCCTCACCGAGCCGCGGCCGGCTCCTCGGTGCCGACCTCTTCGGGCCGCTGCTCGCGCGCCCGCTCCAGCGCCGCGGCCACGAAGTCGCGGAACAGCGGCGCGGGGCGCTCCGGCCGCGACTTGAACTCCGGGTGGTACTGGGACGCCACGAAGAACGGATGGTCGGGGATCTCGATGATCTCCACCAGGCGCTCGTCCGGCGACGTGCCCGAGCACACGAGGCCCGCGGCCTCGATGCGCTTGCGCAGGAAGTTGTTGACCTCGTAGCGGTGGCGGTGACGCTCGTAGATCACGGCCTCGCCGTAGATCTCCCGCGCCCGCGTGTTCGCGTGCAACTTGATCGGGTCGGCGCCCAGGCGCATCGTGCCGCCCATGTCGGCGACTTCCTTCTGCTCGGGCAGCAGGTCGATCACCGGGTACGGCGTCTCCGGGTCGAACTCCGTCGAGTTCGCCCCGTCCATCCCGACGACGTGTCGCGCGAAGTCCGCGACCGCCATCTGCATGCCCAGGCAGACGCCCAGGAACGGGATCTTCTGCTCGCGGGCGATCCGCGCCGCGGTGATCTTGCCCTCGATGCCGCGCACGCCGAAGCCGCCCGGGATCAGGATGCCGTCGGCGCCGTGCAGGCGCGCGCGGACCTCACCGTCGTCCAGCGTCTCGGAGTCCACCCAGTCGATCTCGATCCCGCGGCCCAGCTGGAAGCCCGAATGCCGCAGCGCCTCGACGACCGACAGGTACGCGTCCTCGAGCTGGACGTACTTGCCGACGAGCGCGATCTTGACCGGCGCGGAGGTCTGCGCCTCGGTCGCCTGGCGCACGAGGCGCTCCCAGCCGCTGAGCTCCGGCTCCGCCGCCTCGAGCCCGAAGTGCTCGAGGATGAACGTGTCCACGCCCTCCGCCCGGTAGTAGAGCGGGATCTTGTAGATGTTGTCGACGTCGCGGCCCGAGACGATCGCGTCCAACGGCAGCGAGGCGAACAGCGCGATCTTCTTGCGCACGTCCTGCGGCAGCCCGCCCTCGGAGCGCGCGATGATCATGTCCGGCGCGATGCCGATGCGGCGCAGCTCGTTGACCGAGTGCTGCGTCGGCTTCGTCTTGAGCTCGCCGGCGTGGCCGATGTAGGGCACGAGCGTGAGGTGGATGAACATCGTCTGGCGGCGCCCGACGTCCACGGGGAACTGGCGGATCGCCTCCAGGAACGGCAGCGACTCGATGTCGCCCACCGTGCCGCCGATCTCCGTGATCACGACGTCGACGTCCTGCGTCTCGCCGACGAGCCGGATCCGGTTCTTGATCTCGTCCGTGATGTGCGGGACGACCTGCACGGTGCCGCCGAGGTAGTCGCCGCGGCGCTCCTTGCGGATGACCGAGTTGTAGACCGCGCCGGCGGTCACGTTCGACGCCCGCGAGGTGTTCGCGTCCGTATACCGCTCGTAGTGGCCGAGGTCCAGGTCGGTCTCGGCGCCGTCCTCGGTGACGAACACCTCGCCGTGCTGGAACGGCGACATCGTCCCCGGGTCGACGTTGATGTACGGATCGAACTTCTGCAGGGCGACCTTCAGCCCGCGGGACACCAGCAGGCGTCCGATGGAGGCGGCGGCAATGCCCTTCCCGAGAGAAGAGACCACTCCCCCAGTGACGAAGATGTAACGGGTTCGTGGCCTAGATTCGGGCATGCGGTCTCCTTGAAGCTCTCCCCCCTGAGGATAGAGCGGGAAGCGGCGGCGGTCAGTCGGGGTCATGCCGCCTTCAGCAGTTCCTTGGCGTGGCGGCGTGCGGCCGCGTCTTCGCGGTCGGCGCCGAGCATCCGGACGAGCTCGCCGACGACGTCGGCCTTGCGGAGCTCGGTGACGGTCGTGCGGGCGGTCTCACCCGACGTGTCCTTGACGATCGTGAAGTGCCGGTCGGCCAGGGACGCGATCTGCGGCAGGTGGGTGATGCAGAGCACCTGGCGCCCCGCCGAGAGCTCGCGCAACTGCTCGCCCACGGCGCGCGCGGTCTGACCGCCGATGCCGGCGTCGACCTCGTCGAAGACCAGCGTCGGCGGCCCGGCCTGCGCGGCGACGCCCATCAAGGCCAGCATCACACGCGAAAGCTCGCCGCCGGACGCGGTCTCACGCAGCGGACCGGCCGGCACGCCCGGGTTCGGCGCGATCAGGAACTCGACCTCGTCGGCACCGGTCGGGCCGAAGCTCTCGCGCGCCGACAGCGCGACCGTGAACTCGGCACCGTCCATGGCCAGCGCGGCCAGCCGCTCGCGCACCGCTCCGGCCAGCTCCGCCCCGGCCTCGGACCGGGCACCGGTCAGCCCCGCCGCGAGGGCACGGAGCTCGGCTCTGCACGACCGCCAGCTCGCCCTCGGCCTCCTCGATGGCCTCCTCGGCGCCGACGAGCTCATCCCGGCGCGCCCGGCAGCTCGCGGCGTGCTCGAGCACCGCGGCGATCGTGCCGCCGTGCTTGCGCTTGAGCCGGTCCAGCGCCGCGAGGCGCTCCTCGACCTCCTCGAGCCTTCCGGGAGCCGCGTCGACGCCCTCGGCGTAGCGGTGCAGATCGTGCACCAGGTCCTCGGCCTCGATCGCCAGCGCCTGGACACGAGCCGACAGCGCGTCGAGCTCCGCGTCCACCCCACTCACCGCATCGAGCGCGTGCGCCGCCGCGGCGAGCGCCTGGGCGGCGCCGCCCGCATCCTCGTCGCCGCCGGCGAGCCCGCCGACGCCGCCGGCCACGGCCGCGCGCAGCGCTTCCACGTGGCGCAGCCGGTCGCGCTCGGCCTCCAGACCGACCTCCTCGGCCGCGCTGGGAGCGGCCGCGTCGATCTCCGCGAGCTCCCACTCGAGCAGGTCCAGCTCGCGGTCGCGTGCCCCGGCGCGCTCGCGCAGCTCGGCCAGGCGGGCGAACAGCGCCCGCTCGGTGCCGTAGAGCTCCCGGTAGACCAGGCGGCGCCCGGCCTGTTGCGCGCCGGCGAACCCGTCCAGGATCTCGAGCTGGGCCGAGGCGAGCATCAGCTTGCGGTGCTCGTGCTGGCCGTAGAAGGACAGCAGCGCCGCGCCGGCGTCGCGCAGATCGCCCGCCGTCGCGCTGCGGCCGCCCACGTACGCGCGCGTCCGCCCTTCGGCGCTGACACGGCGCGCCAGCACCAGCTCCTCCGCGTCCTCGGCCAAGAGGTCCCCGAGTGCCTCGCGCACCACGTCCGGCAGCGCGAACACCCCTTCCACATACGCCTCCGCGGCGCCCGGGCGCACGATCCCGGAGCGGGGTTTGCCGCCGAGCAGCAGATCCAGCGCATGGGCCAGGACCGTCTTGCCCGCGCCTGTCTCCCCCGTCAGCACGTTCAATCCCGGTCCGAGGAACAACTCGGCCCGTTCGATCAGCAGCAGGTTCTCGACGCGCAACTCGTGAAGCACGCACAGGGGTCTACCAGTGGGTCCCGACGGATCGGGCCGGATCCACCGCTCCGTGCGCACTTTCGGCACAGAGTTGTTGCAGTTCTGATGCAGTTCAGCGCGCGAGACGACCGAAGCGCTCGCGCAGCCGGTGGTAGAAGGACGCGCCCGCGATCTGGGCCAGCGTCCCGTAGCTGAGCCCGAATTCGATGTGGATGTCCTCGCCCGGTGGCAGCTCCAGGGTCGGGCGACCGTCGACGTGCACCTCGACCGGCTCCTCGCGCGAAGCGTTGTTGATCGTCAGCTCGTCGCCGGGGGCGACCACCAGCGCACGCGCGGTCAGGGAGTGCGGGGCGATGAACGAGACGACGTAGCCCTCCACGCCCCACGCCAGCACCGGCCCGCCGTTGGCGAGGTTGTAGCCGGTCGAACCCTGCGGCGTGGCGATCACGAGGCCGTCGCAGCGCACGCGGCCGATCTCCTCGCCCGCGAGCGCGTAGGCGAGATCCGCGACGCGCAGGCCCGCCTTGCGATGGACCGAGATGTCGTTGAGCGCGCTCCAGGTGCCGGCGGGGCGCCCGACCGAGATCGTCGGCAGCTCGATCGTGTCGAACTCGCCTCTGAAAGCGCGTGCGAAGTCCTCCGCGAGGCCGTTCGGGTCGATCGTGGCGAGGAAGCCGACCTCGCCGTAGTTGACGGCGAAGACCGCAACGCCCGTGCCGGCGTAGCGCCGCAGCGCGGTGAGGATCGTGCCGTCGCCGCCGAGGACGATGCACAGGTCGACGTCCTCGGGCAACTCGGGGACGATCTCGATGTACGGGCGCAAGCTCGATCCCGTGCTTGGCGGCCTCGTCGGGCGTGAAGCGCAGGATCACGCGGCGCGCGCGGGCGACCTGGATCAGCTCGCGCACCGCCGCCGAGGTGTCGCCGGGCCGGCGGTGGGTCATCACCGAGGCCGTGTTCACCATGCCTCGACCTCGTCCACCGCTCCGGGCCGGGAGCCCTCGGCCAGCCACAGGAACGTCTCCTTGTTGCCCGACGGGCCTTCGAGCGCCGAGGGCGCGCTGCCCATCACCGAGGCCCCGGCTGCTCTCGCGGCGGCGGCGACGTCCTGCACCACTTCGCGGCGCAGCGCGGGATCACGGACGACGCCGCCCTTGCCGATCCGCTCGCGGCCGACCTCGAACTGCGGCTTGACCATCGCCAGGCAGTCGAAGACGTCCGCCGCGCAGGCGAGGACGGCCGGCAGGACCTTGGTCAGGGAGATGAACGAGACGTCGCTGACGATCAGGTCGGGGCGAAACGGCAGGTCGTCGAGCGTGATCGAGCGGGCGTTGGTGCGCTCGATCACCGTCACGCGGTCGTCCGCGCGCAGGCGGTAGTCGAGCTCGCCGTAGGCGACGTCCAGCGCCACGACGTGCTCCGCCCCGCGCTGCAGCAGGCAGTCCGTGAAGCCGCCGGTGGAGGCGCCGACGTCGAGCGCGCGACGGCCACTGACGTCGACCTGGAGGGTGTCGAGCGCGTTCGCGAGCTTGATGCCGCCGCGTGAGACGTAGGGCGGTGGGCCGGCGACCTCCAGCTCGATCTCCGCGTCCACCAACTGGCCCGGCTTCTCGGCTCGACGGCGTCCGGAGCCGAGGTGCACCTGGCCGGCGATGATCGCGGCGGCCGCGCGTGTCCGGGACTCGAAGAGCCCGCGTTCCGCCAGAAGGGAGTCCAGGCGCACGCGGGCCACGGCGTGAACGGTACCGGGCGACCCTCAAGGCCTCGCCACCGGCCGCCGATGGAGGTCTCGATGCGTCTTGCCCTCGCCACTGTCGTCGTGCTGCTCGCGGTTCCCTCCGCCGCGTCCGCGCAGACCCCGTTGCCGCCGCTGGACTATGCCGCCCCGACCGCGTCGATCTCGCGCGGCGCCCCGCTGACCTTCGCCGTGCGCACGACCGCGCCGGCCAACAGCGTCGTCGTGCGGGTCTCCGGCCATGACGACGTCGACGAGTCCGGGCTGCTGACCGGCGAGGACGGCACCTGGCTGGACGAGACCGCGACGCCCGCCGTCGAGGGGCTCCAGACCTGGAGCGTCCCCGCGAACTCGGTCCTGCGCCAGCGGCCGGGTCACTACTACTGGCAGGCCTATCTGACGGGCGACGCCGCCAACGGCGCCGAGGAGCCGATCGGGCCGGTCCAGGAGCTCAAGGTCACGCTCCCGATGGCCGACCGCGGCCGCGGCAAGCTGTTCCCCCGCTACGGGCGCCGGGGCGTCAAGAGCTTCTATCTCTCCTCGACCAGCTTCCCGGAGTCGGTCGACGGCACGCGCTTCAAGAAGCTCGCGAAGACGACCGCGTCGCGCTGGGGCCTGAAGGCCCTGCGCTGGACGAGCGCCGAAGCGGGCGTGCAGGACGGCTTCAGCGTCGCCGGCTTCTCGTCCTCGGTGCCCGCGGGCGTCCTCGGCGTGCAGACCGACTTCGTCAAGCGCGGCCGCGTGGTCGAGAGCGATCTGGCGCTGCGCGCCGACGAGAACTGGGCCGCAGGGTCCCGCCTACCCGGCCCTCGACGAGGTCGACCTCGAGAGCGTGCTGCTGCACGAGCTCGGGCACATGGCCGGCAACAAGCGCCATCGCGCCCGCTGCACGAACTCACCGATGATCGAGGCGCTCGGCGCCGGCGAGTGGTGGCGCGGCTCGCGCGACAAGTGGTTCGGCGACTGCACGACGGGCGCGAGCGCGTCCGCGGTCCGCAAGACGCTTCGTGCACCGCGTCGTGCGCGTCGACTAACGCTTCGAGGGTCACCGCCTTCGTGGCGGTGAAGGACGCGCCGCTCGCGGGCGTCACGGTGATCTTGACCGTGACCGCGAGCTTTCCGCTTGCGCTTGATCACGCTTCTTCGCGGCTGCGTCCAGGTTGATCGCTGAACGTCTGGCGCGGCCCGCGGCCGGCGGATTTCGTGCTGCCGCCGACGCGGATCAGTGTCTTGCCCTTGCGGCCGAGAGCCGCCGGCTTGGCGAGGACGTCGACCTTGATGCGTCGACCCGGCGCCGGGCGACCGTAAGCGAGCCGCGGATGGCGTTGCCGCGCTGCGCGGCCGCGAGCTGAACCCGGCTCGCGGCCGGACCGGTGCGGCGGCTCGACCGTGGCGTCGGGAGCCGTGGACGCGTTCGGGACTGCGGTCTGGGGCGGGCGTCGGACCGGTCGCGGGGGTCGGGGTCGGCGTCGCCGTCGGTGTGGCCGTCGGGGTCCCGGTGGTCGTCGCCGTGGCCGTCGGCGTTGCCGTCGGCGTCGGTGTGGGCGTCCGAGTCGGGCTCGCCGTGGGCGTGGGCGAAGCCGTCGGCGTCGGTGTGGGCGCCCGAGTCGGGCTCGCCGTGGGCGTGGGCGAAGCCGTCGGCGTCGGTGTGGGTGCCCGAGTCGGGCAGGCAGTGACGGCGTGCACGTCGATGGGCCGTTGTCTTGGAACACAACGCTGTGGAAGCTGCCACCGCTCGGGTAGCTGAAGGTGACCGTCTCGCCGTCGTCTGACCGTCACGCCGCTGCCGCCGCCTACCAGGTTCTTGAACTCGTAGTCGACCGCGATGATCGAGCCCGGCGCGGGAGTCGGGTCGCCGTACGCGAAGGCCGGGACCACGGCGATCGCCGCCACCAGGAGGATCAGCCAGCGCATCGTTCACCTGTGTTCGGGTGACGGCCCCGCGGCGTCGTGCCGCGGGGCCGCGGGTGTCATGCGTCAGGGCATCGGTCGTCGACAACGTGAACGTCAACGTCTTCGTGTAGGAACCGGTGCGCAGGGATTCGTTCGCGCCGATCGTCTGCTTGAGCCCGATCGTGACCTGGTCGGATGCTCACCGGCGCCGGCGTAGCTGAGCAGCGTCAGCGGCGCGTTCGTGCCCGTGATCGGAGCGAACACCGTGCTCGGGTTGGCCGTGTTGACCGCCCGCGCCTGAACCGCCTGGGCGAGCGAGAACGTACCGTTCGACGAGGCGCCCGTTCGCGGTGAGACTCGGATCGGCGACGGTGAGCGCCGCGTCACCCGCCGTGCTCGTGACCGTCGCCGGCGACCGTCGCCTGGTAGTCGCGTGCGATGTCCGGGGACGAACGACGCCGAGATTCGCCGTCGGCGACGAGGCTCGAGCGCGAGCGTCGCGCGCGACCGAGCCCGGCGACCGGACCACTGACTGCCGGGGCCGCCGGGCGGTTGGGGCGTCGGCGTCGCCGTCGGGCGTCGGCGTCGGCGTCGGCGTCGCGGTCGGCGTCGGCGTGGCCGTCGGCGTCGCGGTCGGCGTCGGCGTGGCGTCGGCGTCGGGTCGGCGTCGGCGTCGCGGTCGGCGTCGCGGTGCGGCGTCGGCGTGGCCGTCGGCGTGGCCGTCGCGGTCGGCGTCGGCGTCGGCGTCGCGGTCGGCGTCGGCGTGGCCGTCGGAGTCGCGGTCGGCGTCGGCGTGGCCGTCGGCGTCGCGGTCGGCGTCGGCGTCGGCGTGGCCGTCGGCGTCGCGGTCGGCGTCGGCGTCGGCGTCGCGGTCGGCGTCGGCGTGGCCGTCGGAGTCGCGGTCGGCGTCGGCGTGGCCGTCGGCGTCGGCGTCGGCGTGGCCGTCGGCGTCGCGGTCGGCGTCGGCGTCGCGGTCGGCGTCGGCGTCGGCGTCGGCGTGGCCGTCGGAGTCGCGGTCGGCGTCGGCGTCGGCGTGGCCGTCGGAGTCGCGGTCGGCGTCGGCGTCGGCGGTCGGCGTCGGCCCACCCGGCTCCACGAAGACCGTGCCCGTCATGAACGAATGCGCCCCGCACACGAAGGCGTACGTCCCTGGGGTGTTGAAGCGGCAGGACCCGGCCCAGCCGGCTCCTGCCGGGTTCGCGGGCAGCGGCGGGACGGCGCCGCTGCTCTCCCCGGCCGTCTGCGTGCAGGAGGTCGGGGCGGCGGCTTCAAAGACGACGTTGTGGGCGCTGAAGCCTTCCGGGTAGCTGAAGGTCACCGTTTCGCCGGCGTTGATCGTGACCCCGGTCTCGCCGGTCGCGGGATTGGTGAAGCCGAAGTCGACGACGCGGATCGTTCCGGGGACGCGTTGCTCACCCGATGCGATCGCCGGTATTGCGACTGCGCCCACGGCGGCGCACGCCAGCCATGGCAGGTACCTCTTCCTGAGCCCCACGCGTCCCCCTCCGGGAAAGTGTCGTTCCGGCGCGTGTTACGCAGGCACGACGGATCCGCGTTCAACGCCTCACGCGTTGAGATGCATCAACGGTTAGGCGAAGGAGCCGCGCGGGTCGAGCACGGCGGCTTCGACGCGCTCGGCGATGCGCTCGGCCGTGAAGCCGACCTCTTCGTGCAGCAGCGCGGGCGCGCCGTGGGTGACGTAGCGATCCGGCAGGCCGACGCGGAGGATCCGCGGCACGGCGCGCGCCCTCTTCGGACAGGCACTCCCAGATGGCGCTGCCGAAGCCGCCGGCCAGCACGCCTTCCTCGACCGTGACGAGCAGCTCGTGCTCGGCGGCCAGCGTCGCCAGCAACCCGGCGTCCAGCGGCTTGCAGAAGCGTGCGTCGACGACCGTGACGTCCGCGCCGCGCTCGGCCAGCAGGTCGGCGGCGCCGAGCGCCTTGCCGACGCCGGTGCCGTAGCCGATCAGCGCGACACGCTCGCCCTCGCGCAGCACCTCGCCCTCACCGACGCGCAGGACCGACGGCACCGAGGGGATCTCGACACCGACGCCCGCCCCGCGCGGGTAGCGGATCGCGGCCGGGCCGTCGATCGTCAGCGCGGTATGGAGCATGTGGACGAGCATCGCCTCGTCGCGCGGCGCCATCAGCGTCATGTTCGGCAGCGCGCGCAGGTAGGCGATGTCGAAGACGCCGTGGTGCGTCGGACCGTCGTCGCCCACCAACCCGGCGCGATCCATGCAGAACGTCACGGGCAGGTTCTGCAGGCAGACGTCGTGCACGATCTGGTCGAACGCGCGCTGCAGGAAGGTGGAGTAGATGGCCGCGACCGGGCGCATGCCCGACAGCGCCATGCCGGCAGCGAACAGGATGCCCTGCTGCTCGGCGATGCCGACGTCGAAGTAGCGCTCCGGCAAAGCCTTCTGCAGGATCGAGAGGCCGGTGCCGGAGTTCATCGCGGCCGTGATGCCGATCACGCGAGGGTCGCGCTCGCACTCGCGGACCATCGCCTCGCCGAAGACCTGCGTGTACTGCGGCGGCGCGGGCGAGGACGGACGCGACGGCGCGGGCGCGGCGCTGCGCGATCGACTTCGGCTTCGCGGCATGCCACTTCTCCATGCCCTCGAGCCCACCGTCCTCGGCGGGGGCGAAGCCCTTGCCCTTGACCGTGGCGCAGTGGATGACGACGGGACGCTCGGCCTCGAAGGCGGCGCGCAGGGCGCGGCGCATCGCGCGCACGTCGTGGCCGTCGATCACGCCGAGGTAGGCCCAGTCGAGCTCCTCCCACCAGAGGCCGGGCGCCCAGAACGCCTTCACGGACTCCTTGAAGC
Organism: uncultured Solirubrobacteraceae bacterium; assembly: GCA_963848475.1. Taxonomy (GTDB): domain Bacteria; phylum Actinomycetota; class Thermoleophilia; order Solirubrobacterales; family Solirubrobacteraceae; genus Solirubrobacter. The sequence goes on along the minus strand of CAWKDW010000007.1, from coordinate 67,598 downwards.
GCGGGCCGAGGCGCTCGAACGCGGCGCCGATCCCGGCCGGCAGCTTCGTGAGCTTCTCCTCGACGCCCTCGCGCGCCTCCCACAGTCCCGGATCGAGCCGGACGCGGTTCATGTACCGCGACAGCGCGCCGACGTTGGGCGCGATCGACATGCCGTTGTCGTTGAGGATCACGACCATCGGCGTGCCGAGGCCACCGGCCTGCGAGACCGCCTCGAACGCGACGCCGCCGGTCATCGCCCCGTCGCCGATGACGGCGACGACCTTGCCGTCCTCGGTCCCGCCGCGCAGCATCGCCTCCTTGATGCCGACGGCGTAGCCGATCGAGGTCGAGGCGTGGCCCGCGCCCATGATGTCGTGCTCGGACTCCTCGATCGAGCAGAACGGCGCGAGGCCGCCGTAGTGGCGGATCGTGCCCAGCTCGTCGCGCCGGCCGGTCAGCACCTTGTGCGGATAGGCCTGGTGACCGACGTCCCAGAGGATCTTGTCGCGCGGCGAGTCCATCAGCGAGTGCAGCGCGACCGCGATCTCACAGGTGCCGAGGTTGGCGCCGAAGTGGCCGCCGATCTCCCCCACCGTGTCGATCAGCAGTTCGCGGACCTCCTGCGCAACCGCCTGCAGCTCGTCCTCGGAGAGGCCGTGCAGATCTTGGGGACGGTCGATGCGCGAGAGCAGTGAAGTCATGAAGTCCTGGTCGCGATGAAATCGGTTATCTGAGTCAACTCGTCCGCTCTACCCGGTGCGGCCCGGTCTAGTGCGGCGCGTGCATTGCGGTGCGATTCCGCGGCTATGGCCCGTGCTTCGTCGAGCCCGTAGCGGCTCACGTAGGTCACCTTGCCGTGCCGTTCGTCGCTTCCCTGCGGCTTGCCGAGCGCGACGTCCGTGCCTGTGACGTCGAGGATGTCGTCGACGATCTGGAACAGAACCCCGAGCTCGGTGGCGAACGCACGGAAGTCAGGAAGTGTAGTGGAGCGGATGTGATCGTCCGCAAGCAGCAGGACACACTCGATCGCCGCGCCGATCAGCCGCCCGGTCTTGAGTTCATGCAGCCGGCGGAGCTCCGCGCCGCCCTCCTCGACCAGGTTCGAGACGTCGATGTACTGGCCGCCGACCATCCCGCGCACGCCCTGATGCGGTCGTCAATTCGGCGAGACATTCGATGATCCGCGCGGGATCGCCGCGCTGCTCGACGAGCACGAGGCGCAGCGCTTCCGCGTACATCGCGTCGCCGGCCAGGATCGCGATGTCCTCGCCGTAGCGGACGTGGCAGGTCGGTCGGCCGCGACGCAGCGAATCGTCGTCCATCGCCGGCAGGTCGTCGTGGATGAGCGAGTAGGTGTGGATGAGCTCCAGCGCACCCGCGAGCGGCAGGACGGCCTCGGTCGGCATCCCGACGGCGTGCGCGGTGGCGAGCGCGAGCACCGGCCGGATCCGCTTGCCGCCGGCGAGCAGCGAGTAGCGCATCGCCTCCTCGAGTCCGTCCGTCGCGGGCTCGGCGCTGAAGCGGAGACCTTCGAGGTAGACCTCGATGTCGGCCCGCAGATGGTCCGGGTAGCCCAATTCAGGACCCGAGAGCCATCTGCCCGGCTGGAACGGGACCGCCGTCGGCGGCGCGGACCTGGCGGTCGAGCTCCGCGCCCGCCTCGCCCGCGATCCGCGCGCACTCCTCGACGAGCGCGGCGGCGCGATCAGCCGACAACTCGCCGGAGCGCAGCGTCAACGCGGCGTGCTCGAGGCGCTCGATCAGGCGTTCCAATGACTCCGTCGGCATCGGGCCGGGAGATTGTTGCAGCAGGATCAGTCAGCTTGCCGGAGCGAGCCGCGGCGGGACCTCAGACCGCGCTGGCGCGCAGCACGGCGGCGAGGATGCCGTTCACGAATCCGGGAGCCTCTGCGCCGCAGAAGGCCTTGGCGGTCTCCACCGCCTCGTCGATCGCGCCTTCCGGAGGGATCGGGCGGTCGGCCTCGATCAGCTCCGGATGCAGCATCTCCAGCAGCGCGGTGCGCAAGATGGCGCGCTCGAGCGGCGCGATGCGGTCGATCGTCCAGTTCTTCGCGTAGCGCGAGATGTAGCCGTCGAGTTCGTCGGCGTTGTCGGCCGTGGCGTGCGCGAGCGCACGCGTGAACATTCCCGAGTCCTTCTCGAACAGGTCGTCCAGCGGGCGACCCGTGAGGTCGTGCTGGTAGAGCGCGAAGACTGCTGCACGCCGCTGGTCGGACCTACGCATCGGCGCGGGAGGGTAGCTCAGGCGAGCGCCGGAACCAGCTTTCGGGCATGGGCGGGGCGTGCGAAGAGGGTCCGGGCGAGTGCCGCGGCGAGCGGCAGCGTCCACGCGAGGTACATCAGCATCGGCGCGATCCCCGGAGCGCATCTCGAGCGTCTTGAACGTCAGCCAGATGGCGGCGGTGACGGCGAGCGCGATCACCGGCGGGCGGCGCTTCTCGGTCTCCCAGGCGACGAGCGCGAGCACCAGGGGAAGCTGGTAGTAGCCGAGATTCCAGGGGTCGAGCATGCAGCGTTCGAGCGCGAGCAGGGCGAAGAGCGCGAGCGCGTCCTCACGCGGGCGATCGCTGCCTCCGCGCCACCACCACAGCAGGCTGAGGGGCAGCGCGAGCGCGACGATCAGCGGGTGCGGGATCGGGGCGAGCCACGCGGGCGAGGTCATCGCGCCGTGGCCCGCGGCCTCCCAGGCGGGGTCGGCCGGCACGCCGAAGAGCCACCAGACCTGCCAGGGGTGGAAGAACAACCCGGCGGCAAGGCCCGTGTGTGCCCCGACCGGCCGCAGGAAGTGCAGGCCGCCGTAGACGATCGCCGCGCCGATCACCGGGACCGCGAGGACGCGCAGCTTCGGCCTCGGCAGCGCGAGCGCGGCCGGCAGCAGCGCGAGCACGGCGGTCTGCTTGGCGATCACCGCGACGGTCAGCAGGACGGCGGAGGCCGTGGCGCGACCGCGAACGGCGGCGAGCACCCCCGCGGTCCCCGCTCCCGCCGCGAGGAGATCCTCGACGTGGCCGGCGTCGAGCGCGAGGTACGCGACCGGCGAGCCGGCGGTGAGGACGATCGCCAGCAGTGCGTGCGACCGCTCGCGCACGTGCAGCGAGAGGGCGAGCCCGACGAGCACGAGCAGCCCGGGGATCGCCTGCAGGCGGAAGGTCATGTCCATCCCGGCTCCGAGCAGCGAGATCGGCGCGCCGATCAGCGTCACGAACCCGCCGTACGCGGGCATCTTGCGCAGCAGCGCGTCGATCCCGTCGGCGCGGAGCCCGAGATACGCGGGCCAGGCCTCGATCGAATAGTCCGACCAGAACACGTTGCGCGCGCCGAGCCACAGCAGCATGGCGGCGCACGTCAATGCGAGCGCCGCGCGCGGAAGGACGGAACGGATCCCCATGGGGATCCGTATCGGTCAGGCGATAGGCGGGCTTGAGGGTCGCGCTACGCGCGCGACATGTACGAGCCCGAGCGCGTGTCGACCTTGATCTTGTCGCCGATGTTCACGAACAGCGGGACGTTGACCGTCGCGCCGGTCTCCAGCGTCGCCGGCTTGTTGCCGCCACCGGAGGCCGTGTCGCCGCGGACGCCGGGCTCGGTGAAGGTGACCTCGAGCTCGACGGACGCCGTCAGCTGGATGTCCGACGGGTTGCCGTCGATGTAGAGCATGTCGACGCTCTCGTTCGGCCGGACCCACTTCAGGGGCTCGGCCATGGTCTCCTCCGGCAGCGCGATCTGCTCGTAGGACTCCTCGTCCATGAAGTGCGCGTCGGTGCCGTCGGCGTAGAGGAACTGCATCTTGCGCGCCTCGGTGTGGATCGGGCGGAACTTCTCACCGGCGCGGAAGGTACGGTCGATCACGTTGCCGTCAGCCGTGCGGCGAAGCTTGGTGCGAACGAACGCCCCACCCTTCCCCGGCTTGACGTGCTGGAACTCGATGATCTTGAAGACGGTGCCTTCGACCTCGATGTGATTGCCGTTCTTGAACTGGTTCGTGGAGATCATGTGCGGTATGTCAGGGTATCCCGCGAGAGCGTCTCGGATGCGCTTCGCCGTTTTCGCGGGCTGCAGCGTCGCCTGGCGCCAGCTGACGCGGAGCACGGTTTCACCGTCGGTTTCGAGGCTTCCCTGGCGGTGCGCGTCGTCCGCGCGGGCGAGCAGATGGCCGTGGGTGCGACGGCCGTCGGCCTCGACGATCACGTGCTGGGCGGGCCAGCGGAAGTCGGGGACGTAGCCGCCGAACGGCACGTTGACGTCGGGCCTCGGGAGGCCGTGCGCGGTGGCGATCGCCAGCACGATGTCCTCGAAGTCGTTGCGGGTCGGTGCGGCGGTGGCGAGGATCCGCCGGAGCTTGGCCGCTCCCCGGTGGTTGCCGGTCACGAGTTCGGCGGGCTTGATCAGCTGCAGGTTGAGCGCTTCGTTGACCGCCCGGCGCAGCGCCTTGTACGGCAGGATCGCGGCGAGGTCGATCAGGGTCCGGGCCGGCGGCGTGACGGGGATGCCCTTGCGATAGACGCGCTCGACGTTGGCGCTGCGATGGCAGCGGATGCCCTTGTGGCGCCGCAGCTTCGGCGCGGTCACCTCCGGGTCTCGGTAGTCCCACGTCACCAGCCTCCAGAGCGCCGCGGCGGAGAAGTGGCTGAGGACCGCGTCCGGCCCGCAGGCCTTGGTGGCGGCGAGAAAGGCGCCTTCGAGCTCGACGATGGGGCTGGCGTAGATGAAGACGCCGCGGTAGTACGGGAACAGGCGACCAGCCTTGACCCGCTTCGACACGGCCTGCTGCGTGAGTCCGCAGGCGCGCAGATCGTCGAGATCCAGGATGCGCCACTGCCGCGCGGCGAGTTGAGCGCATCGAGTGTCGACTTGCACAACCTCTGGTTGTGAAACTGAACGCTCGATCGGCATCGGCGGATGGTCGCCGCGACCGCTGCAACGGAACAAGACGCGTTTGTGCCAGGCTCGTGCCGTGTTTGCAGCAATTCTCGCCTGCTGTGCCATGGCCGGCGGCCCGCGCCCGCGCCCTCGGCGGCCGAGGCGCACACGTTCGCGGTGTCGCTCGCGCGCCGAGGCCCGCGGCCGGCCGGGTCGGTGGCGGAGCGCAAGGCACACCAGAGGGTCGCGGCAAGATTTCGCGCCGTGGGCCTGCGCGTGGGCTACGAGCGCTTCAAGGTCCCCGGCAAGGGCCCATCCCGGGATGTGATCGGGATCAGGGACGCGGCGAGCGACTGCCTGGTGATCGCGATGGCGCACACCGACAGCGTCCCGCCCGCGCCCGGGGCCGACGACAACGCCTCCGGCGTCGGGACGCTGGTAGCGCTCGCGAGAGCACTGGCGACCGGACCGGAGCCCGCGTGCGACGTCTGGCTCGTCGCCACCGGCGCCGAGGAGCGGCCGTACACCGGGCGACCCGATCACCTCGGCGCGAGCGCCCTCGCCCGGCGACTGAGAAGAGACGGCCGGATCGGCGACGTCAAACTGGCCCTCTCGCTCGACGAGGTCGGCCGCGGAACGAAGTTCCATCTGCACTCGACCGCCGATGCGCCCCGAGCCGACCTCGAGCAGCGGATCATCGACGCGGGCGACGGCAGCGTGCGCTGGGTCCGCGATCCGAAGGGCGAGGGCAACTCCGACCATCGCGAGCTTGCACGAGCAGGCGCGCCCGCGGCGAAGCTCGGCGTGGTCGACGAGCCGTGCCGTCACACGGCGTGCGACACGCCCGACCGGCTCGAGCGCGGCGCCTTCACCAGGGTCCTGAAGATCGTCTGGCCGCTGCTGCAGACCTGGGACTAGAGAAACCGCATCACCCCGACGACGTTGCCGCTCGGGTCGCTCAGGAACGCGAGCTCGCCGACGCCGTCGATCGTCGCCGGCTCCATCAGCACGCTTCCACCCCCCGCCAGAGCCGCCGCGACCGCGACGCCCACATCGTCGACCGCGAACGTGCACTCGAAGCCGTTCGTCGGAACTGGCAGCAACGCACGCCGGCCCTGGACGGCCGCGATCGCCTCCCCCGCCGACGTGCTGCGGAAGAACCCCGGATAGGCCTCGTCGAAGCTCCAGCCGAAGACGTCCGCGTAGAAGCCGACGGTCGCCGGGAGGTCGTCGGCGTTGATGGCGAAGTGCGCGATATGTCCGTGCATCCACGCGAGACTAGGGTTCAGGGACCGCCGCCACAGGGCGATTGACAGTGTCAACGATCTCGTTGACACTGTCAACGACATGGTCGAGCCCGAGCAGATCGAGGCGGTCCGAGCCTTCAACCGGTTCTACACCAGCCGGCTGGGGATGACGCGCAACGGCCTGCACGCGACGGCGCACCCGCTCGCCGAGGCGCGGGTGCTCTACGAGCTCGGGGCGAGCGGCGTCCTCGAGACGAGCGCGCTGAAAGCGGCGCTCGCGATCGACGCCGGCCAACTGAGCCGCCTGCTCAAGCGCCTCGAGGCCGACGGCCAGATCACGCGGCTCGCCTCCCCCGGGGACGCCAGAAGACAGCAGGTCGAGCTCACCGCGAGAGGGACCGCGACGTTCGAGACGCTCGACGAGGGCTCGCGCAACGAGGTCAAGACGCTCCTCGACGCCCTGCCCGACCCCGACGGCGCGATCGAGGCGATGCAGCGCCTGCAACAGGCGATCGAGCCCGGACGGACGACGACGATCCGCGGCCTCAGACCCGGCGACCTCGGCTGGCTCGTCGAACGCCACGGCGTGCTCTATGCCCGCGAGTACGGCTGGGACGAGAGCTTCGAGCGCTTCGTGGCCGGCATCGCGGCGGAGTTCGACCCGGCGACCGACCGCGCCTGGATCGCCGAGCTCGACGGCCAACGCGCCGGAGCGGTGCTGTGCGTCCACGACACGAAGCAGCGAGCGAAGCTCCGCACGCTGATCGTCGAACCGCGCGCCCGCGGCCTGGGCATCGGCGCCAAGCTCGTCGGCGAAGTCATCAGACATGCCACCGAGCGCGGCTACCGCACGCTGAACCTCTGGACCAACGACATCCTCCACGCCGCCCGTCACATCTATGAGCGCGCCGGCTTCACGCTCCAGAGCGAGGCGCCGCACCACGCGTTCGGCCACGACCTGACGGAGCAGACCTGGTCGCTTACCCTCCAACCATGGACCGAGACGCACTGAGGGCGCTCCAGGCGCCGCTGAAAGACGCCTACAAGCAGGACCCCGGTCAGGCACTGATCACGCTCACGGCCACCGGCACCCTCGGCGAAGGCGTCTCCTGCTCGGTCGACACCGGCCGCGCGATCGCGAACGCGGGCCTGCACCCCGCCACCGGCGGCGACGGCACGCTGCTGTGCTCCGGCGACATGCTGCTCGAGGCGCTCGTGGCCTGCGCCGGCGTCACGCTCGGCGCCGTCTCCACGAGCCTCGGCATCCCGATCAACGAGGGCCGCGTCCACGCCGAGGGCGATCTGGACTTCCGCGGCACGCTGGGCGTCGACAAACAAGCGCCCGTCGGCTTCTCCGACATCCGCCTGAGCTTCGAGCTCGACACCGAGGCCGATGACGAGCAGCTCGCGACGCTGCTCAAGCTCACCGAGCGCTACTGCGTCGTGCTGCAGACGCTCGCCCGCGGCCCCCAGCTCGACGTCACGCTCGAGCGCGCCGCCACCACGGCCTAGAACGACCGAGGGCCCGCGCAGGCGGGCCCTCGGCCAGATCTCGATGAAGCGATTCGCTCAGTTGAGGACGAGCGGAATCCAATCCGGCTTGAACGGCGCGTAGGGCGCGCCCATCTCCGGGTGACGCGGACACGTCCGCGAGTAGACGTCCGGCAGGCACGGGTTGAACGGGTTCACCCACGTCGGTCGCCGGACCACCGGGGTAGGAGCCGGTGGCGCCACAGGAGCCCTGCCGCGGCATGTTCCCGGCCATGTTGCGGCTCAGCTCCATCAGGTTCGGCACGCCGTCATTGTCCTGATCGTCGGCGCCGTCGAGGATGCCGTCGCCGTCGCTGTCGGCGTCGAAGGCCTTCGTCCCCGCGTACTTGATCGGGTACTCGCCATCGGTCGTGTAGCAGCTGGACCACCACTTGCCGGAGCTCATCGGACCACCGGTCTCGTCGTAGTTCGTGAGACCGTCGCCATCCTCGTCGCGCTCGTCGTCGGAGACGTAGCCGTCGGCGTCGAGATCCCAGTACGTGGCTTCGGCGGCGAGCTGCTCGCCGGTGTGATCGACCTTGCGGGCCGTGGTCGTGACGACGCCATCGCGGTCCATGTCGTAGAGCGCGAACGGAGAGGCGGCGTGCGTGCCCGTGAGATCAAGGAGCTGGACGGTGCCGTAGCCGGTGGCGCCGGCCCAGGCCCCGAACGTCTGCGGCGGCTGATAGGCGGCCGTCGTCATCGTCGGCGTGCGTACGCCGTTGCCCCCGGCGAGCACGGAGAGCGAGTACTGCGCGCCGTCGGAGTAGGAGAGCGGGGTCAGGGTCCGAGTCGCCGTGTGGTTGACGCTGTACGTGTACTTCCACAGCGCGTACTCGTCCGCGAGGCTCAGGCCGTCACCGTCGAAGTCGAACGTGGCGTCGGCGAAGAGCGGGTTCGGGTAGGGCGTCTTGGCCGGGTACGGCAGCGACACGTTCGGCGACTGGTAGTCGTCGTTGTTGAGGTCGATGGCGGACTGGTACTCGAAGCCGTCCTCGACGCCGTCCTTGTCGGTGTCGCTGGAGCAGGGGTCGAGCAACAGCGCGAGCTCGAGCGTGTCGCTGAGCAGGTCGTTGTCGTCGTCGGTGTCGACGGCGTTCTTGATGCCGTCGCTGTCGCAGTCGCCGTCCGGCGCGGTCGGGACGCCGCCGCCGGAGGCGCCGTCGGGCTTCTCGGGACCGATCACGGGCGAGAGCTTGGCCGGCGTGTAGGACTTCGAGAGCTTCGACGCGAGGACCCGCAGCTTGAAGCGGGTGGGAATCGGGGTCTTGCCCTGGAGGAGCATGTACTTCTCGAGCTTCTTCGGCACGATGACGGTGAGCTTCTTGGTCGTGCTCACGTCGGCCTTGACGAACAGGGCCTTGCCCTTGTCGCGGCGGAACAGCACGCTGTTCTTCGCCTTTCCGCGACGGAAGTTCTTGCCCGTGATCGTCAGCTTGGTGCCGACGGAGCCGATCTTGGGCGTGATCTTGGTGATCACGGGTGTCTTGGTCTTCGCGTCCGCCACGGCGGGCACGAAGAGCGCGCCGAGTGCGGCCACGACGACGGTGCGGCGCAGCTGGAGGCGGGTGCGGGATCGAAGAGCCATCGCTCACCGTATCGGCCACCACACCACCGCTCTTGAGCCCCAGCCGTGGGGGCGTGACCCTATTCGAGCGTGAGAAGCTCTTTTGTGGTGTGCGAGAGGACGTCGCGCCCGTCGGCGGTCACGACGACCAGATCCTCGATCCGCACACCGCCCACGCCGGGCAGGTAGACGCCCGGTTCGACGGTGACGACGTGGCCCGCGACGAGCCGCGCCTCGGCGGTGCGCGCGAGCCGTGGCGCCTCGTGCGTGACCAGCCCCACGCCATGCCCCAGGCCGTGCCCGAAGTGCGCACCGTGGCCGGCCGCCGTGATCAGATCGCGCGCGATCGCGTCGACCTCGCGCCCCTGAAGGCCTGGGGCGACGGCATCCAGAGCGGCGATCTGAGCGCGCAGGACGAGCGCGTACGCCTCCGCCAACTCATCGCGCAACGACCCCGTCGCCCAGGTGCGGGTGCAGTCCGAGCAGTAGCCGTCGAGGACCGCGCCGATGTCGATCGTGACCAGCGTGTCGCGCGCGATCGGCACGTCGCGCGGCTGCGCGTGCGGGAGCGCGCCGTGCTCGGCCGAGGCGACGATCGAGTCGAAGCTCGGCCCGGACGCCCCGCGCAGGCGCATCTCATGCTCCAGCGCGACCGCGACCGAGCGCTCCGTGCGGCCGATGAGACCGAACGACAGCAGCCACGTGTAGATGTCGTCGACCAGAGCGGCGGCGGCCGCGATCCGGACGATCTCCTCGGGCTCCTTGACCGCGCGCTCGTCCTCCACGACGCCGGCGGCTGGAACCAGCTCGACCGACGCGGGCAGCAGCTCGCGCAGGCGCCGGTGCGTGCGCACCGACATGCTCCCCTCGTCGAACCCGAGCCGGACGTCACCCGGCGGCCAGCCGTCGCTCAACGCGCCCAGCAGCTCCGCCGGTCCCTGAGAGCGATCGAATTCCGAGGGAACCTCAAGCCGGGCCTGCTCGACGTAACGGAAGTCGGTGACGAAGCGCCGCACCCCCGGCCCGACGACGGCGAACCCGTTGGAGCCCGTGAAGCCGGAGACGTAGCGGAGGTTCGCCGGCTCGGTGACGAGCAGCGCGTCGAGCCCGTCCAAGCGCCCGGCGATCCGGTCGGCGCGGCTCACGCGAAGGACTCCTTCAACAGCGCGAGCGCGTCGCGATAGCCGTCGACGCCCTTGCCGGAGACCCTGCCGAAGCGGACGTCCTCCAGCACCGAGACGTGCCGCCACGGCTCGCGCGAGTCGACGTCGGAGAGGTGCACCTCGACCGCGGGCAGGCCGGAGATCTCCAGCGCGTCGCGCAGCGACCACGCATAGTGCGTCCACGCGCCCGGGTTGAGGATCAGCCCGTCGGCGTAGTCGGACGCCTTGTGCAACTCCTCCACGAACTCGCCCTCGTGGTTGGTGTGGAAGAAGCTGGCCTGCAGGTCCAGCTCGCGGGCGAAGCGCCCGATCCGCTGCTCGAGCTGCGTGAAGGTCAGCCCGCCGTAGTGCTGCGCCGGGCGCCGCTCGAGCGCGCCGAGGTTGATCCCGTGCAGGACCGCGACCCGGTTCTTCATCGCAGCAGGTCCTCGAGCGCCGCGCGCACGTCGCGCTCGGCGACCGGCGCGCCGGTGCGCACGTCGCCCGGCGCCTCGACCAGGACGAACCCGACCCGCCCGCCGCGGCGCTTCTTGTCGCGCTGGACCGCGGCGAGCACCACGTCGTGGTCGATATCCGGGTCCAGCGTCGTCGGCAGTTCGTGCGTGGACAGCAGATCGCTCACCTCCGAGCGCAGTTCGCGTTGGCCCGACAGCGTCAGCGCCGCCAGCAGGCCGAGCCCGACGGCCTCGCCGTGGCGGTAGCGCCGGTAGCCGGTCGCGGTCTCGATCGCGTGCCCGACGGTGTGTCCGAGATTCAGCACCTGGCGACGCCCCGCGTCGCGCTCGTCGCGCGCGACGACCCCGAGCTTGGTCCGCGCGCAGGCGAGCACCAGGTCACGATCCACCGTCCGGTCGCCGCGCCGCACGCGCGACCAGAGCGGCCCGCCCGCGATCAGCGCGGTCTTGATCACCTCGGCCCAGCCCGCCGCGACCTCGGCCGCGGGCAGCGTCTCGAGCAGGCGGGGATCGGCGAGCACCGCGCGCGGCTGGTGATAGACGCCGACGTAGTTCTTGCCCTCGGGCAGGTCCACCCCGGTCTTGCCGCCGTAGGCGGAGTCGACCATCGAGACCAGCGTCGTCGGCACCTGCACGACGCCGACGCCGCGCTGGTAGACCGCGGCGCAGAAGCCGGCGACATCCCCCACGACGCCGCCGCCGAGCGCCGCGACGTGATCGTCGTGGTCCATCCCCGCGCCCGCGAGCCCACGCAGGAGGATCTCGGCGTGCGCGAGCGTCTTCGCCTCCTCCCCGGCCGGCATCGCGAAGCGCGCCGCGACATCGGGGACACGGTGGCCGTGCACCGCACCGACGGTCTCGTCGGTGAGCAGGAAGCGCCGGCCGCGCACCGGCCAGAAGGAGTCCTCGAGCACGTCGCCGACGTAGACCGGGTAGTTCGTGTCGCCCGCGACGGCCCACAGCACCTTCACGCCATGCGGGATCCTGCGCAGGGCCCCCGCGGCGCGGCGGACCGTGTCGGCGCCACCGTCGAGCAGCACCGCGTCGGCCAGCGCCTCGTACACCGGCGCGCGCTCGGCGTGCAGCGCCGCGAAGCGCTCGCGGTCGCGCGCCAGCGGCCGGCGCTTGCCGCCCGCGCGCCGCCAGGCGGTCGGCTCGTCGACGTCGAGCATCACGACGGTGTGGCGGGCGAGCAGCTCGCGCACGCGGGCCGAGCCGATCGCCCCGCCGCCGATCGAGATCACGGGCGCCGGCGGCGTCTCCAGGACCTCGGCGACGACGTCCTCCTCGGCCTCGCGGAACGCGCGCTCACCGTGGGAGGCGAAGTAGTCCTCGATCGAGGTGCCGAGGCGCTGCTCGAGCTCGCGGTCGGTGTCGATCGCGCGGACGCCGAGCGCGGCGGCGGCGGCACGGGCGCCGGTCGTCTTGCCGGCCCCCATGAAGCCGATGAAAACTAGGACCTGGGTTTCCACCCGATGCGCTCCATGTAGGCCGCGAGCGCTCCGCGAACGTCGTCGATGTGATCGCCGCCGAACTTGTCGCGGTAGGCGCCGGCGAGCACGATCGCGAGCATCGCCTCCCCCACGACGCCGGCCGCCGGCACGACGCAGGAGTCGGTGCGCTCGCGCAGCGCCTGGGCCGGCTCCTTGGTCGAGATGTCGACCGAGCGCAACGGCTTGGTCAGCGTCGGGATCGGCTTCATCGCCACGCGCGCGACCAGCGGCTCGCCGGTCGTCATGCCGCCCTCGAGGCCGCCGGAGCGGTTCGTCTCGCGGTAGTAGCCGCGCTCCTCGGAGTAGAAGATCTCGTCGTGGGCCTCGGAGCCGGGACGGCCCGCGAGGTCGAAGCCGTCGCCGAGGCCGACGCCCTTGGCCGCCTGGATCGAGAGCAGCGCCGCGCCGATCAGGCCGTCCATCCGCTGCTCCCACGAGACGTGCGAGCCGAGCCCGGGGACGAGCCCGTAGGCGCGCACCTCGAAGATGCCGCCGATCGACTCGTTGCGCTTGCGCAGCATGTTGATCTCGGCCACCATCGCCTTCGAGGCGTCGGCGTCGAGGCAGCGCACCGGAGACGCGTCGACGTCGGCGAAGTCCGCCAGCACCGGCTCCTCGGAGAGCTCCGGCGCCCGGATCGAACCGATCTGGGTGATGTGCGAGACGACCGAGACGCCGAGCGCGGTCAGGAACGCCTTGGCCAGCGCGCCGCCGGCGACGCGCGCCGCGGTCTCGCGGGCCGAGGCGCGCTCGAGCACGTTGCGGACGTCGGTGAAGCCGAACTTCTGCACGCCGGCGAGGTCGGCGTGGCCCGGGCGCGGGAGGTGGACCTCGGGAACCGTGGCCTCGACCGGCCACGGGTTCATCCGCTCTTCCCAGTTCTTGTAGTCGCGGTTGGCGACCTGCAGCGCGATCGGGCCGCCGAGCGTGCGGCCGTGGCGGACGCCGGACGTGACCTGCGCGGAGTCGCGCTCGATCTTCATCCGCCCGCCGCGGCCGTGACCCAGCTGGCGCCGGGCCATGTCGCCGTCGATCGCCTCCTGGTCGAGCTCGAGACCCGCGGGCAGGCCCTCCACGATCGTGGTGAGGCCGGGTCCGTGGGACTCGCCGGCGGTGACGACATGCAATGGCACGGCGGAGAGCTTATGAGGGTTAACGAGCGGCGGCGGACCCGAGGGCCCGCCGCGCGCGTTTCATCGGCTCCCGCCGCGGGTCTTACAGCGAGCCGCGCGGCGTCTTGCCGTGGGCCCGGTGGAGCGTGCCGGTGGTCTCGTCGAAGACGTACCGGTTGCGCTTGCGCAGCTTCACGCGCTTGACGCTCTTGAGCTTTGAAGACGACGCCTTGGTCAGCGCCTCGGACTTGGCCGTGGTCTTCTTCTTGTAGATCTTCACCAGGTCGAGCTGGTACTGGGCATCGGTCACATCGCCCGTCTCGGTGACGGTGATGAACTCGGTCTCGCCGGCATGCAGCTTGAGGTACTGGCAGTCCTCGGGGGTCGGCGCGCACGTGCCGTCGCCATCGGCGACGACCGCACCCGTGAGCTCGAAGATGGCGACCTTGCCGCCGTCCTCGACCCCGCGGTAGACGAGCACCGGGGCCTCGTCGTCGGGGAGCACCGACATGCGCTCGAAGATGCCGGTCCCGAGCTCGCCGTCGGTCGTGCCGAAGCGGACCTTGATCGAGTAGGCCGGGATGTCCGGCGCCGGCGTCGCGGTCGGGGCCGGAGCCACGGGCGGAGACCGACGACGCGGGCGCGTCCGGAGACCCGCCGGTCGTGGTGGTCTTGTCCGGGGTCGGGCTCGGCGTCTCCGTCGACGCCGGTCGCCTTGACCTTCACCTTCCTTCTTCTTCTTGGGCAGCGCCTTGGGCTCGAACGGGTCCTTCATGGCGCCGAGCACGCGACGGCGAGTGGTCGGATCGCCGGGCTCGGACAGCGCGACGTACGTCGCGCGGACATCGTCGTCGTCGGCCTTCGCCGCCGGAGCGGGAGCGGGCGGCGCGGGGGTCTTGGCCAGCACCATCGGGACCGCCACCAGCGCGGCGAGGAGCAGCAGGGCTACGGGCCAAAGCCGGCGGCGGACGAGCTGCTGCCAGGTCTCCTTGATCGCGTTCATCGGAGCTCGCTCCCTGCGGAGGACGTCGTGGTCGGAGGCGTGGTCGTGGTCGCCGGAGGCGAGCGTGGCCGACGTCGAGGTCGACGGCGTCGCGGCAGCCGCATCGGCCGTCGCGGTCGTGCGCGTCGGGGACGATGTAGGAGCTGGCGGCGACCTCGACCTGGAGGCCCGGCCAGCCCTCCGCGGCCGGCTGGAGCGAGATGCCATCGACGCGCAGCAGGCGGCCGTTGACCGAGATGTTCTCGCCCTGGACCTTCACGAAGTGCTCGAGCCGGGCGAGGAAGTTCGACGAGGTTGTCGAACCTGCCCGTGAAGGCGAAGTTGAACGGCATCGCCGCGAAGCTGCCGACGTTGACGGCGCCCGGTGCGAGCGTCGCCGTGGAGCCGGTGCTGGCGGGCGCGCCGCCGGCCGCGGTGATGTCGATGCTGTCGAAGTCGATGCCGCTGCGCTTGGCGGCGGTGTCGAGCTGGACGACGAGCGAGCGGGTGTCGTCGTCGGCGGGCACGGCCTTGCCGAGCCGCACGACGGTCGCGTAGTTGGTGTTGTACTGCGCCTTCGCGTCCTTGTAGGTGGCGATCAGGCTCTGCGTCTGCGCGAGCTGGGCCTCAGCGGCGATGACCTTCTGATCGAGCGCGGCGGCCTGCTCGCGCTGCGGCGCGACGGCGAACTTCCAGTAGCCACCGACGGCCAGCACGGCGACGACGCCGACGATCAGGATGCGGTAGGTACGACTCACGGGGTTGCCCCTCCGTTGGGCGCCTTCGAAGCGGCGGTGGTGATGGGCTCGGTGGGCGTCGCGGTCGCCGTGGGCACCGGCGTGGCGATGGCCCCGGCGGTCGCGCTCGGTGCGGAAGCGACGGCGTCCGCGGACTTCTCGAAGAAGATCACGGCCTCGAAGTCGGGACGCTTGCCGGTGCCGCAGGGCCTGGCGTTGCGCTGATCGACAGCCGGAGCGGCGGCGTCACCGGAGGAATCGACCTTCGCCTTTGACGACTTGCTCAGCGACACGCGAGTGACGCCGTCGATGTTGTTCAGGCGGGCCAGGAGCCGGGCGACCTCGGTCTGCCCGGACGCGCAGCCCTGAAGCGTGATCGCCGGAGCGTTGACCGCGCCGCGCAGCGGGCTTGTCGCTCCGCCCGCGCCGCCGGCGCCGTTGGCCGTGTCGCCGGTCAGCGACTTCAGGGTCACATCCGCCGGGATGGCACGCGACAGGTCGCGCAGGACGCGCTCCCAGTCGAAGCGCGAGCCGGCGATGTCCTTGACGGTCTGGACGCGTGCCCGCGCCGCCGAGTCGAAATCGGCGTAGGGCTTCAGCTGCGCGGCCTGCTGCGAGATCGCCTGCTGGCGAACGGTGACCTCTGCGAGGTCGGCCTCACGCTGCTTGATGGTGTTGGAGATCAGGACGTGGCCCGCGACGCCTGCGACACAGGCGGCGAGTACGCCGAGGACGACGAATGCGCCCGCGCCGCCCTTGGCCTCCGGGCCGGCGCCGAGCTCGGCGGAGGCCTTGGAGGCGCCGCGCATGTCGGGAGGAAGGAGGTTGACGGCTCTCATCGACCCTGGTATCGGCAGCCCCGCCGGGCGCCTTGAACCGGCTGGGGCCTCGGCCCCAGGGGCTGGGCCCTTAGGTGAAGCTGTCGAGGTACCAGTCGACGATCTCGTCGCCCCAGAAGAGGCCCACGAGACCGCCGAAGGACGAGCCAGGGACCGAACGGAATCCCCTTCTTGCGGCCCTCTTTGGCGCCGACACGCGCGATCACGACCGCGCCCACGATGGTTCCGGCGATCAGTGCCGCGAAGATCGCGGGTACGACGGCACGGCCGAGGAACAGCCCCAGCACGGCCGCGAGTTTGACGTCGCCCATGCCCATGCCCGCCGGATAGACGATCGCGGCGATCAGGAAGAAGCCGCCGGCGGCGAGCGCGGCGATGATGTGGCCGACCAGCTCGTCGCTCTGGAACGCGATGACGAGAACGATCGCGGCGACCGCCCCGATCGCCGAGAGGACGTTCGGGATGATGTGGTGCTCGAGGTCGATCAGCGTGATCGGGACGAGCAGCAGGACCATCGCGATCGGCAGCCAGACGTCCTCGTCGGCGCCGAAGCGCAGCACGCACGCCGCGCACAGGACGCCGGTCAGTGCCTCGACGATCGGGTACTGCGCCGAGATGTGCGCGCCGCACGAGCGGCAGCGCCCGCGTAGCCATAGCCACCCGAGCACCGGGACGTTGTCGTAGGGCTTGATCGGAGTGCCGCACGAGGGGCACGCCGACGGCGGATGCAGCAAGGACTCCCCGCGTGGCAGCCGATAGGCCACCACGTTGAGGAAGGAGCCGACGATCGCTCCGAAGATCGCGGCTATCGCGGCCGCCACACCGACGCTCATCGGGCGTGCAGTGTGGCGGACATGGTGCGGATGATGCGGCGCCCCTGTTACGGGCGCTCGGCGACGGCGAGGCCGGCGGCGACCGTGAGGCGGCCCCCGTCGAGGTCGTCCGGGCCCGGGATGACGCGCGCCTCGAGCGGCAGGCGCAGCGCGTCGCTGAGGCGCTCGACGAAGCCGGGGATGGCGACGGCGGCGCCGGTGACGAAGCCCAGCTCGACCGTTTCGGCCGCTTCCTGGGTGCGGTAGAAGTTCAGCGAGGTGCGGATGTGGTCGGCGAGCTCGCGGACGCCTTCCTCCAGCGCGGTGCGGGTGGCGGCGACCAGCTCAGGGTCGCCGTCGATGCCGTCCAGCGGAGCGGTGAGGCCGACGTGGGTCAGCCACGCCCGGGCGTGCTCGAGCGTGAGCGCGCGGCGCTCGGCGAGCCCGACCGCGATCGCTTCGACGCCGCCCGCGGAGGCACGCGTGAACAGGCAGCCGGAGGCGTTGGCCACGGCGACGTTGACGAGGCCCGCGACGTTGATGTAGAGGACCGCGCCCTCGTGCTCGGACGCGAGCGCCCGGACCATGGCGAACGCCGACAGATCGATGCCCTTCGAGCTGCAGGCCGGCGCCCTCGAGGGCGGCGGCGGCGCGCTCGACCATCTCCTTGCGCACGGCGACGACGACGACGCGTGAGCGCAGGCCGAGCGGCGTGTTGACGACGCCGAGCGACTGGAAGTCCAGGACCGCCTCGTCCATCGGCATCGGGATGTGATCCGGCGCGGCGGCCTTGACGGCCGCGGCGAGCGCCTTGGGATCGTCGAGCACCGCATCGAGATCGAGCGTGCGCACGACGATGCGCTGATGCGCGATGCCGAGCCGGACGCGGGTCGGGAACTCGTTCTCGGCGAAGAGCGTCTTGACGACCTCCGCGAGAGCGATCGGGTCGGCGACCTCGCCGTCGCGCATGATGCCGGGCCGGAGCTCGGCAACCGCGCCGCGGGTCAAAGTGAGGGTGCCGTCGACGCTGACTTCGGCGGCAGCGACATGGCCGGCGTCGAGCTCGAGCCCGACGACGCTGGTCTGGGGGGAACGCTTCTTCTTCCGGAGCACACGCGTGGTATCGGCAGCGGCGCCGGATGCCTTGATAGGGCGTTGAACGCACGAAGCGGGCCCGGAGGCCCGCTTCGCGAGGAACGTACTTCGATGTGCTAGCTGACTACCAGGAGCTCGGGCAGCCGGTGCCGGTGCAGGTGCGGGTGACGTTGCCGGTCGCGTCGCGATCGATCGTCCACTTGCGCGAGGTTGGAGCCCTTGGACGTGACGACGACCTTGTAGGTCTGGGCGGCGGGGGTGACGGCGAGGCGGGTACCGAGCTGCCCGAGGGCGGGCTCGATCGCGACCAGCTTGGCGACGTCGCCGGCCGTGTAGGCCTGGTCGTCGGTGTAGAGGGTCTCGAGGGCGGTCTGAGCGGTGCGGGCGCCCGACTTGGCCTCGGTGTCCTGAGCCTTCTCGCGCTGGTTGAGGAACGCGGGCAGAGCGATCGCGGCGAGGATGCCGATGATCAGGATGACGACGAGGAGCTCGATGAGCGTGAAGCCCTTCTCGGACTGAGCGCGCTGGCGAAGCTTGTGAAGCATGTGGGTGAACCCTCCTGAAGGGATCGTTGGGCCTGTGGTGGTTTTGCCTTGCCAGGTCCTTGGTCCCGTTCTGCCGGAAGTGGCAGCCCGGCCGGCTCCGATCCGCGGAGCCCCGTGGGCTTTGCGCCTCGCCCTCACGAGCGATTTGCCTTTGACACCTCGGTCTGGCTAACCCGGGTATCGGCACGTGCGTCGCAGTTCTTTACCCCTGTCTAACCTCGTATGGGGTGATGACCCGACGGATGACCCTGATCGTGCTCGCGCTGGTGGGCTCGATGGTGCTGATCGTGACCATCGCGCCGCCGGATTCCGGCGTGCGCAAGGACGCTGACGCCGACCCCGACACCGGCCCCGCTGGCGACCGGCCTGTCCGATCCGGACGCCTTCGACGTCTCGGAGAAGCTCTCGACCGCACCAGGCGCCGAGGCGAAGACCGTGAAGGCCGAGGTCGGCGACACGGTTGAGATCACCGTGGACGGGCCTGGCATCGACAGCGTCGCGCTGGGCGAGCTCTCGATGGAGGATCTGGAGCCCGACACGCCGGCGGTGTTCCAACTGCTGGCGGACACCCCAGGCACCTATCCGCTGGTCCTCGTCAACGAGGGCCGGCAGATCGGTGCGCTGGAGGTCCAGTAGCGCTCAGCGCGCCGGAACCTGCTCGTGCGAGCGGATGACGTCCCAGGAGGAGTCAACCGGGTTCATGAAGTACGGCGGTGACCGGTAGCGGAAGCGATCGTCGTACGTGTAGTCCTTCAGGAAGCCCGAGCTGGGATTGGTACCGGAGCCCGTGCCGACCGGCCCGCGGTACTTCTGGGCGATCGCGCCGGTGACCGTGAGCATGTCGAGCCGGCCGCAGTTGTAGTTGTCGACGATGAACGAGTGCTGCAACGACAGGATCGCCGCTTCGATCGTCACGTTCTTGACGACGGGATCGTTGGTGGTGTCGACGTTGCCGATGCAACTGCCGTTGGACTGCCGCGTCACGGGATGCGACACGCGCACGAAGTTGTTGGCGATCAGTCCGAGCGTGGCGTCGCTGCCGTTACCGCGTACGAGGTTCCCGTTCGACGACTTGTTGGACAGCTTCCCGCCCAGCGTGGGACGGATGATCACGTCGTTGGCGGCCGCGATCGTCAGCGACGAGGTGTAGGTACCGCTGACGTAGACGTTGCCGCAGGTCACCGACTCCAGTGTAGGTCGCCTCGATCGGGTACTCGCCGGTGCAGGCACCGTTGTTCTTGACGTACAGGACGCCGTTGACGGGCCAAGGGACGTTCGTCTGGAGCGTCGCCGTGCCGGCCGCGTCGTAGTTGGTGACGTCCATGTAGCCGTTGATCTTGAGGTTCACGATCGTCTTGCCCGAGTACACCGTGCCGCCGGCCTCGGCGACATCGGCGAGCTGATCGTTGCTCGTCGGCATCGGCATCTGCTTCGCGCTGGTGATCTTGTTGGAGCTGGGATTGACGACCGGACTGGCGCTGCACGTGCCGTTCTTGACCCAGCCGGGGTCCGGGCCGGAGACCTCGACGACGTCGACGTGATCGTCGCGTCCGAAGGCCGGTGAGCCGCAGACGAGCAGGCTGTCGTCATTGGTGTGCAGGGGGCCCTTGATCTCATCGCCGGAGACGAACTGGATCTCGTTGCAGCTCTTGCCCGCGCGGGCGGAGCGGTACTTGTTGGCACAGTTGTTCTGCGCGTAGGTGCGATCGGAGTCGTCGGCGAGCGCCTGCGGGTCGACGTTCTCGTAATCGGTGAAGTAGATGAAGTTCAGAAATCCCTTGCGGCGGAACGTCGCGACGATGCTGCGGCGCTGGGGGTTGGTCGCCGACGGGCGGCCGGTGGCGCGGATCTTGAACGTGCCGCTGGCGAGATCGATCACCGAAGCCTGCTTGGCGGGGTTCGGATCGCACGCCGTGAAGGCCGCGGTGTGCAGGATCTCGATCGTGTACTGCGCCGGCGACTCGGGAATCGAGCGCCAGCGGCGCGGGTCGGCGCCACCGCCGTCCCACTGCTGGTTGACCGGGTTGAGCTCACCCGCGTTCGGGGCCGGAACCGAGTCGCACTTGGTCCAGTAGTCGTTGTCCTGCTGGAGGTGGTTGAGGTAGAAGTTCAGCCCCGCCTCGGCGGCCGCATACGTCGTCTTGCGGTTCTTGGACACGCCCGAGACCGGGAGGTCGCCGTTGGCCGCCGCGAACCCCGCGGCGATGAACATCGACGTCAGCAGCATGGCCATGATGGCCAGGAACATGGAGAAGCCGCGCTCTCCGCTCAGATCAGGACGCGTCGAGGTCATGCGCACACCGGGTTCGGGTTCGTGATGCTGTTCGGGTCGGCGATACGGGCGAAGACGGTGTTCTCGAACGCGCTCGAGCCACGATCGGTGGCCTTGCCGCGCGCGCGGTTGGCGCGGAAGGCCACGTCGATCTTCGTGATCAGCGTGGCCTGCGCGGGCGTCACGCCGGCGCGGGTGTCGAGCTCCGCCGTCGGCGTCGCCGGCTTCACGGAGGTGTCGTACTGGAAGTAGCGGAAGACCAGCGGGGCTGCTCCGACGGTCGTGACCTGGGTGGTCGACGCGTCGTCGATCAGCACGCGGGTGGCGGTCGGCGTCCCCGGATAGCCGGTGTAGCTGTAGGTCGGCTGCGCGGCGGTGCCCGTGGCGACCCCGGCCCAGCGGCGCTCGATCAGCTTGCCGTTCTCGAGCGCGATGCTGCGCAGCTCCGGCGCCTTGACGGTATTGCCGGTGCGGAAGCTCTCGTCGCTGAGGTCGCTGAAGAACGTGACCGACGTCGGCGTCGCGGCGTAGATCGAGCGATCGTCGGTCATCGCCGGCGCTGTGGCCTGCACGCAGACCTGCGAGCGCAGCTCGCGGGTGATGAAGTCCATCGCCGCGCGGCCACGCTGCGTGGTGTCGACACGGCTGGTGATCTCACCGGTGCGGTTCATCGTCGTCTCGATCAGCGAGAAGGCCGCCAGCGAGACGATCATCCCGATCACCATCGCGACGAGCAGCTCGGGCAGCGTCATGCCGTCTTGATGGCTCAGGCGGGTCAGTCCACGCAGCTCGTCGGTAGATCCAGAGCCGCGCCGTGTTCGCCGACCGGCGCGGCCGTCGCCGCCTGGACTGCCGTGTTGTCGTAGTCGAACGTCTGGTATTTGCTCGGGGTTGGCGCCGTGTCCCTCACGCAGATCGTGTAGTCGCCGTACGGCATGCCGGGGTCAAAACCCGCGGCGGCGTTGCTGGACCAGCCAGTTGCCTCCCGGAGCCGGTGCGGCGCCCCAGGCTCCGCACCGGGGGCCATGCCTCGTAAAGCCATCTGGACCTGGGGCTCGGTGCAGGTGTCCGTCGTCGCCGACTTCTTCAGCTTTGCGTAGACCAGCGAGATTGCTCGCGGTCGAACGTCGAGCTGCTGGAGGAGTTGCTTGGTGATCCGCAGGTTGAACGGCGGTTGGAGCACGGTCACGTTCTGCGGCTGGGCCACTGTCGGATCCATCAGCAGGCTGCCCGGGTAAGTCCCGAAGTAGCTCGCCGTGTACTTGTCCGGGCTCTCGTAGGCGCAACTGCCCGTGAAGAAGCCGTACGACGTGCTCTTGAAGGGGAACAGCGGCTTGATGTCCAACGGGTTCGCCGGCGCCGGGTTGGTGTACGTCTTGACCAGGCCGGTGACCTTCGCGTTCGACAGCGAGATCTTGGTCGCTTTGGAGGCCAGCTGTGCGGTCGAGGTACCCGGCGGGGTCGTCTTGACCGTGACCCGCGCGGTCGTCGCGATGTCGTACTCGATCGTCTTGAACGTCACGTTGCCCGGCGTCGCCTTCTGGCTGACCTGCGTCAGCTGCGCGAGATCGGTGCCGACGTAACCGCCCTGATCGAGCGTGATCGTGTAGGTGGCGACCGGGATCTGGCGGAAGATCACGCAGCCGTTGGCGTCGGTGACCTGCGACGGCGGAGCGTACGCGGGGTCGGTGCTCGCCGCGCTGACGGTGATGCCGGGAACGCCGACCGCGTTGCGATTGACGACCTTGACGCCGAGGATGCCGTGCGTGCTGCTGTACTCGGCGCTGGGCGCGGCCAGCGAGTCGATCTCGACCGCTGGGACGGTGACGCCGACGTAGCTCGAGGTGACGGTCGACGTGATGTGCAGGTACTCGTTGTTCTTGCTCGAGTTGCCGCAGGCCGGCGTGCCGCCCGTGTCGTCGGTGATCCACGCCGCCTTCGACCGGACCTTGTAGGTGGCCCCGTCGATCGGGACGTCGCGCGTGGCGTTGAGCCCGGAAAGCTGATTGACGGTCATCGCGCGCAGCCGTTCCTGATCCTGCTCGGCGAGGCTGGCGGCGACGGCGCGGGCCCGCTCGCGCCCGGTCGAACTGCTCGCGGCGTCGATACCGGACAGCACGGCGAGCGCCACGATCGCCAGGACGGCGGCACTCACGACGGCCTCGATGATCGCGAAGCCGGACTCGGAGCGAGCGGAGGTTTGGATACCCATCGCTTGAGTCATCGACGCAAACCGGCTTGGAGTTGAGGCCGGATGGGGTCTAGACCGCATGTCACCAGGTGCCGTTGGCCGCACAGCCGCCCGCGCCGGGCCGCGTGCACGTCCGCTCGAGGACGCCGGTGGCGTCTCGTGCGATCGTGAACTGCCCGCCGGCCGCCGAGGTCGCGGCGACTTCGTAGGTCGTGCGGGTGCCGGAGATCGTCAACCCGCTCGCCTCGCCGAGCGAGGGCTCGATCGCCATCAGGCTGGCCCTGGACGCACCGGCGAACGTGTCCTTCTCGCCCTCCCACAGCACGATCGCCGTCGCGGCGGTGGTCACGGCGGATCTGGCCTCCGTGTCCTGCGCCTTCTCGCGCTGGTTGAGGTAGGTGGGCAAGCCGATCGCGAGCAGCACGCCCACGATCAGCATCACGACCAGGATCTCGACGAGCGTGAAGCCGTCGTCTGCGCGCAGGCGGGAGCGGAGCATTCTCCCCGCGGTTGTCGGCGGGGAGCGGCCGGGCTTTAGCTCAGGCGGTGGTGTCGGCGGGATGGCCCTCGCGGGCCGGCGCCTGGGCGTCGCGCGTGGCGTCGAAGCGCCCGCTGCCCTCGCACCACGGGCAACGCACGCGGTGTGGCTCTCCGCCGAGGCCGGAGATCAGTTCGCCGCTGCCGCGGCAGGCGGTGCAGGTGCTGGGATCGTGCTCGGTGGGGTCACTCACGCGGAGGAGACTAGAAGCCTGGTGGCGCGACGGAGCCCTGCGGGCCGCGGGCGGACCCTCCGATCGACGGATCGGCGGACTTGTCGTCCGGCAGCGCGCGGCGCATCGTCGGCGGCACCTCGCGGTCGGTCAGCGGGCGCAGCAGACCGTAGGTGCGGAAGGCCGTCTCGGCGCTGGATGGCTCTGCGCAGCGAAACAGGAAGCCGGGTACCGCGGGGACGCCGAGCGGCGAATGGGCCGCCAGCGCCTCGAACGCCTCGGGCTTCATCACCGGCTTGAGTTGCTCCGGACCGAGCGGCTTCGTGAACAGCAGCGCGCCGGTGGGCGCCGCGCCCTCGTCTCCGAGCAGCGTCAGCGCCGAGCCGCCCGTCGTCGTCCACAGCCAGCCCTCGATGCCCTGCTCGCGCGGCACGACCGCGGTCGCGGAGAGGCGGCGCAGCACCGGGAAGCGCCCGGCGGAGCCCTTGAGCTTGGCGGGGCCGCGGTCGACGAGGCCGATGTGCAGCTGGCCGAGGGTCAGGCGCAGCGGCTCACGCAGCAGCGCGTCGACCTCGAGGCTGGCGCCGTTCGGGCTGATCCGGAGGGCGTCGGGGGCGATTCGGCGACCCGACTCGAAGGCGATCGCCAGCGTCCGGCCGGCGCCGGAACCTGAAGGCGGTGGTGCGGAATGCATGTGAGTTCAGATCGTAGTCACGCGTGGGATCGCCACGGTATGACGTCGTCAGCGAGCGGCGTCGCCGAGCAGCCGTTCGACGAGGATCGTGTCCTTCCACTCGCCGTCGAGCCGGCCGTGGCGGCGCTGGACGCCGACCTCGGTGAAACCAGCGGCCCGGTGCAGGTTCAGGCTGGCCTGGTTGGTGGTGAACACGCGGCTCGTGAGCTTGTAGTAGCCGGCGTTCTCGGACGCCTCCGCGAGCGCGTCGAGCAGCTTGACGCCGACGCCGCGGCGGCGCGCGGCGACACCGACGTAGACCGCGTGCTCCCCCACCCCCGCATACGCGCGGCGGACCGAATAGGCGCTGACGCGGGCGAAGCCGAGCACGGTCTCGTCCGCGTCGACGGCGACGAGGAACGGTCGTCCCTCCTCCAGCCAGCCCGCGACCTCGTTCGGGCGCCGGGCGCGGGTCTCGAACGTCGCCTGGCGCTCGGCGATGCCGCGGTTGTAGATCGCCGCGACCGCCTCCGCATCACGTGCTTGGGCGGGGCGGACGACGATGCAACCGGGCGCCATGTGGGCCCAATGATGGCTCAGCCGGGGGCCGCGGCGAAGCCCGGCGTCGGGCCGAGCAGCCGTGCCGCCTCCTCGAGCGCCCGCTCCGCCTGGGAGATCGCGGTCGTCAGCCGGCGGCGGCGGGAGCGAACCGCGGCGAGATCGCTCGTTCCGGTCACTGTCAGGTCGCGGAGCTCGCGCTGGAGGCCGTCGAGCGTGTGTTGGATCCGCGTCGGCGCCTGGCGGTCGAGCTCGTAGACGCCCGCGCGCATCCCCTTGCGCATCGCCGGGGAACGGCTGATCTGGGTCAGGAAGACGGCGATCGGGTCCTTGCCGGCGATCTCGTGGCCCTGCTGCGTGAGCAGGCCGAACCATTCGCGGTAGTGGATCGAGTCGCGGCCGTGCGCGATCAGGACGGCCACCGCCGTCTCGCGGATCGCGGGGCCGCGTAGGAGGCCGGCGGTTTCCCTTTCGGGTTCTTGAGCCGGTGCCGGGGGCGCGAGCCGTTCGAGCAGCCCGCAGCGCTCGTCGATCTCCGCCAGGCCGTGTTCGATGCGCATGAGCGCGGCCCGGAGTTGTTGGGCCTCCGCGGCGAGCCTCGCGCGGTGGCGTTCGAGCTCGGCGCGCTCGGCGGCGGCGGCGCGGACGAGCCGGGCGGTCGGTTGCAGGGCGGCCATCGACAGCGTTCTACACGCCGACCCGCTCCCGATCCCGTAGCTGGCGAGCTTCCCGCCGCAAACTGCGGGTTCCCCGGCGGGTCTCGCCGACGTGCGTATTCCTACGGCGGTCGGTTTCCGTCCGATGGGCGAGGGACCCTACGCGGTCCTACGTGGAACTCCGTAGCACCAAGAGGGAGCCCGTCGCCATGTCCCATCAGCCCGCAACGTTGTTCGACGACCCTTCGCCTGGTGGCGAGGAGTCCCTGCTGCTCGACGATCTCGTGACGCTCGTCGCGCTCGGGCTGCTCGAGCCGTCTGAGGACGGGAGCGTGTTCGCGCTGACCGAGCTGGGACGTGCGCTGCCCGAGTTCGGACGGGACTAGCCTGTCATCCATGTGCCGCAACATTCGACAGCTCCACAACTTCGAGCCGCCGGCGACGCCGGACGAGATCAGGGCCTCGGCGCTGCAGTACGTGCGCAAGATCAGCGGGTCGACGAAGCCCTCACAGGCCAATCAGGCCGCGTTCGACCTCGCGGTCGAGGAGGTCGTCGCGGCGACGACCAAGCTGCTCGACCACCTCACCACGAACGCGCCGCCCAAGAACCGCGAGGAAGAGGCCATCAAGGCCAAGGCCCGCGCGGCCCAGCGCTACGCGGCCTGATCGAGGTAGTCGGCGAGCGCGACCGGCTCCTCGCCGGTCAGCTCGCGCACCGCCGGGCTGACGACGTCGAAGCTGCCGTCCCGGATCGCCTGGTAGGAGCTGACCCACCCGGCCACCTCCCAGTCCGGCGCGCCGTAGTTCACCCGTGACGCGTAGGCCTGCTCGTCGGTCTCGTCCTCGAAGCTCGCGCCCATCAGCGCCGCCGCCTCGGCCAGGCTGAAGCTCGCCGGTCCCGTCAGGTCGTAGGTCGTGCCGTCGTGACCGTCGCCGGTCAGCACCGCCGCGGAGGCCTTGGCGACGTCGTCGCGCAGGATCGCCGCGACGCGGCCGTCCCCCGCCGGACCGCGGATCACGCCGTCGGGGCTGACCAGGTTCGGGATGAAGTCCATGTACAGGTTCATCCGCAGGAACGTCCAGGCCATTCCCGTCGCGCGGACGTGCTCCTCGGTCGCCCAGTGGTCGCGGGCGAGCGTGAACGTCGCGTCCGGATCGGCGTTCAGGAACGAGAGGTAGACGATCCTCGTCACGCCGGCCGCAAGTGCCGCGTCGACGGCCGTCTTGTGCTGCTCGACCCGGTCGGCGGACTCCGACGCGGGGATCAGGAACGCCGTCGTCGCACCCTCGAACGCCGTGCGCATCTCGTCCAGCGCGCCGTAGCTGGAAGCGACGCGGACCTCGGCGCCGTCAGGGGCGCGCGAGGGGTCGCGGACGATCAGGCGATGCTCCGCGCCGGTCTGGCGCAGGCGCCCCACGACGCGGCGCCCCACCTCCCCGGTCGCGCCGGTCACGGCGATCAAGCTCATGCCACATCCTTGCGCAATCGGCGCCCCAACCCGGAAGCGCGCGCGACCGGCCGCGCGACGGCGGCGCGGATCGTCTCCTCGGTGCCGGCCAGGATCAGCCGCTTCCGCGCCCGTGTCACGGCCGTATAGAGCAGTTCGCGCGTCAGCACCTGCGACGACGCGGCGGGCAGCAGCACCGCCGCGGTGCCGAACTGCGACCCCTGGCTCTTGTGCACCGTCATCGCATAGACCGTGTCGACCGCCGCGAGCCTTGAAGGCGGGAACAACACGATCGACCCGCGCCGCTCGAACGCCGCGCTCGTGCGTCCGTCCTCTGCGGTGACGACGACCCCGGTGTCGCCGTTGTAGAGCCGCAGCCCGTAATCGTTCTCGGTCACCAGCAACGGGCGGCCGGGGTACCAGCGGCCGAGTTCGAGCTCACCGGCGAGCCAGCCTTCGATGCGCGCGGTCCAGACGCTCACGCCATACGCGCCACGGCGATGCGCACACAGCACCCGGAACGCGCCGAGCGCCTTGATCGCCGCCGCCGCATCACCCCCGCGGCCCGCCGCGATCACCTCGCGCGAGGCCGCAAGCACCCCGTGGCGAACCGGCGCCAGCGCGTCCTGCGCGGCCGGATCACCGATGTCCACCGGGATCCACGTGATGTCGTCGTGGCCGGCTTTGAGCGCCGCGATCACGCCGTCGCCGTCGTTGCCGCGGATCGCGGCGGCCAGTGCGTCGATCCCGGCCCCGTAGCGGTAGACGTGGCGGAGCACGACCACGCCCTCCCCCTCCGCGCGCACGATGTCGCCGAGCACCGCACCGGCCTCGATCGACGTCAGCTGGCCCGGATCGCCGACCAGCACGAGCCGGGCTTCGGGCCGCACGGCCTCGATCAGCCGCGCCATCAGCGAGAGCGAGACCATCGAGGTCTCGTCGACGATCACCACGTCGTGCGGCAGCCGGTTGCCGCGGTTGTGCCGGAAGCGGCTATGGCTGTCCGGCCGCCAGCCCAGCAGGCGGTGCAGCGTCGACGCGTTGAGCGCCAGCAGCCCGTCGCGGATCTCCGGGGCGACATCGAGCCCGGCCGCCTCGGCATGCACCGACTCCTCGAGCCGCGCGGCGGCCTTGCCGGTCGGGGCCGCCAGGGCGACGAGCGGCGCGGGCGCCCCGACGGCCGCCGCCTGCTCGGCGAGCAGCGCGACGATGCGGGCGACCGTCGTCGTCTTGCCCGTGCCCGGCCCGCCGGCGACGACGGCGAAGCGCCGCCGCACGGCGGTCGCGGCGGCCTCGCGCTGCTTGGTATCGGGCGCCGCGCCGCCGCTGTCCGGCGCGCGCCGCGCCGCCCGCCGCCGCCGTCCGCCGCGCCGCCGCCGCCCGCCGCATCGCCGCCGCCCGCCGCGCCGCCGCCGAACAGGCGCGCCAACCCCTCACTCAGCGCGGCCTCGTCGATCGTCTCCGCGCCGCCGAACGCGCGCAGGTCCGCGGCGACCTGGCGTTCCTCGCGCCAGTAGCGGTCGAGGTAGAGCCAGGTGCCGACGAGGCGCAGCGGGCGGCTCTCAGCGGGGTCCTCCCCCACCGCGACCGTCGGGCTGGCCTCGAGCGCCTTGATCCAACCCTCAACCTCAGGCCAAGGTAGAGTGCTGAGGTCCACGGGTTCGTCGGACTCGACGGCCGCGGTGTCGCGGATCTCGGCCAGGTCGACGTAGACGTGCCCCAGGCGCGGTGCGCGGACGGCGAGCGCCGCCGCGAGCGTGACCGCCTCATCGGTCTCCGGGGCGAGCGCCGCGACGCGAACCGCCACATGGACATCGGCCGCCGCGAGGACACCCGCGTCGTTGAACGGGCGCAGCAGTCCGGGGGCGTTGTGCGCGCGGCGCACGTCGTACGGGTCGTCGCGGCGCGGTTCGTCGAGGTCGATCGCGCTCATCCGCTGACGCCTCGATCGAGCACGTCGCTGAGCGCGACCACGAGTGCCGCCGGCGGGCGCCAGGCGAAGACGCCGCACGGGGTGCCGTCGACGGTCGGCGTCTGCGGCCCCGTCATCCCGCGCACGAAGAGGTAGAGCACGCCGGCGAGATGGCGCTCGGGGTCGTAGCCGGCCAGTCGCCAGCGCAGGTAGCGGTGCAGCGCCGCCGTGTACAGCAGCGCCTGCAACCCGTAGTGCGCGCGCTCCATCTCCGCGGCGAGCGCCGCGGGCCGGTGGTGCCACGCGGTCAAGGGCTCGCCGGGCGCGGCGAGCCAGTTCGTCTTGTAGTCCGCGATCGCGAACGCATCACCAACCCTCAACACGAGGTCGATGCTGCCGGTGAGGTAGCCGCGCACACTCGCCCGGAGCTCCGGGTCGTCGAGCCGGTCCGCGTACCCGGCGAGCGGGTCGCCGGGCCCCAGGTGCGCACGGAGCACCGCCCCGATCGCCCCCGGCGTGACCTGTCCGGCCGGCTCGTCACCACCCGCCAGCGGGAGCTCGAAGGTCAACTCGTCCAATCGGTCGGCCCGCTGGACGTCGCGCAGGCGGAGTCCGCCGACGAGCGGCCCGAGCGGCGTCTCGATCGCCGCTCGCAGCCCCGCGATCACGGTCGCCCGGTCGCCGATGTCCACCGGCCGCCGCGCGAGCGCCGCGTCGACGGTGGTCGCGAGCTCGGCGTCGAGATCATCCGCGGCGAAGTCGGTCGCCTCGAAGACCGTGTGCGCGAACGTGCCGAACGCCGTCCCGCCCGGCCCGGCGGCAAGCAAGGCCGGAACGGCGGCCAGCGCGACATCCGCGGCGGCAGGCGACCCGGCGGCGGCAGACGACCCGGCAAGCGGCAGACGACCCGGCGGCGGGCCGGCCCGGCTCGCCCGCTCCCGCCGGCGGCGACGCCGCGGCGGCTCCGGCCCCCGCCGGCAGCGTTGCCGGGCGCGGATCGTCCTCCGGCTCGTCGGTCACCACGACCTCCTCCGGCTCGCTCGCCACGCGGGCCTCGTGGGCCGCGGCCGTGATGTCGCTGTACGACGTTCGGCGCCAGTCGCGGTCCAGCGGGCGGTCGAAGGTCGCGGCTGCGAGGTCGGTGGCGTCCGGGAGCGCGCCCGACCAGCTCATCGGCAGCCCGCGCAGCTCGGAGCGTTCGACGCTGACGCAACCGGGCGCGTCGGCGGCGAGTTCCTCGAAGCGGGCGATCGCCGCGGCGTCGGAGCCCGGCGTCGGGCCGTTCGCCGCGACGTTGCCGTCCAGATCGCGCGCGAACAACAGCCGGCTGAGCGCCGAGTCGCGTCCGCCCCACGAGCCGGCCCACCAGACGATCGCCTGGTGCTGGGCGCGGGTCAGCGCGACGTAGGCGAGGCGGAGGTCCTCTCCACGCTGCTCCTCGAGGTGCTGCTTCTGGTGGCGACGGAAGTCGGAGCCCTCGAGGCCGACGTCGATCATCCGTTCGTGGCCGCGCGCCGGGTCGTGGTAGGTCACCGGCACGGGCTTGTTGTCGACCCAGGTCGACTCCCACAGGAAGGGCAGGTAGACGATCGGGAACTCGAGACCCTTGCTGCGATGGATCGTCAGGACCTGGACGGCCTCGGCATCGGACTCCAGGCGCCGCGAGCGCTCCTCGTCGCCCTCCTGCTCGGCCGCGGCGATCCGCTGACGCAGCCAGGAGGTCAGCGCGGCGGTGCCGAGCCGCTCGGTGGCCGCCGCGGCGTGCAGCAGCTGGCCGACGTGGCGCAGATCGGTGAGGCGCCGCTCGCCCTCGGCGACCGACAGCACCCGACCGGGCAGGCGCTCGATCAGCGTGATCGTCTCCGTCAAAGACGCCAAGCCACGCCGCCGCAGCACCGCCGCCCAGATGTGGAGACGGCGGTGGACGTCCTCCCACTGCTCCTCGGACGCCCCGGCGACGTCCTCGGCCGTCCAGCCCAGGAACGAGGTCATCGTCGCCGCGTGCGCGCGCAGCGTCGACGCCGGCCGCTCGATCGCCTCCAGCAGCCGCAGCCATTCCTTCGCCTCGGCGGTCGCGAACACGCTGCCGGCGCCGTTGATCACCGCGGGCACCCCGACGCGTTCCAACGCCTCCCGCACCAGCGCCGCGTCGCGATGGCGCCGCACGAGCACCGCGACGTGCCGGGGGCGAATCGGCGAAGGATCACTCCCGACCGTCGCCCCCGAGGAGAGCAGCCCGACGAGGTCCGCGGCCAGATCCGCGGCGATGTGATCACGCGCGGGCGGCGCACTGGCGTAGCCCTTGGCGGTCGTCCCCACCGAGGAGCGATCGACGACGCGCACCCGCAGCGGCGCGGCGACCGGCGCTCCGTGCAGGCGCGGCGACCGATTCGCCTCGGCGGCGTGCACGGTCCGGTAGACGATCCCCGGGTGCCCGAGCTTGGTGCCGCCGAACATCGCGTCGTAGGCGTCGATCAGCCCCTGGTCGGACCGCCAGTTGACCTCCAGCGTCGCCTCCGACCCGGCCGTCTTCGCGGCCTCCAGATAGGCGAAGACGTCGGCGCCGCGGAAGGCGTAGATGGCCTGCTTCGGATCGCCGATCAGGACCAGCGTCACGCCGCCTGAGCCGAACGCGCGCCGCAGGATGTCCCACTGCACGGGATCGGTGTCCTGGAACTCGTCGACGAGGACCACCTGGTAGCGCTCGCGCAACCGTGCCGCGGCGAGGTCGCCGCCGACACCGGACAGCGCGTCGTCCAAGCGCGTCAGCAGATCGTCGTAGGTCATCACCGACATGCGCGCCTTGCGCTGCTTGAGCTCGGCCCGCACGCGGTTGGCGAGCCGTGCGCGAACCGCGGCAGGGCCGTCGCCCGCGGCTTCGAGCGGCTCGATCGGCGCCGTCGGGTTCTCGACCACCGCCCGCGCGACCTCCAGCGCCTGCCCGCGCGTGATGCCGGGCTCGCCGCCCGCCATGTAGCGCCGCACGTACAGATCGTCGACGACCTCGTCGACCAGGTCGCTCAGGTCCTCCACGAAGGTCACACCCGGATCGGACTCCCCCGCGACCCCCAGCCCACCCAGAACCTCGAGACAGAACTGATGCGTGGTCGCGATCGTCGCCGAATCGAAGTCCGCCAGCGCGCGGACGAGCCGGTCGCGCCGCACGCGAACCTCGTCCAGAGACCCCTCCGCGAGCAGCCGCACGACGTCCTCCATGCCCTCCGAGGAGACCCCGGCCAGCACGCGCGTGAGGTCCTGCTCGGCGGAGACGAGCCGCTCGCGCACGCGGTCGCGCAACTCGCCCGTGGCCATCCGCGTGAACGTGACCAGCAGCAGCCGGTCCAGCCGCGTGCCCTCGGCGACGTAGCGCGCCGCCAGCGCGGCGATCGTGTAGGTCTTGCCGGTCCCGGCGCTGGCCTCCAGCACCGTCACCCCGGTCGGCAGCGGACCGCAGACGTCGAACGCGCGGCTCACTGCTCGGTCACCGCCTCGCGCGCCAGAAGGCCGCCCCAGAGCCGCAGCGCGTACTGGCCGAAGCGCGTGAGCTCGACGGGGTCCCAGCGCTCGTCGTCGCGCGGCAGCTCCGCGCGCAGATCGGCGTAGCTGCGCACCCCGTCGAACGCGAACTGGTGCTCGGGCTCCTTGTCCTCCTTGTCGAAGCGATCGGAGACCCACTCGCCACGGGCGTCGCCCCCGGCCGCGAACGCCGCCGACGTCAGGCAGGCCAGCGGGAGCGGCTCGCGCAGGCCGCGGTCGAACAGATCGACCAGCACGCGCAGCTCCTCGCGGGCCTCGTCACGGGCGAGCGGCGCGATCCGCGCGACCGTCACGCGCGCGTTGTGATGCGAGCCCGAGCGCGCCCGGCCGATCGTCGCCGCCTCGTAGGAACCTCCCGTCGCGCACAGCGCGAGCAGCCGCACCCAGGCCGCGAGCCGATGGCGCGGGTTGACCTTGGAGTACGTGACCGTGGTCAGCAGCGAGCCGCGGACCCCCGCGACGGTGCCGGTGAGCGGACGCCCGCCGAGATCGAGCTTCACGTCGACGGAGCGGGCGGGCTCGCTCGAGAGCGACCGCGCCTGCCCGGCGATCTCCTCGACGATCGGCCAGATCGCGTCGATCACCGGCTTCCCGAGCTGCCCGGGCGGGAGCGAGCCGCGCGCGATCTCGGCCAGCACCGCCGTCCGCCCCTGCGCACCTTCGAGCTGCGCGTCGAGCAGCCGCTGGCCGACGCCCCACTTCTCGAGGTTGTCGAGCTCGACCGGCAGCGAATCGGCGATCTCGTCCGAGAAGTCACCGACGCTGATCCCCAGTCGCTGGCGCAGGAACGCGCGCACCGGCCGCTCGGCGAACCGGACGAGGTCCCCGAGCTCGACCGGCCCGGACCCCGCAGGAGGCAGCGGTGAGGGCAGGAACGGGCGCCGCGGCGCCCGCGGCCCGCTCAAGGCCCGCGCGCCCTCGAGCGTCACGCGATCGAAGCTCCACGGTTTGGAAGGCACCAGTTCGCCCGGCGTGAAGTTGCGCGGGTCGAACGGCTGCAGCGGATGGCGCGCGACCACGCGGTCACGGGCCGCACGACCCGCCGTGCGCTCGACCATGTCCAGCAGCTCGCCGACCGGGACCGCCGGTGGCCGCGCGATATTCGTCCGCTCGTCGTTGCCGGTGTAGGTGATGATCAGCCGCTCGCCGGCCGCCAGCAGCGCGTCGAGCAGCATCTGCCGGTCCTCGGTGCGCGAGTCGCGGTCGCCGATGTGCGGGTCGGCCAGCATCAGATCGTCCCCGTCGCGCGGCGCCTTGCGCGGGAACGTGCCGTCGTCCAGGCCGAGCAGGCAGACGACGCGGTGCGGGACCGAGCGCATCGGCACCAGCGTGCAGATCGTCAGGTGGCCGGTGCGGAAGTTCGCGCGCGTCGGGCGGCCCTGCAGGCGCTCGGCGAGCAGCGCGCGGACCTCGGAGAGCTCGAGCTCGGCGGGATGGCCCGCGGCCTCGCGGACGACGGCGTCCAGCAGCCGCTGGAGCTCCGAGCGCTGCCAGCCGTCCAGCGGGGCGGTCGCGGTCAGCGCGTCGGCCGCGCGGGCGAGCGTCAGCGCCCAGGCGTCGACGGTCTGCGGCACGTTGCACGCGTCGACGGCCTCACGCAGCCGGTCGAGGAGCTCGGCGAAGCGGCCGACGAGGTCGATCGCCCCGCTCTCGACGTCGTCCAGCGGCAACACGCCACCGAACAGCCGCCGCTCCTCCTCGGTCATCGTCACGCCGACGAGCACCCGGTCCAGCCCGGTGCGCCAGGTCCCGGCCGGAAGCGCCTCGAGCTTGAACGGCGCGCGATGCTCGGCGTCCAGCCCCCAGCGGATGCCGCTCGTGGACACCCAGTCCTCGAGCCGTGCGAGGTCGTCATCGTCGAGCCGGAAGCGCCGCCGGACCGGCTCGCGGTCGGCGAAGTCCAGCACCTGCGAGGCGGTCAGCCGCTGCTCGGCCAGCTCGAGCAGCCGCGCGATGACGCCGAGCACCGGGTTGGTCTGGCGCAGCGAGCGGTCGGCGAGCCGGACACGCAGGTCGGGCGGGCGGATGCCGGCGGGCAGCGTCTCGAGCTCGTCGTCGGTGTCGGAGACCTCGCCCGCGCCGAAGGTGGCCTGGATCAGCGGCGCGAAGGTCTCGATGTCCGGGCACATCACGATCACGTCGCGCGGCTCGAGCGTCGGGTCCTCTTCGAGCTGGTGCAGGATCGCGTCACGTACCACCTCGACCTGGCGGGCGCGGCCGTGGCAGGCGTGCACCTCGACGCTGCGGTCTCCGGCCTCCAGCGGCGTCCGCAGGTCGCGAGCGCCCGGAAGCGGCGCCCCGGGCGGCGGACGGTCGGCGCGCACGTCGGCCTGAAGCCGGGCGAGCAGGGTGCCGCCGGCGTGTGCGACCGGATGCTCGTGCGCCGTCACGTCCGGTCCCAGCACGAGCTGCAGCTCGCGTGAGTCCTGCCCCCAGGACGCGAGCAGGCGGTTCGCGGCGAGCGTCGCGGTCTCATCCTTCGCCCGGCGCGAGACCGTCGGCGAGAGCAGGGCGATCTTCTCCCAGAGCGCCGGTGAGGGATGCAGCAGGAAGAGATGCACGTCGCGGGCGTGCGCCAGCGCACGCAGGACCTGGAGCTGGCCCGCGGGCAGCCGTGTGAGCCCGAACAGCGCCAGGCGTTCCGGCAGCTCGACCGTCTCCGGCGCCGCGCGCAGCCGCTCGCACGCGCCGTCGAGCCGGGAGGCCGGATCGGGCACGTCGATCAGCGCGTGCAGGCGCCGCCAGAGCTCGGCCTGCCACTGCGGGT
This sequence comes from uncultured Solirubrobacteraceae bacterium, assembly GCA_963848475.1. Classification (GTDB taxonomy): domain Bacteria; phylum Actinomycetota; class Thermoleophilia; order Solirubrobacterales; family Solirubrobacteraceae; genus Solirubrobacter. The sequence goes on along the minus strand of CAWKDW010000007.1, from coordinate 32,435 downwards.
CCTCCCCACGCGCCCACGCCCGGACCAGCTCCGGCCGGTGCAGCGCGTAGCGGTCGAACAGCTCCGCGATGTGCCGGACCGCGGCGAAGCGCCGGGCGCGGTTGGCCCGCAGATGGCCGGCCAGCAGCTTCAGCCACGGCTCGTCGAGCGCGCCGTCGACCACGTCCAGCAGCGGCCACACGAGCCGCTCCGGCAGCCACGGGTCGGTCTCCGGGTCGATCCCCGACGCCTTGGCCACCGCCTCGCCGGTCAGGCGGCGCGGGAACGGGAACTCGACGTTCGCGCAGATCCCGTCCGCGCGGGAGGGCGACGCGCCCAGGCCGGCCGAGAGCCGCTGCGTCAGCCAGCGCTCCATCCCGCGCGTCGGGACCGCGACGATCTCACGCGCGAACGGGTCCGCCGGAGCGTCGGCGAGCAGCTCGCTCAGCGCGGAGATGAGGCCGTCGGCCCGGTCGGATCGGTGGACGTGGAGCATGGGTGGAACCGGTGAGTCGTCCTGGCGATCCCGAACCTGACAACTCAGCGCGCGTACATGATGATCCCCCCGGCGCTCAAGACGTGTCGCGCACGAGGGTGGTGGCAGCTTGCCTCGTTCTCGCTGGTCAGGCGCCAGGCGAACGCGGTCAGAGGATGCGACGGGCGCCCACGTAGTTCGCGCCCCAGTAGGCGTCATCGGTCGAGTGCTTCATGACACCGCTGTTGGTGGCGGAGATGACGGTCGTCGCGCCGGTCGCGACGGCGACGTGCGAGGCGCCCGAACCAGCGGTGCTGAAGAAGACGAGGTCGCCGGCGCGGATGTCGTCGCGGTCCACGGCGCGGCCGATCGCGGCTTGAGCCTGCGAGTTGTGCGGCAGCGTGACGCCGGCGCGCGCGAAGACGTAGGCGGTCAGGCCCGAGCAGTCGAAGGTGTCCGGGCCGGTCCCCCGCCAGGCGTAGGCGTCGCCGAGCTGGGCGACGGCGGTCTCGACCACGCCGTCGATCTCCTTCTCGTGCGCGGCGCGGACGCGGGCGCGCTGGTCGCGGCTCGCGATCGCGAGCGCATTCGCGGCCTGGGCCGCGCGGTCGACGCGGGCTTCGACGGGCGCGATCGGTACGTCAGGTCCTGCTGGTGTCGCGGCGCTCGCCCCGGCGCGCGGCAAGGCGCACGCGATCAACGCGGTCATCGGGACGAGCCACCGCCAAAGGCGGGGCATCGGTGATTCCTTTCAGTGGCAGGCCCGGGCGCGGTGACGCGCCGACCATCGGGCCTGGGAACGAGAGAAACACGGTAACAGCAGCGAAATCGTCGCCGCGGACCGCTGGCTCCCAGGTTGCTCTCGGTCATGGTCTTCTCATGCCGAAGCGCCGACGCCCGCTCCTCTTCGCCCTCACGGGACTCTTCGCCCTCGCCGGTCAGCGCGGACTCACCACGACGGCGCGAGCGGTTGCGCGCCGCGACTCGGCTTCGTGGCGCCTGGCGGGAGACGCGAACCCCTTCGTGACCAGGTAGATCCCGAACGTCGCCTCCCAGATGACCTCAGGGACGGTCAGCAGGAACTGCGGGCCAGTCTGGCGCTCGTAGACGCCGAGCAGCGCCCCGCTCGCCGCCACGAAGGCGAACGATCCCGCGACCATGCCGAACAGCGCGAGCCGCCGGGGCAGCAGGCCCGAGACGTACATCACGTAGCCGAGCAGGAGCCCGTTGCCGATGCCGGCGCAGAAGCCCGGGCCGAGCAGGAAGGTCCAGTCGTGGAAGGCGACCAGCGTCTGCCCGGCGACCACGAAGGTCCCCGACTCGGTCCCGGCGAACTGCTGGTGCAGGGTCAGCACCGAGAGCACGCTGACGACGCCGGCGACGATGATCGTCGACTCGACGATGCGCGAGGCGACGTAACCGAGCGCGGCGCGGGGCGCGTAGCGCCTGGCCAGCGGATACAAGGCGATCGCGGTGCCGATGTTGCAGATCGCGGTCAGGATCTCCAGGAACGCGCCGATCCGGATCTGCGTGTCGTGGCCGCCGCCGAGGACGTACTTCGGATGATCGAGCAGCGGGCCGTAGAGCAGGTAGCCGGGGATCGAGAAGACGAACGTGCCGATGAACAACCAGCCCACGAGGCGCGCGGTGGTTCGGTCTGCTGTCTGCATGGCTTGCGTGTCCTTTCCCGTAGTCGTGACTCGACGGAGGGTGCAGTTCACGTGCGCAGGACGCCAAGCGTTGTTGCCGATCCTGGGAATCGCGTGCGACGTCTTCAGGTGCGCGGCGCGGCGCGGACGTGCATCCGCTGGCCGTGACTGCCATGCACGCTCAGGATCTCGACCGGTTCGTCCCCGGCCGGCCCGAACCAGTGCGGGACGCTCGTGTCGAACTCGGCGACCTCGCCGGCCTGCAGCGTGATGTCGTGTTCGCCAAGGATCAGCTGCATGTCGCCCGAGAGCACGTACAGCCACTCATAGCCCGCGTGGGTGCGGAGCTTGCGCTCGCGCTCCGGCGGGATCACGACCTTCCACACGGCCATGCCGCTGGACTGCTGCGTCAGCGGGTAGACGAGCCGCCCGTTGCGGGTCTTGGCCCTCATCCGGACCCGCGGGTCGCCGACGGACGGTGCGCCGACCAGCTCGTCGAGCGGCAGGTGATAGGCCTCGGCCAACGGCAGCAGCAGCTCGAGGCTCGGCTTGCGCTGACCACTCTCCAGACGCGACAGCGTGCTCTTGGAGATCCCGGTCTTCGCGGCCAGCGCCGTCAGGGTCAGGCCACGCCGTCCGCGCAGCCGCCGCAAGCGGGGACCGACCTCGGCCAAGACGTCCGGGATCGCCGACGGGTCGGCCATGGCGCGACGCTACCGGCGATTCCCGCCAGCCGCAACGCGAGCACCGCGCCCGTTCCCGCTCAGCGCGTCGTGCGACCCGGCGCGGTCGAGACCGGCGTTTCGCTCCCCGAACGCGATCGTGTTCGAGGTCCCGTCGGTAACGGAGACGCCCAGACCGGCATGCCCGTTGTAGAGGACCAGACCCGACGGATGGGCCTCGGCGCTCGCCGAGACGGCCGGGACGAGAAGGCCGGCGACGACGGCGACCGTCGCGAGGGAGTGCTTGAGGTTGATGCCGGGCATGGGGCTCCGCCTTTCGAATGGGTTGTCGGGCGGTATGACCCCGGCGCGGCGGCGAAGGTTGGACAGTTGCGCCGCAATAGGCTAGCGCCACCCCCTTCGCCAACGAGAGACGCCGCCCCGGAGGGCGGCGTCAAGGGCACTTCGGATGGCGGGAACCGCCGGCTACTTGATCGCGTCGTAGACCTTGAACATCGGCATGTACATCGCGACGACGATGAAGCCGACGATCGCGCCGACGAGGATGATCATGACCGGCTCGAGGATCGAGGTCAGCGCCTTGACGGCGGCCGCGACCTCGCTCTCGTAGAAGTCGGCGACCTTGGAGAGCATCGCGTCGAGGTTGCCGGTCTCTTCGCCCACGGCGATCATCTGGACGACCATCGAGGGGAAGATCGAGGAGTCCTTGAGCGGGTCGGCGATCGTGCCGCCGGACTTGACGGACTCGATCACGTCGGCCATCGCCTTCTCGACGACGGAGTTGCCGGCGGTCTGGCCGGTGATCTCGATCGCCTGCATGATCGGCACGCCGGCGGAGTAGAGCGCGGCGAAGGTGCGCGACCAGCGGGCCAGGGAGATCTTCTGGACGGTGACGCCGATCTTGAAGGGGACCTTGAGGCGGATCGCGTCCCACTGCTGGCGGCCCCAGCTGGACTTGCGCCACTTCTTGAAGGCGATCGGACCGGCGATCGCGGCGGCGATCAGCAGGTACCACTGGCCGGTGACGACGTTGGACGCCTGCACCGTGACCTTGGTGATCAGCGGCAGCTCGCCGCCGAAGTCGGCGAAGACCTTGACGAAGACCGGGACGATGAAGGCGATCAGGCCGATCAGCACGCACATGGCGAACGACAGCACCACGATCGGGTAGGCCATCGCGCCCTTGACCTGGCGGCGCAGCTCGTCGTCCTTCTCGAGCTGGTCGGAGATCCGGTCCAGCGAGGCTTCGAGCACGCCGCCGGTCTCACCGGCGCGGACCATCGCCACGTAGAGCGGCGAGAAGATCTTCGGGTGCTTGGCGAGCGCGTCGGAGAAGGCGAGACCGGCCTCGATGTCCTCGCGGACGGCGCCGATGGTCTCGGCGAGCTTCTTGTTCTCGATCTGATCCTCGAGCACGTAGAACGCGCGCAGGAGGGTCATGCCCGAGGTGATCATGGTCGCCAGCTGGCGGGTCATGACCGTGAGCTCGGCGGCCTTGACGCGGCCGAAGGAGAGGTCGGACTTCAGGACGGACTTCTTCTCCGCCAGCTCCATGACCTTCAGGCCCTGGGAGCGGAGGTGCTCGGTGACGGCGTCCTTGGACGCGCCCTTGAGCTGGCCCTTGGACGGGACACCCGCCCCGTCGACGGCCTTGTAGTTCCAGACTCCGGCGCTCATCAGGCAGCCACCATCGAGCTCGAGCTGATCCCGGTCACGAGCCGGCGCATCTCGACCGGCTGCGAGGAGCGGCTCTCGGCCATCGCCATCGTGATCTTGCCCGCGCGGACGAGGCCGGCGAGCGAGGCGTCCATCGTCTGCATGCCTTCGGAACCGCCGGTCTGGATCAGGGAGTAGATCTGGTGCGTCTTGCCCTCGCGGATCAGGTTGCGCACGCCCGGGGTGGGCACGAGCACCTCGGCGGCGACGCAACGGCCCTGGCCGTCGGCGGTCGGCACGAGCGTCTGGGTGACGATGCCCTGGAGGCCGATCGCGAGCTGCGCGCGGATCTGGCCCTGCTGGGCGGGCGGGAAGACGTCGATGATTCGGTCGATCGTCTGGGGAGCGTCCTGGGTGTGCAGCGTGGCGAAGACCAGGTGGCCGGTCTCGGCGGCGGTCAGTGCCGTGCCGATCGTCTCCTGGTCGCGCATCTCGCCGACGAGGATCACGTCGGGGTCCTGACGCAGCGCGGCCTTCAGGCCGGCGGCGAAGCTCGAGGCGTCCTGGCCGATCTCGCGCTGGTTGACGAGGCAGCGCTTGTGCTTGTGCAGGAACTCGATCGGGTCCTCGATGGTGAGGATGTGCTCGTCGCGCGTCTCGTTGATCTCGTTGATCAGCGACGCGAGCGAGGTCGACTTGCCCGAGCCCGTCGGGCCGGTCACGAGCACGATGCCGCGCGGCTTGGAGGCGAACCCGCGCACGACGGACGGAAGGCCGAGCTGCTCGATCGGCACCGTCTCGGACGGGATCAGGCGGAAGGCCGCGCCCAGCGTGCCGCGCTGGAAGAAGGTGTTGACGCGGAAGCGCCCGACGCCGGGAACCGAGTAGGCGAAGTCGAGCTGCCAGTCGGTCTCGAGCATCTGGCGCTGCGAGGACGAGAGGATCGCGTAGACGATCTCACGCGTGTCGGTGGGCGTCAGGTTCGGATGACCCTCGAGCGGTACCAGCGAGCCGCGCACGCGCAGGGTCGGCGGGGCGCCGGAGGTGATGTGAAGGTCGGAAGCCTTGTGCTCGACGACCTTGAGCAGGATGTCCGCGAAATCGAAGTTCATGCCAACACCTACATCGGCAGGCGGGCGGTCGGACTGAAGTCGGGCGGGGTCGGGTGGGGGCCCTATCTTGTTCCGGCGACGCGGGCGATCTCCGCGATCGACGTCAGACCGCGGCGGACCTTCTCGAGCCCGTCCTCGCGCAGACGCATCATGCCCTCGTGCACGGCGGCGTGCGCGATCGTCTCGGCGGGCTCGCGGGCGACCGCGAGCGAGCGGATCGTGTCGCTGACCCACATCACCTCGTAGAGCCCGATCCGGCCCTTGTAGCCCGAGCCGCCGCAGCGGGCGCAGCCGACGGGCTCGTAGGCCTCCAGATCGAGGCCGACGTTGAAGCCGTTCGCGCGCATGACCTCGGAGGTGATGGTCGTGCGGCGCTTGCACTCCTCGCACAGCAGTCGCGCGAGCCGCTGGGCGACCACGCAGTCCACGGCGGAGCCGACCAGGAAGGGCTCGACGCCCATCTCGATCAGGCGCGTGACCGCGCCCGGGGCGTCGTTGGTGTGCAGCGTGCTGAGCACCAGGTGGCCGGTCAGGGCCGCCTCGATGGCGATCTGCGCCGTCTCGCGGTCGCGGATCTCGCCGACCATGATGACGTCGGGGTCGGCGCGCATCATCGAGCGCAGGCCGGAGGCGAACGTCAGCCCGGCCTTGTTGTTGACCTGGACCTGGGTGATGCCCTGAAGCTGGTACTCGACCGGGTCCTCGATCGTGATGATGTGCTTCTCGACGGTGTTGAGCTGGTTGAGCGCGCCGTAGAGCGAGGTCGACTTGCCGGAGCCGGTCGGGCCGGTGACGAGCACGGCACCGTGGGCCTGCGCGAACGCCTTGGTGAAGCGCTCGAGCGCCTGCGGCAGCATGCCGAGCCCCTCGAGCTCGATCATGACCTTGCTCTGGTCGAGGATTCGCATGACCACCTTCTCGCCGTGGGAGGCGGGGAGCGTGGCGACGCGGAGGTCGATGGCCTTGCCGGAGACCTCGATCGAGATGCGGCCGTCCTGCGGGATCCGGCGCTCGGCGATGTCGAGGTCGGAGAGGATCTTCACGCGCGAGATGACGGCCGGGATCGCGCTGAGGGGCACGGTCGCCGCCTCCGAGAGCACGCCGTCGATGCGGTAGCGCACCCGCATCTCCTCTTCCTGCGGCTCGAAGTGGATGTCGGACGCGCCGCGCTCGACGGCCTCCTTGATCACCCGGTGCACCAGCTGGATGACCGATGCGTCCTCGCCGCCGACGCCGAAGTTGATCGGCGCGGTCTCGCGGACGTCGTACATCGGCGCCGAGGGCGACGCGCCGGGCGGCGCGGCGAGCTCGGCGTCGGCCGCCTGCTGCTCCTCCGGAGCGACCGCGCCGTGGCCGAAGTCGGGGTCCTCGAGGCGCTGCAGCAGCCATTCGACGTCGGCGAGCGAGGAGACCGCCGGGCGGACCTCGTAGCCGGTCATGACCGCGATGTCGTCGATCGCGAGGACGTTGGCGGGGTCGACCATCGCGACCAGCAGCGTGCGGTCGCCGACGAAGGAGACCGGCACCGCCTGGTAGCGGCGCACCGCGGCCGGCGAGACGAGCTTGGCGGCGTCGGGATCGACGCGGTAGAGCTTGAGGTCGACGTGGTCGAGCCCGAAGCGCTCGGCCATCGCGCGCGACAGGTGGTCGTCGGAGAGCGAGCCGTCGCTGACCAGGACGCGCTCAGGCGACGAGCCGTTCTCCGTCGCGCGGTCGATCGCGAGGTCCATCGTGCCGCGCTCGACGAAGCCGAGGTCGACGATGACGTCGGTCAGGATGCGTCCGGAACCGCCGCGCCGCGTGGGCGTGGTGATCCCGTTGCCGCGACGGGGCTTTGTGGTCGGAGTGTCGTAGGTTGAGCTCATCGGGCGATGTCCGCGACGGCCTCCCGCATCGCCTGATCGGGAGCCGTCCGGCCGGTCCAGCGTTCTAAAGACGCTGCGCCCTGGGCGACCAGGATCTCCAGCCCGTCGACGACCTCTGCACCGTTCGCCTTCGCGGTGTTCAGCAAGAGGGTGCCTCCGTGCCGGTAGACCATGTCCACCACCGTGCATCCGGCACCCAGTTCATCGGCTCCGATAGGGAGCGCCTTGAACGTATCCTCAGGGTCGCTGAGCCCGACCGACGTCGTGTTGACGACGATGTCCGCCGGCGCGGCGCCAACTTCGGCTCCGAATTCGTCGGCGAGCGCCCGGGCGCGGTCGTCGCTGCGGTTCCAGACGCGCAGCTCCTTGACTCCCGCCTGGCGCAGCGCGTAGAGCACCGCGCGCGCGGTTCCGCCCGCGCCGAGCACCAGCGCCGTGCGGTCGTAGGCGGAGCGGTTGAGCGCGTGCAGGAAGCCGGAGGCGTCGGTGTTGTCGGCGTGGATGGCGCCGTCGGACTCGAAGGTCAGCGTGTTCGCGGCGCCGATCGCCCGCGCCGTCTCGGTCGCGCGATCCGCGAGGGCGAGCGCCGCCGCCTTGTGCGGGATCGTCACGTTCACGCCGCGGAAGCCGAGCGCCGGCAAGGCCATCACGGTCTCCGTGAACAGGTGCGGAGGCAGGGGCAGAAGCTGATAGTGCCAGTCATCCAGGCCGAGCACCTTCAGCGCCGCGTTGTGCATCTGTGGCGAGCGTGAGTGAGCGACCGGCCAGCCGCACACGCCGAGCCGGATCATTGGCCTTCGCGCGAGGCCTGGTAGCGCTGCCGGTCCTTCTCGAACTGCGAGTCGGTCGACGAGAACGCGTGCTCGCCCGACTTGCCCGGTTTGCGCACGTAGAAGAGGTAGTCCTTCTTGGAGGGCTTCGCCGCGGCCTTGATCGACGCGAGCCCGGGGTTGCCGATCGGGGTCGGCGGCAGCGAGCGGTTGAGGCGCGAGTTGTACGGCCCGGGCTTGTCGAGCTCGGACTGGCGGATCGGCCGCTTCCAGTTGTCGGTCGCGTAACGGATGGTTGCATCGATCCCTAGAGGCATACCCTCCTTGAGCCGGTTGTAGATGACCGCCGAGACCAGCGGGCGCTCCTTGGCCAGCTGCGCCTCGCGCTCGATCATCGACGCGATCACCAGTACGTCGTAGCGCGTGAGCTGCTTCTTCTTGGCGTAGCTCATGTCGACGCTCTTGAAGTTCTCCTCGAACGCGTCGAGCTGCTGCTTGACGAGATCGCTGTCCGTCGAGCCCTCCGGCAGCTCGTAGGTGGCCGGGAAGAGGAAGCCCTCGGCGGTCTTGGTGCCCTTGGGCGCGCCGAGCTCACGGACCCGCTTCAGGGTCGCCTTGGAGGCGGCCGCCTTGGCGTAGCTGCCCTCGACCTTGTCGCTGCCGTCGACGACCGGCGCGTTCTCCTTGATCGACGGGCCCTCCACCAGCGTCACCTTGACCGTCTTGGGCGCCGCCTTGGTCTCGGGGACCTTCGTCAGCGCCGCGATCGCCGCCGCGTTGGTCATGCCCTTCTTGAGCTCATAGTGGCCGGGGCGCAGGTCGCCGCGGTCGCCGCTGATCGTGGCCTTGAGCTCGAAGAAGCGCCCGGAGTCCACGATCCCCTTCGCCGCGAGCAGCTTGCCGATCTCGCCGGCGTCGCTGTTGGCGGGGATGTCGACGGCCACGGTGCCTTCGCCGTCGCCGTGGAAGGGCTGGAAGGTCTGGTAGACGGCGTAGAGCGCTCCCAGAAGCAGGACCAGCGCGATCACGGCGAAGATCCGGCGGCCCCAGTGGGCACCGTCCGCCGGGGCGCGGGCCCTTCGGCGCCTTCGGGGCGCGACGCGGGCTCTTCGGAGCCGGGCGCCGGCGCGGCGCGGCGTCAGCGTCGGCGGGACGGTCGGGAGCGCGTCGGAGCGGCACGGGCGGGCGAGCCTCGATCTCTTCAGGTGGCTGATGCTCGCCCGTCTCCGGGGGCATCTGGTGCTCGGCGGTCTCGCCGTGCTGGGCGGCGGCGAAGGCGTGGATCTCGTCCTCGTCGCGCGGCATCCCGCGCGCCGCGACGAGCCGGGGCTCGTCGTCGCGCGGCGATCCCAGCGGCGCCTCGGGCTCGACGCGATCGATCTCGTCGGTTCCGAACGGCGAGTACTCGACCGTCGGCTGGTGGACCAGCTCGTCACGCTGCGGCTCGGGCTCGGGCTCGCGGCTCGGGCTCGGGCTGCGGCTCGGGCTCGGGCTCGGCTCGGGCTCCGGCTCGCGGGCTCCGGCTCGGGTTCGGGCTCCGGCTCGGGTTCGGGCTCGCGGCTCGGGTTCGGGCTCCGGCTGCATGACCTCCGCGGGCGGAGCGACCGCCTCGACCGGCTCCGGAGCGGGCGGCAGCGGCTCGTCTTCGACCAGCGGTTCGCGCGGCTCGATGTCCGGCGGGCGGACGGTGTGCTCGAACGCGTCAGCGGGCAACGGGCGGCCCGTGCGGCGGGCAGCACGATCAGCCGCGGCGCGTGCGCGGTCTTCAGCTGTGCGTTGTGAGTCCGAGCGTTTGCCGAACACGGGAACCAGGAGCGGCCCTCACGCGCCGGGCGGATTCCCGGAGGGCGTAGAGGGTCGGCGACCGTTCGGCATCCTAGCGAGCGAGCCCGACGGTTCTAGTTCGTATACCGGTCCTCTGCCTCCAGCAGCAGCTGCAGCGGGAGACCGTCTTCGCCCAGCTCGAGCGTCAGTTTGCCGACCACCGGGACCATCAGGCCCTGGCCGTGCATGTACGTGCTCTGGATGTCGATGTCGCGCAGTTCGCCGATGCCCATCTGCCGCAGCTGCTCGAGCTGTTCCTTGTAGTCGCGGCGGTCGTGCGGCGACGGCCAGGCGGCCTTCGTGAACTCGTGTTCCTTGTAGCCCACGAGCTTCGTGAAGGCCGGATTGAGCTGCTTGAACTTGCCATCGAGGCCGAGGACGGCCATCGGCGCGGCGGCGTCGTCGAACCCGTGACGCGGCTCGCGCTTGACCGGCTCGGGGCGCACCGGAGCGGCCGTGACGGACGGGCGGCGGGCGGGCTGCTGGTTGTTGCGCGCGGCGGCGAGGCCGAGGATCTGCTGGAAGACCTCGGTGACACGCTCGGTCGAGCCGTCGCCGACGTGCTGAGCGGCCTTGCGGGCCTGCTCGGCCTCACGGCGGGCGATGACCGCCGCCTGGCCCGCGGAGCTGAGGCCCTGCTTGAGCTCTTCGACGCTCGTGAGCGCGAAGGTGAGCTCGGACTGCATCGCCAGGATCCGCTCGTCGCTCTGGAGCGAGACCGCACGAGCCGACTCGGCCACCTCGCGCGCTCCGGCCAGCTCGGCCAGCAGGATCTCGAGCCCGCGCGCGGCGGTCTCGGCGACGTGACGGACCTCGCTCAGCTCGCTGCGCAGTGTGGTGGCGCGCTCCTCGGCGTCGCGGCGAACCGTGTCGACGGCCTCGCCGGTCTCGAGCACGCTGGTACCGAGCCGGTCGACCTGCGCGCCGACGGCTTCGAGCCGCTCGCGGCCGACACCGAGCTCGGTGCGCAGTGCGGACGCGTGCTGATCGACGGCGGCGAGGCGCTCGACGAGCCCCTCCCCCACCGTCCGCGCCTCGGCACGGGCGCCGGCGGCCGCTTCGCGGGCGCTCTCGACCTGTTCGCCGAGCAGCGTGGTGCGCTCGGTGAGGTTGGTGACCTCGCGACGGCCGGCGGTGCTTTCCTCGCGGGCCCTGGCGGCGTCCTCACGAGCCGCCGTGGCGGCTTCGCCGGCGGCGGCAGCGACCTGACGGGCGGAAAGGGCTTCGTTCTCGGCGCGCCCGGCCTGGCCGCGGGCGACCTCGAGCTCGCCGCCGAAGCGGGCGATCAGCTCGCGCAGTTCCTCGGAGTCGGCGCGGCCGGTCTCCTGCGCGCCCTGGGCGAGCGAGAGCGCCTCGTCGACGAGACCGCGCAGCGTGCGGACGTCGTTGAGGACGGTGCCGGCACCGCGATCGACCAGCGCGATCCGCTGCAGCGCGTCCTGCGCCGCCGCGAGTGCCTGCTGGGCGACGCCGCCGTCCTCGGGGGACGACGCGAGAGTTGAGGCGCTCCCACAGGGCGGAGATCTCGTCGCGGCCGGCGAGGCCGTCGAGGCGCTCGCGGAGCTCGGCCAGCTCGTGGCCGTCCTCGCGGGAGGCGAGGCCTTCGAGACGCTCGCGCAGCTCGTCTTGACCGACGAGGCCGTTCTGGCGCTCGCGCAGGTCGTTGAGCTCGTCGCGGCCGGCGAGGCCGTCGAGGCGCTGGTTGAGCTCGTCGCGGCCGGCGAGGCCGTCGAGGCGCTCGTTGAGTGCGTCGTGGCCGACGAGGCCGTTGAGACGCTCGTCGAGTTCGCCGTGGCTCGCGAGACCGGCGAGCTCGTCGCGGCCGGCGAGGCCGTTCAGGCGCTCGCGCAGCTCGTCGAGTTCGGTGTGGCTCGCGAGACCGGAGAGCTCGTCGCGTCCGACGAGCCGCTCGCGCAGGTCGTTGAGCTCGTCGCGGCCGGCGAGGCCGTCGAGCCGCTCGCGCAGCGCGTCGAGCTCGTCGTGGCCGGCGAGGCCGTTCAGGCGCTCGCGCAGGTCGTTGAGCTCGTCGTGGCCGGCGAGGCCGCTCAGGCGCTCGCGCAGCTCGTCGAGCTCGGTGTGGCTCGCGAGACCGGCGAGCTCGTCGCGGCCGGCAAGGCCGTCGAGACGGTCGCTCAGCGCGTCGAGGTCGTGCTGGCGAGCGAGGCTGTCGAGCCGGTGGCGCAGCTCGGCCAGCTCGTCGCGACCCGCGAGCTCGTCATGGGCCGGGAACGCATCGAAACGGGCGTGCAGCGCGGCGAGATCGTCGTGGCCGGCGAGGCCTTCGAGACGCTCGCGAAGCGCTTCGAGCTCGGCGCGGCCGGCGAGCTGGTCCTGGTCGCCGCCCGCCTCGGCGAGACCGGCGATGCGAGCGTGCAGGGCGGCGATCTGCTGCTGCGTGTCGCCGACGAGCATCTGGACCTCGCGCTCGACGGCCTCCTGCTCGGGCATGCGCCCGGCGGCGACGTCCTGCTCGGTGAGCCGTTCGCGCAGCTCGGCGGCGACCGCCTGCTGCTCGTTGAGCAACCGGCGCAGGTCGGCGACCTCGCCGGGCACGGCGCTCGCCTCGCTGCGCAACTGGGCGATCTCGCCCGCGAGCGCCTCGTGGCGCGCGACGACGGCGGTCAGCGACGCGATCTGGCCGGCCGCGGTCTCCTGACGGGCGACGGCGTCGCGAAGTTCGGCGAGCTGGGCCGCCGCGGACTCGTGGCGATCGACGTCGCCGGAGGTGGACTCGCGGAGCTCCGCGATGGTCTCGCGCAGTGCGGCGATGTCGTCTGAGGCGCGCTCAGACCGCGAAACGGCTTCACGCAGCGCGGCGATCTCGTCTGACGCGCCCTCAGACCGCGAAACCGCCTCACGCAGCGCGGCGATCTCGTCTGACGCAGCCTCAGACCGCGAAACGGCCTCGCGAAGGCTGCGTCTCGACGACAGCCTCCGACCGCGAAACGGCCTCGCGCAGTGCCGCGATCTCGTCTGACGCGCTCTCAGACCGCGAAACGGCCTCACGAAGGGCGGCGATCTCGTCTGACGCAGCTTCCGACCGCGAAACGGCCTCGCGCAGCGCCGCGATCTCGTCTGACGCGGCCGCCTCAGATCGAGCGACCGCCTCGCGCAGCTCGTCGAGCTCACCACTCGCGACCTCGCCGGCCGCCGCCTCAACCGCTTCACGCAGCGCCGCGACATCCGCGGCGGTGCTCTCCCGCAGCGACGCGAGCTCGTCTGAGAAGCCCTCGTGGCGGCTCGTCGCCTCGCGCAGCGCGCCCAGCTCAGCGGAAAGCTCGCTGTGGCGCTGCTCCTGCTCGGCGTCGCGGTCGCGCATCGCCTCGACGCGGGCGCGCAGGGACTCCGAGTCGCGCTGGAGGTCCTCCAGGCGGCGGCGATCGTCGCCGGCCAGGCCCTGCGAGGCGGCGCGCTCGACGGTGACGGCGGAAAGCTGTTCGCGGACGGCGTCGGTGCCGCGCTGGACCTGCTCGACGCGTTCGAGGGCGGCGGCGAGCTCGGAGCGGGCGGATTCGCGCTCGCGCTCGCGTTCGCGCTCCAGCCGTTCGAGCGTCGAGGCGAGCTCGGCACGGGCGGCCTGCGAGGCCTCCTCGTGCTCGGCACGGACCTGCTCGAGCTGCGACGAGAGATCGACGCCCTCAAGACCGGCCAGGCGCGCCTCGAAGCGACGGGCGGATTCGGCGACGGCGTCGGCCGCGCGGGACTCGGCGGCGGCGACCGCTTCGGCCAGCCGACCGTCGGCGACGGACTCAGCCGCGGCGCGATCGCGCTCCAGCTGGTCCAGACGCGCGGCGAGCCGCGACGAGGCGGCCTCGGCGGCGGCGAAGGACTGCCGACGCGAAGCCTCGAGCTCCTCACCCTCGAGCTTCGCCCGCTCGAGACGCTCCAGTCGGGCGAGCTGCTCGACGCGGTCGAGCTCGGACGGCACACCGGACAGGGCGCGCGAGAGCTCGGCGCGCAGCGAGTCGGCGGCACGGTCGGACTCGGCGGCGCGGCGCTCGGCCTCGCGACGAGCCTCGACGAGCTGTGCGGGCAGGCCTCCGGCGACGCGCTCGAGCTCGTCGATGCGCTCCATCGCGCTGAGCAGACGGGCGACGACCGCGGCGGCGTCATCGAGGTCGGCGACGCCGCCCTGGATGCCCGGATCGGTGTTGGAGAGCCGTTCCTCGGTCTCCGCGTCCGCCAAGGCGCGCTCGGCCTCGCGGCGGGCCATCTCGGCCTCGACCCACGGGGTCGACGACAGCGGGCGGAAGACGACGAGCGTGCCGGCGGTGCGCCCCTCCCAGGGCTGCACGTCGGTCTCGAGCGCCTGGCGCAGCGCGCGGACCACGACGGGGTGCTGCTGGCGCATGCGCAGCAGCATCAGGTTCATGGGCAGCTCGAAGGACAGGTCCTCGAGGAAGAGCGAGAAGTCGAAGCCCTCGTCGAGCTTGACGGGGACGAAGACCGTCTCCATCGGGAAGTCGGCGTCGTCGGAGCGGCGGCCGGTGAGCGTCACGGTGCCCGGGACGCGCGGTGGCTCGCCGAAGTCGAGGAACTCGCGCCACGCCTGACCCGCGGGCGGCAGCGCGCCGCCGATCAGCGTCTCGAAGAAGCTCTGGCCGAGGATGTCGTCGGCCGGCTGGTCGAACAGCAGCTCCGCCGGCTCTGACCACTTGGAGACCGACCCCTGACCGTCCGTGAGGACGAAATACCCCGCGACGATCTGCCGCAGCAGCGAGTCGAGCGGGTCGACGGGCCCTGCTGCAGCCTCGGCCAGCACGGCGTCGGCCGAACTGGGCGGGGTGTTGGTCAGGGGATTCATCGAGGGAGGCTCCGGGTCAATTACTGCGGCGGGGTCTCCTCCTTCATCGGCAGATGCAGCCATTCATCCAATAGGGTCGCCGCCGCACGGGAGTCCAGCGACGTGCTTCCGCCCACGCGTGCGGCCAAACTCGTCGTGAAACGCTCGTCGTAGAGCTCGACTTCAATCGGGATCGCGCGGGCGAGGCGCGCGGCGAACTCGCGCACCTCGATCGTCTGCGCCGAATCGCCTCCGGAGAGCGAGAGCGGCAGCCCCACGACCACCCGCTCGGCCTCCAGCGCGGCGATCGTGGCCTTCAGCGCGGCGAAGCCCTTCTTCGACGCGGGCCGCAGGATCGCGTCGCGCGGCGTCGCGAGCGTCCCCGTGGGGTCGCTGACCGCGACGCCGCAGCGCGCCGAGCCGTAATCGAGGGCGACGACCCTCAACCGGCGAGCGCGCGCTCGATCTCGGCGCGGGCCGCCGCGAGCGCTTGCGGCAGCTTCTCCGGATCCTTGCCGCCGGCCTGCGCCATGTTGTCGCGGCCACCACCGCCGCCGCCGACCACCGCCGCCGCGACCTTCACCACGGACCCGGCCTTGACGCCGCGTGCCACCGCGCCGGGCGTGACGGCGACGAGCAGCGACGCCCGGCCCTCGCCGGGCGCGCCGAGCACGATCACCGCGGGATCGCCGAGCTGTCCGCGCAGGCGATCCGCCACGTCGGGCAGCGCCTTCGGGCTCGCGACCTCGCGGATCTCGAAGACCGCGCGCACGCCGTCGATGTCGACGATCTCGGTCGGCTTGGCATCCGCCGCGGCCGAGACGCCCGACGCGAGCTGCTTCTCCAGCTCGCGGCGCTTCTTGACCGCCGCCGCCGCGACGTCCGCGACCGCGTCCGGCTGGGTGCGCAGCGCCACCGCCGCGTCGTGCAGCACGCGGTCGTGCCTGCGCAGCAGCTGCACGCCCAGCGGCCCGGTGATCGCCTCGATGCGCCGCACGTTCGCGGCCGAGGAGGTCTCCTGGGTGAGCTTGAAGACGCCGATCTCCGCCGTCGTGCGGACGTGCGTGCCGCCGCACAGCTCGCGCGACCAGTCGCCGCCGCCGACCTCGACCATGCGCACGACATCGCCGTACTTCTCGCCGAACAGCGCCATCGCGCCGAGGCTCTTGGCCTCGTCCAACGTCGTCGTGAGCGCGCGCACCGGCTGGTTGGAGAGGATCATCTCGTTGACGCGATCCTCGACCCAGACGCGGTCCTCGTCGCTCAGCGGCGCGCCGTGCGTGAAGTCGAAGCGCAGCTTGTCGGGCCCGACGTAGGAGCCGGCCTGGCGGACGTGGGTGCCCAGCCGCTCGCGCAGCGCCGCGTGCAGCAGGTGCGTCGCGGTGTGGTTGCACTCGGTCGCGCGGCGCGCGTGCCGGTCGACCCGAGCGAGCACGCGCTCGCCGTCGTGCAGCTCGCCGGTCAGCGGCTCGAGCACGAGCGCCTGGTCGTCGCCCAGCCGCACCACGTCGACCACCTTCGCCGAGCAGCCGCCGTCCTCGCACTCGATCACGCCGCCGTCGTGGACCTGGCCGCCGCCGGTCGCGTAGAAGGGCGACTCGACGAGCTTCGCCAGCACGCGGCCGTCCTCGACCGACGACGGACGCGACCGCGGTGGCCTGCTCGGTCGTCTCGTAGCCGGTGAAGACCGACGGCGCGCCCGCGGAGGACGCGAAGGTGCGCAGCTTCTCGCGCGCGTCCTCCCCGCCCTCGCGGCCCGCCGACGCACGCGCCCGGACCCGCTGCTCCTCCATCAAGGACTCGAAGCCCTGCTCGTCGACGCCGACGCCGCGCTCCGCCGCCAGCTCCAGCGTCAGGTCGAACGGGAAGCCGAACGTGTCGTGGAGCTTGAACGCCTCGTCCGCGCCGATGCCCTCGGCGCCGGACGCGACCGCGCGCTCGATCACGTCCTCGAGCAGCTTCAGGCCCGACTCGAGCGTGCGGTTGAAGGTCTCCTCCTCCGTGCGCAGCCACATGTCGACCGTGTCCGCCTGCTCGAGCAGCTCGGAGTAGTGCGCGCCCATCGTGTCGCGCACGACCTCCGCGTAGCGCGGCAGGAAGCCCGGCTCGATGCCGATCTGGCGGCCCTGGACGATCGCGCGCCGCATCAGGCGGCGCAGCACGTAGCCGCGGTCCTCGTTGGACGGCACGACGCCGTCGGCGATCAGGAACGACATGCCGCGCGTGTGGTCCGCCAGCACCCGCAGCGCGCGGTCGACCTCGGGCGAGGAGCCGGCGCGCTTGCCCGAGAGCTGCTCGCCGAGCCCGATCAGCGGCACGAACTGGTCGGTGTCGAAGACCGAGGTGACGCCCTGGAGGATCGCCGCCAGGCGGTTCAGGCCCAGCCCGGTGTCGATGTTCTGCGCCGGCAGCGGCGTCAGCGTGCCGACCGGGTTCTGCTCGAACTGCATGAAGACGAGGTTCCAGTACTCGAGGAAGCGCTCGTTCTCGCCGCCGGGAAGATCGTCGGCCTTGCCGAAGTCCAGCCCGCGGTCGAGGTAGAGCTCGCTGCACGGCCCGCAGGGACCGGTCGGGCCCGCCTGCCAGAAGTTCTCCGAGCGCGGGCAGCCGACGATCCGCTCACGCGGGACGCCGATCGCGAGCCACGCCTCGATCGCCTCCTTGTCCTCACCGATCCCGAGCTCCTCGTCGCCCTCGAAGACCGTGACCCAGATGTCGTCCGGGTTGAAGCCGAAGACCTCCAGCGAGAGCTCCCAGGCGAACGCGATCGCGCCCTCCTTGAAGTAGTCGCCCATCGAGAAGTTGCCGAGCATCTCGAAGAAGGTCAGGTGGCGGGTGGTCAGGCCCACCTGATCGATGTCGGGCGTGCGGAAGCACTTCTGGCACGAGGTGAGCCGGTGGTGCGGCGGCTTCTCGCGGCCCTGGAAGTACGGCTTGAGCGGATGCATGCCCGCGGTCGTGAGCAGGACCGACGGATCGTGCTCGGCGGGAACGAGCGAGCCAGAAGCGACGCGCTTGTGGTCGCGGCTCTCGAAGAAGGTCAGGAAGCGGTCGCGGATCTCGTCGGATGTCACGCCGGTGAGTCTAGGCTGCGCGCGATGCGCGTCACGTCGAGCCGGGTCGTCTACGAGAACCGCTGGATGCGCCTCCACGAGGACCGCACCGAGCTCCCCGACGGCACGCCCGGCCTCTACGCCTGGGTCGAGAAACCGCCCGCCGCGATCATCGTGGCGCTCGACGACGACGGCGTCTGGCTCGTCGAGCAGTTCCGCCATCCGGTCGGCGAGCGCTTCTGGGAGTTCCCGCAGGGCGCCTGGGAAGACGCGCCCGGCGTCGACGCGGAGCAACTGGCCCGCGGCGAACTGGCCGAGGAGACCGGCCTACGGGCGGCGAGGTTGGACTGCCTCGGCCGCCTCTACTTCGCCTACGGGCTCAGCGATCAGTACGTCGACGTGTGGCGCGCCACCGGACTCGAACCCGGTGCTCAGGCCCTGGAGCCCACCGAGTACGGCCTGGTCGCGCGCCGCTTCGAGCGCACCGAGGTCGCGCGGATGATCCGCTCCAACGAGATCCGCGACGCGGCGTCCATCGCCGCGTGGCACCTCGTCAGTAGCGCGGACGACTCCGCTTGCCGGTCCGCATCTCTTCCTGGATCTTCTTGATGCGCTCGTCGCGCTCTCCCGCCGCGACGGCCTTCTCGTGCGTGTCCTTCTTGTAGGCCTCGGTGCCCTCGTTGGCGTCGAGTGCGGCGCGGACCTTCTCGCGCAACTCGTCGTCGAACAGCGGCGCGTACGGCTTGTCGGGATCGGCGATGAACCATTCCCACGTCAGTTGCGGCCCAGCCTGGGGCAGGATGCGCACCCAGCCAGCTGAACCGGACTCGGCGTCGGGCAAGCTCCACGCCCGAACCATGTACTCATAAGTGGCACGCGGATCGTCCGGAGTCCGCAGCACTTCGTTGTTGCGCGCCTGCGGCGCGTACGACGAGCCGGCGGCGTTTTTGACGCCTGCGTTTTTGACGGCCTGGGGCCACGCATCGACGTCTGCCTGCAAGGCCTCGAGCATCTCGTTTTCTGTCATGTACTAATGATTGTGGCCCAACCGACGATCACGTCGCCTCGAAGCAGGCACGCGGACTGCCCCGGAGCCGCTCCGTAGAAGGGTTCCTGGAGTTCCAAATGAAGTTCGCGATGCGCCCCCGGACCGGGTTCTCCGGCGACTCGGCAGGGGACTGCGCGCGAGTGGTAGCGCAGCCGGACGGCGTCGACCTCGCGGCCTGGACGATGCAGTCGCGCACCGCGAACGGCCACCCGGTCGACCGCCAGCTCGTCGCGCGAGCCGACCACGACGCGGTTGCTCTGCGCCTCCGTGCGGAGGACGTAGAGCGGCTCGGTCGCGGCCACGCCGAGCCCCTTGCGCTGACCGACCGTGAAGTGATGGAAGCCCGGATGCGAGCCGACGACCTCGCCCGCGGTCGAGACGATCTCCCCGGGCGCGTCCTCGAGGCCCGCGTGACGGGCGAGGAAGCGCGCCTTGCCGGTGCCGGCGAGGAAGCACAGGTCCTGGGACTCCGCGCGGCTCGCGACCGGCAGCTCGGCCTCGGCGGCCAGCGCGCGCACCTCCGGCTTGGTCAGCTCGGCGAGCGGGAAGCGCATCCGCGCCAGCGATCGCGTGCTCAGCGCGGAGAGCATGTACGTCTGGTCCTTGGCCGGATCGGCCGCGACCCGCAGCAGCCCGTCGTCGGTGACGCGCGCGTAGTGGCCGGTGGCGAGGTCCTGCGCGCCCAGCCGGTCGGCGAGGTCGAGCATCGCGTCCAGGCGCACGTGGCCGTTGCAGCCGACGCACGGGTTCGGGGTCTCCCCCGCCGCGTAGCCGGCCAGGAACGGCTCCACGACGCCCTCGCGGAACTCCGGGCGCAGGTCGAGCGTGAGGTGCGGCATGCCCATCTGGTGCGCGACCGAGCGCGCGAGCCGGACGGCGTCGGCCGAGCAGCAGGAAGCGGCCGCGTCGTTCTCCGGGTCCGCCCACAGCTCCAGCGTCACGGCGACGGCGTCGCGGCCGGAGCGCGAGACGAGCAGCGCCGCGACGGCGGAGTCCACCCCGCCGCTCATGGCGATCAGCGTCCGCCCGGGGTCCTTCGCGATCGCCGCGTCGGCCGCGGCGGCGCCGAGCGCGCGATGCAGCGCGTCCGCGGCCAGATCCGCGGCGTGCAGCTTGCCCGGGGAGAGCCCGCCGAGCTCGGCGGCGATCTCGCGCATCCCGACGCGCGCGGCGTCGAGCAGCAGTTCGTCCTCGACGAGCGTCACCGCCGCCGAACCCGCCGCCAGCATCGCGCCGCAGC
Organism: uncultured Solirubrobacteraceae bacterium; assembly: GCA_963848475.1. Classification (GTDB taxonomy): domain Bacteria; phylum Actinomycetota; class Thermoleophilia; order Solirubrobacterales; family Solirubrobacteraceae; genus Solirubrobacter. The sequence goes on along the minus strand of CAWKDW010000007.1, from coordinate 12,298 downwards.
CCGACGCGTCGAAGCTCGCGGCGGTCACGCGGTCGCCCTCGACGCGCACCGAGACCCGGATCAGGTCCCCGCACACGGCGCCTCCCGCGTGGCCGTCATGGGCCCCGGAAAGCACCAAGCCGCACCCATTGGGCGCGGCGAGGTGTTCGGTGAAGCGCTCGCGATCCACGAGCGCCGAGTCTACGACCGGCGGTTGCTCGCGCAGTCGGTGAGGCCGGCGGCGTTGAACATGCCGTCGAGCGTGGCCAGGTCGGCCGTGGACGCGCCCTTGCCCGGCTTGCCCGTCTTCACGAGCGCGGTCATGCTGCGCTCGGCGCCGCTGAAGACGACCAGCCACTGCTTCTTGAGTGCGCGGAACTCGGCCGGCGCGGCGGTGCGCGCGACCTGACGCCGGTACTGGCGCAGGATGGCGAGACGACGTGCGTAGGAGGCCTTCAGCGGCTTCTTGCCGGCGATCGTCGGATACGACCAGCGGTTCAGGCGCGTCTCGAGGTGCCCGCAGATCGAGTTGGCCTCGCGCAGGTAGGCGACCGTGATGTTCGGGTCGATGCTGTCGCGGCGGGCGTCGGCGATCGCCTGGTTGATGGCGATGCGGTCGACGTAGCCCGTGAGCACCTTGCCCTTGAGGTTGCGGTCGATGATCACGACGCTCGGGGTCTGGTTGACGTCGAGGTCGTTGACCAGCGGGCCGTAGGTCGAAAGCTGGTCACCCGTGATCCGCTTGACGAAGACCTCGCCGTCGTAGCGGTTGACCTTGCGAAGGTTGTTGCGGACGTAGCGGTCGTCGTCGGCGATCGGGCTCCACCTGGTGCCCTTCTCGCCGAAGACGGCGAGCACGAGCACCTTGCGCGCCTCGAGGGCGTCGGCGACGTCCGTCGGAAGCTTGGCGAGCGCCTTGGCCGGGATCGCGACCGCGGTGGGCTCGACGGGCTTGACCTCAGGCGTGGTGGTGGTCGCGGCGCCGGTGGCCGGTTCGGTGGTGGCGGGCGCGGTCTCACCCGCGGCAGCCTGCGCGGCGGCCTCAGCGGTCGCGGCGGCCTGCTTGGCGGCGTCGACGGCCTTGCCGGGGCCCGTGGCCGGCTCCGTCGTCGTCGTGGTGATCGGCGTCGTCGCCGGCTCGACCGCGGCCGGCTTCGGGCGCAAGACCGTGAACCAGGCAGCGAGGAACACGACGGCGCCAATGGCGATGATGCGGACGGGCAGAGAGATCTGGCTCACGACCAGTCAATCGGCATCTCCCTGCCCGAGGTTGAATCACATGGGGTCTACGCCGGAGGCGGGACCGTCAAGCGGATGCCCACTTCGGCCAGCTGCGGCGCGTCGACCGCGGCCGGTGCGCCCGTCAGCGGGTCCGACCCCGAGGCCGTCTTCGGGAAGGCGATCACGTCGCGGATCGAGTCCCGGTTGGCGAGGATCGCGACGATCCGGTCGATGCCGAGCGCCAGCCCGCCGTGCGGCGGCGCGCCGTACTTCAGCGCCTCCAGCAGGAAGCCGAAGCGCGAGTCGGCCTCCTCCTCGGAGATGCCGAGCGCCGTGAACACCTGCTGCTGGACCTCGGGCGTGTGGATACGGATCGACCCGCCGCCGATCTCGGAGCCGTCGAGCACGATGTCGTAGGCGCGCGAGCGCAGCGCCCCCGGGTCCTCGAACGAGCCCAGCGGCGCCGTGAACGGGTGATGCAGCGCGTCCCAGCGCTGCTCGCCGGCGTTGAACTCGAACATCGGGAAGTCGACCACCCAGAGCAGCTCGTGGCGGCCTTCGGCGATCAGGTCGTAGCGGCGCGCGATCTCCAGCCGCAGCTCGCCGAGCGAGACGGCCGCGACGGTCGGGTTGTTGTCGGCGACGATCAGCAGCAGGTCGCCGGCCTTGGCCTGAAGCGCTTGTTCGATGTTCGAACGGTCATCGTCGGAAAGCGCCTTGGCCGCGGGCGAGCGCCAGGTGCCGTCCTCGTTTACGACCGCCCAGACCAGCCCGCCGGCGCCGTAGCGCTTGACGACCTCGGTCAGCTGATCGGCGACGGCGCGAGTCGCCTCGCGCGGACCGGCGTTGAAGCCGCGCACGACGCCTCCGCCGTCCAGCACGCCCTTGAAGACGCGGAACTCGGTGTCCTTGACGGCGGCGGCGAGATCGGCGATCTCGAGCGCGAAGCGCGTGTCCGGCTTGTCGGAGCCGAAGCGCAGCATCGCCTCGTCGTAGGGCATCCGCGGCCACGGCGCCGGGGGCGCCTGGAAGCCGGTGGCCTCGAAGACGCGCGTGAGCAGGCCCTCGATCGTGCCGAGGACGTCCTCCTCCTCGACGAAGCCCATCTCGAGGTCGAGCTGCGTGAACTCGGGCTGGCGGTCGGCGCGCAGATCCTCGTCGCGGAAGCAGCGGGCGATCTGGTAGTAGCGCTCGAAGCCGCTCATCATCAGCAGCTGCTTGAAGAGCTGCGGCGACTGCGGGAGCGCGTAGAACGAGCCCGGGTTCAGGCGCGCCGGGACCAGGAAGTCGCGCGCGCCCTCCGGGGTCGAGCGCGTCAGGATCGGCGTCTCGATCTCGAGGAAGTCGTTGGCGTTGAGGTAGTCGCGGATCGAGCGGTTGACCGTGTGGCGCAGGATCATCGCTTCCTGCATGCCGGCGCGGCGCAGGTCGAGCATCCGGTTGCGCAGGCGGATCATCTCGTCCACCTGGCCGTCGTCGTCGATCGCGAACGGCGGCGTCAGCGCGTCGGCCAGATGGTCGGCCTCGGTGACGGAGAGCTCGATCTCGCCCGTCTTGAGGTTCGGGTTGACGTTGCCCTCGTCGCGGCGCAGGATCTCCCCCGCCGCGCTGACTACGTGCTCGGGGCGCAGCCGCTCGGCGAGCGCATGAGCCTCCGGCGCGGTCTCCGGGTGGAAGACGAGCTGGACGATCCCGGAGCGGTCGCGCAGGTCGATGAAGATCAGCCCGCCGTGGTCGCGGCGGCGATGGACCCAGCCGGCCACGCGCACGCGCTCGCCGACGCGTGCGGCGTCGAGCTCGCCGGCCCAGGCGTCGCGATACGGATTGGCGCGTGGTGGTCTCAAATCGATCCCCTGATGTGGTGCATGACGGTTTCGGGCGGGACGAGCTTGTCCTCGCCACCCTCGCGATCGCGCAGCTGGACGCCGTCGTCGCCGAAGATGGCAACGTAGCGGGCGCGCGTGCGGGAGGCCTGCTTGAGCTGGCCCTTCAGGCTGCGGCCGGCGAGTTCGAGTCTCGCCGTGTGACCCGCGCTGCGGGCGTCGGCCGCCAGCCGGAAGGCCGCCGCCTTGTGGCCCGGCTCGTAGGCGACGTAGAGGTCCAGGAGCGGCTCGATCGGCTGCGGCTGCGTGGACGCCATCAGCATCCGCTCGACGCCCGCCGCCCAGCCCATACCGGGCGTCGGCGGGCCGCCGATCTGCTCGGCCAGGCCGTCGTAGCGACCGCCGCCGCCGAGCGTGTTCTGCGCCGCCTCCAGCGCGCCCGACTGGTACTCGAAGAGCGTCCGCGTGTAGTAGTCGAGGCCGCGGACGAGCGTCGTGTCGACCGTGTAGCTGAGCTCCGCGGCCCTGAGGAGATCCTGGACCTCGGCGAAGTGGTCGAGGTCCTCCTTGGGCAGGCGGTCGATCAGCCGCGGCGCGTTGGCCATCACCTTCTGCGTGGGAGCGTGTTTCGCGTCGAAGGCCCGCAGCGGGTTCAGGTCGATCCTCTGCACCACCTCGGGGCTCAACTGGTCCTCGTTGGCCCGGAGATAGCTGATGCAGCTCCTCGCGGTAGGCGGCGCGTGACTCGGGCTGGCCGAGGCTCGCGATGACCAGCTTCACGTCGCGGGCGCCGATCGCCTCCAGCAGCTCCGCCAGCAGCAGGATCAGCTCCGCGTCGACCGCCGGATCCGCGGAGCCGATCGCCTCGGCGCCGATCTGCCAGAACTGGCGGAAGCGGCCGGCCTGCGGGCGCTCGTAGCGAAAGAAGTTCGAGAGGTACCACAGCTTCACCGGCTGCGGTTCCTTGTGCATCCCGTGCTCGAGGTAGGCGCGCACGACCGGCGCGGTGCCCTCAGGGCGAAGGGTGATGCTGTCGCCGCTGCCGTCCTGGAGCGTGTACATCTCCTTCTGGACGACGTCCGTCGCCTCGCCGACGGTGCGGCTGAAGAGCTGCGTCGCCTCGAACGTCGGCGTCTCGATCCGGCCGTAGCCGGCGCGATCGAAGATCCTCGCGGCGGTCTTCTCCAGTCGGAGGCGCTCGTCGGCGAGCGAGGGCAGCACGTCGTACGTGCCGCGCGGCGCCTGGATTTTCCTGCTCACCGCGGCGCGAGCTCGCGCAGGAACGGATTGCTCGTGCGTTCGGTGCCGAGCGTCGTCGGGCCCATATGGCCGGGCAGCACGCCGGTCTCGTCCGGGAGCGTGTCGAGCAGGGTCGCCAGCGAGCGCAGCAGCGTCGCGTGATCGGAGCCCGGAAGGTCGGTGCGGCCGACCGAGCCCTGGAAGAGCACGTCGCCGGAGAAGATCGCCTTCTCCGCCGGGATCGAGTACGTCACGTGGTCCGGGCTGTGGCCCGGCGTGCCGATCACGTCGATCTCGAAGCCCGCCAGGTCGAGGCGGTCGCCGTCCTTGACCGTCTTCTCGGGCGAGTAGGACTCAAACGGCCCGAAGCCCGGGAAGCGCACGAAGTCGTTGATGTTCTCGAGGATGAAGACCTCGCCGGCCGGGCAGTACACCGGCGCTCCCGTGGCTCGTGCCATCTCCGCGACCGCTCCGACGTGGTCGAAGTGGCAGTGCGTGATCAGGATCGCCTCGACCGTGGCGCCGAGTTCCTCCAGCGCTTGTTTGAGCGTCTCGGGCTCGTCGCCCGGGTCGATCAGGAGCGCTTGGGTGGCGCCGTCCTGCCGGGCGATCCAGGTGTTCTCCTGAACCGGGCCGACCGTCAGCCAGCGCGCCTCCATCAGGTCTTCTTCGCCGCTTTCTGGCGGAGCATGCGGGCGTACACCCACTTGTCCGTCACGTACGCGAGCGGCGTGTAGATGATCAGCGCCAGCGCCGACAGGAAGATCCCCTGCTGGATGCTCGCGTCGTTGCCCAGGATGCCCACCTGCGTCAGGACGAACAGCAGCACCGCCATGGCCAGCGCCTTCAGCGCCGCGCCGTTCCAGCTCGGCGGCTTCTGCATCCGGCGGTCACGCGCGGACTGGCGACCGGAGCTCTTGGACTCCTCCGCGGTCGGTTTGCGGCCGGTGCGGCCGCGGGACTCGATCGAGCCGGCGGCATTGCCGCGGTGCTTCGTCGTCCGCTTCTTGCGCTTCGTCTGGGCCATCGCGCCTACGAGGTTAGATGATCTTCGAGTGGTTTCGGGCCATGCAGCGGGACGTCCTCGGGGAAGTCGACGAGCGCCGCTCGGGGGGCGGGTGCGACGAGCTCGGCACCGGTCACGCGAGCGTGCGCGCGGACCGCCGCGACCACTTGCGCCGCGGTGACCTTCGTATGGTCCTCGATGTTGGTCGAGACCTGGACCGTGCGGCTGGTCTGGATGCCGAGGGCTCTGACGTCGAGCGTCGCTCTGAGTTCTCTCGCGATCGCTTTCGCGGTGTCGAGGCTCGCGTCGACTTCCACGTTGAACGCGACGAGCGGCGGGCGGGCGGCGACGAGGGTCGCGCCGGCCGTGGGGTGGCTCGGGGGGCCGAAGTCCGGCTTCAGGTTGTCCAGGCCGCCCGGCTTTCTCAGCTCCGCTCGGGTGCGTCCGTCCGCGAGCTCTCCGTAGAGGTACACGGGGATGCCGAGTTCTCCGAGCGTGTCGGCGAGGACGAGCGCCTCGGCGCAGGCCGCGCCTCTTTGCTCGTCGGTTCAGGTAGACGATGGGCGCGACGTCGACGACGCCGACGCGCGGATGCAGACCGATGTGGGTCGTGATGTCGAGGCGCCTGATCGCTTCCTTGGCCCCGTCGGATGACCGCTTCGTGCAGCTTGCCGGGCTCGCCCTGGAGGGTGAAGACGGCGCGGTGGTGGTCGGGATCCTGCGAGCGGTAGATCAGCCCTGGGCCGAACGCCTGCGCGATCGCGTCGAGTTTCGCGATGTCGCGGCCTTCGGAGATGTTCGGGACCGCGAGCAGCGTCATCGGCGGCGCTGATCCTGGCAGCCCGAGATCGTTCGCTAAGCTAATTAGCGATGCGAACTATCTCCACCACCGACCTCGCTCACCGCCTGCGCCCGGTTCTGGTCCGGCTCGCGCGGCGGATGCGGCAGCAGGCCGCGGCGGAGTTGAGCCCCACCCAGGGCGCCGCTCTGGGGACGATCGACTGCCACGGGCCGCTGACGCCCTCCGAGCTCGCCGCGCGCGAGCGCATCCAGCGGCCGACGGCGACACGAGTCTTGGCGCGTCTCGAGGAGGCGGGCCTGGTGGAACGTACGGCCGATCCCTCCGATCGCCGCTCTTCGCTGGTGTCGATCACCGACGCCGGCAGTTCGCTCCTCGTCTCCGTGCGCGACCGCAAGGACGCCTATCTCGCTCAGCGGCTCGACCGCCTGAGCCCAGAGGACCTCGTGATCTTGGATCGCGCGGCCGGCATCCTCGAGCGCGTGCTCGAGGAGGGGGCCGAGTGAGCGCCGCGGTCGCGCGCACCTTCTCCTCGCTTCGCGTACCCAACTACCGGAAGTACTTCTCGGGCCAGGTGATCTCGATCACCGGCAACTGGATGCAGATCGTCGGCGAGATGTGGCTGATGGTGAAGCTGACCGGCTCCGGTGCCGCCGTCGGGTTGACCGCCGGGCTCCAGTTCCTCCCGATCCTGCTGTTCGGCGCCTGGGGCGGGCTGCTGGCCGATCGCCTGCCGAAGCGGCGGGTCCTGACCTACACCCAGTTGTCGCTGATGGTGCCGGCGCTGGCTCTGTTCGCCCTGGCGGCGTCGGGTGCGGTCCAGCCCTGGATGGTGCTGGTGCTGGTGTTGGTGCGCGGTTCGGTGGTGGCGATCGACAACCCGTCGCGGCAGTCGTTCGTGGTCGAGATCGTCGGCTCCGACCGGGTCGTCAACGCGGTCGCGTTGAACTCGGTGATCGTGCACTCCTCGCGCATCATCGGGCCCGCTCTGGCGGGGACGATCATCGCCTTGATCGGGATCGCGCCGTGCTTTTTGGTGAACGCGTTCTCGTTCCTGGCGATGTTCATCGCGCTGCGGACGATGGACACGGGCGCCCTGCAGACACCCAAACCGGCGGTCCGGCAGCGCGGAGAGCTGCGCAGCGCTTTGCGATACGTGCGTGGGACGCCTGAGCTGCTGATCCCGCTGCTGATGATGGCGCTGGTCGGGACGATCTCCTTCAACTTCCAGGTCCTGCTGCCGCTGCTGGCCGACTTCACCTGGCACGGCACCGCGACGACCTACGCGCTGTTGACCGCGGCGATGGGCGTGGGCTCGGTGTGTGGCGCTTTGGCCGCGGGCTCGCGCGGACGGGTCTCCCCCGGCCTGCTCGTGGTCGCCTCTCTGGCCTTCGGCGTGTCGATGCTGCTCGCCGCCGTGGCGCCGACTTTGGGGTTGCAGTTGCTGGCGCTTCTGCCGCTGGGAGCCGCGAGCGTGACGTTCGCGGCGGGCGTGAACTCCGCCCTGCAGATCGCGGTCGACCCGCTGATGCGCGGACGCGTGATGGCCCTGTATTCGGTGGTGTTCCTGGGCTCCACGCCGATCGGCGCGCCGTTGGTCGGCTGGCTCGCGGGCGCCGCCGGCCCGCGTGCCGGACTCGTCGCCGGTGGGCTCGCGGCACTGACCGCCGCGGGGTTGGCCTGGGTCGCGTTCTCCCGCTCGTCGGGCGAGCCTGTGCACGTCCTGCCCCGCCCACGCGGCCACGGCGGCCGTCTCCGCGTCCGCGGACGCACCGCCTTGGCGCGCGACCGCGCGGCCTGAGCAAGTATCTTGGACCTCGCTGAGACCAACCGGTCTCAGCGATCGTCTTTTCGGAAGGAGAGCCGTGCCGTCCACATCGGCATCGAGTCCGCTGGAGACCGTCGCCCGCAACCACGGCGCGTCCATGGCCTCGCGCCACGGCCGTCGCGTCCCCGCCCACTTCGGCTCGATCGCCGCCGAGGAAGCCGTCTGCCTCCGCAGCGTCGGCATGGCCGACCGCTCCGACAGGGACACCTTCGAGCTCCGCGGCTCGAGCTCCGCCGTCGAGAGCGCGTTGGTCACGGTGGGCGAGTACGCCTGGTGCTCGTTCATCAGCGCCGACCGCGCCCTGGCCCGCTGCGAACACGAGCACGCCGGCGTCTGCGCCACGCTCCTCGCCAGCGTCCCCGGTCTCACCGCCGCCAACCGCACCGCGTCCTTCGCCGCCATCGGCCTGATCGGCCCCCGCGCGAAAGAGCTTCTCCTCGAAGTCGACCTCACCCCATCCGGCGAGATCATCCAAGAAGCCCTCGGCTGCTACGAGATCATCCTCCCCGCCGACCACGGCCCCGAGCTCTGGGACTACCTCCTCGCCGCCGGAGCGCCCTACGACCTCGCCTGCGTCGGCCACGACGCCCTCGACCGCCTCACCGCAGCCCACCGCACAGGCCACTTCGATCGACCCTGATCAGTTTCGCTAACCTGCCGCCGTCGCCCCGCCGGAGTAGCTCAGTCGGTTAGAGCAGCGGAATCATAATCCGCGTGTCGGGGGTTCGAGTCCCTCCTCCGGCATCCCGCAAACGGCGCAGTAGAGCCAAATCGCAAGAGCCCGGGCGCGGGCCGCCTCGACGTGTCCCCCCAAGTTCCCCCCAAACCGCTCGGCTGGGTGGACGTTCCCCCCACGAAGAAGCGCCCCCGACCCGAGGGGCCGAGGGCGCATGGTCCGGCGGCGCGGCGGGGGGAGCTAGGCGGCGACGGTGAACGAGGCGCGCGTCTCGTCGCCCACGAGCGCCCCGAGACGCTTCGCCGCATCGCGCCTGGGCGCGTAGTGGACGTACTTCCGCGTCGTCGCGATGTCCGCGTGGCCCATCCACTCCTGTACGTCCGTGATCGGGAACTCGCGGACGGCCATCGTGCCGAACGAGTGCCGGAGGTCGTGGAAGCGCAGCCGGCGCAGCTCGCATCCTCGCCCGCCTTGATGTACGACGGTAGAGGGCGGCGCCGTCGATCGGTCCGCCGACGGTGTTCACGAAGGCATGGTCGTCGTCGCCCGTGAAGTGGTCGCGCTCTCGGAGCGACGTCAGCACGGCGGCGACCTGGTCGATCATCGGCACGGAGCGCACGCGGTAGGACTTCGGGAGGTTCTCCCCGCCGTCGTCGGTGTAGCCGCGCTCGACGTGGACGAGCGAGTCCGCGTGATCCACGGAGCGCCAGCGCAGCGCGCGCAGCTCGGAGAGCCGGAGGCCCGTGAAGGCGGCCACGATGAAGACGGCGCGGTCCTGCGCGTCCTTCGCGGCGCGAGCGAGGAGCTGGACCTCGTCGGGTCGGTAGAAGCTGATCGCGTCCGACTTGCCGCGGCGCGACTTCGCCCACTCGAACGCGAGGCCGGGGTTCGTCGCGACGCCGTGCCGCGCGACGCCGAGAGCGAAGACGCCCCGGATGACGGCCCGGTGCTGATTGAGCGTCGAGGCGGCGAGCCCGCGCTCGACCAGGGTCTCCCGGTACTCCTCGACGTCGCCCTCACCGATCGAGCCCACGGGACGCTCTCCCCACAACGCAATAAGCGGCGTCACGTCCGGCGTCTCACGGCTCCGCTTCCTGCGTTTGCCGTCCTCGGTCAGCGGCGGCCCGGCCACGATGTTGCGGTACGTCCTGAAAGTCGTTTGCCGGAGGTCCCCGGCGCCGATCCGGCGCTCGCACTCGGCCAGGTACGCGAGGGCCACCACGCGGAAGGGCACGATCGGCCCCGACGTCGCGACGGCTGCCTCAGCTTCCGTCAGGTACGCGCGAAGCCACGCCTCGGCTGTCGCCTGGGTGAAGTGACCCTCGGCCGGGCGACCGCGCTTCTGCCAGGCGGGGCCGATGACCTTCGTGGAGTCCTTCCCGTCGGGAAGCCGGTAGCGGGCTTCCCACACCGGGCCGCCATTGCGCGGCTTGCCCTTCACGGTCGAGGAGAGGCGGACGCTGCCTGACAGGTAGCCGGACGGCTTGCGAGCTTGCATCGGGGGTTATCTCTCCGGTGCCGGGGTCCGGGACGCTCTAACGTCGCCGGGCCGGTTGTACCCGAGGGGCCGCCTTCCCGGGCGGCCTCTCGGCGTTGACACGCGGAACCGTACCGGGGCGGGCGAGATACCGCCAACCATCAGGCCGCCGCCAACGCCTCGCGCTCGCTGATCCACGTCTCGATCGCCTCGCGGCGGTAGCGGTAGTAACGCCCGAGCCTCACGGTCGGGATGCCTCCGGCGCGGGTCTGGGAGTAGACCCAGGATGCCGGCACGCCGAGCATCAAGGCGACCTCCTGGGCGGTGAGAAGGGCTGATGGCGGCATCGGCGATTGGTCCTCCTGGCGGGTATGAAGTGACCGGGACACGGATTCGAAATCCTGAGGGGGGTTGAGCTGACTCACGTCGGCCAAGGTAAAGGTCGAGTAGGACAGGTATGGACACCTTTACGTGACGATTGGCGAGTCGAAGAGTGAACGTGGCGCACCCCGAGTGACGAAGAGTGAACACCGTTCACCTGTCTCCGCCGACAGTAGACAACGTTCATACGAGGCCGTTTAGACGGGCAGGGTGCTGCCCTCGATGACTGGCCCAATCCGGTGTTGTCCGACCCGCGGATTTTCTTACCGCGTGCGCTCGCCTGCGCGGTTCCCCGCCCTCACGCTCGCATCTTTACGTCCCTTCTTTCAGAAGGAACGTGGTCAACGCCTGTTACTTCGGTCTATAGGTGACACTCTCTTACAATAGAGGGTCAGTACGGAGTGTTATCTCTGATGGGAGCTGAAGCTTTGGAGAGAGAACTAGCCCGGATCGGTCATGAAGCAGTTGCGGCCCCGATGGTCGGGGCCGCTGAACTGTCCGCCTGAGCAGGCATTCTTCGGTTTGTCGAGGACCGAGGTGCGAGCTTGGGAGGATCACCTTGAAGGTGATGCGCGATGGGCGCCATTTCACGGTAAGGGTCCCGTCGGACGGAGCCGGGTTGGTCTCACACGCCGGCAGCGCGTTGCTGGCTGGGGTGGCGGAGAAGACCGGGCTGACGCGGGCGTTGTCGGCGCAGTTGCGTCCGCTGCGCCGGCGAGGCGGCGGCCATGACCCGGGCGGCGTGATCCGGGATCTGGCGGTCGTGCTCGCCGACGGCGGCGACTGCCTTTCAGATCTGGCCGTCGTGGCCGATCAGGGCGCGTTGTTTGGTGCGGTGGCGTCGCGGTCGACGGCGTTTCGGGTGATCGACATGATCGCCCGTGATCCCGGAGGCCTGGACCGGTTGCGCGCTGCGCACGCCGCGGCCCGCGGCACGGTGTGGGCGCTGGCCGGGGCCCCGTCGCGGCTGACGATCGATCTCGACGCCACGCTGATCGCCAGCCATTCCGAGAAGGAAGGCACGGCCGGGCACCTTCAAGGGCGGTTATGGCTTTCACCCGATGCTGGCCTACGCGCACGAGACCGGTGAGGCCCTCGGCGGCGAGTTGCGGCCCGGCAACGCCGGCGCCAACACCGCGGCCGATCAGATCGCCGTTGCCGAGCACGCGCATCACGCAGATCCCCGCCGAGCACATCGAGGCCATCGAGCTATTGCTGCGCGTCGATACCGCCGGCGCGACCCACGGCTGCTGGCGTGCGCGCGAGCACCGGGTCGGCTACTCGGTCGGCTATGACCTCACCGACGCTGTGCGCGCCGCGATCCTCGCCACGCCCGACACGAGGCTGGCTGGCGACGAGCGCCCAAGACGGCACTGAACGCCGCAACGGCGAGGTCTGCGAGATCACCGAGCGCCTGGACCTGAGCACCTGGCCGCCGGCTCGCGCGTGATCGTGCGCCGCGAACGCCCGCACCCCGGCGCCCAACTCTCCTTCACCGACCACGATGGCTACCGCTTCCAAGCGACCCTGACCGACCAGACCGGCCGCGACATCGCCGATCTCGAACGCCGCCACCGCGCCCGCGCCGGCGTCGAACACCACATCCGCAACGACAAAGACACCGGCCTACGCAACCTGCCTTCCGCGACTTCGAACACAACCGCGTCTGGCTGCAACTGGTCCTGCTCGCGCATGACCTGCTCGCCGGGATCCAACGGCTGCTGCTGAACGGCGAACTCGCGCGCTGCGAACCCAAACGGCTGCGCTACCGACTGCTGCACACCGCCGCGCGCCTCGCGTTCCACGCCCGCACCGCGACGCTACGCCTCCAGCTCCTGGCCCTGGGCCGGCGAACTGGCCGCCGCATTC
>CAWKDW010000006.1:0-265340 GCA_963848475.1 uncultured Solirubrobacteraceae bacterium | reverse complement strand
CCACAACACCGCCCGCCCCAATCGCTTCACGAGTCCACCGGGCGTCCGGATCAACCGGACGCGCACAGCACCACGGTTCGGCCGGTTCACGGCCGCACCAACTCGCAGGTGGCCCATGGGCACACCTCCCCGTCGCTCGACAGCCGACGACCTCGACCGTTGCACGACCCCCGGACGTCAACCCGCCTCTCGGCGACACCCCAGAAACAACTCGTTAGCAGGGAGGTTTTGATACTGACAACACTCGTCGTCATGCCGACCACCGCCGCTCCAGCAGCGCCCGATGGGCCCCGACTAGCCGATTGACCGCTTCCCACGGCGAGCGCCCGACCTCGCGCAACAACGCGTAGTCCTCCAGGCCCGCCTCGAAGCGCTCAGCGCCGAACTCGGCGCCGCGATCGAGCACGACGATCGACACGCACAACCGCACCGGCGACTCGTCAGCAAATAGTCGCCCGCTCACCACCAGCACCTCGCGAAATGCCGCATGCCCTTTACCCGCTGAGCGAGGCGAACGCGCAAACGAATTGTCCGTGGGCGCGTCCACGGCGCGTCCAAGCGGGCCAAAACCACCCTCAGACGGGCCCTCTGGCTTCCATCGCGGACTACTCAGAAAGGCTCGCTGAGCAGGCCTTTAATCACTTTGCGCCATCCGACCGGAAACCGTCGGATCTCCTGTCACGCCGGAGGTCGCGGGTTCGAGTCCCGTCGCTCCCTTCGCAACGAAAAGCCTCGCAAACGCGAGGCTTTCTTCGTTCTCGGGCGCTTCGTCCCCGCGCGCACCGTGGGGCGCCGACGTCGGCGCCGCTCGACCACCCGGCCTCGACCGACGACGCCGTGCCAGGGCTAAGCGACGCGCTCGGTGTACCACTGCGGCGGTACACTGCTGTGTGCCGTCTTCGTTGCCGCGCGTGCAGGTGACCGTCGATCCCGAGTTGGCTGAGGCGATGGCGGCGGTCGATCCCAGTCCCGCCAGTCGTTCGCGACTGATCCGCGATCTGGCGATCCGCGGCGCCGCCGCCGAGCGCGAGGAACGCCAGGGCAGGCAGGCCGCGACGGACTATTTGCTGCGGATCGCTCGTGGCGAGACGGACTACGACTTCGAGCGAGCGCGCGAGATCCACACCGACCGCGAAGCCGACCTTGGCTGAACCGTTTGCCGCGGTCCCGCTCGTCGTCGACACCTCCGCTTGGATCCGGCAGCGCGACCCAGTGATCCTGGGACGTTGGGAAGCGACCCTGCAAGCCGGCATGATCGCCTCCTGTCCCGTGGTCGCGCTCGAATTGCTCGCCGCCGCCCGCGACGAGAGCGAGTACGCGGCTCTGGCCGAAGCATTCGATGCGCTCCCGCAGGCACCAGTCACGACGAGTGTGTGCCGCGCCGCTCTCGGCGCCTCGCGCGAGTTGCGTGGTAGTCGCCGCCTGCCCGCCGCCGACTACTTGATCGCGGCCGCGGCGGCCGAACGGGGCTTCGGCGTGCTCCACCACGACCGCCACTTCGACACCCTCGCCCGGGTCCTCGGCTTCCCGAGCATCAGAGTCGGCGACTGAGCAACGCCGCCGGCGCGGTCATGCGTCCAGGCCTAGTGTCTGCGCCGCGCACCGGCCGTCGGTGGGCGCGGCCGTACCGCACGATCGGCCAACGCCAGCAGCGTTCGCTGCGCGTGCTCGTCCGGCAGTGCGTGCAACGACTCCAACGCGCCGCCGAGTTCGGCCAGCGCCAGGTCCGGGACCTCGAGCGCGAGCCGGCCCGCCCAGCGGACCGCCGACCGCTCGAAGCGCTCGTCGTCCTTGGCCTCGATCACGAGCAGGATCCCGAGCGCGTCGCGCAGCGCGACCCAGCCGAGCTCGGCCGCGGTGGCCTCGATGATGGCCAGGTTGCCGGCCGCGATGGCGCGTCTCAGGCGTGGGTAGGGCGATCCGTCGCTCGTCATAGCGAACGTATGTTCGCAGACAAGCGGCACATCAATCACCCTGACGGGGCGATGTTCGGTGCCGCCCAGAAGCGGAAGCTTTCGGCAAACTACGAGGGGAGCTTGCAGTGGCCAAACCGATGTTCTTCTACTCGGGCGTCTACGACAACGTCGCCGACGCCGACGCCGACTACGAGGCGATCAAGTCGCTGCACGACGGTGGTGCGATCGGGTCCTATGACTCGGCGGTCATGGTGCACCGCCCGGATGGGCGAATCCAGGTGACGAAGACCGAGAAGCCCACGCAGAAGGGCGCCTGGATCGGGCTTGCCGCCGGCGCCGGTGCCGCGGTCATGTTCCCGTTCTTGCTCCCGGCTGTGAGCTACGCCGGGATGGCCGGTGCGGGCGCCGGACTGGGCGCGTGGTTCGGGCATCTCGCACACGGCACCAGCCGTGCCGAGGCCAAGGACATGGGCGAGTTGCTCGGGCCGGGCAAGGCCGCGCTGATCGTGGTGGGCGTCGACGTCGACGCCGAGCAGATCGAGCGTGCCGCTACCCGCGCCGAGCAGCACACGCTCAAGCGCGGGTTCGGCGATTGGGATGAGGCCGAGCAGGAGGCCCTCTCGGCGATCGGGCGCGCAGAACAGCACGCGTGACACCGAAGACCGCCGGCACTGAGCGCCCTGGCTCCGTGCCGGCGGCCGTGTTCCTCGTCGAGCAGGGCGAGTTCACGTTCCTGGGAGCGCTCGTGGCCAGCACGATCGGCTCACTCGTGGGGGCGGTGGCGCTCGAAGAGGCGCCGCGCGCCGCGCCTTCATCCACACTGGGTGATGTGGGCCGCGACGGTGAACCTGACCATGCCGTCCATGAGTACACCTCCCGAACGCGTGCCCGGACCTTCCGATGCCACTGCCGCCGGCACGTCGTCGAAGCGACGGCCGTGGGCGTGGATCGCCGTCTGCGGCGTGCTCGTGCTGGCGCTCGTCGGCTGGGGATCTGGGCGTTCAGTCTCAACTCCGATCTGGATCAGCAGCGCGACGCGACCGCCCAGGCCCAACAGGAGGCCGACGCGGCCAACAAGCAGGCCGACGATCTGTCCTCACAGCTCGACGATCTTGCTCAAAGCGCCAGCGACGCCGGCGACCAGATCGCCCAAGCCGGAGATGACGCGAGGAACAGCTTCCAAAGCGCGCTCGCCGACCTCAATAGCAAGCTGAGTGCGCTAGCCGACCAGATCAGGCCACCGTCCGGCGGCTCCGAGCCGCCCGACGCGACCGCCACCCCAGAGGCTCCCGCTGCCGGCGGACACCGCCGCCCCCGTGGAAACCGCCACGCCCTGAACGTGCGTCACTCGATACCCGCGATAGCATTGCGCGCACCGTGACCGACGACCTGAACGCTCGCGACCGATTCCCCTATCCGGGCGGGAACGTCATCGGAGTACTCCTCGATGACGCCGCGCTGCGTGGTGCCCGCGAACGTCTGGGACAGGCGGGATTCGCGAGCGATCGCTATGAGGTGCTGGAAGGCGAGCGTGACGCCGACCGGATCGACGTCGAAGGCGAGAAGCACGGCCTGATCGGCACCGTCGAGCGCTGGCTCCAGGGCGTGTTCAGCGACGACGGCGACCACGTGCGCCGGTATGCCGCCCATCTCCGCGAGGGCCACTTCGTCATCGGCGTCTCTGTCGGCGATGACGGCGCCGCCAAGCAGCGCGCGGCCGATGCTCTGCGCGCATCAAACGCGCAGTTCATCAACTACTACGCCGACAACTACGTCGAGGATCTGAGCGCCTGAGCCCGCGCCTGACGCTCGCCCGTCAGGCCTCGGGTCCTGCCAACTCGTCCTTGAGGCGAGCGAGCTTGGCGGCGCGCTGTTCGCGCTCGATCACCACCGTGGGCTCGTCGTGGCCCGGGCGGTGGCGGAGCGGAGCGCCGATCGTCACCCGCCGATAGGCTCCGCGCCATGGACGAGCAGCCAATCCTTGATCACATCGAGGACATCGTGGCCGAGGAGCACCGGTTGTATTCGGACGCCGAGGCAGGCCGGCTCGACGACTCCGGCCATGAACGGCTCGCGGCGATCCGCAACGAACTGGACCGCTGCTGGGACCTGCTGCGCCGGCGTCGTGTCGATCCCAACGCCCCCGTTACGCCGATCCGCGACCAGGACGTGCCGGATCCGGCGAACGACCTCGAGGGCCCGGACCCCGAGCCGCCGCATCTCGAGCACAACGTTCACGGCGACGGTGCGGCGCCGGACCCGGACATTCCGCGCGACATCCCGTAAGGCCCGCTGCGAGCCGCGCCCGAAGGCGCGGGTTACTTCTTCTTCTTGGGCTTCGGCACGCAGGTCTTGTACTTGCGCGTCTGGACGAGCGTCTTGCCGCTCCCGGTCGTCATCGTGACCTTGACGGTGAACCGCCCCTTCGGCAGGCCTCGCAGGTCGACCGGCGCGGTGACCTTCCGGCCCTTGAGCGACTTGACCTTCTTGTTGTTGACGAGCACGACGACGGTCTTGGCCTTCTCGCCGCGCGGGGCCTTGACCGTGATGCGGAAGCGCCGGCGGCTCGCGCAGCGTTTGGTCGCGGGGAGCCCGAGTACGGCGGCCTGCGACTTGGACGTGGGCAGGGTGCCGATCGCCGTCGGCGGAGTGATCGTCTGGGCGGGCGGGGTCACCACGACGGGAACAACGCCGCCGCCGCCACCACCGCCGCCGCCGCCAGGCGGGGCCGGGGCGCTGTCGTCGTCGTGGATCGTCCCGGTCGCCTCGCTCGTTGCGATCGTCGCCGCGTAAGGGTCCGACAGGCGCACGACGACGGTCTCGTCGCCCTCGTAGACGTCGTCGCCCTTGATCGGGATGTCGATCGTCACGGCGCCGAGCGGCATGACGGTGAGCGAGCCGCTGCTCGAGGTGAAGTCCGCACCCGCGACGGCGGTGCCGCCGACGACGGCCCAGCTCAGGCTCGAGATGTCCGGCGCGTCGGCGGGCGTGCGCGTCAACGGGAAGCGCAGGACGGCGCCGTCCGCGTTGCCCTCGACGACCTCGGCGGGACCGATCGAGATCGCCGGCGGCGCCGGGCGGCCGTCGTCGTCGGTGATCGATGCCGTGCCCTCGGGCTCCGTGAGCACGGCTCCGTCGGCCGCGGTGATCCGCAGGCCGAACGTCTCGGGCTGCTCGGCGACGGCGTCCTTCGTGATCGGGACGCTGACCGTGGCCGTCGACTGGCCGGTCGCGATCGTCGCCGTGCCGCTGCGTGCGGTGTAGTCGGCGCCGGCCTTGGCCGACTCGTCGTAGGTCGTGTAGGCGATCGTCGTCGCGCGTACCGCCGGAGCGAGCAGTTCGAGCTTGAACACGGCGTTCGCGTCGCTCTCCTTGACCGCGGCATCCCCGGTGTCGACGCGGACGCCGGGACCGGGAGCCGGCTCGCCCGAAGCCACGACGCGGAACAGCGCGAGGCCGGCGCTGCGATACGGGGCGTTGAACGGCCCGACGCCGAAGTACACGTGCTTGCCGTCGGGCGCGATCTCGACGGCGGACGGCAGGCCGTCGAGCCCACGGGCCGACGCGCACTCGCCGGTCGTGAGCGGTTCGGAGGCGAGCGAGCGTCGCGTACCGCTGTAGCAGCCGGTCATCGTCAGTGACCCGCTGGCGTCGCGGCTGAGTGCGGTCACGCCGCCCAGGTCGTAGCGCGGCGGCGGCGTCGGGTCGGCGGAGTTGCGCCCGAAGCTGCCGCCGGCCACGAGCAGGCTGCCGTCCGGTGTCACGTCCAGGTCGTAGAGCGAGCGGAGCGCGTAGCCGCCGACGCGGCACTGCCCGGCGGTGCCCGCGCTGGCGGCGGTAGCCCGGCCGGTCTCGGTGATGCAGCCGTTCGGCACGGCGCGCTCGCTCAGCAGGCCGGTCGTCGTGTCACGGTCGATGATCGCGATCCCCTGCTGGTCGCCCAGGACGTAGAGCTGCTTGCCGTCAGGCGACATCGTCCAGGCCCTGATCACGCCCATCGCGCGCGCAGTGCGGCATGAGCCGGGGCTCCAGGAGCCGTTGGTCCACGCGATGCAGCCGTCTTTGGCCGTCGGCGTCGCGCGCCGGGTGAGCGTGCCGTCGGCCGCGCGATCGAAGAGCGTGATCGCGTCCGTGTTACCCGCCTGCGCGCTGTACGCGCCGCCGACGTAGACGTGATTGGAGTTCGGCGCGAAGACCATCCGCTTCATGATGTTCGTCCCGCCGGCCGCAGTGCAGAGGTTGTCGTTCGGCGCGTTCCACACGAGGTCGCCGTCGAGCGACAGGCATGACGACACACCGGTCCGCGCCGTTACGTTGCCCGTCACCGGGTCGCGGTCGAACGTCGTGATCGTCTTCTGTGAGATCACGTAGAGGTTCTTGCCGTCGGGGGCCACGTGGAGCGAATAGACCTGACGCAGGCTCGTCACGACGGTGCACGGCGTCCCGTCGCTGGTCGTGTTCTTGACCCAGCCGCCGTCGTAGCTGAAGCAGCCAGGCCGCTTCGTCAGCGCGCCGGTGGCCGGATCGCGGTCATAGCTCGCGAAGCCGTCCATCACGGAGCTCCCGGCGTAGAGGGACTTGCCGTCGGGGCTGATCGCCATGTTGATCGGCGAGGACTCATCCTCGATCGCGGAGCACCCGGCGATCGGCCGGCCGCGTCCGGCAGCCGGTCGGCTGCGCCAGGCTCGCCAGCACGCCCGAGGTCGCGTCGCGCGAGAGCCCGGCCATCGAGTTCCACGGCCCGAACACGTTGTAGGACGTCGTGTACACGTTCTTGCCGTCGGGCGAGACCACCACGTTGTCGACCCCCGACTGCTCCCCGCTCGACGTCTGGAACATCCCGACGCCCGGCGCGGCCTTGCAGCGCCCGGCGGTGGCCGCGTCCTCGGCGACCTCGCGGCCGTCATACGTGAGGCAGCCCTCGTCGCCGGACAGCTGCGTCAACCCCGGCGGCGGCGGCTGCGTGATGATCCCGATGCCTGTCAGCGCCCCCGAGTCCGGGCTCGTCGCGCTGCCGGTGGAGGCGATGTCGAGCGTCGCGTTGAGGTAGGCCTTCTTCGTCGGCGTGAACGTCACACCGACCGTGCAGGTCGCGCCGACGGCGAGCGTCGCGGGGCATGTGTTCGACGCGATGGCGTAGCTCGACGCGTCCGCGCCGCCGATGCTGACGCTCGCGATCGGCATCGGGTTCGTGCCGTCGTTCTTGACCGTGACCGTCTTCGCCGCCGCGGTCTGGCCGACCTCCTGGACGAAGAAGTCCAGCGGGCCGGGGGTGAAGGTCGTGCGCACGATCCCGAACGCCATGATCTCCTTCTCGTACAGCGAGCCGGCGTACAGGTGCCGCCCGTCCGGGCTCCCGATCGCGAACCATGCGCCGCTGAGATGCCGCGTCGGCTCGCAGGCGTGGTAGTAGCGCACCCCGTAGGACTGCATCGCGGTGCAGCCGGCCTCGCGGCTGAGGGGCGTGAGTGCGCCGGTGGCCAGGTCGCGATCCCACGTCATCACGCCTGCGCTCTCACCGATCGCCGCGTACGCGCGCTTGCCGTCCGGCCGCACCCAGACACGACGCGCGTACTTCGCGTTCGGGGAGTAGTGACACGAGTCGTCGTCGGTCTCGTAGTAGGTGGTGCAGCCGCCCCTGCCCGCGACCTGGGTCAGCGCCCCGGTCGACGCGTCGCGCGTGTAGCCGGCGACCCCGGGCCGGCCGGCGACGTACGCGCTGGCGCCGTTGGGCGAGAACGAGATGCCGTTGAGGTACTCCGAGTGCGGGTTGGCGGTCTTGCAGTTGAAGCTCTTCTCGTTGAGGAGCGGGTTGCTGTCGTCCGGCCAGTACCACTTGCCGCCCGGCGCGACGCACTGAGCGTCGCCGGCAGCCGGCGCGAGCTTGCCGGTCGTCGCATCGCGCGTGAAGACCGCGATCGAGTCGCGCTGGTCGGACACGGTGTATAGGTGGGTGCCGCCCGGGCCGATCGTGATGTCGATGATGCCCAGCATCGCCGGCGCCGCGACACATGCTCCGGCCGTGCCCGGATCGTCGGGCACCAGGCGGCCGCGCTCGCTGACGCAGCCCGAGGGCCCGGGCACACGGGTGAGGGCCCCGGTCTGGAGGTCACGCGCGAAGACGACCACCGCGTTGACCTGACGGATCACCGCGTAGACGAACTTGCCGTCGGGGCTGATGTCGATGCCCATGGCGTGCGTCCCCAGCCGCGGATGGGTGAGGTCGCCGGAGGTGACCCCTGCGTTGGTGATCGCGCCCGTGGCCTGGTCGCGATTGAACGTCACGACGCCCGCACCGTCGGCGGCGTAGACGTTCTTGCCGTCAGGCGCGACGGCGACACCGTGCGGGGCGTCGACGGACAGGGGCGCGTTGATCGCGTCGAGCTTGCCGGTGGTCGCGTTGCGCTTCATCGCCTGCACGCGGCCGTCGTAGAAGGACGTCGAATAGGCGTACAGGCCATCCGCGGTGAACGCGATCTCCATCACGCCACGCGTGGACTGGGACGGGCGGCAATCGAGCTCGCCACCCGAGCTGAGGCAGCCGTCGAGGCCGCCAAGGTCACGGAGCGAGCCGATTCCGGCAAAGGCGGTCGCGGGCAGCCAGACGAGCGCGGCGACGACCGCGAGCAGCACGAACCCCTCCCGCCGACCCTTCATGAGCGGCGACACTACGGGCTGCTGTGATTGCGGCGCAACGTCCATCCGTCTAGCTGGGCGCAATCCGGTCGCGTATGGGCTCGCGTCGCAACCCGCCGCTGCATCGACGCCGTCGCCTGCGCGCAGTGTTCGTTGACAAACCGTCATCGAGATTTGCGTTCAGAACCAGAAGTAGGGTCCCTTTTGCCGTCGGTCGTGACGTCTTTCGTTGTCCAGAAGACATCCGTGAGACAGCGCCCCGAACGGTCGTTGGAGAGGACGAGGGTGTACGAGGGAGAGTGGAACGGGTCATGTTGCGCTGCAGGCCGTGTTCGTCAAAGCGTCGCCTGGACGCTGTCGTCGCCATGCGCAGCCCTGACCCGATCGCTCTGCGCTGACCGCACCCGCGACGGAGTCCACGCGGGTGGCTGACGGCGCCCGCGCGATCGAGGAGGAGTTCAGGTGACGAGACGAACGTCCAAGCAGCCGCGGCGCCCGCGGCCGTCGTGTCGACCGCGGGCCAAGCGACGCTGTCGGTCACTGACCCGAGCTCGGTGAGCACGGGTCACCTGGTCAACGGCTCGATCGCCATGGCACTACCGCTGCAGATCAACGGCACCAGGGCCGGAGGTGCGGCCCCGGCGTTCGCACCCGCTCTGAGTCAAACGATCCATCCCACCAGAGGAGAGGCATGAACGGAATCTCTCGGCGCGCACGCACCTGTGCCGCCGTCGCCGCAACTGGCGTCGCGGTCCTGGCCGGCTCGGCCGCCGCGGACGCGCAGACACGTCCGGAGTCGACCGGCAACGGCATCCCGACCGGTCAGATGAGCACGCAGATGTTCAACTACGGCAGCTATCTGAGCAACGGCAGTCGCACCGGCGACGCCAACCCGATCACGGGCGTCTCCGAGGCGTGCGCCACGTCGACGAGCGCGACCTGCCGGCTGGAACGCCTCGAGGGTCTGTTCTCGTTCCTGCAACGCAAGGGCGTGACCAACATCGAGCTCTTCGGCCACGCGGGCTTCCCGTCCCAGAGCGACGTAGCCGGCCTGATCGCCTATCGCGCGCTGCTGGACAAGTACGGCCTGCATGCCGCCGGCTGGCACGGCACCGTCACCGACGTCGGCCCCAATTGGACCGAGCGCGTCGCCGCCGCCAAGATCCTCGGCGCGGACTTCATCGGTTCGGGCGGTCTCGCGTCCCCCGGCATCGGCTCCTACGCCAACACGATCGCGACGGCCGAGGCACTCAACCGCCTCGGCAAGGAGTCCGTCGAGGCCGGCGTCGGTCCCGTCTACATCCACAACCACACCGGCGAGTTCGACGCCAAGTACGTCGACAACGGCGTGGAGAAGTGGGCCTGGCAGATCGTCATGGAGCGCACCGACCCGCGCTACGTGAACGCCGAGCTCGACGTCTTCTGGTCCTCGGATGCGTTCAACGACGTCACCGGAACCGCGAGCGCCGCGTTGATCAACGACTTCCCGACGCGCGTGCGCATGCTGCACATCAAGGACGGCATCAACGTCGAGGGCCAGCCCAGCCCGACCAACAGCCGCTCCGGCTCGCCGCGCCCGACGGGCACGGGCGAGGTCGACTTCCGTCCGATCTTCGCCGCGGCCAAGGATCGCGTCCAGTACTACCACCACGAGCATGACGGCGGCACCACCAGCGACGCCGACGTCTCCTTCACCAACCTCAAGGGCATCGGCCCGTCGGTCGTCGGGACGCTGCTGGCGCTTCCGCCGTCCTTCCCGTCGGTCCCGGCGGGCACCGCAGCCGCCGAGAATGCGGTGGCGGTCCTCGTCCAGAACACGGGCGACGCCCCGCTGACGATCACCCGGACGCAGTTCGCCGGCGATGACGCGGGCGACTTCGAGGTCGTCAGCAGCACCTGCGGCCGCTACCCGGGTCAGCCGTCCTCGACCCCGGCCGTCGTCCTGGCGCCCGGCGCGCTCGCCACCGAGACCACGCCGGCGGTCCCGCGCGGCACGTGCGTCGTCACCGTCGGCTTCAAGCCGACACGGACGAACTACCAGTCGGTCGCGTACCTGCGGTTCACCTCCAGCTCCGACGACGGCACCGAGGCCGTCCTGCTGGCCGCCAAGAGCACGAGCGAGGCGATCAGCGTCGTGGGCGGCGACGTCCCGAGCGTGCTGTCGCTGACCATCGGGTCGGCGGGCAGCTTCGGCTCGTTCACGCCGGCCGTGGCGCGCAACTACGACGCGACGCTCGGCGGCGCGGTCGTCAGCACCGCGGGCGACGCGACGCTGTCCGTCACCGATCCGAGTTCGCTGGCCACCGGGCACCTGGTCAACGGCAGCTTCGCGCTGCCAACCGCGCTCACGGTGCGCGCGGCCAACGCGGCGAACCCCGCCCCGGCCTACGCACCGCTGAGCTCGACCGCCGGCATGCCGGTGACGCTGCTCAGCTACCCCGGCCCGACCGCAGGGTCCGACTCCGTCACGGTCGGGTTCCGCCAGGCGATCGGCGCCACCGACGTGCTGCGCTCCGGCAGCTACAGCAAGACGCTCACGTTCACCCTGTCCACGACCAACCCATGACGCAATAGGGAGGAGTGCGCGCCGGCCGCCCCAGGGCGGCCGGCGGCGTCTCCCCGAACGATCTGGCACGGACGTGCACGATGCGTCGCGCCGGTCAAGGCGGGCGACCGCGGCGGGACATGACATGCTCGGCAGCGACGGCGCGTTGCTCGAGGCCACGTCATCTCCACAGCCACGAAGGGACCGAGACCCATGCAGAACCTGATCGTCGGGTGCGACATCACCAGCGTCGGCGCGGTCGCGTGATGGACGCGGCAGCACTCGGCGCGACCGTCGGCGAGTTGGTCGGCGCCAAGGATCGCTGGGCGCGGCTGCCGATCGCGACGAAGATCGACTACCTGGACCGGCTGCGGCCGCAGATCCTCGGCGCCGCCGAGGATTGGGTCGCTGCCGCGGTCAAGGCCAAGGGCATCGGCCCCGATTCCCAGCTCGCCGGCGAGGAGTGGCTGTCCGGGCCCTATGGGGTGCTGGCCTGGATCGGCGCGGTCACCGAGACCCTGCGCGCCGTCGCCGCGGGCGAGGATCCGCTCGAGGGCTTCCCGGTGCACGAGCGCCCCGACGGCCAGACCGTCGTCGAGGTCTACCCGCACGACATCAAGGAACGGCTGCTGCTGCACGGCTTCAGCGCCGAGGTGTGGATGGAGCCGGGCGTCAGCGCCGCCGGACTGCGCGACACAGTCGCGACCTTCTACCGACGCAGCGACCCGGAAGGCCAACTCGGGCTCGTGCTCGGCGCGGGGAACATCGCGTCGATCGCGCCGCTGGACATGCTCTACATGCTCTACGCCGAGGGCAAAGTCGCGCTCGTCAAGCTCAACCCGATCAACGACTACCTCGGTCCGATCTTCGAGCGGGCGTTCGCGCCGCTGGTCGAGGACGGCTACGTGCGCTTCGTCTCGGGCGGCGGTGACGTCGGCGCGTACCTGTGCCAGCACGCGGACGTGGACACGATCCACATCACCGGCAGTGCGAAGACGCACGACCTGATCGTCTACGGCCCGGGCGAGGAGGGCGAGGCGCGCCGGGCGCGCGACGAACGCGTGCTCGCGAAGCCGATCAGCTCCGAGCTGGGCGGCGTCGGCCCGACGATCGTCGTCCCCGGCCCGTGGCGCCGCGCCGACTTCGACTTCCAGGCCCAGCACCTCGTCACCCAGAAGCTGCACAACAGCGGGCACAACTGCATCGCCTCGCAACTGCTCGTGCTGCCCGAGGGGTGGGCGGGGAGCGACCGGCTGCTCGACGCCGTGCGCGAGACGCTGCGCGCGGCCGAGCCGCGGCCCGCGTACTACTCCGGCTCCGACCAGCGGCGCGCGGGCGCGCTCGCGCAGTACCCGCAGGCGCAGGAGATCGGGGACACCGTCGTGCTGATCGAAGGCGTCGACGGCACCGACCCGGCGGCCTACGCCTTCCACGAGGAGTTCTTCGGCCCGCTGTGGGCGACGACCTCGCTGCCGGCCCCCGATCCCGCCGAGTTCCTGCGCAACGCGGTCCGCTTCGCGAACGAGACGCTCTACGGCACGCTCGGGGCCAACATCGTCATCCACCCGGACACCGCGAAGCAACTCGGCCCGGTGCTCGACCAGGCGATCGCCGATCTGCGCTATGGCACGATCGCGGTCAACGCGTGGACCGGCGTCGGCTACCTCACTGCGCGTGCGACGTGGGGAGCGTTCCCCGGCCACGAGTACACCGACATCCAGAGCGGCCGCGGCGTGGTCCACAACGCGCTGCTCTTCGAGCGTCCCCAGAAGAGCGTGGTGCGCGGGCCGTTCCGCCCGGCGCCGCGCTCACTCGCGCACGGCGAGCTGGCGCTCTCGCCGCTCCCGCCGTGGTTCGTCACCAACAAGACGGCGGCCGGCACGGCACGGCGCCTGACCGAGTACGCCGCCGACGGCAGCCTGAAGCACTTCCCCGGCATCTTCGCCTCGGCGCTACGGGGCTGACGCGGAGGCGACGATCGCGTCGCGCAGTTGCGGCAGCGCCGGCTCGACCTCGATCGCGGCGGTCGTCCCCACACCGTCCGGTGGCGCCGCGCCGGCGTGGGCTCGGCCTGAGTTGAGCGCCTGTCAGGGCAAAAGGTCGCGTTCGATCTCGTGCACCTCGTCGGCGGGCAGCCCGGCGGCGGCCGCGTGGTCGCGGACGTGCTGCTCGCTGGGGGCGGCGTAGACGCAGTAGGACACGCGGCCCGCGTCGGTGCGCACGACGTGCGAGTGCTCCCATTCGATCTCCGGGAACTGCGCGTCACGGACCTGCTTGGACATCTCGGCCGCGGCGTCGAGCTCCTCGTCGCTGACGTTGCCAAGGGCACGATGGATCAGATAGCGGGGCACGGGTGTGGCTGGCCTCCTGGGCGAGTGCCGCACAGTGTGGCAAGGTGGCGGAGTGGCCACCACCATCCGGCTGCTCGGACGACCGGCGCTCCTGCGCGACGGCGTCCAGGTGCCCGATCTGCTCGGGTCCGAAGGCTGGGCGCTGCTCGGCTACCTGCTGCTCAGCGGGCACCCGGCGACTCGCGAGGAGCTCGCGACGCTGGAGCTCGAAGCGGGCTTCCCCGAGCTGCGCCGGGTACTCGGAGACGCCGTGACGATCGCCGGCGATCCGGTGCGGCTGGAGCTGGCACCCGACGTCTCGATCGACGACAGCGCGGGCGGGATCCTGCTGGACGGCGTGTCCGGCGGCCCGGCCTTCGCGGCATGGCTGCGGGTGATGCGCCGGCGGGTCGCGGGCCACGCGGAGTCCGTCCTGCACGAGACCGCGCTGGCCGAGCTCGCGGCCGGGCGTCCCGCCCAAGCGGCTGAGTACGCCGCGCGGCTCGTCGCCTCCGATCCGTTCGACGAGGCGAACCACGAGCTGCTGGTCCGCAGCCTCATCGCCGCCGGGGACCGGGCGGGCGCGCTCGCTCAGGTCACCGCGTGCCGGCGGCTGTTCCGCGAGCAGCTCGGCACCGAGCCGTCGCCGGCGCTTCGCAACGCCGCCGGCCCCGGCGCGCCGGTCGAGCCGATGACGGGCGGCGGCGCGGCGGGCCGCGGGCAGCTGGAGGCCGGCGAGGCGGCGATGGCCGCCGGCGCGCTCGAGTACGGCCTGAGCTGCCTGCGGAGGGCCTGCACGGAGGCTGCGATCTGCGGCGACGGCGCGCTCGGCGCTCGCTCGCTGACCGCCCTCGGCACCGCGCTCGTCCACGCCGTCCGCGGGCGCGACGAGGAGGGTGCCGCGGTCCTGCATCAGGCGCTCGCCGTGGCCGAGAGCGCGGGCGATCGCGAGTCGCTGGTCGCCGCGCTGCGCGAGCTCGCCTACACCGACATCCAGGCGGGGCGCCGCGCGGGCATCGAGTCGCGGCTCGCACGCGCGGCGCAGCTCGCCGAGGGTGACGCCGAGCATGCGGCGATCCTGACCGTGCAGGGCATGAACCACTCCGACATGGGCGACTATCCGCGCGCGTTCGCCGCGCTGGAGAGCGCGATCGAGCGCGCCGAGCGCGCGGGCGACCGGCGCCGCCTCGCGTTCGCGCTCAGCCTGCTCGCGCGCGCCCAATTGCTGCGCGAGGAGACCGACGCCGCGGGGCGTTCGCTGGACCGCGCGCTCGCGATCGTCGACGCCGAGCGCTGGCTGGCCTTCCAGCCGTTCCCCGAGGCGATGCGAGGCGAGGTCGATCTCCGCCACGGGCGCGACGCGCGGGCGTCGGAGCGCTTCGAGCACGCCTACGCGCTGGCGTGCGAGCTAGCCGATCCGTGCTGGGAAGGCCTCGCCGCCCGCAACCTCGGACTGCTGCATCGCGCGCGCGGCGAGGAGGCGAGCTCACGCGGCTGGATCGACGAGGCGCGCGCCCGCAGCAAGCGCCTGCCTGATCGCTACGTGTGGATGCACGGGCACGTGCTCGACACGGCGATCGAGCTGGGGCTCGAAGCGGGCGAGGAGGAGCAGACGACGCAGCTGATCGACACGCTCGCCGCGCTCGCGGCGCGGACGGAGATGCGCGAGCTCGTCGTCCGCGGCCTCGCCCACGCCGCCAGGATCGGTCAGGCGGGAGCACTCGACTCGGCGCGCGTGCTGGCCGTCGAGATCGAGAACCCCACGCTCGAGACGCTGCTCGTCTCGGCGTGAGCGCGGATCAGGCCTGCAGCAGCCGCTGGAAGAAGCCGCGGTAGCGCTGCAGCGCGATGCGCAGGTCCTCGGTCGAGACGTCCTCGCCGCGGCCCCACTGCTGCTCAAGGCGTTCGCGCTCGGCGGCGAAGCCCTCGGCCAGGCGCTGCATCACGTTCGCGACCAGCTCGTCGGCCTGCTCGACCGTCTGGCGCGGGTCGTCGACGAAGCCGGTCTGGATCGTCTCCCAGCGGCCCTGGAAGTCGGCGTTCTCCTCGCGCGGGAACAGCTCCGGGGTCTCGTCGGTCCGCGTCGCCGTCGTCGTCGTGTCGCGCGTCTCGACATCCTCGTCGAGACGCTGCTCGACGACGGCTTCGGTCTCGGTGTCCCGGTCCCGATCCCGGTCGGTCCGTGTCCGTGCGCGTCTGCGTCTGCGCTTCGGGCTCGTCGAAGCCGGCGAGCTCGCGGGTGCTGAGAGTCTGTCGGGTCTCCATTACCTGACCTCCTCGATCCGGGTGGATCGGGTCGTTTCGTCCTCATCGCGGGACGCGGGTTCGAGCAGTTCGTTGAACAGCGCGCGGTAGTGCACGAGCGCCTGGCGTAGGTCCTCGGTGCTGGCGCGCTTCTGGTTCTTGATCGCGTTGGCCGAGCGGTAGTGCTCGACGACCTCGGGGTGGTCGACGGAGACGTCGGCGGCTTGGCGCTCGAAGTCCTCGACGGGGTAGCCGCGCTCGTGCATGACCTCGGTCAGCAGCGCGTCGGCGTCGGCGAGTGCTGAAGCCGGCTGGTCGACGAACTGGGCCTGGGTCGCACGCCAGCGTTCGGCGTAGCGGTCGCGGGCGGTCGCGCCGAGCGGGCGGATGTCGTACTTGTTGCGCCGCTCCTGACGCTCGCGCAGCTCGGCCTCGGCCGAGCCCTGATCGCCACGTTCCTCGACGACGCGGTCGTACTCGGGGCCGAAGCCCTCACGCAGCTGCGCGGAGCGCTTCTGCCGCATGACGAGTACGCCGACGACCGCGAGCAGCACGACGATGACGATGATCAATAGCCAGATCACGTCTCTCCTCCTGATCGCTATGGACCCTCGGGCTGGGGCGCCGGAGGGGATGGGGTTGCTCTCAGCACTACCCATGGCGACCCGCTCGTATGTGGGCGCGCGTCACCCCGTGTTGACGCGAGTTGCAGGCGGTCGGTGCTGGGCTGGTCCTGGACAGCTGGCGAATCGAAGCCACATTCGCGCCCTGGGCCATCTGATTCGGGGATCGGACGGCCCAGCGCCAGGATCACCGCCGTCAGGGAATCAGCACACGGCGGGTTATCTGTCCGTTGTTCTCCCAGTAGGTGACCCGGCTCGCGAGGTAGGGGTCCTCGGGCGGGGGTTGCACGTTGCCGGCGTGGTCGAAGGCTCGCGACGCGACGCGGTGCTCGCCCGCCGGCGCCTTCCCCCACGGCCGTCCGACGTCCAGTCGAAGCCGTCGCGCCCCGCGCTCCACGCGGCCGGTCGAGGTCCGCCGCCCGCCAAGGCCCGTCGTCGATCCTGACCTCGACGTCCGCGACCGGGGCACCCCATGCGGCACCCATGATCGTGTACCGGCCGCGCTGGCGCGTGACCTTCGCCGGCGCCGACTTCAGCCGCATGTGGTTCACGTTCGAGAAGGTCCAGACCGTCTCGTCGCCGCGCTTCTGCTCACGGATCGACACGTAGTCGCGCGCCATGAATCGGCCGGCGTAACGCTGCTCGACGAGCTCGATGCGCGTCAGCCACTTGACGTTCGCGACGCCGTACCAGCCTGGTGCGATCAGGCGTACCGGGAAGCCGTGCGCTGCGGGCAGCGGCGCCGCCGTTCATCTCGTAACAGAGCAGGTTGTCGGGGTTCAGCGCCTCCTCGACCGACATGCTGCGGGCGAAGTGCTCGGTGATCGTCAGGTCGAGCTGCCCGTTCTCGTCGGGTGTCACCGCGCCGGTGGCGCCCGGCCTGAGTACCCCGGGGTTGTCGCGGATCGTCAGCGTCGTCGAGTCGGCGCCGTAGAACACCACCTCGCTCGCCGTCCGCTTCAGACCGGCGCGTTGCAGGATCGGCGCGAGCGGCGTGCCCGCCCAGCGAGCGTTGGAGACCGCGCCCGTGAAGAACGGGAATCCGTGGTCGCCGGAGCACTCCAGCGCGACGGTCTGCTCGCGCCGCGAGCGGCGTTTGAGATCCGCCAGACTCAGCGACTGCGGGGAGGTGACGAGACCGGTGATGCCGAGCCGCCAGGTCTGCGCGTCGAGCGCAGGCGCGTCGAAGTGGTAGACCACGAAGAACTCGTCGTTCGGGGTTAGCCACGCTGGCGACCCCCTTCGACCGGCTGTCATCACCCTCTCACAGCCCTATCGGCGAGTCCAGCTAGCCTGCCCGTTCAGGCAGTCTCTTCATTCACGCTCGATCGTCCGCACCCCGCGCTCGGGGGTCCAGACCTCGATGACCAGCAGCGTCTTGGCCGCGTTGAGCCCGACGGTCGACGCCTCGGTCACGTCGAGCCGGAAGAGGTGCGACGGGCCTCCGGCGCCCGCTTCTCCGTTGCGCGCGCGGATGAGCTCCGGGTCGAGGATCTCCTCGGCCACGCCGGCGATCTTCGCCTCGCCGCGCCACTGCTCGGGGTCCTCGGTGGCGCTGTGCATCGCGTAGCGGGGATCGCGCTGCAGATCGAGTGCCTTGACGGCCTTCCACATCGAGCCGATCCACAGCTCGCCGTCGTCGAACCGGCATTCGGTGCCGGAGATGCGCGGGCCGCCGTCCCTGCGGATCGTGGCCATCGTCTTGTGCTTGTGCGCCTCGAACCGCTCCTGGATGCGCGCGGCGAGATCGGGGGCGGCGGCGGTGAATTCGGACCAGGAAGGCATGCGCTGCACCGTGACTCGACTGGCGGCCAACGTCCAGTCAGTCGTCGAAAGCGATCAAGCTATGGGTATGGCGGACCGCCTCCGTGACCTGATCGATCTGGTGCTCGACTCGCTCGACGAGCCCGCCGACGGCGTCGCGCTGGCGCGACGCGCGCACTTCTCCCGCGATCACCTCGACCGGCTGCTGGCCGCGGCGACCGGTGAATCGCCGGTCGCGCTGCGGCGCCGGCTGCTGCTCGAGCGTGCCGCCTGGCAGCTCCGTTCCGGTGGCGCGACGCCTTCGGAGGCGGCGGTCGCCGCGGGCTACGGATCGCTCGCCGCCTTCTCGCGCGCGTTCGCCCGCGCCCATGGAGCGCCACCGAGCGCCTTCGCGGGCGAGCCCGAGCTGGCCGCACCCAACGGCATCCACTTCCACCCGCCCGCCGGTCTCCTGCTCCCCGGCACGGGCGAGCCGGTCGCTCGCCGCGACCTCACCGCGCACGACGTCTCGCAGCACCTCGACGGCGTCCGCGAGCTGCTGGCGGTCGTGGCCACGCTGCCGCCGGAGGCGCTCGCGCGTGAGCTGCGCCCCGGGCTCGTGATCGTCAGCTTCGAGGGCGAGGAGGCCAGCGCGGCGCTGATGGCGGAGCGTCTCGTGTACACGCTCGAGGTCTGGGTGGCGGCGATCGAGGGTGAGCCGATCCCGTCCGCCGGCGGAGAGCTCGGCCCGCGCTTCGAGCGCTCGGCGCTGCGTTTCGAACGGTTCGCGAAGCGGATCCGCGATCGCGGGGCATTCGACGACGCCTTCGTCGACGCGCTCTGCGAGCCGCCGCAGTCCTTCACCTACGGCGGCGTGCTCGAGCACGTCCTCAGCCGCGGCGCGGTCCGACGCGAGGCGCTCGCCTCCGTCCTCGCCGAGCTCGGCTACGCGCACACGAGCTCCGGAGGGACTAGGGGCGGTAGGCCTCGAGCGCCCGCAGCCGCCGTTCGTGGTCGGCGAGTTGCGCCTGGTCGCTGAGCCCGAGCTGCGAGTCGGTCTGGATCTCGGCATCGTCGACCGATCCCTGCCCGCGCAGGCCGAGCCGGACGCGGATGTAGTCGGAGAGGTTGACCTTCTCGCGCTCGGCGCGCGAGACGAGCTCTTCGCGCTCGGCGTCGTCCACGCGAAACGTGATGGTCGCGCTGGCCATGACTGGCTCCAATTCGATCGGTGTCACACGACCGTAGCGCTCCGGATCAGCTCGCCCGTTCGGCGATGTAGTGGCGGCGGTGGCTGCCCGGGTCCAGCCAGACGCGCATCACCCGGTCGGTGCTGGGGTCGATGAAGCGCTCCTTGGTCGGCACCCACGAGGGGTCGATGCTCCCGGGCTCGCCGTGGCGGCGGCCCCAGCGGCGCTTCGGCGCCGTGTCGGCCAGCGGCGGGAGCCCGGCCAGAGCCTTCTCGGTGTCGCCGCTGTAGGCGAGATCGAGCCGGCGGCCGAGCTCGTCGGCGTCGAAGCGGTCAGCGACGTAGTGGCGTCCGAGCAGCGCCGCGATCCGCTCCTCAGACTGCGGCACGCTCGACCACGACGGCGGTGCCGTAGGCGACGACTTCCGTCAGCTGATTGCCCATCTCCGAGGAGTCGTAGCGCATCGCGACGATGCCGTTGGCGCCGAGGAGCTTGGCGTTGGCGACCAGGCGGTCGAGCGCGTGGCGGCGCGCGTCTTCGAGCAGTTCGGTGTATTCGCTCACCTCGCCCTTGCGCAGTGCCTTGAAGCTCGCGGTGAAGTTGCGCGTGAAGCCCATGCTGCGGACGACGAGGCCGAACGTGATGCCGAGGTTCTCGCGGATGACCACACCCGGCAACTCGAACGCGGTGGTGATCGGCATGTCGAAGTCGCTCATGCGTTCGAGGCTACAGGCAGCCCGTGCGCTTCAGTGCTGCCACCGTCGTGGCCGAGGACACGGCGCGGACCTCCTCCGGCACCGCGGCGAGCGCGACCCGGCGCACGAGCTTCAGCTGTCCGCCGAGCGGGGCGAAGAAGTCGTCGTAGTGGGTCGGGACGAGCACGCGCGGGTCCAGCCTCGGCAGGATTCGCTGCCAGTAGTGCGGGGTGACCTGGCGGCCGGTGACGCCGGCGAGGAACACATCGACCGGTGCGATGGTCTGCGTGTCGTCGAGGTCGGCGCTTCCCTGGTGGTAGAGGCTGATGCCGGCGACCTCGACGCGGATCCCGAAGACGGCTCCACAGCGGTAGGCGCCGGGGCTGAGCCCGTGCACGTCCTCACAGGTCAGCGGGCCGTCGAACGGGACCTTGCGGCCGAACAGCAGCTTCGAGTGGCGGCTCGGGATGAAGCGGACGACGAACGGGCCGGCCTCGTACGCACGTCCCGCTTCGACGACGATCCCCGTTTGACCGTGCAGCGCCATCAGCCGCGCGAGTGAGTCCGAGCCGTACACGGGGCAGCCGTCGCGGCGCGCGATCGCGGGCGCGTCGACGGCGTGGTCCCAGTGGGTGTGGCCGACGAAGATCGCGGCGGCGGTCCGCGGGAGGTAGCGCTGCAGGAGCATCGGGTCCGGGAGTGCGGGGCGGCGCAGCAGCAGCGAGCGCAGCGGCGCGCGCGAGACGTAGGGATCGACGAGGATCGAGACGCCTTCGTAGCTCAGCCGGTAGCCGGCGACCCCGAGCCATTCGAGCTCGAGCCCGGCGGGAAGCCCGAGCGGCAGGCGCTCCAGTTCGCGCAGCGCCTGCAGATCGGCGTTCATCGTTCAGGTCTACCGCAACCGCCGCCGAGCGTCAGTAGACGTCGACGTCGGGCGGCCACGGCAGCGGGAACAGCTCGCGGGATGTCGGAGCCGTGGGCGGCTCCTCGACGGTGAACGTCTGCGCAGGTGGGCTCTAGTACGTGCTGGGGCCCCACCGCATGTGCTGGCGGTGGGGTCGCCGGCGGCGCGCGGTGGCGAT
The DNA here is from genome assembly GCA_963848475.1 of uncultured Solirubrobacteraceae bacterium. Classification (GTDB taxonomy): domain Bacteria; phylum Actinomycetota; class Thermoleophilia; order Solirubrobacterales; family Solirubrobacteraceae; genus Solirubrobacter. The sequence goes on along the minus strand of CAWKDW010000006.1, from coordinate 244,336 downwards.
GATCAGCAGCGCGACGAGCAGGATCGGGCCGAGGACGATGCTCAGCGCGAAGACGATCGCGACGACCGCGGCAACCAGCGCGAACGCGATTCCAAGCATCGCGAACGGCAGGCCGGTCAACAGCAGCGCGCCGATGCCGACGGCGATCAGCGCGGGCGGCGGGCCGTTGTGCTGACGGCGCGCGGGCCGTGGCTGCGGGCGCGGTGCCGGGCGGGTTCCGGCCCGCTGCGAGCGCGGCAGGTCGGCGATCAGCCGCTCGAGATCACCGACGGTGACCGAGGCATAGGCGAGGCCGATGCGCTCTTCGAGCTCATCGTCGGACAGGCGCCCGAGCAGCGCATGCTCGCGCAGGAAGGTGATCACGCGCTCGCGTTCTGCGTCCGAAGCGCGGAGCTCGGAGTACGTCATAGAGCCAGTGTGGGGGCTCTGTGCCGTGAATGCAAGCGCGCGAGGGCCCGACTGGACAAGTCTCTGGGTAACCCCACCTCGCACCTCGGGTCAGTGCGCGTACTCAGCGTTGACTCATCTCCACGCCTACGCATTTGCGACCCGGACAGCGTGGGGTAGTTTTCTACCCTTCCTACGGGGAGGAAAGCATGAGGGGCAGGGGTTTTCTCGCGGCCGCGGCGGCCGCGATGCTGGTCTGGCCGTGCGCGGCGAGCGCGCAGGAGCCGAATCAGGTCACGGGGTTGACGGCGACCCAGGACTACGGCTTCACCACGTTGAAGTGGAACCCGGTGGCGGGGGCGACCGACTACCAGATCGAGCGCACGCCGGTCGATGCCGACGACGTTCCGACGGCCGCCGCGGCGGTCGTCGGCGTCTGGCAGCCGCAGCGCACGATCACGCCGGCCTCGCCGGCGTTCGCGGAGTCGGGCTACGCGCTCGGCGGGCGCTACACCTGGCGCGTGCGGGCGCGCCTGGGCACCGCCAACCCACAGCCGTACTCGGCGCCGGTGACCGGCACGACGCAAGATCATTGGGGGACGGGTCCGGGGGCGGACCTGCGCACGGCGTATGAGGCGAACACGAGCGGTCCATACACGACCGACGTGCAGGAGGCCGAGTACACCGCGGCGCTCGACGCGGCGAGCGATCGCCTACGGGTCGTCGAGCTCGCCCGCACGCTCGAGAACCGCCCGATGAACCTGTACGTCATCGGCTACCCCAAGCCGCCGGATACGGCGGCGGCGATCTCGGCGATGCCGACGTACGCGATCAACTGCAACGTCCACGGCAACGAGGCCTCCGGCCGCGAGTCGTGCTTCACGATGGCCCGCCAGCTCGCGTTCACCGAGGACCCGGCGATCCTCGCGATGCTGAGCCGGATGACGGTGCTGATCGTCCCGTCGATCAACGCCGACGGGCGCGCGCACAACACGCGCGGCAACACCACCGGCCAGGACCTCAACCGCGATCACGCGCTGATCGAGCAGAACGAGACCAAGGGCTTCGCGGAGATGATCCGCGACTACACGCCCGATGTCATGGTCGACAACCACGAAGGCGACAGCGAGGATCTTCCGATCCTCGGCGCGCGCCACCTCAACGTCGAGGAGAGCCTGTTCGAAGAGGGCAAGCTGATGGTCAACCAGTGGATGTACGGTGCCGCGTCGCAGTCGGGCTGGTGGATGGGCCCGTACAGCACCGGCGGCGACAGCCACGAGGGCATCCTGCGCAACACGGGTGCGCTCAAGAACGGCATCAGCATGCTCGGCGAGGCGCGCGCCGCGGGCGGCACCACGCGGCCCGCCGAGGGCGGTACCAACTCGGCGGCCAACCGGCTGCGCAAGGTCTACGCGCACCTGTGGGAGAACTGGGAGGGACTGCGCTACTTCAACAGCCGCATGACCCAGATCCGGGCGTCGGTCGCGCAGGCGGTCGCGTACCAGACGGCCAACGCCACCGGCCGGACGATCCTCCGCGGCGCGTATCCGTGGCCGTCGGTGCCGAGCGTCGGCGAGGGCAACAACGCCCCTGACGTCGACGCGCTGCAGGCGCGCTACCTGCTCGATCCGGCGCCCTGCGGCTACTTCATCTCCGCGGCCGAGTACACCGCGCCGAGGGTCGGCCCGAGGAACGACTTCGGGACGGTCGCGCAGCGACTGGCGATCCACGGGATCAAGGTCGAGCCGGCCACCGGCGGCGTGTTCGTGCCGCTCAGGCAGCCCTACCGCGGCCTGATTGCGCCGCTCCTGGACTCCGAGGCGGTGCTGCCGATGATCGAGACGGCGGAGCGCCGGTACTGCTTCCGCGACGACGCACCCGTCGGCGGCACGGTGCCGGCGACCTTGTCGCTGACGCTCGGCGCACCGGCGAGCTTCGGCGCGTTCACGCCCGGCGTGGCCAAGGACTACACGGCCTCCACCACGGCGAACGTGATCTCCACCGCCGGTGACGCGACGCTGAGCGCGTCGGACCCGAGCTCGGTCGCGCCGGGCCACCTCGTCAACGGCACGTTCTCGCTGCCGCAGGCGCTGATGGTCGCCGGCTCGGCGCTGCCGTCGACGATCAAGACCTACGCCGAGCCGGTCTCCAACGACGCGGTGACGATCGACTTCAAGCAGTCGATCGCCGCCTCCGACGCGCTCCGCACGGGCACGTACGCCAAGACGCTCACGTTCACGCTCTCGACGACGACCCCGTAGGGGTCAGCGCCGGAGCGTCACGCTCGCGCGCCGGGGTCTATCCCCGGCGCGCGGCGGGCGGGCCCCGGCGTGCGGTCGAAGCGGCCGGTGCGCGTCTCCGGCGCCCGCTCGAGTGTCTTGTCGTGCGCGACGAGCAGAGCGACGACGCTGCCGACGAGGAGGATCCCGGCGAGCACGATCAGGCCGCCGTCAGTCGAGCCGGTGGCGTCCTTGACCAAGCCGACCAGGTACGGGCCGACGAAGCCGCCGAGGTTGCCGATCGAGTTGATCATCGCGATCCCGGCGGCCGCCGCGGCGCCGCTCAGCAGGGCGGCGGGCATCGTCCAGAAGACGCCGTGCACGCCGAGCAGGAAGAACAGGCCGATGGCGATCGCGGGCACGGCGGCGACCGGGCCGACGACGGTGCTGGCGACGAACGCCACCGCGGCGAGGGCGAGGCAGGCCGAGACGACCCGCTTGCGCTCGCCCGTGCGGTCCGAGTAGCGCGGGATCACGATCATGCCGATGATCGCGACGGCGTACGGGATCGCGGTCACGAAGCCCTTGCTGACGTCGCCGATTCCGTTGATCTGGTCGACGATCTCGCCGACCCAGAACGACAGGCCGTAGACGTTGATGACCATCGTGAAGTACAGGAGCGCGAACACGAGGATGCGGCGGTCCTTGAGCACCTCGCCGAGCGAGTGGCGCTCGCGCTGCAGGCGCTGCTGTTCCTCGCCCTCCAGGCGCGCGGTCAGCCAGGCCTTCTCCTCGGGCTCGAGCCAGTTCGCGTCCTGCGGGCCGTCGGGCAGCTTCCAGAACACGAGGATGCCGGCGATGATCGCCGGGATCGCCTCGAGCACGAACAGCCACTGCCAGTCCTCGAGACCGGCGACGCCGCCGCCGAAGACGGACATGATCCCGCCGGAGATCGGCGCGCCGATGGCGTAGGAGATCGCGATCGCCGACATGAAGACGCCGACCGCCCGGGCACGCTCGCGCGCCGGGTACCAGTAGGACAGGTAGAGGATCATCCCCGGGAAGAAGCCCGCCTCGGCGACGCCCAGCATGAAGCGCACGGCGTAGAAGCTGAGCGGGCCCTGCACGAACATCGTGCAGGCCGAGATCAGGCCCCACGTGATCATGATCCGGGCCATCCACTTGCGCGCGCCGAAGCGATGCAGCGCCAGGTTGCTCGGGACCTCGAGCAGGAAGTAGCCGATGAAGAAGACGCCGGCGCCGAAGCCGTAGACCGCGCCGGAGAATCCGAGGTCCTCCTCGAGTCGGTCCTGCGCGAACGAGACGTTCACCCGATCCAGGTACGCGATCACGTAGAGGACGAGCAGTGCCGGCATCAGTCGGGTGACGACCTTGCGCATTGTCTGCTTGTGAACTTCGGTGTGCTCCTCCATGCCGTTCAGGCTTCCCGGCTCGTGCTCTCTGAAACGATTGCCGCGATGAGGATCACCGGAGTGCATACCGCGGTCGTCGAGGCCAACTACGACTGGACCTTCGTGCGCGTGGACGCCGAGGGCGAGGGTCTCTCGGGCATCGGCGAGGCCTTCACCGCACCGGGGTTGACCGCCATCGTGCGCGACCTCGCACCGCTGCTGATCGGCGAGGACGCGCGGGATGTCGACCGTTTGTGGGCGAAGCTCCGCTGGGGTTCGTCGGGCGCAGGATCGGCCGCGGGGATCGTCTACAACGCGATCTCGGGGATCGAGGCGGCGCTCTGGGATCTCGTCGGCCAGCACTACGGCGTGCCGATCCACCGGCTGCTCGGTGGTCGCTTTCGTGACTCCGTGCGCATGTACGCCGACTGCCACGCCGGCGAGGCGCTGCACTCGATGGACGCGACGATGGTCGAGCGGCCCGCACGCTGGGGTGCTGAGCCGCCGGAGGCGATCGCCGCGGGCGCGATCCGCAACCCCGAGCACGGGCGCGCGTACGCCAAGGGCGTGCCGGACGAGGTCTTCACGCCTGAGCTCTACGCGGCGCGGGCGCGTCAGGTCGTGGACGAGCTCGGGTTCAGCGCCTTGAAGTTCGATCTCGACGTGCCGACGCCGTTTCAGCAGGACACGGCCTCCGGGACGCTCTCGCGTGCGGAGATCCGCTACATGGTCGAGCTGGCGGCGGCGGTGATCGATGCCGTCGGGGACGAGGTCGATGTCGCCTTCGACTGCCATTGGCGCTACCAGGTCGCGGACGCGCAGCGGCTCGCCCACGAGCTCGAGCCGCTCGGGCTGATGTGGCTCGAGGACCCCGTGCCGCCCGAGAACGTGCAGGCGCTGCGGCGCGTCACGACCTCGACCTCGACGCCGATCGCCACCGGCGAGAACGGCTACATGCGCCACGGCTTCCGCGAGGCGTTCGAGTGCGGCGCGATCGACATCGCCGCGCCCGACCCGCAGAAGACCGGCGGGCTGCTGGAGACGCGGCGGATCGCGGACTACGCCGACACGCACTACATCTCGATGGCGCCGCACTGCATCGCGTCGCCGATCGGGACCGTGGCCAACGTCCATGTGGCCGCGGCGATCCCCAACTTCCTCGCATTGGAGTGGCATGGCATGAGCGTTCCGTTCTGGGAGGACCTGGCACTCGGGTTCGACGGTCCCGTGATCTCCGGCGGGCGCGTCGCGGTGCCCTCAGGCCCAGGGTTGGGGGTGACGTTGAATCTGGACGTCGCCCGGCAGTACGCCCGTCCCGGCGAACCGTTCTTCGACGAATGATCGCCGCGCACTACACCGAGACCGGCGCCTCGAGCGTCCTGGAGGTCTCGGAGATCGAGACGCCCTCGCCAGGCCCGGGCGAGGTCCGCGTGCGGCTCGCTGTCGCGGGCGTGAACCCGACGGACTGGAAGTCCCGCGCCGGCGCCACTGCGACGCTGGCGTTCGACTTCCAGGTACCCGGGCAGGACGGGGCGGGGGTGATCGAAGCGGTCGGCTCCGGAGTCGACGAGGGGCGCGTGGGTGAGCGCGTCTGGGTCTACTTCGCCGGCTACCAGCGTCAGTGGGGGACGGCGGCGCAGTTCACCGTCGTGCCGTCCGAGCAGGCGGTGCCGCTGCCTTCCGGGGCGTCGTTCGAGCTGGGCGCCTCGCTCGGGATCCCCGCGTTGACGGCCTACCACTGCCTCAATGCGGACGGTCCGGTGCGCGGTCGGTCGGTCCTGGTGGCCGGCGGGGCCGGCGCGGTCGGGCACGCGGCGATCGAGCTGGCGCACTGGGCGGGCGCGCGGGTCATCGCGACGGTGTCGGGCGAGGAGAAGGCGGCGCTGGCGCGTGCGGCGGGTGCCGACGCGGTCGTCAACTACCGCTCCGAGGACGCGGTCGAGCAGATCCGCGCGGCGGCGCCCGAGGGGATCGATCGGATCGTCGAGCTCGCCCTGGGGCCGAACCTCGCGCTCGATCTCGCGGTGGCCGCGCACCACGCGGTCATCGCGACCTACGCCGCCGACCAGGCGACGGCCGAGATCCCGATCCGGCCGCTGATGGGACCCAACCTGCTGCTGCGCTTCGTGATGGTCTACGGGATCGGGCGCGCCGCTTTGCGGGCGGCGGTCGACGGTGTCAGCCAGGCGGTCGCGGTCGGGGCGCTGACCCCGCTGCCGATCCACCGGTTCGCGCTGGAGGACATCGGCGCAGCGCACGACGCGGTGCAGCGCGGCGTCGTCGGCAAGGTCGTGATCGACCTGCCCTGAAGGTTTCCCCAACGGCCGCGCCGCGACGGGTACGGTCTCGTTCGTGCTGGATCGCAGGCGCGAGCAGGAGGCTGAACCCGGCGCCGAGCGCGCCCGCCGCCCGGAGCCCGCGGCGCCACTGCGGTTCAGAACGCCCGCCTGGGCGTCCGCGATGGGCAACCAGGCGGTCGCCCGCCTCGCCCGTGAAGCGGCGGAGGAGGAAGCGCTCGAAACGGAATCCGAGATCGCGGAGGACGGCCTCGCGCTCGACGAATTGCCCGAGGAACTGCCGGAGTAAGTGCCGCAGCGCCGCGAGCCCGAAGTCGAGCAGGTGCCGGTCATCGTCGCTCCGGCACCCGTCGAGGCCACGCCCGAACCCGCTGGCCCAGGCCCGCTCACCGCGGCACGCATCGTCGCCCTCCAACGTCACGCCGGCAACGCCGCCGTAGCCCGCCTCCTCAACGCCCGCCGCCCGCCCGCCACCACCCGCGACCGGCCGGTTCTCGCGAAGCTGAGCAGCGGTTCAGCGAAGAGCGAGACGGACGGAGCAGCCGCGGGCGGCGCGACGGCAAGCGCGGAAACGGAGTCGGCGGCGAGCGGCGCGACCCCAGTTGCGGGCGCGCAGCCGGCCGAGGCGGTGTCGGGTGGCGCGGCGGCGGGCGCGCAGGCTGCGGGCCCGGCGTCGGGTGGCGCCGCGGCGAGCGCGGGCGCCCAGGCTGGCGAGGCGCTGTCTGGTGGTGCGGCGGCCGGCGCTGGCGCTCAGGCAGGCGAGGCGCTGTCGGGTGGTGCGGCGGCGAGCGCGGGTGCCAGGCAGGCGAGGCGCTGTCGGCAGGTGCGGGCGGTGCCGCGGCCGGCCCCGCGGGTGCCGGCGCCGCGTCCGGTGCGGCGGCCGCCGCTGCCGGGTCCGGGCGCGGAGCACGCCGCGGCCGCGGGCGCTACCGCAGGCCCGGGCGCGGAGCACGCGGCGACTTCGGGCGGGGCGGCCGCGGGTCCCGGTCCGGCGGACGGCGCCGCTTCGGGCGGCGCTGCAAGCGCGGCCGCAGGCCCCGGAGCGGCGCACGGTGCCGCTTCGGGCGGTGGGGCCGCGGGCGCCGGTGCCGCGTCGGGCGGCGCGGCTTCCGCCGCGGCGGGTACGCGGGCGGCGCATGGCGCTGCTTCAGGCGGTGCGGCCGCTGGTCCCGCTGGCGCGGCGCAGGCGTCCGCCGGCGCAGCGGCCGCTGGTCCTGCCGCCGCCGCGGTCACCAAGGACCCGCACGCGGACCCCGCGTTCCAGGCCATGAAGGGCAAGTCGGCGGCCGCGGCCGGAGGTGCGAAGACACACGCTCCGGCGAAGGCGGGTGCTGCTGGGGCGCAGGGGGCGGCGGTCCCGCCGGGCAACGATCTCTCCAGCCAGGCGCAGGCCGCGCAGGTGGAGGAGATGGCCGAGAAGGAGCCGGGGACGTTCGACCGGGCGGCGTTCATCGCCGCGGTCAAGGAGGCGATCGACGCCGCCGCGCCCAAGAACCTCGAGGAGGCGGACGAGTTCAAGGAGGGCGGCGCCGAGAAGGTCAAGGGCCAGGTCGGCGGGCTCGTCAAGGACGGCAAGCAGTCCTCCGAGAAGGACATCAAGGACGCGACCGTCGCCACGCCGGACGCCTCCAAGGCCAAGGCCAAGCCGGTCGAGCCGATGCCGGAGGAGCCCAAGGGGGCCGCGCACCCGACGGTCGGCGCGGCGGGCGCGATGCCGCCGCCGGTCCCGGCCGCGACGACGGATCTCTCGGCGGGGCCGGCGTCGGTCGAGCAGAAGATGGCCGAGGCGGAGGTCACGGACGAGCAGCTCCAGAAGTCCAACGAGCCCGCGTTCACGGGTGCGCTCGATGCCCGCGACGAGGCGAAGCAGCACGCGGCCGCGGCGCCCGGCGAGTACCGCAAGGACGAGCAGGGAGTGCTCGGCAAGGCGAAATCCGATGCGGGCGCGGCCGAGCTCAAGGGCTTGCAGGGGATGCAGGGCGCGCGCGGCACGGCGATGGCGCAGGTGCTCGGCTCCAAGCAGGGTGCGAAGACGGCCGACGAGGCCAAGCGAGCCAAGGTCGCGACGGACATCCAGGGCATCTACGACCGCACCAAGGCGGATGTCGGCAAGACGCTCGAAGGTCTCGACGGGAAGGTCGAGGCGGCCTTCAACGCGGGCGAGGGAGCGGCGCGCAAGCGCTTCGAGGACTACGTCGGCGCCCGCATGGACGCCTACAAGGACGACCGCTACGACGGGCTGCTCGGGGCCGGCCGCTGGCTGAAGGACAAGTTGCTGGGCATGCCCGGCGAGGTCAACGCCTTCTACGCGGAGGGCAAGACCCGCTACCTGGCCGATATGGACGTGGTCATCGGCCGCGTCGCCGATGTCGTCGGCGGTGGGCTCAACGCGGCCCGCACGCGGATCGCGCAGGGCAAGCTGGAGATCTCCAAGTACGTCGCCCAGCTACCGCAGGATCTCAAGCAGGTCGGTAAGGAGGCGGAGGAGAAGCTCTCGGGGCAGTTCGAGCAGCTGACGGCCGACGTGGACTCCAAGCAGGGCGAGATGGTCGACGCGCTGGCGAGCAAGTACGTCGAGGCGCGCGATCAGCTCGACTCGCGGATCGACGCGATGAAGGCCGCCAACCGCGGCCTCGTCGACAAGGCGATGGACGCGATCGTCGGCGTGGTCAAGACGATCATCCAGCTCAAGAACATGCTGCTCGGCGTCCTGGCCAAGGCGGCCGACGTGATCGGCGACATCATCGCCGACCCGATCGGGTTCCTCGGCCACCTGATCGACGGCGTCAAGGCGGGCCTCACCGGCTTCCTGGGCAACATCGCATCGCATCTCCAGGAAGGCCTGATGGGCTGGCTCTTCGGTGCGATCGGGCGGGCCGGCATCACGTTGCCGAAGACGTTCGACGCCGCCGGGATCCTCGACCTCGTCATGCAGGTCCTGGGCCTCACCTATCGCAACATCCGGGCGCGCGTGGTGAAGCTCGTCGGCGAGCCGGTGATGGCGCGGCTCGAGCGGACCGTCGACGTCTTCAAGACGCTGATGATCGAGGGCCCGATCGGCCTGTTCCGCTGGATCAAGGACAAGATCGGCGACCTCGAGGACCTGGTCCTCGGCCAGATCAAGACCTTCATCATCGAGAAGGTCATCAAGGCCGGGATCACGTGGCTGATCGCGTTCATGAACCCCGCCGCCGCCTTCATCAAGGCGTGCAAGGCGATCTACGACATCGTGATGTTCGTGATCGAGCGGGGTAGCGAGATCATGGAGTTCGTCCGCTCGATCCTCGACTCGGTCGGCGCGATCGCGAAGGGCGCGATCGGCGTGGTGGCCTCGAAGGTCGAGAGCAGCCTCGCAAAGGCCCTGCCGCTGGCGATCTCCTTCCTGGCCAGCCTGCTCGGGCTCGGCGGCATCAGCGAGAAGATCCACTCCGTCATCGAGAAGGTCCAGGCGCCGATCAGCAAGGCCGTCGACTTCATCGTCATGGGCGCGGTCAAGGGCGCGAAGAAGCTCTTCGGCGGCGCCAAGAAGTGGATCAAGGGCAAGGTCAAGAGCGTCAAGGACCGCTTCACCGGGGCCGACGAGCCCGAACCCGCCGCGGCCGCGGCCGCCGAACCCGCGGCGGAGCATGAACCCGAGGGCTTCAAGGCGACGGTCACGCTCTCCGGCGCGCAGCACGAGATCGAGGTCACGCCCGACGGCGCCGTGACGATGGCCTCGGCCAACAAGGGCGGCCTGCTGGGCAAGGCGCAGGCGCGGCTGAACAAGGTCTCCAAGCGCGATCCCAAGCCCGAGGACGAGATCATCGCGCTCGAGCGGATCATCGAGATCGTCCGCGACGTCCAGACGCATCAGCGCAAGGGCAAGCCCGACGCGCCGAACCCGAAATGGGACCAGGCGTGCCGCGACCTGATCGTGGCGGTGGCGCAGTACGGCGACCGCTTCAACCACAAGGACATCGATCCCAGCGGCGAGCCGGAACACGACATCAACGAGCTCTACGCGCAGTGCACGCACGTCCCGCCGAGCCAGTACACGCGGGCCAAGCACTGGAAAGGCGCGTCCGAGAAGGAGCGGGTCGACGCGAGCAACGAGAACGGCCAGTTCATGTGGGCGTTCAGCGAGGCCGAGGTCGCCGAGCTCGAGAAGGAGACGCTGCTGACCGGCGACGTGATCTGGCGCGGCGACGACGCCGTGCACGCGTATAAGACCTACGGGTTCCCGATCGGCTACGAGAAGGGGAAGAAGGTCCACGTGCATCGCGCCGAGATCAGCGCCAAGAAGATCCACTCGCACCCGCGCTCGACGGCCAAGGGCTGATGGCGCGGCTCGTCCCCCTACGGATCCCGACCGGCTGGACCGTCGCGTTCAACCGCTTCGAGGAGGCCCCGGCCGCGGCGGCGATGACCGCCGACGAGCGCGACGCGCACCTCAGCGAGGATCTCCTCTCACTCGAGAACGGCGAGCTCGCGCTCGATCTCGGCTGGAAGCCCGCGGGCGATCCCTCAGGCGCCTACGCGCTCCGGGTCCTGCGCGGCTCGTGGGACGACATCGCGGTTCGCTTCGACCACTCGAACGCCGACGTGATCCGCGAGGCGATCGACCTCGTCCTCGCGGCCCGCGACCTCGACTTCGTCCAGACGGTGCTCGACGAACTCGCCTAGCGCCGCGCGCGGGCGGTGTAGCGCTTGCCCTTGCGCACCACGACGGTCTTCTTCTTGACGCGGTCCTGGACGGCGACGACACCCTTGGTGACCCTGGTCAGCGTGCTCGTGCAGCGGTCCTGGACGAGCCACTTGGTGCCGCGGATCGTGGCCGCCGAGTACTGGCCGCGCGTGCGGAACTTGCCCTTGCCGTCGCCCCACAGCTTGCGCGTCTTGGGCTTCTTGGCCGCCGCGACGGCGCTCGCCTTGCCCTTGGGGCAGCCGGTCAGCTTCTGCGACAGCGTCATCGTGGTGATGCCGCCGGACTGGCTGAGCTTGAAGATGCCGGCGTAGAACTTGGCGACGCCGCCGTCGGCGCGGGTGATCTCCACGACGCCCTTGCGCGTGTCGAACTCGGCGCCGTTCTTGATCACCGAGGGGTCGAGCGCGACGAACTTGCTGCTGCCGGCGAGCCTGACGAGGACCTTGCCGCTGACGACGCCGGCAACGACGCTCTTGCCCGCGGCGGGCGAGCCACCGAAGGAGAGGTTGACGTTGTCGACGTAGCCGTCGTTGTAGCTGCCCGCCGCACGGGTCGCGGTGATCCGCACGCTGATCTTCCGGGTCCCGGCCGGCACCGCGAACGTGGCGGAGCGCCGCAGCAGGTCCGTGGTCGACTTGCGGTCGGTCGACGTGACCGGTCCGATCGTGGTCGCCGGACCGATGGCCGATGCTCGACGAGTTCAGCGGCGTCGCGGTGACCGTGGCCGCATCGTCCTGGCTCGCGTAGCCGCCGATCAGCGCCGACAGGGACATGCTGAGCCTGCCCGCGTCGATCTCGGCGGCGGCGGCGCTGACGTCGACCGTCTGCGACGCGGCGGAGACCTCGCCGCCCGGGCCGCCGGCGAAGAAGTTGGCGCCGCCGTCGAGGCGCGAGCCGTCCTCCGTGGTCAGGAAGCCAGGCGCGCCGTACTTGACCGCGGTGAAGGTCGACTCGACCGTCCAGCCTGGGAGCGGCAGCTGCGTCGAGCTGTCGGCGGCGCCTGCGCCGGCTTCGGCACCGGGGTTCGCGACGAGGTTGCCGCCCGGGACCGCGGCGGAAGCGGGAGAAGCGAGGAGAAGAGCCGAGGCGAGGGCGCCCAGCAGTTACGCGTCCGTGCATGTGACTGACTGTCGCATAGTCACGTGAGGGTTCTCAATACCGCCGCCTGCGTCACTCTCTAGGGGTGAATTCGCTCAAGACCTTTCGCATCGTCGCGATCCTGGAGGCGACCAGCTTCCTCCTGCTGCTGGTGGCCTCCGTGCTCAAACGCACCGCCGACGCCGAGCTCGGCGTCACCGTGCTGGGGCCGATCCACGGCGCGCTCTTCATCGCCTACGTCCTGCTCGCGCTCAACCTTCGCCCCGACCAGGGCTGGAGCACCAAGACCACGCTGCTGATCCTGCTCGGCGCCGTGATCCCGTTCGGCGGCTACGTCGTCGACCGCTGGCTCACGTCGTCTTCCCGATCGCCTGCAGTGCAGTCGGCAGGATCGTGAGCTCCGGGACGTAGGCCCGTGGCGGCAGCGAGACGGCGAACACGCACGCCGCCGCCACGTCCTCCGCATGCAGCATCTGGGCGCGCGTCGCCGCGTCGGGCGGCTCGGGCCGGTTGTCGAGGATCGCCGTGTCGACGACGCCGGGCAAGATGGCGGTGCAGCGGATCTCGCCGCCGGCCTCGAAGCCGGCGCCGTGCACCAGCGCCAGCACTCCCGCCTTCGCGGCCTGGTAGGCCGGGCCGGAGCGATCCGTGTAGGCGCCGGAGACGCTGGAGATCACCACCACCGTGCCGGGCGCGCGGCGCGCAGCGCCTCCTGGAAGGCGGACAGCACGTAGAACGGGCCGTTGAGGTTCGCGCCGATCACGTGATCCCACGTCTCGGGCGTGAGCTCGTGCAGTCGCCGCTGCTTGATGTTCGTGCCCGCGGCGACGATCAGGGCGTCGACGCTGTCGAAACCGGCCGCGAAGGCCGCCACCGCCTCGCGGTCGGTGACGTCGAGCCGGTGCGCCGTCACCCCGCGCTCGTCGATCTCCCGCCGTGCGGCGGCGTGGACGGTGTCGCCGGCCGCGGCGAACGCCCGCGCCGTCGCGAGCCCGATGCCCGACGACGCGCCGACGACGACGACCGTGCGGCTCACGCCTCCCGGCCCTCGCCGGCCAGGAAGACCTTGAACTCCGGCGGCGGCGGGCCCCCGGCCAGACGCGCGAAGGCCTCCGGCCCGGCGTCGAGCGGCAGCACGGCCGAGAGCTCGTCGCCGAGCGAGGCCTCACCGCTCACGAGCCACGCGTGGGCCTGTTCGAAGTCCGGCATCGTGTACGCGTAGGAGCCCTGGATGCGGTGCTGGCTGCGCACGACGTCGTGAAAGCCGAGCGTCGTGTCGTCGCTGGCGAGCCCGATGCAGACCATCGTCCCGCCGGGGCGCAGCAGTTCGAGCCCGAGCGCACGGGTGGCCTGCGCGCCGACCGCGTCGAGCACGAGGTCCGGCTCGCCGGCGTCCCTCGCCTCCTCGGGCGAGCCGTAGACGGCATGTGCGCCGAGCGCCGAGGCGCGGGCGCGCCGCTCGTCCTGCGGCTCGACGACCGCGACGTGGAGGATGCCGTCGAGCAGCGCCGCCTGCAGCGTGACGAGCCCGATCGTTCCCGCGCCCATCACCACCGCGCTCTCGACCCCGTCCGGGGCGAGGCGGACGGCGTGTACGCCGTTGGCGAGCGGTTCCATCAGCGCGCCGACGCGCGAGGAGATCCCGTCGGGCAGCACGCGCGCATCGGACGCGGGCACCTTGACGAAGTCGGCGAAGGCGCCGGGCGCGTGCACGCCGATCAGCACGCGGTCGCGGCACAGGTTGGTGTGCCCGGCAAGACACAGCCGGCACTCGCCGCAGCCACTCAAGGGATTGACGGCCACGCGCGCGCCCTCGAACTCCGAAGCACCCTCGCCGGCCGCCACGACCGTCCCCGCGAACTCGTGGCCCATGACCAGCGGCGGGATGCGGTTGCCCATGTGGCCGAGGTAGCCCTCGATCTCCGAGCCGCAGATCCCCACCGCCTCGGGGCGCAGGATGAGCTCGCCCGGCCCGGGATCGCCCGGCTGCGGCCGCTCCTCCACGGTCATCTCGGACGGACCCTGCCAGACGATCGCCTTCATACGACCTCCACCGTGTTCACCAGTTCTCCCAACCCGGTGATCGCGATCCGCACCTCATCACCGCCCCGCAGCGTGAACTCGACCGCGGGTATCACTGACGTACCCGTCAGCAGCACCGCGCCCACAGGGAAATCCTGGGCCTTGAACAGCCACGAGACCAGCTCCGGCAGACCCGCGCTTGAGCAGCGCGACCTGCGTCGAGCCCTCGAATACCGCCTCGCCGGAGCGAGAGATCGTCAGCGCGATCTCCAGCTCCTCCGCGGGCGGGGCCTCGGCCACCGGCACGATGCACGGGCCGAGCGCGCACGAGCCGCGGTAGACCTTCGCCTGCGGCAGATAGAGCGGGTTCTCGCCCTCGATCGAGCGCGACGAGACGTCGTTGCCGATCGTGTAGCCGAGGATCTCCCCGGCGGCCGAGATCACCAGCGCGAGCTCGGGCTCGGGCACGTCCCAGCCGGAGTCCTCGCGCACGCCGATCAGCCCGCCCGGACCGCGTACGCGGCCCGGCGCGGCCTTGAAGAACAGCTCCGGCCGCTCGGCGTCGTAGACGAGGTCGTAGAAGTCGTGCGCGCCCTTGGACTCGTCGTTGCGCGCGCTGCGGCTGGCCGAGTAGGTGACGCCCGCGGCCCACACCTCCTGCCCGGCCACCGGCGCGAGCACGACCGAACCGGCCGGGACCGGCCCGGTGACCGGCGCGTCGAGCGAGCCCGCCGCCAGCAGCGCGTCGAGCGTCCCTTCGAGCAGCTCGACCGGCCCAGCCGTCCACCGACCCGCGGGCGAGCCGCTCGCCGTCAGCCGTCTGGACCCGCCAGAGCGCCATCGGCTCAGCTCGGTCCGATGGTGATCGTGTGCGTCGTCGTGTACAGCTCGCGCGCGGCCTTGCCCTGCTCGCGCGGGCCGAACGAGGACTGCTTCTCGCCCCCGAAGGGCGCGTGGAAGTCGACGCCGGAGGTCGGCATGTTGACGCGGATCATGCCCGTTTCGAGCCCGTCGACAACCGTCAATGCGGAGTCCAGGTCGCGCGTGAAGACCGACGTCACGAGCCCGAACGGCACGCCGTTGGAGATCTCGACCGCCTGCTCGGCCGAGCTCGCGCGCAGCACGGTGACGATCGGCCCGAAGACCTCCTCCTGCGCCAGCCGCGCGGACGGGTCCTGTCCGTCGATGACCGCCGGGCTGAAGAACAGGCCCGGCCCGTCGAGCGCGGCACCGCCGGTCACCAGGCGTCCGCCGTCGGCCGGAGCGCCATTGGCGGCCGCGACCAGGTCGTCGCGCGCCGGCACGTTGATGACCGGGCCGATCACGGTGCTCGCATCGGCCGGATCGCCCGTCGGGAGCGCCTCGACCGCAGCGGCCAGCGCGTCCGTGAACGCTGCCGGGTCGCCGAGCACGATCACGCGGCCGGTCGCCGTGCACTTCTGGCCCGCGAAGCCCATCGCGGCGCCGGCGATCACCTTCGCCGCCGACTCCAGATCGGCGTCGGGGAGCACGATCGACGCGTTCAGCCCGCCCATCTCGGCCTGGCTGGCGATGCCGCGCGCGGTCGCGGCGGCGGCGACGCCGAGCCCGACCGCCGTCGAGCCTGTGAACGAGACGACGTCCGCCAGCTCGACGACCGCCTGGCCGGCGGCGCCCGGCCCGGTGACGACGTTGAAGACGCCCTCGGGCAGGTGCTGGTTGAGGATCTCCTCCAGCAGCAGCGCGCAGGCGATCGCGTCCGAGGCCGGCTTGAGCACCACGGTGTTGCCGTAGGCCAGCGCCGGCGCCGCCTTCCACAGCGGGATCGCGAACGGGAAGTTCCAGGGCGTGATGAGGCCCGCCGACGCCGCGCGGGCGGCGGCGGCTCAGCAGCAGCGTGCGTGGATCGGCGGGCGGCGCGGCGGGATAGGTGTCGCCGTCCGGGTCCATCGCCGACTGCGCCTGGTAGCGCAGGATGCGCACGGAACGCCCGTGCTCCATCACCGACTCGGTCAGCGGCTTGCCGACCTCGCGCACCATCAGCGCGACGACGTCGTCCTTCGCGGCGGCGAGCGCCTCAGCGGCGGCGGACAGCGCATCGGCGCGTGCGAGCGCGCTGCGCGACCACTCGCGCTGCGCCTCACGCGCGCGCTTGACCGCAGCGGCGACCACCTCGCGATCCGCGGCCGGGGCGGACACCACCACGTCGGACTGATCCTGCGGTGACCGGCTCTCGATCGTCTCCGTGCTCATAGCCCGGACGCTAGCGCGCGATGCGCAGGCCCGGCGCATCGGCATGCGGGCGAGCTCATTCTCTGACGCGGGGGCGAATAAGGGCCATCAGGGATTCCCTATGTGTCCGTTCAGCTATCGATCAGGTTCCCGCCGCTATTCTCGGGCCGCCGTGGACGCCTTTCCAGGCCATCGTCCTCGGCATCGTCCAAGGGCTGACCGAGTTCCTGCCGGTCTCGAGCACCGCCCACCTGCGGATCGTGCCCGCCTTCGCCGGCTGGGACGATCCCGGCGCGGCCTTCACCGCCGTCGTCCAGCTCGGGACGATGGCCGCGGTGCTGCTCTACTTCCGCGAGGACCTGTGGCGGATCATCAAGACGTGGTTCCTGCAGCCTGCGCGACCCGTCGCTGCGCGGCGAGCTCGACGCGCGGATGGGCTGGTACATCGGCCTCGGCACGATCCCGATCGCGATCTTCGGCTTCATCTTCACGCGACCAGATCGAGAGCGGCGGGCGCAACCTGTACCTGATCGGCAGCGCGCTGATCGTGATGGGCCTTGCTGCTGCTGCTACGCCGAGCACGGTCGCCAAGCGCAATCGCGACCTGAGCGACATCAATCGCGCGCGACGCGGCGCTGATCGGCTTCGCGCAGGCGCTGCGCGCTGATCCCCGGCGTCTCGCGCTCGGGCGCGACGATCACCGGCCGGCCTGTTCGCCGGCTTCGACCGCGAGTCGGCCGCTCGCTACTCGTTCCTGCTCTCGATCCCGGCGGTCGTGCTGTCCGGCCTGTTCGAGGCGCGCAAGATCGGCGAGCCCGGCGGTGCGGGCCTCGCGCCGACCGTGATCGCGACGCTGCTGGCCTTCGTCGTCGGCTACGCGTCGATCGCCTGGATGCTGCGCTGGCTGACCTCGCACTCGACGGCGATCTTCGTGATCTACCGCGTCGCGCTCGGCACGCTTGGTCATCGTTCTCACGGCGGCCGGCGCCATCTCGTAGCCTTCGTGGGCAGATGGCCGTCCGTGAGCGTGTCCGCCTACCCGCCGTCGGCGTTCCGCCTGCCGGTCGAGAAGATCCGCGAGGGCTACTACTCCGACGCGTACTTCAACCTGACGAAGTCGCTGCTGGAGGCCGACGGGCATCACCCGCGGGTGCTGATGCAGGTCTTCCAGCGCAAGGACTCGATCCTCGGCGGGATCGACGAGGCGATCGCCGTGCTCAAGCAGGGCGCCGGGCCACTACGAGGGCGATCTCTGGGTCAACGGCTTCGAGAGCCTCGACGTGCGCGCGCTGCACGAGGGCGACGAGATCTCCCCGTGGGAGACGCGTGATGACGATCGAGGGCGACTACGCGGACTTCGCGCACCTCGAGACCGTCTACCTCGGCGTGATGGCGCGGCGCACGCTGGTCATGCGCAACGTGCGCGAGGTCGTCGACGCGGCCCGCGGCAAGCCGATCCTGTACTTCCCCGCCCGCCACGACCACTGGCTCGTGCAGACCGGCGACGGCTGGTCGGCGCACATCGCGGGGGCGATCGGCGTCTCGACCGACGCGCAGGCCTCGTGGTGGGGCGGCCGCGGCGTCGGCACCGTGCCGCACGGGCTGATCGCCGCCTACGGCGGCGACACCGCGCTCGCGGCGCGCAAGTTCGCCGACCGCTTCGGGCGCGACATGAACGTCACGGTGCTCGTCGACTTCGTCAACGACTCCGTGCGCACCGCGCTCGAGGTCGCCGACGCGCTCGGCGACGACCTGTGGGGCGTGCGGCTGGACACCAGCGACAAGCTCGCCGACGAGTCGCTGCGCCGCCTGCACGGCGACGCCGCGCCGACGGGCGTCGCCGCCGAACTGGTCGAGCTGACGCGCTCCGAGCTCGACCGGGCCGGCTTCAAGGACGTCCACATCGTCGTCTCCGGCGGCTTCAACGCCCAGCGCATCACGCGAGTTCGAGGACGCCGGCGTGCCCGTGGACTCCTACGGCGTCGGCTCCTCGCTGATCCGCGGCGCCAACGACTTCACCGCCGACGTCGTGATGAACGACGGCAAGCCGTGCGCGAAGGTCGGGCGCGAGTACCGCCCGAACCCGCGCCTGGAGCCGGTCAGGTAGTCACGAGCGGGACGAAGCGCACGCGCTCGAGCCCCTTGCGCTCGAGCCCGCGCGGGTGCGCTGGACGATGTAGAGCCGCTGGTCGCCGGTCTCGCACCGGGACGACGAGCCGCGCACCCGGCCCCAGCTGGTCCTCCAGGGCGGACGGGATGTCGCGGCCGGCGGCCGCGGCGACGTTGATCGCGTCGAACGGCGCCGTCTCGGGCAGCCCGCGTACGCCGTCGCCGACGACGAGCGCCACGTTGTAGATCTTCGCGGCCTCGAGGTTGCGCCGTGCCTGCTCGGACAGCGCCGACGTGGCGCTCGACGCTCCACACGTGCGAGCCGAGCCGCGCGAGCAGCGCCGCGTGGTAGCCCGAGCCGGTGCCGACGTCGAGGATCCGCTCGTGGCCCTTGCAGCTCGAGCAGCTCGAGCATCCGCGCGACGACGAGCGGCTGCGAGATCGTCTGGCCGGCGCCGATCGGGAGCGGCACGTTGTCCCAGGCCTCGGCGGCGAGCTCCTCCGGGACGAAGCAGCTCGCGCGGAACCTCGCGCATCGCCTCCAGCACGCGCTCGTCGTTGATGTGCGGGCGGAGCTGATCGATCAGCCGGTCAGCGGAGTTGCTCACGCCACCACGCCGCCGGCGGCGCGCACTTCGGCCAGTGCGCGCTCGGAGTCGCCCGGCTCGATCTCGACGCCGCGGACCGCGCGTGCTGTCGACCGTGACGGCAAAGCCTGCGCGCAGCGCGTCCAGCGCGGTGTTCTTGACGCAGTAGTCGGTGGCGAGGCCCGTGACGGTGACCTCGGTCACCTCGTGCTCGCGCAGTAGCGTCTCGAGGTCGGTGCCCTCGAAGCCGCTGTAGCCGTCGGTGTCGACGGCCTGGCCCTTGTCGACGATCACGTCGAGCTGGTTGCGATCGAGCGCCGGATGCAGCTCGGCGCCCGCGCTGCCCGCGACGCAGTGCACGCGGCCACGGGCCGCCGTTGACGGCGAACGACGAGTGCTCGGCGGGGTGCCAGTCGCGCGTGGCGACGACCAGGTCGAACGCCCCGGAGCCGGCCAGCGCGTTGAGCCGATCGGCGATCGCGTCGCCGTCCGCGACGGCGCAGCGCGCCACCGGGTGTGAAGTCGTTCTGGAAGTCGACGATTATGAGCGCTCGGGACACAGGGCCATGAACGTAGCTGAGAGGTCGTCCTCGCCGTGTCCACGTTCGATCGCCTTGCCCATCTGCTGCCGCACCAGCGCCGGCAGCGGAAGCTCGAGGCCGAGCTCGCGAGCGGCGTCGAGCACCAGCCCGGCGTCCTTGTGCGCGAGCTTGAGCGAGAAGCTCGGCTCGAACGAGCGCTCGATCATCGGCACACCCTTGACCTTCACGTAGGGCGCGTACATCGCGCCGCCCTCGATGCCCTCGAAGAACTTGGCCGGGTCGACCCCGAGGCCCTCGGCCAGCGCGATCGTCTCGGCCAGGCTCTCGACGAACGAGATCACCCAGTTGTTGAGGACGAGCTTGAGCTTGGTCCCGGCCCCGACCTCGTCGCCGAGGTCGACGACCTTCGCGGCGACCGGCTCGAAGATGCCGGTGAGCCGCTCGCGCCCGGCGCCCGCGGCCAGCACGGTCAGCTGGCCCTGCTCGGCGGGCGCCTTGGTGCCCATCACCGGGCCGTCGACGAACTGCGCCGCGGTGCCGCCGGCGAGCTTGGCGATCCACTCGACGCCGACCGTGCTGCACTGCCACCAGACCTGCTCGGCGGTCAGCGTCACGCCGTCCATCGCCGCCGCGACCGCGGGGCCGTCGGCGAGCATCGTGATCACGACGTCGGCGCCCTCGACCGCCTCGGCGGGGGTGCCCGCGACCGTCGCGCCGAGCCCCTCCGCCTTGGCCGGCGTTCGGTTCCAGGCGCGGACCGTGTGGCCCGCGCCCGCGAGGTTGCGCGCCATCGGCGCGCCCATCAACCCCGTGCCGAGGAAGGCGATCGTCAAAATCGCAGCACGGCTCCGATGCCGCCCAGCGGCCCGAGGTCGTCGTGGTGGCGCACGACCATCGCGGTCGCGGACTGCTCGATCGCCTTCTCGATCGCCGGCTCGACGATGTCGTCGACCGCCTCGCCCGACTCGGCGCCCTCGGGCAGCAGCAGCCCCGCCTCGAAGTCCACCCGGCCGGAGGCGCGGAAGTTCTCGGAGATCAGCAGCGTCTCCACGCGCGCCTGGTTGAGCATGTCGAGCACCTCGGCGATGCCCGCCGCGCCGCGCCCGCCGGTGCCGACGCCCTGCGCGAGCCGGTCCAGCGCCTCGCGCTCGCACTTGCGCGCGTGCGCCTCGATCAGCGGCCCGGCCGCCGAGCAGACGTCGTCGAGCGACGCGTTCTCGATGTCGACGGAGATGCGGCCCGCGATCCGCTCGCGCAGGTACGGATGCAGCTTGCCCTTGAGCTCGCCCACCAGTTCGTCCGGCGCGCCGATCAGGACGCGGTCGAGCCCGCGCTTCTTGTAGACGTCGAAGGCGAGGTCGGCGGCGTTGGCGAGGTGGTCCTTGACCTCCTGCTCCACCGAGCGATCGAACTTGGACGGCGACCAGCCCTGCTTCTCGTACTCGGAGTGGACGTCGTCGACGAAGCGGTCGGTCTCCTCCAGCGCGTCGCCGGGGCCGACGAACAGGCGCGCCGCGCGCCGGTTGGTGACCAGCACCAGCCACGCCTCGTCCGTACCGTGCAGCACGAGCGGCTCGACGAACGCGGTGCGGTCGAGCACGACCTTGTTCGCGACCGGGCGCCGCAGGCGCACGACCTCGAGCAGGTCGGCCGGTCCGCAGGCGTACACGGCCACCGCGCGAGTGCCGTTGGCGGCGACGTCGGAGCAGCAGCACGTCGCGGACGCGCTCCACGTCGTCGTGCAGCGCCATCCGCTCGTCGTGGCTGAGCCCTTCCTTGGACTCGACCTTGCGCGTCGCTGCGGTCAACACCGACGTGATCGCCGATGATCGCGCGCTGGGCGTCGCGAACTCGGTCGGGTCCAGGTTCAGGAACACGGACAAGCACGCGTCCCTCGTCCGGGTGCACGGCGGCGAGCGCCCGAAGGCGGGCCTGCGTGATCGGTTCGGCCATAGTGCGCGCCTACCCCACGTTTCCGGCGGCCGAACCGCGAGGCGTGAGCACGCGTTCGCGCGTTTGGAGTGCCGCCGATCGTCGGCTTCGCCTCGGAGCGAGCTCCGAGGCCTGCAGGCATGTTGAGCAGCGCTCGCGCGAGCCGGACTGGTCCTGTGGCGCCATGACGCGCAGCTCCATGCCTGCCTCTGACACTACCTCAATGTGTTAACGAATCGAGGTCACAGCGCGTCGCCGATCGGGCTCTTTGGTCACAGACACCGATGGCGAACGGTAAGCCGACCATGGACGATTGGCCCGACGAGCAGTTGCTGGCGAGCACGCCGACGACGCCCGCCGCGTTCGCCGTCTTCTATCGCCGCCACGAAGGCGCGGTGCTCGGATATTTCATGCGTCGCAGCGGCGACGCGGAGCTCGCCGCCGATCTGACCGCGGAGACGTTCGCCGCCGCGCTGCTGGGCGCTCGCCGGTACCGCTCCGATCGCGGGGAGGGCCTCGCGTGGCTCTACGGCATCGCCCGCCATCGCCTGATGCGCTCGATCGAGCAGGGCCGGGTCGAGGACCGCGCGCGCCGCAAGCTCGCCCTGCCGCGGTTGGAGGTCGACGACGACCTCGTCGAGCGGATCGAGGCGCTCGGGGCGGAAGCGCGCGCGCTCGAACTGCTGGAGCGGCTCCCGCCTGACCAGGCCGACGCGGTGCGGGCCCGCGTGCTCGACCAGCGTTCCTATAAGGACATCGCCGCTTCGGTGCGGGTCTCCGAGGCCGTCGTACGCAAGCGCGTCAGCCGCGGGCTCCTGACGCTGCGCGGGTTCGCGAAGGGTGGGTCATGACGACGTTCCCGGAGCTCGAGGCGGCCCTCGACGCGGCTGCGCACCGTCACTACGGCCCGCGCCGGCACCGGTCGTGGCGCCCGCTTGTCCCCGCCGTCGCGCTCGCGCTGGCCTGTGCGGTCGCTCTGGCGGTGTTGCCGCGTTCCGGCCCGTCGCCCGAGGCCGGCCCGGCCCAGGCGCCGGGTGTCCCGGCGGAGACCTTGGCGCTCTCGCACGCGCTCACGCTCGCGCCGGCGACGCAGCCGCTGCGGCCGGACGTCGACCGGCCCGTCCCGCATGCCGAACTGCCCGCGGTCGCCGCCGAGTACGAGCGCCGGACCCCGTACCCGCCGAGCGGGCGCGACGCGTTCGACTGGGCGGGGACCTCGGCCGATCCGCACGACATGGAAGGCATCAACTACCGCAATGACGTCCAGGGCCTCGTCGAGTTCCGCGCCGCGTGCCTCTGGATGCGCTACTGGCTGGCCGGCGAAGGTCTGCCCGCGCAGCGGCGCGCGGCCGCGACCGTGCTCGCCGACGTCGCCGCGTGGCCGTCGCAGCGCGCCCAGGCCGGCCCGCGGCGAGAACTGGCCGAGAAGGCTGCCGCCGGGAATGCCGCCGCGGTCTCGGCGACCGTCGCCGGCGCGTGCTCGCGGATGTGAGTCAGCCGCGTCCCGGCCACGAGAGCCGGCGGCCGTGGAGGTCGCCGACGACGTACGGCGGGTCGCTGCCGGACGGGAGGTAGAGCAGCAGGCCGGGTTCGCCTTCGCCGCGTGCCGTGCCGTTCAGCAGCACGTACTGGGCGTCACGCAGGCCCTTCGAGCCCGCGCGCCGCGAGGCCTTCGCCAGCCGCTCGGGGCCGGCCGGATCGATGTCGTCGAGCGCGATCGTCTCCCCGCTCGCGCCGCGGCTCGGGCTGATGTCGCGCGACGTGAGCTGGGCGTCGTAGCCATAGCGCAGGCTGAGGGTGCGCGATCCGTTCTGGATCGTGAGCGCGACGCTGTCCGGGCGGACGTCCATCCCCGAGACGCGCGCCTTGCCGGACGTCTGTGCGCGCGCCGCGTCGAGCACGCGCTTGAGGTTGGCCGTGCGCAGCAGCGAGTCGGGACCGGCGCCGACCGGCTCCGGGTTCGCCTCGCCGGGGAGTCGTAGGCCGCCGCCGTCGAGGTTGGCGACGAACTGGTCCGGCTCGCCGCCGGTCATCCGGATGTTCCAGTCGCGCGTGCCCGACAGCGAGAGGCTCTCGATCGGCGCATTGGTCTCGCCGCTCGCGGCGGTGACGATGCGGTCGATCGCGCCCGCGTCGATCCGGTCGACAGGGACCAGCGCGGCGGGCGTCGCGGGGTCGCCGTCGCGAGCTTGCGAGCGGCCCGAGGCGTCGATGTCGACGTAGCGCATGAGCGGACCCGATCGCCCGATCGCCCTGGCGTTCGTCGGCTCGACGTCGAGCGACTGCAGCGCACCGTCGCTGCCGAACTCGCGCTGCAGCGCCGCCACGACGCGGACGAAGTTGCGCGTCTCGAGCAGCGTGCCGCCGCCGGGTGGGACCGTGGCGGCGTCGCCGTAGCCATAGTCGCCGGACTGGTCCTTCGGGCCGACGGCCTGGATCGCCGCGAACGCGCCGACCGAGCCGGCGAAGGTGGCGACGATGGCGATCAGGACGGCGAGCGCTCGCACTAGCGCTCCCCAAAGATCTGCTGCGCTCTGCTCGTCGAAGGCCGTCGGCTTGCCGAGCCCGGCGTCGCGCTTGCGGCCGTCGCCGCGCAGCAGGCCCGGGAGCGAGACCAGGAGCACCGATCCCGACACGAGCCAGACGATCTCGACCCCCGGGCGCGTGTCGTCGGGATGCACGTCGACGATCCCCAGCACCGCCGCGCCGATCGCCGCGACGGCGGTCGCGCCGAAGAAGCGCAGCATGGCGCCGAAAACCGCCATCCCCGGCTGGCTTCCCCGGCGTGAAGTGAGCGCCGCGCCCCCGAGCGCGACGAACGCGCCGAGCACCATCAGTCCGATCATCGGGCCGAATCCGGTCGGGCACGGCGGGCCGACGGTGCGCCCGTATTTGTCGGTCCCGCAGTTGCCGTTCTCGACCGCCTGGGCGATGCCGTAGGCGAGGAACGTCAGCCCGCCCGCGAACAGGGCGAAGCCGATCGCGATGCGGATCAGGCGGCTCACCGGCCGATCCTATGCGACGTCGATGCGGTCGTGGGCTCAGTGAAAGCGCTTCAGGGGTAGGCTCAGAGGCACTTAATCCTCCGTCACCGGAGCTGAAAATCAGTGTCTGACAATTCCTTCGGCGCCCGTGCCGACCTCGAGGTCGGCGGGCGTTCATATGAGATCTACCGGCTGGATGCCCTCCAGGAGTCCTACGACGTCGCGCGGCTGCCCTTCTCGCTGAAGATCCTGCTCGAGAACCTGCTGCGCAACGAGGACGGCGTGGCCGTCCGCAAGCAGGACATCGAGGCGCTGGCGAAATGGGACCACAACGCCGAGCCGTCCGAGGAGATCGCCTTCACCCCGGCGCGCGTGGTCATGCAGGACTTCACCGGCGTGCCCGCGATCGTCGACCTCGCCGCGATGCGCGACGCGATGGCCGCGCTCGGCGGCGATCCGGCGAAGATCAACCCGCTGGTGCCGGCCGAGTTGGTCATCGACCACTCGGTTCAGGTCGACTCGTTCGGGTCGCGTGACTCGTTCCGCATCAACGCCGAGCGCGAGTTCGAGCGCAACGAGGAGCGCTACGGCTTCCTGCGCTGGGGCCAGACCGCGTTCGAGGGCTTCGTCGTCGTGCCGCCCGACGTCGGCATCGTCCACCAGGTCAACCTCGAGTACCTCGCCCGCGTCGTCTTCGAGAACGACGGCGTGCTCTACCCGGACACGCTCGTCGGGACCGACTCGCACACGACGATGATCAACGGCGTCGGCGTGCTCGGCTGGGGCGTCGGCGGCATCGAGGCCGAGGCCGCGATGCTCGGCCAGGCGATGTCGATGCTGATCCCGCGCGTCGTCGGCTTCAAGCTCGGCGGCGTGCTGCCCGAGGGCGCGACGGCCACCGACCTCGTGCTGATGGTGACCCAGAAGCTGCGCGAGCACGGCGTCGTCGGCAAGTTCGTCGAGTTCTACGGCCCCGGCATCCCCAACCTGCCGCTGGCCGATCGCGCGACGATCGGCAACATGAGCCCGGAGTTCGGCTCGACCTGCGCGATCTTCCCGATCGACGCCGAGACGCTGCGCTACATGGAGTTCACCGGTCGCTCGCAGGAGCAGATCGAGATCGTCGAGGCGTACGCGCGCGCCCAGGGCCTCTGGCACGACGAGAACTCGCGAGGAGCCGACGTACTCCGAGCGGCTGGAGCTCGACCTCGGCGACGTGGTGCCCTCGCTCGCCGGTCCGAAGCGCCCGCAGGACCGCGTGTCGCTGACCGAGGCCAAGTCGGCCTTCCGCGGCGCGCTCGAGGACATCCTCCCCGAGCCGGAGGCGGCGAAGGGCGTCGACGAGGAGGTCGACGAGTCCTTCCCGGCCTCCGACCCGCCCGCGCACAACGGCAACGGCTCGGGCCACGACGACTCCGACCCGGTCGTGGACGGCACACGCGTGCAGGTCGCCGACCGGATCGAGCACGCCGTCGCGCTGACGATGGCGGACGGCACGGAGACCGAGCTCGACCACGGCCACGTCGTGATCGCCGCGATCACCTCGTGCACGAACACGTCGAACCCGTCGGTGATGATCGCCGCGGGCCTGCTGGCCCGCAACGCCGTCGAGCGCGGCCTGGAGTCCAAGCCGTGGGTGAAGACCTCGCTCGCGCCCGGCTCGAAGGTCGTCATGGAGTACTACGACAAGGCCAACCTCGTCGACTCGCTGGAGACGCTCGGCTTCCACCTCGTCGGCTACGGCTGCACGACCTGCATCGGGAACTCCGGGCCGCTGCCCGAGGAGGTCTCCAACGTCGTCGGAGCCGAGGACCTCGCCGTGGTCAGCGTGTTGAGCGGCAACCGCAACTTCGAAGGCCGCATCAACCCCGACGTGAAGATGAACTACCTGGCGTCGCCGCCGCTGGTCGTCGCCTACGCGCTCGCGGGGACGATGGACATCGACCTGCTCGACGAGCCGCTCGGGCAGGACCAGGACGGCGCCGACGTCTACCTCAAGGACATCTGGCCGCCCGCCGAGGAGGTCGCACGCGTCGTCGAGGCGTCCGTGCACGAGGAGATGTTCCGCTCCTCCTACGACGGCGTCTTCGACGGCGACGACCGCTGGCAGGGCCTCGAGATCCCGGAGGGCGACCGCTTCGCCTGGGCCGACGACTCGACCTACGTGCGGCTCCCGAGCTTCCTCGAGAACGTCCCCAAGGAGCCCTCGACGCCCCAGGACATCACGGGTGCGCGGGTCCTGGCCAAGCTCGGCGACTCGGTCACGACCGACCACATCTCGCCCGCCGGCGCGATCAAGAAGGGCACCCCGGCGGCGCTCTACCTCAACGAGCACGGCGTCGAGCAGAAGGACTTCAACTCCTACGGCTCGCGCCGCGGCAACCACGAGGTGATGGTCCGCGGCACGTTCGCCAACATCCGCCTGCGCAACCAGCTGGCGCCCGGAACCGAGGGCGGCTTCACGCGCCACCTGCCCGACGGTGAGGACATGACGATCTACGACGCGTCGATCAAGTACGCCGAGGAGGGCACACCGCTGGTCGTGCTCGCCGGCAAGGAGTACGGCTCGGGCTCCTCGCGCGACTGGGCGGCCAAGGGCACGAACCTGCTCGGCGTGCGCGCGGTGATCGCGGAGTCCTTCGAGCGCATCCACCGCTCCAACCTCGTCGGCATGGGCGTCCTGCCGCTGCAGTTCGCCGACGGCGAGAACGCCGAATCGCTCGGGCTCACCGGCGAGGAGGAGTACTCGATCACCGGCATCGAGGCCGGCGAGGCCAAGCAGGTCACGGTGCGCGCGGACGACAAGGAGTTCACGGTGCGCGTGCGCATCGACACGCCCAAGGAAGTCCAGTACTACCAGCACGGCGGGATCCTGCCGTTCGTGCTGCGCTCGCTGCTTTAGCCCGGTCCTTCGCGCTGCCGCCGGCCCGGTCGGGCCGGCGGCGCGCTGGGCTTCAGCAGGCGGCCGCCGATGCGCGTCGCCGGACCGAGACTCCTCGACCTCACCGAAGCTCCGGGCGGTGCCGACCTGGAACTGCGTGCCCGTGCGCCCGACCGCCATGGCCGTGCTCTCCGCCTTGTCGACGATCTGGGCGGTGAAGTTGCGGCCGGAGAAGCGCGCGTCGGCGACCTTGTAGCTGGTGCCGGTGGAGATGCCGGTGTCGATGCGGTCCTGTGCTGCGCAGCGTGTAGGAGCCGTTGGCGCAGAACGTCCACTCCTCGTAGCGGCCGCTCGCGCGCGTGCCGATCCAGGTGGTGTCGCGGACGAGGGCGAAGGCCTTCTTATTGGCCTTGTTCTGATCGGTGCAGTACTTCAGCGCCCGCTTGGCCTTGCGCTTCGCCGAGCCCTTGGACTTCTTGACCTGCTTCTGCAGGCGCTTGCAGCTGATCGTCTGCGCGCCGGCGGAGGCGGCGGTGGCGTTCACGCTCGCCTTGGCCTTCTTCTTCTTGGCCTTCTTCTTCGCGGGCTTGACGGTGACGGTCAGCGACTTCACGGTCTTGTTGCCGAGCGCGTCCCGCGCGGTGATCGTGACCCTCGTCTTGAGCTTGCGGCTCTTCTTGAGCAGCTTGCGCGCCTTGCTGGTCAGCTTGACCTTGACGGTCACGGTCTTGCCGCTCTGGGCTTTGAAGGAGCGCTTGCCGAGGGTCACGTAACGGGCCTTCGCGGAGGCCTTGACCTTCGCGGCGCTGCGCAGCGAGACCGTGCCCTTGACGGGCTCGCTGAACGGGCCGAGCTTGAAGCTGACGACGCCCGCCGAACTGGCCGAGACGCTCTTCTTGGACTTCGGGGTCTTGACCGTCGGACCCGTCGTGTCGGCGGGCGCGGGCGGCGCCACGGCCGGCGGCAGCACGGGCACGACGATCGCCGTCCCGTAGAAGTCGACCGTGCGGTTGCGGGCCAGGCTCAGCTGGCAGGTCGATCCGACGATCGTGCAGCCCGCGAGCCCGTCGGGCAGGTAGGACCCGTCGGGCAGCGCGGTGATCGCGTAGGACGCGCGCGGGAGCGTGACCTCGTAGGAGCCGTCCGCGCCGGTGACCGGAGCGGCGACCTGCTGCTGCGCGGCGTTGAGGATGCGCAGTCCGACACCCGCGGCCGGGTTGCCGCCCGCTCCATAGACCTTGCCGGAGAGCTTGTGGGCGATCGACGCCGGTGCCATCCAGAAGCCGACCGCCTTGCCGCCGTGCTTGCCGGTGCCGACGATCATCCCGTCCTCGTTGATGTCCATCGCGCTGTACATCGACCAGCCGGTTCCGGCGAGCGCGTACAGCGGGGACGCGGCCTCGTCGGGACGCCAGAGCCACGCGTCGCCGGCGGTCAGGACGTTCTGGTAGCTCTCGGTCCCCGCGCGCCCGACGGCCCAGTCGGAGTCGTTGACCGCGTTGGCCATCGATTGCGGCTGGTTGGCGCCGATCTCGACGTAGCCGGTCCCGTCCCATAGCCGCGCGCGGTGCGCGTTGGAGCTCACGGTCGAGCCGGCGACGTGGTTGAGGTTGTTGAGGCCCTGGTCGCCGGCGAGGATCTCGATCGGGTACGGCGCGGGGGCGTTCCACAGGCGGGCGCGGTCGCCACCGGGGCCCCCGGTGCCGAGGATCACGCCGTTCTCGTTGATGCTCTGCGTGGTGCCGGCGTAGGTCGTGGACTGCGTGTCGGGGAGCGGCAGCCGCGACCAGCCGCCGCCGGTGGTGGTGGCCGGCATGTAGTTGCGCCGGACCCCGGAGTCTTCCCATTTGTAACCCGCGCGCCCGGCGATCTCGCCCTTCTCGTTGATGCTGGACGCGTTGGAGCCGTAGGTCTTCTCGGCTCCGGTGGTGGTGAACGGTCCGGTGTAGAAGTTGAAGTCGGGCAGCGAGAAGCTGCTCGTCGCAGCCGTCGCCTGCCACACGATGGCGTTGTAGGAGGTGGCGCAGCAGTCGTGGTACATGCCCCCCCAGCCGACGATCACGCCCGCGTCGTTGATGTCCTTCGCGCGGCTGTACGTCATGCCGGCCGGCAGCGCGAGCTCGATCATCGTCCCGTCCTCCCAGCGGAACGCCGTGTCGTCACTGCGGCCCGCGAAGCGCGCGGTGCCGACGACGACGCCGCCCGCGTTCACGGACGCCGGGATGATCCGCGTGGTGCCCGCGGGTCCGGTGATCTCGCCGACCGTCCAATCTCCCGCCGACGCGGTGCTGATGGGGGCGAGCAGAAGTGTGAGCGCGATAACCAGCAGCGCGCGCAGGGCGTGACCCGGCAGGGCAGACAGAGAACCGTTCATCTATGACCCATCAAACCACCTGCCAACCGCTTGGACCACGACCGCTCGCCTTTAGTCCAGGGCGCCGGTTAGGTCAGTGACAGCGGAGTGTTGTCCGCGCGGCGACGCTATTTCTCGATCGTGACGAGCGTGCCGATCGGCGTGTAGGGCCAGACCTTGGCCGCCGACGCGAGCGGGAGCTCGACGCAGCCGACGCTCTGCGGAGTGCCGAAGGAGGCGCGGTCGAAGGCGTGCAGGGCGTCGCCGCCGTTGAAGTAGCTGACCCACTTGATCCCCGGGTCGGTGTAGTGCGAGCCGTCCGGGTTGGTGCCGCTCATCGTCGTCTCGGCGAGGTGCTCGAACACCGGGAACGTCCCGAGCTCGGTCGGCGCGGCCGGGATGCCGGTGTTGCCCGGCGAGGTGAAGATCGTCTTGCCGTTGTGCCAGAGGGTCAGCTTCTGGGGGCGGCTTTCGCGGTGGACGTAGACGTAGCTGTAGCCCGCGCCGCGACGCTTGCCGTCGACCGCGTCGGCCAGCAGCGCCTTCCAGACGTCGGGGCCGGGAAGCCCGTCGACGGTGAGCTCGTGCTCGTCCTGGAACATCATCAGCGCGCCGCGGACGATCACGTTGCCGACCTCGGGCTTCCACTGGCGCACGAGCTCCTTCGGCGTGTTCGCGTAGCGCCACTCGAAGCCGCCCTCCGGCGGATCGGTCGCCGCGGTGGCCTGCGCGGCAGCGGTGTGCTCCACCTTGGCGCCCTTGAACTCCAGCGGCAGGTAGCCGCCGTCGGCGAGCAGCTGGATCAGCCGCAGCGGTGAAGCCTGGGGGACCTTCCAGGTCAGCTCGCGCGTGGTCTTGACGCCACGGCCGATCGCATCGGCCGCCGCGACGGTGTGCGGGAGCGTGAGCTTGAGGTCGCTGCCGAGCGCCGGGCCGGTGCCCGAGGGCGTGAAGACGAGCGTGTGGGCGTTGGGGCGCGTCCAGTGTCCGGGGACGTTCGGCGAGAGCTTCGGACGGGCGTCCCCGAGCACCTGCTCGACCGGCTCCGAGAGCGTCAGGCGCAGCTGATCGCCGGGATCGAGCTTGCCGCCCGGCGCCGGACTGGCGAGCGCGACCGGGCGCTTGGCGAGTGGGAAGTAGTGGACCGTGACGGCGGGCCCGACGCGCTCCCAGGGCCGGGCGGCGACCGCCACGCGCACCGTCCCGGCACGCGCTCGTGCGGGGATCGCGAGCGAGCGTCCCGTCCCGCGCGCCGCGTGACCCGCGTACACGACGCGGGCGATCGGCTCGCTGAAGGCCACGGGGACCGCCTCGCCGGCGGGTTTGGTGACCCACTCCGAGGTCACCTTGGCGAACGGCGCGGTGACCGTGATGCGCCGCTGCGCCGTCGTGCCGACGAGCCACGCGTTCCAGCCCGGGCGGCGCGTGGTCACGTCGATCGTCACCTTCGCCCCGGGTGCGATCGGCTTCGCCGGCGTCAGGCGTCCGTCCGCGTTGGCGAGCCTGATCACCCGCCCTTCGGAATCGGCTGCGGTCGCCCGCTGCAACGTGCCGCCGAACGGTCCGATCTCAACCCGTGCGAGCGCCGCCGGATCGCCGGTGAGCGTGGCGCCCGACCACTGCAGTGCGGCCGTGACGAACACGGCCGCGAGGACCACAATGCCGCCGAGCAGGAACAGCGGCCGGCGGCGCCGGTGCGCCGGGCGCGGCTTACGAGCTGGCGGCGCCGGCGCGAATCCGAGTGCCACGCCGACACACCGTAGGACGCTTGGATGAGAGGACGCCTCAAGCTTCCACGAGCCCGTGGCGGATCGCCCAGCGTGTGAGCTCCACCCGGTCGCGCATCCCGAGCTTGGCGAGGATGTTCTCGCGATGGCGCTCGACGGTGCGCGGGCTGATCGTCAACAGCTCCGCGATCTGCTCGGTCGTGTGCGCCTCGGCGACCAGCTTGACGACTTCGAGCTCGCGCGGGGTGAGCGGGTGCTCGGGCCGCGAGAGATCGCGAGGTCCTGCTCCGGGCTCCGCGGCGGGGCAGCTCGGGATCGAGCGTGTGGCGAACGCGCAGGCCGGTACGGCCGCCGAAGCTCGTCGCGAGCGTGGTCAGCGCGCTGCGCAGGCCCAGCTCGTCGAGCGGTCCTGGCCGGAGTCCGCCAGGGCAAGGACGACGCCGGTCAGCGTCTGGCCGACTTCGTCGTGAAGCTCGCGGGCGACGCGCAGGCGTTCGCCCTCCTGGGCCGCGAGTGCGCGGCGGGCGCTGCTGCGGCGCTCGTCCTCGACGCGGTCGAGCATGTCGTTGAAGGCCCGCGCCAGCTCGGCCACCTCGGCGACCGGCTTCGTGAGCACCACACGGCGACCCGGATCATGCGGGTCGACCTGGCGCATCGTGCCGGTCAACCGCTCGAGCGGACCGAAGACGCGGCGTAGCAGCACGACGTTGAGGGCGATCACCAGCAGCGTGCCGCCGATCAGCACCTCGATCTCCGCCGCCGTCGGGGCCGCGCTCACCCGCGCCGGGCTGAGGATCAGCACCAGCACGGCGGCGATCACCACGGCGGCGTTGATCGCCACCACACGCCAGAAGAGCGACATGCCCTCCAGTGTGGTGGCAACCGCCGGTTTCGCGATCCGGGCCGACCCCCATCAGCGTGTGGAAGGACCACCACGGGGACCGGCGAGCGGCGCAGCTGTGCACGATCGAACGCTGTCGCCTCGACCGCGGGCGCCTCCGGATCGGCGGCGGGCCCGCCGATCATCACCGGGCAACTCGCCCGGCGGACGACCTGGCGAGCGACGCTGCGCCAACGTTTACCGCGCGTTGCCCACGACGATCAGCTCGGCGTCGTAGCCCTCGGCCACAGCCAGGAGCCGCGACCCGGCGGGCCGTGTTCCACGCGCCGGTCGAGGTCCCGTCGACGCCTGCGAGGACGATGGTCTGCGTCATGGCTCAGGTCAGGATGTGCGCCGGTGGGCGCCGTCTCCATGGGGAGCACTCCCCAACCCGGCTGACGGCGGACCCACTAGAGTCCTGCGTCGCCATGGGGATGCCAGAAACGCTTCACAAGCTTTTGACAGCGGCCGGGCCTTCGGGCTACGAACAGGCCCCCGCGGCCGTGTTCCGCGAGGCCGCCGCCGCCTTCGCCGAAGTCACCCACGACACGGTGGGCTCGACCGTCGCGCGCGTCCCCGGAACCGGCGACGGCCGGTCGGTCGCGATCGTCGGGCATATCGACGAGATCGGCCTGATCGTCCACCACATCGACGACGACGGGTTCCTCTGGTTCACCGGCGTCGGTGGCTGGGATCCGATCATCCTCGTCGGTCAGCGGCTGGAGATCGCCACGCGCTCCGGTCGCGTCCCGGGCGTCGTCGGCAAGAAGCCGATCCACCTGATGAAGGACGAGGATCGCAAGCGGGTCCCGCAACTCAAGGACCTGCACATCGACATCGGCGCGGCCGGCGGCGACGAGGCCCGGGCGCTCGTGCGTGTCGGCGACGTCGCGGTGATCGACGCCGAGCCGGTCGAGTTCCCGAACAACCGCTTCGTCTCGCGCTCGATGGACAACCGCATCGGCTGTTACGTTGCCCTCGAGGCCGCGCGCCTGGTGGCCGAGGCCGGCGGCGCGGCCGGCGACGTCTACGCGCTCGCCGTCGCCCAGGAGGAGATCACGTTCGGCGGCGCCCGCACGACGGCGTTCTCGCTCGCTCCCGACGTGGCGATCGCGGTCGACGTGACGTTCGCGACCGACCAGCCGGGGATCAGCGAGCAGGAGCTCGGGCGCCACAAGTTCGGCAGCGGCCCGGTGCTGACGCGCGGCTCGACGCTCGACCCCGTCATCTTCGAGCTGCTGCACGAGGTCGCCGAGGCCGAGGAGATCCCGTTCACCGTGACCGCGTCGGCGCGGGCCACGGGCACGGACGCCGACGCCTTCCACATCGCGCGTGGCGGCATCCCGAGCAGCGTCGTCTCCGTCCCGCTGCGCTACATGCACTCGCCCGTCGAGATGGTGCAGCTCGACGACATCGAGAACACCGCGAAGCTGATCGCCGCCTTCGCGCTGCGGCTGGCTCCCGACGCGGATTTCAAGCGCTGACGCTCCTCCTGCTCTTCGACATCGACGGGACGCTGCTGCAGCGCGCGTCGCATGAGCACGCGCTGGCGTTGCGCGAGGCGGCGGGTGACGTGCACGGGGTGTCGGTGCACGACATCCAGACGGTCGAGTACGCGGGGCGGACGGATCTCGCGATCGCACGCGACCTGCTGGTGGCCGCCGGCGTTGCCGATCAGCAGATCGACGAGCGTGCCGATGCCGTGCGCGCGGCGACCGCCGAGGCCTACGCGCGGCTGTGTCCCGCCGACCTGTCGGCCAAGGTGGCGCCGGGGATGGTCGAGCTGCTCGAGGCGCTGGCCGCACGTCCCGAAGCGTTCCGGCTCTCGCTGGTGACGGGCAACCTGGAGCCGGTCGCGCGGCTCAAGCTCGAGCGCGCCGGGGTCGGGCGGTTCTTCGCGGCTGGGCAGGGCGGCTTCGGCTCCGACGACGAGGATCGCGGGCGGCTGCCGGCGATCGCCCGCGGCCGCGCCTCCGACCCTCCGTGGTCGCGCGAGCGCGCGGTCGTGATCGGCGACACGCCGCGCGACATCGCCTGTGCGCGGGTCGACGAGGTGCGCGTCGCCGCCGTGGCCACGGGGCCCTACGCGATCGAGGCACTGGCGGACGCGGACGCCGTCGTCGACGACGCCCACGCCCTGTTGCCGGTGCTCAGCGACTGGGTCTGACGACTGCCGCGGACCCGCCGCCGCGGCGCTTTGGTTCGGCGACGGCGACGAAGGTCAGGTCCTTCCCTCCACCCTTCTTGGCGGCTCGGCCGTGGGGGTGCCCGTGACCGTGGCCGCCGTGATGGCCGTGTCCGCGGTGATCGTCGTGACCGCCGTGTCCGCTGGGGATGAACTCGATGCCGGTCGCGGCGCCGATCTCGTCCCCGGCAGGCGCTCGGTAGGCCTCCTTGTAGACACTGGCCAGCGCCTGGCCCTCGGCCGAGTTCACGAACGCGGATTCGGCCTCGGTCGTCGTCGAGTTGCGCTGGCTCGCGCGTGGGGCGGCGAGCGCGTCCGGTAGCGACATACCGAACTCCAGCCGGTTGACGAGGATCTGCAGGACCGTCGTGATGATCGATGCGCCGCCGGGCGTGCCGACCGTGAAGAACGGCTGGCCCTTGCGGGTAACGATCGTCGGCGCGATCGAGGAACGCGGGCGCTTGCCGCCCTCGGCCTTGTTCTTCGCCGTCAGCGAGCCGATGTCGAAGTCCGTCAGCTCGTTGTTGAGCAGGAAGCCGTAGCCGGGCACGACGATGCCGTTGCCGCCGGTCTGCTCGATCGTGAACGTGTAGGCGACGACGTTGCCGTCCTTGTCGGCGACGCTCAGGTGCGTGGTCGAGCCGACGCGGTCGACCGACGCGCTGCTGCCGGGCTGCGGCGTCCCGGGCGGGTTGCCGGCGGCCACCGGGGTGTTCGCCGAGGTCGGCGGGATCAGCGCGGCCCGCTGGGCGGCGTAGCCCGGGTCCAGGAGGCCCTGGATCGGGTTGTCCACGAACGCCGGGTCGCCGAGGTAGGCGTTGCGATCGGCGTAGGCGAGCCGCGACGCCTCGAGGTAGCGGTAGAGCGTCTCCGTCTTGTCCGCGGGCTGCTTGCCGTACTGGAGGATGTTCAGCGCCTCGAGGCCGGTCGTCCCGCCTGAGGAGGACGGCGGCATGCCCCAGATGTCGCTGCCCCGGAAGCCGATGTGGACCGGGTCGCGGGCGATCACCTTGTACGCGCGCAGGTCGCTGGGCTCCATCAGGCCGGGGCGCCACGTGTGGTCGGCGGTCGGCGCGAGCGGCGCGTTGTCGGACGCCTTCACGATCGCCGCGCCGATGGGCCCGCGGTAGAACGCGCGGTCGACGCCGTAGCGGCCGAGCAGCTCGTAGGTCTTCGCGAGATCAGGGTTCTTGACCGTCGTGCCGACATCGCGCGGCGTGCCGTCGGCGTCGAGGTAGATCGCCGCCGTCGACGGGACATCGTCGAAGTACGGCACGTTCGGCGTGGTCTGGTCGAAGAACGTCTGGTCGACCGTGAAGCCCTTGCGCGCGACGTTGGCGCCGTAGGCGACGGCCTTGCTCAGCGAGTAGGTCCCGTAGCGGCGCAGGACGTACTCCCAAAGCGCCGGGGTGCCGGGAACGCCGACGCTCAGGCCGCTGTAGCGGTTGACCGGGAACTGCGCGTCGGTCGGCGGCGCGCCGTTGATGAAGAACGAGTCCGGCTTCATCGCCGCAGGCGCGGTCTCGCGAGAGTCCAGCGCCGTGATCCTGCCGGTGCGGCCGTCGCGGATCGTCATGAAGCCGCCGCCGCCGATGCCGCAGCTGTACGGCTCGACCACTCCGAGCACGCTCGCGGCCGCGATCGCCGCGTCGAAGGCGTTGCCTCCCCGGGCGAGGACGTCGGTCGCGGCCTGCGTGGCGAGCGGATCGACGCTCGCGGCCGCGCCCCCCGTTCCCGTCGCCGTCGGCTGCTTTTCCTGCGCCCCGGCGGTCGGCGCCGAAACCGCCACCACCGCCATGGCTGCCGCGACCGGCAGCCAGCGAATACCCCGCATGATTCTGGACCTCCCGTTTTGCCTCTTGCCCGGGCCCCTACCCCGGTCCAGGAGGGTCCAATCAGAGGTCGATGCGCAGGACCAAGGCGGTCGGGTTCTGCTTGCGGAGTTGCCGCACACGCGTGACGTAGACAGCCGTTTCGGCGCTGGCGGTGGTGGTCAGCGTGTCGTGAACGCCCTGCGGCGGGCGGACCCACAGCGGTTTGTTGATGTGACCCTTGGCGGGGAAGCGGCCCTTCTCATGGCCCTCGTCGCGCCGCGCCGTGGGCGTCGTGCCGTAGAGCGTGCGGTCGCTGGAGACCTTGCGCGGGACGAGGATGCCCGTCATCACCTGTTGACGCCTGGCGGTCGCTCTCACGTAGGTCAGCCGGAATCCCTGGATCGACGGTCCGCGCAGCTCGGCGCCCTTCTCGCGGCGCAGCAGGGTCCTGAGGTTGGTGCCGAGGTCGAAGGCCTCGATCCTCGAATCGAGCTCGAACACCAGCAGGTTGCCGGCCAGGACCGGCCGCCCGACCTCGCCGCCGACGACGGGGCGGGAGACGAAGCCATGGGCGGGGTCGAGCGAAGCCGCGTGCAGCTGCGCTCCCGATCGCCAAGCGACCCAGTTCGTCGTGACCGCCACGGCATCGGCACCGGGCGCCGGGAAGCTGCCGACGCCCAGCACGACGACGCTCGCCCCCTCGATCCAGGCGACCCGGCCGCCGCCGACCACAGGGTGGTTCCCGGGGAGCGCCTGCGTTCCCGTCGCGCTTCTCAGCTCGCCCAGGCCGCCGGGACGGTGAAGGGCGAAGAGGCCCCCGTCGACGCTCAGATCCGCGTAGCCCGGGGCGACCACCTTGACCGCGGCCTGGGCGGGGGAGACCGCGAGCGCCGCCGCGGTCACGCCGAGTGCGAGCGCGTCGAGCGCGCGCAGCGAGCGCAGCACCCGCGGGCGCTCCGCCATCGCCGCGTGCAGCCTGCCGCCGCCCGACGGTGCGAGGGCGATCACCGGGATCGCCCGTCCCGCGCCGAAGCCGAGCCCGATCAGGAGGCCGGCGGCGGGGTCTCCGAGCGCGATGCTGATCCCCGCGAGCGCCCAGACCGCGAACGAGAGGATGAAGGTCGTGAAGCCGAGTCCGAGCAGGACGCCGTAGAGGCCCGCGGCGAGCGGCACCGGCATGATCCGGCGCCACGATTCAGGCACCTGGCGGCGGACCTGCGGGACGATCCGCGTGCCCCTCGCCTCGCCCAGCGCGGCGATCAGCGCCACTGCGGCGGCGACGATCGGCGCCTGTGCTCCGAGCTGCTGGCCGAGCAGCGCGAGGCCGCCGAAGGTGATCACGCCGCCTGTGAGGGCTCCCGCGGCGAAGGTCGCGCAGGCGATCGCGGTGGTGCGGATGCGGCCGGCGTACCCGCTGGGCGCGAGCGTCTCGACCATCGAGAACCCGCACGGCGACCACGCTCCCGTGATCCCGGCGACGACCGCCGCGGCGATCAGGATCGCGCTCAGCATTTGACCTTGGTGTCGTAGTACATGACGCAGAACACCTTGCGGCCGTGGTAGCAGTAGCCCGTCAGCGCCTTGTCGCCGT
This sequence comes from uncultured Solirubrobacteraceae bacterium, assembly GCA_963848475.1. Classification (GTDB taxonomy): domain Bacteria; phylum Actinomycetota; class Thermoleophilia; order Solirubrobacterales; family Solirubrobacteraceae; genus Solirubrobacter. Next base: position 206,421 of record CAWKDW010000006.1, on the reverse strand, counting down.
TGATGCGGTGCTTGACGTAGCCGCAGCAGTCGACGAGCTTGCGGACGCGTCCGCCGCAGCAGCGGTACCAGGCACCGTCGATGTGCGGCTTGAAGTCATTCTCCTCGGCCGCGATGTCGCAGACCCGGGTGCGCGTGGCCTTCAGCAGCGGCGTGCCGTCGGCATCGACCAGCACGTTCCCGTCCTCGTCGACCGGCGTGCCCGCGTGATCGACGTAGCGGCCGAGATCGTCGACCGGTCGCCCGTCGCGCGCCTTCAGCGGCAGACCCTTGGCGTCGATCCGCGGCAGGCCCGTCGGGTGCGGGCACGAGTCGGTCGTGTAGATGTGCCCGCAGAAGTGGTACGCCTCGGCGTCGCCCGGGGCGATCAGCGAGCCGACGGTCTTCGCGCCCGCGACGCCCATCACCACCGCTCCCACCCGCGCCAGGAACCCCCGTCGCGAGCTCGCCTCCGCGACGGCGTCCGCGATCCGCGCTCCTTCGCTCATGCGGGTACCGCGCCCCGGCGGCGCTCCGCGGCGGCCAGCACCGACTCGAGCTGGGCGCCCGTGTTGAACGTGCCCTTCGCGAGCACCGTCCCGTCGCTGTCCAGGGCGACCGCGAAGGGGCTCCCCGGCACGTCCGCCGCGGCCCACGCGTCGGCGTCGGTCAGCTCGTCGAACGTGCGCAGCACGACGGCCGGGTGGTTGCCGAACGCGGTGATCGCCGGCGCGAGCGCACGGCACAGCCCGCAACCCTCGGACGAGAACACGGCGAGGCCGATCCGGCCGCGACCCGTGACCAGATCCGGGCCGAACTTCGGGGCGAGCGCGCTGCGCGCGCCGACCTCCGGGCCTTCATGGGCGACCTCGAGCGCGCCGCGCGGCGTGACCGAGAGCCGCAACATCCCAACCTCACGCGCGAGCGCGAGCACCACCACGGCCAGGGCCGCCAGCCCGAGCAGCGCGAACGCCAGCCCGATCGCCAGCCAGCCTTGTGTCGTCGGCTCCTCGCGGGGCAGGAGCGGAACCAGCGCCAGCGCGGCAGCGAGCGCCGCCGCCCGCCCCGCCGAAGCCGTCCCGACGGTTCCCTTCGCCCCGAAGCACGCACAGGGAGCCCCAGTGCGTCCCGCCGAGATCGCTAGCACCTGAACCCCGCAAGCGGCCGCCATCAGCAGCGCACCGGCCGTCGCCGCCGCGGTCGACCCAGCGCCGACCCCGACGCCGATCACGACCTCGACGGCGATCAGCGCGGCCCACACCGCCCACGCCGCGCGGGCGTTCTTGACGCCGTATGTCCCCAGCGCAGCCCGCGCCGACGCCCCACCGGCCAGCTTCAACCCGGCGGCGGCGACCAGCACGAGCCCTAGGACGAGGCAGACCACGACTGAGACCATTGACCGCCGCGAAGGTAACAGCATCCGGGCACGACTCGACGCCAGCAGGGCGCCGGGCCGCGCTCGTCAAATGCTCAGGAGCAGGTCTTCTTCGGCTTCGACTGGCCCGGGATCACGCAGAACGGCAGCGTCGTCGGGATCTTCCCCTTGCGCAACGCGAACCGCGCGACTTTCGTATTGAAGTTCGGCGCACTCACCCACACCTCAACCGTCTGCCCCGCGCGGAACCTCCGCTGCTTCCTGCTCAGCGACGTGATCACCGTCGAAGCACCCCTCTTGACCTTCCCCGCCTTCAACTTCTTGCTCCTGAACGGGCACTTCTTCCCCTTGCACAGGATCTTCGCCTTCCACCCCTTCGGGAACTGCTGCGTGACCTGCAACACCGTCAGCGTGAAGCGGTTCCCCCTCACCGACCACTTGTTCGCCACACCGGCCGTCAGCGTCGGGAACGGCTCCGCGAGCCCATCACAGTTCTCATCGAGGTTGTTGCCCTTGATCTCCAACGCCCCAGGCCGAATCGACGCGTTGTTGTCATTGCAGTCCTGACCGGCGAAGAACCCGTCCTTATCATTGTCGATCCCGCTCGCCGGCAGGATCCCACGACGATTGGCGGCGCGACCACATGGAGTCGGACCGTCGCCGGCGGAGATAGCCGGGTCGCGGAGGGTAGTGATCGAGAGCATCGGCGCCGAAACTGCGTTCGCGTTGTAGAGGACCGCGATGTATCAATCTCGCGAGCAGTCCGGCCGCGCCTGATTGCTCAGGCCGAAGGTCACCGTTGACAAAGCCCCAGCCGGGGCGATTGGAGAGCATCCGCCTAGGGATCCGCTGCAGCTCACAAAGGTTGGCGCTCCTGTGGCGTTGAGCTTCATTTGTCCGCTCGCCGCATCCGTTCTGGCTCCGCCGCGTAACCTACCCTGATTGCCATCCGGCGTTACGGCGACTCGAAACGCGCCATTGAGCGCACCGGGCGGATTCCGTCGGAGTGCAGCCTCCCTGTCCTACGCAGTTTCCCAGGAGCGCGAGGATTACCAGCTGCGTCAATCGACATCCAGCCCACCGCACCCACGCCGAATCCAGCGGCGTACAGATTCTTGCCATCACTACCGAATGCGAGCCCGGTTGTTCCGTTAAGCGCTCCTGCCGGGATGGTCGTCGCGCAACCCGGACGATTCCCGATGCACCCCGCAAACGCGAGGTTCCCGGTCCCGCCGATGGTGAAGTGGGCGACGTCTCCAGCCGCGCGATCCGCCGAACGACGTGGCGTACAGGTGTCCGCCATCCGGCGACAATGCCAGGCCGTAAGGCTGTGCCACAGCGGCGGCCACTGCGAGCGATGAACATCCGCTGAGGCTGCCCGCGCAGTTCGCAAATGTAAGGCCTCCGGTTCCGTTGACCGTGAGGTGACTCACGCTGTCCGAGCCGGTTCCCGACACATACAGATGTCCGCTCCTAAGGGCCAGCCCAACCGCTCCGTTGAGGGCGGTAGCTGGGGTGGTCGCTGTGCACCCCGAGAGACTGCCGATGCATCCAGCGAATGTGGCGTTGCCCGCTGTATCCAGGGTCACGTGACTCACTGCGCTCGAAGTCGCGACGTAGAGGTGGCGACCGTCGGGGGAGAGCGACAGCCCGGCTACCGCGCCCGATGACAACGCGGTCGTCGGCGTGGTTGAGGCACATCCAGGGAGGTTTCCGAGACAGCCGGCGAACGTCGCATTTCCGGTTGCATCAATCAGAAAGTGGCTTAGCCCGTTGCTTCCGACTGTGTAGAGGTGCTTCCCGTCGGGTGTGATTGCCACGGCGCGCGAGCTGTCCAACGCAGTTGGCGGGTTGGTTGGACCGCCACCCGGCAAGATTCCCGATGCAACCGACGTAAGACAGATCGCCTGTGTCCGCGCCAGCGGGAAGAGGAGCCGCCACCCCGATCAGCGTCGCCGTGAGCAGACTGATGAGCGTCGTGGCGTAGGTCCACCGCCGGCTTGCTCGACCTCGTCATCGCCCCTCCTGGATCCGTCCGCGTCACGACATTCCTCAGCCCGACGCTACCGGGCGGGTTTTCCCTGCGTCAAGGCCGGATGGGGGGTTGGCCCGATCGGATCGTGTCGCAGGCGGCGCGGGTGGCTAGGAGTCGCGCGACGAACGCGGCGTGGTCACGGTCATCGTGAGGACCGTGACCAGTGACCAGCGCAACCGGCGAAGGGATCAGGCGCGCGTGAGCTTCTTGTAGGAGATGCGGTGGGGCCGGTCGGCCTCGGCACCCAGGCGGGTGCGGCGGTGGTCCTCGTAGGCCTCGAAGTTGCCTTCGAACCAGACGACCTGGGAGTCGCCCTCGAACGCGAGGACGTGGGTGGCGACGCGGTCGAGGAACCAGCGATCGTGGGAGATGATCACCGCGCAGCCCGGGAAGGCCAGGAGGGCGTCTTCCAACGCGCGCAGGGTGTCGACGTCGAGGTCGTTGGTCGGCTCGTCCAGCAGGAGGACGTTGCCGCCGCGCCGCAGTAGCTTCGCGAGGTGGACGCGGTTGCGCTCGCCGCCGGAGAGCACGCCGACCTTGCGCTGCTGGTCGGTGCCCTTGAAGTTGAAGCCGGCGACGTAGGCGCGGGAGTTGAGTTCGCGGTCGCCGACCTTGATGTGCTCGTAGCCCTCGGAGATCTCTTCCCAGACGGTCTTGTCGGGGTCGAGGGCGTCGCGGGACTGGTCGACGTAGGCGAGGTCGACGGTCTCGCCCAGCCGCAGGGAGCCGGAGTCCGGCTTCTCCTGGCCGACGATCGTCCGGAACAGCGTCGTCTTGCCGGCGCCGTTGGGCCCGATCACGCCGACGATCCCGGCGGGCGGCAGCGTGAAGGAGAGGTCCTCGATCAGCAGGCGGTCGCCGAAGCCCTTGCGCAAATGATCGGCCTCGATCACGGTGCCGCCGAGACGGGGCCCGGGCGGGATGTGGATCTGGGCCTCGTCGAGGTTCGCGTTGCGCTCCTCGGCGAGCAGGGCCTCGTAGCGGTTCAAGCGAGCACGGGACTTGGTGCGGCGGCCCTTGGGGTTGGTCCGCACCCACTCGAGTTCCTGCTTGATCGTGCGCTGGCGCGCGGACTCGGACTTCTCCTCCATCGCGAGCCGCTTCTGCTTCTGCTCGAGCCACGAGGAGTAGTTGCCCTTGAACGGCAGGCCTTGGCCACGGTCGAGCTCGAGGATCCAGGTCGCGACGTTGTCGAGGAAGTAGCGATCGTGGGTCACCGCGACGATCGTGCCCTCGTAGTCGGCGAGGTGCTGCTCGAGCCAGGCCACGGACTCGGCGTCCAGGTGGTTGGTCGGCTCGTCGAGGAGCAGCAGGTCGGGCTTGGAGAGCAGCAGGCGCGCCAGGGCGACCCGGCGCCGCTCGCCACCGCTCAACGAGGTGACGGGGGAATCGCCGGGCGGGCAGCGCAGGGCGTCCATCGCCTGGTCGAGCATCGAGTCGAGCTCCCAGGCGCCGGCCGCGTCGATCTGGTCCTGCAGGCGTGCGAACTCGTCCGCGGTCTCGTCGGAGTAGTTCATCGACAGCTCGTTGAAGCGGTCCATGAGCTCGCGCATCGGGCGCACGCCGTCCTCGACGTTGCCGCGCACGTCCTTGCTCTCGTCGAGGTCGGGCTCCTGCGAGAGCAGGCCGACGGTCGCGCCGGGAGCGAGTTGGGCCTCGCCGCGGTAGTCCTGGTCGATGCCGGCCATGATGCGCAGCAAAGTGGACTTTCCGGAACCGTTGAGACCGAGCACGCCGATCTTGGCACCGGGGAAGAAGCTGAGATTGATGTCCTTGAGGACGGTCTTGTCCGGAGGATGGGTCCGGCTCAGCTTGTACATCGTGTAGATGTAGGAACTCGACATCGAGCCACGCAGCTTAGAACCCGACCGTGTGGCGAATTCACAAGTCGTCAACTTGGACCAACGGTGGGTGCGGATTGCCGCAAACTCGCCGATGATCAGGGCATGCGCCCCCTCATTGGCGTCACCACTTCGGAAATGCGGCCCAGTCGGCTTGCGACGACGCGCCGTCACGGCGAGCCGGCGCACCCCGAGATGTCTCTCGGGATGACGTATCTGCGCACGCTCGACGCTGCCGGTGCGATCCCTGTCGTCCTGCCCCCGGTGGGCACGGACCACCTCGGCCCGCTGATCGAACGCCTCGACGGCCTCTGTCTCTCCGGCGGCCCGGACCTCGATCCGGCCGCCTACGGCGCGACCGATCGCCATACCGAGCTCGGCCCCACGGAACCGAGCCTGGACGCCTTCGAGCTCAGCCTCGTGAAGATGGGTCTGCAGCGCCGCTTGCCGATCCTGGCGATCTGCCGCGGTTCGCAGGCGCTGAACGTCGCCTGCGGCGGAACGCTGCATCAGCACGTCCCGGGCCACCGCCAGACCGAGCTGGCGACCGAGCCGACGCACGAGGTCGAGATCGATCCGCGCTCGCGCCTGCACCGCATGGTTCGAACCCGGAGGGTGGCGGTGAACTCCTTCCACCACCAGGCGGTCGATGTCGTCGGCGACGGCCTGCGGGTCGCCGGAAGGGCGCCGGACGGCACGATCGAGGCGATCGAGGGCGACGGCTTCGTCGATCGGCGTGCAGTGGCACGCCGAGACGCTTGTGGCGCATATGCCGCTGTTCGCGGCCCTCGTTTCGGCGGCTTCCCGTACCGAACTGCGCGCCGCCGCCTGACATCCTGGGCGGGGTGTCCGCCCTCCGCCTGCGCAACGTCGTCAAGCGCTTCGGCGAACTCACCGCCGTCGATCACCTGAACCTCGACGTCCCCGAAGGGACGTGCGTCGGCCTGCTCGGCCCGAACGGCGCCGGCAAATCGACGACCATGCGCCTGCTGACCGCGCAGGCGATCCCCGACGAGGGCGAGATCGAGGTCCTGGGCCTGCAGGTGCCGAAGCAGTCCAAGCAGGCGCGCGCCCAGTGCGGCGTGATCCCGCAGCTCGACAACCTCGACGTGACGCTGACCGTCGAACAGAACCTGCTCGTGTTCGCCCACCTCTACCGGGTCGCACGCGGTGAGCGCAGAGCGGCGGTCGAGCGCGCGCTGGGGATCGCCAATCTCACCGATCGGCGCGACACGAAGGTCGACAAGCTCAGCGGAGGCATGCGCCGCCGCCTGCTGATCGCGCGCGGCCTTGTCCATCGACCGCGGCTGGTGCTGCTGGACGAGCCGACGGTCGGCCTCGATCCCCAGGTCCGCCAGGAGCTGTGGGCGCTCGTCGACCTGCTGCGCAGCGAGGGCACGAGCATCCTGATGTCCACGCACTACATCGAGGAGGCCGAGCGCCTCTGCGACAGCGTGACGATCATGTCCCACGGCACCGCCGTCGCCACCGGGGCGCCGCGTGAGCTCGTCGCCGAGCACGCGGGCGCCGAGGCGGTCGAGGTCTATGGGCCGCCGGAGAAGCTGGCCGAGATCGAGCGCGAGGCGCGCGCCGAAGGCCTGAAGACCCGCCGGACCGGCACAAGCGTCTCGGTGCTCGGCGCCAACGGCAACGCCCCCGAGGGCGAGCGCCGCCCGACCAACCTCGAGGACGTCTTCGTACTGCTCACGGGCGAGGAGATCTCCTAGATGGCCGCTACTCAGCGCCTTGGAAGGCTCGAGCGGCCCGCCCTGATGGGCGTGCTCGTCCGCGAGATCATCAACTTCTCGAGCTTCTGGCGCTCGAGCACGTTCAGCGCCACGGTCGAGCCGACGGTCTACCTGCTCGCGTTCGGCTTCGGCTTCGGCTCGCTGGTGAGCACGGTCGGCGGCATCGACTACGTCGACTTCGTCGGCACCGGCACGGTCGCGACCGCCGTGCTCTTCTCCAGCGCCTTCCCCGGCATGTTCGGGACCTTCGTCAAGTACAAGTTCCAACGCACCTACGACGCGATCCTCGCCGCCCCCGTCGACACCGAGGAGCTGGTCACCGCCGAGGCGCTGTGGATCGCCATCCGCGCCGGGGTCTTCGGCTGCGCGCCGATGCTCGTGGCGATGATCTTCGGGCTCGATCCGAGCCCGGGGATGCTGCTCGTCCCGTTCATCGGCTTCATCGCGGGCTTCGGCTGGGCGAGCTTCGGCATCGCGATCGCCGCGCGGATGAACTCGATCGACAACTTCAGCTACATCATCAGCGCGGTGCTCACACCGCTGTTCCTGCTCGCGGGCACGTTCTTCCCGATCGACGGCCTGCCCGAGTGGGCGCAGATCGCCGCGCAGCTGAACCCGCTCTACCACCTCGTCCAGTTGGTGCGCCACGCGGTCTTCGGCCTGGAGGGCTGGACCGACGTGGCCAACCTCGCGGTGCTGATCGGCTACGGCCTGCTGACGTGGCGGATCGCCGTCGCCTGGCTGCAGCGGAGACTGATCGACTAGGAACCCGTCTCGCGGTGACGGGTACTAGGCGGGCGGGCCGAGCACGAACGGCCCGTCGAGCACGCCACGGACGCGGCGCTGCACCTGCAGCTCCGTGTCGAGGTCCGCGGTGTGGCCCAGGTGCTCGTTCTGGCGGTTCTGCAGCACCTGAGTGGCGAACAGCCACACGAGGCGGCCGTCGAGCTGGGTTCCGGCGACGTGGCGCAGCTCGGCCTCGGCCTCGGCCGGCGACATCTGGATCCGGTAGGAGTCCGGGGCGGTCAGCGTGTCGTAGACCTCCGCGACCGCGAGGATCCGCGCCGTCATCGGAATACCCTCGGCAGCCAGGCCGTCCGGGTAGCCCTGCCCGTCGATGCGCTCGTGGTGGGCGAGCACGGCGGCCGCGACCTCGCCCATGCCCTCGACGCGCAGCAACAGGCGCGCGCTGTCGGCCGGATGGCGCGTGATCAGCCGGCGCTCGGCGGGATGGAGCTCGCTGCGGCCGATCAGGATGTGGTCGGGGAGCGCCTCCTTGCCGAGGTCGTGCATCAGGCCGGCGGTGTGGACGATCGCCTGCTCGCGCTCGGAAAGGCCGGCGGCCCGCGCCAGCTCGATCGCGTAGTGGGCGACGGCGGCGGCGTGACGCGCCGCGCTCGGATCGCGCAACGCCAGGGTCTCGAGCAGCAGCCCGAGCATGCCCTCGTGGCGGATGTCGAGCTGATCGGTGCGGCGCTCGACCTCCTCGGAGTGCATCTGGCCCTCGAGCAGCGCCCGCAGCAGCAGCTGGTAAACGCCGAGCGCCAGGGCGAAGAGCCCGATGATCCCCGCGCCCCAGACCTCGAAGCCGTACACGGCCATCGCGCACATCACTCCCGACGCGACCTCCCACGGCAGCACGGGGATGAACACCGTGCGCAGCATCTCGATCAGCGAACCGCCACGGAGCAGGCGCGTGTGCCCCGCGATCATCAGGAAGTTCAGCGCGTTGGCGAGGATGAAGACCGCGAAGACCGCGAGCGCGTACGCGCCCGTGGTCGCATCGGTACGGTCGAACGTGTAGAGGACGAGCCCGCCGATGAGCGGGAACGTCGTGTACGTGAGCAGGTTGTTGAGCAGGTAGGTGCCGCGCACGCGCCGGCGGAGGGAGTCCACGAGCGCCGAGGCGAGCCCGAGCACCGCGGCCGGAGCGGGGCCGAGCAGTGCCATCGCCAGCACGAGTCCGGTGAACGAGCCGCCGATCCGGAAGCGCTTGGCGTCGAGCACGAGGATGTCCGACCCGAGCACGAGCAGCGCGAGCAGGCCGACGAGCGGCACGGGCATCCACTGGCTCTCGTCGGAGACATAGACGGTCACAGCGAGCACGAGGGCGAGCGCGACGGCCTGCCCGATCGCGATTACCCTCCTACGGGCGTCGTACGGAATCCCGGAGTTCGACGTGCGGGAACGCGTCGGCGCGGGGGCATCCGCGCCGGCGGCGGCCCTCACCACGGAGAGCGACCAGGCGACCAGCCCAAGCCAGACAACAAGTGCGATCCAGACGATCACGACTAGCAACTTAGTGCGTACCCCGGTACAAGCGCAATCAGGCCGAGGCCTTAGTCCAGGATTCTCGACAACTAGAGGTTCGATGCACCCGCATTTAGAGTCGGTCTACCGACTGACGGATCGGGTATACACGCGGGCGGCGAGGGTCAGCTCGCCGTTCCGTCCCAACGACCACAGGGGGGTCATCATGGGTTGGCGGAACTAGTGCGGAGCCGGCCCGGCGAGCTTGTAGGGGTCGCCGGGCCGGCAGCACAGCAGGCGGTGCGCTCGGCACACGGGTGTTACCCGGCTCTCGGTACCGTAAGAGGGTCATGCCGCAGGTGCTGGATATTGAACAGGCCGTCTTCCTCCTGGAGATCGAGCCACCCTTCGACAAGCGCGATGTCCAGCTTGCACGCCGGCGTCTGGCGAAGCAGTGGCATCCGGACATCGCTCCCCCCGGCAAGCAGCACGAGCACGAGCGGCACCTGAAGGCGATCAACGAGGCCGCCGATCAGCTCGCCTCGATCGCCGAGGACTCGCGCGGCGGCCGTGTCTCCAAGAACGCGGTGAAGGTCGCGGCGGCCGCGGCGCGCAAGCGCCGCGCCGAGGAAGGCGCCCGCGCGTACGCGGAGGAGCAGCGCCAGCGCGCGCAGAACGCCGACACGGCCAAGCACGATCCGTTCGCTTCGCGCGTGCCGGATCACTCGGTCGTGCACCGCTACGCGCGCTGCCTGTCCTATCCGGAGTGGGGCGTGGGCAGCGTCAACGGCATCTACTTCACGGGCGGCGGCGACGACGTCCAGCAGTGGGCTCGAGTCTCCTTCCAGCCCGGAATCCGGACCGTGCCGGCCGGTTCGCTGCAGTTCGTCGACTTCAGCAAGCCCGACCCGGGCGCCGAGCGCGTCGAGCGCTTTATGACCGCAGCCAAGCACGCGCTGGCCGAGGGCAACTTCAAGCTCGCCGCCCGCAGGCTCGTGTTCGCGCGCGATGCCGATCCGGGCAACCAGGCGGTGCTGCGGCTGCTCACACTGGCGTTCTGGCAGGCGGGCGACTACAGCGCGGCGGCCCGCTCCGCTCGCGACTGGATTCGCTCCGAGCCCGAACGGCCCGCTCCCTACCGCTACGCCGCGCGGATCTACGAGGACATGGGCGCGCTCTCGCAGGCGGTCGACGCGGCCATGCGCGAGACCGTGGTCGCCCCGAAAGACGCCTCGGCCTGGGAGCGCCTGGGCCGGCTGCGCCTGCGGCGCTTCGACCGCGAGGGCGCGCGCTCGGCGCTCGAGCGTGCGCGCAGGCAGGGTCCGTCGGTCGAGGGCCTGCTCGACCTCGCGCTCGTCGCCAACCTGTTGGGCGACGTCGGCGGCGAGGTGACGGCGTGCGAGCAGGCGACGGTGCTCGCCCCGGAGTCCGAGGTCGCCTGGGCACGGCTTGCGCACGCGCTGGCCCGGACCGACCGCGTCAGCGACTGCCTCGAGGCCTGCGACCGCGCGCTCTCACTGGCCGACGATCCCGAGGTGCGCGACCTGCGCGACCAGGTCCTGCGGCTCGTCCCGCGCGAGCTGCACGCGGCCTAACTTCCTGGTGCGCTGGTCCGGAGCTCGTGCTCCGGCAACCGGACCGCGAAGACGACGATCAGCGCGGCGAGCGGGACGATCGCGACGAACACGGCGTGCGTGGCTGAGGCCAGCCCGCTGTCGAGCCTCGCGATCAGCAGTGCGCCGAGCCCGGCGACGGCGAGGCTGCCGCCCATCGAGCGGAAGAACTGGATCGCGGCGGTGGCCACACCGAGGTCCGCGAAGTCGACGCGGTTCTGAGTGGCGATCACGAACGTCTGGAACATCGTGCCCATCCCGATCCCGACGATCGTCAGGTCGAACGTCACCGCGAGCCGTGACGAGTTCTCGTCCAGCAGCGCCAGCAGGATGCAGCCCGCGAGCACGAGCACGCTGCCGATCAGCGGGTAGGCGCGATATCTGCCGGTGCGCGAGATCAGCTGCCCCGAGGTCATGCTCGCCAGGACCCAGCCGAAGGAGAGCGGGATCAGCACCACGCCCGAGCTGGTGGCGGAGGCGCCGAGCACGCGCTGGACGTACACCGGCACGTAGATCGTGATCCCGAACAGGACGCCGCCGATCAGCAGCGCGGCGGCCGTCGAGACCGAGAAGGTGCGCGAGCGGAAGAGGCCCAGCGGCAGCAGCGGCTCGGGCGCGCGGCGCTCGATGACGATGAAGGCCGCCAAGGCGACCACCCCGAGCACGCCCGCACCGATCACCTGCGCCGAGTCCCAGGCCAAGCTCGTCCCGCCCCATGCACTGGCCAGCAGCACCGCGGTCACACCGACCACGAGCGCCAGGGCTCCGGCGTAGTCGATCGTGTGCTCGCGCGGCACGTAGGGCATCCGCATCGTCTTCAGGACGACGACGAGCGCGACCGCCCCGAGCGGCAGGTTGATCAGGAAGATCCAGCGCCACGAGCCCGCGTCGGTCAGCGTCCCACCCAGCAGGGGCCCTGCGACCGCGGCCGTCGCCCACATCGCGCCGATGTAGCCCTGATAGCGCCCGCGCTCACGCGGCGAGAAGAGGTCGGCGATCGCCGCCTGCGAGAGCGGGATCAGCCCACCCGCGCCGACACCCTGCAGCGCCCGGAACGCGATCAGCTCCCCCATGCTCTGCGCGAAGGCACACAGCGCGCTGCCGGCGAGGAAGATCGAGATCGAGACGACGAACAGGCGCCGGCGCCCGTAGAGGTCGCCCAGCTTGCCGTAGAGCGGGACGGTCACGGTCGTGGCGAGCAGATACGCCGTCACGACCCATGACAGGTTGTTGAAGCCCCTCAGGTCGTCGGCGATCTCCGGCAGCGCCGTCGCGACGATCGTCTGGTCCAGGGCCGATAGCAGTGTCGCGAGCATGACCGCCCCGAACGCGACCAGGATCTGCCGCTGCGAGCGGGTCTCGGCCACCTACTGCTGCGTCGGGTCCGCCGCGAGCGCCACGATGGCGATGTCGTCGGGGAGCGCGCCGTCGTTGAACTCGACGACCGCGTGATCGATCGCCTCGGCGAGTTCGTCCGCCGTCGCGGCCGAGGTCGCCGCCAGCACGTCGCGCAGACGGTCGGAGCCGAAGCGCTCGCGCCCGCGGCGGGCATCGATCACGCCGTCGGTGTAGAGCACGAGCTGATCGCCGGTGCGCAGCTCGAGCGCGACGTCCACGAGCGTCGGGTCCGGGAGCGCCCCGATCAGCGTCCCGCGCAGGTCCACGAACGACGTCTCCCCGTCGCGTCGCTTCAGCAGCGGCGGCTCGTGTCCACCGCTGCACAGCTGCATCCGCACCGAGCCGGGCGCCGGCGAGAACGACAGATAGAGCGCGGTGAGAAAGCGAGGATCGCTGACCGACGCCTGCTCGAGCATTGCGCGGTTGAGCGTGAAGAGCGCCGCGCTGGGGGAGTCGGTCTGCATCGCGGCGGCCCGCAGCGTGTAGTGCGCGAGCGCGGTCATCTTCGCGGCATTGATGCCCTTGCCCGAGACGTCGCCGATGACCACGTTCCAGGCCTCGCGGCCGGACTGGAAGACGTCGTAGAAGTCGCCGACGACCTCCACGCCGCTACCCGCCGGGCGGTAGCGCGCGGCGATCTGCAATCCGGGCGCGGCGGGCAGGTGCGGCGGGAGGAGACTCTCCTGCAACGTACGCGCCAGCGCCGCGGCGTCGGAGGCGGTCGTGTCGGCCTCGCAGCGTGCGGCGCGCTCGGCGACGAGCGCGGCGCGCAGCGCGATCTCGGCCCCGGCGGATTCGGAGAGCGTCTCGAGGATCCGACGGTCGCGGTCGGACCAGCGTCGCGTCTTGCGGTCGACGACGCAGAAGCTGCCGAGCACGTCACCCTTGGGCCCGCGGAACGGGACGCCGGCCCAGGCGGCGACGCCCATCGCCTCGATCGACGGATTCGCGTGCGTGCGCGGATCGTTCGCGGCGTCGTCGACGATCAGCGCCTCGTCGCTCGTGACGACGTACTGGCAGAAGGACTCCTCGACCGTGTTCTGGCGCTGCGCGGGATCGCTGGAGCCGATGCCGATGGCGCTCTTCCAGAACGAGCGCCGTTCATCGACGAGCGTGATGAAGGCGTGCGGCGCGTCGAGCAGCGTGGCGGCCAGGCGGGCGAGGCGGTCGAACGCCTCCTCAGGCCCGGTGTCGAGCAGGTCGGTCGCGCGCACGGCCCGCAGTCGCTGTGCGTCGGCTATCCGGCTGAGCGACGATACCCCCACGGCGCGACAGCCTAGTGCGGGCGCGCCTCGCCCGGGTTCCTTCTCGCTTGGTCGCGTCTCGGTTCGTCCTCGAACACTGTTGAGAGAACTCCACGCGCCGACAGGGTGAGAATCGCGTGAGTTGCAATCTGGACGGCCCGTCCCGCTTGACACGGTGGGCTCGGACCGTGCACTCAATGGGGGGTTGTTCCTTATGCGCTCACGCGCACCCGTAGCGCTGCTCGCGGCGCTCGTCGCCTGCGCTCTCGCGCCTTCGACGTCGGCGGCCGCGGATGGCCTTGCGCCGTACGTCGCGGACGTCACGGCAGACGGAGTATCGACACTCGAGGAGCGAGGCTTCGATGTCGCCGAAGGCGGCTTCGACAGCTCCAAGAGCGGCAGTCAGCAGATCGAGTTCGCGGCGACCGACAAGCAGGTCGCCGAGCTCGAGAAGGCCGGCATCGAGCCGGAGGCACTCGCGATCGACAAGCCCGCCGCGAAGGTGGCGGCGCTGGGCGACAGCCCGAATCCGTTCTTCAACGTCTACCGCTCCTACATGGAGCCGGGCGGCATCGCCGACGAGATGAAGGCCACCGCGGCCGCCAACCCGGACGTGATGAAGCTCGAGCAGATCGGCACCTCGACGCTCGGCAAGCCGATCTACGCGATCAAGATGACCCAGGATGCACGCAACGTGCCCGACGGCACGCGCGACGCGATCCTGTTCTCGGCCGTCAACCACGCCCGCGAGTGGATCGCGGCCGAGATGGGTCGCCGTCTGCCGGTCTGGTTCGCCGAGCACAAGAACGACGCCAAGATCCGCGAGCTGATCCAGACGCGCGAACTGTGGTTCCTGCCGATCCAGAACCCGGACGGCTACGACTACACCTTCACCTGCGGGGTCGGCGACGCCAACGAGATGTGCGACTACCGCGTGCGCACGGCCGACGACAACCGCTTCTGGCGCAAGACACTGCGCGACAACAACGACAACGGCATCTACGGCGACAACCAGGACGGCGTCGACCCGAACCGCAACTACCCGTCCAAGCGCGGGATCGACGAGGAGGGCGCTTCGAACAGCTTCTCGTCGGCCACCTACCGCGGCCCGTACGCCCTTTCAGAGCCCGAGAACCTGGCCGTCGACCGACTCCAGCGCCGCGTGCCGTTCAGGGCCAACATCAACTGGCACTCCTCAGGTCAGCTCCTGCTGACCCCGGTCTCCTACAACACGGACTACTACCCGCCCGACTCGACGCTGTTCGACGCGATCACCGGCACCGACGGCGACGAGGCCGTGTTCCCGTACCGCTCGCAGCACTCCTCGGACCTCTATGAGTCCAACGGCGACACGATCGACAACGCCTACATGAACTACGGCATCATCGGCTGGACGCCGGAGATGGACACCTGCGCCACGATGGGCGAGCCGTCCGGGTGCAACTCGTTCGCCTCCCCGGACAACGAGTCCAAGGTCCGCGCGGTCTTCGAGAAGAACCTCTCGTTCGCCCTCAACGTGACCAACTCGCTGCCGAACATGGGCCGCCCGAAGAACTTCGACAACGATCCCAGCCACTACCAGGTCAAGGCGACCCAGGACATCCAGCCCGACCGCTTCGACGTCTCCTACGGCGGCGAGCAGATCATCGAGGCGACGATCCGCAAGGAACTCGGCGACGCCGACGTCACCGTCAGCGTCGTGGGCAGCAACGGCAACGTCACGATCCCGATGACGACCGCACCCGCCGGTGAGCGCTACGGCGAGGTCGCCGGCTACTACTTCGAGCGTCTGCGGGCGACGTTCGGGGGTGTGATCGGCTCGCGTGCCGTGCAGGCCGGCGACATCGTCAACGTCGTCGTCAAGGCCGGCGGGCTCCAGCAGGAGTTCCGCTATCGCGTCGAAGCCACCCAGCAGGACACGAGCAAGAAGCGTGTGCTCGTCGTGGCCGCCGAGGACTACACCGGCAAGTCGCCGAACGTCACCGCGGGCTACGACACCGCCCCGCGCTACCTGGCGCAGCACGTTGCCGCGCTCGAGGCCGCCGGCTACGAGGTCGAGACGTTCGACATCGACGCTCCGCCGGCCAACGGCGGGACGCCCAACCCGGTTCCGGTGGCGCAGATCAAGCACCCGACCTACCTCGGGGTGATGTCGCACTTCGACGCCGTCAACTACTACAGCGGCGACGACTTCGCCCCGCAGGACGTCTCGCTCACCGATCCGCGCCGTCCCGTCTCGGAGACCTCGCAGACCGGTGACTACGAGATGGCGCCGTGGGCGCACAAGGTCATGCTCGAGCTGCGCGAGTACGCCAACAACGGCGGCAAGCTCGTCGTCGACGGGCGCAACGTGCACCAGACGTTCACCTCGACGAGCTCGAGCCTGTCGGCCACCGGCCCGTACCGCTGGACGCCGGACAAGCTGTTCGGCTTCTTCTACCCGCCCAACAACGAGGGCGACGACGACCTGCCCGGCACCGCCTGGCAGCGCTCGCGGACGATCTCCAACGACACCTGGCAGAACTACCTCGGCGTCGTCGGCCGCCAGGGCGGCTCCGGAGCCTCGGGCACGAAGTTCGACGCGGCACCGGTGACGCCCGCGGCAGGGTCGCTGTTCGAGGGCATGACGCCCTTCACGGTCGACACCGCGGCGGGGAACAACCCGACGCAGGACGCCGATGGCAACCCGCTGCCGCTGGCCAAGTCACCGCTGCGGCTGCGCAACTGGAGCTCGGCCAACGAGCCGCTGCGCCAGGAGACGATCCAGGCCGACTACGCGACGTCCCCGGCGCAGTCCAACAACGGTGGCGCGATCATGTCGACGCGGGACGCCGTGACGTTCGGCTTCGGGCTCGAGCAGGTCGACGAGGCCACCCGCAACGAGCTGGTGCGCCGCACCATGGCCCACCTGCTCCCGGCCGGCTCCGACACGACGCCGCCGACGATCGTCGGGTTCAAGTACCCGCCGAACCTGGCCGACGCGACGCCGCGCGACCCGGTCGAGATCGAGCTCACGGCCTACGACGAGCGCGGCGACATGGACTACGTCGACCTCAAGGCCGGCGGCCAGCTGATCCAGCGGACGGAGGTCTACCCGTTCCAGTTCCGCTACACCCCGCCGGCCTCGGCCGTCGGCAGCGTCGTCAAGCTGACCGCCGAAGCGGTCGACTCGGCCGGCAACACGTCCACGCGTGACCTCTACGTCAACGTGCTGGCCGGCGACACGCCGCCCGCCTCGCCGGTGGCCGTCGCGCCGCCGACGCTGCTCGGCACGCCGGTCGTGGGTGAGACGCTCGGCTGCATCAGCGGCGGGTTCCTGAACTCGCCGACCTCGGTCGCGTACTCGTGGCTGCGCAACGGCGCCGTCATCGCGGGCGCCGCCTCACCGAGCTACACGCTCACGAGCGCCGAGCTGGGCCGCACCATCGCCTGCCGCGTCACGGCGACCAATGCGCACGGCTCGGGCGACAGCACCTCGGAGACGCTGGTCGTCTCCAACCCGACCCCGCCGGCGTTCACCGCGACGCCGACGCCCGCCACGGTCGCCGCGCCCGCGCCGGTCGCGACACCGGCTCCGACGAAGTCGACGAAGGCGGCCGCGACGAAGACGAAGTACAAGGCGAGCTGTAAGCGCTCCAAGAGCAAGAAGGCGGTCACCTGCAAGGTGTCGTCGAGCTCGAAGGCGAAGTTCCGCGGCACGGTCCGCCTGCAGGGCAGGAAGACCGCGACCGCCAGCAAGAGCAGCAAGAGCGGCAGGGTCAAGCTCATCCTGCGCTCGCGCAGCTCGTTCAAGAAGGGCCAGAAGGTGGTCCTGAAGCTCAAGAGCGGCAAGACGACGAAGGTCATGACGGCGAAGGTCCGCTGATCGCAGCCCCGGGCCCCGCCGCGAGGCGGGGCCCGTCGCTCCGGCTGCCTTCTCAGTGGGCGGCGGCGATTCGACGGACGGAGCGGGCTCGGTCGCGGCCGGTGTCCGCGCGACCTCGTACGCTCGTCCCGGTATGCGCCTGATCGTCGCCCGCTGCTCCGTCGCCTACACCGGTCGGCTCACCGCCCACCTTCCCGAGGCCCTGCGGCTGATCATGCTCAAGGCGGACGGCTCCGTGCTCGTCCACGCCGACGCCGGCGGCTACAAGCCGTTGAACTGGATGACCCCGCCGACGGCGATCATCGAAGCGGGCGAGACGATCGTCGTCCGCAAGATCAAGGGCGACGACCAGTTGGAGATCACGCTGCACGAGGTGATCTCCGACATCGACCACCTGATGGACTTCGACGCCGACCGGCTGAGCAAGGACGGCGTGGAGGCCGACCTGCAGATCGCCCTGGCCGAGGCGCCGCAGTTCTGCGGCGAGGGCTTCCGTCTGGTACGCCGCGAGTGGCCGACCGACATCGGCCCCGTGGACCTCATGTGCCGCGACGAAGCCGACGGCTGGATCGCGGTCGAGATCAAGCGCATCGGCACGATCGACGCGGTCGAGCAACTCTCCCGCTACCTCGAGCGGATCCGGCTCGATCCGGGCAAGGCGAAGCTGCCGCGGCGTCCTCGCCGCCCAGACCGTAAAGCCGCAGGCGCGCGTGCTGGCCGAGTCCCGCGGCCTCTCCTGGGTCGAGGTGGACCTCGCGGTCCTGCGCGGCGAGCGCGAGCCGGCGCTCACGCTCTTCGGCTGACGAGCGGCAACGCGCCAACCCCGCGAATCGGGCTAAAGGTCTCGGTCCCGCGTGCCGATACCTTGGACCAGACCGCCCGCGAGGCGGTTTTCGCGTTTCTGGGCGCGCGGAGTACCTGCGCGGGGGCGCGTCGATCGAGTGTTCACTTCGACAACCACTGGTTGTCAAACTCGACACTCGCGAGTCAGATGAGCGGCAACGCGCCTACTCGCCCGTGAGCGTGAGGATCAGCGAGCGGGGGCCGCCGTGGTCGCGGTGCTCGCAGAGGTAGATGCCCTGCCAGGTGCCGACGGCGAGCCGGCCGCCGGCGACCGGCAGCGACAGCGAGGGGCCGAGCAGGGAAGCCTTGATGTGAGCGGGCATGTCGTCGGGGCCCTCGATCGTGTGCGTCCAGTAGCGCGCGTCCTCGGGGACGGCCTCGTTGAACCAGGTCTCGAAGTCGTCGCGGACGTCGGGCGAGGCGTTCTCGTTCAGCGTCAAGGACGCCGAGGTGTGGCGGATGAAGACGTGCAGCAGTCCCACCTGCAGCGAGCGCAGTTCGGGAACCGCGTCGAGCACGTCGCGCGTGATCAGGTGAAAGCCGCGCGGGCGCGGACGGAGGGTGACTTCGCGCTGGACCCACATGCCTATCAAGGTATCCGCGCGGCGTGCATGTCCACCTTCTCACCCCGGAAGGGGACGCCCTCCTGCTCCAGCAGCGCGCGCTGCCTCGCCCCCTTGGCCAACGACCCGTCCGCGCGGACGATCCGCCACCACGGCAGGCCGGGATCGTCGTTGTGAAACAGCACCGTGCCGGCGAAGCGCGGGGCGCCGGGCGAGACGTCGCCATAGGAGCGCACGAAGCCCTCGGGGGTGGATCGGACCCGATCGAGCACCGATTCGGTCCTATCTTCTGCAGGATGCGCCACGGCACGTATTCAATCGTCGCGCTCGATCCGCAGACGCGTGAGGTCGGCGTCGCGGTCCAGTCGCACTGGTTCTCCGTCGGTCCGTTGTGCGCCTGGGCGCGCGCCGGGGTCGGCGCGGTGGCCACGCAGTCGGTGGTCGAGCCGGCCTACGGGCCGAACGCGCTCGACCGGCTCGCGGAGGGCGTGGGCGCGCAGCAGGCGCTCGGCGAGCTGCTGGCGGCCGACCCGCTGGCGGCGGTCCGCCAGGTCGCCGTGATCGACCGCAACGGCCACGTCAGCGTCCACACCGGCCGGGACTGCATCGATCACGCGTCGCACGTGACCGGCGAGCACCACAGCTGCCAGGCGAACATGATGGCCCGCGACACCGTCCCGGCGGCCATGTCGGACGCGTTCGCCGGCACCCGAGGCGCGCTGTCACAGCGCCTGCTCGCGGCGCTCGACGCCGCCGAGGGCGAGGGTGGCGACGTGCGCGGGCGCCAGTCGGCCGCGATGGTCGTCGTGCCCGAGGAGGGCGAGCCCTGGGTGCGGACCCTTGATCTCCGGGTCGAGGACCACGACGTGCCGCTGGACGAGCTGCGCCGCCTGCTCACGTTGCAGAGCGCCTACGACCTCGCGGGCGCCGGCGACGAGCTGCTGGCGGCGGGACGGACGGACGAGGCAGGCGCGCTCTACCGACGAGCGGCCGAGCTCGCCCCGAACTCGGACGAGCTGCTGTTCTGGTCCGGCCTTGCGCGAGCGCAGACCGGGGACCTCGACGGCGGCGTCGCCGCCGTCCGGCGGGCGGTCGAGGAGAACCCGAACTGGCTGGTTCTCCTCGACCGGCTCTCACCGGATTTCGCTCCGGCCGGGAAGGCCGTGCGTCAGCAGATCACCTGAAGGTGGAAGGAGCCGGCGGCGGTGCCGGTGTCCACGTTGACGCTGTCGGCGACGCTCGGGGTGGCGGCGACGCCAGGCGCCTCAGCGGCGGCGCTGCCGACGGGGGAGGCGGTGAACGAGCACTTGCTCACGTCCTTGTTGAACTTGACCGTGTAGACGTTGCTCGGGTTCGCGGCCTTGGTCGCGGAGACGGCGCCGCGGCTATTGGCGCTGACGACGGCGTCAGCTGCCACCTGGGCGTCGAGCAGGCTGGCGGACAACGCGGTGACGTCGGCGGCCGGAGCGAAGTCGGCCGCTTCCTTGCCGTCGACGCGGTCGGCGTTCAGGCCGGTCGCGACGCCGGTCGCGTTGGTGGTGAACGGCGCGCCGGTCGGGTTGCCGGTCGAGATGTAGCCGCCCTGGAGGCCGACGGTGGCGAACTCGAACGCGCGGCCACCCTTGAGGTTGGCGGCGCGGACGCACGGCTCATTGCCCAGGCTCGAGCGGCAGCCGTAGATCGCGCCACCACCGTCGCCGTCCTTCTTGTTGGACTGGCGGGTGCCGTAGGTGGCACTGTTGGCGATGATCTCCGTCTCGCTCGTCAATGCAAGCGACGGGTTGCTCGACGGGTTGCGCTTGCCGAGCAGCAGGTTCCGGCCTTCGCCGAAGCCCATCGCGACCGAAGGGACGCCGATCGCGAGGATCAGGGAGCACACGACCGCGGCGCGGCCGGAGAATCGAAACTTTCTCATGCCTCAAGCGACACCAGCCCCGCAACGAAGTTGCGGGGCTGCAACGGACCTGTCAGGCCATCGCGGTTGCGCGGCGAAACCGCGCAACCTTCAAACGGCTAGCGCTCGCCGGGCTGCTTGACCGGGTTCACCGACACGGGCACGCTGAGATCCAGCGCCGTGCGGATGATCCGGGTCTGCTCGACGGTGTGCGCGGCCGGGTAGCCCTCACCCGGCGAGGCGCGCTCGGGCCGGCCGACGTAGCCGAACTCGATGTCGGCCGGGAGGATCTGCAGCAGGCGCGGCGACATGTGGGCGCGGGCGCCCATGTTGCGCGGCTCCTCCTGGACCCACACGACCTCGCGCAGGTTCGGGTAGCGCATGACCTCTTCGAGGATCTGCGCCTGCGGGAACGGATACAGCAGCTCGACGCGGGTGATCGCGACGCCCTCGTTGTTCTCGCGCGTGGCGTGGCCCTTGAGGTCGTAGAAGATCTTGCCGGTGCAGAGCACCAGGCGCGTGACCTTGTCGACGTCCACGCGCGGCTCCGCCAGAACCGGGAAGAAGCGCGAGTCCGCGAGGTGCTCGATCCGCGAGGACGCCTGCGGCAGCCGCAAGAGCTGCTTCGGGGTCATGATCACGAGCGGGCGCTGCTTGGCCACGCGGGCCTGACGGCGCAGCATGTGGAAGTACTGCGCGGGCGTGGTCAGGTTCGCCACGCGGATGTTGCCCTCGGCGGCGAGCGTCAGGAACCGCTCCAGGCGCGCGGAGGAGTGCTCCGGGCCCGAACCCTCGTAGCCGTGCGGCAGCAGCAGCGTCAGACGCGTCGTCTGGCCCCACTTCGAGAGCGCGGAGACGATGAACTGGTCGATGATGACCTGCGCCGAGTTCACGAAGTCGCCGAACTGCGCCTCCCACAGCACCAGCGTCTCGGGCGCCTCCATCGAGTAGCCGTACTCGAAGCCGAGGCACGCGATCTCGCTCAGCGGCGAGTTGTGCAGCTCCATCGGCGCCAGCGCGCCCGGCAGCGACTGGATCGGCGAGATCCGCTGCCCGGTCTTCGGGTCGTGGAGCACGAGGTGGCGCTGCGAGAACGTGCCGCGCTCGACGTCCTGGCCGGTCAGGCGCACCGGGGTGCCCTCGGTCAGCAGCGACGCGTAGGCGAGCGACTCGGCCTGCGCCCAGTCGATCCCGCCCTTGGCTCCGATGGCCTCACGCCGGCGCTCGAGCTGCTTGACCAGCTTCGGGTGCACGGTGAAGCCCTCGGGCACGCGCAGCAGCTCTTCGTTCAAAGACTGCAGGCGCTCCGTCGAGACCGCGGTCTTGACCTCGGGGGAGGCCGAGCGATCGAGCTCGTAGCCGCCGGTGGGCTGCTCGTCGCCGGCGCTCTGCAGCTGCTCCTTGAGCTCGCGATGGCGGCGAGCGAGGTCGTCCCAGATCTCGGACGCGATCGAATCCGCGTCCTCCTGGGTCAGCGTCCCGCCGTCCACCAGCGACGCCGCGTAGAGCTCGCGCACCGGCTTCTTGGCCTTGATCTTGGCCGTCATCTCCGGCTGCGTGTACGCCGGCTCGTCGGCCTCGTTGTGGCCGTAGCGGCGGTAGCCGATCAGGTCGATCAGGACGTCGTGGCCGAACTCCTGGCGGAACGCGAACGCGAGCCGGACCGCGGAGATGCAGGCGGCGACGTCGTCGGCGTTGACGTGGAAGATCGGGACGTCGAAGCCCTTGGCGAGGTCCGAGGCCCAGCGCGTGGAGCGTGAGTCGTCCGGGTCGGTGGTGAAGCCGACCTGGTTGTTCTGGATCAGGTGCAGCGCGCCGCCGACGGTGTAGCCGTCGAGCGCCTGCAGGTTGAAGGTCTCCGCGACGACGCCCTGGCCGGGGAAGGCCGCGTCGCCGTGCAGGATGATCGAGACGGCGGCGTTGGTGTCGAGCGTCGCGTGCGTGCCCTGGCGCGAGGTCTGGACGGCGCGCGTGGCGCCCTCGACGACCGGCCCGACGTACTCGAGGTGCGACGGGTTGGACTCCAGCCGCACGAGCACGCTCTGCTGGTCACCGCACTGGTAGGTGCCCTGGGCGCCGTGGTGGTACTTGACGTCGCCGGTGCCGCCCTGCGGGATCGTCGTCACGGCCTCGATCGAGGACGCGCCTTCGAATTCGCGGAAGATCGTCTCGTACGCGCGGCCGAGGTTGTGCGCGAGCACGTTCAGCCGGCCGCGGTGGGCCATGCCGATGACGACTTCGCGCGCGCCCTCGGCGGCGGAGAGCTGGATCATCTCGTCGAGCATCGGGACGGTCATGTCCAGGCCCTCGACGGAGAACTGCTTCTGGCCCAGGTAGGCCTTGTGCATGAAGCGCTCGAGCGAGTCGACCTGCGTCAGCCGGCGCAGCAGCGCGACGTTCTCCTCGGTGCTGAGCGGCTTGCGGTACGCGCCGGTCTCGATCTTCTCGCGCAGCCAGACGCGCTGGCGGTGCGAGGCGATGTGCTCGATCTCGTAGGCGATCGTGCCGCAGTAGGTCTCGCGCAGGTTCGGGACGACATCGGCCAGCGTCTCGCCGGGAACGCCGACGCGCAGGATCGAGGCCGGGATCCGGGCCATCAGCTCGGGCGTCAGCTTCAGCGGCTCGGGATCGAGCGCGGGATCGCCCTCGGGCTCGGAGCCGAGCGGGTCCAGGCGCGCGGCGAGATGGCCGTGCGTGCGGTGCGCCTTGATCAGCGACATCGCGGCCTGGACCGCCTGCAGCAGCTCCAGGTCGGGTGCGCCGGCAACGGCCGGGGCGGGCTCGGTCTTGGTCGCCGGCGGCGCCTCCACCGTGGGCGCCGGTGCCGTCGGCGCGGCGCCGGTCTCGACGCCGAGGTCGGCGAAGACCTGCTCGTAGAAGCCGTGCTCGCCCTGGAGGTACGCCTCGACGACCTGCAGGAACTGGCCGGACTCGGCGCCCTGGATGATGCGATGGTCGTACGTCGACGTCATCGTCATCACCTTCTCGGCACCGATCGTGGCGCCGATCCCGGAGAGACCGGGCGGGTAGCCGATCGAGCCGGTGGCGACGATCGTGCCCTGTCCGTTCATCAGCCGCGGGACGGAGGCGATCGTGCCGATGCCGCCGGGATTGGTGAGCGAGACGTTCGCGCCCTGCAGATCGTCGGCGGTCAGCTTGTTCTCGCGTGCCTTGCCGATCAGGACGTTGAAGGCGTCCAGGAACTGCGGGAACGTGAGCCGGCCCGCGTCGCGGATCACGGGCACCATCAGGGTGCGCCCGCCGCCCTTCTTCTCGACGTCGACGGCGATGCCGAGGTTGACGGCGCCGTCGTCGATCACGTGCGGCTTGCCGTCGAGCTCGGCGAAGTGGTTCGCCATCACCGGCATCTGCTCGGTCGCCGCGCGCGCGATCGCATGCGCGATCAGGTGCGTGAACGAGACCTTCTGGCCCGCGGCCTTGAGCTGCTTGCGGCGCGTGTCGAGGTTCGTGACGGTGAAGGTGCGGAACGAGGTCGCGGTCGGGATCGCGCGCGACTCGTCCATGTAGCGCGCGAGCATCGCGCTCGCGCCCTTGAGCAGGGTCTGCTTGCCGCCGGTCGGGGCGGGCGCGGCCTTCTTGGCCGGAGCGGCCGAAGCGCCGTTCTCCTGGAAGGCGAGCACGTCGGCCTTGCCGATCCGCCCGTCCGGGCCGCTGCCGGTGACCTTGCCGAGGTCGACCCCGTGCGCGGCCGCGACGCGCGAGGCCACTGGGGTGACCTTCAGGCCGTCGGGCGTCTGGATCGTCTCGACATCGCCGGCCGGGCGAGTCTCAGTGGCTTCAGGCTTCGGCGCGACGGCGGCCTTGCCGGCGCCGTTGCTGCTGCCGGAGGTCATACGCGCGATGACCTGGCCGACGGTGACCGTGTCGCCGGCTTCGGCGAGCGCCTCGGTCAGCGTGCCGGAGGCGGGAGCGGGAACCTCGGCGTCGACCTTGTCGGTCGAGATCTCGACGATCGTCTCGCCTTCCTCGATCGAGTCGCCGGGCGCCTTGGCCCACTCGAGGATCGTGCCCTCGGAGACCGACTCGCCCATCGCGGGCATCTCGATCTCGATCACCGTCGGCTCGCCCGTGGGCTCGGCGAGAGCCTCGGCCTCAGGTTCGTCGTCGGCCTCGAGCGCCGGTCCGGAGCCGTTCTCGCCCTGCGCGATCTCGGCCAGCACGCTGCCGATCCCGACCGTGTCGCCCTCGGCGGCGTGGATCTTGACCACGGTGCCGCTCACAGGGGAAGGGACTTCGGCATCGACTTTGTCAGTCGATATCTCGACGAGGATCTCGTCCTCGGAGACCGTGTCGCCTTCTTGCTTATGCCATTCGAGGATGGAGCCCTCGGAAACCGAGTCTCCCATCGGCGGCATGACCACTTCTACGGTGGTGTTCACTGCCATATCAGGGTCCTAGACCATATCGCTTTGAGAGAGAGCTGCAGGCGCTGGTGCATGCCGCTCGGCATACAGGAATCCGAGGGTGCCCGCAAAGGGGCCGACACCGCCCACGACGGCGACCATAACCCCGAGCCAGAGCGGAATCACGCGACGCCGGACGGCGTCGACGCACACTAAAGACATTAGGATCCAACCGACCCCGTGCGCCCATCCGAGGCCGTACTTAACGTTCCCCAACACGCCGAGGATCGCGACGACGAGCAGGGCGGTGTAAATCGCCGAGTGCGCGAACGAGAGGTACTTCAGCGTGCGGAAGTTCACGTGTCCTGTACTAACAACGCTGCCATGCGCCGGAGTTGCGGATGTGACTCTTCTGGCCAGTCCGCCGGATCGCGCGGCCACCAGGCGTGCGCGTCGTGCTCGGCGTCGCGCGTGACCTCGGCCCCGGGCGCGAGCCAGGCCTGGCCGATCAGCAGCACCAGGCCGCCGGGCGTCGCCAGCAGTGCCTCGACGCTGAGCCGGTCTGGCTCGACACCCCACTCCTCGCGCAACTCGCGCGTGAGCGCTTCGGCCGGCTGCTCGCCGGCGTCGACCGCTCCGCCCGCCCCGAGCGCCCACACACCGGCCCAGCTCGCGACCCACTCGGCGCGCCGGCCCGCGAGCCAGCGGCCTTCGTG
Source organism: uncultured Solirubrobacteraceae bacterium (assembly GCA_963848475.1). Classification (GTDB taxonomy): domain Bacteria; phylum Actinomycetota; class Thermoleophilia; order Solirubrobacterales; family Solirubrobacteraceae; genus Solirubrobacter. The sequence goes on along the minus strand of CAWKDW010000006.1, from coordinate 180,694 downwards.
ATCGCGCACGGCACACAGCACGGAAAGCGCATCGGCGGCATCGTCGAGCAGCCTTAGCGCCCAGCGCGCCTCCTCGACCTCCATCCGAAGCTCGCCGCCGCCGACCTCGAAGCTCGCGAGCCTGGCGCCGACGCCGTCGTGAGACGGCGACCCGCGGCCGCGCAACGCGGCGATCGCGAGGTCGGCCGCCTCGGACTGCTCGGACGGCGGCTGGTAGGCGAGTTCGCGCCAGCGGGCGCTCACCCGGTCGGGCGGCCAGGGACCGCGCGCGAGGATTCCGGGCGGGTAGGACAAGACCGGATTGAGCCTACCCGTCACCGGTACCCTCAAGTCCATGAGCGTCGAAGCCTCAGGCAAGAACATGCAGGCCGTCTGCAAGGCCAAGGACCACCACAACCGGACGTGCCCGTGGGGTGGCACGGCCACCCAGGTCCATCTCTCCTACTTCGACATCGATCGCCTGGGCTGGGAGGAGGGCGACCTCATCTGCGGCCTGGTCGTGGTCGGCGACAGCAAGGTCGGCACGCACGAGATGCGGGTCACCTGCGATGCCGAGCCCGACGGCGGCAAGAAGGAAGAAGAGGAGGTCGAGGAGGTCGTCGACGCGGTCTCCGAGCGCGAACTCGTCCCCGTCGGCCCGAGCGAAGCTCCGACGCACACGCCGAACTGGAATTAGGCCCTCTGGTCCATCCGGGCCCCGGCAAGTCTGGACCGCGGGCCTCGGCGTCTTCTACATCTTCGTCTCGTACATGTTCGCCGCCGGCATGGTGCTCGCACTCGTACTTCGCTCGCGATCGCGCGACGATTGCGTGCGCATCGGCCGCTTCGATCGCGAAGCCATGGAGGAGATCGCATGAGCACACTCGGCGCACCGCCCGTCCTGCACCCGCTGGAGCCGCTCGCGGCCGAGGAGATCGCCGCCGCGTCCGCGATCCTCAAGGCGGACAAGGGACTCGGCGCGAGCGCCCGCTTCGTGTTCATCAGCCTCCACGAGCCGCCCAAGGCCGCCGTGCAGGCCGGCGCGCCGGTCGCCCGCGAGGCCTTCGTCGTGCTCTACCAGAAGGCCGAGCGCAAGACGTACGAGGCCGTCGTCTCGCTCACCGAGCGGAGCGTCGTCTCCTTCGAGCACATCGAGGGCGTCCAGCCTCCGGTGATGGCCGAGGAGTTCATGGCCTGCGAGGAGCTCGTGCGGTCCGACCCCGGCTGGCAGGCGGCGATGCGCCTGCGCGGTGTCGAGGACTTCTCGCTGGCGATGATCGATCCCTGGGCGGCCGGCTACAGCGGGCCGGAGGACCACCCGTCCGAGCGCCGGATCATCCGGCCGCTGACCTGGGTGCGCTCCGAGCCCGGCGAGCACGGCTACGCGCGGCCCGTCGAGGGGCTGATCGTCGTCGTCGACCTCGACGCCATGGAGGTGGTCGAAGTCGCGGACCACGGCGTCGTCGAGATGCCGGCCCGCCCGGGCAACTACGACCCGGAGCGCGTCGCCGACCCCGAGAACATCCCGCATTTCGAGGCGCCGCGGGCCGATCTGAAGCCGATCGAGATCACCCAGCCCGAGGGGGCGAGCTTCACCGTCTCCGGCCACGGCGTGGCGTGGCAGAAGTGGCACGTGCGCGTCGGCTTCACGCCGCGCGAGGGGCTCGTCCTGCACGAGCTCTCCTACGCCGGGCGCCCGATCATCTACCGCGCGTCGCTGGCGGAGATGTACGTCCCCTACGGCGACCCGGCGCCGACGCACCGCTTCAAGAACGTCTTCGACCAGGGCGAATACGGCGTCGGCTGGCTGGCCAACCCGCTGACGCTCGGCTGCGACTGCGTCGGCGAGATCACGTACTTCGACGGCGTGGTCAACGACCAGGACGGCGAGCCGATGGTGATCCCCAATGCCATCTGCATGCACGAGGAGGACTACGGGATCGGCTGGAAGCACACGGACTTCCGCACCGAGGAGGTCGAGGTCCGGCGGCTGCGGCGGCTCGTGATCTCCTCGATCGCGACCGTGGGCAACTACGAGTACGGGTACTTCTGGTACCTCTACACCGACGGGACGATCGAGTACGAGGTCAAGCTCACGGGCGTGATCTCGACCGGCGCGCTGGCGCCGGGCGAGCGGCCCGCGCACGGCACGCTGGTCGCGCCGGGTCTGTACGGCCCGCACCATCAGCACTTCTTCTGCGTGCGGCTGGACATGGCCGTGGACGGCAACGCGAACTCGGTCGTGCAGGTGGACTCCGAGCCCGCGCCCTACGGGCCGCTGAACCCGGCCGGCACGGCGTGGGTGACCAAGCGCACGGTCCTGTCGAGCGAGTCGCAGGCGCGCGGCAAGATCGATCCGCTGCGCGGGCGCTTCTGGAAGATCGAGAACCCGGAGAAGGTGTCCGCGCTCGGCGATCCGGTGGCCTACAAGCTCGTCCCGGGTGAGAACGTGGCGCCGATGTACGCGCCGGAGTCGCGCTTCGCCCAGCGCGCCGGGTTCACGCAGGAGCACGTCTGGGTCACGGCCTATGACCCGAGCGAGCGCTACGCCGCCGGCGACTATCCCAACCAGCACCCGGGCGGCGACGGCGTGCCGCGCTACGCCGCGGCCGACCGCCCGACGGAGGCCACCGACGTGGTGCTCTGGTACACGTTCGGCGCCCACCACATCGTGCGCCCCGAGGACTGGCCCGTGATGCCGGTGACCCACATCGGCTTCAAGCTCAAGCCGGCCGGGTTCTTCGAGGGCAACCCGGCGCTGGACATGCCGCGCTCACACCCCGCGCACTGCGCGCATCACGGCGAGTAGAACGCCGCCTCTTCTCTCCCCAACGCTGTCACCGGATCGTCGGAGTACATCCACTCGCGGGCGATCCGGTGCCAGTTGTTGGTCGCCCGCAGCTGCCCGAGCACGGCCAGCGTGAGCATCTCCACGCGGCGGCCGAAGATGTGATCAGGCGGCAGCGTCTCGTGGCGCATCTGCCCGAAGTGCTCTGACCGCGGATCGGACATGTCGATCATCACCTGCGTCGCGACCTCCGGCCCGAGCGCGATCTCCTCGTCGGTCAGGTACCACCAGGTCGCGTCGAGGAACTGCGAGAGCAGCTTGTCGGGCCGGAACTTGTCGGGCTCGCGCAGCAGGCCGCCCTCGGCCCAGATCTCCCACAGGCGCTGCGCGTCGCCCTCGTGGCCGGCGCGCTGGGTCTCGAGCTCGAGCTCGATCAGGTTGCGCGGCATCACCTTGAACAGCCCGAAGTCCAGGAACGCCATGCGGCCGTCTTCGAGCAGCAGGAAGTTGCCCGGGTGCGGATCGCCCGAGAACTGCCGGTGGCGGTACATGCAGCCGAAGTAGAAGCGGAACACGATCTCGCCGACGCGGTCGCGCGTGGCCTGATCGGCGTCCTTGAAGGTGTCGAAGCCCGCGCCCTGGACGAACTCGGAGACCATCACCTTCTCGCGCGAGAGGCTCGTGACGACGTCCGGGACGACGATGAACGGGTGGCCCTTGAAGATCCGCGCGAGCGCGCGCTGGTTCTGCGCCTCGAGCTCGTAGTCGAGCTCGTCGCCGATCCGTGAGCGGATCTCCTCGGCCGTGGCCTTGACGTCCAGGCCGGGGGCGATCCGCTTCATCAGCCGCAGGATGATCCCGAGGTTCTGCATGTCCGCCCGGACCGCGGCGGCGACCCCGGGGTACTGGACCTTGACCGCGACGGTGCGGCCATCGGGGAGCCGCGCGCGGTAGACCTGGCCGATCGAGGCGGCCGCGATCGGCTCCTGGTCGAACTCGGCGAAGACCTCGCCCAGCGGCGCCTCGAGCTCGGATTCGATCACCTTGCGCATGTCGCTGAAGCGGACCTTCGGAGCGGCGTCGCGCAGCGCGCCGAGCTTGCGCTGGAACTCCTCGCGGTGCTCCTCGGGCACGAGCCCGACGTCGAGGAAGCTCATCATCTGCCCGAGCTTCATCGCGGCGCCCTTCATCGTCCCGAGCGCCGACACGATCTGCTCGGCGGCCTCGAGATGGCGGCGCTCCAGCGCCGCGCTCTTGCCGTCCTCCGAACGCGCCAGGTTGGTCGCGCGCGTGCCGAGGTGACGGGCCGCCTGGCCCGCCGCGAGGCTCGAGACGCGCGCCGTCCGGGATATCCGTGAGGTCGGGATCCGGTCCTTGGCCATCAGGGCGTCGCCGTCGGGACCGGAGTCGCCTCGGTGGGCGGAGCGGGTGCCGGTGGCGTCGTCGCCTGTGGAGTGGGCGCTGCGGGGTTGGGCGTGGCGCTGGCCTCAGGGGTCGCGGATTCGGTCGCGCTCGGCGTGGCGGTCTCCTCGGGCGACGCGGTGGCGCTCCCGGAGGGGGTCGCGGTCGCCGTCGGCGTCGCGTCGCGTCGGACTTGCCGCCGAGCAGCCCGGTCTGCCGCTTGGTGTCGCCGATCTGGTGGCCGAAGAGCGCGAGCTCGGACGCCGTGACGACGCCGGCACCGATCACCGCGGCCAGCAGGCCGGTGAGGATCGCGAGCCGCAGCGGCGAGCGGCCCTTCGGCTTCTCGGGCTCATACAGCCCGAAGGGATCCTCGCCGCGCGGCGGAAGTTGCTCGGGACCGTCGCCGCGCGCGCCGACGCCGCTCGGCTGCCTGCTCCGCACCGCGGCGCCGGTCGCGGTGCGGCGCGTGACGCGTGGGGCGGCCGCCGTGATCGCCTTGGCGGGACGGTTCAGAAGCTCAGAGGTGACCGCGACGATGATCGGAGTGATCGCCGTCGCGAGCAGCGAGCCTCGCACCCAGAACATGGGCACGACGATGGCGGCGGCAACCGCGGCAAGGCTCGAGATCAGGAGGGTCTGGAGCGACAGCCCGCCGCTCCGCGGTTGGGGTTCGCGACTCACCCCATCGACGTTAGCGCTCGACCTTGGAGCCGGGGACGATGTCGTCGGAGCCGTCCTCCCAGCGCACCCAGGCCTTGTGGCCGCCGTCGTAGTCGGGGCCCCAGAGGACGAGCGTCGCGGGGTCGCCAAGCGCCGTGCAGCGCTCGGTTCCCTCCTCGTCGAGGCCGCGCCAGATACGCACGAAGGGGTTGTGCTCGAGCTCGTCGGCGACCGTGCTCGGATCGGTGTGGCCCGGACGGATCACGGTCTCGCCCGGAAGGGTGAGGATCACGTCCATGATCGAGTGCTTGAGATCGCTGTAGGACGTCGATCCCGGCGCTCTCACGCCGCCCACGGAACGCTTGAAAAGCGTGTCGCCGGTGAACAGCTCCTTGTCGTCGACCAAGAGGTTCAGCATTCCCCCCGTATGGCCGGGGGTGTGCAGGGCCTTGATGGTCAGGCCGCCGATCTCGAGCTCGTCGCCGGGGTTGAGGTCGCCCGTCGTCCCGGGCACGCGCTCGATCGGGTGGGCGAGCACCGTCGCGTCCGGCCAGCGCTCCAGCGCCTTGCCGAGATCGACGATGTGATCCCCGTGATGATGGGTCAGGAGGATGTGGGTGACGTTCAGCCCGTGCTCGTCGGCCTTCGCGAACAGCGGTTCCAGCGGACCTCCCGCGTCGACGAGGAAGGCGTCGGAGCCTGTCCCGGCCGCGACGAGGTACGTGTTGGTCAGCCAGCCATCACTCATGGAGCGCTCGACGATCATCCCCATGACGGTACTCTCGCCAACCTATGGAGCTCATCCCAGGGGGGCTTCGCCCCCCTACACCCGACGCGTCGCGGTCGGGTCACCCCCCAGAGTGAGGAAACCGTGGAACTCATTCATACCTGCTACAGAATTGGTGAGATCGACCGTTCCGTCGCCTTCTACGAGGCGCTCGGCTTCGAAGAGCGCCGGCGGATGAACATCCGCGAGGAGGCGATCAACGTCTTCATGGGCCTGCCCGGCGACGGCGACCGGCTCGAGCTGACCTACAACCACGGCGTCGACTCCTACGAGCTCGGCACGGGCTACAACCACATCGCGCTGACGGTGGACGACATCGCCGGCACGCTGGAGCGCCTCGCCGAGCAGGGCATCGACGCCGAGAAGCCGCCCTACCGGGTGCGCGAGGGCGGCTCGCTGATCGCGTTCGTGCGGGATCCCGACGGCTATCGCGTCGAATTGATCGAGAAGAACTAGCCGATGTCCGAGTCCCGGCTCGCCGTCATCGACTGCGGGTCGAACTCGTTCCGCCTCGTCGTCTTCACCTACACCGACACGTGGTGGAAGCGCACGGACGAGATCCACGAGTCCGTGCGCGTCGGCGAGGGCCTCGACGCCACCGGCGAGCTGCAGCCGGAGCCGATGGAGCGCGCGCTCGAGACGCTCGAGCTCTACGCGCATTTCTGCTCCGCCACGGGGATCGACGCGATCCGCCCGGTGGCGACCTCCGCGATCCGCGACGCGCGCAACCAGAAGGACTTCCTGAAGGCCGCCCGCAAGCGCACCGGGATGGAGATCGAGGTCCTCGCGGGCGAGGAGGAGGCGCGCTACGGGTACCTGGCCGCCGTGAACTCGACGACGCTCTCGCAGGGCGTCGTGCTCGACCTCGGTGGCGGTTCGATGCAGCTGACGCGCGTCGAGGCGCGCGAGGCGGTCGACGCGCGCTCCTGGCCGCTCGGCGCCGTCCGCATGACCGAGCGCTTCCTGCCCGACGGCGACAAGGCCAAGCGCAAGCAGATCAAGGCCCTGCGCGAGCATGTCGCGGCCCAGATCGAGAGTGCGGCGTGGCTCGACGAGGGCGGCCGGCTGACCGGGATCGGCGGCACGGTCCGCAACCTCGCCGCGGCGGCGCAGCTCGCGGCAGGGCTGCCGTCCTACGGCATCCAGGGCTTCCGGATCACCCGCGATGCGCTCGGCGAGCTGATCGAGACCTTCGCCGAGTTGACCGCCGACGAGCGCGCGGGCGTGCCGGGAATCAAGTTCGCCCGTGGCGATCTGATCCTGGCGGGCTCGGTGGTGATCGACACGGTGATGGAGGCCGGCGGCTTCGGGATGCTCGAGGCCACCGACGCCGGCCTGCGCGAGGGCGTGTTCTTCGAGACGCTGCTCGGCGACCCGCCGCTCGTCGACGACGTGCGCCGCGCGTCCGTCCTCAATCTCGCCGCCCAGTACGACGCCGACTTCGCGCACACCGAGCACGTGGCCCAGCTCGCGCTCGAACTCTGGGACGGGCTGGCCGCCGCCGGCGTCCATCGCGGCGACCCGAAGGAGCGCGAGCTGCTGTGGGCCACCGCGATGCTGCACGACATCGGCACCGCGGTCGACTACGACGACCACCACAAGCACTCGCGCTACCTGATCCTCAACGCCGGTCTGCCCGGCTTCAGCCCGCGCGAGGTCGCCCTGATCGGCCAGGCCGCCCGCTATCACCGCAAGGGCAACCCCGGCCTCGGCGAGTTCAGCGCGCTCGCCCGCGACGGCGACGACGACATGCTCAACCGGCTCGCGGCCGCCGTCCGGATCGCCGAGCAGCTCGAGCGCTCACGCAACCAGGCGGTCCATGCGTGCGACGTCCACGTCCTCAACGGCACCGTCGAGCTGCGCCTGCACGCCGACGAGGACATCACGATCGCCCGCTGGGCGACCGAGCGTCAGGGCGACGTCTTCCGCAAGGCGTTCGGGCGTGCGCTCAGCGTCAGCTGACCGCGCTTTGAGAGCTCGTAGCCGACCTCCAGGCTGATCGTCAGCCCGAGCTCCTTGAGCTTGCGGACGTCGCGCTTGAACGGCAGCGTCTCGCGGCCGAACGACGCGGCGATGTCCGGCGCCCGCAACCCCGGGTTGTCCGCGATCGCCTGCAGCACCTCGTACGTCCACGGGCCCATCCGCTCGAGCGCTTCGAAGACCTCGTCGTCGGGTGCGAGCTCGCGCAGCGCGACCCGCGGGTCAGGCCCGGCGACGTGCAGCGCGATCCGGTAGAAGTCGCCCTTGCGCTTCGGGAAGGCGGCGAGCACCGCGGCGCCGCTCTCGTAGCCGGCGGCGCGCGCGTCCTCGTCGGTCGGAAGCGCGACCGGCTCGACGCTGTCGATCTCGAGCACGCCGATCGGGGTGCGCAGGCGCGTTCCCGCCAGCACGCGCGGACGTTCCCAGCGCCGGAAGGCCAGCGTGATCCGGCCCTCCGCGATCCCGGTCAGGTCAGCCGGGCGGAAGAGCACCGAACCGAGCGGTGAAGCCGGGACCCTTGGGAGCGGCGCACATCGGGCCTGACAGCACGTCGCCTTGGGGGAACGGGGCCAGGCGGATGGGCTGGTCGCCGCAGAGGAGCTGGACGGCGTCGCCCTCGCGGACCGCCCGGATCGACCACCAGCCGTCGGGGTCGGGCTCCGGCGCGGGCTGCTGGGACCAGTCCGAGACGCCGTTGGTGACGACGACGCTCAACCAGAGGCGCCCGTCGAGCTCGAGGCCGGCCTTGATCCAGTGCTCCGCGTCGATGCGGAGCATCAGGCCGGCCTGGTCGTACTGGGCCGCGAAGTCGCCGCGAAAGCGCAGCGCCGTCGCGCCGGTGTGGGCGAAGTGCCCGTTGTCGCGCACGAAGCCGTAGTGCGTCGTGCGCCAGAAGTCGGTCTCGGGCTCGACGGCCACGGTGAGGTCGGACGCGTCGCCCGACCACACCGCAGGCTCGTTGAGCCAGAGCACTCAGACCTCTTGGATCTGCAGCAGGCTCGTCGTTCCGGGCTTGCCCGAGGGCAGGCCGGCGGTGATCCCGACGCGGTCGCCGGGCTTGAGCCAGCCGAGTTCGACGACGCGCCTGGCGGCCGCCGCGATCAGCTCCTCGGTGACCTCGTAGCGGCGCATCGACGCCGCCTGCACGCCCCACATCAGCCCGCAGCGCCGCACCGTCTCGCGGCCCGGCGAGAGCGCCATGATCGGCACCGTCGGCCGGTGGGCCGAGATCAGCCGCGCGGAGCGCCCGCTGAGCGTCGGGCAGATGAGCGCGTCGAGGTTGAGCTCGTACGCCGCCCGCGTGGCGGTGTAGGCCAGCGTGTAGGCCGGGTCGCGCCGGTCGCGCCGCACGCGGCGCTCGTTCCACTCCCGGTAGGGCGCCGTCTGCTCCGTGCGCCGGGCGATCTTGGCCAGCATCGCCACCGACTCCACCGGCCACTGCCCGACGGCGCTCTCCTGCGAGAGCATGACCGCGTCGGTGCCGTCGAGGATCGCGTTGGCGACGTCGGTGACCTCGGCGCGCGTCGGCCGCGAGGACGCGACCATCGAGTCGAGCATCTGGGTCGCCGTGATCACGGGGCGGGCGAGGGCGCCGGCGAGCGAGATGATCTGCTTCTGGACGATCGGCACCTCCTCGATCTCCATCTCGATCCCGAGGTCGCCGCGGGCGACCATCACGCAGTCGGCGGCGCGCACGATCTCCTCGGCGCGCGTGACGGCCTGCGGCTTCTCGATCTTGGCCACGAGCGGGAGTCGCGTGTGCTTGCGCAGCTCCTCGACCTCCTCGGCGCGGCGCACGAACGACAGCGCGACGATGTCGACGCCGATCCGCTCGCCGGTCCGCACGTGCTCGAGGTCCTCGTCGGGCACGGCGGGCAGGGCCGTGGTCTCGCCGGGGATGTTCAGCCCCTGGCGCGAGGCGACGGCGCCGCCGATCTCGACGACCGCGTCGATCTCGCCCGCATCCGGCCGCACCGCGCTGATCCGCAGGCGCACGGCGCCGTCGGCGAGGTACATGACCTCGTCGCGCTCGACGGTCGACGCGAGCCCCGCGTAGGTGATGAAGAGCCGCGACGCGTCGCCTTCACCGCCATCGGGGCCACAGACGAACGTGGTGGCGTCGCCGGGCTTGAATTCGACGACACCGTCGCGGAGCTTGCCGATCCGGAGCTTGGGCCCGGGGAGGTCCTGCAGGATCGCGACCTGGCGGCCGGCGCGACCGGCGGCATCACGGACTCTGCGCGCGGTTTCCGCGTGCTCGTCGGCGCTGCCGTGGGAGAAGTTCAGGCGGGCCACGTCCATCCCGGCCTCGACCATGCGGACGAGGACCTCGGGGTCGCGTGAGGCGGGCCCGATCGTGGCGACGATTTTCGTGCGGCGCTGCATCTGGCGCCGCACGATAGAGCGCTACCTACCCACGACGTATTGCGGAGGTGTGTACGTCCGCGGCGGCCGCGTGTGCGCGCTGCTGCAGGCGGGTTCGCTGACGACCGTCCGCCGGTGGTCGGCGAGCGTCAGCCGGAGGTGAAGCGCCCGTCGCGCACGATGACCTCGCCGTCGGCGCTCAGCGTGCCGCCCTCGCGCAGATCGCAGATCAGGTCCCAGTGCAGCGCCGACTCGTTCGTCCCGCCCGTCTCGGGATAGGAGCGGCCGAGCGCGAGGTGGACGGTGCCGCCGATCTTCTCGTCGAAGAGGATCGCGCCGATCGCGCGATCGATGCCGAAGTTGGTGCCGATCCCGATCTCGCCGAGGTACCGCGCGCCGGGATCGGTCTCGATCGCGGCCTGCAGATAGCCGTCGCCGCGCTCGGCGCGCGCCGAGACGAGGTGGCCCTCGCGGAACTCGAGCGTGACGTCCTCGACGACGACGCCGCGCGGCGAGGTCGGGATCGTGAAGCGGATCACGCCCTCCGCGGACTGCTCGTGCGGGCTGGTGAAGACCTCGCCGCTGGGCATGTTGCGCTTGCCGTCGGAGTTGCGCCAGAGGCGCCCGCCGACCTGGAGCGTCAAGTCCGTGCCCTCTGCCTGGATGCGGATCTCCTGGCGCGGCGCGAGCCGGTCGATCAGCTTCGCCTGGAAGTCGCGCAGCTCACCCCAGGCGGCGACCGGGTCGTCGCGGTCGAGGAACAGCGCCCGCTCGACGAAGGCCTCGAAATCGCCGTTGCTCATCCCCGCGAGCTGGGCCGAGGCGGCCGTCGGCCACAGCGTGATCGCCCAGCGCCGCTGCAGCGCGCGCTCGCGCACCGGGAGCCGCGAGCGCGCCGCGCGGGCCATCAGCGCCGGATCGACGCCGGCGAGCGCGTTCGCGTTCTCGATCGCCTGGATCCGCAGCGAGGCGTCGATCACCTCGGCCTCGGCCAGCTCGGCGGATGGGAAGCCGTCGAGGTGCACGTCGCGCGCCGCGTTCCAGAAGCCCTCCTGCTGACCGGGAAGGTCGACGCGCAGCAGCGGCCACGCCTCGCGCTCCAGGATCTCGCGCTGCAACGCCAGCAGCAGCGGAGCGGCGAGCGTCGAGGAGGACACCTGGACCTGCTGGCCGGGCTCGACCCCGAGGCAGTAGTCGGTCAGCAGCCGCGCGAAGGCGTCGACGTTGATCACGGGGCCTCCATGTCGGGGAAGTGCTCGGAGAGGTGCGTGCGCAGCGTCTCGCGGATCCACCGTCGCTCCTCGGCGGACGCGAAGCGAAAGCGCGCGAGCAGCTCCTTCTGGCGCGAGATCGGCTCGGTTCCCGCGATCTCCCAGCGGACGGCCAGGCGCTCGAAGAGGAACTCGACCGAGCGCTGCCACGCATCCTCGCGCGAGAGGATGTTGCCGCCCGCGACCTCGGCGTACTGCGCGCGCGTCGCGGGGGTCAGCGCGCCGCGCAGCGTCAGCACCGAGCCGTGCTCGTCGCGGTACTCGCTGTCAGGCGCGCGGGGGCGCTCGTGGCGCCGGGCCTTCTTCGCCATCGCCGGGACGGTAGCGTGCGGCGCCGTGCGAGAACGCAAGCCCACGAGAACCCGTGATGTCGGTCGCGGCGAGCGAGTGCTGCCCGGGGTCTGGCGCCTGCGCCTGCCGCTCGACCTGCCCGCGGTGCCGCACTGCAACGCGTGGGCGCTGCGTGCGGGCGACGGGATCGTGCTCGTCGACACCGGCATGCACGACGCCGACTCGATGGGCAACCTCGAGCGCGCGCTCGGTGCGGCGGGTCTGCGGTTCAGCGACATCAAGCTGATCGTGATCACCCACGCGCACATCGACCATTGCGGGCAGGCGCCGCCGATCGCCGCGCGCGCGGGCTGCGAGGTCTGGATGCACCCGGCCTGGAAGCTGCACGCGGGTGTGTCCGACATGGACCGCACGATCGAGGTGGCGCTGCAGAGCGGTGTGCCCGAAGGACCGTTGCGGCGCTGGGCGGACGGTCAGCGCGACTGGGGCAGCGGCCAGGCCGGGACGCTGTACTCCGACCGCGACCTGCTCCCCGGCGTCGTGATCGAGACCGATGCCGGGCCGTGGCAGGTGATCGAGACGCCTGGGCATGCGCCGTCGCACGTCTGCCTGCATCAGCCGGAGCAGCGGCTGCTGATCTCCGGCGATCACCTGCTCGGCCGCGTCTCGCAGTTCTTCGACGTCGGCTACACGCCGGATCCGGTGGGCGAGTTCCTGCACTCGCTCGACGTCGTCGACGCGCTCGACACGCGGCTCGCGCTCGCGGGCCACGCCCGCGCGTTCAACGACGTCCGCGGCCACATCGAGGCCAATCGCCGGCTGGTGGCCACCAACCTCGGGTCGGTCCGGACCGCGCTCGAGGGCGGCGGGTGCACGGTCTACGAGGTGGCGCGAGAGGTCTACGGCGAGCGCTTCTCGGCCGAGATGGCGGGCTGGCAGATGGGGATGACGCGCGCCTGGCTGATCCATCTCGAGGCGCTCGGCGACGTCGTGCGGAGCCCGTCGGAGGGCGAGGATCCCGCCGAGCACTACTCGCTCGCCTCATAGACTTTCCGCGATGCGCATCGACGACCGGATCGCGAGCGGGTCAGAGCCGGCCTTCTCCTTCGAGTTCTTCCCGCCCCGGACCGAGGACGGCGAGGCCAACCTGGCCACCGCCCTGACCGAGCTGGCGCGCCTGGAGCCGACGTTCGTCTCCGTGACCTACGGTGCCGGCGGCACGCCCGCCGAGCGCGGCAAGACGATCGACATCGTCTCGCGCATCAAGGCCGATCACGGGCTGGAGGCGATGGCGCACTTCACCTGCGTCGGCGCCACCACCGACGAGCTGCGCGCGACGCTGGACCGCATGCGCGACGCCGGGATCGAGAACGTGCTCGCGCTGCGCGGCGACCCGCCCGCGGGCGTCGACGCCGCCGAGTGGCAGGCGGCCGACGGCGGCCTGCGCTACTCCCGTGAGCTGATCGAGCTGATCCGCGCCGACTACGACTTCGCGGTCGGCGCCGCCTGCTTCCCGGAGGTCCACCTCGCGGCGGAGTCCGCCGACAGCGATCTCAAGTACACCCGCGAGAAGGTCGAGGCGGGCGCCCGCTTCCTGATCACGCAGCTGTTCTTCGACAACCAGCTCTACTACGACTTCGTCGCCCGTGCGCGTGACGCCGGCATCGACGTCCCGATCATCCCGGGCATCATGCCGATCACCAACGCGGCGCAGATCCGGCGCTTCACGCAGATGTGCGGCGCGTCGATCCCGCCGGGCCTGCTGCGCGAGCTCGAGCTGCGCGCCGACCAGCCCGAGGCGGTCGCGGACTTCGGCGTCGCCTACGCGACGATGCAGTGCGCGGACCTGCTGGCCAACGGCGCGCCCGGCATCCACTTCTACACGCTCAATCGCTCGCCTTCCACGCGCGCGATCCTCAGCGCGTTGCGCTGCATGACGCCCTGGCGTCGCGCGGTTATCGCGTAGGGCGGCGGCCGCCGGGGCGGGTCTCGGAGAGGTCGCGGTCCGCGGCCTCGATCAGGTCGATGACCTCGGTGCCTCCGGTCGGGGCGACGGCGACGACGCCGACCGAGACGCCCAGCGGGCGCTCGCCGGTCACCAGCTCGAACGGCAGGGCGTCGGTGACGCCCTCGACGATCGCGGCGGCGACGGGTCGGCCGCCTTCCTCGTGGTCGCGCACCCAGACGGCGAACTCGTCGCCGCCCAGACGTCCGGCGACACCGTGCCGGGCGACCACGCGTGCGACCTCGGTGAGGACGAGGTCGCCGGCACGGTGGCCGTGGGTGTCGTTGAGGTGCTTGAAGCCGTTGACGTCGCAGATGATCACGGCGCCCTCGGTGCCGGTGGCGAGCTCGCGGCGGACGGTCTCGGTCCAGCTGCGGCGGTTGAGCAGGCCGGTCAGGTCGTCGATGTGGGCGACGGCTTCGAGCCGGCCGACGGCCTCGGAGAGATCGGAGGTGGCGCCGGTCGGCGCGACGCCGGCCTTTTCGGCGACCTCGTCGAGCAGGTCCGGCCCGGCATCGAGGCGCTCGAGCGCGACCGCGAGCAGCGCGCGGTCGATCTCGTTGCCGGCGAGCAGGTGCGCGATCGAGTCGGCGATCTGGACGCAGGCGACCTCTGGGGTCGGGGAGGCGAGGCCGGTCGGGCCGCCGTGGTGGTAGGCGATCGCGCGCGTGACCGCGTCGTCGGGCTCGGACAGGCCGACCAGCAGCGCGCCGGCGGCGGCGTGGTCGAGGCCGAGGCGCCGGCGCTCGAGCGCGGCGCGATCGGCGCCCGAGGGTGCCTCGTTCGCGATCTCCTCCAGCGCGACGACGCCGAACGCGGCGGGCATCAGCAGCTTGCCGACGTCGTGCAGCAGGCCGGCCAGGTGGGCCGTGTCCTTCTGCGCGCCGCGGAGTTCGGCGGTCGTATAGGCGTAGGCCGCCACGGTCACGGCGTGGACGTGCAGCTGCCCGCGCGAAAGGTGGGCGCCGCCGGGAAACCGTTCCAGGAAGCGGTAGGTCGCGGCTTCGAGCGCGATCCGGACGAGCGTGCGGCGGCCGAGCAGCGTGACGGCCTGGCGGATCGTCCGGGCGCGGATAGGGCGCGCGTTGGCGGCCGAATTCGCGTAGCGCAGCAGGTTGGCGGCGAACGCCTCGTCGGACTCGATCACCGCGACCAGGTCGCTGGTGGTGCCGTTCGGATCCTCGGCCAGCGTCCGGATCCGCGCGACCGTCCCGCTCAGGACCGGCAGCGGGCCGATGCGGCGAAGGGCGTCGTGAACGCGGGTATCAGGCTTGGCGGATCGGGGCATCCACACACGTCATCGGCGCTCAACACCGCGGCATTGAGCGCCGTTCTAGGGGCTAGTTTTCGGAGCGATGGGTCTCGATGTCGAGAGCGTGGGCAACCCGAGGCTGGCCGTCCACGTCCCAGGTCACGTCGACCTGATCATTGCGTCCGTAGGTCCCGATACCCCATGCGCCGAGGAACCATCGCCAAAACCCCAATCGGCCCTCTTTGATGAGCTCGCGCGTGAACACGAGCCGCCCGTCGGCGACCCGGAAATCGCGGCCCAGCTCCTGGCGGACGCCGTTCACATAGACCGTGAACGGCTCTCGCACGCCGGGCGGGAGGGGAACGTTCGTCTCCGCCATTCGGCGCGGGATCATCGCAGGCGCGTTATCCGGGCAGCCGTTCGAGGACGCGTCCTCAGGTACTACGCATTCCGGCGGGCCCGGCCCGCCAGCTGTCTCGCACTGCGGGCTCACCACCGCTTCGCTCGCGGGCGGCGGCCACCGCACCCGTACCACCAGTATGCGAGCGGCGTCCGCCGCGGGCAGCGGCGACCCGTGCATTCGCCCGCGATGCGCCGTACCTTCCGACGCGCCCTCTAGCCTGGCGAAGGTGTCCGTGCCGTACCGCATCCGCCGCTCCGACCGCGCCCGGCGCGTCAGGGTCAGCGTCGACGGCAACGGCCAAGTCGAGGTCGTGCTGCCCCGGCGGTCGCCGGAGCGCCACGCCGAGGAGGCCGTGCGCGAGCTGCGGCCCTGGATCGAGCGGCGGCGCCTCGCGGTCGCCCGGGCGGCGCAGGAGGTCGGGCGCGAGGACGGGACCGTCCCGTACCTGGGCGAGGTCCTGCAGCTGATGCGCGAGCCGGGCCGCTCGCGCGTCCATCGTCGCGGCGACGTGCTGCTCGTGCCCGAGGGTGACCCGCGCGAGCCGCTCGAACGCTGGTACCGGCGCCAGGCGCGCGCGGAGATCGGCCCGCGGCTCGATGCGGCGTGCGCCCGCGCCGGCACGACCTACACCGGCCTGACGATCCGCGCCCAGCGCACCCGCTGGGCCTCCTGCTCCTCATCGGGCGCCATGTCGTTCAACTGGCGCCTGCTGCTCGCACCGCCGGAGATCCTCGACTACGTCGTCGAGCACGAGGTCGCCCACATCGAGGTCATGGACCACTCGCCACGCTTCTGGCGCCTGCTCGCCTCGCGTTCGCCGGGCTGGCGCGAGCACTCCGCGTGGCTGCGCCGCTATGGCTCCACGCTTACGCTGTGAGCGTGCGGTGCAGTGCGGCCGCGGCGCTCTCGCCCGACCGCGGCTCGATCTCCGCGCGGCGGATCCGGCCGGTCCAGGCGATCATCGACCCATCCCCGCGGACGTCGACGCCCGCACGGACGCCGGAGCCCTTGAGCTCGACGCGCACGGAGACGAGCTGGTCCGGTTCGAAGCGGCGGTTCACGAACTCCTCGTGACCGCGGCGAGGGGCGCGGGAGGCGTGGTGCTCGAGTGCCGCGATCGCCTCGTCCAGCGTGTCGCGGCGCTCGTGCTTGACCTTCGAGCCGCGACGGACCGTGACGCGGTAGCTCAAGGCACTTCCGCGAGCAGGGGCGCGACGCTGTCCCAGCGGGAGATCGCGCAGCCGTCGGTGCGGGAGAAGGTCGCGTCGACCGGGTTGCCGCGGATGGTGCCCTTGATCGTGGCCACTTCGGGGCCGCCGTAGATCTGGGTGCAGGCCGTGTCGCCGGCGGGCGGCCGCAGATTCGCGTCGGAGATGCCCGCGGCGGCGCCGCAGGCCGTGCTGTCGGTCGGCTCGGCGCAGTCGAGTGTGAGCGACCGTGGTTCGGCGCTGCCCTTGGCGCCGTCGTCGTCGACGGTGACGACGAGCTGGGCGAGCTGTCCGCTGCCGCTGGCGGACGGGGTCGGCTCGTCCGAGCCGCAGCCGGCGAGCAGTGCGGCGGCGAGGACCGGCAGCACGAGGCGGGGCATGGTCTTCAGGGTAGTGCGCTTGCCGCGACCAGCCGGTTGGGGCGCGGCTCGCCCCAGCCGAGGACGCCGATCGGGCGCCCGTCGGCGTCGCGCGACGGCGACCAGCGCCAGCTGACGCCGGGGGTGTGCGGCAGGCCGACCGTGCCGTCGCCGGCGAGGATGCGCGAGAACGCCTCGCGCGCGGCGTCGCGCTCGTGCTCGGCGACCGCGGTCGCGAACCAGTCGCGGCCGAGCAGCTCGTCCTGGGCGTAGCCGAACGCGGAGCAAGCCGTGCCGTTGGCGATCTCGACCCGGCCGTCGGCGTCGAGCGCGACGACGAGCGCCCCGGCCGCGTCGAAGCTGCGGCGGGCGCGGGCGCGTACGCGACGGCGGGCGAGGTAGGCGGCGAGTTGGCCGCCGACGGTCGAGAAGAGCGCCGAGACCTCGGCGTTGGGCTCGCGGACGTCGCTCGCGTAGAGCTCGATCACGCCGACGCACTCGTCGCCGTGGGCGATCGGGAACGCCGCGGCGGTGACGAGGCCGGCGCGCACGGCCTCGCCTGGCAGCTCGTTGACCCAGACGGCGCGGCGAAAGGCCCAGACGCGGCCCGGCAGGCCCTGGCCGGCGGCGAAGGTGCGCTCGTGCGTCGAGCTGGCGAACTCGGCGACGGGCGTGCGCGCGCCGGGCGCCTGCCACAGCGAGACGCAGCGCAGCAGGGGGCCATCGGGCCGCCAGACCGCGCCGAAGCTCCAGCCGAGCGCGTCGCCGAGCGTCGCGAGCACGCGGTCGCAGAGCGCGCCGGGCTCGAGGCCGGTGGCGAGCTGGTCGGCGATCGCCTGCTGGGCGCCCGAGCAGCCGGTGCGCGCCGCCGACGCGGCGGCGCATTCGGGCCTGCTCGAGCTCGCGGGTCAGGACGCCGGAGAGCTGCCCGAGCACGGGGACGCTCGGCACCCCGCTCGGCAGGCCGCGCAGGACGGCGGACAGCTCGCCCGGGCGGATATTCGGCGAGACGGCGATGAAGGGAAGGTGCGGGTCGGCCAGACGGACGAGCGCCAGCGCCTTGCGCGACGGCACGGCCTCCAGCCCGTCACCGGCGTAGAGGACGACGTCCCAGCCGCGATGCTGCAGCGCCGCTGAGAGCGCCTCGGGGCCGTTCACCGGCACGCTGCGAACCGTCCAGCCCGACGCGTCGAGGGCGCGGGCGATCTGCGCGGCGTGGCCGGCGTCCACGTCGACGAGCAACGCGCTGACAGTGCGGTGACGACTCACTCCATGGTCCATCGGCGCCCTTCACGGGCCGCTTGAGAAAGTGACTAGGCGGCCAGACGAGTGACGATTTCGCGCACGCCGTGAGCGATCGAATCGACGTCGAACTCGGTCCCGACGCCCTTCAACAGCCGCAGCGCGGGGCGGTTGTCGGCCAGCATCGTGCCCGCGATCCGGGTCACGCCCTCGGCGGCGGCCGCGTCCACGAGCAGCCTCGCGAGCCGCCGGCCGAGGCCGAGACCCTGCCACGCGTCGCCGACGACGATCGCCATGTCCGCCGTGTCGGGCGCGGTGCGCACGACGCGGCCGACCGCGACCAGCGTGGAGCCGGCGACGGCGACGTAGGCGATGTGGTCGTGGCCGTCGACCTCGGTCAGGTAGCGCAGCTCGTCCGCGCTGAAGCGGACCTTGGGGCTGAGGAAGCGGCGGTACGCGGTCTCGGGGCTGAGGTTGCGCAGCCCGGCGGACAGCAGCGCCTTGTCCTCGGGCGCGATCGGCCGGATGAAGACCGTCGTGCCGTCGAGCAGGGTGAGGAGCATGCGTTGCATGATGCAACGCACACCCCTCGGCCCGCAAGTGGGGCTAGCTCTACCGTTGGTCGATCGGCACGTAGTCGAGCTCGCGCTGACCCGTGTAGATCTGGCGCGGGCGGGCGATCTTCTGCTCCTTGTCGTCGATCATCTCGAGCCACTGGGAGATCCAGCCGCTCGTGCGCGGGATCGCGAAGAGCACCGTGAACATGCCGACCGGCATGTGCAGCGCCTCGTAGATCAGCCCCGAGTAGAAGTCGACGTTGGGATAGAGCTTGCGCTTGACGAAGTACTCGTCCTCGAGCGCGATCTTCTCGAGCTCCAGCGCGATCTCCAGCAGCGGGTTGACGCCGGTGACCTCGAAGACGTCGTCGCACGCCTTCTTGATGATCTTCGCGCGCGGGTCGTAGTTCTTGTAGACCCGGTGCCCGAAGCCCATCAGGCGCTCCTTGCCGTCCTTCACGCCCTGCATGAAGTCCGGGATGTTCTCCTTGGTGCCGATCCGGCGCAGCATGCGCAGGACCTGCTCGTTGGCGCCGCCGTGCAGCGGGCCGTAGAGCGCGGCGATGCCGGCGGCGACCGCCGAGTACGGATCGACCTGCGAGGAGCCGACCGCCCGCACGGCGCTCGTCGAGCAGTTCTGCTCGTGGTCGGCGTGCAGGATGAAGAGGATGTCCAGCGCCCGCTCGAGCCGCGGATCGGGCTCGTACTTGAGCTCGGTCATCTTGAACAGCATCGAGAGGAAGTTGCCGGGGTAGCGCAGGTCGTTGTCCGGATAGACGTACGGCTGCCCCATGTTGTGGCGGTAGGCGAAGGCCGCGAGCGTCGGCATCTTCGCGATCAGCCGGATGATCTGGAGGTAGCGGGTCTCCGGATCGTGGATCTTGTTGGCGTCCGGGTAGAACGTCGACAGGGCGCCGACCGACGCCAGCAGCATCCCCATCGGGTGCGCGTCGTAGCGGAAGCCCTGCATGAAGCTGCGGACGTTCTCGTGCACGAACGTGTGGATCGTGAGCTGGTGCGTCCACTCGTCGAGCTGCTTCTGGTTGGGCAGCGCGCCGTGGACCAGCAGATACGCGACTTCGAGGTACGTCGAGTGCTCGGCGAGCTGCTCGATCGGATAGCCGCGGTACTCCAGGACGCCGTTCTCGCCATCGAGGTAGGTGATGGCCGAACGACACGACGCGGTGTTCATGAACGCCGGGTCGTAGGTCATGATCCCGAAGTCGGACTCGTTGACCTTGATGTCGCGTAGCGCCGTCGCGCGTACGGTCCCGTCCTCGACCGGCACCTCGTAGGTCTTGCCGGTTCGATTGTCGGTGATCGTCAGTGAATCGGATGCGGTGGCCACGCCGCCGCCGGTCTCGCTCTGCTCCTCGGTGCCCATTTGCGCTCCTCTAAAAGGGGGAGGTCAAGTTTCTTGCCCCCATTGTGGCGGGGCGAGGGTGAGTTGCGCGTTACCCGGTCATGACGGCGGTCGCCATCGTGCCGGCGACGAGCACCGCACCGAGCCCGATGATGCCGCGCATCGCGCCCTTCGAGGGCGGAAACGTCTCGTGACGGGCCGTTCCGACGAAGCCGACGATCAGCGCGAACACGATCAGCGCGGAAGCGAAGATGTAGAACGGAGTCTTGGAGGGCTCGGCTGCCTCTTCGGCGGCCAGCAGGAGCGCGGCGAGCATGACGGGCGCGAAAGCTACCGCATGTAGCGGCTCTCGGTGGCCGCGACCTGGCCCTGATAGTGCGAGCCGAGCTCCGCCGACCCGTAGGGGCGCTTGGCGGGCTGGTCGAGCCCCATGAACGACAGCTGCGCGATCAGCAGCCCCGGATAGAGCTTGATCGGAACGCGCGTGAGGTTGTTGAGCTCGAGCGTCAGCGTGCCCTTCCAGCCCGGGTCGATGAAACCCGCGGTGGCGTGGACGATCAGCCCGAGGCGTCCCAACGATGACTTCCCCTCGATCCGCGCCACCACG
Organism: uncultured Solirubrobacteraceae bacterium; assembly: GCA_963848475.1. Lineage (GTDB taxonomy): Bacteria > Actinomycetota > Thermoleophilia > Solirubrobacterales > Solirubrobacteraceae > Solirubrobacter. The sequence continues at coordinate 160,174 of CAWKDW010000006.1, read as the reverse complement.
TCGTCGGGCAGCTCGACCCATTCCGCGGTCCGCCCGAGGCAGAACTCGCCGGGGTGGATGACGAAGCCGTCGGCCTCGTTGGCCACGACCTCCTCGGTCAGGCCGGGGGGCGGACCGTCGCGCAGGTCGATCGCGCTGACACGGTGGTTGTGGAAGACCCGGAAGGTGTCGCCGAGGCGCAGGTCGATCGACGCCGGTTGGACGAGATCGGGTTCCCAGGGCTTGATGACGATCCGGCCGGCCTCGACGAGGCTGTGGATCGTGCCGTCGGACAGCACGGATACGGGCACGGGCGGGAAGGCTACTGGTGTAGCTCGCGGGCACGGCCCGCGGCCGTCACCGAACGGGTCCGCGGCGGCGCCTGCAGGCGCGCCCCGCAGGCCGGCCCGCCGCGGCGCGGCGGGCGTGGACGGCGCGGACGCGGGTGCGGCCTGCGCGGCAGCTTGGGCCCGCCGTCGCTGCGGGCCTCGTCGGCGTCCGTCTCCTGGTGGACGGCCCACCAGATGATCCAGCAGGCCGCGACGATCGGCAGCTTCAGGAACACGAACAGGTAGAGCATCGTCCAGCCCACGATCCAACGGAGAGTACGCCTCGTCAGCGCGGCTGTGCGCCAAGGGCGAGCTCTAGGAGCGCAGCGGCACCGGCGAGGCGTCGAAGCGCGTCGCCCGTTCCAGCTCGGCCACGCGGCCGTTGACCTCGTCGGGCGTCAGCGTCTGCATGCGCTCGGTCCCGAAGGCCTCGACGTTGAAGGACGCCAGCGCCGTGCCGTAGGCCATCGCGCGGCGCAGCAGCTCGTCGCTGATCTCCTCGTCGGCGTGGGCGGCGACGTAGCCCATGAAGCCACCCGCGAACGTGTCGCCGGCGCCGGTTGGATCGACGACATCGGCCGTCGGGTACGACGGCAGCCCGAAGACGCCCTCCGCGGTGTACATGGCGGAGCCGTACTCGCCCTGCTTGACGACGACGACGCGCGGGCCCATCTCCATCACGGCGCGCGCGGCGCGGACGAGGTTCGGCTGATCGGTGAGCTGCTTGACCTCGCCGTCGTTGACGATCAGGCAGTCGACCGACTGGATCGTCCTGATCAGCGACTCGCGAGCGATGTCGATCCAGAGGTTCATCGTGTCCAGCGCGACGAAGCGGGCGTCGGGGCACTGCTCGCGCACCGCGCGCTGCAGGTCGGGCTGGATGTTCGCGAGGAACAGCACGTCGGCGTTGCGCGAGGCGTCGGAGAGCTTCGGCTCGAAGTGCTCGAAGACGTTGAGGTCCGTCTGCAGCGTGTGGCGGATGTTGACGTCGCGCTCGTAGCGGCCGGCCCAGAAGAACGTCTTGCCGCCCGGGACGTGCTCGACGTCGTCGGTGATCACCCCGCGGTTGTGCAGCACGGCGTACTCGGCCTCGCCGAAATCGTCCCCGACGGGGCCGACCACGCGGGTCTCGGCAAGGAACGAGGAGGCGAGCGAGAAGTGCACGGCCGCGCCGCCCAGCAGGCGGTCGCGCTTGCCCGACTCGGTCTCGACGGCGTCAAAGGCGATGGAACCGACCACGGTGAGCGACATAAGGCGCAGGAGCCTAGCGGCGGCGGCGCCGGTCACGCGCTCGCGCGCGTAAGAGGGCGTCGAACCTCGCCTGTACTAGCCTCCAGGGTCGCAAATGACGACCTTCGCCGAACTCGGCCTCTCCGAGCCGCTCCTGCAGGCTCTCAACGACGTCGGCTATCAGACGCCGAGCCCGATCCAGGAGCAGGCGATCCCGCCGTTGCTCCAAGGCCGTGACGTGATCGGCCAAGCCCAGACGGGAACGGGCAAGACGGCCGCCTTCGGGCTGCCGCTGCTGGAGTCCGTGGACCCCAGCGAGCAGGAGGTGCAGGCGCTGGTCCTCACCCCGACGCGCGAGCTGTGCATCCAGGTCACGCAGGCGCTGCGCGCCTACGGCGCGCCCAAGGGGATCGACCCCGTCGCCGTCTTCGGCGGCGCGCCGATCCGCACCCAGCAGGCGCAGCTGCGCCTCGGCGGGCAGGTCGTGGTCGGCACCGTCGGGCGCGTGCTCGACCTGATCAGCCGCCACTCGCTGGTGCTGCACTCGTGCCGCTACATCGTGCTCGACGAGGCCGACGAGATGCTCGACCTCGGCTTCCTCGAGGACGTCGAGAAGATCCTCTCGCTCGCGCCGGGCAGCCGCCAGACCGCGCTCTTCAGCGCGACGATGCCCAACGAGATCCGCAAGCTCGCCGAGCGCCACCTCTATGACCCGGTGACCGTGCAGGTCAAGGCCGCGACGCTGACGATCGACACCGTCGAGCAGTTCTACGTCGAGGTCAAGGCGCAGGAGAAGAACGAGATGCTCGCGCGCGTGCTCGCATCCGAGCGCCCGGATCAGGCGATCGTCTTCGCCCGCACCAAGATCCGCACCGAGCAGCTCTACCGCACGCTGCGCGACAAGGGCATGAACGTCAAGGCGCTGCACGGCGACATGAGCCAGGGCTCGCGCGACGGCGTGATGATCTCCTTCAAGAGCGGCCGCGTGCCGATCCTCGTCGCCACCGACGTCGCCGCCCGCGGCCTGGACATCTCGACCGTGACGCACGTCGTCAACTTCGACGTCCCGACCTCGCCGGACGTCTACGTGCACCGCATCGGCCGCACCGGCCGCGTCGGGCGCTCCGGCCGCGCGATCACGTTCGTCGAGCCGCGCCAGCGGCGCGATCTCGAGGCGATCGAGCGCCACGCGTCGACGACGATCGCGCCGTGGGTCGAAGGTGCGCACGTCGCGCCCGCCGAGCTCTCCGAGCCGCGCCCACGCCGGCACCGCAAGCCGCGTGACGAGGTCGCCAGCAACGCGATCGTCACCAACGGCGGCGGTTTCACGAAGATGATCGCCAACGCGGGCCGCCATGAGGGCCTGGAGGCCGCCGACCTGATCGCCGCGATGACGGCGAGCGGGCTCGACGGCGAGGCGATCCGAAACGTCCGCGTGCTGGAGCGCTTCGCGCTCCTCGAGATCCCGGCCGACGCCGTCGCCCAGATCATCGAGCGCGTGACCGAGGTCAGCGGCAAGCCCGTTGCCCTCGAGCCCATCCGAAACTGAGGAGGCAAATCATGTCCGAAGCCACGATGAGCACCAACCACGGTGACATCACCTTCGAGCTGTTCGACGCCGACGCGCCGAAGACCGTCGAGAACTTCCGCACGCTCGCTCGTAAGGGCTACTACGACGGCCTGATCTTCCACCGGATCATCAAGGACTTCATGATCCAGGGCGGCTGCCCGAAGGGCACGGGCACCGGCGGCCCGGGCTACGAGTTCGAGGACGAGTTCAACGACCACAAGGTCGTCCGCGGCGCGCTGGCGATGGCCAACGCCGGCCCGAACACCAACGGCTCGCAGTTCTTCATCGTCACCGTCGGATCGGCGGCCTGGCTCGACGGCAAGCACACCGTCTTCGGCGAGGTCACCAGCGGCATGGACGTCGTCGACAAGCTCGAGGGCCTCCCGACCGACGGCCGTGACAAGCCGCGCGAGGACGCCCGCATCGAGACCCTCACCGTCGGAGACTGAGTAGCCCCCCGAGCGCGGCCACGGTGAACGCCGGCCGCGCTCACCGCGCCCCAGCCGCCCCGCTCCCATGCGAGCGAGGCGCCCGCCGAGCCGGACACGGCGCCGGCGAAGTAGCAGGTCATGTAGGCCGTGTTGAGCCGGCTGCGCGCCTCCGGCCGCAGCCGGAAGATCACGCTCTGGTTGAGGATCTGCGTGGCCTGGACGCCGAGATCGAGCACGACGATCCCGGCCACCAGCGCGGCGATCGAGGTCTTGCCGAGCGCGAGCAGTCCCCAGCTGGCGAGCGTCGCGGCCGCGGCGATCCGGGTGCCGGAGAGCACGTGCCCGCGGTCGGCCGCGCGGCCGGCGACCGATGCGATCGCCGCGCCCGCCAGCCCGAAGAGCGAGAACAGGCCGATCACCGCCTCGCTGTAGTCGTACGGCGGCCCGGAGAGCAGGAAGGCGATCGAGGTCCAGAACCCGCTGAAGCTCGCCATCGAGAGGAAGCCGAGCGCCATCCGGTAGCGCAGCAGCGGCTCCTCGCGCACGAGTTCGCCGACCGAGCTCAAGAGCCGCGGGTAGGGGATCCGCTCGGGCGGGTCGACAGCCGGCAGCGCGCGCCGCAGGACGACGGCGAGGATCAGCATCGCCGCCGCCGCCAGCCCGTAGATCAGCCGCCAGCCGCCGATCGCCGCCACGAGCCCGCTGACCGTGCGCGCGAGCAGGATGCCCAGCAGCAGGCCGCTCATCACCCGGCCGACCACGCGCCCGCGCTCGTCCTCGGCGGCCAGCGAGCTGGCGAACGGCACGAGCACCTGCGCGGCGACGCTCGTCACGCCGACGAGCGCCAGCGCGCCCGCCAGGACCCCCATCGACGGCGCGGCGCACGCGAAGGCGAGCGCGAGTGCGTCCAGCAGCAGCAGCCGCGAGACGAGCTTGCGGCGCTGCAGCAGGTCGCCCAGCGGCACGATGAACAGCAGGCCGGCGACGTAGCCGGCCTGGGTCGCGGTGACCAGCAGCCCCGCGGTTCCCGAGGAGGTGCCGAGCGACCGCGCGATCGAGTCCAGCAGCGGCTGGGCGTAGTAGAGGTTCGCCACCGTCGCGCCGCAGGCGACCGCGAGCAGGAGCACCAAGCGGGAAGAGAGAATCTGTTTCGGCCTCCGTCCTCGCAAGCTCGGACCTCGGACGACGTTACCGTGGCTAGGCTCCGAGCCATGGGCCCCGCAGAAGCCGCAGCCACGATCGAGGTCGAGAACCCGGCCACCGGCGAGGTGATCCGCAGCGTCGCCGTCACCACGCCCGCGGAGATCCCAGCGCTGGTCGCCCGCGCCCGCGCGGCCCAGCCCGCCTGGGACGCGCTCGGCTACGAGGGCCGCGGCCGGATCCTAAAGCGAGCGCAGAAGTGGCTGCTCGAGCATGCGGACGAGGTCGCGGACACGATCGTGGCCGAGACGGGCAAGGCGCGCGAGGACGCCATCCTGGTCGAGGTGGCCTACGGCGCCAACGCGCTCGGCTTCTGGTCGCGCAAGGCGCCGAAGTGGCTCGCCGACGAGAAGGTGCGCACGCTGAACCCATTCGTCCTGGGCCGCAAGCTGGTCGTCCGCTACCGGCCGCTGGGCGTCGTGGGCGTGATCGGGCCCTGGAACTACCCGCTCGTCAACTCGGTCGGGGACGCCATCCCAGCGCTCGCCGCGGGCAACGCCGTCATCGTCAAGCCATCCGAGGTGACGCCGCTGACCTCGCTGCTCTTCGAGCGCGGCCTGCGCGAGAGCGGGATGCCCGAGGGCGTCTTCCAGACCGCCGTGGGCCTGGGTGACACCGGCGCGGCGCTGATCGACGAAGTCGACATGGTCATGTTCACCGGCTCCACGCGCACGGGCCGCAAGGTGATGGAGCGGGCGGCGCAGACGCTGACCCCGGTCTCGCTCGAGCTCGGCGGCAAGGACCCGATGATCGTGCTCGCCGACGCGGACCTCGAACGCGCCGCCAACGCGGCCGTCTACTACTCGATGCAGAACGGCGGCCAGACCTGCATCTCGATCGAGCGCGTCTACGTCGAGGCGCCGGTCTACGACGAGTTCGTGGCCAAGGTCACCGAGAAGGCGAAGGTGCTGCGCCAGGGCCCGCCCGCGGGCCCTGGGTCGATCGACGTGGGCGCGGTGACGTTCCCGCCGCAGTTGGAGATCGTCGAGCGCCACGTCCAGCAGGCGCGCGACGCGGGCGCACGCGTGACGACCGGAGGCCATCGCCGCCCAGGCGCGGGGCGCTTCTTCGAGCCGACCGTGATCGCCGACGCCGACCACTCGATGACGGCGATGACCGAGGAGACCTTCGGCCCGACGCTGCCGGTCATGAAGGTGGCCGACGAGGAGGAGGCGATCCGCAAGGCCAACGACTCGCCCTACGGGCTTGGCGCCGCGGTCTTCACCAAGGACCTCGCGCGCGGCCAGCGGGTCGCGCGCCGGATCGACGCCGGCGCCGTCTGCGTCAACGACGCGGCGCTGAACTACCTCGCGCTGGAACTGCCGATGGGCGGCTGGAAGGACTCGGGTCTCGGCGTACGCCACGGCCCGGCGGGCCTGCGCAAGTACACGCACCAGCAGGCCCTGATGGTCACGCGCTTCGCGCCCAAGCGGGAAGTGCACTACTTCCCCTACGACGCGCGGATCACGAACGTCATCACGCGCGCCATCAAGCTGCTCTGGGGGCGCTAGCCTGCGGCGCCCAGCCGGCCTGGGTGAGCTCGATGCGCAGCCGCCGCCGCGCGCGGTGCTGGAGCGCATGGACGGCGTCGACCGACCGGTCCAGGCGCTCGGCGACCTCGCCCGGCGTCAGCCCCGCGACGAGCCGCAGCAGCATCACCTGGCGCTGATCGTCCGGGAGCGCCGCCAGCGCGGCCCGCAGGTCCTCGAAGCGCTCGTGGGCGTGCAACTCCACGACGTTGCCCTGCGCGTGGACGTCGGCCTGGGGCACCGAACGCTGCGCTCGCAGATGGTCGAGCGACGCGTTGCGCGCGACCCGCAGAAGCCAAGCCGCGAAGGGGGTGGCGCTCACCCGGTAGTGGCTGAGTGCCCGCGGCAGGCGAGCGAAGACCTCGCTCGTGATGTCCTCGGCGTCGTGCTCGTCGCACACGATCGCCAGCACGTAGCCGAAGACGTTGTCGGCGTAGAGCAGGTAGAGCAGGCGCAGGGCATCTTCGTCGCCCTCGCGGGCGCGCTCGGTCGCGGCGGCGACGAGCGCCTCCGCGGCCGGCGGATGATCGAGGTGACGGCGGCGCCGGTATCCCGAGCGCGCCGCCGTCGCCTCGAGACGGTCCGCCGCACGGCGGACCGCCACCTGTCCCGTTCCTTGAGAGATGAGCACCCTTGCCCTTGTCCGAAAGTTCCCCCACATCCATGCCGGGTGGGCAGAGCCTCCCACCGAACGGAGGAGAACTGAAGTCCGACATGCGTCCACTGGACGCGTGTTTTAGTCAGCCGTCAAGAGCGGTTCGGCGCGCGCGCTCAGCGATCTCCGGGACACCGTGTTTCAGGCGATCGAAGAACGGGTCGTCCGTCGTGCCCGCGAGGCGGCGCTTGTAGGAGCCCTCGAGGAAGATCGCCGACTTCCACAGCGCGAGCGTCGTGTACCAGCGCAGGTCCGACATCGAGCGCCCGGAGCGCTGCTCGTAGCGCTCGATCAGCTCCGTGCGGGTCGGGAAGCCCGGCTCGCGCGTGACCGTGCTCAGCGACGCGACCATGCTCGGCGGGTCGCCGGGCTGCGCCCAGGTGGCGATCAGGTAGCCGACGTCGGCCAGCGGATCGCCGATCGTGGCCAGCTCCCAGTCGAAGATTGCGCTCAGGCGGTCACCGGTGTACATCACGTTGCCCAGCCGGTAGTCGCCGTGCACGATCGTCGCCGGGCCGGATTCGGGCCGGTGCTCGCCGAGCCACGCCGTGACCTCGTCCAGCGCCGGCAGCTCGCGCGTCTTGTTGTGCTCCCAGAGCCCGCCGAAGCGTCGCAACTGGCGCTCGAGGTAGCCGGTCGGCTTGCCGTAGTCCGCGAGCCCGTGCGCGCGCCAGTCGACGGCGTGGACCTCGACCAGCGCGTCGACGAGCTCGGCGCCTGTCCGCTGCCCGTCGAGGCCTGGTGGCAGCTCGGCGCCGATCACGTGGCCCTCGATGCGCTCCATCACGTAGAAGGGCGCGCCGGTGACGTTGTCGTCCTCGCAGGTGGCGAGCACGCGCGGCAGGCGGACGTCGGTGCCCTCCAGCGCGCGCAGCAGGAACGCCTCGCGCAGCACGTCGTGCGCCGAGGGCGGCAGCGGCGGCCGCGGCGGGCGGCGCAGCACCCACTCGCCGCCGTCGCGCCGGATCAGGTAGGTCACGTTGGAGTGCCCGTCGCCGACCGGCTCGGCCTCGAGCTCGCCGCTGCCGAGCCCGTGCGCGTCGAGAAAGGCCTCCAGCGGTCGGCGGATCAGCAGCGGCGGGCGCGCCTGCGCGGCCGCCTCCGCGGGGGTGTCGACGATCGAGGACAAGCGCTTCGATCGTAAACTGTCAATAAGGACCGCGACCTCTGGGTAGGCGGGACGTTGGAATACTCAGCTGGCACCTCCCCAATTCGGCCGGCTCCTCTCTCCCCATGAAACGACTGCTTCCGATCCTGCCGTTGCTCGCCGCCCTGATGTGGCCGGCGCTGGCCCCTGCCTCGCCGCGCCAGACGGTGACCTTCGAGGCGCCGCGCGAGCTGCTCTCGGCGTCCACGCGCGAAGCGACGCTCGATCAGATCACGGGCTTCGGCGTGACCCAGGTCCGCCAGCTCGTCTACTGGCGCAACTACGCGCCCGATCCAGACAGCAAGACCCGCCCGGACTTCGACGCGAGCGATCCGAACGCGTATCCCGCCGACAAGTGGGACAACCTCGACGGGCTGATCGCGGCGGCCAAGGCCCACGGCGTCGCGGTCACGCTGACGCTCACCGGGCCGGTGCCGCGCTGGGCGACGCGTGACAAGAAGGACAACCTCTCCTACCCGGATCCCAAGGAGTTCGGTGCCTTCGCGACCGCGATCGGGCGCCGCTACGGCGATTCGGTGAGTACGTGGTCGATCTGGAACGAGCCCAACCAGCCGCAGTTCCTCAAGCCCCAGTACAAGCGCGGCAAGCCGTACTCGCCCAAGCTCTATCGCAGGCTCTACCAGGCGGCCTACGCCGGAATTCGCTCGACGCCGGCCAACGCCGACGACGCGATCCTGATCGGCGAGACCTCGCCGCGCGGCAACAGCAACGTCGTCCACCCGCTGGCGTTCCTGCGCGGGATGCTCTGCCTGGACTCCAAGTACCGCAAGGCGAAGTCCTGCGGCGAGCTCGAGGCCGACGGCTACGCCCACCACGCGTACACGACGAGCGCCGGCCCGCGCTTCAAGCCCGAGAACACGGATGACGTGACGATCGGCGTCCTGTCACGGCTGATCAGCGCGCTCGACAAGGCGGCCAAGGCGAGGGCGCTGCCCAAGCACCTGCCGGTGCACCTGACCGAGTTCGGCATCCAGTCCACGCCCGACAAGGTCGCCGGCGTGTCGCTCGCGCGCCAGGTCGCCTACCTTGCCGTGGCCGAGCACATGGCCTACGTCAACCCGCGCGTCGTCGCCTTCTCGCAGTACCTGATGAGCGACGACCCGCCGCGCACCGACGGCTACCGCTACGGCGGGTTCGAGAGCGGCCTGCGCAACGCCGCCGGCAAGGCCAAGCCGGCCTATGAGGGCTTCCGGCTGCCGCTGGCGGTCGAGGTCTACGGCGGCAACGACGTGCTGTGGGGGCTCGTGCGCCCGCAGCGCGCCGTCACATCGGTGACGATCGAGCGCAAGCCGAGCGGCAAGGACTGGCGCGTGCTCAAGACGCTCGACACGACGAGCACCGGCGTCTACGCGCTCAAGACGACGCATCGCCGCGGCCAGCGCTACCGGGTCAAGTGGACGGCCGGCGACGGCCACACGTACACCGGTCCCGCCGTTCAGGGCTATTAGGGTCCTGACCGGGTAGTCCCGCCGCCCTGGCGCTCCGATGTTCTGTCCATGCGGAAGCGATGGACAAGATGGAGTGTGCTGGGACACGAGGTCTGCGATGGAGGCGGCTCCGCCGTCGGCACCGTCGTGGACACGTACCCGTTCGACGGGGGCGAGGTCGAGCTGGTCGTCGTCCGGCTGCACGGTGCGTTCGGCGGTCTGCGAATGCTGGCGGTCGAGGACCTGTGGTTCGACACCTGGGGCCTGCGAACGCCCTTCTCCGCCTGGCAGGTCGACGACTCGCCGCCGCTGAGCTCCGGGCGCCATGCCAGCGACGACCCGTACCGGGCGCGCAGCTACTGGCGCTTCGAGGAGCCCGCTGTCTTCTTCGTCGCCGCGTAAGCTGGGCGGCGATGGCGCCGCAACTATGGATGTTGCGGCACGGTGAGGCCGTGCCGCATGAGTCGAAGCCAGATCCCGAGCGGGAATTGACCCCGCGGGGCCGGCGGCAGGCGGACGTCGCGGGCGTCGCACTCGCCGCCTTCGGCGAGCAGTTCGGAGCGTGTTACACGAGCCCGAAGGTACGGGCGCTGGAGACGGCGGAGCTCGCCTGCGCGCACCTCGGCCTCGAACCGATCCTCGAGTCCTCGCTCGCCGAGGGCTTCAGCCGCGTCGACGCGCTCGCCCTGCTCGACGCCTACGACGCCGACGCCAAGGTGCTCGTCGTCGGCCACGAACCCTCGTTCTCGCAGGTCGTCTACGACTTCACCGGCGCCCGCGTGGACTTCAAGAAGGGCGGCGTCGCCGCGCTCCGCGCCTCGCGCACGTCCGGTCAGCTGCTCGTCCTCGCCCGCCCCAAGGACCTCGAGGCCCTCGCCGTCCTTAAAGAACCTAAAGGGCCAGGCCCCTTCAGGTACTCAGGGCGGCCAGGATCATCGCGAGCGCGACCTCGGCGCGCGGCACCAGCGACGCCTCGAGGACGAACTCCTCGGGGTTGTGCGCCTTGCCGCCGCGGGGGCCGAGACCGTCGACGGTCAGCGGGATCGTGGCCGCGAAGTGGCTGGCGTCGCTGGCGCCGCCGCGCTTGACGGGGGCGATCCGGCGGCCGAGTGCCGCGCTCGCACGTGTGAGCAGCGGCGCGGTCGCCTGCTCGGAGCGCATGCCCGGCCAGCGCCGGATCAGCTCGGGGTGCAGCGTCGCGCCGCCGACCTCCGCGGGGACCTCTGCGAGCACCCGCTCGATCGCGTCCAGGTCGTCCGCGCGCAGGTCGCAGAACAGCTCGCCGGCCCCGGGGACGACGTTGAACGCGTCGCCGGAGCGCAGCACGGTCGGCACGGCGGTCAGGTGCGACTCGCCGTGAGGGTCGTGCTGGGCGGCGACGAGGAGGGCGGCGCTCGCCAGCGCGAGTAGCGCGTTGCGGCCGCGATCCGGCGCCGAGCCCGAATGGGCGCTGCGCCCGCGCGCCTCGATGTGCACCGTCCCCGCGGCCTTGCGCTGGACGACGACGCCCTCGTCGGAGCCCGCGAGCTCGCCGGCCTCGAAGCACAGGCACGCGTCGAAGCCGGCGAAGCGCTCGACGTGGCTGAAGCCGGCGGTGCGCCACTCCTCGTCGCACACCAGCAGCAGCGCGAGCTCGCGGTAGAGCTCGGGGCGCGGGGCGAAGGCGCGCAACGCGCCGATCGCGAGGATGTCGCCGCCCTTCATGTCGACCGAGCCGGAGCCGAGCAGTTGCTCGCCGGCGCGCTGCAGCGGCCGGTGCTCGGCGTGCGCGACGACGGTGTCGACGTGGCCGAGCAGCAGCACGCGCCGGTCCCCGGTCCCGTGCAGGCGCGCGATCAGATCCTCGGCGTGGCCGGGCGAGGAGCACGGGACGCGCTCGATCGTCGCCTCGTCGGGCACCAGGGCGGCGCAGACCGAGGCGCACTCGTTCGCGCCGTGCACGTCGCCCGAGGGCGAGGACACCGCCACGAGCGCCTCCAGTTCGCGCGGGGCCCGCTTGCCGATCTCCGCCGCCGCCTGCTCGATCCACGGATCCATGGCGGCGCAGGCTAACGTGAACGATCGTGCCCGAGTTGCCCGAGATGGAGATCACCACTCGCCGGCTCGCCGCCGCGCTCCCCGGCCAGGTGATCGAGTCCGTTCTCACCCCCGGGATCAATGCGCTCAAGACGTTCGACCCGCCGTTGAGCGCCCTGGACGGCGCGACGTTCGCGGACGTTCGCCGTCGCGGCAAGCTGCTGCTGCTGGAGGCCGACACGGCCTCGCACGGTCCGCTGACGCTGCTCACGCACCTGATGTCGGCCGGGCGGCTGATGCTCTACGACAAGCGCGGCTCGCTGCGCGACAAGACCTCGCGCGTGCTGATCCGCTTGCCGGAGGACCGCGAACTGCGGCTGCGCGAGTTCGGCACCAAGCAGGCGGCGTGGGTCAAGCTGCTGACGCTCGACGGCCTCGAGGCCGAGCCGTCGCTGAAGACGCTCGGTCCCGACGCGTGGCCCGATCCGCCGGAGCTGGGCGAGCTGCTCGCCTCGGCGCGTCCGCTGCACTCGGTGCTGCGCGACCAACAGGTGATCGCCGGCATCGGCCGCACCTGGGTCGACGAGATCCTGCACGCGGCCAAGCTCTCGCCGTTCAAGCGCGGCGACGACCTCAACGCGCGCGAGGCCAAGGCGTTGCGCAAGGCCATGGTCTCCGAGCTGCAGCGGGTGCTCGACGTCTACGAGGACAAGGTGCAGCTCCCGCTGCCGGAGAAGTTCCCGAAGCCCACGCGCGTGCACGCCCACCAGGGCGAGCCCTGCCCGCGCTGCGAGACCGTCCTCGAGGCCGTGTTCTTCGAGGACTACGTGATGACGTACTGCCCGCATTGCCAGACGGAGGGCCGGATTCTCAAGGATCGGCGCCTCTCCCGGCTGCTCAAATAGCCTCTCATCGATTCTCCACATAGGCCCTGAGGCCCGCCATGTGAGCGGGCCTCCAGGAGCCTTTTCTGGATCGATTCCAGAATCTGTGACAGACTGCGGGCATGCCGGCGGTCACGGAACTCGAGCGCATGCTGCACGGGGCCTCCCTGCGCGTCACGCGCCCTCGCGTCGCCGTGCTCGCCGCGGTGTACGACCATCCGCACGCCGACACGCACTCGATCATCGGAGTCGTGCGCACCGAGCTCGGCGACGTCTCGCAGCAGGCCGTCTACGACGTGCTGCGGGCGCTGACCGACGCGGGCCTGCTGCGGCGCATCCAACCGGCGGGGTCGGTGGCGCGCTACGAGTCACGCGTCGGTGACAACCATCACCACGTCGTCTGCCGATCATGTGGCGCGATCGCCGACGTCGACTGCGCCGTCGGCTCCGCGCCGTGCCTTGAGGCGTCCGACGACCACGGCTTCGTCATCGACGAGGCCGAGGTCGTCTACTCGGGCCTGTGCCCCGAATGCTCGATCGCACGCAGTTCTTGAACACACCGGAAGGGGACCCTTTGTCTGACGATGTCCATCCCAACGCCGAAGTCGGCGAGATGAATGAACCGGTCGAGGCGGCAGGCGGCTGTCCCGTCGACCACGGTCGGATCCCGCACCCGACGCAGGGGGACGCCAACCGGACCTGGTGGCCGGACCGGCTGAACCTCAAGATCCTGGCCAAGAACCCGGCGATCTCCAATCCGCTCGGCGAGGACTTCGACTACGCCGAGGCGTTCAAGAGCCTTGATCTCGCCGCCGTCAAGCAGGACATCGAGGAGGTCCTGACGACCTCCCAGGACTGGTGGCCGGCCGACTTCGGCCACTACGGCCCGTTCATGATCCGGATGGCCTGGCACAGCGCCGGGACGTACCGCATCAGCGACGGCCGCGGTGGCGCCGGCGCCGGGCAGCAACGCTTCGCGCCGCTCAACAGCTGGCCCGACAACGGCAACCTGGACAAGGCACGTCGCCTGCTCTGGCCGGTCAAGAAGAAGTACGGCCAGAGCCTTTCGTGGGCGGACCTGATGGTCCTCACCGGCAACGTCGCGCTGGAGTCGATGGGCTTTGAGACCTTCGGCTTCGCCGGCGGCCGCGAGGACGTCTGGGAGCCCGACGAGGACGTCTACTGGGGCCCCGAGACCACGTGGCTGGGCGACGAGCGCTACACCAGCGGTCGCAAGCTCGAGGAGCCGCTGGGCGCCGTGCAGATGGGCCTGATCTACGTCAACCCGGAGGGCCCGAACGGCAACCCGGACCCGCTCGCGGCGGCCGTCGACATCCGCGAGACGTTCCGCCGCATGGCGATGAACGACGAGGAGACCGTCGCGCTGATCGCCGGCGGCCACACCTTCGGCAAGACCCACGGCGCGGCCGATCCGGACGAGTACGTCGGTCCCGAGCCCGAGGGCGCGCCGCTCGAGGCGCAGGGCCTCGGCTGGATCAACAGCTACGGCACCGGCAAGGGCGCGGACGCGATCACCAGCGGCATCGAGGTCACGTGGACCACCACGCCGACCAAGTGGGGCAACGGCTTCTTCGACCACCTCTTCGGCTACGAGTGGGAGCTGACCAAGAGCCCCGCCGGCGCCAACCAGTGGCAGCCGGCCGCCGGCGCCGGCGCGGGCACCGTGCCCGGCCCTGACGCGGGCTCGGAGATGCGTCCCCCGACGATGCTCACGACCGACCTCGCGCTGCGCTTCGACCCGATCTACGGGCCGATCTCCAAGCGCTTCCACGAGCACCCCGAGGAGCTCGCCGACGCGTTCGCGCGCGCCTGGTTCAAGCTGACGCATCGCGACATGGGCCCGATCGCCCGCTACCTCGGCCCCGAGGTCCCCTCGGAGACATTGATCTGGCAGGACCCCGTCCCGGAGGTCACGCACGAGCTGATCGACGCGGAGGACATCACCGCGCTGAAGGCGCAGATCATGGCTTCGGGCCTGACGGTGGCGCAGCTGGTCTCCGTCGCCTGGGCGTCGGCGTCCTCGTTCCGTGGAAGCGACAAGCGCGGCGGCGCCAACGGCGCGCGCATCCGCCTCGAGCCGCAGCGCAGCTGGGAGGTCAACGAGCCCGAGCAGCTCGCGACGGTGTTGAGCACCCTCGAGGGCATCCAGGCGGGCTTCGGCAAGCCGGTCTCGCTCGCCGACCTGATCGTGCTCGCCGGCTCCGCCGCGATCGAGCAGGCGGCCAGCGACGGTGGGGTCTCCGTCCAGGTCCCGTTCACACCGGGCCGCACGGACGCCTCGCAGGAGCAGACGGACGTCGAGTCCTTCGAGGCGCTGGAGCCGTCCGCGGACGGGTTCCGCAACTACCTGCGCGAAGGGCACCCGCTCCCGGCCGAGTACCTGCTGCTCGACCGCGCGAACCTGCTGACCCTCAGCGCGCCCGAGCTGACCGTCCTCGTCGGCGGCCTGCGCGTCCTGGGCGCCAACTACAAGCAGTCCTCGCTCGGCGTCCTCACCGCGAACCCGGGGTCGCTGACGAACGACTTCTTCGTCAACCTGCTCGACCTCGGCACGGCGTGGAGCGCGTCCGGTGACGAGTTCGAGGGTCGCGACATCGACAGCGGCGACCTGCGCTGGACCGGCAGCCGAGCCGACCTCGTGTTCGGTTCCAACTCCGAATTGCGCGCGATCGCCGAGGTCTACGCGAGCGACGACGCGCGCGAGAAGTTCGTGCACGACTTCGTCGCCGCGTGGGTCAAGGTCGCCAACGCGGACCGCTTCGACCTGAACTGATCGTCGGTGGGTCGGGCGTGGAGGCTCCTCCACGCCCGATCCGCGGATGGGTGTAATCGGCCCGGCGCTGACGGACACTTCTGATTGTGGGCGAGCGGGACTTTGAAGAGCTTTACGCGGTTCATGCCGGGGCGGTGCGGGGCTACGCGATGCGTCGCTGCGATGCCGAGACGGCCGATGACGTAGTCGCTGACGTGTTTCTCGTCGCCTGGCGACGCCGGGCAGAACTGCCGGAGGAGCCGTTGCCGTGGCTGCTCGGCACAGCTCGGCGCGTGCTGGCCAATCACGCTCGCGGCCACAGCCGTCGGGCGCGCCTGCACGATCGGCTCGCGGCTGAGCCGACCATGCTGGCCTCGACGGGCCATCCGGGCGGGAAAGCCTCCGCGCACTTGAGCGCCGCGCTCTCGAGCTTGAGCGAACGAGACCGGGAACTGCTGTTGCTGATGGCCTGGGAAGGCCTCGAGCCGCAGCAGGCCGCCGAGGTGCTCGGCGTTCGCCCCAACACCTTGGCGGTCCGCTTCCACCGCGCCCGCCGTCGCCTATCCGCCGCACTGGAAGCTCATGAAGCCGATGACGGCTCGGAGCGTGCACCGATCGTTCACGTGGAGGTCTCCCGATGAAGCAGGACGCGTTCGAGCTGCTACAAGCCGCCAACCCGCTGCCGGAGGACCCGCCGCCGCCGCCGATCGCTCCGCTTCTGGAACGCGTTGAAGAGCTCACGCCGGCGCCGCGCCGCCGGCGGTTCGGTGCGGGCCGCGACCGGCGCTCGATCCACGAGTCCGGAGGGCTCGGCAGAAAGCCCCGGAAAAGGCCCGGACTGCGGTTCGCGCTGGTCGCGCTGGGCGTGGTCGCGATCGCGATGGTCGCGCTGACGCGCTCGACGACTCCCTTGACGCCGAAGGCGGTCGTGGCTGACGTCGCGCTCGCGCCGGAGAACGAGACGGCGCCGGCGAACCAGATGACGCCGGACGAGTTCCAGGACTTCAAGGAGAGCTCGAACGCGATCGTCACCGGCGCCCAGATCGATCGCCAGAAGGCGCAGGCCGCGGCGGTCGAACCCGCGGCTGGGGTCAATGGCCTCTCCTGGAAGCAGCTCGGGCCCTACAACATCGGCGGACGCGTGACGGATGTCGTCGCGGATCGCTTCACGCCCAACGCGGCCTTCGCGGCGGTCTCCGGCGGTGGCATCTGGAAGACCACCGACGGCGGCGCGAACTGGACCAACCTGTGGCCCGACGCGAACACGCAGACGATGGGCGCGTTCGATCAGGCGCCCAACGGCGACCTCTGGGCCGGCACGGGCGAGGCCAACCCGCCCGGCGGCGGGCTGACGTACTTCGGCGACGGCATCTACAAGTCCAGCGACAACGGCGCTCACTGGACCAACATGGGCCTGACCGACAGCGCGGCGATCGGGCGGATCGCGGTCGATCCGTCGAACTCGCAGCGGCTGTTCGTCGCGGCCTCCGGCCACATCGCCCGCACCGTCGAAGACCGCGGCCTGTACCGCACGCTCGACGGCGGCAAGACCTGGCAGCTCGTGCTCGCGCCGCCGAACGCGACGACGGGCGCGATCGACGTCGCCATCAACCCGACCAACCCGCAGATCGTCTACGCGTCGCTGTGGGATCACACTCGCAACAACGGCCGCCGCACGTACGGCGGCGTCGGGTCCGGCCTGTTCCGCTCCAAGGACGGCGGCGAGACGTGGGAGCGGCTGCAGAACATCGTCGGCCCGCTGGCTTCGTATGACTCGCTCCAGTCCGGCCTGACGCCGGACGCGACCCTCGGCCGCATCGGCTTCGCGCTCGCACCGTCGAACCCGAACCGGATGTACGTCGTCTTCGGTGACAACGTCGGCCCGGACAAGGGCTCCTATCGCTCCGACGACGGCGGCGACACGTTCCAGTTGATGGGCCGCTCCTACGCGTCTTCCGGCGGCTACCAGTGGTGGTTCGGGCGCGTCTGGGTCGACCCGGACGATCAGAACCACGTGTTCAACGCCGACGTCAGCCTGCGCACATCGACGAACGGCGGCACGACCTGGACCGCGATCAGCGGCCCGCACGCCGACCAGCACGGGATGTCCTGGGATCCGTCCACGCTCGACGGCGACCCGGCTACGCCGAACCGTGTCTTTCTCGGCAACGACGCCGGCATCTATCGCTCTGAGACAGGCGGCGTCAACGGCTCGTGGGTGAAGTCCAGCAACCAGCCGTGGAACCAGCTCTACCACCTCGCGATCTCCAAGCAGCGCTCGCAGCGCATGACGATCGGCCTGCAGGACAACGGCAGCGTCAAGTCGTGGACGCCGGCCGTGCCCGATCCCGTCGATCCCGAGCTGAAGACCAGTTGGAACAGCTCGGGCGGCGGCGACGGCCACTGGAACATCATCGACCCGACCGACGACACCTACTACTACACGTGCTCGCAGGCGTCGGGCGCCGGCAGGCACAGCTGCTCCGGGCGCCACGACACGGCGACCTCGACGCAGAGCATCACCGTCGCCCAGGTGGGACCGAACGGAAGCAACCGCTACACGACGGACGCGCCGATCGCCTTCGACCCGAACGTGCCACCCCAGGACGCGGACGGCACCCAGCCGCCGAACGCCCTGTACATGGGCGGCGCGATCATCGGCCGCTCGCTCAACCGCGGCCCGACGATGACCGAGATCTCGCCGCGGCCGCTGCCGCAGGACAACTACACCGACCCCGATCCCAGCCTGCCCGGGCACGTGCCGGTCGATGAGCTCGACACCGGGCTCTACGGCAACCTCTACGGCGCCGTCACCGCGATCGCGCCCGCCAAGTCGGCGACCCCCGTGCCGTTCGCTCAGGTGATCTACGCGGGCACGGACACCGGCAAGGTCTGGAAGACGAGCGACGCCGGAGCGACCTGGACGCAGATGCAGGGCCTGCCCGAGAAGTGGGTCAACATGCTCATCGCCGACCCGGGCAACGCCAACCACGCGTACGTGGCCTTCTCGGGCTTCCGCGAGGGTGACGACGCGGCCAACGTGTGGGAGACGAGCGACGGCGGCACGACGTGGCAGAACATCTCGCAGAACCTGCCCAACGGGCCGGTCGAGATGATCGAGTACGACGACGTCAACGACGTGCTGTTCGCCGCCACCGACGTGGGCGTGTTCGACCACAAGGACGGCGACAGCGCCTGGTACAAGATCAGCATCGGCATGCCGCAGGTGCCGGTGCTCGACATCAAGCTCTCAGGCGATCACAAGTACCTGTTCGCCGGCACGTTCGGTCGCAGCATCTGGAAGCTGAACCTGTCGACGGACGCCACCGACGGCGGCGGGGCGGGCGTGGGGGCGACGGTGCCCGCGACGCTCGGGCTGACACTCGGCACCCCGGGCGCGTTCGGCGCGTTCCAGCCGGGCGTCGAGAAGGACTACAGCGCCGGCACGACCGCGAACGTCATCACCACGGCCGGTGATGCGGCGCTGAGCGTCGCCGATCCGGCGGCCAACGCCCCCGGTCACCTCGTCAACGGCACGTTCTCGCTGCCGTCCGCGGTGCAGGCCAAGGCGAGTAGTCCGGCCGGCACCGGGTCGACCGCCTTCGCGGCCGTGAGCGCGACGCCGCTCACGTTGTTGACCTACAGCGATCCGGTCAGCAACGACCCCGTCACGATCACGTTCAACCAGCACATCGGCCAGAGCGACGCGCTGCGTACCGGCAGCTACAGCAAGACGCTGACGTTCACGCTCTCGACGACGAACCCATAGGCGAGATCGCCCACGGGCGATCTTCCCGCCGGCACTAGACCCGCCGATCGGGAAACGGATGGAGCTCCGGCACGCGCCGGAGCTCCATCTCGTTGGGTCAGCCGAGCTGGTTGACCGAGGGGAGCGTGCCCGAGAGCGGGTCGTCCTTGACGGGCTCGAAGAGGAAGCCGCGGAAGCGGGCGAAGTACATGTCCGACGGCGACACGCCCTCGTGGTAATCGGCGTTGTAGGCGCGCTGGTCGCCGTTGGCGCCGGTGATGCGGGCGCCGTCGTTGATGGTCTGCAGCAGCGGCGCGCCGAGCGACCCGGACTCTGAGATGCCTTCGTGGACGAGCATGACCGCGTCGTACGGGTACATCGCCCAATCCGGCGGCTGGATCACGTCCTTCCCGTCCTGTTTGACGCCAACCTTGTCCTGGCCGAACTTGGCTTCGTAGCGGGTCCGGAAGGCATTGAACGGCTTCGGCCCGATCTCGGCGGTGATGCGCGAGCTGACGAAGCGCAGCGAGGCGAGCCAGTCCGGATGGGCGACGAGTCGCTGGCGGATCAGCGGGTCCTCCCCGGTCTGGCCCGAGATGACCGGGACGTTCCAGCCGGCGCGATGTACGGCCTCGAGCGCCGCGGCGACCTCGCCGGCGCTGGCCCACACGATCAGGTGGTCGGCGCCTGAGCGCCGCGCGTCCAGGATCTGCGGCGCGAGATCCTGCGCGCGCACCGGGATCGACTGGTCCGAGACGACCTGCACCTCGTCCACGGCAAAGGCGTCGCGCAAGGCCTCCCGGCCCTGCTCGCCGTAGGCCGAGTCGTCGGTCAGCATCGCCACCTTGGGCGTGCTGTTGGCGATGTAGTCGGCCAGGCGGCGAGCCATGATCGCGTCGGCGGGCGCGAGCCGGAACAGCGAGGGATGCGCGGCGGGGTCGATCAGCTGCGATCCACCCTCGAAGAGCACGAAGACGGGCAGCTTCGCCGGGTCGGTGACCGAGGCGACCGAGACCGCGCCCGTGCCGTCGGTGAGCAACGCGGCGGCGTTGCGCTTGACCGCGTCACGCGCGTTCGCCAGCGCCGTGGCGGGCGAGGAGGCGTTGTCCATGACGACGAGCTTGAGCCGGCGTGTGCCGCCCTTGAGCCGGACTCCGCCGTCGGCGTTGATCTCGTCGACGGCGAGTTGCGCGCCGCGCTCGATCGACCGCGCGATCCACGGCTGCGTCGACACCGGAGCGCTGACGACCACGGGCACGCTGTCGCCGTCCCCTCCGCAGCTTGACAGGCCGATGACAACCATGAGAACGACCAGTCCGGCGCGCATTGTGATGCGTCATGATGACGCGAAACCTGGGTCTCTGGAGGGGGTTCCAATGACTGCACGTCCGGCCTCACTGGCCATATTGCTGTGCGCCGTTCTTGTGTTGATGTTGGCCGGCTGCGGGGGTGACGACGAGACGACGAACTCGAGTTCCGGCGCCGCGGCCACGTCGACGCAGGATGCAGACGCCGATCAGGGCGAAGAACAGGGCGAGGACGGCGACTCCGAGGAGGAACGCGAACGGGAGGAGCAGGAGGCCCAGGCCGCGGGCGGCAAGGACTGCGGCGAGGCCGGCGATCTCGACGGGACGCCCGAGCTCGAGCTGCCAGCGGACCTGAAGGTCCCCGCCTCCGCGCACATCTACGCCTCCGAGGGTCCGTTCGGCAAGACCGAGCGCTTCCTCGCCGTCGTCGAGGGGACGCCGGAGGACCTCGCGTCGGTGCGCGATGAGGCGCAGCAGGAACTCGTCGGCGCCGGTTTCACGTCGCTCAGCACCGACCAGGAGGAGGGCGCCGAGGCCGAGGCGCATCTCAAGGGCCCCGACAACACGATCGACATCCAGGTCGCTCCGCTCTGCGACGGGAAGGTCCGGATCCGGTACACGGTCTCGTAACGTGAGCGGGCCGGTCGCCGTACAGGCGCTCGTCACCGGCCTGGCGACCGGCGCTGCGTACGGGCTGATCGCGCTCGGTTTCACGCTGGTGTTCCGCCTCACGGGCGTGCTCGCGTTCGCGAACGGGGATGTCGTGATCGGGGCGGTGTTCGTCGCGGTGTTGGCGGTGATCGGGACCATGCCGATCGCCGCCCCACTCGGCCCCGCGCAGATCGTCGCCCTGGCGGGCGTCGCGTTGGCGGCGGGAGCGGCGCTCTCGGCCGCCGTCTATGCGGTGGCGATCCGGCCGTTCCGAGGCGACGTGGTCGGCTGGGTGGCGGGTTCGCTGGGCGCCGGACTACTGGTGCGGGAACTGCTCGCCATCCCGTTCGCCCAGCAGGCGTACGCGCTTGGAGATCCACTCGGCGCGCCGGGCTCGCTCGGCCTCGGTGGCGGTGTCACGGTCCCGGTGCGGGCGCTGGAGGTCCTGGCGATCGGTCTCGCTGCAGGCGTGCTGGTGGAGCGGGCGCTGGCGCTGACCGGGGCGGGTGCCGTGATGCGCGCGGTCAGCGACGACGCGCGGGCCGCGGCGCTGCTGGGCGTTCCGACCGAGCGCGTGGTGCTCGTGGCGTTCCTGATCGCCGGCGCGCTGGCGGGCCTGGCGGGGCTGTTGAT
Source organism: uncultured Solirubrobacteraceae bacterium (assembly GCA_963848475.1). Taxonomy (GTDB): domain Bacteria; phylum Actinomycetota; class Thermoleophilia; order Solirubrobacterales; family Solirubrobacteraceae; genus Solirubrobacter. The sequence goes on along the minus strand of CAWKDW010000006.1, from coordinate 138,644 downwards.
CGCGCCGCAGGCCCCGATCGGCCTGCAGGACGGGATCCTGCTCGGCCTGAAGGGAATGACGGCGGCGTTCCTCGGGCGGCTCGGCTCGTTGCGGCTCGCGCTGGCCGGCGGCCTCGTCCTCGGAGCCGCCGAAGGGCTGGTGCTCGCGTCGAGCTCGCTCGGCGCCCGGTGGGCCGACATCCTCGTCTTGACCGTCCTGGCCGTCCTGGCCGCGACGCGGCCACGCGGCCTGCTGGGCTGATCGCATGACCGAAGCGGCCCGCGACCTGTACCTCCTCGCCGCCGTGTTCGGGCTGCTGCCGGCCGTCCGCTGGTGCGGGCTCCCGGTGCTCGCCGCCAGCGCGTTCATGGCGATCGGGAGCGTCGCGACGCTCCAGTTCGAGCGGGCGGGGCTTCCGATCGGCAGCGCCGTCCTGCTCGCCGTCGTCGCCGCGACGGCGGCGGGGGCGCTGGTGGGGGCGCTGGTCGAGCGCGCCGAGCCCGCCTTCGTCGCGCTGACGACGTGGGCGCTGGCGTGGCTCGCCTACAGCGTCCTGCTCGGGTTTCCGGAGCTTTCGGGCGGTACGCAGGGGCTGACGCGCCCGGCGCTCGACACGGTCCAGACGCCGATCGGTGTCTCGATCAAGCTGACGCCGGGCCTGCACGTGATCGTCGCCGCCGTGGCGTGCATCGCGATCTACGTGGCGGTCGCCTACGCCGCGCGGCGTGCGCCCGGACAGACCGCGGCCGCGGCTCGTGACGATGCCGAGTTCGCCCGCTCGCTCGGTATCCCGAGCCGGCGAGTCGGGTCGCTCGCCGTGGCCGGCGGGACCGCCGCGCTCGCCGGAGGCGGGATCGCCGTGCTGCTCGGCGTCGCGGCGCCCACCGACGTGTCGCCGCTGATCGCCCTGCAGCTGTTCGCGGCGGCGTTGGCCGCGACGCGGAGTCCGTTGCTGGGCATCGCGGTGATCGTCGCCCTTCCGCACGTCGCCGATTGGCTGACCGCGCCGCTGCTGCTCGCGGCGATCGCCGTCCGGCGACAGGGGGACGCGGCCACGGGCATGGTTGAGCTCGGCCCGCCGGCGGGAATTGCCGGCGACCGATGAGGGGCTGCACGCGCGGGCACTCGACGTCACGTTGGGTGGCCGTCAGATCCTCCGCGGCCTCGACATCGACGTCGAGCCGGGGCAGATCCACGCCTTGATCGGGCCCAACGGCAGCGGCAAGACGACCGCGCTCAACGCCCTCGGCGTCACCCGCACCTTTCAGCGCGACGCGCACTTCCCTGGGCTGAGCCCGCTACAGCAGCTCGCGCTGATCGATCCCGAACGCGCGTGGACGTATCTCGACCTTGTCGGTCTTGGCGATCAGCCCGACCTGACCGTGGGGCAGAGCCGGCTGCTGGCGGTCGCGCTGGCGGCCGCGACCGGGGCTCCGGTGCTCGCGCTCGACGAACCCGCGGCCGGCATGACCGCGGCCGAGCGGGCGACGCTGATCGACGCCGTCGAGCGGCTCAGCGTCGCCGGTCGCGCGATCCTGATCGTCGAGCACGACCTCCGTCTCGTCGCAGCCGTCGCTGACGTCGTGACCGTCCTGGACAACGGCCGCGCCGTCGGCCACGGTGCTCCGGACGAGGTACTCGACGCCCTTCAGAGCGTCTATCTCGGGGTGCCGGCGTGATCGCGGTCGCCCCCCGCGAGATCGTCGCTGTCGTCGGTCACGACGGTGGGCCCATCGGCGTCGCGCGCAGGCTCGCCTCCGGCTACCCAGGGCGTCTCGGGCCACGTCGAGGCCGGACGGCCGATCTTCCCGTCGCTCACCGTGTCCGAGAACCTCGCGGTCGGCGCCTATCGCGACCGGCGCGACAAGGCCGTCGTCGCGCGCGCGTCTCAGCGCGGTGCTCGATCGGTTTCCCAACCTGGCGGAGCGCACCGACCAGCGGGCAGGCACGCTCTCCGGCGGCGAGGCGCAGCTGCTCGTGATCGCCCGGGCGCTGATGAGCGCGCCCGATCTGTTGATCCTCGAAGAGCCGTCGGCCGGGCTCGCTCCCCGCGCGATCGAGGCGGTCGCGACCGCACTTCGGGGCCTCTCGGTCCTGATCGCCGACGAACAGCTCGCGCTCGCACGCCACGCCGACCGCATCGTCCTCGTCGAAGACGGTGAGATCGTGCTCGACGCGGCTCGAGCCACGGCGCTCGCGGACGCGCGTCTGGGCGCCGGCTACTTCACTGGCTCGGCCTGAAGTCCTCAGCCCGAGCTCGGCGCTCGTCGACTTGGTCAACCGCCCAGGCTGTCGCGAAACGGCGGTGGGCTGGTTTCAGTGGCGAACGGCCGGTTGCGAGGACCGACGTGCCGGATGGCACGTCGCCACTCACCGGTCGGCAAGTGGTCACGTATCGACCTCAGAGGTCGCTAAGTGACCACTCGAACGCTCGGGTGGCGCGTTGGCGCTCACACCCGCCCGCTCCCCAGCGTCCGAGACACGCCGAGGCAACCCGCGTCACCCCCCGCGCGTGAGGAAGCTCGTCGACATCGGCACGGTGCTGACAGCGCGGGATTCGTGCGCGGCCGGCCGGTTGGCCAAACGACGAACTGCCGCCTCGCCGTGAAGGCGAAGCGGCAGTTGGGCGAGCCGTGCGTTGGTCGGATCGGTTGCTACTTGGCGGCGTTCCAGCCGGCGAGCAGCACGCTGCAGGCACTGCCGCTCTTCATCGCGGAGTTGACGATCATCGCCGCCTCCGTACCGTCCGGGAACGTCATGCCGCAGGTCCACACCTGGTTGGTGCCGTTGAAGGCGCCGCCGTGCCAGCGGGCGCCGACCGGCTCGCCGGACAGGGTGCTGGCGGAGCTCCAGCCCAGCCGCAGCTCGTCCATCTTCGCGAGGTCATCGGGGTGGACGATGCTGCCGTGGCGCAGGTGGGCGAGGTAGCGCACCATCTCGGTCGAGGACAGCCGCAGGCCGGCGTTGCCGGCGCAGTTGCCGGCGGGCCAGTACCCGAGCGAGCCCTTCGTCGACTGCTTCGCGGCGAGCGGGTAGTTCAGGCCGTCGGTCGCGCTGTCACCGACGCAGGTGCCGATCTTGATCCCGGCGGGGGTCCAGATGTTCTTGGCGTTGAAGGTCTGGGCGTACAGCGAGTAGTTCTCCTTGTTGACCGGCGCGAGCCCGCCCTCCCCCAGCACTACGGTGCCGGATTGGCGGGCGAGGGCGGCGTTGAGGATCGCGAGGATGCCGAAGTTGGCGTTCTTGTAGGAGTACGGGGAGTCCAGCACGACGTTCTGCTCGACGGTCCACTTCAGGCCTTCCCAGCGGTTATTGGCAAGGCTGTTGAACTTCTTCTCGCCGAGTTTGGCCTTCTTCGCGACGAGCATCTGATTGACGCCTGAGGTGTGCGAGAGCAGGTGACGGAACTTCATCGTCGTGAAGCCGCTCCCGCGCACCTTCCAGTTGTCGGGCAGCCACGGATGGATCGGGGACTCGATGGTCAGCCCGTTCAGGCGCAGGAGCTTCATCGTCTCCAGCGCGACGGGGTTCTTGGTGAAGCTCGCGACCTCGTAGCGCATCGTGTTGGTCATCGCGACTGGCCCGCCGTTCGGGGTGTCGGCGTCCGAACGTGCGAAGCCCCCGGCGCGCTTGTCGGTCGTGGTGTTGCCGGGCACGAGCTTGCCCCCCTGGGCGATCGCGAACTGGTAGCCGAAGGCGTTGCCGGCCATCGTCGCGCGGATCTTCGCGGCCATGGCCTTCGCGTTGACCGGCAGCGGGCCGTGCAGGCCGCCGGCGGGCGCCGGGAACGCCGGCACGGGCGTCGGCGCCGGGGTGGGCGCGGCAATCGGCGGCGTGGGCGCCGGGGCCGGCGGGTCGCCGGGCGTCGGCGAGACCGTCGGCATCGGCGCGGTCACGCCGCCGGGCCCGCCCGGCGCCTGGCCGAGAGCGGCGACCGGGGCGAGGGCGAGGCCGACGGTGAGGATGGAGGTGATGGCGGTGAGGCGGCGCATGGTGTGGTCCTTGGGGAGGGGGTTGCTTGCTGAGGTGAAGACTCCGCCACTGCGCTTGGGCCTCACTTGGAGCCCACTAGGACCTATGCTGCGACCAGTGGGCCAGCGCCTCCCCGAGTTCACACGGCGCGACCGTGAGGTGCTCGCCCTCCTGCTTCCCGCCTACGAGATCGGGGAGGTGCTCGGGAGCGGCGCGAGCGGCATCGTCGTCGCCGGCCGGCACCGCCGTCTGGGCCGCGACGTCGCCCTCAAACAGATCGCGTCCAGCGGCGATCCGCAGCGCTTTCTCTCCGAAGCGCGCGTGATGGCGTCGCTCGATCACCCCCACGTGGTGCGCCTGTACGACTTTGTCGAGGTCGAGGAACACCTCGTCCTCGTGATGGAACGCCTCCTCGGCGGCACCGTCAAGGACCGCCTCAACGCCGGGCAGATCCAGCCGCAAGCCGCCTGCGCCGCGCTGGTGGCGGTGTGCGCGGGACTGCAATACGCCCATGACCGCGGGATCCTGCACCGCGACGTCAAGCCGCAGAACCTGCTCCTGTCGGAGGAGGGCGTGCTCAAGGTGGGCGACTTCGGGATCGCCAAGCTTCTCGACGCCACGGCCACGGGGATGACGCAGCCCGGGATGGTGCTCGGTACGCCGGCGTACATCGCCCCTGAACAGGCGACGGGCGAGGAACTCACGCCCGCGGCCGACGTCTACGGGGCAGGCGTCGTGCTCTACGAGTTGCTGTGCGGCGAGCTGCCCTACCCGTCGCTCGGCAACCCCGTGGCGGAACTGCGCCAGCGCGTCCAGGACGATCCGATCCCGCTGCGCCGGCGCGCGCCCTACCTGCCGGAGGCGCTGGCCGCGATCACCGACCGGGCCCTGCGTCGCGATCCCGACGAGCGGTACGCCGGCGCGGCGGACTTGGGTGCGGCGGTGGCGGCCGCCGCCGACGCTGAGTGGCCGGCGGGCTGGCTCGCGGACAGCGGTCTCGAGCTGCGCGTCGGACTGCCCGATCGTGCCTCGCTCGATCGCCGCCACCACGGGGTCGCCGCGGTCACGACGGTCATTGGCACGATCGAGGCGCCGGCCGATCCCGGCGGCGGGCTGCTCGAGCGCGAGCGCGAGCACGCGGCGCTGGTCGACGTCGTCGCCGCAGCACGCGAGGGCACCGGCACCGTGGCGCTCCTGCGCGGGCCGGCCGGCATCGGCAAGTCGCGGCTGCTCGACGCGGTCGCGTCGGAGGCCAAGCGCGTCGGTGCGCGCACCCTGTGGGCGCGCGGGGGCGAGATGGAGCGCGACTTCCCCTACGGCGTCGTGCGCCAGTTGCTCGAGCGCGAGGTCCGCGACCTCGAAGGCGCACGCCTCTCCGGCGCTGCCCGGCTGGCCGGTCCGGTCCTCGGCTTCGAGGCGCTCGACGCGGCGGCGTCCGGGGAGGCCGAGCGTGAGTTCGCGTTCTGTCACGGCCTGTACTGGCTCGTCTGCGACCTCGCCGAGACCCAGCCGCTGCTGCTGATCGTCGACGATCTGCACCTCGTCGACCCACCGTCGTTGCGGTTTCTGCTCTATCTCGCCCGCCGCATCCAGGGCCTGCGCATCGCGGTCGTCTGCGCACTGCGCGACGGGGCGGCGGAGAGCGACCCGGCGAGCATCGCGCAGCTGGGCTCGGAGCCCGGCGTGCGCGCGATCCGTCCGCGCGGGCTCGGCCCCGATGGCGTCGCGACCCTCGTGCGGGCCCGGCTCGGCCGCGTGCCCGACACGGCGTTCGTGCAGGCGTGCGGCGACGTGACGGGCGGTAACCCGTTCCTGCTCGAGCAGCTCCTGCAGGCCGCCGACGAAGAGCGGCTGACACCCGACGCGACGGCGGCCGGCCGCGTGCGCGAACTCGTCCCCGACGCGGTCACGCACTCGGTCGTGAACCGGCTGGAGCGCGAGTCACCGGACGCGACCGCGCTTGCGCGCGCGGTCGCGGTGCTTGGCGACGATGTCGAGCTGCGCCACGCCGCGCAGCTGGCCGGCCTGGAGCTCGCCGTCGCCAGCGCGTGCGCGGACCGCCTCGCGGCGCTGGCGCTCCTGCGCCCCGGCGCGCCGTTGTCGTTCCTGCATCCGCTGCTGCGCTCGACGGTGCTCGCCGACCTGCGCCCGGCGGGTCGCGCGGCCGCGCACGCTCGCGCCGCCGCCGTGCTGGAGGCCGATGGGGCGCCGGTCGCCTCCGTCGCCGCGCACATGATCGAGCTCGACCCGTCCGGTGACGCCCACGTTGTCGCCGTGTTGCGTGAAGCCGCGCGTTCCGCGCTGGAAGGTGGAGCGGCCGACATCGCCGCACGCCAGCTGCAACGCGCTCGCCGCGAGCCGCCCCCCGTGGCGGACCGCGGCGCCGTACTCGCGGAGCTCGGCTATGCCGCCTCGGTCGCGGGCGACGCGGCGACCGCCGCGGAGGCCTTGGACGCGAGCGTCCTGCTGGCGACGAACCCGGTCGAGCGCGTGGAACGCCAATTGCGCGCCTTCCGAGCGCACTTCCAGCTCGACGGCCGCCTCGACCCGAACGAGATCCTGACGATCATCGCCGACGTCGATGCCATCGGGCTCGAACCGGGAGCGGCCACACAAGCCCTGGTCGGCGACGTCGTCGCTGCCGCGACCAATGTGCCCTCGCTGCTGGGAGAGCTGGACGTGCGGCTGGCGCGCTTCGCGGCCTCCCCCGGCGAGACCGTGACCGAGCGGATGATGCTCGCGGCGCTCTCCCGCGTGGCCTGCCATCGCGGCGACTCGGCGGCGCGCGCCGCCGACCTCGCCGAGCGCGCCCTCACCGGTGGCGTCGCCCCGGAGGGGGCTGAGGCGGTGTCGCGCTTCACCGCGCTGTTCACGCTGATCGACGCCGACCGGCTCGACGAGGCCGAGGCGCAGCTCGACGCGACCATGGCCGTCTCGCGCTGGCGCGGGTCGCTGCTCGGTTACGCCTCCGTCGTCGGCTGCCAGGCGCTCGTGGCCTACCAGCGCGGCGACGTCGGACGCGCCGTGACCGACGGCGTCACGGCGCTGCAGAGCGGCTCCCTGCACGGGGCGCTGATCCCGATCGTCACCGCCTGCCTCGTCCGTGCCCGGCTTGCCGCCGACGATGTCGCGGCCGCCGCGGAGCTGATGGCGCCGCTCGGGGACTACGAGCTGCCGGACATCGTGGTCTTCAATCACGCGCTCGTCGCGCGGGCTCAGGTCCGTTTCGCGCTCGGGGACGTGGACGCCGCCCTCGCGGACATGCGGGTCGCGCTGACGCGCGTGCCGCGGGCGGTGGGCTACTCACGCGTGCTGCCGTGGCGGGGCCTGGCCATCCCGATGCTGCTGGCGGCCGGGCGTGAGGACGAAGCGGCCGCGGTCGCCGTCGAGGACGTGGCCGGCGCGCGCGTCTGGGGCACCCCGGGCGCCGTCGGCGCCGCGCTCGTCGGATGGGCGCGCTGTCTGCCGGCCGAGGAGCGATCCGCGGTGCTGCGCGAGGCGATCAGCGCTCTCGAGACCTCTCCCGCGAGGCTGGACCTCGCGCAGGCGTGGACGGCGCTGGCCGAGACGGCGATCGAGCTCGGGACGGGCCACCAGGGACAGGCTGCGCTCGCGACCGGGATCGAGATCGCTTCGGGCTGCGGGGCGCACGCGCTGGTCGCCCGCGGGCGGCGGGCGCTCCCCGGCTCCACGCCGGACGCTGTGCGCAGTCCGCTGCGGCTCACGCCGAGCGAGCGGCGCGTCGCCGACCTGGCCGCCCAGGGCTATTCCGAGCGCGAGATCGCCGAGGCGCTGTTCATCACCGCCAAGGCCGTCGAGGACGAGCTCCTCAACGTCAACGTCAAGCTCACGGGGCGTTAGTGCCGAGGAAGGTCTGCTCCGCGGCGGACTCCAGGTGCACACGGAAGGTCAGCCGGGTCTGGCCGAAGCGCAACTCGTCGTCGTGGCGCAGCTCCCGCCGCCCGTCAAGCCGGTCGCCGTTGACGTAGGAGCCATTGCTCGACAGGCCGTCGTCCGTGACGGCCCACCGCTCGCCGTCGCACTCGAGCACCGCGTGCACGCGGGAGATCCGGTTGTCCCAGAACAGCCACACGTCGGCCGTGGCCTCCCGTCCGACCGTGATGCGCCGGGCATCGGGCGCCAGCGGGAACACCTGCAGGCTGCCGGAGCCATCCCGGTAGGCCAGCGACGCGCCGGCCGGGCTGCGCGCGGCCCCCGAGGGGGCAACCCAGTCCAGCGACGGCGCCTGGCGAAGGATCTCCGCCTCCAGCTGCCGCAGCGCCGGGTGCGGCTCGATGCCGACGTCCTCGTCGAGCCGGCGCCGGCACTGCTGGAAGGCCGCGAGCGCGTCGCTCTGCCGCGCGCTGCGGTACAGCGCCAGCATCAGGTGCGCCCACAGCTGCTCACGAAGCGGCTCGTCGACCACCAGCCGTTGCAGTTCCGGGATGACCTCGGCGTGCGCGCCCAGCGCGAGGTCGGCGGCGACACGGGCCTCAAGCGTCTCGATCCGCACGCCGGCGAGGCGAACCGCCTCCGCCGCGACCGCGGGCAGATCACCGAACTCGGCCAACATCGGTCCCCGCCACAGATCAAGCGCCTCGCCCAAGGCCTGACGGGCTGGTTCGTTCTGTCCTTCGCGCAGCAGCGCGCGACCGGTCCCGGCGAGCCGCTCGAAGCGCTGAGCGTCGACGCTGTCGGAGTCGACGGCCAGGAGATAGCCGCCGCCGGCGTCCGAGGCCAGCACCCGGGCCGGTTCCCGCGGTGCCCGACCGGGCTCCAGCAGACGCCGCAGGTTGGAGACGTAGGCCTGCAACGTCGCGGTCGCCTGGCGCGGCGGCGCCGCTCCCCACAGCTCGTCGACGAGGCGGTCGACGCTGACCGGTCGCCCCGGCGTCAGCGCGAGCACGGCCAGTACCGCGCGTTGCTTGAGCCCGCCGAGGGCCAACGGCCCCTCGTCTCCGAGGACCTCGAAGGACCCCAGGATGCGGATCTCCACCTGGAATGTATACCGCAGACGAGTCCCTCATGAGGCCACCGATCGTCCCGCACAATCGCCCGGCGCCGGCCAGAAACCTACGGAGACGGGAGGGACGCGATGCGCAGGACCGAGCATGCTGTGGTGATCGTCGGAGCAGGGCCGGCGGGGATGATGCTGTCGTCTGAGTTGGCGCTGGCGAAGGTCGACGTCGCGGTGGTCGAGCGGCGTCCCGATCACGTGCTCGCCGGGTCGCGGGCCGGCGGCTTTCACTCGCGCACGATCGAGCTGCTCGATCAGCGTAGGGTCGCTGATCGCTTCCTCGCGGAAGGTCAGCCGGTCCAAGCTGCGACGTTCGGCACGACCGTGTTGGACATGGGCGACTTCCCGACCCGTCAGCCGTACACGCTCGGGATCTGGCAGAACAAGATCGAGCGGATCCTGGCTGCCTGGATCGCCGAGCTGCCCGTCCGGATCTACTACGGAACTGAGGTGACGGGCTTTACGCAGGACGACGCCGGCGTCGGCGTCGAGTTGTCCGGCGACCGGGCGCTGCGGGCGCGGTACCTCGTCGGGTGCGACGGAGGACGCAGTGTCTTCCCAAAGCGGCCGGCATCGAGTTCCCCGGCTGGGGCGCGACCAGGAGCAATCTGATCGGCGAGGTCGAGACGACCGAGGAGCTGCCGCCAAGTCCTCGCCACGACTCCACCGGCGTCACGGCCTGAACCGGATGGAGGACGGGAAGACGGTGCGCGTCGTCGTGACTGAGCAGCAGGTCCGATCGGGCAGCGAACCCACCCTGCGCGATCTCGGCGAGGCGCTGATCACGGTGTTCGGCACCGACTTCGGGATCCACGATCCCACGTGGATCTCGAGGTTCACCGACATGACCCGCCACGCCGCCGACTACCACGCGGGACGCGTCCTGCTCGCCGGCGACTCGGCGCATGTGCATTACCCGGCGGGTGGACAGGGACTCAGCCTCGGTGTGCAGGATGCGGTGTATCTGGGCTGGAAGCTGGCGCAGGTCGTCGGAGGGACGTCCCCGGAGCGCCTCCTGGACACCTACCGGGACGAGCTGCCATCCGGTCGCCGCCCGCGCGCTCCAGTACACGATGGCTCTGGGCACGCTCCAACGCCGGGACGAACGCATGCAGGCCCTCGTCGTTTTCGTATCGGAGCTGGCGAGCCTGGACGAGCCGCGCAAGCTGCTTGCCGGAATGATCTCTGGGCTCGACATCCGCCACGACCTCGGAGCGGGGCATCCGCTGCTCGGCCGTCGGATGCCCGATCTGGACCTCGTGACCGCCGACGGTCCGCTCCGGGTCTTCGAGCTGCTGCATGACGCGAGGCCGGTGCTGCTTGACCTCGGCGCGCCCGGAGGCGTCGACATCGCGCCCTGGGCCGATCGGGTCCAGCTGATCGTCGCGAGCTACGACGGCGCTGGTTCGGACCGCCTCGGCTCAGTCGGGACGCGCCAACAGGTCGGCGTGGTGACGTTCGGCTACGTCGGGATGGGCGCGCAGCCGGACCTTCAGCGAGTTGAAGCCGTAGTTGGCGAGGACCGGGTTGTCGGGGTCGGCGCTCTCGCCTCCCGGCGCCTCGGCGGCGAGTGCGGCCGGGAGCGTGACCGGTACGACCTTGGCCTCGAAACAGGGGTTGAAGAAGTAGGCGATCGAGATGCGCTCGACGCCCTTAGGCGGGCTGACCACGCGGTGGACGGTCGCACGGAAGTAGCCGTTGCTGACCAGTTGCAGCAGCTCGCCGATGTTGACCACGAACGCGCCGGGCAGCGCGGGGACGCCGACCCACGTTCCGTAGACCTCGGCCTCGAGGCCGCCGACGGCGTCCTGGTGCAGGAGCGTGAGGAACCCGGCGTCGGTGTGGTGGCCGACGCCCTGGTCGCTCGGGAAGTCCGCGCTGGGTGCCGGGTAGCGAATGATCTTGGTCAGGACCTCGGGTGGCGTCACCAGCGCATCGAAGTGGTCGGCCGGCTGGCCGAGCGCGAGTGACACCGCGCGCATCAGCACGTGTCCGGCCTGCTCGAGCGCCGCGTTGTACTCGCTGACGGCCGTGCGGAACGCGGGCAGCCCCTCCGGCCACAGGTTCGGCCCGCGCAGGCGCAGCCAGGCCGGCTCGTCGGGCCCGATCGCGGGCGCGGGCTCCTCCCGGCCGACGTCGACCTGATCGCGCAGATCGCGCCGCCCGTTGGTGTGCTCGTTGCCCAGGCGCGTGTAGCCGCGGAACTGCGGCGAATGCACGTTCTCGATCGCCAGCCGCTCGGACTCGGCAAGGGCAAAGAACTGCTCGGCGACGTGCCGCACGCGGGCAATCAGGTCGTCGGAGACGCCGTGGCCGACGAGGTACGCCGCGCCGATCCCATGGAAGGCGCCGCGCAGTGCCTCGACGAAGGCCGCGCCGGCGGGGCTCTCCGGGTCCGCGCGGAAGTCGGAGATGTCAAGGACGGGGAGAGGGGACGGTGCGCTCACCCTCACCAGCTTAGGCGAATGGCCTCCGTTGCTAGCATTGCTAGCACGTGGCCGCGGTGAGTATTCGGGATCTCGACGACGACGTGAGGAACCGTCTCCGCGTCCGGGCAGCGCGCAACGGGCGGTCGATGGAGGCCGAGATCCGAGCGATCCTGACGGACGCGGTGAGCGAGTCGGGTTCTTCGCGGAGCCTGTTCACGGAGCTGTTGGATCGGTTCGGCGAGCTCGGTGGCGTCGAGCTCGATCTGCCTCCGCGTGCGAACGTCGCTCGCGCGCCGGATCTCGCTGGATGATCATCGTCGACACCGACGTCGCGACGGAACTGATGCGGCCGGCGCCGGACCCACGCGTAGTGGCATGGCTCCGGACGCGCGACGGCAGTGAGTTGTTCACCACCTCGATCACCGTGGCCGAAGTGGGCTATGGGGTCGAGAGGCTTCCCGACGGTGCTCACAAGAGGCTGCTGAGAGCAACCGCGTCGCAGGTGTTCTCGGCTTTCGCCGATCACGTGCTCGCGTTCGATGCTGACGCGGCAGGTCTGTACGGCGAGATCGTCACTGCCCGGGAGCGTGGCGGGGCGCCGATCGACGGGTTCGATGCGCAGATCGCGGCGATCTGCCGTCGCCATGGCGCGACTCTGGCGACCCGCAATGTCAGGGACTTCGAGCAGACCGGCGTCGAGATCGTCGACCCCTTCAACGAAGGTCGAGCGGGGTAGACACTCGAGCTGGGCGCCGCTCAGCTGACTTCGACCTGCCGGGCACGCACGACGATCATCATCGGCGCGGTTGGCTCGTCGTCGCTGCGGGCCGACCGGGCGCCGCTCAGCGCCGGTTTCCGCGGCGGGCGGCGCGCTGTGCCTTGCGGCGCGTCCGGCGGTCGCCGCGAGCACGGTCGGCAGCATGGGGTTCGGGCGGCGGTCCAAGCGTCTCCAAGAGTTCCTCGACGAAGCGCTGTCCGATCGCGTGTTGCGCCTCGTGCGGGTCGACGCCGTGCTCAAGCAGCGCCTGGAACGCAATCCAGTCATCGGGCGGGTCGTCGTAGAGCAGCCGCACGGCGACCACTTGGTGGCTGAGCAGGTGCAGGCGCGCATTTACGGGCTCGCCGTCGATGACGGCAACGTCCTCGCCGGCGTCGAGCGCCGCGGCGAGATCGGGATGCGCGAGGCGGATGAGCTCTGCGAGGTCGTCCTCGTCGTTCGGGTCCAGGTGTGGCGGAGCGCCTCCGGGCACGGGCGGCAGGGCGACTCGGACGCGCTCGAGGCGGACGGTGGGCGCCGCGGGCGGGGCCGGCGGCGCTGCCGGCGGCGGGGACGAGCGGAGCGCCTGTGCGCGCAGCGCGCGGAGCACGATCGCCCGCCCATGCTCGGTGAGGCGGCAGCCGTCACGGCTCAGCGCACCGCCCTCGGCGGCGCCGATGGCGAGCAGGACGTGGAGGACGTCGGTCACCGTGCTCGGCACGGCATACGCGGGGAGCGGGCCGCCGTCGCTGCTCCAGCCGGCCTCATCGATGACCTCGGCGACCCGTAGCCGCACGTCGGGCTCGTCCTGCAAGAGGGCCGCGAACGTCAGCTCGGCGACCGCCGCCTGGAAGGAGCCGCCGTCCAAGAGGTGTTCGAGCAGGCGCAGGCGCCGGGCACCTGGGCTCAGCTCTCCCGCACGCTTGGTGGCGAGCAGCGTGCGCCCTCGCCGCCGGACGAGGCCCGAGCCGCGCAGAGCGGCGTGAAGGCTCGCGAGGTTCTCCACGTCGGCCTCGCTTCGCGGCGGCTTGCCCCAGGTCCAATCCGGATGCCGATGCGCGATCTCGACGCAGATCGCCCGGCTCAGTGCGCCGCGCTCGGTGAGCGCCAGTCCGGCTCGCGCCTCGTCGAGCAGCCAGTCCAGCACGTCGTCGGCCGGCCAGTCGGGTACCTGGACGTCGATCAGTTCGCCGTTGACTGGTTCCAGCAGCGCCCGGCGCGACGTGGACCGCCAGCCCGCCCAGCGGTCGATGCGCTCGGCCTGCACGGCGAGCAGGCGGCTGGCCTGTCCGCCGTCCGGGTCGGGCTCGGCCAGCACTTCGCGCACGATCGTCGTCGCGGGACGCCGGTCCCCGGACTCCAGGGCGCGCTCGAGCGACAGCGTCGCCGCCTGCCGGGTCATCGCCTCGACCGGGCCCATGACCCCCTGCCAGTGGAGTTCCTCGACGTCGGGCGGCTCAAGGCCGGACGCGTCCGTGAACGAGACGAACCGCGCGAACGCCGCGTCAGGGTCGATCGCCCACAGTCGCAGCAACTCGGTCGTCTCCGGCGAGCGGCACAGCTCCGCGTATGCCGGTGGCGCCTCGAGGTGCTCGAGCGCGTCGCCGAGCACTCGGGCGACCGCGACGTGCTCCTCGACGCCCGTCAGGAACTTGCGCGGGAGCGTGTAGTGCACGAACTGCTGCAGGTCGTACCGCGAGATCTCCAGGGTCGGACCGGGCTCATCGGCGCCGAACCATCCGAGCGCACCGCGCAGATCCGCGGCGACTTCGCGCCGCAGTCCGGCGGCATAGCGGCCGAGCGCCCCCTTGTCGACGGTGAAGGGCATCGGCTCAGGATGCCAAGGACGCCGGACGCGCCAGGCAGCGCGCGAAATCGCTTCGTCGCCGAGGCCGTGGCGGCGCACCGTCAGAACGACGTTCGCGCGGCCAACATCCGCGCGGGGTACGTCAAGGTCTGAGCGCACGCCGGCTGACCTGCTCGGCTTCGTCGATGATCGCGTTGACCCGCGCCGGCGGCGGAGTCGAGATCAGCTGTAGTGCGACCCCGCGGACGAGGCCGACGAGGGACACGGCCATCGCCTCGGGGTCGGCATCTGCTCGGACCGAGCCGTCTCCGATCCCTTCGCGGACTTTGTCGGCGAGGAGGCGCCGGAAGCTGGCGTCCTGTTCCGCATAGAGCGGCATCAGGACGGGATCGGCGGCGATCGCCTCGCCCCACATCTGCAGGAATGCGCCGGCAGACGGACGTCGGCTGGTGACGTTCTCGAGGTAGGCGCGAACCGTCTCCGCCAGCCAGTCCGCGGCGCTATCCCCGACATCCGGGAGGGTGAAGGCCTGGGCATCGCGCATCACCGCGCGGAGCAGATTCTCGCGGCTGCCGAAGTGATGAGAGACGATCCCCCGGCTATAGCCGGCGGCCTCGCCGACCGCCGCCAGGGTGAGCGCGCGTGACCCGTGCTGGGCGATCAGCGCCGTAGCGGCAGCCAGCACCCTGCGCTCGGTCTCTTCGCGACGCTCTCGCTGCGTGCGGCGAGCGGGAGGCGGATCGGGCATCAGGACTGCTCAGGCATCGGGTCGGCCAAGCATATGCTCGGACGGGACAGTCGGCTACGATACTTGTGTGTCAACCAACAAGTATCTCCGAGGTGACCCTGTGCCGCGCACTCCACTCGTCCTCGTCCACGGCAACCCCGAGACAGCGGTCATTTGGGGACCGCTCATCGGGGAGCTCGAGCGGGCCGATGCGGTCGTGCTGTCCCCGCCCGGGTTCGGCGTCCCTGCTCCTCGCGGCTTCGACTCGTCGATTGCGACCTATCGAGATTGGCTGGCGTCTCAGCTGGAGCTGTTCCACGCTCCAGTTGACCTGGTCGGGCACGACTGGGGCGGAATCCACGTCGCGGCAGTGGCCATGAGCCGCCCGGATCTGATTCGCAGCTGGGCCTCCGATGCACTCGGGGTATTCGCGCCCGACTACGCCTGGCATCCGCGAGCACAGGTGTGGCAGCAGGAGGGCCCAGGGGAAGCCTCGGTGCGGGAGTTGTGGGGGGGAGACCTAGAGCAGCGACTCGCGGTGACGTCGGCCCTCGGCATGACCGGGCGCATGGCGGAGCGGGTCGCGGCAGGCATGGATCCCGAGATGGGCAGCGCCGTCCTCAGGCTGTTGCGCTCGGCACGACAGCCGGCGATCGCCGAAGCGGGACGGATCCTGCCGAGCGCCGCACAACGCCCGGGGCTCGCTCTCATCGCCGTCGATGACCTCGAGCGAGCCAGCGGGACGCTGGCGCAGCACGAATGGGCCGCGCAACAATCGGGCGCGAAGACGGCGCATCTGGCGGGCGTGGGCCACTGGTGGCCGGAGGAGACGCCGGCGCCGGTTGCTGAGGCTCTGACGAACTTCTGGGCGCAACTGCCGGATCCGGAAGGCGCTCCCGCGACCGACTCCCGGTATTGATGTTCGGGTGCGCACTGTGTGAAACCACCTGGCCGCCTGCGCCCGTCGCGCCGATGATGGCACTGCCGAAGTCAAGCGCGGTGATGTCGTGAAGCGGTCGGGCGATGGCGGTCGCCCGGATTCGGATCCACGGAGGGATAGGCTGCGAAAGATGCTCGAACAAGGCACGCAGCTCCCGACTTCGACCTCCCCGACCAGAACGGCGACGCCGTCAAGCTGTCCGACCTCAGGGGTCAGACGGTCGTACTGTATTTCTATCCCAAGGCGGACACGCCCGGCTGCACCACGCAGGCCTGCGGGATACGTGACCACCTGCCGGATTACACCGAGGCCGGCGTGCGGGTTCTCGGCGTCTCCCCTGACCCCGTCAAGCTGGTCAAGAAGTTCCACGACAAGCAGGCGCTGAACTTCACGCTGCTCGCCGATGAGGACCATGCGGTGTGCGAGGCGTACGGGGTCTGGGCCGAGAAGTCGATGTACGGCAAGACGTACTGGGGTGCCCAGCGCGCCACGTTCATCATCGATGCGAGCGGAACGATCGCGCATGTGATCCCGAAGGCGTCGCCGAAGACGCACGACGACGAGGTCCTCAAGGCGCTCTCCGAATTGGGCGCGACCGCGTGACGTAGTCTTGGGCGTGACGTGATTGCTCACCTCCGCCTGACGCCGCCGTAGTGGCGGGTTGTGCAGCGCCGCTGTGGCGCTGCACGGACCTGCCATTTCGTTGCGTCAATCCAGAGGTGAGACATGTTGTCGTCGTATCGCGCGGTCTTCGCGCGCAAAGGAGCGCGGTCGCTCGCGCTGTCATGTGCGCTCGGGTGGCTGTCGTTCGCCAGCTACGGGCTCGCGCTCGTCCTCGCGACCGAGGCCACGACCGGGTCGTTCGCGGTGGCGGGGGCAGTGGTGGCCGCGTTCTCGGCGGGGTCGGCGCTGTTCGCGCCCGTGCGCGGCCGGATCGTGGACCGGCGCGGGCCGCGGGTGCTGCCGTACTTCGCCGCCGCCCATGGGACGGCGATGACGTGTGTGGTCGTTGGGTGTCTCACCTCGGGTGGGGCCGCGCTACTGGTCGTCTGTGCGGGCGTCGCCGGCCTCTTCACGCCCCCGCTGATCGCCACCGCGCGCTCGATCTGGCCGCAGGTCACCGGCCCGGAGCTCGCGCGCACCGGACACGCGCTGAACGCCGCGCTCGGCGATGGCGCGCAGGTCGCCGGTCCGGCGCTGACCGCCACGCTCGCCGCGTTGGTGTCGCCCGTCTTCGCGCTGGCCGTGCTCGTCCCCGGCGTCCTCGTGGGCTCGGTGTTGCTGGCCGCGAGCGCGTCGCCTGGCGTGCGGGCCGTCGCCGCGAGGCGGGTCGGGCATCGCGTGTGGGGTGTGCTCGGCGAGAGCGCGGGCCTGCGGGTCGTCGTCGCCTGCGAGCTGCTGCTCGGGCTCTCGTTCGGGGCGCTCGACGTCGCGGCGCCGGTGGTCGCGTCGGAGGCCGGTGCGGTCGAGCTGGCCGCGCTCCCGCTCGCCGCGTTCGCCGCCAGCAGCATCGCCGTCTCGCTCTGGTCGGGCGCCGCGAGGCTTCGAAAACCCCCTGCCTGGCGCTACCTCGCCGGGTGCGTCGTCATCGCCGCGGTTCTGCTGCTGTGCCTGCTCGCCACGAGCTTGGCCGGCGTCACGCTCGTGCTGATAGGCGCCGGGGCCGGCTATGGCCTGCTCAACGTCGCGCTCTTCGAGCTGCTCGAGGACCTGGTGGCAGCGGACCGCGCCGTCGAGGCGTTCACGTGGCTGACGACGTGGGCGGGAGCCGGGATCGCCGCGGGCGCCGTCCTCGCCGGCCAGCTCGCGGAGGGCGGAGCGACGGGGACGCTCGCGGCCGTCGCGCTCCCGTCGCTGTTCGCGGCGACCCTGGCCTTGGCCCGACGCTCGGACTTGACAATCGCGCCGGCATCCGCATAATCAACCAACGTGTTGATCAACCAAGCGGATGAATAATGGTCGCCGACCAGCTCACGTTGACCTTCTCGGCGCTGGCCGACCCGACGCGGCGGGCGATCCTCGCCCGGCTGGCCGACGGTGAGGCGACCGTCAACGAGATCGCGGCGCCGTTCGAGATCTCGCTGCAGGCCGTCTCCAAGCATCTGAAGGTGCTCGAGAAGGCCGGGTTGATCGCGCGTGGGAAGGATCGGCAGCTGCGTCCTTCGCGCATCCAGGGGGCGGCCTTGAAGGACGCGGCCGAGTTCTTGAGCGACTACCGCCGCTTCTGGGACGAGAGCTTCGACCGGCTCGGCGAGTTCCTGCTGGAGGACGAGTGAGGATCGCGACCCGCGTGATCGAGATCAAGCGCGTCTACCCGGTTCCGCGCGAGCGCGTGTGGCGGGCGTGGACCGAGCCGGAGCAGCTCGCGCGCTGGTGGGGCAAGCGCGGCTGGAGCGCGCAACTGGACACGATCGAGATGGACCTCCGGCCCGGAGGAACGTTTCGCGTGACCACGATCAACGACGAAGACGGCAGCGAGATGGTCAACGAGGGGATCTACTCGGAGATCGTCGCGCCCGCGCGCCTGGCGTTCGGCGAGGCCGTCGTCACCTTCACCGATCTCGGCGACGGGCGGACCGAGATGAGCTTTCGCACCACGATCGAAGCCGATGTCGGCGCTCACGGAGCGCGCCCGCGGCGGCCTCAACAGCGCGTTCGAGCGCCTCGAAGAGCACCTCAAGGAGAGACCATGAGCACGAAGACCCGCATCGTCACCGGCGTCGACTTCGTCGGGATCCCGAGTAACGACATCGAGACCGCGCGCGAGTTCTACGAGAACGTGCTGGGTCTGGAGGCCTCGAGCGTCTGGCAGCGTCCCGGTGAGGCGGCCGTCGGGGCCGAGTTCGAGACCGGCACGGTCACGATCGCGCTGATCAACTGCCCCGCGCTGGGCATCCCGTTCAGCACGAACCCGGCGCCGCTGGCGTTGCAGGTCGACGACGTCGCCGCGGCCCGCGCGGAGCTCGAGTCACGGGGCGTGAGCTTCGCCGCCGACGACATCGACAGCGGCGTCTGTCATATGGCCAACTTCAAGGATCCCGACGGCAACGCGCTGATGCTGCACCACAACTACGCGCGCGCCGCTGCCGCCGGGGCCTGAGCGACGAATTACATCGAGTCGGGATCGGGGCCGGTCCGATGGCCCCGGTCCAGCGCCTCGATGCGCTCCATCTCCTCCTCGGAGAGCTCGAAGTCGAAGACGTCGATGTTCTCCTCGATCCGCGCGGGCGTCAGCGACTTCGGGAAGACGACGTTGCCGAGCTGGACGTGCCAGCGCAGCACGACCTGACCTGGCGTGCGGTCGTGCGCCTTCGCGATCTCCTCGACCGCCGGCTCGGTCAGCGCGGCGCCCTGCGCGAGCGGGCTCCAGGCTTCGGTGACGATGCCGCGGTCGGCGTGCTCGCGGCGCAGGCCGTGCTGGGTCAGCAGCGGGTGCAGCTCGATCTGGTTGACGGCGGGCGTCACGCCGGTCGCGTCGATGATCCGGCGCAGGTGCGGGGCCTGGAAGTTCGAGACGCCGATGGCGCGTGTGAGCCCGGCCTGCTGGGCCTCGATCAGTGCCTTCCAGGCCTCGACGTAGCGGTCCTTGGACGGCACCGGCCAGTGGATCAGGTAGAGGTCGACGTGGCCCATCTCGAGCTGGCCGAGGCTCTCCTTGAGCGCGCCGACGCCATCGGCGTGGTCGCTGTTCCAGAGCTTGGTGGTGATGAAGAACGCCTCGCGCGGGAGGCCGGAGGCGTGGATCGCCTGCCCGACCTGGGCTTCGTTGCCGTAGATCTTGGCCGTGTCGATGTGGCGGTAGCCGAGTTCGATGGCCGTGAGGACGTTTTCGACCGTGACCTCCGGCGGCACTTGGAAGACGCCGAGCCCGAACTGGGGGATCGCGACATCGCCGGCGAGGTCAACAGTGGGGATCTCAAGGGTCTTGGTCATATCTAAGGCCTATCCATAGGGGCGCGGTCGCAATCCAGTGTGTCGATGTCCACAGCCATCACCTCTGCGCGCAGCGCAGGAGCCGAGGCGTCGAACGGGTCGAACTCGTCGGGGCGCGTGCCGGTCGCGCCGTCGATCACCTCGCGCGCACCGAGCGGCGCCCGCAGCGGCACGGCGACGCAGCGCATGTAGCCGATCGCGAGCGTGAAGACGGGTGCGCCGCCCTCGCGGAAGGCCGGCGGGTGACGCTCCCAGAGCGTGATCGTGACCCGCTCGCCCGTCTCCTCGAGATCGACGCGCTCGAGCGGCCGTGCACCGGTCGACCAGACGATCTTCGCGCCCGTGGCCGACGCTTCGCAGCGATGCCAGCGCGTCGCGACGAGCCGGCTCTCGTAGTCCGCCGGGCTGCGCGGGACGTTCTCGGGGGCGAGCGCATCGCCGCGCGCCGGCGCGACGGTGACTCGGCGCCGCCCGCGGACGGTGACGAGCCCGTCCCCGAGCGCGCGCGCCTCGTCCTCGTCGACCGCCCAGATGAGCAGCAGGAGGAAGTTCCCGCCGTAGGACGGAACGCCCTCGAGCCGGGGATGCGAGAGAAGCGGGGCCAGGCCGGCGAGGTCGTCGGCGGTCAGCACCTCGACCTTGACCGACCACAGCGGCAGCCCGTCGCGCACCGGCGTCGGCGGGAGCGGGAAGTAGGCGCCGGGCTCCAACGGCGCGGCAAGCCCCTCCAAGGACACCAGGACCTTCAGCCCCATCTCGCTCGGCTCGGCGCTCGCCAGGATCTTGCGCATGAAGCGCCCGCGCTCCGTGCGCGGCCGGAACGGATCCGGGTCGCCGATCTCGGCCTGCGAACGAGCAAAGGCCTGCGCCTCCTCGCCGTCGGGCGGCAGCGCCTCGATGTAGTCGCCCCAGGCGTCGGCACCGTGCGCGCGCAGGTATGCGGCCAGCCGCTGGAGCGTCAGCCGGCTCAAGCGGGCCAGAAGTCCGGCAGCTGCTCGGCGTCGCCGAACCCCACGTTGGGCGCTCCGACCGCGAGCAGTTCGGCGCCGTCCGGGCCGGCCTCGACGCCCCGCCGCACCTCGGGCGGGATCCGCAGCGCGTCCCAGGTGGCGAGCTCGACGATCTCGTCCTCGAGCTTGACGCGCGCGCTGCCGGCGACGATCACGTACACCTCCTCCTGCTCGCCATGCCGGTGCCCGAACGGGATCCGGTAGCCGGGAGCGAGCGTGAAGAGCGTCATGCCCTGGTTCTTGAGGCCGAGCGCGTCGCGGGCGAAGCGCGACTCCAGCCCTGGGGGCATCCCGAACTTCTTCGCCGCGTCCTCGACCTCGCGCAGGTTGAGCTTCGTGTAGTCGGCCATGCCGATTAGGTTGCCACGTTCTTGAGCGCCTCCCGCCGGCTCAAGGGGCTCAGCGCGTGCGTGTCGCAGTACGCGACGACCGCGTCGGGCTCGAGCCACGCATACGAGCGCACCGCCCAGCCGATCGCCCTGCGGATGAAGAACTCGCGGTCGCCGCGGTAGCGCGCATCGCGCCAGAGCGTCGCGACCGTGTCGATCACTCGTACGCCGGCGTCGTGGCCTGGATCGTGCACGTCTCGGGCGGGCCGCCGGGAGCGGTGGAGAAGCACGAGCGGTAGCCGCCATCGTCGTGCAGCAGGAAGGTGACGCCCTCGCCGCGCGCCTGCCAGAGGTCGTAGCGGCCGATGTTCGCGCGCGCCCGCTCGCCGTTGGAATAGCGCACCCGGATCAGCCCGGAGCGGTGCGGGCAGCCGCTCTCGTCGCCCTGGCAGAGCTTCGCGTAGTAGAGCTTGCCGGCCTCGAAGGCGGGAGCGGTCAACGAGATCGTCGTCAGCCCACCGCCGCCGAAGCGCTCGATCAGCGTCGCGCGCGCGGTCACCACATCGTCGAGCCGCAGGTCGGACGCGGGGCCGTCGTACTTCCCCGGGTACTCCCAGCCGAACGCCAGCCGGCGCCCGTAGAGGTCGACGCCGTTCGGTCGCCCGTCGGCCGGACCGCCCGGCATCAGCTTCGAGCCACCGTCGCCCTTGCGGAAGTACATCCGGATGTTGGTCTTGGAATAGACACGTGCGAACGCGAGCCCATCCTTCCAGACCGCCGGCAGCACCTCGTCGGCGGTTGTCGACGAGGCGGGCAAGCGCCGCTCACGGCTTGTCGTGAGATCGAGCTCGTAGAGATCGCAGCCGCGCCCGAGCGTGTAGTTCGGGGGCGTGTCCTCGTCGACCGGATCCCAACGCGGCTCGTGCGTGCAACGCGAGTAGACGGCGAGGAAATGGCCGTGCGCGCCGGGTCCCAGGTCGGCATCGAAGGGCACCGCGCGATCGGGGACCGGCAGTGGCGCCGGCGGCCGGAACGTCTCCGTGTACCAGAGCTTGAAGCGGCCGGTGGCTGGATCGCGCTTGGAGAACAGCACGCCGGAGCCGTAGGCGCTCACCTGCGTGGGGCGGTCGACGGAGACGATCGGGACGGGTGGAGCGGGTGCGATGAACATGGCACCCGTACCAACGCGCGAGGAACCCCGACGATACGGTCCGAAGGGTGACTTTCACCTCCACCCTGGCCGAGACCCTCGCCCCGGACGTCCTGGAGCGGTTCCTGCGCTACGTCCGCATCGATACCCAGTCGGAGCGCGATCGCAAGCAGAGCCCCAGTACCGCGGGACAGCTCGACCTTGGACGGGTGCTCGTGGAGGAGTTGCTGGCGATCGGCCTCACCGACGCGGCGCTGGACGACAACGGCTACGTGACCGCGACGCTCGCGGGCGAAGGCCCGGTGATCGGCCTGATCGCCCACGTCGACACGAGTCCGGACGCGCCAGGTGCAGGCGTCGAGCCGATCGTGCACCGCGCCTACGACGGCTCGCGGATCGTGCTGCCGCGTGGCGGGACGGTGCTCGACCCGGCGGAGATCCCGAAGCTCGCCAACGCCGTCGGGCACGACATCGTCAGCTCCAGCGGCGACACGCTGCTGGGTGCCGACGACAAGGCCGGTGTGGCGGAGATCATGGCCGCCGTCGCCTATCTCGCGGCGGATCCGGACACGCCGCGCTGCACGCTGCGGATCTGCTTCACGCCCGACGAGGAGATCGGCGAGGGCGCGACGCTCTTCGACGTCGAGGCCTTCGGCGCCGTCTGCGCGTACACGCTCGACGGCTCCGACCTCGGCGAGTTGCAGGACGAGACGTTCGCCGCCGAGGAGGTCATGCTCGCGATCACCGGCGTGGACGCGCACCCGGGCTGGGCCAAGGACACGCTCGTCAACGCGACGCGGCTGGCGGCCGAGATCGTCGCCGCGCTGCCGCGTGCGCTGACCCCGGAGCGCACCGAGGGCCGCGAGGGGTTCATCCACGTCTACGAGGTCGCGGCGAACGGCGGCAAGGCCTACGTGCGCGCGATCGTGCGCGACTTCGACGACGACAAGCTGGCGGCGCACACCGCGCTGCTGCTGCGCACCGCCCAGGAAGTCGTGGCGCGCGAGCCGACCGCACGCCTCGAGACCGCCGTGACGCCGCAGTACCCGAACATGCACCGGTTCATCGAGGCGTTCCCGCAGGCGACGGCCAACGCCGAGAAGGCGATCGCCTACGAGGGGATCACGCCGATTCGCACGCCGATCCGCGGCGGCACCGACGGCTCACGGCTGAGCGCGATGGGGCTGCCGACGCCGAACCTGTTCACGGGTGGCCACGACTACCACTCGCCGCGAGAGTGGGCGTCCCTGCAGCAGATGGCCGCGGCGTCGGCGACGGTGGTACGGCTGGCCGGGGTGTGGGCTCGCGATGGAGTGCCACTCCCACAATGACCAGCGCGATCCCGAGCGCGT
Source organism: uncultured Solirubrobacteraceae bacterium (assembly GCA_963848475.1). GTDB lineage: Bacteria > Actinomycetota > Thermoleophilia > Solirubrobacterales > Solirubrobacteraceae > Solirubrobacter. The sequence goes on along the minus strand of CAWKDW010000006.1, from coordinate 115,241 downwards.
CGGTGGGCGTCGGGACCTGGGTCAGCACGAGCAGCCCGACGACGGTCGCCGTCGCCGGCAGCAGCGAGACCATCAGCGCGTAGGACGCCCGGCTCAGGCGCGCCATCGCGACCTGGTCCGCCACGTAGGGGATCACCGATGAGGAGATGCCGACGCCGATCCCGGCGGCGATCGCGATCGGATCGCTGAAGGCCGGGAGCGCCGCCCAGCCCGCGATCGGCGTGACGAACGCGAGCGCGACGAGCATCGCACCCGCCAGCCCGTCGAGCCCGGCGATCTCAGGATCGGAGGCGACACGGTGCGCCAGGACGATGTAGGCCGCGAACAGGCCCGCGTTGGCGAGCGCGAGCGCGACGCCGAGCGGCTCGCCCGAGAGGTGCACGCCGGTGAGCAGGTAGACGCCGGGGACGGCGAGCAGGATCGCGACCGCGTTACGGCGCGTGCGGGCGCCGAGCGCGGCGAGCACGATCACCGGCAGGAACTCGATCGCCGCCACGGTGGCGAGCGGGAGCCGGTCGATCGCGGTGTAGAAGCAACAGTTCATCAGCGCCAGCACGAGGCCCCACGCGAGCACCGTGGGGTTGCGCAGCGCATGCCAGGGCCGGCGCCAGAGCACGAAGACGAACGCCGCCGCCGCGATCCGCAGCCAGGCGACGCCGAGCACGTCGACGCGCACGAACAGCAGCACAGCGAAGGCCGGACCCAGATAGTGGAAGACAGCGCTGACGAGGAACGGAAGGCGGGCTTGCATCGTTCCGTACAGGATCGTCGGATAAAGCGCTCTGCGGAATGGCCAATCGCAGGTATTCTCTGAAGTATGCCTTCGGAGAATGGCCTACTTGACGCAACGAACCTTCGATTGCTCGCAGAGCTGCAGGCCGATGCGCGCGTCAGCCAGGCCGAGCTCGGCCGTCGCGTGGGGCTCTCGGCGCCCGCCGTCGCGGAGCGTCTCGGCCGGCTCGAGCGCGACGGCGCGATCGTCGGCTACAGCACCGAGATCGACCCGGTCGCGCTCGGCTATGCGCTCGCCGCCGTGCTGCGCATGCGCCCGGCGCCACGCCAGATCCCCAAGGTGGCCGAGGTCGCGCGCGCGACGCCCGAGGTCGTCGAGTGCCATCGCGTGACGGGCGAGGACTGCTTCTACATGAAGCTTCACGTTCGTTCGGTCGAGCACCTCGAGGAGGTCATCGACCGGTTCACGCCCTACGGGCAGACGACGACGTCGATCATCCAGTCATCGCCGGTCGCGCGGCGCGGGCTCGAGCTGGGTACCTAGCGCGAGCTGCCCGGAGATCTCTTGGATGCGCCGACGGCTGTTGAAGTAGCCGACGACCGGCCACTCCAGCCGCTCCTCGCCCGCGCGCGCGAAGACGATCCAAGGGCGCCGGAAGACGACGCGCCCGATCACCCCGGCCAGCGCCACGAGGATCACGAGCAACAGCTCGATCGCGATCGCGAACACGTTGAACAGCAGCAGGACGAGGAACAGGGCGAGAAAGACGCCGACGACCACGGCGATGATCACGCCGAAGACGCCGAGGTCGTCGCCGCCGATGTCCAGGAACCCGCCGTCGGGCCCGACGTCGGTCAGGTCCGCCTTCTTGAACCGCTTGCGCCGCGGCAGCCAGTGACGGCCGAGGGTCCATTTACGCCCATCGGGTGCGGTGACGTTGCGCCGGAACATGGCGTGCCAGGGTAGGCGCTGACGTTGTCACGGCGCGCCACCCTCCCCTTCTACATCGGCGGCTTCCTGGGCCCGTTCGGCGGCGGCGTGGTCGCGGTGCTCGTGCCGCAGTTGCGCGACGCGTTCGACGCCACGACGGCGGGCGTCGCGCTCTCGATCCCCGCCTACCTCGTGCCGTTCGCGGTCCTGCAGCTCGTGTCCGGCACGCTCGGCGAGCGGCTCGGGCGCCGGCGCGTGGTGCGCACCGGCTACATCGCCTACGCGGTCCTGTCGGTGTCGGCGGCGTTCGTGCCCAACCTGGGCGGGTTCCTGGTGCTGCGCGCGCTTCAGGGCACGGCCAACGCCTTCGTCACGCCGCTGCTGCTGGCCGGACTGGCCGAGGAGGTGCCGCCGCGCCAGATCGGTCGCGCGGTGGGCACCTTCGCGGCGGTTCAGACCGCGGCGGTGGCGATGGCGCCGCTGGGCGGCGGTCTGCTGGGCGCGGTGGACTGGCGGCTGGCGTTCGTCACCCAGGCGTTCGTGGCCGCGGGCCTGGCGCTGCTCCCGCCGGCCGACGCGAAGACCCGCGACGGTGCGCCGCCGAAGTGGCGGACGGTGCTCACCCAGCGCGTCGGGCTGCTCAGCGCCGCGTCGTTCACCGGCTACGCGGGGGTGACGGGCGTCGGGTTCCTCGTCGCCGTGCTCGCGGCCGATGACTTCGGCCTCAGCTCGGTCACGCGCGGCGTGCTGCTCGCCGGCTTCGGCGTCGCGGGCATCGTGCTCGGCCGGGCCGCGGGGATCGCCGTCGACCGCTATGGGCGCGTCCCGGTCGCGCTGACGGGGATCGCGCTCTGCGCGGCGCTCGTAGCGGCGCTCGGCATCGCGCCGACGCCGGTCGCCCTCGGCGCCCTGTGGTTTCTCACCGGCCTTGGCTCGACGCTCGTCTGGGCCGGCATCAACACGCTGGCGGTGGAGGCCGTGCCCGTCAATCGCGCGGGCGGGACGTCCGTGATCTCCGCCTTCCGCTTCGCGGGCAACGCGGCCGCTCCACTGATGTGGCTGCCGCTGTACCACGTCGATCCGCGGCTCGGCTTCATCGCCGCGGGGCTGATGGCCGCGCTGACCGCCGCGTTCATCCTCCCGCTGCGCGTGCCAAGGTAGGGAGCGTGCCATTCGCGTCCATCGGAGACTCCTTCTCCTCGTTCTTCGACGCGGTCGGGTCGTTCTTCTCGAACCTGGCGGCGGTGTCGTGGCTCGCTCTCGGGCTCGCGCTGGTGCTCTTCGTCATCTACCTCACGCTGCGGGCGCGGGCGTCGTTCAACATCCTGCGTGCGGCCTATCCCGACTCCGAGTTCGAGTTCCGGCGCATCTGGGGCGCGTACTTCGCGGGCTACGGCTTCAACGCGGTGATCCCCGCGCGCGGTGGCGACGTGGTGCGGCTGTTCCTGACCAAGAGCTCGGTGCCGGGATCCAGCTACCCGGCGGTCGCCGCGGCGTTCTCGGTCGAGCTCATCTTCGACCTCACGATCGCGGTGCCGGTGCTCGGCTACGCGTTCAGCCAGGGCGTCTTCCCGAAGCCTCCCGACTTCTCGAAGCTGCCGGCGTTCGATCTCGCGTTCTTCGCCTCGCACCCGCGCTTCATGCTCTTCCTGCTGACGGTGCTGGGGATCGCGGTGCTCGTGGGCTTCGCGCTGCTGTCGGCGCGCGTGCAGGCGTTCTGGGCGCGCGTGCGCCAGGGGCTGACGATCCTCTCGGACCGCCGCCGCTACTTCCGCGAGGTCTGGCTGGTGCAGTTCGTCGGTTGGCTGTTCCGTTTCGCCGCCTTCTGGTTCCTGCTCGAGGCGTTCCACGTCGGCGGCTCGGTCACCAACGTGCTGCTCGTGCTCGGCTGCAACGCGGTCGCGGCGCTCGTGCCGTTCACACCCGGTGGCGCCGGCGTGCAGCAGGCGCTGCTGGTCAAGGTCTTCGGCAGCGGCGCGACCGTCGCCGCGTACTCGGTCGGCCAGCAGATCGCGATCGCCGCGCTGACGTTCGGCCTCGGGCTGGCGGCGGTCATCTGGATCTTCCGCTTCCGCTCGTTCAAGGAGGTCATCGCGGCCGGGCGCGCGCAGCGCGAGGCGGAGCGGTCCACGCCGGAACCGGCGTGAGCGCGGCGTCGGGCACCGTCGTCCAGCGCGTCCTGCCCGCCCGCGCGCCGTTCGACGGCCCGGCTCTGCTCGCGTTCCTCGCCCACCGTGCGGTGCCCGGTGTCGAGGACACCGCGCCCTACCGGCGCTCGCTGCGGCTGAGCCACGGTGCCGCCGTCGCCGCGCTCACTCCGGCGCGCGGCGGAATCGAGGTCGAGCTCGATCTCGACGACGCGCGCGACGAGGCCGAGGCGCTCGCGCAGCTCTCCGCGCTGCTCGACCTCGACGCGCCCGCGGAGGTGATCGCCGAGGTCCTGGGCCGCGATCCGGTGCTCGATTTCACGCCCGGCGTTCGCGTCGCGGGCGGCGACGGCTACGAGATCGCGGCTCGCGCGGTGCTGACGCAGCAGATCTCGGTGCGCGCCGCCTGCACTCACGCCGGCCGGCTCGTCCAGGCCGCCGGCGAACCGCTGACCCGCCCGCGCGGTGCCGTCACGCATCTCTTCCCGACCGCCGAGGCGATCGCCGCCGCGCCCGACCGCGCGTTCGCGATGCCCACCCGCCGCCGCGACACGCTGCGCTCGCTGGCGGGCACCCCGCTTGAGCATCTGATCTCGCTCCCGGGAATCGGTCCGTGGACGCAGGCCTATGTCGCCATGCGCGCGCTGCGCGATCGCGACGCCTGGCTGCCGACCGACCTCGGCGTCCGCCATGCGCTCGCGCGCCTCGGCCACGACGGCGACGCGGATGCCTGGCGCCCGTACCGCGCCTACGCGGTCGTGCACCTCTGGAACACACTCTCAGGCTGAGCGCTCGAGCCGCTCGAGGACATCGTCGTGCCCTTCATCCGGGCGCGCCGCAGCGCTTCTTCGCCTGAGCGGCTGCCAAAGTCTCGGGTGATGCCGAGCAGTCCCGAGCCGGAGCACCAAGAACCCGGCGTCGACATCGGCGCGGTCGCGAAGCGCGCGGCGTTCTTCGGCGTCGTCGCCGTGATCGCCATCGGACTGATCGCGGCGCTGCCCGGCGTCGGAGAGATCCGCGACCGGCTTTCGGCGGCCGATCATGTCTGGATCGCCGCGTGCGCCGCCTGCGCGCTGCTCTCCATGTTCGGGTTCGTGCGCGCACTGTGGTCGGTGTTCGACCGCGTCATGCCGTGGCGCCGGGCGGTGGTGCTCGGGTTCGCCGAGCAGGGCGCGAACGTGCTGATCCCGGCGGGCGGGGCGGGCGGCCCAGCGCTTGGCGCGCTGGTGATGACGCGGATCGGCGTGCCCTCCGAGCTGGCCACCAGCCGCCACGCGGCCCTGTTTCTGATCACGAGCGCGGTCACGTTCGTGGCGCTGGTGCTCGCGGGCACGCTCGTGACGATCGGTGTCCTTCCCGGCGACGTCTCGCTGTGGGCGACGATCCTGCCGGCCCTCGGCGCCGCGATCGCGATCGTCCTGGCGCTGAGCTTCGCGCGCAGCGATGTGCCGCCCGAGCCTGACAGCGGACGGCTCCGGATCGCGTTCTGGAAGGCACGCCGCTTCGTCCGCGACGGGGCGCGCACGAGCGTCGTCCTGCTACGCCACGGCGACCCGCTGCTGATCTTCGGGGCGGTCAGCTACTTCGCCTTCGACGTCGCGAGCCTCGCCTGTGCCTTCCAGGCCTTCGGCAGCGGCGCTCCGACGATCGGCCTCTTCATCCTCGCCTACGCGCTCGGCCACGCCGGCGCCTTCCTCCCGACCCCGGGAGGGATCGGCGGAACCGAGGGTGGCCTGATCGGCATGTTCGTCGCCTACGGCACGCCGATCGGCCTGGCCGCGACCTCGGTGCTCGCCTACCGCGTCTTCCAGCTCGGCCTGCCGGCGGTCCTCGGCGCGGTCAGCCTGCTGCGGATCCGCCACACCCTCGCGCACCCGCCCCCGCGCGAGGAGGTCGAGGCGCGCTGGGCGGGCCACACCTGAAAGAAGGTCAAGAACGCGGCGAGGCGAAAGCCGCCGGGGAATGACCTGGCGGCAGCTGCCGAACGGCCGTGTCACGCACTCGCTGGAGTGGGGGATCGTCGCGCTCGCGCTGCTCGTCGTCCCGGTCATCCTGATCGAGGAATCGCACCCCTCGGCGGCGTGGCGGCAGGTGGCCGCAGTCGGCAACTGGATCATCTGGCTCGGCTTCCTCGCGGAGGTCGTCTTCGTCGTCTCGGTCGCCCCGCGCAAGAAGGCCGCGCTGCGGGCCCACTGGCTCGACGTCGCGATCGTGATCCTGAGCGGGCCGCTTCTGCCGGCGCTGCTGGGCGCACTTCGCCTGACGCGGCTGTTGCGGCTGCTGCGCCTGCTGCGGCTCGCGGCGCTCGCGGGCCGCGCGCTGTCGGCGCAGCGGACACTCACCTCGCGCCAGGGCTTCCGCTACGTGGCGATGGCGACCGTGCTGCTCGTGATCCTCGCCGGCTTCTCGGTCTCGATCGCCGATCGCGAGGCGTTCCAGTCACCGTGGCTGGGCATGTGGTGGGCGGTGACGACCGTCACGACGGTGGGCTACGGCGACGTCTACCCGTCGACCGTCGCCGGGCGCATCATCGCCTCGCTGCTGATGATCATCGGCATCGGCTTCCTCTCGCTGCTGACCGCGTCGATCGCGTCCTCGTTCGTGTCGCAGGATGCGGCCGTGGAGGATCAGGTGCTCGAGTCCGACCACGCGGAATTGCTCGCCGTGCTGGCACGCATCGAGGAACGCCTCGACCGCGTCGAGGCGAAGCTCAGCCCGCCCGAGCTCTAACGCAGCGCGGTCTCCCAGAAGTGCTCGTCGATGACGACATGCTCGTCCTTCGGCGGCCGGTCGTACTTCTGCTGCTCGGGGCGCGGCGGCAGCTCGATCGGGCCCGGTAGCGCGTCCTCGTACGGGATCTGGTCGAGCAGGTGCGAAAGGCAGTTCAGCCTGGCGGAGCGCTTGTCGTCTGACTCGACCGTGAACCAGGGCGCTTCAGGGATGTCCGTCACGGCGAACATCTCGTCCTTGGCGCGGGAGAACTCGGCCCACTTCTCGCGCGACTTGAGGTCCATCGGGCTCAGCTTCCAGCGCTTGAGCGGATCGTTCGCGCGCTCCTGGAAGCGGCGCTCCTGCTCGGCGTCGCTGACCGAGAACCAGTACTTGAGCAGGATGATGCCCGAGCGGACCAGCATGCGCTCGAACTCGGGGCAGGACCGCATCCACTCGTGGTGCTCCGCCTTCGTACAGAAGCCGAGGACGCGCTCCACGCCGCCGCGGTTGTACCAGGAGCGGTCGAAGATCACGATCTCGCCCGCTGCGGGAAGGTGCGCCACGTAGCGCTGGAAGTACCACTGGGATGTTTCGCGGCTCGAGGGCGCAGGCAGCGCGACGACGTTCGCCCCGCGCGGGTTCAGCGGCTCCGTCAGGCGCTTGATCGTGCCGCCCTTGCCGGCGGCGTCGCGGCCCTCGAAGACCACGACGACCTTGAGGCCCTTCTGCTTGACCCAGTACTGGAGCCGGACGAGCTCGAGCTGAAGCTCGCTCATCCGCTCGTCGTAGAGCTTGCGCTTGACGCGCTTGATCTTCCCGTCCGACATCGCGCCCTTTCGTCGCCGCCGCGGCTCAGACTACGCGTCGTGAGACGCACGTGGGCCGCGCCATTCATGAGTGGTGGTGGATCAGGAAGCCGTCGCGACGCCGGGCGACGCCGGCGGTCAGCAGCAGGAGGGCCGAGGCGCCACCGGCTCCGATGGCGGCCGACGCCCAGTCGAAATGGTCCGCGGGCGTGCTGGTGACCGTGGGCTGTATGGGCGTGGGCGCCAGCACGAGCCCGTCGCCGGCGAAGTCGATCGGACGGGCGGCCGCCGCGGCGGGGAGTGCCAGGGCGATGGCGGTGAGCGTGCAGGTGAGACGGACGCGAAGCATGGTGCCTCCTCGGTGGGTTTGGGGAGCGAGGCAGCCAGGTTCCGTCCGGCCGGTTGAACGCCGGTATGCGCGCGGTTGATTACCACCTCTCGGGCGCAGTAGTGTCGAATCCGGAGCGGCATGGAATTCCAGCTACTGGGTCCGGTCGAGGCAACGCTCGAGGGCAGGCGGGTGGATCTCGGCGCGACCAAACAGCGGGCGCTCTTGGCGATGCTGGCCCTCGACGCCAACGCGGCGGTCCCGGTCGACCGCCTCGTCGACGGCCTCTGGGGTGACGACCCGCCGGCGACGGCGGCGAAGATGGTCCAGCTCTATGTCTCGCGGTTGCGCCGCGTGTTCGTGGGCGCCGGCACGGAGATCGTCACCCACGGGCGCGGCTACGAGCTCCGCGCCGACGCGGGCTCGATCGACGCGGTCCGCTTCGAGCGGCTCGTCGAGCAGGCCGGCAACGGGGCGGAAGACTCGCACGCCCGCGAGGCTCTGGCGCTCTGGCGCGGTCCGCCGCTCGCCGATGTGGCCGACGAGCCGTTCGCGGCGGCCCAGATCCGGCGGCTCGAGGCGCTGTACCTGAGAGCTGCGGCGCTCGCCGTGGAGGCCGATCTCGCCGCGGGACGCGAGCAGGCCGCGCTGACCGGCGTCGAGCGCCTGCTCGAGGAGCATCCGCTCAACGAGCGGCTGCACGCGCTGCGGATCCTGGCGCTGTACCGGTGCGGGCGCCAATCGGATGCGCTCGCCGCCTACCGTGACGCGCGCGAGCTGCTCGTCGAGGAGATCGGGATCGAGCCCGGTCCGGAGCTGCGCCGGCTCCACGACGCGGTGCTCTCGCAGGACCCGGAATTGTCCCCACCGGCGGTGAAGCGGGCCGCGCGGCCACGGCCGCCCGCCAGACCCCCGGTTCGCCGCCTCAGGGTCGTAGGCGTCGCCGCGCTGGTGCTGGCGGCCTCGGCGGCGGTCTTCGGCTTCGAGCGCTGGACCGGGCCTGAGTCCCTGGCGGGCATCGACGCCGACATGGTCGGCGTGATCGATTCAGGCGGCGCGATCACGGCCCAGTACCCCGTCGGCCACGACCCGGCGGCGCTGGCGACGGGCGCGGGCTCGACGTGGGCGCTGAACACCGCCGACAACACCGTCTCGCGCATCGAGTCCGGCAACGGACGGGTCACGGTGATCGGGGTCGGCGACGAGCTTGGAGGGCTGACGTTCGCCGCCGGGTCGCTGTGGGTGACCGACCGGCGCCGGCGCGTCGTCGCCCAGGTCAGCCCTGCCACGAACCGGGTCGTGCAGACCATCCCGGTCGGGAACGGCCCGGGCGCGATCGCCGCCGGCTTCGGGTCGCTGTGGGTCGCGTCCGAGGTCGACGAGACGGTGACCCGGATCGATCTCTCCCGCGCCGCGGTGTCGGACACGATCGAGCTCGCCACCAGCCCGACGGCGCTCGCCGCCGGTGCCGGTGCCGTCTGGGTGGCCAGCGAGGAGGGGCGCACGGTCTTCCGGATCGATCCCGGCCCATCGGAGGTCACGGCGACGATCGGCGTCGGCAGCGGGCCGGTGGGCGTCGCGGCCACCGAGCACGCGGTCTGGGTGGCCAATCGCCAGGATGCGACCGTCTCGCGCATCGATCCCACCACCGACGGCGTCAGCGAGTCGATCCGCGTCGGCGGCGAGCCGAGCGCGATCGCCGCCGATCGCGACGGCGTCTGGGTGGGCGACAGCGACGGGACCGTCGTCAAGCTCGACCCGTCGACCGGCCGCCGCGTCACGACCGTCGACGTGGGCTCGAGCCCCCGTGGGCTCACGCTCGCGGGCGGGTCGCTGTGGACCGCGGTGGCGGCCCCGCCCTCGACGTCATCGCGGGGGGACGCTGCGCGTCGAGGTTCCGGTCTTCGAGTACACGAGGCTTGAGCCGGTCGACTACGACGTGAACGTCAACGAGCTCCTGGCGCTCGCGTACGACGGCCTGCTGATGTACCCGCGCGTCGGCAGCGGGACCTTCGGGACGCTCACGGGCGCGCTCGCCACCGGCGTTCCGCCCCCGAGCCCGGAAGGCCTGAGCTACGTGTTCAAGCTCCGGCCCGGCCTGCGCTATTCCGACGGCGCGCCGGTGAAGCCGGAGGACTTCCGTGTCTCGCTCGAGCACTTCCTCGTGCGCCGGCCGACGGGCTTCACCGGCTTCGATCGCATCATCGGCGCCGAGGCGTGCCTCCCGGACGAGCCCGCCTGCGACCTCGCGCGCGGGATCGTCACCGACGACGACGCGCGGACGATCACGATCCACCTGACGCGCCCCGATCCCGAGCTGCTGCACTGGCTGGCCTTCCCGTTCGGCTTCGTCGCGCCCGCGGGCCATCCGTTCGGTGGCTCCCAGCACCCGCCCGGGACGGGCCCCTACCGGATCGCGAGCTTCGATCCCCAGCGCGGCGCGCGGCTGGAGCGCAACCCGCACTTCCGGGTCTGGGCACGAGGGCCTCGCCCGGACGGTCTCGCCGACGAGATCGTCGTCCGCGCACACCAGGAGGTCGACGGCGCCGTCGCCTCGGTGTCCGCCGGAGGCGGCGATGTGGTGACCGTCGCCGATCCGTTCGGGTCGCGCGTGGACCCGGGCCGCCTCGCGGGCATCGCGGCCCACACCTCCGGGCGCTTCCACACCAACGCCGACGCCGAGATGGACTACCTGTTCCTCAACGCCCGGACCGCGCCGTTCGACGACGTCCGCGTCCGCCGCGCGCTCAACTACGCGACCGATCGGCGCGCGATCGAGAAGCTCGCCGGTGGATCCGACCTGGCTCCGCTGGCCTGCCAGCATCTGCCCGCTGGCTTCCCGGGCTACGTCCCCGCCTGCGCGTACACGGTCGACCCGGGACCGGGCGGCTGGAGCGCGCCGGACCTCGAGCGCGCGCGCGGGCTGATCGACGCATCAGGCACGCGTGGGATGCGCGTCGACGTCTGGATCAACGTGCAGAAGGCGCCGCTCGCCCGCTATTTCGTCTCACTCCTGCGCACGCTGGGGTACCGCAGCTCGCTCCACGTGTTCCCGGACTACGGCGCGTACCGCACGCAACTCGCACGGACGCGCACGCCGCAGGCGGGCATCGACGGCTGGACGGCGGACGTCGCGCTGCCCGCCCACTTCCTCTCGCCGTTCGCCTGTGCTGGATACCGGCCGGCTTCCCCCGACAACTCGAATCTCGGCGGCTTCTGCGACCGCGCGCTCGAGCGCCGGATCGCCGCGGCGCGCGACCGGCCGGGCGCGGCGACATGGAGCGCGCTGAGCGGGCGCCTCGAGGCGAGTGCGCCCGCGGTCCCGCTCGTCAATCGCCGAACGGTCACGCTGGTGTCGGAACGGGTCGCAAACTTCCAGCACCACCCGCTGTGGGGGACGCTGCTGGAGCAGCTGTCCGTTCGCTAGGAGAGGCCCTGGCGCGCCTCGCGCACCAGCGTGACCGCCTCTGGGAAGACGGTCGCCATCACGGCACGGATCTGTTGGGCCTGCTGCTCCGTCGTGCCCTGGATGTTGACGCGATTGATCGCCGCAACGGTCATGTCGACCGCGAGCTTGATCGCGTTGTCGGCCCAGGCCAGCGACTGAGAGGCCTGCATCTGCTCGGCCATCTCCTGCATGCGTCGCTGGAAATCTGGGTCGTTGAAGAAGCCGCCAAAACCTTCCATGGGCTCAACTGTACTGGTGGCAGAACGCGCGCTCGGGGCTGACCCGCGCCGGGCGCGTGCAGGGGCGGCGTGGCGCGGGCTCCGGCTCGCCCGCGTCCTCGGCCTCCCAGCGCGAGACGGTGCGGCGCAGCGAGCCGAAGGCCAGCGCGCCCGGGAGGATCGGCAGCCAGAAGGCGAAGAAGCGGTAGGCGAGCACGGCGACGATCGCGGCCGCGGGGTCGACCCCGAAGGCGACGAAGGCGCCGATCATGCCGCCGTCGACGCTGCCGACGCCGCCCGGGAGCGGGAGCGTGTTGGCGAGCATGCCGACGAAGTAGCCGACGACGAGGACGCCGACCGCGGGCGCCGCGCCGAAGGCCCTGAAGCACGCCCACAGGCAGGCGATGTCGAACGCCCACCACATCGCGGCGCCGAGCAGCCCCGGGTTGCCGTCGCGGATCAGCCGGCGGGCATCGCGGACGCCGTCGCCGACGGGGGAGAGCCAGCGGCGCAGGCGGCTCTCGCCCGGCCGCACGAGCTGGGCGGCTCGCGACGATCGCGATCACCACGCCGCCGAAGACGCGCCGGCACGATCGTCATCGCGAACGAGCCACCGCCGCCGATCACGCCCGTGTAGAGCCCGAGGCCGCCGAGCAGCAGCGCGCCCATGTAGACGCTGTAGAGCAGGACCATGAACGTCGTCATCCGCGCCGCGACGTCGCGCGACTCCATGCCCGAGCGCTTCAGCGCCCACGCCGTCAGCGCGATGCCGCCGGCGCCGGCGCTGGCGAGCAGGCGCGTCGCGGCATGGCCGGCGAGCGTGATCTCGGTGCTCGCGCGCAGCCCGATACGCGTGCCCCCGCCCTCGACCGAGACGGCCCGGAACAGGATCGCGTGACCGACGAAGGACAGCGCTTCGAGCACGAGGGCGAAGGCGAGCCATCCGAGGTGACCGTCGGCGAGCTTGCTCCAGACGTCGGGGAGATCGGCCAGGGCAGGGGCGATGACGACAAGACCGGCGACCATCACGACGCTCGCGACGACGAGCACGATCACCTGCCGCGGGGAGACGCGGCCGAGGGGCAGCGAGCGGTCGGCTTGGTCGACTACGGCCATGACCGGCATCCTGTCGCGCGCGGGTACGCGTTTCGATTGGGTGACCACTACCCCACGGGTGTGGCTATCCCCCGATGCGCAGGAGTTCCGTGCGATGCGTCAACGGCGGAGCCGACAGCGGGAGTCCCGGGAGCTCGCCGAGCGCGCGGCGCGGGAGCAGTGCGAGGCCGTGGCCGGCGGCGACGAGCGCGAGCAGGCCGCCGACATCGGCGCCGTCGTAGTGCAAGGCGGGGCGGAAGCCGTCGGCGCGCGCGATCGCGGCGAGTTCCTCCAGCGGTGCGCAGATCGATGGCGCGTCGATCCAGCGGGCGTCGACGAGGTCCTCGAGCCCGACCGCGCGTCCGAGCCGCGGCGGAGCGAGCGTCGGACGCGGAGCGCGCGTCGGACGAGGAGACGCCGCGCGCTCGCCGCATCCGCCAGCGGGTGGTCGCTCGCGACCGCCACCGCGAGCGGCTCCTCGTGGACCTCGGCCACCCGGAGCCCGGCCTCCGGGAGCCGCAGCGGGTCGTTGAGCGCCGCCACGCCGTCCACGAAGCCGGCGTCCAGCTCCCCTCGTCGCCACCGCCCGCGCGATCGTGTCGCGCGAGGCGACCCGCACGGTCACCGTCAACGCCGGCGCCACGAGCGCGGCGGCGAAGCCGGCGGCCAGCGGCGTCGTGCCGATCCGCAGCACCTCGCGGCGGTCCCGCGGCGACCCGCGCCACGTCGGCGCGGGCGGCGTCGAGGCGCAGCAGGATCGGCTCGGCGTGCTCGACCAGCCGCGCGCCGGCCTCGGTCGGCTCGACGGGCCGGCGCGACAACAGCGTCGCGCCGAGGTCGGCCTCCAGCACCGCGATGTGCTGCGAGACCGCGGATTGCGTGTAGCCGAGCTCGCGCGCGGCACCCGAGAACGAGCCGAGCCGCGCGACCGTCACGAAGGTCTGGAGGAACTTGCGGGTCCATCAGGATCGCTGATCACCTTGCCACAGAAGATCGTTGGACGTGATCGCGCCGGCCCGCGAGCATGCCCGGCCATGCCCACCGCCAAGCTCGCCCTCGTCGGCGATCGCTCCCCGAGCGTGCGCGCCCACGGGCGCATCCCGCTGCTGATCGACGCGCTGCGCCGGCGCGACGGCCTCGTGCTCGACCCGTACTGGATCCCGAGCACGCGAGGCCGAGGACCTGACCGGCTTCGACGGCATCTGGGTCGTCCCCGGCAGCCCGTACACCGACGCCGAGAAGGTCATCGGCGCCGTCAGGACCGCCCGCGAACACGGGATCCCGTTCCTGGGCACGTGCGGCGGCTTCCAGCACGCGATCCTCGAGTTGGCGCGCGACCTCGCCGGCATCGAAGGGGCGAGCCACGCGGAATACGGGGCAGCAAACGGACGAGGATGGCCCCCTGGGCCATACTCGAAGCCGAACGAGCCCGAAGGGCGAGGCTCGGCCGTGATCGTGGAACTGGAGTGCTCGCTGGTCGGTCACGAGGGCCCGATCACCTACACGCCCGGGACGCTGATCGCGCGGATCGCCGGCGTCGAGCGCAGCCTCGAGCGCTACCACTGCGCCTACGGGATCGCGACGCCGTACATCGAGACGCTCGAACGCGCGGGCATCATCTTCGGCGCCCATGACGAGGACGGGGCGCCACGGGCGCTCGAGCTCGCGGGCCACCCGTTCTTTCTCGGCACGCTGTTCCAGCCCGAGCTGGCCGGCGACGGCAACCGCGCGCACCCCGTCATCCGCGCCTTCGCGGCGGCGTGCGAGTCTAGAATCGCGAGCCAGTGGCCTACAGGAGCCCCGATCAACAGCTCCGCCGGCGTCGCATAGAGACGCTGATCCGGCTCGCCGCGCCTGCGCTGGACCTCGTTCTGTACACGGGCGACCGGGTCTCGCGCGTCGTCGGTCGCAACGAGTTGGCGCCCGACCGTGTGCGGCGGACAGGTCTTCCGCCCGCGAAGCGCGACTAGAGTGTCCGCGGTGACGGCTGAACTGCAACCGACGAGCTCCGACCCCGAGAAGCAGCTCGCCTGGGAGAGGCGCCACCGCCTCCGCGCGGGCATCGCCGCGCTGGCCGGCGCCGCGGGTCTGCTCGTGTTCTACATCTTCCAGCAGGTCCTGCAGCGCGACATGCCGGTGACCAGCGGGCTCGAGGCACTGGAGCGCGCCGCTCGGCCCGGGCCGGTCGCGAACCTGCCGTCGCTGCAGATCCCGGTCTTCGAGTACCTCGACACGAAGGTCCCGCTCGTCATCCTCGTCGCGATCGGCGGGTTCGTCGGCTGGATCGGCGTGGCGTGGGCGGTCGGCTTCCTGGGCGTTTCCGCGCGAGCGCGCCAGCCGTCGCTGCGCCGCTTCGTCCCGTATCTGCCGATCGTCGGCGGCGTCGTCCTCGGCGTCAGCGTTCTGATGTCGCAACTCGCCAGCCTGCAGGTGGTCAACGACTTCCTGGCCGGCCCGCGCACGGTGCAGGAGGCGACGACGGCCGACAACGGCGTGATCGTGTTCGCGACGCTGCTCTATCGGCTGGGCACGCTGGTGCTCGCCATCGGCGTCCTGCTGGTCGCGCTGAACTCGATGCGCGTCGGCCTGCTCACCCGCATGCTCGGCTACATCGGCATCGCCTCCGGCGCGATGATGGTGCTGTTCCCGCTGCCGGTGGTACAGATCTTCTGGCTCGGAAGCCTCGGTTTCGTGTTCCTGGGCCGCTGGCCGGGGGGAGACACGAAGGCGTGGGAGACGGGCGAGGCCGTGCCGTGGCCCGTCCCCGAGCGACCCCCGCCCCGTCAGCGGCGGGGCGCTCCGGCATCCGCGCCGGCACCGGGCCCCGCGGCAACGACGCCCTCGAGCGCGCGCCGCAAGCGAAAGAAGCGCCACTAAGCAACCGCAGGAGGAGCTCCGTATGGCGACCGAGGGCGAGACGCTCGAACAGCAGCTCGACGCACTGCTCGACCAGGAGCGGTTCGCGCCCCCGGACGGATTCCAGGAGCAGGCGGTCGTCTCCGACGCGGCGATCTACCAGGAGGCCGAGTCCTACGAGGCGTTCTGGGCCGAGCGCGCCGAGGCGCTGCACTGGGACACCAAGTGGGACACGGTGCTCGACTGGTCGAACCCGCCGTTCGCCAAGTGGTTCGTCGGCGGCAAGCTCAACGTCTCCTACAACTGCCTCGACCGTCACGTGGAGGCCGGTCACGGCGATCGCATCGCCTACCACTGGCGCGGCGAGGAGGGCGAGGAGCTCGACGTCACCTACGCCGACCTGCACCGCGACGTCCAGCAGTTCGCGAACGCGCTGAAGGACCTGGGCGTCAGCAAGGGCGACGTCGTCGCGATCTATCTGCCGATGATCCCCGAGGTCGCGGTGGCGATGCTCGCGTGCGCCCGCATCGGCGCGCCGCACAACGTCGTCTTCGGCGGCTTCAGCGCGGAGTCGGTACGCGAGCGCATCGAGTTCTCCCAGGCGAAGGTCCTGATCACGGTCGACGGCGCGCGGCGCAAGGGCAAGACCGCGCCGATCAAGTCGACCGTCGACGAGGTCATCGGCGATCTCGTGGACACCGTCGTCGTCGTCAAGCGCGCGGACAACGACGCGCCGATGAAGGACGGGCGCGACCACTTCTACCACGACCTGCTCGAGGCCGCCGACGACGAGTGCCCGGCCGAGCCGATGGACTCGGAGGACCCGCTCTACATCCTCTACACGAGCGGCTCGACGGCCAAGCCCAAGGGCATCCTGCACACCACCGGCGGCTACCTGACCGGGGTCTCCTACACGCACCGCGCCGTCTTCGACCTCAAGCCCGAAGAGGACATCTACTGGTGCGCGGCCGACGTCGGCTGGGTCACCGGGCACTCCTACATCGTCTACGGGCCGCTGGCCAACGGCGCCACCTCGGTGATGTACGAGGGCGCGCCGGACTATCCCGCCAAGGACATCTGGTGGGAGCTGATCGAGCGCTACAAGGTCACGATCCTCTACTGCGCGCCGACCGCGATCCGCGCGTGCATGAAGTGGGGCGTCGAGCATCCCGAGGGCCACGATCTCTCGTCGCTGCGGCTGCTCGGGACGGTCGGCGAGCCGATCAACCCGAAGGCCTGGCTGTGGTACTGGAAGGTGATCGGCGGCTCGCGCTGCCCGATCGTCGACACCTGGTGGCAGACCGAGACCGGCGCGATCATGATCACGACGCTGCCGGGCCTGCTCGACGCCAAGCCCGGCTCGGCGGGGCGCCCGTTGCCGGGGATCGAGGCTGCGGTCGTCGACGAGGAAGGCAACGACGCGGGCACCGAGCAGGGCTACCTGATCCTCAAGCGCCCCTGGCCGGCGATGCTGCGGACCCTCTACAAGGAGGACGACCGCTTCATCGAGACGTACTGGGACAAGTTCGGCAAGGACACCTACCTCGTCGGCGACGCCGCCCGCCGCGACGCGGACGGCTACTTCTGGATCATCGGGCGCATCGACGACGTCGTGAACGTCTCCGGCCATCGGCTCTCCACCGCCGAGGTCGAGTCCGCGATCGTCTCGCACGGCAAGGTCGCCGAGGCCGCCGTCATCGGCCAGGCCGACGAGGACACCGGCCAGGCGATCACGGCCTTCGTCACGCTCGAGGGCGACCTCGACGGCGACGACGACCTCGTCAACGAGATCCGCGAGCGCGTCGCGTCCCGGATCGGCAAGTTCGCGCGCCCCAAGCGGATCATCTGGGCCGACGACCTGCCCAAGACCCGCTCGGGCAAGATCATGCGCCGGCTCCTGCGCGACATCGCCGAGGGCCGCGAGCTCGGCGACGTCACGACGCTGCGCGATCCCGGCGTGATGGCGCAGCTCGAAGGCAAGATCAAGGAGCGCGACGCGGAGGGCAACGGCTAACCGCGTTCTCACAATTCGTGGTTTAGCGGTGTCGTGAGCCGTGAACCGTCATCTCTGTACCTGTCAGCGCGGGGAGAGAGCGATGGTTGACTGGAAAGGCATCGAGCGCTCGGACGAGTTTCGCGAGCTGATCAAGCGCCGGAGGAGCTTCGTCGTCCCGGCGACGATCTTCTTCCTCGCGTGGTACATGGGGTTCATCATCGTCGCCGGCTACGCGCCGGACTTCATGGCGAGGTCGGTCTATGAAGGGCTGACCGTCGGCTATTGCTACGCGCTGACGCAGTTCCTGATGGTCTTCGTGCTCGGCCTCTGGTACCTGCGCAAGGCCGAGCGCGAGTACGACCCCCTCTCGGACGCGGTCGCCGAGGCGGCGATCGCCGACGAGGAGACCGGGCGCTTCGAACGCGGCGAGCCGCGCCCGGAGCTCAAGCGATGACGCTCCTCGCGAAGGTCAACGTCGAGGCGCTGGTGATGGCGGCGATCATCCTCTCGATCACGCTCGGCATCACCTACTGGGCCTCCAAGCGCGCGAGCAGCGCCGTCGGCTTCTACGCCGCGGGCCGCAACATCACCGCCCGCCAGAACGGCCTCGCCATCTCCGGCGACTACCTCTCCGCCGCGTCGTTCCTCGGCATCGCGGGCCTGATCTTCCTCTACGGCTTCGACGGGTTCCTGTATTCGATCGGGTTCCTCGTCGCGTTCCTCACGGTGATGTTCCTGTTCGCCGAGCGGATGCGCAACGCGGGCAAGTACACGATCGCCGACGTGCTCTCGTTCCGTCTCGACGAGACGCCCGCGCGGGCCGCCGCGGCGCTCGGGACCTTCGCCGTCGTGACCTTCTATCTGATCGCGCAGATGGTCGGCGCCGGCGTGCTGATCTCGAAGCTGGTCGGGCTCGACTTCTCGATCGCCGTGATCCTGACCGGCATCTTCATGCTCTGTTACGTGATCTTCGGCGGCATGGTCGCCACGACGTGGGTGCAGATCGTCAAGGCCGTGCTGCTGATGACCGGCATCCTCGTGATGTCGGTCTTCGTCCTCGGCAAGTCGGGCTTCAACCCGATCGAGCTCTTCAACAAGGCGGAGGCGAACACGACCGCCGAGTCGACGTTCTCGCTTGGTCCGGGCACCTACCTGCCCAAGCCGCTGGACACCGTGTCGCTCGGGCTCGCGCTCGTGCTCGGCACGGCCGGCCTGCCGCACATCCTGATGCGCTTCTTCACCGTTCCCACGGCCAAGGCGGCGCGCTCGTCCGTGGTCTGGGCGATGTTCGTCATCGGCTTCTTCTACCTGCTGACGACGTTCATCGGCTTCGGCGCGCGCGCGTACCTGGGCGAGGGCGGCGTCGAGGCCGCGGGCACCGGCGGCAACCTGGCCGCGCCGAACCTGGCGGCGTTCCTCGGCGGCGGCGAGGGCACGTTCGGCGGCGACCTCTTCCTGGCGGCGATCGCCGGCGTGGCGTTCGCGACGATCCTGGCCGTGGTGGCCGGTCTCGTCCTCTCCGCCTCCGCCGCCTTCTCGCACGACATCTGGTCCTCGATCGTGCGCAAGGGCCAGGACTCCGAGCACGAGGAGGTCCTCGTCGCGCGGATCGCCGCGTTCGCGATCGGCGTGATCGCGATCATCATCGCCGTGATCGGCGGCTCCGGCCTGAACGTCTCGTTCATGGTCGGCCTCGCGTTCGCGGTCGCCGCGAGCGCCAATTTCCCGGCGCTGCTGCTCGCGCTCACGTGGCGGCGCTTCAATACCGCGGGCGCGATCACCGGCGTCGTGGTCGGCGTCGTGAGCTCGATCTTCCTCGTGATCGTGAGCCCGAAGGTGTGGCCCGGGGCCGACACCGTCACGGGCTCGCCGATCGGCTGGGAGTTGTCGAACCCGGGCATCGTCTCGATCCCGCTCGGCTTCCTCGGCTGCTGGGTGGGGACGATGCTCAGCCGCGAGAGCAAGTCCGAGCACACGTTCGACGAGCTGTTCGTGCGCTCGGAGACCGGCCTCGGCTCCGAACGGGCGGTCGAAGTGGTCGGACGCTAGACCGCGCGTCGAGGATGCGCCCGAGCAGCGTTCACGGAACGGACACAGCGGGTTGACGGGGCGGCAACACGCTGTGTCGGCCGCTGCTGGATGCTGCGTGGCGTGGTCGACCTGCCGGCACTGTACGCGCACCGTCTCGGGCGCGTGCCTGGCCCCGACTCCTCCCGCGCGGCGCTCCACACGACGTTGATGTCCCCGATCGACGGGCTGGAGACGGACGTGTGCCTGACGGCCGACGGGCGGCTCGCGCTGTTGCACGATCCGTGGCTCCCGACCGGCACGACCGCCTCAGGTTGGGCGCACGAGACGGCCTGGAGCGAGTTGCGGCGCGTGCGGCTGCGTGACCGGTTCGGCACGCCATCGGCCGAGTACCCGATGCTGCTCGACGAGTTGCTGGACACGGTCCCCGACGGCCTCGTCATCCAGCTCGACATCAAGACGCACGGCGATCCGGCGCTCGGCGTGGCGACCGCGCGGGGCGTCGCCCGGCTCGTCGCCCGCCACCCCGGTCACCGGATCGAGATCATCTCCTTCCAGACCGCGGTGTGCGCGGAGGCCGCGAGGCTCGGCCACCGCGCACGGCTGATCGTCTGGGCCGACTACGCGCCCGCCGCACTTGGCGCGTGGGCGCGCGCCGCCGGCGTCGCCGGGGTCTGCGTCGAGCACTTCCTCCTGCATTCGGTGTTGGTCGACGAGCTGCGCGCCGCCGGGCTGAGCGTCACCACCGGCACGATCAACGACATCGAGCTCGCCCGGCGCGTCGCGCGCCTGGGCGTCGACGCGATCACGACCGACGAGCCCGCCCGGCTCTGCGCTCCGGCTCAGCCGGCGGCTCGCAGCACCGCGATGATCCGCGGGTGACCGTCGATCTCGACCTGATCGACGATCTCGACGGAGTCCAGCCCCGCCAGGCGCGCTAGCCGCCGCAAGCCCTCGGGCGGAAAGCCCCAATAGACGAAGTCGTCGCCCGCGTAGACGTCCCCCGATCCGTGGACCTCGATCGCCGGCGTGTCGTCGGCGAGCGTTGAGCCGTAGGTCTCGAGGACGATCTCGCCTCCAGGCTCGAGCACGCCCGCCAGCGCGCTGAGGATCGCGACTGGATCACCCACGCGATGCAACATCCCGAAACAGAGGACGACGTCGAACCGCTCGCCCAGCTCGCCGACCGCGAGCGCGTCGAGCTGGCGGTAGTCGACCCGAGAGTCCAGCAGCTCGTGGATCGTGTCGAAGCCCGCCGCCGGCTCCAGCTCGACCCCGAACCGGCCGCGGATCCAGTCGACGTACTGCTCGTTGTCGACCGCCACCACCCGGCTCGCTCCGCGCGCCTCGGCGAGGAAGGCGTAGAAGCCGTCGAAGCTCCCGATGTCGAGCACGCTGCGGCCTCGAAACCGGTCGCCTCCGAGCACCTGGGGGCGGTAGCGGTGATCGCGGGCCAGGCCGGGGGTGTAGATCCCGGGGGCGAGGGCGAAGGTGTGAAACCAGACCGGCACGCTGTCGCGGGCGCGCTCGGCGTCCTCGGCCGGCGCGCCGATGGGCAGCAGGTCGGCCACGGCGCGCTCGGCAGCCGTCGTCTCCGGGATCAACTCGAACAGCTCGTCTGGACTGATCTTGGCGGTCAGGACAACACGCCTCCTTTGAAGTTGTAAACGATGCACATAAGGCCTTAGCAGGCGGCTCGTCCCGGCTCCATGGCCCGAGCGGCGTTTGTGTCCGGTGTACGGTCCGGGCCGCCTATCCTTGGCCCGGTCGGTCGATGACGAGGGAGGAGCCGTGAGCACCACGTCCAGCGCGTCCTACGAGGAGGCGGTCGCCACCCACGAGTGGCACGTCCCCGAGCACTACAACATCGCCGAGGACGTATGCGATAAGCACCCGGCGGACAAGCTCGCGATGATCCACGAGCACTTCGACGGCACGGTCCGCACGGTGCACTGGGGGGAACTGCAGGAGCTCTCCAACCGCTTCGCGAACGTGCTGCGCGCCCACGGGGTGCAGAAGGGCGACCGGGTGGCGATGCTGCTGCCGCCGACGCCGGAGACCGCGGCCGCGTTCTTCGGGACCTGGAAGACCGGGGCGATCCTGCTCTCGATGTCGGTGCTCTACGGCGACGACGGGATCCGCCACCGCGTGAGCGACTCGCAGGCGAAGATCCTCGTCACCAACGCGGCCAACCAGGACCGCGTCGAGGGGTCACTCGTGGAGCACGTGCTGATCCTCGACGACGAGCTGCTGCAGTCGGGCGACGCCGCCTTCGAGCGCGAGGACACGCTCGCCGAGGACCCGGCGCAGCTCTACTACACCTCGGGCACGACCGGGCTCGCGAAGGGCATCGTGCACGCGCACCGTTACCTGCTCGCGCACGAGGAGTTCGTCTACTGCCACGACGTGAAGGACGGCGAGCGCTTCCACGGCATGGGCGAGTGGGCGTGGGCCGCGGGCATCGCGCCGCTGCTCGGGCCGTGGCGCTACGGCGCGGTCCAGCTGGTGCTGCAGCGCCAGGGTGGGTTCGACCCCTCCCAGCAGCTCGACTTCCTCTCGCGTCACGAGGCGACGAACGTCTTCACGACGCCGACCGCGATGCGCTCGATGATGACGATCAAGGACGCCGGCACCGCCTACCCGCAGAAGTTCCGCGTCGTCTGCTCCGCGGGCGAGCCGCTGAACCCTGAGGCGATCCGCTGGTTCCGCGAGCAGTACGGGCTGACCGTGCTCGACTACTACGGGCTCACCGAGTCCTATCCGCTGGTCGCCAACTATCCGTTCATGGAGGTCCGCGAGGGCTCGATGGGCCGGCCGATGCCCGGCTGGGACGTGCAGATCCTCGACCAGGACGAGCACCCCGTGCCGCAGGGCGAGCGTGGCGAGATCTGCCTGCGCGCGCGCTCGAACCCGCACTATCCGCTGACGTACTGGAACAACGAGGAGGCGGCGAAGGAGACGTTCGGGGGCGACTGGTTCCACACCAAGGACGCGGCCAAGTTCGACGAGGACGGCTACGTCTGGTACGAGGGCCGCGCCGACGACGTGATCATCGCGGCCGGCTACCGGATCGGGCCGTTCGAGGTCGAGTCCGCCTGCCTCGAGCACCCGGCGGTCAAGGAGGCGGCGGCGGTCGCCTCACCCGACGAGCGTCGCGGCAGCGTCGTCAAGGCGTTCATCGTGCTGGCCGAGGGCCACGAGGGCTCCGAGGAGCTGATCAAGGAGATTCAGGCCCACGTGCGTTCCAGGCTGTCCGCTTACGCCTACCCTCGCAGGATCGAGTTCGTCGATGACCTCCCGAAGACGCTCACGGGCAAGATCCGGCGGATCGAGCTGCGCCAGCGCGAAGCCGAGGGGGCCTAGCGCTTGAAGCGGCCGCGCACGCGCGCGCTCCTGCCGCAGTGGGTCGCCCGCCTCGTCGGGCTCGCTGCGCTGGCCGCTCTGGGCGCGCTCGAATGGCAGCGGCTCGTCGCCGGGATGAGCTCCGGCCGGGCCCTGCTGTGGGTCGTGGTCGCGATCGCCGCCGCGGTGGGCGTGCTGGCGGCCGAGCGGGCACCCGCCGGGCGCCTGCACGTGCTGGCGCTACCGGCCGTCGCCTGCATATCGCTGTTCATGGGCTACTGGCTTTCGGGGGCGAGCCTCGACCTGCTCAAGCCGCGGCACTGGGACGAGCTGCTGGCGGGGCTCGGCGGTGGGCTGCAGGCGCTCGGGACGGTGCGGCTGCCCTACGTCAGCGCCGACCCCTGGCCGCGGATCGTGCTCGAGTTGCTGGGTGCCGAGTTGCTGATCCTCGCCGGGCTGTTGACCTTCTGGCCGCGCGCGGCGAGCTCGCTCAAGCCGCGCGTGCCGCTGACGCCGCCCGACCGCGGCTACCCGTTCGTCGCGCTCGCCGTGCTGCTGGTCGTGATCGCGTCCCCGGTGGTCTCGCTCGGCGGGACGCGTTCGCTGCTGCTCGGGCTCGCGCTCGCGACGCTGACGGTCTGCTTCCTGTGGCTCGAGCGGCTGCCGCTGAAGCCGGGGCTCGGGGTCGCGGGGTTGCTCGCGCTGGCGCTGTTCGGGGCGCTCCCGCTCGCTGCCGCCGCCGATCGCGGCCAGCCGTGGTTCGACTACCGCTCCTTCGCCGAGAGCCTCGGGCCCGACGATCCGGTGCGCTTCTCGTGGACGCAGAGCTACGGGCCGATCTCGTGGCCGCGCGACGGCAACGAGGTGATGCGTGTCGTCTCCAAGGAGCCGCTGTACTGGAAGGCGCGCAACCTCGACACCTTCAACCGCGTCGCGTGGACGACGCGCTCGGACCCCGTCGCTGCCGACGGCCGTGAGCCGTTCGAGGCGGACCTGCCGGCCGATTGGGCCGATCGCCCGACGTGGACCCGCACGATCGAGGTCAGCATCCGCCGCATGCGCATCCGCGACGTGATCGCCGCGGGCACGACCATCGATGTCAGCGACGCGTCGCGTGACGTCGAGCCGGCGATCTCACCTGGGACCTACTCGGCTCCGAGCGTCCTGCGCCGCGGCGACTCCTACACGGCCAAGGTGCACGTTCCCGCGCCCACGCTCTCGCTGCTCGACGAGGCGACCTCGGGCGAGGATGAGGACATGGAAGGCGGGCGGGCCATCACCGTGCCGTTCAAGCCCGGCGAGGTCGCGCCGGTCCGGCGCGGCGCGGCGGGCATCCTCGCCAACGCCAAGCTCGGTCCGGTGAGGGAGGCCGACGTCCACTTCAAGGCCTGGGACGGCCCTGGCCAGGATTACGCCGCGTACCCAACGGTGCATCGCTCGGAGTTCGACATCGATGCCGTGATGGCGCGCTCGCAGTACGAGCGCACCTGGGAGCTGTCGAAGCGGCTCAAGGAGGGCGCCGAGCACCCGATGGACTACGTCCGCGCCGTCGACGACTACCTATCTCGGCCCGAGTTCCGCTACGTCGAGCGCCCGACGCAGGCGCCCGCCGGCGTCGCGCCGCTGGACTTCTTCCTCAACGAGAGCCATGAGGGCTACTGCCAGCACTACGCGGGCGCGATGGCCCTGCTGCTGCGGATGGGCGGCATCTCGGCGCGCGTGGCGACCGGGTTCAGCCCCGGTGGCTACTCGTCGCGCAAGGGCGCCTGGATCGTGCGCGACACCGACGCGCACGCGTGGGTCGAGGTCTGGTTCGACAAATTCGGCTGGGTCACGTTCGATCCCACCCCGGACGGGACCCCGGCGCGCAGCCAGGTCGCCGCGCTCGCGCCCGTCGCCGGCGCCACGCCCGTCCCGGCCGCCGACACCGGCGCCGAGGACGCGGCCGCGAACACCGAGCGCCCGAACCTCAGCCTGCGCCCGGAGCTGCAGCTCGGGCGCGGCGATGAGACCAGCGCCGGCTCCGCCGGCGGTGGCTTCCCGTTCTGGGGCTGGGTGCTCTGCCTACTCGGTGGGATCGCGCTGATCCTCGCGGTGCTGCTGTTCCGGCGCCGCCCGCGCGGCAAGACCCCGATGGATCGCGCGATCGCCGAGGTCGAGGACGCCCTGCGGCGCGTCGGGCGGCCGGTCACGACCGGCACGACGATGACCCAGCTCGAACGCCGGCTCGGGTCGCACTCCCCTGAGGTCGCCGCCTACCTCCGGGCGCTCGCCGCCGGCCGCTACGCGCCGTCCCCGGAGCCGCCGCCTCGGGCGGGACGCCGCGCGCTGCGCCACGCGCTGGCGCAGGGCCTTGGCTTCGGCGCGCGGACGCGTGCGCTGTGGGCGCTGCCGCCGCGGATCGAGCGAGCCCCACGTTCACGCACCCTGGACGTCGAGACCCGCGTGCGGGCGTAGACCTACCGCGCGGGCCCTGCGTGCACCGCGAGAACGCGCCAGGCGCCATCGCTGCGCAGCCAGACGAGCGTGAGCTGCATCGTGTGCGCGCCGGGCTCGCCAGCGCGCTCGAACTCGTCCTCGACGGCGCCGGTCACGACCGCGGTGTCGCCGGCGACGACGACATCGGGCTCGACGAGGCGCTGCGCGCGCCAGACGAGGTCGCCCTCGGTGTTGCCCGCGATGTAGGCGTCGAGGTCGCGGACGTCGCCGCCCGGGGTCGTGAAGCGCAGGTCGGGGTGGTGCAGCTCGCGCAGCGCTGCGGCGTCGCGGGCGACCAGCGCCGCGGAGCGGCGTGCCGACGCTTCGAGGACCTCGTCGCGCGCGCTCAAGCCGTTACCCGAGCCCGGCGCGACTCGCCACGGATCTCCGCGAGGATGCGCTCGAGGCGCGGCTCGGCGGAGTGGTCGACGTACTTCATCGTCTCGGCTACCGCGGGGTGGCGCTCGGCGATTGCCGTGTGCATCGCCTGTGCGACCGCGCGATAGCTCGCGTGGCCCTCGCGAGCGGAGCGCAGCTCGGTCAGGTGCATCGCCTCGCGGGCGTTGAGATCGAGGATGTAGCGGATCCGGTAGCCGAGGCAGAGGGCGTACGGGGCGGCTTCGGCCTGACCCGCGTCGCGCAGGCGCTCGAACTCCGAGCGCGAGCGATCGAGCGCGCGCTCGTAGAGCTCGCCGCAGCCGGCCTCGACGACCTCCTCCGGGACCTCGGCGCCCAGGTCCGGTGTCAGCGGCTGCCACTGGACCGTCAGCATCCGGTGACGCTGGAGGTCGCGGAAGGCGCCGTAGTCGGAGACGATCTCGAACCGGTAGCGCAGCGCCTCGAATCCGCGGCCCGGGCGGTGGCGGCGATTGGTGCGCTCGCCCACGAGCTCGGCGAGCATCCGCGCCCGCTCGTCGCTCGAGAGCGCCGCGACGGCGGCCAGCGTCCGCTCCTCGGGCGTGCCCGCGGCCTCGAACAGCAGCGCGGCGAGCAGGCGATCCTCGTCGCCGTCGACGTGCACGAGGTCCACCGACGAGCGCCGCTGCGCCTCATCGTCTCGGTCGAGCCCGAGGCGCGCGGTCCAGCGGCGCTCGGCCGCGCGGCGCTCGCTCAGGAAGTCGACCCACACGTCGCCGCGGCCGGGACGCTCGACGCGGGCCACGAAGCTCGGGATCACGGCCTTGACCGCCTCCAGCAGCTGCTTGCCGCAGGCGCGCGCCTCGGGCAGCGGATGCGCGAGCAGGTGAAGGATCAGTTGCTCGTACGCCTGCCCGGTCGCGTAGATGCCCATGTGCGAGAGCGACGCGGCCGGCAGCAGCCCGCGCAGGAGATCCAGCGCCTTGGCCTTGACCGCGCGCCGGCGGATCGCGTCCGACTCGCCGGGCGTCACCGGGAACGTCGAGTCCACCCACGCGGCGACGCGCGGCAGCGCCTCGGAGTAGGCGCCGAACAACGCGTCCATCGACCGCGTGTACTCGGGGCCCAGCTCAGCGTCGCGGTAGTAGCGGTAGCCGCCGCCCGGCATCGGCGCGTCGTAGGCGATGTAGCGCGTCGATTGCTCGAGGTACGCCGCCAGCCGCGGGCGCTGGAGAATCTTCGTGAGTACGTTCGAGACCCACTCGACGGCGATGTGCGCGCCGCCGAGCTGCGCCACCGAATCGTCCCCGTAGCCGACGAAGATGCGCTCGAAGAGCTCCGCGGCGCGAGCGCCCTCGACGTCGGCGTCCACCGCGGCCGACCGCTGCGGGAGCGAGTCGGCGAACTCGTCGAGGAACATCCGCCGCAACGTGCCCTGGTAGCGCGAGTAGCGCGCGAACATGGCGCCCTTGACCGTCTCCGGCAGGTCCAGCAGCGCGAACACCGGCCCGTCGACGTTGGAGAAATGCGGGGCCAGGCGGGCGCGTTCAGCGGCGGTGAAATCTTCCACCCGTCGACCATAGCGACGGGCTCGGCAGAATTCGCGGCATGGGTGCCGCCGTCCCCGGAGTACGCGCAAAGGCCTGTCACCCGGGCGCTGCGACGCAGTCCAGCCGCGCGCCGGACGAAGCGCCGCGCTGGACGGTCGCCTCGACGAGCCGGCGGTGGACCGCGACGCGCTTGCCGCCGAGGCCGAACTTCCAGCCCCCGCTGACCGCGAACGATGCGCCCCGCGAGTCGTCCTGGATGGAGGTGACGGTGCGTTCGACGACGCCGTGCGTCGCGATCCGGTTCAGGACCGCCTGCTTGCCGGCGCCGCCGACGGCCGACCAGCGCTCGTGCGATTCGAGGAGCGGGAGGGCGATCGCGAGGTTCTCCGGGTCGCGCAGATCGAGCCTGGCGACGGTTTCGGTGACCTTCGTCCCGGCCGCGCTGGGGGCGACCCTGCGGAAGGCGATCTCGCGCGGGCCGTCGGGGCCGCGTGTGTACTCGGCGATCCACTCGTCGCGGCCACGGCCGATCGAGGGCACCAACGGGATCGTCAGCTCGGGACCGTCGAGCGCGAGCCGGGTGTAGGTGGTGTGGAGGCCGTCGCTGGTCGTTCGCGAGCCGATCGCGCTCTGCAGCGAGACCGCGGCGCTGATGGCGTCGAGGTGGTCGCGGTAGCCGTTGGCCGCGCCCATCGCGCCGGCGGCGCCTGAGAGCTCCTCGGCCTTCTCGGTCGACTGCCAGCTCCAGGGGAAGCGGTCGCCGTCGAACCCGTTGCGGACGGCATGCTCCAGGAAGCGCTTCGCCCCGGCCGCGTCGGGAAACGTCCAGCCGCGCGCGGCCTGGACGCGGACCCGGGCCGCCGCGCCCGCGCCCGCGCTCCCCTTCACCGGTCCGATGGCGAACTCCGGCCCGAGCCCGCCGGTCACGCCGGCACTGCCGCCCGCGGTGCGAACGACCGCGACGGTGCCGTCGGACTGGGGTGTGACCGTGAGCAGCCACCTGCCGCCGATCTCGACGCTGAACGCCGTCACGGAACCCTCGCCGCCGGTGGTGTCGGAGCGGAGCGGACAGGGCGCCAGGCCCGCTCGCGCGGCGTCCCCGCGGGTGCAGATGTCACCGCCGGCGAGGCAGATGCCGTGCTTGACGGCGGCGACGACCGAGCGCCCGATGTCGGGGGCTCCCACCGCCGGCGCGGCGACGAGCAGCACCGCCGCCAGGAGGGCGACGGCGGCGATGTACTCGAGGGATGCCTGGCCGGCGGTGGGGCGCGATCGCACGACCCTTCATAGGAAGGCCGCGCGAAACTTCGCCCCCCGCCGTGAGCGCGGGTCCCGGTAGTCCGGCTAGATCAGCGTGCGGATGGCCTCGCCGGCGTCCTTGGCGAGGTCGAGCAGCGGTTCGGGGTAGACGCCGATCGCGAGCGTGGCCAGCGCGCAGATGACCGCGACGAACACGACCTCCGGCTGGCGCAGCCCGACGCGGGCGGGTGCGGGTCCGTCGATGTCCACGACCGTGGCCGAGTCGGCGCCGGGGGTGCGACCGGCCGCGCGGGCCTCGTCGTCGGCCTCCGCGGAGCCACCGGCGATCACAGGACGAGCCGAGGCGCGCACGAGCGAGCGCGGGAGCCTCGGACGGGGCACGCATCCAGACCGCGGCGACGACGCGCAGGTAGTACGCGAGCGAGACGGCCGAGCCGAGCACGATCACGATGCCGAGCCAGGCGTAGCCGTTGCCGACGGCCGCCTGGATCAGGTAGACCTTGCCGAAGAACCCGGCGGTGGCGGGGAAGCCGGCCAGCGCGAGCATCGAGATCGTCATCGGCCACGCGAGCCACGGGCGGTTCGCGCCGAGGCCGTAGAGCGAGCTGATGTCGTCGCCGAGGCCGGTCTCGCGCTCGCGGGCCACGATCACGGCGAACGCGCCGAGGTTCATGACGACGTAGATCGCGAGGTAGAAGACGGTCGCCGAGATGCCGAGCTGGGTCGTCACGACCACGCCCGCGAGCATGTAGCCCGCCTGCGCGACCGACGAGTACGCGAGCATGCGCTTCAGCGAGCCCTGTCCGATCGCGCCGACGTTGCCGACGATGATCGTGATCACGGCCAGCGTCGCGAAGGCGGGCGCCCAGGTGGTCGCCGCGTCGATCAGCGCCACGTCGAAGAGCCGCAGCAGCACGCCGAACGCGGCCGCCTTGGTCGCCACGGCCATGAAACCGGTGATCGGCGTCGGCGCGCCCTCGTAGACGTCCGGCGTCCACTGATGAAACGGCGCCACGGAGGCCTTGAACGCGAGCCCGACCATCACGAGCGCGATGCCCGACAGGAACAGGACGTCGTCGGCGATCTCGGGTCCCGCGGCCGCGAGCGCCTCGAAGTTCGTGCCGCCGGCGGCGCCGTAGAGCATCGCGAGCCCGTAGAGCAGCGTCGCCGAGCCGACGGAGCCGACGATCAGGTACTTCAGGCCGGATTCCAGCGACTGCTCGCGCTTCATGTGGGTCGCGCAGAGCACGTAGAGCGGGATCGAGAGCAGCTCGAAGCCGATGAACAGCACGACGAGGTCGTTGGCCGCGACGAGCACGAGCATGCCGAGGATCGACGTCAGCAGCAGCGCGAAATACTCGCCTTCGCCGGCTTCGGCACTCGCCGAGGAATGCCACGAGAGCAGCACCGACAACACGCCGCCGGTGACGAAGACCAGCGTCAGGAAGAGCGTCAGGTCGTCGATGACCATCGCCCGGGCGATGATCGCCTCGTGCGTATCCCACTGCCAGATGCAGAGCCCGGCCGTGACGAGCAAGGTCACGATCGTCAAGGACGGGACCACGGTGCGGCGGATGAACTCGGAGCGGCCGAGGCCGACGAGCAGCACGACGCACGCGCCGACGACGAGCGCGATCGCGGGCGACAGCGCCTCCCAGTCGATCTCCGGACCCTTGAGGCTCGCCTGGGCGATCAGGGGACTCATCGCTGCACCGCCGTTACGGTCGCCTTGATGGCCTCTTCGCCCGACTCCAGCGCGAGCTGGGGATAGATCGCGAACGCGATGATCGCGAGGATCAGCGGCACCAGGACGATGCTGTCGCGGAAGGTCAGCTCGAAGGACTCGACGCGCGGGCCGACGCGGTTATGCATCGAGCGGATGTACATCCGCAGCGCGTAGACCGAGGCCAGCACGACCCCGAGCGACGCGATGATCGCGATCGCCTGCACCGAGTTGAAGACACCGAGCAGGATCAGGAACTCGCCGGCGAAGTTCGCCGAGCCGGGCATCGCGAGGGTCGCCAGCGCCGCGACCAGGAACAGGACCGCGAGGAACGGGGCGCGGAACGCGATCCCGCCGTAGTCGCGGATGTCCTCCGAGCCTTCCGCGCGCTCGGCGAGCAGCGCGACCACGAAGAACAGCGGCGCGACCACGAGCCCGTGGTTGACGGCCTGCAGCAATGCGCCCTGGGCGCCCTGGCCGGCGGGGTCCAGCGCGAAGATCCCGAGCGTGATGAACCCGAGCTGCGCGACCGACGAGTAACCGAGGATCAGGCGCGCGTTGGTCTGCGTGAAGGCCTGCACCGAGCCGTAGAGGATCGAGATCACCGCGAGGATCAGCAGGATCTCGTGGAAGCTCTCGGTCGCGGCCGGGAACAGCGGCAGCACGAGGCGCAGGAACCCGTAGGCGGCGACCTTGGAGACCACGCCGGAGAAGAAGGCCAGCGCCGGCAGCGGCATCGTCCGGTACGCGTCGGGCATCCAGCCGTGGAACGGGAAGGACGGCATCTTGATCAGGAACGCGAGCGCGAACGTGATGAAGATCCACTTCTGCGTCGACTCCGGCAGCGGGTTGCGCACGAGGTCGGAGAGCACGAAGCTGATCGAGCCGTCCGGCCCGGCCTGCGCGAGCACCGCCGTCGCGACCGCGCCCGCGAGCATCAGCAGCGAGCCGACCAGCGTGTAGATGACCATCTTCAGCGCGGCCGGGACGCGGTCCTGGCCGCCCCACTGGCCGACGATGAAGTAGAAGGGCACCAGCATCAGGTCGAAGAAGAGGACGAAGAGCGCCAGGTCCTGGGCGACGAACGCGCCGAGGACGGCGGTCTCGCCGAGCGCCATGTGGAACGTGAACAGGCCCGCGCGCTCCTGCGACCGGACGCACCGCGAGCCAGACGGCGCACGCGAAGGCGACGACCGTGGTCAGCAGGATCAGCCACAGGTTCAGGCCGTCGATGCCGAGCTTGTAGCGGATGCCCAGCTCGGGGATCCACGCGTCGTCGGTGACGTGCTGCAGGCCGCCGGCGGTGTCGAAGTCCGCGACCAGCATCACCGCGTACACGAGCGGGATGAGCGTGGCGATGATGCCGATGACACGCGGGTTGAACGCGGCCAGCAGCGCGCAGACAACCGGGAAGAAGACGAGGATGGTGAGATGGATCATGCGGAGATCAGGAAGTAGGCGCTCAGCCCGGTAAGCCCGACGAGCAACAGCGCGGCGTAGTAGCGCAGGTAGCCCGACTGGATGCCGCGGACCGCGGCGGACAGGATGCGCACAGCGCCGGTGGTGCCACCGATCAGCGCGCCGTTGACGAACACGCGCTCGAAGGTGCTGTTGGCGAAGCGCCCGAACCACGCGAACGGCCGCACGAACATGAAGTCGTAGAGCTCGTCGAAGTACCACTTGTGGACGAAGAACGAGTGCAGCGGGGCGAGCTTCTGACGCAGCGCGACCGGCTGCTTGTCATGGCCCCACAACGTCCAGGCCAGCACGATGCCGGCGATGCCGAGGGCGCCGCCGATCGTCAGGTCGAACCACTCCTGCGACGTCGAGGGCTCGAGCTCCGCGTAGAGCTGGGAGTCCGCGAAGGTCGGCTCCAGGAACGTGTGCAGGATGTGCGTGATGCCCGGGATCTGGAGGACGCCGCCGATGATCGCGAGGATCGCGAGCGCGCCCATCGCGATCTTCATCGGCACCTCGCGCTCGGCGATGTGGTGATCGGGGCCGGGGAAGCCGATCTCGGTGTCCTCGACCTCGCCGGTCGCCGGGTTGATCGGCTCCGGGGCGTGGTAGAGGTGCCCGTGCGAGAGCTCCTCGGCCTCCGGGACCATCTTGCCGAAGAAGGCGCGGAAGATCATCCGGAACGTGTAGATGGCGGTCAGGAACGCGCCGACGTAGCCCATCACCCCGAGGATCGCGTGCCAGCCACCGCGCTCGAACTCGATCGAGAGGATCTCGTCCTTGGAGAAGAAGCCTGAGAAGGGCGGGACGCCGGAGAGCGCCAGGCCGCCGATCAGCATGCAGGCGAACGTGAACGGCATCGCCTTGCGGAAGCCGCCCATCTTGTCCAGGTTCTGCACCCCGCCCATGGCCGAGATGACCGAGCCGGCGGCCATGAAGAGCAGCGCCTTGAAGAAGGCGTGCGTCATCAGGTGGAACATGCCCGCGGCGTAGGCGGCCGAGCAGACGGCCATGATCATGTAGCCGATCTGGGACATCGTCGAGTACGCGATGACGCGCTTGAGGTCGGTCACCACCAGGGCGATCGAGGCCGCGATCAGCAGCGTGGCGCAGCCGAGGATCGCGCCCACCGCAGCCGCGTCCGGGGCCTGCTCGAACAGCGGGTGCAGGCGGGCGATCAGGTACACGCCGGCGGTCACCATCGTCGCGGCGTGGATCAGGGCGCTGACCGGGGTCGGGCCCTCCATCGCGTCCGGGAGCCATGTGTGCAGCGGGACCTGGGCCGACTTGGCGAACGCGCCGACGAGGAGCAGCAGGCAGCCCGCAACCAGCTGGGACTGATTGACCGTGAACGCCGTGTCGATCTCGGCGAAGGTCTTGAGGAAGTCGAGCGTGCCGGTGCCCTGGAAGACGAAGTACGTGCCGAGCACGAGGCCGACGTCGCCGAGCACGTTGATGACGAAGGCCTTGATGCCGGCCGAGGTCGCCGTCTCGCGGCGGTACCAGAAGCTGATCAGGAAGTAGGAGGCCGCGCCGACGAAGGCCCAGCCGATGATCAGCAGGAAGAAGTTGGCCGCCAGGACCAGCAGCAGCATGCTGAAGACGAAGAAGTTCAGGTAGCCGAAGAAGCGCGTGTAGCCGCGGTCGCCGCCCATGTAGGCGACCGAGTAGAGGTGGATGAGCGTCGAGACGCCCGCCACCACCAGGCACATCAGCGTCGACAGCGGGTCGATCAGGATCGAGATCTGCGCGTCGACGCCGAGCGTGTTCACGTAGTCCCAGCCGACCGAGACGACCTGGCGCTCCTCCTCGCCGCGGTTGGTGAGCTCGATCAGCATGCCGACCGCGCTCAGGAAGGCGAGCAGGATCGCGAGCGTCCCGATCACGCCGTGCACCCGTGTCGGCAGCACCTTGAAGGTCAGGCCGATCAGGATCGCCCCGGCCAGCGGGAACGCCAGGATCAGCCAGCCGTAGGTGGTCAGGCTCATCCCTGCAGCTCCCGAAGTTCGTCGACGTCAATCGGCAGGCGCCGGCGGTAGATCGCGACGACGAGGCCGAGGCCGACAGCGACCTCGCAGGCCGCGACGACCATCACCATCAGCGCGAAGATCTGCCCGCCCATATCGCCGTGCGCCCGCGCGAAGGCGACCAGCGCGAGGTTGGAGGCGTTGAGCATGAGCTCGAGGCTGAGCAGGATCACGAGTGGGTTGCGGCGCGTGAGCACGCCGCCGGTGCCGATGCAGAAGATCAGCGCGGAGACGACGAGGTACCAGGTGATCGGCATCAGTTCTGCGCCGGTCCGCCGGCTTCGATCATCGTGCCCTCGGGCTCGTCGCCCTTGGTCAGCGGCGTGCGCATCAGGTCGGCGACCGAGATCTCGCGCGCGTCGGCCACACCGGTGCGACGGCGGGCGAGGATGACGGCGCCGACGGCCGCGACGAGCAGAAGCAGCGAAGCGACCTCGAACGCGACGAGGTAGTTCGTCAGGAACTCCTTGCCGATCGTCGCCGGCTCGCCGAAGCCCGCCGTGTACGGCGCGCCCTCCCCGTCGAGGGCCTTCACGCCGGAGCCGATCAGGGCGATCGACAGCTCGGCGAACAGCGCCAGCGCGAAGACGACCGAGACGATCCGCAGGCCACGACCGGCCGGACCGGCGAGGCCGGCCTCCATGCCGCCGACATAGCCGACGACGAAGACGTAGAGCACCATCACGGCGCCCGCGTAGACGATGACCTGCGCCGCGGCGACGAACTCCGCCCGCAGCAGCAGGAAGAGCATCGCCAGGAAGATCAGGTGCGTACACGAGCGCGAGCACGCTGTAGAACGCGTCGCGCAACATGACCGTGCCCGCGGCGCCGGCAACGGCACCGATCGCGGCAAAGAAGAAGAAGACCTCCGCCATTCGGCGCGCCAGGCTACTCGTCCGCGGAGCGCAGCGGCGTGCGCTCCAGCGGTTCGGCGAGCAGCATCTCTTTGGTGAAGATCAGGTCGGACCGGTTGTAGTCCGCCATCTCGTAGTCGTGGCCCATCGTGATCGCGTCGAACGGACACGCGATCTCGCAGTAGCCACAGAAGATGCAGCGCGACAGGTTGATCTCGTACACCGCGGCGTAGCGCTCTCCGGCGCTGACGCGGTTCTCCGGCGTGTTCTCGTCCGCCACCACACGGATGCAGTCCGACGGGCAGGCCGCTGCGCAGAGCGAGCAGCCCACGCACTTCTCCAGCCCCGTGTCCTCGAAGCGGTGGAGCTTGTGCCGTCCCCGGAAGCGCGGGTAGACCGGCGTCTTCTCCTCGGGGTAGTTGATCGTGGTCGGGCCCTCCGCCATGCGACCCATCGTCATCTTCAGGCCCTTCAGCGTCGCGGCGAAGGCGCGGTACGTGCCGGCCGCGGCCCCTTCGCGCGGACCGCGCAGGACCTCGACGACATCTCCGGGGTCATAGGGCATTAGTTGAGCACCACCACGAGGATCGCGGTCACAAGGCAATTGAGCGTCGCGAGCGGCAGGAGGATCTTCCAGCCGAACGACATGAGCTGGTCGTAGCGCAGGCGCGGCAGCGTCGCCCGCACCCAGATGAAGAAGAAGATGAAGCCGAGGATCTTCGCGATCACGACGAACGGCTCGATCCAGTTCGGCTGATCCCAGAACGGGATGTCCCAGCCGCCCCAGAAGAGCGTGACCATCAGCGCGGAGACGACCACGACGTTGAGGTACTCCGCGGCGAAGAACGCGGCGAAGCGGCCGCCGCCGTACTCGGTGTTGTAGCCGCCGACCAGCTCGGCGTCGGCCTCGGCGAGGTCGAACGGCGCGCGGTTGGTCTCGGCGAACGCGGCGACCATGAAGATCAGGAAGCCGACGAACTGCGGGCCGACCATCCAGAAGTGCTGTTCCTGCCACTGGACGATGTCGGTCATCGAGAGCGAGCCGACCATCATGATCACGCCGATGACCGAGAGCCCCTGGGCGACCTCGTAGGAGATCAGCTGGGCCGCGGCGCGCATCGAGCCGAGGAAGCTGTACTTCGAGCCGGAGGCCCAGCCGCCGAGCATCAGGCCGTAGAAGGCGATGCCGCCGAAGGCGAAGGCGTAGAGGATCCCGATCGAGGGATCGATGCCGTAGAGCCCGGTCGGCGTGCCGAAGATGTCGACGACGTCCGAGAACGGGATGATCGCGATCGTCGCCGCGGCGGTCATCACGGAGATGACCGGGGCGAGCGCGAACAGCCAGCCGTTCGCCGTGCGCGGGCGGAACTGCTCCTTGAAGAGCAGCTTGCCGATGTCGGCGATCGGCTGCAGGGCGCCGAACGGGCCGACGCGGTTCGGGCCGTAGCGATGCTGGAAGCGGCCCAGCACCTTGCGGTCGGCGACCAGCGCGATCGGCACCAGGTTGAAGACGACGAAGAAGATCACCAGTGCCTTGATGATCTGCATCCACCACGGCTCGTAGAAGCCGACCTCGGAGAAATACGGGGTCATGTGACCTCTCGCGGCGGGATCGGGAGCGGGGCGGAGGGGGGCAGCTCTGAGAGGCCCTCGACGGCGGGCGCGAGCTGTGCCGCGATCGCGCTCGGCTCGAGCGAGCCGGCGCCGACGCGGTGCAGTTCGACGAGCCCGCCCGTCAGCAGGTTGGCGCCGTTCTCGCGCGTGCCCTCGGCGAGGAACACGCTGCCGGCCGGGACCGCGGCGCGCAGCTTGGCCGTGGCCGGGACGCGCTTGCCGTTGCCGACCTCGATCCGGTCACCGTCGCCGATGCCGAGCGCGTCGGCGTCGGCGGGCGAGAGCTCGGCCACCTGGCGGGCGCGGATGAACTGCAGCGAAGGCGAGAGGTCGACCTCCTTGGCCGCCCACAGCGGGCGGTAGGTGCCGAGGCGCAGCTTGCCGTCCGCGGCGGCGGGCGCCGCGTCCGGGACCTCGAGCTTGGCCGCCTCCCAGTCGGGCGAGACGAACTCCTCGCGCTCGACCCAGCGCACGCCGCGGCCGCCGATCTCCTCGAGCGTGATGCCCGCGTAGAACGGCACCGCGTCGAAGAGGCGCCGCGAGACCTGCGCGCCCGTGCGCGCTTCGCCGGTCTCGTAGCCGAGCGTGCGGGCGATCTCGGTGATGACCTGCCACAGCGGCCGTACGCCGCTCGCAGGCTGCCCGCCCTTGCCGCGGGCGCGGCCGATCGCCGGGCGCAGCCGCTGCAGGCGCCCGTCGGGATGCACGAGCGTGCCTTCCTTCTCGGGGTAGGCCTCGGCGGGGAAGACGACGTCGGCGTGCTCGCGCAGCGTGTCGCTCATCTGCGAGTCGACGGCGATCACGGCCTGCGCGGTGCCCAGCGCCTGATCCCACAGCGAGCGGTTCGGGTAGCTGCGCAGCGGGTCGACGTGGTGCAGCCAGACCGTGTGCAGCTCGCCGCTGGCCAGGCCCTCGGCGATGCCGTCCGCGTCGCGGCCGGGGGCGGCCAGCGAGGTGTAGCCGGGACCGTGGCCGGGCGCGAAGCCGGCTTCGCGGATGCCGCGACCGTTCGGCGTTCCCGGCAGCGCGAGCAGGCCCGCGCCGGAGATCGTGCCGAGGTTCAGGCGTGCGGCGAGGTTCAGCAGCGCGCGGCCCGCCTGGCCGTTGAGCGCGCGCTCGCCGTAGACGATCACGACCTCCTCGCCCGCCGCGCGCAGCGCGTCGGCGAAGGCGCGGATCGACGAGCCGTTGGAGCCCGCCGCGCTGGCCGCGCCGCCAAGGTTGCCCTCGTCGCCGGAGAGCGCGGCGTCGAGCGCGACGAGGAAGGCCTCGCCGCCGCCGGGCGCGAAGCGCAGGGTCTCCGCCGCGATCGGGTCAAGCGCCGTCGGCCGCGCGCTGGCGACGACGACCTTCGTCTGATGGCGGCGGGCGCCCTTGCGGATCCGCAGGTCCCAGACGGGCGCCTCGTCGATCGGGTCGCAGTCGACGAGCAGGACGGTGTGGGCGAACTCGAGATCCGGAACGCTCGCCTGCAGCTTCGGGTCGGCGAGCGCGCGCAGCACGTCCAGCGGCTGCTCGCCGCCGGTGCGGGCGCTCAGGTGGCTCGAGCCGAGGTCGTCGCGCAGCAGTTGCTGGAGGAGGAAGGCCTCCTCGTTGGTCGTCGTCCCGCCGGCGAGGGCGGACGCGCGCGAACCGGCCTTCTTGAGCGCGCTGACGGCGGCGGCGAGCGCCTTGTCCCAGCTCGCGGGCAGCAGCTCCGCGCCCTCGCGGACCATGGGCTGGACGATCCGGTCGTCGGAGTGCACGGCCTGGTAGGAGAAGCGGCCCTTGTCGCACAGCCAGCCGTCGTCGACGCCCTCGTGGTCGCGGGCGAGGACGCGCAGGACGCGGTCGTCGCGGACCGTGAGCTCGACGTTGCACTGCGCGGAGCAGCCGGCGCAGACGGTGCCCGAGCCCTCGATGTCCCAGGGCCGCGCGCGGAAGCGGTAGGCGCGCGAGGTCAGGGCTCCCACCGGGCAGAGCTCGATGATGTTGCCGCTGAACGGCGCGACGTACGGGTGGCCGTCGAAGGTGCCCACGAAGCTCGCCGCGCCGCGATCGTGCAGGACCAGCTGATAGTCCTCGGAGACCTCCTGCGAGTAGCGCACGCAGCGGTAGCAGAGGATGCAGCGCTCGCGGTCGATCGCGATCAGCGGCGAGAGCTCGAGCGGCTTCTTGAAGTGACGCTTGGGCTCGATGAAGCGGGAGGTGCCGGGGCCCCAGCCGTAGGTGACGTCCTGCAGCGGGCACTCGCCGCCCTTGTCGCAGACCGGGCAGTCGAGCGGGTGGTTGATCAGCAGGAACTCGACCACCGCGCGCTGCGCGTCGTGGACGCGCTTGGTCTGCGTGTTGACGACCATCCCGTCGCGGATCGGCGTCGAGCACGCCGTCTGGAGCTTCGGGATGCCCTCGATCTCGACCAGGCACATGCGGCAGGCGCCGACGGGCTGGCCGAGCTTGGGCTCGTAACAGAAGATCGGGATCTCGACGTCGCCGTACTTGGCGCCGTCGACCAGCATCACGCCTTCGGGCGCCTGGACCTCACGCCCATCCAGCGTGAAGGTGATCGTCTTGACCTCGGGACGCGGCATCAGGCTGCGGCCACCGGCTCGAGGAGCGGCTTGGGCCCGGCGCTGGCGCCGCGGTTGACCTGCGGGATGGCGACGCCGTAGCCCGCCTGCTCGCGCGCGGCCTCGATGTAGCTCTCGAACTCCTCGCGGAAGTGCTTGATCATCGAGCCGACCGGCATCGCCATCGCGTCACCGAGCACGCACAGGCAGTTGCCCATGATCTGCTCGCAGACCGAGGCCATGATGTCGAGGTCCATCGGGGTCGCATCGCCGTTCTTGATGCGCAGCAGCATCTTCTCCGTCCAGTTCGTGCCCTCGCGGCAGGGCGAGCACTTCCCGCAGGACTCGTGGCGGTAGAAGTGGGCGGTCTTGTAGGCGACGTCGACGATCGAGGTCGACTCGTCGAAGACGATGATCGCGCCGGAGCCGAGCATCGAGCCGGCCTTCGCGAGCGTGTCGAAGTCGTAGTCGAGGTCGAGCACCTCGTCGGTCAGCGGCAGCACCGGAGAGCTCGAACCGCCGGGGAAGAAGGCCTTGAAGGTCTGCCCGTCGAGCGGGCCGCCGGCGAGGTCGTAGAGGATGTCGCGGACCTTCGTGCCGAGCACGATCTCGTAGTTGCCCGGGTACTTGATCTGGCCCGAGATCGAGATCAGCTTGGTGCCGGTCGAGGTCTCCTTGCCGATCTTGGCGAACTCGGCGCCGCCCATCCCGAGGATCACCGGGACGTTCATCAGCGTCTCGACGTTGTTGATCAGCGTCGGGCCCTGGTAGAGGCCCTGGACGGCCGGGAACGGGGGCTTCAGGCGCGGGTTGCCGCGCTTGCCCTCGAGCGAGTCCAGCAGCGCGGTCTCCTCGCCGCAGATGTACGCGCCGGCGCCGCGGTGCACGACGAGGTCGATCGTGTGATCGGAGCCGAGCACGTTCTCGCCGATGAAGCCCGCCGCGCGGGCCTCGGCGACGGCCGCGTCGAGGATGTCGGCGACGTAGTCGTACTCGCCGCGGATGAAGATGAACGACCGGCTCGCGCCGATGCAGTACGCCCCGATGATGATCCCCTCGATCAGCAGGTGGGGGTTCTTCTGCATCAGCTCGCGGTCCTTGAAGGTCCCGGGCTCGGACTCGTCCGCGTTGCAGACGAGGTACTTGTCCATCGTCCCCTTGGGGATGAAGGACATCTTGCGGCCCATCGCGAAGCCGGCGCCGCCGCGCCCGCGGACGCCGGAGGCGAGCATCTCGTCCAGGACGGCGCCCGGTTCCATCTTCAGCGCCTTCTTGAGCATCTCGTAGCCGCCGCGGCGCTGGTACACGTCCAGCGTGTTCAGGCCCGGCTCGTCGATGTCCTTGAAGAGGATCGTGTCGATGTTCGCGATCAACGGTTCTCCTGCCAGTGCTTCGAGGCGGCCTTGCGGCGCGCGAGTTGCTTGTCCTCGAGGACCTCGCCGCCGGCCTTGACGTCGTCGCGGATGCGCTCCGCATCGTCCTCGGTCAGCGGGCCGACGTAGACGCCGTCGACGGAGGCCATCGGCGCGATCTCGCAGGCGCCGAGGCACTCGAAGGCGCGCACGTTGAAGTCCGGGTCGCCGCCCAGCACGTCCTTGATCCGGGCGTACACGGCGTCGGCGCCGAGCAGCGAGCACGAGATGTTCGTGCACACGTAGACGTCCGTCTTGCCCTTCGGACGCAGCTCGAACATGTCGTAGAAGCTCGCGACCGACACGAGGTAGGCGGGCGTCAGGCGCAGCACGCAGGCGGCCTGCTCCATCGCCGTCGGCGAGAGCCAGCCGTGCTCGTTCTGGACGACCTTCATCGCCGGGATGACGGCGGAGCGGATGTCCGGGTACTTCGTCATGAGGTCCTCGATCGCCGTGCGCACGTGCGCGGGCACGGGCGTCGTGGCGGGGTCGGGGACGACCGCCGGGTCCTTGGTCAGGTCGACGGAGTCGTCCCAGCCGGGGACACGGGAACCGTGGGCGTAGCGGCGGACCAGGCTCGGATCGATGCTCATCGATCGATCCCGCCGAGGATCGGGTCGAGCATCGCCAGCGCGGCGATCAGGTCGGCGATGTAGAGGTCCTGGACCATCGGCTTGAAGGCCTGCAGGTTCACGAACGAGGGGTCGCGCATGTGCACGCGGGCGGGCTTGGAGGAGCCGTCGGCGCGCACGAAGCAGCCGAGCTCGCCGCGCGGCGACTCGATCGGGTAGTACGCCTCGCCCGGCGGGACGCGGAAGCCCTCGGTGACGAGCTTGAAGTGGTGGATCAGCGCTTCCATCGACGTCGCCAG
This sequence comes from uncultured Solirubrobacteraceae bacterium, assembly GCA_963848475.1. Lineage (GTDB taxonomy): Bacteria > Actinomycetota > Thermoleophilia > Solirubrobacterales > Solirubrobacteraceae > Solirubrobacter. Next base: position 74,449 of record CAWKDW010000006.1, on the reverse strand, counting down.
CTCGTGCCGCGGCGGCAGCGCGTACTTGCGGTCGGAGGTGATGTAGTCGCCCTCGGGCAGCCCGTCGAGCGCCTGGTCGATGATCTTGACCGACTCGCGCATCTCGGCCATGCGGACGCGGTAGCGGTCGTAGTTGTCGCCGACCGTGCCGACCGGGATCTTGAAGTCGAAGTGCTCGTAGCTCGAGTAGGGCTGCGCCTTGCGCAGGTCCCACGGGTTGCCGGCGGCGCGCAGCAGCGGGCCGGTGACGCCGAGGCTGAGCAGCGTGTCGGCGTCGACGGCGGCGACGCCGCGCAGGCGCTCGAGCACGATCTGGTTCTTGTCGATCAGCTCCTCGAACTGATCGATCCGCGCCGGGAACTGCTTCGTGAAGGCGCGGGCCTTCTTCTCCCAGCCGGCCGGGATGTCCTCGGCGACGCCGCCGACCTGGAAGTAGCGCGGGTGCATGCGCTGGCCGGACGACATCTCGAACAGGTCGAGGATCAGGTCGCGGTCGCGCCAGCCGTACCAGAAGACCGACATCGCGCCGAGGTCCAGGCCGCCGGTCGCGAGCCAGAGCAGGTGCGAGGCGATCCGGTTGAGCTCCATGTGCGCGACGCGCAGGTACTGCGCGCGCGGCGGGACGTCGATGTCCAGCAGCGTCTCGACGGACCCGACGTAGGCCATCGCGTTGAAGTAGTACGAGAGGTAGTCCATCCGCTCGACGAGCGGGATGACCTTCCAATAGGACTTGTCTTCGCAGTTCTTCTCGATGCCGGTGTGCACGTAGCCGATGACCGGCTTGATGTCGCGCACGACCTCGCCCTCGAGCGTGGTGATCAGCCGCAGCACGCCGTGCGTGGCCGGGTGATGCGGGCCGAGGTTGAGCGTCAGCAGCTCGTCGTGCTCGGGGTGCTCGATGTGGGCGAGCTCGACGCTCGACTCCATCTCCCGGTACGTCATGCCGGGGATCGCGGTCGGGACGGGCTTGGACGTCACGTCGCTCACTGCCACCACCCCGGGTTCTTCGGCTCGTTGTGCGTGAAGAGGATCTCCTCGCCGCCCATCGGGAAGTCGCGCCGCTGCGGGAAGCCCGTGTAGTCCTCGGGCATCAGGATCCGGCGCAGGTCCGGGTGACCGTCGAAGATCACGCCGAACATGTCGTAGACCTCGCGCTCCTGGTGGTCGGCGGTCGGCCATTCGGCGACGACGCTCGGCACGGTGGGCGCGTCGAGCGGCACGCGGACCTTGACCGTCATCCGGTCGACCTCGTGCATGTCGAGCAGCTCGTAGTGCACGCCGAGGCGCGGCTCCTCGGGGAAGTAGTCGACCCCGTGGACGCTGGCCAGGAAGTTGAAGCCCTTGCCGCGCAGGTGCTCGAGCGTCTCGCGGATGCTGGAAGCGCTGACCGTGAGCACGGACTTGTCGCGGAAGTAGAGCGTGTCGAGCACCGACTCCGCGTCGCGCTCGCGCAGCTCCTGGGCGATCAGCTCGAGCCCAGTGGCGTCAGGCACCCGGGACCTCGATCGGCAGCTCGGACTCGACGAACTCCTCCGTGCCGCGACCGCCGTAGCGCGAGCGCCAGCCCTCGTCGGGCTTGGACATGACCATCGCGCGCAGCTTCAGGATCGCGTAGACCAGCGCCTCGGGCCGCGGCGGGCAGCCGGGGACGTGGATGTCGACCGGCAGGAACTTGTCGGCCGGGACGATCGCGTAGTTGTTGAAGACGCCCATCGACGAGCTGCAGGCGCCCATCGCGATCGCCCACTTGGGCTCGAGCATCTGGTCGTAGATGCGGCGGACGACCGGCGCCATCTTGATCGAGACGCGGCCCGAGATGATCATCAGGTCGGCCTGGCGCGGGCTCGCGCGGAAGGCCTCGAAGCCGAAGCGCGCGATGTCCATGCGGGCGTTGACCGCGGCCATCATCTCGATCGCGCAGCAGGCGAGACCGAAGGTCGCCGGCATGAACGCGTTGCCGCGCGCCCAGTTGGCGGCCTTGTCCATCGTCGTGGTCATCACGCGCTCCTCGACGTAGGCGTCGAGGTCGGCGCCGTCGAGCTCACCGGTGAGCATCTGACGGGCGCGGAGCTGGCGGGCGCGGAACTCGCCGTCGTTGCCGTTGCCGAGTTGCTGACGAACTATTTCCATTCCAGTGCCCCTCTGCGCCAGACGTAGATGAAGGCCACGAACAGCAGCACGATGAACACGGAGATCTCCGCCAGCGCGAACGCCCCGAACGCCTTCAGCTGAACCGCGACCGGGAACAGGAAGATCGTCTCGATGTCGAACAGGATGAAGAGCATCGCCACGAGGTAGAAGGAGATGCCGAAGCGCATCGACTTCTTGACCTCCGACGGGAGGCCGCTCTCGTAGGGCTCGGCCGTCGCGGCACGGCGATACTTCGGCTTGGGGCCGAGGACGCTGTTGAGCGACGCGAAGATGGCCCCCAGCCCGATCCCGAGGACCACGAAAACGATCGCCGGCAGGTAGGCGCGGATCACGTCTCGGATTTGTAGCACCTTGTGCGCCCCTGTTACTTAGTGCCAAAGCGCACCTAAAGGCGCCCGCCGCTCCGGACGGAAGCTAGATCCAGCCCTGGGCGCGCGCGGCCAGCACGGCGACGATCGCCGCGGAGGTCGCCATCACTCCCAGTTCCCGCCGCACCACGGCGGTGATGAAGGCGCGTTGCTCCACTTCGGGGAGCTTCGCGATATCGGCGCCGCCCTCGTAGCCGCCCTTGTCCAGCAGCGTCTGCGTGGCGAGCAGCTTGAGCTGCTCGGCGAGGAAGGCGACGGCGATCGGGGTCAGGCCGTAGACGAGGTGCAGGCGCGGCAGGTCGCGGCCGTCGAGCAGCAGCGCGGCGCCGATCACGGCCTCGACCATGATCAGGATCTGCCCGGCGCGCAGGCACCACCAGAACGGCTTCGGGTTGCGGCGCACGAGCCAGGCGACGGTGCCGATCAGCGCGGCGAGGACGTTCAGCCCGATCGCCAGCGCGCCGAGTTGGGTGTGGAGGCCGCTCACCGGTACTCGCCGCGGTACCAGACCAGCGGCTCGCCCTCGTGGGCGGTCTCGGCGGCCGTCACGGCGCCGATGCCGATCGTGTGATCGCCGCCCGGGATCAGTTCCTGCAGCGTGCAGCCCACCCAGGCGAGTGTTCCCTCGATGACCGGGATCCCGTCGTGCACGGTGTGTTGCACGTCGGCGAACTTCGTCGCCTCGGGCTTCTTGGAGGCGAACAGGCGGGCCAGTTCCTCCTGGCCGGCGGCGAGCACGTTGACGCCGAAGCGCCGCGTGTCGCGGACGACGTTCAGCGTCCGGGCGCCGTTGTCGAAGCAGACGAGCGCCAGCAGCGGGTCGAGCGAGAGCGAGCAGACGGCGTTGGCCGTCATGCCCACCGGCCCCGACGCCCCGTTCGCGGTCACCACGGTGACGCCGGTCGTGAAATGCGCCATCACATCGCGGAAGCGCTGGGGGGCGACAGGGTCCATCAGCCGACCACCAGCGTGCCGTACATGCCCAGCTCCTCGTGGTTGGCCAGTGCGCAGTACATCGTGTACTTGCCCTTGCCCAGGCGGAACGTGCGTGACTTCGTCTCGCCCGGCTGGAGCGTCGTGAAGGCCAGCACATTCTTGTTGGCGGCCGCGGATCCGGAAGGTGTGGCCGAGCCGGCCGCGGTTGGTGACCGTCGCGGTCAGCGCCTGTCCCTTGGGGACGCTGATGTTCTGGGGGCGGATCAGGTAGTCGTCGAGCGTGACGGAGAAGTTCCCGGTGCGCTCGCGCACCGTCGGCTCCGTGCCGCCACAGGCGCTGAGCGCGAGGACGCTCAGGGCGAGCGCGATCAAGGTGCGGGTGCTTACGGGCATCGGTCCCCTATGCTGTCGCACCCGATGCCGAGGCCCCGCCGTCTGCTGCTGATCGCCGCCGCGCTCGCCGCAATGGCTGGCGGCGTTACCGCCTGTGGCGAGGAAGGCGTCTCCTCCAGCCTGCCCCCGGAGCAGAAGGCCGCGGCCGAGAGCTTCAACGAGCATTGCTCGGGCTGCCACACGCTGAGTGTGGCGGGCACCGAAGGTTCCGCGACCAACGTGCGGACCCGGGAGTACAAGGACGGGCCGAACTTCGACCAGCGCAAGGTGACGTACAACTGCGCGCTGTACGCGATCCGCAACGGCGGCTTCTCGTCGGGCCCGATGCCGCAGAACATCGTCGTCGGCGCGGAGGCGGAGGCGATCGCCAAGTTCCTCGCGGAGCAGTCCGGCTCGCAGGTACATCTGGCGCCGGGCGCGACTCAGCCGCCCGACTGCCCGCCGCCCGGCGTAGTCGCATGCTCGATCTGAGGGCGATCGCCCGAGATCCGGAGCCCGTGCGGGCCGCCCTGGCGCGCCGCCGCGACGGCTCCGAGGAGCGCCTCGACGCCGCGTTGGCACTGCGAGCGCGCCTGAATGCGCTGCGGCCCGAGCTCGAGGAGGCGCAGGCGGCACGCAACGCCGGCGCCAAGGCGATCGGCGATGCCAAGCGCACCGGTGCCGACGCGTCGGAGGCGATCGCTGCGATGCAGGCGGTCAGCGCCCGCGTCAAGGAGCTCGAGCCCGAGGTCGCGGGCGTCGAGGCCGAGCTGGCCGCGGTGAACGCCTCGCTTCCCAACCCGCCCGATCCGACCGCCGCCGACGCCGACACGCCGCTGCGCGAGTGGGGCTCGGGCGCGCCTTCGGGCCGCGACCACCTCGAGCTCGCGGGCGCCATGATCGACATGGAGGCCGGGCGCCAAGGTCGCCGGCTCGCGCTTCGCGTTCCTGAAGGGTGACCTCGTCTTCTTGGAGCTCGCGCTGGTGCGCTGGGTGCTCGAGGTGCTGCGCGGGCACGGCTTCGAGCCGGTCATCCCGCCGGTGCTGGTGCGCGAGGAGGCGCTGTTCGGGACCGGCTTCCTGCCCGACACCGAGCAGCAGATCTACCGCCTGGCCGACGATCCGCTCTATCTGACCGGGACCTCCGAGGTGCCGCTGGCCTCGCTGCACGCCGGCGAGATCATGGACGTCGTTCCGCGCCACTACGCCGGTTTCTCGCCCTGCTTCCGGCGCGAGGCGGGCGCCGCCGGCCGCGACACGCGCGGCATCTTCCGCGTGCACCAGTTCGACAAGGTCGAGATGTTCTCGTTCGTCGAGCCGGGCGATTCGGTCGCCGAGCACGAGCGGCTGCTTGTCGATCGAGGAGGAGATCCTCCAGGGGCTCGAGATCCCCTACCGCGTCGTCAACATCGCCGTCGACGACCTCGGCTCCTCGGCCGCCAAGAAGTACGACCTCGAGGCCTGGCTGCCGTCCCAGCAGCGCCACCGCGAGCTCACGTCGACCTCCAACACGACCGATTTCCAGTCGCGCCGGCTCGACATCCGGTACCGGCCGGACGGCGGCAAGCCGGAGTTCGTGCACACCCTGAACGGCACCGCGGTGGCCGTCGGCCGCACGCTGATCGCGCTGATGGAGAACCACCAGACCGCCGAGGGCACCGTCGAAGTGCCTGCTGTGCTGCACAAATGGGGCGCGCCTGAGCGGCTGGGTTGAGCTCGAGGGCGCGGTCAACGTCCGCGACCTCGGAGGCCTGCCGCTCGCCGCCGGCGGAGTGACCGCGCCGGGCGTGCTGATGCGCTCGGACAACCTGCAGGGGCTGACCGCGGCGGACGTCGCCCGTCTCGTGGACGATCTTGGCCTGCGCCGGGTCGTCGACCTGCGCGCGACCGACGAGTCCGCTCAGGAGGGGCCTGGGCCCCTGGTGCGCGACGGGCGCGTCGAGATCCGGCCTCGCTCGCTCTATCCCGAGGACGGCCAGCCGCACGACTTCCTGCTCGCCAAGTCCGACGGCGAGCATCCCGCGGTCAGCTACTACCTCGGCTACCTGCGTGACCGCCCGGACTCGATCGTCGGCGCGCTCGACGACATCGCGACGGGCTCAGGCCCCGTGCTGGTGCACTGCGCGGCGGGCAAGGACCGCACCGGCGTGGTCGTCGCGCTCGCCCTGGCGGCCGTGGGCGTCCAGCGCGAGGCGATCATCGCCGACTACGTCGTGACCGCCGATCGGATCACCGAGATCATGCGCCGCCTGCGCGCCTCGCCGACCTACGCCACCGCGCTCGAGGGCGTCACGGACGAGTCGCGCAAGCCGCAGGCGATGTTCCTCGAGCGCGTGCTCGAGGTGCTCGACGAGCGCCACGGCGGCCCGCTCGGCTGGCTTGCGTCGCAGGGCTTCGATCCGTCGCTCCTGCGCGCCCGCCTCGTCGCCTGACGCCGCCGGCCGGCGGCGTGGACCTCACGGATCGCCGGTTATGGGGCGCTTGCCGCGCGGATCAACGGCGGGCAAGTGAGGGAGGGGGAGCGCTCAGGGCTCGAGCCTGTGTGCAAGTACGATCGCGCGCCTGGCACGAGCTCCGCGCCCAAACCGTCACGGCAGACACGCCGGGTCGGGATATGACACGTTGACGCTCGGCAGCAGGGCGGGTGGTCACTTATGCACCGGATAGGTCGCTAAGTGACCAACGGGCCGCTCAAGTGGCACGTTGCCGCTCGCAGCACGGCGTGCACCGCGGCCGACGACCGTTCGCGAGGCGCCGAGGCCCGGCGGCCGCCCCCTCCCCCATCACTTGCCCGCCTTTCCCCGCGCGGCTCGCGGCGCGAAGCGGACGATCCGTGAGGTCCACGCGGCTCAGACCAGCGCGAGGACCCGCGACGGGGAGCCCGTTCCGTCGACCAGCTTCAGCGGCGCGACGACCACGACCGCGCCCGTCGGCGGCAGTTCGGCCAGGTTCGCGAGCTGGGTGAGGCCGTACTTGCCCGCCCCGAGCAGGAAGTGGTGGACCGGGAACGGCGGGTCGAAGGAGTGCGCGGCGCCCGCGTCGGTGCCGACGGTCTCGACGCCGAAGCCGACGATCGCGGAGGTCTCGGCCAGCCAGCGGGCGGTCTCGGCGTCCGGGCCGGGCGTCTCGGCGCCGTTGAGGAACGCGTCCTGGTCGTGGGCGCGGGCGTCCCAGCCGGTGCGCAGGAAGAGCCAGCCGCCGGCGGGCAGCGGCCCGTGCTCGTTCGACCACGCCTCGATGTCGGCGAGCGTCAGCAGGTAGTTCGGGTCCGCGGCGGCCTCGGCGGACTTGTCGATCACCGCGCACGGGGCGACGAGCTTGGAGGGCGCGACGCTGGCCACGTCCTCGCCGTCGCGGCCCGTGATCCAGTGGATCGGCGCGTCGAAGTGGGTGCCGACGTGCTCGCCGACGGTCAGCGTCGTCCAGGCCCAGGCGGGCCCGAGGTCGTCGTAGCGGCTGATGTCCTCGCGCGAGAGCCCGGGCGTGTTGGCGAACGGCGGCGGCAGCTGGAGCACCGGCGTGCTCTCGCTCAGCGGCTGGGTCAGGTCGACGACGCGGACGGAGCCGTCGGCGAGCGCGCTCGCGAGCGCGCCCAGGGTCTGATCAGTGGCCACGAAATGCCTCCTCTAGCCATTCGGCACAGATGTCGGGGTCGACTTTGGCGTCCAGCACGAGCGGGCGGTCGCGGTCGGCGAGCCATTCGCGGACGCCCTCGTAGATCTTCCACGCTGCGGGCGGTGAGCCCGCGGCAGCCGGCGGCCTCGGCCAGCGCGGCGAAGTCCGTCGGCGGGAACTGGGCGAGCTCGACCGGGATGCCCATGGGGCGGAAGTGGTGGACCTCGGCGCCGTAGGCCGCGTCGTTGTAGACGACGACGAGCATGTCGGGCTTCACGCGCCCCAGCGTCTCGAGATCGGGCAGCGCCATCAGCAGCCCGCCGTCGCCCAGGGCGGCGACGGTGAGCCGGTCCGGCCGCGCGACGGCCGCCCCGATCGCATTGCCCAGGCCGAGCCCGACGCACTGGAAGGCCTGCGGGAAGACGAAGCCCTGGGCGTCGGGGACGCGCAGGTACATCGACGGGTAGCCCATGAACGCGCCGGAGTCGACGACGACGATCCGTTCTTCGGGGAGCAGTTCGTCGAGCGCGATCGAGAGCGCCCGCGGGTCGAGCCAGTCGCGTGAGGGCTCGAATGGCTCGTCGCGCCAGGCACCGGCGGCGATCTCCGCCGCCAGCGTGAGGCTGCGGCGTGCGTCGCCGCCGAGCGCGTCGCCGCGGTCGTGCCCGGCGAGCGCCTCCACCAGCGCCTCGGCGGTCTCGCGGGCGTCGCCGACGACGCCCAGGTCGACCGGCCGGTGCGCGCCGATCGCCTCCTCGTCGCGGTCGACCTGGATCACCGTCGCATCGCTGCAGCAGCGCGCCGTGACGGGTCGTCCAGACGTTCAGCGCCGCCCCGAAGCCGATCACGACGTCGGCGTCGCCGATCAGCCGCTGCGCCGTGGGACTGGCGAACCCGCCCGAGATGCCGACCGCGAACGGGTCGCCCTCGAAGAGCCCGTTGGCGACCGCCGAGGTCGCCAGGACGGCGCCGGTCGCCTCGCCGAGCCGCCGCAAAGCCGGTCCGGCCCCGGACAACACGGCGCCGCGGCCGGCGATGATCGCGGGCCGTTGCGCCCGGCCGAGGACGGTGGCGACCTCGGCCACGGCGGCGGCGCTCGGCCGCACCGGTGACAGCTCGGCCCAGGCGACCGGATCGGTGAGTCTCGACCGTCGCCGCCTGCACGTCGAGCGGCAGCATCAGGACGACCGCGCGGCGCTCGACGACGGCGCGCCGGACGGCCCGCGTCACGTCCGCGACCGCGGTCTCAGGCCCGTAGACGTGCTCCGCGACGGCCCCGACGGACTCCACCAGCGCCGCCTGGTCGATCCGGAAGTTCGAGCGCAGCTGCGCCGCGGGCGTGTCGGCCGCGAGCAGGATCAGCGGCGTGCGCGACTTCGCGGCCTCGGTCAGGCCCGTGATCGCGTTGGTCAGCCCCGGCCCCTGGTGCACGCTCGCCACGCCGAGTCGCCCGCTGACGCGCGCATAGCCGTCGGCCATGCACAGCGCGCCGGTCTCGTGGCGGGCGGAGATGAAGCGCCCGCCGGCCGCGACGATCGCGTTGGTCACGGCCAGATTGCCGCTTCCCATCAGGCCGAAGACGACGTCGCCGCCGAGGCGATGCAACGTCTGGCCGATCGCCTGTGACACAAACACGCCGCGCAACGGTACCCTTGCCCGCTCAATGAGGCGGTCAGCCCCACTTCTGCTCCTCGCTGCGGTGTTGCTCGTCGCGGCCATGGGCCCGTGGGCGGTCCCGCTCCTCGTTGTCGCATCACTGCTGCTGACGGGTCGGTACGTCGGCGAGGATCGCATCCTCGCCGCTCGCCGCGTGCGTGCTCCACGCGTCCGTGCAGCCAAGGTCATCTGGTCGCGCCGCCATGCCGCGGCGCTCGTCTCGCTGCTGGAGCGCGCTCCGCGCTCGCCGCGCGGTCCGCCCGCGCTCGCCGCTTGACCTCAGCTACCAGAACCCTTACCTAGAACCAGGAGCATCACCCAATGTCGCGTACTCGCGTCTCCATTTTCGCCGCCACCCTCGCGGCCGTCGCCCTTGCCGCCCCTGCCGCCCAGGCGCACGTCACGATGAACCCGCGGTCGGTCACCGCGAACTCGTTCGGCCGCCTCGACGTGCGCGTCCCCAACGAGCGCGACGACGCGAGCACCAAGACGCTCGTCGTCTACTTCCCGAGCGGCTTCTACTCCGCGTCCTACAAGCGCGTCTGGGGCTGGACGGCGAAGGTCTCGATGCGCAAGCTCGCGACCCCGATCCCGAGCGCCGACGGCGACATCACCGAAGAGGTGTCGAAGATCACGTGGCGCGCGAACTCGAAGTCGGACCGGATCATGCCCGGCTCCTTCGAGGAGTTCGGCCTCTCGATGCGCATTCCGAACCGCCCGAACTCGACGCTGTACTTCTCGTCCCGCCAGACCTACAGCAGCGGCGAGGTCGTCCTCTGGAAGGGCGCACCGGGGACGGCCAACCCGGCGCCGAGCGTGAACGTGGTGCCGGCGTCGTGAGGCTGCGCGCGCTCGCCGCGACCGCGGCCCTCCTGCTCGTCCCGACCTCCGTCGCCTCCGCGCACACGCCGCTGAAGAAGGTCACGCCGAAGAAGAACTCGACCCAGCACTCCCGCGTCAAGGACGTCCGCGCGACGTTCAAGGCCAAGATGCAGACCGGGATCATCGAGATCAAGACGTCGAGCGGGAAGACGGTCACGCTGAAGTCGAGCGGCCTGATGCGCTCCAACAAGGCGGTCATCCGCGCGGTCCCGAAGTCGCCCCTGCGCTCGGGGACCTACAAGGTCAGCTGGCGCGCCCGCGCCGGCGACGGGCACTCCGAGAAGGGCTCCTGGAGCTTCAAGGTGAAGCTCTAGATTCACCTCGTATGCGAGCGGCGGCGCCATGGATCCTCCTCGGCGCCGTCACCGCAGCGGCAGCGCTGACGCTGAGCGCCGTCGGCTTCCCCTCGCCGACGCTCTTCTCAGCGCTGATCATCGGCCTCGCGGCGGCCCTCATCCGCCCGCGGGCCGGCCTGCACCTGCCGCGCGGCGCCTTCGTCGCCGCGCAGGCAGTCTGCGGGGTCACGCTCGGCGCCTACCTGCAGTCCGACGCGCTCAGCGCGCTGGCGGACGACTGGCTGCCGGTGGCGCTGGTGAGCGCGGCCACGCTCGGGCTGAGCATGGGCGCGGGGCGCCTGCTGGCCCGCTTCACGCCGCTCGACGTGCCCACCGCGACGCTCGGGATGATCGCCGGCGGCGCCTCGGGGATCGTCACGATGGCCGACGACCTCGGCGCCGACGACCGGCTCGTCGCCTTCATGCAGTACCTGCGGGTGCTCGTCGTCGTGCTGCTCACACCGCTGCTGATCGCCGCCTTCGGAGGCGGCGGCGGGCTCAGTTCAGGGCCGTCGCCGGGCACGTTCGGCGAACCCAGCGATTGGCTGCTGACCGCGCTGATCGCGCCCACGGCGGCCATCCTCGCCCGCCGCGCCCACGTTCCGGCGGGCGCGCTGCTCGGCCCGATGATCGTGGCCGGGATCGTGGCGCTCTCCGGGTCCGGCTTCGCCGTCCCGCCCGTGGTGCGCGAGCTGTCCTTCGCGCTGATCGGGCTCCAGGTCGGCCTGCGCTTCACGCTGGACACCGTCCGCCTGCTCGGGCGGCTCGTGATCCCGGTGCTGATCGCGCTCGCCGGGCTGTTGCTGGGCTGCGCCGGATTCGCCGTCGTGCTCCATCTCACCGTCGACGTCTCCTTCCAGGACGCCTACCTCGCGACCACGCCGGGCGGCCTCTACGCGGTGCTCGCGGTCGCCGTCGGAGCGAACGCGAACACGACCTTCATCCTCGCCGTGCAGTTGCTGCGGTTGCTCGTGGCGGTGCTGCTCGCCCCGCTCGCGGTGCGGAGACTGGCCCGCCCGGGTAGGCAGACCGGATGAGCGAGACCCCGATCACGCCCCAGGACCCGGACATCCCGGACGAACCGCCGCCCGCCGAGGAGGGCGAGCCGGAGCTCGAGGACCAGCCGCTGGGCGTGCCCGCCGACCTGGATCCCGAGGACGCGCCGCTGCCAGGAATCCCCGAGAAGGAGCCGCCTCAGGCCGACTGACGCTGCGTCCGCACGAACCAGATCAGCCCGATCGCGGTCAGCGACACGGCCACGAAGAGGTTCAGCCGCAGCCCGAGGACGTGGTGGGCCGGGTCGACGCGGATCAGCTCCGCGAAGATCCGGAACGCCGAGTAGCCCGCGACGTAGAGCGCGAACAGCCCGGGCGGTCTGATCCGGCGGTGGTGGCCGAGCCACACGAGCAGCGCGGCCAGCGAGAGGTTCCAGATGATCTCGTAGAGGAAGACCGGGTGAAACGTCGCCGCGTCGAGATAGCGCTGGGGACGATGCTCCGGATCGATCTCCAGCCCCCAGGGCAGGGTGGTCGGCCTGCCGAAGAGCTCCTGGTTGAACCAATTGCCGATCCGCCCGATCGACTGCGCGACCAGCAGCGCGGGCGCCCCGGCGTCCATGAACTCGGGCACGCTCGCCCCCGAGCGCTTGACGCGCCAGAGGCCGACGGCGACGCCGAGCGCGATCCCGCCCCAGATCCCGAGCCCGCCCTTCCAGACCGCGAACGGCCCCCACCACGTGTGGGGGACCTCATCCCAGCTCGTCACAAGGTGGTAGATCCGGCCGCCGATCAGGCCCGCCGGGAAGCCCCAGAGCGCGACCTCGTCGACCAGTTCCGGCTTGCCGCTCCAGCGCCGCTTCGTGATCACGACCGCCGCGATCACCGCGACGGCGTACATCAGCCCGTAGGCATGGATCTCCAGCGGCCCGATCGAGATCGAGCCGCGGGAGGGGCTGGGGATGCTCAGGAGGGGTAGATACAGAACGCTTCGTGGCTCGCGTTGAAGCAGACCAGCCCCTGCAGCCGGTCGCTCGCGTCCACGACCGGGATCCGGGTCATCCCGGTGGTCTCGACGATCTCCAGCGCGCGGGCCACCGGATCCTCGGGGCTGACGCGCGGCGTGTCGGCGCGCACGTGCGGCTCGATCGGGCCGTCGCCCGCGTCGGGCACGTCGGCCGGGGTGAGCGTGCCGACGAAGCGCTCACCGTCGGTCACCAGCAGCAGCTTCTTGCGCGGGCTGGTGAAGGTCTCGCGGGCCTGGGCGAGCGGCGTAGCGGGGCCGACGGTCTCGGCGCCCCGCATCATCACGTCGTTGACGGTGGGGCCGGCTTCGTCGATCGGGATGTGGACCGTTGAACTCATGGCTCTCCGAAGTGTGGCGCACGTTTGTCGAGAAACGCCAGAACGCCTTCGCGGCCGTCCGGCGCGGCGGCCAGCCCGGCGATCGTGTGGGCCTCGACGGCGAGCTGGCTGCTGAAGGTCGACGTCGAGGAGGCGCGCAGCAGCCGCTTGACCGCCGCGTGCGCGCCCACGGGGCCGTCGGCGAGCTTGCGCGCGAGCTTCTCGGCCTCGGCCTCGAGCGCGTCGTCGGAGACGACCCGCGTGACGATCCCGAGCTCGTGTGCCCGTGTCGCGGACAGCCGCTCGTTGAGCAGCGCCAGCTCCATCGCGCGGCGCAGCCCGACGAGCCGCGGCAGCGTCCAGCTCGCGCCGCCGTCGGTCGAGAAGCCGATCCCGGTGTAGGCGACGGTGAAGTTCGCCGTCTCGGAGGCCAGCACGAGGTCGGTGGAGATCGCGATGCTCATCCCGCCGCCCGCGGCGGCACCGCGGACCGCGCAGATCACCGGCGCGTCGAGCGAGGCGAGCGCCTCGATCCCCGCGTGCATCGTGGACGCGAGGCCGAAGACCGCGTCCGCCACATCGTCGCCGGCGTCGTGCATGAAGCGCAGGTCGCCGCCGACGCAGAAGTTCTTGCCGGCGCCGGTCAGGATCACCGCGCCGACGTCGTCGCGCCCCTCCAGGCTCTCGGCCGCGTCGCGGAAGGCGTGCGTGAGGCCGGGATCGAGCGCGTTGCCGGTCTTCGGGCTGTTCAGCGTCAGGTGGGCGACCCGGTCGCGCACCCGCAGCGTGACGGCGGTCAGCTCAGCTCATGGCTCCAGCACCACCTTCCCGGTCGCCGCGCGACCCTCGATCAGCGCGAGCGCCTCCGCGGCGCGCTCGAGCGGGAGCCGGGCGCCGACGAGCGGGGTCACGTGGCCGGACTCGATCATCGCGTCGAGCGCTTCGGCGATCGCCGCGGTGACCTCGGGGCGCGTGCCGATGTAGGCGCCCCAGCCGGCGCCGACGACCTCGAGGTTGTTCAGCAGCAGCCGGTTGACCTTGACCTCGGGAATCGAGCCTCCCGTGAAGCCGACGACCACCAGGCGCCCGTTGGTGTTCAGCGACCGCAGGCTGTCGGTGAAGCGGTCGCCGCCGACCGGGTCGAGCACGATGTCGGCGCCGCCGAGCGCCTTGACCTCGTCCTTCCAGGGCCCGTCGGAGCGGACCACCTCGTCGGCTCCCGCGGCGCGCGCGACCTGCTCCTTCGCGTCGGAGGACACGACCGCGATCGTGCGCGCGCCCAGCGCCTTCGCGACCTGCAGCGAGGCGGTCCCGACGCCGCCCGCGGCGCCGTGGACCAGCACGGTCTCGCCTTCGACCAGCCGCCCGCGCGTGACCAGCGAGAAATAGGCGGTGTGGTAGTTGAGCACCAGCGCGGCGCCCTGCGCGAAGTCGAGCCGGTCGGGCAGCTTGAAGGTGAAGTGCGCCGGGGCGAGCGTCACCTCGGCGAAGCCGCCGAGCATGCAGAACCCGGCGACGCGGTCACCCGCCTTCACGCTCGCGCCCTCGGGGGCACTTCGCACGATCCCGCCCACCTCGCTGCCGGGGACGAACGGCAACTCGGGCTTGAGCTGGTAGGCGCCGCGGGTCTGCAGCACCTCGGGGAAGGAGACGCCCGCGGCGCGGACGTCGATCACGACACCGTCGCCCACAGGCTCGGGAATGTCGGAGAGCTGCAGCGCCGACTCCGGTCCGCTGAGCTCCACGATCTGGATCGCTCGCATGAGTCAACACCCTACGCGCGCGACGTGCCATCGTTAGCCGTATGAGTGCAACCGCGGTGAACGAACGCCTGGCCGCGCTGACCGCGGCGGGCACGAGCGTGTGGCTGGATCAGCTCTCCCGAGGGGTCCTGGAGTCGGGCGAGCTGGCACGGATGGTCGAGGAAGAGTCGCTGCGCGGCGTCACCTCCAACCCGGCGATCTTCGAGAAGTCGATCCTCGGCTCGGCCGACTACGACGCCGACCTCAAGCGCCTCGCCGACGAGGGCAAGAGCGCGCGCGAGATCTATCGCGCGATGGCGCTGCACGACGTGCAGGCCGCCTGCGATGTCCTGCGGCCCGTCTACGACGCCACCTCCGGCGTCGACGGCTACGTCTCCTGGGAGGTCGCGCCGCGTCTCGCGCACGACACCGCGGGGACGCTCGAGCAGGGCCGGATGTACTGGGACCTGGTCGACCGGCCGAACCTGATGATCAAGATCCCGGCCACCGACGAGGGCCTGCCGGCGATCGAGGAGGCGCTCTTCGACGGCCTCAACATCAACGTCACGCTGCTCTTCAGCGTCGCGGCCTACGAGCGCGTGATGGAGGCCTACATCCGCGCGATGGAGCGTCGCCTGGAGGCGGGCAAGCCGCTGGACCGCCATTCCGTCGCGTCGTTCTTCGTCTCGCGCGTCGACACCGAGGTCGACAAGCGCCTCGAGGCCTTGGGCAACACGGAGCTGCAGGGCACGGCCGGCCTGGCCAACGCCCGTGCCGCCTACAAGGCGTTCGAGAAGGTCTTCGGCGGCGAGCGCTTCGCCGCGCTGCGCGAGGCCGGCTGCCCGGTCCAGCGCCCGCTGTGGGCCTCGACGGGCGTCAAGAACCCCGCGTACTCGCCCACGATGTACGTCTACGGGCTGGTCGCGCCGGACACCGTGAACACGATGCCGCTGCCGGTGCTGCAGGCCTCCGGCAGCCTCCGGTGAGGTCACCGGGGCGACGGGCGCCGAGGACCCGACCGCCGATCTGAAGGCGCTGGCCGACGCGGGCATCGACCTCGACGACGTCACCGATCAGCTGCTGCGCGAGGGGATCGACGCGTTCATGGTCCCGATGAAGAAGCTGCTGGACGGGATCGAGACCAAGCGGGCTGCGATCACCGCCTAGCGGCGGGTCCGGGGGGCGGCAGCCCCCCGGCGGTGATCAGAGGCTCAGGTCGAAGCCTTCGGGCAGCTCCAGGTCGTGCGCGGCCAGGAGCTGCTCGTCCCTTAGGAGCTCGTGGGTGGGCCGGTCGGCGACGATCCGGCCCGCTGACAGCAGGACGGCGCGCTCGCACAGCCGCGCAGCGAGCGGCAGGTCGTGGGTGACGATCAGCAGCGTGCGCTCGATCTCGTCGAGCGTCTCGATCAGCTCGCGCCGCGTGCGCGGATCGAGGTTCGCCGACGGCTCGTCGAGCACGAGCAGGCTCGGGTCCATCGCCAGCACGGTGGCGATCGCGACGCGCCGTCGCTGGCCGAGCGAGAGCTGGTGCGGAGCGCGCTGTCCGTGCTCGCCCATTCGCACCTCGTCGAGCGCCAGGCGCACGCGGTCCTCGACCTCGGGCTTGGAGAGGCCGAGGTTGAGCGGGCCGAAGGCGACGTCCTCGCGCACGGTCGGCATGAAGAGCTGGTCGTCGGGGTCCTGGAAGATCAGGCCGACGCGGGCGCGCAGGTCGCGCACGTCGTCATGGCCGACGCGCAGGCCCGCGACCTCGAGCTCGCCCGTGCCCGTGAGCAGCGCGTTGAGGTGCAGCATCAGCGTCGTCTTGCCGGCGCCGTTGGGCCCGAGCACGGCGACGCGCTCGCCGTGGGCGACGTGCAGGTCGAGCCCGTCGAGGCCGACGACGCCGTTCGGGTAGCTGAACCGCAGGTCGGTGGCGTGGATCGCGCAGCTCATGCCAGCGCCCTGGTCGCGATCAGCGGCGTCGCGAGCGCGACCAGGAAGAGCGTGTCGGTGCGGCGGAAGCTGAGCACGTCCAGGCGCGGCATCGCCTGGTTCCAGCCTCGTGCGAGCATCGCCAGGTGGACGCGCTCGGCGCGCTCGTAGGTCCTGAGGAAGAGCGCCGTCGCGACGCGGCCGATCGCTTGGACCTGGAGCGCGTGTCGTGGCGCGTAGCCGCGCGCGGCGAGGGCCGCGCGCATGCGGCGGACCTCGTCGACGATCACGAACAGGTAGCGGTACATGAACGCCGCGATCAGCACGAGCAGCCGCGGCGCCTTGAGGCGCTCGAGCGCGTGCAGGACGTCGGGGAAGCTCGTCGTGGCGCCGAGCAGGACGGCGCTGAGCGTGCCGAGCATCGCCTTCGCGCTGACGGCCGCGAGGACGGCCAGGCCGGCCTCGGAGACCTGCAGCGGGCCGACGTCGATGGTCGCCCCGCCCTTGCGCACGAACGGGACGAAGATGGCGACGAAGAGCACCAGCGGGAGCACGACCCGTGCGCGGGTCCAGAGCGTCCTCGGGCCGACCTGCGCGAGCAGCGCGACCGCGGCGAGGACCAGTGCACAGGCGACCCACGCCGGCCAGGCTCGCAGCGGCGTGGTGACCGCGACGAGCGTGACCCCGGTCAGCCCGATCAGCTTCGCCCGTGGATCCAGGCGGTGGATCGGGCTCTCGGGATTCCCCGCGACGCCGGCTTGGAGCTGCTGCCCGCTCATGCGGTGACCGGACGCCTCCGGGCCACGGTCGCGATGCCGTAGCCGAGCGCGAACACGATCAGCGTCCCCGTGAAGCCCGCGAGGCCCTTGGCGAGCTTCTCGTCGCGCACTCCGGGGAAGGCGTAGCCAGGCACCGGCGCGTCCTTCTGGAGCGGGGCGAGCCGGCCCTGGTCGCCGAAGGCATGGTCCTCGGCGACGCGGTTGAGGCCGTCCGGAGCGGTCGACGCGAACGGCGAGACGGCGGTCCCGAGCCCGATCGCGACGGCGAGGGCGAGGGCGATGAAGACGCGCATGTCAGGCCACCAGCGCCGCGAGCGCGGTGTCCCCTGACCAGGTCCGGGCGCGTGCTGAGCACGGCGCTGACCGCGGCGACGGTGATGATCGCCTCGCCGGCGCCGATCAGCGCGTGCGTGCCGAGCATCGCCGGCAGCACCGTGTGCAGCGGCACCGTCCCGGAGATGGCGAGCTCGAACGAGGTCGCCGTCGCTCCCGCCATCACGGCGAGCCAGGCGCCGGCGGCGGCGATCGGCAGGATCGCCTTGGGCGCGACCGTGCGGGCGAAGTGCATCAGTCCGCCGACCAGCAGCGCGCCGATCACGCCCATGTTGAGGATGTTCGCCCCCAGTGCGGTGATCCCGCCGTCGGCGAACACGAAGGCCTGCACGCCCAGCACCACCGCCATCACCAGGCACGCGAGCCAGGGCCCGAGCAGGATCGCGGCGAGCGCGGCGCCGAGGAAGTGGCCGCTCGTGCCGCCCGCGACGGGGAAGTTGAGCATCTGCGCGGCGAACACGAAGGCCGCGGTGACGCCGAGCAGGGGCACGCGGCGCTCGTCGAGATCGACGTTCGCGCGCCTCAGGCCGACACCGACGCAGACCGCCGCCGGCACCGCGCACGCCGCGGCGACCTCGGTGGACAGGAACCCATCAGGGATGTGCATGGCGTTCGTCCTCCTGGCATGCGGCGCAGACGCCGACGATCGGGAAGTGGGTGAAGCGGGGGCGGTAGCCCAACTCGTCCTGGATCGCGTCCTTGGCGGCTTCGAGCCGCTGCGGCTCGACGGCCTCATACGCGCCGCAGCGCTCGCAGGTGACGAACTCGGTGTCGGCGCCCGCGAGCGAGTACAGCCCCGGGCCGTGGCCGAGGTGCACGTGGCGGACGAGGCCGACCTCCTCGAGCGTGTCGAGGTTGCGGTAGACCGAGGCGAGGTCGCCGTCCTTCGCGAGCTCCTCGGCCCTGCGCGGGCGGGAGTCCGCGTAGAGCGTTTCGAGGACCTGTCGGCGGGAGGACGAGATCCGGAGGCCGCGGGCGCGCAGCGCGTCGAGCGCGGACGCGAGATCGGGCGCATGCAGCGCCGGGGCATGGTGCGCCAGCGTCATGGGCTCGAGTTTCCTGGGGGTGAGTTGCAATTGCAAGTGATTCGCAGTTAGGAGAGGGTGGGGATCGCGTGGGCGGTACGGCGTCGTGCTCGACGCTGATCACTCAGCCGGCGGGCGATCTCTCGCTCTCCGACGGCGTGCGCGACGCGGTGCTCGCGCGCATCATGATCGTGTCGGCCCGCTCTCGGGCGCGGCGCTCGCGCTCGATTCCGCACTCGGTCAGGCACCCGCGGAGTTGAGCGAAGGCGAGACCATCCTGCTCCGTGAATGGCTGCGACGCCTGGGGTAGGTTCGCGGCGATGTCCCGGTCACGCGCCACGCTAGAGCACGATTCGTCAAGCACTGGAAGCTCACCACGAGCCGGCCGAGTCGCATTGCGAATCGATCACTGCTCCTGCGCCGTCGGGCGGACCAGGATCTCGTTGATGTCCACGCGTGCGGGCTGCGAGACGGCGTAGAGCACGGCGCGCGCGACGTCATCCGGCTCGAGCCGCCCCTCGGCGGGGTTGTCGAAGAACGGCGTCTGGACGGCGCCCGGGGAGATCAGCGTGGTTCGAATGCCGGTGCCGTTGAGGTCGGCGCGCACGGCCTCGGCCATCGCCGTCACGGCCCATTTCGTGCTTGAGTACAGGCTGCCGGGCAGCACGCGGCGGCCGGCGACCGAGCCGGTGAGCAGCACGTGCCCGCGCGAGGCCCTGAGCGCCGGGATCGCCGCGCGCACGGTGTAGGCGGCACCGAGCACGTTGGTCAGGACCATGTCGCGCCAGTGGTCCGGGGTCTCCTTGAGCCAACCGCGGCTGGCGCCGAAGCCGGCGTTGGCGAAGACGACGTCGACGCGGCCGAAGGCGGCGGTCACGGCGTCGATCAGCGCCTCGTTGTCCTCCCAGACGGTCACGTCGGTCTCGACGGCGAGCGCGCGCTCCGCGCCGCCGAGCTCCTCGACGAGCGCGTCGAGTTTGTCCTTCGATCGCGCGGCGAGCACGACGCGGTAGCCGGCTTCGGCGGCGTGGCGGGCGGTGGCCGCGCCAATGCCGGAGCTGGCGCCGGTGATCACGAACACATCAGGATCGGGCATACCGTCCGTCTTACCGCGTGACGCCTCGCGCAGTCATACCCGTGGCAAAGGAGCGGGCTCCACTTGACGACCGCCCGCGCGCGAGGCGAGAGTCGTCGCGAGCCGCGCTACCGGACGAGTGCCCGGGTTCCAGCTTGTCCGCATCCGGTTCCGTGGGGGTGGACGGACCGGGTTTGCGACAGCCGAAGCGCGGTGGAGGCGGAAGGTGGGGGCCGGAGCCGGCCCGCGCTGGATGAAGGTGCTGCCGGCTTGGCGTTCGAGCACCGTCTCGAGCTGGTGGGCGATGGTGCGTCCGCGACCGACGTGGAAGCGTGTCCACGGTCGTTCGGCATGGTTGTAGGCGTGCAGTTGGCCGGCCTGGCCGATCGGGAGGGTGAGCATTGCGCGGTAGCCGTGAGCGATCAGCTCGGCGACCCCCGGTGTGTCTCGGCCCCGGGGTCGCTTGCCAGGAGCTGGGTCGGCGGGCCGTGTGGTCCCACGACGATGCGCATCCGGTCGGCGCCCAGTTCGGCGGCGAGCTGTGGGAGGCAGGCGTCCAACCCTGTGCGCGATCGACGCGGGCCAGGAGCCCGGTTAGTCGTTCAAAGCGGATGTCCTGGCCTATCGAGGCGTCGGTGCCCGCCAGCGCGGCGCGTGAAGGAACGTCGGGCCGCCCACCTCTTCGCCCCGCGCCCCGCGCACTTCGCCCCAGCCCTCGGCACCCAGCTGGAGACCTGCCTTCCGGCGATGGAGAGCCTCATGTTCGAGTTCAGCGATGCGGGACGCAGCTTCCACGCACTCGTCTACATCGGTCGCCAGGCCTCCCAGCAGACCAAGGACCAAGCCTTCGCGACCCTCGACCGCCTCCGCATGCGGCCCAAGTAGTGCCCACCTGCCGCCGACCGACACGCGTCACCATGCGCTTCCGACGCTGAGGCGTCCTCGAACAGTGCCGAACCGTCGAGAAGCATCCTTGCGTCGAGAAAGGGCACCTCGTTTGTCGGCGAAGAGCCACCCGTTACACGTTTTGGAAGATCGGGATCGGCGATTTCTTCTCGCGCCCAACCTCCGGTCGCGATCAGTGCGAGCGAACTCGGGCGACGCCAAAGGCGATCACAGCGACAGCGACGATCAGTCCGATCGGGAGAAGTACGCCGTAATCCGTATCCGTTGGCGGGCATAGACGCCCCTCGAAGAGAGACAGCAGTCCGCTGCTGCCGTGCACGCACTCAGCAGCGCCGGGTGCGAAGGCCCGGACCGTGGATCCGAAGATCACGCCCGGAAGCGCGACGAGCATCAAGATGTACAGAGCGGGCCGCACGCAGCCAGAGTAAAGGCCAATCCCGGCATCGAACGCCGAAATTGTGGATGACCGTGACTTCGCCGAGCGGACACGGCAGGCGACCAGCGCCGCCCGCGGCGAAGTAGCGCTTCTCGACGATATGGCGACGACCCGGCACCCCGACCCGGGAGGCGCCTCTGACGTTGGGCACTCCGCGGCTGCCACGCGCGGACGATGACGACCCCCAGTTCGATTGGGCAGCTTCACCTGATGCGACGACATGGTTCGTCACCGGGACCGCTCGGCGCGGCTGCTGCATTAGCCTGCGACGAATGAGCACCTCCATTCCCGCGGCGCTGCGCCCGCTCTTGGAGCGGCCGCTGTTTGGCGCGCTCGGCACGATTCGGCCCGACGACACCGTCCAGGTCAACCCGATGTGGTTCGAGTTCGATGGCGAGCACGTGCGGTTCACGCACACGAATAAGCGCGGCAAGTTCCGCAACCTGCAGCGCAACCCGACGATGAGCCTGCTGCTGATCGACGACTCGAATCCGCAGAGCTATCTCGAGCTGCGCGGCAAGTTGACCGAGGTCATCGACGATCCGGCGGGCGACTTCTACGTCCGGCTTGGCCGCCGCTACGGCAACGCCGAGCAGCAGCCGCCGCCGGACAAGGCCGACCGCGTCGTGCTGGTCATGAGCATCGAGCGGGTCAACGGCCGCTAGCTGACACGGTCGGCAAGGAACGTCTCCCAGTTCCGCACGCCGACGTCGGTGTGCAGAAAGCGTTCGACCTCGACGAAGGGATCCTTCTCGACGGATCCCGCACTTTCGACGACGAAGAAGCAACCGGTCAGGCGGCCTTCGCCGTCAGTCGTGAAACTCCCACTCCGGCGAGCCCGCGAGCGCAAGGGCGAATGCCGGCACGCGCTCGATCGCCGCGCACCACTCGCGTGCGCCGCCGACCCAATGCTCGAAGGTCTCCGGTGGACGCCGCGGCACCAGCTTCTGCGTCGGCCCGGCCTCGGCCCAGACTTGTTCCTCGCTCGCCGGGTGGCGCGCGCTTAGACAGACCGTGGCCATCCCGACGTACTCGCCGTCGTCATCGCAGAATGAGAACTGCCGCACTAGGTCGAACCCCTGTGCTGCGGCTTCGAAGAGCAGCAGATCACCGTCGTGTTCGCGGGTGATCGCGCGTACGCGCTTGCCGTACTGCTCCTCGGGCTCGTCGCACGGCAACTGGACGTATTCCTTGAACGCGGTCCACGCGGTGGCGAATTCGGCCTCTGGCGCGGCCCGCGAACGCAACCATTCCAAACCATCGATCGCTCGCATGCGACGCATTGTGAGCGATCCCGACCGATCCGTCGGCGGCACGCGCACGTCAGCGGCGCCTTGCAGGTCGCGCGCCTCGCGTCGAGGTGCTGCTTTTCAACGAACTCGTATCCGTCGGTCCGTTCATGAAGGTCGCGGATCGGGCACGAGAGGTTGATGCGAGCGCTGTCGCTGCTCCCCGTGACGTACGTCGTGTGCGGCCTCATCTACGTTGGGCCCGGCGGACCAACTGGCTGGCCGTTCGCGGTCATCGCCGGCGCATCGATGCTCGCGTCGATCTACCTCATTGTCGCGTCCGTCGTGCATGTCCTGCGCAACCCCGGGCTCCACGAGAACGAGCGCATCACCTGGCTCGTGCTTGCGCTGGCGATGGGGTTCATCACGCTTCCCGTCTATTGGTTCTCGATCGCGCCGCAGGCAAAGATGCGCACCGTCTGATCCCCGCGCATATGCCCGAGAACGGTGCTGCTCGTGATGGGACGATGCTTTTGTCGAGAAAGATCCATATTCGTCGAATAGCGTCACTTCCCGAGCCAGAGGACATTGGCTCTCGGGGGCGTCTCCGCCGCGAGCACCGCTGCGCTTGCTTCCAACGAGCAGCGCGGCGAATCGGTCGTCGCTCCTCGCCGCACCGCGGGAAGCAGCACGTCAGGGCGCACCCGCCGACTGAACCGCCGCTCATCGGCCCCGGCGTGCCTTGATGCTCACGGCGTCGTTTCGTAGTACGATTCTCAGGTGGAGATCCACCCGTCGGCACGCAAGCACGGCGTACCCGACGAGGAGATCCATCACGCAATCGCCCACGCGATGGCCATCGACGCCCAAGATGACGACACTCGCCTCTACCTCGGACCGGCGCGCAACGCCCAACTGCTGGAGATCGTCACGCTCGCGCGCGACGACGGCTCAGAGCTCGTGATTCACGCCATGCCGATGCGACCGAAGTACCGGAGACTGCTCCCGGGAGAATGACCGATGGATGACAAGACCCGCGGCAAGACCGCAAGCGGCGCACCGATCACCGACGCACTGATCAACCAACTCGCCGCACAGGCCGAAGCCGGCTATGACGTCGACGAAACCCTCCGCCGCCGTGGCGGACGGCCACCGATCGGCTCGTCCCCCGCCAGCGTCGAATCCGTCCGCCTGGACCCTGAGCTGCGAGAGGCGCTGGCTGAACGCGCCGCACGTGACCACGAGACGACATCGGCCGTAATCCGCAAGGCCTTGCACCACTACCTCAAGACCGCCTGAGCGCCACAAGATCCAATCGTCGCGATCTCGCTCGTGGCGGACAGGCGTATCGAACTCGCTGCTCGTGTAGCTGGGCGGCGGCGCTCGCACATCGTCCGGAGCGCCCCTGTTTCGCGTCTGAACCAAGCAGCGAGCGGCCTACATGAGAAGTAGCCATATTGTGGAAACTCGTAACGTTTGGCCAGGGATCGACCGGGGCGGAATTCGTCTCGCGGGGTCCCGGCTTACGGAGCCCCGTCCCGTTGAGCCAGCCACGCCTTGATCCCCCGCCCGCCGTCGAGTCCTTCGTGGATCGCCTGTCGCAGTTGAAGCACCGAGCTCGTCGTCGGATCACGTCGCTCGCTCGGTGAGAATCTTCTCTACGACGTCAAGGGCGGCTGCGGGCGGCCGCAAGCGGCCGTCCTCGCCGGCACCACATCGCGGCGCGGCTCATCAGAGGAACGGTCCAACTCAGCCCGAGATCGCGAGCGTTCCACGCCGCGACACGAACCTGCTTCAGCACCGGGTGCCGATCACCAGCCTCGGCACCGGCCACCCGATTTGCCGCTCGCGCACGGCGCCCGTGTCGCTCGTCACGATCGGCACTCCAGACCTCGCGACCCGCCGCAAGCAAGGACGAACTGCTGGCTGGTGAGGGAGGCAGGCGGTGGCCGTTGCGCGGTCGGAAGAGGTGTCTGATCGGCGCGGCCATCTCAGCGGTTGAGAACGACAGCTACCGGCGTGGTTCGATCCTCGTCTGCCAGGACGGATTCGCGGTTGGCTCCGACAACGGCGCCCACGGGGGTACTCTGCGAGATGCCATGACCGCCAAGGACAAGTTGCGCCAGGCCGTCGAAGAGCTGAGCGAGCTCGAGGCCGAACAGGCGCTCGCGTTCATCACGCGCCGCCAGGAACAGGATCCCGTGCTCGAGTTCTTCGACACCGTGCCCGAGGAAGACGAGCCGCTGACGCCCGCGGAGCGGGCTAGCGTCGACGAAGCCTGGACCCAGCGCGGTGACTCGGTGTCGCTCGCCGAGCTCCGGCGCGAGCTCGATTCGACCGCCGGCTGGCGCGTCGAGGTCGAAGCAGACGCCCGGCGCGACCTGCGCGACTCGATCCACCCGTTCGCAACCGCGTGCTCGATGCGCTCGAACGCCTGATAGCCGACCCGCCGACCGGCGACGTCATCAAGCTCCAGGGACGCCCGGAGTACCGACTGCGCGTCGGTGACTGGCGCGTGATCCTCCGACTCGACGACGTACAGCACACCATTCACGTCCTTCGCGTGCTGCCCCGCGGCCGCGCGTACGAGCGCTGAGCGGCGCCCGCCGCGTGCACGCCGCACGCACACGAACTCGCGCAACGGAGGGTGCTCGCCAGCTGTTCCCCGGGAAAGTCCGGGAAAGAAGACCCCGGAGACGGCCGATTCTCCTGGCTCGCGTTGACCTCGCCGGAATTGCCGAGCGCCACGGACGAAGCCGCGCAAACGCCCCGGTAGAGCCAAGGTCCGGCGGGGTGGAACGGAGGGGGTGGGATTCGAACCCACGGTCCGCTTGCACGGACTCCGGTTTTCAAGACCGGTGCGATAGACCACTCTGCCACCCCTCCAGAAGGGGTCTAGGGTACGCCCCTCTTCCGAGCGGGTTGTGCCCGGCTGCGCCGGGGCGTGTGCTTAGGTGATCGCCAGATGGCCCTGAATCTGTTCGCCGGTGGTGCCGGCCGGCGCCGGAACGTCGGTCGCCTGCGGTCGGGCGGCGACGTTGCCGTCGATCTGGGCACGGCGAACACGGTCGTGTACGTGCGTGGGCGCGGGATCGTGCTCTCCGAGCCGTCCGTGGTCGCGATCGACCAGCGCACCGGCGAGGTCCACGCGGTCGGGTCTGACGCGCAGCGGATGATCGGCCGCACGCCGGCCACGATCTCCGCCGACCGGCCGCTGCGGCACGGGGTGATCGCCGACTTCGAGGTCACCGAGGCGATGCTGCGCCAGTTCGTCGGCAAGGTGATGAACAACCGTTTCTCGCGCCCGCGGATGGTCATCTGCGCGCCCTCGGGGATCACCGAGGTCGAGCGCCGGGCCGTCGAAGAGGCCACGTTGAGTGCCGGCGCGCGCGAGGTGCATCTGATCGAGGAGTCGCTCGCGGCCGCGATCGGGGCAGGCGTCGACATCGGCGAGCCAGTCGGCCGCATGGTCGTCGACATCGGCGGCGGCACGTCGGAGGTCGCGATCATCTCGCTCGGCGGGCTGGTCGTCGCGAAGTCGCTGCGGGTCGGCGGCTACGACCTCGACGACGCGATCACCAACCACATCCGGCTCGAGCACCGGATGGCGATCGGCTCCCAGAGCGCCGAGGCGATCAAGCTCGCCGCCGGCTCTGCGACGCCCTTGGCCGAGGAGATCGAGACCTCGATCCGCGGTCGCGACCTCGCCTCCGGCCTCCCGCGCGAGATCCTGCTGACCTCCGAGGAGGTCCGCCAGGCGATCGCCTCCCCGCTGGCCGAGATCATGACCGCGATCCACGCCACGCTGGAGGAGACGCCGCCCGAGTTGGCGGCCGACATCACCACCGAGGGCGTGCTGCTCGCCGGCGGCGGGTCGCTCCTTCGCGGTCTCGCGGAGCGCGTCGGGGCCGAGACCGGGATGCCCGTCCGGCTCGCAGACGACCCGCTGACCTGCGTCGCAGTCGGCGCGGGTATGTCGCTGGAGGAGCTCGACACGCTCCCCCGTGGCCGTCGCAATTACACACGCTGAGCGGCGATCTCTACACTCCCCGCGAACCGGGACAGGTGGCCGAGAGGCTGAAGGCACTCGCCTGCTAAGCGAGTATGGGGTTTATAGCTCCATCGCGGGTTCGAATCCCGCCCTGTCCGCTGTTGACGCCGCGGCCTGAGCGCTGCCGCGGCGTCGGGCGCGGCCGGTTCAGCAGTCGAGCACACGCTCTGATGCGGTTCGCGTCGGCCGTCCAGTCGGCGGCCTGCGTCGGGGCCAGGAGGCGCACGACGGTGGTGAACGTCTTCAGGCCCAGACAGGCGACCTTGCGCTGCAGCGGCTTGGCCGGGTCCAAACCGGCGACGAGCGGCTTCAGCGCCGCCGTCAGCTGCGTCTTCGCCGCAGCCGGCAGACGACTGGCGCCGATCACGTCGTCGATCAGCTGTGAGAGCTGCGCGCCGGCGCCGAGCACCGTGATCGCGAAGGTCGCGTGAGACGAGTTGCCGCCGCTGTCTGTGGCGACGCACTTGACGCTTGTGGCACCGATCGCGAACAGGCTGCCCGAGGCGGGCGTGCAGACGACGCTGGGGGCCGGATCGAGGTCGTCGGTCGCGGTCGCCGTGAACGGGACGATCGCTCCCGCCGGGCCGGTTGCGTCGACGGCGAAGGCCGCGGGGACGACGAGCGTCGGCGCGATCGTGCCGACCGGCGTGCCGTCACACGCGTCGCCGGTCCCGTCGTGATCGGTGTCGCTCTGGTCGGGATTGGCGGTCCCGGGGCAGTTGTCGAGCGCGTCCGGGACGCCGTCGCCGTCGCGTTCGAGCCTATGGCCGAAGAAGTCGACGGCCTTCTGGATCATCAACTCCTTGACCTGGTCGCTGTCGACACCGGTGCACGGCGCGGCGGTGACGCCGGGCGCGCAGACGCCTGGCTGATTGTTCGGCGGGGTGATGGTGTGCGCGATCCAGCCGCAGCTGGCATCCGAGTCCGGCCCGCTGTCGGGCTCCGAGCAGCCGTACTCGGCGTTGGGCCAGGATGCGAGGGCACGCCGGATGTTCACCGGGGTCGTGAGGTCCTCCGCGGCGCAGTAGTGCACCGCCTTGCCGGAGATGAAGCCGGGGAAGGAAGCTCCGACCAGGCCGATGTTCCAGCGGTCCAGCGGCCGGTTCGTGCTGGCGGCCTCGGCGGCATCGACCCGGCCGTCGTGGTTGGTGTCGAAGGCGGCGGCCGCGGACTGCAACTCAGCGCAGTAGTTGGAGTCGAAGCTGCGATGGGTCGCGCCCTCGATCTTGACGGGCGCGTCGCCGACGCGGCCGGGGATGGCGGGCCACGCGACGAGCGTGGTGTTCTCCGGGACCACGTTGCGGTCTCGATCTCCGTAGACCAGCAGCGTCGGGACGGTGACGCGGGCGAGGTTGACGCTGTTGTTGATCGCCGCCGCGCCGATCGCCATGCCCATCACCGCCTTCACTCGCGACTCGGGCTGCACGCCCGGCCAGCACAGCTCCGGCTCCGGGTCGGGGGGCGTGATCGGCAGGCACTGGGAAGTCGCCGGGCTGCCGTTGACGCGCCAGTTGATCGTCCCCCCGGCAGCGGCGAGCG
This sequence comes from uncultured Solirubrobacteraceae bacterium, assembly GCA_963848475.1. Lineage (GTDB taxonomy): Bacteria > Actinomycetota > Thermoleophilia > Solirubrobacterales > Solirubrobacteraceae > Solirubrobacter. The sequence continues at coordinate 46,766 of CAWKDW010000006.1, read as the reverse complement.
CGGTGACCGTCCCGCGGGAATGCCCCAGCATGCCCGCGCGGGCGACGTCGACATCAGGTCCGAACCAGCCGGGAAGCCGGTCGATGACCGCGCTGACGTCGAGTGAGCGCTCGGCCATGCTGTCCGCGACGACGTTCTTCGCGCAGTCCACGGGCGTGGATGGGAACCCGGCCGTCGTGAGCCCGGCGATCGCCCGGGCCGGCAGGCCGTCCAGGCACGGGAGCACGCGCGCGCCGGCGAGCGCGTTGATGTAGTCGATCCGCACGTCGTCCTGCGTGTTGTTGGTGTGCCCCGGCGCAGCCACGATGAAGCCGGCGCGCGCGATCGCCTCGAGCGTGTCGGCGTAGTCGAACGGGTCGTTGTTCGCCCCGTGCGAGAAGACGATCGGCGCGTATGGCGCGCCGGACGCGTCGAACTTCGCGTCCTCGCGCGCGGTCGCGGCCTCGATCTTCCACGACAGCGGCGCCCACCCGTTCGGCAGCGGCTTGCCGAACAGTTCCGATGTGTACGTCGCCTTGAGCCGTGTGACGGCGTCCGCCGCGTCAGCGGGGTACCAGAGGTGCACGACCACGGACCGCGTCGCAGCGGTCTGCGACTTTCCTACCCAGCCGGGCACGTCGATCGTCTTGACCGTGTGGCCGACGGCACCGGCGGCGTGCGCGTCGGCTGGGTTGAAGCTGACGGCCGCGGCGAATGCGGCGAGGAGCGCGAGGCGACGGCTCATGAACTCGCCCATTTCGAGAGCTGATCCGCATCGACGACCGGCGACATAGCGACCCTCCTTGTCCGTCGCCCGCGCGCAATCAGCACGAATCCAGCGGCTTCCGTTATCCCTGACCCTCGCGCGGGCTTCGTGGGGACTCCGTGAGCGTGCGAAGCCTAAGCGCTCAGGGTTTAGCTTGTCAACAATCTGACTGCAGCGGAGTTCAAGCAATCCCGTCCGGCTCGGCCACGCCGGCCAGAGCGCCGCGATGGCACGCTCCGGCCACTCAGGCCGCCGGGCGCGCCGGACGCGCCGGAAACGCTCCCGCGGCCGGCCCGATCACCTGCCTGCGGGCGACCCTCGAGCGCCTCAGGATGCGTCTGCGCCTCCACCAGCGCCGAGGCGGTGACGGTCGGATCGATCCGCTGTCGCGCCTGGTCGAGCACGGTCGCCAGTCCGAGACCGTCCGCGTCCGCAGCGGCCGGATCAGCCGGATCAGCATCGACATCGCCGCCGCCTTCCTGCTCACCCGCTACCGCAGCGAGTTCGCGATCACCGCGATCCCCGCGCCGATCCGCCGCATCGTCTTTCCGATCCAGGCCGCCCTCGGCCGCTACCCCAGTACGCCGACGCGCCCGCGCCGGTCAGGCCCGTCACGAGCGCTACACTCCCCGGCCGCACGACCAGCGCCCGTAGCTCAGCTGGATAGAGCGTCGGTCTACGGAACCGAAGGTCAGAGGTTCGAATCCTCTCGGGCGCGCTCCTCTGAAAGCCCTGCAATCGCGGGGCTTTCTTCGTTTTCGGGCGCCGAGCCATTTCCAGCGGCGCCCGAATCCGTTCAGGGTCGCCTGCGACGCCGTGGCCATGAGCCTCGAGATCGCGACGACGTTGGAGCCCCGCGGCCCCGCCGGAGCGATCGTCCTTGACGATGAGCAGGTCGCGCGCCGCGGCGGCGGCGCGAAGACGTTCCCGGTGGTGGTGACCGTCGACGGGAGGCCCGCGCGGCTGCGGCTCGCCCGCATGGGCGGCGAGAACCTGATCGGGTTCCGGAAGGTGATCCGCGCCGAGCTCGGCGTCGGTTAGAAGAGCGCGGCCTCGCTGGAGAGGCCGTGGTCGAGCACGGCGATCAGGCGCCTGAAGCTCTCGTCGAGGTCGAGGGCGATCCCGAATCCGTCGTCGGTTTCGAGCGAGACGAACCCGTGCAGCGCGGCGCGGAAGGCGCGGGTCGCGTGGATGCCGTCCTCGTCGGTGAGCCCGTAGCCGCGCAAGACGGCCAGCACCGTGTCCAGCAGCACGCCGGCGGCGGCCTGGGCGTCCGAGCCCGCGAGGTTCGTCGTGCGCTGGGCGGCGGCGTACGTCCCCGGGTGCTCGCGGGCGTAGGCGCGGTAGCCGTTCGCCACGGCGGTCAGTGCCTCGCCACGCGAGCGTCCGGCCGCGGCGGCCTGGAGCCGTGTGGCGAGCTCACGCGCGCCCCGCGCCGCGAGCCGCTGGTGGAGGTCGGCGAGGCCGCCGACATGCACATACAGCGAGGGCGGGCGCACCCCGAGGTGGGAGGCGAGCCGCGCGAGCGTGACGGCTTCGAGCCCGTCGGCGTCGGCCAGCGCGGCGGCGGCCGTCACCACGGTCTCGGTGTCCAGGCCGGCTCGCGCCATCAGCGCAGCTCCGCGGCGGACGGGGCGGAACCCGCGCGCGCGAGGGCGCGATCGATCGCGGCGCCCGGGTCGCGGATCACGGGGCCGTGGCCGACGACCATCACCGACGGGTCGAGCGCCCGGACGGTTCGCGCCGACTCGAGCGTCGTCTCCCCGTTCCAGGTGGCCGTCGCGGCGAGCGGGAACGGCAGCCGGAACTTGTCCGAGACGTTGAGCCGGCCGTAGGACGTGAACGTGTCGCCGGCGATGACCGCGCCGTCGCGCGTGTCGCGGAAGGCGACGTGCCCGGGCGTGTGCCCGGGCGTGGGAACCATCTCCAGGCTGCCGACCCGGTCGCCCGCGGCGAGCCGCGTGTCGGGCGCCGTGCGCACCTTCGGCCAGGCGCCGCGGAGCTTGCCTTCGACCACCTGCTCACCGGCCAGGATGCGCGCGTCGAGCTCGGGCATCAGCACCTTGACCTCGTCGCCGAGGCGCTCGCGCAGCGCGTCGAGCGATCCGGCGTGGTCGCTGTGGCCGTGCGTCAGCGCGATCCGCCGGATTGCGCCGCCGGCGTCGCGCGCCGCGCCGATCAGCGCGTCGGCCGCGCCGCCGAAGGTGGTGTCGACGAGCGTGAAGCCGTCGTCCTCGCGGACGAGGAACGCGTTGACGAAATGCATGCGGGTGAGCTGGGTGACGTTCTCGGTGACGCTGATGGTCTTCATCTCGGCCTCCAGGGGTTTCCTATGATGAGTAGGAGATATACCTAATATCATTAGGAAGTCAAGACCCGTCGCTTCGCCGGCTCGCCGGCACGCGCACCGTGAATCGATTGGGAGGTGGCGCCAAGCGCCGTCTAAGGTCGGCGCGATGAGCGTCGTGCACACCATCTCCGCCGACGGACCGCTGCTGAGCAGCGGGGCCGACGCGCTCGGCGTGATCTACGGCGAGAGCGTCGACGGCGCCGACTGGATCGCCATCCCCGTCGCGCGACTGGACCCGGACTTCTTCACCCTCAGCTCCGGCATCGCCGGGGAGTTCGTCCAGAAGTTCGTCAACTACGGCCAGCGTCTGGCGGTCGTGGGGGACATCTCGGGCCGGCTGGAGCAGAGCAACGCGCTGCGCGACTTCGTGCGCGAGAGCAACCGCGGGCGACAGGTCTGGTTCGTCGCGGACGGCGAGGTCCTCGCGCGCCGGCTCTCGGCGTAGCCTTCGGAGGATGTTCGCGATCTCTGGACGCGCTCGTCTGGCGTTCGACAGCACGGGTGCCGAGACAGGCACCGACGTCCTGTTGATCCACGCGGGCGTCAATGACCGGCGCAGTTGGGTGCATGTCGTCGAGCGGCTCAGCCCTCGTCATCGCTGCGTCGCGTATGACATGCGCGGCTACGGCGAGACGACCTACGAGCGCGAGGACGGCTGGTCGCCGGTCGCCGACGCGAAGGCCGTGATCGACGCGGCCGGCCTGGAGCGGCCCGTCGTCGTGGCGTGCTCGATGGGCGGGCAGGCGGCGATCGATCTCACGCTCGACGACCCCGGAAGGGTGGCCGGGCTCGCATTGATCGGGACCGCCGTCCGCGGGGCGCCGTACCCGGACCTGCAGGAGGGTCCGACGGCCGAGCTCAACGTCCTGATCGAGGCGGCGGCGGCCGCCGGCGATATCGACGAGGTCGGCCGGCTCGAGGCGTGGATGTGGCTGGATGGACCGAGCGCGGAGGAAGGGCGCGTCGGCGGCGGCGCGCGAGCGCTCTTCCTGGAGATGAACGAGCGCGCCCTGCGCGCGGAGGATCCCGGCGATCAGGCCGCGATTCCAGCCGCGTGGCCGCGGCTGGGCGCGATCGCGGTGCCGACGCTGATCCTGCTCGGCCGGCTCGACGCCGAGGAGATCCAGGTCATCGACGAGCTCGCCGCGCCGCTCATCCCGGGCGCGCGGCTGGAGTTGCTCGACGGCGTCGCGCACGTTCCGCACCTCGAGAACGACGAGGCCACGCTCGACAGGATCGCGGCGTTCGTCGACGCTTGCGCAAGAGATCCAGATCGCGCATAGTTCCGCGCCCATCATGCGTCACGGACGACGTTTCATCGGTCTGGCCGCCGTAGGCCTCACGCTCGCCTGCGCCGCGCCGGCCTTCGCCGGCACCGCCTACGTCTCGGGCCGGACGCTGCACTACACGACGACGTCGATCGGTTCGGATGACCTGCTGATCACGATCGTGAACGGGATCGCGAACATCGGTGCTAGCCGCGCCGGGCCTCGACCACGGCCACCGTGGTCTCCACCGCCGGCGACGCGACGCTGAGCGTCGCGGACCCGAGCGCGTTCCAGACCGGTCACCTGGTCAACGGCGCCTTCTTCCTGCCGCAGGCGCTGCAGGCGCGCGCGAACGCCGGCAGCTTCGCGGCGGTCGGCTCCTCCGCGACGCCGGCGAACGAACTGCTGATGTTCGACCAGCCGGTCTCCAACGCGGCCGTCGCGCTCGAGTTCAAGCAGTCGATCGGCGCCGACGACGCGCTGCGCACCGGCAGCTACGCGAAGCCGCTGACCTTCACGCTCTCGACGACCACGCCGTAGTCCGGTCGCCCGCTCGCGCGGCCGCGGACGGTCGCGCGAGTAGGGTGGACGCTATGGAGTCGATAACCGCAGGGGACCTCGTCAAGGTCGCGACGGGTGGTCCGCAGCTGGACGGGATCGTCTTCGACGTGCCGAGCCATAACAAGGCCGTCGTGGCGATGATGGACAGCAAGCGCGGGGCGGTGCTCCGCACCGTCAACCTGACGACGCTCAGCGAGCGCACCGAGGAAGGCGCGAGCGACGCGGCGCTGCGCCTGCTGATCCGCCGGACACCCCAGCCGGTGCACTCCGGCGCGCGCGGCGGCGGCGGAACCGGGCATGGACGCGCCGCGCACACGCGCGCGGCGACGCATCGCACGACCGGTCGTTAGCCGGGGCTGATCCGGGGGCTGCCATCATCGCGTGGTGCTCGATCGTCGCCTCGGTCTGAAGTCCGTGCTCGCCGTGGTCGTCGTCACCGTGCTGGTGATGGCGGGCCTGTCGCAGCTGCTCTTCAAGGACTCCGACAAGCCGGCGGAGACCGCCGCGACCGCGACGGCGCCGCCGACGAGCTGCGCGGAGACGAGCGATCCCTACGGCGTCGCGCCCGACGGCTTCGAGTACGAGAAGGTCGACGAGGCGACCCGTCTCAAGACCGTGCAGGCGCTGAATCTCAATGAGTCCGGCGGCCCCGTCGACATGCGCGCCGCGACGCGCGAAGGCCTGACGCTCGGCACGCTCGTCGGTGTCCCGAGCCGGGATCCCGCCGCGTACGTGTCAGGACTCGTGAAATCGGCGAAGTCGGGCGGGGTACCGGTGAAGGAGCAGAAGGGCTACGCGGTGATCCCGCTCAGCGACGGCAAGCTCGTCGCCGCCGGGGTGCGCGGCTGCAAGGCGGTGCTGATCAGCGCGACGGACCCGACGGCCGTGCCGTTCCTCGCCGATGCGGTATTCGCCGCTCCCTCGGGGTAGGTTGGGCGAATGCCCGACGACGCGATCCGGCGCGAGCTCGAGGAGCGGCGCGATCGCGCGCGAGAGACGATCGCCGGCCTCGCCAAGCGGCCCGAGCGCGGCACCGCGCAGGGCTTCGGCAAGCGGATCGGCGACGGCACCGTCGAGGCGATCAGCCGCCTGACCGAGATCGGCGTCGGCACCTCGCTGGAGGCCGGGCTGGAGCGGACGGAGCGAGCGCTGGCGAAGCTCGACGAGGGCACCTACGGCGAGTGCGACGTCTGCCACCAGCCGATCGCGGAGAAGCGGCTGGCGGCGATGCCCGACGTCGTGACGTGCGTCACCTGCGCGAGCGCACAGCCCCGCCCACGCGCCAGCCGCAGATAGACGCACCTGAAGGGGCCGGGCCCCTTAAGTTCCTTTAGGTTCGCGGTCAGGCCTTGGCTCGTCGGATCGCGTCCTCGAGCGCGGCTTTGGCGGCGCCACCCTCGGGCGCTCCGAGGCCGACCCAGAGCGACCCGCGGCCGGTCGCCCCCTCGTTGGAGACGGCGAACCCGTCGACCGACATTCCGTCGCTCGGCACCTTCCCGCCGGCCACGCCGAGGCGGTCCGCAAGCGAGCTCAGATCGGCGTCCTCCAGGCGCGTGGTCATCACGGACGTGCCGCGTTTCTCCCCGCTCACGCAGACAATCACGTCCCTGGCGCCGATGACGAGCGCGGTCAGGTGCTCCTTGTCCGGATCGGCCGTTCCGGTCACCCGCCCGAGCAACCCGGACTTCTTCAGCTTGCGGCTGTGCGTCAGGTAGGCCTGCGCGTCGTCCGCGACCGTCAGCTGGCGCGACTCGGCCTTTGTGCGCACCGCCCCGCGGATCGGCTCGGGTAGCGCGCCGTAGGGAACTTCAGGTCGGAGGGCGTGCAGGGCATCGGCGAAGGCGAGGATCTCGTCGGCAAGGTGGACGCGCTCGCGCCAGTGCGAGGGGATGCCCTCGAGCCCGTAGATCGCGCCCGCGAGCTGGCCGTAGATCGCGGCGGTCGTGTCGGCGTCGTCGCCGAGGTTGACCGCGGCGAGCACGCCGGCCTCGAAGCTCGCGGTCGAGCGCAGCGCCCACAGCGCGGCCTCGAGCGCGTCGATCACGTAGCCGCCGCCGCGGACCGCGGGCGGCTCTCGCACCGACGAAGCCGCGGCGATCACCTCCGGGTGCAGCGTCTCGTCGACTGCCAGCGCGAGTGGATCGCGGCCCGCGAGCGCCTCGAGCAGCAGCCGGGCGAACCAGCGCGCCGCGTCCGCCGCCTCCGGCGCGCCGTGGGTCGTGCGTGCGCTGGCGGCGGCGAAGCGCAGCGCGTCGTCCGGCCGTGACGCGTAGGCGAGCACGACCGGCGCCAGCTTCATCAGCGGCCCGTTGCCGCCCGCATCAGGCGCGGCGTCACCGGGAAAGGGCTCGCCGGTGCGCTCGAAGCGCTCGAGCGCGGCGCGCGTCGCGTTGCCGATGTCGAAGCAGCGCCCGGTGCTCGACCAGTGCCCCTCGCGGTACCAGCGGACGTAGCGCGCGAGCTGGTCGACGGGATCGAAGCCGCGCCGCTCGATCAGGCTCTCGGCGAGGCAGAGCGCCATCGAGGTGTCATCGGTCCACGCGCCCGCCGGCAGGCCGAACGGCCCGCCGCCGACCATGTCGCGCACCGGCTCGAAGCTTCCGGGCGCCATGAACTCGACCGTCGTGCCGACCGCGTCCCCGACGGCCAGCCCGAGCAGCGCCCCTCGAAAGCGATCACGCACGCTCGGTTACGTTACGCGCCGTGGACACGCTGACGGACGTGATGCTGGACGTGCGCCGGCTGCTCGCACTGCCCGGCAACGACTTCTCGTGGTCGTCGTTCGCCGACCAGTATTCGGCGCTCCGTGAGCTCGACACCCACATCGAGAGCCTGCGGCGAGGCAGCACGAAGACGGGCGGGATGAGCCTGCTGTTCGCGCCCACCGGGCCGGTCCAGGAGGTCGCCATCAGCAGCGGCTGGGGCGACGAGTTCGTCGCGCTCGGTCATCGCTACGACGTCGCGTGCGCGGTCCTGCACGGCCACGCCGTGCACATCTGCTCGGTCTGCAGTCGCGAGGCGGGCCGCCTGCAGATCGAGGGCGACGAACTGCGGCGCACCTCGTTCACGAGCACGCTGACGCAGACGGCGACCGACGAAGCCCGGGCGGCGATCGCGGACGCCGCCGCGCTCTACAGGATCGACTTCGAGCTCGTGCCGTTCTACTGCCCCGAGTGCGAAGCGGTCTACTGCGACGCCCACTGGCGCCGCGAGGACGTCTTCGAGGACGGGCTGCATGACTCGATCCGCGGCACCTGTCCGCAGGGCCACGAGCGGATGCTCGAGGACTAGCGTCCCAGGTGCGGCGTCGGCGAGTCATCCGACGAAATCGCCCGAAGGCTCCCTGGAAGCAGTGTCTGGAGCGCCTCGCACATGAGAGCTGGGGACCGAATGAGCTGAGCCGCTATGGCTTGAACCCGCCTACGCACCCGAGCACTTGTTCCAGTTCGGACCTCTGCGGGGCCCGATGGAAATCGAAACGCGAGCACGCAGCGGGTCTTCGGCAGGTGAGCGACGAATATTGTTGACGGTCTGTCGGTTCTCGCTGGACTTTATTTCTCTCATTTGCGATAAGTCCGGTGGTCGGAGGAATCAACGGAGGAGAGCCGTTACTCATGCGCCTGCTGCGGTCCGCGCTGCTCGTAGTCGTTGCCGCCATCGTTTCGTGTGCCCTGGGTGCGGCACCAGCGTTGGCGAAAACCGTGGTGGTCGATTCGGTGGACACACCGGCGACCGCCTTCCAGCCAGCGACAACGACGATCGACGTCGGCGACACCGTTCGCTTCGAGTTCGACGAGGCCACGACGACGCATACGGTCACCTCATCCAGCGGCAACTGGTCGATCGACGAGACGCGCGACCCCAACGGCGCCCCGATCTCCAAGACTTTCGACACCGCGGGCGTCTACACGTTCGTCTGCAAGATCCACGCCGGCATGACCGGTTCGATCACCGTCCAGGACGCGGCGCCGAACACGCTCGACAAGGTGCTCGTCTTCTCCAAGACCGCGGCCTTCCGGCATGACTCGATCCCGCAGGGCATCGCGGCGATCCAGGCGCTCGGCACGGCCAACGGCTTCACGGTCGACGCCTCCGAGGACAGCACGGTCTTCACCGACGCCAACCTCGCGCAGTACGACGTCGTCGTCTTCCTCTCCACCACGGGCGACATCCTCAACGACGCGCAGCAGACCGCGTTCGAGCACTTCATCCAGGCCGGCAAGGGCTACGTCGGCATCCACGCGGCCTCCGACACCGAGTACACGTGGCCGTGGTACGGCCAGATGCTCGGCGGCTACTTCCGCAACCACCCGGCCGGCACGCCGCAGGCGACCGTCCACATCGAGGACGCCAACGAGCCCTCGACCACAGGTCTACCGGACCCGTGGGTGCGTAACGACGAGTGGTACAACTTCCAGCCGCCCACGAACCCCGTCGTCGGCGGCAACCAGCCCGGCATCGTCGACTGGAGCCCGCGTGAGGCCGGCGTGCACGTGCTCGCCACCGTCGACGAGTCGACCTACGACGAGGCCGACGACAGCGCCGCCGCCGACGACCACCCGGTCGCCTGGTGCACCAACTACGACGGCGGCCGCGCGTGGTACACGGCGATGGGCCACACCCAGAGCTCGTTCTCCGAGCCGGAGTTCCGCGCCCACATCCTCGGCGGCATCCGCACCGCGGCCGGAACCGTGACCGCCGACTGCGGCGAGCAGCGCACCGCGCCCCCGTCCGCGAGCGATTTCGAGATCACCACGCTCGACGACGACACCGAGAGCCCGATGGAGCTCGCCGTCGCCAAGGACGGTCGCACGTTCTACATCGAGCGGATCACGGGCGAGGTCAACGTGATCAAGGCCGACGGCTCGGTCGCCACCGCGGGCATCGTCCCGGTCTCGAGCGTGCAGGAGAACGGCCTCATCGGCCTCGCGCTGGACCCGAATTTCGAGATCAACCACAACCTCTTCGTCACCTACACGCCGCTGCCGAACTCCTCCACGGAGCTGCGCGTCTCGCGCTTCACGCTCAATGGCGACGTGCTCGACATGGCGTCCGAGCGCGTGATCTTCACCTTCAGCATGCAGCGCGACGAGTGCTGCCATAGCTCGGGCTCGCTCGCCTTCAGCCCCGACGGCAACCTCTACCTCGGCCTCGGCGACAACACCAACCCGTTCGCCTCCGACGGCTTCGACCCGATCGACGAGCGGCCCGGCCGCGGGTTCTGGGACGCCCAGCGCACGGCGGCCAACACCAACAGCTACAGCGGCAAGATCCTACGGATCACGCCGCTGGCCAATCCGACCGGACCGGGCCTCGGCACGGGCTACACGATCCCGAACGGGAACATGTTCCCCGAGGCCGAGGACACCACCAACAAGACGCTGCCCGAGATCTACGCGATGGGCTTCCGCAACCCGTTCCGGCTGACGATCGATCCCAAGTCGGGCAAGGTGCTGCTGGGCGACTACGGCCCCGACGCCGGCTCGACGAACCCGAACCGCGGCCCGCAGGGCAGCGTCGAGTTCAACGTCGTCACTCCGGGCTTCTACGGCTGGCCCTACTGCGTCCGCGACAACGTCCCCTACAACGACTACAACTTCGCGACCGGCACGTCCGGCGCCGAAGTTCAACTGCGCCGCGCCGGTCAACGACTCGCCCAACAACACCGGCCTGGTCAACCTGCCGCCGGCGAAGCCGGCGATCGGGTGGATGGGCTACACCGAGACCGACCCCCGCAACCCGGGCCTCGGCACCGGCGGCGCCCCGACCGGCGGCCCGCGCTACGACTACGATCCGGACCTCCAGTCGGACACGAAGTTCCCGGCCTTCTATGACGGGCACTGGTTCATCGGCGAATGGAACTCGGGCTGGATCAAGACCGCCACGCTCGACACCGGCGAGACCCGCCTGACGAGCGTCAACCCGACGCCGTGGACGACCACGTTCAGGCGCGTCCACGAGATGGAGTTCGGCCCCGACGGCGCGCTCTACATCATCGACTGGGGCGGCGGCTTCAACGGCAACAACCTCGACTCGGGCATCTTCCGGATCGAATACATCAAGGGCGCGCGGCGCCCGATCGCCCATGCCTCGGCGAGCGTGGACTCCGGGCCGACGCCGCTGGCGGTGGACTTCTCCAGCGCCGGCTCGGTCGATCCCGAGGGCACGTCGCTCACGTACGCGTGGGACTTCGACGGCAACGGCACGACGGACTCCACCGAGGCCAACCCGAGCCACACCTACACGACGGCGGGCAACTACAGCGTCCGCCTCACGGTCACCGATCAGGCGGGAATGACCGGCGTCGACACCCTCGTGGTGGTGGCCGGCAACACCCGGCCGACGGTCAAGATCGACATCCCCGAGGACGGCCAGTTCGCCGACTTCGGTGACACGGTCCCGTACAAGATCACGGTCACCGATCCCGAGGACGGGACGATCGACTGCTCCAAGGTCACGCTGAGCATCCAGCTCGGCCATGACGAGCACGCCCACGGCCTCGGTGCCAAGCAGGGCTGCGAGGGCACGTTCGAGACGCTCGCCGACGCCGGACACGACGCCAACGCGAACATCTTCACCTCGATCGTGGCGACCTACACCGACGCCGGCAACGGCGCCGCGCAGGCCCTCACCGGCTCCGACGACGTCGTGCTGCACACGCGGCGCAAGCGGGCGGAGCACTTCTCGACCACCGGGCGCGTCCCGGGTTCCACCGCGACCGGCGACCCCGGCGTCACGGAGGAGACCACGACCGACGCCGGTGGCGGCAACAGCGCCGCGTTCATCGAGAACGGGGACTACATCTCGTTCAAGCGGATGAACTTCGAGAACCTGACCTCGATCGACTTCCGCGTGGCCTCGGCCGGCGCGGGCGGCAAGATCGAGCTGCGGATGGACTCCGCCACCGGTCCGACGTTCGCCTCGGTGGACGTCGCGCCGACCGGCGGCTGGCAGACGTGGAGGACCGTGTCGACGCCACTGACGGGCGTCCCGCAGGGCACGCACGAGCTGTTCATCGTCTTCACCAACCCAACCGACACCGGCAGCCTGTTCAACCTCAACTGGTTCCAGGTCCACGGCAAGGGCGCCTCGACCTCGGCTCCGCCCGAGGTCACGGCCACGGCCACGCCGGAGACCGGCCAGGCCCCGCTGGACGTCGCCTTCGACGCCACGGCGACCGACCCTGAAGGTCAGGCGCTGACCTACCTGTGGGACTTCGGCGTCGCCGGCACCACCGCCGACACCTCGACGCAGGAGGATCCGCACTACACCTACACCAACGCCGGCACCTACACGGCGAAGGTCACCGCGACCGACGAGACGGGCATCAAGGCCAGCGCCACGGTCACGGTGCGCGTCACGGGCGCACCGAACCAGTGCCCGAGCAACGCCAAGTCCGACGAGTTCGACGGCAGCTCGCTCGACACCGCGCGCTGGACGGTCCAGCGCAGCGCGGACAACTTCCAGGTCCGCGACGGCCAGCTCGAGCTGCCGATCATGAACGGCTCGATGTACCAGGCCGGTACGTCGGCCAAGAACATCATCACCCAGCCCACGCCGACCGGCACCTGGACGGTGACCGCCAAGGTCGACGCGACGCTGACCGAGAACTACCACCAGGCCGGGCTGCGCGTGTGGTCCGACGACGACAACTGGGCGTCGGTGCACATGATCTCGGCGGGCGGCAACCGCCAGTTCGAGTTCATCTACGAGGCGGCCGGCAACCCGCGCAACGGCGCGGCGGACAACAGCGGCGCGCTGCCGACGAGCACGCCGTCGACCTACTACGTGCGGATCCACTCCGACGGCACGAACCTGACGGCGTTCTACTCGCTCGACAACGACACGTTCACGCCCGTCGGTCAGCCGGCGCCGCTGAGCACCTTCGCCGACCCGCAGATCGGGCCGACGGCGCTCAGCGACTCGGCGCCGACCGTGCCGGTCGCCAAGTTCGACTGGATCCGCTTCGACCCGGATTCCGGGACGGGCACCGGCGGCGGAACGACCACCGAGCTCGACCAGTTCGACGGCACCGACCTCGCCAGCCCGCCGTGGGACGTCGTGCGCCGTGACCAGGCGCTGACCGTCTCCGGCAGCGCGCTGCACATCCCGGCGCAGGCCGGCGACATCTACGGCGACCAGAACGACGCCAAGAACCTGGTGCTGCGAGATGCGCCGGACGGCCCGTGGACGGCGACGACCCGGGTCAGCTTCAAGGGCACCACCCAGTACCACCAGGCCGGGATGATCCTGTACGGCGACGACTCGAACTTCGCGAAGTTCGGTCGCATCGCCCACACGACCGCCGGCGACGAGAAGTTCGAGTTCATCCAGGAGCTCGGCGGGACGCCGCGCAACGATGCGGAGGACTCGACGGGCAACCTCGATGCGAACTTCCCGAACGTCTTCTGGCTGCGGATGAAGTCCGACGGCACCCAGGTCACCGGCGAGTACTCGACCGACGGCCTGAGCTGGACGCCGGTCGGGCGCCCGACCGTGATCCCGGCGAACGCGAAGCTCGGCATGTTCGCGTTCTCCAACGCCGCGGCGACCACTCCGGTGGCCGACTTCGACTGGTTCGAGATCGCCACCGCGGGCGGCGGTACGCCGTCCGGCCCGAGCTACGACGATCAGTTCGACGGAGACGCGCTCGACAAGACCCGCTGGAACGCGATCGTGCGCGACAACCCGGCCGCCTACAGCGTCAGCGGCGGCAACCTGACCATCACGACCGAGCTCGGCGACATCTACACGGGTGACACCAACCCGCCGCCGAACAACTTCATCCTGCAGTCGGCCGATCACGCGGGCGACGACTGGGTGATCGAGACCAAGCTGGCGGCGACGATCTCCGACGGCTACTCCCAGGGCGGCCTGATCGCCATGGTCGACGGCGACAACTACGTCAAGTTCGACGCGATCTCCGACACGGGCAATCAGACGATCAACCGCCTCGAGCTGCGCTCCGAGTCCGCGGGGGCGATCATCAGCCCGACCCCGGCCGACCCGGCCGTCCCGGCGGGCACGACCGACATCTGGCTGCGCCTGACGAAGGCCGGCACGACCTACTCGGGCGAGTACTCGTTCGACGGCACGACGTGGACGCCGGTGGCGTCCACCACCACCAACACGATGGCGGCGCCCGGCTTCGGCGTCTACGCCATCGGGCCGCAGGCCGCGGGCGTCGGCGACACGGTGTCGTTCGACTACTTCACGCTCGACGGGCAGGACCCGCCGAGCGGGGGCTGCGAGCTGCAACGGCCCCGGCGACGAGTTCGACGGCTCGGCGATCGACACCGCGAAGTGGAACGCGATCGTGCGCCCGGACGACACGAAGGTGAAGATCGAGGACGGCAAGCTGAAGATGACCACCGTCCTCGGTGACCTCTACACCAACAGCGACCCGTCCACGACGCGCAACTTCATCCTGCAGACGCCGACCAAGGAGGACTACATCCTCGAGACGAAGGTCGACGTCTCACAACTCAACGGCGGCTACGCCCAGGGTGGCATCCTGGTCCGCACCGACGACGACAACTACGTGAAGTTCGACGCGATCTCCGACGTCGACAACCCGGCGTTCAACCGGATCGAGTTGCGCAGCGAGGTCGCCGGCGCGATCCAGGATCCGCAGCCGCAGATCGTCAACCCGCCCGCCGGCACCGACGGACGTCTGGCTGCGGCTGATCAAGGCCGGCACGTCCTACACCGGTCAGTACTCCTACGACGGCGAGAACTGGGCGGTGCCGTCGGTGGCGGTCCAGAACCCGCAGACCAACGCGCCGTTCGGCCTCTTCACGCTCGGCGTGCAGATCGCCGATCGCGTCGTCGGCTTCGAGTACTTCTCGGTCGACGGCTCGACGGGCTGCCCGCCCGAAGAGCCTGACAACAGCGCGCCGGTCATCTCCGACGCATCGGCGACGCCGAGCTCCGGCTTCGCCCCGCTGCCGGTGCAGTTCGCGGTCACCGCGTCCGACGAGGACGACGACGACCTCACCTACAGCTGGGACTTCGACGGTGACGGCACCGCCGATTCCACGATGGAGGACCCGTCGCACACCTACACCACGGCCGGCACCTTCAACGCGAAGGTGACCGTGTCCGACGGCACGGCTGAGGTGACCCGGACGGTCCCGGTCACCGTGTTCGGCGCCGATGACACGTCGAAGCGGTTCCGCGTGCTCGTCTTCTCCAAGACGACGGGCTTCCGGCACGACGCGATCCCGGCGGGCATCGCCGCGGTCAAGACGCTCGGGACG
Source organism: uncultured Solirubrobacteraceae bacterium (assembly GCA_963848475.1). Lineage (GTDB taxonomy): Bacteria > Actinomycetota > Thermoleophilia > Solirubrobacterales > Solirubrobacteraceae > Solirubrobacter. The sequence goes on along the minus strand of CAWKDW010000006.1, from coordinate 31,583 downwards.
CAGAACGACTTCCAGGTCGACGCGTCCGAGGACGCCACGCTGTTCCGTGACAACGTGCTCTCGCACTACGACGCGGTGATCTGGATGTCGACCACGGGCGATCCGCTCAACGACACCCAGCAGGCGGCGTTCGAGCGCTACATCAAGGGCGGCGGCGGCTACGTCGGCGTCCACGCGGCAGCCGACACGGAGTACGCGTGGACCTGGTACGGCAAGCTGGTCGGCGCGTACTTCCGCAACCATCCGGCCGGGACGCCGTCCGCGACGGTCAAGCTCGACGACACCGATCACCACTCCACACTCGGCCTGCCGAACCCCTGGCCGCGCGTGGACGAGTGGTACAACTACCAAGCGCCGACCGCAGACGCGGTCGTCGGCGGCGGTGGCACGGACTACAGCCCGCGCACCGGCGGCGTCCACGTGCTCGCGACGGTCGACGAGTCGACCTACGACGAGGACGACGGCAACACGACGGATGACGACCATCCGATCTCGTGGTGCCAGCGCTACGACGGCGGCCGCTCGTGGTACACGGGCATGGGCCACACGCAGGCGAGCTACGCCGAGCCGGACTTCCTCAAGCACCTCCTCGGCGGTATCGAGGTGGCGGCGGGAGCGGTCGCGGACGCCGACTGTGGCACGGAATCGACCAACCACAAGCCGACGGTGAGCGCGCTGCGCAACCCGTCGGGTGACGTGAGCCCGGGCGATCCGGTGGCCTTCACGGCGACCGGTACCGATCCGGACGGCGACACGCTCACGTACGCGTGGGACTTCGGCGACGGCGGCAGCGCGACCACCAAGGACGCGATGCACACCTACGACGAGATCGGCGTGTTCTACGCCAAGGTGACCGTTTCCGACGGCAAGGGCGGCACCGCGAGCGCGCTGTTGAAGGTGACCGTCCAGCCGGTCAGCGACAACGAGGAAGAGGTCGGCGTCGGTGGCGTCGTCCCGGGCGTGTTGTCGCTGAGCATCTCCGGCTCGGCGAACTTCGGGGCGTTCATGCCGGGTGTCACCCGGGACTACATGACGACGCTGGCCGCCACGGCGACGTCGTCGGCGACCGCGGCGGAGCTGACGGTCCGCGACCCGAGCTCGCAGGCCAGGGGCCATCTGGTCAACGGCTCGAGCGTGCTCGAGCAGGCCCTGCAGGTGCGCGCGACCGATGCGGCCAACCCGGACACGGCGTTCGCGCCGGTGCCGGCCACGACCGCGCGGCTGCGCTCTGCTGGCGTTCCCGACGCCGGTGAGTGCGCATCCGCTGACGATCGGCTTCAAGCAGTCGATCGCGGCGACCGAGTCGCTGAACACCGGCGGCTACGGCAAGACCCTGGTGTTCACGCTCTCGGCGACGACGCCGTAGGAACGGTGCCTCCCGCCCGGCCGTGATCGCGCGGCCGGGCGGGTAGGTTGCGCGGTATGGGCCCGCGCGTCGCGATCGTCGGTGGTGGATTGGGCGGCCTCTCGGCCGCCCTTTTCCTGTTGCGGGCCGGCGTCTCGGGCGTGCGCGTGTTCGAGCGCCAGGCCGAGCTGACGGAGATCGGCGCCGGGATCCAGATCGCCCCGAACGCGCTCCTGCTGTTGCAGCGCCTCGGGCTGGGCCCGGCGTTGATGGAGACCGCCGTGGCGTTCGAGGTGCCATGGGAGTTCCGGCGCTGGCAGGACGGCTCGATCCTCTTCAGCCAGAGCTACGACGAGCAGGCCGAGTCGCGCTTCGGCGCGCCCTACATCGCGATCCACCGCGCGCACCTCCTGCGCGTGCTGGCCTCGGCGCTTCCAACCGGTGTGGTCGAGCTGGGCCGCCGCGTCGCAGCAGTCTCCGACGAGGGGGACTCGGTCTCGATCGCCTTCGAGGGCGGCGCGAGCGAGAGCTTCGACGCGCTGATCGGAGCGGACGGGATCCACTCCGTCGTGCGCGAGGCCCTGCTCGGCCCCGAGTCACCGGAGTTCACCGGGCTGGCCGCCTATCGCGCGCTGGTGCCGGCCGAAGCGGCGCCCGCGTTCGCGCGCCGGCCGGTCTGCTCGATCTGGCTCGGCCCGCGGCGGCACTTCGTCCACTACCCGGTCTCTGGCGGCCGCCAGATCAACCTCGTCACCGCGAACCCCGCCGGCGATTGGCGCGAGGAGTCCTGGACCGCCAACGGCAGCGTCGCGGATTTCGCGGCCGAGTTCGCGGGTTGGGCTGAACCGGTGTGCCGGCTGATCGCCGCGGCGACCCAGACCAAGCGTTACGCGTTCTTCGCGCGCGACCCGGTCGAGCGCTGGGCACATGGCCGTGTGGCGATCCTCGGCGACGCCGCCCACCCGATGCTGCCCTTCTTCGCACAGGGCGCGGGCCAGGCGATCGAGGACGGCGCGGTCCTGGCGGGCTGCCTCGGCGGCAGCTCCTCCGGCGGCGTCGCCGGCGCCCTGCGCCGCTACGAGACCCTTCGCCGCGAGCGCGCGACGCGCGTCCAGCAGCTCTCACGCGAGCGCCGCGAGCATCACCACATGCCCGATGGTCCCGCCCAGCGCGAGCGGGATGCCGCGCTGGCCGGGACGGACCCGATGGGCTACAACGCCTGGCTCTACGGCCACGACGTAGAGGCCGACCTAGGGGGTGGAGTCAACGCTTGACGCCACCCCCCGGGTGGCTCTAGGGCATCGTGGTCGACAGCGTGAACGTCAGCGTCTTGCTGTAGCTGCCGGACCGCAGAACGTCGGTGGCGCCGATGGCCTGGCGGAAGCCGATGGTGACGGCGTCCCCGTTGACCGGGCCGGTGTACGTGAGCAGGTTCAGCGGGGTGCCGCTGGTCTCGGACAGCGGCGCGTAGACCGACGCCGGGCTGGCGGTGTTGAGCGCGCGCACGTTGAGCGCGGACGGCAGCGAGAACGTGCCGTTGACGAGGTGACCGGGGGCGGCGGTGCCCGGGTCGGTGACTGAGAGGACGCCGTCGCCGGCGGTGCTGGTGGCGGTGGCGGCGAGCGCGGTCTCGTAGGTGCGGGCGACGGTCGGCACGAAGGTGCCGAAGCTTCCGCCCTGGGTGGGCAGGCTCAGGGCGAGCATGCTCGGGACGTTGCCGCCGACGGTCGCGAGGGCGTCGCCGGTGCTCTTGGCGGCGAGCAGCACGCGCTCGACGCCGTCGTCGGAGTTCGACGTGAACTGCAGGCGGGCGACCGACGTGTAGTTGGTGCGCGTCGGCTTGAACGCCACGTTGACGGTGCAGGTCCCGGACGCGACGGCCGCGGCCGACTCGTTGACGTCAGGCGTCGTCGGATCGTCGAGCACGGCGAGCTTGCGCGGTGCGAGCGGGCCGACGTTGCCGGTTCCGGAGCAGTTCTGGCTGACGATCGAGAAGTCGTCGCGCGTCGTGTTGCCGCCGTCGAGGGTGTCGGCCGCGAGCGTGACGGCGGTGATGGTCAGCGGCGCGTCACCGTCGTTGGTGACGACGATCGGGACGGCGTTCTCGGCCGAGGCGATCGTGCCGGCCGGCTGCGACGGGATGACCGGGGCGGCCGCGAAGAGCGTCGGCGACGGGTCGGCGCGCATTGCCTTCATCGAGTTCTCGGTGTTGGTGAACGGGTTGAAGTTCGTCGGGCCACCGACGGCGACGGGATCGCGCTCCATGAAGTAGTACTTGGAGCGGTTCTTCGCGGCGGCCAGCATCGGCGCGAAGTTGATGCCGCCGAGGCCGATCTCGCGCTGCTCGGCGTTGCCGCAGGTGAGGCGGATGCCGGCGGCGTCGACGTCCTTGAAGTGGTAGCTGACGACGCGCGTCGTGAACTTGCTGATCATCGCCGTCACGTAGGCCATACCGGCGGCCGCGTCAGGCGGGGTGCCGAAGGCGGAGCCGCAGACGGCCCAGCCGATGTCGATCTGCGCGATGACCCAGCGCGGGTCGGTGCGCTCCATGATGATCTCCCACGAGCTCTTGCAGTTCGTCGCCGTGGAGGTCGTCGGGCAGCTCTGCCCGAAGTCGGTATAGCGGCGGCTGAACTCGTCGTTGTGGTTGTGGAAGTAGGCCGGACCGAGGCCGGCCTCGACGGAACGCTTGCCGAGGCGGTTGAGCACCTGGACGGTGTTCAACAGCCGTTCCCAGGTGTTGTAGCCGTTGGTGTTCCCGGGCAGCCCGGACTCACCGAGGTGCGTCTGGCCGAGGATCCGCGACGCCGCGATGTCGTTGTCCCAGTTGTTCTCGTTGAGGTTGCCGTGACGGCCCGGGAAGCGCAGGCCGTACTTGTCGCCGAGCGCGCGCAGCGCCAGCAGGCCGGCGGTGTTGTTGGCCGTCGCCGGGTTGGTGCCCGGGAACGGGTGGCCCGGATAGCCGTAGAGCTCGACGTTACGGACGTCCTTGGACTGCAGCCACGCGAACACGCGCTCAAGCCGGCCGGCGCTGTTCGTCGGGGCGGGGGGCTCGACGCAGTTCGCCGTCGGCGGCGCGGGCGCGGCCGGACACGTGATCTCGCCCGCCCCGTTGGACAGGTAGCTGCTGAAGTCGTAGAGCTGGATGCCGGTCTGCCCCCAGGGCGTGCCCGGGCCGACGCTCGGGGCTCGCTGTGCCTGCGCGGCGGACGCGCTGACGAGCATCGCCCCCACCGCAGCGATCGTCACAGCTCCGGCACGCACCTTCCGAAGTCCGTCCATGCTGACCCTCTCCTCGCTCACCAGCAATGGGACCCATCCCTCATTCATCGGGTCCTCAGACAATTGCGAGGTCTATCAAATTGTCGGAGAGACTTACAACCTTTTGCGCAAGACACTGCAAAAAGAGCGGTCAGGTCAGCCAGGCGCGCAGCTTTGCGTAGACGACCGGGTGGTTGAGCAGCGCGAGATGGTGCGTGCCGCCGAGCGTCATCCCGTACGCATCGTCGAAGCCGATCCTGCGGCTGCGGCTGCGGCCCGACGCGCTCGGGGCGAGCACCAGCACGTCCCCGAGCAGCCGCCCGACCGGGTGCGTGTCGGTGCTCGTGATCGTCGCGGCGACGAAGCAGTGCGTGACGCCCTCACAGAGCGGCACCTCGGTCAGCGCCCTGGTTCGCAGCGCGTCCGGATCCTGGTCGCGCCAGTCCTCGTCGACCAGCGAACCACGGCGCAGATCGCGGATTCCCGCACTGCGGCGGCGCAGGAAGCGCGCGAACGGCCGCGTCTCCGGGGCGAGGTGAAGCGCCGCGCTCAGCGCGTGCACGGCCTGCTCGAGCGGCGCGCCCATGTGCGGCGTACCGAGCGAGATCACATGGCGCACCAGCCCGGCCCAGGAGCCGCCCTGATGGCAGGCGCTGCGGGCGACGAGCCCGCCCATCGAGTGCCCGACGATCGTGATCCGCTCGACCTCGACGGGCCAGCCCGCGACGAGTTCCTCGAGCAGCGCGGCGAGCGAGGCGCCGTTGTCGGAAACGTGGCGGCCCGTGTTGTAGCGGACCAGCACGGGCGTGATGCCGAGCTCATCCTGCAACCGCTCACCGTAATTCGGTGCGCCCCACGCAAATTCGGTCTCGCCGAGGCCGTGGACAAAAAGCGCGACGTGCCCTGTGGCGGGCTTGCCGACTCGGCGCAGGCTCATCGGGAACGCCAGCGCGCTGCCCTCGGCCTCGAACCGGTCGCCATAGAGCCCGTTGAGCGCGGAGAGCACGGCCGCGCCGCGCGGCGTCTCCGACAGTGGCGTCTCGCCGGCACGCGCCGCCGCGGCGTTGCCGGCGGCGTGCGCGGTCAGCCGTAGGCCGCCGCGGACGCCCTCGTAGACCCCGCGCGAGACCGCGTCGTGGATCAGCCGGACCGGTGCCGCCGACGGCCCGAGCGCACGGAACACGCGCCCGGAGATCGCGGCATGGACGTCGCCGATGCCGCGCGGCAGCGCCGAGAGCTCCTCGGTCGCGAGCCGGCTGAGCTCGCGCGCCTCCGCTTGGGCCTGCGACGCGGTCATCTCACGCCCAACTACCCCGCCGGCCGCAGAGTGGGACGTGTGCGAGTGCTCACGCGCCGCTGGACTCCGCCCAGATGTTGATCCCGGCGTCGACGGCGTGCTGGTCGATCGCGGCCAGTTCGTCGGCGCTGAACTCGAGGTTCCCGAGCGCGGCGACGTTGGTCTCGAGCTGCTCGACGCTCGAAGCGCCGATGAGTGCGGAGGTCACGCGCGGGTCGCGCAGGACCCAGGCGAGGGCCATCTGGGCGAGCGCCTGGCCGCGCCCTTGAGCGATCTCGTTGAGCGCCCGCACGCGCTCCATGTTCTCGTCGCTGATGAAGTCCTTCTTGAGGTAGAAGTCCTTCGCCGCGCGCGAGTCGGCCGGGATGCCGCCGAGGTAGCGGTCGGTCAGCATGCCCTGGCCGAGCGGGGAGAAGGCGATGATGCCCATGCCCTCCTCGCCGCAGGTGTTCAGCACCTCGGGCTCGATCCAGCGGTTCAACAGCGAGTAGGACGGCTGGTGGATCAGCAGCGGCGTCCCGAGGTCGCGGGCGATCTCGGCCGCGTCCTGCGTGCGTTCGGCGGAGTAGGAGGAGATGCCGGCGTAGAGCGCCTTGCCCTGGCGGACCGCCGTGTCGAGCGCGCCGATCGTCTCCTCGAGCGGCGTGTCGGGGTCGAAGCGGTGCGAGTAGAAGATGTCGACGTACTCGACGCCCATGCGGCTCAGGCTCTGGTCGAGGCTCGAGAGCAGGTACTTGCGTGAGCCCCACTCGCCGTAGGGACCCGGCCACATGTCGTAGCCGGCCTTGGTCGAGAGGATCAGCTCGTCGCGATAGGGCGCGAGGTCCTCGCGCATGATCCGGCCGAAGTTGATCTCGGCCGCGCCGTAGGGCGGGCCGTAGTTGTTGGCCAGGTCGATGTGGGTGATGCCGAGATCGAACGCGCGGCGGATGATCGCGCGCTGGTTCTCGATCGGCGTGTCATCGCCAAAGCGGTTCCACAAGCCGAGGCTGATCGCGGGCAGCTTGATGCCGCTGCGTCCGCAGCGGCGGTAGGGCATCGAGTCGTATCGAGCGTCATCGGCGACGTAGGGCATCCGAGGATTGTGACCAACGTCCGCCAGAACGCCACCCCGCCGCGACGAGATACATCGCCGCGAGGCCCTGAAAGGGCGCGTAGCGGTCCAAGACCGCCGCGAATTCTGCTTCCTTGACGCTGCCGGTTCGCACCCCCGTAACCCTCGCGTAGCAGTTGCGCATGCCGACGTCGCCGCCGAGCGCGACGTCGTAGCGGCCGCGGCCGAAGAGGTTCAGGTGGGCCAGCGTCCACTCGCCGACGCCTGCGATCGCGTCGAGCTTGCGCTGGTCGTCATCGGCGGGGTCGATCCGACCGGCGGCAACCGCTCGCGCGACGCGCGAGAGCGTGCGTGACTGCGTCGGCGCGAGCCCGGCGGCCTCCAGGGCGGCGGCGTTGGCGAGCTTCGCCGCCGTCGGCGCGCACCACGGACCGGCCGGATGGCGTTCGCCGTGGCGGCGCGTGAGCGTCCAGGCGATGATGCCCGCCGCCTGCGTGTCGATCAGCTGCTCGATCACGGCCCAGGCCAGCGCCTCGAACGGCTCCGGCTTGCGCAGCACGCGCAGCTTCGGTCGCGCGCGGATGACGCGGCCGAGCAGCGGGTCCGAGCGGAACGCGCGGTGAAACGGCTCGAGGTCGTCGTCGAGCGAGAGCACGAAGCGCATCCGCCGCAGCGCCTCGCGCGCGGCGCTCTCGCCACCCGCGTGCGCCCGCACCAGCACCTCCTCGCCGCGCCAGACGGCCTCGGCGAGCACGATCTCGCCGTCCACGCGCAGGGCGCGCCGCACGAGACCTCCGCGGATCTCGAGCAACCCTCCGGGACCGGACGCGCGCGGCGGCTCGCTCGGCCACCGCGGCCTCACCGTGAGGTCAAGGATCATGCCCCCATATTGTTCACCGCCTACCGCCCAAGGAAGAGAGCAGATCGATGGAGGCAGTGACCGAGCCCTTGACGCAGGGCGGGTTCTCGTTGGAGCTGAGCCAGGATCAGCAGGATGTGCGTGACTGGGTGCGAGGTTTCGCCCAGAACGTCGTCCGCCCGGCGGCGGCCGAATGGGATGAGCGCGAGGAGACGCCCTGGCCGCTGATCCAGGAGGCGGCGAAGATCGGGCTCTACTCGTTCGAGGCGATCGCGCAGTTCTACGCCGACGAGACGGGCCTGCTGCTGCCGATCGTCAACGAGGAGCTGTTCTGCGGCGACGCCGGGATCGGGATGTCGATCATGGGCACGACGCTCGCGGTCGCCGGGATCTTCTCGGCGGGCACGCCCGAGCAGCTGGGCGAGTGGCTCCCGCAGTGCTACGGCACGGCGGACGACCCGCAGGTCGGCGCGTTCTGCGTCTCAGAGCCCGACGCGGGCTCGGACGTGTCCGCGCTGCGCACCCGTGCGCGCTACGACGAGGCCAAGGACGAGTGGGTGCTCAACGGCCAGAAGGCCTGGGCGACCAACGGCGGCATCGCCAACGTCCATGTGGTGATCGCGTCCGTCGACCCCGAGCTCGGCGCCCGCGGGCAGGCCGGCTTCGTGATCGGGCCCGATACGCCCGGGCTGACGATGGGCACGAAGGTCAAGAAGCACGGGCTGCGCGCCTCGCACACCGCCGACGTCTTCCTCGACGACTGCCGCATCCCCGGCAGCTGGCTGCTGGGCGGCAAGGAGAAGCTCGACGAGCGCCTCGCGCGCGCTCGCGAGGGCACGCGTGGCAAGAAGCAGGCGGCGATGCAGACGTTCGAGGCCACCCGCCCGAGCGTCGGCGCGCAGGCCATCGGCATCGCCCGCGCCGCGTACGAGTACTCGCTCGCCTACGCGAAGGAGCGCAAGCAGTTCGGCCGCGCGATCATCGAGAACCAGGCGATCGCGTTCGCGCTCGCCGACATGCGGATGGAGATCGACGCCGCCCGCCTGCTCGTCTGGCGCGCGTCGTGGATGGGGCGCACGGGCCGCAAGTTCGAGGCCGCCGAGGGCTCGATGAGCAAGCTCAAGGCCGGCGAGGTCGCGGTCTGGGCCACCGAGCGCGCGATCCAGATCCTCGGCGGCAACGGCTACACGCGCGAGTTCCCGGTCGAGCGCATGCACCGCGACGCCAAGATCTACACGATCTTCGAGGGCACCTCGGAGATCCAGCGCCTGGTCATCAGCCGTGCGATCTCGGGCGTGCACGTCCGTTAACGACCCGGGGCCTCGGCGGATTGCCGAGGCCCCGGGGTTCTAACGAGCTTTCTCGCCTACGGCTGCGTGGTGGACAGCGTGAAGGTGAGCGTCTTGCTGTAGCTGCCGGCTGCGGAGCACGTCGGTGGCGCCGATGGCCTGGCGGAAGCCGATGGTGACGGCGTCCCCGTTGACCGGGCCGGTGTACGTGAGCAGGTTCAGCGGGGTGCCGCTGGTCTCGGACAGCGGCGCGAACGCCGTGGCCGGGTTGGCGGTGTTGAGCGCGCGCACGTTGAGTGCGGACGGCAGCGAGAACGTGCCGTTGACGAGGTGACCGGGGGCGACGGTGCCCGGGTCGGTGACTGAGAGGACGCCGTCGCCGGCGGTGCTGGTGGCGGTGGCGGCGAGCGCGGTCTCGTAGGTGCGGGCGACGGTCGGCACGAAGGTGCCGAAGCTTCCGCCCTGGGTGGGCAGGCTCAGGGCGAGCATGCTCGGGACGTCGCCGCCGACGGTCGCGAGGGCGTCGCCGGTGCTCTTGCCGGCGAGCAGCACGCGCTCCATGGCGTCATCGGAGTTCGACGCGAACTGCAGGCGGGCGATCGACGTGTAGTTCGTGCGCGACGGCTTGAAGCCGACGTTGATCGTGCAGGTGCCCGCCGGGACGGCCGGGGCCGCCTCGTTGACGTCGGTCGTGGCGGGATCGTCGACCACGGCGGCCTTCGCCGGGGCGAGCGTCTTGCCGGAGCAGTCCTGGCTGACGATCGAGAAGTCGTCGCGCGTCGTGTTGCCGCCGTCGTTGGCGTCGGCCGCGATCGTCGGGTTGGCGCTCGTGAAGACCAGCGGCGCGTCACCGTTGTTGGTGACGGTGACCGGCTGCTGGTTGCTGGCCGCGGCGGTGCCGGCCGGAACCGAGGTGAAGCTCGGGATGTTGGTCCCGGCGACGGGCGCCGCGTCGCCGGTGAGAGCGGCGAAGCTCTTGTCCGACGTCGTGAACGGGTTGAAGCCGCCGTTGTTGCCCGGCGTGACCGGGTCGTACTCGTAGAGGTAGTACTTGACGCTGTTCTTGGCCGCGGCGAAGATCGGCGCGAAGTTCACGGCACCGTCGCCGAGCGCACGCAGGTTGCCCGTGCCGGCCGACGGTGTCGGGTTGATGCCGTCCTTGACGTGGAACGCGACCAGGCGGCTCTTGTAGCGGGTGACGATGTCGAGCATGATCGCCGGGTCGTTGGACACGCCGGAGGCCATCCAGAAGAGGTCGATCTCCGCGCGGACGTAGCGCGGGTCCGTGCGGTCCATCAGGACCTCCCACGGGTACTTCGACACGCCGTTGTCGACGAACTTGCGGTTGAACGACGTGGCGTGGTTGTGGAAGTACAGCGGGCCCACGCCGCCTTCGACGGAGCGCTTGCCCAGGCGGTTCATGAGCTGTGCGAGGTCGAGCGCGCCCTGGTAGGTCAGGCTGCCGATGCCGGGCGGGTCGGCTGCGCCGATGACCTCCTGGCCGAGGATCTTGGCGGCCTGGATCTCCTGATCCCAGTTGGCCTCGGAGATGTTGCCGTGGCGAGCGACGAAGCGCAGGCCGTAGGAGTCACCCATCGCGCGCAGGGCCTGCAGGCCCGCGGTGTTCAGCGGCGTCGCCGGGTTGGTGCCCGGGAACGGGTTTCCCGGATAGCCGTAGAGCTCGATGTTGCGGACGTTCTTCGAGCGCAGGTAGGCGAATGTGCGCTCAAGGCGCGTCGCGGACGTGGACGGCGCGGGCGGCGCCACGCAGTTCGTCGTCGGCGGCGCCGGGTCGGCCGGGCAGACGATCTCGCCGGAGCCGTTGGAGATGTACTGGCTCCAGTCGTAGAGCTGCGCACCCATCTGACCCGACGGGGCGCCTGCACCGAGCGAGGCCGGGCGCTGCGCGTGCGCCGTGCCGGTGCATGAGAGAATCGCGCCTGCGGCCACTGCAACCGCGCCGACGCGTACCTTCCCGAATCCCTTCAAAGCTGCTTCTCCTCACTTACGGCCGAATGCCCGAAGAGCACCGACCGATTTAGACCCTGGAACACCCCTCAAAAAACTGCAACGGCGAATCAATACCAAAATGTCTGAACATGAGCAAACTTCGGTGCCGCCCCAACGCAAAACTTCGCGCTAGTGGATCTTGACCCGACAGAGGTACGCGTCCTCGGCTGCCTGATCGAAAAGCAGCGCACGACGCCGGACGCCTATCCGTTGAGCCTCAACGCGCTGCGCCTCGCGTGCAACCAGAGCACCAACCGGGACCCGGTCGTGGCCTATGACGAGGACGTCCTTCGCGACGCGCTGCACCACCTGGGCCGGCGCCGGTACACACGCCTTACCACCGGCCACACAAGCCGCACGGCCAAGTACCGGCATCTGCTCGACGAGACGCTCGAGATCGATCCCGCCGAGCAGGCCGTGCTCGCCGTGCTGATGCTGCGCGGCCCGCAGACGCCCGGGGAGCTCAAGCAGCGCACCGAGCGCATGCAGCCGTTCTCCGGTCTCGACGAACTGCAGGAGGTGCTGACGCGGCTCATCGACCGCGAGCTGGTGGCTCAGCTCGCCCGGCGGCCCGGCCAGAAGGAGGAGCGCTTCCAGCACCGTCTGTCGGAGGATCTGGACGACGAGGACGTTCCCGCGGGTGCGTTCGCCGCGCCCGCAGCGGTCGTCGTACCCCCGCCGCCGCGGCGCGACGACCGCCTCGACAAGCTCGAGCGCGAGGTCGCCGAGCTGCGCGAGGAGCTTGCGGCGCTGCGCGCCGAGCTCGGCGCGTGAGCCGCTTCGAGGTCCCGCCCGAACGTCTCGCGGCGTGGCTCGAGCGCTGGGCGCGCGAGCACGGCGGCGGCGTGCGGACCGAGACCCGGCCGGGCCGCGTGACCTTCACCGGTGCGGACGGAGCGAGCGTCGTCTGCGAGCCGCCCTTCCCGCCGCTGGTTGGACAAAACGGAGTGCTCGAGTCGTTCGCGCCGGAAGGGCTTATCGCCCATGCCGCGCGCGACCGGATCGTCGGCGTCGTCCTGGTCCGGCTCGGCGGCTACGCGACCGGCGTGTTCTCCGGCCGCAGGCTGGTGAGCTCCAAGGTCGGCACGCGCCCGGTGCACGGTCGCAACCGCGCGGGCGGCCAGAGCCAGCGCCGCTACGAGCGCCGCCGCGAGGGTCAGGCGCGCGTCGCGCACGACGCGGCGGCGGACGTCGCGTTCAACGTGTTGTTCGAGTACGGCGACGATCTCGAGGCCGTCGTGCTCGGCGGCGATCGCTTCGCGCTGGCCGCGGTGCTGGAGGATCCGCGACTGCGCAGGTTCGCCCGGATCACGACCGACCGCGTGCTCGACGTCCCGGACCCGCGCCTGGCCGTGCTTCGCACGACGCCCGACCAGTTCCGCGTGACGATCCTCCAGACCCTGGACCGTCGACCAGCACCGCCGCAAGCAGCCTGACTGTAGGGTCGCGAGGTGCACCTGATCGCCATGGACTCATGGGTCTGGGTCGGCCTCATCTTCGCGCTGGTCCTGCTCCTCGTAGCCGCGCTCGCGCGTCGCGCCTGACCCGTCGCGCCGCCGCGCGCGTAGACAGGAACATGAGGCGCATGAAGGCCGCACGGACGGTCGCGGTCGCGGGCGCGCTGTTGCTCAGCGCCTGCGGTGGCGGTGACGAGCCGGCCGCCCCGGAGCCACCCCGTCTTCCGTTTCCGCCGCGCGCGCAGGAACCGGCGACCTCGCCGCCCGCGAGCGAGCGGCCCGCCGGGAGGGTCGTGCGCACCGGCGCGCGTCCTGAGGGGATCGCGGTCGATCCCGGATCGGGGCTCGCGGCCGTCGCCACCGCCGACGGCGTGACGCTGGTCGATGCCGGCACGGGAGCCGTGCGCCGCCGTGTCCGGCTGCCGGCACCGGCCCGCCACCTCAGCCTCGCGCGCTCCGGCGGGCCGTTTCTGGTCCCGCTCGAGAATGCGGACAAGCTGGCCGAGGTGTCGCCGGCCGGCCGCGTGCGCCTCACGTCCGCCGGTGGCCATCCGCACGACGCCGCCGCGGCGGGCGAGGACATCTATGTCGGCGACGAGTTCGGCGCCACGTTGTCGGTGCTGCGTGACGGGCGCCTGCAGCGCCAGGTGGCGGTCGACGTGCAGCCAGGTGGCGTAGCGGTGGTCGGGGACTTCGTCGCGGTCGTCTCGGTCCGGGCCTACACGCTCGAACTGTTGCGGCGCTCGGACCTCTCCCGGCTCGGCGCCCAGAACGCGGGCTACGGCCCGTCGCACGTCGTCGCCGACGCGGCCGGGCGCCTGTACGTCGCCGACACCCGCGGGGGAGCGATCAGCGTGTTCGAGACGCGCCCGCGGCTGCGCTTCGTCGCTCGGCTGCCGCTCCCGGGCTCGCCCTACGGCCTTGCCGTGGACGATGAGCGCGAGCGTCTGTGGGTCACGCTCACAGCGCGCAACCGGCTCGCCGAGGTCACGCTCGGCGCCCGTCCTCGCGTCCTCCGGACGTTGCCGACCGTGCGCCAGCCCAACAGCGTCGCGGTCGACCCGCGCAACGGTCGCGTCCTCGTCGCCTCGCGCAGCGATGGGACGCTGCAGCTGATCGAGCCCTAAGGGAGCTCGGTTCCGTCCTCGATCTCGCGCGGTCCGCGCACGACGACGTCGCCGCGCGCGATCACGCCCGCGCCGAAACGCACGTCGCCCTCGACCTCGAAGCGGTCGCACTCGACGAGTGACGGCGGGCCGGCGGGGAACCGCTCCTCGAAGCCCTCGAGCAACTTGAAGAACTCGCTGTCGAGCTCCACGAACGGCGCGCTGTCGCGCTCGCCGGCGAGCACCACGCGGGCGTCGTCGGTGAGTTCGTAGGCGTCCGAGCGCAGCGCCAGCAGATCGTCGGTCGTCTTCACGGGCGCGAAGCGGGTGCGCGGGACGCGCAGGGCGCGGGCGCCCTCGAAGACCTCGATCGCCGCACCCATCGCGGTCTCCAGCTGGAAGACGGCCGGGGAGGACTTCTCGCTCGGATCGACCGTCTTCTCGTTGCGGATCATCGGCAGTCCGAGCACGCCGTCGCGCTCGCGCATCGCCGCGTCGAGCGCGCGCAGGTCGACCCACAGGTTGTTCGTGTTGACGTAGCGGTGGCGCGTGATGTCCTGCAGCGCCGCGAGGTCCTCGGGCGGCGTCTGCGCCGTCTCGCGCAGCACGAGCCGGCCGTCCTTGCGCCGCCGCGCGATGTGGCCGCCCTTGCGGTCGGCCTCCGTGCGGTCGGTGACCTCCATCAGGAACGGGATCTGCTCGGCGCGCAGCCAGACGAGGATGCGGGGATCCAGCACCGCGCCGAGGTTGTCCGAGTTGGCCACGAAGGCGTACTCGAAGCCCTGCTCGAGCAGGTCGGCGAGCATGCCCGACGTCACGAGCGCCGTGTAGAGGTCGCCGTGACCGGGCGGGCACCACTCCAGGCCGGGGGCGTCGGGCCACTCGACCGGCGTGAGGTCATCCACGCGCAGCTTCGGCTCCTTGTTCTGCAGGAAGTCGAGCGCGAGGCCGGTGTCGAGGTCCGGGTGCTCGGCCAGCGCGGCCAGCGAGTCCTCGCTGGTGGAGAAGGAGTCCATCAGCACGAGCGGCAGGCGGGCGTCGTGCTCGGCGCGCAGCGCGAGCACCTGGCGGGCGATGATGTCGAGGAAGCTGAGCCCGTCCTTGGCCACCAGCAGCGACTTCGCGCTGGTCAGGCCCATGCTGGTGCCGAGGCCGCCGTTGAGCCGCAGGACGATCGCCTTCTGCAGCGCCTCACGCTCGGCTTGAGCGTCAGACGGCAGGTCGTCCAGTCGCGGCAGGTCGTCGACCGGCTCGATCGAGCCCTCGGGCATCAGCCCGGTCTCGCCCGCCTCCAACTGGCGGTAGTAGTGCTCGAACGCGCGGATCGCGGCCTCCGCGACGCCGTCCGAGCGCATCTTCTCCACGCTCGCGCGCAGGCCTTCTTGACTCACCGCGGTGATCCTAGCTCGCCGCATGGTCACCGTTCCGACCGTCTTCGAACGCCGAATGCGCCGCAAATGAGAACGCCTCTTGTCGGTTCGGAGATACCGGCGCATCATGGCGACAAGACGGTCCGAATGGGCAGGGGTGCCTGATGGGCCGAGTGACGCACTAGGGAGGTTCATGTTCACTTCGCGCGGCGCCCGCTCCGGGCGCCTCGTCCGTTCCGCGATCGCCGTCACGGCGATCGGTCTCGTGCTGCCTGCAGTCGCGGCCGCGGGGACGGACACCTACATCGTCCAGCTCGACGACGAGCCGCTCGCTTCCTACACGGGCGGCACGAAGGGCATCCCCGCCACCAGCCCCAGGGTGACGGGAAACAAGCTCAAGGCCGACTCTGCCCCCGGTCTGGACTACCGCTCCTATCTGGCCGCGCGCCAGAAGGGCGTGCTGGACCGCGTGACCGGCGCCAAACCGGACGTGGTCGAGTCCTATCGCAACGCGCTCGCGGGCTTCGCGGTGAAGCTGACCGAGCAGCAGGCGAAGCGAATCGCGAAGGACTCCGTCGTCGCTCGCGTGTGGAAGGACACGCTGCTGCAGCCGCAGCAGGCTGCGGGCGGGGTGGGTGGGGATCCCGATTCCCGGCTGGGCGGCTTCAACGGCGACGGCGCGTCCTACCTGCGCCTGACCGACCAGACCGCGGGCCTGTGGAAGGCGCTCGGCGGTCCCGTCAACCGCAACGGCGCGGGCGCCGGCGTGGTCGTCGGCGTGATCGACACCGGCATCCAGCCCGGGCATCCGAGCTTCGCCGATCGCGGCAACAAGTTCATCGGCCAGAGCTATGACCCGCCGGCCGTCTGGGACGGCGCGTGCCAGGCGGGCGCGGGCTTCGCGATCTCCGACTGCAACAACAAGCTGATCGGCGCGCGCTACTACGTCGACGGCTTCGGCCGCAACAACCTCGACCCCGCGTCGCATCTCTCGCCGCGCGACGACGAGGGCCACGGCACGCACACCGCGTCGACGGCGGCCGGCAACTACGGCGTCGATCCGGTGATCGAGGGCAACGATCTCGGCGTGGACGTCATCTCCGGCATCTCGCCGCGCTCCTACGTGGCCGCCTACAAGGTGTGCTGGGAGGGCAACGGCGTGACCTCACCCGCGGGCTGCTCCACCGCCGACTCGGTCAAGGCGATCGACGACGCGGTCGCCGATGGCGTCGACGTCATCAACTACTCGGTGGGCAGCACGACCTCGCAGATCCTCGGCGCCGACGGCTACGCCTACCTCGGGGCCTCTGACGCCGGCGTGTTCGTCGCCAACTCGGCCGGCAACAGCGGCCCGGGCGCCGGTACCGTCGGCTCGCCCGCGTCGGTGCCGTGGGTGACCACCGTCGGTGCCAGCACGCTGGCGCGCGCCTTCATCTCGACCGTCACCGTCAAGGGCGCGAGCGAGACCTTCACGATCCGGGGCGCCTCGGTCACCAACGCGCTGCCCGACTCGCCGCTCGTGGACTCCGCGGGCGCGGGGCTGCCCGGCGCTCCCGCGGCCGACGTCGCCCTGTGCAAGGCCGGCACGCTCGACCCGGCGAAGGTCGCCGGCAAGGTCGTGCTCTGCCTGCGCGGCGAGAACGCGCGCATCGACAAGAGCCTGCAGGTCAAGAACGCCGGCGGCGTCGGGATGATCCTCTACAACGCCAGCGACGCGCAGGATCTCGACACCGACACGCACTGGGTCCCGACAGCGCACGTGAACTTCACGGACGGCAAGCGCGTCAAGGACGCGATCGCCCGCGGCCCGGTCACCGCCTCGCTGACGCAGGGCAAGGCCGCGCCCGACAAGGAGCGCGTGATGGCCGCGTTCTCCTCGCGCGGTCCGCAGACGGCGATGCCCGACCTGGCGAAGCCGGACGTCACCGCGCCCGGCGTGCAGATCCTCGCCGGCGCCGCCGATCAGCCGACGCCGACGACGCTGCTGCGCCCGGGCTTCGTGTTCCAGGCGATCCAGGGCACGTCGATGGCCTCGCCGCACGTCGCGGGCGCGGGCGCCCTGCTCACGCAGGCGCATCCGACGCTCTCGCCGGCCGAGCTGAAGTCCGAGCTGATGCTGACGGCGAACACCAATGTGCTCAAGGAGGACGGGAAGACACCGGCCGATCCGTTCGACCGTGGCTCCGGTGAGATCGACCCCAATCGGGCGGCCGACTCCGGTCTCGTGCTCGACACGACGACGGCGGACTACATGTCCTACATCGAGTGGGTGGATCCGACGTTCTTCGACGGCGACCTCCCGCAGACGCGTCCGAGCGATCTCAACCTGCCCTCGATCTCGTTCAGCAAGTTCGCGGGCAAGGACTCGACGACGCGCGTGTTCAAGAGCGTCGACCCGACCGCCACGCGCTGGACGGTGTCCTTCGAGGGGCTCGCGGGCGTGAACACGACCGCGTCGACGGGGCAGTTCTTCACGATCAAGCCCGGCCAGACGCAGCCGATCACGGTCACGCTGCAGAACACGACCGCGGCGCTGAACAAGTACGCGTTCGGGGCGCTCGTGCTGACCAGCGGGAGTCGTGTACTGCGCGTCCCGATCTCGGTCAAGCCGATCCCGATCGCGGCGCCGACGAAGGTGACGGTCACCACCGCGGCGGCCGCCGGCTCGCAGCCGATCTCGGTCCAGACCGGCTACTCCGGGTTCCTCTCCGGCGTGGGTTGGGGCCTCGCGGCGCCGACCGTCAGCGCCGGCAAGCGGATCAGCGCCACGACGGGCAATCCCGATCCCAGCGGCTCCGATCCGGGCACGCAGCTGTACCCGCTGACCGTCCCGGCCGGATCGCAGCTCGTCTCGGCGAAGCTGTCCAATGTCGACGGCTGGCGACCCGAACACCGACCTCGACCTGTACCTCTACCGTGGCTCCACGCTGGTCGCGGTCGCGGGCAGTTCGGGCTCGGACGAGGACATCGTCCTCCCGCTCCCGCAGGGCGGCGCCTACACCGTGGCGGTCGTCGGGTTCACGACCCTGCCCGGAGGGTCGGTCTACGACCTCTCGACCTGGGTCACCAACGATCCCTCGCCCGACGACGCCTCCAACCCGCCCGCGATCACGGTCACGGGCGACAAGGCGGTGACCGCCGGCGTGCCGACGACCCTGACGCTCAACTGGTCGGGCGTGGCGAACGCGGGGCTCTACCGCGGGCTCGCGACCTACCACGCGAGCAATGCGCCGACGACGGCGAACATCGCCGGCTACTCGGTCGTGGAGGTCAACAAGACGGGCGGCGCGGCCGTGCAGGCGCCGCTCGACGTGAGCGGCGAGGTCCCCGGCGACGTCTCGCCCGAGGGCGCTCCCGCACCCGGCGCACTGACGGCACCGGCGACGCCCGGCGCGGCGACGATGCCGGCGACGGCTCCGTCGGCCGCACCGGTGGCGGCGCTGAAGATCCGTTCGGCCAAGGTACGCGGGCGCACGCTCACGCTCACGCTGGCCAGGTCGCGCACCGGGACGGTGCGCGCGTCCGTCAAGCGCGGATCGAAGTTCGTGGCCAAGGCCGCGGCGCGCAAGGTGGCGGCGTCGACGAGGACGCTGCGGCTGACGCTCGACCGCAGGTTGCGCCGCGGCAACTACACCGTGAAGGTGATCGCCGCCCGTGGCGGCGAGCAGACGGTCGGCCACGTGAAGCTCAAGCTCACGCGCTGATGCAGGGTTCGGGGCGGCACGCTGCGTGCCGCCCCGAAGTTTCTTCAATCGGACTCAAGTTCCCCGGACGGATGGCCGATGGGAGGGACAAGCCAATGCGTGTCGATACCTCTCTTCTCCAGGGCATCTCCGCGGCGAACCAGACGACTCAGTCGTCGGCGTCGCTGAAGTCCACCGGTACCACCACGTCCTTCTCCAGCGCGCTGAAGTCCGCCGCGGAGAAGGAGACGACGAAGGCCGTCCCCGGCCAGAACTACTCCGAGATCCTCACCGGATCGCGCGCCGGCATGTACCTCAACACGGGCGGCGGCGCCCGCGATGGCGAAGCGTTCGTGATGGTCAAGCACGACGGCCGCGAGGACCACATCTACGGCACCGGCTCCAACCGCAAGATCGTCACCGTCGGCTCGGGCTCGGGCAGCAAGTCCGAGGGCTCCGACAGCACCTCCGCGACGGACTCCGAGAGCAAGACCTCCACTTCGACGGGATCGGACAAGGCCTCGACGGCCGAGCGGACCAAGCAGGTCAGCGGCCGCGGCTACGCCGACATCCTCAACGGGTCGCGCTCGGGCATGTACCTGAACACCAGCGGCAACCGGCGCGACGGCGACGCCTTCGTGCTCGTCAAGCGCGACGACCGCGAGTTCCACATCTACGGCACCGGCAAGCACCGCGAGATCTTCAGCGTGAAGGACCCGTCGAGCAGGGCGACGTCGACGGACACCACCACCGACACGACGAAGACCGCGACGACCGACGCGCCGCCCACCGGCACGACGCCCAGCGGGCCGCTCGTGACCGACAACGCCAGCTAGAAGCGCCCTGGCGAGAACGCCGGCGGGATCTCCGCCGGCCGTCCGAGCAGTTGATCGGCCACGAGCCGCGCCGACGCCGGCCCGAGCGTGATCCCCCACGCGCCGTGGCCACTGGCGACCGCCAGTCCTTCGATCCCGGGCATCGCCCCGAGCACGGGCAGGCCGTCGATCGACAGCGGCCGCGCGCACGCCCGCAGCCCGCGCGGCTTGACGCCGTGCAAGCCCGGCAGGAACCGCATCGCGTTCGCGAGCAACCCTGGAGCCAGCCGTTCCGCGTCCGGCTTCGCCGTCGTGAACGTCGATCCGACGGCCGAGATGCCGCGAGCGGTCACCGCCGAGAACAGCGCCTCGGGCGCCGCCTCCGCGCGGGCCAGATCCTTGATCCCGAACTCCTCGAGCACGTGTCGCGGCGCGTCCGCCAGCTCGAGCTCGACGACGACGCCCCACAGTGGTGAGATGAACGCCGGCCCGCCCAGCGCTGCCGGCGTCCCCGGGCCCGCGGCGACCACGACCGCTCCGGCCGGGTGGTGCATGCCGCCTGCGGTGACGCCCGTTGCACGAGTTTCGTGAAGCGCGACCTGAGCGGCCTCGCCGACGCGCAGTTGCGCGCCCGCCTCGTGGGCGCGCAACGCGAAGGCGTTCGCGGCCGCCGCGGGCGGGACGGGACGGCCGGTTTCCAGGCGCCAGGCGGCGAGGCCGTCGGCGAGCGCCGGCTCGACCGCGCGCAGCGCGGCGCCTTCGAGCCGGGTCGGGTTGAGCTCGCCGAACTCGGTGGGCGAGGCGGGGAGCGCGTCGGGGCGGTCGCTGACGAGCAGCAGCCCGACCGGGTCCGGCGGGAGCGTGAAGCCGCGCCCGAGCGTCGCGTAATGCTCGAGCGACTCCTCGTAGAGGCCGACGAGCGCGGGATCGAGCGGGTGCTGGACGACGCCCGAGTTGCGCCCGGAGGCTCCGGCGGCGATCGCCTCGCGCTCGTAGAGGACGACGCTCGCGCCCGCCTCGGCGAGGAACGCGGCGAGCGAGCAGCCGACGATCCCGCCGCCGATGACCGCGAAGTCGGGTGCGCCGCTCACGGTCGCGGCGCGCCGAGCTCGCACGCGGCGGCGGCGAGCTGCTCGGGGGTGTTGACGCTCGCGACCAGCCGCGCCGGATCGCCGAACCCGGCCAGGTCCAACCGCGCCGGGGCGAGCCGGGCGAGCGTCGCGCGCAGCGAGGCCTCGCTCGGCGAGCGCCTCGCGCAGCACAGGCAGCTGCGACGGGACGTAGTGCCCCGGGAACGGCTCGTAGCGGCCGTCGATCCAGCCGGCGGCCGGACCGGCGGCGGCGAGTGCGGCCAGCAACGCGCCTGTGACCCACGGCTGGTCGCAGGCCACCGCCACCACCGGGCCGCGCTCGAGCGCGGCGACCAGGCCGCAGAGCGGGTGAAACGGCGCGCCCGGCTCGATCCATACGGGCACGTCGAGCTCCGGCAGGACCGTCGCGCGCTTGGCGACGACGACGGCCTCCAGCCCGGCCGCCCGAGCGGCGGCGAGCGGCCGGGCGATCAGCGGCGCGGCCGCGAGTTCGGCCGCAGCCTTCGCGCCGCCCATGCGACGCCCGCGCCCGCCGGCGAGGACCGCGACGATCATGCGCTGGAGTATGGAGGATGCCCGCGCGCCCGCCGGGCTGCAGGTCTGGGGCATCGTGCCGATAACCGGGGCGTGAAGCCTCGGATTCGCATAGTTCTTGCAACGCTCGCCGTCGCCCTTCTGATCGCGCCTGCGCAGGCCTCGGCCGCGTCCAGCTTCTGCGGCGCAGGGATCGGTCCCTTCGCCGCGACCGGGGTGGACACGACCGCGCCCTCGTCCGCCTGGCAACAGGGTTCGCCCGCCGGCACCGTCGACATCCCGCTCACGGGCACCGGCGTCGACGGGTTCGAGTGGAAGGTCGACTGCGGCGCCGTGACCGCGGTCGCCGGCAACGGCACGGCCTCGATCGTCGGTGACGGCATCTACCGCTTCACGCACCGTGCGCAGGAGACCGGCACCGGCGTCTGGACGGATTGGGTCGACAGCTTCGTGCAGATCGACTCGACCGCGCCGGCCAACACGACAGTCCCGCTCAGCACGTCATGGCGCAAGGGCCCGGCGACCGTCCCCGTGCTCGCCGCCAACGACTCCGGCTCGCCGGTGCACCCCGAATGGCGCGACGGCGTCTCCGGCCCGTGGACGCTCAGCGGCTCCGCGACGGTCGACGGCACCGGTACCCACCAGCTGATGACCGCCGCCGTGGACGCTGCCGGCAATCGCAACGAGCGCACCGACGTGATCAAGATCGACAACACCCTCCCCGTCGACACGACGGTGACACCGGCCCCCGGCTGGCACGACGGACCCGTCGACGTCGACGTCGAGGCCACCGACGCGGATGCCGGCGTCGATCACGTCGAATGGCAGATCGACGCCCAGACCCCCGGCTCAGGTCCCGAGGGCACGACCGTGCGCATCGGGACGCACGGCAAGCACATCTTCAAGACGCGCGTCGTCGATACGGTCGGCAACGTGTCGGTCTGGGTGGCGCGCGACGTCTGGGTCGACATCCAGGGCCCTGTGGACTCCACGGTCGTCCCGACCACGTGGTTCACGACGCCCTCGACCGTCATCGACATCACAGCCGACGACACGAACGGTTCGGGCATCAAGAAGATCGAGTGGCGCCTCGACACCAACACGACGGGCCAGGCGCTCGGCGTGACCACGGTTCCGGTCACCGTCAGCGGCGACGGCGTCCACAAGCTCGAGGTGCGGATCACCGACAACCAGGACCGCGTCCTCGACTGGCAGTCGCACGACGTCAAGATCGACACCGTCAACCCGCTCGACACGACCAACGTCGCCACCGGCTGGCTGCCCTACTCGTCGCTGAACGTCACCGTTCGCGGAACGGACGCGCACTCCCAGATCCAGCGCGTCGAGTGGCGGATCGACGGCGGCAACGTCGACAGCGCCACCGGTTCCTCGTACGACGTCGTCGTCGGCGGCCAGGGCCCGCACACGATCGAGACCCGCGTCGTCGACAACGCCGGTCTGGCCAGCGGCTGGAGCTCGCATCCGATCAAGCTCGACTCGACCCTGCCGACGAACACCACGCCGGCCGTTCCCGCCGGCTGGCGCAACACGCCGTACTCGGTCGTGCTCAACGGCACCGACGCGCTGTCCGGCGTCGCCTCGGTGGGCTGGAAGCTCCAGCTCGAGGGCGAGCTCGAAGGCGCCGAGCAGCTGGGCACGCGCGGCGTCGAGACCGTCACGATCACCGCCGACGGCACGCACACGCTCAACACCCGCGTCCACGACGTCGCCGGCAACCCGTCCGGCTGGCGCACCGAGACGATCAAGATCGACACGGTCGCCCCGACCGACGCCACGGTCTATCCCTCCTCGACGGTCGGCAACCGTCACCTGATCACGTTCGTCCCGCAGGACGACCGCTCGGGCGTCGCCGGGATCGAGTGGAAGGTCGACAACGGCACGGTCAAGACCGCCGCCTCGATGAACGTCACCGGCGAGGGCGATCACACGATCTCCGTGCGCGTGAAGGACAACGCGGGCAACTGGAGCGCGTGGGCCGACCACGCGGTCACGGTCAGCCTGGCGGTCGACACCACCGCCCCGACCGACACCACCGTCGTCCCGACCAACTGGCGTTTGAGCGACTACCAGGTCACCGTGAGCGCGACCGACGACATCGACGGCAAGGGCGTCGACTACGTCGAGTGGCGCGTCGACGGCAACCCGGTCGCCAGTGGACCCTCGGGGAGCACGTTCACCGTCAGCACGGACGGCGTCCACGAGATCGAGACCCGCGCCTGGGACAAGGCCGAGAACTCGTCCGTCTGGCGGACGCAGACCTTGAAGGTCGATAAGACGCTGCCGGCCGACACGACCAACCTTTCGACAGACTGGGCCAAGACGCGCACGATCACGCTCAGCGCGACCGACGCGACGTCTGGCGTGCAGAAGATCGAGTACAAGATCAACGGCGGCTCGGTCTCGACCATCGCGGCCGCCTCCGGCGACGTGACGCTCACGGCGGACGGCACGTTCACCGTCGAGACCCGCGTCTACGACGTGGCCGGCCAGAAGACCAGCTTCAAGAGCCAGACCTACAAGGTCGATACCGTCGCGCCCGTCAACACGAGCACCGCCGCACCGACCGCCTGGCAGAGCGCCGCGCTGTCGCTCGCCCTCGTCGGCACCGACGTCGGCGGCTCCGGCGTCGATCACGGCGAGTGGCGCGTGGACGGCGGCGACCCGCGGACCGGCTCGCCCGCACTCGTCGAGACCGAGGGCACCCAGCTGCTCGAGACGCGGGTCGTCGACAAGGCCGGCAACCCTTCGGCCTGGCGCTCGGAGACCGTCAAGGTCGACCACACCAAGCCGGTCAACACGACCCCCCTTCCGGACGCCGCCTGGCGCAAGACCAACTACGCCGTCGTCGTCGCGGGCACCGACGCCACCCCGGGGTCGGGTGTGGGGCATGTCGAGTACAAGCTCGACGGCGGCAGCGCCGTGAGCTCCTCCGCAGTGTCGATCACCACCGAGGGCTCGCACACGCTCGAGTCGCGCATCGTCGACAACGCCGGCAACGTCTCGGCGTGGCGGACGGACTCGATCGGTATCGACAAGACCGTCCCGACGCTCGCCGTGGACTGCGGACCGGTCGTCTGGCGCAACTCCGCGCCGACGTGTGGCGTCAGCGCCGAAGGCGGCCTCTCCGGCCTGCCGACGCTGACCGCCGCGATCGGTTCCGGGGCCGCCGTCCCGGTCGTCGACGGCAAGTTCACCGTCGCTGCCGCCGGCGCCTCGACCATCAACTTCCGCGCCGTGGACGGCGCCGGCAACCAGACGCTCGCGAGCGCCACCGTGAAGGTCGACACCGTGGCGCCGACCGCGGCCGTCACCTGCGTCACCGGCGCCGGGACGAGCTGGGTCTGCACCCCCACCGGCGGCGACGCGCTCTCCGGTCTCGGGTCGCTGGCCTACTCGGTCAACGGCTCCGTTCCGGCTCCCGTCGCGCCCGGCGCGACGTTCGCGGTCCAGAAGGGCACCGTGCTCGTCTACGCCGCCGACGTCGCCGGCAACATGGCTGCGTCGGCGCCGGTCACGCTCGCCGATCGCACCCCACCGCCGCCGGTGGCCGAGGCGCCGACTCCGCGCAGCACGAGCGAAGCCGTGCTGATGCGCAAGGGCCGCGCGTCCTCCTCGCGCCTGCTGGGCCAGCTGGCGATCTCCTCACTGCCCACCGGCACCACCGTCGATCTGCGCCCGCTGGCGCTGGGCAAGGGCAAGTTCCAGTTCGTCATCAAGGTCACGACCGCAAAGAAGCGCAAGACCGTCACCAAGACCCAGACCGCGAAGGCCGGCTACTCGCGGCGCATCAGCGTCCGTGTCCCGGCGGCCGCCGACACCTCGGTCTCGCTGACGGTGCGCAAGCGCTCAGGCCGCCGCTGGGTCAGCTACGCCACGGCGACGGCCAAGCTCTGACCAATCGGGCTTGACGTTCGCCGCTCGCTTGCAACAATCGTGGCAAGCGAGTTAGGGAGCGTGTCCATGTCCGAAGCGGCCCGGGTCCTCGTCGTCGCCAACAAGACCGCCGCAACGCCAGCCTTGATCGAGGCGGTGCGCGAGCGCGCGGCCCGGGGGCCGGCGACCTTCACGCTGCTCGTGCCCAACGCCGCCCACGGCCTGCACAAGCTCGTCGACCCGGAGGATCAGGCCCAGGCCGAGTCCGAGCAGACGCTCGAGCTCGCGCTGCCGCTGCTCGAGGCCGCGGCCGGTGCGCCCGTCGAAGGCATGATCGGCGTGCCCGAGCCGCTCGCTGCGATCCAGGACGCGATCAACATCCACGGCTTCGACGAGCTGATCGTCTCCACGCTGCCGCAGCGCGTCTCGAAGTGGCTCAAGCTCGACCTGCCCTCGAAGGCCGCCGGGCTCGGGCTGCCGGTCACCACCGTGATCGCCTCCAGTCGCACGGAGCGTTCGATGGCCTAGCCTGAGGGCCTTGTCCCCCTTCTGGATCTGGATGCAGATCATCATCGTGATCTGCGTGGTCGCCAGCCTGGTGATCGCAATCATCAAGCTTTGAACCGGCGTTCGCGGGCTCCCGCCGGGGTTATGATCGCGCCCGCTTTGGGCGTCAACGAGCCACAGGGAGCCGCGCAATGTTCCGCTCGATCGTCGTGGGCACAGACGGGTCCGATACCGCCCGCAAGGCCGTCGACGAGGCGATCGACCTCGCCAAGGCGGTCGGAGCCGCCCTCTGCCTCGTCTCGGCCTACGAGCCGGTCCCCAAGGCGCGCCTGCGCGAGGAGGCGCGGCAGACGCCCCCCGACCTGCAGTGGATGGTCAACCCCCGCGAGGAGGTCGACCAGACGCTCAGCGACGCCGCCGACATCGTCCGCGAAGCCGGCGTCGAAGTGGAGATCTTCGCCCGCGAGGGCGATCCCGCCGACGCGATCCTCGACGTCGCCGAGGAGCGCGGCGCCGACCTGATCATCGTCGGCAACAAGGGCATGACCGGGGCGCGGCGCTTCCTGCTCGGCTCCGTGCCCAACCGCGTCTCCCACCACGCGCCCTGCTCGGTCCTGATCATCAGGACCACCTGACCCGGCCTAATGCGGGTGCTTCTTGGCCCCGCGCAGATGCAGGAGCGCCACCACGATCGCGCCGACGACCAGGCCGAGGATCGCCGAGGCGGTGGTGTTGGTCAGCCAGGAGCCGACACCGCCGACCGCACCGAGCGCGTCGTCGACGTCCTCTTCGAGGTGGTGGACCGTGTCGTAGGGCCACGAGGCGCCGAGCTCGTCGAGGCCCACCAGCAGGATGTGCCCGCCGACCCAGAGCATCGCGGCGATCCCGACCGTCGAGAGGACCGAGAGGACCACCGGCATCCCTCGCACCAGCCCGCGCCCCACCGACGCGGTCGCCCCTTCGCCGGTTTGCGCCAGTCGCAGGCCGACGTCGTCCATCTTCACGATCACGCCGACGACCCCGTAGACCAGCGCGGTGATCGCGAGCGCGACGAACGCGAGGATCACCGCGCGCGCGACCAGCGGCTCGTCGGCGACCTCGTTGAGCGAGATCACCATGATCTCGGCCGAGAGGATGAAATCCGTGCGGATCGCGCCCTTGACCAGCGCATCCTCGTCCGCGGGCGCCTGCTCGATCACCGGCGCCTCAGCGCTCGGGTGGTGGCCCGGGCCGACCGCCTCCCACAGCTTCTCCGCGCCCTCGAAGCACAGATAGACACCGCCGACCATCAGGATCGGCGTGAGCAGGCCCGGCAGCAGCTCGCTCAGCAGCAACGCGACGGGCAGGATCAGCAGCAGCTTGTTGCGCAGCGAGCCGAACGCGATCCGCTTGATCATCGGCAGCTCGCGCTCGGGGCGGAAACCCTGGACGTAGCGCGGCGTGACCGCGGCGTCGTCGACGACGACGCCGGCGGCCTTCACGCTCGCGCGGCTCGCACCGGCGGCGACATCGTCGACCGAGGCCGCCGCGGCGCGGGCGAGCACGGCGACGTCGTCGAGCAGCGCGGCGAGACCGCCGCTCACCGCCGTTCACCGCGATCGGCCGCCATCGGATCCTCGGATTTCACGGGCGCACCGTAACCGCTCGGCGCTCGCGACGAGGCTACGTGACCGGGATCGCCGGGTCCGTCGCGGCGCCGGCGTTCAACAGCCCCGCGCCGTAATGCTGGTCCTTGCCGGGCGGGCCGAGGTCGCGCGCGGTCATTTCCAGCCGGCGCTCGATCGCGTCCGGGGCCGGGTTGCGGCCGAGGATGCCGGAGGCGACGACCATCGCGGCCGTGGCCGAGACGTGAGGCGCGGCCATCGACGTGCCGATGAAGCCACTCGGGAGCCCGAAGCGCCGGAAGCCGTTGGTGCGGCTGAAGGTCATCTGGAAGATGTCGAGCCCGGGCGCCTCGGCCGGGCGGCAGTTCGGGTCGCCGTCGAGGGCGTTGTCGGCGCCGCCGCCGGGAGCGACGAGGTCGAGATCCCGGCCCTCGTTGGAATAGTCGGCCTGGCAGCCGTGCTGCGTCGTGGCACCGACCGAGAGGACGTTGCTCGAACGCGCCGGGTAGGCGACCGCGGCGGCCGCCGCGTTGCCCGAGGCGCCGACCACGAGCGAGCCCTTGGCCTTGGCGTGGCGGATCGCGTCGAGGATGTTGGGGATCTGCGAGCGCGTGATGTCCGCCGGGAACTCGAAGGACAGGTTGATGATCTTCGCCCCGTGGTCCGCTGCCCAGCGGATGCCCTGGGAGATCCGCACAGAATCGCCCTCGCCATCGCGATCGAGGACTTTGACCGGCATCACTTTGACGCCGTAGGCGAGCCCGGTCAGGCCGACCGTGTTGCCCGTGCCCTCGGCGATCGTCCCGGCCACGTGCGTGCCGTGGCCGTTGTCGTCGTTGGGGTAGGCGTCGCCGCCGACGAAGTCATAGCCCCGCACGAAGCGGAACTTCGAGAAGTCCGGAGAGCGCTTGAAGCGGCCGCGGTTGGAGTACGCGATGCCGGTATCCACGACCGCGACGATCACGCCGGCGCCGCCGGGACGCCCGGCGGCCATCAGGTGCTCCCACGCATCGGGCGCGTTGACGCCGGTCTCGGCCCCGAAGTTCCACTGCAGCGACTGCCACCCCGCGGGCGTTCCGGTGTTCCCGGGATCGGGCGGCACCCAGCCGGAGACGTGCGCGACGTAGTTCGCGGTCGCGCTCAGGACGTCCGGCCGGGAGCGCAGGCGGCGCGCGGTCGCGGCGACGCTCTTGCCGGGGGCCACCTTGACCACGCGTGTGCGAGGCACGGTGCCGGCGCTGGACGCGTGGGCGCCGGTCTCGGCGTAGCGCACGACGACCTCGCCGGCCTTGTACGGAGCCGTCGCGGCCTGCGCGGCACCCGGCAGCGCGACGCCGAGCGCGGTCGCGCAGAGAAGGGTGGAGAGCAGTGAGGAGCGCAAGGAAGGAGGGGAGGCGGGTCGGCGATGGGGGCGACTGACCCGCAGTCCTACAACATGATCGGCATATGGAAGTTGCTGAACAACCCCAGTTGGTCGATCTTTCGTGACAATTTCGTCACCAGATGAGCACGAGCCGCGGATGCGGCTCGCGATCGTCGAGGCGCAGCGGGCGCTGACCCATGATGACGTGCCCGTCGGCGCGGTGATCGTGGGTCCTACCGGCGTGGTAGTCGGCGCCGGCCACAACGAGCGCGAGCGCCTCCAGGACCCCTGCGCGCACGCGGAGTTGCAGGCGATCCGCGCCGCGGCCGCCGCGATCGGCTCCTGGCGCCTGCTCGAGACCACGCTCTACGTCACGCTCGAGCCGTGCGCGATGTGCGCCGGGGCGATCGTGCTGGCGCGCATCCCGTACGTCGTCTACGGCACCGCCGACCCCAAGGCGGGCGCCGCCGGCTCGGTCCTCGACATCCTCGCCGAGCCCCGCCTGAACCACCGTCCGCACGTCACCGGCGGCGTCCTGCAGCCCGAATGCGCGGCGCTGCTTCTCGACTTCTTCGCCGCTCGACGTCGCTGAGTCGCTACCCTGCCGGTCGCACGCCCGGAGGGGTGCGAGAGTGGTTGAATCGGGCGGTCTCGAAAACCGTTGAGCGCGTAACCCGTGTTCCGAGGGTTCGAATCCCTCCCCCTCCGCTTCAAGCCGTAATTCCGCTGAGGCAGCGGGGTTGCGGCTTTCGTCGTTTCAGAGCCGTTCCCGCCACGATCGACATGTGCCGCACCTGCCGGCCGCCGGGGAGATCGCAGTCCCAGGGCGCGTCGAGCACCGGAAACGTCATGCCACGAGGTCGGGGCTCCCGCCGGGGCGGTGGACGACGATCACCGGTATGCCGGCCTCGTGCATGACGTGGTTGGAGACGGAGCCGAGGACCGCGGTCGTGAGCCGGCCGCGTCCGCGCGAGCCCAGCACGATCAGGTCGTGCTCGCCGTCACGCGCCGCGCGGACGAGCTCACGGGCCGGGTCACCGTCGAGCAGCGCGGTGGTGACCGGCAGGTTCTCCGGGATCTCGTCGGCGGCCTCGCGCAATCGCTTCTGCAACTCGGCCTGCTCGGTCTCGTAGACGCCGCGCATCCCTCCCGGCGCCTGCCACGAGAGCAGCGGCGGCGGCGCCAAGACGGCGACCAGGGCCAGCTTCGCCCGGTAGGTCTGGGCGATCGCGACGGCATGCGCGAGGGCCAGTTCGGACTCGGGTGACCCGTCGATGGCGACGAGCACATTGCGGTAGCGGGGTGGCACGGCTGCATCCTCGCACCAGCTAGGCTCGCCGTGCCATGGACGATGAAACTCTCGCACGCTTTGCCGAGCTCGCCGTCGACTTCGGGGCCAACCTGCAGCCGGGACAGATCGTCTCGCTGAGTGGGGCGCCGGGCAAGGAACGGCTCGTCCGCGCGATCGCCGAGCGCGCCTACCAGAAGGGCGCGAAGTTCGTCGATCTGTCCTGGTTTGACCCGTGGATCAAGCGCGCGCGGATCGAGTACGCGTCCGACGACACGCTCGAGTACATCCCGCCGTGGTACGGCGAGCGGATCCTCGCGATCGGCAACGAGCGCGGCGCCGCGATCACGCTGTCCGGCCCGGTCGCTCCCGGCCTGCTCGACGATCTCGACCCGGTGCGCTCGGGCCGCGACCGGCTGCCGGCGATCCGTGAGACGGGCGAGGTCGTCAGCCGCCGCGAGCTCAACTGGACGATCCTCCCCGGCCCGACCGCGGCCTGGGCCGAGCTCGTCCACCCCGACCTGGAGCCCGAAGCGGCCCTGGCCAAGCTCGAGGAGCAGCTGCTGCACGTCCTGCGCCTCGACGAGGCCGACCCTGTGGCGGCCTGGAAGGCGCGCGCCGACACGCTCGTCGCCGCCGCCGGGCGGCTCACGGAGCGCCGCTTCGACGCCCTGCACTACGAAGGTCCCGATACCGACCTGACCGTCGGCCTGTTCCCGGGCGCGTCCTGGCAGGCCGCGCGCTTCTCGACCGCCGAGGGCATCCCGCACATGCCCAACCTGCCGACGGAGGAGGTCTTCACCTCCCCCGACCCGTTGCGGGTCGACGGCTACGTGGCCTCCAGCAAGCCGCTCGTGCTGATCGACGGCACGGTCGTGCGCGACATGCGCGTGCGCTTCGAAAGTGGCCGCGTCGTACAGCTCGACGCCTCGACGGCGCAGGAGACGATGCGGACGATCATCACCCGCGACGACGGCGCCGCGCGCCTCGGCGAGGTCGCCCTCGTCGACCGCGAGGGCCGCATCGGCGCGCTCGACACCGTCTTCTACGACACGCTGATCGACGAGAACGCCGCCTCGCACATCGCGCTCGGCCGCGCCTTCCCGTTCCTCGCCGACGACGAGGAGACGGCTTCGCGGATGAACGAGTCCGACATCCACATCGACTTCATGATCGGGCGCCCCGAGCTCAGCGTCACCGGCATCACGGCCGACGGCGACCGCGTCCCGGTGCTCGTCGACGGCAGCTGGCAGATTTGACTTCGCGCTAGCCTGTCGCCGTCGATTGGAGAGGTGCCGGAGCGGCTGAACGGGCACGACTGGAAATCGTGTGACGGGGAAACTCGTCCGGGGGTTCGAATCCCCCTCTCTCCGCTGGTGGTCCTGCGCCGCGGCTCTGGCGTGGCGGGTGGCGCGACGACGACGAGTTCGAGCAGGCTTCGACGCCCTAGCTGCGGTCGATCCGCAGGTTCACCGAGCCACCGGGCACCGCCGACACGGTCACCGTCGCGTCGCCGACCTCGAACCGGTGCGAGGGACCCTGGCCACCGGCCGCGCCACGGGTGACCGCGAGGTCGATGCCGTCGCGAAGCTCGCGCAGCGCCGCCTGGTCGAGCGTCAGCCGTGACGGCGCGGCACCGCGCGCCGGGACCGTCAGGATCGCGCTGCCGTCGGCTCCGGGTTCCAGCGTGAAGGGTGCGTCCATTTCAACGACCATGCTGGCAGCACGCACGATCGGCAACGCGTCGACAGCGCCC
>CAWKDW010000005.1:0-307082 GCA_963848475.1 uncultured Solirubrobacteraceae bacterium | reverse complement strand
GAGCTGTCTGCTGATGACGGACCCTGCGGAGTTGCTGCCGCGTTCAGCCGGGTTCCGCGACCTCGGACAGCCGGATGCCGGACCTCGAGGCTGCGAGCAGTGCTGCTCCGAGCGCCTCGGCGCGAGGGCCCAGCTCGGCACGAACGATCTGGACGTCGTGGTTGGCCACCGGAGGTAGGGCCTGACCGAGGGCCTGACGCGCGGCCAGGAGCAGGGTCTCGCTGGAATCCGGTCGGGCGGTCAGGTCACCACCGATCACGACCAGGCTCGGGTCTGTAATGGTGCACACCCCTGCCAGGGCCTTGCCGAGTACCTCGCCGGCGTCGGTGAGCAGGCGCAGCGCCCCCCGATCGCCGACGTCCGCCAGGTCGAGCAGGGTGCCGACCGTTGCCTCGAGGCCCATCGTGTGCGCGAGGGCCGAGACCAGAGCACGCGTGCTCACGACCGTCTCGAGGCAGCCGCGAGACCCGCACCGACAGATCTTGCCGTTGCTGACAACAGGGAGGTGGCCGAGCTCCCCGGCGGTCCCCGACGCACCCGTGTGCAGGCGACCGCCGAGGACCAGACCGCAACCGACGCCCTCACCCAACATCACGTACACGAGGTCGTCGACAGCGGTTCCGGCGCCGAGGCGCCACTCGGCGAGCGCCCCGAGCGTCGCGTCGTTCCCGATGTAGACTGGCAGCCCGGTCCGCTGACCCAGAACGCCGACGATGTCGACGCCGCCCCAGTCCAGCAGCATCGCCGGCGACGCCAGCATACGCGAGTCGACCACCGGTGCGGAGACGGCCACGCCTACCGCGAGCACTCGAGCTCGGTCGACGTCCCCCGTCGCGAGCAGATCGGCTGTGCTCCGAGCCAGCTGATCCAGTGACGCTGCCGGTTCGTGGTCGACGTCGAGGAAGTGGCGCTGCTGCATCAGCACGGTCCCGTCCAGGGACGTGAGCACCACCCGCAGGTCGGCGTGGCCAACATGGATCCCGACCAGCGATCCTGCTCGGGGTGCCAAACCGAGGGCCACTGCCGGCCGGCCGCCCGCGCCCGACGCCTTGGTGCCGAGCTCGACCAGCACCTCGGCCTCGATCAGGTCGGCCACGAGCGTCGAGACGGCCGAGGTGGACAGGCCGGTCACCCGAGCTACGTCGGCCCGGCTGCACCGTGGTCTCGACTTCACCGCAGCGACGACGGCTTGGCCGTTGCGACTTCGCAGTGACTCCCGACGTCCCATGGTCGCGGAAGCATCCTAGTGGACCCCAGTTCGTCCGTAAACGGACAAATTGAACGCCACACTATCGCCGGTTCGTCCTTGACGGGGACAATGTCCGGCCGTATTGTGCGCATCGTCACAGTCCAGCTGGGTCCAGAGGGGGGAGTCGGATGAAGAAGTTGGCATCTGTTCTGTTGGCGTTCGTG
Organism: uncultured Solirubrobacteraceae bacterium; assembly: GCA_963848475.1. Lineage (GTDB taxonomy): Bacteria > Actinomycetota > Thermoleophilia > Solirubrobacterales > Solirubrobacteraceae > Solirubrobacter. The sequence continues at coordinate 305,669 of CAWKDW010000005.1, read as the reverse complement.
GGGTCGCTCGTCCTCGCGAGCGGAGCCCAGGCCCAGGCATCGGGAACGCTGCCGGTAGTGCCATCGGGAAAGTCGGTCGTACAGAACCCAACCACGTACACCAATCCCATTTCGCTTACTCAGGGTTCGGAGAGAATTCTGACAGCCGGCGAACCCGTTATCAAAATTTTCGGTGGTGACTACTACCTATTCACACGTGGGAGGCGTGGCTATTGGTGGTCATCCGACTTCGCGAACTGGAACTATGTCAATGCGCCCAACCTCCTGGGCGGGATCGTTGGCATGACGGAAATTGACGGCAAACTGTACAACTACGCCGGCAATACAAATAACCGAGTGATGACGACTGACGACCCGAAATCGGGAATCTGGTACGACGCCGGTACATTCTCCAGCAACAACTATGGCGACGCCAGCATGCTTTACGATGAAGACTCTGGCCGGCTGTTCATGTACTACGGATGGTCGCAGGTTCTGGGCATTCGAGTCGTCGAGTTGGACAAGCACACCTTTAAGGAAATCAGTACGCCACAGGTTGTCAATTGGGGCGACCCCCATAACCATGGCTGGGAAACCAGGTATTCGTCCGACCTGATCTTCCCATTTTTCAGCGACAGGCAATACCGTCCTGAGGAATATGGATGGACTGAAGGCCCCCATCCGCTCAAGTACAACGGTAAGTACTATGTGTTGTACTCATCCATCGGTCTCGAGTTTGCCTCTTACGCGCAGGGTGTGTACGTAGCAGACGATCCGATGGGTCCATATGTCTATGATGAGCACAACCCGCTGACCCGGATGGTGTCGGGCTCAGCGCCGGGCGCAGGCCACGGCAGCTTCTTCCAGGACAAGCAGGGTAAGCTCTGGACCATCGCCATGGTGGCGTTCACCTCGAATGGCGGCAACGGCGGCACGCTCATGTCCCTCTTCCCCACGGATGTGGACAAGCAGGGTGTGATGCACGGAAATGTCGCATACGGCGACTACCCGCAGTATCTGCCCGGCGTCAAGCAGGATCCCATCACGGATAACTTCACGGGATGGACGCTTTTGTCCTGGAGCAAGAAGGTCGAAACATCTTCCACGCAGCCCCCCGGTGCCCAGACGGGCAATTACTGGCCGGCATTCGCGGTGGATCAGAACGGGAAGACATTCTGGAGCGCTCGAACGGGCAATCCGGGCGAATACATGACCGTCGACCTCGGCAAGACGAGCGATATTCGCGGGATCCAGATTCAATTTGACAGGGCTGGTGCCGGCGGAGGCGGGGCACTCACCCGCTATCAATCATATACTGTCGAAGTATCCGACGATAACCAGAACTGGACCCAAGTTATTGACAAGAGCAATAACCCCCAGAACTTGCTGTCTGATTACATCGAACTCCCCACGGCCGTAACAGGTCGGTATGTGAGGATGACCAATGTCTTCACACCCGACAATGGAAGGTTCTCCGTAAAGGAGTTCCGTGTCTTCGGCAATCCGGATGCATCAAAGTTCACAAAGGTGCAACCGGGCCGCTTCATGGCTGTTCGCAACGAAGTGGACCGCCGCCAGGCCGATTTGCTGTGGCAACCGGTGGATGGCGCCGATGGCTACGTGGTGCGCTACGGCATTGAACCAAACAAGCTGTACCAGAGCGACATGGTTTATGGGAAGAACGCCCTGAACATTAATAGCCTGAACGTCGATCCGGAGTACTACTTTGAAGTAGAGGCGTTTCTCCAGCGGCACGCCTCGATACGTGGAGAACCCGTTTGAAACGCGGGGCAGAGGCGCTGAGCTCGATTTGATCAAGCGGCCAACAGGCGGCCCGAACACTACTTCGAGGCAGATGACGTATGAAACCTACGGTAAGGACGAGGTGTATGTCTTTGAAGGCATCGCGCCTGGTACTTACACTTTGAATCACACGTACGGTGTTGGAATCTGGGGTCCGCAACAACTGACGGCAGATCAACTCATTGGGACAGACACCACCACGCCTACGCTCACTGCACTCGACCTGACGCAGTTTGGCAATGGTTCGACTCAGTGGGGTACCGTTGAAGTCCGGGTGTATCCGGGTGAGACAAGCGGAAGAATTGAGGTGACCTTCCATTACACGAAGCGCGGTCAGGCAATCACCTTTGAGCCCCTGACGGACAAGCCCGGCGGTCCGCCCTTCAAGGTGAGTGCGACTGCGAGCTCAGGCCTGCCCGTGCGCTTCAGCGCCTCGGGCTCCTGCACCGTCTCCGCCGACACCGTCACGCTCACCGGTGCAGGCACTTGCACAATCACCGCCTCGCAGTCCGGCGATGCGAACTACTTCCGCGCGCCCGACGTGTCGCGGAGCTTCCAGGTCGGCGCGTCGCAGGAGGGCAGCGTGGGCGGCACCGTGCCCGCGACCTTGGCGCTGACGATGGGGGCGCCCGCGTCGTTTGGGGCCTTCGCGCCGGGGGTCAGTCGCCCTTATGAGGCGACCACGACGGCGACGGTGACCTCGACGGCGGGCGACGCGATGCTGTCGGTCACCGATCCGAGCCAGACCGCGACCGGGCGGCTCGTGAACGGCTCCTTCGCGCTCGGCGAGCAGTTGCAGGTGCGGGCCAACGCAAACGCGTTTGCGCCGCTGAGTGCGACGGCGGGCAGCCCGCTGGCGCTGTTGAGCTACGGGGGGCCGGTGAGCAACGACCCGGTGTCGATCGCCTTCCGTCAGGAGATCGGCGCCGGCCAGGCGCTGCGTACGGGCGCCTACGGCAAGACGCTGACGTTCACGCTGTCGACGACCACGCCCTGAGTCAGGTCCCGGGCCGCCCCGAAAGTCGGGGCGGCCCGCGGCGCCCACAGCTGCACTTCGGGGTCTCCGCTCGATCTGGTGGTGAACCGCGTGGCGTGATCGCCGCGTGAGCGGGTCTTTCGCGGCTGGATGGTTTCGCTCGGAGGTTGCGCGAGTTGCAGCGACGCGCGCCGCCCTCAACGGAAGGCTGCTGGCTGTCGAAGGTGACCGTCAGAGGATTCAATCTCGTGAATCGGAAGCCCGCCGAAGGGCTTTCGCTGAACTCCTGAGGAGGAGAAACGATGAGAAAGTCAAGTCTCGCCGCAGCGCTCGCTGCGGGTGCGCTTGCCTTCGCTGTTGCCGCGTGCGGCAGTGACGACACGCCGTCGACAAGCGGCGGCGGTGGTGACGCGACCGCGACGGCGACTGAGGCGGCGAAGGCCAAGGTGGGTGTGATCCTGCCGGATGCGGCTTCGTCCGCGCGGTGGGAGACGGCTGACCGCAAGTATCTCGGTGAGGCGTTCACCGCTGCTGGGGTGGAGTCGGATATTCAGAATGCGAATGGCGATAAGGCGAAGTTCGCCACGATCGCCGATCAGATGCTCAACAGCGGCGCGAACGTCCTGTTGATCGTCAATCTCGATTCGCCGTCCGCGGCGGCGGTGATCGCGAAGGCCAAGCAGCAGGGCGTGCCGGTCATCGATTACGACCGTCTGACGCTGGGTGGCGGCGCGTCCTACTACGTGTCCTTCGACAACGTGGCCGTGGGTACCGCGCAGGGCGAAGGACTCGTGAAGTGCATGCAGGCCAACGGCGATGACAGCGGCGATGTCGCGCTGCTCAACGGTTCGCCGACCGATAACAACGCGACCCTGTTCAAGCAGGGCTATGAGAAGGCGATCACCGACGCCGGCTACACCGTCGCGGCCGATCAGTAGCGTTCCGGACTGGGACAACACGAAGGCCGGCACGATCTTCGAGCAGATGTACTCCAAGGCCAAGGGCGACTTCGTCGGCGTCGACGCCGCCAACGACGGCCTCGGCGGCGCCGTGGTCAGCGTCTTGAAGCGCAACGGCCAGAACGGCAAGGTCCCGGTCACCGGCCAGGACGCGACCGACGAAGGTCTGCAGCGCGTGCTCTCCGGCGATCAGTGCATGACCGTCTATAAGGCGATCAAGAAGGAAGCCGACGCGGCCGCCGCGCTGGCGATCGCGCTGGCCAAGGGCGACACCGCCGCCGCCGACGGCCAGGCCACGGGCTCGGTCGACGACACCGAGACCAAGACGAAGGTCAAGTCCGTGCTGCTCACGCCGCAGGCGATCTTCAAGGACAACGTCAAGGACGTCGTGGCCGACGGCTTCACCAGCGCGGACAAGCTGTGCACCAGCGCCGCGCTGAAGAAGGCCTGCGAAGCGAACGGCGTCAGCGGATGACAGACGCCGTCGAGGGACAGCAGCGAGCCCCGCTGCTGTCCCTGCGCGGGATCAACAAGAGCTTCGGCGCGGTACAGGTCCTGCGCAGCGTGGACCTGGACGTCCGGGCTGGGGAAGTGAGGGTCTTCGCTCGACCTGGGGGTGAACGCGCCGCGGCGTTGAGCCGTTGAGCAGGCGTTTCGGTGGTCGCGGAAGTTTGCGGAGGTTGCGCAGAACGCGAGTGACCCGCCGCCGCCCTCGCGGGAGGCTGCTGGCTGTCTGACGGCTAGCGGCTCATCGAGGAGGGCGACGTGCGGATCACTAGCGTTGGCTTCGGACGAGCGGCCAAGGGCATCGCTCCCGGACAGGCAGGCTCGCGCCGCGCCGCCAGACCGGCCGCCAGCTTGAGATCCACGACCGGCGCGTCAAGCGCTGGTGCCACCTCGACCTCGGATAGAGTCGCTGCTGGATCGAGTGCGCAGCAGATGGCGTTCGCGCCGATCACCCGGACAACTCGACCTCACGCGTGGAAGGCGCGTAGTGGGCGTAGATCTGCGTGGTCTTCAGGTCCGCGTGGCCGAGGTACTCCTGAATCGTCCGCAGCGGCACTCCCGACGCGGCGAGCGTCGTGGCAAAAGTGTGCCGAAGGTCGTGAAAGCGGATCTTCCGCACGCCGGCTTCGACGCAGGCCGCCTGGAAGCGACGAGTGACCTTCGTGCGATCCAGCGGCACGCCGAGTTCGGGATGCGCGAAGACCAGATCCTCGCCATCGCCGAATACCGTCCGCAGCCGCCACTTCGCCAGTTCGACGGCCAGGTGGTCGGTCATCGGCACCGACCGGCGGGTGCTCAGATCCGACTTGCCCTCGCCCGAGTGCTCGTAGCGGACCCACGCGTTGCGGACCCGGATCCGTTGCGCGCGCATGTCGACGTCACGCCACCCTAGGCCGAGCAGCTCCGACTGCCGCAGGCCGGTGGAGCCGGCGGCAAGGATGACGAGCCGCAGCACCGGCCCGAGCGTGTCGCGGTCGACTATGTGGTCCGGGATCACGTCGATGACCGCGGCGAGCTCCATCAAGGTCAGGAACTGGAGATCGGGATCGGCGTCACCGTCGCGGCCGCGACGTGGCCGAGCCGCGTCGGCGACAGGGTTCGCCGGCGCCCACCCGTTCTTCACGGCCAGGGCAAACACCGCGTGGAGGAACGTGATCACGTTGCGGACCGTCTTCGGCGTCGATCCCCTGGCCAGCATCGCTCGCGCGAGGCGCTCGATGTCCTGCGTCGAGACCGCCCCTACCTTGCGCTTGCCGAGCGTCGGCGAGATGTGCACCCGCTGCATCGACTCGCAGTTCTGCCGGTACGACAGCCGCGCGCCTTCAATCGTGAGCCGATCGCGGAGGAGCTCCGTCGCCTGGTCGACGGTCACGATCTCGGGGACCGCGTCGCGCTCGCTCGGCCGGGCCGCCGCCTCGGCGGCCTGAATGCGCCGGAAGGCCTGCTCGGCCTGCGAGCGCGTCAGCCCGTCGGCCCCACCCGGAGTGCGCTTGGGACCGAGCCGGCGATTCAGCCGCCGCCCGTCCGGGGTGCGCCAGCGCGCGTAGTAGGCACCCCACTTCTCGTAGATCTGGCCGGAGCCGTATGGACGCTTCATGCCCGGCTATAGGCGCGCGCGCGAAAAATTGGACCCCGTATTGGACCCCGTCGCCCGAATCGGCCCTCCCCCAGGAATCGGGTAGGCGCCGGGCTCACCCCGGCGCCTCCCACACCACCGGACATGCGGGTCCGCATCCGGCGGTTCGCGTTGCGTCTCGGAAACGGTGGTGGGGATCGGTGAATCCGTGCAGGCCGTGGCTGGTCCAGTAGGCGTTGGTCAGGGTGGTGGACAGGATCCAGGAGCCCGCGACGCGCCAGGGACCTTTGCTGCTGGACGCCCATTCGCGGGCGGCCCGCTCAGAGGCCCCGTGCGCGCGCAGGTTGCGCCACCGAGTCTTGGGGCGCTTCCATTCCTTCCACCGCACCTGCCGCAGCCGACGGCGCAGCCATTCATCGAGGTCGCGGAACGGGCGCTCCCCGTCGGCCAACCGGTAGTAGGCCGTCCATCCGACCGTGAACCGGTTGATGGCATGGATGCGCCTGTCCATCGACACGCCCCACGTGCGCGCGGTCAGCTCGCGGAGTCGGTCCTTGGCCCGCGCGCGGGCCTTGGCGCTGACGCCGATCTTGACCGTGCCGCCGCGGCGGTAGAACCCGAACCCCAGAAAGGGCCGGGACGTGGCCGGGGCGACCGCCGACTTGCGTCGGTTGACGCGCAGCTTCAGGCGCTGCTCGATGAACGTGGTGATGCTCGCCATGACACGCGCTCCGGCGCGTTCGCTGTGCACGTAGACCCGGAGGTCGTCGGCGTAGCGGACGAACCGATGGCCGCGACGCTCGAGCTCTGCGTCGAGGTCGTCGAGCATGACGTTGGCCAACAGCGGCGAGATCGGCGACCCTTGCGGGGTCCCCTCCCTGGACGCCGCCAAGCCCTCGTCGCCGAGCACCCCGGCCAGCAGAACAAGGCGCAACAGCCGCAGCACGCGCTTGTCGTCGACCCGTCTGGCGACCCGCGCCATCAGCGCGTCGTGCTGGACGCGATCAAAGAACGCCTCCAAGTCGACGTCCACAACCCACGCCGCGTCATCCTGGATGAACTGGCGTGCCCGCACAACGGCCTGATGAGCCGAGCGGCCGGGCCGAAACCCGTAGCTGTGATCGCTGAAATGCGGCTCGAAGACGGGTTCGAGCACCTGCAACATGGCCTGCTGGATCAACCTGTCCAGCACCGTTGGCACCCCCAGCATCCGCTGCCCGCCCCCCGGCTTGGGGATCATCACCCGGCGCACCGGCTGCGGTCGGTAGGTGCCCGCGTCAAGCGCCGCCCGCACACCCGGCCAGTGCTCTTTTAGCCACGGCCGAAGCTCTGCGGTCGTCATCGCGTCGATGCCCGCGGCACCGGCGTTTTGCTCGACGCGCCTGAGCGCCAAGGACAGGTTCTCGCGAGCCAAGAGGTGCTCCCACAGACCCGCCCTGGCGGGGTGAGCGGCGGTGTCATCCGGCGCCGGGCCGTCGCTGCACTCTGAGCGGGCGTCCTCGGGCTTCACCCTCAGACCCTCCCACCCAGCCCCCCGAAGGGGATGGCTGCAGTCAACGCAACGGCCACGAGCCCAAACGTCCTCACGCTCAGCTTCGCGTTCGGCCCTTCCCAGCCACCCACACGATCCCGGCTGGTACTACGCCCTCTGCTGACTTCTCCACCGCGAGCACCAGCCTCTCGGCCAGCGCCGTCCCTTGCCACCCGACGAACGCCGACCTGCCGGCGGACGGGCATCCCAGGACACCGATGGAGATCTCCCCGGATAAGAACGACAGCCTTCCCCGCACGCCCGCCGCATTTACGTGACGGCCTCTTGATGACCATGAGCTTCGCCATCGCGTGCTGGCTCGCCCAGGCCGCCCCGCCTCTGATGCGGTTCGTGTCCCTCAGGCCACGGGTTACGCCTCCGGCTTCCTTCCCACCCCAACTCACGACGACGCAGTTGCCCTTGGCTTGTGTCGGGATCATCACCTTCACGCGGGACTCACACCCCCAAGCTGCCGCCCATGCCGGGCGTACACGACGAAAGCCCTGCCTGAGCAGGGCTTTCGTCACATCGGGGAGACAGGATTTGAACCTGCGGCCGCCCGGCCCCCAGCCGGGTGCGCTACCAGACTGCGCCACTCCCCGTGGTTTCGTCGTCCAAAGCGGGCGACGGGAATCGAACCCGCCCTAAGAGCTTGGAAGGCTCCTGTGCAACCACAACACTTCGCCCGCGGGCGGACTCCTCGTCGATGATATCGGGCGGGCGGGGAATGGCGATGTCGGTTTCGGGGAATCAATGCTCCATGCAGATTCCTGGCGTCCATATCGAGACCCTGCATAACCCCGTTCGCTACACGTACGCGCAGATTGAGAAGGCCTGTGCGATCGCGCAGATGCTCAATCGGGGCAAGCTGGTTCTGGTCGAGCCGCCCCTGCGCTGAGGCGGAGGGACGGCAGCGACAGCTCGGGTCGGGTCACTTCAACCGCGCCGCCGCGGCGGTCGCCTCCTGCTCGTCGTGAGCCGGCATGAGGCGGACGGCCAGCGCGGCGCGGCTGAAGCGCTTCGCGCGGGCGATCTGGATGGCGAGGGTCGGACCGGGGCGCGGGTCCGAGGACTGCGCGTTGACGCGCAGCGTGTGGACGCCGGCGCCGGCCGGCCGTGAGGCGGGAACGACGACGTAGCCGCTGCGCTCGCTGCGCACCCAGAGATAGGCGACCGAGCTGAGCGGGATCAGCCGCGTGCCGATCGTCGTCGCGCGTGCCGTCGCGCAGCACAGCGACGACGCTCGCCGCTCCCGACACACCGCGCCAGCTCGGGAACAGGACGTCGGCCGTGTAGCGGGCGGTCCCGGTGCGCCGGGTCACGGTCCAGTTCGTCTGGATCCAGTCGGGCGTGAAGCGGTGCGTGACGCGCAGCGCCAGTTCCCGCGTGGCGCTGGTGCCCGTGGCCCGCAGGTCGGTGAACGGCCCGGCGTACGCGCGGCCGACCGCGGCGGCCGACACGGCGCCCGCTCCGCGCGGCGCCTTGGTGAGCCGGACCGGGCGGACGCCGGGCTGGACACGGCCGCGGCCGAGCTGGGAGGCGGTGACCTGGTGCCCGTTGAGATCGCGCACCAGCAGGCCGAAGGCGGCCGGCGGGCGCCCGCCGATGTTCGCGGCGACCTCCTGCTGGCCGTCGAACAACCGAGCGAGGTCGAGACCGCCGTAGGGGAAGGCGTGCTGGTTGACGGCGACGATCGCGGTGTTGTAGGTAGGCGTGGTCACGGCGAGGCGGCCGATGTCGGGGTCGTACGCGTAGAGCGGCGGCGGCTCGCTCGAGGCCTTCCGGCCGAGACCGGCGTCGATCGCGCGAGCGACGTTGGCCTGGATGCGCGAGGCGGCGAGCCGCGCACTGCTCTCGGCCTGGGGAACCGCGGTCAGGTTGAAGAGGACGCCGTCGACCAGTCCGCCCGGAGAGCGCGCGGCCTGGCGCTCGTAGAAGTCGAAGCCGCTGTCGAGCAGCGCCTTCGACCAGCGGCCCCACTTTGCCCCGGGGAGCAGGGAGTCCGAGGAGGCGAGGCCGACGAGCGCCTCCTGCGTAAGCCCGAGCTTCTTGGCCTGGTGCCAGCGCTCGAAGCCGAGGCCGGAATCCCAGTTCATGTAGCCGGAGTGGGTCCAGTAGCCGGAGACCGCACGTGTGATCCACTCGTGCATGACGGACTTCTCGGAGCCGTTGAGCGCCGGCATGCCCGCGCGCCGCGCCTGGTCGTAGAAGCGCGTGAAGGTGAGGACGATGTTCGCGTACTCGGCGGAGTCGACGTTCATCCGCGCGTTGACCGAGGTGCCGGGCAGGTAGTGGAAGCGCATGCCCGGACCGAAGTTGCCCGCGCGCGCGGCGTTGCCGCGGACGCCGGCGAAGAAGCGCTTGAGCTGCAGGTACATGTCGTGCTTGAGGAGGGTGCTGTCGCCGGTCACGGTGGCGTCCGCGGCGTACATCAGCGCGTACCAGTTGACCTGGTTCAGGCGGATCGTCGGGTAGCGCCAGAACGAGCCGCGGGCGGTGCGATGGATCGCGTCGCGGATCTTCGTCACGGTCGCGGCGGGGAGGTTCAGCGCCTTGCGCGCCCGGTAGGCGTAGACGAGACCGTCGACCACCTCGGCGTCGAACACGAGGTGCTGCCCGGCCGCGCGCGAGGTCATCGAGTTCACCCAGCCGGGCGCGTGGACCTGGCCCGCGCCGGTCTTGGCGGTCACGAACGGCGGCGCGCTGACGAGCCGGTCGGCCAGGAGGCGGGCGCGGTGGTCGTTGCGGGAGGGCCCTTCGTGGCCCTGCATCGCCGCGACCGAATAGGTGAGGAGCTGCATCGAGTTGGCCATCGGCTCGACGCCGCCACCGCCGAGGCGGAAGTAGCCGGCGTCCTCGTCCCAGCGGCGATCGACGCGCTGCTGCATGCGGTCGGCGAGGGCCCAGTAGGCGTCGTCGTCGTACGGCGCGGCGGCCGCGGGGGCGGCCAGGATCAGCACCGCGGCGAACGCGGCGAGCGAGAGGCGGAGCATGGGTTCGTCCTTGTGTGGGGAGGTCCTGGGGAGTGCCCAAGACGCTGCCGGACGAGTGGCTGCGCGCCTAGCTTCCCGAGGGGTGAGCGGCACACCCGAAGGTGGACTCCGCTTCCCACCCTTGGTGAGCCACCCGCCGGCGAGCTCCGGCCTTACGCTTCTGTTCGTGCCTGACTCACCGCTCGATGCTCACGTCGCGACGCCGCAGGACCTCAAAGAGCGGATCGCCGCCGAGCGGCGGGGCACGCCGTTTCTGATCTACCGCGACGCGGACGACCGGCAGGTCATCCTCGACCTGGTCCCGGGCGGCGAGCGGATCACGATCGGGCGCCGGCCGTCGAACGACGTCGTGCTCGACTGGGACTCCGAGATCTCACGCGTCCATGCGGCGCTCGAGCTGATCGGCGACGACTGGACGGTCGTCGACGACGGCCTCTCGCACAACGGCACCTACCTCAACGGCAGCCGGGTGACGAGCCGCCAGCGGCTGCACGACGGAGACGTCCTCAACGTCGGCGGCGTCGCGATCGCCTACCGTGCGCAAGGCGGCGAGTCGGTCTCGAGGCCGACCGTCACGGCGCTCGGCCCGCACGTCGGCGAGCTGCTGACCCCCGCCCAGCGGCGGGTGCTCGTCGCGCTCTGCCGGCCGTTCAAGGACTCGACGTACGCGACGCCCGCGACCAATCAGCAGATCGCGGACGAGCTGGTCGTCAGCGTCGACGCGATCAAGAGCACGCTGCGCGCGCTGTTCGAGGTCTTCGGGGTCGACGCGCTGCCGCAGAACCAGAAGCGCGCGTCGCTCGCGCTTCAGGCGCTGCGGACGGGCGTGATCACCCGCCGCGACCTGTAAGCACCTTCGTCAGCGTGTTGTCGGGCTGGCTACCGACCCAGACGAACTTGCCGTCCACCGCGAGCGAGAACGGGTTCGCCGGCAGCTTGAGCGGGTCGCCGAGGACCGTGGACGACCTCGACGTCGATCTCGGACAGGCTGCTCGAGGCGCGGTTCGTGACGTAGACCGTGTCGTCGGTCACGGCGAGCTGGCTCGGTTGGCTGCCCACGCTGATCGGGATCTTGTCGCCGGACGCGGTGATCAGCTTGTAGACGATGTCGTCGTCCGGGATGGCGAGCCAGAGCGCGCCTCGCCGATAGACGATGTCCTTGGTCCGGTTTCGCGCCGACGGGGATGGTCTTGACGGGCTGGGCGGTCTTGGGGTCCACGCGCTGGATCAGCGCGCGGCGGCGGGCGGCGACCCAGACGGCGGTCGGGCTCGTGGTCAGCGCGTTGATCCCGTACGGGTAGTCGACGGTGAGGAGCGTCTTCCCGCTCTTGCGGTCGATCTTGAGCGAGCTGGTCGGGGAGGCCTCCGCCGGGAAACAGCACGGCCCAGATGGTGTTGCCGGTGACTGCGATGGCGCTCGGCGGGCTCGGCATCTCGAGCGGGGCGCCGACCGGGTGGCCGCTGCGGGCATCGAGGCGCACCAATTGCCGGGCGCGCGAGACCGCGAGCCAGATGTCGTTGCCATTCACCGCGGCGTCGTTGACGCCGCGGCCGACGAGCGGCGCGTACTTGAGGACCTCGTTGCTCTTGGTCGAGACGATTCTCATGTGGTCGTTGCGGTACGAGCCGACGAAGACCTTGTCGCCGGCGACACGGACGACGTTCGGGCGCTTGCCGACCGTGATCTCCTTGACGATCGTCGGTCCCGGCGGGGCCGCCGTGGGCTTGGCGGTCGGGGTGTTCGTCGCGCTCGCCGCGGCATCGCGCGGCTTGGGCGCGTCGTCGCCGCCCAGTGCGATCGCGACGGTGACACCTGCGACGACGACGACGGCGAGCGCGGCGATGGCCAGCGGGCGGCGCTTTCGTCGTGGTGCCTGCCGCACAGTCTCAGCCTCAAGTTGAAGCTGAGTTTCGGCCTCTTTCGGGAGTGAGACGGCCGGTTTGACCGCCGCCGTCACGGTCGGCGACTCCACCGGCGCCGCGGCGCCCGTGGCGACCAGCCGCTCGCGCTCTGACGGCGTGCGGCCGGCCGCGGCGGCCAGCGCGGCGCGGCCGAGATCCCCCGCTGACGGGTAGCGCTCGTCCGGATCCTTGGCCAGCGCGCGCTCGATCACGAAATCGAAGGCGTCGGGCACGTCGGGCACCAGCTCGCTCGGCTTCGGCGGCGGCTCGGACAGGTGCGCCCACAGCCGCGCCTCGTCGCCCTCGCGCTTGAAGGGCACCTCGCCGGTCAGCGTGTAGAACAGCAGGCAACCAAGCGCGTAGACGTCCACGCGGGCATCGACCCGCTCGCCGCGGATCTGTTCGGGGGCGACGTAGTCGAGCGTCCCGACCCAGTGGCCGGGCTTCGTGCTCCCGGCGACGCTCAGCGCGTGCTTGGTGAGCCCGAAGTCGGTCAGATAGACGTGGTCCTCGGCGGTCAGCAGGACGTTGGCCGGCTTGATGTCGCGGTGCACCAGGCCCGCGGCGTGCGCCTCGTCGAGCGCCGCGCCGAGCTGGGCGGCGATCCGCGCCGCGCGCGCAGGCTCGAGCCTCCCCTCGCGACGCACGAGGCTGCGAACGTCGTCGCCGGCGACGTAGCGCATCGCGATGTAGGCGATCCCGCCCTCGTCACCCGCGTAGTAGATCGGGATGACGTTGGGATGGTCGATCGAGGCCGCGACCTTCGATTCGCGCACGAACCGCGCCCGGACCGTCTGATCCTCCAGCAGCCCCGGGGCGATGACCTTCAGCGCGACCGTGCGGTCGAGCGCGAGCTGGGTGGCCCGGTAGACGACGCCCATGCCGCCACGACCGGCGACCGCGTCGATCCTGTGGCCGGCGAAGACGGAACCCGGTTCGAGCTCACCCATCGCGGTGAGGTATATCGGCAGACCGTCCTCGAGCAGCATCCACCCGGTCGTAACGGGCGAGCGACCGGTATGTGACGCAGGTGCCGTGAGAAGTGCCCGGAAGGGCACCGATGAGCGGGGGACCGAGGAATCGAACCTCGATCTATGGTTTTGGAGACCATCGTCGTTGCCGTTAGACCAGTCCCCCCGGGCGCGCCATTGTAGTAGCCGGGGAGCGAAGTTCCGTCCGACACGTACACGAACATATGTTCGTGTCTTGGCGACCACCTGATGCCTGGTCCTACGTGTACCTCCTGGGTTTCTACTTGGGGGACGGTTGGATCTCCCCCAAGGGTCAGCTCGTGATCGTGTGCGACACCAACTATCCCGAAATCATTGAGGAGTGCCGCGGCGCGATGATCCTCACGAGCCTGCGGAGGCACGTCGGCATTCATCCTCATCGCGAGTTCCGCTGCGCGCGCATCACCTGCAGCTGGCCTGGCTGGTTCGCGGCGTTCCCGCAGCACGGGCCAGGACGCAAGCACAATCGGCCGATCGTCCTCGAGCCCTGGCAGCAGGCGATCGTCGAGGCCCACCCCTGGCAGTTCCTCCGGGGGCTGATCCATTCCGACGGCTGCCGCACCATCAACCGCTTCAAGACCAAGCTCCCGAGCGGGCGCGTGGGCGAGTACGAGTATCCGCGCTACTTCTTCTCGAACCGGTCCGCGGACATTCGCGGGCTGTTCTGCGCGACGTGCGAGCAACTCGGCCTGCGCTGGACGCAATCCAACCACCGCAACATCTCGATCTCGCACCGCCACAGCGTCGCGCTGCTCGAGGCGCACGTGGGGCCGAAGGCGTGACGTACGATGGTCGGGCGCGCGGGCGTGGTGGAATTGGCAGACACGCCGGCTTTAGGTGCCGGTGCCGAAAGGTGTGGGGGTTCGAGTCCCTCCGCCCGCATTCGATCGAGCCGGGGGTGGTGGATTTGTCTCGCCTCGCGGGCTGTTTGCGAAAACGCGCTGGTTTTGACGAGGTGCTCGTCTGCTCGCGTTTCGTCTGCGGGCTCTGCGTGCCGACGGTCGTGGATGACCACGAGCGCCTCGCGAGCGTCGAGTTTCTCGAGTAGAGCGCGAGAAACTCGACGCTCGCCGGACCTGACACGCGACCCTTGCGCCCGCGCGATCGCGGCCACCACGTGCGCGGGGCCGGGGATGTGATCGAGGGAGTCCGGATAAGCGCTCCCCCTCCGTCACCTGCCCGCAGTTCACCCGCGCGGCGACACCCCACGCCAAAGACGACCCGTGAGGTCCACGGCGCTGGCGCCCGCGCGACGCCCGCAACCGTCAGCGCTCGCGCGAGCGGGTCGCGGCGAAGCCTTCGCCAACGACCACTACCCCCAACGTCCGCGAAGCATTTCGCGACAGCTTGCAGAGCGAGGCTTTCTGACTTCACCCCCTCGTCAGCGGCCGGGGCGGATCGCGTCCGGGTTGGCGGGATCGACCCAGACCTCGACGGTCCGGCCGACGGTGTAGTGCTTGGCGTGACGCGGGCCGAAGATGTGTTCGAAGACCACGCGCCGCCCTTCGACGTCGAACGTCAGCACGATCACCGGGACGTTGCTGAAGGTGCGGCCGGTGTCGTCGCGCTCGACCACGGTCCCCGTCGTCTTGCGGCCGTCCTTCACGATCCGGGCGAGGTCGTCCATCCGACGCTCGAGCTCACGCGCCTCGGCGGCCAGCGCCGGGTCCCCCGCGTACTTCTCCTGGATCGCGCGCTCGCGGGCGGATCCGTTGGCGATCGCCTGCTGGACGTGCTCCTCGTCCTCGGGGCGGAGCTTGCCGACCAGCGGGTTGCCGATCCGCGCCAACGCGCCGTCGATGCCGCCCTTGCGACGCTCGACCTCGCGCCGCACGCGCGCCTCGCGCTCCCAGGCGGGGACGTGCTCGTCGTAGGCCGCGTCCCAGTCGATCCAGATCTTCGAGGGGTCGGAGGGGTCGACGAGGCAGGGCACGCCGAGGTCCTTCATCAGGCCGTAGGACGGCTTCAGACGGACCTTGTACCAGCGGTTGCCTCCCCCGAGCCCGGCGCCGCTGAGCCACATCGGCACGGACCGCTCTTCCTCCAGCTCGTAGGGCGTCGCGGCCGGGGATCTCGACGCGCCAGAGCGCCGTCATGCCCATGCTGGTCTCGATCTCCGGCGCGCCCTCGCTGCCGTAGGAGTGCGAGTAGACGCTGTGCTTGATCGAGAACGCGCGGGCGCTGCAGCCACCCGCGAGGCGCGCTGCGCAGAAGCTTCGGACCGAGCTCGAATCCCATGGTCCGCGGGACCGTACCGGCCTCTCACCAACCGTGCCACAGACCAAGGGCCAGACCGCAAATGTCACTCGGGGCTACAGTGGCGCGAGCCGCCGCATCCCTGACGAGGAGCCAACTTGACTCACATCCTGCACAGCCTGCCCGTGGGCGAGCGCATCGGGCTCGCGTTCTCCGGTGGCCTGGACACCTCGGTGGCGGTCGCCTGGATCCGCGAGCGCGGCGGCATCCCGTGCACGTACACGGCGGATCTCGGCCAGTACGACGAGCCGAACCTCGAGACGGTTCCGGATCGCGCGAAGGAGTACGGGGCGGAGATCGCGCGGCTGGTGGACTGCAGGGAACTGCTCGCGCACGAGGGCCTCGTGGCGCTGCAGTGCGGCGCGTTCCACATCTCCACCGCCGGCAAGACGTACTTCAACACGACGCCGCTCGGGCGCGCGGTGACCGGCACGCTGCTGGTGCAGGCGATGGCCCACGACGACGTCAACATCTGGGGCGACGGCTCGACGTACAAGGGCAACGACATCGAGCGCTTCTACCGCTACGGCCTGCT
This sequence comes from uncultured Solirubrobacteraceae bacterium, assembly GCA_963848475.1. Taxonomy (GTDB): domain Bacteria; phylum Actinomycetota; class Thermoleophilia; order Solirubrobacterales; family Solirubrobacteraceae; genus Solirubrobacter. Next base: position 289,642 of record CAWKDW010000005.1, on the reverse strand, counting down.
CGCGAACCGCAACCTGCGGATCTACAAGCCGTGGCTGGACACGGACTTCGTCAACGAGCTCGGCGGGCGCTCGGAGATGAGCGCGTACCTGCTCGAGCGCGGTCTCCCCTATCGCGACAGCGCCGAGAAGGCGTACTCGACGGACGCGAACCTGTGGGGCGCGACGCACGAGGCCAAGCTGCTCGAGTCGCTCGAGACGTCGATGGAGATCGTCGAGCCGATCATGGGCGTGGCCCACTGGAACCCCGAGGTGGAGATCGCCGAGGAGGAGATCTCGCTGCGCTTCGAGGAGGGCTGGCCGGTCGCGATCAACGGCCAGACGTTCGGCTCGCTGGTGGATCTCGTCATGGAGGCCAACGCCATCGGCGGCCGCCACGGGCTCGGGATGAGCGACCAGATCGAGAACCGGATCATCGAGGCCAAGAGCCGCGGCATCTACGAAGGCCCGGGCCTGGCGCTGCTCTACATCGGCTACGAGCGGCTCGTGAGCGCGATCCACAACGAGGCGAGCGTCGACAACTACCGGACGATGGGCCGTCGGCTCGGCCGGCTGCTGTACGAGGGCCGCTGGTTCGACCCGCAGGCGCTGACGCTGCGCGACCCGTTGCAGCGCTTCATCGCCTCCGCGATCACCGGCGAGGTCACGGTGCGGCTGCGACGCGGGGACGACTACACGCTGCTCTCCACGACCGGCCCCGACCTGACCTACCAGCCGGAGCGCCTGTCGATGGAGCGCACCGAGGACGCGGCGTTCGGCCCCGCGGACCGGATCGGCCAGCTGACGATGCGCAACCTCGACATCGAGGACTCGCGCGCGCGCCTGGCCGCGTACAGCACGAGCGGCCTGCTCCCGGACGTCGAGCAGATCATCGGGCGTGCGGTCGAAGGCGCCGCGGGAGCGGCTCGGCTGGGCGAGTAACGCGGGACGACAACCGGGGCGCCTCGGACGTGTGTCCAGTGCGTTCAGTCCTGGAGCCCATCGGCCGATTCTTGGACCAACAGGGCTGAAACAAGGCAAACCCGGTGTGAGTCGGGGACGCAAAGCTAGAGGTCTCGCACGGAAGCGAGATAGCTCGGCCGCCAGCTTCGAGAACTGATTCGAAGAACGTGCACACGGAGGTGCCCTGAGTTGTCGTATTCCCCTTCATCGCGCTGGCGTAGCCGGCTGGCAGTGGCCCTGGTGGCCGTCGCCGCGCCGCTTGCGGTCGGCGAGACCGTCGCCCAGGCGGCCCCCTCGGCGCAGGCGAACCTCGCCGCGGCGGCCAAGCAGGCGCCCGCCCGCAAGGTCACGGCGATCGCGCAGTTCAAGCCGAACTTCAGCGAGCGGCAGGCCAAGCGGCTCGTGCGTCAGCACGGCGGCAAGGTGACCAGCCGCGTGCCGCTCATCAACGGCCTCGCCGTCCGTCTGCCGGCCAAGCAGGCCGCGCTCCTGGCCCGCAACCGCCACGTGCTGGGCCTCACGCTCAACTCGCGCGTGCACGGCACGGCGATCGAGGAAGGCGCGCTCGCCACCCGCTTCCCGCGGTCGATCAAGGCCGACAGGGTCTGGCGTCGCGGCTTCACGGGCCAGGGCGTCGGCGTCGCGGTCATCGACACCGGCATCGCCGGCGACGCCGTCGACTTCAAGGACGCGTCCGGCAAGTCGCGCGTCATCGCCAACGCGGTCACCGCCACGACCGCCACCACGGCGGGCGACGGCTTCGGCCACGGCAGCCACGTCGCGGGCATCATCGCCGGCAACTCGCTCAACCGCGCGCCGTCGGACCCCTTCTAGCGGCAAGTACATCGGCGTCGCGCCGGACGCGAACCTGATCGCCGTCAAGGCGTCTGACGAGGCCGGCAACTCGACGGTCCTGGACGTGATCAACGGTCTCCAGTTCGTCGTCGACCACAAGGCCGAGTTCAACATCCGCGTCGTCAACCTCTCGCTGAGCACCGACACGCCGCAGTCCTACAAGACCGACCCGCTGGACGCCGCCGTCGAGTACGCCTGGCAGAAGGGCATCGTCGTCGTCGCCGCCTCCGGCAACCGCGGCACGGCCGGCGACGCCGTCAAGTACGCGCCGGCCAACGACCCGTACGTCATCTCGGTCGGCGGCACCGACGAGAACGGCAACTACGGCCGCGGCGAGCGCGCCGCCTGGTCGAGCACCGGCCAGACGCAGGACGGCTTCGCCAAGCCCGAGGTGATGGCCCCGGGCGCGCACATCGTGTCCGTGCTCGCACCGAGCAGCGCCTTCCTGACGCTGTGCCCGAACTGCGCGATCGGCGGCGCCTACTTCAAGGCCGGCGGCACGTCGATGGCGGCCCCGGTCGTCGCCGGCGCGGTGGCCCTGCTCCTGCAGGCCCGCCCGAACCTCACGCCCGACCAGGTCAAGACGATCCTGACCCAGACCGACGTCCCCGTCCTCGGCCAGTCCGGCGCCGGACAGATCGACGTCGAGCGCGCGCTGTACACGCCGACCCCGTACGGGAACGCCAACCGCGGCCTGGCGCCGAACCTGCTGATCGCAGCCGCCAACCGCTACGGCATCGACATCGCCCGCTGGACGCGCTCCTCGTGGAGCACGGCGACCGGCTCGCTCGCCGCCGGCTGGGCCCGCTCGAGCTGGTCCTGCACCCGCTGCGACGCCAGCGACACGGCGATCGACCCGACGCGCTCGTCCTGGAGCCGCAGCTCCTGGTCCAGCGCCGGCGAGGACGCCTCGGAGGAGTCGGCGGCCTACACGGAGGCGATCGAGAACCAGGAGGACGACACCACGCTGGCGGCGCCGATCCCGGTCGACCCCGCGCCGGCGGTCGAGGCGACAGCGCCGGCCGAGCCCGAGCAGGCCGGCGACACGCCGGCCACGGAGGCTGTCCGATGAACGCCAACGCCCGCAACCGCGCCAGCTGGGGCCGCAAGCAGCGCCCCTAGGAAGTTCTCTCTCACCGCGAGCGGCGCCAGTCGCTCGCGGTGAGCGCTATCGTCGCGCCCGTCATGGCCGACGACGAACAGGTGGTCATCGAGCATCCCAATCGGCGCAAGGCGTCGTCCCAGCTCGCCCGCCTCCTGGTCATCGTGCTCCTGATCGCCTCCGCGGCGGTCGTCCTGATCATCACGATCGGCGGCTGGGAGACGCTCGAAGGGGCCAAGGCGATCCAGGTCGTCTACGTCGTGATCTACTTCGTCTTCGCGCTCTTCATCGCCCGCTGGGCGCGCGGCGTGCTCCCGATGATCGCCGGTCTCGCGATCATCCTCGGCATCTTCGGCATCGTCGCCGCGCCGGCCTGGTTCGACCGCGACAAGGACGGCTTCACGGACCCGGCGCTCAGTGCCGACGTCCTCGGCCTGTTCTGCGTCGTGCTGGTGGCGCTCCAGATCGCGCTGACGATCATCGCCATGATCGCCTTCCGCCAGCACTGGAACGTCGAGGCCGAACGGCCGCGCGAACAGCGCGATCCAGAGCCTGAACCGGCACCCGCCTAGACGGAACCTAAGATGTAGTCACCCTGCCCGGGTGGAGGAACGGCAGACTCGGAGCTCTCAAAAAGCTCTGCCTTTACGGGCGTGCGGGTTCGAATCCCGCCCCGGGCACCTCAGACGGCTCTACAGCGGCATCTTGTCGCGGCCCTTGCGGCCCGCGGCGCCGCTCTTGCCGACCGCCTTGTTGGACGTGTCGAACGGCTTGCGGAACCAGCGGCCGAGCGGGCCCGGGGCCTTGCCCGCGCCGCGCCCGCCGAGGCCGATCACCTTCTGAGACCCCTGCTGCGGATGCCGCGACAGCTTCGGGAACAGGAAGGCCAGGATCAGGATGACGATGCAGAGGGCGATCACGCCGGCGATGATCATGTCTGCCTCCTTACCCGCCACCACCGCGGATCAGACCAACCAGGGCTCCATCGCGTCAGCGAGCGCTGACGGCGCGACCAGGACGCCGGGCGCAGACGGTCCCACCGGCTCCAGCGGGCGGACCGAGAGGCCCGCGCGCTCGCAGATGAACCCGCCGGCGGCGAGGTCCCAGGCGTTGAGCCCATGCTCGTAGTACGCGTCCAGGCGTCCGCAGGCCGCCCAGGCGAGGTCGATCGCGGCGGCACCGAAGCGCCGGAGGTCGCGGACCTCGGGCAGCAGCCGCGCGGCGACGACAGCCTGCGCGCGGCGCACCTCGGCGTCGTAGCCGAAACCGGTGCCGACCATCGCGGTGGCCATGTCGGCCTTGGTCGAGGCCTTGATCGTGTGCCCGTCGAGCATCGGCGGGCCGTCGCGCTCGGCGGAGAAGAGCTCGTCGCGCAGCGGGTCGTAGACGACGCCGACGAGCGTGCCCTGCTCGTCCTCACAGGCGATGCTGACCGCCCACTGTGGAATGCCGAAGAGGAAGTTGACCGTGCCGTCGAGCGGGTCGACGACCCAGCGCACGCCGCTCGAGCCCACGAGGTCGCCGCCCTCCTCCCCCAGCACGCCATCGTCCGGCCGCGCCGCGGCGATCCGCTCGCGGATCAGGTGCTCCGCGTCGTGGTCGGCCTCGGAGACGAGGTCGGTCGGTGTGCTCTTGACCGACACCCGCAACTCGGGGCCGTAGAAGGCCTCGCGCAGGAGCGCGCCCGCCTCGCGCGCCGTCGCCTCCGCCAGGGCGCGCAGCTCGCCGGTGCTCATGCCGCCAGCTCCGGACGGTGCGACGCCCAATCGCGTGCCTGCTCGAGCTGCGCCGACACCGAGATCAGCCGCGCTTCGGAGTCGGGGGGCCCGACGAGCTGCACGCCGATCGGGAAGCCGTCGCCGGCGAAGCCGGCGGGCACCGCGACCGCGGGCTGCCCGGTGTGGTTGAAGGCGCCGCCGTAGGGCGCGAAGCGCACGTTGCCGGCGAGCGTCCGCAGACCGGAGCGGCCGTCGTATTCGCGCACGCGCAGCGGGCGGCGGGTGAACATCGGGGTCAGCACAACGTCGCTTTCGTCGAAGATCCGGTTGAGCCGCTCGGCGTCGGCGGCGGACTGTGCACTGGCGGCGTCGGCGAGCCGGCTGGGGATCGCCGTGCCGATGCGGGCGATGCCGCGGGCACGGCGCGAGAGCCGGTCGCGATGCCCGATCTCCTCGGCCATGTCGCCGATCCCGCGCACGAAGCGCGTGAGCACGCGATTGCCCATCGTCAGGCCCCAGTCGAACTCGCGCTCGACCACCTCGTGGCCCAGGTCGCGCAGCAGCGCGGCGGTCGAGTGCACGCCGCGCGAGCTGCTCGGCGTCCGCGCTCACCCCGAGCGGCGGGAGCCCGACCGAGACCGCGATCCGCAGCCGCCCGGGCGCCGTGGCGGCGGCCTCGGTGAGCGAAGGCCCGCCGTCCTTGATGACGTCCGTGAAGCGCGCGGCGTCGGCGACCGTGCGGGTCAGCGGGCCGTAGACGGTCATGCCGCGGTGCGGGTCCACCTCGGGCGCGGTCGAGATCCGGCCGCGCTGCGGCTTGAGGCCGAAGATCCCGCAGCAGGCGGCGGGAATGCGGATCGAGCCCGCGCCGTCGGTGCCGATCGCGGCCGAGACCAGCCCCGCGGCGACCGCGGTCGCCGAGCCGCCGCTGGAACCGCCGCTGGTCCGGTGCACGTCCCACGGGTTGCGGGTGACGCCGAAGGTCGGCGACTCGGTGAACCCGGTGGCCATCAGCTCGGGCACGTTCGTCTTGCCGATGATCACGGCGCCCGCGGCGCGCAGCCGGCGCACGACCTCGGAATCGGCGGCCTGGCGCGGCGGGTCGCTGTCGCAGCCGTAGGCGGTGACCTCACCGGCGACGTGGATGTCGTCCTTGATCGCGACCGGCACGCCGAGCAGCGGCCGCGCGTCGCCGGCGCGGCGACGGCCGTCGGCCTGGTCGGCCTCCGCGAGCGCCTGCTCGCCGAGCACGACGCGGAACGCGTTCAGCAGCGGGTCCAGCCGCGCGATCCGGCCCAGGAACAGCTCGACCAGCTCGCGAGAGGAGAGTTCCCCGGCCGCGATCATGTCGGCGTGGCGGGCGAGGCCGGCGAAGGCGAGGTCAGCTCGGTCCATAGGCCCGCTGGACCTTACCCGTGCCGCGCTCAGGAGTCGTCGCGGACGCGGACGACGATGTCCTCGTCCTCGGCGCGCGCCGCGAGCGGCGCCTCGCCCGCGCGGTACGGGGCGGGCTCAGGCGGCAGCGGCGAGCGCGGGCGCAGGCCGGCGACGAGCATCGCGACGCCGCCCGCGAGCAGGATCAGCGGCCACCAGAACAGCGTGTCGTCGGGGCTGTCGCCGACGACCACGATGAACAGCAGCAGGTTCACGACGCCCAGGTAGGCCGGCCCCGGCGAGCGGTCGAGCGCGCCGAAGGCCACGAGCCCGAAGCCCGCCCCGAGCAGCACGGTGTCCCAGATCCAGGGGAGCCCGGAGTCCGTCCCGAGGACGACGGTGCCGAGCGAGAAGCCGAGGCCGCTGAATCCGATCACGGCGATCGCGAGCCCCGCCGCGTCGGTCAGCACCTCCGCGTGGCGGCGCGCCGGCTCGCGCAGCGCGAGCGAGCACAGCACGAGCCCGGCGGCGTAGGCCGCCATCAGCCACCGGTAGGGCGCCGCCGACTGCGCGTCGAAGAGCCACGACCAGCCCGACAGCAGCGCGACGCCGACGGCGATCGCCGCCAACAGCAGTGAGATCGCGCTGTTGCGGGCGAACGCCGGCCAGAGCGCGAGCCCGCCGACCACGGCCGAGGTCCACATCAGCGCGCCCGGCGAGACCACGCCGTCGAAGTCGGCGCCGAGCGCGCTCGCCATCACCAGCAGGCCGGCGAACAGCAGCGGCAACCCGGTGCCCAGCAGCACCGACTGGTACGCCGGCGGCTTGCCGCCCTCGTTGGGCGCCTGCGCGCCGAGGAAGAACAGAAGCCCGCCGCAGACCAGCAGCAGCGCCATGTCCACACCAGCGGACAGCCGGCCGTCGAGCCGCAGCACCGTCGTCGAGACGCCGACGCCGAGCGCCACGCCGCCCGCAGCGATCAGCGGCCCGCGATGCGGCGGCGGGCGCAGAAGCTCTCGGAGGCCGCCCGCCAAGCTCATCGGGCTCAAGCGTATAGCCTCATTCGCCGTGTCCGACCTCGTCATCACCGAGGATCGCGGAGCGGTCCGCCACGTCGTCCTCAACCGTCCTGAGAAGCGCAACGCGCTCAACGAGGACCTCGTGCTCGCCATCGGCGCCGCCCTGCGCGCGGCCGCCGACGATCCGTCCGTGCACTGCGTCGTGCTGCGCGGCAACGGCGCCGTCTTCTCCGCCGGCATGGACGTCGCCGCCCTGGCGACCGCGACGAGCGCGCCGAACGGGCTGCGCGCGTTCCGCCGCCACTGCCTGGAGGCCTGGAACCTCGCCGAGGAGATGACCAAGCCGGTCGTCTGCCAGATCCACGGCGCGTGCCTCGGCGGCGCGCTCGAACTGGCGCTGGCCTGTGACCTGCGCGTGCTCTCCGAGGACGCGTTCGTCGGCCTGCCCGAGACCCGGCTCGGCCTCGTCCCCGACCTCGGCGGCTCCTCGCGCCTGCCCCAGGTCGTCGGCGTCGGCCGCGCGAAGGAGCTGATCCTGACCGGCCGCGTGATCGGCGCCGCCGACGCGGAGCGCTTCGGGCTCGCCAACCGCGTGGCCGCGGACGTCGAGGCCGCGACGGCCGAGCTGGTCGACGAGCTGCTGGGCTGCGCGCCGATCGCGGTCGGGCTGGCGAAGCGCCTGATCGACGCCTCCGCCCGCCCGGCGCTGTCGACGACGCTCGAGCTCGAGGTCGCCGCGCAGGAGCTGTGCGCGAAGACCGAGGACGTCAAGGAGGGCGTGCGCGCGGCCGCCGAGCGCCGCGCGCCGAACTTCCAAGGCCGCTAGGGCCGTTTGCCCTTCTTGATGCGGAAGAGCTTGGCCTTCGCCAGGTAGGCGCCGCCGGAGCGCACGACGACCCGCTTCTTCGAGCCCCTGACGGCGATCGTGACGCGGCCCCTGCCGACCTCGGTGACGGTGCCGTCGCAGCGGTCGGTGGTGTTGAAGGTGGCGTTCTTGGCCGTCGCCGTGCTCGCGCCGCCGAGCGTGCGGAACAGGCCCTTGGCGACCAGCGAGACCGAGCGGACGATCCCCTTGGCCGGGCCCTTGGCGCACGCGGCCTCGGCGCCGGGCGGGCTGAGCAGCCCGATGTCGGTGCCGATCGCGGTCTTCTTGGCGACCTTCTTCTTCGCGCGCTTTTGCTTGATCACGAACATGCCGGCCTTGATCCGCGCCGACTGCCGCTTCGCCCGCCTGTCCTTGGCGGCGTAGCCGTTGGCGGCGGAGTCCAGCTCGATCTCGCCCTTGCGGGTGTCGACGGTCGAACCGACCGGAACCGAGGCCACGCCCTTGAGCGGGATGAACCCGCCGGCCTGGAACGGAATGCGCGAGGGCAGCTTGACGTAGACCTCGCCGGAGAGCTGTTTGACGACGGCCGTCACGCCCGCGACAGGCGGGACGTTGCCCGGTGGGAGCTGCTCGCAGGCATCGCCGACGCCGTCGGCGTCCGCGTCGGCCTGGCTCGCGTTGGCCGCGGCGGGGCAGTTGTCGCTCGCATCGGGCACCCCGTCGCCGTCGGCATCGGCCACAGCGACCGGCGGCGCGATGGCGACGGGCGTGGTGAAGGTGGTGGTCGCGGGCGTCGGATCGCGCCGGTCGTAGACGTCGATCGCGGTGGCGCTCATGGTGTGCGTCCCGGGTGCGAGACCGACCGGCGTGAACGGACTCGCGCACGGCGTCGCCGGCTTCGCGTCGATCATGCACAGGAACGTCCCGCCGAGCGGGTGGCTGCTCGTCAGCGTGAACGGCGGAGCGGCGCCGCCGATCTGCGTGTCGGGCTGCTCAGCCGTCGTCGAGAACGAGACATCGTCGAGCTCCATCACGTTGGTCGACGCCGCGCCCGGGTTCGCGATGACGCGTTGGATGCCGGCCGCGGCGAGCACCACGGTCGTCCACTCGCCACGGCTGTTGACCTGCTGGAGCGCGAGGTCGCACGTCTCGCCGTCACACGCCGAGAAGGAGGCGGTGTCCCCGGCCGGCATCCGCACGAACAGCTCGACGAGCGCCTGCGGCTGCTGGAACGTGATCGTGGGCAACCCGCACTCGAGATACAGGTACGGTCCGCCGTCGCGGCCGCCCTTCGCGATCCGGTCAGCTCCACATTCGCCGTCGAACGTCGCCCCCGACTCCGTGAACGGGGACATCGGGAAGCTGTTCGCGAACGTGACGACCGACGGCGATTGCGCGCTCGCCGGAGCGGCGACCAACAGCGTCACCACTACAGCGAGCGCGAATCTCATCCGGCCTTCTTCGCGGCGAACAGCTTCGCCTTGACGAGATAGGAACGCCCGGAGCCGACCTTCACCGTCTTACGGGTAGCGCGGTCGAGCACGCTCACGCGGCCCTTGCCGACGTCGGTGCGCGTGCCATCGCAGCGGTCCTGGGTGACCCATGTCGCGTTGGTCGCGGTGCTGATGCCGGCCGCCCCGACGATCCGGAACAGGCCCTTCTTGGTCGCGGCTGTGAGGCTGCGGACGCTGTTGCGCCCGCGGCCCTTGATCGGCCCGGAGGTCCGGGAGCGCACGCACGCTCCCTCGGCGCCCGGGGCACTCTGGAGCACGAGGTCGGTCGGGACCTTGGTCTTCGCGCCCGGTGTCAGCCGCTTCTGACGGATCAGGAAGATGCCTGCGGCCAGCGAGACCGACTGGCGGCGCCCGCCGGCGCCGATCCGGCGGCCGTCGACCGTGGACTGCATCGCCAGGCTGCCCTTGCGGGCGTCGACGACCGTGCCGATCGGCAGCGCCGCGATCCCCTTCAGCGGCACGAAGCCCGACAGCGGCGACTGGGCGAAGCGACGCAGCGAGCTCCTGGGCAGCTTGATGAAGACCTCGCCGCTGAGCACCTCGACGATGACCTTCTCGCCGTTGACCGGCGTGGTCGCGCCCGACGGCGCGGTCTCGCACGCGTCGCCGACGCCATCGGCGTCCGCGTCCGCCTGCGAGGGATTGCCGGCGGATGGGCAGTTGTCCTTGGCGTCGGCGACCCCGTCGCCGTCGCCGTCGGCCGGCGCCGCGACCGTCGTCGGCGGTGGCGGCGGCGGGCTGAGATCGACGGTCCACGCGTGGACGGCGGGCGTGTCATCGGGGGTGCCGAAGCGGTCGCGCATCCCCACCGTGAACGTGTGCGCGCCCGCCGCGAGCCCGCTGTAGGCGAAGGGCGGCCGGCACGGAACCGACGTCGCGCCGTCCAAGGAGCAATCGAAGCGCGAGTCCGGCTGGTTGCCGAGGAAGATGAAGCTCGCGTCGCCCGAACGCGTGACCGGCGCGGGGCCGGCGATGATCTCGGTGTCCGGCTGGGCGACCGGGCTGAACGTGATGTCGTCGACCGTGAAGTCGCCGCCGCACTCCCCGCACGTCTCGGTGAACACGCGCACCGTGGAGATCTCGGCCCGGCCGAGCGGCGCCCGCACGACGGCGGCGCGGCCGAACGTGCCCGAGTTGCTGATCGCCGGCCCGGGGCTGACGCGGTCGCTCTCGTCGGGCTCGCCCGTCCAGGCTTCGACGCTGACGTCGGCGTAGGACGAGACCCACATCGAGACCGACGCCTGCTTGGCCGCGAAGCGGATCACGAGCGAATGGCCGGCGTACACGCCGAGTGCTCGCTCGCTGTCGTGGCCCGGACGCGTCACGTACGCGCAGTCCAGCGGCGCCGCGACGAGCCCGGTCGCGGCCGACCCGCCGCAGAAGTCGTACAGCTCCAGCGGCACGTCGAGCGACGCCCCGACGCCCGCGTAGGTCTCACCGTCGAACGCCTCAAAGGGCGCCGCGTTCTCGAAATCGAGGACCGTCGGCGGCGGCGCGATCGCGGCGAGCGCAGGCGCCGGGACCGCGAACGCAAGCAAGGCAAGCGCCGCGGCGACCGGCGTGCGGATCACTTGCAGCGCTCGATCTTGCGGGTCTTCGCGTTGAGGCAGCGGTCGAACGTCGCCCCGAGCGCCCCGGCCTTGATCGGCCACTTGCGATAGCGGCCGGTCGCCCCGAACTTGTAGACGCCCTTGCGGCGCGAGCTCATCGTCACGCGCACCTCGACCGTCTTGCCCGCGGCCACCGAGCGACCGACGAGCCGCTTGAGGTTCACCGTCCCCGCCTTCTTGGCCTTCACCGTCTGGGAGCCGCAACCGCCGCAGCGCGCGACGACCTTCGCGCCCTTGGGCACGTGCTCGACCCACAGGCGCTTGATCTTGACGCCACTGGCCGTGTAGTCGACGCTGAGGCGAGCGTTGGTATCCAGCTTGGGCGGGCAGCCGCCGTAGCGCTCGACGCCCGGGACGGCCTTGCACTTGTCCAGCGCGTCGAGCACGCCGTCGGCGTCGCTGTCCGGGAAGAAGTCGGTCTTCAGCGTCATCATGCCGCCGGCGCCGGCGATCCCGCCGACCTGGATCGTGTAGTTCTTCTTGCCCTTGACGTCGAGCAGCAGGTCCTCGGCCGATGCGTTGGCGCTGCAGTCGACGAGCTTCGTGATCCGCGAGTCCGCCGCGTTCCACTCATAGACGGAGACGACCGTCCCGAAGCCGGTCGCGCGCAGCTGCACGCCGCCGTCGACCTGCGGTGCGAGGTCGTACCAGACCGTCTTGCCGAACTCGGTGCCCTTGCAGTTCGTCGTCTCCGCGTCGCCGCCGCCGAGCGGCGCGCCGGTCCGGCTCGGATTGAAGAGGTCGGACTGCGTGGTCGCCTCGGTCGTGTCGGCCATGGCCGTGAACTCGGCGTTGTCCACGGGCAGCGAGGCCAGATAGTTGTCATTGGCCGGCGGAGCGGCGGCGGCCAGCGCCGGCACGCAGGCGAACGCGGCCGAGGCCGCGGCGGCGGCGATGAGAAGACGAGCGGGGCGCATAGGGTGCTTAACCCAACACAGCGCGCTTAGGTGCGCAAGTCCAGTTGCGACTTTTCAGCGACGCCGGATGCGCACATCGGGCGAACGGCCGCCGCTGTACGCGTAGCCGATCTGCTCGCGAACGGTGGCGCGGAAGCGGAACGTGCCGCGCGCCGACGTCCGGAACCGATAGGACGTCGTGAAGCGCCCACCGTTGGAAGTGCGCGCCGTCCGGAAGGTCCGCCAGCCGTATCCCGGCTGCAGCCCCTGGAGCACGACGAGCAGCCCGCGGGTCGGCTTCGGCCCCCCGCGCAGGCGGCCGGAGAAACGCACGAGATCGCCACGGCGCTTGGCGGTAAGCCTGACCCCCGCTTTCGTGCTCATGCGGACAAGCCGGACGGCGGCCGGTTTGGCGTCGCCGCCGAAGGACGTGTAGTCGACGCGGACCTGCCGCGACGGTCCCCGCGGCGCCAGATAGCTGTAGGTGCCGTCGGCGCCGGTCACGACCGTTGTCACCGGACGGAAGCTCGTGCGCGGGAGCACGACGCGCGTCGAGATCTGCAGGCTCGCACCGGCGATCGGTGCTCCCGCCGCGGTGGTGAGCCGCCCGCGAACGCGGGCCGCGCGGCCGTAGCCGACGGTGTGGCGGGGAGCGAGCCTGCTTCCCGAACCCTGCGCTGAGCTTCGCGTCGCGCGCCGCACCGACCCCGTTCGGGATGGCTTCGACGACGACGGTGCGCGTGGTCGCCGTGGCCTGGCCGACGCCGTCGACGGCGGTGACGGTCAAGGTGTGCTCGCCCGGTGCGAGCGCGGCCGTCGGGAGCGCGGCCTCGTAGGGCGCGGTGGTATCGACGACCGCCGGCTGACCGCCGAGGGAGAACTCGACGCGGTCGACGCGGACGTTGTCTGCTGCCGCGGCCGTCGCCGTGACCGCCGTGCCCTGGGCAACGCGCTCGGAGGTTGCCGTGATCGTCACCGTCGGCGCGACCCGGGGACGGACCGTGAACTTGATGCCGGTCGGCGTGTTCGGCGCGTCCTCCATCCAGTCGACGCTCTCGGCGAGGGGCGAGAAGAACTCGGGATAGGGCGTCTCCCCCAAGACCGGCGGCGCCTGCACGATGAAGGTGAACCGGCCCACCTCGTTGAGCGGCACCTTGGCCTGGTCCAGCCGCACGGGCCGGTTGTAGCCGATCCACGAACTGTGCAGGAATTGGCTGAACCGATCGCGCCCGCTCGGGTCCTTCCCGTTGGCCGTTCCCATGCGGATGTCCGCGACCCCGTCGTCGTGGCGCTCCCACGCGAGCCCGTTCGCGTCACGGTTGCGGAACTCGAACCACACGGACATGGTCTCGCCGCTCTCCAGCGTGGCCTTCTCGGCGCTCTGGGCGACGAACTCGGCGTTCCACCCGCTCGCAGCCTGGGCCACCCCCACCGGAAGCAGCACTGCCACCGCCACCGTCGCCACCAGCTTGCCTGCCCGTCTATGCACCGGAGCCGAGAGTAGCGGCGTCACCACTCATGGCCCACCAGTACCGGCTCGGGCACCAGCGAGATGCCGAACGTGGCGCGCACGCCGCCCGCGATCTCGCGCGCGAGCGCCATCAGCTCCGCCGTGGTGGCCTCGCCGCGGTTGACCAGCGCGAGCGTGTGCTTGCTCGAGATGCCCGCGCCCCCGTTGCCGTACCCGCGCGCGAAGCCGGACCGCTCGATCAGCCACGCCGCCGAGGTCTTGATGCGCCCGTCGGGCTCCGGAAAGGCGGGCGGTGAGCCGGGAAGCCGCGACCACTCCTCGGCGCTGAGGATCGGGTTGGTGAAGAAGGAGCCGGCGCTGACGGAGTCGGGATCGTCGGGGTCGATCACCATCCCCTTCCCCCGGCGCAGGGCGAGCACCGCGGCGCGCACGTCGCTCAGCGGCGCGCGCCCCCCGACCGACGCGCCCAGCACGCGCGCGAGCTCCGCGTAGCGCAGCGGGCCGGACTCCGAGGACTCCGCGAGCCGGAACGCGACCGCGAGCACCGTCCAGCGGGAGCGAGACATCCACCGGGGGGCTGCCGCCCCCCGGACCCCCTGCTGCTTGAAGACGCTGCGGCGGTACTCGAAGCCGCAGGCGGCAGCGTCGAGCACCTCGACGCGATCGGACTCGCGGTCATAGACCCGCACCCACGCGACCGTCTCCGAGACGTCCTGTCCGTAGGCGCCGACGTTCTGGATCGGCGTCGCGCCGGTCGAGCCGGGGATGCCGGAAAGGCACTCGAAGCCCTGCAGGCCGTTCGCGACCGACCAGGCGACGACCTCGTCCCACGGCTCGCCGGCCTGCACGACCAGCAGCCCGTCGACCAGCTCGAACCCGCGCGTGCGCACGAGCACGACGGTCCCCGGCACACCCTCGTCGGCGATCACCACATTGGAACCGCCGGCCAGGACGAGGGCGGGCCTGGAGCGCACGGCTTCGACCAACTCGGCCTCGCTCGAGGCTTCGACGAGCCGCTGCGCGGGGCCGCCCAGGCGCAGCGTCGTGAGGGGCGCAAGCCGCATGCGCCGCCTCACCTTAGTAGCGTCCCCGCGGCTGTGGCACACGTCGTACTGCTCGCGGGGGGCACTGGAGGCGCCAAGCTGGCCCGAGGCCTGCTGGACGAGCTCGGCTCCGAACTCACGGTCATCGCCAACACCGGCGACGACGTCGAGATCTACGGCGCCTACGTCAGTCCCGATCCCGATCTCGTCACCTTCTGGCTCGCCGACGAGATCGACGAGCGCGGGTGGGGCCTGGCCGGGGACACCTTCGCGGCCATGGAGCAGTTCCGCGCGCTGGGCGAGGACGTCTGGTTCAACCTCGGCGATCGCGACCTCGCGATCGGCCTGCACCGCGCCGGTCGCCTCGCCGGCGGGGCGCGGCTGACGGAGACGATCGAGGATCTGCGCCGCGCGTTCGGCGTCCCGGCGCGCGTCCTCGTCGCCAGCGACGATCCGCTCCGCACACACATCCACGCCGGCGGCCGCTGGCGCGCGTTTCAGGAGTTCATGATCCGCGCGCGCGCCGAGGGGCCGATCGAGGACGTCGAGTACCGCGGGCACGCGAAGCCGGCTCCGGAGGCGGTCGCGGCGCTGCGCGAGGCGACGACGATCATCATCGGCCCCTCGAACCCGGTGCTCTCGATCGATCCGATCCTCAGCGTGCTGCAGCACGACCTGCACGCCGCGTCCGCGCCGGTCGTCGCCGTCTCGCCGCTCGTGCGCGGAGCGGTGCTCAAGGGCCCGACCGCGGACTGCCTGCGCTGGGCGGGGCGCACGCTGGACTCCGACGGCATCGTCGACCACTACGAAGGCCTGATCGACGCGCTCGTCGCCGACCAGCGGGCCGAACACGTGCCGACGCTGGAGACCGACGTCGAGCTCTCGAGCCCCGACGCGCGCCGCCGCGTGGCGCACGAAGTACTCGCGTTTGCCGCCGCGCTAGCGTGACCCCCGGATGCGGACCATCGCGATCCTGCCCGTCAAGACCTTCGGCCGCGCCAAGCAGCGGCTGACCGGCGGCTTCTCCAACCGTCCCGAGCTGGCCGCGGCGATGGTCGCCGACGTCCTGCACGCGCTTGCGCAGGTGCCGGAGCTCGACGAGGTGATCGTGGTCACCGCCGAGCCCGGAGCCACCGGGACGGGCGCCGTCATCGTCCACGACCCGGTCGAGGCCGGCCAGTCCGCCGCGGCCCTGCGCGGGATCGACGCGGCGCTGGAACGCGGCGCCGAGCGCGTGCTGCTCGTCCCCGGTGACTGCCCCGCGCTGGACCCCGACGAGGTCAGCGCGCTGCTCGCCCACGACGCGGGCGTCGTGATCGTCCCGGACCGCCACGGGCACGGCACGAACGCGCTGCTGCTGGCGCCGCCGGACGTGATGGAGCCGGCCTTCGGCGAAGGCTCCTTCGCTCGGCACACGGCCCGCGCGCGGGCCGCCGGCGCCGCGCTGCGGGTCGCAGAGGTGCGCTCGCTCGGCCTCGACGTCGACACGCCCGACGATCTCGCGGCCCTGCGCCGCGCGCTCGCCGCGTGGCCGGGTGGTGCGGCGCGCACCCGCGCGCTGCTCGAGGAAGCCGCCGTTGCTTGAGCTGGTCGCGCTCCAGG
This sequence comes from uncultured Solirubrobacteraceae bacterium, assembly GCA_963848475.1. Classification (GTDB taxonomy): domain Bacteria; phylum Actinomycetota; class Thermoleophilia; order Solirubrobacterales; family Solirubrobacteraceae; genus Solirubrobacter. The sequence continues at coordinate 273,672 of CAWKDW010000005.1, read as the reverse complement.
GCCTGCCGGAGATCCGGCCCGGAGACGACCTGGCAGCGCTGATCGCCGAGGCGGCGGGCGCCGACCTGCGCCCCGGCGACGTGATCGCGATCGCCCACAAGGTGGTCTCCAAGGCCGAGGGCCGGATCGTCCGGCTCGCCGACGTCGTCCCCGGCCCGCAGGCGCTCGCGCTCGCCGCCGAGCACGGCAAGGACCCGCGCCAACTCGAGGTCGTGCTGTCAGAGACCGCGGAGCTGGTACGCGCGGACGCGGGCCGCCTCATCTGCCGCACCCGACACGGCTTCGTCTGCGCCAACGCCGGCGTCGACGCCTCCAACACCGCCGAGCCGGGCTCGCTCGTGCTGCTGCCGCTGGACCCGGACGGTTCGGCGCGTGCGCTGCGAGCCAGGCTCCCCTCCCACCCGGCGGTGGTGATCACCGACTCCTTCGGGCGGGCGTGGCGCCAGGGTCAGTGCGAGATCGCCATCGGCATCGCGGGCCTCGCCCCGCTGGAGGACTGGCGCGGGCGCCCGGACACGGCAGGACGCGAGCTCAACGCCACGATCATCGCGATCGCCGACGAGGCGGCCGCGGCCGCGGACCTCGTGCGCGCGAAGGACTCACGCGAGCCGGTGGTCCGGCTGCGCGGGCTCGAGCGGCACGTGACCGCCGAGGACGGACCGGGCGTGTCCGCGCTCGTGCGGCGCCCCGAGGACGATCTCTTCCGCTGAGAATCGTCAGAGTGCTGTCCATCGGCGGCACGAAGCGCATCAGCTAAGCGTTGAGGGCGTCCTGGACAGCCGAAACGGCCGCCGATTGCCGCTCTCGATGTCCGCTCCCGAGGCGCACGGAGGTGCCCCGAATATGTTCCCGTCGTACTCCCGCCGCAGCTGTACGAGCGCGATCGCCGCGCTCGTCGCGGTGGCCCTGCCGCTCGCCGCCGCCCAGGCCGCGCAGGCCGTCCCGTCCGCTCCAGCCCGCCTGGCCGCGGTCGCGAAGAAGACCCCCACCCGCGAGGTCACGGCGATCGTCCAGTTCAAGGCGAACGTCTCCCAGCGCAGGGCGCGCGCCGTCGTCCGCGCCCATCACGGTCGCGTCACCAGCACCCTGCCCGCCGTCGGCGGGCTTCGCCGTCAAGTTGCCCGCGCGCCAGGCCGTGCGCTGCGCAACGCCGAGCAGGTCGCCAACGTCACGCTCAACACGCGCGTCCGCGCCGACGGCGATCGATGCCGGCGCGCTCGGCACCACCTTCCCGAAGACCGTCGGCGCCGACCAGGCCGTGGGCGGCGGGCATCACCGGCAAGGGCGTCGGCGTCGCCGTCATCGACTCCGGCCTTGACGGTAACCACGCCGCACTTCAAGAACGCCGACGGCAGCTCGCGCGTCGTCCAACGTGATCGCCAACCCGGACGCCACGCGTCCCGGCGATGACGTCGGCCACGGCACGCACGTCGCGGGCATCGTCGGTGGCAACTCGCTCAACCGCGACGACCACCGACCCGGCTGCGCGGCACGCACACCGGGATCGCCCCCGAGGCCGACCTGATCGCGATCAAGACCGCCGACGACGCCGGCGACTCGACCGTGCTCGACGTCATCACCGCGCTGCAGTTCGTCGTCGAGCACAAGGACGACCTCGAACATCCGGGTCGTCAACCTCTCGATCAGCTCGGACACGCCGGGCTCCTACCTCGACGATCCGCTCGACGCCGCGGTCGAGTTCGCCTGGCACGCCGGCATCGTCGTCGTGTCCGCCGCCGGCAACCGCGGTGCGCGGCCGACGCCGTCCAGTACGCCCCAGGCAACTACCCGTTCGTGATCTCCGTCGGCGCGACCGACGAGCTCGACACGGCCGACTCCGGCCGACGACACGCTCGCTGCCTTCTCGAGCCGCGGCGTGACCCAGGACGGCGTCGTCAAGCCGGACTTCGTCGCTCCCGGGCGCGCACATGCGTCGCCCCGCTCGCCGCCGCGGCGCCTTCGCGTCGCTCTGCCCGCAGTGCGTCTTCGATGGCGAGTACCTGAAGATCGGCGGAACGTCGATGGCCGCTCCCGTCGTCGCCGGCGCCGCGGCGCTGCTGCTCCAGGCCCGTCCGGACCTCAACCCCGATCAGGTCAAGGGTCTGCTGACCACGATCACTAACCCCACCGCCTCCGGCGCCGCCGAGCTCGACGTGCCCGCGCGCTGCGCGCCCCGATCGGCCCCGGCGCCAACCAGGGCACTGTGCCGAATCCGCAGGTCGCAGCGGTCCTCGTCGCGGCCGGCGTCGACCCGACTCGCGCCACCTGGACAAGGCGAGCTGGACCAAGCGAGCTGGACCAAGGCCAGCTGGACCAAGGCGAGCTGGACCAAGGCGAGCTGGACCGGCGGCGTGGCCGCACCGTGGGCCAAGGCGACCTGGACCTGCGACGCCTGCTGAGCCTCAACGTTTAGGGCGCGGGGCCGATCTACCGGGGCGATGGTCCTCCGCCGCGCGACCAAGAAGCTGACCGCTATCGAGCCCGTCTGGTGGCTGAACGCCGCCATCGCGCTGGTCGCGGGCGCGCTGTACCTCGGCTTCGTCCGGCACTACCAGGCGATCCACGCCCCTGAGATCGCCTGGTGGGTGCTCGCGCTGGCCGTGGTCGTCTGCGAGCGCTGGCCGGTCGAACTGGAGTTCCGCCGCAGCTCGCACTCGTTCTCGCTGACCGACGTGCCGCTTCACGCTCGCGCTGATCTTCGCGAGCGGGACGCACGCGTTCGTGGCGATCTGCCTCGGCACCGCCGTCGCCCTCTTCCTGCGCGGCGCCTCCGCCGTCAAGTTCGCGTTCAACCTCGCGCAGTTCGCGCTCGTCACGTGCGTGATGGTGATCATCGTGCACCTCGCCGCCCAGGCCGATCCCGGCTTCGGCTGGCCGACGTGGGGCATCGTGCTGCTCGCGACGCAGCTCGGCGGCGTGCTCACGATCGCGCAGATCCTGGCCGCGATCGTGCTCACCGAGGGCCACGTCTCGCGCGACCAGGTCCGCCAGATGTTCGGCATGGACTTCGTCGTCACCGTCACCGGCACGGCGATGGCGCTGGTCTGCAGCATCCTCTGGATCGAGCGCCCCGAGGCCGCGCCGCTGCTCGGCATCCCGATCCTGATCGCCTTCGTCGGCTACCGCGCCTACGTCAAGGAGCGCCAGGGCCACGAGAAGGTCAAGTTCCTCTACGAGGCCAACCGCACGCTGTCGGAGTCGCCCGAGGTCGCGGACGCGCTCGAGGGTCTGCTCGAGCGTGCGCTCGAGGCCTTCCGCGCCGAGCAGGCCGAGGTCATCCTCTTCGCCGCCGACGGCGGCGTGCCGCTGCGCACCGGCCTCGGCCCGGGCCAGATCCGCGAGGCGATGGAGCCCGTCGACGTCGCGGCCGCCGACGCCCTGCGCGCCTGCGCGGAGCGCTCCGACGGCGCCGTCGCCCTGATGGCACCGTTCCCCGCCGGCGTCGAGACCTACCTGCTCGAGCGCGGCGTCCGCCACGCGATGCTCGGCGTCCTGCACGGCGAGGACCGGGTGATCGGCACGATCATGCTCGCGAACCGCTTCGGCCTCACGCGCGGCTTCACCGACGCCGACCGCGCGCTGTTCGAGACGCTCGCGGCCAACGCGAGCGCCGCGCTGCAGTACGACCGCCTCGAGCAGGCCGTCTCCGAGCTGCGCGACCTCCAGGACGAGCTCCAGCATCAGGCCCACCACGACCCGCTCACGGGGCTCGCCAACCGCTCGCTGTTCAGCCAGCAGGTGCGCGAGGCGCTCGAACCGGACTCGCCGGGCGAGGTCGCCGTGATGTTCATCGACCTCGACGACTTCAAGGGCGTCAACGACACGCTCGGGCACCCGGTCGGCGACAAGCTGCTGCGCGGCGTCGCGTCGCGGCTCAAGCGCGCCGTCGGCAGCGACGACGTCGTCGCACGGCTCGGCGGCGACGAGTTCGCCATCCTCGTCCGCCGGCCGTTCAGCGTCGAGCAGGGCGCCGTCGAGCTCGCCGAGCGCACGCTGCAGTCCTTCGTGCTCCCGGTCAGCGCCGGCGAGCAGCTGCTCAACGTCAGCCTCAGCATCGGCATCGCCGCCAGCCAGCAGGCGCGCACGCACGCCGAGGAGCTGCTGCGCGACGCCGACGTCGCCATGTACGAGGCCAAGGAACGCGGGAAGGGCGGCCTCGCCGTCTTCACGCCCGAGATGCGCGACTCGATCGTCCGCCGCCACGGCTTCAAGGCCGAGCTCGAGCGCGCGATCGAGCAGCGCGAGCTCGTCGTCCAGTACCAGCCGATCGTCGACCTCGTGAGCGGCGAGACGGTCTCCGTCGAGGCGCTCGTGCGCTGGAACCACCCGGGCCGCGGCCGCATCCCCCCGGGCGAGTTCATCCCGCTCGCCGAGGAGACCGGCCTGATCGTCCCGCTCGGGCGCTACGTGCTCGAGGAGGCGTGCGTGCGTCGTCGCCGCGCGCCACCCCGACATCTGCGTCCAGGTCAACCTGTCGGCGATCGAGCTCGAGCATCCCGACCTGCTGGAGACGATCACCGGCGTGCTCGAGCGCACCGGGATCGCCCCGGGCCGGCTCGTGCTCGAGGTCACCGAGACGCTCCTCGTCAAGGACGCCGAGCGCGGCGCCCAGGCGCTGCAGCAGCTGCGCGACCTCGGCGTGCAGCTCGCGCTCGACGACTTCGGCACCGGCTACTCCTCGCTCAGCTACCTGCGCAACCTGCCGCTCGACACGCTCAAGATCGCCCGCGAGTTCGTCGAGGGCCTGGCCTTCAGCGACCACGACGCGGCGTTCGTGCGCCTGATCGTCGGCCTGGCCAAGACCGTCGGCCTGAAGGTCGTCGCCGAGGGCATCGAGACGCGCGCGCAGCTCGACATGCTGCGCGAGATCGGCTGCGACCTCGGCCAGGGCTACTACTTCGCCGCGCCGATGGACGTCGACGCGGACTGGCTCGCCCCGCACGCCGCCGCCGGCCCGGCGCCGTCGTGGCCAATCCGCAGAGCGAGACGAACTGGCACGACCCCCGGCAGGCACGTCGGTCGTGGCCGACGAGCGCGACCGCGGCGCTCGCGCTTCACGGCAACCCGGACCGCGACCGCCTTGGCTCAGGCGGCGCGGACGCGCGCCGCGGCCCGGGCGTCGAAGCGGTCGCGCGCCTCTTCGACACGCTTGCCGTGCGTCAGCGACCACGAGCCCAGCGCCTTCAGCGGCGGCGCCATCGTCGCGCCGAGCGGGGACAGCGCGTACTCGACGCGCGGCGGCACCTCGGCGTGGACGCGGCGGACGAGCAGCCCGTCACGCTCCATCGCGCGCAGCGTCTGCGTCAGCACCTTCTCCGAGATCGGTGCCAGGTCCTCGAGCAGCTCGTGGTAGCGGCGGGTGCCGTCACCCAGCGCGAGCAGGACGTCGACCGACCACTTCGAGCACAGCAGGCCGATCGAGTCGCGGATCAGGCGTGCCGAGCGCGTGCGCTCCGTGATCCGGCGTGCGTGGGCGTGATCGGCGGCGATGGTCGGTGCGGTCATGCCTCTGCTCCCCTTAGCTTGAGTCCCAGCGCGCGAAGGGCACGCGAGACACGCAGTCGCGCGGCGTTCTGGCTACAGCCCAGTGCGCCCGCGACCTCCTCGTAGTCCAGTTGCTGCACGACGCGCAGTTCCAGCGCGCGTCGTTGCTCGGTCGGCAGGGCACGCACCGCGTGCCGCAGCGTCGGCGCCAGCGACGAGGCGAACATGCGCTCGTCGACGGCGTCGTAGTCGTCGCACTCCGCCCAGGCGGTCGGCAGGCCGAGGCGCTCGCGTGCGGCGCTCTCGATCCGGTTGTGCTTGTGGTACTGGCGCAGCAGGTTGCGCGCGATCCCGAACAGCCACGGAGCCCCGGAGCCGTCGGCAAGGTCCTTGAAGCGGCGCACGGAGTTCCACGCCTGCGCGAACGTCTCGGCCGTGAGGTCGAGCGCAGCCGTCTCCGAACCCGTCTGGCGCTGGAACCACGAACGCACCCAAGCGGCGTAGCGGTCGTAGAACTCGCGGAAGGCGAGAGGATCCTTGCTCGCCTCGGCGAGCAGGTCAGCATCGGTTCTGATCTGATGGTGCGTAGCGGCTCCAAGCGGTTCGCTACCTGATCATGACCCCAGCGGGGAGAGTGTGTCTTAAGCCCTCGCGAAGACGGCGTTGGGTTCGATGGGGCGTTCGAACACGCGCTCGAGCCTAGGCTCGCCCTTTCCGTCGTCCGGCGGGATCGCCTTCTCCAGCACGAACGTGGCGCGGCGCCCCTCCAGCTCGAGCGACGCGACCTGGTTGTTGAACCACGGCTTCTCGTGCGCGAGGCGCCACCGGACCTCCGGATCGCGCACCCCGGCCCGGCGGGCGAGCGCGCGGGCGACCTTCTCGGCTGGCTTGGACCAGGCGCCGAGGATCACCCGCCGCTCGCGGCTGTCGAGCGGATTGCGAAACGGCGAGCAGACCGCCTGCCACACGCTGGACTCAACATTGGAGCCTGGACGGAAGCCGATCTCGGCCAGGTAGGCGTGGTGGACGTCGCCCGAGAGCACGCAGATCGTCGACGGCGCCTTGCCGCGACGGCCGGCGCCGACCTCGAGCAGCAGGTCGCACATGGCTCCGGAACGACTCCTGGAACGCCGGCCAGTGCTCGAGATCGAGCCCCTCGCGCAGCTTCTCGGCGAGCTTTTGACGCCCTTGCCCCACGCGCCGTCGGCGACGACCTCGTTCCAGGCCTCCAGCCAGTGCATCGCCGGCCCCATGATCAGCGGCAGCGAGGTGCCGATCAGCAGGTGATCGACGTCGCCGGTGGCGTGCTCGGTGATCCAGCGCCACTCCTCCTCGTCGACCATCGCGCGCTGACCGGGGTCGAGCACGCGCCCGGCGCGCGAGTCGATCATCACCACGCGGGCCGGCCCGATGTCGCGGCAGAAGCTCCAGCGCGTCCCCTGGACCTCCTCGTCGGCCTGCGCGCGCGAACTCGCGCAGCAGCGGCGTCGGGTCCGGGTCGGTGCGCAGCCGCTCGTAGAGGTCGAAGCCGGCGCGCTCGCTCGGCGAGAGGTTCCCGAGGTGCTGGTAGATCAGATAGCTCTCGAAGGCGGCGAGGATGCGCTTGCGCCACCACGCCTTCGTGCGCATCTCGGTGACCCATTCGATCGACGTGTTCCAGTCGTCGTGGACGTCGTGGTCGTCGAAGATCATCGCGCTGGGGACGGTCGAGAGCAGCCAGCGGATCACCGGCTCGCCCCACGCGGCGATGTAGAGCTTCACGTAGTCGTCGTAGCGTGATGACCTCCTCGCCCTCGATCTGCCGCTCGACGGCCGGGTGGACCTCGTCGGCGTAGACCTGGTCGCCCAGCAGCAGCAGCGCGTGCGGCCACTCCTCGGGCGGGGTGTCGCACATCCGCAGCGCGAGCCCGCGCAGCGCGTCGACCTCGCGGCCTTCAGGATGCTGGTCCTTGCGCAGCGTGTGCGGCGGCTCGTGCGGCGCGGCGACGCGGCAGGAGCCGAAGAAGATCCGCGCCTGCTCATCCTTGGCGTGGGTGCGCAGGACGCTCGGCGGGAAATGGCTGTCCGGCTCCGGCCAGACGATCTCGCCGTCCAGCGCGACCTCGTACGGCGTGGCCGTGTCGGACGGCAGGCCCTCGACGTGGACGAGCGCGTAGTGGTGGCCCTCGACGCTGAACGTCCGCTCGCTCGCGGCGGCGCCGCCGCGCGGGCGCACCTCGACCTCGCAGGGCCCGTCGGTCTGGACCCAGATCGTCGCCTCCTCGGTGCCCGCATGCCGCAGCATGGGGCCGAGCTCGAGCTTCACGCCGCGGCGGCCAGGTCGTAGTGCCTGCGGATGCTGTAGAGGGTCGTGCGTTCGGCCGCGGGACGGCCGGCGCGGTGGGCGGCGGCGACGAGATCGTCAGGGTCGAGCTTGACGCCGTGGTCGGCACCCGCCATCCGGCTGATCGACTCCTCCATCAGGGTCCCGCCGAGGTCGTTGACGCCCCAGCGCAGCGCCTCGGTGGCGGCGTCGATGCCCATCTTCACCCAGGAGGCCTGCAGTGACGGGATCGTCTTGCCCAGCGCGAGCCGGAAGACGGCCGTGTGCTTGAGGTTCTCCTCGCGCGAGATCTCGGCGATGCCGTGCGTGCGGCCCAGCAGCGTCTGGAACGGGATGAAGCTCAGCGGCACGAACTCGGTGAAGCCGCCGGTCTTGTTCTGCAGCTCACGCACCACGCGCATGTGCTCGGCCAGCTCGGCGGGCGTCTCGATGTGCCCGAACATCACCGTCACGGTCGAGCGCAGGCCGACCTCGTGGGCGGCGGTGATGATCTCCACCCAGCGCCCGGCCGGCAGCTTGTTGGGGCTGATGCGCTGGCGCACGCCGTCGTGCAGGACCTCGGCGGCGGTGCCCGGGACGCTGCCCAGCCCCGCCTCGCGCAGCTGCTCCAGGACCGCGTGCGGCCCGAGCCCGCTGACGTCGCACATGTGCGCGATCTCCATCGGGCTGTACGCGTGCATGTGGATCTCCGGCGCGGTCGCCTTCGCCAGCCGCAGCCAGCCGAGGTAGTCCTCAAGGCCCCAGTCGGGGTGGATGCCCGACTGCATGCAGATCTCGGTCGCGCCGAACTCCTGCGCGGCGTGGATCCGGCGCACGAAGTCGGCCTCGTTGTGCTCATAGGCGTCGGGCGAGCGCTTGCCGACCCCGAAGCCGCAGAACGCGCAGCCGACCGTGCAGATGTTCGAGACGTTGATGTTGCGGTTCACGACGAACGTCACGAGCTCGCCCGCGAGCTCCTCGCGCAGCTCGTCGGCCGCCTGGCGCATGTCCTCGATCACCTCGGGGCGACTCTCGGCGAACATCGCCGCAAGCTCCGCCGGCGTCAGCTCAAGGCCGTCGCGGGCGCGCTGGATCGAGTCCGACTGCACCGCCGGACGTGTGACCCGCGGCATGAACGACGCGTAGCGGTCCTTGATGACGTCGAGCACGCGCGGCTCGATCCACTCCTCGTTCATGTACTGCGGGTAGACGCACAGCCGCTCGCTGACCGCCGCGATGCCCTCCAGCCGCGCGCGCACCTGCTTCGGCGACGGGAACGGATGCTCGGGCGAGATGTGGTCGCCGTTGGAGGACAGGCCGCCGAGGTCCGTCGCCCCCGCCTGCACCAGCTCCGGCCACCAGTCGGCGAGGTTCGGCGGGACCTGGATGCCGATCTCGGGCATCAGCCGCCGGGTCTCCTTCACCAGCCGCACCATGTCCTCGATCGTCACCGGGCACGCCCACCTCGGGGCATCGCGGTGCGGCGCGTCGGAGAGGCCCGTGGCCCAGTAGCGCTCCGCCGCGTCGGTCGCGATCTCGGCCGGCTCCTCGCCGTAGTACTTCCGGTGCGGGACGAAGTTCTGGAGGATGATCTCCTGGATGTGATCGTGGCCCGCGAGCGCCGCGAGCGACTCCATCCGGTCGGACTCGGACTCGCCGATCCCGACCAGGATCCCGCTCGTGAAGGGGATCTTGAGCTCGCCGGCGGTCCTGATCGTCTCCAGCCGCACCGCCGGGTTCTTGGTCGGCGAGCCCTGGTGGGCGACGAGCCCCGCATTCGTGGACTCCAGCATCAGCCCCTGCGAGGCCGTGACCTTGCGCAGCCGCGCAAGGTCGGTCGCGTCCAGCGTCCCGAGGTTCGTGTGCGGCAACAGCCCTCGCTCGAGCGCCCTCTCGCACGCCCAGACGACGTAGGCGACGAAGTCCTCGAACCCCAGCGCGGCCAGGCGATCGGCGATCGCCGGCTTCTCGCCCGTGAGCACCAGCAGCTCCTTCACGCCCCGCCGGGCGGCGCGGTCGATCAGTCGCTCGACCTCCTCCGGCTCGTGGAGGTGCGGCTTGTGCGTCGCGAACGAGCAGTACTTGCAGTGGGCGCTGCACGTCCGCGAGAGAGAAAGCGTGACGTTGCGCGAAAAAGTGACCCGACGCATCCATTCGCCACGATACCGGTGTGCGTATCTCGGCTGTCCTGGTACTGGTGGTGCTGCTCGCGGGCTGTGGGGGAACCCAGTCCACGGGCGAGTTCGGCGAGGTCCCGATCGTCCTCGGCGAGACTCCGAGCGCGGACGAGGCCGGCGTCTACCTCGCGACCGAGCGCGGCTACGACACGGCCGAGGGCGTCACGCTCCAGCCGACGCGCGAGGGCAACGCCGATTTCCGCCTCGTGGCGTCGCCGCCGAAGGGCTGCATCGCCGTGCTGGCCGTGGTGCGGCCGGACAAGCTCGTGCTCTGCGCCGACGAGGTGATCCTGCAGGACGAGCGTGAGAAGGTCCTCGCGGTCGTGCGCGCCCTGTCGCGCGGCTACACGCAGGCGCAGCTGGAGCCGACCGAGGCCGTGGCCGCGATGACCACGCAGGTGCCCGGTCTGAACCGCGACGAGCTGTCAACCGCAGTTGGACAGCGTCGCGCCGACCTGGACGGCGGGCGCGCCCTACTTCGGCGAGCTGGCCGCCGGACCGGGGCGCGACCCCACGGTCGTGCCCGACGCGAGGAAGCAGTAGCTACTGCGAGTGGAGGCGCCGGAACTCCTGGCGCACCGATTCCGGACGGCCCCACATCTGGACCGTCTCGACGCGGCCCTCGCGGACCTCGCGCAGGACCAACTCGCCGGAGATCGACGCGTCGTCGAGCAGCTTCAGCGTCCCGACGACGACCTCGGCCGCCGCGGCGTGCCCGAACTGATGGGCGACCCTGATCAGGAAGTGCCAGTCGTGCTTGGAGTACGGCTGCGCGTTGCACGTCACCAGCAGCGACGAGGCGTCGATGTAGCGGTCTTCCTGGACGCGCAGGTCCAGCTCCAAGTCGGTCCAATCCGACGGGAGGGAGTCGAGAATCTCCTGGAACTCTTCAGCAAGCGGCATGATGGGCTCCAGAGCGTACACATGGCGTCAGATCCCCTCCCTTTCGACCTCCCCGGGCTGCTCGCGCTGCTCGAGCGTCTGGACGGGGTCGAGGAGGCCGCGGTCGTGCGCTCGGCGCTGGAGGCGGGGGTCCCGCGCGAGCGCGTGCTGGACGAGCTCGAGCGCGAGGTGACGCGACGGCTGGCCAGGTTGGACGAGCGCTAACGTTTCGTCAGTGACCACGTTCGTCATCGATCGCTCCGAGCGCGGCAAGCTCGCCCTGACGGGTGCGGAGGCCAAGGACTTCCTGCACGGCCAGGTGACCAACGACATCCTCGGCCTCGAGCCGGGCCACGGCTGTTACGCCGCCTTCCTCACGCACAAGGGCAAGATGCTCGGCGACCTGCGGGTCTTCGACCTCGGCGACGAGCTGCTGCTCGACTGCGAGCGTGTCGTGCTGCAGGAGCTCTTCAACATGATCAACCGCTTCAAGCTGGGGCGCGAGGTCGAGCTGCACAAGCGCACGCTGCAGATGGGGCTGCTGTCGGTCATCGGGCCGGACGCGCCGGCCCTCGCCGGCCCGGCCGAGCACGACAACGCGCGCGTCTCGCTCGGCGGGTGCGATGTCGTCGCGGTGACCACCGACGTCGGCGTGGATCTGTTCTTCGCGGCCGAGGATCTTCCCGCGGTGCGCGCCGCGCTGGACTTCCCCGACGGCGACGAGGCGACGGCCGAGGTGCTGCGCGTGGAGCGCGGGCGCCCGCGCTACGGAGTGGACCTCGACACCAGCGTGATCCCGCAGGAGGCCGGCCTCAACGAGCGCGCGGTCTCGTTCACCAAGGGCTGTTACGTCGGTCAGGAGACGGTCGCCCGGCTGTACTACCGCGGCAAGCCCAACCGCCGGCTGCTGGGGCTGCGCCTGAGCGAGCCGGTGGAGCCCGGGACCGAGCTGCGGCTCGGCGAGAAGGTCGTCGGCCGGCTCGGCTCGGTCGTCGTCTCCCCGTCGCATGGACCGATCGCGCTGGCGCTCGTGCGCCGCGAGGCGAACCCCGGCGACACGGTTGCCGTGGACGGCTCCACGGCACTCATCGTGGACGTGCCGTTCGGGGAGTAAAGTCGACCTTGCACTAAATCCGCTTCAAGAAGGGAGCAGCCCATGGCCGCTCACGTGATCGTGCTCGCCAACCGCACCGCCGCGGCGCCGGAGCTCATCGAGGCTCTCGTCCACCGAGCGGAGCGCGGACCGATCCAGGCGACGCTGATCATGCCTGCGGCCGGCCCCGGCAGCGCGGACCGGGCGGCGGCCCTCGAGCGGCTCGATGCGGTGCTGGAGGCCTGGCGTGCAGCCGGCATCGCGGAGTGCGAGGGTGTCGTCGGCGACCCGATACCGCTGGAGGCGCTGACCGAGGTCTGGGACCAGATGCGCCACGACGAGGTCATCGTCTCGACGCTGCCCGGCCAGTCCTCGAAGTGGGTGCGCGGCGATCTGCCCGCACGCGGTCGCGCGCTTCACGGGCGTCTCGGTTCTGCACGTGGTCGCGCAGGATCCGGACGAGAGCCCGGTCGTCAGTGCCGCCCCGGCGCATGAGAAGGCGGCGATGGGCCCGTTGAGCGTCCTCAGCTGGGGCGGGCGCCCCACCTGATCCGGCGCGCCGAACGTGGCGCGTTGGTCGGGGTGACGCACGAACGTTCGGACAGGCCGAACGTTCGTGAGGCACCCCCTCGTCAGGGCGCGGCGGCGAGCAGTTCGAGGCGGTTGCCCCAGGGGTCTTCGGTGTAGAAGCGCGCGACGCCCGACAGCTCCGCGTCCCAATGCACCGGGGCGGCCGCGAGCGTCAGCCGCTCGGCGAGGACATCGAGGTCGGCGGCGCGGGTGACCGACAGCGCCGGGTGGGCCTTGGTCGCCGGCGTGAAGTCGGCGGCGACGCCGACGTGCAGCTGCTGCGTGCCACACGCGAACCAGACGCCGCCGCGCGCGGCCAGCGGCGCCGGTTTCTGGAGCTCGGTGAGCCCGAGCACGCGGCCGTAGAACCCGCGCGCCTCGGCCTCGCAGCCAGGCGGCGCGGCAACCTGCACGTGGTCGAGACCGGTGATCACCACCACCGAGCCTACGGCGACCACTCACGCCAGGTGCGGCTGGCCTGCCCGTCGTGTGGAGCTACCGCGCTTTTCGACTCCGTCGAAGTTGGGCAAGCTGTCTGTAATGCCGCAGACCGTCCTCATCGTCGACGACCACGCCGGGTTCCGCCATGCGGCGCGAGCCCTGCTCGAGGCGGACGGCTTCGAGGTGATCGGCGAGAGCGCATCCGGCAACGAAGGCCTCGAAGCGGTCCGCCGGCTGCGCCCTGACGTCGTCCTGCTGGACGTCGGGCTGCCCGACATCGACGGCATCGAGGTCTGCGGGCGGCTGAGCCGCTGTCCGACGGGCGGGCCGATGGTCGTGCTGACCTCGAGCCGTGACGCCTCGGACTACCCGCCGCAGTTCGAGAACTGCGGCGCCCGCGGATTCATCGCCAAGGCGGAGCTCTCGGGCGACGCGCTGGCTACTCTCGCCGCCTGATCTTTGCGATTAACCCCCAGCGGGCAGAAGTTCTTTTGTTCTGAACCGTCGACGATTGACTTTCGCTACATCGTCAGCATAAAGTCCGACCCGTCCGGAGTGTCGTCGAGGATGCTCGGCGACGGTGACACCTACACGCCGGTCGCGGAGGACATCGGCAAGGTCATCCACTGCGCGGTCAACGCCGACAACGCGGGTGCCACCGTCTGGAAGACCGCAGTCGCCCCGGAGATCCTCACGGCGGTCAACGCCGAGGGCGGCGCGGGTGCCTCGGTGCCGGCGACGCTCAGCCTGACGCTCGGCGCCGCGGCCTCGTTCGGGCCGTTCACGCCCGCGCTGGCCAAGGACTACGACGCCGCCTCCACGGCGACCGTCATCTCGACCGCCGGTTCGGCGGCGCTCTCGGTCGCCGACCCGAGCAGCCGCCGCCACGGGCCACCTCGTCAACGGCACGTTCTCGCTGCCGTCCGCGGTTCAGGCGCGGGCGACGAGCGCGGCGGGTGTCGGCGGAGCGCTGGCCGACGTCGGCGGCAGCGCCGACCCGACGTCGCTGTTGTCGTACGCGGGCCCGACCAGCAACGACTCGGTCACGGTGGCATTCCGCCAGCGCATCGGACAAACCGACGCGCTGCGTACCGGCAGCTACTCGAAGACGCTGACCTTCACGCTCAGCACCACTACGCCCTAGGCAAAAGCAGGGAGGGCGGCGCAAGCCGCCCTCCCTGTTCGGCAGAAGTCGTTGACTTTCGTCTTCATCTGGTCGTAATGTGCCACTCATCTGTCCAGGAGGGGAAGGAGCCAGATGAAGCGCATCAGGGTTGCGGGCTGTCTCGCCGTAGCGGCGATCGCCGCGCTGCCGGCGGCGGCTGACGCCCAGTACGTCGCCCCGCCGCCGGATCCCGGGTTCCGGTACATCTTCGACGGATCGGCGACGGGGTCCGACGCGTCGTTTGACAAATGGGCGTTCGCCGCTGGAACCGCGGCACAGTCGCGCCCGGCGTCCGAAGGCGGGCAGGGCCAGGCGACGCTCGACCCGGTCGAGGGCTCGTTCCTCGTCGGCGCGTCCCCGTTCGGCGCCTACTGGTATCCGGTGACAGCATTCGGCGACGCCGTCTTCCGGCTGCAGTACACCGTCCAGAACACACCGACGTCGACCCGCAACGGCGGCGTCATGATCCGCACGCCCGAGGTCCGCTACACCGGGCGCCAACACGGCGGCCGTCCTGGCCCAGAAGCCGACCGGGTACAACTACGACCTCTGCGCGGGCGCGCTGCTGATCTGCGGCCGCGACACGCCCGGCGCCTCCACGACCTACAACTGGGCCGGCGCGAGCGGGCCCTTCCCGCCGGCGTCCAACGCGTCCGACCCCGCCGTTCGAATACTCGGGCGCCTACTGCGCGCGCAACGGCACCACGAACCTCACCAACCTGGCCGGGACCGGCCCGCTGACGCACAACAGCAACGCCGACAACCACCAGCACTGGACACAGGTCGCCTGCGGCCACGAGGTCCAGATCAACGAGACGCTGACCGGAACCGGCGCGCTCGGCGGCTCCGATCCGATCAAGACCGGCTCGTTCTACAACTTCCGCAACCTCAACGCCCAGCAGTCGCGCACCTATGAGCGCCTCGACAAGGGCGTCTGGCACCGCATGGAGATCCGCACGATCGGCCAGCAGTACACGGTCGTCCTCGACGGCCGGATGATCAACCAGTTCGACAACTCGATCCCGAAGATCGCCTCGCGCAACGGCGATCCCGCGACCGTCGCGCGCCAGTTCGCGCGCGGCTACCTCGGCCTGCAGACGCACGGCGGCAACGACCGCATCTCCTACCGCGAGATCCAGGTCAAGGAGATCACGCCCGCCGAGATCCCCGTCAACACCGTCGCGCCGACCGTGACCGGGACCGGCTTCGTCGGCCAGAACCTCACGTGCAGCACCGGCACCTGGACGCCCGCCACGGGCGTCACGTACTCGCGCAAGTGGTACCGGTCGAACAAGATCGCGCCGACGCACCCGCACTTCCGCGCCCCGAGCCAGATCGACCTCGGCAGCTTCACCACCGCCGGCCGACGCCAACGGCCTCTACGGCAACCAGGACCTGACCTGGCTGGACTCCTACCTCGTCGACGAGGACGCCAACAGCACCTACACGCCCACCGCAGGCGGACGTCGGCAAGGTCATCCACTGCGCGCTGGTCGCCGACAACGGCGGCGCGACGGTGTGGAAGACCGCGATCGCCCCGGAGATCCAGGTCGCCGCCGACGATGCCGGTCGGCGGCACGGTGCCGCCCACGCTGAACCTCACGCTCGGCGCCCCGGCCTCGTTCGGCAACTTCCTGCCGGGCATCGCGCGTGACTACGACGCGTCGACCACGGCGACGATCGTCTCCTCGGCCGGCGACGCGACGCTCAGCGTCTCCGACCGCGGAACGACGTCCGTCGGCCATCTGGTCAACGGCACGGCCGCGCTGACGCTGCCGCTGCAGGCCCGCGCGAAGGACGGCGCGTTCGCGCCCGTCGGGGGCGCGGCCGACCCGACGAGCCTGATCACCTACACCACGCCGGTGTTCACCGACATCGCGACGGTCGACTTCCGGCAGACGATCCCCAACGGCGAACCGCTGCGCACGGGCGCCTACACCAAGACGCTGACGTTCACGCTGTCGACGACGACGCCCTAGTTATGTGACGTCGCTCTCCGTCCGAACTTGAGAGGACGGAGAGCGAAACCCGTTCCTGGCGAGGAAGGCGGTGTGTGCCGCCTTCCCGGTCCGGGCCCCGAGCTCCAGGGCAGGAGGCTGGTTGGCCGCGATCCACGCGCCGACCAGACGCGTCTCCGCCACGGCGTCCGCGGGCAGCCAGCCTCCGAGGCTGCGCGCCGCGGGCGCCGCGGCGTAGGCGCGGGCCGAACGCGGCGCCAGCTCCGCCGCCGCCTCCCCCGGCCCCCAGTCGACGACGCGGCCGCCGGAGATCCAGATCGCGTCGAAGCGCCCTGCCGCCTCTGGATGCGGCGCGAGCACGAGCCGCGCGCCGGTGTGCGTCGCGCGCAGCACGCCGCCCAGGCGTGAGAGCAGCTGCTCCAGCCGGCCGCGCCGGCGCTGCAGCGACGCCGCGCGCTCGTAGCGCCGCAGCTGTGAGGCCTCGGCGATCTGCTCGTCGACGCGCTTGAGCAGCGCGCTGCCGCCGTCGCGGCCGACGAAGAGCGCCAGCGCCGCATCGAGGCGCTCGCGATAGAGGTTCGGATCGAGGTCGTGCAGGCAGGGCGAGAGGCAGCGGCCCATCTGCCCGTACGCCGACGGGTGCTCGCGGCGCGGCAGCGTGCGCCCGCAGTGGCGCAGCCCGAACAGCGAGTTGAGCTGCTCGACCAGCTCGGCCGCGGCCGCCCTCCCGCGCACCGGGCCGACGCAGATCGCGTGGCCGGCGGCGGGCTCGCGCGCGACCTCGAGGATCGGGAACGCGATGTCCAACCGGCAGCGCAGGTAGACGTAGCCGTCGGGCTCGCTCTTGCCGCGCACGTTGCCGGGCGGGCGCAGCGCCTTGATCAGCCGGTCCTCGAGCAGCAGCGCGCCGAGCTCGGACTCCGTGACCTGGTGGTCGACGTGCTCGGCGTCGGCGGCCCACGTCGCCCCGGTGCTGAAGTGCGAGCGCGCGCGCGTGCGCAGGTCGACCGACTTGCCGACGTAGAGCGGGCGGCCGTCGGCGTCGCGGAAGATGTAGACGCCCGGCTCGTGCGGGAGCCCGGCGAGGTGCGGGCGATCGCCGCGCGCGCGACGCACCTTCGGGCGGCCGCGTGCGGGCCTTGCGCGCGCTCAGCACGGCGATCGCGTCGCCGATCGTCGCGGCGTTCGCGCACAGGCGCCCGAACAGGGCGCAGAAGACCCGCGCGCACGTGAGCGCGTCCGGGAGCGCGCGATGGACGGCCTCGACCTCGACCCCCAGCGCGCCGGCCAGCGTCGCGAGCCCGCGGCGGCGCTGAAGCGGGGCGAACCGGCGCGCGAGCGCGACCGTGCAGATCACCGGCGGCGCGGGCCATTCCAGCGCGGCGCGGGCGAAGGCCTGGCGGAGCACGCGCACGTCGAACGCCGCGTTGTGGGCGACCAGCACGCGGCCGCGCAGCAGCCTGCTCAGCTCCGGCAGCACGTCCTCGGGCGCGGGCGCCGCGTCGAGCATCGCCTGCGAGATGCCGGTGAAGCGCTGGATCCCGCGCCCGAGCGGGTTCGCGACGCCGACCAGCGAGTCCCACTCGTCATGGAGCTCGCCGCCGCCCACGAGCACCGCCCCGATCTCGGTCAGCTCGCAGCGTTCGCCCGCCAGACCGTTGGTCTCGGTGTCGAGGGCGATGAACTCCGCGGAGGCGAGGGGCTGCTCGAGCATGGACCGCACAGCATCCGCCCACGCCCGGACGCTGCAACGGCGCTTGCGTTTGCACCGTGCACTACCGTTCGCGACGTGCGCCGCAGCGTCCCTCTGATCGCCGTGCTGGCCCTCGCGGGCTGCGGCGGCAGCGAGCAGCGCGAGAACGAGCTGCGCCCGGCGGTGCCGGTGACGCTGACGGGGGCGATCCATTCCGACGGCGTGCTGATCTCGCCCGCCGCGGTCGGCGCGGGTCAGATCACCCTGGTCGTGTCCAACCAGTCCGGGGCGCCGCAGAAGGTGACCTTCGAGACCGACGAGATCGGCGGGCGCACCGCCGGACAGCAGGCCAGCAGCCCGTTGATCCCGCCGCGCCGGACCGGTCGGCTGACGATCAAGGCCACCCCGGGTGTCTATTCGGTCCATGTGGCCGACGACGCGATCCGCCCCGCCCGCGTGCTCGTCGGGCCGCCGCGCAAGTCGGGGCAGAACCGCGTGCTGCTGCCCTGAGCGCAGTACCTGAACGCGCTCACCGCACTGGGATTCGACCCGTAGGCCATTGCCAATGGAGACCACGATCGACGCCGTCGGCCGCATCGTCGTTCCCAAACCGCTCCGCGACGCGCTCGGGCTCACGCCCGGCACCACCGTCGACATCTCGCGCTACGGCGCCGGGCTGCAGCTCGTTCCGGCCGGCCGTACCGCGACCTTGACCGACGAATCCGGCGCACTCGGGCCACCGGCACGACGGCGATCGACGACGCCACCGTCTTCGCGGCTCATCGACGCCGGCCGTCGTTGACCCCGCTCGCACTCGACACGAGCGTCGCCATCCCGCTGCTCGTCGCCTCGCACCGCGACCACGCCGCCGTCGTTCGCTGGTGGGACCGGCGCGAGATCGCGCTCAGCGGTCACGCCGTCGCCGAGACCTACTCCGTCCTGACACGACTGCCCGGCGACAGGATACGAGGTGCTCGGAGCACGCGTAACGATCGCCGGATAGCGTCCCGGCGGTCGCGGTGCCACGGGTTGGCGGGCTCTCATCGAAGGTCTTGACAGTCGACCTATAGTTGCGTGCATGCAAGCAAAGGTTGCGTCCACGCAAGAGCTGTCGGAAGTGATGGGACGGCTCTGGAGCATCCTCAACCGTCGCTCGTCCGCCGATCTGTTCAAGGTCGTCGACGATCTCGGTTCCTCCTTCTCCCAGGTGAAGATGCTGTTCCTGCTCGAGGACGGTCGCGAGCACTCCGTCAAGGAGATCGCCACCCACCTCGGCCTCTCTCTCCCCGCCGCCTCCCGGGCGGTCGAGGGGCTCATCCAGCGTGACTTCGTCACCCGCCGCGAGTCCGACGAGGATCGGCGCTCGCGGCTGATCGCCCTCTCCGAGCACGGCAGCGAGGTCGTGCAGCGCGTGGCGCGCACGCGCCTGCAGGCGCTCGAGAGTTTCACGGCGGAACTCACGCCGGATGAGCGGGACGCCCTCTACGCCACGCTGCTCCCCATCGTGGAAAGGATCACGCCTTGACCTCCCGGATTCGACTCTCCGAAGAGAACCGCCGCTGGTGGACGCTCGCGGCGATGTGTTTCGCCCTCTTCATGGTCATGCTCGACAACACGGTCGTCAACGTGGCGCTGCCGTCGATCCAGCGCAGCTTCGACGCCTCGCTGTCGTCGCTGGAATGGACGATCAACGCCTACTCGCTCTCGTTCGCCGTGCTGCTCGTCACCGGCGGCCGCCTGGGCGACATCTTCGGCCGGCGCAAGGTCTTCCTGATCGGCGTCGTCATCTTCGCCGCCGCCTCGGCGACGATCGGCTTCGCGCCGACCGAGGGCTGGCTGGTGGTCTCGCGGGCGATCCAGGGCTGCGGCGCGGCGCTGATGATGCCCGGCACGCTCTCGATCATCACCAACACCTTCCCGCCCGCCGAGCGCGGCAAGGCGATCGGCATGTGGGCCGGCGTGTCGGCGATCGCCCTGGCGCTCGGTCCGCTGCTCGGGGGCTGGCTGACCGAGGACGTGAGTTGGCGGGCCATCTTCTTCATCAATATCCCGGTCGCGATCGTCGCCGTGATCGTGACGCTGTTCGCGACACACGAATCGCGCGATGAGACGGCGACGCGCGAGGTCGACTACCCCGGCATCGCGACGCTGACGATCGGCCTGACCGCGCTCGTGCTGGCGCTGGTCGAGGCCAACGCCTGGGGCTGGGGCTCGCCGCAGATCATCGGACTGTTCGTACTCGCCGTGGTCAGCCTGTTCGCGTTCGGCATGATCGAACGCCACTCGCGCGCGCCGATCGTCGACTTCACCTTCTTCCAGTCGCGCTCGTTCGTGGGCGCGAACATCGTCGCCTTCGCGATCTCGTTCGGGATGTTCGCGGTCTTCTTCTTCCTCGCGCTCTACATGCAGAACATCCTCGGCTACTCGCCGCTGCAGGCCGGTGTGCGCTTCCTGCCCTCGACGCTGGTGATCATGGTCGCCGGGCCGCTGGCCGGCCGGCTCTCCGATCGCGTCGGCCCGCGCACGCCGCTGGTCATCGGGCTCGCGCTGGTCACGATCTCGCTCGCATGGCAGTCGCGGATCCAGGTCGACACGACGTTCACCTTCCTCTTCGTGCCGTTCGTCCTGCTCGGCCTCGGGATGGGCTTCACGATGTCGCCGATGAGCACCGCGGCCATGAACGCCGTGGACCGCACGAAGGCCGGCGTGGCCTCGGGCACGCTGTCGATGACGCGGATGGTCGGCGGCACGTTCGGCGTCGCCGCGCTCGGCGCGCTCGTCGCCACCGTCGGCCGCCACGACCTCGCGCAGTCGCTGCCGAACGTCCCGGAGCCGGCGCGCGAGCGGCTCGTCGATGCCCTCGGATCGGGCGCGGCGGTCAGCGGGGCGCCCGGGAATGTGCGCGCGGCGAGCGAGCAGGCCTTCGTCGACGCGCTCGGTACCGGGCTGACGATCGCGGCGATCGCCACCGCCCTGGCCGCACTCGCCGCGTGGTTCCTGATCGATCCCAAGCGCCCGCAGCACGAGGAGGTCGTGGCCGTTCGCGAGCCTGAGGCTGCGATGGTCTAGCGCCATGCACGTGCTTACGGCGATCGACGAACCGCGGATCGCCGAGTTCCGTGAGCACGACGAGTTCTTCTGGATCGACCTCGTCTCGCCCACCGACGAGGAGGTCGGGCGCCTCGGCGAGGCGCTCGGCCTGCATCCGGTGGCGCTCGAGGACAGCCGCGAGTTCGGCCAGCGGCCGAAGCTCGATCCCTACGACGACCACCTGCTCGTCGTCTTCTACACCGCCCGGCCGACCGGCGATCCCCAGTGGCCCGGCGAGCGCCTGGAGGTCCACATCTACCTCTCGGGGGAGTACATGGCGACGGTGCGGCGCGATCACTGCGACGCGCTCGACGACCTGCACGCCAAGCTCCACGAGGCGCCGACGCACGACGAGGAAGTCCTGATCTACCGCGTCCTGGACAGCCTCACGGACGCGTACTACCCGGTGATCGCCGCGATCGAGACCCAGATCGACGCGCTCGAGTCCGCCGTGCTGTCGCGCCCGCGGCGCGAGCAGCTGACCCAGGCCTACCGGCTCAAGCAGTGCGTGCATCAGCTGCACCGGACCGTCGCCGCGCAGCGCGATCTCTCCAGCGCCGTGCCCGACGCGATCATGGGCCTCGACGGGCTTTCAGGGGGCTCACGGCCCTACCTGCGCGACATCGGCGACCACCTGTTCCAGATCGCCGGCGAGTTCATGCGCCAGACCGAGGATCTGTACTCGCTCACGCAGACCTACTTCAACGCCAATTCCGATCGGCTCAACGCGATCGCCACGCGGCTGACGGTCGGTGGCACGATCTTCGTCGTCTACACCGTCGTGACGGGGTTCTTCGGCCAGAACTTCGCCTGGCTGGTGAACAACATCAACACACAGAAGGACTTCCTGATCTTCGGGCTCGGCGCGCTCACGATCCCGACTGTGATCCTCCTCACATTGTTCTGGGTCAAACGGCACGACTGGTTCTGACAGGCCATAGGGTTTGTCCATGTCCGTCGATACCAGCCAGATCGCCCAGCTCGACGTCGAGCCCGGCGAGCTCCCCGACACGATGGCCGCCTGGGTCATCCGCGCCGAGCGCGAGGGCGAGCCCGTCGAGGCCTTCCAGCTGGAGGAGATGGAGGTACCGCGCCCCGCCGCCTTCGAGGTGATCGTGCGCGTGATGGCCGCCGGCGTGAACTTCAACAACGTCTGGGCCGCCTTGGGGAAGCCGGTCTCGGTCTTCCGCTACCACCAGGAGGACCACCACATCGGCGGCTCCGACGCGAGCGGGATCGTCTGGGCCGTCGGCGAGGGCGTCACGCGCTACCAGCCGGGCGACGAGGTCGTCGTGCACTGCAACCAGGCCTCCTACGAGGACATCGAGGTGCACGGGCTCGACCCGATGGCCGCGCCGTCGCAGCAGATCTGGGGCTACGAGACGACCTGGGGCTCCTTCGCGCAGTTCTGCAAGGTCCAGGCCCAGCAGTTGCTGCCCAAGCCCAAGGCGCTCACGTGGGAGGAGGCCGCGTCCTACGGGCTCACGTTCTTCACCGCCTACCGGATGCTCGTCGACCAGGCGCGACTGCAGGAAGGCCATCGCGTGCTGATCTGGGGCGCCGCCGGCGGGCTCGGCGTGTTCGCCACCCAGCTCTGCCGGCTCAGCGGCGCCGACTCGCTGGGCGTGGTCTCCTCGGCCCAGAAGGGCGAGCTGGTCAAGTCGCTCGGGGCCGTCGACTACGTCGACCGCAACGAGTTCGCTGGGATGATGCGTACCGGCGACGAGGACTTCGACTCCGAGAAGGCCCGCTTCAAGGAGTCCCGGCGCTTCGGCAAGGAGGTCGCCGAGAAGCTCGGCGGCGAGCCCGACATCGTCTTCGAGCACGTCGGCCGCGCCACCTTCCCCACCTCGGTGCTCGTCGTCAAGCCGTTCGGCACCGTCGTCATCTGCGGCGCGACGTCCGGGTTCACGCTCGATTTCGACGTCCGCTACCTGTGGATGCGCCAGAAGCGGATCATCGGCTCGCACTTCGCCAACGCCTGGGAATGCCACCGCGCGAACGAGCTGATCGTGGCCGGCAAGGTCCGTCCCGTACTCTGGAGGACCTTGGGCTTCGACCAAGTCGCCGAAGCCCATCAGCTCATGTACGAGAACAAGCACCTCGGCAAGATCGCGATCCTGGTGGGCGCGGAGTCCGAGGGCCTTGGAAAGACAGCGGACGGCCCGGGCGCGATCCGGGCGGAGGTGGGAGCGTAGATGGCAGCCGGAGTGGTGCAGATCCCCTGGTACTCGACCCTTTTCAGGGGCGACAAGTTCGCGGCCGCCCTGGCGGAGATCGCACCCATCGCCACGCGCTACGGGGCGACGGACTACCGCGTCTACCGCAACCGCGACGATCTCTACAAGTTCAACCAGATGGTGTCCTTCGAGGACAAGCTGAGCTTCGAGTCCTACTGGTACGGACCCGAGTTCATCGAGTGGCGCACGCTCTACTCGGGCTGGTACCAGGTACCGATCCTCTACACCTGGAACGACGTGATCCTGGAAGGCGGCCTCAAGCACGAGGCCGTCGGCGCCAACGGCGACTAGTCGCCGAAGAGCAAGGCGCGCCGATCGTGCGGGGAACGTTTCCCCGCACGAGGTGGTGGCCGGGTTAGGCTCGGCGAACGATGGCTGCTGCGTACTGCTCGTCGTGTGGCGCGGGGCTCCCGCCGGGGACGCGCGTGTGCGAGCGGTGCCGGCACGACGTCTCGAGCCGCCCGACCGCGCTGGACGCGTGCTCGGAATGCGCGTCGCTGCTCCGCGCCGGCGCGCGGTTCTGCACGGCGTGCGGCGCGGCCGTGCCCGTCGAGGGCGACGGCGGCCAGGTGGAGAGCGCGAGCGCACCGGCGGCGGCGAGCGACGTCGCTTCAGACGCAACGCCGCCGGCGGCGGAGTTCCGCCGCCGGCGCCCGGCGACGGGCGGCCTGCCGTGGTGTGGGCATCGGGTGGCGAGGAGGCGGACCCGCCCACCGGGGAGCGGCCGCCCGCGGTGCCTCGGGCGCCCGGAGGGAGCGGGCCGGCAACAGTCGCCAACGCGCCCGCCGTGCCCGCACCTCCGCCCGCGGCACCTCGGGCGCCCGGAGGGAGCGGGCCGGCAGCGGCCGCGAGCGGGCCCGCCGTGCCCGCACCTCCGCCGGCGACACCGGCCGCTCCCCCGGCTCCACCGGCGCCACCCCCGAAGGCGTTCGTGACGTACAACGCGCTGCCAGTGTCCAGGCCGCCGGTGGACGAGCCGCCGCCCGAGAGCACGCCCGCCCGAGAACCCGAGCCGAGCACGCCGGAGCCGGTCGCGGTCGTGCCCTTCACACCCGCGCCGGCCGCTCCCGCGCGGTCTGCGGACGTCACCGCGGCGCGAGGCGACCGCCCCGCCGCGAGAGGGCTGGTCGGCGGGATGGGCGATCGCGATCACCGTGACGGTCTTGCTGCTCGGCGGGAGCCTGGTCGCGGCGCTGATCCTGGGCGGCGGCGATGACCCTGGGCCGGAACCCGGCGCCGCGGTGGCCGCCTCGACGCCGTCGCCCGCGCCGACCGCAAGCCCCGCGAAGCCCGCGCGGACGCCCGCGCTCGCCGCCCAGGTGCGCTCCCTCGACGACCTCATGAAGGCCTCGCAGGCAGGCCGCAACGCGGCGGTCGAGGGCAACACCAAGGCCGCGGTCGCCAACCGCACCAAACTCCTCGAGGACCTGCGCCGCCTGAACAAGAACGTGAGCGACGTCAAGCTCAAGGCCGGGCTTCGCGACTTCACGGCGGCGATCCAGGAATCGCTGCGCCAGAACCGCGAGTGCGGCGCGGACTGTCCGACGAGCGACCTCAACAAGGTCAATCGCCTCAAGCAGCGAGCCGTCACGCAACTCAACCCGCTGCTGCGCAAGTACGCGAAATCGTCGTACCGCGCCCGCGAGATCTGAACGCCCGGTCGCGCTTGAAACCCTCGCCGCAATTGGCACTTGCAACCCGCGACGAAGCCTAGTGTCCCGCGTCCGAATTTCGTTGACGCCTACCGGGCGTCTCGCCGCGCCTGGCGGCCCCCGGCGATCCCGCACATACACCCGGTATGCACCGGATCACCGGCGGGCCCAGCCACGACGATCGGGCCCGCTATCCGTGAACGAACTTCCGGCGCGCGACACTAGGCGCCCGCGCGCAGGGCGACGGTCGCCTCGACGTCCTGCTTGAGCTCCGGCGGGCGCAGGACACCCGAGATCAGCAGGCCGACGCAGACCAGCCCGGCGGCGGCGGTGAGCGCGCGCAAGGTGCCGACCTCGTGGCCGAGGAAGCCGATCAGCGGGGGGCCGGCGAGGAAGGCGAGGTAGCCGATCGAGGAGACGACGCTGACGCGGCCGGCGGCGTGCGCGGAGTCGTCGGCGGCGGCGCTCATGCCCACCGGGAAGCCGAGGGCCACGCCGATCCCCCACAGCGCCGATCCGGCCATCGCGACGGGCAACGAGGCGCCGAAGACGACGAGGACGAGGCCGGCGATCGCGCTCGCTCCGGTCGCGCGCACCACGGTCACGCGGCCGTAGCGGTCGAGCGCGCCGGGCCCGAACCAGCGCGCGAGCGTCATCGCGCCGAGGAAGATCGCGAACGTCAGCGAGCCGAGCGCGGGCGCCGCGTCATAGCCGTCGATGACCGCGACGCCGAGCCAGTCGACGCCGGTGCCCTCGGTGAACGCCATGCAGAACACGAACAGGCCGATCAGCAGCGTGCGCGGCTCCGTCCACGCCTTCAGCGGGCTGCGTCGCGGACCTTCGTGCGCGGCCCGCGGCTCGACGGCCAGGAAGCCGCGGACGGCCGGGGTCGCGACGACCGCGACGATTGCCGCCACCGCGAGCAGGTGCGCCGTCACCGAGACGCCGAGCACGATCATCGCGGCCCCGCCGAGCGCGCCCGCGACCGTCCCGATGCTGAAGCCGGCGTGGAAGCGCGACATGATCGAGTGCCCGAGCCGCCGCTCGACCTCAGCGCCCTCGACGTTCATCGCGACGTCCCAGGTTCCGCTGCCGAAGCCGAGCAGGAACAGGCCGGCGGCGACGGGCGCGACACCCGAGCGGTAGCCGACCGCGGCCGTCGCCATCCCGGCGGCGAGGACGAGGGACATCGCGCTGATCGTCCGCGCCGCGCCGAGCGTGGAGATCACCACGCCGGCCAGCGGCATCGAGATCAAGCGAGCCGATCGCGATCGCCAGCAGGAGCAGGCCGAGCTGCTGGGGATTGAGCTCCAGCCCGTCGCGGACCTGCGGGATCCGTGACGCCCAGCTCGCGAACGCGAAGCCGTTGAGGATGAACACGGCGTAGACCGCGTACATCGCGCGACGCGCGCTCATCCGGTCACGGCCTCGAGCCCGAGCGCGCGGAACGGCGCGAGCCGCTCCTCGGCGGCATCCGTCACCAGCACGCTGACCCGCGCGGCCGGCGCGACGACGTACGGCCCCGCCGCGCCGAGCTTGGCCGCGGAGGCGAGCACGATCGCTCGCCGCGAGCGCTCGATCATCGCGGTGACGACCTGGGCCTCCTCGTGCTCGCGCAGCGTGAGTCCTTCGCTGATGTCCAGCCCGCACGGGCTCACCACGCACACGTCAGGCCGCAGCCGGCGCAGCTGGTCGACGGTCGCGACGCCGGTGAAGGTCTGCGACTCGCGGTCCAGCCGGCCGCCGAGCACGTCGACCGACACCCGCGGGTGATCGCGGAGTGCGATCGCCACGTCGAGGCTCGCCGTGATCACGGTCGCGTGGAGGTCGGCCGGGAGCGAGCGGGCGAGCTCCAGCGTCGTCGTCCCGCCCCCCAGCGCGATGACCTCGCCACCGGAGAGCAGCGGCGCCGCCAGCGCGGCGAGCCGCCGTTTCGCCGGCTCCTGCTCCTCGACGCGGTCGAGGAAGCGCGGCGCGCCGGGCAGCGCAACCACAGCCCCGCCGTGTACCCGCTTGAGGATCCGCTCGGCCTCGAGCTCGTCGAGATCGCGCCGCACGGTGTCGATCGAGACGCCGAACTCGCGCGCCAGCGCGGTCGAGACGACCCGTCCGTCGCGTTGTAGCAGCGCGACGATCGCCGTCTTGCGCTCTGAGCCGAATCGGTGCTCTGCGGCTATCACCCGGCCGATGCTAGCGCAAAGCCGCAGAAACCAGCATGAACCGCGCAGCAGCTGCGGCTAGCCGGGGACGCCGAACTTCTTGTGCCAGCGCGCCAGCCCCATGTGGAGCTGGTCCAGCGGGGTGGCCTGGATCATCGTCGCCGCGTCAGGCCCGAGCGCCTCGTTGACGCGCGCGGCCATCGCGGCGACGAAGCCCGCCTCGTCGTGCTCGGCCTCGAGCGCGACCTGGGCGTGCAGGGCCTCGAGCGTCGCGTCGAGTTGCGCGTCCGCCGCCTCGACCGGGCCGAAGTGCGTCAAGCCGAGACCGGCGGGACGCCAGGCGCGGATCGTCTCGATCGAGCGTTCCCAGGCCGCGACGTCGATGTCGGGCGGCGGCGTCGGCGCGACGGTGAAGGCGTGCGGCGGGATGCGGGCGCCGGCCATGTCGCCGACGAACGCCCAGCCCGAGGGCTCGTGGAAGTAACAGACGTGGTGGGAGGCGTGGCCGGGCGTGTACTCGACCCGGAACGCGCCCTCGATGCCGGTCTCGCCGCCGCTCAAGACGCGCAGGTTGGCCTCGGGCACCGGGAGCATCTCGCCCCACAGCTCGCGCAGGCCCTCGTCGCCTCCGTAGAGGCGCCCGGCGCTGGCGACGAGCCGCGCGGGGTCGACCATGTGCGGCGCGCCGCGCTCGTGGACGTAGACGGGGATGTCCGGCCAGCGGCGCACCAGCGCACCCGGTCACGCCCGCGTGGTCGAAGTGGATGTGGGTCAGCAGCAGCGCGCGCGGGACGAGCCCGTCCAAGGCCTCGAGGAGCGTCGCCTCGGAGATCCCCGGGCCCGGGTCGATCAGGACCCCGTCGAGCTCCCAGCAGCAGATCACGTGCTCCTGGCCCTTGTGCATCACGTCGATCGCGCGCATGCACTAGGACCCTATCGAGGCGGATTGACTCGCGAGTCAACTAGAGTTCGGGCATGTCGCATCGCCTGCCCGAGCGTGATCGGCCGTGGATGATCCGGACCTATGCGGGGCACTCGACCGCCGCCAAGTCCAACGAGCTCTACCGCGGAAACCTGGCCAAGGGACAGACCGGGCTCTCCGTAGCGTTCGACCTGCCGACGCAGACGGGCTACGACTCCGACGACGAGCCTGGCGCGCGGCGAGGTCGGCAAGGTCGGCGTCCCGATCGCCCATCGCGGCGACATGGCGGCGCTGATGGACGGCATCCCGCTCGGCGAGATGAACACGTCGATGACGATCAACGCGACCGCCGCCTGGCTGCTCGCGCTCTACATCGTCGCGGCCGAGGAGCAGGGCGTCGAGGCCGCCGCGCTGACCGGGACGACCCAGAACGACATCATCAAGGAGTACCTCTCGCGCGGGACGTACGCCTTCCCGCCCGAGCCGTCGATGCGGCTGATCGCGGACATGGTCGCCTACACCGTCGAGCACGTGCCGCGCTGGAACCCGGTCAACATCTGCTCCTACCACCTGCAGGAGGCGGGCGCGACGCCGGTGCAGGAGATCGCGTTCGCGATGGCGACCGCGCAGGCGGTGCTCGACGCGGTCCGCGAGCGAGTGCCCGAGGAGCGGATGGGCGCGGTCTTCGGGCGGATCTCGTTCTTCGTCAACGCCGGCGTGCGCTTCATCGAGGAGCACGCGAAGCTGCGCGCGATGGCGGTCCTGTGGGAGGAGCTCGGCCGGACGCGCTACGGCGTCGCGGACGAGCGCTCGCTGCGCTTCCGCTATGGCGTCCAGGTCAATTCGCTCGGCCTGACCGAGTCCCAGCCCGAGAACAACGTGCAGCGGATCGTCCTCGAGGCGCTCGCGGTCACCCTCGGCCGTGACGTCCGCGCTCGCGCCGTGCAGCTGCCGGCCTGGAACGAGGCGCTCGGGCTGCCGCGGCCGTGGGACCAGCAATGGTCGTTGCGGATCCAGCAGGTGCTGGCCTTCGAGACCGACCTCCTGGACTACCCCGACATCTTCGAGGGCTCGGTCGTGATGGA
Source organism: uncultured Solirubrobacteraceae bacterium (assembly GCA_963848475.1). Taxonomy (GTDB): domain Bacteria; phylum Actinomycetota; class Thermoleophilia; order Solirubrobacterales; family Solirubrobacteraceae; genus Solirubrobacter. The sequence goes on along the minus strand of CAWKDW010000005.1, from coordinate 244,759 downwards.
CGGGCTCGTGTCGAGCTGCTCGATGGCGCGCGGGAGGAGATCGCGCGCGTCGAGGAGCGCGGCGGCGCGGTCGAGGCCGTGCCGTACATGAAGTCCGCGCTGGTCGAGTCCCACCGCGAGCGGATCGCGCGGATCGAGTCGGGCGAGCAGGTCCTCGTCGGCGTCAACCGCTTCGTCGAGACCGAGCCTTCGCCGCTGACCGCCGAGGACGGCGGGATCATGGTCGTCGACCCGGGCGTCGAGGCGCAAGCGCGTGCGGGTCTCGCGCAGTGGCGCGCCGCGCGCGGGGACGTGAGCGCGCAGCTCGACGAGCTGCGACGGGTCGCCGCGAGCGAGGAGAACATCATGGAGGCGACGCTCGCCGCCGCCCGCGCCGGCGTGACGACCGGCGAGTGGGCCGGTGCGCTGCGCGACGTCTTCGGCTCCTACCGCGCGCCGACCGGCGTGGGCGACGCCGCCTCCCCCGCCGCCGACGAGGAGCTGCGCGACGAGGTCGCGCGCGTCGGCGAGGCGCTCGGGCGCACGCTGAAGATCCTGGTCGGCAAGCCCGGGCTCGACGGGCACTCCAACGGTGCGGAGCAGATCGCCGTCCGTGCGCGTGACGCGGGCATGGACGTCGTCTACGAGGGCATCCGGCTCACTCCGGCGCAGATCGCGCGCTCGGCGATCGACGAGGGCGTGCACGTGATCGGCCTCTCGATCCTCTCGGGCTCGCACCTCGAGCTGATCCCGGACGTGATCGCCGCGCTTGGACGGCGCGGACATCCCGGTCGTCGTCGGCGGCATCATCCCCGACGCCGACGTGCCGGCGCTGAAGGCGGCGGGCGTCGCGGCCGTCTACACGCCGAAGGACTTCGAGCTCGACCGGATCATGCGCGACATCGTGGCGCTGGTCGCGGAGCGCAATTCCGTCGCCGCGGCAGCCAGGTAGGGCGCCGCGTTGACCGCCGGCGAGCCGCGCGGCGGTGCGGCGCACGGCGGCGCGGCGAGCGCGGGCGCGGCGGCGCCCGCCGGCGGCGCGCAACTCGGCGCGCGCCTCGCGGCCGGCGACCGCTCCGCGGCACCCGCGGCGCTCAACCTGCTCGAGACGCGGACCGCGCGCGCGGAGGCGGCGCGGCTGGTCTCGGCGGCGGGCGAGGGCGGCGGCCATGTCGTCGGCGTCACCGGGCCGCCCGGCGTGGGCAAGTCCACGCTGCTGTCGGCGCTGCTGCGCGAGTGGCGTTCGCGTGGGCGAGCGGTCGCGGTGCTGGCCGTCGATCCGTCCTCCAAGCGCAGCGGCGGCGCTCTGCTCGGCGACCGCGCGCGGATCGAGCACGACCCCGCCGATCGCGACGTCTTCATCCGCTCGATGGCCGCCGGCGAGCGGCTGGGCGGCCTCGCACCCGCGACCCGCGCGGCGGCGCAGGCGCTGTCCGCCGCGTTCGACATCGTCGTGATCGAGACCGTCGGCGTCGGCCAGTCCGAGACCGACGTCGCCGAGGCCGCGCAGACGGTCGTGGTCGTCGTGCAGCCCGGCTCCGGCGACGCGCTGCAGTTCCTGAAGGCGGGGATCATGGAGGTCCCCGACGTGCTCGTGGTCACCAAGGCCGACCTCGGCCCGACCGCGCGCGCGCGCCGGGCATGATCTGCGGGCGGCGCTCGGCTCGCTCGGTGCACGCGGGACGCCGGTGCTCTCGGTGTCCTCGATCCGGCCGGTGCAGGGAATCGACGCGCTCGCCGACGCGCTCGACGCGCACCGCGCCGGACTCGACCTCGCCGCCACCCGCACGCGCACCCGCCGCCTCGGCGCGCTCGCGGACTTCGTGCACGAGCACGGCGAACGCGGCCTGCGCGCGCTCGGCGGCCGCCGCGCCGCTCGCCGCTGGCTCCAGGAGCAGGAGCCGGGGCTCGACGAGCCCGAGCTGCTGCGCCGGCTCGAACAGCGCCTGCCGGGCTAGAACCCGAGTCGCCGGGGACGAGGACGGGTTCAGCGCTTCAGCGTGAGCCGCTTGGAGGAGCTGGCCTTGCCGTCGGCGCCCTCGACGGAGACCTTCAGCGTCGCCGACGTCTTCTTCAGTCGCTTGAACGCCTTCTTGGACTTGGAGGAGACCTTCAGCGTGAGCTTGGCGTTGCCGGCCTTGAGCAGGGTCTTGCGGCCGGAGGCGACGGTCTTGCCCTTGACGACGAGCCTGACGGTCACCTTGCACGCGCCGGAGCAGGGGACCGAGACGCCGAGGCCCCTGGAGGCGATCGTGCGGATCGAGAGCTTGCCGGTCAGCTTCGCGGCCGGGCCCGCGCCCGCGGGGGCGTCGCCGGCATCCGGCGGAGGCGCGGCGCCCGGCTTTTCGACCGTCTCGCAATTCGCGACGACGTCGATCGCGTCGACGATGGCGCGGTCGGTGCCGACGCCGCAGTCGATCGTGTCGGCCTCGCCGTCGCGGGCGTAGATCACGTCGTTGCCGAACGGGATCGTGCAGGAGTAGTAGCCGCAGGTGCTGCCGGTGGCGTCGCCGTTGATCGTGTCCTGGCCGGGGCCGCCGGTGATCACATCGTTGCCGAGACCGCCGACGAGAACGTCGTTACCGGGGCCGCCGTCGAGCGTGTCGGCGTAGTGGCCCGCGGTCAGCCTGTCGTTGCCGCCGTTGCCGATCAGGGTCGAGTTGCCCTCGTCGAGGTTGGCGTAGACGGTGAAGATGTCGTCGCCAGCTCCGCCGGCGATCAACCCGGAGACGTGCGACTCGATCTTCTCGACGTTGACGATGTTGTCGGCCTCGCCGGGACGACCGTCGTTGGCGATGCCGTCCATGCTCACCGAGATCGGCGGGTGGTAGTCGGCCGACGGGATCGTCCAGTCGTCGACGGTGTCGAGGCCGGGGCCGCCGTCGACGTAGTCGGGCGCCGGGTCGTGGTAGGTGTCGGGCGCGATCTGGTCGTTGCCCTCGCCGCCCTCGATGTGGTCGGCGCCGCCGCTGCCGTTGATCTCGTCGTCGCCGGGCCCACCGCGCAGGGTCTCGGCGCTGTCCCAGCCCTTCAGGGTGTCGTTGCCGGCGCCGCCGTCGAGCAGCGCGCCGGTCGAGCCGTAGGCCTGCAGGTTGTCCTTGCCGTCGCCGCCGTAGATCTCGACCGGGATCGGCGGGAAGGAGGACCCGAAGCCGTTGGAGTCGTCGCCGTCGCCGAGCTCGAGCCGGATCCGCGCGGGCATCGGGCAGTGCGCGGCGTACGACGGATCGTCCTGCGTGCAGCCCGGCGCGAGCGTCAGGCCGTCCTGGTAGAACAGCAGCTCGCCGTTGTCGCCCTTGTCCAGCGACGGCGAGTCGCGGACGCCGGGCGACGCGCGGTACACGAGCGTGTCGCCTTCATAGGACAGGGTTCCGGCCTGCGCGACGGCGGCGGGACCGAGCAGGGCCGCCGCGCACGCCACCAGGAAGTGCATGGTCAATCTCATGCGGTCCATCGTCGGGTGGATGGCGCCCGCGCGCATCAGGGGAACCCCTAACCTGCCCTGCGATGCCACTGGCCCCGGGCGACGAGTTCCCGAACCTCAAACTCGACAGCACGGACGGACGGGTCGAACTGCGCGAGCGCTGGCGGCAGGGGCCGCTCGTGGTCATGTTCATGCGCCACTTCGGCTGCGCGTTCTGCCGCGAGCAGCTGATCAAGGTCGGGCGGGCACAGGACGAGTTCGCGGCCGCAGGCGCCGGGGTCGTGGCGATCTTCCAGTACAGCGCCGAGGCGACGCGGGACTTCTGCGCCAGCCGCAAGGTGCCGTTCGACTGCCTCGGCGACCCGCTGCGCGAGGCCTACGGCGAGGTCGAGGTCGGACGCGGCGGCCGCGACCAGGTGCTGGGACGCAGGATCGCGCGAAAGTACCTCGGCACGATCGTCCGCTCACGCGTGGTGGGCGGCGGCTCCCAGGGCGGCGACATGCAGCAGCTGCCCGGGACGTTCGTGATCAGCGCGCGGGGCCGCGTAGTCTTCGCGCACTATGCCGTGAGCTCGGCGGACAACCCGCCGGTCGCGGACCTGCTGGCGGCGGTGCGCAGCCAGGGCGTAAGCAGCTCCGCGGGCTGAGGCCGGCTCAGGTAGTAGCCCTGCGCGAGGTCGCAGCCGAGCGCCAGCAGCTCGGCCCAGGAGGCCTCGTCCTCGACGCCCTCCGCGACGACCCGTAGCCCGAGGCTGCGGCCGAGCTGGACGGTCGATCGCACGATCACCGCGTCGCCACCGCCTGCGGCCATGTTGATCACGAAGGACTTGTCGATCTTGAGCGTGTTCAGCGGCAGGTCGCGCAGCCAGGCGAGCGAGGTGTAGCCGGTGCCGAAGTCGTCGACGGCCAGGCTCACCCCCATCGCGCCGAGGCGCGCGAGCACGGCCTTGGCGCGCGGCGGGTCGGCCATGATCGTCGTCTCGGTGATCTCGAGCTCGAGCCGGGAGGCGGGCACGCCGTGCAGCTCCAGCAGCGTGTCGACCTGATCGGGCAGCGTGAGGTCGAGCAGGTTGCGGGTGGAGACGTTGACCGCCATCCCCAGATCAAGGCCCTCGTCACCCCAGGTCCGGCACTGCGCGAGCGCGCGATCGAGAACGTGCAGCGTCAGCGGGCGGATCAGCCCCGTGTTCTCGGCGAGCGGGATGAACGCGTCCGGGAACAGGAAGCCGCGCTCCGGGTGCTCCCAGCGCACGAGCGCCTCGACGCCGACGATCCGGCCGGTCGCGACGTCGGCCTTGGGCTGGAAGTGCAGGACGAGCTCCTCGTCGTCGATCGCCCGCCGCAGGTCGGCGATCAGCCCGAGGTTGTCGCGCGAGTAGCGGTCGGCGGCGCCGTCGTAGACCGCGTGGCCGCTGTGGGCCTGCTTGGCGGCGTACATCGCGACGTCGGCGTGCTGGAGCAGCGTCTCGGGGTCCTCGCCGTGCGTCGGATACAGGGCGATCCCGACGCTGGCCTCGATCTCGACGCCGATGCCCTCGAGCTCGAGCCGCTCGCAGACGGCGGCACGGACGCGCGCGGCGGCCTCGATCGCGCTCTCGACGCCGCAGACGTCCGTGACCAGCACCGCGAACTCGTCGCCGCCCAGCCGGGCCACGGAGTCACCGCCGCGCAGCGTGTCGGTCAGCCGGGCGCCGACCGTGCACAGCAGCAGGTCGCCGTTGTGATGGCCGAGCGTGTCGTTGATCTCCTTGAAGCGATCGAGGTCGATCATCAGCACCGCGAGGCCGCTGCCGTCGCGAGCGGCAAGCTTGGTCGCCTGATGCACGCGGTCGTGGAAGAGCACGCGGTTGGGGAGCTCGGTGACGTGATCGTGCAGCGCGGCGTACTCGCCCGCGGCGGCCTGGACGCGGGCGCGGCGTGACGCACGCACGGCGTAGCCGGCGAGCACCAGGTACAGCAGGCCGAGCGCGGCCAGCGCGATCCACGTCATCTTCCCGGGTAGTCGAGCCGCGGCGCCGGAACTTTAGACTTCCTAGCGTGACCCCCGAGACGCCCATGAAGGCCCGCCTGGCCGCGGGCGAGACGCTGTTCGGCACCTTCCTCACGCTCGGCAGCCCGCTGGCCGCCGAATCGCTCGGGCTGGCCGGCTTCGACTGGCTGCTGGTGGACCTCGAGCACGGCGGCGGGCACGAGTCGCAGCTGCTCGGCCAGCTGCTCGGAGCGACGGCGGCGGGCGTGCACGCGCTGGTGCGCGTCGAGTCCGACGTGCGCGGACGCACGGCGCGCGCGCTCGACCTCGGTGTCGAGGGCGTGATGTGCCCGCAGGTCAACTCCTCCGAGGCGGCGGAGGCGTGGGCGAGCGCACTGCACTACGGCCCGCAGGGCAGCCGCGGCATCGCCTTCTTCCACCGCGGCGCGCGCTTCGGCACCGATCCTGACCCGGTCGAGCACGCCCGCGAGCGAGTGCTGGGGATCGCGCAGATCGAGTCGCCCGAGGCGGTCGAGGCCGTCGAGGAGATCGCCGCGATCGAGGGGATCGACGTGCTCTTCGTCGGGCCGAGCGACCTGTCCTACTCGATGGGCCGCTTTCGCCAGTTCGAGGACCCGCTCTTCCGCTCGGCGATCGAGCGCGTGGTCGCGGCGGCGGACGCCGCCGGCAAGACGGCGGGCATCTTCCTCGCGTCGCCCGACGACGTACCGGCCGCGCTGGCGGACGGGTTCCGGATGATCGCGATCGGCTCCGACGGCGGCTTCATGATGCAGGCCGCGAGCGCGGCCGTCGCGCAGGCGCGGAGCGTCTAGGAGGTCTGCGGGGCGGGCGGGTTCAGCGCGGCGCGCATCGCGTCCGCGCAGAGGTCGCCCAGCGGCCACAGCAGCTCGCGTGACAGGGCGACCGGCTTGCGGTCCTCCTCGCGCATCCAGCCCGCCTCGTCGCGGGCCTCGACGTAGAAGGTCAGCGCGTCGCGCCAGGCGTTCAGGCGCGAGGGGCGCATGACGATGCTCTTCATGCCCGGGAATTGCAGGAGATCCTCGAGCTCGTCGGTCAGCGCCGTCAGCTCGCGCAGCTCCAGGACGTCATCGGTCGACATCTCGAAGTTGCGGAAGCGTTCGCCCGCCGTCGCCTTCACGGCGTGGGCGGAGGCGCGGATCTCGTCGTCGCCGAGATCGAAGCACGCGAGGACGACAGCTTCGCCGTCCAGGCCCCTCGTGGTGTCGATGCGTGCGTTGTACATCGTGTCGCTAACGGTATCGGCCTTGCCAGCGGCCGGCATTACTTCGTACTACCCGGGTGGGGAGTGTGGCCCACCGGGGTAGGCTCCGCTGCATGCCTTCACCCGAGACGCCACTGCTCGGTTCCTGCGCTTGTGGGACGGTTCGTTTTGAGGTCAATACGGAATTCGTCTCCGCCGGTTACTGCCACTGCACCCGTTGCCAGCGCCGGGCGGGCACGCCCTGGACGATGAACGGGATGATCCCGGCCTCGGGGCTCGAGGTGGTCGCGGGAGCCGACTCGATCCGCATCTGGGCGCCGCCCGACGGGCTCCCGAAGGCGTTCTGCGAGCACTGCGGCGGGCATGTCTTCTCCGGGACACCGGGGCCGGAGGGGATCGTCGGCGTGCGTTTCGGCGCGCTGCACGGCGATCCGGGGATCCAGCCGCGCTGGCGCCAGTGGATGTCCTCGGCGCCGGACTGGGCGCCGATCCCGGACGATGGCCTGCCCCGTTTCTCCGAGAAGCGCGAGATCGACTGATATAGGTCTAATCCGATCGGCTATTGTTGTCGATCGGATGCACCAGCAATTGGCGTGGTATATCGGCGGCCCGGTTCTCGGGCTCTGCGTCGTCGCGATGCGGTGGCTGCTGAACGAGCGCCTGGCGGCCACCGGCGCGTGGTCGAGCGTCGTCGAGCCAGGATCGGTGCGCCGCGTGGCGTCGGACACGCGCGCGTGGCTGCTGCTCGGGCTGATCGTCGGCGGCGTGGTGTTCGGGATCTTCGGAGCCGGCCTGGACGGCTACGGCTGGCTCACCGAGACGTTCACCGGCAGCCGGCGCTGGCTGATCGTGCCGGTGCTGCTGGGTGCCGGTGCGCTGATCGGGTTCGGCGCCAAGACCGCCGGCGGCTGCACGTCGGGGAACGGGCTCAGCGGCAACGCGATCCTCTCCCCCGCCAGCCTGGTCGCGACGGCGACGTTCTTCGGCACCGCGATCGTCGTCAGCTTCGCGATCGAGGCCCTGACGTGAGGCGCTTCGCCGCGCTGGCGGTCGGTGCCGTCTTCGGCCTCACGCTGTCGTGGTCGGGGATGACGAACCCGGTCGTGCTGCAGGACGGACTGCTGTTCCGCGACGCCTACCTGATGCTCTTCTTCGCCTCGGCGCTCGCGACGGCGGCCGTCGGACTGCGCGCGTTGAAGGTGCTGCAGGCCCGCGCGCTGCTGACCGGCGAGCCGGTCAGCTGGACGACGGTGCGGCCCGAGCGCCGGCACGTCGCCGGCAGCCTGCTCTTCGGCGCGGGCTGGGCGATCGCCGACGCGTGCCCGGGCCCGATCGCCGCGCAACTCGGGCAGGGCGTCGCATGGAGCCTGGCGACCACGGCCGGACTGGTGTTCGGCATCTGGGTCTTCTTGCGCCGCCAGCCCGCCACGGCATAGCCTGCACCCGATGGTCACGGAGATCCCGGCTCGCACGCGGATGGGGGCGGTGCATCTCAGCGTCTCCGATCTCGCGCGCTCGATCGACTACTACGAGTCCGCGATCGGGCTGCGCGAGCACGCCCGCTACTTCGATCCGAGCCGCGCTCGGCACGGGCGGCGAGGACCTGCTGGTGCTGAGGGAACGGCCGGGCGCACAGCCCGCGAACGAGTTCTGCGGCCTCTTTCACTTCGCGCACTGCTGACACCGCTGGACGTGAACGATCTGGTTCGCGACGTGGAACCTGACGGCCTTCGGCGGGCTCCCTTCGGAGACGGTGATGGGCCACGTACACCTGCAGGTCGCCGACGTGCCGGAGACCAACGCGTTCTACGCCGACGTACTGGGCTTCAACGTGATGGGCTCGATGGGCAAGCAGGCGACGTTCCTCAGCGCCGGCGGCTACCACCATCACGTCGGCGCGAACACGTGGCAGAGCTGCCGGGCGCCCGCCCGCCCCCGAGGGCACCGCGCGGCTCGAACGGGCGACGATCGTCCTGCCCGACGCCACCGAACTCGACCGCGTGGCGGCGCAGGCCGAGCGCGCCGGCTTCGCGCCCGAGCCGCTCCCCGAGGGTGCGATCGGGTTCCGCGATCCCTCGGGCAACCCGGTGGCGCTGGTCACCTGACCGGCGCGTAGCGGCGCAGCAGCGGCTGCGCTCCTTCAGGAACGGTGTAGAACGCGCGGCCGTCACGCGTCAGCGCGAGCGCCTCACCCTGGCCCTCGTCGAGCAGGTTCGCGCCGGCGGTGCACGGCGAGCGCCGCAGCGCCCGCGCGAGCGTCTCGCCGCGCTTGCGCGTCCAGACGAAGGCGCGGTCGTAGCTGCGCAGGACGATCGTGCGCCCGTCGGCGGAGACGTCACCCGCCGTGAGCAGCTGGCCGAGGCCCAGTTCGAGCGTCAGCCGCTTCTTGAGCACACCGCTGCGCGTCGCCGTGTAGACGCCGGCGCTGCCGGAGAGGTCCTTGGTGACGATCGCGATCGTGCCGTCGCGCGGATCCACGAGCAGCGTCTCGGCGTCGTGCGCGCCGTCGGGGTAGCGCAGCGCGATCCGCTCGGCAGCCGCGCTCGTGACGCCAGGCCCCGGTTCGCCGAACCTGTACACGGCGATGTCGGCGCGCTGCGCCGCGTTGTCGCCGATGTCGCCGGCGTAGAGCGTCCGCCCACGCGCCGCGATGTCCTCCCAGTCGACCGCCTCCGCGCCGGTGACCGCGACCTCGCGCAGCAGCCGCCCGCGCCGGTCGAGCCCGAACACCCGCGCGCTGTCCCCGGAGTCATTGAGCGTCCACAGCACGCCCGAGCGGGTGAGGACGAGGCCCGAGAGCTCGGTCGCCGCCGCGACGTCGACGCGGCCGACCTCGCGCGCCCGAAGCGGCCGGCAGAGCGCCGGCGGGGCCGCGGTGGGAGTGGGCGTGACGGCGGCACGCGTGGCGGCCGGCGTCGGCGCTGGTTTGTCGCCGCCGCCGCAGCCCGCGACGAGGAGCGCCGTGGAAAGCACCGCGATGAGTGCCGCGGCGCGCGCCGTTCGGGCGGCGCGCGCCGTCACCGCGGTGCGCGCCGTCACCGCGGTGCGCGCCGTCGCGGCGCGCCGCGACCGTGCCGCTGCTCCCCTCGCCGTCACCGCGCGTCGCGCGACTCAGCCGCGCGGGGGCGGAGCCGGGAGGCCGCGACGAGCGCCTTCCTCAAGCAGCTCGCTGAGCAGGCACGCGCCGCCGGCGCCAGTGGGCACGCGCACCGAGAGCGCGGCGTAGAGCGCGGCCCAGCGCAGCGAGTCGTCGATCGAGAGGCCCACCGCGTCGCCCCACGCCCAGGCGGCGACGAAGAGGTCGCTGGCGCCGGTGGTGTCGATCGAAGGGCCGACGTCGTAGCCGCTGACCGCGATGGCGCGGCCGTCGATGCAGGCCGCGGCGCCGTCGGCGCCGAGCGAGACGACGACCATCTTCACGCGCCCGCCGATCATCTGCGCGGCGTCCTCGGCAGAGCCGGCGCCGGTCAGCACCAGTGCCTCGCGGTGCTCGATGAACAGCCCGGTGGCGCGCGAGACGGCGCCGGGAAGGCGGCCGGCGAAGGCGCGGGCGTCGTCGTCACCGACGCTGATGTACGCGCGGGTGTTGGACGGCACGACATCCATCTGGCTGAGGCCGGCGATCACGGCGCGCGGCGACTGGGCCGCGACGTCCGCCGCACGGGCTCGGACGCCCGGGTCGTAGGTCACCATCGCGCGCTCCTGCCCGATCGGCATCACGGCCGTCACCGGCGTTCGCGCGCTGCGCGGGCCGACGAGCTGGACGCCCTCGGCCTCGAGCATCGGGCTGATCAGATCGCCGGCGGCGTCCTCGCCCATCGGCGAGGCCAGCGCGGTCGAGAGCCCGAGCCGCGCCGTGCCGATCGCCGTGATCGCCCCGCCGCCCGGCGTGCGCACGAGATCGCCGGCGAAACGCTCCTCGCCAAGCTGTGGCAGGCCTTCCAGACCGACGAACGTCATGTCCATGAAGGCCGGGACGGCCACGACCACATCCACGCTCATGGCGCAAACTCTCTCACGTTGTTCGGCGTCGGGCCAACCGGCCGATCGGGGAGGCGTCGATCGCTTCGCCGACGGTCCCGACGACGGCGCCGATTCGGGCTCCGGCCCGGCCGGCACGACCATCGTCCGCCGGGGCGATCGCGTCCTCGGGGTCGGTCCCCATCGCCGCCGCGGCGGCCCGTCCGCGGTCCTCCAGCGCACGAAGCCGCAGCGCCCAGCCCTCGTGCCAGGCCGCGAGCGGCGCATCGCCCCGGGTGCCGGCCAGCACGGCGGTGTAGCCGAGCAGCGTCGTCACGTGCTGGAGGTCCAGCAACGCGGCGCGGAAGGCCTGGTTGCGCTCCAGCAGCAGGTCCGAGATCCCACGCGCCCCGGCCAGGCTCAGGCCGACGGACTGCGCCGCCGGCCGGCCGTGCAGGTCGTGGTCGCCGCCGATCCGCGTGCTCAGCTCGTCCAGCAGTTCCGCGGCGGCGCTCGCGCCGTCCTCGAGCACGCTCGCCGGCTCGCCTCCGAGCCGCTTCGCCAGCTTCGACCAGTGGCTCTCCACCTGCCGCGCGCCGCCGTGCAACTCGCGCAGCGCGCGGTGCTCGGCGGGCAACAGGCCCTGCTCGGTGATCTCCGACATCGGCGTCAGGCTACGAGACCCGTCTTCGCGAGGCGCTCCCCGAGCGTCAGCAGCCGCGGGACGGGCTCGGCGCTGAAGACGAAGCGAACGTAGCGCTCGGCGACCGAGTCGCCCCAGCCCGCCATGCCGGTCGCCGCGACGCCCGCCTCGAGCATCGCCGCCGACGCCTCGGCGGGCGTCGCGCCGAGCACCGATACGTCCACGAGCAGCGACCAGCCGCCGGCGGGCCGCACGAGCGGCCAGCCCGGGAGCGCGGCGAAGATCGCGTCGCGGCGGCGCTCCAATTCCTCCACCGCCGACGCGACATGCTCCTGCGGCCCGCGCAGGACGGCCTCGGCCGCGCGCCGGGACACCGAGACGGCCCCGGTCGTGTTGTACGTGTGCACCCAGCCGGCGTCGCTGACGATCGCGGCCGGGCCCGCGATCCAGCCCACACGCCAGCCGATCATCCGGTGGGCCTTGGACATCGAGCCCGCCATCACCGTCCGCTCCGCCATGCCCGGAACGTCGAGCGGGCCGACCGGTGCGCGGCCGTCGAACAGCAGCGCCTCCATCGCGGCGTCGTAGAGCAGGAAGAGGTCGTGGTGCACGCAGAGCTCGCCGACGGCGGCCCAGTCCCGCGCGTCGAGCACGCAGCCCGTGGGCATCGACGGGCTCATCATCAGCAGCGCGACCGTGCGCTCGCTCACCGCGGCGACCAGGGCGTCGCGATCGAGCCGCCACTCGCCGTCGACGACCTGCAGCGCCGCGAACACCGGCACGCCGCCCGCGAGCTTCACGCGGTTGACGAGCCCCGCGTAGACCGGATCGGTCAGCACGACCTCGTCGCCCGGATCGAGCGTCGCCAGGAAGATGTCGAGCACCGCCTCGGTCCCGCCGCAGGTCACGACGATCTCGCGCTCCGGGTCATAGCGCTGCCCGTGCCGCAGCGCGATCTGATCGGAGATCGCGGCGCGCAGCCCGAGATCGCCCGTGAAAGGCAGCCACGAGTTGGAGACGGGGTCCTCCAGGGCCTCCCGCGTCACCGCGATCGCCGCGGGCGGCAGCCCCAGGTCCGTATCCAGGTTCTCGAGTCGCAGCACGTCGGCGTCGAGCACCGCCGCGGCCACGCGGTCGATGCCGAAGCCGGCGATCCCGTCCATCCGGCGTGCGCGCTTCATCGGGTCCTCCCGGGGGTGAGCATGAGCAGGGTTCCGGAGGCCGGGCCGTCGAGGGCCTCGTAGAGGTGCGCGACGGCGCCGGAGAACTGCGCGTAGTCGCCGGGGCCGAGCTCGACGACCTCATCCACAGGCCCGACGCGGACCCGGCCGGAGAAGATGTGCAGCCGCTCCTCGACGCCGAAGGGATGCGGCGGCGCGGAGCGCGCGGCGCCGGCGTGGAAGCGGATCGCATAGAGCTCGCCGAGCAGTCCCGGCCGCTCGATGCGTTCGAGCAGCTCGGCCTCCAGCGCGGCGCCGTCGACGTGCAGGCCCGATCCCGCGCGCACCACGCGCACCGCAGCCACCATCGGCGGGCGCCTCCAGCAACGACGAGAGCGGCACGCCGAGCGTGTCGGCGAGCGCGTAGAGCGTGTCGACGGTCGGGTTGCCCTCGCCGCGCTCCAGGGCGGCGATCGTCCCGCGCGCGACGCCGGAGCGCCGCGACAGCTCGAGCACCGAGAGCTCTCCCCGCAACGCCTTCAGGTTCATTGTTGCGCACTATAATGCGCAACTACTGCTCATTTCAATGACGCGATGTACCAGGAGTCGTCGACGCGCACGAGTTCGAGCGTGTCGCGTGAGGGCTCCTCGCCGGCCGCCGTACTGCGGACGTCGGCGGTCGCCTTGTCGCCGTTGACGGCGATCTGCCCGATCGTGAGCCTCGGCGCCGAGACGTCCCCCAGCCCCTGCTTGAGCGCGACCTCGCACGGCAGGCCCTGCGACTCGACCTCGTCGACGAGCTTCGGGGCCAGCAGGTCGTCGCACAGGCGCTGGTAGTCCTTCGCGGCCGTGGCCTGTCCGAAGCCCTCCACGACGGTGCGCACACGCTCGCTGTCGGACGGTCCGCCGCCACACCCACAGACCACGCCCGCGAGGGCCAGCAGAGCGGCGAGCGGGCGGCGCACTCCCCGGAGCATAGAATGGCTCGCCATGTCGACCGCAGGACCGATCCGATCGTGGCTGCGCTGTTATCGGTGCTGGTCGCAGGACCTCGAAGTTCAGGTCCATTACGAGGGCATCCATCGCATCGACCCGGTGACGGGCAAACGCGCGGATGTCGTCGACGAGCTGCAGGAAGCCGTCGTGCAGTGCCTGGACTGCATGCACGACCAGCCCCACCTCGTCTTCCACAACGACCGCATCGAGCCGGTCGAGGACCGCTGGGAGCGGATGGTCGTCGGGACGCCGTGGGTCGCGTCCTGCACCGTGACCGTCGATGCCGAGTCGGTCGAGACCTGCAGCGGGCCGGAGGCCGCCGACGCGCTCGCCTACGCGGCGTTCGGTGACCACGGCACGCGCGAGTTCTTCACCCACGTGCGCTTCCACAAGCACGAGGAGGAGCAGATCGTCGTGCACCTGCTCGTCGAGCTCTACGCGCGCTCGCCCGAGGAGGCCTCCACCGTGCTGGAGGAGGCCGCCCGCGGCGAGCTCACGCTCACGTCGCTGGCCGAGGAGTCGCGGCCGCCGGCTTCCACCGGCGGAGGCGAGCACCCGCACTGACCCTCAAGTAGAGGGTCAGTCCAGCAGCGTCCACGGGTCGAAGCGCTCGATCGGGATGACCCGCGTGCGCGGCAGCGTCACGGTGAACGCGCCGACGTCGTCCTCGAGGTCGTAGATCTCGAGCCCCTCCGAGCGCAGCTCCGCCAGCGTGCTGCTGACCAGCTCGCTGAAGCAGATGACGCCGACCCGGCGGCCGCCATAGCGCAGCAGTCCGGCGAGCTGCGGCGCGAAGTCGCTGTCGTGGCTCGCCAGCAGCGCGTCGCCGCCGCCGTCGCGCTCGATCAGCGCCTCGAGCGTGCGCTGGATCGCGACATCGACGATCTTGATGTCCGATGGCCCGCTCAGGAGCACCGGCCGGTAGCCGAGCGTCGTCAGGGCCTGCACGAAGCTGAGCGGGACCTGCGAGGTGGCGTTGAGGAAGAACAGCCCGCGCGCCGGCTGGTCCCAGATCGCCTGCGCGTAGCTGAGTACGCGGTCCCAGCGCGGCCGCTCCTCGGGCGCCGGACGGCGCCCGAGCAGGCTCACACCGAGGGTCGTGTCGATGTTCTCGCCGTCGACGAGCAGAAAGGTCTGCGTCACGTGGCGGGGATGCTAACCCTCGGGGGAGTCGGACTCCCCCGAGGGTCGATCGACTCGACGACTAGCGGTTGATGCGGTGCCCGTGGCCGCGCCAGTCGCGGCCGCGGTGCGGCTTCTTCGGCGGCTTGCCGCCGTGCGGCTTGCTGTCGAAGCCGTCACGCGACATCGCCCAGTAGTAGACGCCGTAGGACGCGGCGCCGCCGAGCTCCTTGAGGCTCTTGAGCGCGCCGCCCGACATCTTGCGCGCGGCGGCCTTCTTCTCCGCGTCGGTCGCGAAGTTCTCCTGCAGACCATCCGCGGTGATCGGCGGGACGCCGGTCAGGACCGTCATCAGGTTGTCGCAGATCTGGTGGTAGCACGGGTCATACCAAGCACCCGCGGCACCGCCGTAGATCTTCTCCTGCTCAGGCGTCTTGACGCCCTCGGCGCCGGCGAACACGCCGCCGGACGGGATCCCGCGCAGCGTGAAGCCGACGTAGTCGGAGCGGCCGTCGAACGCGCCGCGCTCGCTCTTGAGGCCCTGCGCCTTGAACCAGCTGTCGAAGACGTCCTCGATCTTGCCCGAGCCCTCCGGGCCGGGCGGGTTCGGCACGTCCGGGTCCTCCGGCGTGTCGTCGCCGTCACCGTCGTAGATGCCGCGGATGTAGTTCGGCGACGCGAGCATGTCGTAGTCGAGCATCACGTCGATCTTCGCCACCTCCTTGTCGCTGAGGTTCTCGGCGTAGTAGCTGGAGCCGACGAGACCGTTCTCCTCGGCGCCCCACCAGGCGAAGCGGATCTTCTGGCGCAGCTTGTAGTGCCCGCGTGCGATCTCCTGGGCCTGGGCCAGCAGCGTCGCCGTGCCGGAGCCGTCGTCGTTGATGCCCGGGCCGGTCGTCACGGAGTCGAGGTGCGCGCCGACCACGACGACGTTGTTCGGATCGCCGTCGCGCGTCTCGGCGATCACCTGGTTGAGCAGCCGCGGCTCGAAGACGCCGTAGACCTTGAAGTCGACGGTCGGGTTCTTACCCGCCTTGTAGGCCTGCAGCAGCTCGTTGCCGAGCGTGTAGCTGGAGATCACGGCCGCGATCGTCGCCTTCGGCGTCGGCTGGTTGTCGACGAAGATCGGGTTCTGGCGCGCGGGCGTGTTGCCCTCGTTGTAGATGATGATGCCGGTGGCGCCCGCAGCCTGCGCGAACTCCCACTTGGTGACGAACGCGCAGGTGCCGCGCTGGACCAGAGCGACCTTGCCCGACACGCCCGCGTAGTCCTCGGGCTTGCAGCCGCTGTCGCCGCCGCCGACCGGCGGATCGTCGATCTCGCCGACCGGGAACACCGGTGCGCCGGTGAGCGCGACCGTCGGTGAGTTGGCCATCGTGATGAAGTCCGTCGTCGGCAGATCGGTGTCCGCCGCCGTGCCGGGCGTGTACGTCTTCGGTGTCGGTGACACCATGTTCAACACCGGCGCCTGGGTCTCTTTCCAGACCGGGTAGTCGAACTGCGTGACCTTCGGGTTGTAGCCCGACGCGCGGAGCGTCTTGACGACGTAGTCGAGTGACTCGGCGTAGCCCGGCGAGAAGACCTCGCGCGTGTCGTCGTTGAGCGTGGCGATGCGCTGCAGCTCGGTCTGGTGCTCGACGATGTTCGGCACCGAGACCGCGTTGACGAAGCGCTTCGCGCCCGGGTCGGAAGGACTGACCTGTCCGCCGCCGTTGGCGAAGGCCGCCGGCGCGAGCGTCAGTGTGGCGGCGAATGCAGCCGCCAGAGCCATGTGGCTCCGAGACAATGTGGTACCCCCTGAATGTACGAATTGAGGGCCTCCCAGCCCTCGTGGCCTTCCACACTAGCGCGGGGAACTACGCGATGTAGTCGGTTGTCAACTGGCGCTGACGGGGGTGAAATCCGCTATGCCGACCTGTGCCGCGGCGGCCGAACGCACCAGCTCGGGCAGCTGATCGGCGGGTACCGGCGGGGAATAGTGGAAGCCCTGGGCGAGGTCGCAGCCGATCGCCGTGAGCACCGAGGCCGAGGCGACGGACTCGACGCCCTCGGCCACGACGAGCAGGCCCAGCGAGCGCCCGAGTGCCGCGGTCGAGGCGACGATCGCCCGGTCCGCCGGGTCGCGATCCATCGCCATCACGAACGACTTGTCGATCTTGAGCTCATTGACGGGCAGGCGCTTGAGGTGCTCGAGCGACGAGTAGCCGGTACCGAAGTCGTCGAGCGCCAGGCCGACGCCGAGCTGCTTGAGATCCGCCAGCACCTCGCCCGCGCGCTGCGGGTCGTGGAGCATCAGGCTCTCGGTGACTTCGAGCGTCAGCGCCGAGGCCGGCAGCCCGTGGCGATCGAGCAGCTCGCTGACCTGGCCGGGGGTGCGCAGATCGAGCAGGTTCTGGACGGCCAGGTTGACCGCGACGTCGAGGTCGAGCCCGTCGGCGCGCCACGCCGCGAGCTGGGAGAGCGCGGTCTCGAGCACGTGCAGGGTGAGCGGGCGCATCAGTGCGGTGTGCTCGGCGTGCGGGAGGAACGCGCCCGGTCCGCGCAGGCCGAGGACGGGGTGCTGCCAGCGCAGCAGCGCCTCGACGCCGGCGACGCGACCGGTCGCGAGCTCGACCTGGGGCTGGTAGTGCAGGATCAGCTCGTCGCGTTCCAGCGCGCGCCGCAACTCGGCCATCAGGGACAGACGCTCGCGCGAGTGGCGATCGCGCGTCGCGTCGTAGGCCTGGAAGCCGGTGCGCGCCTCCTTGGCCTGGTACATGGCGACGTCGGCGCGCTGGAGCAGCGCCTCGGCGTCGACGCCGTCGTCCGGGCACAGGGCGGCGCCGATGCTCGCGTCCATCACGACCTCGAGCCCGTCGATCTCGAACGGGGTCTGCAGCGCGATGCCGACGCGCCGGCTGAGCTCGGCGGCGCTGGCCAGCCCGGCACCGGGCAGCAGCAGCGCGAACTCGTCGCCGCCGAGCCGCGCGACGAGCCCGGCGTCGCCGACGACGTCGCGCAGGCGCGGCCCGAGCTGGGAGAGCAGGCGATCGCCGGCGTGGTGGCCGAGCGTGTCGTTGAGCTCCTTGAAGCGGTCGAGGTCGACCATCGCCACCGCGAGCGGCGCGTCGCCCTCGCCCAGCGCGGCGTCCAGGCGCTCGTGGAACAGCCGGCGGTTGGCGAGGCCCGTCAGCTCGTCGGTCAGCGCGAGCTCGCGTGATGCGTGCAGCGCCGTGTTCTCGACGAACGTCAGCGCCATCCGCCCCAGCACGCCCACGAGCGTGGCGGCCGCGAGCCAGATCGCCGCGTCGACGGTCTGGTGGAAGTGGTCGAGCACGAGCAGGCTGACGGCGACGAGCGCGAGCACCGAGGGCGTGACAAGCGTGCGCCAGCCCTCCAGGGCGACGAAGCGCGGGGCTCTGACCGGGCTCCAGGCCGCGGCCGCCATCAGCAGCGGAGAGATCACGCCCGATCACCGGGATCCAGAGCGCGCGTCGCTCGTCCGCCAATCCGGAGGTCACGTACCCGGCGTCGGCGATCACGTGGGCGACGATCGCACCGCCGAGCAGGACCCAGACGGAGCTCACCCGCCAGCCGCGGAGCGTGACCGCGACGATCACCATGACGACGAGCAGGACGTCACCCATCGGATAGGCGAGCGCCAACGCCATGTCCCACCGGCCGCCGGTGGTATCGGCCACGGTCACCGCGAGCAATTGGGTGACGACCGCGGCGGCGCCGAGCATGCCGATCGCGACATCCAGCCACAGCGCGGGCCCGAACCGGTTCAGCCGCGTGCGAGCGAACAGCAGCGCCGACGCGAGCGTGAAGGGGAAGAACCACACCAGGACGGCGTCGGCGGAGGTCGGGAAATGCGAGCCGCCGCCCGGCCACGCGAGCCAGATCGTCCCGGTGGCCTGGGCGATCATCGCCAGACCGAGCGCCAACCAGGCGAGGCGATCCTGCTCGCGCAGCGCGACGCGCGCGAGCACAGCCGCGGTGGCGGCGAGGACCGGCAATCCGGCGTAGAGAACGATCACCTCCGTTCGGATCGGCGCGCCGGCCCGGGACTTGACCCGGCCGGGACCCCATTCCCACGAAATGGACGACTGTTTCGCCGTAGAGTCGGAGCCGTGGCCGACCTCTGGGAACTCGCGGACCTGACTACGCCGTGGTGCATCCACACCGTGGCGACGCTGCGGATCGCCGAGCACATCGACGCCGGCGTCAGCGCGCTCGACGAACTCGCCGCCGCGGCCGCCTGCGAGCCGCGGGCGCTGCACAACGTGCTCGGCCACCTGGTCAGCAAGGGCATCTTCGAGGAGCCCGAGCCGGGGCGCTTCGCGCTCAACGCGACCGCGCGCCAACTGCTCGGGAACCCGTTCCTCGGCCTCGACGGCATCGGCGGGCGGATGGCGCGGGCCTGGGAGACGCTGCCGACGTTGGTGCAGACCGGCCGGCCGGGGTACGCGGAGCGCTTCGGCCTGCCGTTCTGGGACGACCTCGCGGCCCATCCCGAGCTCGCGGCCGACTTCGACGCGCTGATCGGCCCCGCGGGCCACGGCCCGCCGAACCCGGAGTTCGAGCTGCGCGACGGCTGGGACGGCATCCGCACCGTGGTCGACGTCGGCGGCGGCACCGGAGCGCTGCTCACCGAGCTGCTGCGCCTGCGGCCGGGCCTGAACTGCACGCTCGTCGACCTTCCCGGAACGGTCGCCCGCGCCGAGGGCCCGTTCGCGAAGGCCGGCCAGAGCTTCTTCGACCCGCTCCCGGCCGGAGCCGACCTCTACCTGCTGCGCAGCGTGCTCAACGACTGGCCGGACGCGCCGACGGACGCGATCCTGCGCCGCTGCGCCGAGGCCGCCCACGCCGGCAGCGCCATCGTGATCAGCGGTGGCGTCGCGCCCGACGACGCGCCGCGCCGGCTGGAGATCGAGATGGTGCTGCTCGGCGGGCGCACGGACACACTCGCGGCGTTCCGGGAGCGGGCCTCACGCGCGGGGCTGGAAGTCGTGGCGGCCGGCCCGCAACCGGCCGGCCGGTTCGTCGTCGAATGCCGGAGGAGCTGAGAGATGGCGTATGACGAGCAGCTCGCCGCGCGGGTCAGCGACTTGATGCACCAGCGCCCTGGCGTGCGCGAGTCCAAGATGTTCGGCGGCGTGGGCTGGATGATCAACGGCAACATGGCCTGTGGCGTGATGCGTCACGACCACCTGATGGTCCGGATGGCGCCCGAGGAGATCGACGAGGCGCTGCGCGAGCCGCACGTGCACGAGTTCGGTCGCCCCGGGGCCAAGCCGATGAAGGGCTTCGTGATGATCGACCCGGAGGCGCTGGACGACGACGCGGAGCTCGAACGCTGGGTGGAGTGCGGGGCGGCGCGCGCCTCGGAGCTGCGGCCTAAGTAGACGCGGCGGCCAGGTCGGCGGCGAGCGCGATCAGCGAGCCGTGGATCCCGGGCACCGCCGCCATCGCGCCGCTCGAGGCGAGCGTCAGCGGCGCGCCCGCGTAGTCGGTCACCACGGCGCCCGCGGCGCGCGCGATCGCGTGCCCCGCCACGACGTCGTACGGGTTGTTGTGCGCCAGGAACATCCCCTGGATCTGGCCGCCGGCGAGCCACGTCCAGAGCACGGAGGCCGCGCCCACGCAGCGGAAGCGCAGCGCGCGGCGGTGGATCTCGCTGCCGAGCTCGAGGAAGGCGTTCATCCGCGGGCCGCCGCGATGGAACGCGTCACCGACGGCCACGATCCCCTCGTCGAGCGCGTCGACGTCGGCCACGGCGCCGCTGTGGATGCGCACACCGAGGAACGGCAGGTCGATCACGCCGAGGACGGGGACGCCGTCCTCCAGCAGCCCGAGCATCACGCCGCACAGCGGCGAGCCGGTGGCGTAGTTGATCGTGCCGTCGAGCGGATCGGCGACCCACACCCGGCCGCGGTCGAGGTCGGCGCCGCCGCCCTCCTCGCCGAAGAACCCGATCTCGGGCGTCGATGCCGCCAGCGACCGCTTGATCGCGGCCTCGCTGGCCAGGTCGACCTCGGTCAGGAAGTCCTTGGCCGCCTTGCCGATCCGCGTCAGCGGTTCGTCGCGCCCCGCGCGCAGGATCGCGACCGCCTCGTCCACCGCGGCGTTCGCCGCCGCCAGCTCTGCTCTCACACCGCCAGCGTATTGGCGCGCGCGACCGCGAGCAGCACCGCGGGCTCCGTGCCCGGGTTGTGCAGCGCGCGCAGCGGCACGCCCTCGAGCCAGATCAGGTCGCCGCGGCCGAAGCTGCTCGACGCGCCGGACACGCCGCGCAGCTCGATCTCGCCGTGCTGGACGAGCACGATCGCGTCGCGCCACTCCGCCGCGTCGTAGGCGTGCTCCTCACCGGGGCCGACCGCGACGACCCGCACCGCGAACATCAGAGCTCGGCCGGCAGCCCGAACGCCGCCGAACAGGTCGCGCGGGAACATCGTGATCTCCGACGATCGTCCCGTCGACGACGGTCAGGACGTCCAGGGCGAGCGAGCGATACCGCTCCTCGCCAGGTCCCTTGACGTAGCAGGCGACCGCGGGCTGGAGGTTGGCCTGCGTCGACGACGCAGCGCATCCGGCCGAACTTCTCCGTGTCGCCGAAGCCGCCCTCGACCCAGCCCGCCGACGACCTCGTCGCGCCCTTCGTAAGATGCCCGGCTCGCGGCGGCATCGAGAAGCGCAGGTCCTCGTGCAGCATCGCCGCCAGCGGCTCCACGCGTCGCCCTGCTCGCAGGCCTCGACGTACCGCCGCAGCAGCGCCCGATCGGCAGCGCTCACCTCGCTGGCGACCCACTCGCTGCGGCGCTCCGGCAGGTGCTCCTTCAGGCCCGCCCGCGCGCGCTGCAGCGCGCTGTTGACCGAGGCGACGGTCGTGTCGAGCAGCTCCGCGGTCTCGCTCGCCCGCCAGCCCAGGACGTCGCGCAGGATCAGGACCGCGCGCGGACGCGGCGCGAGGTGCTGGATCGCGACGATGAACGCCAGCTCGATCGTCTCGCGCGCCACGACGACCGCGTCGGGCTCCTCGCCCTCATCGGCGGCAATCGACGCCAGCAGCTCGTCCGGGAAGGGCTGCAACCAGGGGACCTCGCCGCTCTCGGTGGGGACACGCGGGCGGCGCGCCAGCGCATCCAGGCAGGCGTTGGTCGCGATCCGGTACAGCCAGGCGCGCAGAGACGCACGGCCGGCGTAGGTGGCGCGCGAGCGCCACGCGCGCAGGAACGTCTCCTGCGTCAGGTCCTCGGACTCCTCGAAGGAGCCGAGCATCCGGTAGCAGTGGACCTGGAGCTCGCGGCGGTGGCGCTCGACGAGCGCCGAGAACGCCGTCTCGTCGGTCAATTGGAGAGCGGTCATGCCCATGTGACGGTGATCGTCGCGAAAACTCATCGAAGCCAAGGGTGCTATCACGGCGCCCCGCGATGCACGCCTTGGAGATCGAAGACCTCGTCAAGCGCTACCCGACGGGCACCGAGGCGCTCAAGCGCGTCTCGCTGGAGATCGAGGAGGGCGAGTTCTTCGGCCTGCTCGGGCCCAACGGCGCCGGCAAGTCGACGTTGATCCACTGCACGACGGGGCTCGCGCAGCCGACGTCGGGCTCGATCCGCGTCTTCGGCCACGACGCCGTGCACCACTACGGCGAGGCGCGGACGGCGGTCGGGCTCGCGCCGCAGGAGCTCAACCTCGACTGGTTCCTCACGCTCGAGGAGCAGCTCGACTACCACGGCGGCTACTTCGGGATGTCGCGCAAGGACCGCCGCGATCGCACCAAGGAGCTGCTCGAGGAGTTCTCGCTGACCAGCAAGAAGGACGACCGCACGCGCACGCTCTCGGGCGGGATGAAGCGGCGGCTGATCCTCGCGCGGGCGCTGATGCACCGGCCCAAGCTGCTGATCCTCGACGAGCCGACCGCGGGCGTCGACGTCGAGCTACGGCTCGAGCTCTGGCACTACGTCCAGCGCATCAACGCCGAGGGCACGACGATCCTGCTGACCACGCACTACCTCGAAGAGGCCGAGCAGCTCTGCAGCAAGATCGCCTTCATCAACGGCGGGCAGATCGTCGCCAAGGGGACGAGCGGCGAACTCGCCGCGGCCTACGCGGTGTCCTCGCTGGAGGACGCCTACCTCGCGCTGGTCGGCCGCGGTGAGCTCTCGCGCGCACACATCGCCGGCGAGGCCGACTGATGAGCCCCGGGCAGATCCGCTTCCTCACGCTGATCAGGCGCGAGACGACGCGCTTCTGGAAGATCAAGCGCCAGACGCTCGGCGCGCCGCTGCTTGAGACCTTCCTCTACATCTCGGTCTTCGGCGCGGCGCTCGGCTCTCGCATCGACAAGCTGCACGGCGTCGACTACGTCGTCTTCATCATCCCCGGCCTGATCATGATGGCCTGGGCGATGAACGCCTTCTCCAACAACTCCTCGTCGTTGTTGCAGCAGAAGTTCCAGCGCTCGATCGACGACCAGCTCTCCTCCCCGCCTCGCCCGTCGAACTGCTGCTCGCGTTCTCCGCGGGCGGGTTCCTGCGCGGCGGGATCGTCGCGACGCTGACGTTCCTCGCCTCGGCCGTGCTCGTCGACCTCCCGGTCGAGCACATCCTGATCTTGGTCCCCTCGCTGTTCCTGGTCGGCTTCTTCTTCGCCCAGCTCGGGGTGCTGGTCGGGCTGCGCGCGGAGCAGTTCGACGACGTCTCCTTCTACCAGACGTTCGTGCTGCAACCGCTGATCTTCCTGGGCGGGGTCTTCTACTCCGCGGCGCTGCTCCCCGAGCCGTTTCAGACGCTGACGCGCATCAACCCGGTCTACTACATGATCGGGCTCGTGCGCTACGGCTTCCTCGGCTACGCCGACCAGAGCGTCGCGCTCTCGCTGCTGATCCTCGCCGTTGCCTGCAGCGCGCTGTTCGCGGTCAACCTGCGGCTCTTCAGGACCGGGTACCGCCTGCGCGCCTAGCGCTCGACAGCGCGCTCGGCGGCGTGCGACCGGCGAGCGGCCGTTGTCCGCGTAGAGCGCGGTGAGCGTGTCGCCGAGGCCCCGCAGCGCCTGGTCGAGGCGCGCGCTGATCCCAGCCGAGCAGCTCGAGCCCTGTGCCGTGCAGCACGCCGCCGGAGTTGATCACGTAGTCGGGCGCGTAGAGGATCCCGCGCTCGTGCAGGCGGTCCGCGAGTCGCGGGCTCCGCGAGCTGGTTGTTGGCCGCGCCGGCGACGATCCTGCAGCGCAGCTCGTTCGACGGTCTCGGCGTCGATCGTCGCCGCCGATCGCGCACGGCGCGTAGACGTCGCACTCGGTGCCGATCACGTCGTTCGGGTCGACCGCGTGCCGAAGCCCGACGCGGCGACGCGCGTCGGCGTTGACGTCGGAGACGAGCACGTCGGCGCCCGCCTCGCGCCAGGTGGCCGCGCGAGCAGCGCCGCCGACGGCGCCGAGCCCCTGGACGAGCACGCGCACGCCGTCGAGATCGTCGCGTCCCAGCTTGTAGCTCGACGCTCGCCTCGATCCCGTGGAAGACACCGAGCGCGGTCGCCGGCGCGGTCGAGCCCGAGCCGCCCTTGCTCGACGCTTCGGCAGAAGACGTGCTCGGCAGCGCTCGGCGATCGTGTCCATGTCGCGCTCGGAGGTGTTATTCGGGGGTACAGCCCGCCGACGATGTTGTGAGTCGCTAGCGGTGCACAGTTCAGCGTGCCCATCTGGAGCAGGCACGAGCACGGCCTTGCTACGCCGTGCGACTCGCCCGCCTCTTGGGTCATCGCGCCAGAGTCGCGCGTCGGCCACGCGTCCTCGGTGTGGTGTACCGGCATCCGCTCGTCCCGTCCGCCGTCACCCGTGCGTCGAGTGCTACGCTTCGATGCATCCTCGCCGTCGGGTCTACGACGGCTACCTCTCGCCGTCCCGCTTGTCAGCAGATCTTCCGTCTTCGCTCGTCCTTGTCGCACTTCGGTAACGTGCGGCTAGCGCGGCGTGCGCGATGTGTCGACGGCGCTCCGCGTTGCCGTGCGCCTAGCTGCCGGGAAGGTGACGCCCGCAGGCGCCACCCGTTCGGTAATCCCCCGGGTGGCTGACCGCCCCCGGGTACCCCTGCCTAGCGGTTCGGCTGAACCGGCGTCAACGCCCGATCGCGGCGCTCCGCCGCCCGGCGCTCGGCCTCGACCGCCGCGTCGCGACGGCCGCGCTCGGCTCCGGCCTTGGCGCAGGCCGCCTTGTTGCGCTCGGCGATCGCGAGCTTCTCAGCGCGCCAAGCCGCTTCTCCACGCAGAGGTGCGTCATTGACCGTGCTCTTCATGGTGCCGCTCCTCGCGGTGGCGCGTGGCCTTCCGGTGCACTGCGCGAAGCAGAAGCAGGCGAAGTGGGCCCTGATGAGACCAATGGTACCCCACCGGGGGGCTGCCGCTCCACGGACCCTCGGCTTTCCCTCCCACGGCGGCCGACCGTCAGGCCGACCGCCGCGGGAGCTGCGATCAGGGGCCGACGACCCGCCCTTCGACCACCGGCGCGACCGGCGAGTGGGCCGTGATGTAGTCGACCGCGACCTGCTGGAGGTCATCGCCCGGCTGCAGCACGTCGGTGCCGGCGGAGAACGCCGTGTAGCCGTCGCCACCCGTGTACATGAAGTCGTTGATCACGACCCGGATGGTGTCGCCGGCGGCCATCGGCGTGGTGCCCTTGAGGACCTGATCGACCACCGGCACCGCGCCGTTGCAGTGGAAGGTGACCGTGATCCCCGAGATCTGGGGCGTCCGGCCGGTACCCCCGGCCACGTCGCCGCAGGGTGGCTTGAAGCCGTTCTCGAGGCCGGCGACCAGTTGTGCGTAAGTCAGCGTCAGGATCACGCTGCGGTTGCCGAACGGGAGCACCGAGAACACCTCGCCCCAGGTGATCTCACCCGGCGCCTCGCCCGCGGTCGGCGGCGCGATCAGCAGATCCTGGCGCAGTCCGCCGGAGTTGGTGATCGCGGCGTCGACGCCCGGGTACTTGTCGCGCATCGCGTCGGTCACCAGGTTGCCCATCGCGGACTCCATGAGCCGGTTCGGGTCGCGCCGGATGTCGATGCTCTGGGTGCCGATCACCTGGTTGCGCAGGACGGCGGTGTCGGCGTTGGCCTTGTCGACGATCGCCTGGACGTCCGGACGCGCCGGCACGCCGAGGTTCTTGGCGATGCGGGTCGCGCCGCCCGCCCACGCGACGTCGCCGTTGCGGACCATCAACTGGGCGACGGAGTAGCTGCCGCCCGCGTTGACGCCCTCGATGACGGGGATCCGCCCGACCATCGTGTTGGCGATCCGGTGCGTGTGGCCCGCGATCACGAGGTCGACCTCGCTGTCCTGCAGCTTGCCGACGATGTCGTTGATCGGGCCGGTCCACGGCGTCGCCGGGGTCGCGCCGATCGCGTTGGCTCCGGCCGCCGAGCCCTCGTGGATGACGACGATCTGGACGTCGACGCCCGCGCGGCGCAGCTTCGCCGACTCGCGGTTGATCCGGTCGGCCTCGTCGAGGAACAGCAGCCCGGCGGTGTTGCCCGCCGCGACGAGCTCCGGGGTGTTCTTGACGGTCGCGCCGATCACGCCGACGCGCACGCCGTTGACCCGGAACACGTATGAGGGCTTGATCCACGCCGGTTCGCGGTTGGTGTCCTCGTCGACGATGTTGGCCGAGAGGAACGGGAAGTTCGCCCGTTGCTCGTGGAGGAGGATGCGTCCAACGCCGTAGTCGAACTCGTGGTTGCCGAACGAGGTGGCGTCCAGCCCCCAGGCGTTCTCGACGTCGATCGCCGGGATGTCCTGAAGCAGCGCCGAGTTGGCCGGCGAAGCGCCGACGTTGTCGCCCGCCGCCAGCAGCAGCGTCGGTCCGGGCAACGCCTTCGCGTCCTCGTCGAACAGCGTCGCGAGCTGCGAGGCGCCGCCGACCGTCACCGTCTTGGTGTCGATCAGCGTCGTGGTCTGCTCGAGCTGACCGTGGAAGTCGTTGAGCCCGATGATCGAGATCGGCGTGTAGCGCCAGCTGTCGTCGAGGATGTCACGCCGCACGACACCCTGGCTCTGCTGCGGCACCGGGATGCCGAGCAGGAACGCCAGCGTCGGCGCGAGGTCGATGCTGCGCACGTTGCGGGCGGTGCCGTCCTCGATCCGGCTGCCGCCGGCGAGGAACGTCGCGCGCATGTTCGTGTTGGACTTCAGGTCCTGCACGTCGGGCACGTAACCGTGCTGGCCGAAGAAGGCCGAGCGGGCGATCAGCGTGCCGGGTGTCGCCGCGTCGAACTGATACGGCGGGTACGAGAACGCGACCACGTCACCCGTGCGCGTCGGATGCGACATGTCCGCGGTGCTCTTGGGTCCGTTCGGGATGTAGCGCGCCTCCGCCTTGGTGTAGGCGCGATCGATCACCTTCCAGTTCTCGGGCTTGCCGTCGCCGGTCCAGTCGTTGGTGTCCTCGAGCGCCAGGAAGGCCGCCTTGATCTGGGCCACGGTCGACGCCTCGTCGGCCGCCGCGACCTGGGTCAGCCCGGCGGTGACCGGGTCGCGCCCGGCGAGGTTGAGGTAGATCTGGACGGCGCCGCCGGCGTAGCAGGCCTTGGCCTTGCCGATCGTCTCACCGACGGCCGGGCGGCAGTTGCCCGTCTGCGACCGCGACAGCAGGCCGAGGTCCACGAGCACCTTGCTCGCGTCGATCGCCAGGAACTGCGGCGCGAAGCCGTGGTCGGAGGAGACGAACGTCGTCAGGTCCTTGTCGCGCATCGCGTCCTGGATCAGCCGCATCGTCTTGTCGGAGGCCGCGTAGGCGTCGCGGACGTACGCCTCGCGCTGCTTGACGCGATGGTCGGGGGTGCCGTTGACCTCGACGTCGTCGTAGGCCGGGTTCTTGGCGCCGTTGGGAAGCTTCTTGGTCACGAGGCCGAGGAACTGATGCTGGACCTCGTCGGTGCCCGGGAACCCGGCCATCACCAGATCCGGCCTGTACTTGGCGATCACGTACTTCAAGAGCGGGTGGTAGAGCTTGTCCCAGTAGGAGCCCTGCTCGATGTAGGTGTCCTCGCTGACGATCCCGGCCTCCAGGACGGCGAAGTCGCCCGCCTGCGACGACGGGTACTTGTCGGCGACGTAGTCCTCGAACGTGCCGGGCGGGTAGCCGGGCTCGCCGGTCCAGCTCGGCCAGATCGCGATCGCACGGGTGACCGAGGTATGGAAGAGGCGGACCTGCTTGAGGTCCTCGCTGAGCTTCTCGACCTTGATCAGGAACGAGCCCGTCTTGCCGTCGAGGTCGGAGCCGACGATCTTGACCTTGACGTCGGCCCACTCGCCCTCTTCGAGGTCGCCGACCCTGTCCGCGCCGCTCTTGGTGCGGCTGAACAGGACGTGGTCATAGCGCGTCTTGCGGTCGTTGCGACTGTCGTAGATGTAGGCGTTGAGGCCGTACTTGTCGACGCCGCCGTCGAGCACGCGCAGCCGCATCTCCTTGGCGGGGCTGTAGGTGCGCGGCACACCAGTCCACCCGGTGGCGTCGGTCGGCGCCGCCTGCGGGAAGGGCGCGTTGCCGGCGAACCCGGCCGGGTGATCGAACTGCAGCCCGAAGGACTGCGTGAAGCCCGGCAGGTCGGTGGGTGCGATGTAGTTCGTCGCCACGCCGCGGCCGGAACGGAAGTTGCGGTAGTCGAGCGTCGGGCCCTGGATCGAGCCGCTGCGGCCGCCGGCCCACTCGAGCTGGGCGACCTTCTTGCCGCCACGCTCGGCCGCCTGGGCCAGCGTCTCGGCCTGCAGGATGCTCGTCGCGGCGAACGCCGACGTCGAGTTGCCGAACGGCGCGCCGTTGATGTGGAACGTGTTGTTCGTCGAGCCCGTGACGCCCGGCCAGGCGCCGGTGCTGAGCGTGAACCAGCCCGCCCCCGTGTTCGGCGGCGCCTGGGTCAGCAGGCCGTCGTCGGAGGCCTTCGTCCCATGGCGCAGCAGGTCGCGGAAGCCGGGCACGTCGCCGTGACCCGCGTACTTCTCGATTGCGTCCTGGCGCATTCCGTCGGACGCGAAGAACAGCACCTTGCCGCTGCTGTTCGTCCGCCATGATCGTGGATCCATGGCCGCCGCCGTTGGCCTCCGCGCCGACCCACGGCACCACCAGCGCTCCGACAGTCGCCGCAGCGACAGCCGCACCAGCCAATCGTGCTCGCGGTCCACCCGAGAAAATCCTCATCGCGATACCCCCTGATCCCCATATTCCGGTCAGATGTGGGGAACCATACGCCCGTTATGTCAACCGGCAAGCCAGTTCGTCAACGACTGTTCACATCGACCTCGAAGGTCATCCCGGCGTCGCGAAGTCGTTCGATCAGCGGCATGCCGAGCGCGGTCGCCGGGGTCAGCACACCCGCCCGGCGCGGGAGCCTCTGCACGTCGAGCGCGAGGCAGAGCGCGCTCTCGCCCATCATCACCGCCGTCGCGGCGTACCCCGGATCGCCCTTGGCGGCGACCGTGGCGCGATGACCGGCGCCGTGGATGTCCATCCGGAAGAAGCCGTGGTGGCGCGCGTTCTCGCCGGGCCCCTCGCCGGGTTCGGGGAGCACGCGGTCGAGCAGCTTGCGGGTCGGCTTGAAGGCGAGGCCGCCGCCGAGCACGCCGAGGCCGGCCGTCATGGCGAGCGCCTTGACCGGCGCGGCCCGGCTCGTGCCGTATCCCGCGACCTCCCGGTAGCGGAAATCGCCGCCGTAGTCGAGCAGGAAGTGGCTGCGTCGGACGATCCGGGTGTTGTAGGAGGCCATCGCGAACGGGCCGATCCAGCCGTACTCCGGGTCGCGCTTGATGGTCTTCAGGCCGGGCTCGTCGCTGCGCGGGTGGCCGGGGCTGAGCGCGTGCGGGTCGGCGACCACGCGGCGCGCGTTCGGGTCGCTGCGCAGTTCGTCGATCTGGCCCTTCAGCGAGGCGAGCGTGCCGCCGCTGATGCCGGCCTTGAGCGCGGCGACGACGAGCGTCGTGTCACCCAGCGGACCCGCGTGCTCGTGCAGCAGGAGCACGCCGAGGTCGGACGGGATCGAGTCGAAGCCGCAGCTGTGGACGATCCGCACGCCCGCCTCGGCCGCCTTGTCGTGGCGCTGGACGGCCTCGTGGGCGAACAGGACCTCGCCCGTGAGGTCGGCGTAGTGCGCGCCCTCGGCGATGCAGGCGTCGACGAGCTCGATGCCGCCGCGGCGGTACGGGCCGACCGTCGTCGCGACGACCCTCGCCCCCGCGGCCAGTTCGGTGAGCGAGGCGGGGTCGCCGGAGTCGGCGACCACGAGCGGCCAGTCGGCCGCGGCCCGGCCGAGCTGCGCGCGCGTGCGCTGCAGCTTCTCGCGTGAGCGCCCGGCGAGCGCGATCCGCAGCTCCGGCGGCGCGTGGCCGGCGAGATAGCCCGCGACGAGCCGCCCGACGAAGCCGGTGGCTCCGAACACGACGATGTCGTTCACCGGCGCGACCCTATCGCGGCTCGTCACCGTCGCCCGAATCGCGAAGTACCCTAAACTCGACCATGAATAGAGGTTGAGCCCGCGACCTCGTCCGCCCGCCCTAGAGGAGACACAGACAAATGGCTCTGCAAATCGGTTCAACTGCCCCGGATTTCGAGGCCGAGACCTCCGAAGGCCCGATCTCGTTCCACGAGTGGATCGGCGACTCGTGGACCGTCCTGTTCTCCCACCCGCGCGACTTCACGCCGGTCTGCACGACCGAGCTCGGCTACCTGGCGAAGATCAAGCCGGACTTCGACTCGCGCGGCGTCAAGGTCATCGGGCTCTCGGTCGACCCGGTCGGCAACCACGAGAAGTGGGCTGACGACATCGAGGAGACGCAGGGCTTCCGGCCCAACTACCCGCTCATCGGCGACTCGGACTTCAACGTCTCCAAGCTCTACGGGATGCTGCCGGCCGACGTCGAGGGCGAGGCCACGGAGCGCACGCCGGCCAACAACGCGACCGTCCGCAACGTGTTCGTGATCGGCCCGGACAAGACGATCAAGCTGATCCTCGTCTACCCGATGACGACCGGCCGCAACTTCGACGAGATCCTCCGCGTCGTCGACTCGCTGCAGCTGACGGCCAAGCACAAGGTCGCCACGCCGGCGCAGTGGCAGTCCGGCGACGACGTGATCATCGCCGGCTCGGTCTCCAACGAGGAGGCCGAGAAGACGTACCCGGACGGCTGGGAGTCCCCGCGCCCCTACATCCGGATCGTGCCGCAGCCCGCCGGCTAGCACCGGAACGCCTACGCAGGTAGGGTCGGGCTCGTGGCAGAGCCCGACCCGCTGCGCGCGTTGGAACGCCAGGTGGAGCGCGGAAACGTCTTCGCGCATGCGATCCTGGGCGAGCACGCCAACCGTGCTGGGGAGAACGAGGCGATCATCCGCGGCCTCGTGGAGCTGCTGATCGAACGCGAGGTCGTCGAAGCCGCCGACCTGGTCGCCGCGGTCAACGCGGTCCGCGCGGAGACCAAGTTCGACGTCGACGTCGCGATCCGCATCGACGACCCGTCCGACGTTCCCGGGCCGCCCGTGGACTGCGAGGCCCGCCTGCCGATCTGCAAGGCGGTCTGCTGCCGGCTGCGCTTCCCGCTCAGCGGCGAGGAGGTCGAGTCCGGCGGTCCGCTGAAGTGGGATCTCGGCCGCCCCTACTTCAACCGCCACGACGAGCACGGCTACTGCCACCAGTGCGACTCGGAGACCCACGCCTGCAACGTCTACGACGCGCGCCCGGCGCCCTGCCGTCAGTACAGCTGCGTCGGCGACGAGCGGATCTGGAAGGACTTCGACGCCATGGAGCTCAACCAGGAATGGATCGACGACCGCCTCGGCACGGGGCCGGGACCGATCGAGATCTTCATGTCCGTCGAGGCAGCGGACAGTCGATAGGGATGCGCTTGAGCACGCGCCCCGCGGAGGTCAGCGTGGCGCGGGTGTAGATGAAGCCGTCGAGCTCCGGGCACTCCTGTGGCCGTGAGAGCGTCACGGTGGCCGCGCGGCCGCCGAGCTTCCCGGTCGCGGTCGTCGTGTTCTTGTTCCAGCCTCGCCACTTGAGGCTCTTGACGCGCAGGTGGGAGCCGTCGCAGCGCAGGACAAGCCCGCTCTTGGGCTCCTCCACCCCACGCCGGCAGTTGACGACGGCGAGGATCCGCCGCTTGATCGGCAGCTTGACGGTGAGCTTGCGCGTGCACTGCCCGGAGTCGCCGACCGGCTCGGTGTAGGTCGCGGTGACCGTGAACGGCGCGCGGGTGAGCCCGACGCTGAAGGCCTGCGTGACGCCGCGCGCGTACTGGTAGTGCGCCGACCAGCCACGCCCCGTGCGGTCCTTGACGCCGATGTCGGACCCCAGCCGGTCCATCACCGCGCCGTCGCCGACCAGCGAGGCCTCGTAGCTGCGCCCCGGAATGGCGACCGGCGGGATGCCCGTCAGCGCCAACGCCGGAGGCGTCGCGGGTGAGCATTGGGCGAGCGCGGCCGCCAGCAAGGTCGCGAGCATCCCACCACCGTACCGGCGGGGGTGATCCAATTCACCCCTCTAGGCGATAGTTCGGGGGACGCGCAGGCGCCAATCTACGTCCTACAGACACAGAGCCGAGGCTGACCCCCTCTCTCCGCTCAGGCCCCCGGGTAGTCCCTCTCTCCTCCCCGACGCTCGCCGGCCCACGCAGTATCAGGGCCGCTGCGCCTGACCAGCGCGGCGGCCCACTCCCTCTCCCTCCTTTTGGCGAAGAGGAGTGATCCGTTTCACCCCCACGAGCGATAGATGCATACACGCGGGCGCGTAAAGCTGCCGCGGCAGAGGTTGACCACCTCTGCATTCCGGTCTCGAGTCGTTCTTCCCCCACCCTGACGCTCGTGACCGACGCCGGTGAATGGCCGCTGCGCCTGACCAGCGCGGCGGCCCACCCACCCGGGTCCCGACACTAGGCCGCGAGCGAGCGCAACTGGCGGACCGCGAGCGTGAGGCCCGCGAGATCCGGCTCGCCCTCGCGTGAGAGCGAGCGCAGGAAGGCCTCCAGGCGCCGCTGCGCGTCGGCGCGGTCGGCGAGGTAGGCCTCGACCGCCTCGATGGCCGGGATACCTTCGGCGGACTCCGCGAGCACGCCGCCGGCCAGCTCGCGCCGCACCTGAGCGGCATCCTCGCGCAGGGCCTGCAGCGCCCAGCGCTGCATCCGGCTCGTCGCCGGGACGCGCTCGAGCTCGAGCTCCATCCAGTCCAGGCGCAGCGCGGCGCCGACCTCGAAGAAGACCGCGGCGACCGCTTCGATCGCGCGGCCGGTGGCGCCCGCGACCCAGACCATGTCGGGCGCGTAGCGCTGCTCCGGGCGCAGCGCATGGGCACGCGCCAGCGGCTCCGGGACACCCTGGCCGACCAGCCGCTCGACGGTCTGCTCGCGGCGCTTGCGGCGCTCCTCGGAGCCGAGGTCGCCGAGCACGGCGGCGAGCCGCTCGAACCCGTCGCGCCCCGCGGCGATCGTCGCCTCGATGTCGCCCGCCGGCTCCCAGGTCAGATACCAGCGAGTGGTCTCCTCGACGAGCCGGTCGACGCCGCCCATCAGCTCCAGCTGCGGCGCCTTGTCGATGTTCTCCAGCCGCTCGACGACCTCCCAGCGCGCGTCCGCGCCGGTGACCGAGCGGGCGATCCGGAAGGCGCGCACGACGTCGGCCGCGTCCGCGCCACGCTCGGCCAGCAGCTGGGAGACGAACGTCGGCCCGAGCGAGTTGACGACCTGATTGGAGTTGACCATGCAGATCAGCTGCCGGCGCAGCGGATGGTCGGCGAGCAGGTGCCCGAAGCGATTGACGACGGCCGCCGGGAAGTAGTCGCGCAGGTCGCGCTCCAGCCACGGTTCCTCGACGAAGTCCGACGCCTCCAGCGCCCGCGCGAGCAGCCGCTTGGCGTAGGCGACGAGGACCGCGAGCTCGGGGCGCTCCATGCCGCGACCGGAGCGGCGGCGCTCGCCGATCTCCTCGGTCGTCGGCAGGTCCTCGGACGCGCGGGTGAGGATCTTGTTCTCCTCCAGCAGCGTCATCAGGTCCTCGTAGGCGAACAGCCGCGAGGCCGAGCGGTCGACCTCCTGGGCGATGATCTGCGCCTGCAGGAACGAGTCGTAGAGGACGTGCCGGGTGACGTCGTCGGTGACGTCGAAGAGCAGCTCGTCGCGCTCCGCGCGCGTCAGCTCACCGCGCTGCTCGGCCAGCCCGAGCAGGATCTTCAGGTTGACCTCGTGATCGGAGCAGTCGACGCCCGCCGAGTTGTCGATGAAGTCGGCGTTGATCGCCCCGCCGCCTGCGGAGTACTCGACCCGGGCGCGACGGGTGAACCCGAGGTTGCCGCCCTCGCCGACGACCTTCGCCCGCAGCTCGTTCGCGTTGACGCGGATCGCGTCGCTGGAGCGGTCGTGGGCGTCGGCGTCGGTCTCCGTCGAGGCCTTCACGAGCGTGCCGATGCCGCCGTTCCACAGCAGGTCGACGGGCGCGCGCAGGATCGCGCGGATGACCTCCGTCGGCGGCAGCAGCTCCTCCGTCAGCCCCAGCGCCTCACGCGCCTGCGGCGACAGCCGGATCGACTTGGCGGCGCGCGGGAAGACGCCGCCGCCCTCGGAGAGCTTCTCGCGGTCGTAGTCGTCCCACGACGAGCCCGGCAGCTCGAAGAGCCGCTTGCGCTCGGCGAAGCCACGCGCGGCCTCGGGCGCGGGGTCGATGAAGATGTGCCGGTGGTCGTAGGCGGCCACGAGCCGGATGTGCTCCGAGAGCAGCATCCCGTTGCCGAACACGTCGCCCGACATGTCGCCGATGCCGACGACCGTGAACTCCTCGGCCTGCGTGTCGACCCCGAGCTCCTTGAAGTGGCGCTTGACCGACTCCCAGGCGCCCTTCGCCGTGATCCCCAGCGCCTTGTGGTCGTAGCCCGCGGAGCCGCCACTCGCAAAGGCATCGTCGAGCCAGAAGCCGTACTCCTGCGAGACACGGTTGGCGGTGTCCGAGAACGTCGCCGTGCCCTTGTCGGCCGCGACGACCAGGTAGGTGTCGTCGCCGTCGCGCACGCGCACCCGCTGCGGGCGCACGACCTCGCCGTCGACCAGGTTGTCGGTGAGCGAGAGCAGCGAGCGGATGTAGGTGACGTACTGGCGCTCGACCTCGGCCTTGAGCTCGTCCCGGCCGGTCGGCGGGTTCTTGAGATAGAAGCCGCCCTTGGCGCCCGCCGGGACGATCACGGCGTTCTTGGTCAGCTGCGCACGCATCAGGCCGAAGACCTCGGTGCGGTAGTCCTGGCGGTCGGACCAGCGCAGGCCGCCGCGGGCGATCGGGCCGCCGCGCAGGTGGATGCCCTCGACCTCGGGCGCGTAGACGTAGATCTCCACGAACGGCGACGGCTGCGGCATCGCCGGCACGTCGGCCGAGCGCAGCTTGAAGGCCAGCGCCGCCCGCTCCGGGTTGTAGGCGTTCGTGCGCAGCGTCGCCTCGATCGTCGTCAGCTGGTTGCGCAGGATGCGGTCGTGGTCGAGCGTGGCGACCTCGTCGAGGTCGGCGAGGATCTCTGCCCGCAGCGCGCCCTCGGCCTCCTCGTCGGTCTCCAGATCCGGGTCGAAGCGCAGCTCGAAGTAGCGCACCAGCTTCGCCGTGACCGCGGAGTTGGCCACCAGGACGTCGTTCTGGTAGCTCTCCGTGAAGCGCGAGCCGATCCGCTGGCGGTACTTGCGATAGGCGCGCAGGATCGCCACCTGGCGGCGATCGAGCCCGGCCGTGATCACCAGCCGGTTGAGGTTGTCGGTCTCCGCGTCGCCGCCGTGGACGGCCGCCAGCAGCTCCGCGACGCGGTCGCCGAGCGCGTCGAGATCCAGCGGCCCGTCGGGGCCGAGCACGCGGAACTCCTGCACCCACGTCTCGTCCTCGCCGACCAGCCGCGTCGAGATCTCCTCGATCACGCGCAGCCCGAGGTCCTCGAGCATCGGCAGGGCATCGCCCAGCTCGACCTTGGGCCCGCGCTTGTAGAACGCGACGCGCGTATGGCCCTTCAGCGGCTGCAGCGAGACCACGAACGGGCCGTCCTCGGCGAGCTGCTCGAACAGCGCGATGTCCATCGCGCCGGTGTCCGGCGCCGTGTAGCCCTTGTAGTGCTCGGGCAGGTGCGGCGCCCAGATCGACCACAGCAGCCGTCCCCGCGACGCACCGAAGCGCTCGGCGAGGGCCTCGCGCAGCGCGTCGTCCCACGTGCGCGCGAGCTGGACGACCTCGCGCTCGAGCTCCGGGTTGCCGACCTCGTGCAGGCCGCGGGGCGCGTGGACGAGGAAGTGCACGCGCACCCGCGTGCTCTCGCCGAGCATGTGCTGGGCCTCGACGTCCTGGGCCCCGAAGCGGCGCATGAACAGCTTGCGCACGCGATCGACGAGCACCGCGCGGTAGCGCTCGCGCGGGAGCGAGAGGATCAACGACGCGCTGCGGCCGTCCGCCGCGCGGCGGCCGAGCAGGCGTACGCGGTCGGTCCCCTCGAGCGCGAGCAGCGCGACGACGGCGCGGCGCAGGTCGTCGACCGGCGCCGCGAACAGCTCGTCCTTCGGGAAGGTGTCGAACAGCGCGACCGCGCTCTTGTAGTCGTGCGAGCCCTCGATCAGGTCCTCGGCCTCGAGCACGCGCCGCAGCTTGCGGTGCAGGACCGGCGTCTCGGAGGCCTGCTCGGCGTAGGCCTTGGTCGTGAACAGGCCGAGCAGGCGCGCCTCGCCGCAGATCTCGCCCTCGGCCGTGACGCGCCGCACGCCGACGTAGTCCATCCGCTCGTGCCGGTGCACCGGCGAGAGCGCGTTGGCCTTGTCGACGATCAGCAGCTCGCCCGAGGTGGCCAGCGTGCGCAGCGCTTCCGGGAGCTCCTTGAGCGGGACCGGCGTGGCGTACGCGGAGCGCTCCTCGTCGGCGAGGATGCCGAGGCCCGAGCCGGGGATGCAGCGGTACGCGTCGTCCTTGATCTCGTACTCGCGCGCTCCGAGCAGGACGAAGTTGCCGCGCAGCAGCCAGGCCAGGAAGTCGACCGCCTCGCGGACCTCGTCGGAGTCGTAGCGCGTGCCCGCCTTGCGGGCGAGCCCGATCATCGTCTCGACGCGCTGGGTCATCGCGCCGAAGTCGTTGACCGCGTTGCGGACCGCGAGCAGCGACGGCCTTGACCTCCGCGGCCAGCTCCTCGAGCTCGCGGTCGGTCAGCCTGCGCGCGAGGTCGAAGTGCATCACCGACTCGCGATGGACCGCGTTGCGGGCGTGCGCGACGCTCGCGATCCGCCCGCCCTCGCGCGAGATCCCGATGATCGGGTGCACGATCCGCACGACCTGCTCGGCGCGGCGCTCGAGCGTCGCGCTGCACGCTGTCGACGAGGAACGGCCAGTCGTCGGAGTTGGTCTC
This sequence comes from uncultured Solirubrobacteraceae bacterium, assembly GCA_963848475.1. Classification (GTDB taxonomy): domain Bacteria; phylum Actinomycetota; class Thermoleophilia; order Solirubrobacterales; family Solirubrobacteraceae; genus Solirubrobacter. The sequence goes on along the minus strand of CAWKDW010000005.1, from coordinate 207,908 downwards.
CAGCACCGAGCCGAGTGGCTCGTAGCCCTCGTCGGCGAGGGTCGGGTTCAAGGCGCGGACCGCCACCGACGCGGTGCCGCGCTCGTCGGCGAAGCGGTAGGCGCCGAGCACCTCGGCCGCGAGGTGCTCGGCCGAGATGCCCTCGGTCGTCAGGCGGCGGACGTACGCCGCCGCGAAGGCGCGCGCACTGGCACCGCCGCGCTCTTCGGCGATGCCGAGTAACCGGTCCCGGTACTCACTTGATCCGGTCTCGGTCTCCTCCGCGACGGTCACAGAGTCAACTTATCCCAGGCGCTCCTTCAGCGCGTCGAACTGCGCCGGATCGGTGCCGGCAGCTCATCTCCGAAGCGGGCGAGGTGCGTCTGCGTCTGCTCGAGCTCGGCGCGCGCCTCGTCGAGGTCGACGCTCAGCGCGTCGGCGACCGCGTTGCGGTCCAGGCCGTCGAGCTCCAGGTGCTCGGGCGCGGGCACGTACCCGATCGGCGTCTCGTTGGCCTCGGCCTCACCGTCGCAGCGGCGGAAGACCCACGCCAGCACGCGCGAGTTCTCACCGAAGCCCGGCCACAGGAACTTGCCCTCGTCGTCCTTGCGGAACCAGTTGACGTGGAACATCTTCGGCAGCTGCGCGCCGTCGCGCTCGCCGACCTTGAGCCAGTGCTCGAAGTAGTCGGCCATGTCGTAGCCGCAGAACGGGAGCATCGCGAACGGGTCGAAGCGCAGCTCGCCGACCGTGCCGGCGGCCGCGGCGGTCTTCTCGGAGCTCATCGTCGCGCCGAGGAAGACGCCGTGCTCCCAGCCGAAGGCCTCGCGGACCAGCGGCGCGCCGGACGAGCGGCGCCCGCCGAACAGGAACGCGTCGATCGGCACGCCCTTGCGGGTCCTCCCACTCGTCGGCGATCGACGGGCACTGGGCCGCCGGCGTCGTGAAGCGGGCGTTCGGGTGCGCGGCGGGGCGGCCGGACTCGGGCGTCCAGTCGTCGCCCTTCCAGTCGATCAGGTGATCGGGCGTCTCGCCGGACATGCCCTCCCACCAGATGTCGCCGTCGTCGGTCTTGGCGCAGTTGGTGAAGATCGTGTTGCGCTCGATCGTGTCCATCGCGTTCGGGTTCGTCTTGCGCGCCGTGTTGGGCGCGACGCCGAAGAACCCGTTCTCGGGATTGACGGCGTAGAGCTTGCCGTCCTCGCCGAACTTCATCCACGCGATGTCGTCGCCGACGGTCTCGACCTCCCAGTTCTCGAGCGTCGGGACGAGCATCGCCAGGTTGGTCTTGCCGCAGGCGCTCGGGAACGCGCCGCCGATGTACTTGACCTTCCCCTCGGGGCTCGTGAGCTTGAGGATCAGCATGTGCTCGGCCAGCCAGCCCTCGTCGCGGGCGATGACCGAGGCGATCCGCAGCGCGAAGCACTTCTTGCCCAGCAGCGCGTTGCCGCCGTAGCCGGAGCCGTAGGACCAGATCTCGCGCGTCTCGGGGAAGTGGACGATGTACTTCTCCTCGTTGCACGGCCAGGCGCTGGACTTCTCGCCCTTGGCCAGCGGCGCGCCGACGGTGTGCAGGCACGGGCACGTACGTGCCGTCCTCGCCGAGCTCGTCGAGCGCGGCCTTGCCCATCCGGGTCATGATCCGCATCGAGACCGCGACGTAGGCGGAGTCGGTCAGCTGGATGCCGATCTCGGCGATCGGCGAGCCGAGCGGGCCCATGCTGAAGGGGACGACGTAGAGCGTGCGCCCGCGCATCGAGCCGCTGAACTTGTGCTTGAGCACGATCCGCATGTCGACGGGGTCGTGCCAGTTGTTGGTCGGCCCCGCGTCCTCTTCCTCGCGGCTGCAGATGAACGTGCGGTCCTCGACCCGGGCGACATCGTCGGGGTCACTGCGGGCCAGGTACGAGTTCGGCCGCTTGGCCTCCGAGAGACGCTCGAACGTGCCCGCTTCTACGAGCTCAGCGCACAGTGCGTCGTACTCCTCCGCGGAGCCGTCGCACCAGTGGACGGCCGACGGCTGTGTGAGCTCCACGACCTGGTCGACCCAGGAAAGGAGCTGGCTGTGCTTCGTAGGAACGGTCGTTTCGATCGTCACGGGCGGCTTCGACCTCTCTGATGTGATGGGTTTGTCAGGCCACTACAAACCTGACTGCCTCGAACGGCGGAAGTGACGCCCGCATAGCGCGAACGCGCCAACTCCACCGCCCTGCATCCGTCTGTAGCTTAGGGGAGGCCTCCCCGAAACACCACCAGACCATGCGCCAGGTCGCTCTAGGGGGTTTTGCCAGTGACGTTCAAACTTCTCGCTTGGGGACGAGCACAAGCCGCTTGAACTCCGCCACGAGCGTGCCTTCCTGGTTCAGGACGCGGGTGTGGACCCGCACCGTGCCGCGGTCGGGCTTGGAGCGGGACTCGCGGATTTCCAGCACTTCCGTCTCCGCGTAGAGCGTGTCGCCGTGGAAGACCGGCGCCGGGTGGCTGAGTTCCTCGGTGGCGAGGTTCGCGATCGCCTTGCCGCTGATGTCGGACACGCTCATGCCCAGCGCGAGGCTGTAGACGTACGGTCCGACGACGACGTTCTTGCCCTGCTGGGACTGCGCGGCGTAGACGTCGTTGATGTGCAGCGGGTGGTGGTTCATGGTCAGCAGGCAGAAGAGGTGATCGTCCGCCTCGGTGACCGTCTTGGCCGGCCAGTGCTTGTAGATCGCGCCCACCTCGAACTCCTCGAGATAGCGGCCGTAGGGGTGCGCGCCAGAGGCCTCGCGGGCCTCGCCATCGGTGTCAACGGTGCTCATGGAGCGCCATGATGGCGTGGATGCGCAACCCCCGTGCCCACTTCCTGCCGCTGGCGATCGGCGCCCCTGAACCGCTCCGCGAGATCCCCGTGACGCCCTCGCGGATGATCCATTTCTTCGACCCGTCGAACGAGAAGATGCTCGCCCGGCTGCCGGATATGGCCGCTTCGGCGGACATCCTGCTCGGCAATCTCGAGGACGCGATCCCGGCCGATCGCAAGGAGGCCGCACGAGCCGGGCTGGTTCGCGCCGGGCGCGAGATCGATCTCGGCGAAACCCCGCTCTGGACGCGGATCAACGCCCTCGAATCGCCCTGGGTGCTCGACGACCTTGTGACATTGGTCACAGAAATCGGCTCGCGGCTCGATGTCGTGATGGTCCCGAAGGTCGAAGGAGCCTGGGACATCCACTACGTCGACCGCCTGCTGGCCCAGCTCGAAGCGCGCGCCGGCCTCGATCGCCCGATCCTGGTGCACGCGATCCTCGAGACCGCGCAGGGCGTGGCCAACGTCGAGGAGATCGCCAACGCCTCGCCGCGCATGCAGGGCATCTCGCTCGGGCCCGCCGATCTGGCCGCCTCACGGCGGATGAAGACGACCCGCGTCGGCGGCGGACACCCGGGCTATCGCGTCGTGTCTGACCCTGGAGTCGAGGGTGAGACTCGTCCCTCGTTCCAGCAGGATCTGTGGCATTACACGATCGGCCGCATGGTCGACGCCTGCGCCGCCGCCGGGATCTTCCCGTTCTACGGCCCGTTCGGCGACATCAAGGACCTGGAGGGCTGCGAGGCCCAGTTCCGCGCCGCCTACCTGATGGGCTGCGTCGGCACCTGGTCGCTGCACCCGGCCCAGATCGCCATCGCCAAGAAGGTCTTCTCCCCCGAGCCCGACGAGGTCGCGTTCGCGCGCAAGGTGATCGAGGCGATCCCCGACGGCCGCGGCGTGCACATGATCGACGGCAAGATGCAGGACGACGCGACGTGGAAGCAGTCGAAGGTCATGGTCGACCTCGCCGAGCTGCTCGCCGCGAAGGACCCGGAGCTGGCCGAGGCCTACGGCATGTCGCGGTAGCCGGTGTCGTCGGCGGGCCGCCCCGCCTCCTGCACCTCGACGAGATAGCGCCAGCAATCCGGCCGCGTGCCGTCGATGTCCGTGAAGCCGTAGACCTGGGCCAAACCGCCGCTGGAGAGCGATTGGCCGGTCCAGCGGTGGACGTCGGGGTCGGCCGCGAGCGCGGCGACGGCGCGGCCGACGAAACGCGTCGATTCCGAGATGCAGAAGTGCGGCACCGGCGAGTCGCGCCAGTTGGCCTCGGTCACCGAGTGGTGTTCGAGCATCGCCTCCGAGCGCATCCAGCCGGGCGTCAGGGCGACGGCGGTCGCGCGCTCACCGAGCTCCTGCGCCAGGCCCCAGGCCAGGCGGGTGATGGCGGTCTTGGCCAGGTCGTAGAAGAGATTGACCCGGAAGCGGGTCGCGTTGTAGGCGGCGGTGCCGTCGGTGACCTCCACGACCAGCCCGCCGTCGCGGAGCTTGGGCAGCGCGTAGTGGTTGGTGATCAGGTGCGTGTCGAGCGCGAGGCGCAGCAGGCGCAGGCCGTTGTCGAGGTCGTGCTCCCACACCGGCGTGTCCCATTCGAAGAGGTGCTCGGCGCCCCAGATGTCGTTGACCAGCACGTCGAGGCCGTCCAGCTGCGCGACGAGCGCCTCGACCTGGGAGGGTCGAGGTGGTCGGTGGGAATCGCGATGCCCTCGCCTCCCGCCGCGGTGACCAGCTCAGCGGTCTCCTCGATCGTCTCCGGGCGATCGACCTCGGAGCGCCGTGCGCGCGTGCTGCGCCCGGTCACGTAGACCGTCGCGCCCGCCTCGCCGAGCGCGACCGCGATGCCACGGCCGGCGCCGCGGGTCGCTCCGGCGACCAGCGCCATCTTGCCCGCGAGCGGCCCGCTCACGCCGTCGCCTCGCGGGGGATCGCGACGCGCTTGAGCTGCAGTGCCAGCACGGCGGAGATGACGAGCGCGCCGCCGGCGAGCTGCAGCGGCCCGAGCGTCTCGCCGAAGATGACGAACGCCAGCGACACGGTCACCAGCGGCTCGACCGTGGCCAGGATCGACGCGTTGGTCGGGCCGACGCGCGTGAGGCCGGCGAAGAAGAGGCCGATCGCGCCGACGGTCGAGACCACCGCGAGGCACGCGATCCAGCCCCAGCCGGCGGCGGTCAGCTCGCCGGGTCGCAGCGTTCCGAGCAGCGCCGAGCCGACCGTCAGCGCGAACGCCGCGCCGGTGCACACGAGCGCCGCGAGCACGTGCGGGCGCAGGCGCCCGGCGACGCCCTCGCTGATCAGGATGTACGCGCTGTAGAGCACGGCGGCGCTGAGGCCCAGCGCGACGCCGAGCGGGTCGAGCGCCCCCGCTCCCGCCCCCGCCACGACGAGCACGATCCCGCCGGAGGCGAGCGCCAGCGCGACCATCCGTCGCGGGTCCACGCGCTCGCGCCCGAGCGCGATCGCCGCCGCGGCGACCATCGCCGGGAACGTGTAGATCAACAGCGAGAGCAGCGACGCGTCGATCCGCTCCAGCGCGGCGAAGAAGCAGGCGGCCTGAAGCGCGTAGCCGAAGGTGCCGAGCGCCAGGCCGGCGGCGACGTCGCGGCGCGGCAGCGCCCCCAGCCCGCGCCCGGCGCCCGCGGCCCAGAAGATCGCGGCGGCGAGCGTGAAGCGCACCGCGAGCAGCGTCCCGACCGTCGCGCCCTCGTCGTAGGCGAGCTTGCCGAAGATCGCCATCGCGCCGAAGGCAGCACCGGAACCGAGGCAGAAGAGCGCTCCCATCGCGCACATCCTGCCGTCGCGACGCATCAGTATCGATTCCGATTTCTATTGCTGAATCGGTAGTCTTGCTACCGCGATGCTCGAGCTCCGCCGCCTCCGGTTGCTGCGCGAACTGCACGAGCGCGGGACGATCGCCGCGGTCGCCGACGCACTGCAGTTCACGCCCTCGGCGGTCTCGCAGCAGCTCGCGATGCTCGAGCGCGAGACCGGCGTACGGCTGCTGGAGCGAGCCGGCCGCGGCGTGCGCCTGACCGACGCGGCGCTGGTGCTGGTCGAGCACGCGGGCGCATTGCTCGAGCGCGCGGCGCTCGCCGAGGCCGACCTGGCGGCGGCCGCCGGCACCGTCTCGGGCCGGGCGCGGATCGCGGGCTTTCAATCCGTGTCGCTGAAGCTGATCGTCCCCGCGATCGAGGCGCTCAAGCGGTCCGCGCCGCGATTGCGCTGCGAGCTCGTCGAGGCCGAGCCCGAGGAGGGCATCCCGGCGCTCGAGCTCGGCGACGTCGACATGGTGATCGCGGACGAGTGGCAGCACCAGCCGCTGCGGCTGCCGGCCGCGCTCCAGCGCCACGACCTGCTCGAGAACGACCGCGTGCACCTCGTCCTGCCGGATCGCTTGCGCAGCGCGCAGTTCCGCGAGTTGGCCGGCGAGCCCTGGACCACCGGCCACCCCGGCATGGCCTGGGACGAGATGACCCGGCGCACCTGCCGCGAGCACGGCGGCTTCGAGCCCGACGTCCGCCACCGCACCAACGACGCCACCGTCAGCCTCGCGCTCGTCGCCCAGGGCCTGGCCGTCACGTTCCTCCCCAGCCTCGCGCTGCCCGCCGAGCACCCCGGCGTCACCGTGCGCCCGATGCCGATGTCACGACGCATCCTCGCCATCACCCGCACAGCCGACGCCGCCCGGCCCTCGATCCAGGCCCTGCTCTCGGCGCTAACACAAATCTCAGCCCGCCCCACTCAAGGGGTCTGACCCCCCAGCCCGCGCCCACTCAAGGGGTCTGACCCCCCAGCCCGTGCCCACTCAAGGGGTCTGACCCCCTAGCCCGCGCCCACTCAAGGGGTCAGACCCCTTGGCGCGACCGATGAACCGCGCGCCGTGCTGTCGTTAGAGGGGCCATGAGCTACATCGAGACCAACGGACTGTCGCTGTACTACGAGGAGCACGGCAGCGGGCGAGCCGCTCGTCCTGCTGCACGGCGGGCTCGGCTCGACCGAGATGTTCGCCGGCGAGCTGCCGGCGCTGGCCGCCGAGCGCCGCGTGATCGCCGTCGACCTGCAGGGCCACGGGCGCACCGCGGACGTCGACCGCCCGTTCTCCGTCGAGACGATGGCCGACGACGTCGCCGGGCTGATCGAGCACCTCGGCGGCAGCGCCGACGTGCTCGGCTACTCGCTCGGTGGCCAGGTCGCGCTGCAGCTCGCGATCCGGCACCCCGAGCGGGTGCGCAACCTGGTGCTGGTGTCGATCGCGTTCAAGCGCACGGGCCATCATCCTGAGGTTCTGGACGCGATGGACCAGATGACGCCCGCGCTCGCGGAGATGCTCAAGCAGTCACCGGTCTACGAGCTCTACGCGCGGATCGCGCCGCGGCCCGAGGACTTCGCGACGATGGTCGCCAAGACGAGCGCGCTGTTGAAGGTCGACTACGACCGGACCGCCGAGGTGGCGGAGCTGGCGACGCGGACGCTGCTCGTCTACGCCGACGCGGACTCGGTCCGCCCGGCGCACATCGCCGAGTTCTTCGGGCTGCTCGGGGGCGGCCTGCGTGACGCGGGCTGGGACGGCTCCGACCAGCCGTCGAACCAGCTGGCCGTGCTGCCGGGCACTTCGCACTACAACGTGCTCGCGTCGCCCCTGCTGGTGCCCGCGGTGCTCGGGTTCCTTCAGTCCAGCGTCCCGCAGTAGGGGCCGAGGCTCGGCCGCTCGTTGCGGTTGAAGATCTTCGGCAGCGTCGGGACCCCGAACGGGTCGAACATGTCGAGCACGTCGGACGCGAACGACTGCGGCGGACGGTCGTCGACCGCGATCGGCGGGCGCAGGCCGGTCAGGTGATCGAGCTTCGCGCGCAGGACGTCCTGCTGGTAGGCGCGCCAGCGGGCGCGGCCCTCCTCGTACTCGGCGCGGTCGCGGTAGGCGATCACGAGGTGCTCGGCGACGTGCAGGCGCACACGATCCGTGCCGTCGGCGCTCGGCACCTTCGGCGATGAGCGGAAGTTCTTCTTCGCGCTCGCCATCGAGAGGTCGGCGATCGAGCGATCGGCCGTGCGCGTGATCTGCGCGCCGTAGCTGTCCTCGCTGCGCACGCCGACGACCTCCAGGTAACACACGAGGAGCTCCTGCCAGCTGCTCGGCAGATGCGGCAGCGGCGACGGCGTGCGATGCGGGCCGGTGCGATGCGGTGAGACCCAGGCCGCGACCGCCTCCCAATCGAGGATCTCGAGGTGGAACGGCAGCGGCTCGGCGAGCGGCAGCGGCGCCTCGGCCGTCATCGCCTGCTGCGCCTGCCCGATCGCCGGCAGCGGCCGGCTGAACAGCAGCACGCCCTCGATCCGCGGCATCCAGGACTTGCCCTGGTCCTCGGAGTCGCGGCCGCGCACCTCCATCAGGCGGTGCAGGCCGTAGCAGTCCTCCGGCTCGACCCGCGCGCGCGAGATCAGCGCCCCGGCGACATCCTCGTCGAGGACCGACGCCTCGCCCTGGCGGCGGGCGGCCCAGTGGTCCTCGCGCTTGAAGCCGGTCGTCAGGACCTCGTCCGCGGCCGCGGAGAGCGCGCCCGGCTGGTGCGCGATCTCCCACTCGACGTAGGCCTTGCCCTCGCTGTTGCGGTTCTGCGCGAAGCGGTCCGGGACGCGGTAGACGCCGTAGACGCGCTCCGGGTAGGCGGCGAGGCCGCTGGAGCGCAGCGCGGTGCCGAGATCCTCGAGCTGCGTCTGGCCGGTCGTCGCGAACCGGGTGAAGGCGATCTCCGGGACGCGCGGGGCGCGAAACGGCGCACGGGCGGCGTCGCGCGCCGCACGTTCGGCGCGGTAGATCCCGGCGCGCTGGGCCGGATCCTCGACCTCCGGGACCGGCCGGTTGAAGTTCGCGTCGCCGGCATCGATCACGTCGCGGCGGTCGTCGAACATCTCGCCGATCGCGTCCTTGAAGCCCTCCATGGACTGCTTGAGGACCGCTCCGATCTCGCGCGGGTTCGTCGGCGCGGCGACCGTCGGTGCCGGCGGCGCGGCGAGCCCGTTCGCCTTGGCGAACGCGGCGTACTCCTCCTGCGCCTTTCGCCCCGCGGCCTCGCGCTCGGCAGCGTGCTCGGCCGCCCGCGCGTACATCCGGGCCATCTTCTCCTCCTGCTTGGGGGAAAGCTTGACTTCCTTGCCCATCAGGCGCCGGATGACGTTGATCATCAGCCGACGCTATCCGATGAGCAACCGCTGAGGCGACGGTTTCGGGCTTGCGGCCAACCTTCGCGTGGGTGCCGGGGTCTTGGCTTTCGATCCTCCCACCACCACCCCAAGGAAGGCCCCATGCCTCTCCCCCGCACCACGCGCCGCAAGGCGCTCATCGGTATCGGCGGCGCCGCCGCCACGCTCGCCGCGACCGCCGCGCTCGCCGTCGCCCAGGCCTTGCCGAACCCACCCGACGGCTCGCCGCCGGCACCGCTGCCCGCGTCCAACGTCGTCACGACCGTCTGCGGCCCGACCCAGACCAGCATCGTCAAGACCGAGACCTCACCCTCGATCACGAGCGCGGTCAACTGGGTGCCGCTGACCGGCGCCGCGACGCAGGTCGCCGTGCCCGATGGGCAGTCGCGCTGCATCAAGGTCCTGCTGACGGCCGAGACCGCCTGTCAGGTGACCGCCGCGCCGGACTTCTGCTACGTCCGCGCGCTCGTCGACGGCGTCCCGATGGACCCCGACGGCGCCGGCTTCCAGGCGATCGACAGTGAGGACGGCTCCGCCTCCGCCCACGCGTACGAGTGGATCAAGCGCGTCGGCGACGGGGCGCACATCGTCCGCATCGAGCGCCGCGTCGGCAACGGTGCGACCGCGTTCTGGGCCGACGACTGGACGTTCGACGTCTCACTCTCGCTCTAGGTAGCCTCGGCGGAATGGGTGCGCCCGAGGTTCTTACCACGGACCGGCTTCGCGGTGAGCGCCTCGGGCCGCGCCACGCCGGCGCGCTGCTGACGATGTTCCGCGACCCCCGCGTCGGCGCGACGATGGGCGGTGTCTGGAGCGCCGAGCAGGTCGCCCAGCACGCCGCCGCCGTCGACGAGCACTGGGAGCGGCACGGCTTCGGCTACTGGATGTGGTTCGAGCGCGCCGGCGGCGAGCCGGTCGCGCGCGGCGGGCTCGCGCGGACCGTGTTCGACGACCGGCCCGAGCTCGAGGTCGGCTGGGCGACGATGCCCGAGCGCTGGGGCGAGGGCTTCGCGTCCGAGCTCGGACGCGCGTCGGTCGAGGTCGCGTTCGGCCCGCTCGCGTCGCGCGATCTGGTCGCCTTCACGCTGCCGCACAACGCACCGTCTCGCCGAGTGATGGAGAAGCTCGGATTCGTGTGCGAGAAGTTCGCGCCGTACAAGAGCTTTGGCGAGCATGTGCTTTATCGTCTGACGAATGGCTGCGTGACCGCAGCGCCAGCACGTCCTGCCGGTGAACTCCGCGACCGGCTCGTGCGCCGCGCGGAGGTTGTAGGGGTCTGGGCGGTGGACTGCGTCCGCACACATCGCGCCGACACGGACTGGGCGTCCGAGCTGCTCGGCGACTCCGAGCACCGGCACGAGCACGCGACGCTCGACGGCGACGGCTACCACGTCGACTCCTTCGGCGTGCAGCGCGTCGCGCACCAGCGCGGCATCGCCTACGTGCGCCTGGTGTGCGCGGTCAGTATTCGCCCATCGCGCCTGCAGCCGATGCTCGCGGCGCGCACCATCCGCGGGATCGTCGAGGAGCTGATGCTCGCCCAGGCGCGAGCGCGGGCGACCTACGCCCGGCTAATCGACGTCGCCGTCGTTCCCACGCCCGTAGGAACTGCCCCACCGCCGCCCTCAGCCCGACCACGTCGGACGCGAGCCGGTGGTTGCCGCGCAGCCTGACGACCGTGCGGTTGGCGGCCTCCGGCGGCATCCCGAACGGGTCGCTCTCGCCCTGCACGATCAGCACCGGGACCGTCACCTGCTCGAGCTCGGGCAGCCGCGTCTTCTCCGGCCGGCCGGGCGGGTGCAGCGGGAACGCGAGGCAGAGGACGGCGCTCGCGCCCGTCGCGGCGGCAGTCCGGCACGCGACGCGCGCGCCTGACGAGCGCCCGCCGACGTACAGCGGCAGCCCCTTCAGCGCGTCGGCGCGCAGCTGCTCGACCACGGCGATCCAGGCGGTGTCGAGCTGGCCGGCGGGCGCCGCCGACTTGCGGCCCGCCACCCGGTAGGGCTGCTCGATCAGTGCGACGGTCACCCCGGCCGCCAGCGCGGTGTCGGTCACCGCCTTCAGGTCCGGCGCGCCGATCCCGCCCCCGGCGCCGTGACCGAGGACGAGCGCGGCGACGGGCGCCTCGGCCTCGTGCAGGTGCGCACGGGCCGGGCCGTGCGGCGTCTCAAGCTCGATCATCATCGAGCGCCACCTTACGGCCTCGGCGCCGCCGTGGACGTGTCCAGCACGCACGGATCCTCGCGCTACTTCACCCTGCGCGGCTTCTCGGCGTTGCCCCAGATGTCGACGGAGCCGAACGTCGTCTTCGCCAGCCGTCTGGCGGTGAGCACGAGCGGCTTGTCGTAGGCGCGGCGCTTGCCGGCCACCGCCACGTAGGTGGCGGCGACCTTGGAGGCGTCGCGAGCCTTGAGGGTCAGGCGCACCTTGCCGCGGGCGAGGTGCCTGACCGAGCCGCGCGTGACCGGCGCCTTGGAGTCCTTCGCGGCCCGCTTGACGGATCTGCCGCCGCGCGTGACCGTTCCCGCGCCGCCGAGGTCGACGGAGGTGGAGCCGGTCAGGGTGAAGCGGCGCTCGTTGCTCGCGCCCTTCTGGGCCAGATCGCGCACCGTCGCGGTACCGCCGGCGGGGAGCTCGATGCGCACGTCGGTGCCGCCGGCGGCGACGATCTTGGTGGAGGAGCCGAAGCGCAGGACCTGCACGAGCTCGGCCTGCTCAGCCGCGGCCAGCGTCATCGACTTGCCGCCCGCGAGGATGCGCGGCGTGCCCTTGCCCGCCTGCGACGCGGAGCCCAGCGGCGAGATCGGGCCGGGGTAGTACCAGCTGATCTCTCGCGCCGACCAGTCGCAGCTCGCCTGCTCGTCGCGCATCCGCTCGCCGCGGATCAGGAACTCGTCCGTGAGCTTCACCGTCTGCGGATCGGTCGTCAGCGGCACATGCGACACGCCGCACACGTAGTGCAGCCGGTCGCGCGGCGTGTCCATCGCGGCCGCGAAGGCCGGGACGGTCTCGTCGCCGCCGGTCCAGGTGACCGCGACCGCGTCGTCGATCCCGTAGCTGAGCCGGATCGCGCCCATCGTCGCCATGCCGCCGCCGACGATCACCTGGTAGTCGATGCCCTTGTCGTCGAAGTGGTCGAGGACGCGGCCGTGCTCGGCCGCCGCGCGCGCGTACATGTCCGGGTCGACGTGGATCCGCTTGAGGAACTGCTTGACGCCGTCCATGTCGAGCTGCCGATCGCCGTTCATCCCCTCGACCGTCAGCCACTTGCCGTAGCCGAACGCGGGCATCAGCGAGAAGTGGCCCGGGAACGTGCGCGCCGAGGCCATCAGCCCGTCGTTGTCCATGAAGCCGTCCATCGTCGAGAAGTACGGGACCTCCTGGCCGATCGTGAGCGGGAAGATCGGCTTCGGCGAGCCCCAGTACGGCGTGCCGACGGTGACGACGCGCTCGATCTTCTCGGCCCGGGCGGGGTTCTCGATGTAGTGCCGGATCACGAGCCCGCCCATCGAGTGCGCGACGAGCTGCACGCGCTTGACGGCGTAGGACGAGCAGCCGGCGGTGCCGCCGCAGCGCGCCTTCTCGATCAGCGCGTCGAGCCCGTCGACCGCCGTCTGCGGCGCCTTGCGCCAGTCCCAGACGTAGTCGTAGTGACGGCCCGGCCAGGCGATCGCCTCGAAGTGCTCGGAGGCGCCCTCGTAGATGTCCTTCGGGCCGACCTTCGTCACGAGACCGTCGACGGAGGCGTTCTCCGAGCATCCGGTGCCGCCGTCGGAGGCCTTCAGATTCTGGCCGTCGGCGCCGAGGCGCATGTTGTAGAGGTCGGGCCCGGCCGGGAGCATCTTGAACCACAGCACCTTGCCCGGGCAGACGATCTGCGAGCCGCCGTAGCCGTGCAGGAAGATCACGACGGGACGCGCGACGCCGTGATCGGCCGTGATGACCTGGCCGGAGCGCGTGTGCAGGCCACGCACGGCGCAGTCCGCCGGTGCCGTGCAGTCCGCGCCCGGCGCCTGCTCGAGCACGAGCGGCGGCAGCGTGCCGCCCGCGACCTGGTAGCGCGTCGGGATCGGCAGGATGTACTTGCCATCCGGGACGGTCTTGTGCGAGGCCGGCTCGCCGGCGTCGAGCTTGCCGTCACCGTCGTCGTCGAGGAAGACACGCAGGCCCGCGACGCCGTCCTCCCCCGCCTGCCGGCGGCCGTCGTCGTTCTTGTCGTCCCAGATCAGCCCGTTGAGCTGGGCGACGCCGACGGTCGGGAAGTCCACGCCGGTCTTGGTCTGGCCGGCGCTGACCTCGATCGCGTGCAGGCAGTTCGGCGCCGGGGCGATGCACGAGGGCTCGAATTCGCCGGGCAGGGTGAAGTTGCGCACGAACTGGAAGCGCAGGTCGACGCGCCCGGAGGCGTCGAGGCGGCGTGTGTCGACGGGCAGCTCGTAGGTGCCGTCGTTCTCGGTCGGCGCCATCGTCTCGCCCGCCTGACGGGCGCCGTCGTGGTTGTAGTCGGCCCACACGCGGCCGGAGCTCACGTACCCGCGCTCGTCGGCGCCGCGCACGCCGTCGTAGTCGGTGTCGTTCCAGATCTCCCCCTTGACGGTGGCCGCCAGCGGGTCGCTGAGGCAGGGTCCGTCATCGGCGGCGCAGGCCCCGGCGGGGCCGGCGGCGCCCAGCACGAGGACCGCGAGCAGCGAGGTCAACAGCATGGACCGCTTCATGACCGGCCCCCCTTCTTCTTCGGAGCGCAGGTTCGGTAGGCACGGGTGGAGCGCAGGACCTTGCCGCTCGTGAGCGTCACGGCGATCTGGACCTTGAAGCGGCCCTTGGGCAGCCCGCGGAGGTCGACCGCCGCGGCGTTGCGCTTGACCTTCACGCGCTTGCCGTCGACGCGCACGACGATGCGCTTGTAGTCGCCCTTGCGGATCCGGATCGAGAACTTCCGCCGGCTGACGCACCTTCGCGTGGACGGGAGCGTGAGGACATCCGCCAGCTTGGTGGGCACGGAGGTCTCACCCGTCTGCTCGGCGACCTTGGCCTGGTCGATCGGCTTGGAGCCCTGACGCGACGGCCGCGGCGTGGCGACCGGCTCCGGCTCGATCCGCGAGCCTGGCGGTTCGGTCACAGGGTCGAGGGGGCCGGGCCGCTCGGCGATCTCGACCGTCACCTTCGCGACGCGCGACTGGCCCTGGCCGTCGCTGACGCGGTAGGTGAAGGTGTCCGTCCCGGCGTCGCCCCCGGCGGTGTAGGTCACGTCGTCCGCGGAGGGATCGGTCAGCGGCGCGCGCAGCGAGACCGAGCCGCCGCCCGGCTGGTCGACGACCTCGTACTCGAGCGGGTCGCCTTCGGGATCGCGGGCGGGAAGGTCGATGCCGACCGTCTCACCGGCGACGACCTTGACGGTCGCGTCGTCCGCGCTCGGGAGCGCGTTGACCGGGACGGCCACGCGCTCGGCGCTCGCCTCGGCCTCCCCGCCGTCGCCGTCGGAGACCACGAGCCTCGCGCTCGCGACACGGCCCGAACGGGTGGCCATGACCGTGTAGCCGTCGCCGGAGGCGATCAGCGGCACGGTCTCGCCCTGGGTCGAGCCGTCCCAGTGGAGCGTGGCGACGACCTCGTCGCCGCTGCCGGAATCGGCGATGCGGGCGCTGAAGCTCGCGGGGTCGCCGTCGCCGACGCGGGCATCGGCGATGACCGGGGCGGCGTTGGTGACCTTCACCTCGGCGTGCGCGGTCGCACTGCGGCCCTTGGCGTCCGTGACGAGCACGCCGACGGGGTAGCTGCCCTCGTCGGGGAAGCTCGTCTTCGGCGTGGCGCCCTCGGCGTCCGTGTAGGTGCCGTCGCCGTCGAGGTCCCACTGGTAGGAGGCGATCGCGGCAGCGTCGTCACCCGGCTTCGACGCGCTCGCGTCGAGCTCGATCGGTGTGCCCTCGGCGCCGGTGGCGGCGGCCACGGCGGCCTGCGGCAGCCGCTCCTCGAGCGTCGGCTCGGGGTCGACGGCGGCGCCGCGGCGCGGCTGCACGTCGGGGCGCTGGAAGGCGCGATCGCCGGGCGCGCCGTCGAGGATCTTCGCCGCGCCCGTGCCGTCCGGCCGGATCTTCCAGATGTCGCCGGAGCTGAAGCCGGTTCCGCCTCCGCGGTCCTTGTTGGAGGTCCAGACGATCCACTCGCCGGTCGGCGACCATGTCGGGTAGGTGTTGTTCCCGCCGAAGGCGCCGTGCGTGAGGTTGCGCTTCTCCTTGGTCTGCAGGTCCCAGATGACGATGTCGCGGACGCTCGAGGGCGGCGTGTCGTAGCGGTCGACGACGCCGTAGCGCCCGTCGGGCGAGAGCGTCATGCACTCCTGGCCGGCGATCGGCCGCGGCAGCATCTGCGGGTCGGTGCCGTCGGCGCGCAGCAGCGCATAGCCGTCCTGGTAGTAGTAGCCCGACTGCACCAGCCGCGAGCCGTCGTGCGTGAAGCCGCACATGGTGCCGTTCTTGGCCGCGAACGGCGTCTCCGCGCCGGTCTCGGGATCGACCAGCACGTTGGCCTCGTGGGTGTAGTTGCGGCGGTGCTCGACGAGGATCTTGTCCCCGTCGGGCGTCCAGAACGGCCACAGGTACTGCTCGTTCCCCGGGACGGACGTGATCCGGCGCAGGTTGCCGCCGTCCCCGTTCATCGTGAACAGGTCCGCCATGTCGTCGAAGACGAGCTTGCGGCCGTCCGGCGACCAGCGCGGGCGCAGGCCGTTCGGGGCGAGCTTCTTGAGTCCGCCGCCGTCCAGCTCGGCCGTCCAGATGCCGCCGAACCAGTCGTCGACGACGACGGTCCCGTCGGCGAGCTGGCCGCCGATCACGAACGAGCCCGACTCCGAGGAGGCGGTGTTCCAGCCGTCGGTGGTCGTGACCTTGACGCGCACGTCCTGGCCGCCGATCGAGACGATGGCCTTGACGCTGAGCGAGCTGCCGGTCGTCGCGTCGCCGAGCGAGCGCCACGTCGCGCCGCCGTCGGTGGAGATCGAGACGATCGACGTCAGCGCACCGCCGTCCGCATCGGTGGCGGTCCAGGTGACGTTGAGGGTGTCGCCGAGCTCGACCCGCGCCGGCGTGTCGACCTTGACGGTCGGGGCGGCGGCCGAGCGTACGCGCGTGAGCAGGACGTCGGCGCCGCGGCGGATGCGGAGCGAGCGGGCGCTCGCGACCGCCGGCACGCGCAGCGAGAAGCCGGCGTCCTCGGTCTCGATGTGCTCCTTGCCGGTCGCGTGGACGCCGCCGATCGGGCCAAGCTGGTTGCTGGCGCCGAACGTGCTCGTCTGGACGACGGCCCCGCCGGCGTCGAGTTGCTCGAAGGTCAATGCGCCCGCGGTCGGCTCGGGCTCGCCTGCGAGCTCCCAGGCCGGACCGGTCGTGACCGTGCCGTCCTTGGCCACGGCGCCGGTGAAGGAGAGCGTGCCGCTCGCCGCGAGGCCGCGGGCGGCCCCGGACTCGACGACGCCGGTCGAGAGCTTGGTCGTGAGGTAGTCCCACGACTTCCTCGACATCCAGCGCCCCGTCGGATCGCGCACATCGGCACCGGCGGTGCTGAACTGCATGATGTCGAGCGTCGTCGCCGGAACATCGCGGCGCTGCGCGATCCAATAGCCGGGTGCGGGCTCGTCGTCGAGGTGGTTGCCGTGCTCGCCCTCGACCTCGGTCCAGCCGAGGTTATGCGCGAGTTCGTGCGCGACGACCCAGCCGCCCGTGTTCTGGCGCTCGACGATCGCGGCGTCGAGGCCGCCGCCGAGCGGCGAGATGCCCACGGCGGTCGCGAAGCCGTCGATCAGCTGGCGTGAGAACCAGCCCTCCGGGACGACGCCGACGACCTTGTCGATCCCCGCGGCGCTCCACTTCAGGCGGTCCAGGCGCGACATCAGCATGCCGTTGCCCATCAGGCCGGCCTCGGTCAGCCCGGCCTGGTGCACGAGCGTCGAGGAGCAGTCGGTGACGACGCCGAAGTGGGCGAGGTCGACCGGCCAGGCCGCCTTGAGGAACTGCTCGGTGCCCTCGGCGACATCGCGCACGTCGCGGCATGCCGGCGGCAGTTCGTCGTCCGCGGAGATCGGAACGAAGAGGATCTTCAGCGGCCGTGGCAGGACGACCGCACGCGACCCCTCGCCCTCGTTGTTGGACGGGTCGCTGTCGACGGTGCCCGCGTCGACCTTGACCTTGGCCGTGATGCGCCCGGCGCCGACGAGGATCGGGCTGCCGGCGAGCAGTTGCACGGGGTTCAGCCCGGGGCTCAGCACGACCTCCTCGTCGAGGTGCGTCTCGACGCGCCGGCCGCTGTCGTCGTCGTAGGCGAGCTCGAGGTTGAGCTTGACGCTGACGCGCCGCGGCGCCTTGGAGCGCAGCATCGTCCGGATCGTCGTCGGGCGCCCGGCGGCGAGCCGCGCGGCGTCGGTCGCGACCTGCGCGGGGCGCACGTCGATCACGCCGACGTCGGGCTCGGCCGCGCTCAGCGGCACGAAGCGGACGTGCGTGTCGCCGGTGTAGAAGGTGCTGTCCCACGACCACCAGGCGAAGCCCGCGCCCTGCGGCTCCGGCCCCCAGGCGGCGGCGACCGGCGACATGTCCTGGCCGGCCCCGCCGTCGACCGTGCGCAGCGTGTACGAGCGGCCGTGATCGCTCGAGAACGCCGTGATCGGGTTCGTCTCGTAGATGCTGTTCGGGTCGGACTCGCTGAACCACGTCGCGACCACGGTGTCGCCGCGGGCATCGACGTACGGGGCGTGCGAGGAGTGGTAGGCGTAGATGTAGGGGCCGAGCTGCGTCGGGCCGTCCCAGCCGGCGCCCGACATGGCTGGAGTGCGCCATCCACATCGAGCCCTTCGCGCGCCAGGACAGGTAGATGTCGTCGCCGTCGATGTCCAGGCCGTAGGGCGCGGCGCAGTAGTTGCCGATGCAGCGGGTGCCCTCGCCGCCGATGTGCGACGTGGCCCATGACCCGCCGCCGTCGGTGGAGGTCAGGACCTCCGGCTCGTAGCCCCAGTCGGTGCCCGTCCTGTCCTCGCGCGGCATCGTGAACTGCTTGCTGTAGGCGATCGCGACGGTGCCGCCCTCGGCCCGGATCGCCGGCACGCCCGGGTAGTCCCAGCGGCCGGGGCTGTCGATCAGCTTCACCGGCGGCTCGAGCGTGCGCCCGCCGTCGGTGGAGCGGCGGGTGACGATGTCGAACTCGTCGGTCAGCCAGACCCAGTGGATGCGCGGGCCGTCGACGACGAGCGAGTAGTCGCCGCCGCCGTCGGCCTCGTCACCCGAGGACGAGACGACGGCCATGCAGGGGAAGCTGCGGCCGCCGTCGCGGCTGCCCGCGGTCCAGACGCGATCGCGGTTGTCGACGAAGGCGACGAAGACGTTGTCGCCGTCCGCGCCGAGCCGGAGGTCGAAGGCGCCGCCGCCCGTCGTGTGCGTCCCGGCCATCACGGCCCGCTCGAACGTGCGCCCGCCGTCATGGCTGGCGGCGACGACGGCGTGCTTCTCCGGGGTCGTGTGGGAAGCCTGGATCCAGGCGACGTAGACGTTCTCGCCCGAGACCACGATCTGCGGGTACTCGGTCGAGGCCGTGCCGGGCGACTGCAACTCCCGCGGCGCGCCGATCTCGGTGCCGGCGGCCGTGATCCGGTGCAACGTGATCCCGGTCCGCTCCTCCATGTAGGCCACGTACGTCGTGTTACCGTCCGTCGCGATCGCCGGTGGATAGGTCCGCGACTGTGGCGCGAGCGTCGACAGCACGGAAGGTTCGCCCAGGACCGGCGAGCGAAGGTCGGCCGAGGCCGTGGCGGGAAGTATCAGAACGGCTGCGAGGGCGAGAGTGACCCGGTACAAGAGCATTGGCGCGCACTCTTGCCGCGCGACCTTGCCGCCAAGTTGCCCGTGCCTTGCCGCGGCCGATGAGTTTCTTGCGGCGCCGCGGTCCTAGCTCGACATGACCTCCTCAGATACCGACCGCAACCGCTGGGCCGCGCTCTACGTGCTCTGCGCCGGCGCGCTGATGATCGTGCTCGACGCGACGATCGTGAACGTCGCGCTGCCGTCGATCCAGGACGACCTCGGGTTTACCGCCGAGCAACCTCGCGTGGGTGGTCAACGCCTACCTGATCGCGTTCGGTGGGCTGCTGCTGCTCGCCGGTCGCATCGGCGACCTGATCGGGCAGCGGCGGATCTTCCTGATCGGCCTGGTCGTCTTCACCGCCGCGTCCGCTGCTGTGCGCGTTGGCGCAGACGCAGGAGATGCTGATCGCCGCGCGCTTCATCCAGGGCGTCGGCGGCGCGCTGACCTCCGCCGTGATCCTCGGGATGATCGTGACGATGTTCCCGCAGCCGCGCGAGCAGGCCAAGGCGCTCGGCGTCTACGGGTTCGTGGCCTCGGCGGGCGGCTCGATCGGCCTGCTGGCCGGCGGCGTGCTGACCGACGCGATCAGCTGGCACTGGATCTTCTTCATCAACCTCCCGATCGGGATCGTCACCGGCCTGCTGGCCCTGCGACTGGTCGAGCCGCGGCCCGGGATCGGCCTCGTCGGCCGGCGCCGACCTGCCCGGCGCGGTGCTGCTCACCACCGGTCTGATGCTCGGCGTCTACACGATCCTCGGCATCTCCGAGTACGGCTGGACCTCCGGCCGCACGCTCGGTCTCGGGGCGATCGCCCTGGTGCTGGTGAGCGCGTTCGTGGTCCGCCAGGCGCGGATCGCCAACCCGCTGATGCCGCTGCGGCTGTTCCGCTCGCGCAACGTGACGGGAGCGAACCTGGCCGATGGCGCTGCTCGTCGTCGGCATGTTCGGGCTCTTCTTCCTCGGCGCGCTGTACCTGCAGAAGGTCCTCGGCTACACGCCGCTGCAGGTCGGGCTCGCGTTCCTGCCCTCGACGCTCGTGATGGGCGTCGTGTCGCTGCGCCTCTCGCAGCCGCTGATCATGCGCTTCGGGCCGCGGACGCCGCTGATCGGCGCGCTGCTGATGACGATGACCGGGCTGCTGCTGTTCGCGCGCACGCCGGTCGACGGCACCTTCGTCGTCGACATCCTGCCCGCGACGCTGCTGATCGGCGTCGGCGCCGGGCTCTCGACGCCCGCGCTGATGACGCTGGCGATGTCGGGCGCGACGCCGGAGGACTCCGGCCTGGCCTCGGGCCTGTTCAACACCACCGTGCAGGTCGGCGGCGCGATCGGCCTCGCCGTGCTGGCGACGCTCGCGAGCCAGCGCACGGGTTCGACGCGACCGGCGCGGTCGCGCTGAACTCCGGCTACCACCTCGCGTACCTGCTCGGCGCCGGGGCGCTGGGGCTTGCGGCGCTGATCTCGATCGTGGTGCTGCGCCCCGTGGTGAGCGGCGCCGCGCGCGAACCGGTGGCCGTCGCGGCCTAGAGCGGGTGGTACTCCCCCTCGGTCACGTGCTCGCCCCACGTGGCGTCGGACCCGTCGTCGGCGACCTCCTGCATCGCCAGATGCGTCATGAAGGTCGTCGGCGCCGCGCCGTGCCAGTGGACCTCGTTGGCGTCGAAGCGCACGGTGTCACCGGCGCGCAGCGGCTGGACGGGCTCGCCTCGGACCTGGAAGAGCCCCGCGCCCTCGGTGACGTGGATCACCTGCCCGAACGGGTGCGTGTGCCATGCCGTGCGCGCGCCCGGCGTGAAATGCACGCTCAGCAGCTTCACGTGCGGGCCGGGTGAGATCGCGTCGATCCAGACCTGTCCGGTGAACCACTCCGCCGCGCCCGGCTGTGAGTCGGGCCGGCGGCGGATGACCTCCATCACTTCTCCCCGGGACCGAGCACCGAGCAGTTCTGGTCGCGCAGGACGCAGCGGCCCGCGATCGGGCGCTTGAACTCGCCGAACGCGTCGCTCCACCAGCGCGCGCCGTTCCAGAGGTGCTCGGGTGCGCTGTTGCGATCGTTGGCGCCGGGTGTGAGGTCCAGCTGGATCTCCTCGAAGCAGTACTCGACCATCGACGAGGAGTGGTTGGGCACGCCCTGCTCGAGCGGGTTCGGGGTGCCGCGCGTCCACAGGAACGCCTGCCAGTAGCCGAGCGCCTCGAACAGGTCGTAGCGAAGGCGTTCGAGATTCGGGTTCGTGGTCGCTCGCTCGACGACGCGGGTGGCCTCCTCGGTGTCCATCCGCACCGAGAGCAGTGCGACGTTCGCGTCCACGCGCGGGCTCGCGTAGTGCTCGAGCGTCGCGGCGGTGATCGCGTTGTCGGCCGGCTCGGGGAACTGCCCGGCGCGCGAGTGCAGCGCGACCTCGCGGATCTCGCCGCCGCCGACCAGCAGGAACGCGTGCGACCACAGGCTCGGCCGGCGGTCCCAGCGCAGGATGCTCTGGGCGCGGCGGACCGCCACGCCGGGCAGGTCGCGGCTGCCCACGAGCCCGATCAGGCCCAGGCCGTCGGGGACCCGCAGGTCGGCGATCGCGTCGGCGAAGAACTGCATGTTGTCGGCGTCGCGGTAGCGATCCGTCCAGTCCTCGACGTTCGGGTTGTCTGTGTCGCTCTGGGAGTGCCGGAGCACGTCTTCCTCCTCAGCGAAGCTCGATTTCGATCGGGTCGTGGAGCGGTTGCGCGCCCTTGGCCGGCTTGCGGCCGAAGATCCGTTTGCCGATGCCGGTGAACTTCCGGACCCGCCAGAGCTGCAGCGTGAAGCGGTAGCGGCCATTGCGGCCGGGGCCGATCTTGATCAGCCCGATGTTGTTGTCGACGCTCGACGTGAGCTTGGTGCTTGCGGTCATCTGCCAGATGCGCCGGTTGATGATCAGCTTGTCCGGCAGCTCCGACGGCTTGTGGCCCCATGGCGGCAGCCAAGGCGTGACCAGCGAGGCCGGCGAGGCGACGAGCTCGTAGATCTCGCCCTGGAGGCCGACGATCCGCGCGCTGCTGAGCCGCCCCGTGTGGATGTCACCGGTCAGGATCAGGATGTCGTGCGGCTCCTTGCCGCCGAGGGCGCGCTCGAAGATCGCGCCGAAGCGGTCGGACTCCTGGAAGTCCACGAGCGTGCGGTCGGTCTTGCTCCCGCCCGCCTTCATCATCGGCTGCGGCAGGACGAGCACGCCCGGGCCCTTCAGGTTCTTCGCCCACGCCTCGAGATCGTCCCACTGCTCCGAGACCATCAGGCGCGCGTTGGGGTCGTCGTCGCGCGTGCGGTTCGAGCGGGTGTCGGCGACGAAGAACGAGACCGGCGGCAGCTCGATCGAGGACCAGCGCTTGCCGTCCGGGTTCAGCGAGCTCTGGTACGCGTCGTAGAGCTCGGCGAGCACGTTGCCGTTCGTCGGCTGGTAGCGGTCCCAGGACAGCGGGACCTGGATCTGCGGCTGCGGGAAGTCGTTCCAGAACTCGTGGTCGTCGCAGCTGACGAGCGTCGGGCAGGCGGCGAGCATGTCGCGGTAGGCGTCATCCCCCCAGTAGCGCTCGTACTTGGCCGCCAGGCCCTGCGGCAGGGATTTGGGCAGCGGCGCCCAGACGTCGGCGTAGAGCTGGTCGCCCATCAGGATCTTGAAGATCGGCTTCTCGCGCTGGACGAGCTCTTTGACCGCGCTCGCGTAGAAGCCGTCGCGATCGTCGTTGAGCCAGAAGCACGAACTGATCAGAAAGCTCACGCCTTCGGGCGGGAGCGTGCTCGGCAGCGTGCGCCAGCGGAGGGGGCGCTCGACCTCGGGGAGCGTCACCTCGTAGAGGGCGCCGGGGGTGGCGCCCTCGAGGCGCAGCTCGCGGACGCCCATCCTGCGGGTCGAACCGGTGGGCGGCGGCTTCGGCTGCCACGGGCCTTCGATGACCTTGACCTCGGCGCCGCCGGGAGTTCGGACGCGAGGCGTACCGGGCGTGAAATCGCCCTGCGGCCAGGAGTACCAGACGCGCCAGCCGTCACCGGTCTGCAGTGGTGCCCCGGCTGTCACCCACAGTGCGCTCGCCATCTGGGCAAGCATCTCTGAAGCGGCGGACGCTGTGCAAGGTTCAGCGCTGTTTCTTCTGCGGCTTGGACCGGTCGGGCTTGTTCGCCTTGAGCTTCGCGACCCGCTCCTGAGGCTTTGCGACCTTCTCGGGCTTTGCGGCCTTCTGGGGCTTCGCGGCCTTCTGGGGCTTCGCGGCCTTCTGGGGCTTCGCGGCCTTCTGGGGCTTCGCCGCCTTCTGGGGCTTCGCCGCCTTCTGGGGCTTCGCCGCCTTCTGAGGCTTCGCCGCCTTCTGAGGCTTCGCGCGCCTTCTGAGGCTTCGCGGCCTTGTCGGGCTTCGCCGCCTTCGCGCGTGCTTCGCGGCGTTGCGGGTCTTCGCCGCCCCGGGCTGCGACCTCCCCGCGCTCCGCACGCCGCGCCGCTTGGCCGGCGTCGTGCTCCGCTCGGCCACAAGCGCGGGCTGGGGCGCGCTCTCGGCCGCGACGGCCGACGTCGGATTCGGCTTCGGCTCGGGCGTCGGCGTCGCGGCGGCAGCCTCCGCGGGCCTCCCCGGCTCGCGCGCGAGGTGCATCTCCGCGGCGAGCGTCGTGCCGCCACCGATGAGCGCGACGCAGGCCAGCAGCTTCGCCGTCGTGCCGCCACCGACCAGGAGCTGGGCGAGCAACGCGGCCGCGCCACCGGCCGGCAGCGGCGGCGCCAGCGCCCGCAGCGCCTTGGGGCGCTGGTCCAGCTCGGCACGGAAGGTCCGGCAGTCGGGGCAGGAGCGCAGATGTGCACGGACGCCGCGCCCACGCAGCACGCGGCCGTCGCCGTCGGAGAGGATCCTCTGGATCTCGTGGCAGGCGATGTCGCGACCCTCGCGGCAGCTGAAGAGCGCGCTGCGCGCTTCGAAGATCGATTGTTTGACCGCGGACTGCGAGAGCTCGAGCACGGCGCCGATCTCGGCGTGGCTGAGGCCGTTGAGCTCGCGCAGGACGAGCGCCGCGCGCTGACGCTCCGGGAGGTCGGCGAGGTCGAGGCGCAGGTTGCGCAGCTCCTCCCGGGTCGCGATCCGGTCGTCCAGATCGCGCGCGTCGGGAATGTCTGTGAGCTCCGCCGTCGCCTTGCGGCGACGCACGATCGTGATCGCCTCGTTGTGGGCGATCCGGAACAGCCACGGGCGCAGCTCGAGCTCGCGCGATTCGTCCTGCAGCGCCGCGAAGGCGCGGGTCATCGTGCTCTGGAGCGCGTCCTGCGCGTCGTGCTCGTGGCGCAGGATCGAGCGGCAATAGCGATACAGCGCCTGGTGATGGCGCTCGTAGACCACGGCGAAGGCGTGCTCGTCCCCGCGCGCCGCGCGCGTGCGCAGGGTCCCTTCGCGGCGCAGCTGAAGTGGGACGGCGGTCATCTCAGACCAACTACTACCCAACCTTGGGCTTGTTAGCCCGTTGTCGGCCCATGGCCCCCAATGCTCCGCAGATCGTCGCGCTGCTCCAGCGCGCGCTCACCGTCCCCGAACCGACCCGCTCGCTCGCCAGCCTGACCGAGCTGCGGCGCGAGCTCGACGTGCTCGAGCGCGCCCTCGTCGCCCGCGCCCTGCAGGCGGGCGTGTCCTTCGCCGCGGTGGCGAAGCCGCTCGGCATCACGCGCCAGGCCGCGCACCGCCGCTATCGCGACCTCGCGACCCCGGCGACGCTCTCGCCCGAGGCGCGCGCGGCGCTGATCAGCGCGCGCGAGGAGGCGGCCCGCAACGGCTCGGGGAGCATCGACAGCACGCACCTGCTGCTGGCGATCGCCCAGGCCCGCGGGCTCGCGCGCCGCGCCTCCGGACCGCCGGCGGTCAACGCCGTCGCACCGTCGGGTCTGCATCCTGCCCTGCACGCCCGGATCACCAGCCGCGGCGGGATACTGCAGGTCGATCACCTCCTGAACGCCGCGCTCGAGGACCCCGCCGGGGTGCGGATGCTCGACCAGCTCGGGATCGCGCCCGAGTGGCTGCTCACTCCAAGAGCTTCTTGACCGTCGCCATGTTGCGCACGGTCGCGGTCTCCGCGAGGCCGGGTTTGCCGAGCGCGCGCATCAGCCCGCTGTCCCGCATGCCCTCCGGGCACCACGCGTAGAGCTCGCGCCCATTGGCCTGGAACTTGTCGGGCGCGAAGTCCTGTGCTTCGAGTGCCTCGAGCGCCTCGGGGTCCGGCTCGGTCGGCAGGAAGACGACGAAGTAGCGGCTGAGGTTGCTCGCCTCCTCGTGGTAGGGCTCGGCCTCGACGATCTCGTGGAGCTCCTTCATCGTGCGCAGGACGACGTCGACGCTGAAGCCGTAGCGGTCCTCGATGGCCGACTCGAGCTTCTCGCGCGCCTTGGCCTTCGGGCCTGTGAAGACGACATTGCCGCTGGCGAGGACCGTACGCACGTCCTCGTAGCCGAGCTCGCCCATCAGCTCGCGCAGGTCGGCCATCGGCACCCGCCGCTTCGGCCCCAGATTGATCCCGCGCAACAGCGCGACGAGGCGTGCCACAAGGGCGACGGTACTTCCTCGAACCATCGCCGCCAACCTGAAGGTTCTCTTACAAGTCTCTTCAGTAGCTGCTTAGGGACGACCGAGACACTCGCCCGGCGCTCAGGGAGAGCGCCTCACTGGGTCTGAAAAAAGCTGGAGGGGTACTCATGGTTGCTGGAACAAGCCGGCGTCTCGCCGTGCCGATGGTCGTCGCCTGCATGGGCGCGTTGGGCACCGCCGCCACGGCGCACGCCGCAGGTGGTCTTTCGGTCACGCCGGCCGTCCTGGAACACCGCGCGAAACTCGGCAAGGTCGGGTCGCTGACGCTCAACAACACGACCAACGAGTCGCTGCGGGTCACGGTCCGCGTGCGCCCCTGGCGCCAGCAGCTCAACGGCAACGTCTTCTCCGACACGCGTACGACCTTCTCGCGCTACGTGCGCGCCACCCGCCGGTCCTTCACGATCGCCGCCGGCGCGAAGGTGCCCGTCAACTTCCGCATGCGGCGCCGCACGTCGAGCGGCTCGCTCTACGGCAGCGTCGACATCCTCGGCAAGCCGCGGAAGACCAAGGGCCGCAAGGGCATCATCCCCCAGTACCGCCTGATCAGCTCCATGCGCCTGAACCCCAAGCGTCAGAAGCTGCGCCTGCGCACCGGCGCAGGTCAGATCCGCGGCGGCGCCTTCATCCTGCCGATCCGCAACCTCGGCAACACGATCGAGCCGGTCAGCGGTACCTACCGTCTCAGCGGACCGGCCAAGCGCTCGGGCAACATCGCCGCGGTCCGCGTGATCCCGGGCAAGCTCGTCGGCCTGGGGCTGGGGTCGACGCGCGGGATGAAGAAGGGCAGGTACACGATCACCGCCTCGCTCGTCCAGTCCGGCAAGCGGATCAACGTGCGCACAAGCGTCACGCTTCGGTAGCGCTTAAGTCGCAAACGCGTGTAGATCCGTTCTGACGGGTCGCCCCGAGACTGGGGGTGTGATTGACGCGGTCCGGATCTCGAACCTGAGCAAGTCAGCACCCCCTCCCCCGTCGGGGTGATCGCGGCGATCGCCCGCCGGCCAGCACGGCGTCGTATCGCTCTCCAACTCCTTGCCGCGGGCCTCGTCCGAGCGCGATCACTCGGAGAGCGCGGCCGGCGACCTGCACCGGGTCCACATCGGCGTCTACGCGCTCGGCCACGCGGCCCTGTCACGGGAGGCCCGTGCATCGCCGCCGTACTCGCCACAGGTCGAGCGTCGTTGCTCGGCCACCTCTCGCGCCGGAGCTCCACGCGGTCTCTCGCTTTCGCGCCCACCTCGTGGCGGTCCTTTCACCCCGGCGCAGCGCCGCTGGACGGGGTCACAGATCCACCGGTGTCGCCCTCGACCCGCGCGACGTCACGACCTACAAGGGGCATCCCGGATGCATGTCGTCGACCTCAGCGACGTCCTCACCGCACACCAACTGACGAACGTGATCTACCAGGCCGCGTTCCGCGGCCGCTGGGTCGAGCCCGCGACCCGCGACACGATGGCCCGCGCCAACGGCCGCCACAACCTGCACGTCCTCAACCGGGCGATCGATCTCTACAACAGCGGCAGCGCGGGAACGAGGAGCGGCGCCGAGGACGCGTTCCTGGCGCTCGACTTCCCGGAGCCGATCGTCAACACCGACTTCGAGGGCTTCGAGGTCGACTTCCGCTGGCCGGACCTAAACTCGCCGTCGAAGTCGACGGAGCCCATCATGGGCGACCCCGCTCGAAGCTGCAGGACGCGCAGGAGGACCGGACGCTGCAGGCCGCCGGTACACGCTCCTGCGCTTCACCGACAACGACGTCTACCAGCGCCCGCGGCGCGTGCTCGAAGCGCTCCGCGCCCATCGGCCCTAACCTCGCGCCAGTGGATCCCTCTCGCAATCGCCCGTCTGGAACCAGCAGCGCGCGTTCTATGAGCAGCACGCAAGCGAGGCCTTCGCGGAGATCCCGCACCAGGCGGTCGACAATCCGTGGGTGGCCGCGGCCTACGCGCGGGTGATCGCCGGGTTTGCGCGCGACAGCGTGCTCGACCCCACGGAGCCGCTGTACGTGGTCGAGCTCGGCGCCGGTGCGGGCCGCTTCGCGCACGGGTTGGCGCGCGAGCTGGGCGAGCGGACGACGCAGGACTTCGTGTACGTGATGACCGACTTCGCGGAGAGCCAGCTCGAGGACTGGGCGAAGCATCCGGCCCTCGAGGATGAGCGCTTCGACTTCGCGCGCTTCGATCTCACGCAGGACGCCGCGCCGGTCCTGCGCCGCCGCGGAATCACGCTGGGGGAGCTCGCCAACCCGCTCGTCGTGATCGCCAACTACGTCTTCGACAGCGTGCCCGCGGATGCGTTCGCGGTCGCCGATGGCGCGCTCGAGGAGTGCCTCGTCGACGTCCTCGACGACCTGACGCTGATGTACGCGCGACGCACGGTCGAGCCCGGGCACTACGGCGACGCGGACCTCGACGGGCTGCTCGAGCACTACCGGACCTCGCTCGACGACACGGTCTTCACGCTCCCGCTCGCCGCCTTGAACACCCTGCGGATGTTCAAGCGCTTGGCGAACGACCGGCTGCTGCTACTCGCCGCCGACAAGGCCCTGAGCACCGAGGAGGCGCTCGGCTACCGCGAGGAGCCGCAGCCCGCACGCCACGGCGGGGCGTTCTCGCTGATGGTCAACTTCCATGCGCTCGGCCACTACGCCCGCGGGCACGGCGGCGAGATGTTCCACGGCGGCGACCGGCACGCCGCGATCGACGTCGGTGCCGTGGTCTTCGGCCCGCACACCGAGACCCGCGCGGCCTACGAGGACGCGATCGACCGCTTCGGCCCGGGCGATCTGGCGATCCTCTCCGAGGGCGTCGAAAATGCCGCGGACCAGCTCTCCGTGGAGGCGATCGTCGCGCTGCTGCGGCTCGGCGGCTGGGACGCGTCGACGCTGCACAACGTGCTCGCCGCGCTGCTCGACCAGGCCGCCGGGGCGGATCCGGCCACGCAGGAGGACCTCCGTCACGCGCTGTTCGAGACCTACGACCGCCACTTCTCGGTGCCGGGCGATCCCGACCTGCCGTTCGCGATCGGACTGCTGCTGTTCGAGCTGCAGGACTACGAGGATGCGATCGAGTTCTTCGAGGCCTCGCTCGAGGAGCACGGCCACGATCCGGCCACGGAGAAGAACATCGCGCTCTGCGAGGCCGAGCTGGAGTGAAGATCAGCCACACGACCGCTGCCGTTCAGACCTACTCGAATTCCTCCGGAGCTAGACCGGTCGGGAGCGAGCTGAGCCGCTCGGCGCCGTCCTCGGTGACCAGGAGCAGGTCCTCGACCTGGACGGCGCCGAAGCCCGGCCGGCACAGGAACGGCTCGATCGTGATCACGTC
Organism: uncultured Solirubrobacteraceae bacterium; assembly: GCA_963848475.1. Lineage (GTDB taxonomy): Bacteria > Actinomycetota > Thermoleophilia > Solirubrobacterales > Solirubrobacteraceae > Solirubrobacter. The sequence continues at coordinate 179,138 of CAWKDW010000005.1, read as the reverse complement.
GCCCGCGACGAACTCGGTGCGCTGGAGCGGCCGAGCCCCGGGTCCTCGTGATCGCAGCCCGACGCCATGGCTCGAGCGCGGTCGGGAAGCCCTCCATCACCGTCTTGCCGGGACGACGCTGCGTGGCGAAGCCCGCCGACTCGAAAAGTCCGCCGCCCCGTTGTACAGTCGCGGCCTTTCACCCCCGCGCGAACATCGGCGATCGCGGTGGCGTGCGCTTGAAGACCAGCGCGTGCCACCCGACGATCTCGGGGTCCGGCTCGCCGACGACGAACGTCCGCGCGATGTCGGCGAAGCAGGCCGACTCGCGATCCTGCGGCGCGAGGTCGACCTTCACCGGCTCGCCCGGAGCGATCGGCCCGAACCCGGCCGTGACCGGTCGCCGCTGGGCGACGGTGAAGGTCCCGAGCCCGTTCGCCTCGACCGCCGCCCGGACCGCGGCGCTCACGCGCTCGCAGGTCAGCGGCTCGCCGTCGAGCCGTCGTGCGCTCGGCGGCGCTACGCGGCCGCAGCGGCTCGCCTCCACCGCGGCGGTCGCCCGGCGGATGCCGGCCAGCTCAGCGGCGGTCTTCCTGCGCCGGCGGGTGGCGAACAGCTCGCGGTCGATGTAGAGCTCGACCCCGCCGCGCGCAGCCGTTCGGCCGTGGCGAGCGCGAACGCGGGCGGGACCGCGGCGCGCGTCACGCCAGGCGCGCGCGGACGCGGACTCGAGCTGCGCTCGTCGCGGTTCATCCGCCGCGATCAGCTCGTTGAGCCCGAGATCGGTGAACAGGTCGAGCTGCCGCAGCTCTGGCCGGGCCTCCGCGATCGTCGGCGCATCGAGCGGCGAGACCACCGCGAAGGCCACCCCTTCATGTTCGCCGTAGAGGAAGGGATCGACGATCGAGGCCGGGACCTCGTGGCGCAGTTCGGGAGAGCCGATCGTGTCCGCGTCGATCAGGACGTCCGGCACGCGGCCACGGTAGCCGAGCGCGACAGCGGTCGCCGCCAGCGCGCATCCCCCGGCAGCACCGGCGAACGCGAACACCGCCGCGGGCCCGGCGTGCTCGGCGATCGCCCCCGCCGTCGCGGCGCCGGCCGCGGACCCGACGGCGACCGCGGTCGCGAGCCAAGCGAACGCCTCGGTCACCGTGCCCGCGGGCGCCGCACGCTCGACCAGCGCGAACACGGCCGCGTAGGTCGGAGCGATCGCGGCGCCGGCGAGGAAGAGCACGGCGGCGAGCGCGTACACGCTGCCGGCCGCGGCGACGAGCGCCAGGTGCGCGGCTGGTGAGCGCGACGAGAAGCGCGGTCAGGCGAGAGCCGCCGCGCAGCGGCCCGGCGAGAGCGCGCAGCGGCCGGGCGAGAGCGCGCAGCGGCCGCGGCGAGGGCGCGCAGCGGCCGGGCGCGCGCGCGCAGCGGCCGGGCGGCGGCGCGCGGCGCAGCGGGCGCGTCCCGCCGGCGTGGCTTCCCGGCGCGCGGCTCGCGCCGCGAGCGCTCCGCCGGCCAGCGAGCCGACGCCCCAGACGCCGAGCAGCGGGCCTGCCGCGGCGGTCGCGCCCAGCGCGTTGCTCGCCGCCGCGACGCCGATCTCGACCGCGCCGAACAGCACGCCGACGCAGAGGAGGACGAGCGCGAGGGTCTGCATCGCCGGGGTCCGCAGCGAGCCGCCACGCGGACGGGTCACGTTCGCCGCAGGGCGCCAGGCGCGGGAGGACGGTGGGCCGCGAAGGCCGCGGTCGACAGGAGCAGCACGACGCCCGCTCCGGCGAGCGCCGCGCCGGTCGAGAACAGCGCGCCGGCGCTGAGCACGAGCGGCGGTCCGAAGACCCAGGTCAGCTCGACCGCGGACGCCTCGACCGCGAACGCCGCCGGGTCGCGCAGCAGGGTCCGCAGGCACGCGCCGACCGGCGGTGTCGCGAGGCCGATGCCGGCGGCCAGCGCGACCAGCAGCGGCGACCGGCGCACCGTCAGGAACGCACCGCGATCACGCACAGCAGTGCCGCGGAGACACTCGCGGCCCCGAGCAGGATCGACGGTCTGACCACGACGGTCGACCAGGCGACCGAGCACCGGCCCGCCGACGCCGAGTGCGACGGCGTAGGCCGCCATCACGAGGCCGGCCGCGGCGAACGATCCGGTCAACACGCTGCGCATGGACGAGCAGTCCGATGCTGAGCATCGCCAGCGGCAGGCGGGCGACGATCGAGAGCGTGAGCATGCCGGCGATGCTACGTTTCACTGGTGCAGATACCAGTGCCAGTTTTGACGCTGTGGACGGTACCAGTCACTCGGTAGAACTCCTGCTCGCGGTCGATCGCGACGGGCCGCACACGCTCGGCGCGCAGATCGAGGAGCAGCTGCGCGGCGCGATCCGCAGCGGTGCGCTACGGCCCGGTGCGCAGGTGCCGTCCACGCGCGATCTCGCGCGCCAGCTCGGGATCTCGCGGCGGGTCGCGGTCGAGGCCTACTCCCAGCTCGCCGCCGAGGGCTATCTGAGCGCTCCGGCAGGGCGCTCGCCCACGCGTCTCCGAGACAGCCGCGAACGCGGCAGCGCACCGCGCCAGGCGACCGCCGACAAGCCAGCGGCCGCGGTTCGACTTCCGCCCGAGCGTCCCGGACGTCTCGGCCTTCCCGCGCGCCGCCTGGCTGCGCTCGCTCCGCGAGGCGCTGGCGAAGCCTCACCGACGCCGAGCTCGGCTACGGCGAGCCGTGCGGCGACGAGGCACTGCGCCGAGCGCTCGCGGACTATCTCGGCCGCGTGCGCGGCGCCGTCGCCGACCCCGGGCACGTCGTCGTCACCAGCGGCTACGGCCAGGCGCAGGGCCTCGTCTGCCAGGCGCTCGCCAGCGCGGGCGCGAAGCGGATCGCGCTCGAGGACCCGTGCAATCCGGAGCAGCACGAGATCGCCCGCGCGCGCGGGCCTCACGCCGGTGGCGGTTCGGCGTCGACGAGCACGGGCTCCGCGTCGACGAGCTCGGCGCGCGTCGACGCCGTGATCGCTCACGCCCGCCCATCAGCACCCGACCGGCGTCGTGCTCGCCGCCGAGCGCCGCACCGCACTCCTGCAATGGCTGCGCGACGAACGACGCGATCGCGATCGAGGACGACTACGACGCCGAGTACCGCTACGACCGCGCGGCGGTCGGCGCGCTGCAGGGGCTCGAGCCGGAGCGGATCGTCTACGCCGGCTCGGCGAGCAAGACGCTCGCGCCGGCGCTGCGGCTCGGCTGGCTCGTCGTGCCCGGCGAAGCTGCTCGAGCCGATCCGCCGCGAGAAGTACCTCGCCGACCAGGGCACGGCGCGGATCGAGCAGCACGCGTTCGCGAACTTCATCGCCCGCGGCGAGCTGGACCGCCACCTGCGCCGATGCGCTCGCGCTACCGCGCCGCAGGACGCGCTCATCGAGGCGCTCGAGCAGGAGCTGCCGGAGGCGACGATCAAGGGCATCGCCGCCGGCCTGCACGTCGCCGTCGAACTCCCGGCCGGTTACGACGACGTCGCGATCAAGGCGCGAGGCGGCCGCGCGCCGCATCGTCTTCAACACGCTGCGCGACTACTCGCGGCACGGTCGGCCCGCCAACCCTGATGCTCGGCTACGGGCAGCTGCCCGAGCCCGCGATCCGGGCCGGCGTCCGCGAACTCGCGCGGAGCGTGAGAAGCACCTGAACGGGTAACCCCCCGGCAATGCGCTGGCTCGGACTGCTCGTCATCTACCTGCTTGTGGCGGCGCCCGCCGCGGCCACGCCCGCGGAGTTCGCGTTCGCCGGCGCTGAGGGGATCGTCGCCGCGCGCGCCGACGGCAGCGACCGTCACGTGCTGGTGGCCGGCAAGACGGTGTCACAGCCCGCCTGGTCCCCGGATGGAACGACGCTCGCCTACGTCAAGGGCGCCCGCATCATGGTCGGAGCCGCCGCGTTCACGGCACCGCCCAAGGGCGGGAGCGACAACGGCCCGACCTGGTCCCCGGACGGCACCACGATCGTCTTCTCGCGCTTCATCGAGCGCAGCGACAGCGACTTCCGCACCCAGGTCATCCTGCGCGTCGTCGCGACCGGCGCCGAACACGTGCTGGTCAACCAGAAGCTCGACGGGCGTTTCACGTCCGTGAGCGGCTCGGCCTGGTCACCGGACGGGACGACGATCGCCTACTCCCGTTCGCGGCTGAACCGGAAGTACTACTTCGACGAGGACGTCTTCGCGATCCCCGCCGCCGGCGGCACCCCGCGCCTGCTGATCCGCGACGGCCATTCGGCGGTGTGGTCGCCGGACGGGCGGCGGATCGCCTACGCGGGCATCCGCGACCACAACGGCAACCGCTGCGGCTCGGACGAGTGCAGCTGGGCCGCCGAGCTCTACATCGCCAACGCCGACGGCAGCGCGCCCACGCGCCTCACCCACAGCGAGTCCGAGGACGGCACCCCGGCGTGGTCGCCGGACGGCATCCCGGATCCTGTTCAGCAGCGACCAGAACGTGCCCGAGGGCGATTCCTACGAGGTCTACTCGATCGCTCCCGACGGCAGCTGCTTCACGTGGCTCACCAACGGCACGCCGTCGAGCGCGCTATCCCACGTGGCGACCCGGAAGCGGCGACGCCTTCGACCCCGGCAGCTGCGACCCGAACACGCGCGCGCCGCTGCTCGGCGTGACGTCCCCCAAGACCCTTCGCGGGCGGTCTCTGGCTCGGCGTCCGCTACAGCGGCCTGCTGCTCTCCAACGCCGATAAGGACTCGCTCGCCTATGAGGATTGCGAGCGCTTCAACGCCCGCGACTGCCCGCCGACGCTCTACCTCGGCAGCAAGTCGGTCTGCGGACGGCTCGCGTTCTTCGGTTTTCTCACCAACAACTACCGCTTCGAGGAGCGCAAGGGCGCGGTGCTCGTCCACGCCGGCGACGCCAGCGTGGTGCACCTCTTCAGCGGCGACAAGATCCTCACGATCGGGACCGACGGCCCGAACCAGCTCCCGACCGCGCGGCGCGTGGTCGACAATCTCCGCCCACTCGACGCCACGGCCGTGCCGAAGCGGCTGCCCGTGCCGCGGGTCCCCCGCACGCTCGCTCGGCGTCTCGAAGCCACGGCGCAGAGCGTCGAGCGCCTCGGTCGCGCGGGTGCCGCCCGCGCGCTGAAGATCGAGCCGTATGAGGTCGCGCAGCGGCTCCGTGTGCGGACCGCGCTGCGCCCGTATCGCTACGCGCGCTGTCAGTGCCGCGGCGGCCAGGGGCCGAGCGGCTTGCCGACCTCCCAGTGATGGCCGAACGGGTCCGCGATCCGGCCGAGCCGCCAGCCGTGCTCGTCGGCGGCGGGATAGACCTCGGTCGCGCCGGCTTCCACCGCCCGGGCGATCGCGGCATCCGGATCGTCGACGAGGAGCAGCATCCGCACCGTCCCGCCACCGACGGTCTCCGGGCTGAAGTTGGCGTTCGCGGGCGATTCGTCGGCGACCCAGAACGTCGCGTCGCCGACGGAGAGCTGCGCGACGATCTCGCTGTCACCGACCTGGTAGTCGACGACGGCGCCGAACGCCGCCTTGTAGAACGCGACCGCCTCAGGCCCGCGGCGGACGGAGAGCTGGGCGACGATCTGGGTCATGCCCGTGGACGGTACTCAGTGACCGAGCGCGACGGCGTCGACGGGATCGTCGACCAGTGGCCCCGGTGACCGAGGTGCACCTCGACAACGAGCGGCGGCTGCCCGCGGCGCCGGACGAGACCGGACAGCGCGACCTCGCGGATCTCCTGCGCAGCGCCGTCTCGGCCTCCCTCCGGCCTGACGCGGGTAGACGATCCGCTGATTGACGGTGAAATCGTGCGCGGCTACCGTCGCCCGCGATGAACGTGAAGGAGGGCTACCGGCGCCTCGACGCGCGAAGTCGCCAGCACAGCCTGCGCTGGCCGTACGAAGCGGCCACGTTCGCCGTCTGGTTCGCCGCTCTCCTGATCTGCCTGCCGTTCGTCGACCTCTCGAAGCTCGGAACCTCCCCGGTTCTCGCGGCGGTGCTGATCGGCTTTCTGGTCGTCCGGCATCGCTTCTGGCGCCTGCAGCAGCGCGCGGACATCTCAGCAACCGCCAAGCAAAGCCACAGCTGACTCACTCACGGGGCGTCGATGGTGGGTGGCATGTCGACCATCGCCCTGCCACAGCCTCGCCGCCGCTCTGTCGCCCGTCCCGCGCTGAGCGCGCTCGCCGCTCGTCCCGAACTGCTCGTCCTACTGGCGCTGGCGGGTGCGCTGAACCTGTGGGCGCTGGACATCAACGGGTACGCGAACGACTACTACTCCGCCGCGGTGCGCTCGATGACCACATCGTGGCACGCGTTCATCTACGGCGCCTTCGACGCGGCCGGCCTGCAGACCGTCGACAAGCCGCCGCTGGCGCTGTGGGTCCAGGCACTCTCGGCACGGGCCTTCGGGTACTCGTCGTGGTCGATGCTGGTCCCGCAGGCGCTGATGGGGATCGCGACCGTCGGGCTCGTCTACGACATGACGCTTCGGCGGTTCGGGCGCGCCGCGGGCTTCGCGGCCGGTCTCACGCTCGCGCTGACGCCGATCACGGTCGCGATCTCGCGCCACAACAACCCGGACGCGCTGCTCGTCCTCTGCATCACCGCGGCCGTCTGGGCCGCCGATCGCGGCCTGCGCAAGGAGGGCAGCACGCGCTGGCTCCTGCTCTCCGGCGCCTTCGTCGGCCTCGGCTTTGAGACGAAGATGGCCGCGGCGCTGCTCGTCGTGCCGGGCATCGTCGCCGCATGGCTGTGGGTCGCCCCCGCCGGGCGGATGCGTGCGCTGCGTCAGCTGCTCGCCGGCGGCGCCGTGATGGCGGCGGTCGGGCTCGCCTGGCCGGTGCTGATGTGGCTGACGCCCGCCGGCAGCCGCCCGTACATCTCCGGCACCGACGACAACTCGATCTGGTCGCTGATCCTCGGCTACAACGGCCTCGGGCGCCTGTTCGGCCAGGACGGCGGACCGGGCGGCGGTATGGGCGGTGGAGCCGGCGGCGTCTTCGGCGGCTCGACCGGCCCGCTGCGGCTGCTCAACGAGGCGCTCGGCGGGCAGGCGGGCTGGTTCCTCGGGTTCGCCGCCGTGGCCGCGATCGCGCTGGCGGTCCTCACCCGGCTGCGCCGTACGGACCCGCGCACGGGCTTCCTGATCATCGCGGGCGCCGCGTTCGCGGTCACCGCGATCACCTTCAGCCGCGCCTCGGGCATCTTCCACCCCTACTACGTGGCCGCGCTCGCCCCGTTCACCGCGCTGCTCGTCGGCGCCGGGTGCTCGCTGCTGACGCGCGAGCGGATCGCCGGTCCGCTGATCCTCGCCGGCGGCGCGATCACCGAGGCGATCGTGATCGCCAACAGCGCGACCGATCTCGCCTGGGCGAGCTGGCTGATCGTCGGCGCGACCCTGGCCTGTGCCGGCGGCCTCGTCGTCGCCGATGACCAGCGCGTCCGCAAGGCCGTCGCGACGGCAGCCGTCTCCGTGTTGCTGCTCGCGCCCGCATCATGGGCGGTGCAGACGCTCGGGCACGCGACGAGCTCGACGTTCCCGGCGGGCGGCCCCACCTCGGCCCAGACGATGGGCGGCGGCGGAGGCCCGGGCGGTGGCGGCGGTCCCGGCGGAGGCGGAATGGGCGGACAGCGGCGGCGGCACGCCGCCGACCGGCACCGGCACCGGCCAGACCGGCGGCGCGCCGGCGACCGGAGCGACCCGGACCACCGCGGTGGCGGCGGGATGTTCTCCGGCGACACCTCCGAGCTCACCGCCGCATTGGCCTATGCAAAGGCCAACGGCGGCGGAACCGTCGTCATCTCCAGCCAGTCCGGCGCCAGCCAGGCGATCATCCAGTCCGGGGCGAACGTCGCCGCGATCGGCGGCTTCTCCGGCAGCGAGACGACGGTCACCACCGAATGGCTGGCCAACGCCGTCGCGTCCGGCCAGGTCCGCTGGGTGCTCGTCTCCTCGTCGTCGAACGGCGGCATGCAGGACGGCCGCGTCGGCGCCACCGACGCGATGGCGCTCGCCTCCGAGGTCGGCAAGGAGGTCAGCTCGGTGAGCGGCCTCTACGACCTCCAGGGCACCGCTTCCGCCCTACGCGCGGCGGCCTGATCGCGACCGGCGGGGTCAGCTTCCGACCGGGTTGACCCCGCCGGCGCCGTCCGCGTTCGGCTCGACCTGCCACCGCCAAGTCCCCGAGCGGCAGCGGAATGCGCCCTATTCCTCGCGCGCGGCCCGCACAACCTCCGCTTGATCGAGGATCCATCCAGATCTCCCATCGGCCTGAGGCCGACTGGCGCTCGCTCTGAAAGCAGTAGGGGCGCCGCCCGCCGAACTCGAGCTTGCGAACCCGGCCGACGCCGCCGAGCACCGAGGAGATGCGCCGGCGCGGCCAGTTCATCGCGTCCTCGATCTCGGGGAAGGGACGCGGTCGCCCTGGGTCCGCGGCGAGGTGATCGAGCAGTTCGCGCATGAGGTCGCTGCAGCGGTCGTAGAAGCGCAGGATCTCGCCGGAATCGTCCATCGCGTTCTCGGGGACACACTGCACCAACGTCGATCGGCTCATCGCGATCCGTCGAAGGCTACGACGCGCAACTCGCTCGTGTGATGACCGGACTCGCTCGACAGCCAGCACGCGTCGGGAGCCGGGAGCATCTCGGTGAACTCCATGGGAGCCCTCGATCGCGCGCCCAGGCCGCGAGCTCCGTGGGCCGCGCCGGAAGCTCGGAGGCGGCCGGAACGCTCTACGCGATCGCGAGCGAGAGCACCTACCTGCGGGCCGGACTGTCGCCCGACGTCTACGCCCGCTGGCTCACCGACACGCTGAGCGCGGCGCGGCTGAACGACCGCTGACTCAGGAGCGGAACTCAAGCGCGATCGTGATCGGTGACACTGCGCCGGTGCCGCAGACCATCTCGACCCGGCGTTGCCTGTTGCTGCTCGGCGCGGCCGGGCTCGCGGGCGGGCGCCCCGTGGACGAGGTGGAGGCCGAGCTGCTGCGGATGGGAGCGATCCTCGGCGTCCCCGACGCGCAGTGCGCGGCGACGCCGACGGGCCTGTTCGTCTCGCTCGGGAGCGACGAGACGGCCGGCTTCCAGAGCGTCGGGACACCGCTGCGGTTCGATCAGACCGCCGCGGTCTCGCGGATCGTCGACCGCGTGCTGGCCGGCGAACTGGACGCCGATGAGGCGGTCGCGGAGCTGCAGGCGGCGCTCGCCGCGCCGCCGCTCGTCCCTCGCTGGGTCGCCGCCGCCGGGCTGATCCCGGTCGCGGTCGGGATCGGGTTGATCCTCCAGCCCGCGTTCGCCAACCTGCTCGCCGCGGCGCTCTGCGCGGTGCTCGTCGCGTTGCTGATCGAGCTCGCCTCGCGCTGGCCGCTGGCCAACACGCTGCTGCCCGTGGTCGCGGCCTTCACCGTGGGCTGCGCGATCTTCCTGGCCGCCAAGGCGGACCTGCTCGATGGGCCGCTGCGCACGCTGCTGGCCCCGCTCGCCGTGCTGCTGCCGGGAGCGCTGATCGTCACCGGCATGTCGGAGCTGGCGGCCGGCGCGATGGTCGCCGGGACGTCGCGCCTGGTCTTCGGCACGGTGCAACTGCTGCTGTTCACGTTCGGCCTGCTGGCCGCGGTGCGCGTCATCGACGTGCCGGCCGCGGACCTCGCCAACGTGCGCGTCGACGACATCGGCGCGTGGGCCCCGTGGGTCGGGCTGGTGCTGCTCGGCATCGGCGTCTGCCTGAACGTCAGCGCGCCGCCCGCCGTCCTGCCGTGGATGCTCGGCCTGCTCGCCCTGACCTTCCTCGCCCAGTCCGCGGGCCAGGAGGCCTTCGGCGCGCCGCTCGGCGGCTTCTTCGGCGGCCTGACCGCCGCGCTCGGTGCGGCGCTCGTCAAGCGGCCGGGCGGGCCACCGTCGCTGGTCGTGTTCCTGCCGTCGTTCTGGCTGCTCGTGCCCGGGAGCCTCGGGCTGATCGGCACGACCCAGCTGGCCACCGATACGGGCGACGGCTTCGCGACCGCTCAAGGCGCGGTCGCGGTGATCGTCGCGATCGCGCTCGGCGTGCTCGTCGGTGAATCCGTTGGCCAGGCCGTCCGCCCGCTAATGCTTCCCCGGACGGCCGCCGATGACCGTCACAGATGATCACTCCTGCGACGTCAGCAGCAACGTTCGGCATGGCCGACGCCGCCCGGCGCTACGACACCTCCGCACAGAAGATCTCGACGAGCGCCACCGGCTCCGCCGATGTGGCAGACGACATCGTCAGCGCGCAGATCACCGCTCCCGCGGCCTACGCGGCCAACGCGCAGATGTTCCGCGCCGCCGACGCGGCGCGCGGATCCTTGCTCGACATCCTCGCCTGAGCTTCAGCCGGCACCAGCGCTTCGGCGCCGTGCCGCGCCGCGAGGGCTCGAGCCCTCGCGGCTGCTCAAGGACCTGATGGGCGGTCTCCCGGCCCCGGCGACGTAGGCAGCGCCGCGCCGCCGTCGGCGGCGAAGTAGCGCAGGCCCTCCTCGATCAGGCCGAACTCGATCGTCTCGCCGACGTCGCGGGTGGCCCGGCCCTCTTCGAAGACGACCAGCCGCGTGTCCTCGACGTCCACGCCGACGAACGTCTCGCGCCCAAGCGCCTCGACGAACGCGACCGTTCCGCGCAGCGGGCCGAGCGAGACCGTCCCGCCACGGGCGCGCGTGCTCGGGTCGCACGCCGACGACGGCATCCGCGGGCAACTTCAAACCGGGCAGCAGGCGCGGGGCGTCCGCGGCCTCGATGAAGGCCATCGCGGGCGAGCCGATGAAGCCGGCGACGAAGCGGTTCGCGGGCCGCTCGTAGAGCGCCTCGGGCGTGCCGACCTGCTCGAGCACGCCGTGGTTCATGACCGCGATCCGGTCGCCCATCGTCATCGCCTCGACCTGGTCGTGGGTGACGTAGACGGTGGTGGTGCGGACCTCGTGCTGCAGCCGGCGGATCTCGCCGCGCGTCTGCGTGCGCAGCTTGGCGTCGAGGTTCGACAGCGGCTCGTCCATCAGGAAGACCTGCGGCTCGCGGACGAGCGCGCGGCCGAGCGCGACGCGCTGGGCCTGGCCGCCGGAGAGCTGGCCGGGGCGGCGCTGCAGCAGCGGCTCGATGTCCAGCAGCCGGGCGGCCTCGCCGACGCGGCGGTCGATCTCGGGCTTGGGCACCTTGCGCCGCCGCAGCCCGAAGGCGAGGTTGTCGAAGACCGTCATCTGCGGGTACAGCGCGTAGTCCTGGAAGACCATCGCGATGTCGCGCTCGCGCGGGGCGATCTTGTTGACGACGCGGTCGCCGATCGAGATCTCGCCCGGCGGTGATCGCCTCGAGGCCCGGCGAGCATCCGCAGCGCGGTCGTCTTGCCCGAGCCCGACGGGCCGACCAGGACCATGAACTCGCCGTCGGCGATCTCGAGGTCCAGGTCCTTGACGGCCTCGACCGAGCCGTAGGTCTTGCCCACCGAGGAAAACGTGACGCCGGCCATCTAGCCCTTCACCGCCCCGGAGAGCATGCCGCGGATGAAGTGGCGCTGCAGGAACACGTACAAGACGATCACGACGGGCAGGGCGACGATCACCGAGCCCGCCGCGAGCAGCGTCAGGTCCGAGGTGTTGCGGCCCTGGAAGAAGCTCAGTCCCAGCGGCGCCGTGCGCAGGTTCTCCTGCGGAGACCATCACGAGCGCGAGCAGGAACTCGTTCCAGGTCCACATGAACAGCAGCACGGTCATCGTCAGCACGGCGGGCCGCGCCAACGGCAGCAGCACCTTCCAGAGCGTGAACCACGACGAGGCGCCGTCGATCCGCGCGGCCTCGACGAGCGAGCGCGGGACGCCGCGGAAGAACGCGCGCATCCAGAAGGTCCCGAACGCGACCGACGTCCCGATCTGCGGCAGGATCAGCCCCCAGTAGGTGTCGGTCAGACCGAGGTCGCGGAAGTCGTAGTAGAGCGGCACGATCATGGCCTCCATCGGCACCATCAGGCCCAGCAGGAACACGTAGAACAGCACCGTCGCGCCGCGGAAGCGCATCATCCCGAACGCGTAGCCCGACAGGACGGACAGCAACGCCGAGACGCTGACGACGACGACCGCGACGATCACGCTCGACTTCAGGTAGGCCCCGAAGTTGCCCTCCTCCCAGGCGTCCTTGAAGTTGCCGAGGTGCAGCCCGTCGAAGGTGCCGAAGGTCGCGCCGCCGCTCGGATCCTGCAGCGCCGTCAGCACGATCCCGACGATCGGGAAGAGCGCGATGATCGAGAACACGCCGAGGATCCCGTAGCCCAGCGCCTGCTCGTTGCGCGAGGTCATGTGCCCCGCTCCCCGAGCCGGTTGATCCCGACCGAGATCACGAAGATGATCGCGGTCAGCGTGATGCCGATCGCCGCGGCGCTGCCGACCTGGCCGGTCTCGAACGCGCGCTTGAAGACCTGGTAGGCGGGCACCGTCGTCGAGTCGCCGGGGCCGCCCTTGGTCGTGATGTAGACGAGGTCGAAGTTGCGCAGCGCGGCGATCGTGGTCAGCGTCAGCGCGACCGCGATCTCACCGCGCAGCGCCGGCAGCGTGACCGCCATGAACTCGCGGAACGGCGCCCGCGCCGTCGACGCGCGCGGCGTCGTAGAGCGAGGACGGGATCTTCTGCACGCCCGCGGTCAGCAGCACCATCGCCAGCCCGAAGTAGACCCAGGTCCCGATCAGCCCGATCGAGGGCAGCGCGAGCGAGAAGTCCCCCAGCCACGACTTGCCCTCGATCCCGAAGACGCCCGAGGAAGCGGTTCAGGGAGCCGTTCGCGGGGTCGTAGATCATCTTCCACATCACCGCGACGACGACCATCGCGACGACCTGCGGCAGGAACAGGATCGTCCGGAACAGCGCCAGGCCGCGGACCCGCGCCCGCGCCATCACGCCGGCCAGCACGAGCCCGATCAGCACGGGCAGCAGCGCGTAGAAGATCAGCAGCACGAGCGCGTGCGCGAACGCGCTGCGCAGCTCCTCGTCCTTGAAGACGTCGGTGTAGTTGCCGAAGCCCGCCCAGGTCGCGACCGTCAGCCCGTCCCAGTTCCACAGCGACAGGTATGCCGCGTGCGTGAGCGGGAGCAGCACGAAGCAGAAGAAGACCGCGAACGCCGGCAGCAGGTACAGGTAGCCGACGAGCCGGGGCTCGCCGGGCGGGCGGTCGCCCGACCCGGCGCCGGCCAACCTCAGCGGGACTCCGCCCACTTGTCGTACTTCTCCTGCACGCCCTTGGTGAAGGCGGCCGGGTCCTGCTTGCCCGCGAGCAGCTCCTGGATGGCGCCGCTGATGTCGTCATAGAACGTCGGCGTCGTGTAGTCCAGGTACGGGATCACGCCGTCGGCCGCGTTGAGCTTCTGCCACGCCGTCGCGACGTCGGCGGTCACGCCGGACGCAGGCGCCGGAGCATCCTTCATCGCGGGCAGGTTGTCCGTGTCGACGAGCACCTTGGCGGCGTTCGCGTCGGTGATGAAGTCGATGTACGCCGCAGCCACGTCGGGGTTCTTCGACGCCGAGGTGATCGTGAACGGAAGCGACTCGCCGCCGAGCGACACCGGCGACGCCGGATCCTTGCCCGGCATCAGCATGAAGCCGACGTCGTCACCCATCTGCTCGGCGAGATCCGCCGTGACCCACGTGCCGGCGATCAGGTACGGGCTCTTGCCCTTGGCGAACGCCTGCCACGCCGGGTCGTAGTCGGTCCCGTTGAAGTCCTTGTTGAAGTAGCCCTTGTCGACCCAGTCCTTGATCTTCGTCGCGCCCTCGACGAACTGCGGGTTGTCGAACGACGCCCCGTCCTTGGCGAACACGAAGTCGCGGATCGCCTGCTTGTCGGCGGTCTGGCCGAGCACGCTCTCGAAGTTGTGGATCCCGGGCCACTTCTCGAGGTTGCCGAACTGGATCGGGGTCTTGCCCTGGTCCTTGAACTCCTGCAGCGACGCCTCGAACTCGTCGAGCGTCGTCGGCGGCGTCGGCACCATCGTCTTGTTGTAATAGACGCCGACGATCTCGCCCATCTGCGAGAGCCCGTAGAGGTCGCCGGAGCCGAACTCCTTGCCGTCGGACGAGAACTTGTTCAGGTCCAGCAGCAGCGGCGAGTAGCGCGCGTCCCAGCCGTAGGCCTCGGCGTAGTCGGTGACCGGCTTCAGCAGCCCGGCCTTGACCATCTCACCCATGATCGGGCGGCCCTGGTTGGCCTCCACGACGTCGGGCGCCTTGGGCCCGGAGACCGCGAGCTTGACCGTCTTGATCAGGTCGTCGAAGGACTTCGCGACGCGCTCGATCTTGACGTTCGGGTACTTCTCCATGAACTCTTTGTTGAGCTGCTCGATCTGTTTCTTCTGGCCGCCGCGGACCTCCTGGTCCCAGACGGTCAACGTGACATCTCCGGCCTTGGAGATGTCGGGCGGCGCGGCGGCCACCGTGGCCGTCGCCGTCGCCGCTTCCGGCGTGCTGTCGTCCTTCGCACCGGGAGTCGCGCCACAACCCGCCATCAGCGTGGTAAGCGCCAACGCGGCAATCAGCCTCCGAGTCATCACTGGTCCTCCTTCATCGCTGCCGACGGCTGCCGCACAGGCGACGCCAGCCCGTGTTCAGCGCCCTCCTCCAAGAGCGCCCTCAATGTCACCGCACCCGCCACGGCGGTTGCGACCCGCACCGACAGCGATGCATACAGCACCGCCCAGCGCAAGCGCTCCGGTAACCCCAAGCCCCAATGGTCCGCCCACACGTACGCGGCGGCGAAGAGGTCGCCGGCGCCGGTCGTGTCGACCGCCTCGACGTCGATCCCCTCGACGCGCACCGTGCCTTCAGCGGCGGCGGCGAGCGCACCTTCCTTGCCGAGCGTGACGATCGCCACCGGTGCGTGCGCGGCGAGCGCCTCCGCGGCGGCCGCCGGGTCCGACAGCCCGGTCAGCAGCCGCGCCTCGCGCTCGTTGACGAGCAGCGCACGGGCCCGCGACAGCTCGGCGGGCAGCGCGCCGCCCGCGAGCGCCCGCGCGTCGACGTCCCCCACCGTGACGTAGGCCCGCGCGCCGGAGGGAACGAGCCCCAGGCGCGGGATCGAGACCACGACGGAGCGCGGCTCGACCGCGGCGAGCTCAGCCGCGGTGGCGCCCTCCCCGGGGTCGAACGTCGCCATCGCACGATCGCCATCGCTCGGCATGATCACCGTGACCGGCGAGCGATCCACGAGCCGCCCGGACCAGCGCACGCCGTCGTCGGCCAGCAAGCGTGCGCAGCAGCGTCCCGACCGCGTCGTCGCCGAGCGGCGAGACGAGCGCGCTCGACAGGCCGAGGCGCGAGACGCCGACCGCGACGATCGCGCCGCCGCCGGGCGAACGCAGGAAATCCGTCGCCAGCCGTTCCTCACCCGGCACCGGGATCGCGTCCAGCCCGACCATCGTCAGATCCAGGAACGCCGATTCGGCGCAGGCGACGTCGACGCTCACCGAAACGCCTCCTGCAGCGCGGGCAGCCGCTCGCGGTAGCCGTCGAAGATCACGCGCGCGGTGTTCACCGACGGGACCAGCGGATGCAGCGACAGCGCCTTGATCGCGAGCTCGCGGGAGCCCAGCAGCGCAGCGTCGATCGTCGTGCGCTCCACGTCCTTCATCATCTCGACCAGTGCGCGCGCATGCGCGGGTACCTGGCCCATCGCCATCGGCACGGGACCGGCGCGGCCGACGACGCACGGCACCTCGACGACCGCGCGCTCGTCCAGGAACGGCAGGCTCGAGCGGTTGGCGGTGTTGAGGATCAGGACCTGGCGGCTGTTGAGCGCGATCGCCTCCAGCACGGCCATCGCCTCGCTCTCGTAGCCGGCGTTGGCGTCGTGATCGTGCTCGGACTCGTCGCCCGCCGCCGTCCGCGCCTCGGCCATGTACGTGCGCTCGCGGTCGTGGCGCGTTGCGCGCCACGCCGCGAGTGCTGCCCCCCCGGGCTGCGAGTTCTGGGCGTAGAACGCTCGCTGCTGCTCGAGCAGGAACGCGCCACGCGAGGCGCTGCTGTCACGGATCGCCTGGACCGTGTCGGCCGCGTAATAGAAGTAGTAGAGGTACTCGTTCGGGATCATCCCGAGCGAGCGCAGCCACTCGCCCCCGAACAGCCGGCCCTCTTCGAACGTCGCCAGCCGCTCGTCGTCGTCGAGCAGCCCGTCGAGCAGTGCGCCGCCGCCGGCCTCGCGCACGCCGCGCAGCCAGCCGAGGTGGTTGAGCCCGAAGTAGTCGAACCACAGCTCGCCCGGGTCGCGCCCGACGGCCGCGGCGACGCGGCGGCAGAGCCCGGAGGGCGAGTCGCAGATCCCGATCGCGCGATCGCCGAGCACCTGCTGGACGGCCTCGGTGACCATTCCGGCCGGGTTCGTGAAGTTGATCAGCCACGCATCGGGCGCGTGCTTGGCGATCGTCTCCGCCAGGCGCACCATCACCGGGATCGTGCGCAGGGCGAAGCAGATGCCGCCCGGCCCGGTGGTCTCCTGGCCGAGCACGCCGAGCCCGAGCGGGACGTCCTCGTCGACGACGCGGCCCTCGAGCTGGCCGACGCGGATCGCGCAGAAGACGAAGTCGGCGTCCTCGACCGCGTCGATGAGGTCGGTCGTCGCGCGAAACGGCAGGCGCGTCCCGTGCTCCTCCGCCAGCCCGTCGAGCACATGGCCGATGCGCTCCAGGCGCGAGGCGTCGGTGTCGTGCAGCACGACCTCCTGCAGGCCAAGGCGCTCGGCCTTGTCCAGCAGCGCGCCGTACACGAGCGGCACGCGGAACCCGCCGCCGCCGACGATCGTCAGTTTCATGCGATGGTCACCTCGATCCCGGCGGCGTCTACGGCTGAGCGGCAGGCGGGCGGCAGCGGCGCGTCGGTGACGATCCGGTCGATCGACTCGGGGCCGCAGACACGGACCATGCCGGTCATCGAGAACTTCGCGATGTCGGCGATCAGGACGACCTCGTCGGCGCCGGCCATCATCAGCCGCTTGATCGGCACCTCGACCATCGTCGTGTCCCAGACGCCCATCTCGACGTCGACGCCGCTGGTGCCCGATGAAGGCGATGTCGGACTTCAGCTGGCGCAGCGAGTCCTCGGCCAGCACGCCGATCAGCGAGCGGTAGTTGCGGCGCACGATGCCGCCCGGGAGCACGAGCTCGATGTCCGGGTCGGGAAGCAGCTCCTCGACGACCGCGAGGTTGGTCGTGACGACGGTGATCCGGCGCCCGTGCAGATGGCGGGCCAGCTGCAGCGTCGAGGTGCCGATGTCGATCATCACCGTCTGGCCGTCCTCGACGCAGGGCCGCCGCGGCCGCGCCGAGGCGGTCCTTGATGTCGAAGCGCTCGACCTCGATCTGCGAGAAGCCCGGTTCGACGCCGGCCTCCATCGCGCCGCCGTGCACGCGCTCGAGCTTGCCGTCGCGCGCGAGCGCGCCGAGGTCGCGCCGGACCGTCATCTCCGACACGCCGAAGTTCTCGGCCAGATCCGAGACGTGCGCGGTCCCTGAGCGCACGGCGCGCAGGATCTCTTGGCGTCGTTGGGCGGGAAGCAGGGTCATTTCCGGCGGAACATTAGTGAACAGTTCCGAGCGGACTTCTATCAGCTTCGAACGCGCGGTGTGGCGGAAATGTCCTGTCAGAACTCGAGCCGCAGACGCGGGCATGTCGCCCGCGGGTCGCCCATGCCCGAGCCCGCCGACGGGCGGAAGCAACTCGCGTAGCGGAACGCGCCGTGCCAGCTCTTGGGCAGCGTCACGGTCACCTTGGACGTGTAGCGGCCGGCTCTGGTGCGCTTCAGTTCGCCCGTCTTGCGCAGCGAGGCCTTCTTCGCGCCGCGCTTGCCGAGGTAGAACAGCGTCGGCGCGCTCAGGCGGACGGTCTTGGGCACGGTGTAGCGCTGATAGAGCCGCACGACACCGGGCTTGAGCGCGCGGAAGGACAACTCGAAAGCCGGCAGCGTGTAGGCCTTCATCACGTCGGATTCGATGCTCTGGGCGGGCGCGCTGACGCGCAGCCGGTGGTTGCGGTCCAGTTCGGGCTTGAACGTGAACTCGCCGTCGGCGTCGGTCGTCGTCCGGGCGATCACGCGGTAGGAGCCCTCGTACGGGTAGCGGCGGCCTTCGAGCACGACCTCCTGGGCGCCGAGCGCGACGTCGCCGTCGACCAGCGTCCCGGTGATCGTGTGCGACGCGCCGTAACGCACCGAAGGACGCGCGAGGTCGGCGTCGAGGACCGGGGCCGCCTGAGCGGCTGGCCGGAACGGCCAGTGCGGCGAAAATGAGGATGAGGAGCGAGAATCGCACGTTCTACGAGGGTAACGGCGTTAATCGCCGCAGACTTGACACGGACCGAAAGGCGGGAATAACGTCCGTGTTCGAAGTCGTTCGAAGAGGTTCGAGGGTGAGAGGAGCGACGTGAAGCGATTTGGCGTGGTCCTGGCAGCGGCTCTGGCCGTTGCTGTTCGGGGCATCCCCAGGGGCAAATGCGGCCCCATACACGGCCGATCAGGCCGTGAAGATCAACGTGATGGGCGAATGGGCCCACCCTGACGACGACACGAGCATCATCGGCCCGTGCGGCGTCTGGCATCAGCGATACGACGTCCGCTGCGGGATCATCATGGTCACCCGCGGTGAGGGCGGCGGCAACGCCACGGGCACCGAGATCGGGCCCGAGCTCGGCCTGCGGCGCGAGAACGAGGACCGCGTCGCGCACTACCGGTCGGGCACGATCGACATCTTCAACATCGACAGCGTCGACTTCTTCTACAACACGACGGCGCCGCTCACGCAGTTCTTCTGGGGCAACGAGACCCTGCGCCGCATCACGCGGATCATCCGCATGACGCAGCCGGACGTCTACATCGGCTTCACGCCGTCGCTGAACGCCGGCCACGGCAATCACCAGCAGGCCGGTCGCTACATCTGGGAGGGCGTCCAGGCGGCGGCCGACCCGAACATGTTCCCGGAGCAGCTCACAGGCCCCAACGCCCTGAGCACCTGGCAGGTCAAGAAGATCTTCTCCGGCGGCAGCACCACCGGCACCGGCGGCACGACGACGTCCGCGGACTGCACGACCGGCTACCTGCCGGCGGCGACCAACATGGACACCGTCGCGGGCGTCTGGACGGGCTATGACTCGCCCTACCTGTGGCCGCCCGGCAACGTCCAGGGCCAGGCCGCGGGAACGCCCAAGATCTGGGCCCAGGTTGCGACCGAAGGCGGCCGCGCCTACCCGACCCAGAGCCGCGTCATGACCCAGACCGTGTCGTCCCCGGGCTGCTCGCGCTTCGGCATGACCGACTCCTTCGTTCCCTTCCAACCCAACGCGAACGCCGACGGCACCGCCAACAGCGCCGCCGGCAAGGACGACGCGATCCTCTACGGCGCGGTCAAGCCGGACCCGGGCGGACTGCCCGCCGGCACGCTCGAGTACCTGTCGTTCTCGCGCTTCCTCAACACGCCCGGCACGCCGTTCGACGTGACCGTCAGCCTCAAGTCGGGCGCGGGCACGCTCGCGGCCGGCACCGTCGCCCTGACGGTCCCCGCGGGCTGGACCGTGGACTCGGCCTCCAAGGCCGTCGGCGCGGTCGGCTCGACACTGTCGACGACGACGTTCACCGTCACACCGGCCACGGACGCCACGGTCGACGCCATGTACAAGATCGCCGCGCGCTACACGACCGGCAGCGCGACCGGCTACACGGATGACACCGTGCGGCTCGTCTCCCCGGTCGAGGGCCGCTTCCAGCGCTGGGGCAAGTGGCTGGAGTACGACAACTGGCTCAACAACACCGCCCCGGCGGCGCTGCGCGTGGGCCGCTCCTCGGCCCTCGCCACGGTCGCCATGGGCGCGACGGTCGACCTTCCGATCAACGTGCACAACTGGTCCGGCGTGGCGCAGAGCGGCACGGTCAGCCTGACCCTGCCCGCGAACTTCAGCTCCGCCGTGGTCTCGAAGCCGTACGGGCCGCTGGCCCCCGGCGCCGAGGCGACGGTCACGTTCTCGGTCACCAACACCGACACGACGATCCCGACGCCGCAGACGGCGAACATCGTCGTCACGACCACCAACTCGACGCGCGGTCCCGGCGCCGAGACGATCGGCATGTCGATCCTGCCGACGACCGCCATCAACCAGGCACCGGCCACGCCGGTGCTGGACGGCATCGACAGCCCCGGCGAATACGCCGGCTCGCTGCTCGACATCGGCCGGATCTGGGAGGGCTCGAGCTGCGTCGCGGCCAACTTCGGCACCGACTGCGGCACCTCGGGTGCCGTCGGCGGCCCGACCAGCACGTACGCCCGCGTGGCGTACCGCGACGACGCCCTGTACTTCTACATCCGCGTCCGCGACGACTTCCAGGCCTACGCGGTCACGCCTGCGGAATGCGTCGCGCACTGGCTCGCGGACTCGGTCGAGATCCTGATCGACCCGCGCGGGAATGCCTCCGCCAACGCGATGGACACGGCCAACACGTTCAAGCTCGGGATCTTCCCGTACACGAACGACCCGACCAACTCCAACGGCAACGGCGTCAACGGCCCGTGCTGGTCGCGTGACGCCGACAACCACCAGGGCTTCTCGACCGGGCCGCTGGCGGCCACGGTCGACGACGCCCCGAACGCGCCCGGCGTGCAGGTGTTCTCGAGCGCGACGTGGGTGGGCACCAACGACACCACCACCGACCACGCGTACGCGGGTGGCGGCTACACGCTCGAGGTCAAGATCCCGGCCTCGATCCTGCCGGCCGCGATCGACCCGGCGCGCATGGGCCTGAACATCACGCCCTACGACAACGACAACACCGCGGCCGCGGGCTCGACGACGCTGCGCCACATCGACAACAGCGCCCGTCTGGCGTGGTCGACGTTCGGCAGCGTGCAGTCCGACCCGTACCGCTGGGGCGTCGCGACCCTGCCCGGCTACACGCCGCCGGCAGGCCAGCCGACCACCCCGCGGACGCCGAACGTCTCGCACCCGAACCTGGACGGCGCCGCCTCACCGCAGACGATCGCCCAGTCGGCCCGCAACGGCGTGCCGATCTCGGGTCGCGAACCCGCTCCGGCGGCTCGCGGCATCACCGTCGGCGGAGCGAACCTGACCACGGGCTCGCTCAAGGTCAGCATCACGGCGGCGGCGGCCGGCACCGCTCGCTTCTACGTGTACGACCCGAACCCGCAGGACGGCAACAAGAGCTACACGCGGGTCTGGAACACGAGCTGTAACCCGGCGACCAACCCGGCACCGGACTACGGGCTCTCGGCGTGCAGCACCGCGGACGGCACCACGCCGCCGTGGGCGCCGGACATGATGGGTGCCATCGTCCGCTCGATGACGGTCAACATCGCAGCGGCAGGGAGCCAGACAGTTTCGATCCCGCTCGACGAGGCCGCGGCCTCGAGGGTCGCGAGCGGCGCATCGGTACTGGTCTCCTTCGTCAACGCCTCCAACGAGGTCAAGGCGTTCGATGTCCCCATCACCTCGGCGAGCGGCGGCGTCGGCGGCACGGTCCCCGCCACGCTCTCGCTCACCCTGGGCGCTCCGGCGACGTTCGGCGCGTTCACGCCGGGTCTCGCGAAGGACTACTTCGCGACGACGATGGCGACCGTGACCTCGACCGCCGGTGATGCGGCGATCTCGGTCGCGGACCCGAGCGCGACGAACACCGGCAAGCTGGTCAACGGGTCCTTCGCCCTGGCGCAGACGCTCCAGGCCGGTACGGGCGGCACCTACGCCCCGATCCCGGCGACGGTGAAGACCTACAGCGGACCCGTCTCCAACGACGCCGTCACGATCGGCTTCAAGCAGTCGATCGGCGCCAACGAGCCGCTGCGCACGGGCACGTACAGCAAGACGCTGACGTTCACCCTGTCGACGACCACACCGTAGGGGTGCTCCCCGGGGGCGCCGGCCGCGAGGCCGGCGCCCCCCGGTGCCATTGCTGAGATACTCGAACGCGTCACCGGCGGACATACTCGATCGGTGTCCGCTCTGGTGGATCTCACACTCGTGGCATGGGTGCTGCTCGAAGTCGGTGTCCGGGTACACGAGCTCGTGCAACGGCGAGGTCGCCGCGACCGCGACCGATCCACGCGCGCCTTGATCGCGCTCGGGCTTGGCGGGGCGATCGCGCTCGCCTTCGCCGCCCGGTCGCACGCTCCCTCGGCACGACTGCCAGGGTTCGCCCAGTCGGTCGGAGTCGTCGTCATGTGGCTCGGACTCGCGCTGCGAATCTGGGCGATCACGGCGCTGGGCCGCGCCTTTCGCACCACCATCGAGGTCGATCCCGGCCAGGCCGTCGTCTCGACTGGTCCGTACAGTGGGTCCGACACCCTTCCTACACCGGCCTGCTGTCGATCGTGGCGGGTTTCGGCCTGTCGACCGGGAACTGGCTGTCCTTCGCCGCGTGCCTCGCCCTGCCGCTGCCGCCTCTGGTCCGGCGCATCCACCTCGAGGAAGGCGAGCTCAGCCTGGTGCTGGGCGACTCCTACCGGGAGTACGAGTCCGGCAAAGCGCGCCTGATCCCTCGGGTCTGGTGAGCAGCGGTAGGGCTCAGGAGTGGAGGTGGGCGCGCTCGCCGTGGTGATCGAGAATGCTCAGGATCTCGGCAGGTCCGCCGTGGCCGCCCATCGTGTGCGGGGTCATCGTGTCGAAGCTGGCCGCCTGACCGCTGTTGACCAGGACCTCGCGTGTGCCGAGCCGCAGTCGCACGGTGCCTTCGAGCACGTAGAACCAGTCGCGGCCGGGATGAACGCGCGCTTCGGGAAGTGGCTCGTGTGCCGGGATGCGCATCTTGGCCACGACCCGGCCCGACGGGTCGTCCGGGCGGCTGAGCAGCCAGTAGGTGGAGCTGCCCGCGCTGTCGCGGCGTGGACGGATCACGACATCCGCGTCGTCATCTTCGATCAGCAGCTCGTCGACCGTCGTGTCCAGCACACGGGCGAGCGTCACGAGATGGTCGATCGCCATACGCCGGTGGCCGGTCTCGAGCCGGCTCAGGGTCGACGCGCCGATGTCGGCGTGACGCGCCAGCTCGTCGAGCGACCAGCCGCGAGCCTGACGGAGTGCGCGCAGGCGGCGGCGAGCGGCACTCTCCAGCGAACTCTCTTGCGTCATCGGCAAGAGCATATGCGATTTGCGCACAAGCCAGCTAGCGTGGGTCGCATGTCGCACCAGCCCCCCGCCCACGCCGGCCAGCACGGACACCACGGCGCCTTCGATCTCGAGCGCATCGGCAACGGCGCTTGAAGTCGAGGGCGAATTGACCTCGCGCCTCACGTCCGGGGCGATCGCCGTCTGCGCCGACCGCTTCGCGACGGCCGGAGACGCGGTCCGCCGCATCGTCGACCTCGGATGCGGGCCCGGCGTCGGGAGCGCGCTGCTCGCCGAGCGGTTCCCGTCCGCGACCGTCGTCGCGGTCGACGCCTCCGCCGCGATGCTGGCCCGCGCCGAGCGCAGAGCGGCGCGACTCGGTGTGGCCGAGCGCGTCGAGACGCGCGCGCTGGACCTGGACGGCGACGATCTCCGGGCGCTGGGGACGTTCGACCTCGCCTGGGCGGCGATGGCGATCCACCACGCCCGCGACGAGGTCGCCACGCTCACGAACATCAGGCAGCTGCTCCGTCCGCACGGCCTCGTGTGCGTGCTCGAACGCGAGCACGCGACGGTCGTGCGACTCGCGGACGACCTCGGGCGCCCCGGCATCTGGGACCGCCTCCAGGCCGCCCGGCCGGGACGCGTGTCACCGTCGCTCCCGGGCGCCTCGAACGCCGAGCGCTACCCCGCCATGCTCGCCGCCGCGGGGCTCGACGTCGTCGCGTCCGACACGCTGAGCGACACCGTCACGGCGCCGGACGACGCCGCGACGCACGCGTTCCTCCGCGCGCAGCTCCGTGGCTCGCTGCGCGACCTGGTGGATGTCGCCGACGCGGCTGACCTCCACGCGCTGCGCGCGTGCGTCGAAGCGGCACCTGTTCACCAAGACGCTCGCTGGAACGGTGCCGCGGTCACCTCGAGCCGGAAGCTCTTCATCGCGCGCCCGGCCCCACGACCGGCCAACGGCGCCGCTCTCTTCGGCTTGTGGCCGACGCTCCGCCGCTTCCGTCGCCTTCGACGTTGCTGTGGGTGAGCGAGAACGCGAACGCCGACGAGGTAGCTCGAGCGCGAACGTAGGTGCTCCAGATGCTCGCCGGCCATCCGGTTCCCTCGGTCCTCGGATGAGAGGAACGCTCATGCACGCGGCGCGGCAGCCGTCAGACTGGTGTCGGTGCCGCCCGCCGCCACGTCGATCGCCTCCGATGCGATCCCCCTGAAGGTCTCTGGGCTGGCCCGCCACTACGGCCGCCTCGTCGGCCTCGCGCATTTCGACCTCGAGCTCAAGCGCGGCCAGTGCGTGGCGCTGATCGGCGCCAACGGCTCGGGGAAGTCCACCGCGGTCCGGACGATCGCGGGGCTGCTGGAGCCGACCGAGGGCACGGTGCGGGTCTGCGGCCACGATCCGCACAACGAGCCGGACGCCGAAGCTGCTCGCGCCGCGCTCGCGCTGGTTCCCGACACGCCGATGCTCTACGACGATCTCACGGTCCGGCAGCACCTGTCGCTCGTCGCGCTCGCGCACGGCGTGACCGACGATGGGATCGAGGAGCGGATCGACACACTTCTGGAGCGTCTCGGTCTCGCCCATCGCGCCGACTTCCTGCCCGCTGAGCTGTCGCGCGGCCTCAAGCAGAAGACCGGCCTGGCGTGTGCGCTGATCCGGCCCGCGAAGCTGCTCGTTCTCGACGAGCCCGTGGTCGGTCTCGATCCGCCGTCGCAGGCGCTGCTGGTCGAGTTGCTGCTCGATGCCAAGGCGAGCGGGACCGCCGTGCTGCTGACGACGCACCAGATGGCGTTCGCCGATGGCGTCGCCGATCGCGCGATCGTCCTGGGCGAGGGTGAGGTGCTCGACCAAGGCCCGTGGGCCGCGGTTCGCAAGCGCGCCGCCGAGCGCGGTTGGCTGCCGGCCGGTGCCTGAGCTCGTCGCCGCCCGCGACGGAGGCCGAACACGCGTCCGCGACATCCGCCGCTTTTGGCACGTCGTGCAGGCTCCGCCGTCGCTGCTCAAGCGACTGGAGCCCGCGTACTACGTGTTCATCGCGCTGGCGATCGGCGGACCGCTCGTCTACGGGACGGCGAGCACGGCGCTGTCCGAGGTCGCGACGCCGCGCGCGGTCGCGATCTGGGGCCCGTCGGTCGCGCTCGTCGCGTTGCTGGCGGTAATGCGCTGGGGCGCGGTCCAGGGCCCGGTGGTCTTCAGCGTGGCTGACATCACCCAGTTGCTCGGCGCGCCGCTGCGCCGCGCGGAACTCGTCCTGGGACGCCTGATCCGCGGGCTGCTGATGTGGACGGGCGCGGCCGCGGTCGTGGCCGGGCTCGTCCTGGTCGGCGTCGCCGGCCACCATCGCGGGGTCGACGCCGTGCGCGCGGCGGGTTTCGTGGTCGCGATGGCGATCCTCGGCTTGCTCGGTGTCGTG
This sequence comes from uncultured Solirubrobacteraceae bacterium, assembly GCA_963848475.1. Lineage (GTDB taxonomy): Bacteria > Actinomycetota > Thermoleophilia > Solirubrobacterales > Solirubrobacteraceae > Solirubrobacter. The sequence goes on along the minus strand of CAWKDW010000005.1, from coordinate 153,657 downwards.
GGCGCGGCGCTCGTGGCGGGCTCCGCGCGGGTCGATCGCGCCACGCGGCGTGCCGCCTGGCCCGCCGTCGTGGTCGCGGCCGGCTTGGTCGCGCTTGCGGACTCCTCGCCGACGGGCCGTCACGTCGCGTTGTGGTCGGGGCCGTGGGGCTGGGCCGTCCAGCCACTGGCCGGAACCGACGCCGCGTGGCCGGTCGCCGTCGTGCTGCTGGCCGCGCTCACCGCGGTGTTCACCGCGCTCGCCGTCCGCCGCCGCGGCGCGACGCCGACCGAGCGCCACCTCCTGCGCGCCGAGGCTCGCGGCGGCGCGGTCGCGGCGATGTACTCCATGAACGCCCGCTACATCCGGCGCAGCCTCACGGCTGTGAGCGCGGGGCCCGTCGCCGCGCGCGGAGCCAGCCGCCTCAAGCCGCCGCGTTCGCCGCGCCTGGCCGTTGCCTGGCGCGACGCCATCGCCGCGCTGGCCGTCCCGCAACGGCTCGGCGAGGCGCTCGTTCTGGCCGCGAGGCGGGACCGCGATCTGCCTGGTCAACGGCGCCCATCCGGTCGCCGTCGGCGCCGGTGCGCTGACGATCTATGCCGGCGCTTCGCGACTCCTCGAACCGCTGCGGGCGGAGACCGACCAGCCCGGGCGCGTACGCGTGCTCCTGCGCGCGCCGATCGGCAAGGTGCTGGTCCAGCACACGCTCGTCCCAATGCTGGTCGTCGCGACCGGCGCGCTGTTGGCGGTCGCCGGTTGCGCCGCGGCGGGCGTGCTGCCCGACCACAGTGGCGCCGCCGTACTTCTCGCCGTGCTCGTCACCCCCTCGATCACGCTCTGCGCCGCCCTCTCAAGCCGCCGCGGCGGCACGCTCCCGCCGAGCCTGCTCGCGGCCACCTACGGCGACTCGAGCGGCATGAGCGTCGGTTTGATCTTCGGTTGGATCGTTCTCTGGCCGCTGGTGGCGGCGGCCACCGGCGCAATCCCGATCGGCATCGTTGTCCACAACGGCCCGGACGCCCTGCCGCAGTTCGGCGTCGCGCTGGTGGTCCTGCCGCTCCTGCTCGCCCGTGGCCTGGCCGCCGAGAAGTTCGCCCCGTAGGTTCGTCGCGCCCGCTGCGGACGTCGGCACGATCCTCTTCCGTCGCCCCGTACGACAGGCTCGAAGCCATGCTGATCTGCTCGATGGGCGTCTCGGTGGACGGCTTCATCGCCGACCATGACGGCGCGTTCGTGTGGACCGCCCCGATCGACGAGCTGTTTCGCTTCCACTCGCGGAGGTCGCCAAGCGCGGCGACTATCTGTGCTGTTCGCAGGCTCTACGAGACGATGCTCCTGTGGGAGACGGACGCGTCGCTGCGCGACACCGAGGCAGGAGCCACGTTCGCCGACGTCTGGTGTGCGCTCCCGAAGGTCGTCGTCAGCCGCACGCTCGACAAGGACCTCTCGATCGGCGGCGCCGGCCTCGCCGCGACGGCGTTCGAGCTCGGCCTCGTCGACGAGCTGCGCATGTTCCGCCGCGGCCTTCTTGCGACTACGGCGCAGCCGGGGTCGCACTCCCGAACCGCGTGTCGTCGAGGATCGGAGACGGCCTGAAGCCCTTGACGATGGTGTAGATCGTGATCGAGAACTCGAAGATGATCTCCGGAATCGAGAACAGGAAGTGCGCCCCACTTTGCTCGTAGGCGCCGAACAGCACGGCGATCGCCGAAGCAAAGATCAGCGGCCCGCCGACGAGACCGAACATCGCCATCCACCGGGGCACCAGTCCGGACCGGTAGAAGAGGTAGCCGAGCAGCAGTCCGTTCACGCCGACGCAGAAGCCGGGCCCGAGCAGGAACGTCCAGTCGTGAATCGCGACCAGCGAGTCGCCGGCGACGCTGAGTGAACCGGCATCCGCACCGGCTCCGGCGAAGTTCTCCCGCAGCGTCGTGACGGAGAGCACGCTGATCAAGCCAACGACGATGAGCACGGATTCGACGGTCCGACTGGCGACATAGCTGAGCGCGAGCGTCTCACTCTGACGCTTGACGATGGGCCACAGCACCACGGCGGTGCCGATGTTGGCGATGGCGAGGAAGATCTCGCACAGCGCACCCAACTGGACGCGCGTGTCGGCCCCGGCGCCGAGGATGTAGTCGGCCTCGTTGAGGACGGGGTCATAGAGGAGCAGCCCTGCGATCGAGGTGACGAAGGTCACGGCGAACAGCACGCCAAAGATGCGGGCGCGTTGTTGCTGCTGCGGCGTTGGCGCAGACACAGTCGGCTCCTAGCGCCTGGAGAGTGCGGCCTGCCAAAGTTGGCAAGCCCGCGATCAGGCTGGGGCGAGCCTTCCACCGCCCCGGAGCTGGGTCAAGGTCGCCGCAAGACATCCGCGGGTGCAGGCCCCGCCTTACCGGCAAGTCCTAAGCGAGCACGCGTCCCCGCGCCGAGTCGGCGCGGCATCGGCCTGTGACGATCGGGAGCGCGAGGCTCGCCACAACTAAGGTGCGGAAAACTTCTCGCGGTCTAGTCCCGTCGAGATTCGACCGACGACGACAGTCATCGGCGACTTCGGCGGCGAGTACCACGCGCTTTTGCAATCACGCGCGAAAGCGCAAGCGCGCCGAGTGTCGCGCTGAAACGGCTCGGCGGCGCCCAAACGCATGGAGGGCAGCAGCGATCTACGGGGGCCTAGATCGTCGAGAAAACGCCTCGTCGTTTGTCGTTCGAGCGTCGCGCCGGCTGAGCCACGCAGCTTCTTGCACGCGCGAGCAGACCGCGGTCGAGGGCGATCAGACCAGCGGGCGCAGCCGGTAGCCTGTTCCGCGCACGGTCTCGAGCGTCCTGGCCCGGTCGCCCAGCTTGCGGCGCAGCGCGCTGACGATGGACTCGAGCGCGTTGCCGTCGCCGTCCCACTCGCTCTTCCAGACCTCGCGCAGCAGGACGTCGCGGCGCACGACCGTGTCCTCGCGCTCGTGCAGGCAGGCGAAGACGCCGAACTCCAGAGGGCTGAGTTCTATGCGCGCACCGTCGAGCGTGAGCACCCGCGCGTCGGGATCGAGCAGCGGCCCCGCGTCAGCGAGCACGTCGCGCGCGGCCAGCCGGGCCAGCCAGCCGTCGATCGAGGCGGGGCCCAGGTCGTTGCAGTAGACGGTGTACGGCCGATCGCCGAGCTGCAGCGGCTCGCCGAGCGGCGCGAAGCCGAGTGGCTCGAGCGTCGCGCCCATCGCTTCGAAATTGTGCGCACAGGTGTAGATGCGGCGCAGCGCGGGGCGCATGGTCAGGTAGGTGCGCTTGAGGTCGAGATACAGCGCGGAGACGTCGGGCGCCGGCTGCTCCCCGCTCTCGGCGCCGCACATGAAGCGGATGAACAGCGAGCGCTGGTCGCGCCCCAGCGGCGCGGCGCGCAGGTGCGCGCGCCATGCGGACGCGATCGGGTCGGCGTCGATGAACCGGGTCGGCAGCCGTGTGGGTTCGCACACGGCGCTGTAGCCGGCGACCCCGCCGTTGGGGTCGCGGGCGACGAAGAACGCCTCCGGGACCGCCTCCCACCAGGCGCGCTGCAGCTCGGCGCCGGCACCGGGTTCGTGGCGGTCGGCGATCGCGGCGATCGCGGGTCCGTCGCCCGGTCGTGCCGGCTCGACGCTGTACAGCGGCGCACTCGTCGGGAAGAACGCGTCGCGGACCGCGGGGCGCTCGAGCAGGTACAGCATGTCGGCGGTGTAGCGCCACAGGTCAGGGTCGGCGGCGTCGTCGAGTTCGCGTCGCAGCTGCCGCCAGGCGGCGGTGCGCAGCCGCCGGTGCGCGGGCGGGTCGATCGTCCGCAGCTCGCCGGAGACGATCTCGCGCATGACGTGGTGGACGACCAGCCCGTCCGTGCTGCTGGTGACGAACGGCAGCGCGCGCACGCGGGCGAACGCGTCCGCGGCGTCCTCGTCGGGCAGCATCGCGTCCAGCAGCGGCACCGTGACGCGCCGCACGAGGCTCGCCGCGTCGAGCGCGAGGCGCGCGGCAGGTTCCAGCTCGGCGAGATACACCCGCGCCAGCTCCTCGGTGGCGGGTCGCAGCGCCGCGTCGTCTCCGCCGGCGAGCGTCGAAGGCATCGCCGCGACGAGCCGCAGCGACAGCGGGTGGCCGCGCAGCACGCGGTTGATCGCCGCGGCGCGCACCGGCGGCACGCCGAGCCGGCGCAGCAGCTCGACGGCATCGGGCGCGCCCAGCGTGTCGAGTTCGATCACACGCAGTAGCGGGCCGAACGCGACGGCCCACGCCGCCACGGGCGTGTCGCGGCCGGCAATGACGACGCGGGCGTGCGCAGGGAGCGCCGGGACCAGCACGCGACGCAGCCAGTCGTCGAGTAGTCGCAGGCGCTCATAGGCGTCGACGGTGAGCAGCACCCGGTCGCCTAGCGCGCTGAGCGCGTCCGCGGCCGCCTCCACGGTCGTGACCTCGGCGCCCAGCTGGGAGGACAGCTCGCGCAGGAAGCCTTCCGCGGTGGGCTCGGCCACCTCGCCGTCGACACGCACGACCAGCGCGCCGCTCGCCCGCGCCTCGTCGGCAAACGCACCGAGCAGCGACGACTTGCCGATACCCGCGAGGCCGCAGACGAACGCCAGGACGGGACCGTCATCGCCGAGCAACTCCAGCAGAGCTGACCGTTCGGGCTCACGCCCGACGAACACCGTCGCCCGTTCATCGACCAGGGACCCCAGGGTCCGTGCCACGCTTGTCCTCGCTCGCTCGCTTGCGCCCCCACAGCCTACGCCGGAAGGCTCGTGAAGCCCCAGCGAGTGATCGCCGTCGGTCCGGCGAGTACGTCGAGATCGCGGATCGCGAGGTCGGTGAAGCGCTCGTCGCCGCGCATGGCGGCAACAATCGGGCCACCCGCGTGGCGCTCGGCCCACGCCCTGTTCTCCCACAAGTACGCACCGCCGCGGACGTCGGTGCCGGGCTCGGCGATCCAGATCTTCGACCGCAGGCCCGGGATCTCGGCGAAGCGCGGCGCGATAGCCGCGCAGTGGGCGTCGTACTCCTCCGGCGTCATGTCGTTCAGGCGGAAGGTGATGAGCTGCAGATGCATGTCGGTTGCCTCCAGTCGGTGGGTCGTCCGCCGACCGTACGTGCGCACCCGGGCCGGTTCCTGACGACTCCCTGACGTCAGGTTTCCGTCAGGAAGGCTCCAGCAAGTGGCGCCGCCCGGCTCCCAGGATGACCCTGCAACCAACGAACCGGGAGGTTCCCCATGCAGGCCGTGCAGACGCAGGATCTGGAGCTCATGCGCTTCACCCAGACCCACGACGGAGACAACGCCGTCGACGCGACCTGGCCCATCTACCGCGACACGGGTGCCACCAGCACCGCGAGCGTCTACTTCACGCTCGCGCCGGGCATGCACCTGGCTCGCCATCAGGACAGCGCCGAGGAGGTGGTCCTCGTCCTCGAGGGCGAGATCGAGCTCACCGTCGGCGACGAGACCGCGCACCTGGCGACGGGCGGGATGGCCGTCGTCCCGGCGATGGTGCCGCACGACGCGGTCAACGTGGGTGCCGGCATCGCGCGCGTCGCGGGCGTGTTCCCGTCGAACACCGTCGTCTCGATCTTCGAGGACGACTTCGATCAGACCGGCGGCCGCGTCGTCGGCTCGCCGCCTCCCGCCGCGCTGGAGGAGGTGTGACCATGCGCGCGGCCACCATCCTCCGCGCGGCCGCTCTGTCGGTCGCCCTCTGTGCCGCGGCCCCCGTCGCCGCGCAAGCGGCCACCCTCCACGGCGACGGTGGCCGGATCGATTACCGCGCGGGAGCCGGTGAGCGCAACAGCCTGCGCGTCGTGACCACACCGAGTCACTTCGCCCAGAAGCGGCCCGATGTCGTGACCGACGTCGTCGCCATCACCGCGACCGGCGACTGCGTCAACGTCGATGCGCGCACCGCGCGGTGCCCGTCGATCACGGGCGGCATTGCACGACTGGGCGACCAGGACGACACCGCTCTCATCCAGGTCGCCTCGCTCACCGTCCTCGGTGGCGATGGCGACGATCTGTTCCACGCGGGCGCGGCGCCCGTGCCGTCGCGGGTGCTGTACGCCGGCGACGGCGGGTTCGACACGATCGACTACGCGTCGGCGAACGCCGGCGTGTCGCTCTCGGCGGACAACCGCGCCAACGACGGCCGTCCGGGCGACCGCGATGGCACCTTCAACGTCGAGGGCCTCCGCGGGAGCGCCTTCGGTGACGTCATCAGCGGCGGGGACGCCGGCGAGATCATCGAGGGCGGCAACGGAGGGGACGTCATCCGCGCCGGCGGTGGGATGGACACGATCGTCGAGGGCCGCTTCCGCGGCAGCGGGCAGACGACCCCCAACGGCGGCGACTTCCTCAGCGGCGGCCCGGGCCAGGACGGCGTCGTCTACCGCGACCGGCTCGCCCCGGTGTCCGTGACCTTCGAGGGCAGGACCGACATACAAAACGACGGCGCGGCGGGCGAGGGCGACAACGTTCAGGACGACGTCGAGATCGTCGAGGGCGGACGCGGTGACGACACGCTCGGCACCTCGCCATTCGGTGGCCTGGCCGACGGCGGACGGGGCGATGACCGGCTCGTCGGCGGGCCGGGGCGCGACGTCCTCATCGGCGGCCCGGGCGTCGACACCCTCGGCGGCTTGGGCGGTAACGACCTCCTAATGACCGCCGACGGCGAGTTCGACATCGCCGACTGCGGGACCGACATCGACGAGATCCAGCGCGACCGTGCCGATGCGGCGTTCGGCTGCGAGAGCAACGGGGTGGTCGGAACGTTCCGGCTCGCCCCGCGGACGCTCACGGTCCGGCCGGGCCAGGCCTCGACGGTGACGATCCGCTGGACGCACCCCGCGCGCTGGACCGACCTCGACGAGGTGCGGCTCGTGCTGCGCCACGGCGGCCGCCGCATCGGCGAGGTGACCGTCGACCAGGAGACCGAACGGGTGCGCTCGCACGGCCCGGCCGTCCGCGTGCTCCCGGGGCGCAGCTCCCTGACCGCCGCGGGGCCGTTTGCGCGCACGGCGACGCTGCGGCTCGCCGTCCGCTTCGCCCGCCGCTACGCCGGCCGCACGCTCACCGTCGAAGTCGGCGCCACCGGGGACGGCGGCGTCCGTCAGGCCCCGCGCCGTGCAGGCGCGCTGCGCATCGCGCAGCGCTGACCCACTCGACCACTCACCATCACTCAAGGAGATCAAGTCATGGACCTGCTCTATCGCTACGAAGGCACGCTGGGTACCGCCACCCCGATCGGGCCGGTCGCCGAGGGCATCCGCATCGACGTCCCGTTCGACGGACGCATCGTCGCCGGCGAGCTGGCCGGCGGCCGAGGCTGGGGCACGGACTACCTGCTCCAGCGCAACGACGGGATCGGGGTAATCGACGCCCGCGACACGTTCGAGATCCCCGGCGGCCACCTGCACGCGCGGGCGCGCGGGTTCGTCATTCCGCCTCCCGGCGTGGCGCTGCCAACGGCCGAGGAGATGCTGGCGCCGGGGTTCGTCCCGGCCAATGTCGACCTCGTCATCGACGGGTTCGCCCTGTGCCAGACGGCCGTACCCGCCTATGAGCACCTCAACCGCGTGCTCGTCAAGGTCGACGGGCACGTCAACAACGCGACCGGCGCGCTCGTGCTCGAAGGACGAGCGACGCCGACGTCGCAGGCCGCGACCGCCACGCGGCTCCTCGCCGCCCGTTGAGGATCGTCGCGGGCCCGCGCCGCGTCGCGGGCCCGCGACCACGTTTCGGACGCAAGCTCGTGGATTGACACATGAGCCTACATCCGCTCATTAGCGCAATCGAGTGTCGAGAGCGGGCGAGCGCCGCCACTACGCCGAGCGACGGTGATCTGTGGCGCATTGACCACCCGCTGACCGCAGCAACAACTGACTCCGCGACCGTCGCTATCGCTTTGCGCGCGAGAAGCCGGTCCGCTCCGGTGCCGACATCGCCGATGACGTCGGGCAGATCATCGGGTGCCGTGAGCTTGCCGAGCGACCGCTTGAGGGCAATCTCCCAGATGCTGGCAGTGCTCAGCAGCGGTTCGTTCGTAGGGTCGGCGATTGCGGCGCGAGCAGCGGACGAGAGAGCTGGATCGTCGGTTAGCCGCCACAGCAAAGCGTGCGGGTTCACGAGCAGGCGGCTCATGCGACGTCGTCGGCGGAATCGTCCGGCGTCTCGTCGAAGTCTTCTGCGATGTGGATCTTGCCCCTGAGGGCGCCCGGACGGCGCGGCGTCGTGGGCGGGTGATACGCCACGATCGTCGCGGCGGGCGTGGCGCCGCGACGCACGACGATCTCCTCGCCGGCCTCGGCACGCACGATCAAGCGCGAGAAGTGCATCTTGGACTCGTGGATGGAAACCAGATCCATGCCCGGCATGACACGGACTTAGTCCACTTAGTCCCCTTGGGCGACCGAGCGTTGCGTGCTCGCTCCGGGCCGCCGAGTATGCCCGGGTTCGTCAGTGGACGTGCGGCAGGTTCTCCGGTCCGCGTAGGCCCTGCGTGCCCGAGGCGATCTCGGAGTTGATCTCCTCGATCAGGCCGAGCACGAGCTTCTTGCGCTTGTCGTCGCGGGTCTTGTCCTCGCCGAGGTAGGCGTTGCTCACGTACGCGTCCCTGAGGTCCAGTCGCTGCTTGAACGTAAGAAGCGTGAGGAGCTGACGCAGCGCGCTCGGGTCGTTGGCGTTCTGCTGGATGTACTCCTCGCACGACCATAGGAAGCGTTCGCCGGCCAAGGTCTCCTCGGGCTCCTCGAGGTTGTCGCTGATCTCGGGGGGCGGCGAGCCGAGCTGCACGTGGCCGTCATCGGTGATCTGCACGCCGCGGGGCACGAGGTTGGAGTCGAGGACGTGGAAGAGCTTGTTCGTCTCGTCCCAGCGTGCGTACAGCGGGAAGACCTTCGAGGCGTGTGAGCGATACGCGACGACGACCTCGTTGACGTTCGTTATCCCGGCCTGGAGGATCTTCTTGTACTCGAGCGCGTTGGTCTTGCGGGCCTTGAGCTCGGTCTCGGTCGCTGGCGCGCCAAGGCCGCCCTTCTTGCGGATGATCGTGCCCGTGGCGCCGTACCGGAACTTGTCCGGCCCGCCTTCCTCGCTGACATCGTTGAAGGTCGTGCCCATGTCGCTGGACTGGGCGGCCTGCATCCGCGTCATCTGGCTCTTGAAGAAGCGCAGCGCGTTGATGTTGCGATCGTCGAGCCGCGCGAGGGCGGCAATGATCCGCAGGTCGTTCTCCTCGGGCATCGGCATGAAGAGCACGACCGCGTCCTCGTAGCCTTTGAGCTGCCCTGAGATCGGCTTCTTGTGGTCGATCAGCGAGGCGCTCAGGTCGTGCAGGCCACGCGCGTGCTTGCCCCGTTCCCCGGACTTCGTCTTGCGGAAGTTGTTCGGGTTCGTCCGCTGCTCGATCCCCTGGATGCCGCGCGACAGCACGATCTCGCGTCCGGGCGTCTTTTGCTTATCAGGCTTGGCCGCGCTGAAGCGGCCGCCCCGGCCGCTGAGGCTGATCTGGCGTGCGGTCATCCGGTTGTCGAGGAACGCCGACTCGAAGGTCTCCTTAGCCTCGTTGGCCTTGAGCTTCTGCCACCACTCGAGGATCTTGGGCTCCAGTTCCTCCCAGCTCTTCTCCGCGCCGATCGACTCCAGGCCCTCCGTCAGCAGCCGCTCCTCGCGCAACTGGCGGTCCTCTTCCTTCTCCGGCTCGGGCTCCTTCTCGACCGTGAGCTCTCCGGTGCGGATCTGCAACGCCTTCTCGAGCGCCGTCACCACGGCCGAGACGTTGATCCGGCGGAAGAACTCGAGCAGCTTCGTGAGTGTCTCGACGTCGAGTTCATCGGTGTTCTTGGCGGCACCGATTAGCTCCGCGTACTCCTCCTTGTCCTGCTGCTCCTGGATCTGGAACTTCCAGGCGGGCCGAATCCGCTCGCGGGCGAGCATGGCCGTGACCGCGCGGTTGCCGATGAGCCCCTGGTACTGCTGGATGGTGCCGGGAATGACGCGACTGCGGTCGAGCTGCGGGCTCGCGGCCGGACGCGGACGCACAGGCCGTTCTTCCGCCGTCTCTTCGCCGCGCATCCGCTGGACTGACGACATCTGACCCCCGATCGAGTGGGTGCGACCACGCTATTCATACGAACCACCCGTCAGAAAAGCTGTGTCATGACAACCCGCGATCCGAGCAGGCATTTCGGCCGCCCCGCACCGATCCGCGGCGTCAGGGTCCGGACATCGCGGGGTTCGCCGAGCGCAGCGGCGACCGTTTGCGTTGCGCGACGAGGAGCAGTGGGCCGATGCCGGCAACGCCGTCGTAGGACGCGCGCTGAGCATGGAATGTCATGAAGGAGGCCGCGCCGAAGGCGGGCCTCCCGCAGACTCAGGCGTGTCCACTTCTCAACCCGCGAAGGGGAGGCCCTGTCGTGGAGTATCTCGGGATCGATTGGTCGTATCGGCGGGCGGCGTGGTGTTCGCTCAGCGAGGCTGGCGGGATCGTCGGCGAAGGCGCAGTGTCGGCCGACGCTGACGGCCTGGCGCAGGCTGGTGATCGAGCGCGGCACCGACGTGCGCGCGGTGGTGGAGATGATGAGCGGCGCGATCTGGGTCCGCGACCAGCTCGCCACGGCGGGCTGGCGGGTGCAGATCGCGCACGCGCGCAAGGTCCGTGACGTCGCGCCGTTGGCGTGCAAGACCGACAAGGTCGACGCGCGCGTGCTGGCCGAGCTCGCCCGCCGCGATCTGGTACCCGAGCTCTGGGTCCCATCGCTGGAGGATCGCGCGTTGCGTGAGCGGCTGCGGCGACGGACGCACCTGGTCCGGATGCGCGCGTCGGCGATGAACCGCATCTTCGGCTTGCTGACGCAGTGGGGCCTGCGGATCTCGCTGCAACGGCTGCGTGCGCCGGACGCGATGACGCTGCTCGAGGAGCAGGGCGTGCCCGCGGTCTGGCGGCGCTCGATCGCCGAAGCGCTCGACGTGATCGAGCTGCTCGACGCGCGCATCCTCCCGATCGACCAGGAACTGCGCCCGCTCGCGCGCGCCGACGCGCGCGTCGTGTTGCTGGACACGATCCCGGGCGTCGGGGACCTGCTCGGGCTCACGCTCGCGTCCGAGATCGGCGACGTCGCGCGCTTCGGCTCGCCGCGCAAGCTGATCGGCTACGCCGGCCTGGCGCCGAAGATCAGCCAGTCCGGCGACCGCTCGCGCACCGGCGCGCTCTCCAAGGCCGGCTCACGGACCCTGCGCTGGGCCGCCGTCGAAGCCGCCCAACACGCCTGGCGACCCTCCAACCCCTGGCACGCGCTCTACAGCGACCTCGCCCAGCGCGCCGGCAAGAACCCGGCCAAGGCCGCCGTCGCGCGCAAGATCCTGATCGCCGCCTGGCACGTCCTCTCACGCCAAGAACCCTTCAAGCCCGCCGCCCCGCGCCGGCCCGACCCTGCCTCGGCAAGCTCCCGCTGCTTTCTGGCCGCCTGACGGCCCTGCATGGAATTGAGAAGCCGAGACAGCTCCCACGAACACTCTGCGCGGACCCGAGCGCCGAAAGAGAAATGAGCACACCTCACGTCCCGGGAGCAACCACAGCCGCAGGTGGTTGACAAACCGCGCACGATCAAAGAGAAGCCGCGGCGGCGGCTGCTCAGGTCGTCCAGGAACTCACGGCCTTGGGGCCAGGCGGAGGACGGAGCGTCACGCCCGGAACTACCACACGGTCGTGACACCGTAGGGGGCAATCGCTGCGTCAGCCGTCACTAGCGCAAGACCCTCGGTAGCCGCCTGAGCGACGAGCATTCGATCGAAAGGATCCCGATGGTGCGAAGGCAGGTTGCCCGCATACTCGGCATGCTTCCAAGAGATAGGAAGCTCGACGAACCCGTCGGCACGGATCGCGTCGAGCAATTCGTGCGGGCGAGCTTGCCGAGAGCCTTCTTGATCGCAATTTCCCAGATCGAGACCGCACTCACGAGTACGCGGTCCTCGACCGCAATACGTTCGCGCGCGGTTGTCGAAAGGTCAGGCGCATCCGCGAGCCACCACAAGACCGCATGTGTGTCGAGAAGGAGCGACAGCTAGTCGCCCTCGAACGCGTCAAGGACCTCACGCGGCGTACCGATTGAAGTCATCGGCGAGCATGATCTGCCCGCGCAGCCGACCGGGGGATCGCCGTGTCGGACCCGACGTATCCAATCGTTGCGAGGGCTGCTGACTCTGCAGCCGCGACTTCAGCCGGAGCACCGCCTTCGTATGAAGCTGCGAGGTGCGCGCCTCCGACACCCCGAGAACGTGAGCGATATCTCTCAATGTCAGATTCTCGTAGTAGTACAGAGCTATCACCAACTTTTCGCGCTCCGGGAGGCTCGCGATGCCCTCGGCGAGCCGGTCGCTTTCGGCGGCTGCCTCGACCACTAGTTGGTCATCGCCGACATCGTCAACACGTGATGCGGGCGACCGCCGATCTCCGGATGCCGCCGGCAGCGACCAGATGCGCTCGAGCTCCGCGTTCGTCGTGTCCGAGATGTTCTCGAGCGTTGCTAGATAGTCGCTGAGCGCGCCACCAAGGGCATCTGCAACTTCTACGTCGGTGGGCAGACGGCCAAGCTGGCGCTCGAGGTCTGCATTCGCTGCCGCAATCGCGCGTGCATCGCTCGCGACAGCAGGGCGCGCCCACTCGAGAGCAACTAATTCGTCGACCATGCTGTGACGAATGCGAGCGCTTGCGTATACCTCGAAGTCCGTTTCGCCCGTAGGGTCGAAGCGCTCGATCGCTGTGATGAGACCGACCAAACCGTGTACGGCAAGGTCACGCTCGTCCAGTTCCGCGCTGGCGCCAAGCTCGTGTGCGAGTCTCCGCGCCAGCGGGGCGTAACGGCTGGCTAAGGCGTCCCGGACGGACCGAGACTGCGTGCGAAGGTACGTTTCCCAGAGTTCGTCCGTCGTGTGCGCTCGTAGCGCGTTCGAGTCGCGAGAGGGCTCGTCATGCACGGACTCAGCATATGCCGTTCCATGGCGTCGGGCGACAAGAAAGGCAAGCTAGGGGGCACTGGCCATGCCGCGGTCGGGGCCGAGCAGTCCCTCACGCTGTTCCTGCGCAGGTCTTCAATTTATGGATGCAGGCGTTCGTCGAGACAGCGGCGAAGTTCACGCCGTGCAGGGGCGGGCCATTCACCGCCCATCGCGTTGCTACCACGTTGGACGAAAATGAGCGGTCCGGTCCGACGCCCCGGTCACGCTCACTGCTGCTTCGCGCGAATGGGAGTCATCCATCCTGGTCCGTGATGTTGCGCTCGCGGAGGTGATTGTTGAGGAAGTCGACCACGCGTCGCTCGTACGCGCGCGGGTACTGGCGCAGCGCGGCGGTGTGGCTCGCCTTCGGCAGGTACCAGACCTGCGATTGCTTGCCGCCGGCGCGGTCGTAGAGCTCACCCCAGAGCTTCTCGGGTTCACCCGCGGCGACGAGCAGGCTCGGAGCACGGGTGCGCGCGATCTGGTGGGCGAGCGAGAGCTTCGGTCCGGAACTCCCCTGGATGATTTCGATCGACTTGAACAACACCCATCCGTTCAGTCGAGTCACCGGGTTCTTGGTGAATTCCTTGACATCCTCATAGCCGATTGCTGCCGTTCCGTCAGCGACGACGGCGTTGACGTCGTCGCGGCGCGCGGCGATGTCGATCGCCATGTCTGCGCCGGTCGACAGGCCGAGCGCGCCGACGCGCCCGGGTTCGACGTCATCGCGCGTGGCGAGGTAGTCCAGGGCGGCGGCCGCGTCCTTCTCTCGGCCCCAGCCGTAGGAGTTGGGCGTGCCGTCGCTGTTGCCGGTCCCGCGGCCGCTGAAGAGCAACACGCCGTAGCCGTGGCGGACGAGCATCGTTGCGTGGCGGATCGTGCCGCGGATGTCGCCGCTTCCGCCGGACATCAACAGCACGGCCGCGCCGGTCCGCGAGGGGTGGTACCAGGCGACAAGCTCGAGGCCGTCGGACGTTGTCAACTGAAGGGTTTCGTAGTCGGCGTTCGGCGGGCTGCCAACGGCTCGGTGCAGTGAGTGGACGTCGACGATGGCCATGCCGACGGGCATGTAGAAGAACATTGCGGCGAGCAGTCCGAGCGGCAGCACGGCGGTCCGGATCGCCCAGCGTTTGACGGGGCTCGCGGTGCGCTCGCCGCGGTGGCGGAACGGGATCCAGCCTGCCAGCGCGATGAGCGCGACGCCCGCGGCGAGCGCCATTGTGCCGGTGATGTCGTTGGCGGTCGTGCCTTCACGGACGATGTGGTGCGCGTGGCGACCACCGTTGACGGCGGCGAGCACGCCGAACGTGAACGCGGTCACAGCGCGAAGACCCGGCCGCATCGATTCGAACCGGACGATGGCGGCCACGGAAGCGACAACCGCGACCGCCAACGCGAGTCCGTGCCGGGCGGCCGGGACGCCGGCACTCGGCAGCAGCAACGCGTCATCGAACGCATGCGCGAGTGCAAACACAGCCGCCACGCCGAACACGACCGCCTCCGCCGAACGCGTGCGCGCCCGCGCGCCGAGCGAACCGAGACGCGGAGCTCTCAGGGCGAACACAGTCATCTTCGGGCACCATCGCTCACGGTCGGGGACACATGAGACAGCGTCCCGCGAGCGCCCCGCCGCGAATACCGAGCAGGCAGGCGTCCCGATCTTCCGCGCCGCGCACTTATGAGGGTGCGGCTGTCCGCACCGTGCAGACCCTCGTACCGGAGAGAACGCCGGTCACGGCGCCGTCGGGATCGCGAACCTCCTGAGGACCGTCACCGCGGACGACTCTTAGGCGCCGACCGCAGCCACGTCACCAGGACTACCGCTTTGCGCGATTTTGCGGCGCCGGCGGTGTGGTCACAGCAGGTGGATGGGGCAGCGGATGCCCGGCGCTTTGGCGAGGCGGGCGTCGGTGGTGAGCAGCCTCGAGGCGTCGATGGCTTCGGCGAGGGCGACGTAGGTGGCGTCGTAGCCGCTGAGGCTGTGACGAAACTCCCACATGCGCGGACGCAACCAGTCGGCGGGGAAGCGGCGGATCGCCAAAGCCGTGAAGCCGTCGAGCGCCGCCTGACCCTGCTGCTCGTCGATGGCGCCTCGGATGACCAGGCTCCGCAGGACGTGGGTGACTTCGCTGTCGAGCAGGTGCGGTGCGGCGAGCTCTTCACCGCCGAGCCCGGCGGGGTCAAGCGCGCCGACGAGCAGTTCGACGATCACGCCGGCATCGACGACGTTCAAGCCTGGCGACCCTCGTGCAGCGCAGAGAGGATGACGCTGCGGTCGACCCGCACACCCAGCCGCTCCTGCGTCTGCCGGACCACCGCCTCGTTCTCGCGCACCCGACGTCGCCGGCCGGCGATCTGCTCAAGCTCACGCCGCACATAGCCGGTCAGCGACATCCCCTCCTCACGGGCGGCCTCAGCGAGCGCGTCGTGGACATCGTCCGGTACATCGCGGATCTGAATCACCTTGGCCACCCCTTCACGGTACCACTGGGTGCAAGTTGCACCCAACGGCCGCCGCAGCCGATCTGCTTGATCGGACGCTGACTACCGACACCCGCCACCAGTCGGCCCCTAGTCCGTGAGCAGGCAGAAGCCGTTGCCGAAGGGATCTACACAGCGGGTCAGGCTGCCCCAATCCCCCGACTCACGATCCTCGACGCTTCCGCCCAGCCTGGTGATCTCAGCGGTCGAGCGTGCGAGATCCTCAACGGCGAAATCAAGGTGAATGGGCGTCCAGTGTCTGACGAATGACCGCCCCTCGATCGCGGCCGGAAAGGGCGTCGAGCCCTCATCCCGCAAGAGCAGGTAAAGCTCGTTGCCACCGGCAGTCAGCCTGACCGACCCGGCACTCCGCCCGACCTCGGTGCATTCGAGCGCCTCGCAATAGAACGTACTGGCCGCGTCGAGGTTGGACACATCGATGCAGATCCTCACCGTCGACATCGCATCGAAGATATCCAATGCCGATTCCGGATCTGTGGGCGACCTCGCTGGAAGTCCGAGCGCTTGGCGCGGCTCCGACGTGGCCGCTCACCTGCTTGCCACGCACCGCCGAACCCGCGCTGTGCCGCCATGGGCGGCAACTTTCAACCGGGGCATCGCGCACCTTGCGAGCGGCCTTGGCATCGTGGGGTCCGTCCCTGCTCCCTGTGGACGCGTCAGGTCGCGCGACGGCGACGAGGAGTCGCTGCAATCACCCCTGCCCCGCCGTGTCGGGTCAGGTTGCCGTCCATGACCGTCACGAGTCCGCGTTCGGCCAGATCCAGGGCGGTACAGCAGTTTGCGACGCCCGTGACCGCCAGCCGATTGGCGTTTGCGCAGAGCGCGCTGAGCATCGCTTGTTGGGCCCCGTTCAGCGATCGGGAAGTCCCCGGCGCGACCCGCATGAAGGTCAGAACGGCCGCCGATCCCGCATCGCTTCCGAGCACCGCGGAGTCCTCAGTCGGGCTCGGATCCATCTGGCCACTCTAGTGATCTGACCGGACCGACGATGCTGCATCGGGACGCGGAGTCGGCGCTGTAGACCGGCGTGCGGAACCAAGCGTTCCGCGCCGCAGGAGGCCGTCGGTCAGTCGGTCGCCTTCGCGGCGCTACGGCTCGCTTTGACGCGGTCGTTCGCGGTGAGCAGAACCTTCCGCAGCCGCACGCTCTCAGGGGTGACCTCGACACACTCGTCGGGACGGATGAACTCCAGTGCCTGGTCCAGCGACATGCGCAGCGCAGGCACGATGTTGACCATGTCATCGGCGTTGGCTGACCGGATGTTCGTCTGCTTCTTCTCCCGCACGGCATTGACGTCGAGGTCGTCCGCGCGAGCGTTCGAGCCGACGATCATGCCCTCGTAGACGTCCTCGCCGGGGCCGACGAACAGGCCGCCGCGCTCCTGCATGCGCATGATCGCGAAGGACGCGGTCTTGCCCGAGCGGTCGGCGACCAGCGACCCCGACGCGCGGGTCTTGATGTCGCCCTGCCAGGGCTCATAGCGCTCGAAGACCGAGTGCATGATCCCCGAGCCGCGGGTCTCGGTCATGAACTCCGTGCGGAAGCCGATCAGGCCGCGGGCGGGCACCAGGTACTCCAGGCGCACCCAGCCGGTCCCGTGGTTGATCATCTGCTCCATGCGACCCTTGCGCATGGCCATGAGCTGGGTGACCGTGCCCAGGTAGTCCTCAGGCACGTCGATGGCCATGCGCTCGATCGGCTCGTGGACCTTGCCGTTGACCGTCCGAGTGACGACCTTGGGCTTGCCAACCGTGAGCTCGAAACCCTCGCGGCGCATGCTCTCCACCAGCACGCCGAGCTGCAACTCGCCGCGTCCCTGGACTTCCCAGGTGTCAGGGCGCTCGGTGTCCAGGACCCGGATCGACACGTTGCCGACGAGTTCAGCCTGGAGCCGATCGGAGATCTGACGGGCCGTGAGCTTGGAGCCCGACTTGCCGGCCAGCGGGCTCGTGTTGATGCCGATCGTCATGCCCAGCGCGGGCTCGTCGACGCTGACCGGGGGCAGCGGCTTGGGGTCGTCGGCGTCGGCGATCGTGTCACCGATGGTGATCTCCGGGAAGCCCGCAAGGGCGATGATGTCGCCCGGCGCCGCGCTGGCCGCGGCAACGCGGCTCATGCCCTCGGTGAGGTACAGCTCGACGACGCGGACCTTCTCGACGGCACCCGACTCGTGACGGCACCAAGCCACCGTCTGCCCCTTCTTGATCGTGCCGTTGTGTACCCGACACAGCGCCAGCCGCCCGACATACGCGGAAGCATCGAGGTTCGTGACCAGCGCCTGCAGGCCATGCCCGTCCGTGTACGTCGGCGCCGGCACCGCTGACACCAGCAGATCCAGCAGGGGCTTCAGATCGACCCCGTCGACCCCCTGCTCCAGAGACGCCTGCCCCGCCCGGGCGTTCGTGTAGACGATCGGGAACTCGATCTGCTCCTCGTTGGCATCGAGGTCGATGAACAGCTGGTAGACCTCGTCGACGACCTCGCTGATGCGGGCATCGGGACGGTCGACCTTGTTGATGACCAGGATGACCGGGAGGCTCGCCTGCAGGGCTTTGCGCAGGACGAACCGCGTCTGGGGCAGCGGACCTTCAGAGCTGTCGACCAGGAGCACCACCCCGTCGACCATCGTCAAGCCGCGTTCGACCTCGCCGCCGAAATCGGCGTGGCCAGGAGTGTCGACGAGGTTGATCTTGACTTCGCCGACCCCGTCCGCCAGGTAGCGAATGGCCGCGTTCTTGGCCAAGATGGTGATCCCGCGCTCCCGCTCCTGGTCCATGGAGTCCATCACCCGGTCGGTGACTTCCTCGTGAGCGGAGAACGTGCCCGACTGGCGCAACAGGGCGTCCACGAGGGTCGTCTTGCCATGATCGACGTGAGCGATGATGGCGACGTTGCGCAGGTCTTGACGGGCGGGCATTCGTCTAACCGTAGAGGAGAGCCTGCCCTGGACCGACCTCCCGCGTCCGCCTGGTGATCGGGGACAGCTCGTGTGACGCTTCAGTCGGTGGGAGGCCGCCACGGCTCGTGCTCGTGCGCGAGCCAGACCAGTTCGGGGTCGAGCGCACGCACCCGCAGCTGGCCTTCGGTGTCCGGCTCGTCGAGCTCACCGAACCAGACCGCCACGTCACCTCCGACGACGAGCGGACGCCCGCCGGTCTCGATGACGACGACCTGCATGCCGCTCGTGTGGCCCGGCGCCGGGACGAGTCGGAGCCCGGGAAGCAGCTCGTGCTCACCGTCGACCGGCAGGTACTGCACGCCGGGCGGGTCGACCCACTCGCGGATGGTGTAGTCGTCCGCGTTGCGCGCGTCGTCGAGCTCCCGGCGCTGGACGTAGATCGGCTTGCCGGCGAAGAGGTGGTTGCCGCCGCAGTGGTCGAAGTGCAGGTGGGTGTTGACGACGATGTCGATGCCGTCGAGATCGAGGTCCTGCTCGGTCAGCGGCCAGAGGCGGGGATCGAGGTCGGCCGCCGCCGGGTGCAGTTCGGTCATGCCGGTGTCGACCAGCACGCGCGCGTCGGGATGGTCGATGAGGTGCACGTAGACCGGCATCCGCTCGCCCTCGACGAGCAGGTCGGCGACGCGGATCGCCGTGATCGTGATCGAGGCGTGGGCGCTCATCGCGTACCGGGCGGCGCCGCGGTGGTTGATGTGTGAGTCACGGTGATCTCCTCGACCGGCTAGCTGGCTGACGCGCGGTATCGCAGGTACACGACGCGCGAGCTGAACGTGCGCGTCTCGACCAGTTCCAGGTCGACACGGTGACCTCGCGGGAAGAACGGGATGCCGCCGCCGACCGCGACCGGATGCACGAACAGCCGGTACTCGTCGATCAGATCCAGACGGGCCGCCTCGGCAGCGAGCTCGGCGCCTCCGATCGCCACGTCTCCGCGAACGGACTCCTGCAGCGAGGTCAGCTCCGCGCGCAGATCACCATGCGCGAGCGTCGTGTTCGCTCCCTCGACCGAGTCCAGCGTCCGCGAGAACACCACCTTGGGCAGCGCCTGCCAGATCAGCGCGAACTCGCGCGCGATGTCCGAGGGATCCTCGCCGGCCGTCTCCCAGTAGACCATCGTCTCGTACAAGCGACGCCCCAGCAGGTGACCGGCGAGCGAGCGCGTCTGCTCGTTGTGAAACCGGTGCAACTCGTCGTCCGGTATCGACCAGTCGAACTTCCCGTCCGGCCCGACGACATAGCCGTCGGCCGAGACGCCGCCCATCGCGTAGATCACCTTCGGCATCCGCATCTCTCCTCGTCCATGGGGCCAGTCAACCGGTATGACCGGGAGAACCCTCGATATTCATCGGAGCCACCCTCCAGCCGTCGAACCAGGTGGCGAAGGTGATCCCCAACCGCCGCCATGAGCACCGTCATGGCTACGGCGTTGAGGACCCCTCGCGAGCGTGCGTCAGCTCAGAACGACTCGTCGTCGCCGTACACGAGGATCCCGTGCACGATGTAGATGCAGAGGGCGAAGATGCCCAGCGACCACCAGGGGTTCGAGCCGCCGACCGAGACCAGCGCCTCGACCGCGCCCAGGGTGCCGGCGATGACGCCGATCACCTTGCCGAGCGCATGCCCAGCGATCAGTGACACGCCTCCGGCGAGTTGCAGCACGCCGAGGAGAATCAGGACCCACCCGTAGGTGTTCAGGTTCGAGAAGACGAACCGTGTGTCGTTGACGAAGACGCTGGCGTTGTCCAGCGCACCGATGCCGTAGATGATGTTCAACGCGCCCACCATCAACAGCAGCGTCGCGGCGAATACCGCTCGACCTGCTCCTCGCATACCTACCTCCTCCATTGATTGGACGGGGCGACGCTAACCGCCGCGCCGTCCGCTGTTCTCATCCCGTTCGGAGGATTGGCCGAACGCTGCTACCTGTGCGCCATACCGCCAGGCCCGGTCGGCCGGCGGGCTAGGATCGCCTTCGCAATGAGTGCCGCGACGCAGGGCCGACCCTCGCTCTACTCGACTGCGGTCGGCAAGAAGTACGTGATGGCCATCAGCGGGATGGTGCTGATGACGTACGTGCTCGCGCACATGATCGGCAACCTGAAGGTCTACTTCGGGGCGAGTTCACTGGACCGCTACAGCGCCTGGCTGCGCGAGGTCGGCGAGCCGGCGCTGCCGCGGGAGGCGCTGCTGTGGGGCGTGCGGATCGTGCTGCTCGTCGCGGTCGCCGCGCACATCGTCGCCGCCTACCAGCTGACCGTGATCAACCGCCGGGCGCGGCCTGACACCTACCGCTCCAAGCGCGACTACGTCGCCGCGAGCTTCGCGAGCCGGACGATGCGCTGGACCGGGATCATCGTCGTGCTGTTCGTGATCTTCCACCTGCTCGATCTCACCTGGGGCCCGGCGAATCCGGACTTCGTGAAGGGCGATCCGTACCACAACGTGATCTCCAGCTTCGAGCGCTTCCCGGTGGCGGTGGTCTACATCGTCGCGAACCTGGCGCTCGGCGTGCATCTCTACCACGGCGCGTGGAGCCTGTTCCAGAGCATGGGCTGGACGCGACCGTGGCGGCGCCAGTTCGCCACCGTCTTCGCCGCGATCATCGTCGCCGGCAACGTCTCCTTCCCACTGGCCGTGATGTTCGGGGTGATCGGATGAGCCCTATGGCGCTCGAGTCGATGGTGCCGCCGGGGTCGATCCAGGACGCCTGGGACAACCACCGCTTCACGGTCCGGCTCGTGAACGCGTCCAACAAGCGGCGCTTCAAGATCATCGTCGTCGGCACCGGCCTCGCGGGCGGATCGGCCGCGGCGACGCTGGCCGAGCTCGGCTACGAGGTCGAGGTCTTCACCTTCCACGACTCCCCGCGGCGCGCGCATTCGATCGCCGCCCAGGGCGGGATCAACGCCGCCAAGGACTACCGCAACGACGGCGACAGCATCTTCCGGCTCTTCTACGACACGATCAAGGGCGGCGACTTCCGCTCGCGCGAGGCGAACGTCTACCGGCTCGCGCAGGTGTCGAACGAGATCATCGACCAGGCGACGGCGCAGGGCGTGCCCTTCGCGCGCGAGTACGGCGGGCTGCTGGACAACCGCTCGTTCGGCGGCGCGCAGGTCTCGCGCACCTTCTACGCGCGCGGGCAGACCGGCCAGCAACTGCTGCTCGGCGCCTACCAGGCGATGATGCGCCAGGTCGCGGCGGGCAAGGTCAAGCTGCACACGCGCACGGAGATGCTCGACGTCGTGGTCGACGACGGCATCGCACGCGGGATCGTGGTCCGCGACCTGCTGACCGGTGAGATCCGCTCGCACGCCGCGCACGCCGTCGTGCTCGCCACCGGCGGCTACTCCAACGCGTTCTTCCTCAGCACCAACGCCAAGGCCTCCAACGCGACGGCGATCTGGCGTGCCCACAAGCGCGGCGCGACGTTCGCGAACCCCTGCTTCACGCAGATCCACCCCACCTGCATCCCGCAGTCCGACGACACGCAGTCGAAGCTGACGCTGATGAGCGAGTCGCTGCGCAACGACGGGCGCATCTGGGTGCCGATGGCCGTCGGTGACGACCGCGCGCCCGGCCAGATCCCCGAGCACGAGCGCGACTACTTCCTCGAACGCCGCTATCCGGCCTTCGGCAACCTCGTCCCGCGTGACGTCGCCTCGCGCGCGGCGAAGGGGATGATCGACGAGGACCGCGGCGTCGGCGCGCGGCGCAACGGCGTCTACCTGGACTTCGCGCACGCGATCGCGCGGCTCGGCGAGGACACGATCCGCGCCCGCTACGGGAACCTCTTCCAGATGTACGAGCGGATCACGGGCGAGGACCCGTACCGCGTGCCGATGCGCATCTACCCCGCCCCGCACTACACGATGGGCGGCCTCTGGGTCGACTACGACCTGATGACGACGGTCCCCGGCCTGTACGCGATCGGCGAGGCGAACTTCTCCGACCACGGCGCCAACCGGCTCGGCGCCTCGGCGCTGATGCAGGGCCTCGCGGACGGCTATTTCATCCTGCCGGTGACGATCGGCGACTACCTGGCGCCGCTGCTCGGGCAGACGCCGATGGACGTGACCGCCGAGCCGTTCGCCGCCGCCGAGGCGGAGGTCCGCGAGCGCGTGCACCGCTATCTCTCCAGCGACGGCGAGCACTCGGTCGACTGGTTTCATCGCGAGCTGGGCAAGGTGCTCTGGGATGCGTGCGGGATGGCGCGCAACGGGCCCGGGCTCGAACACGCGATGGCGGAGATCGCGACGCTGCACGAGCGCTTCAAGGCCGGCGTGCGGGTCCTCGGCGACGACGAGACGCTCAATCAGTCCTTGGAGAAGGCGGGCCGTGTCGACGACTTCTTCGAGGTCGCGCAGCTGATGTGCCGCGACGCGCTGCACCGCGAGGAGTCCTGCGGCGGGCACTTCCGCGAGGAGCACCAGACGCCCGACGGCGAAGCGCTGCGCGACGACGACAACTTCACGTACGTGGCGGCCTGGGAGTACACCGGCGGCGTCCCGATCCTGCACCGCGAGCCGCTGAGCTTCACGAACGTGCGGCCGACGCAGCGGAGCTACGCGTGAAGCTGACGCTGAAGATCTGGCGCCAGGCCGGGCCCGACGTCGCCGGCGCGTTCGAGACCTACGACGTCGACGGCGCCACCGAGGAGATGTCCTTCCCAGAGCTCCTGGACCTCCTCAACGAGCAACTGGTCGGCGCGGGGCAGGAGCCGGTCGCGTTCGAGGCCGACTGCCGCGAGGGCATCTGCGGCGCCTGCGGGCTGATGATCGACGGGCAGGCCCACGGCCCGCAGCGGGGCACCGCGACCTGCCAGCTGCATCTGCGCCGCTTCTCCGACGGCGACACGATCGTCGTCGAGCCGTTCCGCTCGTCCGGCTTCCCGATCGTCAAGGACCTGGTCGTCGACCGCGGGGCCTTCGACCGGATCATCGAGGCAGGCGGCTTCATCACCGCGCCGACCGGCAGCGCGCCCGACGCGAACCTGATCGCGGTCCCCAAGGAGGACGCCGACCGCGCGATGGACGCGGCCGCCTGCATCGGCTGCGGCGCCTGCGTCGCGGCCTGCCCCAACGGCGCCGGCCAGCTCTTCACCGCGGCCAAGCTCGCCCACCTGAACCTGCTGCCCCAGGGCCAGCCCGAGCGCCGCAAGCGCACGCTCGCGATGGTCGAGTTGATGGACGGCTACTTCGGCTCCTGCACCAACCACCAGGAGTGCGAGGCCGCCTGCCCCAAGGAGATCAGCATCGACTTCATCGCGATGCTCAACCGCGACTACCGAAAGGCCCGCCGGGACTCGTGAACGCCGCCCAGATCGACCGCCTGCTGGCCTCGGTGCCGGCCACCACCGAGGAGCGCCACCGCAAGCGCGTCCTCGGCTACGCGACCACCGCACGCCGGATCGACGCCCGCATCACCGCCTTGCGCAGCTCGCTCGAGCGAGCGCTGCGCGCCGTCGACGACGCCGTTGCCGACGGTCAAGGCGAGGAGGCCGCCGACGAGGCGCTCGCGCTCGCGCGCGAACTGGACTCGCTGGAGCGCGTCCAGCCGCGCGTGGACTCCTGGCTGCGCGTCGCGATCGGCTCCGTCGTCGACGACCAGGGCCTCGAGCCCTTCGGCGAAGGCCCCGCCTAGGAGCTGAACTCGTCGCGCGGCGCGCGGCGAGCGGACCGCCCGGGGGTCGCTATCCCGGTGTCAGACCATCCCGTAGAAGCGGATCTTGGCGCCGTGGCGCGTGCACGTGTGGCGACTGGCGTAGATGTCGCCGTCGGCGTTGCGCCAGTAGTAGATCCGGCAGCTGTAGCCGGCGACGTGCTTGGGCATCGTGGCGCCCTTGGCGTGCTTGGCGTACTCGGTCATGAAGCGATCGGCGGTGCGGCAGCTTCTCTGCCGCACCGACGCCCACTTGAAGAAGCCGTGCCACGCCGTCGCCTGCGAACAGCGCGTGAACCCGCTCGGGACGTCGTAGTGCGGGCGCGAGGCGGCCTCTGCCGGACCCGCGAACAGCAGTCCCAAGACCAACGTCGTTGCTGTCAACCATCGAATCAAAGCTCGTTTGAGCTTGGCGGCTCCTGGTCAAGTGCGGATAACGCCAGCCCGGCGGTCGACGAAGATCCGACCCCCGGTCCGAGGTTCCCGCGAGCGCGCTGGATAGCATCGAAGTCCTCCCCCAGTCTCGCTCCCCTCGACCCTCTCACTCCCCATATGGCTCAACTCGATCGACGCGATCGCGTCAGCATCGCCGCTGGCGTGCTCGTCCTCCTCGGCATGGTCGTGCTCCTCGTGGCACTGCTCGTCATGCACCCGCTGGCGGCGCTCGTGGGCGCCGGCAGCGCGGGCTGCGGAACCGCGATCCTGGCCGGCCAGCGCCGCGTCGCGCGACGGGCCGTCCGCTAGGCGACTTGCCGGGTTTCGGTCTCTTGGCCGCGGCCAGGCGACTCTGGTAGACCGCACAGATGCCTTCGCCCGACCGCCTGAGGCGGCGCGACGAACGGACGGATCCCGAGCCTGAAACGAGGCTGCCCGTCCGCGCGCCCGACACCGCGGCGATCCTCGCGCTGCAGCGGTCCGCGGGCAACCGCGCGGTGCAGCGGATGATCTTCAACCCCACCACGACCGCGCTCTTCGTGCCGGACAGCTACGGGCGGCAGCACGTCCGCTGGCAGAACAATCAGGTCCTGCCCAACCCGCAGCCCACCGACCCGACGCTGGTGGATCTCGCCACCGACGACGCGGTCTTCGGCGACGCGCTCGCGACCGGCATGCACCTCAACAGCTTCAGCAGCGTGCGGTCGATCCCGGACGCGACGATGGGCCAGAACGCCGCGACGCTCGTCGGCGCGGCCCCGAAACCGGGCACCGATGCCGCGCTGACGAGCGTCGCGACCGATCACCACCGGCTGCTCGAGCGCCCGAAGGACAAGAAGTACGAGAGCACCGAAGAGCTCGACGAGGACGTCCGGTGGGTCATGTCGAGCCCGTATGACTTCGCCCCGGGAGTGAACGACCTCCCAGGCCCCGACGCCAACCTCAAGACGACGATCATCCCCGGCGAGAAGTCCTCGTACTGGGGGTATGCCTGCGTCCTGATCGCGCTGGTCAAGCTCGATAACGGCCTCGCGAAGACGACCAGCCTCGTCGGGCAGACGCCGCCGTCAGAAGACGACGCGGTGCAGATGCTCCACAAGTACTACGTGACCAGGGGCGTGCAGTACGACGACACGTCGACGCGCTTCCGGATCATGGACGAGTGGGGTTACACGCCGATCTTCACCGGTACGTCGACGTGGGACGACATCACCCTCCACGTGGGGTTCACACCGCAGGGCAGATACATCTTCGACATCACCGGGCACACGGTGAAGGTGACCGCCGGGAAAACCATGCCCGCCGGGAGGAAGCTCAAGAACGCCAAGAGCAGTTTCGCGACGCATTCGCACCCGGACAACTACACGCCGGACGCCGAATTCAACCAGGACATCAAGTACGTCTGGATGAAGACGTAGCGCTCAGGGGTCGACGCGCAGTTCGGCGATCTGCTTGCCCTGATCCTCGAACTCGATCTCGAAGATGCCGTCGATCGTGGCCTTGAAGCTGACCGGCACGGTCTGGCCGGCCTTGACGTCCTTCTTGATGTCGTAGCCGTGGATGTGGACCTCGTCGTCCTGCGGCGAGCGGACGCGGAAGCGGACCGTGTCGCCCTTGTCGACGCGGATCTTGCGCACGGTGCGTCCGGTCAGCAGTGGGCCGGGGTCGACGGTCGGCTTCGGCGTCGGGGTTGGGGTCGGGGTCGGCGTCTCCGTCTCCCCCGGGTCGAGCGTCGCGGTCGCGGTCATCGTCGGCGTCGCGGTCGGGGCGTCCGCGGTCGTCTCGGGATCGTCGGAGCTCGGCCGCAGTGCGATAAAGGCCACCACGAGGATGACGACGGCCACGGCGAGCAGGCCGATGCGCGTTCCCCGGGTCATGCGTCGTACCCCGCGGCGCGGCCGGCGAAGGCGATTCGCTCGGCCATCTTGCGGTTGGCCTCGTCGATCATCTCGCCCTCGAAGACGGCCGCCCCGGCGCCGTTGCGGTGCGCCTCGTCGTAGGCGGCGAGCATCGCCTCGGCGCGCTCCCACTGCTCGTGGGCGGGGCTGAAGACCTCGTTGACGATGTCGATCTGGCCGGGGTGGATCGTCCACTTGCCGTCGAGCCCGAGCGCGCGGGCCAGGCGCGAGCGGGCGCGCAGGCCTTCCTCATCCTTGATGTTGCCGTAGGGACCGTCGATCGCCTGGATGCCCGCCGCGCGAGCGGCGACCACGAGCCGCGAGTAGACGTAGTTGAGGTGGTCGCCGGGGTAGCCGTCGGGCGCGGCGCCGATCGTCGTGATCGGGATCCCGACCGAGGCGCTGTAGTCGCCCGGGCCGAAGATCAGCGTCTCCATCCGGGGCGAGGCGGCGGCGATCGCCTCGCAGGCCAGCAGCCCGGTGGCGTCCTCGATCTGGGCCTCGATGCCGATCGCGCCGACCTCCAGGTCGGTCGCGAGCTCGATCTGGGTCAGCAGCTTGTCCGTCATCTCGACATCCCCCGGTGTCCTGACCTTCGGCAGCATGATCGCGTCGATGTGCTCGCCGGCGCGCTCGACGACCGCGATCAGATCGCGGTAGTAGTGCGGCGTATCGGTCCCGTTGACGCGCACGGCGACGGTCTTCTCGCCGAAGTCGAGCGTCAGCAGCGCCTCGATCACCCGCTCGCGCGCGGTCTCCTTCTCGTTGGGCGCGACGGCGTCCTCGAGATCGAGGAAGACCTCGTCCGCGTCCAGGCCTACGGCCTTCGCGATGAAGCGCTCGCTGGACCCGGGGACGGCGTGGCAGGTGCGTCGTGATCGCGGCATCCCCGCGGATCGTAGCCTCAGTGGTATGCCGGAACTGCCTGAGGCCGAACGCGCTCGCCAGCAGATCGAGCGCGCGCTGGGGCGCGAGATCGTCGCCGTCGACGATCGCGACAGCTATGTGAGCCGCCCGCACGCGCCGGGCGAGATCGCCATGGCGCTGATCGGGCACCGGCTGACCGCTGCCCGCCGGCGCGGCAAGTTCCTCTGGGCGGAGACCGATGGCGGCCCGGATCTCGGCCTGCATCTGGGGATGGCGGGGCGGATCGTGGTCGACGAGCCGCCGGGCCCGAACAACTGGGACCGCTTCGTGCTCGAGTTCGCCGACGGCGGCCGGCTCGCGCTGCGCGACAAGCGGCGGCTCGGCCGGGCCGTGATCGAGCCGGACTTCACGCACGTCGGCCCGGACGCCTTCGAGGTCTCGCGCGACGTCTTCCGCGCGCGGGTGGGCCGCGGGGCGATGGCGCTGAAGGCCCGGCTGCTCGACCAGCGCTCGATCGCGGGTGTCGGCAACCTGCTGGCCGACGAGACGCTGTGGCGCGCGCGGCTGCATCCGCGGCGTTCGGCGGGCTCGCTCGGCGAAGAGGAACTCGACCACCTGCGCCGCGTACTGCGCGCCGCGACGCGTGACGCGATCCGCAAGGGCGGCGTCCACACCGGCGACTTCATTCCCTTTCGCAAGCGCGGCGCGGCCTGCCCGCGCTGCGGGACGACGGTGGAGCGGGCCACGATCGGCGGCCGCACGACGTTCTGGTGCCCGTCGTGTCAGCCGGGCGAGTGACGCGCTACGGCGCTGCCTCGCGCACGGCCTCCGTCGCCTCCGCGTAGCTGAGCCCGATCCCCGTCAGCAGGTCGGTGGCCGTCGAGCGCACCTGGCCGACGATCACGCTCACGGAGAGGTTGGTGGTGCCCTCGAGGACGTGCGTCGCGGTCGCCGCCGCGTGCAGCGCGGGCTCGCGCACGGCTTCGAAGCCCTCGCCGCTCTCCAGCGCGCCGACGAGCGCCCGCACCGCCGTCGCCAGCGACTCGAGCGAGTCGGCGACCTCGGGCGGCACGTTCTCGTCGAGGGCGAGCGCCCGCATCGCGCCGCGCGCCAGCACGCGGACGTTGCGGGCGGCCAGGTCCACGCGGGCCGCCGCCTCGGCGTAGAACTCGACTCCCCCTCGCGCGCGCCGGCGCGCGGGCGAGATGCGGGTCGTCTCGCGCCCCTCACGGGTCGCGTCGAAGAAGCGCTCGCCGAGCTCGTCGATCCCGCGCGCCCTC
This sequence comes from uncultured Solirubrobacteraceae bacterium, assembly GCA_963848475.1. Classification (GTDB taxonomy): domain Bacteria; phylum Actinomycetota; class Thermoleophilia; order Solirubrobacterales; family Solirubrobacteraceae; genus Solirubrobacter. Next base: position 125,079 of record CAWKDW010000005.1, on the reverse strand, counting down.
AGGAGCGAGGCCTCGGCGGCATCGGGATCGCGCGAGCGCAGGGCGCCCGCGATGTCGTCCAGCGTCCCCGCGAGCTCGTCGAGCACCGGCCGGGCGGCGTCGCGCAGCAGCCGCAGCGGGTCGGCGGGCAGCAGGACCGCCGCCACCAGCAGGGCGATCGTCCCGCCCGTGAGCGCGTCGAGCGTCCGCGCGAAGGACACGCCGTCGCTCGCGGTCTGGACGGTGAAGACGAGGACGGCGGAGACCGCGACCTGATTGACGAACAGCTGGCTGGTCCCGAAGAACAGGCCGAGCCCGATCGAGATCGACACCGCCAAGGCGAGCTGCAGCACTCCCGGGCCGAGCTGGTACGCGAGCAGGTCCGCCGCGGCGATCCCGAGCGTGACGGCGGCGACGAGCTCGACGGCGCGGCGGCTGCGCTCGTGATAGCTCGTCCCCAGCGCGATGACGGCGGAGATCGGGGCGAAGAACGGCATCTCGTGGCCCCACAGCCACTTCGCGACCGACCAGGCGAGCGCGACGGCCACGCCCGCCTGCACCATCGTCCGCCAGCCGATCTGGACGCGGTGCCAGCGGGTGCGCATCGAGACGCGCGAGCGCTCGGCCGCGCCTTCGAACAAGCGCTCCGGGATCACAGGACGCGACGGTACTCGACGAGGTCGAGTCCGAGCAGCGGTTCTTGGAAGGCTGAACCCGCGGCCGCCCAGCCCTCGCGCTCGTAGAAGGCGCGGGCGCGGGCGGCGCCGTGCGGCGTGTAGAGCCGGATCGTCGTGTAGCCCTCGCGGGCCGCCTGCTCGAGCGCGAGGCGGTGCAGGCGCGTCGCGAGCCCGCTGCCCCACCACGGCGGGCGAACGAACAGCATCCACAGGTGCGCCCGGCCGGGGATCCGCACGTGCGGGCGGTCGCGCTCGGCGGCGTGGGTGATGCCGACGTGCCCGGCGGGCTCGCCCTCCTCGTCGAGTGCCATTGCGCACCAGGTCGAGTTCTGGCGCAGGCGCTCGCGGATCGAGCGCAACTCGAGCGCGGGCGGCGGGGGTTCCCAGCCTTCCGGCGCCCAGGAGCGGTACGACTCGAATCCGAGCCGTGTCGTGCCGGCGAGAGCCGACGCGTCATCCGGCACCGCGACCCGGATGTCCAGCGCGGTGGCGTCCATCGAAGGGCAAGCGTAGCGATTTCGCACGATCTCAAGCTCAAGTAGACCGTTAGTTATGCCCGGATCGGGTCACAACCCCACCCCCACGGCTCAAGAGAGCACCGTCGATTGCCGACACCGAGGGGGACGTGACCCGCCGAATCCTTGTAACCGCCCTGATCAGCGCTGCCGCGGCTGCGGCCGTGCTGGGCGTTCCCGCGACCGCCGACGATCCTACGCCTACGGCGACGGCATCGGCCGCCCCGACGGCCGCTGAGACCGCGCCGGCCGAGCCGACTCCCGCCCCGACGGAAGCTCCCACGGAGGCTCCGACGCAGACGGCTCAGGACGCGCCTACGGCCACGCCCACGGAGACCGCCACGGAGACGGCCACGGAGGCCCCGACCGAGACGCCGTTCCCGTCGCCGGTCGAGACCACGATCGCCACGCCCGCGCCTACGGAGACCGCAGCTGCCGCCGACGCGACCGCCACGGCCACGGCCACCGCCACCGCCACCGCTACGCCCACGGCCACCGAGACCCCGCGCAAGCGCAAGCGTGCCGCGAACCAGTCCTCGGGCAAGAACGGCCAGGCGCGCGAGTGCACCGAGAAGGAGACCGGCAAGAAGGCTTCAACCTCGACTTCAGCTTCAGGGTGTGTCGAGATCGTCGAACCGAAGTCCGCGACTCCCGCGGCTCATGTGCCGAAGCTCACGAACGTCGACGGCAGCCCCGCCTCGTCGAACCCGAGCTACGCGCTCTCGATCCCGGGTCCGGCGAAGATCGGCGTGCCGAACTTCTTCATCGACAAGTTCCGGATTCCTCCCTTCCTGCTCCCGATCTACCAGGCCGCCGGCATGCAGTACGGCATCCGCTGGGAGGTTCTCGCGGGCATCAACGAGATCGAGACCGACTACGGCCGCAACCTCAACGTCTCCTCCGCCGGCGCGCTGGGCTGGATGCAGTTCATGCCCGCGACGTGGAAGAGCTACGGCGTCGACGCCAACCAGGACGGCGTCAAGGACCCCTTCAACCCGGTCGACGCGATCTTCGCCGCGGCGCGCTACCTCAAGGCCGCGGGCGGCGACACGGACCTCCGCAAGGCCGTCTTCGCCTACAACCACGCCGATTGGTACGTCGACTCGGTCCTGATGCGCGCCCAGGTCATCGGCGGCATCCCCGGCGACCTCGTCGGCTCGCTCACCGGCCTCACGCAGGGCCGCTTCCCGGTCCGCGCCAAGGCGACCTACGCCGGCGCGCTCAAGAAGGCCGACCGCAAGACCAAGGGCACCAACGCCGCGGTCACCGTCGAGTCCGACACGCGCCGGCGCAACATCGAGATCTACGCCAAGGCCGGCTCGCCGGTGGTCGCCGTCAACGACGGCAAGGTCATCAAGCTCGGCGCCAGCAAGCGCCTCGGCCGCTACATCGTGGTCCAGGACGTCTACGGCAACATCTACACCTACGGGCATCTGGCGAAGGTCGCCAAGACCTACCCGAGCCCGAAGCGCCGCACCCGCAAGGCCGACAGCGACACCGGCAGCAAGCGCCGTGGCGTCAAGGCCGCCGCTCCGAAGACCGAGCACGAGGCCCCGGCCGACGCCAAGGCCCCGAAGAAGGCCCCAGCGGCCGCGAAGCCCGCCGCCGTTGCCGCCGCGAGCGCCAAGGTCCGCCTCTTCGCCCACCCGAAGCGCAAGAACGCCCTCAAGTCCGGCGGCGACGCCCAGGTCGCCACCGACCCGGTCGAACTCGCCTCCGCCGGCGCGCCGCTCGGTCTGAACCCCAAGGATTTCGTCGCCAAGCGGCTCGTCAAGGGCGTACGCGTCCTCGGCGGCACCACGCTCGGCCGGATCGGCAAGACCTCCGAGACCAAGGCCCCGCACCTGCTGTTCGAGATCCGCCCGGCCGGCCGCGGCGCCCCGCGCATCGACCCGAAGCCGATCCTCGACGGCTGGAAGCTGCTCGAGTCCACCGAGGTCTACCGCGCCAAGGGCAAGAACGCGCTGTTCGGCTCCGACGCCGAGGAGCCCTCGATCGGCCAGATCATGCTGATGAGCAAGGAGACCCTCACCCGCCGCGTGCTCGCCGACCGCCGGATCGAGCTCTACGGCTGCGGCCGTGACGACGTCCGCTCCGGCGCCGTCGACCGCCGCGTCCTGGCGACGCTCGAGTTCCTCGCTTCCAGTGGTCTCAAGCCCACCGTCTCCAGCCTCAAGTGCGGCCACGGCTACATGACCGCCTCCGGCAACGTCTCCGAGCACTCGACCGGCACCGCCGTCGACATCGCCGCGATCAACGGCATCAACATCTACGGACACCAGGGCCCGAACTCGATCGCCGACGTGACGATCCAGCGCCTGCTGACCCTGCAGGGCACGATGAAGCCGCACCAGATCATCTCCCTGATGACCTTCGACGGCGCCGACAACACGCTCGCCATGGCCGACCACGCCGATCACATCCACGTCGGCTGGCGCCCGCTCTACGGCGAGAACAAGGCCGCGGCCAAGCAGATCAACGCGATCCTCAAGCCCAAGCAGTGGATCAAGCTCATCGACCGCCTCGGCGAGATCGACAATCCGACCGTCGCTGAGCAGCCCTCGAAGTACGCCGTAAAGGTCAAGCGCGCAGCCGACTAAGATCTCGGCCCATGTCCACTGCGGACACCAAGGCCCAGATCGAGCAGGTGATCCTCGACTTCCAGCGCCAGGTTCCGGCGCTGGAGCGGTTGAAGCTCGTCTTCGAGCTCGAGCTCCGCGGCCGCGGTGACATCCAACTCTTCCGCGTCGAGGTCCCCGGTCCCCGGATCACGCGCGACATCGCCTCCGACGCCAAGGTCCGGCTCTCGATCCCCCGCACCGAGTTCAACGAACTCGCCAAGGACGGCTCGCTCCGCCACTGGCGCGAGTGTTTCGAGTCCGGCCACGTCAAGGCCACCGGCCCGCCCGAGATCCTCAAGCTCATCCTCAGCGTCGTCATGAAGCAGGAAGAGCGCACTCGCACCCGCAAGCTGCGCACCCGCGACTACGCGCCTTCAGGACCGCGCTGGACGGCTGCAGCCAGCCGGCCGCCGTGTGATGGCGCGCGCGGCGCGCTCCGTATCTCACGAAGTGACTCGCCCGCGATCCGCGCCGGCACCGCGTCCGCCGCGGCCGCGCCCGCTGAGGTCACGGCGCCCGCTGCGGCGCAGCGCCACGCCCGTGATGACCTCGCGGACGATCCGGTCCGCGACCAGCGCGGTGATGTCCGCGGAGCCGACGGCGGTCGGGGCGACCTCGACCACGTCCATCCCGACCAGGTCCACCCGCGAGCAGATCTCGCGGCAGGCCCACAAAAGATCTGCGGAGTTCATCCCGCCCGGCTCCGGGGTGCCCGTGCCGGGGGCGAAGGCCGGGTCCAGGACGTCGACGTCGACGCTGAGGAAGACCGGGCCGGCGCCGATGATGCCGAGGGTGCGCTCGACCACCGAGCGGATGCCGAACTCGCGGATGTCGTGCATGAACAGCGACGTGATGCCGCGCTCGTGCTGCCAGCCGAACTCCTTCTCACCCGGCCAGTAGCCGCGCAGGCCGATCTGGACGTAGCGGCGCGGGTCCACGTGGCCCTGCTCGACGAGCCGGTACATGATCGAGCCGTGCGAGAGCTCGACGCCGAAGACCTCCTGGCCGGTGTCGGTGTGGGTGTCGAAGTGGATCAGGCCGATCGGGCCGCCGCCGCGCGAAGCGATCGCGCGGATGTCGGGCTCGGCGATCGAGTGGTCGCCGCCGAGGATGATCGGCAGCGCGCCCGCGTCGACGACCTGGCCGACGAGGCCCTCGATCGCGGCGTGCGTGCGCACGGGATCGGCGGGCAGGACCGGCGCGTCGCCGAAGTCCACCACCCGCAGCACCTCCATCCCGTCGATGCCCGCCTCCAGGTGCGGACCGTGCGGGCAGCGAGGCCGCGCGGATGGCGCGCGGGCCGAAGCGCGTGCCCGGGCGGTCGGAGACGAGGTCGTCCGTCGGCGCGCCCACGATCGCCACGTCGACGCCGGCCAGATCGGCGGCGTCCTGCGTGTAGGGCAAGCCGGAGAAAGTGAGAAGCCCCGCGTAGTCGGGCTTCTCACCGTATTCGCGCCAGCGTTCGAGCGGATCGATCATCCGCTCGGACGATACGGCTAGACGCGAGCTCCTGGGATCGACGTAGACGTCGTCGAGCTGGAAGGTGCCGCCGAGCAGCGGGGCGAACTTGAAGCGAACCGCCGTCATGTCCGGCGGCAGCAGCGGCAGCAGGTTGGCCACCACGAGGTGCGGCAGGCTGGGGTGCCAGGGGCCGCCGAGATCGACGCCGACGGGCAGCGTGACCCAGACCCCGAGCTGGAGCTGGAACTCGACCGACACTCCGAGCGTCCCGAGCAGCCCGCTGTTCTTGCGGGCGAAGTAGCGCAGGGTCGGCTCGTCGAGGCCGACGCAGACCGGCGCGGTCGTGGCGACGGAGCCGGGAGGCAGCAACAGCGAGCGGTGATCTTCGTCGCCGCTGACCCGCTGGGTGGCATTGCCTTCGACGACGCGCGCGCCGCCGGACAGCGTCCAGTCCCCGGCGCCGTTCTCGAACGTGCCACCGTCGACGAGCTTGTACTGGCTGTAGTCGAGCCACTTGGCGAACGGTTGGCTCAGGACCGGGTAGTCACAGCCGGTGGCGGACCGCGTCAGGACCCCCGCCTGGGCGGGAGCCGCGAGCGCCGCCGTGGCGGCCATTGCGGTGATGGCGCCGAGCGCCGTGCGGGTCATCCGTGACCTTCTCATGCTCCTAAAGTCGGCACGTTGTGCGGTCGACCACATAGGACACCTGTTGAGAGACGGGTCGACCGCTATGACCAACCTGCCCTCCACGACCATCGACGCGACCGCCGAGCGCCTCCTGGGGGAGAAGCTCCGATCACGGCCGCAGTCGTTGCCGAGCCGTGAGCGGGCGGTCGAAGTGGGCCACGCACTGTTCTGGCTCCCGATCGCCGTCGCGCTCGCCGTGCTGGCCGACGCCCGATCGATCGCTCTCCATCCCGCTCGCGCTCGTGTTCGTCGTCGCCTACACCGTGGTCAACCGCGTGGAGTTCCGGCTCGGCGACGGAAACGTCGTGCCGACCCAACTCGTATTCGTCCCGATGCTGCTGCTGCTGCCGACGCCGCTCGTCCCGCTGCTGGTTGCGTCCGCGTCGGTGGCGAGCTGCCTCGTGAACGTGCTGCGCCGGGACGCCAGCCCGCAACGGCTGCTGATCGCCGCCAACGACGGGGCGTTCGCGCTCGCGCCCGCGGTGGTGCTCGTGGCGCTGAACGGCCAGCTGCCCGCGTGGGCATCGTGGCCCGCCTACGCGACCGCGCTGGCCGCGCAGTTCGCCGTCGAGAGCGTCCGTGAACCGCTTCGCTCGTCTTTCGCCACCGGTGTGTCCCCGCGGGTCGTCCTCGCCGAGTTGCCCCAGATCTTCCGCGTCGACCTGCTGCTGGCACCGATCGGCCTGCTCGCGGCGATCGCCGCCGCCGATGCGCCGGCGACGGCCCTGCTCGTGCTCGCCCTCGTGCCGCTCCTCGACGTCTTCGCCCGTGAGCGCGAGGCCCGGATCGCCCAGACGATCGAGCTGAGCGGCGCCTACCGCGGCACCGCGCTGCTGCTGCGCGATCTGCTCGAGGACGACGACGAGTACACCGGCCACCACACCGAGGACGTCGTCGAGCTCTCCGTGCGCGTCGCCGACCGCATGGGCGTCAATGCCGAGACGCGGCGCGAGACCGAGCTCGGCGCGCTGCTGCACGACATCGGCAAGATCCACATCCCCGACTCGATCATCAACAAGCCCGGGAAGCTGGACGAGGACGAGTGGGCGCTGATGAAGACGCACACGATCGAGGGCCAGCGGATGCTCGATCGCGTCGGCGGCCTGCTCGGCAACGTCGGCCTCGTCGTGCGCGCCTCGCACGAGGGCTTCGACGGCAAGGGCTACCCGGACGGCCTGGCCGGCGACGCGATCCCGCTCGCCGCGCGGATCGTCGCCGCCTGTGACGCCTTCAGCGCCATGACCACGACGCGCTCCTACCGCAAGGCGATGCCGGTCTCGGCGGCGATCGACGAGCTGCACCGCTGCTCGGGCACCCAGTTCGACCCCGACGTCGTCGCGGCGCTCGTCGGGGTCGTCGGCGATCCGGGCTGGCAGCTGACGCTTGCGCGAGCCCGTCGCCGCAGCGGCAGCCGCGGTCTACTCCTCGGCGCCGTAGGCGTCGGCGAGGAACTCCGGGAGCGTCGCCAAGAACGGCGCCTCGAGTTCCTCGGCGATCGTGACGGTCACACCGGTGACATGCACGTCGTCGCCATGTGTATGGGCATCGGGCGTCACCGTCGCTCCCGCGAGGATGAAGAACGGCGTCAGCGAGAAGTAGTCCAGACCGATGAACTCCTCCTTGTCGATGCCCGTGGCCTCGAGGAGCTCGAGCAGCGCGGGGTCATATTCGGAGTGGCCCTGCGTGATGTAGGCAAGTTGCTTCATTGACGGGAGTGTGTAGCGTTTCGCGCCGCATGGACCTTCCCCCCGCGCTCAAGCTCGATCAGCTGCGCACCGCCGTGCAGGCGAAATCGGTCGACACCGTCCTGCTCGCGCTCACCGACATGCAGGGCCGCCTGCAGGGAAAACGGCTCACCGCCGCCCATTTCCTGGAGACGGTGGTCGAGCACGGCGCGGAGGCCTGCAACTACCTGCTGGCCGTCGACGTCGAGATGAACACCGTGGACGGCTTCGCGATGTCCTCGTGGGAGCGCGGCTACGGCGACTTCGAGATGCGCCCAGACCTCGAGACGCTGCGGATGATCCCCTGGCACGAGGCAACGGCGCTCTGCCTCGCCGATCTGCGCTGGGCCGACGGCGCGCCCGTCGTCGCCTCGCCGCGCCAGATCCTGCGCGCACAGCTGGAGCGCCTGGCCGAGCGCGGGCTGGAGGCCTTCGCCGGCACCGAGCTCGAGTTCATCGTCTTCAAGGACACCTACGAGGAAGCGGCCGAGAAGGGCTACCGCGGCCTCAAGCCGGCCAACCTCTACAACAACGACTACTCGGTGCTCGGCGGGTCGCGCGTGGAGCCGCTGCTGCGCAAGATCCGCAACCAGATGGGCGCCGCCGGCCTGGCGGTCGAGAGCTCCAAGGGCGAGTGCAACGACGGCCAGCACGAGATCAACTTCCACTACGGGCCGGCGCTGCGGATCGCGGACGAGCACTCGATCTACAAGACGGGCGCCAAGGAGATCGCCGCGCAGGAGAAGCTCGCGATCACCTTCATGGCCAAATACGACGCGCGCGAGGGCAACTCGTGCCACGTGCACCTCTCGCTGCGGCGCACCGACGGCAGCTCGCTGTTCGCCTCCGACTCCGAGGCCTTCGAGCGCTTCATCGCGGGCCAGCTCGCCTGCCTGCGCGAGCTGACGCTGCTCTATGCGCCCAACATCAACTCCTACAAGCGCTTCGCGGCCGGCTCGTTCGCCCCCACGGCGGTGGCGTGGGGACGCGACAACCGCACGTGCGCGGTCCGCGTCGTCGGCCACGGCGACGCGCTGCGACTCGAGCTGCGCGTTCCGGGAGCGGACGTCAACCCGTACCTGGTGCTGGCGGCGATGATCGCGGCGGGCCTGCACGGGCTCGAGAACGAGCTGGAGCTCGAGCCCGCGCTCGAGGGCAACGCCTACGTGGCCGACAAGCCGCACGTGCCCTCGACGCTCGCCGAGGCGAGCCGGCTCTTCGCGGACAGCCGCGTGGCGAGCCGTGCCTTCGGCGACGAGGTCGTCGCGCACTACCTCAACGCCGCCCGGGTCGAGCTGTCGGCCTTCGACGCGTTCGTCACCGACTGGGAACGCACCAGGGGGTTCGAACGCCTGTGAATACCGCGTTTCGTCCTCCGTCCTCTCAAGTTCGGACCTCGTACGACGTGACAGGGGTCTTCGCGCCCGTTCGCTCGACCACCGCGTTCGAGGAGACGCTCGAACGCCTTGGTCGGGCGATCAAGCTCGGGCTGCTCCCGCCCGGGACGCAGCTGCCGCCCGAGCGCGACCTCTGCGAGCAGTTCGGGATCGCGCGCTCGACGCTGCGCCAGGCGCTGACGGCGCTGGTCCAGAGCGGGCATCTGCGCGCCGTGCGCGGCCGGGGCGGCGGCACGTTCGTGGCCGACGCGCCGCTCGAGCGGCTGCGCCCGGAGGAGCTGACCGACTGGCGCGACCGCTGCGACGTGCGCCTGGCCGTCGAGCTCGGCGTCGCGGCGCTCGCCGCCGAACGAGCGGACGGGGACGCGATCGAGGCGCTGCGCCGGCTGATCGACGCGATGGCTTCGCACGGCGACGATTTCGCGGCCTACCGCGTCGCCGACGTGCGCTTCCACGTCGCGCTCGCCGAGGCGACCGGCTCCGCCTCGCTGGTGGCCGCGATGACCGAGGCGCAGGGCTCGATGACCGATCTGATCAGCTACATCGCGCACCCGCCGGAGGTGCTGGCGTGGTCCAACGCGCAGCATGCGCGGCTCGTCGACTGCCTCGAGCAGCGCGATTCGGCACTGGCGATGCGGATGATGGCCGACCACCTGCGCGGCACCGAGCACGTCCTTGCTGCACTGCTGCCTTGACGGCGGCTGTACATTCCCGAGCTAAGGACGGAGGAGCATACCTTTACCGGAGGGTCGTGCAATGACCGAGACGGTCGAGCAGCAACAGTCGGACGACGAACGGCGGCTCGCGGAGCTCGGCTATACGCAAGCCCTGCAACGCTCGTGGAGCGGGTTCTCGAACTTCGCGATCTCCTTCACGATCATCTCGGTCCTCGCGGGCTGCTTCACGACCTACGGGCAGGCGTGGAACAACGGCGGCCCGATCGCGATCTCGTGGGGCTGGCCGATCATCTGCGGGCTGATCCTGCTGGTGGCGTTCTCGATGGCCGAGCTCGTCTCGGCGTACCCGACCGCGGGCGGGATCTACTACTGGGCCTCGACGCTCGGCGGGCCGCGCTGGGGCTGGTTCACCGGCTGGTTCAACCTCGTCGGCCTGGTCGGCGTCGTCGCCTCCGTCGACTACGGGGCCGCGACCTTCCTGAACGCCACGTTCTCGCTCTACGGCCTCGACCTGGGCTTCGCCAACTGGGGCGACAGCGCGCACATCCTGTCGGAGACGTTCCTGCTGTTCATCGCGATCCTGACGCTGCACGCGCTGATCAACATCTACTCGTCGCCGCTGGTCGCGCTGCTGAACAACATCTCGGTCTTCTGGCACGTGGCCGGCGTCGCGGTGATCGTGCTCGTGCTCGCGTTCGTGCCCGACACGCATCAGAGCGTCGACTTCGTCTTCACCGAGACGATCAACAACTCGGGCTTCGGCAACGGGATGTTCTGGTTCTACGTGCTCCCGCTCGGCTTCCTGCTGACGATGTACACCCAGACCGGCTACGACGCGTCCGCGCACATCTCGGAGGAGACCAAGGGAGCGGCCAAGGCCGCCGCGCAGGGCGTCTGGCGCGCGGTCTTCTGGTCCGGCGTCGGCGGCTGGATCGTGCTGCTCGCGATCACGTTCGCGGCGACCGACGTCGACGGCGTCAACGCCGGCGCCGGCTCCGCGCTCGCGGTCTTCGCGACCTCGCTGCCGGAGAGCTCGCAGAAGCTCGTCGTCCTGATCGCCACGATCGGCCAGCTCTTCTGCGGCATGGCCTGCGTGACCTCGTGCTCGCGCATGACCTACGCGTTCTCGCGCGATCGCGCCGTGCCGGGCTGGCAGTTCTGGACGCGCCTGAACCACCATCGCGTGCCGGCCTACGCCGTCGTCTTCTCCTGCGTCGCCGCACTCGTGATGACGCTGCCGGCACTCGAGGGCGACGCCAACGGCGCGCCGTACGCGTTCTTCGCGGTCGTCTCGATCTGTGTCATCGGGCTCTACATCGCCTACGTGATGCCGGTCTACCTGCGTTGGCGGATGGGCGACGCGTTCGTCCCGGGCCCGTGGACGCTCGGCAAGAAGTACCGCTGGGTCAACCCGGCCGCGATCGTCTGGGTCGCGATCTGCGTGATCATCTTCTGCCTGCCGTTCACGCCCGCCGGCGTGCCGTGGCGGCCGGAGTTCGACTGGAAGTACGTCAACTACGCGCCGATCACCGTCGGCGGCCTGCTGCTGATCGTCGGCATCTGGTGGGCGGTGCGCGCCAAGCACACCTTCACGGGACCGGTCCGGACCGTCGAGTTCGACGAGGCCGCCGGAGTCAAGTGAGCCGGCGGCCCGTCATCGGCCTGTGCGCCGCCGTGGAGCGTGCGCGCTGGACCGTGTGGGACGACGAGGCGGTGCTGCTGCCGCGCTCGTACGCCACCGCCATCCAGCGCGCGGGCGGGCTCGCGGTGCTGCTCCCGCCGGATCCGTCGATCGATGACCCGTCGGAGTGGCTCGCCCTGGTGGACGGCCTGATCCTCGCGGGCGGCGCCGACTACGGCGAGAACTCCGAGCGCGACGCGTTCGAGGTCGCGCTCGGGCTCGCCGCGCTCGACGCCGACCTGCCGCTGCTGGGCGTCTGCCGCGGGATGCAGCTGATGAACCTCGCGCGCGGCGGGACCTTGATCGAGCACCTGCCGGACGTCGTCGGCCACGAGGATCACCGGCTCGTGCCCGGTGCCTTCGGCGACCACGACGTGCGGCTTGCGTCAGGATCGCTGGCCGCGCGCGCCGCGGGCGAGCTGACACACGCGACCAAGTCACACCATCACCAGGGGGTGGACGAGATCGGAACCGGGTTCGAGGTGACCGGCTGGGCCGTGGTCGACGAGTTGCCGGAGGCGCTCGAGGACCGCTCGCGCCGCTTCGCCCTGGGTGTCCAGTGGCACCCGGAGGCGGACCCGGCGGCCCGTGAGATCGCGGCGCTGGTCGAGGCGGCGAGAGCATGAGCGGACGGCTCGAGGGCAAGGTCTGCGTGATCACCGGCGCGGCCGGCGGGATCGGCGCCGAGAGCGCCGCCCTGTTCCGCTCCGAGGGCGCGACGGTCGTCGGCGTCGACCTCCACGACGACTTCGAGGGCGTCGACCTGGCCGTCGCCGCCGACGTCGCGTCCGAGGAGGCGGTGATCGCCTTCATGGCCCGGGCCGCCTCCGAGTACGGGCGCATCGACGTGCTGTTCAACAACGCCGGCATCTCCCCTGACGACGACGTCTCCGTGCTCGAGACGACGCTCGAGGCCTGGCAGCGCGTGCAGGACGTCAACCTGCGCTCGGTCTTCCTCTGCTGCAAGCACGGCATCCCCCACCTGCTCAACACCGGCGGCGGCTCGGTCATCAATACCGCCTCCTTCGTCGCCGTCGTGGGTGCCGCGACCTCGCAGATCTCCTATACCGCCTCCAAGGGCGCGGTGCTGGCGCTCTCGCGCGAGTTGGGCGTCGAGTTCGCCCGCCGCGGCGTCCGTGTCAACGCCCTCTGCCCCGGTCCCGTCGACACGCCGCTGCTGCGCGAGCTCTACGCGTCGGATCCGGCGAAGGCGGCCCGGCGGCTCATCCACCTGCCGATGGGTCGCTTCGCGGCGGCGCGCGAGATCGCCTCGGCGGCGCTGTTCCTCGCGTCCGACGAGTCCTCCTACGTGACCGCGTCGACCTTCATGGTCGACGGCGGACTCTCAGGGGCCTACGTCACGCCCGAGTGAGCGGCTAGGCCGCGCGGACCTCGAACTCCGTCAGCGTCACGGCGCCGAAGGAGGTGATCAGCGCGACGTCGACCGCGTCGCGGCCGCGGCCGACGATCACGCGGCCGACGCGGCGGCGGTTGTTGCGCGCGTCGAAGGTGTGCCACCCGCCGTCGAGGTAGACCTCGAACCAGGCGGCGAAGTCCATCGGCTCGGCGGGGAGCGGGACGTCGATCTCCGGGATGTAGCCGAAGACGTAGCGGGCGGGGATGTTCAGCGCGCGGCAGAACGTGATCGCGAGGTGGGCGAAGTCGCGGCAGACCCCCTGGCCGGCGCGGTAGGCGTCGATCGCCGTGGTCCAGGGGTTCGAGGCTCCGGCGACCCATTCGAGGTGGCCATGGACGTAGTCGACGATCGCCTGGACGCGCTCCCAGCCCGGGGCGAGGTCGCCGAAGCGCTGCCACGCCTCGTGGCCGAGCTCGTCGGGCAGGCAGAAGCGGCTCGGCATCAGAAAGCCGATGTACTCGTCGGGCAGATCCATGATCGGCGTCTCGCGCGTGCCGGCGGCGATCCGGTCGGCCGGCGAGGTCAGAATCACCTCGGCCTCGTAGATGACGCGCGACGCGCCGGCGGCGATCGTGAGCCGCTCGCAGCGATTGGAGAACGCATCGAGGTAGCCGTGGTGATCGGCCTCGGTGTTCCAGTGTTCTGAGCGAATCTGGAGCTCGCGCCCCGACGGCGCGACCTGGAGCACGGCGGAGACCGGGTGCGGGGTCTCGAAACCGAAGGTGCAACCGACCGTGAGAGCGAGCTTGTCGTTGTCCATGGAGGCAGCGAGACCGTATCCGGCCGCGCCGATCCGTGAGTTCGACATGCGGACGAAAATCCGGACCGTGGACTGGACCGGCGTAATCCTGGACGTTTCGCTCATTGCTCCCGAGCGCGCGAAATTTCAGGATGTGCGCTGTGACAAGACCCTGGAGGCGCTGTCTTTCGTCCGTCCTGCTGGTCGCTGCCTGCTGGCTGGGCCTCGCCGCCGCCGCTCAGGCGGAGACGTTCACCGTCACGCGACTCGACGATCCGGCCGGCGCCGGCACCTGTGCGACCGACCGACCAGCTGCTCGCTGCGCCAGGCGATCAACGCCTCGGACGCCGGCGATCAGTCCAGCTCGGCGGCACCACCGGCAGCCCCGCCGTCTACGGGCTGACGCAGGGAACCGCGCTGCTCGTCGACCACTCGCTCACGATCACGGGCGCCGGGCGCGCCGCGAGCAAGATCGACGGCACGTTCAACCGCATCCAGGGCGTGCCGGACCGGATCATGAAGGTCACCGCCGGGCCGCTGCAGATCAGCGGCGTGACGTTCACCGGCGGCACCGACGGCAAGGACGAGGCCTTCACGAGTTGCAGCCCGTGCAACACGATCACCGCCAACGGCGGCGGCGCGCTGTTCAACCAAGCCGCGACCGTTGACCTCGACGGGAGTCGGCTTCGAAGGCAACTCCGGCCCCGTCGGCGGCGCGATCGGCAACGCGGGCATGCTGACGCTGACCGACGTCGAGTTCCGCAGCAACGGCGCGGCGTTCGGCGCCGGGCTGTTCTCGCGCTCCGGGACGGTCACGGCCACCCGTGTCGGTTTCCGCGACTCGGGCGGCACCAGCGGCGGCGGTTTCTATCTGCGCGGCGGGACGATGACCCTCGCGAACTCGACGGTCACCGGCAACGGTGCGTCCAACGCGATCGGCGGCGGGATCGTCAACCAGGCCGGCTCGCTCACGCTGACCAACGTCACGCTCGACGCCAACCTCCGCGGCGGGCTGGAGACCGATCAGGGCGCCAGCACGTCGGTGCAGAACACGATCCTCGGCGAGGGCTACACGGACGGCGACAACGGTGCCTGCGTCAAGGCCGGTCGATCCACGTCCGCCGGTACGAGCGGCCAGCCGGTGTTCACCGCGCAGGCGATCACCACCGACCTCGGCAACAACATCGTCGAGGACACGACCTGCGCCGGGATCGCCGGATCGCCGGTCGATCCCCTGCTCGCCCCGGCCGGCGACAACGGCGGCTCGACGGCGACCGCGGCGCTGCTGCACGGCAGCCCGGCGATCGACGCCGGCAACGACAACGCCTGTCCGACGACCGATCAGCGCGGCACCGCACGCAAGGGCGCGCACTGCGACGTCGGCGCCTTCGAGGCGGTCAAGCTCGCGCGCGCCGACCGTCACGACCGGATCAGCGACCGCGATCGCGGCCTACAGCGCCACGCTCGGAGCGACCGTCAACCTCGCCGGCGAGGCCGGCGCGCTGCACTTCCTCTGGGGCACCTCACCCACGGGCCTGACCGAGACGTCGGACGCGACGGCCGCCGGCGTGCTCGCCTCGCCGACGCAGAGGTCCGTGCTGCTGCAGGGGCTGAGCCCCGGAACGACCTACTACTTCCAGGCGGTCGCCGACAACGCCACCGGCTCGGCGCTCGGCGCCGTGCAGCAGTTCACATCCGGCCCGGCCCCGCCCGTCGTCTCCGAAGTGCGCGTGACCTCGGTGACCGACAGCACCGCGACGATCGAGTTCAGCGTCAATCCGTCGGGCGCGGCCACCCACTACGTGATCTCCTACGACACCGACGGCACCGGCGCGACCGAGACCACGCCGGTCGACGTCGGCGCGGGCGCCGACCCGGTCGCGTTCGCGCACGTCCTGACCGGCCTGTCGCCCGGCAGCGTGTACTCGTTCGACGTCATCGCCACCAATTCGGGCGGCTCGCAGGACTACGGGATCCAGGAGTTCGCGACGAACCAGCGGCTGACGGCGCAGGTCGGCTCGGCCGTGACCCTGAGCGACACCGGCGACGGCCCGGACTGCCCGACCGCATCGATCGACTGGGGCGACGGGACGCCCGCCGACGAGACCGGCACGATCACGTGCTCCGACGACGGGTACGACGGCCAAAACTACGAGCTCGTCGCCTCGCACACGTACGCGGCCGCGGGCCGCTTCCACATCAAGATCGCCTACAGCGGGGACCGCGTCGGCGAGGCGTGGGCGGAGATCCGGGCCCTGGACGTTCCGCCGCCCCCACCGGCTGCGACACCGACGGCGACGCCCGTCCCGGTCCAGACCCCGGCGGCCACCCCGCACACCGACACCGACACGAACGCCGACACCGACTCCCACGTTCCATCAGACCGTGGTCGTCAAGCCCGTCAGCGGCACCGTCCTCGTCAAGCTCAAGGGCAGCAGGACCTTCGTCCCGCTGAAGACCGGCCAGAGCGTGCCGCTCGGGTCGCAGATCGACGTGACGAAGGGCAGGATCACGCTCACCTCGGTCTCGAAGGCCGGCGGCAAGCCCGAGACCGCGACCTTCTACGCCGGGATCTTCACCGTGACCCAGCGCGGCGCGTACACGGAGCTGACGCTGTCCGGCCCGCTGCCGACCTGTAAGAAGGGCAAGGCGAGCGCGGCGGCCAAGAAGGCCAAGTCACGCAAGCTCTGGGGCGACGGCAAGGGCAAGTTCCGCACGCGCGGCCAGTACAGCGCGGCGACCATCCGCGGCACGCGCTGGCTCGTCGAGGACAGCTGCGCGGGCACGCTCACGCTGGTCAAGGTCGGCGTCGTCCAGGTCGACGACAAGGTCCGCCACAAGAAGAAGATCCTGCGCGCCGGCGGCAGGTACCTCGCGCGCCCGCGCTAGACGGGCGGACCGCAGGAGAGCGTGCGGATCACCGGCTCGCCGGCGGCGTCCGAGGCGTCGAGGTCGACCGTGGCGACGATCGCCCAGTCGTGGTGGCCCTCGGGGTCGTTGAGGATCTGGCGCGCGGTCCAGACGCGCCCCTCGACGCCGGGCGTCACGCGCTCGATGATCAGCAGCTGTGGAGCGCGCGCCGCCGGGCCCGAGTCCAGCGTCTCGTACTCGTCCCAGTAGGCGCCCAGCGCCTCCTCCCAGGCCGCGGCGTTCATCGCGACGCGCACCTCGCTCAGCGCGGACGAAGCCGTCTCGAGCGCGGCCAGGTCGGCGAAGCGATCCTGGGCCGCGAGCCGCACCTTGAGGAACATCGCGTTGCGGATCATCACGCCGAACGCGCGCTCGTTGGCGCTGATCGGGCGCGGCGGCGCGAGCGCCTGGCCGGCGGCCGCGGCAGCCGCGGCGGCCGCGACCGACTCCGGGTCGGTCAGCGCCTCCCACTCGTCGAGCAGGCTCGAGTCGGTCTGGCGGACCGTCTCCCCCAGCCACTCGACGAGATCATCGATCTCCTCGGTCTTGAAGCGCTCGGGCACCGTCTGGCGCAGCGCGCGGTAGGTGTCGCTCAGATAGCGCAGCACCAGCCCCTCGGAGCGCGCGACGCCGTAGAACGCGACGAACTCGGTGAACGTCCGCCCCCACTCGTACATGTCGCGCACGACCGACTTGGGCGAGAGGTCGGTCTCGAGCACCCACGGGTGGGTCTCGCGGTAGAGCGAGAGCGCCTGCACGAGCGGCTCCGCCAGCGGCTTCGGGTACGACACCTCCTCGAGCAGCACCATCCGCTCCTCGTACTCGATGCCGTCCGCCTTCATCGCGGCGATCGCCTCGCCGCGGGCCTTGTTGGCCTGGGCCATCAGGATCGGGAACGGGTCGTCGAGGATCGACTCCACGACCGAGAGAACGTCGAGCGCGAAGTTCTCGCCCTCGGGGTCGATCAGCTCGAACGCCGCCTGCGCGAACGACGCCAGCGGCTGGTTGAGCGCGAAGTCGTCCTGCAGCGCGGGCGCGAGCTGCAGCGTGCGCCCGTACCGGTCGGGCGGCTCGAGCATTTCGAGCACGCCCGAGGTCAGCAGCTCCTCCCTCAGCGACGCGGCCTGCTCGACCAGGCGCGTGCGCCCGCGTGCGTCCTCGTGGTTCTCCTCCATCAGCAACCGCATCGCCTCGACGGGATCCGTCGGCTGGTTGATGACGTTGAGGATCATCGCGTGGTTTACGCGCATGCGGGAGACCAGCGGCTCGGGGGTCGCACCCTTGAGGCGTTCGAAGGTCTCCTCGGTCCAGCTGACCACGCCGTCGGCGGGCTTCTTGCGCTGGATCTTCTTGAGCTTCTTGGGATCGTCGCCGGCCTTGGCCACCATGCGCGCGTTCTCGATCACGTGATCGGGCGCCTGCACGACGACGTAGCCGGACGTGTCGAAGCCGGGCCGGCCGGCGCGGCCGGCGATCTGGTGGAACTCGCGCGCCTTCAGCAGCCGGTGATTGGTGCCGTCGAACTTCGCCAGGCCGGTGAAGACGACGGTGCGGATCGGGACGTTGATGCCGACGCCGAGCGTGTCGGTCCCGCAGATCACCTTCAGCAGCCCCGTCTGCGCGAGCTGCTCGACCAACCGCCGGTAGCGCGGCAGCATCCCGGCGTGGTGGACGCCGATGCCGTTGCGGACCAGCTTGGACAGCGTCTTGCCGAACCCGGCGGTGAAGCGGAAGGCGCCGATCGCGTCGGCGATCGCGTCGCGCTCCTCGCGCGTGCAGAGCTTCGCCGACAGCAGCGACTGGGCGCGCTCCAGCGCCGAGGCCTGCGTGAAGTGCACGACGTAGATCGGCGCCTGCTTGGCGCTCACGAGCTCCTCGAGCAGCTCGTGCAGCGGCTCCAGCGACCACGAGAAGTGCAGCGGCACCGGCCGCTCGGCGTCGTCGATCAGCGCCGTGTCGCGACCGGTGCGCCGCGTCAGGTCGGCGCGCAGCGCGGTGACGTCGCCGAGCGTGGCCGACATCAGCAAGAACTGCGCCTGTGGCAGCGTCAGCAGCGGCACCTGCCACGCCCAGCCGCGCTGCGGCTCGCCGTAGTAGTGAAACTCGTCCATCACGACCTGGCCGACGTCCGCCTGCGCGCCCTCGCGCAGCGCGATGTTGGCCAGCACCTCGGCCGTGCAGCAGATGATCGGCGCGCCGCTGTTGACCGACGCGTCGCCCGTCAACATGCCGACGTTCTCGGCGCCGAAGGTCTCGCACAGGGCGAAGAACTTCTCCGAGACGAGCGCCTTGATCGGCGCGGTGTAGAACGTCACGCGGTCATCGGCGAGCGCCGCGAAGTGCGCGGCGATCGCGACCATCGACTTGCCGGAGCCCGTCGGCGTGGCCAGGATCACGTTGTTGCCGCTGAAGAGCTCGATCGCGGCCTCTTCCTGATGCGGATAGAGGCTTAGCCCCAGCTCCTCGGTCCAGCCGATGAACGCCTCGTACACGGAGTCGGCGCTCGGCTGGTCCGGTAGGACATCGACCAGGCTCATGCGTCGGAGGCGGCGACGGGCATCGCAGCCAGTATGGCGAGCGCCCGCGCGCCGCCGGCCATGGCCGGCGGCGCGCGCGGAGATCGTGTCTATCGCTTCGCCCGCGCGAGCAGCTCGCGCGGCGCGGCGGCGGCGACGCGATTCGCCGCGCCCGGCGCGATGACCGTCCAGTCCGGGTGGCCCGGCATCGGCGGCGTCGTGGTCCCGTAGACCCAGTCGTTGAGGAACGCCGTCAGGTTCTGCCCGGAGATCTTCGAAGCGAGCGCGATGAAGTCCTGCGTCGAGGCGACCCCGTCGCGATAGCGGGACACCCAGGCGCGCTCCAGGCGCGCGAACGCCGCCTCGCCGATCTTCTGTTGCAGCGCGTAGAGCACGAGCGCTCCACCCCAGTAGACCTGGACGCTGAACAGCTGGGACGGGTCCCCGCTCAGCGGCCGGCCGACCGGTCCGTTCTCGTCGCGCAGGAGGTCGCTGATCTGGTAGACGGCCTGCATCGTGTCCTCGAAGCCGGGGATGCCGATGTCCTCCTCGAGCTCCCCGTGCTCGGCCGCGAAGGACCACTCGTACCAGGTCGCATGGCCCTCGTTGAGCCACAGGTCGTCCCACGAATAGGGCGCCACGCTGTCGCCGAACCACATGTGCGAGAGCTCGTGCACCATCGTCGGCTCCCACACGCCGCGGCCGCCGTAGGTGCCGTCGAACCACGGCTTGTCGAACAGCGACAGCGTCTGCGTCTCGAGCGCGAAGCCGAGCGTGACGTCGAGCACGAGCGAGCCGTAGGCGTCGAACGGGTAGTCGCCGACGCGCGCCTTCATCCAGTCGAGATGGTCGAGCTCTGAGGGCAGCTTGTCCGACAGCAGGCCGGCGAGGCTCGGCGCGATCCCGTCGCGCACGAAGATGCCGTCGTGGAAGCCGCGGACGATCTGCTGGTAGCGGCCGACCGCGAGCTGGACGAGCTCGGTCGCCATCGGCTGGCGCTGCAGGTAGATGTAATGCGTGCGCCCGCGGGAGGTGCTCTTGGACACGAGCACGCCGTTGGCCAGCGCCGTCTGGCCGGCGGGCACGTCGAAGCGGATCGTGAACGAGGCCTTGTCACGCGGGTGATCGTTGGACGGCAGGTAGACGTGCGTGGCGTCGGGCTGACCCGCGGTCGCCGACCCGTCCGGGGTGATGAAGAACGCCGTCGAGAGCAGCTCGTCCGGGTTCGGCTCGGCCGGGTGCGCCGTGTAGTGCGAGACCTGCACCACGAACGGTAGGCCCTTCAGCAGCGGCAGCTTCGGCGTGATCACGAGTTCGTCGCCGTCGCGGGTGAACTTCGCGGGCAGGCCGTTGACCCTGACGGAGCCGACCGAGTCGCCGGCGAAGTCGAGGTTGAAGCGAGACAGCGACTGCGTCGCCACGGCGAGGATCGTCACCGTGCCGTCGATGCCCTGCGACGGCGCCGAGGTCGCGTAGCGCAGATCGAGGTCGTAGTGCTGGACGTCGTAGCCGCCGTTGCCGAGCGTCGGGAACAGCCGGTCGCCGAGCCCGGGAGCGCCGGGCGACGGCCGGTCGAACGCGTTGGCGGTCGCCGGCACCGCGAGCGCGCCGATCACCGCCAGCGGGATGAGGAGCTTCCTCAGACGCGTTGCCCCGGTCCTTGCTGTGCTGGCCATGTCGCGTTGACCCCCTCGCCGACTGCTCGAACGCGGCCAGTATTCCAGAGCCTCGACCGTGGTCGAAACGCAGTGTCAGCGTTTGCATCACCCGTGCATTGACAGGGCGCGAAATGCGCTGGATCCTCGAATCGTCCGTTCCGAACCAATCGGTCCGGACGCGTTTCAGGGTCTACCGCAGTGAGGGGGAACGTGTGCGAACCGGTCTGAGAAATGGCTTCGTGCTGATGGTCGTGGCGGCGCTCGCCGCCGTCGGGGGGATGGCGCTCGCCGGCTTCGGGGGAAGCGGGCGGGCGGACGACGTGCCGATACCGCCGAAGCTCGCAGCGAACGCGGCACCGCCGACGAGCTGCGTCAACGGCGCCGCCGACCTCGGCGACACGTACTACCCGGGCATCGGCAACGGCGGCTACGACGTCACCCACTACGACCTCGACCTGGGGTACAACCCGACCACGCACATCCTCAACGGCCGGGCGACGATCACCGCCGCCGCGACCCAGAACCTCTGCCGCTTCAACCTCGACCTGCGCGGGCTGACGGTCGCGTCGGTGAAGGTCGACGACACGGCGGCGACGTTCACGCGCGACGGGCGCGAGCTGATCATCACCCCGGCGCAGCCGCTGCGCGCCGCGACGGGCTTCACGGTCGAGGTCGTCTACTCGGGCGAGCCCGGCCCCGCCCCGCGCGACCCGGACAATTTCATCGACGGCTGGAACTACACGGAGAACGGGTCCTACACGTCGACCCCGCCTCAGGGCGCCGACACCTGGTACCCGAACAACAACACGACCAACGACAAGGCGACGTTCACGTTCAACGTCACCGTCCCGGCCGATCGCCAGGTCATGTCCAACGGCCAACTGATCAGCAACACGGTCGACGAGGCCGCGGGCACCTCGAACTGGGTCTGGGAGGAGACCGAGCCGATGGCGACGTACCTCGCGACGCTGAACATCGGCAAGTTCACGATCCTGCGCGACACGACGGCCTCCGGAATCCCGGTCATCAACGGCGTCCGGCCCGACCAGCTGACCGACCTCGCGCGCACCCGGCTCGCGGGCATCGGCAACATCATCGACTTCTTCGGGACGAAGTTCGGCAAGTACCCGTTCTCGTCGGTCGGCGCGATCGTCGACGTCACCAACGCGGGCTACCAGATGGAGACCCAGACGCGGCCGGAGTTCACCAGCGCCAACGGCCTCAGCGCGCTCGCGCACGAGCTCGCGCACCAGTGGTTCGGCGATCACGTCGCGGTGCGCCGGATGCGGGACGTCTGGCTGAGCGAGGGCTTCGCCACGTTCGCGAACTGGCTGTGGGTCGAGAACAACGGCGGCACGACGGCGCAGGCCTCGTTCAACACCAACTACGCGCGCGCCGCGAACACGACGTTCTGGAACAACACCGTGCTCGACCCGGGCGTCGTGAACCAGTACCAGAGCGCGACCGTCTACACCCGCGGCGGCATGACGCTGCAGGCGCTGCGCAAGAAGATCGGCGACGACGCGTTCTTCCAGACGCTCAAGGACTACGTCGCGACCTTCGGCGGCGGCGTCGCCTCGACGCAGGACTTCATCGCGATCGCCCAGCGCGACTCCGGCCAGGACCTGCGCGAGTTCTTCCGAGTCTGGCTCTATACGCCCGGCAAACCGCCCGAGACGTACTGCTATTGCCTGACGGCGCCCGCCACCGCCGCGCCGGTCGGCGGCACCGTGCCCGCCACGCTGGCGCTGACCCTGGGCACCGCGCCGACGTTCGGCGCCTTCACCCCGGCCGTGACGAGGGACTACCTGGCGACCACGACCGCGACCGTGGTCTCGACCGCCGCGGATGCGAACCTCGGCATCAGCGACTCGAGCCCGACCGCCACCGGCCACCTCGTCAACGGCACGTTCAACCTGCCGCAGGCCGTTCAGGCCCGGGCCGGCGCGACCGCGGCGTTCGCCGACGTCGGCTCGTCGGCCGCTCCGCTGACGCTGGCGACCTGGACCGCGCCGACCTCCAACGAGACGGTGCCGCTGGAATTCAGGCAGACGATCGGGGCGGGCGACGCGCTGCGCACCGGCGCCTACGCGAAGACGCTGACGCTGACGCTCTCGACCACGTCGCCGTGACAGATACCATCGCGACCTCGTCCGCTCTCAGGGAGGAATCGCAATGCCTATCGACACGCTGATCGCTTTCGTCGGCGTCTACGACAACGTCGAGGACGCTGAAGCCGACTACCAGTTCGTGAAGGAGTTGCACACCGAGGCCGGTCTGATCGACGCCTGGGATGCGGCGGTCATCGAGCGCCGCGACAACGGCAAGACCAAGATCGTCAAGAAGCACGAGACGCCGACGCGCGTCGGCGGCGTCCTCGGCGGCGGCATGGGGCTCGCGACCGGCCTCGTCGTCGTCCTCTTCCCGTTCGCGGCCGTCGGCGGCGGCCTGCTCGCGGGCATGACCGCGGGCGGAGCCGCGCTCGGCGCGGTCGCCGGTCACGCGGCGGCGGGCATGAGCCGTTCGGACCTCAAGGAGCTCGGCGAGTCGCTCGACAGCGGCCAGGCCGGCCTCGTCGTCGTCGCCGTCTCGGACATGGGCGCCAAGGTCGAGGCGGCCATGAAGCGCGCCTCCAAGCTCGAGCAGAAGGAGCTCAAGGCCGACACCGAGGAGATCGAGAAGGACGCGACCGCGGCTGCCGAGGTCTCGGCCTAAGCCACGCGGGCGGCCGGCGACGGGCCCTCCGTCGCCGGCTGTCACAGAGCGGCGCTGCGATGCGGCAAACGCAGCGGCTAGCTTGCGGGCACGACGCCGCGGGCCGCCCACGCGACGGCCCGCGGGGCGTCCGGGAGCAGTTCGCGGCAGCGCTCGCGCAGCGCCGCGCTCGCGCCCTCCTCGAGCCCGGCGACGTACTGCCCGGCCGGCCCGACGCCGAGCAGGAACGGCTCCCACCACTCCTCGAAGCTCGACGCTGTGAACGGCGCCTCGAGCTCACTCTCGACGACGCTCTGAAGACCGGCCTCGAGCAGCAACTCGGCAAGGTGACCCTGATGGGCGCCCGCGAGCCCGGATTCACCGCTGGCGCCGGGATCGAGCTCGTGCGCGGCCTGCCAGAACACGCCCAGCGGGGTGCGGCCGCCCGCGTGATCCCAGACGCAGGCCGCGACGACGCCGCCCGAGCGGGTCACGCGCGCCATCTCGCGAAGGCCCGCGACCGGGTCGCGCATGAAGTGCACGACCAGCTGCGCGAGCGCGGCGTCGAAGGCCCCGTCGGCGAACGGCAGCGTCTCGGCGGACGCCTGCAGCGCCTCGACGTCCGGCATCCGCTCGCGCAGCGCCTCGACGAAGGGCGCGGACGGGTCGACGGCGACGACCGCCGACGCGCCCAGACGCGTGACGAGCTCGGCGGTCAGCGCTCCCGGCCCACTGCCGACGTCGAGGACGCGCTGACCGACGGCAACGCCGGCAAGGCCGGCCATCCGCGGCGCGAGCAGGCGCGAGTAGCGCCCCATGAAGCGGTCATACGCAGCTCCGGTGACCTCGAAGCTCATGCCGCCGACTGTAGTCGACGGGTCAGACTCGAGGCATGAGCTCGCTGTTCGGACGCGACCGCGCCGTGATCGCACCCGGCGCCGTCCACATCCCCGACTGGCTGGCGCTCGAGCAGCAGCGCGAGCTCGTCACGGCCTGCCGCGACTGGGCGCGCGGGCCCGCTCCGATGCGCCACACGAAGCTGCCCGGCGGCGGCGTCATGTCGGTGCAGACCGTCTGCCTGGGCTGGCACTGGCTGCCGTACCGCTACAGCCGCACCGCCGACGACGTCGACGGCGGACCGGTCGCACCCTTCCCCGACTGGCTCGGCGAGCTCGGCAGGCAGGCCGTCGCGGACGCCTACGCGGACGACCCCGCCGCCGTGGCCTACCAACCCGACGCCGCGCTGATCAACTTCTACGCCGACGACGCCTCGATGGGCCTGCATCAGGACAAGGACGAGCGCAGCGACGCACCCGTCGTCTCGCTGAGCGTCGGCGACGACTGCGTGTTCCGGTTCGGCAACACCGAGACGCGCGGCAAGCCCTACACCGACGTCGAACTGCGCTCCGGCGACCTGTTCGTCTTCGGCGGCCCATCGCGCTTCGCGTTCCACGGCGTACCCAAGGTGCGCCCGGGCACCGCCGACCCCGCCACCGGCCTGACGACGGGACGGCTGAACCTCACGCTCCGTGAGACCGGCCTCAGCTAGTGTCCCGATTCGGGACACTAGCCACCGATCCGCAGCACGAAGCCCGCTTCGAGCGCGACCCACAGCGCTCCGTCCGGCCCGATCGCCAGCCCGTGCGGCTCGCTCGCGGGCGGGAGCGCGACCGTGGCGACGTCGCCTTCGTCACTGACGTGGAGGACCTCGCCGCTCCCCCACAGGCTCACCCAGACACCGTCGGCCTGCGCGGCGATCACCGCGTGCGGCCGCGACTCGCGGTCCTCCAACGGCAGCTCCTGGATCGTCCCGTCGACCGGGATCCGCCCGATCTGCCCGGCGAGGATCTCGGTGAACCAGACCGCGTCGTGGGTGGCGGCGATCCCGACCGGCCCCGCGCCGGCGGTCGGCAGCGGGCGCAGCGTGATCCGGCCGCTCAGCTCGATCCGCCCGATCGCGCTCGCCTGGTTGAGCGTGAACCACAGCGCGCCGTCGGGGCCGGCCGTGATCATCGACGGCAGCGCGCCGGGCGACCCGGGCAGGCGGGTAGTCGGTGATGGCGCCCTCGAGCGTGATGCGCCCGATCCGGTCGCTGCCCATGGCGGTGAACCAGAGGGCGCCGTCGGGGGCGGCCACGATGCCGAACGGGCCGGTGCCCGCGGGCAGCGCGAACGACGTCGTCTCGCCCGCGGTCGTGATGCGCCCGATCCGGTCGTCGCCGGCGCGCGTGAACCACAGTGCGCCGTCGCGCCCGGCGGTGATCAGCGACGGTCGCGAGCCGGGAGCGTCGAGCGAGAACACGTCGACCGTGCCGTCGACGCCGACGCGGGCGATCTCGCCGCTGTGCACGAGCGTCACCCAGAGCGCGCCGTCCGGTCCCGCCGCCAGCGCGTATGGACCCGCGCCCGTGGCTCCGACTGGGACCTGCATCGGGCGGCGACTCTAGCGGGGCAGCGGCGCGTCGATCAGCGCGCGGAGGGTGTGTATCAGATGCTTGGGCGTCAGCTCGCCCTCGGGGCGTCGGGCGGCCACCAGATCACGCCGCGCAGCATGTAGCCGAGCTCGTAGAGCCAGAGCCGCCGCTCGAGGTCGGGCGCGCGAACACCGCGGGTAGTCCTCCTGCAGCCACGCCAGCACGGGAACGGGGCCTGCGCCATCCGGACGAGCGCTCGATCGGGCGGCCCCAGCGAGCCCATTCGAAGTCCAGCAGCGCTGATCCGGCCTCGGCACGGCCGATCGCGCCGTGGACGACGACCCACGGCTCGCGCGGCGTGGCCAGCGCGTCGGCGCCGGCGAGTGAGCGAATCCGCTCCACGGCGGCGTCGACCAGTGCCGGATCGACGTGCGCCAGCGCCCTGACGAGGCCTGCGGCGAGCGCGGGGATCGGCAGCGCCACGAGATCCGCGGCCCAGACCGACAGCGGATCGGCCAGATCGAGCTGCGGGCGATCGTGCATCAGCGTGGCGATCTCCGGTGGCGGCGTCCAGGCGTGCAGCGCCGCGAGGATCGCGGCGAGCTCGTCGAAGAGCGCGTCCACGTAGGACCGGGGCGTCATCGATGAGTTCGCGCCTGCACGGTGGTCATATCTCAGCATCCGGATGATCGAGCGCTACGACTGAGGACCTGTGAAAGTCGCCGCCTTCTCCGACGCGCACGCGCACGCCGATGCGCTCGAGGCCGTGATCGCGGCGGCGCGAGCGCACGGCGTGGACGAGCTCTGGTCGCTCGGCGACATGGTCGGGCGCGGGCCCGACCCTGCGCCGGTCGTCGCCCGCACGCGCGAGTGCTGCCGCGTCGCGCTGCTCGGCAACCACGACTACGACGCGCTGCGCTCGACCGAACCGGTGCGCTTCGCGCGGTCGTTCGCGCTCGCCCGGGAACAACTGGACGAGGACGCGATCGCCTGGATGCGCTCGCGGCGGCCGGCGGCGACGCGCGCCGGCGTGCAGTGCTGGCATGCCAGCCCGCGCAACCCGGTGCATGAATATGTCGGCACGGCCAACGCCGCGGCGTGTCTGGAGCAGCAGCGGGCGCCGCTCGGCCTCGTCGGGCACACGCACGTCCCCGCCGCGTGGCACGAGCACACCCGGCGGGTGCGGATCAGGCCCGGCGAGCCGCTCGACATCAGCCAGGGGAAGTGGCTGCTGAACCCGGGCGCGGTCGGTGCGCCGGAGGCGTCGCGGGCGGGCTGGTGGGCCGGGCTCGACGCCCAGGCCGCGGCACTCTGGCTCCTGCTCGATCTCGACGCGCAGACCGCGACCTGGATGTCGGCCGCGTTCGATCCCGCACCCACCCATGCGCGCGTCCGGGAGCTCGGCCTCGACGATGGTTAGGGTTCCGGGCATGAGCACACAGGTCGTCGTCGCCCGGCTCGCGGGCCTCACGGGACGCGCCGCAGAGCTGCGTCGACTCCTCGCCGGTCGCGCCTCCGACGTACGCACGGAGGACGGCTGCTCCGCCTACGAGGTCGCCGAACTGCTCGGCGAACCCGCCGCGTTCCTGATCGTGCAGACGTGGACGTCGAGCGAAGCGATGCGCGCGCACTTCTCCACCGAGGCGCACGCCGCCTACCAGCACGCGGTCGACGAACTGCTCGCGATCCCCTCCGAGGTCGTGCTGCACGAGGTCGCGGCGACGACGCGGCCGAGCGCGAGCACGTCACCGACCGACCCCGGACGCTTCGGCTGACCCGCCGGTGGGGGAAGCGGCGCAACTTCTCCCACGCGGGAGGGCATAGCGGCTATTCGTCGGCTCTGTATTTGTTGGGTCGGAGGAGAAATGGGGTCGGTCAGGATGCGGTATCTGCCATGGATGGCCTGCGCGGTGGTCGCGCTGATCGGAGTGCCCGCGGTCGCGGCGGGGTCGAGTGCCCCAACCTCGGACGCGACGATCACGGCGGGTGACAACTTCTTCCAGGACGCAGCGGGCGCCGCCGGCGACAGCACGGTGGAGATCACGACCGGCGGAACGGTGACGTTCAAATCGCCGCTCAATGCCCCCAACAACGCCTCCTCGCACAACGTCGCTTTCGCCGTCGCCGGCCCCCAGCCGACGACTTGCAACCAGACCGTGCAGTCGCCCTCGTATGCCGGCGTGCCGCTCGACCAGGACGGCAAGGCGCCGATGCCGAACACGCTTCCGCCTCCGGGCTGGGAGGGCTACTGCACGTTTGACGCACCGGGCACGTACGAGTTCTTCTGCCAGGCGCATGCCGGCGTGATGGTGGGAACCGTGATCGTGGCCGCGACCGCCACTCCGACGCCGACCGCAACGGCCACGGCGACGCCAACCGCCACGGCGACCGACGGCGACGCCGACCACCGCCCCGCCGGCGACCCCGGTCCCGGTCGTGGCCGCCACTGCGGTGCCCACCGCCGCGCCGACGAGCACGCCACCGGCGCCCGCCCCGAAGATCTCCTCCGCGACGTTCAAGCGCTCCAAGCGCACCGTCTCGGTCGCGGGCACGTCACAGGCGACCGGCAAGGTGACGGTCGTCCTCACCTACAAGAACGGCAAGGCGACGCGCAAGAAGACGCTCTCGCTCGCGATCAAGGCCGGCAAGTACCGCGGCACGATCAAGCTCTCCGCGGCCGACGCCCGCAAGGCGAAGAAGCTGACGGTGACCGTCAGCTACAGCGGCCTGACGCCGACGAAGAAGAACGTGGCCGTCAAGAAGTGAGCGTGTCCAGGCGCTGCAGGAGGTCGTGCGCGGCGAGCTCGATCTCCTTGTGGCGCCATTCCGACGCGCGGTAGACGCACGCGATCAGGCCCATGCGGTGCACGCGGCGAAAGTCGCCGTAGACGAAGGCGAAGCGCGCCTTGGTCTCGTCGTTGGCGCCCTCGGTGAGACCGAGGTGCCATTCCCCGTACTCGTCCCAGGAGTGCGACGCCAGGAAGGCGTTCTCGGCCGCGCCGCCGGGCTGGACGTCGCCCCAGTCGCTGTCGAGGACGTACTGGCGCGCGTCGATCAGCTTCTCGGCGCGGGCGATGGCCGCAGGGTTCACGCAATAGGACGCCATTCAGCCTCCGAGCTGGATCGTGTTGCCCTCGGGGTCGGTGACCATCAGCGTGCGGATCCCGCCGGGCATCGTCTCGATCGCCGCGGCGTCGAGTGACAGGCGCTCGATCCACCGTCGAGGTCGTCGACGAGCAGCGTGACAGCGCCGTGCCGGCCCGGCCGGCGTCGCCGTTGACGTAGATCCAGCCCTCGGTCGTCACCCGCCACGCGGCCTCGTGGTCGTTCGGGAGCAGGTCCGGCTCGCGCCGAAGAAGTGCTCCCACCATGCGCGCCCCGCCGCGTAGTCCGCGGTCGGGACGCTGGCGAAGAGATCAGGGCATGCTGCCTCACGATAGACCGGGCGCGTTCCGGAGAGGTCCTGGACCGCCCAGGCGTTGCCGTCCGGGTCGGAGAAGAAGACGAACGCGCCCCACGGGAACTTCTGGACCTCCGAGACCTCGACCCCGCGGCCGGAGAGCTCGGCGCGGGCCTTCTCGATGTCGTCGACCACCAGCTGCAGCCCCTTGACCGAGCCAGGAGCGGAATCGATCAGGCCCGTGCCGATCGAGATCGAGCACCCGGAGCCGGGAGGGGTGAGCTGGACGAACCGCAGATCCTCGTTGACCTGGTGGTCGTGATCGGCGTTGAAGCCCGCCTGGTCGACGTAGAAGGCCTTGGCGCGGTCGACGTCGGAGACGGGCACCGCGATCAGCTCGAGCTTGTAGTCCATGAACCGCAGCCTAGGCCGGGTTGCGGTCAACTTCTGTCCGCAATATTTCAGGGCCTCGGGAAGCGGCTGCGCATGGACGATCGCGAGCGCTCGCGTCGAGCGCGTGAGCGCCGTGTAGAGCCCGCCGACCCCGCCGTCGGGACGCTCGGCGAGGATCGCGGCCGGCTCGACGACGACGATCGCGTCGAACTCGAGGCCCTTGGCGACGTGCAGGTCGATCAGGTTCACGCCGGAGCCGAGCGCCGCGCCCTTCGTGGCGTCGACGAAGTCCGTGAGCGCCGAACGCACCTCGTCCATGCACTCGTGCGGGGTGACGACGCCGACGCTGCCGACCTCGTCGGCGAATTGCCTGGCGAGCCGCGCGGCGGAGGCCCCGAGGTCGTCGGTCTGCACCGCTCGCGCCGGGAACGGGGCGTCGCGCACGCCGCGCGGCGCGGGCGCCCCGGGCGGCAGCAGCGCGCCGGCCAGGACCAGGAAGTCGTTCGGCACGCGGTAGCTGATGTTCAGCTCACTGACGGCGTGCGCGCCGACACCGGCCTCGCTCAGCACCGCCTCCCACGAGGACACGCCGGCATCGGCGGTCCGCTGCGAGAGGTCGCCGAGGATCGTCAGCGACTGCCCGCGCGCACGGCGGACCGTCATCCGCAGCTCCATCGGCGTCAGGTTCTGCGCCTCGTCGACGACGACGTGCCCGAAGCGCCGGAAGCTCGGGTCGATCAGCCAGTGCGCCTCGTCGAGCAGCGCCACGTCGGTCGGCGTCATGTCCTTGCGCTTGAGCGCGGCCGAGGAGCTCAGCAGCAGGTCGATCTCCTCGTTCGGAGAGCAACTCGCCCGCGGCGACGCTCAACCGGATCCTGTTCTTGAACAGCTGCTCGACCAGCGCCTCGGGCGTCACCTTCGGCCAGGCCCTGTTCACGAGCTGCTGGTACTCCTTGGCCTTGCGCACGGCGCTGAGCGCCTCGTCCTGACCGGCCAGCGAGTCGGGCGTTCAGCAGGCGCGAGGCGACCATCCCCGCGAGCCGCTCGCGGAAGCGCTCGCGGCCGGCCTCGTAGCTGCGCGTGCGCTCGCGCACGGCGTCGACGAGCTCCTGCATGTCCTCGCGCGTGACGACGATCTCGCGGCGGCGGCCGAACGGGATCGTCGCGCCCTCGAGGCTCAACCGGCGCCAGAGCAGCCGCTCCATCACGACCGCGATCCGCGCGCTGCCCTTCAGCGTCGCCAGCTCGCGGCTCTCGTCGACCTCGCCGTGCGGCTTGGCGATCAGGGAGCCGATCGGCCGCTGCTCGACGCCGCCCTCGCCGAGCGCGGGCAGCACCTGCTCGATGTAGCGGATGAACGTCTCGTTCGGGCCGACGACGAGCACGCCGGCGCGCGTGAGCTCCGGGTCGGCGTAGAGCAGCCACGCCGCCCGGTGCAGGCCGACCGCGGTCTTGCCGGTGCCCGGGCCGCCCTGAATGACGAGCGCGCCTTCCGCCTCGCGGCTGATCAGCTCGTACTGGTCCGGCGTGATCGTCGAGATGATCTGACGCATCTCGCCGACGCGCTGGCGCGTGATGTCCTCGACGATCGCGTCGGTCAGGTGGTCGTCGTCCTCACTCGCCAGCGTCTCGTCGACGAAGCCGAGCACGCGGTGCTCCTCGATGTCCAGCCGCCGGCGCCGCCGGACGCCCTTGGGCTCGTGCGCGGTGGCGCTGTAGAAGGGCTCCGCGGCGGGCGCGCGCCAGTTGACCGACAGCAGCTCGTTGTCCGCGCTCCAGACCGCGTGGCGGCCGACGTACAGCGTCTCTCCCGTCGCCTCGTCGATGCGCCCGAAGTACAGCGGCCCGCTCGCCTCGGTGTAGACGCGGATGCGCTCGCGCCGCATGTGCTCGAGCGCCTCGTTGGCGAAGTCGTCGATCCCGCTCGGGCGCCTGCGCCCCGAGAGCGCGGCGAACGCGCGGTCGTACGCCTCGGTGGTCGCGTCGAGATGTTCCTGCTCATCCTCCAGTTCCGCCACCACTCGATCGTACGAAAACGTCGGTGACGGCCGGCCGCGGCCAGGGCCGTCGCGCACAGCGCGAGGACGCGGGCGGCGACCACCGCGCGCAAGGTGCCCGCCTGCCGCTGCCAGGCTGCACGTCGACAATGACCTCGCCGCGCAATCTCGTCAACCTCAAGGACGCCACCAAGGGCTTCGCCGCGCGTACGGTGCTGCAGGACATCACGCTCGGCATCTCGGCGGGCGACCGGATCGGCGTCGTGGGCCGCAACGGCGACGGCAAGTCGACGCTGCTGCAGCTGATCGCGGGCATCGAGGAACCCGATTCGGGCGCCGTCACACGCTCCGGCGGGCTGCACGTGGCGATGCTCGGGCAGGGCGACGACCTCGATCCGTCCAGGTCGATCCGCGAGGAGCTGGTGGGCGGGCGCGCCGACCACGAGTGGATGGCCGACGCCGCCTACCGCTCCGTGCTCGACGGCCTGCTCGGCGGCGTCGAGATCAGCCGCTTCCCGCAGGGGCTGGACACGAAGATCGCGCCCCTATCGGGCGGCGAGCGCCGCCGGATCGCCCTGGCGCAGACGCTGCTCGGCCACCCCGAGCTGCTGCTGCTGGACGAGCCGACCAACCACCTCGACGTCGAGGGCGTCGACTGGCTCGCGCACCACCTCGCGGCGCGCCGCGGCTCGATCCTCGTCGTCACCCACGATCGCTGGTTCCTCGACGCGGTCTGCACGCACACCTGGGAGGTCGCCGACACCGCGGTGCACCAGTACGAGGGCGGCTACGCGGCGTACGTTCTGGCGCGGGCGGAGCGGTCGAAGCAGGCCGCCGCGCGCGAGGAGCGCCGCCAGCAGCTGATCCGCAAGGAGCTCGCCTGGCTGCGTCGCGGACCGCCGGCGCGCACCTCGAAGCCGAAGTTCCGGATCGAGGCCGCCAACGCCCTGATCGCCGACGAGCCCGAGGTCCGCGACCGCGCCGAGCTGCTGCGCTTTGCGAGCACCGCGGCTCGGGACGAAGGTGCTCGACGCCGAGCACGTCTCGATCGCGTACGGCGAGAAGAAGCTCCTGCGCGATGCGACGTGGCGCCTGGGCCCGGGCGACCGCTGCGCGGTCGTCGGCGTCAACGGCTCCGGCAAGACATCGCTGATGAAGCTGCTGGCGGGCGAGCTGGAGCCGGCCACCGGTGTCGTCGAACGCGGCGGGACGGTCAAGCTCGCGTTCCTCTCCCAGGACACGGCCGAGATCCCCGGCCACCTGCGCGTGCTCGAGTCGGTCGAGGAGATCAAGGGCCGCGCCGTCCTGGGCGACGGCCGCGAGCTGACGGCCGGGATGCTCTGCGAGCGCTTCGGCTTCGGCGGCGAGAAGGGCCGCACGCTGGTCAAGGATCTCTCGGGCGGCGAGCGCCGCCGGCTGCAGCTGATGCGGCTGCTGATGGGCGAGCCCAACGTGTTGCTGCTCGACGAGCCGACCAACGATCTCGACATCGACACCCTGACCGCGCTCGAGGACCTGCTCGACAGCTGGCCCGGGACCCTGGTCGTCGTCAGCCATGATCGCTACTTCGTCGAGCGCGTCTGCGACAACGTCTACGCGCTCACCGGCGACGGCAAGATCCGCCACCTGCCGGGCGGGATCGAGCAGTACCTGGACCTGCGTCGCCCCGAGGACGCGGTCCCCGTCGCCAAGGCGGCCGCGAAGGCGGTGCCGAACCAGGCCGTCGTGCGGGCCGCCCGCAAGGAGGTCGCGCGCCTCGAACGCGCGCTCGAGAAGCTCAAGGAACGCGAGATCGCGTTGCACGACGAGATGGCCGGGGCCGCCACCGACCACGTCCGGCTGCGCACCCTCCAGGCTGCGCTTGGCGGAGAACGCGACGGAGCAGGAGAACCTCGAGCTGGAGTGGCTAGAAGCGGCGGAGCAGGCGGGCTAGGACCTCGTCCGGACGTCGCCCGATCTCGACGTCCGTGAAGCGCAGCACCGTGTAGCCGGCGCGCCGCAGCTTCTGGTCCTTGCGCGCGTCGTCCTTCTTGGCCGCCGGTCGCTGATGTGGTGACTTTCGCGCCTTAAAAGAAGCGCGCACTTATATAAGCGACACGTGATATCTTCGCCCCTGTGCACGCGTTCGACGTCCTCGGCGATCCTGTCCGCCGGCGCATCCTCGAACTGCTCTCGTCCGGCGAGCGGACGTCGGGCGCGATCACCGAGACGATCCGCGCCGAGTTCGGGATCACCCAGCCCGCCGTGTCCCAGCACCTGCGCGTGCTGCGCGAGGCCGGGTTCGCGACCGCCCGCCCCGAGGGCGCCCGGCGGCTCTACGCGGTGAACGCCGAGCCGTTGCGCGCCGTCGACGACTGGCTGGACCACTTCCGCGCGTTCTGGGCCCCACACCTGGACGCGCTCGAAACCGAGATCGCACGCGGCCGCCGCCAGCGCCGGCGGCACGACGAGAGGAGCAACCCATGATCGACGTCAACGAGCAGATCAGCAGCGTCGACCGCCAGGTCGGTAAGCGAACGCTGGCGGCCGGGGAGGCGCGCACGATGACGATCTCGCGCGTCTACGACACCCCGCCCGACGACCTCTGGGACGCGTGTACCAACCCCGAGCGCATCCCGCGCTGGTTTCTGCCGGTCACCGGCGACCTGCGGCTGGGCGGCCGGTTCGAGATCCAGGGCAACGCCTCCGGCACGATCGAGCGCTGCGAGCCGCCCCACTCCTTCCACGCGACCTGGGAGTTCGGGGGAGCGACCTCGTGGATCGAGGTCCGGCTCACACCCGAGCCGGACGGCCGCACCCGCTTCGCGCTCGACCACATCGCCCACATCGACGACACGATCTGGGCCCAGTACGGCCCGGGCGCGGTCGGTGTCGGCTGGGACGGGGCGATCATGGGCCTGACCCTGCACCTCACGGGCGCCGAGCGCCCGGACCCCGAGGCGCTCGTGGCCTGGCAGACCTCCGAGGAGGGCCGCCGCTTCAACACACTCTCCAGCGACCTCTGGACCGAAGCGAGCATCGCCGCGGGAACCGACGCGGCTGAGGCGCGCGCGGCCGGCGCGCGCACCACGGGCTTCTACACCGGGGAACCGGCGAGCGACCAACGTTGAGACCGTAATCTCCCGCCGTCGGGGAGCACAACGAGAAGGGGGAACAATGAGAGGACGCAATCTCGCCACGGGAGCGGCGGCGGCCGCTCTGGCGGTCGGTGCGTACGCGATCGGGGTCAGCCAGAACGCGGCGCCGGCGACCGCGAAGCCCGGGAAGCAGGTCAATCTCTGGAAGACCTACACCGACGTGCTCGCCAAGGCGCGCTACATCGACCTGACGCACACGATCACGCCGAACATGCCGGTGTGGAAGGGCTTCGGCCCCGCGAAGTTCAGCCCGACGGTGAACCCGGAGACCGGCCAGCCGTACACGTTCGCCAAGGACGGGTTCGAGGCGACGCACTACGACATCGCGACCGATCAGTTCGGGACGCAACTCGATCCGCCCGCGCACTGGGCGCCGGAGTACGCGGCGATCGACGAGCTGCCGCCGACGTTCGCGGTGCGCCCGCTGGTCGTGATCTCGATCGTCTCCCAGGTCAAGAAGAAGGGCGACTACCACCTCCAGGTCTCGGACATCCAGGCGTGGGAGAAGAAGCACGGCCGGATTCCCGAAGGCTCGGTCGTGATGGTCCGCTCGGACTGGTCGAAGAAGTGGACGACGGACACGGTCAAGGCCAAGGCGCTCGCGGCCGACCCGGTGTTCCCGGGCGTCTCACTGGACGCGATCAAGTTCCTGCACCTCAAGCGCCACATCCTGTTCCACGGCCATGAGCCGCTGGACACCGACACGACGCCGACGCTCGAGGGCGAGGCGTGGCTGATGCACCACGGCTACACGCAGGCCGAGGGCGTCGACAACCTCGAGCAGGTGCCCGAGACCGGCTGCCTGCTCAACATCGGCTACCCGAAGTTCGGCGGTGGCCTCGGCGGCTACGCCCGCTACATCGCGATCTGCCCGCCCGGCACCAAGGGCGGCACGAAGATCTCGCGCGCCGACGCGCCGCTGAAGAAGTACAGCAAGCTGCTGCACTTCGACGAGAAGGCGGGTATGCGCGTCCGCTGACGCTCGCCGGGCGCTCGCACCACCGGGTGCGGGCGCCGACGGTGGGCACGTCAGCTCGTGCCGGAACGGTGCTCGCAGGGCTCGGTCGGTGACGACCTGCCGGCCGGCGGCCAGGCCGCAGGCCGACTGACCGCGCACGCCGCGATCTCGGCGGCGGCGCCCGGCGGCTTCTCGACCGTCACCCACCCCCGGTGGCGAGCGACGATGCGCTCAGCCTCCGGCAGGACATGGGCGGCGAGCACGGCGAAGTGGCGCGGTTCGGCCCGCACCTGCGCGTACTCGTCCGCCGTCAGCTTGATCGCCGCGCCGCAGGCCACCAGGCCGCACTCGCAGCGGTAGGGCGTCGCCTCGCCGAAGAAGTCCCCGAGCGCGGCCAACCGGTCGTTGAACCCGCGCCGCCGCACCTGCCGCTGAGCGACAAGTTCGAGGGCTCGGTCGGCCGGTGTCGCCATGGTCTACATCAGATCTTGTTGCGGGCGATGAGCTTGCGGCCGATGACCATACGCTGGATCTCGGACGTACCTTCACCGATCAGCAGCAGCGGCGCGTCGCGGTAGAGGCGTTCGATCTCGTACTCCTTGGAGTAGCCGTAGCCGCCGTGGATGCGGAAGGAGTCCTCGACGACTTCCTTGCCGGTCTCGGAGGCGAAGAGCTTGGCCATGCCGGCCTCGACGTCGGAGCGCTCGCCGGCGTCCTTCATCCGCGCGGCCTTGAGCATCAGCAGCCGGGCGGCCTCGACCTTGGTGGCCATATCGGCGAGCTTGAACTGGATCGCCTGGTGCTCGGCGATCGGCTTGCCGAACGCGCGCCGCTCCTGTGCGTACTTGAGCCCCAGCTCCAGCGCCCGTTGCGCGATCCCGACGCCACGGGCGGCGACGTTCACGCGGCCCGACCTCCAGCGCGTCCATCATCTGCGCGAAGCCCTTGTTGAGGCCCGCTTCCTCGCCGCCGAGGATCATGTCGGCGGGGCAGCGGTAGCCGTCGAAGACCAGCTCGGTGGACTCCACGCCCTTATAGCCGAGCTTCTTGATCTTGGGCGGCACGATCAACCCCGGGTTCTCCGACGCGCCCGGCTCCTTCTCGGCGATGAAGCACGTCAGCCCGCGATGCGGCGGCGACGCCTCCCGGTCGGTGCGCATCAACACGAACACGACGCCCGAGAGCAGCCCGTTGGTGACCCACATCTTCGACCCGTCGAGCACGTAGTCGCCCTCGGCCGTCTTGGTCCCCGAAGCCTTGATCGCCGCGACGTCGGAGCCGAGCTCGGGCTCGCTCATGCTGAACGCCGCCCGGATCTCGCCGGTCGCCATCCGCGGCAGCAGCCGCGCCTGCTGCTCCGCCGTGCCGAACTTCATCAGCAGATAGGACCCGATGAAGTGCGTGTTGACGATCCCGCTGATCGAGATCCAGCCCCTGGAGAGCTCCTCGACGATCATCGCGTAGGTCGTCAGATCCAGCCCCATCCCGCCGTGCTCCTCGGGGATGGTCACGCCGAACAGCCCCAGCTCCCGCATCTGCGCCACGATCGGCTCCGGAAACTCGTCCACGGCGTCGTAATGCTCCGCCTGCGGAAGGATCTGCTCGTCGACGAACTGACGAACCATCTCCAGGATCGCCTTCTGCTCGTCGGTCTTGTCATAGAACGCGGGTGCGACGGCCATGAACCGATCCTATCCCCGTCCGCATACCCTGACGCCGGTGAACTTCGCTCGCGACGTCGTCGAAGCCGCCCCCGCGCAGGCCCGTGCGCTGGTCGAGCTGGCCAGGGACGGCGCGAGGCGCGAATGGACGTACCGGGAGCTCGCAACCGGCGCGGCAAGCCTCGCGGGCCGCCTGCACAAGCGCGGCGTCGAACGCGGCGACGTCGTGCTGACGCTGGTCGGGAACCGCCCTCAATGGGCGCTGACCATGCTCGCGTGCTTCCGCCAGGGCTTCGTCGTGCTCCCGTGTACCGAGCAGCTGCGCCCGAAGGACCTCGCGCAGCGGCTCGCCGTCGCGCAGCCCCGGCTGGTGGTCGCCGACGTGCGCAACGCGGAGACGCTCACCGCCGCGGGCTGGTCGGGCGACACGCTC
Organism: uncultured Solirubrobacteraceae bacterium; assembly: GCA_963848475.1. GTDB lineage: Bacteria > Actinomycetota > Thermoleophilia > Solirubrobacterales > Solirubrobacteraceae > Solirubrobacter. Next base: position 87,333 of record CAWKDW010000005.1, on the reverse strand, counting down.
TGGGTGCCCTTCGAAGCGGAGACATCTCACACTCCGCCGCCGGCCGAGCTGTCCGCGAACGACCCCTGCCTGATCACCTTCACCTCCGGCACCTCGGGCGAGCCGAAGGCCGTGGTACACGGCCAGCGCTACCTGCTCGGACAGCAGCTCCAGGCCGAGCACTGGCTGGCGCCGAGCCCGGGCGACCTGGTCTGGTGTACCGCCGCGGCAGGCTGGTCGAAGTCCGCGCGCAACGCGTTCATCGCGCCGTGGCTGCGCGGCGCCGCCGCGCTGCTGCACGATGCGCGCTTCGACCCGGACGAGCGCCTGGAGCTGATCGCCCGCGAGCGCGTGGACGTGCTCTGCATGGCGCCGACCGAGTACCGCGTGATCGCCAAGCGCACCGAGCTGCGCCCGCTGCCCTCGCTCAAAGGCGTGGTCGCCGCCGGCGAGGCGCTCAACCCCGAGGTCCTGCACGCCTGGCACGAGGCGATCGGCCTCTGGATCCGCGACGGCTACGGCCAGACCGAGACCGGCCAGCTGACCGGGGCGCCGCTGGACGAGACCCCGAGGCCCGGCTCGATGGGCCGGCCGCTGCCGGGTGTCAAGCTCGACATCGTCGACGGCGAACTCGTCCTGGACCCCGCGAGCGACCCGACGTTCTTCGTCCGCTACCTCGGATCAGAGCCGCACAGCGGCCCCTGGCACACCGGCGACCGCGTCGCCCGCGACGACGACGGCTACCTGCACTTCGAGGGCCGCACGGACGACGTGATCATCTCCGCCGGCTACCGGATCGGCCCGTTCGAGGTCGAGTCGGCGCTCGTCGCGCACGAGGCCGTCGCCGAGGCCGCGGTCGTGGCCGCGCCCGATGACGAGCGCGGCTCGGTCGTGCGCGCCGTCGTCGTGCTCCGCGACGGCTACACGCCCTCGGACGACCTCGCGCACGAGTTGCAGGACCACGTCAAGGCCCAGACCGCTCCGTACAAGTACCCGCGGATCGTGGACTTCACGGACGAGCTGCCCAAGACGCCCTCGGGCAAGGTCCGCCGCGCGGCGCTCAGGATGAGATCGCGCAGGACGCGCTCGACCGGGAAGTCGATCACCGGCGACAAGCCTTCGGTCGGTGGCTCCATGGCCTCGAAGCGCAGCGTCGGCCGACTCGCTCATCGCCTGCCAGGCCAGCACCGGGTCGAGCTCGGCGAGCCGCGTCAGCGTCTCGATCCGCAGCTCGCGCTCGAGCACCGGCTCCTCGCGCGGAGCGTGAGGTCGACGAACGGCGTCCAGCACGCCGCTGTAGCGCTCCGGGAAGCCGAGGACGGCGCAGCAGCTCGGGGTCATGCTCGTGGAGCAGCTCGGCGAGCTGCAGCCAGTCCGCCCATACGCTCCATCTCGCTCAGGCGTCCGAGGCGTGACGGCCGGCTCGAGCTCGAGCCACGTCATCGCGAACGGCCGGCGGCTCCGGGCGCGGTTCCAGCCGCGGCGCCAGCGTCAGCCAGGCGCCGATTGCCTCGACGCCCAGCACCTTCCCGCCCCAGGCGAGCCGGTTCAGCACCAGCGCCGCCAGTGCGCGCAGCTCGGGGCCGTCGCCGGCGTCCGCCAGCACCTGCAGCAGCCGCACCGCCTCGGCCTCGTCGAGCTCGGCGCAGCAGGTGGTACAGGCCGTCGCCGAGCGCGTCCCAGTCGGCGTCCGAGCGCAGCAGCGGCCGCTCGCGCCCGCCCTCGCTCCCACCGCTGCCGGAGAGCGCGAGCGCGGCGCCGTCCACGCCGCAGCGCGAGAGGAAGCGGCGGCGCGCGGACGGATCGTTCGCCAGCGAGTCGATCACGAGGTCGCGCCAGCTCGGGTGCACCCAGTCGACCCTCATGCCGTCACCCGCAGGAAGTGATCGGCGAGCCGGTCGACGAGATCGACCGGCGCCTTCGGGAGCCCGCTCGTCGCGTGCCGGCGCAGCGCGGCGGCGAGGTCGCGCTCGGCGACGGGCCCCGGCGGGGCGTCGAGCATCGCCAGCAGCAGCTCGCGGTGCTCAGGGCTCGAGCGCGCCGTAGGAGGCGGCCATCGCCGCGGTCGGCTCGCTCAGCCGCTCGTCGCAGGCGACGTCGCCCTCGGGCTCCGCGGCCACGAAGCGGCGGATCCGCTCGGGCGTGAAGTGCGGATGCTCGACGATCCCCGCACCGTTGGCCCGGATCGAGCTCGCGCTGGTCGCGCGCCAGAGCTGGGCCGCGCGGGCGTGGCGGTAGAGGATCAGCGTCTGCTCCTCGACGCCGAGGGCGGACGCGTCGACCTGCACCGCGGCCGGGTTCGGGAACCGCTCGCCGCCGCGCTCGCGGTGCACCCGGCGCAGACCGGCGCGCAGCGGCGCGGGCCGCGAGGTCCAGACGAGCCAGTGCGTGCTCGTCGGTCGCGCGCAGGATCCGGTCCAGCTCGCCCGCCCAGCGTTCGGCGGCATCCGGCCGGTACTCGGTGGAGCCGAACGCGTCGTCGGCGATGAACAGCTGCGGGCGCGCGCGCTCGAAGCGCTGCTCGACCTGCTCAGGCCGCGTGCACTCGTGGACCTCCCAGCCCTCGGTCAGCAGCGCCAGGCCGAGCATCCGCGCGATCGCGGTCTTGCCCATCTCCGGCGGGCCGGTCAGGACGAGGAAATGGTGTGCCTTGAGCACGGCCAGGGCGCGATGCCACGCGGGTGTCGCCACGAACACGCGTGCGAGCTCGCGCGTGGCCTCGATGTCGAGGGTCGAGCGCGCCAGCGCCTCAGGGTCGGGCGGCGCGGCGCCGAGCGAGAGGACCGAGGGCAGCCTGAAGCGCAGGTCCGGCAGCCGGCGGACCGCGTCCAGCAGCTCCGCCTCGCCGTAGACGACGTCACCGATCGCGCACGCGATCGGCGAACGTGACCACCGACGCGGCTCCCCGGTCCGGCTCTCGATCGACGTTGCCGCCAGAGGCAGCGGATCAGCACCGGCGGAGCGAGCGCTCGCCCTGCGAGCTTAATCTCGTCTTCGCACACGAGGCTCCGGACCGAGTCGGCTGAGCCCTCCCACCGCGTAGGGTCGATACCGGCGTCGGCTTCGAGTACGAGCTCGCAGAGGCGCTCAAACTGCAACCAGCCAAGCTCATCGAGAGCGGGCATGCATGAAGTGTGCCCGGTTCGGTGACATTGACGATTCCCGCCCTATCCGCTTTTGGAGCCCGTATGTCCGCAGTCCGTGCCGCGCTGATCGCCGTCCTTGCCGCAGGGGCGCTCGCAGCCGTGCCGGCCGCGGCGTCCGCCGCGTGCCCGAAGGGGGCGCGGTGCGCGACCTTGACGGTCCCGCTCGACCACAGCGGCGCGACCGCGGGCACGCTCCCCCTCGCCTACGCGAAGGTGCCGGCGACGGGCACGCGAACCGGCACGCTCGTGTTCCTCAGCGGCGGTCCCGGCCAATCCGCGCTCGGCTTCACCAGCGATATCGCCGGTCTGCTGACACGCCTGCGCGGCGGCTACGACATCGTCACCGTCGACCAGCGCGGAACCGGCGAGTCCGGGGCGGTCGCCTGCACGTTCGAGGGGTCCGATCCGGTGGCGGCCTGCGCCACCAAGCTCGGAGACCGGCGCGCGTTCTTCAACACGCCCGAGACAGCGCTCGACCTCGAGAACCTGCGCGTCGCGCTCGGCGTGGAGAAGCTGACGCTGCTCGGCGTCTCCTACGGCACCAAGGTGGCGGGCGAGTACGCGCGCCGCTTCCCGGAGCACACCGCCGCGATCGTGCTCGACTCGCCGGTGCCGGTCGACGGGCTCGACGGCTACGACCAGTTGCGCACGCTCGGCACCCCGCGCGTCCTGCGCGAGGTCTGCTTCCCCGGCCCCTGCCACGCGACCGTGACCGACCCGGACGAGGCACTGGACGCGGCCGCCAAACGGCTGCAGCGCGGCGCGGTGCGCGGCCCGCTCGTCTCCAGCAACGGAAAGGTCCGGACCAAGAGTGTGACCGAGTCCGACCTGTACTCGATGCTGACCGCGAGCGACGAGAACCCGACGCTGCGCTCGGGCCTGCCGGCGGCGATCTCCTCGCTGGCCAGCGGCGACGCTGCACCGTTGCTGCACCTTTCCGCGCTGCTGGGTTCAAGCGACGACGACCTTGGCGACGTCAACGTCGCGCGGCTGCTGGCCACCACGTGCATCGAGGCGCGCCTGCCGTGGGCGCCCGAGTCGGCCGTCGCCTCGCGCACGGACGCGCTGACCGCGTTCCTCGCCTCCCACACCGACAGCTTCGCGCCCTTCAGCGCCAAGACCGTGCTCCAGGTCTCCCCCACCGGGCTGTGCGAGAAGTGGCCGCCGACGCCGCGCCCGGCGAGCGTCCCCTACCTCGGCCCGGACATCCCGGTGCTCGTGCTCTCGGGCCGCGCGGATCTGCGGACGCCGCTGGAGGACGCGCGCCGCACCGCCGCGCAGTACCCGAACGCCAAGCTGCTGGCCGTCCCCGGCGTCGGCCACTCGGTCCTGGGCACGGACGTCAGCGGCTGCGCCGTCAAGGGCACGATCGCGTTCCTGCGCGCGAAGACGATCGCGCCATGCTCGAAGACCGCCGGTCTGGCGCCGCTGCAGAACCTCTCCGCCCCGTACGCCCCGGCGACCGTCGGCGCGCTGCGCCCGACCATGCTCAGCGGGCTCCCCGGCCGGACGTTCAGCGCGGTCGGCGTCACGCTCACCGGTGTGGGCTATGACCTCTCGACCCTGTTCGGGAATGCGAGCCGCCGGCTGCCGGGCCTGCGTGCGGGCTACTACCGCGCCACGCGCTCGGCGCTGGTGCTGCACGGTGTCGAATGGATCCGCGGTGTGCGCATCTCAGGCCGGCTCTCCTCGGGCGGGACGGGAACGCTGACGGTCAGCGGGTCAGCCGCCGCGGCGGGAACGGTGACGTTCACCAAGACGGGCGTGTCCGGCACGCTCGGCGGGCACTCGTTCTAGAGGAAGCTGTACTCGGCGGGGTCGAGCGCGCTGGTGCGCTCGACGTACTCGTGCATGTAGCCCGGCCAGTTGGTGACGATGCGGCCCTGGTCGTCGCGGTACCAGGAGTCGCAGCGCGTCCAGGCCGTCCCGGCGAAGCGGGCCTGGACGGCGCGATCGCTGGCGGCCTCGACCTCGGGGCGCACGTCGATCGCCGCCGCCGCGCGCTCGCGAACCTGCTCGAGCGCCTGGCGCAGGTAGCCGGCCTGCGCCTCGTGATAGGTGATGATCGAGCCGCCTGACGTGTTCGTGTTCGGGCCGTAGACGAGGAACAGCGACGGGAAGCCCGGGACGGTGATGCCGAGGTGCGCGTGCGCGCCTTCGGCCCAGGCCTCGCGCAGCGTCCTGCCGTCGCGGCCGGTGATCGCCATCGGGAACATGAAGCCCGAAGCCTGGAAGCCGGTGCCGTAGATGATGCAGTCGACCTCGTGCTCACGGCCTTCCGCGGTCACGATGCCGGTCGGCGTGATCCGCACGATCGGGTCGGTGACGAGCTCGACGTTCGGCCGCTGCAGCGCGGGGAGGTAGTACGAGCTGAACAGCACCCGTTTGCAGCCGAACGTGTAGTCCGGCCAGAGCTTGCGGCGCAGCTGGCGGTCGCGGACCTGCCAGCGCATGAACGCGGCCGAGCGCGCGTGACCGATCCGGCCCCAGGTACGCGGGTGACGGATCATCAGCGTCAGCGACTCGCCGTACCAGAAGATGAACCGTCGGCGGAAGGCCTGGACGCCCGGGACGCGGCGGATCAGCGCCTTGATCGCCCGCGGGTAGGCGCGGTTGCGGCGCGGCAGGAACCAGTTCGCGGTGCGCTGGAAGATGACGAGACGCTCGGCGACCCTGGCCACCTCGGGCACGAACTGGACGGCGCTCGCGCCGGTCCCGATCACCGCGACGCGCTTGCCCCGCAGGTCGTAGTCGTGGTCCCACTCCGCCGAGTGGAAGCTGTGCCCGGCGAACGTCTCGCGGCCTTCGATGCGCGGGAAGCCCGGCCGGTGCAGCTGCCCCGTGGCGATGACGACGGCGTCGGCGTCCCACGTCCGGCCGTCAGCGCTCGCCACCGTCCAGCGGCTTGTCGCCTGATCCCACATGCAGCGCTCGATCTCGGTGTCAGCGACCACCAGCCGGTCGACACCGAACTCGCGCGCGACGCCCTGCAGGTACGCGAGGATCTCGTCGCGCGGGGAGCACAGCCGCGTCCAGTCGCGCCGCTGCGCGTACGAGTACGAGTAGAGGTGGCTCGGGACGTCGCACGCGGCGCCCGGATAGTCGTTGGAGAGCCAGGTGCCACCGAGGCCAGGCGCCCGATCGAGGATCACCAGGTCGCGAAACCCGTGCTCGAGCAGCTCGATCGCTGCCGCCAGGCCGCCGAAGCCCGCACCCACGATCACGACCTTGAGGTCCCGCGGAGGCGGCATCGAGCGCAATCTAGCGCTCACAGAGGCGGGATATCCGTACCTCTCTTGCTGCCTTGCGACGCTAGCCTCACCAGACGGCAACCTTGTCCGGTGGCCGGCTCTTTAGGTCACCCTTTTGAAGGAGGTGCTCTCGCATGTCCGCAACATTGCCTGCTCCCCAGCACATCGATCGCGATCGCGTCGCGACGCTGATGGGGCGTGAACAAGCGCGCCTGCGTGAGCGCACCGCCGGGTCCGGCGAGATGTTCGCCCGCGCCAGCGCCGTCATGCCCGGCGGCGTGCCCTCCCAGTTCCAGAAGAGCGACCCGTGGCCCGTCTACCTCACGCGCGGCTCCGGCGCGACCGTCTGGGACGTCGACGGCAACGAGTACACCGACTTCCACAACGGCTTCGGCGTCATGACCGTCGGTCATGCGAATCCGCTCGTAGCCGCCGCCGTCAAGGCGCGGATGGACGAGGGCACGCACTTCGCCGCGCCCACCGAGGGCTCGATCATCGTCGCCGAGGAGCTGCGCCGCCGCTGGGGTCTCCCGCACTGGCGCTTCACGAACTCCGGCACCGAGTCCACGATGGACGCGATCCACCTCGCGCGCGGGATCAGCGGCAAGGACACGATCATCAAGATCGAGGGCACCTACCACGGTCACCATGACGCCGTGATGGTCTCGGTCAAGCCGCCCGCCGACAAGATGGGCGACCGCTCGAAGCCGAACTCGCTCGCGTACGGTCTCGGCTACGCGCCGGGCACCGAGGAGTACACGCGGGTCGTGCCGTTCAACGACGCCGAGGCGCTCGACGCGCTGCTCACCGAGCTCGACGGCCAGGTGGCCGGAGTGATCATGGAGCCGGCGATGATGAACATCAACATCGTCCCGCCGGTCGACGGCTATCTCAACAAGGTCCGCGAGATCACGACTCGTCACGGCGTCCAGCTGATCTTCGACGAGGTCAAGACCGGTGCGGCCGTCGCCGCGGGCGGCGCGACGGAGCTCTTCGGCGTCATCCCGGACATCGTCTGCCTCGCCAAGGCGATCTGCGGCGGCCTGCCCGGCGGCGCGATCGGCATGACCGACGAGCTGGCCGTGCTCGTCGCCGACGGCCGCGTCCGCCAGCAGGGCACGTTCAACGGCAACCCGCTCGTGATGGCCGCCGCGCAGGCGACGCTGCTCGAGGTGCTCACGCCCGCGGCCTACAAGCAGCTGCACGCCGCCAACGAGAAGCTGATGGCCGGCTGCGATCGCGTGATCGCCGAGTACGGCCTGCCGGCCCACACCGTCGGCCTCGGCTCCAAGGGCTGCGTCGTGATGTCGTCGCAGCCGGTGCGCGAGTACCGCGACTACCTGACGAACATCCACCACGACCTGACCGACCTGGCGTGGCTCTACCACATGAACAACGGCATCTTCATGACGCCGGGCCAGGACGAGGAGTGGACGCTGTCGGTGCTGCACACCGACGCCGATCTGCAGCGCTACGTGGACGTCTTCGAGACGTTCGCGCGCGACGTCACCGGTCGCTGAGCGACGCTCGAGAGGCGGCAGGGAAGAACGCCTCCCTGCCGCCGGATCCGGCGGGACGACGTCCCTGACCGAGGAGCAGGCGCCGCAGACGCTGTCGAACCCGTTCATCACCGGCACGCCGCGCGTCGATCGGACGCGACCGCGAACCTGGGCGTGTGGACGTCCGCGCTCAACGTCCGCTGTATCGCGAGGCCAACGGCACGGGGTGCGTCGCGATCGACGACGCCGGCAACCGCACGTACCGCTTCCGCTACTCGGACGTCGACCACCGGCTCAAGGTCAACGTCACGGCGGTCAGCGACGAGGGCGACGGGACGGCATGGTCGGCGACGACGGACGTCATCACGCGCTGATCGGAGGCGACGCTCGCGCCGGCGGCGACTGCCGCCGGCGCGAGCGGAGCTAGGCGAGGATCTCCACGTACCCGTCCGTTCCGTGGACGCGGATCCGCTGCCCATCGCGGATCAGCTCCGTGGCGTGCTCCACGCCGACGACGGCCGGCAGGCCGTACTCGCGCGCGATCACGGCACCGTGGGTCATCAGGCCACCCACCTCGGTCACCAGGCCCTTGATCGCGACGAACAGCGGGCACCAGCTCGGGTCCGTGTAGGCCGTGACCAGGATGTCGCCCGGTTCGATCTCGGCCTCCGCCACGTCCAGGATCACGCGGGCCCGGCCCTCGATGGTCCCGGACGAGACCGGTAGGCCGATCAGCGCGCCGGCCGGCAGGTCGTCGCGCTTGTACGCCCCGGCGACGACCTCGCCCTCCGATGTGAGCACCCGGGGCGGCGTGAGCGCCTGGTACGCGACGAACGCGTCCTTGCGCCGGGAGATGAGCTCGTGATCCACCTGCTTCGTGCGCACGACGTCCTGGAGCTCCTGGAACGTGAGGTAGAAGACCGCTTCGCGCTCAGGAAGCACGCCGGCCTCGACGAGGCGCCCGGCCTCTCCCAGCAAGGCCTGCTTGTAGACGGAGTAGCGGCTGATCAGGCCGTACTTCGGGTATTCCCGGTACCCGATGAAGGTGCGTACGCGGTCGATCATCCGCTTCGTCTCCTCGGCCTTGTGCTCCCCATCCGGCAAGGCCCGCAAGCGCTCCAGCAGTTCCCGTTCCCTGTCCCACGCCTCCTTGCGTCCTTGTTCGAAGCGCCGCTCGCCGGCGCCCGGCTCGAAGTGCTTGACGTTGCTGAGGATCAGGGGAACGAGCGTGGTGGGGTGCTCGCTCCAGCGCGGCCGCGTGATGTCGATCTCCCCGATGCAGCGCATGCCGTACTTCTCGAGGAAGGCGACCATCGCCGCGCGCGCTTGGACCCCGCCTTCTCGCATGGCCAGCTCGTCCAGGAAGCCCTCGTCCTGCGCGTCCTGCAGGAAGGCCACGACCTCCGGATACGGGCGGATCACGTCCGCGACGTCCAGAAGCGCCAGCCCCATCTCCGACGTGACGTTGTTGGGGACGGACTGCGTGAGCGTGTCGGCCGCGTTCTTCTCGCCCAGCCACTCGAGCAGATGGTCGTTGAGCCACCACGACGCTTCCATCGCCCCCATGAAGACCTGATGGCTGCGCGGATCGAACAGGAGCCGCTTGAGCTCCCGGAGGTCCGCCAGGATGAACTCGAGCAGCGCCGATCCGGACCGTGACCGGATCTCGTGCTTGAGGGCGGCGACCGACGCCTCGTTGTGCTCGATCAGCTCGGTGACGATGGCGGGATCGGTCTCGATCGGGGCGGGCGCGGCGCCGGCCGGCGGCCCAGGCGGGACCCTCGTCCGGGAGCGTCGGGATGAAGTCACCGCGGTCGACGAGGTTCTGCAGCGCGTCACCGATCAGCGGATCGCTTTTCCCGATGAGGTCCAGGAGGGCCGCGCGACTCGTCGGCGACGCCAGTCGCCCGAAGACGTCGACGAACAGCCTCCCGCCGGCCTCGTGCATCGGTCGGGAGCGCCGTCAGCTGAAACAGCGAGAGCCCCAGGGGCTTCATCGGGTCGGTCATCATCTGCTGGTGACCGACTGAGACGTAGACGTGGTTGTCTCCGTCGCTGCGCACGGGGATCGGGAACAGCGTGGTGATCGGGCGGCTCTGGACGATCTCGAAGCGGTCGTCGACCAGGCACCATTCGATGTCCTGGGGGCGGCCGAAATGCGCTTCGATCCGGCGGCCGAGCTGCTCGAGCGCGACGACCTGCGCATCGGTGAGCGCCGGCTGCTCCCGCCGCTCGCGCTCGAGCGGCTGCCGCTGCGTCCCGCCGTCTGCCGAGGCATAGATGGCAAGCCGCTTGGCGGCGACCTCCTTGGCGACGATCGCACCGTCGCGCAGCTTGTAGCGGTCCGGGGTCACCAGGCCGGAGACCAGCGCCTCGCCCAGGCCGAAGCCGGCCTCCACCGAGGTGACCTTCCGGTTGGAGGTGACCGGGTCCGCCGTGAAGAGGATCCCGGCCGCGTGCGGGAAGACCATCCGCTGCACGACGACGGCCATCTGGACCTGCCGCTGGTCGAAGCCGTTGCGCAGGCGGTAGGTCACGGCACGCTCGGTGAACAGCGACGCCCAGCAGCGGCTGACGTGCTCGAGGATCGCGGCCGGCCCCACGACGTTCAGGTACGTGTCCTGCTGACCGGCGAACGAGGCCCCCGGCAGGTCCTCCGCCGTCGCGCTCGAGCGGACGGCGTAGGCCGCCTGCTCACCGAGCCGGGCGAGCGCGCCGGTGATCGCCGCCGCCAACGCTTCGGGGATGGCGATCGCCTCGACGGTCCCGCGGATCTCCGCGCTGAGCGTGCGGATCGCGTCCCGGTCGTCCGCCTTCAGGCGCGACAACTGATCGAGCCGCTCATCGATCGACGGCGCCTCCCGCATGATCCGCTCGAAGGCGTCCGTCGTCACGCAGAAGCCGGGCGGAACGCGGATGCCCTCGACGCGCGAGAGTTCTCCCAGGTGCGCGCCCTTGCCGCCCGCAACCGCGATCTGCGTCTCGCCGATCTCGTCGAATCCCACCACCGCCGCATGCCTCTCCATGACCATCGTCCTGCTCCCTTCATCGCTTGCGGCCAGCGATTATGAGGCACACCCGGGGGCTTGAAACAAGCCCCCTAGGTGGCAATACTGTGGAAGTGGAGAGGGGCGCAGCGCGCTTTTCTCGTCGCTGCCGAACGGTCGTGACTCCCGCCCGGCGCTGCCCGCATCCGCCGTTCCTGGCGCGACCAGCGCAATGCTGTGCGCCCTTGGACACGGTTGCAATCGCGCCCATATCCGGGGTAACCTGATCGTGTTTCTAGACTTTGGGTTGTCCCCGAGGCCCCGCCACCCGTCGACAAGGATTTGACATGAGCACAACCGAGTCTGCAGCTGACAACGGAGTCAACGTCGGGGCCCTTCTGGACGCTCGCAAGGCACTGACCGACGCGCCGGAGGCCGCCGAGTTCACCTGGCGGGCGACGAACGAGTGGCTGCGCGGCACGCACAGCAAGACGACGATCCAGCAGTACAGCGGCCTCGGCGCCGACCACGAGCACAAGTCGGTCTTCAGCTACACCGCCGACCATCCGGAGGTCTTCGCCTCCGAGGACCTGGCGCCGACGCCGGTCGAGTTCCTGCTCGTGGGCCTGGCGAGCTGCCTCACCGCGGGCGTCGCGGCGGTGGCGCAGAACCGGGGCATCCAGCTCGAGTCGGTCAAGGCCTCGGTCGAGGGCGACATGAACATCCTCGGCATCCTGGGCGGCGACCCCGAGGTGCGCAACGGCTACAACAGCATCCGGGTCAACTTCGAGATCGACGCCGACGCCGACGCCGACGAGATCGCCGCGCTGGTCGCCCAGTCGCAGAAGCGCTCCGCCGTATTCGACGCGCTCACCAACCCCACCAATGTCACGGTGACGGTCGCCTGAGCGGGTCCGCTTCGCTGCGCACACCCGTCGTCGTCGTCGGAGCCGGACATTCCGGCCTCGCGATCAGCCGGGTGTTGTCGGAGCAGTCGATCGAGCACGTCGTGTTGGAGCGGGGCGACGTCGCGAACACGTGGAAGACCGAGCGCTGGGATTCGCTGCGACTCCTCACGCCCAACTGGCTGACGCGACTGCCGGGCCTCGCCTACGACGGCGAGGACCCGGACGGCTTCATGGCGGTCGAGGAGCTGATCGAGTTCCTCCAGCGCTACGCCGACCACGTCGACGCGCCGGTGCGCACGCGGACCACCGTCACCTCGGTCTCGTCCCAACCCGAGGGCTACCTCGTCGAGACCGACAACGGGAGTTGGGAGGCGAGGTCCGTCGTCGTGGCCAGCGGCGCTTTCAACCGGGCGAAGGTGCCGGCCGTGTCGGCGTCGCTGCCGGCCTCGTTGGACCAGCTCACCCCGCTCGACTACAAGCGTCCCGACCAGCTACGGCCCGGTCGGGTGCTCGTCGTGGGCGCCTCGGCCACCGGCATCCAGATCGGCGACGAGCTGTTGCGCTCGGGGCGCGAGGTGACCGTCGCGGTGGGCGAGCACGTCCGCATGCCCCGGACCTACCGGGACCGCGACATCATGTGGTGGCTCGAGCAGATCGGCCGGCTCGACGAGCGTTACGACGAGGTCGACGACCTGGTGCGCGCGCGGCACGTCCCCTCCCCTCAGATCGTCGGAACGCCCGACCGCTCGGACCTCGATCTCAACGCGCTGACGGCGCGGGGTGCCTCGCTCGTCGGACGGTTCAGCGCGATGAACGGCAGCACCGCTTCGTTCTCCGGCTCGCTACGCAACGTGTGCAACCTCGCCGACCTCAAGCAGAAGCGCCTGCTCAACACGATCGATCAATGGGCCGGCCTCGGCGAAGGGCCGCGGCCGGAGCCGACGCGGGTCAGCGACAACCCGCAGGTCCTGATCGACCTGGAGGCCGAGGGCTATGACACCGTGCTCTGGGCCACCGGGTTCCGTGCGGACTACTCGTGGCTGGAGGTTCCGGTCTGCGATCGCAAGGGCGAGATCCGCCACGAGGGCGGCGTGGTCGTGCAGGCTCCCGGGCTCTACCGGCTCGGGCTGAACTTCCTGCGGCGTCGCAAGTCGAGCTTCATCCACGGCGCCGAGGACGACGCCCGAGAGATCGCCGAGCACCTGGTGGGCCACCTGGCCGCGGCATACTCGTCCTGATTCAGCAACGGGCGACCGTCGCGCACACGAGATAGTCCGTCCCCGGCGCGAACGGCCAGCGCCAGAACGCCCGGTCGAGTACTTCCGTGCCCGCCGCCGCGAGCGCCGTGCGCCCGTTGCACCCCCGCGCCTGCTTGCCGCGGTTGACGAGCTCCAGCGCGCGCCCCGGGTCCGCCTCGGCGAGGACCTCGTCGATCGTGAACGGCTGCTCACGGCCGGGCCACCAGCCGAGCACGTCCTCGACGCAGACCAGCAGCCCGCCGGGCGCCGAGGCCGCGAGCCCGGCGACCACCGCGTTGGTGAGCAGTTGACCGTGCGTGCGCAGCGCCGCGGCGACCGCACCCTGGCTCAGGTGCGCGTCCGAGAGCGCGGGATACAACAGCTGGCTCAGGAACTGGTCGGCGATCACGACGTCGTACGGCGGCCGGCCGACGGGAGCCGCTCGAGACGGGCGCATCGGCTGGCCCGCGATGACGTGCCGGAGGATCGCGTCCGCCGCGCCGTGCGTCACGTCCTGCGTGATCGCGTCGGCGTGCGCCCGGCTTCGGCGCAGCCTGCGGCGGGTCCGCTGCAGCGCTCGTTCGTCGACATCGATGAGGTCCATGCGCCCGGCGCGGTGGCCGAGCCGCCGCAACGGTAGATCGTGGCCATTGCCGGCCCCGACGACCGCGACGGCGGCCCCGGCTACGACGTGGCGCTCGAGCAGTGCCCAGGCGGCGGCGCGGGCGGCGCGCCAGCGCCACAGCCGCGTCGCGCCCCCGGCCGAGTTGCGGCGTGCGTTGGCGGCCAACGCGCGCTGCGAATGGCTCACAGCAAGAGGAGCGCGGCGACGATCACCGCGGTGCCGGCGATCTGGGCGATCCAGAAGCTCGTGTGCCTGGTCTTGTGCCGCCAGACCAGCATCCCCGCCCATCCGCCGAGCGCGCCGCCGAGCACGGACTGCAACCGCAGCGCGGGCTCGGGCACGCGCCTGCCGTTGCGGATCGCCCGGAACTTGTCGTAGCCGTACGTCAGGAACGTGATCAGCCCGAAGGCGAGGATGTACGCGACGGGGAACGAAAGCGCGGTCGCGGCCACGAGACCGGCGGCGAGGAGCACGCCGCCGACCACCGAAGGGATCACGACCCTCGTGGTGAGTGCGAGCTTGGACTTCGCGTGAGCGCTAGGCAGCCGGCATCACTGGCAGCGATCATCTCAGAGCCGCGAAAGGCCGGATGTCTCGTCAGGCGGGGACTGGCTCGCCCGGCATCGCAGCCCTTGCCGTCGACGACGTTATTCTTCGATCGCCGGAGCACGCAACATTGGTTGATCGAACACGTTGTACTGATGCAAGTTGGAAGCCAGGGATGGAGTGCGGAACATGCGCGCGAAGACGAAGTGCAGTGGCGGTGGCGGCGGCCGCATTGATCCTGGCGGCCGCGCCGGCGGAGGCCAGCACGACATGGGAGACGGGCGACACGCTGTACTACGTTGCCGCCGGCGGTGAGCCCAATGCGGTCTCCATCAACCTGCAGGGCGAAAACGCGACGGTGCAGGACAGCGGCTATCCCGCCATCGGGATGACCGCGCCGTGTCGTCCGTGGGACTTCTCCATGCTCGACGGCACGGGGGCATTGTGCCCCGCAGGGCCGGTCTCACGGGTCGTGGTCGACCTTGGCGACGGCTCGGACACACTGTCCTCCGGGGCCATGACGGGGCAGCCGCTGCCGACGGTCGCGTTCGGAGGCCCGGGCAACGACAGGCTGTGGTCGGGAACCGGTGGTGATGACCTGACCGGTGGCCCGGGCGAGGACGTGCTCCGCTCAAACGGCGGCAACGACCTGATCGATGCCCGCGACGGTGAAGCCGACACCGTCGACTGCGGAGATGGCAACGACATCGCTCTGGTCGACGCCGCCGACGACGTCACGAACTGCGAAACGATCCTCGAAGCGCGACCGGCCGAGCGTCCGACGCCCGTTGTCCCGACACCGCCGCAGCCGACCATCACCGCCACGCGCTGGACGCCACCGCCCGTCGAGACGCCTTCGCCGACCGACACGCCGTCGACGCCCGCCGACCGTGAGCCGGCGCTGCCACCACAGGATGTGCACCTGCGCATCGTGGCCTCGACGGTAAGACTCGGTACCGCGCGCATCGCCGGTTTGCCGATCAAGGCCAGTTGCGGCGCCGGGTGTCATGTCACCGCGGTAGTGCGCGTCACTCAGGCCCAGGCACGTCGTCTTCGCGTGAAGCGCACGCTCGCTCGCGGTGCCCGCACCAGCGCCGCAAACGGCACAGCGCGCCTGCGGATGCGTCTACGCGGCGCACGCCTGGCCAAGGTCCGGACCCTGAAGGTCACGATCCACGTCGAGGCGACCACCAGCGCCGGCCAGCACCTCGTCCAGGACGTCGAGCTCAAACTGCGTCGCTGAGACGCGGTCAGGCGAGGAGTGCTTTCAGCCGCGCCACGAGCGCGGCCTCATCCTCGTCGAGTGTGACGCGCGGCCGGCTCTCGCAGGCGGCCGCCGATCAGCCCCCGGTGACGGTGGTCGAGACCGAGACCGAGGTGACCGGGGGCGGCGTGTAGCCCGCGGGAGCCGCGGCGACGGCGGCGAAGTACGCGTCGACCGCCTCGGCGTAGGTCAGGTTGTAGAAGACGTAGCCGCCGATGCTGATCACCGACGTGAAGGTGGGAGCCGGCGTCGCGGCGGGAGCGGGCGTGGCGACCGCAGCGGCGGGCTTGGTGACCACACGCTTGACGGTCACGGTCGCGGTGCGCTTCGCCTTGGCACGGCGATGCTTGGAGGCGGCATCGGCGGGGCCGGCGGTGAGCGGCACGATCGCGACGGCCAATGCCAGAGCGGCGAGTCTCGCGCGCTTGAAGAAGAGGGGGTTCACACCCCTGCTATCGGCAGAAGCGCCCGTTTCCCGTACCCGGCGACCCTCGGGTCGATTTGGGTAGCTTGCCGTTCGTCGCGTGATCGACAGCGGCGACAACGACGGAAGGAATGACCGTGGGTGCCATTCACGTGCATGAGTTCATGAGCTTCGACGGCGTCATCGACGCGCCCGTGTGGACGTTCGAATACGGCTTCGACCCGCAGATGGGCGAGGCGATCGGCGCGGTGACCGCACGCTGCAAGGGAATCCTGCTCGGCCGCACGACCTACGAGATGTTCGGGCCGGCGTGGTCGACGCGGACCGTCGAGGACGACCCCGGCGCGCCGTTCTTCAACGACACGACCAAGTACGTCGTCTCCGGATCGCTGAAGGAAACGTCGTGGCGCAACTCGGAGATCATCGGGGCCTATGACGCCGACCGGATCCGCGCGCTCAAGGACGAGGTGGACGGCGACCTCTACGTCAGCGGCAGCGGCACGCTGGTGCGGGCGCTGCTCGCCGACGGACTGATCGACGGCCTGCACCTGTTCGTCTACCCGCTCACGAGAGGGAGCGGCCCCCGCCTCTTCCCCGACGGAGCCGCTCCCGCTTCGCTTTCGCTGGAACGGAGCGAGTCGTACCCGAACGGCGTGGTCTACCTGGCCTACCGGCCGCTGCCAAGCTGACCCTGCTTCCGCGGATGCCCCGTGAACCGGACTAAAGGGGCCGCGGACTCGCCCGATTGCGACAGGTCCGTGCGGCTGCTAAGACGGCGCTGCAATGGAAGAGCTCGCCGTCGGCTCCACGTTCGCCGATCACGTCATCCGCGGCGTGGCCGGCCGCGGTGGCATGGGCGTCGTCTACCGCGCGCTGCACGTCCCGCTCAAGCGCGAGGTCGCGCTGAAGGTGATCGCCGCGGACGTCTCGACCGACGAGGAGTTCCGCACCCGCTTCCGCCACGAGTTCGAGGCCGCGGCGCTGATCGTGCACCCGAACGTCGTCGGCATCCACACCGCCGGCGAGCACGACGGCATGCTCTACGTGACGATGCGCTACGTCGGCGGCACCGACCTCGCGCGGCTGATCGCCGTCGAGACGCGCCTGGATCCGGTGCGCGCCGCGGTCATCACCGGGCAGGTCGCCGCGGCGCTCGACGCCGCGCACCGCGCCGGGCTCGTCCACCGCGACGTCAAGCCGGCCAACGTCCTGATCGAGGCGCCCGGCGCCAGCGAGCGCGCTCTGCTGACCGACTTCGGGCTGACGAAGTTCCTGCACTCCGACACGCAGGTCACGCAGACCGGCACGCTCGTCGGCACCTTCGACTACACCGCACCGGAGCAGCTCAACGAGCTCCCGGTCGACGCGCGCACCGACGTCTACGCGCTCGGCTGCATGCTCTTTCAGAGCGTCACCGGCCGCGTGCCCTACCCGCGCGACTCGCTCGCGGCGACGCTCTTCGCGCATCTCGAGGCGCCGCCGCCTTCCGTCACGGCGCTCGTGCCCGAGGCGCCCGCCGGGCTCGACGCGGTCGTCGCGACCGCACTGGCCAAGGAGCCGGCGGACCGCTACGCCAGCGCGGGGGATCTCGCCCGCGCGGCGCTGGCCGCGGTCGACCGTCCGTCGCTCGCCCGCGGCGTCAGCAAGCTCTCCGTGGGCGAGAGCGCACCGGGCTGGAAGTTCGCGGAACCGGTGGTCCAACGGCGCCGCAACGGCGTCGCGCTGCCGGGCGCGCTGGCGGCGGAGCTCGAGACCGGCGCGTTCGTGGGCCGTGAGGACGCGCTGGAGCGGCTGCGCGAGCGCTACGCGGTCGCGAGCGAAGGTCGCCGCCAGATCGCGCTGCTCTCGGGTGAGCCGGGGATCGGGAAGACGCGGTTGGCCACCGAGCTCGCGCGTGAGGCGCACAGCGAGGGCGCGACCGTGCTCTACGGCCGCTGCGACCTCGAGTCGCTCGTCCCCTACCAGCCGTTCGTGGCCGCCGTCCAGCACCTGATCGCGCAACGCCAGACGATCGATCTGCCCGCCGAGCTCGAGCCGGAGCTGGCCGAGCTCGCGCGCTTCGTGCCGGCCCTGCGGCGGCACCTCAAACCGACCCAGGACCCGCTCGCCGAGGACGGCGACACACGTCGCTACCGGCTGTTCGAGGCGGTCACGCGCGTGCTCGCGTACGCCGCGCGCGAGACGCCGATGGTGCTGATCCTCGACGACGTGCAGTGGGCCGACACGTCGACCGCGCGTCTGCTGGCGCACGTGCTGGGCGACGCCGAGCCGACGCGGATGCTCGTGCTCGGGACCGTCCGCGACGCCGACGGCCACCGTTCCAAGGAGCTTGCGGACCTGCTGGCCAAGCTCACGCGCGATCCGGCCTTCGAGCGGCTCTCGCTGACCGGGCTCGACGACACCGAGACGCAGGCACTCGCCAGCGCCCAGGCCGCTGAGGTGAGCCCGACCTTCATCCTGCGCTTGCAGGAGGGAACGGACGGCAACCCGTTCTTCATCAAGGAGACGCTGCGCAGCCTGGCCGAGGTCGGCGGCGAGCCGGCCAAGTTGCCGGTACCCGAGGGCGTCAAGGAGCTGATCGGCACGCGGCTCGCACGGCTCGGCGAGACGGCCAACCAGGTGCTGACCGTCGCGTCGGTGATCGGGCGCGACTTTCCCCTCGAGGTGCTCGAGGTACTGATCGACGAGCCCGAGGAGCGGATCATCTCGGCGCTCGAGGAGGCGTGCGAGGCCGGCCTCGTCGGCGAGGTCGAGGACGACGCCGACCGCTTCGTGTTCGCGCACGCGCTGGTCCGCGAGACGCTCTACGAGGGTCAGAGCGCGAGCCGCCGGGTGCGCGCCCACCACCGGATCGCCCACGCGCTCGAGGACGTGGGCCGCGCCGCGCCCGCCGAGCTCGCGCACCACTACTTCGAGAGCCGCCACCTCGACCGTGAGGGCAAGGCCGTCGACGTACACCGTGCGCGCCGGCGACCAGGCCGCCGCCTCGCTGGCCTACGAGAAGGCGGCCGTGCACTACCGGCACGCCCTCGAGCGTCTCGGGGACGACGAGCTGCGCCGCTGCTCGCTGCTGCTCGCGCTCGGCGGCGCGGAGTCGCGCGGCGGTGAGGCGGGCGCCGCGGCGACGTTCATGCTCGCGGCGGAGCTGGCGCGTGCGCACGGGCTCGCCGAGCCGCTCGCCCAGGCAGCGCTCGGCCGCACGTCGCTCTACGCCCAGGCCGGCGCGCTCGACGTCGAGGGCATCGCGTTGCTGGAGGCCGCGCTCGACGCGGTCGACGACGACGCGCTGAGCGCAAGGCTGCTCGCGCGGCTCGCCAACGTGCTGCACTTCGCGGGCGAAGCCGAGCGAGTCGAGACGTTGAGCGCGCGGGCGCTCGAGCTCGCGCAGCGCAGCGGCGACCCGGCCGCGCTGCTCGCGGCGCTGGAGGGCCGGCAGACCGCGCTCGTGCAGAGCGCCGACCTCGAGCTGCGGCTCGCGCTCGCCCGCGAACTGCTCGATCTCGCCGCCCGGCTCGGCGACCGCGAGCTGAAGGCGATGGCGTTGCACTGGCACATCTACAACCTGCTCGAGTCGGGCAACGTCGACGACGCCCGGCGTGAGAGCCGCGTGCTCGACGCGCTGGCCGCCGAGCTGCGCCAGCCGAAGTACCAGCACTTCGCGGTGCGCTGGGAGACGATCTGGGCGATGCTCGCCGACCGCCAGGACGAGGCACAGCGACTGATCATGCTGGCCTACGAGGTCGGAGCCCGCGCGCAGGCGCCGGAGATCGACATCGAGGCCGCCGGCCGCCAGCTGTCGGTCGCCTGGCGCCATGACGCGCTCGGCCAGTTCGCGGACGTGCTCGATGCACAGCGGCGCGACAACCCACAGCTCGGCACCAACTGGCCCGTGCTCGCCCTCAGCTACGTGCAGTCGGGCAAGCGTGCCGAGGCGGCCGAGGTGCTGGCACAGATCGCACACGACGACTTCGGAGCGATCCCGCGCGACATGCTCTGGCTCGCGGGCATGTGCCTGCTGGCCCAGGTCGCCAACGCGCTCGGCGACGCCGACCGTGCTCGCGTGCTCTACGGGTTGCTGCTCGAGCACCGGGCGCGCAACGTGATGGTCGGGATGGCGAACTGCATGGGCTCCGCGGAGCGCTTCCTCGGCCTGCTCGCTGCCACCACCCAGGACTGGCGGGCCGCCGAGCTGCACTTCGAGGCCGCGATCGAGCGCAACGCCGCGGGCGGGCTCGACGCCTACTTCGACGTCGTCCGCGGCGAGTATGCGGAGATGCTCGAGACCCGCGACGAGCCGGGCGACAAGGTGCGCGCCGCGCAGCTGCGAGCCGAGAATCTCGCCGACGCGGACTCACCGCACGCGGCCACCCTCCTCACGCCGCCGGCGCCGACGCAGAAGGCCTGACCCCTAGATCGACCCGGGGTCTCTCAGGGTCATCCCCAATGGTGGATGGGGACCGGGTGCGGCACATTGGTCGCATGAACTCGACTCCTCCCCAGCGACTCACCCGATCCACCACCGACAAGTACGTCGGCGGCGTCTCCGGCGGCCTCGGCGCGTACTTCGGCATCGACCCGACGCTCGTCCGCGTCGGCTTCGTCTTCACCACGCTGGTCACCGGCGGCGCCGGCATCCTCGCCTACGTCGCGATGCTCGCGGTCGTCCCGCGTGACGACGCGATGCTGCCGACCCACTCGGCGACCGCGTAGAGCACGATGCGCCGGTCCCATCGAACCCCGCGTCCGCAGCGCGCGGACGCGGGCAGCGACGACGACCCTCCCCCCGGTTACAGGGTCTCGAGCTGGGCGTCGACGATCTCGTCCAGCAAGCCGCCGAGATACCCGTAGAGCGCCTGCGTGCGGGCCTCCGGGTCATCCGGATCGAAGGTCAGCTCCTGTTCGTCGTCCGTGAGGTCGAGCATGGTGCCCAGAACCAGCCGGAGCGAGTTGATCGCCTGCATCCAGGCCGTCAGCTGTTCCTCGCTCAGCCGTTCCGCGTCGACGGATTCTTCGACGACATCGATATTCGCGAGCCGGCCGCTCTTGAGCTCCTCGTGCGTGAGCAGGCGGTACTCGTCCTCCTTGGAGGCGTCGTCGGCGTACGCGGCCGGGTAGAGGCGCCGCAGGCGAGGGTCATCCGCGCCGAGCGAAAGCAGCGCACGCAGCTCGCCGAGGAGCTGCCTGATCAGCTGGCGCTCGCGCTCGTCGAGCTGCAGTACGTAGCTGCCCTGGCGCTGTACGACGCGCCGGCGGTTGCGGCCGAACACGGTCAGTCCTGCCTCATGGTGGCCCACAAGCCGTGCTCATGGAGCCGGAAGACGTCCAACTCGGCCTTCTCGCGCGTCCCGCTGGAAACGATCGCGCGCCCCTTGTGATGGACGTCGAGCATCAGCTCCGTGGCCTTCGCCCGGTCGTAGCCGAACAGCTTCTGGAACACGAGGACGACGTAGCTCATCAGGTTGATCGGGTCGTTCCAGACGATCACGATCCACGGGCGATCCGGATCGACGGACTCGTCGCTGGACGGGAGCTGGACCTCGGCTGGAGCAGCGGACATCCCCACCCAGGCTACGCGCTCGCGACGTGGCTCATCGCGTGCTCGGCCAGGGCGGTGATCGTCAGGCTCGGATTGACGCCGACGTTGGCGGGAATCGCGGCCCCGTCGCAGACCAGCAGGTTCTCGTAGCCGAACACGCGCTGGCGGGCGTCGATGACGCCGGTGCTGGGATCGGTGCCGATCACCGCGCCGCCGAGGATGTGAGCCGTGCTCGGGATGTTCGCCGCGGCCTCCATGATCGAGCTCTGCGCGATCCCGCCCGTCCGCCTGGAGAGCCATTCCGCGAAGTCGTTGGCGACGGGGATGAAGGTCGGGTTCGGCCGCTCCGGGTCCTGCTCGGTGCTCAGCCGCACGCGCCCGTTGCGCCCCGGGCGGGCGCGCAGGGAGATCGCGTTGTCCAGCGACTGCATCACGAGGACGATGATCGTGCGCTTCGACCAGCCGCGCGGGTTCAGCGTGCGGCCCAGCAGGATCGGGTGCTTGATCGCGGCGGCGGCGAGCTTCAGCGGCCGCGTGAGCGGCGTCCCGTCGCCCACCAGCAGCGTGAAGAGGCCCGAGACGCCGTCCCCGGCTTCGCCGTAGACGACGGTCTCGATGTGCGTCTCCGGCGTCGGGTAGATCGAGCCGGTGATCGCGACCCGCTTCGTCACGTCGGGCGCGCCCTCGGGGAGCGTGACGGCGAGGATCGCCTCCGAGTTGGTCCGGACGAGCTCACCGAGGCGCGGTGAGAGCTTCGGCAGCGAGCCGTTGAGCCGGCACGCGAACAGCAGGCGGTTCGTGCCCAGCGCGCCGGCGGCGACGACCACGCCCTTCGCGGTCTGCGTGCGCCGATCACGCCGGAACCACGCGCCAGAGCGCTCGGTGGTGACCTCGTAGCCCTCCGAGCCGTCAGGTGCGCCGAGCGGGCGGATGTCCACCACGGTGCGCTCCGGCGTCAGCTTGACGCCCGCGCGCTCCGCGAACCACAGGTAGTTCTTGACCAGCGTGTTCTTGGCGCCGTGCGGGCAGCCGACCATGCAGCGCCCGCAGCGCAGGCAGCCGGTGCGGTCCGGGCCGTCGCCGCCGAAGAACGGGTCCGCGACGGTCTTGCCGCCCTCACCGAGGAAGACGCCGACGCGCGTCTTGGCGTAGGTGCCGCCGACGCCGATCTCCTCCGCGTACTCGCGCAGGAAGTCGTCGGCGGGGTCGTCCTCGTCGTAGGTGGCGACGCCCAGCATCCGCTCCGCCTCGTCGTAGTGCGGCGCGAGCGCGACCTGCCAGTCGTTCAGCCCCGCCCACTGCGCATCCTCGTAGAAGCGCGTCGGGGCGCGGTAGAGCGTGTTCGCGTAGCCGAGCGAGCCGCCGCCGACCCCCGAGCCGGAGGCGATGGCGACGTCCCTGAAGATCGTCAGCCGGAAGATGCCGTTGAGGCCGAGGCGGGGCGCGTACCAGTAGCGGCGCACGTCCCACGTCGACTTCGGGAACTCGTCGTCGGCGAAGCGGCGGCCGCACTCGACCATGCCGACCGAGTAGCCCTTCTGCGCGAGCCGCAGCGCGCTGACACTGCCCCCGAACCCGGAGCCGATGACGAGCCAGTCGAAGTCGTAGTCCACCTCCGCAACATAGGCGAAGTCGGCGTCAGCCGCGCGGGAAGTCCTTCGGATCGATCTGGCGGGTGGGCGCATTACCGCCGGCAATGGCGTTGAGCGTGATCGTGAACTGCGTGTACTGCCCGCCGCCGGAGGTGAACTTCATCTTGTCCTCGAACTTCGTGAAGCCGCAGTTGCGGGTGAACGTGTTGCGCTTGCCGTCCCACGAGACGCCGCTCGCGAAGTAGACGTCGAAGTTGCCGTCCGGGATCTGCGCCACCTGCGCCGAGCCCTTGCGCGCGATGTAGATGCTCATCCGCTTGTCCTTGGAGACGAGCTTGACGACGCCCTCGCGGTTGTTGCCGTTCTTGATCACGAGGATGCCCGGCCCCGTGCCGCCCTTGCGCGAGAGGACGAACCCGTTCTTGAGCTTCAGCGCCGGGAACGGCTGGCGCTTGGGCGCGAGCCCCTTGTCCACTTGACGGAGGTCGCCGGCCGCTCCCGAGCGGGTGAGCTGTGCCGCCGCCGCGGGGCCGGTGCAGAGGCCACCGGACTCGACCTTGCCGGCCGCGGAGGCGAACGCGGCGGTGAGGCCCTTCATCGCCGCCGTGGCCTCGCTGTCAGGCCGGGCGCCGAGCTCGGCCGTCGCCTTCTCCAGTTCGGAGGCCGACTGCTCGAGGCGCTTCTGCAGCCCGTCGCGGCTGCTGGCCGCGCGGACGCTGCCGATCGCCTTGTTCACGGTGCGGCCGCTCTCCTTGAGCAGCGCCTGGTACTCGGCCTCGCTGATGGTCTTGACCGGTGTCGCCGAAGGCGAGTCGTCGCCTGACGTCGGCGCCTCCGTGCCGCCGCATCCCGCAATCGCGAGTGCGGCAACGAACGCGACGGCGAGTACAGGCGATTTGGACATGCCGAGGACCTTCCCGCCCGCCGGCGCGGCCCGCCATTCCCCCTGAGGGTGAACCGCTTACGCCCGGCGCAGCAGGACACGCTCGACGAAGTGGTCCTGGCCCTTCTCCAGGATCACGTCCGCTCTGGGCCGGCTCGGCTGGATGTTGTTGAGCAGATTCGGGCGGTTCGTGCGCTCCCAGATCGCCGAGGCGACCGCGCGCGCCTCCTCGTCGGAGAGCTGCGCGTAGCGGTGGAAGTAGGACTCCGGCCGCTGGAACGCGCCGTTGCGCAGAGCGAGGAAGCGCGAGAGGTACCAGCGCTGGACGTCGCGCTCCTCGGCGTCCAGGTACAGCGCGAAGTCCACGAAGTCCGAGACGTAGACCCGGCCGCTGCCGCGCTGGAGGACGTTGACGCCTTCGAGGACGACGACGTCGGCGGCGCGGACCAGCTGCGTCTCACCCTCGACGATGTCGTAGCGCAGATGCGAGTAGACGGGCGCGCGAACCTCGTCCACGCCGCTCTTGAGATCGGCGACGAAGCGCAGCAGCGCACGCCGGTCATAGGACTCCGGGAAGCCCTTGCGGGCGAGGATCCCGCGCTCCTCGAGCGCCGCGTTGGACAGCAGGAACCCATCCGTGGTCACGAGCT
This sequence comes from uncultured Solirubrobacteraceae bacterium, assembly GCA_963848475.1. GTDB lineage: Bacteria > Actinomycetota > Thermoleophilia > Solirubrobacterales > Solirubrobacteraceae > Solirubrobacter. The sequence continues at coordinate 62,805 of CAWKDW010000005.1, read as the reverse complement.
CGACGCGCCAGTCCGGGCGCAGCGAGGACAGCAGCCGCACGACGAGCCGCGCCGCGGTGCTCTTGCCGACCGCGACGCTGCCGCCGAGCGCGATCAGGAACGGCACCGTGCAGGCCGACTCGCCGAGGAACGCGCCCTGGCTCTCCGACAGCTCGCGCGCCGCGTCGATGCGCAGGGCGAGCAGCTTGGCGAGCGGCACGTAGACGTCGGAGACCTCGTCGACGGCGACCGGCTCGCCGAGGCCGCTGAGCCCGGCGAGCTCGTCGTAGTCCAGGCCGGTCGCGCCGCCGCCCAGGTCCCGCCAGCGCTCACGGGCAATCGCCGCGAAGGGCGACGCCGCCCGGAGCTTCAGCAACAGCGCGCCCGCGGACGGGCCTCGCGCGCGTCCTGGCGGCGGCGCTCGAAGTCGGGCCGCGCCATCACGGGCTCGCCCGTGTGCTCGCGCCGGCGCGCTTGACGGTCACGACAACCAGGATCGCAAACAATGCGGCCAGGACGCCGTCGACCGTCGAGTTCGTCACCACCGCCTGCATGTCGTCCATCGATTTCGCGCGGGTCTCCTCCCCGAGGGCGATCGAGCCCATCACCGGCTGCGGCGCCGACAAGACGCGCCGGATGTACGAGCGGAAGCGCCCTACCCGAGGATCCGCAGCTGGAGCGGATGCGTCGACAGCATGACCGGGCCGTCGGCGCCGACCAGGACGTCGTCCTCGAGCCGGATCCCGCCCCGCTCGGAGTCGTAGATCCCGGGCTCGACGGTGAAGATCATTCCCTCGCGCAGCGCGATGTCCGAGCTGGGGACGAGGAACGGCGGCTCGTGGATCTCGGTGCCGATCGCGTGGCCCGCGCCGTGCAGGCAGGCGCCGAGCTCCGGGTGGGCCTCGATGATCGTGCGCTGGGCGGCGTCGACGCCGCTGGCCGTGCTGCCGAGGCGCGTCATGGCGACCGCCGCGACGTAGGCCTCGTGGACGACCTCCCAGGCCCGCTGCGCCCAGTCGCTCGGTGAGCCGGCGTGCGCGCAGCGGGTGAGATCGCCCCAGTAGCCGTCGAACTGCGCGGCGATGTCGGCCACGATCACGTCGCCGACCTCGAGCACGCGCTCGCCCGGTGACCCGTGGGGGTCGCCCGCATGGGCGCCGAAGAGGATGTGCGGCCCGGCGTGCGTCGCGCCGCGGCGCATCAGACTGAACTGCGCGCGAGCGTTGATCTCGGCCTCCGTCATCCCGGGCGTCAGCTGATCCCAGACCTCGTCGTAGACGGCCTCGATATGCACGCAGGCGCGGCGGACCGCCTCGACCTCCTCGGCCTCCTTGGCCTCGCGCAGATGCATGATCAGGTCGGTCGCGGGGACCAGTTCGTAGCCGGCCGCCTGCAGCAGACCGGAGCGGATGAAGCTGAGGTGGTCCTCCTCGACGCCGACGCGCATGGCGCCGTCGAGCGTCGCGAACAGCTCGGGCAGCCCGTTGGAGACGCCGGCGCTGTAGAGCGCGCGATCCAGGCCGGTCGGCGCCGCGGCGACGCTGTCGCGGTCGAGCGACGGCGCGATCAGCGCGCCGGTTCCGCCGCGCTTGACGGCGACGCCGAAGAAGCGCTCCATCTGCAGGCCCCAGAAGCCCGTGAGATAGGCGATCGAGGCATCCTTGGTGGCGAGGAGGGCATCGAGGCCAGCCTCCTCGAGAAGCCCGTCGAGGGCGGCAACGCGGGAATCATGCGACATGGCGGCGATCACCCTATCCAGGCGCCGGGCCGCGCGCCGCTTGGCGGCGCGTCGTGCGGCGGCGCGCTCGGGCCGGCGCGATCCGGTGAACGGTTTGCCCTTTCGGGTCTCGAGAACCGCTTTATATCCCGGGCGATCAGCTCAAGACCTGTGCGGCGTACCCCTCGTCGTGCAGCGCTGCCAGGACCCGCTGGGCGTGCTCGTGTCCGCGCGTTTCCAGGACAAACTCGACCGCGGTCTCGCGCACGTGGAGGTCCAGTCCCTCGCGCATGTGCGAGACGTCGACGATGTTCGCACCCGTGTTGGCGATCGTCGCCAGGATCGTCGCCAGCGCGCCCGGGCGATCGGGCACCCGCGTCAGCAGCACCAGCCGGCGCCCGGACTGCGTCTCGTGCCGGCGCGCGATCGCTGACAGCAGACCGGCGTCGACGTTGCCGCCGGACAGGATCGCGACGGTCACGCCGTGCTCCGCGGGCTTGACATGGCCGCCGAGCAGGGCGGCCACGCCGACCGCTCCCGCGCCCTCGACGACGAGCTTGCAGCGCTCCAGCAGGAGCACCATCGCCTCCGCGGTCTCGTCCTCGCCCACCGCCACGACCTCATCGGTCAGTTCCATCAGCAGCGGCAGCGTGATCCCGCCGGGGCGCTTGACCGCGATGCCGTCGGCGATCGTCAGCGCCGAGGCGGCCTCGATCGGCTCGCCGGCCAGCATCGAAGCCGGGAACGGCGCGCACGCGGCGGCCTGCACCCCGACGATCGACACGTCGGGCCGGGCGGCCTTGATCGCCAGCGCGACGCCGGCGCAGAGCCCGCCGCCGCCGACCGGGATCACCACCTTCGCCAGGTCGGGCACGTCCTCGAGCAATTCGAGGCCGAGCGTTCCCTGCCCGGCGACGATCGCCGGGTCGTCGAAGGGGTGGACGAACGCGAGCCCGCCGGTCTCGGAGCGCTCGAGCGCGGCGATCAGGCAGGCGTCGACGCTCGCGCCGCCGACGTGGACGATCGCGCCCTGCCCGCGGGCCGCCTCGACCTTGGACATCGGCGCGTCGGCGGGGACGTAGACCTCGCACCGGATGCCGCGCATCTGTGCCGCCGCGGCGAGCGCCTGCGCGTGGTTGCCGGCGCTCGCCGCCACGACGCCGCGGGCGCAGCCCTCCTCCCCCAGCGCCGCGAGCTTGGCCGCCACGCCGCGGACCTTGAACGAGCCCGTGCGCTGCAGGTTCTCCGCCTTGAGCACGACCGTCCCGCCCGCTCGCTCGGAGAACGTGCGGGTGGAGAGGATGGGCGTGCGGCGCGCGACGGTCTGGACCGCCGCGCGTGCGGCCTCGACGTCGCGCGAGGTGATCACAGTTCGATGACGGCGTCCATCTCGACCTCGGCGCCCATCGGAAGCGCGGCGACGCCGATCGTCGTACGGGCCGGGGGATCGCTCGGGAAGTAGCTCGCGTAGGCCTCGTTCATCTCGGCGAATACGCTGATGTCCGTGACGTAGACGGCGACCCGCACCGCCTTGCTGAGCTCCGTGCCCGCGGCCTTCGCGATGATCGTGAGATTGTCGAGGCAGCGGCGGGCCTTCTCGGCCGGTGTGTCGCCGACGAGCCGGCCGGTGGTCGGATCCAGGTGCACCTGACCGGAGACATAGAGCAGGCCGTGGGACTTCACGGCGTGCGAGTACGGACCCGCAGCGGGCGGCCCGGGGTCCGCGGTCACGGTTTCGCGATGTTGGAACATAGGAAGGAACGTATCTGAGATGCCGAATCGCCTAGCTGCCGAGACCTCGCCGTACCTGCTCCAGCACGCGGAGAACCCCGTGGACTGGTTCCCGTGGGGGGACGAGGCGTTCGCACTCGCGCGCTCGCAGGACAAGCCGATCCTCGTCTCGATCGGCTACGCGGCGTGCCATTGGTGCCACGTCATGGAGCACGAGTCCTTCGAGGACCCCGAGGTCGCGGCGGTGATGAACGACGGCTTCGTCTGCATCAAGGTCGACCGCGAGGAGCGCCCGGACGTCGACGCGATCTACATGGACGCGGTCCAGGCGATGACCGGCTCCGGCGGCTGGCCGCTGAACGCGTTCCTGACGCCTGATGGGGTGCCGTTCTTCTGCGGCACCTACTTCCCACCCGTCGGGCGCCCCGGGCTGCCCTCGTGGCGCGAGCTGCTGGGCGGCGTCCGCAACGCCTGGGACACGCAGCGCAGCGAGATCGACGAGGCGTCGTCGACGAACATCGCGCGGCTGCAGGGCGCTGCCTTCATGCAGCCGCCCGAGGACGAACTGGACGCGTCGTCGCTGGACGCGGCGGTCGTCGCGCTGCGGCGGCTGTTCGACGAGACGCACGGCGGCTGGGGCGGTGCGCCGAAGTTCCCGGCCACGTCGGTGATCGAGTTCCTGCTCGCGCGCGGCGAGAACGCGATGCCGCTGCAGTCGCTGCGGCGGATGGCCAGCGGCGGTATCTACGACCAGATCGGCGGCGGCTTCGCCCGCTACTCGGTCGACGCGCGCTGGCTCGTACCCCATTTCGAGAAGATGCTCTACGACAACGCGCTGCTGGCGCGGGCCTACCTGCACGCCTATCAGGTGTCCGGCGAGGGGCTGTTCCGGCGCGTGTGCGAGGAGACGCTCGACTGGGCGATGCGCGAGCTGCGCCAGGACGAGGGCGGCTTCGCCTCCTCCCTGGACGCGGACTCCGAGGGTGTCGAGGGCAAGTTCTACGTCTGGACGCCGGCAGAGATCGTCGCGGCGCTGGGCGATTCGCTCGGTGAGATCGCTCTGACGCACTTCGGTGTGACCGAGGCCGGCAACTTCGAGGGCGCGAACATCCTCGTCCGGGCGACGTCCGATCCGGCTTCGTTGCGAGAGATCAAGGACGGATTGCTGGCCGCGCGTTCATCGCGCGTCCGCCCGGCGCTGGACGACAAGCGCCTGACGAGCTGGAACGCGCTGATGATCTCGGCGCTGGCCGACGCGGGCGCCGCGCTGGAGCGCGCCGACTACCTGGCGGCCGCGGTGACGTGCGCGGAGTTCGTCGAGCGCGAGCTGCGCGATTCGTCGGGCCGCCTGCTGCGCACGTTCAACCGGGGGCGCGCGAAGCTCCCTGCCTACCTGGAGGACCACGCCTACCTGCTCGAGGCGTACCTCACCCTGTACGAGTCGACCTTCGACGCCGCCTGGTTCACGCGGTCGGTGGAGCTGGCGGACACGATCCTCGAGCGCTTCCACGACCCGGCGCTCGGCGGCTTCTTCTCGGTCTCCGACGATCACACCGGCCTGATCGCCCGGCGCAAGGATCTCGAGGACGCCCCGATTCCCGCGGGCGGCTCCGCCGCGGCCTTCGGCCTCCTCCGGCTCGCGCGGATGACCGGCGAGGCCCGCTACGAGGACGCGGCGCTGTCCCTGATCCGGTTGTTGCACGTCGTCGCCCCCCAGCACCCGCTCGCCTTCGGCCACCTGCTGCGCGCGATCGACTTCCAGCTCGCACCGGTGCGCGAGGTCGCGCTGGCGGGCGACGACGACGGCGCCTTGGCGCGGGTCGTCCGCGGCGGCTTCTGGCCGTACACCGTGCTCGCCGGCGGCGACGGCGCGGTCCCGTTGCTCGAGGGCCGGGTTCCGGTCGACGGGGCGCCGGCCGCCTACGTCTGCGAGCGCTTCACCTGTCAGCTCCCGGTGTTTAGCGCGGAAGATTTGGCAAAGTCGCTGCAAAACTGAGTTGTTTCGTCACAGCCCGGCGCGCCATCCTGCGGGGGTGAGCCGGGAAAGTGTCGAAAATACGTATGAATCCGGCTCACCGGACGCGCGCGTCGCTCGTCTGGCCGTCGGCCAATGGGGAATCGTCGACGACGACGAACTCCGTGCCTGCGGGCTCTCGGCGGCAGCGATCAGGACGCGGCGACGAAACGGGCGACTGCATGAGGTCTATCCGCGCGTGTCGTCGCTCGGCCACGCCCCGCTGACGATGCGCGCGCGGTTCCTGGCCGCGGTCAAGGCCTGCGGACCGGGCGCCGCACTCAGCCACTTCTCGGCTGCGGTCCTCTGGGGCCTGCTCGCATGGGTCGAGCATCGCCGCCCTGAGGTGATCATCCCGATGCGCGGCGCGCGCGACATCCCGGGTATCACCATCCATCGCACGCGCGTGCCCTTCAAGATCGTCCGCTTCGACGCGATCCCCGTCGTCACGCCCGCACGGGCACTGATCGATCTGTCCTCGTCGGGGATGCCGTTCGACCCGCTTCGAAGGGCGGTCCGCGAGGCGATGGCGCTGAAACGGGTGACGCTCAAAGAACTCGTAGGAGGCAGCGCGGTCCTCGATCAGATCATCGCCGAGGGCTACGTCCCCACCCGCAACGAGTTCGAGGATGCGGTCCTCGACCTCATCGACAACGGCGGCATCGATCGGCCCGACGTCAACAAGACGATCATCGTCGCCGGCCAGCGCACCACGCCCGACTTCCGTTGGCCCGAGCACCGGCTCGTGATCGAGGCCGACGGCGGCCAGTGGCACGACCACCCGCTCGCGCGCGCGGACGACGCCGCGCGCCAGGCGCGGCTGGAAGCGGTGGGCGAGCGCGTGATCCGCGTCAGCTGGAAACAGGCGACGTTCAGCCCGAGGCAGACGCTCGCGCGGATCAAAGCGGCGGGGGCGCCATCCATTCGCCGGGGAAGCCCGTAGAAACATGTGCTCGTCCAACCCGCTTGACTGAGGACCCGATGTCTCGACTCTTCTCGCTCCCCGCAGGTCACACCGCCAAATGGGTGATCCTGATCGTCGTCGTGCTCTTCTACGGCGCGCTGGCGAGCCAGGCGGGCAAGCTGGAGGGCGCGCAGAAGAACGAGTCGTCGTCGTGGCTGCCGTCGGACGCCGAGTCGGTCAAGGCGCTGGAAGCCGTCAAGACCTTCCCGGGCGGCGAGCTCGCGCCCGCGGTGATCGTCTACGAACGCAAGGGCGGGCTGACCGACGCCGACAAGACGCGGATCACCGACACGGTCGCGAAGCTCAACCAGGACCGCGACCCGCTGGTGCTCGAGGCGCAGGACCCGGTCTATTCCGAGAGCGGCGATGCCGCGATCATCATCCAGCCGGTCCAGCCCGGCGACGGCTCGGGCGACAAGTTCGAGGTGGCCGTGCAGTCGATCCGCGACCGGATCGGCGAGCCGGACGCGGGTCTCGACGTCAAGCTGACGGGCGCCGCGGGCTTCAGCCTCGACGCCATCAAGGTCTTCGCCGGGATCAACGGGACGCTGCTGTACGCGGCGGCGGGGATCGTGCTGATCCTGCTGATCATCATCTACCGCTCGCCGATCTTCTGGGCGATCCCGTTCTTCTGCGTGATCCTCGCCGAGGGCGCGTCGCGCGGCGCGGGCTACCTGCTGGCCGAGGCGGGTGTGACGATCAACGGCCAGACGGGCGGGATCCTGCCGGTGCTGGTGTTCGGCGCGGGCACGGACTACGCGCTGCTGCTCGTATCGCGCTATCGAGAGGAACTCCGGCGCCACGAGGACAAGCACGAGGCGATGGCGATCGCGCTGCGCGGCGCGGGCCCGGCGATCCTGGCCTCCGGCCTGACCGTGATCGCGGCGCTGCTGACGCTCAGCATCGCCGAGGTGAACTCGACGGCGGGCCTCGGGCCGGTGGGCGCGATGGGCGTCGCGCTGGCGATGCTCTCGATGCTGACCGTCCTGCCGGCGCTGCTCGTCATCTGCGGGCGCCGCGCGTTCTGGTCGCCGGGCCTGGACACCATCCCCCACCCCGGGCAGGCGGGCACGGACGAGACCCACGGCTTCTGGCGCCGGGTCGGCGACCGCGTCGCGCACCGGCCGCGGACGATCTGGATCGTCGGCACCCTGGTGCTGCTGGTGCTCGCCGCGAACCTCCTGAGCCTCGACACGAGCCAGACGACCGGCAACCAGTTCCGCGGCGAGGTCGACTCCGTCCAGGGCCAGGAAGTGCTCGCGCGCAACTTCCCGGCGGGTGCGTCGGCGCCGGCGGACGTGATCGTCGCCGACCCGTCGAAGGCCGAGGCGGTGACCGCGGCCCTGAAAGCGCAGAGCGACCTGGTCAGCGACGTGCGCCCGGCCGGTCAAGGTCCCGCCGGCGTGCACCTCGCCGTGACCTTCACGAGCGATCCGTACGCCTCGTCCACGATGGACGAGATCCCGGCGCTGCGCGTGGCCGTGGAGGAGGCGGGCGGGCCTGACACGCTGGTCGGCGGCCCGACCGCGCAGGAGTACGACCTGCGCGTCTCGGCGACGCGCGACAACAAGCTGATCATCCCGCTGACCCTGCTCGTCGTGCTCGCGATCCTGATCGTCCTGCTGCGCTCGTTCGTCGCGCCGCTGGTGCTGATCGTCTCGGTGATCCTGTCCTTCGCCGCGGCGCTCGGCACCGGCATCTTCGTCTCCGAGCACATCTTCGGCTTCACCGGGGTCGGCCCGACGCTGCCGCTGCTCGCCTTCGTCTTCCTGGTCGCGCTCGGGATCGACTACAACATCTTCCTGATGGCGCGGGTGCGGGAGGAGGCGCAGCAAGCACGGCACCCGCGAGGGGACGCTGCGCGGCCTGGCCGTCACCGGCGCGGTGATCACCGGGGCCGGGATCGTGCTGGCGGGCACGTTCGGCGCGCTCGCGGTGCTGCCGCTCGTCGTCCTGACCCAGATCGGCTTCATCGTCGCCTTCGGGGTGCTGCTGGACACGTTCGTCGTGCGCTCGGTGATCGTCCCGGCGGCGGTGATCGACATCGGCCGCCGCGTCTGGTGGCCGTCGCGGATGGCGAAGGAGGAACCCGTCGCCGAGGAGCAGACCGTCTGACCAGGCGCACGCTCGTCATCGGCGTGCCGGCGCTGGTGATCGTCGTCGATAACGGCCTCGAGGTCGAGCCCTTCACGATCACGCGGGACGGCAGGACCGTCTTCCTCGCGTAGACAACACGACCGCCGAGGCGGTCGAGGTCGTCTTCGCCCGCGGCAACCCGCGCAGCCGGGCGGCGATCCAGAAGGCGCTCGTCACCGGCGCCGTCATCCAGGCCGGCGAGCAGCGTTGCGACGGGGTCCAGCTCGACCCCGGCCGCTACTCCGTGCTGGTGCGCGCCGCTTCAGAGGACACCGATCCGACGACGCGGTGTCCCTCGAGGTGCGCTGAGCCAGGAGCCCGTTGACGAATACCGGTACCACCGGTATTCGCTCGACTGCCTCCTACAGGATCGCCAGGTAGCGCTCGAGCTCCCACGGCGTGACCTGCACGCGGTAGTCCTCCCACTCCTGGCGCTTGATCTCGACGTAGCGGTTGAAGATGTGCTCGCCGAGGGTGCGCAGCACGAGCTCGGACTCGGCCGTGACCTCGATCGCCTCGCCGAGCGTCTCCGGCAGCTGCTCGATGCCGAGCCGCCGGCGCTCGTCGGGTGACAGGTGGTAGAGGTTCTTCTCCATCGGCTCGGGCAGCTCGTAGCCGCGCTCGATGCCCTCCAGGCCGGCCTGCAGCAGCACCGCGAACGTCAGGTACGGGTTGCAGGCGGGGTCCGGCGCGCGCAGCTCCATGCGCGTCGCGTTCTCCTTGCCGGGGTGATAGAGCGGGACGCGCACGAGCGCCGAGCGGTTGCGGCGGCTCCAGGCGACGTAGACCGGCGCCTCGTAGCCCGGCACCAGGCGCTTGTAGGAGTTGACCCACTGGGCGAAGATCGAGCAGATCTCGCGCGCGTGGCGCAGCTGGCCGGCGATGAAGGCCTTGCCGATGTCCGACAGGAAGTACTTGTCGTCGGCGTCGTAGAACGCGTTGCGGCCGTCCTTGAACAGCGACTGGTGCGTGTGCATGCCCGAGCCGTTCTGGCCGAACAGCGGCTTGGGCATGAAGGTCGCGTGCCAGCCGTACTTGAGCGCGTACTCCTTGACCGTGATGCGGTAGGTCATGCAGTCGTCGGCCATCTTCAGCGCGCTCGAGTAGCGCATGTCGATCTCGTGCTGCGACGGCCCGACCTCGTGGTGGGAGTACTCGACGTCGATGCCGAGCCGGTTCGAGCGCGAGCACGGTGTCGCGGCGGACGTCGGAGCCGGCGTCGAGCGTCGTGAGGTCGAAGTAGCCGCCCTCGTCGAGGACCTCGGTGGAGCGGTTGTCGCGGAACAGGTAGTACTCGAGCTCCGGGCCGACGTTGAAGGCGTCGAAGCCCATCTCCTTCGCGCGCTCCTCGGCGCGGCGCAGGACGTGGCGCGGGTCGCCCTCGTAGGGGCGGCGCTCGGGCGTCTGGACGTCGGCGAACATGCGCGCGACGCCGGCGCCGTCCTCCGGGCGCCACGGGAGGACGTTGAACGTCGTCGGGTCCGGCACGGCGATCATGTCCGATTCCTCGATGGCGTTGAAGCCGGTGATCGAGGAACCGTCGAAGCCCATGCCGCCCTCGAAGGCGTCGTCGAGCTGCTCGTTGGAGATCGAGAACGACTTCAGCTGCCCGAGGATGTCGGTGAACCACAAGCGCACGAAGCGGATGCCGTGCTCCTCCACGAGCGCCTTGACGTCTTCAGGTGTCTGGGGTCGGTCAGCCATGGCGCGCTGCAGGCTAATGGACCGGGAGGCGGTGGCGGGTGGACGTCTGGTCGGACTCAGTCCAACCAGCGGTCCGCCCAGACCTTCAGCTCGGCCATTGCGGGCGCGAGCTGGCGGCCTTTCTCGGTCAGCTCGTAGGAGACCTTGGTGGGCGTGCCGTCGCTCACGTGGCGCTACGACGATGTGGCGCGCCTCGAGCTCCTTCATGCGCTCGGAGAGCAGGCGGTCCGACAGGTCGGGGACCGCGTTGGCGATCTCCGTGAAGCGCTGACGGCCGCCGTGCAGGAGCACGTAGAGGATCGCGCCCGTCCAGCGCTTGCCGACCAGCTCGACCGCCTCGTGGTAGCGCGGGCAGCAGTGCTGGCACGTCGATTGTGGCTGTGGCTGTGGTTGGGCGCTGGCGCCCATGGCTCTCAGTGCACTACGCCGCGCGCAGGACGCGCGTCTCCTCGACCGACCCGTCCACGGGGACGTCGCCGGCGATGTTGACCATTGCCGTGAAGGATTCCATGGACAGCACCGCGATGGCTTCCAGCAGCTGCTCCTCGCTCCAGCCGGCCTCGCGCGCCTCCTCGTGCAGGTGCTGCGGGAAGTTCGCGCGGTCGCCGAGCAGCGGGCGCAGATAGCGCAGCAGCGCGGCCTCGCGCGCGTCGCCGGAGTCCCAGCGCTTGGCGCGGGCGACCTCGTCGATCCCGAGCCCGGCCTGGCGGCTCATGCGGGTGTGCAGTTGCAGGCCCGGCTTGGACCCGTAGTGCTCGGCGACCGCGAGCCCGACCCGCTCGGCGCTGTGGCGCGGCAAGGCGCCGTGGCGCAGCTCCGCGCGGAAGCGCGTGTAGGCCTTCAGGGCCGCGGGTGCGCCCGCGAGCACGCCGAGGAAGTTCGGGAGTTGCCCCGCCGCCGACGACGCACCCTTGAGGATGGGCAACGACCCGGGAGGAGCCGTCAGGTCATCGTGAATGGGGAACCGGCTCATCTCTGTCTTAGGCATAACGCCACCACCGTGGGGGAGCTGGGGGGCTGACTTACTAGAGATAAGGGTATGTCGGCGCGGGGTGCGCCGCAAGGGCTTGCGCCCCGGTTTATTGGCCGGTCGTGAGAACCGCGATCAGCACGAGCGCGAAACCCAGCAGAACCGCGTAGCCGACGATCCGATCCGGGCGTGCGCCGATGCGCTCGACGGCGGTCCGGGGCGGACGCGGCGTGCGCGCGACCGGCAGCCGGTCGGGGTGGCCGCTGATCACGACGGTGCGGCGCGCCGGCGGCTCGGGAGCGAGCTCGGGCTCCAGCGGCGTGCTCGTCTCGAGCACGATGGTCCGGCTCTCGCCGGGCGAGAGCGTGAGCTCATGACCACGCTCGGGTTCCAGCCACGACTCGATCTGGCGCTTGCCCTCGACGGGCTCGATGTGCTCGTCGCCCGCGGTCCAGGACTCGGCGGGACGGCGCGCGGGGCGGCGATCGCTGCGCAGCGGAGCGACCTGGCGCCGCTCGTGCGCATCGGCCCAGTCGTCGTGGCGCGGCGCGGGCGTCGTCGGCCCGGAGACGCGGCGCTCGAAACGGCCGGTCTCGAGATCCTCGTGATGCTCGGCGCGACGGTCGGCGCGGGTCAAGCGGCGGCTCGGCATGCGATCGAAGATGTCCTCGCCCACGCCCCAGTCAGCAGCGGCGCGCCGGTGACGGGGCGCCGACTCGCTGCTCTCATGGTCATAGAACGCCCCGTTGGGGGCGTCTTGCTCTGGGGCCATGTTCGACTCTTCCTCTTCCTCTTGCTTACGGCGTCGAGCTGGGAGGCTCGCGCCAGAAGAGCGGCGCTGCGACAACCGGGACCAAGACCGAGCGTACCAGCGACCGAAGCGCCTGCACGCTTGTGCTTTTTACATCAACCGCCGGACGACTCCGAAGCGCCCACGGATTTTGCGACATATTTCGCCACGTCCGCCGCGTCCTCGCCGGTGTAGATATTGGCCGGCATCTGGCCGTTGCCGTTCGAGACGGCCCTTCTGGATCGCGTCGAGGACGAACTTCTCGTTCGGGGCCAGCTGGTCCAGGTTCGGGCCGACCTGCGCGACGGAGTTGGACGCCTCGAGCGTGTGGCAGAGCCCACAGCGGCGGGCGAAGAGCTCCTGTCCGTGCAGCTCGGCGTCCGTGAGGTTGCGCAGCCCCGCGTGCGGGACGTCGTTGCTGGTCTCCTCGGCCGCGATGACCGCGGCCGGCACGCCGATGCCGAGCACCAGCAGCGACAGGACGAACACGACCGTCGCGAACCGGCGGCTGCCGCGCGACTGGGACTGCAGGGTGGAACTCACGCCACCGCGCCCGCCGCTCATGGCGAACAGCAGCGTCCCGATTCCCAGCCCGACGAAGGCCACGACGAAGAGGATCAAACTCACGGCCCGCAATCTACCCGCTCGCGCGGTTGTCTAGCGTCGTCGTCCGGACGCGAAGCTCTGGATCGGGGGTGATACCTGCCGGAACTCGCCCAATGACGCCGCCGCTTCACGCCCGCCTTGGGCGCCCTCGCCGCGCCCCGTCGCCGCCGCTGAAACGCGCCGTTCGGCCAGCGCGACGACCTCCGCGGCCTGTTCCTCGGGCGCGACGAGCGAGCGGACGCCCTTGACGAAGACGTTGATCCCGCCGCCCGCCTGCGGCAGCTTCTCGAGCCGCCCCTCGCACAGCAGCAGCGGCTCGCTGCGCACCGTCAGCCGGTTCGCCTCATAGAGGTCGGGCGGCACGATCAGGTTGATCGTCCCGAACTCGTCCTCGAGCAGCAGGAACACGATCCCCTTGGCCGTGCCCGGCCGCTGACGCGCGACGACGAGCCCGCCCAGCCGCACCGCGGAGTTGTGCGGCAGCCGCGCGAGATCGCCGATCGAGACCGTGCCGGGCTCAAGCGAGGGCCGCAGCAGCTGCATCGGGTGCGGGCCGAGCGTCAGCCCGGTCGTCGCGTAGTCGCCGATCATCGACTCCCACGGCGTCAGCGGCCGCAGCGCCGGCGCGTCGGGCACCTCGAGCGGCAGCGCGAGCTGCGTCCCCTCCAGCACCCGCTCGCCCGGCACCGCCACCCCGAGCTGCCACAGCGCCGTGCGCCGCGCGTGCTCCGACGAGCCGCCGATCAGCGAGTCGCACGCCCCCGCCCACGCCAGCCGGTCCAGCGACGGGCGCCCGGCGCCGGCGCGCGACGCGAGGTCGGCGAGCGAGCGGAACGGCCCGCCCTGCTCGCGGGCGGCGACGAGCGCGCGGACCTCCTCCTCGCGCACACCGAGGATGAAGCCGAGGCCGAGCCGCACGATCGCGGTGGGGGCGCGGGCGCCGGCCTCGCCGCCCCCACGCGGCGCGGCGACGCCGGCCGGCGGCGGGCCGAGCTCCGGCACCCACTCCACTTTGCACAGCGCTTCGCTGGCGTTGACGTCCGCCGGGCGCAGGGCGATCCCGCGGCGCTGGGCCTCGTGCGCGAGCGTGTCGGGCGCGTAGAAGCCCATCGGCTGCTCGTTGAGCAGCGCGCACAGGAACTCCGGGCCGTGGTGCACGCGCAGCCAGGTGGACTGGTAGGCGAGCAGGCCGAAGGCGGCGCCGTGGGCCTTGGGGAAGCCGAAGCCCGAGAAGCCGACGATCATCCCGTAGACGCGCTCGGCCACGTCCGCCGCGACGCCGTGGAGCGCGGCGGCGCCGTCGAGGAAGCGCTGGTGGTAGGCCTCGATCGCCTCCGCCGAGCGCTTGCGGCTCATCGCCCGCCGCAATCCCTCGGCCTCACCCGGAGAGAAGCCCGCGAAGGCCATCGCGACCTCGATCACCTGGTCCTGGAAGATGATCGTGCCGAGCGTGTCCTTGAGCACCTCGCGCAGGCACTCGTGCTCGTAGGGCACCACGAAGTCCGGGTTCTCGCGCAGGGTCTGCAGGCGCGAGATGTAGGGGTTGACGGCGCCGCCGAGGATCGGCCCGGGGCGCACGATCGCGACCTGGATCGTCAGGTCCTCCAGCGACCGCGGCCGCGTGCGCAGCAGCGACGCCATCTGGGCGCGCGACTCGATCTGGAAGACGCCCATCGTGTCGGCGACCTGGATCGCGTCGTAGGTCTCCTCGTCGTCGTAGGGGATCCGCGAGAGGTCCACGCGTGCGCCGCGCACGCGGCCGATCTCCTCGACGCAGCGCTCGACGGCCGAGAGCATCCCCAGCCCCAGCAGGTCGATCTTCAGGAAGCCCGCGTCCGCGCACGAGTCCTTGTCCCACTGGCAGAGCTGGCGGCCCTCCATCGCCGCCGGCAGCACGGGGCAGCAGTCGATCAGCGGGCCGCGTGGAGACGATCATCCCGCCCGAGTGCTGGGAGAGATGGCGCGGCAGCCCGTAGGCCTCGTCGCACAGCCGCGCGAGCCACGCCCAGCGGCCAGGCAGCCGGTCGTAGTCGGGCGAGGACGGGTCGGTCTCGTGCGCCTCGGCCTGGTCGGGCCGCTTCCCGTTGACCATCGCCATCCACTCGCTCGTGCTCATGGCAAACGCCGCCGCCCGCGCGTCGGGATCGATGAACGGGCCGGCCTCGGTGGACGGCTCGATCCCCATCGCCACCTCGACATCGCGCCCCACGCTCTTGACCGCCCACGGCTCGGCGCCGCGCGCGACGCGCTCGAGCTCCCCCGCCGGCAGCCCCAGCACCTTGCCCAGCTCGCGGATCGCCCCGCGCGAGCGGAACGTCGGGAACGCCGCCACCAGCGCCGAGCGCTCCTTGCCGTAGCGGTCGTGCACGCGCGGGATCAGCTTCTCGCGCACGTCGCGCGGGAAGTCCAGATCGATGTCGGGCAGCGCGTTGAGCTCCTCGTTGAGGAAGCGCCCGAGGAACAGGTCGTTCGTGATCGGGTCGATGTGCGAGAGGCCGGTGAGGTAACAGACGATCGAGGACACCGAGGAGCCGCGGCCCGCGGCCCGGCGGGAGCAAGGAGCGAGCCGAAGCCGGCCCGCGCACCTCCACCGCGACCTCGCGCGCGAGCTCCAGCAGGTCCCGGTGCAGCAGGAAGAAGCCGGCGAGCCCGAGCACGTCGATCACGCGCAGCTCCTCGTTGAGGCGCGCATGGGCCGCGGCGTGGTTGGGCGAGCCCGTCGGGTAGCGGACCTCCATCAGCGTCCAGCACAGCTCGGCGAGCTTGCGCGGCGCCTGGACATCCTCCGCCCCCGGGTAGCGGTAGCCGAGATCCTGCGAGAGGTCGAAGCGCAGCCGCCGCGCGAGCTCACCGCTCTCCTCGACGGCGCGCGCATGGCCCTCGAAGCGCGCGGCCATCGCCTTCGGGGAGGCGAGCACGTGCGCGGTGTTGCCGCGCCGGACAGGCTCGGAGGCATCGAGCGACAGGTGGTGGCGCAGCGCCACGAACGCGTCCTGCAGCGGCGCGCGCGAGCGCGCGTGGGTGTGCACGTTGCCGGTGGCGACGGCCGGCACCCCGAGCCGCTGCGCCAGCTGGGCCAGCTCGCGGTTGCGCGAGCGGTCATGGCGCTGGAAGGGCCGCTGCAGCTCGATGCGCAGGCGGTCAGGCCCGAAGGCGGACAGCAACCGCCGCAGCGTCGGCTCGTCGTGCACGCCGTGGTCCGCGCAGCCGCTCAGCAGCACCAGCCCGGCCGAGTGCTCCTCCAGCGTCTCGAGCGGCACCGCGGGCGGCGGCTCGTGCTTGTCGCGATCGTGCACGTGGGCGCGCGTGACGATCCGGCAGAGGTTGCGCCAGCCGGTCGCGTCCTCCACCAGCAGCGTCACGTGGCGCCCGTCGGTCAGATCCATCTCGGCGCCGTGGATCGCCCGCAGCCCCAGTGGCTTGGCCGCCACCGCGAACTCCATCGAGCCCGAGACCCCGTTGTGGTCGGTCACCGCCATCGCCTCGTGCCCGGCCGCGGCGGCGGCCGCCGCGAGCTCCGCGGGCGAAGACGCGCCGTCCAGGAAGGAGAAGGCCGTGTGCGCGTGGAGCTCGGCGTAGGGCACGAACATACGTTCGCACAAATCCCGGACGCCGCCGTGCCGAGTTGAGGAAGTTTGTTGCTGCAGGCCCAGATCGCCCGGGATGCCATTGCACGGTTCGGCAAGGGACGCGCGCCCGCCGGCTTGAACTACGGCGACTGCTTCGCCGGCGAAGACCAGCGCCGCGGCCGGCCACGGCCGGTCAGCGCATTTTACGCCGCCCGACCGGCGGGCCAGCGCGCTTCTACTCAGCGGCCCTACGCAAGCGTTCACATGCTCGGTGGACTAGCCCGCATGACCAGTGATGCCCCTCCCCCGCCCGTCGCTCCGGTCGACGAGGTCCTCCCGGCGAAGGAGCTAGGAACCTTCGGCCTTCAGCACGTGCTCGGCATGTATGCGGGCGCGGTCGCGGTCCCGCTCATCGTCGGCGCCGCGTTCAAGGTCTCGCCCGCCGACATGGCCGTCCTGATCGCCGCCGACATCTTCACGGCGGGTATCGCCACGGCCCTGACGTGCATCGGCGTCTGGAAGATCGGGGCGCGGCTGCCGATCATGCAGGGCTGCACCTTCGCGGCAGTCGGCCCGATCGTCGCGGCGGCCGGTCAGGGCCACCCGATCACCGACGTGTTCGGCGCGATCATCATCGCCGGCATCATCGCCGTGCTGCTTGCGCCGGTGATGGGAAAGCTGCGGCGCTTCTTCCCGCCGCTGGTCGTCGGCACCGTGATCCTGCTGATCGGTATTTCACTGTTGCCGGTGGCCGTCGACTGGGCAGGTGACGTCTTCAATCCGAGTCCGGACAACAGCGTCCCGAACAATCTCGCGCTCGCCGTGGGCGTGCTGATCTTCATCCTGCTGCTGCAGCGCTTCGCCAACGAGTGGATCAAGCGCACGTCGATCATGATCGGGATCATCGTCGGCACGCTGATCGCGATTCCGCTCGGGTTCACCGACTTCGGCAGCGTCAGTGACTCCACCGTCTTCGGCGTCCCGCGACCGTTCCACTTCGGCGCCCCGACCTTCGCCCTCAGCGTCGTCATCACGATGGTGATCGTGATGATCGTGTCGATGATCGAGACGACGGGCGACCTGATCGCCGTCGGCGAGATCGTCGGCAAGGAGGCCGACGAGGACACGATCGTCGGCGGCCTGCGCGCGGACGGCATCTCCTCCGCGCTCGGTGGCATCTTCAACACGTTCCCGTACACGGCGTACGCCGAGAACGTCGGCCTGGTCAGCCTCAGCGGCGTCAAGAGCCGGTGGGTGGTCGCGACCGCCGGCGGGATCATGATCGTGCTCGGCCTGTTCCCGATCCTCGGTGCGGTCGTCGCGGCGGTGCCGCTGCCGGTGCTCGGCGGCGCGGGCCTCGTGATGTTCGGGACCGTCGCGGCGATCGGCGCCAAGACCCTGAACAAGGTCGACTTCGACCATCGCGGGAACCTGATCATCGTCGCCACCTCGCTCGGCATCGGGCTCGTCCCGGTCCGCAACGAGGCGATCTATGAGGATTTCCCGCAGTGGTTCATCACGATCATGGGCTCCGGCATCACCGCCGGCACGATCGCGGTCGTCGCGCTGAACTACATCTTCAACGAGCTCGGCGTCGGCGGTAAGACGGCGGAGGCGCTCGGCTCGACACCGACGTTCGTCGGTGCCGAGGAGGTCGCCGCGGCCAACGCCGCGAAGTCGAAGCAGCTCGCCTGATGGTGATCTCCGGCTGCGCCATCGC
Source organism: uncultured Solirubrobacteraceae bacterium (assembly GCA_963848475.1). Taxonomy (GTDB): domain Bacteria; phylum Actinomycetota; class Thermoleophilia; order Solirubrobacterales; family Solirubrobacteraceae; genus Solirubrobacter. The sequence goes on along the minus strand of CAWKDW010000005.1, from coordinate 44,905 downwards.
GACGGTCGACGCCGCCGGGACCGAGTACGCGTCCGGGCACATCGTCATCGACGACGGCCGGATCGTCGCGATCGGCGACGGGCCGGGCACCGGCGAGGACGTGATCGACGGGACCGGACTGCTCGCCACGCCCGGTCTCGTCAACAGCCATCACCACCTCTATCAGTGGGCGACGCGCGGCTTCGTGGCCGACGGCACGCTGTTCGAGTGGCTGACCGGCCTCTACCCGGTCTGGGCGCAACTCGACGAGGACATCACGCACCACGCCGCCAAGGCCGGCCTGTCGGCGCTCGCGCTGTCTGGCTGCACGACCTCGACGGATCACCACTACGTGTTCCCGCAGGCCGACCTGCTGGAGGCGACGATCACCGCCGCCGCCGCCGTCGGGCTGCGGTTCCACCCGTGCCGCGGGTCGATGGACCTCGGCGTCTCCCAAGGCGGGCTGCCACCGGATTCGGTGACCGAGGACATCGACGCGATCCTGGCCGCGAGTGCCGAGGCGATCGATCGCTGGCACAACCCGGCCGCGGATTCCGCGCTGCGGATCGCGTTGGCGCCGTGCTCGCCGTTCACTGTCACGAAGGAGCTGATGGTCGAGTCGGCGGCGCTGGCCCGGTCGCGCGGCGTGCGGTTGCACACGCATCTCTCCGAGACCTTGGATGAGGAGGCGTTCTGCTTGGAGCGCTTCGGGATGCGCCCGGTCGACTACGTCGGCGAGCTGGGCTGGATGGGCGACGACGTCTGGTTCGCGCACTGCGTGCATCTCTCCGACGACGAGGTGCATCGCTTCGGCGAGGCGGGCGTCGGCGTCGCGCACTGCCCGACCTCCAACGCGCGCCTCGGCTCCGGCATCGCCAAGGTGCAGGGGCTGCGCGAGGCGGGCGTGGCGGTCGGATTGGGCGTCGACGGCGCCGCCTCCAATGAGGCCGGGACGCTGCAGCTCGAAGTGCATGCCTCGCTGATGGCAGCTCGCTTCGCGGGCGGGCCGACGGCGATGACGGTGCGCGAGGCGCTCGCGCACGGAACGATCCATGGTGCGCGCTGTCTTGGCCGTGCCGACGAACTCGGTTCGCTGGAGGTGGGAAAGCTGGCCGACATCGCCCTGTGGCGTGTGGATGACCTGGGCGGCGCGGGGATCGTCGACCCCGTCGCGGCGCTGGTCCTGGGGCCGCCGCGAGGCGTCGAGCATCTGTTCGTGGGAGGCCGTCGCGTCGTCGAGGACGGCGAGCTGCGGACCGCCGACCTGGAGACCGTGACCGCCGAGTTGCGGCGCGTCAGCCAGCGCCAGGCGGTGTACGTCTGATGCCCTACGAACTCACCGACGACGCCTACGGCAAGTCGCAGAACCGCCTGATGCGGGTCGTGCGCGACACGCCAGAGCACGTCATCCGCGACGTCACCGTCGACGTCCGCCTGCGCGGCGACTTCGAAGCCGTCTACCTGGAGGGCGACAACACCGACATCCCGGCGACGGACACGATGAAGAACACCGTCTTCGCGCTCGGCAAGACGCACTTCTCGACCGGCAGCATCGAGGACTTCGGCAAGGCGCTCGTGAAGCACTTCGTCACCCGCGAACGCGTCGCCACCGCGCACATCCACCTGACCGAGCACCCGTGGAAGCGCACGCACGATCACGGCTTCTACCGCGACTCCTCGGGCGACCACATCGCGTGGGTCTCCGGCGACGGCGAGACCTTCGAGGTGAAGGCCGGCCTCGGCGATCTGTTCGTGCTGCGCTCGACCGGCTCGGGCTTCTCCGGCTTCGATCGCGACGAGTTCACGTCGCTGCCGGAGACCGATGACCGGATCCTCGCGACGGTCGTCAGCGCGGAGTGGACGTATGGGTCCGACGTCGACTACCAGGCCGCGTGGCAGACCGCGCGCGAGGCGCTCCTCGGCGCCTTCACCGACCACTTCAGCGAGTCGGTGCAGCAGACCATCTACCTGATGGCGACGGCGATCATGGACGCTGTTGCGGAGGTGCTCGAGGTCACGATCGAACTGCCGAACAAGCACCACAACCTCGTCGATCTCTCGGTCTTCGGGCTCGAGAACCCGAACGAGGTCTTCATCGCCACGCAGGACCCGTTCGGCCTGATCACCGGGACGGTGAAGCGGACCTGATGGACCTCGACACCGTGACCGAGTTCGTCGCGCCGGTGACGCGCGACGACCTGGCCGACTTCCGCGAGGGCGACGCGTTCCTCGCGGGCGGAAGCTGGCTGTTCTCGGAGCCGCAGGTCGGCGTGCGGCGGCTCTTCGACCTGACGGCGTTGCGCTGGCGGCCGATCGACGGGCCGGTGATCGCGGCGACGTGCACGCTCGCGCAACTGGCGGCGTCCTCGGACTTCGCCCGGCGCTGCTGCGAGTGCCTGCGCGGGTCCTTCAAGATCTGGAACGTCGGCACCGTCGGCGGCAACCTCTGCTGCGCGCTGCCGGCCGGGCCGATCGCCGCGTACGCGGTCGCGCTGGACGGCGTGTGCACGCTGTGGTCCGCGCGCGGCGAGCGTGAGGTCGCCGTGCTGGACTTCATCACCGGCCCGGGGACGACGGTCCTGCGCCCGGGCGAACTGCTGCGCTCGCTACGCGTGGGCCCGGAGCCGCGCACCGCGTTGCGGCAGTTCTCGCTCACGCCGATCGGCCGCTCCGCCGCGCTGCTGATCGGGCGCGCGGACCCGTTCGTGCTGACGATCACGGGGGCGACGCCGCGGCCCGTCCAGATCACCGGGTCCGACGATCTGCACGAGGCGATCGACGCGCTCGAGTTCTACGACGACGTGCACGGCTCGCCGCGCTGGCGGCGGCAGCTCACGCACGTGCTGGCCGAGGAGATCCGGCAGGAGCTGGCATGAAGATCGACGGCTCGGACCACCGCGCGATCCCGCGCCCCGGCCAGTGCCTGCGCACGTACCTGCGCGAGCAGGGGCGCTACGGCGTCAAGAAGGGCTGCGACACCGGCGACTGCGGCGCCTGCACGGTGCATGTCAGCGGTGTCCCGGTGCACAGTTGCCTGTACCCCGCGGTCCGTGCCCGCGAGGTCACGACGATCATGGGCCTCGAGCACCCGCTGCAGCAGGAGTTCGTCGATGCGCAGGGCTTTCAGTGCGGCTTCTGCACGTCCGGGATGATCATGACCGCGGCGGCGCTGCCCGACGGTGACGACCTTCCGCGCGCCTTGAAGAGCAACCTCTGCCGGTGCAGCGGCTACCGGATCATCGAGGAGGCGATCGCGGGCGGCCGCCACGACGGTGACCTCGCGCCCGCCGGTCCCGATCTCGTGCGTGGGCGCGAGCCGTTCACGCTCGATCACGCGCCCGAAGGCCTGCTGCATCTGGTGCTGCTGCGCTCCCCGCACGCCCATGCGCGGATCCGGTCGATCGACCTTTCGGCGGTGCCCTCAGGGGTGACCGTGATCACGCATCACGACGTGCCTTCCACGCTGTTCTCGACCGCCCGGCACTCCGACCGTCTCGAGGATCCCGACGACACGCGGATGTTCGACGACGTCGTGCGCTTCAAAGGGCAGCGAGTGGCGGCGGTGGTCGCTTCGAGCGTGGCGGAGGCGCGCGCGGCGGCGCGGCTGATCGGCGTCGACTACGAGGTCCTGCCGGCGGTGTTCGACGCCGAGCTCGCGCTGGCGCCGGGGGCGCCGCTGGTTCATGGCGAGAAGGGGCTCGAGAGCCGGATCGCCGATCCCTCGCGCAACCTCGCCGCCGAGCTGCACACGCGGACCGGCAACAGCGAGGCCGGGTTCGCGGCGGCGGCCGAGATCGTCGAGGAGACCTTCACGGTCCAGCGCGTCCAGCACGCGCAGCTGGAGACGCACGGCGCGACGGCGTGGGTCGACGAGCGCGGACGGCTGAACGTGCGCACCTCGACGCAGGTGCCGTTCCTCGTGCGCGACGAGCTCGCACGGCTGCTCGGGGTCGAGGTGCGCGTCTTCACCGCGCGCGTCGGCGGTGGCTTCGGCGGCAAGCAGGAGCTGCTCGTCGAGGACGTCGTCGCGCTGGCCGCGTTGCGGACCGGCCGGCCGGTGCGGATCGAGCTCACGCGCGAGGAGCAGTTCACGGCGACGACGACACGGCATCCGATGCGGATCCGCGTTCGGGCGGGCGCTCGCGACGACGGGACGCTGACCGCGCTGGAGCTCGAGCTGCTCTCGAACACCGGCGCCTACGGCAACCACGGCCGCGCGGTGATGTTCCACGCATGCGGCGAGTCGCTCGGCGTCTATCGGTGCGCGAACACGCGAGTCGACGCGCGCGTCGCCTACACGCACACGGTCCCCGCGGGCGCCTTCCGCGGCTACGGGCTGAGCCAGACGATCTTCGCCGTGGAGTCGGTACTGGACGAGCTCGCGCGGCGGCTCGCGATCTCTCCGCGCCTGTTGCGTGATCGCAACGTCGTCACGCCTTCGGATGCCTTCGAGGGCGACGTCGAGTTCGGTAGCTACGGGTTAGATCAATGCCTCGATCTCGTCGAGGAGGCCTTGGCGCGCGGCGACGGGCTTCCCGTGCCAGGGCCCGACTGGCTGGTCGGCGAGGGGATCGCGCTGGGGATGCTCGACGCGGGCCCGCCCGGCGGGCACTTCGCCGACGCGCGGATCGAACTGCTGCCTTCCGGTTCCTACCGGCTGTTCGTGGGCACGGCCGAGTTCGGCAACGGGACCGCGACCGTGCACCGGCAGCTCGCCGCCTCCGCGCTCGGGTGCTCCGTCGAGCAGATCTCGCTGGTCGCCGGCGACACCGATGTGGTGGCGCACGACAGCGGTGCCTTCGCCTCGGCGGGCGTCTTCGTCGCGGGGCGCGCGACGCTGATGGCCGCCACCGCCCTGGCCGAGCAGTTGCGCGGGGTCGCGGAGCGCGTTCCGGCCGATTCGATCCACGCCGCGGCTTTGGCGATGGGCGTGCCGGTGAGCGCCGCGGCGACCTTCACCGGCTCCCCGCGCTCGGTCGCCTTCAACGTGCAGGGCTTCCGCGTCGCCGTGCAGCCTTCGACGGGGGCGATCGCGATCCTCAAGAGCGTCCACGCCGCGGACGCGGGCGTCGTGCTCAACCCCGGGCAGTGCCGGTCGCAGGTCGAGGGCGGCGTCGTCCAGGCGCTCGGCGCCGCGCTGTTCGAGGAGGTCGAGATCGACGGGTCCGGTGAGGTCGTCACGCGCACCCTGCGCAACTACCACCTGCCCAAGCTCGGCGACTTCCCGGTCACCGAGGTGCGCTTCGCCGACACGCACGACCGGCTCGGCCCGCTCGGCGCCAAGCCGATGAGCGAGAGCCCGTACAACCCGGTCGCGCCGGCGCTCGCCAACGCGATCCGCGACGCCACCGGCGTCCGCATGACGTCGCTCCCGCTGCGCCGCGATCGCGTCTGGCAGGCGCTCGCCGACGCGAGCGTTGACGCGCGATTGACGCGCGGCTGACGGACGCCCGCGAGCGTGCGGGGCGTCAACCAGCAGGAGGCAAGCGTCATGGCCATAGCACCCACGATCGACCAGACCAAGCTCGAGGCCTTCATGGGCCAGTTCGTCCAGGACATGGGCGCGGCGGCGACCGCGCCGCTCGTCGTGATCGGCGACAAGCTCGGCCTCTACAAGGCGATGGCCGACGGCACGCCGGTCACGCCCGCCGAGCTCGCCGAGCGCACCGGCTGCCGCGAGCGCTACCTGCGCGAGTGGCTCTGCCAGCAGGCCGCGAGCGGCTACGTGGAGTACGACGACGGCTCGTTCCGGCTGCCGCCCGAGCAGGCGCTCGCGCTGGCGCACGACGACTCGCCCGTGTTCATCCCGGGCGCGTTCCAGCTGCTCGCGGCGATCGTCAAGGACGAGCCGCACATCAGCGAGCGCTTCCGCTCCGGTGAGGGCATGGGCTGGGGCGAGCACGACCACGACCTCTTCGAGGGCACCGAGCGCTTCTTCCGACCTGGCTATCTCGCGAACCTCGTCGATGCCTGGCTGCCCTCACTGGAGGGGGTCGTCGCCCAGTTGCGCGCCGGCGCACGGGTCGCCGACATCGGCTGCGGCCGTGGCGCCTCGACGATCCTGATGGCGACCGCGTTCCCGGCTTCGACATTCGTCGGGTCCGACTACCACGAGGGTTCGGTGCTGGCCGCCCGCGAGGCCGCGGAGCGCGCCGGCGTCGCCGATCGTGTGAGCTTCGAGGTCGCGTCGGCGAAGGACTTCGGTGGCGGCCCGTTCGACCTCGTCTGCGTCTTCGACGCGCTGCACGACATGGGCGACCCGGTCGGCGCCTCGCGCCACGTGCGCTCGCAGCTGGCCGACGGCGGCACCTGGATGGTCGTCGAGCCGTTCGCGGGCGACAGCATCGAGGAGAACCTCAACCCCGTCGGGCGCGTGTTCTACGCGGGCTCGACGATGCTCTGCACGCCCAACTCCCTGAGCCAGGAGGTTGGCCTCGCTCTGGGTGCCCAGGCGGGCCAGAAGCGCCTGACCTCGGTGCTGAATGAGGGCGGCTTCAGCCGTGTCCGACGGACCGCCGAGACGCCGTTCAACCTGGTCCTGGAGGCCCGTCCGTAGCCACGACGCTCGCGAGCGCGGCGAGTGAGCGCAGGGACGCGCTCACCGCCTCGCGCTGCGTCTCGAGCCGGTGCGCCTCGACCTCGGGGATCTCGACGTGGACGGCGATCCGCGTGCCGTCGTCCTGCGTCGGCTCGAGCCGCCATTCGAAGATCAGGTCGCTCGTCAGGCACGAGATCGTCACGCGGTTGCCCTCGCTGCGCAGCGTGTGCGGCATCGGGAAGTCGGGATAACCCTTGGGATAGAGCGTGAAGCCGTCCCGCTTGGGCGCTTCGATCGTCTCGACGCCCGCCCACCACTCCGGGAAGCGCGACGGGTCGTAGAGCAGCTTCCACACCTCCTCGACCGGTGCCTGGCTGATCGTTGCGTCATCGAACGTGGGCATGGGCCTCCAACTCCGTTGCGATCCGTTGCAGTTCGAAGGCGGGGTCGGCGACGCCGGTCACCGGTGGGCGCCCGAGATCCACGAGCGAGGACAGGAACTGGCCGCTCGCGTCCTTCTCGATCCGGCGCCAGTGGCGCTCGGACTCGTGCAGGCGGCGCTCGGCGAGTGCGTTGTCGTCGCGGGCGCGGGCGCTGAGGCCCTGCACGAACGCCATCCGGGCCACCAGCACGGCCGGGCGGTCGGCGGGCTTGATCGGCTCCAGCGTCGCGGCACGGATCTCCCGGTCGGCGTCGTCGGCGCGGCCGAGCCGGGCGAGTGCCTCCGCCCGTCTGAGCCGTGCGTCACCGCGCTGCACGGACGGGTCGCCTTCGAGCGCTGCACCGAGCAGCGCCTGCGCGCGCTCGTAGTCGCCGGCCTGCATCGCCAGCAGGCCGGCGTCGTGGTCGACGGTGGCCCGCAGGCGCGGCGAGTCCAGCAGCGCCGCCAGCTTGGCCTGGCGCTCCGACGCCGCACGCGCCTCGTCGTGACGCCCGAGTTGGGCGAGCGCCGAGGCCCGCATCCCCGTCATCTGGACCTCGATGATGGGCAGCCCCGTGGCGACCGCATCGCCGCGCTCGGCATAGGTCAGGGAGCGCGCGTGGTCGCCTCGCAGGGCCGCGACGCAGGCCGCGTTGGCCCAGCCGCCATAGGCGAGATCGGGACGTCCGGCCCGCTCTCCCGCCTCGCCCGAGGCGACGAGCTCGCGCTCGGCTTCTTCCAGGCGGCCGTCAGCGAGCGCGATGAAGCCGCGCAGGTTCCCCACGTGCTGGCGGCGAAGCAGGTCCGCTTCCAGGTCGAGGCCGAGCGCCTCGGCCTCTCTGAGCGTGCCGATCGCCGCCTCTGAGCCCGTCGTCGCCACCTCGCCCCAGGCGCGGATCAGCAGCAGTTCGAGGCGTGTGTCGAGATCGTCGACGTCGGTCGTCGCCAGGCCGCGCGTCGCCGCCTGCATCGCGCTCGTCGGATCGCACAGGCTCGAGCGAAACCACTGCGCGGCTCTCAGGTGTGCCCGCGCCGTCTGCGGTCGTACCCTCTCGAACGCCTCCATCGACGCGTCCCGATCGCCCAGCAGCGCTTCCGTCGCGGCGAGTTCGAGCCACGTGCTGGGGGCCGGATCGAGCGTCACCGCTTCGTTCAGGTACGCGGCCGCCTCCGGGAGCGCCGTGGCGCGCAGGGCATCGGCCGCCGCCTGGACCAGCCGTCCCGCCGCGAGGTCACCGCGGCCCGCTCGTCGGAGGTGGTGGGCGGATTCAGCGGCGTTCTGCAGCACGTTCCCGAGCGTCTCGTGGTACTCGCTCTTGCGGGCCTCGTCGAGGTCGGCGTAGGCGGCCTCGCGCAGCAGCGCGTGGCGGAAGCCGAAACGGCCGTCGGCGCTGTGGAAGAGCCCGCAGTCCGTGGCGCGCAGGACGCTCCCCGGCTCGGCGAGCCGCTCGAGCTCGGCCCTGGTGAGGTCGCGGCCCGCGACCGCGGCGAGCTCGGCGGTGCTGCGGGCTTGGGCGTCCAGGCGCGCGATCGCGGTCCTGACGACGCCGCGCAACGACGCCGGCGGGCCGGTCGTCTTCGCTCGCGCGCTCTCGATCGCCAGCAGCGGGTTCCCGTCGGCAGCGGCGATCACGTGCGGGAGCCGCCCCACGAGGCGCTCCACGTCTTGCGCGTCGAGCGGGCCGAGCTCGATCTCCTCGACCGCCACGTCTGTCGCCCCGGCCGCGTGGACCAATGCGTCGACCGCATCGCGGCGCGGGATCGTGCGGCGCGTGAGCACCAGCAGCACGGGAAGGTCGTGGATGCGGCGCGCGAGGTAGGCGGCCAGCTCCAGCGTCGGCGCGTCGGCGAGGTGGATATCGTCGAGCAGCAGCACCAGCGGCCGGTCGCTGGTGGCGTGCTCGGCCAGTTCCACCATCGCCTCGAACAGTCGTGCCCTTGCGAGGTCCGGCGGACCGTCCCTGGGTTTGGTCCGCGCCCTCCCGAGCCGTCTCGGCAGCGCGGGCGCGAGCCTCGCGAGCTCCTCCGGCCATTCGGCATCGGCGGGCGGCGGATCGAGCTGACGTGCGAGCCCCGACAGCAGCTCGGCCCAGAGCCCGAACGGCGGCGTCCCCCCGCCCAGATCGACCGCCGTCGCCCGCGCGGTGCGCGCCATCGTCTGGGCGTGCTTGAGCAGTTCCGTGGCCAGGCGCGTCTTCCCGATCCCGCCCTCACCGCTGAGGAGCGCGATCGCTCCGTTGCCGGCTCGGGTCCGTTCCCACAGCGACTGGAGCGCCTGGAGCTCCGCGACCCGTCCGACGAGGGGAAGATCGCCATAGCCGCGCCGCCCGTCCCGGGCCGCGCCGCCGGCCGAGGAGCCGCTGCCCGCCGCGCCCCGCGCTTCACCGCTGCTCCGCCGCGCCGTCCCGCTGCCCGCCGCGCCGCTACCCGCCGCGCCGCTACCCGCCGCGCCACTTCCCGCCGCGCCACTGCCCGCCGCGCCGCTGCCCGCCGCCGCGACGTCTCGCCGGTCGGCCTGCGCGACCTCGCCCGCTCCCCGCTCTCGGACGCTGGCGGCCAGGGCGCGGGTCTCGGCCGAGGTGGCCAGCCCGAGGTTCGTGCGCAGCCGGTCCGCGAGGCGGTCATAGGTCGCGATCGCGGCGGCTCGGTCGCCGGCTTCGACGAGGCGGCGCATGAGGTCACGGGCCGCCTCCTCATCGAGCGGGTCCAGCGCGAGGCGGCGGCGGGCGTAGGCGACGGCTTCGGCCGGCTCCGCGGCGGCCGCGAGCCGGGCCAGCGCCGAGCCGAGGCGCTCGGCGTGCTCGTCGCGTGCTTCGAGCACCCAGTCCTCGTCGAGGTCGGCGAGCAGCGGTCCGCGGTGCAGCGCGACCGCCTCCTCCAGTTCGCCCGCCGCGCAGTGGGCGTCGAACGCGGCGATGTCGGTCTCGCAGCGCAGGCCGATCCGGTCGCGGCCCGCGATCAGCGCGTCGTCCTCGCCGAGTGCTCTTCTCAGCGCCCATGCCGCGCTGCGCAGGGACGCGCGTGCGCTCGAGTCGAGCACGTCGGGCCAGAACTGCGCCGCGACGGCGCCGCGTGGATGCTCCCCTGGGTGCAGTGCGAGCCAGGCCATCAGACTCCACGCGCGGCGACTCGCGGGCGGCACGACGGTGCGGCCGCCGACTTCCGCCTGCAACTCCCCGAGGAGCCGCACCTGCAGCATGAGCCAACACTACCTTTGCGCCGGATTGACGATGAGATGACGGTGTGACGGGACAGTGGCGACATGACCACCATCCCCGCTTCCACCATCGACACCGACGCGCTGCGGCGCGCCTACGCCAGCCGTTCCGTCGAGGAGCTGCTCGCCCTGTACGCCGAGGACGCGACGGTCGAGATCGTCGACGCCGTCCACATGCCGAGCCACCCGCACCGGCTCAGCGGCCGCGAAGCACTGCGCACGCACTTCGAAGGCGTGTTCGCCCGGGACATGTCGCACGAGGCCGACATCGTCGTCGCGACTCCCTCCGGGCTCGGTCTCTCGCTCCGCTGCACCTACGCCGACGGCACGAAGGTCGTCTGCGCGTCCACCGCGGTCGTGCGCGACGGGCTCATCGTCCGCGAGGTCGGAGTCCAGGCTTGGGACGCGTGAGGTAGAACGCAGGCGTGGATCTGCTCGAGACTCCGCGCCTGCTCCTGCGCCCGTTCGCTCCCGGCGACGCCCCCGTGGTGCATCGCGTGTACTCCGACCCCGATGTCATGCGTTACGTCGCGACCGGCCCGATGGCGTCGATCGCCGTCACCGAGCGGCTCCTCTACGACTACGGCGCCCACCAGCGCCGGCTGGGCTATTCGTTCTGGGCGGTGATCGAGCGCTCCTCCGGAGACCTGATCGGAGACGCCGGGCTCTACCGCACGCCGTCGGGCGAGGTCGAGCTCGGCTACACCCTCGGTGCAGCCTGGTGGGGGCTCGGCTACGCCACCGAGGCGGCCTCGCGTTGGCTGCAAGCCGCATTCGGCGAGCTGGGAGTCCCCGAGGTCGTCGCGCTCGCCGAGCCGGCGAACGTCGCGTCGCTGCACGTGCTGCAGAAGCTCGGGATGCGGCGCACCGGCGAGCGGATCGCCTTCGGACGCCCGCATACGGTCTTCCGGGCCAGGCCTCCGTCACCCTGATCAGCGCTGCGCGTACCACCGGCCCTCCAGCAGGTCGCGGAAGACGACCAGGTCCCGCCCGTCGCCGGTGACCACCTCCCAGTAGCGCCGTTTCAGTGGCTCGTCCGTCCACCAGCGGTCCTCGACGAGCCACGACTCGCGCACCGCGTCGACCTCGCGGTTGCCGATCGTCTGCGGGCGGCCCGTCTTGTCTGCCTTCACCCGCACGGGCTTCGGTTTCGCAAGCCGGCGTGGCCCCCGGCTCGCGACGGGATCGGCGCTCGTACCGACGCGATCGTCGCCCGTGGGCAAACGCCGCGGCCCTCCGCGCGCGGGCGGCGGGCCGGCCTGAGGACGGCTCGGCGGATGGCCCCGTTCCGCCGTCATGACCCACATTCCCAGGGGGGTGCTTCACGTTCCCTCCCCCTGTGGAAGGGAACGTGAAGCACCCCCTTCCCGCTGACAGTCATGCTTCCCACGGCGCGAGCGCGAGCCGGCGTTCCGGCACACGCGAGTCGGGGTCGACGGCGAGGATGCGCAGCGCGGCATCGGGACCCGCGGCGGCGCGGGTCTGGCGGACCGCCTCGCGCAGGCGGGCACGCCGGATCGCCGCCGGTTCGGCCAGCAGCGAGCGCTGATCGCCGCTCGGCGGGCCGAAGGCCTCCACGCGCAGGCGCAGCGAGTCCGCGGGGGCGGGCAGCTCCGTGAGACGACCGGCGATCGCCAGCCGCATCCGCCGCGGATCCGCCGACGCCTCGCGGAACGTCATCTGCGTGCGCCACGTACCGCCGCCCACCAGCGCGGCCGACAGCACCACGGCGCGCACCGTCCGCCCCCTTCTTTCAGGCCTCGCCAGCACACGGTCGATCAGCATTCCCAGCGCCCGCTCGAGCTGCGGGCCGGAGGCCGACTCCGGCAGCTCGAGCACCTCCTGCAGCCGCTCGGACGGCACCCGCGGACGCAGCGGCGAGTCCTTCCCTCTGGCCAGGTCACGCGCAATCAGACCAGCGGCACCGAACCGATCGGCCAAGTGCGCGCGGGAAAGCGCAGCGAGCTCCCCCAGCGTGGCGATCCCGAACCGCTCCAACGCCTCGGGCAGCATCGCCACCTCAGGGCGCGCATTGAGCAGCGACACCGGCAGTGGGGCCAGATACGCGGCAAGCCGCGCCGGCGAGTCCGGAGCGATCTCCGGCCGCCGAGCCCGCGCACGATGGGCCGCAGCGAGCGCCGCGAAGCGCGAAGGCGCAGCACCGACCCGCCCGGCCCCGGACGACGCGGCCGCGCTCGGAGCCGGCGCTCCGAGCACGCCGCCCCCGAACCGAGTCTCCGCGCCGGCCGCGCCGGCCGCGAACCGCGCGTCCCCGCCGCCCGCGAACCGCCGCGTCCCCACCCGAGCCGCGCCGCGCACCCGCGCCCAACCGCGCCTCCCCACCAGCCGCGCCGCCCGCGAACCGCGCCTCCCCACCAGCCGCGCCGCCCGCGAACCGCGCGACCTCCCCCGCGCCACCGGCCTGCTGCGCCTCCCCACCAGCGCCGCCGCCCCCCGTCCGCGTCGCCCACTCCGCTCGCCGAGGTGACCCCTCTCCCCGCCTGCGTGGCGGCGGCCAGGGCCCGTCGGGCGGCGGTGATCACGGTTTCCGCGGAGCCGCCGTGCAGGCCGCGCAGCCCGCGCTCCTCGAACCAGGCTATGCCCGGGCGGTCGGACTCCACCGCCGCTCCGATGCCCTCCAAGGCGCCGACCATGCGCTCCCATGCGTCGGCGACTCCGGCCGGGTCGGGCGCGACGAGGCGCAAGGTTGGGCAGCGGGCCAACGCCTCTCCTAGGCGCAGTCCGGCGCGGACGCCGTAGGCCTCGGCGGCCGCGGAGGTTTCGCCGACCAGCGGCTCACGGCCGATCTCCGGCGCCAGGGCGAGCGGCCCCGCGGCCAGTGCCTCTCGCCCCCCTGCGGCGACCGCGAGCTCGAAGCGTGGGAGGAGAATGCAGACGACCATGTACGAACACACGTTCGCATACTCGTCGGACGATCCGCAAGCCCCGGAAGCGACTCCCCCGCACCAGCCAGTCCGGCTGTGTGTCGATCGCGTTAAGACGACGTCAGGTCACGCGCTGAGCCACTACCACTGAGAACTAGAAAGGGCCCTGGTCTCCCAGGGCCCTTCCCGTAGCGGATCTATAAGCCGGATTCTGTCTTGAGCAACCATCCATCTCTGCGACCGACCTGGACCTTGGCGGGCAACCTGCAAACGGTCCGGCTTGGTCTTGCATCAGGTGGGGTTTGCCTGGCCGCCGCGTCACCACGGCGCCGGTGCGCTCTTACCGCACCTTTTCAACCTTGCCGGGACGCTCTTGCGAGCGACCTTAGGCGGTGTGTTTTCTGTGGCACTTTCCCGCGGGTTTCCCCGGGTCGGCGTTACCGACCACCTCGCCCTGCGATGTCCGGACTTTCCTCGAGGGCGCAAGGCCCCCGCGACTGCTCGATCCGCCAGGTGAAGGTAGCCGGTTGCAAAGGTATGGTGATTGGACCAGTCCCAAGCCGTCCGAGCTGGCGAACACACTGAGATGAGCATGTACGACGTCGTCTACATCGACGCGCACGGGGATGAGACACCGTTGGCGCAGCAGCTCGATGACCGTAAGGACGCCGCGGATGTCGCGCGGCAGGCTGCCATTGAACGTGGCGCCGGCCGGATGATGCTGCCGGGTTCGAGCCGTCTGAGGAACTGCGTCTGCGTCATCCCCGTTCCGCCCTCCGAAGCCGCGTAGCCCACCCGCTCCCGCGGCATCCGGCTCACTCGAGCCGCAAGCACACGCGGCCGAACCGAGCGCGCATGTACTAGGTTGCTGCGCCATGCGAGTCGGAGTCATTGGTGGGGGCCTCATGGGCTCAGGGATCGCCGAGGTCTGCGCGCGGTCCGGCGTGGACGTGACCGTGCTTGAGGCCGACGACGAGCGCGCGGAGCGCTCGCGCGCCATGATCGAGCGCTCATTGGCGCGCGCCGTGCGCTCCGGCAAGGTGAGCGAGGAGGAGCAGTCGGCGGCGCTGGATCGGCTCGTCGTGACCGCCACCTTCGAGGACCTCGCGGGCGTCGACGGCGCGATCGAGGCCGTGATCGAGAACGAGCAGCTCAAGCGCGACGTCTTCCGTCGCCTCGACGAGTTGCTGCCCGACGCGCTGTTCCTCGCCTCCAACACCTCCTCGGTGCCGATCATGAAGCTCGGGGCCGAGACCAAGCACCCCGGCCGCGTGCTCGGCATGCACTTCTTCAACCCGGTGCCGGTCCTGCCGCTCGTCGAGCTCGTGACCTCGATCATGACCGAGCCCGAGACCGTCGACGCGGTGCGCAAGTTCGCCGAGGAAACACTCGGCAAGCAGTGCATCGACTCCCAGGACCGCGCGGGCTTCGTCGTCAACGCGTTGCTGATCCCGTACCTGCTGTCGGCGATCCGCATGTACGAGTCGGGCTTCGCCTCCAAGGAGGACATCGACCAGGGCATGGTGCTCGGCTGCGCCCATCCGATGGGTCCGCTGAAGCTCTCGGACCTGATCGGGCTCGACACCCTGCTCGCGGTCTCCGAGTCGCTGTATGACGAGTTCCGCGATCCATCCTCGGTCGCGCCCGCGCTGCTGAACCGGATGGTCGAGGCCGGCCTGCTCGGACGCAAGTCCGGGCGCGGCTTCTACGACTACTCCAAGTAGGGGCGGGGCTCGGACTTCAGCCGAGAATCGACGAGTGGCGGGCCACGACCTGCCACCCCTTGCCGCCGCGAGACCAGACGTCCGTCAGCCGGAACACGTTCGACAGGTTGTTCTGGTCCCAGCTCGCAACCTGCGAGTAGCGAGCGTGGATCACCGCCGTGTCCCCGAACAGCTCGATGTCCATGAGCTCGAACGCGAACGAGGTGATCGTGTAGCCCTCACGAGCCGCGGCCATCCACTGTTCGCGCGACATCGGCTCCGGATACAGATGGATCGCCGTGAAGCGAAAGCCCGGCGCCACCAACTCCTCGAGCCGTTCCATGTCCCGCGACTGCATCGCGGACATCCACTCTTCCTCGAGGTGGGCCAGCTCGGTGCGATCCTCCGCGGCGCTCATGGTTGCGGCAGGCTAGTCGATCGTCGTCCCGCATGAGGAGCAGCGCCCGTGCAACGCGCCGTGCACCGACGGCACGACCTCGCCGCGGCACACCGGGCACGCCGCGGGCAACCCCGTGACCAGACCCTCCCATACGCGCGACATCACATCGTCGAGCGTCGGCCCGGCCAAGGGCGCCCGCGGCTTGCGCACGTCATCGGCAACCGTCGCCCGCTCCAGCGCGACAAGTTCCTCGCCCGCCAGCAATTCGGCGTGAGACGGCACATCCCTCGGTTGCGCGGAGACTTGCACGCTCGCGGCCGCTTCCACGACCGCCCGGGCCTCTCCAGCCGGCTGAGCGGGCCGCTGCCACGGCGTCGGCTTACGGGCCGGCGCGAACGCCTCGCCGCCGAACAGCGACTCCTGCGCGTCGTCGTTCTCCAGTGCGCGCCTGCGCTCGGCGATCAGCGTCGTCATGCGACCTTCCTCAGCACTCCAACGACACGGCCGAGTACCTGCACCTCGCGCGAGCGGATCGGCTCCATCGTCTCGTTCTCGGGCTGCAGACGAACGTGATCGGCCTCCTTGAAGAACCGCTTCACCGTCGCCTCCTCCCCCACCAGCGCCACCACGATCTCGCCGTCCTCCGCCGCATCCTGCCGGCGAACGACCACCCAATCGTCGGGCAGGATCCCCGCGTTCTTCATCGACTCGCCACGCACCCGCAGCAGGTACTCGCCGTCCACGCCACCGGCGATATCCGGGATCTGCACGTAGTCCTCGATGTTCTCCTCGGCGAGCAGCGGCTCACCCGCGGCGACGCGGCCGAGCACCGGGATCCCCGACGGCATCACCGCGGACTTCATGGCGTCCACCGCCGAGGACGCGGTCGCCGTCGCCCGGTCGAGCAGTTCGATCGCCCGCGGCTTCGACGGATCGCGCCGCAGCAACCCGACCTTCTCAAGGTTCGCGAGATGCGCGTGCACGGTCGATGACGACGCCAGCCCGACCGCCTTGCCGATATCCCGCACCGTCGGCGGATAGCCGTGCCCCGCGGAATAGCGCTTGATGAAGTCGAAGATCTCCTGCTGGCGCTTCGTCAGGTCCTTCCCAATGTCCATGCGCGTCACGGTCTCCTCAACTCGTCGAACGTGTGTTCGTACAAGGTATATACCCCGGCGGACAGACTCAACCCCTCCAGCGCGATGCCGCCTTCAGTCGCGGACCGCGCGCCGATATACCCGCGCAATGGGCGACGCGCGCTCAACCACGAAGTTCTTCGTCGCCCTCGTCGCGTTGGTCGTCGCCCTGGTCGCGGTCGGCGCCCTCGGATTGCGCGGCCTGGCGTCGGTCAAGCGCGCTGACGACCAGGTCTTCTCGGACAACTTCCTGTCCTCCGAGGCGACGAATCGCCTCAACACGGACCTCAGCCGCGCCGAGCGGCTGGCGCTGGAGATCGCCGCAACCTCGGACATTCGCGTCGCGGATCGGCGTCGGGCATAGCTCCAGCAGGTCGTGATCGAGCAGGTCGACACCGACATCGCGGAGTTGCTCCGGATCCACGTCGCGGTCGGAGACGGTCGCCGAGAGCTCCACGAGCTCGAGCGGATCCCCACCACCTGGAAGCGGTTCGTCGCGCTCACCAAGAACGGCGTGTTCGCCGGAGACGCCGATTCCTCGAGCAGCACCGTTCGCGAGGCCGCGGCCGCCGACATCGCCGCCCTGCTCGATCCGTTGAACGACTTCATCGCGACGTTGCAGTCGACCGAGGTCGCCGAAGCCGCATCGGCACACAGCGACGCAGCGGACATCTACTCGGCGAGCCGGGCCTGGTTGCTCGTCGCCGCCGGCGTGGCGCTCGCGGCCGCCCTCGTCCTCGTACAGGTCGGGCTGACGTTGAAGCGCCTGGTGGACCGCGCCTCCACCGAGCGCCTCCACGGGGAGAGCGCGAGCGAGTACATCGACATCCTGCAGGTCACCGAGAACGAGGACGAGGCGCAGGAGCTCCTCCGTCGCCAGGCGGAACGCTCGATCCCAGGTGCGCGCGCCGTCGTTCTCGCCCGCAACAACAGCGACGGCCGGCTCGAGGCCAAGACCTCGCTGGCGCAGCTTCCGGAACTGCAGGAACCGCTCACCGGCGCCGCCCCGCGCTCGTGCCTCGCGGTGCGACTCGGGCGCGGCCACGACCAACTGCCGGACGACAACGCGCTGCTCAGCTGCGAGATCTGCGGCGATCTCTCCGGCGCCTCACGCTGCGAGCCACTCCTCGTCAGTGGCGAGGTGATCGGCTCGGTCCTGATCAACGTGGAACGCACGCAGGGTCCCGATCGTCAACGTGTCCGCGAGATGGTCTCCCAGGCCGCGCCGGTCCTGGCGAACCTGCGCAACCTCGCGCTCGCCGAACTGCGCGCCGCCACGGACGTGCTGACCGGTCTGCCCAACCAGCGCGCTGTCCAGGACACCCTGAAGCGCATGGTCGCGCAGTCGTCGCGGACCGTCACCCCACTCGCGGCGCTGCTCGTCGACCTCGACCACTTCAAGCACGTCAACGACGTCCACGGCCACGATCGCGGCGACGAGGTCCTGGCGGCCGTCGGCATCGCGCTCTCGAACGTCCTGCGCGAAAGCGACTTCGCCGGACGCTACGGCGGCGAGGAGTTCCTCCTGCTCTTGCCCGATACCGATCGCGAAGGTGCGCTGCGGGTCGCCGACGCCGTACTCACGACGATCGCGGCACTGGCGATCACCGGCCTCGAGTCCGGGATCACGGCGAGCATCGGCGTGGCCGTCGTCCCCGAAGACGCAGGCGACTCCGTCACGCTCTTCCGCGCCGCCGACCGCGCGCTCTACGCCGCCAAGAACAACGGTCGCAACCGCATCGAAGTCGCTTCCGGCAGCGCGGATCCCAGCGCTCCCGCCCTCGCCTGAGCCCAGCGCGGGCTATACTCGCCGTCGCTCTCGCGCCGATGGCGGAATTGGTAGACGCGCCAGGTTGAGGGCCTGGTCCGGGATAACCGGGTGGAGGTTCGAGTCCTCTTCGGCGCATTTGGAAAGAGCCCGCATAGGCGGGCTTTTTCTTTTTCCGAAGGTACTGGCAACTGACCCTGCGAGATCGCGCTGAAAACGCGGTTGAAAACAATGGGCCGTATTGCCAAGACTCAGCAAGGAGCAGATCGGGTCGAAGCCGGCCTGCGCGAGGCCGACCGGATCGCCGCCGTCTGCTCCGACCTCGGCATCGGCGCCGTTAAGGCCCGCAACCTGCGCCGCCAACGCACGCTGACAGAGCCGATCCGCGTGCGCGCCGCGAACGAGCGGGCGAGTGCCAGCTCTCGGTCACGCTGACGGACCGCCTGGCACCCAGGCCGTCGCCCAACGGATCTTCACCACACGGACGTGTGCTTCTCGACTTTCGTCGAACTACGCACGATCTGAGCGCTTTCTACCGGCACCGTCGCCGTCTTCGACGCCCGCCTCCGGGACTGCCAGAGAGATAACCTCGGCAGCGGCATCCGCCGCATCCGCCGCGCGATCTTCATGGCCTACTGCCAATGCGGGTCGACGTCGCGCGTTACCCGGTTCGAGTACGTGCCCGCGTGGGCGGCTCTGCGCAAGCTCGCCGTCAACTGCTCGGCGACAGGACTGTCGGCCCGTTCTGCCGGGGCCTCCGGGAGCTCCCGCTCGAGCCCCGCCTCGACGGATTTCCTTGAACCCGCGTGACGGGCGGAGGGCTCGCCGCGCGCGACTCAGCGCCGCCGCTGGACAGGCTGGAGGACCCGGAGCCGGTGTGGTCGGTGCCGAGCCGCCGCAACGAGCTCTCGACCGCGGGCGTCGCCTCCGGCGCGACCTGCCTCACGCCAAGGGGTCGGCGGCAATCGCCGCCGACCCTGCCCAGCACGTCTTACGGCGTCGTCGTGGACAGGGTGAACGTGAGCGTCTTGCTGTAGCTGCCGGTACGCAGCGCGTCGTTCGCGCCGATCGCCTGCGAGAAGTTCAGCGTCACGGAGTCGTTGGACACCGGGCCGCTGTAGGTCAGCAGGGAGGTCGGGGCGCTCGAGCCGCCGACGTCGGCCGGTGCGACGCCGGCGCCGAGGGCGCTGGTGGCCGCGGCCTGCACCGGGATCGGCAGCGAGAACGTGCCGTTGACCAGATGGCCGGTCGCCGTCGACGACGGGTCGGCGACGCTCAGCGTCGCGTCACCGGCGGTGGAGATGACGTTCGCGGTCGTGATCGCCGTGTACGTCTTGGCCACGCCCGGCGTGAACGCGCCGAACGCGGCCGGCGTGCCGAGCGTCAGCGACAGGGTCGCCGGGACGGTGCCGCCGACGCTGCGTCGGGCGACGTCCTGTGAGCCGAGCAGGACCTGCATCCAGTTCTGCAGCTCCTGCGCCTTGAACAGTAGTTGCGCGCGCGAGGCGGCGTCGCCGCTCGCCGGGTCCTCGGCGACGGCGCGGAAGCGCCTTGATGTCGGCGATCGAGGCGCCGTAGCCGGCCGTGGTCAGGGTCACGTACTTGTCGTACGCGGCCTGGACGGCGTTGGTGGCGGCGGTGGCCGCGTCGGGCGTGATCGCCGCCCGCGGCGGCCAGGCTTGTGATCAGCGCTCGGCCTCGGTGTGGGTCACGCAGTTGGCGTACTTCATGCCCGCCGGCGGTCAGGATGCCCTGGTAGATGCTCTCGCGGAACCACGGCGTGGAGTCGAAGAGCTCCCAGTTGTGCCCGAGGACCTGGGTGAACTCGCGGCCGCCGTCGTAGTTGCCGCACCACGCGATCGGGTGGTCGCCGTTCTCGAGCGAGCCGTTCGAGTTGACGCCGATGCCGGTCTTGTAGGTGTCCTCGTTGAGCAGCATCAGCGGGTGCACGAACGGCCGCGGCTTGCGGTCGAAGTGGTAGAGCTCATCCGCGATCGGCACGCGGATCGGCTTGTCCGCTCCCGTTGTCGCCGGATGCGACGGGTCCTCGGTGATCAGCTCGGCCCAGTAGCAGCTGCCGCAGTCGGTCCCGAAGGCGTTCGCGTTGGACGGGTGGCTCTGGAAGAGGCCGCCCTCCATGTCCTTGTACCACTGCCAGTTGTGCATCGAGTCGTCGGCGCCGTGGATGGCCACGTAACCGCCGCCGTTCTCGATGTACTGCTGGAAGGCCGCCTGCTCGTCGACGACGGTGCCGTCCTTCATCGCATACGCCGTGCTGAAGGTGTTGTTGCCGACCGAGGAGTCGCCGACGATCACCTTGTACTGCGCGAGGTTGGCGGCGCTCGTGAACGGCGTGTCCGGCACCGACTGGTTCGGATACTGCGCGTCCCAGATGTCGACGTCGAAGCCCTTCTGCGCGCCGAGCTCCTGGAGCATGACCTCGGCGTCCTCGATCGCCGGGTGACGGTAGGAGCCGTCGGGCCGGTTGGCGATCACGAGGATCTTGAACGTCGCGTTCGGATTGTGCGCCGGGTTGGCCGGCGGCACGTAGAGGTGGCGCGGCTGGCCCGGATAGACCTCCGAGGTCACGCCGAGATCGTCCGGATCGTCGGCCTCCGGGAGCCCGCGGACCTGGCGCGCGACGGCCTGCGAGTCGGCCACCAGCAGGTAGCGCGCGGCGTCGTTGACGGTGATTGCGTTGGCCTCGGCCGAGAACGAGTCGAGCTGCGCGGCCGCGGTGGCGTTGTCGCCCGCATCCTTGGCGGCCTTGGCCGCGCCGAGCTTGTCCGCAACGAGTCGATCGTGTCGCTCGGCATGTTGCCGCCGGTCGCGTAGCGGGTGAGCATCGTGTCGAGGTCGGCGAACGATGCGGTGACCATGAAGGTCGAGCGTCACCTTGTTGCCGTTGCCGGCAGTGTCGGTCACGCCCACGGTCCAGGTGTGCTTGCCGAGCGAGAGCTGCGAGGCGTCGAGCGGCAGCGGGTACGTCCAGACGCCGTCGATCCACGTGTCACGCACGGCGGTGCCGCCGGAGCCCGGCGACGGGTCGGTGCGCGTCGGCGTGATGATCTGGCTGTGGCCGACGTGGTTGTCGGTGACGCCCGGGAACGACGCCGTCGGTGGGGTCGAGTCGATGTTGACCGAGAACCCCACGTACGACGGATACGCCGTGACGGCGCTGCCGTTGGCATGGTCGAACTTCAGCGGCGCGGTCAGCGTCACGTTCGGGTTCGGGCGCGCTCGCCGAGACGAGCGACGCGATGTGCGCGGTCTCCTCGTTGGCCGTGCCCGGCTCGAAGACGATCTCGTCGCCGACCGCGCGACCGTAGGTGCTCCGCAGTCGCACGCCGGTGTCACCCGCGGTGGCCGGCCGCATTGAGGGTCGTGCTCGACGCGTTGCCGTGCGCGCTGTTGCCCGCGGCGTCGGAGGCGCGCAGCCGGTATGACGTCCCGCCTTCATCGGTGGCGGCGGGCAGCGTTGCCGCCCGTGACCGGCAGATCGACCCAGGTCGCCCCGTCATCGATCGAGTACTGCAGCGAGGTCACGCCGACGTCGTCGCTCGCCGTGACGGCGGTCGTCACCGGGCCGCCGATGTACCAGTTGCCGTTGCCCGTCGATGTCGAGGGCGCGGCCGGCGGGTTGCCGTTGCGCTGTGGCGGCGCGGTCGGCGTCGTCGACGTCGTATCTCCGGCGGTGTCGTGTCCGGCACCTGCGCTGCCGCGGATGAAACGGCGATCAGCGCAGCACCAAGCTGCAGCCGCCGTCGCGACTATGCGAAACACACTCCTCTCCCCCTCGTCACCGGTTCCTGCTTCGACCGACGACCCAACTAAATCCCTCAGAAGGCCGTTTGTCAACCGCTCACTCATCCGTGCAATTCGTTGTCACTTGGGTGACAACGACGCCTTCACAGACAATTAGTTGCGTCCATCGACAATGTGGTTTCCTCCATTGCTGATCCGCGACCCTGGTAAAAGTCGCGCTGGTTGCACTCGGCGAGCCACTTTCGGTGAGCCGCGGGCGAGAGGTCTACACAGAGGGGGAGAGGATGGGTCGTGCAAGTCTGGGCCTGGCTCTGGCGAGCCTTGCCCTGGTCGTGCCTGCCAGCGCTTCGGCAAAGAACCTGCCGCCGAAGGCCGCTGCGCCGGCAAAAGTGCTCGTCGTCACGAGTACGCAGGACGCGTTGACCACGGCGGGTCTGAACGCGATCAACGAGGCGGCGAGCGACGGCAGTTTCACCGTTGACGCGCCGGCTCCCGCGGCTGTCGGGGCGGTGTTCACGCCGGCCGGGCTTGACGCCTACCGTGCGGTGGTGTTTCTCAACACGGGCATGGCGAGCCCGCTGACCGACGCGCAGCGCACGGTCTATGAGTCGTATTTCAAGCAGGGCGGCGGTTTCGTCGGCATCGGCTCGGCGATCGAGACCGACCCGAATTGGTCGTTCCTCGACGGCGTCCTCGGTACGCGCGCCAGTGGCCGCACCACGGTGCAGACGGGCACGGTGAAGGTCTTTGACCGCGTCCACGATGCGAGCAAGAACCTGCCTGAATATTGGGACCGCACCGACGCCTTCTACAACTACACCGAGGACGTCCGCGGGTACTCGCACATCCTCGCCACGGTCGTCGAAGACCCGTTTGAGCCGCAGCCCAACGGCAACACGCTCAAGGGCATCACCGGCGGCACGATGGGCGCCAACCACGCGGTCAGCTTCTGCAAGGACTTCAACGGCGGCCGCTCGTTCTACACGACGCTGGGCAACACGCCGGAGAGCTACGACGCCGACATGGTCAAGCATCTGCGCGGCGCGATCAACTGGGCCGCGGGCCAGAGCGACCCGGTCTACAGCGACTGCGGCGCGACGGTCCGCGCGAACTACCAGCAGGTGAAGGTCAGCGGGCCGCCGAACCTCGACGAGCCGATCGGCTTCGACCAATTCCCCGACGGACGCATCATCCAGACCGCGCGCCAGGGCCAGGTCCACCTGCACAACCCGGCGACGGGCCAGGAAGAGGTGATCGCCGACTTCGGTGCGTCGACCGTCCCGCAGACGATGCGCATCTACAGCAACCAGGAGGACGGCCTCTACGGCGGCGCCGTCGACGGCAACTTCGACAGCGACCACTGGGTCTACCTCTACTACTCGCCGCAGACCGTCCAGGACGTCAAGCTCTCCGACGGCTCGGTCGTGACCCAGACGACCCCGAACACCAACGCGCCCAATGCGGCGCCGTCGCCGTCGGCCTGGGATCCGTACGTCGGCTACTTCCAGCTCAGCCGCTTCAAGTTCGTCGATGACGCCCCTGGCGCTCCGGCGCACCTTGACCTGACCTCTGAGCAGCAGATCCTGCGCGTCACCAACAACCGCCAGGAGTGCTGTCACGTCGCCGGCGACATGGACTTCGACAAGGACGGCAACCTGTGGATCACCACCGGCGATGACACGCCTGCCGCGGGCATCCACGCCAACGGCTTCGGCCCCTTCGAGGACCAACTGACCGACGAACAGCAGACCGTGCGCGCCACCAACGCCACGGGCGGCACGTTCACGCTGACCTTCAAGGGCCAGACGACCGCTCCGATCCCCTACAACGCGACGCGCGACCAGATCGACGCCGCGCTGGAGGCGCTCTCGAACGTCGGGACCGACAACATCCAGACCAGCGGCGGGCCGGTCAACACGTCCAACGTCAACGTGTTCTTCCGGCGCACGCTGTCGCAGACCGACCAGGCCCAACTGACGGGCGACGGCGGCGGCCTCACCGGCTCCTCGACGCCAACGCTGACGACCGGCACCGCGCAGGAGGGCGGCTGGTACCAGCGCCCGACCGGCGATGATCGCCGCTCGACGCTCAACACCAACGACCTGCGCGGCAAGGTACTGCGGATCAAGGTCAAGAACGACGTCGCGGCGGCCGACTTCAACAAGGCCGACACGGGCTCCGGCACCGGCGCATACACGATCCCGTCCGGCAACCTCAAGGACTACTCGGCCTCGCACTATCCCACGGTCGCGGGACAGCCCGGGTTCGACACGAAGTTCCGTCCCGAGATCTACGCGATGGGCTTCCGCAACCCGTTCCGGATCCAGGTGGACGAGAACAACGTCGCCTACGTGACCGACTACTCGCCGGACTCGCAGACGCCGCAGCGCAGCCGCGGCCCATCAGGCGCCGGCCGGATGGAGATCGTGCGCCATCCGGGCAACTACGGCTACCCGATCTGCTACCGACAGGATCTCGGCTACTACCGCTGGAACTTCACCGAGTTCGCGCCGGGAAGCACGACGGTCGGCACGCCGCTGGACGACCCGCCGCAGCCGATCGACTGCGGCAACCCCAACGCGCTGCTCAACGACTCGCGCTGGGTGCGCGACGGCGGCCCGAGCTTCGAGCCCGGTCTGGCGCTCACACCGCCCGAACAGAACCCGGACATCTGGTACTCCTACCGCGACAATAACCCGGCCAACCCGCTCGGTACGCCGTGTTTCGGCTACTACGCGACGACGCCGGGGAGATCGCGCCGGGCTCGACCACCGAGTGCCCGCGGCTGTTCCCCGAGCTCTACACCGGCGGCGTCGGCCCACACGGCGCGGTGAAGTACCAGTTCGACCCGGCCAACACGAGCCCGCACAAGTTCCCGGCCTACTACGACAACTCGATCTTCATGGGCGAGTACACGCAGGACACCTTGCGTGAGATCAAGCTCGACGACCAGAACCGCATCTTCAAGATCAACAACACGCTGGACTGCGGTCAGGCCAACCTCACCAACCCCGTGTTCGATTTCGAGTGCGACAACCCCATGGACATCCAGTTCGGCTCCGACGGCTCGCTGTATCTGATGACCTACGGCGACGCCTACTACGCCGCCAACCCCGACGCGGGCCTGTACCGCTTCGACTACGTCAAGGGTCAGCGCGCGCCCAAGGCCGTGCTGAACACCGACACGACGGACGGCGCGCTGCCGCTGACGATCCATTTCACCGGATCGAACTCGACCGATCCCGATCCGGGCGACTCGATCCGCTACCAGTGGGATTTCGGCGACGGCTCGGCGATCTCCACCGAGGCCGATCCGACGCACACCTACACCACCGCCGGACGCTACAACGCGATCCTGACCGTCTATGACTCCTCAGGCCAGAAGACCGCGATCTCGACCACCATCACCGCAGGCAACACCACGCCGACGGTTCAAGTGATCGCTCCGATCGACGGCGGCCTGTGGAGCTTCGGGGACACGATCCAGTACAAGGTCGTCGTCACCGACCCTGAGGAGCCGAGCATCGACTGCAACGACGTGCACGTCACGTTCGTGCTCGGGCACGACTCGCACGGCCACGCCGAGCAGACCGGCAACGGCTGCACCGGCTTCCTGCAGACGATCGCCTCCGACGTCACGCACGGCGGCAACGTCTTCGGCGTCATCAGCGCGCAGTACACCGACAAGGGCGGCAGCGGTGGCCACGCCCCATCGCTGGCGGGCTTCGGGCAGAGCATCGTCCGCCAGAAGCACACCGAGGTGGAGTTCGTCGACAACCAGTCCGGCACGTCGACCGCCACCAACACCGACACGACGGGCACAAACGGTGCGGTGCACCGCACCAGTATCGGCACGTCCGACTGGCTGCAGCTCAACGGTCCGATCGACCTCTACCAGATCGACACGCTCGCGATTCGCTACGCGGACGGGCAGAACGGTCGCACGATCGGCTCGCCGCTCGCCGGCATCGACCTCCGTCAGGACTCGATCACCGGTCCGGTCGTGGCCTCGGCCGACCTGATCTCCACCGGCGGCGCCGACACCTGGGACACGATGACCGTCCCGATCACCAACGCCGCATCGGGCGCGCACGAACTATTCGTGACGTTCCGCTCAGTCGCCGGCGGCGGATCCGCGTTCCGCCTGTTCAATCTCAACTGGGTTGAGTTCGGCGGCAACGGAGTCACCGTCCAGTCCACGGACACGCCGGGTGACGTCGGCGGGAGCGTCCCGGCGACCCTTGCCTTGACGCTCGGCAGTCCCGCGGCGTTCGGGCCCTTCACCCCGGGGGTGACGAAGACGTACGCGGCCGATATGACCGCGAATGTCATCTCAACGGCCGGTGACGCGACGCTGAGCGTCGCCGATCCGTCCTCGACCGCGACCGGCCATCTGGTCAACGGCGCGTTCTCGCTGCCCTCGCCGCTACAAGCCGGCGCGACAAGCGCGGTCGCAACCGGCGCGATGCCCGCTGCCGTTGGCGGCTCGGCCAACCCGACCACCCTGCTGACCTACGCGGCCCCAGTGTCCAACGACGCCGTGACCGTGTCCTTCCAGCAGGCGATCGGGGCCAACGACGCCCTACGCACCGGTACCTACAGCAAGACCATCACGTTCACCCTGTCGACCACGACACCGTAAAGGCACAGGTGGCGGCCTCTTCGGAGGCCGCCACCGCACGCCCCGGGCGCTCGCGCACGACCAGCGAGCCGCGTCGTTGCCGTCGGCGAGCGCTGCTCGAAAGGTCGTAGCGATCGTAAGCGACGATCTCGGCCGCACCGAGGTTCGAGGCAAACGGTCACGACGAGAAGTGGTGATCCAGGCTGGGTCTGAAGGAGGCGTTCTAGCGAGGATCTGATCCTTGGGAGAGAGGCAGCCCCCTGAAGTCATGGCCCGTCCGAAGAAGTACCCCGATGCACTCGTCGAGCGCGCATGTCGCCGCCGATCCGGGCATGCACCCGGAGACGCTGCGTAAGAAGGTGCGCCAGGCGCAGGCCGACAGCGGCGCCCGCCCGGATCTGCCCACCAGTGAGGAGCGCGAGGAGCTCCACGCGCTGCGGCGCGAAGTGTTCGAGCTGCGCAGGGCCAACGAGAACACGCTGCTGGTCAGCAGCACCGTCGCGCCCAAGACCGTCGCCCAACTCAAGAAGACGCTCTCCCCGATGGCGGGCATCCGCCGCCGAGCCGGTGACACGTTCGCCGTAACGCAGGCGAAGTTCGCGCCGGCCATACGCCCGAACGCATCCGTGCTCGCCGCTTGCTGGCCAAACCCGGTCTCACCGCGAAACTGTCGCTGCTGCGGTGGGTCCTGCTCGGCGCCGGTGTGGTTCATCGTCATGCGTCCGCCGGGCGCGACCCGGACGACCACGCGCCGGCGCGCGCCTGACGGCAGCCGCCTGCGGACGCGCGACGAGGCGCTGATCGCGCGCGGACAATGGGAGGCGCAGATGGCCGGCGACACGGTCGCTGTCGGCCGTCAGCGCTTTGAGCGCTATTGGCCCAACTACCTGCGCCACGCCAAGGCCGAGATGACCCGCGGCTCCTGGGAGGATCTCCGCGCCCACGGGGCGAAGCGGCTGCTCCCGTTCTTCAGCGGCATGCAGATGGGCCGCATCAGCGTCGAGACGGTCCGCGAGTGGCGCGCCACGATGCACGAGGCGGTGTGCACTGCCTTCGGGATCGCGCCGGCGATAAGTCCGAGGATGATGCCCATGGTGCTGCCTCCTTGCTGGGTGCTGTGCTCATCAGCGTGCGCCTCCAGCTGCCCCGCGCGCATGGGGTCCGCGCTGCATCATGGGTGGGGTGGCGGCCCCCCGGGGGAGTCGTCCGTCTCGTCGATCGCGTCCGGGGTGCGCATCGGTTCGCCTCGACGGCGTGCAGCGCGGGCGACGGCGTGCGCCGCCACCGGGGTCGTGACCGCCAGCAGCGCGACGATCAACACGGCGCGCGCGATGATCGCGCCCTCGCCGGAGACCGACGCCGCGGCCAGCAGCGCCGCGACGCCCGGAAACCCGGCCTTGGAGGCGCTGTGCAGCTGCGTGTAGACGTCAGGCAGGCGGACGACGCCGTAGACGCCGACGGTCAGCAGCAACAACCCGAGCAGGGTCAGCGCGTCAGCCGCGACCGCGGTCACGAGAACGGCCTCCGGTCCTCGTAGTAGCGGCACGCGGCGAGCGTGGCGACGAAGCCCAGCAGCGCGAGCGCGAGCGCCGCGTCGAGCGCATACGCGCGCTGGTCCTCGCTCGCGACGAGAGCGAGCAGGCCGATCAGCATCAGCGTCAGCAGGTCGAGTGCGAGGATGCGCTGGCCGATCGTCCTGGCGGTGGCCAGATGAATGACGACGACACCGAGCAGCACCGCCACCCATACGATCGCGACGTAGAAGAACACGCTCGACATCAGGGAAACACCCGGCGCTGGTAGCGGTCGTAGAAGCGCTGCAGGCGGGCGCGTGACGCGTCGGGATCGGAGGCGTCGATGACGTGCAGCAACAGCTCCTGGCGATCGCGGTCGACGTCGATGAAGACCGATCCGGGCGAAAGCGTCGTGGCCAGCGCCGAGACTGCGATCCCGCGCTCGGAGCGCTCGCCGATCGGGACCCGGATCAGCCCCGGACGGTCGACCGCTCGCAGGTGCAGGACGCGCAGCGCAACGTCCCACGTGCCCACGAGGACGTCGACCAGCACAGCCCCGACGAAGACCGGAAACCAGGCGATGCGGCTCGCGAGCGGCGCGGCATTCACGGCGCCGTCGGGGCGCAGGCGGGTCCCGAGCGCGAGCAAGAGCACGGCGCCGGCGCCGGTGCCCATCACCAGGTCCACGGGGTCGGTGCTGGCGAGCGTCAGCACGTAGAGCAGCCCGAGGCCGAGGGCGGCCGTGACGACGCGGATCACGGCTCCGCCTTCGCGGGCGCAGCGGCGGTGATCGCCGCGGCCGCCTGCTCGCCGATCGCCAGCAGCGGCTGGGGCCACACGCCGAGCACGACCACGACCGCAGCGACGACGAGCGCGACCCCGCGCTGCCCCGGTGTCGCGGCCCCGGTCGGCATCTCGCGCTCACGCTCGGCGCGCGGGCGCCAGCGATCGTGCTGGTAGAGCTGAAACAGGTAGACGAACGAGAGCGCGCCGCCCACGAACAGCAGCACGACGGTGGCGATGCTGCCCGCGTCGATCCCCGCGTCGAACAGCGCCGCCTTGCCGAAGAAGCCCGCGGTCGGCGGGACGCCGGCGACGCTCAACACGCCGACCAGGAACGCGGTCGCCGCCAGCCGCCCCCGCAACTCGCTGCCGAGGAACAGCAGCGTCTTGTTGAGCGCGTTGGCGATCGAGAAGATGACCGCCGCGCCGATGCCGATCGGCCCGCCGATACCCAGCCCGATCAGGACATAGCCGGCGTGCCCGATCGACGAGTACGCAAGCACCTCGCGCGTGTCACGGCGAGCGATCGCCTGCAGCGCCCCGTAGGCGATACTCAGTGAGCCGATCACGATCAGTGCCCCGGAGCTCAGGGCGAGCTCGCCAGGCAGGATCGCCCCGCCGAAGCGCAGCAGGCCGTAGGTGCCGATGTTCGCCAGCGCGCCGGCGAACATCGCCGCCACGTGCGGCGCGACGGCGAGATACACCGAGGGAAGCCAGAAGTGAAACGGGAACAGGCCGAGCTTGATCCCGAACGCGACGAAGAAGGTCACCGCGATCAGCAGGCCCGTGTTCGGGTCGATCGTGGCTGCCTGCTCGGCGACGGCCGCCATCTCCAGCGTCCCCGTCGCGCGATACAGCGCCCCGATCCCGATCAGGAACAGGAACGAGCCGAGCAGGTTGACCACGGCGAAGGTGAACGCTGCGCGCACCCGCCGGTCGCCGCCGCCCGCCGCGGTGAGCGCGTAGGCGCAGATCATCGCCAGCTCGAAGAAGACGTAGAAGCTGAAGATGTCGCCCGTGACGAACAGGCCGGTGAGCCCGAGCGCCATAAAGAGCGTCAGCGACGGGGTGGCACGGGCGTGGATCCCGGTGATGACGGCCTGCAGCAGCGAAGCGAGCAGGACCCCGCAACTGAGTACCGCGAAGACGGCTCCGAGCGCGTCGACGCGCAGGCGAATGCCGACGTCAGGCGCCCAGCCGCCCGCGACGATCTCCTGCGGCCCCCGGGCGACCACGAATCCGAGCAGCACGGCGAGCATGACGAAGGCAGCGGCAAGGATCGCGACGGCCAGCAGTCCCGCCCCGCGGCGGCGGCCGTCGAGCAGCGCGAGTACGATCGCTCCGGGCCACAGCAACAACAGGGGCACAGCGATCAGGCTCATCGCACGACCCGCTCTTCCTGCTCGTGGTAGTCGGACTCCTCGTCCAACGGCGCCTCGCCGGCCTCCAGCGCGGCGGCGTCGGCGGCTTCCTCACGCGAGAGCTCGTCGAGATCCACGCTGTGGCGCGCCCGGTAGACCCCGTAACACAGCGCCAGCAGTACCGAGGTCACCGCGAAACCGATCACGAGCGCCGTCAGCGTCATGGCCTGCACCAGCGGGTCGGCGACCGGCTCGCTGCCCACAAGGGGGCGGATCGGCGCCTGCCCGGAACGCGTCAGCCCCGACGCCATCAGCGTGAGGTTCGCCGCGTTGGAGACCAACACGAGGCCGGCGATCACGCGAAACAGGTCGGGCTTGAGCAGCAGGAAGACGCCGCAGCCGAAGAGGATCCCGATGACCACCGCGAAGATCGGATTCACTGCTCGCCCTCTCCGGGCGTGGCGATCGCGTCGATGATCGCCACGGAGGCTCCGAGCACGAGCAGGAAGACCCCGACGTCGAACACGACCGCGGTGATCAGCTCCAGCGAGCCGACGTGCAGCGGCGACACCCCCGGGGACGGGGCATGCTGGAGCGGGGCCTCACCGAGCAACAGCGGGGCCGCGAACACCGCAACGCCGACCGCGAGTCCGGTCAACGCGACCAGCGGCGCCCACCGCAGCGGCAGCGCGGCCGCGACCGCCTGGCGCCCGAAGGCGACCACCTGCAGCAAGACGCCGAGGGCGGCGACGACGCCGGCGGCGAAGCCGTCGCCGACGTTGGCGTAGCCCTTGACGAGGATGGCCAGGGCCACGACCAGGATCGGGACCAAGAGCCCGCGCGCGATCATCCGGGTCAGCGAACTCGTCATGAGCGCAGCCTCCCGCGCAGCAGCAGCGCGACGGCGAGCATCGCGACCGCCACGACGGTGATCTCCACGAGCGTGTCGAGCCCGCGGAAGTCCGCGAGGATCACCGTGACGATGTCCTTTCCGTGAGCCTCCGGCGCGAGCGCGGACAGCCGCTCGGCCATCCCCTCGCGCGGCACCGGGCGCGAGAAGGCCGACCACACGACGAGCGTGGTCACGACGCCGGAAGCGGTCGCGATCGCGGCGTCACGGAGCTTGCGGGCGCGCGACGCGCGCAGCCGCGCCTCGCGGCGCAGCACTTCGCGGGGCAGCAGCGCGAACACGCCCACGAACAGCAGGGCAAAGATCGTCTCGATCAGCACGGCGACGAGCGCGACGTCCGGGGCACCCATCAGCGAGTAGGTCGTCGCCAGCGAGAAGCCAACCCCGGACAGCCCGAGCGCGATCGACAGGTGGCGGCGCGGGAACGACACCGCCAGCGCCGCGAGCGCGCTGACCGTCAGCGCGACCACCAGCGGGAGATCGGCGGCGGTGAGCGCACCGACCCGGTAGGCGCCGTCGCTCGGCGTGACCGCGACCCCCAGCGCCACCAGCCCCGCGCCGGGCACGACGACCGCCACCAGGCGCGAGCGCAGGTCGCGCACCTCGATGTCGTGCAGGCGGTTCGAGAGTCGGTTCAGCCCGCGCAGACTCGCACCGTAGATGTGCTCGGGACCCAGTTGCTGACCCAGACGCGAGAAGGCAGCCAACGGCGCCGCCAGCAGCCGTCCGCTCACGAAGAGGACGAGCCCCAGGGCGTAGGCCCCAAGCGCCATCAGGTTCTCGGCGCGCGAGTCGAAGTGGTAGGCCGGATCGAGCTCGACCGGACCGCGCTGGGTGACGACGGCGGCGGCGTGCGCGAGGTCGGCGAAGGGAGCGACGGCGACTCCGCCGACCACGACGAGCGCGCCGAGCACCGCGACGGGCCAGACCAGCCGGCGCTCGACGGGGCCCGGCTCGCCCGTCGGGGCGCCGAGGAAGATGCCCGTCCACAGGCGCGCCATGTACGCGAACGTCAGCCCCGCCCCGACGACCGCGAGCATGCCCAGCAGGCTGCTGCGCTCGATCGCCGCCTTAAGAACAGCTCGTCCTTGAAGAAGCCGATCGTCAGCGGCAACGCGGCGATCCCAGCCGCGGCCGCCCCGCTGCCTGCCGCGAGCAACGGCATCCGCCGCGCCAGGCCGCCGACGTCCCCGAGCGCCTTGGCCCCGGTCGCCTCGGTCACCGTGCCCGCGGTCATGAACAGCGCGCTCTTGGCCATAGCGTGCGCGAGCACGTAGAAGCACGCGCCGGCCGCACCCGCGGACCCGCCGATGCCGAGCATGGTCACGACGTAGCCGTACTGCGAGATCGTCGAATAGGCCAGGATCCGCTTGAACCCTCGCGCTCCGAGCGCGAGCAGGCCGCCGACCGCCATCGACGTCAGCCCGATCACGATCAGACCGTCGAGCAACCGGGCGTCCAGCGCGAGCAGCGGGTGGATCCGGCTGAGCAGGAAGACGCCGGCGGCGACCATCGCCGCCGAGTGCAGGTACGCGGACACGGGCGTCGGTGCGGCCATGGCCCGCGGCAGCCAGAAGTGAAATGGCACTTGGGCGCTCTTGGCCAGCGCCGCGATCGCAATCAGCGCGACGGCGACCGTCACCGTCCTCGACTCCTGCGCGAGGGCAAAGAGCTCGGGCAGCTGCACCGTCCCGTACTCCGCGCGCAACATCAGGATCCCAACCAGCATCAGCACGGCCGAGACGGCCGTCACCAGCAGCGCCATCAGCGCCGAGAGCCGCGCGTCGCGGTTCTGGCGGTCGTAGCCGATCAGCAGCCACGACGCCACCGCGGTCAGATCCCAGAAGACGAACAGCACGATGAGATCCTGCGCCGTCACCAGACCGAGCATCGACACCAAAAACAGCACCATCGCCCCGTGCAGCCGCGCCTCCTCGCGCCGCGAGCGCTGCTGGTGGGCCAGATGGCGCGGGACGTAGGCCGTGGCGTACAGGAAGACGAGGACCCCGATCCCGGCGGCCAGCAGGCCGTAGAGCGCGGCGAGGCCGTCGAGCTCGAACGCCAGGCGCAGATCCCAGCTCGGCGCCCAGGAAACATCGAAGCCGCCGCCGCCCGCCGACCAGCCGACCACGATTGCGGCGAAGGCGACCGCGGCCACGGCGACAGCCGCGGCCCCAGAGACGCTGACCGGACGGTCGGCCCGGTCGTTCTGAGCTGCCATGTCCGGCGCGGTTACTGCCGAAAGGTCTGGGCGAAGCCGCCGATCACGAGCGGGAGCGTACCCGGCTCGTCGGCTGCCCAGCATGCGGTCCTGCACCCATTCGCCGGTCACCGACCCCACGTACGAGGCGGCGCCCACCCCATGCTCGCGGCCCCGCGGACGCGCGAGCCTGGCGCCATGCCGAGCCACGAAACGAAGAGCGGCTGGCTGCGGCCGGTCTCTGAGACCTGCCTGCGACTGCTTGCCGTCGCGGCCGTCGCCTAGGCCGCGGCCGTCCTGTGCCTCCTCGTCCTCCCGCTCCAGCTTGCCGTGGTGTTTGCGACGCTGCTGTATCCCGCCGTGCGCTGGCTGGTGGCCCGGCGCGCGTCCGAGGCGCTCGCGGCGGCGACGGTGCTGGTTGGGGGCTGCTCGTCGCCGCCGCGGGGCTCGCGATCATCGTCCCGCAGACCGTCGACGAGTCCGGCGCCCTGAACCTAACCGTCGCCGGCGGCATCGATGTCGTGCAGCGGTGGCTGACCGACGGACCCCTCGGGGTGTCCGAGAGCCAGATCAACGCGTGGATCGACCGTGCCGAGCAGGAGGTCCGCGACAACGCGGGTCAGGTCTCGCGCGGCGTGGTGAGCGGCGCGACCGTCGCCGCGGAGATCATCGCCGGCCTGGCCCTGGCCGACGTGCTGCTCTTCTTCCTGCTCAACGACGGGCGGAGCATCTGCGCATGGCTTCTCGATCTCGTCCCGGCCGCGCACCGGGTGGACGCGGGCGCGATCGGCGAGCGCGCATGGGCGACGTTGGGCGGTTATCTGCGCGGCGTCACCCCTGCAGACGCGGGCGGAGTTCAACGTGCGGCGAGTCATCCTGCAGGCGATCCGCGCCTTCCTCAGCGCCATTCGGCGGCCGCGGCGATGGCTCGACGCAGGCTTCCAGCGGCGTGCGGGTTGAATCGATGGTGAGGTGGTAGAGCGCGAGGTCTTCGGGGTCCAGGCCGTAGAAGTGCCGGACGTACGCGATCGCGCGCGAGGTCCTCGGTGGCCTGGCGCCAGCGTGCGGTACGCGCTGCACATCCGGATGTCCGGCTCTCTGGACCTGCGCCGGCAGCAGGCGATGCTCATCGAGGACCTCGATCAAGCCATGGAGTTCTTGTTCGTGTTGGCGCCGGTACTCGTCGTCGGCGGCGTGGTCGGCCGCCTCGCTGCCCGACGAGGGGGTGCGGACGCAGAGATGGTGACCAGCCATCGAGGAAGCGCTCGCAGCCAACGCCGAACCTCGATCGTTACGGCACGCTGCCGGCGGGCACGACCCACTCGCAGCGTTGACCGGTCACTGCGGCGATCGCGTCGAAGTCGCCGTCGTAGTGCAACACCGTCAGATCGAGCTGCTCGGCCGCGGCCGCAATCAGCAGATCCGGGATCTTGCGGCCGCGCTGACTACGTTCCGCGAGCAACCGCTGCACCTGTAATGCCCGCCGCAGATGCTCCGCCGTCGTCTCGACCCGCACGAACGCACCAAGCGCGCCCACCAGCAGATCCCACTCCTCGGCGTTGCGTGCCGAGTAGCCCACCTCGAGATCGCAGATGCTCGCGCGCCCCAACTCCGCGGCGGCCGCCAACGGCTCGACCACTGCCCGCACCGCGGGCTGCCCGAGCCGCTTGAGCACGCTCGTGTCCAACAGAAGTGTCAGCGCCACGCGTCGGCACGGTCGTCAAGATGAGCATTTGCGAGCACATCAAGCGCGCGCCGGACACTGCCCTGGCGCTCCGCGCTAGCTAGCCGCAAGGCACCATTGACCGTGTCCTTGATCGTCGTGGTCCCAAGCTCAGCGCGAGCCGCGCCAAGCGCCGCCTCGTCAAGATCGACCAGATGCTTTGCCATCCCGTAAGTATATACGCTGACCAAATTCGTATATATACTTCGCTCGGCGGCGGCCCGCATCCGACACAGTGAGACATCGCGACACGGTCGAGCCGATCCGCGATCGACCGCGGTGGCTGCGAATGGAGCCGCAACCTGTCGATTGCGTGACACTCTGCGTGACACCGGTCGGGATGTCAAATACGTTCCAAATCGTTCAAGCGCCGGACAGAAAATGGCTCTACAGCACGGCTCGGCACCGTCCGACGGCTTGACCGGCAATGTTGAGGCCTGGTCCGGGATAACCGGGTGGAGGTTCGAGCCCTCTTCGGCGCATCACCGAAAGCCCCGCTCTTGCGGGGCTTTGGCTGGGTCTTCCTGTGGGCTCCCCCACGCCGTCGCCGCTACTCGGCGCGCACCGAGCCGATCCCGCCGAGCCGCAAGACCGCGCATGACTGGCACGAGTGGGCGCTGGAGGACGCCGGCCTCCGGGACATGCCGCTGCACTCGCTGCGGCACACGGCCGCGACCGCCTGGCTCGCCACGGGCCACCCGCTGATCTTCGTGCAGCGCCAGCTCGGGCATCGCTCGATCACGACGACCGAGGAGCACCACGGACACCTGGAGACGTCGTACATGCGCGAGGCGGCCGCGCGGACCGAGGCGTTGATCGCTGCGAGTGGCAACCGCCACGCAGCGTAATGATTGCATTTCGGTAACGTACTCATTACGCTGATGCCCAACGACGTCTACTTCACCGCGTTCGCCGAGGACTGGGTGATGCGCCTCGGCGACGACGCCTACGACTCGATCATGGCCCGCATCGAACTCCTCGAAGAACACGGCCCGGGACTTGGGCGCCCGGTCGTCGACCCATCCACGGCAGCCGTCATCCGAACATGAAGGAGCTGCGGGCCGGTTCGATGAGGGCGCTGTTCGCGTTCGACCCGCTGCGCCAGGCGATCGTGCTCGTCGGCGGCGACAAGCGCGACGACTGGACGGGCTGGTACGAGCGGAACATTCCGCTCGCCGACGATCTGCTGGACGCGCACCTCAATTCGCTGCGAGAGGACTCTTCATGACCGATCGCCCGAAGCTGACCAGCGCCGATGAGCTTCGTCGTCGCCGCCCGCCCAGATCCGATCGCGTCGCGTCGATCAAGCGCGCGATCGAACTGGAGATTGCCCTGCACGAGTTGCGCGAGCGACGCGGGGTGACGCAAGAGCAAGTCGCGGCGCATCTCGGCACGAGCCGGCCGAACGTCTCCCGCATCGAGCGGGAGGACGACGTGCGCGTGTCGACGTTGCAGCGCTACGTCGCGGCGCTCGGCGGCGAACTCGAACTTGTCGCGCGGTTCCCGGACGGCGAGCGCGAAACGCTGCTCGGCACGACCGATCGCCGGTAATCGCTTTGATCGACAGTTGAGCGGTCACGGGCGGGGCGGGCCGGCCGCCCGACGCGTCGACTGCTGTCGGTTCGCCAGGAAGCCATGCGCTTCGCGCTCGTTCGAGCCAGGCGTCGACCTTCGTGCATAAGGAACCGCAGCGGACCCTCCGGGCCGCCGAGTCGCACGCTCGGTATCCGGCCCTCCTTCGCGGCCTCGTAGACCCAGGAGCGCGAGACGCGTAGACGCGCTGCGACCTCGGTGGGCTTGAGCAGATCAGTGTCCAGATTGGCCGTCATGTCCATCAGGCCGCTGAGCGCTGGAATCGGGCAAAGTTCTTGCGACCCGGCCGGCGCTCGGCAGACGGTCTATCCGTGGCGAGGACTTCGGGCGAGTGTCTCCAGGTTTACGAGGTGGCCCCGGATCGCCTCCACAGCGGCCATGACGTCAGTCTCCGCTGCGGGCTGTTGCGAACGCTCGACCTCCATCGTGACGAGCTGACCGAGCCGGATGCTCGCCGGCGTCGAACCGCACAGTTCTTTGAACGCCGCCCAGGTCTCGTCTTCGACCCCGACAGTCGCGCGAGGCTCCACGCAACTGGATGCGCTGCGACGACATGGACGAGCGGCGGTTCCACCCGGATGCCATCGGGGCGGCAGCGTTCATCGAGGCTTCGGCGAACCGAGTTCTCCCGGGTTCATCAGCGACCGCCATCGCTTGACGGTGGTGCTCCAGCCGCTGCAGCAGTGGGTGGGGCCTGACGGGCACCCCGGGCACGCCGAGGCCGCACGATTGTGGAGCGAGCAGATGCAACAGGGCGCGGAGGCCAAAGAAAAGAAGTCGTTCTACGAGAGCGCGTTCAAACTGCCGATGGACGTGACCAGCTATGAACGGCTCGGGAAGGCGCTGGCCGCAGCCGGCCGGAAGCCCGAGGCACTCCAGGCGATCGTGGACGACGTGGTACGCCTTGCCGCCGGCCAGACGGCCGACGACGCGGTGACGTCTTGAATCTTCTGACAGCGCGGCGCACCGCGAACCGGTTGAGTTCGGGTTCGACTCCCGACGGCGCGCGCCGGGCGCTGCGCTGGAATCTGGCGCAGGAGCCCCGGTCAGCTGAGTGGGGTGTCATCGAGTGACTCGATCAACGCGAGCAGATCCTCATGGACTTGCTCGGCGCCCGCGTCCAGCAGTTCCTGTTCGCCGAAGCCGCCGGTCAGGACCCCGATCGCGGGCAGCCCGGCGGCGTGTGCGGCCTGGATGTCATAGACCGAGTCGCCGATCATCACGCTGCGATCCGGCTCGTCGAGCTTGACGAGTCCGGCCTGGATGATGTCGGGCTCGGGCTTGGTCTCTTCGACGTCGTCGCTCACCGTCCACGCGTCGACCAGTTCGCGAGCGTCGAGCAACCCCAGGTAGACATCGAGGTCGGCCTGCTTGGCGGAGGAGGAGAGCACGACGGCGTGCCCGCGCACTTTCAGAATCTCGAGAAACGCGCGCGCTCCTGGCAGTGCGCGGACGGTGGCGATCAACTCGCCGAACAGCACCGACTCGGCCTCTGCGACGGCATCGCCGTGCTCGGCCGCCCACGCTTCGCCCGCGAGAGCGGGCACAAGCATGTCAGCGCCCATGCCGATCGCCCGGTGCGTACGCCAAGCCGGGATCTCCTTACCGAAGCGCGCAAAGGCGCGATGCCAGGTAAGGGCGTGCTGGAAGGTGCTGTCGACGAGGGTGCCGTCGACGTCGAGAACCACGGCGGGCGGCGTCATGCTCCGGTACTACCCCGATTGCCGAGAACGCCTCCCATCGCACCAGCCGCTCGGCAAGCAACCCACGGGCGCGGACCACCCGGCGGCGGCGAATTCCGTACCACGGCTCGGTGGAGCCGCTAACCGCGCTGTTCGGCGATCCGCTTCAGTCGTTGTAGTGCCCGTCCGTTCCGTGCGTGGATCAGCGGATCGGAGAGGCGATTGAGCAGGAGCCGGCTCGGCGTGTCGCCCGCGACCTCGGTCATGCATACCCGCGTGCCGGCGCCCTCCGCGCGGAGCCGCAGATCGACTCGGGCCGTCCCGAACGGCCGGGTCTTGGCCCGCAGGACCAGCCGCGAGGACGGCTCGTTCTCCAGCACCTCGGTGTGATCGTTGAGCACGAGTGGCGGGACCCCGACCTGATGATGAAACCGTGATCCGACGGCCGGGAAATGCCCGTCGGCATCACGGAGCTTCCGTGCTCCCACGACCCAATCCGCGTAGCTGCCGGGGTCACTGAGCACCGCGAAGACCGTCGCGGGCGAAACGTTGATGTACGACTCGTTGTACGCCATGTCCTGCGGGCCTACCCACTAGGTGAGTGAATGCGTGCTCCGCGGCGTTCATCGCACTCATCTCCCCACATAGCCGCGGCCGCGGGTCGGCCTCTTTGAGTTGTTACGCCGATGAACTCCGGCAGCTGCGCGGCGGTCGCTTCACCTCGATGAACGTCGAGACCGAGCGGCTCGACCAGTTCCATATCGCGCCTCGAATTGCCGCTCGAGTTCGCCGCGCAAGGCGACCAGCGACGGCGCCTACTCCCAGCGATCGTCGACACCTTCAAAGCCGCGATCATGCAACTCGTAACAGCAATGCAGCGCCGGCCGCAATCCTCGACATCAACCGGCCCCAGCACGCCATCGAGCCGGTGCGGCGGCGTTTTCACCCGGCGCGCAGCGCTTGGCTGCGTGGACCCGGAGGCTGTGGAGGTGAACTCACGCTCTGACACTACGCACGTCGGCACCGATCATCGTCGATCGGATACGCAGCTGGGCCGATGGCTCCGAAGGGCGTGCTGCCTTACGCGTCGGCGTCGGAGTGCTGATCCGTATCGCCCACCGGTGCGTCGTCATCCGCTGGAGCGCCTGGGGCGCGGTCAGCGGAGTCGCTGTCCCCTCCCTCGGCGCCGACGCGCTCGTCGTTGTCGTCGTCACCGATCGGACGTTGTGCGTCGTCAGACATCGCGCCTCCGAGCCGCGCGCGTCTCGGCGGCCTTGGCTGCTCTGGGCCTGGGCTCTCGCGGCTGCGGCGAACTCAACCGCCCGAGAAGCCGCCGAACCTCCTCGACGCTCGGGCCGCGCGGGACTGGCTGGGTACTGGGGGTCAACCTCGGCTGAGTCATGACAGGTCCTCGGCGTTGGAGCTCAAAAGCGATCGCGGAGTCGGATACCCAGCCGCCACGGCGGTTCACGCCTAGCTTCAAACGGGTGGTGCGGCAGCTGACAAGCGGGTCGTTGGCGATCGCTCGCCGAATGATCGCGACGTCGCGAGTGGCACCGTCGTCGACCGAGGCAGCGAGCAGGTGTTCGAGGAGAAGATGCTCAAGAACGCCAAGGACGCGTGCGCGACCGGGGCGCTCGAGATCGCCACCTACACCGCGCTGGAACGCCTTGACCGCTCGGTCGGAGACGCCCAGACGGCCACGCTCGCCACGTCGATCCGTGCCGACGAGGAGAAGATGCTCCAGCGCATCCTCCGCGAGATTCCCAAGCTCACGGTCCGCCGCTACGAGCGTGCCCACAAGAACCGCGCCGGCGTCATCCAGGCCGCCGAGCGCGAACTCAGCACCGCCACCGCCTCTGGTGCTTCCTCCGCCTGGCGATGACCCGAATCGATGACGGCCGCCGAGAGCGAGCCGGCGACCCATCGACGCCAGATGGCGACCGGATCGCCATGGATGTCGATGTCATCGTGCGCGGCCTGCAGGAAGAGCATCGGACAGGCGACCTGCTTGCCCGCCTCGCGATCGGCCGCCTCGTGCGCGCGGTCGATCCGCAGGCCGGCGCGATAGTCCTCGCACATGCCGTGGATGACGGCCGGATCGCGCAGCGCTTCCCACAACTCCGCGTGCGCCTGCGCACCCATGATCTCGGGCGGCAGCGTCCGATACCAGGCGTCAGGATCCGCGCTGATGACGCGCTCCGCCGGCTTCTCGGTCTGACCGAGGAACCACCAGTGCCACCAACTACGCACGAAGTCCTCGTTGAGTCGCTCCAGGTGCTCGATAACCGGAAGGGAGTCCATGATTACGAGCCGCGTCACCGCGTCGGAGTGATCGAGCGCGGCGCGCAGCGCGACACCCCTCTCCCACACCGCTGTGCCATCGCTGCACACTCCCTGCCCCTTCCATGGTCGAGCTGGTCGGGCGGCAGCGTCGAGCGGCCGTAGCCGCGCAGATCCGGGCACACCACCGTGTGGTGCGGAGCGAGACGCGCGGCGACCCGGTGCCAGGTCGCATGCGTGCGAGGATGCCCGTGCAGCAGGACCACCGGCGATCCCTGCCCGCCGTGCCGGACACGCACGACGACATCGCCGACGTCCACCGCATCGAGGAGGAATCCGTCGAACACGCGCCGCCTACGCCCCGGCAAACTCGAGGTAACGATGGACGCGCCGCGCGAACGCCTCCGGGCGTTCCGCATACACGCGGCGGCCGAGCGCTCTCGCCTCCACCAGCAGCTCGGCGCGACGCTCGTCGATCAGCACGCGAAGCTCCGGATCGGCGACCGCATCGGCGAGCACGGCGAGATCGTGGTCGGACCCGAGCAGTTTGGACAGCCGCTTCGCTTCCTTGGCCTGGGCCTTGGCCACGCCAGGCCAGGTCGCCTCGAGCAGTCGCTGCTGATACCAGAGATCCTTCACGCGCTTGCGCCACGCGTGCAGGCCCGCCGTGGTCGGTTCGCGATTGCTGCGCCTGAACGCCTTGGCGGACTCGATCATGCGCTCGTACG
Organism: uncultured Solirubrobacteraceae bacterium; assembly: GCA_963848475.1. GTDB lineage: Bacteria > Actinomycetota > Thermoleophilia > Solirubrobacterales > Solirubrobacteraceae > Solirubrobacter. The sequence goes on along the minus strand of CAWKDW010000005.1, from coordinate 3,695 downwards.
CGCGTGGGCGCAGCGATTCGCGGCAGCTTCTAGCTGCTCGCCTCCGATCCGCTCGACCGACTCTGCGAGCCGCTCGCTGAACGCCAACCCATAGCTCATCGGAGACGCATTACCCGGCTGCTCTGTCTTTGGCGATGACGAGTTCACCCGCAGCATGCGATCCAGCCCGCATCCGGTGCGAGCCTCGGACGCTCGATCGTCGTCAACGCACGGATGCTGACGCGACTGAAAGAAGACCCGGCCGCGGACGCTTGTCGGAGCGGAGAGCGTCCATCGGAGCGGAAGGCGTCGCTGCGGCGGAGGTGCTCGGATGTTGCCCGGGTGAAGAGCTCCGGGTCCGCCATGCCGACCGTGGTTCTTCGCTACCCACGCGGCGACGCGGTCAACCGGTCTCATGAGCGTTGCGGATCGTCAGCGACGTGACGAGCGGCGCACGGTCGGGCGGTCGCCGCGGGTAGGCCTCGCCTATCCCCCAGCTCGGAAGGAGCATCCCATGCCCCCTCGCGGAGTGAAGCCCGGAACCAAGCGCGCCCGGCAATACGAGCACATCAAGGAGAGCGAGAAGGAACAGGGTGCGTCCGAGGACCGCGCGGAAGAGATCGCCGCGCGAACCGTCAACAAGGAACGCGCCCGCTCCGACGAGTCGCGTACGCGCTCACGGACCTCGACGCAGGACATGTCCTCGTCGCGGCGCGGCGGCCAGCGCTCCGGGACCAACCGCACAAAGGGCCGTACGCGCGACCAGCTCTACGAGGAGGCGCGCAAACTCGGCGTCAAGGGCCGATCCTCGATGACCAAGGCGCAGCTTCAGCGAGCGGTCGCCGGCAAGAAGTCCTAGAGCGTCGCACGAGCCCGGCTGCCGGCCGGCGACGAAACCCGAAGGCGCTCGGACCAGGCATCGCCGTCACCGTCGAAGTCCGCGGTCGGCGTCGCGATCAGCGCGGTGGCGATGCTGGCCGCCGGCGCTCGCGTCACCTTCATGACGGCACGACGAGTACGGGCCGGCGCGCGTCCCGCACGGCGGTCGTCGACACACTGCCGAGCAACGCGCTTTCGAGCAGCGAGGCGTGGCGGCGTCCGACGACGATCAGTTCGCTGTCGGATTCCTCGGCGAGGTCGATGAGCGCGCGGGCGACGTCGCCCCCTACCGTTCCGCGTCGCGTCGCGGCAGCGGCACGCAGACCCGCGGCGAGCGCGAGATCGGCGCCCTCCTGTGCTAGGGCGTCGGCCGCCTGCTCCAACGCGGCATAACGCTGTGCCGAGGGCACGGGCATTGGGCCCGCGAGCGGCGCGACCAGGTCTGCGGCGGGGTCGTGCCAGATGTTCGCGACGATCGCCGAGTCGAGGCTCAGAATGTGGGCGGCGAACTCGACCGCGTGGCCCGCCTCGTCGGTTCCGTCGTACCCGATGACTGCTCTTACTGCCATCGTCAACTGCTCCGCCTGGAGACGTTCATGGACCGATCCTTCCCTTCCCGAGGCGTGCTCGGTGGGTGGTGGTCCGCCGGCGAACATCGACCATCCAGCGCCCGGTCGCAGGACTGACCTCCGCTACGCCCTCGCTGCCCACCGTCGTCCTCATCCCTCGCCGATCCATCGCTGGTCAGGCCTGCGGATCCCAGGGCAAGCGGCGCGTCGCGAAGACCAGCCCGAGCATGGCCGAGCTGGACATGGAGCGGGAGCGCCGCGTACACGTGCCGTCCGCTTCCGAATGTCGCGGTGGCCGACCCGGACGCACCGCCGACACCGACCGAGGCATGGGCGATCTACCGCCGCGACGACCTGTCGCGGGCGCCGGCGGCGGCCTCTCGCTTCGTGCGCCGAGCGCCACGGGCGCGACGGTGGCGCGGAGCCAACAGCAACTCCTCTCCTTCAGACGGGTTGCCTCCTCATATCGCTGAACCGCGCGGGCCGAGTGGTCCTCGCGGCCGGGGGAACCAGGTCATTGGGGCGAATCGCCGAGGTCTCGGCGTAGCGCAGCTCTTCCAGCGCGAGCCCGTCAGCTCACCTCGGAAGCGTCTGGAAGAAACGCAAAAGAGAGGACCACCACCATGCACCGGAAGGTCATCCTGTGCACGCTCGCGCTGGCGGGCACGTTCAGTGCGACGACGAACGCTCACGCGGCGTTTGGCGACCGGGCACTGCGTCGCGGCATGCACGGCCATGACGTGCGCGTCCTGCAGGCCTGGCTCACGCGCCTGGACATCACGACCGGAGTCGATGGCAAGTTCGGACGGGGAACGATGCGCAGCGTGCGGGCGTTCGAACGCCGGGAGGGGCTGCGAATCGACGGGCTCGTCTCGCGGCGGCAAGCTCGCGGTATCCGCACCCGGATCGAGCGGCGGGCCCCGAGCTCGGCGGTCGCGCCAGTCGCCCAGGCGACGCTCGCGGCCGGCGGCCGGACAGCGGTGGCGCCTGCTGGCGCGCCGTTGGCTGTGCAGGCGGCGATCGCGGCGGCCAACCGCATCACCGATCGCCCGTATCGCTTCGGCGGCGGGCACGCGCGCGTCGAGGACTCGGGCTATGACTGCTCAGGCGCGGTGTCGTACGCGCTGATCGGTGCCGGGCTGCTCGATCTGCCAGGCCCGTCCTCGGCTCTCATGCGCTACGGCGACGCTGGGCCCGGGCAGTGGATCACGGTCTACGCACATGGCGGCCACGCCTTCATGGTGATCGCCGGCCTGCGCTTCGATACGTCGGGACGGGGTGAGTCAGGGCCACGGTGGCGAGCCGAGCCACGCTCCGGGGACGGCTACACGGTCCGCCATCCCACCGGTCTGTGAGCTGGCGGTAGAAGGCCGGCGAACCGGGGCCACGGCACGCCGCGGATGAGCGGGCACGTCAACCCCATCGGTCGCTAGCACGATCGCCAACAAGGCCGTCGATCCCGCTGCGCTCTTGACCGTGCGAGCGATTCGCCTTCGAATCCCTCCGGAACAAGCGGGCCCGGCGCGATGGCCGGGCCCCGAGGATGTTCGGAGCGGTTCGCCAGCCCGCGGCGCACTGCCGAGGGGCGAAGCCGTCGGAGGTTGGAATCCCCGATGGCCGCTCGTGGTGCACGCGCCGGTCAGCCGGCGAACCGGTCGCTCACGTCGACGACGTATCCACCAGCACCGCGGCGATCGCGGTCGCCGCGGTGCTGGCCATGCCGCAACGGTGCAGCCAACGCGCCCGCCGTCGCCCGCGTGGAAGACGCTGGGGGCTATGGCGCCCCGCCCGCGGAGGCGTGGTCCGTGGCGCGATGGCGGGAGTCCGTTACGGACGGGGGGCCGCCGACCCGGCGCTCGAGCGTCAGCGAGGGCGGCTCAACAGGTGACCTGCAGCGCGAACGGATACGGCGTCGCTCCCGCCCCGCGCTCGATCACCGCGACGCGGCCGTTCGCCGCCGGGGCGCCGACGATCAGCGTGCCCGTGACGGTGCCGCCGCTTGGGTTCGCGGTCGCGACACACGCGCTCAGGTCGCCGCTGAACGGCACCGAGAACAGGGGATCGCCACCGTCGGTGCTGAGTTCGGCCTGGGTGTTGACGGGCACGCCGCGGTTTGCGGCAACCTTCCCATCGTCGGCGACCGCGGCGAACAGCAGACTGCCCTTGTCCACGTAGCTCTGGAGGCTGCTCTTCTCCGCGAATTCATCTGCGGAGCGTCCGTCGACGCTGTCGGCGTTGAGGTTCTTCACCACGCCTGTGCCGTTGGTC
>CAWKDW010000004.1:0-394796 GCA_963848475.1 uncultured Solirubrobacteraceae bacterium | reverse complement strand
ATGGCAGCGAAGTAGCGGGCCTGGCAGATATGCAGGATCGCTCGGAGAGGTAGAAGCCAATCGCAAATAGATTCCAATTCTCAGAGCGTCATCTGAAGGGTAACCTCTGGGCCCAGCCGCGAAAGACGCAAGAGGAGCTGCCTGATGACCGACGCATTCTCACCACTTCGCGGTATCCGCGTAGTCGAGATGAGTCACATGATCATGGGGCCTTCCTGTGGGATGTTCCTTGGCTTTCTGGGCGCCGAAGTGATCAAGGTTGAACCGCCGGAGGGAGACAAGACCCGCCATCTCACCGGCATGGGAAGCCCCTTCTTTCCGCTCTTCAATCGCGGCAAGAAATCGGTCCGATCGACACCCGGAGCGCCGCGGGCCGGGAGGCGCTCGCCAGGCTTCTCGCCACCGCCGACGTGTTCGTCGACAACTTCCGGGATGAAACGCTCGCAAAGATGGGGGCCAGCCCTGCCGAGCTCCGGGCGCGCTATCCGCGGCTGGTTCTCGCCTCCCATAAGGGCTTCCTCACAGGCCCTTACCAGGATCGCACGGCGATGGACGAGGTCGTCCAGATGATGACAGGTCTCGCCTACATGACGGGGCCCACGGGCCGGCCGCTGCGTGTGGGCTCATCGGCCAACGACATCATAGGCGGGTTGTTCGGAGCGCTCGCGGTTGTGGGGGCGATGCTCGAGCGCAAGGAGACGGGCAAGGGTCGCGACATACGCATCGGCCTGTTTGAGAACTGCCTGTTGCTCGTCGCCCAGCACATGGTGCAGTTCGAACTCGAGGGTGAGAACCCGCCGCCGATGCCGGAGCGCACGTTCTCCTGGCCCGTCTACGACATCTTCAACACAGCCGACGATAGGCAGATCTTCGTTTCGGCTGTCACTGAAGGCCAGTGGGGAACGTTGTGCGACATTCTGGGGCTCGCCGAGCTCAAATCCGACCCGCGCCTTCAAACCAAGATGGACACCATCAATGCGCGCGGTTGGACCCTGCCTCTGGTCGCGAAGGCCGTCGCGGGGCGCGAGTTTGCCGCGCTTACGCGCGAGTTCGAGGAGAAGGGCATCTCCTATGCGCCCATCTCCAAGCCCTCCGACATGCTCTCCGATCCGCATGTCATGCGCCAAGGCGGGCTTGCGACCTCACGCCTGCCGGATGGGCGGAGCTTCCGCGCGCCCGCGCTACCCTTCGAGGTTGACGGCACGATGCTGACGGGAGGCGGCGACCTCGCCGCCCTTGGGCAGCACACCAGCGACGTGTTGGGCGCGCTCAGGCTTGAGCAGGACCAGATCGCAGCAGCGCGTGGCAAGCTCGGGGAGAAGGCCGCGTGAGTCGCGCTTTTGACATCTACCCAAAGGATCGTAACGGGTCGGATCGTTTCCATCGACCTCGGTGAAGCACGAAAATCGGAAGCGCAAGGCGTCCGACGCATGAAGGAAGCGTCCCTAAGAGGGGCGCATTGTTGGGAGGAAAGTCCATGAAGATGAAGGCTTCTCTGGTCGCTGTGGCGCTGCTCGCAGCCGGCGCGCTGCCGGCAACCGCCGCAAGCAAGATGCGCTGCTCGCATCAGCTGCCGCCGCCTCACCACATCTCCAAGGTGATCGAGCGATGGGCCGATGAGGTCCGCAAGGAATTGGGCGGCGACCTCGACGTGCAGATCTTCGGCGCCTCGAGCCTGGTCGACGCGCGCAAGAACATCACCGCGGTCGCCAAGGGCGAGATCGAGTGCGCCTTCTCCCTCAACTTCCAATGGGGCAAGACGCTCGAGATCATGAACGTCACGGTCGCCCCTTTCGCCTTCGGCGATCTGGCGATCTGGCGGAAATGGGCGGGCTCCGAGCCGGCCAAATTCCTCGAGCAGAAGCTGTTGCAGAAGGGCGTGCGCAACGTCGTGTGGATGTTCCAGACCAACACTTCGGTGTTCACCGCCAAAGGTCAGTTCCTGATCAAGCCTGAAGACTTCAAGGGCAAGAAGATCCGCGGCCTCAACCGCGACTTCGACGCCGCGCTCACGGCGCTCGGCGCGGTGCCGACGGCCATGCCCGGCAATGAGGTCTACCAGGCGCTGGCCACAGGCGTGCTGGATGCCGGCATCACCGATGCCGCCGCCGCCGTCTCCCGGAAATACTACGAGGTGCAGGACCACTTCACCGTCCTGCCCGTGCTGTCGGCCTATCTCCACGGCTATGTCAATCCGAAGTGGTACGATGGTCTTTCGGCCAAGGCCAAGGCGGCGCTCGAGACGGCCGGCAAGAAAGCCGCGGTTTGGGCGGTCGAGGCCTCGGAGGCCGCCGGTGCTGCCGCTCCCAAGCAGCTCGAGGCCAAGGGTGCCAAAGTTCACATCAATACGGCCGCGGAGAACAAGGCGCTCGAGGCCATCATGCGACCCGCCTTCGACGCCAAGTTCGGCGAGGACGCCGAGAGCAAGAAGCTGATCGATCTCATCAAGAAGATGTAGGCGTCAGCCGTGCACGGGGACGGCGCGAAGGGCGGGGAGGCTCGAGCAGCGTCCTCGCTGTCCGCGCGGCTCCTGCTGGCACCGGCCGTGCTGGGCGGCATCGCCAGCGCGCTGATGGTGCTGGTGATCCTGGGGCTCATCGCCTGGGCCGTGGCCGCTCGCTATTTTCTGAGCAGGCCGCTGCCCTGGGCCGATGATCTCTCCGGCATGCTGCTGGTCGCCGTGGTGGGCCTGGGCATGGCGGAGGCCCTGCGCCGGGGCGATCATATCAGCATCGACGTCCTGAGCTCGCGGGCGCGGGGCGGCCTCGCGCGCCTGCGCGACGCCTGGGCCGCACTTGCCGTGCTCGTGTTTGCCGGCGTGCTCCTCTGGAGCACGTGGGGCCAGGTCAAGTTTGCCTACGATTTCGGCTCGTATACGCCTGGCGAGATCGAGGTGCAGAGCTGGATTCCGATGCTGCCGCTGCTATTGGGATGGGGCCTTCTCGCGCTGGCGGCTCTTGGCCGGCTCCTCGACACCCTTTTGCGCAGCCCCCACCCATGACGATCGCAATCGTATTCGCCGCGCTGATGGCGATGCTGCTGACGGGCATGCCGATCTTCGCCGCGCTCGGGCTTACGGCGACGGGCATGCTTTTGATTGCGGAAGGCAGCTTTGCCAGCGTCGGCGAGACCGTCTACAGCCAGCTCGACAAGGGCATCCTCACCACCATCCCGCTGTTCGTCTTCATGGCGCAGGTGATGACCCGCGCCAAGGTGATCGACGACCTCTATGACTGTGCGCACACACTCGTCGGGCACATCCGCGGCGGGCTCGGCATCGCAACGGTGCTTGCCTGCACTATCTTCGCGGCGATATCGGGCTCTTCGGTTGCGACGGCGCTCTCCATCGGCTCTAGCGCCATTCCGCAGATGAAGCGCTTTGGCTATCCGGAGCGGGATGCCTTGGGTGTCATCGCGGCCGGCGGCACGCTTGGGATCCTGATACCGCCCTCGGGTCCCATGATCCTCTACGCCATCGTTTCGGAGGCTTCGATTGGCGGCCTCTTCCTCGCCGGCATCATTCCCGGCCTGCTGATGGCTCTGCTCTTCGCGGCCTTTTGCATGGTGCAGGCGGGGTGGCGCCGGGGTGCGACGGCGCCGCCATTTGCCGGCTGGGGCGCCTTCGCGCGGGGTGTCGGCCGATCGATCTGGGCACTCTTGGCGCCGCCCGTCGTCATGGGCGGCATCTATCTCGGCATCTTTACGGCGACCGAGGCTGCCGCCGCCGGCTCCATCTACGCCCTCCTGATCGCGGTCCTGGTCTATCGCAACTTCGGCTGGCGCGATCTCTACGAATGCGCCTACGCCACCATGCGCACGTCCATGATGGTTCTCCTGATCATCGCCGGCGCAGCCATGTTCGGCCACGCCATCACCATCATGCGTCTGCCGGTCGGCGTCACGGAGTGGGTGACGCATATGGGCCTCAGGCCGCTCGGCTTCGTCCTCGCCGTCATGGCCTTGATCTTCGTGCTCGGCATGTTCCTGGAGTCCATCGCCATCATTCTCATCACCACGCCGATCCTTCTGCCGACCATAATCAAGCTCGGCATCGACCCGATCTGGTACGGCGTGTTGTTGATGATCAATCTCGAGCTCGCCATGATCACGCCGCCGGTCGGCATGAACCTTTTCGTCATCAAGGGCATCACGGATGCGCCGCTGTCGGAGGTCGTGAAGGGTTCCGCCCCCTACGTTGCGCTCATGCTGGCGGGCCTCGCCATCCTGATCGCGTTTCCCGGGCTCGCGACGTGGTTGCCTTACAGCTCGGGCTTTGGGCGGTAGAGCTGGCGTGTTGGCTATCCTAAAACTCGTTCCTGGTGTCAGAACTCGAGCTTGTCCTGCACGGCGGCGAGGCCGGCCTTGGCGCACGCCTCGTCCTTGTCACCGCCGGGCGCGCCCGCGACGCCGACCCCGCCCAGCAGGGCGCCGCCGGCCTGGATCACCAGGCCGCCGACCAGCGGCGTGACCTTCGGCAGTCCCGCCAGGCCGGGGCCGATTGTGCCGTCCTTGATGGCCTTGACGAACTCGGCCGTGTCGCGCGTGAACGTCACCGCCGTCCAGGCCTTGCCCGATGCAATGTCGATCGCGCCGACCGGCGTATAGCGGTCGCGCAAGCTCACGAGCGGCGCGCCGAAGCGGTCGAGCACCACCACGGCGACCTGGTAGCCGTCCTTGCGGCACCGGTCGAGCGCCGCACGCGCCAGATCGAAGGCGGTATCGGGCGCGAGCGACTTGTAGGTGACGATGCCGTCCGCCGCGTGCGCGGGCAGCGCGAGCAACGCCGCCGCGACGGCGGCCAGAGCGATCCGTTTCATCGCAGCCTCCTTTGGCCTTACGGCCGGATGTAGGCCCAGCCCTGTTCCTGCAATTCGGTCAGGCGCACGACGCCGGCCGGAACGACGGTCGCTTCCGGCACGATCGCAATGGCATGGCCTTCCTTCTTCTCCATGCCCTTCATCGTGTTGTGGCAGGCGGAATATTGCACCTTGGAGGGGAAGCTGGCGGCCTTGATGCGCGTGAGGCGGTCTTTCACCGGCGACTTGTCGGCGCGCAGCATGTTGAGCCCCGGACCGTAGGCGACGACCTCGACCTGCGCCTGTTCGCCCTTGCCGTGATAATATTCGAGGATGTTGGAGACGTTGTTGAGCGTAAGGTTCATCAAGGCCGGATCGTTTTGATCGACGTGAAAGACGATGCGGTGCGTCTTTTCGGCGGCCTGGCTCGGCATAGCAGTCAGGATGCCGGCCGCGAGTGCGGCGACGACGGCAAGGGCGCGTGCGAGATGTCTCATGGCATTTCCTCCGGGTTTCAGGGACGGACCAGCGTGTAGCCCTTCTTGGCCAAAGCCAGGATGCGGGCGACGCCGACTTGGACTTTCACGGCTTTGGGGTTGATGTTCACGTGGCGGCCTTCACGCTCGAGCGTATCGACCGTGTTCATGCAGATGTCGAACTGGACGCCCTGCGCCACGAGACTGTCGACGCGCGCGCGGTTGGGGCTCTCCGTGCGCAACAGATCGATGCCCGGCCCGAAAGCCACGACTTCGATGGCGATCATGTCGGGTCCATAGGCCTTCAACAGGTTGTTGGCGACGCTGATCACCAGCGCGTGCTTGGCCGGCTCGCGGTCGGACAACTGCAGCACGAGACGCTGCTCGGCGAAGGGCAGGTCCCTGATCGGGGGCTCCTTCACCTGCGCGACGACGGGGCTTGAACAAATCAGCGCGGCCGCCAGGACGAGAGCGGGAAGCCGCGCCAATCGGGCAAGAGCAATGGACATGGATCCGTCTACCCTGCGACTCCTGGATTGTTCGACACGCCCTTGAGCGCGACCCGATTGGGCTTTTTCGGTTTCGCGGTCTTTTCACGGCGCAGATAGCTCGCGACCACGTCCCAAACCGGCTTGCCGCCTTGCGGGTTGACCGAGGCCCAACCGGCAAGCTTGTAGGTCTTGCCCGCTTCAATCGCTTTGCCGCTGTCGAGCGTCATGTCGGAAATGCGCTTGCCGACTTTCTCGCCCGGCGTGCAGGCGTAGTCCATGCCGCCGACGCGCACCATGTCGCCGCCCTGCTGGTAATAGGGGTCGGGATTGAACAGGTTGTCGCAGACGTCTTCCAGCACAGCCTTGATCTGCTCGCCGGTCATCTCCGTCACATAGACTTGCGGATAGGTGATCGCCGTCTCGGTGAGCAGGTCGTCCATCGTGATCGTCTGGCCCGGCAGCACGGTGTTGCCCCATCGGAAGCCCGGCGAAAATACGAGCTCGGCGTCGAGCTCCGCACGCAGCGCGTCGCAGATCACCTGATCCATCGTGCCGTCGAAATTGCCGCGGCGGTACAGGAGGTCGCCGGCCACCGCGAGCTTTTCGTCGAGCGCTGCGGCGTGCGGCTTGCGCAAGCGCTCGATCAGCGCCTGCATGGCCGGATCCGGCTTCAACAGGCCCGAAAAGACCGGCAGATAGTGATAGCGCAGATCCTTGACCGCGCCCTTGGCGACTTCGAGGTCGAGCACGGCGAGGAATTTGCCGGCCGATCCGCCGTTGCCGACCCACGTCTTGCCGCCGGCATTCTTCACCGCCACCGGCTGCGGTATCACGTCATGGGTGTGTCCGCCGAGGATGAAATCTATTCCCGTGACGCGGCCGGCGAGCTTGAGATCGGCGTCCGTGCCGTTGTGCGAGAGCAGGATGACGGCATCGACCTTGTCCTTGCCGCGCAACGCATCGACCACCTTCTGCATCTCGTCTTCGCGGATGCCGAAGGTCCAGTCGGGCGTGAAGCGCTTGGGATGTGCGATCGGCACGTAGGGAAACGCCTGGCCGATCACGCCGACGCGGAAGCCGCCCACTTGCCTGACCGCGGCCGGCTTGAACACGCGGCCCGAGGCGGGATCGAAAGCCGGCTTGTCGGCGAAGGCGGCTTCCTCGGTGAGGAACACGTTCTGCGCCAGGAACTCGCCCTTGAAGCGGGCGAGGTTGGCGCGCAGGCGCGCCTCGCCATAGGTGAACTCCCAGTGCCCGGTCATGAGGTCGGTGCCGAGCAGATTGGTGGCTTCCACCATGTCCTCGCCGTGCATCGCGTTGGCGAGGCCGCTGCCCTGCCATGCGTCGCCGCCATCGAGCAGCAGCGAATTGCCCGTGCCGGCCTGGGCGCGCAGGCGGTCGATGAGGGTCTTCAGGTGAGCAAAGCCGCCAAGGCGGCCGTAGCGGTGGGCGGCCTCGGCGAAATCGAGATGCGTGAAAGCGTAGGCGCGCCGGCTGTGCGGTGCGACGCCGAAGTGCTTCAGAAGCGCCTCGCCCACCAGGTGCGGCGGATGGCCGGTCATTCTGGCAACGCCGAGATTGACGCTCGGCTCGCGGAAATAGGCCGGCAAGAGCTGCGCATGCGTATCGGTCGTGTGCAGCAGGCGCACATTGCCGAACTTGCCGATGTCGTACAGCTCTTCGCTCTCGGCGGCTTCGCCGATGCGGGGAACCAGGCCTGACATCGCCGCAGCCGTGAGCGCCTTCAAGACGTCGCGGCGACGCATTGCCTTGGTCTCCTGACTATTTCCTCGGCGGCCCGGATCAGTGCCGGATCAGTGCCGGATCAGTGGATGACCGCGTCCTTCCAGAGCTTTTCCTGCTCCTTGGACTGGGCGATGGACGCGTTGGCCAAGGCCTCGGCCTGCTTGGCGTGCTTGACGGCGTCGTCGAACTTGCCGGCATCGGCCGCCTTCTTGGCGGCCTTCAGCTCGTTGGTGGTGGTCAGCCACCCGGCCTTCATGCCGAGCGCCTGCTTGCTTACGGCTTCCGCCGTGGCATAGGCCGCCTTGAAGTCGTCGGCCGACGCCGCCAGCGCGGCTGACGCAAAGCCGCCAACGACGACAACGACGGCCAATTGGATCAATCCACGAGTGCGCATGTAAGTCCTCCAGATCGGTCCGTTAGGGGCGCGCGCCCGGCCCCGAGATCGGCAGGCCGTTCGCCATGTAGGACAGGTAGTATTCGACGGCGCGATAGAGCTCGTCGTTCGGCTTGAGCGGAACCGCCCGCACCTGGCTGTTGCAGGATGTAATGCGGCGGCTGGTGGTGCCCATGCCGGCCCAGGCCGAGCGGTAGATCGGCAAGGCGTTCATGATGCCGAGCGCCGGCGCCAGCACCTCGGTGCGGATATGCATGCCCGGGCTCTGCACATGGCAGCTCGCGCAGGAGAAATTGAGCTGGCCGCGCCGCGTGTAGAAATATTCCTTGCCCTTCTCATAGGCGGCCAGTGCACGCGGGTCATCCGGCACCTTGATGGACATGGGCTTGCCGCGCGAGGTGTAGGCCATGTAGGCGGTGATCGACGCCATGTCGCCCTTCTTGGCATCGAAGGGCTTTTCGCCGTTGGCCTCGCGGCAGTCGTTGACCGCCACTTCCAGCGTGATCACCTGGCCACTCTTGGCATCGAACATCGGATAGTCTTGGCGTATGCCGATGCCCTTGTTGGGAAAGCAGTCGCCGTAGGTCTTGCCGTTCTTGAAGGGGGCGTTGAACATCTGCTTGCCCTTCTCGACGGCGAACTCATAGGGCGCGAACTCCTCCTTCGCCTCCCACTGCTTGCGCAGGCCCGCGTCCATCGAATAGGGGCCGTTCACGAAATCCTTCAGCGGCACCTTTGGGAAGCGACTCGTGAAATAGTCCACGAACGCCTTCCGGTCCGCCTCAGGGCTCGGGTCACCAGCCAGCAGAGGCTGCGCCGTGCCGACGACAATCGCGAGCGCGACCAAAGATTTGCGCAGCATTCACCAATCCTCCCTGTCGCCCGTATCCGGTCGGGCCTTATTGAATCTTGGCCACCAGTGAATCCGATGTGCCCTTGTTGTCGACCCAGCTGACCTTGAGGTCGTCGCCTTTCTTGGCGCCCTTGAAGCTGAACTTCACGTACGGGTCCTTGGAAACGGCCGGCCCCCAAAGCGCGGTGAACACCGTCTTGCCGCCATGCTCGAACTGCAGCACCTGGATGTGGTGCGCGGGAATGAGCTGACCGCTCCTGTCCTTGACGAAGCCCGAGTCCATCGGATGCCGGATCAGCGATTGGACCGTGGTGGTGTCGCCGCTGGCGACAGCCTTCACGCGAATTGTCGATGCCATTTGCTTTCGCCTCTTTGTTCAATGACGCCGATCAGCCGCCGCAGCCGCCGACGGTGACTTTGACCTCTTTGGTCGCGCTGTAGAGCTTGCCGTTCGATTCGACGACGGCGACCACCTTGCTGGTCTTGGCCATTTTCAATCGGGTCGATACCGCCGCGCCGGTGCCGTCGGGAACCTTGTAGGCGGCGGCCAGCACGTTCGGGTTGTTCAGCACCAGGATCGCGATGCCGGTGACCTTGGGCAGCGTGCTCGACACCGCGATCGGCACGACCGCGCCGTTTTCCGCAATCTCGGGCGCGTCGAGGTCGATCTTGTCCGATGTCTCGGCTGCCTTGCCATAGAGCGTCTTGAGTGCGTCGGCCTCGGTCTTCTGCTTGAAGGCCTCGGCCGGCCACTGCTTGGCGTCGGCATCGGCAAAGGCCGGGAACGGAAAGCTGCCGAGCCCGAGACCGAGCCCAAGACCGGCGGCCAGGCCGCCGGCCACGGCGCCTTTCAGGATCGTGCGTCGCGCGGTATCGGGCGCGTCCGGAAAACTGGTCATTGCTCTTGCTCCTTGTTGGGCCACACGCGCGGTCAGCGGGTGTAGAGGAAATCGACGATAGCCGCGATCTCCTCCTCGTTCAGAATGAGGTTCCGCTTGAAGGGCGGCATCACCGTGAGCGGGTTGCGCTTTGTCTCATCGGAGACGATCGCGATCAGCTCCTTGCGGTCCGGAAAGCGCTTCTTCATGTCGGCAAGCGCGGGCCCGAGGTTGCCGGGTGCGTCGCCGCCCTTGATCTCGTGGCAGGTCAGGCAATTGCCCTTGCTGCGCTCGAAGGTCAGCTTCTGGCCGTCCAAAGGCGCTGCGGATGCGGGCGCAATACCCAGCACGACCGCGCCGAGGATTGCACCGGCGGTCGCCGCCAGCACGCAATGCGACTGTCTCGAGTTCATCTGCCTTCCTCCACACGTGGGCCGTTATGACCGGCCCTATTTCAGTTCTGTTTGTCCCGCCGACGGGTGGTCCGCGCCGCCTGCCGAGCTTCTGCCGCGCGCGAACTCCGCGCGGATGGCGCCGCTGAGCGACCCCTCCTCCAAATACCGGATGCCGAGATAGCCGCCGCCCAGGATCGACAGCCACGCTATCAGACTGCCGAGCGAGAGCGTGGACATGCCGGTAATCCCCTGCCCGATCGTGCAGCCCAAGGCTATGACGCCGCCGGCGCCCATCAGCATAGCGCCGGCAAGATGGCGCAGCATATCGCTGCGATCGGCGAAACTCTCGACTCTGAACGTGCCGGCCGACCATCGCCGTCAGGAAGCTGCCGGCAATGACGCCGCCGATGACGGCGATGCCGAAGTTGATGGTGGAGCCGGTGAAGGTCATCAGATATTGCAGGCTGTCGCCGGCCGGCGCCACGAAGGTGATCGAGGCGAGTTGCACCGGATTGAATTCGTCGGCCGCCAACACGCCGGTGACGAGCCAGCCCGCCACCGTGCACAGGCCGATCACGACCCCGGCGACGATATTGCGGGGGCTGTGGCGGAAAGCGGCGTCCTTGAAGCAGATTGCCAGCAACAGCATCGCCGCGGCGACGGCAACGACCGCGCGCGCGGGAGCGGCGGCCAGCCCGATCGCCGCGCCGGCCATCTCGGCGAAGCTCTGGTTGTGAAGCCCGCGCGCGGCGAGGTCCACATTTGTGGTCTCGATCTGCAGCCGTGGCAGCGCCAACAGGCCGCGCAGCGTCATATAGGCGAAGATGCCAAGCACCATCATGACGATCAGCGATTTCAGATTGCCGCCGCCCAGGCGCACCAGCGTCTTGCTGGCGCAGCCTCCTGCCTGTGTCATGCCGAAGCCGAACATCAAGCCACCGATGATGGCGCCAAGCCAGCCGAGGTTGGGCGACAAGTAGATCGACTTGTCGATGTCGATGAGACCGGCGAAGTAAAGCATCTGGGTGCCAATGATCGCAACCGCGATCGCCAGCAGCCAGGCCCGGAAGCGGCGCCCGTCCCCGATCAGGACCAGATCGGATATGCTGCCCATGGTGCAGAAATTGGTGCGCTGCACGACGGCGCCGAACACGATGCCGATGATGAAGCCGCCGACGCCGACGATCGTGGTTGTGCCGAGTTCACTCATCGCAAGGTGCCGCTGCCCACCATCCTTTCACACCCGCGCAATGGCAAGATGTGTCGCTGGCGGCCGTCCCCTCCCGTTCGTTTTTTCAAGCATTCGTATGTTTAAGTTTGTGAATATCATCGCGGCCGTGTCGGGTCAACGATTTGCGCATCCCTTCCTGGCGTGCGCTGATCAATCCGTGTTGGGGATGCCGGCTGCCTGGCGCTCTCGAACCTGACGCGCGTGATAGCGCGGAAAGTCTTCCTCCGTTTCGTAGCGCTTCTCCCTCACCCAATGGAACATGTCGAGGAAGGTGCCCTTGCGGAACGCGCCCGGCATCGCGGCCACCGCCGCTTGTCTGGCGTCCTTCCCGGCCATAGGCTTTTCCGGCATGAACAGGATGGTCGGGGTGAACACGACGCCCCACTTCCGGGCGGCGGATTTCTCCGTGAGTTTCGCTCCGTCTAGGTCGGTGACCTCCTCGGAACCGTAGATGTTGTACTGAATCACCTCGAAATTGGCCTTGAGGTAGTCGCGCACTTGCGGATCGGTCAGCACTTCCTCGTGGATCATCTTGCAATAGATACAGCCGCGCTGCTCGAAGATGAGGGCAAGTCGCTTGCCGTTGGCTGCGGCGCCAGCGATATCCTCGCCGACGTCGCGGAAGGTGACGGAGAACCAATCCTCCTTGTGAAGACCGTCTTCGCCGACTTGCGCGGCCCAGCTCGTCGAGGCGAATGCCGTCAGGGTCAACACGAGCATCAGTCGCTTCAGCATGGTTCCTCCTTCAGCCAACTCTTGCAGACACCGGGAACGTCTCCAACAACCAGATCGTCGGCATCCGGCCAGTCATCAGCATGACACCGGCGAACGCCGGTGACGATACCCCATCGTCGTTTCCACCCATGCATTTGCGTTCTGACGAGGGGTGGCCGAGCCGGCGAGGACCGCGTGTTCAGTTGGCCGCTGGACCCATGGGCCGGACATTCTGTTGCGCTGCAGCGAACCTGCGACGGCCTCGGCGGACCTGGGCAAGTCTACGCTCGTTCTCGATATCCTTGCCCAGTACATTGCGCGTGGCAAATGGACTGCCCATGCATGATCCGCATCGTGTGATGACCAGCCTTCCGCGTCTCGACGTGGCCTTGATCTGCATCAACACTTGCGCGTCGGCCAGGACTTAGCCTTATAAGCACGCGCACCCAAATCTTTTGGGCCGGTCGATCGGTTTCGGGTTCTCGCACCGGGCTCGATGAGACGGTAACGTGCCTCATCGGGTGGTGTCGCACGGCAGTTCTGCTTGCAAGTCGTTCGGTTCGGAAGTGCGGCTTAGCGAGGTTGGCCATGAGCGAGCGGCTCAGTATCATCGTGACATCGGGCACCCGCGAGAAGCTGCAAATGGCGGCGATGGTTGCCTCCGTGGCGGCAGTGAGCGGCACCGCAGTGACGGTCTTTCTCTCCATGAACGCGCTGGCGTATTTCAAGAAGGGGGCCAGCCGCGCCGCGCCCAGCGAAGGCGAGTTCGGCAGGTTGCTCGAGGCCAAGAAGGCGCCCGAGTTCATGATGCTGTTCGAGAGCGCGGTGGAGCTCGGCGAAGCCAAGGTCCACCCATGCTCGATGGCCGTCGACGTTCTGGGTCTTGCCGAGGGCGATCTCGAAGGCTTCCTCGGCGAGCCGTTGGGACTGACCAAGTTCCTCGAGGATGCCCAAGGCGGCCAGATTCTCGCATTTTGAAAGGCAGGAGAGATGGCGAACCGGAAGATCGTGGATGCGCGCGGCAGCTATTGTCCGGGTCCGCTTATGGAGCTGATCGCCAACATGAAGATGGCGGAGGTTGGCGATGAGCTCGAGGTGCTCTCGACCGACAAGGGCTCGGCGAACGACATCCCCGAGTGGATCCGCAAAGTCAAGCATGAGCACCTCGGCACGACCGAAGTGGATGGCGTCTGGCACGTGGTTGTGCGCAAGCTGAAATAGTCGGCGCGTCCGTCAACGCGGAGCGGCGAATCAGGGAGGAAACGATGAAGGTTCTTATCGTAGGCGGCGGCATGGGTGGCACCATCCTGGCCAACAATCTCGCGCGCCGGCTGGCACCGGAGCTGCGCTCGGGCAAGGCACAGGTGACGATGCTGTCCGCCTCCGACCGGCATATGTATCAGCCGGGCCTGCTCTACCTCGCCGTCGGCCGCATGATGCCGGACGAGCTCTACCGCGACCAGCGCAGCCTGCTCGAGCCCTCGATCGATTTCCATGTCGACCCCGTCGAGCAGTTCATGCTCGACCAGAAGCAGGTCAAGACCAAGAGCGGCAAGACGATCGGCTACGACATCGTGGTGATCGCGACGGGCTCGCGCGCGTGCGCGGAGGATACGCCGGGCCTCGCCGAAAACGCCCTGCAGTTTTACACCGAGGCCGACGCGCTGAAGATGTTCAAGGCGCTGCAGGAGTTCAAGGGCGGCCGGGTCGTGATCGCGGTCGGGGTGCCGCACAAGTGCCCGATGGCGCCGCTTGAGATCACCTTCATGCTGCATGACTACTTCAAGGAGCGCGGCCTCTCCGACAAGGTCCAGCTGCACTACACCTACCCCATCGGCCGCGTCCACTCGCTCGAGAACGTGGCGAAGTGGGCGGCTCCCGAGATGGAGCGCCTCGGCATCACCTACGAGACGCTCTTCAACATGAAGGAGGTCGACGGGGCCAAGCGCATCGTGCATTCGGAGGAGGGCACGGAGGCACAATACGACCTGCTGATCACGATCCCCGCCCATCGCGGCATGGAGGTGATCGAGAAGAACGGGCTCGGCCAGCGCGGTTTCATCCCGACCCATCGCCACCGCCTCAACATGGAAGGGCGGGACAACGTGTTCGTGCTGGGCGACACGACCAACCTGCCGATCTCCAAGGCGGGCTCCACCGCCCACTTCGAGGCCGAGGCGCTGGGCGAGAACATCGCCGCGATGATCAAGATCGGTACCCCCGTGCGCGACTACGACGGCAAGGTGTTCTGCTTCATCGAGGCGGGCAAGGACCGCGCCACCTACGCCATGTTCGACTACAACAACCCGCCCGATCCCAAGCCGCCCACCAAGGCCGTGCACTGGTTCAAGATGGCCTACAACAAGCTCTATTGGACCTCCGCGCGCGGGCTGCTGTGAGAAGGATGTGGCGATGACGACCAACGGCAACGGCTCGAGCGATCTCGAGCACCTCATCCGCGCCGCCAACGACGCCCTCACCGACGACATGGTGACGCGCATCGCGCAGACTGCCGCGGACGGGATGGACCTCGTCGATCAGGTCAACCGCTCCGGCCTGCAACGCGCCCTTCCGGCGATCGCCTCGCTCGTGGAGAACGGCGACCTCGACCGGCTCGTGCGGCTGGCCCGCCTCTACGGCTCGGCAGAGGACGCGCTGACCGACGACATGATCAGCCGGGTTGCGGAAACTGTGGCCGATGGCCTGACCACGCTCGATCGCTTCAATCGTGGTGGCGCCGGCAAGCTCGTCGGCATCCTGGAGCGCATGAATGCCTCCGGCACCCTCGATCGGCTCGCCGAGACGCTGCCGCGGCTCGTCGACCGGATGGAGCAGGTCGACAAGCTGTTGGCCGCGCTTGAAAGTGCCGATGCCTCGTTCGCGCAGAAGGACCGCTCGCGAGGCGGCATAGGCGGGCTGTTCAAGATCCTGTCGGATCGGGAAAACCAGGATGCGCTGCACTATCTGATCGGCCTGGGCAAGGCACTGCGCAACTCTTCGCGCCCAATTCGCTGAAGCGCTGCGTCCGCCGTTGGGTCCGCCTCCCGATCCACGGTCGGCGATCGCCGTATCGCCGCGTTTCCCTGGGGCGCATTGTCCGACTTGCGGCGAAGACTGGCCGTCTGGGAGAATAGCCGAGCATACGCAACCTGCTAAGGATCGCAGCCATGGTGCAACGCCTCAAGTTCTACATCGACGGAGCATGGCAGGAGCCGGTCTCCAAGAAGACGCATGCCGTCGTCAACCCGGCAAACGAGGAGCCTCTCTACGATATCGCACTCGGCTCCAAGGCAGACGTGGACAAGGCGGTTGCGGCAGCGCGGCGGGCCTTCGAAACCTTCTCTTTGACGACGCGAGAAGAACGCGCGGATCTGCTCGCCAAGATCATCGATGTCTACAAGAAGCGCATGAAGGAAGTCGGGGGTGCGATCTCCGACGAGATGGGCGCGCCGCTCGGCTTCGCCGAGCGCTTTCAGGCCGGTGCCGGCCTCGGCCACCTCATGACCACCCTCGAGGTCCTCAAGAGCTACGCGTTCGAGGAGCGGCTCGGCACCGCCATGCTCGTGCGCGAGCCCGTTGGCGTCGTCGGCATGATCACGCCGTGGAATTGGCCGCTCAACCAGATCGCGTGCAAGGTGGCGCCAGCATTGGCGGCCGGCTGCACCATGATCCTGAAGCCGTCGGAGTACACGCCTTCCTCGGCGCTGATCTTCGCCGAGATCCTGCATGAGGCCGGCGTGCCCAAGGGCGTGTTCAACCTCATCAACGGGCTCGGGCCCGAGGTTGGCGCGGCCATGAGCGAGCACCCCGACATCGACATGATGTCGTTCACCGGTTCGACCAGGGCCGGCATCGACGTGGTCAAGCGCGCCGCCGCGACGGTCAAGCGCGTCACCCAGGAGCTGGGCGGCAAGTCGCCCAACATCATCCTCGAGGACGCCGATCTCGCCAAGGCCGTCGCCGGAGGCACCACCCACTGCTTCAACAACTCGGGGCAGTCCTGCAACGCGCCGACCCGCATGCTGGTGCCCATGGCGCGGATGGCCGAAGCCGCAGCGATTGCCAAGGGAGTGGCTGACAAGGCCAAGGTGGGAGATCCGAGGAGCGCCGAGACCAACCTCGGCCCCGTAGTCAACCGCGTGCAGTGGGACAAGATCCAGGGACTGATCAAGAAGGGCATCGACGAAGGTGCCAAGCTGAGCGCCGGCGGCCTGGGTCTCCCCGACGGCCTCAACAAGGGCTACTACGTGCGCCCGACGGTGTTCTCGGACGTATCGAACGACATGACGATCGCGCGCGAGGAGATCTTCGGTCCGGTCCTGTCGATCATCGGCTACCAGGACGAGGACGATGCCGTGCGCATGGCCAACGACACGCCCTATGGACTGGCCGGCTACGTGTCATCGGGCGACGTGGAGCGCGCGCGTCGCGTCGCACGCCGCCTTCGCGCCGGCAACGTCAACCTCAATGGTGCGCCCAATGAGCGTGGGGCGCCCTTCGGCGGCTACAAGCAGTCGGGCAATGGGCGCGAATGGGGCCGCTTCGGGTTGGAGGAATACCTGGAGGTCAAGGCCGTGGCGGGTTGGGGTGCCTAAGCCATCCCAACCGGCGGAGGGTGCGGTCATGCCAATCCGCGAGGGACCCGATCGCAGGCGTCCGTCCTCCGGTTTGCCGTCGGTCGCCGGACTTGTCGTACGAAGTTGGGGTGTGGGCGCAGCACTCGGCGCGATGGTGGCGATCGCGCTGATGCTCACGAACGCCGGGGGGCTTCGCGACCTCATCGTGCAATCGACCGATGCTGTGACCCCTATCGCACTCTTTATTTTTGGTTTTGCGACGCTGATCGCGGGTCTCTACAGCGGAGCCGCGGTCATGCTCATCTCGTCCAAGGATGAGTGAGCCGAGATGAACCTGCTGCAGCGGCTCGAACGTGCGCTCGGCGTGGAGGAAAGCTACTTCCGCGCACAGCTGCTGCGAGAGGACGTGGCGCGGCTAGAGAGGTTGCGCGAGCTTGCCGGCAAGGCCGCCACCGAGGAGATGTTTCTGCGCGACGGGCTTCTCCTGGATTGGACCCCGGCGGGTCTGCGCAACGGAGAATTGAAGGCCACTCTCGAGCCGGTCCTCAGGGCATTCTTTGCCGCGGAAAACGGGGCCCCAGGAGCGGAAGCCGATGCCGACCTTCTTCAGGCCTGGCACGCGTTCGATGCACAGCGCATGGATCTGCTGGTGGGCTGCCTCGCGCGCGTCCCGCGCCCCGATCTCGATTGAGGCCGGCCGTGCGCGCAGCGAGGAACGCCCGTCCGGCGCTGTTCGTCACCCATCCAGTCTTCCGCCGGCCGGCGTTCGGCAGCAGCCATCCCTTGTCCATCCTGCGCCATGGCGCCGTTCTGGATCTATGCGATGCGATGGGATGGCTCGATCCAGATCTTGTGCGGCAAGCGCCGCTGCCTGAGCGAAGCACGCTGGAGCGCTTTCACGCAGCCGAATATCTCGACGTCCTGGAAAGCAGCGCCCGCACAATGATGGCCACGCCCGAGGTCCGCGCCCGCTGGAACATCGGCACGATGGAATGCCCCCTCTTCGAAGGTCTGTGGGATCGGGCGCGCGCGAGCGTCGGCGGATCGATCCTTGCCGCCGAGCTGGCGCTGCAGGGCCGTCTGGCGTTCCACCCGGGTGGCGGCACGCATCATGGCCGGCCGGATCGGGCCTCGGGCTTTTGCTACTTCAACGACCCGGTGTTCGCGATCCTGACGCTTCTCGATGCCGGCCTTCAGCGCGTCCTCTATGTGGACCTGGACGCGCACCATGGTGACGGCGTGGAGGCCGCATTCGCGATGGATGAGCGGGTCTGGCTGGTTTCGATCCATGAGGAGGGCCGGTGGCCCGGCACCGGAGCGATCACGAAGCAGGGCGATGGGCGGGTGGCGAACCTGCCGGTTCCGCGGCACATCAATGACGAGGAGTACCTGCTCCTCATTCGCGAGCTGCACCGGTGCAGGCTGGAGCCCCTACGGCCCGAAGCCATCGTTGTCACGTGCGGCGCGGATGCGCTGAAGGGCGATCCTTTGTCTTCGATGGATGTTTCCAACGGCGCCCTGTGGGCCGCAGTCGAAACCATCGTCTCGCTGTCCGAGCGCGCCGTGGTGCTGGGCGGCGGCGGCTACAATCCCTGGACCACGGCGCGCCTGTGGGCGGGCCTGTGGGCGCGCATGTGCGGTCGAGAGATTCCGGCGCAGTTGCCAATCTCCGCGCAGCGCGTGCTGGCTCATCTCAGCTGCGATCTCGTCGATGACGACGATCGCGATCCTGCCTGGCTCACCAGCATCGCGGATCAGGCCAATCCAGGGGCCATCCGGCCTCAGATCCACCAGCTCGTCGATGCGGTGCTGTATTCCCGCTAAGCACCTTGTAAGGTTCGTCGGCAATTCCAGGCGGGACGAAGGAAGAGGCCGTGAGCGATACGCTTGCCTTCGATGCGGCACCCATAGTTCTGGACCACGTCACGGTCGGGTCCGAGTGGCTCAACGCCTCCGGCCACATGCGGGCATCGCACTACGTCGTGCTCTTCGATGAGGCGATCCAGCCGTTCCTTGCGCGCATCGGATTGTCGAACGCGCAAGCGGGGGGAGCCGCGCCATTCCTCTTGGAGATGCATACTTGCTATCAGCGGGAGCTGCGCCTGGGCGATGAGGTGCACATCTCGGTGCAGGCGCTCGGCATGGGGGAAAAGAGCGTGCACCTGATCATGTTCATGCGGGACAGCCGCGATGACGTGGTGGCGACCACCGAGCTCGCCATCGTCAACGTTGCCCTGGACAGCCGACGGGCTCAGTCATGGACGCGGCAGCAGCACGATGCGCTGGCTGCATTGACGAGCGCGCACAGGGACCTCCCGGTGCCACCGCAGGCCGGCCGGGCGATCGCCTTCGCCAAGCGCTGACGGATGTCCGCCGCGCCGCTGCTCGCAGTGCAGGCCGGAGATCAATTCTTCCCGACGCCTGGCGCGTCCGGGCAGAAATGCTTGTGTAGAATGGCAACGATCTCCTTCGCCGGCGTAGCGGTCAGCGAATAGTGCACGAAGTGACCTTGGCGATCGGCATGTACGAGGCCGTCCAGCCGCAACCTGGTCAGGTGCTGCGAGACCAGGCTCTGGCGCGCGCCGATGGCCTCGCACAGCTGCGTCACGGTCTTGGCGCCGTCGGTCAGAAGACAAAGAATCATCAAACGGTGCGAGCTGCCAATCGAGCGCAGGAACTCTGCAGCCTGCTGCACCGATTGGCGCATGTCCGACAGGACGACCATGCCGGAACTCTTGAAGTTGCCCGGGCGGACAACTCGCGCCTTGGGCATCGTGTTCATTCGGCGCGCGGCCATGCCTTGCTCGCTAAGTGGAAGATTGGGATCAGGATATGCGCCTGTCAGCTTCGATGCTCAGCCGGCCCGCTTGATGAGGAAGCGATACACGCCGCCGGCCTCGCTATGCTCGACCAGCGTGTTGCCCGTCTGGCGACAAAACGCCTCGAAGTCGGGTACGGAGCCCGGGTCGGTCGCGAGAACCTCGAGGGTGCCTCCGACCGGTACCTCGGCGATGGCTTTCTTGGCCTTGAGTATGGGTATCGGGCAGTTGGCCCCTTTTGCATCGACCGTCTTGTCTGCCATGTTTCTCCCCAACTCTCGTCTGGCTGCGGGCTTTCCGATGCTGGCGTCGGCGCAGTGTTAGTCGATGCGCGTATTCCACAGCAAGATGCAAAAAATATTCTAACATTCATTATTGCGAATTCAAGATGCCGATTGCAGCAACGTGACGACTTCCCCCAATGGAAAAAGGCGCTGCATCCTTGCGCATCTTCGCCTGATTCGGGTGCCGGGCGCTCCGCCGATCCGCAGTGCCTGGCGCGGTCGCGGCTGGAGCACAAGGCCGGCTGACGGTTGCATGATATTCGGAACTTTGAATACAATGCCACATGGGGTGGATGGCGCGACTGCAGGAGATCGAGGCCCTCGAGGACACGGACCTGAATTCCGGCCTCGTGAGCGAGATGGAATCCGCAGCTCGCAAGCGGGGCGGTGCGACACCGATTCGGTTCTCGACCCCGACATTCAAGGAATATTCTTCCTCCGAGATCAGCGGCTGTAGCAAGAACGCGTTTCCGGCGTTCTCCGTGACCGCAGGCGCCTGCGCGCTCGACTGCGATCACTGCCAGGCCAAGATCCTCGAGCCGATGATTCCGGCCACGACCCCTGAGATGCTCGACCGGAAAGTGCGCGATCTGGTGCTGCTGCAGGGGCTGCAGGGCTTCCTCCTCTCCGGCGGCTCCAATCGGCGCAATGAGATCCGCTACGAGCGGTTCTACCCTGTCGTCGAGCGCCTCAAGCGGGATTTTCCCCATCTTCGGATCGCCATCCATACCGCGCTGCTCGACGAGCGGCGCGCCCGGCTGATGGAAAGCGCCGGCGTCGACACGGCCATGATGGACGTGATCGGCGCACCCGAGACGATCCGGCAAGTCTACCACCTGGAACGGGCGGTGGAGGATTTCGAGGCCACGCTGGCAGCCCTTTGTGCGACGAGCATGCAGGTCGTGCCGCACATTGTCATCGGCCTGCACTACGGGCGCATTCTCGGCGAGGCGGCCGCGCTGGACATCTGCTCGCGTCACGCGATCCATGCGCTGGTGCTCGTGGTCGTCATGCCGTTCTATGCGCGGGCTGGCACTTTCGTGACACCGAGCACGCGTGATGTGGGGCGGGTCCTTCTCGATGCCCGTCAGCGGCTGCCGGAAAAACAGGTCCTGCTTGGCTGCGCGCGCCCGCCCGGCCTGCACAAGCGCGCCACCGATGCCTACGCCGTGATGGCCGGCCTCGACGGCATTGCCTTCCCGGCAGAAGGCGCCGTGGCCGTGACGCGGGCGATCGGGCGACCCTACGAGCAGCAGCATGCGTGCTGCTCGATCCGCCTCGGCGGCCATGCGGCGCCGCGCATGAAGCCGGCGTGTGCGCCATGACCACGGCGGCGCTCGATGTCGACGTCTTGGTGGTGGGGCTGGGCCCGGCAGGCGCCATGGCCGCGGCCGCGGCCGGGCAAGGCGGCGCGCGTGTGCTGGCCATAGATCGCAAGCGCGAGCCCGGCAGGCCCGTGCAGTGCGCGGAATTCGTTCCGGCCATGGTGGGCTCGGTGCTCGATGCGACCCGCACGGCCGCCATCGGCTCGAGCTGGTGCCAGCATATCCAGTCGATGACGACGTTCGTTGCCGGCGACGATCCCCACGTCAAAGAGCATTTCCCCGGCCACATGATCGATCGGGCAGCATTCGATGCCTCTCTCGTCGACGCGGCGGCGGCGGGTGGAGCGGAATGCCGCTTCGATGCCGGCCTTGCATCGCTCGACTCGGATGGGGTGGCGCGGCTTGCCGATGGCGGCATGTTCAAGGCGCGGGTTGTCATCGGCGCGGATGGGCCGCGCTCGCAGGTCGGCCGGGCGATCGGTTGCGTCAACCGCGCCCTCGCCGAGACGCGGCAGATCACGGTGCCGCTGCGCAAGCCCTGCGCGGCCACCGACATCTTCCTCTCGCCGTCGCTGCCCGGCGGCTATGCCTGGTTGTTCCCGAAGGCTGATCAGGCCAATCTGGGGCTCGGCGTCGCCCCGCCCTGGCGGCGCCACCTCAAGCCGCAACTCGAAGAGCTGCACCGCTTGCTCGTGAGGGAAGGCCGGGTCGGCGCCGAGATCTCCAGGCACACCGGCGGCGCAATCCCCGTCGGCGGCATGCTCGACCCGCAGGGCCGGCTGGGCCCGGCGCTGGTGCTGCTCGCCGGCGATGCCGCCGGTCTGGCCAACCCGATCACGGGAGCCGGCATAAATGCTGCCGTCGTTTCCGGTCAGCTCGCGGGCGAGGCCGCCGTGGCGGCGCTGCGAGGCAAAGCCGACGCCGGCCTCAACTACGCGGACGAGCTTGGCGATCTCTACAAGGCTTCCCTCGACCGGGCGCTCGCGCGGCGCGAAGAGCTTCTCAGCGTCTACGCGGCGGGCGGCCGGCCATCGGTCGCGGAACTGCAACGAAGCTGGATCTCGTTTCCGCAATATTGGGACGCGGAGCCAACGCTGGAGATGGCAACGCCATGACCTGTCTGAAGCGAGAGGTTGCATTGCCGGGGCGCATCGGCGCCGGCGGGCTGGATCACAACGCCTCGGATGCGATGCGGCCTCGCCTGCCGAATGCCACGCCGCGGGAGGCCAAGAACGGCGCGCGCGTCAAGGCGGCGAATGTTCCCCCGGAAGGCATCTACCTTCCCAACAACAACCGGCTCGTGCCGCACATGCGCTCGCCCGACTACGTGCAGATGTCGACGGCGGCCGCAATCACACTCGGCGTGATGCCGGGCCGGATGCACCGCTGCGGCTGCACGCGCTGCTTGAACCTGTTGCTGACCTATCCGGAGGGGTGCCGGGCCAACTGCGCCTATTGCGGGCTCGCGCGTCATCGCGAGGCCGACCGCGACTATGCCGACCGCAACTTCATCCGCGTCGACTGGCCGGCGGTGCCGCTGCAGCAGATCATCGACAAGGTCGGCGGGGACGGGCCGGCCACGCCGTTCCACCGCATGTGCATCTCGATGATCACGCATCCGCGCTCCGATGCGGATACGGTGACGGTCCTCAAGGCGTGGACCGACCGCATCGATCCCGCGACGGTGCCGGTCTCGATACTGTCCAACCCGACCACCATGACACCAGGCGACGTGCGCCGGCTCAAGGACCTCGGCGCCGACATCTTCACCGTCGCTCTCGATGCGGCGACGCCCGAGATCTTCGACCGCACCCGCGGCAAAGGCGTATCGTCGCCCCACAGCTGGGCCAAGTACTGGGAAATCCTCGACGCCGCCCGCGACATCTTCGGGCCGCAGAAATTCGGCGCGCACATCATCGTCGGCATGGGCGAGACCGAGCATGACGTGCTCGGCCTCGTGCAGCAGCTCGTCGACATGGGCGGCCACAGCCACATGTTCTGCTTCTTTCCCGAGAAGGGGTCGCTGATGGACCATCTTCCGGCGACGCCGCGCGATCAATGGCGGCGCGTGCAGCTTGCGCGCTACCTGATCGATTATGCCGGCGTGCGCGTGGAGCAGATGCGCTTCGATGCGGCCGGCCGGGTCGTGCACTTCGGCCTGTCGGGCGGCGAGCTCGATGCCGTCATCGACAAGGGCATCGCCTTCCGCACCAGCGGGTGCCCGGGCAAGATCCAGGACGACATCTCGGCCTGCGACCGCCCCTACGGCGATAGCCCGCCCTCCAATATCGCGAGCTACCCGTTCCAGCCGGCCGCAGGCGACTTGCGCAGAATCCGCCATCAACTGAAACGCGAGAAGCCCGGCGAGTCCTATCGGGATGGGGAAGAGCTGGAAATCGAGGAGCACGGTTGAGCCATGGCCGCGCCCTTCCGTGTCATCGACACCGGCGTGCGTGACGGCAGGCTGCAGATCGCGTTCGACCAGGCCATGATCGAGCTGCACCGCGACGGAGCCGTGCCCGACACGATCCGCTTCCTCCGCTTCGAGCCGTGTGCCCTGGTCGGCCGGCATCAAGCGTTGCGGCAGGAGCTGAAGATCGACTATTGCCGGGCCAACGGCGTCGGCCTGGTGCGGCGCATCACGGGCGGGGGGGCGATCTATCTCGATCCCGGCCAACTCGGATGGGAGCTGGTGCTGTCGCGCAAGCGGGTCCCCATGCCCACGCTTGCCGACTACACCAGGGCCATCTGCGAGGCCGTTGCGCATGGCCTCTCGCGAGCCTTTGCAATCGACGCGCGCTTCCGCCCGCGAAACGATATCGAGGTGGGCGGCCAGAAGCTGTGCGGTACCGGCGGGTTCTTCGACGGAGACACGCTGTTCTACCAGGGCACCGTGCTCATCGATGCCGACCCCGCACGCATCATGGCCTGTCTCAACGTGCCCGAGGCGAAGCTCAAGAAGCGGGGCCTCGACAAGGCGGAGCAACGCGTGACGACGCTGCGGGCGCTGCTCGGCGGCAAGGCCCCCGATGTCGGCGCAGTGTGCGAGGCGGTGCTGCAGGGGGTCACGGAGCGGCTCGGCATTTCGGTCGAGAGGGGTGTCCCGAGCGCGCAGGAGGAGGCGCTGGCGGCAAAGTTGAGCGCCGAGGAGATCGGCACCGACGAATTCGTCTTCTCGATCGATGATCCGCGCGGCGCCGGCGTGCACGAGGCGTCGCATACCGGGCCTGGCGGCACGGTCACCGCCTATCTTCGCCTAGAGGGTGCCGCGGGCGCGCGCCGCATCCGCGAGGCGCTGCTGACGGGAGACTTCTTCGTCACGCCGCCCCGCCTGATCTACGATCTGGAGGCTTCGTTGCGCGGCGTCATGACGGGCGAGGCCGGCGCGGCCGTGGAGCGCTTCTTTGCCACCACCAAGCCCGACCTGCTGACCATCGCTCCGGGCGACTTTCGCGCCGTGATCGAAGCCGCCGTGAATGCCGATCCGTCATGAAGTACCTGTCGGTCATCCAGCACACCCAGTCCGAGTGGCTCGGGCATATGGAGGACCACCTGGAGGGCCGCGGCATTCGCTTCGGCTACGCGCGGCCCTTCACGGCCGGGGGCCAGCTGCCGGATCGGAACGTTCTCGGCGACGGCCTCATCATGTTGGGGGGCGGACCATGGGGCACGGCGACGGAGGGGCGCAAGCTGCCCACGCTCGAGGACGAGATTCGCCTCGCTCGCACCTGCCTGATGCTGGAAAAGCCCGTTGTCGGCATTGGCGTCGGCGCTCAGATCCTGGCCCTTGCAGGGGACGGCCGCTCGGAAGGTGCGCCTTTGAGCTTCACCGTCGGTGTGGCACGGCGCGTGCGGGAGGGCGCCCTCAACGGCTTTCTGCCGGAGCGGTTCCCAAGTGTCGTCTACATGCGTGACCGCCCCGTGCCGCCTGCCTACGCGGACGTGCTTGCCGTCGACGAGGACGGATATCCGGCGCTATATCAGCTCGGCCGCAATGCCTTCGGATTTGCCGGCCATCCCGGCGTGCGGCGCGCCATGATCGAGGATCTGCTCATGGAGTCGGACGATATTCCGGCCGACCCGGCGCCAGGGCTCGAAAAGCTCCTGGGACTAGGTCCCGCTGTCGAGGATGCGCTGGTGGCCATCATGGCGGGCCTCGTCCAAATCGCCGGCTGGATGGACAAGGCCTAGGGAAAGAGGGCTCGCGACAGGCGGCCGACACATTCAACAATGCGAATGTTTGATGCGAGGCGCTTTTAAGGCTATCATGGCCGGCAGATCGCCCGGGGAGGAGAAAACATGGCCAAGAAACTGCTGATCATCATGGCGAACACCGACCCGCGCAACGGGGAGGAGCTGGGAGCGCCTTTCTTCCAGGCTTCGGTCGCCGCTGCGATGGACTACGAGGTGGAAGTCGTCTGCACGGCGACCGCGGGACGCCTTTTGAAGAAGGGCGTCGCGGAAAGCCTGGTCGTGAAGGCCGGCAGCCCCAAGACGGTCTATGATTTCATCAAGGACGCGCATGCGGCAGGCGTGAAGTTCTACTGCTGCTCGCCCAACCTCGATCTGTTCGATATGAAGAAGGAGGACATGATTCCAGAGTGCGCGGGGATCGTGGGCGGAGCGCACCTGATCGAGGAGGTCATGGAGACCGATTGCAAGGTCCTCACCTACTGACGCTCGGCATCCAGGCCGAGGCTGGTCCCTGACAGAGCACCCGACAAACATGGCTCATACCGCCGCCACCCGCGTACAGGACTTCATCGGCGATCCGGTCTCCGAGGCGCCCCCGGTGTCGCGCGCCAAGCTCGAAGAGATCTTCAAGGACATCCAGGACGACCTTCGCTTCGACCACGAGCTCAACGGGTGCCTCAACTGCGGCATCTGCACGGCCACCTGCCCCGCGGCCCACTACTACGACTTCTCGCCGCGCGAGATCGTGCAATTGCTGTGGACCGAGAACCTCGAGGGCATCTACGACGCCATGCAGGAGAAGATCTGGTCCTGCGCGCAGTGCTACACCTGCGCCGCGCGGTGCCCGTTCAAGAACTCGCCGGGCGGGCTCGTCATGCTGATGCGCGAGGTCGCCATCAAGCACCAGATGCAGTCGGCCAAGGACGTGCTGCGCCCCTTCAGCCGCGTAATGCTCAAGCTGATCTCCACCGGCAACCAGCTTGCCCCGGACATGATCACGCCCGATCACTTCGTCGACTGGGGCCCCAACATCTCCAAGGTGGATGCGCCGCTCAAGCTGCTGCGCAAGGCGATCCCCATGGCGACGCTCAACACCACGGCGACGGCCTGGGAGGTCAATCTCAAGACCTCGGTCGAGCTCTACACGATCTGGGAAATGACGGGTGTTCTCGATCAGCTCGAGGGCATCGATGAGAACCTGTTCGATGTCATCACCGACATCATGGATGAAAAGCGGGAAGACTGGAAAGACTTCCTCGAGGAGCAGGACGACGACAACGGCTGAGCCTCGAGCGGCCCGAGGGCGCGCGGCCGAAACGCATGGAGACTGTCATGGCAACGAAAAATGATGGTGGCGGATCGGTTCAGACCGGCGACCGCTTCACCGGGCACGGACCCGAATGGAAGGACGCCAATCTTTCCCCGCGCGAGGCGGCGATTGCCACCGCCTGGGTGGAGCAGAAAATCGACAAGCGCTCGATGCTGACCAACAAGGACCGCGTCGAGGACGTGCGCGACGCGATGTGGCAGCTGGAAAAAGATGGCGAGATCGCCGTCCACCGCGTCGGCGACGTGCACAAGCCGGTCGAGGTGAAGACCCTCTACGGCTGGACCAAGCGCATTCCGACGACCCAGCTGTGGCACCACAAGAGCTGCGGCCAGTGCGGCAACATCCCCGGATATCCCGTCTCGCTGCTTTGGCTCATGAACAAGATGGGGATCTCCTATCTGGATGAGACGGACCAGACGAGCTGCACGGCGTGGAACTATCACGGCTCGGGGATCGGCAACCTCGAGAGCCTTGCCGCCGTCTTCCTGCGCAACTTCCACCAGGCCTACGTCTCGGCCAAGGCGCAGGGTTTGCCCGCCGGGCATTTCTACCCGCTCGTGCACTGCGGGACCTCGTTCGGCAACTACAAGGAGGTGCGCAGCTACCTGATCCACTCCGCAAAGCTGCGCGAGAGCGTCAAGAAGATCCTGGGCAAGCTCGGCCGGCTCGTCGACGGCAAGCTGCTGATCCCGGAGGAGGTCGTGCACTACTCCGAGTGGGTGCACGTCATGCGCGGCCAGATCAAGAACCACCAGGAAATCGACGTCGCAAACGTTCGCGCCACCATCCATCCGGCCTGCCACGTCTACAAGATGGTGCCGGAGGACGCGATCTACGATGACGACATCCTGGAGGGCAACCGCGTGGCGGTGTCGACCGGGATCGTCCAGGCGCTGGGAGCCCAGGTGATCGACTACAAGACCTGGTACGACTGCTGCGGCTTCGGCTTCCGCCACATCATCTCCGAGCGGGAGTTCACGCGCTCGTTCGCGATCGACCGCAAGATCAAGGTGGCGGTCGAGGAGGCCAATTCCGACGTCATGATCGGTCACGACACCGGCTGCATCACGACGCTCGACAAGAACCAATGGATCAGCAAGGCATCGGGCAAGGGCTACGAGCTGCCCGTGATGGCCGATTGCCAGTTCGCGGCGCTCGTGTGCGGCGCACATCCCTACAAGATCGTGCAGACGCATTGGCATGCGAGCCCGATCGAGACCCTGATGGAGAAGATGGGGATCGACTGGCGGGCGAAGAAGGCCGAGTTCGAGGCCTATCTCAAGGACGTCGAAGCCGGCAAGCAAGACCAGCTCTACGATCCGCGGCTGCGCATAACCTCCGGTCCGGGCTTCAAGCCGATCAGGCGCGAGGTCATCCCGCCGCCGCCCGCCGAATAGAACAGTTGCAAGGCCGATGATGGCTGGCCGCCGTCGTCGGAATCGAGCGGGCGCGCTCGGACCCTGGAAGGACGCGTTTCGATGTCAAAGCCCATCCTGATCGTTGGCGGCGGACCGGCAGGCCTGTCGGCCGCGCACGCTCTTGCCAGCCTCGGGCAGAAATACGGTGCTGGTCGAGAAGGCGGACCGGCTCGGCGGGGCGCCGATCCTGTCCGGCTATGCCAAGCTCGTTCCCTCGGGCTTGTGGGCGAGGGACGCGATCGGCGGCATGGTTGCGCGCGTCGAAGCCAATCCCGTCATCACGGTCAAGAAGGCGGCCACGGTCAAAGCCTTCTCGGGCCAGCCTGGCGGCTTCGCCGCCACCCTTTCGGACGGCTCCACAGTCGAAGCCGGCGCCGCGATCCTGACGACCGGGTTCACCCACTTCGAACTCGGTCAACAAGCCCGAGTGGGGCTTCGGCACGTTCCCCGACGTCGTGACGACGACCCAGGTCGAGCAGATGATCTCCAGCGGCAAGGGCGTGCGCTGTCCCTCGGACGGGCGCAAGCCCAAGCGCGTCGCCATTCTGCTGTGCGTTGGCTCCCGCGACCGCCAGATCGGGCGCGAGTGGTGCTCCAAGATCTGCTGCACGGTCTCCGCAAACATCGCCATGGAGATCCGCGAGGAGCTTCCGGACTGCCATGTCTATATCTACTACATGGATATCCGCACATACGGGCATTACGAGAGCGAGTACTATTGGCGGAGCCAGGAGGAGTTCAAGGTCAAGTACATCAAGTCGCGCATCGCCGAGGTGACCAGCGACGGCAAGCAGCTGATCGTCAAGGGCGAGGATACGCTGGTCAAGCGGCCGATCACCATTCCCTTCGACATGGTGGTGCATGCCATCGGCATGGACCCGAACGTCGACAACATGACGATCTCGGCCGTGTTCGGCGTCGATCTGCATCGGCACGGCTACATTGCCCGCATGGACGCCTACGGTGTCATGGGCGCCACCTCGCGAGCCGGCGTATTCGTTGCCGGGGCGGCGATCGGACCCGAGGCCATCGACGATTCCATCGCGCAGGCGAACGGTGCGGCGATGTCGGCCCTGGCGGCGGCGCGCGGCCAGGCCGGCCTGCAGGCGGCGGAGTGATCAGCAGGCGGTCATGGCAAGCATAGTTCCGATCAAGAATGCCGGGTCCGCGCCGGATCGCCCGGTTCTCGAGCTTTCCGGGCCCAAGTTGAGGTCCGCGCTGGAGGCACTGATCAAGGCCGCCGAGACCATCGGCGGCATCGAAACGTTCGCCGACGCGGCCAGGGTCAAGTCGCGCGTCTTCCAGGAGGCGCTGTCGAATGGGCGTGCCGGCAGCGTGGCGCTGTCCGATTTCGAGCAGTTGACCGCGGCAATGGCGACGGTGCGGCGGCGCATTGCCAAGCCGATCGACGCGATCGGCTGGACGAACGTGCGCGCGGCGATTGCCGCACTGCTCGATCAGGCCCAGGACACGGCCAACGCCGATGTTGCAACGAAGGCATTCTGCGCCGCGTTTCCGACCGGCAAGGAATACCGCTTCATTCGCGACCTGGCGGCGGAGGCTCTTCACAACGTCTACCCCGAGCAGTATCCGCTGATGCAGCGCTGGGTGTGGGACCAGAAGGCCAACACCGGCGTGATCCGCGAGATCTGGCACGGCGAGGACGTCGACCGGCTCGTGATCGACATCCCCGATCGCTACGAGACATTCCTGGTGCTTCGCGAAGAGCTTTCCCAGTTTCTCGCCGACAACGGCGTCTTCCGCGACATGCTCTGGTACGTCGATCTGCTGCAGGCGCAGATCTATGGCGACTACATCAACGCGCAGGGCGGCGCGTACCTGAAGACGGACTTTGCTTCCGAGGTCGACCCGCTGGAGCACTCGCGTCGGATCCTGGGCCTCGATCCGGTATCGGGCAGAACCGGCCGCTCGCGGTTCAAGACCATCGACGGGACATCACGCGTCGTCGACCGCGCCAAGCTTTTGAATTGAAGGACGGCGAAATGCCCATTCACGAGAAATCGCTGATCCGGCCGGAAGACCTGACGACGCACGAGAAGCTCACCATCGATGGCGTCGACGTGTCCGGCCATTGGTCGACCTTCATCGAGCCGCGCGTCGTCACCGACTACAACGAGGCCCTGGAGGAGGAGATCTCCGCGCTGCCGGGCGGCGAGAACATCCATCGTTGCTGGCAATGCGGCTCGTGCACGAACTCCTGCACGGTCAACGCGATCGAGCCGCGCTTCAACCCGCGCTACTGGATCTACCTGATCCGGATGGGCATGGAGAGCGAGCTGTTGCGGGACAAGGACATCATCTGGCAGTGCGTGTCGTGCCACAAGTGCACCTATGCCTGCCCGCGCGACGTGGTGCCGGAAGGCGTGATGAAAGCCACGGCCCACTGGCTGGAGCTGAAGGGCCACACGGCCAAGTCGCCGTCGATGCACTTCGACGAGGAGTTCACCGAAGCAGATCGTCGCGCGCGGCCGCATCGAGGACACCGAGGTGCTGCGCGGCTTCCTCAAGCGCACCAACCAGCCGCTCATGCAGGACTGGCTTGTGGCGATCGGGTGGGGGATCGCCAAGCGCCTGCCGGTGGTGTGGGGGATCAAGATGATGCTGGCGCAGGTCTTCAAGCCGAGGACCAAAGGCTGGCGCAAGGCGCGTGCCGCCATCACGGACTACATCCACGAGCAGGAAGCCCGTCACAGGCAGGCTCTGGGCGGTGATCCGGGCCCATCTGCAGGAGGGGCGAGGCACACGCATCAGGCAGGCCAGGCAAGCAAACTCGAGGCTGCGGAATAAGGCAAGGGACGATGGCTGATACGACCGCCAAGAAGGACAAGTACCGCTCCGTCGCCTACTACCCCGGCTGCGCGCTGGAGGGCACGGGCAACGGCTACGACGTTTCCACGCGGGCGGTCGCACGGGAGCTTGGGCTCGCCCTGAAGGACGTGAAGAACTGGAACTGCTGTGGGGCGATGGAGGTGAAGAACATCGACCCCGCCGTCCAGACGTACCTTTCCTCTCGCGTGCTCTCCAACGCGGTCAACCTCAATCGCCAGGACGTGGTGATGGCACCCTGCAACGGCTGCTATCACAACCTGAAGAAGGCGGAATACGACCTTGCGCACGATGCAAAGTCGAAGGAGGTGGTCGGCAAGCTGTCGCAAAAGGCCGGGCACAAGACCTACGAGGCGGGGCAGGCAGAGACCATCCACGCGCTCGACTGGATCAAGGAGACGATCGGCGAGGAGGGGCTGAGGCAGCGTACGAAGGGCAAGCTCGCCGGGCTGAAGGTCGCGAACTACTATGGCTGCATGTATGTGCGTCCGCGCCACATCTTCCCGGAGAAGGACCAGGGTCCCGGGTCGGAATCGACCAGCAAGCCGCACTTCATGGACGATCTTCTCGCCGCGGCGGGGGCGGAGAACGTCGAGTTCCCGCTCAAGACCGCCTGCTGCGGCGGCGCGCATACGCTGTCGGATTCGGACATGTCGACGAAGCTGGTCCTGAACATCCTGCAGGCGGCGGAGGCCTCCGGCGCCGACGTGATCGCGACCGAGTGCCCCACGTGTCACACCGGCCTCGAGATGCACCAGGTGCGCGCCGAGAAGCGGTTCGGAAAGAAGACCAAGGTCGGCATCATGTACTTCACGCAGCTGCTGGGCCTCGCGCTGGGCGTCGGCCCGCGCAAGCTCGGCATCCACACCAACATCTCCGATGCGCGGGATCTCATCATCGACAAGCGGCTGTCGTGATGGCCAGGATCGTGATCCACGTGCCGCTTGCGGCGCAGGCTCGAGCAGGCTGTCCGCAGGCAGCCGACGCACGCGCCCGCTGAGCCGCCGTATGCGGGGCCGCTTCCGTCGCTGGCCGGGATCGAGGCGAGGATCGATGAGCTCGCTGAACCGGGCGGCGATCCTGAAGCACGTGTGCGCGAGCTTCTGCGCCTTGGCGAAGCCGTTCTCGAGCATTGGCTGCTGGCGCGTGGCGAGGCGCCGAGCCCGGAGACGAAAGAAGGCTTCCGGCTGCTCGCCCTGCACCGGCAGGGAGCCAAGGGCGATCCCTCCTTCAATGCGTGCCGCGAGACCTGCCGCGAGCTCGCCTATCACTACAATCTGGTCCTGCTCGAGCCGGAGCACCCGGACCGCAGGAAGCGCGCCAAGCTCGCCGCCATGATCGCGCGGCATCTGTGCCTGTTCGTCGCCGGCAAGATGGAGGTCGCCGGCTTGGGCGAGTTCTGCTGCGCGGCGAAGCCCTTGCGCGCCGGCGGCGAATAGCGGTTGGATGGAGACTGCAGCTCGAATTCGGAGGCCGACATGCCCGTCGTCAAAGGATGCAATCTGCCGGACCATCTGCTCTACGACGTCGACAACCATATCTGGTTCCAGGAGCAGGACGACGGCAACGTCAAGCTCGGCATGACGACGGTTGCGACGGCCATGGCAGGTCAGCTCGTCGCCTTCACGCCGAAGAAGGCCGGCCGCTCGGTCGACGCCGGCAAGAGTTGCGCCACCGTGGAGAGCGGCAAGTGGGTGGGGCCTGCAAAGTCGGCGGCGGCGGGCGAGGTCGTGAAGGTGAACGACGACCTCGTGGCCGATCCGAAGATTGCCAATACCGACCCTTACGACAAGGGCTGGTTCATCATCCTCAAGCCGGCCGACTGGGCGGCCGTCAAGCCGACCCTGACGCCCGGCGATCAGGTGACGGCGAAATACGAGGCGAAAATGCAAGCCGATGGTTTCGCCGGCTGCGCATGAGCGCGGCGAGAATTCCAGGCCTGGCGCGCCGGATGCCGGGCGACCTGCAGCGAGCGGGGTGCGAGGTCGCGAAGATTATCAATGTGCCGGATCGGGTGCCTGCGGGGCCTCTTCCTCCAAGTGGTCGGCAAGGATTTCGACCAGGCTTGCAAGCTCCTTGTCCCAACCAAGAGCCGCCTTGCTCTCGTCCATGGTCAAGCGGCAGTTTGAACAGGCAGACACCATCGTGCCGGCCCCGGTCCCTTCCACCTGACGCATCTTGATGCGGAACACGTCGTGGCGCAGGTCTGCCGCGCGCCCGATCGCCTGAACCCCTCCACCGCCGCCGCAGCACCAATTGTAGTTGCCGGTCGGCGTCATCTC
This sequence comes from uncultured Solirubrobacteraceae bacterium, assembly GCA_963848475.1. Lineage (GTDB taxonomy): Bacteria > Actinomycetota > Thermoleophilia > Solirubrobacterales > Solirubrobacteraceae > Solirubrobacter. The sequence continues at coordinate 361,746 of CAWKDW010000004.1, read as the reverse complement.
CCGGAAATCGCTGGCGACGCCGTCGAGAAGATAGCGTGCATCCGCGGTGGCGCCGCCGCGGCGGGAGATCTGGCAGGGATCGTGATAGGTCATCGGCGTATCGAGGGGCTTGAACCTGAGGCGGCCATCGCGCTTGCACCGGGCCAGGAACTCGGTGATGTGGCGCACCTCGTAGGGCAGCGGCCGGCCGAGAATGTTGGCGCCGGACCAGCGCAACACGCCGAACGCATGCCCGCACTCCGGTATGACCACGGTCTTGGCCCCCAAGCTCTCGGCTGCCTCCGTGATGCGCGCTATCAAGATCTTTGCGATGTCGGCCTTGCCGGCCAGGAAGCCGAAATTCGTCGAACTCGTAGCCCGTGGTCGAAAGCGTCCAGTCGACGCCGGCATGGTTCAAGAGCTTGGCCATTGCGCCGACCGAGCGCGGGTATTTCATGAGCTCGATCGAAGAGATGAGCAGCAGGACATCGGCCTGCGGCTTATCCAGCGCGATCGGCGTTTCGAATTCGTCGGCGAGCCATTCGACGCGATCCGCCAGCACGGCCTTGGTTACGCCGAGCGGGCTGCCCTTGTCGCGCGCGTTGTCGGCCGCCTGCAGCAAGTCCGCAGGGCCGAGCCCGGCCGCGACGAAGGCTTGGCGGGATACCGCAACGACGGAGGCGATGTCGATGCCCATCGGACATACCACGGTGCAGCGGCCGCACATGGTGCAGGAGTCGAAGATCAGCTCCTCCCAGTCCTCGAGGTCTTGCCGGCTCAGCTCCGGTGCCAGACCCAGCGTGCGGCGCAAGCCGGCGAAGGGCGCCCCGTGGCGCCGGTAGACCTTGGTGATTGGCGCGAGCTTCATCGCCGGAACGTGGCGCGGATCGCGGGTCACCTCGTGAAAGTGGCAGGCCTGGGCGCACTGGCCGCAGTGAACGCAGGCGTCGAGATAGGACGCGATGTGTGCGCCCGTGAGCGCATTGAATTTCTCCACCGCCGCTTGCACGTCGATCGGTCGGGGCTGTGTCTGCGTGACGCTGCTCGTCTCGTTCGTCATGGCGTGAACCCTCTCCGGCCGAAGGTTGCGCCGGTGTTCGCCCGCGCCAGGACGAAAGTGAAGGCATGCATCAGGCGGCCGAACGGGAAGTAGATCATCAGCGCCTCGACCGACAGCATATGCAGCGCCTTGAGCCCGGTGTGGGCCTCCTGCAAGGCCAGGCACCCAGTCAGCATGGCAAGAAATGTGAGCCAGGTGCCGATGTGATCGTCGGCGTCGGAGAGCTGGCGGGTTACGGGGTCGGTGAGACGGCGGACGTAGAGCAGGATGAGGCCCGCGAACGCCGCCTCCGCAGCAATGATGAAGGCCCAGCGGGGCATGGCCGGCCACGGCAAGGCAATCATGTGCTTGTTGATGAAAGCGACGTGCGGTGCCGCGAACAGCACGAGCGCGAACAGACCGAGGTGGAAGAGATAGCCGGAAACGAAGTGATAGACCGTGCGCTTGAGATTGCCGCCGTGCGGCACCGAATGCAGAACCACGGCCTTGATCGCGCCCGCTATCGGGGATCTGGCGACTGATGCTCAAGTCCCTGGCGCGCCCGACCAGCAGAAGGCCGGCGAGGCGCCATGCGACACCGAGCAGAAAGACGCTGCTCGCCACGTACCAAAGCGGACCTTCCACGAAATTGAGCAGCGTCATCTCCGGGGACCCTCTGCCACGCGATCGCCCCACTCAGCGGCCGAGACCTCGGCCCGGCGGACGTCGCCCGTCGCCGATGCCTGATGCTCGGCCCACCACAGATCGTGATGCTCCTTGGCCCAATTCTCGTCGACCGTGCCGCGGGTCATTCCCTCGAGGGCGCCTTCCATGCCGATCGTGCCGAGATAGATGTGGCCAATGGCAAAGGCGATGAAGAGCAGGCCTGCCACGACGTGGGCGAGATTGGCGGCCTGCTCGACCGAACGATCGCCGATGGCCGAAGGAAACAGCAGTGCCACGCCGCTTCCCGAAAGGATGAGTCCCATGACGATGGACCACCAAAACCAGCTCTTCTCGCCAAAATTGTACTTGGCCGAGCTGGCGTGACCGCCGAAGAAGCCGCCGCCCTTCAACAGCCATTTCAGATCCACACCCCGATAGCCATTGCCGCGGACAAACGTGATGCACAACGCCAACAAGGCGGGAATGAAGAGCGGCGCGAACAAGTTGTGGGCCTCTATCGAGGCGCTGGCCACGACGGCAAAGGCGCCTTCGCCGATGATGGGCGCCAGAACGTGCTTGCCCAACAGCAAGATGCTGCCGCTCACAGCGAGAGGAACAAAGAGGATCGCTGCAAACCAGTGCACGACGCGCTGGACGAGCGAGAACCGCGGCAGGACCCGCCCAGTCCTCCCCCCTCGGATCGGGATGCGACCGCGAAGCACAAGGTAGATGCCGGCCATGCCGGCAACGGCAAGGAGCAGCCAGCCGCCATGCCGCGCCAGCGCACCGTGGCGCGAACGCCAGGTCTCGCCGGCGCTTTGGATCAGCACGCCGCCCTCCGGGATCGGCGATGTAATCCTGCCGCCTCTGCCGCGCCGGATATCATTCCACAGGTCCGACCTCGGCTGCCCTTGCACCGTATTCTGCCCCTCCCACGCCGCCCCGGCGGGGGGACGCACGGGTTGGGCCAGGGCCGCCGGCGCCCCGAGCACGATCCACGCGAGAGTGACCGCGCATGCGAGCAATCGCAGGGAGATCCGCCTCCGCAGACGCTCCTGTCCCGTGTGCATGCGCATATGTCCCCACTTTGCGACCGGTTGGGCGAGGATCAAATATCGCCGCTCCCGCCGGTGTGCCTTGCGCAATATCAATGTGGATCAATCCGGGTCGCGTTCGAATAAGCACGCCTTGGCCGGCTTCCAGCAGCGCGCGCCCACTGGGTATTCCACTATTCGAAGATGCTGATATTATGGCCTCGTCGCTTTGATCAGGTCAACAGGGCGGGCAGGTCGCGGGTACCGTGGCCCGTCCGGTTGGGCTAGGGCAAAAGGAACGCAGCATGGCTGGTGCAAACGGCGGCAAGGAAAATTCCAAGAGCATGTCGATCATCGTCACCAAAGGCACGCTCGATTGGGCCTACCCTCCCTTCATCCTGGCGACGACGGCTGCGGCCATGGACGTGAAGGTGTCGATGTTCTTCACCTTCTATGGTCTGCCGCTGCTGCTCAAGAAACTCGACCTGCAGATCTCGCCCCTTGGAAAGCCGGACATGGCCATGCCCATGCTCGGCATGCACATGAAGATGCCCAACGTGGTGGCGATGCTGCCCGGCGTGAACGGCATGGCGACCAGGATGATGAAGAACCTCATCAAGAAGAAGGGCGTAGCCTCGATCGAGGACCTGCGTGCGGCCGCCGTGGAGAGCGAGATCGAAATGATCGGCTGCCAGATGACCATGGACCTCTTCGAGTTCAAGAAGAAGGACATGATGCCCAGCATCAAGATCGGCGGGGCCGCGACCTACATGGAGAAGGCGCTCAAGTCCGACATCAACCTCTTCATCTGAGCGGGCGTCGGCCGTCGCCCGGTCTTTGATGTAGGGCAAAGCTGCCGAGCGGTGCATCGGGTGTGTCCGATCGGGCACACAGGTCCGTCCGGGATCATCTTATTCAAAGATTCGAATATCGCCATGTAGTGGTCCTCGCTAACCTCTCGCAAGCCCTTGCGAACCCGCTGAATCATTGCCGGCGGCTCGCCAAAACAAGAGCGTTGGGGGGAGTAAGATGAAGCAAAGGATCGCGCGTACGGTTCTCGGCGGCGCCATTGCCGCGCTGGGCCTCGGTCTGTGGGCCACTCCCGGCAGCGCCACGGAAGGCTATTTCCAGGAAGGCTACGGTGCGCGGCAGAAGGCGCTGGCGGGCGCGGGCGCAGCCGACAGCCGCGATGCGACGGCGGCATCCCTCAATCCTGCCGGCATCGTACATGCCGACAGCGAGCTGGATGTCTCCGCCACGCTCTTCAGTCCTCGGCGCGAGATGGTCGGCTCGGGCCCGGCCGGATTTACGCCGACAGGCGAGGTGGAGAGCGATCTCAACTGGTTCCTCATCCCCAACATCGCCCGCAACTGGCGTCTCGAAGGCAATCCCTGGTTCGATGCCGTCGCGGTGACGATGTACGGCAACGGCGGGATGAACACGACCTATCCAGCCATCGCGAGGCCCCTGCTGGAGTGCGGCGGCGGCACGGGCATTTTCTGCGCTGGCAAGGCCGGCGTCGATTTGCAGCAGATGTTCATCTCGGTGGCAGGCGCCAAGCGCTTCGGCAACGTCTCCGTAGGCGTTGCGCCGATCTTCGCGCTGCAGATGTTCAAGGCGACGGGCCTCGGCGCCTTTGCCGGCGCATCCAGCGACCCGGGCAACTTGACCAATCGCGACCGCGACATCTCGATCGGCGGCGGGCTTCGTGCCGGCATCGAATGGGCCGTCCTGCCGCATGTGCGCCTGGGTGTGGCCGGCACTTCCCCGATCTGGATGCAGAAATTCGAAAAGTACAGTGGTCTCTTTGCCGAGCAGGGCGGCTTCGATATTCCCGCATCCATGCAGGCCGGCATTGCCGTCGATGTGATGCCCGCCGTCACCGTGATGGCCGACTACAGACGGATCTGGTACTCGAGCGTCGCGTCGGTAGGCAATCCGTCCACCAACCTGCTGCTTGGGCCGTCGGGTCTTCTCGGCCTCGACGACGGCGGCGGCTTTGGGTGGAAGGACGTCGACGTCTTCAAGGTCGGTGCCGAATGGCGCGCCTCGCCGAGCCTGACGCTGCGCGCGGGCTACGCCTACAACACCCAGCCCATCGATTCCCGCGACGTGATGTTCAACATTCTCGCGCCGGGCGTCGTGCAGCATCACATCACCGGCGGGCTTCAGTATCGGCTGTCACAGAACATGGATCTCGAATTGGCCGGCATGTACGCCCTGGACACGGGCGTCGCAGGCGGCGAGCTGCCGGGCTTCGGCAACCCGGCCCACCAAATCGAGATCAGCATGCACCAGTACGAGGTGACCCTCGGCATCAAGTACCGGTTCGGGGGCGACGAGCGACCGCTCAAATAGGGCGGTCTTGCGGGAAAGGCCGGCGTCCCGCGCGCCGGACGCTATCCAAATCCACCTTTCGAGCGATCTTTGGGATCGAGGCCAGACTGGAGGATCGCATGCGACGCATGATTTCAACCGCCATCGGGCTGGCGGCTTTGGCGCTGGCCACGACGGCATCCGCCGCTGAATTGAAGGACCTGGTGGGGAAATGGAAATGGCAGGAATTCACGGTGGAGGGAAGCGAATGTGCGGCCACCGGCGCCTGCTGGAAGGTGACTGCGGGGCCCAAGAGCATCGGCCTGGAGATGTTCCGCTCCAAGCCTGAGAAGCGCGGCGAATTCTTCGTCGGCCAAGTGGTGCATCCGGCGACCGGCGATGTCTACAACACGCGCATGCGCATGAAGGATGCCGATACCTGGAGCCTCGACGGCTGCACGGCTGCCAATGTCTGTGCGCAGGGCGATTTCGTGCGCGTGAAATAGCCGACGTCCAGATCGCGCCTCGCCCGATCCGATTGTCTCGATCCCTACTTGCTGCCTCGGGTGCGAGGGAGTTGGAAATCAGGCTCGTCCGAGCCGCCAGATGATTGCGCCCGACACCAACAGCGCCAGCCCAACCTGCCAGAAGGGTACAAGGATGAATTGGTATTGGCGCGAGTCGCCAAGATTGATGGCGGGTGTCGCGCCGAGCCACATGCCTATGAACTGACTGAGGAGAAAGAAGGCGCCAAGGAGCAGAGACAGGGCGCCGGCCCACGCGACCCCTCGATGCAACACGCCGCCGCGCCCGATGACAAGGCCCAAGACCAGGAAGACGAACCCGGCCACCACCAAACCTGCGCCGAGCCACACGAGAGGCATCATGTAGGGCATCATGGTGGACATCATGCCCAGCACCATTTGCTTCATCGTGGCGCTCCCCAATGTTGCCGGTCTCTTGGCTGGTTCCTGAATTGCCTTGGTGCTGGCGGTCGACCAACCTGGCGAACATGAACATTAACACATGCGCATGCAACGATGTAAAGCTCGGCCTATGGAGGACAGATATAGCCGGCGCCGCTCGGGTTCTTGAAGCAACCCACCGACTCCGGCAGCAGCCACTTCGGCAGGAACAGCACGACGTCGGGAAACAGAACCGCGAAGGCGATCGTGACCAGGAACACGAGATAGAGCGGCAGCGACCGCAGCATCGCCCGGTAGAACGGCACGCCGACGAACTTGGCGCCGATCAGCAGGGAAAGGCCGTAGGGCGGCGTGATGAGGCCGAATGCCAGCGTGGTGATGATGACCACGCCCATGTGCACGGAGTTTATGTCGCCGAGCTCGCTCAGCTTCAGGATGATGGGCATGAAGATGATGATCGCCGGCACGGCGTCGACGAAATCGCCGACGATGATGAACAAAAGCACCAGCAGGAGCATGATGGTGCGCGCGTCCGTGCCGGCGTGGGCCTGGATGTAGTCGGCGACCGTATCCGGCCCGCGCAGATAGGCCAGCATCCAGCCGAACGCCGACGCGGCGGCGACGGCCGCCAGGGGGAGCGAATAGACGAGCCCCGTGTACATGAAGTCGGACGGCAGGTTGCGGATGTGACGCGGCCGCAGGATCGGGATCAAGACCAGGAGGATGTAGAATGCAGCCGCCATGCCGGCTTCCGTCGGCGTGAACCATCCCGTCAGAATGCCGCCCATGATGAGCACCGGGATCACCATCGGCAGCACCGAGCCGCGTGCCGCCGCGAAAATCTCGACCAGAGGCGCGCGGGGCTTGAGCTGGCCGGTCGGCCCGAAGAAATAGCTGTAGATCATCAAGCCGATGCCGATCATGACGCCGGGCACGACGCCGCCCAGGAACAGCCCGCCGATGGAGACGTTGCCGGTCGCGCCGTAGACCACGGCCATGATCGACGGCGGGATCAGGTTGGCGATGGTGGAGGCCGAGGCGATCAGCGCGGCGGTGAAGGCGCGATCGTATTTCTCCTTGTCCATCTCCGGGGCGATGGTGCGGCTGAGCACGGCCACGTCGGCCGCCGACGATCCGGAGATGCCGGCAAAGAACATGCTGAACAGCGTCACCACCTGGGCGAGGCCGCCGCGCAGATGGCCGACCAGCGCCTGGGCGAGCCGGATCATGCGATGCGTCACGTCCGACGACGTCATCAGCTCGCCGACCAGCAGGAAGAAGGGAATGGCCAGCAGCGTTTCCGCGTCGATGCCGTGGAACAGCTGGCCGATGATCGACTGGAAGCTGATGGGCGTGAGCGCGGTGGCGACCAGGACGCCGCCGATGAGCGCGAAGGCCACCGGCACGCCCATGTAGCCGAGGACCAGGAAGATCAGGCCCATCAGCACGAGGATGGCGCTCTGGCTCATTCCACGGGCTCCGCGCCGTGCTCGGCATCCTCGGGGCCGGCGAAGCCGTTCTTCAGCCCGTTGACGATCTGCTCGACGGTGAAGAGCGCGATGAGCGCACCCGACATCGGCACGATGGCGGTGTAGACCGTCAGCGGGATCAGCGAGGGCATGCGGAAGCTGCCGAGGTCCAGCAGCGCGTTCTGCACGCCGAACGCCACCATGAAGCCGGCGATCACCAGCACGACGAACCGATTGAGCGTCTCGATCACCTGCCGGGAGGTGCCCCGCATGCGGCGCGTGATTTCGGCAAGGTAGATGTGATCCAGGCGGCGCGTGGCGGCCGCCATGCCCACGAACACGCCCCAGGCGAAGAAGGCCGTGGTGACCTGCTGCAGCCACAGCCACGGATAGCCGATGGTGCGCGTGGTGACATCGAAGAAGACGCACATCGTGAAGCCGAACATGCACACGCCGCACAGGATCATCAGGACCGCCTCGAGCCAGTCCAGGCCCGGCCATTTGAGGTGGCGGTGCCGCTGGATGATCAGCGCACGGTTGGCGGCAAACTCGCTGGTGTCGGCCATGATCGCGCCCGTCCGTTCAGCAAAGGGGCGGTGCCAACCGCGGCACCGCCCCTAGAAGGCTGCTCGTGGCGTCCGGTTACTTGACGTTGCGGACCAGCTCCAACAGCTTGACGGCGTGCGGGCCGAGCTCCTTGGCCAGCTGGTCCTGGATCGGCGCCGCTGCCTTGGCGAAGCCCGACTTGTCGACGTTGGTGACGATCTTCACGCCGATCTTCTTGAGCTTCTCAGCCGACTCTTTTTCCAGCTTGAGGGCGTACGGCGGCTCGAGCTTGCCCATTTCGGCGGCCGCGGTCTCGACCCACTTCTTCTCTTCGGCGCTGAAGCTTTTCCAGGTCTTGTCGCTGACCCAGAGGCAGTTGTTGTTGGCCTCGTGCTCCGTCATGCTCATCACGGGGGCAACCTCGTAGTGCTTGTTCGACAGGTAGACGTTGACCCCGTTCTCGGCAAAGTTGACGACGCCCGTCTGCAGGCTGGTGTAGACCTCGCCGAAGGGCATGTGCACGGTCTGGGCGCCGTAGGCGGGGAAGTGCGTGTCCTCGGTCTTGGTCGCCTGCACGCGGATCTTCTTGCCCTTGAGGTCATCGACCTTGGTGACCGCGGTCTTGCCGTAGATGTTGCGCAGGCCGAGCGTGATCAGCGCCAGCGCATGCGCGCCCTGCACCGTATCCTCGATCATGGCCTTGAACTCGGCGACCACCTTGGGATCGGCAATCGCCTTGGCCAGATGCTTCTCGTCTCGGAACATGAAGTGCAGCGAGAAGACGCCGGCCTGCGGGGCAACCGTGGAGGCATTGGCGGTCGAGGTGATGATGAAATCGATGTCGCCCGAGCGCATCTTCTGCAGCATCACCGGCTCCTGGCCGAGCTGCGCGCCGGGAAACTGGTCGACCTTGAGCTTGCCGCCGGAAAGTTGGCCGAGCCGCTTCTCGAACAGATCGCCGGCAAAGCCGTATCCCGTCGACTTCGGCTGGTCGTAGCCGAAGGTCAACTTGCGCTGCGCTTGCGCATTCGGCGCGATTGCCATGGCCGCCAGCAAAAGCACGGCAGCCGTCGTCGCAAGGCGCGTGAGCCTCCTCGCCATCGAGCTTCCTCCCAGTTTCTAGGTTTTGGTGCAGTTTATTGGCGGAAGCGTCGCGCAACGCCTGCCCCGTCGTCAAGGGGAATGAATGCGCGGGGTTAGGCAGCGACGCGCGGCCCAGGTGGGCAGCCACGGTGGCTGCGCTTGCCGTCGGTTGCTACACGGAGTGCCAGGTGCCTCCCGTAAAACCCATGTAAATTTGGGGCCCTGCCGACGGCGGCTTCCGTCCCGAGCATGCCGATCTCAAGGTCATCGATGGGCGCTGAACGCTTCGCCGGGCCTGCTCTCGATCTCGTGAATGACCGCCGCGGTTGGCGACTGCTGTTGTTGCAACAATCCGACACTGTTCGTGACTTTGCGCCTTGGCGGCCGAGTGCCAAGAAAAGAGAGAGGGCTAGACGGCAGGGCACACACATCTGGGTGTGCCATGACACTGGATATCGACGTATTGGCGCGGGAAGCCGATTGGCTGGTCGCGCGGACCCAACGGTATCTGAGGCGATCGAGCGCCAAGCTCGAGGGCGCGGAGAGCGACGCAAACGATCAGCCGCGCGATGCAGCGGCAGGTGCGCAGCCTGCGGCTGACCTTGCAGCGGCTCGAGCTTTACCGCGCGGTGATCAAGAGCTCGCGGCATTCTCACGCCGGCCTGCTTCCTGAGTATCTTCAGGCCTGCGGCTTGCTGCCATCGGGGCGGAAGCGGGGATGGCGTCGGCGTGAGGCCGTCGCCGCGGCTGAATGGGAAGATGCGCGGCGCCTTGCTGGTCGCCTGGGTCTATGAGCGGCGCCGACCCGGCAAGGCAGCCGGCGGTCGCCTCCCTCCGGCGAATTGCCTTGCAAGCCGGCGATAGGCTACTAAGGGAAAGTCTGGTCCGGCATCGCCCTGTCGAGCGAATTGCGCGCGGCCGAAGACGGCTTTTGCGCGGTGCAACAAATCCATTCGCGAGTGTCGACCATGGCCGGATCGAGCGCCGTGCCCAGGCTCAGGCTGGAAGCCGTCGAGCGGCTCGAGCGCGACTACAAGCTGCGGCTGCCGTTCCGGTTCGGCGTCATCACCCTGACCGAGGGCACGCAGGCGGTCATTCGCGCCACCATCGCGCTGGAAGACGGGCGAACCGGCACGGGCGTTGCCGCCGAAAGCCTTGCCGCCAAGTGGTTCGACAAGAGCCCGGCCTACAGCGACGCGCAGAACGTGGACCAGCTGCGCCAGTCGCTGGACCTTGCTGTCGGGCTCTACCAGGGCCGCGGCTGGAGCACGCCGTTCGGGCTCTATGCATCGACCTACCGCGACCAGATCAGGCGCGGCGCCGAGCTGGGGCTCGTGCCGCTGGTTGCCTCGTACGGGCCGGCGCTGCTGGACCGCGCCATCCTGGATGCGCTCGGACGGACCATGGGGCTCTCCTTCGCCGAGATGATCGCTCGCAATGTGCCGGGCATCGCGGCGGTGGCCGAGCTGACGCCAGACCTTGCCGGCTACGACCTGCCAGGGTTTGTGAGCAAACTGCGCCCGGGCCGAACGATTGCCGCGCGGCACACGGTCGGTCTGGTCGATCCCATCGTCGCCGCAGACCAGGCGCCGGGCGATCGCGTCGACGATGGCCTGCCCGAGACGCTCGAGGAGGTGGTGCGCGCCTATCGGCTGGGCTACTTCAAGCTCAAGGTCGGCGGCAACGTCGCGGCCGATCTCGATCGCCTGACCAGGATCGCGGCCGTGCTCGATCGCGACGCCGGGCGACTACCGCGCCACGCTCGACGGCAACGAGCAGTACGACAGCGTCGAGGGCATCGCCGAGCTGTGGCGGCGCATTGGGGAGACGCCGGCGCTTGCGCGGCTCGCCGCCGCCACGCTCTTCATCGAGCAGCCGATCAAGCGGGCCGCGGCCCTGTCGCGCCCCGTCGATGCGCTGGCCCGGCTCAAGCCGCTGATCATCGACGAGTCGGACGGCGAGCTCGGCGCATTCCCGCAGGCGCTGCGGCTCGGCTACACGGGCGTCTCCAGCAAGAGCTGCAAGGGCCTCTACAAGTCGATCCTCAACGCCGCCCGGATCGCCAGGCTCAACGCCGAGGCGGGTGCGCAGAAATACTTCATGTCGGCCGAGGACCTCACCACGCTCGCCGGCGTGAGCGTGCAGCAGGACCTGGCGCTGGTGTCGCTCCTGGGCCTCGGCCACGTCGAGCGCAATGGCCACCACTTCGTCGACGGGATGTCGTTTGCCACCGACCAGGAACAGGCAGCCTTCACCCGCGCGCATCCCGACCTCTACAGCCGTGCCGCCGGCCCCGCGCGCCTCATCATCGACAATGGCAATCTGGCGCTCGGTTCGCTAGCCTGCCCTGGCTTCGCCGTCGGCGCCGACATGGACTTTGCAGCCATGCGGCCCATGCCGGCGGCGCCCGCCGAGCGACTGACACCTGCTTTCCCCGACAAGGCCGCATGAGCACACCGAGCCTGCCCGACCGCTTCGAGAGCATCACCGCGCTCGAGGATTTCATGACCGAGCCTGCGCCGGAGCTGATCGCGGACCTCGCCAAGCTCACCGGCGATATTCTCATCCTCGGCGTTGCCGGCAAGATGGGGCCGACGCTTGCCCGGTTGGCGAGACGCGCGGCGCCGCAAAAGCGCGTGGTCGGCGTCGCCCGCTTCTCCGACGCGGCGTGCGCGCACCGCACTGGAGGCGGCGGGTGTCGAGACGATCGCGTGCGACCTGCTCGACCGTCGCGCTGTCGCGGCGCTGCCGAAGATCCCCAACGTCGTCTACATGGCGGCGATGAAGTTCGGGGCCTCCGGCAACCCGGCGCTGACCTGGGCCATGAACGTGCACGCGCCGACCATCGTCGCGGAGGCTTTCGCGGCCTCGCGCATCGTCGCCTTCTCCACGGGGTGCGTCTACCCGTTCGTGCCGGTCGACAGCGGCGGCGCCACGGAGGACATGCCGACGACCCCGCCGCCCGGCGACTATGCCGCCTCGTGCGTCGGCCGGGAGCGCATGTTCGAGCATTTCTCGATCGCGCTGGGCACGCCCGGCCGCCTCGTCCGCCTCAACTACGCAATCGACATGCGCTACGGCGTGCTGCACGACGTGGCCGTCAAGGTGCGCGACGGCGCGCCGATCGACCTGTCCATGGGCCATGTCAACGTCATCTGGCAGGGCGACGCCAACGCGGTCGCGCTGCGCTGCCTTGCCCACGCGACGACGCCGACGACGCCGATCAATGTCACGGGCACTGAGACCATCAGCGTGCGCGAGCTGGCCGAGGCGTTCGGCCGCCGCTTCGGACGATCCCCGCAGCTCACCGGCACCGAGGCGCGCGCCGGCTGGCTCAGCGACGCGTCGCGCATGGTGGCGGAGTTCGGACCCCCACGCGTGCCGCTGGAGCGCATGATCGACTGGACCGCGGACTGGCTCGGCCGGGGCATGGCGAGCCTCGGCAAGCCGACCCACTACGAGGTCCGCGATGGCCGTTTCTGACGAAGCGGCCGCCCTTCCCATCGAGCGCCTCGAGCCGCGCCATGCCGAGGCGGTGGCGCCGCTGTCGGTGGAAGCCGGCTGGAACCAGGTCGCGGCCGACTGGCGGCTGATGATCGACAAGGGACATGCCTTCGGCATCCGCGCGCCGTCCGGCCAATGGATCGCGACCGCGCTGGTGTTGCCGCTGGGGCCGGCGATCTCGTGGATCAGCATGGTGCTGGTGACGGCATCGGCGCGCCGCCAGGGGTTCGGTACGCGCCTGCTCGACCGGTGCCTGGCCGAGACCGCGCAAGAGGGCGTGGCGGCCGGGCTCGACGCGACCGAGTTCGGACGGCCGGTCTATCTGCCGCTGGGGTTCCGCGACGTCTATGCGCTGTCGCGCTGGCGGCTGGAGCACGGCGCCACGAGCGTCGTCGAAGCGCCGGCGGGGGTCCGCATACGGCCGGCCTCCGCCAATGACCTGCCGGCAATATTGGCCTGCGACGCGGCGCGCTCCGGCTTCAGGCGCGACGCAATCCTGGCGCATCTCATGTCGCGGGCATCGTCCGTGGCGCAGGTTGCCGAGCGCGGGGACGGCGGGCTTGCCGGCTACGTGCTGGGGCGGGACGGGCATACCGCGCTGCATGTGGGGCCGATCGTCGCCGACGATGAGGACTATCGCGCTCGCGCTTCTCGGCAGCGCCGTCGGCCGTGCCGGGCAGCGCGTGATCCTCGACGTGCCCGACACCCACCAGAAGATCCGCGCGTGGCTTGCTGCAGCCAGGGCGCTACCGCCCCGCGTTCGTTCATGCGTATGGTCCGGGGGAGCTTTCCGCCGCTGGAGGACGCGTCCCACCTCTTCGCCCTCGCCGGGCCGGAGCTTGCCTGAAGGAGCCTTAGCCATGCGCGGCGCGCACTGGACGGATATCCCGGAGAATGTTCTTGCCATCCTGCGCAAGGGTGCGGCCCTGCCCGCGCATCCCCTGGCGCTCGACGAGAAACGCCAGCTCGACCGCCAGTCGCAGCAGGCATTGGCGCGCTATTACATCGATGCGGGTGCGGGCGGATTGGCGGTCGGCGTGCACGCCACGCAGTTCCAGATCAGGGACGTCGGCCTCTACCGGCCCGTGCTGGAGCTGGCGGCCGAGACGGCGGCCCATTGGACGAAGCGCCCGCTGGTGATGATCGCGGGCATCATCGGCAAAACCGCCCAGGCCGTGGAGGAGGCGCGCACGGCGCGCACGCTCGGCTATCACGCCGCGCTGCTGGGCTTGAGCGCCATGGCCGGCGCCGGCGAGGACGATCTCATCGAGCATTGCACCACGGTCGCGCGCGAGCTGCCGCTGATCGGCTTCTACCTGCAGACGGCGGTCGGCGGCATTGCGCTGTCGCGCGCGTTCTGGGCGCGCTTTGCGGCGATCGACAACGTCATCGCCGTCAAGGTCGCGCCCTTCAACCGCTACAAGACGCTGGACGTCGCCTTCGGCGTCGCCGCGGCCGGCGCCGAGGACCGCGTCACGCTCTATACGGGCAACGACGATCACATCGTCGCCGACCTGGTCACGCCTTTGCGCCTGCGCGTGGAGAAGCGCGAGGTGACGCTGCGCTTCAAGGGCGGCCTGCTCGGCCATTGGAGCGTGTGGACCAAGTCCGCGGTCGAGCTTCTGGAGAAGGTTCACGGCTGTACCGGCACCGGCGCGATTCCCGAGGAGATGCTGGCGCTCGACAGCATGGTGACCGACTGCAACAGCGTCATCTTCGACGTCGCGCACGACTTTGCCGGCTGCATTCCCGGCTGCCACGAGATCCTGCGCCGGCAGGGCATCATGCGCACGGTGCACTGCCTCGACCCGCGCGAGGTGCTGAGCCCGGGCCAGGCCGCCGGCATCGACCGGCTCTATCGCTCCTACCCCGAGCTCAACGACGACGCGTTCGTGGCGCAGAACCTAGAGCGGTGGCGGGCTTAGGTGCGCGCAGTTTCGGCTGGATCGTGGTGATCAAGCTCGCGTCGTCATCCCGGCGCTTGTCGCCGGGATCCAGCCATCGACAGGCTCCTGAGCAAGCCGAGGGATGGATCCCGGGCACAAGGCCCGGGATGACACGTTGTGCTTTGTGCGGTGGTTCAGCTTTGGTGGAGACCGTAGCGGACCTGCTGACGGCCTATTCGGACGGGGCGATTTTGGTGACGATGGCGGAGGCGGTCTCCAGCGTGCGGTGCACGGGGCATTTGTCGGCGATGTCGAGCAGCTTGTCGTGGAGGTCCGGGGCGGCGCCGCCCTCGATCGAGATGGTGCGCTCGAACCTGTCGATCCTGCCTGTCCGCCCTTCCGCAGCCTCGCCGCAGTCTGCGCAGTGCTCGGCCGCCACCTTGCCGTGGGAGACGCTGACCGAGATGCGCCCGAGGTGCAGCTTCTTGTGATCCGCATAGATCCGCAAGGTCATCGACGTGCAGGCGGCGAGCGCGATGGCCACGAAGTCATAAGGGGTGGGGCCGCTGTCGAGCCCGCCGACGGATCTGGGCTCGTCGGCGAGGAGCCGGTGCGAACCGGCCACGACCATGTTCTGGAACTTGCCGGCACCGGTCTCCATTACTGAGACCCGCTGGGCAGCGTCGGCCATGTCGGCGGGAATCGGCGCGTCGGGCAGATAGCGCGAGGACCATCCGGCGATGACCTGGGCGGCATAGCCGGCGTCGCGCTCGCGCGAAAGCAGGTGATCGGCATCGTCCAGCGACACGAAACTCTTGGGGTGGCGCGCCGCCTGGAAGATGGCGGTGGCGTTCTCGATGCCGACCGTCTGGTCGATCGGCGAATGCATGACCAGCAGCGCCCGGCCGAGCTTGGCAATGCGGTCGTGCAGCGCCTGCGCCTTGGCGTCGTCCACGAGCTGCTTGCGCACGGCGAATTGCCGACCCGCCAAGGTCACGGTGGCCTCGCCGCGCTGCTCGATGTGCTCGAGATGTGCGCCGAGGTGCTTCGAGCACGTGCGTGACGTCGGCGGGCGCGCCGATGGTGACCACGGCCTTGGCCTCCGGCACGCGATGCGCGGCGGCGAGGACAGCGGCTCCGCCGAGCGAATGTCCGATCAGCAGGGCCGGCGCCTGGTAGTTTGATCGCAGGAAACCGGCGGCGGCGACCAGGTCCTCGACATTCGAGGAGAAATTCGTGTTGGCGAACTCCCCCTCGGACGATCCAAGGCCCGTGAAATCGAAGCGCAGCACGCCGATGCCTTCCGCCGCGAGCGCGGCGGCGATGCGCTTGGCCGCAAGGATGTCCTTCGTGCAGGTGAAGCAATGCGCAAACAAGGCGTAGGCGCGCACCGGGCCGACGGGCAGATCGAGCCGTGCGGCAAGCTCTGCCCCGAGACTGCCGGCGAAGGTGACGCGTGCGAAGCTCGTGCTCATGTTGGGGCAGCCCTCGATTGGTCGCGCCATTGCGAGGACACTAGGCGGAAACGCTTGGGCCTTGGAGATGTCCGACGGCACAATGTCGTGAGCGCATGCGATGCCGTGCTGCGAAGTCCCCCCTCACCGGTTCGGCCGGATGACCTACGTCCGCGTCGTCAGCGTTGTTCGAATGGCTGCCGAGCCCCCACGCGGACGTAAGTCATGGCCTCACGTCCTCTCCCCGAGGGGAGAGGGAGGGGTGGGGCGGCGCGCGACGCGTACGACGGACGGATTGGTGATGGTGGATATTTGCATGTAGCTTGCGGGTTGGGGCGACTAGTGGCCTGAATCTCCTAAAGCGACGGATACAGGCTCTTCAGCTTCACACGGGCGTCGGTTGAAGTGAAGTGCCAGTTGGCCTTGGCGTTGTGGGTGTTGCGGTGCTTGCGCCACGCGTCGACTTCCGTCCTGAGCGTGTCGGCGTCGGGGATGCGCCGGGCGAGGCATTGGCCGGAGAGCACGGCCAGCTCTGCACTCCGCCAGATTGAGCCAGCTGCCGTGCTTGGGGCTGTAGTGCCACTCGAACCGCTCGATGATGCGGCGCGCCTCGGCCGGCTCGAACGCTTCGTACAATGACGCCGGCGTGTGCGTGTTCAGGTTGTCCTGAACCAGGACGATCTTCTCCGCTTTCGGGAAGTGGATGTCGGCGAGATCGCGCAGGACGTGAGCGTAGTCAATGGCCGTGCGGCGCTTGGTGACCTCGACATGGCGCCAACCTTCGAGCGGCGCGAACAGCATGAAGAGATTGGCCGTGCCGTTGCGCTTGTACTCGTAGTCGTGACGCGCGGGCTGTCCTGCTCGCATAGGCTCGGGCGTGCGCGTCTCCGCGACGAGTTGCTTGCTCGTCTCATCGAGGCAGACCAGCGGGCACGCCGGATCGTGCGGCCGCGTGTAGACGTCGAGCACGTCCTCCATTGCCGCGACGAACGCTGCGTTGGCTTTCGGTGGGATCACCCAGTAGTCGGTCAGGTGCGGCTTGAGGTCGTTTTTTTGAGCGCGCGGCCGACCGTATTGAAGTGCGATGTCGTTCTGGTTTTCATGGAAGCATGAGCCCTCAGCCCTGAGCTTGTCGAAGGGCGAATGAGTTTGACAATGGCGTGCTTCGACAAGCTCAGCACTGGGTCGTGACCCGCTGATCGCGAGTTCGATCCAAGTCGGAACGGCGCTAGAAGGGGGAGGCGTGGCGACAAAGCCGAGAGTGCGGGCGGGCATCGTCGGGTCCGGCTTCGCGGCCAACCTGCACTACGAGGGCATGCATCGCGTCTACGGCACGGACGTGGACCTCGTCGGCGTCTACTCGCCGACGGCGGCCAACGCCCGGCGCTTCGCCGAGCCGCGCGGGCTGACGACCTTGCCTTCGCTGGAAGCCCTTCTCGACCAGGTCGACGTGGTGCACGTGTGCGCGAGCCCCGCCGCGCACGAGGCCATTGCCGTGGCGGCGCTGGGGCGCGGCGTGCATGCGGTGGTGGAGAAGCCGTTGACCGGCTGGTTCGGCGACGGCTCCGCCGACTTCGACGCCGCGCACGCCTCCATGCAGACGGCGCTCGAGGGGGCGCTCGCCAGCATCGACCGCATGCTGGAGGCCGAAGCCAAATCCAAGGCGATGATCCTCTATGCGGAGAACTGGGTCTATGCGCCCGCGATCCAGAAGGAGCGCGAGATCATCGAGAAGACCGGCGCCCAGGTGCTGTGGATGCACGGCGAGGAGGCCCACTCCGGCTCGCATAGCCAGGCCTATGGCTTCTGGCGCCTCAACGGCGGCGGCGCGCTGATCGGCAAGGGCGTGCACCCGCTCACCGCCGCGCTCTACCTGAAGCGGGTGGAGGGGCGCGCCCGCAATGGCCGGCCGATCCGTCCGGCCGCGGTCAGCGCGCGCACGCATGCCATCACGCGACTCGACGGCTTCGCCGACCGCGGCTTCCTGCGCACCGACTATCACGACGTGGAGGACTTCTCCGCCACCCACGTCGTGTTCGAGGACGGCACGGTCGCCGACATCTTCGCCTCGGAGATCGTCATGGGCGGCATCCACAACTGGCTCGAGGTGATGGCCAACAACCACCGCGCCGTATGCAACATCAATCCGAACACGGCCATGCAGACCTACAACCCGGCAGAAGACCAGTTCCGCGACGTCTACGTGGTGGAGAAGATCGGCACCAAGCAGGGCTGGGCCCCGACCGCGCCCGACGAGGATTTCATCACCGGTTTCCCGCAGGAGGTCGAGGCGTTCTACCGCAGCGTGGCGACGGGGGAGCGGCCCGAGAGCGACAGCCGGCTTGCCGCCGACTGCATTTCGACCGTCTACAGCGCCTACCTGTCGGCGGAGCGCAAGGGTGCCGAGGTACCCGTGCGCGCGTATTGAGGGGATGGGAAACCGCTTGAATCGGCTGTCCGAGGGGATCGCGCTGTGGGGCTGGTGCCTCGGCGGGTGCCTGGCGGCCGGTATCCTCTTCTACGCCTTCCCCGGGATCGACCTGTGGGTCAGCCGTGCGGTCTATTCGCCGTCGACGGGCTTCGTGGGCCACCACTATGCCTGGGTCACGTGGCTGCGGAGAGCTTTCATCGTCTTCTATTGGGTGTGCATGCTCGCTTCGGTCGCCGGCTGGATGGCGGCAGTCAGAGGCAGGCAGACGCTGCTGGGTGCCGACCCGCGCAAGTGGCTCTTCCTGGTGCTCTGCTTGAGCATCGGACCGGGCCTCTTGGGCAATCTCGTGTTCAAGGACCAGTGGGGGCGGGCGCGGCCCAAGCATGTCGTGGAGTTCGGAGGCACCAAGCGGTTCACGCCGGCGCCGCTGCCCGCGGACCAATGCAGGCGGGGTTGCTCCTTCGTCAGCGGCGAGGCGACGACGGCGTTCGTGCCGTTCTATGCCGCGGCCGCCGTCGTTCCGCAGTGGGGCGCGGCCCTCGTTGTTGCCGGCACCATCAGCGGTTTGGCGGCAGGCTTCCTGCGCATCGCGGTGGGCGCGCACTTTCTGAGCGATGTCGTGTTCGCAGGGCTGTTGATGGCGCTGACGGTGCTGGCACTGAGACCGCTCATCCGCGCGCCAAGCCGGCCGCGCGATGCGGGCTCAGTTGCCGAACCGGTAGCTCAGACCGATGGCGAGCTGCGGTGACCAGAGGTAGGTCTTGAACTTGCCGCCGTTCTCGAGGTCGGTGTCGAGGTGCGAGTAGCTGAGCTTGCCCTCCGCGAATACGGACCATGCGTCGTTCAGCTTGTACTCCAGGCCCGCCACCACCTGCGCGGCGCCGCCCGCGAATTGGTATTCGAAGGTCCTCGATGCGGACGGCGGCTTGAGCGTCACCTCGACGTGGGGAATGGCGACACCGCCGCCGATGCCGACAAAGGGCACGACCTTGCCGTCCCACATCGGCTCGAACCGGTACATCAGGTTGATGATGGCGAGGTTGTTGCCGTCGGTGAATTCGAGATGCGAATAGGTCGGGTCGGTGGCGAAGTTGACGTCGGCGTAGGCCTTGGCGTGCGTATAGTCGAACTGCAGGCCAAAGCCTGCGCCGCGATTGAACCAGTAGGTGAGCTGGGCGCCCCAGTAGGGCGGCATCTGGAACGACTTGCCCTCCCAGTCGAACGTGCGCTCGTCATCCACCGGACCGTGCAGTTCGCCCTTGCTGCTGAAGTTCGTATTCATGCCGCCGTAGACGCTGATCTGCACCTCGGCGCGCGATGGCGCGGAGGCGCCACAGAGAACGATCCCTGCTGCCAGCCAGCCAGCGGCAATTGAAAGCGTTCCGGACCAGCCCCGCATGCTCGACGTCATGGTTCCATGGGTCACGAAATGACCAGCGTTCTAGATGCTTGGTTCGTACCAGTTTCGCCGGATGGCCGCCATGTGGCATGGGCGAATGCGGGGATTCTGTTGCCGGTTTGCACCAGATATAGCCCGCCCCTGCGCAGCCGCTCCTCGCCTGATGGAAGGGGGCCGCTGGGTCCCTGCCGGGTCTCACTCGCCGATCAGGTCGTGGACGCCCACGGAACTGGAGCTTCTGGCCAGCAGGCTCTGGCAGGCCCGGCGCTCATCGTCGTGGTCGAAGAGCTGAACCCACAGCGTGATGTTGCCGTCTTCGACCTTGCTCTGGAGATGCGCGGCGTGACGTGGGATCAGCCAACGGCCCAGCGCGGTTTTCAGCGTCGTCGCCCCGGCGCTGAGCCGCCCGGCGAGGCGTTCGGCCAGCGGGCCCTGCGTACAACCGATCAATTCGCCATTGCCGGGAAACGGCAGCTCCCACGGAACGAACTGTCTCCCATCGGCCGTCGCGTGCGACGCACCAGCCAGCACGCGCTGAAGCCCGAGCAAGTTGAAGCTGCTGGCCGCAGTGCCCCCCGAGCCGAGGTCCCGTATGGCGATCTCCACACCGTTCCAGCTGTGGAAGGTACCAACGGCGAAGCGCAACGGTTGAGGTTCAGTCACGCCCTTGTTCACCGCGGGAGAGGCCCAAGACCAAGACGGACCCAGAATGGGCCATGCGCCCGCAATCCGGTTTGATCCCGGTCAACGCGGGGTGCGGCGGAATTTGGCAAGGTGCAATTGCTAGCCGCTGAGGACCTCGCGCAAGGCGGCTTGGAGTTCGGCCTGCGCGTAGGGCTTGCGCAGCACCCTCAGCTGCTCGCGGCGCAGGTCCTCGCCGTGCATCAGCTCTTCAGCGTATCCTGACGTGAGCAGCACCTTGACACCCGGCTTCAACGCGCGGGCGCGCGTGGCAACGTCGCGGCCGGAGAGGCCGCCGGGCATGACCAGATCCGTGAAGACGAGATCGACCGGCGTGCCGCGACCCAGGATGTCCAGCGCGGTGGGGCCGTCGCCGGCTTCGAGGACCTGGTAGCCGATCAGCTTCAGTCGCTTGATGGTGAGCTGACGCACACGCCTGTCGTCCTCGACAACCAGGATGATCTCGCGCGGCCGGACGTCGTTGTCACTGGCGCTCTTGCTGGTGGTGGTGGCGGCGACGGCCTCACCGGTGGCGCGGGGGAAATAGAGATTGATCGTCGTGCCGTGGTCGGGCTCGCTGTAAATCGTGATGTGGCCGCCGGACTGCTTGACGAACCCGTAGACCATGGCGAGGCCGAGGCCGGTGCCGCGGCCCATCTGCTTGGTGGTGAAGAAGGGCTCGAAGACCCGGTCGCGCACGTGCGGCTCCATGCCCGAGCCCGTGTCGGAGATCGACAGCTGCACGTAGTCCCCGGGCTCCAGCTCGGCGTGAAACTCGACGTGATCCGCATCGAGCCCAGCATTGCGGGTCTCCATCACGAGCTTGCCGCCGTTCGGCATGGCATCGCGCGAATTGACGGCCATGTTGATGATCGCGCTTTGGAACTGGCCGGGGTCGGCGCGCGTCGGCCAGACGTCGCGTGCCAGCGAGGTCGACAGGGTGATGTGCTCGCCCAGCGTGCGGCGCAGCATGTCGGTGATGCCGACGACCAGATCGTTGAGCTGGATGACGTGCGCATCCAGGTGACGCCGGCGCGCGAAGGTCAGGAGCTGGTCGGTCAGCTTCGAGCCGAGCATCGCGGCATCCTGCGCCTCCTTGAGCAGCACCTGCAACTCGTCGCGCTCAAGACGCGGCTCCAGCAGCTCCAGATTGCCGGTGATCACCAACAGCAGGTTGTTGAAGTCATGGGCGATACCGCCGGTGAGCTGGCCCACGGCTTCCATCTTCTGCGCGTGGGCCAGCCGCCGCTCGCTCTCGAGCAGGGCCTCCTCGACGTGCTTGCGGTCGCTGATGTCGTGGATGATGCCGGTGAAGTAGCGCTGGCCGCCTGCCTCGAACTCGCTGACCGACAGGTACACGGGGAAGGTCGTGCCGTCCTTGCGTCGGCCGCTCACCTCGCGGCCGATGCCGATGATCTTCTTCTCTCCGGTTCTGAGGTAGTTGTCGATGTAGCCGTCGTGCTCGGTCCGGTAAGGCTCGGGCGTCAGGATTTTGACGTTCTGCCCGATCAGGTCCTCAACGCTGTACCCGAACAGCCGCTCGGTCGCGGGGTTGACCGTCTCGATTACACCCCGGTGGTCGATGGTGACGATGGCGGTGACGGCGGACTCCAGGATGCCCCGCAGCTTGGCGGCCTGCGCCTCGGGCGAGGGCGTCTGGCCCAGCGTCTGTGCCATGATGCTCTTTCCAGGAATGCTGCGCTTTGGGCTTGGTCATGCTACCAGAAGTCATGGTAGCAGAAATTCCTGCGCCTTTGTGACAAACCGCGCGGAAAGACGAGAATGGCCGGCAGGAGCGGCTTGATGGGTGGCGGGCACATTCTTGTCGTCGATGACGACCCCAAGATCCGCGCGCTGCTGCGGCGGTGCTTGGAGGGGGAAGGCTTCGGTGTCTCCGAGGCCAAGGACGGCGCTGAGCTCAACGCCTGCCTGGCGAAGCACCCCGTGGCGCTGATCACCCTCGACCTCAACCTCGGCAAGGAGAACGGGCTCGATCTGGCGCGCGAGATCCGCAAGGCGCGCAACGTCCCGATCATCATGCTCACGGGCAAGGGCGATGCCATCGACCGCGTCGTCGGCCTCGAGCTCGGTGCCGACGACTATCTCGCCAAGCCCTTCGAGCTGCGCGAGTTGGTCGCACGCGTCCGCGCCGTGCTGAGACGCGCCGGAACGGGCGAGCAGGCCGCACCGCCGGGGCAACGCTATGCCTTCAAGGGCTGGGTGTTCGACCTCGATCAGCGCAGCCTGGAGCGGGAGGGCGGCGGCGCCGAAGAGCTGACCACCAGCGAGTTCAATCTGCTGGAAGCCTTCGTGAAGAGGCCGCATCGCGTGCTCTCCCGCGACGAGATCATGGACCTGCTCAAAGGGCACGACTGGTCGCCGCTCGATCGCTCGATCGACAACCTGGTCGCACGCCTACGCAAGAAGATCGAGCTGGACCCCGACCACCCGCACCTGATCAAGACGGTGCGCGGCGTCGGCTACACCTTCACCTCCGACGTCAAGCGGGCGGGGGCTGCCAGATCGTAGGAGGGTCCAAGGCGCCGCGCTGTCTTGGATGCCAAGGGGAGTTGGAGGTTCCAAGAGAGACGCGTATAGTCCGAAGCGTCGTCTGCTGCTGATTGGGCGCAGACGCTCGAGAGACGCTGGTGCTCTTGCCCGAAGAGGTGAGAGCGATGCAGAGAAGCGTCCCGCGCCATAGCCAGGGCAACTCAGCTTGAACCGCTCTGTGCGGTTCTGACTGAAATTGGCGTTGCCAAGTCACCTTCGGTACTTCTAGCATTGACAGCTCGCTATTCCATATGAGCGCTCGGAGACTGTCCTGAATAGGTTTCTTCCAAGGCGGGGAGGGAGGCCATGGCAGAGAAGTCACTTTTGATCCGGCCCCTCTACGGTCAACTGCGTGACGCACTGGCGGAGCGCATCGCCAGCGGGGAGTGGAAGCCCAACGCGGCCCTTCCGAGCGAAAGCGACCTTGCACGCGAGTTCGGCGTGAGCCCCGGCACCATGCGCAAGGCGTTGGATCTCTTGAAGAACGAGCATCTGATCACGCGGCGGCAGGGTCGCGGAACGTTCGTAAGCGATCAATCCTCCGACGAGCTGTCCCGACGCTTCACCAATGTTCGCGCGCCAGACGGCAAGCGCATCCTCAACGACGTCAGGTCGGTCGAGATCACGGTGCGGACCGCGAATGAAAAGGAGTGCGACCGGCTGTCCTTGCAGGCGACGGACGCGGTCTACCGCTTTCGCAGGACACGTTATTCCAACGCGCGCCCGTTCCTGCTGGCCGAAGTCTCCATGCCTGCCTCCCTGTTTCCCGGGCTCCAGGAAAGGAACGGCTTCCCGCAGAGCATTGGCAGCCTTGCACAGGAATACGGCATCCTTCTCGGCAAGGCCGAGGAGCGCATCTCGATCGGCACCGTTTCTCCAGGCATCGCCAAAGCCCTGGACGTTGCGGTCGGGTCGGCGATTGCCGTGCTGGATCGTGTCGTGCGGGATATTGACGGACGCCCCGTGGAGTGGCGCATGGCATGGTGCGATCTCGCCGAGAATTACTATCTGGCTCGGATTGGCTAGTGTCCCGAACCCGAAGTTCGCACACAGTTTGCCGCCAGCGGGTTTGCGAACTTCGGGTTCAAAAGGGACACTAGAATCATAGAGTTGCTAGTGTGGCTTTGGTTCAGAAGTTCCCTCCCAACCTGGTCGCAAGTGATGGGGAACTTCTGAACCGCCACACTAGCTTGCATCACGCGCAGCTGAACGTGCGAAATCGACGTGTTCGTCTTATTTCGACCTCGGCGGCAGATTGCAGAGTAGCGTCCCTAACGCGCGAGCATCGTAGCCAGGTCGAGGGCGAGGAGGCCGATGCAGGTGGCGGCACCCGCCCAGGGCACCCATCGCGGCACAACGAAAATGCGGGGCGGCGTTTCGGTGGCGGACGCCTTGAGGCGGGCGAGCGACAGGTTGACCAGCGCGAACACGACGAGGGTGAGGCGCGCGGTGACGTCGGCGAGATCGTTGAGCGGCAGGGTCACCGCCAGCAGCAATACCCAGG
Source organism: uncultured Solirubrobacteraceae bacterium (assembly GCA_963848475.1). Taxonomy (GTDB): domain Bacteria; phylum Actinomycetota; class Thermoleophilia; order Solirubrobacterales; family Solirubrobacteraceae; genus Solirubrobacter. The sequence goes on along the minus strand of CAWKDW010000004.1, from coordinate 337,279 downwards.
CGGTCGTGAACACCGTCGCGAGCACCGGCGTGCGCGTGGTCGGGTTGACGCGTCCGAAGATCGGCGGCAGGCCGCGCTGGTGTGCCAGCCCGTAGAGCACGCGCGAGGACATGATGATCTGCACGATGATGCCGTTGAGCGTGGCGACGATGCCGATCAGCGCCATGCTGGCAGGCGAGGCGCCGGTCAGCCGCTCGAACACGAGGGCGAGGGGCGCGCTCGACGACACCAGGTCCGCTTGGCCGACCGTCGCCAGCGCGATCCACACCACGGCGACGTAGAGCACCGTGGTGATGGCGAGGGTAAGAAATATGGCGCGCGGCAAGGTGCGCTGCGGGTCGCGCACCTCCTCCGCCACGTTGGCGAGCCCCTCGAAGCCGATGAAGGCGAAGACCGCCAGCAGGGTCGTGCTGACGAGACCGGCGAGCAGCGCCGGGCTGGCGTCGGTGGGAACCATCTCCGGCAGACGGGCGATGATCTTCGCGTCGGAGAAAAAGCCGGCCAACACGAGCAGGAGCAGGCCGCCGATCTCGATCACCGTCATGACGCCGGCGAAGGTGACGGATTCCTTCACCCCCCAGGTGGCCACCGCCCCCATGCCGAGCACGATGGCCGCCACCAGGATCGGGAGGGGGAGCGCAACGAACACCTGCACGTATCCAGCCGCGCCGACGCTGATGGCGGCAGCCGCCACGATGGCGACCGCCACCACCAGCAGGCCAACCGCGGTCGCCAGCCGGTCGGAACGAAAGCCCGCGCGCACATAGGCGGCCTCGCCTGCGGCGACGGGAAGCCGCCCGGCCAGCTCCGCGAACGACGCCGCCGACAGCGCCATCAGCAGGGCGGCAGCCACGAACGCCAAGGGCGCATGCATCCCGGACCGCGCGGCGGCGGCGCCGATGAGCACGTAGATGCCCGCGCCGATGGTGACGCCGAGCCCGTAGAGCGTGGCGTGCAGCAGGGACAATGACTTTGCCAGCGCAGGCTCGGTCCGCCCTGGCGCCGCGTCAGGCGGCCCGATCGGCTGGTCCATCAATCCCCACTTCGTGTCTAGCGGCCTGTCACGCGCGGGCGAGCTGCAGGCGGACGCGCCGCACGCTGGCGTCGCCGGGCTCGGCCTCGACGGCGAAGCCGAGCTCGCGGCACATTTTCAGCATGGACGTGTTGTCGGCCAGCACGGCCCCATGCAACTCGACGAGCTTCTCCGCCTTGGCGTAGGCGATCAAGTGCTGCATGAGGCGCCAGCCGAGCCCCCGGCCCTTGAGGTCCGACCGGACGAGGACGGCGTATTCGGCCCTGGTGTAGTCCGGGTCGGCGATCATGCGCGCCACGCCGAGCAGCGCGCCGCTATCCTTGGCGATGGCCACGAACGCCATCTCGCGCGCGTAGTCGATCTGGGTCAGCTGCGCCAGGAACCGATGCGAGAGGTTCGGCGCGGCGGTGAAGAAGCGCAGGCGCTGGTCCTCCATGGTCACGTTGGCGAAGAAGTCGTGATAGAGGCGCTCGTCCTCGGGCCGGATGGGGCGCAATAGGATCGATCCGATGCCGGCGACCTCCGCGTCCATGGTCCATTCGGCGGGATAGGGCCTGATGGCCATGGGCACGCGCGGCTCGGCCGACGCGTCCGCCACCCGCACGCGGGCATCGAGCGCGATCACGCCCTGCTCGTCGGCCAGCAGCGGATTGATGTCGAACTCGCGAATCTCCGGATGCCGCGCCACCAGGTAGCTCAGCCGGACCAGCGCTTCCGCGATCGCCTCGATGTCGGCAGCGGGCCGGTCACGGTAGCCGCGCAGCAGGTGCCAGATGCGCGTCTGCCGCATCAGGTCGCGTGCCAGCTTCAAATCGAGCGGTGGCAGCGCGTGCGCGGTGTCGTGCACCACCTCCACCGCCGTGCCGCCGGCCCCGAACATCACGAGCGGCCCGAACGCCTGGTCGACCGACATGCCGAGGATCAGCTCATGCGCCCGCGGGCGCCGGATCATGGGTTGCACGGTGAAGCCCTTGATCTTTGCATCCGGCGCGAGGTGGGCGATGCGCCGGAGCATGTCCGCCGCCGCCTGCCGTGCGTCGGCGGCGCGCTCCAGCCCGAGGCGAACGCCGCCGACGTCCGACTTGTGGGAGATGTCGTCGGACAGGACTTTGACGACGCAGGCTGACTGCTGCATGAGCAATGCGGCCGCTCGTTCGCCGACCTCGGTCGGATCGCGTGCGAAGACCGTCGGCACGGTCGGGATGCCGTAGGCTGCCAGCAGCGCCTTGGCCTCGATCTCGGAAAGCGTCGTGCGCCGATCGCTGAGCGCCGAGCGCAGGATTTCGGTTGCCTTGCCGGTATCGATGCCGAGCTCCGCAGGCAGGGAGGGCGGCGTGCGCATCAGCTCCTCCTGCGCCCGGGCGTAGCGCACAAGATGCATGAAGCCGTCGATGGCCTCGGACGGCGTGGCGAAGCTGCCGATGCCCTTCTGCGCGAACAGCTTGCGCGCCTCCCGGCTCGCCTCCTCGCCGAGCCACGCGGTGATGACCGGCTTGGGGAGGGACGCGGTGGCCTTGTGATGGTCCACGACCGCCGTGACCCGCTGCGCGACCTCGGTGCTCGAGGCCAGCGCCGTCGGGCAGTTCATCACCAGGATCGCGTCGGCTTCGTCGCGCGCCAGCAGCACCTCCAGGGCCTGGCCGTATCTGGCCGCATCGGCATCGCCGATGATGTCGATCGGATTGCCGCGCGACCAGGTGCTGGGCAGCAAGGCATCGAGCGCGCCTTTCGTGTCGTCGGAGATCTGGGCGAGTGTGCCGCCGAGATCGCCGAGCCGGTCGGTGGCGAGCACACCGGCGCCGCCGCCGTTGGTCAGGATCGCGAGCCGCTCGCCGCCGAGCTTGGGGTGGCGGGCGAGGATCTCCGCGGCGCTGAAAAGCTCCCCGAGCCTGTTGACGCGCAGCAGGCCGGCGCGCCGGAAGGCCGCCTCGTAGGCAGCGTCCGTGCCGGCAAGCGCGCCGGTGTGCGACAGCGCGGCCTTGGCGCCGCCGGTGCTCCGGCCGGCCTTGACGATGATGACGGGCTTGGACCGTGCCGCCCGCCGGGCCGCCGACACGAACTTCGCCGCGTTGGTGACCGATTCCATGTAGAGCAGGATGGCGCGGCTGTGGACGTCGCCGGCCAGGTAGTCGAGCAGATCGCCGAAGTCGACGTCGGCCATGTCGCCGAGCGAGACCACGTGCGAGAAGCCGATGCTGCGCCCGCGCGCCCAGTCGACGATGGCCGTGATCAGCGCGCCGGATTGAGAGACGAAGGCGAGGTCGCCCGGCAGGGCCGCGCAATGGGAGAAGCTGGCGTTGAGGCCGATGCGCGGCAGCATGAGCCCCAGGCAATTGGGCCCCTGCACGCGCAGGAGGTGGGGCCGGGATGCTTCCAGCATCGCCTGCTTGAGGTCGTTGCGCACCCCGGCCGTGATGACGACGGCGGCACGCGTTCCTTTCGCGCCAAGCTCGCCGATCAGCTGCGGTACGGTCCCGGGCGGTGTCACGATGACGCCCAAGTCGGGCGCGGCGGGAAGGGCGTCGACGGAGGCAAGACAAGCGTGGCCGTCGATCTCCTTGTGCTTCGGGTTCACCAGCCAGATCGGCCCGGAGAAGCCGCCGCCCAGCGTATTGCGCGCCGTGATCAGGCCGACGCTGCCGGGCCTCGTGCTGGCGCCGATGATCGCGACCGAGCGGGGGTTCAGCAGATATTCAAGATGGCGGACCGTCATGTGGCTTGATCATCCCGCGTTGTTGTGACGTCGAGGCCCAGAGCCGAAGCGGCGAGGCTGAGCGTCTCGGGTGGCGCTCCGCCGGCCGCGATCTCGCGCCAGGCTGCGGACAAGGGTTCATGCTGCCGGCGCAGCTGGGTGCGCACCGTCTCCGCCGTCGCGTCCGAGGCGTTGCTATCGCGTTCGTTGACGCGGGCGACCAGTTTTTCCGCGTCGGCCGTGAGCCAGAGCCCATGAAAGGGGACGCCGAGGCCGGCGACCACTGCCTCGATGGCCCGGCGCTCCTCGTTGCGCGCGTAGACCGCATCGACCATGACCGAATGCCCCGCCGTCAGCGCCAGATGCGCTTTTCGCGCCAGCACGTCGTAGATGCGCCGCCGCGCCTCCTGGGTGTAGGCCCCCTCCGGCAGACGATCGAGCTCGCCGACGCCGGCCAGGGCCTTGCGCTCTAGGTCGCTCCTGAGATGCACCGCACCGGGCGGAGCGCCAAGGCGCGGTGCGAGCGCGGTTGCCAGCGTCGTCTTTCCCGTCCCGGACACGCCGCCGACCGCGACCAGACTTGGCGCGGGAGGGTCCAGATAGCTCAGAGCCGTCGCCAGGCCGGCGCGCGCGCGATCGAGGTCCCGTTGACGCGTGCTTTCGCTTTCGTTCGCCGCCCGGTCGACGGTCACCATCGCCCGGACGGCCGAGCGCAGCGCCAGAAACAGCGGCAGCGCCGCCAACCCCGCCAGATCGAGGTCCGCCTGGCCGCGCCACAGGTAACGGTTGAGAACGAGGTTCGCGGCCGGCCTCTGGCCGTACCGGTCGAGGTCCATCAGCAGGAAGGCGAGATCATAGAGCGTGTCGACCGTGGCAATGGCCTCGTCGAACTCGATGGCGTCGTAGAGCACCGGGCGACCCTGCCACATGACGATGTTGGCAAGATGAACGTCGCCGTGGCACCGGCGCACGCAGCCACGGCGCGCGCGCTCGTCCAGTATCGCTGCGGCCTTGTCGAGCTGATGCGTCGCTGCTTCCGAGAAGCGCCGCAGATCCTGGTCGTTGAACACCTGCGAGCGGGAGAGCGCGCCGGCAAGCGCAGCCAGCAAGCCGCGGACCGGGGCAGTGCCGGACGACGGCTGGGCGTGCGTCGCGACCGCGTGCGACTCGTAGACGACGTCGGCGAGCGCTTTCGCCATCTCGCTCGCGATTCCTTCCCGCTTCGCGATCGTGCTCAAAAGCGCGTCCTGCTCGAACCGGCGCATGTGGACCGCCCATTCGACGGTCTCGCCGGCGCCGCCGAACGTGAGCGTGCCGTCGGGCGACTGGCGGATCGGCACGCAGCCGAGGTACAGCTCCGGTGCGAATGCGCGATTGACCTCGGCCTCGCGCGCGCAGGCCGCGTACCGCTTCTCCAAGGTGGAGAAATCCATGTACGGGAGCTTCACGGCGCGCTTGATCTTCCACGCCTCCCGACCCGCCAGGAACACCAGATTGCCGTGCGTCTGGAAGGTCTCGACGCGGTCCACGCCGGCGTAGGAGGCGGCCTCGGAGAGGAAGCCGATCACCTCCGCCTGGTCGTGCGCGCTGGGCTTGGCAGTTGTCTTGCGTCTCACAGGGGCCTTCTGGGGCCTCGGCCGGCTGCCGGCTACCACGGCCTGTCCGTACCTTGCGCTTCTATTGCGTTACTGCGGCCTTAAAGTGTGACGGCCCTTGATATCCATCAACCCGCGACCGTTCGGGCCGGCTTTGATGGAGGTCAAGAGCAGCCAAGCTGGACAGCGGCATTCTCGGCCGTGCACAAGCGCTATGCAGGGAAGGGTAGAGGATGACGCGCACAGGACCGATATTGGCAGCCTGCTGTGGCCTGCTCGCGCTCCTGGCGCTCGCCGCCGGTGGTGCCGGCAACGCGAGCGCCCAGCCGTCGGCCATGGAGCGCGGGGAGGCGATCGCCCGGAAGCACTGTGCGCGTTGTCATGCCGTCGGACCGACGGGCGACAGCCCGCTGGGTCTGGCGCCGCGCTTCCGCGATCTGTCCAAGCGCTACCCGATCGAGTTCCTGGCCGAGGCCTTGGCCGAAGGCATCGTCACCGGCCACCCGGCCATGCCGCGCTTCACGTTCGAGCCGCCCGAGATCGATGCGCTGCTGACCTATATGGCGAGCCTCGCGCCGGACAAGCGCTGAAGGCGAAAGCCGCCGCTCAAGCGGCCGCCGCGTCGCGCTTTGGCTCGTGCTCCTTGCGACGGGAAAGCAGGAACTGCGGGATGTCGCGCGCCGGCAGCGGGCGGCTGAGCAGGTAGCCCTGCATCTCCGTGCAACCTTCCGAGGTGATGGTGGCAAGCTGCTCCTTGTCCTCCACGCCTTCCGCGGTCGAGGCGATGCCCAGCCCGCGCGCAAGTGCCGCCACCGCCCGCACGATATTGAGCGAGCTGGCGCTCCTGGCGATGTTGCGCACGAAGGAGCGGTCGATCTTGATCTTGTCGAAGGGGAAGCTCTGCAGGTGGCTGAGCGAGGAGTATCCCGTGCCGAAGTCGTCGGTGGCGATGCGGACGCCGAGCGCGCGCAGCTGATGCAGCAGCGAGAGCGTCGCGTCGTTGTCCATCAGCCGGGCCGATTCGGTGATCTCGAGCTCGAGCCGCCCTGCGGCCAGGCCGGTGGAGGCGAGCGCGTTCATCACGACCTGCGCCAGCCCCGGCTCGCGGAATTGCGCCGGCGAAATGTTGACGGCGACCTTGAGATCTCCGCACCACTGTGCCGCCGTCGCGCATGCGTCGCGGATGATCCACTCGCCCAGCGGCACGATCAATCCGATCTCCTCGGCCAGCGGAATGAAGGTCTCGGGCAGGATCATCCCCTTCTCGGGATGATGCCAGCGAATGAGGGCCTCGAAGCCGCTGATCTTGTTGGTGGGGAGATTGACGAGCGGCTGGTAGTAGAGCTCGAACTCGCCGGCGGCGAGCGCTTTGCGCAGGTCGTATTCCATGACGCGCCGGGACTGCATCTGCACGTCCATCTCGGGCCGGAAGAAGCGAAAGGCGCCGCGGCCGTCTCCCTTGGCGCGGTAGAGGGCGAGGTCGGCATTGCGCATCAGCCGCTCGGCGCTCGGCGCATCCTGGGGGCCCACGGCGATGCCGATGCTGGTGCCGATGACCAGCTGATGGCCGTCGACGTCGAAGGGTTCGCCGAGTGCGGCGATGACGCGGCCGGCGAGTTCCTCCGCTTGCGCGGCCTCGGTCAGACCTACCTGCACGATGGCGAACTCGTCGCCGCCCATGCGGGCAATCGTGTTCGCCTCGCTCATCAGCGGCCGGAGCCGCTCGGCGACGCCCTGCAGCAGCTTGTCGCCGACGGGATGGCCGAGCGTGTCGTTGACGTTCTTGAACTGGTCGAGATCGAGAACGTGCACCGCCACCGTCTCTTCGGCGCTGGCCCGCGTCAGCGCATGATGCAGCCGTTCGCTGAGCAGGGCCCGGTTGGGCAGGCCCGTCAGCGTATCGTGCATCGCCAGATGGCCGGCCCGATAGGCGAGCTCCAGCACGTGGCGGATGTGCTCGCCGAACGCGCGCCAGTTGAGAGGCTTGAGCAGGTAGGAGGTGGCGCCCGCCGTGACATGTGCGCTCCCCCGCTGGAATGATCTCCGCTCTACATCTACATAAGATGACGATTGTTAATTAGTGGTTAGAGAACGACTCGAAACGGCGCACCTCGAGTGTCGCGCGAGGGACGGCGTGTGCCGCCAGCAACGGCAGCGACCGGATCACGCGAGGTGGTTAGGGGAGCCGCCGGTCAGGCGCTGTCGGGCTTCGGTTTGCGCCGGAGGCTGGGCGGCTCGGTCAGGACAAGGGGGCCGATGACCTGGGCGCGCTTGGCAGCGACCATGCGGGGGGCGCCGATGAACCTGACGCCGACATCGTTCGTCTTGCGCCACACGACCTCGCAGTTCGCCTCGAGGCCGTCGACGGCAATGATAAGCTCGAACGTGTCGGGGATGCTCACCACGTTGTCGACGCGCAGGCGCGCTCCCGTGGTCGACAAATCGCGCACCGTGCACGATACGGTCAGGTGGCGATTGTTGGATGCGGCGGTGCCGGCCTTGAAAACCTTCCGGCGCGGGGCCGTGCGGGCCTCGCCAGCCTCCCTCGCCTTGAGGGCGCTATTTCCGTTCACCTGGAAAGGCACGACCGTACCGCCGGTCCCAGCTAAAGAAGACAATGCTCAACTCCTCGGTTCCACTGTTCGCATTTTTCCAGGGAGGTGTGAGGCGGCCTTCAAGGGCCGGCAGCCGCGACGAGTTTCTTCAAATTCTCAGTAAATTGTCTCTGAAGGTTCGCTGCCCGGTTCATTGTTTGTTAACGAATGGAGCCAAAGAGGATTACGAATCACTAATAGTGAGACCTTTCGGTTACGCTCAATAGTCTTCGATCATCTATCCACTAACTGTTATTGACGCTGAAAATTACTGCAGATACCAGCCCCTAGCAGACAATCAACGCGATTTGGGGGCGCCTCATGATCTTTATGGTCGAGGAGCGCGAGATTGTGCAGGAGGGCTATCGGGCTTGGTTCGACCGGGAGGGGATCTCCGCCACCGGCCTCAGCACCAGCGATTTCGACAATTGGGTCAAGACGGTCTCGGAGCCGGATATTCTGGCGGTCGAGGCTTTTCTTCTCGGCGAATGCCACGACCGCCGTATATTTCCGAAGTTGATCAAAGCGCGGTCGGCGCTCCCGTGCTCGCCCTGAACGGCGACAAGTCCCTGCAGGAGACGCTCGATCTGTTCGCCGCCGGCGTCGACGACGTGGTGGGCAAGCCGATGCATGTGCGCGAGATCCTGGCGCGCATCAAGGCCATCCAGCGGCGCGCGGAAGACGAGGACGAGGGAACGATCAGCGGGGACATTCGCGTGTTCGACGACGGCCGCGATCCGGAGGTCGGCGGCGAGCCGCTGCAGCTGCCGCGGCGCGAGCGGCGCATCCTGGAGTATCTCGTCAGCACCAAGGGCCGCCGCGTCACCAAGACCCAGATCTTCAATTTCGTCTACGGCCTCTTCTCCGAGGAGATCGACGAGAACGTGATCGAGAGCCACATCAGCAAGCTGCGCAAGCGGCTGCGCCATCGGCTGGGCCACGACCCGATCAATTCGCAGCGCTATCTCGGCTACCGGCTGATCGAGTAAGATGCGCGGTGCCGGTGCAACGGCGCCGCCTCGACTTTGGCCACCTCCTCCATCCCTTCGATGAAACGCCAGCTTCGCACAAGCCGAGGCTGCTCCACTGCGCACTCCAAGCAATACGCGCAGAGGGTAAGCCCGATGGGTCTCTACGGTACGATGCGCACCAGTGTGTCCGGCATGGCTGCGCAGGCCAATCGACTTGGCGCGGTCTCCGACAACATCGCCAATTCGAGCACGACCGGCTACAAGCGCGCATCGATGGAGTTCTCCTCGCTGGTCCTGGACTCCGGCGGCACCGAATACGTCTCGGGTGGCGTCGAGTCCCACATGCGCTACGCCATCAGCGAGCAGGGTGCCTTCAAGTTCACGACCTCTGTCACCGACCTGGCGGTCAAGGGCGACGGCTTCTTCGTCGTTTCGGGCAACACCGGCCAGACCTTCCTGACCCGCGCCGGCTCCTTCGTTCCCGACGGCGACCGGCGACCTCGTCAACGCCGCCGGCTACAAGCTGATGGGCTACAGCCTGGCGTCCGGCGACCCGAACGTGGTCGCGAACGGCACGGCCGGGCTCGAGGTCGTCAACCTCGGCACGCTGGCGCTGCAGGCCAATCCCTCGACGGAAGCGAGCTGTTCGTGAACCTGCCTTCGAATGCGGCGGTGACGGTCGCCGCGGACCTGCCGTCGGTCGACGCCGCGCTAACGCGAGCCGGCCACCAGTGCGAGTTGCACACCATCGAGACTGCCACCGAACTGACGGTCACCGACTACGACCTCGTCATCGTCGGCGCATCGATCCACGCCGGCCACCACCAGAAGCACCTGGTCGAATGGACCGAGCACCACCGGACGCTGCTCGGACTCGTACCGTCAGCGTTCTTCTCGGTCTGCCTGAGCGCCGCCGAGGACACCGAAGAGTCCCGCGCGATCACGCGCGACTACCTCGACGACTTCGAGGAACACACGGGCTGGACTCCGCGTCGCCGCACGACCTTCGCGGGCGCGCTGCAATACCGCGAATACGACTTCATGACCCGCCTCGCCGTGCGGCTGATGATGCACCACGGCGGCCATCCCACCGACACCAGCCGGGACTACGACTACACCGACTGGGACGCCGTCGACGCCTTCGCGCTCGAGTGCGCAGAGATGGCGGCTGCCACTGCGCGGGCGTGATGGCCGCGGCGACCGCCACGATCGAGCGGTTCGTCGGACCCACGGATGCGCAGACATTTCAGAAACTCGCCGTCCGCGCCACTCCGGCGGACGTCGATGACTCGATCCGAACCGCCAACCTGCTGTGGTCGCCGTCACCCGAGCGCTGAGCTCAGCGGCAATGTTCCCAGAGCGCGTGCTGGCGTGGATCCGGCACGATCCGCAGCCGCCCGCCAGTGTGCGCTCCGCCACCCTGGACGACATGGTCGCCGGGGACAGCCCGTGGCTCGTGCTCGCCGACGTCCCCGGCGTCGTCGTCCTCGGGCTGCTGTGGAAGCCTCCGGCTGGCGGTGCGCGCTGCGTCCCCGGCTCGTTCGCCAGCTTTGCCAAGCCCGGCTTCGCCACTGTGGCCCATCATCTCGCGGTTCGCCGCGCTGTTGCGCCGGCAGGTCCTGCGCGCCATCAAGGCTGAGGCCGAGGCCCGCTGATCGAGTTCGATCCGCTGCTCGAGCCGAGCAGGATGCGGTCGAGCAAGCCTGCGACTCGCCGTTCATACGTCCTCTGGTCCGCCGCGAACGCTCCGGTATGACCGCCGCGGGCGAGCGTCCACAGGCCTTTCGGCTCCTTCGCGCGCTCGAAATATACGCGGTTGAGGGCCTCGTCCGTGTGCCCGTCGCGGGCGTTGATCAGCAACACGGGCGCGGGCGCGATGCGGCCTACGAGGCCGGCGAGATCGGGCGGCGGAAGGGAATTGGAGAGCACCGCCAACGCCACGGTCTGGACGACCCAGTTGGTGCCCCAGCGCTGCAGCCGCCCGACTCCGGGGGTGTGCAGGTGCTCGCGCAGCGAGCGCACCCCGGCGCCCTCGGAGATCACAACCCGCAGGCCGCGATCGCGCGCGGCGGTCTGCAGCAGCAACTCGCCACCGACCGACAGCCCGATGCCGCCGATCCGCGCCGGATCGACATCCGGCCGCCGGCGCAGGAAGGCGACGGCTGCACGCAGATCGGGCTCGCCGTTCCAACCGAAGAGGTTGAGCTCCCCATCGCTCTCGCCTTCGCCGCGCCGGTCGAGCAGCAGGACTCCGTATCCGCGGCGGGCGAGCATCCGCGCGTGCCGCACAGGCCCGCTCCGACCGGGGAACACGATCACCGCGGCGCGATTGCGCGACGGCACGTACCACCCCGCCAGTCGGAGACCGTCGGCGGTGCGGATCGTCACGCGCTGGTAGGGGCGGCCGAGATCGGCGGCGACGACCCGAGCGCGGGCCTTGTGGGTGGCGACGATCGCGACCGAGACGGGAAGCACGACGAAGAATCCCGCCAGCAGCGCGACCACGGCGAGCAGCGCGCGGCGTGCATAGCGCTGGGGGAGAGGCTCGTCGAGTCTGCGCGTGCGCCACAAGCCGGCGAGGCCGCCCGCGATCAGCGCAACGCCGGCGAGACCGGCGAGGAGGACGGTGAAGTCGTCGCCGGACAAACGATCCACGGCCACATGGCGGGCGCCGTCGACGATCCCGGCGACGACGGCCAGGACACCGCACACGATCGCCGTAACCGCTCGGGCACCGGCCCGCAGCCGCGGATAGACCCACGCGAGCAGCCCCGCTACGGCGACGGGCACGAGGCCGCTGACGAGGTGGCCGGCGATCGTCGTCCCCGGCTCGCGATGGACGAACCCGTCGTCGAGCACGGCGAGAGCGATGAGCGCAAGCGCGACACGGAACCACGTCACCTCACGGGTGCGGGGCGGCCCGACGCGGCTATCCGTGGACGGCAACGAGCGCATGCGCCCGACGCTACGCGCGTTCCGCGCCGGCGCCATCCGCGCACGCACGCACTCCGACCAAGTAGAGATCCGCAAGGCGCGAGGGGAGTCAGTCCCGATGGCACGCGAACCCAGTTGCCCTGAGCTTGCACCCGGAGTCCGAACACCCGAACCGGGCGATCCGACGCCTGGATCGACGCCTCTTCCCGGCGCGGCGCCAACCGTGACGCCTGACGCCTGACCAGCGTTCCAGTCCATCTGCGTTGTCCGCCCGGGTCCACCATCCTCCGGGCGGACGACGCTGCTGATCGTCCGGACCTCCGAAGGCTCCGGGCGTCGTAGCCGATAGTGCGGCACAGGATCATCGCCGCTACCAGCCGAGCAGCGCGTTGACGACCGTCAGGCTGGTCTGCATCGCTGGCGAGGACGACGGCGCGGGGGCCGAGCGCTTCGCCCGGGCGGTGCGCGACGACGCCGGCCGCCTCGCATGCATGTCAGCGTCGATCGCATTCAGCGCGGCTCCATGCGCGGCGGAGCCCGATCTACCGGCTGCGGACAAGCACCGAGACGGGCGAGCTGACCGCCGTCCCCACCCCGACGCGCCCTGCTCCGACGACGACCAGCGACGCGGCCAACTCGCCGGTCTCGCAGGCGATCTCCCGCTGCGGATCGCCGTCGGTTCGCCAGGTCACGGGCTTCGTGCCGACTGCCTCACCGAGTGCCGTCGCCTGCACGGCCAACTCATGGCGAGTGGCCCGGCGCGGCGGGCCCACGTGCAGCAGTATGGGGCGGAGGCCGTACTCGCGCCCCAGCGCTCCCGCGAGCCCGATCACCGGACGATCATCAGGAGTGGCGTCGGTCGCGACCAGCACGTCGCGCGGAAACTCGCGCCCATCCGGAACCGCGCGGGCGATGAGGACCGGCACCGGAGAGCGGTCGACGATCGGCTCGACCAGCGGCCCGGCACCGAGCACGAGCAGGTCGTGGTCGGCGGCGACGGCGATGATCGCCGCGGCAGCATCATGTGCCTGCCGCAGATCCGTCTGGGCGCGCACGCCGAACCCGCGGGCGGTCCAGCGGGCCTCGTCGAGCGCCCGGCGAGCTGACGCCGGGGTGAGCGAGGCACCGCGGCTCGCGGAATAGCCACGCCCGTCACCGACGCTGAGGAACGTCAGCACGGTCTCGGAACCCGCGAGGGCGATGGCGCGCAGCACAGCCTCGCGGTCGGACGACCCGCCGTCGAGGGCACAGACGATCCGCCCGAGCGGCGCGCGGACGGGCGGCGTCCGGGATGCGGCGGAGCGGGGCCACGCGTCGGCGCGGGTGGGGGCGGTCACCGCCGGCGCGACTCCCTTGGCGCGAGGCGCGCCGCGATGTCCGCCGGCGGCTTGCGACAGCCGCACGCCCGCGAGTGCTCGCGATGCCACGCGACCTGCTGATAGCCGGTCAGCGGGGGCACCATGGCGTAGCCCGATCGGCTCGGCGCGGCGATGCGCGTGCCCTCGAACATCGACTTCGCCCTCCAGCGTCCTTCCGCCGAAGGCGTGAAGGTGATGCCGGCGCTGCCGCCCGTCGCGGTGCTCCGCACTTGCCGGAAGAACTGCCAGCCGGCCAGCGGGTCGAAGCGCTCGATCGTAAACGCGACAAGTCCCGTTGCTCCAGGCGTCACGGCCGCCGCAATTCGCCCAGACTGGCCCGGTGCCGACTGCGCGCTGCCGGTGCCGTTTATCGACGTTCTCGTGCTGGTGATCGTCCGCGACACGCGCCGCAGGACGTAGTGACCGGCGCCTCCGTCTCTGGTCCGGACCGCGACGTAGTAGCGGCCGGGCGACAGCCGGCGCGAGAGGTCGGTCTCTCCGCCGCCCAGACGCCGGCCGTTGTCGCCGAGCAGGGACACCTGGGCCGTGCCCGACCCGTCGTATCGGAGCGAGAGCTCGAGTGCGCTCCGGCGCGCGACGCTGAACCGGTAGAGGTCCAGCGTGTCGACGGCGTTCCCCCGAAGGCTGCCGCGCACGTTCGTCAGGTTGGGGAGCGGTACGCCCGGAGCCGTGTCATCGACCCCGACCGGCGCGATCTGCAGGTGATAGCGCTGGTCGCCATTGCGGCGAGATTGCGCCTCCACAAGGATGCTGTAGCGGCCTCCCCCGCCGGCGCCAGGGGTGAACAGCACATAGCCGTCACACCCGGTCGACGCGACTCGCGATGCGTTGGCGAAGTTGTGCGTCCCTGGTGCGAAGACCTCGAGGGTGACGCACGCTCTTGCGGCGACGTTCACGCGATCGGAACGACCGGCCTGCATGGCATACGAATAGGCGTCGCTCGTGTGCTGGAGCGAGTCAAGGAGGCCGCCCGCACCGCCGGCGTGCAGGAGCGCCCCTGGTCCACGAGGTGGCGGCTCCGGTGCAAGCACAACCAGTCGAAAGCCGCCGGGGTCGGAATTGGCTCGTTGCCCCACTCGGATGAGATAGGTCTCGCCCTTCGCCGGAACGAACTCGAGGGCCGCGTTGCCGCCGCGGTCCGTGACCTCGCAGGCCACCTGCCCAAGTTGCGACCGCGTCCGAAGGAACACGTCGACCGTCGCGTCCAGGTCGCCGGTCGCACCCGGCCGCGCGACCAGGCGCTCCTTGCTGGACGCTCGAAACTCGTAGAACAGTGATCCGCGCAGCATTTGACACGTGGCTGGCTCGTCGGCCTCCACGGTCGAGTCACTCGTCGTGCCCGTGATGGTGGCCGGCGGCGAGATCCGCTCGGCGAAAGCGCGAGAATCATTCGCGGGCGGCTCGCCAAGCGCCGTGGCCGGAACGCTGAATACCACTATCGCGAGGTCGCAGATGAGCGTCTCGTCACCACAGCGCCAGCCGTCGCTGGCCAGCTTCTCAGGGGGGCGCCCATGGCTCACCTCGACTCGTCGAATACTCCCAGTCGGGCAAGCCTGCACGTACGCGGCGAGTGCCACATCCGGAGTTGCCCGCAACGATGCTCCGCAACTGCCCACGCAAGGCATCGGGGGTCAAGGCCGCGGCGCGAACCGTTCGCGTGTCCGCCGAAGCTGGCGTCACCTTCGACGCCGGCTCGCGCCCCGCGACCGTAGTTCTCCACGCCCGACAGCGGGCTCGGCCCGATGACGACCTTGGCGTCACGCGGCAGCATCGTGCGTAGAGGGATGACCGCACGCAGTGGTCCCCAGAAATGAGGTCCCGCATGACCGCCCCCCCACTCGCGTCCACCCAGCGTCTCCCTGAGGCGCTGCTCGACCCCGCGGCCTATCCCCACCGCCCCGACTCCGTCGAGCTGCGCGAGACACATATCTCCTGGGTCTTCCTGGCCGGCGACAAGGCCTACAAGGTCAAGAAGCCGGTCCGCTTCCCCTTCCTCGACTACGGGACGCCCGCGCGACGGCGCCGCTGCTGCAACGCCGAGGTCGAGCTCGACCGGCGGTTCGCACCGGCGCTGTATCTCGGCGTCGTCTCGGTCGTCCCGCGCGGGCCTGACGGGCTGGGCATCGCGCCGGAGCACGACGATCGCGCCGTCGACTATGCGGTCGCGATGCGGCGCTACGACGAATCGACGACGCTACGCGCGCAGCTGGCTCGCGGCGCCGCGACCGCGGGCGACCTGGTCGCCGTCGGCGCCGCCGTCGCCGGCTTCCATGCCGCCGCGCCGGTCGTGGAAGCGGACGATGCGCCCGGGCTCGCGCCGGTGGTCGAGGAGACGCTGGCGACACTCGCGAGCGCCGGCGCGCCGCCTCCGCGACTGGACGCGCTCGCGCGCTTCTGCCGCGCAGCGCTCGCGGGGTTCGGCCCAGAACTGCGGCAACGCGCGCGAGCCGGACGCGTTCGCGACGGCCACGGCGACCTGAGAACGGAGCACGTCCTGCTCGGCCACCGGATCGAGGCTGTCGACGGCGTCGAGTTCGACCGCGCGCTCCGAGTCGCCGACGTCGGCTACGACCTCGCCTTCCTGATCATGGACGTCGCCCGCGGCGACGACGACCTCGCCCGCGCCCTGCTGCGCGGCTACCGCTCCGCCGGCGGCGACCCCGGCGGTGAGGACCTGCTCGCGTTCTTGTGCGCGGTCCGGGCGCTGATCCGGGCGAAGGTCGACCTGCTCCGGGCCGCCCAGCTCGAGGGGCGGGCCGCCGACGAACGCCACGCCCGCGCGATCGGACTGATCGGCGTGGCCGAGCGCTTCGCCTGGCGGACGCGGCTGCCCCGTCTGCTGTGCGTTACCGGCCACGCGGCGAGCGGCAAATCGACCGTCAGCGAAGCCCTCGCCGCGGCCGCGGGACGAACGGTCCTGTCCTCCGACCGCATCCGTAAGTTGCGCGCGGGGATCGATCCCTACGAGCGCGCCGCGCCCGCCGCCTACGGCGACTTGGAAAGCCGCGCCGTGTACGCCGAACTCGCCCAGCGCGCCGCCACCGCCGCCCGTCGCGAAGGCGGCGTGATCGTCGAGGCCACCTTCCGGCGCGCCGCCGACGCCGACACCTTCGTGGCCGCCGCACGCGACACGCCCGCCTGGCTCATCTGCGAAGCGCCACCCGAGGTCCTGATGGCACGAGCCGAAGCACGCGCACTGCGTGACTCGGTCTCCGACGCCGGACCCGCGATCGTCGCAGACGAGCTCGCGACCTACCACGGACCATTCATGGCACCGGGCCCGGCGCTGGCGCGACTCGACACCACGCAACCGACCGGCGAATTGCTCGCGGAGTTCGCCGCGGTGCTGGACACACGGCTCGCCGAGCGAGGTGAACGCCCATGACGACGGCCACCGACCCGACCGGATCGGGCTCGCGCGAGCCGGTCGGCGCGTCTTGGCCGGTGCAGCCGCACAACGGCGGCGACGCGCTGCTTGCCGTCGGGACACCACCGCGCAGCACACGCTGACCGCCGCGCGGAGCGGTCTCGGGGCCGGACATGCGGCTGCTCGAGCCAGGCACTGGTCGGCCCACCGCCGCGCCTCGGGTTTGTACGGACCCGTTCGACGGACCGCAGCGGATGGAAGCTCGCACGTGGCGGCGTAGCTTCGCGGCGAACACCCATCGCAAGGAGTCATCATGAGCACCATCCTCATCGGCGTCGACGCCTCGGAGCGATCCCAGGACGCGATCGCCTTCGGTCGTAGGCTCGCCGACGTCGCCGGCGCGCGCGTCGTCGTCGCCGCCGCGTACCCCTACTCGACGTTGCCGAGCCGGTCGTCGAACGCGGCGTTCCGCGAGGCGCTGCGCGACGACGCGCTCGAGACCGCGCGGGGCATGCGCGACGCGCTCGAGCGCATCAACGACGACGAGACCATCGTCCGAACCATCGCCGACCCGTCCCCAGCCAAGGCGCTGCACCACCTGGCGCACGCCGAGCAAGCGGCACTCGTGATCGTTGGCTCGTCGCACACGGGCCGCGCCGGCCGTGTACTCCCTGGGAGCACGGGTGAGCGCTTGCTCCACGGCGCGCCGTGCTCGGTCGCCGTCGTCCCTAAGGACTACCGCCAGGACGCAGACCAACCGATCCGGCGCATCGGCGTCGCCTACAACGACAGCGACGAGGCGCGCGCCGCCCTCGGGTCAGCCGTTTCCCTGGCGCGTGCCTTCGACGCCGAACTCCAGATCATCGGCATCGCCTCGGCCGAGTACTTCACGACCCCCTCGCTCATGGGCGAACCCGGAACGTCCCTGCGCAGTGACATCGAGCGCAGTATCCGCGAGGGCCTCGAGCAGATCGCCGCCGGCGTCCCGGCGGACGTCACCACGCACACCACGCGCCTCACCGGTGACGCCGAGGAGCTACTGACGCTCCAGACCGAAGACCTCGACATCCTCGTCATGGGCTCGCGTGGCTATGGCCCGCTGCACGCCGTGATCGTGGGTGGCCTCAGCGGCCGCCTGACGCGCACGTCGCGTTGCCCGGTGATCGTGATCCCGCGCGGGATCGAAGCCCCGCTCGAGACCCTGTTCGGCCCGGTCGTCACCACGGCAGCCTGAGATATCCGCGACCGCGTTGCCCTCGCCCCCCGCGACCCGGTTTCGGGCGCGCGCTCAACTGCGACGAATTCAACGGCCCGGGCGTGCGCGATCGTGGATGTCGCCGAGGGTGTCGGCCTCGGGCGAACGCCGGCGGAGTGGAATCGACGCTTGGATCAGCGTTCCGCTGCCCGGTGTCGACTCGATGAGGAGCGAGCCGTGCACGAGCGCCAGCCGCTCGCGCATCCCGACAAGGCCGAATCCCTGTGATCCGGCTGCCGGCGCGAACCCGGCGCCGTCGTCGCGGACCATCACAGCCACATGGCCGTCGCGATCGCTCACATAGATCTCGACGCTGGTCGCGCGGGCATGCTTGATGACGTTCGTCAGCGCCTCCTGAACCACCCGGTAGACCGTCGACTCGATCTCCGGGACGTGGCGACGGGCGTCATCGCCGTTCTCGAACGCGAGATCGACCTCGAGCAGGATCTCGAGATCCGTCTGCCGCGCCGCACGCTCGATGAGCGTCTCCAGCGCCGGCTTCGGTCCGAGCTCGTCGAGCGCCGCCGGTCGCAGCTCGGTGATCAGCGAGCGCAGGTCGCCGATCGCGGTCGTGATCTGCTCGAGCGCGGAATCGATCGCCCCGCTTATGCGGTCGGCATCGCCGCTGCGCCGCGCTCCCGAGAGCGCCATGCGCAGGCCCGCCATCTGCTGCAGCGTCTCGTCATGGAGCTCGCGGGCCCAGCGCGTGCGCTCTGACTCCGACGCCTCGATCCCCCGCCGCAGCGCGTCTTCGCCGGCGTTCTTCGCGGTGGCGACCGCCGCGGCGGCACTCGCGGCGAAGGCCTGCAACAGGCGTTCGTCCTCGTCGTTGAACGGGCGTTTGCTCCCAAGCCGATCGATCACCACCAGGAAGCCGACGGGCCGGTCGCGGAAGATCATCGGCGTGACGATCGCGGTCCGCGCATCGAGCTCGCGCGCCGCGAAGGACTCCTTCGGAATACGGTCGAAACGCTGTTGACATCCGGTGCGCATCGCCGAGGCCGCGAGTGACTGCGAGGTCGCCATCCGCATGCCCTTGAGTCCCTCGACGCCCGCGCCCGCCACCGCCGCGATGACGAACTCGTCGCCGTCCAGCAGCGCGATCTCGGCCGCCCGGGCGTCGATCAGGGCGCGCGAACGCTTGACCACGAGCTCAAGGACCCGTTCGAGGTCGGTCACCCCGCCAAGCGCTCGGCTGACCTCGATGGTCGTCTCCAAGCCACGGGTCGTGCGCTCGAGCTCGTCGCGGCGTTCGCGAACGGTCCGATAGAGCCGGGCGTTGGCGATCGCGATCGCCGCCCAGTCGGCGAGGATGACGATCGCCTCCTCGTCATCGTCGCTGAACTGCTGCCCGCCTTCCTTCTCGGTCAGGTACAGGTTTCCCCACGCATCACCATTGATCGTGATCGGCACTCCGAGGAACGTCTGCATCGGCGGGTGTGCGAGCGGGAACCCGTAGGACTGCGCGTGTGTTCCCACGTCATGCAGTCGCAGGGGGCGGGGATCGTGGGTCAGGACGCCGAGGACTCCGCGGCCCCGCGGAAGGTCGCCGATCGCGCGACGGGTCTCCTCGTCGATGCCGACCGTCAAGAAGCGTTCCAGGCGTTCTCGGCGCTCATCGAGGACGCCGATCGCGGCGTATTCGGCTCCCGTGAGCTCACGCGCGACCTGCAGCAGCCGTTCGAGCACGGCCTCCGGATCGAGGACCGTGACCAGCGAACGGCCCACATCCACCAGCCTTCGCAGGCGGTGCTCATCCACGTCGCATGCCCTCCACGAGCGATCTGCTGCGAGGGTATCGAACGCCGACGCGCCAAACCCCGCGCCTTCGACGCCCGCCCAGCCCGGGACCGACCGTAGTTCTCCGCGCGATGAAGCGGACTTCGACCCGATGGCGGCAACATCCGCACGCGGCAACATCGGCTTCACCGCTCCCTGTCCCGCAAAGGAAAGCCATGGCAGCACGGCCGCCGCGCCCGCTCAAACCGAGAGAGGCCGTGGCGGCTCCCGCTACGTGTCCTGCCCCATCGAGCACGAGGAGTCCTCGTGACCGCTCTCTCCACTCCTGTCGTCCCGAACGTGCTGCGCGTCGCCGATCTGAACTCTCGCCAGTTCACCGCGCTCCTGGACCTCGCCGCCGCGATGAAGCGCCACCCGCGCGCCTGGCGCAGTGCCCTCGAAGGCCGTTCGGTGGCGTGCTGCTTCGCGCAGCCGGCGACCCGCACGCGGGTGTCGTTCGAGGCAGCCCTCAACCGCCTTGGCGGGCTGCCGATCCTGCTCCGCCCCGACGAACTCCAACTCGGGCGCGACGAGCCGATCGCCGACACCGCGCGCGTGCTCTCCTCCTACTGCGCAGCAATCGTCATCCGCACACCCGCCCAACGCGATGTACGCGAACTGGCGGAGTACTCGAGCGTGCCGGTCATCAATGCCCTGACCGATGACCACCATCCGTGCCAGGTGCTCGCCGACTGCCTCACGCTGCGCGAGCACTTCGGCAGCCTGGATGGTCTGACGCTCGCCTACGTCGGCGTCGGCAACAACGTCGCGCACTCGCTGATCGAGGCCGCGCACCTGACCGGGATGAATCTGCGCCTGGCCACGCCGCCCGGCTGCCTGCCCGATCCGTCGATCCTCGCCGCCGCTGGCCGGTCGCTCCGTATCCTCGACACGCCGGACGAGGCCGTAACCGGCGCACACGCCGTCTACACCGACCTGTGGGGCTCGATGGGCGACGAGTCCGGCGGCCAGGCCCACAAGGCCACGCTCGACGGCTACCGGATCACGCCGCGGAGGATGGCACTGGCCAGGCATGACGCCATCTTTCTGCACCGCCTCCCGGCGCATCGCGCGGAAGAGGTCGACAGTGCGGTGATCGACGGGCCCGACTCGCTCGTGTGGGCGCAGGCGGCCAACCGCCTGCCCACTGAGCAAGCCCTTTTGTCAGCGTTGGTCACCGGAGACTGGGAGGTCTGAAGTCATGCTCGTCGTCGTCGCCCTCGGAGGCAGCGCGCTGCTGCGCCGCGGAGAACCAGCGGACGTAGAGGTTCAGCGCGCGAACGTCACCACCGCCGTGAAGGCGATCGTCGAGCTCGCGTCGGAGCACGACGTGGTGGTCACCCACGGCAACGGACCGCAGGTCGGGCTGCTCGCCCTCCAAGGCGAGGCCTACCCGGGAGCCAAGCCGTACCCGCTCGACGTCCTGGACGCCGAGACCGGAGGAATGATCGGCTATCTGCTCGACCAGGAACTCGTGAACCGCTTCGAGGGTCGCCGCGCGGTC
This sequence comes from uncultured Solirubrobacteraceae bacterium, assembly GCA_963848475.1. Lineage (GTDB taxonomy): Bacteria > Actinomycetota > Thermoleophilia > Solirubrobacterales > Solirubrobacteraceae > Solirubrobacter. The sequence goes on along the minus strand of CAWKDW010000004.1, from coordinate 316,176 downwards.
GCCACGTTGCTCACGCAGGTGGTGGTCGATGACGCGGATCCGGCGTTCACGCGCCCGGAGAAGTTCGTCGGCCCGGTCTATCAGGACGACATGGCGCACAAGTTGGCCGCCGAACGCGGCTGGGCTGTCGCGGCGGACGGCCGTAGCTGGCGTCGCGTCGTCGCCTCGCCGGAGCCGCGCTCGATCGTCGAGCTCAGCACGATCAGCCTCTTGCTGGACGCCGGCGTGCTGGTGATCTGTGCCGGCGGCGGAGGGGATCCCGGTCGTGGTCGACCGCGAAGGCCGGCTGCGCGGGGTCGAAGCCGTGATCGACAAGGACCGCGCGGCCGCGCTGCTCGCCGAGGGCCTGGCAGCCGACGCGCTCCTCATGCTGACCGACGTGCCCGCCGTCCAGGCCGGGTTCGAAACGGCGGACGCTCGCGATCTCGAGGATGTGTGGGTGGACGACTTGCGCGACGTCGCGTTCGCGCCGCGATCGATGGGTCCCAAGGTCGAGGCCGCCTGCCGCTTCGTGGAACGCACGGGCGGGCTCGCCGGGATCGGCGCCCTCGCAGACGCCGCGGCCATCCTGCGCGGCAGCCGCGGAACGCGCATCCGCGCCCGATCGGGGGTGGAAGCATGACCCTCGGACTCGACACCCGTCCGTAGTTGTCCGCATACCGTCATCAGGCATTCACGGATGCGGGCTGCGCCGGGTGCGCGGATCCTGCCCACGTGCGCGTCCTGTTGGCCGATCGCGAAGGTTTCGCCCGCCATGCTCTCGCTTCCCTGCTGCAGAGCCTTCCCGGGATCGTGCTCGTTGGCATCGCGGCGTCGATGCAGGATGTCGCCGATGGCGTGCGACGCCATCGGCCTGATGTCGTCGTCGTCGATGACCGACTCCTTCGCTCCACGTCCCACGTCCTCGCCGGCACCGGACCGCAACGAGACGCGGTGCGCGTCATCGTGGTCGGCGTCGACGACGACCCCTCGTTCGCGGCGCGCGCAGAGCGGCTCGGTGCCGAAGCCTGGATCGCCAAGGAGCGCGCCGACGACGAGTTGCCGAGGCTGCTGGAGGCTACGAGAACCGGTGCGTGAGCGCGCGGTGTACCCGCCAGCGCTCCTCCAGCCACGTGACGGCAGAATGGCCGTCGATGCCGCCGCCCACAGGATCTCGCGAGTTCCGAGAGCGGCGGAGCCGAAGATGCTCTGCATGAAGGGTGCGAAGACGAACAGGGCCTGAAGTGCCAGGACGATCCCGATGCCCAGTAGACGGCGGGATTGCTCCAGTGGCCCAACTCGCGGTTCGATCGTGTGAGCGAACGACAGCCGATCAGATACAACGCTTGCAGCAGCACTGCCCCCGTCACCGCCGTGGTCTGCGCCACGGCCACCGTGAGGCCCTCGTGACGCGCGAACTCGAACAGGCCAAGCGCGACGGCAGTGAGCGTGACCGACACCACGAGGGTGCGGACCAGCAGCGGTCGATCCAGCAGCGGTGCGCGACGGTCGCGCGGCGGCCGGGTCATCAGGTCCGGCTCCGGCGCCTCCAAGGCAAGTGGGAGCGCGAGGGCCACCGCCACGATCAGGTTGATCCAGAGGATCTGCACCGGCTCGACAGGAGCACGGGAGCCCCGTCTCCGGCGGGAAACACGAGCACCGCAACCGCGATGATGAGCGCCTGGCCGACGCTGGTCGGCAGCACGAAAGCGAGTGCCTTGACCAGGTTGTCGTAGACGCGCCGGCCTTCCTCAATCGCCGCGCGCAAGGTCGAGAAGTCGTCGTCGGCGAGCACCATGTCGGCCGCCTCCTTGGCGGCCGCCGTACCGCCGCGCCCCATCGCGACACCCGATGTCGGCCTGGCGGAGAGCCGGCGCGTCATTGACGCCATCACCCGTCACGGCCACGACCTCGCCGCGCGCCCGCAGCGCCTGCACGAGCCGCAGCTTGTCCTCGGGCGCGACGCGCGCGTGGACGTCGTCGGGCGCGATCCCGATCGCCGCGCCGATCGCCTCCGCGGTGCGCGGATGGTCGCCCGTGAGCATCTGGACGCCGACTCCCGCGGTGTGACAGGCCTCGATCGCCGCCTCTACGCCCGGCCGCGGTGGATCCGACAATCAACCCCGAGCAGTGGACCGAGGCGCTCGCGGCCGAGATCGCCCGCGACGCCGGGATCGATCCGCTCACCGAACGCCACCTGCAGGTCGTGCGCTTCATGCGCGAGACCTATCTGAAGACCGGTAGCGCGCCGTCCATACGCACCCTCGGCAAGGCGTCGGGCGTGCCCGTGAAGGAGCTCTACCAGATCTTCCCCAAGGGTCCGGCGAAGCTCGCGGCCAGGATCGCCGGAGTCCCCAAGCCCCGCGGCTGCATCTAGGACGTTGTCATGGCCGGCATCGAAAGGTCTCGATCATCATCTCCAAGGGCTCGCTCGCCGACGTCTACCCCGGCCTGATCATGGCCAACGGCGCACGCATGGAAGGCATCGACGCCAACGTGTTCTTCACGTTCTTCGGCCTCGACGCGATCCGCGCGGACCACCAGGGCAAGATCAAGGTCGCGACCGTCGGCAACCCCGGGATGCACATCCCGACGATGGTCGGCGGCCTGCCGGGAATGTCCGCGCTGGCGACGCACATGATGCAGCGCCGGATAGAGGGGCTCGACATCCCGCCGATCCCTGAGTTCGTCGAACTCGTCAGTGACTCAGGCGCCGGCCTGTACGCCTGCAAGGCGACCGTCGACATGTTCAAGCTGGCCCCGAGCGACTTCGTCGATCAGGTGGACGCCGTGTTGACCGTCGGCGAGTTCTACGATCTGGCCGCAGGCGGCCAGATCATCTTCACCTGACACGCGACGAACGACGGACGCGGATATCCACGCCGCCTCAAGGCGAGTGGCCGATCAAGCCGCCGAGCGCGCAGCGACATCGCGCGCGACGGCGCGCGGATCACCGGTCGCCGCGAACGTCTCGAGCTGTCGCGTCGCTCCGTTGCCACTGCGCAGAATCCGCTGGACGCCGGTCAACTCGCGCTCGCAGCCGAGTGCCGAGGCCGAAGGGGCGATCATGTCGAGCGTACGCTCGATCACGTCGCGCAGCAGCACGGGACCGCGCACGCCCACGTCGCTGACGGTCGCGTCCAAGCCGTAGCGCGCGGCTCTCCACTTGTTCTCGTGGGCGACGACCGGATGACAGCGACTGGCCGGCGCGCCGGCGTAGTGATGAACCAGCGCCTGCACGTAGGCCGCCAGGGCGATCGCGTCGTCGACGCGGGTCACCGCGTCCATCACGCGTACCTCGACGGTGCCCAAGCGCGGATGCGGCCGCACGTCCCACCAGGTCCGTGTGTAGTCCTCGATGCTGCCTGAGTCGACCAGTTGCTCGATCACCGTCGCGTATTCGGCGAACGAGGCGAACTCCGGCGGTGGGCCTGAGCGCGGGAACGCGGAGAAGATCATGTGCCGGCACGAGGCGTAGCCCGTCGAGGCACCGCGCCAGAACGGCGAGTTCGCCGACAGAGCCACAAGTTCACACAGGTGCGCCCGGAGCGCATTGACGACGTGGATCGCACGGTCGGCGTCATCGACGCCGACGTGCACGTGCAGCCCGTAGATCAGCTCGCGCCGGCCTGCGTACTGGAGCTCGCGAATCAGCGCGTCGTAGCGCTCGCGGGTCGTCACCCGCTGATGCTCGAACAGACTGAACGGGTGTGTGCCGGCGGACCCGAGCCGGAGCCGCTGCCGGCGGGCCGCAAGTACGGCGTGGCGGCGCAGGCTCAGCAGTTCGGCAGCCGCGTCCGGGACCGTCGAGCACACGCCGGTATGGAACTCGACCAGCGAGTCGAACAGCTCCGGTGCGATGTAGCTCGCGTACGCGCCGTCGCGCTCGGCATCGAGAATCCGCTCGGCTCCCTCCACGAGGTCGAACGTCTCCGGGTCGAGGAGCATGTATTCCTCTTCGACTCCGACGGTGAACGGAGCGCCGGCCCCGAAGCGATGGTCCCGCACGTCGAGTGCGCCGGCGAGCTTTGACATTCGCCCATGGTCTCCCGCTTCGGGCCCCTCGCGCATCCGTGACCGGCACTGGGATGAGCGAGTAGTTCGCCGCACCCACTCGGGGCGTTCCCCGGAAGTCGCGGCGGTCTCAAACCAGTCGAATGCTCGCAGCCACCTCCCACCGCGATCACAAGGAGTACAGGGACATGCGCAGGCTCTTCGGCTATGAAGGGATCGCCGCCAGTATCGTGCTGATCGCTCTCAGGATCATCGCCTTCTATACGCCGAGATGGCCCGCTGCGTCGGCGCCAAGCCGACCGGCCGCTGCGCTCCGCGCCGCGCGGAGTCACGAAGCGCTCCTGCTGCGAGGCTAGACAGCGATGGCAGCGAGCTTCAGGAACGCGTTGGGTGCGGACGCTCCTCCCCCGGTGGTCGAGGCCAAGCTTGCGATGCCGCGCGTCCGTCATCGCATGGTCGAGCGGCCGCGCGTTCGCCGGACGCTGGCCGCCAGCCGTGGCGCGTCTCTGACGCTTGTCGTCGCACCTGCCGGCTACGGCAAGACGACCGCCGTGCGCGACTGGTGCACGAACCTCGACGCGGCACTGGCCTGGGTCGTGCTCGACACCGGCGACAACGATCCCGTTCTCCTCTGGCGGTACGTCGCAACGGCGGTCGAACGGGCACACCCCGGGCTCGGGCGGGACGCGCTGCGGCGGCTCAGCGTGGCGGGCAGCCCCATCGAGGCTGCGATCGACGCGCTCCTCAACGGCGTAGCGGCGCTCGGCAGGGAACTGGTGGTCGTGCTCGACGACCTGCACGCGGTAACAAGCCGGGAGTGCCTGTCGTCGCTCGACTACGCCCTCGCGCACCTTGCGCCGAATATGCACGTCGTGCTCGTCACACGCGTCGATCCGGCGCTCAAGCTCGGGCGTCTGCGCGCCGGTGGTGCGCTCACCGAGGTGCGTCAAGCCGACCTCGCGTTCACCCTCGCGGAGGCGCGCCAGATGCTCCTGGGACTCGGGCAACTCAATCTCGGCAAGGCGGAGACCGAGGTGCTGGTCGAGCGTACGGAGGGCTGGGCTGCAGCGCTCGTCCTCGCGTGGTTGTGGCTGCGGACCGTCGACGATCCGGCGAGCGCCGTGCGAGCGTTCTCGGGGGACCATCGTTTCGTTGCCGACTACCTGAGCAGCGAGGTCATCGCGGCGCTCGGCGAGGACGAACTCACGTTGCTGCACGGCGCAGCGGTCCTTGGCACCTTCACCGCGGAACTCTGCGACGGGGTGCTACGCCGTACCGATTCGGCGGCTCGACTCGCCGAGCTCGAGCATTCGAACCTGTTCATCTCAAGGCTGGAGCGCGGAGGCTGGTTTCGCGTCCACCCGCTGTTCGCCGAGTACGCGCAGGCCCAACTCAACTCGGCCGAGCCAGGCGCACCGGTTCGAATCCATCGAAGAGCCGCCGCGTGGCTCAGGTCTCAAGGGTTCCCGCTCGAAGCCGTCGAGCATGCCGCGTCCGCCGGCGACCATGAACTCGTTGCACAGCTACTAGCCGAGGCCCACCTGCCATTGATCAGAGGTGGCGCCAGCCGGACGTTGCTGCGCTGGGTCGGGACGCTGCCCGACGACCGGATCGCCCAACATCCCGAGCTTGCGGTGGCGGCCGCGACGGCCACGGTGCTGGTCGGCGGCTGCACGATCGAGCGGCGCAGGCTGCTCCAGCTCGCCGGTATGACCCACGGCGAGCGCCCGGAACTGGGCACCTACGTCGAGACCGCGGTGCGGCTGGTTCAAGCGGTCGCGATCGACCGTGGCGTGCGGCAGGCGGTGATCGACGGTCGGCGCGCGGTCGCGCTGGCGGATGCGGACGCGAATGCGGACGCGATCCTCACAGGAGCTCTGGCCGCCTACGCCCGCGCGCTGTTCTTCGCCGGCGAACTCGACGAGGCGTACTCGGTGGCGGTGAGGACCCTCGAGCATCCGGCGATCGAGCGGCATGTCCCGAGCCTCGTGCTCGCCCGCTCGACACTGGCCTTCGTCGCGCTCGGACGCGGACGGCTCGCGCCGGCCCGGGGACACGCGGAGAAGGCGAAGGCCGCGGTGGGCCGCATTGGCACGAGCCGAAGCTGGCTCGGGGCCAACGCGTCGGCCGCGATCGGTTCGGTGCTGGCTGCCGAGGGCAGCCTCGTCGAGGCAGAGCGCCATCTCGCCTCGGCGGAGCGCTTCTTCTGCGACGAGGTCGCGACGGTGCACCACGCGTGGCTGCTCGTCCTTCTCGCGCGCGTCCGTCTGGGCCGCGGCCGTCTCGGCGACGGGGAAGCAACGTTGCATTCCGCGCAGGAGTCGCTGGCAGAACTTTGCGACAGTGGAGCCGTTCCCGCGCTCGCCGACGACGTGCAGCGGGATCTCGAGGTCGCGAGAGACCGGTCGTCCAGCGGTGTACTGCTCGAGCGGCCGAGCGGAGCGGAGCTCACCGTGCTGCGGCTGATGGCCACCGATCTCTCCAACCGTGAGATCGGAGAGCGCCTGTTCCTGTCCGCAAACACGATTCGCTCGCACCGGCGCGCGCTCTACGGCAAGCTGCAAGTGCACTCCCGTGCCGACGCGGTCGCGCGGGCCACCGCGCTCGGCCTGCTGGGGCAAACTGGATCACCCGGGTGAACAAGCCGCGATTCGCCCCACCGCTCGGCGAACGATGCCATCGTCGCCCATGTGACCGAACGTACCTACCGGCTGATTGTGGAGCGGGAACGCACGATGAGCTCGCGCTCGCGTGTGCTGGCATCGGCGCTCGGACGGACCGACGGCGCCACCACGATGACGCCCGCCGTACGTGACTCGTAGGGGCATCACATGCAGAAGCCGCTGATGGCTGATGCCAGTGCGGCGGGTGCGACTGGATTGGTCCTGCTGACGCTGGCGGCGGGCCAGTTCGTGATGGCGCTGGACACGACAGTGATGAACACGGCGATCGCGACCGTCGCGCAGGACCTCGACACCACTGTGACCGGCATCCAGACAGCGATCACGCTGTACACGCTGGTGATGGCGTCGCTGATGATCACCGGCGGCAAGATCGGCGAGATCGTCGGGCGCAAGCGGGCGTTCACGATTGGGTGCATCGTCTACGCGAGCGGGTCGCTGACGACGGCATTGTCGCCGAACTTGACAGTGCTCATGATCGGCTGGTCGGGCCTTGAGGGGTTGGGTGCGGTGCTGATCATGCCCGCGATCGTGGCCCTGGTGGCGTCCAACTTCGGCAAGCCGGACCGCCCGCGCGCCTATGGGCTGGTGGCGGCCGCTGGCGCGATCGCCGCCGCACTCGGCCCGTTGATCGGCGGCTTCTTCACCACCTACGCGTCGTGGCGGTGGGTCTTTGCCGGCGAGGTGCTCATCGTCGCGGTGATCCTCGTGCTCGCACGCCGCGTGAACGACACCCCGGCCGAGAAGGGTGTGAAGCTCGATCTCTTCGGCACCTGTCTGTCGGCGCTGGGCCTGGGCCTGATCGTGTTCGGGATCCTGAAGTCCGGGACCTGGGGCGTCGTGCAGGCCAAGCCCGAGGCCCCGCAGTGGATCGGCCTCTCGCCAGTGATCTGGCTCATCCTGGGCGGCTGCGTCGTGCTGGCGCTGTTCCTGCGCTGGGAGGGCCTGCGGATCGGGCGCGGCGAAGGTGCGCTGCTCGACCCCAAGTTGCTGCGCAACGTCCAGATGCGCTCGGGGGTGCTCTCGTTCCTGTTCATGTTCCTCGTGCAGGCGGGGACGTTCTTCGTCGTGCCGCTGTTCCTCTCGGTGGCGCTCGGACTGTCGGCCATGGAGACCGGTGTGCGTCTGCTGCCGATGTCGCTGACGCTGCTGCTGTTCGCGGCCGGGGTCCCGAAGCTCGCGCCGGACGCCAACCCGCGACGGGTCGTCAACGCCGGCTTCCTGCTGATGTTTGCGGGCCTCGTTCTGCTGGTTGGCCTGCTCGATATAGGCGCCGGGCCTGAGGTCATCACCGGACCGCTGCTGCTGATCGGCTCCGGCCTCGGAGCGATGGCCTCGCAACTGGGCAGCGTGACCGTCTCCGCTGTTGCGGACGAGCAGAGCGGCGAGGTCGGGGGCGTGCAGAACACGGGAACGCAACTCGGCGCGTCGGTCGGCACCGCGCTCGCCGGCGCGATCCTCATCTCTGCGCTCACCGCCGCGTTCTTCAGCGGCGTCCAGAACAACCCGGCCATCCCGGACGACCTCGCCGTCAACGCCCAATCCCAACTGGCAACCGGCGTGCCCTTCGTGTCCGACAAGGACCTACAGACGGCGCTCGACGACGCGAACGTTCCGACTGAGGCAGCGACGGCGGCGGTCGACGAGAACGCGCAGGCCCGGATCGAAGGCCTTCGCTCGGCCCTCGCGGTGCTGGCTCTGATCAGCCTGCTCGCGCTGCTGTTCACGCGCGGCCTCCCGACGGTCCAGCCGGGCGCGGACTCTAGGCCGAACGCGCCACCGACCAAGTCGCCGACCGCGGAAGCGTCGCTGTGACTGAACGCACCCACCGGCCGATCGTGGAGCGGGAACGCGGCGATCACCCTTTGAGCTCGGCCGCAGGCCGCGGACGGCGCCGATGTCGCTCGTCCGCCACTGAATCATGGTCGATCCGCTGCCGCCCCAAGCCGGACAAGCTCACCGCGGCCGCGCCGCTGATGCGCCGCCTGCGTGACCGCGAGCGGTTCTGGCACCACATCCGAACCGGGTCGTCAACTTCAACCGCCGTTGCGACCCGCGCCGCGGCCAACTCGCCCAACGGAGTCCACCAATGACTGCCACGACTCAATCTCCGATGCCCGAACGCCGCACCGTCCACACGCGCGCGCGGTCCGTCGCCCCTCCAACCGCGGCCGACAGCATCGAGCGTGGAAAGGCTGCACGCGGCGCGGCGCCGCGGGCGAGCCACGCCGCATTCGAGCCCGCTGGCGATCGCGGCGATCCGGTTGAAGTGCTCGAGCGCCAGGCCGCGACGCGTGTGCCGGAGCTCGTGCCGATCCGCTACGGCCGCATGCTCGGTTCGCCGTTTGCGTTCTACCGCGGCGCCGCCGCGATCATGGCCGAGGATCTCGCGGCCTCTCCGCAATCGGACTTACGCGTGCAGTGCTGCGGCGATGCGCACCTGTCGAACTTCGGCGTGTTCGCCTCACCCGACCGGCGCCTCGTCTTCGATCTCAACGACTTCGACGAGACGCTGCCCGGGCCTTGGGAATGGGACATCAAGCGGCTGGCCGCGAGCATCCTGATCGCAGCCAAGAGCAACGGCTTCCGCAGAAAGGACCAGCACCACGCGGTGCTCGAATGCGTCGCCGGCTATCGCACCACGATGGCCGGCTTCGCGGCGATGGGCAACCTGGATGTCTGGTATTCGCGCTTCGAGATCGAGAGCGTGCTCGCCCAGTACGCCGACCAGTTCAAGCCGCGCGCCGTCAAGGGCGCGCGGAAGGTGCTCGCAAAGGCGCACACGAAGGACAGCCTGTCGGCGCTTTCGAAGCTCACGGAGGTCGTAGACGGCGAGCTGCGGATCGTCGACCAGTCGCCCCTGATCGTCCCCATCGACAAGCTGGAACAGGGCGCCAAGCGCGAGCAGATCCTGAAGCAGCTCCGGGGGATCCTCGACTCCTATCGCGACTCGCTGTCACCCGAGCGGTGCGCGTTGTACGACCAGTTCCGGCTGGCCGACCTCGCGCGGAAAGTCGTCGGTGTTGGCAGCGTCGGCACGCGCGCGTGGATCGCGCTGCTGATCGGCCCGGTCGGCAATGAGCCGCTGTTCCTGCAGCTCAAGGAGGCGCAACCGTCAGTGCTCGAGAACCATCTCGGCGCGAGTGAGTTCGCGCATCACGGCGAGCGCGTCGTCGTCGGGCAGCGGCTCATGCAGGCCTCCAGCGACATCTTCCTCGGCTGGCTGCGCGCCGATCGCGACGACTACTACGGCCGCCAGTTGAAGGATTGGAAGGGATCGGCGGTAGTCGAGCAGATGAAACCCGACAGCCTCGCCACGTACGGACGGATGTGCGGCTGGACGCTCGCTCGCGCGCACGCACGGACTGGCGACCGGGTCGCAATCGCCGCGTATCTCGGCTCCGGCACCAGCTTCGACCGGGCGCTCCTGGAGTTCTCGGACGCCTACAGCGAACAGAACGACCGGGACTACCGGGCGCTCGCGGAGGCCGCTGACTCGGGACGGATCGTCGCCGAACCCGGCCTGTAGAGTGAGCCGCCCCGAGGCTGACGGAGACCGGGTCACGTGGACCGAAATGAACTCGCACGCGACCGAGCGTCCAAGACGCCCACCGCGACGGTTCGGTCGTGGCGCAAAATGCCAAGCCAACCAGCCGGGCGGACTGCGGTAGACGATTGGCGGGTGCGCAACTGATGCGCAAGCCTCGCGCGACGCCGGCCCGGTTCGCACCGGACCTCGACGACGACGATCCAGTTCTGTGTGGGAAGCGTCCTGTCGCTGTCTGCGACAGGACGCTCGCACCGGCGCGCCGGCCCGGTCGGAGCAAACTGACTCACCCGGGTGAACCCCTCGTGTTTCCCGCCGCCGCCCGGCAAACGATGCCATCGTCGCGATGTGGCCCAACGTACCTACCGGCTGATCGTGGAGGGCGAACTGAGCGATGAACTCGCGCTCGCGTTCCCTGGCATGGCGCTCACCCGAGTCGACGGCAGCACCGCGCTCACTGGCACCGTACGTGACCAAGCCGAACTCCAAGGGCTGCTGCAACGCGTGTCAGACCTCGGGCTCACCCTGCTGGAAGTGAGGACGCGCCACGACGGCGCGGGGGCCCGGATACTCCGACGAGCCGGTCCGCCGCCCGCGCGCCGGAGATCGCCCTGATCCTCGACTTGCCCGCTCCGTCGTCGCCGGCGAACGCCGCCACTTCGCCCGCGGCCAAGCCATCAGCGCGTGACGGGGGCCGAGTGCTCGGTGGTCTCGGCGAGCGAGTCCGCGTGTACACCGCGAGGGACTACGACCACGGGGCAACCGGCTTGCTCGATCAGCGGCCATGACACGCTGCCCAGCAACGCGCTCCGAACGGGTCCGAAGCGTCGTGACCCGACGAACAGCATGTCAAGGTTCCGCGAGGCCTTCGCGAGCTGTGCAACCGGATCGCCCTCGGTCACGATCACCTCGGTCTCGACTCGCGACGCCACCGCCTGCACCGCCTCATGTGCGACGGTCTCGGCGTTGCGGAGGCGATCGCGCGACCACTCCGTGTAGCTGGTGCCGGTGGCGGCGAACATCGGGTGCGCCGGCGACACCGCGCGGACCGTCGTCAAGACGCGCAGCGGGGCACGCCCGGCGGAGGCCAACTCGGCCGCGACGGCGAGGGCGTCGCGCGCCTCGTCGGAATCCGAGAACGCGACGCCGAACGTCAGTGGCGAGTCCGGCGGCTGTATGCGCCAGTCGTGAGGCGCGATCGCCACCATGCACGGTGCACCATGGGCCACGACACGGCCGGTGGTGCCAGGCAACACGCGTCCGATCGGACCGCGGCGGCTGGACCCGAGAACGATCATGCGCGCGCCCTCAGCCTTCGCCAGCGCGACGAGGCCACGCGCGGGACTGGTCGAGACGATTACCCGTGTGCTCCACGGAATGATGTCCGCAACACGCGACTGCGCCTGCTCCAGCCAGCGCTGAGCTTCGTCCTTCGGCGGCCAGACCAGGCCGCCGTCGAACGCGAGGACCTCGGAGCCATAGACCGCGCCGAGAATCAGCGGCGCACCGGTGAGAACCGCGAACGCTCCACCGAGCGCCACGGCCTCCAGCCCGGACGCCGTGCCGTCGACTCCGACGAGCACGGGAGGAATGTCGTCCGTCATGGTCCGACTGTCGCACGCGCGCGCCGCCCCCGCGTCCGCAGGAGGCCACAGGCTGCTGCGGGAAACTGCGGTGCCGGCACCGGCGGCACCGGCGACGTGACCGGCTGACGACGGAGGTGGCGCCGGATTCGGCGCCACCCCGCGTTCAGCGACTACTGCCCGAAGGCCATCACCTGGTGGATGCCGGAGGGCTTGTTCGTGTACTGCATCGTGGCCAGCGGCAGCGGCGAGAACGAGATCGTGGCCGCCTTCTCCGTCCACTTGGTCGGGTCGGCGCCCTGCCTGGCCGCGAGCGACTTGCCCGCTGCGGCGAGTGCCGCCCACAGCTCCTTCGAGCACTGCGAGACCGACCCGTCGCCGCAGTAGCGGAGGTTGTACTTGCCGCTGACCTTGCGCTTGAGCAGCGTCCGCAGATCCTTGTCCATGTACTGGTGCCAGCCGCCGTACTGGCCGCTGGGCGGCAGGTCGAAGCGGCTGAGCCGGCTTTCGAGGCCCTTGCACATGGCCTTCCCGAGACGGTCGCACAGGCCGGCGTCGGTGATGCGCTTCCACGCCGTGTCGAGGATGACCGCGCCTGGGTCGTCGATGTTGCCGTCGAGGTTCGCGTCGACGCGTGAGCCGCCCGCGGCGTACCAGGCGTCGAGCACCGACACCAGCTGCGTGGCGGCCGCGCTCGGCGACTTGCGCTTGGCCAGCATCGCCTTCAGCGTCGGCCACAGCTGCGTGATCCGGACGTCCTCGGTCGCACCCGCGTTGGCGGCAGCCAGCACGTTGGCCAGCGTCGCCTTCGGGTAGCGGGCCAGCTCGCTGTTGAGCATGTCGACGCGCTGGATGCCGCCCTCGCTGCCGAAGCGGTCGTCACCGGCCGGGAAGTTCTTGGCCGGCTTGTTGTTCCAGTTGACGATGTAGCCCGACGACGGGTTGACGACCTGGGGGTGCTTGCGCTTGGCCAGCTCGCCCTTCCACTCGTACTTGCCGCTGCCGTCGACCGGCAGGTCGCCGTTGACGCCCTTGGGGCGCACCGGCAGCGCGCCGGAGGTGTAGAACGCCGACTCGGTCGCGCTCGCGTAGAACGAATTGAACGTCTGCGGCGACTTGGCCGCGGCGTTGATGAAGTCCTTCGCGTTGTGGACGCGGGAGTACGTCATCTGCTGGTTGAACAACTGGTCGACGGTCTCGCGCCCGTACGACGAGCGCTTCTTCGACAGCGCCACCAGCTTGTTGGTCTTGCGGTCCTTGGCGTAGCCGATGACCGGCCCGTGGACGGTGCGCCAGAACGTGACCTTGACCGTCTTGCCGTCCTTGGAGAGCGTGCCGGCGCTGACCTTCTCCATCGACTTGCACTTGCCCTTCCACTGGTACTTCGTCTTCGACCCGCCGCACAGCCGCTCGGCGTAGGTGTCGATGATGTCCGCGCCCGCCGAGGTCAGCGACCACGCGTAGTTCGTGCCGTGCCCGATCAGCATGTAGCCGGGGAACGGCGCGCTGGTGACGCCCTCGACGTTGATCGACGGCGACGTCAGCTGCATCTCCATCGTCAGGCCCGGATAGTTGAAGCCGATCTGTGGACCGCCGACGAACAGCGGCTTGCCGGTGGCCGACTTCGACCCCGACACGATCAGGATGTTCGAAGCCAACTGGCGCTTGCCGGTGTTGGCGACGCTCGCGGCGGCGGCCGAAGCCTTGGCACCGGGAAGCTTGACGAACGAGTTCCTGAACGTCCCGGCCTTCAGCCGCACCATGCCTGACGGCTTGGACACCGACACGTCGGTCTGGTTCGGCGCGGCCTTGCTCGTCGTGTACGTCGCCTCCGGGTCGTTGCGCGCACGCAGATCCTCGAACGCCTTGTCGCCGTCCTTGGTTCCGAGCTTGCTGCGCAGCCCGTCGAGGAACAGCGCGTTGTCGACCTCGGCGCCCCCGCCCTCGCCGAGGAACTGGGCCTTGATCGCGTTCAGGGCGTAGATGTCGCTGCGCGTGAACTTCGGCGTCTGCGGCTGTGCCACCGCCATCCGCGCGTTGATGCCCGCCAGGTAGGTGTCGATGTCGTTGAGCAGCTGCTTGCCCTGCGCGCCCTCGGCCTCGATGGCCTTGGTCTGCTGCGAGGTGACTTCCTTGACGACCTTCGAGCTGGGCTGGTAGTCGTACAGCCCGAGAACCAGGTTGATCGCCGGCACGCCCGGCATGTCGATCAGGCCCGCGACGCCGTTGGACCGCGCCTGTCCGAGCAGCAGCGACTGGTCGGTCGCGACCGCGTAGCCGGCGCCGAAGATCGCGCCCGGATCAGTGTCGCTGTAGATGTGCGGGACGCCGTAGCGGTCGCGCTTGATCCGCGCGCTGACGGCGCCGGCGCTCGGCGACGTGCCGCCGACGAACTCGCTCGTCACGAACGATGGGTCGAACTCTCCCAGCAGCGCCGCCGACTTGTAGTACCCGGCCCCGTCGGTGCTCGGTGAGAGCACGTCATCGGTGATGCCGCGGAACAGCGGCGTGATCCGGTCGTACATCTTCGCCTGCGTGTCGGCGGGCAGGATGCCGGGCGCCGTGGCCCACGGGACGCCGGGCGCCTCGTTGCCGTGGGGGACGATGTTGAGCGTGGTGTCGGCCGAGGCCGATGCAGTGGTGACAGCGGCGGCCAGCAATGTTGCCGCAGCCACGATGGCGCGCCGTGAAAGCACCTGTGACCCTTCTCCTGGTTTCGCGCGCCAGACGACCTCCGCTGACGCGTGGGACATACGTGAAGGTAGCTGACGCAATGTCAGTTAACTCCCGGTTGCGCCGCTACGGCCAAGCAGGACCACAGGGGTTCGCCTTCTTGTCCCCAGTTCCGCTGCACACACCGGTCCCGCGGCGCGTCCTATCCGTCTCGCTGTGGCCGGTTGAGCGTGTCCTGGTGCGCGGCACCTTCGGCGAGTTCCTTGTGGCGCTCGATCTCGGCATTGAGCTCCGCACCGAACAGCAGCGCCACGTTGGTCAGCCAGAGCCAGCCCACGAGCACGATCGCGCCGGCGAACGCGCCGTAGATGGCGCCGACGTCGGCGATGCGTGAGAGGTAGAGCGAGAAGCCATAGGACGCGGCGAGCCACAGCAGCACGCCGGCCATCGCGCCTGGCGTGATCCAGCGAAACGCTCGATGCTGGACATCGGGGGTCACGTAGTAGATGAACGAGAACACGAGCATCGCGATCAGCACCGCCGCGGGCCAACGCAAGGCGTTCCAGACGCGTGGGATGCCCTGGCCGAGGCCGAGGAAGCCCAAGAGATCCTCCGCGAAGGCACCGCCGACGAACGCGAGCACGAGGCTGACGAGAATGAGCACCATCAGCACCGCCGTCGATCCGATGTCGATCGCTTTGCGGCGCAGGAAGCTTCGCCCGCTCTCGACCTCGAAGACCACGTTCAGCGCACGCCGCGCCGCTTCGAGCACGCCGGTCGTCCCGTAGAGCGCCAGAGCGATGCTGATGACCAGCGTCGTCGCAGCCGTGCCCTTGGCCTGGAACGCTCCTCGCAGCGAACGGTCCAGCGGCTGGAGCAGCGACTCTGGCACCACGTCGCGCAGGTAGCCGAGAATCGCGTTGTAGGTCTCGGGATACTGGCCCACCAGGCCGAGCAGCGAGATCGCCAGCAACAGCGCCGGGAACAGCGACATCAGCGAGTAGTAGGTCAGCGCCGCCGCGTGATGCGTCATCTGATCGTCGTAGAACGACGTCAACGTGCGCTTGACGATCTGAACGATGCGGCGCAACCCGCCGCGCCTTGCGATGCCCTCCACAAAGCGATGCTAAGGGCCGTGGCCTAAGGCGTGTCCGAAATCGGTCATCCGCCCCCATGCACCGGTAGCATCGCCTGGCTCGCGCTTCCGAGAGGAGACCATGCCCGCCACCGAACCCGAACAGCTCCACCGTCTGTTCGAGCAAGCCTTCAACGCCGGCGACCTCGAGGCGCTGATGGAGCTCTACGAACCCGATGCGGCATTGATCCCACAACCGGGAGTCACGGTGGTGGGGCTCGACGGCATCCGCGACGCACTTCGCTGGTTCCTCGACCGTCAGGGTCAGATCAGTCTCGAGACGAAACTCGCCTTGCGCGTCGGAGACCTCGCCTACCTCGCCAACCAGTGGTCGCTGGCCGGTGGGACGATGCCCGACGGGAGCCCGGCGCAACTCGGCGCCACCACGGCCGAGGTGGCGCGCCGACAGGACGACGGAACCTGGCTGTACGTGATCGACAACGCCTGGGGCGACCAAGCGACGGCGTAGGCCGTGATCCTCGAGGCAAAGGTTCGACCAGCTCACGCTCCGCGGGGGTGCCCAGAGCCGCTTGAGCACGCAGGCGTCCACCACGAAACGACCCCGCGTGTGCGGGGCCGTACACCTCCTGCGACCGTGGGTGATGCGAGGTCGCTTAGGGAATGCGGATCGTGGTCGAGGTGTCCGTGTAGCCGGGGACGATCATGTTCGCCGCGTTGGTGACCTGGTTCCACAGGCCGTACGTGAACGGGCCGGGCGTACCGGCGGCGGCCTGCTTGGCCGCGCCCAGCTTCATGGCGCCGTAGCTGAAGACGAGCGTCTCGGTCACGCTGTCGTCGCCGGCCGTGGCGCCCTGCGTCTGGGCGATCACGTAGACGGGCTGGAACTGATAGCGCAGGACGGTCTGGCCCGCCCCGTTGAGGGACCCACGGCGAACCACCAGTTCCATGCCCGGGAGTGCCGTGCCCGCCGCGAGCTTCTGGAACAGCACCGGGGTGGTCGAGTCGACGGCCTTCTCGATCGTGAGCTCGTCGAACGCCACCTTGGTGGCGGCCCCGCCGGTCGCCGTCAGGGGCGTCGACTTCTTGGCGCCCAGCTCGAAGGACTTCACCGCGATCGTGCTCGGCGTCGCGGCGATCATCGATTCACCGGTGATCCCGTCGATCTTCAGGTAGTAGCTGTCAGCGGCGCTCGCCATCGGGGCGGCGACGAGCATGGCGGCGGCCGAAGCGGCGATGGCGGCGAGGCTGATCAGGCGGGGAGTTGGCATGCCGCCATTCTGCGTTTTGGCCGTCGTTGCGGCTATCCCCGGTTCACGGGGTATTTCCTGCATCGTCGGTAGGATCGGCCGATGGCTGCCACGCCGTGGACGACGGATCGTCTGCTCGACGAGATCACCCTGCTCGCCGCGCGCGGACTCCCGCGACAGGAGTTCTTCGCCGAGCTCAACCCAAGGCTGCGCTCGGTCGTCGCGAGCGACGCCATGTGCTGGCACACGCTCGACCCGCACACCCGCCTCATGACAAGCGATTCCCCCGACGAGTTCGTCGCGACCGGCGTCTTCACGTCCGAGACGGTGGGCGCGGCCGGCGAGCTGATGGCCCGCAGCGAGTACCTGATCGATGACGTGAACCGATTCGCAGACGTCGCGATCCGCCGCACGCCGGTCGGCATTCTCGACCAGGTGACGCGCGGGCGGCCCGAGCAGAGCGCGCGCTACCGGGACCTGCTCGAGCCGGCCGGCATCCCCCACGAGATGCGCGCCGCCTTCCTGATCCGCGGCCGCGTGTGGGGCGCGGTCCATATCGCCCGCCAAGCGGGTGCCGCGCCCTTCACCGACGCCGACGCGGCGGCGATGGCGCGCGTCTCGGGCGCCATCGCCGCCGGCATCCGCGCCTCGCTGCGGTTCGACGCGGCCCGGCGCGGCTACGGCGTCGGCGCGCCCGGACTGATCGTGCTCGGCCCCAGCGACGACATCGAGCTCATCACACCGCCCACGCAGCTGCTGCTGGCTGAGATCCGCAGCGACGTCACGCCCGCCGCTTCCGGCCTTCCGACGGCGATCATCGGTCTTGCCGGCTTCACGCGGCGCGCCGAGTCGAACCAGGTCGCGGGCGCGAACGTCGTCACCGTCCCCGGCACCGACGGCTGGATCACGCTGCACGCCTCGCTCCCGGACACCACGGGCCGCGTCGCGATCGTCGTGGAGCGAGCCGTCAGCCGGCAGTCGGCGACCCTGCGGCTCGAAGTGCACGGCGCGACCGCGAGGGAACGCGAGGTCGCCACGCTGCTCGCCCGGGGGCTGAGCACCACCGAGATCGCCGAGGCCCTCGTCGTCTCGCCGCACACCGTCCAGGACCACGTGAAGCGCCTGTTCGAGAAAGTGGCCGTCTCGACACGGCAGGAGCTCGTTGCCCGCGTCTTCCTCGAGGAGTACCTCCCGGAAGTGATCGGCGGCACCGACATCGCGTCGACCGGCCGCTTCGAGACCGCAGAGTAGGTGCGACAGGATCACCCACGAGTTTCGAATCGCCCACCGCGTTCGCGCGCCGCAGCTCGGCGAGTGTCACAGATGCCGGAGCCATCCGGTCAAGCGCAGTGACACACGCAGGCGGCCCCACGCGGAGTCGCCCTTACAGGAAAGGCAGCCATGAAGATCGTGGTCATCGGCGGCAGTGGGCTCGTCGGTTCGCAGGTCGTGACCAAGCTCGGTGAGCACGGGCATGAGGCGATTGCCGCTTCGCCGAACAGCGGCGTCAACACCCTCACGGGCGAGGGTCTGCAGGAGGTGCTCGAGGGCACCGACGTCGTCGTCGACGTCTCCAACTCGCCGTCGTTCGAGGATCAGGCGGTGCTCGAGTTCTTCGAGCGCTCGACCGGCAATCTGCTCGCGGCCGAGGCGTCAGCGGGCGTCACGCACCACGTCGCGCTCTCGGTGGTCGGCACCGAGCGCATGGCCGACAAGGGCTACTTCAAGGCCAAGAGCGTGCAGGAGTCGATCATCCGCAGCTCCTCCATTCCGTACTCGATCGTGCACGCGACCCAGTTCTACGAGTTCCTCAAGAGCATCGCCGGGCTCGCGACCGAGGGCGACACCGTGCGCCTGCCGCCGGTGCTCTTCCAGCCGATCGCGTCCGAGGACGTCGCCACGGCCGTCGGGCGCACCGCGGTCGGCGCGCCGCTGAACGGGATCGTCGAGGTCGGCGGACCGGAGCAGTTCCGCATGGACGAGCTGATCCGGCAGGCGCTCGCGGCCCGCAACGATCCGCGCACGGTCATCAGCGACCCGGCCGCGCTCTACTTCGGCGACTACGCCGTCGACGACACCACCCTCGTCCCCGGCGACGGCGCGATCCTGGGCGAGGTGCGCTTCCAGGACTGGCTCGAGCGCCAGCTCGCGGCAGCCTAGCCCCAGATGGTCCCCGTCCGGGTAGTCGTGACGAGCGCCGACGAGGCCGGGGATGCGAGCGCCGAGCTGTGGCTCGGCGGCGAGCGGATGGCCGCGACGGTGCGCTACGACGGCCGGCTGCACCTGCGCATCGACGCCCGCGCAGACGGCGAGCCATGGCTGATCGAGACGACGAGCCTCGCGCTCGCGCTCGAGGACGCTGAACGCCGGCTCGCCGACACCTGATCCCTGATCGATCCAGGAGCTCCGATGAGTCCAAGAGTGCTGTACCTGCTCAACGCCGAGCACGCGCCGCCGTGCCGCCGCGACCGCCTCGACGCGCTGACGATGGCGGCCCGGATGCCGGGCCGACGTCTGCCACGCTGGGCGCATCACGCGCTCGTGATCGGCGGCTGAGGCTGACGTCGCGGGGGCGGGATAATGCATCCCGCCCCTATGACCGACGTTCGCCTCCCGTCGACCGGTTTGCTCGGCCGCAGCGTCGAGCGCGACCAGCTCGACCGCTTGGTTGTGCGAGTGCGCGGCGGGCAGAGTCGCGTGCTCGTGCTGTGCGGCGAGGCGGGTGTCGGCAAGAGCGCGCTGCTCGAGCACCTCGCGGCCGGCGCCGCGGACTTCAGGATCGCTCGCGCCTCAGGCGTCGAGTCCGAGATGGAGCTGCCGTTCGCCGGCTTGCACGCACTCTGCGCTCCGCTGCTCGGTCATCTCCGGCGGCTCCCGGCACCGCAGGGCGCGCGCTCAGCACCGCGTTCGGGTTGACCGTGGGCTCGCCGCCCGATCGCTTCCTGGTCGGACTTGCGGTGCTCTCCCTGCTCGCCGACGCGGCCGAGGAGCGCCCGTTGCTGTGCCTCGTCGACGATGCGCAGTGGCTCGACAGCGTGTCGGCGCAGACGCTCGCCTTCGTCGCACGGCGATTGCTGGCCGAGCGCGTCGCACTGGTCTTCGCACGCCGCGAGAGCGAGCACGAGCACCCGTTCGGCGGCCTGCCCGAACTCGATGTCGGAGGCTTGGACCCCGTCGACGCGCAGACGCTGCTCGATGCGACGATCCCGGGCCCCCTGGACGAATCCGTCCGCGCACGGATCCTCGCCGAGGCCGGTGGCAACCCGCTTGCCCTGCTCGAGTTGCCACGCGGGCTGACGCCGGCGACCGTCGCCGGCGGGTTCGGATTGCCTGGCACCATCTCGCTCGCGAGCCGCATGGAACAGGGGTTCGCGCGCAGGCTCGCGCCGCTCCCGGCCGAAACGCGGCGGCTGCTGTTGCTCGCGGCCGCCGAGCCCGTCGGTGACGTGATGCTCCTGCGGCGCGCCACGCAACTGCTGCAGGTCACGGCCGACGCGCAGGAGTCTGCCCAGGTCGCGGGCCTGATCGAGATCGGCACCGCGGTGCGCTTCCGCCATCCGCTGATGCGTTCCGCCGCGTATCGCGCCGCGAGCGCGCCGGAGCGCCGCGCGGCACACCGTGCGCTGGCCGAGGCGACCAGCCCGCAGCTCGACCCGGACCGGCGCGCGTGGCATCGTGCGCATGCGGCCGACGGACCCGATGAGGCGGTCGCCGGCGAACTCGAGCGCTCGGCGGGACGCGCGCAGGCCCGCGGGGGAATCGCCGCCGCCGCCGCGTTCCTACAGAAGGCGACCGTGCTGACCCCCGACCCGGCACGACGCGGCCAACGCGCGCTGGCCGCCGCGCAGGCGATGTTCGAGTCGGCTGCGCCGGAGGTCGCAATCGAGTTGCTCGCGACCGCGGAGAACGGTCCGCTCGACGCGCTCCAGCGCGCCCGGCTGGCGCGCTTGAACGCCGAGATCGCGTTCGCGCTCAGGCGTGGGCGAGATGCGCCGCCGCTCCTGCTCGCGGCGGCCCGGGGACTCGAAGCGCTCGACCCTGCGCTCGCCCGGCAGACGTACCTCGAAGCGTTCGGCGCAACGATCTACACGGGTCGCCTGCACGCGGACCCGGACGTGCGCACGGTCGCCGCGGCGATCCGCTCCGCGCCGCCGGCGCCTGGGGCACCACGTTCACTCGACCTGCTTCTGGACGGCATGGCGGCGCGCTTCACCGAAGGACCCGCCGCGGGCGTGCCGCTGATGCGGGTTGCGGTCGAGACGTTCCGCGACGAACTGCTCGACGACCACGAAGCGACGATGCGCTGGCTCCTGCTGGCCCCGGTCATCGGATCGATGAATGTGTTCGAACTGTGGGACGACGAAGCGTTCCACGCGGTCGCCAACCGCGCCGTGCGACTGGCGCGCGAGGCCGGCGCGCTGACGATGCTCGGCGTGGGCCTCGTCTACCTGTCGGGTGTGCACCTGTTCGCCGGCGAGTTCGACGCCGCGGAGGCGATGATCCAGGAGGCGGAGACGATCACCGCCGCAACCGGCAGCGCGAGCCTGGTCTACGGCGCGCTCGTCCTCGCCGGCTGGCAAGGGATCGAGTTCGAGGCGCAGGAACGCATCGACGCCGCCGTGGTCAGCGCGACCGCGCGTGGAGAGGGACGCGTGCTCGCGCTGGCCGGCTACGTCGGCGCGGTGCTCAACAACGGCTTGGGCCGTTACGAGGCGGCGATCGAGAGCGCGCGGCGGGGGTGTGAGGACGACAACCAGGGCTACGCCGCTTTCTCGCTGGCCGAACTCGTCGAGGCGCTGGCGCGGTGCGGCCGGCCGGAGGAGGCCGGTGAGCCGCTGCGGCGACTCGCGGAGCGTGCGCGCGCCGCCGGCACCGACTGGGCTCTCGGAGTGCTCGCACGGTCGCAGGCGCTGGTGAGCGAAGGCGATGCCGCCGAGGTGCTGCATCGGGACGCGATCGAGCGGCTCGCACGTACGCGCATTCGCGTCGAACTGGCCCGCGCGCATCTGAATTACGGCGAGTGGCTGCGCCGTCAAGGACGGTGCGTCGACGCGCGCGAGCAGCTACGCGCCGCGCACGGGCAGCTGACGGCGATGGGGGCGCGGGCGTTCGCCGAGCGCGCGCGCCGCGAGCTCGAGACCTCCGGCGAGTCGGTGCGCCGGCGCACGGCGGCGACGCGCGACCGGCTGACCCCGCAGGAGGCACAGATCGCGCGCCTGGCCGCCGAAGGTCGCACCAACCCGGAGATCGGCGCACAGTTGTTCATCAGCCCGCGCACCGTCGAATACCACCTGCGCAAGGTGTTCGACAAGCTCGGTGTCAGCTCACGCCGCGAGCTCGCCGGCGCGCTGGCCTGAGAGCAGCGCCTCGAGCTCCGCCATCGCCCCGGTCCGCGCCGCCGCGAAAAACAGATGGGACACGACGGCATGCTCGCCGGGATCGACCGGGCGGCGATCCTCACCCGCGATGCGTCGGCGTGAGCGGGTGAGGATCTGACGCACGTTGGGCTCGCTGAGGCGGAGCAGCTCCGCGATCCGGCGGTGCGGGTACTCGAACGCTTCACGCAGGATGTAGACGGCGCGCTCGGTCGGGGACAGACACGCGAGCAGCGTCCACAGCGCCTCCTCGACGGCCTCGCGGCGCTCCGCCCCGCCCACCGTGTCGCTCCCAGGATCGGCCGCCTCGGCCGTCCAGGTCCCGACGGATGACTCGTGGCGAACGCGCGCCGACTGGCCGAGATTGAGCGCGAGCCGCGTCGCAGTCGTCGTGAGGAAGGCCGCGGGATCGCGCACCACGCTGCGGTCCGTCTCCTGCCAGCGCACCCAGACGTCCTGCACGACGTCGTCGGCGTCGACTGAGTTGACAAGAACGCGACGGGCGATCCGCAGCAGGCGCGGGCGCGCACGCACGAAGGAGACCGCGTCGTCCTCGGAGACGGTCATGCCGTCACCCGCTCGAACTCGAAGGCGACGGGCACCTGCACCACTGGCCGGCGCCGGCGCCAGAGCAGGAACGGGACGGCCGCCAGCGCGATCACGCCGGCAATCAACGCCACTGCGGCGGCGGCGACGATCGCCACCACCACCAGCACGAGGAAGGGCCCGCTCAGCGCGAGCGCCAGCAGCAACCAGGGCGCGATCAGCAACACGAGCGGCGGGGAGATGGACAAGAGGTTCATGTCCGAGAGCCTCCTCCGCGCCCGCCCGGCTCTCGTCCGGGAAGCCCCCTTGTCAGGTCCCCAGTCATCCCGGTCGGGTCCCTAGCCGCGGCGCCGCGAGGCGCGCGGTGGCGGACGCGAGCGCCTCGACCGGTATCACTTGCTCGGTGAGCGGGGCCCAGCTTCCAGGACGCGAGCGCGAGCTCTCGGAACTCGCGGCGCGGGTGCGCCTCGCCCGCTCGAGCGCCAGCAGCGCCTTGGTGGTCTTCGGCGAGGCCGGGATCGGCAAGAGCGCGCTGCTGGATCGCACGGCGCGGCACGCCGAGGCCCGGATGCGGGTCAGGCGGATGATCGCGTCCGAGTACGAGATGGAACTGGCCTACGCCGGTCTGCAGTTGCTCTGCGGACCGCTGATGGACGCGTCCGGCCGGCTCCCCGCGCCGCAGCGCGAGGCCCTCGAGGCCGCGTTCGGGCTGCGCGTGGCGTCGGCGCCGAACCCGTTCCTGGTCGGTCTCGCCGTGCTCGGTCTGCTGACCGAGGTCGCTGAGGACCGCGGCCTACTCTGCATCGTCGACGACGCGCAGTGGCTCGACGCGAGCTCAGCGCAGGCGCTGGCGTTCGTCTCCCGCAGGCTCGATGCCGAAGGCATCGCGATCCTGTTGGCGATGCGAACCGTCGGGGCGGAGTTCGCCGACCTGCCGCAACTGGCGATCGAGGGGCTCGGCGACGAGGACGCGCGCGAGGTGCTGCGACGCGTGTTGCCAGGCGCGCTGGACCCGCGTGTACGGGACCAGTTGATCGCCGAGGCGCGCGGCAATCCGCTCGCGCTGGAGGAGCTGCCGCGAGGACTGCGCCCCGCCGAGATCGCGGGAGGGTTCGCGCTGGTGGGCTCGATCCCACTGGAGAGGCGCATCGAGCAGAGCCTGATCGCTCAGCTCGAGCCACTCCCCGCGCCGACGCGACGGCTGCTGCTGCTGGCCGCCGCCGATCCCACCGGTGACCCGGAGCTGCTGTGGCGAGCGGGTGCGACGCTCGGCCTGGGACGGGAGCATCTCGACGAGGCAGCCGACACCCTCACGGTCGCCGCGCGCGTCGAGTTCCGCCATCCGCTCGTGCGCTCGGCGGTCTACCGAGAGGCTTCCGCGGAGGACCGTCGGCGCGTCCACGCCGCGCTCGCGCAGGCCACGCCCGTCGAGCGCGACCCGGACCGGCGCGCGTGGCACCGGTCGAGCGCGACGCTCGGCCCGGACGAGGCTGTCGCGGCCGACCTGGAACGCTCCGCGGCCCGCGCCCGCCGGCGCGGCGGCGCGGCGGCCGCAGGCGCCTTCCTGGAGCGGGCGGCCGAACTGACGCCCGCGCCCGACCTGCGCGTGCAGCGGCTGATCGAGGCGGCCGAGGCGATGCACGAGGCCGGGGCCCCCGCAGCGGCCGTTCGGGCACTCGACAGCGTTCTCGACCAGCCGCTGTCCGCGTTGCAGCAGGCGCTGATCGCCCGCGTGCAGGCCCGCGCCGGATACGCGCTGCGGCGCGATCGCGAAGCGACGCGATTGCTGCTCGCGGCGGCGCAGGGCCTTGACGGCCTTGAGCCCACGCTCGCGCGTGACACCTACATCGAGGCGCTGGCCGCGGCGCTCCACGGCGGCCGGCTCGGCGACCGCGACCTGGTCGCGGCCGTTGCGCAGGCGATCCTCGAATCCGCGGTCGGCGACGCGTCCGAACATCCGCTCGACCTGCTTCTGCGCGGCCAGGCGCTGCTCGCCGCCGAAGGGCACGCGGCGGCGTTCCCGACCCTGAACCGAGCACTGCGCGCGTTCGTGGAGCAGCCGCCGGATGCGCTCGCGATGCACTGGCTGTGGTTCGCCTCCCGCACCGCGATCGACCTCTGGAACAGCGACGCGTTGCGCGCGCTCGCCGATCGGCAGGTCGAGCTCGCCCGCGCCGCCGGCGCGCTGACGGTGTTGCCGATCGCGCTCAGCATGGCGATGATCAAGCGCACGTTCGACGGGCGCCTCGATCTCGCCGAAGCGGCCTGCGACGAGATCGACGTCGTCCAGGCCGTCACCCGCAGCCCGCTGCCGGAGTACGGCAGGTTCTTCCTCGCCGCCTACCGCGGACAGGTAGAGGAGGTAGAGCGGCGGGCCACGCAGATCAGGGCCGATGCGCTCGAGCGCGGAGAGGGCTACGCACTGAGCATCGCCAACTTCGCCGAGGCGATCGTCTACAACGGAGCCGGGCGCTACGCCGAGGCTGTGGCCGCGGCGCGCGGCGAGCTGCCCTATACGCACGAGCTCGCCTACGCCGCCCGCTGCCTGCTCGAACTCGTGGAGGCGGCCTCGCGCTGCGGCGAGCGGGAGCTGGCCGAGCAGGCCGTCGAGCAGTTGGCCGGCGTGACGCGGCCCGCCGGCACCAACTGGGCCGGCGCGATCCTCGCGCTGGCCGAAGCGCTGGTGAGCGAGGGGGACGACGCGCACGCCCATTATCGGGAGGCGATCGAGCGTTTCGAGCGCGAGCGGGTTCCGATCTTCGCGGCCCGCAGCCGCCTGCTGTTCGGGGAGACGCTGCGCCGCCAGCATCGCCGCATCGAGGCCCGCGAGCAGCTGCGGGCCGCACACGGCGTGCTCGTCGCCTGCGGCATGAACGGCTTCGCCGAGCGCGCCGCGCGCGAGCTGGCCGCGACCGGCGAGACGTTGCGCGTGCGCTCGCCCGATGCGCTGGACGACCTCACGCCGCAGGAGCTCAACATCGCCCGGCTGGCGCGCGAGGGTCTGACCAATCGCGACATCGGCGCGCGCCTGTACATCAGCGCGCGCACGGCCGAGTATCACCTGCGCAAGGTGTTCATCAAGCTCGGGATCAGCTCGCGCGGGGAACTCAAGACCGCGCTCGCCTCCGCGGACTGAAGCTCCGACGGCGGCGGCCCCGTCCCCGCCCAGGCGGGCGAGGAGGGGACCGCGTGGAGTGGGGATCCGCTCCACCTAGTAGGCGGCGAGCCGCTCCTGCGCTTCGGTCAGTGCGTGGACCAGCCCGGCGACATCCGCGAGCCACGGCGCGCCGTCGATGCGCGGGTCGATCCGCAGGTGCAGCCGTCCCGTGTGCAGCACGGTAACGCCGAGCAGCTCGTTCGCGCACCAGAGCTCGGCCATGTTGTCGTAGGCCTCTTCGGGACCGGTGACGATCACCTGGACGTCGTTCATCGTGCTCGCGCCGCGCGCAGGATGAGCGCGGCGACGCTCGGCCGGATGGGAGAGATAGGAAACGTGCGAGGCGCGGACCTCGAGCGTGGTGGCCTTGGCGCGCTTGGCCATGAAGCGCTGGGCCGCCGGCGGGATCGCCTGGTCCTGTGTTCCGATCACGAACCACGACGGCCGGGAGCGCCAGTTGGGGGTGCCGGACTTCTCCTCGAGCGCCGCCTGGGTCACGGGGCGCTGCGCCGTGAGCATCCGCGCGGCCATGCGGGCGGAGACATCGGCGGCGAACACCGAGTGAAAGCTCGCCGGATCGATGTAGAGGTCGACGCCTCCGGCGATCGGCCGCGGCACCAGGGCGTCGCCGAGCTTGCCGGGGAAGCGCTGGGCGATCGCGAGGACGCTCTCCCCGGCGTCGAGGGCGTCGGCGTCGACGTAGACCAGCGCCTTGACGTTCGGTAGCGCGAGCGCCGGCTGAGTGATCACCGCGCCACCGTAGGAGTGGCCGACGAGGACGATCGGTCCCTTGATCGTCGCGATGGCGCTCGCGATGTAGGCGGCGTCACTCGCGAGGCCGCGCAACGGGTTGGCCGGAGCGAGCACGGGGTAGCCGCGCGCCTGCAGGCGATCGGTCACCGCTCCGAAGCCCGAAGCGTCGGCGAACGCGCCGTGGACGAGCACGATCGTCGGCTTCGGTTGGGGCGTCCGGGCGGACGCTTCCGCCACGTTGAGGAGCGCAGCGGCCGCGACGAAGGCCGCGATGGCGAGGCGGATCATCGCAGCGCCTCGCGCAGCGTCGCGATGGCCTGGGCGATCGCCGCCCGCGCCGCGCGGGTCGCGCTGAGCGGGTTGAGCATCATGAAGTCGTGGATCGCGCCGTCGTAGCGGACGGTGGTCACGTCGACGCCGTTCGCGCGCAGCCGCGCCGCGTAGGCCTCGCCCTCGTCGCGCAGCACGTCGCACTCGTCGACGATCACGAGCGCCGGCGGGAGCCCGGCGAGCTGCTGGTCGGATGCCCGCATCGGTGACGCGTAGGCGTCGCGGCGCGTCTCGACGTCCGGCGCGTATGCGTCCCAGAACCACGCCATCGCCTTCGCGGACAGGTAGTAGCCCTCGGCGAACTGCTCGTAGGAGGCCGTGTCCATCGCGGCGTCGGTGACGGGGTAGTACATCGACTGATGCACGAAGCGCACGTCGCCGCGTCCCTCCGCCATCAAGGTCAGCGCGGCGGTCATGCAGCCCCCGACCGAGTCGCCGGCGACGGCCATGCGCGCTGGGTCGAGCCCGTGCGCGGCACCCTCGCGCATGATGTGCTGCGCGACCGCGTAGCCCTGCTCGATCGCGACCGGGAAGCGCGCCTCTGGGGAGCGGTCGTACTCGACGAACGCCAGCGCCGCGCCGGTGCCGATGACGAGCTCGCGGACGAGCCGGTCGTGGGTGTCGGCGTTGCCGAGCACCCAGCCGCCGCCGTGCATGTAGAGGATCACCGGGAGCGTCCCGGTGGCGCCCGGTGGGCGGAGCACGCGCACGCGCACGTCCCCACCCGGTGCCGGCACGTTGATCCAGCGCTCGTCGACTCTCAGCTTGTCGATCGGCTCCGACTGCACGTCGTCGAGCACCGCGCGTGCTTCGCCCGGCGTGAGCTCGTACAACAACGGCGGGTTCGCGGTGGCGTTCGCGAACGCCTGTGCCGCGCGTTCGAGCACCGGCTTGGTGAGGGTGGGGACGGCCATTCTCGGGTCTCCGTTCGGCTCAGACCGCGACGTGCGCGGCTTCGAGGATCAGGTCGGTCACGCTGTGGGGGCGCGAGACGGCGGCGGCGTGCGACGCGTCCGCGAGCTCGATCGTGCGCTGCGAGCCGGCGCGATCGGCCATGTAGCGCTGGACCGAGGGCGGGATGTTGCGGTCGAGCTCGGCGATCACGAACCACGACGGCAGCTCCTTCCAGCGCGAGTGCTCGCCCGACGGCTCCAGCAGTGCCTCGCGAGTGATCGGCCGCTGCGTCGCCTCCATCAGGGCCGCTCTGGCCTCGGGGACGTCGGCGCAGAACTGGGAGCGGAAGCGGTCACGCGCGATCCGCAGATCGGTCGTTCCGTCGCGGCGGGTGGTCGGCTCGAGCGTGTCGCCGAGCGTGCTGCCGGGATACATGGCGGACAGGCCGAAGCAGGTCTCCCCCGGCTCCGGCGCGAACGCGTTGACGTAGACCAGCGACACGACGTTCTCGGCCGTCGACGTTGGTGATCACGGCGCCGGCGTAGGAGTGGCCGACGAGAACGACGGGCCCGTCGATCGCGCGGACGACGTCGCTCACGGCCGCGGCATCGGCGGCGAGACCGCGCAGCGGGTTGGACGCGGCGAGGGCACGGTGCCCGGTGGCGGTGAGGGCGTCGATGACGCCGTTCCAGCTCGCGTTCTCGGCGAATGCGCCGTGGACGAGCACGATGGTGGGTTGCATGACCGCTACTGACCAGGCAGCGCGCCGGTCCGTGACAGGAGTGCTCCCCGGTTGCGACGACTAGGGACCTGACCAGGGACTCGCCCTGACGAGCGAGTCCGGCGCGCGGGTGACACTCGCCGCATGACCAGCACGCCCTCATCCGAGTCACCGCCAAGGTTCCCTGCCGATCGACGCGCGCTCACCAAGCTCCGACTGGACCGGCGATGGCTGACGCGCGAGGCGGCGATCTCGCAGGCCGGAGCGTTGCTCGTCCTGCGAACGGTCGTCGGCATCACGTTCCTGCTGCACGGACTGGACAAGCTCGGCGAGCCCGCTGCCACCGAGCGGTTCTTCGCCTCGGTGGGGATCCCGGCGCCGGAGCTCATGGGGCCGTTCGTTGGCCCTCACGGCGACTTCGCCGAATCGGCCAGCTGGGACCGCGTGCTCGAGTCGCTGCATCGCACCGGGCACGATGCGATCGCCGCGGCGAACCCGCTACGCGGCCTCGCCTCCGACGCGGCGGCGATCAGCGACCTCGTCCGCAGCATCGACGGGTCCGGTCGTGCTCGTCGCCCACTCCTACGTCGGCGGGGTGTTGCTGATCGTCGGACTGGCGACGATCCTGACCGCCGCGGCGCTCGCGATCGACATGCTCGTCGCGTACCTCACCGTCGGCCTCGGCCACGGGTTCTTCGTCAGCGAAGGCGGCTTCGAGCTCGAGCTCCTGCTCGGCGGGGCGTGCGTGGCACTGGTCCTCGCCGGCGCCGGGCGCTTGAGCCTCGACAGGGTTGCGCGATGAGCGCCCGCGTCGCGCGGATCGCCCGCGACGCCGCCGGCGCCTGTGTTCGTGGCGGCGTGATCGCCTGACAGAGCGTGCGGTCCGCGGCGTCGGGCGAGCGTCTGCGGGCGAGGTCCCGCCGTCTGCGCATAGTTCAGCCATGCAGACCGATCCCGCAAGCCCGCCGTCGGTGACGGAAACCAGCCTTCAGATCGCCCAGCAGGCACAGCCGCAGCCGATCGAGCAGATAGCGCTGGGTGCCGGCCTGGAACCCGACGAGATCGAGCTCTACGGGCGCTACAAGGCGAAGGTGTCGCTCAGCGTCCTCGACCGTCTGCGCGAACGTCCTGACGGCAAGTTGGTGTGCGTGACCAGCATCACGCCGACGAGCGTGGGCGAGGGCAAGACGACGACGCTCATCGGCCTCGCACAGGGTCTCGCCAGGATCGGCGTCGACGCGCTCGCATGCCTGCGGGAGCCGTCGATCGGGCCGGTGTTCGGCATCAAGGGCGGCGCGGCCGGCGGCGGGCGCTCGCAGGTCATCCCGATGGAGGACATCAACCTCCATTTCACGGGCGACATGCACGCCATCAGCGCCGCCAACAACCTGCTGGCAGCGATGCTCGACGCCTCCCTGCAGCACGGCAATCCGCTGCGTCTGGACCTCGAGCGGATCACGTGGCGGCGGGCGATCGATATGAACGACCGGGCGCTGCGCCACATCACCATCGGCCAGGGCCGAGCGGTCGACGGCGTCGAGCGGGAAACCGGGTTCGACATCACCGCCGCCTGCGAGGTCATGGCCCTGCTGGCCGTCAGCCGCGACCTGCACGACCTGCGGGAGCGCCTAGGCGCCATCACGGTCGGCTACGACACCGACGGAGACCCGGTGACCGCGGAGGCGGTGGGTGCCGCGGGCGCGATGACGGTGCTGCTCAAGGAAGCGGTGAAGCCGAACCTGGTCCAGACGCTCGAGGGCCAGCCGTGCTTGATGCACTGCGGCCCGTTCGCGAACATCGCTCACGGCAACAACTCGCTGATCGCCGACCGGGTCGCCCTCAAGCTCGCCGACGTGGTGGTGACCGAGTCGGGGTTCGGCTCCGACATGGGGTTCGAGAAGCTCCTCGACATCGTCTGCCCGGCGGGCGGGCTGACCCCGAGCGCGGCCGTGCTCGTGATGAGCGCGGGCTCGGTCAAGCATCACGGCGGCGACGCGACCGCGACCGGCGAGGACGCGCTCGCCGCGCTCGAGCGCGGGATGGCGAACGTGCGCCGTCACATGGGGATCGTCGAGACGTTCGGTCTGCCGTGCGTGGTCGCGATCAACCGCCGCCCCGGTGACACCGACGAGGAACTCGCGCTGCTGCGCGAACGCTGCTTGGAGGCGGGAGCCGTCGACGCGCAGGTCAGCGACGGGTTCCAACACGGCGGGGCCGGGACGACCGACCTGGCGCGCGCGGTCATGGCCGCATGCGAGACACCGAACCGCTTCGCCCCCCTCTACGAGCCGGACGCTTCGCCGCTGAGCAAGCTGCGCCTTGTCGCCCAGCGCGTCTACGGCGCCGCCGACGTCCACCTCGAACCCGAAGCGGTGCAAAAGCTGGCGCAGTTCGAGGCCCAGGGACTCGGACGGCTGCCGGTGTGCGTCGCGAAGACACCGCTGTCGCTGTCGGGCGACCCGCAACTCGTCGGCGCGCCCGAAGACTTCACGCTTACGGTCCGCGACGTCCGCGCCTACACCGGCGCCGGCTGGCTGGTCGCCCTTTGCGGCGACGTGCAGCAGATGCCCGGTCTGGGCCCGAAGCCCTCGGCGCTGAACATCGACATCGACGCCGACGGTCACACCGTCGGCCTCTTCTAGGGTCGAGCGATGGCTGAGCGTCGTGAGGGAGTCAAAGCGTCCGCGGTCAGTGTCCGGCCGGGTGAGGGCACGATCGTCCGTGGACCCGTCGGAGGGCCGCTCACGTTCAAGGTTCGCGGCGAGCAGAGCGACGGACGCCTGGAAGCAGATCCTCGGGAGGCGTTCCGGTCGATCGGCGCCGAAGTGGGGATGGATGTCATCGGACCCCCGCTCGCGCAGTCGCACCCCACTTTGGCCGAGAAGTGAACGTCCACGATTTCCGCTCTGTACGCCGAACAGCGACTTACGGGAGCATGACGCCGTGCGGAAACTGACCTTCGCCATGAACCTGAGCGTGGACGGCTACATCGCCGCGCCCGGCGACGACCTCGGCTGGAGCGTGCCGAGCGACGAACTGTTCCAGTGGTGGTCCGACCGGGTGGCGGCGACAGGCCTGGCGCTGTATGGGCGAAAGCTGTGGGAGGGGATGAGCTCCCACTGGCCGACCGCCGATAAGCAGCCGGGCGTCACACCGGCGCAGATCGAGTTCGCCCTCCGCTGGCGGGAGATGCCGAAGGTGGTGTTCTCCTCGACGACCAGCACGGTCGACTGGAACACCCGTCTGGTCACCGGCGACGCGGTCACCGAGATCGCCCGGCTCAAGGCCGACGACGGCGGTCCCATGGACATCGCCGGTGCCACCCTCGCCGCGGCGGCCATGCGGGCCGGGCTGATCGACGAGTACGTGATCGTCACCCACCCGGTCCTGCTGGGCGGCGGCACACCGTTCTTCACGGCCCTGGAGAACTGGGTGAACCTGAGCCTGGTGGAGACCCGGACGTTTCCCGCCGGCGTGCTCCTGACCAGGTACGAGACCCGGCGCTGAATACCCGACCAGCCGATCACATGGCGGCGCCGATCCGCTCCCTGATGTTTGTTGCACGAGTCGGCGAATTACGCCCGTGATTTCGCATGTCCATTCGATGAGCGGAGCGCCCTTCACTCATCGGCTTCCGCGGTTCATGGTTCGTTGTCCGACACAACTCCAGAATTGCGAGCAGTTATGACGGCGCGCTGCCACGGTCGGTGGATATCGGGGCGTATTCGTGCTTGCCGTGGCGTAATCGCTCACTGGACGCACATGTGCACTCGACACCGCGAGCAATGCGGTGTTACGGTTCGTTCGGCGGCACAACTTTGCTGAGGCGTTGGCCGCCGTCCGAGTCTAGGTCCGTGAGGAGAGACGATGTATTCGACCCGTGTGCCGGGAGGAGCGTCGATGGGCTGGAGAGGCCGAAGGCGAGCTTGCGCCGTGGCGGTCGCGCTGGTCGCGGGCATAGCGCTCGCGCCCGCCTCCGCGTCGGCGCAACAGGCGTTCCCGCTCTTCGGCAAGGACAAGTTCCTCGGGAATGTGAACGAGCTCACCCGACCGCTGTTCGCGCAGTACTTCAACCAGATCACGCCCGAGAACGCGGGCAAGTGGGGCAGCGCGGCCGGTAGCACCCGCACCGCCGCGATGCGCTGGACCAACCTCGATCAGGCGTACAACCTCGCGCAGGCCAACGGCTGGCCGTTCAACTTCCACGTGCTCGTCTGGGGCAACCAGCAGCCGACGTGGATGGCGGCTCTGAGCGCCGAGGAGCAGCTGGTCGAGATCAAGAAGTGGTTCGCGGCCGTCGCCCTGCGCTACCCGAACATCAAGTGGCTCCAGGTCGTCAACGAACCGCTACACGACCCGCCTGACTGCACGCACTCGGCCAACCAGGGCGGCAACTGCAACGCGAGCGGCAACTACGCGCGGGCGCTCGGAGGCGCCAATGGCACGGACGGCACCGGCTGGGACTGGATCCTCAACGCCTTCCGGTTGGCGAAGCAGTACTTCCCCAACACGAAGCTGATGCTCAACGACTACAGCATCACCAACTCCAACAACGCGACCACGCAGTACCTGCAGATCATCGACATCCTCAAGCGCGAGAATCTGCTCGACGCGATCGGTGAACAGGGCCACGCGTTCTCGACCACGGGCAACATGGCGGTCCACAAGTCGAACCTCGATCGCCTCGCCGCGACCGGGATCCCGATCCAGATCAGCGAGCTCGACATCGACGGCGTCGCCTCGGGCGGCGTGCCCGGCGACGAGATTCAGCTGCGGGCGTTCCGCCGGATCGTCCCGGTCTTCTGGGAGCACCCGGGAGTCGAGGGCATCACGGTCTGGGGTTGGCTGCAGCCGAACCATTGGCGCAACGCGCAGAACGCGCCGATCGTGCTCTCCACCGGCGTACCGAAGCCCGCCGCACTCTGGCTCTATGACTACGTGCGCGGGATCGCCCCGGTGATCAAGCCCGCGCAGGTCATCAGCATCAGCGACGTCAACGCGCCGGTCGGCACCGTCGAAGCCGACGACTGGGCCTCGGGGATCAGCCGGCCAGAGCTGCGGACCTTCACGTGGCAGCTCACGGCGTCGGACGGTCCGTTCTCGATCGTCCCGAGCACGGGCGAGTTGCGCATCACCGACCAACGCCTGCTTGACGAGCACACGAACTACACGCTCACGGCACGCGTGAGCAACGGCTTCCACACATCGGACCCGGTGACGCTGACGGTCGCCACGCAGGAACTCGCGAACGTCGCCGACGGCACGGCGGGCGCCACCGTGCCCGCGACGCTGTCGCTGACGCTCGGCGCCAACGCCGGCCTCGGAGCCTTCACCCCCGGCGTGGCCAGGGACTACGAGGCGAACCTCGTCGCGACCGTGATCAGCAGCGCGGGCGACGCCGCGCTGAGCGTTGCGGACCCCGCGGGCACCGGCAAGCTGGTCAACGGCGCCTTCTCGCTCGCCCAGCCGGTCCAGGCGGCCGTCAGTGGTCCGTTCGCCCCGGTCGGCGGGGCGCCGGTGACGCTGCACACCTACAGCGGCCCGATCAGCAACGACGCGCTGACGGTCCGCTTCAAGCAGTCGATCAGCGCGTCGGAGCCGCTGCGCACCGGCGCCTACGCCAAGACGCTGACCTTCACGCTCTCGACGACGACACCATGAGGAGAGACGCACGTATGCACTCGATGCGAGTGGCGCTCGCGGCGGCCGCGATGACCGCGGCGCTCGCTGCCACACCCGCCGGCGCGGCAGCGCAGACCGGCTTCCCGCTCTACGGCAAGGACAAGTTCCTCGGCAACGCGAACGACTTCACGACATCGGTGTTCCCGCGCCTGTTCAACCAGCTCATCCCTGAGAACGCGGGCAAGTGGGGCAGCGCGGCGGGGACGACGCGGACCGCGGCGATGCGCTGGAACGCGCTTGACCAGGCCTACAACTTCGCGAAGGCGAACAACACCGTGTTCAACTTCCACATCCTGCTGTGGGGCAACCAGCAGCCGACCTGGATGGTGAACCTCCCGCCCGAGGAGCAACTGGCGGAGATCAAGAAGTGGTTCGCGGCCGTCGCGGCCCGCTATCCGAACATCGACGTGCTGCAGGTCGTCAACGAGGGAACCTGGGATTCCGCCGGACGGGTCGACGCCCAAGAACGCGGGCGCGAACTTCTCCTCCAGCGGCAACTATGTCCAGGCACTCGGCGGCTACAACGGCACCGACGGCACGGGCTATGACTGGATCCTCAACGGGTTCCGCCTGGCGAAGCAGTACTTCCCCAACACCAAGCTGATGCTCAACGACGTCGCGATCACCGGCATGACCGCGGCGACCGACGAGTACCTGAAGATCATCAACCTGCTCAAGGCCGAGAACCTGATCGACGTCATCGGACTGCAGGCGCACGCATTCGAGTTCATCCCCGGCATCACCAACTCCCCGTCGATCCCAGGCCATCCGTACGTGCCCGTCGACGACATGCGCATCCATAAGGCCAACCTCGATCGCCTCGCCGCCACCGGCATCCCGATCGACATCACCGAGCTCGACCTCGACGGGCTCCCCGTCGGCGGCGTCCCCGGTGACGAGATGCAGTTGCGCTACTACCGCAACGTCGTCCCGACGTTCTGGGAGCACCCCGCCGTCGGCGGCATCACGCTCTGGGGCTGGCGCGCGCCCAACCATT
This sequence comes from uncultured Solirubrobacteraceae bacterium, assembly GCA_963848475.1. Taxonomy (GTDB): domain Bacteria; phylum Actinomycetota; class Thermoleophilia; order Solirubrobacterales; family Solirubrobacteraceae; genus Solirubrobacter. The sequence goes on along the minus strand of CAWKDW010000004.1, from coordinate 280,901 downwards.
GGCGCAACGCCCAGAACGCCCCGATCGCGCTCAGCAGCGGGGCACTCAAGCCCGCGGGGGCCTGGTTGTTCGACTACGTCAACGGGATCGCGCCGAAGATCCGGCCCGACCAGACCTTCACCATCGGCGACGGCAACGAGAACCGCGTCGGGACGGTCGTCGCCGACGACTGGGCCTCGCAGATGAACCGCCCGGAGCTCCGGACCTTCACGTGGCGGATCACCGGCGGGACGGGTGCGGGGATCTTCGACTTCGAGCCGAGCACAGGCGAGTTGCGCGTCGCCAACCCGCAGCTGCTCGACGAGAACTCGACCTACTCGCTCAAGGTGAGTGTCAGCGACGGCTTCCACACCAGTGCGGAGCAGGACGTCGCGGTCGTCACCGGAGAGCTCGCCAACGTCGTCGACGGTGCCGCCGGCGGCAGCGTCCCCGCGACGCTCTCGCTCGCCCTCGGGACGAGTGCCGGCCTTGGTGCGTTCACCCCCGGCGTGGCCAAGGACTACGAGGCCTCCACCAGCGCCAACGTCATCACCACGGCGGGCGACGCGACGCTCTCCGTCGCCGACGCTTCGGCGACCGCGCCGGGCCGCCTGATCAACGGAGCCTTCTCGCTCGCCCAGCCCGTGCAGGCCGCGATCTCGGGCGCGTTCGCACCGGTCAGCGGAGTGCCGTTGACGCTGCACAGCTACACAGGGCCGGCGAGCAACGATCCGCTCACGATTCGCTTCAAGCAGTCGATCGGCGCCTCTGAGCCGCTGCGCACCGGCGCCTACAGCAAGACCTTCACGTTCACGCTGGCGACCACGACGCCCTGAGTGCCTGCGCCGGAGTCAAGCGGGCGTGCCCTATCGGCGCCCGCTTGACCGGCGCGGCATGCGTCCGGAGGCGGCGGATCTAGACGGTCCGCAGCGCTTCGGTCGGCGACAGCTGCGCCGCGCGCATCGACGGATACAGCCCAGCGATGACCCCGATGACGAGCGCTGCGGCGATGCCGCCCACGATCGCTACGGCTGGGATGACGGTCTGCTGCCCTTGCGACGTCGAGTACACGACGGTGACGACCGCGCCCAGGACCGCGCCCGCCACCCCACCGATCGCCGACAGCAGCAGTGACTCCGTCAGAAACTGCGACGTGATGTGTCTGCGAGTGGCGCCGAGCGCGCGCCGCAGACCGATCTCGGAGCGACGTTCGATGACGCTGATGACCATGACGTTCGCGATGCCGACGCCGCCGACCAGCAGCGCGACGGCACCGAGTCCGAGCAGGAGCGACGTGAAGGCGCCCTCCGCCGCCGCCTTGGCCTCGAGTGCGTCGGACGGGCGTGAGACTTCGACTTCCTCGGGGTTCTCGGGGTTGGCCGTAGCCCCGAGCAGAGCGCGCACGTCACCGACCTTGTCGTCGTCCGTGCGGAGGTAGATCTTTGCCGGCGTGCCGTCGGCATCCCAATGTGCCTGAGCCTCAGGTAGGCCGATGAGCGCCGCACGGTCGATGCTCGAATCCAGTGTCACCGGCTCGAGGATCCCGACCACCGTGTAGTAGCGATCGCCGATCCACACCTGCGGGGCGCCCTCCACGTCGCTGAGGCCGAGCCGCGCCGCGGCAACGCTCCCCAGGACGACCGTCGGATAGCGCTCCGTGACGTCGCTGAGGAACGATCCGCTCGCCAGGGAGGCACTGAGCGTGCTCGGCAACGAGCGGTCGGTGCCGTAGACCGTGATGCCGCTGGTCTGGGACTCGCCGACGAAGCTCGTCCGGCGCACGTTCGCGCCGTCGATCGTGTACAGCGAGGCAGCGCCCTGCACACCCGTCATCACCGCAGTTCGGTCGCGGCTGCTGATCGGCAGCGAGGAGTCTCCGCCGCCGATGAAGGACTGGCCGGCCTGCACGGTCAGCAGGTTCGTCCCCAGCGCGTCGATCTGTGCGAGCAACTCCGCCTGGCTTGACGCGCTCAATCCGAGCACGGCGACCATCGACGCGATGCCGATCGCGACACCGATCGCCGACAATGCGGCGCGCAACTTGCGCGTCCGCAGGCCGATCGAGCCCACCGCGAGGATGTCCCGCGACAGCAGCCGGCTCGGGGCCAGCGAAGCAGAGGCCGCGCTCACGCCGCGACCAGCTTCCGGTCGTTGACGATCAGCCCGTCGCGCACCGCGACCTGGCGCGGAAAGGACCCAGCCAACTCGATGTCGTGCGTGATGACCACGATCGTGGTGCCGGCGGCGTTGAGCTCGCGCAGCAACTCGACGATCGACTCGCCCGTCTTGGTGTCCAGCGCGCCCGTCGGCTCATCGGCGAAGACGATCGCGGGTCGACCGACGAGCGCACGAGCGATCGCGGTGCGCTGCTTCTCACCGCCCGACAGTTGGTTGGGGTGGTGGCCGAGCCGATGACCGAGACCGACGCGGGCGAGCGCGGCGCGCGCCCGCTCTCGACGCTCGGGGGCCGGAAGGCCCGAATAGAGCAGTCCGCCGGCCACGTTGTCGACGGTGGAAAGCCCGTCGAGCAGATAGAACTGCTGGAACACGAACCCGATGCGGCGCGCCCGCAGCGCCGACAGCTCGTCATCGGTCGCGGCGCCGGCATCGAGGCCATCGATCCAGACCTCACCCGCCGACGCCCGGTCGAGCGTTCCCATGATCTGCAACATCGTCGTCTTGCCTGACCCCGAGGGTCCGACGATCGTCAGGAGCTCGCCGCGGTCGACCGTGAGGTTCACGCCCTTGAGCGCGCGTACGCCGCCGGGATATTCCTTCACCACGTCACGCAGGGTCATCAGCGACATCGCTCACACCCCCGCGTTGGTGACCGTCAGGCCGGCGGACAGACCCTCGCCCTCGATCTCGACGAAGTTGTCGGTGTAGAGCCCGGTCTCGACCTCCACCGTACGTCGCTGGGCACCATCGCGCACCTCGACCGCAAACGTGCCGCCCTGTCGCGCCAGCAGTGCCGTCACCGGAACCGTCAGCACGTTCTCGGCACGCCGCTTCTCGAAGTTGACGTCCACCGGCGCCTGGTCCAGCAGTGATCCACGCGGCCGCTTGAACGCGATCTGCACCTCGATCGTCGCCGGCGGGTCCTCGTCCGAGGCCGTCGCCTTCTTCTCGGCGACCGTGCCGACACTCGTGATCGTGCCTTGTGCCTCGTCGCCGTCGGGCAGTTCGAGCGTCACGTCGTCGCCCTCCTCCGCGAGCGACTGCTTCGTCGCCGGGAGATCGACCGAGACCAGCCGCTTGGTGGACGTCGTGGTCATCGCTGATCCCGACGCCTCGGCAGTGGTCGACCCAGCACCGCCGGCAGAACCCCCTCCGGCGGTAGCGCCCACGTCGACTGAGAGCTCCCCGACCCGACGGGTCCCCGGTTGGAACACGATCCGGTCAGCCTCGATCGTCCCGTCCTGGACCATGCCCTTGCGCTTCTGCCAGCGTTTGGCGGCGCGCGTCGTGCCGGCATCCCAGACGCCGTCGACCTCCATGCGGAAGTTCGGGTCGAGGTCGAGCTCGCGCAGGTTGCGTTCGAACTGGCGCACATCCTCGCCGCTGAGTCCCTCCTGCAGCGTGCGGTACGCCGGGTAGGTTCCGTCCAGCAAGTAGACCGCGTCGCCGTCCACCTCATAGAGCCGGTGGTTGGGCTCGACGAGCGTCCCGACCTCCGGAGCCCAGGTCACCGTCCCGGAGAGCCGGTTGACGACGGCTCTCGGGTCTGAGTAGCCGAGCGTGCCATCGACCTCCTCGGTCTCGACGAGATCCTGCTGCCGGATCGTCGTCGTCTTCGTCGCCGCGGAAGCGGCCGCCGCGGGCTCCGCGCCGTCGTCGCCACGCGTCGAGGCGGCGATCACCACGCCGGCGATGATCACCATCGCGATCAGCGAGCCGATGACCACGGCCCGCCGCTTGCCTCGGCGCGGTGGAGCGGGGGGCTGCACATCGTCAAAGGCGTCATCGGTGCTGCTTTCGAGACTCCGTACCTGGGTGTCGGACATCACTGGTCCCCTCCGCCGGCGCCCGGTCCGCCCGGCCCGCCCGGTCCGCCCTGCGGCAGCTGGTCCTGGCATTTCTTGCTCGCCGCCTGAACGTCGGGATCGTCCTGGTCGATTGCGCCGCCCCCGGCCGGAGGACCGCCGCCGGCAGTGATGTCGGGGAGATCGACGCCCTCGTCTCGCATGCACTGCGCGAACTTCTGGAACTGGTCCTGCATCTCTTGCTGGTCAGCTTCGGAGATGTTCCCGAAGCCCTCCGACTGAAACTCCTTGCACGGCCCCTCGAGCGCTTCCTGGATCTTGTCGCGATCGATGTTCGCGCCGCCGCCGCCCTGGCCCGGGTTGTCTGGGACATCGACGCCGTTCTCACGCAGGCACTGCTGCAGCCGGACGCGTCCAGCGTCATCGTTGCCCGCGCCTGCCGAGGACGAGGACGAGCCGGAGCTCGATTCCGCCTCTGACCCTCCGCAGGCGGCGAGTGAAGCGAGACAGAGCCCGAAGGCCAGGCAGACGAACGAGCGCCTGATGGTGGAAGAGACCGAGTGCATCCCGAGAGCGTCTCGTTCAGCGCGAAGGTCGAACGATGGTTTTTCGAAAGGCTCCGTAAGGGCGGATCCTTCGAGAACATTTCAGAGTGAATGCGCTGAGCGAGCGAGGATGTCCCTATGACGTCTCGCGTGCTGCTCGCTGACGACGAGGCAGCGGTGCGCGACTCGCTCGAGCGTGCACTCAGGCTCGAGCGCCTGGACGTCGTGCTGGCACGGGACGGGCAGGAGACGCTGGACCTCATCTCGACGAAATCGCCCGACCTCATCGTCCTCGACGTGTCGATGCCGCGAATCGATGGCCTCGAGGTGTGTCGGCGCATGCGCGATGCCGGCGATCGCACGCCGGTGCTCATGCTCACCGCGCGCGACGCGATCGAGGACCGTGTGGAAGGACTCGACGCGGGCGCCGACGATTATCTCGTGAAGCCGTTCGCGCTGGCCGAGCTCAAGGCGCGCGTGCGGGCACTCCTGCGCCGCGCGGAGGCGGTACAGGAAGCCAGCTTCCTGTCCTTCATGGACCTGCGCATGGATCTCGCCACCTACGACGTGTTCCGCGGAGAACGGCGGGTGCTGCTCACCCGCACCGAGTTCCAGCTGTTGCAGTACTTCCTCGACAATCCGCGCCAGGTGTTGTCGCGGACCCAGCTGTTCGAAGGCGTCTGGGGCTACGACTTCGGCGCGACGTCCAATTCGCTCGGCGTGCACATCGGCTACCTGCGCCGCAAGCTCGAAGAGGCCGACGAACCGCGTGTGCTCCATACCGTTCGCGGTGTGGGGTACATCCTCCGCGAGCCCCAGTGAGCCTGCGGCAGCGCATCACCCTCGTGGGCGCCGCGGCCGTCGCCGTCGCCGTCGTCCTCGCCTGCGCGGCGGCCTACGTCGCGGTCCGCGGCGAACTGCTCGGCCAGGTCGACGACGAGCTCCGCCAGCAGGCGGCAACGATGCAGAGAATCAGCAGCGTCGTCGGCACACTCGACGCCGCACCGCCGACCACCGGCCCCTTCACGCAGCTCGCCCCTGAAGAGGGCGGCCCGATCGCCTACATCCAGGCGCTGCGCCCGAATGGAACGCCGCGGGAGAACCTCGCCAACCGCGGCTCATTCACGGTCCCGGTCGACGCGATCGACCGCGACGTCGCCGCGGGGCGCCGGAAGAGCGTCCTTCGCGACGAGTCCGCGGGCGACGACCAGCTACGGGTACTCACCGTGTCGTTGAGCGCGGAGAACGGTGCGGTTCAACTCGCACGACCGCTGAACTCGATCCATTCCCTGCTCGCGCGCCTACGACTGGTCTTGCTCGTCGTGTGCCTTTCCGGTGTCGCGCTCGCCGCACTTCTCGCTCGCATCGTGACCCGCCGCGTCACCGCGCCGCTGCGCGACGTCACGGACGCGATCGACCACATCGCGCAAACGCACGACCTCGCGCGCAGGATCACCGTCGGCTCCGACGACGAAGTCGGCCAACTGGCCAGGCGCTTCAACGCCATGCTCGACCGGCTGAGCGAGTCGCGCGAGGCCCTCGCCGGCTCGGTGACAGCGCAGCGCCAGCTCGTCGCCGACGCCTCCCACGAGCTCCGCACGCCGATCACCTCGCTGCGTACCAACCTCGAGGTCCTGATCGAAGAAGGTCGCGATCCCCTCGACCCCGATGCTAAGGCGCGCCTGCTGGCCGACCTCCTCAGCCAGACCGAGGAACTCAGCGCGCTCGTCGCAGACGTCATCGAACTCGCGCGCGGTGACGTCGAGCCGACCGCCGTCGAAGACGTGCGCCTCGACGAGGTAGCCGCCGCCGCCGTCGAGCACGCGCGCCGCCACCACCGCGACGTCGTCTTCGAACTGCGCAGCTCACCCGTCGTGATCGACGGCGCCCGTGACCGCCTCGGACGCGCAATCGGCAACGTGCTCGAGAACGCGGCCAAGCACTCCCACTCCGGACAGATCGTCGAAGTCCTCGTGGATGAGCATGGCGTCTCCATCCGTGATCACGGACCAGGAATCGAGGCCGCCGACCGGACCCACCTCTTCGATCGCTTCTACCGCGGCTCGACGTCGCGACGACTGCCCGGGACGGGGCTCGGCCTGGCGATCGTCCGCCAGGTGACGGAGGCTCACGGCGGCGTCGTCGAAGTGTTCGATCCCGCAGGCGGCGGCGCTGAGTTCCGGCTCACCCTTCCCACGCGACCGATCGGAGAATGGACGTCCACCGACGAATCGTTGCGTTCCCCGTGCGTGTAGTCGTGGACGCACCGCCCGTGGCGGTGGCGTTGCCGGTCAGCATTACGCTTCCCGTCCGGCCTTTGAGCTTCGCGTAGGCCGCCGTCGTGAATTTGAGCCTCACGCGCGGTGAAGGTGTGAGCCCCAGGTGCAAGGCGGCAGCGAGTCGTCCGATCGTCCGACCTGCAACTCTCAAGCGATGCGGGGACTGGCGCGCTGGTGCTTCCGGAAGAAGTTCGTGGTCCTTGCCATCTGGGTCGTGGCGCTCGTCGCGATCGGCGGACTGAGCGCCAGCGCCGGCTCCGGCTACACCGACTCGTTCTCGTTGCCGGGCACCGAGTCCACGACGGCGCTGAACCTCCTCACCGAGAACTTCAACACCGAGTCGACGGACACCAATCAGGTGGTCTTCGCCGCCGATGATGTGACCGACCCGGCCATCAAGGCGCGGATCGAGAAGACGCTCGAGACCATCGCCAAGGGTCCCCACGTCGAACGGGTCGACAGCCCGTTCGCGGAGGGCGCCGCCGCGCGGCAGATCGCCAAGGACAAGACGGTCGCATTCGCCAACGTGCACATGGACGGCGAGCAGGCGATCGCGGACGTGCCGAAGACCGCATACGACAAGCTGATCGCCACCGCCGAGGCCGCGCGGGGTGACGGGCTCGACGTGGAGCTCGGTGGCGCCGGGATCCAGCAGGCGACGCAGCAGCCGGGCGGCGGGCCGAGCGAGTTCATCGGCTTCATCGCCGCGGCCGTCGTGCTCGCGATCGCGTTCGGCTCGCTCTGGGCGACGTTGCTGCCGCTGTTCACCGCGGTCCTGGCGCTGGGCTGCGGCCTCAGCCTCACCGGCCTGCTCGCTCACGTGATCGACATCGCGACGTTCGCGCCGACGCTCGCGACGCTGATCGGCCTCGGCGTCGGGATCGACTACTCGTTGTTCGTGGTCACGCGCCATCGCAACGCGATCATCGCCGGCCGCGATCCCGAGGCGGCGTGTGTCCGCGCGCTGAACACGTCCGGGCGGGCGGTGCTGTTCGCGGGTGCGACCGTGATCGTCGCGCTGCTCGGGCTGTTCGTGCTCGGCGTCAGCTTCCTCAATGGCGTCGCGGTCGCCTCCGCGATCGTCGTGCTGATCACGATGACGGCCGCGGTGACGTTGATCCCGGCCCTGCTGGGGATGTTCGGCATGCGCGTGCTGTCGCGCAAGGAGCGCCGGCGGCTCGAGGCCGAAGGTCCGCGCGACCCCAAGCTCGACGGGTTCTGGCCGCGCTGGGCGATGACCGTGCAGAACCATCGCTGGCCGCTCGCCATCGCCGCGCTGGCCATCATGCTCGCGCTCGCCGTACCCGCGCTGTCGCTGCGGCTGGGGTCTTCCGACGCCGGCCAGGACCCGACCTCGTCAACGACGCGCAAGGCCTATGACCTGCTCGCCAAGGGCTTCGGCCCGGGCTTCAACGGGACGTTCCAGATCGTGGCCTCCACGCCGAACGGCAAGGCCGACCTGCCGAAGGTGCAGCAACTCGCCGATGCCCTGAGCGCGACGGACGGCCTGGCGGCCGTGAGCCCACCGGTGCCGTCGCCCAACGGCAAGATCGCGCTGATCGAGGCTCGCCCCGCCACGGCACCGCAGGACGCGGCGACCAGCCGCCTGATCGACACACTGCGCCACGATGTGATCCCGAAGGCCTCGGCGGGCCTGCCGGTCTATGTCGGCGGCATCACGGCGATCTTCGACGACTTCGCCGCCGTGCTGACCGACAAGCTGCCGCTGTTCATCTTCGTGATCGTGCTGCTCGGCTGCCTGCTGCTGATGGTCGCGTTCCGCAGCGTGCTGATCCCCCTCACCGCCGCGGTGATGAACCTGCTCGCGGCGGGCGCGGCGTTCGGCGTCGTCACGCTGGTCTTCCAGCAGGGCTTCCTCGCGGGGCCGCTGGGCGTTGGCACCGGCCCGATCGAGGCGTTCCTGCCGGTGATGATGCTCGCGATCCTGTTCGGGCTCTCGATGGACTACCAGGTCTTCCTGGTCAGCCGCATGCACGAGGAATGGGTGCGCACCGGCGACAACGGGCATTCGGTGCGCATCGGGCAGGCGGCGACGGGACGGGTGATCACCGCGGCGGCGACGATCATGATCCTCGTCTTCGGCTCGTTCCTGCTCGCCGGCCAGCGGGTGATCGCCGAGTTCGGCATCGGCCTCGCGAGCGCGGTCTTTCTCGACGCGTTCATCCTGCGCACCGTGCTGGTTCCGGCGACGATGCATCTGATCGGCAACCGCAACTGGTGGCTGCCACGCGGACTGGACCGCGTGCTTCCGCGCGTGGCCGTCGAAGGCACCGAGACCTAGCGCGGCTCCGGCAGACGACTTACGCGGGTCGGGCCCGGGCCGGAGCCTGCGAACGGCGTTGTCAGAACGAGCCGCACGCGCGACATGAGTAGCGGCCACCGGGCATAGGACGTGCTGCGGGCTGCCATTTGCCGCGCTCGTCTCCCGGATCGCGGAGGCGAGCAGCGACGAGGTGATCAGCGAGGACTTCACCCGCGCCGGGACGCGCACGTTCAACGATCGACGGCCCACCCGAGCCCGCACTACACCGACGACGTCGCGGACTTGACCGTCTCTGGCGGCTGCGCTTCGCAGACGACGTACCTCGACGTCGCCCCTGGAGGAGATGCACAAGCGCCTCGGCAGCGGCGCGCACGAAGCACAAGCCAGAGATCGAGCGTCAGCGGCGGGACTTGCGCGTGCGACCACGCCACACATGCCCGGTCCAGGCGTGCCCGTCCCAGTAGCGGCGGACGCTGTCCCTTGGGTCGAGATACCAGCCGGGCTCCTCTCCGTCCGGAGGAGGGGGCTGCTCCGGCTCGGGAGGCTCCTGCGGCGTGAGCGCCTCCGTCTCCTGCGCCCCGGGCCCTCGCGGCAGCTCCTCGGACCGCTCCGGCTCAGCTTCCCCCGTCGCGGGCGCTTCGACGGCGTCCGGCACCGCCAGCTCCGCCGCCACGCTCGGCGCGGCCTCGTGCTCGGAATCTGCCGTCTGCCACAGCCCGGTGCCGACGGAGCGGTCCGCGCGCTCAGCCACCGCCGCCCGGCGACGCGTCCGCCGACGCCACGCGCGCCACACGCCGACCGGTGCGAGCAGCAGCAGGCCGAGCAGACCGCCGAGACCCAAGCCGGCGACGGCCAGGCTGGGCACCAGCTCCCTCACGTCGGGATCGATCCGGTGACCGGCGAATGCACCGGCGGCGGCGCCGATCATCGCGAGCGAGCCGACCAGCCACCAGCCGCGGCGGCCGTCCGGGTCGCGTTGCTGCTCGTAGGCGCCGCTCACGCCTCGCGAGAATAACGCGAGCCTCGGCTGCGGCCCTCTCAGGGTCCGATTTCGTCGCGCAGGCTGTTGATCGTGTCGCGCGCCTTCTGCACCTGTTGCCGTGTGTCAGTTCCGGTGCTCTGTTCCGCTTCGTCGAAGGCGTCCCCGAGCTGGTCGGAGATCGGACCGAGCTGGCGCTCGAGGACGGCGCGGACGTCTGCGGCATCCGTCACGCCACGCAGTTCGGCGGCAGCGGCCGCGATGCGCTTGTTGGCCTCGCGCAGGGCGGCCGTGACTTCGGGCTGCTGATCGCCGGCCGTCTCCTCGGCCTGTTGCGACAACTCGTCCGCGCGTTGCTGCGCGCTCTCGAGTTGCCCGTCGACGTCCGCGCTCGGATCCTGGGCGAGCTCCTCAACGGCCTTCGCGATCTGCTCGGCGAGCTTGTCCGTCTCGGCGGCGAGCCCGCCGACGACGCCCTGCTCCGCGGGCGTGCTTGCTTGATCGGCGGTCTGCGTGGGTTGGGCCGGGTCATCCCGAGCCGCATCTCCGCCGCACCCCGCGGCGGCGAGCGCGGCGGCGGCGCCCGTGATGGCGAGGAAGGTTCTCATGGTCCAACGGTGCCACGTTCGGCCGCGGCCGAACCCTCGCTGGTCCTGCAACCTCCTCCGGGGGTACGCATTAGGACGGCGGCGGCGCGAACCGGTTCGCCCACGAACCAGTCGATGACATCCGGCGACCTCCGACGGATCCTGGTCGGACCTGCGAGGCGACGGACACGCGCGATCGCGTGAGGGCGTCCGCGCCACCAAGGGCACATTCGCGAGCCCCTCTGGCGCGCGGGCGGGCCAGTTCGTCTAGGTTCGTGTCGGCAACCCTGCACCAGGGCATCGGCCGGCGGTTCTGCGCGGCCACTCAACAGTCTCAGGAGCGCCCGTGTTCACCATGCAGTCGGTCCGGCGCGTGAGCGCCGTCGCGATCGTCATCGCGACGGTCGCCCCAACCACGCTCGCCGGCGCCGACATCACCGAGTATCCGCTCGACCCGTCGGCGACGCCGCTCGCGCGGGCGATGGCGGGCGATCCCTCGATCGTCCGGCGAGCGGTCTTCTCGGCGCTCCCCCCGAGTTCCAAGCCTGCCGCGGTCTCCACCACCCGGCTCGCGGGCTTTCCGCGCAGCGGCTCGAGCTTCGCCATCCTGAGCACCGGGAACGCAAGCCTGGCCGACGACCCCAACAACGCGCCCGACTCGGGCTCAGAGTCGCGCGGCCCGGCGATTCGCGGCGCACGCGACGTCGTGATCATGCGCATCGACCTGCAGATCCCGCGCGGTGCGAACTGCCTGTCCTTCAACTTCCGCTTCCTCTCGGAGGAATACCCAGAGTTCACCGGCCAGGCCTATAACGACGCGTTCATCGCCGAGATCGACCGCTCCGACTGGAGCGCGGCGACCACCGAAGATCCGACGATCCGCGCCCCGCGCAACTTCGCTTTCGATCGCGACGGCAACCCGATCCGGATCAACCGGGCCGGTGTCGAGACCATGCGCCGGCGCAACGCCAAGGGCACGACGTTCGACGGCGCGACCAGGCTGCTGCGCGCATCGACTCCGATCACGTCGGGGCGTCACCGCCTCTATCTGTCGATCTTCGATCAGGGCGACCGCATCTACGACTCGGCGGTGTTCCTCGACAACCTGCGAGCGAACCGCCGCACGCCATGCACCCCCGGCATCGCCGTGGATCGCGGCTGAGCGGCCGTCCGACGACGAACCACTCGGGCCGCGGCAGCGCAGCACGGCCCGAGGTCAGTACCTCGGGCGCCGTGACAGCACGGCCGCGGCCCCGATGCCGGCGGAGCTCGCTCGCTTCTTCGCCGGTCTCGGTCTCCGCGCCTTCGACCTGTACGGCATGACCAAGACGAGCGGGCTCGTCACGGCCGGCGGACCCGACCACTTCCGCATGAGGAGCTCAACCGCGAGGTCGGCACGGAGTCGATGATCCCCACGCGCACGTACCGGGGTGAGGATTCTGCGTGACCGAACACCAGTGGACCGGCACGGTCAACGGCCACTTCCTCGGCATCCCCGGCCACGGGCGGTACGTCACCATCCGCATGCTGCACGTCCCCTACGTCCGTGCCGGCGATCAGGATCGGGTGAGCTCGGACAGCCAGGGGCGAATAGCTCTGACGATCGCGTCTTCTTCCCACCGCTCCGCGAGGTCGAGCATGAAGGTCCGGTGACCGGCGACCACGTCGTCGAACGCTCCCGAGTCCACGCCCGGCTCGCGAACCATCAGCAGCGGCAGGTTGCAACCGTAGGCCATGCCCGCCTCGAGGTGCGTCCATGGGGTCGAGCCTGGGGACGGCTCCGTCCCGGCGGAGCGCATGCCGAACACGACCGCGCCGCCGCAGCCCGTCATCCGGCGGTAGATCGCGCTCAGCGCTTCAGACGGCAGGTATTCGTCGCGCGATAGCCGCTGGATGGTCAGACCCTCGCGCCGCAGGAGCGCCACAAGGCGGTCGCACATGGCCTCCTGCTCCGGCGTGCGGGAGGCGGCGATGCTGAGGAATACCGTCTGCGAGCTGGGACGAGCGCGCGCCGGTGCCGGTGCCGGCTCTGCCGCCGTATAGCGGCTTTCGCCGTCCAGGAAGGGCTCGAGCTCCGGCGGTACGCCGCGGGCGTCCGCGAACGATGCCCCGTCGAGTTGGGCGCCGGCGAAGTTCGCGCCGGTCAGGTCGGCCTCGAAGAAGTTCGCGCCTCGCAGGTCGGCGTCGCGCATGACGGTGTCCCGCAACCGGGCCTGGTAGAAGACCGCGCCCCTGGCCCGCGCACCCTTCAGGGAGCCGCCGCTCAGGTCAGCACGGTAGAAGTCGGCCCCCTCCAGCGTCCCGCGAGCGTGCCGCGAAGACAGGTAAGCGCTCTGGAGGTTCGTGCGCTGCAGGTCCGCGCCGGCCAGCGTCGGGGCATACGCCAGCCCGTCCGCCAGCAGCTTCTGCAGGTCCCCACAGGGCAGCCCGCGCAGGACCGCGGCGATTACGCTGAGCGCCTCTCCCGCGTACGGGGCGCGGCGGCTCCCCCGCAGCTCGCGGACGCCGAGTTCGCTCGCCGGGTCGAAGAACCGCCGCAGGAGGATGGCCGCCGCCAGTTGCTGACGCGAGTGGTCGGCAGCCAGAGCGGCGACAACGTCGTTGAACGCGCTGCGGATCGCGGACAACCGCGCCCGCTGGCTCTGGTAGCCCATCACGCCCAGGATCGCCACGAGCGCGGCGGCCACGGCCGATGCGATCGAGACGGCCGACCCCGCGTCTGCTGCGATCACCATGCGTTCACCCTCTCAGATTCGGCTTGGCATCGCCCCATCAGGTGAGCGGAAGCGTGCGCGACCAGGGCGGCGACGATCACCAGCGCCGTGTATCCCACCGAGAGTTCGCGGCCGGGGACGGACAGGCCGCGCGGTGGCGTGCCGCGCCTGAACGCCACCTGAACACCCCACCAAGGGTTCAGGAACTCGTCAGGTGCACGGCGCGACGGTGAGACGATGCGACCCACCACACGGCAGATGCTCAACAAGGTCCCAGAGGTCACGTTCTACTTCTGGGTCATCAAGATCATGTGCACGACGGTCGGTGAGACCGCGGCCGACTACCTCAACGACAACCTCGGCTTCGGGCTGACCTGGACCACGGTCGTCACCGGCGTGCTGCTGGCCGCGCTGCTCGTCGTCCAGTTCGGCCTCCGGCGCTACGTCCCGCCGGTCTACTGGCTCGTCGTCGTCTTCATCAGCGTCTTCGGCACGTTGATCACCGACAACCTCACCGACCGCTTCGGCGTCTCGCTGTGGACGAGCACGATCCTGTTCTCGATCGCGCTCGCCGCGACCTTCGCGATCTGGTTTCGCTACGAGCACACGCTCTCGATCCACAGCATCGTCACCACGCGCCGCGAGGGCTTCTACTGGCTCGCGATCCTCTTCACCTTCGCCCTCGGCACCGCCGCCGGCGACCTCTTCGCCGAGCAACTCGGACTCGGCTTCGGCGTCTCCGTACTGATCTTCGCCGGCGCCATCGCGTGCATCGCCGCCGCGCACTACTGGCTGGGCCTGAACGCCGTGCTGAGCTTCTGGCTGGCCTACATCCTCACCCGCCCGCTCGGCGCCTCGATCGGCGACGGGCTCTCGCAGTCCACGGGCGACGGCGGGCTCGGGCTCGGGACCACCGGCACCAGCTACCTCTTCCTCGCCTGCATCCTCGCGCTGGTCGCCTTCCTCACGCTCACCAAACGCGACCAGACCCCAACCGAGGCCGCACCGGCCTGAGGCCGGTGGCGAGCGTGACCGCAACCTGAACGGCGGTCGTGTCCTCGCCGGACGAGCGCCATCATGGAGGCTCGTGGGAGCACTGACGATCGGTATCTGCGAGGACGACGACGATCTGCGTTCGGTGCTGACGCGCACGCTGCAGGACGAGGCCTTCGCGGTGCGCGCGACCGCGGGCGGGCGCGAGGCCGTCCAGACCTTCACGGCGCAGCCGCCTGACCTGCTGGTGCTCGACATCGGCCTGCCCGACGCCGACGGCCGCGACGTGTGCCAGGCGCTGCGGGCGCATGGCGTCGACGCGCCCGTGCTGTTCCTGACGGCGCGCGGGCAGCTCACCGATCGCCTCTCGGGCTTTCACGCGGGCGGCGACGACTATCTGACCAAGCCGTTCGCGCTCGCCGAGCTCGTCGTCCGCGTCCGCGCGCTGCTCCGCCGCAGCGGCGGCGAGACATCCCCGCCGGTCGCCGGGCTGCGGCTCGATCCGGCCAAGCACGGCGTGTCGGTCGGCGAGCGCACCGAGGCGCTGACACCGACCGAGTTCCGGCTGATGGCCGCGCTCGCCGGCCGTCCCGGCGCGGTGCTGCGCCGGCGCGAGCTCGTGCTGGCCGCCTGGCCGGACGGAGCGATCGTGCACGACAACACGCTCGACGCCTACATCGCGCGCCTGCGCCGCAAGCTGCGCGAGCTCGGCGCCGGCGAGGAGATCGCCACCGCGCGCGGCGTCGGATACGTGCTGCGATGAGCCTGCGCGGGCGGGTCACGCTGGCTTCGCTCGCGGTTCTCGGTGCCGGGCTCGCGGTCCTCGGCGTCGCGCTGAACCTGGTGCTCGCCGACCGGCTCAGCGCGGACGCGTCGTCGGTCCTGCGCGAACGCGCCGCCGCCCAGCTCGCGACGCTCGATACCAGCGGTGCACGACTCGGCGTCGACGACGGAGCCGGCGACGCCGTGCTCGATCAGCAGGCCTGGGTCTTCGACCGCGACGGGCGGATCGTCGAACGCCCGCCCGCCGACGCCGATGAGCTCGCCACCGCGCAGTCGCTGCGCTCCGTCGACACGCCCACGGAGCGAACGATCGACGAGCGCGCACGGCTGCTCGGCGTCCCCGCCTTCGACGCCACGGGCAAGCGCCGGATCGGAACGGTCGTGGTCGGCATCTCACTCTCGCCCTACGAGCGGACCGAGCACCTGGCCGCGATCGGCACGCTGCTGCTGTCGCTGCTGGTGCTCGCGGGCGGCGCGCTGCTCGCGCGCCGTGCGGTCGACTCCGCGCTGCGACCCGTCGCCAGCATGACCAGGCAGGCCGCCCGGTGGGGCGAGCGCGACCTTCACCAGCGCTTCGATCTCGGGCCGCCGCGCGATGAGCTGACCGCGCTCGCCGCGACCCTCGACGGGTTGCTCGGGCGCCTCGACGCGGCGCTCCGGCACGAGCAGCGCTTCTCCGCCGAGGTCGCGCACGAGCTGCGGACGCCGCTCAGCGGGCTGCGCGGAGAAGCCGAACTGGCCCTGCGCGGCGATCGCTCCGACGCAGAACTGCGCTACGCGCTCGAACGCGTCCTGGCCGGGACCGACCGGATGGCCGCCGTCATCGACACGCTGCTCGCCGCCGCACGCAACGACGCCACCGGTCCGCCCGGTTCCTCCGACGCCGCCGCCGCGATCCGCGGGCTCGCGGGCCCGGACATCGAAGTCGTCGCGCCCGCGGGCGTGGTCACCGTCGGCGCCGACCAGAGCCTCGTCACCGCCGCGCTGCAACCGCTGGTGGAGAACGCGGTGCGCCACGCCGAGCGCGAAGTTCGCGTCGAGCTGCATCGCTCCGGCACGGAGGTCGTGATCGCGGTCACCGACGACGGCCCCGGCGTCGCCCCCGAAGACGCGGAGCGGATCTTCGCGCCCGGCTACAGCGAGACCGGCAGCGCCGGACTCGGGCTCGCACTCTCGCGCCGGCTCGCCCGGGCCGCAGGCGGCGACGTCCTCGTCGTCGGCGCCGGGTTCGAGCTGCGGCTTCCGAGTCTGCCCGCGTGATCTTGCCGAGACACCGGACAATTGTTCGGCGCGTTTCCAACAGTCGTGCGACGAATCCCGGGTGCGGATCGCGCGCCGGTTTGAAAGAATCCGAGCCAAGAGGGCTAGGTCTTGGTGCCACGTCAGTCGCACCGTGGACGAGGGATTAAGGGGGGTCTGTGTTCGCAAGGGGCAAGGGAACGTCGCGCGTGCGACTGATCGTCGGCGCATGTCTGCTCGCCGCGCTACCGGGGGCGATCGCCGGGACGAGTGCGTACGCGCAGTCCGATCCGCCGATCGGGCCGACGCTTGCAGACGTGCACAACAACCCGACGAACGCGGTCGCGGGCAACGTCACGTTCATGGACAACGTGCGTGGCGTCAGCGGCTATTCGGGGCTGAACTTCATCACCTACGACCAGTACGACGCGGACTTCATGTTCGCCAACGGGACCGGCGGCCTCGCCATCTGGTCGCTGCAGGACCCGGCGCATCCCGCGCTCGTCTCGACGCTCACGGCCGCTCAGCTGCGTGTGCCCGGTGACACCCAGGACCGCTTCTGGGAGGGCGAGAACATGACGGTCGACCCGAAGCGCAAGCTCGTGTTCCTCAGCCGCGACCCGCGTGGCTTCGGCGGCACGATCACGACCGGGCAGTCGGGCGTCTACATCATCGACGTCAAGGACCCGTGGAACCCGAAGATCGTCATCTTCCATCCGATTCCGGCGGGTCACACGAGCACGTGCATCAACGACTGCCAGTACCTCTGGACGGTGGGGCCCTACAGCACGGGCACGCCCGGCAATGACCCGGCGTGGTCGCCGCAGCCGCCGTACTCCCAGGCCTATGGCGGCGTGCCGGTGTGGGTGACCAACATCGAGGATCCCACGCATCCGTTCACGTATCCGACGCCCGTCGACACCAACCGGTTCGACGGCAAGACCGGCTACGTCCACAGCGTCGACGTCGATCGTGACGGTGTCGCCTGGACCGCCGGCGCGGGCGGGGATCGCGGATACTGGACCAGCGGCAATCACTGGGATCCGGTGCTCAAGCGCAATCGGATCGCGACCGCCTCGGACCCGGTGCCCTACGCGGGCGGCGTGACACCGGCCGTGGACCCGACGCGCACCGACTTCTTCGCGTTCTTCGACCACAACGCCCAGCGCATCACCTCGAAGGTCGGCAACTACGACAAGGGCGAACTGCTCTATGTCACCAACGAGGACATCACGACCTGCTCGCGAGCGGGCGAACTGAAGATCGTCTCGCTGAAGGGCAGCTTCGATGGCGAGGGCTGGGCCTCGACGGCGGCGAACCCGTTCCGGCTCAAGCTCGTCAGCCACTGGTCGGTCTGGGGCAAGGAGGGCGCAGCGACGACCGGGTCCTGCTCGGCGCACTGGTTCACCGTCGACGGCAACGTCATCGTCCAGGCCTGGTACGGCCAGGGCACCCGCTTCATCGACGTCTCCGACCCCGCGAACCCGACGCAGGTCGGCTACTTCCGGATCCCGTCCGGGACGGCCGGCGTGACCGCCGGATCGGCCTCCGCGACGTACTTCCACAAGGGCCTCGTCTACGTCGCCGACTACAACCGCGGCGTCGACGTCCTGCGCTTCGACGGCACGATCACCGGCGACCGCGAAGGGATCTGCTGGAACTCCTGCGACAAGGCCACGGTGAGCGTGCCGGAGACCCCGCGGGGCGAGGTCGGCGGCACCGTCCCGGCGACCCTCTCCCTGACGCTGGGCATCCCGGGCAGCTTCGGGGCGTTCACGCCCGGCGTGTCGCGCGACTACTCGACGATGACGACGGCGAACGTGATCTCGACGGCGGGCGACGCGGCGCTGAGCGTCGCGGATCCGTCGAGCACCGCGACCGGCCACCTCGTCAACGGGACCTTCAGCCTGCCGTCACCGCTGCAGGCGCAGGCTCGCAACGCGGCGCATCCGAGCGCGGCGTTCGGCAATGTCGGATCGTCGGCGAGCCCGCTCGTCCTCCTGACCTACGACGGGCCGGCCTCCAACGACGCCGTGTCGGTCGACTTCCAGCAGCACGTCGACGCCGCCGACGCGTTGCGCACCGGGACCTACACGAAGACGCTGACGTTCACGCTGTCGACGACGACGCCGTGAGCCGATTCGCGGGGCGGCGCCACCCGGCGCCGCCCCGCACGCAGTTCATGATGGGATCAACGAGACGACGAGCGTGGTGGGCGGCGATCTTCGTCGGGCTCGCGTTCGCGGGCTGTGGAGGCTCGTCCGGCGAGAACGCGAAACCGCGGTACTCGGCGCAGTCGATCCGATCCGGCTTCATCAAAGCGGCCGACATCGGCGCGGGCACGGTCGAGTTCGAGGACGACGGCCACGGCTCGCACGTGAACTTCACCCCGGAGGGCAGCGTCCCGACGTGCCCGTACGTGCAGCGGGCCGACGACGTCGAGGGCGTCGTCGAAGCGGCCGTCGAACTCCCGGCCGGCAACCCGACCGGCCGCTTCATCGTCGCGCCGTCGGACCCGAGGAGCAACCCGCTGCCGATCGTCACGCACGGCGCCGTGGTCTTCGCTTCGGACACGCTCGCCGCCAGCGCGATGAAGCGGGTGACGTCGGCCGCCGGCAAGTGCCCGAACGCGTTCACGGTGCTCGGTGGGCCGCCGGTCGTCATCGGCTCCTACACGGTCAACGCGCGACCGTTCGAAGTCGACGGCTGGAAGGGCTACTCGCAGCAACTCGCTCACACCGCGCCGGGCGACGTCAACCCGGAGACCTACGACGATCTGGTGACCGTGGTCATGCAGAAGGCGAACGCGATCGTCTACGCGGGCTTCGAACAGACCAAGAAGATCGGCGAACGCGCGGACTCGGGGGCGAAGGCGCAGGAGACGATGCGGCGAGCGCTCGACCGGCTTCGCTGAGCGTCCGCTAGGCGGAGGACCAGAGGACCGGGAAGAGCGGGTCGTCCATCGGTGCGCCCGCCTCCAGCCGCTCGTCGAGGCCGGGGAACGACGGGCTCGTGCGATGCCCGCGTGGCGCATAGCGGACGTCGTCGCCGAGGAGCCGCAAGCTGAACGCGCGGCGGCGGATGGCGCTCCCCGCCGCGGCGTGCAGCGTCAGCATGTTGAACGCGACCGCGTCGCCCGGCTGCAGCTCCCAGCCGAGGATCGTGAACGCCGACGGGTCGGCCTCGACGTCTGGCACCTCCTCGAGCGTGCCCTCGTCGAACGCGAAGGCGTCGCCCGAGAAGAACGAGCGCGGCATGAACCACGGACCGGAGTTCGAACCGGCGACGAACTCCAGCGTGCTCTCACGCGGGACGGGGTCGAGCGGGACCCAGAAGGACACGGTCTGGCCGCCGTCGACGCAGTAGAAGGGCTGGTCCTGATGCCACGGCGTCTTCGTCGTCGTCCCCGGCTCCTTGACGAGGATGTGGTCGTGGAACATGCGCACCTCGCTCGAGCGCATGAGCCGTCCCGCCGCCGCCGCGAGCGCGCTGTCGCGGATGACCGCCTCGAACTCCGGCACGTGCTGCCAGGTGCAGAAGTCCTCGAAGAACGTCCCCGGCGCACCCGGCTCGCCATCCTTCACGGCCAAGGGCGACGGCGCGGCGATCACGGCGTCCACACCCGCGCGCAGCCGCGCCACCTCGTCCTCGGTCAGCACGTCGCGCAGGACGACCGCGCCATCCCGTTGGTAGTCGTCGACGGTCTGGCCGGACACGAGCGTCATCGGCGGATCCTGCCAGATCGGTCCCGCGCCGCGGTGACGCTCCAGTTCAGCCAGCGCATCGAGGCCAACGACCCGCTGCGCACGGGCCAGTACTCGAAGACGCTCACGTACACGTTGAGCACGACCACGCCGTAACAGCACATGTGCGACGCGCCCGCGGATCGCGCGGGCGCGTCAGCACACGTCGCGCGCGCTGCTGCGCGTCTCGAGGCCCCAGCTGACGATCCGCTCCGGATGGATCCGAATCAGGGGCGTCGGGAAGACGATCGCCTCGCCGCTCCCGCGGATCTCGATCCCGCGCGGACGCCACGGGTCGGTCGATTCGAGATCGTCGATCACGATCGCGACGCGACCCGAACGTGCCACGTCACGAAACTTCTTCGAGTGCTCGAGGTCGTGACCGCCGACGTCGATCGTCTCGCGCACCGCGTTGTAGATCCACGCGACGGGGACCACGTGCGGCGTGCCGTCCGCCCCGACCGTCGCGATCCGCCCGAGTTGTCGTCCACCGGCGAGGTAGCGGATCTCGGCCTCCCTGAAGACGTTCGCGCCGATGATCGACCGTCTCAGACCGGCTCGACCGCGACGATCGCGGTCCCGCGGATCGTCGCGCGCACCGGCGAGCTCGTCTTCCACGCGTTGACCAGCACCGCCAGGAGCGCGTCGAAGTCCTCGCGGTCGGCGTGCAGCTGGTAGTAGGCGGGGGACTGGCCGAGGATGACCTCGATCGTCCCCGCTCCCGTGCCGAGGTAGCCGACGGGGTCCTCGAGCGTCACGTCGCCGAAGCCGGACATCATCGCGTCCTTCCTATCACGGTCATGGCCCAATGGCCGCGTCGATCGCCGCCTGGTCGCCCGGGAAGCGGGCGACCGCGTCGGCGCGCAGTTGCGGGAACTGCGCCCAGAGCACCGAACGCGGCATGGGTGCGCCGCGTCGCACCGCGGCGATGACGTCGGCCGCGGTCGCCGCCGGGCGGGCGAGCTCGGCACGCACCGCGGCGGCGATCTCATGCACCGTCGCGAGCTGCGCGTAACCCGTCATGCGCGCGTTCAGACCGGCCTGCTGCGCGTCGGCCCGGCGCGAGTCGTCGGCGGGCGCCTCGCCTGGGTACATCGTGTTGCGGTCGGTCGTCCAGACGAGCTTCTCGCCGCCCGGGAAGCCGTTGACGATCGGGCCCGGCGGCGGCGCGGCAAGGTGGGTCATCAGCTGGGCGTGGGTGAGGCGGCTGTAGCCGGCCGGCAGCACGCCCATGGCGGCCAGCCAGACGTCCACGGAGACCGGGCCGGGCTGCGTCGACGGATCGATCACGGTCTCGACGATCGCGCTACCGGTGTTGACCCGGACGATCGGCGCCACGTGGTAGAACCAGCGCGTCACCGGCGCCGCGCCGCCGGGCTGGTCGGCGGAGAACTGCGAGCCGACCGTCAGCGGGCTGCCGGGGACCGTCGAGGTCGCGAAGACGCGCTCGGACGCGATCCCCGCCTGCGTCATCACCGTGGCCATCGAGTGCGCTCGCGAGTAGCAGCCGTCGACCGGGTAGTGGTACGGCACCGGCGACTGCCCGCCGAGCGCGTCGGTGAAGGTGAGCCCGGCCATCACGGTGAACAGGCGCGCCGCGTCCGCGGGTGAGAGCTCGGTCTGCTCGAGCGCGGACTCGCCCATCAGGTAGAGCACGTGCTGGAGCTCGTCGCCGCTGAACTCGTCGACCAGCACGTCGCGCAGCGGCTCGCCGTAGCGCCACTGGTAGATCTCCTTCAGCCGCGCCACCAGCCCGGAGTTGCGCCCGTAGGGCATCAGCGCCGCGTAGACCGCCTCCTCGTCGGTGCCGACGATGTCGACCGCCGCGTGGATGCGCTGGGCGACCGCGTCGTGGTCGGCGTCGGCCGCGGGGACCGCGCCGATCGCCGTCCCTCCCCCGCCGCCGCCGCGATTGATCAGCCCGAGCGCGTAGGCCAGTTCGCTGCCGCTCATCTCGTCCTCGAGCGCGGCGACGAGCTCGGTCCCGTGCCGCGTCCGGTAGGACGCCTCGAGCTGCGTGATCGAAGCGGCGTCGCGCTGGAGGCGTTCGAGCACGTGATAGATCGCCTGCTCGTCGGTGCCGAGGATGTCGACCGCGGCGAAGATCTCGTCGGCCAGCGCGTCGAAGTCGAAGAGCCCCGCGAAGTTGGCCGGGACGCGCGCGATGTGCGCGCGGCCGATCGCGCGCATGACCGCCTGGTTGCCCGCGGTCCGCTGCAGTCCGAGCACCGCGCCCGCAGTCAGCGCACGGACATCGCGTCGCACGCCGACCCGCGCGGGGAGTGCCGCCGGCGCCGACGCGACCTCGGCCGTTGCGACCGCGGGCGGCTCGGGCTGCTTCGGGCGGTCGATCTCCGGCACAGCGCCCACATGAAGACCGTACGCCCAATCTGCGGTTTCGTGGTGAAACCGAACCGGCGACACCGGCTCCCGACATGCGGATACTTCTCGCTATGGGTGCCGCACTGAAGAGGCCCCGAGGGGCTCTAGGCGCGGCGGCCGCGGTCGCCGAAGGGCTGCTCGAACGACGCGGGCCGGCGCTGTCGCGGCGGCTGGATCCGCGCGAGCGGAAGGTCGAGATCGTCGCCGCCGCGCTCTTCGTCGCGACCGCGCTGACGATGGCCATCGGCGGGCCGCACGACCACGACGTCTCGACCGCCGTGCTCCTGACCCTGTGTTACGCGCTGATGCGGCGCGTGCGCTTCCAGCTCGGGTCCGGCCTGATCCGCCCGACGCAGCTCGTCTTCGTGCCGATGCTGTTCCTTACTCCCGCCGCGACGGTCCCGGCGCTGGTGGCGCTCGGGTCGATCCTCGGCGAGTTGCCGGAGCTGATCGGCCGGCGAGCGCACCCCGAGCGGCTGCTCGTGATCGTCGCCGACAGCTGGTACGCGGTCGGGCCTGCGCTGGTGATCGCGACGCTCGCCGGCGCGGACCCACTCGACGCGACGATCGGCGTCCTCGTGCTCGCGCTCGCGGCGCAGATCGGCTTCGACTTCGGCGCCTCGACCCTGCGCGAATGGTTCGGCGCGCGCATCCCTCCGGGCGAGCTGCTCCCCGTGCTGGCGCTCGTCTCGCTGATCGACGCCTCGCTGGCGCCGATCGGCTACCTCGCGGTGCTCGCGAGCGAGGTCGAGCCCTACGCCTACCTGCTGGCGATCGCTCCCGGCGCGCTGCTCGGTCTGATCGCGCGCGAGCGCAGCGCGCGGATCGAGCACGAGCTCGCGATCGAGCGCGCCTTCCGGCGCTCGACGCGGGCGCTCGACGCACGCGCCGCGGATCTGCGCCGCCAGGCCGGCCGGCTCCAGCGCCCGGACCGCCGGATCGGCGAGACGGAGGCGGCGCCGGAGGACCGGTCGGCGCTCGAGCGGATGCTGCTGACGACCACCATCGAGGCACTCCATGCCGATTGCGGGCGGCTCAGCGAGCTCGACGACAGCGGAGTGCTCCTCCCGCGGCTCACGATCGGCAGCGCCGACGCCGGACTGTCCGCCGCCCAGCGAACGCTCGGCGCGCAGCGCAACGGCGCGCTCGCGATCGCCGTCGGGCACAGCCATGTGCTGGCGGTCGCGCGCGCGGGCGCGCCGTTCTCCCCGGTCGAGCGCGACCTGCTCGAGCATCTCGCCGCGCAGGCCGCCGTCGCGCTCGAGAACCTGCTGCTCGAGGACCTGATGCGGCGCACGTCCGCGGAGCTGCGCGTGATCCTCGAAGGCGTTACCGAAGCCGTCGCGGCCGAGGACCCGGACGGCCGCCTGGTCTACCTCAACGCCGCCGCCGCGCAGTTGCTCGGCGATGCCGACGCGCTCGGCACGCGGCTCGGGATCCCGGCCGAGCTGCTGCCGGGCCGGCGCGTGATGACGGGCGCCGCGGCCGAGCCGCTCGTCGTCCGCCACCCCGGCGGGTCGCGCTGGTCGCGGGTCAAGGCCAGCCCGGTGCTCGAAGACGGCGGCGCAAGGCTGGCGATCAGCGTGATCGAGGACATCACGGAGATCAAGCAGGCCGAGGAGGCGCAGCGTTTCCTGGCCGACAGCTCACGCGCGCTGGCGCGCTCGCTCGTGGTCGAGGACACGCTGCCGGAGGTCGCGCGCCTGGCGGCGGCCAGCCTCGCCGGCGCCTGCGTGATCCACCTGCGCGAGGACGGCGAGTTGCGTCTGGTGGCGAGCACCGGCCCGGCGCTCGCGCTTCCCACCGGGCTGGAGGAGGTCGCGGCGCGCGGCACGCCGCGCCTGTGGATCGAGCCGCGCCGCGCTGGCGGTGCCGATCCTCGTTCGCGACGGCACGGCGGGCACGATCACGCTGCTCGGCCGCGCGCTTCGGCGAGGCCGACATCGCCGTCGCCGAGGACCTCGGCGCTGCGGATCGGAGCCGCGGTCGACAACACGCGCCTCTACCGCACGCGCTCGGCGATCGCGCACACGCTGCAGCAGTCGCTGCTGCCACCGGAGCTGCCGGAGATCCCGGGGCTCGAGACCGCCGCGCTCTACCGGCCCGCGGGCGAGGGCAACGAGGTCGGCGGCGACTTCTACGACGTCTTCGCGACCGGCGAGGGCGAGTGGTTCGCGGTCATGGGCGACGTCTGCGGCAAGGGCGCCGAGGCGGCGTCGGTGACCGCGCTCGCGCGCTACACGATCCGCGCCGCGGCCATGCGCAACCGCTCCCCGGCGGGCATCCTGCGCTGGCTCAACGCCGCGATGCTGCGCCAGGGCGCGCGGACGGTTCGTGACGATCGTGATCGCACGGCTGGAACTGGAAGCGGACGGCACCGTGCACGCGACGGTGGCCTGCGGCGGTCACCCGCTGCCGCGGATCCTGCGCGCCGACGGGCGCGTCGAGGCGTTCGGCGAGACCGGCACGCTGCTGGGCGTGCTCGAGGAGGTCGAGCTGTCCGATCGCGACGTGCGGCTGTTCGCGGGCGACGCGCTCGTGCTCTACACCGACGGCCTGACCGAGGTCGGCGCGCCGCGCGTGTGGTCGCCGACGCAGCTCGACACGATCGTCGGCCGGGCGCACGGCAACACGGCGCAGGGGATCGTCGACCTGCTCGCCGCGCGCGCGGAGGTGCTCGCCGCCGGTCCGCTGCGCGACGACCTGGCGTTGCTCGCCCTGCGGGTTCAGCCCTTGCTGTAGGGGTCGACGTAGACGTCGTCGATCCGCCACGCGCCGCCGGCCGGCCGGAAGCGGAACTGGACCTCGTTGCTGAGCAGGTTCGCGACGACCGGCAGCACCGGCGTCGGGGCCCACTCCTCCGCACGCCAGCACGATCCCGACCGGCAGTTCCACTTGCAGCCCGAGCAGCGTCCGGAAGACGACGGAGACGTTCAGCGGCGCGAGCGTGGAACCGGTGTTGCGGGCGAACAGCCGCAGCGTCGGATGGGCGACGGTGACGCACACCGGCGCGGTCGTGGCGACCGAGCCGGCGGGAAGGTCGAGCGCCCGCTCGCCCTCGAGGAACGGCTGGCTGCCGTCGACGACGGCCGCGCCGCCGGTGAGCGTCCAGCTCCCCCCGTCCTCGAAGCCACCGTCAGGAGCCTCCGAGTACCAGGCGGGGTCGAGCCAGGGCAGAAAGGTCCGCGTGAGCGGCTGGTCGGGGCAGACGGCGGCCCCGGCGGAAGGTGCGGTGAGGGCAAGGGCGGCGAGTGCGCCGACGGCAGCCAGCAGGGGCGTCTTCATCTCGCCCGCGCGACTAGCCCATCGGCGCGCTCGCTAAACCTCAAATGTTCAAGTGATCAACGTGTAGCGCACCGTCTGGACCGTGATCAGACCGTCGCGGAAGACGAACGTGTCGATCCCGTCCTCGACGCGCGACGCTCGCCGCGGTCGCGCTCCACTCGATGAACAGCACGTCGCCCTCGAAGATCTGGGTCGGCACCGCCCAGTCGGCGTTCGGGACGTCGGAGAGCAGCTTCGTGAAGCCCTCGCGGACTCCGTCCTTGCCGCGCAGCACTCCCGCGGGCGTGATGAAGACGGCGTCGTCGGCATAGTCGCTGACGATCCCCTCGAGGTCACCGGCGATCAGCACCTCGGCGTGGTGCTGGAAGATCTCCTGCGGGGTCCGTGACATCTGCGTTCTCCTCCTGCGATGAGTAGGGTCAACCGCCGTGATCATCGACAACCCGGACCACCAGCGCTATGAGATCCGCGTCCTCGACGAGCTCGCCGGCTTCGTGCAGTATCGCCGCCGGCCGGGTCTGATTGCGTTCATCCATACCGAGATCGATCAGCGCTTCGAAGGTCAGGGTCTCGGCTCGGAGCTGATCGCGGGCGCGCTCGACGCCGCGCGCGCGGAGGGCATCGCGGTGCTGCCGTTCTGCCCGTTCGTCAACGGCTTCATCGAGCGACACCCCGAGTACGCGTCGCTGGTGCCGGAGGAGTTCCGCTCCGAGTTCGGCCTCTGAGGCACGAGCCGGCGACCGGGCGGCAGGCCCGGGGAGCAGAGGTCCTCGAGGATCTCTTCCAGCGTCAGATCGATCACAGCCGGCTCCCAACCGCGGCGACGCCGAGCGTCGCGAGTGTGCAGAACAGATAGACGTCCTTGAAGGACTCGATGTCGCCGGCGAGCACCGCGGCGAGCACGGCCACGCCCAGCGCCCCGCCGACCTGGCGCGCCGCCGCGTTGAGCCCGACGGCGGCGGCGAAGCGCTCAGGCGTGACCGACAGCGCGGCCGCGGTCGAGACGCCCGTCGTGATCGCGCCCATGCCGATCCCGATCAGCGTCCCCACCGGCAGCCAGAAGCCGAGGAAGTCGGGCTCCGGCGGCAGCCTGAAGGCGCAGAGCGCACCGGCGGCGGCGAGCGTGAGCGCGCCGGCGATCACGACGGGCTTCGGCGGCTCGCCGCGACGCCAGCACGGCGACGACGGCAGCGACGACCGCGCCCGGCGTCATCGCCAGCCCGGCCTCGAGCGGCGAATAGCCCCAGATCGTCACCAGGAACAGGACGCCGACGAGCATCCACGGAAACAGCGCCGCGCCGTAGAGCAGCGAGGCGAGGTTGGCGGCCGCGAAGCGCCTCGAACGCCACAGCTTCGTCTCGATCGCGCGCTCGACGTCGTCGCCGAGGACATGCGCCAGTTCCTCGGGTTCCTGGAGCGCGAGATCCGCAAGGCCCAGGAGGCGGGCGACAGCGCCGCCTCGGCCGACCCGGCGCAGCTCGCGTTCGAGCTCGACGCGCTCGGCTCCGCGGCCAACCAGCAGTACCAGCTGCTGCGCGACCGCGCGGTCTTCGACCGGGCCGCCGCGGCCATGCGGGCCCGGCTAGATCTGGTAGACGCGCAGTAGCCGCTTCTCGTGCTCGGCGTCGATCCGGGCCACGACCTCGATGTACTTCTCCAGCCCTGAGCCGCGCAGCTTCGAGGCCAGCAGCTCGTCGACCTGGAAGACGCCGGCCGAGTTGTTCATCAGGACCTCGACCCGCACGGCGCGCTCCTCGCCGGCAACGATCCGGACCTCGTCGATCGCGGCCGCGCTGAGCGAGTGGATGTTCGCGAGGCTCGTCTCGAACGACACGCGCGAGCGGCCCTGCTCCATGTCGAGCGCGTCCGCGACGCGGACGACGCCGGCCTCGATCGTGAGCGGGCGCCCGCCCTTGCGGTGGCCGATGATCGCGTGCTGGATCTCGCAGGCGATGATCGTCCGCTCGGGCTCCTCGTAGACCTTCTCCAGCAACCCGGGAAGCAGATCGGCGGCGAGGAAGAGGCTGAACGCCTCATGGTCGGCGCGATGGATCGACATCCCGAGGTCGTGCATCAGGCAACCGCCGGCGATGATCACCTCGGCGTCCTTGTGCGAGAGCAGGTAGTCGGTCTCGATCGAGGACTTCAGCCCGTCGCGGTGCAGCATCCGGAACAGGTGCAGAGCGCGGTTGAGCACGATCTGCAGGTGCACCCACGAGTGGTCGCTCATCTCCAGGCGCTCGGCGTTGACCTGCGCCGCGTGCCACCGGGCCTTCAGCGGCAGGCTCGCGTTCGCGGCCTCGAGAAAGCGGCCGAGGCGCGGATTGCGCTCCGTGGGCGCGTGGATCCGCATCGCGGCGACCGCATCGCGGGGTGCGCGCGGGCCGGTCGGGGCACCATCGGCGGAGAGCTCGCTCATCGCCCCTGGACTATCGCATGGAGCCTGGAGGCGTCTGCACGCCCGTATGTCCGCCATCCGTGGCGCGTTCTGAGCCCTGACTCGCAAGGCGGTGGAGGGGGTGCGGCACAAACGGTTCCTGACAGGCACCATTTGTGCCGCACCCCCCTCCCACCTTGTCCGTCGCTAGGTCGCGAGCATGCAGATGAACCCGGCGCTCGGGTCCGGCTGGAACGACTTGCCGAGCCCGCGCAGGTAGTTCTGCTGCGTCGCGGAGAGCTTCGGCGCCGCAACCGCGTGACGGCTCGCGGTCGCGACCTTTGCCCCACGCGTGAAGCGCAGGACGTCGACGCCGCGGCCGGAGTCGGCGGTGTAGATGTAGCCCTTGTGCAGGTAGCTGGCCCAGACATTGCCGTTGTCGGGTCGGTAGTAGGCGACCTGGATCGGGTTCTCGGGCTTCGAGATGTCGAGGAAGCGCGTGCCCTGGCCGTACCAGGCGTAGGTCACGAGCGGACCGTCGACGTCGAAGTAGTGCGCCGAGCAGAAGCCGAGGGTGCCGATCGAGCCCTCCTGCTCGTACGGGCTCCAGGAGCCGACGGGCTGCATCCGGAACGGCTTCTCGGGTGTCGAGCGCCAGCCTTCGCCGTTGAAGCTGCCCTTGAGCGAGGAGATCGTGAACTTGCCGCGATCCTTGCACTGGTCGGCGCCGGGACCGAAGTCCTCCTCGGTGCCGAGCAGCAACTCGCCCTTGATGTAGCGGAAGTCGGTCAACGGGGCGTTGAGGCCGACCGGGCGCCAGGAGTTGTGCATCCAGCCGCCGGCGTTCGGTCCGACCGTGGCGTCGTCGAGCCCGCCGCCCGCGTACGGGATCGGTTCGAGCGGCGTCGCGTGCCGGAGCTTGCGCTTGAGCGGGTCGTAATGGACGCCCTCCGTCCAGTAGCCGCGCGTGCCGCCCAGACCGGCGACCCAGGCGACGCCGAGGTCGTCGACGTCGACGTCGTGCGAGTAGGCGGTGACGCCGTCCTGGCGGAAGAGGTCGACCGGCTGCTGCGGGTAGGCCTTCGGCTTGTTCGGGTTGCGCAGGTCGGTGACGATCAGCGGACGCCCGAACGTCCAGCCGAGCGCGTCGCGCTGCGTCGTGGTGCTCGCCGGCCCGCCGGTCCACAGCCACTCGCAGTCGTTGATGCAGGTCGTCGTGTGGCCCGTCGGCAGCTGCGTGAAGTTGAGCAGCTTCAGGTCCGCCGGGTTCTTGGCGTCGACGACGTAGACGCCGGCGATGTTGGTCGCGCCGTTGGGGTCCGGCTCACCCGGCTCGCGCGCGGTCGACCCGCGGTAAGCGCGCGGGTCGCGCGACAGGAGCGCGAGCTTGCGCTTCTTGTCGACGTCCATGTCCTCGTTCTGCCAGAACGTCGACGTCGGGTTCGACGCCGAGTACGGCGGGTCGCCGGGCAGCCGCAGTTCCTCCGCGGTGATCTCGTCGAGGAACTTCGGCTTGGCCGGATCGGACAGGTCGTAGCTCTTGAGGCCGAAGCGGCCCGTGACGAGCATCACGTCCTTGCCGCCGCGGTCCTTGTCCTTCCAGTTCCAGATCCAGTCCCAGCGACCGTGCCCGCGATCGTGCTTGCCGTAGGTCACGAAGTCGATCGCGGTGGCGTTGGCCGCCTCCGGCAGGTTCGCAAGTAGCTCGACGTTCTTGATCGCGCCCGGTGGCTGCGCGATCTGCGCCGAGGCCGGTGCCGCGGCCCCCGCCGCCAGCAGCGTGCCGAGGACCAGTGGCCCCCAGACTCTCGTTCCCCGCAAGTCCTTCCCCCTAAGGTCGGAAACGTGGTGTCGGCTGGACCATACGACAAATGAGTACAAAATGAGAACGTCACACTTGTAAGTTGTGCGACCGTGATCGAGAACGTTGTGCTCATCGATGAGGCGGACGCGGCCCTGGGCGAGGGCGAGAAGCTCGACGTCCACCGCAGCGGCGTGCTGCACCGCGCCTTCTCCGTCTTCGCCTTCAACGCCGCGGGCGAGCTGCTGCTCCAGCGCCGCGCGCTGTCCAAGTACCACTCCGGCGGGCTGTGGACGAACACCTGCTGCGGCCACCCGCGCCCAGGCGAGGAGACGGCCGAAGCGGCGCGGCGCCGTCTCGGCGAGGAGCTCGGCATCGGCTGCGGCGAGCTGCGCCCCGCGGGCGTCCTGCGCTACCGGGCCGAGATCGCCGATCTCGTGGAGAACGAGCTCGACCACCTGCTGGTGACCGAGGTCGCGGAGGACCCCGAGCCGAATCCGGACGAGGTCGTCGAGTGGCGCTTCATCGCGCCCGACGAGCTGACGGCCTGGATCGAGGACCGGCCCGAGGACTTCACGGCCTGGTTTCCGCCGGCCTGGCGGATCGTCAGCGCGTGAGGGTGGTGGCCGCCGGCGGCGGGGAGGTCGTCGGCGACCGACCGGGCCGGCGCGTGGAGATCCTCTCCGACGTCGACCAGGTACACGCGACGCTGTCGCGCTTCGGGCCCGGCGAGGAGGGCGCGGATCTGCACGTCCACCGCCACCACAGCGACTTCTTCTACGTGCATCGAGGGTGAGCTCACGGTCCGGCTCGGCGCGGAGGACGAGCAGGTCGCCGTTCCGGCGGGCTCGCTCGCGCGCGTCCCGCCGCTGGTGGTCCACGGCTTCCGCAACGCGTCACAGGCCGACTTCCGCTACCTCAACTTTCACGTGCCGGGGTCGGGCTTCGCGGACTACATGCGCGCGCTGCGCGACGGCCGCAAGCTCGTCTACGACCAGCACGATCCGCCCGCGGACGGTGGCCGCCCGATCTCCGAGGCCGTCGTGGAATCCGGGCAGACCATCAGCGACGGCGTCGAGCTGCTGACCGATGCGCCCGGGATCCGGATCACGCGCGTGCGCGGGACGACCGAGTCGACGGCACACGAGCAACTCGCGTCGTACTACGTGCTCGAGGGCGAGCTCACGCTCGACGGCCGCCGCTTCGCTGCCGGGACCTGGCTCCAGGTCCCGCCGGGCGTGGCGCACGCCGTCGAAGGCTCGTACCTCAGCGTCCTCACGGGCTGAGCCCGCGAAGGAGCGTCGCGAGGTACAGCTCGGACGAGCGCCCGTTGGGCGCGGCCGAGACGACGCCGAGCATCCGTACGATGACGAGCAGGTCGATCGCGTCCAACTCGTCTCGGAAGGTCCCGGCCTGCTTGGCCGCGGCGACGACGGGTTCGAAGATCGTCACGGCACGGCGGCCGAGCTCCTCGCGCGTACCGGTGGGCAGATCCTGCTGCGCCAGCGCCTGGAGAAACCCGCGGTTCTGGCACTGCACCCGCATCGCCCCGCCGAGGAAAACGGCCAGCACCGAATCGCCCTCCAGTGCCTCCCGGGCCGCGTGTTCGAGGTCGGCGAGCACGCCGCCGACGACCGCGACGATCAGGTCCGTCTTGGCCGGGAAGTGGCGGTAGAGGGTCGCCACTCCGACCTCGGCCCTGCGCGCGATCTCGTCCACGCCCACGTCGAGACCCTCATCACGGAACGCCGCCGCCGCGACCTCGATCAACCGGGCGCGATTGCGTCGCGCGTCGCTGCGCAGCAGGCGTTCGCCGGTCGAGCTCATGGGCCTCACCGTATCTAACCGGAGTGAACCCTTCGCTTTTCGCTAATCTCGCCGATAACCGTAGGGCCCCTCCGCTTGAACTTGAAGGCCATGACCGAACACACCGACCGCCAACATCACAACGTCACGCTCGCGATCCTGGCGATCGGGGCGCTCGCGTTCGCGCTCGCGCAGACGACCGTCATCCCGGCGCTCACGGCGATGCAGGAGGCCTTCGACGTCGGCACGAGCGAGATCGTCTGGATGATCAGCGCGTACTTCCTCGCCGCGTCGGTCGCGACCCCGGTGCTCGGCCGGCTCGGCGACATGTTCGGCAAGGAGCGCTTCCTGGCGATCTCGCTCGGCGCGTTCGCGATCGGCTCGGTCGTCTGCGCGCTCAGCGACGGGCTCGGACTGATGGTCGTCGGCCGCGCGCTGCAGGGCATCGGCGGCGGCGTGTTCCCGCTCTCGTTCGGGATCGTTCGCGACGAGTTCCCCGCGATGAAGATTCCCGACGGGGATCGCGCTGCTCGGCGCGACGGCCGGGATCGGCGGCGCGATCGGCCTGCCGCTCGGAGGCCTGCTCGTCGATCACGCGAGCTACCACTGGATCTTCTGGATCTCCGCCGCGATGGGCGCGCTCGCGACGATCACCACGATCCGCTTCGTGCCGGAGTCGCCGCTGCGCACCCCGGGTCGCGTCGACTTCATCGGTGCCGTGATCCTCGCGGCCGGTCTCTCGGCGGTGCTGATCGCCGTCTCGCGCGCCAACGACTGGGGCTGGACCTCGGACAAGACGCTCGGGCTCGTCGCACTCGGCCTGGTGATCCTGACCGCGTTCGTGTTCTTCGAGCGCCGCCACGCCGCTCCGCTGATCAACATGTCCACGCTCTCGCGCCCGCCGGTCCTGATCACCAACTTCGCCACCGTGCTCGTCGGCTTCGGCCTGTTCGGCACTTTCGTGCTGATCCCGCAGCTCGCGGAGCTGCCCACCGGTGGCGACGTCGGCCTCGGCCTCAGCGCCACCGACGCCGGTCTGCTGATGGCGCCGGGCGGTCTGGTGATGCTGCTCGTCGCCCCGATCGTCGGCCGCGTCAGCGAGCGCATCGGCTCCAAGGTGCCGCTCGCCGTCGGCGGCGTGCTCGCCGCCATCGGCCTTGCCGGCATGGCGCTCGCCCACGACTCGGCGGCGCTGATCATCCTCTGGGGCGTGCTGCTCAACGCCGGCGTCGGCTGCGCGTTCGCGGCCCTGCCGAACCTCGTCATCGCCAACGTCGACGCGCACGAGACCGGCGAGGCGACCGGGGTCAACACGATCGCCCGTAACGTCGGCGCGGCCCTCGGCGGACAGGTCGCGGCGTCGATCGTCGCCAGCCACGTCCTCGCCGACGGCGTCCCCTCCAACCGCGGCTTCGAGCTCGCGTTCCTGATGAGCGCGGGCGTCGCCCTGCTCGCCGCGGTCTGCGGGCTGCTGATCCCGACCGGCCGCGGCGAGCGGACCTACGCGCTCCGCCCCGCGGCGGAGCGCACGTAGTCATGGCGCCGTCGTCGACAGCGTGAACGTCAGCGTCTTCGCGTAGCTCCCCGTGCGCAGCGCGTCGGTCGCGCCGATCGGCTGCTTGAACCCGATCGTGACCGCGTCGTTCGAGACAGGTGCGGAGTAGGCCAGCAGGTCCGCCGGCACCGGCGCAAAGGTCCCCGAGCCGGCGCGCACCTGCAGCGCCTGGGGTAGCGAGAAGCTGCCATTGACGAGGTGCCCTGGCACATTGCCCGACGTGTCCGCGACGCTCAGCGTCGCGTTGCCGGCGGTGCTCGTCACGATCCCGCTCGCGCTCGCCGAGTAGTCGCGCGCGACGCCCGGGATGAACGTCCCGAAGCTGACCGACGGCCCGCCGAAGGAGAGCGAGAGCACCGGTGCGACGTTCCCGCCGACCGCGGCCGGATTCGGATTGACGCCCCAGTCCGGTGACTCGTCGCGACCGGGATAGGTCGTCAGCTGCCGCTGGTCGGAGCCGTCGGCGTTCATGGTCCAGACGTCGAGATGCAGGTCGTCGGCGCCGCTGGAGAACGCGAACTTCGTGCCGTCCGGCGACCAGGCGGGCCCCTCGTCCCAGCGCGTGTTGTGCGTGATCTGGCGGACGTTTGCGCCATCCGCGTCCATCACGTAGATCTCCATGTCGCCGTCGGCGTTGCTCTCGAACGCGATCTGGCTGCCGTCCGGAGACCAGGCGGGCGCCGAGTCATAGCTCGCGGCGCTGGCGTCGAACAGCGTCGTCACGACACCGGTCGCGACGTCCATGACCTGGACGCTGCGGCCCGACGGCGGCGCGACCGTCGAGAACAGCAGCTTGCTTCATGTCGGGCGAGAGGCTCGGATAGAACTGGTCCTGGGGCAGCACCGCCAGCGGCCGCCGGTCGCTGCCGTCGAGGTTCATCGTCCAGACGTCCGAGCGCGTCGCCTCGGGCCCGTTCGTCCGCCGGTAGACGAGGCGGCTCATATCGGGGTACCACGCGGGCTGGCTGGACTGCGTGCCGTCCGGCGCCTTCGGGATGTCGGTGATCCGCGGGCGCCCGGTCACGGGATCGCGGACGCCGAAGTCGACGATCGAGATCTCGTACTGGTTGTTGCGGCGGCTGCGGTAGACGAGCTTCGTCCCGTCAGGCGCCCAGTCCGACTGGGCGTCATACGTGGGGTCGAAGACCGCCTGCAGCTTGTTCGCGCCGTCGGGATCCATCGTCCAGATGTCGCCCGCCGCGGGGTCGGCGCTGGACTCGAACGTGGTGTACGCGATGCGGCCGTTGACCGGCTCCGCGGCAGCGGAGGGGGCGGCGCACGCGAGCAAGGTGGCGCCTGCGAGCAGGCACAAGCGGTGCGCGTGGGTCATGCCGGCGAAGCTACGCGCCCCTGTCCACGGTCACATCGGGCGTTTCCCCGATCTTCGCGACCGGATCCAGTGGCGCGCGAACGCGGGCTCGGGCGTTCGCCGTAGATCAGCCCAGTCCGATCAGGCGGCGGCGAGTTCCGGGGCCGCGCGCAGACGGCGCAGCGCCAGTTCCTCGAGGTGGCGGATGTCGCGGGGGCGAAGGCGCAGGACCTTCGCGGTCTCGGACGCGGTCGCGGGGCCGGCGCCGGTGAGGCCGTAGCGGGTCTCGATCACGCGGCGCTCGCGCGGCGGCAGCTGACTCAGGGCGCGCTGGATGTCCTCGGCGAGCAGCGCGACATCGGGGTCGGCCGTACGGCCGTCGGCGAGCAGGTCGCCGAGCACCGCGCTGTCGTCGTCGCCGACGGGCTCGTCGAGCGAGAGCGTGCTGCGCCGCAGTTGATGCAGGCCGATGATCGTCGGTCGCCGTGGTCTCCATCCGCGGCGCGACCTCCTCCGGGAACGGGTCGCGGCCGAGTTCGGCGGCGAGCTTGCGCTCCTCCTTCTCGAGCGCGCGCAGGCGCTGGCCGACCTGCTCGGGGAGCCGGATCGTGCGACCCTTGTCGCCGATCGCGCGGCCGATCGCCTGGCGGATCCAGATCGTGGCGTACGTTGAAAAGCGGTAGCCCTTGCGATGGTCGAACTTCTCGACCGCGCGGACCAGGCCGAGCGTGCCCTCCTGGATCAGGTCCGAGAGCGAGAAGCCGTGGCCGGCGCGCTGGAAGCGCTTGGCGATGTGAACGACGAGCCGCAGGTTCGCCTCGACCATGCGGTCCTTGGCGGCGAGATCCCCGCGCTCGACGCGGCGGGCGAGGCGCAGCTCCTCCGCCGGGGTGAGCAGCGGTGTGCGGGCGATCTGCGTCAGGAAAAGAGAGATCTCGTCGTTCATGTCACGCCACCTTGGTCGCGCTTTCTCAAGGGTTGGACGGGTGTGGGCTAAAGCGCGCCTCAACGGCGCTGCGCGCCTTATCCGGACCTGACGGAAGGCCTTTCACCATCGACGCATATGACCGAACCCCTTCTCTGGCTCGACGGCGATACGACCGATGGTCGCCGCGCCCGACCGCATGAGCCGGACACGGCTCGGACCCAGAAGCTGCCGGACTTCGAGCCCTCCCCCGCGGCGCCGAAGCGCAGCGGGCGCTTCGGCTCGGCGCTGGCGGGCGGCCTCGTCGCCGCGGTGCTCGTCGGCGGAGGCGCGTTCGCCCTCGGCGTGACCGACGACGCCCCGACCGCCGCGCCCGCCGCGCCGGCGCTCGTCGGCGCCAAGCAGACCGGCGACGTCGCCGCGATCTACGCCGCGGCGCGCGAGTCGGTCGTGTCGATCAAGACCGGCGACGGCTCGGGCACCGGGTTCGTCGTCGACGCCAACGGCACGATCGTCACCAACGCGCACGTGGTCGGCACCGAGAAGACGGTCCAGGTCCAGTTCGCCGACGACGAGACCGTCCAGGGGACGGTCGGCGGCGTCGACACCTCTTCGGACCTCGCACTCGTGAAGGTCTCCACCGGCCGCAAGCTCAAGGCGCTCTCGCTCGCTGATTCGACCAGCGTGCGCACCGGCCAGCTCACGGTCGCGATCGGCTCGCCGTTCGGGCTCCCGCAGACCGCGACCTCCGGGATCGTGTCCGGGACCGGGCGCCACATCCAGGCGCCGGACGGCTTCCAGATCGACTCGGTCATCCAGACCGACGCGTCGATCAACCCCGGCAACTCCGGTGGCCCGCTGCTCGACGCCACCGGCAAGGTGATCGGCGTCAACTCGCAGATCGCCTCGCAGTCCGGCGGCAGCGTCGGCATCGGCTTCGCCGTCCCGTCCAACACCGTGCGTGACGTGATCCCGCGCCTCGAGCGCGGCGAGACGATCAAGCGCGCCTTCCTCGGCGTGTCCACGAGCGCCGGGACGGGCGGCGTCACGATCGCGGCCGTCACCGCGGGTGGGCCGGCCGAGTCGGCGGGCCTGAAGGTCGGCGACGTGATCGTGTCCGTCGGCGGCCAGAAGGTCAGCGATCCCGACCAGGTCGCGGCCGCGATCCAGGACCAGCACCCGGGCGACGGCATCGAGGTCAAGGTCCAGCGCGGCGGTAGCGATCAGACGGTCACCGTCACGCTCGGCGAGCGTCCCGACCAGGCGACCCCGTGAGCTTCCAATCGCCCTGGCTGCTGCTCGGCCTCTTGCTCCTTCCGCTGCTCGCGGCGGCGTACGTCGCCAGCGAGCGGCGCCGCCGCCGCGCCGCGGCCGCGTTCGCCGCGCCCGCGGTGAGTGCCTCGGTCGTCCCGCGCCGTCCCGGCGTGCGCCGCCATGTGCCGCTGGCGCTGGCGGGGATCGCGACCGCCGCACTGATCGCGGCGCTCGCGCGGCCGCAGATCAGCGTCGCGGTGCCGGCCGAGCAGGCGACGATCGTGCTCGCCATGGACCACTCCGGTTCGATGGCCGCGACCGACGTCTCGCCCTCGCGCCTGGCCGCTGCCGTGGACGCCGGCGAGGCGTTCCTGAGCAAGGTGCCGAAGCGGGTGCGGGTCGGCGGCGTCGTCTTCAACAACCGCGCCGAGGCCGTGCAGAGCCCGACCACCGACCGCGAGGAGTTGCGCGCCGCGCTCAAGCAGGCGATGAAGCCGAGCGGCGGCACCGCCACGGGCGACGCGCTCGCGACCGCGCTGGAGATGGTGCGTACCGCCGGCAAGAAGGCGCCGGGCGCGATCGTGCTGCTCTCCGACGGCAAGGCGACGCACGGGCGTGACCCGCTGCCGGTGGCCGACGAGGCCAAGAAGCTCGGCATCCCGATCTACACCGTCGCGCTCGGAACCGCCTCGGGCACGCTGCCCAACGGCGACGCCGTCCCGCCGGACACGGCGACGCTCGAGCAGATCGCCACGCGCTCGGGCGGGACCGCCTCGACCGCGGCCGAGGCGAGCAAGCTCAGCGCCGTCTACGAGAAGCTCGGCTCGGAGGTCGCGATGAAGAAGGAGCAGCGTGAGGTCACGGCCGGTTTCGCCGGCGGCGCCGCGCTCATGCTCCTGCTGGGCGGCGGTCTCTCGCTGCGCTGGTTCCGTCGCTTGATTTGATGCAATCTTCAGGACCCGGCGCTGTACTGGCCGCATGCGCCGGGTCGGATTCATCGCAACGCTCGTCGCCGGGATCGGTCTTCTCGGCGCGTCGCTGCATGGCATGACCGACGTCGACCACACGCTGAAGGTCGCCGCGGCGCAGCAGTCCGCGCCGCCGACGGAGCTGGTTCGCGAGCAGACCGGCAAGCGTGACTGCGATCGTCGGCGCGAGCACCCGAGCGGGCACCGCCACCCCGAGGTGTAGGTTCCTTTCCGCCTATGTGCGGGGCGCGAGGAGACGCCGGCCTGAAGGTCGCGGTCGAGTTCCAGGAGCGCTACTGGTATCCCGACGACGGTGGCGAGATCTGGGTCGCGGGCTACACGCCCGTCGACGCCTCCGGGCGTTTCATGGGCCGGGACGCGCTGGCCGCGCAGGGCCTGCTCGTGGCCAGCGTCGCGGGTGCCGTGCATCGGCCTGAGGCGCTGGCCTCGGACGGTGCGGCGCCAGGGCGGCCGCTCACGCTGGTTGCCGAGCCGGACAACCCGCACGACCCGAACGCGGTGGCGGTGCTGACCTCTGCGGGCCTTGCGCTCGGCTATGTGCCTCGCGAGCTGGCGCCTCGGATCGGTGAAGGCTGGAGCGCGATCGTGCTGCGCGAGCGGCGCGCCACACCGCGCGACCCGCGCAACGGCGTGACGATGCTGCTCGCGCAGGCCGACACGATCGAGCTGGCAGGGGGGTGTGTCCGTTAGGGGGACGGTGAGGACCCGCTGCGGACACATCCCCTTCGCGCTCACGAGCGCGAGGTCGCGCTCGCGGTGGACCGTCTGCGGGCGCATCCCCACTCTCAGCGCGCCAGGCGTCGAGCGTCATCGGCCCCGAGATCGGCGCGGCGTTCGACGAGGAGTCCATCAGGCCGAAGAACGAGGCGATCTCGGCGTTGCCCTGGTGGATCGGGAACGGGCCCCAGCGGCGCGGGAAGCTCGCCGCGGTGTGCCGCATGGAGGCGAACTGGTCGCCGCACGTGGTGCCGCAGAGCGCCGAGAGGCGGACGCAGTTGCTCGTCGGTCTGCTCGGGCTTCCAGATGAAGTGGCCGGGCGCGTTGACGCCGATCATCACCGACCGCTTGATGCTCGCCGCGTGCCGCCAGCTGTAGATCAGCGCGACGCGGGTGCCGAAGCTCTCGCTCAGCAGGTCGACGCGGTCGTAGCCCAGCGCCTTGCGCGCGGCGTCGAGGTCGTCGACGCGCTCGGCGATCGTGTATCCCGCGAGGTCGTAGCCGGTCTCCTGCAGGCGCTGGACGCAGGCGCGCATGGCCTTCACCGACGCGTCGAGCGCGTTGTCGCTGAGGAGATCGGCGGTGTGCGCGATCGCGCGTCGGAGACCTCCGCGCAGTCCAGGCGCGCCGAGCCGTCGACGCCGCGATAGCCGACGAGGACGAGGTCGCGATTGCCGATGTAGCAGCTCTCGAACGCGAAGTCCATGTTGGTCCGGCCCGGGCCGCCTTCCAGGCGGTATACCGGCTCGGCCGGTATGGCGTGAGCGGGAGCGGATCCGCGTCACCGGCACCGCGATCAGCCGCGACTGCGGGTCAGCCCGGTTCTCGGGCTCTACGTCAGCGCGCCGCAGTCGGCCGGCGAGGTCACCCTTCTCGGTCGGCGTAGGTGCACGGCTTCAGGGTCAGCTGCCCGGCGTGCGCGCCGCTGGGGACGGTTTTCGGCCTTTTTCAGCCGTTTTGCGGGATTCGCGTTCCCGCTATTGCGTGTGCGACGAGCGCTTTCTCGGCGACCGCCAGGGCGATGATCAGAAGGGCGGCGATCCGCCCCTGTTTTTCCAGATGCGCGGTTTTCTTTCATAGCGGCGACGCTAAGTGCGCTACCCGCGTGTCGCACATCGTCGCCTTAGGCACTTATCCTTTCTCCGACCTTCTTCGATGAGGCCGATCTCCTCCTCAGGTAGGAGGCGGCACGCGCCGGGTTCTGGAGTACGTTCGCTCGTGGAGATCAACTCAGTTCGTCCGCGCGGCGTGGCTCTGGATCTACCTGATGATCGTCTTGGCGGCGATCGAGGCCGTCGCTCGAGGTCGCTCCTGCGCGATGACGCGCGCGACTTACCGCGCTCGGCGCTTTGCTTCGCAGTGGCTGCTGCCGCGTCTCGTGCTGCCGCTGCTCGCGCGGCATCGCTTCGCCGTTCATGGCGCCGGTGTGGCTGTGGCTGCTCGCGGCGGCGCTGTCGTTCCTCGACGGCCGGCTCGTGGTCACTCTCGGCCGGCATCTACGCGGCGGGCATGATCTCCGCGTTCCTGCTCGGCTTCGCTGCGCGACGAGCGCCAGGCGCCGGATCGGCCTGTCTGATCGTGGCCGGCAGTGCCGCGATCATCGCCCTTCAACGACCCGTCTTGCTCTCACACGAGCGAAGTGCTGCTCGTCCCGGCTCATCTTCGCGCTCGCGTGGCTCGGCGGGCTTCGCGCATGCGCGTCCGCGCTGAACAGGCCGAGGCGGCCGAGGAGCGCGCGACGGCTCGCGGAGCGCGAGCGCGAGGTCGCCGCGCGCATCGCCGTCGCCGAGGAGCGCGCCCGCATCGCGCGCGAGCTGCACGACATCGTCGCCCATGCGGTCAGCGTCATGGTGCTCCAGGTCGGCGCCGTGCGGCATCGTCTGCCCTACTACGGTTGACGAGGACGCGGAC
This sequence comes from uncultured Solirubrobacteraceae bacterium, assembly GCA_963848475.1. Taxonomy (GTDB): domain Bacteria; phylum Actinomycetota; class Thermoleophilia; order Solirubrobacterales; family Solirubrobacteraceae; genus Solirubrobacter. The sequence goes on along the minus strand of CAWKDW010000004.1, from coordinate 240,482 downwards.
GCGCTGCGCAGCGTCGAGCGAGACCGGCCGGTCGGCGCTCGGCGAGATGCGCCGGCTCGCTCGGCGCGATGCGCGCGCGAGGACGACGGTCCCGAGCTCGCACCGCAGCCAGGGCTGGGGAGGCTCGACCTGTTGCTCGACGAGATCCGCCGTGCCGGTCTGCCGGTCTCGCTGCGCGTCGAAGGCGAGCCCTTCCCGTTGCCCGGCGGCGATCGACCTCTCCGCGTACCGTATCGTCCAGGAGGGCCTGACCAACGCCCTCAAGCACGCGCAGGCCAGGCCACGCCGACGTCGATATCCGCTACACGCCGGACGAGCTGCGTATCGAGGTCAGTGACGACGGCTCTCGGCGCCGCCTATCGCCGGCGACGCTCGGCCACGGCTTGGTCGGCGTCCGCGAGCGCGTGAAGCTCTACGGCGGCTCGATGTCCGCCGGAACCGTCAATCGGTCGGCGGCTTCCGCGCTCAGCACTCAGCCTCCCGCTCGACCGGCTACGACGCATGATATCCGCGTCCTCGTCGCCGACGACCAGTCGATGGTCCGCGCCGGCTTCCGCCTGCTGCTCGCCTCGCGAGCCCGACATCGACGTCATCGCCGAGGCGCGCAACGGCATCGAGGCCGTCTCAGCAGGCCGCGCGCTTCAACCCGACCGTCGTGCTGATGGACATCCGCATGCCCGAACTCGACCGCCTCGAAGCGACGCGCAGGATCCTCGCCGCCGACTCCGGCTGCGCTGATCCTCATCCTCACGACCTTCGACCTCGAGGAGCGGGGGCGGCTGGGCATCCACCAGTTCGCGTCGCCGAGGAGTTTCATGAACGCCGGGACGAGCAGGGCGCGGATGACGGTGGCGTCGAGGACGATGCCGGCGGCGAGGCCGATCGCGAGCGGTTTGATCTCGTAGCCGGGGCTCGTGGAGAGCACGAGGAAGGCGAAGCCGAGGATCAGGGCGGCGCTGGTGACGAGCTTGCCGGTGCGGGCGAGGCCGAGCTCGATCGCCTTGTCGGTGGAGCCGGTCTCGTCGTAGGCCTCACGCATGCGCGAGAGCATGAAGACCTCGTAGTCCATCGAGAGGCCGTAGAGGAAGGCGAAGATCATCACCGGGACCCAGGCGGTCACCGACTCGGTGGCCTCGACACCCCAGAGCCCGGAACCGTGGCCCTGCTGGAAGACGAAGACGACGACGCCGAAGGCCGCGGCCAGCGAGAGGAGGTTCAGCAGCACCGCCTTGATCGGGAGCACGATCGAGCGGAAGGCTCGGACGAGCAGGATCATCGTGAGCAGCAGGATCAGCGCCAGCACGTAGGGCAGTCGGGCCGAGAGCGCATGCAGGAAGTCGCGGTCGACGGCGGCGATGCCGGTGACGGTCGCGTCGGTCCCGTGGAGCGCGGCGGTCGAGCGATCGAGGATCGCCTGGATGCCGGGGTCTGCGCCGTCGATCGACGGGAACGCCTCGACGAGCGCGTTCGTGCCGTCCTGCCAGACGACGCCGGCGCCCATCAGACCCGGGACATGCGCGAGGCGCGCCGCGACGTCCGCGGCGTCGCCGCCGTTCTCCACGAGCGCGTTGACCGGCTTCATCACGCCGGGGCTGATGCCCGCCGCGGCGAGCTGGTCGCGGCCGGCGATCGCGGTGCCGCTGCCGGGGAAGTTGTTCAGCGGCGCCTCGGTCGCATTCAGCTGCGTTCCCAGGCCGGCGAGGACGACGACGATCGTCATGCCCACGGCCGCGACGACCGCGGGGCGACGGAGCACGAAGCGCGCCCAGCGACCCCACACGCCGTCCTCCGGACGGCCCGTGTCGATCAGCCGCCGCGGCATCACGCGGAAGCGGTTGATGCGCTCGCCCAGGACGGCCAGCATGGCCGGCAGCAGCGTCAGCGAGGCGAGCACCGAGACGACGGGGATCAGCATGCCGCCGATGCCCATCGAGCGGACGAGCGGGATCGGCAGCGCGATCAGGGCGAGCAGGCCGATCGCGACGGTCGTGCCCGAGACGATCACCGAGCGGCCGGCGTGGGTCATCGTCTCGACGAGCGCCGACTCGACGTCACGGTCCGAGCGCAGCTCGTCACGGAAGCGGAAGATCATCAGCAGCGCATAGTCGATCGCGATGCCGAGGCCGACGAGCGCGATCAGGAACTGGACGACGATCGAGACGTCGGTGACGTAGGTCAGGCCCAGCACGAGCGTGAAGGTGTTGAGGATCGCGGCGATCGCGACGGCCAGCGGGATCATCACGGCGGGCAACGTGCCGAACACGAACAGCAGGACGACCAGCGCGCCGAGCCCGCCGATCACCGCTTCGAAGAGCACGCTCGACCCGCCACCGGACCCGTCCTTGCTGGCCTCGTCGAGCGCGTCGCGACCGGTCACCTCGGCCGTGATGCCGGCCGGCAGCCCGCGCTGCGCCGCGCCGCGCATCCGCTCGGCGCCGCTGAGGACCTCGAAGCTCGCCTGCCCGGGCGGATAGACGACGGCGAACGCCGTGTGCCGATCGCGCGACAGGTACGCCGGGTTGCCGGTCGAGAAGTACGAGCTCATGTGCGCGCCCGGGGCCGAGGCGGCCGCACGCGCCATGCCCTGCTCGATCGCCGGGTTCTCGCCCGCGTCGCCGGCCGTGTGGAACACGACGACGTTCGGCGCGCGGACGCCGGCCCCGGAGGCCGCGAGCGCGCGCTGGCCGGCCTCGTACGCGGGCTCGCCCGGAACGGCGGCGCTCTGGTACCAGCGCCCGGAGAGCTTGCCGCTCGCGACCACGCCGACGAGCGTGAGCAGGACCCAGACGCCGATCACCGGCCAGCGGTGACGTGCGGTGAGCAGGGCGAGACGAGCGAGGATCGGGATTTCGGTGGCTGGCGGCATGGCGTTCCTTTGATCAGAAACTTACGTTGTAAGCTTACGGCGTAAGGTACGCTTACGCTGTAAGCCTGTCAAGCGGATTGCTTACGCTGTACGTCGTGGAGACCTCTGTGCCGAGCCACCAACGCCGCGAGCCGCTGAGCCGCGAGCGGGTGCTGCGCGCTGGGCTCGCGCTGGCCGACGAGGCCGGCGTCGAGTCGCTGAGCATGCGCAAGCTCGCGAAGGAGCTCGGCGTGGAGGCGATGTCGCTCTACAACCACGTCGCCAACAAGGACGACATCCTCGACGGGCTCGTCGACCTCGTATTCAGCGAGATCGAGCCGCCCACGACCGACGTCGACTGGCGCACGGCGATGCGCCGGCGGGCGCTCTCGACGCGCGATGCCCTGCGCCGTCACCCGTGGGCGATCGGCCTGATGGAGGCGCGCTCGAAGCCCGGGCCGTCGAACCTCGCGCTCCACGAGGCGGCGCTGAAGTGCCTGCGCGAGGCCGGCTTCTCACTCGCGCTGACGGCGTCCGCGTACTCGGTGCAGGACAGCTACATCTACGGGTTCGCGCTGCAGGAGAAGGCGTTGCCGGACCTCGGCGCCGTCGGAGCCGAGGTCGCGGAGCGGATGCTGGCCCAGGCGCCGCATCGCGACTACCCGTACAGCGTCGAGATGGTCGGCGGGTTCATCGCCAGCGGCGGGTACGACATGACCGAGCAGTTCGAGTTCGGGCTCGACCTGATCCTCGACAGCCTGGAGCAGCTTCGCGGCACCGCCTGACCCGGCGATGGCGAGCGCGGCGAGAGCCAGGAGCGCGGCGACCAGGAACGTGATGCGCATCCCGCTCGCAACCGAGGCGGGAAGCGCCGTCGCGATGTCGCCGGTGCCGGCCGCGAACGAGAACACGGCGCCCATCACCGACGCGCCCGTGATCAGCCCCAGATTGCGCGAGAGGTTGAGCATGCCGGAGGTCACGCCGCGCTGGTCGGCGCCGGCGCCGGTCATGACGCCGGTGTTGTTGGCCGTCTGGAAGAGCGCGTATCCCGCCGTGATCACGACGATCGGAGCGACGTAGCCGGCGACGCCGAGCGTCGGGAGCGCGGCGAGGGCGAAGGCGCCGGTGGCGACGCCCAGCAGGCCGGCGATGCTCGTTCGCCGCGTGCCGAAGCGGTCGGCGATCCGACCCGCCGGGATGCCCGTCAGCGCGGCGACCAGCGGGCCGATCGAGAGCACGAGACCGACCCACAGGGCGTCGAGCTCCAGCGCGCCCGTGAGATAGAACGGACCGACGACGAGCGTGGTCATCATCACGGTCGACACCAGCGCGCTGGTGGCGAGCCCGGCGCTCAGACGGCGGGAGCGGAACATCGCGGGCCGCACCAACGGCGAGCGCGACCTGCTCTCGGCGACCACGAAAAGCCCGACACCGAGCGCTGCGCCGGCGAGGAGCGCGAGGTTGAGCGCCCCGAAGCTCCCGTGCCCGGCCGTCGCCGCCAGCGTGTAGGCACCCAGCGTCAAGGCCAGCAGCACCGTTCCGCGGATGTCGAACGCCGCCCGCTCGCCCGCGGGAACGCGGCGATCGAACGGCAGCCGGCGATACGCGAGCAGGCCGGCCACGACGCCCACGGGAACGCCGACGAGGAAGATCGCCCGCCAGCCGAACCCGGCGATCAGCAGCCCACCCAGCGATGGCCCGAGCGCGGTGCCGATCGCTGACATCGCGCCGAGCAGCCCCATGGCGCTGCCGGCTCGAGCCTTGGGCACGGTCTCGGCGACCAGCGCCATGGCGAGCGCCAGCATGATCGCGGCGCCGACCCCCTGCAACGCCCGCGCGGCGATCAACGCGCCCAGCGAGGGCGCGACCCCACACAGCATCGAGGCGGTCGTGAACAGCGCGATCCCCGCGATCAGCAGCCGGCGGCGGCCGATCAGATCCCCCAGCCGCCCCACGCTCACGATCAGCGTCGTGATCGCCAGCAGGTACGCCAGCACGACCCACTGCGCCTGCTGGAAGGAAGCGTCGAACGACTGCGCCAGCGTCGGCAGCGCGACGTTGGCGATGCTGGTCCCGAGCGAGGCCAGCAGGATCGCGAGCGACAGGCCGGCAAGGGCGCCTCGGTGATGTGTGGTCGCTGTCATGGGCGTTCCTTCTCCCGATCCGATTTCATATGCGTGCGCACGCATATGTTAGCCGTGGGACGACCAAATGCCAAACTGCGAGCACCAGATGAACCCCCACCTCGAGCTATTCGGCCTGATCGGCGTCCTCGCGCGCCGCCGCTACCAGGCCGCCGAGCGGTCCTATGCCTCGGTCGGGCTCAACCACACCGAGGCCCGGCTGCTCGGGATGCTCGACGGCGAGGGCGGAAGCGCGACCCAGGACGCGCTCTCGCGACGCCTCTCGGTCGACCGCAGCAACGCCGGGCGCGGCTTCAAGCGGCTCGAGCAGGCCGGCTACGTGACACGCCACAAGGACGAGGCCGACAGCCGCACCAACGTCGTCGAGATCACCGCCAATGGACGCGAGGCCGCCGCCGACGTCAAGCGCCTCGGCGACGAGATGGCGCGGACCTTCTTCGGCGAACTCTCAGAGGCCGACGCCGCCACGATCGTGACCCTGTTGCGGCGCGCGCTCTGACAGATGCTCGCCATCGGTGGGGCGCCAGGATGAGCTCGGGCGGCTTCGGCGCGCACTCGACGCGCTTCCGCAGGGTTCCTTCGTCGAACTGGTCGGCGAGGCCGGGATCGGCAAGACGCGACTGCTCGACGAGTTGCGGGCCTGCGCGCTGGAGCGCGAGATGCTGGTCCTCGAAGGCCGCGGCGCGGAGTACGAGACCGACGTGCCGTTCGGCATCCTGGTCGACGCACTCGACACGCACCTCGGCGGGCTCGATTCGGCGCAGCTCGCCCGCGCGGTCGGCGACGCCGCGGACGACCTCGCGGCGGTCTTCCCGTCGCTGCGGCGCCACGAGGAGCCAGGACGCTTCGGCCCGCACCGGGCGATCGCGGGCCTACTCGAACGACTGCCGCCCGGCCGCGGCGCGCTGGTGATCATCGACGATCTCCACTGGGCCGACGAGGCCACCGTGGAGGTGCTCGCGCACGTGCTGCGCCGGCCCGCGGCGCGCGGGCTCGTGCTCGCGCTGGCCCGCCGATCCCGGCACGGCCGCGGCGCGATGGTCGCGGCGCTCGACGCCGCTGCACGGCGCGGCCTCCTGGAGCGGATCGAGCTCGGACCGCTGACGGAGCCCGACGCCGTGACGCTGCTCCCGCGGGGCACCACGGCCGAGCGCGCGCAACAGCTCTGCGCGCTGAGCGGCGGCAATCCCTTCTATCTCGAGCAGCTCGCACGCGTCGGCGCGCCCTCGACACCACGCGAGAGCGAGCACGACGAGTTCGAGGTGCCCGAAGCGGTGATCGCGGCCCTGTCGGTCGAGCTCGACGGGCTGCCGCCCGCTGCGCGAACGCTGCTCGATGCGGCGGCGCTGGTGGGCGAGCCGTTCGAGCTCGATCTGGCCATCGCGGTCGCCGAGCAGGAAGCCACCGTCGCACTCGACGCGCTCGACGTCCTGCTGGAACGCGACCTCGTGCGCACCATGGCCGTGCCGCGCCGGCTGCGCTTCCGTCACCCGATCCTGCGCCGTGCCGTCTACGAGTCCTCGCGGCTCGGCTGGCGGCTCGCGGCGCACGGCCGCGCCGCGGCGGAGCTCGCGGCAAGAGGCGCACCGGCGACGGCGCTCGCCCGCCATGTCGAACAAGCAGCACGACCCGGGCGACACGAGCGCCGTGACCATCCTCGCCGCCGCAGGAGAGGCGGCGGCAGCGCGAGCGCCCGCGGCGGCGAGCCACTGGTTCGGCGCGGCACTCCGGATCCTGCCCGAGGGCGCGGACCCCTCGCAGCGCGTCGCGTTGCTGGCGCCCTGGGCGGTCAACCGAGCGGTCACCGGGCGCCTCGAGGAGAGCCGCGACGCGATGGTCGAGGCGCTCGCCGCGCTCCCGCCCGGCGAGCGCGAGGTGCGCACGCAGATCACGAGCTTCTGCGCGGCGATCGAGCACCTGCTGGGCCATCACGAGCAGGCGCACAAGCGCCTCGTAGAAGCGCTGCCGTCGATCCCGGACGGCGTCTCGCCAAACGCCGCCGCGATTGCCGTCGAGCTGGCCGGCGACGCGTTCCTGCAGGGCGACCGCGACCTGCTGCGCACCTGGGCCGCGCGCGGCGCGGCGCTCGCGAGCGATGCCGGCGAGCCGCTGCTGGAGGCGGCCGCGACGGCGCAGCTCGCGTTCGTCGCCCTCCACGACGGCCAGCCCGATGAGGCCCGGCGCCTGCGGGCGACCGCAACCGCACAGATGGACGCGGTCGGTGATGACCGCCTCGTGCAACGCCTCGAAGCGGGCTACTACGTCGGGATCATGGAGTACCTGCTCGAGTGCGACGCGGAGGCGGTCCGCCACCTCGAGCGCACGCTCGCCGTCGCGCACGAGACCGGCCGCACGTTCGTGCTCGCCTCCGCGGGCGCCGCGCTCGCGCAGGCCAAGCTGCGGCGCGGCGACGTGACCGAGGCGGGCGACCTCGCGGCCGACGCGGTCGACGCCGCGCGCCTGTCAGGCAACACCCAGGGCATGACGCAGGCGCTCGCCGCGCACGCCCGCGCGCTGCTCGCCTCGGGTGATCTGCACGCCGCGCTCGCGGCCGCCGAAGAGGGCGTGCGGCTTACGGGAGCGATCGAGCCGAGTGCCTTCGGCGCCGTCCCCGCACTCGCGCTCGGCGCGGCGCTGCTCGAGGCCGGCCAGCCGGAGCCCGCCGCCGCGGCGGTGCGCGCGATCGCACGGTTCCCGCTGATCCCGAAGACCACCGGCTGTGAGGCCTACGAGCTGCTCACACGCGCGGCCCTGGACGCCGGTGATCGCCTGGAGGCGGAGCGGATGGCCGCGCGAGGCTCGGCGCGCGCCGAGCACCTCGACCTCCCGATCTCACGCGCGCAGGCGGGCCGTGCGCGTGCGCTCGTCGCGCTCGCCGCGGGCGACGTCGAAGCCGCCGCCGAGTCCGCCATGGCCGCGGCCGAGCACGCCGCCGCCGCGGGCGCACCGCTCGAGCAGGCGCGAGCGCGACTGCTGCTCGGCACGGCGCATGCGGCCGCGGGAGAACGCACGCTCGCGATCGCCGAACTCGCGGCGGCGAAGGAGATCGCCGACGCGTGCGAGGCAACGCGGATCGCCGACGCTTGCGCGCTCGAACTGCGCCGGCTCGGCCGCCGCGTGACGCGACGCAAGCAGGCGGGCACGCACGTCGCCGGGCTCACGGAGCGCGAGCGCGAGATCGCCGGCCTGATCCACGACGGCCGGATGAACCGCGAGATCGCCGCCGAGCTCTTCCTCAGCGAGAAGACCGTCGAGACCCACATCCGCAACATCTTCGCCAAGCTCGGAGCCACCTCCCGCCGCGACATCGCCGCCGCGATCGAGCGCGAAGCCGCACCCTGAGATACGGGACGGGCTCAGGGTCGCCCCTGATGGCGGGCGGTCGCGCAATCGCGATCGTGGCCGCATGATCTCCACCCCACCCCGACGCCGACGGGCTGTGCTCGCTTCCGTCACCGCATGGCTGTTGCTGATCACCGCGTCCGCCGCCGCCGACCCCCCGACGGCGCAGTTCACGGTCGCGCCGGAGCACCCGGCCGCGGGCGAGCTCGTGACGTTCGAGTCAACGAGCACGCCCGCCCCTGAGCACACCGCGCCGCTAATCCTGGACTGGGACCTCGACGGCGACGGGGAGTTCGACGACGCCCGCGGCGCCGTCGCCAAGCAGGCGTACCCGGCGGGCGTGCACGTGGTGCGCCTCCGCGCGCGCCACGCGACGACGGGCAACCACACCGCCGTCGCCGAGCGCACGATCACCGTCGGCGAGGCGACGCAGCCGACCCCGACCCCGACCCCGACGGTCGACGCGACGCCGCAGCCGACCGCGGTTCCGGCCGGCAACGCGGCACCGGTCGCCGCCTTCGACCGAGACTGCACGCTGACGGGTCGCGTCTACCTCTGCGCCGGCCTGTTCGCCCGCGAGCAGAAGCCGCACACGTTCGACGCCTCGCCGTCGCACGATGCCGACGGCTCGATCGTGCGCTACGAGTGGGACCTCGACGGCAGCCCCGGGTTCGAGCGCGACACCGGCGCGAGCGCGGTGGTCACGCATACCTTCGAGCGCTTCAAGGGCCTCTTCGACCCGGGCAAGCGGACCGTGCACGTGCGCGTCACCGACGACCGCGGGGCGACGTCGGAAGCCGAGCTCACGCTCTCGCTGCTCGAGCCGGCGTGCGAGCCGCTCGTGACGAAGGGCCGGCTGCGCGCGACCGGCCTCTGCCTGCGTCCCCGCAACGTCGAGTTCGACGGGCACAAGGTCGTGCGCTGGTACTCCGAGCGGCCGGTCACCGTCAACGGCATCGCGATCTCCCCGGCTGCCAACCGCACGGTCACGATCGACCTGCCCGTCGGCGCGGGCACGCCTCGGATCGCCAGCAACGGCGCCGTCGTGACGCTGCCCGCGGTGCAGAGCCCGGCCGTGGATCTGCTCAACGGCGCGTTCTCCTGGGGGATGGCCGACGGGACGCACCTGTCCGGCGTGACGCCCGGGGCGAACGCCAAGCTGAACGGGCTCAAGATCACCGGCCTGGCGGAGGCGCCCTCGCTGACCGCGGACGGCACGTCGTCGCGCTTCGCGCTGCGCGTCGCGCTGCCGCAGCAGTTCGGCGGCGCGACCTCGGACGGGCCGATCGTGCTCACCCCCGGCAAGGCGACCGCGGCCGCGAGCGCGCCGCTGAGCTTCAACGTCGCCAACGCCTCGATCGGGCCGATCGGGCTCAAGCAGCTGAAGGTCACGTTCGACGGCGAGGACCTCTGGGAGATCTCGACACAGCTCGCGCTGCCCTCGCCGATCCCCTACACCGTCAGCGCCGACGCCGGCATCCGCGCCGGGGCGTTCGAGCACGCCGGTGCCGAGGTGCAGTTCGGCACGCCCGGCATCGGCCCCTTCGGGCCCGTCTTCGTGCAGCGGATCGCGTTCCGGATCGAGATCAATCCGAAGCGCAGCAAGTGCGTTCCGCAGACCGGGGTCGAGTTGATCGACGTGCGCAAGACGCTGCACGACATCACCGGCAACTGGTACGACAACATCTCGAACTTCGAGGTCGACCACGGCATGCCGACCTTCGCCCTCTGCGGCGAGGTCGGGCTGACCGCCGGCCCGCAGGTCCTGGGGACGTCGGCGATCCGCCTCGATGCGGGGCTCGGCCTCGCCACCTACGCCGACCGGCCCGCGGTCTTCCGCGCGTTCGGCAAGCTCTACGTCGTCGAGATCCCGGTCGCCGACGCCGACCTCGAGGTCCACACCAACGGCTACGTGCGCGCCCGCGGCAAGTTCTACTGGGGCATCGGCGGTCTCGCCTCGCTCAAGGGCTACCTGCGCTTCGAGATGATGGCGCCGAAGTTCAACGCCGAGGCACACGTCGAGGCGTGCCTGGAGTTCATCGACTGGTGCGCCGGTGCGAAGGCGATCGTCTCCAGCCGCGGCGTCGCCGTGTGCTTGAAGATCGACGTGCTCTTCGACGACTGGATGCCTGGATTCGGCTACCGCTGGGGCGACACCACCCCGGACCTCTACCTCGCCGGCTGCGACATCGGGCCGTACAAGGAGCACATCAGCTCGGGCCTGGACCAGCACATCCGCGCGGTGCCGGCGAGCGTTCAAGGCGAGTCGCACGCGATCGATCTGCCGGCCGGCCTGCCGGGAGCGACGATCGTCGCCACCGGCGAAGGCGCTCCGCCCAAGGTCACGCTGATCGGGCCGAAGGGCGAGCGCATCACCTCACCTGACGACCTGCGCCCGGTGCAGCAGGCGCCGTTCCTGATCCTCAAGGATCAGCGCGCGAACCTGACCCAGTTCGCGATCGCCAAGCCGAGCGCCGGGCGCTGGCAGGTCATCGTGGAGGACGGTTCGGCTCCTGTCCTGTCGCTCGCCTCGGCCAACGGGCTGCCCAAGCCCGAGATCGAGGCCAAGGTCACCGGCCGCGGCCGGCGCCACACGCTCGAGTACGACGTCAAGCCCGTGCCCGGCCAGAAGGTCACGTTCCTCGAGCGCGGGGCCAGCGCCGGCAAGCCGATCGGCGACGCCGCGGCCGCGCATGGACGGCTCGCCTTCCGTCCGGCCCCCGGCAAGGGCGAGCGGCGCCGGATCGTGGCGCTCGTGACCCAGGACGGCCATGCGCGCGGCGAGTACGACGTCGCGGGCTACACCGCACCTGCGGTCCAGCGCCCCGGCAGCCCGCGCGACCTGCGCGTCGCGCGACGCGGCTCGACGCTCCGGCTGACATGGAGCGCGGCACGCGAGGCCGATCTCCACGAGGTCCGCGTGCGCGTCGCCGACGGCCGGCGACTGACGTTCCGGACGCGCCGCTCCGCCCTCACCGTCCGCGGCATCCGCCCGCGCGTCGGAGCGGTCGTGAGCGTTCGCGGCCTGCTCGATACCGGCCTCGCCGGCCCGTTCTCCACCAAGCGCAGCGCATGACCACCCAACCCCGATCGAAGGCAGCGACGATGAACGACACCACCGAGATCGCGGCCGCCGGACTGGCCGGCATCGCCGCCCTGCACGCCCTCTGGGCCGCCGGGTCGACCTGGCCGCTCGCCGACCGCAACGCGCTTGCGGACGCCGTCTGCGGCCGCACCGACGGGTCCGCTCCGGGGCCGCTGGCCTGCCTCACCGTCAGCGGGTTGCTGGCGGGCGCAGCTGGGCTCGTCGGCGGCTACCCGCGGCGCGCGCCGCGGCTTCGCCGTGCTGGCGCCGGAGCGGTCATCTCGGCGCTCGTGCTGCGCGGAACGCTGAGCCTCGCGGGCCGCGTCGACCTGGCCGTCCCGAGCGCCGTGTCGACGCGGTTCCGGGCGCTCGACCGGCAGGCGTACGGGCCGCTGTGCTTCACGCTCGCGGCGCTCGCGCTACCCGCCGCCGTCGAGCTCGGCTAGCCCTATGAATCGGTGCGAAGCCGGGCCGCGTCGCGGCCCGGCGGAAGCCCGAACTGCCGCTCATACCGCACGAGTCAGCGAGCTCCTCGACACGAAACGGCCGGTCGTAGTGCTCGGTGATCCAGCGGACCGCCCGGCTCACATGCGACAGGCTGCTGTCGACCACCTCGTCACCAACGCCCAGGCCGACCCGGTCCGTTTTGTAGGCTGATCGAACATACCGACTACGGGGGGTCAAAATGCCGCAGCCCACGATCGTTCTGGTCCACGGGGCATGGGCCGACGCGTCCAGCTGGAACGCCGTCGCGTCCAATCTGCAGGGGCAGGGGTTCACGGTGCTCGCCCCGCCGAACCTGCTGCGCGGGGTCGCGCCCGACTCGGGGTACATCGCCTCGTTCCTCGCCCAGCGCACGAGCGGACCGGTCGTCCTCGTCGGACACTCCTATGGCGGCTTCGTGATCACCAACGCCGCGACTGAGGGTGACAACGTCAAGGCGCTCGTGTACGTCGACGCGTTCATCCCGGATGAGGGCGAGTTCGTCTTCCAGATCCTCGGCGGCTCGGGGTCGGCGCTGGCCGTCCCCGACCCCACCACCGTCCTCGACGTCGTCGGTTACCCGGGCGCGCCGGAGGGCGACGCCGAGGCCTTCCTGAAGCCCGACACGGTGCACAACTCCTTCGCGCAGGACCTCTCCGAGGGCGACCGCTGGCTGATCGCGGCCGGCCAGCGGCCGATCACCCTGGGCGCCAACACCACCCCGTCCGGCGCCCCGGCGTGGAAGTCGAAGCCGAGCTGGGCCGTCATCGGCACCGAGGACCTCGTCATCCCGCCGGCCACGCAGCGCTCGATGGCGGAGCGCGCGGGCGCCACGATCACCGAGGTCGCCGGCTCGCACGTCTCGATGGTGTCGCACCCGCAGGTGACGATCGACGCGATCCTGGCGGCCGCCGGCGACTGAGCGGCGCCTCTAGGATCGCCGGCCATGGAGATCCTCGGGCCTGCCGATGCCGGCGAGATCCTCACGCTGCAGCGCGCGGCCTACGTCGGCGAGGCGATGCTCTACGACCAGTTCCTGCCGCCGCTGCACGAGACGCTCGACGAGGTCCGCGCCGCGCTGACCAGCGCGGACGTCACGGTGCTCGGCATCCGCGACGCCGGCCGGCTGATCGGGACCGCGCGGATCATGGCGAACGGGGAGATCGGCCGGGTCGCCGTCGCCCCCGACCGCCAGCACGAGGGTCTCGGCAGCACGCTCCTACGCGAAGCGATCGACCGTGGCGGCTCCTGGTTGTTCACGGGCGATCGCAGCGAGGGCAACCTGCGCCTGTACCGCAAGCACGGCTTCGTCGAGACGCACCGCGAGCCCGCGCCCGGGCACGAGCTGATCTACCTCAGGCGGCCGGGAGCGTGACGCGGACGGCGAGGCCGCCCTCGTCGCGCGGCTTGAGCACGAGCTTGCCGCCGTGCGCCTCGGCGACCGAGCGCACGATCGAGAGCCCGAGGCCGGACCCGCGCGTGCCGGTGCGCCCACCGCGCTCGAACGGCTCGGCCAGCCGGTGCACGGTCTCGGGGTCGAGGATCGGCCCGCTGTTGACGACATCGAGCACGGCGTGGCCGTGGTCGTCCGCGCTGGTGCGCACGGCGACGTAGCCCCCGGGCGCGTTGTAGCGGACGCCGTTCTCGATCAGGTTCCCGGCCAGGCGCTCGAGCAGCCGGCGCTCGCCGTTGACGCCGACGGAATCGAGTTCCAGGCGCACGCGCACGCCGCCGGAGCGGACCCGACGGGCGGCCGCGCCGGTGGCCGCGGCGAGGTCGACGTACTCGCGGTTGGGCAGCTCACGGCCGGAGCGGGCGAGCACCATCAGGCCCTCCAGCAGCGCGTCCATCTCGTCGACCGCGCCGAGCACCTGGCGCCCCATCTCGCGCAGCTCCTCGATGTCGGCGTCGGGGTTTGAGAGGGTCACGTCGGCCTCGGTCCGGATCACCGTCAGCGGGCTGCGCAGCTCGTGCGAGGCGTTGGCGACGAAGCGCTCGCGCGCGTCGAAGGCGTCCTGCATCGAGGCCAGCTCGCGCCCGGCGAGCGCCCAGCCGAGCGCGGTCGCGACGAGCGACGCTCCCGCCAGCGCGAGCAGGTACTGCATGCGCAGCTGCCCCAATGCCGTGGAGGCCTCGAAGGGATCGAGCGTCCGATCGAGATGGCGCGCCATCAGCCAATAGGAGAGCGCCAGCAGGATCGCGACGAAGACGACGAAGATGCCGCCGTAGATCGCCGTGAGCCGGACACGAAGGTTTGGGATCACATGCGGTAGCCGCTCCCGCGGACCGTCTGGATCAGCGGCGGGTCGCCGAGCTTGCGGCGCAGCGTCATCACCGTCATGCGGACGGTGTTCGACAGCGGGTCCAGCTGCTCGTCCCATGCGCGCTCGAGCAACTCCTCGGGCGTGACGACCGCGCCCTGGGCCGCGAGCAGCGTCTCGAGCACGGCGAACTCCTTGACGGTGAGGTCGAGCGGCTCGCCGGCACGCGTCGCGGTCCGGCGGGCGGGGTCGAGCTCGACGTCGCCGGAGTTCAGGACCGGCGGGCGCGCGTCGCCCGTGCGGCGGCCGAGCGCGTGCAGGCGCGCGACCAGCTCGGCGAAGCGAAACGGCTTGGTCAGGTAGTCGTCGGCGCCGAGCGAGAGGCCCTGGACGAGCTCGTCGGTGCTGCGCGCGGCGGTGAGCATCAGCACCTTCGTGCGCGGCTGCTCTTCAGACAGGGTGCGGCAGACGTCGTCGCCGTGCACCTCGGGCAGGTCGCGATCGAGCACGACGACGTCGTACGGGTTCACGCGCGCCTTGTAGAGCGCCTGCGCACCGTCGGGGGCGACGTCGACCGCCATGCCCTCACGGCGAAGCCCGCGCGCGACGGCGGCGGCGATTCGCGGCTCGTCCTCGACGACCAGGATGCGCATGCCCGGGACTTTACGCGCGCGCCTTCAAGCCGCGCTCAAACGCGGCTTATGCAGATCTGACACAGCCGGCGGCAGCATCGGACGCAATGAGAAGCACAGCGAACGCCCTCGCGACCCCGGAGATCTAATGCAAGACGAGCAGCGAATCGAGAACTTCGAGGACCCGCGCGCGGGTCTCGAGGACGCGTTGTACGAGCTCAAGCGCGTCATCGTCGGCCAGGACGCGATGCTCGAGCGGTTGCTCGTCGCGCTGCTCGCCGGCGGCCACGTGCTGCTGGAGGGTGTGCCCGGCCTGGCCAAGACGCTGACCGTCAAGACGCTCGCGCAGGTTCTCGGCGGGTCGTTCAAGCGCGTCCAGTTCACCCCCGACCTGGTCCCGTCCGACCTGATCGGCACGCGCATCTTCCGCCCCGACACGGGCCGCTTCGACACCGAGCTCGGCCCGGTGTTCGGCAACTTCCTGCTCGCCGACGAGATCAACCGCGCGCCCGCCAAGGTGCAGTCCGCACTGCTCGAGGTCATGCAGGAGCGCCAGGTCACGATCGCCGGCGAGACGTTCCCGCTGCCGAAGCCGTTCCTCGTGCTCGCCACGCAGAACCCGATCGAGTCCGAGGGCACCTACCCGCTGCCCGAGGCCCAGGTCGACCGCTTCCTCTTCAAGCTGATCGTCGACTACCCGACCGTGGGCGAGGAGGCCGCCGTCGTCGGCCGCGCCATCGGCAAGGCCGTCGAGGTCCGCGAGCGCGTGCCGATCGGTGCGCTCGAGCGCTACCGCGAGATCGCCCGCGACGTCTTCGTCGACCGCGACGTCATCGCCTACGCCGTCGCCCTGTCCGACGCGACCCGTCACCCGGGCAAGTACGGCATGCACGAGCTCAGCGGCCTGATCGAGTACGGCTCCAGCCCGCGTGGCCCGATCGGCATGATCCAGGCCGCCCAGGCGCTGGCGCTGCTGCGCGGCCGCAATCACGCCGTGGCCGAGGACGTCGCCGACCTCGCCGCCGACGTGCTCCGTCACCGCATCGTCCTCACGTACGACGCGCTCGGTGACGGCGTCGCCGCCGACGACCTGCTCGACCGCATCCTCGACACCGTCGGCGGCGTCCGCGCCTCCGCGCTCACCGAGCCGATCGCCGCATGAGCACGCTCCTCGCCGACCCGCCCGGGCGTCAAGGCCCGGGCCCGATGCAGGGCGCGCTCGTGGAGGCGCTCGACCTCGTGCTCGCCACCCGCGCGTCCGGGGCGCTTCCGGGCGAGCGCCGGGCGGCGGGGCGAGGCACCGGCACGGAGCTCTCGCAGATCCGGCCGTACCAGTTCGGCGACGACGTCCGCAACATCGACGCTGCCGCCAGCGCCCGTACCGGGCATCCCCACGTCCGCGACCACGTGCCCGAGCGCACGCTCACGACGTGGGTGCTCCTGGATGTCTCGGCCTCGATGGCGTTCGGTACCGCCGACCGCTTGAAGTCCGACGTCGCCGAGGGCGTGGCGGCGGTGATCGGCCGGCTCGCCGTGCGCCGCGCTGGTCGGGTCGGCCTGCTCACCTGCGGCGCACCGGTCGCCCAGCAGCTGCCGCCCCGTGGCGGGCGGGCCCAGCTCGTCGCGCTGCGCAAGGCGCTCGCCGCGGGCGTCGCCCCTGACGGCCACATCCCCGACGGCGACGCGCTGGCGGCCGGCATGCGCCGCATCGGCCGCCTGGCCCGTGGGCCGGGGCTGATCGTCGTCGTCTCCGATTTTCGCGAGGGACTCGCGACCGATTCCCGCACGGGGGAGACCGGCCCGACAGCCGGTGCGGGCGACGCGGCCGGGCGCCTGGCTGGAGGAGGCCCGGCCGCGAATCGCCCCGAGTGGGCGCGTGCGCTCGCTGCGCTCTCCGCTCGTCATGACGTCCTCGCCGTCGAGGTCGTCGACCCGCGCGAGGGCGAGCTGCCCGACGCGGGCCACCTTGTCCTCGTCGACCCCGAGACCGGCAAGCGTGTCGAGGCCGACTCGTCCAGCGCGGCGCTGCGGCGGCGGTTCGCCGCCGCCGAGCTCGGTCGCCGTGACGAACTGAAGTCCTACCTGCGCGGCGCCCGCGCGCGGCACGTCGAGGTCGCGACCGACGCCGACTGGCTACGCGCGCTCGGAAGGAGCCTGCGATGAGCTTCCAAGCTCCGATCTTCCTGCTCGGCCTGCTCGTGATCCCGCTGGCGCTGCTGGCGCTGTTGCGGGCTCGCCGCCGCCCGGCCAAGTACGTCATCCGCTTCCCCGCCGCCGCCACCGTGGCCGCGGTCGTCGGTAGGACCGGCCGTGCGCGTCGTGTCATCCCGCCGGCGCTGCTGTGCCTGTCGCTGGCCGGCCTGGTGACCGCGCTCGCGCGCCCGGAGGCGACCATCGCCGTGCCGGTCGAGAAGGCCTCGGTGATGCTCGTGACCGATACCTCGGGCTCGATGAACGCCACCGACGTCTCCCCCACGCGGCTCGCCGCGGCCCAGTCGGCCGCGACGCGCTTCCTCGATCGCGTCCCGAAGTCGCTGCAGACCGGGCTCGTCGCCTACTCCGACGGCCCGCACACCGTGTTGCGCCCGACCCAGGACCACGCGGCGATCGCGACCACGGTGCGCTCGCTGCAGGCCGACGGCGGTACCGCCACCGGCGACGCGCTCGCGAGCGCGCTGTCGGCGCTCGGCACGCGCGACAAGAAGAGCCCGCCGGCCGCGATCGTGCTGCTCTCCGACGGCGCGTCGAAGACCGGGCGCGATCCGGCTGAGGTCGCACGTGAGGCGGGCGCCGCGGGCGTCCCGATCTACACGGTCGCACTCGGCACGGCCGACGGCATCGTCGAAGCCGGCGGTCAGACGCTGGCCGTCCCGCCCGACCCCGAGGCGCTGGCCGAGGTCGCACGGCTCTCCGGCGGTCGCTCCTTCGCGGCCGAGGACGCCAACGCCCTCGATCAGGTCTACCAGACGCTCGGCTCGCGGATCGGCACCAAGAAGGAGAAGAAGGAGGTCAGCGCCGGCTTCGCCGCCGTCGGCCTGCTCCTGCTCGGCGGCGCCGCGTTCTCGTCGCTGCGCTGGCGCGGCCGGCTGCCCTAGACCGAGAGCGCGAGAAGGCAGAACAAGGCGAAGATGAAGCAGCCGGCGGCGCCGTACTGCCGCGTGCGGCGGTACGGGTTCTTGAAGACGTGATCGGGCGCGAAGAGCAGGAAGACCCCGACGACGATCCAGAACGCGGCAAGGACAGCGAAAGCCATGGCGTACAGGTTACGGGCGCCGGCCGGCGCAGTGCTCAGACCAGCGAGTCGATGAAGGCGAGCTTGTCGATCACGGCCGGCGGGAGCACGAACGGGTAGAGGTCGGCCTCGCCGAGGCTGCGGTTGATCTCGTTGAGCGCGTACGTCAGCGGGAACCAGGCGTCGAGCATCGCGCGGAACTGGTGCGGTGCCGCCGCCGGGTAGGAGTACAGCGGCGCCGCGTCGGCCGCGAGCACACCGGGCCCGGAGACGGTGACGCCGTAGGCGATCGCGGTCTGCAGCACGTCGCGGATGTGCAGGTAGTGGGCGAACGTCTCCGCCCAGTCCTCCCACGGGTGCATCGTCGCGTAGGCCGAGACGTAGCGGTCGCGCCAATCGGGCGGCGGCCCGTTCTCGTAGTGGCGGTCCATCGCCGCCGCGTAGTCCTCGCGCTCGTCGCCCATGAACTCGCGACAGCGCTCGATCGCGGCCGAGCCCTCGGGCGCGAGGATCGGCTGGTAGTAGTGGCCGATCTCGTGGCGCATGTGCCCGAGCACCGTCCGGTAGGGCTCGTCGAGCTCGCTGCGGGTCTTCTCGCGGTGGACGGGATCGGCCTCGGCCAGATCGAGCGTGACGACCCCGTCCGCGTGCCCCGTCGTGACCGGTCCGCTGGCGCTCGAGAGCAGGTCGAAGGCGAGGCCGCCCTCGCGCTCGCGATAGCCCTGGACCGGCAGCCCCAGCTCGAGCAGCTCGAACACCAGCCGCCGCTTGGCCGCCTCGGCCGAACCGAAGTACCGCAGCCCGGCGCCGTCACCGTCGTCGGGACGCGTGCGCGTCAGGGCGCAGCTGCTGCAGAGCCCGCCTGGGCCGGCGACACCGTTGCAGCCGATCAGCCCGCGGTTCGCGCACTCCGGATTGTGCGCGGCGTCGACGAAGCTGCGATCGCCCCAGTCGAACACGAGCTCGGTACGGCAGTTCAGACACCGCGCGCTGTCGAAGGTGACGAGGTGCCGGCAGACCGGGCACGTGAAGGCACGCATCGACGGAGTCTCGCAGCGCCGGTCAGTGGATGCGTGCCTCCAGGCGACGGGTCGTGGGTCGATGCGCAGCACCAACGCGATCGAGGCTAGCCCGTCGTGGCGCGCAGACCGCCGAGGAACTGGTCGAGCACGAAGTCGTAGTGCTCGTCGCTGCCGTAGGCCCCCATCTCGGCGGCGACGGAGACCGTCAGTGGGAACACCTCGCGCGGCAGCTGGGCGAGCGTCGCGCCGACGTCCCGCGCGGGACTGTCCGGGTCGAGGTCGCGCGCGGTGCTGAAGGAAGACCAGCCGTAGTTGAGCGCGATCAGCCCGCTGAAGGTCGCGACCGCGTGGGCGTCGGTGAGGCCGCCGCGACGCAGGATGCCGAGCGCGAACTCGCCGACGCGGACCGCGCCGAGCCCGGGGTTGGGCTGGTTGAACAGTGGCGCCACGGCCCACGGATGGCGCACGAGCAGGCGCCGGTGCGCGCGGGCGAAGCCGCGCAGGTCCTCGATCCAGTCACCGCTCGGCGGTTCGGGCTCGAAGCGCCCGAGGACGCGATCCAGGAGCGCGTCGACGAGCTGCTCCTTGGTGGCGAAGTGGTTGTAGAGCGCCATCGGCACGGCCCCGAGGCGGCCGGCGACCGCGCGCATGCTGAGCGCGTCGAAGCCGTGCGCGACGAGCGCCTCGGCGGCATCGAGGATCACCTCCGGGGTGAGGGATCCGCGCGGGCGGCGGGTGCGGCGGGCTGGTGTGGAGGGAATTTCGCTCACGTCCTTGACAAGACCGAGTGTACACCGTACGTTATATCAACGTAACGTACACCGTACATTTGACCGAGAGAGAAACCGACATGACCTTCAAGCGCTGGCTCCCGACGTTCCTCGCCTTCCCCCTCGGCGGCCTGATCGCGATCGAGACCGTCGGCTCGGCCAACAGCCCGCTGACGGCGGCCGCCGGCGGCCTGCTGGCGGGCGCGATCATCGGCGCCGGTCAGTGGCTCGCGCTGCGCTCGAGCGGCATCGGCGCTCGCTGGATCGCCGCCACCGGCGCCGCGATGGCCGCCGGCGCCGCGCTCGCCGCGGCCGTGACGGGCTCGGGCGTCGAACTCGCGGACGTGATGCTGACCGGCGCGATCACGGGCGCCGCGAT
The DNA here is from genome assembly GCA_963848475.1 of uncultured Solirubrobacteraceae bacterium. Lineage (GTDB taxonomy): Bacteria > Actinomycetota > Thermoleophilia > Solirubrobacterales > Solirubrobacteraceae > Solirubrobacter. The sequence continues at coordinate 220,287 of CAWKDW010000004.1, read as the reverse complement.
CGGCGCCGCGCAGTCGGTCGTGCTCGGCCGCGGCCCGCGCGTCGCCGCGGCCTGGACCGCCGTTACCGCCGCGGCGTGGTCGCTCGGCTGGCTCGCCACGTGGGAGACGATCGTCGACATCGAGCGCGGCTACAGCGTCTTCGGCTCCAGCGGCGCGATCATCGTCACGGTCCTCACCGGCCTGACGCTGCGCCGCGTGCTCGGCGCCCCCAGCACGTCCCGCCGGCTCGCGGTCGCGTAGTGAGCGCCCTCACCATCGCCGGGCTGTTGCTGATCGTCGTCCCGATCGCGTTCAACGCCGCCTTCACGCTGCTGGCGATGCGCTTCGACTACCCGGACATCCTGCGCCAGCCCACGCCGGACGTCCTGGCCAAGTTCCGCGCGGGCGGCACGCCGTTGCTGCTGACGTGGTGGGCCTTCGCGCTCACCGCCGTCGCGATGGTCCCGCTCGTGGTGCTGCTCTCGAGCGCGATCGGGGACGCCGACGCCACGCTGCTCGCGCTCGCCACCACGGTTGGCGTGGTCGCCGCGACCGTCCAGTTCCTCGGGCTCGTCCGCTGGCCGTTCCTGGTCCCCTACCTCGCCCGCGCCGACGCGGACCCGAACGCGTCCGAGGCCCGCCGCGAGGCCGTCGACCTCATCTTCCAGGCCTTCAACCGCTACCTCGGCGTCGGTGTCGGCGAGCACCTCGGCTACCTGCTCACCGGAGCCTGGACCACGCTCTCCGGCGTCGCCCTGACGCAGACCGCCGCCGTGCCGGGCCTGATCGGCGTCATCGGCGTCGTCATCGGCCCGATCCTGATGCTCTGCTCGCTCGAGTTCGTCGGCAAGCACGAGCCGGGTGGCTGGAAGCTCGCCGAGAAGCTCACCCCGATCACCTACCTCACCTGGTCGCTGTGGCTGATCGCGACCGGCGCGGCCCTGCTCGTCTGAGCGCTAGCGCGAGCGCTTCGGGTAGTACTCGGAGAGGATGAACGGCAACTGGAAGGCGTCGACGCCGTTGAGCGCCGCGTTGGTCCCGCTCCAGCGGTATTCCTGATCGCTCGCCGTCACCAGCGGGTTGCCCCGGCCCCGCCGGACCGGTGGCAGGAAGGCCGTCGAGACCGTGAAGTTGAAGAGCTTCGCGTCGTTGGAGAGGACCTCGCGCCTGCCGGTGCGCGAGTTGATCCGGACCAACGTCAGCTGGAAGGGATCGCCGGCGTAGATGTACGGATCGCCGGCGTCCCAGCGGTTGAAGGTGATGCCCTTCAAGCTCTCGAACTTGCTCTTGCGCTCGGAGACCGTGATGATCGACTTCGCGCGCACGTAGGCCGACTTGCGCGTGTCGAGCAGCGTCCGGATCGCGACGCGCTGGACGCCTCCTTCGCAGGTCGAGCTGATGTACAGGTCCCTGTCGCGCACCGCGAGTGAGCCCGCTCCGGGGGCGAACTGGCCGGGAGCCGCGAAGGGCAGCCCGCCGACGATGCCGGCGGGCAGCAGGAACTGGCACGGGCCGAGGTTGTCCAGCGCGGGGCCGCCGTCGTCGGGGACCATCCCGCGGCTGATCTGGCCGCTGCGGCTGATCAGCCAGAGCCCGCCGAAGATCGACTCCGAGACGACGTACTGCCCGTCGGGCAGCACCTCGACGTCCTCGGCGAAGCCCATCGGCTTGCCGGCGAAGTTGACCGAGCGCGTCAGCTTGGCCTTGAAGCGGTGCCGTTCGGTGCCGTAGTCGTAGTCGTAGACGACCGGGGGTCCGACGGGCGGGAAACCGCCTGAATCCAGGACAACCAGGCGCCCGGAATGCGGAACCCTAAGGGTGAACGGGAGCTTGAACCCGCCGGGGGGAGCCGGCAGGGTCGCGACCTCGCGGCCGCTGAAGCGGTCGAGGACGACCACGCGCGGGCCGGCCGTCGCGACGCCGATGCCGGGTTCGGTCGTGAAGACGTAGCGCTCGTCACCGGCGATGCCGTGGGTGAGCGATGCGCGCTTCGCGAACGGGGCCACCCGCTCGCCGCCGCCCGTGGCTTGTGCTGCCTGAGGTGCGAGCAGCGCAAAGAGCGCCAGCACCGTGACGAAGAGCCTCATGGGACGGCAATGTAGAGCTCCGTCCGGTACTCGGCGGCACGAGTTCGCGCCTTGTAGGCGTCCTGAATCTGGGAGATCAGCGGATGGTGGGGCTGCACGACCGGGCGACCGTCGAAGGAGCCGATCGGCACGATGCCGGCGCCGGAACCGCAGACGAACGCCGCGTCGGCGCAGTGCAGCTCGGCCGGCCAGACGTCGCGCTCGGCCGCTTCGATCCCCTGCTCCGCCGCGATCTCGAGCACCGTCCGGCGCGTGATCCCGGGCAGCGCCGCGCGCGTCGTCGGCGTCACGAGCGCATCATCGACGACCAGGAACAGGTTCGCGCCGGTGCACTCGGCCACGGCGCCGAGCGAATCGAGCATCACCGCGTCGTGCATGCCGAGCTCGCCGGCCTGCTGCTTGGCGACGATCGCGTCGAGATAGTTCAGCGACTTCACGTGCGCACCGAGTGAGCGCGGGGCCTTGCGCACCACCGCGCTCGTGAAGAGCTTGATCGGGTCGGCGCCGAGGAAGGGCGGGAACGGATACGCGGAGACGATCAGCGTCTGCTCGGTGCAGTTCTTGGGGTCGATGCCCGGACCGCCGAAGCCGCGGGCGACGATCGGGCGCACGTGCGCGTCGCGCAGGTCGCTGCGGCGCACGACCTCGCCGATGATCTCGATCATCCCGTCGGCGTCGAAGGGCATCGACAGCCCGATCGTCCGCGCCGAGCGCGCGATCCGCGCCATGTGGTCATACGCGCGGAAGAGGCCGCCGTCGAAGACCCGCATGCCCTCGAAGACGCCGTCGCCATAGAGGAAGCCGTGATCGAAGATCGAGACGGACGCCTTGGTGGCATCGACGTACTCGCCGTTGACGTAGGCGGTGAGACCAGACGGGTCGAAGGACATGGGTTCCTCGTTTCAGGAGCGCCAGTAGGCGCGGGTCAATACGACGGCAATAGGAATGATCTCGACCCGGCCAAGCCACATCAGCAGGGCACAGATCCAGGTCGAGAAGTCGCTGAAGGGCGCGAAGGAGCCGAACGGGCCGGCGAACCCGAACGCGGGCCCGACGTTGCCCAGGCACGCGGCGGCGGCGCCGAAGGCCTCGAACGCGTTGAGGTCCTCGTGGGCGCGACGTGCGTCGGCCACCAGCAGGAGCGCGCCGATCGCGAACGTCAGCAGGTAGAGCAGGACGAAGACGATCGCCGAGCGCAGCGCCCGCTCGTCCACGACACGGCGGTTGACGCGGATCGGGACGATCGCCTCGCGGTGGACCGTCTGCTCGAGCTCGCGCTTGACGACCTTGAACATCAGCAGGTGTCGCACGATCTTGATCCCGCCGCCGGTCGAGCCCGCACTCGCGCCGGAGAACATCAGCAGCAGCAGGGTCAGCGTCGCGAGCGGGCCCCAGAGGGCGTAGTCGGCGGTCGCGAACCCGGTCGTGGTGAGGATCGCCGTGGCCTGGAAGAGCGAGTGCCGGACGGCCGCCTCGCCGGTCTCGTAGCCGCCGCCGATGACCTCGATCGCGATCAGCACGGTTCCGACGACGATCAGCAGCAGGTACAGGCGCAACTCCTCGTCTCTGCCCAGCACCGAGAAGCGGCGCTGCACGAAGAAGCGGTGCAGCCGCAGGAAGTTGATTCCGGCGATGATCATCAGCACGAGCAGGACGTACTGCGTGATCGGGGCAAAGCCGGCAGCCGAATCGTTGCGCGTGGAGAAGCCGCCGAGCGCGACCACGCTCAGCGCCTGGCCGACGGCGTCGAACGGCGTCAGCTCGGCGTCGATCCCGCTCACGCTGAGGAACCCGAGCACCACGATGGCGATCACGGTGAGCACGACGTAGAGCCGCCACAGCCGGCGGGCGGTCGAGCGGATCGTGTCCCCGAGCTGCTCGATCTCCGTCGGCCCGGCGAGCTCGGACTGCAGCAGCTGGCGCCCACCGATCCGCAGCCGCGGCAGGATCGCCACGGCGAGGATGATGATGCCCATGCCGCCCAGCCAGTGGGTGAGCTGACGCCAGAAGAGGATCGAGCGCTCGAGCGCCTCGACCCGCGGGACGAGCGTCGCCCCGGTGGCCGTGAAGCCCGAGACGGCCTCGAAGTAGGCGTCGATCGGTCGCGAGAGCTGCGGCCCACCGCCGAGGACGAACGGCAGCGCGCCGAAGACCGGGACCAGCAGCCAGATCAGCGCCACGACCAGGAAGCTCTCGCGCGGCGTGATCGCCGCCCCCCGCCTGTCGCCCGTGATCTGATCCAGCGCGAGCCCGGCGAGCCCGGTGATGGCGCCCGCGACGAGAAACGACCAGAACGGCTCGCCGTACCCGATGGCGACGACGACCGGGAGCAGGAACGCGGGCGCGAGCCACTTCAGGACGCCGCCGACCAGGTCAATCGCCGAGCCGACGTCGATGCCCGTTCGGAGCCTCACAACACGCGTTCGACGAGCGACGCCCGCCGCGATTCCACGAACACGATCACCCGGTCGCCGGCGCGCAGGACGTCGCTCCCGCGTGGGAAGATCGCGCTGCCGTCACGGATGATCGCGCCGATCACCGAGCCGGTCTGGGGCAAGTCGTCGAAGCGGGTGTTGCTGAGCTCCGAGTCCGCGCGGACGGTCAGGTCGAGGATCTCGAAGCGGTCGTCGTCGAGCATCGCGATCTGGCGGATGCGCGGGTCATGGCCGAAGCGCACGAGCTCCTCCGCGATCACCTGGCGCGGGTTGATCGCGACGTCGACGCCGCCCTTCTCATAGACGTCCAGCGAGGACTGATCGTGCGCCAGCGCGATCGTCAGCCGCACGCCGAACGACTTGGCCAGGACCGCGCTGAACAGGTTGCCGGGATCGTCATTGAGCGCGAAGACCGCCGCCGTCGCGCGCCCGATCCGCTCACGCACGAAGAACTCGGGGTCGAACGCCGACGCGTGGAAGACCCGCGCCTGCGGCAGCTCCTCGGCCACCTCGCGAGCCCGTTCGGCGCGGCCTTCGACGAAGCGCACGCGGATGCCGCGATCCAGCAGCACGCGGGCGATCGTCGTGCCCATCTGGCCCGCGCCGAAGATCACGATGTCGTCGACGCGTTCCTGCTCGTGAGCCATCACCCGGCTCCACTGCCGCGCGGAGCTGGGCGAGGCGATCACGACGATCCGGTCGCCGGGCAGGATCCGCTCGTCGCCGCTGGGCGCCGTCATCTCCTCGCCGCGGATGATGCTCACCACCTTGGAGTCCTTCGGCAGGGCCGCGCTGCGCAGCGGCGTGCCGATGACCGCATCGTTGGATGCGGTCTCAGGCACGTCGAACTCGACGATCTGCACCTGGCCGTCCGCGAAGACGTCCGTCTGCCGTGCCGCGGGGATGCCGATCAGGCCCGAGATCGCATTCGCCGTCTCCAGTTCCGAGGAGACCATGAAGTCGACGTCGATCTCGCGCTCGCGCCACGCGTCCAGGTACTCCACCGACGTCGTCCGAACCACGACCATCGCTCGCGACAGCTTCTTGACCATCATCGCCGAGACGAGGTTCGCCTCCTCCCGCGACGTGCTCGCGATGAACAGCGAGCAGTCCTGGATGCCGGCTTCGGCGATCACCCGCTTCGTCGTCCCGTTGCCCTCGACGGTCCGCACGTCGTAGCGGTCCGCAAGCGCCTGCAGGCGCTCAACGTCGGTGTCCACGACCGTGATCTCGTGCTCCTGATAGAGCGCGTCCACGATGGCCCGCCCGACGTGGCCGGCCCCGAGCACGATGATCCGCATGACCACGCAGCCTACGCACGGCGCCGGAGCGACGCAGCGATCCACCGATGCGGGCGAGATCCTGCACGCCCCCAGCGCGGTGCCTACGCAAGCCGGAAACGATGGCTACCGCCCCGTGCCGGTGCGGAGTGTCAGGGTCTGGCGCTGGTACGTGGCCGTTGCATCGGACGTGACGCGACCTACGCGCAGTTCGACGCTCTGGGTCCGGCGGCGTGCAAGCCGCGCACGCGCGCCGGCCGTGAGGCGCAGCGTCACCGTCCGAACCCTTCCGGGGCGAGGGCGCTGGATGCTGACAGCGAGCCGGCGGTGCGCGCCGCCTCGCTCGCGGAGCTCGTAGCGCACCTTCTCGGTCGCCGGCAGGTCTGGCGAGTCTGCGACCGTCACCTTGACCCGGCCGCTGCGGCTGGCCCGCACCGCGGCAGGGACGAGCACGACGGCTACGCGGGCCGTCCTGCTCACGCGGCTGGGAGCGGTCTGCGCGACGGTGATCGACAGCGTCAGCCGCCTGCGGCGAGCAAGCTCCTGGCGTGCGGCCCGCGGCAGGGTGAGGGAGATCTCCGCCTGCCTTCCGGGGGCCAGCGTGAAGCTCCGGGCTCGCAGCGTGACGCGGCGCGCCTTCGCCGAACGACGCGCCGGATCGCGCAGCGCCCGACTGGTGCGGGCGCCGACCGTTCCGCGGCAGGACCCGCTCCCAGGGCTGCAGGCGATCGGGATGCGAATCCGTGAGCTGCGTGACGTACCTGGCACTTCACGCACGGGCGCGACGAGCGTGGCGAAGCTCGGCGGGGGGGCGGGCGGACCCGCTCCCGGCGGTGCCGGAGACGCGGGCGCAGGCCGGGCGCCGGCACGGGATCGCCGGCGGAAGACCGTGGACCGACCCGCAGGCTGCGCTCGACCCGAGCGGAGCTGTGCAGCGCGCGATCGAAGGCGAGGGCGGTGACCACGTGTTCCCCGGGGCCGAGCTGCACCAGGTCCTCGACGGCCTTGACGTTCGCGCTGCCGTTCCCGTGACGGGGCCCGTGGCGCGAATGGTGCGCGGCTCGCCGTCGACGGTCAGTGCGACCGAGTCGAGCTGGTGGTCGTCGGCCGCGCGCACCCGCAGCGTGGCCGCCGTCTCGGTGTGGCCCACGGTCTCGATCGTGACCGACGGCGTAGCGCTGTCGCCGATCAGCACCGGGACCGTCGCCTTGAGGATGCCGGCCGGCAGAGGCTCGTTGGGCTCGAGCGTCGCACCTGTCACCTCGAACTTGCCGCCGACCGAACCGCCGGCGAACTTGAGACGGTCCCACTCGGGCACCGTCGTCAGCGGGCCCTTCTGCCCGGAGTTGTTGAGGTCGAACTCGTAGGTCTGCGCGGTCGGTCCGTCGCAGTCCCAGTCGACCGGCGCGTTCATCTTCGGGATCAGGTCGAAGCGGGTTTGCTCGCCGGAGGCACCGGCCTCGCAACCCTTGAGCGCTGAGAACCCTGCCGCTTCCCCGCTCGCGGTGATCCCGTTGGCCTCGATGAGATTCTCCTCGTCAAGATCGGCGACCGTGCCCTTCGGACCCCCGTTCGGTCCGGTCTGCGAGTAGTCGAGGATCGGGACCGACGCCGAATCAGGCAACTCGCTCGGGAGCAGGGTGCCGGTGACGTAGAGGTAGTTCATGACCGAGAAGAAGTTCGGCTTGAGCAGCTGCTCGTCGGTGCCGCCGTGCTTGAGGCCCAACAGGTGGCCGAGCTCGTGCATGAAGCCGCCGGCCTGCGCATCCACGGGACCCGGGCAGTCGGTGCCCGCGGGTTCGCAGAACGCACCCAGCCCGAGCCCCATATCGGTCCCGGAAGTCACCCCAGCCAGCGTGGCGGATACGGCGCGGGCCTCTCCGAGCGTCTCGGGGTCGGCCGCATCGAGCTGGCGCACCGACAGCACGTAGCGGAAGAACGGACGTCTGACGACATCGAACTCTGCTTCCTTGACTTCGTCGAAGTTCGCCCAGCGGCCATCCCCGCCGCCGTCCAGCAGGAATTCGTGGGGCGTCCTGACCTCGCTCCCGTGCCCCTGCCCTCCCCAGCTGCCGCCGTCCAGGAGCGGCGAGCCCGGGCCAGTTGTCGATGTGCAGACGCACACCCGTCGATCCGTCGGGGTTGAGATGCGGCGAACCGGCATAGGCCTGCTGCACCCGCTCCAGCGCTTCGCGATCGAGCGCATGGCCCCTGGTCCAGTCGACCTCGACGAACACGTCGTGCTTGCCGACGACGGCACCGAGCCGGTCAAGCGGGACCTCGGCGGTGCCGTCGCGATCGAGGTCGGCTCCCTCGCGCTCGAAGCCGTCGTCGATCGCGTCGCCGTCCTCGTCGATGCTGCAGTTGGAGACCTCGGAGGTGTTGCCTTGGCGATCGACGACCGCGAAGGCCAGGCTCGTGGACGCCTCGGGGAGCGCGCTCCGGTCCGCGGTTCCGGTGGGCTCGGACCGCCCGACCGCGTCGGTCAGGAAATCGCCGTCGCTGCCGATCCGGTCGGCCTGCTCGCTGAACGGCGCGTCGCAGCCGTCCAAGGCGTAGGAAACGAGGCGCAGTGGACGGTCTGGCGTACCCACATACAACGCCTGGCCGACTCGCTGGTAGCGCGACTGCCCGCTGATCGGGCGCGCCGACGAGGAGGTGGCCGCGGGTGCGTTGATCAGGTCGTTGGGCCCGGTGTCGAGGTCACGCGGGTCGTTGGCGCTGATGCCGTCGCCGAGCAGGTCGATCGCAAGGTCGGCGTTGGCGTACATGCGGTTGCCGGCGACGTCGTTCTCGCGCCCGGAGATGATCGTGACGGCATCGTCGCCGTTGTGCGCGATGACGTTCTGGCTGGGGAAGTAGGTGTCGTTGCGGATCGCGTCGAGGCTCGCCTGCACCCGCTCTGTGCTGTTCAGTGCCATCGGGTCACCGACGCGGGACTTCACCGCGCCGCCCGTGATGCGCACCCCGCTGCGCCCGTTGCCGAGCGCGCACGGGTCGCCGCAGCTGCCATCGGGGAGCGCACCGAGGTCGCTGTCGCCGATGACCGTGCCCGACCCTCCGTCGATCACGATGCCGTCGCGGGCGAACCGTGTCACCGCCAGGTCGTGCACGAGGCTCGTCCCGCCCTGCAGGCGCAGCCCGCTGGCGGTCGAGCCCGCTGCCGCACCGTCGAGGCGGACCTTCGTCGCGCCCGTCCGCCCGTCCAGTTGCACGGGCTTCTCCAGCGCCGGGAGCGGGCTGCCGGGAGAGATGGTCGGTGTGGCGCCCGCTTCGAGCTCGAAGCGGATCTTCGCGGGCACCAGCGCACTCGCCGCCGAAGCGTTGGCCTCTTGGATGGCCGCCCGCAGCGTGCACTGCAGGCCCGCGACGGCGGGGTCGACGTCGCAGACGCCGTCGTCGGTGTCGTCGTCTTCCTCGTCGCCGGTCCGGTTGACGACGAGGTCGGACGCGACGATCGGCTGCCAGTTGAGGTTGTTCATCTTCACGAAGCCGTCCTCATCGGATTCACGCAGCGCGAAGAGCAGACGGTCGTTGTCGCCGTCCAGCCCGACCCCCCGGATGTCGAGTCCGTTGGCGGTGATGTAGGCGACCGTGGTGCCGTCAGGCGAGAAGACGGCGTCGCCGTAGGCGGCAGCCTGCGTGACCACCTTCTCGCTGCCGTCCTGCAGCGAGCGCACGACGAGGTCGTACGGTGCGGCGGCGCCGCGGAAGCGCGTCAGGAGCAGGTGGCGACCATCGGGCGAGACGTCGGCCAGCGCGATGGCCGACGTCTGGCCCGACGAGAGAACGAGGCTCACGGCACCGGTCGCGAGATCGACCTTGCGGATCCGGTACCCGTCGGAATTCACCGCCCGGCCCGAGTCGTAGAAGTAGACCGACCGTCCGTCGGGGGAGGCGACCGGGTTGTACTTGAAGTACCCGGGGTCGGAGTCGTAGGAGAGTCGGACGCGGCCGGAGCCGTCTGGAGCGGTCGCATAGATCTCGGACTCGTAGTTCGGCGTCTGGTCGTCGGAGATCACCCGGCCGTCGGGCAGGAAGGAGGGGAACCGGCCGGCCGTGAACTCGTGAAGGTCGCTGCGGTCCAGCCGGGAGGTGATCATCCTGTTGCCGTCGCCGCTCTTGGTGGCGGCGATTCGCTGCCCGTCGAAGCTCACCGCGACGTCGAAGTAGTCATCCTCGTCGTTGTCGGGCGTGATGTTCACCGGAGGACTGCCGGGCATCACCTTGACCAACTGGCCGACGCCGCCGAAGACGAACGCTCCGTTGCGCCCAGGACCTGTCGCGCTCGCAGGCGACGGCGTGGCAAGCCCCGCGGCAAGCGCCGCCGCGACCAGAGCGGACCGTCGCAGTTTCAGAGGACCGTGCACCGCCATGCCCGCGCCAGCGTAGGGCACCGGTTTCCGTTCCGTGCGCGAGCCTGGCTCGAAGGCTAGGTCGGTGGTCGTGAGTACAGCGCGCGCCGTTCACGACGTCGGTCTGGGCGGGGCGGCTCACGGCCCGCATCGTCGCGGGCGATGCGCCGATCGGCCAGAGACCGGATTGCCGGCCTGCGCCAGGATCTGGCCATCATTCATCGGCCCGGCGGGATCAACATCCGCCCCCTTCTGCAGAATCCGCCTCCGTGCCCGGATTCGATCGCGAACCATCGGCGTCAGCGCGCGGCCGCACCGCGATCCCATACCGGCACCCCCGAGCCTCGCGCGTTCTCCGCCGACATCCAGCGCGGCTGGGAGATCCTCGGGCGGCTCAATGCGCTGAGACCCGGTGACTTCGACGCCATGCGCGCGCTGCTCGGCGAGCTGACCGGCCATGAGCTCGACCCGTCGGTTCGCGTGCTTCCGCCGTTTCACACCGACGGCGGGCGCAACCTCCGCTTCGGCCGCAACGTGTTCGTCAACCACGGCTGCACCGCGATGGACACCGGCGGCATCGACATCGGCGACGACGTGATGATCGGGCCCAACGTCCACCTGATCAGCGCCGGTCATCCGCTCGACCCGGAGACCCGCCGCTCGCAGATCACGACCGCCCCGATCCGCATCGGGCGCGGCGTGTGGATCGCCGCGGGCGCCATGGTCCTGCAAGGCGTCACGGTCGGCGACGACGCGGTGGTGGCCGCAGGCGCCGTCGTCACGAAGGACGTCCCGCCACGCACGCTGGTCGCCGGCGTCCCCGCTCAGGTCATCCGCTCGCTGTGAGCACGGGCGTTGATGGCCGGATCTTGACGCCCTTCGGCGTTCAGGTCACTGGTCGGCCGGTGCGCGGCGCGCGACGATGTACGGCATGACCCACCGCTCCCGCGAGACCGTCCGGATCGGCGCGCTCGTCCCGCTGACCCGGCCGGGCTGGGTCGAGGCCGGCCGTCACCTGCTCGCCGGGCTCGAGCTCGCCGTTGCCGAGGTCAATGACGCAGGCGGGATCCTCGGAACGCCACTCGAGCTGCTCGTCCGGGACACCGCGGCTGATCCACAGCGGGCCGTGGCGGCCGTCGATGAATTGGATCGACCTGGGCGTGGCGGCGTTGGCGGGCGAATACCACAGCGTCGTCGCTCGCGCCGCTGCCGCCAGGGCCGACGCCCTCGGCCTCCGGTTCCTCTGCTCCTCGGCGGTTCTCGACGCGCTCACCGACCAGCCGGCCGAGTGCGTCGCGCGCCTCGCCCCGGCGCAGTCCCGCGGCTGGCGGGTCTACGCCGACTTCCTCCTCAGCGCGGGCCACAGCCGAGTCGCCGTAGCGTCCGAGCCAAGCGTCTACTGGGCATCTGGGGCCGGCATCCTGCGTGACCACCTCACGCCTCGCGGCGGCACCGTCATCGACCTCGACCCGCACGCGGACGTGTGCGACGCGCTCGTCGCCAACGCGCGCGACCGCCCTCCTGCTTCTGGTCGGCCACCCTGAGCCGTCCGTGTCGATCGTGAAGGCTGTCCGCCGCGACCAGCGGTTGGCCGAGCTCTTGATCGGTGCTCCGGCGGGACAGCCGGAGTTCGCCGAATGGGCGAGATCGCTGGGCGACGACGGCGCCGCGATCCCGTTCCTGCGCTACCTGCCCGAGCGCCTCGGCCCGCTCGGCACGCGAGTCCAGACGCGCACTCCGCGAGCGCTTGGGTTCGGCGCCCTCCTTCGTCGCGTTGGAGGGCTACGACACGATCGCCGTCCTCGCCGACGTGCTGCGCTCGGAGCGCACCCGTGGCCGCACGTCGCCGTCGAAGGTACCCGCGGCCTGATCCAGTTCTCCCGCACCCCGGGCATCAGCGTCTGGCAATGGGCGTGGCCGCCGATCCAGGTCGTCGATCGAGATCCGGCGCGGACCGATCGCTTCCGGATCCTTCACACCGGCTGACGGCGGCGAAGCCTGGCGAGCTGCGACAGCCGTGGGAACGTAGGCCTGGTCGAGCGTGCCGATGTCGAGAACTGACCGGGATGCACCGCCATCACGCCGATCCCTTCGATCGCGTCCTCGAGCCACGCTGGGCAGGGAGCCGAGCCCCGCGCCGCCCCTGGACGACCTGGAACTCATCGAGCCGTAGCGCGACAGTCCGAGCCGGTCGTCTCGACGCTCAGTCGATGCCGTCGATCAACGCGCGCAGCGCGGTGACGTGGGCGCGCAGCGCCTTGCGGCCGAGGGGGGTCAGCGAGATCCACGTCGTCCGGCGCCCGAGGCGGACGCCCTTGTGGCGCCTGAGGTAGCCGACCTCCTCGAGAGCCCCGAGGTGCTTGGACAGCACGGAGTCGCTCACGTCCAGCGCGTCGCGCAGCGTTGCGAACTCCGCCTCAGAAACCGCGGTCAGGGTCGTCATCAGAATCAGGCGAGCCGGGGCGACGACATGGTCGTCGAGTTCCGCCATCAGGCGTTGAGCGCGAGTGTCGCCAGGCCGCCGACGGCGACCGCCGTCACGAGGGCGAGCCACGCGAGCGACTCGCCGCGCGCGTGGGCGGCCGGGTCGCCGCGGTACGCGTGCATCCACCGGCGGCCGCTGAGGGCATAGGCCGCGCCGCCGACCATCGACCACAGCGCCACCGGCCACCAGTGCCCACCGTATGCCGCCCAGATCGCCGCGCCGAGCGCGACCGGGTAGGACAAGGAGGCGGCCGTCGCCGTGCCGAGGACCACCCGGCTGGCAAAGCCACCGAGCCAGACGCCGTTGAGCCGCCGGAAGCGAACGAGCTGAACCCCCGCGACGGCGGCGAACACCGCCACACCGGCGGCCACGAGCCACGGTGCAGCCACCTCACCTGAATCGAGTGCGCGCTGGTTGCCCAGACCGACCGCGACGGTGGCGATCTGGACGGCGATCGCGACGCCCATCGACAGGAAGAACCACGACGGCGTGGCGATGTGGCCGGCCAGATTCGCTCGCGTCGCCTCGGCATCGAGGAGGGCGGCCGAGGCCTCCTCGGCCGTTGGACGGTGGGGCTCACTTTCCATGATGGAAAGTCTGGCATGAACTTTCCAATCTGGCAAGTGTCCCTGTGGCGGCATCGCGGTCATCTCTGGTAGACCTGGGTTCCCCGCCGTGGAAAGGCCGCTCGTGGTTCCTGTGTCCGAGACGTCGTTGACTCGCCGCGATGCCATCAAGGGAGCGGTCGGCCTGGCGGCGCTCGGCGCCTTTCCGGCCGGCGCCGCCGGAAGCGACCGACGCGAGCCGGGCCGTGAACGCGTGGCGATCATCGGCGCCGGTGCGGGCGGTGTGGCCGCGGCCTACTTCCTTGCCGGCAGCTTCGACGTCGACCTCTTCGAGGCGCGATCCAGGATCGGCGGCCACTGCGATTCGCGCGTGATCAAGCACCGGGGGCGGCGAATCATCGTCGATCTCGGCGCGCAGTTCTTCCATCCCGACACGCACCCGATCTACGTCACGCTGCTGGAGGAACTGGGCCTCTACGACCCGGAGCATCCCGACGACGACGCCACGCTGCAGGCGCCCGCGAGCCTGTGCATCTTCCCGGACGGCCGGTGGCGCGCCCACCTTCTCGTCGACGAACCCGCTCGCGACGCCGCAGCACGCGGCCGGCTTTGCGATGTTCACGCAACTCGCGCGGCGGGCGGTTCTGTCGAACATGTCGTGGGAGACCACCGTCGACGCCTGGATCCGCAGCCTGCCCTTGGAGCCGGCCGTCAAGAGGGACGTCCTGTATCCGTGGATCACGGCGACGATCGGGTGCACACGAGGCGACGCGCACCGAGCATCGGCGCGGTCGATCCTGCAGACGTTCGCGCTGGCGTTTCCGTCCAACCTTGCCGAGGGTGCCACCACATACAACTCGAAGATCGGGCTTCAGGGGAACCTGCAGCGCATGCTGGACCGCAGCCCGAGCGTCCGGGTTCATCTCTCGACGCCCGCGCAAGCCCTAAGTCGCACGAGCGGCGGCTGGTTCGTGCGGACGCCGGCGGGCCGCAAGGGGCCTTACCGGTTCGTGGTGTTGAACGCGCCTCCGCGTGCTGGACGCGAACTGCTGCGTCCGCTGCCCGCCTTCGCCGACGTCACTGCGTTGCTGGACGCGTACAGGTACTTCGACTCACGCCTTCTGATTCACACCGATCCGGCCTACGTGCACCGCGATCGCCGCAACTGGGGGGCCTACAACGCCGGGGTCGACGGTCTTAGGTGCGAGGGCAGCGCCTGGCTCGGTGCGCTGCTGAGTCGTCCCCCTCGGGCGAGCGGGTCGACGTGTTCAAGTCGTGGGCCCAGCGCCGGCGCGCCGACCCGAAGCACATCTTGCTCGAGCGGCGGTTCAAGCACCCGTTGATCAGCCGCTCGACCATCAAGGCCGCACGCGCCTTGCGTCCGCTCCAGGGTCGCAAGGGCCTGTACTTCAGCGGCCAGTACACCACCGGCACGGACCTGCAGGAGACGGCGCTCTACTCGGCCATGCAGGTCGCCGGGGCGCTGGCTCCCGCCAGCCCGACCCTGGCGTCGCTGGAGGCGCGTTTGAGCGCGCGTGGGCGCGGGGGCATTTCCTACGACCTCTGATTGCATAGGATTCGCCCAATGCCGTGCCTCGTTGCCCTCCTCGCGCTGATCTCGCCGCGGTTGGCCTTGATCGGGGTGTGGCTGTTCAGCGACATCCTCAGCCGCGCCTTCGACAGTTGGCTGCTGCCGTTGATCGGTTTCGTGCTGCTGCCGTGGACGACGCTGGCCTTCGCGGTGATGTGGGACATCGGCACGCATGAGGTGACCGGCTTCGAGTGGTTCGTCGTGGCGCTCGCGTTCCTCATCGACATCGGTTCCTACACCAGCGGTCAGCGAGCGCGCGACTGACCCGCGGCCACGTCCCCCGAGCGCGCCATCCGCTGCTTCAGGCGGTGGCGTAGTGCGGGCGACCGGCGGGCCGTAGATCTGGATCGTCACGCCCTTCGAGTCGATTCGCTCCGCGAGGATTCCCGCCCCTGGCGGGTCTTGGTGACGAGCCCCGCGCGCTCCAGCGCTCCTACGTCGGGCATGCACCGCTCGATCGCGAGTTTTCGCTCGCGCGCGCTCGATGTCGGCGGTTGGCAGACTCCCGAGGATCGAGAACCCGGGTTCAGTCGTGCTCGTCGAGGGCGTCAGTGACAAGGTCGCGCTCGAGACGCTCGCGCTGCGGCGCGGCCGGGATCTGGCGGCCGAGGGCGTTGCCGTTCTCCCGATCGGCGGCGCGCAGGCGGTCGGGCGGTTCCTGGAGCGCTACGGTCCGCGAGGCTCCGACCTTCGGCTGGCCGGTCTGTGCGACGCGGGCGAGGAGGCCGTCCTCGTACGTGCACTTGCGCGCGCCGGCCTTGGCGTCGATCTCGACCGCCCGCAGATCGAACGACTCGGCTTCTACATCTGCGAACGGGATCTGGAGGACGAGCTGGTCCGTTCGCTGGGTGCCCCCGCGGTGGAGGAGGTCCTCGCCGCGCACGGCCGGCTGGGATCGTTTCGCACCTACCAGAAGCAGCCTGCGCACCGGACCCGGACGACCGAGGAACAACTGCGCGGGTTCCTGACCAACTGGAAGATCCGACTCGCCGCTCCGCTCGTCGAGGCACTCGACCTCAGCCGGGTGCCACGGCCACTCGACCGCGTCCTCGCGCACGTCTGACACGCGCCGCGGCAGCTGCCCGCCGGCGGGGAAGGTCGGCCTCCTTACCCGCTGTGATCGATGACCTCCGCCACGTAGGACAGCCGGACCTTCTTGGGCTGGCGGAGGAGCCAGATCGCCTGGCGGTCGGGTTCGGGCTCGCGCTCGAGCACGTCGGTGATGTAGGACCGGCGCGTCACGTCGTCCTGGAGCAGCATCCAGCGCTCTTCGTCGGATGCGCCGTCGATCACATGCTCGACGAAATCGCGCCGCAGTGGGCGAGGGCGCCTGAGGAGCCAGCGGCGCTGCAGGTCGCGCTCGCGGACCGCGAGGGAGCGCGCGACGAAGTCAGGACCGGCGAGCACGGCGCGAGCGCCGGGTGGGAGCTGCACGGCTCAGAAACTAGCCCAACGAGGCCGCGCCGCCTCGGCTGGCGTAGCGTGCAGGCGATGCCGTACACCAGCCGAGAAGTCAGGCTCGCCTCACGTCCAGTCGGCGAGCCCAAGCCATCCGACTTCGAGTTCGCCGAGGTCTCGGTCGCCGATCCCGCGGAGGGTCAGCTGATCGTCCGCAACACGTTCATGTCGGTCGACCCCTACATGCGCGGGCGGATGAGCGATGCGAAGTCCTACTCCGCGCCGTTCGAGCTCGGGAAGGTGATGCACGGCGGTGCGGTCGGCGAGGTCGTGGCCTCGGGCACCGAGGGCGTGCAGGTGGGCGACGTGGTGCTGCATCAGCTCGGCTGGCGCGAGTACTCGACGGTCCCGGCCAAGCACGCGCACGTCGTCGACGCGAAGCTCGTACCGGCGCAGACGTATCTCGGGGTGCTGGGGATGCCCGGCCTGACCGCGTACGTCGGCCTGCTCGACATCGCCCAGCTGCGCGGCGACGACGTGGTGTTCGTCTCCGGCGCCGCCGGTGCGGTCGGCTCGCTCGCCGGCCAGATCGCGAAGCTCCGCGGCCATACCGTCATCGGGAGCGCGGGCATCGGCGGCGAAGGTCGCCTACCTCATGGACGAGCTCGGGTTCGACCACGCCTTCGACTACCACCACGGCCCGGTCTACAAGCAGCTCCGCGCGGCCGCGCCGGACGGCATCGACGTCTATTTCGACAACGTGGGCGGCGAACACCTCGAGGCGGCGATCGGGATGCTCAACACGCACGGCCGCGTTGCGCTGTGTGGCGCGATCTCGTCCTACAACGCCACGTCCGCCCCTGCCGGCCCGCGCAACATGCACGTCGCGATCGGGAGCCGTCTGACCCTGCGTGGCTTCATCATCGTCGACCACCAGCACCGTCACCCGGACTTCGCGGCCGAGGTCGGCGCCTGGGTCGCGGGCGGCGAGGTCAAGCACCGCGAGACGATCGTCGACGGCGGGATCGACGCGGCGCCGCAGGCCTTCATCGACCTGCTGCGGGGCGCGAACACCGGCAAGATGGTCGTGCGCCTCGGATGAAGCGGCGCGACGTCCGGCGCCCCGGCCCGGGCCCGTATCTGCTCGGGCTCGAACGCGACCCCAGCGTCCCATGGGGCGAAGGCTTCCCCTACGACGTACCGGCGGTGGCGGCGGTCGAGGCGATGCGCCTCGACGTACCCGTCACGCTGCTCGCGGGCGACAACGGCACCGGCAAATCGACGCTGATCGAAGCCTTCGCCGAGGCCTTCGGCTTCGCGCCGCAGGGCGGAGAGCTCGAGCGCGCGGGCGAGCTTCCGCCGGTCCCGCGACCGGTCCTCGGTGGCGCGCTCGGACCCGTGCTGGAGCGCTGGTCGAAGCCGCGCAACGGCTACTTCCTGCGCGCCGAGAGCTTCTTCAACGTCGCGGAGACGGTCGACGCCGGCGGCAAGTTCGCCCCCGACATCTCGCTCTACGGCGGCGTCGCGCTGCACCAGCAGTCACACGGCGAGTCCTTCCTCGCGCTCGCGACCAACCGCTTCGCCGGCGAGGGCCTCTACATCCTCGACGAGCCCGAGGCCGCGCTCTCGGTCTCGGGTGCGCTCGGCGTGCTGGCGGCGATCACGCGCGCCGCCAGCGCCGGCGCGCAGTTCATCATCGCGACACACTCCCCGATCCTGCTCGCCTGCCCGGGCGCCCGGATCTATGAGCTCGACGAAGCGGGCTTCGACGAGTGCGACTACGACGCGCTCGACGTCGTGCGCCTCACACGCGGCTTTCTCGACGACCCAGAGCGCTACCTCCGCGCCGCACTCGGCGGCGACTAGAACTTGAGGTCCAGCAACTCACGTCGGCGGTCGCGCATGCCGAAAGGCAACGTATGGCGACGATCGCGACCAACCGGCCCCACGTCACGGTCGCCCGTGCGCTGGTGGAGTCCGATGGTCGTGTTCTCTTGGTGCGCCGCGCCGCCTGGGACACCCTGCCCGGGCAGTGGGAGCTTCCAGGGGGCAAGATCGACCGCGGCGAGCGGGTGCTCAAGGGCCTCGCACGCGAACTGGACGAAGAGACCGGCCTGATGCTCGACACCAGTCGCCTGCTCTCCACGCGCGACCTGATCTCCCCTCGCCGTCGCCGCGTCCGCGAGTTCGTCTATGTCGTCAGTGCGATCGGCGCGGTCATGCTCTCCGACGAGCACGACGCGTTCACCTGGACCGACGATCCGGACGAGTTCGAGTTGACGGACTCGGCCGCGGCCGCGTTCAGCCTGGCGTTCTAGCTCCCACGACGCGCGCGGCGAGGCGCGTCAGGCGCTCGCTGTCACCGGCCGTCAGCGGCGCCAGCAACACGACGATCTCGTCTTCGATCTCGGCGCGACGCGCTCGGTGAGCCGGCGCCCGTCCTCGGTCAACGTGACGATCACGCCGCGCCCGTCGACCGGGGCGGCGGTCCGCATGACGAGCCCGCGCCGTTCGGCTCGGTCGATCAGCCCGCTGACACTGGACTTGCCCAGTCCGAGGTGCCGGGCGAGCTCGAGCACGCCGGGATCGTGGTCGCGCAGGATCCCGAACAGCCGCAGCTGCGTGATCGACAGCTCGTGCGCGGCGGCATGCCGTCCGAGCACGCCGTGAACCGCGAACGAGAGCTGAACTACGGCGTCGACGGTTCCGATCTCCTCGGGCACAGCGTCAACGCCACGCCCGTGCCGCTGAGCGATGTCGAGCGCATCCGGGGCGCAACGAAGACGGGCGCCCGCGTCGTCCTCACACCGTGAGCACGACCTTCAGCCGCCCGGCGACCGGACTCACCGCGACGTCGAAGGCCTCCTGCGCGCGCTCGATCGGCACGACGTCGGTGATGTAGGGCTCGAGCAGTTCGCGGTGCTCGAGCAGGTAGCGGCGCGCACCGGCGAGCGCCGCGGCGCGATCGTTGGCCGCACCCGCCAGCAGCGTCGCGTGCTTGCGGAAGAACGCGGTGAACGGGAACGCGTAGTGCGACTCGTCCGGGACGCCGAACGCGAGCACGGTGCCGCCGTCGGCGAGTGCGTCGACCGCGGCCTCGAGCGGGCCGGCGTGATGCCCGACGGCCTCGACGACGAGCTCGGGCCGCACGTCCTCGGAGAGACCTCGTGCCCACGCGGCGGCGTCGTCCCACACGCATTCGTCGACGCCGAACGCGGCAGCGACGTCGGAGCGATCGACGCGATCGACCCCCGTCACCGATGCCGCCCCGCGCGCCTTCAGCGCGTGGCTGAAGAGCAGGCCGATCGGCCCCTGCCCGATCACCGCCACGCGCCGCCCGGCGACGTCCGGGATCCGGTCGAGCTGATGTAACACGGTGCACAGCGGCTGGATGACCGTCGCCTCGGCGTCGCTGAGCTCACCGTCGTCGAGCGCGATGATCGCGTCGACGCGCGAGACGAAGTACTCGGCGAGTCCGTGATGGCCTTCGGCCCAGCCGACGATCCGGGTGCCCGTCGCGAGCTCGCCGTCGACCACCTCGCCGACGACCTCATGCAGCGGATAGCCGGGCTCGCCGAGGAAATCCACGAACGGGTTCCGTCGGCCGAGAAACGACGGCAGATCGGAGCCGCAGATGCCGCCGGCGTGCAACCGGGCGAGCACGCGACCTGGTCCTGGCAGCGGAACCGGCGCCTCGACGCGCTCCAATCGCCCCGGCGCTCTGATCCTGTAGGCCCACATATCGAGGGATTACCCTGATGCGCTCCGGGAGCCTTCCCTGGATCGTGACCTGCATGATCCGAACCCTCCTTGCCGTGGCCCTGGCCGCGGTGCTGACTCCCACGGCCGCGCAGGCGGCGACGCTGACCCGTGACGCCGGCGGCGTGCTCACGTTCACCGCCGCCCCCGGCGCCACCAACCATGTCGGGCTGCAGAGCACCGACGAGCCGGGCGGCGTGACCTTCTACACCAGCGGCGGCGACCCGATGACGATCCCCGCCGGCTGTAGCGCGGACTCGATGTACGGCGCCGAGGTCGTCCACTGCGCGCCCGCGACCGCGATTCGCGTCGACCTCGGCGACGGCGACGACTCCGCGTACACGACCGCGGAGATCGGCGTGCCGATGACGCTCTACGGCGGTCCGGGGTCCGACCAGCTGCAGGGCGACAAGGGCGTGGACACGCTGGACGGCGGACCCGGCGACGACCGCCTCGACGGCCGCGACGGCGCCGACGTCCTGATCGGCGGTGACGGCAACGACGTGCTCGAAGGCGCGGGCGGCTCCGACCGTCTCGACGGCGGTGCCGGCGACGACATCCTGCGCCCCGACAACTACGAGCGCCCGTCGGCCGACTTCGTCGACGGCGGACCCGGCCACGACACGATCGACGGCGACTACAGCAACCGCTTCACCGACGTCGACCCGCCGCTGTCCTTCACGCTCGCCGGCGGCGCCGACGACGGCCGCCCCGGCGAGGGCGACGACGTCCGCAACGTCGAGAAGCTCGAGCTCAGCGTCAGCGGCACCTTCGTCGGCACCGACGGGCCGGACGAGATCAAGTTGCGCCAGATGCTCTCGCCGAGTGTGCTGACGGGCCGTGGCGGCGACGACCGCCTGATCACCGGCGACGGCGCCGACCAGCTCGACGGTGGCCCCGGCAACGACTACCTGGACGGCGGCTTCGGCGATGACGTGCTCGTCGGCGGCCCCGGCCGCGACGTGATCAACGGCGACACCGCCGGCGGCGACTGCGGGCCGCTGTGGTGCAAGCTGCCCTACGGCAACGACACGATCGACGCGCGTGACGGCGAGATCGACAGCGTCGCGTGCGGTGCCGGCGCGGACACCGTGTACGCCGATGCCAACGACATCGTGGCGCCCGACTGCGAGACCGTGAACCGTGCCGGCGGCGGGGCGACTCCGGCGCCCGGCACGCAGGGCACGCAGGGCACGAAGAAGACGCTGACACTCGCGGCCGCCACCAAGCTACGCCGCGCGCTGGCCAAAGGCTTCACGGTTCGCGTCACCGGCCCGTCGGTGAAGCTGGTCGCGAAGCACGGCCGGAAGATCGTCGCCCGCGGCTCCGGCACCGGCACCGTGCGGATGCGCTTCACGACCGCCGCGCGCCGCTCGCTCAAGCGCGCCCGCAGCGTGAAGCTCACGATCAGCGGCGGTGGGCTGCGCACGAAGGTCACCATCCGCCGCTGAGAATGGGTAGGAGGAGGAGATGACCTCCTCCGTCCGTCACCCGCTGGTCCCGGTCGCCGCCGCGTGGGCGGCGGCCGTGACCGCCGTCGCCGTCGTCGGCGGCCTCGCCACCGACACCTCAAGCGACTGGTACAAAGAGCTCGACCGGCCCGCATGGCAGCCGCCGGGCGCGGTCTTCGGGCCGGTGTGGACGTTGCTGTACGTGCTGATCGCGATCGCCGCGACCCTGTCGTACCGCGACGTCGGCGGTCCACGCCGGCGGATCGTCCTCGGCCTCTTCGCGGCCAACCTCGCGCTCAACGTCGCGTGGACCTGGATCTTCTTCCAGGGCCACAAGCCGAAGGCCGCGGGAGTCGAGATCCTGTTCCTGCTCGGGACGATCGTCGCGCTGATCCGGCTCGTCTGGCCGCACAACCGGACGGCGGCGCTGGCCCTAGCGCCGTACGGCGCGTGGGTGGCGTTCGCGACCGCCTTGACCTGGACGATCGCGGTCCAGAACGACTGACGGCCCCAGCGGATGGCCGGGGCCGTCGTCACTGCGTCTGCGGGTCGTCGTCAGACGGTCTGGGCGATCGCCCACATCCCGGTGCGCGCGGCACGCGAGATATCCGGGCCGGTCGTGCCCTGGCCCCAGAAGTGGTCGTTGATGTTGGTCACGCCGCCCGCGCCGATGTTGCCCATCGAGCGGAAGATCGTTCCGTTGGGCTCCTTGTCGAAGGCCATCTGGGCCCAGGCGTTGCGGACGGTCAGGGCCGGACGGACCGTGATGCCGAAGATCTTGTAGGGGAACAGGTACTCGGCGAAGCGCCCGCCGGTGCCGCCGCCGACGCACTGGGCGTTGGTGTGGAAGCCGTTGAGCATGTGCAGGCCGTTGATCGTCTGACCCCAGCGGCTGAAGTAGTCGTTGGCGCCGTTCGTGTCACGCAACACCTGGCAGGACTCGAGCTGCATCCACTCGAGGTTGTTGTTGCCCCAGTCGGCGTCGCTCGGGACGATCGAGCCGTCGTCATGCGTCGTGTTCTTGAAGGTGAAGCCGCCCGAGTTGCCGTGGCCCGTGTACCACATGGCGTCCACGGCGTCGGCGAAGTTGTTGTCGTTGCCGCCGGCCGAGGTCTTCTTGAAGTCCTCTTCCCAGGCGCTCATGCCGCGGAAGTCGAACGAGGTGCCGACGCCGTGCGAGGCCATCACGTTCTTGAAGCCGATCGCGGAGTCCTGCGCGCACTGCCACTCGTCGACGGTCTGCTCGATGCCGACGCTCGTGAGCTTGCCGAAGCCGCCACCGCCCGGGACCGAGCTCGCGGAGATCTCGCTGTCGCCCTCGAAGAGGCCGGTGGCCGTCGAGGTCAGGCCGTTGGCGTCGGTGACCTCGAGGGTCAGGCCTTCGCCGGTGAGCTTGCCGTCGCGAGGGGCACGCTTGTAGGAGACCGCCGCGCCGGTGTTGTCGTCGATCACCGTCGTCGAGGACGCCCATTTGTAGCTGTAGGGGGCGGTCCCGCCCGAGACGTCGGCCGCGCCGGTCACGACGCCGTCACGCAGCGAAGCCTTGAACGTCGCCTCCGGCGAGGCGCCCTGGACGGCCGCGACCTGGCGGTTGGCCTGCGTGCCCTGGCCGCCGACCGGGTTGCAGGTGTAGGCGGGGAAGATCTGCTGGACGGCGCCCTTGCCCGACGCCTCGTCGGCGGACAGCGCCGGCAGCAGGTAGCCGAGCGTCGGCGCGGCCTGGCGGACGTCCGGCGCGTAGAGCGCCGAGCACGCCTTGGCGGCCTCGCTGGAGGAGATGATGATCGCGCGCTTGCCCGCCTCGAGCCGGCGGATCGAGCTCGAGATCTGGGTCACGCTGCCGTCGCCGGCGAGCGTGATGCGCAGCTTCGCGCCCTGGCCGCTGACGGGCAGGCCGCCGAGCGTCAGGTTGTAGGACACCGACGTGTCGAGCAGGTACGTTGCCGGTCGTCTTGCCGTCGTTGTTGGCCGTCGACAGCTCGGCGTGCGAGACGGCCGGCTCGGCCTTGAAGTCGCCGCCGAGGCCGGCAAGCTCGAGCAGCGGCGCCGCGCGGCGCAGTGCCACGGCGTCCGAGACCGGGCGCAGCGCGCCCAGTGCAGCGGTGTCGAGGGCCTGCGAGACGACGGGGCGGCCCGCCTCGTCGGTCTCGCCCTTGCCGACCGTCTTCTGCGGCACCTCACCGAAGCCCTTACCCGTGTAGGAGAAGGCGCCGTTGGCCGCGACGGAGTTCGGGATGCCGTACGCGTCGGCGAGCTTCTGACCGTCGGCGGAGGTCATGCCCTCCTGCGTGACGTTGTAGATCGTCGCCGTGTCGGCGGCGAAGGCGGAGGCTCCCGTGAGCAGGAGGACACCGACCGCAAGGGCGGGCACGGCCATCCAGGGCCGGGCGGCGTGAGACATGAGGGGACCTTTCGAAAGCGTGGGCGCGATTGGCGGCGGGCGACTCGGGGGGAATCGCCCGCCGCAGTCCGCACTCTCCACAGCCGGCCTTGGGGTCCGCTTGGCCGGCTGTTGGTGCGAGCTTGGGCGCCGCGCCAAGATCAGCCGCTGCTGACCTTCCAGGTGACGGCGCCGGTGTCGCAGGCGTCGACGGACACGCCCGCCGCGTCGCTGTCGGCGACCTTGACGTGCATCGTCCCCCTGGCCTTGGTCTTGCTCACACACCCGCTGATCAAGTAGTCCCAGCGTCGCTTGCCGCCGGCGTCGAGCGACACTATCTATGCGTGCGCCTGGACGCCGTTCGCGTGGGTCTGGGCCGGGGCGGGGGTCGTCGCCACGGCGACGAGGACGAGCACGATCGCAACGCCAGCAAGGCTGCGGGCGATGGAACTGGGGGACATGTGGGGCCTCCGATCTTCCGGCGTTTCCTTGTGAAGCACCGGTGTCGGGCGGGAGACTCACGACTGCACCGCCGTTCCGGACCAGCCTTAGGTGCGCGCTTGCGACCCCCTCGGGGTAGGTCGTGCTCCACCCTGGTCAAACGCCGAGCGTGCGGGCGCGTCCCGCGGCCTCGACGCGCGTGTGCACCCCGAGCTTGCCGTAGATGTGACCCATGTGCGCGCCGACGGTCTTCTGGCTGATGAACAGGCGCGCGGCGATCTCCCGGTTCGTCAGGCCGTCCGCGAGCAGTCGCAGGACCTCGGTCTCGCGTTCGGTCAGGCCGGTTCCGCCGTCGTCGCTGACCGTGCCGGTGGCCGGCTCCGCGACGTCGAGACGCGCGCGACGGGCGAGCGCTTCGGCCGCGTCTCGCAGCGGTGCGGCGCCGAGCGCCAGGGCCGCGGAGTGGGCGGCGGCGAGCGCGCGCGTGGCGACGGCCCGCTCGCCACCCGCGAGCAGTGTCGTCTCGGCCTCGTGCACCCGTGCATACGCCGCCGGGTAGGGCTCGCCGAGCGCGTCGAACGCCGCGGCCGCGGCGCCCCAGCGCTCGGGCGCCGCGGTGCCGTCGGCGCGAGCGTGCTCGGCGTGGGCGAGCTCGCGATGCGCGAGCGCGTCAGGCGACACCGCGTGCTCACCCACCAACGCGTCGAGGTCGGCGAGCAGCGCGTCGGCGAGCGTGCGGTCGGGCTCCCGCCGGCGGGCTCGCTCGCGCTCCGCCAGCACGGCCTGTGCCCGCAGCCCGAGCGAGTACAGCGGCGGCGTGTAGAACGGGTCCTCGACCCCGCCGAGCGCTCCCGCGACGTGCACGGCCGCGGCGACCGGGTCGTCCTCCGCCAGCGCGAGCGCGGCCCGGGCCGCCGCGAGCGGCGTGAGGAACTCCGCCGGCAGGCCCGCATCGGCGGCGCCATCGAGCTCCGCGCGCGCCGCCGCGAACTCGCCGCGACCGGTGTGCAGCTGGCCCGCGATCGCCCGTCGCAGGGCGCTGGCGGTGCGCGAGAGCTCCATCCGCGCGGCGCCGCCCACCCGCTCCGCGGCTTCGTCCCAGCGGCCGAGCCGCAGCAGATCGTCGGCGCCGTTGACGTACATGAAGTGCCCGAAGGAGAGACGGAGGCCGAGCCGCGCGGCCTCGCGTTCGCCGTCGACCATCGCCTGCAGCGCGCCGGCGTGATCGCCGCGGACCCGCAGCAGCTCGCCGAGATGCAGGTAGGCGCGCGCGGTCTCCTCGCCCGATTCGGAGAGCTCGAGCGCGCGCCGTAGGTGCGCCTCGCCCGCCTCGGGTTCACCGAGGAAGGTGAGCACCACGCCGAGCGTGATCCGCGGGGCCGCGCCCGCGGCGAGCGCCGCCTCGCTGCAGGCGCGCGACTGCGCCCACCGCCGCAGTCCCATCAGCGCGTGGCCCTTGGCGGCCAGCAGCCGCGGCTCGCCGGGCGTCAACTCGAGGGCCTGCTCGTAGCACTCCAGCGCGGCCTCGTCGTCCCAGAAGTGGTACTCGCCGAGGCGCCCGTAGAGCAGCGCGCGGCGGGTGGGATCGTCCTCCAGCGCGATCGCCTCACGGCAGCGCGCGACCGCCCGTTCGGGGTCGCCGCTGGAGCGCGCCGCCTGCGCGGCGCGGGTGAGCAGGTCGACGTGGTCGATGCCGGCGTCGCCGTCCCACAGCTCGAGCGCGCGCTCGAGGTGCACGCTCGCCTCGGCATAGGCGAACGCGCGCGCGGCCTCGATCCCGGCCTGCACCGAAGCCGTGAGCGCCTCGTCGCGCAGTCCAGCGCGCTGGCAGTGATGCGCGCGCTGGGCGGGATCGTCGAGCGCCGCCGCGATCGAACGATGCAACGCGACGCGCTCGGCGGGCAGCAGGCGCTCGTAGACCACCTCGCCGATCAGGCCGTGGCGGAAGGCGAGGCCGTCGCGCTCGCGCACGAGCAGGCCCGCGTCGAGCGCTTCACGCAGCGCGTCCGGCTCGATCGCGAGCGCTTCCAGCAGTGCGTACGACGCGCGTCCGCCAGCCGCGGCGAGCGCGGAGAGCGGCGCAGCGTCGAGACGCTGCACGCGCGTGAGCACGGCCTCGGCCACCGTCTCGGTGCGGGCCGCGAACAGCTCCTCGACGAAGAACGGGTTGCCGCCGGCGCGCTCGTGAAGCTCCTTGGCGAGCGCCGCCGGGACCGGGCCGCCGGCGATCGCCTCCAGCTGCCGCGCCACGTCCTCGGGCGCGAGCGGCTCGAGCTCGATCCGCAGCACCGTGCGCCGCCGCCCGAGCTCACTCGCCAGGCGGCGCAGCTGCGGCGAGAGCTCATCGTCGACGCGGTAGGTGGCGAGGACGACGAGCCGCTCGGCGCGCAGGTTGCGGGCCAGGAACGCGAGTAGGGCGAGCGTCGAGCGATCGGCCCAGTGGATGTCCTCGAGCACCAGCAGCAGCGGTCCCCGCTCAGCGGCCAGCTGCCCCAGGAGGTCCAGGAGCAGCTCGTACAGCTGCCCGGGACCGCCGTCGCCGGGCGGCTCGCGCGGGAGCACCGCCGCCAGCGCTCCGCGCGCCTCGGTCGACAGCCCGTCGAGGTGCGCCTCCAACCATTGCGTGGGTAGGTCGCGCAGCGCCGCGACAACCGGCGCGTACGCGAGCTCCTCGCCGCCGAACTCGATGCACTCCCCGTGCAGCACCAGCCCGGCACCGGCCTCGATCTCGGCGACGAGCCGGGTCTTGCCGATGCCCGCCTCGCCCGACAGCAGGACGATCGCGGGTGGATCGGCCAATGCGTCGCCCAGCGCCTTCAGCGGCGCGGCGCGACCGATCAGGGCCCGGCGAAGCTCCACCGGTCCGATTATCTTCAGCCGCGGCCGATAAAGGGCATTTTCGTCGCCATCACCGTCATGTACTGCACGTTGGCGTCCAGCGGCAGCGACGCCATGTGCGCGACGGAGCGCCCGACGTGGGCGACGTCCATGGTCGGCTCGGCGGCCATCGACCCGTCGGCCTGGGGCACGCCGCCGCTCATCCGCTGGGTCATCTCCGTCGACGCGTTGCCGATGTCGATCTGCCCGCACGCGATGTCGTACGCGCGGCCTTCGAGTGACAGCGACTTGGTGAGACCCGTGACGGCGTGCTTGGTCGCGTTGTAGGCGATCGCGTACGGGCGCGGGACGTAGGCGGAGAGCGAGCCGTTGTTGATGATCCGCCCGCCCCGCGGGTCTTGCGCGGCCATCGCCCGGAAGGCCGCCTGGGCGCACAGGAACGAGCCGGTCAGATTCGTGTCCACGACCTGCTTCCAGTCGTCGTAGTCGATCTCGGCGATCGGCACCGACAGCCCGCGACCGGCGTTGTTGAACAGCAGGTCGACGCGCCCGTAGCGCTGCAGCGTGGCCGCGAAGAGCGCTTCGACCGACGCCGGATCGGTGACATCGGTGGGCATGGCGAGCCCATCCGCGCCGCCGATCGTCTCCTGCAGCGGGGCCTCCCGGCGCCCCGCGGCGACCACGCTCCAGCCGTCTTCGAGCAGTGCCTGGGCCGCCGCCCGTCCGATGCCTGAGCCGGCTCCTGTGACCACAGCAATCATGCGCCGGATCGTAAGGGGTAAGGGGCCGCAGATCGCACCATCCGCCTGATGTGAGGGGGGTGTCTCAGAGCGATCATGAAGGCATGTTCAACCAGCTCACACAGCGCAAGCAGATCCCCGGGAACCCCGCCCCGCTGCGGATCCGTCAGGCCGATCACGCCGACGCCGCCGCGCTCGCGCGGCTGGCCTCGCTCGACTCCAGCCGCGCGCCGCGCGGCGACGTCCTGCTCGCCGAGGTCGGCGGCGAGCTGTGGGCGGCGTTCTCGCTCGAGGACGGCCATCACGTCGCCGACCCGATGCGTCCCTCCGCCGACGCGGTGCTGATGCTCGCGCGGCGCGGGCGCCAGCTGCGCCGCGACGTGCGCCGCCACTCGCTCGGCCGCGGCCGCGCACGCGTCCGCTTCGCCTGACCAAGCCCAACTCCGGCCCTGGTGTGACAGCCAGGGCCGGATATAGGGTTGCGGCGATGGTCTTGTCGCCGTGGGGCCGTGTGGTCGCGATCTCGGCCCTCCTGGTGGTGGGTGGACTGGTCGCGCTCGTGATCGCCGGGCTGGCCTCCGAGCGCCAGGTGCGCGCCTCCTACCCCGTGACCGGCGCGGTCGAGGGCCTCGTCTTCGATCTCGGCGCCGGCGACATCGTGATCGTCGGCGGCGGTGGCGGCGACGCCGTGTCCGTGCGCCGGACCGAGCACTACTCGTTCGGCCGCAAGGCGGTCACGCAGCAGAGCGTCAAGGCCGGGGTCTTCGGTATCCACTCGCGCTGCCCGACCTCGCTGCTCGCGCCGTGTACGGTCGACTACCGCGTCGTCGTGCCCGACAACATCGCGGTCGACATCCGCACGACCGACGGCGACGTGTCGCTGCGCGGCTACCGCGGTACGGCGAAGGTCGCGACCGACGCCGGCCGGATCGACATCTCCGGCTACTGCGGCAACTCGCTCGACGCTCGCGCGGGCGCCGGGGACATCGCGCTCGACGCGTCGTGCGCTCCGCCGCAGCTCTCGATGCGCTCGAGCTCGGGCTCCATCCGCGCGGTGCTCCCCGCCGGGCGCTACGACATCGATGCCGAGACGAACTCCGGCAAGGCCAACGTCCGCGGGATCACGGCGCGCGACGACGCGCCCTACTCGATCCAGGTGCTCAGCGGCTCGGGCGACATCGACGTACAGGGCCGCTCGTGATCGCGACGTTCGAGCTCGACGGCCGCTTCAGCCGCGCGGGACACGCCGTCGCCTACCTCTTCGTGACGCTGCCGATCACGCTGCTGGCGCTCCCGGCGGTGGCCGCGCTGATCCTGGGCGCCGCGCTCAGCGTGGTCGGGATCGGGCTCCCCGTGCTCGTCGCCGCCGCGGACTTCTGCCGTGCGCTCGAACGCCTCGATCGGCGCGCCGCCAACCGCTGGCTCGGAACCCAGGTGCCGCCACTGCCTCGCCCGGGGGGCTCGTCACCGCTACGCTCGCCCAACCGCGTGCGCGGGACGGGCGGCGCGTTCCGGCGCTCGCTGTACCTGCTGTCTGACCGCTCGCTCTGGCGCACGGCCACACACCTGATGTTGCGGCCGCTGCTGTTCGCCGCGCTGCTGCTGGTCGCGCTGGCGCCGGTGTTCATCCTCGCGCTGTGCCTGCAGCTCGGGATCGGCGCGCTCGCCGGCTCCGCCGAGGTCGACTACGTCGGGCCGTGGCAGCTCGAACCGGGCGTCGGGCTTCTTCTCTGCGCGTTCGCGCTGCCGGCCGCGGTGCTCGCCCTGGCCACGCTCGAGGCGCTCTATCGCATCCTCTGCGTGAGCTCGCACGCGCTGCTGACGCCGCGGATGCCGCCGGGCGGGCCGGTGCGCGAGATGCTGGCCGAGAGCCTCGGCGACCGCACCGTGTCGGTCGCCTACTGGCTGCCCGATCGCGAGCGCTTCGTGGACGAGTTCGGCCGCCGCGTCGTGCTGCCGGAGCCGGGCTCGGGACGCGCGTGGACGGCCGTCGACCGCGACGGCCGGCGCGTCGCCGCGATCGTCCACGACGCGGCGCTGGACACCAGCCCCGAGCTGGTGATGGCCGCGGCCGCCGCTTCGTCCTTGGCGTTGGACAACGAGCGCCTGAAGGCCGATCTGCAGGCGCGCGTCGAGGAGCTGCGACTGTCGCGGCTGCGGATCATCCAGGCCGGCGACGCGGCGCGGCGCCGGATCGAGCGCGACCTCCACGACGGCGCGCAGCAGCAACTGGTCGCGCTCGCGCTCGACCTGCGGATGCTCAAGACGCGGCTCAAGGACCCGGCGATCGACGACCTCTCGGCGCGGCTCGCCACGGCGCTGGCGGAGCTGCGCGAGCTGGCCCGCGGCATCCATCCCGCGATCCTCACCGACCGCGGGCTGACGCCGGCGATCAACTCGCTCGCGGACCGGGGCTCGATCCCGATCGAGACCGACGTCGAGGTGACCGAGCGCCTCCCGGCACCGGTGGAGGCGGCGGCCTATTTCCTCGTCGCCGAGGCGCTGACGAACGTCGCCCGCTACGCGGAGGCCACGTGTGCGCAGGTGAAGCTGCGGCACGCGGGTGAGGAACTGGTGGTCGAGGTCGTCGACGACGGCGTCGGCGGCGTCGACCCGTCGGCCGGAACCGGGCTGCGCGGCCTCGACGATCGCGTCGCGGCGGTCGGCGGGACGCTGGAGATCGACAGCCCGGTGGGCGGAGGCACGATCGTGCGAGCGAGAATCCCGGTGCCGGTATGAGATGGCTCGCGTTCCTGCTGATGGTGATGGTCGTCGTGGCCGGGTGCGGCAGCACGCAGGACGTGCGCGAGCCGGTCGTCGAGGTCACGGGCGCCACAGCCGCCGCTGAGCCGGTGAACGGCGCGCCCGTTCCCGACGGCGCGGTGCGGATCGCCGTCGTCACGCACGGGCCGGCGTCGAGCAAGTTCTGGGGGATCATCCGCAACGGCGTCGACTCCGCCGCGCGCCGGCTCGACGTGCTGGTCGACTACCAGTCGCCCGACGTCTTCAGCGTCGAGCGGATGAGCGAGCTGATCGACCAGGCCGTCGCGACCAAACCCGACGGGCTCGTCGTCTCGATTCCCTCATCGGGCCTCGCGCCGGCGATCCGCCGCGCGGTCAAGGCCGGGATCCCGGTCATCTCGATCAATTCCGGCAGCGACGTCTTCCAGCGACTCGGCGTGCTCGTGCACGTCGGGCAGGTCGAGGACCGTGCGGGTCTCGAGGCCGGGCGGCGGCTCGTCGACGCCGGCGTACGCCGGGCGATCTGCCTCAACCACGAGACCGACAACGCCGGCGTCGACGCCCGCTGCCGCGGGGTCGCGAAGGCGATGCGCGAGGTCGGCGGGCACTCACGGGTGCTGCACATCATCGACGACGATCCGCGGACCCCGAGCCTGATCGCGTCGGCCGTGGCCGCCGATGACGCCGACGGCGTGCTGGCGACCAACTCCGTCGGCGGGCTCGCGGCGGCCGAGGGGCTCGCCGGCCTGGGGATCGAGATCGGCACGTTCGATCTCGGGCCGGACGTGCTCAAGGCCGTCCAGCGCGGCGAGATCGGCTTCGCGGTCGACCAGCAGGCCTACCTGCAGGGCTATCTGCCGATCGAGATGCTGGCGCTGCACGCGCGCTACGGGATCCTGCCGTCGCGGCACGACATCGTGGCCACCGGCCCGAACTTCGTCACGCGCTCCAACGCGGCGCAGGCGTTGGAGCTGAGCGAGCGGTCCATTCGCTAGGCCGCCTAGTCTGCAGGGCATGCATCGGGTCGTCATCGTGGGCGGGGGCTTCGGCGGCCTTCAGGCCGCCAAGCACCTCAAGAACGCCGACGTCGAGGTCACGCTCGTCGATCGCCGGAACTTCCATCTGTTCCAGCCGCTCGCCTACCAGGTCGCGACCGGCGCCCTGGCCGCGGGCGAGGTCTGCTACCCGCTGCGGGCGATCTTCCACGGCGACGAGCACGTGCGCGTGATGCTCGCGGAGGCGACCGGATTCGATCTCGAAGGCCGCACGGTGGCGTTGCGCACGGCGGCCGGCGAGGAGACGATCGGCTACGACACGCTGATCGTCGGCGGCGGCTCGAAGTACAACTACTTCGGCAACCCCGAATGGCAGGAGCACGCCGCCGAGCTCAAGTCCCTCGAGGGCGCGCTGCACATCCGCGCGCAGATCCTGCGGGCGTTCGAGGCCGCGGAGGTGACGCAGGACGAGGAGGCGCGAGCGCGGCTGCTGACGTTCGTGGTCGTCGGCGCCGGCCCGACCGGCGTCGAGATGGCGGGCCAGATCGCCGAGATCGCGCGGGACACGCGCAAGGACTACCGCGTCGCCGACACGTCGACCACGCGGGTGCTGCTCGTCGAGGCCGGCGATCGTGTGCTGGCGGCGTTCCCGCCGAAGCTGTCCGAGCGGGCCGAGAAGGCGCTTTTGAGCCTGGGCGTGACGCCGATGCTCGACCACATGGTCACCGGGCTCGACGCCGACGGCGTCGACATGCAGGTGACCGGCGGCGAGTCCCAGCGCGTTCGCGCCGGGACGATCATCTGGGCCGCGGGCGTGCTCGCGTCCGGCGTCGCCGGCACTCTGGCCGAGGCCTCAGGCGCCGAGACCGACCGCGTGGGCCGGCTGCTGGTGGAGCCGGATCTCTCGCTGCCCGGGCATCCGGAGGTGCTCGCGATCGGCGACATGGTCCAGGTCCGCGGGGCCGACCCGCTGCCGGGCGTGGCGCCGGTGGCGATGCAGATGGGGCGCTACGCGGCCAAGCTCGTCCGCTCGCGGCTGCGCTCGAAGGAGATCGGCCCGTTCCACTACAAGGACAAGGGCAACCTGGCGACGATCGGCCGGCTGCGGGCCGTGGCCGAGTTGCCGCCCCGGATCCGCGTCAGCGGCTTCGTGGCCTGGGCGCTCTGGCTCACGATCCACCTCTTCTACCTCGTCGGCTTCCAGAACCGGCTGCTGGTGGGCATCCGCTGGTGGTTCAGCTTCGCGACGCATGGGCGCGGGACGCGGCTGATCACCGGCGAGCAGAATATGCCCTAGCGGTCATACTGGCGCTCGTGCCCGCCGTCTTCGATGTGCTGACCGACGCCAGCCGGCGCCGGATCCTCGACCTGCTGCGCGAGCGCGAGCACTCGGTCAGCGAGCTGGTCTCCGAGCTCGGGCTCAGCCAGCCCGGCGTCTCCAAGCACCTGCGGGTGCTGCGCGAGGCGGGGCTCGTGCGCGTCCGCGTCGACGCGCAGCGGCGCTGGTACGGCCTCGATCCGGCGCCGCTGGCCGAGGTCGATCGCTGGCTCGCGCCGTATCGGCGCTACTGGGCCGACCGGCTCGACCTGCTCGAGCGTCACCTCGACGCTTCGTAGGCGCGGATCGCCGCGACGCGTCCCGTGTCGCCAGTTCGGACGACGTCGACGCGGCGGTGGCGCTGGCGCGGGTCCGCGGGCATCCGCAGCGGGACGAAGACGGCTCGCCGTGCGGGTTCTCCCTGCTCGCCGGGGTAGGCCTTGCGTTCCTCGTGCAGGGCGTAGAGCGCGTCGTCGCCGTCGACGGCGACGGGCGCCTGCGTAACGTCACGGGCTTTCTCGAGACTGCCTAGGGCAGATGCGCTTCGCCACCGCCGCCGCCGGCAGTTCCGCGTTCTTCGCCCTCGCCCCGGGTGTGGTCGCCGGCGTGATCCCGTGGTGGCTGACCGGCTGGGACGCCGAGCCGGTGTGGCCGCCGCTGCGCTGGCTCGGCGCGCTGCTGCTGCTCGCGGGCGCGATCGTGCTGATCCGGGCCTTCGCGCGCTTCGTCGCCGAGGGCCTGGGCACGCCCGCCCCGGTCGCGCCGACGCAGCACCTCGTGGTCGGCGGGCTCTACCGCTGGGTGCGCAACCCGATGTACGTCGCGGTCGTGAGCTGCGTGCTCGGCCAGGCGCTCCTGCTCGGCCGGCCGGTCCTACTCGTCTACGCGATCGGTCTGCAGGTCCTGTTCGTCGCGTTCGTGCGCGGCTATGAGGAGCCGACGCTCAGCGCGCGCTACGGGCCCGGAGTACGACGCCTATCGCCGAGCCGTCCCGGGCTGGTGGCCGCGAGTACGGCCGGCACCACGCCCGCCAGGGACGAGCTGAGCAGCAGCTCGTCGCCGTCGCGCAGCTGCAGGTCGGCCTGCTCGGCCTCGGGCCGCGACGTGCTCGGCAGGATCCGCCCGTCCTCACGCGGCGTGTAGAGCTTCCCGTCGCGCCGGATCAGCACCGCGGCCCACGCCGCCTCGAGCACCGTGCCGTCCGCGTCGAGCAGCAGCGGCGTCGTCCCGTCGGCCGACAGCGCCTCCACCAGCCGCCGGTCGACCCACTTGTGCTCCCCCAACCCACCCGGAAGCACGTACGGCGTCAGCACCACCGGCAACCCCCGCGCCCGCAGCGCCCGCGTCTCGATCGCCACCGGCCGCCCGGGCACATAGGTGATCCGAACGGCCCCGTCCTCCCCCGTCGGCACCTCGATCGGCGGCAACCGCACCCCATACAGCCGCTCCACGCTCCGCGCCAGCCGAGCCAGGTGCGCCTCGACGTTCACCCCGCGCCCGCCCTCGACCAGCAGCGTCTCAAACACCCCACGATCTAAGTCCGGCCGACTCAAGGGGTCTGACCCCCCTCCACCGCCGAACGCCCGACGATCTAAGCCCGGCCGACTCAAGGGGTCAGACCCCTGGGGCCCGGCCGACTCAAGGGGTCAGACCCCTGGGTGTGGGTGGCGTTGATCGCGGCGAGGAGCGGGCGGGCTTTGACGAGGCATTCTTCAAGCTCAGCTTGAGGGTTAGAGTCGGCCACGATTCCGCCTCCGGCGCCCAGCCAGAGGTGGCCGGAGCGGGATTCGAAGGTGCGGATCGCGACGTTGAGCTCGAGGCCCGCCTGTGGGCTGGCGAAGCCGATCGCGCCGGTGTAGACCTCGCGGCCCGTGGCCTCGAGCTCGGAGATGACGTGGAGCGCCTGGACCTTGGGGGCGCCGGTGACCGAGCCGGGCGGGAAGGTCGCGCGCAGAAGCGCCGCGTCGCCGTTGCCCGGGGCGAGCCGGGCGCGGACGTCGGAGACGAGATGCCAGACGCCCGGGTGCGGCTGGGCTTCGGGGACCTCGGGCGCGACGACGGAGCCGTACTCGGCGACGCGCCCGAGGTCGTTGCGCATCAGGTCGACGATCATCACGTGCTCGGCGCGGTCCTTCTCCGATTCCTGCAGCGCGGCCGGGTCGCCGTCGCGCGGAGCCGTGCCCTTGATCGGCCCGGTCGTCACCTCGCGGGCGCGGCGGCGCAGGAAGAGCTCGGGCGAGAAGCTGGCGATGCCGCCCCAGGGTGCGACGAAGCACGCGCCGTAGGCCGGCTGGAGCGTCGGCGCCGCGTGGGCGAAGAGTTGCTCGACCGGCGTGTCCGACTCGGCGTCGAGGCGCAGGCAGAGGTTGGCCTGGAAGATCTCCCCCGCGGCGATGCGCTCGACACACTCGGCCACGGCGGCGATATGACCCGCCGCGCCGGGGGCGCGCAGCATGAACTCGGCGCGCGCCGGAGCGACCGGCTCGGGCGCGGCGGCGAGCAGCGTGCGGACGTGCGCGAGCCGATCGCCCAGGACGCCCAAGCGGGCCTCGGGCCCGAATGGGTCGGGCGGATCGTCGAGTGCCTCGAACCACCAGCGCCCTTCGGCGTCCTGGCGCAGGACGTTGTCGTAGTAGGCGAGGTGCGCGTCGGGCAGCGGAGACGGGCGCGGAGGCCGCGGCCGGAGCGACTCCACGAGCCCACCGAGCCCGTAGCCGAGCCAGCCGAACCAGCCGCCGCCGACCTCGGCGTCGCCGCGCGCCGGCGGGAGATCCTCGAGCCGGGCGAACGGGTCGTCGCCGGGGGCGAGCAGCGCACGCGGCGCGGAGCCGACGATCGCCCCCCCTCCGGCCCAGCGGCCGGTCAGCGCGAACGGCCACGGCTCTTCGCGCAGGGCGAGCAGGACGCGCTCAGGCGTCAGCGTGCAGTCGAGAGGTATCCGCATCCGGAGGCAGCATTGTCCGTCCTACTGTTTTCCGGTTGGAGCGCGGACTCCGCCGGCGGCCGACATATGAGGGTTGTCGGGCGACCGCCGGCGGGTGCGCTAGTCCGCTGCTGCGCGTCGGCACCTGGTCGGGGTTGAACGCGGTGCGACGTCGAAATGGAGCTTTGCCACTCGACATGCAAAGACGATGAGATTCACCATGACGGTCATGCCTGCAACGTTTGCCGAGACCCGCGACGCACTGCACCGGATCGCCGAGGAGGTCGTTTCGCCCGCCCGCGTGCGCGCGACCGGGAACGAGATCGCGCTCGAGGCGACCCCTGGCGGCTTCGGCACGCCCGCGTTCCCGGATGGTGGGCAGGTTCGCGTCGAGGGCACCGAGCTCGTGACCAGGGCGGCCGACGGCACCGAGACCCGTGAGCCGCTGGAGGTCGACGCGGCGCACGCCGGGCGCCTCGCGCGCTTCTTCGCCTTCGCCTGGGGTGCGCTCGAGACGCTGCGCGCCGAGGCCTCCACGCCGAGCGAGATCCACCTCTGGCCCGAGCACTTCGACGTCGCCTTCGACGACCGAGAGGTCACGTACGGCTGCTCGCCGGGAGACGAGAACCACGAGGAGCCATACCTCTACGTCGCGCCGTGGAACGCTCCGGAGCCCGCACCCGAGTGGAACGCGGTCGGCTTCACGGGCGCCGAGACGGCGTGGACCGACGAGGCGGCCGCGCTCGCCTTCTTCCGCGGTCGCCGCGACGCCCTGTGACCGAGCGGATCGCGACCGGCTACCGGGACTTCGCGACCTACGAGGCGGCCGGGCGCTCGCCGCTCTACGTCGAGTTGGCCGCGGGCGTCGCGGAGGATCGCGAGACGCTGACGTGGCTCGACGGCCTGCCGACCGGCAAGCGCCAGCCGAATCTCCTCTTCGCCTCCTACCGCGCGCTGGCCGGGACGCCGAGCGGCTGGCCGGAGTTCCGCGCCGTGCTCGGCGAGCGCCGCGGCGAGATCGAGGCGCTGATGCTGGCGCGCCGGACCCAGACCAACGAGGCCGCGCGCTGCGCGATCCTGCTGCCGCTGCTCGCCGCCCTCCCCCAGCCGCTCGCGCTGCTCGAGGTGGGAGCGAGCGCGGGCCTGTGCCTGCTGCCCGATCGCTACGCCTATGACTACGGCGGCCACCGTCTCGGCGGCGACGGCCCGCCGATCCTGCGCTGCGTGCCGGAGAACGACCCGCCGCTGCCGCACACGCTGCCCGAGATCGCGTGGCGCGCCGGGCTGGACCTCGACCCGATCGACGTCTCCGATCCCGAGCAGGTGAGCTGGCTCGAACTGCTGATCTGGCCAGGGCAGGAGCACCGCGTCGAGACCCTGCGCGGCGCGCTGGAAGTGGCCCGCCGCGACCCGCCGCGCGTCATCCGGGGCGATCTGACGACGGACCTCGAGGCGCTGGCCGCGGAGGCCCCGCGCGACGCGACCCTCGTCATCTTCCACACCGCCGTCCTGTTCTACGTCCCGTCCGCCGGCCGAGCGCTGTTCCGCGAGGCCGTCAGCCGCCTCGGCGCGACCTGGCTCGCGTGCGAAGGCCCGGGAGTCCTGGGCTTCGAGGCCGTGCCGAAGGACCTGATGGCGGTCGCGCGCGACGGCGAGCGCGTCGCCTGGGCCGACGGCCACGGCTCCCTGCTCAGCTGGGGATGAACTCGTCCGCGAGCATGTCCATCAGGAGCCCGTCGTGCCAGCTGCCGTCGTGCGAGCGCTCGTAGCGGCGCATGACGCCGACGGGCTTGAAGCCGATCGCCGCGTAGGTTGCGATCGCCCGCGCGTTGCTCGCCGCCGGGTCGATGATGATCCGATGGTGCCCGCGATCCCCGATCAACCAGGCCGCGCCCAGCCGCAGCGCCTCGCGGCCCAGCCCACGGCCGTGGAAGGCGGGCGCGAGGAAGATGTCGAGCCCGCCGTGCCGGTAGTCCTCCATCGTCTCCTCGTACCACCCGAGCCAGCCGGCGATCTCACCCCCGACGACGATCGTGAACGCGTCCTGATCGTCGACCGTCGGATCGGTCCCCCACCATTCGCGCACGCCGGGCTGGGCGATGATCGCGTTGAGCGGCTCGACGTCGGCGTCCGTGAGCGGGCGCAGCGTCACACGCTCGCCTCGCAGGATCATCCGAACCGCCCCTTGCGCGCAGCCTCGGCCAGCCGGTCGGCCTCGCGCCGGCGCCGCGCGACGTAGCCCTCGAGCTCCGCGTCGGCGGCGGCCCGCCGCGCCGCGCCGTGCTCGTCGGCCTCCCGCTCGGCCGCCGCCAGCAGTGCCGCGCGCTCGCGGGCCGCGTCGCGGTGGTGCTCGGCGAGGATCGCGGCACGCTCGCCGCGCGCCACCTCGACCGCCTCACGCGCACCGGCGACGAGCGCTGCAGCATCGCTGCGCAGGCCGGCGGCCTCGTCGCGAGCCGCCGCCAGCGTCGTGGCGGCCTCGTCGCCGCGCAGCCGCGCGCGCACCGCCGCAGTTCGTGGCGGCCTCCTCCCGCGCCGCCGCGAGCAGGCGCGCCGTCTCCGCTTCGGCCTCGGCACGGGCCAGCGACAGCGCGGCTCGGGCGTCGGCGAGCATCGCGTCTCGCTCGGCGTCGGCGCCGTCGGCTCGCTGACGTGCCGCCGCCGCGTCCGTCTCCGCCGCCGCCCGCAGCGCGTCGGCCGCCGACGAAGCCTCGTCGCGCAACCGCGTGGCCTCGACCCGCGCGTCCGCCTCGCCTTGAACCCGGGCTTGCTCGCGAAGCGCGGCCGCCTCCGACACGGCGGCCGCGACCACCCGCGAGGCCTCCTCGCGCGCGGCCGCCAGCGCCGCCTCGGCCGCCGCCGTATCCGCCGCGGCGCGCAGGCGGGCACCCTCGACGGTGGCCTCGGCCTCCATCCGCGCCGCTTCCAGCTCTTGCTCGATCGAGGCCTCGCGGCGCGCGAGTTCGCGCCGTAGCTCGACGTCGGGGCCACGCCGGAACATCTCCGCGACGAGCTCCAGGTGACGATCGACCTGGTCGGGGTCGTAGCCGCGCCGCACCCGGGCGAACGTCTGCTGGACCACGAAGATCGAGTGGGACTCCCCGCTCGGTGCCATCCCCATAGATGATGACCACACCATCGCCAGGGGGCAGGCCGTACCCCCGGCGGGGGTCATGCAGTACCCCCCAGACACCTGCTGGCCCGGCCGAATAAAGGCCGCCGAAAGTCGATTCTGCTCTCACGCAATTGAGCCAGCCAGGAGAGCGAAACCTCATGACACCCAAGCCCAAGGGCATCGCCGCCCGGGCCGGGCACTGGAGTGCCCGGCATCGCAAGACCGCCATCTTCGGATGGCTCGCGTTCATCGTGATCGCGTTCGTGATCGGCGGTGCCGTCGGCCAGCAGAAGCCGAGCCAGTCCAAGCAGTTCGACGGCGAGAGCCGGCGCGCCGAGGCCATCCTCGAGACGGCCGGCTTCCCCGAGGCTTCGGGTGAGATGGTGCTGATCCAGAGCAAGACCGCCACGGCGACCGACAAGTCCTTCAAGGCCGCCATCGCTGACGTCAGCAAGACCGTCTCCAAGCAGAAGGACGTCGCCAACGTCACCCCTGCCATCACCTCTGAGGACGGCCATTCCGCGCTCGTGCAGTTCGACATCGCGGGCGATCCCGAGAAGGCCGTGGACAAGGTCCAGCCGATCCTCGACGCCACCGCGACGGTTGCCGCGCGCCACACGTCCGTGGCCGTGGAGCAGTTCGGCAACGCCAGCATGACCAAGGAGCTCGACGAGGCCGCCAAGAAGGAAGAGGGCAGCTCGAACCTGCGGTCCTTCGGCATCACCCTGCTGATCCTGCTGCTGACCTTCGGCGCGCTCGTCGCCGCGTCGGTGCCGATCATCCTCGCGCTGACCGCGATCCTCGGCACGACGGGTGTCATCGCGATCGCCAGCCAGGTCATGCCGATGGACGACATCGCGCTGCCGGCGATCATGCTCATCGGCCTCGCCGTGGGCGTCGACTACTCGCTGTTCTACGTGCGTCGTGAGCGTGAAGAACGCGCCAAGGGGCGCAGCAAGCTGGAAGCGATCGACATCGCCTCCGCCACCTCGGGCCGCGCGGTCCTGATCTCCGGCCTGACCGTCATCGCCGCGATGGCCGGCATGTTCCTGACCGGCAACACGATCTTCATGAGCATGGGCCTCGCGGTCATCCTCGTGGTCGCCGTCGCCGTCATCGGTTCGCTGACCGTCCTCCCCGCCGCGCTCGGCGCCCTCGGCGAAAAGGTCGAGAAGGGCCGCCTGCCGTTCATCGGCCGCCGCCAGTCGCAGGCCCGCGAGTCCCGCATGTGGGGCTGGCTGACCGACCGCGTCATGCGCCACCCGGTCGTCGCCGTCGCCGTCGCCGGCGGCGCGCTCGTCGCCCTCGCCATCCCGGCCCTGAGCATGCAGACCAAGCTCCCGGGCATCGAGTCGATGGACAAGTCCCAGCCCGTCATCCAGACGTACCTGAAGGTCCAGAAGGCGTTCCCGGCCGAGGCCGACTTCGCCACCGTCGTCGTCAAGGCCGCCGACGTCAACGCGCCGGAGGTCAAGACCGCGATCGCCCAGCTGCACCCGGCCAACGTCGAGACCAACCCGGACCACACCGTCGCGCGCGTCGACGTCGGCCTGCCGGGAAGCGGCGTGGACGACGCCGCGATGAAGGGCCTCGCCGAGCTGCGTGACACCACCATCCCGTCGGCGTTCGGCAAGGTCGACGGCACAACCGCCGACGTCACCGGCGCCGCGGCCGCCACGGCCGACTTCAACCAGGTGATGCACAGCCGCACGCCGATCGTCTTCGCCTTCGTGCTCGGGCTGGCGTTCCTGCTGATGCTCGCCACGTTCCGCTCGATCGTGATCCCGATCAAGGCGATCCTGCTCAACCTGCTGTCAGTGGCCGCGTCCTACGGCCTGCTGAAGCTCGTCTTCCAGGACGGCCACGGCGAGAAGCTGCTCGGCTTCGAGTCCAACGGTGCCGTCACCTCCTGGCTGCCGCTCTTCCTCTTCGTGATCCTCTTCGGCCTCTCGATGGACTACCACGTCTTCATCCTGAGCCGGGTCCGCGAGTCCTACAAGCGCGGGATGAGCTCGGAGAACGCCATCGCCGCGGGCCTGAAGTCCACGGCCGGCACGATCACCGCGGCCGCGATCATCATGGTCGCCGTCTTCGCCGAGTTCGCGACCTCGAGCTCGCTCGACACCAAGCAGATGGGCGTCGGCCTCGCCTTCGCCATCCTCGTCGACGCGACGATCATCCGCGGCGTCCTGCTCCCGGCCAGCATGAAGCTGCTGGGCGACTGGAACTGGTACCTGCCGCGCTGGCTGCAGTGGATTCCGGAGCTCGACCACGAGGCCTCCGCTCCGAAGCCGGAGCGCACCCCGCGCCACTACGGCGGCGCTGAGCCGCTCCCCGCCGGCGCCTAATCAACCGACCGAATGCACAAAGCGGCCCGCCCATTTGGCGGGCCGTTTGCCTGTAACGATTCCCACCGCGCGACCTATGTGCACCATCATGCCCAGCGCCAAAACCATGCTTGACATCTACCAAGGCCAGGTGTCCGCCTCGCGGGGCGCCGGCATGGCCGGCCTCAATGAGCAGGCCCGGCTTTCGCCGACGATCCGCGCGCTGATCGAGATCGTCGACGACGATCACGACCCGCGCCGCTGAACGCGTGATGCGGCGCGCGGCGGTGACGCCCGCGGCAGCGCGCCGCGGCGAAGCTTGTGCGAGCGTTCCCGCATGTTGCGCTCGCGGGAGGACTGGATCTGGGACAGCTGGGTCGCGGACGACGGGCAGCGCTTCCACCTCTTCTTCCTCAAGGCGCCGCGGGCGCTCGAGGACCCGGGACTTCGCCACACGGCCGCGACGATCGGGCATGCCAGCTCGTTCGACCTCGTCGACTGGGAGGTCCATCCGGACGCGCTCGGACCGAGCGAGCACGGCTTCGACGACCTCGCGCTCTGGACCGGCTCCGTCGCACGCGGCGACGACGGTGTCTGGCGCCTGTACTACACGGCGCTCAACCGCGGTGGCCGCGGCGTCCACGATCAGCGGATCGGCTTCGCGGAGTCCGAGGACCTGATGACCTGGCGACGGGCGGCGGCGGAGCCGCTGGTCGACCCCGACCCCTGCCACTACCGGATGCTCGGCGACGGCTCGGGCGCGAGCGGGACCTGGCGCGACCCGTATGTGTTCCGCGACGGCGACGTCTGGCACATGCTGATCACCGCCCGCGACCCGGCCGCTGAGCGCCGGTCCGACGGCGTCCTCGCCCACGCGCGCAGCCGCGACATGCGGACGTGGGAGCTCGCGCCGCCGCTGACCGAGCCGGCGAACTTCGGCGAGCTCGAGGTCTCACAGGTGCACCGGCTCGACGGGCAGTGGCTGCTCGTCTTCACCTGCCATCCCGAACGAGCAGGCCGAGCCGCGCCCGTTCAGCACCTGGTACGTGCTCGGCGAGTCCGCGCTCGGGCCGTTCGACCTGACGACGGCCAAGCCGTTCGAGGACGAGCCGACGCTGTTCGCCGCGCCGCTCGTGCAGCGGCGCGACGGCAGCTGGGCCTTCGTCGGCTTCCTCAATCAGGAGGCCGAGGGGATCCACAGCTTCGAGATCGTCGATCCGATCCCGGTCACGCTCACACAGGGAACACTGCGACGGTCCGTGCCGGCACCGTGAACGCGCGGCGTCGCACAAGCGCGGCGGCGGCGGTTTCGGCCAGTCCTCGCACGGTGGGAGTCCCGCCAGAACCGAGCGGCGCGAGTTGGCCGTGAGCGCGAGCGAGTACGGATCGGTCACGACGACGTCGCGCGAGGAGACGTCGCCGCTGATCCGCCAGACCCCGTCCTCCACACCAGCTCCAGCCGGGCATCCGCGGCATCGGCGTAGAGGTCGTCGAGCCCGCCGGCGATCTGGACCTCGGCGCGGGCGTTCACTACCGCGCGCCGTCCTTGAGGGTGCGGGAGCCGAGCGGCTCCTGCCAGGCGGGCCTGGACCGGGAAGGTCCCGATCATCGCGACGACGCCCGGACCGCACTTGGCGCCGGGTTCGGCGCCGACCGTGACCGTGACCGTGACGACCGTTGGCGTCTCCTCGACGTCGACATCGCGCACAGCGTCGCAGGGCGGACCGCCGGCCTGGACCTCGAGCCGCAAGGTGCGGCCCTCGGTCTCAACGAACGTGAACGGCACCTCGCGGGGCGGCTCGGCCTTCGAGCCGCCACACCCCGCGAGGGCCAGGAGCGCGAGTCCTAGAGGAAGCGCGTGGCGTTGTATAGGGACACCGCCGAGTTGTCGAAGTACGGCGAGAGCATGATCGTCGGGCCGACGATGCGGTCGATGCGGCTGTTGACGCCGTTGAGGTAGCCGTAGTTGCCGTCGTAGCCGTTCAGCCACGGGCCGCCGGAGGAGCCGCGGGTCATGTCGCATGAGATCTTGATCGTGTCCGAGCTCCAGAACAGGAAGCTCCACTCGGGCGAGGAGCTGCCGGCGCAGCGCATCAGGTTGCCGCCGTCGAACGGGGACTCGGCCGGGTAGCCGAAGGCGTACTCGAACACGTTCTTGCCGATGTTCGCGCGCAGACCGTGGCCGCCGAACTGGGAGACGATGTGCTGGCCGTTGTGCGTGTTCATGATCGCGACGCCCATGTCCTCGGCAAAGTCGGCGTTGTTCTTCCACGCCGTCTTGGTCCACAGCTGGCGGGCGCTCCACGTGCCGTACGGGCGCGGGTTGGCGAGATCGTCGTCATAGGCGGGCACGAACGTCCAGTTGGTCGCCCACGCGCCGTTGGTCTGACCGGCGTTGACGCAGTGGCCGGCGGTCCACACGGTGTCCTTGCCCTCGGAGTTGATGACCGAGGCCGAGCAGCTGAACCCGCCGCCGTTGAGGTTGAAGAAGACCTTGCCGTTGGTGCGGGCGGTCGGGTGGCTGATGCCGAGGTTCGGGTTGAACGCGGAGGCCCTGGCCGACGGCTTGGCGCCGTCGAGATCGGGCTTGATGATCAGCTCCGGGCCCTGCTCCGGCGGCTTGATGCCCGCCGCCTCGTCGGCCTTGGCCTGCTCCTGGCGCTTGGCGTCGGTCGCCTCGTACTGCTTGTAGAGGCGCTCGAGGAACGGTGCGCTGTCGACCG
Source organism: uncultured Solirubrobacteraceae bacterium (assembly GCA_963848475.1). GTDB lineage: Bacteria > Actinomycetota > Thermoleophilia > Solirubrobacterales > Solirubrobacteraceae > Solirubrobacter. Next base: position 176,358 of record CAWKDW010000004.1, on the reverse strand, counting down.
GCTCCGCCGCTCTCATCCGCGCCGGCGTCCAGTACGCCGACAGCGCCTCGTCGGCCGTGACCTTCGGGCCGTAGAGCTTCTCGCCGGCGGCCCAGGCCTCTTTGGTGACCTCGTTGACTACCCCGGCGCTGGTCCGGTCGTCGCTCTGGCTGGCCTTGGCATGCGGCTTCGCGGAGGCGACGGAAGGGATCAGAGCCAGGACGGCGAGGGCCGTGAGACCGACGCGTCTGGTGGGGAGGTTGTTCAGCATGCCCCGACAGAGACCGGTCCGACGGCGCTGATACGCGAGTCCTTCAGGATCACTCCCGAGAGTGAGTCGCCGCGAGTTAGGAGGCGTTGAGTTCGCCACCGGTGGCGCATTCGCACGCCACACTGGCGATGTGACACGACGCGGCGTCGCCATCCAGCCGGCGCTGGTCGCCGGGGCCCTCGCGCTCCTGATGGGCGTGTCGTTCGCGCTGCGCACCGGCGCGCTGGAGACGGGCTACTGGATCGACGAGGGGATCGCGGTCGGGATCGCCTCGCACGACTTCCTCGACATCCCGCGGATCCTCGGCCAGGACGGCAACCCGCCGCTCTACTACCTCCTGCTGCACGGCTGGATGCAGCTGTTCGGTACCGGCGAGGCCACGACCCGCGCCCTTTCCCTGAGCTTCGCCCTGATCGCCGTGCCGGTGTCGTACTGGGCCGGGTCCGCGGTCTTCGACCGCCGCGCGGGGGCGCTCGCCGCGGTCGGTGCCGCGGGCAGCCCGTTCCTCACGTACTACGCGCAGGAGACGCGGATGTACTCGCTCGTCGCCCTGTTCTCGATCCTCGCCTCGGCGAGCTTCGCGCTCGCCTTCGTGCGCGGCGAGCGGCGGCACGTCTGGCTGCTCGGGCTCTGGCTCTCGCTGCTGCTCTACACGCACACCTGGGGCCTGTTCCTGGCGGCGGCGATGGGGATCGCGTGGCTGGTCCTGTGGCGCCGCGGCGACGTTCCGGGGCGCGACGGAGCGTGGCTCGCCGGCGGGCTCGCGCTGGCCTACGCGCCGTGGCTGCCGAGCATCGTCTTCCAGGCCGCGCACACCGCCGCGCCGTGGGCGGAGCGGCCGTCGCCGCTGGAACTGCTCGGGTTCCCCGGCGGGCTGTTCGGCTTCGTCGCGCTGCCGCTGCTGATCGTGGCGGTCTTCTTCGCCGTGCGGCGGCGGCAGACGGTCGATCGAGCCGTCCTCGTACTGGCCGCGATCGCGGTCATCACCGTCGTGATGGCGTGGCTGTGCTCACAGGTCGAGCCGGCCTGGGCCACGCGCTACCTCGCCGTCGTGCTCGGGCCCGTGCTGCTCGCGCTGGCCGCCGTGGTCTCGCGCGGGGCGCTCTGGACGGCGGTCGCGCTGGTCGGTGTCGCGATCGTCTGGCTGATGAGCGGGCCGCCGCCGTTCAAGAGCAACGTGCGCACGGTCTCGACCGGCGTCGCGCCGCAGGTGCGCCCGGGCGACCTGGTGATCGCCACCCAGCCCGAGCAGGTCCCCGCGCTGTACCGCTACCTGCCCGAGGGCGTGATCTACCGGACCCCGCTGGGGCTCGTCCTCGATCCCCGCCAGACCGACTGGCGCGACGGCCTGCGGCGGCTCCGCGCCGGCCAGGCCGAGCGCGAACTGCTGCCCGCCGTCGCGGGGCTGGACCGCGGCCGGCGCGTCCTGATCGTCACGCCGGAGCCCGGCGCCAACCCCTCGCAGGCGCCGTGGAGCCGCTCGGTCCGGGTCCGCACCCGCGAGTGGCGCGCGGCGCTCGCCGCCTCCCCGCGGCTGCGTCGCGTCGGCGGCGTCTCGACGATCCCGCTGCGCAAGAACACCGTGACCGCAGAGCTCTACGAGGTTCGCTAGCGGATCCGGACGTGCAGGTGGTCGTCGTGGTAGATCAGCGGCACGACGATGTTCCTCGGGCCCTTGAGGTTCAGATGCGGGCCGACGAAGACCTTGACCGCGCCCGCGGCGACGAAGCGGTCGACGAGGTCCTGCGCGAGCTTGCGATCGACGAGCGAGGGCTTGGTCGCACGCGCCTCCGTCCCGTCCTTGCGCGGGTAGAGGATGTCGACGTCGAGGCCGTTCTGGTGCGAGGCGTGCCCGAGCCCGCCGTAGTTGCGCCCGAACTTGCCGCCGCGCTCGCGTGACAGGTCCATGACCCCGACGCGCTGCGCGTCATCGCGCTCGGTCCGATAGGCGTGCAGCACCGATAGGACCGTGCGGACGAGGCGATCGGTGCCCCAGCGCCGCCACTCGCGGTTCGGGATCCGGTTGTAGATCGGGTCCCAGGTGAAGAAGTCCTCGCCCAGCTCGGGCAGCTGGACGCCATCCTTCAGCCGCCCCTTGAGCGCGGGCTTGCCGAGGGCCTTGGAGTCGTGCCAGACGACCGCGTCGAAGTCGGGCGGGATGCTCTGGTCGACCGCCGCGTCGGGAGCCGGGATGAGCTCCGGCGTCGCGGTCGCGGTCGGCGGGGTGGGCGCGGGGTCGGGCGGCTCGACCGGGTCCTGCGCGACGGCCACGGCGACGACGACCAACAGCGCCGCCAATACGAGTACGACGTGGCGCATGGCTCCCATTGTGGCGACATGGGTATGTTGCGGGAGTGGACGATTTCAGCACCAACCGCGCCCACTGGGACGCACTGGCGCGCGTTCACGGCCAGGATTCGTACTACGACTCGGCGGCCCTGGTCGCCGGCGCGGACGCGCTCGGGGGCGCGGAATCGGCGGCGGTGGGCGACGTCGCGGGCCTCGATCTGCTGCATCTGCAGTCGCACATCGCCTTCGACTCGATCTCGCTCGCACGCCGCGGGGCCCACGTGACCTGCGTCGACTTCTCGCCCGAATCGCTGGCCGCGGCCGGTCACCTCGCGGACCGCTGCGGGGTCTCGCTGGAGCTGGTCGAGGCCGATGCGGCGGCGCTCCCGTCGACGCTCGACGGGCGCTTCGACATGGTCTATTCCGCGATCGGTGTGCTCGGCTGGATCGCCGATCTCGACGCGTGGATGGCAGGCGCGTTCCGCGCGCTGCGACCCGGAGGGCGGTTCGTGCTCGTGGAGTTGCACCCGCTGTTTGTGATGATCGATTCGACCGACCCGCTGAAGCTCGATTTCCCGTACGCGTTCGACGGGCCGCGGCGCTTCGACGAGCCGGGCTCCTACGCCGACCCTTCGGCCGATGTCGAGGCGACCGCAACGGTCGAATACGCACATTCGCTGGGCGAGGTCGTGACCGCCGCGATCGGCTCCGGGCTGCGGATCGAGGCGCTGCACGAGCAGCTCGAACTCTCGCGCGACGAGCGCGGCATGCTCGACGCCGAGCCCGACGGTCGCTTCCGGCTGCGGGTCTCCGGCGAGCCGCTGCCGCTCCAGTACACCCTGCTCGCCGGGCGACCCGCATGACGGTCCTCTTCCTGCACGGCGTCGCGGGCAGCCGCGCGACGTACGACTGGCTGCCTTCGACCATCGCCGGCCACGAAGTGGTGCGTCCGGACTTCCGCGGCCACGGCGCGGCCGAGCGGACGCCGGGCGCGTACGTGATGGCGGACTACGCCGCGGACGCGGTCGCCGCGCTGCGGGCGGCGGGGCCTGCCGTGGTCGTCGGGCATTCGCTCGGCGGCGTCGCCGCCTGGTGGGCGGCGCAACTCGTGCCGGAGCTCGTGCTCGGCGCGTTCCTCGAGGACCCGCCGCTGTACATGGGCGAGCCGGACCAGCACAGGCTCAACGGCGGCGTCCCGCACTTCCGCCACCTGCGCGCGATCGTGCCGGAGTGGCAGGCCGCCGGCATCTCCGAAGCGGAGGCCGCAGCGCGGCTCGCGGAGGAGCCGTTCGCCCCCGATCCGTCGCGGCGGGTCGGCGAGGTGGTGACCGAGGAGGCGCTCGCCGCGCGCGCCTACGCGCTGCTGCACGTCGATCCGACGGTGCTCGACACCGTGATCGACGGCACGCTGCTGTCCGCGACCGACACCTCCGCAGCGGTCTCGGTGCCCATGCGGGTGTTGGCCGCGGACGACGCGCTCGGCGCCGCGTTCGCTTCGCGTCACGAGGAGCGGCTGCGCATGACGCACCCGGAGGTCGAGGTCGTGCGGCTCGCCGGCGCAGGGCACAGCATCCACGACGAACGCGCGAACCGGGACCGCTACCTGTCCGAGGTAGCCACCTTCATCGCCAACGCCTCGGGGTGACGCGGATTTGTCTCGCGGTGCGGGGCATTTTCCGCACCACCCCCGTCATACGAGCAGCCGGAGCAGCGCGGTCGTCGCCGCGGCCGCGGCGACGACGACGAGAAACGGGGCGCGGAGCAGGAGCGCCACGACGGCCGCGGCGAGGCCGGCGGCGCGGGCGTCCAGGCCCTCGCCGAACGTCTGCGTGCTGATCAGCGCGGCGAGCAGCGCGACCGGCAGCAGCGCGGCGACGCGCTGGACGCGCACGCCGTCGAGCACGCGCTGCGGCACCGAGAGGCCCGCGAGCTTGAGCGCGTAGCAGCCCGCGGCGGCGACGAGGATCGGCGTCCACACGGGCTACGCACCGCCCTGGGCGGGCGCCGCGGCGCCGTGTGCCGCGGAGAGGGCGCGGCGCCGCCTCGCCCCGCGCCGCCTCGCCCGGCGTCCCGCGCGGCGCCAGCACGGCCGCCATCGTCGACCACAGCGGCCACCAGCACCGGCGTTCCGGCCGGCACGAACGGCACCGAGATCAGCGCGGCGACCGCGGCGACGCCCGCGACCCGCTGCAGCTCCCGTTCCCGCAGGCGCGGCGCGAGCAGCGCGAGGAAGGCGGCCGGAGCCGCGGCGTCGAGGCCCAGCGCGCGCGGGTCTGAGAGCAGCTGGCCGCCCGAGCGCCCCGAGCAGCGTCGCGGCGTTCCAGCAGACGAAGACGGCGAGACCCGTCGACCAGAACCCGAGCCGCGTTTCGGCGGGCGTGTCGCGCACGGCCATCGCGGCGCTCTCGTCGATCACGAACTGCGCGGCGAGCCAGCGCGGCCGCAGGTAGGGCGCGAGCCGCAGTCCGTAGAGCGCGTTGCGCCCGCCGAGCAGCAGGGCGGTCGCCATGGCCGCCGCGACGCCGCCGCCGATCAGGCCGATGAACGCGAACTGCGACGCGCCCGTGAACATCAGCAGCGAGAGCGCGCACGCCTGCGGCACCGACAGGCCGGCGGCGGACGCCAGCGCCCCGAACGAGAGCCCGTACGCGCCCGTCGCGGCGCCGATTCCGAGTGCATCGCGGACGATCGGGCGCATGCTTCGCAGACTAGAGCGGAGCGCGCGTCATTTCCTTGCCATCTGCGGCGCCTAGGACGCATGCATTAGCATTTCCTGCGATGGATGCCGTCGATCGCGCAATCTTGTCCCACCTACAGGACGACGGGCGGCTCTCGAACGTGGAACTGTCCGAGCGCGTCCGTCTCAGCCCGTCGGCAACGCTGCGCCGCGTCCGCCAGCTCGAGACCAGCGGGGCGATCAGCGGCTACCACGCCGTGATCGAGCCCAAGGCCGTCGGCCGCGACTATCAGGTGACCGTCCACACGACGCTGATGCTGCGCAACCGCGAGACGATCGAGGCCTTCGAGGCGGCGCTGGCCCCGCTCGAAGAGGTGATCGAGGCGCACCGGATGTTCGGCGACCCCGACTACCTGATCCGTGTCGCGGTCGCCGACGCCGAGGCCTACGAGCGCTTCCTGATCAACACCTTCGCCGACCTCCCCGGCCTTGCCCGGATGACGTCGCAGTTCACGATGAAGACGATCAAGGCCGGCGGGCGCCTGCCGCTGTGAACGTCCGTCAGTGCTCGCGTCCGCGAACGCCGGAGCCGCGCGCGGCGCCGCCAGCTGCGCGACGATCGCCTGCACGCGGGCGTTGAGCGCGGCGACCGTCATCCCGACGACGCTCGCGATCTCGCGCGGGCTCGTGCCGGCGAGGCGCATGGCGAAGATCGGCCGGTCGCGCGGATCGAGCCGCGCGGCGGCGCGGGCCTGCTGCCGCGCAGCGACGGTCGGCAGCATGCGCTCGCCGCGCAGCGCAAGCAGCAGCTCGCGCGCAGCGGCGGACTTGTCCACCACGCCGTCGGCACCGGCGATCGCGGCGGCCAGGAAGGTCTCGGGCGACGGGTCGGCCACGTAGAGGATCACGCGCGTGCGCGGCGCCTCGGTCTTGACCATCCGGACGAGCGCGGGGTCGTCGAGCAGCAGGACGTCGGGGTCGCTCCGATACAGCAGCGCGAGCAGTTCGCGCCGCTGGCCGGCGCAGCCCACCGGCGTCAAGGCCGGGCTGCCCGTGCAGCAGGGCCTCAAGTCCGGCTCGTACGGCGGGGTGGCGGTCATGTATGGCGACGCGGATCATCGTCCCGACAGTCTGCGGCGAACGGCGTCCGGTGACCAGCGAGCCTGCACGCGGACACACGTAGGGTCATCCCCACCCACACCCGGCGCGAACCGGTACCGCGGAACACCAGGCGCCACGATGTATCACGGAGCGGCTCCCGCGCATCATGCTGACATCAGCCCAGCCCGCCCCCAGCACCCGCCGTTGATCGGCGTCGTCACGCACGAGCTACGGCCCGAGCCCGCGCCCGTCGTGGGCGCCGGCGCCCGGACGTCGCGAACGCGATCGCAACCCCGCGCGGTTGTCGCTGCGGCTGAGCTACACGCAGGCGGTGCAGGAGGCGGGAGCGATCGCCGTCGTCCTCCCCGCGCACGGCTTCGTCGACGACGCCGGTGCGTTGCTCGACCGCCTCGACGGCCTGCTCTTCAGCGGCGGCCCGGACCTCGATCCAGCGACGCTACGGCGCAGGCGCCGCACCCGCGGCTCGGGCCCGACGTCGACCGCGCCGGCGACGAGTACGAGCTCGCCCTGCTGGCCGCCGCGACCGCGCGCGATCTCCCGCTGCTCGCCATCTGCCGCGGGATGCAGGCGCTCAACGTCGCCCGCGGCGGCACGCTGCACCAGCACCTGCCCGACCGACACCCAGCTCGAGCACCGCCAGACGCACGAGCCCTTCGAGCCCGCGCACGCCGTCAACGTCACGACCAACTCGCCGCTGCACCGGCTCACCGGCCGCCGCCGGCTCGAAGTCAACAGCTTTCACCACCAGGCCGTCGACCGCGTCGGCAACCGCCTTCAGGTCTGCGCGCACGCACCGGACGGCACCGTCGAGGCCGTGTTCGACCCGGCCGCGCACTTCTGCCTCGGCGTCCAGTGGCACGCCGAGCTGCTCACGCACCGGTCCGAACACGCACCGCTGCTGCGCGCGCTGGTGGCCGCGGCGAGTGCCGGTGCACCGGGCCTCTCACTCGCGGCTTGACCGCCATCTAGGACCCGACTAGCGTCAGGCTGTGACGGAGCCCTGGACCAACCGCGAGGTCACCGGCCCGCGCACGCACGCGCTGGTCCTCGGCGTCAGCGCCTACGAGCACCTGGTCGACGGAACGCAGGGCGAGACGTTCGGCCTGCAGCCGCTGCGCTCGGCGGCGGCGAGCGCGTGGGCGTTCGCGCGCTGGCTCGCCGAGCGCTACAGCCCGCCGAGCGCGCCGCTGGCGACCGTCCGGCTCCTGCTCGCCCCCTCCGCCGACGAGAGGGCGCAGTTCCCCGATCTTCCGGACGTGCCGTTGCCGACGCGCGCCAACGTCGAGGACGCCCTGTTCGCCTTCAAGCGCGACTGCTCGGAGCGCGCCGAGGACGTCGCGATCGTCTACGCCGCGGGCCACGGGGTGATGCTGGCCAAGGACGAGGGCGGGTTCGTCCTGCTGGAGGACTTCGCAGACCCGAACCGGCCGATCCTCGCGAACTCGCTCGACGTCCCGAGCATCCGCCGCGGGCTCGCCGGAGCCGACGGTCGCCCAGCAGCAGTTCTTCTTCGTCGATGCCTGTTCCGTGCGGCCCGAGGTCGCGCGCCAGCTGCAGGCGCTGCGCGGCGGTGTCGGGCTCGACGAGCCGGCGGAGGCGCCGCCGAGCGTCGCGCCGATCTACACCAGCGCCGCGCCCGGGACGCTCGCGCTGGGAACGCCCGGGATGGGCACGCTGTTCTCGCAGGCGCTGATCGAGTGCCTCGACGGTCTCGCCTCCAGCCCCGACCGCGCGGGCCAGTGGGTCGTCACCGACACCTCGCTCGTCGGGCCGCTGCGCGATCGCGTGATGGAACTCGCCGGCCAGCACGACGAGGAGCAGGTCGCGACCGCGGGCGGCACGCTCGGCCACGTGGTGCTGCACCGGCTCGCGGCGGGGCCGGAGCTCGAGGTCTCCTTGAGCGTCGAGCCCGCCGAGGCGGCGCCGTTCTGCTTCGCGCGCCTCAACGACGGCGACGGCGACACGATCGTCGAGCGCTCGCCGCTGCAGGAGCCGCTCGTGAAGACCGTGCCGGCGGGGCTGTACACCGTCGATGTCGTGATCGACCCGCCGGGCTCCGGGCCTCCCTACGTCGCCAAGCAGAAGGCGCTGTTCCTGCAGCCGCCGAGCCCGACGCCGGTCGTGGTGTCGGTGTCGTGAGCGGAGCCGCCCGCTTCAGCGTCCCGGCCGTTCCCGCCGAGGTCGGGCCGGTCGTCGAGGTGCGCGACCGCTTCCTGCGCCACATCACGCAGGCGCAGCCGGGCGAGCCGATCCGGCTCGAGCCGGGCCTCTATCTCGCGTCCGTGGTGCTGCCGACCGGCGGCGTCGATCAGCAGCCCGTCGAGGTCGTCGAGGGCGAGACGGTCGAGGTCGAGCTGGGACCGCGCGCGGCGACCGAGCCGTTCGCGGCCGCGCTCGCCGCCGACCTCCCCGGCGCGCGGCCGCCGGAGTGGTTCGCGCGGCTGGTCTGGGCCGACGACGGCGCGCCGGTCGACGGGCAGCTCGGCGACGACCTGTCGTTCACGTCGCCTTCCGACGGGCGCGAGAGCCTGATCGCGCTGCAGGTCGCGATCGAGGGCCGCGTCCCGTACACCTGCATGCTGCCGGTCCTGCCGGGGCAGGCGTGCCAGGTGCGCGTCGTCACCGGCGGGGGCGAGGTCCGCGCGACGGCGCTCCCGACCGGGGAGGGCGTCACGCCGTCGATCGCTCGCTACGTGGCGACGGGTCACCTGCGCCAGGCGGCGCACGCCGTCGAGAACGCGCGCGACGCGCTGACCGATCCGGTCGGCGCGGCGCTGGGCGCGTACGCGCTGCTGCGCCTGGGGCGGCTCGACGAGATCCACGCGTTCGCCGCCCAGACCCCCGCGCTGCCCGACGGGGCCGTGATCGCCGCCGAGCTGGCGGCCCGCGCCGGGCGAGCCGAGGAGGCGGAGCGCTGGCTGCGCGAGGCGCTGGAGCGGGGAACGCCGATGTTCGCCGATGGCCTGTCGCTGCTGGCGACGCGGCTGCGGCCGCTGTGGCCGGACGACGAGCGCGTGGCACGCGTCCTGGACCTCGCGACGCGTGCGGATTTCGCCCAGGTGGTCGTCGCGTACCCGGGGACCACGCCAGTTGGAGGAGTCGACGGATGGCAGCGATTCCCCTGAGGAGGAGCCATGTTCGAGATCGAGATGCTTCCCGCGCGCCAGGGCGATGCCCTCTGGCTCGAGTACGGTGACGCCGCCCGTCCGCGCCGCGCGCTGATCGACGCCGGCACGCCGCAGACCTGGGAGGCGCTGCAGACGCGGATCGCGGCGCTCGATCCGGACGACCGCCACTTCGAGCTGCTGATCGTCAGCCACATCGACAAGGACCACATCGGGGGCGTGATCCCGCTGCTGGAGGACACCGCGCTCGGGGTCACGTTCGGGGACATCTGGTTCAACGGCTTCCGGCATCTCCCGAGCACCGTCGAGCCGATGGGCCCGGTCGAGGGCGAGCGCCTGACCACGCTGATCGTCGACGGGGGCCACCACTGGAACCACGCGTTCGGCGAGCAGGCCGTCGTCGTCGGCGACGACGGACCGCTGCCCGTCAAGCAGCTCGACGGCGGGCTGCAGCTGACCGTGCTCTCCCCGTATGAGCCGCAGCTGGCCAAGCTGCGACCGATCTGGGAGCCGCTCGTGCGCGAGCACGGGCTCGACCCCGCGGTCGAACCGGCCGAGCCCGACCCGCTGCCGCCGGAGCTCGAATCGCTCGGCACACCCAGCGTCGAAGCGCTCGCGGCCAAGAAGTTCAAGCAGGACACCGCCGAGCCCAACGGCAGCAGCATCGTCGTGCTCGCCGAGTTCGAAGGCCACCGCGCGCTGCTCTGCGCCGACGCCTTCCCGGAGATCGTCCGCGGCTCGGTCGAGCGCCTGCTCGAGCCCGGTGAGGACCGCCTGGCGCTCGACGCCTTCAAGCTCCCCCACCACGGCAGCCGCGCGAACATCAACCTCGACCTGCTGCGCCGCGTGAGCGCGCCGCTGCACCTGATCTCCTCCGACGGCACCGCCACCCGGCACCCGAACCCCGAGGCGATCGCGCGCACGATCGTGACCCAGGACCGCCCGCGGCTGCGCTTCAACTACCGCACGAAGTTCACCGAGGTCTGGGAGCCGCACGGCGTCGGCGGGTTCGCCTGGGAGGCGGAGCTCCCGCCCGTCGGCTCGAAGGGACTCACCGTCAAGATCGACTGAGCTTGACCGCATCTTGACGTTCCCGGCACCACCGCTTGAGAGAGCGGTCCGATACCCGGGGTGTGCCCCGCTTCAGCCCGAATCCGAATCGCCCGGATCATCTCGTCGCCTCGATCGTGGCGCTGTCCGAGCAGACCAATCGCCTCGCTCTCGAGTCCGCCATGGAGGCGGCTCGAGCCGACAGCCTCGGCAAGGTGACCTTCGTCGTCGAACAGGTCTGCCGCGTCGCGGTCGGCGCCGGCGTCGCGACCGGGGAGATCGCCTGGCTCGTCGGCGAGCTCGAGCAGGCGCTGCCGAGTGCCGACCAGCTCGCGGAGGCCGCGGTCGCGGTCGCCGGGATGCAGAGCTGCATGAGCGCCGTCGCCTACGCCGTCCAAGAGGTCGCCGATCGCGGCGGCCCGGCCGAGGTCGAGTCATCGGCCGAGGCCCTGCGCCGCGTCACGCTCCAGCTCGAAGGTCTGCTGACGCGCCTTCAGCCCTGCGTCTGACCGCTCAGACGCGAGAGCCGCAGCGCCAGGTGGCAGAGCAGCCGGTCCTCGCCGTCGTGCAGGTTGACGTCGGCGACCTCCTCGATCCGGCGCAGCCGGTAGTACAGACCGCCGCGGTGCAGCGACAGCGCGGCCGCCGTGCGCTTCACGTCCCCGGCATGGTCCAGGTACGCCTCGAGCGTGCGGACGAGTGCCGCGTCACCGGCCAGCAGCCGCCGCAGCCCTTCCGGCAGGTCTTCCAGCGCGGCGTCCGGGAGCGCGGTGACCACGCGCTCGACGCCGAGCGAGTCCCAGCTCGCGGTGCCCGACTTCTCGTGGGCCGCCACGCGCAGCGCGGCCAGGGCACGCCGGTACGACGTCCCCGCCTCGCGCAGATCCTCCACGGCCTCGCCCTGGCCGACCAGCGCCCGCGGCGCGGTCAGCGCGCCCAGCGCCTCGATCACCGCGGTGCCGGCGAGCCCGCGCATCGCCGGCGATGCAGATCAGCCGCCCGTCGAACTCCGCGCAGAGCGCCTGCTTCGCCGCCAGCCGCGCGCGCAGCCGGTCCAGCGCCTCGGCGCTCCACTCGTCGCCTGCCGGGCCGGCGGGGGCGATGACCCAGACGCAGATCGGCCGCAGCGGCAGGTAGTGCTCGGCCTCCAGCGCCGTGGCGGCCGTGTCGACCTGGCGCGGGTCGGATGTCAGCAGCGACGTCACGAGTTGCTGCTCGTGACGGCGGCGCATCAGCTGCGCGTCCGCGTCAGGGCCGACGAGTGCCGCCGCTTCGGCCGCCGCCGCCGCGCGCGAGCCGCAACTCGGTGTCGGTCACCGGCGGGTCCTCGAACAGCCACAGGTACCCGAGCCGGCGGCCGCCGCCGACCAGCGGCACGCAGACGCGCGCCCGCATCCCGATGTCGGGCCGCGCGGGGATGTGCACCGGCCCCGCGGCCGTGCGGATCCCTTCGTCGAAGAGCGCCACCCGGGCCTCGTCCGGCGCGAGCCGGCCGAGGATGCTCGCCGTCCGCACGTGATCGAGTTCCCCGAACTGGGTGCTGTACGCCAGCGGACGCAGTTCGGCGTCGTCGATCAGAACCGGCCGCCCGAGGCTGAGGCTCAGCGCGTCGACAATCTCCTGGAGACCCCGGTCCACCGGTTCCTCGTCCACATGACGTGGACGCGACCTTAGTCGTTATCGCGCGGTGTCGGCGCTGGGTACCGGGAGTGCGAGATGAGGATCGCCCTCCCGCAACAGAAACCGGGGATTCGAGCACGTCAGCCGTTCTGCCTGAATCTCGCTCATCCCGGAGCGCACGAGTGCGCGGTAGCCGAGCGGCAGCGTGGCCTCGCGGGTGCCGGGATGCGAATCCGAGGCGAGGCAGTAGACGAGCCCGCGGCGCACGAGCCGGGCTGCCGTCTCCCGCGCACGCGGGCCGTGATCGCCGATCAGCGAGGACACGTTGACCTGCAGCAGTGCGCCCTCCTCGAGGTGCGGCTCGAGCCGGTCGAGCGAGCCGGCGGCGCGCTCGGGGTGCGCGAGCAGCAGGCCGTAGCCGAGGCCGGTCAGGCGCGCGACAGCGGCGTCGAAGACGTGGTCAAAGCCCGCGAAGGGGCATTCGAGCAGCAGCCACGGGGCGTGCTCCGGGCCTTGGGCGATCAGCGCGAGCTCGCGCTCGTCGAGCTCCAGCGCGTCCTCGTCGGCCAGCTCGCCGCCCTGGTGCAGGCGGACGTCGAGCCCGTCGGCGTCGAGCACGCGCTGTGCCTCGGCGCGCCGGTCGGCGAGTTCGTCGAGCTTGATGCGGGGGAAATGCGCACGCTTCACGTGCGAGGTGCAGGCGATGTCACGGACGCCCTCGGCGTCCAGCCGGCGAGCGAAACGCCGGGTCTCCTCCATCGTCGGGGCCCCATCGTCCAGGCCGGGGAGGAGGTGGGAGTGCAGGTCCACGTAATTCACTCCCGTAAGTGGTAACAGGCCGTCAGCAGCGCATTCGCGGGCCTTCACCCCTTCAAAACATCCGCTAACGCACGAAACGGACCTCGACGACCGTTTTGCGCGGAATTCGTTTGCCACGGAGGATCACGGCCGTCCGGCCGGGCCTGGAGAAGCGGACGCGGGCGCGACCGACGATCCGCTTGGTGCGTGCGTCGCGGAGCCGCATGGTCAGCGTGCCCTTCCGGGCTACAACGCGGAGAGCAGGATCGCGATCAGGATCGCCGTCGCGACGACGAGGACCCGGAGCGCGTTGCGGCGACGGCGCCGCGCGGCGCTGATCTCGACCTCGCGCAACTCCTCGGCGAACTGGCCGGCGGAGAGGTAGGCGCCCTCTCGCGCGCGGATCACGACCGTCCGCACCGCGGGCGGAAGCTTCACCGTCAGCTGCTCGATCAGGCGCGCCAGCGAAGCCGAGGACGACGCCGCCGGCAGCGTCAGGCCGATGCGCCCGTCGAGGCCGTCCAGGCGCGCGTCGCCGGCGTCGTCCACCCAGATGCGCTCGGGCGTGAGCGGCGGCGGCGAAGCGCCGGCCTCCTCCAGCGCGTCCACCGCCGACGCGACCTGGCGCACGATCCGGACCGCCGGCGTGGTGCCGAAGCGGCGCTCGGCGAGCAGCGCGTCCAGCCGCCGGCCGGGGGGTGCCTGCGTCACCGCGACGACGCGGCCCTCGCACGTGCGCGCGTCGTGGATCGCCAGCAGGTTCGGATGCTCGACCGATCCGATGCGCTGCGCGCGCTCGAGGAAGCGGATCGCGGACAGCTCACCCGCCGGCTCCCCCGCGATGTGCAGCACGACGGAGCCGCCCTCACGGAGGTCGCACGCCAGCAGGACGGCCACGGCGGCGTCCTCGCGCTCCACGGCCTCGATCCGGTAGTCACCGAACACGGTCCCGGGTTCCACGCTGCCAACCATAGGATCTCGTGATCGCTCGCACCGAGCCGGTCGACGGATCCGCCCCACGGGCAGGGCCGCGCCACCGCGCTGGCGCGACGGCCGGGGACCGAGTTCGTGATCGACGCGAGGCTGCTTACGCGCTGAGCCGGCGCACGATCTCCGCGGCCGGCAGCGCCTCGGCGAGCGCGTGCGCCTCGCCGGCCCAGAGGTTGATCCGGTCCGCGTCGCCCGCCTTGCGCGCGGCGGCGCGGACGGGCGCGGTCGCGTAGTGGATCTCGGGGTACGCGAGCGGCGCGTCGGGGTGCTCATCCATGAAGCGGTTGCGGATGCCGCGCGCGAGGCGGCCGCTGAAGGCGCGCGTGAGGCCGGTCGGCGCGTCGGTGGCGAGCGCGTCGCGGTGTGCCTGCGAGGTCCCGGCCTCGGGCGCGCGCAGGAACGCGGTGCCCACCTGCGCGGCGCTCGCCCCGAGCGCGAGGGCGGCACGGACCGCGGCGGCGGTCGCGATCCCGCCGGAGGCGACCAGCGGGACATCGACGTCGATCAGCTGCAGCAGCGCGTGGAGCGAGACCGGCGTCAGGCCTGCGTGATCCGTCCAGGTGCCGCGATGCCCGCCGGCCTCCGCGCCCTGGACCACGAGCGCATCGGCGTGGACCGCCGCGGCGCGCGCCTCCACGGCGCTCGTCACCGTCACCCACGCCTCGGCCCCGGTCGCGCGGACTCGGGCGATCACGTCCGCCGCGGGTAGCCCGAACGTGAACGAGACGACCGCGACCGGCTCGCGCTCGAGCAGCGCGAGCTTCGCGTCCCAGTCGTCGTCGTCGAACGCGGGCGCCCCGACCTGCAGGCCCTCGGCCGCGAGGCCCTGCACGTAGTCCGCGAAGACCGCGGGAGCGGCCGCCGGGCCGGGCACGAACAGGTTCACGCCGAACGGCTTGTCCGTCAGCGCACGCGTCAGCCGCACCCGCTCGCCCAGCGCCTCCGCGCTCAGGTAGCCGGCGGCGAGAAAGCCGAGCCCGCCCGCGCCCGAAACCGCGGCGGCAAGCTCGGGCGTCGAGGGACCGCCCGCAAGGGGCGCCAGAACAATCGGAAGTCCGAGTGTGCGCAACAGCACAGGTTTATCGTTGTTAGCAGGCATTTGGATCGTCACAAGCTTGTTACTATCTCGGCGTGCCTTGTCGATGACATAGGTGCAAACCTCTCCTCCTCCCCAAGGATTCTCCCCATGAGCAAGATCATCAAGGCGCTCAAGCGTTCGCTTGGCGACACGTACACCGAGCCGGCCGTGCACTTCCACCAGGGCACGAGCGACGACTTCCCCGAGGTCTGCTACGAGGGCGGCTGCGACCGCCCCCAGCTGAAGGCCTAAACCGGCTGGCCGGCGGGTTCGCCGGCCAGCGCGCGGGTGAGGAGCCCGCGCAGCACGTCACGTTCCTCGGGCGCCAGGGCCCCGAGGACGTCATCCTCCAGGCTCTCCATCGCGCGCTCAGCCTGCAGCATCGCCTTGTGGCCGCCGGGCGTCATCTCGACGATGTGCCGCCGGCGATCCGCCGGGTCGCGCCGGCGCTCCACGTGCCCCGCGTCCTCGAGGTCGTTGAGCATCAGGACGCAGTTGTTCGGGTCCAGATGCATGGTCACGCACAGCTCCGACTGCGGCAGCGGGCCGTCGCGCAAGCTCGACAGCGTCATGTACGCCTTCAGCCGCATGCCCAGGACGTCCTCGGTCGCGCGCCGGTAGATGAGGCGCGAGAGGCGCGTCAGCAGGACGATCGAGCCTACGGGCGGCGTAGCGGACATGTTCGTCCAGATATTAGCGGTTGCATGATCATCACGAGTCGAATATAGTCACTAGGCACAGTGACTATCCATTCTTCAGATAGCGTCGCGTCGCGGCGCAAGTGGATGGCGTTGATCGTCGTCTGTCTCGGGCAACTGATGATGGTCGTCGACATGACGATCGTCAACGTCGCCCTGCCCGTCATCCAGCGTGACCTGCACTTCTCGCAGGCCAACCTCACCTGGGTCGTCGGTGCCTACCTCATCTCCTACGGGAGCTTCCTGCTGATGGCCGGGCGGTTCGGGGACATCCTCGGCCGCAAGCGCGTCTTCCTCGCCGGCGTCCTGCTCTTCACCATCGCCTCGGCCCTCTGCGGCCTCGCCGGCGACCAGGTCGTGCTGATCGCCGCGCGCTTCCTGCAGGGCCTCGGCGGTGCGATCTCCACCTCGGTGATCATCGCCCTGATCGTCACCGACTTCCCCCGCCCGGACGAGCGCGTCCGCGCGATGGGCGCCTACATGTTCGTCGTCACCTCGGGCGGCTCGCTGGGCCTGCTGCTCGGTGGCGCGCTGGTCCAGACCGTCGACTGGCACTGGATCTTCTACGTCAACGTCCCGATCGGCATCGCCGTGCTCGCGCTCGGCGCGCGGCTGATCGAGAACCGGCCCGGTACGGGCCTGCGCGGCGGCGTCGACGTCGCCGGCTCGGTGCTCGTCACCTCGTCGATGATGCTCGCGGTCTACTCGATCGTCACCGCGGCGCAACACGGCTGGGCCTCCGCGCACACGGGCGGCTTCCTCGGCGCGGCCGTGATCCTGCTCGGCGCCTTCTTCTGGCTCGAGTCGCGGATCGAGAACCCGATCCTCCCGCTGCGCCTGTTGAAGGTGCGCACGCTGGTCGGCGCGAGCGTCGTGCGCGGCTTCCTCGTCACCGGCATGTTCGGCGCCTGGGTGCTGGGCACGCTCTTCCTCGAGCACGTGCTCGGCTACGGCGCCTGGGACACCGGGCTGGCGTTCCTGCCGATGACGCTGACCGTCGGCGCGCTCTCACTCGGGACCACGGCGCGCGTGATGGCGCGCCTCGGGCCCGAGCGCACCGTGACCCTGGGCATGGCGATCGTCGTCGTCGCGCTTCTGGGGCTTACGGCGGCCGGCCCTGACGCGAGCTACTTCCCCTCGCTGTTCATCCCGTTCGCGCTGATGGGGCTCGGCATGGGCACCGCGATGCTGCCGCTGCTGACGATCGCGATGAGCGGTGTCCCGGAGCGCGACGCGGGCCTCGGCTCGGGCATCCTGAACATGTCGATGCAGCTCTCCGGCGCGCTCGGGATCGCGATCCTCGGCACCCTGGCGACCGAACACAGCGCGTCGCTGGCCGCGGCCGGCGCCTCCACCGCGAGCGCGCTCACCGGCGGCTACCACCTCGGGTTCGAGATCGCCGCCGCGGCGGTGGCGGTCGGCATCCTGGTGTCGATGGTGCTGCTGCGGGTCCCGGCCCGCCAGCAGGTCCGCCCCGCCGGCTCAGAAGTCGCCGTCGAGGTCTGAGAGCCGCGGCGGCGAGGCCCCGGCCCGCTCGCACGTGCGCGCGGCGACGACGCAGGCAAAGGTCGTCGCCGCTCGCACCGCGTCCGCGTCCTTGAGCGCGTCGCGGTCGAGGCCGCGCAGCCGCCACCAGGCCAGGAAGCCGCCGCCGAACGCGTCGCCGGCGCCGATCGTGTCGACGACCTTGATCGCCGGCGCCGGAACCGTCTCGACGGCGTCCGCGGTCACGATCATCGCGCCGTCGCCGCCGAGCGTGAGCAGCGCGACGCGCGGCCCGTCCTCGAGCAGGGCGCGCGCGGCGTCCACCGGATCCGCCCCAGGCTCGAGGTACTCGAGGTCATCATTGCTGACCTTGACGACGTGCGTGAAACGCAGTGTCGCCGCAAGGCTGCGCCTGTAGGTGCCGCGATCGGGGATGAACGTCGGGCGGCAGTTCGGGTCGACCATGATCAGCGCGCTGTCGGCGACGGCCTCGACCACGGCCTGCAGCGCCATCGCCGTCGGCTCCATCACCAGGCCGAGCGTGCCGACGTGCAGCATGTCGACCCGCTCGGGCAACGCCGCGAGCGCGGCGCCGGGCTCCAGCGCGGGCGCACTCGTGGACTCGGTGTAGAAGCGGTACGTCGCCGCCCCGCCCTCGTCGAGCTCGGCCAGCGCGAGCGTCGTCGGCAGCGGCGTCGGCACCACCGTGTCGAGCTTCACCGCGTCCTCGACCAGTTGCGCGCGCAGTTGCGCGCCGAAGCCGTCGTCGGACAGGCAGCCGAGGAAGTGCACGTCCTGCTCGAGCCGCCCCAGCGTGCGGGCCGTGTTGTAGGGGCCGCCGCCCGCGTGCGCGTGCAACGCGCCCGCCGTGTGCGGCACCAGGTCGATCAGCGCCTCTCCCCCGACCACGATCGTCATCGCGGCGAACCCTATCCGTTCAATTGAGCGGCGCGCGGTGCACGAGCGCATCGACGCTGGCGACCGCCTCCGAGACGTCCGGGCAGACCGCCGCGCCCCAACTGGCCGCGACCTCGAACGGCACCGCGCTGCCACCGAGCAGAACCGCGCACCCGGGCCGCGCGGCGTGCAGATAGTCGATCGCGGCGTCGAGGCGCTCGGCGCTCTCGGGCATCGTCGCGGTGAAGCAGACGACATCGGCGTTGTGGCGGGACGCGGCGACGCCGATGTCGGCGAGGGGGACGTCGGCGCCCAGCAGGAAGGTCTCGTAGCCGGCCGCGAACAGCAGATCGGTGGCCATGTGCAGGCCGATCACGTGCCGTTCTCCCTGGGGCGCGAGCAGCAAGACTCGCCGCCGGCGGCGCCGGCGGACCGCGCGGCGCGCCTCGCGCTGCAGCGCGAGCACGCGCAGCGCGATCTCGGACGCCAGGTGCTCGTCGGCGACGGTGATCGCGCCGGTCGCCCACTTCTCGCCGACCAGGAACAGCGCGGGCGCGATCAGCTCCATGTCGATCTCGGTTGCGGAGAGCCCTTCGAGCATCGCCTCGCGGACGACGCGTTCGGCAGCACTCGCGTCACCCGCGAGCAGAGCCCGGGTGAAGGTCCGGCGGAGCCGCGGCACCGATGACCCGACCACGATCCATTTCTACTCCCTCTAGAGTGCGATTGCATGGAATTCGGTGGCGTTCGTGCTTCTGACGCCGAACGCGAGGCGACCATGGAGCGGTTGCGAAACGCCGCGGCCGAGGGCCGGCTGACGTTCGAGGAACTGGCCGATCGCATCGAGGCCGCGGCCTCCGCGGTGATGCGCTCCGAACTCGGCGCGCTGACGGTGGACCTTCCCGCGGCGATCGCGATCCGCGAACAGGCGCCGATCGAGGAGAGCTCGCTCAACGACGTCAAGCGCAACGGGGCGTGGGTCGTCCCGGCCGACAGCAGCTTCCGCTCCTGGTTCGGGCACATCCAACTCGACCTGCGCCAGGCCCGGATCAGCGGGCCGGAGATCCGCATCCACGCCTGGACGCTGTTCGGAACCGTCGACGTGCTGGTGCCGGAAGGCGTCGAGGTCGACGTGCGCGCCCGTTCCAAGCTCGGTCAGCTCAAGCTCGACACGAGACCGCCGACCGTGCCCGGCGCGCCGCGGGTCGTGCTCACCGGCGGGTCAGTGTTCGGCGTCGTCAAGGTCCGCCACAAGCGGCTGTGGGAGAAGCTCCTCTTCCGCTAGAAGGCGGTGGCCAGCGCGAGCGGGAACACCGGGCCGGAGCCCTTGCGTCGCAGCTGTCCGGCGACCATCGCGAGCGTCCAGCCGCTGAAGCGGACGTCGTCCACGAGCAGGCACCCGTCGGGCGGCGGGCCTTGTGTCACCGCGAACTCGCCGCGGACGTTTGCGACCTGCTGGACGGAGTTGGTCATCTCGCGCTGCGGGGGATTGGTCCCGACGCGCTCGAGCACGGCGTGAAACGGGAGGTTCAGGGCGGCGGCGAGTCGTTGCGCGAATTCAGGCACGAGGTCGCCGCTGCGCAGTGACGGCACCGCCGTGACCCAGCGCACCGGCGGGCGCCACGTGCGGACGGTCTCGGCCGCCGCTTGCACGAGCTCGTCGGCGAAGTGGCCTTCGCGGCGGCCGGACTGCACGAGCGGATCCCAGCCGCCGTCGCCGAGGCGGGCGAGCGCGCGGCCCTCCTCGGCGCGCACGTCGTCGCCGAGCTTCTTCATCTTGCCCTCGGCGTCGGGCGCCATCTTCTTGGTCTCGAGGATGATCGGGCGCGACCGCAGGTGCAGTGCCGCTTCGCGGACGAGCACAGGGTCGAGCGGATCGGCGAATCTCTGCTGGGTGCAGACCGCGCAGACGCCGCAGTCCCGCGGATCGGGGTCGTCGAGCTCCTCCCGCAGCGCGCGCATCAGGCAGCGGCCGTCGGCGCCGAACGCCGCCATCGCCTCCTGCTCGCGCCGCCGCAAGGCGGTCACGTGCGCGTAGCGGTCGCCGTCGTAGTGCCACTCGCTGCCGGGCACGAGCGTCCAGCGCGTCCCGTTGCGCTGCACGGCGCCCTCGACGTCGAGCACCTTCAGCATCGCCTCGATCCGGCTCTTGCCGAGGTTGACGGCGCCCATCAGCTGCGGCGTCGTCGCGCCGTCCTCGATCGCCTCCAGCACGCGGTCCACGCGGTCCTTCGGCGGGAACGCCTGCTCGATGAAGAAGTCCTGGATCCGGCGGTCCTCGCGGCCACGCAGGAGCACGACCTCGGCGCGGTCGATGGCGCGGCCGGCGCGGCCGACCTGCTGGTAGTAGCTGATCACCGAGCCGGGCGCCTGGTAGTGCACGACGAAGCCGAGATCGGGTTTGTCGTAGCCCATCCCGAGCGCGCTCGTGGCCACGACGGCCTTCAGGTCGTTGCGCAGCAGCCGCTCCTCGACCTCGATCCGGCGGTCGGTTCCGACCTCGCCGCTGTAGGCCTCGGCGGGGACGCCGTGGCCGTTGAGCCACTCGGCGACCGTGTCGGCGTCGCGCTTGGTCAACGTGTACACGATCCCCGAGCCGGGCAGGGTCGGCAGATGCGTCGCAAGCCAGGCCAGCCGGTCGGCCTGCGCGGGAAGCTCCACGACCTCGAGCCGCAGCGACTCGCGGCCGAGCGGCCCGCGATAGGTCTTCAGCGCCCCCGCGTGCCCGAGTTTCAGCTGCTCGGCGACATCGGCGACGACGCGGTCGTTCGCCGTCGCCGTCGTGCAGAGCACGGCCACGCCCTCCGGGAGCCGCTCGATCATCTCCGCCAGGCGCCGGTAGTCGGGCCGGAAGTCGTGGCCCCAGTCGCTGATGCAATGCGCCTCGTCGACCACGAGCAGTCCGACCCGCTCGGCGAACACGGGCAGCATCTCGCGCCGGAACTGCGGGTTGTTGAGCCGCTCGGGGCTGATCAGCAACAGGTCGACGGCGTCGGCCTCCAGCAGCGACTGGACCTCCTCCCAGCCGTCGCGGTTGGTCGAGTTGATCGTGTACGCGCGGATCCCGAGCTTCTCGGCCGCCGCGATCTGGTTGCGCATCAGCGCCAGCAGCGGCGAGACGATCAGCGCGGGGCCCGCACCCTGTTCGCGCAGCAGCGTCGTGGCCAGGAAGTAGACGGCGGACTTGCCCCAGCCGGTGCGCTGCACGCAGAGCACGCGTGCGCGATCCTCGACCAGGTCGTTGATCGCCTCGAGCTGGTGCTCACGGAAGCGCGCGTCCGGGCCGGCGAGGCGCTCCAGGAGTTGCTTGCGGGCGGTCACTCATGACCTGGACGGTAGGACGTGACCCGGATTTCTCGCCCCCGGCTGCACGCACTGGATGGACTGCGCGGCCTCGCCGCGCTGGGCGTCGTCGTCACGCACGTGTGGATGTTCACCGACGCGAATTTCCCGGCCCACGGGCGCACGGACCTGCTGGACCGATCGATCGGCGAGCTCCGGGTCGCCGTCGAGCTGTTCTTCGTGCTCTCGGGCTTCGTGCTCGCGCAGCCGTGGCTCCAGCGCCGGCCGCCCTCGCTCGGCCGCTACGCCGTGCGGCGCTTCGCGCGGATCGCTCCCGCCTACTGGGCCGCCGTCCTCGGCACCTTGTGGCTGCTCCATGGCACCGGCCACGGGCGCGACATCGCGCTGCACGACCTGCCGAAGTTCCTGCTGTTCGTCTCCAACGTGTTCCCCCAGACGCGCAACCAGCTCGACCCGCCGATGTGGTCGCTGCACATCGAGGTCACCTTCTATGTCGTGCTGCCGCTGATCGGGCTGGCGCTGCTGCGCGCCGGCAAGCCGCTCGCGATCTGCGCCACGCTGCTCGTCGCGAGCCTCGCGTACACGATCGCCGGCGTCGTCAACCACTGGCCGCCGGAGGCGACCTGGACGCTCCCGAGCTACCTCGGCGCGTTCGCCTGCGGGATCGCGGCCGCGTCGATGAAGTCCGCGCCTCCCCGTTGGGTGGCGTACGCGGGCGCCGCGACGGTGCTGGCCAACGCGGTCTGGCACAGCGGCGGCCACAGCCCGGCGCTGGGCCACGCCATCGGTGACCTGCCGGCCTCGATCGGCTTCGGCGCGATCATCTGGGCGCTCGCGTTCCGCCCCGGCCGGGTGCTCGGCAGCCCGCCGCTGCGGGCTCTCGGGACGCTCTCCTTCGGCGTCTACCTGTGGCACATGCCGGTCCTCTACGGACTGCAGCTGCACCACCGCTTCCCGGAGCGCTTCGTCCCGGCGATCTTCTGGGTGCTGCCGCTCACCTTCGCGCTGGCGATTTCGAGCTGGTACCTGATCGAACGACCCGCGATAGCACTGAGCGGCCGGGCGCTTTCGCGCCCGACCGCTCGGGAACCACTTCCTGCTGAGGGCTGAGTGTTACGCGGTGTTGACCGTGATCTTGGCGACGCCGATGACGAAGCCGCCCGCGAGCGCGTCGGTGCCGAAGGTCTGGTTGAGCAGGTCAGCCGCCTCCTGCTTGAGCTTGACGGTGGTGCCTTCGAGGATCGCCGTGCCGTTGTCTCCGGTCTCGAGCGGCTTCAGCGTGCGACCGTCGAGGAAGAACAGGGGCGCGGACTCGGCGGCGACGTCGCCGTCGACGGTGACCTTGCCGGTCAGGACGGACTTGCCGGGGTCGACCTCGAAGTCGGTCAGTTCGACCACCTTGCCGCCGCCCGTGAGGCTCAGGCCGCTGCCGTCATGGTCGATCATGCCCTGCACGTAGGGGGACTCGGTGCCCGGCGTGAAGTACTTGACGTTGCCGCCGGTGATCGGGAAGGAGGCGACGCCGGCGTCGCTGATCTCCGCGGTGCCGACCGGCGCCGGGGTGAGCTTGAGCGAGCCGAGCGCGTCGACGAAACCGGAGTCGAGCGTGACCGCGGTGTCCTTGCCGGTGAGCGCCGGGATCTCGGCCACGGGCTTGACGGCTTCAGTGTTCGTCGAGGCTGTGGAGCCAGGGGTGGTGCTCGAGTCATCCGAGCCGCCGCAGGCGGTCGCGCCCAGGGCAAGTGCGGTGGTTGCAGCCAGAGCCACCAGGGTCTTGTTCATATGCATCTCGTTCCTCGCTTTCGGAGGGGAGTTGAGAGGAGGTCTTGCCCCTTACTCCGCACGTGGCGCCTTGGCGGATGCCTCGGCCGGATAACTTGGCACCCAAGTCCTCATGCCTGCCCCTAATGGATCGCTACTCGGTCGGCGCGCAGAGCTCGCTGCCGTGGATGCCGCGCTGACCGAGCTCGAGCGCCGCAAGGGCGCCGTGCTGGCGTTCTCGGGCGAGGGCGGGATCGGCAAGACGCGGCTGCTGGAGGAGCTGTCCGCGCGCGCGGTGTCGCGTGATGCACTGGTGCTCGGCGGGCGTGCGTCGGAGTTCGAGCGCGAACTGCCGTTCGGCGTCTGGGAGGACGCGCTGGCCGAGCACGCGGAGCTGCTCGGCGTCCACCGGCTGGAGCGGCTGGTGGGCGATCAGCTCCCGGAGCTGGCCGCCGTGCTGCCCGCCGTCGGCCGCGTGCCCGCCGGGCTTCAGGACGAGCGCTATCGCACCCACCGTGCGGTCCGGGCGCTGCTGGAGGCACTGGCGCGGCGGCAGCCGGTGGTGCTCGCGTTGGATGACCTGCAGTGGGCCGACGACGCGTCGCTGGAGCTCGTCGCGCACCTGCTGCGGCGCCCGCCGCGAGGCCGCGTCGCGCTCGCGCTGGCGTTCCGCCCCGCGCCGGTGCGGCCGCTGCTGGCGACGGCGCTGGCGACGGCAGAGCGAAGCGGCGCCGTGATCGAGCACCCGCTCGGCGCGCTCTCGTTCGCGGATGCCGAGACGCTGCTCGGGGCGAACATCCCCGTCGCTGTGCGGGGAGAGATCTACGAGGCCGGCGGCGGCAACCCGTTCTACCTGCAGCAGCTCGCACGCGAGCATGCCGCGGGCCGCGCGGTGGCCGCCGAGCCTTCGGGCACCGGGGTACCGCGCGCCGTCGCGCTGGCGCTCTCGCAGGAGATCGCCGCGCTGACCGTCGCGGGGCGGTCGCTCGCGCAGGGCGCCGCGGTGGCGGGCGACCCCGTCGATCTCGACCTCGCCGCGGCGGCCGCGGGGCTGGTTGAGGCTGACGCTCTTGATGCGCTGGACGAGCTGCTGGCCGGCGCGCTGCTCACTTCGACGGAACTCCCGCGGCGCTACCGCTTCCGGCACCCGCTCGTCCGGCTCGCGATCTACGAGTCCGCCGCCGACGGGTGGCGGATCGGCGCCCATCGCCGCGCGGCGGACGCCTTGGCGTTGCGCGGTGGCGGGCTCGCCGCGCGGGCACATCATCTGGAGCGCTGCGCTCGGCCGGGAGACACGGAAGCCTTGGCGGTGCTGATCGAGGCCGGTCGCCATGCCTCGGCCCGAGCACCCGCCACCGCGGCGGACCGCTTCGGCGCCGCGCTGCGGCTGATGCCGGAGACGCCCGAGACGATCCCGCAGCGGCTGGAGCTGCTGGTCGGGCTCGCCCAGGCCTTGGCGGCCACCGGGCGCTTGGAGGCCGCGCTCTCGGCGCTGGACGAGGGCCTGGCGCTGGTCGGCCCAGAGCTCGCGCCCGTGCGTGCGCGGTTGGTGGCGGGCTGCGCGATGTGCGAGAACCTGCTCGGCCGCCACGCCGCGGCGCACGCACGGTTGCTCGGGGCCTTGGCGGAACTCGGCTCGGAGGGTTCGTGGGCGGCCGCGGACCTCGAGGTCGAGCTCGCCGCCGACGCCTTGTACGACAGCGACTTCGCGGGCGTGCGCTCATGGGCCCAGCGCGCGCTGGCGAGCGCGGAGTCGATCGGCGCACCGCCGTTCGCGGCCGTCGCGGTCGCTCTGGAGTGCTTCGGCGCGCTCGGGCTCGGCCAGATCGCGGATGCCCAGGTCTTGCGTTCCGACGCCGCCGCACAGCTCGACGCGCTCGACGACGGCGCCCTCGCCGGCCGGCTCGACACCGCCTACTACCTCGGGTTCGCGGAGTTCTTCTGCGAGCGCTATGACGACGCGATCCGCCACTTCCGCCGCGGCATCGCGGTCTCGCGAGCGTCGGGGCAGGGCCAGTTCGTGATCCCGATGACGATCGGCCTCGCCCACGCTCTGGAGGTTCGCGGACGGCTGGCCGAGGCGTTCGAGGCGGCCGACGCGGCGGTCGAGGGCGCGCGGCTGTGGGGCAACCGCCAGATGCTCTGCTTCGCTTTGACCGCCGACGCCTGGGTCTCCGCGCTGCGCGGGGAACTCGGCCGGGCCAGGGCCTCCGGCGCCGAGGCGATGGCGCTGCTCGACGGCCTCGACGAAAGCGTCCTGTCGGGCGCGACGCGCGTCCACGTCGCCGCCGCGTCGCTGGAGGCCGGAGAGCCCGAGGGCTGCCTGACGGCGATGAGCGCCGGCGGCGCCCCGGAGTTCCCGGGCGTCGAGCCCGGCCGCCGCGCCTGGCTCTACGCGATCCTCGCCCGAGCCGAGCTCGCCCTCGACCGCCCCGCCGCGGCCGCCGAGTGGGTGCGCGCGCGGCGAAGCGCTGGCCGGCGGCCTGGGCCTCCCCTACGCCGAGGCCTCCGTCCTCTGCGCGCGAGCCCAGCTCGACCTCCTAGGGGTCCGACCCCTTGAGTCGACCCCACTCAAGGGGTCTGACCCCTTGAGTGCCGCGCTGAAGGCCGCGGAGCTCGCAGATTCCGTCGGCGCGGTCATCCAAGCGGGCCGGGCGCGGACGCTCGCCGGACGCGCCGCGGACGGCGAGATCGGCGTCCCGCTGCTCGAGCGCGCGGAGTCCGAACTCGGCGGCTGCGGCGCGGTGCGGCTGCGCGACGAGGCGGCGCGGGAGCTGCGCCGGCGCGGCCGCAAGTCCGGCGCGCGGCGGCGGCGCGCGGCCGGCGGCGAAGGCCTCGCGAGCCTGTCGGGACGCGAGCGTGAGGTCGCCGAGCTCGTCGCGCAGGGCCACACCAACAAGGAGATCGCGGCCGACCTCTTCCTCTCCGAGAAGACCGTCGAGAGCCACATGACACGGCTGTTCGGCAAGCTCGGCGTCCGCTCGCGCGCCGAGGTCGCGGAGGCCGTCGGGCGCGAGCGCGGCGACGTCTGACGACCGGAGTAGCTTGCAGCCGCATGTGGACCCTGCGGCGGGCGGGTGAAGGGCAGGTCATCGCACCGGACGAGCGTCTCGCGTGGCCCGCGATGCTCGGTCTCGGCGGCCAGCACGTGCTGGCGATGTTCGGATCGACGGCGATCGTGCCGGTCCTGGTCGGGTTCCCGGTCAGCACGACGCTGCTGTTCAGCGGCATCGGCACGCTGCTCTTCGTCCTGATCACGCGTAACCGGGTGCCGTCCTACACCGGCTCGTCGTTCGCGTTCATCGCGCCGATACTCGCCGCGAAGGCCGATGGTGGCATTGCGGTCGCGCTCGGCGGCATCTTCTGCGCGGGCGTCACGCTCGCGGTGATCGGCCTGATCATCGACCGCGTCGGCTACCGCGTGATCGAGTTTCTGCTGCCGCCGGTCGTCACCGGCGCGATCGTCGCGCTGATCGGCCTCAACCTCGCGCCGGTGGCCAAGGACGAGTTCTCCCAGCAGGCCGGCATCGCGCTCTTCACGCTCGCGGCGATCCTGTTCGCGACCGTCGGCCTGCGCGGCCTCCCGGCCAAGCTCTCGGTCTTCCTCGGCGTCGCGGCGGGCTACATCTTCGCGGCGATCCTCGGCAAGGTCGACTGGACGGCGGTCCACGCCGCCGACTGGGTCGGCTTCCCGGACTTCACGACACCCACCTTCCAGGCCCACGCGATCCTGCTGATCGTCCCTGCCGTCGTGCTCGTCCTGATCGCCGAGAACGCCGCCCACGTCAAGGCCGTGGCGGCGATGACCGAGCGCGACCTGGACCCGATGATCGGCCGCTCGATCATGGCCGACGGCGCGGCGACCACGCTCGCCGGCGCGTTCGGCGGCGTCGGCACCACGACCTACGCGGAGAACATCGGCGTGATGGGCCTGACCCGCGTCTACTCGACGCTCGCGTACATCATCGCCGGCCTGATCGCGATCGCGCTGGCGCTGCTGCCCAAGTTCGGAGCCGTGATCAGCGCGATCCCCGTCGGCGTCCTGGGCGGCGCCGTGACGATCCTGTTCGGCCTGATCGCCGTGCTCGG
This sequence comes from uncultured Solirubrobacteraceae bacterium, assembly GCA_963848475.1. Lineage (GTDB taxonomy): Bacteria > Actinomycetota > Thermoleophilia > Solirubrobacterales > Solirubrobacteraceae > Solirubrobacter. Next base: position 149,126 of record CAWKDW010000004.1, on the reverse strand, counting down.
CGCGCGTATCTGGATCGAGGCCAACGTCGACTTCCGCGACCCGGTCAACCTCTGCACCGCGGCCGTCGCGCTTGTCGTCGGCGCCGGGAACTACACCCTGCACTGGGGCGACTACGAGTTCGCCGGCATCGCCCTCGGCACGCTCGCCGCGGTCGTCGTCTACCAGATCCTGCGCCCGCTCAGCGCCGGAACACCTTCCCCTCCCACGGAGCGAGAACCAGCCCCGCGGACCCGATGAGTGGCTCCGCGGACTCCCAGTCCGGGAGGTCGACGATCACCTCGTCGCCGCTGAAGTTGCCGAGCACGAGCAGCTCGACGCCGTCCAGCGCACGCGTGAACGCGTAGACGCGCTCCTCGTGCTCCAGCAGCATCGTGAAGTCGCCGTCGGCGATGACCGGCAGCGTGTGACGCAGCTCGATGATCCGGCGATAGTGATGGAAGACGGAATCAGGATCGGAACGCTCGGCCTCGGCGTTGATCTCCACATGGTTGGGATTGACCGGGAGCCAGGGCTCGCCGGTCGTGAACCCGGCCTGCGGGCCTGCGTCCCACTGCACGGGCGTGCGCGCGTTGTCGCGGCCCATCGTGCGCAGCGCGAGCAACACGTCGTCCGGCGCCGCTCCCGAGGCGACGGCCTCGGCGTAGTGATTCAGAGATTCGATATCGCGGAAGTCCTCGATCGTCGCCCACGGCGCGTTCGTCATCCCGAGCTCCTCGCCCTGGTAGACGTACGGCGTCCCGCGGTGCAGGTGCAGGACGGTGCCGAGCATCTTCGCCGCCGCCACGCGGTGCTCGCCGTCGTCGCCGAAGCGCGAGACCGCGCGCGGCTGGTCGTGGTTGTTCCAGTAGAGGCTGTTCCAGCCGACGTCGGCGAGCGCCTCCTGCCAGCGCCCCAGCGACGCCTTCAATTCCGTCAGCCGCAGCGGCTTCATGTCCCACTTCGACGTCGGCCCCTGATCGAGCTGGACGTGCTCGAACTGGAAGATCATGTCGACCTCGCCACGCGCGGGGTCAGTGAACAAGCGGGCCTCGTCGACCGTCGCGCCGGGCGTCTCACCCACCGTCAGCAGCCCGGAGCGCCCCGCGAAGACCGAGCGGTGCATCTCCTGCAGGAACTCGTGCAGCCGCGGCCCGTGGCTGCACAAGGCGGCGGCATCGCCGTCAGGCAGCCCGGGCGGCTTGGAGATCAGGTTGATGACGTCCATGCGGAAGCCGTCGACCCCGCGGTCCAGCCACCAGCGCATCATCTCGTACACGGCCTCGCGGACGGCCGGGTTCTCCCAGTTGAGATCGGGCTGCTTGCGCGAGAACAGGTGCAGGTAGTGCTCGCCGGTGGCCTCGTCGAGCTCCCACGCCGGGCCTGAGAAGAACGAGCGCCAGTCGTTGGGAAGCTCCTCACGCCACCAGTACCAGTCGCGCTTCGGGTTATCCAGCGAGGAGCGCGACTCGACGAACCACGGGTGCTCGTCGGACGTGTGGTTCACCACCAGATCCATGATCAGCTTCATCCCGCGCGAGTGGACGCCGGCGAGCAGCGCGTCGAACTGCGCCAACGTCCCGAACACCGGCTCGATGTCCTGGTAGTCGCTGATGTCGTACCCGGCGTCATCCTGCGGCGAGGGGTAGACCGGCGACAGCCAGAGCACGTCGACGCCGAGCGCCTCGAGGTGGTCGAGATGCGCCGCGATCCCGCCGAGATCGCCGATCCCGTCCCCATCGGAATCGGCGAAGCTGCGGGGATAGATCTGGTAGACGACCGCGCTCTGGAACCACATGCACCGAGAGGCTACGGCTCCCAGCGGAAACGGCGCACCGCTACCAACAGGCCGGCGGCGGTCCAGATCGCGATCGCGGCCAGGTCGCCGCCGTTGAACCCGTTCCCCGTCACGCCCGGCACAAAGCAGCCGCCGAACGCGTTGACGATGTGCGACAAGGGGAAGAAGTCCGACAGCTTCACGAGCCATTCGGGCGCGCCGTCGAGCGGGAACCAGATGCCCGAGATGAAGGAGATCGGCAGGAACGTGAGCTGGGCGACGGGCATCGCCTGATCGGCGTTCTTGACGACGCTCGCGACGGCGACGCCGAGCGATGCCAGGCAGGCGGCGCCCATCAGCAGCGTGACCACGGCGGCGGGCAGCGTGTTGGCGTTGATCTCGACGCCGAACGCGGGAATCGTGACCGCGAACAGCAGCAGGACGGCGGCGAAGCCCGTGGCCGCGGCGCCCGCGACCCACGAGCCGAGGTAGATGCCCATCGGCAGCGGCGTCCCGCGGACGCGCTTGAGCAGGCCCTGATCGCGCGCGGTCGCGAGGCCGAGGATGAGCGTCGTGTAACACGCGGTGACGAGGCTGAAGACCGCGATCGCGGGCGTGTAGAACTGGGCGAAGCGGATCTTCTCGCCGTAGGCGACGACCTCCGCGTTGCCGTTGATGGCGCTGAAGAGCAGGACCAGGATCAGCGGGAACGCGAAGGTGAAGACGATCGCCCGCGGGTTGCGCAGGTTCATCCGGATGCGGCCCGTGATCCAGCGGCCCAGCAGCGGCAGTTCGGCGGCGAATGCGCTCATGCGGCTGCCTCCTCGGTCAGTTCGAGATAGACGTCCTCGAGCGTGGGACGCGTGACGGTCAGGTGTTCGAGCTCCATGCCGCGATGCGCGGCCCACTCGAGCAGCGGCGCGAGGTCGCGCGTCGGCGTCGCGGTGCGGAAGCTCACCACGCCGCGCTCGACGCTCGCGTCCTCGGGTAGGGGCAGGGAGTCGTGGAAGGCGGGAAGGCGGAAGCCGACGAGCGTGGTGTCGTCGCCGCTGCCGAGCTCGTCCGGCGTGCCCTCGGCGACGACGCGACCCTTCGCGAGCACGATGACGCGGTCCGCGAGCCGCTGCGCCTCCTCCATGTAGTGCGTGGTGAGCAGGATCGACTTGCCCAGCGAGCGCAGGTTGGAGATCGTCTCCCACGACTGGCGCCGCGCGGCCGGGTCGAAGCCGGTCGTCGGCTCGTCGAGGAAGATCAGCTCGGGGTCACCGAGGAGCCCGAGCGCGAGGTCGAGCCGGCGCCGCTGGCCGCCGGAGAGGTTCGAGGCGCGCTCGCCGGGGCGCTCGGCGAGCCCGACCAGCTCGAGCAGTTCCATCGCCGGCTTCGGGTTCGGGTAGGCGGCGCCGTAGAGCTCGAGCGCCTCGCGAACCGTGATCGAGGGGTCCAGTCCGGCCTCCTGCAGCACGATCCCGATCTTCGAACGGAAGGCGCGCTCACGTTTGCCCGGGTCGTAGCCGAGTACCGAGACCGAGCCGGCGTCTGCGCGCCGGTGGCCTTCGAGGATCTCGACCATCGTCGTCTTGCCGGCGCCGTTGGGACCGAGCAGCGCGAGCACCTCGCCGCGCGCGACGGTCAGGTCCACGCCGTCGAGTGCCATCAGCTCGCCGTACGCCTTGCGCAGGCCGCGGACCCGGACGGCGTCAAGTGAGTCCATCGTCATGCTCGACAGTATCGATCGCGACCGCCTCCGCGTCATCGGCGCGGGGGTCCAATCGTTCTCTCCACCCGTGGGTGGAGACGGTTCAACCCGCTCGCCGATGAAGGCGGGTCGCGCGGGCCCTACCGTTCCCGGCAGCGTGAAGTTCAGCGATCTCACACCGCCCTCGACCGACGGCCCGCCGCAGGCGCTGCGGATCGTCGGCTGGATCGCGATGGCGACCGTGCTGATCTCGACCGTGTTCACGGATCCGAAGCCGAGCCTGCACGGCGACGGGCCGCTGGTGATCCTCGCGATCCTCGCGCTCTCGACCGGCCTCGTCCTGTCCGTCCGCCGCCAAGAGTGGTGGCCGGGCGCGCGCTTCGCCGGGCTCGCCCTCGTCGGCATCGCGACGCTCGTCTTCGCCTCCGTCCAGCCCGACAGCGCGGGCTATGCGGGCGTCTACTTCGTGATGGCGATCGGCGGCATCCGGCTCGGCCGCGACGCCGCGATCATCGTCTGCGGCGGCACCGTCGCCGGGCTGGTCGCGATCGAGCTGATCGAGGGCGAGAACCCGGCCGTCATCGCGGGCCTGCTGTTCTCGGTGCTCCCGTGGTTCTTGATCATGCGGCTGGTCCGCCGGCTCGGCAGGCGCCGCGAGGAGGCCGAGAAGCTCGTCGTCGAGCTGCGTGAGTCGCGCGCCGCACACGCCGAGTCGGCCGCACTGGCCGAACGCGGCCGCGTCGCGCGCGAACTGCACGACGTGCTCGCACACTCGCTGTCCGCGCTCGCGCTGCAGCTGGAGGGCTCACGACTGCTGGCGCGCGACCGCGGCGCCGACCCCGAGGTGATCGCGGGCCTGGAGCGCGCGCACCATCTCGCGGTGAGCGGGCTGACCGAGGCGCGCGAGGCGATCTCCGCCCTGCGCGGCGACGATCTGCCCCAGCTCGAGGACCTCGCGCGGGGCTTCCCCAACACGACGTTCACGGTCAGCGGCACCCCCCACGAGGCCTCGTCCGAGGCGCGGCTCGCGCTCTACCGCACCGCCCAGGAGGCGCTGACCAACGTCCGCCGCCACAGCGCGTCCGAGCGTGTGGAGCTGACGCTCGCCTACACCGACGACGGCACCACGCTCAGCGTCCAGGACCACGGCGAAGCGGCACCCGTGATCAACGGTCGCGGGTACGGACTGACCGGGATGCGCGAGCGCGCCGAGCTGCTCGGCGGGCGCCTGCACGCGGGCCCGACCGACGACGGCTTCCGCGTCGAGCTCTGGCTGCCGCTGCCTCGGGCAGATCGCCTCAGCGAGCAAGATCCCCGTAGGCCCTCGTCACCGCTTCGCTCGACATGATCCGGGTCCTGCTCGCCGACGATCAGCGCGTGGTCCGCGAGGGCCTCGGGACGCTGCTCGGGCTGCTCGACGGCATCGAGCTCGTCGGCACCGCCGCCGACGGCGAGGCGGCGCTCGAGCTCGCCGCCGAGCACGACCCCGACGTGGTGCTGATGGACCTGCGGATGCCGCGGATGGACGGCACCGAAGCGATCCGCCGGCTCGCCGCCCGCGGCGAGCGCCCGCGCGCGATCGCGCTCACCACCTACGCGGACGACGCCTCCGTGCTCGGCGCGCTCAGAGCCGGCGCCCGCGGCTACCTGACCAAGGACGCCGGAGCGGAGCAGATTCGCGCCGCGATCGAGGCGGTCGCCCGCGGCGAGGCGGCGCTGGACCCCGCGATCCAGCACCACGTCCTCGCCGCGGTCAGCGCGCCCGCAGCGCCCAGCGAAGCACCCGACGACCTCACCCCACGCGAGGTCGAGGTCCTCGGCCTGATCGCCGAAGGCCTGACCAACACGGAGATCGCGGAGCGTCTGGTGGTCTCGGCGGCCACGGTGAAGAGCCACGTCAACCACATCTTCGCCAAGATCGGCGCGCGCGATCGCGCACAGGCGGTCGTCTACGCCTACGCCAACGGCCTGGCGCAGGCGTAGCCGCTAGCCCGCGACGAGCTGCAGTTGCGGGCGCCGCTTCTCATACCGGGACGCAACGGCCGCCAGGATGTCGAGCATGGCGAGCGTCGCCGGAGTGCGATGCGCGTCGATCAGCGTGGCGGCATAGACCTCGCGGATCGGCGTCTCACGGCCGAGCGAGCGCACGACGATGTCGTCGCGGATGCTCGTCAGGCCGAGCTCGGCGATCAGCGAGACGCCGACGCCCGCGGCCACGAAGCCCTGCATCGCGGTGTAGTCGTCGGTCTCGAAGGCGATCCGCGGTTCGAACCCGGCGACCGCGCATGCGCGGTTGATCAGCCGGTTGCATTCGCAGTCGGTCGTGCCCGCGATCCATGGGTCCTCGGCCAGGTCGGCGAGCCGCAGGTTGCGCTTGTGCGCCAGCGGGTGGTCGAGCGGCATCGCGAGCAGCAGCGGGTCGGAGATCAGCCGGTGGCGGGCGATCCCGTCGACCTCGGCGCGGTCGCGCGCGTCGAAGCCCAGCGCGAGGTCCAGCTCGCCGGTCTTCAGCAGCGGCGCGGAGTCCTCCGGCTCGGACATGATCATCGACAGCTCGACGCCGGGATGCTCGGCGCGGAAGGCGGCGATCGCCAGCGGCATCAGCGTCGCGGCGGCGGACTCGAAGGCCGCGAGCCGCAAGCGGCCGCCACGCAGGCCCGCGATCGCCTCAAGCTCAGCCTCAGCCTCGGCGAGGCGCGCGAGGATCGCGTCGGCGTGGCGGACGAGCGCCTCACCGGCCTCGGTGAGCCGGATCCCGCGCGCGTTGCGCTGGACGAGCGTGCAGCCGGCCTCGCGCTCGAGCGCGGCGACCTGCTGCGAGATGGCGGACTGGGTGAAGGAGAGCGACTCCGCGGCAGCCGAGAACGAGCCGCGGACGGCGACCTCTCGAAGCACGCGCATGCGGCGAACATCAAGCATCAGAAACACTTATACCACTGCCCGCAAAAGGTCATTTGAACTGATGACAGGGAAGCATCACCATCAATCTCACGTCCTACCAACACAGTCCGTTACAGGAGACACACCATGTCCGCAGCCCTTTCCCATCTCGCTCCAACCGTCGTGATCCGAGCCGCGCGTGGCTCCGACGGACCCGCCCTGCGCCGCCTGGCCGAGCTTGACTCCTCGCCCCTCCCCGGCGGGGACCTGCTGATCGCCGAGTCCGGCGACGAGGTCGTGGCGGCGTTGTCGGTCGCAACCGGCGCGCGCGTCGCCGACCCCTTCCGCCGCACGGCGGACGTCGTCGACCTGCTGGCGTACCGCGCGCGGGGCCTCAAAGCCTCGTGACGGTTATCGAAGCCACCCCCGCCCGGTCGATCCTCAACAACGACCGGGCGGCGGAGGCACCTCCCTGGAAGATCTGGACGGCGCTGTGGATCGTCTACATCGTCTGGGGTTCGACGTACCTCGGCATCGCCCTGATGGTCGAGACGATCCCGCCGCTGCTGGGCGCGGGCGTCCGCTTCATCGCCGTCGGCCTGATCATCCTTCCCATCCTCGTCTGGCGCCGCGGGCTCGCCGTGCTGCGGCCCTCCCGGGCCGAGCTGCTGTCCGCCCTCTTCGTCGGCTTGATGCTGCCCGGCGCCAACGCCGTCATCAGCGTCGCCGAGAAGACGGTCCCGTCCGGCCTCGCCGCGCTGCTCGTGGCCTCGGTCCCCCTCTGGGTCATCCTTCTGCGCCGCCTCAGCGGCGAGCGCGTCAAGGCTCGCAGCATCCTCGCCGTGCTCGTCGGCTTCGGCGGCCTCGCGCTGATCCTCCATCCCGAGGGCGAGGCGACGATCGCCGGCCTGCTGGCCTGCGTCGGCGCCGCGCTGATGTGGGCGAGCGGCTCGTTCGCCTCCCCGCGCATCTCGCTGCCCCGCGATCCGTTCACCTCGACCGCCTGGCAGAGCCTGCTCGGCGGCCTCGTGATCGTCGGCGTGGCCCTGATCGCCGGCGAGGGCAATGACATCCACCCGGCCGAATGGTCCGCCCGGTCGATCGGCGGGCTCCTCTACCTGATCACCTTTGGTTCCCTGCTGGCCTACAGCAGCTACGCCTGGCTGCTCCAGAACGCCCCGATCTCGAAGGTCTCGACCTACGCCTACGTCAACCCGCTCGTCGCGATCGCCCTCGGCTGGCTCATCCTCAACGAAACGATCACGCCGCTGACCCTCGTCGGCGCCGGCATCATCGTCGCCTCCGTCGCCCTCGTCATCCGCTCCGAGTCGCCCGCGAAAACCTAAGCTTCGCGCCGTGCGCATCGGAATTCAGCTTCCCGAGGTCGAGCGCGAGGTGCGCTGGCCCGAGTATGAGGCGATGGCGAAGGCCGCGGAGGAGGTCGGGTTCGAGTCGGTGTGGATCGGCGACCACCTGCTCTACGACGGTCCGGAGCGGGCGCCGTGGGAGGTGTGGACGCTGATGAGCGCGGTCGCGGCCGCGACGGAGCGGGTGCGGATCGGGCCGTTGGTGGCCTGCGCCGGGTTCCACCCGCCGGCGGTGCTGGCGAAGATGGCCTCGACGATCGACGAGATCAGCCAGGGGCGCTTCGTGCTCGGGCTGGGGTCAGGCTGGAACCGGCGCGAGTTCGACGCGTTCGGCATCCCGTTCGACAAGCGCGTGAGCCGGTTCGAGGAGGCGTTCGCGATCATCCGCGGGCTGCTCGGCCGGCGAGCGGGTGACGCTCGACGGCACGTTCCACAAGGCCGACGACGTCGTGCTGCTGCCCACGCCGGCGCGGAGGACGCCGCTGATGATCGGCTCCAACGGGCCGCGGACGCTCTCGATCACGCTGCCCCACGTCGACGCCTGGAACACCTGGTGGGATGACTACGGCAACACGCCCGAGGGCCTCACCGAGCTGATCGAGCGGATCGGCATCCCGGAGACGGTGGACCGCAGCGCGTGCATGCTGGTCCAGCTCGACGGGATGCCGGTGGAGCGAAAGCCGGACGTCCCCGCCGTACAGCAGGGACGTTTCGCGGCGCATATCGAGGAACTGCGTCAGGCCGGCGCCGACGAGGTGATCGTCGTCGCCAGCCCGATCACCGAGCGCGCGATCCGCGTGCTCGGTGAACTGCTGCCAAAGGGCTAAGCGACGGGCTCGGCGACCTTCTCCTCCTCGACCGGTGCGGCGGCCGGGGGCTTCTTGGTCGCGCCGACGAGCTTCTGCGCCTGGCGCTCCGGCGCGATCTTGACGACGTCCCATGCGAGGCCGGTCTTCTTCATCAGGCCGATGACCATCGCGGACGGGTCGATCTCCCACCACTTGAGGCCGTGGGCGGCGGAGCGCGGGAAGGCGTGGTGGTTGTGGTGCCAGCTCTCGCCGAAGGACGGGATCGCGAGCCAGAAGACGTTGGTCGACTGATCCTCGACGTCGAAGCGGCGCTTGCCGAAGAAGTGGCAGACCGAGTTGACCGACCAGGTGACGTGGTGCTGGAGGAAGATGCGGACGAAGCCGCCCCAGATGAGGCCGGTGACCGCGCCCTTCCAGCTCATGGTGATCAGGCCGCCGAGGAGCGCGGGGATCAGGAGGCTGGCGAGCACGATCCACGGGAACTTGCGGTTGAGGATGCGCATGCCGCGGTCCTCGACGAGATCCTTGGCGTACTTGTGCGCGCGGGCCTGTCCGTGTGTCTCCCAGAGCCAGCCGGCGTGCGCGTGCCAGAGGCCGCGCAGCGCGCCCGATACGCCGTCGCCGTGACCGACGTGCGGGGAGTGCGGGTCGCCCTCGACGTCCGTGTGCGCGTGGTGCTTGCGGTGATCGGCGACCCAGTCGATGACTGGCCCCTGTACCGCGAGCATGCCCATGTAGGCGAATGCGTAGCGCGTCGCCTTGTGCGTCTGGAATGCACGATGGGTCAGCATGCGGTGGAACCCGACGGTGATGCCGAGTCCACTGATCAGGTACATGAACGAGAAGACGGCAACGTCGGACCAGTTCAGCCAGCTACCCCAGAACACGAAGATCGCGACGGCGGTGACGGCGAACGGGATGAAGACGGCAGCCATATTCACACGGCGCTCTAGCGGAGTCATGCCATGGAGGCTACCTCCAACATGAGGAGGCATCTCGACGTTTGCGCACTGATTTGCCCCCGTTTGTTGTAGTTTGGTGCTAATTACTCTTCGAAAGGGCGCTCGAAGAGCGTGCTGAGGACGATCTGGGTCTGCGTTCGTGTGACCCCGGCATGGTCGCGGATGCGCTCCAGCGTCTCCTCCAGATGCGCCGTGTCTCGCGCGCGCACGTGGACCACGGCGCTCGCCTCACCGGCCACGGTGTAGGCCGCCTCGACCTCCGGATGGCGCTCGACCGCCTCGCGAACCTCGGACGCGGCCATCCGTCCCTCGCAATAGAGCGCGACCAGCGCGTGCGTGTTCCAGCCGAACCGGCCGGGGTCGACGCGGGCGGTGTAGCCACGGATGACACCGTCGGCCTCGAGCCGGTCGACGCGCCGCTTGATCGCCGGCGCCGACAACGAGACGCGCAAGCCGATGCTCTGAAATGAGCGCCGCGCGTCCTGTCGAAGAAGCGCAACGATCTGCCGGTCGATGTCGTCCATTTGGGGGCGAGTATGTCATGCGACGCAACGGATCGGCATTGTCTGCGATGCCAGATCGGCGGATCATGAAGCCATGAGCACGCAGCCGATCGTCGCCCCGTCCAAGACCGATGACTTCATGCCGCTCCACGGCATCGACCACGTCGAGTTTTATGTCGGCAACGCGCTGCAGGCCGCTTCGTATTGGGTCCGTTCGCTCGGCTTCACCGAAGTGGCCTACGCCGGCCTGGAGACCGGCGTGCGCGACCGCGCCTCGCACATCCTCGAGCAGGGCCGGATCCGGATCGTCCTGACCGGCGCGCTCGTGCCCGACCACGCGATCGGCGCCCATGTCGCCGCGCACGGCGACGGCGTGAAGGTGATCGCCCTCGGCGTCCCGGACGTCGACCACGCGCACCACGAGGCGACCTCGCGCGGCGCGCGCAGCGTCGAGGCGCCGCACGACCTCTCCGACGAGCACGGCACCGTCCGCGTGGCGAGCATCGCCACCTACGGCGACACGCTGCACACCTTCGTCGATCGCTCCAATTACACGGGCGCCTTCCTCCCGGGCTACGCGCCGCGCGACACGGCCGAGGCTCCCGGCGACGCCGGCCTGCTCGCCATCGACCACATCGTCGGCAACGTCGAGCTCGGCCACATGGACGAGTGGGTCAAGTACTACGAGGACGTCTTCGGCATGCGGGAGATGCTGCACTTCTCCGACGAGGACATCTCGACCGAGTACTCGGCGCTGATGTCCAAGGTCGTGACCAACGGCAACGGGCGCGTGAAGTTCCCGCTCAACGAGCCGGCCGAGGGCAAGCGCAAGTCGCAGATCGACGAGTACCTCGAGTTCTACGGCGGCGCCGGCGCGCAGCACATCGCGGTCGCCACGCGCGACATCGTCAAGTGCGTCGAGGAACTGCAGGCGCGCGGCATCCAGTTCCTCAAGACGCCCGAGACCTACTACGAGGACGTGCCGGAGCGCATCGGCGAGATCGCCGAGGACCTCGAGGACCTCAAGCGGCTCGGCATCCTCGTCGACCGCGACGACGAGGGCTACCTGCTGCAGATCTTCACCAAGCCGATCGGCGACCGTCCCACGGTCTTCCTCGAGGTGATCGAGCGCCACGGCGCGCGCGGCTTCGGCGACGGCAACTTCAAGGCGCTGTTCGAGGCCATCGAGCGCGAGCAGGCGCTGCGCGGCAACCTGTAGGTCCTATGGAGCTCGGGCTCGCGCTGCTGGAGCGGCTGGAGGGCGACGACGTCGTCCTCTCGCCCTACGGCGTCCACCGGGCGCTCGACGTCGTCCGCCACGGTGCGACGGGCGCGACGCGAGCGGCGCTCGACGCACTGCTCGGCCCGCGTCCGGCTCCGGAACTCGGGCTCGACGACCCCGCGGTGATCCTGGAGCTCGCGACCGCCGCGTGGCTCGCGCCGGGCTATGGCCCGGGGCCGGCGCTGACGCTCGACACCGGGCCGCTGGACGTCGCCACGGTGAACGCCTGGGCCGCCGAGAAGACCCACGGCATGATCCCGCGGATCGTCGACCGCTTCGACGAGGACGTCAAGCTCGCGATCACCGACGCGGTCTACCTCGACGCCGCCTGGACGGAGCCGTTCGAGACGGACCTGACCCGCCCGCGCCCGTTCGACGGCGGTCCCGAGGTGGCGATGATGCGGGCCACCAGCGACTTCGGCTACGCCGAGGGCGATGGCCTGCGAGCGGTCCGCATGCCCTACGGGGACACGTGCGAGCTCGACTTCATCGCCGTGCTGGCCGATGCCGGCGAACCCCGCGGCGACGCCTGGCGCCGGCTGCGGTTCCGGCACCGCGCGGGCACGATCGAGCTCCCGCGCTTCAGCGCCCAGTACCGCGCCGAACTGGTCCCGGCGCTGATCGAGCTCGGGCTCGGTCCCGCCTTCCAAGCGGGAGGCGACCTGGAGAACCTGTTCACCGGCGCCGGCGCGAAGCGTCTGAGCGAGATCATCCAGCGTGCCCGCGTCGACGTCGACGAGCGCGGCACCCGCGCCGCCGCGGTCACCGTCGTGATGGCGCAGGCGGTCTCGTTCCAGCCCGACCCGCCACCCCCCTTCCACCTCGTCTTCGACCGCCCGTTCCTGTGGGCGGTCGAGCATGTCCCCAGCGGCACACTGCTGTTCATCGGCCGCGTGCACCATCCCACCGAGAGGAGCGACTGATGCGCTACCACAGCCTGGGCCGCATCCCGGCCAAGCGCCACGTCCAGTACCGCGATCCCGACTCGTCGGCCAACGGCAACGCACCGCTGCTCGTGGAGGAGGTCATGGGCTTCGAGGGCTTCAGCGGCAATGAGTCGATCCTCTACCACCTGTTCTCGCCCTGCCGCGTCAAGGACGTCGGCGCGTTCGAGAAGATCGTGCTCGAGGAGTGGGTGCCCGACACCCATGTACACCGGCTCACGCACACGCGTGCGCTGGAGCCGCACGGGGACAGCGTGCTCGGCCGCCGTGTCCTGCAGTACAACCACGACGTCGAGATCGGGATGTGCATCCCCGAGCGCGAGGCGGACTACTTCTACCGCGACGGCGAGGGCGACGAGGTCATCTTCGTCCACGAGGGCTCCGGCGTCGTCGAGACGATGTTCGGCACGCTGCCCTACCGCCAGCACGACTACGTCGTGATCCCGCGTGGCACGACCTACCGCTTCCGCTTCGACGAGCCCCAGCGCTGGCTGACCTTCTACACGCCGGGCGAGATCGAGACCCCGAACCGCTACCGCAACCGCTACGGCCAGCTGCTCGAGCACGCGCCGTTCTCGCAGCGCGACTTCCATCCCCCGGGCGAGCTCGTCACCCACCGTGATCGCGGCGAGCACCTGGTCAAGGTCCGCGTGCGCGGCGGCTATCAGGACTACGTCGTCGACTACCACCCGCTCGACGTCGTCGGCTGGGACGGCTACGTCTACCCGTACACGTTCAACGTCGCCGACTTCGAGCCCAAGGCCGGGCGGCTGCACCAGCCGCCGCCGGCGCACCAGACCTTCCAGGGCCCGAACTTCGTGATCTGCTCGTTCTGCCCGCGCATGCTCGACTGGGACCCGCAGGCGATCGTCCTGCCGTATCACCACTCCAACGTGCAGAGCGAAGAGGTCATGTACTACGTCGAGGGCGACTACGCCGCGCGCAAGGGCGTCGAGATCGGCTCCTTCACGCTGCATCCGTCCGGGCTGCCGCATGGCCCGCAGCCGGGGACGGTCGAGAAGACGCTCGGGATGAAGAGCACGGACGAGCTCGCGGTCATGTGCGACACCTTCCGGCCGCTGAAGCTGACGACTCTGTCGCGCGCGCTCGACGACCCCAGTTACGCCTACTCCTGGTACGAGGATCCCGTGCGTGCGTAGCTTCACCTGGGTCGACGGCGAGCGCACGATCCACTTCGGCCGCGGTGTCGCGGCCGAAGCGGTCGAAGCGCTCGGCGGGCCCGGGTACACGCTGCTCACCACGCAGCGGGCTTCGGCGGCCGCACCGCGCGTGGCGGATGCCGCCGGCGTCGTGCACCTGGTCGGGGCCGGGCAGGTGCACGAGCTGGCGGGCGATCTGCTGCCGCAGGTGAGCGGCGAGCGGATCGTCGCGCTGGGCGGCGGGCGCGTCGTGGACGTGGCGAAGGCGCTGGCCGCCGCTTCCGGGAGCGCCCGTGCGATGGCGGTGCCGACGACGCTCTCGGGCGCGGAGATGACGCGCGGTCACCGGCACGCACGCGGCGTCGACGAGTCGGTGCCGCGCGTGCGGGCGGCGGTCGTCGTCTTCGACCCCGCGCTCGCCGCGTCGCAGCCGGTCCAGGAGCTCGCCGCGAGCTCGCTGAACGCGCTCGGCCACGCCGTCGAGGGGCCGTGCACCGTGCTCGCGAACCCGGTCGCGACGCTCGCCGCCCACGAGGCCGCGCGCCTGCTGGCTCTGGGCTGGGCGGGCGAGGAACCCGACCGCGACGCGCTCGCCCTCGGCGCCCTGCTCGCCGGCTACGTGATCGACTCCACCGGCCTCGGCCTGCACCACGTCCTCGCGCAGACGCTGGTCCGCGTCGCGGGCGCCGGGCACGGCCCGGCGAACGCGGCGCTGCTGCCGCACACGATCGGCGCCCTCGGCCGCCGCGCGCCCGAGGCGATCGCCGCGCTCACGGCCGCGGTGACCGGCGACGCGGCGACGAGCCGCGGCGAGGCCGCCAGCGGCGGCGAGGCCTCCAGCGGCAGCGCCGCTCCCAGCGCCCGCGGCACGCGTGCGGACGTTCCGCGCGACGACGATCTCGCCGCCATCGCGCTCCGCATCCGCGCGCGGACGGGCACGGCCGGGCTGCGCGACATCGGCGTCGATCCCGCCGACCTCGCCGCCTGCGCGCAGGCGGCGGCGAAGCGCCCGCAGCTCGCGAACACGCCGCCCGCCGCCGACCGCGCCGAGATCCTCGCGCTCTACGAGGACGCCCTATAGGACGAAGTGTCGACGAACGCGGTCCGACCGAGGCGCAGAAATCCGGGATATCGGCGGTTTAGTTCCAGCCCATCTGGTCGATGAACAAGGGCAACATGCCGCACGTTCTAAGGGAACAGGACGCGCGCTCTTGGTCTTGGCCGCCAGTGGGCCAGATAGACGAGCCGCTGCGCACACCACTCTGGCTGATCCGCGCGCTCGCCGACGCGCTCGCCGACGCCGATCAGCCCAGCATCGAGCACCGCCGGCACGTCGCGCGCCAGATCGCGCGGACCGCTGAGCAGCTCGAGCAGTCGCTCATCGAAGCGCGGCCGCTCACCACGTCCTAGCTCTCGAAGAATCGCCTACCCGCGGCACCGCCGCGTAGGTAGATTGCGTTCGTGGAACGCGAGCACGAGCCGGTCGCGCCGTCGCCGGCTCCGTCGGTCGCGGCACCCTCATCCGCCGGCCCGTCGCTGATCGGTGCGCTGACGCCGGCGCGGGTGCTCGCGCTCCAGCGCACGGTCGGCAACCAGGCCGTGACGGCGCTGCTCGCCCGCGACGACGTCACGACGCCCACGCCGGTGACCGGGGCTGGCGATTTCGGACACTCCGGCGGCGCCCCCGTGTCCAGTGGCAGCGTGACCGCGACCCCGAACGGCTCGGACAAGGTCCGGGTCCAGGCGCCGAGCGTCGCGCTCGACGGCGAGGCGTGGCTGAAGAAGGACAAGGCGCTCGGCGGCACGGCGTACATCGGAATCGTCCAGAACCTCGTGCACTCCGACCGCGGCGCCGTCTACCGCCACGGCGGCGACCCCAGCGGCGAGATCACGGCCGAGCACCACACCGCCGAGGGCAACAAGCGCGACGCCGTGTCGGATCCGACCAACCCGTCGAGGCCCGTGTCCGACGGCCCGGGCCGGATCACGTCCTTCAAGGGCCACGACAACTTCAAGATGGGCCTCGCTGATGATCGGCTCGGACGGCCTCTCGGCCGTCGCCACGCTGCCCTTCCCGTTCAACGGCAGTCGCGCACTCGCCCCGGGAACGGGGAAGTACAACGTGAAGCTGACCGTGGGCTGACTACGTCTTCAGGATCACGAGCGTGTTCACCATGAACAGCACCGCGAAGACGATCGTCCAGCGATCCAGGTTGCGCTCCATCAGCGAACCGCCGGAGGAACCGCCGGCCACGCCCACACCGAACGCACCGGACATGCCGGCGTCCTTACCCGAGTGCAGGAGCACGAGGAAGATCACGCCTGCGGCGATCGGGACCTGAAGGACGGTGAGAATCGTGTGGATCATGCGGCAGATTAGGGTAGCGACTCGACACGCTCGTACACACGATCCAGCCGTTTGAGTAGCTCAACGGCCTCCGCGCGCAGCGTCCGGTCGAGCGAGCGCCAGTCGCCGTCGGACATCTTGCCGGTCTTGTAATCGAGCTCGGCGTCGCGGATCTCGCGGTACTTGGCCTCTTTGGCGGCCTCGAGCTCGGCGACCTCGGCCTCGAGCGCATCGTCGCCCTCGCGCGAGCGCGAGCGCAGCGGGCCCGTGACGATCAGCACGGCGCCGGCGATCACCAGCACGATCAGGGCGAGCTCCATCGGCGAGCTCAGGCCGGGACGGACTCGGGCTCGGCCTCGGCGCCGGCCTCGCGCACGTCGCGCCCGACCTGGGCGGCGTACCGAGCGCTCGCCATGCGCGACATGCCGCGCTTGGCCGGCCAGGCGGCCATGATGCCGCCGAGCAGCACGATCAGCCCGCCGATCCAGATCCACGTCACCAGCGGGTTGACCTCGAGGCGGAAGCGCGCGGGCGGCGGGTTCTGCGCGTAGCGGTCGGTGAGCCCGCGCAGCGCGAGCGCGAGGAACTGGTTGGACTGCTCGACCGTGAGGTCGTCGGCGGCCTTGTCGAAGAGCTTGTCGCCCTCGTCGATCCGCGGCCGCAGCTTCGCCGTGTCCGGGGCGACGGCGGCCCAGATGTCGTTGCGCAGGCTCGTGTCAAGGCCGACCTCGGTGGTCGACTCGCCGTCGAAGAAGCGTGAGACCGGCCCGAGCGAGGTGTCCTGCGACGGGAAGTAGTCCTTCGACGTCCGCAGCGGCCTGGCCTCGCCGCCCTGCTTGCGCACGCTCAGCTGCGCGCCGAACGCGATCCGCTCCAGGCGCCCGTTGGGCGCGGCGTGCAGTTCGGCGATCGGCTTGACGTAGGTGAACTCGTAACCGCCGACCTTCGCGGTCTCGCCCGGGCTGAGCGAGACGTCCTCGACGCTCTTGAAACTCGACGACGCGGCGACGCCGACGAACAGCGTGATGATCCCGATGTGCGCGAGATAGCCGCCGTAGCGGCGCCGGTTGCGCCGGACGAGCGAGACCAGCGCCACAGGCACCGGCTCACGCGAGACCGCGCGCCGCGCACGCACGCCGCGCCAGAGATCCTGCGCGACGCCGCCGAAGACGAAGCCCGCCAGCGCGAACATGATCAGCGCCGTGACCGACTGCGTCTGGCCGAGCGCGATCATCACGACCAGCACCGCCATGCCGCACGCCGCCGGACGCGCCAGGTTGCGGCGCAGGTTCGCGGCGCTCGCGCGCCGCCAGGCGATCAGCGGGCCGACCCCCGCGGCGAGCACCAGCAGCAGCGCCAGCGGAACGACGAACGCCTCGTAGACCGGCGGGCCGATGTTGCGCTGGCGACCGGTCGCCGCCTCGGCGATCAGCGGGAAGAACGTCCCCCAGAAGATCACGAAGCAGAGCGCGACGAGCAGCAGGTTGTTGAGCAGGAAGACCGCTTCGCGCGAGAGCAGCGAGTCCAGCCGGTGCGTGGAGCGCAGCGAGTCCGCGCGCGAGGCGACCAGGAAGATCGAGCCGGCGATCATGCACGCGATCAGCGCCAGGAACGGCACGCCCAGCGTGGAGGCGCCGAAGGCGTGGATCGAGTTCAGCACGCCGCTGCGCACCAGGAAGGTGCCGAGGATCGCCAGCACGCCCGTCGCGAGCACGAGCGAGACGTTCCAGATGCGCAGCATCCCGCGCCGCTCCTGGATCATCACCGAGTGCATGAACGCCGTCGCGGTCAGCCACGGCATCAGCGACGCGTTCTCGACCGGATCCCACATCCAGTAGCCGCCCCAGTCGAGCTCGTGGTACGACCAGCGCGCGCCGAGCACGATCCCGAAGCCGAGCGCGCACCAGGCGGCGATCGTGAACGGGCGTGTCGAACGGATCCACTCCGCGTCCAGCCGCCGCGTGACCAGGGCCGCCACCGCGAACGCGAACGGGACCGCGAACAGCGTGTAGCCCGAGTAGAGCATCGGCGGGTGGATCATCATCCCCGGGTCGCGCAGCAGCGGGTTCAGGCCCACGCCCTCCGTGACCGGCCTCGGCACGCGGCTGAACGGCGACTCGGCGAACACCAGCAGCGACGCGAAGAACGCCCCGAAGCCGAGCAGCACCGCCTGGGCGTAGGGCGCGAGCGCGCGCAGCCGGTGGCGCGTGATGTAGAGGATCAGGCTCGACCACATGCCCAGCAGGAACAGCCACAGCAGCAGCGAGCCCTCCTGCGAGGACCACATCGCGGTCAGCCGGTAGAAGAGCGGCGTCGTGGTCGAGGAGTGGCTGGCGACGACCGCGAACGCGAAGTCCGAGGTCACGAACGCCAGCTCGAGCGTCACGAACGCGATCGCGGTCGCGCCGGCCATCGCGTAGACCGCGCGGCGCCCGGAGGCGACCCACGCTCCCCGGTGCGCGTGCGCGCCGTAGAGCGAGGCCCCGATCCCGTAGAGGGCGCAGAGCAGCGCGACGATCAGGCAGGCTTGGCCCGCGACCAACACGTCAGGTCTGCGTCTGGTCGGCCGTGAACTTCGAGGGGCACTTCGTCACGAGCGAGCCCTTCTGCCCCTCGTAGACGTCGCCCTTCTTGACCACGTCGATGACGACCTCGCGGTCGGCGCGGAACGGGTCGGGCAGCTGACCGCTGTAGGTGACGGCCACGGAGGTCTTGCCGTCGCGGTCGCGGACGCGGAAGTACGTCGTGTCGCCCTGCTGGTGATAGCCCGCGACGACCTTGCCGACGAGCTGGTACTTCTTGCCCGGAGTTGGCGCGGCGGTGGCGAGTTCCGAGGGCTGACGTGCCTCGGTGGACGCGGAGAAGCTCGTATAGGCGAGCGCTCCGGCCAGCAGAACGGCGGCGGAGAGCGCCACAACGAAGCGGATCGTGCGCTTGCGGGACGGGTCCACGAGTCGATTATGGCGCGAGACGTCCGGAGGCGGCGCTAACGATTCCCAACATCGATCGCTGAAACCTCTGGCGCCACCTGTCGTTAACAGTGGCAAGTCGATGCATGTAGCCCGCCCGATCACCCTCACCCGCCTCCGGCCCCGCAGCCGGCGACGCACCGCTGTCGGCCCGATGCGGGAGCGCAACAAGCGCGCGAACGTGAGCCAGGACGCTGCGCTCTACAGCTGCGCCTGCGGCTACGTCTTCAAGGCCGCGGTCACCACATCGGTCGGCTGCCCGCACTGCGGCACCGATCAGGCCTGGTAGCAGGACCGCACCGAGCCGGCGCGAATCCCCGGGTGATGCGCCGCCATGTCGGTACGACTCGGACGGCAGCGGCGGTGCTGCTGTTCGTCCTCGCCTCGCTCGCTTCGAGCGCGGCGAGCGAGTCGCCGACCGCTGAGGCGGTCGCGGCCACCCAGAAGCGCGCGACCCAGCCGGTCGTGCTGACCTGGGGCGGCGACCTCACGCTCGGCTCCTCCTACGGCAACCCGCCCAACGGCGGCCGCGACCTGCTCGCGGCCGGAGCGGCCGTGCTCAAGAAGGCCCACATCGCCGCGGTCAACTACGAGGGGACGTTCGGCCCCGGCGGCGCCTCCAAATGCGGCGGCGGCAGCAAGGACTGCTTCGCCTTCCAGGCACCGCCCGGCAACGCGAAGACGCTGCGGCGGGCGGGCGTGGACATCGTCAACCACGCCAACAACCACGCCTTCGACTACGGCGCGCTCGGCTGGCGCTCCACGCGTGACGCGCTCGCCGCCGCGAAGGTCAAGGCCACCGGCGCGCCCGGCGAGATCGTGGTCATCAACCGCCGCGGGACGAAGGTCGCCTTCGCCGGCTTCTCGACCTACAGCTGGACCAACCCGATGGCCGACGACGCCAAGGTCCGGATCCAGATCCAGCGCGCGGCGAGCATGGCCGACATCGTGGTCGCGTTCCTGCACGCCGGCGCCGAGGGCGAGAGCAAGGTGCACGTGCCCGAGGGCGCCGAGGAGGCCTACGGCGAGTACCGCGGCGACAGCCGCCACTTCGCGCGCGTCGCGATCGACGCGGGCGCCGACGTCGTGCTCGGCTCCGGCCCGCACGTGCTGCGCGGGCTCGAGCTCTACAAGGGCCGGCTGATCGCCTACTCGCTCGGCAACCTCGCCGGCTGGCACAACTTCGGCACCGGCGGCCGCAGCTCGCTCAGCGCGCTGCTGACGCTCGCCCTGGCGCCCGACGGCCGCTTCTTCGTCGGGCGGATCGCGTCCTACCGGCTCGACGGCGCGCGGCGTCCCCCACGCCGACCCGAAGCGGGGCGCGTATCAGCTGCATGCGCTCGCTCACGCGCTCCGACTTCCCGGGCACCCGCCTGAAGTTCGCCGCCGACGGCGAGATCTCGACGATCCGCAAGCGCAAGTAGATGGCCACGGCCGACCTCACCGTGATCGCGCTCGGGCGCCCGGACGCGAGCGCCTCCGAGTACATCGCCGCGATCCAGCGCCGGCTCGCCGAACAGGACCGCGTGCGGTACGTCATGCACGCCATGGGCACGTCGCTGGAGGGCGAGACCGCCGACATCCTGGCCGTCGTCGGCGAGCTGCACGCCGTGCCCTTCGAGCTCGGCATCCCGCGCGTCTACACCGTGCTCAAGCTCGACGAGCGCCGCGACAAGCCGCAGACGCTGCAGGACAAAGTGGACTCGGTGCAGCGGCTTCTGTAGCCTGCACCTTGTGACGCACCGCCTTCACACCTTCGCCACGACCGCCTGAACGGGCCCCGGGACGACGTGCCCGGAGCCCGCGCCCAGTCGTGTCCCTTTTGCGAATGACGTGGAGAACCTCCGTTGCAAGCTCTTACTTCTGCGCGCGTCCTGGCGCAGTACCGCGGCCTCTGGCTGGTCGCAACCTCCGATGACGACGAGCCGCGGCTCGTCCCCGCCCGCGGGCGGCTGAGCGAGACGCCGGTCACCGGCGACTGGGTCGAGCTCGACGACGGCGACGCGATCGCCGCCATCAAGCCGCGCCACGGCGTGATCGTGCGCCGCGACCCGGGCGAGGCGACCGACGGCCAGGTGCTGGCCGTCAACGTCGACCTCGCGCTCGTCACCGAGCCGCTGCCGGACCCGAAGGCCCGGCGGCTCGAGCGCTTCGCCGCGCTCGCGGCCTCGGGCGGCGTGCCCGTCGCGCTCCTGCTGACCAAGACCGACCTCGTCGACGACGGCTACCTGACGGCGGCGCAGCTCGCGCGGCGGATGGGCGTCGCCGACGCGATCGCGGTCAGCGCGCTCACCGGCGAGGGCTGGGCGCCGTGCGCCAACTCCTGGAGCCCGGCGCGACCGCGGTCCTGCTCGGCGCGTCCGGCACCGGCAAGTCGACGCTCATCAACGCCCTGCTCGGCGAGGAGCGCCAGGCGACAGGCGAGGTGCGCGCCGACGGCCGCGGCCGCCACACGACCGTCACCCGCGAGCTGCTCACGCTTCCCGGCGGCGCGTTCCTGATCGACACCCCCGGGATCCGGCATCGCCGGCCTCTGGGACGGCACCGGCGAGAGCTTCGGCGACGTCGACGAACTCGCCCTGCAGTGCCGCTTCGCGGACTGCGGCCACGACACGGAGCCGGGCTGCGCGGTGCGCGAGAACCTCGACCCGGAGCGGATCGCCGCCTGGCGCAAGCTGCAGCGCGAACTGGCGTGGATCGAGGACCGCCGTGCCGCCACCCGGGCTCGCGAGGCCAGCGGCCGTCAGATCTCACTTCACCTGCGAAAAATGAACAAGTGATTAAGCGGGCGAGGGGAATCGAACCCCCATCTTTGGCTTGGGAAGCCAACGTCTTAGCCATTGGACAACGCCCGCGCGAGTCGGGAGTGTAACTGACGCGGATACCCTTGCCGACGTGCGTTTGCGTGTCTTCTGGCCGATCACCCTCGTCGCCGCGGCCCTCGTCGGGCTGCTCGCCTACGGCGTGGTGTCCAAGGGGACGGACACCACGCTCGACGACGCGGTGGCCAAGGGCAAGCGCCCCGAGGCCCCGCTCGCCGCGTTGCCGTGGCTGCTCGCAGACCGGCTCCGGCTCGCTGGCGGACTACAAGGGCAAGGTCGTCGTGCTCAACGTCTGGGCCTCCTGGTGCGACCCCTGCCGCGAGGAGCTGCCGCTGCTGCAGCGACGCACGAGAAGATCGAGTCCCAGGGCGGGATGGTCCTCGGGGTCGACACGCAGGACGCCAGCGACAAGGCGATCGCCTTCCTCAAGGAGAGCAAGGCGACGTTCCCGAGCCTGCGCGACCGCGACCGCGAGTACGGGCGCTCGTTCGGCGTCTCCGGCTACCCGGAGACGTTCCTGATCGACCGCAGCGGCCGCGTCGCGGCGATGCGGCGCTTCCCGGTCACACAGGCGTGGCTCGACGAGCACCTGCCGAAGCTGCTGGCGGAGAAGGCATGAGGATCACGTTGATCGCACTTCTGGCCACCTTGGCGTTCGTGGCGCCCGCGGCCGCCCAGGCGCCGCGCGCCTCGCTCCCGGACATCGAGGACGAGGTGATGTGCGTCGAGTGCGGCACCGTGCTCAGCGTCTCCAGCTCGCCGGTCGCACTGCAGGAGCGCGCGTTCATCCGCGAGCAGATCGCCGCGGGCAAGGACAAGGAGCAGATCAAGGCCGCGCTGGTCGAGGAGTACGGCGAGGGTGTGCTCGCCCAGCCGGGCCGCGACGGGCTTCAACGCGACGCTGTGGGTCGTCCCGATCGTGCTCGTGCTGCTGTCGGCCGTCGGGATCGGCATCGCCCTCAAGCGCTGGCGCGGCAACGCGAGCGACGCGCCCGAGGCGGAACCGCCGCCGCCCCTGAGCGCCGAGGACGCGCGGCGCCTGGACGCGGAGCTGGGCCTGTGAGCGCGGGCGCGGACCCCACCGATCATCGCCGCCTTCGCCGTCGGCCTCGTCTCGTTCGTCTCGCCGTGCGTGCTGCCGCTCGTGCCGGGCTACCTGTCGGCCGTCTCGGGCGTCTCGCTGGCCGAGATGAAGTCGGGCGAGCGCAGCACGCTCGAAGATCCTGATGCCCGCGATCGTCTTCTGCCTGTCGTTCACGACGATCTTCGTCGCGCTCGGGATGACCGCGACCGGGCTCGGCTCGACGCTCGCGGACAGCCGCGCGACGCTGGACAAGATCGCCGGCGCGATCATCATCGCGCTCGGCGTCTTCTTCCTGCTGACGCCGTTCGTCCCGCGGTTGAACCGCGACTGGCGCCCGGACGCGCTGATCAGCCGCGCCGGGTCAGGCGGCCCGATCGTCGCGGGCGCGGCGTTCGCGATCGCGTGGACGCCGTGCATCGGCCCGACGCTCGGCGCGATCCTCAACGTCGCCGCGACCCAGGACTCCGTCGGGCACGGCGGCATCCTGCTCGCGTTCTACTCGCTCGGCCTGGCCGTTCCCTTCCTGCTGACCGCGGTCGCCTTCACGCGCATGACCGCCGCCTTCGGCTGGCTGCGCAACCACTATCTGGCGATCACCGCGATCTCCGGCGTGATCCTGATCACGATGGGCCTGATGCTGTTCACCGGCGAGCTCAAGCAGATCAACATCAAGGCGCAGGAGACGCTCGACGGCCTCGGCCTGAACTTCTTCAAGTCCCTGTAGTTCTAGTTGACCTTGAGGGTCTGCGCCATCGTCGTCGGGTGGATCAGGCACGTCAGCCGGTAGGTGCCGGGGACGGTCGGCGTGAACGAGTACGACCCTTTCGTGATGCCGAGGTAGTTGGAGGAGAAGCCGCGCGGCCCGTTGGCGACGGTCACGCTGTGCGGCTCGACGCCGGCGAAGCGCCAGGTCAGCTTCTGGCCGACGCGGGCCGTCAGCATCGCCGGCTGGAAGTACTGGTCGCCGATCGAGATCGAGGCGCCGCTGAAGGCCCGCCACTTGCCGGTCGGCCTGAGCAGCTGCGGGACCTTGCGGTCGTAGACGTAGGGCGCCTTGCGGTCGAAGCGGCGCGGCTTGGTGACCTCCGTGAGGTCGGTCGGCAGCGCCGGGCAGCCGGTCACGCCGTCGTCGCGGATCAGCATCAGGACCCAGAAGCCCATCGCGGCGACGTGCAACTCCACGTTGTCGTGCTCCGCGGCGCGCTCGAGCACCTCCCCCTGGGCGATCGGGATGCCCTGCAGTGAGTCGAAGGTGCCGTTGGCGATCGGTCCCGGCTCGTGGAGGATCGGGCGGATCGTGTTGTAGGGGTGGTCGGCGGCGCCGTAGTAGGCGCGCGCGTCCAGCAGCTTGCGCTTGCACGTCACGCTCGTGAGCGTCTGATGCGTCGCACCGCCGTGGTGATGCGACGCGGCGCTGAGGATGCGCGCGGAGAACGGCACGGTCCAGGTCGAGCGGTCGACGAAGCGCGAGCCCGGCTTCCCGCCGCCCGGGACGTCGTAGGACATGCCGTTCGGGAAGTGCGAGCAGTCGCCGACCGTCTGCGGGTACATCGGCGTGCGCGGCTCGGTCGTGTACCAGATGCGCGTCCGGACGTAGAAGCGCTTGGTCTGCGCGTAGTGGTTCATCACCATCGCATTGAGCTGCCAGGTCGGCGCGCTGCCGTCGGGCTTGGCGTTGTGGACGCCGTAGCGGGCGCGCTGCGCGGGCGGTGAGAGCATGCCGAACTGCCCGTCCGGGTGCTCCTCACCGCGCCCGGTCAGGAACGTGGCGCCGAGGCACCCGCCCGACGCGTCGACGCGCTCCGGCGTGTAATAGAGGAGGTGGTGGACCATCATCTTCGACACCGGCAGCGGCTTCGCGTCCGGGGCCTTGCTGTCCACCAGCACCTGCTCCTTGAAGCCGAGCACGTAGCCCGCCTCGGCCGGCGCCTGGACGCCGTCGGCCTTGAGCGTCACCCAGGTCGACTTGTGGACGAAGGGCTCGGAGTCGATCGGCGGCGAGTAGAACGTCAGCAGCCGTTCCTCGGCCCGCGCGGGCGCCGCCACGATCAGCAGCACCGCGAGCACGCCGAGGAGGAGCTTCATCGGACCGCCAGGGCTTCGCGCAGCGCGTTGAACTCCGACGAGTTCAGGCTGACCGAGACGAGGTCGTCCTGGGTGCCGGCGTAGAGCACCACGTAGCCGCCCTCGATGTAGCCGCCGATCAGGTGCGGGCCCTGGCTGCGGGTCGCGCGCTTCTCGGAGGCGATGATCTCGAACGTCTCCGAGCAGGTCCGCAGCTGCGACGCGGGGACGCTCACGCAACGCGGCCCGTTGCACAGGATCAACCCGCGGTTGTCGACGTGGATGTACGGGTTCGGGAGTCTGGCCTGAACCGTGAGCGAGGTCGTCGCGTCGAGCATCACATTGTCTCCGGGGCTGAGACGCCGAGCAGTCCGAGCGCGGCGGCGAGGGTGCGTTGGGAAGCGACGCAGAGCGCGATCCGGAACGACTGTAATGCAGCGTCGGGCTCCTTGAGCACCGGCGAGTCGCGATAGAAGGCGGCGAACGCCTGGCCGAGCTCGAGCGCGTAGCCGGCGATGCGGTGCGGCGCTCGCCGCTCGACCGCCTCGCGGACCTCGTTCGGGAAGCTCAGCAGCTTGCCGGATCAGGTCGCGCTCGGAGCGTTGAGCGCCACCGGCCCGCGGTTCGCCGGCGAGTGCCGCCTCGACCAGCCCGTCCGGCGCGTTGCGCAGGATCGACGCGATCCGCGCATGCGCGTACTGCACGTAGTAGACCGGGTTCTCGGGGTCCTGCTTGCGCGCGAGCTCGAGGTCCAGGTCGATCGTGGACTCGTGCGAGCGCGAGATCATGAACCAGCGCGTCGCGTCGACGCCGATCGTGCCGATCAGCTCGTCCAGCGTCACGAAGTCGCCGCGGCGCTTGGACATGCTCGCCCGGTCGCCGCCCTCGACGACGTGCACGAACTGCAGGATCGGGATCTCGAGCTGGTCGGAGCGGTGCCCGAGCGCCTCCATCACGCCCTTCATGCGGCCGATGTAGCCGTGGTGGTCGGCGCCGAGCACGTCGATCAGGAGGTCGAAGCCGCGCTCGACCTTGTTCTCGTGGTAGGCGACATCGGCCGCGAAGTACGTCGGGGCGCCGCTGGAGCGCTCGAGCACGCGGTCCTTGTCGTCGCCGAACGCGCTCGTGCGCATCCACAGCGCGCCCTCGGACTCGTAGGTGTGGCCGTGCTCGCGCAGCAGCTCGTAGGCGATCGCGATCGGCGACGGGTCGCCTTCGTGCAGCGAGCCCTCGAGGAAGAACGAGTCGAACTCGACCCGGTACGCCGTCAGCGTCGCCCGGATGCTCTCCATGATCAGCGCGGCGGCCTTGACGCCGACCTCGGCCGCGTCGCTCTCGGCGGCGCCGGGGATGCGGGCGGCGATCTCGGCCACGTAGTCGCCCTGGTAGCCGTCCTCGGGCACCGGCTCCTTGCGGGCGCGGGCGCGGACCGACTCGCCCAGCTGCGTGACCTGCGAGCCGGCGTCGTTGAAGTAGTACTCGCGCACGACCTCGTTGCCGGCGAAGCCGAGCAGCCGTGCGAGGGCGTCGCCGTAGGCCGCGTGACGGCCGCTGGCGGCGGTCAGCGGGCCGGTCGGGTTGGCCGAGACGTACTCGACGATGACCCTTCTCGGATGCTCCGGGTGCCCGCGGCCCCAGTCGTCGCCGGCGGCCACGATCTGGTGCGTGGCGTCGGTGAACCAGCGGTCGGCCAGGAAGACGTTGAGGAAGCCGGGGCCGGCGACCTCGACACGGTCGACCGCCGTGCCCAGGCGCTCGGACAGGCGCTCGCCGAGGCGCTCCGCGATCTCCCGCGGCGGCGCGCCCAGCGAGGGCGCGAGCAGCATCGCGGCGTTGGTGGAGTAGTCGCCGAAGCCGGCCTTCTTGGGGCGCTCCAGGCTCGCCTTGGCGCTCGGCGCGGGCTTGCCGTTGCGCAGATCGGCAGCCGCCGCCTCGACGGCCGCCCTCAGCTCGTCGATGGGATGCACCTCAATGATGGTACGGCTCTCCGGCGAGGATCTTGTGACGCTCGGTAGAGCTGTTCGAGCAGGACTACCCGGGCGAGCAGGTGCGGCAGCGTCGCCGGGCCGAACGAGAGCTTGTGGTCAGCGCGCGCGAGCTCGGTCCCGAACGCGCCGCCGATCACGAAGCAGACGTCGCGACCCGCCTGGCGGCGCTCCTCCAGCCAGCCGGAGAAGGCCTCGCGAGTCGTACGCGCGGCCGCGGCTGTCGAGCAGGCAGACCCACGCGCGCTCGGGGATCCGGCGCTGCAGCGCCTCATCGTCGGCGACCTCGATCACGTCGACGCGCGCGTAGCGCGAGAGCAGCTTCTCGTAGTGCTGGAGATCGTCGAGGTACGGCGCACGTGCCTTGCCGACCGCGACCACGAAGTAGCGCACGGTGTGGGATGCTAGGCGGGATGGACTCAGACGACCGCGAGCGGCATTTCAACCTGCACACGACGCCCGAGGTCATGGCCGGTGTGTATGCGAACTTCGCCACGGTCTCGCACTCCGACTACGAGTTCACGCTGACGTTCTCGCGCGTGGACCACGAGGTCGAGGACGATGAGGTGCCGGGCGTCGTCGTGACGCGGGTGTCGCTCTCCCCGCAGGCGATGCACGAGCTGATGGACGCCATGGAGGACAACTGGTCCAAGTGGCGCACCACGGATTGCATCAAGCGCCTTCCCGAGATCAGGGACCGGCCGGACTACTCCTAGCGGCAAGCGCCTGGCCGATCCGCTCCAGCGTGGGCGGGTGCGTGCCGAGGACGACCTGCTGCCAGCGCGGCGGGTCGGGGTCGCCGACGTTCTGGAGCGTGATCCGGCGCTCGAAGGCCACCATCGCGTCGGGTTCGTGCGTCAGCTCGAGCGCGAAGGCGTCGGCGCGGCGCTCGACATCGCGCGAGAGCTGATTGGAGATCGTCGTCAGGACGGGCGCGATCAGGGCGAGCGAGAGCGCCACGGCGGGGACCGCGGTCGTGCCCGGGCGCGTCATCCGCTCCGACGCGCGGGCGATCGCCAGCGTCCCGAACGGCGCGACCAGCGCGAGCCAGAGCAGGCCGTGCGGGACGTCGCGGAAGTGGACGTGGCCGAGCTCGTGGGCGACCACCAGCCGCGTCTCGGCCGGGCGTGAAGTCCTTCAGCAGCGTGTCGTAGAGCACGACGCGCTTGGTGTGGCCGATCCCGGTCACGTAGGCGTTGGCGGCGGTCGTGCGGCGCGAGGCGTCGACCTCGTAGACCTGGTTGACGTCCACCCCGGCGCGCTTGGCGAGCTCGAGCACGTCGTCGCGGGTCGCTCCCGCCGCGCAGCGGCGTGAACTTGTTGAAGACGGGATCGAGCACGATCGGGCCGAGGTAGGTGAAGACGACGCGCGAAGCCCACGACGGCGGCGGCGCCCGGCGCCCACCAGTTGCGTCCGAAGCGGCGCAGGCCGACGACCAGCAGCGCGCCGCCCGCGCCCGCCATCACGCCGCCGATCGCCGCGCCCTTGGTGACGTCGACCGCCCAGCCGCCCCAGCCCTGCGTGACCAGGCCGACGTCCTTGGCGCGCTCGCGCGAGGCGGCGCGCAACGGCAGCGCCACCACGGTGGTGGCCAGGGTGATCGCCGCCGCGGTCGCGGCGCCGGTCAGGACGGGGCGCCGGGAATCGCGTCGGCGCGAACCAGACGGCGACGACCAGCACGCCCAGCTCGAGCACCGTGCGTCCCCCGTACAGCCACAGCTGACCTGAACGGAAACGCTCAGCCTTCTCCAACTCCGCCGTGCTGAAGTAGGCTCGCGCTTCCACCTGCACCACGGGGTACCGCTCCTTCGGCCGAAGGAGCAGGACTGCGGCCTCCGCCACGACCAGCGCGGCGACGAGAGCAGCAGGCAGGCGGAGCCGTCGCAGCACCGAATAGACGCTACGCCATGCTGGCCGCCATCTGCACCGACATCCACGGAAACCGCCACGCGTTCGAGGCGGTGATCGCCGCTGCAGAGACCGCGGGGGCCGATGAGCTGTGGTGCCTGGGCGATCTCGTCGGCTACGGCGCCGAGCCCGACGCGTGCGTGGCGCTGGCCGAGGCGCACAGCTCGATCTGCCTGGCCGGCAACCACGATCTCGCGGTCGTCGAGGTGCTCTCGCTGGACGACTTCTCGCGTGGCGCCGCGCTCGCCGCGCGCTGGACGCAGGAGGTCATCTCGCCCGAGACGCGCGAGTTCCTGCTCGGTCTGAGCCCGGCGGGCTCGGGCGAGGGCTACGGGCTCTTCCACGCCTCACCGCGCGACCCGATCTGGGAGTACGTGCTCTCCGGCCTGACCGCCGAGCTCTGCTTCGACTCGACCGACTTCCGCGTCTCGTTCATCGGGCACTCGCACGTCGCGCTGTCGTTCCACCGGCCCGAGGGTGAGCCGGCGACCGGGACGACGCGCCGCGACGGCACCGAACTCGACATCTCGACGGGCGAGTGGCTGATCAACCCGGGCTCGACCGGGCAGCCCCGCGACGGCGACCCACGGGCGGCCTGGCTGCTGCTCGAGACCGAGAGCCAGACCGCCACCTACCAGCGCGCGGAGTACGACATCGCGGGCGCCCAGGCGGCGATTCGAGCAGCGCGGCTGCCGGACTCGCTGGCCGAGCGGCTGCAGTACGGACAGTAACCTGGATCTTTTGATGGGACGCCTGCTGCTCCTCGCAATGGTCGTCGCTGCCCTGGCGGGCTGCGGAAAGTCCAACCCTGAGCTGATCCCCGCCAGCAACGCGAAGGCGCTCACTCAGACCGCTGACCGGATCGGGCAGGCGTGCACCGACGAGGACCGCAGCGAGGCGCGCTCGCAGGTCCAGCTCGCCCAGCGCGAGATCGACGGGCTGCCGCGGGATGTCGATCCCGACCTCAAGCAGAACCTGCGCGACTGGATCGACCACATGGAGAGCCGGATCGGCGCGGATTGCAAGTCCGAGGCGACGCCCACGCCGACCGCCGAGGAGACGGAGACGCCGACGCCGACCGCGACCGCCACCGAGGCGCCGACGGAAGCCCCGACCGAGGCGCCCACGGAGGCGCCGACCGAAGCGCCCACGGAGGCGCCGACGGCCGCGCCCACCGAAGCGCCGACCGAGGCGCCCACGGAAGCCGTCCCGACCCCCGCGGCCCGGCGGAGGCGCCTCGCTGATGGCCACCGAGCAGCTCTTCGCGGACCGTTACAAGCTCGACCGCCGGCTCGGCGTCGGCGGCATGGCGACCGTCCAGCTCGCGTTCGACACGCGCCTGGAGCGCAACGTCGCGGTCAAGCTGCTGGCCGAGCACCTGGCCGAGGACGCGAGCTTCGTCACGCGCTTCCGGCGCGAGGCGCTCGCCGCCGCCCGGCTCGTGCACCCGAACATCGTCCAGGTCTTCGACTTCGGCTCCGACGTGCACTCCGGCCGCCAGTTCATCGTCATGGAGTACGTCGACGGGCACTCCTGTGCCGAGCTGCTGCGCGACCGCGGGCCGATGCCCCCGCGCGACGCCGTCGAGATCCTCACCCAGGCCTGCCGCGGGCTGGACTACGCGCACCGCAACGGGGTCGTCCACCGCGACATCAAGCCCGGCAACCTGATGGTCAACACCGACGGCGTGGTCAAGCTGGCCGACTTCGGCATCGCCAAGGCCGCGGAGCAGTCGGACATCACGAAGGTCGGCTCCGTCCTCGGCACCGCGGCCTACCTGTCGCCGGAGCAGGCGCGCGGCGAGCCCGCCGGGCCCGCCTCGGACATCTACGCGCTCGGCGTCGTCTCCTACCAGCTGATGGCCGGCCGGCTCCCCTACGAGGCCGCCTCGCTGACCGACCTCGCCCGCCAGCAGGAGTCCGGCCCGCCGCCGCGTCTCGCCGACGAGGTCCGCGACGTCCCGCCCGAGCTGGCCGCCGCCGTCGCCCGCGCCCTCGCCCGCGACCCGGCTCGCCGCTACGTCGACGCCGCCGAGATGGAGGACGCCCTGCGCGACGGCCTCGCCGGCGTCTCCAACACCGAGGACCTCGACGCCACGCACCACATGCCCGACGACGAGGCCACCCGGATGCTCCCCACCGGCACCCGCGAGCGCCCCCGCCGGCCGCTGCAGCCGATCGCCGAGGACCCGCCGGCCTCGCGCCGCACCTCCGCCCGCCCGGCCCCCTCCCGCCGCCAGCCGGCGCCCCAGCGCCAGCAGTCCAGCGGCGCCGGCAAGTGGGTCGCGCTCGTCCTCGTCCTCGTGCTGATCGCCGGCGGCGTGATCGCCTATCAGGCGATCGGCGGCGCCGGCAACAAGACCGTCCAGCTCGACGAACAGGTCAGCGGCTCCCTCGACGACTCGGTCCAGTCCTTCAAGGACCTCGTCAACCAGAACGCCCAGTGACCCGCGCCTTCGCTTCAACGGCGGCGATCCGGATGGTGATCGGGAGGGCGTAGCCAGTCGGGGTGCGGTAGCGCTCGGCGAGTAAACCGCTCCTAAGGGGCCTAAACCGCTTCTAAGGGGCCTGGCCCCTTAGAAGTCCTTTAGCTGCGGATCGACGGTGGCTTGAACGCATTCGAGGTAGCGGCTGCGGGGGTCACCGCCCTGCGAGGCGAAGTACGAGAGCAGGCGCGGACGGTCCAGGCACGGAGGTGCGGGACCGTCAAGCACTGACGCGTGACTGCTCCAAGGCCACGCCTCGGGGGTCGCGCACAGGCCGGCGGCGACCGGGTTTTGGACGATGTAGCGCACGATCACCCAGAGGTGCGCGTCAGACGTGATCGGCTTCGCCTGGTAGCGGGTTCCGAACACGTGACCGTCCTTCTCGTGGCGGAGGTTAAACCGCTGCGCAAACGCGCCATGGAGCCGTTGCATGCCGTCCCCAAGGTTCGGCTGCGGGGTCTCGATCAGCAGGTGCATGTGGTTGCCCATCAAGCAGTACGACAGGCAACTCCAGGATGCCCAGCGGACTACCTTGGCAAGTGTCGCGAGATACCCGTCGCGGTCGCGATCGTCGAGGTAGATGGTCTGGCGAACGGCTCCACGCACGAACACGTGATGGATGCCGCCCGCGAGCTCGGTGCGCGGTTGTCTGGCCATGCACCTCGTAGGCATCACGATCACGGCTTCGCCCCTCCGCGGCAGGTAAAGAAAAGATAAGGGGCCAGGCCCCTTAAGTGCGCTTTAGGTTGTGAAGGCGACTCGGATGGTGATCGGGAGGGCGTAACCCGACGGTGTGCGGTACGGCTCGGCGAGCGTGGTGAGGCGCGCTCGGGCGGCGGCCAGCTGCTGCGGCGTGGCCGCGGCGAGGCGGGCTGCGGTGCGGACGGTGCCGCCGCGGACGCCGTCCCAGAGCTCGTCGAGCGAAGCCACGGGCAGCTGTGCCTTGCGTTCGCGCAGGACGGCGTCGTGGCCGAGGAGGGCGAGGAGCTGTGATGCGTCCGTGAAGCGCAGGGAGTCGGGGCCGGCGGGGACGGCGCCGTCGAGGTCCGCGGCCGCTCGGGCAGGGAGGCCGAGGATCGCGACCTCGTCCTCCGGGCCCCACATCGCCAGCGCGACGCGCGTGGCGACGCGGGCGAGTTCGGAGGCCGCGCGCTCCGGGTGCGGCAGATGGTTGACGATGAACGCGCCGAGCGCGACGTCGAAGCTGTCGTCGGCGAACGGCAGGTCCTCGGCGTCGCCGTGCACGAACTCGATCGCGGGATGGCGGCGGCGCGCCTCGGCCAGCATGCCGTCGGCGAGGTCGACACCCGTCACGACGGCGCCGCGGGCGGTGGCGGCCGCCGCGAGTGCCCCCAGGCCGCTGCCGACGTCGAGCACGCGGACGCCGGGGCCGACGCCGGCGGCGTCGAGCAGCGGCTCGACGGCGAGCGCGGTCGCTCGGGCCATCAGCGCGTCATAGGTTCCCGCCCGCGCGCTCCAGCCGGCAGATTCGAAGGCCTTGAACGCCGCGCCGGCGTCGGCGGCGGGTGAGGGGCGCCCAGGGACGCCGCCCGGCGAGGAGCGGTGGGCGCTGGTCACGCGCCGGCGGCGGCGAGGTCCCAGGGCGCCGCGCCTGCGCGTACGGCGGCCGCGACCGCCGGGAGCCGGTTGGTGTCGATCGCGTCGCGCAGTTCGGCCATCAGGCGCTGCAGGTAGGCCAGGTTGTGGATCGTGAGCACGCGCATCGCGGTCTGCTCCTTCGCGCGCAGCAGGTAGTGCAGGTAGGCGCGCGAGTAGCCCGCCTCACAGGCTGGGCAGGGGCAGCCCTCGAGCAACGGCTCGTCGGCCTGCTTCCAGCGGGCCTTGGCGAGATCGACGCGCCAGCGCTTCTCCGGGTCGGGCACGATCGCCATGCCGTGGCGGCCGATGCGGGTCGGCATCGCGCAGTCGAAGGTGTCGATCCCGAGTTCGACGCCGCGCACCAGGTCGTCGATTTCGCCGATGCCGAGCAGGTGGCGCGGCTTGGCTTCCGGCAACTCCTCGATCGTCCACTCGACGACCTCGAACATCTGCGCCTTGTTCTCCCCGAGCGAGCCGCCGATCGCGATCCCGCCCAGCGCTTCGCGCGCGGCCACCGCCTGGGCGGATGAGCGGCGCAGGTCCTCGTCGGTCCCGCCCTGGACGATGCCGTAGACGAGCTGGCCCTCAGGCCCGTGCTGCTCATGCCAGGCGAGGCAGCGATCGAGCCAGCGGTGCGTCCGCTCGGTCGAGCGCGCGGTGTACTCGCGGTCGGCGTGGAACGGGGTGCACTCGTCGAAGACGAGCGCGATGTCGGAGCCGAGCGCGCCCTGGACCTCCATCGAGGTCTCGGGCCCCATGAACTTCTCCGAACCGTCGAGGTAGGAGCGGAAGCGCACGCCCTCCTCCTCGATCCCGAGGATCGCGCCCGCGCGCTCGCCGGTGAACTGCGCGGCGCGGCCCTTGATCTCGTCGGCAACGGTGCCGTGACCCATCGAGAAGACCTGGAAGCCACCGGAATCGGTGATGATCGGCTTGTCCCAGCGCTGGAAGCGGTGCAGGCCGCCGAACTGCTCGATCAGCTTGTGGCCAGGCGTGAGGAACAGATGGAACGTGTTCCCCAGCACCATGTCGTAGCCGAGGTCGGCGACCTCGCGGACCTCGAGCGTCTTGACGACGGCCTTGGTCGCGAGCGGGACGAACGCGGGCGTGCGGACCTCGCCGTGGGCGAGCTTGAGCGTTCCGGTGCGGGCGTAGGAGCCCTGATCTCTGGTGCGGATGGTGAACACGGGGGCGGCGAGGTTAGCCGCCCCCGCATCGCGGCGGCGGCCTAGTCGGCCGCCGACGTCTCGGCGTCGATCGTCTTCGGCGCGCTGCCGACGCCGATCGAGATCTTGCGCGGCTTGCGCTGCGCGGGCTTCGGGATCTGCACCTCGAGCACGCCCTTGTCGAAGCTGGCCGTCACGGCCTCGGCGTCGATGCCCTCGGGCAGCGTCAGCGCGCGCGAGAACGAGCCGAAGGCGCGCTCCACGCGGTGGTAGCCGTCCTTGGTCTCGGTGTGCTCGGCCTTGCGCTCCCCCGAGACGGTGAGCACTCGCTGATCGACCTCGATGTTCACGTCCTCCTCGGTGAGGCCTGGCAGGTCGGCGCGCAGCACGTAGTGCTCCGCGGTCTCGACGAGGTCCATTGCCGGCATCCACCGGCGCAGGGTCGCGCCGTTGGTCGGCAACGGCGCGTCGAAGACGGTGCCGAACAGGCGGTTCAGCGTGTTGATCTCGCGAATCGGCTCCCAGCGAACGATGGCCATCAGTCCTACCTCCAAGATCGTCAGTTCTTACTTGCCAACCAGTATGAGATCTTAGTCGTCACGTGTCAAGTCTTATATTGCTCGCGCCGTGCGTTCCCGCGATATGTGCGCGGGGCCGCGTGCCATCTCCCGAACCGCTGCCCGCGCGCCAACCTCCTGGACTATTCAGTGCCGGGTTCCGTACCGTCAACATTCGTGGTCCGAGCGGGGCGGATCTTGGCGGCAGTGGGATGTGTGCTGTTGACGCTCCCGGCGGTGGCACGCGCTGAGCGTCCGTTCGCTCCGCGCTTCACCCAGAACGCCCAGGGCGACATCGCGCTCGTGGCCAACACGCTGCTCAGCTGCGTCGGCACAGAGCCCGCCTGTCCGGGCGCCCGCGACGGGACGTCCGTGCCGATCTCGGGCGCGAACAACAACGCGCGCGTGATGACCTACGTGGACATCGACGCCGATCCGGCCACGTTCTCCTCGAGCGCCGCCACGCTCGCGCTCCCGGACAACGGACGGGTGCTCTTCGCCGGCCTGTACTGGGGTGCGCGACTGGCCGCGGGAACCGGCGGTGCGCCGGCGATCGATCCCGCCGCGCGCGGCCGCGTGCTCCTGGAGGCGCCGGGTGACACGACCTACCGCACGGTGACGGCCCCCGCCGCGACCGACACCGCGGGCGAGACCTACCAGGGCTTCGCGGACGTCACCTCGATCGTCCGCACCGCGGGAGCGGGCGAGTACACCGTCGCCAACGTCCAGGCGGGAACCGGTCGCGGTGACGGCCAGCTCGCCGGCTGGACGCTGATCGTCGCCTACAGCGACCCCTTGGCCCCGCCCCGCAGCCTCGCGGTCTTCGACGGCCTGCAACAGGTCGGCTCCGCCAGCCCCGGCGTCACGATCGGACTCTCAGGGTTCCGGACGCCGTCGAGCGGCCCGGTTCGCTCGAAGGTCGGCATCGTCGCCTACGAGGGCGATCGCGGCACGACCGGGGACGGCGCCTCGCTGCAGGGCCCGGCCGGGCAGCCGCCGGTGGCGCTGACGAACGCCCTCAACCCGACCTCCAACGTATTCAACTCGACGATCTCGGTCGAGGGCACCGACGCCCGGACGCGCACCCCGGCGTACCCGAACCAGCTCGGGTTCGACGCCGACCTGCTCGCGACGACGGGCGTCCTCGGCAACGGCCAGACGAGCACCCAGGTCAGGCTCACGACCAACGGCGACGCCTACCAGCCCGGCGCGGTGACGATCGCCACCGAGCTCTTCGCGCCACGGATCGAGGCGACGAAGAGTGTCGACCGCGCCAGCGCGAACCTCGGCGACGAGCTGACCTACACGACGACGATCCGCAACACGGGCCAGGACGTCGCGACCGAGGTCGACTTCGACGACGCGCTGCCCGCGGGCGTCACGCCGCTGCCCGGGACGCTGACGGTCGACGGCGTCACCACGCCCGACCCGACCGGCGGCCCGCTCCAGCTCGCGGACATCGCCCCCGGCGGCCAGCGGATCGTCGCGTTCAAGGTGCGCGTCGACGACTCCGGCATCGCCACCGGCACCGTGCTCGAGAACGTCGCGAGCGTCGCCTTCACGGCCCGCGATCTGGGCACGCGCGACACGATCGAAACGGCCCCGGCCCGCACACGCGTGCTCGTACCGGACGTCGCGATCACCAAGCGCCACACGCCCGATTTCGTGGTGGGATCGCCGTCCACGTACTCGATCGAGGTCAACAACGCGGGCGACGCGCCGACGTCCGGCCCGGTGACGGTGACGGACACGCTCGACGCGGGCCTGACGATCGGCGCGGTCACCGCCACCGGCTGGTCCTGCAGCGCGCCACCCGCGCTGGTCTGCACGCGCCGCGACCCGCTCGCGCCCGGCGCGTCCTACCCACCGATCACCGTCGTGATCACGCCGACGCTCGCCACACCGACGCCGAGCAACACGGCGACGGTCGTCTCCACCCCCGACGGCGATGCGTCCAACAACAGCGCCACCGACGCGGGCGTGGCACAGCTCGCGGTGGTCGACCTGGTCGTGACCAAGACGACGGTGTCGAAGCCCTCGCAGGTCGAGTTCGCGTTCGTCCCCGGCGAGCAGATCGTCTTCGACATCGAGGTCACCAACAAGGGCCCGGACACCGCCCCCGAGGTTTCGATCGGCGATGTGGCGCCCCCGTCGCTGGTGATCGATCGCCAGGCCACCGGCGCCGGATACACCTGCTCCTATCCGCCCGCGCCGGTCGAGGGCACCTACCTCGAGTGCGCGACCGGCTCGCTCTCGCCGGGACAGTCGCGCACACTGCGGGTCGTCGCGAACCTCGCGACCACGATCCCGCAGTACAAGTCGAACTCGACCGAGGTCAATCTCGGCGGGGCGTCCGCGCTGGCCGGCGATCTCGACTACGCCGACAACACGGCGACCTCGACGTTTCAGACCCTCCCCGTCACCGACACCTCGATCACGAAGACCGCCTCGCCCCACCTCGCCGCCGTGGGCGAGATCGTCACCTACACGCTGACGGTCCGCAACGCCGGGCCGGCCGTGGCCGACACCTTCGTGGCCGACACGCTGCCGGACGAACTGCTGGAGCCGGAGGTCACGATCTCGGGCGGCACGGGCGAGTGCAGTCTGCAGCCGTTCCCGGGCATCACGGAACGGCCGATCCCGCAGTGCGTGATCCCGCAGATGGAGGTCGGCGGCGAGCGCGTGATCACGGTGCGCACGCGGGTGGCACCGGGAACCGTCGGGATGACCCTCCCCAACCGCGCTGCCGTCTCCCCCACGGCGGCCGAGCCCGACTTCAGCAACAACGTCGCCGATGACTCCGTGGTGATCGGTCAGGCCGACCTCGTGCTCGAGAAGGAGCTCGAGGGCGACTCGACGGTCCCGGCCGGGACCGAGGTCACCTACGCGCTGACGCTTCGCAACCAGGGCGATCGGCCCGCGACCGGGGTGCAGTTGACCGACGAGGTCCCCGCCGGCCTCGCCCCGCTCGACCCGCTGCCCGCCGGCTGCACCAGAGCGGCGCCGGGCGTCGTCTGCGACGTTGGCACGGTGGAGCCCGGCGGGGAGCGCCGCTTCGAGCTGCGGATGCTGGCCAGCGCCACGGCGACCAACCTCGCGCGCGTCAGTGCCGACCTGCCCGACGCGTCGCCTGACGATCTGGTCGCCGAGGCAGCACCGCTGACCGTCCTCCCCACCGAACCAGGAGCCCACGCCGACCCCGACACCGACACCTATCACCCCCGCGGCGCCCGCCCCCTCCCCGCCGCCGGTCACGGTCGTGTCCACCTGTGCGTCGCAGCGCCTGTTCGAGATCCGGCTGCGCGCCCGCCGCGGGCGCGTCGTCCGCAGCGCCACCGTCCTCGTAGCCGGCAAACGCGTGGCGATCATGAAACGGCGCTCCGACGACCGCTGGGTCGCCCGCGTCGACCTGCGGGGAAGGCCGCCGGGCAGCTACACCGTCGAGCTCCGAGCCACGCTGCGCGACGGCCGCAAGCTGAGCTGGACGCGCTCCTACCGGACGTGCACCTGGAAGCTCGCGCCGTCGAACAAGCTGAGCGACCCGGGCGCGCTCTGAGCGCGCCCGGGACAGCCCAAGCTCAGACCCCGGCGCCGACGAGCGCCTCGCGGGCCATCCGGGCGCCTTCCAGACGCGCGGCGATCTTCTGCATCGCGATATCCCGCGCGAAGTCCGGCGAGCCGTGCTTGGGCTTGACATCACGACTGAACGGCGAGAACCCGCAGTCGTCGGTCGCGCCGAGGCGCTCCACCGGGATGTACTTCGCCGCCAACAACAGCTCGTCGCGGACGTGCTCGGCGGTCTCGACCTCCGGGTTGAGCGGATTGATCACGCCCATGAAACACACCTGCGCGACACCGTTGGCATCCTCGCGCGAGTACTCCCCGCACATCCGGTAGACCGCCTCCCGGTCATCCTCAGACGCGCACTGGATCAGGAAATAGCCCGCATTGAGCTGGAACATCTTGCTCAGCAGCTTCTCGTACGGGACCTCCTTGGAATGCACCGAGTCGCAGTCGCCGCCGGGACAGGTGTGAATCCCGATGTTGGCGCGCTCCTCGGCGCTGAAGCGATCGATCACGCGGTTGTTGAGATCGATGAACTCCTGCAGCATGTCCTTGTTCGTCCACGGATTGCGGGAGTCGTTCTTGTTCGCCAGCCGGCCCTCGGTGAAGTCGATCGAGACGCGCACCGCGCCGGCGTCGAAGCACTGGCGGATGTCCTTCTCGACCTCGTCGCAGAGGTCGTCGAGGAACTGCTCGCGCGAGTAGCCGTCGAGCTCGCCCTCGAGCGGATAGAGCAGCATCAGCATCGACGGCGCGATCACGGCCTGCTTGACCGGGCCCGAGGCGATCGCGCGGTTCTTCTCGACGAACTCCGACGCGAACGTCTTGTAGCGAAACGGGCCGCCCGTCAGGCGCGGCAACTGCCGGTGGTGGCCGTCGTCGAAGATCGCGAAGAACTGCCCGTCACCGGCGAGATTGTCGGCGAGCCCGGTGCCCGCGAGCGTGTCCGTGATCGGATACGTCGCAAAGCTCGACTCGCGCTGCTCGCCGTCGGTGACGATCGGTTCGCCGACCTCCTCCAAGCGCCGGATCGAGTCCTCCGCGGCGGCGTCCTGCTGCGCCTGCAGATCCGACCACCCGATCTGCCCCTGATCGTAGGCCTCATAGGCCTCCTGCAACTTCATCGGGCGCGGTAGCGACCCGACCAACTCGGTGGGAATGGCCAACTTGAGCTCTCCTCCCTTACGGTGAGTGAGACGGACCTGTCTCGCCGCGAAGCTTACGACTCGTTGCCGGACCCCGTCGCACCGGTCCAGTCGGTGACGGAGGCGTCCGCGTCGGCGGACTGGATCCAGCCCTGGGCCGCGTTGATCTCGACCAGCCGCGCGTTGACCTCGTGCATCCCACCGGTCAGCAGCTCGGCCGAGTAGAGCACGCTCAGCACCGCGGAGACGATGTCGCCGAACAGGCCCGGCCCGCCGTCGGTCGAGGCCCCGGTCGCACCCGCGCCGCCCGCCGCCGTGGGGTCCTTGCCGAAGAACTGCGTGCCCATACGGGTGAGGAAGACGATCTTCGAGACGTCGAGCGCGCTCGTCAGGTCGATTGTCCGACCGCCGACCTTGTCGCCGACGTTGCCCTCGATCGTGTGGATCTTGAACGCCGTGGCGTCGAAGCTCTCGACCAGCATCGTGTGGCTCTTGCCGGCCGTGAACTCGTTGGTGCCCTCGGCGTCGCCGCGGGGCTTGACGACGATGTCGCCGGCCTGCGGCATCGGGTGCGCGCCGTCGGCGAAGAACGCCGTCGTCGCGGCCGTCCGCTCCTCGGCGGTCTTGGCCTTCTTGAGGTCCTTGCGCAGCGACGCCCACGCCGTCTTGTCGATCAGGGCGCTGCCGGTGCCGACGGCGTCCTCGACGGTCTGGTCGGCGGCCGTGATCTCCTTGTTGTCGACGCCCTCGCCCTCCGCCGACCACTCGCGCAGCCGGTAGCCGGACATGAACTCCGACGTCGTGCCCTTCTTGTTGGCCTGGAAGCCGAGCCGCGTGTACGCGTAGCCGGCGAACTTCGTGCACCAGGGCTGCGCGCCGCCGCCGATCGCCGCGTCATAGGTGTCCGGGAAGACGCCGGCGTTGCCGGTCTCCCACTTCGCGGTCGTGCCCTGGTGATACATCGTCCCGAGCAGGAACTCCATCCGCGCGACGCCCGCCGCGAGCTGCCCGAGCGTCGCGACCTTCGCGTCGGCGGTGACGTCGGTGCGGTCGAGGTAGCCGTCCAGGATCGCGCGCGGCGGCATGTTCTCGCGCGTCCAGCCGGCGAGCGCGAGCACCGACGTGTGATGCGCCGCGACCGCCTTGTCGCGCTCTTTCTTGGCCGTCGCCTTGGCGGCGCCCGTCGCGGCCGTGTACGCGGCCTCAGCGGTCTTGAGCGCCTCGATCTTGGCCTTGACGTCGTCCGAGAACGCGGCGAACGTCCCGGGCTCGGCGGCAGCAGGCGCAGCGGGGGCGGGAGCCGGGGCCGGAGCGGGGACGGGCTGGCGCGCGATCAGGCGGCCGACGGCCGCGTTGCCCGCCGTGCGCTGCAACCGCAGCAGCGCCTCGTGCGTGGGCGCGACGGTCGCGCGCACGCGCTCGTCCGCCTGCTCCGGAGCTTCCCGCCGCTCCTGCTCACGTCGCCTCATGCACCACGATGCTCTCCGACCGGCCGCGCCTCCGCAAGGGCCGTTCGGTCAACCGTTGGGGTCGACGCGCGCCTCGAGCAGCAGCGCACCGAGCTCCTGGGCGCGCGACGCGGCCCGCGCATCGCCCTCGGCGGCGGCGACGATCGAGCCCTTCATCAGGATGTGCCACTGATGCGCGAACGCCTCGGGGTCGGCGACGCCCGCCTCCACCGCCAGCCCCGCCAGGAACTCGCGGATCACGCTCAGGTGCTGCACGCTCGCCACGCGGCCGGGATCCTCGCGGTCGGTCAGCTCGAGCATCACGTTGATGAACGAGCAGCCCTCGAAGTCGGGCAGCTCGAACCACTCGCCGAAGACGTCGAAGATCGCCAGCAGCTTCGCCGCGGGGGTGTCGGCCCGGCGCTCGACCTCGGCCTGCAGCCAGCCGCGCGTCCAGCGCTCCTCGCGCGCCGCCAGGAAGGCGACGATCAGCGCGTCCTTGGAGGCGAAGTTGCGGTACAGCGTCATCTTCGCCGTGCCCGCCTCGGCGATGATGCGGTCCACGCCGACGGCACGCGTACCGTGCCGGCTGAACAGCTCGTACGCCGTGTCGAGGATCCGCTCGCGCCCGCCCATGACCTAGCCGATGAGCTTACGACGCGAGGACGAGGTCGTAGCGCATCGTCCAGAACGGCACGTCCAGCTGCGCGCCCGTCCGGCGCCTCTCCAGGCCCATGGCGCTCGAAGGCGCCGATCAGGCCGCTGCGCACGCCGAACACGGCGTCGGAGTCCAGGTAGGCGTCGCCCTCGACGAAGATGTGCGTCGTCAGCGTCCGGAAGCCCTCGGCGCTGACCTTGAAGTGCACGTGCGCGGGGCGCATCGGCCCACGGCCGCCAGCGGCGAGCAGCTCCCCGACCGGCCCGTCGGCCGGG
The DNA here is from genome assembly GCA_963848475.1 of uncultured Solirubrobacteraceae bacterium. GTDB lineage: Bacteria > Actinomycetota > Thermoleophilia > Solirubrobacterales > Solirubrobacteraceae > Solirubrobacter. Next base: position 107,692 of record CAWKDW010000004.1, on the reverse strand, counting down.
ATCGGATAGGCCTCCGGCTTGACCGACCAGAACCAGAAGCGGCCGTCCTGACCGGTCTCGAGGTAGCCGCGCCCTCGCGCCTGTTCGAGGTCCGGGTACTGGACGTCGTAGAAGCCGTCCTCGTCCGCCTGCCAGACGTCGAGGCGAGCGCCGGCGATCGGCGCGCCGTCGACCGTGAGCACGCGCCCCTCCATGAAGCACGGCTCGCCCGGCGCGCCCACCGCGATGTCATCGCCGTTGGCGAAGCGCGGCGCACCCTCGACGAAGAACGGGCCGAAGACCGTCGACTCCGTCGCCCCGGGCGCCCGCCGGTCGTTGAGGCCGACGACCAGCATCGACAGCCCGAGCACGTCGGAGAGCAGCACGAACTCCTGGCGCTTGTCGTCCGTGATGTGGCCGGTGCGGGTCAGGAAGTCGATCCCCGCGAGCCACTCGTCCTCGGTCAGCCCGACCTCGGTCGCGAAGGCGTGCAGATGGCGGACGAGGCTGTCGGCGATCGTCTTGAAGCGTTCGGATGACGCGCCCGCGAACGAGGCCAGGACGGCCTGTGTGAGATCCTCGTCGGCGAGGTTTCGCACGGCGTCACTCAGGCGTGGAGGAGGCGCCGGGGAGCACGCGCTCCCAGAGGCCGGCGAGCAGTGTCAGCTCGTCCTCGGAGAAGTGCCGCAGGAACCGCTCGCGGACGCCGTCGAGGTGCGTCGGGCGCGCGGTGGCGAGCACGCCGGCGCCCTTTTCCGTCAGCACGGCGAAGCAGCCGCGACCATCGTCGGTGCAGTGGTCGCGCTCGATCAGCCCGTGGTCGACGAGCCGGTCGACGAGCCGGGTCATGCCCGAGCGCGAGAGCAGGACGGAGTCGGCCAGCTCGGCCATCCGGCGCTTGCGGCCGGGCGCGGACTCGAGCGTGATCAGGACCTCGTAGGAGCTCAGCGGAAGGTTGTGCGCCGCTGCGAGCTCAGCGTCGAGCTCCTTCACCAGCGCCGTGTGGACGCGCAACAGCCCGCGCCAGGCGCCAAGTTCCGCGGTCGACAGATCTACGCTGCTCTCCTGCGTCGCCATACGCCGTATTCTAGCGCGGGGTAGTTGCGTGAACAATCGTCATGCCACTCACCCCAGCAGCGAGCGGCCCGTCATCTCCGCGGGCTGCTCGATTCCCAGCAGCGCGAGCGCCGTCGGCGCGACATCGGCGAGGATGCCCTTGCCGTCCAGCGCCGCGGCGGTGCCCGCGGTGACGATGAACGGAACCGGGTTCAGCGAATGCGCGGTGTTGGCCGAGCCGTCGTCGTTGAGCATGTGATCGCAGTTGCCGTGGTCGGCGGTCACGAGACAGGCGCCGCCCGCCGCGTGCACGGCCTCGACGACGCGGCCGAGGCACTCGTCGACGGTCTCGACGGCCTTGACCGCGGCCGGGATGACCCCGGTGTGGCCGACCATGTCCGGGTTGGCGAAGTTGATGATCGAGAACGCCGGCTTCTCCGCCGCGAAGTGCTCGACGAAGGCGTCGGTGGCCTCGCGCGCGCTCATCTCGGGCTTGAAGTCGTAGGTCGGCACGTCGCGCGGGGACGGCACGACCTCGCGCACCTCGCCGTCGTACGGGTGCTCCTCGCCGCCGTTGAAGAAGTAGGTCACGTGCGGGTACTTCTCGGTCTCGGCGACGTGCAGCTGGCCTCGCCCCAGACCCGCGATGACCTGCGCGATCGTGATCGCCGGGCGCTCGGGCCCGAAGACGACCGGATAGCTCCAGTCCTCGTCGTACTCCGCGAGCGTCGCGTACTGGGTGACCACGTCGACGCCGCCGCGGTCGATCTCGCCGAACTCCGGATCGCACAGCGCCAGCGTGATCTCGCGCATCCGGTCAGGCCGGAAGTTGAAGGCCAGCACGGCGTCGCCGGGCCGGATCCTCGCCTCCTCGCCGACGGTCGTCGCGGCGATGAACTCGTCGGTCTCGTCGCGGTCGTACGCGGCCTGCGCGGCCGCGGCGCCCGTTTCGGCATGGTGCTCGGCCTTGCCGTGCACGAGCAGGTCGTAGGCCAGTTGCACGCGGTCCCAGCGCTTGTCGCGATCCATCGCGTAGTAGCGCCCGATGACCGAGCCGATCCGGCCCGCGCCGACCTCCTCCATCCAGCCCTGGACCTCGGCGAGGTACTTCACGCCGCCGTGCGGCGACGTGTCGCGCCCATCGGTGAAGGCGTGGACGACGAGGTCCTCGATCCCCCACTCCGCCGCGAGCTCGATCAGCGCCTTGACGTGGCGATCGGACGAATGCACGCCGCCGTCGGACACCAGCCCGATGTAGTGCACGCGCGGCGCGTCGCGGAGCGCGGCCTGCAGCACCTCGTTCTCCGCCAGCGTCCCGTCCTCGACCGCGGCATCGATGCGCGCGAGGTCCTGCGGGACGATCGCGCCCGCGCCGAGGTTGAGATGCCCGACCTCGGAGTTGCCCATCTGCCCCTCGGGAAGCCCGACGCTCGGGCCCATCGCCGTCAGCGTCGTGTGCGGGTGCTCATCCCAGAGCGCGTCGAACACCGGCGTGTCGGCGAGCGACACCGCGTTGCCCGGCCCATCGGGGGCGAGCCCCCAGCCGTCGAGCACGATCAGGACGACGGAGGGAACGCTCACGCGCGCGCGGCCTCCACGATCGCCGCGAACGAATCGGGATCGAGCGACGCGCCGCCGATCAGGCCGCCGTCGATGTCGGGCTGCGCGAGCAGCTCGGGCGCGTTGCCGGCCTTCATCGAGCCGCCGTAGAGGATCCGCACGCGCGTCCCGGCCTCCTTGTCGAAGCCCTGGACCAGTGCGCGCACGAACGCGATCGCGTCCTGCGCCTGCTCGGGAGAGGCGGTCAGGCCGGTGCCGATGGCCCAGATCGGCTCGTAGGCCACGACGACCTCGTGCAGCCGCTCGAGCGGGACCTTCTCCAGGCCTTCCTGGACCTGATGGCGCAGCTTGCGCTCGGTGTCGCCGCGCTCGCGCTCGTCCTCGGTCTCGCCGACGCAGAGGATCGGGATCAGCCCCGCCTCCAGCGCGCGCGGCACCTTCTGCTGCAGCGCCTTGTCGGTCTCACCGAAGTACTCGCGACGCTCGGAATGGCCGAGGATCACGCCCTGGACGTCGATCTCGGCCAGCATCGGCGCGGAGACCTCGCCGGTGAAGGCACCCGAGTCCTTCGCGTGCATGTTCTGCCCGTAGACCTGCACGGCGGAGCCGCGCGCGGAATCCACGACGGCCTGCAGTGAGAGGAAGGAGGGCGCGACCACGATGTCGACGTCCTCGACGGCGCCGACCTTCGGCAGCAGCGCCTGGATCAGCTCCTCGGACTCGGCGATCGTGTTGTTGAGCTTCCAGTTGCCGGCGATGAACGGCTTCGGTGCTCATGTCAGTGCCTTCACGCCGGGCAGTTCCTTGCCTTCGATCAGCTCGAGCGAGGCGCCGCCGCCCGTCGAGAGGTGGGTGACGCGGTCGGCCAGCCCGAACTGGGCCAGCGCCGCCGCTGAGTCGCCGCCGCCGACGACCGTCGTCGCGTCGGTTGCGGCCATCGCCTCGGCGACGGCCTTGGTCCCGGCCGCGAACGGCTCGAGCTCGAACGCGCCCATCGGCCCGTTCCAGAACACGGTGCCCGCGGAGGCGATCGTGGCGGCGTAGCGCGCCGCGGTCTTCGGACCGACGTCGAGGCCCATCCAGCCCTCGGGAACGTCGATGCCATCGACGGCCTCGACCTCGGTGTCGGCGCTGAACGCGCGCCCGAGGACGAGGTCCGTGGGCAGCTCGAGCTTCGGGTCGTCCATCACCTTCGAGGCCGGCTCCGACGCCCGCCTCCTCGCACAGCGAGGACGCCGACATCGTGGCCCTGGGCCTTGAAGAACGGGAAGCACATCGCGCCGCCGATCAGGACCGTGTCGGCCGTCTCGAGGAACGCCTCGAGCACGCCGATCTTGTCCGTCACCTTCGCGCCGCCCACGACCGCCACCAGCGGCCGCTTCGGGTCCTCGAGGATGCCGTTGAGCGTCGTCACCTCGCGCTCGAGCAGCCGCCCGGCGGCCGACGGCAGCAGGTGCGCGACGCCCTCCGTGGAGGCGTGCGCGCGGTGCGCGGCGCCGAACGCGTCGTTGACGTAGACGTCGGCCAGCGCGGCGTAGCGCTCGGCCAGCTCCGGGTCGTTCTTCGTCTCGCCCTCGAAGAAGCGCACGTTCTCGACCATCACGACCTCGCCCTCGGGCACGTCGTCGAGGTCGGGCGCCAGCGTCACCTCGACGTCGAGCAGCTCACCGAGCCGGTCCGCCGCGGGCTTGAGCGAGAACTTCTCGTCGCGCCCCTTCGGGCGGCCGAGATGCGCGAGCAGCACCAGGCCGCTCGCGCCCTTCTCGCGCAGCTCCTTCAGCGTCGGCAGCGCCCCGCGGATGCGAGCGTCGTCGGTGATGTTGCGCGCCTCATCCAGCGGGACGTTGAAGTCCACCCGGACGAGGACGCGCTTGCCCTCGACGTCGAGAGCGTCAAGCGTGCGCACGCACCAGCACCTTCTGGGCGAGGTCCACGCACGCGGTTCGAGTAGCCCCACTCGTTGTCGTACCACGCGACGACCTTGACCAGGTTGCCCTGGAGCACCGCGGTCAGCTGCGAGTCGAAGATCGAGCTGTGCGGGGACTTCACGATGTCCGAGGAGACCAGCGGCTCGTCGGTCCAGCGCAGGATGCCGGCGAAGGCGCCCGTGTCGGCCTGCGCCTTCATCGCCTCGTTGATCTCCTCGACGCTCGTGTCGCGCCCGGCGACGATCGTGAGGTCCACGACCGAGCCGGTCGGGACGGGGGCGCGGACCGCGAAGCCGTGCATCTTGCCGAGCAGGTCCGGGATCACGAGGCCGATCGCCTTGGCCGCGCCGGTGGAGGCGGGGACGAGGTTGATCGCGGCCGCGCGGGCGCGGCGGAGGTCCTTGTGCGGCGCGTCCTGCAGGTTCTGATCGGCCGTGTAGGCGTGGATCGTCGTCATCAGGCCCTTCTCGATGCCGACCAGGTCGTTGAGGACCTTGGCGACCGGCGCGAGGCAGTTCGTCGTGCACGACGCGTTGGAGATGACGTGGTGGTTCTCGGGGTCGTAGACCTCGTCGAAGTTGACGCCGAGGACGACCGTCGCGTCCGGCTCGGTCGCCGGCGCGGAGATGATGACCTTCTTGGCGCCCGCCTCGAGGTGCTTGGCGGCGTCCGCGCGCTTGGTGAAGAAGCCGGTCGACTCGATCACGACGTCGACGCCGAGGTCGCCCCACGGCAGCGCCGCCGGGTCGCGCTCGCTGAGGACCTTGACCTCGTTGCCGTTGACGACGAGCGAGTCGCCGGAGACCGATACCTCGCCCGGGAACGGGCCGAAGACGGAGTCGTACTTGAGCAGGTGCCCGAGCGTGGAGGCGCTCGTGAGGTCGTTGACGGCGACGATCTCGATGTCCGCGCCCGACTCGTGCGCCGCGCGGAAGACGTTGCGGCCGATGCGGCCGAAGCCGTTGATGCCGACGCGTACAGCCATGGTCCTCGATCCCTTTCCCAGTGACGAAAGCGGGGGTGAGGCTACCGAACGCCTCTACGGGACGATCAAGACCTTCCCCGTCTTGCCACCGGCCTCGGCGAAGCGCAGCGCCTCGGCGGCCTGTGCCAGCGGGAAGCGCGCCGCGATCTGCGGAGTGATCGCCCCCTGCGCGAGCAGGTCCATGACGTGGCCGAGATCCGTGCGCAGCTGCGCGCGGAAGCGGTCCTTGCGCAGGCGGCGGCCCGCCCACAGGTTGAAGAACCGTGCCTTGCGCCCGTTCGGCAGCAGGTTCCACGTGTAGAGCTTCGCCAGCAGCTTCAGGACCGGGACCTGTGGATTGCCGGGGACGTCCTTGGTCGCGGCGGTGCCGTAGGAGACGAGCGTGCCGCCGCGCGCGAGCATCCGCCACGAGTCGGCGATGCCGGGCCCGCCGACGTGATCGAAGACCGCCGCGACGCCGTCGGGCGCGAGCTCGCGCACGCGCGCCGGGACGTCCTCGTTGCGGTAGTCGACCGGCGTCGCGCCGAGCTCGCGCAGGCGCTCCTGCTGCTTCGGCCCGGCGGTCCCGATCACGTGGATGCCCTCGTGGCGGGCGAGCTGGACGAGCACCGTCCCGACGCCGCCCGCGGCGCCGAGGACGACGATCGTCTGCCCCGGCCGGACCTTCGCCGCGCGATGCAGCATCCGCCACGCCGTCAGCCCGTTGACGACGACGGTCTCGACCGCCTCGGCGCTCAGGCCGTCGGGCACGGGGACGAGATCGTCGCGCTCGAGCACGACGTAGTCCGCCCAGCCGCCGACCTTGGTCAGCGCGGCCACGCGCCGGCCGGTGCTCTCGTCGATCCCGACGAGGTCGTAGCCCGGCACGAACGGGAAGTCCGGCTGGTCGTAGTACTTGCCGCGGCGCATCTGCTGCTCGGCGAACGACACGCCCGAGGCCTCGACGCGCACCAGTGCCTCCCCCGCACCGGGCTCCGGCAGCTCGCGGGTGCGGACCCTCAGTGTCTCGGGCTCGCCGATCCCCGGCAGTTCGATCTCGGTCGCTCGCATCGCGTCATCCGTCCCCTGGTCGCGGCGGCGCAGCGCTCGATGGCGCTGCTGCTGGAGATCGAGCCCGACCGCGTGCGCGCCGTCACGCTGTGGTCGCGGATCCACGGCCACGTGAGCCTCGAGATCGAGGGCAACTTCGCCTCGATGGGGCTGGACCCCGAAGCGCTCTACAGGGCGACGCTCAGCGCTTGATCGGCAGGCGGTCGACGTCGCGGTGCGCGACCTCGACGAAGTAGTCGTCGCGGTCGCGGAACAGGCTCGCGAGGTGCTCGGCGATCGCCACCGACCGATGGCGGCCGCCGGTACACCCGATCGCGATCATCAGGTGTGCCTTGCCCTCGGTCACGTACTGCGGGAGCAGGTACTCCAGCAGCGGCACGAGGTGCGAGTAGAAGACCTCCAGGCGCCCGTCGCGGCCGACGTAGTCGACGATCCGCTGATCGAAGCCGGTCAGCGGGCGCAGGTCGGAGTCGTAGTGCGGGTTGGGCAGGAAGCGCACGTCGAAGGCGAGGTCGGCGTCGCGCGGCGGGCCGTGCTTGTGGCCGAAGGAGGTGAAGGTCACGGCCAGCCGGCCCGGCGAGGTCGGCGCGAGCAGCTCGTCGGCGACCTTGCGACGGAGCGCCGCGGCGCTCAGGCCTGAGGTGTCGATGACGATGTCGGCGCGCTGGCGGACCGGCGCGAGCAGCTCCTGCTCGGCGCGGATGCCGTCGATCACGCTGCCGTGCGGCGACAGCGGGTGGCGGCGGCGCGTCTCCTTGTAGCGGTCGACCAGCGCCTGCTCGTCGGCGGTGAGGAAGACCACGCGGTGGACGAGGCCCGTCGCCGCGAGCTGGTCGATCACGCCGGCCAGCGCGGCCAGATACTCGCCGCCGCGCGAGTCGCAGACCACGGCCGCGAGCTCGACCTTCGAGCCCGCATGCATGAACAGCTCGCTGAGCGAGCGGATCATCTCCGCGGGGAGGTTGTCGACGCAGAAGTAGCCCGCGTCCTCGAAGACGTTCATGGCCGACGACTTGCCGGCGCCGCTGAGCCCCGAGATGACCACGAGGTCCTCGAGGTTGGAGCTCGAGCCGTGGCTCGTCTCGTCGCCGTCGCGCACCGCGTTGCTCATCAGCGACCCGTCCGGTTGAGGTGGAGGTAGAGGTCGCGAGCGACCTTCTGCGGGACACCGGGGACGTTCTGCAGCTCCTCGCGGGTGGCGCTGAGGACCGCCTCGGGTGACCCGAAATGCTTCAGCAGCGCGCGCTTGCGCGCCGGTCCGACGCCTGGCAGCTCGTCCATGATCGACTCCGTCATCGCCTTATCGCGGCGGATCCGGTGGTGGGTGATGGCGAAACGATGCGCCTCGTCCCGGACGCGTTGCAGCAACTGCAGCTCGGGCGACTCGTGCGGGAGCACGATCGGCGTCGAGTTCCCGGGCGTGAAGACCTCCTCGATCCGCTTGGCCAGCGAGACGACGGCCACGCCGCGGTCGCGGAAGCCCTGCAGCGGCTCGAGGCCCGCGGCGAGCTGGCCCTTGCCACCGTCGATCACGACGAGGTTCGGCAGCGCGGCGAACGAGGCGTCGCGGTCGGCGTCGTAGGGCGAGCGCCCGGATTGCTTCTCGAATTGCGCGTAGCGGCGCGCGAGGACCTCCGCCATCGCGCCGTAATCATCGCCGGAGTCGACCTCGCGAATGGTGAAGCGACGGTAATCGCTCTTCTTCGGCGCGCCGCCCTCGAAGACGACCATCGACGCGACGGTGTGCGTGCCGCCGACGTGCGAGATGTCGAAGCACTCGATCCGCACGGGCAGCGCGTCCAGGCGCAGCGCCGACTGCAGGCCTGAGAGCGAGTCCACGCGCTGCTGGCGGCGACGCTCGCTCTTGAGCTTCTCCTGGTCGAGCGCGAGCCGGGCGTTGCGCTCCGCGAGATCGAGGATCCGCCGCTTGCCGCCGCGCTCGGAGGCGCGGATCTCGACCGGTCCCTGCCGGCGCTCGCCGAGGATCTCGCCCAGCACGCCGAGCTCGGAGCCGTCCGTGAGCGAGCCCTGGACGACGATCAGGGCCGGGATCGAGAGCGTGCTCGAGTAGTACTGGAGCATGAACTCCTCGGCCACGATCGCCGTGTCCTGCTCGGCCTGGTTCTCGAGGTAGAACGACTGGCGGTCGCTGAGGACCCCGTCGCGGACCTGGAAGACCTGGGCGTTGGCCTCGGTGCCCTCGACCGCGACGGCCACCGCGTCGTAGGTCCCCGCGCCGTCGTCGGACACGCGCTGGCGCTCGAGCAGCGACTTGACCGCCTGCAGCCGGTTGCGCTCGATCGTCGCCTGTTCGTAGTCGCGCTCGCCCGACGCGAAGTGCATGCGCTTCTCGAGGTCGCGCTCGATCTGCTTGAAGCGGCCCGAGAGGAACGCCGTCACGCCGTCGATCCCCGCGCGGTACTCCTCTTTTGACACCTTGCCCACACAGGGCGCCCCGCAGCGCTTGATGTAGTAGTCCAGGCACGGCGAGCCGGAGTGCCGGCCGGGCTCCGCGCCCTCGCAGGAGCGGAAGAGGAAGATCTTGCCGAGCAGGTCCAGCGTCCCGCGAACACGCTTCGCGGAGCTGTACGGACCGAAGTACGCGCGTTCGCGCTTGTGCTTCTCACGCGTGAAGTAGACGCGCGGAAAGTCCTCGTCGAGGCTGATCGCGATGTACGGATACGACTTGTCGTCGCGCAGCCGGATGTTGAACTTCGGCTTGTACTGCTTGATGAAGTTCTGCTCGGTGAGCAGCGCTTCGGATTCGGTGACCACGACGAGGTAGTCGATGTGGTCGATCTCCTCCGTCAGCGCCGTGGTGCCGTACACCGCCGGGTTCGAGAAGTGGCTCGCGACGCGCTTGCGGATCGACTTCGCCTTGCCCACGTAGACCACGCGCCCGCGGGCGTCGCGAAAGAGGTAGACGCCAGGCTGGTCGGGCAGGGCGAGGCGCTGTTCGCGGAGCCTCTCTCGGCGCTGCTCGGCGGGTGGTGCGTCAACGGCCATGCGTGATGACAACTGAGCTTAGAAGCAGGCCCGGTCCGCAACTCGGGCGCAGCTCATCGGTTCCGAACCCCATGCACCGAATGACGACGACGATTCTTCTGGCCGCACTCGCGGCACTCGTCCTGTGTGCTCCGGCTTCCGCGAACTACCGGGTCGGACTCTCAGAGCAGGACGCGCGGACCTTTGATCAGCCGCTCTGGCAGGGGCTCAAGCTCAAGCGGGTCCGCTACATCGTGCCGTGGGACTTCTACAAGAGCGGTGGAGTCCCGGAGGCGACGAACTTCATGAACGTCGCGCGCGCGCACCACCAGGAGGTGCTCGTGATGTTCACGGCCCGCCGCGGTTGCTACAGCGACGGCAAGTACTCGAAGTCCAGAGCCTGCAAGGCGCCTTCGAAGGCCGCGTACACGAGAGCGTTCAAGAAGTTCAAGGCCGCGTTCCCGTGGGCGAAGACCTACGCGCCCTGGAACGAGGCCAACCACGTCTCGCAGCCGATCTCCAAGAGCCCGAAGCGCGCCGCGGACTACTACGCCGCCCTGCGCGCCAACTGCAAGCGCTGCAAGATCCTCGGTGCCGACGTGCTCGACCAGAGCAACGTCTCGCGCTGGCTCAAGGACTTCATCCGCTACTCGAAGAACAAGGCGCGGATCTGGGGCCTGCACAACTACAAGGACGTCAACCGCAAGCAGTCCAAGGGGCTGAGGGCCGTGTTGAAGGCCGTGCCCGGCGAGGTCTGGCTGACCGAGACCGGCGGCATCACCAAGTTCGAGGCCTCGGGCTTCAAGAACTCGCCTTCGCGCGCCGCGTCGGCCACGAAGTACATGTTCAAGCTCGCCGACCGCTTCGATTCGAGGAAGCGGGGCTACAAGTCCAGGGTCACGCGGATCTACGTCTACCGCTGGTGGGGCGAGCCGGACGCGACGTTCGACTCCGGCCTCGTGAACCCGGACGGGACGCCGCGGCCGGCGTTCGCCCAGTTCAAGAAGTACGCGAAGCGCCGCCTCAAGTAAGCGGCCGGCGGGTCTAAGGTCGGGGCCATGACGCTCGTCGACCTCTACTCCGACACTCAGACCCGCCCCACGCCCGCCATGCGGCAGGCGATGTTCGAGGCCGAGGTCGGTGACGAGCAGAAGCTCGAGGACCCGACGGTCACGGAGCTCTGCCGGCGGGCCGGGGAGCTGCTCGGGATGGAGGCCGCGGTCTTCCTCCCGAGCGGCACGATGTGCAACGAGATCGCGTTCCGGCTGCACATCCGGCCCGGCGGCGACGAGGCGATCCTGCACCGGATGTCGCATCCGATCATCGCCGAGGCCGGTGGCCCGGCGGCGTTCGCGGGCGCGATGATGCAGCCGCTCGACACGCCGAAGGGCATGTTCACGGGCGACGACGTGCGCGGCGCCCTGCGCCATCCGGACCGCTACTCGCCGCGCTCGCGGCTCGTGTCCGTCGAGCAGTCGACGAACATGGCCGGCGGGCGCGTATGGCCGCTCGAGCAGCTCCGCGGCGTCGTGGAGGTCGCGCGGTCGGAGGGTCTGCGGCTGCACATGGACGGGGCGCGGCTGATGAACGCCGTCGTCGCTTCGGGCGTGCCGGCATCGGACTTCACCGCGGGGTTCGACACCGCGTGGCTTGACTTCACGAAGGGCCTGGGCGCGCCGCTGGGCGCCTGTCTGGCCGGCTCCGCGGAGCTGATCGAGGAGGCCTGGCGCTACAAGCAGATGCTCGGCGGCTCGCTGCGCCAAGCGGGGATCGTGGCCGCGGGGGCGCTCTACGCGCTCGACCACAACATCGAGCGGCTCGCCGACGATCATGCCAACGCCCGCGCGCTCGCCGACGGCCTGGCGCAGATCGACGGTGTGACGCTCGATCCCGAGGCGGTCGAGACCAACATCGTCATCTTCGAGACCGGCGATCCGGACGCGCTGTGCGCCGGGTCTGGAGCGCTTCGAGGTGCGGATGGGCGTGGTCGGCGAGCGAAGGGTGAGGGCCGTTACGCACCTGGACGTCGACGCCGACGGGGTACAACGTGCGGTGCAGGCCGTTCAACGCGTGCTGGGGGCGACATGAAGCTCGAGGGAATCCACCACATCACCGCGATCACCGGCGATGCCCCGCGCAACGTCGACTTCTACGCCCGCGTGCTGGGCCTGCGGATGGTCAAGAAGACCGTCAACCAGGACGACCCGACGGTCTACCACCTCTTCTACGCCGACGAACTGGGCTCGGCGGGCGCCGATCTCACGTTCTTCGAGTACCCGAACGCTCGCCGCGGCCGCGCCGGCGCCGGCATGGTCCATCGGATCGCGCACCGCGTCGCCTCCGCCGACGCGCAGGCCTTCTGGGCCGATCGCCTGGCTGACGAGGGGATCGCCACCGAGCGGACGGATGCCGGCGCGCTGCGCTTCGACGACCCTGAGGGCCTCTCGCACGAGCTGGTCGTGGTCGACGTGCCCGACGCCCCGCTGACCGCGCGCTCGACCGAGGTCCCCGAGGAGCACGCGCTGCAGGGCTTCCACGCCGCGCACATCGCCGTCGCCGACCCGCGCAAGTCCGAGGCGATGCTCACCGAGCTGCTCGGCTTCACGGAGGCCGGAGCGCACGCCTTCGAGGCGCGCGGCGAGAAGCGCGGCGGCACCATCTACCTCGAGGGCGGCGCGGGCCGTGGCACCGGCGGCGCCGGCACCGTCCACCACATCGCGTTCGGGACGACGCTCGACGGAGCACTCGCGCCTGGCGCGAGCACGTCGCCGCCGCCGGCGCGCAGATCACGCCCGTGATCGACCGCTTCTACTTCCGGTCGGTCTACTTCCGCGAGCCGGGCGGCGTGCTCTACGAGCTGGCCTCGATCGGCCCGGGCTTCACGTCCGACGAGCCGCTGGAGTCGCTGGGCGAGCGACTGTCGCTACCACCGGACTTCGAGCGCCTGCGAGGCCAGGTCGAGCCGATGCTGACGCCGCTTCCCGATACGCGGCAGTGGCGCCCGGCACCAGTCGCGTGAGCGCGGCGCCGCGGGCGAGCACGAGCAGCGGCAGCACGGCGCCGACGATCACGAGCGCGCCGCGCGGACCGGCCAGCGCGATCAGCAGCGGCGCGAGCATCGCCCCCGCGCCCGTCGTCAGCCAGTAGGAGCTCTCGACGACGGCGACCGTGCGGGCGCGGACGCTGTCGTGGGCGAGCCGCTGCAGCAGCGTGATGCCGGAGGTCTCGACGAGCGCGTAGCCGGCGCCGAGCACCGTCAGCCCGATCAGCGCCACGCTCGCGAACGGCAACGCGGCCAGGGCGAGCAGCGGCAGCCCGATCAGCAGGCTGCCCGCCGGCAGGGCGAGGCGCAGCCGCTGATCGGCCAGCAGCGAGAGCGCGACGGCGCCGCCCACCAGGCCGCCGATGCCCCAGCCGGCGTTGAGCCAGCCGACGCCGGCGTCACCGATGCCGACGATCCGCAGCGCGGTCACGACGACGAGCACGTCGACCGCGCCCTCGACCAGCGTGCTCACCGACAGCACGCCGACGAGCAGCCGCAGCCGCCGGTCGCGGGCCACGACGCGCAGGCCCTCGAACGGCGAGTGCAGGGTTTCCCGAGTGGAGTGCGAGAAACTCGACGCTCGCGGGTCGCGGTGCACGCCTGCGAGCGTGGCCGCCGCGGCGGTGAAGGCGACCGCGCTGACCGCGAAGGCCGCCGCCGGACCGAAGGCCGCGACGAGCGCGCCGCCGGCGACCGCGCCGACGACGAACGCGCCGTTGTCGAGCCCGGTCCAGAGCGCGTTGGCGGCGGCCTGGCGCGAGCGGTCGGGCGCGAGGTGCGGCAGCAGCGCGGCCTGCGAGGGCTTCTGCGCGGTCGCGGCGACGGTGAAGAGCGTGGCGAGCGCCAGCAGCAGCGCCAGCGGCGCGCCGGCGGCGACGGCGACCGTGGCCGCGATCAGCAGGATCGCCCGGGCGAGCAGCGATCCCAGCAGCACGTCGCGGCGCGAGAAGCGGTCGGCTGCGAGCCCGGTCAGCGGCGCGGCGAGGCCCGCCGGGACCATCCGCACCAGCGCGGCGAGCCCGACCGCCGCGGCACCGCCGACGGCGTACGCGTGGATGGCGAGGGCGACCATGAAGGCCCAGCCACCGGTCCCGGAGACCGCGGCCGCGATTTGCAGGCGCCGCAGGTCTGGAGTTGCCAGCGCATCTCGCGCCAGCAGGGTCGCCCCACGGTCCATGCCACCGAACACTCTTCACAGAGCGTTGGCGGCTGCTTGCGAATACCTTGGGCTCGGCACCCAGGATCCCGAGCGGCGCTCGAAGGCACTGGGTGTTCGCTGGGTGACAGGCGTCGCATGCGCGGCTCGGTCGGGTTAGATCGGGCGCGGCGTTCGCCGGGGTTGATCGAGCGGTTGCGCGTCGATACGGGCGGCGGGCAGCCGTCGGTCGCGCTACTTGTCGACCGTGTGCGGGTCGGGGGCCGGGCGTGGCTGAACGGGCGCGTGCTGCATGCCGGGTTGCTCGCCCAGGGGGCGCCGTTGCGCCGTGAGGCCGAGCGCCGCCTCCTGCTCGGCTTCGCGAACCCCGCTATCCAGCGCGCAAAACGCGAGGCCTGGCCTGTTCGGCCTGGCGCTTGGCCCGTTCATGCCCGTTCCTGTACAGCCAGACGCCGTTGCTAGCGCGTCATGAGAACGTGACGAGCGGGCCATCCATGCTCTTCACGCCGGCCAGGCACGCTTTGCGCGCCGCCTTCGTGGGGAGCTCGGGGCAGCCGTACTCGGCGAGCTTGCCGTCGCTGACGACGCCGAGCGTCTTGCCCAGCCAGCGGTAGCACGTCAGCGCCATCGAGCCGCTGAACTGCCTGCAGTCCTTGATCAGGTCGACCTTCATGTCGTCCGGGTACTGGAGCAGGTTCTGGACCTTGGTCCCGCGGATGCAGGCCGCGATATCGGAGTCGTTGCTCAACGAGGCGCAGATCGTCAGCTGGTTGCGCGGGTCGGGCGGCCCGATCACGATCGAGCCCGTGACGCACGCCTGGCGCTGCAGGCCCTCGAGGCCGCCGCACAGGCGCTCGACATCCTCGGCCGACTGCGTGCGCGTGCCGCTGGCGGTCTCCACGAATGCGCGGTACCAGCACGGGCGCACGAATTCCGCGGGCTGCGCGCCGCAGAGCTCGCGCGGCTCGGTGACGGCGTCCTCGGGCTGCTGCGTCGCGTCGATCCCGTTGACCGCGAACCAGTAGTCGTGGTAGACGCCCTGGGCGCAGTCGGGCGCGGCGCCCGATCCCAGCGACGAGCACATCTGCAGCGACGGGGCGATCTTGTCGCTGTTGAGCCGCATGAAGGCATGGCCGAAGCCGTGCGTGCAGCTGTAGCGCTGGTAGCGGGTCTCGGACGCGGCGCAGAGCTTGATCGCCACCGTCGGGCCCTCGCGCTCGATCTCCGGCGCGACCGCGGTCACGAGACCGTGGGCGTAGCCGGCCGAGCAGCCCGGGTCGTTCGTCTTCGGAAGGTTGTCCATCAGTTGCGCGAGCGTCAGGTGCGTCTTGATCGCGTGCTCGCGGGCGACGGTGTGCATGATCCCGTGGCAGTTGGCGAGCAGGAAGCCGGTCTGGTCGCTGTACGCGGCGGCCGTGATCCCCTCGACCGCGGCGAGCGGGTCGGCGGCGTCGTTGACGATCTTCGCCAGCTCACGGGAGTAGCACGCGCGGCCCTCGTCCTGGACCAGCCCGGCGCAGGTGTTCAGATCGCCGGTCGCGGCCTCGACCGCGGCGGACGCGGGCGTGCGCTCGCTCGCCCGCGGGTCATCGCCCGAGTCGCCGCCCGTGAGCATGAGGACGCCGAGGCCGATCGCGACGAGCACGACGAGCGTGCCCAGCCCCGCCAGCAAGGTGCGGCGGCTCATGAGACCGGCGCCGTCTTCGTCAGCGGTTCGGTCCAGCCCAGCCAGGACGGCACCTGCGCATCCACCACGCCGACGCGCGCGTGCAACTCGCACAACAGTGGCTCTTGCTCCGCCTGATCGGCGGCGAACGTCACCTCGCCGGAGTCCGACGGCGCGGCGAAGGCGAGCGTCGGCGTCGAAGCGCCGACGACGCTCAACTCGAGCGCGACCTCACGCCGGTAACACGAGCGGGCCCCGTCGCCCGTCAGGTTGGCGCAGACGCCGAAGTTCCCGCCCAGAGCCATGCGCTGCGGCTCGTCGCGGCGCTGCACCAGCGACCACAACAGCGCGCCGCCGGCGACCAGAACGCCGAGCAGCAGCAGCCGGCGCTTCGATGACGAAAAAGACTCGGGCAAGACCGGTTCCAGCGTAGTGGGGGTTCGCGTTTCGCTCACACTCCGAAGGTCGCGTGCCTTTCCGATCGCCCGCCGGACCAGGCCGGCGGGCGATCGGCGCGGACAGCGCTCCCTACGGGTTCGTGGTGGAGAGCGTGAACGTCAGCGTCTTGCTGTACGTCCCCGTCCGCAGGGCATCGTTGGCGCCGATGGCCTGCTTGAAGGCCACCGACACCGGGTCGTTGCTGACCGGACCGACATAGGTCAGCAGCGAGGTCGGGGTCGCGGAACCGCCGACGGCGGCGAGTGCGGCGCCGGTGCCGGCCGGGCTCGTCGCGGCCGCACGGACCGGCTGTGCGAGCGTGAACGCGCCGTTCTTCAGGAGGCCGGGTGCGGCGGCGTCCGGATCGGCGACCGAGAGCATCCCGTCACCGGCGGTGCTGATGACGTTCGCCGTCATGCTCGCGTCGTAGTCCTTCGCGATACCCGGCGTGAACGCGCCGAACGTCGCCGGAGTGCCGAGCGTCAGTGCGAGCGTCGCCGGCACCGAGCCGCCCACGCCGCCCTGCGTGCACAGCGAGCGGTTGGCGACCTGGCCGCGAGCGATCTTGACCGTGGTCGTCTCCAGGATCGTGCCGTCGGGCGCGGTGCAGCTGAGCTGCCACGCCTCGTCGACGAACTGGTCGGTGTACTGGCTCGGGCGCAGCGACGGGTTGACGTGCCATTCGAACTTGCCGTTCGCGGGCACGGTCAGCGTCGTCTTGATCGCGTTCGGGAACGCCCTGATCTCGGCCGGCTGACCGGTCATCCAGACGGTGTTGGAGCTGTCGAGCGTGTACGCCTTCGTCAGCGTCAGCGTGGAGCCCGCGGGCGCGGTGCCGGTGATCACGGAGTGCAGCGCCGGCTCGGTCGCCGCCTTGAAGGCGTCGTAGTAGAGCCCGCGCATCGTCTGCCCGGCGTAGCGCGTGCCGATGCCGAGGTAGTTGTCGATCACGTTCTGGTACGGCGGGTGGAACGTCTGCGTGCCGCTGAAGCCCGGCGTCGCCTCCGGCGTGAAGCCGAACGCGCCGTAGGCGTAGTAGGCCTGCTGCTCGGCCGTGCTGGAGGCCTCGTAGTAGACGTCGGTCCACGGTCCGGCCGGCCAGCCCGGGAGGTTGAGCGAGAGCCGCTCGAGCAGGCCCTGGTAGGCGGCCTCGTCGGCGACCACGTCGGGCTCGTTGGACGAGCTGGGCGCGCGCAGCAGGCGCCGGTCGGGCGTGTGGTTGTTGATCGCGACCGTGATCTGGTTGGTGTTGCCCATGTTGATCATGCCCTGGATCTCGGGCTCGGAGCCCGGCGCCTCGCCGCGCGTGTTGGAGGCCGTGGCGCTCGTGCTCGAGCCGGGGCCGCCCCAGAACGGCAGGTAGTTGCGGTTGAGGTCGATGCCACGGTTGACGTTCGCCTGCCAGCGTGCAGTCCGCGAGCGTCGGGATGACGCCGGCCGTGATGCGGCAGTTCTTGCGCTTCTGCTCGTTCTGCAGGCTGCGCGAGAGGTCGTAGCCGTCGGCGTTGACGACCGGGACGGCGATCAGCTTGCCGTTGTCGAGCAGGCTCTTCGCGTCGGCGTCGCTGGCGTAGTGCATCAGCAGGTCGTTGATGAACTCCATCGTGAACTCGGCGGTCGGCCACTCACGGGCGTGGTGGGCGCCGGTGAGCTGGAAGACCGGCTTGCCGACGTTCTGAGCGACGTTGGCGCTGACCTCGACGCCGTAGATCGTCTTGCCGAGCAGCGACGTCTTGCTCAGCGAGAAGAGCTTGACCTTGTCCGGGTACGTCGTCGCGAGCGTCTGGAGCTCGGCGTTGATGGTCGCCAGGTCGCGGTAGGCGACGCGGCCCGTGGGCAGCGCGGAAAGCGGGGCGATGCCCTTCTCGACGCGCTTCTGCTGCGCGTCCTCGCTGTCGAGCCGCGCGTCGTTGGCGCCGTCCATGTCCTCGATCAGGACCTTGGTCGGCAGGCCTGTGTCCGCGAGGATCTGCACATCCTCGGGGCCGTGCAGCATCAGCTCGGTGCGGTCCTCACCCTCATAGGTCACGTCGAGGCCGAGCGCCTCGAGGCGGTTGAGGACCTCGTGCGAGGTCGATTGGACCTCAACCAGCGTCGTCTTCGCCTGCGCGGCCCCTGGCGCGAGCAACCCCGCGCAGAGCGCGAGGCCCGTGACGAGTTTCCATCGGGCGTGATGCACTGAACCCACTCCCCCTCTAGTCAAGTCCCCTCCTGACTGCCGAACCGGCAGTCCCGGAAGCTAAGGGAGGTGATCGGGAAATGAAAACGCTCGGGCGTGGATGTCTCTGCGCACCCGGGCAAAAAGCGAGCCGCCGCGCTGGTCAGGCGCGACGGCTCTAGAGATGCGTCGGCCGGAGGACGTCAGAGGAGAAAGGGACGATCCGGGGCCGGTGCGAGGAGGGTGGTCAGCCGCTCCTTATACCTGCAGTTTCGTCTAAAACCGCGACCGGATCAATCACTCCCGGGAGTGAATCTTGCCCGGGTCGGCACAATGTCGGGATGGACTGGAACGAGCTTTTCGCGCACCGGGCGCGAAATCGGGGCGGTGCGGAGCTGGCCACGATCCTCGCCGGCCCGCCACCCGGTGTCCTCGGCATGACCGGCGGGTTCCCGAACATCGCCACTTTCCAGACCGACGTGCTGGGCGAGATCGCCGCGCGCGTGATCGCCTCGGACCCTGGCGTCGCGTTGCAGTACGGGCCGAGCGAGGGCCTTCCGGCCGTGCGCGACTACCTCTGCGAGCGGGTGGAGCACCTGCAGGGACGGCGTCCTTCGCGCGACGAGCTGATCGTCACGAGCGGGGGCATCGAGTGCATCGACCTCGTCTGCCGCACCCTGCTCGACCCGGGCGACGGCGTCGTGGTCGAGGCGCCGACCTATCTCGGGGCGATCATGGGCTTCGCGGGCTACCAGGCCTCGCTGACCGGGATCGGCATGGACGAGCACGGGATGCTCGTCGGCGAGCTCGAGGAGCGCTTCGCCGGCGGCTACCGGCCGAAGCTCGTCTACGTGATCCCGGAGTACCAGAACCCGTCGGGGCGGACGTTGTCCTTGGAGCGACGCGAAGCGCTGGTCGAGCTGTGCCGCCGCTACGGGGTGCTGATCCTCGAGGACGTCGCCTACCGCGAGCTCTCGTTCGACGGCGACTCGCTGCCCTCGCTGTGGTCGCTCGCGCCCGACATCGTGCTGCAGGCCGGCACCTTCTCGAAGATCTTCTCGCCCGGCTTCCGGATGGGCTGGGCCGCCGGGCCCGCTGAGCTCGTGGCGGCGCTGGCCGACGCCAAGCAGAACACGGACCAGTGCGCCGGCGCCCTGGGCCAGCGGATGGTGCTGGAGTACGGCCGTGCCGGGCACTTCGACACCGGCGTCCCCCGTGCCCGCGCCCTCTACGCCTCGCACTGGGCGGCGCTCTCGGCATCGCTGGAGGCGCACATGCCCGAGGGCGTCGTGTGGAGCCAGCCGACCGGCGGCATGTTCACCTGGGTGACGCTGCCCGTGGGGCTCGACGTGCGCGAGCTGCGGCCCCTGGCGACCGAGGCCGGCGTCGCGTACGTCCCCGGGCGGCCGTTCTACGTGACCGATGACGGGCACAACGAGATGCGGCTCTCCTTCAGCCATCTCGACGAGGGACAGCTCGAACTCGCCGGTCGCCGGCTCGCGGGCGTGATCACGCGGGCTCTCGAGACCGCCGACACGTCCTCCGCCGCGCGCTGATCGCCCGTCTATCCGGGCAGCCGGTGGCGGACGCCCTCGAAGCGCGCGAAGTCCCGGTCGAATGAGATGACGTCCGCGCCATGTTCGATCGCGAGCGCGGCCAGGTGGGCATCGCTGGTGAGGTTCCCGGCGCTGCCGCTCTCGCGCAGCAGGCCGCGCAGGACGTTCGCGTGCCGTGACGTCGGCTCGGCGATGACCGCGGCCGGGGCGGCGAGCCAAGCCTCCACCTGAGCCATCGCCTCGTCGGCGCTCATCGGGCTCGCGAGGATCGCCGGGTTGGTCGCTATGCGGATGAACGCCAGCAGCGCGATCCATGCGAACGCGACCGCCTCGCCGCCCGCCAGTGAGGCGTCCAGCCACGTCCGCGACCGCTCGTGATGGGCGCTCGAGCGATCGACCGCGTACAGCAGGACGTTCGCGTCGACCACGACCATCCGCGCTCAGCGCCCTTCCTGGCTCCGGCGCGCGAGTGCCTCGTCCTCGAGCGCCGCCGCGAGGCGGAGTGCGTGGGTGAGATCGACCCGCGCCGGCCCTAGATCGCGCGGGGTCGTGTACGCCCTCGGAGCGCCCGCCGAGCCCAGCCCGGCTCGAAGCCCCTCGTTGACGACCTCCTTGAAGGTCAGCCCGCGCTCGCGCATCGCACGCTCGACGAGCATGCGGGTATCGGGGTCCAAGGTCACGGTCGTCCGCACTGAGTCGCATCGTAGCCTCAGATTCATTGATGCGGTGATGCATCAACGGACGAGGCGCACTTCGAGCGTGTTCCGTCCCCGAGTGGGATCGGTACGCCGGCGCCGGACATCAGGCCGAGGATCTGGGCCACGTAGCCGCGCGTCTCGGCGTAGTTGGGCACGCACCCGCAACCGGCGACGGCGCCGGGGCCGGCGTTGTAGGCCGCGAGCGCCAGCGGGACCGAGCCGAACTGCCGCAGCAGGTCGCGCATCAGGTGCGCCTGGGCATCGATCGCCTGCTCGGCATCGAACGGGTCGTCGAGGCCCATCCCGCGCGCGGTGGCGGGCATGAACTGCGCGATCCCCTGCGCTCCGCTCTTGGACACGGCGAACGGGTTGAAGTGCGACTCCTGGTAGAGCTGCGCGGCCAGCAGCGTCGCCGACACGCTCCAGCGCTGCGCCGCGGTGCGCAGCATCGGGGCGAAGCGCGCGGGCACGAACCCGGGCACCGCGCCGTGCGAGATGCCCGCCTTGCCGTCCCCAGGCTCCGAGCCGTCCCTCCCCGGGCTCGACTGCGGGTTCAAGACGAATCCGAAGTGCCACGGTTCCCAGTCGTATCGCTTCAGGAAGTGAAATCGCGACGCGTTCGCCGCGAGCCAGGCCTGCGCCGACGGCGGGCCGAGGTCGAGCTCGGTGCCGTTGCGGTGCAGCGACGTACCGGGACGGGCGACCCACTTCGGATCGGGGTGGCGGGCCCAGAGCACGGCCTGCTCGGCATCCGAGCGGTAGCCGCTGTTGATCACCAGCGCGATCCCGTCCGCCTTCGCCGCGGCCTCCATCCGATCGAAGGCGATGGCGACGTCGGGTCGCATGCGCTGGCCCTGCCGTTCGGCGAGCGGGCCGCTGTAGCCGCCGCCGGTGGCGAACGAGAGGTCCGCGGCGGGAGCGAGTTCGGCCTCCGCAGTCACCGCGAGCGCGGCCGTCCTTCGCGCCTTGCCCTTCCCCACCTCGATCGTCTCGCGGATGGCGACCCGCACCCGCACCGGGGCGATCGTGGCCTCGTCGGGGAAGCTCACGGTCGCCCGCGGCGCGTGGTTGGCCGCAGCGACCCGCTGCGCCGCGGTTCTGCCCAGCGCGAGATAGTCGGCCTTCTCCAGATGGTTCGGGTTCGGCCGGCGGCGAATGTAGGCGGGTTCGAACAGGCGGCCGTAGTTGCTGTGCATCACGCGCGCGGCCGCCACCGCCGCGAGGTCCGCCGCCCGCTGTGCCGCCGCCTCCTTGCCCACCGCCCGGGCCACCGCGCCCGCGATCACCGTCGCGATCAGGATGCCCGCAAGACCGCCGATCAGCAGCACCGACGCCTGCCCACGGATCTCGCGCCGGACCCGGCCGACGAGCCGGCCGGCGGCGTCCCGCACCACCGGCCCGATGCCAGGGCCCCGTTCGCGTGCGTCCTGGCCGGCGTCACGCCGCATCACGAGCCCGCTTTCGCGAGCAGCTGCCGCAGCAGGCGCGGAGCGCGGATTCCTGCCCGTGCGAGCGACCGCGCAGGTCCGCGGCCCATTGGCCGCAGCGTCGCCACCGGTGTCTCGCCCAGTCCTGTCGCTGCGAGCCGCGCCAGCGGGCCCTCCGGCTCCGCCGCGACGATCACCAGCAGGTCCTGCTCGCCCAGCGCCTCGTCGATCGCGGCGCGTGCGCGGCGCGGTGATCGCCAGCACCGCCGGAGCGGCGACGAGCGTGGCGCGCCGGACCGCGGCGACCAGCTGAGGGTCGTCGGGATCGATCCGCACCCAGGCGAGTCGCCCGCGAACGAGCGCCTCGAGCCCATGCGCCTCCAGCCGGGCGGCCAGCCGCCGCGCCGCGGCGCCGCCGCTCGCCTCCTCCCCGGCCATCGCTCCGACCACCACCACCGTGGCGGCCTTCGACCGCGTCTGAAGACGAAGCGCCAACGCCAGTGCCGCGGCGACCGGCTCGACCTCGCCGGCCCGCCCGAGCACCGCCGCGGAGGTGACGGCCACGGCCCGGTCCGCCATCCGTTCCGAGGGCCACGCGACGGCGCGGCGCAGAGATGCGCGCCGCGCCGGCCGCGACGGATCGCCGCGACCGCCGCGGGTCGCCGCCGGCGAAGCCACGGCGCCGCGCGAGGTCGCTGCGCCGCATGGCCGCCACGTCCGCCGCGACGGACCGCGCGGTCGGCTCCGCGAGGCTCCGCGCGGCGGCCACCGGCGGCTGCCAGCCGCCGAACGCCTCACCCGCGGGCGGAGCGTCCGTGGCTGGTTGGTCGCGGGGCGCCGGCGGCGGGGCGATGAACAAGCCGCGCGCTCGGTCGAGGGCGGTCATGGGCCCGCGTCCGCTCGCGCCTCGCCGGCGAGGCGGTCGGCGAGGCCCGGGATCGGGAGGCGCGGGCGCACGCGGACGTGGACGCGGCGGCCGGAGACGGTGATCGTGGAGTGCTTGCGGGTCGCCTCCGGGAGGGCCTCCTCGGCGGCCTCGCGCGGGTCGGCACCGCCCTGGAGGACGGCCAGCGCGCCCGCCTCCGCGGCCTCACCGGCCTGCTCACCGGCAGTGTGCGAAGCGATCATCGTGAAGGCGGCGAGTGCGATCACCGCGACGAGCGGCAGCAGGCCCAGGACCTCGATCGAGGCTCTGTCCGCGCGAGCCGGTCATCCGCTCTGCGGCCGGAAGTGGGCGGTCGCGGACGCGCGGCCGAGGTGGAGCGCGGGCAGCACCGCCGGGATCCGAACGGACACGCGCACGTCCCCGCCCTCGCCGGCACGTACGCGCAGGCCGCGTTCGAGCGCCGGCCGCAGGTGGGAGCGCGCCGCAGCGGCGGCATCGGCGCCGAACGCGTGCGCTCGCGCCGCGGCACGGGCGGCGACCCGCGCCTCCCAGACCGCCTGCCCGGCGATCAGCGCCTGGTAGGCGACCGCGAGGACGACGACGATCACCGGCAGCAGCACGACGAACTCGACGGACGCCTGCCCGGCGACGCCGCGCAAGCGCGCGCGGGCGGCGCAAGCGGCGCGAACCGCGCGGCCGGCGCGAGCCGCGCGGCGGCGCGAGCCGCGCGGCCGGCGCGACCGTGCGGCCGACGCGAACCGCGCGGCGGCGCGACCGGTGGACGGGTGGGGTCGAATCGGTTGCGCGACGAGGCGCAATCGGAGTGACGCCCCGTTGGCTGTACGGGGATGCGGGCGGTGGGGGCATCCCGGCAGCCTCCCGCGGGGGGCTGCAACGGATCTACACCGCTTTGTTACAAGAGTGTGCCGAAACTAATACGTCTGGTATGCGCGCCAGACGCTGTAGAGCGCCCAGCCGGCCGCGCCGAGCATCGCGAGCCAGAGGAAGCCTCCGAGGACGCCGGCCGTCCCACATGCGGCTGGTGGCGACGAGCGCGAAGGCCAGCAGCGCCAGGGAGCCGTAGAGGAGCCCGCGCTGGCGTTCCTCGAGGCCGAAGAGCGTGAGCCGGTGCTCCATGTAGGTCCGGTAGCCCAGGAAGAACAGGCCTGCGATGAACAGGACCGAGAAGATGTTGCTGATCGTCGCCGACGCCGTGCCGCCGCCGGGGACCTTCCAGACGGCGAGCGCGAGCGCGAGGATGATCGCGACGTTGCGGATGTGCTTGTTGCGGTCCGGGCCCATCCGGACCAACTCTAGTGCGCGGGGACGAACTCCGACTCGGGGCGCACGGCCGGCACGGCCGGGACGCCCAGAGCCGCAGGCGGCGCAACGACCGGCTGGGTCTCGTCGACGACCGTGTCGACCGGCTCCGCGGCGAAGCGGTAGCCGATGCCGAAGTGGGTGTGGATGTAGCGCCAGTCCGGCGAGACGCGCTCCAGCTTGGAGCGCAGCTTGCGGACGAAGACGTCGACCGAGCGATCGCCGTGGACCATGGCGTAGCCCCAGATGCGCAGGTAGATCTCTTCGCGCTGAAGCACCTGGCCCTCGGCCTCGGCGAGCAACTGGATGAGCTCGTACTCGCGGCGGGTCAGCTCGACCGACGCGCCGGCGACGAACGCCTGGAACTGGTCGCCGCGGATCTCGACCTCGCCGATCACGACCGGGCTGGACTCGACGCGCACGTCGGCGCGCTTGCGGCGCCGCACGACGGCCTCGATACGCGCGATCAGCTCCTCGGGATGACAGGGCTTGGTGACCCAGTCATCGGCGCCGAGACGAAGCCCGCGCACGCGCTGGGCCACGGACGACTGGCCCGTACACACGATCACGCCCAGACCGGGGAGCCTCGCGCAGAGCTTGTCGAGGTACGTCCAGCCCTGGGGACCCAGCACCGCCAGGTCCACCACGACCGCGTTCAACCGCAGCGCGACCATCGCATCCAAGGGCACCGGCGAGGCGAGCACGCGGTGCTGCCACCCGATTCCCTCCAGCCGCTTGCCCAGCACCTGCAGGAAACCGCTGTCGGAATCGATCACTGCCAGGCGGACCGTTGCCGCCTGCCCGGCGGCGCCGGTGCGCCGCTCATCAACCGTCATCGTCATCTCGCTGCGGAGAGTAGCTACCGAACGGGTTCTGATCGAGTCACCAAACCCCAGGGTAACCACCTCTTTACAAGCGGATCACCGGATCCTCGCTGCGAGCCCGTCAAACGTGCGATGCGTCCGAGAACTCCCGGAACTCGCCGGTGACCACGAATGCGACCTGCTCGCCGATGTCGACGGCGTTGTCGCCGATCCGCTCCAAAGCCCGCGCGACGAGCATCATCGACATCGCCCACTCGCGGCGATCGGCGTCGGTGCCGATCTCCACCGCGCGCGAGAACACGCAGCGATTGAGCCGGTTGATCTCGGCGTCCTGGCGCACCAGGTCCTCCGCGACGGCGACGTCGCGCAGCAGGAAGGCCTGCTTGCACTGCTCGACCTCCGAGCGCGCCAGCCGGCCCATCTTGAAGATGAACCCGAGCAGCGCCTCGTCCTTGGGCGGCTCGTAGCCCACGACGGGCAGCATCTTGGCGATGTTCACGCACTGATCGCCCATGCGCTCCACGTGCTTGATCACGTGCAGCAGCGCGGCGACCGTCCGCAGATCGGAGGCCACCGGCGCCTGCAGCGCCAGCAGACTCAAGATGCCCTGCTGGACCTCCAGATAGCGGCCGTCGATCCGGTCGTCGTCGTGGATGACGATCGACGCGAGCTCGATGTCCTGGTGCTCGAGTGCCTCGAGCGTGCGGTTCAGCGTGGCGACGACGAGATCGATCCCCCCAAGCGCCTGATGTTCGAGGCTGCGGAGTTCCTCTTGAAACTGCTGGCGGCTTGTCATTGGATCTGCTTTCTCGGAATCAGCCGAACCGGCCGCTGACGTAGTCCTCGGTCTCCTGCTGAGTCGGATTGGAGAAGATCTTCTCAGTCGTATCCATCTCGACCAGTCGTCCTGGTTTACCCGTTCCTTCGATGTTGAAGAACGCGGTCATGTCGCTCGAGCGACTCGCCTGCTGCATGTTGTGGGTGACGATGACGATCGTGTACTGCTTCTTGAGCTCGAGGATCAGGTCCTCGATCGCCAGCGTGGAGATCGGGTCCAGCGCCGAGGCGGGCTCGTCCATCAACAGCACGTCGGGCTCGACCGCGGTCGCGCGGGCGATGCACAGGCGCTGCTGCTGGCCGCCCGACAGCCCCATCCCCGGCTTGCCGAGCCGGTCCTTGACCTCTTCCCAGAGGTTCGCGCCGCGCAGCGAGCGCTCGACGATGTCGTCCATGTCGGCCTTCTTCATCTTGCGGCTATTGAGCTTCAGGCCGGCCGCCACGTTGTCGTAGATCGACATCGTCGGGAACGGGTTCGGCGCCTGGAAGACCATGCCGACCTGCCGGCGGACGGCGACCGGATCGGTGCCGGTGGCGTAGATGTCGACGTCGTCGAGCAGCACCTCGCCCTCCGCGTACGCGCCGATCACGAGCTCGTGCATGCGGTTCAGCGAGCGCAGGAACGTCGACTTGCCGCAGCCCGAGGACCCGATCAGCGCCGTGACCTTGTTCGGCTGGAGCGTGACGTTGACGTCCTTGACCGCCAGGAACTTGCCGTAGTAGAGGTTCAGGTCGGTGACCTTGATGGTCTTCGCTGCGACCTCGGTCATTGCAGTCATCGGATCTCCGTGCCGAAACGGCGGTAGATGAGGCGCGCGGTGACGTTGAGCACCATCACGATCAGGATCAGTACGAGAGCGGCCGTCCAGGCCCGGTCGATCGACGGCTGGGGCGGCACGCCGGGCGACTTGTAGGAGCTGAAGGCGAAGACCGCGAGGTTGTTCATGCGGCCGTCGAACGGGTTGGTGTTGACCGACGACACGACGCCGGTCGTGATCAGCAGTGGGGCGGTCTCGCCGATGATGCGGGCGATCGCCAGCACCACGCCGGTGACGATGCCCCCGAGCGCCGTCGGCAGGACGACCTTCGTGATCGTCCGCCACTTCGGCACCCCGAGCGCATAGGAGGCCTCCCGCAACGAGTTCGGGCACGATCCGCAGCATCTCCTCGGTGGAGCGCACGACGATCGGGATCATCAACAGCGAGAGTGCGACCGAGCCCATGATGCCCATGCGAATGCCCGGCCCGAAGAAGATCGAGAACACGGCGAAGGCGAACAGACCGGCGACGATCGACGGGATGCCGGTCATGACGTCGACGAAGAACGTCAGGGCGCGCTTGAGACGCCCGATGCCGTACTCCTGCAGGTAGATCGCGGCCATGATGCCGATCGGCACCGAGATGATGGTCGCGCAGGCGGTGATGATCAGCGTGCCGTAGATCGCGTGGATCCCGCCGCCGCCTTCGCCGATCACGCCGCGCATCGACCACGTGAAGAACGTGCTGTCGAAGCGGGGCAGGCCGCGCGAGATCACGGTGTAGAGCAGCGACACCAGCGGCGTCAAGGCCAGCGCGAACGCCGCGACGATGGCGTAGGCGACGCCCCGGTCGGTCGCGCGGCGCGGGCCTTCGACGGACCGCGACCAGAAGTACTGCGCGGCGCCGCCGAGCACCACGGTGCCGACGACGAACAGCGCGAGGTTGAAGCCCCTGATCAGGCTGAAGACCAGCATGACCGCCGCGGCGCCCGCCACGGCGACCCACGGCGCCCAGGCCGGGAGTACGACGCCGGCGATCTGGGCGGGTGGGCGATGACGCGGCGGCCGGGAGGTCGGGGGAGCCTCGACCTCGGTCGAGTGCACGTTCGTCGCCGGTGACGGCGGGTGCACGTGCGGCTCGTCTGACGTCGGCTCGGACACTTTGTCGCGTTCGCTCGGTTCGGTGCTCATCTCAGATCCGGACCTGACGGTTGATGACGTCGCGCGCGGCCATGTTGACCACGCAGCGTCACGGCGAAGAGGACAAGGCCGGAGGCGATCAGCGCGTTGACCGTCACCCCGGAGGACTCGGGGAAGTCGAGCGCGATGTTGGCCGCGATCGTCGAGGGGTTCCCGGAACCGATCAGGTTGAACGTCACGCCGCCCGGAGACCGAGAGCACGATGGCGACGGCCATCGTCTCACCCAGCGCGCGACCGAGACCCAGCATCGAAGCGCTGATGATCGCCGAGCGGCCGAACGGCAGCACCGTCAGCCGGATGCTCTCCCAGCGTGTCGCGCCGAGCGCCAGCGCGCCCTCCTGCAGGCGCCGCGGGGTCTGCTCGAACACCGACCGCGTGACGGCCGTGATGATCGGCAGGATCATGACCGCGAGGACGAGGCCGGCGATGAGCATCGTGCGGCCGGTCGCGGACGCCGGGCCCTTGAAGAACGGGATGAAGCCGAGGTTGTCCTCCAGCCACCGCAGCAGCCCGACGGAGTAGGGGCCGAGGACGGCGATGCCCCAGAGGCCGTAGATGACGCTCGGGATCGCCGCCAGCAGGTCGATGACGTAGCTCATCGGCTCGGCGATCCGCCGCGGCGCGATGTGGCTGATGAACAGCGCGACCGCGACCGCCAGCGGGACCGCGACGACGATTGCGATCGTCGCGGCCACGAGCGTGCCGAAGGCGAGTGGCCAGATGAACTTGACCAGGCCCTCGCCGCCGGGGATCGCGGAGCCGTCGGCCGTGATCGCCGGCCACGCCTTCACGATCAGAAATAGGGCGACTCCGGCGAGCGTGGCCAGGATGAGCCACGCCCGCGGAGATCGCGAGGCTGCGAAAGACGCGATCGCCGGCGCCGCCCCTCAGGGCCCCGCCGCGAACTACGGATTGCAGGTCGTCGACAGGTGCGGCGCTCACGTCTCTCAGCTCCAGTTCGTTGGTAGTGGTGTCTTAGCTCGTGACGATCGCGTCGACCGACGGCTGGATCTTCGTCCGGACCGCGTCGCTGATCGGCGCCGAGCCGGCGTTGGTCGCGGCCGCCTGCTGGCCCTCGGAGCTGATCACGTAGTTGAGGTAGCCCTTGACCAGCGCGGCCTGCGCCGGATCGTCGTACTTCGTGCACGCCATGTCGTAGGAGACGAGCACGATCGGGTACGTGCCGGACTCGGTCGTGATGCGATCGAGGTCGTACGTGAACACGTGCGCGCCCGGATCGTCGGTCTCCTTGGAGACCTCGACGACCTTGGCGGCCGCCTCGGCCGTCGGCCCGACGAACTCCTCGCCGACCTTGACGGTTGCCGTGCCGAGGTCGCCGGCCTGGCTGGCGTCGGCGTAGCCGATCGCGCCCTTGCCGGCCTTGACGGCATCGACGACGCCGGAGGTGCCCTGCGCGGCCTCGCCGCCCTTGATCGGCCAATCCCCGCTCGGCTCGACGGTCCACACGTCGGGGGCCGCGGCGGCCAGGTACTCCGTGAAGTTCTCGGTCGTGCCCGACTCGTCAGAGCGGTTGACGACCGTGATGCGCTCGCTCGGGAGCGTGGCGTCAGGGTTGTCGGCCTTGATCGCCGCGTCGTCCCAGGTCTTGATCTCCTGCTTGAAGATCTTGGCCAGCGTCTCCGGCGAGAGCTGCAGGTTCTCGACGCCCTCGAGGTTGTAGATGACCGCGATCGGCGAGACGTAGACCGGGATCTCGATCAGGTTGTCGACGCCGCCGCAGCGCTCCTGCGCCTTGGTCAGCTCCTCGTCCGCGAGGTGCGGCGTCGGTGCCGCCGTACTGCGTGCCGCCGGCGATGAACTGCTCGCGACCGCCGCCGGAGCCGACCGGGTCATAGGCGACCGTCGCATCGGGGTTGGCTTCCTGGAACCCGGCGATCCACGCCGCCTGCGCGGCCTCCTGAGCGCTCGAACCCGCGCCGACGAGGTTGCCGGAGACGGCCGCCGCGGTCGCCGCAGGGGTGCTGTCACCGGTGCTCGCGGCCGGGGTGTCGCTCTCATTGGAGGCGCCGCACGCGGAGACGCCGAGTGCCAGCGCCACGGCAGCAGCCGCGAACACGGGCATAGACCGATTCATCATCAAACCCTTCCTTCTCTAACTATGAGCCGGCGACCCTCGCAGGCCGGCGACTAGACCTTGTTACTGACCTGTGCCCGTCTTGTGAAAAGGCTGTGAAGGTTCGGGCTGGAAGCGATAGCCGAACCCGAAATGGGTATGGATGAACGCCCATTCCGGCAGCGCCGCCGTCAGCTTCGTCCGCAGCTTGTGGACATAGACGTCCACCGAGCGATCCTGCCCGCGCAGCGGCGCGCCCCAGACCGTTTCGTACAGCTCTCCCCGGCTGACGACCTTCCCCTCACGCCGTGCGAGCGCCGCGAGCAGGTCGAGCTCGCGAACGGACAGTGAGAGCGTGCGACCGCGAGCACGAGCGATGTGCTCGGAGGGTCGAACCTCCAGCTCCGCCGCGCTCAGGACCTCGATCTGCTCTGTCGTGTGCATCGCGGCACACCCTCATGCGCGCGCCGCCGAACCCGGTTACGGACTCGTGAACCACGCGTGAACAAGTTGTGAACTCACGATCCACGGCCACGTTGCGAACCGGCTCCAGTCGGCTCGCGGAGCGGGTCACCCCTCTTCGGTGGCGCTCTGCCCCTGGGCCTTGTTGAAGCCGCAGCGGAACGTCTCCGGCGAGGAGACCGGCTTGGAGCCCGCGAAGCCGCCCTTGTCGTGGTTGTCGTAGACGGTCACGTACTGCAGCGACTGCGGCGACGGGTTGGCGGGCAGCGGGACCGGGTCCGGCTCGCCCGCCTTCGGGTCACCGCGGGAGCCTTCGCTGACGCCCTGCGAGCCGGAGGCGCTCGAGCCGGCCTGGGTGGTCACCAGCGTCGCGGACATCTCGCGGCGGTCCTTGAGCCCGTCGGAGGCGTCGACGTCGGGTGAGGAGCTGACCGGGACGTCGTCGATCGTCGAGGCGAGCTTCACGCGCGAAGCGGCACCGATCAGCTGCGGCGGCCGTGGGCAGGAAGCCGCCGGCCTCCACGCACGCGGCGGTGGCGTAGAAGAAGTCGTTGCGGCCGATGTCCTCGTTGGGCAGCGGGAACGGCGCGGCCTGCAGGCACCAGGTGCCGAGGTCGACCGACTGCGGGTCGCAGGTCGCCGGTCAGGTCGGCCGCGGTCTTGCCGCCGAGCCGGTCCGCGCGCTTGGCGGCCGTGACCTTCGGGATCGCCTTGGCCGGGAACTTGCCCTTCCTGTCGAGCTTGAGCACCGCGTTCGGCCGCGGTTTGGAGACGATCCTCACGGCTGCCTCCCGCGCCGCGTCGGCCACGCCGGTGAAGGAGAGGACGACGGCGAGCAGCGCGAGGACGAGCGCGGCGTGCTTTCTCATGGGCGGCGGCTCCTGTAGGGGTCTCTCGAGGGGATGTGGGCGGCGGCCGCCGCGATGCCGCGCTCGCGGCGGCGGATGCCGAGCCGCAGGGTCGCGCCCGCGAAGGCGGCGAGGACGATCACGCCGTAGAGGAAGACGCTGGTCGGCGCGTGCTCTTCGAAGCGGTAGGCGACGGCGGCCGAGGAGGACTCGGGCGCGACCTCTTCCTCGCGCTTCTCCTCGTGCACGCGGATGACCGCGCCGCCGGGCGGGATCGGGCGCGCGAAGGCGCCCGCGGGCGGCGGCGGAGCGGCGGGAGTCGCACCGCGCGCCGTCGAGCGCGGCGGCGGGACAGGATCGTCGACCGGCGGCGGGATCGACTGCTGCGGCGCGGGCGGCGGCGTCGCCCGCGGCTTCGCCTTCGCGGCCGCCGGGGTCGCCGCGCGGCGGCGGCGGCGGTGGCGGGGCGACCGGCGCGGGGGCGGGAGCCGGCGCCGGAGCGGGCGCGGGCGGCACGGCGGCGGCGGCCGCGGGCGCCGCGGGCTTGAAGCGCGACGGATCCAGCGGTCGCGTGCCGCACGGCCGCTGCACGGAGCCGGCCTGGACGGTGATCTCGGACGAGTAGGCGAGCCCGCCGGCCTTGACCGTGATCGTCGTCTTGCCGGCGTTGAACGGGCAGAAGAGCCCGGAGCGATGGTCGCTGACGACCTTGTCGTCGGCGCCGATCAGCGGCTTGCGCAGGTTCGTCGACGCGGGGTCCTGGGCCACGAAGTCGCCGATGTCGGGCGCCGAGGACGTGAACTCGTACTCCGGCGCGATCCGCGTCGAGCACGCCGGGCCGGCGCACGGCTGCGCCGGGAACGCGGTGTAGGGATCCGAGCCGGGCGGCTGCGGATCGCCGCCGCCGACCGCGGCGCCCCAGCGGTCGCCGCCCGCCGGGCGCCGGCCGAGGCCCTGGAAGAGCGAGGGCCGTGAGCGGCGCAGGAGCGTCCCGTCGACCGCCTGCAGCGTCAGCTCCGAGATCACCGGGAGCAGCCGGGCGACGACCGGCGCGCGGTTGGTCGCCGGGTCGCGCTTGGCGGTGTCGACCTCGGCCAGCAGCAAGCCCGCGTCGCCGAAGACGGCGTCCGCTCCGGTGCTGGTGTTGGCGAGCGCCGAGCGGTAGCCGAGCGTGCCGGTGCCGAAGGCCGGGATCGTCACGCCGGCGCCGCTCGGGATCGGGTAGACGCGGTTCTCCTCCGGGCGCTCGAAGAAGTACGCGGACGCGCCGCCGTCGACCAGCACCTTCGCGACCTCGTCCGCGTCGGTGGCGACGTTGAGGCTGGGCTGGAAGCGCGAGTTGAGGTCGCGGCTGCCGACGACGATCGCCGGGATCGCCGCGGCGCGCGCGCTCGCGAGCGCGACCTTCAACCACGGCAGCTGCGGCTCGGGCGGGTTCTGGTACGGGTCCGACGCCGCGAGCGAGCCGCGCGAGTTGTCGATCACGATCACGCGCACGGTGCCGCCGGAGCCGGCCGAGTCGAAGGCGTAGTGCGTGCGCGCGCCGGGCGCCGCCGGCGCGGTCTCCGCCAGCGGGGTCACTCCCGCCGGCGCGGCGCCGAGCCCGAACGGTGCCGGCGCCCCCGCGAACGCGCCGCTGAACGCGGTGGCGTTGCCGCTCGCGGTGTCGGCCGCGGACGGTGCGGCGTATGCGGGGGCGCCCGGCTGCAGCAGCTCGGCGTAGCGCGCGGCCTCGCGCGCGGTCAAGGTCTCCTCAGGCGCCAGGCGCCCGCCGGTGTAGAGCAGCATCCGCGGGCCGCCCGGCTGGGTCGAGAGCTCGCCGGCGAGCTGCTTGGCGGCGCGCAGCGTGCGGTCGGGCCCGATCGACTGATCGCGCAGGTCCGCGCACGGCGACTCGCACTGCGCGTGTCCGCCGATCGCGAAGCGCGCGACGGCGCGCGCGAAGTCGCTGCCGGTGCGGACGAGCGCGGGCGGCTGCGCGGGCTGGGCGCCGGTCGCGTAGCGCAGCGACGGCCGCGGTCTGCACGCGCGTGCGGTCCGCGCGGCCCTGGGTGGAGCGGTTGCCGTTGCCGCGCCCGGCGGCGTCGGACTCGCCGCTCCAGCCGCCGAGCGCCCAGCCTTCGCCGTCGCCGTCGACCAGCAGCGCGCCGATCGGGTCGGACTTCACGGGCCGGTCGGCGGTCGAGCCGGCGAACGCGGTGCGCTGCTCGTCGCGCCAGCCGCTGTCGGTCTCGCGCACGAGGTAGCCGTCGCCGGGGAGCGGGAACGGCGGGACGAGCGGCGGCGGCGAGTCCGGCCCGGTCTCCGGCAGCAGGTCCGGCACCGGGTACGGGCAGCTGCGGCTGGACGGCGGCGAGCGCGCGAACCGCTCCGCCCGAGCGGAACGCGGCGAGCGCGACCGGCGTGACGCCGAGCAGCGGCTGGGTCGAGAAGCGCCACGGCGTCGTCGGGCCCGTCGCGCTCGATCACGAAGCCGGCGCCCGCCGCGACCGCGCCGCCGTCGGGCAGGCCGGCGACGGCGACGAACCGCGGGGTCGGCGCCCGGCAGCGTCGCGAACAGCGCGCGGACGCCCGGGTCGGCGTGCCAGCCGGCGCCGTCGTTGACGAGCAGGTCGCCGCCCGCGGCGACCAGCGCCTGGGCGCCGGCGAAGGCGACGCTCGTGAAGTTCGGCGCCGGCGAAGCCCTCTGGCAGCGGCTCCTGCGTCCACGTCTTGTCGTAGCGCAGCAACGCGCCCTCCTTGCCGACCGCGTAGCCGCGCAGCGGATCGCCGGGCTGGAAGGCGATCCCCATCAGGTTGGCCTCGAAGCCGATCGGCGCCGCGGGATCGCGTTCCCAGAGACCGGTCTCGGCGCGCCACATCCACATCGCGCCGAGGTCGCCGACGGCGTGCGCGCGGCCCGGCTCCGGCCAGGCGACGCCGCGCAGCAGCGGCTTGGACACCGCGCCGCTCGAGGCCAGCAGGAACTCGCGCGTCCAGCCGGCGCCCGGGTGCGTAGCGCAGCACGCCACCCTCCTGGCCGACCGCGAGCGCGGCGGAGTCCACCGATCCCGCCGCCTGGCCGGGCGCGGAGACCGCCGCGGTGAGCGGCGCGCGCACGGCCACCGGCCACGGCTGCAGACGGTCGGGCGCCGGTTCGGCCGAGACCTGCACGGGTCCCTCGAGCCAGCCGTCGTCGGGCGAGCTGAATGCGGCGCTCGGCCGATAGGAGCCGCCGCCGCCCGGCATCCGCACGAAGTCGTCGCCGCGGCGGACGAGGTACGCGCCGCGGTTGTCCTCGTC
Organism: uncultured Solirubrobacteraceae bacterium; assembly: GCA_963848475.1. Taxonomy (GTDB): domain Bacteria; phylum Actinomycetota; class Thermoleophilia; order Solirubrobacterales; family Solirubrobacteraceae; genus Solirubrobacter. Next base: position 73,515 of record CAWKDW010000004.1, on the reverse strand, counting down.
GGTGCCGCCGGGCGGAAGCGGGTTGGAGATCACGCGGCCGCCGCCGGCGAAGCCGATCGAGCGATAGCCCTGGCCGCGCGAGAAGCGCGCGTTGAAGCCATGATCGCAACCGGCGTCGCACCACGAAGTGAGGGTCCCGTCGGCGGCGCGGAAGAACGTGGCGTCCGTGGCGCCCCGGAGCGCGGCGTCGATCCAGAGGCCGTCGGCGGTGACCGTCAGCGGGTGCGAGCCCGCGGGAAGCGGCGTGAGCCCGGCCGGGCAGCGCGAGCGGGCGCGGCTCCCAGCGGGCGTCCGTGCGCTGGAAGAGCGCGAACGTCCCGGCACCGTCGACGCCGAGCAGCCACGCGTCGGTGCCCGCGGCGTCGAGCGCGAGGATGTCGAAGCCGTCGAGCTGCGCGCCGGCGAGTTCGACCGGCTCGCGCGTCCACTCGCGCGCCCCGTCGTCGTAGTGCAGGACCGCGTCCTCGGCGCGCCGGCCGAGCACGCCGAACAGCGCGTGCAGCTGGCCGCCGTCCTCGTAGGCGGCGTCGGCGACGCGGCCGGAGCCGGCGTCGTCGGCGATCGTCTCGGCGCGGTTCGGGGCCGCGGCGGGCGAAGCGGTGGCCGTCGGAGAGACGGTGGCGTCAGGCGAGGCGGTCGGCGGCGGCGCGTCGGGCGGTGGCCGTCGGCGTGGCGGTGGCGACGGCGTAGCGGTCGCGTCGGGCGACGCGGTCGCGCCAGGCGAAGCAGTCGCCTCGGGCGAGGCGGTCGCGTCAGGCGACGCGGCCGGAGTCGGCGTCGCGGTCGGGTCCGCCGCGCGCAAGAGCCCGCCGGGACCGGCGGCGCCTCGCGGAAGTGCCCGCCCGGCCTGCGCGCGAGCACGGTCACGCCCGCGCTGCCCCGGCCGACCAGCAGACCGCCTCCGCCTGGCGTGATCCTCGCCGAGCTGCGGTTGGGGTCGGGGCCGCGATAGGTCGCGCCGGCCGCGTCCTGCGGCGTCTCCGCGACCTGCCAGCCCGTGGCGTCGGTCCAGCGCAGGAATGCGAGCTGCTGCGCGGTCCCGGCGGCCGGGCCGAGCTCCACGCCGGCGGGCAGCCCCGTCTCGCGCGGGAGCCGGCGGTAGGCCCAGATCTCATCGCCCGCGGCGCCCATCAGCACCGTCGCCGTGTCGGCGACGCCGAGCGCGGGGCGCGCGCTCAGCGGCGGATCGTCGGCCGCTCCGGCTCCCGAGGAGAACCCCCACCAGGCCGCCGCGGCCAGCAGCAGCGGCACCAGGACCAACCACGCGCGTCGCATCTCATCCGCCGCCCGGGGAACTGACGACGGTGTCGTCGGACGGCTGCTCGAGCTGCGACTCGTCGATCGTCAGCTCCTTCGTCCGGAAGCGCAAGCGCGGTCGGCCAGCGCTTGCGCGAGAGCCGCAGCCGCAAGCGTGTGGCGGCCCCGCGTCAGCGTGCGGTTGGCGGTCTTCGCCACGGTCTTCCCGCGCCGGCGCGCCACCAACTGCACGCGCGCCTTGCGCGTAACCTTGAAGCTCAACTCGAGCGTGAGGCCACGCAGCCGCGGCTTGCGGATGCCGGTGATCAGCGCCTTCAGCTGCTTGGCCTCCGGCGTGTCGACCGTCGTCGTCTCCACGGCGACCGGCGGCGGCGCGAACAGCTGCGAATCGTCCGCCGGCGCGACGTCGGGGACGAACTGCTCGGCCGCCTCGTTGGGGCGCGTGCTGATCGGCCCGGCGAACGCCGGGTCGGTGTCCTTCGCCGGCCGCGAGCCGTCGGAGTAGTGGAAGAGCCAGCCGGCGTTCGTGACCATCCAGCCGTCCGTCGGCGAGGTGAACGCGATCCGCGCCGCGGACCCGCGGCCGGAGCCCGAGAGCGGCAGCGACTCGACCGCCGTCGCCCCTGACACGGGGTCGATCCGGGCGACCAGCGCCTTCGCGTTCGTGCGTCCCGCGGTCCGCGAACGGCACGAGCGCCGCCCACGCGCCGCCGGAGACCGCGGCGACATCCTCGAAGCGGTCCGCCGCGCCGAACGAAGCGCCGCTCAGCTTCAGTTCGCGGAACGCGCCACCGGAGGAGACGGCAGCCAGCGGCGGCCGTGAGACGACGCCACCGTCCGCGGCGGCCGGCCCCGAGGCCGCCCCGCCGCCGACCGCCCACAGCAGCCCGGCCGAGCCGTCGAGCGCGAGCAGTTCGCTGCCGCCGTCGGCCTGGGCCGCGGGCACGAACGGGTCGTTCTCGAAGATCCCGCCGACGAGCCGGTGCAGCAGCAGCGGCTGCGACTCCAGCGGCGGCGGATCGGGCGCATCGACGGCGCCGCGCCGCGCGCCGACCGCCACGGACTCCACGAAGCCGTCGCCGAAGGCGACGAGGTCGGTGACCGCCCGCCCGCTGCTCGCGTTGTAGACCGTTCGCAGGCTCGTGCCGTCCCAGTGCAGATGGAAGGCGCCGACGCGCGTACCGGTGGGATCGCGCGAGCCGATCCCACCGAACCAGCAGTCGTCGACCGCGCGGCAGGCGGCGGCGTTCATCTGGCGGTACGGGTCCGCGGCGTTGTCGGCGGTCGAGTAGGAGGCCGCGACGACGCCGTCCTTGAATCGGCACAGCGCGGTGCCCGAGCCCTGCCGCGGACGGCTCGGCTCCGACACGGTCCAGAACTCGGCAGGCGCCGGCCCACGCGATCCGCATCGTGTCCCCCGGCCCGCCGCAGACGGTCGCCAGCGTGTGCCAGGACTCCCCGTCCCAGGCGAGGATCCCGCGCGGGACCACGCTGTTGCCCTCGACCGCGAGCAGCCCGCGGTTCGGCGCCCAGAACGTCAGCGAGCCGGGCGAGCCCAGCGCGACCTGAAACGGCGCGCCCGGCGGGCGGCGCGGGCTGCTCCAGCCGCCAGCGCGGCTCGTCGGCGCCCGCGGCGGCGGCCAGCCCGGCCCACAGCGCGAGCGCGAGGAACGCGCGTGCGATCACTCGGCCCGGCGGGGGACGTCGCGCCGGCCGTTGAGCTGCACGTCCTCGATCTCGATCAGCACGACCGGCGTCAGCAGCGCCTCGAGCGCGACACCGGACACGGTCTCGTGCGCGAGCAGCACCTCCGCGACCTCGCGCACCGCGCTCCAGTTGGAGCGCAGCACGATGGTGGCGCGTTCCATGGCCTCACCGACGATCCGCTCGACCTCGCGGTCGATCAGCTCGAGCGTCGCCGGCCCGACCGAGCCCAGTTCCTGCAGCGAGGCGCCGAGGAAGACCTCGCCGCCCTGCTCGCCGATCGTCACGAAGCCGAGCTCGGGCGACATGCCGAACGACGTGACCATCGAGCGCGCGAGGTTGGTCGCGGCGTGCAGGTCGTCGTTGATCGCGGTCGAGAGCACGCCGAAGTGCACGCGCTCGCCCGCCGCACCGGCGATGATCGCCGTCAGCTGCCGCTGCAGGTCGTGCTCCTGCATGACGGTGACGTCCTTGTCGACGAGCTGCGACGTCGCCGTGCCGAGCGTGCGCCCGCGGGCGACGATCGAGAGCTTCTGCGACCCGCCGCCGACCATCTGGCCGACCGCCCGCGCGACGACGGCGTGCGACGCCTCGTGGATCGCGATCACCTCGCGCTCGCGCGGGCTCAGGACGTGTGACTTCTTCGCCGGCCCGGAGACGACGCGGTCGATCGCCTCCTCCAGGGTCGGCTGATCGATCGTCGCCTGCCCCTGCCGCACGGCCAGCAGCGCGCCTTCGCTGATCACGCTCGCCAGCTCGGCACCCGAGAATCCGGGCGTCATCCGCGCGATCTCCATCAGGTCGGCGTCGGGATCGACCGGCTTGCGCTTGCCGTGCAGCTGCAGGATCTCGTAGCGACCGTGGACGTCCGGCGTGTCGATCACGATCTGGCGGTCGAAGCGGCCCGGGCGCAGCAGCGCGGGGTCGAGGATGTCGGGCCGGTTGGTGGCCGCCATCACGACGACGCCGGCGTCGCCGCCGAAGCCGTCCATCTCGACGAGCAGCTGGTTGAGCGTCTGCTCGCGCTCGTCGTTGCCCTGGCCGATGCCGGCGCCGCGCTTGCGGCCGGCGGCGTCGACCTCGTCGATGAAGATGATCGCCGGCGCCATCTTGCGCGCCTTGGCGAACAGGTCGCGAACGCGCGCCGCGCCGACGCCGACCAGCGACTCGACGAACTCCGCGCCCGAGACCGAGAAGAAGGCCGCGTCGGCCTCACCCGCGGTGGCGCGGGCCAGCAGCGTCTTGCCGGTGCCGGGAGGGCCGACGAGCAGCACGCCCTTGGGCGGCGCCGCGCCGAGGTCCAGGAACCTGGCCGGATCGGCGAGGAAGTCGCGGATCTCGCGCAGCTCGACGACGGCCTCACCGGCGCCGGCGACGTCGTCGAACGTCAGCCGGTTGGCGACCTTGGCGCCGCGCTTGCGGCCCTTGCCCTTGAAGTTGGAGAACGAGGCGATGCCACCCGCGCCGCCGTCGGCGCCGACCCGCGCGAACAGCGCGAACAGGCAGACGAGCAGCAGGATCGGGATCAGGAACTGGACGACGATCTCGAGCGACGGCTTGCCGGCCTGCTGATCGATGTCGACGACCGCGCCGTTGGCGTTGAGCAGGCGGATCAGCGAGTTGAGCTGGGCGTCCGAGCTCGGGTAGGCCGCCCACAGCACGCGCCCGTCCGTGCTCAGGATCACCGCGCGCGAATCCTGGTCGAGCAGCGTCGCGTTGAGGATCGCCTTCTGCTCGGAGCAGCCGCGTCAGCGTCGAGAGCGCGATCCCCTGGCCCGGCGAAGACGGCATCGTCTTGCCGAGCAGGGAGAAGAACGCGATCGTGAGCGCGATCGAGGCGAGCAGCAGGAACGTCGAGAGACGGTCCTTGTTGAGGCGACGCACCAGCCCTGCGAGCACGCTTCCAACGGCTCCGGTGATGCGCCGGAAGCGCGCTGGGGTGTGCCAGGGCTGATGCGTCGCGGCTCATCGGCCTAGCGCTTCTTGGCCTGCTTGACGGTCACGGACTTCGTGATCGTCTTCGCCGTGCCGCCGGTGGGCGTGTACGTGATCTTCAGCGAGACCTTGAGCTTCTTGTCGGACTTGAGCGCGCGCTTGGCCTTCGAGGACAGGCTCACCGTGACCGTCTGGGCACCGGACTTCGTGACCGTGACGGCCTTGGCCGCGAGCTTGATCGCCTTGCCCTTCTTGGGCTTGGTCGAGGAGGCGACGGCGATCTTGCCCGCGCCCGGGAGCTGCAGCGAGAGCCGGATCGTCGTGCCGCTGACGCGCGCGGAAGCGAGCGTGAAGGCGTTGCTGATCGCGGCGGGCGGGGGTGTCGTGGTGGTGGTCTGCGGCGTCGTGGTGGTGTCCGGCGTGGGTGTCGGCGTCGCGATCGCCGGCGCCGAGCACGGCCGGCCGCTGCCGGACTTCTTCCAGCCGATCGAGTCGACGGCGGCGCGGGCGATCGCGTACAGCGAGCCGGGCGTGGCGGCCGTGGTGCCGGTGAAGCCCGGCAGCGCGTCGTAGTCGGTGGTGGTCGCGCTCAGCTGACCCTTGCTCGAGAGAGCACCCAGTGTCAGGTAGTCCTTGACCGTGCGCGCCTTGCGCTCCTCGGAGGCCGAGTTGCAGTAGACGGTCGAGTTGTCGTCGAACGCCAGGTCGTACGTGAGGGTGCACGCGCCGTACCCGGTCGACGAGTAGGTCGAATCGACCTTCGACCAATCGCCCAGCGACGGCGCGGCGGCCGGCGTCGACGGGACGTTGCGGGGTGTCACGGTCGTGCAGGCGGCACCGCGAGCAGCGTTGCCGGTCTTGTAGCCGTCGGCGTTGGCCTGCGGGTCGTCGTAGGTCGCCGACGTCTGCCGCTGGAGCGGAATCCAGAACGAGAGATCGTTCGCGCCGTTCCAGGTGAACTCGTTGCTCTCAGCACCGCGGATTCCGCCCAGGTCGCCGTAGCCGATGCCGCCCATGGTGAGCTTGAGCTTGGTCGCGAGCGGGCCGTTGCCGTTGGTGGCCCCGCGAGTGACCGCGCCGGCGCCGGTGTCGTTGGGCCACGCGGTGTTTCCGAGCGCGGCCCAGCCCCGCGTGGGGTTGATCGCGGCGAGGAACTGCTTGAGGGCGAAGGTCGTGCCAGAGGAGTCCAACCGCACGACGCGCGTGATCGGGGCGCTGTCGCAACCGATGCCGGGGATCGCGTCACCCCAGGTGGTGATCTCGCCGGCGAAGCACCTTCTCGAGCACGACGTTGCTCATGGCCGGGCGGTTGCCGTCCAGGGGCCGGTTGGTCGCGGCGGCGTAGCTGCAGCCATCCGGAAGCCGCAGAGCGATCGTGACCGCCCCGATGGCGACGGGGATCACGTGCAGCGCGCCATCGTCGGCGGCGGTGACGTCGACGCCGTTGCCGTCGATGGCACCCTTCTCCATCTGCTGGCGCTCCGCCGGACTAGGCGGCTCGTCGGAGCCCGCGAAGCGGATCGACGGATCGCGATCCTGATTCGGATTGCTCGAGGTCTTGACGCCGAGCGAGGCCCGTCCCGCGCCGCTCCCAGCCGGGTCATAGAACACCTGTGGAACCGTGGCGACTTGGCCTGAGCACCCGTCCGTCGACGCGAAGACGGCGACGAAGCCCTTCGTCGCGTTGTTCTGGAACGAAGCACCGCGACCCTGGATCGACTCTCCGCTGCACGGGAGCGTGGCGGTCTCGAAGCCCGCCGATGCCATGGGCGCGACGGTCAGGGAGAGCGAAAGGGCAGCGGCGAGACCGAGAACGAGGCGCCTGGGCTGAAACGACTGGACACGCATGTCGAGGGAACTCCTTCTGGTGGACCCGGGGAGACGGTGGCCCGGCTCATCCGGAGCCGCGACCGGCCGCAGCCTGACTGGAGCCGGTGCGCAGCGGCAAGAGCGTTCACCGATTTCCAACGGTCCAACAACAAGTCAGCAACAAGACAATCGCCACGCTGACCGCGTCAGCGGGACGCGGCGGTGCGCTTGCGCGCCGGAGCACTGAAGCGGACCGCGAGACTGCGCGTCAACGCCGTCCCGGTGCGGGGCACCAGACTCACGTCCGCGCGGGCGTCGAGTTTTCCCTGCCGGCGCAGCTGGCTGCGGTAGCGCTTGGCGATCGGCACGTCGATCGTGACCCGACCCGCGCGCGTGACTCGCTTGCTCGCACTGGCAAACGTCCTGGCAGGCCCGCGAAGCCGGCCGTCCGTGTCCGGCAGCCGTCCGCGCACCTTGATGACGATGCGACCCGCGACGGGCGCGCGGACGTCGAGCCGAACCTTGTTCTGCGGCGCGCGGCGGACGAACACGGTCAACCGCCGAGAAGGCGCGGGTGGGAGATCGAATGGCTCGGCGGCAGGCTCAGGCGGCAGCTCGTCGTCGAGCTCCCCCGAGGGCGGGCCGTCGTCGCGATCGACGGTGAACACGTCGGGCCGCTGATTGGCGTCGCCGAAGAAGAGGTTCTCGGCGCTCGACGAGAAGGCGACTCGCCGCCCGTCGTACGCCAACGAGACCTGCGCCGCCACGGTGTCGCCGGCGTCGCCGCCGCCACGGGCGCGGACGGCGCGTTCGATCGTGCCGCCGTCCAGGTCGATCAGGTACAGCTCGTTTGGACCCGGCGTGCCGCGGACGTCGCCGACGAGCCGGAGCGCCGGCAGCAGAAACCGCGTACGAGCCGTCACGATCGCGGCCCAGCGGCCGTTTCCCGAAAGGGCGACGCTCACCAGCGACGCGGACGCGATCGGATCACGGGTCGTGCCCTCGCGCGTGAGTTCGACCGTTCCGGCTTTCCGGGAGACGCCAGGCGACATGTCGGTCACGAAGAGGTCGACGGCTGCGACCGCATCCTGCCCGCGTGGCGCCGACTGTGTGAGGAATGCGACCCGTCGTCCATCGCCGCTGAGGGCCGGCGGCGTCGCGGCGATCCCGCTGAGGCCCTGCTCTGAGTCGGCCAGCGCGCCGTAGCACGGTCCGCTCGCCGCGGACGACGGCGCATAGTCACCGGCACAGCCGGGATCATCGAGGTCGCTGGCTCCGGTGATCCGGCGCGTCGGCGCATCGGGGCCGTCGGCGATTCGCTGCCACAGATAGAAGTAGACCGCCGCGTCCTGCCCCTCGGCCGCGAGAAAGCGCGTCTGCTGCTGCGCCTGCTGGCCTGGCCAGGCCACGGTGGACCCGTCGGCGCTGATAGCCGCCGGACCGATCCCGACCGGCCCGTCGCCGCCGGAGACCGGCCGGTCCGGGGCGCCCGCCACGTGCGTCACCAGACGTGTCGAATGACGCGAGCGATCGCGCACGAAGATCTGCCCCGGCGGCACGTCGACGTCTCGATGGTCCGGGAGGTCCGTCGCCACCGCGGAGACCGCGAAGACCACCTTCTCGCCGTCGTCGGAGATCGCCACCCCGGGCGCCACATCCGCGCCGGGATCACGGAACGGCGTGCTCGTCGTCGGACGCGCGAAACGTGCCGGCTCACGCGAGTCGTTCCTGGCCGAGATCAGCTCGTACGCAGCCGGATCGTCGCGCGCACGGGTCATGTCGCGCACGTACACGTCGATCTGCGCATTCGTGTCCTCGGACACGAGCGCGGCGCCGGTCGCGAACACGATCCAGCGGCCGTCGCCGCTGATCGAGGGGTTGGCCGCGCCCCGGGTCAGCAGCGCGCCACCCGCGCTCTGCCGCTGCCCGCCGAGCGCGACGAGCTCGAGTTGGCCGCTGCTGAGGTCCCGGCGGAAGATCCCGCCGTCGTAGTACGCCCCGGCCGGGTCCTGGAGATCGGCCGGGAAGAAGTTGCGCGCCGCCGTCGAGAACACGACGTAGCGTCCGTCGGACGACAAGTCGGGCTGGCCACTGGCGTCGTCGCCCTGCTCTCGCAGATCGAGCGACGCCGAGACCAGCAGCGCTCCGGGCGCCACGTACGCGCGCGATGAAGTGGCGATGACCAGCCCACCCAACGTGCCCGCGATCAAGAGGGCGATAAGCGCGCGGCATCCGTGCATCAGCGGGCGACAGCATCACCGCTGCGCGCCAGGACCACGCTCGACGTTCACGGAAACGACACAGCCGCCCCGGCCGGGTGGCGGGGCGTGAGGCCTCAGGCCGCGAGTGCCGGCGGCGGCGCTTCGAGCAGCCCCCGGATCCGCTCGAGTGCTCCGGGCGCGACGTTGAAGTACGCGAACTTGCCGCGGCGCTCACGGGCGATGATGCCGGCGTCGAGGAGTTGCTTGAGGTGGTAGCTCGTGGTGGACTGCTTGAGGCCGAGCATCGCTTCGAAGTCGCAGACGCAGACCGCGTCACCGCCGGCGGAGAGCAGTCGGTTGAGGATCTTCACCCGGTGGCGGTCGGCGAGTGCCTTGAAGACGCGTTCGAGTTCGTCGGCTTCGGCCTCGCTCAAGCCCGGAGCGCTCAACGGAGCGCACACTGATCCGGGGAGCGGCGACGTCATGAAACCATCGTATCGAAAAAACTTGATGCAGCGTTCAAGTCAGCTACGGTTCCGACCATCGCATCGAAATCTTTCGATCCTTCCCCAAGGACGCTGAACCCGGTGAACCACACCAACCCCCTTCCCGTCGCGGTGATCGGCGCCGGCCCCGTCGGGCTCGCCGCCGCGGCGCATCTGCTCGCCCGCGGCCTCGAACCGCTCGTGTTCGAGGCCGGCGAGGCCGTCGGCGCCAGCATCCGCCGCTGGGGGCACGTGCGAGTCTTCTCGCCGTGGGAGCTCAACGTCGACCCAGCCGCGACAGCGCTCCTCGAACGCCACGGCTGGAGCGCGCCCGCGGGCGACGGGTATCCGACCGGCGACGAGATCGTCGAGCGCTACCTGGAGCCACTGGCCGCGACGCCGGAGATCGGCGCCGCCCTCCACCTGCGCGCGAGGGTGATCGGCGTCACGCGTGCGGGTGTCGACAAGCTCAAGGACGCGGGACGCAGCGAAGCCCCCTTCGAAGTCGTGGTCGACGAGGCCGGCGTGGAGCGCCGCCATCTGGCGAGCGCGGTGATCGATGCGTCAGGCACCTGGACGCAGCCGAACCCGCTCGGTGCCGGCCTGCCGGCGACGGGCGAGCGCGCGCTCGCCGGCCGGATCGAGTACGGGATTCCCGATGTGCTCGACGGCGCCCGTGGGCGCTATGCGGGTAAGCGGGTGGTGGTGGTCGGCAGTGGTCATTCGGCGTTCAACGCGATCCTCGATCTCGTCGCGCTGCGCGAGTCCGAGCCGGCGACCCAGATCGTCTGGGCGATCCGCGGCGCCGTGCCGGGACGCAAGTACGGCGGCGGCGGCGATGACCAGCTCCCGGAGCGTGGCGCGCTTGGAGCGGCCGTCCAGCAGCCTCGTCGAGGACGGCGCCATCGCGCTGGCCGCCGGCTTTCAGACGCGCTCCGTGGCCATGTCCGGCTCGGCGCTGCTCCTCAGCGACGGCGAGCGCGAGATCGTCGCCGACGAGGTGATCGCGGCGACGGGCTTCCGTCCTGACCTCTCGCTGCTCGGCCGAGCTGCGCCTGGATCTCGACGATCGCGTCGAGTCCGCTCGCGCGCTCGCCCCCCTGATCGACCCCAACCTGCATTCCTGCGGCTCGGTCCCGCCGCATGGCGTCGACGAGCTCTCGCACCCCGACGCCGGCGTGTACGTGGTGGGCATGAAGAGCTACGGACGCGCGCCGACGTTCCTGCTGCGCACCGGCTACGAGCAGGTCCGCTCGGTCGTCGCCGCACTGGCCGGCGACTGGGAAGCCGCACGCCGCGTCGAGCTCGTCCTGCCCGAGACCGGTGTGTGCAACCGCTCGGCCGCGCCGGCCGAGAGCGTTGCCACCGGCGCCGCCGCGGCCGCGTGTTGTGGCGGGCCGTCCTACGAGCCGGTCGTCGCCGTCGCCGAGCCCGAACCGGCAAGCCCGCGCTGCGGCACCGCGAATCACGAGGAGCCGTTCGACATCGAGGTGCGGTGAACCCCGACGCGCGCACCATCAACCGCACGCCCGGGCCCGCGCGCGCCACCTGGCGCCGCCGAGCCTGGGCGATCGTGGGCGCACTCTCAGTCACCGAAACGGTGTCGTGGGGGGTCTTCTACTACGCGTTCGCGGTGTTCCTGATCCCGATGCAGGCGGACCTCGGATACTCGGCGACGCAACTGACCGGTGCGTACTCGCTGGCGCTCGCCGTCGCCGCCGTGGCGGGCATCGGCGTCGGCCGCTTCCTCGACCGGCGCAGTCCGCGCACGCTGATGACGCTCGCGTCGCTCGCCGGCGCCGGACTCGTCGTCGGATGGTCCCAGGTCCACGGACTCGCGGCGTTCTACGCGCTGTGGTTCGGCATCGGTCTCGTGATGGCTGCGGTGCTCTACGAACCGGCCTTCACGGTCATCGCGAAGCACTTCACGGCCCCGGTCGAGCGTCGGCGTGCGATGACCGCGCTGACGCTGGTCGCCGCGCTGGCGAGCTTCATCTTCCTCCCGCTCTCCCAGGTGCTGATCGACGCCTACGGCTGGCGCGACGCCCTGTTGATCCTGGCCGCGATCCTGGCCGTCATCACCGTGCCGCTGCATGGACTGGTGCTGCGTCCGGCGCCGGAGCACGTGAGGATGCGGGCGACGGCGCAGTCGACCCCGGCCGGCGACGCGCTGCGGTCGTTGACCTTCTGGCTCTTGTCGATCGCCTTCGTCCTGGGTCTGGTCAGCACCGTCGCGGTGGGCCTGTTCGCGATCCCGTTCCTGATCGAACGTGGACACTCGCCAGGCTTCGCCGCCTTCGCGGTCGGCCTGATCGGCGTGTCCCAGATCCCTGGCCGCCTGCTCTTCGTCCCGGTCGCGGCGCGCCTTCCCCGGCCGGCCGCGACGGCGAGCGTGTTCGTGCTGATCGCCGCCGGGGTCGCGATCGTCGTCAGCGTGCCGTCGACGGTCGCCGTGATCGCGGGCCTCGTGCTGCTCGGGATGGGCAACGGCATGGCCACGCTGGCGCGCGCCACCGCGATCGCCGACCTCTACGGCCCCGGCGCATACGGCACGATCTCCAGCGTCGCCGGCTCGATGACCACCGCCGCGCGAGCCGTCGGCCCGTTCGCCGCCGCGCTCTATGCCGCCGCCTTCGGCTACACCACGCTGTTGTGGACGCTCTCGGCGCTCGCCGTGATCGCGGCGGCGCTGGCCTACGAGGCCGAGCACCGGGCCGGCGATCGTGTGAAAGAAACGATAAGCATCGATTGAATAAGCTCGAGTCCATGGATGCGACTCGGATCGGTATCAATGGGTTGGGGCGGATGGGCCGGCTGGCGTTGCGTGCTTCGTGGGGCTGGCCGGAGTTCGAGTTCGCGCATGTCAACGAGCTCAAGGGAGACGCGGCGACTTCGGCGCACCTGCTGACCTTCGACTCCGTCCACGGCCGATGGCCGCGGGACGTCCGCGGCGAGGGCCGAGACTTCACCATCGACGGCACCTCGATCGGCTACAGCCAGCTCGCATCGCCCGGCGACGTGCCGTGGGACGAGCACGGTGTCGAGGTCGTGCTCGAGTGCTCGGGCCGCTTTCGGACGCGCGAGGCGCTGGAGCCGTACTTCCGGCGCGGCGTGCAGAAGGTGATCGTCGCGGCACCGGTCAAGCAGGACGCGGTCAACGTGGTCGTCGGCGTCAACGACGGCGACTATGACCCGCGCCGTCACGACGTGATCACGGCGGCGTCGTGCACGACCAACTGCCTCGCACCGGTGGTCAAGGTCATCCACGAGGGGATCGGGATCCTGCGCGGGTCGATCACGACGCTGCACGACATGACCAACACGCAGACGATCGTCGACGCGCCGCACAAGGACCTGCGCCGCGCCCGTGCCGCCAGCGTGTCGCTGATCCCGACGACGACGGGATCGGCGACGGCGATCGGCCTGATCTTCCCCGAGCTCGAGGGCCGCCTCGACGGGCTCGCCGTCCGCGTGCCGCTGCTGAACGCATCACTCACCGATTGCGTGTTCGAGGTCGCCCGCCCGACGACGGTTCAGGAGGTCAACGCGCTCCTCGCCGCAGCGGCCTCCGGGCCGCTGCACGGCATCCTCGGCTACGAGGAGCGCCCGCTGGTCTCGGTCGACTACAAGGACGATCCGCGGTCCGGGATCGTCGACGCGCTGTCGACGATGGTCATCGACGCGACGCAGGTCAAGGTGCTGGCCTGGTACGACAACGAGTGGGGGTACGCGAACCGGCTGGTCGAGCTGGCGCGGACGGTCTCGCTCGAGCTTGCCGGCGGCGGCCGGCGGTCGTGGCTAGCACGGCGCCGCGCGCAGGCTCGGACCTGCGCAACTACGTCCTCGTCACGGGCGCGTACTGGGCCGACACGATCGCCGACGGCGCGATCCGGGTGCTCGTGCTCTTCTACTTCTACGAGCTCGGCTATAGCCCGTTCGCGGTCGCGTCGCTGTTTCTGTTCTACGAGGTGTTCGGCATCGTCACCAACCTCGTCGGCGGCTGGCTGGCCGCGCGGCTGGGCCTGAAGGCGACGCTGATGATGGGCCTCGGCACCCAGCTCATCGCGCTGCTGATGCTCGCCCTGGTGCCCGAGTCGTGGCTCGTGGTCGCGTACGTCATGGTTTCCCAAGCGCTGTCGGGGATCGCCAAGGACCTCACGAAGATGAGCTCCAAGAGCGCGGTCAAGCTCGTCGTTCGCCAGGACGACGCCGGGGAGCTCTACCGCTGGGTCGCGATCCTGACCGGCTCCAAGAACGCACTCAAGGGCGTCGGCTTCTTCCTCGGCGGGCTGCTGCTGACGCTGGTCGGCTTCCAGAGCGCGCTGCTGATCCTGGCCGTGCTCGTCGGGAGCGCGCTCGCCGCGGTCGTCGCGTTGATGCGCGGGCAGCTCGGCACGCCGGATCCCAAGGCCAGGTTCAGGCAGATGTTCTCCAACAGCCGGGCGATCAACCTGCTGGCCGCGGCGCGGATCTTCCTGTTCGCGTCGCGCGACGTGTGGTTCGTCGTCGGGCTCCCGGTCTACCTGCGCACGGAGCTCGACTGGAGCTTCTGGGAGGTCGGCAGCTTCATGGCGGTCTGGGTCATCGGCTACGGCATCGTCCAGGCGTCAGCTCCACGCCTCACGCGCGACCCGGACGGCCGGAGCGCGGCGAAGCTGGCCTTCGTGCTCGCCGCGTTCCCGGCGGGGATCGCGCTCGCGCTCGGGGCCGACGCGGACCCGACGGTGGTGATCGTCGGCGGGCTGATCGCGTTCGGCGTCATCTTCGCGCTCAACTCCGCGGTGCACTCCTACCTGATCCTCGCCTACGCCGAAGGTGACAAGGTCGCGATGAACGTCGGCTTCTATTACATGGCCAACGCAGCGGGACGCCTGGCAGGCACGATCCTCTCCGGCCTCCTCTACCAGTGGCGCGGCCTGGAGGCCTGCCTGTGGGCGTCGACGGCGTTCGTGCTCGCCGCGGGCGCGCTCTCGCTGCTTCTGCCGCGGGCTCAGTCGAGCCACGCGGCGAGCTCGTCCAGGGCGCCCGGAACCACGTAGTAGTACGCCCACAGCCCGCGCCGCTCGGAATCGACGATCCCGGCCTTGCGCAGCTTGCCCAGGTGATGGCTGACGGTCGCCTGACCGACGTCGAAGAGCGGAATCAGCTCGTAGACGCAGACCTGGCCCGCGTGCTTGCGCAGCACGTCGACGAGCTGCAACCGGATCGGATCGCCCAGCGCCTTCGCGACCTCCGCCATCCGCAGCGCCTTGGCACGATCCACATCGGGATAGACGACCGGCTCGCAACACGGCTCAGAACCGTTCGGGCGCTTCGTCTTCGGCGTGAGTTCCATATCGATGGCCATCGATTGAAATCGTATCGCTACGCCGCGAACACGGCTACGGGCGCGTCGTCGCGCGAACGCTCACGCGGTTGCCGGCCTTGTCGCGCGCGCTCACCAGCATGCGGTAGGGCCCGCCACCGGCGTAGCGGTGCGCGGCGATCCTGCGTCCGGCGGAGCGCTTGCCGTCGCCCCATGCCACCCGCACCGACGCCGCGTCCACGCCGCTCGCCGCGTCGCTCACGGTCACCTGCACGAGGCGGTTGCGGAAGCGCTTGACGCGCACGCGCGGGCGGCTCAGGTCGACCTTGAGGTCCGCCGGGCGGCTCGTCGTCTCCTGTCCGCCCGCGTCGGTCGCGACGACCTGCAGGACGTGGACGCCGTCGTCGAGATCGCGGCGGCGCAGCGCGAGCTTGGTCGTCTTCAGATCCTCGGCGACGGTGTCGTCGTCGATCGTTACCGCGAAGCTGACGCCGCCGATCGCGTGTGGGGGCATGTCCCAGCGCACGACGGGCGGCGTGCGGACGTAGCCGCTCGGCGTCTGGGCCGCGAAGGGATCGGGCGGCGCGTCGACCACCACGGCGGCGATCTGCCCGCCTTGACTCCAGCCGATCAGCCCGTCACCGAGGCCGGTGCCGGAGAGCGCGAAGCCGCCGACCACGCCGCCCGCGGGCGCGGCCAGCGCCTGGCTGACCGGGACGCCGTCGGCGCGCCGCTCGGTGATGCCGACACCGCCGCTCGAGCCGCGCCGGACCTGCCAGGCCGCGACGGCCGCGCCCGAGGCGGCGACGTCGACGGCCGGCGCGCCCGGGATGCTCGTGCGCCCGTCGTCGAGTCGTTCGGGCGCGCGCACCGCGCGGTCGTCGGCGGAGCTCAGCACGCTGCGCTGGGCGAACCCGAACGCGATCGCGGTGTCACCGACGCGATCGACCGCGACCACCGGGGGACCAGGCGCGACCGGCGGCGCCCCCGCGCCGGCGCCGTCGACGATCCGCGGCGCAGCGAACGCGGCCGCGTCCGGCGAGGCGGTCTCGGGGATCGTGGCGAGCATGATCCGCGTCCCGGCGAGCGGGCCACCGACCGCGGGCTGCTGGCGGTAGGCGATCGCGCCCTGCCCGAAACCGGCGGAGTCCAGCGAGAACTGATCGGCGCCCGCGCGCAGCGGCTGGCCCTCCCAGCTCGAGGGCGAGACCTGGGTCGCGATCCCGGCGTTGGTGCCGAACACGCGGCGCGCCCAGATGCGATCGATCAGCGCGTCGTCGGGCTCCTGCCAGGCGAGGATCCCGTTGCCGGTGCTGTCGATCGTGACGCGCGGCGTCGCGCCCGGCTCCGGCAGCCGCAACGCCGCCTGCGCATTGCGGTTGAGCGGGAGGCCGAAGCCTGACCAGTAGCTGCCGTCGTAGCGGGCGGCGCGCAGCTCGCCGGGCGCATAGCCCGCGGCGTCGTTGCCGGACGGGGTCTGCATGACGAGGTAGCTGACATAGGCGCTGCCGCCGGCGTTCATCGCCACCGACGGGGACGTCCCCGTCGACTCGCCGACGTTGAGGTCGACCGGCACCGGCGCCTGGAAGCGACGCGCGCCGGGGTCCAGGCCGGCCGAGTACATCCGGTCCGAGGACGGCCCGAACTCCTGCACCCAGACCACGACGAGCCGGCCGCCGTTGCCGGCGCCGATCGCGGGCCAGGAGGAATCGAAGCGCTGGCCGCCGTCGACGCGCTGCGGCGTGCCCCAGCCCGTGCCGTCGAACTGCGCGGCGAAGATGTGCGTGCGCCCGTCCACCCGCTTGCGATACACGATCCCGCCGGTACCGTCGGGCGCCATCGCCGTCCCGCCGAAATCGACGATGTCGGCCGATGGCCCGTCGATCGGCGTGACGCCGGAGATGCTCGCCGCGGCGGTCGCGGGCAGGAGCAGGCAGGCCAGGAGAACGCCGAGGATGCGCACGGCGCGAACCTAGGCGCGTACACGGGGCCATCGCACCGGCCTTTACGAGATCAGAACAACTCCGCCCCCGAAGGCAGCGAGAGTTGCGCCGCTGCGGGCATTCGCATGCCCGCACCGACCCGCTTTCCAAGGAGCCTCGTGAACCGTCTGAGTCCCGCCCTCATCGCACTCGCCGCACTCGCCGCGGCGGCGTTCCCGACCGCCGCGCAGGCGAAGACCACGATCCTGATGAGTGGCTCGACCTCGATGCATCCGCTCGAGACGTCACTCGCGAAGGCCTACCTCAAGAAGTTCCCCGGCTCGGTCAAGTTCTCGATCTCGCAGGGCGGCTCGGACATCGGCATCGGCGATGTCGCCCGCAAGCGCGTCTCGATCGGCGCCTCCTCCCGCGACCTGCAGAGCGGCGACCCGGGCGGCCTCGTCTTCAACAAGGTGGCGCGCGACGGTGTCTGCATCGTCACGCACCCCGACAACCCGATGACCAACCTGTCCCAGCAGCAGGTCCAGGACATCTTCTCGGGCAAGATCCGCCGCTGGGACGACGTCCAGGGCGCGAAGATCAGCGGCCCGATCGCCCTCGCCGTCCGCACGCAGGCCTCCGGTACCCAGGACGCGTTCAAGAACATCTTCATGGGCCCCTCGCTCAATGTCGCGCCGAGCGCCTCGCAGAAGGCCACCAACGGCCTCGTCCAGACCGCGGTCGGCGGCGACCCGCGGGCGATCGGCTACGTCGACTTCAAGTTCACCGGTGGCACGCACGTCGTTCCGTACAAGGGCGTCGCCTGCAACCTGCGCAACGCCAAATCGGGCCAGTACCCGGGCGTGCGTAACTTCTGGTTCGTGACCCTTGGTCAGCCCAAGGGCGCGGTCAAGAAGTTCATCGACTTCGCGCGCTCGCCTGCCATCCAGGGCAGCATCGTCGCGAAGGACTACGTGCCGTTCAAGTAGTGGACGGCTGGTGGTCTGACCGCCGCGTCGGGCCGATCCTCGGCGGCGCCGGCGTGCTGGTGCTGCTGGTCATCGCCGGCATGGCCGTGTACGTGACGCGCACGGCCTGGCCGGCGTTCGCGGCCAATGGCCCGGCGTGGTTCGGCTCGGGCGGCAACGCGAACACGCAGCTCGACCAGATCTTCTCGTCCAAGGCGCCGTTCGAGTACACGCTGCGCGCGTGGCCGCTGCTCTATGGCACGGCGCTCGCCTCCGGCGGCGCCGTGGTGCTGGGGCTCGTGGTCTCGACGCTGGCGGCCGTCTTCATCGTCGCCTTCGCTCCGCCCGGCATGGCGCGCACGCTCGAGCCCGTCGTGCGCCTGCTGGCCGGGGTGCCGAGCGTCATCTACGGCCTGATCGGCGTGCTCGTCCTCGTCCCGTTCGTCAACAACCACCTGATCTCCGGCGAGCGCAAGGAATCGGTCTTCTACGTGATCCAGCTCACCGGCCAGTCGCTGCTCGTCGCCACCGTGCTGCTGACGGTGATGATCGTGCCGATCATGATCGCGATCGCGGTCGACGCGCTGCGCTCCGTCCCGCACTCGTGGACCGAGGGGGCGCTCGCGCTCGGGGCCAACCGGATGCGCGTGATGTGGACGATCTCCCTGCGCGCCGCGCGGCCCGCGCTCGTCGCCGGTGCCGTGCTGGCGCTCGCGCGGGCGCTCGGCGAAGCGATCATGCTCGCCATGGTCTCGGGCGGCGTGATCTTCGCGCCGAACCCGATCGATGGCGTCACCTTCGCGTTCGAGCCGGTGCTGCCGCTGGCGGCGGCGATCGTGCAGGGCGCCGAGGGCATCACGGTCAAGCCCTACGGCGCGACGTTGTTCGCGATGGCCGCCGTGATCATGGTCTCCAGCGTCTTCCTGTCGCTGATCGGCTGGGCGGTGCGGCAGCGGCTGCAGAAGTTCGGCGGTGGCGCGTGAAAGCGACGTTGGACCGACCGCCCCGGCCGCGCCGGGCAGCGCATGCGGAGCTGAGCATGACCAGGACCCACCCGTCGGGCTCCGCGCGCTCCTGGCCGCTCGTCGATCGCATACTGCTCGCCCTCTGCTGGGCGGCCGGGATCGGGTTGATCGCGATCGCGGCCTCGATCGTGCTCTACATGGGCTATCGCGGCGTGCAGTATCTGCGCCCGGAGCTGCTCTTCAGCCGCCCGCAGTCCGCGGTCGACCAGGCGAAGTCGGGCGGCTTCCTGGACCCGATCCTCGGCACCCTGCTGATCGTCGGCGGGGCGATCGCGATCGCGCTGCCGCTCGGCGTCGCGACCGCGGTCTGGTTGACCGAGTACGGCAAGCCGACGTGGCTCGCGCGGATGGTCGAGTCCGGCGTCGAGGTGATCGCCGGCACGCCGAGCATCGTGCTCGCCCTCTTCGGGCTCGCGTTCTTCGCCCAGCAGGGACTCGGGTTCCTGTCCGCGACCGGGGAAGGCGGCGCGGTCTTCGGGCGCTCGCTGCTGATCTGCTGCACCGTGCTCTCGCTCGAGGCGCTGCCGCTGATCGTCGGCTCCACGCGCGAGGGGCTGCTGGCCACGCCGCGGCATGTGCGCGAGGCGTCCTACGCCCTCGGCAAGACGCGCGCGGCGACGATCCACCGCGTCCTGCTGCCCGTGGCCCGGCCGAACATCGCGACCGGCGCCGCACTCGGGATGGGCCGTGTCGCGGGAGACACCGCCGTCGTGCTGCTGCTCGGCGGCGGAACGCTGCAACTCGCGTCCAACGGCGCGATCCCGGGGCTCAACGTGCTCCAGGGGACGGGCTCGACACTGACGAGTTACGTCTACGCGAACTCGCCGTCGGGCGAGGGTGGCGCGCCGCAGAAGGCGTACGCGGCGGCGTTCCTGCTGCTGTTGCTCGTGCTCGTCCTCAACTGGGCCGTCGAGCGGATCGCCCGCGGCAACGGGAGGCTCGGATGGATCCGCTGATGCCCCCGCCGCCGATCCGGCGGATCGTGGTCGAAGCCCCGCACGTGTCGGTACCCGCACCGCCGTCCAGCAACGGCGACGGGGCGAAGCGGCGTGTCCGGCCACCCGTGCCCACGCAGCTCTCCCAGCGCATGCGCACGGAAGGTCTGACGATCGCCTACGGCGGCAAGGTCGCGGTCAACGACGTCTCCCTGCCCGTCAACCAGGGCGAGGTACTGGCGTTGATCGGGCCGTCCGGCTGCGGCAAGACGACGCTGCTGCGTTCCCTGAACCGGCTCGTCGAGCTGACCCCGGGCGCGGCCCGGGGCGGACAGATCATGCTCGACGGCGACGATGTCGACGCGATCGAGGTCACGCACCTGCGCCGGCGCGTGTCGATGGTCTTCCAGCAGCCGAACCCGTTCCCGATGTCGATCTTCGACAACGTCGCCTACGCGCTGCGCGAGCAGGGCTCGCGGCGCGTCAAGCGCTCCGCGCTGGAGGCGCCGGTGCGCGAGGCACTCACCCGGGCCGGGCTCTGGGACGAGGTCGCCAACGATCTCGACCGGCCCGCGCTGCGGATGTCCGGCGGCCAGCAGCAGCGGTTGTGCATCGCCCGCGCGCTCGCCGCGCGGCCCGAGGTGCTGCTGCTCGACGAGCCGTGCTCGGCGCTGGACCCGCGCTCCACAGCGATCATCGAGGAGCTGATCGGAGACCTGCGCGAGGAGCTGGCGGTCGTGATCGTCACCCACAACCTCCAGCAGGCCTACCGGATCGGCGATCGCGTGGCGTTCATGTTCCTCGGGGAGCTGGTCGAGTACGGCGCGGCCGAGGACGTCTTCGAACGCCCGCGCCACACGCGCACGGCGGAGTACGTGGGCGGTGCGTTCGGATGAGGTGGGCGCTGATCCTCGCGGCGCTCGCGCTCACCGGGTGCGAGTCCACGCAGGCCAGGAGCGCCGAACTCGAGCGTGCCGCGCAGACCTCCAAGCATGAGCGCGGGCTCGTCGTCGGCGAACAGGCGCGCGACGTCACGGTCGAGCACGCCACCGTGCTGCAGGACGTCAACGGCGCCGCGACGGTCGTCGAGCTGCGCAACCGCTCGGCGGGCTCGCTGGTCGCGCTGCCCGTCGCCGTCGAGGTGCTCGACAAGGCCAAGCAGCCGCTGTACGCCAACGACGCGCCCGGCCTCGACCCGTCGCTGGTCGGGGTCGCCGCCCTCGCGGGCCGCGAGCGGCTCGCCTGGGTCAACGACCAGGTGACCCTCTCCTCGCCGGGTATCGAGGTCGTCGCCCGGGTCGGCGCGTCCTCGAAGCCCGGCCCGGCGCAGCTGCCGCGGCTCGAGGTCAGCGGCCTGCGCGTGGCCGGCGACGCCTCGGGCGACACGTCGATCACCGGCGAGGTCGTCAACACCTCCGAGGTCGAGCAGCGCCGGCTGGTCGTCCACGTCGTCGCGCGTCGCGACGACGCGATCGTCGCCGCCGGGCGCGCGATCGTCGAGCGACTCGGCGCGGGCGCCCGCGCGCACTTCTCCGTCTTTCCCATCGGCGACCCAGGCGGAGCCGAGCTCTCCGCCGCGGCGCCACCGACCGTCATCGCGCCGTGAGGACCGAGATGCCACCGACACCGATGAACCCGAGCGTGGACCCGCAGACCGCACGGCCGCGGCTCGCCCCGCCCCGACCGCCCCGACGCCGTTGTTCGCTCCACGACTCGCCACGGGGACCGAGCCGTGCGCGACCTGCGGCGCGCTGCTGGCACCCGATCAGCGCTACTGCCTGAGCTGTGGTGAGCGGCGCGCCGGGACCCGCGTGCCGTTCCCGGAGCCCGCGCCGCCCGCCGTCGCCGCCCCAGCGCCGCCGCCGCCGCGCGCGCCGCGGCGCCACGCTCCGCTTCCCGCGTCCGCGCTGTCGGCGCTCTACGGCCTGGCCGGGGCGTGCGCGCTCGCGCTCGGACTGCTGGTCGGAGCGCTGATCGTGCGCGGCCATGACACGCCGACCCCGGTCGCGGCCGCCGCGCCGGCGGCGACGGCCGCCGTCACCGCCGCACCGACCGCCGCCGATGGCGTCGGCGGCACCCGCCGCGACGACCTTCACCGCCGACTGGCCGGCCGGGAACGACCGGCTGGACGGTCCAGCTGCAGACGCTGCCGAAGGACGGGACGACGCCCGAGGCGGTCGCCACCGCCAAGGCCGACGCGACCGCCAAGGGCGCGACGGACGTGGGCGCGCTGGACTCCGACACGTACGTGACCCTCGAAGGCGGCACCTACGTCATCTACTCGGGCGTGTCGTCGAGCAAGCAGGATGCCGAGAGCGCGTTGTCCGCCATCCAACCCAATTTCCCCGACGCGAAAGTCGTCGAGGTCTCGGACACCGCGCCGTCGGAGGCGACCCCCGAGGCCACCCCCGAGGCGACGCCCGTCAAGAAGTCCAAGGAGGACCTCAAGAAGCAGGAGCAGGCGCAGACGCCGGAGGACGCGCAGAAGAACACGCGCAAGGCGCCACCGACCGTCGAGTCCGAGGGCGCCCCGCCGCCCGCCGACGACAAGGCACCCGGCGCCGGCAGCGAGACCACGGAGCTCGGCTGATGCGCTCACGCCGCCGCTACGTCGCCGCCGAGCCTTCTCCGCTGCCCCCGGGCGGCGGCCGCGCCGTGGGTCACGACGAGCTGCTCGACCGCCGCGACAGGCTGACGCGTGAGTTCGCCGAGCTGCAGTTCGATCTCGGCGGTCTCGCGTACGAGATGGCGATCCGCGATCACTTCCGCGTCGACCTGCTCGCCCGCCGCGCCGCGCGGCTGCAGCAGGTCGATGCCGAGCTCGGCGCCGTCGAGCGTCTCGAGCGGATCGACGACGGCGGAGCGGCCGGCGCCTGTCCGAACTGCGATGCGCTGTACCCGCGCGGAGCCGCGTACTGCTCGCAGTGCGCGCACTCGTTGATGGCGACGAGCGAGTTACCCGAAGCCCCGACGCGGTGAGGAGAGAGGAGGCCGCGCCGGGACTTCGAGTGGGGATGCGGCGCCGCTCCGGCGTGCCGCGCCTCACAGTGAAGCCCGTCGAATCCGATGCCCCGTGACGAGGCTGTGAAGGCCTCTCGTGAACAGGTTGTGAACGCCGGTTGCGCACCGCTGTCGGACGGTTAGGTTCTCGCGGTGCTGTTCCGCCGCGCTCACCCAGATCCTGAACTGCTCTCCCTCTTCGAGGAATCGGGCCGCAACGTCCAGCGCTCCGCGCTGCTGCTGCGCGATCTGCTCGCCGACTATCCCGAGCAGGTCGGCCTGACCCGCGAGATCGTCATCTGCGAGCAGGAGGGCGACCGGATCGTCCACGACATCCTGCACCGCCTGGCCGAGCGCGGCAGCCGGCGCGCGCACCTGGACTCGGCCGATGTCCACGCCCTCGCGGGCGCGCTCGACGACATCGTCGACTTCGCCGAGGAGGCCGCCGACCAGCTGGCGCTCTACGGAGTGGAGGCCCCGATGGAGCAGGCGCAGGCGATGAGCGAGGTGCTCGTGTCCGCGTCCGAACAGGTCGCGACCAGCCTGCGCGGCCTGCGCAACGGCCTCGAGGTCGGCGCGCAGCTGGTCGAGATCCACCGGCTCGAGAACGAGGGCGACCGGATCCAGCGCGCCGCGATCGCCGGCCTCTTCGTCGCCGGCATCGACCCGATGATCGTGATCCGCTGGAAGGACATCTTCGACACGTTGGAGTCGGCGGTCGACGCCTGCGAGACCGTGGCCAACGTGCTCGAGGGCATCGTCCTCAAGCGTGCCAACGGCAACTAGTGTCGCGCGCCGGAAGTTCGTTCACGCATGGCGGGCCCGATCGTCGTGGCTGGGCCCGCCGGTGATCCGGTGCATACCGGGTGTACGTGCGGGATCGCCGGCGGCCGCCAGGCGCGGCGAGACGCCTGGTAGGCGTCAACGAAATTCGGACGCGGGACACCAGGAGACCTTCGCGCGACGGGTCACCCGCGGATTCGCAGCACCGTCTCCTTCAATGACCAGTACCCGTCGGCGAAGGACAGGATCGTCACGAAGCGCGCGGTCTTGACGTTGGATACCCGTGCGCGAAAGCTCCGCTTCGTGCCGGCGGTATCGCCGCCGCCCAGCACGACGGCGTCGCGGGCAGCCGACGCGGTCGCGTAGGCGAGGAAGTTCTCGGCCTTCGCGTCGCGGTCCGTGCGCCAGGTCACGACGACGTCGTCTCCGCTGCGACGGGCCACCGCGTCGAGCAGCCGAGGACGCGGAAGGACGGGCGGACGACGCAGCCGGAGCGTCAGGGACTTGGCCGCGGCGTGCCGCGTCCCGGGCGCGCCGTAACGCACGAGGACCTTGACGGGGCCGCCGCGGGCCGGGGCCAGCGGGCGGTTCGACGGCTGGATCTGCAGCGTGGCGTCGCCCGCGCGGCGCAGCGACACGGTCCCGGTCGAGCTCTCGTCGCCGCCGATCGAGCCGCGGACGTCGCACGCGGCCGAGCAGTGGACCGAGAGCTCGAGCGCCTCGGTCACGCCGACCGTCCTGTTTGCCGGGGGCCGTACACGGATGCTCGGTGCGGCAGGGTCGGTCCCGTCCGCGGCGCCTTCGACCGCGAGATGCAGGCGGCCGTCCTTGTCCGCGGCGTCGTTGTCGGTCCAGGCGACGGCCGCGCGCCCGTCCGCGAGCTCCAGCGGCGTGAGCGAGCCGACGTCGCGGAGCTCCGCGCCATGGTCCTGCCGCACCGGAGCGCCACCGGCGAGCGGCAGCAGTGCCGAGCGCGGCGCGTTCCACCAGACTCCGTCGCGCCTCGCCGGCCCCGCCCAGGTGATCAGCGCGCGCCCATCCGCGGTGATCGTCGCCCGTGTGCCACCGCCGTCGCTGTCCGCTCCCGCGCCGCCGGAGGTGAACTCGCTCTCCTCGAATGGGAACAGGAGTCCGACGATTCGCAGCCGGTCGCGGGAGATCGTGAGCGAGCTGCGCGGCGCGACGGTCACCGGTGCGCTGAACGGACCAGGCCCCTGCCGCACCACGGCGTGCGAGGCCGAGATCGTCCCGTTCCAGGCGACCACGGCAGCGCCGTCGGCGCGCACGGCGACGGCCGGGAAGATCGCGAGGATGTCCTTCGCCTCGCCGACGCGGGTCGCGACGCCGAAGTCCGCCCCGGGGGCCTTCTCTGCCACCAGGAGGTCGTCACCGCTCGGGAACCCCAGCAGCGCATGCCCGGCGCTGCCGACCGCGAGCGCGAACGGCGACCCGGCGAGGAGGACGCCGATCCGTACCGGCGCCCGGAATGGAGCGCCGGGCGCGGCGACCGCCGCCCAGATTTCCCGCGGTGCGCCGGCCTTGGGCTGCAACGACCACGTGACCACGGCCTCGCCGGCGCTGCTCATCCCGACACGCACGCGGATCTCGGTCAGGGTCGTGCGCGTCGTCTGCAGCGTCTCGGCCGGGCCGAAGCCCGCTCCGGGCGCCCGCCGCGAGACCACGATCGTGGATTTCGAGCGGACGCGACGTTGTGCCGCCACGACGAGTGCGTCGCCGCGGTCGGAGACGGTCGCGGCGAACGTTCGCGTGCCGGCCGAGCTCGTGCTGCGCAGCACCTCGGTGGCCGGGCCCCACGAGCCGCCCGGATCGCGCAGGCGGGCCTGCACGAGCGAATCGCCGTTGGTCGGATCGCTCGCGGTCGTCGCGACGATCCCGGCGCCGCCGGCCCGCGTCGCGACCTGCGGGCAGCTGAACGTGTCGATCCTGGGCGTCAGGTCGGCAATCGTCGTCAAACCGGACGGGCCGGCCTGCAGGAGTTGGACACCGGTGCTGGTGCTGCGGACCAGCTCACCAGGCGTGCCGGTGGCGCGCAGACACGTCGCGGCGCCGCTCACCGCCCGGAACGGAAGCTCGCCGAAGGGTGCGGCCGAGGCGGTCCCCGGAACCAGCGCGACGAGCCCGAGAGCGGGCAGCAGGAAGCGATGCATCGCCGCACCGTAGATGAGGGAACCCTGACTTCAAGTGGATATCCGTTGGCGGGCCCACGCTTGGATGCACGCATTGCTGGGAATCCTCCAGGTAACGCTTCTAGGAGGATCACGATGGCCGCAGACCGATATGACGACACGCCGAGACCGCGAAGCGGCGTATCGCTCGCCAAGGGACCCGTCGCAGTGCTCGGGTTCGCCTCGCTCGCGCTCGGCGTGCTGGGCTTCATCTTCGCGAGCCGGAGCTTCAGCTTCGACGCGCCGAGCGGCACTGTCTCAGGCACCACCTTCCTCGGCATCGAGGGCAACGGCTGGACCTGGTTGGCGTTCACCGCCGCCGGACTGCTGTTGCTGCTCGGCTCACCGATCCACTGGGGCGCGAAGTCGATGGCGTTCATCGTCGGCGTGGTGTCCGTCGTCAGCGCGCTGATCTCGCTCTCCGACGGCAGCGACATCCTCGGCGTCGTCGCCACCAACGGCTTGACGACGCTGATCATGGGCGCCGGCGGCGCCGCGCTGATCGCGCTGTCGATGATGCCGCGGGTCGGCCAGCGCCGCGGTGGCGCGCCGGTCGGCACGCGGCGCGACCGTGAGCTCGACGAGCCCGCGACCGAGCCGGCGCCGCGTTTCGAGCGCGAGCCGGTCTCCAGCAACGGCCGCGAGACCGCGGCCCACGGCACGCTCGAGGATCGCCGCTAGAGCGCGTCGATCGCCCGCTCGACCTCAGCGCGCGTCGGCTGCGGGCCGAAACCGGTCATGCACCACGTCGCACCGGCCTCCTCCCACGGGGTGGGGTCGGTGCCGGCCGGGTTCGTGACGACGACCTCGTAGCCGTCGGGCTTCGGGAGGTCGGCGACGTACTCGGCCAGCGACCCGGGATCGGGCTGGTCGATCGGGAAGACGCCGTCCCAGCGCGCCGCACGCGCCAGCGGGCGGCGGTTCGGCCAGCGTGAGGCGACCCAGATCGGTATCCGCGGCTGCTGCAGCGGGCGCGGCTCGAACTCCCCGCCCCAGTAGTCGACGAGCTTGTCGAGCGCGGCGTCGAGCAGCACCGCGCGGGCGCGCGGGTCGCCCTCCTCGCCGAAGCGCTCCGGGTCGAACTCGCCGGAGCGGTCGCTGCCGAGCCCGACACCGAGGACGAGCCGGCCGCCGCTGAGGCGATCGAGCGTCGCGGTCTCGCGCGCGAGCTGGTGTGGACGACGGCGCGACAGCGGCGTCACGAGCGGGCCGATGACGACCTTCTCGGTGCGCGTGGCGATCGCGGCGAGCGTGATCCACGGATCAGCGAGGGCGCTCACGGGCTCGCGGTAGGCGATGTGGTCCCAGAGGAAGAACCCGTCCCACCCGCGCTCTTCAGCACGTACGGCAAGATCGGCGACCAGTCCGGGCTCGGACAGTTCGTCGAATGGGG
This sequence comes from uncultured Solirubrobacteraceae bacterium, assembly GCA_963848475.1. Taxonomy (GTDB): domain Bacteria; phylum Actinomycetota; class Thermoleophilia; order Solirubrobacterales; family Solirubrobacteraceae; genus Solirubrobacter. The sequence goes on along the minus strand of CAWKDW010000004.1, from coordinate 46,607 downwards.
CGATGAAAATGGCTCGACGTGCGCGCATCCGCGCCACGCTAGTTCAAAAGCCCGCGGATTCGCCGCGGGCACCTGCCACCCAGAACTGCGGGTGGCTAGTAGATGTCGCGGATGAGGTCCTCGGCGGGCGGCAGCGGCGCGAGGGCGGCCGGGGGACCGGCGGGCGCCTCAGCGGCTTCGGCCTTACGGACGGCGCGGCGCTGGTTCTTGCGCTCCTGGCGCTCACGGACCTTCTGCTCGCGGTTCAGCTTGGAGAACGTGGTCTTCTTCTTAGAGCTGGACGCCATGCGTGTCCGTCCCTTCGTTGGAGTCCCGGACGCGTTCGTGGCGAGCGGCGAAACAACCACTCTAGCTTGCGATCCGGCCGATCGTTTCCCACCGCGAGGACCTGCCAGTGGGCTCCTAACAGCCTAGAAGACGGCCGAGCTCCCAGCCGTCTCCCAGCGAATCCCCAGCGTTGGAGACGACGCTCGAGCGCATGCACGCGGAGCGCATCACCCGAACACCGACCGAGTCGACCTCGTCGACGCGTTCGGCGCGGCGAGAATTGAGCGCGATCGGCGCAGCAGGTGCGATCGGCGCCTACGCTGCGCCCCGGTGTCCTTGACCACAGTCGCCATGCGAGCCCTGCGCGGGCGCGGCGAGCGCGCCCGCGGCTGATGCGCCTCCAGACGGCACACACCTCCGACCTGGACGCGGCGACGCTCGCTGCATCACGGGCCCTGCTCGACGAGGTCTTCGCGGGCGAGCTGACCGACAGCGACTGGGAGCACGCGCTCGGCGGCGTGCACGCGCTCGTGTGGGAGGACGACGGAGAGCTCGCCGGGCACGCCTCGGTGATCCAGCGCCGCCTCCTGACCGGCGGCCGAGCCCTCCGCGCCGGCTACGTCGAGGGCGTCGGCGTCCGTGCGGGTGCTCGCCGGCGCGGGTACGGCGGGGCGATGATGGAGGCGCTCGAGCGCGTGATCGGCGGCGCCTACGATCTCGGCGCGCTCGGCGCCACCGACGAGGCCGTCGCGCTCTACGAGCGACGCGGCTGGCGACGCTGGGACGGTCCGCTGTTCGCGCTCACGCCGGCCGGCCGCGTCCGGACGCCGGAGGAGGAGGGCGCGGTCTACGTCCTCGGCGACGCGCTCGACCGGACCGGCGAGCTCACCTGCGACTGGCGCGACGGCGACGTGTGGTGAGCGGACGTCGCCGGTCGGGTAATGCGACGATGGACCGCTCAATGCCCGCTGACCACTTCGCCCCACGGTTGAGTCCAGAATTCGGGCCACTGCCCGTCTGGCTCGCCGAATGCGTCGATAAGGCCTTGCACGACCTCCAGGCCGACGCGCCCGTCGCGGTCCGCGTCGGCTACAGCGAGCGGCACCAGCTGGAAGGCACGCTCTGGGTCGAGGAGGTCGACGGCGACGCCGGGGTCGGCGTCATCCTGCGCGGAGATCGCGGCGCGCTGCTGCTGGCCCACGTCGCCGACCAGCTCCAGGAGCAGTTCTTCCCCGAGACCGAGGCCGCCTGGGGCCAACCCCGCCCACGCTGCCCCGGCCACACGCATCCGGCCCAAGCGGCCGTGATCGACCACGAGCCCTGCTGGATCTGCCCGCATGACGGCACCGTGCTCGCCCGCATCGGCGAGCTCAACACCTAGGAGATCCGCGAAGCGATCTCCAAGCCCTCGCCGCAGGGCGCGGGCGTCAGCCCGCTGCCGCTGCGAGGGCCTCAGCTCGCGACCGACTCCCACTGCGCGTACAGGTTCTCGAGCGTCTTCTTGGCGTCCGTGTGGCGTGCGGTGGACTTCGCCGAGGTGCTCGGGTCGTTCCAGGCGCTCGGGTCGGCGAGCTCGATCTCCAGGGCGGCGAGCGCCGCCTCGGCCTGCTCGATCTGGGCCTCGAGCTTCTTCGCGCGTGCCTGCTCGTTCTTCGAGCGGATCGGCTTGGCGGCGGGAGCGGCCGCCGGCGCCGGCGTCTTCTCGACCACCGGCTTGGTGCGCTTGGCGGTGCGTGCGGCCTCGGCGCGCTCCTCGCGGACGCGGACGTACTCGGGCCAACCGCCGACGTAGGAATGCAGCGTCTGGTCCTCCAGCGCCACGGTCCGGGTGCCGACGGCGTCCAGCAGTGCGCGATCGTGGGAGATCAGCAGCAGCGCGCCCTGGTAGCCCTGGAGCGCCTCCTCCAGCGCCTCGCGGCTCTCGAGGTCCAGGTGGTTGGTGGGCTCGTCGAGGATCAGGACGTTCGCGCCCGAGTGGACGAGAATCGCCAGCGAGAGACGGCGCCGCTCGCCGCCGCTGAGCCCGTCCAGCGGCTTCTCGGCCTCTTCACCGCTGAAGAGGAAGCGGCCGAGCAGCGAGCGCGCGTGGTTGGGCGTGAGCTTGGTCGCGCGCTGGGTCGCCTCGAGCACCGTGCCGGTCGAGCCCATCTCCTCGGCGTGCTGCGACAGCAGCCCCAGCTTCACGTTGTGCCCGCTGCGCAGCTTGCCGCCGTCGAGCTCGCGCAACCCGGCCAGCGCGGTGATCAGGGTCGTCTTTCCGGTGCCGTTGGCGCCGACCAGCGACACGTGCTCGCCGCGCTCGAGCCAGAACTCGGCGTCGTGCAGCAGCGTCCGGTCGCCGATCTTGAGCAGCCCATCCTCGACCTCGAAGACGACGCGGCCGGAGCGCTCCGGCGGCTTGAAGGCGAAGCCGAGCGCCTCGCGGTCGCGCGGATCGCGCCCGAGCTTCTCGACCTTGTCGAGCTTCTTCTGACGCGACTGGGCCTGACGGGCGCGCGTGCCCGCGCGGAAGCGCGTCACGAAGCGCTCGAGCTTGGCGACCTCGGCCTCCTGCTTCTCGATCATGCGCCCCAGTGCCAGCTCGCGCTGGGCCTTCTCGAGCCGCCAGGCGCCCCAGGTGCCCTTGAAGTACTTCGCGCGCCCACCCTCGAGCTCGAGGACGGCCGTGCCGACCGCTTCCAGGAACCAGCGGTCGTGGGCCACGAGGACGATCGCGGCGTCAAGCGTCTGCAGGTGTGTTTCGAGCCACTCGAGCGCGGCGATGTCGAGATGGTTGGTCGGCTCGTCGAGCAGGACGAGGTCGGGATCGCCCGCCAGTGCCCGGGCCAACGATGCGCGGGTCAACTCGCCGCCGGAGAACGTCGCCAGCGAGCGATCGAGGTGTTCGTCGCGGAACCCGAGGCCGTGCAGCGTCGAGTTGACGGTCTCGCGCCAGTTGTAGCCGCCGGCATGCTCGAGCCGCGTCTGGGCGGTCGAGTAGGCGCTGTAGGTCGCGTCGTCCATCGCCCCCTCGGCCATCTTGGCCTCGAGCGATGACAGCTGCTCCTCGAGCGCGAGCAGCTCCTTGCAGCCCGACAGCACGTAGTCGCGCAGGGACAGATCGCGGTCGCGCGGCGGGCGCTGGTCGTGCAGGGACACGCGCACGCCCTTGGCGAAGACCAGCTCACCGCCGTCGATCCCGGTCTCCCCGGAGAGCATCCGCAGCAGCGTGGTCTTGCCCGAGCCGTTGCGACCGGAAAGGGTCAACCGGTCCCGCCGTTCGAGCTTGAACGAGACGCCCCGGAGCAGGGGCTCACCCGCCATGTCTTTGGCGAGATCAGATCCGAGGACGACAGCCATCGCGAGTCAGGATAGGTAAGCTGGCTGCATGGTCCGCACCGCCCTGCTCACGCTCTGGGTTCTGGCGCTCAGCGCCTCTGCCGCGCTGGCCGCTCCCGGCCATGACGGCGGCGAGGGAACCTGGGGTCCGGCGAACGACAAGGTCGTCACGAACGCCGGGTTCATCCTGATCATCGGCTTCCCGCTGCTGGTGCTGTTCCTGTCGATCGCCTACAGCAAGCTCGAGAACCGCAGGCTGCGCCGGCTCGAAGCCGCGAAGGCGCGCAGCGCGCGCGCCGACCTCCGCGGCGGCTGGTGATCCGCTACGAGCGCCGCGGCTCAGCTGCGCTCGTAACGATCGACCGGCCTGAGCGCCACAACGCGATCGACGGCGCCACCGCCTCCGCGCTGCTCGAGGCGTTCACGACCTTCAAGGAGCAGGACGACGCCGACGTCCTGGTCCTCACCGGCGCGGGCGGCAGGGCCTTCTGCGCCGGAGCGGACCTGAAGGCGCTCGAGACGCTCGACGCCGACGCGCCCGGCGGCCCGCTCGGGTTCACCCGGCTCGCGTCACCGAAGCCCACGATCGCGGCGATCTCCGGCCATTGCCTCGCCGGCGGACTGGAACTGGCGCTCTGGTGCGACCTGCGGATCGCGAGCGCCGGCGCCACCTTCGGCTGCGCCGAGCGCCGCTGGGGCGTCCCGCTGATCGACGGCGGCACGCAGCGGCTCCCGCGCGTGATCGGCACCGGCCGCGCGCTGGACCTGATCCTGACCGGCCGGACGATCGACGCACACGAGGCCCTGACGATCGGCCTGATCACCGAGATCGCCGAGGATCCGGTGAAGGCCGCGCTCGAGCGAGCCGCCGAGATCGCCACCTTCCCTCAGGACACGCTGCGCAGCGACCGTCGCGCGGTGCTCGAAGGCGAGGGCCTCCCGCTCGACCAGGGCCTGGCTCTGGAGGCCGCTCTGGGACGTGAACGCATCGGCGCCGCGTTGTCCGGCGCCAAGCGGTTTGCGGCACGTATGCGCAACTCCTGACCGATACCGGGTATCGGAGTTTCGCCTATGTCACGAATCCTGGCCCTCGCCGTCGCGCTCTCCTTCGCCCTCCCGGTCGCCGCCGCACAAGCCGGCACCTACCACGTCTACACGTGCGCCGTGGCCGGCACGACGTGGGCCAACGGGGCCTGGAAGAACACCGCCGTCTCCGGTGTCGTGGCCGACACGAGCTGCGCCGGGAACTCGATCGCCCTGACCGTCCCGGCGGGCGCACGGATGGCCAACAACACGCTTTCGTCGCTGTCCTTCACCAGCCCGGCCGGCACGACGATCGCCGACTTCACGCTCACGCGCCAGATCGGCTACGCGAACCCGGTCGCCGCCGACACGCACCGCTACTTCCTGCTCTACTCGCTCGGCGCGACGCCATTTCGCGGGCGCCGGCGACTTCGCCGACGCGACCCGCAACGCGCTCAACGCGCAGAAGCAGTGGTACGGCTATCCGGCGGGCAACGTGGCCGTGGCCAAGAGCACGGTCAGCCGCGCGAGCTTCCCCGCCCTCGCCGCCTACGCGGGCACGGCGAACCAGCTGCTGCTGCGCGTCGGGTGTTACAACCGCGGCACGCCCTGCTCGGTCAACACCGGCGGCGCGATCAGCCACGTCCTCCACGGCTCGGACATCACGATCAACGACCCGACGGCGCCCGCGGTCGCGGTCGAGGCCTCGGGCCTGCTGGCCGGCGGCTCGCGCAGCGGCTCGGATCCGGTGACCGTGACGGCGACCGACAGCAGCGGCATCCGCCGCGTCGAGCTGATCGACGTCACCGGCGCCCCCACGGTCGTGGGCGTCGAGGACTACAACGAAGTCCGCAGCGACGCCAACAAGATCTGCGACTACAGCCTTCCCGCGCCGTGCCCGGCGCTGAGCAAGGAGACCATCCGCGCGACCTCGCTGAACGCCGGCCAGCGCTCGCTCATCGTGCGCGTGACCGACACCGCCGGCAACGTCGTCGACAGCAACCCGTATCAGGTGTTCGCGGTCACGCCGTCCGATCGCGGAGCGCTCAACGGCTCCGGCGCGACCGAGACCGGGACGGTGTCGCTGGTCTGGACCAAGGGCGCCCGGGGCGGGCGGCGCACGGTCAGCTACGGCACGAAGGCGGGCGTTCGCGGCCGGCTGACCAACAGCGACGGCGCGCCGATCGTCGGCGCGAAGGTGATGCTGCTCACGCGCGACCTGCGCCGGGGCGGTCTGCTGGTCCCCCGCAAGACGCTCACGACCAACGCTGACGGGCGCTTCACCACCACGGTCACCGCCACCGCGTCACGGCTGCTGCAGTTCAGCTGGCTCTCGCACGCCAACGACATCCGCTTCGGCGCCAACGGGTATCTGACGCTGCAGGCGCGCGCGAGCGCGAAGCTCAGGGTCTCGACCCGGCGCCCGCGCGTGAACCACAGGTTCACGATCAGCGGCCGGCTGCGCGGCGTCTCGCGCGGTGGCGTGCCGGTCGTCGTCCAGGGCCGCGCGCGCGGCTCCAAGCGCTACGAGACGTTCGCGGACACGACGACGTCGAGCAGCGGGCGCTTCAAGGTCCGCTACCGCTTCCGCAGCTCCAGCTCGCGCGGGCGCAGCTTCGTCTTCCGCGCGCGCATCCGCCCGGCGGCGCGTTTCCCCTATGAGACGGGCTATTCGCAGACAGTGACCGTCAGGGCGCGCGGCTGAGCCTCGCCCTGCGGGCTCGTTCAGCTAGGAGTATCGCCCAGAGGGCGAGACTCCCGCCGCATCAAAAGGGCCAGCGGAAGTAGGCTCCCTCGCGTGTACGAACACGGGAGGAGAGAACGTTGACGGCCTACTTCGTCACGGGCGCCACCGGATTCATCGGGCGTCACCTCGTAGAGCGGCTGCTCGAGCGCGAGGGCGACATCTACGTGCTCGTGCGCGAGGGCTCGCGCGACAAGCTCGACCGGCTGATCGCAGGGTGGGGTCACCCGGACCGGATCAAGCCCGTCGTCGGCGATCTCGGCGAGGCGCGGCTCGGCATCACGAGCGACGAGCTCAAGGGGCGGATCGACCACTTCTTCCACCTCGCCGCGATCTATGACATGGGCGCCGACGAGACGCGCAACGCGCTGCTCAACGTCGGCGGCACCCAGCACGCGATCGACCTCGCGAACGCGCTCGAGGTCGGGACGTTCCACCACATGTCCTCGATCGCGGTCGCGGGCCTGTACGACCAGGGCACCTTCAACGAGGACATGTTCGACGAGGGCCAGAAGCTGGCCCACCCCTATCACCGCACGAAGTTCGAGTCCGAGAAGCTCGTGCGCCAGCGGCTCACGACGCCGTTTCGCATCTACCGGCCCTCAGTGGTGGTCGGCGACTCGCGCACCGGCGAGATGGACAAGGTCGACGGCCCGTACTACTTCTTCAAGCTGATCCAGAAGATCCGGCACACGCTGCCGGAATGGTTCCCGCTGATCTCGCTCGAGTGGGGCTGGACCAACATCGTGCCGGTCGACTACGTCGCCGCCGTGGTCGATCACATCGCCCATCAGGACGGCCTCGACGGCCAGACGTTCCACGTCGTGGACCCCAAGGGCCAGCGCGTCGGCGACGTGCTGAACACGTTCGCCGAGGCCGGGCACGCGCCCAAGGCCGTGATGCGGATCGACAAGCGCGCGACGCAGAACCTGCCCAAGGGCGTGATCAGCTTCGCCATGAAGCTGCCCGCGCTCAAGCAGATCCGCGCGCAGATGCTGGCCGACCTCGGCATTCCCGACGAGGTCATCGAGTACATCGCGCTCAGCTGCCGCTTCGACGCCCGCGACACGCAGCGCGCGCTGCGCGGCACCGACATCACGCTGCCGCCGCTCGCGAGCTACGCCGAGAAGCTCTGGGACTACTGGGAGCGCACGCTCGATCCCGACCTCTACAAGGACCGCTCGTTCGAGGGCGCCGTCAACGGCAAGACGGTCATCATCACCGGCGCCTCGTCGGGCATCGGCCGCGCCGCCGCGCTGAAGATCGCCGCCGCCGGCGGGATCCCGATCCTCGTCGCGCGCACCAAGGAGAAGCTGGACGAGGTCAAGGCGGAGATCGAGGCCGCGGGCGGATCCGCGCACGTCGCGCCGTGCGACCTGAGCGACTTCGCCGCGATCGAGCAGCTCGTCGAGTCGCTGCTCGCCGATCACCCGCGGATCGACATGCTCGTCAACAACGCGGGCCGCAGCATCCGGCGTAGCGTCGCGCTCTCCTACGACCGCTTCCACGACTACGAGCGCACGGTCCACCTCAACTACCTCTCCCCCGTGAAGCTGATGCTGGCGCTGCTGCCGCACATGCGCGACCAGGGCGGCGGGCACATCGTCAACGTGTCCTCGATCGGGGTTCAGACCAACCCGCCGCGCTTCAGCGCCTACGTCGGCTCCAAGGCGGCGCTGGACGCGTTCACGCGCGTGGTGAGCAGCGAGACGATCGGTGACAACGTCACCTTCACGACGATCCACATGCCGCTCGTGCGCACGCCGATGATCGCGCCGACGAAGATGTACGACTCGTTCCCGACGATCTCCCCCGAGGAGGCCGCGGACCTCGTGTGCGAGGCGATCCGGGCCAAGCCGAAGCAGATCAACACCAAGCTCGGGACGTTCGGTGAGGTCGCCTACGCGCTGGCGCCGAAGGCCGTCGACCAGATCCTCCACCTGGCGTACCGCGTCTTCCCGGAATCCACCGCGGCCAAGGGCCCCAAGGGGGACAAGGCCGAGAACGAGAAGGCCTCGGGCGAGGCGACCGTGTTGGCCCATCTCATGAAGGGCGTGCACTGGTAGTCCTCAGCGCGGACGGCCTCGAGGCGACCTTCGCCGCCGAGGACGGGATGGCGTGCCACTCGCTGCGACACCGCGGCGAAGAGCTGCTGGGCGCGGTGCGCGGCCCCGGCATCCCCGACGTGCCGTGGACGTCGGGGATACCGATGCTGCACCCGTGGGCGAACCGGCTCGGCGGCTTCGGGTACGCCTACGACGGCGAGGTCGTGACGTTCGCGCCCAGCTCGCCGGACATCTACCTCGACCAGAACGGGCTGCCGCTGCACGGGCTGCGCAACGCGCTCGGCGGCTGGGAGGTGCTCGAGGAGAGCACCCGGCACCTGATCGCCGGCCGCGAGCTGACCGGGCTGCCGGAGTTCCCGTTCGATCATCGCGTCGAGGTCGCCGCGAACCTCTCGGCCACCGCGCTGACGCTGACGACGACGCTGATCGCGACGGGCGGCCGGCCGGTGCCGATCGCCTTCGGCTACCACCCGTACCTGCAGCTCCCCGGCGTGCCGCGGGCCGAGTGGGAGATCACGCTGCCGGTCGGTGACCGGCTGCTGCTCGACGATCGCCTCGTCCCGACCGGCGAGCGCGTCCCCGCGGGCGACCTCGACGGGCCGCTCGGCGTGCGGACGTTCGATGACGGTTTCACGCTCGACCCGCTCCGCGGGCCCTTCGTGCTCGCCGGCGGCGGCCGGCGGATCGAGCTCGCCTTCGAGTCCGGATACGCCTACGCGCAGGTCTTCGCGCCGGCAATCTCCGACGTCATCTGCTTTGAACCGATGACCGCGCCGGCGGACGCGCTGAGAAATACCCCAACCGCGGTAGATCCCGGAGCGTCCTTCTCAGCACGTTTCACTGTCAGCGTGATATCGGCGCCCTGAGCCAGGCGCTTGAACGCAGGTGTAAGAACGCTTACGAGCGGGGATTAAGCCCGGCGCACCCGGCATGCCCTTACTTACCGGGATGAACGCTTAGTGCACCGTACTTGCGACACGAAACGCTACCGTCTGCCGTCTTAGGCAGTGGGCTTTCTCGGGTCGGCAGGGGCCAATCCTGAGCCGCTGCATGCTTGGGTCATCGAAGAAAGGACACACCACATGCGCAGGTCCGCATGGACATTTGGAGCCGTCGCCTTGGCGGCCCTCTCGCTCGGCGTCGCCGCCTGCGGCGGCAGCGACAGCGGCAGTGACTCTTCCAAGAAGGGCACCGACACCGCTTCGACGCCTGCGCCTGGCGCGAAGACCGGCGGCGCGCTGACCGTCTTGTGGAGTGGCGACGTCGACCACATCGACTGTGGCCAGACGTACTACCAGATGGGGTATTTCATCTGCAACGCGACGCAGAAGCCGCTGTACTCCTACAAGCCCGACAACGGCGCCGACATGGTCGCCGACCTGGCTGAAGGAGACCCGGAGGTCTCCGAGGACGGCAAGACCGTCACGGTCAAGATCAAGCCGGGCGTCAAGTACTCGCCCCCGTACGAGACGCACGACGTCACGTCCGCCGACGTCAAGTACGCGATCGAGCGCGGCTTCTTCACCTCCGTCGCCGCCGGCTTCACGCAGTCCTACTACGCGGATCTCGAGGGCGCCAAGGTCGGCGTCAAGGCCGGCACCACGATCGACGGCCTCACCACGCCCGACGATCAGACGCTCGTCATGAAGTTCAAGCGCCCGGTTGGCGGCGTGATGGCGGCCGGTGCTCTGGCCAACAGCGCGACCGCGCCGGTGCCTGAGGCCTACGCCAAGGAGTTCGACGCCAAGACGCCGTCGACGTACGGCGAGAACCAGCTCGCCACCGGCCCGTACATGATCGAGAACGACGCGTCGGGCAAGGCCATCGGCTATGACCCGGGCAAGCGCATCCACCTCGTCCGCAACCCCAGCTGGGACAAGTCCAAGGACTTCAAGCCGGCCTATCTCGATGAGATCAACAACCTCGAGGGCAACGACGATCCGGGCGTCTCCTCGCGCCGCATCCTCAGCGGCCAGAGCATGATCAACGGCGACTTCTCGCCGCTGCCGGAGAACCTCAAGGAAGCGTCCACGAACACTCCGGACCAGCTCGTCCTGAAGCCGAGCGGCGGCGGGCGCTGGATCTCGATGAACACCACCGTCAAGCCGTTCGACGACCTCAACGTGCGCAAGGCCGTCAGCGCGGGCTTCGACCGTAACGCGCTTCTGCTCACGCGTGGCGGCAAGCTCGTGGGCGACATGGCCACGCACTACCTCCCGCCGGGCATCGCCGGCTTCGAGGAGGCCGGCGGCCTGAAGGGCACCGGTGTCGACTTCCTCTCGGTCGACGGCCAGCCTCAGCCCGAGGTCTCCGCCGAGTACTTCAAGAAGGCGGGCTACGCCTCCGGCAAGTACGAGGGCACCGAGAAGATCCTGATGGTCGGCTCCAACGTCGGCGTCGCGGCCAAGACGGCGGAGGTCGCGAAGGCGAACTTCGAGAAGATGGGCTTCAACGTCCAGATGCGCCTCGTGCAGCCGCAGACGATGTACACCCGGTACTGCAACACGCCGTCGGCGAAGGTCGCGATCTGCCCGAACGTCGGCTGGCTGAAGGACTTCTCCGACGGCCAGACGATCCTCTCGCCGACGTTCAACGGCAAGAACATCCTCGAGCAGGGCAACTCCAACTGGTCCGAGCTCGACGACCCGGCGATCAACAAGGCGATGGACGACGCTGAGGTCCTGCCCAAGGAGCAGCGCGCCCAGGCCTGGGCCGAGATCGACAAGCAGGTCACCGCGCAGGCGCCGGCGGTCCCGTGGATCTGGGACAACACACCACTGATCCGTTCGGCGAACGTCGACGGCGTGGCTTCCGTGTCCAACTCCCAGTGGGAACTGCCCTGGACGTCGCTCAAGTAGTCGGAGCGCCGCTCCCGGACGAATGACCGATGGCCCCGCATTGCGGGGCCATCGCTGTTTAACCCCCGCGTATCTTCACCTCAGAATCCCTTGAGCATGACCCGCAATCCTGCCGGGCATGCCCACCGCTTCGCCGCCGATAACAGACGGACGCGAGCTCGGCGACGGCCTCGGAATCTTTCTCCAGCGCATCGCCCGCACGCGTCTGCTGACCCCTGCTGAGGAGCTCGAGCTCGCGCGCCGCATCGAGCGCGGCGACCTCGAGGCCAAGGACAGGATGATCGAGGCGAACCTGCGCCTCGTCGTCCATCTCGCCAAGCGCTTCCAGCGCGAGGACTCCGGGATGACGCTGCTGGACCTGATCCAGGAGGGGACGATCGGCCTCGTGCGCGCCGTCGAGAAGTTCGACCATCGCCGCGGGTTCCGCTTCTCCACCTACGCGACGCTCTGGATCCGCCAGGCGATCGGCCGTGCGATGTCCGAGAAGGGCCGCACCGTGCGCCTGCCCGTCCACGTCGGCGACCGCGTGCGCAAGCTGCAGGCCGTCGAGCGCCGGCTGGCGATGGCGCTCGGGGCGACGCCGACCACGATCGAGCTCGCCGACGCGCTCGAGTGGACGGAGAAGGAGGTCGCCGACGTGCGCCGGATCGCGATGGCGCCCGTCTCCCTCGAAGCTCCTGTCGGGGACGCGGGCGACGCCGAGCTCGGCCACCTGCTGGCCGACGAGGGTCCGACGCCGGAGGAGTCCGCCGCCGTCTCGCGCATGCACGCCGACCTCGGCCACGTCCTGGCCGGCCTCGGCGGGCTGGAGCGGCGCGTGCTCGAACTGCGCTTCGGCCTCGGTGCCGAGGCCCCGCACACGCCCGGCCAGGCCGCCCGCGTGCTCGGCATCACGCCGCGCCGCGTGCGCTGTGCCGAGGACCGCGCGCTGCGCCACCTGCGCGCCTCGCCGGCCACCGGCGCGCTGCGCGACGCCGCCTGACGATCTGAACGTGGGGCGGCGCACGCGCCGCCCACCAGTCCCCGGCTGCCGCCTAAGTCTGCGTCTGCGTCTGCTGGGCGCTCGCCTCGGCCGCCGCGGCGGCGTGGGCGGTCATCAGCTCGCGCTGCACGCTGCGCGGCTCGCCGCTCGGCGTGCGCCGCGTGTAGTTCCCCTCGGAGTCGAGCTCCCACGCGTTGACGTCGTCGGCGAAGCAGCGGTCCAGCGTGTCGATCAGGTCCGAGCGCAGCGTCTCGTCGCGCAACGGCGTCAGCAGCTCGACGCGCGTGTCCAGGTTGCGCGGCATCAGGTCGGCCGAGCCGACGTAGACCGTGTACTCGCCGTCGCGCTCGAAGGCGTAGATCCGCGAGTGCTCGAGGAAGCGGCCGACGATCGAGACGACGCGGATGTTGTCCGAGACGCCGGGGACGCCGGGCTTCAGGCAGCAGATGCCACGGGTGTTGATCTCCACCGGCACGCCGGCCTGCGACGCGCGGTAGAGCGCCTGGATGCACTCCTTGTCCACCAGGGAGTTCATCTTCATCCGGATCCGCGCGGGGCGGCCTTCGAGGTGGACCGCGATCGTCCGCTCGATCTCTTCGATGATCCCCTGGCGCAGATGCGCGGGGGCCACGAGCACGCGGCGGTAGCCGCGCGGGCGGGCGAAGCCGGTGAGGAAGTTGAACATGTCGGCGACGTCGGCGCCGATCTCCTCGTCGCAGGTCAGCAGGCCGAAGTCCGTGTAGAGACGGGCGGTGCTGGCGTTGTAGTTACCGGTGCCGACGTGCAGGTAGTGGCGGATGCCGTCACCCTCGCGGCGGACGACGAGGATGCACTTCGCGTGCGTCTTCAGCGACGGGAGGCCGTAGACGACGTGCACGCCCGCCTCCTCCAGCGAGCGGCCCCACTGGATGTTCGCGCGCTCGTCGAAGCGCGCCTTGACCTCGACCAGGCAGACCGCCTGCTTGCCGCGCTCGGCGGCGCGGATCAGGGCCGGCACCAGCGGCGAGTCGTCGCTCGTCCGGTACACGGTCTGCTTGATCGCGAGCACGTCGGGGTCGTTGACCGCCTGCTCGACGAAGCGCTCGACCGAGGTCACGAACGAGTCGTACGGGTGGTGCAGCAGGATGTCGCGCTTGCGCATCGCCGCCAGCACGTCCGGCTGCTCGTCCTCGTCGGGCTGCAGCCGCGATTGCGTCACCGGCGTCCACGGGGTGTCGCGCAGCTCCGCGTGGCCCGGGATCTTCACGACATCCCAGAGGTCCTTGAGGTCGAGCAGGCCGTCGACCTCGTAGACGTCCTCAGGGTTGACCTCCAGCGCCCGCGAGATCTGGTCGAGCATCCCTTCGCTCATCCCGGCGCCGACCTCGACGCGGACGGCCTCGGCGAAGCGCCGCGCTCGCAGCTCCTCCTCGACGGCCTGCAGGAGGTCGTCGGCCTCGTCGGAGACCGTGAAGTCGGCGTCACGGGTGACGCGGAACACGTGGCGATCCAGGATCTCCATGCCCGGGAACAGGGAGTCCAGGTTCTCGGCGATCACGTCCTCGAGCGGCACGAAGGTGCGGCCGTCGTCGACCGGGACGAAGCGCGGCAGCATCTCCTTCGGGACCTTCACGCGCGCGAAGGTCTGAACGTCGGTCACGGGGTCGCGAACCATCACGCCGAGCGACAGCGAGAGGTTGGAGATGTACGGGAACGGCCGGCCGAGACCGACGGCGAGCGGCGTCAGGACGGGGAAGATCTGGCGGCGGAAGCGCTCGTCCAGGCTCTTGCGGTCCTTCCGGTCGACTTCCGCGTAGCGGACGATCCTGATCCCGTGCTCGGCCAGCGCGGGCCGCAGATCGTGGTCCAGGCAGTGCGACTGGCGCAGCGAGTGCTCGCGCACGATCCGCCGGATCTCGTTGATCGTCTCCGTCGGCGTGCGCCCGTCCTGCAGCGGCTTCTGGATGCCGGCGTCGATCTGGTCGTGCAGACCGGCGACGCGGACCATGAAGAACTCGTCGAGGTTGGACGAGTAGATCGCGCAGAACTTCACCCGCTCGATCAGCGGGACCGAAGCATCCTCCGCGAGCTCGAGTACGCGCTCGTTGAACTGGAGCCACGACAGCTCCCGGTTGTAATACAGCGACGGATCCTTGAGATCTGGCGCGGCGACGGTCTCGGGTGCGGTAGTGGCGTCAGTCACAGCGGCCACATGATCGCACTCTTGGTCCGGCTTTCGTGAACGAGTTGTTACACGCCTGCCAGATCCAGCAGGACGCCTTCGCGCAGCCCGCCGCGGCCGATCTGGAGCGGCTGCCCGAGCGCCTGCGCCGCGGCGTCGAGCGCGAGCAGGCCGGCGGGCATCAGCCGCACCCGCTGGACCTCCAGGTCGAAGCGGAAGGCGACGTCCGCGGCCGGACCGCTGCTGAGTACCCGCAGCGCGCGCTCGAGGCTGTCGGCAGTCCAGCTCGTCGCCGACGAGCCGCCGCAGCGAGGCGGCGCTGCCGCCGACCGCGACCGCGATGTCGACCGGCCCGGGATCGATCTTCGCCAGCGCGCGCGCCGCGTGCGCGCGCACGCCGTCGAGCTGCTCGCGCGACGGCGGGTCGCCTCCGAGATAGGTCTCGGCCAGCAAGCCGGACCCGAACGGGAAGGACTCGCACCATTCGAACGCCGCCGGTCAGCGTCCCGACCGCGATCTCGGTCGAGCCGCCGCCGACGTCCACCACCGCGACCCTTCCCGGCAACGGCCGGCCGAGCGTGCGCGTGGCCCCCAGGAACGCCAGCCGCGCCTCCTCGAGGCCGTCGAGTACGCAGACCTCGATCCCCCCGTGCGCGCGGATCGCGTCGCAGAACTCGGTGCCGTTGGAGGCGCGCCGGATCACCGCGGTGGCGACGGCGCGGATCGTCTGCGCGCCAACCTGCACGGCCAGCGCGTGCTGCTCGGCCACGATGCTCGCGGTCTCGGCGATCCGGGCCGCCGGGATCTCGCCGCCCGCCCCCAGCCCGCGGCCCAGGCTGGTGAACGCGCGGCGCTGCAGAACCTCCGTGAGCACGCCGTCGCGCGCCTCGGCGACCAGCACGCGCGTGGTGTTCGTCCCGATGTCGATACAGCCGCAGCGCATGCGCTCGGAAGCGATGTTGCCATGATGGGATCGATGACGAGCGGCGCCGGAGCGATCGAGGTCACCGGGCTGAGCAAGGCCTATGGCTCGCAGCAGGCGTTGCGCGGTATCGACTTCACCGTGGCGCGAGGCGAGGTCTTCGGCCTGCTCGGGCCGAATGGAGCGGGCAAGACGACCACCGTCGAGGTCCTCGAGGGCTACCGCGCTCGCGACGCGGGCATCGTCCGCGTGCTCGGGGAGGACCCCGGGCTGCGGTCGGGAAAGCTCCGCTCGCGCGTCGGGATCGTCCTGCAGAGCTGCGGCACCTATCCGCACCTGACCGTCGCGGAGACCGTCGAGCACTGGGCTTCGCTGTACCCCGCGCCGCGACGCGTCGACGAGGTGCTCGCGCTCGCCGGCCTCGACGGGTGCGCCAACCGGCGCGCGCGCACGCTCTCCGGCGGCCAGGCTCGGCGGCTGGACTTCGCGCTCGCCCTGGTCGGCGACCCGGAGCTGATCTTCCTCGACGAGCCGACGACGGGCTTCGATCCCGGCGCCCGGCGCGCCGCCTGGGACGTGATCCGCGCCCTGCGCGATCTCGGTAAGACCGTCGTGCTGACCACGCACTACCTCGACGAGGCGCAGACGCTGGCCGATCGCGTCGCGATCCTGCAGGACGGCCTGATCCTCGCGGAGGGGCCGCCGGACGCGCTCGGCGCGTCTCGCTACCGCGTCGCCTGGCGCGCCGTCGACGGCACCACCGAGGAGCGCTTCACCGACGATCCGACGGCCCTGCTGCATGAGCTGACGGTCGACGCGCTGGCGCGCGGCGAGCGCCTCGAGGAGCTCAGCGTCACGCGTCCGAGCCTCGAAGACGTCTATCTCGAGCTGACGGAGACCTTCGCGTGACGGCCCTCGCCGTGCCCTGGTGGGGGGCGGCATGGCGGCAGTACCGGCTCGAGCGCCGGATGTTCTGGCGCAACCCGAGCGCGGCGTTCTTCGGCGTCGTGCTGCCGCTCGGCCTGCTCGTGATCTTCGGCGCGGTCTTCGCCGGCCGCCAGGCGGACCTCGACGTGATCGTCCCCGGCATCGCCGGGATGAGCGTGATGTCGGCGACCTTCACCTCGCTGGCCTACAACCTGACCACGCTGCGCGAGCGCGGGATCCTCAAGCGCCTGCGCGGGACGCCGCTGCCGACCTCGGCCTACCTCGCCGGGCTCGCCGCGAACGCGATCGCCAACGCGTTCATGCAGCTGGCGGTCGTGATCGTCGTCGGCCATCTCCTGCTCGGGGTCTCATGGCCGACCGACTGGGTCGCGTTCGGCGTCTTCGTGTGTGCCGGCGTGATCTGCTTCGCGCTGCTCGGCGTCGCGCTCTCGCACGCGATCCCCAACCCCGAGTCCGCGCCCGCCTACGTCAACGCGGTCTTCCTGCCGCAGATCCTGATCGCGGGCGTCTTCTACGACACCGCCGAGGTGCCGTCGGTGATCAACGACATCGCGCAGGTGCTGCCGCTCACGCATCTCATCGAGGGCCTCTCGGGCGCGATCGTCTACGACGAGGGCCTCGCCGCAAACGCCGGATCGCTGCTCGTTCTCGCGCTCTGGGGCGCCGTCGGCGCCATTCTCGCGGTGCGCGGCTTCTCCTGGGAAGCACGCCGCGAGGGATGAGTTTGCGTCGCATCCCACGCGCACGATAGGGTCAGCACTCGAACCAGTCGGCACCCGAGTCTGGGACGTCGGCTTCGATCGACTGTCTAGGAGAGGGATGGCAGCAAGCGTTCACGGTCGGGCACGAATCGGACGGTCGCTGCAGGCCGCGAGGGATGTCGCATCCCTGCCCGGATGGGTCCAACTGCTCGTCACGCTGTCCGTCGCCGCGGCGCTCGTGCTGATCGCCCACCTCGCCGGTGTTCCCGGCCGATGGGCACCTCTCGTGATCGGTGGCGCGCTGGGGCTGATGACCGCCTTGGTCGCGGGCGCGCCACGCCGCGAAGACGGCGAAGGCTAGAAACCGCCCGCCGGCCCTGACCTTCAACCAGTCGGTTGACAGTGTGCTACTCTCAACCGCATGGTTGAGAGTCTCGACGCCGTCTTCCACGCGCTGTCCAGCGAACCTCGCCGGGCGCTGCTCGGCGAGCTCGCCGGTGGCGAGCGGACGGTGGGCGACCTCGCGTCGCCGTTCGAGATCTCGCTCGCCGCGGTGTCCAAGCACCTGAAGGTGCTCGAGGGCGCCGGGCTGGTGGAGCGGCGGCTGCAAGGGCGGACGACCGTCTGCCGGCTGCGGGCGGAGCCACTCGCGGAGGTGCGCGACTGGGTCGGCTTCTACGAGACCTTCTGGACCACCCGGCTCGACCGGCTGGCCGCCGTGCTGGAGGAGGAGGCCTGATGGAGTTCGCCGTCGCCGTCGAGCGCGTCATCGCCTCTCCGCGGTCGCGGGTCTACCGGGCGTTCCTGGACCCGGAGCTGCTCGCCCGCTGGATGGGACCGGACGGCTTCGCGGTCTCCGTCGCGACCGTCGACGAGCGCGTCGGTGGCGAGCACCGCATCGAGATGCTCGACAGCGAGGGCGCGCTCATCACACGTTCGACTCGACGCTCCTCGAGCTCGTGCCGGACGAGCGGATCGTCATGACCTTCCGGTTCGCACCCGGGGCCGAGGACACGCTCCTGACGCTGACCTTCCGCGACGCGGAAGGTGGCGGGACCCGGCTGCGCCTGCAGCACGAGCGGATCACGCTCGCACCACCACTGGACACGCAGTCGGTCGACACCGGCTGGAGCCAAGCGCTGGCCAAGCTGGCCGCGTTCTTCGACAAGGAGTAATCCCATGACGGAGCACATCACCTCAACCCGCCGCGAGTGGGAGGATGCCCGGCGTTCGCTGCTGGAGCGCGAGAAGCAGCTGACGCGGTTGAGCGACGAGCTCGCGACCGAGCGCGCCGCGCTGCCCTGGGTCCCCGTCGAGACGACGTACACCTTCGACACCGAGGACGGCGAGAAGACCCTCGCGGACCTCTTCGGCGACAACTCGCAGCTGATCACCTACCACTTCATGTTCGGCCCCGACTGGGACGAGGGCTGCCCGAGCTGCTCCTCGCTGATGGACCACATCGACCTCCCGCGCACCCATCTCGAGCACCACGACGTCAGCTTCGTCGCCGTCTCGCGCGCGCCGCTGGAGAAGCTGCTCGCGTACCGCTCGCGGATGGAATGGACCTTCCCGTGGGTGTCATCACTCGGGAGCGACTTCAACTTCGACTTCAAGGTCTCCTCGACCGACGAGCGGCCGCTGCGGGAGTACAACTTCCGCGAGGTGCCCGAGGGGGCCCTGGCCGACTGGCCTGGCGAGCTGCCGGGGATGAGCGCCTTCGTGCTGCGCGACGGAGTGGTCTTTCACACCTATTCGGCGTACGCTCGCGGCATGGACGCGCTGTGGGGCATGTACCAGTGGCTCGACCGTGCCCCGCTCGGCCGCAACGAGACGGCCGGCGAGCAGTGGTTCCGGCGCCACGACTCCTACGAGACCACCGTGTCGTGATCGCGCACGTCGCCGGCGTCCCGGTGGAGGAGCTGCTGCCGCTCGCCGTGGTCAGCGGCGCCGGTGTCGTCGCGGCCACGCGCGCCTGGATCGGCGAGACGCTGAGGCGACGGCGTACGCCCTGACGATTCGCGCGCCATCATGGAATGGTGCGCCGGCGTAAGGACAGCAAGGACACCCCGCAACCGCGGACCGACATCGTCGGCCCCGACCAGCCGCCGCCCGCGCCGACCCCCGACGATCGAGCCTGGTCGGCGCGGCGCAACGTGCCCGAGCGCGCCGCCCGCGCCGACCTCGTCCCGTACATGGCGCTCCCCGCCGAGACGGGCCCGACCTGGGCGCCGGACCAGCTCTCGATCTGGCCGGTCGAGGGCGGGCGCTTCGGGATCGACGCCCACTATCACGGCGCCAGCGGCCGCAGCCGCGCCGCCCAGCAGGCGGGCCGGCTGAGCCGCGTGCACCTGACGGCGGCCGTGCGCGAGGACGAGCACGGCGCGACGCTCCGGCTCGGCCCGCTCGCCCACCAGGCGGCCTGGCTGGCGATCGAGGCCTTCCTCGGCCGCCCGGTGCCCGAGACCGGCGACGACTGAGCCCGGCCTCACCCGACCGCTTGTGACACGCGGTCGAAGCCGTCGCGCTCGAGCAGCGCCGCGAGGCCCGTGAGCAGCTCCTTCACGACGCCCGGACCGCGGTAGACGAGGCCCGTGTAGAGCTGGACCGTGGTGGCGCCGAGCCGCAGCTTGCGGTAGGCGTCGTCCGCGGTGGAGACGCCGCCCGCGGCGATCAGCGCGTAGCGGCTTGAGTCGCCGACGATCGAGCGCAGCGTCCCGAGGATCGCGTTGACGAAGGCCTCGACGGGCGGGCCGCCGACCGCGCCCGGCATCCGCTCCAGCGAGGAGCGCGACGAGCGCAGGTCGAGGTCGTCCGGCTTGCCCGACGGCAGGTTGATCGCGAAGCCGGCGACGAACGGGTGGCGGTCGGCGATCGCGACGATCTCGCGCAGCACGCCGGCGTCGCGCGTCGGCTTGAGCTTCACGAACACGGGCACGCGCGGATCGCAGCCCGCGAGCCGCTCCAGCAGGGCGTCGACGCGGGTCAGATCGTCGAAGAAGTCGCGATCGGCCGCCGAGTTCGGGCAGCTCATGTTCAGCGCCACGTAGTCCGCGCGGTCCTGCAGGGCGATCAGCGAGGCGGCGTAGTCCTCGTAGACCTCGGGCCCGTCCGCCGGGCGGGCCGGATCGTTGGTCTTGACGAGGTTCAGCCCGATCGGGACGCGCCGGGGCCCGGCGGCCAGCCGTCCGCGGACCACCTCCGCCCCGTCGTTGGGGACCCCGTAGGCGACGACGATGCCGCGATCGGCGGGGATCCGGAAGAGCCGCGGCCTGGGGTTGCCGTCGGAGGGGTGGGCGGAGACCGAGCCGATCTCGAGGTGGCCGAAGCCGAGGGCGCCGAGCATCGCGATCGCCCGCGCGTTCTTGTCGAAGCCCGCCGCCAGCCCGATCGGGTTGGCCAGCGGGATCCCGGCCAGCGTCGTCTCCAGCCGCGGGTCGCGGTGACCGAACGCGCGGCCGGCGGCGCGGCGCGCGAACTCGGAGCGGCCCGACAGCTCCGCCGCGCGCAGCGACAGGTTGTGGGCGCGCTCGGCGTCCAGCCGGAACAGCAGCGGGCGGACCGCGCTCTCGTACACGCTCATCCGCCACATGATGGCCTACCGTCGTCACCGTGACGACGGGACGACCGGGTGGCCGAGAGCCAGATCTCGCCGAGGAGCTCGAGCTGCGCGACGAGCTGCTGATGGCGTGCCGCGAGGTCCTGCTCGGCGTGGGCACGCCGGGCGCCGCCGCGCTGGTGTCCCATATCGACGCGCTGCTGGACCTGGACGACGAGGCGTCGCCCGGGTCACAGCGCTGAGGACGTCGTTCAGCCGACGGCGGCGGCGGCCGACATCGGGGAGTGGCCGTTCGCGCTGAAGTGGACACGGTCGTTGATGACCGGCCCGCCCCAGACGAGCTTCGGGGTCTTCGGGCTGTTCTTGAGGACCTTGGCGAGCTGCTCCGGGTTGGAGACGTCGACGGCGCCGCGGGGGTGAACCTCGCCGACGTGGTTGGAAGCGGTCCCGGTCCTGCGTCGCCGCGTCGCGGGTGTCCATGCCGTAGTCGCCGTCGATCGCGACCTGGCGCCCGATCTTCCACGCCGCGAAGCGGTGGTTGAGAAGGCGCTGGAAGTCGCGGACGTCGTCGCCGCTCATGTGCGGTGAGAGCAGCGCGAAGGTCCTGCTGGTGGTGGTGGTTGCGGCCATACCCCTTGGAGGGCGGCCGCGCCGGAAGTGATACCTCGGGTTTTGCGCTAGCGGTCGAGCACGGCGGTGAGGCGGCGGACCGCCTCGACCAGTCGCTCCGGGGTCTCGGAGGCGAACGTCAGGCGCAGGAACGCCCCCGGTGGCTCAGCGGCGAAGAACGGGCGGCCGGGCGAGACGATCACGTCCGCCGCGGCGGCGCGCAGGGCGAGCTCGCGATCGTCAGTGCCGGGCTCGAGGGGGACCCAGAGGTTCATGCCGCCCTGCGGCAGCCGCGCGGGGCGCAACTCGCTGCCGAGCGCGGTGACCAACGCGTCGCGGCGCTCGCGCAGCACGCGGCGCAGGCGGCGCAGGTGCGCGCGCCAGGCCGGGGTGCCGACCAGCTCCAGCGCGGCCTCCTGCACCGGCCCCGGGACGTAGAGGTCCTCGACGATGCGGGCCGCGCGCAGCCGGGCGAGTGCGGGGCCGCGGGCGACCACCGCGCCGATCCGCAGGCCCGGCGCGGCCGGCTTGGTGAGCGAGCGGACGTGGACGACGTGGCCGTCCGGATCGTCGCCGAACAGCGGCGGCGGCGCAGGCGCGAAGCTCAGCTCGCGGAACGCGTCGTCCTCGATCAGGAACGCCCCCGCCTCGCGCACCGCGTCGAGCACCGCCGCGCGCCGCTCGACCGCCAGCGAGGCGCCGTGCGGGTTCGCGACGACGGGCTGCAGATAGACGAGCCGCGCGCCCGAGCGGGCCAGGGCGGCGGCGAGCAGGTCGGGGCGGATGCCGCGCTCGTCGGCCGGGACCGGCACCGGCACCAGGCCCTGCGCCCGTGCCGCGGTCAGGGCGCCGAGGTAGGTCGGCGCCTCGACGATCACCGGCGCGCCCGGCGCGGCCAGGCCGCGCAGGCAGGCCGCGAGCCCGGCCTGGCCGCCGGGGCAGATCAGCACGTCGCCCGCGGTCGCGCCGCCGCCGATCGCCGACGCGAAGTACGCGCGCAGGCCGCTCAGCCCCTCAGGCGGCACCCGGTCCCACGCTCCCGGTCGCCGCGCCGCGCGGGCGAGCGCCGCGCCGAGCGCGGCCGTGGGCTGCAGGTCGGCCGGCAGATAGCCGGAGGAGAGCACATAGGCGCCTGGCGGCGGCGGGCGCAGGAGCGTCTCCAGCGCGTCCGCGTCGATCGCCCGCGCGCCGAGCGCGACCGTCTGCCACGACGTGTCGGCGGCGGGTGCGCCGGCCGCGGCCCGCTCCGCGACGAACGTCCCCCGCCCCGGGCGCGCCTCGACGAGACCACGGGCCGAGAGCGTCGCGATCGCGCGCTGCACCGTCGCCGGCCCGGCGCGATGGCGCGCCATCAACTCCCGCACCGAAGGCAGGCGATCGCCCGGCGAGCCCGCCGAGACCTCGGCCTCGAGATCGGTGACGATCGAAGCTGTGTTACCGTAAACCATGACGTCCTCCAGTAACGCTACTGCGCGCTTCACGGTAACGCAAGGCGCCTTCGCGTGGGGGTTCGTGGGCGTTCTGGCGTTCTCGTTCTCGCTGCCCGCGACCCGCCTCGCGGTCGCCGATCTGGACCCGACCTTCGTCGGTCTGGGCCGCGCGCTGCTGGCCGCGGCGCTCGCCGCGATCCTGCTCGCCGTCCGGCGCGAGCGGCTCCCCGCCAGGCGTGACCTGCCGCGCTTCGCGATCGTCGGCGTAGGCGTCGTGATCGGCTTCCCGCTGATGACCTCGCTGGCGCTCAAGCACACCTCCTCGGCGCATGCGAGCGTCGTCGTCGGCCTGCTCCCCGCGGCGACCGCGGCCTGGGCCGTCGCCCGTGCCGGCGAGCGTCCTTCGCGCGCGTTCTGGCTGGCGGCCGCGGCGGGCCTGGTCGCCGTGCTCGCGTTCGCGGCGACCCAGGGCGTGAACGGCATCGGGCCGGCGGACCTCCTCGTGCTCGCCGCGGTCGCGCTCGGCGGGCTCGGTTACGCCGAAGGCGGCGCGCTCTCACGCCGTTACGGCGGTTGGCAGGTGATCTGCTGGGCGCTCGTGCTGACCGCGCCGTTCATCGCGCTGCCCGTGACGCTCGCCACCGGCGACGGCCTGCACGCGAGTGCGACCGCCTGGCTCGGCTTCGTCTACGTCGCCGTCATCTCGATGTTCCTCGGCTTCTTCGCCTGGTACCACGCGCTCGCGCTCGGTGGCGTGGCGAAGATCGGTCAGGTCCAGCTCGCGCAGCCGGTGCTGACGCTGTTCTGGGCCGCTCTGGTGCTCGGTGAGGTCGTCACCCCGGCGATGCTCGTCGCGGCGCTCGCCGTGCTGGCCTGCGTGCTCGCGACGCAGCGCACGCGCGGCAGCTCAGCCGAGGCTGAACGCCTCCGGCGCGGTGCCCTCGATCGTGACGGGGACGTCGTGCAGCGCGCTGCGCTCCCAGGCGGCGCGCAGGAGCGCGAAGATGACGACGTCGTGCACCTCGTCGCCGTGCCGGTGCCACGCCTTCAGCACTCCCTCGCGCCGGAACCCGATCCGCTCCAGCGCCCGCTGTGAGCGCCCGTTGCGGGTGTTGGCCCACGCGGTCAGGCGCTCGCAGCCGAGCCGCTCGAACGCGAGCGCGGCGACCATCGCCTTCGACTCGAAGTTCGCGCCCGAGCCCCACCAGCGGTGCCCGAGCCACGAGCCGATCGTCGCCCGCCGGTCGCGCCGGGCCAGCTCGCTCAACCCGGTGACGCCGATCGGGCCGTGCACGGGGTCGACGATCAGGAAGTCGAGCAGCTCGCCCGCCTCGCGCCGCGCAGGCAGGCCCGCGATGTACGCCTCGGGCTGCTCCAGGCTCGTGTACGGCCCCCAGGAGAAGAAGCGCGTCACGGCCGGGTCGGACGCGAGCTCGAACAGCCGCGGCGCGTCCGCGGGCGTCGCGTAGCGCAGCGACAGCCGCGGGCCGGTCACGACGAACGCGTCGGTGATCACGGCCCCGATCCTAGACGCGTCGAGTAGCGTCCCGCCGCGATGTCCGCCGCACTGGGCTGGGGTGCATTCGCCGCGTCGTCGCTCGTCCTCGGCGCGCTGCTCGGGCTCGCCCGCAAGTGGCCGGACCGGCTCGTCGGCCTCGTCCTCGCCTTCGGCGCCGGCGCGCTGATCAGCGCGGTCAGCTTCGACCTCGCCGAGGACGGCGTGAAGGTCGGCGGCGGCGGCCCGGTCGCGATCGGCCTCGCCACCGGAGCGCTGACGTACTACCTCGCCAACCGCCTGCTCGAACGCAAGGCCGGCGGCGACGCCGGCCCCGCGCTCGCGCTCGGCGCGTTCCTGGACGGCCTCCCGGAGCAGACGGTGCTCGGCATCGGCCTGGCCTCCGGCGACGGCGTCAGCGTCGGCCTGCTGGCGGCGATCTTCGTCTCCAACCTGCCCGAGGCGATCGGCTCCGCGACCGGCATGCACACCTCCAGGCGCAACATCATCGGCCTCTGGGTCGCGGTCGCGCTCGTCTGCACGCTCGCGACCGTCGCCGGCTTCGCGATCGCCGACACCGTCTCGGGCGAGTTCCAGGCCGGCGTCAACGGCTTCGCCGCCGGCGCGCTGCTCGTGATGCTGACCGATTCGATGTTCCCCGAAGCGCGCAAGAAGGGCGGCAACGCCGCCGGCCTGGTCACCGTCCTGGGCTTCGCCGTCGCCGCCGCCCTTACGACAGTCGCCTAGTGGAGTGTCAGGCAACGTTGCGGTGTTGATGGTCGGGCCTGGGTGGCGTGGTCGGGTGATCGGTCCCGGCCAGGGTGAAGTATCTGAACGTTGCCGGGTGCACCACTAGCTTCGAAGCGCTGGGGGGCGTGTCGGGAATGTCAACTGTCAGTTGTCTCAGTCGACACACCCCCGGTCCGTACCGATCACGGCGCGCCCGGGATGCCGACGTGTTCCGGCCAAGGTGGGCGCGTGCGTCCGGGGCGTGTGACGTCAGCGACGCGAGCTTCACGCTGCTGCGTCCGCGTCCGCGGGCGCGGCGCTCACCACCCATGCGACGAACGCGACCACCGTCCTGGTCAACCCCGGTGTCGCGACGGCCTCCGCCAGCGTCACGGGAGCTACGTCGCTCACGCCTGCGCGGCGCGAGCAGCGTGACGGTCAGCGCAAAGCTCGGCAAGCGTTCGGCGAGCCGCCGGCCCCCACACCCTCCGAGTGAAGCTAGTGTCGCGCGCCGGAAGTTCGTTCACGCTAGCGGGCCCGATCGTCGTGGCTGGGCCCGCCGGTGATCCGGTGCATCCGGGTGTACGTGCGGGATCGCCGGCGGCCGCCAGGCGCGGCGAGACGCCCGGTAGGCGTCAACGAAATTCGACCAGACACTAGGAGTCCGTCGCGTCGTAGGCCTCGCGGTCGATCGCCTGCTGGATCTCGTCGTCATCCGGCGTCGAGTCGTGTTCCTCGGCCAGGTGCGCCTTCAGGCGTGTGAGCAGTTCCTCGTCGTCGGCCGCCGACACGGGCTCGCCGCAGACGTCACATTCGATCGTTCGCATGGGACCTGCCTTCCCTAGATGTCGTCGCGAAGAAACTCTCGTTCGATCCCGACGATCTTCGCCAGGCGCCGCTTGTGGCGTTCCTCGCCGGTGAACTCCGCCGCCAGGTAGGTGCGGATGATGTCTCCCGCCAGCGCTGGACCGATCACGCGCCCGCCGAGGCAGAGGATGTTGCAGTCGTCGTGCTCGACGGACTGGTGGGCGGTGTAGGTGTCGTGGGCGACGACCGCGCGGACGTCCGGGAACTTGCACGCCGCGACGGCGACCCCGGCCCCCGAGCCGCAGACGAGGATCGCGCGCTCGGCGGCGCCGCTGCGCACGGCGTCGGCGGCGAGCCGCGCCGTGTCCGGATAGTCGACCGGCTCCGTGGACCACGTGCCGAGGTCGATCGCCTCGTGCCCCTCCTCGCCGACGATCTGCACCACGAGGGCCTTCAGCGGAAAGCCCGCGTGGTCGAATGCGCACGCGATCTTCACGATGCCACCTCCCCGGATATCGCTCCCTGCAGGTTCTGGCCGGTCGTGTCCGCGTACTCCTGGGCCGCGATCAACGCCGCGCCCAGCACGCCCGCGCGCGGGCCGTGGCGGGCGATCCGCAGGACGGTGTTGGTTCCCAGCCCCGGCACCACGTGACGCAGCATCGTCGTCCGGGCCGGATCGAGGAGCAGATCCCCGGCCCGCGAGACGCCGCCGCCGATCACGACCTCGAGCGGATCGAACGTGTTGATGGCGTTGGCGATCCCGATCCCGAGCCGCTCGCCGAGCACGCGCAGGCAGTACTGCGAAGGCTCGTCGCCGGCCTCGGCGCCGGTGACGACATCGAGACCGTCGACCTCGCCCTTCTCGGCGCGCATCTTGCCCAGGTGCGAATCGCGGTACTGGATCGCGGCCTGCTCGGCGAGCCGGTCCAGCGCACGGCCGGAGGCCAGCGTCTCCAACGAGCCGTGCTGCGGGAACGGGTCCCCGGCCGCGGGATCGCCCTCGGAGAGGTCGCGCCCGATGATCGTGTGCCCGACCTCGGCCGCGGAGGTGGTCGCGCCGCGGTAGAGCTTGCCGTTGAGCACCCAGCCACCGCCGACGCCGGTCCCGATCGTGAACATCACGAGGCTGCCGGTCGTCATCCGCCCGCCCTCGAAGGCCTCCGCCAGGGCGGCGCAGCCGGCGTCGTTCTCGACGTAGACCGGCACGCCCATGCGCTCGCTCAGCAGCCCGCGCAGCGGGATGTCGTGGAGCGGGATGTTGACGCTGGCGAGGATCTTGCCGGTGGCGAACTCGATCACCGACGGCATGCCGATGCCCACGGCGCGGGTGTCAGCGGTCAACGAGCCTTCGATCGCGGACGCGATCTGGTCGACGAGCACCTCCTGCGAGGCCTGCTCGGTCGAGACGATCCGCGACTCGGAGAGCTCGCCGCCCTCGAGCACCGCGACGGCGATCTTGGTCCCGCCGACGTCGACGCCGATGAATTGATCGCTCATCCGAGTCCCTTCGCCGCGGCGGGGTCGAGCAACACGAGCAGCTCGCCCGCGGTCGGACGTACATGCGCCGCCGGGGAAGTCCCGTCCGGCGAATCGCCGAACGCGCGTGCGACGGCCTTGGCCTTGTCCTTGCCCGTGATCATGAACACGATCTTGCGCGCGCTCGCGAAGGCGGGCAGCGTCAGCGTGATACGCGGCACCTGCGGCTCCATTCCTGCGAGCTCGACGCCCGCCACCAGGCGCGAACGCTCCTCGACCTCGGGCTTGCCGGGAAACAGCGATGCGCAGTGGGCGTCCGGGCCGAGCCCGAGCAGCACGAGGTCCCAGCGCGGCGCCGCGCCGAGGTGCTCGCGCACGGAGGCCTCGTAGCTGGCGGAGCCCGCTTCAGGCCCGAGCTCGCCCTCCATCCGCATCACCAGCGGGCGCTGATCGCGGTTGATCCGCCCCAGCAGCGCTTCATTGGCCATCCGGAAGTTCGACAGGCCGCTCTCGGGCGCCACGCAGCGCTCGTCGCTGAACCAGACCGTGGACCCGTTCCAGTTGGCACCCGTTCGCGAGACCATCTCGTAGGCCAGCTTCGGCGTCGAGCCGCCCGTGAGGACGATCTGCGACCCGCGCTCCGCCGCCTCCCCCAGCATCTCGGCGACCAGCGCCGCCGGGTTCTCCTCCACTTGTATCTCCACTACACCACCATCGCCTCGGCCGATTTCAGCGCGGGACGATAGGTGGGATCGCGCAGCAGCGCTTGCCGGACGCCCTCGCCGAGGATGCCGCCTTCACCGCGCGACGCGCCCATCACGGTCCACGACCGCTCGGTGCCGTTGCGATCGCGCCGCATCGCGCGCAGCCCGCCCGGCGCGCGATCGAGCGCCACGGCGGCGCCGGAGGCGAGCTCGATCGTGACGCCCGCCAGCCCCGGCGAGCTCATGTCGACCGGCTCCAGCGTGAGCTTGATGTCCTGCCGGCGGGTGTGCGCATGCCCGCTCCAGCGCCCCCGGGCCTGCGACAGCGCTCCGGGCTCCCAGCCCAGACGCGACGAGAGCCAGCCGCAGAACAGCAGCCCGGAGGCCAGCGAGTCCTCGCGGTGGCGCACCGTGACGGCCGAGATCTTCGTCAGATCCGGCCGCCGCCGCGGCGAGTCGAACGCCGCGGCGATCCGCTCGCGCCACGGCGTCGAGCGCAGCCACGCGAGATCGACCACGTAGGTGTCACCGGACAGATCGTCGGCGCGGGTCAGCGCGGATTCGACATCGGGCTCGTCCTGGGAGTCGATCAGCACGATCTGGGCGAGGCGGCGCAGTGAGTCGACCGCCTCGCTGAACCCGTGCGGCGACCAGACCATCGTCGCGAGATCCGAGACCACGAGCGGGTCGACGATCGCGTCGAGCTTGGTCAGGTGGCGCGGGCCGATCACCAGCTCGACGCGCTCGCGCCCGACCGTGATCGCGCCCGAACGCGCCGCGTCGTCGGTCCCGATCCGCACCGTGGCCGCGAGCTTGCGCCGGCCGGGCTCGACCGAGCACAGCACCAACCGCGACGGGTGGTAGTTGCCGACCCGCGTCAGCCGGTTCTCGATCTCGCCGCGGAACTCCTTGTCGACGATCACGACCATGTTCATCACGCGTGCCGGGACGTACGCGCGCTCCTCCTTGTGGCGCGCCGCGAACATGTTGCGCAGCGCCGCCTCGACGGCGCCGGGCGTGGTGTCGTCCTCGCGCCAGACGTCCTCCATCGCTACAGCCCCCGCCAGCGGTGCGGCGCGATCAGCGAGTCGGCCGCATCCGGCCCGGCCGAGCCCGACGCGTAGGTGTGCAGCGGCTCGCTGTCGTCGGCCCAGGCCTTCAGGATCGGGTCGATGATCGACCACTGGGCGATCACCTCGTCGTTTCTGGTGAAGAGCGTCGCCTCGCCGCGCATGGCGTCGAGGATCAGCCGCTCGTAGGCCTCGGGCGACTGCGACATGAACGCCGAGCCGTAGTTGAACTCCATGTTCACCGGCCGGATGCGCATGCTCGAGCCCGGGATCTTCGCGCCCAGCGAGAGCGAGACGCCCTCGTTGGGCTGCATCGTCAGCACGAGCTGGTTGGGCTTGACGCCGACCGAGCCCAGCGACTTGAACGCGAGGTGCGGCACCGGCTTGAGCTGGACGGCGATCTCGGTGACCTTGCGCGTCAGGTGCTTGCCGGTGCGCAGGAAGATCGGCACGCCGGCCCAGCGCCAGTTGTGGACCTCCAGGCGCAGCGCCGCGTAGGTCTCGGTGCGCGAGTCGTCCGGGACGCCGTCCTCGTCGAGGTAGCCGCGGACTTCCTCGCCTCCCTCGACGCCGGCGACGTACTGCGCGCGGACCGTGTCGCGCCGCACCTCCTCGGGCGTCGGCGGGGTGATCGCCTCGAGCACCTTGACCTTCTCGTCGCGAACCTTGTCGGCCTCGAAGGACGCCGGCGGCTCCATGCAGACCAGCGTCAGCAGCTGCAGCATGTGGTTCTGCACGAGGTCACGCAGCGCGCCCGCCTGGTCGTAGTAGCCGGCGCGTGAGCCGATCCCCAGGTCCTCGGCCGCGGTGATCTGGATGTGCTCGATGTAGTTGCGGTTCCAGATCGGCTCGAACATGAAGTTCGCGAACCGGAACGCCATCACGTTCTGGACGGTCTCCTTGCCCAGGTAGTGATCGATGCGGAAGACCTGCTGCTCGCGGAAGACGTGCTCGACGACGCGCTGCAACTCGAGCGCGGACTCGAGATCGACGCCGAACGGCTTCTCGATGATGCAGCGGATGTCGGCGTCGGCGTCGTAGTTGAGCCCGGCGGTCTTGAGCGCGCCGACGATGACCGGGAAGTACTCCGGCGCGGTCGAGAGGTAGTAGGCGCGGTTGAGCTTGCCGCCGCCCTCCTCGTCGAGCCGGTCGATCAGCTCGGAGAGCCGCGTATAGCCCGCGTCGTCGTCGAATGAGAACCCGACGTAGTGCATGCGCCCGAGCAGGCCGTCGAGCACCGTGGCGTCGGTTTGACGGCGTGAGAACTTCTCGATCGCGGTCTTCGCCGCCGACCGGAACTCCTCGTCGGTCATCTCGCGCCGGGCGACGCCGACGAGGTTGAAGCGTTCGGGCAGCGCGCCCTCGTGGGCGAGGTTGTAGAGCGCCGGCAGCAGCTTGCGGTGGGCGAGGTCACCCGTGACGCCGAAGATCGTCAGCGTCGTCGCGGGGACCGGCAGCCGCTCGAGCCCTTCGATCAGCGGGTTCTCGCCCAGTGACTCGGGGTCCGCCTTGACGTCCACCGCCATCAGGTGTTCTCCGTCTTCTTGACGGCATGGCCGCCGAACTGGTTGCGCAGCGCGGCCAGCACGCGGGCGGCGTAGTCGCCTTCCTTGCGCGAGTAGAAGCGCGCGTAGAGCGAGGCCGCGAGCGCCGGCGTCGGCACCGCCATCTCGATCCCGTCGTTCATCATCCAGCGGCCCTCGCCGGAGTCGTCCACGTAGCCCTGCAGGCCCTTGAGGTCGTTGCCCTCCTGCTCGAAGGCGCGCTCGGCGAGCTCGCACAGCCAGGAGCGGACGACGGAGCCGCGGTTCCAGAGGCCCGCGACCTCCTTGAGCTCGATCGGGAAGGCCGACTGCTGCATCAGGTCAAAGCCCTCGGCGTAGGCCTGCATCATCCCGTACTCGACGCCGTTGTGGACCATCTTCACGAAGTGCCCGGCGCCCGCGGGGCCGAAGTGGCGCCAGCCGTCGGGTGGCGCGAGCACGTCGAGGATCGGCGAGAGCTGGGCGATCGATTCGTCGGGACCGCCGGCCATCATGCAATAGCCGACTTCGAGGCCCCAGACGCCGCCGGAGGTGCCGACGTCGGCGTAGTGGATGCCCTTGGGCTCGAGCTCCGCCGAGCGGCGCTGGTCGTCGTGCCAGTTGGAGTTGCCGCCGTCGACGATCGTGTCGCCCGCTTCCAGCAGCCCCGTGAGCGCCTCGATCGTGCCCTCGGTGATCTTGCCCGAGGGCACCATCAGCCAGACGATCCGGGGCGCCTCGAGCTTGGCCACGAGTTCCTCGAGCGAGGCGGCTCCGACCGCGCCGTGGCCCTCGGCGGTCGTGACGGCGTCGGGGTTCGGGTCGAACGCGACGACCTCATGGTCTGAGTCGCGCTTGATCCGATGGACCATGCTGCCGCCCATCTTGCCGAGGCCGACGAATCCGATCTGCATCTAGAGCTGCTCCTTGATTGCGTCGATGTCGCCGACGTTGAAGCGCACGGCCGGGAGGCCGTGACCGCGCAACGTCTGGAGATCGCCGTCCGCCTGGGCTCGGATCAGCGTGGCAAAGGTGTACGGCTCGCCGGGGATCTCGAGGTCCTCCGCGGGTGTGTCGACGAGCTGCAGGAAGCGGCCGGTCTTCGGGCCGCCCTTGTGGAACTGCCCGGTCGAATGCAGAAAGCGCGGTCCGTAGCCCCAGGTCGTCGCGACCTGGTAGCGCTCCATCAGCGCCGCACGCAGCTTTGCCACCTTGCTCTCGGTCTCGGCCGAGTAGCGCAGGTAGCCCATGATCGCCAGGTACGACGGCGGCGCCAGCCCGTCGCTCAACTCGTTCAGGCTGCCGTCCTCGAGGCCCTCGGAGCCTTCGTCGAGGACCCGGTTGGTGTTGTCCTTGGCCTCTTGCACGTTCGGCTGGTCGTACGGGTTGATCTCCAGCGCCCAGCCGGCGACGGCGACCGCGAACTCCGAGAGGAAGAAGATCCGGCCGAGGTCGGTCGGGCCGAGCGCGCGGATCGTGATCACGGGATGGCCCGCGTCGCGCAGCGCGGCGAGCCGGCTCGCGTTCTCCTCGTCTCCGAGCGCGATGTGCACGAACACGCGGTCGGAGCCGTACGCGCTCGGGTCCAGCAGCGGCTCGTCGGCGATCGGCAGGATGCCGGTGCCGAGCTTGCCGGTCGACTCCGCGAACAGCTGCTCGGCCCAGATCCCGTAGGACGTCAGCGGCGCGTCGGCCACGAAGGTGAGCTTGTCGCGGCCCTGGCGGGCCAGCTCGCCGAGCGTGCAGCCCAGCCACAGTCCGGCGTTGCCCTGCTCGCTGCGGCACTCCTCGGCGGCGCCGATCGCCGAGGCGAGCACCGCGTCGAGATCGACCCCCGCCGCCGCGGCGGGCACGAGGCCGAACGGCGAGAGCGCGCTGTAGCGCCCGCCGATGTCGGCATCGCCGTAGAAGACCGCGCGGAAGCCGTTGCGCCGCGCGAGCGTCTCGAGCGAGCTGCCGGGGTCGGTCACGGCCACGAAGTGCGAGCCGTCGCCCTGGCGCTCGAAGAACGCCTTGAACATCGACATCGGCTCGATCGTCCCGCCCGACTTGGAGGAGACGATCATCAGCGCCCGGTCGAGGTCGATCGAGTTCAGGACCTCGCGGACCTGGGCCGGATGGGTCGAGTCCAACACGTGCAGCGTCAGACCGGGCTCGACCTTGCCGAAGGACTGGCGGAAGACCTCGGGCGCGAGGCTGGAGCCGCCCATCCCGAGCACGACCGCGTCGCGGTAGCCCTCGTCACGCAGGCCCTGGGCGAGCAGCGCGTAGTTGCCGAGCTCCACGCGCTCGCGATCGGCGATGTCGAGCCAGCCGAGACGGTTGGTGACCTCAGGCGTCCCCTCGGGTGCCCAGAGCGTCCCGTCACGCTCCCAGATGCGGCCCACGACGTCCTCGTCGGCGGCCCGGCGCAAGCGGGTGGACACGGCATCGGCGTAGCGCTCGGGGACGTCGGCTTCGATCGTCGTGACGTCGCTCATGCTCGGTTCCTCCCTGCAGGCCGTTCAGATCTGCGGGGACGCTAGCGAACACGCGCCCTACAAGGCGTGTCCTTTCTGTCGATGACCGGGACATGACACCCGTCGACGCACAGGATCCGCAGCTGCTCGAGGTCCGCATGGGCGCCGACCGGGTCCTCAGCCTCCTGCTCCTGCTCCATTTCCCGGCCGCGCTGGCGCTCTCCGTCCTGCACGGCACGTACGTCGCGGCGATCGTCGTGGGCGGCGGCGTCTCGCTCGGCGCATACCTGCTGGCGAAGCGCTCCCCGGGCACTTTTGGCACGCGCGCGTTCATCGCCGTGGGTCTGATGGCGTACTCCGCGCTGTTCATCAGCCAGTCGCAGGGCATGGTCGAGATGCACTTCCACATCTTCGGCGCGCTCGCGTTCCTGCTCATCTACCGCGACTGGCGCGTGATCGTGATCGCCGCCGGCTTCATCGCGCTGCACCACCTCGCCTTCATGGTGCTCCAGGACGCCGGCGCCGGCGTCTACGTGATGCCCGCCGAGCACCTCGGCCTCGGCATGGTCCTGCTGCACGCGGTCTTCGTCATCTTCGAGACCACCGTGCTGGTCGTCCTCTCGCGCTCGCTCGAGCAGGAGACCGTCGACGCTTCCCGTCTGCGGGCCGGCGAGGCCGTCGAGCGCGCCCAGCTCGCGGCGCTGGCGGCGGCGCTCCAGCGACGCGACCTGAGCGTCGGCGGGCACGCCGGCGACGGGTCGGCCGCGATCCTGCGCCAGGGCATCGGCCACGTCGCGACGCTGGTCGAGACGATCCAGTCGGCCGCGATCGAGATCACCCAGACCTCGAGCGAGGTCTCATCCGCCTCGGCGGACTCGGAGCGCTCCAACGAGGAGATCGCCGGCGCCGTCGCCAGCGTCGCATCCGCGACCGACGAGCAGGCCAGGCTCGTGATGGAGGCCGGCACGGCCGCCGGTGACGCGGCCGCCGCCGTCGAGCTCGCCCTGCGCGCCGCCGAGGCCGCCGCCGAGGAGGCCGGCTTCGCCCTGGTCGACGCCGAGCGGGGCATGCTCACCGCCGACGAGGCCCGCTCCGCGATGAGCGCCGTCGAGGAGTCCGCCGCGGCGATCACCGAGGCGTCCGCGGCGCTCGTGAAGCGCTCGGCCGAGATCACCCGTTTCGTCGGCACGATCACGACGATCGCCGAGCAGACGAACCTTCTGGCTCTGAATGCCGCGATCGAGGCCGCCCGCGCCGGCGAGAGCGGCCGCGGCTTCGCGGTCGTCGCCGACGAGGTCCGCAAGCTGGCCGAGGAGTCCGCCGACGCCGCCGGCTCCACCAGCGAGATCGTCAACGACATCGGCCGCATGACCGAGCGTGTCGCACGCCTGGCCGGCGAGGGCGCCGCGCGCACCGAGACCTCGGTCCGCACCGTCGCGCTCAGCCGCGGCGAGTTCGAGGGCATCGCCGTCCGCGCCCGTGAGGTCGCCGCCCGCGTGGACGCGATCACCGGCGCCAGCCGCGAGGCCGCGCAGCACGCCGAGGACAGCCGCGGCCGCATGATCGAGCTCGCCTCGCTGGCCGAGTCGGCGTCCGCGACCACGCAGCAGGTGGCCGCCTCGACCCAGCAGACGGCGGCCACCGCGGGCCAGCTCGCGGCGTCCGCGCAACGGCTCGATGCCGCGGCGGACGCTCTGAGCGGGCTCGTGACTCAGTTCACGCACTGCTTGAGGACTTTGCCGGGACGCTGTCGGCGACGTTCTCGCCGGTGAACCCGAAGTGCTTGTAGAGCGCCCCCGCGGGGGCTGAGGCGCCGAAGCTCTCCATCGCCACGACGTCGCCGGCGTCGCCGACCCAGCGGTGCCAGCCCAGGGCGGCGGCCGCTTCGACGGCGACGCGGGCGCGCACCGACGGCGGCAGGACGCTGTCGCGGTAGTCCTGGTCCTGGGCCGCGAAGCGGTCCAGGCAGGGCATGCTGACGAGCCGCACCTTGACGCCCTCGCCCTCGAGGATCTTCTTCGCGTCGTTGGCGATGTGGACCTCGGTGCCCGAGCCCATCAGGATCAGGTCCGGCTCACCGTCGCTGTCGGCGAGCACGTACGCGCCGCGCTCGATCGCGTCGGCGGGGACGCCCTCGGGGTCCCACGTCGGCACGCCCTGGCGCGAGAGCGCCAGCGCCGTCGGGGTCTCGGTCGCCTTCAGCGCGAACTGCCAGGCGAGCGCGGTCTCGTTGAAGCCCGCGGGGCGGACGACGTTGATGTTCGGCGTCGCGCGCAGCGTCGCGAGCTGCTCGATCGGCTGATGCGTGGGACCGTCCTCGCCGACGCCGATCGAGTCGTGCGTGAACACGAACATGCTCGGGATCCGCATGATCGCGGCGAGCCGCAGCGACGCCTTCATGTAGTCGCTGAAGATGAAGAAGCCGGCGCCGAACGCGCGCAGGCCGTGCAGCGTGAGCCCGTTGACGATCGCGCCCATGCCGTGCTCGCGGATGCCGAAGTGGAAGTTGCGGCCGGCGTAGTCGCCCTTCTCGACGCTGCCGCCGCCGTTGATCAGCGTCAGCGTGCTCGGCGCGAGGTCGGCGGAGCCGCCGACCATCTCCGGCACCTGCGCCGCCGCCCACTGGATGACGTCCTGCGACGCCTTGCGGGTGGCGATCATGCCGGCCTCGGGGCCCTTCTTGGGGACGTCCGCGTCCCAGCCCTCGGGCAGCTCGCGGGAGAGGATCCGCTCGAACTCGGCGGCCTCATCCGGATGGTCGGCGCGGTAGGCCTCGAAGCGCTCGCGCCAGGCCGACTCGAGCTCCTCGCCGCGCGGGATCGTCTCGCGGAAGTGCTCCAGCGCCTCGTCGGCGACGAAGAAGGGCTCCAGGCTCGGGTAGCCGTAGACCTCCTTCGTGAGCTTGATCTCCTCGTCGCCGAGCGGCGCGCCGTGCGCGCCGTGCGTGTCCTGCTTGTTCGGCGAGCCGGGGGCGATGTGGGTGCGGACGACGATCAGGCTCGGCTTGTCCGTGACCGCGCGGGCGGCGGCGAGCGCCTCCTCGATGCGGTCGAGCGCGATCTCCTCGCCGAGGTTCTGCACGTGCCAGCCGTAGGCCTCGTAGCGCGCGGCGACGTCCTCGGTGAACGAGAGCGCGGTGTCGCCCTCGATCGAGATGTGGTTGTCGTCCCAGAACGAGATCAGCTTGCCGAGGCCGAGATGGCCGGCGAGCGAGGACGCCTCGGAGGCCACACCCTCCTGCAGGTCGCCGTCGGAGGCGATCACGTACGTGTAGTGATCGACGATCTCGTGGCCCTCGCGGTTGAAGCGCGCGGCGAGCATGCGCTCGGCGAGCGCCAGGCCGACGGCGGTCGAGATGCCCTGCCCGAGCGGGCCGGTGGTCGTCTCGATGCCGGCCGCGTGGCCGTACTCCGGGTGGCCGGCGGTCGGCGAGCCGAGCTGGCGGAAGTTCTTGAGATCGTCGAGCGTCAGGCCGTAGCCGGTCAGGTACAGCGTCGAGTACAGGAGCATCGACGCGTGTCCGCAGCTGAGGACGAAGCGGTCGCGGTCCGGCCACTCAGGGTGGCTCGGCGCGTGCTCCATCACCCGCGTGTAGAGGACGTAGGCGAGCGGTGCAAGCGCCATCGGCGTCCCGGGGTGTCCCGAGTTGGCCTTCTGGACCGCATCCATCGACAGGGTGCGGATCGTGTTGACGCAGAGCTCGTCGAGGGTGGTCCGATCTTCTGCGACGGACAACGAGGGCCTCCAGGGGGTCGGGACGTGCCGGGCGGGCGGAGACGCTAGCGCGACTAAGGCGGACGCGTGTTGGCGGTAAGGGATCTGCGGCCTCAGGTCGGCTCGTCCGCCCGATGTAGGGGTGGTGTCTCAGCCGTAATTTCGATGGCATGCATCCCACCCTGATGACGATGTTCGCCGACGAACGTGCGCAGAACCTGCGTTCGACGCCTCGCGGCCGCGTGGTCCGTGACGAGTCCCGCCGCTTCTTCTCCTTCCGCCGCCCGCGCCGTGCCGCGCGGGTCGCTGCCGTCTGCCCGATGTAACGGATCGGGGGTAGCCTGGACTACATGGGCATGAAGACTGTCGAGAAGACCGACGCGCAGTGGCGCGAGGAGCTGACCCCCGAGCAGTACCAGGTGCTCCGCAAGGCCGGGACGGAACGGGCGTTCACCGGCAAGTACGTCGACAACCACGCCGACGGCACGTACACGTGTGCCGGCTGCGGCGCGGAGCTGTTCGACTCTGAGACGAAGTTCGAGTCGGGCTCGGGCTGGCCGAGCTTCACCGAGCCGAAGGTGGCCGAGGCGGTCGACGTCAAGCGCGACATCTCGCACGGGATGATCCGCACCGAGGTCACCTGCAAGGCCTGCGGTGGCCACCTCGGCCACGTGTTCGACGACGGCCCGCGCGACAAGGGCGGGCTGCGGTACTGCATGAACTCCTGCGCGATGGAGTTTCAGCCGACCACGTCGGCGTAGGCCTTCAGCAGGCCGTTCCAGCCGGCCTCGCCGCCGACGCCCTCACGCAGGGCGGCCGCGGCGGTCTGGCGTTCGAAGTGATCGTGAACGAGGGTGACGCGGGTCGCGTCGCCCTCGGGCGTGAAGGTGACCTCGATCTCGCTGTAGCGGTCGGGGTCGGTCTCCTTGGTCCACGTGCCGTCGAGCCGCCAGCTGAGCACGAGCCGGTGCGGCGGCTCCCAGGCGAGCACCTCGCCCCAGTCGCACTCGCTGCCGTCGACCCCCCGCTCGTACCAGCGCCCGCCGGGCCTCGGCTCGATGATCGCGCGGTCGAGCTCGGCCGCGAGGATGTGATGGCCGCGCGGCCACCAGGTGTCGAAGCGCTCCGTGAACACCGTGAACGCCCGCTGGAGCGGAGCGTTGACGGTGATCTCGCGGCGCACCGCGGAGTCTGTTGCGGCCTGCATCGTCCGACCTCCTACGTGGGGTTCTCGACCGCGTCCTTGAAGGCGGTCAGGGCCTGCAGCCAGAACGCGTCGAAGTAGGCGCGCAGCGCTCCGATCCCTTGCGGATCGAGCTGATAGATGCGGCGGGTCCCGGCCTTGCGGTCGACGACGAGGCCCGCGTCCTTGAGCACCTTCAGGTGCTGCGACACGGCCGGGCGGCTGACCGGGAGCTCGTCCGCGAGCTCGCCGACCGCGCGCGGTCCGGCGGCCAGGCGCTCGAAGATCGCCCGGCGCGTCGGATCCCCAAGCGCGTCCATTCCGTTAGTCATGGCTTACCGTAAGCATAAACTTACGAATGCCGGAATGTCAAGCCCTGAGGTCCGCTTTAGGGAGCGGTCTACGGTGGGAGACATGGCCGCCGTCATCGCCGCCGACGGCGTCGTCAAGACCTACGGGTCAGGGCGAGCCGCGCGTCGCGTGCTCGATGGGGCGTCGCTGCACGTGGAGGCCGGCGAGATCGTCGCGATCCTCGGCCGCTCCGGTACCGGCAAGTCGACGTTCCTGCACCTGATCGGCGGGCTCGACCGTTGCGAGGCGGGCACGATCACCGTCGCGGGCGAGCGGGTGACCGGCTCGGGCGAGCGCGCGCTGAGCCGGCTGCGGCGGCAGCGGATCGGGTTCGTCTTCCAGTTCTTCCACCTGCTGCCCGAGCTGAGTGGCGAGGCGAACGTGCTCCTGGCCGGGCGTGTCCGTGGCGCCTCGCCGGACGCGGCCGCGCGCGGGCGTGCGCTGATCGACGGCCTCGGGCTGCGCCCGGTCGCCGACTCGCTGCCGCACCAGCTCTCCGGCGGCGAGCAGCAGCGCTTCGCGATCGCCCGCGCGCTCGTCAACGATCCGGACGTGCTGCTGGCCGACGAGCCGACGGGCAACCTCGACGTGGAGGCCGGCGCCGAGGTCCTGCGCCTGCTGCGGGCGGGCGCGTCGGAGGGCCGCGCGGTCGTGATGGTCACGCACGAGAGCGCGTCGGCCGCGATCGCCGACCGCGTGCTGACGCTGCGCGACGGGCGGTTGGTCGCGGCGTGAGCGGGCGCGCTGCCGCCGTTGCGCGGCGCGGCGCGTCCGTGGTCGGCGCCGCGCCCGCCGCCACCCGGCACGCGTCGGCCGCGGCCGCCGGCGCCCGGCCCGCGTTCCGTGGCGCGCCGCGGCGCGGAGCGGCAGCGTGATCCGCGACGCGATCGCCGCCCTGCGCGCCCGTCGCGGCCGGACGCTGCTGGCCGCGCTCGGCGTCCTCGCGGCCTCTCTGGTGGTCGGCACCGCGACGACGGTCGGCTACTCGCTCGCGACCGGCTTCGATCGCTCCGCCGAGCAGTCCGACCTGCCCGACGTGATCGCCCGCTTCACGCGCGCGCCGCTGCGCGAGGTCGATCCGCGTGTCTCCGCCCTACCGAACCTGCAGGCGCGCTCCTACCGCAACGAGCAGCTCGACCGCCAGCTCGCGTTCGGCCCGCACCGGACGGGCAAGGGGGCGATCACCGCGCTGCTCGGCGGCCGCCGCGGCTACGTGATCACCGACGGCCGTGACCTGCGCGACGGGTCGGTCGGTGAGGTCGTCGTCGAGCGTGGCCTGGCGCGTGAGTGGGATCTCTCCGTCGGCGACACGTTGGCCGCCGACGGCCTCGGGCCGTTGAAGGTCGCGGGGATCGCCGTCTCGCCCGACAACGTCGCCTATCCGCTGGCGAAGGCCGCGCGGGTCTATGTGACCGAGCAGGAGTTCATCAACGCCTTCGAGCTCTCGCGCCGCGTGCGTCCCGAACACGGCGCTGCTCTGGCTCAACGACCCGTCGAAGGCCGACGTGACGCTGACCCAGGCGCGCGCCGTCGCCTTCGGGCTCGGCAAGCTGCAGTTCATCACCCGCACGGGCGTGCAGATCCTGCTCTCCCAGGCCGCGGGCATCGTGATCTCCCTGCTGATCGCGTTCTCCCTGGTGGCCCTGGTCGCGGCGGGGACGATGCTCGCCGCCGGAGCGCACGCCGAAGTGCAGCGGCGTCTGACCGGCTTCGGCGTCCAGCGCGCGCTCGGGTTCGGCCCCGGGCGGATCGCGGCGCAGCAGGCGGTCGAGGCCGGTGTCGTCGCCGTCCCGGCCGCGGCGCTCGGCATCGTCGTGGGCGCGCTGGTCGTCGCGCGCCCGGCCGCCGACCTCCTCGCCGCCTTGAACGAGCTCGGCCCCGGCCCCGCGCTCATCGCTCCGCTGCTGATGGCCTTGCTCGTGGTCGTGGCCGTCGTCGTCGCCGCGGCGACCTGGCCGGCCTGGCGCGCCGCCCGCCGCCCGCCGGTCGAGATCCTGCGTGGCGGAGACCTCGCCCACCTCACCCGCGGCCGCGGGGCCCGGGCGGCCTGCTCGCCCTCGGCGCGCGCTTCGCCACCGCCGCTCGCGGGCGCTGGTTCGCGGCGGTGGCGACGATCGCCGTCTGCGCCGGGGTCGTGACGCTGATGCTTGCGCTCGCGTCGCTGCTGGAGCGGCTGCGCTAGGACCCGGGGACGGTCGGCAAGCGCTACCAGCTCGCGGTCTCACTCGACCAAGGGTCGCTCGGCGAGGCCGCGCGGCTGCCGGGAGTCGATGCCGTCGGCCAGCGCTACAGCATCGACGCGGCCGACTCGTTCCGGCTCGGCGAGCCGGTGCGGCTGATCGCCTACCCCGGCGACCACACGGACTTCGAGGACCCGCCGCTCGCCGAGGGCCGCCGGATCCGGGGGCCGGACGAGGTCGAGGTCGGCGTCGGGATGGCCGACGCGCTCGGCCTGCGCCCGGGCTCCGTGCTCGCGGCGCAGATCCCCGACGGCGGCGAGGTCCGCTTCCGCGTCAGCGGCATCGTGCGCGCGCTGGAGAACGACGGCCGGATCGCCTGGGTGCGCCCCGATCGGCTGCTCGAGTTGCGCCCGGACCTCAACCCGCAGGTCGTCGTGCGCCTGGACTCCGGAGCCGACCCTGCCGCGGTGACCCGCGAACTGGTCGGCATCGGCGCGCGGCCCCAGGCCGTCGGCGCCGCCCAGACCGACAACGCCGCCTTCCTCGCCGTCCTCGCCGCGGTCCTGCGCGGCGTCGGCCTGGCGGTCGGCCTCGTCTGCCTCTACGCGCTCGTCCAGGCCCTGACCGTCACCGCCCGCGAGCGCCGCGGCGCGGTCGCCCTGCTGCGCGCCTGCGGAGCCGACGCGCCGACGGTCGGCCTCGTGCTCGCCGGAGCGGCGGTCGCGGTCGCGATCCCGGCGGCCGCCGCGGGCATCGTGCTCGAAGTCGTCGCCTTCGGCCCGCTCGTCGCGCACCTCGCGGCGGGCTTCGCCGCGCTCCCGCTCGCCCCCACGCTCGGCCAGATCGCGCTGGTCGCCGGCGGCCTCGTGGCGCTCGCGATCCTCGCCACGGCGCTGGTCGCGCGGCGCGTGCTGCGCGAGCCGATCGTCGCGGGGCTGAGGGAGGAGTGATGCGCCGCCCTCGCCACACGGCGGTCGCGCCGCCGCCGTCGTGCCGCCGCGCGCCGTCGCGCGCGCCGCGCGCCCGCCGCGGCGCCGCGCGCCTCGCCGCGCTCGCCCTCGTCCCGCTCGCCCTCGCCCTCGCGGCCTGCGGCGGCGATCGCCCCGCCGCTTCGCCCACCGCCGGCTCGACCCTCACCGCCACGCTCGTCGATCCCGACGGCGACGGGTTCCTCGACCCCGGGCCGGGCGAGCCGCTGACGCGATCGCGGCGAGCCCGCGAAGCTCGGCAAGACCCTCGCGACCTTCGGGCAGCTCACCGACACCCATGTCCGCGACGAGGAGTCGCCCGCGCGGGTGCCGTTCCTCGATCGCACCGGCGCGCCGTTCACCTCCACCTTCCGGCCCCAGGAGGCGTTCTCCACGCAGGTGCTCGACGCGGCGGTCCGCGCGCTCAACCGCGAGAAGCCGCAGGCCGTCTTCGTCACCGGCGACATCACCGACAACGCGCAGCGCAACGAGCTGACGCAGGCGCTCGCGACGCTGAACGGCAAGACGGTCGACCCCGACAGCGGCGCCAAGGGCTACGACGGCGTCCAGGCGCCGGACTCCGCCGACCCCTTCTACTACCGCCCCGACCACGACGCCCCGACGCACCCCGGCGCGCTCGCCGCCGCGCAGCGCCCGTTCAAGGCGCAGGGCCTCAAGGCGCCCTGGTACCCGCTGGTCGGCAACCACGACGTGCTGGCCCAGGGCGAGGTTCCCGTCACGCCGGAGATCGACGCCTTCGCCACGGGCGACCGGCTCGTCCCCTCGCTCGATCCCGATCTGGAGCCGCCGCGCGAGGAGGCGAACGCCAAGGAGGCGGTCGCCGCGCTGCTCGGCGGCGCCATCCCGCTCGACACGATCCAGGTCCCCGCCGACGGCAAGCGCCGGCTCAACGCGCCCGGTGAGGCCGAGCGCCGGCTCGGCCACCCGAGCATGGACTACACGGCGGATCTCGGTCCGAAGGTGCGGGCGATCATGGTCGACACCGTCAACCGCGACGGCACCAGCCAGGCCCGGATCGCCCCGGCGCAGATCGAGTGGCTGCGCGCCCAGCTCGCGCGGGCCGGCGATCGCTGGGTCGTCGTCCTCTCCCACAACCCGCTGACCGACGAGGCGCTCGCGGTGCTGGACGAGCATCCCCGCGTCGTCGCGACGATCGCGGGCAACTCGCACAAGAACCGGATCGAGAGCACGGCCGCTACTGGCGCATCAGCACCTCCTCGCTCGCCGACTTCCCGCAGCAGGCGCGCATGTTCCGGCTGCGCGAGACCAACGCGGGCGTGGCGCTCGAGACGTGGATGGTCGATCACGACGGCAAGGGCCTCGCGGGCGTCTCCCGCGAGCTCGCGTTCCTCGACGCCCAGGGCGGGCGCCCGCAGCACTTCGCGGGCGCGCGCAAGGACCGCAATGTTCGCCTCTTCGTCGCAACATAACCCGCACTCCTCCGTTTGGGTTGCAAGCAGCAACCGAGAGGAGAAGTACGTGAATACCAGGGCTTTCCTGGAGTAGGTCGTGACCGCGGGTGCCAACGGCGGCCGCTTCACGGCGACGTTCAACGCCTCGGGCAGCACCGAGTTCGTCGCCCGCTGGGCCGGCGACTCCGGCCGCCAGGGCGCGGGCTCATCCGTGCTCATGGTCACAGTGCGCAAGTAAGCCTCATCCGCCGGGCGCGGGACGCTCGTACTCTCACACCGATGTCCCGCGCCCGCACCGCCCTCGGCGTCACCTTCATCGCCGCCGGCGTGCTGCACTTCCTGAGGCCGCGCATGTACGAGGCGATCGTGCCGGACTACCTGCCCGCGCACCGCGAGCTGGTCTACGCGAGCGGCGTCGCGGAGCTCGCCGGCGGCATCGGCGTCCTGTCGGACCGCACCGCGCGCCCCGCGGGCTGGTTGCTGATCGCCACGCTGGTCGCCGTCTTCCCCGCCAACGTCGAGATGGCGGTCCACGCCGAGCGCTTCGAGCAGATCCCCGAGCCGCTGCTGTGGGCGCGACTCCCGATCCAGGTGGCGCTGATCGCATGGGCGTGGCAGACGGCGGCGCGCTGAACGCGGCCGTCGCGGTCGCGCAGGCCAACGGCCTGCGCGTGACCGACCCGGTCATCCTGCGCGACCAGCTCAACGTCTTCATCCACCTGCGCCCGGCGCCGGTGGTCGCGCGTGTCGCGGGGACGATCTCGCGCGTGCGGCCCGGGACGACCTGGCAGCAGCGCGAGCTGGCGATCGCCGCGCATCTCGCTCGGGCCGGCATGCCGGTCGTCGCGCCCAGCGCCGAGATCGATCCCGGCCCGTACGAGCACGAGGGCCGCGTCCTCAGCTTCTGGACCTACGTGCCGGTGACCGGCGAGCCGGTCGACCCGGTCGCCGCGGGCGAGGCGCTGCGCGACTGCCACGAGGCGCTGCGGGACTTCCGCGGCTCGCTCGCCGTGCTGTCCGGCGTCACCGAGGCCGAGGCCCTGCTCGCGCGGCTCGCGGCCGAGGAGTCGATGGACCCCGTGCTCGCGCTGAAGCTGCTCGAGCGCATCGAGGAGCTGCACCGGACGCTCGGCGAGCTGCGCTCCCCGATCCGCCCGCTGCACGGCGACGCGCACCTCAACAACGTGCTCAACGGCCCCGACGGGCCGCTCTGGAACGACTGGGAGGACACGTGCCTCGGCCCGCTGGGCTGGGACGCCGCCTGCCTGCTGACCGGCCGTGACGGCGGCGAGCGCGCGGAGGCGGCTCTCGCCGCCTCCGGGATCGAACTCGACCCGGGCGAGCTCGCGCTCTGGGTCGAGGCGCGCTCGCTCCAGATCGAGGTCTGGCGCGCGTTTCTCGCTACGACGTGACGGGCACCAGCTCGCCGCCCTCTTCGTGCGACTGCGGCTCTACGTCGCGGCCGCGACCAGCGCGAACGCGAGGATCGCGCCGATCACCGCGAAGCCTGCGCCGACCAGCAGCGCCGTCTGAAAGCCCTCGGTCAGC
Organism: uncultured Solirubrobacteraceae bacterium; assembly: GCA_963848475.1. Taxonomy (GTDB): domain Bacteria; phylum Actinomycetota; class Thermoleophilia; order Solirubrobacterales; family Solirubrobacteraceae; genus Solirubrobacter. The sequence continues at coordinate 2,379 of CAWKDW010000004.1, read as the reverse complement.
GCGACCGGCAGCGAGCTGCCGGACTCGGTCAAGGAGTCGGTGCGGGCGTTGGCGATCGCGGCGAGGATCGCGAGGCCGAGCGCGCCGCCGACCTGCTGGCTGGTGTTGATCAGGCCGGACGCGAGGCCCGCCTCGTGCGGCTCGACGCCCGCCACCGCGGCGACGGTCATCGGCACGAACGAGAAGCCGAGGCCGAAGGCCGAGATCAGCGCCGGGAACAGGATGTCGCCGACGTAGCTGCCGGTCGGCGAGATCTGCGCGAACCAGAAGCAGGCCGATCGCGGTCAGGATCAGGCCGAAGACCAGCACCGGCTTGACGCCGAAGCGCGTCGTCAGCGTGGACGCCAGTCCGGCCGAGACGATGATGCCGACGGCCAGCGGCAGGTAGGCGAGGCCGGCCTTGAGCGCGTCGTAGCCGAGCACCTGCTGCATGTAGAGCGAGATGAAGAAGAACATCGAGAACAGCGCCATCGCGATCAGCAGCCGGTGATGTTGATGCCGACGATCGTGCGGTGGCGGAAGATGCCCGGGAACGGCACCAGCGGTGCGCGCGTGCGGCGCTCGATCACCACGAAGCCGACGAGCAGCGCGATGGCGATCGCGAGCAGCCCGAGCGTCGTGCCCGAGCCCCAGCCCGCCTGGTTGGCGTTGACCAGCGAGTAGACGAGCAGCGAGAGGCCCGGCGGTGACGCTGACCGCGCCGGCGATGTCGAAGTGGCGCGCGCCTTCGTTGCGCGCTCGGGCAGCAGGCGCGGCGCGAGGAACGCGGCGGCGAGCCCGATCGGCACGTTGACGAACAGCACCCATCCCCAGCCGGCCCACTCGGTGAGCATGCCGCCGAGCAGCACGCCCGCGGCGCCGCCGGAGCCGGCGACCGCGCCCCAGACGCCGAGCGCCTTGTTGCGCTCCGCGCCCTCGGCGAAGATCACCGTGACGAGCGACAGGGCGGCGGGGGAGAGCAGCGCGGCGCCGAGGCCCTGGACGGCGCGCGCGGCGATCAGCCAGACGTCGCTCTGGGCGAGCCCGCCCGCAAGCGAGGCGCCGGCGAAGACGACCAGGCCGACGATGAACATCCTGCGCCGCCGAGCGGTCGGCCATCCGGCCGCCGAGCAGCAGGAAGCCGCCGAACGTGAGCATGTAGGCGTTGACGACCCACGACAGGTTGTCCTGCGAGAAGTCGAGCGCCCTGCCGATCGAGGGCAGCGCGACGTTGACGATCGACGCGTCGAGGACGACGACGAACTGCGCCGCCGCGAGGAGCGCGAGCGCGAGCCAGCGCCGTCTGTGGGAGGAAGACATGGTGACCTGGGGAGGAAGGGAGAGGGAGTTCCGGTTTCGATTAGACGATACGGAATTGACGTTCCGGTTGTCAAGCCCTACAGTCGTCCTATGTCCGCTCGCACCTCGCCCGCTGAGAGCCGACGCGCGGCGCAATCGCGAGCGGGTGCTGGCCGCCGCCCGGGTCGTCTTCGCCGAGCATGGGCACGAGGCGCAGATGGACGACGTCGCGCGCCGGGCGGGCGTGGGCGTCGGCACCGTCTACCGGCACTTCCCGACGAAGGAGGCGCTGATCGAGGCGCTCGCGCTCGACGCTTCGAGCGCTGTCGCGTGGGCAAGGCGGCGCTGGAGCGCGCCGATCCGTGGGAGGCACTCACCGAGACGCTGTGGGCGGGTGCGGAGCTCCGCCCGCGACCGCGCGTTCACCGAGATCATGGGCGAGCTCCCCGGCCCGATGCCGATGGCCGCCGAGATCGAGCAGGACATGAACAACACGTTGGGCGAGCTGATGCGCCGCGCGCAGGCCTCCGGCGAGCTGCGCCCGGACCTGGTGATCGACGACGTCGCGATGTTCATGTGCGGCATCGGATCGGCGCCCGCAAGCCACCTGCCCCGACGCCTGGCGCCGGCACTTGACGATCATCATCGACGGCCTGCGGGCCGCGAGCGCCTCGGGGCCGCTTCCGACCTGCTCTCCTAGTCTTTGGGGCATGACTGCCCCGGACACCGTCACCGATCCCGATCTGCAAGAGGTCGCGTGGGACCTCTCCCACCTGCTGGACGGTGCGGGGACGACCCCCAGGCCGCCGTCGACGCGCTGCTCGACGAGGCCAAGCGCCGCGCCGACGCCTTCGCCGCCCGCTACGCCGGCAAGCTCGCCACGATCGCGGCGCCGAGCCTTGTGCCGCCCTGCACGAGCTCGCCGAGATCGAGGAGGCCGCCGGCCGCGCCGGCACCTACGCGCATCTCTCTTCACGCTCGACACGCCGTCCCGGCGAACGGCGCGTTGTTGCAGCGCGTGGAGGACAAGGGCACGGCGATCGAGACCGCGCTGCTGTTCTTCCACCTCGAGTGGGCGGAGCTCGAGGACGCGCGCGCCGA
>CAWKDW010000003.1:0-575753 GCA_963848475.1 uncultured Solirubrobacteraceae bacterium | reverse complement strand
GACCGTGCCCGTGGGCATATTCGTCATCCGCTCGATCATTCACGAAGCCTAATAGCGCCGGAAGCGCGGCGCCCGGAGCGGCCAGCGCCGGGAGCGCACGACCTCCGGGGCGCCGAGCAGCGCCGTGAGCGCCGCATCGAGGTCGTCGCCCGCATCGCTGTGCTCGAGCGCTGCGGATGAATTGAAGCGCCAGCCGCCACCCCAGATGTGCTCAGGCTGGCGCGAATTGGCGTGCCAGAGGGAAGAGTCACGGATCGATTCGCAGAGCGTCGGGCTTTCCATACCCCAGAGTTCGGCGCGCGCCGGGGGCCCCACTATGTCCTTTGACAGGTTCCTCCGTCGGCGACAGCGGGGAAGCGGCAAGATGTGACCGTGTCTGACGCCGGGAACGAGCGAAACTGGGCGGGCAACTACCGCTACGGGGCGGCCCGCCTCCATCGGCCGCGCTCACTCGGCGAGGTCCAGGAGATCGTGGCCGCCGCGGCCAAGATCCACGTCCTCGGGTCGCGGCACGCCTTTAATGCGATCGCCGACTCAGACGAGCTCGTGTCGCTCGACGGGCTGCCCGCCGACGTGGTCGTCGACCGCGACGCGGCGACGGTGTCGTTCAGCGCGGGGCTGACCTACGGGGCGCTCGCCTCCGCGCTCAACGAGGAGGGGCTGGCGCTAGCGAACCTCGCGTCGCTCCCGCACATCTCGGTCGCCGGTGCCATCGCGACTGCCACCCACGGTTCCGGTGACGGCAACGGGAACCTCGCCACGTCCGTTGCGGCTCTCGAACTCGTGACCTCGGACGGAAACGCGATCACCGCGGCGCGCGGGGACAAGGACTTCGACGGTCTCGTCGTCAGCCTCGGCGCGCTGGGTGCCGTCACGCGCTTGACGCTCGACGTCGAACCGTCGTACAGCGTGCGTCAAAGGACGTTCGAGGGGCTCCCGTGGACTGAACTGTTCGAGCACTTCGACGCGATCACCGCGAGCGGCTACAGCGTCAGCCTGTTCACGCGCTGGGGGCCGGCCGTCGATCAGGTGTGGATCAAGTCGCATGCGACCGCCCCCGCCCGAGAGACTCTCTTCGGCGCGCGTCCCGCGACGGTCGATCGCCACCCGATCCTCGGCCTCGAGGCTGCCAACGTCACGCCGCAGCTCGGCAGTGCCGGCCTCTGGTCGGACCGCCTGCCGCACTTCCGGATGGGCTTCACGCCCAGCAGCGGCGAAGAGCTCCAGAGCGAGTACTTCGTCGCGCGCGAGGACGCCATCGCCGCGATCGAGGCCATCCGCCGGATCGCGGACCATGTCCGCCCACTGCTCCAGGTGACCGAGATCCGCACGATCGCCCTCGGACACGCTCTGGTTGAGCCCACAGTACGAGCAGGACACGGTCGCGCTGCACTTCACGTGGCGGCGCGAGCCCGAGGCCGTGATCGCGGCGCTGGGACACCTTGAGTCCGCATTGGCGCCCTTCGAACCGCGGCCGCACTGGGCCAAGCTGTTCCTCGCCGACGCCGCGGCGATCTCGGCGCGGTACGCGCGGATGCCCGACTTCGTCACGCTCCGCGAACGCCTCGACCCGCGGGGCGCATTCCGCAACCGCTGGCTCGAGACACACGTCCTCTAGAAGACCCAGGTGAGCGTCACCGAGCCGCTGTAGCCGCCGGTCTTGTCGCCCTTCACGGTCGCCCCGACCGACCATCCGGGCTTGCCCTGAGCGGCGCTCTTGCGCGCCTTGTCGGCGACGTCGGTCACGGCCTTCTTGAGCAGCGGACCGTGCTTGTTGACGCTCTCGGCACCGAGGTCGCCGAGGATCGCCGCGCCGCTGCCCGCGAAGGTGTCCTGCGCGGCGCTCATGACCTTGGCGATGTCCTCGGCGGCGATGACGTTGCCCCCGAGCGTCCCGATCGTGATCTGTGCCGACCAGCTGACCTTGCCGTCGCCCTCCGGCGTGACGGCGCCCTTGACGGTGACGAGATCGCCGGCCTTGACCTCCGCCTTGAGCCCCTTGCCGAGGTCGACACCCACCTTGGTCTGCCCGCGCTTGAACGAAGCGCCGGCGCCATCCGGGCTGCCGTGGATCTCGACCTCGCCGGCGTTGCCCTTGATCTTGGCACCGCCCTTCGCGCCACCCTCCGGCAACGTCTCGCCCTCGAGCTTGAGCGCCCCGACGTTCGCGGTGACCTTGCCGCCGAGCGAGATCGTGATGTTCTCGTTCGAGCCGCCGAAGGTCAGCTCGGTCGGAATCCGGCCGAGGTTGCCGAGGATCGCGGTCGCCTCCGCTCCCACGCCGCGGACGTCGGCGAGCGCGCGATGCTCGAGCAGTTCCACGCCCTGCTCGCGGGCGCTGCGGCGGATCAGCTCCTCGACCACCGACGGCTTCATCCGGTCGCGGACCTTGCCCTGTTCGATATCGAGCTCGGAGGCCATGTAGACGAGTTCGGGCACCGACTGCAGCGGCGTCCCCGGCTCGGTCTGGCGGATCTCGCGCGCGAGCGCGACGAACCAGGTCAGGACCCGCTCGGACGCCTCGGCCTGGCGGTCGGTGACGGTGAGGTTCGGCTGGCGCAGGAGGAAACGCGCGACGGCCTGGTTGCCGGCCGCCCGTTGCAGGGCCAGGATCGCCGGCTCCGGGAACGGCAGCTCCGGTTCCGCCGGCTCAGGCTCGCGGGCCTGGCGTTCGAGCTGCTCCAGTTGCTCCCTATCCGCGGAGCCCGTCATGGGCCGACACTACAGGCGTCCGTGCGCGTCATGCACCTCAAGACGCCAAGCGGCTCGATCCATTCCGAATTGACCGAATTTGTCGCTCCCGGACCACAAATTTGGCGGATGGCGAGAAACGACCCTTTACCAAAGGGGAGGATATTTCGCTGCGCATGCAACAAACTCCCGATCGCTCTTGACATGCAGAAGTCGCCAAAGTTAGGCTCGCTCGCGGCGTCGGCGCCCTGAGGGGGCGCGGACGGGGTCCATACGTAGGGTCGCGAGGAGAGCACATGTCAGTGAGGGATTCGGTCCGTCGGCCTTGGCCGCGGACGCTGCTTGCCATCGGCACAGCGGCTGTGTCGGTATTGGTGCTGGCCTCGCCTGCAATGGCGGCTGACACGGTGGCGCCGGTCGCGTCGGGCGCGTTCGCGGCGCCGCCGAACGGGAATAACAACTGGCGCATCTCGGCGCCGCAGACGCTGAATCTGTCGGCCACCGACGATGTGGCGGTGGCGAAGTTCCAGTATTCGCTGGATGGTGGCGTGACGTACGTTGATGTGGCGGTCACGGCTGGTCCGTCGGCGTCGGCGAGTGTGGCGCTGTCGCAGGAGGGCAATACGACGGTGCGCTATCGCGCGGTCGACAGTTCGGGGAATGTTTCGCGGGGCGCGACGACGAATACGACGTTGAATCAGGCGTCGGTGGTCGGGGCGGAGGGCGTGCGGTTGACGAGCACGACGGGTCGGAGCGCGGGTGACACGTTGTTGATCGATACGGGGGCGGGTCAGGAGACGGCGACGATCGCGTCGATCGTGTCGCCGGCGCCGGCGACGCCGGCGGAGAATGTGACGTTGACGGCGCCGTTGGCCAGCGCGCATGCCGCGGGGGTCGCGGTGGCCGGTACGGCCAGTTACGCCACGATTGCGTTGTTGATCGACACCAAGGGTGCGGTGGCGACGTGGGCGTCGTCGGCGACGACGACGCAGGCGGCGGCGGCGGTGGGTGCGAGCGAGGTCCGCTTGACGAGTTTGACCAATCGTGCGGCGGGGGATGTGTTGCAGCTCGATCAGGGTCCCAACGCGGAGATCGTGAAGATCGCGACGGTCATCAGTCCGGCGCCGGCGGCGCCGGCGGCGAACGTGACGCTGACGAGCGCGCTGGCGAAGGATCATCTGAGTGGTGTGCAGGTGTATGTGCCGCAGGTCGTCGAGGGCAAGATCTTGCAGTCGCAGTCGCTGACGCCGTTGCGGACTGATCCGCGGTTGCGGGATGCGACCGACACGGTCAGCAATGGCGCGGGGGGTGCGGCGCCGCGGCAGATGACGCTCGATGGGGTGACGGTGATCCCGAAGACGTTGCCGTTGAACCGGCTGACGGTCGGTAAGCACACCACGACGGTGGCCGTTCAGGACACCGCGGGCAGCACGCTGAAGTACACGAACACGTTCGTGGTCACGACCTCGTTCGCCGACCTCGCGACCGTGATCGACATGGACGCCGACAACGCGCTGCGGACGACGCTCAACGGCGCCACCGCGATCGGTGCGACCGGCCTGCGGCTCGCGTCCCCCTTCGGGTTCCGCGCCGGTCAGGAGATCGTCGTCGATACCGGTGCGAACGCGGAGACGGTGACGCTCTCCAACGTGCCGAGCCCGCCGCCGACCCTGAACACGACGCTGAGCGCGGCAGCGGCCGCGGGCGCGACCGAGGTGCGGATCGCGAGCTACACGCAAAACGGCGCGACGGGAGCCAATGCTCCGACGAGCAACGGGCCGATCATCGGTCAGCCGATCGTGCTCGACAACGGCGCCAACCAGGAGGTCGTGACCGTCCTGCGTCACATCTCGCCGATCCCGGCCGCGCCGGCGCCGAACGTCGTGCTCAGCGCTCCGCTGGCCAAGGATCACGCGGCCGGTACGGCGACGTCGCTGGCCAACGTGATCCTCAGCGCACCGCTGACGAAGGCCCACGCGACCGGCGTGGCGGTCACCAACCCGCGGCCGGTCATCTCGGCGGCCAAGGCGACCGAGCTGCGCACGCTGCTCGCCGACGCCAAGACCAAGGCCGATGCCAGCGACACCGCGGGCGCCATCGCGGCGCTCGAGCAGTTCAAGACGGCGGCCGCGGGCGAGCCCGCGCTCGTCAGCTCCGGCTCGGCCTTGATCGCCCAGCTGCAGGGCACGCCGGTCGACACGAGCGGCACGGGCGTGACGGTCGGACCGTCTGATCCGGGCGATCAGGCGATCCGCCAGTACTTCAACCCGACGGTGCCCGCCCCGGTCGCCGGCGCCACGTACAAGGTGCTCGTCAACGGCCGTGCCGGTGGCTTCCGCCACCAGACGATCGTCGACTTCGAGTACATGGTCCAGAAGCTCGGCACCGAGAACGGCTTCGACGTCGACATCTGGGACCCGAACATCAACGGCAGCCCGGGTCGTCAGTCGCCGGCCGGCGTCTCGCTGACGACCAGCCCGTTCCTGGATCTGAACACCCTCAAGCAGTACAAGACCATCGTCTTCGACTCGACGGTGGGCCTCAACGGCACGGCGACGCTCAACGGCGCGGAGTTCGCGAACCTGCAGGCGTACATCCGTGGCGGCGGCGGCATCGTCGCGCTCCACGGCGCGGTCGACTCGATGCAGAACGTGCCGTGGTTCCAGGACCTGATCGGTGCCGGGTTCACCAACCACGGCAGCAACCAGGGCGGCATCCTGATCGAGACCGAATCCGGCGGCCACGTCGAGTTCGTCACGGCGGACCGCGCCCATTCGACCACCGCGGCTATGCCCGCCCGCTGGTTCAGCGTGGAGGAGCTCTACAACACCAACCGCAACCCCACCGAGATCGGCATCGCACACCCGCTGGTGTACGAGAACGAGGACTCGCTCGTCGGCCAGCTCGGCTACTCGCCCGGCCCGCTGATGAACAGCGACGCCCACCCGATGGTCTGGTGCCGCAATTTCGACGGCGGCCGTTCGTTCACCAGCACCCTCGGGCACAACTGGCAGTACACGACCGACACCTGGCACGTGCAGATGGTGCTCCACGCGATCAAGTGGACCGGAGGGCAGGAGTACGCGAACTGCGTCACGTTCAACGAGGTCGAGGACCTGCTGGCCGACGCGGTCGCTGACGGCAGCGTCAATGCGGCGGGTGCCGCGGCGTTGAGTGCTCCGCTGGCCAGTGCTGACGCCGCCCATCGCGCCGGTGATGACGCGGCCGCCGCCGTGTTCGCGCGGCAGTTCGTGACCCAGGCCAAGCGCCCGGCCAACTGCGGCTGCAACGATGGTGGGGCCGCGCTGCTCGAGCTCCAGTCCAAGGGCGTCGAGCTCGTGAACTGGATGAGCGGCAACGAGGTCGAGCCGCCCGCCCCGTCGCTGCAGTCGGACCCGGTGACGGGGACCGTCGGCGGCAGTGTGCCGGCGACGCTTGCCCTGACGCTCGGGTCGCCGGCGACGTTCGGGGCGTTCACGCCCGGCCTGGCTAAGGACTACACGGCCTCGACGATGGCGAATGTGATCTCGACGGCGGGTGACGCGACGTTGTCGGTCGCTGATCCGAGCGCGACGAACACGGGCAAGCTCGTCAACGGCTCGTTCGCGTTGCCGCAGGCGCTGCAGGCCAGCGGCGGCGGCGCGTTTGCGCCGGTGGGTGGCTCGGCGAGCCCGACGATGCTCAAGACGTGGGCCGCGCCGACCTCCAACGAGGCGGCCACGGTCATGTTCAAGCAGTCGATCGCTGCCACCGACGCGCTGCGTACCGGCACCTACAGCAAGACGCTCACGTTCACGCTGTCGACCACGACACCGTGATCTGACCATCGAACCTCGCGGCGGCCACAGCCTGTGGCCGCCGCGGGGCGCGATGCTCGTTAGACGACTTCGGGTCAGAGGCGTGCGAGCCGCAGGAGCGCCGCGAACGGCGCGACCATGTCGACGGACTCCGGGTCGAGCAGGAACTGCAGCTGCAGGCCGTCCATGACGGCGATCAGCAGCGGGGCGAGCGTCGGGCGAGCATGGTGTACAACCGCGACCCCGACAGAATGCGGGCGGGGCCGTCCGGTGAGTTCACATGTACCCTCGATGAGAACCGCTACGGAGGTGTTGCCGAACCATGTCGAACCTGGGCTCCCCGCTGGATCGCTTCTCAGAAGTAGAGACCGGAGAGCCGTTCACGATCCAGAACCCGCGGCTGCTGAAGGTCGAGCTCTCCGAGACCACCGTGATGGCACGCAACGGCTCGATGGTCGCCTACCAGGGCGATGTGCACTTCGAGCACAAGGGCGGCGGGCTCAGCCGCATGCTCAAGAAGGCCGCCACCGGCGAGTCGCTGCGGCTGATGCAGGCCACAGGCTCGGGTGAGCTGTTCCTCGCCCACAACGCGATGCTCGTGCACGTCCTCTCGCTGCACGACGACTCGCTGACCGTCAGCGGCCGCAACATCCTCGCCTTCGAGGCGGGCATCGACTGGGACGTGACGCGCGTGAAGGGCGGCACCACGGGAGCGCTCGCCGGCGGGCTCTTCAACGTCGAACTGCGCGGCACGGGCCTGGTCGCGCTGATGTCCGACGGCGAGCCGCTGCGGCTCGACGTCGCCGAGGCACCGACGTTCGTGGACCCACAGGCGGCGATCGCCTGGTCGGGTGGCGTCTCGACGAATCTCAAGACCGACATGCAGGCCAAGTCGCTGATCGGCATGGGCTCGGGCGAGAGCGTCCAGCTCGCCCTGTCAGGTGTCGGCTGGGTGCTGATCCAGCCGTCCGAAGGACGCCAGGTTCTCCGCTAGCGGGCGAGGTCCGACTCCGCCACCGCGCGCAGTGCCTGCGCGGCGATCGTCAGCGCCGGGTTCATCGCCGCCGAGGAGGGGAAGAACCCGCCGTCCACGACCCACAGGTTGTCCAGGTCGTGCGCCTTGCACCAGGGGTCGAGCACGCTGGTGGCGGGGTCGTGTCCGGCGACGACCGTGCCGCACTGATGGCTGTTCATGCTGATGTCGAACGGCTGCGTGAGGATCGCGTCGTAGCCGGCGGCGCGCAGGAGCCGCTTGGCTCGGTTCAGCAACCGGCCATGGGTGCGCGTGCCGCGTGCGCTGCGTGAGGTGACGATGCGGCCCGAGCCGTCGACGCCGACGCGGTTGTCGGCGTGTGGGAGGTCCTCGCCCATGATCAGCCACTCGACGCTGCGGCGTGCCAGTCGATCGAGGGCCACGCGCGGGACGCCCTTCGGCGCGGCGCTCTTCATCATCGACCCTTGGACCTTGCCGATCAGCTGCATCGTGCCGAGCGGGAAGCCGTCGCCGCCGTCGCTGTACCAGTCGTTGACCGACAGGGTCTTCTGGAAGGTGACGTCGTTGCGGCGGTTGAAGTCGACCGCGACGATGTGCGCGTTGTTGTGCATCATGAAGTTGCGACCGACCTGGCCCGAGCTGTTGGCGAGCCCGTCGGAGGTCAGCAGCAGCGCCGCCGAGTTCACGGCGCCGGCGGCGAGCACGAAGCGCCCGCCGGTGATCTTCAGGGGCCCGCGGGGACCCTCGGCGATCAGGTGATCGACGTGGCGGCCGCTGCGGTCGGCGACGATCTGGCGCACTCGCACGCCGGTCTCGAGGCGCGCGTGCCCGGTCGCGAGCGCGGGGTCGATCGCGCAGGTCTCGGCGTCGCTCTTGGCCCCGAGCAGGCACGGGAAGCCATCGCACGTCGCGCAGCGGATGCAGGCGCCACCCGGCCGCAGGTCGAGGCCCATCGCGTTCGCGCTCGGCCGCACGCCCTGGGCTCGCAGGCGCGTCGCGAGCTCGGCGACGTAGGGCTCGTGCTCGAGCGCCGGGTAGGGGAACGGCGTGCTGCGCCACGGCTCGGTCGGGTCCTCGCCGGTGGTGCCGTGGACGCGGTAGATGCGCTCGGCCTCGGCGTAGTAGGGCTCGAGGTCGGCATAGGTCAGCGGCCACGCGGGCGAGGTTCCCTCCTCATGCTCGACCGCGCCGAAGTCGGTCTCACGGAACCGGGGCAGGCTCGCGCCGTAGACCTTCGTGTTGCCGCCGACCACGTAGTGCACGCCGGGAGCGAAGTCGCGCCCGGCGCCATCGAACCAGCGCTCGGTCGGCTTGTAGCGGCGCTCGGCGAACACCGCCTGGGCAGACCAGTTGTCCAGCTCGCGCGGCAGTCGCTGCCCGCGCTCCAGCACGAGAACGTCCGCGCCCCGGCGGGCGAGGGCGAGAGCTACCGTCCCACCGCCCATGCCGGACCCGATGACGACGACGTCGCCGCGCAGTTCAGACATCGTTTCCTGCAAACCCAGATCTAGTGGTTGACAGGCCAAGTAGGCTCATCAAGAAAACGTTATCAGGGGTGGCGGATGCACTTTCTCAGCTTGCTCACCGGGTCCTTCGCCACGCCGGCGGACGAGAACCCGACGGTCGCGATGATCGAGGCCGCCTACCGCCATCACGGCGTTCGCGCACGCTACGTCAACTGCGAGGTCGCGCCCGACGGCCTCGGCGACGCCGTGCGCGGCGCGCGGGCGATGGGCTGGGTGGGCTTCAACTGCTCGATCCCGCACAAGATCGCGATCATCGAGCATCTCGACGCCCTGGCGGAGTCCGCGGCGCTGATCGGCGCCGTCAACTGCGTGGTGGACCGTGATGGCCGCTGGATCGGCGAGAACACCGACGGCCAAGGGTTCGTGGCGTCGCTGCGCACGGTGATCGATCCGGCCGGGACGTCGATCGTCCTGTTCGGCGCGGGCGGTGCCGCACGGGCGATCGCGGTGGAGTCCGCGCTCGCCGGCGCGGCGCGCATCACGGTCGTCAACCGCGCCGCCACGCGCGGCGCCGAACTCGTCGAGCTGATCAATGCGCGCACGAGCACGCGCTCCGAGCTCGTCGTGTGGGACGGCACCTATCGCGTGCCGGCGGGTGCCGACATCGTCGTCAACGCCACCTCGGTCGGGCTGTTCCCCGACGTCGACGCCCGGCTGGACATGGACCCGGACAGCCTGCGCCCGGGAATGGTCGTCGCCGACGTCATCCCGAACCCGCCGCGTACGCGGCTCATCCGTGAGGCCGAGGCGCGCGGCGCGACCGTGCTCGACGGCCTCGGGATGCTGATCAACCAGGGCGTGATCAGCATCGGCCACTGGACGGGCGTCGACGCCGACCCTGCGGTCATGCGCCGCACGCTCGAGGAGCTGTTCGCCAGGAGTGCGTGACGAGCGCCATGCTCGTGGTCAGTCGTGCCACCGGCGTGCGAGGCGCATTCCGCCGTGGCGAGTATCGCCGGCGCGTGCACGGTAGGCGGGGACGATCTCACTCGTGACGAGCCCGGTGTGCTGGGTGAGTTCGTCGGCGATGGCGAACCACCGTTGGATGTTGGCGGGGGTGTCGATGATGACGGTGAGCACCGGGACGCGGCGGCGGAGCTGCCAGAAGGTGTCGCCGTGCGGAGCGTGGTCACCGTGATATGGCGCCGATGCCGCCACCGGCGAAGATGGCCATGAGCTCGCGGCGATCAACGCGCATCTGGAGCCCTCACCGGCGCCCCGGTCGCCGCGACCGCGCGCTCCTGCGTGGCAGGGTCGCCGGAACCGGCGGAATGAGCGTTGGATGCGGCTGACTCCATACGAATCACCTCTACGAACACCTCGCGTCGACAGTAGCAAGCGCCCACGCTCGTCGCTGGACGCGAAGCGTTCGTGCACAACGCCACGAACGCTCGCGGTGCCGCTGCCTGTGTCGAGTCGGCCGGGATTGGCTGGTTCACACACCGATCTAGACCGGAAAACGTAAGACGGTTTCCACTTAGTCGCTGTCAGACACCGAACCGGCGCATGTTTTTCGTTCTTGCTTAGACTTTCGTCGCACGGATTGTCAGAAGTTGTTCCGTCGAGAGGAGAGGGAGATGCTGAGACACCGAAGGGTGCGGGCGGGGATGATCGCTGCGCTGACGACGGGCGCGATCTTCGCGACCGCGGGGGCTGCGCAGGCACAGCGGCCGACTTCCATGGGCGAGGGTGCGCCCGTAGGACAGGCCGGCATTCAGCTGTACAACTTCAGGGACTACCTGAGCGGAGGTACGGGGGAGATCCTCTGCCCGGCGTCGCCGGCGCCGGCGACGCCGTACTGCGTCCCGGCGGTGCCCGGCCAACACCGTGACGGCGCGCATGGAGCGGCTGTTCGCGTTCCTGCAAGCGCAGGGGATCAAGAACGTCGAGCTCTACGGCTACCCGGGCAACCCGTTCCCGAGCAGCGGCAATCCGCAGGGCAACCGCCAGGGCATGCTGGACCTTCGAGCGCTCGGCGACCAGTACGGCCTCCGCTTCCCGGCTCGTCATGGCAGCCTCAGCGAGAGCACCTGGGAGGGTGAGATCGCCGCCGCGAAGATCCTCGGCCAGGAGATGGTCGGCGAGGGCGGCACCGGTGGTGCCGGCGGTCTCGGCACGCTCCAGCAGACGCTGCAGACCGCGCAGCAACTCGACAAGCTCGGCAAGCGCTCCGTCGAGGCCGGCGTCGGCCCCGCGTACTTCCACAACCACAACAGCGAGTTCAGCACGCGCTTCACCGACGATGGTGTGCTCAAGAGCGCGTGGGAGATCGTGATGGACCACACCGACCCGCGCTACGTCGCCGGGCAGATCGACATCGGCTGGGCCGTCTGCGGCGCCTCGGGGCACGCGACCCCCTCCGATGCGGGCGTCGGCGCCGCCTACGTCAACAGCATGATCCAGAAGTTCGGCAGCCGCGTGATCTCGTTCCACGTCAAGGACATGGCCGCGAGCGGCATCCGCCCGGACTGCGGCGATGCCGACCAGCGCACCGCCGGCCAGGGCGACATCAACTTCGCGCCGATGTTCGCGTCGGCCAAGAACAAGACCAAGTACTACTTCATCGAGCGCGACCCGGTCGGGCTCGGCGGGGCGACGAACTTCAACCCGTTCCGCAACACCGCCGAGAGCGCGGCCGCGGTGCGTGGCGATAGCCGCCCCGTCGCTGAAGGCCAGCCCGAAGTCCTTCCCCTCGGTGCCCAAGGGCACGCCGGCGGCCGACAACCAGGCCCCGATCGTCGTCACCAACGACGGTGATGCCCCGCTCGTGATCAGCAATGCCGCCAACGCGATCCAGATCCAGGCCGACGCCGCGGACGGCGGTGCCGCCACGGCCGCCGACTTCGCGATCGTCGACGAGAACTGCGGCGGCAAGACGCTGGCGCCCAACGCGACGTGCACGATCAACGTCGGCTTCAAGCCGACCCGCTCCAACTACACGTCGGTCGCCCGTCTCGTGATCAACTCCAACAGCGACGACGCGGTCGAGCGGGTCCTGATCACGGGCACGCAGACGCCGCCGAAGGTCCTCGTGTTCCATGGGCCGTCGGATGCGACCGTCGACGCCGGGATCACCGCGATCAAGGATCTCGGGACGGCGAACGACTTCGCGGTCGACGCGTCACCGGACGCCGCCAACTTCACCGCGGCGAACCTCGCGAACTACCGCGCCGTGGTGTTCCTCAACAACGCGGGCGACCGCCTGAACGCCGCGCAGGAGACCGCCCTGCAGGGCTACGTCCAGGACGGTGGCGGGTTCGTCGGGATCGGCTCGGCGGCCGAGGCCGAGCCGGGCAACACGTTCGTCACCGGGCTGATCGGCGCCCGCCCCGATGCGGCGAGCCCGACCACGGCTTCTGACCAGGTCGTCGTCTTCGGCGACCGCGCGCATCCCTCCACCAAGAGCCTCCCGCTCGAGTGGACGCGCAACGACATCTACTACCGCTGGACCGCGCGCCCGACGGGCACGGTCCACACCGTCGCGCGCTACCACGCGACCAACGCCCCTGCGGGCGACGGCACCACCACGGGCGGCACCGACTGGCCGATCTCCTGGTGCCGCGACTACCAGGGCGGCCGCTCCTTCTACACCGGCATGGGCCGGACGGCCGCGGGCTACGGCCAGGCCGATCTCAAGAAGCACCTGCTGGGCGCGATCCAGTGGTCCGCGGGCCTCGTCCGCGGCGGCTGCAAGGCCACGATCATGTCCAACTACTCGACCGAGCGCGTGGTCAGTGCCGGCAGCGGCGACCTGACCAACAGCGGCGAGTCGCACGGCGTCTCGATGGCCCCCAACGGCTGGGCGATCTACATCGGCCGCGCCGACTGCCGCACCAACGCCGAGCGCGGCAAGATGATCGGCCAGGCCTCCTCGCCGATCATCCTCGACTTCGCCAACCCGAACGTCGGCGTCGGCTGCGGCACGGTCCACGTCTGGGACCCGAAGGCCGCCAACGGCAGCGTCAACAGCGGCGTCACGCAGGCCGGCGTGTTGCCGGTCTACGGCGACCGCGGGTCAGGAAACGAGGTCAACGGGAAGATCGAGACGGGGCTGCTCGGTGTCGCCGCGGCCCCCGACTTCGCCAC
This sequence comes from uncultured Solirubrobacteraceae bacterium, assembly GCA_963848475.1. GTDB lineage: Bacteria > Actinomycetota > Thermoleophilia > Solirubrobacterales > Solirubrobacteraceae > Solirubrobacter. The sequence continues at coordinate 562,659 of CAWKDW010000003.1, read as the reverse complement.
GACCGGCCACATCTACCTGCAGTACTACCCGACGTTCAATCCGAGCAACCCGGTGCACCCGGGCCTGGCTGACGGCGCTCAGCGCCGCATCACCAAGATGCAGCACCCGCGCATCTCGCGCTTCACGATCGATCTCGCGACCAAGAAGCTCAAGCTCGACTCCGAGGTCGTGATCTTCGAGTACGACACGCAGGTCTGGAGCTGCTGCCACCGTGGCGGCGGCATGGCCTTCGACTCCGAGGGCAACCTCTACGTCACGGTCGGCGACTCGAACTCCTCGCAGTCGACCAACGGCTACTCGGGCAACTATCAGCCCCAGCGCTGCCCGACCGGTGACCCGACGCAGGCGACCAACACGCACTGCGGGAGCAACAACGTCTCGTTCAACGACGCGCGCCGAACGGCGGGCAACACGAACGATTACAACGGCAAGATGCTGCGCTTGAACCCGATCGACACGATCGCGGACGGGGCCAAGCCGGCAGTCGGTATCGGCACGACCTACTCCCTGCCGACGGCGTCCTCGCCCAACGGCGCCAACCTGTTCGACGGCACGGAGGGCGGCGGCGGCAAGACCAAGCCCGAGATCTACGCCATGGGCCTGCGCAACCCGTCGCGCATGTCGATCGACCCCGACACCGATGTCCCGTACGCGGCGTGGGTCGGGCCCGACGCCGGCGCGCCGTCGGCGACGCAGGGCGCTTCCACGTATGAGACCGCCACGCAGCTTCCCTCGGCGGGCAACTACGGCTGGCCGTACTGCATGGGCAACAAGCAGGCCTATCGCGACCGCGTCGCGAATGGCTCGCTGCGCACCACCAACGAGCCCGGCTACGTCAACGGCGGCCCCGCGTCGGCGCCGACGCCCGGCTGGTACGACTGCAACAACCTGGTCAACGACTCGACGAACAACACCGGCCTCGTCACGCTGCCGCACACCACGGGCACGGGCAAGGACGCGGGGACCGCGCACTCCAACAACGTCTGGTACAGCCGCGGCAACCCGAACAACGGCAACGGCTGCCCGGACTTCCCGCGCGAGCAGGGTGCCGCCAACGCCCCCAACTTCGGGGGCACGCCGACGCAACTGTGCCCGTACCTGACCGCCAACGGCGCGACGGTGTTCACCGGGCCGGTGTACCGCTACAAGTCCGGCACGGACAACTCCGCGCGCTGGCCCAAGTACTGGGACGGTCGCTGGTTCCTCAACGACTTCGGCAACGTCAGCGCCAAGCACGCGCTGATGCTCGATCCCGCGACGGACCAGGACGGCTCGCAGCCGATCTACGCGGACAGCTTCCGCGGCGCGCTCCCGTGGGGTGCGAACTACATGGACTCGAAGTTCGGGTCTGACGGTGCGCTCTATGTCCAGGTCTACGAGGGCTTCTTCACCACCGGCAACAACGCCGGCCTCTATCGCTTCGCCTACACGGGCGGAGGCGACACGCCAGGCCCTGACCCACAGTGGCAGGCAACCTCGACCGAGCGTCAGGCCGAGTTCTCGATCGGCGCCTCTGGGGGTGTCTCTTACGAGTGGGACTTCGGCGACGGCACGCCGACGTCGCAGGCGGCGAGCCCACAGCACGTGTATGCCGAGCCTGGCGTCTACACCGCCAAGCTGACGGTGACCTACGCGGACGGCGAGAAGGCGAGCAAGACGACGAGCGTCTCCGTCAGCTCCGACGCCGCCGCGCCGACGACGACGGTCCAGCTCAACGATCAGACACCGGCCGGCGCCTACACCGCCGCGGTCAAGGTCACGCTACGCGCCAACGACGGTGGCACCGGCACCGGCGTGGAGTGGACCGAGTACCGGGTCGACGGTGGGGCCTACACGCGTCGCACCAACACCGGCGCCGCCTCGCCGTTCCTGACCGAGTTCACGGTCAGCGACGAGGGCACTCACGTGGTCGAGTTCAGGTCACGCGATCTCGCCGGCAACGTCGAGACGCCGTCCGGCTCGGTCACGTTCGTGCTCACCTACCCCAGCAGCGGAGGGGGGTGCACGCCGCAGTCGGATCAGTTCAACGGCGCAGCCGTCGACCCGAAGTGGCAGCTCATCAACCCGGTGGCCGGCAACCCGCCCACCGTGAGCGCCGGCCATCTGACCATGCCGATGCTGCGGGGCGACCTGTACACCGATCAGGGCACAGCCCAGGCGCTGCTGCAGGACGTGCCGGCGGGTTCGTGGGTCGCGACCGCCAAGCTCGCCCACGCGACGATCAACGCCGACGGTAAGGCGGCGGGTCTGGCGCTGATCAACCGGCTCAACCCGAACTACCTGCTCAAGACGACGCTGCAGTACAAGGCCGACGCCGATCCGAACACGGCCGGCAACCAGCCGGGCAAGTGGACGGAGCGGGTGCTGACGGCCAACAACGCCTCGGTCGTCCTGCCGCCGGCGACGGTCCCGTGGCCCAACTCGGGCGCGCTGAACCTGACCGGCGACTACGTCTGGGTGCGTTTCGTCTACGACGACACCACCAAGATGATCACGACCTGGAGCTCTGCCAACGGCACGACGTTCACGTCGTTCGGCGCACCGATCTCGGTGACGCAGTACCTGTCCCAGGCGGGCGGGCTGCGGGTCGGCGTGTTCGCCAAGCACGACGGCGCGGCCGACGACATCGCGAGGTTCGACGCGTTCAACGTCGTCCCGGGTACCGACCCGCAGACGCCGGGTGACTACTGCGGCGCCCCCGCGGGCTGCCCGCAGGTCGACGAGTTCAACGGCACCGCGCTCGATCCCAAGTGGGAGATCGTCAACCCGACGCCGGCGAACCTGGCCGTCGGCGGCGGCAACGTCACGCTCACGAGCGCGGCGGGCGACGTTTCGGGCTCGAACTTCACCGCTCGGAACATCCTCCTGCAGGCCGTCCCGCAGGGCCCGTGGACGGTGACGGCGAAGGTCGACCCGACGGCGATCGTGTCCAACGGTCAGGCCGCGGGCGTCGTGCTGTTCGGCTCCCAGAGCCCGAACTACCTCGCCAAGACGGCGATTCAGTACAAGAACAACGACCTCGCCGGGCAGCCGCTCAACGGCATCTGGGCGGAGCGGATCCTGACCACCAACGGCACCATCAACGGCAACTACGGCGGCCAGTATCCGAACACCGGGAAGCTCACGCCGACCGGCAACGCGCTGTGGCTGCGCGCGTCGAACGACGGGACGAACGTGTCCTTCACGTACTCCTTGGACGGCACGACGTTCCTGACCACGGCCCCTTCGGTCCCGACGGCCCAGTTCGGCACGAACGGGATCACCAAGATCGGCGTGTTCGCCAAGCACGACAGCGGTGGCCAGCCCGCGGCGGTGAAGTTCGACTCGTTCACGGTCACGGCCGACAGTTGTGGTGATGGCGACACGACGGCGCCGCGCACGACCCACGTGCTGGCTCCGGCGTCGCCCAACGGTGACGGCGGCTGGTACGACTCCGACGTCAAGGTCACGCTCAACGCGACCGACAATGACGGCGGCTCCGGCGTGGATCACACCGAGTACCGCGAGGCGGGGACCGCGAACTGGACCGCGTACAGCGCTCCGTTCGACGTCACCACAGCCGGTTCGCACACGATCGAGTACCGCTCGGTCGACAAGAAGGGCAACGTCGAGACGACGCGGTCGGTCAGCTTCAAGATCGACAAGACCGGCCCGACGACCACCGCCAAGCTCAACGGCGAGGCGCCGAAGGACAGCTACGACGGTGACGTCGCCGTCGACCTCGACGCGACGGACGCGACCTCGGGCGTCAGCGCGACCGAGATCCGCGTCGACGGCGGCGCGTGGAAGCCGTACGTCGAGGAGGAGACGATCCTCAACTCCGCGGCCGACCTCGCCAAGTGGGCGCAGGCCGGTCCGGGCGGGCTGACCTGGAACACCGCGGACGGCGGCTTCGCCCGTCCGAACGGTGGCCTGGGCATGCCCTGGTACCCGCTCAAGGACTACGGCGACTTCTCGCTGAAGTTCCAGTGGCGTGACTCGGGCACGGGCTCGACCGGCAACGGTGGCGCGTTCGTGCGCTTCCCGAACCCGGCCGAGGCCGTGACGCGCACGGCCGCCACCCGCTACCCGTGCCAGGTGGGCTCGGGCCAGACCGATCAGGCGTGGGTCGCGATCTACTGCGGCCACGAGATCCAGGTCAACGACAACCAGGCGAGCGAGCCGCAGAAGACCGGCTCGGTCTACAACTTCTCGCCGCTCGACGCCACGCAGGCCAAGGTCCAGCCGAGAGGCACCTGGGTCGACTACGAGATCAAGGTCGTCGGCCAGACCTACACGATCAGCCGCAACGGCGAGGTCCTGCAGACGTTCGAGAACACCCCGGGCAAGACGTCCTCCCGGTCGGGCGACCCGTCGACGACGGACCGCCAGTTCACGCGCGGCTACATCGGCCTGCAGAACCACTCCAACAGCGACGTCATCGACTACCGCAACGTCCGCGTGCTGTCGCTGGACGCCGGCTCGGTCCGCGGGCCGGTGACGGTGTCGGGCAACGGCGCGCACACGGTCGAGTACCGCTCGACCGACGTCGCCGGCAACGTGGAGGCGACCAAGAAGGTCGACTTCACGATCGGCCCGCCGGCGCCTGTCGACGACAAGGCGCCGGTGACGACGCACACGCTCAACCCGGCCTCGCCGGGAGCGGGCGGGACCTACAACGGTCCGGTCGGTGTGTCGTTCTCGGCCACCGACCCCGCCTCCACGGGCGGCGGCACCAGCACCCCGAAGACCGTCGACGTCGACGCGGCCCCGGATCACTGGGAGCCGAACGCAGTGGCCGCCACGGTGGGTGACACGGTGCGCTGGAACTTCCCGGCGGCCACCGCGGGGACGGTCCACGACGTGTGGATCATCAAGCCCGGCGAGTCGCCGACCAGCGACGCGACCAAGCTCAGCCCCGGCGCGATCGTCCTTCCGGGCGACCCGCCGGTCACGAGCGTGGTCGACACCGCCGGCACGTACACGTTCCTGTGCAAGATCCACTCGCACAAGGGCGAGGAAGGCTGGCAGGGCATGGTCGGGACCGTCACCGTCGCCCAGGGCGGCGGCGGTGAGACGCCGGGCTCCGGCGTTGACTACACGGAGTACCGCGTCAACACCGGTGCCGCGACGGGCGAATGGGTCCGCAAGGACAACACGAGCTCGGCGAGCCCGTTCGTGACGACGCTCCAGGTCACGGCGGCCGGCTCGCACGTGGTCGAGTTCCGCTCCAAGGACAAGGCCGGCAACACCGAGGCCACCAAGTCCGTGGCCTTCTCGATCGCGGCACCGCCGGCAACCGGCGACTCCGAGGACGTGGACGTCAATGCGGACGTCCCGCTGGTCATGTCGCTCGAGCTCACCGGGACGGCGTCCGTCGGCTCGCTGACCCCGGGTGTGGCCAAGGACTACACCGCGTCGCTCGCGGCGAAGGTGACGTCCAGCTCCCAGACCACGGCGCTGTCCGCGGTGGACTCGAGCACGAACGCTCCGGGCCACCTGGTCAACGGCACCGCGGTTCTCCCGCAAGCGCTCCAGGTCGCCGCCGGTGGCCCGTTCGCGCCGATCAGCGGCACGCCCACGCTCCTGAAGTCCTGGGCCGAACCGCTGGCCAACGAAGCCGTGACCCTCGAGTTCAAGCAGCCTGTCAGCGCCACTGACAAGTTGCTCGCGGGTCGCTACGGCAAGCGGATCACGTTCACCCTGTCGGCGACCACGCCGTAGTCGACAGTCCGTAATCCCCGGTCCCCGCGGCACGCCGCGGGGACCGGGACGATCACGTGAGTGGAGCGACGTCGAGTTCCCGCAAGGGCGCGTCGAGCCGCCGGCGGTCGCGTTGCGTCGAGACCTGATCGGCGGCTTGCTCCGCGATCGTCACCGCGACGTCGCGGATCACCCGGACTCGACCGGTCGCGCCGCCGTCGCGTGCCACCCGCGAGCACGCGCTGAGCGTGGCCAGCAGTTCGCCGATCACCCAGGCGTCCCCGCCGACGTAGCGATTGATCTGCAGCAGCGACTCCAGGTACTCGTCGAACCGGCGCCGGCGGACGATCACGATCACCTCCTGCCCCGGGAATCGGCGCGCGGCGGGCGGGTCCGCCCGCTCGGCGAGGCGGACGAGGATCGAGCGCAGGTAGCTGATGCAGGTCACCGCCGTCATCGGGTCGTTGATCCCCGGGGACATCGCCCTCAGGGCGATGTCGGCAAGCTGGCGCACGCCGAAGTCGATGTCCTGGTGCAGGTCGCGCTCGCTCGCGATCGATACCGCGGCGCGGAGCTCCTGGCGACGCCGGCTCGCGGCGCTCTCGGGCCAGACCTCGGCGATCGGCGTCTCGATGCCCACGAAGTCGCCGGGGCACACGAGGACCGCCAGCCGTTCCAGTTCCGGGCAGCTCTCGACGAGGTCGTCCACTCCGACGCGCTGCACGTAGCCCGGTCGCGCGGGCATGACCTGTCCCGACGACTGTTTGCGCCACGTCGCGAGCAGGTCCTCCCCGTCGGCGTCCTCGACCGGCGTGCCGTAGCGCTCGGGGTAGAGGGTCTCGATCCTTGCGAGGGTGTCGCGCGCGATGTTCGCCGTCACGTGCGAGACCTGGATCATCTGCGACACGTGGTTGAGGAACACGATGAGCAGGAGCACGGCGGCGATCCCGAGCAACGACGCGATGGTCACACTCAGGCGCGGTACGAACCCCGTGTCGTCGAACGAGCCCACCGCGCGCAGCACGAGGATCGAATAGATGAAGGTCCCGACGTAGGTCCCGATCGTGATCTGCGTGATTCGGTCGCCGAAGTACGTCCGCAGGACCCGCGGGCTGAACTGGCCGGAAGCGAGTTGCAGCACCACCATCGTGATCGAGAAGATCAACCCGGCGACGGTGATCAGCGACCCGGCGATGACGGACAACACGGTGCGCGCCGCGGGACCGTCGCCCTTGAACACGTACTCGACACCGTCGAGATCGATGTGCGCGTCGATCTCGACCAGCACGATCCCCAAGATCCCGAAGGCCAGGACGATCACCCCGGGGACGAACCCGAGACTGTTGGACAGCCTGAGCCACGCGGTCTTGCCGAGGTTGACCATGACGCCTTGCACCCTACGGCGAGTGGGAGCACGCCGCGCAGCCATCGCCCAAACGAATCGACGGCCTCCGACGAGCGTCACCGCCCCGCCCTCGCGAGAAGTGAGGTGTTGAGAGATCTCCACACGCGCCCGGGCATGATCCGCGGCGCCGGTGGAAATGCTCACAGCGGACGCGATCGTGCCGGCGGAATCGCTCCCGTCACCGCCCACTGCGAACGCGCCGCCCGTGCCCTGACCAGGCACTCCCAGGCGGCCGGCACACGCATCCCCTTCAGTCCCGGCCCCGCGGCCGCCGATCCCGCCGGGCCTCGCCATTTCTTGTTCTGTAAGCCTCGTGCGCGACTGTATGCGGTATGCGCCGGACCGCACTGCTCGCCATCATCGCTGCCGTACTGCTCGCCGTTGCTGGCTGTGGCTCATCCGAGGACGACGCGGCCGTCGCCGGGGCGGGCGACGACTCAACGCCCGCCGCCGCGCTCGACCGCGCCCGCACGATCGAGCGCGACGTCGCATCCTGGGCCGCCGCGGCGGGGCTCGCGGACGTCCACCGCGACGCAGCGCGCGTGCGCGCGCTCGTCGGCGGACCACGCTTTGCGAGCGACGGCGACCAGATCGCCGAGGGCCTGCTGCCAGGCCCGGCGGGGGAACCCGGGCTGGCCGAGGATCGCGACGGGTGCGCCGGTCGCGTGGTGGTGACGGGCGACTGGTCCGATCCCGCCGGCCGCTGGCGCTCGCTCGAGCGGCTCATCGGGACCTGGTCACCACAGAACAACCCGTTTCCGACGCTGCCGAGCCACGCGGAACGTGTGTTTGGCTGGGCGACGCTCGCGACGCACGCGCACTCGCTGTCGGAGGCTCGCGAGTACGCCGGCCACGCCTCCGGCCACGCGGCGATCGTGACCGAGGCGCTCGCGCATCCCGGCGGACCCTGCGCGGGCTGAAGCTCGCGCGCTCGCCGACCCGGGCCACGTACATCGCCGACGGCCCGCACTTATCACTCGAAGACGAGCGATGGCCGGCGGGCTGGCAAGTGCAAGCCGCGGGTCTTTGGTTCGTACGGCATGCAGTTGTTCGCGTACGAACGGCGGATGTGCGCCAGGCGGTGCCGTCGTTAAGACTGCTCGACGGTTTGCGACAGGGAAGCCCTCAGGATGGCTGCCGCGTTTTCGCCTCAGAGTCGATCTCGGCGCGAACGCCGGCGAGGCGCTACGCGGCGCGCGCGCCGCCGGACTGCCTTTCGATCTCCACGCGCCCGACGCGTGAACTGAGGGCCGCTGAAGACGGGTGAGGAAGTCAGCGAGCGACCGCAACATTGCACGCGGTCGCGTCATTGGGTGTCGGTCTCGAGTGTGTCAACGCGCACCGAGTTTGAGAGAGGAGAGCAAATGGATACTCGACAGAGGTCCGGTCTGCCCCTGGGCGCAGTCACCGACCGTTGGGTAGGGCGCATGCACGGCGCCGGAAGCCATCTCATCGCCAGTCGCGAACCGGATGTGAGTACGCCGTCCACGAGCCACGGAGGAGAATCATGAGGAGGCGCAGAGCGGGCCTGGCTCTGGCGAGCCTGGCCCTCCTACTGGCTGTCCCGTCCTCTGCGAGCGCCGGCGGGATGCGTTCCGCGGCGGTAGAGGACTACAACGTGCTCGTCGTCACGAGCACGCAGGACGACGTCACGGCCGCGGGTGTCGCGGCGCTGCAGAGCGCCGGCGCGAGCGGTGGCTTCACGGTCACGGCGCCGAGCCCGGCGGAGGTCGGCGCCCAATTCACGCCCGCGAACCTCGAGGGCTATCAGACGGTCGTGTTCCTCGCGACGGGCATCGCCAGCCCGCTGACCGATCAGCAGCGGTCGAACTTCGAGGACTACTTCCGCAACGGCGGCGGCTTCGTCGGCATCGGTTCGGCGATCGAGACCGACGCCTCCTGGGCGTTCCTTGACGAGCTGCTCGGCACGCGCTCGTCCGGGCGCACGGTGGCGCAGAGCGCCGATGTGAAGGTGGCCGACCGCGTCCACGACGCGACGAAGGACCTCGCCGAATATTGGACGCGCAACGACCACTGGTACAACTTCAGCGAGAACGTCCGCGGCGTCTCACACGTGCTGGCGTCTGTGGTCGAAGATCCCTTCGGCCCGCAGCCGCAGGGCAACGTCCTGGACGGAATCGTTGGTGGCACGATGGGCGCCGACCACCCGATCTCGTGGTGCAAGGACTACCGTGGCGGCCGCTCGTTCTATACGGGCCTCGGCAACACCGCGGCCGCGTTCGACGCCGACCTCACGAAGCACCTCAAGGGCGCGGTCGCGTGGGCCGCCGGCTTCGCGGACGCGACCTACAGCGACTGCGGCGCGACCGTGCTGGCGAACTTCCAGCAGGTCAAGATCTCCGGGCCGCCGAACCTCGACGAGCCGATCGGCTTCGACCAGCTTCCCGACGGGCGGATCATCCAGACCGCTCGCGGCGGGACGGTGCGCCTGCACAACCCGACCACGGGCACGACGGAGGTCATCGCCGACTTCTCCGACGCGAGCCTGCCGACCACGATGCGGATCTACACGCACTCCGAGGACGGTCTCTACGGCCCGGCGGTCGACAACGACTTCGCCACCAACAAGTGGGTCTATCTCTACTACTCGCCGCAGACGGTCACCGATGTCAAGCTCTCCGACGGCTCGGTCGTGACCCAGACCACGCCGAACTCGAACCCGCCGAACGCGGCGCCGTCGAAGACCGCATGGGATCCGTACGTCGGGTACTTCCAGCTCTCGCGCTTCAAGTTCGTCGAGGACGCCGGCGGCGCCCACCTGGATCTCGGCACAGAGCAGCAGATCATGCGCGTCCCGGTCAACCGGCAGGAGTGCTGCCACGTCGCCGGTGACATCGACTTCGACAAGCACAACAACCTGTGGCTGGTCACGGGCGACGATACCCCGGCGGGCGGCATCAACGGTGGCGGCTTCGCACCCGCCAACGATCAGCTCACCGACGAGGAGCAACTCGTCCGCGTCAACGGCGCGACCGGTGGCACGTTCACGCTGACCTTCAAGGGCCAGACGACCGCGCCGATCGCCTACGACGCTCCGCGCGACGCGATCGACGCCGCGCTTGAGGCGCTCTCGAACGTCGGCACCAACGACATCCAGGTCGCCGGCAGCGGCGCGGTCAACACGGGGGACGTCAGCGTCTACTTCCGGCGCGCCCTGCAGCAGTCCGACCAGCCGCAGATCACCGCCGACGGCGCCGGTCTCACCGGTGGTTCGGTCATCACGTCGACCGATCAGGAGGGCGGCTGGTACCAGCGGCCGACCGGCGACTCGCGCCGCGGCGCGGGGAACACGAACGACCTGCGCGGCAAGGCCCTGCGGATCGCCGTCAAGAGCGGCGACATCGCCGCGGGCGCCGCCAACAAGGCCGACTTCGGCTCGGGCTCAGGCGCGTACACGATCCCGGCTGGGAACCTGTTCCCGCTCGTCGCCGGCGCGCCGCAGGCCAAGACGCGGGCCGAGGTCTACGCGATGGGCTTCCGCAACCCGTTCCGGATCCAGGTCGACTCCAACGATGTCGCGTACATCAGCGACTACTCGCCCGACTCCCAAACGCCGCAGCGCTCGCGCGGGCCGGCAGGCACGGGCCGCTACGAGATCGTGCGCCACCCGGCCAACTACGGCTGGCCGGAGTGCTACTCGAGCAAGCTCGGCTACTACCGCTGGAACTTCCACGAGTTCGCGCCCGGCACGACCTCATCGGGCACGCCGCTGGACGATCCGCCGCAGCCGATCGTCTGCGACGGCACGACCCAGCTCAACGACTCGCGCTGGAACCTCGAAGGCGGTCCGTCGGTCGAGCCCGGCCTGAGGAACGTGCCGCCGGTCACTGACCCCGACATCTGGTACTCCTACCGGGACAACAACGCCAACACCCCGCTCGGAACGCCGTGCTTCGGCTACTACGCGACCGAGCCGGGCGAGATCGCTCCCGGGTCCACGACCGAGTGCCCGCGGCTGTTCCCCGAGCTCTACACCGGCGGCGTCGCGCCGCACGGTATCGACGTCTACGAGTTCGACGCCGACAACCCGAACCCGGCGAAGTTCCCGCCGTACTACGACGGTTCGGTGATCATCGGCGAGTTTGGCCAGGACACGATGCGCGAGGTCAAGCTCGACTCGCAGAACCGCGTGATGAAGATCAACCCGTTCCTGGACTGCAGTGCCGTCGGAGCGTCCGCGGCGTTCGATTGCGACAACCCGATGGACATGCAGTTCGGCGATGACGGCACCTTCTACCTGCTGACGTACGGCGACGGCTTCTTCAGGCCGAACCCCGACGCGGGCATGTACCGCTGGGACTACGCCAAGGGCCAGCGCAATCCGGTGGCCGTCCTCACGACGGACAAGACCGACGGCCCGACGCCGCTGACGGTCCAGTTCTCCAGCGAGGGCACGGCCGATCCGGATCCGGGCGACTCGATCGTGCTCGAGTGGGACTTCGGCGACGGGACCACTTCGATGGATCCGAACCCGTCGCACACCTACACGACCCCGGGCCGCTACACCGCGGTGCTGACCGTCACCGACTCGTCCGGCAAGACCGGCGCGCAGAGCACGGTGATCACGGCTGGCAACACCTCGCCGTCGATCTCGATCAACCTGCCGCTCGAGGGCAGCACGTTCGCCTTCGGCGACGCGATCCCGTTCTCGGTCTCGGTCACCGACCCCGAGGACGGCACGGTCAACTGCAACGACATCCAGGTCACGTTCGTGCTCGGCCATGACGAGCACGGCCACGCCGAGGCCACGACTACCGGCTGCACCGGCACGTTGCCGACCGAGCGCCGACGACGTCTCGCACGGGGGCAACGTGTTCGGCGTCATCAACGTCCGCTACGTGGACAAGGGCGGCCCGGGCGGTGTCCCGTCGCTGACGACGATCGAGAACGTGGAGATCCGCCAGCGCCTGCAGCAGGTGGAGCACCGCGTCAACCAGGCCAGCACGAACCCGGTGCCGACCGACGACATCGGCGGCGGCGAGCATCTCACCAGCCTGGGCAACAACAACTGGATCCAGCTCAACGGCCCGTTCAACCTGATCAACATCGACTCGGTGACGTTCCGGGTGCGCGACAACACCCCGCGCGAGCCCGGGACGCCGCTGGCGGCGATCGAGGTCCACACCGGGTCGCTCGACGGCCCGATCGTGCTCACCGCGAACCTGACGTCGACCGGAGGCGAGTGGCAGAGCCAGACGTTCCCGATCGACCTCGATGGGCTGCACGAGCTGTTCCTCGTGTTCCGGTCGGTGCCAGGTGGCCAGGGCGGCGGGAACATGTTCGTGTTCAACTGGCTCGAGTTCAACGGCCAGGGCGCGCCGGGTGGCATCCAGGTCCACGAGGACGCCCCGGTCGGCGGCACGGTCCCGCCGACGCTGTCGCTCGCGCTCGGAGCGTCGCCGAGCTTCGGCGCGTTCACCCCGGGCGTGGCGAAGACGTACGGGGCCAGCACGACCGCGACCGTGATCTCGACCGCCGGCGACGCCACCCTGAGCGTCTCGGACCCGAGCTCAAACGCGACCGGGCACCTCGTCAACGGGTCCTACTCGCTGGAGGATCCGCTCATGGTCAAGGGCGAGAGCGCGGCCGGCACCGGCGGAGGGGCGTTCGCCCCCGTGGGCGGCAATTCCAGCCCGACCAGCCTGCTGATGTACGGCGGGCCGGTCTCCAACGACCCGGTGACCGTGTCGTTCGAGCAGTCGATCGGCGCCAAGGAGCCGCTGCGCACCGGCAGCTACTCCAAGACGCTGACGTTCACGCTGTCGACGACGACACCGTGACCTAGCGAGAGACCGCGGCGGGCACCTTCGTCCGCCGCGGCCCTCATCCTCCGCGGTGGCCGGGCCGCGACCGAACAGGGTCGCGACCCGGCACCACCGCCCCCGGCGCCAATCCGAGGCTTCTTCGTCGTCACCTGTGAGCACGCACGACTTGCAGGAGTCCGAGCATGACCACCGCGAAGCACAATGCTCCTGCGCCGAAGAACAGCGCTTGGGCGAAGTGAATCTGCGGATCAGAGGGGCACGCGTCCGAGCACGATGACGCGGCGACGAGGACTACGACGCCGTAACTCGCGGCCGCAGCAAGCAACAGCGTCGTCGCGACCCACAGCAAACAGCCCATAGCGCGTGCGAACTCTACGCTCACGTCGCGACAATCTCGCCGCGTGACGCCACTGGCCGACTCGTTCCCAATGGCGCCTGCACCCCGGGTCGCTGGAAACCTTGGAATACGCCAACATGGGTCTGACTGCCGGGTCCTGGCTCGGTTGAGCATCGTCGAGGAAGCTGATCATGTCGGTGTGAGCGAGTGCGAGCTCGAAGTGGCCGGCACACCTACCGGCTCAAGCGCGCCTTGGCGGACCTTGAGATCCTGCGCGAGCAACACCTCAGGCCCGCCGGCATCACCGCCCGCGAGCTGGCGGTGCTTCTGTTCCTCGACGGCCGGGAACCCGAGTCCCAGCAGCAGGCCGCCGCGCGCCTGGGGATCGACCGCACGTCGATGGTCGGACTGCTCGACTCGCTCGAGCGCAAGGACCTGGTCGCTCGCTGTCCCGACGCCGAGGACCGCCACCGCAACGTCGTCGTGCTCACCGACGCCGGTCAACTCACACTCCAAGAGGCGACGGATGCCAGCGACGCCGCCGAGCGAGATCTACTCGCCGCGCTCGACGACGGCGAGGCCGCGCAACTGGCGCGAGCTGCTCAACCGCATCACCTCCCCACGCGTGCACCCTGAATCCGGCGGTCGCCCCGAGACCGATCGCGTAGCCGCTCCAAGACCCACCGTGTGAAAAGGATCGCCCGGCCGCCGGTGGTCAGGGTTGCGTATCGGTTTTCGACGAACGGCAGGGCTGTTGACCGCGTCTGCGCGTCTACACGCGGCGCGGTTGCCGGTGGTAGTAGACGACCATCGTCAGGTCGTCCTCCTCGCCGGTCACCTCCGACGAGAAGGTGATGTCCTGCACGTCAACATCGCCCAAGGCCTCGATCGAATCGGCTACTCGTCGGAGGAGGGCAGGAACGAAGCCTTGACCGTGACCGGTGGGGTTGGACTGGGCGAAGTGACGGATCGTCCACTCGTCGCGGGGGTCTTCTTTCATGGTGAACTGAGGATCGCATTGCCGGTGGCTTCGCGAAGCGGGCTGCGGGCTCTGCGCTTCGGACCGGACGCCCTCGAAGATCTCGAGAGGCTCGCGCCGGGGATTTCAGCGACAACAGGGCCGCTGCAGCTCCTCACAATGAGGGCTTTTCCAAGGAGCGCGCCGGTCTTGTCACGGGATGATCTGCGCCGGGGCGGCTGAACTTGACCGTGCGCGAGGGCTCGGAGCAGCGTTGCGTCGATCTGAGGAGGCTGGCGAGGCTGATGCGGCCAGACGTCCGCGAGTAGCTCGTTCGAGCGGTTCAGTTCCAAGAGCGTCATCGTGTCGGGGTTCGGCGCCAACGGCACGATCACTGCGACGTGGAACGGTCAGACGAGCACGAACACGGTGTTCACCCCAACCCCAACGCCGACGCCTAGCGTGTCGGGATGCGCGGCGACCAACCGTAGCGCCGTGCCGATCCCGGATCTCGCGACCGTGGAATCGGCGACCACCATCGTCGGCTGCCAGGGCAACGTGCCAATGAGCGCCACCGTTGATGTGCACATCGCGCACACCTACATCGCCGACCTGATCGTGACGCTGATCGCCCCCGACGGCAGCACCTACCCGCTGCACAACCGCGGCGGGGGCGGCACCGACGACATCGACCAGACCTACACCGTCAACCTTTCCGCCGAACCACGCAACGGAACGTGGAGGCTACGCGTCCAGGACGCCGCCGCCGGGGACGTCGGCCGCATCAACTCCTGGACCGTCTCGCTCTAGCCAACCATCAAATCGCCACACCGGTTCCGCGCGCCCCTGGACCGCGGTGCGCGGAACCGCGAAGGCAGCAACGCTCGGCGCAACGCAACGGCGGACGCTGCCGCCTATAGGCGACAGTCGCTGTGGTCCTGCGGATCACGGAGGGAGATCGTCGACGGGCACCGCCGGGTCGACAGCGGGCATGAGGTCGGCAGCCTGGCGCTCAGGTTCTGACCTCGTCCGCCCGATGCGATCTGCCGATCCTCCGCCACGCGCCGGGCGCTGCGCTTTTCGCGATCGGCGACATCCCTTGCCCGGGCGATGTCAGGACCAGGAAACGGTGCCACCTCCGTTCCGTGAGGACGTCAGGATTGCGCCGGAGCGGTCGGTCGCTCGGGCGATCGCCGCGCATGGCTCGCCACCCTCGCGTCACAATCGTGGGCGTATGTCGGACGATCCCGTGGTCAACAGAGAGTTGCGGTCGGCCGTTGAGGCCCGCAAGGAGCTCGGCGAGGAGATGGAGCCGGAGGTCATCGACGCGTTCGTCGATCGGATCGAGCGCCGGCTCGCGGACCGCGAGGGCGCGGGGCAGGTCGCGATCGAGCGCAAGCGCGAGCACCAGAAGGAGATGGTGTTCGGCTCGATGGCGCTCTCGATCCCGTTGCTCGCGGTTGCGGCGGTCTTCACCGGTCTCGCCGGGGTGATCGCCGTCTGCGTGGCGCTGATCGTGATCGCCGTGATCACGGCGCGCGGCTAAGTACCCCGGGTCCGAACGCGGCGCGAGCTTCCGGACGCGGGCGGTGCGGATGGCTCCGGCTCGCACGGGCGCGCCGCGCGCACGCTGGCCGCTGTCTTCGCCCGCAAGACACCATCTGAAGCGATCACCTGGCTCTCCGGCCTCGGTGTCTTCGCGAGCACCGTGCCGACGTGCACAGGACTACATGCGCGTCAGTCAGCTCTCACCTTCCCAGTAATCGACGGTAGGTCCCGGCCGGGAAAACATGATCGGCTCGCCAGCCAGATCCGTCGCGTAGACCTTGCCGGAATCGACGTAGTCAACGATGTCAGGGCCGACCATCGACGACAGCATGAGAACCCGGACCGGGGAGTCTGTGCGGTTGATGATCTGGTGTGCGCCCTCCTTGCCGCGCGGAAACGAGACCACGTCGCCCTCTCTCAAACCTTGCTCCCCCGCGGGCGTGCGGAGTGTCGGCTCGCCGCGGAGCACGATTGCCCACTCCTCGTTGGCATAGTGAGCGTGGTAAGGCCAGAGTTTGCTGCCGGGTTCCACTTCCGACATGCTCGCTCCGATCAGCCCACCGCCGATGCGATGGCCGACGAACGCCTCCTTGATCCGCCAACCCTCGCGGTCTCGCGTTTCGTCCCACTCGTCGCCGTAGAGGTTGAAGCTCTTCATCGAGCTGAGGCTAGCCCGGTCCTGTCGTGAGCGCGTGGCTCTCGCGGCGTCGACGGGATCGATCTCTGGGGAGAGCAACGCCTGGCGCTGATAGTCGGAGCTTTCGTCTTCGGGGACGAGAGCATGGCGTCGACGCCGGTGACCGGCAGCTCCTCGCCCGTCGGACTGCGCCCCGCGTCGACCGGCTTGGAGCAGCGCACTTCGCTCGCCTGGGCCTCGCCCGCTTCGTCGAGCGAGAACTCGGCGGCGTAGGTGTACGCCGTCGTGGGCGGGAGGCCCGGCATCGCGTCGATCCCGCCCACCGAGGCCGTGATGAACGCGGCCCGCCACAGCGGGAGCGACCGGGCCTGCGTGCAGATCAACCACACAGCCGACACGCTCGAGCTCACCGTGCGCGACGCGGGGACCGGGACCGCGGACTGGGTACCCGGTGTCGGGTTGTCATCCATGCATGAGCGCGCCGCCGAGGTCGGGGAACGGTCGAGGTGATCAGCGACCGTGAGGGGTCGGTCGTCCAGGCTTCGTTGCCTATCGCAACCAGCCAGGGTTGATGGGGGCGCTACATTGCTTAGGCCGTCGCAACTGGCGCTTAGGTGGAGAACCACCGGGGAGCGGCGGGCTTCGACGGTCGCGCGCCTGGGCACGTTCGTACGCGATCAACGAGGAGCATTTCCCACATGTTCTCTTCCGATGCCGTCACGCAAGTGACCATCCCCGATGACCTCAAGCCGATCGACGGCCGCTTCGGTTGCGGCCCGTCGAAGGTCCGTCCCGCGCAGCTGGCGCGCCTCGCCGGGGGCGACGCCGCCGCGTTGATGGGCACCTCGCATCGGCAGAAGCCGGTCAAGGCGCTCGTCGGCCGGGTCCGCACGGGCCTGAGCGAGTTGTTCTCGTTGCCCGAGGGGTATGAGGTCGTGCTCGGCAACGGCGGCGCGACCGCGTTCTGGGATGCCGCGACGTTCGGGCTCGTGCGCGAGCGCGCGCTGCACCTGACCTACGGCGAGTTCTCCTCGAAGTTCGCCAAGTCGACGGGCGGGGCGCCGTTCCTCGAGGACTCGATTGTCATCAAGGCCGAGGCCGGCGACGCGCCGGCTCCGGTCGCCGACCCGTCGGCCGATGTCGTCGCGTGGGCGCACAACGAGACGTCGACCGGCGTGATGGTTCCGGTCGAGCGTGTCGGCGACGGGCTGGTCCTGATCGACGCGACGTCGGGCGCCGGCGGCCTGCCGGTGGACGCCGCGGACGCCGACGTCTACTACTTCGCGCCGCAGAAGTGCTTCGCATCCGACGGCGGCCTGTGGCTCGCCCTGATGAGCCCCGCGGCGCAGTCGCGGATCGGTGAGATCGCGGGCAGCGGCCGCTGGATTCCCGACTTCCTCTCGCTCTCGACCGCGCTGGAGAACTCGCTCAAGGACCAGACGTACAACACGCCGGCGATCGCCACACTCGTGCTGCTCGCCGACCAGATCGAGTGGATGCTCGGCCTCGGCGGGCTCAATGGCTGTGTCGCGCGCACGACGGCGTCCTCGGACCACCTGTACTCGTGGGCGGAAGCGTCGGCGTACGCGACGCCGTTCGTCGCCGACCCGGCCAAGCGCTCGCTCGTCGTCGGGACGATCGACTTCGCCGACACCGTCGATGCCGCCGCGGTGGCCAAGACGCTGCGCGCCAACGGGATCGTCGACGTCGAGCCGTACCGCAAGCTCGGCCGTAACCAGTTGCGCGTCGCCATGTTCCCCGCCATCGACACGGCCGATGTCCAGCGGCTCACCGCCTGCATCGACTACGTGGTCCAACGCTCCTAATCCGCCCGCGTCGCGGACGTCGAGTGGGCGGTGGTCGGTTCGGAGCAGCCCGCATGCCGTCGCCGCGACGCAGGCGCTATCGGTCCGAGCGACGTCGAATTCACTCGATGTCCATGCGCGCGATCAGCCCGTCGTCGGTCAGTGTGTAAACGTGCAGCACGTTGCTCTCGTCGAGCAACTCGTCGCCGACGGAGTAGAGCGACTGGTGGACCGCGACCTCGACCTTGCCGTCGTCGCGCTCGGTGATCGACGTCGCCTCGACGCGCGGGTGAATCTGCGTGAACTGGTCCGTCCAATAGGCGCGCACGGCCTCGCGCCCGTGCAAGCGGCCGCCCTGAAAGCCGTTCGCGTAGTCGACGTCGGGCGCGAACTTCTCCAGAACGCCGTCGAGGTCGCGCGCGTTGAACGCGGCGTAGAGATCCTGGAACATGCCGCCATCCTAAGCAACGCCAGGGTTTGCGAACTCGTGGGATACCACGCGACGACGAACTCAGAAGGCGCCCGAGCGGCGAGCGGACTGAGGTCCACCCCTGCTTCGACGTTACGCGAGCGTCGAGGGTGCGCGAGCACAAACGGGCGCGCGTTTGGCTCTACAGCGTGCCCGAGGTCGGCCGCTCGTGCGGAGTTTCGAGATCCGCTGGGCACGTAGTGGACGCGCGCGGATGGTCGGGTGGCGGCCGCCGGTCGCGATAGCGGCCCGTGCGGCAGTACGTCGATCGTGGGGCTCGTCAGGTGCGGGTACTCGCGGCACTAGCTGACGCGGACGGACGCCGTGGAGGCGACCCAACCCGGCCGGGCGGCGACGGATGCGTTGATCCGGCAGCCACGTTTGGCCTTCGCCGTGCGGTTCCAACGACGCTTCTTTGTCGCGACGAACGTGGTCCGGGCGCGCTTGCCTGGGCAGGCGACCGTCAGGCGGACCTTGCCGGGGAACTGCGCGGCGATGGTGCCGCTGACCTTCACGCGGCCGCCGCGCGCCTTGCCCGCCCGGGCGGTCACTGCGCTCGCCCCGAGGATGGTGAAGCGGTGAACCCAATTTCCATCGTGGAAGAGGGTCAAGGGCACCGGCGTGTCACATGAGCTGATGCCGATGAAACCGTCGGCGTTCGGAACCCGTGGCGGTGTCGCCGGAATGACCTGTGTGCCTGAGGTCTGCCAGACGTACTCGCCCGGGGTCCGGGCCCAGCCGCTTACGTTGGCGTTGCCGTTCCAGGTTGCGCTCACCGCGTCGAACGTGAGCTGCCCGGTCTCAACGACGGTCCCGACCTCAGCCGGGAGACCTGCTCCGAGTGGCGGGAGTGTGGGCGTGTTCATTCGCGCAACGGCGAACTGCGCCGACGTGAACGACGAACCCCCGGGGAACTGCACCTGTACTGGCACGCCTGCAGTGGTCTGCACGAACGCGGCGCGCTCGGCCGGCGCGAGGACCTGTGCCGAGCCGAGCGCGTAGGAACACGCCAGCGCATCAGTCGCGAAGACCGCGACGGCGACGGGAATGAGCGCGGCTAGGGCCGCCGCGCGAGCAAGGCGCTTCCTCATGAGAGCAAGATAGTCCGACATTGAGCGATTCCGACCCAATCTCAGGTCGCTGACGGAAGCACGCCTTTGCCGCCACGGGGGAGACGCTTCCCCCTCTGCCCCGAAGCACTAGCGTCGAGAAGCCATCACGTGATTGCGCGCGGTGTCGACGGTCATCGGGTTGTCCCCAGCGGCGGCGTAGGGTCGTCGGGAGGCGGCGAGTCCGCACGGTCTGGCCCCGACTCGAGGATGCTCAGCGCTTGATGCGGTCCGTTTCGTGGGCCCACATGGCGATCTCGACGCGGTTTCGGGCGCCGAGTTTGGCCATCACGCTGGCGAGGTGAGTCTTGACGGTGCTGAGGCTGATGTGGAGCTCGTCGGCGATCTCACTGTTCGTTCGACCACGGGCCACCGCGAGCAGGACTTCCTCTTCACGGCCCGTGAGCGGCTCGGTGGGCTGAGCCGGTGGGCGCTCGTTGTGGGTGTCGGAGAAGGTGGCGAGCAGCCGGGCGGTGACGCTCGGGGCGATCAGCGCATCACCGTTGGCCGCGGCCTGGATCGCCTGGACCAGGAGCGCGGGTCCGGCGTCCTTGAGCAGGAAGCCCCGGGCTCCTGCCTTGAGGGCGCCGTGGACGTACTCGTCGAGGTCGAAGGTGGTGATCACGATGACGGCGAGTGGGTCGTCGACATCGGGTCCGGCGAGTTGGCGGGTCGCCTCGATGCCGTCCGTGCCGGGCATGCGAATGTCGAACAGGCACACGTCGGGCCGCAGTTCGCGGGCGAGGGCCACCGCTGCGCGCCCGTCTGCGGCCTCGCCGATCACCTCGATGCCGGGCTGGGCGTCGAGGATCATCGTCAGCCCGGTGCGGACGAGCTCCTGATCGTCGGCGACGATCACGCGGATGGTCACGAGCCCGCTCCCGACCTCGGCAGCACCGCGTCGACAGTCCATCCCTTGCCGGGGCCTGGTCCGGCCTCGAGGGTGCCGCCGAGCAGCGCCGCCCGCTCGGCCATGCCGATGAGGCCGTAGCCGGATCGGCTCGCGTCGGCTGAGCCCGGCATCACCGTCGTCGCGAACGGTCAGCCGCACGCAGTCGTCGTCGCCGGCGACGTGGACGTCGATGCGGGTCGCGTGGCGGGCGTGCTGCGTCGCATTGGTGATCGCTTCCTGTGCGAGGCGATACATCGCGGCCCCTACCGACGGCCGGAGCGCGTCGAACTCGCCCGAGAGCTCCACATCGACACGCGGCCCGTGCGCAGCGTCGCGGGCGAGCCGCTCGATATCGGCCACGCCCCGTTGCGGCGCGCGGTCGGGCTCGTCGCCGTCGCGCAGTAGGCCGACCATGTCGCGCATCTCGGCGAGCGTGCGCGAGGCCGCCTCCTCGATGACCTCGAGGGCGCGCACGGCGGCGTCAGGGCGGCCGGCCGCCACGGTCCGCCCGGCCTGGGCCTGGATGGCGATGGCCGAGACATGGTGGGCGACCGTGTCGTGCAGCTCGCGGGCCAGCTGCTGGCGCTCCCGGAGCTTGACCTGATCGATGTCGCGGCGCCGGGAGCTCACCCGGTAGCGCACGGACGCGCCGAGCGCCGCGGGGAACAGCAGGAACACGACCCCGAACGACGCTTCGAGCACACCGGTGAAGTCGGCCGCGATGCCGATGACGCAGGCGGCCAGGATGATCACCAGCCCGATCACGGCCTCGCGACCGGCCCCCCAGCGGAACAGCGCGTACGGGAGCAGCAGCACGCAGAGGTCGGTGTCCAGCCCCACCGGCCCGTCGGCCCAGAGGATCGCCGCGACCCCGCCGGCGCTGAAGGAGCCGAACGCGACGGCGACCGCGAGCAGCGGGCGCGTCCGCCGCCACAACAGCGTACGAGATCGCCACCACGCCGAGCACGACCGCGACCGCCGGCCAGGTCAGATCCTCGCGGAGCAGGCCCTCGAGCATCGGCGGCCGGCACCAGCACCGCGACGAGCACCCAGTCCCGCCACACCCGGGCGGGCGGCTCCGGGGCTCGGGGCTCTGCCCACAGCGACCGGGCGGCGGTCCTCATCGAGCCAGCGTACGGAACCTGGGCGCACGGCGGTATCGGCCGCAAGTACGAGACGCAGATCGCCCGATCGGCCAGGCGAAGTCGAGCCTCATGCCCGATGGTGCGCGCCGCCCGGTCCCGTCACGCTCGACCTGCGCCGGCCATCGCAACGGTGCGTCAACGGATCGTCGAAGGAGACCACGTGATGTCGCACCTCCTGTATCGCCTGGGTCGCTTCTGTGCCCGCCGCCCGTTCGCCGTGATCGGGGCCTGGCTCGTCGTGTCCGTGCTCGTCATCGGCGCATCGGGCGCCGTCGGCCGGGAGCTCGAGGATTCGTTCGAGGCACCGGGAGTCGACTCACAGCAGGCGACCGAACTGCTGACGGTCGCCGGGTCCGATCAGGCCGGGCTCACCGCCCAGTTGGTCCTGACGCCACGCGACGAGCGCGCGACCTTCTTCGGCTCGGCCGACGAGCGGGCCGCGCTGGCCGAGATCCAGGCGGGCGCCGCCGCGCTCCCGCACGTCCTCGGCACGAGCGATCCGGCCGGCACGCTCGCGGCGGGACCGGAAGTGGCGGTACGGCGTGGGGAGGTGTCCGCAGACGGTCGCGTCGCCCTCATCCGCATCCGCTATCCGGTGCTCGAGCAGCTGCGCGCGGACGACCTGGAGAACCTCAAGGCGTTCGGCGTGCAGGCCGCTGCGGGTTCGCCGCTGCGGCTCGAGATGGGCGGCGACCTGTTCTTCGCGTTCGAGGAGCCAGAGGCCGGGACCGGCGAGCTCATCGGCCTGGTCGCCGCCGCCGTCATCCTGCTCGTGGCGTTCGGATCTGTCATCGCCATGGGCCTCCCGATCGCGATCGCACTGTTCGGCCTCGCCCTCGGCATCAGCTCGATGGCGCTCGTCACCTACCTGGTCGACATCCCCAGCTGGGCGCCCGAGCTGGCCAGCATGGTCGGCCTCGGAGTCGGGATCGACTACGCCCTGTTCCTCATCACCCGGCACCGCGACCACCTCGCACGCGGCATGCCGGTCGAGGAGTCGGTCGGTCGTGCCGTCGAGACCGCCGGTCAGGTCATCGTCTTCGCCGGCGGCACCGTCGTCATCGCCATCCTCGGCCTGGCCGTCGCCGGCGTTCCGATGATGACCGCCGCCGGGATCGCGATCGCGACCATCGTGCTGATCATGGTGGTCGCCTCGATCACGCTGCTGCCCGCGTTCCTCGGTCTCGCCGGAGCGTGGATCAATCGGCTCGGATTCCGCCGCATCCAGGCCCGGAGCGGCGCCACGGACGGCTCGCGATGGCGGCGCTGGGGCGAGCACGTGTCCGGGCACGCGTGGGCCTATGTCGTCGGCGCCACGGTCCTGCTCGTGGTACTGGCCGCGCCGGTGTTCGCTCTGCGCATGGGCACTCCCGACGAGGGTGCCCTGCCCGAAACGCGAACCGAGCGCCGCGCCTACGACCTGACCGCAGCCGCCTTCGGACCCGGAAGCCAACGGCCCGCTGATCATCGCGGTCGACATCGCGCGCGATCCGGAGCGTCATCGAACCGCTCCGCGCCGCGGTCGGCGCCGACGCGGGCATCGCGACGGTCGCTCCCGGCAAGGTGGACGCCGCAGCCGGCGTCGCCACGCTGGTGGCGATCCCGACGACGGGACCGCAGGACGGCGCAACGCGCGACACGCTCGCGCGCCTGCGCAACGACGTGCTCCCGCGCGTCCTCGGCGCGAGTCCGGCACGGGCCCACATCGGCGGGCAGACCGCGAGCTTCGCCGACGTCAGCGACCGGGTCAGCGACCGCCTGCCGCTGTTCATCGCCGCGGTGGTCCTGCTGTCGCTGGTGCTGCTGGTCGTGATCTTCCGGTCGATCGTCGTGCCGCTCAAGGCCGCGCTGATGAACCTCCTGAGCATCGGGGCCTCCTACGGCGTGCTGGTCATGGTGTTCCAGTGGGGATGGGGCGCCGGGATCATCGGACTCGAGTCGACCGTGCCGATCGTCTCCTTCATCCCGATGTTCATGTTCGCCATCGTCTTCGGTCTCTCGATGGACTACGAGGTGTTCCTGCTCTCCCGGGTGCGCGAGGAGTACCTCCGTTCCGGCGACAACGACGCAGCGGTCATCGACGGCATCGCCGGCACGGCCCGCGTGATCACGTCGGCCGCCCTGATCATGATCTCGGTCTTCCTCGGCTTCGTCCTGGGTGACGACCCGACCGTCAAGATGTTCGGCCTCGGCTTGGCCACGGCCATCTTCATCGACGTGACGATCGTGCGCATGGTCCTGGCGCCGGCGGCCATGACGCTCCTCGGCGACGCCAACTGGTGGGCTCCGCGCTGGCTTGAACGCCTGCTGCCGGCCGTCGACATCGACGGACGTGCCGGATGGCCGACGCCCGAGATGCAGGCCGATCCCTTCGCCGAAGCCGACCGCGGATCAGCTGAACCGCCGAGGGCCGTCACTTCGATCGTCAAGGATGGTGCGTGAGATCGGCCCGGTGGCTATTGGGTCTACGCGGTGCGCCGCGGCGGAGTGCTGCTGTCGCCTGAAGGGTCGGGGACGCCGGGCACCGCGACGGCGGCGGGCATCGCCGACGAATCCAATGCGTCGACTCTCGCAGCTAGTCCAGCCCCTGCCAGATTGCGATGGACGCCTGTGGCGAGTGTCGGTAGTTCCGAGAAGGCGCCGTTGGTGGCGTTCGCGGGTGCTGGGCGGCTGACAACGGGACTGGGCAGCGGCCGAGTCGGGCGTCCGGTGGTTCCGACAAGATCTCAGTGCGCTCGGCGGCGACCCGGTGCTCATGGAGTACGACGCGTGGCTTGAGCGCCAAATACTCGCCGCACGGACCCGGGCGGCGTACCGGCGTTGGCTGCGTGAGTTCCTCGAGCACCTCGAGGCAGGCGGTGAGCTCGAGCGCTTCTTCGGCTCTGACGACAAGCATGACCGGCGGGCGGCGGTAGCGGATTGGCGGCGCCGACTCGTCGATCGCCGGCTCGCGCCCTCGACGGCGAACCTCGCCCTGGCGGCGGTGACATCGTTGGTGCCCAGCTGCGCACACGCGACGGCGTCCGGCCGCCACGCGGGACGCACGCGACGCGATCCGGAAGCCCTCGGCGCCCATGATGGCTATGAGTCGCAGGGCGCGAAGGAGCCTCGGGTTGCAGGCCGCGAACGATTCGTTGAGTCATCGCCACCTTTGGGCGCGTCTCGCGCGTCTTCGAGTCGAGCATGCATTCGACGCGCGTTATCGCGGGGTGCGGTGTAGGGTCGGCCGGTGTCGACGGAAGACTCGATCGTCGCGGTGGTTGCCGATCAGGTCTCTCGGGCGGGTCTCGACGCGGTGTCGCAGGCTTGGGTTGACGGTCTGCAGGCGTCGGATGCCCGGCATGAGGATTGCTTGGTGCGCCTGCACACATTGTTGGTTCGGGTGGCTCGCCACGAGGTGTTTCGTCGGGGCTCGATGCTGCAGTTGCAGGGCCCGGAGCTTGAAGATGTCGCGCAGCAGGCGGCTGACGATTCGCTTATGGCGATCAAGGCGAAGCTCGTGGAGTTTCGTGGCAACAGCCGCTTCACCACATGGGCGTACCGGTTTGTCATGTTGGAGGTCTCGACCAAGATCGGACGTCATTACTGGCGCGATCGTCCCGCGGCGATGGACGAGGACAGCTGGGAGCGGTTGCCTGACCCGCTTGTCGTTGCGCCACACCGACTGGCCGAGCAGTACGAGATGCTCGAGGCGCTGCGCCGTGCGATCACAGAGGATCTCACCGAGCTCCAACGCCGGGTGTTCGTCGCGGTGGCATTGAATGAGGTGCCGATGGACGCGTTCGCCAGGGAACTCGGGTCGAATCGGAACGCGGTCTACAAGGCGCTGTTTGATGCGAGGAGCAGGCTTCGGATGAGTCTCGACGCGGCGGGTTACCCGCTTCCCCTCCGCGAAGGTGCCGGATGAGCGCTCCTCGTGACGTGGATCGGTTGCTTGTCGCGGACGACGTGGACTTCGGATGCGCGGCCGGATTTGCTGTGCTCGACCAGTACGTCGAGACCGAGCTCGCCGGCGGAGATGCCGCTGGTGACTTCCCTGGCCTGGCGGCGCACCTGCGCAGCTGCCCCGCGTGCAGCGAGGACTACGTCGGGCTGCTCGAGGCGGCGAGGCTGTTCGGCGCAGATGACGTGCCGCCGCGCTGAGCGCCCGCCCCGCCGGCAGATTCAGGAGTCCATATGTGGGTCAGGATTCAGGAGGTCTCATTCCCCGCCGACCGCAGCGACGAGCTCGTGACGCGTTTCCGGGAGACCGCGGTCTCCCGGCACGGCGGCGACGGCTACCTGGGCTTTCGGCTGCTGCTTGATCGGGACGCCGGGCGGGCGCTTGAGATCTCCTACTGGAAGACCGAGAATGCAGTCCGCGCAGTTGACGTCGACGGTGTCGTGGGCGCAGCCGATCCGTTGCTCGCCGTCACCGAGCGGACGAACTATTACGAGCTCGCCATCGACGCCGCCCAGTAGCGGCGTCACGCCCCGGCCGGACGCGTTCCGGTTTGCTCGCGCATCAACGCGCTCGTCTCTTCGGCGTCTAGCAGGCGGACGGGATCACCGATGCGCACGGTGCCCGGCCGAGCCACGTCGGCATTGAGCGCGAGCTGGCCGCTGAACCGGTGCCGGATGTCGCGGAGGACCTCGACGTCCTGTTCGAGGGTGTCGGGATCGAAGGTCGTCATGATGCACCGCTCGCGTAGCGAGTCCAGGTAGACGCCGGCCTCGCCGATGACCATCCCGCGCCCCTCCCAGTGGCGCTCGGCCAGGCCCGTGACCCCGCCGACCACGATGTTTGCCCGCAGGCGCCGGCCGCCGCGTCCGAACGCGGCAACCGCCCCGTCGGTCGCCACGAGCAAGGGCAAGATGTCGAAGCGCTCGCGGCCGTCGTAAGGCACCAGCCGCGCGTCGGGGCCTGCCGCCTCGCGCACGAGCGCCTTGACGCGAAGATGCCACCACGGGTCTCCGGCGACGAGGGCTTCCCCGTTCGAGCCAAGCGTGGCGCGCAGCCCAAGCAGGCGGGGACGCGTTCGCGCCGTGATGAGGCCGCGGGCGTCCTCGACGTGAACCAGGCGGTCACCAGCGATCCCATCGGGCCCGAATTCGGCCTCCTGCAGCTGTTCGCCCCGCATCGACTTGACGGGATAGCGCCAGAGCTCCTTGACGTACATGTCCATCGGCGTCATCCAGCCGCCGCGTCTTACCTGGGCGATCGCTGCGCGAGACATTTTCGTTCAGCGAGGTAAGAACGGTCCGGCCTCCGATGCCCACCGGCTGCCATCAATCAACTCGATCGTCTCGCCGACTGCTCGGAGACGGTCGAGTCCAAACGGGAGGTCACCGATGACCACGTTCCACACCGCCGAGGTCCAAGGACTCACCGTCTTCTACCGCGAGGCGGGCGACGCGTCAAAGCCCAAGCTGCTTCTGCTCGGCGGCTTTCCCGCGTCCTCCCACCAGTTCCGGGAGCTCATCCCGGCGCTCGCCGACCGCTTCCACGTGCTCTCGCCCGACTACCCGGGGTTCGGCAACACCGACATGCCGGACCCGGCGACGTGGGACTACACGTTCGATCACCTCGCCGACATCGTCGAGGGCCTGCTGGTCGAGGTCGGCTTCACGGGCCCGATGGGGATCTACATGCAGGACTACGGCGGACCGATCGGCAACCGCATCGTCGAGCGCCACCCGGACTGGCTCGAATGGCAGGTCATCCAGAATGCCAACAGCTACGAGGAGGGCTTCACCGCCGCGTGGGATGGCATCCGCCATGCCCTCTGGGTCGATCGCGGCCCGGAGACCGAGGCGCCGCTGGAAGCGTTCCTGGAGCCGGACACCGTGAAGGCGATCTACACGACGGGCCATCGCGACGTGTCCAAGATCAGCCCCGACAACTGGAACACCGACCTGTACTTTCTCGCCCGCCCCAACGCGCACCGCGTGCAGCTCGACCTGTTCTACGACTACCGCACCAACGCCGCGCTCTACGGCACGTGGCAGGCAGCGTTGCGCGAGCGCCAGCCGCTCACGCTCATCTTCTGGGGCCAAGGAGACATCTTCTTCACCCCGGAAGGCGGCGAGGCGTACCTGCGCGACCTCCCCGACGCGGAGCTCATCCGCCTCGACTCAGGGCACTTCGCCGTCGAGGACCACCTCGAAGCGATCGCCGAGCGGATCGGCGGCTTCTACGACGAGAAGGTCCTGACCGCGCTACAGGCGAGCGTCGCGTAGACCTTGAGCGCCGGCCTGGGCGTGGGAGAGGGTTGTCCCACGCCCAGCCGGCGCAGATGCACGGCTGCGCAGCAGCGCCCTTCGACACGCCCACCTCGACAGGACAGTGATATGAGCTCGAAACCCGGCGACACCTTTCCCGACCTCGTGGCACTCGACCATGCGGGCCGGTCGCGCTCGCTCGGCGAGCTCGCCGCCGGCGACCCGCTCGTGCTCACCACGTTCCGCGGGTTCTGGTGCCCGAAGGAGCAGGCGTTCATGCGCCGGCTCGTGGCCTTCCAGGACGAGGTCGAGGTGGCCTACACCTCGGTCGTCTCCCTGAGCGTCGATCCGCCGGAGGTGCTAGCGGCCTTCCGCGCCGGCCTCGGTGCGCGCTGGACCTTCCTCGCCGACCCCGAGCGCGAGCACCTGGACGCGCTCGACCTGCGCGAGACGACCGACACGGTGCACCACCCCTACCGGCCGGCCGTCTTCGTCCTCGCGCCTGACCTGACCGTGCACTCGGCCTACAACGGCTACTGGTACTGGGGACGCCCCGGACTCGAGGAACTGCGCGGCGACCTGCGGTCGGTGACCCGCGCGATCCGGACCGACTGGGAGCTGCCACGGTGAGCGACCGCTGCTGGCTGGCGCTCACTGACGACGCGCCGCGGTCCGCGGACGCCGCGGCCGAGCTCCGAGGCCCGGACGGATCGCGCGCCGGCTGGCTCGCCGCATGGCTCCGAGCATCCAAGCCCGCGCGCAATGCGCGACGCGCCGATCCGCGCATCGTCGATCCAGCGGGGCCCGCGGCGGCGATCTCGCTCGTCCTGCCGGAGCGGGACCGATTCACGATCTTCGACGACCCATCGGTACAGGGCGCGCGCCGGGCGATCCTCGCCGACGCCGAGCCACCCGACCTCGTCACCACGCTGCTGGTGGACGCGTCGCACTTCGCCGGCTCACTCACGGCACGGCGCGGCCCCAACGCGCTCGCGCGGTTGAGAGACGACCCGTTTCTCCGCGTCAACCCCGGGCGGCTTCTGCTCGTCGGCTCCGGATTGCTCGGGAAGATCCCAGCGCCGCCCGGACCGGTGATCGAACGGCACGGCAGCGACGTTCCCTGGCCCGGCGGGACGTTTGCAGCTGCCTAACGGCGCCCACGAGCGATGGTCAAGGTCGGTGACCCCACACCCTGCCAGCCCCGGGAATCCGCCGATCGCTTCCTCCCGACAAAAGCGCCAGGTCGGCATCGACGCATGAAGCGTCCACGTCGCCAACTGTCAGGCAGCGACCTCCGCGGAGGGCAGGCCGACCAGGACCCCGAGCGCGTCGACGGCGTCGCTCGAGACGGTTACGGGCAAGGTTCGAAGGCTGTATGGCCAATTAAGCTAAAGAGTGGTATTACTTGCGGCGTCCGCTCGGGACGCGGTGTCCGCGGGCAGTGCGTCGCCCGCGGTGGAGGTCAACCGTGGCGGTGGACGAGGCCGAGTAGTCCTTGGCCACCCCTGGTCAACGGGACGCTCAGCCTTGCCCAGCCGCTGCGTGCTCGCGCGACGGCCAACGGGGCGTGGGCCACCGTCAGCGGTGCCTCGAACCCGGCGACGCTGCGCAGCTACAACGGGCCGGTGTCCAACGACACCGTCGAGCTGCAGTTCATGCAGTCCGTCGGCGCCAACGAGGGCCTGCGCACCCGTAGCCGTCCAACGGGCGGGCCGCAGCCTCAGGCGCGACCGGACGGAATTCTGTCCATTTCGACCAAACTCTGGTAGAAACTCCCTCTCCGGACACTTGAGCCCGGGGGAATGAGGAGGAGAGGGATGGACCTACTGTCCAGGCGGCACGTCGCGATGTTCGTGGCCGTCATCGCCGGTGGCGTGGCAGCCACGCCGGCCGGCGCGCAAAGCACCGACACCGTCGCGCCGACGATCACGGCGGCCGCGCTCGAGCCGGCCAAGCCGACCGGCATGCGCAGCCCGTGGTACCGCGGCCCGGTGACGCTGAAGGTCACCGCGTCCGACAACGTCGCGGTCACCAAGCTGCAGTTCTCGCTCGACGACGGCGCAACCTGGCAGGACGCCACGATCACCGCCGGGCCCGTCGGCAAGCGGCTCGGTCACGGTTTCCCAGCAGGGCAACACCGTCGTGCGTTTCCGAGCGCTGGACGCCGCCGGCAACAACAACTGAGCGCGCGAGTGCGGTGGCCACCAACCTCACTGCGACATTCCGCCCGGGGGCGAGCGCGATCCGGGTCGCTTCGACGGCCGGCCTGGCCGCCGGTGACCGGCTCACGCTCGACAGCGGCGCGAGCGCCGAGACCGTCCAGATCGCCTCGGTCGTGACCCCCGACCCGGCTTCCCCGGCAGCCAACGTGCTGCTGACGGCGCCGATCGTCACGCAGCACAACAACAACGCTCCCGTCGTCGCGCAGAACGCGGTCAACGCGGCCGTCGACTCGATTGCCCCGGTCCTGGACCCGGGCCTGGTGGCCGGGCCGATCACGCCGACCAGCGTGCTGGCCGCGCTGCCCTATGCGTTCACCGCTACGGTGCCCGCCGGCGCCGGCAGCCTGAAGGACTCGGGGTCCAGCAGCGGCACGGGCCTCAACCGCCCGGGCTACGTGCAGATGTACCTTGATGGCACGCGGATCAACCCCGCCGCGATCAACCTCTACGGCCTTTCGGCTGGTGCGCACAGCGTGCGGGCTTGGGTCAATGACGCCGCCGGCAACTCGGCCTGGTACACGATCGCGTTCACCAAGACGATCGCCGCCGACGGCACGCACTCCATCAGCGCGATCAGCACGACGTCCGCGCCCACCGATTCCCCATCGCAGCCACCGTTCGTCGCGCCGACCAAGATGCCGGCCAACCCGAACGCGGCCTTCAAGGTCCTGGTCTTCTCGCGGGTGGCGGGCTTCCGCCACAACCACATCGAGGACACGATCGTCGCTATCCAGAAGATGGGCGCCGAGAACAACTTCGACGTCGACGTCTATGACCCGGCGCTGCCGGCGGCGAGCATCGCCGCGAACCCGCTGCCGGACCCGGCCGCGCTCGCCTCCTACAAGGCGATCATCTTCGACTCCACC
This sequence comes from uncultured Solirubrobacteraceae bacterium, assembly GCA_963848475.1. Lineage (GTDB taxonomy): Bacteria > Actinomycetota > Thermoleophilia > Solirubrobacterales > Solirubrobacteraceae > Solirubrobacter. The sequence continues at coordinate 531,596 of CAWKDW010000003.1, read as the reverse complement.
ACCGGCAACGAGAACTTCAGCGACGCCGAGTACGCGAACCTGCGCGCCTATATGGCCGCCGGCGGCGGCTTCGTCGGCCTGCACGCCGCGACCGACTGCTGCCGCGGAACGACCGAGCCGCGCCAGTGGTACCAGTCGCTGGTCGGCGGCATCTTCACCGGCCACCCGCAGGGCCCGTTCTCGCTCAACCCGGGGTGCGAGACCTGCTTCTGGGCCACGGCCGTGACCGAGGATCCGGCCCACCCCGCGACCGCGCACCTGCCGGCACGCTGGCAGATCACCGACGAGCTCTACAACCTGGACCGCAACGCGCGCAAGGACACGCACGTCCTGCAGAGCCTCGACGAGTCCTCCTACGCGGGCAACCTGAACCTCCAGACGGTCGGCGGCACGATGGGCGATCACCCGATCTCCTGGTGCCAGAACTACGGCGGCGGCCGCGCCTTCACCCAGGTGCTGGGGCACATGCGCGAGCTCTGGTACAACCCCGCGTACCTGAGCAATGTGCTCGCGGGCATCCAGACCGCCGCCGGTGTCCTCCCCGCCAACTGCATTTCCTTCCGGGAGGTCCGCGAGGCCTCAGACACCCTCACCTCGACCGCCGCCAGCCAGGCCGGCACGCTGCTCGACGCCGCCTACGCGGCCTACGCACCGCCGGTCAAGAACTACGTCGCGGCGGTCACCGAGATCGACCGTCTGCGGACGCTCGCCCAGCAAGCCGACAGCGGGGACGCGGCTGCCCGGGCCAACGTCCTGGCCAAGGCCGATCAGTTGCGCGCGTGGATGCTCTCCCTCGGGGCCACCCGCGAGACCGGCGACGTCGGCGGTACCGTGCCCGCGACGCTGGCCCTCACGCTCGGGGCACCCGCCACCTTCGGCGCCTTCACCCCGGGCCTGACCAAGGAGTACGAGACCACGACCACGGCGGTCGTCACCAGCACCGCCGGTGACGCGACGCTGACGGTCGCCGATCCGGGACACCTCAGTAACGGCGCCTTCTCGCTGGCCGAGCCGCTGCGCGTCGGGTTCTCCAAGTCCACCTGGACCGGGCCCGTCAGCAACGACAACGTCCTTGTCACGTTCAAGCAGTTGATCAAGTCGACCGATCCGCTGCGTACGGGCAACTACTCGAAGACGCTGACCTTCACGCTCTCGACCACCTCGCCGTAGCCGCAGGACGGACCGCGACGCCCCGGCGTCGCGGTCCGCTTCGCCCGCGTCGGCATCATGTCTTGATCACGGACCGAGCCCCTAAGCCCTCCCGCTCGTCGCTCGTCGACCTCAAGGAACGCAACGAGTGGCGCGTCATCGAGGTATTACGTGACGTGGGCGAGGTGAGCCGCTCAGAGTTGGTCGCCATGACGGGCCTATCCCGTTCGACCGTGGCCAATGTCGTCGGGGAGTTGCTCCAGCGCGGCCTCGTCGACGAACGGCTCCCGGCCGCCCCGCGTCGCTCCGGCCGCGGGCGGCCCGGGACGGTGGTCAGCCTGCGCAGCAATGCCGGAGTGGCCATCGGTGTCGCGATCGACCGCGAGCACGTCCGCGTCGTCGCGGTGGACCTCGCGGCCACCGTGCTTGGGCACGCGAAGGAGGAGATTCCGCCCACGGCCGACGGGGTGGACACGCTGATCATCGCGGCCCGGCTCATCCGCGGGCTGCTGGGCGAGATCGGCAAGAACGTCTCCCGCGTCGTAGGTGTCGGCCTGGGGCTCCCGGGCCCGGTCGACGTAGAGCGCGGCGGGGTGGATCGAGACGCGACGTTGCGGCGGTGGGCCGGCGTCAACGCGCGCGAGGAACTATCCCGGCGCCTCGGCGGCGTCCACGTGTACCCGGACAACGACGCCAACTTCGGAGCGCTCGGTGAGTTCCAGCACGGCGCCGGGCGCGGGGTCGAGAATCTCCTCTACATCCGTGTCGGCCCCGGCGTCGGCGGCGGCCTGATTATCGGGGGTCGGCTCTACCGGGGCGAAATCGGCTACGCCGGAGAGCTCGGCCACGTCCCCGCGGTCGCCGACGGGAAACCGTGCACGTGCGGGCGCCACGGGTGCCTGTCCTCGGTCGCGGCCTCTTGGGAGATCGTCGCGAGCCTGGGGCCCGAGCACGGGCCCGGCCTGACGATCGAGCGTGTCCTCGCGCTCGCCGCGGACGATGATCCGCGGGCGGTGCGGGCGCTGCGCGAGGCGGGGATGCACTCCGGGCGAGCGCTGAGCGGGGCCGTGAGCACCCTCAACCCGGGTCTGATCGTCCTCGGCGGTGACGTCGGCGCTCACTCCCCGGACTTCGCGGAGGCCTTCGCGAAGCGCTCGCGGCCAACCTGCTTCCCACGACGGCCAAAGCGGTGCGGGTGGTGAGCGCCGCGCTGGGCGAGCACTCGGAGGTGCTTGGCGCGAGCGCCCGCGTCCTGCACGACGACGAGCGCGTGCGAGCCTTCATGACCGCGGCCTGAGCAGTCGGAACTGCGCGGCGGTCAGCGCGGCGACGAGGAACAACACGACGTAAGCCGCGGCGCTGGCGTAGCCCAGGTCGAAGAACCGGAAGCCCTGCTGGTAGACGAACATCGCCGCGGTGAAGCCCGCCTGGTCGGCTCCGCCGTTGGGACCGGTCATCACGAAGGGCTCCTCGAACACGTGCAGGTACGCGATCGACGTCACGACGCTGCACAACAGGATCGCCGGGCGCAGGAGCGGCAGGGTGACGTAGCGCAGCCGGTGCCAGGCGCGCGCACCGTCCACGCGGGCGGCGCGCTGCAACTCGGGATCGAGGGTCTGCAGCGCGGCCAGGAAGATCACCATCGTCTCGCCGGCGTTGCGCCAGACGCCGAGCGCGATGATCGAGGGCATCACCGTCGCCGGCTGGCCGAGCCAGTCCGGGCCGTCGATGCCCAGGCGCGCCAGCAGGGCATTCACGACTCCCACATCAGGGTCGAGCATGTAGCGCCACGCCACCGCGACGGCAACGATAGACGTCACGACCGGCAGGTAGAAGCCGACCCGCAGGACCGTGCGCAGCCGGCCTAGCGCCTGGTCGAGCGCCAAGGCCAGGACCAGCCCGAGCGCGACGGTGCACGGGACGCCGACAATCGTGAAGTACGCGGTATTGCGCAGCGCCTTCAGGAAGGTCGGGTCCGCGAACAGGCGGCGGTAGTTGTCCAACCCGACGAACGGTGCGCCCGCCCAGTCCTGCAGGTCCGCGAGCGAGAAGCCGCTGAAGCTCAGGGCCAGTGAGGCCAGGATCGGCACCAGCATGAAGACCGAGAAGATCGCCATGAAGGGGGCACTGAACGCCCATCCCGCTGCGCCGCTTCGGTGACGTCCCGGAGCGGCCGCGGAGCCGTTGAGGCCGGCCATGGCAAGCGACTGCGTGAAGTGGCGCTGCAGGGCGATGAAGACGGCGATGACCGGCACGACGAGCACGACCGAGCCCGCCATCAACAGGCCGTGGTCGGCGCGGTTGGGGCCGATGGCGAACGTGGCCAGCGCCACTGGGAGCGTGTACCGGGACTGCTCTGACAGCGCGACCAGCGGCCACAGAAAGCTGTTCCAGGTCGCCAGGAATTGGAACACCCCGAGCGCAGCCAGCGCGGGCCGCAGCAACGGCAGCACGATCCTCCGGAAGATCGTCCACTCTCCCGCCCCGTCCAGGCGCGCGGCATAGATCAGTTCGTCGGGTACGCCGCGTGCGAACTGCCGCATCAGGAAGACCCCGAACGCTCCGGCCAAGAACGGGACCGTCACCGCCGCGTAGGAGTTGACGATCCCGAGCTCGGCTGACGAGCACGAACAGGGGCACCAGCGTCACGCTGGCCGGGATCATCAGCGTCGCCAGAACCAGGCCCATGAGCGCCCGCGACCCGGCGAAGCGCAGCTTGGCCAGCGCGTAGCCGGCCATCGAGCACAGCAACAGGTTCGCCAGCGTGACGACCACCGCGACCCAGGCACTGTTGGCGAGCGCTCGAGCGAAGCCGGGTTTGGCGAACAAGCGTGAGAAGTTGTCGAGAGTCCAGTGTTCGGGGAGTAGCGCGGGCGTGGTGCGCAGAAAGTCGGCGTTGGGCTTGAACGCGCCGAGCAGCATCCACGCGAAGGGGACGGAGGTCACCACGAGCCCCGCGGTCAACAGGGCCAGCAGCCAGGCCGGCCCCCGCCCCGGGCGGGCGCCGCTCACTGCTCGGAGACCGCGGCGACCGATGCGTTCAACTGCCTGGCGCCCGTAACCGAGGACTCTTGGCCGCGCAGGAGCGAGTCCAGATTGGTTTCCAGGGCGTGGGCGAACTGCTCCCAGCGGGGGCTGGGCCACGGCGCCCGCGCGTGCGCAAGCTGCCGGCGGAAGACGTCGATCTTCGGCGCATGCATGAGCGCGGGCGAGCGCCAGGCCGACCGGTTGGCCGGCAGGTCGCCCGACAACTCAAACCAACGCGCCTGCGTGCGAGGGAGGCTCATCCAGCGCACGAACTCCCAGGCCGCCTCGCGGCGCGGAGAGGCCTGAAACACCGCCCAGTTGCCACCACCGACGAAGCTGAGGTTCGTCCGCCGCCCCGGCACAACCGCCACCGCCCACCTGTCGTCGAACCCGGCGCCTGCGGCCTGCCGGATCACGTTCATCTGCCACGGCCCGGAGAAGAACATGGGGTGAGTGCCGCGGACGAAGGCGGGCACCACCTGGAAGTCCGCGCGCAAGCTGGTCGGTGCCAGACCCTCGTCGAAGAAGGACTTGTAGAAGCCGAACGCCTCGGCCGCCTGCGGGGTGTCCAACACCACGCGGTCCCCGTCGAGCACGTCACCGCCGGCCTGCCAGACGAACGGCACGTACTCCAGCCAATTAGACGTCGACAAGTAGATGCCGTAACGGGCGCCGCCCTTGGTCTGCATCGCGTGGGCCATGGCCTTCAGCTCGTCCCACGATGCGCGGCGGTCGCGTCACTCCCGCCCGACGGGCGATGTCGGTGCGGTAGTACAGGACACGGGTCTCGACGTACCACGGCACGCTGTACGCGGTTCCGTCGATGGTCGCGGTCGCCGCCGCGCTCGGGAAGAACTGCTCTAGGTCGAGGCTCGCGGGGACCTTCGCGAGCGAGCCCGTCTGGGCGAACTCCACGGTCGACATCGTCCCGAGGAGCGCGATGTCCGGGGTCGCGCCCGCCGCAATCGCCGTCAGATACTTCTGATGCGACGCCTCGCTCGGTACGGCCGTGACTCGCACCTCGATCCCCGGGTGCGAGCGCTCGAAGTCCGAGCTGAGCCGGCTCAGCAACTCGCCCTCGGTCCCACGCACCCACACGTCGAGCGTCACCGAGGCGTCAGTGCGCCCGCCGCACGCCCCGACCAGCAGGGACAGCACGAGAGCGAGCACGGACATACAGCGGCGCCGGGAAGCCATAGAGTCGGCCGAGCATCCCAGACAGCCCCCTCGCCCTCAACATCCTCCCACGGCGTGGAGGAGGGGAAGTCCTTTCGGGCGATTGCGCACGAGGCCACGCGGGGCTGAAGGATTGACCCGAGGGTTCGGACTGATACCCGTGACCGTCCGCGGCCGTCGGTTTTGCGCCGGTCGTGACCGCGCCCCGAGCAGTCGACGCACCCGCGACAGCTCCGTCGCCAACACCCACGCCGGTGCCGCAGCCGGTCCGTCGGAGGACTGCTCACAGGGCCATGCGACGGCCGTGCTACCGCAACGCTCAGTCCGCTTTCCGGCCGCCCCGGGGACGCTTTGGAATTGATGGTCACCACCACTGGACCTGGATGCACGAACATCGGGTCGCTCCCAACGCTGAGCTGGGCACGTCTCGAAGGCACGCCGATCCCGATGGAGTACTGCTCGAACATCGTTCTCACCGCCCCTCCGTCGCTGCCGACGCGTGCCTGGTTCAACGACTGGTGGTCCGTGCCGCCTGGCCGGACGTCGGTCCACGCCTTCCAAGTCCGCCTCGGCCTGCAACCCGCTCCCTACAAGCTGGCGACAGAGCACGTCCACCGAGTTCACCGTCCTCGCGTCGGCCTCGCCGTAGGCGCCAGCGACGAACTCGACGGTCGAGCCATGGTCGCAACCCTCGGACGCGCGCCGGTGACAGAAGTTCCAGTGGTGTGGAGCAGACGCTATTTAGTTAGACCGCGGTCGAAAGTAGCGATTCTGTGGAATCGCGCAACTCTCGAGTTGTGCGCCTCAGCCGGGGTGCGCCACACAGGATGAGCGCCGGTGTGCCAGATGGCGGTCCGTCGGACATATCGCGTATGGGAGCCCGCTTGGCGCAGCGAGTTCCTCGCAACCTCGACATCTCGCCCTCGATGCTCGCCCGCCGCCTGAAGGCGGTCGTCGGCGCGGGCCTGCTGGACAAGCGCCGCTACTCCGAGCGCCCACCGCGCGACGAGTACGTCCTCACCGAGGCGGGCGCCGCGTTCCAGCCCGTGATCCTCGCCCTCTACGCCCGGAGCGAGCGCCAGGTCACCGACCAGGCCCGCAAGCTCGTCGCGATCGACCGCGAGACCGGCGAGGAGATCGACCCGGTCGTCGTGCGCCGCCGCACGGGCCGCCCGGTCGAGGAGCTCGACGTCGCGTTCGCGGCCGGCGAGAACGGGGGCCAGGGGATGCGCGCGAGGTACGCGGAGGCTCGCTAGCCTCCGCGCCGTGCCGCTGGAGATCCGCCGCGCCACTCCTGATGAGTTCGGCGCCGTCGGCGACCTCTGCGTCGCCGCGTACCAGCCGTTCCTCGCGCACGCGGGTGACTACGTCGACGTGCTGCGCGACACCGGGCGCCGGGCCGAAGCCGCCGAGCTGCTGGTGGCGGTCGACGAGCAGCTCCTCGGGACGATCACCTTCGTCCCCGACGGCGGGGCGCTGGGCGAAATCGCCGCGCCGGACGAGACCGAGTTCCGGATGCTCGCGGTCTCGCCCGCCGCGCAGGGCCGCGGGATCGGCTCGGCGCTGCTCCGGCACATCGTCGACGCCAGCGCGCGCGACGGCCGCGCGGGCGTGGTCTGCTCGAGCCAGCCGGCGATGCGCGCCGCGCACCGGATCTACGAGAAGGTCGGGTTCACGCGCGACCCGGAGCGCGACTGGTCACCGCTGCCGGGCGTCGACCTGCTCGCCTTTGCTCTCCGACTCTAGGAGCGCGATGAGCTCCGGCGATCACCGGCGTGCGCTCGACCGTGGTCGAGGTGACGAGCCCGATCGTGTGCTGGATGACCGGGTTCGCGAGCGGGATCGCGCGCAGGTCGTCCGGGAGCGGGTTGGACTCGAGCCAGGTGTTCGACGCGGCCGCGAAGTGGAGCGGCGTCCATCGCTTCCGATCCGCGAGCGCGACGTCCGCGCCAGCTCTCAGCAGCCGTCCGACTTCCTCGGGGTCGCCAGCGAAAGTATCGACGCCGCTTCGGCGTGGGGCTGCTGCTCTCGCCTAACCGAACAGCGCGGGCTGCGCGAGACGTATCCATATTGTGGGAAAGAGTGCCTTCGCGAGCAGCGTTGACAGTCCGCCGGTTTTGGCAAGCAATGTTCGGTGCGCGTGCTCATCGGGCAGTGCGTGGAGCGATTCCAGGATGCCCGCGAGTTCGGTGAGGGCCAGGTCCGTACGGGACCCTCGAGTGCCAGCGGCCTGCCCATCGAACTTCGACGGCCGTGGTACTGCGGACTTTCTGAACCGATCATCCGACGGGGAGGGTGTTAGCGCCCGGAGTCCGCGCTCGGGTCGGCGCCCTCAGCCGAGCGGGGGGATCGTCGTTTATCCGCCGGCGAGCGCGCCCGCGTAGACCTGCCAGGCCAATGCGCTTTTGGCTACGAGGCTGAGGATGATGTAGACGCGCTCGGCGAATGCCGGGTCCGCCCAGCGGCCGCGGCCGCGGTACTGCAGCCACATGTTGACTGCGAAGGTGTTGAAGAGCAGGAAGAGGGTGACGAAGATCGCGACCACGAAGCCGGGGACGCCGTTGCCGTCGGTGGTGGAAACAATGAGTTGAGCGGTGATCGCGATCCACGGGACGGCGCCGATCACGCACCCGTAGATGAACGGCCGCCAGTCCACCTCGTCGCGGTCGGCATTCATCTGCTCGTGCGCGAGCCCGAAGAGGATCATCGCTGCGTTGGCCCCGAAGAGGGCGATCAGGGCGACGAGCTCGCTGACCCCGGCGAGCATCGCGATCAGCACGACCATGAGCGAGGCACTGACGGAGTACTCCCACCAGCGCGCCGGATTGATCCCGCGCGCGACGTTGGCCTCGTACCAGCGGCGCGGCCCTCCGCCACTCAGCGTGAGGTGATCCACCGCGGCGAGCACGAGGAACGCGCCGACGAGCCAGTCGATCCGCAGGCTGCCGAGGCTCGCAGAACCGTAGTCGCCGGTGCCGGGCGGCCCGACCAGGAACGACGCCGTGACGGGAAGCGACGCCGCAGACGCGATCGCGAGCAGGACGACCGCCTGCAGCGCGTGCGCCGAACCGACGATGACGTTGAGACGGCGCAGCCGGGAGGCCGCCGCGCCGTCGAGTTGGGTTGGCGCGTGGCCGGTCATACCCGAGGTACGGCCGCGGGGGAGAACGGGACGACCCGCCCGAACGAGGCCGACGATGATCGGCCGGACGGCCCTCGCCACCCATGCGGTGTAGGAAGCTCCGATTTGGGTTGCGCTCCGTCGTACGCGCATGGATCGCGCCGCTGTCGAGCGCGGCTCTTGGCGAGTTGTGAAGGCCTCGACGTGGTTGACCGTCGGCATGCGTGATGGTGGGCTGCTCAGGAGCCTGTAGTCAGATAGCCGGCTGGGGTCACTGCGGGCGGGTGATGCCAGGCGAGACGCCCACACAACGAGAAAGGCTTGCGGTTGCAGGCCTTTCGTTCCATGGGTGCGGCGGGTTCGAACCTGCGACCTCTCGCGTGTGAAGGGGAGACATGGCTTTGCGCATGATGCAATCGACGCTGCGGCGCGGGTTCTCCGTTCGCTAGGTGGTCGCGATCTGCGGTTCCCGTCGCCCCTTCGGGCACGTTGTGGGCACGTCGCAGCGTTGCCTGCGTGGGTCCGTCCTGTGCTTCCGGTAGACCGGCACGTGTGCCGGACGTCGTCGACCAGCTCGTCGCCACCGAACGCGCGCTCGACAAGCTCGCTGCCCGGAGCATCTCAGCCGACGAGCCAACTGAGCTGCGGCACAACCGCTACGTCATCGTGCGCAATCCGCGCGATCCGAAGCGACGGCGGTTCCTCATCGGCTCGACGGACGGCGGCCGTGTTCTGACGCTGGTGATCGAGGAGACGTTGGACCCGACGACGTGGTTGATCGTGACCGGCTGGAACGCCACCGAGCGCGAACGTAGACTCCTTACCGGACGGCGATGAGCAGAGATCCTTGGACAGACCCCGATCCGCAGCCCGGCGATCTCGATGCCGAACTCGAAGTGCTCGACGAGAGCGCGTTCGAGTTCCACGAGGGCGATCCGTCGGCGACCTTCGGATTGATGGTCGTCGTCGAGGGCGAGGATGCGCATCGTCTCGCGCGAATCGCCGACGCGCGGGGGCAGAAGCCCAGCGAGACGCTCGCCGAGTTGCTCCGCGAGGCCGACCGGCCGGCCGCGTAGGCTCGCCGGTCCACGGACCAACCGCGATTCTTCCGGCCTGGAACGCGAGGGTTGGACACAGCCCGTAGCCGTCGTTCGCTGAGGCCGGTAGCGCCACGAGGATCGCGACGAGCTACGGATGGCGCGCCCCGCGACGTCGCCTCCCTCGATGCCCGGTGACGTTGACTGGGCTCAGGCCCGGGCCGGGAGTTCAGCGTCCGCGCGCAGCCGGCCGCGGCCGAAGGTCGCCTCGATGTCGCAGAGAAGGCCCTCACGGATCAGATAGGGCCTGTGCCGCCGAGGGGGCGTCCAGAATCCCTGCGTGGCTACTGAGTCTGCAGCGACAATCTGGGATGTGGCTGAGGCTGTGGGGACCGTTCTGCGGTTGCCGTCGCCCTTGGGTCTCGGTCTGGAGAGAAAGGAGACGGCGCCCGAAATTGTCGTTGCACATCTCCGAGGGGGCTCTCACGGGTACGTCCCTTGGACACGAGGACTCCAGCACGACCAGCGTCGCGCCGTTCGCCGTTCGAAGCGCTTCCGGCTGGCGAACGGCAGAGCAGGTTCAGGTTCTCTTGACGGTGTGGCGACCGAACCAGCGGCCGATCTACCGGCTGATCAACCAGCGGCGTCTTCAGTGGTGGTTCGGCGAACGGCACCTGGAGGACATTGACGCGATCACCTCGGAGACGATCCCGCCGGGTGCCGCGCGCCCGATCGCGCTAGCGATCCTTGGACATCCCAGGGCGATCCACAAGACGCAGGAGTGGGACGGCGAGTGGGATGCAATGGACGATGAGGAGCGTCAGTTCTGGCGGGACAACCGCCACGGGCTCTGGGCCGTCTCTCCACTCCACCGGGATGGCGGGGGGGTGGCTGAAGGTCGGCGAGCCGCTGAACCTCCAGCTCACGGTCACGGCCAAGGACGTCGACGCGGCTACGTACTACACAGTCTCTGCGTCGTCTGCCGCTCTCGGAATCAGCCGAAACGAGAGCGGCGGGTCGGGGGAGCGACAGACCAGCGACGATAGGTTGTCAGCGCATGGTTGAGATGGTGACGCTGTCGTTTGATGAGCAGGTCGACGTGCTGGTGACTCGGGGCATCAGCGTCGACGAAGCATCGTTTAGAGCGACCGTTGAGGTCGCACGTCCACACGGGCGGCCGGAGCGCTCCGTGCTCGTGCTCTCTCGCAACGTCGTTTCCGTCGCTGCGGCCGCCGCGCGTGTAGAGCGGCACGGTCGACCGATCGTTCTTGGTCACCTCGAGATGGACGACCTCGACACGTTCGCGCCTATTGACGCCGTTGAGCTGCCGGTGGCCGACGCGTACGTCGCGACTGGCATCGACCTCGGCGCCGGGTCACGGAATGTATGTCCCCAGGATGCGTTGCGCGACGTCCTCGACGCCGGCCGGTCGCCGCTGACCCTCGACGAAGGCATCGCGCTCGTCCTTCAGCAGCCGGACGTCATCGCCAAGAATTGGGGCTTCTCGATGGCGGGCTCGCGACGCGGTGACCAACGCGTACCGGCGTTCTGGATCAGCGACGGGAGGCCGAAGCTGGGCTGGTGCTGGGACCGAAATCCCCACACGTGGCTTGGCACCGCCTCGTGTGAGCAACGCGCTGCCTGAGCCGCGCCACTGCTGCGTCGTACACGATCAGCGACAGCGCGACGAGGAACCGTCCACGCGAGCTTCGCAACCGCCTCGAGGCAGAAGCAATAGTGCTCCTTCTCGACGAAGGGATCCATTTCGACGAAGTGATGCTTCTCGACGACTCGTCATGGTGGCCCAACGCCAGCTTGGGTTCGGCAGCTTGCCGGCGAACTGGTCAGCGTCGCTTGATGACGTGGCCGGCGTCGTCGTACCAGGTCGAGCCCATGTTGGCCGGGAAGTCGTGTCGGATGTAGTGGTAGACGTTCTCGTGTACGTCGGCCGTGGCGTAGCGTCGTTGGCGTAGCCGGACCTTGACGCGGGCGACACCGTCGGGGACGAGCGTGATTCTGCGCATCGTGATGCGCTGACCGGGGGTGTAGCGATCGCCGTTGCCGTCAGGGCTGGTGCCAACTTCGATTCCGGTCTTGCGGAGTCGGTCCATGCCCGCGCAGGTGCCGCCCCACCCGCGGTAGCCAGCCGGTTGCCGGATCCGTTTGCGTTTGCCCTTCTGGGTGATGGTGATCGTCTGCGCTTCGGCGTAGGACGCCGACATCAGGCAAAGCACATGCTGGCGTTCGCCCGGCCGTCCGTGGCGGGGACCTTTCGCGGCGGGGATCAGCACCGCGATCTCGCGCGCGTTGTGAAAGAGCACCCGAACGCCGTCGGTGTGCACGCCGTCGATCATCTCGCGCGAGAGGTGTCGTAGCGCGTCGCGGACGAGCGGGCCGCGCTCGGCCGCGGTCTGCGGGCGCCGCAGGATCGCGAGCGCGTCGAGCTGTTCCTGGGGGACGCCGGTGACAGCGGCGCGGGGACGTGGGCCGCGATCCTCCGTGCCTAGTTGCGGTCGCCACGGGCCGCTCGCCGCCACGGCCGTACCGGACACGATCACCACGCCTAACGCGAGCAAGCCCGCACGGCGGGTGACGCGCCGGCGACGCGGCGCCGTGACCGCCTCGCGCAGCGCATCGTGGATCTCGGGCATGAGCGTCATGGCTGGCGTCCTTCAAGCGTCGTTCTCAGTCGCGCCAATCCCCGGCTGACTCGTTGGCGCACCGTCGCCTCGGGCACCCCCAACCGCGCCGCGAGCACCGGGTAGGGCTCCTCGTCGAGGACGTGCGCGCGGATGGCCTCGCGTTGGCCTTCGGGCAGCGCGTCCAACGCTCGATGCAGCGCGTTATCCGGATCGGCGTCGTCGATCAGCGCCTCCACACGCTCAAGCGAGGCATCGCTCACGGCCACCCGCTCGATCCCGAGACGCTCGCGAGCCCGGCGCTCGACCTGGCCTCGACGATGGCGCCGACCGAGCAGATTGCCGGCGATGCCGAGCAGCCACCCGATCGCGCTTTGTCCCTCATCCCGAAACTGGGCCGCGGCGACGATCGCAGCGGCGAACGTCTCCGCGGTCAGATCGGCCGCAAGCTCCGGATCGCGCGTGCGGCGCACCAGAAATCCCGCAACGATCGCCTCATGACGGACGTAGAGCTCCGAGAACGCGTCGCGGTCGCGCTCGACCACGCGGCGCAACAGTTCTCCATCACTGACCGGACCCATCACCGATGAATTACCGCAGCCCCTACAACCTGTGACAAGCAGGTCGACCCGCGCCGCGTCGCCGCCGGAGCAGCGCGCACACTCCGACGAGGACGACTCTTCTCCGCGTCTCACTTTCAGAGCCCGCCGCCCGCTCCCCGCAGAGTCGTGTCGGACTAGTGCTCGCCGTTTCGAGAATCATCGTCGCGAACACCAGTTCGTCGACAAGCATCCCTTCGACGAAGGCCGCAATGGCGTCTGGGAGACCGTCGCGTGATCTGCCCGTCACGATCCGTTCTTCGGCATCCGCGCCGAACGCTTGCCTCTGAGCGGTGCGAACTCAGGCGTCGTAGCCCCTCCTAAGCGCCGTTTGATTCAACCCCGCGGGCAGAGGCAGGCGTAAGCAGGACGATATTCCGCGGATTCGGCGCCGACCGGTAGCGCTTCCATAGCCCGCCCGGCCAAAAAGCGACCGACGCCCCGAGAACGCAGAAAGCCCGCGTTAGCGGGCCTTCTGAGACGATGGGCGCGGCGGGTTTCGAACCTGCGACCTCTCGCGTGTGAAGCGAGCGCTCTCCCACTGAGCTACGCGCCCCAGGGGAGCGGGCATTCTATCGCGGGCCGATGGCCGTCCCGCGGCGCGTCGAGCGATCGAACGATCGGCTACCGCAGGGCCGCGCGGTATCCAGACGCGCGAGTTCTCACTACGTTGAACGGATGCGACGGGTGATCATGGCCGCGGTGCTGGCGGCGTTGCTCGTCGCCGCTCCTGCCGACGCGCACGATTCCGAGTCGGAGCTGGAGGCGTATGAGATCGCCACGCTGGGCCCCGCGCATGCGGCGGAGCACGCCGCGCAGCGCAAGGCCGCGAAGGCCGAGGCGGAGCTGACGCCTGCGCAGCGCAAGGCGGCCGAGCGCGACGCTCGCCCGCTCGAGTTGCCCGATGCGCCGGCCGACGAGGTGGGGCGCTGGTCGCCGGCCACGGTCAGCCTGCCGACCTTCGCGATCAACGCCGTCATGCTGCCGACAGGCAAGGTCGCGTTCTGGGGCCGACCGCCGCTGATCGGTGGCACGCGGGAGAACCGCGGGGATTTCTACCTGTGGGATCCGGCCACCGGCATCGTGTCCTCGCACGCGCCGGAGCCGATCGAGATCGACGGCGAGCTCGTGCCGGCGCCGCTGTTCTGCTCCGGCCAGTCGCTGCTCGCCGACGGCCAGCTGTTCGTGGCGGGCGGGAATCTCGGCAATCCAGCCTCGCTCGGCGGCAACACGCCGCAGTGGAAGGGCCTTGACCGGGCGTACACGTTCGATCCGTGGACGCTGACGTGGCAGGAGCAGCCGCGGCCTCGGCACGGGCGCTGGTATCCGTCGCAGGTCGAGCTCGCGGACGGGCGGATCGCGATCCTGGCCGGCTTCGACGAGGCCGGCCAGGGCAGCAAGAACATCGAGATGGAGGTGTTCACGCCCGCGGCCGCGCGCGGTGGGGTCGGGACGCTGGACTACTACCCGGCGGGTAACCGCGACACCGCGTTCTATCCGCACCTGTTCACGCTCAAGGACGGCCGCGTGTTCCTCGGCGGGCCGGACAAGCTCGACTCCGGGATGCTGGACCCGACGCGGCTGGACGGGCTCGTGACCGGCAGCGCGTGGACGAGCTTCGCGCCGACCAACGTCTACCGCGTCGGCGGCAACGCGATCCTGTGGCCGCAGGGCGCGCCCGGCGATACGCGGGTCACATTGCTCGGCGGCTACACCTACGCGGGCGCCGATGGCGTCGCGATCGCCGACACCGAGACGTTCGACACCGACGCGCCGGCCGCCGGCTGGACGATCAACGGCGCGGGCATCCCGGCCATGAACGCGGGCCGCTCGTACGGCAACGTCGTGCAGCTGCCCGATGGCGAACTGGTGGCCGTCGGCGGTGGCGCGGGGAAGTTCGGCGACGCCGGCGTCAACTTCACCGGCGGCGACCAGCGGCTCAAGCAGGTCGAGCTGCTGCGGCCGGGACTGGACACATCGTGGCGGCTGGGCCCGCCACAGCAGAAATGGCGTGCGTACCACTCGACCGCCCTGCTGCTCCCCGACGGCAGGGTGCTGTCGGCCGGCGACGACTACTGGCACCTCGGCGACGCGCCTCGCCCCGAGGGCGGAGACCCGATGGACGTGGGCGAGATCTACTCGCCGCCGTACCTGTTCGACGGTGACGAGCTCGCCCCGCGGCCGACGATCGAGGACGCGCCCGCGGAGGTGCCCTACGGCGCCCCGTTCGGGATCAAGGCGCCCGGAGCGGCGCGCGCGGTGCTCGTCGCGCCCGCGGCGACGACGCATGGCGCGGACATGAACCAGCGCCTGGTGGAGCTCGGGACGCTGCGCTCGGTCGACGGCGTCGGCCTCGACGTGCAGTCGCCGGCGGGGCCGGGAGCGGCGCCCCCGGGCTACTACATGCTGTTCGTCCTCGACGCGGACGGCACGCCGTCGATCGCGCGCTGGGTCCGCGTCACCGCCGACGCCCCGGTGCCTGGAACGCTCCCCGACTACGTGCCCACGCCCACCCCGACCGCGACGCCCACGACGACGCCCACGCCGACGCCGACGGCGACCGCCGCGCCGGTGCCGATCGCCACGGCCCTGCCGTCCCTGACCCCGGCGCCGACCGCCACGCCGCGCCGGACGCGCGCCGACCGCACCGCCCCGCGCGCGTCGGTCTCGCTCACCCGCCGCGGCCGCCGCCTCAAGGTCAAGTTCAAGCTCTCCGAAGCAGGTCGCGCCGCGGTCGAGATCCGCCTCGGCTCACGCCGCGTCAAGCGGACGCTCGTCCTTCCCCCGCGCGAACGCGACCAGGACCGTGCGGGTCACGCCGCCGCGCGGCCTCAAGCGGCTCAGGGTCAAGGTGCGCGCACGCGATAAGGCGGGCAACGCTCGGACCACGACCCGCCGCTGGTCAGCGGCGGCGTAGCCAGCCGCGGCGGCGCGGCGCATCGACCGGGCCGGGCGGCAGCGGACGGCCGGCGAGGATGGCCGCGGGCGCCTCGGTGACCATCCAGTGCGCCCGCTCGGTGCCGACGCTCGCGACCGCGTCGGCGATCGAGGCGCGGTTGCCGCCGGAGCGGTGCAGGTCGCCGGCGATCACGTGCGCGTGACCGTCGGCGATCAGCCGCCGCGCCAGCTTCCCTGCGCGCCCGCTGCTCGTGACCGAGGACGCCGTGAGCTGGACCAGCACATCGCCGTCGACGAGCCGCACCAGCCGCTCCGGGTCATGCTGGAAGGACGGGTTGCGTTCCGGGTGCGCGAGCAGGATCCGGAACCCGCGCACGCGGATCCGGAACAGGAGGTCCTCGAACATGCCCGGCAGCTCGCCGTAGGGCGTCTCGACCAGCAGCGAATGACCGTAGCCGCCGTAGCTGGCCGAGCGCAGGTCCTCGTCGCTGGCGGCCTGCGCCCACAGCACGTCGACCTCGCCGCCGGTGACGAGCTCGAGCGCGATCCCGTCCGAGTTCAGCCGCGCCTGCAGCGCGCCGACCCGCCCGGCGAGCTCGCCGACCTGCACGCGCGGGAAGTCCTGGCGCAGGTGCGGGGTCGCCGCCATCACGCGCACGCCGGCGGCATACGCCTCGGCGGCGAGCGCGACGGAGCCCGCCTCGTCGGCCGGACCGTCGTCGAGACCGGGCAGCAGGTGGGAGTGGAGATCGATCATGCGGCCCCGATTCTGCGGACGAACCCGGCGGCAACGCCACGCGGCCCTGCATCGCCGAGTGCGTCCGAGAGCCAGCGGGCGTCCTCGGCGGCGAGCGGACGCAGCAGGAACGACGCGACGAAGAACGCGAGCGTCCCCGCGGCGACGGCGACGAGCGTACCGACCGAGAGCGTCGCCCACGACGCGCCCGCTACGGCCGCCGAGATGAGCACGGCGCGCAGCATCGGGCCGGTCGGCAGCAGACCAGGGCCGGTGCAATCGGATCGCGAGCACGAGCGCGGGGACACCGGCGACGAGGATCGCCACACCGTTGGCGATCGCGGCGCCGATCGCGTCCAGGCTCGGGATCAGCGCGAACGCGAGCCCGAGGTCGACGACCGACGCGATCAGCCCCGTGATGACGATGAAGCGCACGCGCGCGAGCGCGAACAGGATGCCCTCGCTGACGCGCAGCATCGGTTGGATCAGGATCGGCGCCAGCATCACCAGCATCACCGGGCCGGCGTCGGCGTAGTCCTCGCCGTAGGCCAGCCGCAGCAGCGCTGGACCGGTCACCGCCACCCCGGCGACGAGCGGCAGCGTGGCCAGCACCAGCAGCCGCATCGCGCGCCAGAAGCCGCGCCGGATGCGCTCGTCCTCGCCGGTCCCGACGAGGTTCGCGACCGCCGGCACGGTCACGGCTTCGACGGATTCGGGGAGCTTGGAGAGCCCGGAGACCGCGGCGAACGCGATCGAGTAGAACGCGATCTGGGCGTCCGGCGAGTAGTGCTGGAGCACGAACAGCTCCGAGCGGCGCCAGACGACGAACTGGATGATCACGATGATCGAGGTCGAGCCCACGAACCTGAGATAGCGCCCGCGCAGCGGATGCTCCAACGGCTCGGTCGCGGGCAGATCACGGACGAGCCGGCGCGCCAGCTCCGAGCTCCAGATGAGGTTCGCGAACACCGCGACGGCCTCGAGGCCGAAGAGCCCGGTGATGCCGAGGTCGAGTTCGAGCACGACGATCGTCAGCGGCACCGTGGCGACGCCGGTGACGAGGCCGGGCACCGAGCCCTGGCGCCAGCGCTGTGCCCCCGCGAGCATGCTCGTCGGCACCGCCTGCATGACCGCGAGCGCGCCGCTGACGCCGGCCAGGACCCACGCCGCGCGCGGGTCGCCGCCGAGCAGCGCGACGACGACGAGCGAGGCCGCCACCAGCGCTGCGGCCACCCGTTCCACGCGCAGCGTGAACTGGTAGAGCGACACTGCCTGCCCGCCGCGCCGCGCGCCCAGCAGCTCGCCGACGAACCGGCTCAGCGCTCCCGGCATCCCCGCCGTGGCGACCTGGACGAGTGCGATCGCACTGAAGGCGATGAAGCTCTGGCGGCCCATGTCGGTCGGGCCGAGGTAGCGCGCCACGATGATCGAGAGGGCCAGCAGCTGCGCCTGCGGGAGCACGCGGTTCAACAGCGTCCAGAGCCCGCCGCTGACGACGGAGCTGCCGGTCGTCTCCCCGATCTCCGCGCTCAAGCGATCTCCTCGTAGAGCGCGAGGTAGGCGGCGGCCACAGCGTCCCAGTCGTGGCGGGCGCGCACGTAGTGGCGGGCGCCTTCGGCGAGCCGCGCCGCGCGTACGGGGTCGCGCAGCAGCTCCACGAGCGCGGCGGCGAAGTCGGCGTCGGAGACCGCGACCAGCGCGTGCGAGGCGTTGATGCCCTGGCAGGCGAGCGGCGTCGCGACGGAGGGTGCGCCCGCCGCCATCGCCTCCAGCAACTTGTTCTTGATCCCCGTGCCGCTCTCCATCGGGCACGCGTAGACGGCCGCGCCCCACAGCCACGGCCGCAGGTCGGGGACGTCGGCCACGACGCCGCCCAGCGCCCGCACCTCCGGCCCGGGCGAGCGGCCGACGATCGTCAGCGTCGCGTCGGGCAGCTCCCGTCGCACGAGCGGCATGATCCGCTGCGCCAGCCGGGTCGCGGCCGTCGCGTTCGACGGCGCGTCGAGCGCGCCCGTGAACACGATCCCGTGGCGCTCGATGCCGGGCGGCGGGGCGAAGCGGGCAGCGTCGACGCCGTTGGGGATCGTCACCACGCGCAGGGTCGGGTCCAGCTCCGCGACCTGACGCGCGTCTTCGTCGGTGACGAGCACGACGCGCTTGAACGGCCGGTAGGCGTTCGCCTCCCAGCGCCGCACCGCGCGCTCCTGCTGCCGGCGCCAGACCTGCTCCGCGCCCTGCGCGCGCTCGGCCTCGGCGCGGACGTTGAGGTGCCAGGCGTCGAGCGGGGCGATCAGCGCCGGCAGCCCGCCGAGCGCCGGGGCGAGCCCCGCCAGCGAGCCGAGCGTCACATGCGCCGCATCGAAGCGGCGCTGCGCCAACAGCCCCGGGAGC
This sequence comes from uncultured Solirubrobacteraceae bacterium, assembly GCA_963848475.1. Taxonomy (GTDB): domain Bacteria; phylum Actinomycetota; class Thermoleophilia; order Solirubrobacterales; family Solirubrobacteraceae; genus Solirubrobacter. Next base: position 512,823 of record CAWKDW010000003.1, on the reverse strand, counting down.
GCGCGCTGGAACGGAGCCGCGAGGCGGCGCGCCTCGACCGGCTCGCGCAGCGCGAGCGCGGCGCCGCGCAGCGCCCACGAGGCCGCCGGCGGCGGGTCGCCGAACGCCAGCTCGAGCAGCTCGAAGCCCGTCGGGGCGGGACCTTCCTGGTCGGGACGGCGCAGCGCCAGCACGGTCAGCTCGGCGCGCGCGGCGACGCGCGGGAGCAACTCGTGCAGAACCAGACGCGAGCCATTGAGCGGTGCACGCGGCGCCTCGGAGGCGCAGGCCAGGATCCGCACCGCGGCCATGTTGGCAGCATGTGCGGCTGTGCGACCTCCGATCACGGCCGCGGTGGTCACGCCGCTGCTTCCCGAGCCACCGGTGACCGGAGGCCAGAAGCGCACCCTGCGGCTGCTGGAGGCGATGGACCACTCGGGTCTGCGCCCCCATCTGCTGACCACCGATCCGGGCGCCCCGGGCGCCGCGGAGCAGTTGCGCATGCGCGGCTGGGTCGTCGAGGTGATCGCCGAGCCCCCGCCCGGCGTGCTGGACCGGCTGCGCCAGCACGCGGCACGACTGCCGAGCCCGATCCTGCACCAGCTCGCCGGCCGCTTCGCGGAGGTCGCCGCGGACGCGGCGCTCGTGCAGTTCGAGCACACCCAGAGCGCGTACTACGCGGCGCCGCCCGGAGTCCCGACCGTGCTCAGCCTGCACAACCTCGACTCGGCGCTGGCCCGCAGCGCCGCCCGCCAGCGCACGGGAATGGCACGGCTGCGCGAGCAGAACCGGGCCGCGGCGCTGCGCGCCGTCGAGCGCCGCGCGCTGCCGCAGGCCGATCGCGTTCTGTGCGTCTCCGAAGCCGACGCGGCCGCCGTGCGCGCCGCCGGCGGGCGACCACTGCTCGCACCCAACGGCGTCGACGACGAGTTCTTCCTCACCCCCGTGGTCGACGCGGGCGAGCGCGCGCTGTTCTTCGGGCATTTCGGCTACGAGGCCAACCGCCGCGGCATCGAGCGCTTCGTGGCCGAAGGCTGGCCCGCGGTGCTGCGAGCAACAGCCGGGCGCGCGGCTGGCGATCGCGGGCGCCGGGATGGACGACGAGCTGCGGATGCGGCTCTCGCACGTCGAGGGCGTCGAGGTGCTCGGCCTGGTCGCGGACCTCCCGGGCGCGCTCGCCGCGGCACGCGCGGTGATCGTGCCGATCTGGGAGGGCGGCGGGACACGGCTGAAGGTGCTCGAGGCACTCGCCGCGGGCCGGGCGGTCGTGGGGACCTCGCTCGGCGTCGGCGGTGTCGGGTTCGAGGACGGCCGGCACGGGCTGATCGGCGAGGACCCGCGCCAGCTTGCCGCGGCGCTCGCCGCCGTGCTCGCCGACCCCGGACGAGCCGCCGCGATGGGGGCCGAAGGCCGTATGCTCGCGCGGCGCTACCGCTGGCCGGAGGCACTTGCGGGTGCTTCGGCGCTGTACGCGCAGGTCGCCGCTCGTCTACGCGCGGACAATTAACTCCAGTTTTAGAGGTCGCAGGCCGATCTAATGACGTGAGGGCACAGCGCCCCCGAATCCGATAAATGGCAAACCCGTCGTAAGGCGGGGACGCAAAGTCACGGGACCTCGCAACTCGAGGTCGGCCGGGCCGCCGAAGGGGGTAAGTAGTGCGAACATTCTTAATGGCACTTGCGGCCACGCTCATCGCCCTCGCGCTGCTTCCCGGCAGCGCCACCGCAGCCCCTCAAAGCGTGGGTCACTTCCGCTACGCCATCGACACCGCGGCCGGAAACGCCGACTACTCGCAGACGGGCACGCGCAACAACGTGTTGGTACTGCAGAGCTACCAGGTGCCGCTGATGCAGCGCCTGAAAGCGGCCAACCCGAACCTCAAGATCCTGATCTACAAGGACCTCTCCGGGATGGTCGAGCGCGACCAGTGGGGCGGCGTCTCCACCGGCGTCGCGACCCAGGACGCCGCCACGCACCCCGAGTGGTTCTTGCAGAACACGAGCGGGCAGCGCTTCACGTTCCGCTACTACAACTGGATCTGGGCGGCCGACATCGGCAACGCCGGCTACCAGCAGAAGTGGGCCGACAACGTACTCGCCGAGATGGGCAACAAGGGCTGGGACGGCGTCTTCATGGACGACACCAACCCGAGCATGGAGTACCACTACGACGTCGCCCAGGTCGCCAAGTACCCGACCGACGCGGCCTACCAGGCCGCTACCGGCTCGGCCCTGGCCGCGATCGGTGCGCGCTTCCGCAGCGCCGGCAAGCTCGTGATCCCGAACTTCGGTTTCTGGAAGGACTACCCGTCCGTCATCAACGGCTGGCTGCAGCACGTCGACGGCGGCATGAACGAGAACTTCGTCAAGGTCGGCACCAGCACCGCGGCGGAGACCTATGACCGCGCTTCGGTGTGGGAGACCCAGCTGCAGTCGATCAAGGACGCGGAGACCCAGGGCAAGTACTACCTCGGCGTCTCACACTCGGCCAACAGCGACGCCGCAGCGGCGCGCTACGGCTTCGCGACGATGCTGCTCGCGGGCGGCGGCAACGCGCACTTCGCGCTGCACGGCGACTACACCAACGAGAACTGGTTCTCGGTCTACGACTACGCGATCGGAACCCCGGCCGCGACCGAGACGCGCGACGCCAGCGGCGTCCACCGCCGCAAGTTCACCAACGGGCTCGTGCTCGTGAACCCGACGAATTCGTCGGTGGGAGTCGACTTCGGCGCCGCCTACACCGGCTCCGGTCTGACCGACGCCACCGCCGCGACCTTGCCACCCCACTCCGCGCTGATACTCGCCAAGGCAGGTGGTGGCGCGCCTTTTCAATCGAGCCGGGCCAAGACGGCCCGGCGGACCCCGGTGAAGGCGAAGACGGCACAGACGAGCAACCGGACTCGGACGGCGAAGAAGGCGGCGACGACGAAGGCTCGTCGGACGGCGGCACGGGCACGGACCCGGGCACGGGCGGCGGCACGGACCCGAGCGAAGGCGGCGGCACGGACCCGGGCGACGGGCGGCGGCACGGACCCGAGCGACGGGCGGCGGCACGGACCCGGGCACGGGCAGCGGCACGGACCCGAGCACCGGCAGCGGCACGGACGCGGGCGAAGGCGGCGGCACGGACCCGGGCGCGGGCGGCGGCAGCGGCACCGTTTCACCGCCGGTCGTAGGCGGCACCATCACCGGCCCGACGCGCACCACGACGCCGCCGATCGTCACCGTCACGGTCACCTGCAAGGTCCGGACGTTCTGCCGCGGCACCGTACGGATCACGCGCGGCACGACCGTCGTCGGCAGGCGCGCCGTGCGCATCCGCTCCGGGCGGACGGTCACCCTGCGCGTCCGGGTGCTCGCGCAGGCTTCGATCTCGGTCGCGGGCGCCAAGCCCAAACCGGTCCGCGTCCGCGCCCCGCGCGGGACGCGCGTCAAGCTCGGCTGATCGCCGTCTCGTAGACCGCGAGCATCCGCTCGGCGGTGCGCGTCGCCGTCCGCTCGGCGGCCGCGGCCCGGCCGGCGCGTATCTGCGCCGCGGCCAGCCCCGGATCGTCGAGCAAGGCGAGGATCGCCGAGGCGAGCGCCCGCGCGTCGCCCGGTTCGACCAGCGTCGCGGCGCCCGCCGGTGCTGTCTCCTCGATCCCGCCGACCCGCGAGGCGACCGCCGGAATGCCCGCGGCCATCGCCTCCAGCAGCGCCAGACCGCTCGTCTCCATCAACGACGGCAGCGCCAGCACCGCGAGCGAGCGCAGGCCCTGCTCGGCCGGCACGTGGCCGGCGAAAACGAGCGGAAGCGAGCGTGCACGCTCGCGCAGCTCGGCCTGGAGCGAGCCGGTCCCGTAGATCACGAAGCGCGTCCCAGGACGCTGCGCGAGCACGCGCGGGACCGCGTCGATGAACACGTCGAGCCCCTTCACCGGCTCGTGGGCCGAGAGCGTCCCGACCAGTTCGCCGGGCGCGAACGGCACGGCCGGAAGGTCGACGCCGTTGGCCACGACGACGATGTCTTCCAGCGCGTACCCCACGCGCTCCGAGAGCAGCCGCGCGGCCGCGTGGGAGGGCGCGATCAGCACGTCCGTGCGCCTCGCCAGCGCGCGCTCCAGTCCGCCGTAGGCAATCCGGCCCTTCAAGCCTGGACTGCCGTCGAGATACGGCTCGGGCAGGCCGTGCAGCGTGTGCGCGCGGACGGCGCCGTGCGACGGGCCGAGACGCACCCAGAGACCGCTGCGGCGGTCGTGCGAGTGGACCACGTCAGCACCGCTGACGAACCGGTGCACGCGTACCGCGCCCGCCCCGTCGCCAGGGCTGCGCAGCGGCAGCACCGCCGTTCGCGCGCCGACCTCGGCGAACCGCTCGGCGACAGCCTCATCACACGCCACCGCGCTCACCGCCACACCGAGGCGCAAGAGGTCGCGCGCGAGCAGGACGGCGTGCTCGACCGGACCCCCGTACGGGATCGAGGTGACGAGCGCGACCTTCACGGGCGGCGCCGCGGCGGGGCGGCCTGGTACCAGAGCACCGCGGCGATGCCGGCCAGCAGCCACAGCGGGATCGTGATCTGCACCGAGAGGAAGTTGGCCGACACGATCGCCACCACCAGCGACGCCTGGGTGGCCGCGACGATCCGCAGCCCGTCCCGGTCATCGATCACCTGGAAGCGGACGCGGGCCCGCGCCAGCAATCGCCACGACCCGAAGATCAGGGCGATGAACGCGATCAGCGTCGGCACGCCGCCCTCCGCGAGCACCTCCAGGTAGGAGTTGTGCGCGACCGGGCGGTCGATGTTGATCGGGTCGTTGAGGATGTAGTTCTTGCTCTCGATCCCGAACCGTCCCGGCCCGACGCCGAGGATCGGGTGATCGGCGGCCATCCGCGCGGCGGCCGACCAGTAGGCCTCGCGCGAGTCCACGTTGGCCTGCGCGACGACGCTCTTGGCCGCGAGGCGCTCGTCGATCAGCGGCCGCCAGAGCGTGAAGGCGAGAAGCAGCGTCCCGGCCACGACGATCGTTCCGGCCAGCACGCCGCCGAAGCGCGTCCGCCGCGTCGCGACCGCCCACAGCACGACCGCGGCGACGCCGACGAGCGCACCGCGCGACAGCGTCCCGAACAAGGCGAGCACGAGCACCGCCGAGCACAGGCCCCAGAGCAGCCGTACGCGCTTGTCGCGCAGCGTCAGATAGATCGGCGAACGGCAGCACCGAGGCGAGCACGTAGGCGAAGTCGTTGGCCTCGCCGATCGGCCCCGACACGCGCTCGACGTTGCCGGTGATGAATTTGAAGGTGCCGTAGAGCGCGGCGAGCGTCGACGATGCCACGAGCACGCGCAGGATCGTGACCAGCTCCGCCCGGCTGCGCACGAGCTGGATGAACAGGAACGTGAACGCGCCGAACAGCAGGTAGCGCAGCGTCTTGGACAGTCCCGACTCGACGTCGCCCGAGAGCATCAGCGAGAGCAGCACGAGCATCACGAAGGCGACCAGCGCCGGCAGCGTCACCGGCAGCCGCACGTCCTCGTCGCGGCTCAGCGCGCGCAGCACGTAGCCGATCATCAGCAGCGCGCCGAGGATCTTGATGATCGAGACCGTCTCGGTCGGGAAGCCGAGCATGTCGTCCCAGGGGAACGCCGCGACCATCAGCGCCAGCAGGGCGCCGGCGTTGAAGACGACCGCGGTGAGGATCAGCAGCACGCCGGCCGCGGCGATGGCGTAGGCCGGTGCGAGTGCGGTCGGGATGGCGACCGCGAGCGCGATCGCGACGATCTGCGGCCACTCGGCGCCGCGGATGCCCAGCCGCCCGCTCATCGCGGTGACGTCAGGCCGACGCGCCCGCGGACTCGGGGCTCGTGTAGTAGTAGCCGCCCGTCGCCTCGAGGTCGTCGCCGGACTGGTTGAGCACGATGCCCATCACGTTGGCCTGCACGAACTGGAGCCGCTCGAGCGCGCTCGCGAGCGCGACCGGCTTGGCCGACGTCGCGGAGACGACGCACAGCACGCCGTCGCAGTGCGGGGCGATCAGGCGGGCGTCGGAGACCGGCAGCACCGGCGGGGTGTCGATCAGGATCAGCGCGTCGAGATCGCGCAGGCGCTCGACCAGCGGGCCGAAGCGCACGTGCAGCATCTCGGTCGGATCGGGCGGCAGCGGGCCGCTCGGGATCACCCAGAGATTCGGGAAGCCGGACGGCTTGAGGTCGATCTGCGGGTTGCGGACCGAGAGCAGCGTGGACAGGCCGGTGGTGTTGTCGATGCCGAAGATCTTGTGTTGTGTCGGGCGCCGCAGGTCGGCGTCCACGATCACGCAGTCGACGCCGATCTGCGCGAGCGCCGCGCCGAGGTTGGCGACGACGGTCGACTTGCCCTGGGCGGGGTCCGGGCTCGTGACCTCGATCACGCGCTTGCCTTCGACCAGGAACTGCACGTTGGTGCGCAGCGCGCGGTAGCTCTCCTGGAGCCCGGTCATTCGTTCCTGGCTCCAGACCAGCGATGCGGGAGCCCGTTGCAGCGCGCGCTGGCGTGGCAGGCGGCCGACGACCGGCTTGTCGGTGAGCTCGTGGATCTCGGCCGGCGACTCGATCCGGCGCCGCACGCGCTCCATCAGCAGCGCGTAGGAGATGCCGGCGAGCGTGCCGAGCAGGATGCCGACGGCGACGATCAGCGGCGGCCGCGGCTGGACCGCGGTGGTCGGCGGCTCGGGTGGGTCGATCACGCTGACGATGATCAGCGGGTTGTCCTTGACCGACTGCTGGAAGGCCTGGGCGGCCGCGCTCGCGGTCGCCGCTGCGCCCTCGGGAGTCGCGGCCCGGCCGGTGATGCGCAGGATGCCGGTGCCGCCGACGGTCGAGGTGTCGATCTCGCCCGGCAGCTTGCGGCCGAGGATCTGCCGTGCGCGCTCGCGGTTGACGCTGGACTTCGCGGTCTCGGCGTAGGTGCTCAGCAGCGCGCTGAGGTCCTGCGAGCCGATGAAGCCCTGGGTGCGGTCGATCTTCGGCGTCAGCGCCAGCGTGGCCGTGGCCTCGTAACGCGGCGGCGTGACGAGGGCGAGGGCGGCGCTGAAGGCGACGGTCAGCATGATCACGGCGAGGACGCCGAAGCGCCGCTTCCTAAGGATCGCGAGGAGCTCGTTGAGCTGCATTAGCTGGTGATGGTAGGTGTGAGGGCGCGGTAGCGACGTTCGTAGCGGTCGACCATGTCATCGGCCGAATAGCGCTCGAGCACCAGCTTCGCTCCCGCGGCGCCCATCCCTGTGCGGCGGGCACGATCGCCCACCAGCTCCGAGATCGCCGCCGCGAGCGCCTCGGGCGTGAAGTCGCCGACGACGATCCCGGCGCCGTCGCCCAGCAGGCCGGCCATCCCTGAGACCGGCGTCGAGACCACCGGCGTGCCGGCCGCGAGCGCCTCGAGCGTCGCGATCGACTGACCTTCCGAGTTCGACGAGACGACCATCACGTCGGCCTGGGCGATCAGCGCGCGGGCGTCCGGGACGGCGCCCGTGAACGTGACGTCGACGCCGAGCTCGGCCGCGAGTGCCTCCAGCGACGGCCGCAGCTCGCCGTCGCCGACGACCATGAAGCGGGCGCCGTCGACCAGCGCCGCGGCGCGCAGGAACCGCTCGGGGTTCTTGACCTCCACGAGCCGGCCGACGAAGGCCACGACGATGGGATCCCCACCCACCCCGCGTTGCGCGCGCACCGGCGGCGCGACGCCGTTGTGGATCACGCGGACGTCGCCACTGAACGCCGGCAGCAGGTCCTCCGAGACGCAGACGACCTCGTCGGCGGCGCGTTCGAGCAGCCGCGCCGCCCGCGTACGGTCGTCGACGGCCGCGCCGTGGTGGGTGGCGAGCACCGGCGGGCGCCGCGGCCCGCGCGCCAGCCGTCCGGCCGCGGCGGCGATCACGGTCGCCTTCGTGTTCTGCGCGTGCACGATGTGCGGGCGGAAGGCACGGATGAACACGGCTTCGAGCAGTGTCCACTCGGCGACGCCGAGCGGCGAGCGGCCGCGCTCCGCGAGCACGAGGCGGCGGACCTCCGGTGGCAGATCCGCATCGAGCGGTCCGGCCGCGCCGGACACCGCGACGTCGTGGCCGCGCGCGCACAGTCCGGTCGCGAGGCTGCACACGACGCGTTCGGCGCCTCCGAGGGCCATGCCCGGGCTTGCGAGCAGGATCCTCACGTCACAAACCGTACCCGGCGGGCACCGCGCCGGGTCGCCGGTAGCGACCAACCCGAGCGATGCTCCGCCTCGCGGCCCTCGCCGCCGTGCTCGTGCCGGCCGCCGCCTCGACGGCACCCGGCCCAAGGGGGTGCGGCACGAATGCGTCCTGACAGGACCCGTCTGTGCCGCACCCCCTAGCATCGGCGCCACTGATGGCGCGGATTGCCCTCGTCTGCGAACCGCCCGACGGCGGGGTCGCCGAGCACGTCGCCCAGCTGGCGGCGGGCTTGCGCGCGCACGGCCACCAGCCGGTGGTGTTCGATTCCAAGCGGTTGCCGTTCCGCCGCGACTACGCCCATCCGCACCGCGATCTGCGGGCGCTCGGCGCCCTCACCCGGGCACTGGACGGCTTCGACCTCGTGCACGCGCACGCGGCCAAGGCCGGGGTGGTCGGGCGGCTCGCGGCACGCCTGCGCGGGCTGCCCGCGGTCTACACGCCGCACTGCTTCCCGTTCGTCGGCGAGGTCTCGCCGGCGCGCGAGCGCTTCGGCCTCGCGATGGAGCGCGCGCTCGCACCGCGGACCGCGGCGCTGATCTGCGTCTGCGAGGACGAGCGCGAGGTCGCGATCGCCCACGACGTCAGACCCGCGCGCCTGGAGGTCGTCCACAACGGCTGCCCGCCGTGCGACGCGCCGCCGGCCGGAGGTCTGGTGGTCGGCGCCGTCACCGTGCTGCGACGCCAGAAGCGCCTCGACGTGCTGCTCGAGGCCGCGCCGCGGATCCTCGACGCCGTGCCCGGCGCGACGGTCAAGATCGCGGGCGACGGGCCGGAGGGTCCGGCGCTGCGCGCCGCCGCCGACCCGCGCGTCGTCTTCGAGCCGTTCCGCGGCCACGCCGTCCGACCACCTGCGCGAGCTGGCGGTCTACGTGCTGCCGTCGAGCTGGGAGGCGTTCCCGATCGGCGTGCTGGAGGCGATGGCGTGCGGCGTGCCGCAGGTCGCGACCGACGTCGGCGGGACACGCGAGGCCGTCACGGCCGAGTCGGGCATCCTGATCGCGCCCCGCGACGCGACCGCGCTGGCCGACGCGGTCATCGAGCTCCTCGATGACCCGCAGCGGCGCGAGCGGATGTCGGCGGTCTCACGCACGCTGCACGCGCAGCGCTTCACGGTCGAGCGGATGGTCGCCGGGACGGCGGCCGTCTACGACGCGGTACTTCGTCAGTAGGCGCCGCGGCCGGAGATGACGGCCGGGAGCGTGGACAGGAGGATCTCGATGTCGCGCGCCAGCGACCAGCCGGCGACGTACTGGTAATCGAACTTGATCATGTCCTGGAAGGGGATGTGCGAGCGGCCGGAGACCTGCCACGGGCCGGTCAGGCCGGGCCGCAGGTCCGAGCGGCGCGACTGCCAGTCCTCGCTCAGCGCGGCGTGCTCGGCGAGCACGAGCGGGCGCGGGCCGACGAGGCTCATGTCGCCGATCAGCACGTTGAGCAGTTGCGGCGCCTCGTCGAGCGAGAAGCGCCGGATGATCCGGCCGACGCGCGTGATGCGGTCGTCGTCCGGGGCCTTGACGATCGCCCCGTCCGCGCGCACGAGCACGGTCGAGTCGACCTTCATCGAGCGGAACTTGTAGAGCTTGAAGAAGCGCCCGCCGCGGCCCGAGCGCTGCTGGGTGAAGAACACCGGGCCCTTGCTGTCGAGCTTGATGAAGACCGCGATCAGCGCGAGCAGCGGCGCGAGGACGATGATCGCCAGCGCCGCGCCGATGATGTCGAGCGTCCGCTTGGAGAAGCGCGAGAGCGGCGAGAAGGTCGGCTGGCTGATCGAGAGCAGCGGCATGCCGCCGACCTGCTCGATCGTGCGGGCGCCCTCGAGGAACTCGAACAGCCGCGGCACGATGTCGACGGTCACGCCGGCGTCGCGGCAGACGCGGATCGCGTGCAGCAGGTCCTCGTGGCTGGCGCGCGTGAACGCGATCATCACGCGGTCCACGCGGCCGAAGTCGATCAGATCCGTGAGCGAGTCCAGCGTGCCGAGGCGCGGGATGCCGAGGCGGCCGGGCTCGTGGACGTCGTCATCGATGTAGCCGATGGCGTCGAGCCCGAGCTCCTGGTGGCGCTGCAGGCGCTGGACCAGTTGCAGGGCGACGACGCCCGAGCCGAGGATCAGCGTTCGCTCCCGCAACGCGGGCGAGCGATGCAGGCCGACGCGCGCCGCGGCGCGACCGACGCCCGCTCCGGCGCCGACGATCACGGCGGCACAGAGCGCTCCGACGACCGGTTGGCCGGCGTCGAGCAGGGTCAGCAGGCCGAAGACCGGCCAGGAGATCAGCAGCGAGGTGACGGCCAGCCGGGGTGCGTCGCCGACGCCGCTCGCCCACGAGCGCAGGTCGTCAAGCGCGTAAAGGCCGCAGACGTACGCGAGCACCGGCCAGCCGAGACCGATCGCGAGGGCGACGACGGGAACCTTGTTGAGGCTGAGCCCGGCGGCGATCGCGGCGATCGCTCCGGTCATCGAACCCGCGATGATGTCCGCCGAGAGCAGCTGACGGCGCAGCTGCTCTTGGCGTCGTCCTGCAGGCGGGTCAGCGGGGAGGAACGCCTCGGTGAGGACGTCCGTCGAAACGCTCAGACTTGTTCCGGGATCTGCCGATGTCGCATTCGTGCTCAAGACCGCGTCCTTGCTCGGGCGACCGAAACATGCCCAGAATTTCTGAGTGTCAATCCCCCGTCTCCGGTCGTGTGCCGCACCGTCATCCAGACTGTTGTCGAACGGGGCCTCAGTGTCATAAATCGGCCACAGTGGTTAGCTCTTGAGCCCACCCCGTCCTAAGGCTCGAGCCCGCGCTTTCGTCCGCGGCTGGTATCTAACCCTACCCGGCCTGGCGACGGCGTGGCTGGGCTTTCGGGCAGGTGGGTTCTTCCCGGGACAGGTCGGCCTCGTCGCGTTCGTCCTGGCCCTCTTGCTGGTCGGTCGCATCACGCTCGCCCGCAAGCCGTTTGAAGGCTGGAGCCCAGGCCTTGCACTAGGTTCCGGCGCGTTAGCTGGCCTGGCGGTCTGGATGCTCGTTTCGTCGCTCTGGTCCGACGCTCCGGCGCGTGCGCTGGCCGAGTTTGATCGCGCCCTCCTCTATGGCCTGGTCCTCGTGCTGACGGGCAGTGCCGCGGCCCGCATCGGAGATTTGTCCATATTGCTGCGCTGGGTCGCCGCGGCGTTCACCGCGATCGCGATCGCGGGCCTGGTGACCCGGCTGCTGCCGGACACGTTCCCGATCTCGAGCGGGTTCCTGCCCGAGCGGGTCTCGTTCCCGCTGACGTACTGGAACGCGATGGGCATCGCCTGCGCCCTCGGCGCGCTGCTGGCACTGCACCTGACCGCGAGCGGTCGCGAGCCGGTCCTCGTACGCGTGCTCGCCGCCGCGGCGCTCGCGCCGATCGCGGTGACGCTGTATCTGACGTTCTCGCGCGGGGCGATCTGGGTGCTGCCGATCGGGTTCGTGCTCTATGTCCTGCTCGCGCAGCCGCGCGGGCTGCTCACGGGACTGCCCGCGGCGGGGATCCCGGCGGCGATCGCGGCGAAGGTCGCCTACGGCAACGAGCTGCTGGCGCGCGCCGACTACGACTCGTCGGCCGCCGCCGCGAGCCAGGGGCGCCACGTCGCGCTGGTCGTGCTCGCCTGCGCCGTGGGCGCCGCGATCCTGCGCGCCGCCGCGCTGCCGCTGGACAAGCGCGTGGAGGCGGTCCCGATCGAGCCCGAGCGGCTGCGGCTGCTGCGTGTCGGGGTCGCGGTGGGGCTGGTCGTGGCACTCGGCATCGGTGCGGTGGTGGCCGACGCGCCACGCCGGATCTCCGACGCGCGCGCCACCTTCAGCGAGGGCCGCTACATGGACTACTCGTCCGACCTGCGCTCGCGGCTGACGTCGGCGGTCGACAACGGGCGGATCGACAACTGGCGCGTCGCGCTCGACGGGTTCGACGATCAGCCGCTGCACGGCACCGGCGCCGGCACCTACCGGATCACCTGGGACCACGACCGCCCGGCGCCGCCGATCAAGGTCAACGACGGGCACTCGCTGTACCTGGAGACCTTGTCGGAGCTCGGCGTGGTCGGGCTCGTGCTGCTGCTGATCATGCTCGGGACGATCCTCGGCGCTGGAGTGGTGCGCCTCGGCGGGGCCGAGCGCCACGCCCACGGCGCCTTCGTGGCGGCGGGGACGATGCTCGCGGTCCACGCCGCGATCGACTGGGACTGGGAGATGCCGGCGCTCTTCGTCTGGCTTTTCGGCGCGGGCGGCGTCGCCCTGGCGGCGCGCAAGCCGCGGTTCGTGGCCGCCAGCAAGGCGCGGGTCGGCGAACTGGGCCGCGTGCCGCGCGTGGCCGCGGCGCTCGCCGTGCTGATCCTCGCCCTGACTCCGGCGCTCTTCGCGTACTCGCAGTCGCCGCTGGACCGCGCGGTCACGGCCTTTGCCGCGCGCGACTGCGGGACCGCGATCGACGCTGCCCTGACCGCCACCGAGCGCTTCGGGACGCGGCCGGAGCCGTGGCAGGTGCTCGGCTACTGCGACGCGCGGCTCGGCCAGTACGCCCTCGCCCGGCGCGCGATGGACGCCGCCCGCTCGCGCGATCCGAACAACTGGCAGCTGGCCTACGGCCAGGCGATCGTCTACGGCGTCTCGGGCCTGGATGCGCGGCCGTACGCCGCCGAGGCGCTGCGGCTGAACCCGCTCGACGAGCGCGCCCAGGCGCTGGTGCGCGACCTCGCCGCGGCAAAGACCGAGGCCCGCCGGCGACAAGTCACCGTGCGGGCCCCGATTCCCTTCGAATAGACCACCACCGGGGGGCTGCCGCCCCCCGGACCCCTCCGCTACTCGGAGCGGGTGCGGCGGCGAAGCACGAGGCCGCCGCTGAGCAGCGCGAGGCCGCCGAGCAGGACCGGGATCGCCGCGAAGCCGGTGAACGGCAGCTCGCTGGTCGCGGCCGCGGCCGCCTGCTGGCGAACCGGCTGGGACTCTTCGGCGGGGGACACGGCACCGTCGGGCGTCGCGGTGGGCGCTTCCTCGGCCACCGCCGTGGGCGCGTTCTCTTGCCTCGGCCGGCAGGACGCCGCCCTCGCTGCAGACGTCAGACGGGGTCACGCCGCTGTTGTTCGGCGTCGGGGTCGCGCGTGCACACAGGCGTCGGGGTGGGCGTCGCGTACTGGGAGATCGCGGCGTTGCTGCCCGACTGCGTGACACCGGAAATGGCAAGGCCAGCCCCGGCGGTGCTGAACAGCATCCCGGCGACGAGCATGCCGAGAATGGCAAAGCGTGACTTCATGGACTGGCTCCTCCGTGAGGGATTCGCCGCGTTGCGGCGAACTCGCTGCTTAATCGCGTCCAGCTCAAGTTCCGTGGCCTGCGGCCGTTCGTCCTTCAAGAGCTGAATGACGTCGTCGAACTCGGTCATCACACACTGATACGAAGCTCGGCACCGATTCCTGACTGAGAAATTTTGAACGACGTCGAATTCGAGCGGCTCTACGCCGACGAGGCCCAGGGCCTGTTCGCCTTCCTCTCCTACCGGACGGGCGATCGGGCGCTGGCCGAAGACCTGCTGGCGGACGCGTTCGAGCGCGCGCTGCGGGCCAAGTACAACCGGCGCAAGGGGCCGGCGAAGACCTGGCTCTACGCCATCGCCCTCAACGCTCTGCGCGATCACCTGCGCCGGTCGGCGGCCGAGAGCCGGGCGTACGCCCGCGTCGACACGGCGGCGGAGCTCGACGACCCGTTCGCGGGCATCGAGCACCGGGACGAGCTGACCCGCGCGCTGGCGACGCTCTCGGGCGAGGAGCGCGAGGCGATCTCGCTGCGTTTCGGCGCCGGGCTGACCGTCCCGGAGATGGCGAGCGTGCTCGACCAGCCGCTGACGACGATCGAGGGCCGCGTCTACCGCGCGCTGCGCAAGCTCCGCGAGGCGCTAGCCTAGGCAGTGGACCGTGCTAGGCGGGGCAGTAGCGGCGTCCTGTATCCGCAATCCGCTCTAGCGGGGCCGAATTCCCTTTCGAGGGGCACGGCTCCGGGCCAACGTTCGCTTTCATGGCGTCGATGGTCGGGTCCCGCTCGACGTCGGCCCGTGAACCAGGTCAGGTCCGGAAGGAAGCAGCCTTAAGCGGTCACCGATGGGCGGTGCGGGGTCGCCCGGCCGGAGTTTTTGAACGCGATCAGTCCCCGGAGGCCGACTTCGACATCGGGTGCACGGTCCATTTTCTTTGGGGTGGCGTGGCGGCCGGGCTTCGCCCGGCGCCGACGCCGCCCCGCGAAAATGGACTGACGAGGATTCGCTGGCGCTCATCCTCGCGGGTGTGGAGCTATGGATTTCGCTGCTTTTGACAGACGTGGCTATCGGACGGTCGACGCCCGCTCCGGGTACGGGGAGTGGGCGGCGACGTACGAGGACACGGTGCAGGACGCGATGGACCTGGATCTGCTCGACGTCGTCGACGTCGAGTGGGGCGGGACGGTCGCCGATCTCGGCTGCGGGACGGGCCGGACCGGCGAGTGGCTGCGCCCGCGGGTGGACGCGATCGACGGGGTCGACCTGACGCCGGAGATGCTCGCCCGCGCTCGCGAGCGCGGCGTCTACCGCTCGCTACGGGAGGGAGACGTCGGCGCGACCGGCCTTCAGAGCGACGCCTACGACCTCGCCGTCTCGTGTCTCGTCGACGAGCACCTCGCCGCCCTGGAGCCGCTGTACGCCGAGGCGGCGCGGCTGGCCCGGACGTTCGTGCTCGTCGGCTTCCATCCGCACTTCATCATGGCCGCGGGCATGCCGACCCACTACGACGCCGCCGGCGGCGAGCCGGTGGCGATCGAGACCCACGTGCACCTGCTCAGCGAGCACGTCGCGGCGGCGCGGGCCGCCGGCTTCACGCTGCGCGACCTGCGTGAGCGGCTGATCGACGACACGTGGCTGGCGCTGAAGCCCAAGTGGGAGCGCCTGCGCGATCACCCGGTGGCGTTCGTGTTCGCCTGGCAGCGCTCGTAGAGCACCCAGGAGCGGTTCGCGGCGACGCGCTCGAACCCGGGCGGAACGGCGGCCGTGAGCGTGCGCGGATCGCGCGGGTCGAGCGTGAAGTTGCGCAGCACCCGCTCGCTGGCGGGATCGACGTAGACGCCCGAGGCGGGCACCTGCAGTTGCGCGGAGCGGATCTCACCCGGCGGGATCCCGGTCCAGAGCGCGACATGCGGCACCGGCCGGTGGTTGGGCACGGTGACGGGCGAGCAGTCGAAGTCGCCCGTGATGTCGTGGAGGTCGGCGAGGATCTCCGACTGCGTGCCCATCGCCGCGCGCAGGTTGCCGATGCGGTCCGCCTGGGCCGGGGCGAGGACCACGAAGACCGCGAGCACCGCGCCGCCGATGATCGCCCAGCGCCGGCGCCACGGGTCGTCGTGCGCGAGCTTGAGCCAACCGAACACGCCCGCTCCGCAGAAGACCGCGAGCAGCGCGGCGGGCAGCAGCAGATAGCGGCCGAGGATCGGCAGCCCGGCCGCCGCGAGCACGCAGAACGCGGCGATCGAGGCGAACCCGGCCGCGATCGGCAGCGCGGCGCGCCGGCGCATGAGCGCGAGCACGAGCACGCCGCCCGCGAACGCCCCGAGCAGCCCGGGCTCGCGCAGGATCTCCCCGAGCCGGCGCGGCACCGTCAACGGCACGGCGCCGAGCCCGGTCTTGCGCTCGAGCACCTCGGCGTTGTCGCGCGTGCCGGTCAGCGAGTGCAGCGGATCGCCGGTCAGCAGCGAGGTCGTGGAACATCCACAGCACGGGAGCGGCGAGCGCGAGCGGCAGCAGCCTGAGGTCGCGGCGCCAGGCGACGTACGCGAGCGAGAGCAGCCACGCCTCGGGCCGCAGCAGGCCCGCCAGCGCGAGCAGGATCAGCGGGACCTTCGTCTGCGGCCTGCGGGCCTCGGCGAGGATCGCGCCGAGCACGAGCGCGACGTAGGGGATGTCGACGTAGGCGCGCACGCCGAAGCTCAGCACCGGGACCCGCGTCAGGATCACGAGCGCGGCGACGGCGCCGGCCGCGGGCCCGAACCAGTGCGCCCCGAGCTCGTAGGTCAGCCACGCCAGCGCGCCCAGCGACAGGAACGCGATCACGACCCAGATCGTCTGCCCGGCATCGCCGAACGGCGTCAGCAGCACGCCGAGCGCCGTCGCGAGCGGATGCGGGGTCGGGGCGACCGGAACGCTGAAATCCGGCTGGCGCAGATGCGCCACGTCACCGCCCCACAGCAGGCTGTAGGCGGTGTCGTAATTGAGGAAGCCCGCTTGGATGAGCAGCCACGCAACGAGCGCTCCGAGCGGGATCAGCAGCGCCGCCCGGACGCCGAGGCGGCCGAGCGCGCCACTAGACTCAGACAGCTCGTGGCCGCTTCTCTGTACCGCCGTCATCGCCCCCGCACGTTCGCAGACGTGGTCGGCCAAGAGCACGTCGTCCGCACGCTGAGCAATGCGATCGAGCAGGACCGCGTGCACCACGCGTATCTGTTCGTCGGCTCGCGCGGCACCGGGAAGACGTCCATGGCCAAGATCCTGGCGGCTTCGCTGAACTGCCAGGGCGCCGCCGGCGGCGGCACCGGTCCCGGCGGCCCGACGATCGCGCCGTGCGGGCTTGCGAGTCCTGCAAGTCGATCGCCTCGGCGTCCTCGCTCGACGTCGTCGAGATGGACGCCGCGTCCAACAACTCCGTCGACGACATCCGCGACCTGCGCGAGCGCGTCGGCTACGCGCCGGTGGCCGGCGGCTACAAGGTCTACATCCTCGACGAGGCGCACATGCTCACGCCGGCGGCGTGGAACGCGTTCCTCAAGACGCTCGAGGAGCCGCCGCCGCACACGATCTTCGTGCTGGCGACGACCGAGGCCAACAAGGTCCTGCCGACGGTCGTGGACCGCTGCCACCGCTTCGACTTCGGCCGCCCCAGCGTGGTCCAGATCGCCTCGGTGCTGCGCCGCGTGGCCGACAGCGAGTCGATCGAGATCCCCGACGAGGCGGTCGCGCTGGTCGCCCGCTCGGCGACGGGCTCGTTCCGCGACGCGCTCGGCACGCTCGAGCAGCTGCTGGCCTACTCGGGCGCGGAGATCGTGCTCGACGACGTGCTCGCCGTGCTCGGTGCGGCCGACGCCGACCTGCTGTTCGGCACGCTCGACGCGGTCGCCGGCGGCGACGCGCGCGGCGCGCTGCTGGCCGCCGCCCGGCTGGCCGACTCCGGCCGCGACCTCGGCCGCTTCTTCGGCGACCTCGAGGCCCATGCCCGCGGCCTGCTCGTGACGCAGGTGCTCGGCGAGGTCCCGGTCGAGTTGCACGTCACCCCGGAGCAGGACGAGCGCCTGGCCGAGCAGTCCCGGCCGCGTCGGCGGCGCCGAGATCGTCCGGCTGCTGGAGCTGATCGCGTTCGCGCTGCGCGCGATGAAGGACGGCGCCGACCCGCGCACCCAGCTCGAACTGGCGCTCGTGAAGGCCGCCAAGCCGGATCTGGAGCCGTCCATCAAGGCCCTCCAGGAGCGGATCGCGAGGCTCGAGAACCGCGGGCCCGCGCCGCCCGCCGCGACCGCGGTGCGAACGCCGGAGCAAGCGCAGACGCCCGCGGGCCGCGCCGCCGCGCCGCCGCGACCCGCCGACGCCGGCCCGGCACGGTCGGGCGACACCGGCGCCGCGGGGCCTGGAGACACCGCCTCGCGGCCCGTCGAGCCGCGCGCCTCCCGGCCCGCCGACACCGCGTCCCGGCCCGCCGACACCGGTCGCCGCCCGGCCCGCGCGACACCGCGTCGCGTCCCGACCCGCGGACCCCGTCGCCTCCCGGCCCGCCGACACCGACCCGGGCTGGCCCGGCGACCCTGGCCCGTCCTGGCCCGGCGACGCCGATCCGTCCTGGCCGGGCGACCCTGGCCCGGCGCCCGCCCCGCGCGAGGACAGCGCGGACGAGCCGCGGCGCGGGGTGACCACGGTCTCGATCACCGCGGAGGTCAACGGGCAGCCGCCCGTCTCGGTCTCCACGACGCTTCCGGGCGCGGGCAACGGCAGCGCCCGCTCCGCGCAGGAGGCCGCCGACGAGACCGCCGGCGACCTCGCGCGCAGACTCGCCACGGCGGCCGATCCGGCCCCCGCGGTGACCGCGGTCGCGACCGTCGATCCGGAGATGCCGTCGTCCGCGCCGAGCCTGACGCTCTCGCTGGCCGAGTTCGGCGAGTCCTGGCCCGGCATCGTCGAGTCGCTGCGCGAGCGGACACCGATGCTCGCGGCCGCGCTCGACGAGGCGTCGCCCGCCTCGCTCGACGGCGACGGGCTGACGCTCGTCTGGCCGGAGTCCTCCGGGTTCCTCAAGCGCAAGGCCGAGGACCCGGCGAACCGCGACACGATCATCAAGGCCATCCGGGCGGTCACCGGGAGCTCGCTTCGGCTGGCCTACGAGCTGCGCGCGGCCGGCGATCCGGTCCCGGCCGGCGCGACCGCCGCCGTGACCTCCGTCGTGCCGATCTCCGACGAGGACCTGGTACAGCGATTCAAGGACGAGTTCGACGCGGAGGAACTCCCTCCGGAACCTGAGGAGCAGACCTGATGCCCCAGCCGCCCAACCTTCAGAAGATGCTCGCCGAGGCGCAGGCGATGCTCGCCGCCCAGCAGGAGGCGCAGGAGAAGCTCAAGGAACAGAAGGTCGAGGCCAGCGCCGGCGGCGGCACCGTCAAGGTGACGATGACCGGCGACCTGCGCCTCGAGAGCCTCGCGATCGACCCGGACGCGGTCGACCCCGAGGACGTCGAGATGCTGCAGGACCTGGTCGTCGCCGCGGTCAACGAGGCCTTGCGGATGGCCGAGCAGCTGCAGCAGAGCGAGCTCGGCGGCGCCGAGCAGGGCGGCTTTGACCCGATGAGCGCGCTCGAGTCGCTGGGACTCGGCGGCATGGGCGGGATGGGCGGCCTTCCCCCCGGCGGTGGCGGCGCGCCCGGCGCCGGCGGCAACCGCGCCGCGCGCCGCGCGAACAAGAAGCGCTAGCGCTTGCTCGCCCCGCCCCTCCAGCGGCTCGTCACCGAGCTGTCGAAGCTGCCGGGGATCGGCAACCGCACCGCCCAGCGGCTCGCGTTCCACATGCTGCGCGCGTCGGACGCCGACGCGCGCGCTCTGGCGCAGGCGATCATCGACGTCAAGGAGAAGATCACGCTCTGCGAGATCTGCTTCAACCTCGCCGAGGGCCCGCGCTGCACGATCTGTCTCGACGAGCGTCGCGACCTCAGCGTGCTGTGTGTGGTCGAGGAGCCCAACGACGTGATCCCGATCGAGCGCACGCACGAGTTCCGCGGCCGCTACCACGTGCTCGGCGGCGCGCTCTCGCCGATCGACGGCGTCGAGCCCGAGGACCTGCGGCTCGTCCAGCTCTACGGCCGCGTGGTCGAAGGCGTCCGCGAGGTCGTCCTCGCCACCAACCCGACGACGACCGGCGAAGCCACGGCACTGCACATCGCGGGCGAGCTGCATCAGCGCGTCCCCGACATCGTCGTCACGCGCCTCGCCTCCGGCCTTCCGGTCGGCGGCGACCTCGAGTACGCCGACGAGGTCACGCTCGGCCGCGCGTTCTCCGGCCGCCGCGCGCTCTAACTCGCCGCGACGCGCGCCTTGAACTCGCGCTCGGCGCGGCTCACGGCGGTGCGGGCTCGCGCCCAGGCGCGCTTGCTGCGCCGTTGCGCCGCGTCGCCGAGCGCGCGATAGGCGCGGGCGGTCTCGCGCAGCGCGGCGACGACCTGCGCGGACGGTTCGCCGGCGGCGGCGTAGGGAGCGAGCTCGGCGGCAGCGTCGCCGTAGGCCTTCCAGAGCGCGCGGGCGGCGCGTTCCTGGCCCACGGGACCCTTCGAGCGCCGCAGCGCCGCGCGCTCGCGCACGCGCGTCTCGTCGAGCCCCCTCAATGTCTCCGGCGCCCGCAGCCGGTACGCCGTCCCGGCCTTCGGCGCGATCGGCTGCGCCCCGTCGACCGTGATCTGCTCGAGCCCGTTCAGGCACCAGGTCGGCGCTTCGGCGCCGCCGTCGCGGGCGGCGCAGACGAGCGTGAGCACGCCGCGCGTGGTCGGGATCGCGTAGACGTCCAGGACCGAGTCGCCCGTGCGGATGCCGCGGTACGCGCGCGCCTCGAGCCCGACGACGCGCGCCTTCTCAGGCTTGGGCAGCCCACCCTCGGCCGCTTGGATGAGTGCGGCGGGGACGAGCGCCGGGTCGTCGGCGGGCAGCGAGCGCGACCGAGACGGTCGTCGCCAGTCCGTCGTAGGGCGTGAACGCGGGGGCGCCGGCGAAGGCCCGGGACGGCCGGCGCGCGCGCGGCCCGCGCCCAGTCGCTGGAGACCTTCAGGCGCGCGGGGCCGGCGGCGAGCACCTTGGCGACCGCCGGCGCGCTGGCCGGATCGGCGGCGATCTGGTTCGCGACCAGCCATCCGCCGATCCCGGCGGCGAGCGCGACGACGAGGCCCACGGCCATCCACCGTAGGCTCGGCCGCGGGCGGCCGTCGGCTCGGCGGCCGATCATCCCGAGGTGTCGAAGGTCTTGCTGGGCGACGGACGCTTCGGCGCGACCGGTGCCGGGCGCTGCGGGACCGCCGTCGCGACGGGGGCGCGCGGTGTGGCGGTCGGGGCGGGCGCGGTCGCGGTCGTACTCACCTTGACCTGGGTCTTCGCCTTCGCCCGCTTCTTCTTGACCGGCTTGCGGTGCACCGGCAGGTGCAGGGCCGGCAGCGCGACCACGCGTGAGAGCGACGGCGCGGTGAGCGCGGCGGCGAGCTTCGTCTCGGTGGTCGCCGCGGCCGCGCTCGGCGCGGACTCCTCGGCCACGGCCGCGGTCTCAGGGCGCGTCACGGCGGCACCGGCGAACCCGGCGACGAACACCGCGGCGGCGACGGCGGCGAGCACGCCGGCGATCGGACGGTCGCTCATATCCCCGCCGGGCACCGCGTGATGCGGCCCTTGGCCGAGAGGCAGCGATCGGAGCGCAGCGGCGCCTGGCCGCGCCTGATCACGAACACCGTCCGCTTGCCGACGTAGCCGCGGCGGGTCACCGAGATCGTGAGCGTCACTCCGGAGCGCAGGTTGCGCTCGAAGCGGGACATGCGCGTCAGGCGGCTCTTGCGGGCGCTGCGCGACCAGCGGCTCGCGGGACAGCTCTTGCCCTTGCAGCGCAGCGTCACCTTCGCGGCGCGCGGCGCGCGGACCGAGAGCACCGAGACCTTGGCCCCGGTGGTCGTCAGTACGCCGCGCATGCGGACGACCGGGAAGGGCTTGATGATCCGCCGCGAGCGGGCGGTCTCGTGCAGGACCTGCCCGTTGGTCGGCACGGGCGTCGGCACGGCCGCGGCGACGTCGAACGTCGGTGCGGGGGTCGGCGCGACCGTCGCGACCGGCGTCACGACCGGCGTCGGAGTCGGAGTCGGGTCGGGGCCGGCGTGGGGACCGGCGTCGTGACGGGCGACGGGGTGGCGCTCACACGCGTGACGGTCTCCCAGTTGTTGCCGTTGTTGCGCCAGCGCACATAGCGGGTGAGGTAGACGTACTGGCCCCGGTCGGAGTCAGTCAAGCGATAGCTGTCGTTGCGGGTCTGAAACTGACACCGCCAGATCTGGCTGGTGTTGGGGCAGCGCCACCATTCCCACCACGCCTCGGTCCGGTTGGCCTCCGGGTTCGGGCTCTGCCAGGCGCCGCCGCTGGTCGTCAGCGTGGTGCCCACGACCATGCCTCCGACGATCACGGGGGCGGTCGTGATCGAGAGCGGCGTGCCACGCGTCTGCGCGCCGGCGATCCCGCCGCCTAGGGCGAACGTCAACGCAGCGGCCAAGCCGGCCACCCGGTACCGCCTCCTGGTGCTGATCACTGAAGCCAACCCGCCTCCTGCGGCCCCTCATTCCCATGCTCCACACATGGTGCTTCCGGTGCGTCGGGCAACAAGTCGTCCACTCGTCCAGACACACGCTTAACCCTGTGCTCGGATGGAAGTTGCGCGATCGCAATGGCAGCGTATCTCACAACTCCTAGACTGCCCGGGGTGTCCGGCACCGTCGTGATGAAGTTCGGAGGCACATCCGTGGCCGACGCTGAGCGCATCAAGCGCGCAGCGCGGCGGATCGTGTCCGCGCGCGAGCAGGGACACCGCGTGGTCGCGGTGCTCTCGGCGCGCGGCAAGACCACCGACGAGCTGATCTCGATGGCCGAGGAGGTGTCCACCTCTCCAGATGCGCGGGAGATGGACATGCTGCTCTCGACCGGCGAGCGCATCTCGTGCGCCCTGTGCGCGATGGCGATCAATGACCTCGGTCAGCGTGCGATCAGCCTCACCGGCTCGCAGGCCGGGATCGTGACCGACACCTCGCATACGAAGGCGCGGATCCTCGACGTGCGCGCGGATCGGATCCGCGAAGCGCTCGACCAGGACCTGATCGTGCTCGTCGCCGGATTCCAGGGCGTCTCTACCGCGCGTGACGTGACGACGCTCGGTCGCGGCGGCTCGGACACGACGGCGGTCGCGCTCGCGGCCGCGATCGATGCCGAGGTCTGCGAGATCTACACCGACGTGGCGGGCGTCTTCACCGCCGACCCGCGGATCGTCCCGGACGCCCGCAAGCTGCCGGTCGTCTCCTTCGAGGAGATGCTCGAGATGTCGGCGTCCGGCGCCGGCGTGCTGCAGTTGCGCTCGGTCGAGTACGCACGCAACCACGGCGTGCGGATTCATTGCCGGTCCTCGTTCACCGAGGCGCCCGGTACGTTCGTGGTCGGAGAAGAGGAGACGATGGAAGCCCCCCTGATCACCGCCGTCACGCATTCGCGCGACGAGGCGCGAATCACGCTGCTCGGCGTGCCCGACCACCCGGGCGTGGCGGGCCGCATCTTCACGGCGCTGGCCGAGGCCAACGTCAACGTCGACATGATCATCCAGGACGAGCCGCGTGAGGGCGCCGAGGCGCACATGTCCTTCACCGTCCCGCGCTCGGACCTGCGCGCCGCGCGCGCCGCGATCGATCCGGTCGCGAGCGAGGTCGGCATCTCCGACGTCCACGACGACCCGGAGATGGGCAAGGTCTCGGTCGTCGGCGCCGGCATGAAGTCCCACCCCGGCGTCGCGGCGAAGGTCTTCGCCACGCTCGGCGAGCAGGGCATCAACATCGAGATGATCTCGACGTCCCCGATCAAGATCTCGTGCGTCGTCACCGCCGACTCGGTCGACCGGGCCGTGCGCGCGCTGCACGAGGCGTTCGAGCTCGGCGCCGACGAGGTCGAGGCCGAGCACCCCTTTGGAGCCCCAGCATGAGTTACCGAGTCGCCGTCGTCGGCGCCACCGGCGCCGTGGGGACCGTGATGCGCGCGAAGCTGCGCGAGCGCGGCTTCCCGGCCGAGATCGTCGTCCCGTTCGCCTCCGAGCGCTCGGAGGGCCGTGAGCTCGACGGCGTGCCCTGCCGCGTGCTCTCCGACGAGACCATCGGAGGCTTCGACCTCGCGCTGTTCAGCGCGGGCGCGACCACGTCGCGCGAGTGGGCGCCGAAGTTCGTCGAGGCCGGCGCTGTCGTCGTCGACAACTCCTCCGCCTTCCGCAAGGACCCGGAGATCCCGCTCGTCGTGAGCGAGGTCAACCCGGACGCGCTGGAGGGTCACAAGGGGCTGATCGCGAACCCGAACTGCTCGACGATGCAGCTGATGGTCGCGCTGAAGCCGATCTACGACGCGGCCGGGATCGACCGCCTCGTCGTCTCGACCTACCAGTCCGTGTCGGGGACCGGCGTGAAGGCCGTGCAGGAGCTCGAGGACCAGACGCGTGCCGCGCTGGCCGGCGAGCCGCTGCCGGACGCCGCGATCTACCCGCACCACATCGCGTTCAACGTCCTGGGCGGCGCCGGCAACTTCGTCGACGGCGACGACCACACCGACGAAGAGCGCAAGATGATGCACGAGACGCGCAAGATCCTCGGCGACCAGGAGATCAAGATCGCCGTGACGTGCGCGCGCGTGCCGGTGCGCGCCTCGCATTCGGAGTCGGTCAGCCTCGAGACCCGCGACGATCTCTCGGTCGAGGCCGCGCGCGAGCTGCTCGCGGACATGCCCGGGCTCGTGCTCGTCGACGATCCGGCCAGCGCACGGCTACCCGACGGCGCTCTCGGCCGCCGGCCGCGACGAGGTCTTCGTCGGCCGCCTGCGGCGCGATCCCACGCATCCGCGCGGCCTGCAGATGTGGGTCGTCAGCGACAACCTGCTCAAGGGCGCGGCCACGAACGCGGTCCAGATCGCCGAGGTCCTGCACGACCGAGGACTGATTCAGGTTCCGGCGACGGCCTGAACGGGCACCAACCGACAGGACAGACTTCACCACAGGACGGTCGGGGTACGACTGACAGGGAGGGCCGCGAGGCCCTCCCTTTCCTTTTTCGGGTAGAGACTCGGCCTATGCGCCTCTACCCCGCGTCGCCGGCCCGTCGACGGAGGACGATCGCCGGCGACCTCGCCGTGATCCTCTGTCTCTGTCTGTTCGCCTGGATGGGCCTCAAGGTCCACGATGGGATCTCCCAGCTGGCCGGCATCGGCCGCGGGCTCCAGGACTCGGGGCGGGCGATCTCGTCGTCGGCGCGCGAGCGGACCCTCGCCGTCGAGCGTGCCTTCGAGGACATCGCCGCGCAGATCCAGAGCGTGCCCTTCGTCGGCGGCGATCTTGCTCGCGCGCTTCGAGAGGCGCCGCTCGGCGCGACCGTGCCGCTGCGCGAGACCGCCCAGGAGCAGGGGAGCCGGCTCGTCGTCGCCGGCCGCGAACAGGAACGCCGGACCTACCAGCTGGCCACCCTCGTCGGCTGGCTGATCTTCGCGGTCCCGGCGCTGGTCCTGCTGGTACTCACGATCCCGCGTCGCGTCCGGCTGGTACGAAGGATGGCCGCCGCGCAGCGCGCGCTGCCCGGCGCGCCGATCCACATCCTGGCCGCACGGGCGGCCTACAGCCTCCCGTACGGCGTTCTCAGCCGTCACACGGCCGATCCCTTCGGGGACCTCGCCGCGGGCCGACACGCCGCCCTGGTGGCGGCGCTGGTCGACGACGCGGGGGTGGAGCTCTAGGAGCCTCCTAGGCGGCGGACGCCACGACGGACGTCGACCAGTCGATCACCGAGGTCGGCTTCACGACGTGCTTGTTCATGCCGAGCTGCTTCGGGTCCAGCCCGAGAGCGAGGCCGAGCAGCTGGGGGAGGTGCAGGACCGGCATGTTCAGCGGGCGGCCGACGACACCGGCGGCCATCGGCTGCTGCAGGTCCAGGTTCAGATGGCACAGCGGGCACGGGGTGACCAGGCAGTCGGCCTCGGCATCCATCGCGTCACCGAGGTGACGCCCGGCCTGCTTGAGCGAGTTCTGCTTGTTCATCGTGATGATCGGGAACCCGCAGCACTTGTTCTGGCCGGCGTACTCGACGACGGTGCCGCCGAGCGCCTCGATCAGCAGCTGCAGGTACGTGTCGCGCGGGTGCTCGTCGTCGATGCCCAGGCGGTCGGTCGGGCGCACGATGTAGCAGCCGTAGAACGGGCCCGACGCGCAGGTCGGTCAAGGGCCGCTTGACCTTCGCCTTGATCGCGTCGAGGCCGATCTCCTCGACCAGCAGCCAGAGGAAGTGCTTGTTGGTGATGCCCTTCTCGTACGTGAGCCCCTCGGCCGACAGCGTCTCGTTGACGTGGTCGCGGTACGGGGTGTTCGCGTCCAGGCGCTCCTGGCACTCGCTCTGCGCGCCCTGGCAGGTCGAGCAGATGTTCATCATCAGCGACGCGCCCTTGGAGATCTCCTCCTGGGCGAGCGCGAACGTGCGCGCGTTGAGCGTGTCGGCGAGCTCCTGGTTGTGCTCGGCGATCACGCCGGCGCCGCAGCAGGACGCGCGGTCGAGCTCGACCAGGTCGATGTCCAGCAGCGGTGCGACCTGCGCCATCGAGCCGTGCAGCTCGGGCGTGAAGCCGCGGCTCACGCAGCCGGGCCAGTAGGCGACTTTCATTCGGAGTCCTCCTCTTCGCCTACGACGTACAGATTCAGTTCGTAGCGCTCTTCGCGGTCCTCGATGTCGCGGAAGATCCGCTTGACCTCCGGGGAGGCCTTGTGCGGGTGCGTCAGCGCGGCCTTGGGCGTCATCTTGCGCCGCCGCAGCGCCGTCAGCACGATCGGCAGCGAACTGAGCAGCTCGGGCACCGCGCGCGGGTGGAACTTGCCGCCGTAGGAGTCGGGCAGCAGGTCGGCCTCGTGCAGCAGGCCGTTGCGCTCGATGTTGTGCACGAAGGCCTTCTCGTGCCGGCGGCCGTTGTTGCGGTCGTTGATGCCCCAGTCGGAGCCGGCGATCCGCCGCAGCCGCATGATCTGGCTCATCGGCGCGACGCCCTTCGGGCACGCCTCGATGCAGTTGAAGCAGTGCGTGCAGTCGTAGATGCCGTGCTCGTCCTCGGCGAGGTCGGTCAGGCGCTCCTCGTGGCGGCCGTCGCGCGGGTCGCCGACGAAGCGGTAGGCCTTGGCCAGCGCGGCCGGGCCGATGAAGAGCGGGTCGACCTCCATCGACAGGCAGTCCGAGACGCAGGCGCCGCACTGGATGCAGGCCATCGTCTGGGTGATGTCGATCATCGACTCCGGCGGCACGACGTACTCGCGCTCCGGCGGGTCGCCCTCGGGGATCAGCCACGGGGTGACGCGGCGCATCTTCTTCCAGTGGACCGCGTCCATGTCGACGATCAGGTCCTTGATCACCGGCATGTTGCCCATCGGCTCGACGACGATGACGCCGTCCTTGGCGGTCTCGAAGGCCTTGTCGAGGTGCGTGTGGCAGGCCAGGTTCGGCTTGCCGTTGATGCGCACCCCGCAGGACCCGCAGATCGCGGCGCGGCACGAGCAGCGGATGCCGATCGAGCCGTCCTCGCGGTCCTTGGCCTGCAGGATCCCGTCGAGCACCGAGCGGTGACCGTCGAGATCGATGTCGTAGTCCTGCCAATGGGCGGCCTCGCCCGACTCGGGCGAGTAGCGGCGGATGCGAAGCGTGTACTCGGGCATAGGCGACCTTGCCAGAACCCTAGTAGGTCCGCTCCTGGGGCTCCCACTTGGTGATCGTCACCGGTGAGTAGGAGACCTTGGGAACGTCGGAGCCGTTGAGCGAGATGTCGATGTGCTTGAGCCACTCTTCGTCGTTGCGCGCCGGGAAATCGGTGCGGAACTGGGCGCCGCGCGACTCCTTGCGCTCGAGCGCGGCGACGACGATCGTCTCGGCCACGTCGAGCATGTAGGAGAGCTCGATCGCGCCCAGGACGTCCTGGTTGAAGACCGTGCCGCGATCGTCGATCGTCGCGTTCTTGGCCTCCTCCTTGAGCCGGCGCACGACCTCGTGCGCCTCGAGCAGGCCCTTCTCGTCGCGGAAGACGGCGACCTTCTCGTTCATCATCTCGCCGAGCTCGTCGCGGATCTCGGAGACCCGGCGCCCGCCCGTGCGCTTCATGATCGTCGTCGATCTCCTGCGCCTGATCGCGCACCGCGGCGCGCGAGGGCGCGGGCATCGACATGTGCGCGCCGCGCGCGGCGGCGTGCTCGCCGGCGCGGCGGCCGAAGATCAGCGTGTCCAGCAGCGAGTTGGCGCCAAGGCGGTTGCCGCCGTGGACCGAGACGCAGGCGACCTCGCCGGCGGCGTAGAGGCCCGGGATCGACGTCGCGCCGTTGATGTCGGACTTGACGCCGCCCATGATGTAGTGGCAGCCCGGCTTGATGTGGATCGGCTCGCGGGTGATGTCCACGCCCGCGAAGTCACGGCCGATGTTGACGATCTCGCGCAGCGCCTCGAGCGTGCGCTTGCGCGGCACCTTGGTGATGTCCAGCGCCACCGTGCCGTCCGGGAAGCCGCGGCCCTCGTTGATCTCGGTCTGCTCCGCGCGGCTGACGACGTCGCGCGAGGCGAGCTCCATCTTGTTGGGCGCGTACTTCTCCATGAAGCGCTCGCCCTGCGCGTTGTAGAGGTGCGCGCCCTCGCCGCGGGCGCCCTCGGTGATCAGGATCCCGTTGCCCGCCAGCGTGGTCGGGTGGTACTGGATCATCTCCATGTCCATCAGCGGCGCGCCGATCCGGAACGCCTGGGCGATCCCGTCGCCCGTGCAGATGAGCGCGTTGGTCGTCGGCTTGAAGCACTGGCCGGCGCCGCCGGAGGCGAGGATCGTCGACTTGGCGGCGAAGACCTCCATCGCGCCGTCGCGGATGTTGCGGGCCACGGCACCGGTGCAGTTGCCCGCGTCGTCCTGGATCAGGCCGGTGATGAACCATTCCTCGTAGCGGTCGATCTGCTCGTGGTGCTTCATCAGCTGCTCGTAGAGCACGTGCAGCAGCGCCTGACCGGTGATGTCGGCGATGTAGTAGGTGCGGGCGGCGGAGGCGCCGCCGAAGGCGCGGGTGCCGAGCTTGCCCTCGGCATTGCGATGGAACGTGACGCCCGCGTGCTCGAGCCAGAGCACCTCATTCGGGGCCTCACGGCACATGATCTCGATCGCGTCCTGGTCGCCGAGGTAGTCGGAGCCTTTGACGGTGTCGTAGGCGTGCGATTCCCAGGAGTCGTCGGGGTTCAGTGCGGCGTTGATCCCACCGGCGGCCGCGTTGGAATGCGACCGTACGGGATGGACCTTGCTCATGATCGCCACCGTCGCCCCAGCGCGCGCCGCCGCCAGGGCGGCCCGCTGACCGGCGAGACCGGCGCCGATGATCAACACGTCGTGTGCGGGCATGCCCGCACAATAGCTTTAGGCCCGTTGAAGTCGCACCCGCGGACATCGCGGGCTAGCTGCCGAGGCTGTGCGCCTGCAGTGCGCGCGCGTGACCTGCTCGAGCGTGACCACGCCGCGCAGGCGTCCCTCGGCGTCGACCGCCATCAGCGCGCCGAGCGAGCGCAGCGGTTCGTTGCCGATCAGCGACTCCAGCGGGGTGTCGATTCGGACCGGCGCGGAGTCGGCGACGACGTCTCTGACGGGGAGCGTCGGGTCCTCCTTGAGCGCCGCGTGCTCGACCGCCGCGCGGTGGGCGAGGCCGGCGAAGCGGCCGTCCTCCTCGACGACCGCGAACCAGGGCCAGCCCTGGTAGCGCAGGAAGAACTCGTCGTAGGCGCGCTCGACGGCGAGCCCCGCCGGGATCACGACGGGCTCGGAATCCATGATGTCGCCGGCGGTGATGCCCTCGATCCGGGTCGCGAAGTTGCTCTGCAGGACCGCTGCGCGCGCGGCACCGCCGAGCATCCAGCCCAGCACGACCCACCACAGCCCGTCGGCGGTGTCGTTGGCGCCGAGCAGGCGGTAGATGCCCCAGCCGATCATCAGCCCGGCGAAGCCCTGGCCCATGTAGGCGGCGAGCTTGGTCGCCTTGTTGCGGTCGCCGCTGATCCGCCAGGCCAGCGAGCGCGCGATCCGGCCGCCGTCGAGCGGGAACGCCGGGAGCATGTTGAGGATGAACAGCGCGGCGTTGGCCAGCGCCGTGAAGGCGACGATCACCTCCAGCATCGACCCCGACGCGATCTGGAACGTCGCGGCGTCCCCGAACGCGTCGCCGAGCAGCGCGAAGGCGATCGCCCCGAAGATCACGGCCAGCGCCAGCGTCACCGCCGGGCCGGCCGCGGCGACGCGGAACTCCTCGCCCGGCGTCTCGGAGTCGCGCATGGCGCGCATGAAGCCGCCGAAGAAGAAGAGGTCGATCCCGCCGACGCCGATCCCCTCGCGGCGCGCGGCGAAGGCGTGCCCGAGTTCGTGCAGCACGATCGAGCCGAAGAACAGGAACGCCGCGATGACGGCGGCGACGAAGCCCTGACCGGATTGGATGATCGCCGACTCGAACGAGTCCTGCAGCCACCAGATCGACAGGAACAGGATGAAGAACCACGACGGATGAACACCCACGCGGATGCCGCTGATGCTTGAAGAGCTGGAGTGAGGATCCGCCGCCGAACATCGTGTGGGATGAAGGTTGACATAGCCTTGACGTATGGCTACTACCGTCACGGTCACCGGCGCTGCCGGGCAGATCGGCTACGCCCTTCTCTTCCGCATCGCGTCCGGACAGCTGCTGGGCCCCGACACACAGGTCCACCTCAAGCTGCTCGAGATCCCGCAGGCCGTCAAGGCCGCCGAGGGCACCGCGCTCGAGGTCTTCGACTCCGCGTTCCCGCTGCTCGCGGGCATCGACATCTACGACGACGCCAAGCAGGCGTTCGACGGCACCAACATCGCGCTGCTGGTGGGTGCCCGCCCGCGCACGAAGGGCATGGAGCGCGCCGACCTGCTCGAGGCCAACGGCGGCATCTTCAAGCCCCAGGGCGAGGCGATCGCCGCCGGCGCCGCGTCGGACATCAAGGTCCTGGTCGTCGGCAACCCGGCCAACACCAACGCCCTGATCGCGATGAGCAACGCCGACGGCGTGCCCAGTGAGCGCTTCACCGCGATGACGCGCCTGGACCACAACCGGGCGATCGCGCAGCTGGCCCAGAAGACCGGCGCCTCGGTGTCGGAGATCACCAACATGGCGATCTGGGGCAACCACTCACCGTCGATGTACCCCGACCTGTTCAACGCCAAGATCCGCGGTGAGCGCGCGTGGGACGTCGTCGGCGACGAGGCGTGGGTGGCGGACGAGTACATCCCGCGCGTCGGCAAGCGCGGCGCGGAGATCATCGAGGCGCGCGGCGCGTCCTCGGCGGCCAGCGCCGCCAGCGCCGCGATCGATCACGTCTATGACTGGGTGAACGGCACGGCCGAGGGTGACTGGGTCTCGATGGCCGTTGCATCCGACGGGTCCTACGACGTGCCGGAGGGAATCATCACGTCCTTCCCGGTGCGCACCGCGAACGGTGAGTGGGAGATCGTCGGAGGTCTCGACGTGCCCGAGTTCTCACGCGAGCGCATCACCAAGACGGTCGACGAGCTCCTCCAGGAGCGCGCCGCCGTCGCCGAGCTGGGCCTCGTGAGCTAACTCACACGGCTTCGCGCAGGTGCCAACCGCGCCCGGACTTCGTCACTTTCCCCTCTTCGGCGAGTCCGGGCATCACCCGGTACAGGTAATTCTGCTGGATCTCCATCGCCTCGGCGAGCTCCGGGATGGTGATGCCGGGGCGATCCTTCACCAGCTGCAGTGCCTGCGCGGCGCGCGTGCCCCCGCCCTTGGGTCGTCCGCGCTTGGCGCCGCCGGGGGCGCTGCTCTTACGCCGGGCGGCGGGTGCGCCGCCGGCCTTCGTGGCGGGCTTGGTCGCCCCGTTGCTGAGTCCACCGAGGGCCTGGTCGGCGGCGAGCAGCAGCTGGTACTCGTCCACGGCCGGCTTGAGTTCGCTCAGGCGGGTCTGGATCTCTTTGCGCTTCTCGTCGAGAAAGTCGGCCATCTGAGTGTGACTCCGGGGGAGAGAGTGTTACAGGCGTCACACAAGGTACTCCTACACACTCAAACAGGCGCACGGCGCGTTGCCGGTCAGCGTTCAAGCAGTGCTTTGAGTTGTTGAAGTGAACGCTTGGCCTCGCGTTCGGGGACGCCACCGACGACGACCCGGCTCGCCGCCTTGCCCAGCAGGCCGCCCGGGGCCTTGAACTCGTTCTCGTACTCGAAGTGGGTCCCGTCTCCGTCAGGTTTCAGACGGTAACTCGTACGGGCGTAAGAGCCGGCGGGGCCTCTGCCCTCCCAGGTCGCATGGTGTGGGCGGTGCGCCTCGGTGAGTGTCCAGTGCACCTTGAAGTTCGCGTGGCGCAGACACAGCGTCTGATCCATCCTGAAACCCTCGCGCGGCTCACCGGAATCCGCGTGATTGATTTTGCGGTGGATCGTGACCCATTCGTGCAGTCGCTCGGGGTCGAGCATCAGGTCATAGACGGTCTCGGGAGCTGCCGCGATGTCGATCTGCGCGCGAACTTCACTCATGTGGGCTGTTCCATATCACGCAGCGCGCGCTCGACCGAGGCTTCGAAGCGGTGCAGGCGGACGCCGAAGACCTCCGCCGCATCGTCGTCGCGCGGCAGCAGGTCATGCTCGAGCGACTCCATCAGCGGCTCGATCAGCCCTGGGTCCTCGCTGGCGACGGCCGCGGCGACGACCGCGGCCACCGGGGTCAGGTTGAACGGCAGCGACAGCGCGGGCCGGTCGATCAGCATGACCGCGGCGATCCGCTCGATCAGCTCCTGGTAGCTCATCGTGTCCGGGCCGCCGAGATCCCAGGCGCGGCCGGTGTGGGCCGGGGGCAGCGTCGCCGCGGAGGCCAGGAACTCGAGCACGTCACGCCCGTCGACCGGCTTGGTCCGGTTCACGCGCCAGGCCGGCAACGCGAGCACCGGCAGGCGCTCGATCAGCCGCACCAGGAAGCGGAAGGAGCGCGAGCGGGCTGCGACCACGATCGAGGCGCGCAGCGCGACCGACTCCGGCGCCGCGGCCAGCAGCGTCTGCTCGACCGCCAGCCGCGAGGCGAGATGGCGCGAGAGCTCCCCGTCGGACGGCAGCAGGCCGCCGAGGTAGACGATCCGCTGCACGCCCGCGGCGCTCGCGGCCTCGGCGAAGTGCTCGGCCTGCCGGCGCTCGAGGTCGGCGAAGACGCCCGCCGGGCCCTCCATCGAGTGGATCAGGTAGTACGCGACGTCGATCCCGTCCAGCGCCGCCTCCAGCCCCGCGCCGGTCGTGGCGTCACCGATCACGAGGTCGGTCAACGGGCCGCAGGCGGCCTCGGTCCGGGTCCGGGAACGGGCGAAGCCGCGCACCGCGTGGCCGTCGCGCACCAGGCGCGGGACGAGCGCGGAGCCGACAAAGCCGGAGACGCCGGTGACGAGGGTCTGCAAGCCGCCCATGCTCCCCAGGCTGACAGGGTTCAAATCACGGAGATTGCGGGATGCGCTCCCCGCAAAGGGGGAGGAAAAGCCGCCGTTGCGGGCTATTTGCGGGAACGACACGAAGAACCTGCGTTTTGCGGATCCGGCGCACGGGCTGCCCTTGCACGTCCCGGAGCGCTCCGCTTTGATCGCCACCGTCCTGTGACGAAGTCGTGAACCAAGGGGTCGGTCGAAGTCGTGTCAGCAGTCGCCACGCCGCCGCGTGCCAAGAGGTCCAAGAAGGTCACCTGCGAGGAGTGCTTCTTCTCCCGCAACGGCCTGTGCGCGCTGGAAGTGGACGAGCCCTGTGCGACGTTCCGGCCCGATCATCCCGACGGGTTGCGGCCTCCGACGCAGATGCGCTTCGTCTTCCGCCAGGAGCGCCGGCGCCAGTCCGCGTGGGCCTTCCCTAGCGCTGACGAGCAGGCCGCTCTGCACGGTTAGCGACCCAGTTCGAGCCGGGCGTGTCGGAGAGCCCGTGCGCCAGGATCGACACGAAGACGCAGAGCGCGGCGAGGTTGAAGATGCGCCCCGCGCTCTCGAAGCCCTCGGCCAGGACCAGCAGTGAGAAGGCCATCGTGGCCACGCCCTTGGGCCCGAACCAGGCCATGAAGGCCTGCAGGTAGAACGGCAGCTTCGTCCCGATCAGCGCGATCGCGATCGCCGCGGGGCGCGCGATCAGCAGCGTGACGGCGACGACGCCGACCGCGGCCCAGCCGTCGCCGAAGAGCCCGCTGAAGCGTCAGCAGCGAGCCGAAGACGACGAACACGCCGAGCTTGACGATCTCGACGAGGTCCTGCGCGCGCTCCTCGAACGCCTGGCGCAGGTCGTCGCGGCGGATGCCGAGCGTGATCGCGCAGACGAAGACGGCGATCAGGCCGTTGCCCTCGGGCGGCAGGACGGTGACGCCGTAGGTGGCGAACGCGACGCCCAGCGCGTAGAGCGAGCGCTGGTGGGCGGGGATCTTCGCGTGGCGCGGGATCAGCGCCGCCGCGGCCAGGCCCATCGCGATCCCGAACGCGAAGCCGAGCGTGACGTCCTGGAGCACGAAGCGCCACCAGACGAATTCGTCGTCGCCCGCCAGCACCGCGGTGAAGGCGAGCACGGCGGGCAGGGCCAGCCCGTCGTTCATGCCCGACTCGAGATTGAGCGAGTGGCGCACGACGCGTGGCACGCGCGGGTTCGTGACGACGCTCGACGAGAGCACCGGGTCCGTCGGCGACAGCAGCGCGCCGACGAGGAAGCTCTCCGTCCAGCCCAGCCCGATCAGCCAGTGCGTGGCCGCGGCGACGATCGCGCACGTCAGCGGCATCGCCACCACCAGCTTGCGCAGCGGCAGCCGCCACGCCTTCTGGAGCATCTCGGCCTCGACCTCGAGGCCGTCGCGGAACAGGATCACCACGAGCGCGACGACCGCGAGGTCACCGACGAACTCCGAGCGCGCTCGCAGTTCGAGCACGCCGAAGCCGCCCTCTCCGAGGACGAATCCTGCCAACACGAAGAGCGCGGTGAGCGACAGGAAGGAACGATGTGCGAGCCCCGACAGGAGCGCGCCGAGCATCAGCAGCCCGCCGAGGATCAGCGCCACGACGTCGAACCCGACTTCGGCGAGCAGCGTCACTGGTGTGTACTAGGGTCCCACACAGGAGGCTTTGGAGAGCTCGTGCGCATCACCGTGCTGGGAAAGTCGCCCGCCTGGCAGGACGTGGATGGCGCCTGCTCGGGCTACCTGGTCGAGGGCGGCGGGCAGACCGTGCTGCTGGACTGCGGCGCGGGCGTCTTCGCCAAGCTGCGCCGTTTCGTCGACTACGTCGACGTCGACGCCGTGGTGATCAGCCATCTGCACGCCGACCACATCCTCGACCTGGTCCCGTTCGCCTCCGGGCTGCGCTACGCCCCGCGCCAGCAGCCCGTCCCGGTCGACGGGCATCCCGGGACCGCCGAGCCGGCACGTCCGCGCCTGATCGCGCCGCCGGGTGCCCTCGAGGCCTTCGCCGGCCTGTGCGCGGCGACCGGGATGACGGCCGATCACATCGAGGTCGCCTTCGACGTGACGATCTACGACCCCGGCGAGCACGGTGACGCTCGGCGGCCTGACGGCGCGCTTTCAGCCGGTCCCGCACTTCATCCCCTGCAACGCCGTCGAGTTCGCGTCCGACGGCGCGCGTTTCACCTTCTCCGCGGACTGCGCGCCCAACGACGAGCTGTGCGCGTTCGCGTCCGGCACCGACCTGCTGCTGATCGAGGCGACGGTGCCGCGCCCCGAGCGCGAAGGCCCGCGCGGGCACCTCACGCCAGAGGAGGCCGGGCAGCACGGCGCCCGGGCGAACGCGAAGCGGCTGGTCCTGACGCACTTCTCGGACGAGCTCGACGTGGACTGGGCGCGCGCCGAGGGCGCCCGGGGCTTCGGGGCGCCGGTCGACGCCGCCCACGAAGGTGCCACTTACGAGCTCGGTCGGTAAAGACCCAGCCGCTTTAGCCGATCCTTGGGCTGTGACCCCTGCCACCGCCGCCATGGATGGCGTGCGACTGCTTTCGCACCGGCCTTCGGTGCTCTACAAGGTGGAGCACCTCGCCACTGAACCCGCCGCGGGTGATATCGCCGTGGAGGGACTGCTGCTGGCCGGACCGGGGTGGGACGACCGGCTCAAGACGGTCGTCAAGACGCTCTCGGGGTCTGAGCGCGCCTGCCTGTTCGCCGTCCGCCTCGCCGACGAGCAGTCGCTGCCGGTTCTGGCCGAGACGCTGCTCGACCGCGCCCGCACCGATTGGTTTCCCGAATTTCTCTCCCACGGGCAGATGAAGCCGCACTTCCAGCCGATCGTCGAGCTGGCCACCGGCCGAGCCTTCGGGCGCGAGGCGCTGATGCGCGGCATGCTCGGCACCGTCGAGCTGCGCGGCGCCGAGCTGGTCGCCGCCGCCGAGGCCCATGACGCGCTGTTCTCCTTCGACTACCGCGCCCGCACCGCGGCGCTCGAGATCGGCCTGCCGCTGCTGCCCGAGGGCGAGATCCTGTTCGTCAACCTCGACCCGCGCGCGGTGCTGGACGTCGAGAGCTCGATGCGCACCACCTGGCCGGTCGTCGGCCGTCTCGGCGCCGACCCCTCGCGGATCTGCATCGAGATCATCCGCCCCGAGCGCTGCCCGGACCGCGATCTGCTGCACGAGATGGTCCAGGGCCATCGCAAGCGCGGCGCGCTCGTCGCCCTCGACGACCTCTCCGGCGGCACCGACTCGCTCGCCTGCCTCGAGCTGCTGCGTCCCGACATCGCCAAGATCGACAACGCGCTGACCTCCGGCATCCATCACTCCCCGGCTCGCCTGCGCCTCGTGCAGGCGCTCGTCGACTGCGCCCACGAACTCGGCGCCAAGGTCGTCGCCGAGGGCGTCGAGCGCGTGGACGAGTTCCGCGCCATGGCCGAGCTCGGCGTGGACCTCGGTCAGGGCTTCTACTTCGGCCAGCCCACGGAACGCCCGATGGCGGTCGACACGCGCCTCGTCCGCCCCTCCGCCTACTAGGCCCCTGCAGCGGGCCGGCGCCCGCGCCATGCTGCGAGCGCTTTGAGATCGCTTCGCGGATCTCCTAGCGTCTCAACTGCACGGTCACCGGCGCCGCGCCGGCGAGCGTCAGCACCGCGCTCAGCTTCTGCTTCTTGGCCAGCGCGCGGCGGGCCGAGGAGGAGAGCTTCATCGTGATCTTCGCGCGCGCGCCGGGCCTCGCCGTCCTGCTGGCGGTCGCGATCGTGGCGGACCGCTTGCGGCCGGGGAGCCGCGCGGCGAGCTTGAGGCTCAGCCTGCAGCTGGCGGGCGCGGCGGCGGGGCAGCTGACGTCGACCTTCAGCGAGCCGGCGCGCGAGACCGAGTACCGCTTGGCGACCTTCAGGACGCCGACGTTCTTGACCGGCGTCGGCGTCGGCGTCGACGTCGGCGTGGGGGCGACGGCGACCGGCTTGCGCGGCGTCGGGGTCGGGGTCGGGACGACCACAACCGGCGGGTGGTTGATGACCTTGACGTCGTAGTCGCGGACGCTGAAGTTGCCGGCGGCGTCGGTGACGACGACCTGGAGGTGCTGGATGCCGTCGGCGAACGCGGTCGTGTCCACGACCACCGTCGTGCGGCTCGCGGCCGGGCAGTCCTCGGCGAGCGGAAGGTCGGCCGTGCTGTCGCCCGGGGAGAGCTCGGCGCAGTAGTTCTGGCCGAGCTTGAGCGTGGCGACGGGGACCCCCGCGAACGTCGCGCTGATGCTCGCCAGCCCGAGCCCGGTGTCGCGAGCGTCGACGCTCAGATCCATCGCGCCCGACGCGTAGCCCGGTATGCCGCCGACGGTGAACGTTGGCTTGGACTCGTCGCGGACCATCAGGGCGGCGAAGTTGAAGTCGACGCCGGTCCCGGTGGCGTCGCAGTGCGTCGCCGGGTCGGCGTCGCAGCGGATGCCCAGCTCGATCCACTGGCCGCCGGCGGTCGACGGCGAAGACGCCGTCGAGCAGGGCTCGCTGGTCGAGCGACTCGAGCTCGGTCGTGGAGGTGCGCGCCCAGTACCCCGGCCCGTTGACGCGGCGGCCGAGCCACACGCCGTCGACGGCCACGCCCTCAGGCGGCGCGAAGCGCAGCGAGGCGAAATGGCCGCCGAGCGGGTCCGTGTGCAGGAAGCCGAGCCGGATCGTGCCGCCTGGGGCGCCGCAGCCGCCGTTCGGCGCGGCGAACTCCGCCTCGAACGATCCGGACGCCGTGTAGCCGAAGGGCAGCGCGCCGCCGGCGGGTCCATGGCAGGCCCACAGCGTCACGCTGTTGGCCCGTGCTGACGCGGGAACCGCGACCAGCAAGGCGAAAAGGACGAGCACGAGCGACCTGCGCATCAGACGAACGTACTCGCGCGGTGACGCCTTGGAACCCCTGAGCGGCGTAGACGGACAGTCGTTTGACTGAAGTAGCATCGGCGCCAATGCCTCAAGAGCGGGACCTCTTCGCCAATTTCGAACGGATGCGGCGGGAGATGGACGAGCTGTTCGGCGACGTTCTCGACCGCGGTCTCGCGCCGCGTCGCCGGGGCGGATTCTCGCCTGCCGTGGACGTCTACTACGCGAGCGACCCTCCGCGCGCGGTCGTGCGCGCCGACCTTCCCGGGATCGACCCCAACGCGGTCCAGCTCGAGATTCAGGGCCGCGAGCTCGTCCTCTCCGGCCACCGCGAACCGGAGGGCCCGGCGGACGACCGCGTCTACCAGCAGCTCGAGATCGAGCGCGGCCCCTTCCGGCGCGTGATCTCGCTCGGCGCGGAGGTCGACGCCGAGGCCGCCGACGCCTCCTACGAGGACGGCATCCTGACCGTCGAGCTGCCACTCAGCCGGCCCGCCCGCGCCCGCACCGTCCCGATCCGCGGGACGGACAGATGAGCGCGATCGACGGTGAGTTCCCCGGCCCGCTCCCCGACACGCTGCCGGTGCTGCCGCTGCGCGACACCGTCACCTACCCCGACACGCTGACGCCGCTCGCCGTCGGCCAGGACCGCTCCATCCAGCTCGTCAACGACGTGCTGACCGGCGACCGCATGCTCGTGATGCTGGGCTCCAAGAACCCGGACCTCGAGACGCCCGGCCCCGACCAGCTGCACACGGTCGGCGTCGCGGGCGTCGTCGCGCGCATGCTCAAGGTGCCCGACGGCAGCCTGCGGATCCTCGTCCAGGCGGGCCAGCGGGTGAAGATCGAGGAGTGGATCGGCGAGGAGCCGTATCTGCGGGCGCGCGTCTCCGAGCTGCCCGACGAGGTCGAGGAGGGCCCCGAGCTGACCGCCCTGATGCGCAACGTCCAGCAGACGTTCACGCACATCATCGAGGAGGTCCCGTACCTCCCCGAGGAGCTGCAGATGGCGGTCGCCAATCTCGAGGAGCCGTCCGCGCTGGCGCACCTGATCGCGGGCGCGCTGCGGATCAAGGTCGAGGAGAAGCAGGCGCTGCTGGAGGAGATCGACGTCGGCAAGCGCCTGCGCCGGCTCTCGGAGGTGCTCGCGCGTGAGCTCGACATCGTCGCCATCGGCTCGAAGATCCAGTCGCAGGTGATGTCGGAGATGGAGTCCTCGCAGCGCGACTACGTCCTGCGCCAGCAGCTCAAGGCGATCCAGGAGGAGCTCGGCGAGAAGGACCCGCTGGAGGCCGAGCTCGAGGACCTGCGCACGCAGCTGGCGGGCCTCGGGCTGCCCGAGGACGTGCGCAAGCAGACCGATCGCGAGCTCTCGCGGTTGGAGAAGCTCCCGCAGGCCGCGGCCGAGCACGGCGTGATCCGCACCTACCTGGAGTGGATCGCCTCGCTGCCGTGGAGCACGCGCACCGACGACAACCTCGACCTCGCGCATGCCCGCGAGGTGCTCGACGCCGATCACTACGACATCGCCAAGGTCAAGGACCGGATCCTCGAGTTCCTCGCCGTCCGCAAGCTCGTCAGCGGCCGGCCCATGCAGCCGGGTGGCTCCTCGATCATGTGCTTCGTCGGCCCGCCAGGGGTCGGCAAGACGTCGCTGGGACGATCGATCGCGCGGGCGATGGACCGCAAGTTCGAGCGCATCTCGGCCGGCGGCGTGCGCGACGAGGCGGAGATCCGCGGCCACCGGCGCACCTACATCGGCGCGATGCCGGGGACGATCATCCGCGCGCTGCGCGACGCGGGCGCCAACAACCCGCTGTTCATGATCGACGAGATCGACAAGATGGGCGCGGACTTCCGCGGCGATCCGGCCAGCGCGATGCTCGAGGTGCTCGATCCCGAGCAGAACACGACGTTCCGCGACCACTACCTCGACGTCCCGTTCGACCTCTCGCACGTCCTCTTCATCACGACGGCGAACACGCTCGACACGATCCCGCCGCCGCTGCGCGACCGGATGGAGATCATCCAGCTCGCGGGCTACACGGCCGAGGAGAAGCTCCAGATCGCCCGGCGCTACCTGGTGCCGCGCCAGATCGACCGGGCCGGCCTCAAGCGCTCGCAGATCGCGTTCACGGACCCGGGGCTGAAGACGATCATCGAGGAGTACACGCGGGAGGCCGGCGTCCGCGGGCTCGAGCGCGAGATCGCCTCGGCCTGTCGCAAGGTCGCGCTCAGCGTGGCCGAGGGCCGGCACGAGCGCAAGGTCTCGGTGACGGCGCCGAAGGCGCGCGAGCTGCTCGGGCGAATCCGCTTCCAGCCCGATCTCAAGCGCCGGACCTCGGAGCCGGGTGTCGCGACCGGGCTGGCGTGGACGCCGGTCGGCGGCGACGTGCTCTACGTCGAGGCGACGGCGATGCCCGGCAAGGGCAAGCTGCTGATCACCGGCCAGCTCGGAGAGGTCATGAAGGAGTCCGCGCAGGCGGCGCTCTCCTTCGTGCGCGGCCACGCCGACCTGCCCGACGACTGGTTCGCGATCCACGACCTGCACATCCACGTGCCGGCCGGCGCGATCCCGAAGGATGGGCCGAGTGCCGGGATCACGATGGCGACGGCGCTGATGTCATTGGTCACGGGGCGCCCGGTTCGCGACGACACGGCGATGACCGGCGAGCTCACCTTGACCGGGAAAGTCCTGCCGATCGGGGGCCTCAAGGAGAAGGCTCTGGCCGCTCAGAGGGCCGGTGTGCGGCGGGTTCTGGCACCCGCTCGCAACGAGCTCGACATCGAGGACATCCCCGAGCAGTTGCGCAAGAACCTGGAATTCGTATGGGTCGATGAGATCGGCGACGTGTTCGATGCCGCACTTGTGAATGGCCGACCCGGGTATGCTCGCCCCAGAGAGCGAACTTGAAAGCGAGTTGAGCGAGGGCGCGATGGCAAGCAAGAAGGTGCAGAAGGCCGGGAAGGCGGCGCAGACCGCCCGCTCGAACCCGTACGTCCAGCGGCTCATCGAAGACGACGACCTGCGACAGAACATCGTCCAGGCCTATGAGTCGGCTCGCGACGCCTATGGGCGTCTGAGCAACGGCAAGAGCCCGACCAAGCAGATCTTCGACGACAAGAAGCTGCAGAAGCACATCAAGGAAGCCGCGGGCAACGTCCGCGACGTCAGCGTCGCGCTGCACGAGGCGCCCGCGAAGAAGAAGAAGAGCGGCCTCGGCCGCGTCCTGCTGCTGGGCATCGTCGGCGGCGCCGTCGCCCTCGCGCTCTCCGAGGGGCTGCGCAAGAAGGTGCTCGACGCGCTGTTCGGAGCCGAGGAGGAGTTCGAGTACACCTCGACCACGGCCTCCCCATCCAGTACGCCGGCCGGGACGGCGGCCTAGATTCAGGCCGGGGGGCCGCCGCCCCCCGGTCCCCGCGAGTCTAGAGGGCGCCCATCGGGCGCCCTCTCTCGTTTCGTAGTCTGAGGTCCATGGATCTCGACGTCTACGGCCTCTGCCTCGGCGGCAACGTCTTCGGCTGGACCGCGGATCGCGACGCCTCGTTCTCCGTGCTCGACGCGTATTTCGAGGCGGGCGGGAACTTCATCGATACCGCGGACACCTACATGCGCCCGAACATGGGCATCTCGGAGACGATCATCGGCGAGTGGATGGCCGCGCGCGGCAACCGCGACGCGATCGTGATCGCGACGAAGGTCGGCTCCGACGGCGGGCTCTCGGCGCAGAACATCGCCACGCACGTCGACGCGTCCCTGGCGCGGCTGCAGACCGATCGCATCGATCTCTACTACGCCCACAAGGACGACGGGTCGGTGCCGGTCGAGGAGACCGTCCGCGCGTTCGACGCGCTGGTGCGTGACGGCAAGGTCCGCCACGTCGCCGCCTCGAACCTCTCGGGCGAGCGGCTGACCGAGTCGCTGGAGCTGGCCACGCGCGAAGGCCTGGCGCCGTACGTCTGGCTGCAGCCTGAATACAACCTCGTCGAGCGCGAGCGCTACGAGCGCGAGTACGCCCCGATCGTGGCC
Organism: uncultured Solirubrobacteraceae bacterium; assembly: GCA_963848475.1. Lineage (GTDB taxonomy): Bacteria > Actinomycetota > Thermoleophilia > Solirubrobacterales > Solirubrobacteraceae > Solirubrobacter. The sequence goes on along the minus strand of CAWKDW010000003.1, from coordinate 470,954 downwards.
GCGTACGGGCTGGCCGTCGCGCCGTACTACGCGCTGGCGAGCGGGTTTCTGACCGGCAAGTACCGCCCGGGCTCCGCGAACGGCGACAGCCCGCGCGCCGGCACGGCGACGAAGTACCTCGACGCGCGCGGCGAGGCCGTGCTGGGCGCGCTGGACGAGGTCGCCGCCGCCCACGGCGTCCCGGTCGCGGCGATCGCCGTGGCCTGGCTCGCGGCCAAGCCCGGGGTCGCCGCCCCGATCGCCAGCGCCCGCAACACGTGACCAGCTCTCGGCGGTCCTGCCCGCGGTCGGCCTGGTGCTCGGCAGCGGACGAACTCTCCCTTCTCGACGAGGCCTCCGCATAGCTATGGACTCCACCCGCCAGACCTTCCTCGACGAGCTCTACGCGCACGGCCGCGCCCACGACGAGCAGCGCGAGGACCGGCTCCAGCGCCTGCGCAACGTCGAGCCCGAGACCGCCGAGCTGCTCGGCGTCCTCGTCCGTGCCATGAGCGCGACCCGCGTGCTCGAGATCGGCACCTCCAACGGCTACTCGACGATCTGGCTCGGCGACGCCGCCGAGGCCGTCGACGGCACCGTCCTCAGCCTCGAGATCGAGGCCGAGCGCACCGCCCAGGCCCAGGACAACCTGCGCCACGCCGGCGTGGCCGACCGCGTCGAGCTGCGCACCCAGGACGCCGCCGAGGCCCTGTCGCAGCTTCGCCGACGACGCCTTCGACGTGATCTTCCTCGACGCCGAGCGCCCGCTCTACGCCGGCTACTGGCCCGAGCTGATCCGCGTCATGCGCCCCAACGGCCTGCTCGTCGTCGACAACTCGCTCTCGCACGCCAAGGAGCTGGTCGAGTTCTCCGAGCTCGTCTACGGCGATCCGCAGGTGACGTCGACGCTGGTGACGGTCGGCGGCGGCGTGATGCTGATCGTCAAGTCCGCCTGAACGTCACGTACGTCCGTAGCGGCCCAGCAGGAGCCCGCTCTGGGTCGCGTCGAGCAGCTTGCGTGTGCGCTGCTGCATGCTGTTGACGGGGATCTGCAGCTCCTCGAGCGTGGGCGCCGAATCCAGCGGCAGCGTGGTGAGCACGCGGACCTCCGTGACCCAGGGCCAGCGTTCGGCGTCCTCGGCCGAGCCGCTCTGGGCGGCCACGAAGGACGGATCGAACGACGGGCGGCGCCGCGACCTCGGTCAGCACTCCGACACGGTTCGTGTCGTCCAGGCAGAGGCCGACGGGGTCGCCCACGCGCCAGGACGGCTCGCCCCAGGGCTGGCCGTTGTCGCGGAATCTGCGCCGCCCGTACTGATCGATGATGCCGGCGTCGCTGACCCACGTCAGCTGTCCCGGCGCGACGGTGAAGCCGTCCCGGTAGTGCATTCCCTTGACCCACACCTCGCGGGCGACCTTCGCCTTCCGGCGCCGTCGCGGCTTGGCCGCGCCCGCACTCGCGATGTCGCGCTGGGCCTGCTGCATCCGCTTCTCGGCGAACGCGTTCTCGGGGTGCGCGCGCAGCACCGCCTCGAAGACCGGCGACCGCGTCCTCGGGCCGCCCTGCGCCGATCAGGCCGATGCCGAGCCGGGTCGCGGCGATCTCGTTCGCCGGGTCGAGCTCCAGGATGGCCTGGTTGATCTCGAGCGCCTCGTCGACGGCGAGCCGGCCGCCGAGGGCCAGCGAGCGCCCGAGGAGTTCTTCGAGGGAGTCGTTCATCAGGCGGCCGCCAGTCGGTATTCGCGCGGGCTGACGCCGCGCAGGCGCTTGAAGGCGGTGCTCAGCGCGAACGCCGAGCCGTAGCCGACCTGCGGGGCGACCGAGCCGACGGTCGCGCCCGGCTCGCGCAGGAGGTCGGCGGCGAGTGCGATCCGCCAGCCGGTCAAGAAGCTCATCGGGCGGCTCGCCGACGAGCTCGTTGAAGCGGCGCGCGAGCGCGGCGCGCGAGACGCCGGCGCCGTCGGCGAGCTCGGCGACGGTCCACTGGTGCGCCGGGTCGTCGTGCAGGGCGCGCAGGGCGGGGCCGACGATCGGGTCGGCGTGGGCGCGGTACCAGCCCGGCGCCTGGGCCTCCGGACGGGCGAACCAGGTGCGCAGGACGGCGATCAGCAGCAGGTCGAGCAGGCGGTCCAGCACGGCCTCCTGGCCCGGCTCGTCCCTGACGATCTCGTCGGCCAGCAGACCGATCAGCGGCGTCTCCCAGGCGTCGCCCTTGACCACCAGCAGCGGCGGGAGCGCGCGCAGCAGGCGCTGGCTGACCTCGCCGTCGAGCTGATAGGTGCCGGTCAGCATCACCGTCTCGCCGTCGCGGCTGTTGCCCCAGCCGCGCGTGCCGAGGAAATCCATCAGCTTCAGCTCCGAGCCGCCGGGCGTCGTGCAGCGCTGGCCGGGGTGGATGATCGCCTGCGGCGGTGTATCCGGGGCGTCGGCGACGAGGTAGGGGTCCGGCCCCCGCGCGATCGCGACGTCGCCGGCGCCGAGCCACTCGACCTCGACCATCGTCGCCAACGATGCAGGCGCTGCCGCGGACGATCGCGACGAGCGTCAGCGGCGCTTCGTCCTGGATCCGCAGCGACCACGGCGGAGCCATCGTCGAGCGCAGCAGGAACGCGCCCCGCGCGCGGGGCCCGTCGAGCAGTCCGGCGACGGCGTCCATGCGGCGAAGCTTAGACGATCAGACATGAAGTCGCGCGATTCAGCTATGGACCGTCCACGCGCTCGCGCACTTCAATGCCGGTATGAGCACTCACACACTGGTTCTGGGCGGCACCGGCAAGACGGGACGGCGCGTGGTCGAGCGGCTGCGGGCCAGAGGCGTCCCGGTGCGCGTCGGGTCGCGCTCGCTCCCGTTCGACTGGAACGACGAGACGACGTGGCCGGACGCGCTCGACGGCGTGTCCGCGGTCTACGTCTCCTACTTCCCCGACCTCGCCGTCGCGGGCGCGCCGGAGACCATCGGCGCCTTCGCGCGCCTGGCCGCGGCGCAGGGCGTCGAGCGGCTGGTGCTGCTCTCGGGCCGCGGCGAGCCCGAGGCCCAGCGCTCCGAGCAGGAGCTGATCGCCGCCGGCACCGAATGGACGGTCGTGCGCTGCAGCTGGTTCGCGCAGAACTTCAGCGAGGCGTTCCTGCTCGACGGCGTCCTCGCCGGCGAGGTCGCGCTCCCCGCGGGCGAGATCCCCGAGCCGTTCGTGGACGTCGAGGACATCGCCGACGTCGCCGTGCTCGCGCTGACCGAGGACGGCCACCACGGCCGCGTCTACGAGCTGACCGGGCCGCGGGCGCTGCGCTTCGACGAGGCGGTCGCGGAGATCGCGGCCGCCACCGGCCGCCCACTCCGCTTCACCCCCGTGCCCGTCGCGGCCTTCACGGCCGGGATGCTCGAGGGCGGCGTCCCCGAGGAGGAGGCCGCGCTCGTGAGCTTCCTCTTCACCGAGGTGCTCGACGGCCGCAACGCCGAGCCGCAGGACGGCGTCCAGCGCGCGCTCGGTCGCCCGCCGCGGTCGTTCGGCGACTACGCCCGCGACGCCGCCGCAACCGGGGTCTGGGCATGATCACCCCCGGCCAGACGCTCGAGAACCCCGTGACGGGCGAGCGCTTCACGTTCACGCACACCGCCGCGAGCACCGGCGGCGAGCTGCTCGCCTTCGACTTCGCGCTGCGTCCCGGCGGCAAGGTCCCCGTCGCGCACGTGCACCCGATCCAGACCGAGCGCTTCGAGGTGCTCGCGGGCCGCGGTGCGCTTCCGGCTCGGGCTGCGCACGTTCGTCGCCGGCCCGGGCGACGTCGTCGAGGCGCCGCCCGGTCTCGCGCACGGCTTCGGCAACGCGGGCGACGGCGAGGCGCGCATGCACGTCGAGGTCCGCCCCGCGCTGGCGATGGAGTACATGTTCGCCGAGGTCGTCGCCCTCGCCGAGGCGGGCAAGCTGACCCGCGGCGGGCTCCCGCGCAACCCGATCACGCTCGCCCAGCTCGCCCGCCGCTACGACCAGGAGGCGCACGCGCCGCTGATCGGCATCGGCCTGCAGCGCTTCCTGCTCGCCCCGCTCGTGTGGCTAGCCCGCCAGCGGTTCGAGCACCGTGCGCCGAATGTGCTCGTAGACGACTGACGTGTTGACGTCGGCGACCTCGGGGCGCTCGGTCAGGCGGTCGATGACGAAGGCGTACAGGGCGTCGGTGTCCGGCACCGCGACGTGCAGCAGGAAGTCGGCGGTCCCGGAGACGACGAAGACGCCGACGATCTCCGGCAGCTCCGACACCCAGTTGCGGAAGGCCTCGATGATGTCGCGCGTCGGCGGGCGGATCGTGATCGCGGTCAGCGCCTGGACGTGGCGGCCGAGCGCGCCGAAGTCGATGTCGGCGTGGTAGCCGCGGATGACGCCGTCGGCGCGCAGGTTGCGTACGCGCTCAGATGACGTCGAGGGCGAGACGTGGACCGCGGCGGCGAGCTCACGGTTGCTCGTCCGTGCATCGTCCTGCAGCGCGCGCACCAGCGCCCAGTCGGTCGCATCAAGTCCGGTCATCGTGGCGTTCCACCGGACATCGTGCGGACTTCGGCTTGTTCGTCCGTAGGCATGGTTCCATTGTGCCTTGATGACGAACGGAACGCGATGTGTGGTGGTGGTCGACGAGGCGCTCGCGCCCGGGCTCGCGGCGAATGCTGCCGCGGTGGTGGCGATGACGCTCGGCGCACGGGTGCCCGAGTTGCTCGGCGAGGACTACGAGGACGGCGGCGGAGCGCGGCCACCCCGGGCTGATCACGACCGGCCTGCCCGTCCTGCGCGCGCCGGCGGCCGAGCTCGCCGCGCTGCGCGCCCGCGCGGTCGAGGCCGAGGTCGGCGTCGTCGGCTTTCCGATCTGCGGGCAGACGACGACCGACTACGAGTCCTTTCGCGCGATGGTCGCGGAGACCGCGGCGCCCGACTACCTCGGGCTCGGGTTCTACGGCCCGGCCAAGACGTTGCGCCGCCTCACGGGGAGCCTCGGCCTGCTGCGTTAGCGTGCGAACGGCGCTCGGCGCCGGCGCCGTGGACCCCACGGCTCGTCGTTGGTGTGGGGTGGCGCCGCGCGGGTGAACTGCGCGGGTCGTGGCCTGGCGCGAGGCGCGGAGTGCGCTCGCGAGCGTCGAGTTGCTCGGCCTCGAGAAACTCGACGCTCGCGTGCGCCGTGACAATCCACGACCGTCGGCGCGCAGAGCCAGACGCACGCACGTGCCCGCTCGGCCGAGTGCGCTCTGCCTCACGTCCGCTTACCCGCGCCGCGTCACCCGACACCAAACGACGAGCCGTAGGTCCCCGCCGCGCGTTCCAGATCGCCAGTTCAGGTGAACGGGACGATCGGGATCTCCCACAGGATCGACGCAACGACCGCCGCGACGACGGCGAGGAAGATGGCGATGCCGACCGCGATCCGCTGGGCGCGGCTCGTCTCCTTCGCGCTCTGTTTGGCCTTCTCGGCCTGCTCGATCGCCGTCTCGAGCCAGCGCGCCGCCCAGGCGAACTCGAGCGAGAGAATCGCCAGCGCCACGGGGATGACCGCGAGCGCCGGGCCGGGCAGGACGAGCATGGCGAGGCCGGCGAGCAGCAGCGTGAAGCCGGCGATCACGATCAGCGCGCGCAAGTAGAGCGGCCGGTTCGCGTGGACCTCGCGCTGAGCACGCATGCGCTCGACCAGCGTGGGCTTCGGCGCGTCCTCGGTGCTCATCCTTCTCCTATGAAGTCGCGGATCTCGACGAGCGCGCCGGGGCGCTCGGTGGTGTCGGTCAGGGCAGCGCCCGCCCGCTTCTGCCAGGCGAGCAGGAAGTCTCTGGGGTCGACGGCGTCGCCGCCGTCGGGGTGGATCTCGAAGTGCAGATGCGGCGGCGTCGGCTCGGCGTCGCCGGTGTTGCCGGTGTAGCCGAGGATCGTCCCGGCCTCGACGTGACGGTCGTTGACGGCGGCGGGGGCGAAGGACGCGAGGTGGGCGTAGAAGAACTCGTCGCCGCTGTCGGCGTAGACCCACAGGCGGTTGCCGGAGATCGGCAGCGAGCCGACGTTCGCGACCGTGCCGTCGGCGACCGCGACCACGGGCGTGCCGAAGTCGGCGAAGAGGTCGTTGCCCTGATGCGCGCCGGTGTCGGCGCGGAAGGAGCCGAACGGCCCGGCGATCGTCCGTCTTGCCGCCGACCGGGAACACGAAGCGCTTGGACATCAGCCGCTTCTTCCAGGCCGGCGCCTTCGGGCGCGGCCTGGGCGTGGCGGTCGCGGTCGGCGCGGCGGTCGCGCTCGGCGCCGCGGTGGCGGTCGCCGTGGCCGTGGCCGTCGGCTGCGGCCTGCTCGGGCCGGGGCTGGCCGAGACGTCGGCGACGACGACCTTCGTCCCCGCCGGGAAGCCGTTGAGATCGCCCGTCAGCGTGACTTCCAGGCCCGCTCCGTCGCGGTTGGCGACGACCTTGCCCTCGTCGAAAGTGAACGTCTTGGTGCCCTCGACGGAGCCGATCTCGCGCTCGCCGACGACCAGGTCGAGGATGCGTGCCGCGGTACTTGACGCCCTTGGCGTCGGCGGTCGCGATGCGCGACACGAGCGAGGCCGTGATGGCGCCGCCGAAAAGCTCGAGATCGTCGGCTTCGGCCTGCGCGGTGGCCGTGCCGTCAGCGGCCGAAGTCGAGACGCTGACGAAGCCGTCGCCGAGCACGATCCCCTTCGGCGTCTTGGACGGGATGCTCTTGCTGCTCGACTCGCCGCCGGACGCCTTGACCGGCGCCACGCGGCCGAGCGAGCCGGAGATCACGGCCGCGCTCGCCTTCGCGGGCGCCTGGGCCGGCGCGGCCGAGACGAGCGTGGCCGCCGCCACGACGACCGCGACGACCGCGCCAAGAAGCCGAATGCGCACCTTCTGAGTGTGCCAGACGCTATTTGGCTGAGACCTGCCTGTAGCGGCGAGCGGCCAGCGGCGCGAACACCGCGAGCAGCACGGCACACCACAGGAACGCCATCCAGACGTCGCTGTTGGCCGGTGTCCCCAGCCACAGCGAACGCACGGCATCGCACACCGTCGTGATCGGGTTGGCGTTCGCGAACTGCTGCAGGCCGTTGGGCATCGACTCCGACCGGCACGAACGCCGAGGAGGCGAACGTCAGCGGGAAGATCAGCGTGAAGCCGATCGAGTTCGCCGTCTCCGGCGTCGACGAATGCAGTCCGACGAGCGCGAAGATCCACGAGAACGCGTAGCCGAACAGCAGCAGCAGGACGATCCCGAGCACGATCTGACCGAACGTCGTGTCCTGGAAGTTGAAGCCGCAGATGATGCCGACGGTCAACAGGACCGTCAGCGACAGGCAGTTGAGCAGGATGTCCGACAGCGTCCGCCCCGTCAGCACCGCGGCGCGCGACATCGGCAGCGAGCGGAAGCGGTCGATCAGGCCCTTCTGGACGTCCTCGGAAAGCCCGAGCGCCGTCACGAACCCGCCGAAGGCGATCGACTGGACGATGATCCCGGGCATCAGGAAGTCCACGTAGTCGGGGAAGCCTGGCGTGACGATCGCGCCGCCGAAGACGTAGATGAACAGCAGCACGAACATCACCGGCTGCACGGTGTAGGCGATCAGCAGGTCCGGCTGGCGCGGGATCCGCTTGAGGTTGCGGCGCGCGAGGACGATCGTGTCCGAGACGGTCAGCGCGAAGCTCATGCGGCCACCTCCTGCTCGTCGTCGGCCGGTTCCTCGGCGGCGTGGCCCGTGAGTGAGATGAAGACGTCGTCGAGCGTCGGCCGGTGCAGCAGCAGGTCGTCGATGCCGACGCCGGCGGCGTCGAGGCGCCGCACCGCTTCCGCGATCGCGCCGGAGCGCCCGTGGACGGGCACGCGGACGATGCCGTCCTCGAAGCTGGGCCGCTCGCTGGCCATCTCGGCGAGCGCGGCGATCGCCGCCTCGGGGTCGGCGCCGGGCTCGAGGCTGACGTCCAGACGCTCGCCGCCGATGCGGTCCTTGAGCTCGTCCGACGTGCCCTGCGCGATCACGCTGCCGTGGTCGATGACCACGATCTGATCGGCGAGGCGGTCGGCCTCCTCGAGGTACTGGGTCGTCAGCAGCACGGTCGCGCCCGCGGCGACGCGGGCCTCGATCGTCTCCCACATGCCGAGCCGCGCGCGCGGGTCCAGGCCGGTGGTCGGCTCGTCGAGGAAGATCACCGGCGGCCGGTAGACGAGCGCGGCGGCGAGGTCCAGCCGCCGCCGCATCCCTCCCGAATAGGTCTTGGCGGGACGCTTCGCGGCGTCGCTGAGGTCGAAGCGCTCGAGCAGCTCGTCAGCGCGCTTGCGCGCCTCGCGGCGCGGTAGGTGGTAGAGCTGGCCGACCATCTCGAGGTTCTCGAAGCCGGTCAGGTTGTCGTCGACCGCGGCGTACTGGCCGGCGAGGCCGATCTTGGTGCGCAGCTCGTCGGCGTCCTTGACGACGTCGAGCCCCACGACCCGCGCGCGGCCCGCGTCGGGCTTGAGCAGCGTGGCCAGGATCCGCACTGCGGTGGTCTTTCCGGCGCCGTTGGGACCGAGCAGCCCGAGGATGGTTCCGGTCTCCACGGTGAAGTCCACGCCGCACAGCGCCTTCACGGTTCCGTAGGACTTCTCCAACCCCTCGACGACGATCGCGTGATCGTTCATCCAGCCGAAGCTAGCGAGCCGGAGCCCCTCCGACGGTTCGGTTAGTCACACCCTCGCGCCACGTTGACGCGATAGTCACGCGGCCCGGGGCGAGGGGGCGCCGCATCCTGCTCGCCCCTAGAACAGCCCGCGCGCCGCCCACAGCGCGCGCGGCGAGCCGTGCGGGCGCAGCCGGCGGGTCGCGACGGCGCGGCGGGAATCGAGCCGCCCGGCGACGATGTCGACGAAGTCCTCGAAGCGGCAGCGCAGCTCGACGTCGATCTCCGGCGCACGGCCCGCGGCCGCCGCGGTCGAGCCGTTGTCGACGCGCAGATGCCACGGCTCGGCGTCCTCGAAGTCCCATTGCACGGTGAACGGGCCCGCCGGCGCGGTGCGGTGGTCGACCGCGCGCGCCACGGACGTGAAGAGCAGCTCCATCGCGGCGGGATCGCGCGGCGGCTCGCCGTTGGGCGGACCGATGAACCCGGCCCGCAACATCGCCAGCCCGTACTCGGCGCGCTCGGGCGCCGACATCTCCAGCGGGAACACCGACGGCCCGGGCAGCGACTCCAGCGGCAGGCCGGCGGAGCGCAGCTTGGCCTCGAAGGAGCGCGCGCCCTCGGTGTAGATCTCCTCGAGGGTGAAGCCGAAGCACTCCGTGTAGGAGCGGTCCCAGTTCGGCGGGATGAAGACCGCGAGCGAGTACGGCGTGACGCGGCGGATCAGGTCGGCGACCGCCTCGCGCACCCCGGGGTCCTCGACGTTGAGATCGTGCAAGAGCTTGACGCCGAAGCCGATGTGGCGCTGCTCATCCAGCGCGACCAGGCGCATGCCCTCGCGGAAGCCGGGCAGCAGCTGGCGCTTGTCGAGGTAGTCGGAGATGAAGTGCTGGCCGGGCTGCGCGAGCAGCGCCTCGACGACCAGGTGATACATCGTCACGGCCCGCGCCAGCGCGACACGGCTCGTGTCGGTGCGCAGCGCGCCGGTGATCTCGTCCAGCAGCGCGAAGGTCTTGCGAAAGCCCCAGGTCAGCTCGGGCTCGGTGGCCCTCAACGTCCCGCTGATCGACCCGTCGCCGCGGCCGACGACCTCGTTCATGAAGCGCTTGAAGAAGATCGCGTGGCGCGCCTCGTCGACCTGCTGCGTGGTCAGGAAGTACTTCTGCTCCTCACGCGGCGCGGCGTCGATGAACGGCGCGAGGTCGTCGGCGACGGCGTCCTCGCCGTGGAAGAACATCGCGTAGTTCCACAGCGCCGCGCGGCGCTCGTGCTCGGTCATCACCTCATGCCACTGGCGGCGGTCCTCGGTGAAGTCGATCTCCAGCGCGCGCCAGTTGCCGCGCTCCCAGCGCGCGTAGAGATCGTCGTAGGAGACCTGCGCGCCGGCGGACATACCGCCGGACGCTACACCCGCGGAGTACCGGCTATGTGGCGGTTCGTCACACGCGCCGAGAGCAGCTCGCCGAGGCCCTCGACGGCGACCCGTTCCTGGGTCAGCGTGTCGCGCTCGCGCAGCGTCACGGTGCCGTCCTCGAACGTCTGGTGATCGACCGTGACCGCGAACGGCGTGCCGATCTCGTCCTGGCGCCGGTAGCGCTTGCCGATGTTGCCGCCCTCGTCGTACTCGACGGCCATCCGCTTGCGCAGCTCCTCGTAGATCGCGCGCGCCTTCTCGGGGTGGCCGTCCTTGCGCAGCAGCGGCAGGATCGCGACCTTGACCGGCGCCACCGACGGGTGCAGGCGCAGCACGGTGCGCTTCTCGCCGCCGAGCTCGTCCGTGTCGTAGGCCTCGCACAGCAGCGCGAGCACCGTGCGGCCGAGGCCGGCGGCGGGCTCGATCACGTGCGGGATGTAGCCCTTGCCCGTCTGCGGGTCCTTCCACTCGAGCTTCTCGCCCGAGTGCGCGGCGTGCTGGGTGAGGTCGAAGTCGCCGCGGTCGGCGACGCCCTCGAGCTCCGACCAGCCGATCGGGTACAGGTACTCGACGTCGCTCGTCCGGCTCGAGTAGTGCGAGAGCTCGTCCTCGGTGTGCGGGCGCAGGCGCAGGCGGTCCGGGCTGATGCCGAGCCGCGTGTACCAGTTCAGGCGCTCCTGGCACCAGTACTCGTACCACTGCCCCGCCTCCTCGGGCGGCACGAAGAACTCCATCTCCATCTGCTCGAACTCGAGCGTGCGGAAGATGAAGTTGCCGGGCGTGATCTCGTTGCGGAAGGACTTGCCGACCTGCGCGATCCCGAACGGCGGCTTCTTGCGCGCGAAGGTCAGCGTCGTCTTGAAGTCCAGGAAGATGCCCTGCGCCGTCTCGGGGCGCAGGTAGACGGTCATCCCGTCCTCCTGCACCGGGCCGATCGTCGTCTGGAACATCAGGTTGAACGGGCGCGGCTCGGTCAGGTCGCCGCCGCAGACCGGGCACTTGACGGCCGCGGGGTCCTCGCCCTGGGCCTCGGCCTCCTCCTGGAGGTGGTCGAGGCGGAAGCGCTTCTTGCACTTGCCGAGGCACTGGACGAGCGGATCGCTGAAGCCCGCGAGGTGGCCGGAGGCCTCCCACGTGCGCGGGTGCTGGATGATCGCGGAGTCGAGCGCCACGACGTCATCGCGCTCCTGGATCATGGCGCGCCACCAGGCATCGGTGACGTTGCGCTTGAGCAGGACGCCGTAGTGCCCGTAGTCGTACGTGTTGGCGATCCCGCCGTAGATCTCGGATGCGGGGAAGATCAGGCCGCGACGCTTCGCGAGCGCGACGACCTCGTCCATGGTGGCTGCGGGCATAGGGAGCGGAGTCTAGGCGAGGCGCCTATACTCGGCCGCCGCGATGCCGATTTACGAGTACCGGTGCGACAACGGGCATCACTTCGACGTGATGCAGAAGATGACCGACGGTCCGGTGACCGTCTGCGAGGTCTGTGGCGAGCCCGTACAGCGGGTCTTCCACCCCGTCGCGATCCATTTCAAGGGGTCGGGGTTCTACAACACCGACTACGGCACCGCACGGCGCAAGCGCGAGACCGACGCCTCGGCCAAGTCCGGCGCCGACTCCAACGACGCCAAGCAGTGCCGAGAAGAAGTCCGACAGCTCGAGCTCGTCGTCCTCGGGTTCGTCGTCGTCGGACTCCTCGTCGTCAGCTTCGCCGACGCCGAAGTCCGACGCATAAGCGTTTCTGATCCCCGGTAGGAGGGATCATCATTTGCGCTTGTGTCGCCTCGCGTCGACACTAGGTTCATGTCCGCGCGCCACGTCACCATGCTCGCCGCGCTGTCGGCGATCTGGGGCGGCTCCTATCTCCTGATCAAGTACGCGCTCGACGGCTTCTCCGCCGCCGCGATCGTGTCCTTCCGCTGCCCTGCTGGCGTCGGTCGTGCTGTTCGCGATCCTGCGCTCACGCGCGCTCGCCGGGCCGACGATCGCGGATCTGCGCAAGCGGCCCTGGTGGGCGCTGACGCTCGGCGTGACCGCCGTCGCCGCGCCGTTTCTGCTGATCACCTTCGGCGAGCACGTCGTGCCGAGCGGGCTGACCGCGGTCCTGCTCTCGCCCGCGTCGCTGTTCGTCGCGCTGCTGGCGCCGTTCCTGCTCCCCAGCGAGTCGATCGACCGCCGCCAGGGCGCCGGGATGCTGCTCGGCCTCGCCGGCGTCGCGCTCGTCGTCGGCGTCGAGTCGCTGAACTCGCTCGAGCAGTTCCTCGGCGCGCTCGCGATGCTCGGCGCGGCGTTCTTCTACGGGCTCTCGAGCTTCGTCGTCAAGGGCCGCTACGGCTCGCTGGCCGCGGTCCAGACCTCGTGGATCTCGGTCACCGTCGCCGGCGTCCTGACGCTTCCCGGCCGCGATCGCCACGACGCCCGGCCACACGCCGACGCTCGGTGCGACGTCGGCCGCTCGTCGCGCTCGGCGTGGTCGGCACGGCACTCGCCTTCATCATCTTCTACGAGCTGATCAACGGCGTCGGCCCGGCCCGGGCCGCGCTCGTCTCCTACCTGGCGCCCGGCGTCGCGCTCTTCTACGGCGCGATCTTCCTCGACGAGAAGGTCACGGCGGCCGCGATCGTCGGCCTGGCGCTGATCCTGGCGGGCGTCGCGATCGCCTCGCGGCCCAAGCGGGTGCGGGTCGCGGTACCTGCGGCGGCGCCAGCGCGCGCCTGATAGCGTCGCGCCGCGTGGACCTGACGCTTTCGCCGGCCGAAGAGGAGTTCCGCGACACGCTGCGCGCCTGGATCGCCGAGAACCATCCCGGGCGCGAGCCCGACGGTGACGAGGAGTCCTTCGCGTTCCGCCGCGAATGGCAGCGCAAGCTCAACGCGCGCGGCTGGGCGGGCCTGACCTGGCCGTCGGAGTTCGGCGGCGCCGGCGCGACGCAGATCGAGCAGGCGATCTTCTTCGAGGAGATCGCGCGCTCCCGCGCGCCGCAGATGGCCAACGTGCTCGGGCTGACGATGGGCGGTCCGACCGTGATCGCCCACGGCACCGACGCCCAGAAGGAGCGCTTCCTCGCGCCGATCCTGTCGGCCGACGAGATGTGGTGCCAGGGCTTCAGCGAGCCCGAGTCGGGCAGCGACCTCGCGTCGCTGAAGACCCGCGCGGTGCTCAAGGGCGACGAGTACATCGTCAGCGGCCAGAAGGTCTGGACGACGTTCGCGCACCAGTCGAAGTGGTGCATGCTGCTCGCGCGCACCGACCAGGACGCGCCGAAGCACCGCGGGCTGACCTACTTCCTGATGGACATGGAGCAGGACGGCGTCGACGTCCGCCCGCTCGTGCAGATCACCGGCGAGGCCGAGTTCAACGAGCTCTTCATCGAGGATGCGCGGATCCCGGTCGAGAACGTCGTCGGCGGCGTCGACAACGGCTGGCGGGTCGCGATCACGACGCTGATGCACGAGCGCGCAGGGCTCGCCTTCGCGCTCCAGGCGCGCGTGCAGATCGCGCTCGGCGAGCTGGTCGACGAGCTCAAGGGCAGCGGCGCATCCGAGGACCCGATCGTCCGCCAGCGGATCGCGCAGCTCGCGATCGAGGCCCAGGTCCTGCGGCTGCTCGCCTACCGCGGCCTGACGAGCACGATGAAGTCCGGCGAGCCGGGACCCGAGGGCTCGCTCGGCAAGTGGCTGTGGGCCGACGTCAACCAGGGGCTGACGACGCTCGCGATGGACGTCAAGGGGCCGCGCGCCCAGCTGGTCGACGACGCCTGGACCTACCGCTACCTGCGTGCCCGGGCGAACTCGATCGAGGGCGGCACGACCGAGATCCTGCGCAACATCGTCGCCGAACGCGTCCTGGGGCTGCCGCGCGCATGAACTTCGATCTGACCGAGGACCAGCGCGAGATCCGCCGCACCGCGCGCGACTTCCTGGCCGCGCGCTACACGCCGGAGAAGATCCGCGCGATCGCGCTGGATGGGCAGCCGGACCCGCACTGGGACGAGATCGTCGAGCTCGGCTGGCCGGGCATCGCGGAGTTCGGGATCGTCGAGCTGGCGGTCGTCGCCGAGCAGTTCGGGTTCGCGCTCGCGCCGACGCCGCTGGCCGCGACGTGGGCCGCCGCGCTGCTGCTCGAGGCCGGTGGGCGTGAGCTCGACGGCCGCGGCACGGTCGCGATGTGGGACGCCGATGGCTCCGCCGACCCGGAGGCGCCGACCTTGAAGGCCGAGGGCGGTGCGTTGACCGGCGTCAAGATCGCGGTGCCCAACGCGGATGTCGCCGACGTGCTCGTCGTCACCGCCGACGGCGGGCGGCATTTCGTCGTCGCTGCCGCCGACGCCGTCGATCGAGCCCGCTCCCGCGCTGGACGCGACGAAGCCGCTGTTCACGGTGCGCTTCGACGGAGCGCCGGGCGAGGAGCTGACGGGATCCTTCAGCCGCGCCTGGCACGCGATCGCCGTGATGGCCGCGGCCGAGTCCGTCGGCGTCGCCGCGCGGCTGATGGGAGACACCGTCGCCTACGCCAAGGAGCGCAAGCAGTTCGGGCGCCCGATCGGCTCCTACCAGGCCGTCTCGCACGCCTGCGCGCAGATGTTCCTCGAGACCGAGGGCGCGCGCTCGGTCACCTACTGGGCCGCCTGGGCGCTGGACCACGACCCCGAGAACGCCGAGTTCGCGGCCAACTGCGCGAAGGCCTACGCCTCAGACGCCGCGGTCAACGTCGCCCGCTCGGCGCTCCAGGTCCACGGCGGCATCGGCTTCACCTGGGAGCACGACCTGCACCTCTTCCTCAAGCGCGCCGAGGCCAATGCCCACGCGTTCGGCGACGCGCGCTGGCACCGCGAGCAGGTCGCGGACTCGCTCTTCTCGGGCTAACGAAGGAAGTGCTGGACGGCGCGCTGCTTGCTCGCGTCGTCCACGGTCAGCCCGGCGCCGCCGTCCGGCAGTGTGAGCGCCCCGGTGGGCTTGAGCACCGTCGGCTTCGCCGTGCCGGCCGTCAGCTCCGCGCCGACCAGGCCGAGCAGCGACGGGCCCGACATGTCCGAGCGGATCGCCTTCGGCGCCGCCCAGGCGACCCACGGGAGCCGGACGAACGTCTCCAGCGAGGTGACCTTGTCCTTGATCGAGCCGACGATCTTCTGCTGCCGGCGCGTGCGGGTGAGGTCGGATTCCTTCGGGTTGCAGTCGTTGTGGCGGGTGCGGGCGAGCGCGAGTGCCTGCTTGCCGTTGATCTCCTGCTCGCCGCCCTTCAGCCGCAGCGTGTAGCCGCCGTTCTTGAAGCCGCCGTTGAGCCTGGAGACGACGCAGCTGCCCTTGTAGGTGACGCCGCCGAGCGCGTCGATCAGCTGCGGGAAGTTCTCGAAGTTGACCTCGACGAGGTGGTTGACCTCGATGCCGAGGTAGTCCTCGACGGTGCGGATCGCCAGCGCCGGGCCGCCGATCGCGTACGCCGCGTTGATCTTGTTCTGGCCGTGGCCGGGGATGTTGACCACGGTGTCGCGCGGGATCGAGAGCGTCGCGTTGTGGCCGTCGCCGATCCGCATCAGCAGGATCGAGTCCGAGCGCGACGGCTCGCCGATCTTGTTCGCGCCCGGCTCCTTGGAGCCCTTGGTGCGGGCGTCGGAGCCGAGGACGAGGACCGTGTTGGCCGACGTCAGCGGGTAGCCGGCGCCGCCCAGCTCGTTGTCCGCGGCGCTCGAGACCTTCGACGACTGGACCTGCGCGGAGATCAGGAAGAGCACGAGCGAGACCAGCAGCCAGGCCGCGAGCCCGGCCAGCAGCCAGCGGACGATCCGCCAACCGCCGATCCGGCGCCGGCGAGGACGCTTCGGCTTCGGCTGGGAGGGCGTCGAGGGCGGCGCCTCCTCGAAGCCCTTCGGCGCCGCGGACTCCTGCATGTCGCGCAGCCCGCCGTCGTCCCCGCGCCGCCGCAGGAAGCCGGGCTTCGAGCGGTAGAGCGTGTACGGGGGTTTGTCGTCGTCGCGAGGGTCGGCCATGCGTATCTGTAAGGTGGCGCGATGGCCGAGGGTTACGTCATCGGCGTCGACCTCGGCGGCACGAAGCTGCTGGCAGGGGCGGTCGGCGCGGATCTATCTGTGATTCACCGTACCAACCGTCTTGTCTACGGTTTGTCTCAGGACGAGCTCGTGCAGATGGTCGCCGAGGCGATGGAGGAGATCAGCACGGCGGTCGGCGGGGCGCCCGAGGCGATCGGCTTCGGCATCCCCTGCACGTTCGATTCGCGCACGGGAATGGCCGTGCAGGCGGTCAACGTCCCGCTCAAGGACGTGCGCGTTCGGCGAGGTCATGGCCGCGCGGCTCGGCGTGCCCGTGCTCGTCGACAACGACGCGAACTGCCACACGGTCTGCGAGTCGCGGATCGGGATCGCCCAGGGCGCGACCGAGGTCGCGCTGCTCACGCTCGGGACCGGCATCGGCGGCGGCCTGCTGCTGCGCGGCGAGATCTACCGCGGCTGGATCAACGGCGGCGCCGAGATGGGGCACATGGTCGTCGAGATCAACGGCCGCCCGTGCCAGGGCAACTGCCCGAACTGGGGCTGCCTGGAGTCCGTGGCGTCCGGTTCGGCGCTGGTGCGCGAGGCCTCGCTGGCCGTCGCGCGGCGCCCCGACACCGAGCTCGGGCACGCGCTGGAGGCCGGGCGCGAGCTGACCGGTCCGCTGATCACCGAGCTCGCCACCGCCGGCGATGCCGTCGCGCGCGGCGCGCTCGAGACGATCGGCCGCGCGCTGGGCGTCGGCATCACCAACCTGGTGAACATCTTCAACCCGCAGGTCGTGGTGATCGGCGGCGGCGTGATCGCGGCCGGCGAGCTGCTGCTGGCGCCCGCCCGCGAGGTGATGATGGAGCGCGCGCTCGCTCCCGGCAAGGACGTCGTGCGCGTCGAGGCCGCGCGCCACGGCCCCGAGGCGGGGATGATCGGCGCGGCGCTCCTGGCACGCGACATGGCCGCCGGTGTGGTGACGGGCGCGATCGAAGCGCGGCCGTCGTGATGCAAGGTCGATTAGTCGTCTGCCCGACGCCGATCGGGAACCTCGAGGACATCACGCTGCGCGTGCTCGCGGCGTTGCGGGAGGCCGACGTCGTCGCCTGCGAGGACACGCGTCACACGCGCGTGCTGCTCGAGCGCTACGGCGTGTCGGCGACGCTCGTCAGCTACCACGAGCACAACGAGCGCGCGCGGGCGGCGGAGCTGGTCGAGAAGATGCTCGACGGCGCGGTCGTCGCGCTGGTCAGCGACGCCGGCATGCCGCTCGTCTCCGACCCCGGGTTCCCGCTCGTGCAGGGCTGCGTCGCGGCGGGGCTGGCCGTCGAGGTCCTGCCGGGGCCGTCCTCGGCACTGACCGCGCTGGTGGCGAGCGCGCTGCCGTCTGACGCGTGGCGCTTCGCGGGCTTCCTGCCGCGCAAGCGCGGGCCGCTCGAGGTCGTCTTCGGCTCGCCCGAGACGCTCGTCGCCTTCGAGTCGCCGCGGCGCATCGGCGCCTCGCTCGCCGTGCTGGCGGAGCTGGACCCGGAGCGCCCCGTCGCCGTCTGCCGCGAGCTGACCAAGCTGCACGAGGAGATCGTCCGCGGCAGCGCCGCCGAGCTCGCCGCCCGCTACGCCGGCGAGCCGCCGCGCGGCGAGATCGTGGTCGTCGTCGGCGGCGCCCCGGCGCCCACGGGCGTCGACCCGGCGGCGGTCGAGGCCGTCCGCACCCTGGTCGAGTCCGGCGCCCGCGCCAAGACCGCGGCGAAGGTCGTTGCCGAGCTCACCGGCGCCCCGGCGAACGCGCTCTACCGCGCCGTCGCCACCTGAAGAACCCTCGACCGACCTCCATACTAAGGGCCCGACCCTTTATCTTTCACCGATGGCTCGGGTTCTCGTCGTCGGTGCCGGTGCGATCGGCGGCATCACCGCAGCGAAGCTGGATGCGGACGTCACCGTGCTCGACGCCAATGCCGAGCATGTCGCGCGCATCGGCAGCCCCGGCCTGGTCTATGAGGAGGAGGGCGCGGAGCACACGGTGCCCCTGAACGCCGTGACCACGCCGCAGGAGCTCGAGGGCGAGTTCGACTTCGCGCTGGTCGCCGTCAAGTCGCCGTTTCACCACGCGGCGCTTGAGCCGCTGGTGGCCCGCGGCGGGATCGGCGCCTACGTCTCACTCGGCAACGGGCTGATCCAGGACCGCATGGAGGGCATCGTCGGCGCCGGCAACCTGCTCGCGTGCGTGGTCGAGTGGGGCGGCTCCAATGTCGCTGCGGGCCGGCTCGTGCGTGACTCGCTCGGCGGCCACATGGTCGGTGAGCTCGACGGCTCGGTGCGCGAGCGTACCCGTGCGCTGGCGGCGCTGCTGGAGCCCGTGGGGCACACGCGGGTGAGCGAGAACGTGCGCGGGATGATCTGGTCGAAGCTGCTGATCAACACGACGTTCACCGGGCTCTCGGCCGTGTCCGGCCTGCGCTACGGCGGTGTCGCCGAGCAGGGACCCGACGCCGTCTTCGCGCTCTGGGCCGAGGGCGTCGCGGTCGGGGATGCGCAGGGCCTGGAGCTGGAATCGATCCACGAGACCAACCCGCACAAGTTCGACGAGACCGAGTTGTCGCGGATGATGCAGTCGATGGCCAACGTCCGGCCGTCGATGCTGCAGGACCTCGACGCGGGGCGCGCGACCGAGGTCGACGTCGTCAACGGCGGCATCGCGGGACGCGGGCGCGAGCTCGGCATCGCGACGCCGTACAACGACGTCGTCGTCGAGCTCGTGCACTCGATGGAGCGCGGCGAACGGAGTCCCGAGCCGCGCTGGCTGCGCTACGTCAGCGAAGCGCAGACGACCAGGGCGACCGACACCTGAATCCCGGCACTGGCCCAGGCGGCGGGGTGCAGCTGGGGCTCGAAGCAATGCTCCCCGAGCTTGCCGGGGATCAACAGGTCGAGGATGAAGAACCCGACGGCCTGCATCATCACGCCGACGAGCCCGAACACCACGGCGTCGTCGAGTCCATTCCAGCCCGCGCCGGTGAAATGGATCGCGAAGTACAGGATCAGGCCGAGCGAGGCGAGACCGGTCGCGGTCATCAGGCCGGCGCCCGGGTTGCCCTCCATCACGAGCTGCCCGAGCTTCCCGGGCGTGAGCAGGTCGAGGACGACGAAGCCGACGACCAGAACCGCCAGGCCGACGCCGGAATAGGCGAGAACCTGCAGAACGAGTTCGAACACTTGCGACTCCCTCTCAGTCGTCGATGACGTGCGGCACGAACCGCGACAGATTGTTGGTGACGAGCCCGTTGGACTCGCGGATGCCCAGCCCGGCCGGCTCCATGTCGACCGTCCACACGCCCAAGACCGGGCGGTTGCCGTCGTAGTCGCCGAGGTCGGTGTACTGCTGCACGACGAACCCCTCCTCGCCGTACCCCTGATCCGGGCCGCGATCGACCTCCTGGCCGTCGATCACGATCAGCGAATTCGCGCCCTCACGGGCCAGCAGCGGCTTGCGGACGAAGCTCGACAGGTTGTGCTCCTCGCCCTCGAAGAAGGCGGGCAGCAGGTTCGGATGGTCCGGGTAGAGCCGCCAGAGCACCGGCAGGATGCCCTTGTTGGACCACAGCATCTTCCAGATCGGCTCGATCCAGAGCGTCTGGCCCTGCTCGTCGCCCATCCGCTTGAGGGTCTCCTCCGCGAAGTCCTCGTGGACCATCCACTCCCACGGGTAGAGCTTGAAGACGCTGCGGATCGACCGTCCGGCGCTGTCGACGAACCCGACCTCTGGATGCAGCCCGAGGCTCTCGACCGCCATCAGCTCGCAGGTGATGCCGGCCTCGCGGGCCGTCTCGACCAGGTAGCCGACGGTCATGAAGTCCTCGCCCGACTTCTCCGCGGTGGTGTGCAGCAGGTACAGACGGTCGCCGGGGAGCCGCGGCGCCAGTTCCCTCCAGCGCTTGACGAGCAGCTCGTGGACCATGTTCCACTGATCGCCGCCGCCGCCGTAGACGTCCTGGACCCAGTGCCACTGGACCGCGGTCTCGACCAGCGCCGTCGGCGTGTCCGCGTTGTACTCGAGCAGCTTGAAGCCTTCGGGACCGTTGGCGAAGTCGAAGCGGCCGTAGAGCATCGGCGGCTCGGACTCCCAGGTCTCCTTGATCCTCGGCACCGCCCAGCCCGGGATGCCCATCTGGCTGAAGAGGTTGCTCTCGATGATGTAGTCGCCGGCCTCGACCAGCATCTCCAGCAGCAGCCGGACGCTGGCCTCCATCTCGTAGATCTCGTCGCTGCCCAGCGTGTACGCGTTCGACTCGTTCCAGTACGGCATCGTCGAGCCGTCCGGCAGCTCGGTCTTCCAGTAGATGAGGCCCTGCTCCTCGATGATCGCCGGCCAGCCCTCACGGGGCTCGACGTCGATCCTGTGCATCAACCGCCCCCGCTGTGGGAGGCCGCGCGACCGACGCCGCTGGCGCTCCCTCGCGAGCTCGAGCCGTAGCCGCCCCGGCGGGCGTTCTCGGCGATGTTGCTGGCGGCGACGCGCTCGCCGCCGGTGATCCGGCTGCCCGCGACCAGGCTGCCGCCACTACCCGCCCGGCCGCCGTAGTACCAGAAGAACGGCAGGACCGCGGCTCCGCTGCCGTTGTTGGCGCGGACCGCGTTCTCGTCGCAATAGCGGTTCTCGACGATCCGGTCCGACTGGTCCACGCAGTACGCCGTCTCGTCCTCACCGCACGCCGCGAAGGCGAGCGCGAGCACGGGGAGCGCTACGAGGGAGACGTTGCGCGATCGGTGGCGAGGGCGTTGGCTCACAGCGCATTCTCCTTGGCTGTTTCGTTGTGGACCTTGCGCAGGGCGGCGACGACTTCGGGATGCGAGACCTTGGCCTGGAGCTTCTGGAGCTCCGCGGCCATCATCGCCATGACGTGCTCGATGTCGTCGTCGAGCTCGGGCGTCTCAGCGTGGTCCTCGATCCGCGCCTGGCGGATCGCGTCGGCGAGGATGCCGGTGAGGATCGCGACGGCGCTGATGCCTCCGGCCATCACGAACGCGGCCAGCCAGCGCCCGGCGAAGCTCTCCGGCGAGTAGTCGCCGTAGCCGACCGTCGTCAGCGTGACGACCGTCCACCAGACGCCGTCGAACCAGTCCGCATCGGGTTCGATAACGCTGAACAGCGCGCCGCCGATGATGACCGTCCCAGCCAGCAGATAGATGCACGCCCGCCCGGGGGATTGCGCGATGAAACGCAGAACGGGGCGGGTCAACGGTGCACTTCGACGCCGGACATTCGCGCACTGTAACGAGGCTGCATCAACTTCGTGAACTTTCCGTGTGGACGCGGGCAGCGGGGATCGCGCGGCCATACGGTCGCCGGAATGCGCTCTCTTTCGCTCTCCGCCGCCGCCGTGTTGGTGCTCGCCGCCCCGGCGCACGGCGAGTGGCAGCGCCCGGTGCCGGGAGCGGTGGCGCGCGCGTTCGCGTACGGCCCGAGCTCCTTCGCGGCGGGCTGGCACCGGGGCGTCGATCTCGCCGCTGCTGACGGCGCGACGGTGCGCGCGGCCTGCAGCGGGCGAGTGGCCACCGCCCGCCCCGGCCTCGTCACGCTGCGCTGCGGAGCTTGGCGCGTCACCCACCTGCCGCTGGCGACGGTGTTGGTCGTTCGCGGCGAGGCGGTGCGCGCGGGCCGCCAGATCGGGACGCTCGCGGCGGGCGCGTCCGCGCCGTCGGGCGCGCGCCACGTCGGCCTCCACCTCGGCGTGCGCCGCGCCGGCGACCGGTTCGGGTACGTCGACCCGCTGCCGTTCCTCCGTGCCGGGACGGCTTCGCCCCCGGTCGTCGCGGCGCGGCGCATTCCGCGGGTCGGACCGCCCGGCGGTCGGCCGGCACCGCTGCCGCGAGGCGCCCCGCGTGCGGCCCCGCGCCGTCGGCCGGTGCCGCGTGCCGCGCGGCCCCCGCGTGCGGCCCCGCGCCGTCCGCCGTTGCCGCGTGCCGCGCGGCCCCCGCGTGCCGGCTCGCGCCCTGCCCCGCGCGGCCGCCGCGCCCGCGCCTCTCGCCGATCCCGCGCGCGGGCCTGTGCCCGTGGGGGTTCGAGTCTTCGCGCCCGCGACCGTGCGCGGGTTCGCGCCTTGGCCCGCCTGGATCGGGCTCGCGCTGCTGCTGCTCGGGGCGGCCGGCGGTGGGGTGCGGATCGGGGTGCGGCGGCGTCGCGCGCGGGTGCGGGCACCGCTACCGTCAGCGCGATGATCGCCGCACTGTTCATCGGGCTCGGGCTCGGGGCTTCCGTCGCCGCCCAGCTCGGGCCGATGTCGCTGCTGGCGATCCGCTCGACGCTGCGCAACGGCGTGGCGGTCGGGCTGGCCATCGGGGCCGGGATCGCGGTGGTGGACACGCTGTACGCGGCGGCCGGCGCGGCGGGCGCGGGCGTGGTCCTGACGTTCGAGCCGATACGGCTGGCGGCCGGCATCGTCGGCGCGGTGGTGCTCGTCTATCTCGGTGCGCGCACGCTCTGGAGCGCGTTCCGGATCCGGCTCGGCGGCGAGACCGGCGAGGAGCTGGCCACGCCGCGGCGGGCGTTCGTCGTCGCGCTCGGCGCGACGGCGTCGAATCCGCTCACGATCGCGTCGTGGGCGGCGGTCTTCGCCGCGGCCTCGACCGCGGGGGCGGCGGAGGGCACCGCGGTCATCGCCCTGCTGGCCGGCGTCGGGCTGGGCAGCCTCGCGTGGATGGTCGTCCTGACCAGCGGCGTGTCGATCGCGGGACGCTTCGTGGGCGACCGGCTGCTGCGCACCGTCGACGGCCTCGCGGGTGTAGGCCTGATCGGCTTCGGCGGCCTGCTCGCGTACCGCACACTGCGCGACTAGAGCGCAAGCTAGCCTCATCAGCGCCGATGGCCTACTACGTCACCACGCCGATCTTCTACGTCAACGCGGCCCCGCACCTGGGCCACGCGTACACGACCATCGCCGCCGACATCCTCGCGCGCCACATGCGCCAGCGCGGGGAGGACGTGTTCTTCCTCACCGGCACCGATGAGCACGGCGAGCCGGTCGCGCAGGCGGCCGAGCGCGAGGGCGTCACGCCGAAGGAGCTCGCCGACCGCAACGCCGAGCGCTTCAAGGCGCTGATGCCGCGCATCAACGCCACCAACGACTTCTTCATCCGCACCTCCGACCCGCGCCACAAGCGCGCGGTCCAGGAGGTCATGCAGCGCATCTACGACAACGGGCACGTCTACAAGGGCGTCTACGAGGGCTGGTATTGCCCGCGCTGCGCGGACTTCAAGACCGAGAACGAGGTCGGTGAGGACAACACCTGCCCGATCCACAAGATCCCGCTGGACCGGCAGAAGGAGGAGAACTGGTTCTTCCGGCTCTCCGCCTTCCAGGAGCGCCTGGAGCAGCTCTACGCCGACCAGCCCCAGTGGGTGCGCCCGCGCCATCGCTACAACGAGGCGCTCGCGTTCATCAGCGGCGGCCTCAACGACGTCAGCCTCAGCCGCTCGAAGCTGACCTGGGGCGTCGAGGTCCCGTGGGACCCGGACCACGTGTTCTACGTCTGGTTCGACGCGCTGCTGAACTACTACACGGCGCTGTCGTTCGCCCACGAGGGCGAGGACCTGACGGACCGCTACTGGCCCGCGTTCCACCTGATCGCCAAGGACATCCTGAAGTTCCACGCGGTGTTCTGGCCGGCGATGCTGATGGCGGCCGAGATCGAGCTGCCGCGCGAGATCTTCATCCACGGCTACCTGCTGATGAAGGACGCCTCCGGCGCCGAGCACAAGATGTCCAAGTCGCTGGGCAACGTGCTCGACCCGTTCGAGGTGATGGACCGCTTCGGCACCGACGCGCTGCGCTACTACTGCTTCCGCGAGGTCTCCTTCGGCCAGGACGGCGGCGTCTCCACGGTCACGTTCGGCGACCGCTACGAGTCCGAGCTGGCCAACGAGTTCGGCAACCTCGCCAACCGCACGCTGAACATGCTCCTGCGCTACCGCGACAGCGTCGTGCCGCAGGTCGAGGTCGAGGCCGCGCTGGCCACCGATTTCGACGGCCTCGTCGAGGAGGTCTCGGCGCTGCTCGACCAGGCCGAGATCACCCAGGCGCTGGAGCGGATCTGGCAGCGGGTCCGGCGGCTGAACCGCTACGTCGAGGAGAACGCGCCCTGGAAGCTGGCCAAGGACGAGTCCAAGGCCGACGAGCTCAGCACCGTCGCTGCGCTCGCTGGCCGAGGGCCTGCGTTCGCTGACCGTGCTGCTGGCGCCGTACATCCCCGAGTCGGCGGAGAAGCTGCTCGGCGCGCTCGGCGCGCCCGAGATCGCGATCGAGGCCGCGCGGTTCGGATCGCACCCCGGCGGGCAGACGGTCGAAAAGCTCGCGCCCCTCTTCCCCAAGCCGGAGTGATCGACAGCCACACCCACCTCGATCGCGGGCCGGCGCCCGAGGCCGAGCTCGTGGCGCAGGCCCGCGCCGAGGGCGTCACGCGCATCCTGACCATCGGGATGGACGGACCGTCGTGTCACGCCGCGCTCGCCGCCGCGGAGACGCACCCCGAGGTCTTCGCCGCCGTCGGCCGCCATCCCAACGAGGCGACCGGCTACGACCAGGCGATCACGGACGAGCTGCGCGAGTTCGCCCAGCACCCGCTGGTGCGAGCGATCGGCGAGACGGGCCTCGACGACTTCCGCGACTACGCGCCGCGCGAGGACCAGGAGCGCGCGTTCGCGGCCCAGATCGCGCTCGCGCACGAGGTCGGCAAGCCGCTGATCATCCACACCCGCGCCGCCGAGGACGACACGATCGACACGCTGGCCGTGCACGCCACGGGCCTCGAGGTGATCCTGCACTGCTTCTCGATGCCGGCCCGCCTCGAGGAGTGCCTGGACCACGGCTGGTGGATCTCCTTCGCCGGCAACGTGACCTACCCGAAGGCCGGAGACCTGGCGGAGGCGGCCGAGAAGGTCCCGCTCGAGCGGCTGCTGGTGGAGACCGACGCTCCCTACCTGACGCCGCAGGTCGTGCGCAAGGAGCGCAACCGGCCCGCGTACGTCGCCCACACCGCGCGCTTCATCGCCGAGCGCCGCGGGCTGGCCTACGCCGAGCTGGACGCCGCGGTCGACGCCAACGGCGCGAAGCTCTTCGGCTGGTGAGCCAGCCCAGCATCCGCCGGATGCGCGAGTTCGGGATCCGGCCGAACCGCGATCTGGGCCAGAACTTCCTGGTCGACTCCAACGTGCTCGACGTGATCGGCCGCGCCGCGGAGCTCTCGCCCGAGGACGTCGTGTTCGAGGTCGGCGGCGGCCTGGGCGTGCTCAGCGAGTACCTGGCCGAGCGCGTCCGCCACGTCCACGTCGTCGAACTCGACCGCGACCTGGAGTTCGCGCTGCGCGACGCGCTGGACCCGCATCCCAACACGACGCTGCACTTCGCCGACGCGCTGAAGATCGACCTGCAGGCGCTGGATCCCGCGCCGAACAAGGTCGTCGCCAACCTCCCGTACGGCGTCGCGGCCACGGTGATCCTCAAGACGATCGAGCTCGAGAGCGTCCAGAGCTGGGTCGCGATGGTGCAGAAGGAGGTCGGCCAGCGCTTCGCGGCCGGCCCGAGCACCTCGGCCTACGGCATCCCGTCGGTGCTGGCGCAGCTCGCCTGCGACGTGCGGGTCGTCAAGAAGGTCCCGCGCGGCGTCTTCCATCCGATTCCCAACGTCGATTCCGTGCTGCTCGGCCTGCGGCGCCACAGCCCGGCACCGCCGGAGAGCCTGCGCAAGCTCGTCCAGCAGGGCTTCGCGCACCGGCGCAAGGCGCTCGCCCGCTCGCTTTCGCTGGCGCCGAACGCCGAGCCGGGCATCCGCGAACGCAGCCGGGAAGCGCTCGAGGCGCTCGGCCACCCGGCCGACGCCCGCGCCGAGTCGCTCTCGCCCGCCCAATGGCGCGCGCTGTGGGAGCGGCTGTGCTGAGCACGCTCGCACCGGGCAAGGTGAACCTCTGCCTGCTGATCGGCGCGCCGCGGCGCGACGGGCTGCACCCGCTCGTCTCGCTCGTGCAGCCCACCCAGCTCGCCGACGAGGTGACGCTGGAGACCGCGGGGGACCGCGACACCGTGATCTGTCCGGGCGTGGAAGGCGAGAACCTCGCCCTGCGCGCGCTGTCGGACTTCCGCGCCGCGACCGGCTGGGACGCGCCGCCGCAGCGCCTGACGATCGCCAAGCGGATCCCGATCGCGGCCGGGATGGCCGGCGGCTCGGGCAACGCCGCCGCCGCGCTGCGGCTCGCCTCGACCGCCTCAGGGATCGAGATCCCGCCCGAGCTGGCGATGC
This sequence comes from uncultured Solirubrobacteraceae bacterium, assembly GCA_963848475.1. GTDB lineage: Bacteria > Actinomycetota > Thermoleophilia > Solirubrobacterales > Solirubrobacteraceae > Solirubrobacter. Next base: position 444,664 of record CAWKDW010000003.1, on the reverse strand, counting down.
GCCTCGGCGCCGACGTCCCGGTGATGCTGGCGGGCACCCGCGCGCTGATGACCGGCGCCGGCGAGCACGTCGAGCCGCTGCCCGGCGACGCGCCGCGGCTGATCGTCGTCCCGCTCGACGCCGAGCTCGGCGCCGGCGAGGTCTACCGCGCCTTCGACGCGCTGGCCACGCCGCGCAGCGCGGAGGAGCTCGACGATGCCGCGCGACGCATCCGCGCCGGCGAGTTCGAGTACGTCAACGACCTCGAAGGCCCCGCCCGCGCGCTCTGTCCCGCGATCGACCCCGCGCTGGAAGCCCTCCGCGCAGGCGGGCGTCGCGCACCCGATGGTCTCCGGTTCCGGCCCGACCGTGTTCGGGCTCAGCGACGATCCGGAGGCCGTCGCCCGCCTGCATGGCGCCGGCTACCGGCGAGCCGTAGCGGCATGAAGTTCACCTGGCTCGCGGCGGCGGCGGCGCTGGCGGGCTGGCTGATCGCGCGTCGCCACAAGCAGCAGCGCTGGTTCCAGATCGGCGAGCTGGTCGCGATCGCGATCGCGCTCCTGATCGGGTTCGGCGCCGTCCAGCTGCCGAACTTCGAGAAGGTCCTGGAGAACGTCGGCAACGCGCTCGGCCCGTGGACCTACCTCGTTGTCGGCGGGCTCGCCTTCCTGGAGACCGGCGCGTTCCTGGGCTTCGTCGCGCCGGGGGAGACGGCCGTGATCGTCGGCGGCCTCGTCGCCGGCCAGGGGCAGATCTCGCTGCTGGCGCTGATCGCGATCGTCTGGATGTGCTGCCTGCTCGGCGATCTGACCTCCTACGAACTCGGCCGGCGCAAGGGCCGCGGCTGGCTGCTGCGCTACGGCGGGCGCCTGAAGATCACCGAGGAGCGCCTGGACCAGGTCGAGCAGCTGCTCGCCAGCCACGGCGCGGCGATGATCATCGTCGGGCGCTTCCTCGGTTTCGTGCGCCCGCTCAGCCCGTTCATCGCCGGCGCCTCGCGGATGCCGATGCGCCGCTTCCTGCCCTACGACGTGCTCGCCGCGGGCGCCTGGTCGATCACGTTCTGCACGCTCGGATTCCTCTTCTGGCGCTCGATCGACCGGCTCACCACGTATGTCTCGCGCGGACTGTTCGCGCTCGGGACGCTCGTCGCGCTGATCGTCGGCATCGTCGCGCTGATCCACCTGCGCCGCAGCCCCGAGGCGCGCGCGAAGGTGCGCGACTGGATCGACGAGCGCGACGACCAGCCGGGCTGGCGGATCCTGGCCCGGATCTCGCGCCCGGTCTGGCACATGGTGCTCAAGCCCGCCGCCGCCGTCGCCGACTTCGCCGCTCGCTTCGGTCAGGCGCGCGTGACGCCGGGCAACCTCGGGCTCGAGCTGACGACGCTGGGCGCCCTCGCGCTCGTCGGCGCCTTCTCGTTCTTCCTGCTCGGGGACATCGTGCTGCTCCCCGGCGAGCCGCGGATCGATCGCTGGGCGGCCGACGTCGCCGACGCGCCTGCGCATGGATCGGCTCGTCGACGCGGTCAAGGTCCTGACGCACCTCGGATCCTCGCCGGTCACCGCGGGCCTCGCGCTGGCCACGGCGATCTTCGCGGCCGTCCGCCGCCGCCCGATCGAGGCCTTCGCGCTCGTGCTCGGGTGGATCGCGGTCTTCGCCGCCGTGCACATCAGCAAGGTCGCCTACGACCGCGCACGGCCGCCGTACGCGCTCGTCGAGACGATGAACCAGGCCTTCCCGTCGGGGCACTCGGCCTACTCGGTCACGCTCGTCGCCTGCGCGACCGTGCTGGTGCGGGCCGGTGTCGGCTGGGCGGTGCGGATCGCCGCCATCACCGTCTCGGTGGCCCTCGTCGCGTTCGTCGGCGCCACCCGTGTCTACCTGGGCGTGCACTACCTCACCGACGTGCTCGGCGGAATCGCGCTTTCGGTGTCGATCTGGTCGCTCGTCGGCGTCCTCGCCCTCGTCGTCGGGCGCGTTCGCCACAATGTGATCGAGTGACTGACGACCAGAAGACCTACGTGATCGCCGGTGCGGCGGCCGCGATCTCGCTGATCGCCTGGCTGACGCTCGTCGTCGTACCCGCCTGGCGGTCGTACTGGCGCGTGCGCGACCGGCTGGTGGCGATCCTGCTCAGCGTCTACGTGCTGGGCGCCTTCGTGCTCGCCGGAGCGGGCGTCGGCGCGGCGGTCCTGTGGTACTTCTCCGACCGTCTGGGCTAGACCGCTCACGTCACTTGGCGGTTCCCGTCTAACCTTTTCTCCGTGTCCATGCCCGCCCGCAAGGAGGCGGCGCTGCCGGACCTCGGCGCGCTCAGTGCGATGTCGGACGCTGTGGAGTCCGGTCTCGGGCTCCCGGAAGTCGTCCGGGCCGCAGCGCGTGCGCTCGACGCCTCGCTGGTGCTGATCGATCGCTCGAGCTCTGTTCTCGCGGTCGCGGCGCGTTCGACGGCGGACGAGCGCTCGCTGATGCGCGACGCCGAAGGCGTCGACACGCATGAGCTCCGGGTCGGCGACGCGGTCGTCGGGCGCCTGCGCGTGCGTGCCCGCAGCGGCCCTCCCTCGCCGGCCATCCTGCGGATCGCCACGACGATGATCGCCTCCGAGGTCGAGCGCCTGCGCGCCCCCGACCGCGCGTCCGAGGCCGCCCAGTCCGCGTTCCTGACCGCGATCTTCCAGCGCAAGGTGACCGATCGCGGCGACATCCTCGCCCGCGCCTCCGAGCTCGGCGCGGACCTCTCGGAGGGCGGCGCCGTGGTCGTCGTGCGCGCCCACCACTTCGCGCCCGCCGACGACGACTGGCGCGCCCGCGTGCTCGCCGCCGCCGAGCGCGCGGCCCGCTCCGGCGCTCCCGGCTCGCTCGCGGCCGTGCTCGAGGGCCACGGGGACCCGCAGGGCCACGTCGTCGTGCTGATGCCGACCTCGCAGGATGCGGGCCTGCGGCGCGTCGCGGAGGGGATCGCGCGCGAGCTCCACGCCTCGGTGCACGGCTTCACCTTCGCGCTGGGCCACTCGCGCGTCGCGCACGACCCGGTCGATCTCTACCGCGCCGGCAACGAGGCGCTGCTCGCCGCCAATGTGGCGACCGCCAGCACCTCCGGCGACGACGTGCGGATGCTCGCGTTCGAGGACACCGGCGCCTACCGGCTGCTGCTGCCCGCGATGAGCGAGGATCCCGCCGAGTTGCAGCGCTTCTACGAGGAGACGGTCGCGCCGCTGGTCGCGTATGACGATCAGTACGAGACCGACCTCGTGCAGACGCTCGAGACCTTCCTGGACGCCGACGGCAACGTCGCCGGCACCGCGGCCCGGCTCTACACGCACCGCCACACGATCCGCTACCGGCTCGAGCGCGTGCGCGACCTGACGTCGCTGGACATCTCCTCGACCGATGGCCGCGAGAACCTCGGCCTCGGCCTGAAGGCGATGCGCGTGCTCGGCATCGCCGCCCCGCGCGGCCCGGCCACCGAGGCGGGCGCCTCCGGTGGCCGCGTCCAGCGCGAGGCCAAAGACCGCTAGCTCCTAGTCCATCGTCACGACGACGCTGTGGGTCCCACGGCGGGACGCCGGCACCGTGACCTCGACGCCGCGGTTGGTCTCGCGCACCGTCGGCTTCTTGACGCGCTCCCCGTCGAGCGTGACCGTCGCGACCTCCCCGCCCGCCGGCAGCGTCGCGCCGACGCGCAGGTCGCTCACCTTCGACGCGTCGACCGTGACGGTCGTCGTGAAGCGCTTGCCCTTGCGCTCGGCGCGGACGTCGGCCTTGCCGTTGCCGAGCCGGATCGCCGTCGCGCCGATCCGCGTCTGGCCCTCGGGGAGCTGGGGCACGATCTCGAGCCTGCCGGTCCCGAGCGCCGGGCGCACGCCGAGCTGCTGGTGGATGACCGGCCAGGCGGTGCCGTAGTGGCCCCAGGCCTGCATGAACATCGCGCGGCAGGTCCAGCAGCGGTCGATGTTCTTGTCGTCGTTGGACGCCCTCGCCGAAGTCCGGTGAAGGCAGGATCTCCGGCAGCGCGCCGGGCTGCTCGTCGGGCTGGTTCTTGGTCGCCGGCTCCTTGAACATCGCCTCGGCGTTGGCCGTCGTGTAGCGGCGCTGCTCTTCCTTGGCGAGCCGGCCGTAGTTGCCCTCGCCGACGGCCGCGATCGATGTCGTGAGCGAGTAGATCGTCCGCTCGCCCTCGCCCTTCGGGCCGCCCTCGCAGCCGGTGTGGAAGAGCCCGAGGTTGAACGGGCGGGTGCCGGAGTAGCAGTCGTTCTCGCGCTCGCCGAGCGCGGCGAGCGCGTTCTCCTCCGAGGCGAGGCCCGGCGTCGGCAGCCCGCCGATCGTCAGCTCGGCCTCCATCGGCGTGACCCCGATCCAGTGCTGCTGCTGGAGCTGTGCGTTGTCGGGGTTGTTGAGCGAGTCCGCGTACTGGATCGAGTCGTTGTTCCACCACGTCTCGTCGAAGCGGCGACGCAGCTTGCCGGCGAGGCCGGCGGCCCACTTCTGCGTCTTGCTGTCGCGTTTGGCCTTCGCCATGTCGGCGAGGTCGTAGAGGCCGCGGATCAGGTAGACGGCGTTGTCGAGCTTCTCCGGGCCCATGCCCTCGCGCTCGACGTTGCCGAGGCCCTCCGGCCAGCCGTCCTTGTCGGCGTCGAGCTTCTCCGTGACGTACCGCAGGGTGCGCTCGGAGAAGTCGTAGAGGTCGTTGCGGAAGCGGTTGTCGCCCGTCCAGCGCCAGACCAGCGCGACGGCCGAGGCGAACTTGGCCGACTCGTCGGTATTGCCGGCGTCGGTGTTGGCGCCGAAGTAGACCGAGCCGTCGGTGACGATCTCGTGGGCGACCTTGCCGGACTTCGCGTTGAGCGCGTCGGAGACGTCGCGCAGCGCGATCAGGTGGGCGCGGATCGTCTCGAATTGCCCGAGCGCGACGGCCGGGAACGCGGAGTACTCGCCGTCGGTGGCGAACAGCCACGGGTAGTCGGGGTAGCCGGCGCCGATGAACGTCGCGCGCTTGATCTCGGTCACCGGGGCCGGGTAGGCCTTGCCCTGGTCGACGAAGCGGATCTTCAGCTTCGAGGCGCTCTGGGTCAGGTCGGCGAGGTTCTGCTTGCCCCACTCGACCGCGTTCTGCAGCGTGCGGTCGCCGGGGAGGTCGACGACGGAGCGCGCGGCGAGCCGCTGGCGGGCGGCGATCTTCGTCGCCAGCTGGGCGTCGGGGTCGCGCAGCGCCATGGTCAGCTCGCGCCTGGCGGCGGTCATGCCGGCGTCGGAGCCCGGCGACGGCGATCCAGACCGCCTCGCGGCCCTTGGCGGGAACGGTGACCTTGTAGCGCAGCTGACCGCCGGTGCCCCTGCCGTGCGGGCCGTCGTCGCATGCGGACGGGGCGACCTTGTCGCCGTCCTTGCAGACCGTGCCCGGCTGCGGGCCGCGGAAGCCCGGCCCGAGGTCCGCGCCCTCGGGCGTGCGCGTGGAGGCGACCAGCGCGGTGTAGTCGTGGGCCCCGGCGCCGGGGAGCGAGCCGGTGTCGGTGAACACGAGCGCGCCCTCGCGCAGGGCCGCGGTGTCCTGGAGGTTGTCGGCCGCGGTCGGGTGGTTCTTGCTGCCGCTCCACGGATAGGCGCCGAGCAGCTCGGAGTGGGCGTCGACCTTGACCGTCACGGTCTTGGCGGCGGTCGTCGGGTTGGCCAGCTCGAGGCCGAAGAGCACCGCGCGACGGCCGTCCGGGACGAAGTCCGTGCGGCGCAGGAGCAGCCCGCTCATCGGCTTCAGCGCGTAGCGCGTGTAGCCCTGGCCGCTGGTGAAGGTCGTCGCCGGCCCGACCCACTGGTCGTCGACGCCGAACCAGACGCCGTCCGCGAGCTTCAGCGGCGGTGCCCAGACGCCACCCATCTCGCCGGTGATGTGCCAGCCGTTGGCGTAGAAGCGGCCGTCCTCGAAGCCGATCGAGTATGCCCGCGTGCCCGCGGTCACCTCGCGCCGGTCCTTGAGCCGGTCGCTCGTCGAAACCTGTGTCGCCGCCTGTGCGGTGCCGGACAGCACCAGCATCGCCACGACGACTCCCCACCCCAGCGCTCGCATGCGCCGCATGATGCCACCCGTCCCTCGGAAGCGGTTGAGCGAGTTTCCGCTACCCGGGGAGCGGTCGCGGGTAAACGACGAGCGAAGCCGTGTCCGCGTCGTCCCTCACCCCCGATTCGCAACCGCGGCGCCGCCCGACGATCGCCGACGTCGCGCGGCGCGCCGGCGTCTCGGCCGCGGCCGTCTCGTTCGCCATCAACGACCGGCCTGGCGTCTCCTCCGGGACGCGCGAGCGCATCCTCGCCGCCGCGCGCGAGCTGGGCTGGCGACCGTCGGCCAGCGCACGGGCGTTGACGGAGGCGCGTACACGCGCGATCGGCCTCGTGCTCGCGCGCAGCGTCGCGCAACTCGAGGGCGACTCGTTCTTCGTGCGCTTCCTGTCCGGGATCGAACGCGCGCTGTCGATCGCCGACTACGCGCTGCTGCTGCAGGTCGTCCCCGGCGAGGCGTCGAGCGCGCTGCCGGCCTACGAACGGCTCGCCGCCGCGGGGCGCGTGGACGGCTTCCTGCTCACCGATGTCGAGGCCGGCGATCCGCGCTTCGACCTGCTCGAGTTCGCCGGCGTCCCGGTCGTGCTGGCCGGCCGGCCCGCGGGGCCCTGCCCGTTCAACTGGGTGGAGACGCGCCACGCCGAGGGGATGGCGCCCCTGGTCGATCACCTGGCCGGGCTGGGGCACGAGCGGATCGGGCTCCTCGCCGGCGGCTCCGGCACCGAGCACGTCGTCGCTCGCGAGTCGGCCTGGCGGGAGGCTGTGACGTCGGCCGGGCTGCAGCCCGGCCCGAGCGGACGCGTGATCGACGATCCGCGCGACGCCGCGCTGCGACTGCTGCGCCAGGGCCCGACCGCGATCGTCTGCGCGAGCGACGCGCTCGCGCTCACCGTCGTGTCGGTGGCGCGGGAGCAGGGGCTCCGCGTGCCGGAGGACCTCTCGGTCACCGGCTTCGACGACTCGGCGCTGGCGGCCTTCGCGACTCCCGCTCTGACCTCGGTCCGCGTCGACTACGCGGAGTTCGGAGCCGCCGCCGCGGAGGCGCTGCTCGCTGCGATCGACGACGAGCCGACGCCGGTCTATTCGCCGTCGCTGCCCGAGCTCGTGGTGCGGGCCTCGAGCGCCCGTCGGCGCCTGCGCCAGTAGAGCCAATATCCGAGCAGTCCCGCCACGACGATGGCCGCGGCGACCGGCCCCACGATCGTCAGCACGCGTTCCGCGAGGCCGCCGAGGAAGTAGACGGAGAGCGCGATGCTCGCCGCCCACGTGATGCCGCCGAGGGCGTTCCAGAACAGGAACGTCGGCCAGCGCATGTGGTTCATGCCCGCCAGCCAGGAGGACGCGATCCGCAGGCCCGCGACCCAGCGGCCGAGGAACACGGCCTTCGGGCCATGGCGTTCGAAGAACGGTTCTCCGTGCTCGAGCACTTTGAGACGGTGGGCCTGCAGCGGTCCGGGTGCGACGAAGACCCGGCGGCCGAAGTGGCGGCCGATCGCGAAGCCGACGTTGTCGCCCAGGATCGCCGCGATCGCGGCGAGCACGGTCAGCGTGACGATGTCCATCTGCCCGCGGTGCGCCAGCAGCGCGGCGCCGATCAGCGCCGTCTCCGCCGGCACGGGGACGCCCATCGTCTCGACCGCGATCAAGACGAAGACGAGCGTGTAGCCGACGTTCGCCGGGATGTCGATCAGGGCGGCGAACACCTGCTGAACCTATATCGTGCCGCCGCCATGGCGATCGGGATTCTCACCGGCTCCGGCACGTACGCGCTGCCGGGTTTCGAAGGCAGCGGGCCTGAGCCCGTCGCGACGGCCTGGGGCGAGGCGCTGGTGTCGCGCGGCAGCTGGGCGGGCGTCGACGTCCTGCACATCTCGCGCCACGGCGCGGGGCACCCGCGGCTCTCCAATCACGTCACGCACCGCGCCAACATCGCGGCGCTGAAGGCCCAGGGCGCGACCGGCGTGCTCGCGGTGACCGTCTGCGGGGCCGTCGATCCGGACACGCAGCTTGGGTCGCTCGTCTGCTTCGACGACCTGCACTTCGTCTCCAACCGGCTGCCGGATGGAAGCTTGTGTACGTTCTTCACGGAGCCTGGTGCGAGCGAGCGCGCACATTGGATCTACGAGGGCCCGTTCTCCGACGGGCTGCGGGCCGCGCTGCTGGCCGGCGCCACCGAGGCGGGGATCGCGGTGCGCGACGGCGGCTGTTACGGCCATGTCGACGGCCCGCGCTTCAACACCCGAGCCGAGATCCGCGGGCTCGCCGCGTGCGGCGTCACCGCGGTCTCGCAGACCGCGGGACCCGAGACGGTGCTCTGCGGCGAGGCGGAGCTCCCCTACGCCCTGCTCGGCTACCTCACCGACTACGCGAACGGGGTCAAGGACGAGGCCACCCCGGTCGCCACCCTGATCGAGATGATGGCCGCCTCCACCGACGCGTTCGCATCGGTGCTGCGCGCCGCGCTCCCGCGTGCCGTTGGCGCCGAGCCCTCGGGGCTCGTGTACCGCATCGGCTCCTGACCCCGGCGCGGCTCTTCAAGCTTGGCTTCGCGGGCGGGTCAGCGCCGCGTGACGCGGACCATCGTCTCGCCCTGGCCCGAGATGCGGAAGTCGGCGTCGCGGAACGCCTCGCCGCGAGCGCGGCCGACGCGGACGCCGACGCCGTCGAAGCGCCCGGTCGCGTTGACCTCGGCGGCGAGCTCGTCGAGCGTCGCCGGACCCGGGTCGCCACCCTCGCTCTGCCCATCGTCGTCGCTCAGCAGGATCGTCGTGAAGATGTTCTCGCCCTGGTCGGCGTCCTGTCCGGCGAGCCGGACGGTCTGCCTGCCGCGGCGCGCGTCGCGCGGGATCCGCATCGTGTAGGCGCGGGTGAGCCGACCGCCGCGGACGCGCTGCAGCGCGACCCGGACGCGTACCCGCTGGCCGGCCCGGACGCTCCGCGGCAGCGAGATGCCCCGGATGAACGCCTGGTCGGCGCCGCGGTGGACCTTCATCAGCACCGAGACGCCGGTCACGCTCGGCGGCTTGCCGGTGAAGGCGTCGATCGCCGAGAGCGCGCCGGACAGGTCGTTGGCGGCGCCGCTGAGCAGCGCGTTGGACGCGCCGCCGTCGTCGCCCTGGCCGGCTGCGGTCGAGATGTAGCGGTTGCAGAAGCGCAGCGGCTTCTTGATCTCGGCCACCGAGATCCGCGTGCACATCTCGCCGGTGAGCCGCGCGGGCGTGCTGCCGAGCACGCTGCTGATCGACTGCGCGACGGCGAGCGGGGCGATCGCCGACGTCCAGGCGCCGCCGCTCGGCAGGTCGACCGCGGCCTCGTCGGCGGCGTTCGTCCTGACCGTGTTGACCGCGCCGCTGTCCTCGTCGCGCGCGATCGCGGTGATCGGCACCGTGTGCGGCAGCGCCCCGATGCGCCCGGCGACGGCGCTGAACCCGTCGTTGGAGACCGTCCCGAGGTCATGCCCCGACGCCGCGAGCTTGTAGGTCGCGGCGAACGTGCTGATCTGCAGCGGGTTGTTGATGATCCGGAAGACATAGGCGTCCTGCAGCAGCAGCGCGCGCCGCCCGTTGCCCTCGAGCTGGTGGCCGAAGACCCAGATCCGGTCGCCGTCGACGTACGCGACCGTGCCGATCGCGCTCGTCCGCACGTCGCCGTTGGAGTAGCCGACCGCGACCGCCGAGCCCGGCCGCAGCGTCTGCGGCGGGAAGCTCCCGAGCGGACCGGGCGGCACCGCGAGCACCGGCCGGCCGGACTTCGCCGCCGCCGCCGTCAGCGCGTTGGCCAGCGGCGCGTTGAGCCCGCTGACGGAAAGCGGTGAGGCGATCGGCTTGGCCGAGGCCATCGCCGCCTTCATCCGCGTCGAGGTCGCGCGCTTGGGCACGTCCACCGGCGTCCCGAGGATCGCCTCGATCGACGTCGCCAGCGCGACCTTGCCGCCGTACTCGTTGACCGACTGCGAGATCGCGCCGATGTTCCGGCTCACGCCCGCCGCGTCGGGGCAGTAGATCGGCGAGCCCGAGAAGCCCGGCCCGATCCCTGTCGCATCCACGGCAGGACCGGAGACCGCCACCAGGATGTTCCCGATCCCCGCCGCCTCACCACCGGCGACGTCGAGCACCTGCACGTCGAACGAGCTGATCGTCGTGCCCTGGATCACCGAATAACCGGTGCAGCGCATCCCCGCCTGGACCTGCGCCAGCGGCATCGTCGGATCGCCCGCGAGAGCCGGAGCTGCGGGCACGAGAAAGGCCGCGACCGCGGCGGCGAGCGGGAGGATGCGCATGGGGGCGACCAGCCTAGGGGGTGCACGCAGCAATCGACGCGCACTCGGCAAATCTCCTAGCCGCGCCCGCACCCACTCATTCCTCGACCGCGGCGCGCTCGCGCTCATACGCCCGCATCCACTTGCGCACCGCGTTGTCACTGACCCCGTACCTGCGCCCGACCGCGCTCCAGTTCGTCGCCTCCACCTCCGCGATCAGCTCCTCGTACGGCGGCCGATCCACCCGCCGCGCCCCCGGGCGAGGTCGGCCGGCGCGTAGCCAGCGCATGCCGCATTCGCGTGAGCAATAGCGTTGCGGGGCGCTCTTCGGGCGAAAGCTCACGCCGCAGCGCAGACACGAACGATCCTCCGCCGGTACGCGGTTCGCGCGCCCGCAGTGGGTGTCGAGCGTCGCAGCGCAGTTCGGGCACACGATCTGGAGATTCTCGAGCCGATTGTCGTCCGCCACACCGTTGATGTGGTCCAGGATCAGCGCCATCTGCCGGCCGCGCCACTGTTCTCCCTGGCCGCACTGCTCACAAGCGCGCTGCTTGAGGCCGCTCTCGTAGAGCCGTTGCTTGAGCTGGCCCCGCTGATACGTCGATCCCTGCACGAGCACCTGCTCGAGCGCGACCGGCTCGCGCCTTCGAGGCGGCGGCGTTCCGGTGAAGTGCTCCGTCGAGATGCCCCACTCCTGGAGCCACTTCCGAAGCAGCCTGTAGTTGCCCCCGGCGGGCCGCAGGCCGACGTGCCGCAGAACCTCGGTCAGCGAGCTCACGCGCGGCACAAGGTCCCGGATCTCCGCCTCCGTGTAGCGTGGCACGAACGTATGTTCGCAGCGGTAGCGGACGGAACTTGCCCGGCGTGACGAACTGGGGAGCAAGGACTCGAACCCTGATTACTGGGACCAAAACCCAGCGTCCTGGCCTGTTGGACGACTCCCCAAGGCAATTCGTGACGACGCCGATACTACGATGCGAACGGTGTCCGCGCCCACGGTCGTCATCATCGCCGCCGGCGAAGGAACGCGTATGCGTTCCGCGCTGCCGAAGGTCCTGCACCCGCTGTGCGGTCGTCCGCTGATCCTTTGGCCCGTCGCCGCGGCCCTGGAGGCCGGTGCCGGGAAGATCGTCGTCGTCGACAATCCGAAGCGGCGGCTCGAGGATCGGCTGCCCGAGGGTGTGCTGGTCGCGATCCAGCAGCGGCCCAACGGGACCGGGGACGCGGTCGCGGCCGCCGGCGAGCACATCGACGAGGAGACGACGGTCGTGGTGATCAACGGCGACGTGCCGCTGATCACGGCCGAGGCGCTGCAGAGCCTGATCGCGGCCCACGAGGAGAGCGGCGCGGCGGGCACGGTGGCCACGATGGAGCTCGACGATCCGACGGGCTACGGCCGCGTCGTGCGCGATCGCGAGGGCAACGTGGACCGGATCGTCGAGACCAAGGCGGAGGGCGACGCGACACCGGAGCAGCTCGCGATCCGCGAGGTCAACACCGGCGTCTACGCGTTCGATGGCGCCAGCCTCGTCAGAGCTCTCGCCGAGATCGACACCGACAACGCGCAGGGCGAGCTGTACCTGCCGGACGTGCTGCCCAAGCTGCGCGAGGCGGGCAAGACGACCGGTGCGCACGTGGTCAGCGATCACACACTCACGCTCGGCGTCAACGACCGCGTCGAGCTGGGCCAGGTCCGCAAGCTGGCACAGCAGCGCATCCACGAGGCACATGCCCGCAACGGGGTCACGATCATCGACCCCGACTCGACGCTGATCGACGTGGGCGTGACGATCGGCCGCGACACGATCGTCGAGCCGAGCTCGTTCCTGCGCGGCGACACGGAGATCGGCGACGACTGCGTGATCGGCCCGCTCACGACGCTGATCGACTGCACGCTCGGCGATGGCGTGAGCGTGCCCCACTCCTACCTGGTCAGCGCCCGGGTCGACGATTTCGGCACGATCGGGCCCTTCGCCTACCTGCGTCCCGACGCCCACCTGCACCCGAACGCGAAGGCCGGGGCGTTCGTGGAGATCAAGAACTCGACCATCGGCAAGGGGTCGAAGGTCCCGCACCTGTCGTACATAGGCGACACGGACGTGGGCGAGAACACGAACATCGGGGCGGGCAACATCACCGCGAACTACGACGGGCGCAAGAAGCACAGGACGACGATCGGCGCCAATGTGCGCACGAGCGTCGACACCGCCTTCGTCGCGCCGGTCGAAGTCGGAGATGGCGCGTACACCGCCGCCGGGAGCGTGATTACCGAGGACATTCCGGCAAACGCCCTCGGCGTCGCACGCTCGAGACAGAAGAACATCGCGGACTATGCGGATCGGCCCAAGCCGTGACGACCGCGGCCCCCCGTACACTTCCTCATGTCGTGAGCGCGCTGTCGCCCCGCCCCTCATCGGCCACTTCGCTACCGCTCAGCGGTTACGACAAGCGGCTGATGCTCTTCGCAGGCCGGTCCAACCCGGAGCTGGCGGCGAAGATCGCCAACAAGCTTGGTCTCGAGCTCGGCGGCGTCACGCTGAAGACCTTCTCCAACGGCGAGGTCTACTGCCGCTACGAGGAGTCGATCCGCGGCGCGGACGTCTTCATCGTCCAGCCGACGTGCGGCAACGCGGCCACCGGCGTGACCGCCAACGACGCGCTGATGGAGCTGCTGGTGATGATCGACGCGGCGGTCGGCGCCTCCGCGCATCGCGTGATCGCCGTCACCCCGTGGTTCGGCTACAGCCGCCAGGACAAGAAGTCCGCCCCGCGTGAGCCGATCTCCGCCCGCCTCGTCGCCCACATGCTCGAGGCCGCCGGCGCCGATCGCGTGCTCACGATGGACCTCCACGCCGGTCAGGTGCAGGGGTTCTTCCAGAAGCCGGTGGACCACATGACCGCCACCTTCATCCTCACGCAGTACTTCCGTGACCAGCATCTCGAGGACCTCGTGGTCGTCAGCCCCGACGCGGGCCGCGTGAAGCTGGCCAAGAAGTTCGCGGAGAAGGTCGGCGCCGAGCTGGCGATCCTCAACAAGGAGCGCCCGGCCCAGCAGGTGGCCGAGATCGCCTACGTGATCGGCGACGTCAAGGACAAGACCGCCGTGATCGTCGACGACATCATCGACACCGCCGGCACGCTGCGCGCGGCGGGGGAGACCGTGAAGGACGAGGGCGCGCGCGCCGTCTACGCCGCCGCGACCCATCCCGTGCTGTCGGGCAACGCGTTCGAGAACCTCGCCGCGAGCCCGTTCGAGCGGATCGTCGTGACGGACACGATCCCGCTGCAGCCAGGGTCGCCGGAGAACATCACCGTGCTCTCGGTGGCCGACCTGCTGACGGACTCGATCCGCAGGATCTTCACCGACGACTCGGTCGCCGAGGTCTTCGGCGGCGAGAACCAACTCTTCTGAGCGCCGCCCGTCTCCAGAGCCTGCTCGGCCTCGAGGACGAGGAGCTGCTGACGATCCTCGACAGCGACCCGCTCGCGGTCATCACGGGCGAGGAGGACACGCGCCCCGAGGTGCGGATCCTGCTCGAGCTGCTGGCCGAGCCGGAGGAGACGCAGGGCGCCGCCACGCTCAGACGCTGGCTGCGCGCCGGCTCGCCGAGCCCGCTCGACCGGCTGCTCCAGCGCGACTTCGGCGGCTTCGAGGACGCGCTGGCGGAACTCGCCGAGCGCGGCTTCATCCTGCGCAACCGCCGGCCGTGAGCCTCAGTCGCCGGAGTCGGGACGCTTCTCGCCCGGCCAGAAGCCGGTGAGATAGGTCCAGCCGATCGCCCCGTAGCGATCGACGACGACTCGGGTGACCTTGTAGACCAGGCCCTGCAGCGCGGCGGCGGCGAGGATCTTCACCCACGGCGCCTCTTCGGTCGTTCCCTTGGGCGGGTCCTCGTCGTCGATGCGTTCCCACGCGACGTTGAAGAGCCGCTTGCCGAGCATGCCGGCGACGATTCCGAGGATGAACCCGAACGGTTTGTAGATGAGTCCCACGGGGCCCGACCTTACCCGTTCGGACGGACTGTCCAATCGGCGGTGGCGTATTCCGACCGCGAGGCGGTAATGATGTTGGGTACAAGCACCGACAATCCGTACAGGACGCGCATATGGACGGAGAACACGCAGACGACCTGCTCAAGAGGGCACTGATCGACGCAGAGGCCGCCGCCTCGGTCGCGCTGCGGGTCGGCCCGCTCAGTCTCTCCGAAACCCTGACGGTCGTCTTCCACGGCCGCCGCGACCTCGGGACGATCCAGACCTACGTCGCCAACGGCGGCCGCGGCGCGGGCGATGCCGTCGGCAAGGACGAGCTGATGCGCGTGCCGCTGGACCTCGACCTGGCCGCCGCCGAGGACCGCGCCGAGGCCGAGCACCTGTTCGCCGAACAGGCGGGTGCGTTGCGCGACGCGCTGGTCGGCGCCGACACGGTGCTCGACATCTGGCGCGAGCCGTTCGAGGACATCGTGCATGACCACATCCGCGTCGACCGCCGGATCCGGCTCGACCTGCGCCTGCCCGCGCACCGCCTGCTGCCCACCGCGCTGATCTCGCCGGAGAAGCAGATCGTCGTCACCGCGGTCTGCAGCGCCCGCACGCTCTCGGAGGGCCGGCCGCCGATGGGGATCGCCGTCGGCCAGCAGGACGTCGTCCGCGTCTACCCGCTGCCGGATGACCCGGAGCGCTGCCTGGAGGACTTCCTGCTCTTCGCCGCCGAGCACGCGCACACGCTGGCCGAGCAGATCGGCCGCCAGGAGGCCTCGGTGCAGCGTTTCCTGGAGCTCTCAGGCGAGGACTTCCCGCAAACAGGCTGAGCCGCGCGAGGGGGCTGGCATCCTTGTCCGCCTCGTGCGGCGGACACGCGTCCTCATCATCGTCGGTCTCGGCGTCTTCTTCTTCCTCGGCATCTCGGTGCTGCTCGCCCGCTCGCTCTCGGCGACCGCCACCGAGCGCTCACGGGTGCAGGACGTTGTGGAGGCGCAGGCGCGCGGCGACGCCCAGACGGTGCTCGACAAGACCCCCGCCTGCGCCCGCCAGCCCGCCTGCGTGGCGGCGACGGAGGCCTTCGTGGCCAAGCTCAAGCGCCCCGGTGCGATCTCGATCCTCCAGTACCGCCCGTCGATCCAGCTGCCGCTCACGCGGGCGGTCGCGACGGGTCGCGTGGCCTGGCGCGCGGGGGCCGACGGGTTCCCGGTCGTGCAGTGCGTCCGCGTGCGCCGCGACGGGCCCGTGACGGGCGCGACCGTCGAGCTGCTCTCGATCTCGGCGCCGATCGGGCGCGAGGCGAGTTGCCCCGCGTGAGCGGAACTCTCCGCCGCGGCCTGTGTTGAGATTGCCCGTGATGTGGCCCACTGTCTCGCTTTCGACTCGCCCCAAGCGGCGTTTACTGCCCGCAACGGCGCTCGGCTCGTCGTCGGCTCGCCACCGGCTTCGCCTCGTCCGACTCCTGCTGCCCGTTCTCGCGCTGCTCCTAGCAGTGCCGACAGCCGCGCATGCCGCCTACAAGCCAACCGAGAAAGCCCTCTACAAGGACGGTCCCGAGGGCCGCTACCTGCTAGCCGGTGACTGGCTGTTCCGACTCGACAACGACGACCAGGGCATCAAGCGGCGCTTCATGCGCTCGACGTCCACCAGCGGCTGGACGAAGGTCAAGGTCCCCAACGTCTGGAACCTCGGCGACGCATCCAACGAGTCGATGAGCGGCGGTGATCGGCTGGTACCGCAAGGACTTCGCGCTGCCCGACGCGGACTCCGCGCTGGCCTGGGCGTTCCGCTTCGAGTCGGTCAACTACCGCACGAGCGTCTGGCTCAACGGCAAGCCGATCGGCCAGAACACCGGCGCCTACATCCCGTTCGAGCTCCACCCGAGTGGCTTCAAGCGGCGCGGGACGAACCGGCTCGTGGTGCGCGTGGACTCGCGCCGCAAGATCACCGACTTCCCGCCCGCCGGCCTCAACACCGACGGCGTGCCGACCGGCGGCTGGTGGAACTACTCCGGCATCCAGCGAGAGGTCTACCTGCGCGAGCTCGACACGGTCGACTTCCAGAAGGTCCAGGTCCGCCCGGTGCTGCCGTGCGGGACCTGCGCGGCGAGCGTCCAGGTCAAGCTCAACCTCCACAACGTCACCCGCAACGGCCAGCGCGTGACCGTCACCGGCAAGTTCGGCAACAGCACCTTGAAGCTGGGGAGCAGGACGATCGGCCCCGACGGGATCGCGGCCTTCTCCGACACGCTGCGGATCGCCAAGCCGCGCCTGTGGTCGCCACAGGACCCGCACCTCTACGACGTCAGCCTCACGGTCCGCGTCGGCGGCAAGAAGGTCGCGGGCTACTCGCTGCACAGCGGGATTCGCTCGATCAAGGTCTCCGGCGGCCGGCTGATCCTCAACGGCCAGTTCGTCAACATGCGCGGCGTCGGCCTGCACGAGGACTCCAAGTCCGAGGGCTTCGCGATCGACAACGCCCGCCGCGAGCAGCTGGTCGATCAGGCCAAGGAACTCGGCTCGACGGTGCTGCGGACGCACTATCCGCTGCATCCGTACACGCATGAACTCGCCGACCGGCTCGGGCTGCTGATCTGGTCCGAGATCCCGGTCTACTCGATCAAGACCGAGGTCCTCAAGGAGCCGGCGGTGCGGCGCCTGGCGGTCCAGGAGCTCAGCCGCAACATCGAGGCCAACGAGAACCACCCGTCGGTGATCCTGTGGTCGATCGGCAACGAGCTCTCCTCGCAGCCAGGGCCGGTGCAGACGTCGTACATCAACGCGGCGGTCAAGTTCGCCAAGCAGATGGACCCGACGCGGCCGGTCGCGCTCGCGGTCGCCGCCTACCCGAGCTCGCTCTGCCAGGCCCCGGAGTACAAGGCGCTCGACGTGATCGGGCTCAACGACTACTTCGGCTGGTACCCGGGGCCGAGCGGGCAGATCTTCGATCGCACCAAGCTCTCCGGCTACCTCGACGCGGTCCGCTCCTGCTACCCGGACAAGGCGATCGTCGTCAGCGAGTTCGGCGCCGAGGCCAACCGTGACGGCCCGGCCGAGGAGAAGGGCACCTGGGCCTTCCAGCAGGAGTGGATCAACTACC
Organism: uncultured Solirubrobacteraceae bacterium; assembly: GCA_963848475.1. Taxonomy (GTDB): domain Bacteria; phylum Actinomycetota; class Thermoleophilia; order Solirubrobacterales; family Solirubrobacteraceae; genus Solirubrobacter. Next base: position 427,293 of record CAWKDW010000003.1, on the reverse strand, counting down.
AGCTGGGCGTGATCGCGACCAAGCCGTGGCTCAGCGGAGCGATCTACTGGGCGCTGAACGAGTTCTGGGTCCGTCCGAACTGGGATGGCGGCAACCCCCGCCCCGCGTCACCGATCCACCAGAAGGGCCTGATCACCTATGACGACGTGCGCAAGCCGGCGTGGGCGGACGTACAGCGGTCCTTCACGACGACGCAGCAGCTGATCCCGGCCGCTACGGGCTAGGGATCCGGCGGGGCGCGCGGGCGGGCTCGGCGGGCTTGCGGGTCCGCACGCGCCGGCGCGCCGGATCGGCGAGCTTGTCGTGCCCTGACCGCAGCCGCGTGTCCGACTGGACCGCGCTCGGCATCGGGATCCCTCCGGGGGGAGAGGTCTTCGGCTTGTCGCCCACGCGGTCGTTGCCGCCACCGCCCGAATCTTCCTCGTCCTCTGACGATCCGGATGACGCGCCGTCGGAGCGGATGAACATGAGAAACAGCCCGCCGCCCAGCGCGAGGGCCACCAGGTGGAGAACGCCGAAGATCACGAACAGCTCCGTGTCGGGGGACATTGCTCAGTGATTACCCACGCCGGGCTCTGTCCAGACGCCAGGTTCGCTACCATGCTCGGCCGCTTGCCGCGTTGTTTCCAGCTGCCCGCGGCGACCCCTTAGATCTCATGGCCGACTCCACGAAGCTTTCCCTCAATGCCCGCGACCCTGAAGGGTCGCGCACCGCTCGACGGCTCCGCCGTACGGGTGAAGTGCCGGGCGTCATCTACGGCGAGGGCGGCGATCCTTCGCACTTCTCCGTCGACGCACGGATCCTGCGCAACACGCTTGCGCACTCCGGCGCGATCCTCGAGATCAGCATCGGCGGCGACAGCGCCGTCCCGGTGCTGGTGAAGGACCTCCAGCGCCACCCGGTGCGGGGCGAGATCGTGCACGTGGACTTCCTCCGCGTGAACATGAACGAGGCGATCCAGACCACGGTCGTGCTCGAGCTCACCGGCGCCGACGATGCCCCGGGTGTCTCGGAGGGCGGCGTGCTCTCCCAGGAGACGCGCGAGATCAACATCGAGGCGCTCCCCGGTGACATCCCGGACACGATCACGCACGACGTCTCGGGCATGCAGATCAACGACACGCTCACGCTGTCGGCGGTCGCCGTCCCGGCAGGCATCACGTTCCTCGATGATCTCGAGGAGACCGTCATCGCGACGATCACTCCGCCGACGGTCGAGACCGAGTCCGACGACATCGAAGTCGAGACCGGCATCGTCGGCGAGTCCGGCGGCGCCACCGAGGAGGCTGCGGACTCCGCAGCCGATTCGGGCGACGCGTCCTGAAGCTTTTCGCTTCGACTCCGGTCGACTGGCTTGTAGTCGGGCTCGGGAATCCGGGCCCCGGCTACGCCGAGTCGCCGCACAACGCGGGCTTCAAGGTCGCCGACGAACTCGCCCGCCGCTGGGAACTGCCCAAGGCCAAGAAGAAGTTCGCCGGTGAGCTGGCCGAGGGCCGTACCGCTCCGGGCGGCCCGCGCATCGCGCTGCTCAAGCCGCTGACGTACATGAACGAGGCCGGCCGCTCCGCCGGCCCCGCGCGTGGCTCCTTCAAGCTCGAGCTCGACCACGTGCTCGTGCTGCACGACGAGATCGACCTGCCGTTCGGCGAGATCCGCGTCCGGCTCGGCGGCGGGATGGCCGGCCACAACGGTCTGAAGTCGCTCAAGCGCGACTTCGGCTCGCCGGACTTCCATCGCGTGCGGATCGGCGTCGGCCGGCCGGACTCGACGGACCCCGAGATCGTCGCCGCCTACGTGCTCGGCCGCTGGCGGCAGAGCACCGCCGAGGTCGCCGACCTCATCTCGCGCGCCGCCGACGAGGCCGAGCGCCTCGTGTCGAGCGCCTGAACCTTTCCGTACCGTATGCGATAACGTACAGATGTATGTCGCCTCGTGAATGGGATGCCAGCTCCTACGACCGCATGTCGGACCCGCAGCTCGCGATGGCCCGCGACGTCATCGATCGCCTCGCCCTCCAGGGCGACGAGCGGGTGCTCGACGCCGGCTGCGGCACCGGGCGCGTGACGGCGCTGGTCGTCGATCGCGTCCCGCGCGGCCACGTGGTCGCGATCGACGGCAGCGAGGCGATGGTGACCGAGACCCGCAAGCGCTTCGGCGACGCGGTCACGGCGTTCGCCTCGGACCTCGTCGAGCTCGAGCTCGAGGAGCCGGTCGACGCGATCCTCTCGACGGCGACGTTTCACTGGATCCCCGACCACGACCGGCTCTTCGCCCGCCTCTACGCCGCGCTGAAGCCGGGTGGCCGCTTCGCCGCCCAGTGCGGCGGCGCGGGCAACATCGACAACGTGCAGGACGCGATCGACGCCGTCGATCATCCGGCGCTGCGCGGCTGGCCCGGACCATGGAACTACGCGACCCCGGAGACGACGGCGCAACGCCTCCAGGCCGCCGGCTTCACCGACGTGTGGACGTGGCTGCAGCCCTGGCCGGTGGACCCGCCGGATCCGCGCGAGTACTTCACGACGGTGATCCTCGGCTCGCATCTGGAGCGTCTGCCGAGCGACGAGCGCGCGCCGTTCGTCGACGCCGTCCTCTCACATATGGACCAGCCGGTCCGCGCGAACTACGTCCGCCTGAACCTGCTCGCACGGCGCTCGTAGACTCCATGGCAACGCCCGCCGCGCGTCCAGCGCGGGCGTTTCGCATGCTCAGAGCCTTCCTCAAACACCTCGCTCACGACCCGGCCGCGGTCAAGCTGGCGCACGAGGGCGGATCGGCCTACGTCAGCCTCTCGCTGCGGCCGTTCATCGTCGCCGCGCTGGCCGACCAGGACGTGCGCCGTCCGGCGCTGATCGTCGTCGGCGACGACCGCGCGGCGCGCGATCTCGCGGCCGATCTGCGCGCCTGGCTCGCCCCGCGGCCCGTCCGCTACTACCCGAGCCGCGGCGTCGCCTACGAGTCGCACCTGACGCCGCCGCCGCACCTCGTCGGCCTGCGCGTCGCCGCCCTCGACGCGCTGACCGACACGCCCGACGCCTCCGAGCAGCCCGTCGTGGTGATCAGCGCGACCGCCCTCAGTGAGAAGGTCCCCGACCCGAAGCTGCGCCCGCACGGCTTCATGCTGCGCGTCGGCGACCTGCTGGATCTCGACGAGACCGCGCAGGAACTCGTCGCCGCCGGCTACCAGCGCGTCGACCAGGTCGACGATCGCGGCCAGTTCGCGATTCGCGGCGGCCTGCTCGACGTCTACCCGGCGACCGAGGAACGCGCGGTCCGCGTCGACATGTTCGACGTCGAGATCGAGGCGCTGCGCTATTTCTCCACCTTCACCCAGCGCAGCCTGGGTGAGACCGACTGCGTCGAGATCTCACCCGCCGCGGAGCTCGCGCCCGAGCACCGTGAGCTGGCCGAGATCGCCGCGCTCGACGAGGACCGCCCGGACATCGCCGAGCTGCTCCCGGTCGAGCACTTCCGCTCGCTGCTGGACCTGATCCCCAAGCGTACGGAGGTGATCATCGCCGCCGACGAGGACGTCGAGCCGACGCTGCGCGATCACTGGGAGGACGTCTGCACGGCGTTCGCCGACAAGGACGCGCGCGACCTCTACGTCAGCCCGACGGAGATCAACGAGGCGCTCGCCGAGCGCGTCAGCGCGCGGCTGTCGAGCATCTCGGGCGACCAGCCGATCGAGATCCGCGCGCAGGCCGCTGATTTCGCCTCGCGCAACCTCACCGAGGCCGAGGGCGAGCTGGAGAAGCTGACGCGGTCGGGCTACACGACCGTCGTCGCCTGGCCGCAGATCGGCGCCGCCGAGCGCGCGGCCTACAACCTCGCGCGGATCCGCGCGTCCTTGAACGGCGAGACGACCGGGCTCGTCTTCACCGAGGCCAACCTCCGCGACGGGTTCATCGCCCCGGGCCTGAAGCTGGCGGCGTTCCCCGAGCACCGGCTGATCCATCGCAAGAAGGCGTCGACGCGCCCCACGCGCAAAGGCCGCGGCCTGCTGCGCTCCTTCACCGACCTGCGTACGGGCGACCACATCGTCCACGAGGACCACGGCATCGCGCGCTTCGCGGGCTTCGACACCAAGACCGTCGCCGGCGTCACCCGCGACTACCTGAACCTCGAGTTCCAGGGCGACGACAAGGTCTTCATGCCGGTCGACCAGCTGGCGAAGATCAGCCGCTATCTCGGCGCCGACGGCGGTTCTCCGACGCTCTCCAAGCTCGGCGGCACGCGCTGGGACAAGGTCAAGGCGCGCGCCCGCCGCGCCGCGCAGGAGCTGGCCGGCGAGCTGCTGAACCTCTACGCCGAGCGCAAGCGCCGCCGCGGCCACGCGTTCCCGGAGTTCTCCGAGGAGTTGCGCGACCTCGAGGCCAACTTCCCGTATCGCGAGACGCCCGACCAGCGCGACGCGATCGAGAACGTGATCTCCGACATGGAGTCCGAGCGGCCGATGGACCGGCTGATCTGCGGCGACGTCGGCTACGGCAAGACCGAGGTCGCGCTGCGCGCGGCGGTCAAGGCGGCGAGCGACGGCAAGCAGGTCCTGATGCTCGTGCCGACCACGATCCTCGCCCAGCAGCACTACGGCACCTTCGTCGAGCGCCTGCGCGACCAGGCGTTCGTGGTCGAGCACGTGTCGCGCTTCCGCGCCGCCGCCGACCAGCGCGAGGCGATCAAGCGCTTCACCGAGGGCAAGGTCGACATCCTGATCGGCACGCACCGGCTGCTCTCGCGCGACGTGCGCGCGAAGGACCTCGGGCTGCTGGTGGTCGACGAGGAGCAGCGCTTCGGCGTCAAGCAGAAGGAGCTGATGCGCCAGCTGAAGCTCAAGGTCGACGTGATCTCGATGAGCGCGACGCCGATCCCGCGCACGCTGCAGATGTCGCTCGCCGGGCTGCGCGACATCAGCGTGATCGAGACGCCGCCCGAGGGCCGCCGCCCCGTGAAGACCTACGTCGGCGAGTACGACGAGCAGCTCGTCCGCCAGGCGCTGGAGCGCGAGGTCGCGCGCGAGGGCCAGGCCTTCTTCCTGCACAACCGCGTCGACGACATCGACGAGACGGCCGAGCGCCTGCGCGGGCTGTGCCCGAAGCTGCGCTTCACCGTCGCGCACGGGCAGATGGACGAGAAGCAGCTCGAGGAGCGCATGATGGGCTTCCTGCGCGGCGAGGCCGACGTGCTCGTCTCGACCTCGATCATCGAGTCGGGGATCGACATCCCGCAGGCCAACACGCTGATCGTCGACCGCGCCGACCTGTTCGGCCTCAGCCAGCTCTACCAGATCCGCGGCCGCGTCGGCCGCTCGCGCGAGCGTGCCTACGCGTACCTCCTGTATCCCTCCGCCGCGGCGCTCACCCCCGAGGCCGCCGATCGGCTCTCGGCGCTGTCGGACTACACGGAGCTCGGCGCCGGCTTCAAGGTCGCGATGCGCGACCTCGAGCTGCGCGGCGCCGGCAACCTGCTGGGCGACGAGCAGTCCGGCCACGTCGCCGCGCTCGGCTTCGAGCTCTACATGCAGATGCTCGACGAGGCCGTACGCGAGATGGACCCCGACGAGGACGGTGCGGAGTACCCCGAGCCGGTGCGTCTGGACATCAACGTCGACGCCTACGTCCCGGCCGACTACATCCCCTACGAGCAGGCGAAGGTCGACGTGCATCGCCGGATCGCGGGCGCGCGCGAGCCCTCGGAGCTCGTCGAGCTGCGGGGCGAGCTCGAGGACCGCTTCGGCGAGATCCCGGAGCCGCTGGAGAACCTGATCACGCTGCAGGAGGCGCGGATCAAGCTCGGCCGCGCGGGGGCCACCACGGTGTCGTTCAAGGGTGGCCGGCTCGCGGTCACGCCGATCGACATCGACGCGGCCACGGCACGCCGGTTGCGGGAGATCCTGCCGGGCGCGAACTACGAGGCAGGGCGCTCGCAGCTGTCGCTGCGGGTGCCCGACGACCCGCTGCAGCGCTTCCCCGCGGTGGTGCGGGCGGCGGACGCCCTGCTATCCGTCCAGTCCGCTCCCTAAAGGTCGCGTCAAAAGATGCGGGGTACCCAGAGAGCGCCGCTACCATGCGCCACCGGGAGAAGGGCAGTTTCGTTTGCTCCGGGCCATTAGCCCCGGCCCCTGTACTTCACGTCCCCCTTCTCAGCGTAACTAAATGATCAAGGCTGCTCGCATCGCAATCAGCCTCGTCGCCGTCACCGGCGTCGGGGCAACCTTCGCCGCCTGTGGTGGCGTGCCCGGCAACTCCGTGGCCACCGTCGATGGTGAGTCCGTCACCAAGGCGGACTTCAGCCATTGGCTGAGCGTGGCGGCGAAGTCCTCGGGCCAGGCCAACGCGGCCGTCCCGGATCCTGACGCCGACTACGCCAAGTGCATCGCGGCGAAGCGCAAGACCACCCCGGCGCCGGCCAAGGGCCAGCCGAAGGTGACCGACGCGGCGCTCAAGACGCAGTGCAAGCAGGAGTACGACCAGCTCCGCAACCAGGTCCTGCAGCTGCTGATCTCCTTCAAGTGGATCCAGGGCGAGGCCGAGGCGGCCGGCGTCAAGGTCACTGACGCCGAGGTCAAGAAGTCCTTCGGCGAGCAGAAGAAGCAGAGCTTCCCCAAGGACGCCGACTACAAGAAGTTCCTCCAGACCTCCGGCCAGACCGAGGCCGACATCCTCCAGCGCGTCAAGCTCGACCTCCTGTCGAACAAGATCCGCGACAAGGTCGTCAAGGGCAAGGACACGGTCTCCGACAAGGCGATCGAGGATTTCTACAACAAGAACAAGGCCCGCTTCGCGCAGCCCGAGAAGCGTGACCTCCGCGTCGTCCTGACCAAGAACAAGGCCGAGGCCGACAAGGCGAAGGCCGCCCTGGAGTCCGGCGACTCCTGGAAGAACGTCGCCAAGAAGTACTCGATCGACGACACTTCCAAGGCCGCCGGCGGCAAGCTCCCCGCGCAGGCCAAGGGCACGCTCGACAAGGAGCTCGACGACGCCGTCTTCTCCGCCGACAAGAACGAGCTCGTCGGCCCGATCAAGACCCAGTACGGCTACTACGTCTTCTCCGTCAGCGACATCACCGAGGCCAGCCAGCAGACGCTCGCCGAGGCCAAGGAGACCATCAAGCAGACCCTCCAGTCCCAGAACCAGCAGACGGCGCTGGACACCTTCGTGAAGGACTTCACGAAGCGCTGGAAGGAGAAGACGGAGTGCTCCGAGGGCTACAAGACCACCGACTGCAAGAACGGCCCGAAGGCCACGCCGACCCCGTCGGCCGGCGCCGCCGACCCGACGCAGCAGGTCCCGACCGAGCAGGTCCCGACCGAGCAGGCCCCGGTCGAGACGCCCGAGGGCTAGTAACCCGCCTCGCCGATGTTTCTCGAAACGCCGCCTCCGGGCGGCGTTTCTGTTTAAGCGTCGTCTAGCCTCCGGGCGATGGAATCCTCCGCTTCGGCTGACGCGGTCGCGCGGCTTGACGAGTTGACCCGGAAGCTGCGGCGCGAGTGCCCGTGGGATCGCGAGCAGGACGAGCGCTCGATCGTCCCGCACACGGTGGGCGAGGCGTATGAGCTCGCCGCCGCCGCCGAGTCCGGTGACGACTCCAAGCTGCTCGACGAGCTCGGCGACGTGCTCTTTCAGGTCCACTTCCTGTCGCTGCTGCTCGAAGAGCGCGGGCAGGGGTCGCTCGCCGCGGTCGCCGACCATGTGCACGCCAAGCTCGTGCACCGCCACCCGCACATCTTCGGCGAGGTCGAGGTGGAGTCCTCGGGCGAGGTGCTCGCCGAACTGGGACCAGATCAAGAAGGGCGAGGCCGGCCGCGAGCCGGGGATCTTCGGCGACGTGCCCGAGAACCTGCCCGGGCCGCTGTATGCGCTCAAGACGCAGCGCAGGGCGGCCTCCACGGGCTTTGACTTCGACCACGTGCCCTACGAGGGCGTGCGCGGCGAGCTCGACGAGCTGGAGGAGGCGTCGAGCCGCGAGGAGCGCTTCCACGAGGTCGGTGACGTGCTGTTCGCGGCCGTCAACGTCGCGCGCAAGTTGAAGGTCGACCCGGAGCTCGCCCTGCGTGCGTCGAGCGAGCGCTTCCGCGGTCGCGTGGAGGCCGCGGCGGAGTTCGCGGCGCATGATGGCGCCGAGTGGGACGACCTCGACACCGACGCGCAGCTCGGCTACTACGCGCGGGCCAGGCTCCACATGCCGTAGGGGAAGCGCAGCGGTGTCTGGAACTGTCGTGCGGACCCGGCCCGCCCACCCGCCGAAGGCGAGAGCCGGGCAGGCAGGTATCGTGGCCCGCCGATGAGCCAGATCGAAACGGTCCACGCACGCCAGATCCTTGACTCCCGCGGCAACCCCACGGTCGAAGTCGAGATCCACCTCCGCTCCGGCGCGCACGGGCGCGCCGCGGTGCCCTCCGGCGCCTCCACCGGCGAGTTCGAAGCCACCGAGCTGCGCGACGGCGGCGCCGCCTATGGCGGCAAGGGCGTCACGCAGGCGGTCGGCAACGTCAACGGCGAGATCGCCGAGACGATCGCCGGCCACGACGCGCTCGACCAGGCCGGCCTCGACGCCAAGCTGATCGAGCTCGACGGCACCGAGAACAAGTCGCGCCTGGGCGCGAACGCGATCCTCGGTGTCTCGCTCGCCGCCGCGCGCGCGGCGTCGGACGAGGAGAGCCTGCCGCTGTGGCGCTACCTCGGCGGCGAGTCGGCGCACATCCTGCCGGTGCCGATGATGAACGTCCTCAACGGTGGCTCGCACGCGGACAACTCCGTGGACTTCCAGGAGTTCATGGTCGTCCCGGTCGGCGCGCCCAGCTTCGCCGAGGGCCTGCGCATGGGCACCGAGGTCTTCCACGCGCTGAAGTCGACGCTCAAGAAGCGCGGCCTGAACACCGCGGTCGGCGACGAGGGCGGCTTCGCGCCCGACCTGGAGTCCAACGAGGCGGCGCTGCAGGCGCTGATCGAGGGCATCGAGGCCGCCGGCTACAAGCCGGGCGAGGACATCGCGATCGCGCTGGACCCGGCGGTCAGCGAGATCTTCTCGGGTGGCGTCTACAACCTCGAGCACGAGAACCGCTCGCTGACGGCGGCCGAGATGGCCGACTACTGGGCCGACCTCGCCGCCCGCTACCCGATCCTCTCGCTCGAGGACGGCATGGACGAGGAGGACTGGGACGGCTGGAAGGCGCTCACCGATCGCATCGGCGAGACGGTCCAGCTGGTCGGCGACGATCTGTTCGTCACCAACGTCAAGCGGCTGCAGCGCGGGATCGACTCCGGCACGGCCAATTCGATCCTCGTCAAGGTCAATCAGATCGGCACCCTGACCGAGACCCTCGCCGCGATCGATCTGGCCCGCTCCGCGGGCTACACGGCGGTCATGAGCCATCGCTCGGGCGAGACCGAGGACACGACGATCGCGGACCTGGCCGTCGCCACCGGCTGCGGCCAGATCAAGACCGGCGCGCCGTCGCGCTCGGATCGCGTGGCCAAGTACAACCAGCTGCTGCGCATCGAAGAGGCGCTCGGCGCCGACGCCACGTACGGCGGCCGGTCCGTTTTCCGCAGCTGACAGCCCCGTTGCAGAGGAAGGGAGCCTGGCGCGTCGAACGAACGCGTCAGGCATGGATGGTCGTACCCGGATCCGATGGGATCGCCTGGGGCGCTGGGCGCTCATCGGCGTCTTCGCGCTCGTGCTCTACCTCTACGTCGGCCCAGCGCTGAGCTGGATCAGCACCTACCGCGAGGCCGGACGCCAGCGCGCGCAGGTCGCCGAGCTTCGCGTCGAGAACCAGAGGCTGCGCGAGCGCAAGGCGGAGATGTCCTCCCCGGGCGCGCTGGAGCGCGAGGCGCGCCGGCTCGGCATGGTCAAGAAGGGCGAGCGCGCCTACATCGTCGAGGGGATCAAATAGCCCTTTCTATCCTGGCCCGCGTGCCGTATGAAACAGCGCGGGAGCAGTGGGAAGCAGGTCTGAAGCGTCTCGACGAGGCGTACCCGGAGCAGGTGGCGACGCTCGAGCGCGTCACGCGTGAGATCCACGCCCAGCTCCGGCGGCGGCTCGGCGGGGTGTTCACGCTCGAGGAGCTCGCCGACCTCTACGACGAGGGAACGGGCTGGTGCACGGACCTCGCGGTCGAGGTCGCGCCCGACGAGCCGTTCGCCTGGGACGCCCGCGTCGTCGCCGACGCCGCCTTCGGCCGCTACCAGCGCGCCGCCACCGACTTCGCGGGCGGAAGACGAATCTAGGGGTGTCGGGTGACCGCGTGGCGCAGCCACACGGTCTCGAAGCCCAGGCGCTCGTAGAGTGCCCGCGCCGCGCCCTCGTCGTCGGCGACGACCCACGCCACGTCGCGACCGCTCGCCGCGATCGCGCCTTCGACGAGCCGGCCGCCGATCCCGTGCCCGCGGGCGTCCGGCGTCACGTAGAGCTGGTCGATCTCGACCGCGCCCGCGCCGGCGGGCACGGCCGCCATCACGAACCCGACGGGCTCTCCGCTCGCACCGCGCACGACGAAGGCCCGCATCCCGCGCCGCACGGCGATCCGGTCCTGGGTGGCGGCGAGCGCCTCCTGGACGGCGGGATCGTCGTCGTAGCCGAGGTACCACTCGACGCGTAGCGTCCGCGTGGCGGCCAGCGGGACCTCCTCGACGTCGGCGTGGTCCGGAGCCGGACCGGCGCGGTGCATCATCGCGTTGCGGTCCACGATCCAGCCGACGACCTCGAAGAACGAGCGCAGCCGGGTGCCGGACGCCTCGTCCTCGATCTCGAACTTGCGGTGGTGCGAGGCGGCCAGGAGCGCGTCACCGGCCCGGACCAGCGCGGGACCGTCGAGCATCGAGGCGTCACCCTCGACGCGGACGAAGTTCGCGTCCCAGTAGCCGGGCGCGGAGGGGGTCCGAAGCACCGTGCCGTGTTCCCACGGCTCGGCGCTCTCACAGATCAGAGCGTCGACCGTATGCCGCCACGCGATCGCGGCGGCCCTGCGGTCAGTCGTTCTCTTCGTCCTCGCCGCCGCCGGCGCGGCGGATCACGATCATGTCTTCCTCGATCGTGATCTCGACCGGACGATGTCCGGCCCAGTGCTCGGCGTAGACCGGATCATCCTGCACGGCGGGGTCCAGCCACAGGCCGTAGCCCTCTTCGCCGTGATCGAAGGTGCCTTCGAGCGGGCCCGCGGGCCGTGTGCGCCCCCGCGAGCGCCCGCCGCGGCGCCGTGGCGCGCGCTTGGGCTTCTCCGCCTCCTCGGCTTCGGCAGCCGCGGCAGCAGCGGCTGCGGCCTCCTCGGCTTCGGCGGCCTTACGAGCGGCCTCCTCGGCTGCGCGAGCTTCTTCTTCGACCCGTCGGGCCGCTTCCGCTTCGAGCTCGGCGGCGATCTGCGCGTCATCTTCCGCACGCAGATCAACCTCCTCCACGGCGGCGCCGTTTTCTTCGAAGTCGGGCTCCAGGCCTTGCTCGCGCTTGAAGGCTTGGATCTGCTGGACGGTGACTTCCAGCTGGTGCGCGATCCACGCGTCGGTGCGACCCTGTCGCACCCACCCGCGGATCTGGTTAAGCTGAGGACGCAGGGACCGGCGGCTCATAGGAGGGCCGGAGACTAGCGCATAGGCTCCTACGAACTATCGGGGCACTCGGGTGCACGCCCCATACCGCACAAATCCACCACCAAGTAGCCTCACCCGTGCTCACCTCGAGGACAGAAGCGGGTCTGTCCTGAGGAGCGAGTCCGAAATCGCCAGGGAGGCGGCGTCATGCTGGTTCTGACACGCAAGTCCAATCAATCGATCATGATCGGCGACGACATCGAGGTGTCCGTCCTGTCGATCATGGGCGAGAAGGTTCGCATCGGTATTCAGGCTCCACGGGACATTCCGGTGTTCCGCAAGGAGGTCTACCTCGAGATCCAGCAGGAGAACCTCGCTGCGGGCACGAGCGCGCGCGCCGAGGTCGACGACGCGCTCAAGCGTCTGAGCGCGAACAATCAGCGCTAGCGAACCAGCGGGGGGCGGCAGCCCCCGCCGGACCTCCCCCTAGCCGAGCAGGTAGTACAGCGTCTGGAACATCGCGACCGTGACGACGGCCGCGGTGCCCAGGAGCACGAGCACGAGCAGGAAGAAGCGGATCGACCCGTGCCGGTGTGTGCGGTCGCGATGACGCTTGAGCTCGCGGCGCTCCGCGCGGATGCGCAACTGCTCGCGGCGCTCACGGTCCTCTTCGATCTCCTCGAAGAAGGCGTCCTCGATCTCGGCAATGCTCTGACGCATTCGCATCGGCAGAGAAATCTAACAGCGGCTCCATAACCCCACGCGAGCCCGACGCGCCGTGGCGGCCAAACGGCGCAGCTCGGCGGCGTGCGCGAGGTTCGGCGCGATCTCCAATGGCTTTGCATAACCACCGCGGATCAGCTCGGCGTTGACGAGCAGGTCGTCGCGATAGACGTAGGCCAGCAGCCGGCCGTAGCGATCGCGCGCCTCGGCGTCGTACTCCAGGCGCACGTCGCGCCCTTCGACCAGCCGCCGGTTGGCCTCCGCGGCGGCCTTGCCGAAGCACTGCACCCGCGTCCCCGGTTTGACGGACTCCGGCGTGTCGATGCCGATGTAGCGCACCCGCTCGCGCCGGCCGTCGATCCGCACGAGGATCGTGTCGCCGTCGACTACGCGCTCGACGCGGGCCTTCGAGGACGCACCGCCGCCGGCGCAGGCGGTCAGCAGGAGTACGAGGAGCGCGAGCTTCTTCATCAGATGGAGGAGGGCCGGGGCGCCGAACCTCGCCCCCATGACACCATCAATCCATGTCCAGTCTGCAGGCGCCCGCGGGGCTTCAGCCCTCGGCCTCCTACTCCTTCACCATGCGCATCGAGCTGCGCCAGCTGCCAGGCGCATTCGCGGAGGTGGCGGCGGCGATCGGCACCGAGGGCGCGATCCTCGGCGCCATCGACCTCGTGCGCGTCGACCAGCGGGGCGTAACCCGTGACGTGACCGTGGCCTGCGTCGACGCGGCCCATGGCGAGCGCGTCGTCAACGCGGTGAAGACGCTTGAGGGCGTGAAGGTCTCGAGCGTCTCCGACCGCACGTTCCTGATGCACAAGGGCGGCAAGATCGAGATCGTCGGCAAGGTCCCGATCAAGACCCGTGACGACCTCTCGATGGCCTACACGCCCGGCGTGGCGCGGGTCTCGAGCGCGATCGCCGATGATCCCGAGGCGGCTTGGGCGCTGACGATCAAGGGCAACACGGTCGCGGTCGTCTCCGACGGCACCGCCGTGCTCGGGCTGGGCAATATCGGCCCGGAGGCCGCGATGCCGGTGATGGAGGGCAAGGCGATGCTGTTCAAGGAGCTCGCGGGTGTCGACGCGTTCCCGCTGTGCCTGAGCACGACCGACGTCGACGAGATCGTGCGGATCGTCGAGGGCGTCGCCCCGACCTTCGGCGGCATCAACCTCGAGGACATCGCCGCGCCGCGCTGCTTCGAGGTCGAGCGGCGGCTGAAGGAGTCACTCGACATCCCGGTCTTCCACGACGACCAGCACGGCACCGCCGTGATCGTGCTGGCGGCGCTGCTGAACGCGCTGAAGGTCGTCGGCAAGGCGGCGCAGGACGTCCGGATCGTCGTCGTCGGCGCCGGCGCCGCCGGAATGGCCTGCGCGAAGATCATCCTCGAGCACGGCGTCAAGGATCTCGTCGTCTGTGACATCGGCGGCATCCTGCACCCGAGCCGCACCGACCTGGTCGACGAGCTGGCGGCGATGGCGGCGCGCACGAACCCGCGTGGCCTGACCGGGACGGCCAACGACGCGCTGGCCGGTGCCGACGTCGTCGTCGGCGTCTCCGCGCCGGGGGCGTTCACCGCCGCGGCGGTGCGCACGATGGCCTCGGACGCGATCGTCTTCGCGATGGCCAATCCGACGCCCGAGGTGATGCCCGAGGAGGTCTGGGACCACGTGGCGATCATGGCCACGGGCCGTTCGGACTACCCGAACCAGATCAACAACGTGCTCGCGTTCCCGGGGATCTTCCGCGGCGCGCTCGACGTCCGCGCTCGCGGGATCGACGAGGCGATGAAGCTCGCCGCCGCCCGCGCGATCGCGGCGCGTGATCCCGGAGTCCGACCTCGGGCCCGAGTACATCGTCCCGAGTGTCTTCAACCGCAGCGTGGCGCCCGCGGTGGCGGATGCCGTGGCGGCCGCGGCGATCGAGTCAGGGATCGCCCGCCGCGACCGAGCGTCGCGGCAGGCGGAGATCCCGAGCTAGGCGATCCTTGCTAGCGGACTGACGTCCGCTGCTTCGGTCGCTCGGAGAATCGCTTCGCGGATTCTTCCTAGGCGCTGACGGAGCTCGAGGCTTCGTCGTAGACCTTGACGAAGCGCATGTACTTGTCGCAGATCATCTGCGCGGCGTCCTCGCGCGGCAGGCTGCCGTCGAGGAAGCCCTTCAGCGCGTCCCACCAGATCGAGCGGCCGATCGCGAACCCGATGAAGCCCTCGACGGGCGCGGCCTCGCGCAGCCAGTGGTCGACCTTGTCGTCGGAGGCGCCGCGGCCCAGGAGCACGCTCTTGACGTTCTCGCGGCCTTCGCCCTTGCGGGCCTGGTCGGACAGCATCTGGGCGTCCGCACGCGTGTCGACGCCCTCGATCTTCCAGACGTCGACCTCGACGCCGGCGTCCTGGAAGTGCTCGATCGTCCGGCGCATCAGCTCGGGACGCAGCTCGGCGTCGTAGCGGTCGGCGTCACCGCCGACGGAGTCCAGCTGCGCCTTCTCGGCCGGCACCAGCAGCTCGAAGAGGAACTTGCGGCCGTTGGACTGCAGCCAGTCGGCGAGCTCCTTCAGCCGGACGGTCTGGCGCTCGTTCATCTCCGCGTCGCCGTCCGGGTTGTAACGGACGAGGACCTTGGTCGCGAGCAGGTCGTACTTCTCGATGTGCGCCGGGAAGTCCTCGCCGTACTCGAACATGAACTCGCTGACGCCGCTCTTCTCGGCGGGCATCGTCAGCGACAGGCCGTGCTCGGCCGCGAGCTCCGGGATGTCGGAGCCGAACTGCTCGTCGACCAGGACGCCCGCGGTGGACGCGTCGAGGCCGCTGGCTACGGCCTTCTCCATGCCTTCGTAGATCAGCTTCTTGGCGTCCGAGATCGTGTCGGTCTGCTCGGGGGTCGGATCGCCCTCGATGCCGAACATCTTCGTCTGGAACGAGCCTCGATGGTCGAAGGCCAGGATGTAGAGCTTGCCGTCGTAACCCAGGGCCATCTTCAAATACCTCGCGTAGTCGTGCGGACCGTGAGCGTCCTACTCTACGCGGCTACATGGAGCCGAAGTTCACCGGCCCCGCGTACACGGTCGGCATCGAGGAAGAGCTGATGATCCTCGATCCCGACACCTACGCGCTGGTCAATGCGATCGACGACCTCGTCGAAGAGTCGCCTGAAGGCGATATCAAGCCGGAGCTGATGGAGTCCGTTCTCGAGATCTCCACGAAGCCGTGCGCGGATATGCGCGAGGCGGCGAGCGCCCTGCGGGCGCTGCGGCGTCAGGTTCGAGACATCGCCGACGCCAAGGGCCTGTGCATCGGGTCGGCCGGCACGCACCCGGTCGCGCGCTGGGAGGACCAGCGGATCACCCGGGCGTCGCGTTATCGCGACCTGGTCGAGGCCCTGCGCTTCGTCGCCCGCCAGGAGCTGATCTTCGGCCTGCACGTACACATCGGCGTCGACGATCGCGAGAAGGCGATCCACGTCGCCAACGGGATGCGCGTGCACGTGCCGATCCTGCTCGCGCTGTCGGCCAACTCGCCGTACTGGCGCGGCGACGACTCCGGCCTGGCCTCGACGCGGATGCCGATCTTCCGCGCCTTCCCGCGCGTAGGCATCCCGCCGTACTACGCGGACTGGGAGGACTACGAGCGCCGGATCGCCTTCATGGTCGACACCGGCGTGATGGAGGACTACACCTGGCTCTGGTACGACGTCCGCCCGCACCCGAACTTCGGCACGGTCGAGATCCGCGCGATGGATGCGCAGACCCACATCGAGCACACGCTCGGGCTCGCGGCGCTGATCCAGGCGATGGTCAAGGAGCTCTCCGAGCACTTCGACGCGGGCAAGCCGCTGCGCGACTACCCGTACGAGATGCTCGACGAGAACAAGTGGCTGGCCTCCCGCCACGGGCTGGAGGGCGAGCTCGTCGACCTCCCGGAGCGGGAGACCGTGAGCACGAAGGCGCTCGCCCGGCGCCTCTACGACCGGCTCTCGGAGCACGCGCAGGACCTCGGCGCGGCCGCGGAACTGGAAGGCGTCCTCGACCTGCTCGAGCAGGGCAACGGGGCCCATCGGCAGCGCAAGGTCTATGCGGCGAACCGTGACTTCAGCGAGCTCCTGCAGGACATCGTCGGCGCTTCGGCGCCATAGCGCGCGTTCCGGGTAGGTAAAACCTGCGGACCGGGCCCTCGGCGGCGTATCCTTGGATACCCCTCATGTCGAGCGGACCCGATCTCTACCTCGTCTGCAAGAGCTGCGGCGCGGAGGTGTCTCCGTACATCACGGAGTGCCCTTACTGCGGAACGCGGATTCAGAAGCGCGCGCCCAAGCTCGATCGTGGCGGGGTACCCAAGGCACCGAAGCGCGCTCGCTCGCGCCCGCAGCTGCCGCGCCTGCGTCCGGGAGAGATCCCCGGGATCCGGGCGGACCGGCGTCCGTGGGCCGTCTGGGTGCTCGTCGTCGCCTCGCTGCTCGTCACCATCGCGATCAAGTCCGGCCTGATCTCGCTGCTCGACGTCGCCCTCTCACAGGGCCTCGAGGAGCCCTGGCGCGCGTTCACCACGCTCTTCGCCTACATCTCGACCGGCTATGAGGCGGTCACCGTCGGAACCATCGCGCTGTTCGGCTTCCTGCTCGAGCGCCGCCACGGCTGGTGGGCGCCGCTGCTGCTGTTCGCCGTCTGCGGCGCCGGTGGAGCGTACGTCGCCGTCGTCGTCGCCGGCGAGGGCACCGCGCTCGGCGCCAACGGCGCGGCGCTCGGCATGCTGGCGGCGTGGACGATGCGCGACGTGCTCGGCCGCCGCAAGGGCATCGAGGACGACAGCGATCTGCTCGGCGTGCTGGCGATCGCCGCCGTGCTCGTGCTGCTGCCGCTCGCGACGACTGACGCCAGCGGCGTGGCCGGCGTCGTCGGAGGCGTCATCGGCATCGTGCTCGGGCTGTTCTTCGCCCGCCTGCGCGAACGCTGACGCGCAACCGCGGCGCGCTCGTATCATCAGTCCCCCTGTGGCTTCCCGCCGCGAATACGCCGATGACGAGGTCGAAGCCGCCGTGCAGGCGCTGTCGGACCCGGATCGGCTCACGGAGGCCCAGCGCGTCGTCGAGGCGAACGCGCCCGCGCTGCAACGGATCCTCAACCAGGCACTCGACGAGGCGAACTGGTTCGACGCGGCGCATCAGCAACTGGTGCTCGAGGCGGCCGGCAAGGCCGACATCGAGGAGCGTCTGCAGGCGGTACGGCTGCTGCTGGCCGAGGAGACCCGCGTCTCGATGCTGATCGGCGTCGCCGTCGGCTTTGCGCTGGCCCACGAGCTCATCGACCAGGAGGAGACCTGATGACCGCCGACGTCCGCTGGCTCGGACACTCTGCCTTCCACCTCTCCGGAGGCGGTGCGGACGTGCTGATCGACCCGTTCCTGACCGGCAACCCGAAGGCCGCCGCGACGGCCGACGAGGTGCCGGCGGACGTGATCGCGCTCACCCACGGCCACGGTGATCACCTCGGCGACACGGTCGCGATCGCCAAGCGCACCGGCGCGAAGGTGCTGGCCATCGTCGAGCTGGCGTCCGAGATCGAGGGTGACGGCGTCGCGGATGTCGTCGGCTTCAACTACGGCGGCACCGTCAGCTTCGACTGGGGCTGGATCAAGCTGGTCCCGGCCTGGCACACCGCGGTCTCGCCCGCGGGCACGCCGCACATGCCCGCCGGGCTGCTGATCCACTACGGCGGGCACCTGATCTACCACCTCGGCGACACGGCGCTGTTCAGCGACCTGAAGCTGATCGCGGGGCGCGGCGACCGCGTCGAGCTCGCGCTGGTCCCGATCGGCGGCCACTACACGATGGATCGCTTCGACGCCGTGACCGCCGTCGAGCTCGTCAACCCGTTCCAGACCATCCCGATCCACTACGGCACGTTCCCGGTCGTCGACACCGACGCGCAGGCCTTCAAGGCCGATGTGGAACACGCCGGCTTCTCGGAGGTGCTCGTGCTCGAACCCGGCGCTACGCACACGCTGCGATGACCCACGCCGTCGTCCTGATCGGGGCCGCGCGCGGCTCCATCTCCACCCTTGGTGGCAAGCTCGCCGACGTCGAGGGCGTCGCCGAGGTCTACAGCGTCACGGGCGAGTTCGACTTCGTCGCGATGCTGCGCGTGCGCAACCCCGAGGAGGTCGCGCAGGTCGTGACCCACCGCTTCGCCGAGATCGACGGCATCGAGCGCACGCAGACGATGATCGCCTTCGAGGTCTTCTCCCAGCACGACCTCGAGGCGCTGTTCTCCATCGGCAACTGAGTTGCTCGTCGCGCCCGAACATCGCCCGACGCTCCGCGAGGAGCTCGCGCCGCTGCCCGCGCCCGCCCGCTGGGGCGTGATCGCCGTGCTCGTCCTCCTGGTCGTCGCGTCGGTCGTCGCCCTGACCGGCTCCTCCACGGTGGCCGGCAGGGTGATCGTGCGCGAGCAGCCGTTCGCGTTCAACCTCCGCGTCCCGCCGGCGATGCAGGAGATCCAGCCCGCCGCGGGTGAGCTGGTGCACCTCGAACGCAAGGGCAAGGACTCCTTCGTCGTCGAGCCGCTGGAGCTTCCGGCGTACCGCGGTGAGGTCGGCGGGATCCTGCCCGTCGCCGCGGCGCGCGAGCTCGACGCGCTGCGCGAGCGCTTCCCCGACCCTCGAGGTCGTCGAGGAGGGCAAGGGCCGCGTCAACCAGGCCGCGGCCTACTCGATCGTCTTCCGCGCGAGCCGCAACCCGCGGCTCTACGGTCGCCTGGTGCTCCTGCCCCAGCCATTGCCGGGTGCACGCGACGGGGTCAAGCTGCTGCTGCTCGCCAACCCGGCGGGGGGAGCGGGCAAGGCCGGCGACGTCGGCACCCGGGGACGGTTGAAGACGCCGTATCGCAGCTTCCGCTTCGGGACGGAGAACCTGTGAGCGACCAGATCGACTTCGACCAGTTCCTGGCGGTCGACATGCGCGTCGGCCGCATCATCGCCGTCGAGGACTTCCCCGAGGCCCGCAAGCCGGCCTGGAAGCTGACGATCGACTTCGGTAGGGAACTCGGGAGCAGGCGCTCCTCGGCCCAGGTCACCAACTACACCCGCGAGGAGCTCGACGGCCGGCTGGTCGTCGCGGTCGTGAACTTCCCGCCGCGCCAGATCGGGCCGGTTCGCTCCGAGGTGCTGGTGCTCGGCGCCGCCGATGAGGCGGGCCGCGTGATCCTGCTGGCGCCGGACTCAGACGTCCCGCTCGGCGCCCGGATTCACTGACCCGGGGGCGGCGTCTCGCTCGGCGCGGGGTCTTCCGGGGCGGCCGTCGGCGTCGCGGTCGGCGTGGGCGTCTGCGTCGTCGTCGGCGTCGGCGTCGGCGTCGCGACCGGGGTGGGCGTGACGGTCGGAGCGGGCGGGGCCTGGGGGGTCGCGGTCTGCTCGGGCGTCGCCGACGGCGTCGCGGCCGGCGTCGGCTCAGTGGGCGCGACGCCGGAGAGCACCGGGCCGGTCGGCGTCGGCGTCGGTGCGGGCGGCGTGTAGGAGCCACTGCCCGGCTGCGCGGTGCCAAGCGTGTCCGTCGGCAGCGCCGTCGTGTCGCCGTCGTGACCCTCGGCGGTGGGGGTCGGGGCCGGGGTCGCGGTCGTCGCCGGCGTCGCGCTCGCGGCCGGCGTGCCCGTCGGCGCGGCGGTGGCGACCTTGCGCTCGCTGTCCTTGGTCAGCTTGACCTTGCGCTCCTTGGCGGTCGGCTGCGGCTGCGGTGAAGAGCTGTGCAAGACCGGCGCCCGCGTGGCGACGACGGTCGGAGCGGGCGCGGTGGCGGTCGCCGCGGGCTTGACCTCGGCGACGACCGCGCTGGAGCGGTCGCTGCGCGGCTTGGCGGCGTGCTGGACCTCGACGGCGCCGGCGGTCACGATCGCCGCGGCGGCGAGGCCGGCGGCGGCCTTGCTGGCGAACGCGCCGAAGCCGACCTGCAGCGCGGCACCGGCGCCCGAGCTCGCCACGGCAGCGCCGCCCGTGGCGGCCGCGGTGCCGCCGCCGGCGGCGGCGGTCGTGCCCAGGTGCGTGAGCACGAGCTTCTTGAGCAGCAGCAGCGGGCCGACCGGATAGAGGGCGGCGAGCGCCTTGTTGGTCGCGCGCAACTGCTTGCGGAAGGCCGTACAGCGATCGCAGGTGCGCAGGTGGCGGCGTACGGGGGCGCTGGTCCGCGTCAGCCCCTCGGCGACCTCGCCCAGTTCGCTGCGGACCTCGTCGCACGACAGCAGGCGCGCCTCGGCGGCCTCGGCCAGCGACACGCGGGCGCGTACGAGCAGCGACTTCACCGACGGGACCGTGGTCTCCATCGCCTCGGCGATCTGGTCGTAGGAGAGCGCGTCGATCTCGCGCAGCAGCAATGCGGTGCGCTGCGTCTCCGGCAGATCCTGGACGTCGGCGATCAGGAGCCGGAACTCCTCGCGCTTGTGGACCTTGTCCGCCGTCGTGAGGCCGCCCTCGGACAGGTGGATGTCCATCGAGTCCATCCCGACCGCCTGCGTCCGCCGCAGGTGGTTGAGGGAACGGTTGCGCGCGATCCGGTACAGCCACGGGCGGACGTTGATCTCACGGTCGTCCGCGAGCATCGCGTTGAAGGCGGCCGCGAAGACCTCCTGCAGGACGTCCTCCGCGTCCTCGCGCGAGGACAGCATGTGCCGGCAGAAGGCGAGCAGCCGCGACTGGTAGCGGGCGACCAGCGCCTCGAAGGCGCCGTGGTTGCCGCGCCGGATCAGCGCGATCAGCCGCTCGTCTGATTGCAGGCGCAGCAGCGGCGAGCGGCCGTGAAGCCCGGCGGTGCCGGCGTGATGTAGAGCGGAAGCTTCCAAAAGAGCGGACGAGCGGAGAAAAGGGCCCACTCGCAGAACCAACGGCGAGGGGGGAAGTTGCGGCAAATCCCAGGGTAACGCGGAGCCGCCCAACCCCGCCGTCTACGATCCTCGACGGCCCGGGTGGCGGAAGTGGTCAGACGCGATCGGCTTAAACCCGATTGTCCCCAGGGGCGTGTGGGTTCGAGTCCCACCCCGGGCATATGGACATCTCGATCCGACTGCAGCCGCGCGCTCGCCGCGACGAGGTCGTGGGCGAGCGTGCCGGCGCGGTCGTGATCCGGGTCACCGCACCACCCGTCGACGGCAAGGCCAACGCCGCGCTTTGCACGTTCATCGCGCGAGCGGCGGGAGTTCCGCCGTCGCGCGTCAGTGTGGTCCGGGGTCAGACATCGCGCGACAAAGTCGTGCGTGTCGAGGACGTTTCCGAGAGTTTTCTACGAGCTGCTCTGCTGGGTCAGCGCGCGGACTAGGCCGCCGCTGAGGCTGCACGCGTTCTTGCACGCGAGAAGCCGTCGAGCACCGCACCGGCGAGGCCCTCGCGACCGGAGATCTGCAGCGACTCGGGCGAACCCTCGGGACCGAGTGCGCGCACCCAGGCCGCAACGGTGCCGCGAACGGTCGCCGTGGGCGTGGGCCCACCGACCTCGGAGATCTCCGCGCCGCCGCCCGAGAGCGTGACCAGGTACTTGCGTTCGGGCGCGTCACCGTCCGGCTCGACGATCAACTCGACCGTTCCCTCGAGCCCCGCCGGGGGCTCCAGGACACCCGGCGCGAGCCGGAAGATGGCGCCGACATTGACATCCTCGCCCGGTCGCGGCGTGGTCCACGTCCAGTCGTAGCCCCAGCGCGCAAGCGCTCCCAGCACGGGAATCAGCTCGCGTGAGCGCTCGGTCAGCTCGTAATCCACGCGTGGCGGTACCTCGCGGTAGCGTTGTCGCGTGAGCAGCCCGTCGGCGACCATGCGGTTCAGTCGAGAGCGCAGCTGCTCCGTTGAGATACCGGGAAGCACGCGTTGCAGTTCGACGAACCTGCGCGGCCCGGCGGCAAGATCACGGATGATGAGCAGCGTCCATTTGTCGCCCACGAGATCGAGTGCGCGCGCATCGGGCGACCACTGGTCGTATGGGTGACGTTTGGGCGGTGGTACAGGTGGTATGAGAGGCCTCCCTGGTGCGGCCTGGGGTGCGGCGCAGAATACTCGGTTCAGCGACGGAAGGTTGCTGCTATCGACATCCGTGGCCGATGACTGGGAAGTGAACATGAGCGCAAGTTCCCGAGGTCTTGCGCGTTGTATGGCTGCGACGGGGGCAATCGCTCCCGCGTCCAGGGAACGACACGAAGTCGAGGAAGTCCGGTATGGGTGAAGTCATACGGCTGGAAGACCGCAGAGCGCGGCGCCGGCCGGATGCGGTCATTGAGAATGCGGTGCGGGCCGAATTCGTGTTCGACCTGGGCTCTCCCTTCACGTATCTGGCAGCAGAGCGAGTCGACCGCGCGTTCGATGCGGTGACGTGGACGCCGGCCTGCGCACGCACGCTGCGCTGCCGCGCACTTCCGGCCGACGCCCAAGAGGTCGCACCGATCATGGAGCACGCCGAGGAGCGCGCCGCTGCGCTGCGGTTGCCGCTGGAATGGCCTGAGCGCTGGCCGATGCAGGTGCCCGCCGCGATGCGCGTCGCGCACTACGCCGCCCAGGAGGGCCGTGGCGCCGCGTTCGTGCTGGCCGCCACCCGGCTCGCGTTCGCGGGCGGGTTCGACCTCGACGACCTCGAGATCCTGACCGAGGCCGCGGCCGCCGCCGGCCTGCGGCTCGATCACTGCCTGAGCGCCGCGCGCGAGGAGCGCCGCGACGGTGCCCTAGAGGCCGCGTCCCGGCGCCTGCTGGGCGCGGGCGCGGACTGCCTGCCCGCCCTCTGGCTGGATCGGGGCGTGTTCTGGGGCGAAGATCGCGTCGGCGAAGCGATCGCTACAGCGCGACTGCACGCCGCCGCGGTCCAGCGCTAGCAGCGGCGGGGGAATCCCAGCAGCGTCTGCTCG
The DNA here is from genome assembly GCA_963848475.1 of uncultured Solirubrobacteraceae bacterium. Lineage (GTDB taxonomy): Bacteria > Actinomycetota > Thermoleophilia > Solirubrobacterales > Solirubrobacteraceae > Solirubrobacter. Next base: position 404,176 of record CAWKDW010000003.1, on the reverse strand, counting down.
AGCGTGTTGAGGTCTGGGAACGCGCGTGCAAGCGCAGCGCGCCTCTGACGAGGGTGGTCGACGTGAGGCCCTCGTCGGAGTCGTTGAGGCGCGGGCGCGGCAGGTCGAGCGCCGCCGCGCGGGCTCGCGCCTCGACCGGGTGGGGCCGGTGTGTTTAGTACGGAGTCAGACACCCGCCGCTTACGGACTAGGGTTTCCACCGGTGCATCCGAGCGGCATGCGCGGCTACGGTCGGTGCCTCCCCGTGTCTCTCGAACGACTCCCGGCGAACGGAGCGCCGGAACAACATCAGGAGCCAGGACGGCTCCGCCCGCCGACCTCAGCGCCGCAGGCGCGGGTCCGGTTCTCGCCGCAGGCCGTGCTCGCGCTGCAGCGCTCGGCCGGCAACGCGGCTGTGGGGCGAGCGCTGGCGCGCGAGCCGGCGACTGCGGCTGCGTCGCCGGCGGCGACCCCGGGCGGCGGCGATTGGTCGACCGTGTGGGACTCGGTCATGTACATCGAGGACGGCGTCCCGACCGCGAATTTCTTCCGCCAGATCGGCGAACTGGGCCGCATCGTTCCGCTCTTTGGTGCCATGTCGGGCGCCGCTGCGGACACGATCCAAATGGGCCAGGACGTCTTCGGGCCCACGTGGGAGTACGAGGCGCCGTGGACGCGCGCGCTCCTGGCGTTGCGGGGTGCGATCAACATCTGCAACAACGGCCTCGGGCACTTCAACTACGTCATGCAGTTGACGCAGGACGTGCTGGCGCCGTCGACCGGCGGTACGGCGAGCCCGTTCACCGGCGGGCTCAACATCGGGCTCGCATTGCTCAAGCTCGTGGTCGATACCGCGCAGGTGAGCGTCGACAGCGTCATCACGACCATGGCGCACTGGAACGCGTACAAGACCGGGCCGCCGGCGCCGGGGAACCAGGAGGAGTTCGACGCGTGGATGGGCCTGGCGATCAACTACGAGGCGAACATCGTCGGCGACGTGGTCGGCATGGTCTTCGACGGGCTCGACGCCGTCACAGCAGGCATCGGCCATGGCAACACCATCGACGACATCGTCGGCTTCTTCGAGGACATCGAGGACGTGGGCCGCGCGGTCTTCGCCTGGATCGTCATGACGCTGCAGGGGCAGCTGGATCTTCGGGGCGGCGACTTGCTGCAGGGCGTCCACGACATCGAGTCGCCGCCGACCCTCGCGCGCGTCCCATCAGGGAGCGAGGTCTCGGCCGACTCGGTCGCGCTCGACGCCGCGATCATCACGCTGGGCCAGATGCAAGGCGCGCATCGGACCGGTGACGAGCTCATGGGCGAGGCGGCGGGCATGATCGGTGACGTGGCCGCGCGGGCCGACGAGGTCGCGACCGCGATGCTCGACGGCCAGGACCCGTTCGCCTGGGTGCGAGGACAGGCCACCGGCGCTGTGGACCAGATCAGTACGCGGATCGGGATGCTCGGAGGCCTCGCGCTCGCCGGCACGAACTCGGCCGCGACGACCGACGCCGTCCTCACGAACGTTGCGGAGGCCCGCGTCGCGCTGGAGGCGCTCGAGGTGCCGGAGGACATGAGGATCGACCTCGGCGAGGGCATGCTCGCGGATGCCGGCGAGGCGGTGCTCGGCGCCGGTGCCGATCTCGCGGGGCAGGGCCTCCAGGCCGCGCTGGACACTGCGAAGGCGGCAGCGTTCGAGGCGCTCGACACGGTCCAGGTGAACGCGGGCGAGATCGGCGAGTTCATGCGGCTGCTGGCCGAGCAGTCGACGCGCCAGGTCGCGGAGCTTGAGGCGATGCTCGCGCGCCTCGAGGAGGCGCTGGGCCGCACCGAGAACTTCGAGGAGATGTTCGAGACGCTGATCGAGCAGGCGCTCGCGGCGGCGGGGGTCGAGGCCGACGTCGACTTCGACGACCTGCGCGCGGCATGGGCGGACGCCGGGGTGTGGATCGACGAGATGCTCGCCGACTTCGAGTCCCGCCGGGCCGGCGGGCCGCCGTTGCCGGTGAACGAACAAGCGATCCGCAACGCACCCCGGCTTGCCGGGGGCGGTCAGTCCGAGGCGCCTTGATCCTCGCGGGCGAGCGCCGCGACGAGTTCGGTGCGCGAGCGCACGCCGACCTTGCGGTAGATGTGGCGCAGGTGGAACTCGATCGTCTTCGGTGAGAGATAGAGCTCGGCGGCGATCTCGCGGTTGAACGCGCCGCGCTTGACCGCCTCGGCGACCCGCAGCTCCTGTGGCGTGAGCGCGTGATCCGTGTGCGCGGCGCGGCGGCGCCCGCCCGCGGCGCGCAGCTCGGCGCGGGCCTGCTCGGCCCACGCCGCCGCGCCGAGCCGCTCGAAGCCCGACAGCGCCTCGCGCAGGCGCTCGCGCGCGTCCGCGCGTCGGCGGGCGCGATGCAGCCGGCGGCCGTAGGCGAGCTGCGTGCGGGCACGCTCGAACGGGAGTCCCATGGGCAGGGCGGCGAAGTCGTCGTTGAGGAGCCCGCGACACCGCGCCACCGCGGCGCGCGCGAAGGGCTCGGCCGCCTGGTGCTCGAGCGTCGCGAGCACGCGCCGAGCATCGTCGAGCCGCCCGACGCCGGCGTACGCCTCGATCAGGTCGGGTTCCCACGGAACGAGCGTCGGCTCCGCGAGGCCCGAGCCGGCCACGAGCCGCGCGTTGCGCTCGAGCGTCTCGATGGCCTCGGCCGGACGCCCCGCGCTGAGCTCGACGAATCCGAGCGCGCCGTCGACGAACCGTAGCCCGCTGCTGATGCGCTTGGACTCCGCGATCTCGCGGGCGGTGGCGACTGCGGCGTGCGCGTCGTCGAAGCGCCCGCGCGCTGCCAGCAGCCGCGCGCGCGTGGCGAGCGCGTACCCGTGCCAGCTGTGCTGCCCGGTGTCGCCGGCGACGCGGATCGCCTCCACCGTCGCATCGGCGGCCGTCAGCCAGTCGCCGAGCCGGAACGCGGCGTCCGCGGCGACGACGAGGGCGCCGCCGAGCGTCGCGAGCGCGCCCGCTTCCCGCGCGCGGGCGGCGATCGCCAGCCCGTCGCGCAGCCCGCGCTCGAAGTCGCCCAGCGGGATCGAAGCCCGCAGCAGCAGGTGATGCCACGGCCAATCAGGGCCGAGCGGGTCGAGATCCCCGACGAGCCGCGCGGCCTCCTCCAGCCGCGCTCGGCCCTCGACAGCATCGCCGCGCAGCACGAGCACCCAGCCGAGGGTCGCGATCACGGGCGCGCTGTCGCCGCTCAGCTCCGCGGCCCGCCGCGCGAGCGCCTCCGCCCGCAGGTAGGAGTTGATCGCCGTGCAGGCATTGGCGGCGTCCGCGAGCAGGGTCGCGGCGAGCGCCGGGTCGCGGGCGGCAGCCCGCTCGCCCTCCGCGACGAGCAGGTCGGTGGCCTCGACCGGCGCGCCGCTCCAGATCATCAGGCGGCCGCGCAGCTGCTCGGCCTCGGTGCGCAGTGCGTCGTCCTCGGCTGCCTCGGCGAGCAGCGCCATCGCGCGCTCTGGCGCGCCCGCGGCGCCCGCGGCGCGGCCCGCGTCAAGCAACCGCTGCGCCCCGTGCGCCGAGAGCCGAGCTGCGCGCTCGAACGCCGCCGACGCCGCCGCGAATGCGCGCCGTCCGGCCGCGGCGCGCGCCACCTCCTCCAGCGCGGCCGCCGCCTCCTCGTCGGGCCCGACCGCCGCCGCGGCGAGATGCCAGGCGCGCTGCTCGCCGCCGAGCGCTCCGGCGAGCGCGCGATGCACATCGCGGCGCTCGCCGGGGCCCACCGACTGGTACGCGGCACCGCGGATGATCGGGTGCGCGAAGGTGACGCGCCCTGCGTCGATGCGCACGAGCCCGCGCTCCTCGGCGGCGGCCAGCCGCTCGACGTCCACCCCGGCGGCGGCCAGCGTCACGAGATCGTCGCCGGCGTACGTCGCGGCGACGACCAGCGCGTGGCGCGCGTGCATGTCGAGTTCCTCGATCCGGCCCGCGAACGCTTCGTGCAGCCGCCGGCCCGGCGGGAGCGGCGACTCGAGCGCGCTGACCCCGGCGCGCTGCGAGGGCGTCAGGGTCGAAGGCAGCTCCACCAGCGCGAGCGGGTTGCCGGCCGCCGCCTCGGCGAGCGCGGCGGCGACATCCGGCGCGAGATCGGGAGCCGTACGCGCGAGCAGCTCCAGTGCCGCGTCGGGCTCCAGCGGGCCGACCGGCACCTCGGCGAGCCCGAGCGGCTGCGAGGGATCACGGACCGCGAGCACGAACGCAACGTCCCCGCCCGCGCGGCGCGCCGCGTAGAGGATGCACTCGCGCGAGGCGGCGTCGACCCAGTGGAAGTCGTCGACGACCGCCAACACGGGCCCGGCGGCGCGCAGCAGCCCGAGCGTCGCGACGCAGATCGCGAGCCGGTCGCCCGGCGCCGGCGGCCCGAGCGCAAGCGACGCGGACAGCGCCGCCGACTGCGGCGCCGGCAGCGCCGGGAGCAACGACAGCAGCGGCGCGAGCAGGTCGGCGAGCGCCGAGAACGCGAGCTCGGCCTCCGTCTCGACGCCGCGCGCACGCAGGAGAATGACCCCGTCGGCGCGCAGCGCGTCGAGCAGCGTCGTCTTCCCGATGCCCGGATCGCCGCGCACGACGAGCGCGCCGCCGCAAGCCGCCACGGCCTCGAGCGCGCTCAGCTCCACGGCCCGGCCGACAAACTGCGGCTGCTCGCTGCGACAATCCTCGTGGAAGCGGGCGAGCATCCCTTCGTGGTCATGCGCGTTCTGCGCAGCGGTCAGCCGCTCCATCAAGGCGCGCGGATCGCCCATTGCGCCAGCATACGCCGCGCGACCGCTGACGCGGAAGTTGGCTCCCCGAGAGCGCGCGGAAGCGAAGACTCGTGCTTAGGGCGAGACCAGCCCGGCGAGGATCTGCGAGTCGAAGGATTCGCTCGGTTCGCCGGCCTCGGTGCGCGGCGCGCTGAGGAACGGGTCGTCGCGATCGGTCTCGCGCAGCAGTAGATCGAGATCGGCGTCGCTGATGGTGATCTTCGGTTCGGCCATTGGTGGCGTCCTTTCCCTCGCTCGCCTTGGAAGCTAGACCGCGGCGGCCGTCCGGTCAGCGACCGCCGGCGACGCGACCCCCCGGCCGGGGGGGATAGATTCCGGCGCCCATGAGCGACGAGCCCACCCGGCTGCACGGCGGCCGCCTGATCGCCCAGCGCCTGAAGGCGCACGGCGTAAGCCGCCTGTTCACCCTCTCAGGCGGACACCTCTTCTCGATCTATCAGGGCTGCCACGAGGAGGGCATCGACATCGTCGACGTCCGCCACGAGGCCACCGCGACGTTCGCCGCCGAGGGGTGGGCGAAGGTCACGCGCGAGCCGGGCGTCGCCGCCCTGACCGCCGGGCCCGGCATCACCAACGGCATGAGCGGGATGGCCTCCGCGCTGCAGAACCACTCGCCGATGGTCGTGCTCGGCGGCCGCGCGCCCGCGTTCCGCTGGGGCCAGGGCTCGCTGCAGGAGATCGATCACGTGCCGTTCGTGCGCCCGCTGGTCAAGCTCGCCGCGACCGCCGGGGCGACGGCGGAGATCCCCGGGCTGGTCGACGAGGCCTTCGCGGTCGCGCGCCGCCCGCACACCGGCCCCACGTTCGTGGACTTCCCGCTCGACGTCGTCTTCATGGAGGCCGAGGCCGAGGAGGCGCGCGCGCCGATTGCGCCGCGCCTCGAGCAGGCCGACTCCGCCGCGCTGGATCGCGCGCTCGCGCTGCTCGACGAAGCGGAGCGGCCCGTGATCATGGCCGGCACGAACCTCTACTGGGGGCACGGCGAGCAGGCGCTGCAGGCGCTCGCCGAGGCGCGCGGCATCCCGGTCTTCCTCAACGGCCTCGCGCGTGGCTGCGTCGCCGCCGATCACGAGCTCGCCTTCGCGCGTGCCCGCAGGACCGCGCTCGGCGAGGCCGATGTCGCGCTCGTCGTCGGCGTGCCGATGGACTTCCGGCTCGGCTTCGGGACGGCGTTCGCCGAGGACTGCGAGATCGTCGCGATCGATGTCGCCGAGCCGCAGCGCGATCACCCGCGCGCGGTCTCGGTCGAGCTCTACGGCGATCTGCGGCTCGACGCTCGGCGCATTGGCCGGCCGCGGGCCGGACACGAAGGACTGGGTCGCGCGCCTGCGCGCGATCGAGACCTCCAAGCGCGCGGGCGAGCTCGCGCAACTGCAGGACCCGCGCGCGCCGCTGCATCCCATGCGCGTCTACGGTGAGCTCGCGCAGGTGCTCGACCGCGATGCGATCGTGATCGGCGACGGGGGGGACTTCGTCTCCTACGCGGGCCGCGTGGTCGACTCCTACCTCCCCGGCTGCTGGCTGGACCCCGGCCCGTACGGCTGCCTCGGCAGCGGCCCGGGCTACGCGCTCGCGGCCAAGCTCGCGCACCCCGGTCGCCAGGTCGTGCTGCTGCTCGGCGACGGCGCCTTCGGCTTCTCCGGCATGGAGTACGACACGCTCGCGCGCCACGGCGTCAACGTCGTCGGCGTGATGGGCAACAACGGTATCTGGGCGCTGGAGAAGCACCCGATGGAGTTCCTCTACGCCGGGTGGTCGGTCGCCGCCGACCTGCGGCCCGAGACGCGCTACGACGAGCTCGTGGCCGCGCTCGGCGGACACGGCGAGCTGGTGCGCGAGCCGCGTGAGCTGCGCGGCGCGTTGGATCGGGCGTTCTCGTCCGGCCAGCCGTCGCTGGTGAACGTGCTGACGGATCCGTCGGTCGCGTACCCACGTTCAGCGAACCTCGCCTAGGCGAACTCCGACCCGTTAACAGCAGCCGCCCGCGGCGGGGGCGGGCGGCTACCAAGTGGCCCCGTCAGGACGGGCAGGGGTACGTGCCTTGAGGGGCCTATTTGATGGTCCAAGCGGCGGGAGGCGCCGATGTTGCGGCAACGCCTGGACCTATGTGTCGGTGGACGGCGGCGGGAGGCACGACCGCCCGTCCGACACGGCAATTCTCCTCCTTCCGCGAAGGCGAGAGCAATCGAACGAATGTCCATTGGCAGACAATTTCGGCGAGGCCCTCAGAAACCGCTTGCGAGGCCCCACAGGATGTCGTGCTCGGACACTTCGAGAGCATCCACGCCGAAGCAATTCGCCACTTCGATGAGGATCGCGATCCCGGCCACGATCACCGGTGCGCGCGCCGGATCGAGGCCCCGGATCAGCCGGCGTTCGGCGAGCGGCACCGCGGCGAGCTGGTCGAGGAGCCCGTGGAGGCGAGGTGTGGTCAGGACGTGACCCTCGATCCGGTCGGGGGCGTAGCGGTCCAGGCCGAGGTCGATCGCCGCGCACTGGGTCGGCGTGCCGGCGACGGCGATCGCGGGCGGTGCGTTCGCGCGAAGGTGCGATGGGACGTTGGCGTCGAGCGTGCGGCGAACGTCGCGCTTGAGCTCCTCGAGTTGTCCGGGCGTCGGCGGGTCGGCGTGGAGGTGGCGCTCGCCGTGGCGGACAACGCCGATCTGCATCGAGACGTGCAGCTGCTCGCCGAGCACGAGCTCGGTCGAGCCGCCGCCGATGTCGATGACCAGGAACTCGCCTTCGCGGCCGGCCGTGGCGCCGGCGTACGTCAGGCGCGCCTCCTCGTCGCCGCTCAGGATGCGGGCGTCGAAGCCCAGCGCTTCGGCCACCCGCGCCGAGAACGCGGTGCCGTTGGCGGCGTCGCGGACCGCCGAGGTCATCGCCGCGCTCGCGCGCTCGCACGCGTGGCCGTGAATTGTTGCCCGGAAGCGTTGGAGGACGTCGAGCACCCGCTGCTGGGGAGCCTCACCCAGCCGTCGGCTGGAGTCCACGCCCTCGCCGAGCCGCGTCACGAGCGACTCGCGCGCCAGCGCTCGCGTGCCTTCGGCGATCAGCAGACGGGTCGAGTTGGAGCCGATGTCGACCGCGGCGACCGGCAACTCAGCCCGCGGGGTGCGGCATGGCCTTGCCCGCGAGCGCGGCGAGCAGGTTGTCGACGGCCATGTCCGCCATGCGCGCGCGTGTGCGAGTGGTGGCCGAGCCGATGTGCGGCACGACCAGCAGGTTGGGCGCTGTCAGCAGCGGGTCGTCGTGCGGCAGCGGCTCGGGCGTCGTGACGTCCAGGCCCGCGCCGGCGATCTCGCCGGTCTCGAGCGCCTCCTTCAGCGCCGCCTGGTCGACCACGCCGCCGCGGGCGGTGTTGATCAGGTAGGCGCTCGCTTTCATCCGGCGCAGCTCGGGGGCGCCGATGAGGTGGCGCGTCGCGTCGGTGAGCGGCGTGTGCAGCGAGACGAAGTCCGCGCGCTCCAGCAGCTCGTCCAGCCCGACGCCGCTGGAGCGCGAGTGGTGGATGACCTCCATCCCGAAGCCTTCTCCGCGGCGCGCCATCGCCTGGCCGATCCGTCCCCAGCCGACGACGCCGAGCGTCATCCCGGTCGTGTCGCCGCCGATCATGTGCGTCGGATACCACGGCTCCCAACGGCCTTCCCGGACCTGCCGTTCCCCTTCGCTGAGCCGGCGCGCCACGGCCAGCAGGAGCCCGAACGCGATGTCGGCGGTCGCGTCGGTCAGGACACCCGGCGTGTTGCCGACCGCGACCCCGCGCCGCGCCGCCTCGTCGAGGTCGATGTTGTCCGTGCCGACCGCAAGGTTCGCGACCGCCGCTGACCGACGGTGCAGCGTCGAACAACTCGGCGTCGACACGCTCGGTGATGACCGTCAGCAGCGCGTCGGCGGCCGCTGCCCGCTCCAGCAGCACCTCGCGCGGCGGCGGGGTGTTCTCGTCCCAGATCTCGACCTCGTGCTCGGCACGCAGCCGTTCGAGCGCCTCGAACGGGAACGCACGCGTGATGAGAACCCTCGCCACACGGCCCATGATGCCCGTTAGTGTTGACCGATGACCCTTCGCTCCCTTGCCGGTGTGCTCGCGACCGGCGTTGTCGCTCTCGCCTTCGCCACCGCCGGGCCGGCCGTGGCGGCGGGTGGCATCACCCCGGTCTCGCCCAAGAGCGGCGCGACCGTCCCCTCCGGCAAGTCGCCGACGTTCAAGATGAAGGTCAAGGGCGCGGGCCAGGTCTGGGTCCACGTCTGCAAGTCCAAGAAGAAGGACTCCGACGGCGTCATCTGCTCCGGCGAATCGATCGGCCGCGCCACCAAGAAGGGCAGCACCTACCGGTACAAGCCGAAGTTCTTCGACTTCCCGGCGTTCTGGCTCAACTCCCCCGGCACCTACTACTGGCAGGCCCACCGCATCCAGTGCGAGGGCAACATCGACGACTGCCTCCAAGAGGGTCCGATCGTCAAGTTCAAGGTCGGCTGACCTGCCCCGACAGCCCTTGAACGCCCCTACCCCGCTGCTATTGTTTTCCGTCCGCCGCGGGGTGGAGCAGTCAGGTAGCTCGTCGGGCTCATAACCCGAAGGTCGCAGGTTCGAATCCTGCCCCCGCTATTCGAAAGCCGCCTCTCGCCAGGCGGCTTTCGTGCTTTCTGGAGTGCCCGAGCGACGACCACCGTCCGGCGTTTACGCGGCGTCAGTAGCAGGTCGCGACAGTTCGTGCGCCGGGTGCGGCGCCGGTGTGTTCGATGGAGAACAGCCCCTTTACAGTGCGTCCTCCGATCGGTATTTGTTGCGAGAGGAGTCAAATGTACCCCGGCCGGGTGTGCGCCCGGATGGCCGCGCCGGCACGGGGGAGAGGGAGAGAGAGAATGGGAATCACCCGTTCCGGCTGGGTGAGTGCTGCCCTGGCCGTTTTGGCGTGTCTACTGTGGGGTTCGACCGCATACGCACAGACACCGACAGCGTCGGACTTCCAGAAAGTCACGCTCGACGACAACACGCAGAACCCGATGGAGCTCGACGTCGCGAACGACGGCCGCGTCTTCTACATCGAACGCGATGGACGGCTGCAGATCTGGAAGCCGAACACGCAGCAGACAGTGACGGCGGGCACGATCCCGGTCACCCGCAGTCAGGAGAACGGCCTGCTCGGCCTGCAGCTCGCGCCGGACTTCGACACGAGCCACTGGGTCTACCTCTTCTACTCGCAGTTGCCCGACAACTCGCTGACCCAGGTCGTCTCGCGCTTCAAGCTCAATGGCGACACGCTCGACCTTCTGTCCGAGCAGCGGATCCTGACGTTCACGCATCAGACGCAGGAGTGCTGCCACTCGTCCGGGTCGCTCTACTTCGGACCGGACGGCAGCCTGTACATCTCCACCGGCGACAACACGAACCCGTTCGATTCAAGCGGCTTCGCCCCGATCGACGAGCGGCTCGGCCGCGAGTACTGGGACGCCCAGCGCTCGTCGGCCAACACGAACGACCTCAACGGCAAGATCCTGCGGATCAAGCCGCTGGAGAACCCCACCGGCGCGCCCGGCGTGGGGACGACCTACACGATCCCGACGGGCAACCTCTTCCCGGAGGCCGACGACACCAACGACAAGACCCGGCCGGAGATCTACGGCATGGGCTTCCGCAACCCGTTCCGGTTCACCGTCGACCCCGAGACGGGCTGGGTCCTCATGGGCGACTACGGCCCTGACGCCAGCACGACGAACCCCAACCGCGGCCCGCAGGGCTCGGTCGAGTTCAATGTCCTGTCCAAGTCGGGCAACTACGGCTGGCCGTACTGCATCCGCGACAACACGCCGTACAACGACTACGACTTCGCGAGCTCGACCTCGGGCCCGAAGTTCGACTGCGCGAACCCGGTCAACAACTCGCCCAACAACACGGGCCTGACCAACCTTCCGCCGGCGATCGGCGCGAGCGGCTGGATGGGCTACAGCGAGACGGACTCGCGTCTGCCCGGTCTTGGCACGGGCGGCGCCCCGATGGGCGGCCCGCGCTACCACTACGACCCGAACCTCGCCTCCCCGCGCAAGTTCCCGGAGTTCTACGACGACAAGTGGTTCATCGGGGAGTGGAACAACGGCTGGATCAGGACGGCCGACCTCAGCGCCACCGGCGCGATGACGAAGGTCGATCCGTTCGCGCTCGGCACCGGCTACAAGCGTCCGATGGACCTGGACTTCGGTCCCGACGGCGCGCTCTACGTGATCGAGTGGGGCTCGGGCTTCAACGGCGACAACGCCGACTCGGGCGTCTACCGAGTGGACTACATCTCCGGTGACAAGGCCCCGGAGGCGCACGCCACCGGCACCCCGACCGCCGGCCTGGCGCCGCTCGCCGTGAATTTCTCCAGCGCGGGCTCAAACGACCCCGAGGGCTCGGCCATCACGTACGCGTGGGACTTTGACAGCGACGGCACCACGGACTCGACGGCCGCCAACCCGAGCCATACCTACACGGCCAACGGCTCGTACACGGCGAAGCTGACCGTCACCGACGAGTCCGGCTTGACCGCCGTCGCCAACGTGCTCGATCACCGTCGGCAACCGCGCCCCGGTGATCACGATCGAGTTCCCCGAAGACGGCCAGGTCGCGTCCTTCACCGACACGGTGGCGTACAAGATCTCCGTCGCTGATCCCGAGGATGGGACGACCGGAGCCGGGATCTCCTGCGACGACGTCAAGGTGACGATCTCGCTCGGCCACGACGAGCACGCCCACGGGCTCAGCCAGCAGACCGGCTGTGAGGGCACGTTCACGTCCGGCCTGACGTCGGGCCACGGCCCGGAGGCCAACACGTTCACCGTGCTGGGCGTCGAATACACCGACAAGGGCGGCCCGGGCGGCATCCTGCCCCTGACCGGCCGCGCGCAGGCGATCCTGCAGCCCAAGACCAAGCAGGCCGAGTTCTTCAGCTCGACCGGACGCATCGCGGGTGGCGCCACCGGCGGCGACGCAGGCGTCACGACCGAGGACACCACTGACTCACAAGGTGGCGGCAAGAACATCGGCTTCATCGAGGACGGCGACTACGTCTCGTACAAGCCGTTCAACCTCAAGAACGTCAGCTCGATGCGCTTCCGCGTGGCCTCCGATGGCGACGGCGGCACGATCGAGGTGCACGTCGACGCACCGGACGGACCGCTGGTCGCCACGACGGCGACCATCGCCCCGACCGGTGGTTGGCAGACGTTCACGGACGTCTCGCTGGCCCTGGCGAACCCGCCCAGCGGCACCCATGAGCTGTTCCTGGTGTTCCGCAACCCCGGCAGCACCAACTCGCTCATGAACCTCAACTGGATCGAGTTCGTCGGCAAGGGCGCCGCGGTCACCGCCGCGCCGGAGGTCAGCATCGTCGCCACGCCCACGACGGGTACCGCGCCGCTGGCCGTGGCCTTCGACTCCACCGCGACCGACCCCGAGAGCACGGCTCTCACCTACGCCTGGGACTTCGGCGTCCCCGGCACCAACACCGACACCTCGACGGAGGCGGACCCGAGCTTCACCTACCAGCAGCCGGGCACCTACACCGCCACGCTCATCGTCACCGACGCCGACGGCGGCGTGACGACCAAGACCGCGCTGATCAAGGTCAATCCGTCCGCCCAGTGCCCGACCGGGTACCGCGACGACTTCGACGGCGGGACCCTTGATCCGAGCTGGGAGGTGGTGCGCCGCGACCAGACGCTCACCCTCTCGGGTGGCACGCTGAACCTGGTGGCTCAGGCCGGCGACGTCTACCAGGCGGCCAACGACGCCAAGAACCTCGTCCTACGGCCCGCGCCGGAGGGGGAGTGGACGGCGACCACGAAGATCAACTTCCACGGTCTCGTCCAGTACCAGCAGGCCGGCCTGCTGATCTACGGCGACGATGACAACTACACGAAGTTCGATCGCGTCGCGACCAACTCGGCGACCGGTACCAACGCCGAGAAGTTCGAGTTCATCAACGAGGTCGCGGGGACGCCGCGCAACGCCGGCGCGGACGCCACCGCCAACCTGGGGGCCACCCTCCAGAACGACTACTACCTGCGCGTCAAGTCTGACGGCACGCAGATCACCGGCCAGTACTCGCTTGACGGCGAGACGTGGATCGACGTCGGCCGCGCGGCGGATCTGCCGGCGAACGCCAAGATCGGCGTGTTCGCGTTGTCCAACGCCGCGGCGACCACGGCCGACGCGAAGTTCGACTGGCTGACCATCGACGGCCCCGGCGTCGAGAGTGGCGGCGGCGGCTCGGGCGATGCGTTCGACGGCCCGACCCTCGACAAGACGCGCTGGAACGCGATCGTCCGCGAGGACGCCTCGCTGTACACGATCGAGAACGGCGGCCTGACGGTCACCACCGCGGCCGGTGACATCTACCAGACCGGCGATTCGTCCGCGACGCGGAACTTCATTCTGCAGACGGCCGATCACGCGGGTGCTGACTACGTGCTGGAAACCAAGCTCTCGGGCACGCTCGCCGGTGGCTATTCCCAGGGCGGCATCCTCGTCTACACCGACGACGACAACTACGTCAAGTTGGATGCCATCTCCGACAGCGGCCAGACGCGGATCAACCGTCTCGAGCTGCGGTCCGAGGTCGGTGCCGCGGTGCAGGACCCGCAGCCGCAGTTCAACGTGCCCGACGGCACGACGAACATCTGGCTGCGGCTGACGAAGGCGGGCACGTCCTACTCGGGCGAGTACTCCTTCGACGGTGAGACCTGGACCTCGATCGGCGCGGCTGTGACGCACAGCCAGACCGCTCCGAGGTTCGGCCTGTACACGCTCGGCAACGTTGACCCGGGTATCGGGAAGACCGTGACCTTCGACTACTTCAAGGTCGACGGCAGCCTGGGCTGTGGCGGCGGTGGCCCGACGAACGCCAGCCCGGTCATCACGACCGCGACGGGGAGCCCCAGCGGTGGCATCGCGCCGCTCATGGTGGACTTCTCCGCCGCGGCGACCGACGCCGACGGGGACTCGCTGACCTACAGCTGGGACTTCAACGGCGACGGCAACGAGGACGCCACCGGGGCGACGGTCAGCACGACCTACACCGCGGCCGGCGACATGACCGCCAAGGTGACGGTCACCGACGGCAAGGGCGGAACGGCGACCAAGACGGTCCCGATCTCGGTCCTGGCCGCCGACGATCCGTCGGCGAAGTTCCGGGCCCTGGTCTTCTCCAAGACCGCGGCGTTCCGGCATGACTCGATCCCCGCGGGCATCACGGCGATCAAGAAGCTCGGCACCGACAACGGGTTCCAGGTCGATGCGACCGAGGACGCGTCGCTGTTCCGCGACTCCGTGCTCTCGCACTACGACGTGGTGATCTGGCTGTCCACCACCGGCGACGTGCTCACCGACACGCAGCAGGCGGCGTTCGAGCGCTTCATCAAGGCCGGTGGCGGCTACACCGGCATCCATTCGTCGGCTGACACCGAGTACGGCTGGGCCTGGTACGGCCAGCTGGTGGGCGCGTACTTCCGCAACCACCCCGCGGGCACGCCGACCGCGACGGTCATCCGCGAGGACAAGACCGACCCGTCGACCGCCGACCTCCCGGACCGCTGGGAGCGTACGGACGAGTGGTACAACTACCAGTCGCCGGTCGACCCGGTGGTCAACGGCGGCGGCGAGGACTACAGCCCGCGCAACACCGAGGGCATCCACGTCCTGCTGACGATGGACGAGTCGACCTACGCCGAGGCCGACGGCTCCGACGACGTCGACGACGATCACCCGATCTCGTGGTGCCATCGCTACGACGGTGGCCGCTCGTGGTACACGGGCCTGGGTCACACGCAGGCCTCGTTCGTCGAGGCCGGGTTCCTGAGTCACCTCCTCGCCGGCATCGAGATCGCCGCGGGGACGGTCGACTCGGCTGCCTGCGGGATCGAGGCGGACGGCAATCAGGCGCCGACGGTGACCGCGGTCCGCAATCCGTCGGGTGACGTGAGCCCGGGCGATCCGGTGGCCTTCACGGCGACCGGTACCGATCCGGACGGCGACACGCTCACGTACGCGTGGGACTTCGGCGACGGCGGCAGCGCGACCACCAAGGACGCGATGCACACCTACACCGCGGTCGGCGTGTTCTACGCCAAGGTGACGGTCTCCGACGGTAAGGGCGGCAAGGCGAGCGCCCTGGTGAAGGTGACCGTCCAGCCGGACGGCGGCGACAACGAGGTCGAGGTCGGCGTCGGTGGCGTCGTCCCGGGCGTGTTGTCGCTGAGCATCTCCGGCTCGGCGAACTTCGGGGCGTTCATGCCGGGTGTCACCCGGGACTACATGACGAGCCTGGCGGCGACGGCGACGTCGTCGGCGACCGCGGCGGAGCTGACGGTCCGCGACCCGAGCTCGCAGGCCAGGGGCCATCTGGTCAACGGCTCGAGCGCGCTCGAGCAGGCCCTGGAGGTGCGGGCGACCGATGCGGCCAACCCGGACACGGCGTTCGCGCCGCTGCCGGCCACGACCGCGCGGCTGCCTCTGCTGGCGTTCGGTACGCCGGTGAGTGCGCATCCGCTGACGATCGGCTTCAAGCAGTCGATCGCGGCGACCGAGTCGCTGAACACCGGCGGCTACGGCAAGACCCTGGTGTTCACGCTCTCGGCGACGACGCCGTAGAGCCACGCCACACGCTCCTCCCGCCCGGTCGCCACGGCGACCGGGCGGGATCGGCGGCCCTCTGACACGGGGGCTGGTCGAGGAGCGCGGTCCGGGAGTTGATGCGTTGATGCGGTAGCATCAAATCGTGCGCACGACGCTCGAGATCGATGACGATGTGGTCGCGGCGGCGCGCGAGTTGGCCGTCGGACAGCGGCGTTCGCTCGGATCGGTGATCTCCGAGCTCGCCCGGCGCGGACTGACGCCAGGGCAGGTTGCCGTCGACGGCGATCTTCCAGTCATTCGCGTGGCGGCCGGTACGCCGCCGATCACGCCGGACATGGTCCGGCGCGCGCTCGACGAGGACTGACGACCGGCGTGGCGCTGCTGGATGTCAACGCGCTCGTCGCGCTGGTTTGGGATTCGCACGTCCATCACGCGACGATGCGCGCCTGGTTCGCTGCGAATCGTTCGCAGGGCTGGGCGACGTGCCCGATCACAGAGAGCGGGTTCGTACGCGTGTCGTCGAACCCGAAGGTCCTGCCGAGACCGATCGGCGTCGCCACGGCGCGCGATGTTCTGGCAGCGCTACGCGCCATCGAGGGTCACCGGTTCATGGTCGACGACGTGTCGATCAGCGACGACGACTTCCCCCCGATCGTCGGTCACCGCCAGGTCACCGATGCGCACCTACTGACACTGGCTCGTCGCCGAGGCGTAGCGCTCGTCACCTTCGACTCCGCGCTGGGTGCGCTCGCCGGCGGGCGGGGCGTCGAGCTGCTCGTGGCGCTCTGACAGGCCGTACGTCGAGGGTTCGGGGTTGACGTGGCGCTCGCGCGCGCAGAGGATCGACCTCATGAGCGAACGTGATGCGTTCGGGCGGGAGAAGGGCGAGGACTCGCTCGCCGACATGGGGTGGAGCTGGTCCACGCCGCCCTCGAGCCCGCAGCCGGTCAGCGAGCCGACACCGGCGCCCACGCCCGCGGCGTCCGAGCCGGCGTTCACCGCCGCGCCCACGCCGCCGCCGGCGATGTCGGCGGGCGGTCCCGCCGGCCCGGGATGGACGCCGGGACCGCCGGCCATGGTCCGGCTGCACCGGCGCCGTCGGCGGCGCGGGATCATCGTCCCGCTCGTCCTGATGGGCATCGTCGCGCTCGCCATCGGCGGGGCCACGACCGCGTTCCAGGCCGGCAACAGCGCCTTCGACGACATCCAGAAGGCCGTGCAGGATGCGACGGCGAGCGTCGTGCCGGCGGTTCCCGCCGAGACGCCGGCCGGCGTCGAGAGCGGGTCGCTGCTGCGACCGGCGGCGCTTGCCGCGGCGATCAGCAAACTGCCGTCGAAGAAGATCCTGAGCCTGCGCGTCGCGCCGGAGCGGATCGATGCGCAGGTGCTGGTCGACGGGAAGATGCACGTGGTGCAGGTACGGTCGGACGGCACGGTGTCCGACGTCGAGACGCCCGTAAGCAGCGGCGGCAAGACGTTGAAGGTGTCCTCCGTCGCGCCGAACCGGATCGTCCGCACGGCGGCCAAGCGGGCGGGGCGCAGCGCGAAGCGGGTGTCCTATCTCGTCCTGCTGGGCGACGAGTGGCAGCTCTTCTTCGACGACGGTCTGCACTACTCCGCGAGCGCGAACGGACGGAAGGTCAGACGGGTCGGCTAGCTCCGGACTACCTTTCGCTCCGATGACCGCCTGGGCCACCGAGCTGGAGTTCGCCTACGACCACGGTCATCTCTATGTGCTGGACGCCGCGCGCCACTGGAGCGAGGCGGAGGTCGACGTGCGGATGCCGCGCAGCGCGAACTTCTTCGTGCCGCTGCGGGTGGAGGGCTGGGGCGGCCGGCCGCCGCTGGACCTCGAGGGCTGGGACCACGTCGCCGAGTTCTCGTTGACCGTTCCCTCGGGGAAGCTCGCGCTCGCCTCAGGGGGTGGCGACGAGGTCACCGTCGGGATCGCGCCCGGCGCCTATCGCGCGCGCTGGAGCGGACGCAACCTTGGCGCGGCGGCCCGGTGGGAGCGCCTCGACGAGAACGCCCCGGACACCTACCGGCTGCAGATCTGGCCGGGCTCGGCGGCGGCGCCGCGGGCCGAGATCAAGCGCTGGAGCGGCTCGCTGCGGGGCGAGCTGGGCGACCTGCCCGCCCTCCTGGACGACGAGGACCTGCAGGCGATCGCCGCGGTCGCGGGCACGGAGCGCACCGGCGACGGGCTGCGGATCGTCGGTCCGGCTCGCCGGATCGGGCGATCGCAGCTGGGAGCGGACGATCCGCGCCGACGGCGTCGTGCGCTGGGTGGCGAGCAGCAGCCGCTTCGACCGCGTCGGCCTGCACGCCGAGCACCCCGGCCTGCTGCCGTTCGCCGACGATCGCGGCGCGCTCTCCTTCCGCGGCCGTCCCGAGGACCCGGAGCGGCTCGCGCATGCCCTGCGCGCCGCCCACGCGGAGATCGCCGGGCGCCACGTCGATTTCGAGGACGTCGTCAACACGCTGGTCGGGCTCGAGGCACTGCTTGCGCTCGGCTACGGCCAACTCGCGTACGGCCCCGCCACGCTGCTCCGCCGCTTCGAGGAGGTCGCCGACGCGCACGGTCTCGCGACCAGCCTCGTCATCACCGGACCCGGCCGGTCGGGCCTGTCGCTGCTCGAGCTCGGCGAGAGCTACGTGATCGCCGAGCGCTTCAGCGGCGCTTAGGTTTCGCGCCGACGGCGCCGGTAGGCGTCGTTGTCGCGCTTCTCGCCGCGGCCGAGGATCACCGCGTAGATGATCAGGCCCTGGACGAGAACCGGGAAGAAGACCACCCAGATCGCCAGGGAGACGAGCGTGACGCGCAGGGCGTGATCGACTGCAAGAACCACCATCGTCGGTGCAATCTAGCTCATCCGGGCGGGGTCCGGGCGTGACGCCCGGACCCCGGCGGATCTCAGAACAGCCGGTAGCGGACGGTGGCGTCGCCGAGCTTGAGCCCTGGGGGCACGGTTCCGGCCGGCAGACCGAAGGCCGCGTCGAGCGCGCCGGCGGCGACCGCGGTCAGCGAACCGGCGACCGGGCCGATCCGCAGCGCGCCGCCGCCGAGCCCGATTCGCGCCTGCGAGAAGCTCAGATCCAGGATCGGGACGCGGGAACCGCCGACGAGCGCCGTCAGCTGCCTGCGCAGCGGGTCGATGTTGAAGCTCTCGAGCTTCACGGTCGTCGCACCGGCCGTCAGCGCGATGCCGCCGCTGTGGCGGATCGTGCCGCTGAGCAGGGCGAAGAACGGCGCGTTGACGATCGGGAACGACAACTCGCCGGACGGCAGGGCGGTCGCGGGCGCGATCGGGGCGGGCGCGACGCCGAGGCCCGTGAGCGCGGCGACCGCACCCGGGTCGAGCCGCAGCGTCGTCGCGCCGTAGGAACGGGCGGACGCCGCTCGGGCGGCGGGCGGGTTGGCGCGAACGGCCGCGGTCCCGAGCAGCAGGCCCTCGGTGAACGCGGTCGTCGCGAACGCCTGGTTGAGCGCGCCCGCGGCGGCGGCGGTGAGCTTCAGCCCGGCGCCCGTGAGCGTGATCGTGCCGCCGGTGACGTCGGTCTTCAGCGCACTGAGGTCGACGCTGAGGATCGGCACCCGGGTGCCGCCGACGAGCGCGGTCAGCTCCGGCGTGGAATCGATCCCGATCTTGAAGTCCGTCAGCTCGACGCGCGTGGCGCCGCGGCTGAGCGCGATCCCGCCGCTGTGGGTGATCGTCCCCGCGAAGGTCTTGGCGTTGAGCCGCCCACCGGTGATCGGGAAGGCGAGCGAGTCGCCACCGATCGGCGTGGCCGCGATGCCGAGGCTCTGCAGAGCGGCGCCCGCGCCCGGGTCGAGCGTGACGGTGGTCGCGCCGCCGGTGAGCGCAACGCTCTTCGGCTTGGCACGGACCTTCACTGAACCGAGCACGAGACCGCGCTTGAACAGATGTGTCGAGAACGTCGCATTGAGCGCGTTGGAGGCGGCGGACGTCAGGGCGACGGTGACGCCCGTGATCTTGGTGTCCAGCCCGGCGCGGGTGATCTTGGCCTTCTTGGTGTTGAGCGTCAGGAGCGTGACGCGACGACCGCCGACGCGCCCACTCAGCGTCGAGCGCTTGCCGAGCTTGACGGTCAAGCTGGACGCGGTCAGCGACGCGTGCCCGGCGGACAGGCGCAGGCGCCCGGAGTGCTTGATCGTGCCGGTCGCGCCGCCGCTCGTCAGCGAGCCGCCGGTGATCGGGAAGGAGGTGCCGGACACCTTGACCCCGGCGGACTTCAGCACCTTGGCGACCCCGGCGTCGAGCTTGAGGGTGGTCTTCCCGCCGGCGAGCGGGTCGCGCGCCTGCGCAACGGTGGGGGTGGCGGCGAGCAGCAGCGCGGCTGCGGCTCCCGCGATCACGGATTTGTTCATCGCCCATCGCTACGAGACCAACGACGCGATTGGTTGGCACAACCGAATACCGGGGTGTCGCGTATGGAGTATCGATGCCACTTACGGCAAGATGGAGCAGTCCGTGGCCTCCCGAGACCGTGATGAGCGGCGCTTGGCCAAACGCCTTGCCCGCCGCGACCCAGAAGCGCTGCGCGCGCTCTACGACCTTCACGGTCGCGCGACGTTCGGCTTCCTCATGCGCGTGCTGGGTGACCGGGCCACGGCCGAGGACGTCCAGCAGCAGGTCTTCCTCGAGGTCTGGCAGCGCGCCGACCGCTATGACGCCGCCCGCGGCGGGCTGCTCACCTGGATCCTCCAGATCGCCCGTAGCCGCGCGATCGACCAACTGCGACGGCGCGTGCCCGAACCGCGCGACCCGATGAGCGCCGTGGTCCTCGCGGAGCGCGCGGACGAGACGGGAGTCGACGAGTTGCTCGAACACTGGCATCTCGCGGGCGAGCTCGCGCTCCTCCCCGAGGAGGAGGCCGAGTTGCTGCGTCGGCGTTTCTACTTCGGCCAGAGCCAGAGCCAGATCGCGGCGGAGACCGGCATCGCGCTCGGAACGGTCAAATCGCGCATGGTGAGCGGGCTGGGCCGGCTGCGCGACGCGCTGGAGGACGAGCGATGAGTGAGCCCGTCGCCTACCTGCTGGGTGAGCTGGCACCCGGCGAGGCCGCCGAGTTCGAGCGCGCGATGGCCACCGACGCCGCGCTGCGCGCCGAGGTCGAGCGCCTGCGACCCGTCGTCTCGAAGCTCGAGCACCTGCCCGCCGAGGCGTGGCAGGACCCGCTGCCGCCGCCGCTGCGGATGCCGGCGCGCCGCGAGCGCCCGAAGCGCCGGCTCGTCCTGCGACCGCTCGTCGCCGCGGCCTGCGCGCTCGCGCTGCTCGCCGCGGGCATCGGGCTCGGCACGCTGCTGGACCGCGAGCCCGCGCCGTCGGCCAGGCTCGTCCTCAAGCCCGTCGGCGACCTCGATCCCTCCGCCAGCGGGCGCGTCAGCCTGGCCGGGGACAGCGCGACGGTGCGCGTCAGCGGACTGCGCAAGACCGATGACGGCCAGTTCTACGAGCTGTGGCTGCTGGGCGCCGACAAGCAGCTCGTCGGCCTCGGCTCCTTCCGCGTCGGCGCTGACGGCAAGGCCACGCTGCGGCTGCCGGTGCCCGTGGACCCGAACGCGTTCCAGTACTTCGACCTCTCGCTCGAGCCGGGCGATGGCAACCCCGGCCACTCGGGCGTGTCCGTGCTGCGTGGGCCTACCGTCTCCTGAGGGCGCGGAACTCGTCCAGCGCGACCGTCTCGGCGGACTCGCCCGTCGACTCGAAGCCGGCGGCCGCCGCGTCGGAGGACCAGAAGCCGGGATGCGCGCTCAGCCAGCGCTGCGCGTCGTCGCGGCCGGCCTGCAGCAGGCGCTCGATGAAGACCTCGTCGAAGAGCACGAACGACAGCAGTTCCCCGCGCGACTGCGCGCGTCCGCCGCCCAGCAGCCGGGCCAGTAGGGCGAAGTCGGGCGAGCGCAGCCCCCGCAGGCCGCCGTAGCGCTCCTGGAAGACCGCCTCGGCGAGCGCGCCGATCTCGCCCCGCCGCGACGGCGCGACGAGCGCGTAGGAGATGCGCCGGTAGGGCGGGCGGCCGTGCGCCTCGCGATAGGCGCGGGCCGCTCGCGACGTGCCGGTGGTGGGGCTCTCGGCGAAGAAGGCATTGACCGCGAGCATCCGCCGCACGTCGTGCGCGACCTGGTCGAGCAGCAGGCCGTCGAGCGCGTTGGCGGCGACATCGGCCAGGCGCGGCAGCACACCCGCCGGTGCGGGCTCGCGCTGCTCGCCCGCGAGCGGCTCGTAGCCGACCACGATGATCCGCTCGGCGCCGAGCGCGAGCGCCGGCGCGATCGGCGCGTTCAGGCGGGTGGCGCCGTCGACGTAGTGCCCGGTCGCTCCCAGGGGCGCCGTGATCTCGACCGGCGGGAAGAGCATCGGGATCGCCGCGGAGGCGCGCACGTGCTGGCCTTCGAGCCGCGTGTGCTCGTAGTGGATCTCGCGGTCCGAGCGCGGCGGCGGCGACGCGCTCTCGACGAAGCCGACCGGCAGGCCGCGCTCCAGCGACGTCGCGACCACGCAGACCGCGTGGATCAGCCGACCGGCGACGTTGGCGTGCAGCGCGTCCCAGTCGATCCAGCCGTCGAGGCTGCGCGCCAGCGGCGATGGGTCCAGCAGCGACGCGGCGCGCATCCCCGGCAGCTCGAGCACCTCGCCGGCCAGCCGCAGCAGCCCGAGCCCGGTGCCGACGCCGATCACCGGCGAGATCACGCTGCTCTTGCGCACCGAGCGCCAATGCTCGAGGAACGCCTCGGCCTGGACGTCCGGGGGCTGGGCCGCGACGGCGGCGACGACCGCGGCGTTGATCCCGCCGACGCTCGTCCCACAGACGATCTCGATCCGCTCGCCGCGCGCCGCGAGCGCGGGGATCAGGACCGAGAGCGCCCCGGCCTCGTACGCGCCGCGCGCGCCCCCGCCGGGCAGCACGAGTCCGATCTGGGCCATTCGTCAAGCCTCGCGCCTGGGCGATCCGAGCCGTGTGGCCCGGCGGCCAAGATGTGCCGGGCCCGGCTCGACCGCGAGGCGAAGGCCCTCGCGGTCGCGGTTGCACGCCGGCGTGGCATCATCAAGTAGATGAGTGACATCGAGCGCCGTGGCGGTTCCCGGCTAACCCGCAAGCAGCGCGAACAGCGCGCCTACCGCCTCGTGCTCGCCACGGGGGCGTTCGGCCTGATCGGCACCCTCGGCATCCTGCTCGCGATCTTCACCGCCTTCAGCGCGTTCTGGCCGGTCGTCTCGCTGATCATCGCGGCGATCTGCTTCGTGCTGCTGCGTCGCAACCTCCGCTGAGTCAGGCGGCCGCCTGCGCACGGCGGGCGGCCAGCAGGCCGGCCGTCCCGACGATCAGCCCGAGCGCGCCGACGATCAGCGCCACGATCGCGAGGCCGTCGTTGGAGTCGTCGGTGGTCGCGGACGCGGGCGCCGACGCCGCCTGCGTCGCGGCGGGCGTGGCCGTCGCCTCGGCCTCGTCGGTGTGCGACGCGCCGTGATCGGCCTCCGTCGCCGCCTCGACGGTGACGACCGGGGCGGGGTTGTCGGAGCCCTCGGCGCCGATCCAGCGCACGACCTCGCCGCCGGTGTAGGTCTGCAGCGCCTTGAAGGTCAGCTTGTCGCCGGCCTTGCCGGGGATCTGCACCGAGAGGCCGAAGTCCTCGAAGGCCCCGGGCGGGATCGCGTCGGCGTCGCTGTCGGCGGTCCAGGTGATCGTGTCCACGCCCTCGGTGATCTCGCCGTCGTCGGTCTGGATCGGCGTGGCGAGCTTCTTCTTGGCCACCTTCACGGTCCAGCCGGGCACGGGCTCAAAGGACGCGGCCGCGAAGCCGTCGGGGAACTGGACCTCGACCTTGGTCGTCGAGGCGTCGTCGCGCTCGTTGGGCACGCGGACGTCGAGCCGGGTGTAGGCGCCGGCCGGCGCGGTGTTCGGCTGCAGAGTGACGTGCGCCTGCGCGGCCGCGGGAAGCGCGGCGCCGAGGGCGAGAGCGGTGACGATGGCGGTCTTGAGCATGGGGGTTCTCCTTGCACTCACTCGATCGGGACGGTGAAACGGGTTTCGTATTCGTCGAAGTCAGAGATGCGGTTGGTGACCGCCACCGTCCAGTCGCCGGCGACCGCGAGGCTCGCGTCGTCGACGATGTAGTGGCCGGGTCCCGCGACGTGCGCGGAGAGCTCGATCGGCGCGATCTGCTTCGACGGCATCGCGGCGGTCACGCGGAGCTCCTTGGTCTGATCGAACGCGGCTCCGGTCTTGCGGTCGAACAGGTACATGTGCAGCTGGTTGGGCCCGACCTTCGCGGGGTCGACGGTGACCTCGAGCCGCGTAGGCCCGAGGGTGACGTTCGCCGAGTAGGGGCCTGCGGACTCGGCGACCGATGGCGCGTAGCTCGAGAGCGCGCCCGTGGCGGCGATCGCGGCCAGGCCGAGCGCGAGCTCGAAGCGCAGCGTGCGCCGCAACAGCACGCCGGCGTGGCCGGGTGAGGTGTGGTCGGCGGCGGCCTTGCGCAGCGCCGGCACGAGCCGCTGGCGGTTGACATAGCCGAGCGCGATGATCGCGAGCGCGATCACGACCTTGATCAGCACCGAGCGGCCGAACGCGCTGTCCAGCAGCGCGGGGAAGCTGCGGACCTCGACGACCGCCTGCAGCACGCCGGACAGCAGCAGGACGGGCAGCGCGATGCTGGCGAGCGCCGAGAAGCGCCCGACGATGTCCGCCAGCAGCGGCGTCCGCGCGTCCGGCTCGAGCTCCGCTGTGGCGGAGCGAAGCGCGAGCACGAGTACGGCCACCCCGCCGAGCCAGGCGCTCATCGAGAGCACGTGGAGGATGTTCGCGGGCAGCAGGATCGCCACCGGCGACTGCACGCTCGTGTGCCCGCCGAGCGAGGGCAGCAGCACGAGCGCGAACAACGGGACCCCGAGCGCGGTCAGCCGCGCGGGCGAGGGGGGCGTCCCGCGCAGCGGACGGAGCGCCAGCGCGGCGAGGACGATCAGCCAGGCGAGCGCCCCGAGGCCCCAGGCGCGCCCGAAGCGCGTGCCGAGCACCTCCTTGACCGTGTCCGGCCGCGCGGCGGACCAGAACGTCGAGCCCTCGCCGACGGCGCCCTGGAGCACGAGCGCGGCGAACGCGGAGAGGAAGCCGACGATCGCGGCGACGAGCACGATCCGCTCCAGTCGCGCGACGAAGGGGCGCGAGCCGGCGCGGGCGCGGCGCCAGATCACGAGGAAGAAGATCAGCGCGCCGAGGCCGAGCGCGATCGCGGCGTACTGGAAGCCGCGCGCGAACGCGAGCGCGGCGTTGGTGATCGGGCCGGTGCCGCCGCCCGCCAGCAGCTGGTCGAGCGACTCGGCGGGCGCCGCGGCCTCGCCGACGGTGAAGACGAAGCCGCTCGAGACCGGGTGGCCGTCGGCCGAGACGACGCGGTAGGTCGCGGTGTAGGTCCCGTCGCCGAGGCCGGGTTTGAGCTTGACCGCGATCTCGGCGCCCTTGCCGTCGGGGTGGAACGCCTTGCCGGTCCTGGACCTCGTTGCCCTTGGAGTCGAACACCCGCAGCGCGCCGAAGCTCGCCTCCACGGCCTCGTCGAAGCGGAACTCGACCTGGCTCGGCGGGGTGTCGAGCTTCGCGCCGCGTTCCGGCATCGTGGCCTGCAGGGTCGCGTGGGCGAACGCCGACGCCGGGACGAGCGCCAGCGCGACGAGCGCGAGCGCGAGCGCTCTCACCACGCCTCCACGACCTCCTTCTTGGGCCTCTCGTCGCCGGCTTCGTCATCGGTCGCCGGCGGCGCGCCGGCGACGGATGAAGAAGACCGCGAGCGCGAGGATGATCAGCAGCGCCGGCGAAGGCGAAGATCGCCGGCAGCGGCAGGCCACCCTCGTCCAGCGGGACCCAGGTCAGCGTGCCCGCGATCGTGCCCGGCTGGTCGGCGACCTGGATCGGCACGGTCCAGTCGTCGATCTTGGTCTTGACGCTCTTGTCCTCCAGGCCGGGCGGGTCGCCCTTGCCCATCCAGTGCGTGCGGTGGTCGTGCCACTCGAAGCGCGAGCTGCGCGAGAGCTGCTTCCACTTCGGCTCGTCGCCCAGGTTCTTGGGCACGCTCGTCTCGCCCAGGCGGTCCTCGTTGAGGTAGTAGGCCTCGGAGTTCGTGTTGACCTGGACCGTGCCGTCGGCCAGCAGCTGCGCGTAGGGCTTCGGCGGGTCCTGGTAGTCGAAGATCGTGACGTCCTTGCCGCTGGTGTTGTGCATCAGCAGGCGGTCGTCGAAATTGAGCACCGAGACGTCGATGCCCGTCGTGTCGGGCGTGACCGACTCCACGACGGAGCGGTAATT
This sequence comes from uncultured Solirubrobacteraceae bacterium, assembly GCA_963848475.1. Lineage (GTDB taxonomy): Bacteria > Actinomycetota > Thermoleophilia > Solirubrobacterales > Solirubrobacteraceae > Solirubrobacter. The sequence continues at coordinate 378,461 of CAWKDW010000003.1, read as the reverse complement.
GGGGTTGCCCTGATGGGCGAAGGCCACGGGCGCGCCGATCAGCAGCGCGACCACCGCGGCGGCGTAGGCGAGGGTCCGCAACGGGACCTCCTTACATGAGCTGGAGCGGGGGAAGAGGACTAGGCGAGGTGCAGCAGCGCGGCCGGCGGGCCACGCAGTTGACGCGTGCTGCGCTCCAGCAGCGACGCCAGCGGGCGCTCGAGCACCCGCGTCCAAGGCCGTGCCGCGGGCCGCAGCCGCACGAGCACCCGCGGGCGTCGCGCGAGGATCGCGTCGCTCGCCGATGAAGCGGCCGCTCAGCAGCAGGCCGATCAGCAGCAGGAACGGCCCGCCGTAGAAGACGAGCTCCTGCATCCCGGTCAGGCCCTGGACGGCCATCAGCGCCAGAGCGGCGCAGCCGAGACAGAGCAGAAGGGCGCGAGGCGTGCGCATGAGAGCCCAATCGTAGACGGACCTTGACCCGTGTGGACTGGTCGGTAGATTGGCGCTGTGAAGCTTCGTCTATCTGTCGCCGTCGTGCTCACCGTGTTCGCCGCCGGTTGCGGCGGCTCGAGTTCGAGCGATGAGCCGACTCCAGCAGCCGCCGGTGGCGGCGAGCAGCTCTTCTCCGACAACTGCGCCAGCTGCCACACGCTGGCGGCCGCGGGCGCCTCGGGCAAGGTCGGCCCGGACCTCGACCAGCTCCAGCCGGGCCCGGACCTCGTGGTCAGCCAGGTCAACAACGGCGGCGGCGCGATGCCCGCCTTCAAGGGCAAGCTGACCGACGCGCAGATCCAGGAACTGGCGACCTACGTGTCCGACAACGCGGGCAAGAGCTAGCCGCATCGCCCAGCGGGCGATGCGACGGTGACGCGGCGCTGCGATCGGCAGCGCCGCGGGAGCTCGCGGGCGCGGCGCGCCCGTGCCGAGCTGGTCTAGCGCTGGGCGCCGGAGCGCGAGCGGCCGCCGCGTGAGCGCGACCGTGAGCGGCCGTTGCCGCCGCTGGTGTGCGGGCGCGGCGCCGGGGCGAGGCCCGCGCGCTCGAACTCGCCGTGCAGGCGCAGGTCGGCGGCGATCCGGCCGACGTCGCGGGCCTGCTCGGCCTCGACGAAGGTGATGCCGATGCCCGTGCGTCCCGCGCGGCCGGTGCGGCCGATGCGGTGCACGTAGCTGTCGCGGTCGTCAGGCGCGTCGAAGTTGATCACGTGCGAGATGCCGGTGACGTCGATGCCGCGAGCGGCGACGTCGGTGGCGACGAGCGTGTCGACCTTGCCCGAGCCGAACTCGGCCAGGGCGCGCTCGCGCTGGTTCTGGGACTTGTTGCCGTGCATGGCGACGGCGCGCACGCCCTCGTTGCCGAGGCGCTTGACGAGCCGGTCGGCGCCGCGCTTGGTGCGCACGAAGACGAGCGCGAGATCGCGGTCGTGCGCGCGCAGCTCCTCGACCAGCGCGTCGATGCGGTTGTCGCGGTCGACGGCGCGGAAGCGGTGCTCGATCTCGGCCTTGTGCTCGGCCGGCGGCGTGTGCTCGTGCTGGATCGCGTCGTGCGTGTAGGCGGACGCGATGCGGCCGACCTCACCGTCGAGCGTCGCCGAGAAGAACAGCGTCTGGCGGTCGTTGGGGCACTGGCGGACGATCCGGTCGACGGCGGGGCGGAAGCCCATGTCGAGCATGCGGTCGGCCTCGTCGAGGACGAGGATCTCGACGTCGGCGAGCGAGATCGAGCGGCGCGCCAGCAGGTCCTCGAGGCGGCCGGGGGTGGCCACGACGAGGTGGGCGGCGCGGGCGTTCCTGATCTGCTTGTCGAAGCCGACGCCGCCGTAGACGGCGGCGACGTTCAGGCGCCGGGCGGCGGCCAGCGGGCGCGCCTCCTCGACGATCTGGCTGACGAGCTCGCGCGTCGGGGCGAGCACGAGCGCGGTGGGCTTGCGCGCCGCCGGGTCGAGCACGTCGAGGATCGGCGCGGCGAAGGCGATCGTCTTGCCCGAGCCCGTGGGGGACTTGGCGAGGACGTCATGGCCCTCCAGGACGTCCTCGATCACGAGGGCCTGGATGGCAAAGGGGGAGGTCATGCCGCGGGCGGCGAGCGCAGCCACGACAGGCTGCGACAAGCCGAGCTCGGCAAAGGTCTTCTGGGACATCGGAGGTACTCCTTGCGGCGCTGGGGAGCTGCCGCGAACGATTCGGGAGGCTGTTGGCTGAACCCGAACCGCCCGGGTGGCGGGACTCAAGAGCGCGCGAACCTCACAGGCAGCCGGATGCCGCCCGTGCCGAATAAGTTAGCAGGTACTCACTTAAGCGGGCTTGACGGCGCGGACCTGGTACACGGACATGAAGCCGCTCTCGAAGCCCTGGCGCGACACACGCAGGTAGATCCGCCACACGCGCACGCGCTCGTCGCCGCCCAGTTCCCGCGCGCGCTCGATGTTGGACTCGAAGCGGCGCTGCCACTCCAGCAGCGTCCGCGCGTAGTCGTCGGGGAAGTCCTCGATGTGTCGCGTGTGCAGGCCCGCGCGCTCGAGCGCGAGCTGGATCCGCGAGAGATGCAGCGGCGCGGCATCGGGGAACACGTAGCGCTCCGAGAACGGTCCCGCCTCGCCGTCGCCGACGCGCAGCCGCGCGATGCCGTGGTTGAGCAGCCGTCCGCCGGGCTTCAGCAGCGAGGCGAGCTTGGCCGCGTAGGCGTCGATGTTGACGCTCCCGACGTGCTCGACCATCCCGATCGAGGCGATCGCGTCGAACGTCTCGCCGGCGATCTCGCGGTAGTCCATCACGCGGATGTCGACGCGGTCGCCGACGCCGGCCGCGGCGGCGCGCTCGCGCGCCAGCGACGCCTGCGGCTCGCTCAAGGTGATCCCGGTGACGTGGACGCCGTGCTCGCGCGCCGCGTGGATCGCGAACGCGCCCCAGCCGCAGCCGACATCGAGCACCCGATCGCCCGCGCGCAGAGCGAGCTTCGTGCACACCAGCTCGAGCTTGGTCCGCTGCGCCTCCTCGAGCGTCGTCGCCCCGCGCGACCAGACCGCGCACGAGTACGTCATCGACTCGTCGAGGAAGAGCGCGAAGTAGTCGTTGGAGAGGTTGTAGTGGTGCGTGACCGCGCGCTTGTCGCGCAGGATGCTGTGCCGGCGACCTTGGGGCCGCAGCTCCATCGCGGGCACCTTGGGGACGTGGCGCAGCGCTCCGGCCTTGACCGCGGCGAGCGCGATCTGCGCCTTCGTGCGCGGCTCGATCGGCGGCGGCGACCAGCGGGCGATCAGCGCGAGCGCCTCGTCCATGTCGTCGACCTCGATGCCGCCGCTCACGTAGGCGCGCCCGATCCCGAGCTGACCGGGTGAGCGCAGCACGTGCCCGAGCGCCTCCGGCGTCGTGATCCGGAAGACCGGTCCACCGGCGCCGCCGCTCGTCGGCGGCAGCGTGGTCCCGTCCCACAGTTCCAGCGCGAACGGGCGCTCCGGAAGGGCCTGCGCGAGAGCGGCGCTGAATTCGCCGGTCCCGCTCACGTGGCGAGTTTGGCGGCCTGGCGTTCGGGTGCGACGCGCACGACGTCCCACGCGAGGCCCGTCTTCTCCAAGGCCCAGATCACCCAGGCCGAAGGATCGAAGGACCAGCGCGAGAGCCCGTGTCGTGCCGACGTGGGGAACGCGTGATGACTGTTGTGAAACGCCTCACCGAACGTGAAGACCGAGAGCCACGCGAGGTTGCGCGACTGGTCGTCGGTGCTGAAGCGGCGCTTGCCGAAGAAGTGGCAGAGCGAGTTGATGCTGTACGTGGCGTGGTGCAGCACGAGCATGCGCACCGCGCCGCCCCACAGCAGGCCGGTCAGGGCGGTGGCGAGCGTGCCGCCGATCACCCAGCCGAGGAGGAAGGGCAGGACGAGGCCCGCGGTCAACCACAGCACGAACGTGCGGTTGATGAAGTTGACGATCGGGTCGGCGATCAGATCCGGTGCGTAGCGGCTCTTGAGGCCGCGCTCGGTATGGATGAACAGCCAGCCCACGTGCGCGTGCCAGAGGCCGCGCAGGGCGCCCTGGACGCCGTGCCCGTGATCGACGTGCGGTGAGTGCGGATCGCCCGGCTTGTCCGAGTACGCGTGGTGCTTGCGATGGTCGGCGACCCAGGAGATGATCGGGCCCTCGATCGCGGCGGAGCCGAGCGCGGCGAGGATCGCGCGGACGGCCTTGCCGGTCTTGAACGAGCGATGCGTGAAGAGCCGGTGGAAGCCGACCGTGATGCCCAGGCCGGTCGCGACGTACATGATCGCGAACACGATCAGGTCGCTCCAGCCGAGCAGTTCGGACCACACCTGCCACGCGACGATCCCGAGCGCCAGGATCGGCAGCACAGTGATCGTCCCGGTGAGGAAGCGGTCGAGGTTCTCGTTGGCGACGGGCTGGACGTCGTCGCGCTCGGTGGGCTCAGTCGCGGTCGCGGCCATCTCCGGAAAGTCTCGCACGTCGCCGCAAGATCGGGACCACACCTGCGTTTGGAGTCTCATGCGGCGACCCTTGCTCGCGGGTAGTCGCGAGTCGACCCCTTCCACGACCGGCGGCGGGAGGCCGCAGCGGCGTCGCGATCATGTCCCTCTCTCACTTGATCGCGGCGCCGCCTGCTTCTTCTCCGTCTTCTTCGGCTTGGGCTTGGGCTTGGGCTTCGGCTTCGGCTTGGGCAGCGTGATCCGGATCGTCCGCGTCTCGACGCCCTTCGGCCCGCTCGGGCCCTGGGCCTCGATCCGCACGCGGTAGCGGCCGCGGCCGGGCGGCTGCCAGGCCAGCGCGTGGCTTCCGCGCGTCAGCTTGAGATCGCGCGAGAGGCTGACGCCGCGCGTGCCCCACACGCGCACCTTGACCGTCGAGACCTTCGAGATCGTGAAGCGCAGCGTGCTGGGGCGGTCGGCGCGGACCTTGCGCAGCGGCGTGATGCCGATCCGTGTCGGCTCGCGCTCGTAGCGCGCGAAGCGCTCGCCGGCGCTGCAATAGACGCGCCGCTTGACGCGGTCGCACATCGCGTTGAGGAACCCGGCGATCAACGAGTGGTAGTTGAGCGTGGCCTCGGCGCCGTTGTGCGAGTACAGCGACCAGGCACCCGTGTCGAACTCGGCGACCTGACGCCGCGTGGCCCGCTCGCCGCGCTCGAACAGGCGCTGGGCACGCTCGGAGTGCAGCAGCGCCGCGGCGTCGCGCAGGCCGATCACGGCCTGCATGCCGCCGTTGAAGACGCGCTGCGAGGGCGCGAAGGAGTAGAGGAGGTAGTGGCGCCCGCCCGGGGCGGCGACCGAGACGCCGGTCGGCGGCGGCTGCTCGAAGGCGCCGAGCGCGCGCAGGGCATTGCGACGCCAGCGCGCCTTGCCGAGGGCGCGATAGCCGCGCGACAGGGCCTGGATCGCGGTCGCCTGTGCCATCCCGCTCACCCACGGCGGCGAGCCGGTGCCGTAGGCGAAGTAGTACTCCCACGCGAGGTAGCCGCCGCGGCGCGCGCCGAGCGCACTCAGCCGATCGAGGCTGCGGGCCAGCGCTGCGCTGCGGCAGCGGTCCTTGCGCGTGCGGCTGCGCAGCGCGGCCAAGCAGGCGCCGGCGATCGCGTTCGCCCGGCCCCAGCTCGCGAGCGGCTGGAGCTGCAGGCCGTGGCCCGGGTAGTACTGGAAGATCGCGGGGTCGGTGCCGAAGCTCGTCCGCCAGCCGGCCGCGGGCAGCGGCGAGCGCGCCCAGAAGCGCGTGTTGGCGCGCAGGATCAGGAACGTCGGCCGGATCCGGTCCGTGGTCAGCGTGTGCGTCGCCGCGAGCGTCCGTACCGTGCCGACGACGTAGCCCAGCTCCGAGCGCCGGACGCCGGTGAGCCCGCCGAGCGTCTTGTTGGCTCGCGCCCAGTCCTTGCGCAGGCTCGTCTCCAGCGCGGGCGAGATCCTGCCGGTCAGCCGCGCCACCCGCAGCGCGCTCGGGACGGTCGGCGAGCGCCTGGCGGTCGCGATCTGCGCGCGCAGCCTGGCCTCACGGTGCTGTTGGCGCAGCAACGCGGCATCGGCGGCGCCGGATTTGGGCGGCAGCGCGTCGAGCGCAGCGCCCGGCGGTGCGGGCGAGACCTCGGACCGTGGGATCTGCGCGGCTTCGCCGCCGCCACAGCCGGCGAGGGCGAGCGCGGTGAGCAGAATCACTCGGCGGGGCATCCTGCCCGGATGATCGGCGTCCGGCACGGCACCTTCAGTGTGCTCGCTGTGCGCGCGCCCAAACACGCCCGAAGGTGGGGGATCGCCACCGGGGGGCTGCCGCCCCCGGACCCCCGCTTTCGTGGGTACGCTTCGGCCACCTGAGGAGAAGGAGAGCCGCGATGCAGGGTTTGATGTCGTCCTATCCGCTGACGCTTACGCACGTCTTCCAGCGTGCCGAGCGGATCTTCCCGGAAAAGGGGATCGCGACCGTCACGGGCGGCGGGATCGAACGGACGACCTACGGCGAGTGGGCCGAGCGCACGCGCCGGCTGGCGGGCGTGCTCGACACGCTCGAGATCTCGGCCGACGGCCGCGTCGGCACGTTCGCCTGGAACACCGCCCGGCATCTCGAGCTCTATTTTGCCGCGCCGTGCAGCGGTCGCGTCCTGCACACGCTCAATATCCGTCTCTTCGCGGACGACGTCGTCTACATCGCCAACCACGCGGAGGACGAGGTCGTCTTCGTCGACCGCTCGCTGCTGAAGCTCCTGTGGCCGCTGGTCGACCGGCTCGAGACCGTCAAGCACGTCGTCGTGATGGACGACGGCGCCGACGAGGAGATCCCCGACGATCCGCGCGTGCACGACTACGAGGCGTTGCTGGCGGCCACCGACCCGATCGACTTCGAGGTGATCTCCGACGAGAACCAGGCCGCGGCGATGTGTTACACGAGCGGCACGACCGGCCACCCCAAGGGCGTCGTCTACTCGCATCGCTCGACGGTCCTGCACTCGATGGGCTCGCTCGTCGCCGACGCCGCCGCGGTCTCCGAGAGCGACATCGTGATGCCGGTGGTGCCGATGTTCCACGCCAACGCGTGGGGCCTCTGCCAGGCCGCGGTGATGGCGGGCGCCTCGCTCGCGATGCCCGGGCCGAACATGCAGCCGAAGGCGCTCGCCGAGCTGATGGAGAGCGAGAAGGTCACGCTGGCGGCGGGCGTGCCGACGATCTGGATGGGCGTGCTGCCCGAGCTCAAGGGCCGTGACCTGTCGTCGCTGCGCGAGGTCCTGTGCGGCGGCTCGGCCGTTCCGCGCTCGCTCTCGGAGGCCTACCGGGAGCAGATCGGGCTGCCGATCCTGCAGGCCTGGGGCATGACCGAGACCTCGCCCGTCGCCACCACGGGCCGGGTCAAGTCGACGTTGCTGGACCGCTCCGAGGACGAGCTCGCCGACCTGCGCGCCGCCCAGGGCCTGCCGATCCCGCTCGTCGACCTGCGGATCGTCGAGCCGGGCACCGACGACGCGCTGCCGTGGGACGGCGAGGCGCGCGGCGAGCTGCAGGCGCGCGGACCGTGGATCGCGGCCGGCTACTACAACGACGAGCGCTCGGCGGAGTCCTTCACCGAGGACGGCTGGCTGCGCACCGGTGACGTCGCGACGATCAGCCCCAACGGCTACGTCCGGCTCGTCGACCGCACCAAGGACCTCGTGAAGTCCGGCGGCGAGTGGATCTCCTCGGTCGAGCTCGAGAACGCGATCATGGCCCACCCGAAGGTCGCCGAGGCGGCGGTGGTCGGGATCCCCGACGAGAAGTGGAGTGAGCGCCCGCTCGCCTGCGTCGTGCCCAAGGACGGCGAGGAGATCACGCTCGACGAGCTCAAGGAGTTCCTCGCCTCACGGGTTCCGAAGTGGTGGATCCCGAACGACATGGAGATCATCGAAGAGGTCCCGAAGACCTCGGTCGGCAAGTTCTCCAAGAAGACGCTGCGCGAGCAGTTCGCGGCGCGGGAGACCGCCGCCTAGTTCGTACGGAACTCGCGCTCGCCGATCCCGATCGCGCGGACCGCGGGGGCGCCTTCGACCACGCGGATCGGCAGTTCGGCGCCGCCGAGCCAGTCGCGCAGGCGTTGCTCGTCGCCGGCGACCTCGATCCAGGTGAGGCCGCCGGCAGCGCCCGCGTCGCCGGGCCGCGGGCCGCGGCGGTTGGACCCGATGAAGAACGGCAGGAACGGCTCGCGCAGCGCCTCGGGCGCGCCGGCCACGTACGCCTCGAGCCCGCCGCGGCGGACCGTGTGGAGCTCGCAGGCCGAGCCGCTCGGCATGCGCCTGGAGGTCGTCGACGAAGACCGCGTACGCGCGCAGCGCCTCGCCGGGCAGCATGTCGAGCAGCACCCGTTCCGATCGGCGACGCAGCGGCCTCCTCGGGGTCGTCGATCGTCATCAGCTCGAGGTAGCCGTCGCCGAGCGGGACGATCCGGTTGCCCGAGCCCTGGCCCTCGTGATGGCCGCCGGGGTGGACCGCGAGGCCGAGTTCGGACTCGATCCGCGCCTGCGCGGCGTCGAGGTCGCTGGTGCCGTAGATCACGTGGTCGAGGCGCATTGCCCTATCCAAGCGGACCCGGGCGTGAGATTCTCGTGAAGATGCGTGCGCGCGCTCGTCGAACGCCGGAGGGCCCTGAGTCAGCTGTCCGCCGGGAGCCCGAGGCGCACCCGCTGCTCGCGCTGCAGCACGCGATCGGCAATCGCGCCACGGCGGCGGCGCTTGCGCGCGACCCGGTGCGCGACGCGGCGGGCACGATCACCGCGCACCGCTTCGACGTCGGCACGCACATCTCGGCCGCGGTCGCCGCGGAGGCCAAGCGCGTGGCCGCCGCGGGCGCGATCACGACCGCCGAGCTCACCGCGATCCGCACCAAGACGCTCGCCGTCGATTCGACGATCGACGACCACGAGCGGCTGTTCATGGCCGGCCTGCTCGACGCGGCGAACGCCCGGACGATGGCCGCCGCCTCGGTCAGCCCCGGCGACCGGATCGAGTTCCCGGCCGCATCGATCACGCCTGCACGGCGCGCCGCGGCAGAGGCCGCGGGGCGCGCGGCGATGCCCCCAGATGTCGCGCGGCTGCTCGACCAGGTCCTCGCGGCGACGCTCGCGTTCGACTTCACCACCGCCTGGGCACGGCTCGCCGACGCCGACCGGGCCGCCGTCGCCGGGATCGCGCGGCTCACCGGGACGTTCGCGCCGGTCGCCGCCGGTGCCGTGACCGTCGCCGCCGGGGCCGGACTCGGAACGACGGCGCTGCTGTCGGGCATGCTCAATGCCGCCTCCGATGGCACGGCGGGCGACCTGGCCATGGCGGCGGTCGTGATCGCGATCGCCCACAGCGAGCGTCATCCGCTGCTCGGCGATCTGACGATGGGCCGCGTGCGCGTCGACGAGGTGCCGGCCGCATCGATGCCCGGCGGCGCGGGCCATCTCGCGGACTACGTGACGATCGGGCAGGGCAGCGGCGCCAAGGGCGACACGATCTACCTGCCGTCGAACTTCGACATCGCCAACGCCTACCACTGGAGCGTCGTCGTGCACGAGCTCCAGCACGCGATCGACGACAAGGCCGGCGCCGGCGCGAACGTGCAGTGGCTGAACCGCGGGCAGACGGAGCTCGCGGCCTACCGCGCGCAGGGCCGGTCGCTGCTGGCCAAGCTGCGCGCCGACCCGGCGTCCGCGGGGCAGATCGGCGCGCAGTGGACGGACCTGGTGCTGCTGGGGATGGCGCTCGAGAGCCGCGGCGACGCGGCCGTCGCGAACCCGCTGATCGAGAGCGTCAACACGGCTGCGCCGGCCTCGCACGCCGTCCCGGCCGCCAGCGCTCACGCGCGTCCTCGGACTGACGACGGTCCAGCTCGAGCGGCTCGCGCTGTCGGCGATCGCGGCGGCCTACGGGGCCGCGCCGGTACCGGTGGACGGCTTCGCCGGTTCGTCGATCATCGACTGGCTCGATCGTATCTAGGCCGCGGCCGGGCTCTCCTCCAGGGCGCTGGAGCGCGAGGCCCTGTGCCGGCCGGGCAGCGCGAACCCGGTCAGCGCGCCCGCGAGCGAGAGCGCGGAGGCGACCACCATCGCCCGTGTGAACCCATCGCTGAACGAGGCGTAGCCGCCGGCGCCGGCGAAGACCGCGACGGCGATCGCGATCCCGAACACGCCGCCGAGCTCGCGCAGGGTCGTGTTGACGCCCGCGGCCTTGCCGATCGCCGCCGCGGGCACCGAGTTGACGGCGGCGTTGGCCGTGGCGGGCATCGCCATCGAGACGCCGGCGCCGGCGAGCATCAGGGCCGGGACGAGCTCGATGTAGTCCATCCCCGGTTCCGCGACGAGCGCGATCCAGGCCAGCCCGACGGCCTGCAGCGCCAGGCCGCCCGCGAGGAACGGCCGCTCCCCGAAGCGGTCGACGAGCGCGCCCGCGACGGGCGCGACGAAGAACAGCGTGGCCGTCCACGGCAGCAGCCGCAGCCCGGCGCCGAGCGGGCCGTAGCCCATCACGGCCTGCAGGAACTGCGCGAGGAAGAAGACGGCGCTGAACAGCGCGGCGAGCATCAGGAAGCTGGCGCCGTTGCTGGCCGAGAAGGCGCGCGAGCGGAAGAGGCTCGGCGGCAGCATCGGCGTGCGCGTCCGGCGCTCCCAGGCGACGAAGGCGGCGAGCAGGACAACGCCCGCGACGCATGCTGGTGAGCGTTTCCGCGCTCCCCCAGCCCGCGCCGTTGCCTCGCACGAGGCCCCAGACGATGCCGAGCGCCGCGCCGGTGATCAGCGCCAGGCCGGGAAGGTCGAGCGCGTCGCCGTTGCCGCGGCTCTCCGGGATCTTCGTGAGGACCAGTGGAATGGCGAGCAGCCCGATCGGGACGTTGATCCAGAAGATCCACTGCCAGGCGAGGCCGGCGGCGATGGCGCCGCCGATCACCGGTCCGCCCGCGACCGCGAGGCCGGTCAGGCCCTGCAGCGCGCCCATCGCGGAGCCACGCTTCTCAGGTGGGAACGCGGCGCCGACGAGCGTCAGGGCGAGCGGCATCACGAACGCCGCGCCCATGCCCTGGATCGTGCGGGCGGCGATCAGCGCGCCCGCGCCGGGAGCGAGCGCGGAGGCCGCGGAGGCGAGCGTGAACAGCGCCAGGCCGAAGGCGAACAGGCGCCTTCGGCCGAAGCGGTCGCCGAGCGAGGACGCGGTCATCAGCAGCACGGCGAAGCTCAGGTTGTAGGCGTTGAGGGTCCACTCGAGCTGCTCGACGGAGGCGCCGAGGTCGGAGCGGATGGTGGAGAGGGCGGTCGAGACCACGAGGGTGTCGAGCGCGACCATGAAGGAGGCGACCGCCGCGAGGCCCAGGACCCAGCGACGGGAGCGATGTGCGTCGGTCATGGGTGGTTAGACCGGCGCGCGTCTTCCAAGCCACCGGTGAGTTTCGGCTCCCGCGGACGGTCTAACGGTTCATGATCGCCGCGGATCCCCTGCACGTCGCCGCCGCCCAGGCGGGTGACGAGCGCGCCTTCCGTGCACTGGTCGAGCCCTATCGCCGTGCGCTGGAAGTCCACTGCTACCGGATGCTGGGCTCGGTGCATGACGCCGAGGACGTCTCCCAGGACACGCTGCTGCGCGCCTGGCGCTCGCTCGAGCGCTTCGAGCGGCGCTCCTCGATCGAGACCTGGCTCTACCGGATCGCCACCAACGCCTGCCTCGACGAGCTCGAGCGCCGGCCGCGGCGGGCCGAGCCGGTCGAGATCGAGCCCTATCCGGACGAGCGCCTCGCCGACGCGGTCACCTCGATCGCCGATCCCGCCGCCCGCTATGCGCAGCGCGAGGGCATGGAGCTCGCGTTCCTGACCGCGATCCAGCGCCTTCCGGGCCGCCAGCGCGCGGTCCTGATCCTGCGCGACGTGCTCGGCTGGACCGGGATCGAGGCCGCCGAGCTGCTCGACACCACGGTCACGGCGATCAACAGCGCGCTCCAGCGCGCACGCGCGACGATCGAGGCCGAGGCGCCCGCTCGCGCCGTCACGCCCGGCCGCCGGACCCAGCGCGAGCTGCTGCGCCGGTACGTCGACGCCTGGGAGCGCGCCGACATGGCCGCGCTGCTCGAGCTGCTGCGCGAGGACGCGGTGATGACGATGCCGCCCGAGGGCACCGCGTATCGGCCGCGAGGCGATCGTCGCGATCTTCGAGCACGGCTGCGTCGCCCAACTGAACCTGTCCGCGAAGGCGACCTGGGTCAACGGCACCCCGGCCGTCCAGCTCTTCGAGCCCTCCGGCGTCCGCCACCGCATCATGGTCCTGGAGCTCGACGGCGACCGCATCGCGCACATCGGGGCCTACGTCGTGGGCCGTTAAACGCGGAGACCCGCATCAAGGCGGGCCTCGGCCATCAGAAGATCAGGCGTGTGTGGCAGGGGGACGTTCGAAAAAGCTGAAGGTCTCAGCCCTCCGGTTGCCCTCGCTATCTGACATGAGACAGGCTAGCGGCTCGGGGCGAAGAAGTCGGTCAAGAGGTCAGCGACCTGTCCGGGAGCGTCGTGCTGGACCCAGTGCGACGTGTCGAGGCGGATGACCCGTTCGAGGTTCGGAACGTCGCTGCGGAGCGGTTCCGCGAGGTTCTGGCCGAGGTAGCGATCGCGGACGCCCCAGATCACGCGCGTCGGCGCGTCGACGGGGCGGATCCGGCGCGCCGCCGCCGCGGGCGTCTGCCGCGAGAGCGCGCGGTAGTAGTTGATCGAGCCGGTCAGCGCGCCCGGCTGCGACCAGGCTTCGGCGTAGCGGGCGAGGTCCTGCGGCGTGAACGCGCCGGGTCGCGGGTCGTGTGCGAGCGCTGAGCGGAACATCCGCGGCGCCACGCGCTCCGGCAGCCAGGGCAGTTGGAAGAAGCCCATGTACCACGACTTTGCGGCCTGCCGCGGGCGGCGGACCTCCTCGATGAAGCGCCGCGGATGCGGCGCGTTGAGGATCGCGAGCCGCTCGACGACCTCGGGGTGGAACATCGCGGTCGCCCAGGCGACCGCGCCGCCCCAGTCGTGCCCGGCGACGCAGGCCTTCGGCGCGCCCCGCTCCGCGATCAGGTCACGGATGTCCTGGGCGAGCGGATCGAGGTCGTATGCGGCGACGCCACGCGGTTTGGAGGAGCGGTTGTACCCGCGCAGGTCGGGGGCGACGACGCGCAGGCCGGCCGCAGCGAGCGGCTCGATCTGGCCGCGCCAGCCGTACCAGAACTCCGGGAAGCCGTGCAGGAGCACGACCAGCGGGCCCTCGCCGGCCTCGACGTAGTGCAGCCGGACGCTGTCGAGCTCGGCGTAGCCGTGGCGCATGGCCGATTACTCTGACGCAATGACCCTCGCCGGCGACGCTGACCGCGAGCGCGCGATCGTGCTGTTGCGCGACGCGACGGTCGAGGGCCGGCTGACGCTCGACGAGTTCGCCGAGCGTGTCGAGCGGACCGAGCTCGCGCGCACCGACACCGAGCTCGAGACGATCACCGCCGACCTGCCGTCCACCGGCGCCGCCGATCTGCCGTCGCAGCACCGCGCCGTCTTCGCGCGGCTCGAGCGCTCCGGCCGCTGGGAGCTGGCGCCGGAGTCCTCCGTGCTGTCGGTGGGCGGCGACGATCGTGCTCGACCTCGGTCAGGCCACGCTGCACGGGGCGCAGACGACCCTGCACGTGCGCAACGTCTTCGGCACCGTGACGCTGCTCGTCCCGCGCGGCGTGCACGTCTCCGTCGACGGCGGCGGAGCGTTCGGCACGCGTGACATCCAGCTGCCCGACACCGGTCCCGTCGGGGACGCGCCGCGCCTGCGGATCCGCACCTCGGGGCCGTTCGGGACGCTCCGGATCAGGCCCTCGTAGCGGCTCGGAGCTTGACGCCGAACTCGTTGGTGAACGTCGCGCCGACGCCGGCGTCGGTCGGCACGCCGAGGCGGATGCCGATGCCGATCTCGCGGTAGGCCGTCTTGAGGATGTTGCGGCGATGCCCGCTTGACTGCCTCCAGGCGTCGCGGCGACGACGGCAGGCGCCGACCCCGGCAGGCGGAAGCTCTCCAGCCCACCGGGGTCGGCGCACCGCCGCGCTCTGAGCCGGCTCTTGCTAGGCCGCGAGTGCCAGTTCGTGCGCGTCGACGGTCAGCGTGCCGTCGGCATGCGCGTGGACCTCGTCACCGTCGGCGATCTCGCCCGCGAGGATCGCCCGCGTCAGCGCCTTCTCCAGCGTGCGCCGGATGTGGCGCTGCAGCGGCCGCGCGCCGTAGGCCTCGTCGAAGCCCTCGCGTGCGAGCTGGGCGACGTAGCCGGGGTCGATCGAGAGCACGATGCCCCGCTCCTCCCGCAGCCGGTCGGCGACGCGAGCCACCATCTGGGTCGCGATCCGCTCGACGTGCTCCGGGGCGAGCGCGTCGAACGTGACGATCTCGTCGATCCGGTTGATGAACTCCGGCAGGAAGGCCTGCTTGGCCGCGTCCTGCATGCGCGTGGCCTCCGCGGCGGGCTCTGACGCGGTGAAGCCGATGCCGCGCTTGGCCTTGCCCGCGCCGAGGTTGGAGGTCATCACGATCACGGCGTTGGTGAAGTCGACCGTGCGGCCTTCGCCGTCGGTCAGCCGGCCGTCGTCCATGACCTGCAGCAGCACGTTCCAGACCTCCGGGTGGGCCTTCTCGATCTCGTCGAGCAGGATCACGCTGTAGGGCCTGCGGCGTACCGGTTCGGTCAGCTGGCCGCCATCGCCGTAGCCGACATAGCCGGGCGGCGAGCCGATCAGCCGCGCGACGGTGTGCGGCTCGCGGAACTCGGACATGTCGATCCGGACGAGCGCCTTCTCGGTGGCGAACAGCCGCTCGGCGAGCGCCTTGACCAGCTCGGTCTTGCCGACGCCGGTCGGGCCCAGGAACAGGAAGGAGCCGAGCGGTCGGTCGCTCTCGGAGAGGCCGACGCGGGCGCGGCGGATCGTGTCCGCGACGACCTCGACGGCATCCTCCTGGCCGACGACACGCTCGTGCAGGTCGGTCTCGAGGTCGTTCAGGCGCTGCAGCTCACCGGCCACGAGCTCGCCCACCGGGATGCCGGTGCGCGCGGCGACGACCGCGGCGATCTGGACCTCACCGACCTGCAGCGGGCCGGATGCGTCGATCTGCTTCTTCAGGCCGGCGGCGCGCTCGTAGTCCTCGTCGGCGATCGCCTTCTCGAGCTCCGGGCGCAGGTTACGGCCGCCGCCCAGGCGCAGCTTGGCGGCGGCCTGGTCGACCAGGTCGATCGCCTTGTCGGGCAGGCGGAACTCGCTGATGTAGCGGTCCGACAGCCGCGCCGCGGCGAGCAGCGCCTCGTCGTCGATCAGCACGCCGTGGTGCTCCTCATAGGAGCCGCGCAGGCCGCGCAGGATCGCGACCGTGTCCTCCACGGAGGGCTCCTCGACGGTCACCGGGGAGAAGCGCCGCGCGAGCGCGGAGTCGCGCTCGATCTTGCGGAACTCGGCGAGCGTCGTCGCGCCGATCACGCGCAGCTCACCGCGCGCCAGCAGCGGCTTGAGGATGTTGGCGGCGTCCATCGCGCCCTCGGGCGCGCCGGCGCCGAGCACCGTATGGAGCTCGTCGATGAAGAGCACGATCTTGCCCTCCGAATCGACGGCTTCGTCGAGCGCGGCCTTCAGGCGCTTCTCGAACTGGCCGCGGAACTGGGCACCGGCGATCATGCCCGACAGGTCGAGCGCGACGATCCGGACGCCCTCGAGCGTCGCGGGGACCTCGTTGCGGTGGATCCGCAGCGCGAGCCCCTCGGCGATGGCGGTCTTGCCGACGCCGGCCTCACCGATCAGCACGGCGTTGTTCTTGCGGCGGCGCGCGAGGATCTCGACGGTCTGCTCGATCTCCTCGGAGCGGCCGATGACGGGGTCGATACGGCCGGACGCGGCATCCGCGGTCAGGTCACGACCGAACTCGTCGAGCGCTGAGTCGCGCTTGGGCGAACGGTTCTTGACCTCCTCGGCACACGGCTCGCACAGCAACGCCGCGCGCCGGTCAGCGCCCGCGGCGAACACCATCCGCACCGTGCCGGGACGCTGGCCGCAGGCCTGGCAGGGTTGGGTGTTGAAAATCTCAGTCACGAGGACTGAGATTAGCAACATGGTTGCATGCGCAATGTGATCACGGGCACGGTAGATTGCCCGGTGTGATCTTCCGTCAGATCGCGCATGAGGACCTCGGCTGCGCCTCCTACCTCGTCGGCGACGACGAAGCGGGCGTCGCGGCCGTGATCGACCCTCGGCTGGACATTGGCGAGTACCTGCGGCTCGCGCGCTACCTCGGCGTCTCGATCGAGCACATCCTCGAGACCCACAACCACGCCGATCACGTCTCGGGCCACGGGCGGCTCGCGGCGGCGACCGGGGCACGCATCCACGTCCACGCGCTCGCCGCCGCCGAGTACGAGCATGAGCCGTTCGAGGACGGCTGGGAGCTCGAACTCGGCAACGTCGTCGTGCGGGCGGTTCACACTCCCGGTCACCGGCCCGAGCACACCGCGTTCGCGCTCGTCGATCGCGCCCGTGGACCGGAGCCATGGGCGATCCTCACCGGCGACTCGCTGTTCGTCGGAGACATCGCGCGGCCCGATCTCGCGGTCGAGAAGGAGGACGGCGCGCGCGACATCTTCCACTCGCTGCGCACGAAGCTGCTCGCGCTGGGCGACGACGTCGAGGTCTGGCCCGGCCATCTCGGTGGCTCGCTGTGCGGCGGGCCCTCGATCGACCTCAAGGTCAGTTCGACGATCGGCTACGAGCGCCGCCACAACGAGCTGCTCGGCGTCGAGAGCGTGGACGAGTTCGTCGCCCGCTCGACCGCCAACCTGCGCCCGCAGCCGCCGAACTTCCAGGCGATCGTGGCGATCAACCGTGGCCCGCTGCAGCGGCGCCCGATCGACATCGAGCCGCTCACGCCGCGCCAGGTGGAGCAGCTGAGCGTGCCCGTGATCGACGTCCGCACCGCACAGCAGTTCGACGACGCGCACATCCCCGGCGCGATCTGCAACACGATCCTGCAGTCGGGCTTCGGCACGCGGCTGGCGTGGATCGCCGGCCCTGACCAGGAGGTCGTGCTGGTCGGTCGCGACGACGTCGACGCGTTCCACGCCGCCGAGCTTGCCGCCGCCATCGGCGTCGGGCGGATCGCGGGCTACCTTGCGGGCGGGATGACCAGCTGGCGCGAGGAGCGGCTGCCGGTCGAGTCGATCGAGCGGATCACCGTGCCCGAGCTGCACGAGCGTGCCGGCTCCGTCCAGATCCTCGACGTGCGCGAGCGCGACGAATGGGAGGCCGGCCACATCCCGGGCTCGAGCTTCGCGCCCTACCACCACATCGACGCCGTTCCCGAGGGCCTCGATCCGGCGCGACCGATCGCCGTGATCTGCGCCTCGGGCCAGCGCGCGGCGGTCGGGGCAAGCCTCGTCCAGCGCTTCGGCGGCCGCCACGTCCTCCACGTCGTCGACGGCGGGGTCGGCGCTTGGGGGCGCCGAGGTTGGCCGTTGGCCACCTGAGCGGTCACGGCCGCTTCACCGGACTCGCCGGTCGTGCGCTAGCGTCAACTCATGGCAGTCCCACGCCTGCGCGTTCCGCCCGTCTCGGGCACGACACTGCGCCAGGCCTCTGACGAGGTCGAGCTCTACCACCGGACGTACACGACCCTGTTGCGTTCGTCGGGGGAGACGCTGCTGCGGGTGCTCGAGCCCTCGCACGCGCAGATGGGCTCCAGCCTGCACTCGCTCGCGCACGACATGGAGACGCCCGACCTCGGCGCCTTCCTCTACGCGCTACGGCGGCTGCCGGCGTCGATCTGGAAGGCGAAGGTGATCGTCGTCGGCCAGGAGTCGGAGGCGTTCTCGCGCGCCGGCATCGGGCGGATCGAGGACTGGGAGGCTGTGGAGGCGCCCGCGCGCCGGCGCCGTTGGTACGACTCGGGCAAGGGGACGCTCGCCGTGCTGCTCGCTTCGACCTCGGATCTCGACGACGCGATCCCGACGCTCGTCGCCTACCAGTTGGAGTGGAACAAGCTGCACGCGCTCCTGCGGGCGGCCGATCTGCCACCCGATCCCGAGCCGCTCGACCTCGCCGAGCGGGTCGGTGGCACCGAGGAGGACTGGTCGCGCATGCGCGAGTCCTGGGCCGCTGGGCTCGGTGGCTTCGTGAACGAGGTGCGCGAGCGCAAGCTGAGCCTGCGGCTGCGCATGCTCGGCGGCTCCCAATCCGGCTACGCGCGGCTGACGCGCCGGTGGTGGGCGCCGGTACGCGCCGCGCTGACCGATCAGGGGCTCTCCGACCGCCCGATCTACTTCGTCTCCTCGAACCTGCACTCGCTCGTGAACCTGGTCACCACCAAGGCCGGGGCGAGCGAGGACGCGATCGTGGACTTCGTCGAGGAACGGGGTCCGGACTACCTGATCGAGGAGCTCGAGCGCTTCCGGACCGGGCGCACCGAAGGGTCGTGGGAGAACTTCCTCTACTACGGCGCGCGGCTGTACTGGGAGATGCAGCCCGAGGACGGCGAGGCGTGGCACAAGCGCCGCCAGCACGAGCGCGAACTCGGCGTCACGCACCTCTCCTCGCGCAGCGGCCTGCGCGTCAGCACGCAGGTCATGGAGCTCGCGAAGCTCGACCCGGCCGGGCTGGACTCCCGGCTCGGGCCGATCGACGCCGAGCGGCTCGCCCGCTCGCCGGGCGTGGTCGTCAACATCGAGTACCCGCTCGGGCTCGCGGCCTACAACATTCTTCGCGAGATCACGACCGCGCACGACACGCTGCGCGGCGTCTACGTGCTCGGCAAGGCCGCGACGCTGAACGCCGACGTCGGCGACGTCCTGATCAGCGGCGTCATCCACGACGAGCATTCGGGCTCGACCTACTGGCTCGACAACGCGTTCTCCTTCGACGACATCGCGCCCTATCTGGTCTTCGGCTCCGGCCTCGACAACCAGCGTGCCGTGACGGTCAAGTCGACCTTCCTGCAGAACCGCAACTACCTCGACTTCTACTACCGCGAGGCCTACACGGTGGTCGAGATGGAGGCCGGTCCGTTCTGCAACGCGGTCTACGAGATCGCCGACGCCGACCGCTACCCGCAGGGCGAGGCGGTCAACTTCGCCAAGCTGCCGATCGACCTCGGGATCATCCACTACGCCTCTGACACGCCGTACACGCAGGCGCGCACGCTCGGCGCGCGCGGCCTCTCGTACTACGGGATGGACTCGACCTACGCGTCCTCGGTGGCGATCATGCGCCGGATCCTGGCGCTGGAGGGGCTGTACGACGGCTGAGGGGGCTCCCGGCGGAGCCCGACCACGAGCTGGAGCGGCTGTACGTCTGTGAGCTCGGGATCGCGTCGGTGCCCGCGTGGTTCGGGCAGCTGACGAACCTGCGGACGCTCGACCTGGGCCACAACGCGCTGACATCGGTCCCGGATCTCTCCGCGCTGACGCGGCTCGAGATCCTCTATCTGCACGACAACGCGCTCACGACGCTGCCGCCGCTGCCGGCGCTCGTTGACGTATCTGAACGTGAGCGAGAACCCGCTGCGGTCGGTGGCGCTCGGCGAGCTGCCGGAGCTGATCGAGCTGCGGCTGCTCGATCTCGGCCTCACCGTCGATCGCGCTGCCGCCCCTGCCCGCGTTGCGCGAGCTGCACCTGCGGACGAACGCGCTGACCGAGGTGCCCGAGTCGGTGCGCGCCTTGCGTGAGCTGCGCGTCCTCGACCTGCGCGCGAACGGCCTGACGAGCGTCCCGGACTGGCTCGCCGAGCTCCCGCGCCTGGAGAAGCTCGACCTGCGCTGGAACGACTTCGATTACCCGCTGCAACCCCCGCCCGGCCTCCGCGAGCGGGGTTGCGTCGTGCTTGTCGACTGAGTCAGTCGTCGGTGAAGAGGGTCTCCACATCGATGTCGAGATGGCAGATCCGCTTCGAGCTCCCGACATCGGCCAGCACCCCGAACCGCATCGCCGACCCGCGGATGGACCCGGGTCCCAGTTTGACGAGCGTGTAGAACGTCTCGTCTGGAGCTTGGCCGGCGACCGTGACGGCGCGGCTCAGTCGCGACGGCGACGCGAACAGCCGCCCGGTGCTGGTCGACGCCACCTTGATCGGCGGCTTGAGCTCCTCACCCCACGAGGCGGTGACCGTCACCGGCGCGGCCGGAGCGCCGGAACGGTCGGTACATGGGACGCTTCGGGTCCAGGTGGCCGAGATGCCCTGGCTGCACTCGTCCCAGCTCACGCTGCCGGACGCCGCGCTGGCGCCCGTGTAGTGGAACAGATGTGCCTTGGCGGCCTTGGCCTTGTTCGAGCAGCCCACCTGCTTGAAGTTCGCGGTCGCCGCACTCGACTTGCGGACCCGCACCTTCGCCGGCTTGGGTGAGAACACGCCAGAGCCGTTGGAGGCCTTGACCTCGTACTTGCCGACCTTCTTGACCTTGACCTCGTAGCGCCCCTCGGCGTCGGTCGCGCCGCTGCCCGACGATGGGCCCGACGCGTTGATCTTCACGCCCGGCATCGCGTCGCCGTCGCGGTCGACCACGCGACCCGTGATCGTCGACGGCGTGGAGCGCTCCGGCTTGACGCCGGCGAACGCCCACGCGTTGGTGGTGAAGCCCGCGCACAGGTGCAGGCCCGCGCAGTTGGAGCCCGGCGAGTCCACGAAGAACGTCCGCGGCATCGTCACGTGGACCTCGACCCACTGATAGGTCTCGGTCGCCTTCCTCGCCGGGATGACCGTGCAGCTGAGGTCGGCGTTGCCGCAGCCCGACACGCGCTTGGCGGAACCGTACGTCCAGTTGATCGACTTCGTCTCCGGCGCGTAGTCCGCGGAGTTCGAGCCGTCGGTGGGGATCGCGGTGACCGTCATGCTCGCTCCGGCGTTCACGAGCTTGCTGCCCGACGACTGCAGGTTGCCCCAGCGCGGATAGCAGCGCGGCGCGCTCACCCACTGGTCGACCTCGGTGTCCCAGTAGTAGCCGAGCGTCGGGCCGTAGCTGTTGGCGCCGACGTCGGCCGCGGTGCACTCACCCGGGACATGACCGGCGGAGAGCGGCTTGCTGCCGTCGGGCACAGGTGGCTTGGCCGCCTGCGCCGGGGCGGCCAGGACGAGCGCGGCGAGCAGCAGGGCGGCGAACCACAGCCGACGGAATGCGTTCATAACCCACGAGTGTTCCGAAGATCGGCGGTTCGCCAAGTCCGTAGGGCCAGGATCTGCCGCACCCGCGCGAGGTATTCGTTCGTCCCGCCCGTGTGCCGGCGGCCCGCGAAGCAGGCGCCGAGGCTGCCGTACAGGTCACCGGCCTTGTACCTCTGGCCTCGCTCGAAGGTGTGTCAACGCTGCGGAGGGTCTCCCTCGGCGAGCGCGCGGATCGCGTCCAGCCGCGCGTCCCACGTGGCCGCGAGCCGCGCCATCCACGCCGCGGTCTCCTGCAGCGGCGCGGACTGCACGACGTAGCGCACCTCGCGACCATGTCGCTGCGCCGAAACCAGGCCCGCGCGATCGAGGACGGCCAGGTGCTTGATCACCGCGGGGCGACTGACGGGGAGCACGGAGGCCAGCGAGGTCGCGGTGCCGTAGCCGTGCTCCGCCAGGAGGTCCAGGACGCGGCGGCGGGTCGGATCCGCGAGCGCCGTGAAGACCTCTTCGGTCACACCGCCACGGTTGCGGCGTAGCGCTCGAGCTCGCCGATCTCGTGCTTCCAGCCGCCGACGTTGCCCTCGCGCAACTCCTCGCGGACGGTGTCGGTGGCGGCGAGCGACGCGAAGCCGCTCTCGACGACGCGCACACGCGTCCCGTCGTTCTCGGGTGCGAGCGTGAACTCGACGAGCGTGTCGCCGATCCCTACGACGTTCGCGTCCCAGCGGTATGCGAAGGCGTGCGGCGGCTCGGAGCGCACGACGCGCAGCTCCGCCTCGCCGTGATCCTCCCAGCGCATGCGGATGACGTCTCCGTCGCGCTCGGCGCCGGCGTCGCCGAACCAGCGGCCGATGTGCTCGGGCAGCGTGATGATGTCCCAGACGCGCTCGATCGGCGCGGCGATGAATGTCTCGCGTTCGATGAAGTCGATCATGTCACCTGTAGGTTACACGTAACTCAGAGGTTACGCAAGGTGAGGACGAGGACCTCGGGCGGGGCGAGCAGGCGGATCGGGAGCCCGCTCGTCCCGACGCCGCTGGTGACGAGCAGGTGCCGCCCGTGCTCGACGACGTGCCCGCGCGCGTAGCGCTCCCCGTGGTAGGACGGCAACATCGGGCGGCGCAGAATCGGGATCGCGACCTGGCCTCCGTGCGTGTGGCCCGAGAGCGTCAGCGAAACGCGTGGCGGCACGCCCGGGAACATGTCCGGATCGTGCGAGAGCACCAGGACGGGCGCGTCGCCGGGGACGTCGCGCAGCGCCGCGCCGATGTCCGGCCGTCGATGACGCAGGTCGGCGAGACCGGCGACCCAGAACGGCCCGCCGGGCGCCCGCAGCTCGACCGCGCGATCTTCGAGCACGGTGATCCCGACGCCGAGCAACGCGCGCCACATCCGGTCGCCCGAGCTGCGCCAGTCGTGGTTGCCGACGACCGCGACCGTCCCGAGCGGCGCGCGCAGCCGCGCGAGCTCGGCGGCGACGCGCTCGGGTGCGATATCGCGGCGCAGGAACTGGCTCGCGTCGAGGTAGTCGCCGAGCAGCAGATGCACGTCCGGCTCGCGCGCGTTGAGCTCGTCGACCGCGCGCCGGATCGCGCCGAGCCCCGCGTGGGGGACGCCGGCGTGGAGATCGGACATGACGCCGGCGCGCAGGCCCGCGAGTCGCGCGGGCCAGTGCGGAAGCGCGAGCTCGGACTCGCGCACGACGAGCCGCCGCGGCTCGAACCACGCCGCCCACGCCGCGAGGCCGGCGCCGGCGGCGAGACCGGCGGCCGTGAGTGAAACGGGGATGCGGCGCATCGTCAGGAGGCCGCGTTCACGGGCGGCGTGGAGCCGCCGGGCGGCGAGGGAGCGGCGGGGGGCGAGGGCGCGGCGGGCGTGAGCGGCTCGCTGTCGCGCAGCGCGGCGGCCACCTCCGCGCGCGTCGGCATCCCCCCACGCGCGCCCGCCCGGCGAGTCGAGAGCGCGGCGGCGGTGAGCGCGAACGCGGCGGCGTCGGCCAGCGAGCGTCCCGCGGCCAACTCGGCGGCCAGGGCGCCGTTGACGGTGTCGCCCGCGCCGGTCGTATCGACCACGTCGACCTTCGCGGCCGGCAGCCGGACCGGTGAGCCGCCCGGTTCGAGCAGGAGCGCGCCGTCCGCGCCCAGGGTGACGAGCACGGCCGCGCCCGTCGACTCGACCAGCGCACGCGCGGCCGCCGCCGGGTCGGTCTCGCCCGTCAGCTGCGTGGCCTCGGAGGCGTTGGGCGTCAGGACCGCGAGCGGGACGTCGACGAGCGGCCGGGCGGGGGCGGGGTTGAGCACGACGGGCCAGCCCGCCTCGGCGGCGGCCCGCGCGGCGGTCGAGACCACCGCCGCCGAGACCTCGTGACCGAGCAGCAGTACCCCGTCCCCGGACAGGTCGAGCGATTCCACGACCAGCGCGGCGTTGGCGCCGGAGGCGACCGCGATCTGGTTCTCGCCGGCGGCATCGACCACGATCAGCGCGACGCCGGTCGGCTCGGGCAGCCGCGAGACGGCGGAGACGTCGATGCCCTCCGAGGCCAGTTCGTCGAGCGCCGCGCTCCCCATCTCGTCGTCGCCGACCGCGCCCACGAAGGACACGCCGGCCCCCAGACGTGCGGCGGCGACCGCCTGGTTGGCCGACTTGCCGCCTCCGTGGCGTGCGAAGCGACCGCCCGCGACGGTCTCGCCCGCCGCGGGCAGCGACGCGACGACGACCACGAGGTCGACGTTGATCGATCCGACGACGACGACTCGCGGCGAGGACACCGGTGGCAGCCTACGCGCCCCGGTCTCGCCCGCGGTCGATCAGGACCGCGATCCCGTCGAGGACGCGCTCGAGGCCGAAGGTGAAGTCATCGTCACGGGTGGTCTCCTCGTCCTCGAAGATCCCGGCCGCGTGGGCGCGCGACAGTGACGGGAAGTCCGAGAGGTCGAAGCCTGGCGGGACCACCTGGATCGTGTCGTCGTCGGGCACCTGGAAGCGCAGCCGCGCGGCCCAGAACACGTAGCCGTTGACCAGTAGGACGAGTTCGGCCTTTGGACCCTCATCCAAACCGGTCGAGGCGAGCGCCTCGAGCCCGCGATCGAGCCAGGACAGCTGCGCAGCGGTCCCGAGCATCCCGGAGATCGGCACATCGACCCCCCACGGGTGGCGGTCGAGGATCTCGAGCAGCTCGCGCGACCAACGTGTAAGACCCTCGCGCCAGTCGGTCGTCCCCAGCGCCGGCGCGATGCCGAGCGCGGATTCGAGCATCCGCCGCACGAGTTCGTCCTTGCCCGACACGTGCCGGTAGAGCGACATCGTCGTGAAGCCGCAGCGCTTGGCGACCGCGGCCATCGTCACGGCAGCGAGGCCGGACTCGTCCGCCAGCTCCGTCGCGGCGGTCACGACCAGATCGACGTTGAGGCCCCTTGCCATCCGGCAAGTGTATGACGTACACTGATGTGTATGGCATACACTATCGAGGCACGGGGCCTCACGAAGGCCTTCGGGGCGACGCAGGTCCTCGAGGGACTCGACCTCCGGATCGAGGCTGGTGAGGTGTTCGCGCTGCTCGGCCCGAACGGCGCCGGGAAGACGACCACGGTCCGCATACTGGCGACGCTGCTGGCTCCCGACGGCGGCAGCGCCACGGTCGCCGGCCACGACGTGGTCGAAAGCCCGCGCAACGTCCGCGAGGCGATCAGCCTGACCGCTCAGGAGTCGGCGGTCGACGGCCTGCTCACGGGCGCCGAGAACCTGCGGATGATGGCGCGGCTGCGCAAGCTGCCCCGCGGCGAGCAGCGGGCCCGTACGGCCGAATTGCTCGAGCGCCTTGACCTGAGCGAGGCCGCGGACCGCCGTGTCGCGACCTACAGCGGCGGCATGCGCCGGCGTCTCGATCTGGCGATGAGCCTGATCTCGCGCCCGCAGGTGATCTTCCTCGACGAGCCGACGACGGGCCTCGACCCGCGCAGCCGCGCCGCGGTCTGGGACGCCGTCATGCAACTCGCCGCGGACGGCACCACGATCCTGCTGACGACCCAGTATCTGGAAGAGGCCGATCGTCTCGCCGACCGGATCGCGGTCGTGAGCAACGGCCGGATCGCCGCCGAAGGCACCGCCGCCGAGCTCAAGGCGCGGATCGCGGACGAGACGGTCGAGCTGTTCTTCGCCGACGCGGACACGCTCAAAGCCGCGACGGCGCTGCTCGACGGCCAGACGAGCGACGAGCGGCTCAGCCTGCGCCTCCCCGCCGACGGCGCCGAGGACGTTCGACGCGCGCTCGACGCCCTCTCGGCGAGGGGCATCCCCGCGGAGCGCCTGGAGCTGCACCGGCCCACCCTCGACGACGTCTTCCTCTCGCTCACATGACCGATTCGATCACCTTCATCGGGCGCAGCCTGCGCCACAGCGTCCGCAGCGTCGACGCGCTGCTGACCGCGATCTTCCTGCCGATCTCGATCATGCTGATGTTCGTCTACGTCTTCGGCGGCGCGATCGACACCAGCGGCCGCTACGTGGACTACGTCGTGCCCGGGATCATCGTGCTGTGCGTCGGCTTCGGCTCGGCGGGCACCGCGACCGCCGTCGCGCTCGACATGACCACCGGCGTCGTCGACCGCTTCCGGACGCTGCCGATCTCGAGCGCCGCCGTGCTCACCGGCCACGTCGCCGCCAGCGTCGCCCGCAACACCGTCTCGACGCTGCTGGTGCTCGCGGTCGCGCTGCTCGCCGGCTTCCGCCCCGTCGCCGACCTCACGCACTGGCTCGCGGCCGCCGCGCTGCTGCTCGCCCTGATGACCGCGATCTCGTGGCTGGGCGCGTGCTTCGGCCTGCTCGCCCGCAGCGTCGAGGCCGCCACCGCGGCGACCTTCGTCGCCGCCTTCGCCCCGTACCTGTCGAGTGCCTTCGTTCCCGTCGACACGATGCCCGGCGGCCTGCAGTGGGTCGCCGACCACCAGCCCGTCACGCCGATCGCCGACACGCTGCGCGCGCTGATGCTCGACACACCGGTCGGCAACGCGTGGATGTTCGCGATCGCGTGGTGCGCGGCGGGCATCGTGATCGGCCGCGCGGGCGCCGCGTATCTGTTCCGGCGGCGCTGAGCCGAGGAGCTCCGCGGAGCGAGCTCCAAGCCGTCGCCGCATGGGGCGGGCGCTAGCGCGCTGCCGCCGCGCGGGCCGTAATCTGCGGCGGTGCTCCGCGTCGACCCCGCCGCCATCCGCAGGCTCGCCATCCGCAACCAGCGGCTCGCGGGGCCGGCACCCAAGGGCAAGGCCACCGCCCAGGACCTGCTCGACACCGCGCGCGCCCTGCGCTGTCTGCAGCTCGATCCGACGGCGGTCGTCGCCCGCTCGCACCTCCTGGTGCTCTTCAGCCGCCACGGGGCGTTCGACGAGGCCACGTTCGAGCAACTCGCGTACGAGCAGCGCGCGCTGTTCGAGTACTGGGCTCACGAGGCGTCCTTCGTGCTCGCCGAGGACCTCCCGCTCTTCCGCTACGCGATGCAGCTGCCAAGCCGCGGCGTGTGGCGATCGCACCACAACGCGTGGTGGGACACGGAGGCCGACTTCCGTGCGCACATCCTCGAGCGCCTGGCCGCGGAGGGCCCCCTGCGCGCGCGCCAGATCGAGGATCGCGCCGCCGCCGGTGTGGAGTCCCGTAACGACGGCTGGACGCCGGTGCACAACGTCGCCCGCATGCTCAACCAGATGTGGGTGCGCGGGAACGTGGGCGTCTCCCGCCGCGAGGGTGCCGTGCGCGTCTGGGACCTGATGGAGCGCTGCCTGCCCCAAGACGCGCCCCAAGATGCGCTGAGCGACGAGGAGGTCACCCGTCGCGCGGCGCCGCACGCCATCAGAGCGCTCGGCGCCGGCCGTATCCCGCACATCCGCGCGCATTTCACGCGCGGCCGCTACCCGCACCTCCCGCAGGTGCTCGAAGCCCTCGAAAAGGACGGTCTGGTCGAGCGCATCGAGGTCGACGGCCTGGGTGACGACTGGTGGATCAACGCCGACGACCTCGAGACGCTCGCCGCGGACTTCGCGCCACGGACGGCGCTGCTCTCGCCGTTCGACAACCTGCTCTGCGACCGTGCGCGGACCGAGGCCCTGTTCGGGTTCTCGCACCGGCTCGAGATCTACACGCCGCAGGCCAAGCGGCGCTGGGGCTACTTCGTGCTCCCGGTGCTCGACGGCGACCGCCTCGTCGCCCGCATCGACCTGGCGATGGACCGCAAGCGCAACGTCCTGGTCGCTCGCGAGGTCTTCGCCGAGCCGCGAGTCCCTCGTGGGAAGCGCTTGCCGAAAGCGATCCGGCGCGAGCTCGAGCGCCTCGCCAAATGGCGCGGGGCAAGGGAAATCGAGGTGCTCGCGGCACCACCCGAATGGCTAGGAGTGCTGGCCGGCTAACGCGATCTCATTGCCTTTCCATTTCGACTCTGGAAGGCTTCGAGGCCATTGGGTCTTGGGCCACGCGCCCGCACGGAAGGGGTCGACATGGACGTTGGAAGGGTGCGCGCCGTTGGCGCGTCACTGATTACGGTCGGGTTGATGGGCCTGGCGGCTTCGCCTGCGCTCGCCGCCTCAGGCGTATCCGTCTCGGCGGTGAGCTCGCTCAAGAAGGGCGCGACCGCCGGAACACTGTCGGGCAAGGTCGTCAACGACTCTTCTCGCGCGGCAAAGAGCGCGGTGACGGTGCGGATCATGCGCCGTGGCACGCCGGCGCGCGTGGTCGGCCGCACGACCGTCAAGGTCGCCGCGCACAGCGCGACCGGCTACCGCGTCGCCGTGAAGCTCCCGGCGGGTCTTACGAAGGGCAACTACTACCTCTCCGCCTGTACCCCCAAGGGCACCGGCGCGGGCGAGCTCGGCTGCGCGACGGCGCAGAAGGACGTCCTGATCAAGGGCGGCATCCCGGTCCGCGGCACGGCCACGACCTCCGCGCTGGCCAGGATCTCGCAGGCCCCCGCCTGCAGCGCCGGCGGCCGCACGCTGGCCAAGCCCGGCTCCCGGCTGTACCCGGAGACGGGCAACACCGGCTACACCAGCGTCCACACCGACGTCAACCTCGTCTACGACGCGCCGTCGAACCTCTTCCTGCCGGGCACGCACGTCGACCTGCAGCAGAAGGCGACGCAGTGCCTGACCGAGTTCAGCCTCGACTTCGAGCGCACGAACGCGGTCACGAGCACCACCGTGCCCGGTCCGAACCTGTCCGTCGAGTCGATCACGATCAACGGCCAGCCGGCGACCTTCACGTTCAAGCAGCCGACGTACCCGGGTGACCCCAACGGCCAGGACGATCCTGACCCGCTGGCGCACGCCGCGTCGAACTCGAACCCGGTCAACGCGAGCAACCCCAACCCGCCGGCCTGCGCGCCGATCAGCAACTCCGCCGCGCAGCAGGGCGTGCAGTGCCCCGCGAACAAGCTCGTGATCACGCCGTCGGCGCCGATCCCGGCCGGCAGCGACTTCAAGGTCGTCGTCAACTACACGGGCCGCCCCGGCGTCCACGTCGACGGTGACGGCCTCACCGAGGGCTGGTTCCGCAACAACTCCCCGGTCGGCGACGGCGGCTTCATCACCACCGAGCCCGTCGGCACGATGGGTTGGATGCCGCTCAACAACCACCCGACGGTCAAGCCGACGTACGAGTTCTGGACCACCACCAACTGGGACTCGGCGACCGGCACCGGCCGCACGGCGATCTCCAACGGCCGCCTGGTCGGCTTCACCGACAACCCCGTGGACGCCAACTTCCCCGGCGGCTCGCGCACGTGGCACTGGCTGTCGGCCGAGCCGATCGCGAACTACCTCGTCGAGAACAGCGTCGGCAACTACGACAAGACCGAGTTCCTGGCCCCCAGCGGTGTTCTCTTCAACCACTTCCAGGCTTCCGGGATCACCGCCTCGCGCAAGGTCACCAACGCGGCGATCCTGGCCATGCAGGAAGACATCATGAACTTCCAGGCGACGTTCAACGGGCCGTTCCCGTTCAACGCGAACGGCGTGATCATCGGCCTGCCGTCGGTGAGCTTCGCCGAGGAGATGCAGACCAAGATCACGTTCCAGGGCGGCACGATCAGCCTCGGCACGCTGCACCACGAGAACATGCATCAGTGGTGGGGCGACAGCGTCTCCGAGGACAAGTACGAGCGGACCTTCTTCAAGGAGGGCATGGCGGACCTGTCCGAGGGCTACAACAGCGCACGCACGGCCGCGAACAACGCCGGCGGCCTCGGCACACCCGCTGGTGACCTGGCGTTCGACAACAGCCTGATCACCCGCTTCAACAACACCTACAACAGCAGCAGCGCCAACAACTGGAACGTCGCGCCGTCGAACCCGACGAACGCGAACCTGTTCGGCAGCCAGACCTACACCCGCTCCGGCCGGTCCTACATCGCGCTGCGTCAGATCCTCGGCAAGGCCAACTTCGACAAGGCCGGCCAGGAGATCCAGACGACGTACGGTGGTGGCTCGATCACCCAGCCGCAGCAGATCGCCATCTACAAGAAGTGGATGCCGAACCAGACGCTACGGCTGCGCGGTCAAGCTCGACCAGTTCTTCAAGCAGTGGTGGGACACGGCGTACGTCGGTTCCCCGACGCTCGGCAACAAGCCGTCGATCACGGGCCCGGGCCTGGCCGGCCCTGGCTTCTATGACGCCAACGGCGGCTGCTCGGACTACGGGGTCGACGCGACCACCACGCCGGCCGGCTCCGTGCCCGCGACGCTGAGCCTGACGCTCGGCACTCCGGCCGCGTTCGGCTTCTTCACCCCGGCGCTGGCGAAGACGTACACGTCGTCGACCACGGCCAACGTCATCTCGACCGCGGGCGACTCGGCGCTGAGCGTCGCTGACCCGAGCTCGACGGCCACCGGCCACCTGGTCAACGGCGCGTTCTCGCTGCCGTCGGCGCTGAAGGCCTCGGCCACCAGCCCGCTCGGCACCTCGGCCGGCCTCGGCACGGTCGCGGGTTCGGCCTCGCCGCTGACCCTGCTGAGCTACACCGGCCCGGTCAGCAACGACTCGGTCACGATCGGGTTCGCGCAGGACATCGGGGCGAATGACGCCCTCCGCACCGGCTCGTACAGCAAGACGCTCACGTTCACGCTGAGCACCACGACGCCGTAGCCAGCAGCAGTTTGTAGGACTCACGCCCCGGTGTGGATTTCTCTCCACACCGGGGCGTTTCTCACGGTTACCCCATGTCGTGCTTGGAAGGCTGCGGAAGATTGGGTCTCAGGGCGTTCTGCGCGCCCGCGCACGAGGGGTTTTCTGACATGGATGGTCGATAGGTTGCGCGCCGGTGGCGCGTCGTTACTGGCGGTTGGGCTGGTGGGGCTCGCGGCCTCCCCGGCGCTCGCCGCGCCGACGGTGTCGGTCACGACACTGAGCTCGCTGAAGGCGGGCGCGAAGGCCGGCAAGCTCTCGGGCTCGGTCCACAACGACACGGCCGCCGCGCGGAGCGCGAAGGTCACCGTGCGTCTGATGCGCTCCGGGATGAAGGCGCGCGTCGTCGGCACCACGACGGTCAGCGTGCCCGCCAAGGCCGTGGCCGACTACAGCGTCGTCGTCAAGCTCCCTTCGGGTCTGTCCAAGGGCAACTACTACCTGTCCGCCTGCACGCCCAAGGGCGACGGCGACGCCGGCGCGATGGGCTGCGCCACGGCTGCCAAGGACCTCCTGGTCGGTGGCGGCATCCCGGTCCGTGGCAAGGAGGCGATCAAGCCCTACCTCGCGGCGAAGGCCACGGCGCACTCCGCGGCGGCCGAGACCTGCAGCTCCGGCGCGCACACCTTGGCCAAGCCGGGGACGCGCGTCTGGCCCGAGCTCGGCAACGGCGGCTACCTGAGCCTGCACACCGACATCTTCACGGTCTACGACGCGGTCGCGAACGTGTTCATGCCGGGCAACCACGTCGAGCACATGCAGCGCTCGACCCAGTGCCTGACCGACTTCAGCTACGACTTCGACGCCAAGAACGGCGTCACCAGCACGACGACGCCCGGCCCGGACATGACGGTCACGTCGATCACCGTCGACGGCGTGCCGGCGACCTTCAAGCAGGTCCAGCCGACCTACCCGGGTGACCCGAACGGCCAGGACGATCCCGATCCGCTCGCGCACCGCACCGGCCTGACGATCCCGATCAACTCGACCAACCCGAACCCGCCGGCCTGCGCGTCGACGAGCTCGAACGCGTCGACGGCCAACCAGCCGTGCTTCCCGACCAAGCTCGTGATCACGCCCGCGACGCCGATCCCCAGCGGGACCGACTTCAAGGTCGTCGTCAACTACGTCGGCCGTCCCGGCGTGCGCCCGAACCCGTCGCTCGGCAGCGAGGGCTGGTTCCGCAACAACAACCCCGTCGGCGACGGCGCCATGGTCACCACCGAGCCCTCCGGCACGATGGCGTGGCTGCCGTTCAACGACTACACGGCCTCCAAGCCGACGTACGACTTCCATTCGACGGTCAACTACGACCCGGCGCTGCCGGACGACCAGAACCGCGTCTTCATCGGCAACGGGCGGCTGGTCTCGACGGTCATCAACCCGCCGGACGCGAACTACCCGACGGGTGGCTCGCGCACGTTCAACTGGCATTCGGCCGAGCCGATCAACTCCTACCTGATCGAGAACAGCGTCGGCCACTTCGAGTCCAGCGTCCGCATGGCCACCGCCGGCGACGTCCTGTACTACGAGTACCAGAGCCCGAACATCACGGCCTCCCGCAAGGCGACCAACAAGGTCATCATGGACATGCAGGAAGACATCACGCACTTCCAGGAGCAGTTCAGCGGTCCGTTCCCGTTCAACGCCAACGGCATCATCGTCGCCCTGCCGAGCGCCTCCTTCGAGGAGGAGATGCAGACGAAGATCGTGTTCGTCGGCGGCTCGATCGGCAACAACGCGCGGACCTTCAGCCACGAGAACTACCACCAGTGGTGGGGCGACAACGTCTCCTACGACGAGCATCGCAACACGTTCTTCAAGGAGGGCTACGCGACGATCTCGGAGTACTACTACGACGCCGACATCGCCGGCAAGGCGGCGGGCCCGGTCGGCTCCGACGCCTACAAGGCGGCCTTCGAGGCCAGCATGGTGACGCGCTTCAACGGGACGGGGAACTACGGCACGACGTCCTCGTCGTTCTGGGCCACCGCGCCGTCGAACCCGACGACCGCCAGCCTGTTCTCGACGTCGAACACGTACACCCGCCCGGGGACCGGGTACATCGCGTTGCGCGCGATCATGGGCCCGGCCAACTTCGACACCGCGTCGAAGCAGATCCAGCGTGACTACGGCGGCGGCTCGATCTCGCCGAAGCAGGAGATCGCGATCTTCAAGCAGTGGATGCCGAACAAGTCGATCGGCTGCATGAACAAGCTCGATCAGTTCTTCAAGCAGTGGTGGGACACGGCCTACGTCGGCTCCCCGGCCGCCGGCAACAAGCCGTCGATCACAGGCCCGGGCCTGGCCGGTGGCGGCTTCTATGACGCCAACGGCGGCTGCTCGGACTACGGCATCGACGTGACGGGCGAGGCGGGCGGATCGGTGCCCGCGACGCTGTCGCTGACCCTCGGCACCGCGGCCACGTTCGGCGCGTTCACGCCCGGTCTGGCGAAGACGTACACGTCGTCGACGACGGCGAACGTGATCACCTCCGCGGGCGACAGCGCGCTGAGCATCGCCGATCCGAGCGCGACGGCCACGGGTCACCTCGTCAACGGCGCGTTCTCGCTGCCGTCCGCCGTGAAGGCGACGGCGTCGAGCGCCGGCGGCGTCGCGACGCCCGGCGGTGCGGTGGCGGGCTCGGCCTCGCCGCTGACCCTGCTGACCTATGGCGTGCCGGTCAGCAACGACGCGGTGACGGTCGCGTTCGCGCAGGACATCGGGGCGACCGACGCGCTGCGCACGGGCGCGTACAGCAAGACGCTCACGTTCACGCTGTCGACGACGACTCCGTAAGGACCGCGACCCCTGCCGCCGCCCTCGCGGGCGGCGGCAGCGGATGCCGCTTGAAGAACGCCCACTACTCCTGCGTGGAGCGGAAGCCGGCCGGACGCGCGTTCCCGTTGCTCTCGCGCTCGCTCATCGCGGCGGCTTCAACAGGCCGATCAGGACCGCGATGATGCCGACGGCCTCGGGCGGGATGTGGGGCATGGGGTTCCTTCCCATCGGTTGGTGCATGTCGGAGGGCAAGACCCGGCGCCGGTGCCGAAGGTTGGCCGGTTGGGAAGCGGCTACCCTCGTGGAAGTGAACGAGGACGGAGCGGCCGCCCCGCGCAACGGCACTCCGCTTCCCTGGGACGGCAAGCCAGAGCGCGCCGATCTGGCGCTGATGGCCGGGATCACGCTCAGCGGGCTCTACCTGCTGGCGCTGATGCCGCTGACGCCCGCGCTCGTCGGCTCCCACCCGCTGCTGCTCGAGCTGCTCAAGGGCTCGATGTCGGGGATGATCACGATGGGGGCGCAGTCGCGGATCGGCGACGCGTCGCTGACCGTGGCGGTGCTCGCCGCGATCCCCGGCCTGATGCTGTTCGACTGGCTCTACTGGTGGGCCGGCAAGCGCTGGGGCAAGCGCGCGATCGACATGTTCGTCGGCGACCATCCGAAGGCCGCGGCGCGCACCGCGCGGCTCGAGCGGCTCACGCATCGCTTCGGCTGGCTGGCGATCGTGATCGCCTACTTCCAGCCCGTCCCGAACGTGCTGATCTACGCCGCCGCGGGCTGGACCGGGATGCGCCTGCGGACGTTCCTGCTGCTCGACCTGATCGGCTCGCTGCTCTGGGTCGCGCTCTGCGTCGGCCTCGGCTACGCGATCGGCCAGAGCGCGGTGGACGTCGCGAAGGCCGTGTCGCGCTACGCGCTCTACCTCACCATCGTCCTGATCGCCGGCATCTTCGCCCGCCAGTACCTCGTCGCACGCCGCAAGCGCAGCAGTTAGAGCGCTTCGCGCAGATCCCGGACGGCCGCGGCCAGCCCCGCGCGGTCACCGTTCTCGGCGGCCTGCTCGGCGTCGCGGGCGACGGCGCTCGCGTCCACGCGGCCGAACGCGCCGAGCGTCCCGGCCAGTGTGTGCGCCTCGGCGTACGCGCGCTGGCGCTCGGGCGCCGCCAGCGGGCCGGCGGCGATCTCCTCGAGCGCCTCGACGCGGGCGAGCACACGCGGCCGGGCGTCATCCCAGAGCGCGGCGATCATCCTCTGGAGGTCCGCCGCTTCGTCCATCTCACGGGATGGTAGGCAGGTACCGTGTCGTTGGTGCCATCAACAGCGACGCTCGAGATCGACCGGCTCGCGGCGCTGCGCTCGCTCGAGATCCTCGACACACCGCCCGAGGAGCGCTTCGATCGCATCACGAGGCTCGCGGCCGCGCTGTTCGACACCCCGATCGCCACGGTGACGCTGATCGACGCCGACCGCCAGTGGCACAAGTCGTGCCTCGGGGTCGGCGGGCGCGAGGACCCACGGGCGGTGTCGTTCTGCGCGGTGGCGATCGAGACGCCCGCGCAGCTGATCATCCCCGACGCGCTCGCGGACCCGCGCTTTGCCACCAACCCGCTCGTGACGGGGCCGCCGTACATCCGCTTCTACGCCGGCCAGCCGATCGCCACCACCGACGGCTTCCGCGTAGGGACGCTGTGCGTGATCGATCAGCGCCCGCGCACATTCGGCGCCGGCGAGGCCGCGCTGCTTCGCGACCTGGCGCGGATGGCCGAGGACGAGCTCAACCGCCGCGACCTGGCACAGGCCCTCTCGGCCTGGCGCGGCAGCGAGCAGCGCTTTCGGACGGTCTTCCACGACGCCGGGATGGGGATCGTCATCGTCGAGCGCGGCGGGCGCTTCGTCGAGGTCAACGACGCCTTCAGCTCGATGCTCCGGATTCCCGCGGCCGAGTTGCGGGGCGTTCCCACTTCGGTCGTCACCCACCCGGCCGACCGCGACGGCGACCGCCTGACCTTCGAGCGCCTGTACTCGGGCGCGAGCGAGGGGTTCCGGCGCGAGAAGCGCTACGTGCGCCCCGACGGATCGGTGCTCTGGGCGGGCGTGACCGCCTCGCTGCTACGCGACTCCAACGGCCGGCCGGAGATGGCGATCGGAATCATCGAGGACATCACCGAGCGCAAGGAGATCGAGCGCATCAAGGACGAGCTGCTGTCCGTCGTCGGACACGAGCTGCGCACGCCGCTGACGTCGATCCGCGGCTCGCTGGGGCTGCTCGAGGCCGGGGTGGCGGGCGAGCTGCCCGAGGAGGCGCGCGAGATGGTCGTGATCGCCCGCGAGAACACGGAGCGGTTGGTGCGGCTCGTCAACGACACGCTCGACCTCGAGCGCCTCGAAGCGGGACGGGTCGACGTCGAACCGCGCCCGGTCCGGCCCGGCGAACTGCTCGCCGCCACGGCGCAGGTCGTCCAGCCCATCGCCGACGCGGCGGGGGTCGAGCTGAGCTGGGAGGCGGACGAGCTCGAGCTGATGGCCGACCCCGATCGTGTCGTCCAGGCGCTGATCAACCTGGTCGCCAACGCCGTCAAGTTCTCTCCGGCGGGGACCTGCGTGCGCACGCGGATCGAGGCGAGCGGGGCCGACGCGCTGGTCTCCGTCGAGGACGAGGGGCGCGGCATCCCCGCGGACCAGCTGGAGTCCGTCTTCGAGCGCTTCGGGCAGGTCGACGCGTCCGACCGGCGCGACAAGGGCGGGACCGGGCTCGGCCTGGCGATCTCGCGCGCGATCGTCGAGCAGCACGCGGGCCGGATCTGGGCCGAGAGCGAGCCGGGCAAGGGCGCGACGTTGCGCTTCACGCTGCCGCTCTACCGCGCCGGCGTGGCCGTCGCCGTCTACGACCGCCGGGCGCACCGGCGCGAGGAGCTCGCGCGCGCAGTGCGCCGGCACGGGCTGCGCGTCGTCGCCTTCGCGGATCCGGAGACGCTGGCCGCTTCCGAGGAGACGTTCGCGGCAGTGCTCGTCGCCGGTGCCGGTGGGCTCGAGGAGCTCACGCAGGACGCGCCGGTGCTCGAGGTCGCGAGCACCGAGGAGCTCGAGGCGCGGGTGGCGGAGCTGCTCGCGGGGCTCGAGCGGTGAGCCGCCTGCTGCTGGTCGATGACGAGGCCGACATCCGCGCCATCGCCAAGATGGCGCTCGAGCGGATCGGTGGCTGGACCGTGACCGCGGTGGGCTCGGCGGAGGAGGCCGTCGCCGCGGCGACCGCTGCATGCCCCGAGGTCGTCCTGCTCGACGTGATGATGCCCGACGTCGACGGGCCGGCCACGCTCGAGCGCCTGCGCCCGCTCGTCGGTCAGGACGTCCCGGTGATCTTCCTCACCGCGAAGTCCCAGCAGTCCGACGTCGCGCGCCTGAAGGCGCTCGGTGCCGCCGGCGTGATCGCCAAGCCGTTCGATCCGCTGGGCCTGCCGGCGGAGGTCGCGGCGATCATCGGCCGCTGACGACGGTCCCCCGCACCTCGCCGAAGGACACCGTTCCCGCGTTGCCGCGCAGCACGATCGTGTCGCCGTCGGCCAGGAACGGACGCCCGAGCTCGATCAGCGAGCCCTCGCTCCCGGGCGTCGGGCCCGAGATCGTCCCCGAGGCGAACAGGTCGCCCGGGCGCACGGCGGCGCCGTTGACGGTCGCGTGGGCGAGCAGCTGCGGGAACGTCCAGTAGAGGCCGCTCGCGTTCGTTGCGCTGATCACCGTGCCGTTGAGCTCGACCTCGAGCGCCAGGTCGAGCGCCCAGTCGCCTTCGGTCTGCAGGTAGGGCAGCGGCGCCGGGTCCTGCTCGCGTGCCGGTACGAGGTGCGGCTCAAGCGCGGCCAGCGGGACGATCCACGGCGAGATCGAGGTCGCGAACGACTTGCCGAGGAACGGGCCGAGCGGCTGGTACTCCCAGCGCTGCAGGTCGCGCGCGCTCCAGTCGTTGACGAGCACGAAGCCGAAGACGTGGTCGCGGACCTCCGAGGCCTTGATCGGCGTGCCGAGCGGCTTGCCCGGACCGGTGACGAAGCCCAGCTCGAGCTCGATGTCGAAGGCCTCGGTCGGGCCGAACTCGGGGCGCTGGCCGTGCGGGCGGGCGATCGGCGTTCCGGAGACCACGATCGATCCGGCGCGCCCGTGGTAGCCGACGGGGAGGTGGCGCCAGTTGGGCAGCAGCGGCTCGCTGCCGGGGCGAAACAGCCGCCCGAGGTTCGTCGCGTGCTCCAGCGACGAGTAGAAGTCGACGTAGTCGCCGATCGCGACCGGCAGTTGCGGCTCGCCGAGCGCCAGCAGGTCGACGGAACCCGCCTCCAGCACCGACACGATCCGTTCGCGCATCGTCTCCCATGCAGGGCGCCCGAGCGCCAGGAACGGGTTCAGCGTCGGGCCGGCGAAGACGTCGTCGAGCACGTCCAGCGGCAGCAGCTCGTCGCCATAGCGGACGACGCAGCGGCCGCCGACCACGCCATAGGGGAGGTTGTCGAGCCCGAAACCGCTCACCGGCGCCACCACACGTGTCCGGCCGCCGCCTCGCGCAGCGTCCGCTCGAGCGTGGAGTACTCGACGGGGAGTTCGACGTCGATCTCCAGCGTCGGGCCGTCGCGCCGCGTGACGCTCACCTCGCCGAGTTGGTTGAAGAGCGTCAGCATCGCGTCGTTGCCGGCCAGCAGCGACGCCGTGAAGACGCGGATCCGGTTCTCGGTCGCGCGGGCGCACAGCCGCCGCAGCAGCTTGCCGCCGAGCCCGCGGTGCTGCCACTCGTCGATCACGGTCACCGCGGCCTCGGCGACGTGCGGGCGCTCCTGCTCGCGCACGTAGCGCGCGACTCCCACGCCCGAGCCCGTGGCCGGGTCCATCGCCCCGATCGCCTCGTGGTCGACGTGGTCGATCTCGGTGAAGAAGGCGAGCTCGTCGACCGAAAGCCCGGTGCGCGTCTGCAGGAAGCGGCGGTAGACCGACTCGTCGGACAGGCCCGACCAGCCCGCCACGAACAGCGGCTTGTCCTCGGGGCGCACGGGCCGGACCAGGACCTCGCCGCCGTCCTTGAGCACCACGTACTCGCCGGTGTCCTGCCGCGCCAGGCCGCGCTCGTAGGCCGCGGCCGCCGCCTCAGCCTCCTCCTCGGTGTCGTGACGCGAGAGCGGGGCAGCTTCCCCGCGCAGGCGGACGAAGTACCCGCCGGCGGGACTCGGCTCGACGTAGCAGCGCACGTGGAGAGAGTACGGGCGCAATCCTGTCACGCTCTGAATATGCCCCACCCGCCAGTTCAGGCCGACTTGACAGGAACACGCCCCCTACAAGACCATCGCGGTGGTTTGCTCACGCGAGGCGGCATCCGGGTCCGAGTGGCGGCTGCTCTTGCGGTCTTCGCCGTGCTTGCGGTCCCACAGGCCGCGCACGCCCAGGGCGTGATGCTCGACAGCGCGCCGCTGAACATCTTCGCCGACGGCCTCGGAGCGGTTCAGGTCCGCGTCGACGGCCTCGCCGCCGGCCTCTTCTACGACCCCGTCGAGAACCCCGCGCACGCCGGTCTGGAGATCAAGGAGGGCGATTCCGTCTATCCGCTCCAGGACGGCTTCGACACCACGCCCGGCCGCGCGAGCGTCGAGGCGCCGACGATCGTCGACGCCGGGGGCGGCACCCGGACGCTGCACAGCGTCTACAACGTCGGCCCGCACCTGCGGGTGAGCGAGGACTACACGTACACCGACGGCGCGACGCAGATCGCCGTGCACTACGGCATCACGAACGTCTCCGGCGCGCCGGTCTCGATACGGGCGGGGGCGCTCGCCGACCTCTACGTCGGCGCCAACGACAACGGCAACGGCGTCATCTCCAACCTCGCGCCGCGCTTCGTCGGCGGCCGCGACGAGGCCACCGGGCTGGTCTACGGCCTGCAGGAGATCACCCCCTGGGCGGCGCTCCAGGAGGGCGACTTCGAGTCGGTCTTCAACAACTTCGCCGGCAACGGGCTCAACAACACCGTCGACTCGCTGGCACCCGACAACGGCGTCGGCGTGATGTGGCAGCTCGACAACATCGCGTCCGGGGAGACCCGCGGGCTCGACGCTCGCTGGCTGATGGCCTCGCCCGCGCCGCCCGGCACGATCTCGCCCGCGGCGCTCGGCGGGGCCGGCGGGACCGGCGGGACCGACTTCAAACCTGACGCCTACGGCGTCATCCACTCTCAGCGCGGTGTCCTGCCGCCGCCGGTCCCGCGCAAGTCGTTCAACGTCAAGATCCGCAAGGGCCGCGTGTTCTACAAGCCGCCGCGCGCCAAGAAGTTCATCGAGCTCAAGGACCCGCTCCAGGTCCCGATCGGGACGATCCTGGACACGCTCAAGGGCAACGTCTCGCTGACCTCGGCGGCGGACAAGAAGGGCGGCGTCCAGAACGCCTGGTTCTACTCCGGCGTCTTCAAGGTCGGCCAGACCAAGGGCTCCAAGCCGATCACCGAGCTCTCGATGGTCGAGAAGCTGAGCTGTCCCAAGGGCAAGAAGGCCAGCACCTCCGCCAAGAAGAAGAAAAAGAAGACGGCAAAGCTCTGGGGAGACGGCAAGGGCAAGTTCCGCACGCGCGGCAACTTCAGCTCGGCCACCATCCGCGGCACCAAGTGGGTCGTCATCGACCGCTGCGACGGCACGCTGACCCGCGTCGTGCGAGGCACCGTCCTCGTCCGCGACAAGGTCAAGCGCAAGAACGTGATCGTCAGAGCCGGCAAGCGGTACCTCGCGCGCAAGAAGTGAGCTGGGTCGCTGTCCTCGCCGGCTTTCTGGTCGCCCACATGGTGGGTGACTACCTGCTGCAGACCGACTGGCAGGCCCGCCACAAGCGTGGCGGGCTCGGGCCCGACCCCGTAGCCCGCAAGGCGCTCGTCTGCCATGTCTCGACGTACACACTCGCGTTTTTGCCGGCGTTCATCTGGATCGGCGCCGATGTCGGCGCGATATGGGCGATCATTGCCGCCGTGCTGGTCTTCATCCCGCACCTGATCATCGATGACGGCCGCCTGGTGTCGCTCTACCTCGCCCGCGTCAAACGCGTCGACGGGCTCAATCTCGGCGTCGCGGCCTCCGTCGATCAGTCCTTTCACGTCCTTTCGCTGTTTCTCACCGCGCTGGTGGTCGGAGCCGTATGAAGCCGCGCCGGCCGTCGCGGAGGGTGATGCTCCTGCTGGCCGTCGCACTCCTGGCGGCAGGCACCGCGCTGATCGTGAAGGCGACGGGCGCGTTCGAGCGCCTCGAACTCCAGAGCGTCGACGCCCGCTTCGACGTCCGCGGGAAGCAGTCTCCGCCGCCGGGCATCGTGATCGTCGACCTCGACGACAAGACGCTCAACAGCACCGATCCGCCCACACGCTTGCCGATCAACCGCGCGCGGCACGCCAAGGTGATCGAGGAGCTGACCAAGGCCGGCGCCGGCGTCATCGCCTACGACTTCCAGTTCACGGAAGAGAGCGACGACATCGACGCCGACAACGCGCTCGTCCAGGCCGTGGCCGACTCGCCGAAGGTCGTGCTCGGCACCGCCGACGTCAACGACGACGGCACGACGAACATCTTCGGGGGTCAGGAAGGTCTCGACTACAGCGGCGCCACGCCCGCCAACACGTCGTACGTGAACAATTCCGACGGGCGGATCAGGACGATGCCGTTCGCGCTGGAAAAGCTCCGCAACTTCGGGCTGGTCGCCGCCGAGATGAAGCTCGGACATCGCATTACGACGCCGCCCGGCGACGAGGCGTGGATCGACTATCCCGGGCCGAACGGGACCTTCCCAGCACTGAGCTTCGGCGACGTGGAGAACGGCAAGTTCGACCCGAACGACGTCAAGGGGAAGATCGTGATCGTCGGCGCCGGCGCCGACGCGGCCCAGGATCAGCATCAGACCTCGACGAGCGGCAACCGCTTCATGTCGGGCCCGGAGATCGAGGCGGCGGCGACCGCGACCGCGCTCGCGGGCTTCCCGCTCAAGCCCGCCGATAACTGGGTCAACACCTTGCTGGCGATCCTCGTGGCGATCGTCGCGCCGCTCGTCGCGCTCCGTTTCGGAACGCTCGCCGGACTGATCGCGGGCCTGCTGGCCGTGATCGCCTTCGTCATCGGCGCGCAGCTCGCGTTCGCCGGCGGCACGATCCTCGCGTTCGTCCCGCCGCTCGCCGGCGCCATCGTCGGGCTGGCCGGAACGGCGCTGACCGGCAACCCGCAGCGTTCGCCCGCGCTGAACCGCCTGCTCGATCGCGTGACCGCGAAGAAAGGCAACCAGCGCACGCGCCGCCTGCGCGCGCTGCTGCTGCTCGGCGGGGCGTTCTCCATCATCGCCTTGACGCTGATCCTGGACGCCGGCCACGTGCTCCGCAACGCCGACCTGGCCACCGTCGACCAGCGGTTCCGGATCCGCGGAGATCTGCCGGTGCCGGACAACGT
This sequence comes from uncultured Solirubrobacteraceae bacterium, assembly GCA_963848475.1. GTDB lineage: Bacteria > Actinomycetota > Thermoleophilia > Solirubrobacterales > Solirubrobacteraceae > Solirubrobacter. Next base: position 336,998 of record CAWKDW010000003.1, on the reverse strand, counting down.
TGTCGTCGCCGCCTACGACGACAAGACGTTCAGCCAGCAGCCGACGTTCCCGATCCCGCGTGAGCTATGGACGAAGGGCATCCGGAAGTTGACCGAGGCGGGCGCGTCCGTGATCGCGATGGACGTGCAGCTCACCGAGCAGAGCGGCGACTCGAAGGAGGCGAAGAAGGTCGACAACGACCTCATCGAGGCGATCCACGATGCGCCGAGCTTCGTCGCCTCGACGACCGAGACCGACGGGAGCGGCCGCACCAGCGTCCTCTCGTTTGGCAAAGGCCTCGCCTACAGCGGCGCCATTCCGGCGATCACGCTCGTGGAGAAGGACGCCGACGGCCGCGTCCGGCGCATGAACTTCAGGCAGCAGGAGCTCGTGAGCTTCCCGATGGCGGCGGCGCAGGCTCAGGCGGGCCGGACGATCGAGACCCCCGGCGGGAACACCGCATGGATCAACTACGCCGGCGGTGCCGAGCGGGTCCCGTACATCAGCTACGCGGACATCCTCAGCGGGAACTTCGAGCCTGGGCAGGTACGCGGCAAGGTCGTCGTGATCGGCGGCACCGCGACCTCGCTTCAGGACCAGCACAACACGTCGACGACGCGCAACGCACTGATGCCGGGCCCCGAGATCCAGGCGAACTCGATCGCGACGGCACTGCAGGGGTTCCCGCTGCGCGAATCGTCGTGGTGGCTCAACGTCATCCTGATCATCGTCGTCGCGCTCGCGGCGCCGATCGCCGGGCTGCGCCTCGGCGTGCGGCCGGCGGTGGGCATCGGGCTCGCGGTCCTGTTCGCGTTCCTCGTCTTCGCCCAGATGCTGTTCCAGCATGGCGACCGGATCGTGACCGTCATCTACCCGTTCGCCGCGGGCGTAGCGGCGATCGTGCTCACGGCGGCCATCCACGGCCTGACCGTGGCCTTCGAGCGCGAGCAGGCGCGCGACGCGTTCGCGCGTTTCGTGCCCGAGGCGGTCGTCGACCAGGTGCTGGCCGACTCCGACGGCGTGCGCCTCGGCGGCGTGCGCGGCGAAGCCACGGTCATGTTCTCCGACCTGCGCGGCTTCACGAGCTTCTCGGAGTCGCTCGAGCCCGAGCGCGTGATCGAGTCGCTGCAACCGCTACCTGACCGAGATGAGCGAGGCGATCCTCGACCACGGCGGCACGCTCGTCGCCTACATGGGTGACGGGATCATGGCCGTCTTCGGCGCTCCGCTCAAGCAGGACGACCATGCGGATCGGGCGCTGGAGGCGGCGCGCGAGATGCTCGAGCGCATGCACGGCTTCAACGACTGGCTGCGCTCGCAGGACCTCAATGACGGCTTCAAGATGGGCATCGGGCTCAACAGCGGCCCTGTGATGTCCGGCAACGTGGGTTCTGAGCGGCGGCTGGAGTACACGGCGCTCGGCGACACGACCAACACGGCCGCGCGGCTGGAGGGGATGACCAAGGGCACGCCGCACCAGCTGTTCCTCGCGGATACGACCAAGCAGATGCTCACGCGCGCGGCCGACGACCTCGTCGCGGTAGGCGAGGCCGACGTCCGCGGCCGCAAGGCCAAGGTGCTCCTGTGGTCGTTGAAGGACGGGCCGTCACCGGCGCCGGCCAAGCCGCCGTCGGCCTCCGTCGAGGCCTGACGCGGCCGGGTGTGTAGGCGTCTCGACGAACGTCTCGTTGACCTCCACACCGGCTTCTGGCAGTCTCGCCGGATTGGAGCCTGGGGTTTTTGGGTGGGCTCCCCCGCTGTCTCGATGGGTCTGAGTAGGTAGAGAAGCCAAGGAGGGGTGTGCATGCGAGCTATGTCTCGCGCGGCGGTGTTCGTTGCCACTGTCGTGATGTTGGGAACCAGTACGGCCTACGGCGCGGAGTTGCCGCGCGGTCCGGTTACCGCCGCCACCGTCGCATCCGCCCAGGCGGAAGCCACCGCCGCGGGCACTGCCGCCTCGGCGGCGGCGATCGAGGCGGCTCAGGCGCTTGTGGCCCTCGACGCCGCGAAGGCCGCCGCGACCGCCGCTGCCGCCAAGGCCGCACAGACGAACGACCCGGCGGACATCGCTGCCGCTGCAGCCGCCACGGCCGCGCAGGCCACGGCGCAGCAGGCGTACGACGCCAAGACCGCTGCGTCCGCCACGGCCGCCGCCGCCAAGACCGCCGCTGACGCGAACTACTCCCGCGAGGCCGCATCGCTCGCGAAGCTCAGCAAGGGCACGAGCACCGAGGGCACCTCGTCGCTCCCGGATGACACCGCGCTGCCGCCGGTGGACAAGAGCTCCAACGTCGACTACGTCGGCCACAGCCGCGGCGCCGGCTCGGCCAACCCGTCGTGCCCGGCCTACAACCCGAGCAAGTGCCCGGGCTTCTCGTCGCTGAACTTCCTCTCGTACGAGAACCTCGGCTACGACGTGATCGTCGCCAACGGCACACCGGGCCTCAGCGTCTGGTCGCTGAAGGACCCGGAGCACCCCAAGTACATCTCCGGGCTCTCGGCGGCGACGCTCGGGCAGCGGACGGGCGAGACGCTGAGCCAGTTCTGGGAGGGCGAGAACATGACGGTCGACAGCCGTCGCAAGCTCGCGTTCCTGTCCAAGGACTCGGGCAAGAAGGGGATCATCACGGTCGACCTCAACGACCCCTGGAACCCGCAGATCATCAGCTACCAGCAGACTTCGCTCGGCCACACGGCGACCTGCCTCAACGACTGCCGCTTCATCTGGCAGGTCGGCGGCGGCGTTTCGGGCCGGCGCTCCGCGGTCTCGGTGACCGACATCCGCGATCCCGACCACCCGTTCACCTATGCGGACGTGTTCCAGGCGGCGGTGCGGCGCACGACCTCGACGTCCGGCTCGACGCACTCCGTCGATGTCGACTTCGACGGCGTGGCCTGGGTCTCAGGCTCCGGTGGCGCCCGCGGTTGGTGGACCGAGGGCCTGCACAAGGACACGGCCACGGGGGCGATGCGTTACGCGACCCCGTATGACCCGCTCCCGTACGGCGGCGGCTCGGTCAGCGGCAACACCGGCTCGTTCATGCACAACGCCTACCACGTCCCGCAGGCTCTCGGCGACCAGGCCGCGGGCGACGTGCTGCTGATCACCAACGAATCGAACAGCACCAACTGCTCGAGCGCCGGCAAGTTCATCATCGCCTCTCTGGCGGGGACCCGTGACGTCGAGAACAGCCTCCCCTCGACGCTGACGTCAACGGCTCCGGCGCTGATGGAGCGTCTCGCGTCGTACTCGACGGACGGCAAGCCGGGCCAGTTCCACGGCACGGCGCCCACGTCGACTGGCGGCACCACGACCGTCGGCGACTGCTCGGCGCACTGGTTCACCGTCAAGGGCAACATCGTCGCGCTCGGCAACTACGAGCAGGGCACGCGCTTCGTCGACATCTCGAATCCGCGCAACCCCCAGCAGGTTGGCTACTTCCGCGTTCCGGCGAGTGGTGTGGCCGGCGCCCCGGACGAGGTCATCTCGAGCGACACGGCGGCGCCGTACTTCCACGGCAAGTACGTCTACGTTTCCGACTACGCGCGTGGCATCGACGTCCTGAAGTTCAACGCTCCGGTCGGCACGACGCAGGCGAAGACCTGCTGGAACTCGTGCGCGGACAACCAGACGATGGGTGACTGGGTCACGGCGGAAGGCGGCGCGGGCGCCTCGGTGCCGGCCACGCTGTCGCTGACGACTGGCACCGCGGCGAGCTTCGGCAGCTTCACGCCGGGTCTCGCCAAGGACTACTCGTCCTCGACGACCGCCAATGTGATCTCGACCGCGGGTGACGCGGCGCTCACCGTCGCCGACCCGGCGTCGACCAATACGGGCCACCTCGTCAACGGCACCTTCGCGCTGCCGTCGGTACTGCAGGCCAAGGCGTCGAGCGCGGCCGGTACCGGCGGCGCGGCGTTCGCCGACATCGGCGGTTCGTCCAGCCCGACGTCGTTGTTGACGTATGGCGGTCCGACCAGCAACGACACCGTTACGCTGGCCTTCCAGCAGCACATCGGTGCCGGGGACGCCCTTCGCACCGGTGCGTACAGCAAAACGCTGACGTTTACGCTGTCGACCACGACGCCGTAGAGAAAGGGCGCATCGCGCCAGAGATGAGCAGTTGAAGGTGAAGTTGAAGTCATGCAGAGAGGGCGCCGGCATTGCCGGCGCCCTCGCGCTTCTCGCGCTGGCGGTCTCCGGCTGCGGGCACAGCGGCGGCGACTCGGCCGACAAGCCGACCGGGTCCGAGGCTCCCGCGGCCGCAGCGGGATTCCTCCCCGGCCAGGTCTCGTTCGGGGTGCTGGCGCCGTTGTCGGGCCCGCAGGGCGAGCGTGGGCAGGATCTCGTCGACGGGGCGAAGTTGGCAGCCGCCGATCTCAATGTCCGCGGCGGGGTCAATGGGCACAAGGTCGCGCTCGTGACCCATGACGACGGCTGCGACGCGACCGACGGCCGCGCGAGCGCCAAGGCCCTCAAGGGCACCGAGGTCGCGGGGGCGCTGGGCGGCATCTGCGCGTCGGCGGCTACCGCCGCGGCCCGCACGCTGGGCTCGGGACTGCCGTTTCTGGTCACGTCCGCGAACACGCCGAGCATCGTCAGCGCCAAGCGCACGCCGACGGCGTACTTGATCAACGGAACGCCCCACCAGGCCGCGCTGGCCACCGTGCACTTCCTCTCCTACCAGACGGCCCAGCGGCTCTCGGTGGTGACCGAGGACAGCTCGGGGTCGAAATTCCTGGGCGACGAAGTGCTGGGCCTCTCAGCGCCCGCCCCGAAGCCGCTCGGTCAGCAGACGGTCCCCGTTGCCACCACGGACTGGACGACCTACGTCAAAGCGGCGCTCCACGGGGACCCGGACGCGGTCTACTGGGCCGGCTCGGCGGCAGGTGGAGGGGCCTTCCTGGCCGCACTGCGGGCCGCCGGCTACGCGGGCAAGTTCATCGCCTCGTCCGAGTCCGAGAGCGAGGAGTTCCTGTCGGCTGCGGGGGAGGCCGCCGAGGGCGCGTTCGTGATCGCGCCGGCAAGTCCCCAGAACCTGCCTGAGGCCGCCGACTGGGCTGCGCGCTTCGAGAAGCTCTACGGGCGCCCGCCTGGGTTCGACGCGCTGCAGGCCTACGACGGACTGCGCGCACTCGCTCAGGCCGTCACGCAGAGCGGCAAGGTCGATCGCGAGCGCAACAGCCAGGAGTTGGCGCTGCTGGACCAGACCTACACGACGTTCCTCGGCGATGCCGGGCTGGCGTTCGCCTCCGACCACACGATGCGCTACGACAACAACATCGCGCTCGAGGTCAAGGACGGTGCGTTCGCCGTGGCCAATACCCTGCGATCGAATGCGGGCGGCTGATGCGACGGGCGCTCGTCTGTGTGGCGCTCCTTGCCGTCACGGTTGCGGGCTGCGGCTCGGATGGGAAATCGAGCTACACAGGCAAGGACATCAAGGCCGCCTACTTCAAGGCCGGCGACGAGTCCGAAGCGGTGCGGCCGCTGGTCGAGGACTACTGGGTCGACGACGAGTATCACTCTCACGCGAACTACGTGCCGCGTGAGGCACTGGAGACCTGTCCCCTGACACAGCGCGCGAACGCGCCGTCCGCGTCCGATCACGCCGTCGAGCCCAGGGCCGCCGAACCCGTCACGGAGTTCGTCGTCGGGCCCAAGCTCGACACGGACATCCGCACCCCGAGCATCACACAGGGCGCGCTGGTCTTCGGCACGAGCGCGATCGCCGGTGCCGGGATGAAGGAGGCCACGGACGCGGTGGCCAAGTGTCCCGCGGAATACGTCGTCCGTGGCGGACCGTCGCCGATCCTCGGCACCTACAACGTGTCGAGCCGGCCGTTCGAGACCAACGGCTGGAACGGCGTGCTGCAGCAGATCGCGCACATCAACCCGTCGGACGACGTGTACTACGAGGACGCGGCGCACGCCATCGTCCATCGCGCGAATGTGATCCTCTACCTCGACGTGACGCACCGCAAGATCATCGGGGAGCGTTCGGACTCGTCGGCGAAGGCCGAGGACGTCCTGCGGACCGTGATCAAGCGCCTCGGATGAAGCTGATCGCCCGCGCGCTGGTGGCGGCGCTGCTGGCGCTCGTCCTGCTCCCCGCGGCGGCGAGCGCGCACGCCACGGTCGTCCGCACGAACCCGGCCGACGGTGCGCTGCTGAAGACGGCCCCGCGCAGCGTCGAGATGCGTTTCAGCGAGCCGGTCGACCTCGGCCCGGGCTCGATGCGGCTGCTCGACGCGAGCGGCAAGACGATCAAGACCGCCGCCGCGCGGCACGCCGGCGGTGACCCCGCGACGGCCGTGCTGGCGATGCCGAGTGGGCTTGCGAACGGCACCTACGTCGTCGCGTGGCGTGTCACCTCCGCCGACTCGCACCCGGTGTCGGGCGCGTTCTCGTTCAGCATCGGCGAGCCGAGCGCGACCGTCGCGGTCGGCGACGGTTCGGCGAGCAAGGTCGTCGAGGCCTTCGACGCGGCCGCGCGCGCGATCGCCTTCCTCGGGCTCGCGCTCGCGATCGGCGGCGCGTGCGTCCTGCTCCTCCTGTGGCCCGAGGGCCCGCGGTCCCCGCGCGGGCGGCGCTTCCTCTGGACCGGCATCGGCATGCTCGCGGGAGGCACGTTCGCGGTGCTGCTGCTGCAGGGTCCCTACGCGACCGGTTCGCTGTCGCTGTCCTTCACGCTCTCGACCCGGTTCGGGCAGGCGCTGCTTCTGCGCCTGCTCCTGATAGGGGCGTTCGCGTTTCTGGTCGCCCGGGCGCTGCAACGGCCTTCGCGAGCACTGACGATCGCGGCGAGCACCTGCGCGGTCGGGCTCCTGTTGACCTGGACCTTCACGGACCACTCGCGGACCGGCATCCAGACCTGGCTCGGCGTACCCGCGGCCACCGTGCACCTGCTGGCCATGGCGCTGTGGTTCGGCGGGCTCACGCTGCTGCTCGTGTGCGTGCTCGGGCGTACGCAGACGACGCTGGAGCCCGTCCTACCGCGGTTCTCCCGGCTCGCGCTGGTCTGCTTCGCCGCGCTCGGTGTGACCGGCGTCTACCTCGCCTGGCGCCAGTCCGGCGCGCTGGCCGCGTTGCCGGCGACGGATTTCGGGAAGCTGCTGCTGATCAAGTCGGCGATCGTGCTGCTGATCGTCGCGCTCGCCTCGGTCTCACGCCGGGTGGTCGCACGCATGACCGGCGATGTCGGTCGACGGCTGCGGCGAACGGTCATCGCGGAGGTCGTGCTCGGGGTGCTCGTGCTCGCGGTGACCGCTGTGCTGGTGAACGCCGAGCCCGCCCGGGTGGCCTACGCCCCGCCGGTCGACGTCGAGGTCGCGGGGCCGCAGGGCGGGAGCGTGCAACTGCACATGGACCGGGCCAAGCAGGGCGAGAACGTCGCCGACATCTTCCTCGAGGCCAAGGACGGCGGGCTGATCGTGGCGCCCGAGGTCACGGCGAGGCTGATCCCGCCGGGCGGTGAGGACCTCGGGCCGCTGCCGGTGGAACTGGTGTCCGCGGAGCCGGGTCACTACGTTGCACCGCGGATGTCCGTCCCGTTCCCTGGCCTCTGGACGATCGAGCTCGCGATCCGCACGTCGGACATCGACGAGGACGTGGTCGCGGTCCCGGTTCGGATCCGATGAGGCTCGCGCTCGCATTCGTCCTGGCGCTCCTGTTCCCGGCGACGGCGCTGGCCCACGTGACCGTGCTGCCGGAGAGCTCGCGGCCGGGGGAGACCGCCGACCTGGCGTTCCGCGTGCCCAACGAGCGCGACGACGCGGCCACCGTGCAGGTCGACGTCTTCCTCCCGCCCGGCGTGCCCGCGGAGGTCTCGTCGCCCGACGGCTGGTCGCACGTCGTCCTCCCGACCGGCGAGGTGCGCTGGACGGCGGACGAGGGCAACGCGATCAACCCAGGCCGCACCGAGGATTTCAAGGTCCGGCTCGGCCCGCTGCCCGACGAGCCGAGGATCGTGTTCAAGGCCCTGCAGCACTACGCCGACGGGCAGGTCGTGCGCTGGATCCAGGATCCCTCGGACGAGCAACGGCCGGCCGCGGTGCTCGACCTCGGCGGCGGGACCGCGATCGACGTCAGCGACGGCGGGGACCAAGCGAGCGACAAGAGCGGCTTGCTGATCGCGATCGGGATCGGCTTCTGCGTGCTGCTCGTCATCGTGTCGCTCGTGCTGTGGCGGCGCCGGCAGCGCTAGCGCCGGGCGTGGGCTGATCTCAACACCCGCTCGTCGAATCCTGCTCGACCGGCGGGCTGTGTCCGAGCGCCGGAAAAGCCGGTTGGATCCAGTCCGTCATGTCTCGATTCCTCGTCCGGGCGGCCGCTGTCTCGACCGTCGCGACCCTCGGCTGCCTCGTAGCGGCCGGTCCAGGGGCCGCCTTCAATTACGTCTCCGACACCAACGGCACGTTCTGGGGCATCCAGGACGTGGCGCCGCCGCGTGTCGATACGGGCAGCATCCGCGCCACGCAGGTCGCGGCCGGGTCCAGCGGTGCCTACAGCACCTCGATCAACGGCTACGGCGGGATCAAGGTCTGGGTGTCATCGACGCCCGCGCCGCGGTTCAACGGCGAGCTGATGCGCGGCTTCGGCCTGACCTTCGACGGCGTCGACCGCTTCTCGACGACGCAGGCGGTCCCGCTCGGTGGCGTGGAGATCGCGCGGTCGGTGCTGGTCAAGAAGGACGTCGGGCTCTCGGCGAGCTGGGCACGCTGGCTGGACACGTTCACCAACACGACCGCGGCGCCGATCACGGTCAAGGTCGCCTTCGGCGGCCAGACGGGCTACAGCGCGGCGGGCGGGAACTCGAGCGCGATGGTCAACACCGCGACCGGCGACGCGACCGTGACCGCGGCCGACGCGTGGGCGGAGGTGGCGACGCCGCTGTCGGGCACGTCCCTCGTCGGCGGCCCGCAGGCCACGGTGATCGGCACCCCCGCCCCGTTCGGCGGCGCCATCACCTTCACCGGGAACTGGCTGCACGACACCTTCAACAACCCGTTGGCCTACGGCGGCCACGAGGGCAACTTCCAGGCCTACGTCAACACGCTGACTCTCGCGCCGGGCGCGACCAAGTCGCTGCTGCACTACGTCGTGCTCGGCCAGCGTGTCACGACGGCGACCTCCCCGGCGGAGCGGCTGAAGGTCGAGGCGACGGCCTCGACGCTCGCCGCCGCGCCGGAGCTCGCCGACCTCACGTCCGCCGAGCTCTGCTCGATCGAGAACTTCACGATCACCGCGTCCTGCGCGGGCGCCGGTTCGATCCCGCGGATCCCGGTCCCGGCCGCGCCGAAGCCGGTCACGACGTCCGGCTACGACGTGGTCGAGAAGACGATCGGGCAGATGCGCGCCGACATGGAGTCGGGCCTGACGACCTCGCAGAAGATCACGCGCGCCTACCTGGACCGGATCGCGGTCTACGACCAGGGCCAGTTCGGCTTCAACTCCTACGAGATCGTCGCCTCCGACGCGATGGCCCAGGCGGCGGCCGCCGACGCGGCGAGGGCGGCGGGCGAGCGCTCGCCCGTCCTCGGCATCCCGATCGCGGTCAAGAACCTCTACGACACCAAGGACATGGCGACCACCAACGGCAGCTTCACCTTCGCCGGCTTCCGGCCGAAGAAGGATGCCTTCCAGGTGGCCAAGCTGCGCGACGCGGGCGCCGTGATCATCGGCAAGGCGGCGCTCGAGGAATATGCGACGAGCGGCAACTACTCCAACGATCCGTGGGGCCAGGTCTGGAACGCGTTCCAGCCGTCGAAGTCGGCGCTCGCCTCCAGCGGCGGGTCGGCGACCGCGGTCGCCGCGAACCTCGCGGCCGGCGCGCTCGGCTCCCAGACCGGCGATTCGCTCTACGCGCCCGCCTCGGGCGCCTCACTCGTCACTCTGCGCGGCACCGACGGGCTGGAGAGCGGCAGCGGCATCATGCCGCTGTCCTGGCTGACGGACTTCGGTGGTGTGATGACGCGCTCGGTCGGCGACCTCGCCGACATGCTCAACGTCGTCACCGGCACCGATCCGGACGATCCGACGACCGCCCCGGCCGACGCCGAGCGGCCCGCGGACTGGCGCTCGACGCTCGATCCCGACGCGCTGCGCGGCAAGCGCATCGGCTACATCCCGGCCGTCTGGGAGGACCCCTTCGGCACGACGGGGACGACCGACGCCTCCAAGGCGGCGCTGAAGTACCTGACCGACGCGGGCGCCACGATCGTCGAGATGGGCACGACGGTCGGTGACACCAACACGCCGCCGGCGCCGGCCGTCAACCCGACCGGCAACACGTCGCAGGAGGGCTGGATGCAGTACATCGACGCGCATCCGGAACTGGCCGAGCAGGGCTTCCAGATCCGCAACGCCGTCGACGTCAGCTGCTCGCAGAAGAAGGTCTGGTACACGCGTCAGGACGCCACCGCCTGCGCCGTCGCCCCGGCCGCCCGGATGACCGCGGCGGAGCTGGTCGCCCGCCGCGCCTATCGCGTCGCCTACAAGGCCAACGCCAAGACCTGGCTGGACACGGCCGGCGCCGACAACCTCGGTGTCGACGCCGTCGTCTACCCGGGCCTGCTCAGCGACATCACGCTCAACGACGGTGGCGGCGGCAAGGCCAGCTTCGGCCGTCGCGACACCCCGGGCGCCGGCCCCGGCATCCCGACGGTCGTCTTCCCGGCGGGCGTCAACGACCACGGCCAGCCGATCAACCTGCAGCTGCTCGGCCGTGCCTGGGACGACGACACGCTCGTCGGCATGGCCTACGCGTTCGAGCAGCTGGCCTCCAAGGACGGCAAGGGCCACGTCGCCGCCGCCACGGCTCCGGCATTGCCGGTCGTGACCGACGTCAACGGCTCCGTCGGCGGCTCGGTACCGGCGACCCTGTCGCTCGTGCTCGGGGCCCCGGCGACCTTCGGCGCGTTCACGCCGGGCATCACGAAGGACTACACGGCCTCGACGACCGCGACCGTGCTCTCGACGGCGGGCGACGCGGCCCTGACGGTCTCCGAGCCCGGCAGCCTGATGAACGGCACGTTCGCGCTGCCCTCGCCGCTGGTCGTCGAGTTCTCCAAGGCCGCGTGGACGGCGCCGGTGTCCAACGACGTGGTGACGATCGCGTTCAAGCAGCACATCGGCGCCACCGACGCGCTGCGCACCGGCACGTACTCGAAGACGCTCACGTACACGCTGTCGACGACAACGCCTTAGGGCAGGGGAACGAGAGCTCGCGGGTGGGCATGAGGGCCCACCCGCGGGGGCCGGGGACGCGTGGTCGCAAAAGCACCGCATGGGTGCCTTTGCGACCACTGGTGCGCTCGACGTCGCGAGGCACGTAGCGACGGCACGGGACAAAGCGGCCAACCTCCGTGTGCGGGCCGGGGTCATACGGCCATGTCCATCGCTCGCATCAGCGCACCGTCAGCGGCGCCGCAACGGCCGCGGAGGCGCTTGCCGCGCGCGCTGCCGGCGCCGGTCGCGGGCGTGCTCGCGCTGCAACGCACCGCCGGCAACCGGGCCGTAGCGCGGCTGCTGCAGCGCACGCCCACCGAGAGCACGCCGAAGCCGCAGACGCTCAGCCACTGGCCGTTCGCGGCATCGCCGGATGTCGTCGCGGCGTACCTCGACGAGCACGTCACCGAGGTCGCCGTCAACGCGCTGCTCGGGCGCGTCTACCTCGTGCTCGACACGGGCGAGCGGGTGTCGGTGCCGATTGCCGCCATCGACGACACGAGCCTCGAGCTCGTGCCGTTCTTCCCGCCCGAGGCGTCGCTGGCGGCAGCTACAGCCGCTGTTCCCGCCGAGTGGCGCGGGGACTTCGAAGGCCAGGGCATGACGGTCTGCGTCTTCTATACGGGCGAGGGCGGGGTGATCTGGCCGAGCGTGCTCAACGCGCAGACACCGGCGTGCGCGCGGCGGGGATGCGCTCGCGACGCCCGGCCTCGGGCGGGCCGTCAGCCGCGACGCCTCCGCCCGTGCCGTTTATCGCGGGCGCCGTGGCCGACGAGTTGCTGAGCGCGACGGCCCCGGTGCGCCAACGGCCCGAAGCTGCTTGAGGCGGCGAAGCGGCTGTCAGCGATCGACGGACTCAACGCGCAGCAGAAGGTCGACGCGATGCTCGAGTTCATGCGCCGGATCAGCTTCGCCATCCACCAGCGGGGCGTCGTGACCGAGAGCGGCTTCCTCGTGATACGCGCTCGCGAGGGCGGCTACGCCTTTCGGTTCGCGATCGACACCGCCAGGATCACCTACGGGCGCTTCGACATGATGGCCGGCACCTGGACGTGGACGGCGCTGTGAGCGTGGCTACGCGCCACCGGAGAGGCGGCGCAGCGCGGTCATCGACGGCTGGAAGAGGTACTCGCCGCCGCGCGTGGTGACGAAGCGCGGTTGCGGTTTGAGGAAGTACGGCGGGTTGCCCTGGATCGTCATCTTGCCCGGGGCGCCGTGCGGCTCGCCGACCAGGAAGTCCTTGTCGCGGCCGAGGCCGAAGGGGTCGCCGTCGTCGATCCAGAGCGATTGGATGGTCTCGAACTGGCGCCAGATGTTGGCCTGGAAGCAGACGAAGACGAGGCCGCGGTCGGCGCCGTCGTCCTCGAGGTCTCCGCCGCGGCAGCGGCATGCCGTAGGGGCGGCCGCGGCGGACGATGCGATGGCGGTCGGTGAGCCGGCCGTCGAAGAAGCCCTCGGCGTCGCGCGGGTTGGAGCGGCGGATGTGGGAGCCGATGGGGCAGCGCAGGCCTTCGCGGTCGTCGGCGTAGCCGAAGTCGTTGATCCGCTCGGTGTCGGAGGAGATCGACGCGTCGGGCCGGTCGGGCGAGAGGACCAGCGGCGTACCGTCCGGCCAGCGGCCGACGATCTTGGCCGCGAGCTTGCGCGCGCCGCCGGGGTAGCGCTCACCCTCGGCGGCGATGTAGCTGCGGAAGGCGCCGACGTGCATCGCGAGCTTGCGGTAGACGACGTAGGTGCCGTTGCGCTCGAACGGCGCGACCGGCGCCACCGGCAGCGTTCCGTCCTCGTCGCGGTAGCCGAGCAGGACCTCGCCGGTGGCGAGCCCGCGCCAGCCGCCCCTGCCGTCGGGTTGCCCGTCGCCGGGCCGCGGCGTCACGCCCGAGCCGATCAGCGCGGGCTGCGCGATGCCGTCGAAGAAGCCGAAGTGGTCGCGGCCGCCGGCGAGCGACTCCGCGCGCTGCAGGTGGACGAGCTCGACGGCGTTGTCGGAGTCCGCGCCGAGGATCTCCATCAGCGCCGCGCGCAGGTGCTCCGCGTCGAGGGCGTAGACGGTGACGAGCACGTGCGCGTCGCCGGTGCCGAGGCCGGGATCCCAGTGCTGCGGAGCGCTCGGGCCGCGATCGCCCAGCTTGTCCGCGCGGCCCGCCATCCCTTGCCGGAACACCTCGGGAAACGACGCCAGCACGTCGTCGGGCAGTTCCAGAGCCTGCAATCCGGCGTACGTGAAGGCGACGTTCATCGCCGTCGCGGGCGCGCCGTCGCGCCACGGCGCGGCGGTCGCGACCTGCGGGAGCATCCGCGCCATCAGCGCGCAGGCCTTCTCGACGTCGACGATCCGCAGAAACAGGTAGGCCGCGGCGGGCATCGTGTAACCGCGCAGCACGTTGCCCTGGATGTCGGCGAGGTCGATGTCCGCGGCGGCACCGCCGCGGCGCGCGAGGTCCGTGGGTCGCCGCATCAGAAGGTCGAGCGGAAGCGCTGCTGCAGGGTCGCCGCGTCGAGGCCCTGGGCGGCGACGGCGAAGTCGAGCACGTTCTCGCGCAGCGCGAGCGCCTCGTGGACGTCGCCGACGCTCGCCGTGGGGATCGCCGACTGGAACACGCCGGTCTTCACCTGCCGTGCGCGCACCCACGCGCGGAACGACGCGACGTCCGCACGGCCGGGATAGCCGGCGCAGCGGCCCCACCACTCGTCCGCCTCCGGCACGCGCTCGGCGAGCGCGTTCAGGTAGGGGTCGAGATCACCGTCGATCGTGCTCGTGAACACCAGATGAGCATTCTGCAGCGTGTCCGTGTGTTTTTGCAACGGTCCTTGGTGCACGAGCGCGCGGAAGATCTGGACCCGCGCGATGTGCAGCATGCCCAGGCGCGCGAACGGGCTCTCCGGGCCCTTCGGCATCGACCCCAGGTACGTCTCGAGCTCGTCGGCCTTCCCGGGCAGGATCCGGGCGAACGTGGTCAGCGCGTAGGCGGTCCCGACGCGGTTGGGGTTCATAGATGCGCCTGGTTGTCGCTGAGGAACCGCTCCCACTCGGCCTTGAACTCCTCCGGTCCGAGGACGGCGGCCGAGCGCCGCAGCTCGTCGAAGCGTTCACGCACCACCAGGGCGTTCTTGACCATCCGCGTCGAGTCCTCGGCGTGGGCGCAGTAGTACGTGCCGCCCTCCATGCTGTTGTGCCCGATCCAGGCCTTCAGCGGCTCGGCCGGCGGCGGCGCCGGGAAGCCCGGCCCGCGACCCCACGTGACGCGGATGTCGGTCGGGATCACGTACGCGAACGCGTCGATGTAGTGCTGCCACGGCCCGTCGAAGTTGCTCTCGAAGAACAGGTACGGGTAGTGCAGCCGCTCGCCGTCGAGCCTGCGCACGATCGTCCAGCGCACGAACTTGATGAAGTTGAACTGGAGGATGTGATGCCGCAGGAACGGCAGATGGCGCGCGATCGGGAACCCGAGCCTCAGCAGCCATACCCACTGCCGGCGGATCGGGGTGAACAGGGTGAGCCCGGTCATGCGACCGAGCTCATTCCCTCCCGGTGTCAGTGGCGGTCCCAGATCTCTCGACCGTCGGCCGCGCGCTGCACGTGGCGCGGGTTGGCGTACTGCTCGTAGTACTCGATCTCCAGGTGCGAGAACTGCACCCAGACGCCGGGCAGGTGGAACGCGTCCGTGTGCGCCGGGAAGCGCCCGTAGGTGTCCACCAGGTAGCGGCAGATCTCCTTCGTGTACGCGATCGCCTCGGCCGACGGATGGCCGGCGTGCTTCATGTATGTCTCGGCCGTCGCCTTGTCCTTGTAGGACTGGGCGAAGACCTCGGCGTCGGTGTACGTGCCGCCCGGGCCGAACTTCTCCTCGAGCACCTGGTCGACCGCGGCGTCCATGTCGGTGACATAGGGCGGGCACAGACCCTCGAGCACGCCGTCGATGCCGACGTAGTTGGGCTGGGAGGCGGGCACCGGCGGCCAGCGCTTCCAGCGCGAGTCGAACGTCTTGGCGCTGTACTCGCGGAAGCCGAGGCCGAGGATCCCGGCCGCGGGATCGCGCTTCCAGACGTCCGGGATCATCGGCGCGCCGTGGACCCAGCCGCCGAGGCGCAGCGCCTCGCCGGTGAGCATCAGGTTCTGCAGCAGGAAGTGCGCCTCGTAGTCCGTGCGGACCGTCGTCAGCGACCCCATCGGCGCCGGCGTGTCCGGGCTCGCGAAGCCGCCGCGGGCGCGCTTGAGGCCGCCGATCGGCTGGTAGGGGATCGGGTCGACGAGGCCGATCTTCGACGCCGCCCAGGCGCCCCACTCCATCAGGTTGGAGGGCTTGAAGGCGCTCCAGTCGTCGATGAACAGCGGCACCTTGCCGGCCGGCTCCGAGAGCAGGATCAGCAGCACGTTGATGTACTGGCGCGTGTTGTCGACCACGGGCAGGAACTGGGTCGTGCCCGGCGCGTTGGAGTGCTGGCCGTTCCAGCCCAGGAAGTACGGCCACTGGTTCTCGGGCATCGCGAGCCGGCCGTCGTAGACCTTGCGCTTGACCGCGTTGGCGAACGACATCCAGTCGTCCTCGGTGCGGTCCTCCCAGCGCGGCGGGATCTCGCGCAGCAGTTCCAGCGCCTCGCGCCCGCGCGGGCGATTGATCAGCCAGACGCCCTCGTCGTTGGTCATGAAGAACGACGTGGCCTGGGCGTTGTCGGCGCTGGAGGCGGCGCGGCCCGCGACCTCGAGGAACATCGTCCCGAGCTCGCTCGACCCGTCGGGCTTCTTCGTCGGGCCGTCGTGCATGACGGCGCCGGTGAGGCTCGTCGAGGCGATCAGGATCGCCTCCTCCAGCGGGGTCAGCGGCGAGGGCTCGTTCGGGCTCTCGTAGGGCTGCGCGCCGTGCTTGAGCGAGACGCCCTGGGCCACGCGCCGCGTGCGGCGGTCCTGAATGGCCGAGGTCAGCGGGTAGCTGAAGAGGTCCTTCAGCCCGCTGTGCTGCTGGTCCGCGGCGGGCGTGTCGTCAGCGGTGGTGCTCATCTAGTTGTGCTTCTCCAGCTCGGCGAGGGCGGTCGGCCACACGTCGCGTTCGGCGTTGGTGCCCAGCCAGAGATCGAGGTGGGCGTAGTCCTTGATGACGTGGTGGGTGTAGTCCTGCGGGCCATGGGCCCGGCGCAGCGTGTCATACGTGCGCTGCAGGCCCTTGGGCACGAACATCTTGTTGTGCTCGCCCGTGATGAAGTTGATCGGGAGCTTGAACGCGTCCAGGTTGGACAGGTAGGCGTCCTCGCCGCGCTTGTCGCGTGCGGCGCCGGCGCGGATCATCAGCGAGATGTGCTCGAAGAACGTGATGTTGCCGTTGCCGAAGAAGCTCGGCACGGCCTGCTCCATCGTGGCCTTGTTGATGTTCTCGTAGTCGAAGACGTCGCCGTAGATGAAGTAGATGCGGCGTGCCACCGGATTGTCGTAGACGTGGCGGAACGGGCACGAGCTTCATCACGGTCTCGATCAGCCTTGCCGTCCCAGGCCTTCGGGTCGTAGTCGGTGTTCAGACCCTTGATCCCGAGCGCCTTGAAGATGCGTCGCCATCCGCGCCCAGGCGCGCGCCTGGTTGCCGGGCGTCGGGATCGGGTGACCGGCCAGCGAGGAGAACGTCGCGCTGCGCACGCCCTCCATGCCGCCGCCCATCGCCATGAACAGCGAGAGCCCGCCGACGCAGTGGCCCATCGCCTGCACGGACTCCTCGCCCGTGATGCGGCGGACGGTGTCGATCGCCGCCGGCCAGTCGCGCATCGCGATGTCGTCGACCGTGAACTGCGTGAAGCTCGACGGCAGATCGGGGCTGGCCCGGTAGTCGAGCAGCCACACGTCGTAGCCGTGCTCGCCCAGGTACTGGACCCAGTTCTTGGGCACGGTGTCGATCGCGAACGCGCGCGCGGCGTTGCCGTAGCCCGGGGCCATGACGAGCGGGCCCTTGGTGCCGAACTTGTAGCGCGTGAGTCGGACCTCCGTGCCGTCGGAGGTCGGCACTGCGTGCACCTCGGCGGGGGGCATCGCCACCGCAGCGGTCGCAGACTCCATTTCAGATCCTCCTCGGCATCTCGGTCAGAACCCCTGTTCTACCCGCGCTCATGACCGGATTGCAAGGGCAATCGGCCAGGAGAAATTCCCACGGCAGGCCGTTGGTGAGCTACAAGTTCGCTCCATGCAAGCAGCAATGGACCGGCTGGGAAGCTTCATCTCGCGCCGTCGCAAACTCGTCCTCGGTGTCGTGGATCGCCCTCCTGGTGCTCTCGCTCCCGTTCTTCGCGATGCAGGGCAAGCATCTCACCGCGGGTGGCTTCGAGGTCCCCGGATCGCAGTCGACGTTCGTCGCCAGCTCGATCAAGAACTTCCCCGGCGTCGAGGCCGAGAAGCTGGTGTTCGTCTTCGACAACACCAAGGGCGACACGGCGAAGACGGACGCGGCGATCACGAAGGCCGTCGCGGCCACCAAGGGCGTCGAAGGGGTCGAGGTGGTCCCGGAGTACGAGCAGGCCGCCCGCGCCGGCCTGGACAAGCCGATCGTCCTGATGGCGCTCAAGGTCACCGGCTCGGCCGACCAGACGGCCGACGCCGCGGCCGAGATCCGCAAGAACGCCGAGATCCTCGAGGGCGACGACGCGGTGTCGCCGATCCACCTCGTCGGCCTGCAGGCGCCTGTGGGCCGGCATGCAGGACCTCTCCAAGGAGGACCTCGAGAAGGCCGAGGGCATCGGCTTCCCGATCGTCTTCATCGTGCTGCTGCTGATCTTCGGCTCCGTCGCCGCGGCGTTGCTGCCGCTCAGCCTCGGCTTCATCGCCGTGGCCATCACCGGCGCGATCGTCTACTTCCTCTCGCAGGCGATCCAGATGTCGATCTTCGTGACGAACATCTCGTCGATGCTCGGCATCGGCGTCGCGGTCGACTACTCGCTGTTCGTCCTCGCGCGCTACCGCGAGGAGATCAAGGAAGGGTCGTCGGAGGACGAGGCGCGCAGGGTCGCCATGCGGACCTCCGGTCTCGCCGTGGCCTTCTCCGGCGTCACCGTGATCATCGCCCTCGCCGGCCTGTTCCTGATCGACTCCAAGACCGCGCACTCGATGGCGATCGGCGCGATCGTGGTCGTCGGCGTGGCGGTCCTCGCCGCCGTGACCCTGCTCCCGGCTCTGATCGCCACGCTGGGCCACCGGGCCTACGAGCCCGGCAAGGTGATCGGCAAGATCGTCGCCAAGCTCACGCCGAAGCCCAAGCCCGAGGCCGTGCCGTTCTGGACGCGCTGGACGAACCGCCTGATGAACCGCCCGGTGCTCTACGCCACGGGCGCCACGCTGCTGATGCTGGTGATCGCGTGGCCGGCGATCTCGATGAAGCTGGGCACGGGTGCCATCGCCCAGCTCCCGCCGAGCTTCGAGACCGCCCAGGGCAACGCGCTCGCTGCCAGGCCCCCGGCGGACGGCGGTGGCGGGCCCGGCGCAGGCGGCCCGGTCCAGATCGTCGTCGACTACGGCGGTAAGCCCGTCGACGCGGCCCAGGTCGCAGAAGTTCGCCGCGGCCGTGGCCCAGCTTCCCAACGTGGCCGAGGGTGGCGTCGGCCAGCCCGTCACCTCGAGCGACGGAAGCCAGGCGCTGATCGAGGTGACGTCGGCGAGCAACCCGGAGGACGACGCGACGTACGCCCTGGTGCAGCGGATCCGGGCCCCGGACGGGCCGGCCGCGGCGCTTTCGGGCGCGACCCTCAACGTCGGCGGTGCCGCGGCGCAGGACCATGACTTCACGGACCTGATCTCGGGCTCGATGTGGAAGGTCGCGGTGTTCGTCCTGCTCTTCAGCTACCTCGTGCTGCTCGTGTTGATGCGCTCGGTCGTGCTGCCGCTGAAGGCGATCGTGATGAACCTGCTGTCCGTGGGCGCGGCCTACGGCGTGCTCGTGATCGTGTTCCAGTGGGGCTGGACCGACAGCCTGATCGGCTTCGACCACATCGGCTACGTCAACGCGCTCACACCACCGCTGATCCTCGCGATCGTCTTCGGCCTCTCGATGGACTACGAGGTGTTCCTGCTCTCGCGCATCAAGGAGCGCTACAACGAGACCCACGACAACCGGGCCGCCGTGGCCGGCGGTCTGGCGGACTCGGCGAAGACGATCACCAGCGCGGCCGTGATCATGGTGCTCGTCTTCCTGATCTTCGCGATGGCCGGCCTGCCCCAGGTCAAGGAGATCGGCATCGCGCTCGCCGTGGCGATCTTCCTCGACGCCACCGTCGTCCGGCTCGTGCTCGTCCCGACGACGATGGAGCTGATGGGCGACTTCAACTGGTGGGTCCCGAAGTGGCTGGACAAGATCCTGCCGCACGTCGACTTCGAGTCCTCGGCGAAGGAGCCGCACGACGCGAACCCCGAGCCCGCGCTCGCGGCCCGCTAGAGCCTGCGCGGACCTGGTCGTCATCGCCGCGGCGCCCGCACCCGATCGGCAAGTTCAACGGGGCGCTCTCGAAGGTCGATGCCGTCGACCTCGGCGCCCACGCGGTGCGGGAAGCGCTCCGGCGCACGCAGCTGGAGCCCGACTACATCGCGATCGGCAACGTGCTCCAGGCCGCGAACGGGCAGAACCCCGGGCGCCGCGCCGCGCTCGCAGGCGGCGTCGCACGCGAGACGCCCGGGATCACGCTTAACGACGTCTGTCTCGCGAGCATGAGCGCGGTCGGGATCGCCGCGGCGATGATCAACGCGGGCGAGGCGACCACGGTCCTGGTCGGCGGCTTTGATTCGATGACGCGTCGCCGCACGCGCTCAGGAGCGCCCAGCGCCGCGGATGGGAGATCAGCCGATGATCGACGTGATGGTCATGACGGGCTCTACTGCTCGATCGCGGATGCGGGGATGGGCGCGATGTCCGACGCCGAGAACGCGCGGCTGCGCATCACGCGCGAGGCGCAGGACGAGTTCGCCGCGAACTCGCACCGGCGCGCGGCGGCCGGCGCGGAGAGCCGAGCGAGGAAATCGTGGCGCTCGGCGACTTCAGCCGCGACGAGGGGGTGAGGCCCGCGGCCGCTACCGGGCGCTGGCGGCGCTGAAGCCCGCCTTCACCCACGACGGCACGATCACCGCGGGCAACGCTTCCCAGGTCTCCGACGGCGCGGCGGCGGCCGTGGTCACGACCGCGGACCGCGCTGTGGACCCGCTGGCCGAGGTCCTCGGACGCGCGGTGGTCGCCGGCTCGGACTCGACCCTGCACCTGCGCCCCGCCGAGGCCGCCGCGAAGCTGCTCGAGCGCCACGGCCTCAACGCGCGCGACATCGCGCTGTGGGAGATCAACGAGGCCTTCGCGGGCGTCGTGCTGGCCTCCGCACGCAGCTGGGCATCGACCTCGAGCGCGTCAACGTCAACGGCGGGGCCGTCGCGCTCGGTCACCCACTCGCGGGCTCGGGGCTGCGGCTCGTCCTGACGCTCGCCTACGAGCTGCGCCGGCGCGGCGGCGGATACGGGCTCGCCACGCTCTGCGGCGGTGGCGGCCAAGGCGAGGCGATTCTCCTCCGCGTTGCTTGACGTCCTGATCATCGGTGCGGTCCGTACGGGCTCGCGGCGGCCAAGGCGGCGCGCGACCAGGGCCTCAGCACCGAGATCGTCGGCCGCCCGATGTCGTTCTGGCGCGAGCACATGCCGGCCGACATGTACCTGCGCTCCGGGCCGGACTGGCACCTGGACCACGCGCTCGAGCGCACGCTGGAGGCCTATCTCCAGTACCGCGGCATCCCGGCCACCGAGGTCGACCCGCTGCCGATCGCGCTCTTTCTCGAATACGCCGACTGGTTCATCGCCGAAGGCGGTCTCGAGGTCCGCGACGCGCACGTGATGGGGCTGGACCACGACGGCCACTTCACCGCGACCTTCGAGGACGGCAGCACGCAGCAGGCGCGCAACGTGATCGCGGCCCCCGGCATCGCCCACTTCACGCACAGGCCCGAGTGGGCCGAGCACGGCGTCCACACCTGCGACCTCGTCGACTTCACGACCTACGCAGGCGCACGCGTGCTGATCGTCGGCGGTCGCCAGAGCGCGTACGAGTGGGCCGCGCTGCTGGGCGAGCACGGCGCGGAGCGCATCGACGTCGTGCACCGTCACGACACGCCGCGCTTCGAGCGCGTGAGCTGGCGCTTCGTCGACCCGCTGATCGAGCAGACCCTCGCCCACCGCGGCTGGTGGCGCACGCTGCCGCAGGATCAGCGCGACGCGATCGGCCGCCGCTTCTGGGAGGTCGGACGCCTGACGCTCGAGCACTGGCTCAAGCCGCGACTGGACCGCGTGCCCTTGCGCATCCACGCCAACACCGAGGTCGTGTCGGCCTCGAAGCTCTCCGACGGCACCCGAGTACAGCCCGACCGGATCGTCCTCGCCACCGGTTACAGGGCTGACCTCGCCCGCGTGCCCTACCTCGCTCCGCTGCTGGACCGGATCGCGCTACGTGACGGCTTTCCGGTGCTCGATCCGGCGATGCGGACCAGCCTCGCCGGGCTCTATCTCCCCGGCTTCGCGGCCACGCAGGACTTCGGACCGTTCTTCGGATTCGTGAAGGGAGCACCGGCCGCGGCGACGCTGATGGCGCGCGAGCTCGTCTGACCGAGACGTGTCCGCCGTCGCACAGGGGCTCCACGAAGGGCTAGCGCCGAGGCTCGGGGCGAGGTTATGCTCACGCTCTGAATCTCACCAGACTGACACTGTTGCGCCCAGGAGGACACGGATGCAATCCGCGATGAACCGACTCTCCGGATTCGTCCGGTCGCGACGAAAGCTCGTTTTCGGGATCTGGATCGCACTGATCGTGCTGTCGGTCCCGTTCGCATCGCAGCAGACCGAACCTCGAGCGGTGGCGGCATCTAGTGCCCAGCTAGGGCTACGACAACGTCGACAAGGAGATCACCCTTCAAGGGCCAGAGCACCGAGCCACTCGGTTCGTGCTCCTGATCAAGGACGGCGATCAGGCCGCCGCCGTCGACCGCGTGGGACAGGCCGCGGCCGGGATCGACCACGTCGACACTCGCCCCCGCAGGCCGCCGAGGCCGCCAACAGGCGACTACCGGGACGGCGTGATCGTCTTCCCGCTGGCCGTCACGGGCACGCGCGACGACGTGCTCAAGGCCGCCGCTCGCCTTCGCGAGGAGCTCAAGGTCGGCGAGGTCACCGACGGCGTGCAGCCCTACGTCGTGGGCCAGCAGGCGCTGTGGGCGGGGATGCAGCAGCTCCAGCAGGAGGATCTGGAGAAGGCGGAGACGACCGGCTTCCCGCTGATCCTGATCGTGCTCCTGGCCGTCTTCGGCTCGGTGCTGGCCGCGCTGCTGCCTGTGGGACTGGGCGTCGCGGCCGTGATCATCACCGGCGCGGTGGTGTTCTTCATCTCGCTCGCGATCACGATGTCGGTGTTCGTGACCAACGTCGCCTCAATGCTCGGTATTGGCGTAGCGGTCGACTACTCGCTGTTCGTGCTGTCGCGATATCGGGAGGATCTGCGCGAAGGAGCAAGACCAAGAGAGGAGGCCCTCAATGTCGCCATGCGGACCTCCGGGGCGACGGTCGTCTTCTCCGGCATCACGGTCATCGTGTCCCTGGCCGGCCTGTTCCTGATCAATTCGACCGTGATGCGCTCGCTGGCGATCGGCGCGATCGTCGTAGTAGGCGATCGCGATCATCGGCGCCATCACCCTGCTGCCCGCGCTGATCGCGCTGCTCGGCGATCGCGCCAACAAGGGGGCAAGATCGTCAGCGTCACCGGCTCGCTCTACCGGCGCGTAGGTCCCCAAGAAGGAGCGAGCCTGAGGGCGCGCCCTCGTTCTGGGTGCGCTGGTCGGGCGCGGTCATGAAGCCCTCCGGGGCTCTCGGCGATCCTCGCCGCGGGGCATCCGATCGCGCTCGCGATCCCCGCGCTCCAGCTCGAATTCGGCAACGGTGCGCTGCGCCGTTCCCGGCCGACAACGAGACCCGCGTGGGCACCCAGCTCGCCACCAAGCAGGACGGCGCCCCGGGGAATCCGCGCCGACGCTGATCGTGGCCAACTTCGACAGCGCGGCCAGTGAGCCCGCCAACCAGACGGCCCTCGGCAGCTACATCACGGGGCTGCAGTCGACCAAGGGCGTCGCCAGGGTGGCCGAACCGGTGATCTCCGACGACGGCAAGGCCGCACTGATCAGGGTCATCCCGGCCCAGGATCCGGAAAGCGAGGCCACACTCGCGCTCGTCACGGACCTGCGCGACGAGGGCGGCAAGGCCTCCGGGCCTGGACAAGGTCGCGGTCCATCGACGTCGGCGGCGCCTCGGCCCAGACGCGTGACTTCACGCACCAGATCTCCGGCGGCATGTCGAAGTATTCGCCTTCGTTCTGATCTGCAGGTCCACTTCGTGCTGCTCGTCGTGCTGCGCTCGGTGCTGCTGCCCCTGAAGGCGATCCTGATGAACATGCTCTCGATCGGCGCCGCCTATGGCGTGCTGGTGATGGTCTTCCAGTGGGACTGGTTCGGCTTCCCCGGCTTCGACCCACTCGGCTACGTCAACGATCACGCCACCGTTCCTATTCGCGATCGTGTTCGGGCTGTCGATGGACTACGAGGTCTTCCTGCTCTCGCGGATCAAGGAGCGCTACCAGCGACCGGCAACAACCGCCGCGCCGTGGCCGAGGGTCTCCGGGCTCGCCGCACATCACCACGGCCGCGCTGATCATGGTCGCGTCTTCGCGGTCTTCGCCGCGACCGCCGTGCCGGCGATCCAGGAGATCGGCCTCGGCCTCGCGGTCGCGATCGCGCTCGACGCAACGCTCGTGCGGCTGGTCCTGGTGCCGGCGACCATGGAGCTGATGGGCAACTGAACTGGTGGCTGCCGAAGTGGCTCGGCGGTTCCTGCCCGACATGGACTTTGAGTCCGACAATGCCCCCGACGAAGACCGCAAACCCGTCGCGGTCGTCTGAGAAAGGAACTCTCGTGACCAGCTCGACCTCACAGGACTCGACCGCATTGAGCCGGCAGCAGGAACAACAGGAGTTCCTGGGCAAGTACTGGAGCTACGCTGATGGCGGGCGACTTGGAGAACTTGAGTCGATCGTCGGTGGAACTGCGTCGTTCACTACCCGGGCAACCACTTCCTCTCGGGCGACCACGTCGGCCGCAAGGACATCCTCCCGCTCTACTCGAACCTCTACAAGCTCGGCGATCGATCACGGCACGTTCATCGGCGAGTTCCACGACGCGTCCACTCCGACGACCACGGCTGCGCGCTGATCAAGTACCGGATCATCGTCAGCCCCGGGATGGAGATCCCGGGCGAGGCGATCGGGCTCTTCCACATCGAGAACGGCCAGATGGTCGAGTACTGGTTGCTCGAGCGCGACCAGAAGATGATCAACGACATCATCGAAGATCTCGGGCAAGGCCAGCCTTGCCGGCGGCAGCAAGCTGCAGATGGCGTTCGGGGCGCTCAAGCAGCCCGCACCGCTGGCCCGCACGATCCGGCGCGTCATGCGGGTCAAGCGCGGCAATACCAACAAGATGCTCTGACGGATGGCGACCCAGATCACCGACCTGGCGCGCAGCGCGCCCAAGGCGGCCCGCGGCGTGCGCCCCGTCACCACGTGGCGCGAGGACATGATCACGATGTCGCTCGCCTTCTGGCCGATCACGGCGATGTTCTTCGACGGTCGCGGTCACAACAACGAGACGGGCCAGGAGTCGTTCTTCTCGATGCGCACATTGGTCCTCTATGGCGGCCTGACGGTGGTCGGGCTGTGGATCGGCGTGCTCGTCACGCGCTATGGTTCGCCGCGGGCGTCGATCCGCGCAAGTCGCTGCTCCCGGACCTGGCGGCGATCCCGGTCGGTTACGGCGTCGCGATCATCGGCCTGATCACGCTCGCGATCGGCGGGCCGGCCGACCTGATCTGGCACACCGCCTATGGCTTCGAGGTGGGCGTCGACGCGATCTACAGCCCGCCGCACCTGGCGCTGTTCTTCGGCGGGCTGCTGCTCTGTTCGACCGGCATCAGATCGATGTGGGCCAAGGACGACATCCAGCTGGACTTCAAGGGCTTCCTGCCCGTCCTGTTCTCGACGATCCTCTTCATCGCCGTCGCCGGCTTCATCACGATGTACCTGTCGGCCTTCATGACCAACGTCACGCCGACCGCGGACTTCGTCAATGACTACCAGCGCTACAAGGACACCCACGACGACCAGACGCTGAGCCTGGTCGCGGGCCTGACGGGCTATGGCGACGACAGCTGGCCGTACTACTACTACGCGGCCAGCCACGGCATCGCGTCGATGATCGTCACCACGATGGTGCTGCTGGGCCCGATCCTGCTGCTGCTGCGCCGCTGGGCCGTGCCGTTCGGCGCGATCACGGCGATCTTCGCCGGCTACGGCCTGCTCGTGAATATCATGACCGAGTACCGCGACATCGCCCTGATCATCCCGCTGCTGGTCGCGGGCGGGGTGATCGACCTGCTGCACAGACGGCTGGGCGGCGAGCGCGCCGACGGGCGGCTGACGCTCGGCGGGATCCGCGCGATCGGTCCCGCGGGCGCCCTGGTGCTGTGGTGCTCGTACTACCTCGTGCTCGCGCTCGACAAGGGCATGGGGTGGACGCCGACGATGTGGGTCGGCGCGCTGATCGTCGGGACCATGACGGGCTTCGGTGTCGCCTTCCTCGTCGCGCCGCCGTCGTACGGCCCGCGCCTCGTCGAAGCCGAGGAGTAGCGCAGCTCACAGGCCCGCTTGGGCTCTTCGCGGCGGCCTCGTCGATCAGTGGGACGAGCTGCCGCCACGAGCTCGCGAGGCCGGGGAGCGAATCCGCGCCCTCGCCGGCGGCGGCGACCTCGAGCGACTGGTCGAGCAGGAGTCCAAGCGCCTCGCTGAGACTGCCGGTCTGCGCGAGCATCTCGGAGAGTTGCTGGATCGCGTCGGTGAGCAGTTCGCTGAGGAGCGTGGCCGCACCCCCGACCGCTTCGACCATCTCGGCCAGGTCGGTCAGGGTCGCCTGCAGTTCTCGCAACGGTTCCAGGGCGGCCGCACGTCGGTCTCGAGCGCGGCCGCGATCTGGTCCAGCCCGAACTGGACGGCGCTCCCGGCGAGCCCGTCGGCGGCCTCGGGCGGCAGCACGAGCTCGGGCATCGTGCGGTCTCGAGCGTCTCGATCGCGCCGGCGACCGATGCACTATGGCCGCTCAGCTGCTCACTCGCGGACGCGGCCTGGGCCCCGACGTCCGCGACGAGGCTCAAACGAGCCTGGAGCTCGCCGACCGCGACGGTGAGCGTGTCCTTGATCGCGTCGGCAGACTCGGTTCCCGCGAGGACCTCCTCCGCCATCCGCGCGGTCCCTTGCACCAGTTCGGCGAGCTGCTGATCGGCGCCTGCCAGCACGCCGTCGCCGCGCTCGTAGCAACCGCGCATCGCGTCCAGCTCGAGCAGGCGGGCGGCGAACCACCCCGCTGACCGGCCGCCCGCGGCCGCCGGATCGGCGAGCCGCGCGAGCGGCGCGGCGCCGAACGTGTCCAACGGCGATGCCTCCGGGCCGCTTCCGGTCGGCTCGAGCCCCGGATCGTCCGGCGTGAGATCGGGCAGCTCGATGCCCTCGATCGCCTTGCCGCCGAGCACGTTCCAGAAGCCGGCCGACCACTCCTTGGACAAGCCGAGCCCCTTCATGGCGAGCTTCGCCAGCGCAATCGTCGCAGCACCGAGCTGGCCCACGCTTCCGCTGGGCCAGATGCTCAACGTGACGAGTCCGAGCGCCTCGTTGAAGATGGCGAAGACGTCGCCGGCCATGTTCGCGATGTAGCCGGCCATCAGCTCGCTCCAGGCGGCGCTGTCCTCCACGGGACCCAGCACCGCGCCGGCCGCGGCCTCGAGGGTCACGACGAAGTCGAGCAGCGACGTCAGCGTGATCAGGCTCAGATGATCGGCGCCGAGGCCCTCGTTGAGGCCGACCATCAGCGCCCCGAGCGGAACGGAGATGACGTCGAAGGGGATGCCCCAGCCGGAGAACGTCTGGGCCACGGTCTCGGCCCCGAGGAACCACTCGATCGGCTCCGTCACGGCCAGCACTTGCCCGACGCCGTCGCTCGCGAGGTTCACGAGCGACCGCACGACGACCGTCGTGCCGACGATGCCCAGAAGCAACGGGTCGCCCCTCGGCACCGAGCTCACATCCTGGACCATGCCGATCACGTCGGAGCCGATCGCCGGCAGCATCCCGAGGACCGGGAACGGCCGCAGCAGTTCGAGCCCCAGCCGGACGACGGTCCACGGATCATCCTCCCAGAGGGCTTCGAACTCGGCGATCAGCGCCGCGTCGGGAGCCTCGGCCGTGGCCTGCGCCGTCGGCGCCTGGCGGGCCAGCATGGCCGACACGGCCCGGTTGCCGGCGCTCCGCTGGAGGCCGAGCAGGGCCGCCGGCCCAAGTGCGGCGCCGGCCGGCGGCCGGACCGCCCAGGGGACGGGAGGCGTCGGACGCTGTTCGTCGGGCGCCGGTCGCAACTCCTCGCGGCGATCAAGCATGGCGGACCTTCCGGGTACTGTCGCGGTGAACGTATCACCCCGTTTGACCCCGGCCCGCCCGCGAAGGTTGGGCCGTTACACGTTGTCCTGAAAGAACGCGACGATGTCGTCGACGTGTTCGGAGACGTACCGGTAGCCCGAGTAGCGCTCGGTCGAGGGGAACTGGATGACCGGCCCGGCATTGCCCGGCGTGGCCGCCGCGAACTCCTCGACCACCGCCAGCTCGCCCCACTGGTCGCCGGTGCCCTGCACGTACTGCACGACCGTGCCGTTGAGCCCACGGGCCGGAACGGCCGGGTCGTGGCGGCTCGGGCGCGGGGAGCGCATGGCCGCGTACAGCAGGTCGATCGGCTTGATCAGCGCCGGTCCGAACCGGCCCAACTCGGTCCTGGCGAAGTTCGTGTTGAAGTCGTCTAGACGGGTCGGCTGGACCGCCAGTACGGCCTTGATCGGCTGCGCCTCCGCAACGCCGTAGATCACGGTGTTCCCGCCCGCCGACATGCCGATCGCGCCGAGGCGCTCGCCGTCGACATCGGGGCGCGCACGCAGATAGGCGACGGCGCCGACGAAGTCGCGCGACTCGTTCGGACCGTAGGTCTGCGGCCCCTTTCCGTCCTCGCTTTCGCCATGGCCGCGCAGATCGAACGTGAGCACATGGAAGCCGCCGTCGTGCAGCGCCCTGATGGCGGGCAGGAAATCGACGTCGCGGTCAGGCACGACCGTCTGGCCGCCGACGTTGCCGAGCCGGTTCCACATCCAGCCGTGGACGAACACGATCGCGGCGCCGGCACCCTCCTGCCCGCTCGGGACGAACCAGCCCTTCAACCCGACCCCATCCGAAGCCGCGAATGCGACGTCCTCGAACTCAAGCCCGGCATCGGCCGGAGAGCGCGTAACCGGCGCTCGATGGCCCTGGAGCATGAGCTTCGTCATCACCAACGGATGGAAATTCATCCCCTCCAGCGTATGTGAAGAGCATGCGAGCTAAATGAGGAGCTCCCTAAAGGTGCTGCGTGAAGAACGCGGCGACGTCGTCAGCGTGCTCGGAAACGTAGCCGTAGCCCTCGTAGCGGCCCGCGGACTCGTACTTGATCACCGGCCCGACGTTGCCCGGCGTGACGCGCGCGAACTCTTCGACGATCTCCATCGTGCCCCACGGGTCGCCTGTGCCCTGGACATACTGCACGGCGGTCGCGCCGAGCTTGCGCGCCGGCACCCCCGGGTCGTGCTTGCCGGGGCGCGGGACCCGCATGGCGATGTACACGAGATCCATCGGCTTGGTCATCGCCGGACCCATCGCACCCACCTCGGTCTTCATGAAGTTCGCGTTGAAGACCGCGAGCTTGGTCGGCTGGATCGCGAGGATGGCCTTGATCGGCTGGCACTCGGGCGTGCCGTACATGACGATGTTGCCGCCCATCGAGCACCCGATCGCGCCGATCCGCTCGCCGTCGACGTCCGGCCGCGAGCGCAGGTAGCGGACCGCGCCGATGTAGTCGCGCGCCTCGACGGGCCCGTAGCTGATCGGGCCCTTGCCCGGCTCGCTCTCGCCATGGCGCCGGACCTCGAAGAGCAGGACGTTGAAGCCGGCGTCGTGCAGCGCCTTGGCGGCGGGCAGGAAGTCCACGTCCTTGTCCTCGACCGGCGTCTGGTGGGCGACGTTGCCCATCCGGTTCCACATCCAGCCGTGCACGAAGACGACCGCGGGGCTCTTGCCCTCCTTCCCGCTCGGGAGGAACCATCCCTTGAGCCCGACGCCGTCGGTGGACGGGAACGCGGCGTCCTCGAACTCGAGGCCCGCCTCGGCCGGCGTGCGCGTCAGCGGCGCGCGACGGCCGTTGTACATCAGCTTCGTCATCAACACCGGATGAAAGGCCACTAGCTGCTCTCCACAGGCTCTACAGCGGGTAGGGACGGAGGGAACATGATCAGCGAGATGCCGTAGCCCACGCCGGCGGAAGTGCTCAGCACGCCGGTCCACACGGTCGGGTTCCAGCCGAGGCCGCTGACGACCGCGATCGCGATCAGGAACGGCCCCCAGATCAGCAGCGGCACCAGCAGCGCGAACGACCGGATCCGCAGCGCCGTCGGCGGATCCTCGGCGATCAGCACGCGCGCGAGCAGGTCGATCAGCAGCCCGGTCACGATCAGTGAGACGATGAACTCGGGCTTCGTGAAGCGGGTGAAGAACGGGAACAGCACGCCGAGCAGCGTGGCCATGATCGTCACGGTGCCGAAGGGCAGCACCCAGCGCCTGCGCAGATACAGCACCGCCGAGACGAAGACGGCGGTGAAGATCATCATCCCGCCGACCGCCTGCATGTTCGCGAACAGGTAGTAGGGGAAGACGTCGCCGCTGTAGTTCTGTACCGCGGAGGCCAGGCCCTCCGTGTGCACGGCGTCGGTGCCGGGCTCGTAGGCGTCCTTGAAGCGCAGCAGGTTGTCCTGGAAGTCCTTCGTCGGAACCACGCTGTAGAAGAACGGCAGCAGGTTCATGAAGGCGAACTCGATCATCGCCACGACCGCGGTCGCCGAGAGGACCGCCGGCCAGAGCTTGCTCAGCGGCAACTCGCGGCCGGGCCGGTGCCAGGTGGAGGCGAGGCTGATCGCACCGAGCAGACCCCCGGCGAGGAACAGCATCTGATGGGTCGGGCTGAACGGCGCGTCGACCTGGTTCTCGAAGCCGTACGCGGCGTGCCAGGCGAAGTCGCCCGGGCCGCCGAGTGCCGCCAGCGGCAGGGCGACGAGCGCCAGGCCGTAGCCGTACGGGACGGCCGCCATGCTGAGCTCCAGCTTGCCCTTGGGCTGGTGCTTGACGAAGACGAGGCCGATCCAGGCCCCCAGGGCCGTCAGGCCCACGTACATCATGATGTGGGCCGAGGACCAGAAGCTGTCCAGCGTCGTCGAGTTGTTGTGCAGCCAGCCGTCCCAGAAGACGGCGAAGAGCGTCAGGACGGACAGGCCGATCGTGACCCTGTCCTCCC
The DNA here is from genome assembly GCA_963848475.1 of uncultured Solirubrobacteraceae bacterium. GTDB lineage: Bacteria > Actinomycetota > Thermoleophilia > Solirubrobacterales > Solirubrobacteraceae > Solirubrobacter. Next base: position 306,293 of record CAWKDW010000003.1, on the reverse strand, counting down.
ACGGCTCGGTCTGCGGTCGGTTCTTCGCCTCGAGCAGCTGCTTCGCTGTCAGCCGGAAGTCCGTTGAGCGGATCGTTTTCGCCATGACGCCTGAATCCCTTCTGCGTTACAAGCCAATGCCCGGAACACCGCCGGAGCTCATCTGGAGGTCGTCCCAGGCCTTGGCCGCCAGCTCCCAATCGGTCTCCGAATCCGCTTCCGTGCTGGTGCGAAGCATCCGGATCAGGTACGCCATGGCCGAGAGCATCGCGATCGCCGCGAAGGCGATCTGGACGCTCAGCACGCCCTCTTCTGTCCAGTAGACGTCGTCGAGCTCGAGCAGCAGCGCGGACTCGTCGAGCACGAGCGCCACGCCGACCCCGAACGGGAACGCGAGGTACTTGTCGAGCTTCTCACCCTTCGTCCCGATCGCGACGCCGCCCGCGGCCAGGCTCAGGATGCCGCCGGGCAGGAAGTGGTGGATGTGGCGGTCGCCGACCTTGACGTCCTTGATCGGGCCGATCCCGCCGTGCTCGCGGATCGTCCACGTGATCGCCCGCGTGATGCCGAAGGCGACGGTGAACGAGGCGAGCATGTTGAACAGCGAGTTCTCGCGCGTGCGGCTGACGCTGTAGCCCTCGCGCAGCGTCATGACCGCTTCGATCGGCTTGACGCGGCGCTCCTCCTCGGAGGTGATCTGGCGGCTGCGTGGCAGCGCACCGAGCTTCCAGACGCGCGCGATCTCCGCACCGAAGACGGTGATGACGGCCCCGCCGGCGAGGAACCCGAGCAGATGGGTCCGGTTCGAGGGCTTGCTGCGTGCCGCCTCCGCCTCGGCGAGGCGCCTAGCTTTGCGCGGGGACACGTGTCCGCCCCTTACGCAGGTACGCCTCGGCCAGTTGCTGCGCGAAGATGATCCCGAACTTGGCCAGCGCGCCGGCCTTGGCGCCGAGGCTCGGGCCGCCGGCCCGGAACGTCGTCAGCTGCTTGGCGAAGTCACGGGCCCGGATGATGATCGTCCCCGACGCGAGGACCACCGCGGTCTCGTCGTCGCCCTCGGCCACGTGACCCTGGAGGATGCGCGTGAACAGCGTCGTCGTGTCCTTCCAGACGTCGAAGCCCGCGTCGTCCTTGACCAGCTTGAAGCCGGTCATGGTCAGCGGGTTGCCGACGCCGTCGCGGAACCACAGCCGGTAGAGCATGTGCTTGACGCCCGGCTCGACGTCGACGAACAGGTTGAACCAGCCCCGCTCGACCTCCAGCTTGCCGCCGAAGGCGTCGCCGACCACGTAGCCGACGGCCGTGGCCGGGCGCAGCGGATCGTTGCCGAAGGACTCGATGTCCTCGACCTCGATCGTCAGGTGGAACTTGAAGGCACTAGACCCGTCACGGTCCGGCTGGGCGCCGCGGGCGAAGTCGGTCTCGCCGAACGTGACGTGCCCGAGCATCTCCTCTGTGAAGCGAACGCTTGAGGTCATGAGGCCGCCGCCTCCGCGGCGCGTCGGTCGGGGTCGATGATCTGGTCGGCGAAGCGATCGGCCAGCGCCGCGATCGTGAAGCTGGGATTCGGGCCGGTGGGCCCCGGCATCACCGAACCGTCGGCGATGTGCAGACCAGGATGACCGAACACGTTGCCATAGGCGTCCACGACGCCCTCGCCCGGGTGGCGGCCCATCGGCGCGCCGCCCAGCGGGTGGACCGTGATCACGCGCTTGAGGAACCACAGCGGATTGTCCGCGAAACGACCACCGAGCGCGTTCGAGAAGTCACGCGACGTGCTGCGCAGCCGGTCGAAGTACGGCCCGGAGCCCGCGCGCTTCCAATCGATGTCGAGGTTGCCGTTGCGCAGGAACATGCGCCCGTCCGGCACGTCGCGGCCCATGCCGAGCAGCGGCAGGCCGCCGGCGGAGAGCTCCGACGGCAGCATCAGGTCGGCGATCTTGCCGGTGACGTCGGTGTCCGGCGTGCCCTGGAGCCAGTTCTTGACCAGGTAGGTCGCACCCTCGCGCCAGCGCCAGAGCTGCTTGGGCGCGGAGATGACGTGCAGGATCCAGGCCAGGTGCTGCGGGAAGCCCGCGTCCTGGAGGTAGAAGCCACGGCCGGAGCCGCCCTCGTCTGAGGCATCGGGCATCCGCGCGGTCGAGGTGATCACCGGGCCGTAGCCCGGGTCGACGATCCGCGGCGTTTTGACCCCGTCGGTGATCTTGGTCGTGTTCAGCGCCAGCGTCAGCAGGTCGCCGTTGCCGCAGAAGCGGGTCCCGAGCTTGCGGGAGAGGCCCGGGAAGGCACTGCGGTTGCGGAGCAGCAGGTTCGTCGTGCCGAGCGTGCCCGCGCTGAGGATCAGGTGGTCGCAAGTGAGCCCGACGATCGGCGGGATCTCCGGCGTGTCGTTGAGATCCGCGTAGTCGACGACGTAGCCGCCGCCGTCGCGCGGCGCGATCCGGCGGACGTCGGAGAGCGTGCGGATCTCCGCCCCGTGGTGCTTGGCGTGGGTCAGGTAGTTGTAATCGAGCGTGTTCTTGGCGCCGTAGTTGCAGCCGACGTCGCACTCGCCGCAGAGCTGGCAGGTCGTGCGCGTGCGGCCGTGGAGGTTCTTGAGCTCCTCCTCGATCGCCTCGCCGGGAACGGGCGGGCGCCCTTCGTTTCCGAAGGTCACCGCGAGTTGCGGCAAGAACCATTCCATGCCGTTGGCCTCGGCCGCCTCCTTGAACGCGATCGTCTTCGGCGTCGAGGCATAGGGCTCATGCTCGAAGGGGTAGCGCTGCAGCCCGATCATCTTCTCGACGTTGTCGTAGTGCGGATCGAGATCCGCGCGGCTGACCGGCCAGTACTCGTAGCCGCCGTCGTTGAGGTCCTCGTGGACGAACCAGTTCTCGTCCTTGCGCAGGAAGACGTTGGCGTAGATCAGCGATCCGCCGCCCAGGCCGGCCGAGACCAGCGCGTCGATGCCCTTGAAGGACCAGTAGTGGTACATGCCCGTGAGCCCGCGGGGCGGGTCCCAGAAGCTCTCGCGAGCCCGGTAGGGGCTGCGGGTGAAGGAACCCGGCGGATACGGACGGCCGCGCTCGAGCACGAGCACGCGTTTTCCGGCCTCGGCCAGCCGGTAGGCCGTCACCGATCCGCCGAAGCCCGAGCCGACGATGATCGCGTCGAAGTGGCTATCGGAGCTCATCAGCACGCAACCTAACGGTGTGCGGACGACGTGAGCAAGTACAGATCGTCCAGTCTGCTCTGCCTCAGGCCAACAACGTGCGCCCGCCCGAGCTCGAAAGCGGGAACGTATCCAGGTCCAGAGCCACGACGGCGAGGTCCGCGAACAGCGCCACCTTGCCCAGATCCTCGCGCAGATACGGGCCGCCGTCGCGGCGGTCGAGCACGGAGAGGACGCCGATCGTCTTGCCGTCGCGCACCAGCGGGGCGACGACCATCGTGTACGGCACGTAGCCGGTGCCGGCGGCGACCTGGCGGGCGAAGCGCGGGTCCTTGCGGCACTCGGGCACGAACACGCCGTCGCCGCTGGCGACGACCGCGCCGGCGATGCCGACGCCCGTCGGCAGCCGCATCCCCACCACCTCGGACGCGCCTGCGCCCCAGGCGGCCTCGTAGACGAGCTCGCCGTTCTTGGGGTCGGTGAGGGCGATCGAGCAGGCGGCGGCCTCGAACATGCCGGCCGCGGTGCGGACGATCGCCTCCATGACGCGCCGGCGCGTGGTCGGGCGGCCGAGGCTCTGGGCCAGCGAGTGGCCGCGATCGCCCGTGAGCGGGACGCCGACGGCCTCGGCGAACGAGGACGCGGACTGGATCCGCTGCTCGGGCAGCATCTCCAGGCCGCCGGCGAGCGCCGCCTGCAGCTCGGGCGGCAGGCCCGGCGCCAGCTTGTCCAGCTTGAGCACGTCGCCGTAGCGCGGCGGCGTGCCGACCAGCAGGGTCCAGAGCGTGGCCGCGAGGCTGAAGATGTCGCTGGCGGCGGAGACGGTGCCGCCGGCGAAGACCTCGGGCGCCATGAAGCGCGGCGTGCCGACGGCGATCGTGCCCTGGTCCTCCTCCGCGCCCAGCGCGCGGGCGACGCCGAAGTCGACGAGGATCACGCCGTCCTCGCTGAGGATCATGTTCTGCGGCTTGACGTCGCGATGCACGATCTGCTGGCTGTGCACGTAGGACAGGGCCTCGCAGCCGTGGCGCACGTACTCGATCGAATCGCCGAGCGTCAGGCCGGGGTCGCCGCTGCGCTTGAGCGTCGCGCCCAGGTCGACGCCGTGGACGAGGTCCATGACGATGTAGAGACCCTGGTCGTCGCTCGAGTGGTCGAGCACCTTGACCACGCGCGGATGGCTGAGGCTCGCGAGCAGGCGCGCCTCGATCTCGAAGCGCGCGGCGTGTCGGACGTCGAGCAGGCGCTTGACGGCAACCTCGGTTCCGGTCTCCCGGTCGAAGGCGCGATAGACGGCACCCATTGCCCCACTGGAAATGGGCGCGACGATCTCATAGCGCCCGTTGAGCGCTTCTCCCCCGACGGCTGTCGCCTGCTGATCCGGTCGCGTCAAGTGAGCGGTTCGTCCCCCCTAAGCCGCCTCGGCGAGGCAGGCCGGAGCCGGCCTGCCCAGGGCGCCGAGCATCTCGACGACCAGCGCGCCGGCCGAGGTCTGGCGCTCGTCGGGGTCCTTGGCCATGCCGGTAGCCAGCACGTCGTCGAGCGCCGCGGGCAGCTCAGGCCGGCGTTCGCGGACGCTCGGTGGTGGTTCGACGATATGGGCGTACATGGTGGCGGCGTCAGTGTCGCGCAGATAGGGGACGGTACCGGTCAGCGTCTCGATGGCCAGGCAGGCCAACCCGTAGACGTCGGTCGCGGACCCGACCCGCTCGCCGTCCAGCAGCTCCGGAGCCATGTAGTCGATCGTGCCCAGGACCTGGCCGGGGACGGTCAGCGCGGCGCCCTCAGGGTCACGTGCGAGGCCGAAGTCGCCGAGGAAGACCTCGGGACCTGGGTCCATCAGGACGTTCGCGGGCTTGACGTCGCGGTGGACGACGCCGATCGCGTGGGCGGCGTCGAGCGCGCTGGCGACGCAGGCGAGGACGGTCATCGAGAGATCCACGCTGAGCTGGCCGGCGTTGATCGCGCTGCGCAGCGTCGAGGAGACGAGCCGGCTGGCGATGTAGAGCTCGCCGTCGACCTCGCCCATGCCGTAGATCGGGATGATGTGCGGATGGTTGAGCGCGGCGAGCATCTCGCCCTCGCGCCGGAAGCGCTCGCGGTACACGGGATCGATGGCAACTTCTTCACGCAGCACCTTCAACGCGCAAGCGCGTCCAGTGATGCGGTCGATCGCCAAGTACACGACGCCCATGCGCCCCACACCCACGATCCCCTCGATCCTGTAGTCACCGAGCATTGGCTTGTCCATAGCGAGATCGGCCCCTAGTGTCCCGGCTTGACCGGCGAGGCGCAAGTCGCGTCTGACCGGAAGTTCGGGGTCAGGACTGGACCTGTCGTCGAAGCCGTTATCCTCGCGCTGGTATGCCTGAGATCGCGCTCGAGCCCAGACCGGGCGATTCCGTAGGGCCGTATCGGATCACCCGCACCATCGGGCGCGGGCGGATGGGTGTCGTGTTCGAGGGCGTCGCCGAGGGCAGCGATCCCGTCGCGATCAAGGTCGTGACGACCGAGCTCTCCCAGGACGAGGTCTTCGTCCGTCGCTTCCAGCGCGAAGTCGCCGCTGCCCAGAAGATCTCGCATCCGAACGTCGTCCCGGTTCTCGGCGCGGGCGAGGAGGGCGGCCTGCCCTACCTCGTGCAGGCGCTGATCGCGGGCGGCTCGCTCCATGACCGCCTGGTCAAGGACGGCAAGCTCGACCTCGCGACGACGATCCGCATGCTGCGCGGCCCCGCCGAGGGGATCGACGCGCTGCACGCGAGCGGTCTCGTGCACCGGGACATCAAGCCCGGCAACATCCTGCTCGACGGCGAGACGGCCTACGTCACCGACTTCGGGCTCGCCAAGGACAGCCAGGCTTCGAACCTGACGCGGCCCGGCCAGGCGCTGGGCTCGCTGGATTACATGGCCCCCGAGCAGATTCGCGGCGAGGATGTCAGCGCGGCGACCGACATCTACGCCCTCGGCTGCATGATCCACGAGTGCCTGACCGGCACGCCGCCCTTCGGCGGCCGGCCCAGCATGCGCGTGCTCTTCGCGCACCTGCAGGAGGAACCGCCGGATCTCTCCGACGCGAAGATCGCCCCCGCGGTCGCCAAGGCGATCAACCGGGCGATGGAGAAGGAGGCGGAGGACCGTCCCGCCTCCGCCGCCGGCTACATCGCGTCGATCGCCAAGGCCGCCGGGCTCTAGACGAGCCCGGCTGGTCGCATCGGCTTCAGCTAGAACGCCTTCTCGATCCACTTCGTGGCGTCCTTTGCGGGCGCTTTGTCGCCCACCGCGCCGCGATGGTCGACGCCGTCGTAGGTCTTGTAGGTGACCTTCACGCCGCTCTTCTTGAGGTCGGTGTTGAGCTGATCGGTGAAGATCGGGAAGACCGTCGTGTCGGCCTTGCCCTGCTCGATCAGGACCTTGCCGGGGATCTTCAGGCCCTCCGGATCGTTGGCGTTGAGCGCGGCGATGACCGGGTCGAGCGCCGCATCGGCGCGGAACAGGTTCGCCGGCGCGACGCCGCCGAAGGAGTCGGCCGCGCTGAGGCCGTCGAGGCACTTGACGTCGATCTGCGGGTACAGCGCCTTGGCCTGGTCGGAGAGCAGGTTGCCGATGCCCAGCGACGGGTCGGCGATGTCGATGCCGCGGACGATCATCGACGCCAGGCCGCTGAGGCCGCTCGGCGTCGGTGAGGCTGCGCAGGAGCGCGCCCTGCTCGCCGATGTGGTTGGCGGGCGCGAACGCGACGGTGCCCTTGAGCTTGAGGTCGGGCGTGTACTTCTTGCTCAGCGAGGCGGCCCACAGCGCGGCATGGCCGCCCTGCGAGTGACCGGAGATGACGACGTTCCTGCTCAGCCTCGAGTCCAGCTTGCGCGCGGCGCGCGCCATGTCGAGCACGCTGCGGCCCTCGGAGACGCCGATCAGGTACGGGTGCTCACCGGGCGTGCCGAGGCCCTCGTAGTCGGTGCGGACGACGGCGTAGCCGGCCTTCAGCCAGCGGTTGAGCAGCGGGCTGTCGTAGTTGGCCTGGGTGCCGATGCGCGAGGGAGCGCAGGCGTCGGCGATCCCGACCGTTCCGTGCGCCCACGTGATCACGGGCCAGCCGCCCTTCGGCGCCTTGCCCTTCGGGATCGCGACCGTGCCCGAGACGGCGACCGTCTTGCCGTCCACCGCCTGCGAGCTGTAGAGCAGCAGCGTGTTCGTCTTGGCGCTCTTGAGCACCGGCTTCCCGGTCAGCTTGCGCTGCCAGATCGGCGTCCCGTGCGCACCCTTGGGCAGGCTCGCCGGGGGCGTGTAGAAGTCGTTGCCGGCAGGGCCCGAGCGGACCGCGGCGTTGGCGGGGGCCGCAAGGACAGGCGCGGCAAGGATCAGAATCCCGGTGAGAAGGAGGCGCTGCATCCAGACCAAGCTAACGCCTTGCTATCGAACGGACCGCCGCCTCGGCCGGAATTGTGCCGCTCAGCAGGTCAAATGCGACCTTGACGGTGTTGTCCGCGAGCAGGCAATGGAAGAGCACCAGCGCGACGTCGTCGCGCGGGATCTCGCCGCGCCGGTTGATCGTCGCCGCGAGCTCGACCCGGGTCGTCCCCGGCTCGTCGGTGAGCCGGCCGGGACGCACGATCGTCCAGCCCAGCCCCGAGGCCTCGAGCGCCTCGTCGGCCGCCGCCTTGGCCTGGAGGTACGGCTGCATCGGATCGTTGGGATCGATGTGGCGCGTGCCCATCGAGGAGACCATCAGGAAGCGGGCGACGCCGAGCTCCTGCGCGGCCTCGATGCACTTCAGGGCGCCGCCGAGGTCGACGGTGCGCTTCCGCTCCGGTCCGCTCCCCGGGCCCGCGCCCGCGGCGTAGATGATCGCGTACGCGCCGCCGACGTGTGGACGGACGTCGTCGGTCTCGAGGTCGCAGAGCACCGGGTAGGCCCCGTCGGCCTCCAGGTCGGCCGCGTGGGCCGGGTTGCGGATCAGCCCGCGAGCCGTGTGTCCACGCTTCGCGAGCAGTCTCATGAGGCGGCGGGCGATCTGTCCGTGGCCTCCGGCGACGAGGACGTCCATTCGCCGAGGCTACTCGCTGACTCCTCCGGCGCGGGCCGGTGGGTCTGAACGCATGCGATCGCCGCCGGCACGAGGGCGCAGCGCGCCCAAGGTACCCGAGGCGGGGTTTCGGCACCGACGCAGTGTGGCGGCGTGCTGCTAGAACCGGACAGGTGAGCGACCTCGTCAGCGTGCTCGACGTCGATTCCGCGCTGGCTGAGTTGGTCCCCCGCGATCAGCGTGCCCAGGCGCGCAAGGCGACCGCCACGAGCACGATCACGTACGAGGCCGGGTCCTGGCAGGGGCCGATCAGCTCCGACACGGTCCGCGGCGGTTACGGGCTGCTGGTGATCAGCGGGCTGCTGCTGCGCCGCGCCGGGATCGAGGGCCGCCACGCCGCCGAGCTGCTCGGCCCGGGCGACCTGCTGCGGCCGTGGCAGCATCACGACGGCGGCGAGTCGACGCTCGAGGTGGAGTGGACGTGGCGGATCGTGGCGACGGCGCGGTGCGCGGTGCTGGACCCGCGCTGGACGTCGATGGCCGCGGCCTGGCCGCAGATCGGCGCCGAGCTGGCGGGCCGCGCGCTCGGCCGCTCGCTGCGGCTCGTGACCGCGATGGCGATCGCGCAGCAACCGCGGCTCGACGAGCGGCTGTGGATGCTCTTCTGGGACCTCGCCGATCGCTTCGGCAAGGTCCACGCCGACGGCGTGCACCTTGAGCTCCCGCTCACGCACGAGGTCCTCAGCCACCTGGCCGGCGCGCGCCGGCCCTCGGTCTCGGGCGCGCTCACGCGGCTGGCCGACGAAGGCAAGCTGCGCCGCTCCGGCAACGAGTGGATCCTCTCCGGGGGGCCGCCGGTGCTCAGCGGCGAGCCTGGCTCGATCGTCGCTTAGCCGGTCCAGCCTCGCGCCGCGCTTCTGCCCGAAGGGCGGTGGACAGCGCCAATGGGCTCTGTTAGCTTCGCGCCAGTGGGAACATCTACGGGCCCTCAGGGTTCCTCGGACGACGCGGCGGTCGAAGTCATGGCGCGTCCCGACAACGACTCCGAACTAACGTGGTGCAGCGCCGGCGAGCTGGCTCGTCTGATCGCCGACGGCACCGTCTCGGCGCGCGAGGTGCTCGAGGCGCACATCGCCCAGATCGAGGCGGTCGACGTGCGGTTGAACTCCGTCGTCGCCCGTCGCTTCGACGAGGCGCGAGCGGAGGCGGACGCCGTCGATGCCGCGCGCTCGCGCGGCGAGACGCTCGGGCCGCTGGCCGGGGTGCCGATGACGGTCAAGGAGCAGTTCCACGTCAAAGGCCTGGCGACGACCTTCGGGTTGCCCACCCGCGCCGACATGCGCGAGGAGGCCGAAGGGCCGCTCGTGACGCGGCTCCGCGAGGCCGGCGCGATCATCCTCGGCAAGACCAACGTCGCCGAGCTGCTCTTCTACCAGGAGGGCGACAACCCGCTCTTCGGCAGGACGAACAACCCCTGGGACCTCGAGCGGACCAGCGGGGGCGGCAGTGGCGGCGAGGGCGCGATCATCGCGGCGGGCGGCTCTCCGCTCGGTCTCGCCGCTGACATCGGCGGCAGCATCCGGACGCCCGCCCACTTCTGCGGTATCCAGGGCCTGCGCCCGACCTCCGGGCGCCTGACGAACCTGGACTCCCCGCCCGAGCTGTTCTTCCCGGGCATGGACGCGGTCGTCCTGGACCCCGGGCCGATGGCCCGGACGGTCGCCGACCTCGAGTTGGCGATGCAGGTCCTGGCCGCGCCGGGCCTAGAGCTGATCGACCCGCTGATCCCGCCCGTTCCGTGGCGCGATCCGCACGCCGTCTCGATCGAGGGGCTACGGATCGGCGTCTTCGAGGACGACGGCTACTGGTCCGCGTCGCCCGCCATGCGCCGGGCGGTGCGCGAGGCGGCGGAGATCCTGACCGCGCGCGGCGCGATCGTCGAGCCCTTCGCCGACCCGGATCCCGAAGCCGCGACGCGCTTCTACTTCTCGTTTCTGTGCGCGGATGGCGTCAAGTGGCCGAAGAAGCTGCTCAAGGGCAATCCCCAGGACCGCCGGGTCAAGATGCTGCTGCGCATCTCGTGGGTACCGGCATGGCTGCACGGGCCGATCGCCGGCTTGCTCAGCATGGTCGGGCAGCCCCGCCTCGCCAACGGCTTCCGCTGGTCGAAGAAGCGGTCGGCCAAGGGCTACTGGACGCTGCTGCAGCAGCGTGAGGCGTGGCGCTTCAAGTTCCTGGCCGAGATGGAGGCCAAGAACCTCGACGCGATCATCTGCCCGCCGCACTCGGTGCCGGCGATGCGCCACGGCGCCACCTACTTCCTCTATGACACCCCGAGCTACCTGATGCGCTTCAACGTGCTCGGGATGCCGGCGGGCTCGGTCGCGGCCACGCGCGTGCGCTCCGACGAGGAGACGGACCGGCCGCAGACCCGGGATCGGGTCGAGCGTGCGGCTCGCGAGACGGAGGTCGGGAGCACCGGTCTGCCGGTCGGCGTGCAGGTCGCCGCCCGCCACTGGCGCGAGGACATCGTGCTCGCGGTGATGGCGACGCTCGAGGAGGAGTTCTCGAAGCGCCCGGACTACCCATCGCGACCGCCCGCCTAGCTTTATGACCGACACGCAGACCACCGCACCGGACGCCCCGGTCGCCGAGAAGCCGCGCGGCAACAGCATTCTGAACCTGCTCAAGTTCGGACCTGATCCGCTGGCGTACATGACCAAGCTCGCGCAGACGAAGGAGCTCGGGATCGTCCCGACCCGCGTCGGCAACCTAGTCCTGCGGCTCGTCACCGACCCGGCGCTGATCAAACGCGCGATCGAACTCGACGATCCGCCCACGCTCGGGCGCGGCCGCTTCCCGCGCGTCTCGAACTGGTACGGCGGCGAGGGCATCTTCGTCAAGACGTCAGGCCCTGAGTACACGCGCCAGGCCGACACGCTCGGGCGGCCGATCTGGAACGACCCGCAGACGCCGCCGATCGCGCGCCGGCGCGCGGACGAGATGAGCGCCGGGTGGACGGCGGGAGAGCCTGTCGACATCTGGCACGCCTTCCGCCGGCTGCACTTCGCGACCGATTGGGAACAGCTGACGGGCGAGCAGGCCGACGAGGCGGTCCTGAGCGCGCTCGAGACCGGCGACGTCTGGCAGCCGAAGCTGATCCAGCCGGGCGGGACCCTGATGTGGAAGCTGCCCCCGGGCAGCGGCGCCCGCAAGGCGAGTGCACTGCTGGACGCGCGCGTCGACGCGCTGGTCAAGCAGCGGCGCGAGTCGCCGGACCCGGCGGCGGTGGACCAGCTCTCGCGCCTCGTGCGCCAGGCGGCCGAGGACGGCGTGACCACCGACCAGCAGATCCGGGCGACGATCAAGCTCCAGTTCCCGGACCCGATCCACGACTTCCTGACGTGGATCTTCTGGGCGCTCGCCAGCAACCCGCAGGTCGAGCAGCAATGGCTGGAGGAGATCGACACCGTCCTCTCCGGCGCCGCGGCGACGGTCGAGGACGTCAAGCGGCTTCCGTACGTCCATCGGGTCCTGTTGGAGACGATGCGGCTCTACCCACCGTCGTTCGGGATCTTCCGCGAGGCGCTACAGGACCTCGACCTCGACGGGCACCTGGTCCCGGCGGGCGACTACCTCGTCATGAGCCAGTTCGTGACCCACCGCGATCCGCGGCTCTGGGACGACCCGCTGCGCTTCGATCCGGAGCGCTGGGCCGAGGGAGCAACACGTCCCGAGGGGATGGCCTATTTCCCGTTCTCGGCCGGTCCGCACGCCTGCCATGGCTCGCCGCAGGCGTTGCTCCTCGGAACGCTCGTGGCCGTCACCGTCAGCCAGCGCTGGCGCCTGCAGGCCGACAGCGACAAAGAGCCGGCGATGACGCTCGGGATCGGACTGCAGCCGAAGAAGCCGCTGCGGCTCACCCCGGTCGCCCGCTCCTAGGCGTGTAGCGCCAGCGTCTCCTCGAGCGCGGCCATCAGATCCGGCACGGGTGAGGCCGCTGGGGGTCGGGCTCGGGGACCGTGATCTCGCCGCCCTTGCGCTTCTTGCGCACGATCGCCTGCAGCCGCTTGCGGTACTCGTCCTCGTAGCGCTCCGGCTCCCACGGGCCGACAGCGCCTCGATCATCGCGACCGCCCGCTCGACCTCGGCCTTCTTTGTGCGCCCGCTGACGCCGTCGATGCCCTCGGTGGAGCGGACCTCGTCGTGGAAGCGCAGCGTCGAGAGCGTCAGCGCCTGCTCACGAGCGCGGATCGCGACGAGGTACTCCTTGGTCCGCAGCACGAAGCGCCCGAGGGCGGCGCGATCGGTCTTGGCCATCACCTCCGCCAGCAGCCGGTAGGCGCGCACGGTGCCGTCGGTCTCGCCGGCCGGGACCAGGTAGTACGGGTGGTCGAAGTAGATCGGGTCGATCTCGTCGAGCGCCACGAACGCCTCGATCTCGATCGTCCTCGTCTTCTTCGGGTCGGCGGCGCTCAGCTCCGCATCGGTGATGACGACCTGCTCGCCGTCGAGCTCGTAGGCGTTGCCGATGTCCTCGTAGGCGATCTCCTGCTCGTCCTCCGAGCAGACGCGGCGGGTCTCGACGGCCACGTGATCGGAGGCGTGCAGCTGGCGGAAGTGCAGGTCGAGGTCGCGCACCGCGCTGGTCAGGCGGACCGGCACGTTGACGAGGCCGAAGTTCAGCGAGCCCGTCCACAGCGGCCGCGGCATCTAGTGTCCCGCGTCCGAATTTCGTTGACGCCTACCGGGCGTCTCGCCGCGCCTGGCGGCCGCCGGCGATCCCGCACGTACACCCGGTATGCACCGGATCACCGGCGGACCCAGCCACGACGATCGGGCCCTGCTATGCGTGAACGAACTTCCGGCGCGCGACACTAGAAGCTCGCCTCCAGCGCGGCCATCAGGTCGTCGGCGTCCTGCTGGCGCGTCTCCTCCGGCTCGCTGACGATCTCCTCGCCCTTCGCCTTGCGCTCGATGACCGCGAGCACCGCCGCGCGGTAGGCGTCCTCGTAGTCCTCGGGCTCGAACTTCGCGGCCAGGGACTTCACGAGCTTGCCGGCCATCGCGATCTCGCGGTCGGACGGATTGCGCTGCGGGCTCGGCAGGTCGAGGTCGGCGACCGCGACGAGCTCGTCGTGGAAGTTCATCGTGTGCAGCCCGAGGATCTTGCCGTCGAGCGGGCGGACCGCGACCAGGCGCTCACGGTCGTGGAAGACCCAGCGCGCGATCGCGACCTTCCCCGACTGCTCGAGCGCCCTGTACAGCAGCCGGTAGGCCGCTTCGCCGTCGTCACCCGAGCCGAGGTAGTACGTCTTGTCGTAGAACGCCGGGTCGATCTCCTCGCCCGCGACGAAGTGCTCGACGTCGATCAGCTTCGAGCGCGCGCCGGCGGCGGCCGCGATCTCCTCCTTGGTCAGCTCGACGAAGCCGCCCTTGGACAGCTCGTAGCCCTTGACGATCTCGTCGTTGGGGACCTCCTTGTCCTCCTTCGGGCAGACGCGGCGATGCTCGATCCGCGCGCCGTCGGCCAGATGCACCTGGTGGAAGTGGATGCTCTTGGACTCGGTCGCGGAGTAGACCTTGACCGGCACGTTGACTAGGCCGAACGTGATCGTGCCGTTCCAGATCGAGCGGGGCGCCATGCGTAGTGGCTACCCGGTTCAGTCCAGGAAGATCGCGATCTCCTCGACCGGCGCGCGCTCGGGGACGCGCTGCTGTTGGCGCGGGTCGCCCAGATGCAGCAGGCCGATCGGCAGCTCGTCCCCGGGCAACTGCGTGGCCGCGCGGCCCGCGGGCGTGGCGATGACCGGCAGCGTGCGCCAGTAGCCCGCGAGGCCGCGCGCGTGCGCGCCGAGCAGGACGATGTACGCCGCGACCGCGGTGGCCAGGACGTCCTCGTGATCCTGCTCGGCGTCACCGTTCTGGCGGGCGCTGACGACGATCAGCGTCGGCGCGCGATCGAGCTTGGCGCCCGAGCCCGGCTTGGCCTCCTCGGCGGCCTGCTTGAGCGCGGCGCGCGCCGTCGGGCCGAGCACGCGGAAGCGCCACGGATCGGTGAGGTGGTGATTGGGCGCCCAGCGGGCGAGCTCGAAGAGCTCCAGCAGCACGTCGTCGGCGACGGGGTCGGGACCGAACGCCTTGTGCGTGCGGCGGGAGCGGATGGCGGCGTCGATCGCGGTCACACAGCGATCCTAGGAGGGTCAGCGAAGCGCGGCGACGAAGCGCTGGACCGCGGCGAGCGCTGCCGGGTCGCCCTGACCCTGGACGCCGTGACCGGCGCCCTTGACGACGATCAGCCGGCCCCTCGGTGCGCGCTCGGCCGCCTGTCGCGTCCACTCCAGCGGGGTCGAGAGGTCGCGGTCGCCGCCGAGCAGCAGGACGGGCACGGCGGGCAGGTCCTGCTCCGTCGGCGGGCTCGGGGACTCCGACCGGCGGCCAATAGAGGCACTGGAGCGCGAAGCCGTTGCCGGTCGCGGTCGCGCGGTCGTACGGGTAGAGGTCGGCCTCGCCGAGCTTCGCGGCCGCCGCGTCGAGCGCCTGCGTGCGACCGTCCAGCGGAGCCGAGGCATCCCCCCACGGCGCGGGCGAGTCCGCGCACAGGGTGCTCGCGTGCAGGCCTTGGCTGAGCTCCTCCGCGGTCCAGCGGTGGACGGCCTTCGCGACGCCCTTCAGCCAGCGGTCGAGCGCGGCATCGTCGCCCCTGCTCGCCTGGTCGAGCGCATCGATGTAGCCGTCGTCGCGCGGCGCGCCGACCGACAGCGAGGTGAGCATGTCGAGCAGCTGCGGGCCGTTGTGCTGGTTGCGGACGACCGTCGCGAGGTCCTCGCTCGCGTCCTTGCCGAGCACTCGCTCGGTCGCCTTGATCGAGACGTCCGAGAGCAGGCTGACGCCGTCGGCCGGGACGACCGAGTCGAGCACGAGCCGGCTGACGTGGTCCGGGTGCGCGAGCGCGTAGCGCTGCGCGACGTAGGTCCCGTAGGAGACGCCGTCGAGTGCCAGCTTGTCGGCGTGCAGCGCGATCCGCAGCGCTTCGAGGTCCTCGACGGTGTCGGAGCTGGTGAAGTGTCGGCGCTCGTCGCCGAGCTCGTCCGCGCAGGACTCGACGGCGGCGCGCGACGGCGGCGTCAGGTCCGACGCGCCCATCTCCTTCTGCAGTGCCGGGCAGTCGAGCGCGCCGGCGCCGGTCCCGCGCTGGTCGATCGCCACGAGCCGTACCGACTCGGCCGCCGGCCCGAGCCACCGGCGCGCGCGCTCGAAGAACGGCAGTCCCGGCTCACCCGGGCCACCGCTGAGGAAGACGAGCACGGGAGCGTCTTTGCGCCCGGCGATCGCCACACGCAGCGTCAGCGAGTCGTTGCGGGTGCCACCGCGATCGAGCGGCACCCGCAGCGTCGCGCAGGTCGCGTCCGGGATGTCCGGGCACGCCTTGGCGTCCTGCAGACGCGGGACGGCGGGTGCCGTCGCGGGCGGCGTGGCCGTCGACCCGCATCCGGCGAGCACGACCAGCAGCAGCGGCACGAGCGTGCGGCGCATACCTGTGTATGGCCGCAGCGCGGAAAACGAGTTGGGGGCGGCCCGGAGGCCGCCCCCTCCTCAAGCGATGGCGGGGACGTTGCTCGGCCCGCAGGCCAGCAGGTCCGCGACCAGCGTGTCGACTCGCAGCTGGAGCCAGCGACCGCTGGACAGCAGGTGCTCGGCGAGTTCGCTCACGTCACGCAATACGTCGCCGGCCTCGTCGAGGCCGGCGGCGAAGATGAGGCAGTCTGCGGCGTCGCGAATGCGAGCCTGCTCGGCGGGCAGGAGCTTTGTCGGCCCCAGCTCGCTGAGTGTCTGTACAACCCGCCCGTAGGCCTGTGTGCGTTCGTTGGTCATGACACGTGGTCTCCTGCTCGGAGTCTTCGTCACATCAGCAACGCAACTGAAGCGGGGAACTGGTCGTTCAAAACGCGACTCCACAAGTGTTCGAGCACCTCTGGGTGGGTACGCATCCGGACAGAGTGCTCGCCCTCCGCGTCTCCAGCCGGGTTCCCGAACTCGCGGTGCATCGATCCCGCCACCGGCGATGAGATCGGCACGATCCCCGCCGGGGGCGCGCCTGAGGCCCATCGCACGGTGGTCACCGCGCGCGCCGCGCAGCGACCGTGGGCGGCCACCGCCCCCGCTGCTCGAGGGCTCCTGCTGAAGACCGCCGCACGCCGGTTGCGCGAACACGCACGCGAGCTGGCGGCGCTGCAGACGCTCGAAGTTGGCACGCCGCTGGCCGACTCGCTGGGCGGCGTGGAGGCCGGCATCGCCGCCTTCGAGGCCTTCGCCGAGATCGGCCCGCTCGAGCGCGGCCGGGCGCCGCGCGGGGACATCGTGCTCCGCGAGCCGCGCGGCGTGATCGCGATCCTGATGCCGTGGTGCGACCCGCTGGCCGCGAGCTGCGGCGTGCTCGCCGCGGCGCTGGTGGCCGGCAACACCGTCGTGCTCAAGCCCTCCGAGAAGGCCCCGCTCGCCGCCACGCGACTGGTCGAGCTGCTCGACCTCGGCCCGATGCTGTCGCTGTTGCACGGCGACGAGCGCGCGGCGCGGCCACTCGCCGCGCACGCGGGCGTGGACCTCGTGATCCGGCCGGGCGAGGAGGCCGCGGGCAGCCACGTGGTGATCGTCGACGTCGGCGTGGACCCGGAGTGGGCCGCCGAGCAGATCGCCGCCAGCGCGTTCGCCGGCGCCGGGCAGTCGTGCGGGTCGGTCGAGCGCGTGCGTGCGCACGAGGCGATCGCGGACCCGCTCCTCGATGCCCTCGCGGAGCGTGCGCGGCGGCTCACGGTCGGTCCGGGCAGCGCCGCCGCGCACCGAGCTCGGTCCGCTGATCGATGCCGCCCACCGCGTCTGGGTCCATCGGCAGGTCGAGGACGCCGTCGGCACGGGAGCCGAGCTGTTGACCGGCGGCAAGCCGCTGTCGCGCGCGGGCTTCTTCTACGCGCCGACGGTCCTCGCCGGAGCGTCGCCGGAGGCGCTCGTGAACTGCGGCGAGACGCGCGGCCCGGTCGTCACGATCAGCGCCGTGAACTCGTTCGCCGAAGCGCTCGAGGTCGAGCGGGTCGGGCTGGCGAGCGTCTTGACGCGGTCGCACGCCAACGCCCGCCGCGCCTGGACCGGGGTTCCCGCGCGCACGGTCAGCGTCAACGCGGTGCTGCGCGGTGCCCGCGCGGCCGCCGAGCCGGAGCTCCTGGACGCCGTCACGCGCACGAAAGTCGTGCACCTCTCGTAGGGTCATCCCTGGGGTCACCTAGGGTGATCCCCAATGGTCGGATCGAGCGTGTGTCGGCAGCCTGTGGGCCATGTCCTCCCCAGATGAACCGCGGATGGTCCCGAGTGACCCGCTGCCAGGCCCCGACGCCCAGCGGCGACTGACGCGCTCGACCACGGACAAGCACATCGCCGGCGTGGCGGGCGGCCTCGGCCGCTACTTCGGGATCGACCCGGTCATCTTCCGCGTCGGGTTCGGCGCGGCCACGCTGGTCAGCGGGATCGGCCTGATCGCGTACCTCGCGCTCGTCGCGTTCCTGCCCAAGGACGATGGCGAGCCGGCGTGGGTCGAGGGCCGCTCGCGGCCGACGACGATCGCGCTGACCGTGGTGCTCGCGATCGTCGCGGTCACGACGCTCTCGGGCCCCGCCTTCTTCCTCGGCCCGGGCCTCTTCGGCGTCGCCGCCGTGACGGTCGTCGGCCTCGTGCTCTACCGCAGCTTCACGGGCGAGAACCGCGACGACCCGGCGCGCGCGATCGCCCGCGCGACGCTCGCCCTGCTCGCGCTGGCGGCGGCACTGGGCGCCGCGACGGGCGTCGGCTTCGTCGCCGCGATCGGTGGCGGCACGGCGGTCGCCGCGATCGCGGTCCTCGCCGGCTTCGGCCTGATTGCGGCCGGACTGCTCGGCGGCCCGCGATGGCTCATCGTCCCGGTGATCGTGCTGATCCTGCCGCTCGCCGTGGTCTCCGCCGCCGACATCGACCTGCAGGGCGGCGTCGGCGAACGCTCGTACAGCCCGACCTCCGTCGCGCAGTTGCGCCCTGAGTACCGGCTCGGCGTCGGACACATGGATCTCGACCTGCGCCGGCTCTCGCTGCCGGCGGGGCAGACCGAGGTGCGCGTGAGCGTCGGCATGGGCGAGGCGCGCCTGCGTGTCCCGGCCGGCGCCTGCGTCTCGACCGTCGGGCAGATCGGTGTCGGCGCGGCCGACACCCCGGAGCGCACGGATGAGGGCGTCAACCTCGATCTCGACCAGCGCGCGCCCGAGATCGCCGGCCGGCCGCGGCTGCTCGTGACGGCCGACGTCGGGGTCGGGCACCTGCAGATCGATCGCGCCGCCGGGAGCGGCTGCGCGTGAAGTCCGGGCGCGCCGACCGCACCCTGATCGCCGCGGGCTTCGCGACGATCGCGCTCGGCACGCTGCTGCTGCTGGACCGCACGCGCGTCATCGATGTCCAGTTCGACTACATGGTCCCCGCGGTGCTCGCCGCGTTCGGCGCGGTCCTGGTCGTGGCGGGGCTCAGCGAATGACCGACGAAGGCGTTCGCCCTCCGGACAGCCCCGTGCGCCGCTACGAGCCGATGCGGCGCGACCCTGCCAATGGGTACATCGGCGGCGTCTGCGCCGGCTTCGCCGCCCGCCTCGGGATCGATCCGCTGCTGATCCGGATCGGGTTCGTGCTCACGCTCGCCGCCGGCGGCGCGGGCATCCCGCTCTACGTGATCGGCTGGGCGCTGATCCCGGCCGAGGGGCCTGAGCGGCCCGTCGTGTCGCGGCTGCTCAGCCGCCGCGACACCTGGCTCGTCGCGGCCGGGATGGGCTGCCTGATGCTGGCGGCGGTGCTGCTGCTGCGCAACTGGGGCCTCTGGTTCGGCGACAGGATCATCTGGCCCGCGGTGATCGCGGCCTCCGGCGGAGCGCTGATCTGGCGGCAGTCGCAGACCGCGACGCCTGAGGCTCGAGCCCAACGCCCGCAGCTGCCGCGCGAGGCGATCAACCGGGCGGGGGTCGGCGCCGCGCTCGTCGTCGGCGGCGCACTGCTCTTTCTCTCGCTCAATGACGCCCTCGCTCCTGCGCGCGATGTCGTCCTGCCGGTCGCGGTCGCCCTGATCGCGGTCGCGATCATCCTCGCGCCGTGGTGGCTGCGGCTGGTGCGCGGCCTCACGGCCGAGCGCTCGGCACGGATCCGCTCGCAGGAGCGCGCGGAGGTCGCCGCGCACCTGCACGATTCCGTGCTGCAGACGCTCGCCCTGGTGCAGAAGCGCGCCGACGATCCGCGCGAGGTCGCCGCGCTCGCGCGCCGCCAGGAGCGCGAGCTGCGCGCTTGGCTGAACAACACGCGCCCTGCCGGCACCGAGACGCTCGCGGGCGCGCTCGAGGCCGCCGCCGCCGAGGTCGAGGCCGACCATCACGTCCCGATCGAGGTCGTCACCGTCGGCGACGGGCCGCTCGACGAGCGGGCGACGGCGCTCGTCGCCGCCGCTCGCGAGGCGCTCGTGAACGCGTCCAAGTTCGCCGGGCCGGAGGCGATCGCGCTCTACGCGGAGGTCGAGGGCGGCCGCGCCGAGGTGTTCGTGCGTGATCGCGGGCCGGGTTTCGAGCCCGACGCGGCGCCGGCCGATCGCCGCGGCGTGCGCGATTCGATCGTCGCGCGGATGGAGCGCCACGGCGGGCGTGCGACGATCCACAGTACGCCAGGGCAGGGGACGGAGATCGAGTTGGTGATGGAGCCGTGACGAGCGTCGTGATCGTGGATGACCACTCGCTCTTCCGCGCGGGTGTGCGGGCGGAGCTCGACGGGCTCGTCGACGTGCTCGGCGATGCCGCGGGCGTCGAGGAGGCGGTGCCGCTGATCGTCGAGCTCGAGCCCGACGTGGTCCTGCTCGACGTGCATATGCCCGGTGGCGGCGGCCTCGAGGTCATTCGTCAGGTGGCCGAACGCCGACCGGCCCAGCGGTTCCTCGCGCTCTCGGTCTCCGACGCCCCCGAGGACGTGATCGCGATCATCCGCGCCGGTGCCCGCGGCTACGTGACCAAGACCATCTCCGGGGTCGAGCTGGCCGATGCGGTGCGCCGGATCTCGGATGGCGACGCCGTGTTCTCGCCGCGGCTCGCCGGGTTCGTGCTCGACGCCTTTGCCTCGCTCACGCCGGTCGAGGTGGATCCGGAGCTCGACCAGCTCACCACCCGCGAGCGCGAGGTCCTGCGCCACATCGCCCGCGGCTACCTCTACAAGGAGATCGCCCAGCGTCTGGGGATCTCCACGAAAACGGTCGAAGCTCACGTGTCGGCCGTGCTTCGCAAGCTGCAGCTCTCGTCTCGTCACGAGCTTTCGCGCTGGGCCGTCCAGCGTCGCCTCGTCGACTAGCGCCCTTAGCTGCGCTTGACATTCGCCGGGACTTCTGTTCATAGTCCTACCTAAGCCATCTCTCATCTGAATGAAGAGTGCGTTCTTCTTCCAGATGAATGGGCCCTTACGGTCTATGCGTAGGCATTTGTTTTTCGAGTCAACAAATGCCAGACAGAAGGGGGAGCACTCGAGGTGGAGACCGGTCGTCAGCGACCGTGAGCGAGGCCGCAGACCGCGGCCACCAGTCGGCGTACCGCGGAGGCCGCTTGGGTCCCCGCGCTCGGGGTTATGCGAGAGGAGAATTTTGCGTTTGATTGGTAGGAGAAGTGCTGGGGTGGCCTTGTTGGGTCTGGCTCTGGTGTTGCCGGCGAGTGCGTCGGCGAAGGTGAAGGCGGCTGCGGCCGATCCGTTCAAGGTGCTGGTTGTCACGAGCACCACCGATGCAGTGACGACGGCCGGGGTCGCCGCCATCACGTCGGCCGGTGCCGGTGGTACCTACACCGTCAATGCGCCCGCGCCCGCCGCGGTCGGGGCTGAGTTCACGCCCGCAAACCTGGACTCCTACCGCGCGGTCGTGTTTCTCAACACGGGCCTCGCGAGTCCGCTGACCGCCGCGGAGCGCGCGAACTTCGAGGCATATTTCCGCAAGGGCGGCTCGTTCGTCGGCGTCGGCTCGGCCGTCGAGACCGACGAGTCGTGGTCCTTCCTGTCCGACATTCTCGGAACGCGCTCCACCGGTCGGGCCGCCGAGCAGTCGGGCACGGTCAAGGTGTTCGATCGCGTCCACGACGCGACCAAGAGCCTGCCGATGGCCTGGGATCGCACGGACAACTGGTACAACTTTGCAGCGGACGTCACGGGCGTGTCGCACGTTCTCGCGACGGTCGTCGAGGATCCGTTCGGCCCGCAGCCGCAGGGCAACTCCTACGACGGGATCGCGGGCGGAACGATGGGGTCCAACCATCCGATCTCGTGGTGCAAGGACTACCAGGGTGGCCGCTCGTTCTACACCGGCCTGGGCAACACGGCGGCGAGCTACGACGCGACGCTGACCACACATCTGAAGGGCGCGATCAGCTGGGCCGCGGGTCAGAGCGACCCCGCGTACAGCGACTGCGGCGCCACGGTGCTCAAGAACTACCAGCAGGTCAAGGTCAGCGGTCCGCCGAACCTCAACGAGCCGATCGGCTTCGATCAGTTCCCGGACGGGCGGATCATCCAGACCTCGCGTCGTGGTGACGTGCGTCTGCACGATCCGGTGACGGGCACGACGAAGGAGCTCGCCAACTTCGCCGACGCGTCGTTGCCGACGACGATGCGGATCTACACCAACTCCGAGGATGGCCTGTACGGTCCGGCGGTCGACAACGACTTCGCGACCAACCAGTGGGTGTACCTGTACTACTCGCCGCAGACGGTCACCGACGTCGAGCTCTCGGATGGCTCGATCGTGACGCAGACGACGCCGAATACGTCGGTGCCGAACGTCTCGGCCGACCCGAAGGCGTGGGATCCGTACATCGGCTACTTCCAGCTCTCGCGCTTTAAGTTCGTCGATGGCCCG
Source organism: uncultured Solirubrobacteraceae bacterium (assembly GCA_963848475.1). GTDB lineage: Bacteria > Actinomycetota > Thermoleophilia > Solirubrobacterales > Solirubrobacteraceae > Solirubrobacter. The sequence continues at coordinate 284,208 of CAWKDW010000003.1, read as the reverse complement.
AGCCCGTCGCTTGACCTGAGTTCTGAGCAGCAGATCCTGCGGGTGACCAACAACCGCCAGGAGTGCTGCCACGTCGCGGGCGACATCGACTTCGACAAGCACAACAACCTCTGGCTGGCCACGGGCGATGACACGCCGGCGGCGGGCATCAACGGCGGCGGCTTCGGCCCGTTCAACGATCAGCTGACCGATGAGCAGCAGACGGTCCGGGTCGCGAACGCGACCGGTGGCACGTTCACGCTGACCTTCAACGGCCAGACGACGGCGCCGCTGCCCTACAACGCGACGGGCGCGCAGGTCGACGCCGCGCTGGAGGCGCTCTCCAACATTGGCGCCGAGAACATCCAGACCAGCGGCGGACCCGTGAACACGGCGAACCTCAACGTGTTCTTCCGTCGTGCGCTGCAGCAGTCCAACCAGAACCAGATCACCGCCAACGGCGCGGGCCTGACGGGCACGACGCCGACGGTGACGACGGCCACGGCCGCGCTGCAGGAGGGCGGCCTGTATCAGCGCGCGACCGGTGACGATCGCCGCTCGACGCTGAACTCCAACGATCTGCGCGGCAAGCTGCTGCGCGTGAAGGTCAACGCCGCGATCACCGCGGCCAACCAGAACAAGGCCGACCTCGGCAGCGGCGGCGCGTACACGATCCCCTCGGGGAACCTGTTCCCGCTGGTGGCGGGCGCGCCGCAGGCGCGGACGGCGCCGGAGGTCTACGCGATGGGCTTCCGGAACCCGTTCCGGTTGCAGGTGGATGAGAACGACGTCGCCTACGTGACGGATTACTCGCCGGATTCGCAGACGCCCGCAGCGCAGCCGCGGCCCGGCCGGTACCGGCCGCGTGGAGATCGTCCGCAAGCCGGCCAACTACGGCTACCCGCTGTGCTACTCGAGCAAGCTCGGCTACTACAAGTGGAACTTCCACGAGTTCGCGCCGGGCTCCACGACGGCGGGCACGCCGCTGAACGATCCGCCGGAGCCGATCGACTGTGGCGCGGCGAACCTGATCAACGACTCGCGTTTCGTGCGTCGACGGCGGTCCGGGCAACCTGCCCGGTCTGCGCGTGCTGCCGCCGGTGACCGATCCGGACATCTGGTACGCCTACCGCGACAACAACGCCACGACCCCGCTGGGCACGCCGTGCTTTGCCGGCTACGCCACGACGCCCGGGCCGATCGCGCCGGGTTCCACGACCGAGTGCCCGCGGCTGTTCCCGGAGCTCTACACGGGCGGCAACGGCGCCGCACGGCGCGGCCAAGTACAACTACGACCCGGCCAACCCGAGCACGAAGAAGTTCCCGCCCTACTACGACGACTCGGTGATCATCGGCGAGTTCACGCAGGACACGATGCGCGAGGTCAAGCTCGACGACCAAAACCGCGTGTTCAAGATCAACCGCTTCTTGAACTGCGGCCAGGCGCTTGTCACGACGCCGTTCGAGTTCGAGTGCGACAACCCGATGGACATGCAGTGGGGGGCCGATGGCTCCTTCTACCTGCTGACCTACGGCGACGGCTTCTTCGCCGCCAATGCCGACGCGGGCATGTACCGCTTCGATTACGTCAAGGGCCAGCGCGCGCCCAAGGCCGTCCTGAGCACCAACCAGCACCGACGGCCCCACGTCCGCTGACGGTGAACTTCTCCAGCGCCGGTTCGCTGGATGAGGATCCGGGTGACTCGATCCGTTACGAGTGGGACTTCGGTGACGGCGCGCCGCTGAACACCGAGGCCAACCCGACGCACACCTACACCACGGCGGGCCGCTACACGGCGGTGCTGTCGGTGCTCGATTCGACGGGCAAGAAGACGTCGACGAGCACGGTCATCACCGTGGGCAACACCAGCCCGACGGTCGTCGTCTCGGCGCCGATCGATGGTGGCCTGTTCGCCTTCGGCGACAAGATCCAGTACAAGGTCACGGTCACCGATCCCGAGGACGCGCACGGTCAACTGCAACGACGTCACGGTGACGTTCGTGCTCGGCCATGACACCCACGGCCACGCCGAGGAGAGCAAGCACGGGCTGCACCGGGTTCCTGCAGACCGACCCCGAGGACGTCGTCGCACGGCGGCAACGTGTTCGGCGTCATCAGCGCCAGCTACACCGACAAGGGCGGCCCGGGCGGCGTCCCGACGCTCTCGACGACCAGCCAGGTCCAGATCCGCCAGAAGCATCAGGAAGTCGAGAACGTCGTCAACCAGTCCGGAACCAACACCGCGACCAACACCGACGGTCCGACCGGCACCGGCGTGCACCGCGGCAGCCTCGGCACCGGCGACTGGCTGCAGCTCAACGGCCCGTACAACCTGTTCCAGGCCGACTCGATCACGTTCCGCGTGGCCGACGCGGCCAACGGGCCGCACCGCCGGCTCGCCGCTGGCGAGCGATCGAGATCCGTCAGGACTCGACCGACCGGCCCGATCCTGACCACCGCGAACCTGGTCTCGACCGGCGCCACGCCGTCTGGACCAGCCAGACGTTCCCGCTGCCCAGCCCTCCTCCGGCCAGCACGAACTGTTCCTCGTGTTCCGCTCGGTCCCGGGCGGCAGCACCGGCGGCAACCTGTTCAACCTCAACTGGGCAGAGTTCAACGGCAACGGCGTCACGGTCGTGGAGACCAACACGCCGGGCGATGTCGGCGGCAGTGTGCCGGCGACGCTGTCGCTGTCGCTGGGCGCGCCGGCGACGTTCGGGGCCTTCACCCCGGGCATCGCCAAGGATTACCTCGCCAGCACCACGGCGAACGTGATCTCCACCGCCGGTGACGCGACCCTCGCGGTCGCCGATCCCAGCTCGTCCAACACCGGTCACCTGGTCAACGGCACGTTCGCGCTGCCGCAGGCCCTGCAGGCCAACGGGATGCGCCCCGGCGGCACGGCTGGGGCCTACGCCCCGGTCGGCGGCTCGGCCAGCCCGACCACGCTGGCGACCTACGACGGTCCGGTCAGCAACGAAGTGGCGACGATCGGCTTCAAGCAGCCGATCGCGGCCAACGACGCGCTCCGCACCGGCGCGTACAGCAAGACCCTGACGTTCACGCTGTCGACGACGACTCCGTGATCTAGGTCCGCGGGTAGGGTCGGCCTCCATGCACGTGGAGGCCGACCCGCTCGCGGTATTGCGCGCCGAGATCCTCGCCCACACGGGCTGCGGCTTCGAGCCGTGCGAGACGGCGCAACGGATGGTCCCCGGTGAGGGGAACCCGGCTGCCTCGGTGATGTTCGTGGGCGAAGCCCCCGGCGCCACCGAGGACGAGCTGGGCCGGCCGTTCGTCGGCCGTGCCGGCAAGCTGCTCGGCGAACTGCTGGCCGAGGCCGGTCTGGTCCGCGAGGACGTCTGGATCACGAACGTGGTCAAGGCGCGTCCGCCGGGCAACCGCGACCCGAAGGCTCCGGAGGTCGCGCACTGCCGCCCGTGGCTCGAGCGTGAGCTGGCGCTGCTCGCACCGCGCTTCGTGGTGCCGCTCGGGCGGCACGCGCTGAAGCACTTCGACCCCGCCGCCAAGATCGGCGAGGTCCACGGTCGCGTGCTGACCGCCGGCGGTCGCGAGCTGTTCCCGCTCTACCACCCGGCCGCGGCGATGTACAACCAGACGCTCAAGGCGACGCTGTTCGCGGACGCCCGCGCGCTGGGCGACCGGCTGCGGGAGTAGGCTCGCGCTCACGATGCGGGCGTTAGTGCTGATCGTGGCGATGCTGGCGTTCCCGACGGCGGCGTCGGCGCAGACGGCCAAGCCGCAGACGAAGTCGCTGGACTCCGAGGCGCCGCCCGGCTCGCCGCCGCACTGGCTGCCGAACGAGCGCTGGGTGATGCAGCACTGGCTCCCGTACGACGAGACGCGCCTGTACTCGCTGCTCGGCGTCACGCGCGGGGACGTCTGGCGCTGGCTGCGCGACGACACCCGCAACCTCGCGGGCCTGGCGGAGCTGCACGGCTGGAAGGCCGAGGACCTGGCCCGCGAGCTCGTCGCGCCGTGGCGCGGCAAGCTGCACGAGCCGGCGCGCCTGGAGCTGCTCGAGTCGCGCGCGCTGCGGACGCTGACCCAGGGCCACCTCTCGCAGCACATGTTCTTCCACTCGCTGCACCAGGACGCGATCCCCGACGCCGCGCCGGAGATCTTCGGCACCAGCACGACGCAGTTCCGCTACCTGCGCCGCTCCGAGCTCTCGCCGCTGATGATCTGCCGGCTCAACGGGCACTCGCGAGCGCACGCGCAGAACACGGCGGCCCAGACGCTGCGGGCGATGGTCGCGCGCGGCGTCGAGGGCGCAGGCGATCCCCGCCTCCCAGGGAGCGCGGCTGCTCGCCCGCCAGCTGCGCCAGGTCCCGCGCTGGCTGCAGCAGACGCGCTACAACGGCCCGCCGCCGCTGAAGACCCCGCGCGGCTCGATCGCCACGGCCTCCAACTACTCCAACAACGCCGCGCTGGCGGGCGACGGGCGCGCGCTCGTGTGGGAGTCCTACGAGGCCAAGCTGGCGAGCGCGAAGGCCCGCGGCGAGATCGGCGTGATGGCCGGCTCGCTCGCCGGCGCCGCGCCGGCCTCGATCATGGACGCCGCGCGGCGCACGCCGCGCTCGGCCTATAACCCCGCGGTCTCGGGCGACGGGCGCTTCGTGGCCTTCGAGTCGGCCGAGGGCAACCTCAACTTCGCCAAGCGCTACGGGCAGATGCGCGTCTACGTGACCGACCGCCGCAGCGGTCGCACGGAGCTCGCCTCGCTCGGGATCGACTTCAAGCGCGACCACCACTCGGCCTATAACCCGTCGCTGTCGGCGGACGGTCGCGTCGTCGCCTACGAGACCTCGGAGTCCGAGCGCGGCGAGCTCGACGTCTGGGTCACCGACCTGCGCAAGCGGCGTGCGACGCGGATACCGCGTCCCGTCGGGCGCGACGAGCGACCTCTACGAGCCGGCGCTGTCACCGGACGGCGGCTTCCTCGCGTTCACCGCGTTGACCGGCGCGGGGCAGTCGACGGTCTATCTCCGCGACCTGCGGACGGGCCACACGGTGCCGGTGTCCGACGGCGAGGCCTGGGAGCCGGTGGTCAGCGCGGGTGGGCGCAGCGTCGCGTTCACGCGCGGCAACCGGGTGGTGGTGAAGGACATGGCGACGGGCGGATCGCGGGTCGTCGCCCCGCCGGCGGCCTCCGCCTCGGCGTCGGAGCCCTCGCTCTCGGCCGACGGGCGGCGCGTCGCGTTCACCGCGCGCGGCTCGGGCGAGCAGGACACGGGCGTCTACGTCAGCGATGCGGCGACGGGCGCGCTGCTGCTGGTCTCCCGCGGGTCGGGCGCGGCCGGGCCGCCCGCCTTCGGCGCCTCGTCGCACCCGTCGATCTCCGCGGACGGCCGGCGCGTCGCGTTCACCTCCGACGCCTACAACCTCTCGCCCGCGAAGTGCAACCCGGCGCGCGGGATCTTCGTCCGCGACCTAGCGGCGCAGACGACGACGCTCGTCTCGCGCGGCGACGGGACGAACCGCGGCGTCGGCCCGACCAAGGGCTCGGGCGGCGAGAGCGCGATGCGGATCGCGCTGCTCTGCGCCCCCACTCCTAGCCGCTACACGCCCGCGAACTCGAGCGGTCCGCAGCGGACCCCGAAGCGGTCGTGGACGGTATCGAGCGCGGCACGCATCCGCGGGCGGTCGCGGCTGCGCCGCGCGGCGAAGGCGACCCCCGCCGCGATCCGGTGCGGCACGGGCATCCAGCGGTCGAAGTCCAGCCCGCAGTCGACGAACGTCCGCAGCGGGAGGGCGGCGGAGAGCAGGCAGAGGTTGTACTGCGCCAAGGTGGCCATGACGTACGGTGAGGCGGGCTTGGCGACCTTCGCGAGCTCGCTGTAGTCGACCTGGTAGAGCGGGGTCGTCGTGAGCTGGTCGGTGTACATGAGGTGCGTCATGAAGTAGGCCATGAACGACGAGAGCAGCACGGTTGCCGAGCGCAGGCTGAGCGTGAGGACGTTGCCGCTCGGTGAGCTGTAGGGCTCATAGGCGCGCTTGACCGGCGTGATCAGCCCCGAGCAGTTGACGACCCAGGTCCCGACCGGGACCTCGCGGGTCGCCCCCGAGCGGAACACGAGCTGCGCGCTCCCGTTGTGGTCGCGCACGTCGGTGAGATAGTCGCGAAGGGTGGACGTCACACCGCGCGCGATCGTCTCGTTCTCGGCCTGGGAGAGGATGCCGTAGAAGTAGTTGTTGGCCTCCGGGACCAGCCCGATGCCGTACTTCTCGCGTAGCCAGCGCCTCACGTCGGCCTCGTTGGTGCCGTCGAAGCGGCGCGCGACCGCGGCCTGGAGCATGTTCGGTGTGGCTTGCACCCGCCAGCGGTTGGCGGGGAAGAGCCGGTCGCGCTTGCCGAAGAACGTGCCGCCGCCGATGATCATGTTCACCTCGCGACCCGGCGCCTCGCTGACCAGCTCGTGGGCGGTGTCCATCCCCGTCTTACCGGCGCCGACGACCCAGATCGGCTCCGTGCCGCCGAACACCTCGTCTCGTCGCTCGACGATCGCCGACGGCCCGATCGAGCGCACACGGTCGCTCGCGAACTCGAGCGGGCCGTCCGGCTGGACCTCGATGCCGAAGCCCTTGATCAGCTTCGCGGCGTCGACCTCGAGCTGCTCGCCGTCCGCGCTGCGCGCCCGCACCAGGACGCGGCCGTCGCGCTCCTCGTGCTCGGTGAACTCCCAGCCGTAGCGCTCGTCGAGCTTCACCCGCGAGCGCACGACGTCGAGGATGGTGGCGAAGTGGTCGAGGATCTCCTGCCGCGTCGCCAGGTACGAGCGGGGGTGATCGCCCCGCCACGGGATCGATCCCGCGGTGAACAGCCCGTGCGGCTGGTGCAGGCGGACGAACGGATAGGCGTCGTTCCACATCCCGCCGTACTGTGCGCGCTGCTCGATCAGGACGACCTGCTGCCCCTCCTGGAGGTAGCTGCTGGCCACGACGAGCGCGTTGAGCGCCGCGATGCCGCTCCCCACGACGCAGAGATCTGCGTGGACTCGGGTCACCGTGTCGTTCATCGCTCCCGCTCCTTCGTGAGTCGTTTGCGCTTACCGGACAAACGTACCAGCGGGTTCTGAGCCGTTTGGGAGATCAAGCCGGCCCGGTCCGCGGGCCGGTCCTAGAGCACGCCGAGCTCGTCGAGCGAGAGCCTGAGCTCCGCGGCGTCGCGATACACGCGGTAGGCGCCCGCCGCCTGTAGCTCGTCTGCGCCGTAGCCGCCGGACAACAGGCCGATCGAGAGCATCCGGGCGCGGCGGGCGGCCAGCAGGTCCCAGACGGCGTCTCCGATCACGTAGCAGTCCTCGGGCACGACGCCGAGCCGGGCAGCGCACTCGAGGAACAGGTCGGGCTCGGGCTTGGCGCGGGCGACGTCGCCGCGCTCGACGACCACCGTGTCGGCCGGGACGCCGAGCGCGTCCAGCGAAGGCTCGATCCCGGGCCGGCGGCCCGAGGTGGCGATCCCGTGTGTGACGCCGCGCTCGCGCAGCAGCTTGAGGATGTCGACGGCGCCGGGCAGCGGCCGCCGCTCCTCGGGCGGGTGCAGCTCGCGGAAGAGCCGGTCGTGCAGGTCCTGGACGGCGCTCGCCTTCTCGTCGCTGAGGTCGTGCCCGAGCTCGCGACCGACGGCGCGCGTGAACAGGCCGCCGCTCATGCCGATCTTGCGGTGGATGCGCCACCCGTCGATCGCCATCCCGCTCTCCTGCAGCGCCTTCTGCCAGGTGAAGACGTGCGCGTAGACCGTGTCGACGAGCGTGCCATCGAGGTCGAAGATCAAGGCGGGCATCAGGTCTGCGACCCTAGCGCTCAAGTGAATCCGGCGATGCGCGAGTACTACGAGAAGCGGGCGCACGAGTACGACGACTGGTGGCTCGGGACCGGGCTGTTCGAGGTCCGGCCGCGTCCAGGGTGGCACGAGGACGTGCAGGCGCTGCGTGCGGTGGTGCGCGCGCTGGCCGCGGCGCGTACGCTCGATCTCGCCTGCGGAACGGGGTTCCTCACGCGCTGGCTGCCGGGGTTCGTGGTGGGCGTCGACCAGAGCCCGTCGATGCTCGAGATCGCCCGCTCGCGCCGGCCGGACGCGTCGTTCGTGCAGGGCGATGCGCTGGAGCCGCGTCCGGGGTTCGAGCGGATCTTCAGCGGTCATTTCTACGGGCACCTCGATCCCGAGCAGCGTGCGCGGTTCCTCGCTCTGCCGTGCGACGAGCTGGTGATCGTCGACTCCGCGCTGCGTCCCGGTGGCGTCGACGAGGACTGGCAGGAGCGCGTGCTCGACGACGGCTCGCGGCATTGCATCTACAAACGCTGGTTCTCGGCCGAGGGGCTGGCCGAGGAGCTCGGCGGCGGCACGGTCCTGCACGACGGGCCGTGGTTCGTGGCCGTCAGAGGTTCGAGCCGGCGCTCCTGAACGACGCGCCCTTGCTGCGCTCTGCCGAGCGCGAAATGGGGCGGCAGCGGCGTCGCGCCGTGCCAGGCGCGCGTGGATCCGCTCGGCCATCGCCGGGCCGTGCTTGAAGCCGTGGCCCGAGCCGCCGCCGACGATCCAGTTGCTCGGGTGCTCAGGATGCGGGGCGGCGATGAAGTGCGAGTCGGCCGAGATCTCGTAGCGGCAGCACTTCGAGCCCTTCAGCGGCGCCTGCGCGAGCGCGGGGAAACGGTCGGCGACGTAGCCACGCGTCAGCGCCTCGGTGGCGGCCGTCGCGGGCAGGCAGGTCGGCGTCGGGGTCCAGCGCCGGGCCCTCCTGGTCCCAGGCGACCTTCACGCCGAGCGCGTCGACGTCGCCGGTGCCGTACGTCGCGCGGTCGTAGTCGACCCAGGCGGGTGCGTCGCCCCAAGCGCCGCCGCCGTCGAAGAAGAACAGCTCCTGCTGGGTGACGCGGAGCTTGACGTGCTCTCCGAAGAGACCGGCGAGCCAGCCGCCGCAGCTCCACACCACGCGGTCGCCCTCGAGCACGGTGCCGTCGCCGAGACGGACGGCGGCGCCCTCGGGGCGGGCGCGGCCGCGGACGATCCGGGCGCCCCGCTTCTCGGCCTGCTGCGCGAGCGTCTGCACCGCCTTCTGCGCGCGCAGGACGCCGGCCTCGGGCTCGTGCAGCACCCACGCCAGGTCGTCGCCGCGGAACGAGGGGAAGCGCTGCGCCGCCTCGTCGACGGTCCAGCGCTCGGTGGGGATGGCGAGCGTCTGCAGGGCACGTTCGGACTCTGACTCCCAGCCGTCGTCGCGGTGCGCGAACCAACACACGCCGGAGTCGATCAGCAGGTCCGCGCCGGACTCGCGCTCGAGCTCCTTCCAGAGCGTCCGCGCGCGCCGCGCCATCGACGTGTAGTCCGCGTCCGCACCGTGCGAGCAGCGGATCAGCCGCGTCTCGCCACCGCTCGTCGCGCGCACGTCCCCCGGCTCGAACTGGTCGACGAGCACGACCTCGTCGCCCTGCCCGGCGAGCCACCACGCCAACGACGCGCCGAACGTCCCACCGCCAACGATCACGACCCGCTCCACGCCCACAACATTAAGGGACAGGCCCTTTATCTTTCGTCGTGTGCTCCTCGCGGCCGCCCTCGCCTCGCTCGTGATCGGGCATTCGGCGCAGGGGCGGGAGATCCGGGCGACGCGGGTCGGCGCGGAGGGCGCTCGCGTGAACGTGCTCGTGGTCGGGGACGTGCACGGCAACGAGCCGGCCGGCGAGGCGATCGTGGCGCGACTGAGGCGCGCGCGGCCCGAGGGCGTCACGCTGTGGCTTGTGCGGACCGGCAACCCCGACGGGCGCGCGGCGTCGACGCGGCAGAACGCGCGCGGTGTCGATCTCAACCGCAACTTCCCCTGGCGCTGGCGGCCGGGCGCGCGCGGGACGTACTTCCCCGGGCCCGCGCGCCGGGTCCGAGCCTGAGACGCAGGCGCTGATGCGGCTCGTCAAGCGCGTCCGGCCGCAGCTCGCGATCTACTACCACCAGCACCTCGGCATCACCGTCCGTGCCGGCGGCGCCGACCCCGCGGTCCAGCGCGAGTACGCGCGCCGGACGGGGCTGCCCCTGCGTTCGCTGCCCGACTACCGCGGCACGGCGATCGGCTGGCAGAACCACCTGATCCACGACGGCAGCGCGTTCGTGGTGGAGCTGCACTCCGGGCCTGCCCCGGTGCAGCGCCACGTCGACGCGGTGCTCGCACTCGCCCGGAGGTACACCCCATGAGCATCGTCCTGGCCCGTCACGGAGAGACCGAATGGAGCGCGTCGGGCAAGCACACGTCGACGACCGACATCCCGCTGACGGACCGCGGTCGAGCCGCCGCGCGCGGTCTGCGCGAGCGGCTCGTCGGACCGCGAGTTCGTGCTCGTGCTCGCCTCGCCGCGTGTCCGCTCGCGCGTGACCGCGGAGCTCGCGGGGTTCGCCGATCCGGTGTTCGATGATGACCTGGTCGAGGTCGACTACGGGGAATACGAGGGCCGCACGACGCCGGAGATCCGCGAGGAGCGGCCGGGCTGGTCGCTGTGGACCGACGGCTCGCCGGGCGGCGAGACGCTGGCCGAGGCCGGCGCGCGGGCGGACCGCGTGCTGGCGCGGGCGCTGGCCGCGGACGGCGACGTCGCGCTCTTCGCCCACGGTCACATCCTGCGCGTGCTCGGCGGCGCGCTGGCTCGAGCTGCCGCCGGAGTGGGGCGGGAGCTTCGCGCTCGACACCGCGGCGCTCTCCGAGCTCGGGTTCGAGCGCGAGAACCGCGCGATCGTGCGCTGGAACGCCACCTAGCCCGAAAGCTCGACCAGCAGCGGCGCGTGATCGGAGGGCTTGGTGCCCTTGCGGAAGTTGCGGTCGATGCCGCACTCCCGCAACCGCTCGGCGACCGGGGCCGAGAGCAGGAAGGCGTCGATGCGCAGCCCCAGCTTCTTGTGGAAGTGCCCGGCGCGGTAGTCCCACCAGGTGAAGCCCGGCTCGTCGGGATGCAGCTCGCGGAAGGCGTCGACGGTGCCGGCCGCCAGCAGCGCGGCGAAGCGCTCGCGCTCGGGCGCGGTGACGTGGGTGTCGCCCACGAACGCCGCCGGATCGTAGACGTCGATGTCCGCCGGGCAGACGTTGAAGTCGCCGGCGACGAGCAGCTCGCCGCCCGAGAGCGCGCGGATCCGCTCCGCCGCCGCGTCGAGGAAGCGCAGCTTGCCCTCGTAGAACGGCGAGTCGATCGAGCGCCCGTTGGGCACGTAGGTCGTGATCACGCGCAGCGTCCCGGCGCTGACCTCGAGCCAGCGCGCCTCCTCGGGGTCCGGCTCGCCCTCGAGCCCGGCGCGCCGGTCCTCGAGGGCGATCGAGGCGGGCGCGGCGATCGCGACCCCCGCCCAGCGGCCCGCCGAATGATGGACGGCGTGATAGCCGGCGTCGGCCAGCGCGGCGTCCGGGAACTTGTCCGGATCGACCTTCGTCTCCTGCATCAGCAGCAGGTCGGGGGTGTGCAGCTCGAGGAATTCGAGCACTCGCGGCAGACGGGCGTTGAGGGAGTTGACGTTCCAGGTGGCGATCTTCATGGCGATCCACAGAGTTTCCACAATCAGCGCGACCAAGCTCTCCGACATGCACCGACGACTCACCTCCATCGTCCTCTCCGCCGCGGCGGCCGCCGTCGTCGCCGGCGTGCTGGTCGCCGGCGGCGCGAACGCCGCGCCGTCCAAGCCCGCGGGCGCGCCGTTCCGTCAGGTCCTGGCGGCCAAGCTCGGCGCGCAGCTCGACAAGCCCGCCGCCGACGTGCTCGCGGCGTTGAAGTCGGCCGCCAAGGCCAACAAGCCCGACAAGGCTGCACGGCGCGAGCCGGCTCGAGGCGCGCGCGAAGGGCGAGAAGCCCAGCAAGGCCGAGCGCGCGAAGCGCCGCGCGCAGGCCGCGGCCACCAAGCAGTCGTTCACCGAGGCCGTGGCGAAGGACCTCGGCGTCGAGCCCGCGGCCGTCACCGCCGGCGTTCAGGCGCTCGTCAAGGAGCGGCTCGACTCGCTCGTCGAGGACGGCTGGCTGACCGCCGAGCAGCGCGACAAGCGCCTCAGCGGCGGCAAGCTCGGCATCGGCTTCCTGCGGACAGGGGTCCGCTGAACGCGGCCGGCCTGCATCGTGATCGCGGCGGCGCGCCCTTGACGGCGGCGCTGCCCCTCGTCCTCGTCGTCGACGACGAGCCCGCGATCCGCGTAGCCCTCGAGCGCGCCCTGCGCCTCGAGGGCTTCGCCGTGCGCACGGCCGCCGACGGGGAGGAGGCGATCGCGGCGATCGCCGCCCAGCCGCCCGCGGCGATCGTGCTCGACGTCGTGCTGCCCGGCATCGACGGGCACACCGTCGCGGCCCGCCTGCGCGCGGCCGGCGACGACACGCCGATCTGCATCCTGTCCGCGCGCGACGAGGTCGCCGACCGCGTCGCCGGCCTGCAGGCGGGCGCCGACGACTACCTCGTCAAGCCGTTCGCGATCGAGGAGCTCGTCGCGCGGCTGCACGCGCTGCTGCGCCGCGGGGCGCCGAAGACCGCGGGCGGCTGCTCGTCTTCGCCGACCTCCAGGTCGACCCGGCGCGCCGGATCGCCACCCGCGGCGGCGTTGCGCTGCGAGCTGACGCGGCGCGAGTTCGACCTGCTCGAAGTGCTCGGCGCGCAACGCGGGCCTGGTGCTCAGCCGCCGGCAGCTGCTCGAGCAGGTGTGGGGCTATGACTGGGAGGCCGACGGGAACGTGGTCGACGTCTTCGTCGGCTATCTGCGCCGCAAGCTCGAGGCGGACGGCCGCCCGCGCATCCTGCAGACGGTGCGCGGCGTGGGCTTCGTGCTGCGGTGAGGACGCTCTCCGGCCGGGTCACGCTGCTCGTGACGCTGGTCATGGCGGTGGTGCTGGCGGCGGTCGCGGTCGTGGCGGTGACCGAGGTGGCGCGGCGCGAGCGCGCGTCGCTGGATCGCGAGCTGCGCTCAGCCGCCGACCGCCTTGCGGCCCCCGCCCGCCGCGCCATCGCGTCGCCGCGGCTCGCCGAGCGGCCAGCAGAGCCCGCTCGCAACCGTGCCGGGGACGCTCTCCGTGCGGCTGGAGCGTGGCGGCGAAGCGGTCTTCGACGACCTGCGCGCGCCCGGCGTGCCGGTGCCGGCCGCGAACGGGCTGAGCACAGTGACCGACGACGCGGGCGCGAACTGGCGCGTGCTGGCGCGCACCGTGCGGCCGCGGGCGCAGGGGCGGCTCGTCGTCTCGCACGCCGCTCGCGCCGTTGGAGCAACGCGTGCGCGATCTGCGGCGGGTCGATCGCGCTCGCGGCCTGCGCGGGCGCTGATCGCCTGCGCGCTCGCCGTGCGGCTGCTCGCCGCGCGCGCGCTGCGGCCGCTGAACCGGCTGCGCGAGAGCGCCGCGAGCGTCAGCACCACGCGCGATCTCACGACCCGGGTGGACGCCGACGGCGGGCCCGGAGGAGGTCGACGACGTCGCCCGCTCGCTCAACGCGATGCTGGCGCGCCTGGAGGCCTCGGCGGACGCGACCGAGCAGGCGCTCGAGGCCGCGCGCCGGTTCACCGCGGACGCCGGCCACGAGCTGCGCACGCCGCTCACGAGCATCCGCGCGAACCTCGCCGCGCTGCACCACGGTCCCGACGCGACCGCACTGGCCGAGGTCGAGCGCGACCTCGTCCGCCTGACGGCGCTGCTCGACGGCCTCCAGGCGCTCGCCCGCGGCGATGCCGGCGCCGGCGGCCCCGAGGCCGTCGATGTCGGGGAGCTCGCCGACGCCGCCCTCGCCGACGCCCGCCGCCGCCACCCGGACGTCGACTTCGCGTTCGGCGATGCCGGCGAGCTCATGCTCGAAGGCGACGAGACCGGCCTGCGCGCAGCGCTCGACAACCTGCTCGAGAACGCCGCCCGCCACGGCGCCCGCACGGTCCGCCTCGGCGATCGCCGGCCACCGCGTCGCGGTCGACGACGACGGCCCCGGGATCCCGGCCGCCGAGCGCGAGCGCGTCTTCGAGCGCTTCGCCCGCGGCCGTGACGCGACCACCCCGGGCTCCGGCCTCGGGCTCGCCATCGTCGCCCAGCAGGCCGCTCTCCACGGCGGCCGCGCCTACGCCGAGCCCTCCGCACTCGGAGGCACCCGCGTCGTCCTCGACCTTTAGGCGCCCTTTAGGGGGTCTGACCCCTTGAGTCGAGGTGACTCAAGGGGTCAGACCCCTTTAGGATCGGCGCGTGAAGGTCTCCGCCAAGGCTGACTACGCGGTGCGTGCCGCCGCCGAACTCGCCGCCGCCCAGGACACGGGCGCGCCGGTGCGGGCCGAGTCGATCGCCACGGCTCAGGGGATCCCGCAACGGTTCCTGGAGAACATCCTCTCCGACCTGCGGCACGCGGGGCTGGTGCAGAGCGTGCGCGGGGCTGAGGGTGGGCACAAGCTCAACCGGCCGGCCCAGGAGATCACGGTCGCCGACGTGATCCGGGCGGTGGACGGGCCGTTGGCCGCCGTCCGCGGCGAGCGGCCGGAGAACGTGTCCTACACCGGGCCGGCGGAGCCGCTGCAGCGCGTGTGGATCGCGCTGCGCCACAACCTGCGCGCGGTGATGGAGCACGTCACGCTCGCCGACCTCTCCAGCGGTGCACTGCCGGAGCCGATCGACGCGCTGGCGGAGGACCCGGAGGCGTGGCGGACGCGCTAACGACCTCGCGAGCGGCGACATCGTCTGGCTGCGCAAGTCGAGCGGCGGGCTAACCCTTCCCCGGGACGGCGATCCCCGATTCGTACGCGAGCACGACGGCCTGGACGCGGTCGCGTAGCCCGAGCTTCATCAGCAGCCGGGCGACGTGCGTCTTGACCGTCGTCTCGCTGACGATCAGCTCGGCGGCGATCTCGGCGTTCGAGAGGCCGCGGGCGACGCAGCGGAAGACCTCGAGCTCGCGCGCCGTCAGCTCGTCGAGACCCGGCGGCGGCGCGGGCGGGGTCGGCGAGGCGGCGGCGAACTCCTGGATCAGGCGGCGCGTGATCGAGGGCGCGAGCAGCGCCTCGCCCTGCGGCGACGATGCGGATGCCCGCCGCCAGCTGCTCGGGCGGCACGTCCTTGAGCAGGAACCCGCTCGCGCCCGCGCGCAGCGCCTCGTAGACGTACTCGTTGAGGTCGAACGTCGTCAGCATCAGGACGCGCACGGGGTGCTCGCCCGCTTCGGCGAGCAGCCGGCTGGTGGCCTCGATCCCGTCGAGCTCGGGCATGCGGATGTCCATCAGCACGACGTCGGGCTTCAGGTCCCGGGCCTGCGCGACCGCGTCGAGGCCGTCGGTGGCCTCGCCGACGACCTCCAGATCGTCCTCGGCGTCGAGGATCATGCGGAACCCGGCGCGCACGAGCGCCTGGTCGTCGGCGATCAACAGGCGGATGCTCAAGCGAGGCTCAACTCTCGGGCCGGGAGGGGAAAGGTCGCGCGGACGCTCCAGCCGCGGCCGTCGGCGGCGGGGCCGGCTTCGAGCTCACCGCCGTAGAGCCGGACGCGCTCGCGCATCCCGACGAGGCCGTGGCCGGGCTCGCCGGCGGTCGAAGGGGCGCGCCCGTGGTCGCGGATCTCGACGCGCGAGCGTGTACTCGGACCAGCCGACGGTCACCGTGGTGGGCGCATCGCCCGCGTGCTTGAGCGCATTGGTGAGTGCCTCCTGGACGATTCGGTACGCGGCGAGGTCGAGCCCGGGCGCGAGCGGGCGGCGCGTGCCGCGCACCTCGAGCACGGTCGGCAGGCCCGCGGCGCGGGCGCGGGTGACGAGCTCGCCGATCTCCGCGAGCGTCGGCTGCGGGGCGCGCGCCGCCGGTTGCTCTGAGGTCCCGAGCACGCCCAGCAGGTGACGCATCTCGCCCAGCGCCTCGCGGCCGGTGCGCTCGATCCGCGCTGCCGCCTCCAGCGCGCGGCCGGGATCGCGATCGAGGATCCGTCGCGCGCCGCCCGCCTGCACGACCATCACGGTCATCGAGTGCGCGACGAGGTCGTGCAGTTCGCGCGCGGACGCCTCGTCGTCGCGGCGCAGCACGCCGAGCAGGCGGCGCAGCTCGTCGAGGGCCTCACGCCCGGCCGCCTCGATCGCCGCGAACGCCGTGCGCGCGGGCTCCGGCCGGCGTCAGGATGAGGCGGCGGGCGCCCGCCGCCTGGACGGTCATCGCGCTCAGCGCGTGCGCCAGGACGTCCTGCAGCTCGACCGCGATCCGCGCACGCTCGTCGGCCACCACGGCGTCGTCGCGCGGCGCGAGGGCGGAGTGGGCGATGGCCGGCATGGCGGAAGTGTGACGTGCGGTTACCCGTATGTCCTCGTGCGCACGGACGATCCCGCTGTCATCCCTGAGGATGACGGGCTGTCCTCCTAGCGCTGATCGAGAATCGTCACTGGGGCCGACGACGCGCGACCGTTTGGGCTGGGACCGTTCCGGTACATGACCGCTCTCGCCTACGCCCACTCCGATCTTCCCCAGACGAGCTCCAACGCCGTGTCGGCGACCGCGCTCACGCGGACCTATGGCGAGGGTGGTTCGGCGGTGCGCGCGCTGCGCGGGGTGTCGATCGAGGTGCCGCAGGGGCAGTTCACCGCGGTGATGGGCCCGTCGGGCTCGGGCAAGTCGACGCTCATGCACCTGCTGGCCGGGCTCGACACGCCCGACGCGGGTGCCGTCCACATCGCCGGCGAGGACATCACGCGCATGTCCGACCGAGAGCTCACGCGCCTGCGCCGCAAGCACATCGGCTTCGTCTTTCAGTCCTTCAACCTGATGCCCACGCTCTCCGCCGAGGAGAACGTGCTGCATGCCGCTGGCGATCGCCGGCCGCAAGCCCGAGCCGCACGTCGTCGACGCGCTGCTGGAGCGCATGGGCCTCGCCGAGCACCGCGACCACAAGCCGGCGCAGCTCTCCGGCGGCCAGCAGCAGCGCGTCGCGGTCGCTCGCGCGCTGATCTGCCGGCCGACCGTGCTGTTCGCCGACGAGCCGACCGGCAACCTCGACTCCGCGGCCGGCGCCGGCGTGCTCGACCTGCTGCGGACCGCCGTCGACGAGGACGGCCAGACGACGGTGATGGTCACCCATGACGCCCGCGCGGCCGCGATCGCCGACCGCGTCCTGTTCCTCGCCGACGGACGCGTCGTCGCCGACCTCGCCGGTCCGACCGAGGAGGCGATCCTCAGCGCGATCAAGGACGCCGCCCGGGCATGATCCGCGTCGCACGGAAGGGCCTGGTCGCGCGCCCCGGGCGCACGGCCTGACCGGGGGTGTGCTTGCTCAGGTTCGATCCGTCTCGGCGAGGCCAGGCCCGCGAATCCCTACGGGGCGTTGCGCAGGCGCGTCGCGTCCAAGGTGGAGCGGACGGCGCGCAGCAGGTCGTCGCCGTCGAACGGCTTCGCCAGGAATGCGGTCGCCGGGTCGTCGGATCCGGCGATCGTGGTGTCCCCCGTGTAGCCGGAGACGAAGACGACCGGCAGCCCGGGCCGGCGCTCGCGCGAGGTGACCGCGAGCTCGACGCCGGAGATCCCCGGCATCACGACGTCGGTGACGAGCACGTCGGCGTCGTCGAGGCGCTCCAGCGCGACCGCTCCGCTCTCGACCGAGACGACCTGGTAGCCGGCGGCGTAGAGGATCCGGCCGGTCAACACCCGCACGGCGTCGGCGTCCTCGACCACGAGCACGGTCTCGCCGCGGCCGCGCGGGGCGCTCGGCGAAGGCGCGTCGTCGCTCGCGCGGCGGACCGCCGGCAGCAGCACCGTCACGGTCGTGCCCCGGCCCGGCTCAGAGGTCAGCTCGATCTTGCCGCGCGCGTTGGTGACGATGCCGTAGACGGTCGCGAGGCCGAGCCCGACGCCGTGGCCGGAGACCGCCTTGGTGGTGAAGAACGGCTCGAAGGCGTGCGCGGTGACCTCGCGGGCCATACCGCGGCCGGTGTCGGCGACGGTCAGCGAGACGGCGCGCGAGGAGGGGCTCGCGGGATCGCGCAGGACCGCGTTCTCGGCGCGGATGGTCAGGACGCCGCCGTCGGGCATCGCCTCGCGCGAGTTCAGTGCCAGGCTCATCAGCACCTGCTCGAGCTGGCTGCGGTCGGCCTCCACGTCCCACAGCCGGTCGTCGCAGTGCACGCGCAGGTCGATCTCTTCGCCGAGCGTGCGCTGCAGGAGCAGTTCGACGCTCTCGATCACGCGCCGCAGCGAGAGCACCTCGGGCGTGCCGGACTGGCGGCGCGAGAACAGCAGCAGCCGCCGCGTGAGCTCGGACGCGCGCCGCGAGGCGGCGATGATCTGGTCCACGTCACCCGCCGCGCGCGAACCGTCGGCCAGTTCCTTGCGCACGAACGCGGCGTAGTTGGCGATCACCGCGAGCAGGTTGTTGAAGTCGTGCGCGACGCCGCCGGCGAGCTGGCCGACCGCCTCGAGGCGCTGGGCCTCGCGCAGCCGCGCCTCGAGCCGCGTGTGGTGCGTGATGTCGGTCGCGACGCCGCCGATGCCGTAGAGCTCGTCATCGCGCTCGTCGATCAGCGGGAACTTCAGTGACAGGAAGGTCCGCGTCTGCTCACCGTGGCGGACCTCCTCCTGGAGCTCGATCGGGTGACGCTCGGACATCACGCGCAGGTCGTCGACGCGCATGCGGTCGGCGACCTCGACCGGGAGCACCTCGCGATCGAGCCGGCCGACGAGGTCCTCCGCGGGACGCCCGTGCAGGCGCTCGAACGCGCGGTTGACGAGCAGGTAGCGACCGTCGGGATCCTTGAGGAAGATCGCCGCGGGGGTGTTGTCGAGGATCGCGCGCAGCGCGCGCGGGTCGGCGTCGCGCAGCACCACCAGCTCGTACTCGCCCATCGGGTGGCGCGTCACGTCGAACGCGGGCGGCACCTCACCGAGCGGTGCGCCGACCGGATCGCGGCCCAGCAGCGTTCGCGCCCGCTCGTTCGCGAACACCGCGATGCCAGCCGCATCTGTCCCCACCATGGCGTCGGGAGCAGCTTCGAGAAGGTCCTCGAACTTCGGGGGGCCGTCGGGCATCGGTGCCAGTTCGGCCCAAAGTGTAGGGCCGAACTACGTCCTGAGGCGCCGAGCTTCGCGCACGCGGTCCACGCCCGCGAGCACGACCTTGCGCATCCGGACCGAATGCGGGGTGACTTCCACGCACTCGTCCTCGCGCACGAACTCCATGGCCTGTTCGAGCGAGAGCTTGCGCGCGGGCACCAGCCGGATCAGGACGTCGGAGGTCGAGGAGCGCACGTTGGTGAGGTGCTTCTCCTTGACGGCGTTGACGTCCAGGTCCTCCTGGCGCGCGTTCTCGCCCACGATCATGCCCTCGTAGACCTCTTCGCCGGGCTCGACGAACAGCGAGCCGCGCTCCTGCAGGTTGAAGAGCGCGAAGCTCGCGGTCTTGCCCGTGCGGTCGGCGACCAGCGAGCCGGTGGGGCGCAGTCGCATGTCGCCCGCCCACGGCTCCCAGGCCTCGAAGACGTGGTGCAGCAGGCCGGTGCCGCGCGTGTCGGTGAGGAACTCCGTGCGGAAGCCGATCAGCCCGCGGGCCGGCACGAGATAGTCCATCCGGACCCAGCCGGTGCCGTGGTTGATCATCTGCTCCATGCGGCCCTTGCGCAGGGCGAGCATCTGCGTGATCACGCCGACGTACTCCTCGGGCACGTCGATCGTCATGCGCTCGACCGGCTCGTGGCGCTTGCCGTCGATGTCGCGGATGACGACCTGCGGCTTGCCGACCGTGAGCTCGAAGCCCTCGCGGCGCATGATCTCGACGAGGATCGCCAGCTGCAGCTCGCCGCGGCCTTGGACCTCCCAGGTGTCCGGGCGCTCGGTCGGCAGCACGCGGATCGAGACGTTGCCGATCGTCTCGGCGATCAGCCGGTCCTGGATCTGGCGGGCCGTGAGCTTGGTCCCGTCCTTGCCGGCCAGCGGCGAGAGGTTGATGCCGACCGTGACGCTGATCGACGGCTCGTCGACCGTGATCACCGGCAGCGGCTTCGGGTTCGCCATGTCGGCCAGCGTCTCGCCGATCGTGACGTCGGGCGTGCCGGCCACGGCGATGATCTCGCCCGGCCCGGCCTCGGCGGCATCGACGCGATCGAGCGATTCGGTGATGTAGAGCTCGGCGACGCGGAAGGAGCTGATCGTCCCGTCGGCGCGGCACCAGGCGACCTGCTGGCCCTTCTTGATCGTGCCGTTGCGGACGCGGCAGATCGCGAGGCGCCCGACGTAGGCCGAGGCGTCGAGGTTGGTGACGTGCGCCTGAAGCGGCTCGCCCTCTTCGTACTCGGGCGCGGGGATCGTGTCCAGCAGCGTGTCCATCAGCGGCTCCAGCGACGTCCCCGGGTCGGTCGTGGTCAGCGACGCGAAGCCGGCCCGCGCGTTGGTGTAGACGACCGGGAACTCGATCTGCTTCTCGTTCGCGCCGAGGTCGATGAACAGCTCGTAGACCTCGTCGACGACCTCGGAGATGCGCGCATCCGGGCGATCGACCTTGTTGATCACGAGGATCACCGGGAGGTCGCTCTCGAGCGCCTTGCGCAGGACGAAGCGCGTCTGCGGCAGCGGGCCCTCGGAGGCATCGACCAGCAGCAGGACGCCGTCGACCATCGTCAGCCCGCGCTCGACCTCGCCGCCGAAGTCGGCGTGGCCGGGGGTGTCGATGATGTTGAGCTTCACGCCGTGGTACCGGACCGCCGTGTTCTTGGCGAGGATCGTGATGCCCTTCTCGCGCTCGAGATCCATCGAGTCCATGACGCGGTCATTGACGTCCTGGTTCTCGCGGAACGCGCCGGACTGCCACAGCATCGCGTCGACGAGCGTGGTCTTCCCATGGTCGACGTGGGCGACGATCGCGACGTTTCTGAGGTCTGAGCGGAGTGCCATGAGCGGCGAGAGACACTAGAAGACAGGAGTACGTCCCCTTCCTCGCCGGCGCGGTCACGATCCTGGCCCGCGCGACACGGCGCGCGCCCGCCGCGCGCTCGTGCGCTCCGCGCTCGGCCGGTAACTCCTACCGCATTGGTAGGCTTTAGCCGCGATGATCTTCACCACCAAGGCCGAGTACGGCGTCCGGCTGCTGATCCAGCTGGGGCGTCACGGCAACGGGCATCCGGTCTCGCTGAAGGCGATCGCCGAGGCCGAGAACCTCCCGCTCGCCTACTGCGAGCGGATTGCCGCGCTGCTGAAGAAGGCCGACCTTGTGGTGTCCACCCGCGGTGCGCACGGTGGCTACGTGCTCGCGCGGCCCGCGGAGGAGATCACGATGGACCAGGCGGTGCTCGCGCTCGAGGGCGCGATCGCGCCGATGGACTGCTTCCTCGACGACACTGACGGGCGCGTCCAGTGCTCGCATCACGGGCACGAGAACTCCGGGACCTGCTCGACCAAGCTGCTGTGGACGCGCGTGCAGATGGGCGTCATCCGCTCGCTGCAGCGCACCACCCTCGCGGAGCTCGTCGAGTTCGACGCGCGGCCATCGAGCATCACCGTCACTCCCAGTTCAGTACCGACTTCCTAGATAGAGCAAGGACACATGGGCGAGCTTCAGATCAAGAACCTCCACGTCAGCGCGGGCGAGAAGCAGATCCTCAAGGGGGTCGACCTGCATGTCCGCGCGGGCGAATTCCACGCGCTGATGGGCCCCAACGGCTCCGGCAAGTCGACGCTGGCGAACGTGATCATGGGTCACCCGAACCTCGAGGTCACCGAGGGCCAGATCCTCTTCGACGGTGAGGACATCACGGAGGCCGCGCCGGACGAGCGCGCCCGTGCCGGCCTGTTCATGGCCTTCCAGTACCCGGTCGCGATCCCCGGCGTCACGGTCGCCAAGTACCTGCGCATGGTGATGAACGCGCACCGCGAGGGCCGCGGCGAGCAGGCGATCTCGCTGAAGGAGTTCCGCAAGACCGTCGAGGCCGCGATGGAGCTCACGCAGGTCCCGAAGGAGTTCTCGAGCCGCTATCTCAACGACGGCTTCTCCGGCGGCGAGAAGAAGCGCATGGAGATCCTCCAGCTCGCGCTCACGCAGCCGCGCCTGGCGGTTCTCGACGAGACCGACTCCGGCCTGGACATCGACGCGCTCAACACCGTCGCCGCCGGCGTCAACACCGTCGCGCAGGGCACGGACATGGGCGTGCTGATCATCACCCACTACCAGCGCATCCTGCACATGGTCGAGCCCCAGTTCGTGCACATCATGTTCGAGGGCCGGATCGTCAAGGAGGGCGGGCCGGAGCTCGTCACCGAGCTGGAGAAGCACGGCTACGGCTGGATCCGCGACGAGGTCGCCGCGGGCGTGGGCCTCTGATGTCCCTAGCGGTCCCGACCTCCGCCGAGTTCCCGACGCTGGAGCGGGAGGGCCTCGTCTACCTCGACACGGCCGCCACGGCCCAGACCGTGCGCCCGGCGATCGAGGCGATGGACCGCTACTACGAGACCTACCGGGCGTCGATCCACCGCGGCATCTACGCGATCGCCTCCGAGGCCACGGATGCCTACGAGGCGGCGCGCGAGAAGGTCGCCGCGTTCACGAACTCGACGCCCGGCGAGACGATCTTCACCAAGAACGCCACCGAGTCGATCAACCTCGTGGCCTACGCGTGGGGTCGCGCCAATGTGAAGCCCGACGACCTCGTGGTGATCACGCAGATGGAGCATCACGCCAACATCGTCCCGTGGCAGCTGCTGGGCTGCCGGCTGGCCTACGTGCCGGTCACCGACGAGGGCCTGCTGGACCTCGACGTGCTCGACGAACTGCTGGCGCAGGGCCCGAAGCTCGTCGCCGTCGGGCACATCTCCAACGTCCTCGGCACGATCAACCCGATCGCCGAGATCGTCGCGCGCGCGCACGCCGCCGGCGCGCTCGTGCTGGTCGACGGCGCGCAGGCCGTGCCGAGCCTGCCGGTCGACGTGGCCGCGCTCGGCGCCGACTTCTACGCCTGGACCGGCCACAAGGCCTACGGTCCGACCGGCATCGGCGTGCTGCACGGCCGCGCGGAGCTGCTGCGCGACATGCCGCCGTTCCTCGGCGGCGGGCACATGATCTCCCGCGTCGGCGACTTCGAGTCCACCTGGGCCGAGGCGCCGCAGAAGTTCGAGGCGGGCACGATGCCGGTGGCCGAGGCGATCGGTCTCGGGGCAGCGCTGGACTGGCTCTCCGGAGTCGGCATGGACGCCGTGCGCGAGCATGGGCGTGACGTCACGACCTACGCGATCGAGCGCCTCTCCGAGGTGCCCGGTCTCACGCTCTACGGCCCGCGTGACAGCGAGCAGCGTGGCTCGATCGCGACCTTCGTCCTCGACGGCATCCACCCGCACGACGTCGCCGAGATCCTCGGCCGTGGCGGGGTCTGCGTCCGCGCCGGCCACCACTGCGCGCAGCCGCTGATGCGCCGCTTCGGCACGCCCGCGTCCACGCGCGCCTCGTTCGCGATCCACAACACGCGCGAGGACGTCGACCGCCTGATCGACGGACTCGGCACGGTGCAGGGAGTCTTCGCCTGATGGACGATCTCTACAGGGAGAACATCCTCGAGCACTACAAGCGCCCGCATCATTGGGGTGAGCTCGAGGATCCCGACATGGAGTTCTTCGACACCAACCCGCTCTGCGGGGACGAGCTGCGCGTCCAGATCAAGGTCGCCGACGGCAAGGTCTCCGACGTCGCCTTCTCCGGCCACGGCTGCGCGATCTCGCAGGCCGCGGCGTCGATGACGTCCGACGAGCTGATCGGCATGCCGACCGAGAAGCTGCTCGAGCTCGACAAGGAGTTCGTGCTCGACCTGCTGGGGATCGACATCTCCGCCACGCGCATCAAGTGCGCGCTGCTGTCGCTGAAGGTCATCAAGTCCGCGGGGCTCGGCCACGCGGCGACCTGGGACGCGGCGGAGAAGGCGGCCTAGAACCCGGGGTGAAGCGCGGCCCGCTGAGCGGGCCGCGCTTCGACATGCGCTACCGCCCGCCGCGGTGCTGCTTGTTCATCGTCCGCGGTTGCGGCTTGGGCGCGGGGCGCATGACCTGCTTGGGTGGCAGTGGCGGGCGCTTCTTGCCGACGGGCTGGCGCGGGGTGGGATTGCGGTGCATGAGGCGACGCTCCTTCGCGTGAAAGGGAGGCGGCTGAACGGCCGTGCGCGCTCGTCGCGGCGACCTTCGGGGCGGCGACGAGGACGGCAGACGTCATCGATTGCGGACGGCCGGTGCACGCGTGCGGCGTGCGGGGAGAAGGCGTCTCAGGAAATCGTCATGACCCGTTGGAGCCTACCCGTGCCGCGCGTCGGCGACGGTACGGCTGGCCGTAGATCGCGGGTCCGGGTCACACTGCGGGGATGAGATTGATGCCCGCCCTGCTGATCGCCGGTCTGCTCGCCGGTTGTGGAGGCGGAGCCGATGAAGCGGCCACGCCCGTCGCGACGCAGAGTGCCGCGGACGCCGAAACCGAGGTCCGGGCGGCGTTCGACGGCTACAACGCCGCGCTGTTGGAGCGCGACTTCTCCGGCGCCTGCGAGCACCTGTCCCCGGAGACGACGACCAAGCTGCAGGCCAAGGTCAAGGAGGCGGGGATGTCGAACGCGCCCGAGGAGTGCGAACTCCTGCTCGGCGCGATCTACCAGGCCACCGACCAGGATCCGAAGCGCAAGAAGCTGCTCGACGAGGTGGCCAAGACCGCCAAGGTCAACGGGGTCGTCGTCACGGGCGATGAAGCGGTGATCGACTGGACGGCGACGCTGCAGGGCGAGAAGACGCCGGTCTCCCAGACCGCCCGCCGCATCGAGGGCGAATGGAAGCTGGTCGACGTGACCAATTGAGCACCGGTGCCGACCGGCCGACGAGCCGATCAATTCCCGCCCACGGCGCGTGCGGCGGCGGCTGAGCCGACCCGCTCGGCCTCGGCGGCGAACGCCTCCTCCATCGCCGGCACGCCGCTCACCATCCGGCGGTCCATGAGCGAGCTGTCGAGCAGCCCGCGGACGGCCATCAGCCCGCGCAGGAACGGCGGGTGGGCGATCGCGCGCGAGCGCTTCTCGATCGCGGTCACGGTGCGTGCGATCGCGGGCTCCAGCGGCCACGTGCGTGCGATCGGCGAGGGCAGCTTGGATTTCGAGGACCCGAAGATCGGCGAGCGGTCGCCCGCTTCGACCATCGGCGTCGCCAGGAACAGGTAGTAGCCGACGCCGAGCGTGACGCCGTGCGGGCGCAACTCGACGCGCAGCGAGCGCCCGAGCGCCTCGACCCCGGCCTTGGACGCGCTGTAGGCGCCGAGCCCGGCGGCGGGCAGCACGGCCGCCGCCGAGGCGATCAGCAGCAGGTGCCCGCGGCGTTCGAGCACGTGCGGCAGCGTCGCGCGCGCGGTTCGCCAGACGCCGAGCAGGTTGACGTCGATCGTGTCCTCGACCGTCTCCGGCGCGACCATCCGCAGCGGTCCGCCGGTGGCGATGCCGGCGTTGGCGACGGCGACATCGATCCCGCCGAGCCGGCGCGCCAGGTCGTCGATCGCGGCCGTCAGGCCTTCCGCGTCGCGCACGTCGGCGACCGCCGTCTCGGTACCCGCGATCCTCGCCGCGACGGCCTCCAGCGGCTCCTGGTTGATGTCGATCAGGCCCAGGCGCATGCCGCGGCCGGCGAGCTGGCGCGCGAGTTCTGCGCCGATGCCGGACGCGCCGCCGGTGATGAGCGCCACGCGCCCGTCGAGGTTCCAGGCCATTGCCACCGAACGCTAGAGCGTCAGGTAGCTTTGCGCAGCAGATGAGCGGCATCCCCGGAGATGAGAACCCGAATCCGCAGTGGAAGGTCCCGCAGGAGCCTTCGCACTGGCAGTCCCAGTGGCAGCCGCGAGACCCGCTCGCGGAACCGGAGGCCGAGCCGGCCGCGCAGTCGGAGCCCGAGCCGCAGTGGCAGTCCTCGCCGGGCCTGAACCCAGAGGTCGGCGGTGGCACGCCGGGGAGCGCGGTCGCCGCGCTGCTGCTCGGCATCGTCGCCGTGTTCCCGTTCTGCCCCTGGATCTTCGCGATCCCGGCGCTGATCTGCGGCTACAGCGCGAGGCGCAAGATCGACGCGGCCGGCGGCGCGCTCGGCGGCCGCGGACTCGCGATGGCGGGGATCATCCTCGGCTGGGTGGCGCTTGTCTTCTGGACGCTGATCTTCGCCCTCATCGCCGCGTTCTAAGCCACGATCGTGGCGCGCTGGGCGAGCGCGTAGACCCAGCCCGTCGCGGCGAGCACCGCGACGAGCGCGACGCTGACGCGCGGCGCGAGCGCCGGCGCTCGCCGGGTCAGCACGGCGAGCGCACCGGCAAGCACGAGGAGTGCCGCCACGATGACCCAGACCGCGTTGTAGCTCGTGAACCCCACGTCGCCACGCGCGGCGAGCGCGAACGCGCGGGTGGCACCACAGAGCGGACACGGCAGGCCGGTGAGCTCGCGGAAGGGCAGATCAGGCCCGTGTCGCCGTCGGCGGGGACGATCGCCCCGGCGGCGAACGGCAGGCACCCGAGCGCGAGCAGCGTGAGCCCGGCGCGCCGCCCGTCAGCCCACATGGCGCTGGAGCCAGAGCTCGAGCAGACCGAGCTGCCAGAGCGACGAGCCGTCGAGGTTGGTGCGGTCCTCGTTGGGGGCCGCGAGCATCGCGTCGACGGCTTCGCGCTTGAACAGGCCGCGCGTGCTGGAGCGCAGGGCGTCCGCGACCAGTTCGAGCACCGGGCCTTCCAGGTGCGTGAGCGCGGGCACCGGGAAGTAGCCCTTCTGGCGGTCGATCACCGCGTCCGGGACGACGCCCCGCGCGGCGTCCTTGAGCACGCCCTTGCCGCCGTCGGCGAGCTTGAGCTCGGGCGGGCAGGCCGCGGCCAGTTCGACCAGTTCGTGGTCGAGGAACGGGGTGCGGGCCTCGAGGCCGTGGGCCATCGTCATGTTGTCCACGCGCTTGACGGGATCGTCGACGAGCATGACCTCCGTGTCCAGGCGCAGGGCGCGGTCGACCGGCGTCGCCGCGCCCGGGCGTGTGAACCACTCGCGAGCGAACTCCATCGACACGTCGTCATCCGGCGCGTCCGCGAGCAGCGCGCGGACGCCGCCGTCGTCGCGGTCGAAGAAGCTCGCCGCATACGTGGCCAGGCCGCTCCCCGGAGCATCCAGCAGTGGCGGGTACCAGTCGTAGCCGCCGAGCACCTCGTCCGCGCCCTGGCCGGACTGGACGACCTTGCGGTCGCGTCGCACGGCCTCTGCGAGCAGCCAGAACGCGACGCAGTCGTGCGAGACCATCGGCTCGCTCATCGCCTCGATCGCCTGCGGCAGCGCGTCGACCAGCCGCCCGCGGCCGATGCGCATCTGGTGATGGTCGGTGCCGAACTCGCGCGCGATCAGATTCGAGTACTCGAACTCGTCGCCCTCGCGTTCGCCGATGTCCTCGAAGCCGATCGAGAAGGTGGCGAGGCCGTGCTGGCCCGCGCGGGCCAGCAGCGCGACGATCAGGCTCGAGTCCAGCCCGCCCGAGAGCAGGATGCCAACCGGGACGTCGGCCACCATCCGGCGCCGGACGGCGACCTGGAGCGCCTCGCGCATGGCCGCCGGCCAGTCGTCGACGTCACGCGTGCGCTGGAAGGACGGGTCCCAGTAGACGCGCTCGCGACGGCGGCCGTCGGGCTCGAGCACGAGCAGCGTCGCCGGCGGCAGCTTGCGCACGCCGCGCAGGATGGTCCGCGGCGAGGGGACGACCGAATGCCACGACAGGTAGTGGTGCAGCGCGATCGGGTCCACGCTCGTGTCGATCCCGCCGCCCGCGAGCAGCGCCGGCAGCGTCGAGGCGGCGCGCAGGCCGCCCGCGATCTCAGCCAGGTACAGCGGCTTGATGCCCAGGCGGTCGCGGACGAGGACGGTGCGGCCGGAGGACGCCTCGTGAAGCGCGAACGCGAACATCCCGTTCAGGTGGGTCGGAAGATCCTCACCCCACTGCGCCCAGCCCTTCAGCAGCACCTCGGTGTCGCTCAGCGAGACGAACGCATGTCCTAGGGCGCGCAGCTCGTCGCGCAGCTCGTGGTGGTTGTAGATGCAGCCGTTGAAGACGATCGTGAGGCCGAGCGCCTCGTCGCGCATCGGCTGCGCGCCGCGCTCGCTGAGGTCGATGATCGCCAGCCGCCGGTGGACCATGCCGACGCGGCCGTCGACCCACAGTCCCGACCCGTCGGGACCGCGCGGCTGCAGCGAGGCGCCGATCCGCTCGAGCGCATCGCGATCGACCGGTCCGTCGCGGCGGACCTCGATGCCGAAGCCGCACACCTCAGGCCGCGAGATCCAGTTGGTCGAAGCCGGCCGCGGCCACCAGCGCCTCGAAGAGCCGCTGGTGCGGCCCGTGGCGGTCCAGCGTCTCCGCGTGCCACTGCACGCCCAGCACGAGCCGGTCACCGTCGCCCTCGATCGCCTCGATCCCCTCGATCGTGCCGTCCGGCGCCCACGCCACCGCCCGCAGGCCGTTGCCGAGGCGGTCCACGGCCTGGTGGTGGAACGAGTTGACCCACAGCTCGGTGGTGCCGAGGATCGCGGCCAGCCGCGACTGGGGGTCGACGTGCACCGGGTGCGTCTCCTCCCAGCCCGGCTGGGTCTGGCGGTGCTCGATGGACTGATCGGTGATCGCCGGCAGGTGCTGGTAGCAGGGAACCGCCGCGGGCGACGTTCAACGCCTGGGCGCCGCGGCAGATACCGAGGATCGGCAGCCCGGCGGCGTCGGCGTGGCGGGCGACCTCGAGCTCGAAGACGTCCAGCCCGGGCTCGACCGGCCCCAGATCGGGCGACGGCGCGGCGCCGTACGCGCTCGGATCCAGGTCCGGGCCGCCGGACAGGCAGATGCCGCGCAGCGGCGCCAGCAGCGCGGGCACGGCCTCGATCGGCAGCGGCGGCAGGACGATCGGGATCGCCCCTGCCCGCGCGAGGGCGCGCACGTACGGCATCCCGAGCGCCATCTCGTGCTGCGGTGGCTCGCCCTCGGGCAATGGCTGCGTCCGCTCGGCCCGGCGCACCTCGGAAGTGGTCACGCCGACGAGCGGACCATTTCGGGTCAGACTCACCGGAGTTAACGTACCCGGCCCGTCGGACCGGACTCCGCAACGCGCCCGATAGAATCCAGACCTCCGGAATCGGATTTACCTTTTGAGTCCCCTGATCGACATCTGCCCCGTTGAAGAGCTGCCGCCCGGCGAGAAGCGTCTCGTCGAGTGGGAGGACCTCGAGATCGGCGTCATCAACTGCCGTGGTGAGATCTTCGCCATCGAGGACCGCTGCTCCCATGACGACGGCGAGTTGGTCGAGGGCGAGCTCGACGAAGAGGACTGCGCGATCGAGTGCCCCAGGCACGGCTCGCGTTTTGATCTGCGTACCGGAAAGCCCCTGAACCTGCCTGCGTACGTGCCCGTCGACACCTTCCCGGTGCTCGTCGAGGACGGCGTGATTCGAGTGGAGGTCGACTGACCTGATGGCTACTCCCCAAGTGATCGCCGAGCAGCAGGCGCTGGTTGGCATCAACGAGGACTACGAGACGAAGTTCGGATTCCACGACCCTGAGACCGGCTACGCCTTCAAGGCGCCGAAGGGTCTCAGCAAGGCCCTGGTCGAGCAGATCTCGGAGTTCAAGAACGAACCGCAGTGGATGCTCGACTTCCGCCTCAAGGCGCTCGAGCACTTCCTGTCGCGCCCGCAGCCGACGTGGGGCTCGCCCATGCTGGCCGAGGTCGACTACGACAACATCCACTACTTCGTCCGCGCGTCCGAGAAGTCCTCGAAGACGTGGGACGACGTCCCGGACGACATCAAGAACACCTTCGACAAGCTGGGCATCCCGGAGGCTGAGCGCAAGTTCCTCTCCGGCGTCGGCGCGCAGTACGAGTCCGAGGTCGTCTACCACCAGGTGCGCGAGGACCTCGAGAAGCAGGGCGTCATCTTCATGGACATGGACTCGGGGCTCCGTGAGCACGAGGACATCGTCAAGCAGTACTTCGCGTCGATCATCCCCGCCAACGACAACAAGCTCGCGGCGCTGAACTCGGCGGTCTGGTCGGGCGGCTCGTTCGTCTACGTCCCGCCGGGCGTGCAGGTCGAGATGCCGCTGCAGGCCTACTTCCGGATCAACACCGAGAACATGGGCCAGTTCGAGCGGACGCTGATCATCGCCGACGAGGGCTCCTACGTGCACTACGTCGAGGGCTGCACCGCCCCGGTGTGGAGCTCGGACTCGCTGCACTCCGCCGTCGTCGAGCTGATCGCCAAGCCGGGCGCGCGGATCCGCTACACGACCGTGCAGAACTGGTCGCAGAACGTCTACAACCTCGTCACCAAGCGCGCGATCGCCGAGACCGACGCGACCGTCGAGTGGGTCGACTGCAACCTCGGCTCCAAGCTGACGATGAAGTACCCGAGCGTCTACCTCACCGGCGAGCGGGCGCACGGCGAGGTGCTGTCGATCGCCTTCGCGGGCAAGGGCCAGCATCAGGACGCCGGCGCCAAGATCGTCCACGCGGCGCCGAACACGACCTCGAACATCTTCGCCAAGTCGATCTCCAAGGACGGCGGGCGCAGCTCCTACCGCGGCCTGCTCGAGGTCGCCAAGGGCGCGCACGGCTCGAAGTCCAAGGTCGTCTGCGACGCGCTGCTGCTCGACGAGCACTCGCGCTCGGACACCTACCCGACGATCCGTATCGGCGAGGACGATGTCGACGTCGGACACGAGGCCTCCGTCTCCAAGATCGGCGAGGAGCAGCTCTTCTACCTGATGAGCCGCGGCATCCCCGAGGACGAGGCCGGCAAGTTGATCGTCAACGGCTTCATCGAGCCGATCGTCAAGGAGCTCCCGATGGAGTACGCGGTGGAGATGAACCGCCTCATCGAGCTCCAGATGGAGGGTTCCATTGGCTGAGTTGGCCACCGTCCGTGAGCCCGAGTGGCTGAAGGAGCGCCGCAGCCTTGCGGCGACCCGCGCCGCCGGGCTCGACGTCCCGCGCTTCAAGGGCAAGGCGGGCTGGGAGTTCACGGACATCACGAAGCTCGACCTGGCGGCGTTCGTCGCCGCCGCGCCCGGCGAGGGTGATGCGAGCGCTGTCGATCGCGTCGACACGCTGCTCGAGGCGCCCGAG
This sequence comes from uncultured Solirubrobacteraceae bacterium, assembly GCA_963848475.1. Taxonomy (GTDB): domain Bacteria; phylum Actinomycetota; class Thermoleophilia; order Solirubrobacterales; family Solirubrobacteraceae; genus Solirubrobacter. The sequence goes on along the minus strand of CAWKDW010000003.1, from coordinate 253,159 downwards.
GGCGCGCATCACCTCGGCCAGGTCGACGGCCGCATCGTCGACGGCAGCGGCGACCTGGAGGACGGCGTCATCGCGCTGCCGCTGACGCTCGCCTGCGAGCACCACGGCGACCTCGTGCAGGAGCACTTCGGCACGATCGTCGACGCCAACCAGAACGTCTTCACCGAGCTCAACGACGCCGGCTGGACCGGCGGCGCGTTCATCCACGTCCCGCGCGGTGTGCGCGTCGAGGCCCCGATCGTGCTGACCGCGATCACCGACGCCGCCGGTACGGCGCTGCACCGCCGCGTGCTGATCGTGCTGGAGGAGGGCGCCGAGGCCGAGGTCTGGGAGCAGCACCTGTCCGGCTCCAGCGACGCCGAGACGATGCTCAACTCCGTCGTCGAGCTCAAGGTCGGCCAGAACGCCCGCCTGCGCTTCGTCGGTGCCCAGGACATGAACGAGCGCTCGTGGGTCTTCGGCTCCCAGCGCGCCGAGGTGGCACGCGACGGGCACCTGGACTGGGTCGTCGCCGGCTTCGGCTCGGCCAACGGCAAGGTGTTCACGGAGACGCTGCTGGCGGGCGAGGGCTCGCACGCCAAGGTCACCGGCGCCTACGCGCCGCACGCGCGCCAGCACGTGGACTTCCACACGCTGCAGGAGCACGCCGCGGCGAACACGACGTCCGATCTCGCCTTCCGCGGCATCCTCGCCGACCGCTCCTCGGTGGTCTGGCGCGGCATGATCAAGGTCGATCCCGGCGCACAGCAGACCGACGCGTTCCAGGAGTGCCGCAACCTGCTGCTCTCCAAGAAGGCGCACGCCGACGCGATCCCGGGCCTCGAGATCCTGGCCAACGACGTCCGCTGCACGCACGCGGCCGCGATCGCCCAGATCGATCCCGAGCAGGTCTTCTACCTGAACTCGCGCGGCCTCGGCGACGCCTCGGCCAAGCGGCTCGTGATCGAGGGCTTCATGGCCGAACTGGTCGAGCGCTTCGAGCAGGGCCCGATCCGCGAGGCGATGGGCAACGCGCTCGAGCGGCGCCTCTCAGTCCTGCTGGACTAGCTTCGGCTGAAGGACCTCGCGGATCGCTTCCGCGAGGTCCGCGTGCAGGCGCTTCGCGCCGTCGGCGATGCCCTGCATCCAGTAGAAGCCGTGGATCATCCCGTCGTACTCGACGTAGGTGACGGGCACCCCGGCCTCGTGCAGCTTGGCGTGGTAGGCGCGTCCGTCGTCGCGCAGCGGGTCGAACTCCGCGGTGGCGATGAACGTGGGCGGCAGGCCGGAGTGGTCGTCGGCCAGCAGCGGTGAGACGCGCCAGTCGGTCGCGAGCGACTTGTCCGGGACGTAGTGATCCCAGAACCAGTGCATGGACTCGCGCTGGAGCAGGTAGCCCTCGGCGTTCTCGTGCGCCGACGCGGTGTCCCAGCCGTGCTCGACGGCCGGGTAGATCAGCGCCTGGTAGGCGAGCTTCGGGGCGCCTTCGTTGCGGGCGCGCAGGCAGACGGCCGCGGCCAGGTTGCCGCCGGCGCTGTCGCCGATCACGCCGATCCGCGACGTGTCGAGATCGAGCGCCTCCGCGTTCTCGAAGGTCCACAGCGTGGCCGCCCAGCAGTCCTCGAACGGCACCGGGAACGGATGCTCGGGCGCCTTCTGGTAGTTGACGGCGACCACGACGCAGCCCGTGCTGTTGGCGAGCGCGCGCATCGTCGTGTCGCAGATCTCGATGTTGAGGACGACCCAGCCGCTGCCGTGGAAGTACACGAGGCCGGGAAATGGGCCTTCGCCTTCGGGCGTGTAGATCCGGGCCGGCAGATCGGCGGTCGGGCCGGGGATGAAGCAGTGCTCGACCGACGCGACCTCCTCAGGCTCGCCCTGCAGATCGAGGAAGCCGCGCGCGGCCACGCGGGCCTCCGCGACGGTCAGCTCCTCGTACGGCTGCGCGCCCATCGCGACCATCTCGTCGAGCAGCGCCTGGACCTGCGGATCGACCGGCATCTCGTCTTCTCCTCACTCGGTGGCGGAACGGTACCGCCGCCGATGCGGTCAGCGATCAGTCGCAGGCGCTCGATCAGCTCGGGCGGCCCGTGCACCGTGTAGGGCGCCGGCAGCATCGCGATCCGCATCGCCAGCCAGTCGAGGTTGTCGTCGGAGGTGCGCAGCTCGCAGCGGGTCTCGCCCAGCGCGGTGAGGTCGCCGCCGTACCAGCGCCGGCCCTCGAGGTCCGACGCCGGGCATTGGACCGTGACGTGCGCCTCGTAGCGCGAGGGGTAGGACCGCAGGCTCCTGGCGACGTAGGCGGCCGCGTCCTTGGCCGGCAGTTCGCGCGGCGTGAAGCGGGTGCCGGCCGAGGCGGGCTTCTCGATCCGGTCGACCCGGAACGTGCGCCAGTCGTCGCGGCCGCAGTCGAAGGCGACGAGGTACCAGCGGCGTCCCGCGTTGACCAGCGCGTGCGGCTCGACCTCGCGGCGCGTGCCGGCGCGATCGCGCGCCGTGTAGGCGAAGCGCACGCGCTCGCGGTCACGGCAGGCGGCGGCGAGGACGGTCAGGCACTGCGGGTCGACCTGTGGGCCGCCGTAGACCTGCAGGGTCTGCGTCGCGCCGCTCAGCGCCTGGACGCGACGGCGCAGGTGCGAAGGGAGCACCTGCTCGAGCTTGACCAGCGCGCGCACGGCGGTCTCCTCGATCCCGACCACGGACCCGCCTGCCGCCGTCTGGAGGCTCGACGGCGATCGCGATCGCCTCGTCATCGTCGAGCAACAGCGGCGGCATCGCGGTGCCGGCGCGCAGCTGGTACCCGCCCGCCGGACCGGTCATCGACTCGACCGGATAGCCGAGCGAGCGCAGGCGCTCGACGTCGCGCCGGACGGTGCGGGCGGAGACGTCGAGCCGGTCGGCCAGCTCGGAGCCTGGCCAGTCGCGGCGGCCCTGCAGCAGCGAGAGCAGGGTCAGCAGGCGGCTCGAGGTCGTCTCGCTCACGACTGCGAGCATGATCTCAGTTAAGGACAGTTCTTGGCCTGAACGTCCGAGATCCTGCGCGGATGGCAATGAACGGACAGCGCCTGGAAGTCAGGCTCACGCACCCGGCCGCGGCGTTCGCGGCGATGACCGCGCTCGAGGGCATGAGCGACGAGCCGCCGCACGCGGACGGCGAGCTCGTGTCGATCGCGATCGCGCAGCGCGCGGGGGCGGTCATGGAGGCCGCGCGGCGGCTCTACCGCGCGGGCGTCGGCGCCGACGACATCGTCGTCCGCTGGCAGACGCCGGACGAGGTGTTCCTCTCGCTCAGCGACGCCGGGGCTTCGCGGTATAGCGCTTCTTCGCCCGTAGCGTGATCGTCTTGTGCTTGACGCGGTCCTGGACCGAGATGACGCCCCGGTCGACCTTGAACAGGGTCCCGGCGCACGAGTCCTGAACCAGCCACTTGGTGCCGCGGATCGTCGCGGCGCCGTACTGGCCGCGGGTGCGGAACTTGCCCTTGCCGTCGCCCCACAGCTTGCGTGACTTCGGCTTCTTCGCCGCCGCCCGTGCGCCTTCTTGACGAGCACGGCGCCAGCGGCTCGTTGAGCGTGAGGTCGGTCGTCCTGCCGGTCTGCGTGACCTTGAACATGCCGTCGTAGAAGCGGGCCGACTGCGGCGCCGCGCCCGCGGCGGCGATCGACGTCAATCACCACGGCGCCCTTGCGCGCGTCGATCGTCGAGCCCATGGGGATCGCGGCACCGGCTGCGAGCAGCGTGCACTTGCCTCCGGGCTTGTCGCAGATCGAGACGGTCCCGCTCGCCGGCGTCACGACGACGTCCTTCTTGAACTCCGGCGCGGGGGCGGCGACCGGCGCGGGCGATGGGGTCGGCGCCGTCGTGGCGATCGGTGTCGGTGTCGGTGTCGGTCCGCCCGTGACGGTGAAGCCGCGGGTCGCCGGCGTCAGATCGGGATTGCCGGCGGCGTCGACCGCACGGACCTGGAACGTGTGCGGCCCGCCCGCCAGGTTCTCCGGCGTCGCATACGGCGACGAGCAAGGCGCGAACGGTGCGTCGTCGACGCGGCACTCGAAGCGCGAGCCCGGCTCCGCGGCGGAGAACGTGAACGTCGTCGTCGTGGGCGAAGACGTCCCGGAGTCGATCGCGGTCTCGGGCGCCGAAGGCTCACCCTGCGTGTAGCTCGACGAGGTGATCGCCGCCGGGTCGGAAGTCGTCGAGACCTGGAGTTGCTGCGGGCCGGTGGTCGGCGGATTGGTGATGTTGTCGAACGTGATCCGCAGGTCGTGCCCGGCGCCGACGACGCGCCCGGAGTAGAGCGCGCACTGGACGGCGAGGCCGATCGGGGTATTGCAGCTCCCGACGTCGAGCCCGGTCGCGTCGTCGTGGACGATGCCGCCGGTCCAGCCCGGGAAGGTGGTGCCGGCGGGGAACGCTGACGTCGAGGCGGCTGTTGGCTTGCTGGCTCAGGCCGCCTGTGGCGGACGTGGTGAATCGCACGACGTACCGCGTGCGGGCCGACGGCGTCAGCGAGGAGACGGCGGCGGTGACGTTGGTGAGGGTGCCGGCGGCGCGGACGTCGAAGGGGGCGGAGTTGGTGACGGCGGGGTCGCTGGTGGTGGAGGCGGTGAGGATCTTGCCGGTGCCGGCGGTGGCGTTGGTGACGCCGTCGAGGGTGACGGTGACGTTGGCGCCGGAGCTGATCGTGCGGCCGCTGAAGAGGGCGCAGGTGACGTTGAGGCCGACGGGGCCTGAGCAGCTGCCGACGTTGGTGCCGTCGACGGTGATGGTGCCGCCGGTCCAGCCGGGGAAGCTGGTGCCGGCGGGGAAGCTGACGTCGAGGCGGCTGTTGGCTTCTTGGCTCAGGCCGCCGGTGGCGGAGACGGTGAAGGCGAGGACGTAGCTGGTCCGCGCCCCGGCGGCGGCGGAGGGGCTGGCGTTGGTGGCGGTGACGTTGGTGAGGGTGCCGGCGGCCGCGACGTCGAAGGGGGCGGAGTTGGTGACGGCGGGGTCGCTGGTGGTGGAGGCGGTGAGGATCTTGCCGGTGCCGGCGGTGGCGTTGGTGACGCCGTCGAGGGTGACGGTGACGTTGGCGCCGGCGCGATGGTGCGGCCGCTGTAGAGGGCGCAGGTGACGTTGAGGCCGACGGGGCCTGAGCAGCTGCCGACGTTGGTGCCGTCGACGGTGATGGTGCCGCCGGTCCAGCCGGGGAAGCTGGTGCCGGCGGGGAAGCTGACGTCGAGGCGGCTGTTGGCTTCCTGGCTCAGGCCGCCGGTGGCGGAGACGGTGAAGGCGAGGACGTAGCTGGTCCGCGCCCCGGCGGCGGCGGAGGGGCTGGCGTTGGTGGCGGTGACGTTGGTGAGGGTGCCGGCGGCAGTGACGTCGAAGGGGGCGGAGTTGGTGACGGCGGGGTCGCTGGTGGTGGAGGCGGTGAGGATCTTGCCGGTGCCGGCGGTGGCGTTGGTGACGCCGTCGAGGGTGACGGTGACGTTGGCGCCGGCGGCTGATCGTGCGGCCGCTGTAGAGGGCGCAGGTGACGTTGAGGCCGACGGGGCCTGAGCAGCTGCCGACGTTGGTGCCGTCGACGGTGATGGTGCCGCCGGTCCAGCCGGGGAAGCTGGTGCCGGCGGGGAAGCTGACGTCGAGGCGGCTGTTGGCTTGCTGGCTCAGCCCGCCGGTGGCGGAGACGGTGAAGGCGAGGACGTAGCTGGTCCGCGCCCCGGCGGCGGCGGACGGGCTGGCGTTGGTGGCGGTGACGTTGGTCAGCGAACCCGCGGCTGCGACGTTGAAGGGCGCGTTCACGGCGTCGATGTCAGCCGTGGTCGAGACGGCGAGCGTGCGCGCGCCCGACGGGCTCGGGTTGGTCACGCCGTTGAGCCGGACGCTGACGCTGGTCAGCGCCGCGATCGTCCGGCCGCTGAACAGCGAGCATTCGACGGTCAAGGCGCTCGGGCCGAGCAGCTGCCGACGTCGGTGCCGGCGACGGTGATCGTGCCGCCGGCCCAGCCCGGGAAGGTCGTGCCGGCCGCGAAGACGAAGGTGATGCGGCTGTTGGCGACCTGCGAGAGGCCGCCGGTCGCCGAGGTGGTGAACGTAACGGCGTAGGTCGTACGGGCACCGGCGGCGTTCGACGGCTGGGTGGTGCCGACCGAGACGTTGGTCACGGGGGTGGCGAACGCGGGCGAGGCAAGGGCGAGAACGGCGAACAGCGTTACGGCAAACAGGCGCATCCGGATTGGACCCTAAACCGGTTGGGGGATCCTGTGGGGGCGGCCACCTCGACTATTAGGTGGTCAGCATGCCGCCGTCGACGGGGAGGACGATGCCGGTCACGTACGAAGAGGCGGGGCTGGCCAGGAAAAGCAGCGCGGCGACGAGCTCCTCGGACTCCCCGGCGCGGCCCGCGGGGACGCGGATCATCATCTGATCGAGGTAGCCATCCGGATACTGCTCGGTCATCTCCGAGGGGAAGAAGCCGGGGGCGAGCGCGTTGACGCGGATCCCCTTGCGGCCCGTCCACTGCTGCGCGAGATCGCGCGTGAGCCCGATGATCGCGGCCTTGCTCGAGCTGTAGGCGGCCTGCGGCAGCGCGCCGGTCGTCAGGCCCAGCACCGAGCCGATGTTGACGATGCTCGAGCCCGGCTTCATCACCCGCCCGCACGCCTGCGCCATCCAATAGGAGCCGTTGAGGTTGATGTCGATCACGCGCCGGAAATCATCCGGCGCTTCGCGCGTGGCGGGAACCGCGGTGCCGACTCCCGCGTTGTTGACGAGCACGTCGACGCCGCCCAGCTCGCCGACCGCCTCCTCGATCACACGCGTGCAGTCCTCGGGCAGGGCGACGTCGGCGGTGACGGCCAGGCAGCGGCGGCCGAGCTCGCGCACGCGCTCGGCGGTGGCCTGCAGGCGGTCGGCGCGACGGGCGCAGATGGCGACGTCGGCGCCCGCCTCGGCGAGGCCGACGGCGAACGCCGCGCCGAGGCCGGAGGAGGCGCCGGTGACGACGGCGACCTTGCCGTCGAGCCGGAAGCGATCAAGGACGGGCATGCGGCGGACGTTACCGCTGCGGATCGGTCTGGAGCGCCGCGTCGAGCTGGCTGCGCGAGCTGATCCCGAGCTTGCGGTAGGCGGCGGCGAGGTGCCCCTCGACGGTCTTCTCGGTCACGAACAGCCGCTCGGCGATCGCGCGGTTGCCGAGCCCTCCCGCCGCGAGCCGCGCGACGCGCTCCTGGGCCGCGGTCAGCGCCGCGGCGCCGGTGAACCGCGGCGCGCCGCGGCCGCGCGCCGGTGGCGACGAGCAGGTCCCGAGCCTGCGCGGCGAGAACGGTCGCGCCACAGCGCTCGGCGAGTTCGAGCGCCGCCCGCAGCGGCCCGCGCGCCGCGTCCTCGCCCAGCGCGGCGCCGAGGGCGACGAGGGCGCGGGCGTGCTCGAGCCGTGCCGGAGAGGGGGCGAGCACCGCCACCGCGGCGCGCAGCGTCTCGACTTCGCCGGTGATCCGGCCGAGGGCGAGCAGCGCCATCCCGTGCTCGCGCGCAACCCCGAAGCGACGGGCGAGGTCCACCTGCTCGTCGCAGGAGTCCAGCGCCTCCTCCACGCGTCCCGTTGCGGCGAGCGCGGCAGCGAGCGTCGAGCTCCCAGGCGAGGAAGCCGGGGTTGCGGATGCCCCACGCACGCTGGCGGTGCGCGGTTTCGCGCGCGAGGACGAGCGCCTCCGCCGCGCGACCCTGCGCCAGCCGCAGCCGCGCGAGGCTGTCGAGCAGGAACGTGAAGCCGAAGACCTCAGGCCAGTCGCGCTCGAGCCCGGTCAGCGCGACCCAGTGCTGCGCCTCGTCGAGCTCGCCCCGCTCGGTCAGCACGTCCACGAGCGGCGCGATCACCCACGGCAGCGCCATCCGGAGCTCGCCGTAGGGGAGGCCGAGCTCGCCGACCCAGGCGATCAGCTCGCGTAGATCGGCCTCGGCCTCCGCGACCCGCCCCTGACGCACCCGGACCATCGCCCGCAGCGCGACCGCGAGCCGCAGCGTCTCCAGTGCGCCGGCGCCCTGCGCCGAGTCGGCCACGCCGGTCCAGATCGCGTCCGCCAGCTCGAGCCGGCCGGCCGCCATCAGCGCGACCAAGGCGCCGGCGAGCGACGACGGTTGCGCGTTCGCGAGCGCCTCCTCGGCGCGGTCGGCGCCGCTCGCCGCGGGCGGACGGCGGGCGACCTCGATCCACGCCCCGACGGCGGAGGCGCCGTCGGGAAGCCGCGCCGCGAGCGTGTCGAGCCCGCCGAAGCGGCGGACCAGCGAGAGGTCGAGCACGGCGACCGTCGCCAGCTCCGTCCGAGCGGCCGCGCTCGTGCCCTGCCCGAACACCGTGGCGGCTTCCGTGAAGTAGCCCTGGGCGAACAGCGCCCGGCCGAGCTCGAGGGTGATGTCCTCGCGCTCGGACGCCGGTGCGAGCGCGAGCGCCTCGCGCAGGGCGGGCAAGCCGCCGGGACCCTCGACGGCGATCAGCGCGCGCGCCAGCTCGCGCAGCAGCGGGATGAGCTCGTCGCGCGGGAGCTCCTCCTCGGCCGCTCGCCGCAGGAAGGTCGCGGCCACGTCCGGCGCGCCGCGCGCCCACGCGGCGGCCGCCGCGGCCCGCAGCGCCTGCGCCGCCCAGACCCCGCGGCCAGGCCCGGCGGCCATCACCTGGGCGGCGACCCGCTCCGGGCCGGAGACCAGCCGCGCGGCCGCGGCGTGCAGCTCCGCTCGCTGCGCCGCCGGGATCCCGGCGTAGACCGCCTGTTCGACGAGCGGGTGCGCGAAGTCGTCGCCGCGCAGGATGTCGGCGGCTGCCAGCGCCTCCGCGGCCTCGACGGCGCCGCGTACATCCAGGCCGGCCACGCGCGCCGCGACCGTCCCACCGGCGCCGGCGACGGCCATCGCCCGGGCGAGCGCGGTGCACGCGGCGGGCAGACCGTCGAGCCGGAGCGTGATCGCGTCGATCACCGCGCGCGGCGTCTCCGCCTCGTCGGCGAGCAGCGCGTGGACGTAGAACGGGTTGCCGCCGCTGGCCTCGTGGACGGCGGCGGCACGCTCCTCGCCCGCCAGCTCGGCCACCGCCGCCGGCGAGAGCGGCTTCGGCGTGAGCACGCGCGTCGACGGGTGCAGCGCGATCCTCGTCAGCAGCTCGTCGGGTTCGTCGCTGCGCGCGGCGAGGATCAGCGCCAGCGGAAGATCGGCGACGCGGTTGACCATGTACGCCAGCCAGCGCAGCGACTGGCGGTCGAGCCAGTGGACGTCGTCGACGACGATCGTCAACGGGCCGAGCCCGGCCGCCAGCCAGTAGAGGCCGTGCAGGACGCCCTGATCGGGCTCGCCGCCCACCGCGAACGCGGCGGCGGCATGGACGGCGGCGCCGTCGGCCGGCACCGGTACGCGGGCGAACAGCTGCTGGACGCCGCCGAAGGTGAAGCGGCGCTCGAGCTCGCTGCCGCGGGCGCCCAGCACGCGCGTCGTCGCGCCGGCGCGGGCCTGCGCCAGCAGGGCGCTCTTGCCGATCCCGGCGGGTCCACTCACGAGTACGCAGCCGCCGAGGCCCTGCAGCGTCGCCGTGATCGCGGCGTGCTCCTCCTCGCGTTCGAGCAAAGTCAGGGGGAATCTCCGGGGGGCGGATGCGCGATCCTGAATGGGTGAGTACCTACTCCGTCGTCGTCGCGCTGCACATCATCGCGGTCGTCGCGGCGTATGGGCTTCCGCTCAGCGCGCCGCTGCTGGTCGCCTACGTCCGCCGCCATCATCCAGCGGCGCTGCCCGGGCTGCACGCCGCCCAGTACCGCCTCAGCAACGTCGTCACCGGGCCGGGCACGGTTCTCGCCCTCGTGCTCGGCATCTACCTCGCGAGCGACCGGCACCGCTGGGACGAGCCGTTCGTCGGCATCGGCCTCGCGGCGGTCGCGATCATCGCCGTCGTGGGCGGCGGCGTGGTCGTCCCGGCGCTCAAGCGCCTGGCCGCGCTCGACCCCCAGACGCCCGCCTACGCGACCGTCTATCGCCGCTACATGGCCGCGGAGAGCTTCCTCGGCGCGGTCGTCCTGCTCACGATCTTCGCGATGGCGGCCAAGCCGTTCACATAGCGGTAGGGTCGTTCTCATGTCCAACAGCCTCGCCCAGCTGCTGACCGCGACGGCGGCGGCGCACGCCGACCGGCCCGCCCTCATGCTCGATGACGCCGTCCTCAACTACGCCGTGTTCAACGAGGCCGCGACGCGTGTGGCGGGTCTGTTGAAGGAGAAGGGCATCGAGCCCGGCGACCGCGTCGGGATCATGCTCCCCAACGTCCCGTACTTCGGCGCCGTCTACTACGGCGTCCTGCGCGCGGGCGGCGTCGTGGTGCCGATGAACGTGCTGCTCAAGGCGCGCGAGACCGGCTTCTACCTCAAGGACTCGGGCGCGAAGGTCATCTTCGCCTGGCACGACTTCGCCGAGGCGGCGCGGACGGGCGCCGACGAAGCGGGCGCGGAGACGATCCTGGTCAAGCCCGGCGAGTTCGAGCAACTGGTGATGGCCGCGCCTCGGGCCGAGGAGGACGAGCCGCGCGAGGGTTCGGACACCGCGGTGATCCTCTACACGTCGGGGACGACCGGCACGCCCAAGGGCGCCGAGCTCACGCACGACAACCTGCGCCGGAACTGCACGATCACGGCGCGCACCCTGGTGCAGATCACCGAGCAGGACGTGATCCTGGGCGCGCTGCCGCTGTTTCACTCCTTCGGGCAGACCTGCGGGCTCAATGCGGCGGTCGCGACCGGCGCCTGCCTGACGCTGATCCCGCGCTTTGACCCGGTCAAGGCGCTCGAGATCATCGGCCGCGACCAGGTCACGGTGCTCGAGGGCGTCCCGACGATGTACCACGCGATGCTCAACGCGCCCAACAAGGACACCGCGGACGTCTCGAGCCTGCGCGTCTGCGTCTCCGGTGGTTCGGCGATGCCGGTCGAGGTCATGCGGACCTTCGAGAAGCAGTTCGACTGCATCATCCTCGAGGGCTACGGCCTCTCCGAGACCTCGCCCGTGGCGTCGTTCAACCACCCCGATCGCGAGCGCAAGCCCGGCTCGATCGGGACCCCGATCCAGGGCGTCGAGATGAAGGTGCTCGACGACGAGGGCGGCGACGTCGAGCAGGGCGGCGTCGGCGAGATCGTGATCCGCGGCCACAACGTGATGAAGGGCTACTACGGGCGCGACGACGCGACCGGGGAGGTCTTCTCCGACGGCTGGTTCAGCACCGGCGACATGGCCACGGTGGACGAGGACGGCTACTTCTTCATCGTCGACCGCAAGAAGGACATGATCATCCGCGGCGGGTACAACGTCTATCCGCGCGAGATCGAGGAGGTCCTCTACGAGCACCCCGCGGTCTCCGAGGTCGCCGTGATCGGCATCGCGGACGACGCGCTGGGCGAGGAGGTCGCCGCGATGGTCGTATTGAAGACAGGTGCCGAGGCCTCCGACGATGAGATCCGCGCGTACGTGAAGGAGCGCGTCGCGGCCTACAAGTACCCGCGCAAGATCTGGTTCTCCGACGAACTGCCCAAAGGCCCGACGGGCAAGATCCTCAAGCGCGAGATCAAGTCCCCCGAAGCCACCGAGTAAGCGAACGCGCCAACACAGATGACGGCGGCTTGCGCGCGCCGTTACGCTGAACATCTGTTTGTAAGACCGCGAACGCTTTCGCTCGTCTTGGCCGTACTCGGATTGGTCGTGGCCGGTCCCGCGGCGGTCGCGCAGGAGCGCACGCCGACGCCGAAGGAACTGTGGGAGGCGTACCCGCTGGACCCCGACAGGGCGCCGGTCCCGCAGCTGCCCTCGGCGACACCGGCGGAGTTCCGCGCGGCGCCGAAAGCGGGCTCGCGAGCCCGCGGCTGACGAGGGTGGCGGGATTCCGCTCGTCGTGCCGATCACGCTCGCCGCCCTGCTCGCCTTCGGTGCGGGGGTGGCGCTCGGCCGGCGCCGCCGTCAGCGCGCTGCCGCGGCCGCTGCCGCTGAGCCGCCGCCGCACCGAACCGGCGCCGCCGAAGCGCTTCGTCGCGCGCGACTATCCGCAGCCTGCGCGCCCGGCCCCGCCCGCGCCGCCGGTGCCCGCTCGCTCGGCGGGGTTCGAAGCCGGACTTGAGGCTGAGGCCCGACCGTCCGCCACCCGACCCGTCCCGCAGCGACCCGGCACCGGAGGCCAGCGATGATCGAGATGACGCGCAAGGCGGCGCTGGAGGCGGGTGCGGTCGCGCTCGGCGGGGTACTGGTGGGCGGCGTCGTGCTCGGTGAGCACGCCGATCCCGCCCTCTCGCGGCCCTCGGCGAAGCAGGACGCCGAGATCCTCAACTTCGCGCTGCTGCTCGAGTACGTCCAGGCCGCGTTCCACGCCGAGGGGCTCAAGCGCGCCGGCCTGACCGGCGAGTTGAAGACGTTCGCGGAGACCGCCGCCGCGCATGAGCAGGCCCACATCGCGCTGCTCAAGAAGGCACTCGGCTCGGGGGCGCGCGACGCGCCGAAGCTCGACTTCGGCGACGACACCGCCGACGCCGACCGCTTCAGCCTCGCCGCGTTCAAGCTCGAGGACCTCGGCGTCGCCGCCTACAACGCCCAGGCGCCGAACCTGACGAGCGCCTCGCTCGCCGCCGCCGCGCGGATCGTCTCCGTCGAGTCGCGCCACGCCGCCTGGATCCGCGACCTGCGCGGGATGAACCCGGCCCCGGACGCGGCCGAGCCGGCGATCCCCGCCCAGCGGGTGATCGACACCTTCAAGGGCAGCGGGTACGTGCAATGAGGCTCGCGGACATCGATCGCGACGACGCGATCGCCGAGGCGCTCGACGCCCTGCACGGCACCACGCGCGCCGCGTTCCTGCGCCGCGCCACGCTCGGCAGCGCCGCGCTGCTCGCCGCCTCCGCCGCGCCGGCCGCGGCGGCCCTCTCGCGCCGTGACGAGGCGATCCTCAACTACGCGCTCACGCTGGAGTACGTCCAGGACTCCTTCTACAGCGAGGTCGAGCGGATCGGCAGCCTGTCCGGGCCGCTGGCGGAGCAGGCACGCGTCGTCGCCGCGCACGAGCGGGCGCACGTCGTCGCGCTGCGCAAGGTGCTCGGCTCGCATGCCGTCAAGCGCCCGCGCTTCGACTTCCGTGGCGCGACCGAGGACCCGGAGCGCTTCCGCAAGACCGCGGTCGCGTTCGAGGATCTCGCGGTCGCCGCCTACAAGGCGCAGGCGCCGTTGATCCAGTCGCGCAGCTACCTCGTCCCGGCGCTGGCGATCCACTCCGTCGAGGCGCGGCACGCCGCCTGGATCCGCCGGCTGGCCGGGATCTCGCCGGCCGCCGACGCCTTCGACGAGCCGCGCTCGAAGCGCAGCACGCTCGCGATCGTCGCCGACACGCACTTCGTCCTGCGCACCCGCAGTCGGCGCAAGCCGAAGTTCACGGGGTGAAGCGCGCGGCGCTCGCGCTCTTCGCTGGTCGCGGCGATCCTCGCCGCGACGGCCGTCCTGAAACGCGACTCTCCGGCGGCGCCGCGATCGCCGGTCGCGTCCGAACGCGCCGCCGACCTGCCGGACGCCCCGAAGGCCGCGTTCGACATCGGCCCGCCCGTGGCGCTCGAGCGCCACCGGGGCGAGACGACCTGGGCCGCGGTGCGCCGCGACGTCACGGCGCGTGCGCGGCCGCTGCGCTCCGCCCGCGCGGTCGGGGTGCTGGAGGCGCAGACGCCCGAGGCGACGACCAACATCGTGCTCCCGCTCGCGCGGCGGCGCGACACCCACGGTGACCTGTGGATCCGCGTCCGCCTGCCGGCGCTGCCCAACGGGTTGACGGGCTGGGTTCCGCGCGCCGCGCTCGGCACCTACGGGACGGTCCGCACGCGGGTGACCGTGGACCTCGCGCGCCGGCGGCTGACGCTGCTGCGCGACGGGCGCGAGGTGCTGCGCGTGCCGGTCGGGATCGGGGCGCCGGGCGCGCCGACACCGCGCGGCCAGTTCGTCGTGCGCAACCGGCTGACGCGCTTCAGGAGCAAGTTCTACGGGCCGATCGCGCTCGGGACCAGCGCGCGCTCGGCGACGCTGACCGACTGGCCGGGCGGCGGCTATCGTCGGCATCCACGGCACCGATCGCCCGGACCTGATCCCGGGCGCGGTGTCACACGGCTGCATCCGCCTGCGCAACGCGGACATCGTCCGGCTGGCGCGCGAGCTCCCGATCGGGACGCCGCTGACGATCAGCTAAGCGCGCGGCGGACGAGCGTCATGCCGTCGGCGAAGCCGAGCAGCACGGAGTCCACGCGCTCGTCGGCGGCGATCCGCGCGTTGAGCGCGTTCATCGTGCTCGCCTTCTCGTCATGCGGATCGACGACGCGTCCGCTGAGCAGCGTGTTGTCGAGCACGAGCAGGCCGCCGGGACGCAGCCGCGGGAGCGAGCGCGTCGTAGTAGCCGGGGTAGCCGAGCTTGTCGGCGTCGACGTAGACGAAGTCGATGTGCGGCTCCTCGGGCAGCTTCGCCAGTGACTCGGCCGCCGGCCCGATCTCGACCGTGACGCGATCGCCGACGCCCGCGGCGTCGAGGTTGGCGCGCGCGACCGAGCCCCAGTGCTCGTCGACCTCCAGGCACGTCAGCCGCCCGCCCTCGGCGAGCCCACGGGCGATGCAGATCGCCCCGTAGCCCGTGAACGTCCCGACCTCCAACGCCACCCGCGCCCCCACGAGCTGGGTGAGCAGCGTCAGCAGCGCCGCCCTGGTCGGGGCGCGACTGCATCATCCCCTCCGGCAGCTCGCCGGTCTCGCGGTTGACCCGCGCGAGCGTCTCGTCCTGGCCGGCGAGGGCCGTCAGGTAGTCAGTCAGGCCAGGCGTATCCGTGGTGCGCGACATACCCGGATGTTGTCAGCCGCCTCCCTCGAAGCCGAACTCGCCGCCGGTCGGGCCCGCCGGCGTCGAGCCGCTCGTGCTCTTGCTGGTGCTGCTTCCGGCGCCCGCGCTGGCGGCGGAAGCGACCGGCGCGCTGTCCGCGGCGGCGGGCGGGGGAGAGCTGCCGGTGCCCTCGAAACCGAACTCGCCCGAGCTCGAGCCCGCGCCGTCCGCCGCCTTCTCGCGCGTCGGCTTGGACTTCTTCTTCGGCGCGGGCGTCGACGTCGCCGCCGCGGTCGCCGTCGCGGTGGCCGCTGCCGCGGTGTACGTGTGCGGGGTCGAGATCGGCTCCGCCGTCGGGTGCGGCTTCGCCTTCGCCGCGACCGTGACCGGCTTCTTCCGTGGCGCCTGCGGCGCGGGCTTGCTCTCGAAGTGGGAGATGATCGGCGGCGCCGGCAGCGCACCGGTCATCACGCACGCCGCGCCGGCACCGGCGCCGCTCAGACACAACCCGATCAGCGTCGCCGCCGGACCGATCCGCCCACCGCCGCCCGAGGCCGCGTACTGCATGCCCGTGCTGACCTCGGAACGGTTGAGCAGCCGCGCCAGCCAGCCGAACGGCAACGCCAGCGCGAGCCGGCGCCCGCGCGAGAAGCGCATCTCGCGCACCGCGGCCCGGCAGGTCGCGCAGTGGCGCAGGTGCGGGCGGATCGAGACCACCTCGGCGCTCGTGGCCGTACCCGCGGCGAGCGAGCTGAGCGCCGCCTCGTGGCGCTCGCACGCCTCGCCCGCCTCGATCCCGTTGAACGTCTTCAGAAACCGCGCGCGACCCTCGGTGACGGCGCGATTGACCTTCGTGTAGGACCATCCGAAGTGGCGGCCGATCTCCTGGTAGGAGAGCCCTTCGGCCTTCAGCAGCAGCGCCCGCGCCTCGTCGGGCTTGAGCGCGCGCAGCGCCTCGACCGAGCGGTCCACGCGCTCGCCGCCCGCGACCTCGTCGTCGACCTCGCGCAGCGTCGCGGGGACGCTCGTGTCGAGGTCCAGCTCGTCGTGGTCGACGGACGCCAGCCGCGCGCGGCGGATCGCCATGGCTTCGTGTTTGACGACGACGCGCAGCCAGGCTCCCTCGGTCGCGGGATCGACCGTGTCGAGCTTGAGCAGGTAGATCTCGAAGGCGCGCTGGTAGGCGTCGAGCGCGTCGTCATGGCAGAGCGAGAACTGGTTGGCGACGCGCAGCACGGAGGCGCCATGGCGCGCGACCATCGCCTCCACCCTCCGCGCGCTGTGCCTCGTCGGCTCGCGCTCGCCCAGTGCCGCCACCGCTCCGATCCTTCCGTCGCCCTGTGCGACATTTAGGCTGATCGCGCGCTTTCTCGCCCCTCCTCGGTGAGCGATTCGTGCGCAAATTGCGAGCTTTTCCAGGCCTCGCTACCCTCACGCGCCGACGTCGGCGAGAGGAACGAAGTGAGCGACCCCATCGGAGACCTGCGGCGGGAACTGGAGAAGCGCCTGGAGGAGGTCGAGCGCGAGCTCGCGGCCCTCGAGCCCCTGGTGCGTGAGCGCGAGCGCCTCGAGGCGGCGCTCTCGACGCCCGTGTTCGCCACGACCGGACCGGCTCCCGTCCGTCGCATGGCGAAGGTCGCTCCGGCCCGCAAGACCGGCGCCCCGCGCGCCGCGCGGCGCGAACCGCGAGGCGATCCTGAAGATCGTCGGCGAGCGTCCCGGCGTGGGCGCGTCGGAGATCGCCGACGTGACCAAGATCACCCGGGCGGTCACCTACAACACGCTGTCCAAGCTGGTCGAACAGGGCGAGATCGCGAAGACCGAGCTGCCCGGTGGCCAGACCGGCTACCAACCGGCCCCGCCCGTCCCCGAGACGCCCGAGGCACCGGCCGCCGCGTAGGCGCGCTCGGCCTATAGTCGCTTCCATGACCCCGACGGCCACGACATCCGAGATCAAGGACTCCATCCTCGACACGGTCGGCGAGACGCCTCTCGTCCGCATGAGCCGGATCGCGCACGGCTGCGCGCCGCAGGTCGTGGCCAAGGTCGAGTACTTCAACCCCGGCGGCTCGATCAAGGACCGGGTCGCGATGAAGATGGTCGAGGCCGCGGAGCGCGACGGCCGGCTGCGGCCCGGCGGCACGATCATCGAGCCGACCTCGGGCAACACCGGCACGGGCCTGGCGATCGCCGCTCGTCTGAAGGGCTACCGCGTGATCGCGGTGATGCCGGACAAGATGTCGCGCGAGAAGATCGACCTGCTCCGCGCCTACGGGGCCGAGGTCGTGGTCACGCCGACCGACGTCTCGCCCGACTCGCCGCAGGCCTACTACCGCGTCGCCGACCGGCTCACCCAGGAGATCCCGGGCGCGTTCCAGCCCAACCAGTACGCGAACCCGGCCAACCCGCAGACGCACTACACGACGACCGGGCCGGAGCTGTGGCGCCAATCGGGCGGGAAGATCACGCACTTCGTCTGCGGCGTGGGAACCGGCGGCACGATCAGCGGCATCGCGCGCTACCTGAAGGAGCAGAACCCGTCGATCGAGGTGATCGGGGCCGATCCGGTCGGCTCGATCTACTCCAACGAGGAGGTCCATCCGTACCTCGTCGAGGGCGTCGGTGAGGACTTCTGGCCGGCGACCTATGACCCGTCGCTGGTCGATCGCTACGTAACCGTCTCCGACCGCGACTCGTTCCTGACGACGCGCCGGCTGGCCGAGACCGAAGGGCTGCTCGTCGGCGGCTCGTGCGGGCTCGCGATGCACGCCGCGCTCGAGGTCGCGCGCTCGATCACGGACCCGGACGCGATGGTCGCGGTGATCCTGCCCGACGGCGGCCGCGGCTACCTGTCGAAGATCTTCAACGACGAGTGGATGACGCAGTACGGCTTCCTGGAGCGCTCGTCGGACCGCACCGTCGGCGACGTGCTGCGCCAGAAGACGCGCGCCGGTGAGATCCCGCCGTTCGTCGTCGTCCAGACTCATCAGCACGTGCGCGACGCGATCACGCTGCTGCACGAGTACGGCGTCTCGCAGTTGCCGGTGGTCTCGAAGGACGATCCGTACACGGTCATCGGCTCGGTCGGCGAGCGCGGCCTGCTGAAGGCCGCGATGGCCGATCCGGGGATCATGGATTCGCCGATCTCGACCGTGATGGAGGCGCCGTTCGCGGGCGTCTCGACCGTCGATCCGGTGCGCGAGGCCGTCGAGCTGCTGACCGGTGAGTCGCAGGCGCTGATCGTCTCCGAGCACGGCCGCCCGATGGGGATCGTGACCCGTACCGACCTACTCGAATCGCTGGTGACGACATGACGCAGTTCGCCACGCGGGCGGTCCACGCGGGCCTGGAGCCCGACCCGACCTACCGCAGCGTCGTCCCGGCGATCCATCAGTCCACGACGTACGTGCAGCCGTCGCCGGGCGAGTTCGTCGAGGGCTATGACTACTCGCGCTCGTCGAACCCGACGCGCACCGCGCTCGAGAACGCGCTGGGCGAGCTCGAGGGAGGCCTGGCGAGTGCGTTCTCCTCGGGCATGGCGTCCGAGCACGCGCTGATCACCGCGGTCTGCTCCGCGGGCGATCACATCGTCATCCCGGACGACCTCTACGGCGGGACCTACCGGCTCGTCGACAAGGTGCTCGCGCGCTGGGGCCTCGAGTACACGATGGTCGACCAGACCGACCTCGACGCGGTCGCCGCCGCGGTGCGCCCCGGCACGCGGATGATCTGGGTCGAGACGCCGACCAACCCGACGCTGAAGGTGGTCGACGTGCCGGCGATCGTCGCGCTCTCGGGCGACGCCTTCGTGGCCGTCGACAACACGTTCGCGACGCCGGTCTACCAGCGGCCGCTGGAGCTGGGCGCCGACGCCGCCGTGCACTCGACGACCAAGTACCTCGGCGGGCATTCGGACGCGGTCGGCGGTGCTGTCGTGGTGAGCGATCCGGCGCGTCACGAGGCGGTGCGCTTCGTGCAGAACTCGGTCGGCGCCGTGCCCGGGCCGCTCGACTGCTTCCTCACCCACCGCGGGCTGCGCACGCTGGCGCTGCGGATGGCGGCGCACACCGAGAACGCGCGCGTGGTCGTCGACTGGCTGCAGGGCGTCGACGGCGTCTATGACATCCGCTGGCCCGGGATCTCGGGGATGGTCTCGTTCCGGCATCCGGACGCCGTGAGGATCGTCTCGTCGACGAAGCTCTACTCGCTGGCCGAGTCGCTCGGCGGCGTGGAGTCGCTGATCGAGGTCCCGCAGGCGATGACGCACCAGTCGGTCGAGGGCTCCGGCGCCGCCGTTCCCGCCGATCTCGTGCGGCTCTCGTGCGGCATCGAGGCGGCCGAGGATCTCGTCGCCGACCTCGCCCAGGCCATCGGGAGCTGACGGCTCAAGTCGCGTCGCTCCCCCGCCGATGGGGAGCATGGTGGGAATCTTTACGTCCAAGCGACGGCGTGATGGGCATCCTGTCTGGATGCGCCGGATCGCCCTGATGGCCACGACGGCTGGTCTCGCCACGCTCGGCGGCGGCTATCTCGCGCTGGGCGCGGCCGGTCAGGACCAGCCCGTGGTGGCGGCCGCCGCGACGATCGTGGCGCCCACGAGCGACGAACCGGTCTCGCTTCCGCCGCTGCCCGAGGGCTCACGCGCCAAGGCCGTCGAGCCCGTCGTGGGCGGCTCGTCCGCGGCCGAGGATGCGTCCGCGGCCGATCCAGGCCTGACGGGCAACGACGCCGCGCCCACCAAGGCCGCATCGTCGGCCGTGCGCGGCAAGAACCCGGCGAGCGGCGGCTCCAACTCCGTCGACACGGCGATCGCGCTCGGCAACGGCGTCGCGCTTCCGCCGCTGGAGGCGCCTGAGGCCGTCAAGCAGATCATCGAGGCCGGCAACGGCATCGCGCGCACGCCCTACATCTGGGGCGGCGGCCACGGCAAGTGGCAGGACACGGGGTACGACTGCTCCGGTTCGGTGTCCTTCGCGCTCGCGGCCGCCGGCCTGTCTGAGCGCTCCGCTGGCCTCCGGCCCCCTGATGTCGTGGGGCGAGCCCGGCAAGGGCAAGTGGGTCACGATCTACGCCAACGACGGTCACGTCTTCCTCGAGGTGGCGGGCATCCGCTTCGACACCTCCGCCCAGCGCGTCACCGGGTCGCGCTGGATCAACGAGATGCGCTCCACGGCAGGCTTCGTGGCGCGGCATCCAGCCGGTCTTTAGGCGCCTTTTGGGTGCCTTGGGGTGAGCACCCCATGGCACGCCTTCAGCGGTGGGTCGATCACATGGGTGCAAGCCCTTTGGACCTGTTGGAGGACCCCGCTGATGCCCCGCTTCGCGCACGAACACGACCCCCTTCTCGGCCCGCCCGCGCATGTGCTGGCCGAGGTGGACGCTGCGTGGGAGCGGGCCCAGGACCTCTTCGCCGGTGAGCTGGAGCTGCACTTCACCTGCTCGCGGATCGGCCGCAGCGTGACCGGCGAGCTGCGCGTGCCCGACGGCGACACGGTCGAGAGCCTCTCGGCCGGCGAGGCCCTCGCGCTCGCCTGCGGCGACGCCGCGTTCGTGCTCGCCGCTTAGTTGCACGGAGGCGCGGGCAGACTACGCCTGATGCCATCGCTACCGAAGAAGCTCATCGACACCGCTGCAGAACTCGGCCGCAAGGCCGTCGAGGTCGGTGGCGACATCGCCGGCCGCCTCCGTCGTGAGGAGACCGACACGACCGTTCCGCCGCCTGAGCGCAGTCCGGCGCCGAAGGCCGGCGCCCCGGGCGCACCGAAGTCCGCGACGATCACGCGCACGCCGAAGGCCAAGGCCGCCGCGGTGAAGCCGACCGGTCGCGGCTGCGACCGCCAAGGCCGGCCCGAAGAAGGCGGCGAAGAACCCCGCGGCTCCGAAGCCCGCGAAGCCGAAGCCGGCCCCGAAGTCCAAGGCCGCTGCGTCCAAGCCCGCGCCGAAGGCCGCGACGAAGAACCCGGCGGCCCCGAAGCCCGCGAAGGCCAAGCCGGCCCCGAAGCCGAAGGCGGCTGCGTCCAAGCCCGCTGCGCCGAAGCCTGCCGTCGCGAAGCGCGCCGCGGCCAAGCCTGAGCCCGCGCAGACCGCGAACGGCGCCGCCGCGAGCCCGACCGACGCCGCGGTCCCGACCGGCGAGGTCACCCCGAAGACCCCCGCGACCGGCGCGCCCAAGGCCGCCGCGCTCGCGGCCGACACGCGCAACGACTGACGATCACGGCGTCTGCGACCCGGTCCGCCGGGTCGCGCACGCTGGAACGCGCGCGCCAGTCGCACTAGGGTCCGCGCCTATGCGCCCCATCCCCGCGACCCGCCTGGGCCACGCCCACGGCCTCCTACGCGCGATCGACAAGCGCGGACGGCTGCGCACGGACGAGTTCGTCACGGAGTTCAGCATCGAGGAGCTGTTCCCAGCCGACCTCGAGAACGCGCTCGGCCGGCTGCGCCACTTCATCTCCTACGCACGCGCCGCCGGGCTCGTCAAGGAAGACCGCGGCGTGGTCGAGCTGACCGACACCGGCCGCCGCTACATCCGCGCCGGCGACGCCGACCACCCGTTCGAGGTCTCCCCGCAACAGGCCGAATGGCTCCGCCGCCAGCTTCGCGAGAAGCACATGACGGACTCGATCTTCCACGGCCTCGCGATCGGCCTCAGCCTCCTGGCCTCCTGCCCACCCGGCACGCGCGTTTCGACGATGGACTTCGGCCGCTCGATGGCCTACCTCGGCCGCGCCGGCTGGGACAACGAGAACACGCTGGAGATCCAGGGCGAGCGCCACCTGCTCCTGCTCCAGGACATGGAGATGATCGACGGCGAGCACCGGCTCACCTACACGGGCGAGGACGTCCGCACCGAGCTGACCCTGCCGATCCACATGTCCCTGGTCGACATCGCCGGCCAGCTCAATCCCGGTGGTCCGGACGCGGTGCGCGAGGCGGCCGAGCTTGAATGGGCGGAGCCCGAGCCGGAGCCGGAGCCGCCCGCCGAGCCGGAGGGTCCCGACCAGGAGAACGGCCACCACGAGGTCGGGCTCGGCGCGCCGTCCTCGGCCCCGCCGATCGTCCCCCGCTCCGCCGTTGCTGACAGCGATTCGGATGACGATTCGGAATCGGAATTCGTGACGAGCGTCGCGTCCCCGATCGTCACCCGCACCCCGCCCCCGCCGGAGCCGGACGAGCCCACGTCGGAGAGCGTGCCGCCACCGGTCGCGGCCGCCGCCCCCGTCGGCGGACGAGCCTGACGATCGTCCGTGCGAGCCCGCCGGCGGCGAGTGTGCCGCCGCCGGTCGCGGCCGAGGCGCCCGCCACGGAGAACGCGGAGCCGGAGGTGCCCGCGAGCCGCGGCCGCCAGCCGCCCGCCGAGGAGCCGCGCCGCCGGTCGACACTCCGCCCGTCGCGGCGCTCGTTCCAGACCAGGTCGCGAGCGTGCCACCGCCGGCCCGGTCGCCGACGAGGCGTCGCCGCGCCCGCGCCGCCCGTCGAGCCCCGTCGCCGCCGAGGCCGTCGCCGCGCCGCGCCGCCGTCGCGCTGCCGGTCCGACGAGGCCGTCGCCGCCAGCGTCCCGCCGCCCGTTGTCGAGCCTCCCGCTGTCGCGCCGGTTGCCGACGAGGCTGTCGTCGCGCCCGCGCCGCCCGTCGTCGGCCGCCCGTCGCCGGCCGCCGGTTCCCCGCCGAGGCGGTCGCCGCGAGCTGTCGTCGCGCCGCCCGCCGTCGAGCCTCCCGTCGCGGCGCCGGTTCCCGACGAGGCCGTCGCCGCCAGTGTCCCGCCGCCCGTCGTCGAGCGTCCCGTTGTCGCGCCGGTCGTCGACGAGGCCGTCGTCGCGTCCGCGCCGCCCGTCGAGCCGCCGGTTCCCGACGAGGCCGTCGTCGCCAGCGTCCCGCCGCCCGTCGCCGCGCCCGTTCCGGACGAGCCTGCCGCGACGAGCGTCGCGCCGCCCGTGATCGCCGATCCGGCGGGTTCGGGGCCCGAGTTCGTGACGGCGGCGGCCATCCGGGCCGCGGCCGAGGGCTCAGGGTTGCGGCTGCCCGCCGGCGTGTACGCGAACGTCGCCGCCGCGCTCTCGACCGGCAAGCACCTCGTGCTGACCGGTGCTCCCGGGTCCGGGAAGACGACGCTCGCCCTCGCGATCGCTCGGGCCGCGGCGCAGGCGGGACGCGCGCAGGGGGCGACCGTCGTCACGGCCGCGCCCGAACGCGACCTGCTCGTCGAGGCGGCCGGACGGGGGCGCTGGGTCGTCGTCGACGAGCTCGACCAGTCCGAGGATGTGGACGCGGCGTTCGGTTCGCTGTCGACGTTCCTGGCCGGGATCCCGGTCACGCTCGCCTCCAACGACGATGTCACCCCCGCCGAGGATTGGCGGATCGTCGCGACGTGGAACGGGGGATCGCCGGCGGGCGCCGTGCTGCGGCGCTTCGCGGTGATCGAAGTGGCGGCGCCCTCCGCCGGCGAAGTGCGGGCGCTGGTCGAGAAGGTCGCCGGCGGCGACCCGGTCGCGACGGCCGCGGTCGGACGCTTGCTCGACCAGAAGGAACTCGCCACCCTCGGCGCCGGGGTGTTCCTCGACGCCGCGCGCCACGCGGCGGCGCGCAACGCCGCGGCCCCCGCGGACGCGGCGACGCTGGCCCGCGAGGCGTTCGTCGCCTACGTCGCGCCGCTGCACCCTGAGCTCGACGCGGAGATCCTCGACGCCCGGTGAGCGTGCTCAAGCGCAGTCCCGAGGAGCAGGCCGCATTGCGACGGGCGAAGCGAACGCTCGATCAGCTGGACTTCTATCCCGAGCCGGTGAACATCGACCACGTGCGGATCCTGCACGTGCCGTGGCTGTTCACGCTGCCGTGGTTCAAACGCTTCCACGGCTATGAGATGGGCCCGCTGATCCTGCTCAAGCGACCCCTCCAGGACAACTCCCCGGGCCTGATCGCCCACGAGCTGTGCCACGTGTGGCAGGACCAGGACCACCGTCTGAGCATGTGGTGGAGCTATGTCCGCGGCGGCTACGCCGAGAACCCGCACGAGGTCGAGGCGCGCCACGCGGCCGCGGCGGCGTCCTGATGGACCCGTCGGCTCTGATGGCGCTCGCTCGCCACAGCGAGGAGATCGCGACCGTGCGCGCGTTCCGCCAGCGCTCGGGCGCGTCGCGGGTGGTGCTGCTCGTCGCGGCCGGCGAGGACCGGACGACGATGATCGAGTGCGAGGCCGAGGGCGTCGAGGTGACCGAGGGCGACGAGGTCGCCTACATCCCGGCGACCGCTGCCGTCCCGGCAGCTCCAAGAACGCTCCCAGACATCCGCCCGACGCCCGCGTCCGCGATCCACCTCGACGAGACCACCGGTGAGCTCGCCGCGCCGCTCGGAACGGTCGATCACCTGGCGAGCATCGTGCTCGCCCTCGCAAGCGCGTTCGGCGGGCTGACGGTCGCCACCGCCGAGTTCGCGACGCACGACCCGAGCCTGCCGATCACGTTCGCCGCGCGCGAAGGGGAGCGCGTGGTGCTCGCGGCCGGTGACGCGCAGTACGAGCTGTAACCCCGGCCCGCGAGAGGGGGTGCTTCACGTTTCCCTCCTAGGGGTGGATGGCGCTCGTGCAGCACGCGTACGAGCCGCACATCCGCGGTCGCTTCCGCTACGCCGAAGCCTTCGGCTGACGCGAGCGGTAGCTGCGCGCCTTGGCGCGGTTGCCGCAGGAGCTCATCGAGCACCAGGTGCGCGAGTGGTTGCGCGAGAAGTCGTAGAACGCCCAGCGGCAGTCGTCGGCGGGGCAGACCTTCAGCCGCTCCCAGGTCCCGTCGGCCGCCGCGCGGGCGATGATCGCGAGCGCCCGCCCGATCAGGCCCGGCGGCACCCAGAAGCGGCGTCCCGTCGGGAGCGAACGACACCGCGACGCCCGCATCGGGACGAGAGCGCCTCCAGCGCGGCGACCGCGTCGCCGTCGACCGGCTCCCCGTTGTGTGAGAGCAGCAGCGCGCGCAGCGCCTCGCGCAACGCCACGACCGGGGCGAGCGAGACCTCGGGGGAATCCGCGAGCTCGTGCTCCACCAGCCACGCGCCGTCCAGCGCGTCGACGCCCTCCTCGAGTCGAACGTGTTGATCAGGCGCTGGACGCGCCAGAGCTCGCCTGGGGCGGGGCGGTCGGTGTCGTGCTCGCTGCTCATAACCAGCTAACGAGTATAGCCGGTGACGCTGTGCTATCATAACCCCTGTAATCGAAACGGTGGTGACGCACATGCTTCTCCTTCATCCCTCAATCACCCAGTCCCGCGGTCTCTCGGCGCTTGCGCCGCACGCCGCTGACGACGTCGAGATCCGGCTCGCCCGAGCGACGCCGACGTCCCGGCCCTGAACCGCCTGAGCGAGCTCGACTCGCGCCCCGCGGGCGTGCTCCACGGCGACGTCCTGCTGGCCGAGGTCCAGCGGCGACACGGTCGCCGCGCTCTCGCTCGACGACGACCTGCTCGTGACCGACCCGTTCCATCACACGAAGCCGATCGCGCAGCTCCTGGACCTCCGCGCGCGTCAGCTCCGGGCCGCGTAGATGGCCGGCCACCGCGCGTGCCCCTCGACGCGCTCGAGTCGCGCCGTGGCGGACGAGCCCGGCACGACGGTGCTCGCGATCGGCGCGGAGCGGGGGAGGATCCTCACCCCCTCACCCTGGGAATCGGACCTGCCTCACCGCTGGTTGAGCGGGTACCTAGACCTTTGCGTAGTTCTGGGGGAGAAACGTCTGATCGTGCCGAATACGGGTACACCGTGATCAAGATGCTGCACCAGCGCCACTACACCGCCGAGCAGGCGAACGCGCTCCTCCCCGAGGTCCGCGCGACGGTTCGTCGACTGCAGGACGCCAAGCGCGTCCTCCAGGCCGAGGGCTTCGACACGAGCTTCGCGACGCACGCCGACGACGTCGGCGGCGCGTTCCCGGGACTCGACCGCGCCAAGGCCGCCGTGGCCGCGACGCTGGGCTTCGAGCATCTGGAGGCGCTGGACCTGCTGGTCCGCGACCTCGAGGCCGGGATGATCGAGTTCCCCGCCCTGCGCGACGGCCGCGAGGTCTACCTCTCCTGGCAGATCCACGAGGACGAGGTCGCGCACTGGCACACGGCGGAGACCGGCTACCCGAGCCGCCTCCCGCTGGACCCCTGGTCCTAGCCAGCTCTTACTCCACTCTCAGGTAACCGCCGGAGGATGCGTGTGTGCGCATCCTCGTGGTGGACGACGAGCCCTCGGTCCGCGACGCGCTCGAACGTGCGCTGCGGATGGACGGCTACCGCGTCCAGCTCGCCGCCGACGGAACGCGAGGCGCTCGACGCGCTGGCGCACACGCCGCCGGACGCGATCGTCCTCGACGTCCTGATGCCCGAGCCCGACGGGCTGGAGGTCTGCCGCCGGCTGCGAGCGGCCGGGGACCGCACGCCGGTGCTGATGCTGACCGCCCGCGACGCGGTCCCGGACCGCGTGAAGGGCCTCGACGCCGGCGCCGACGATTACCTCGTCAAGCCGTTCGCGCTCGAGGAGCTCGGTGCCCGCCTGCGTGCGCTGCTGCGGCGGACCGGGGGACCGATCGAGGACACGCTGCGCTACGCGGACATCGCGCTCGATCCCGCCGGCCACACCGTGCACCGCGGCGCGCGACGGCTCGAGCTCACCCGCACCGAGTTCCTGCTGCTGGAGCTGCTGATGAACCACCCGCGCCAGGTCCTGACCCGCACGCAGATCTTCGAGCACGTCTGGGGCTACGACTTCGGCCCGAGCTCGAACTCGCTCGAGGTCTACGTCGGCTACCTGCGCCGCAAGCTCGAAGCGGATGGTGAGCCGCGGCTGCTGCACACGGTCCGCGGCGTCGGCTACGTGCTGCGCGAACAGTGAGCTTCCGGCGCAGGCTCGCGCTGTCCTGCGGTGCCGCGGTCGCGATCGCGGTGGTGCTCGGCTCCGTGCTGACGTACCTGATCGTGCGCGACACGCTGCGCGAGCAGATCGACGCGTCGCTGAGCGAGATGAGCGGCGAGGCGTCGGTCAGCCGCAGCGGCCCGGCTACCCGACCGACAGCGTGCTGCTGACGCGGCGAGGCGCCGGTCGTCACCGCGCGTGATCGAGGGCACGCAGATGGGAGGCCGACCGGGCGCGCTGCCAGCGTCGCTGGAGGACGACCCTGAGTTCAGGGCCGTCGCGGAGGGCAAACGCGCCGCCGTTCTTCGCCGACCGCGTACTCAACGGCGCGCACCTGCGCATCCACGTCAGCCGCACGCCCGACGGCTTCGCGCTGTTCCGGGCGCGCCCGCTGACCGAGGTCGACCACGCGCTCGGCACGCTGCGCTGGGCGCTCGGCCTGCTCGCGCTCGCCGGCATCGCGCTCGCCGTCGTGTTCTCGCGGCTCGCGACGCGCACCGCGATCCGGCCCGTGGTCGATCTGACGGAGACCGCCGAGCACGTCGCCACCACGCGCGATCTCTCGCGCCGGATCGAGACGCAGGGCGAGGACGAGGTCTCGCGCCTCGCGACCTCCTTCAACACGATGCTCGAGGCGCTGGAGCGAAGTCAGCGCGCGCAGCGCCAGCTGGTCGCCGACGCCTCGCACGAGCTGCGCACGCCGCTGACGTCGCTGCGGACGAACCTCGAGGTGCTCGCGCGCGGCGGGCCCGCCCGACCCCGGCGACCGCGACCGGCTGCGAGCCGACCTCGTCGCCCAGTTGGAGGAGCTGACCGCGCTCGTCGGCGACCTCGTCGAGCTCGCCCGCGACGACGAGCCCGAGCCGCCGCAGGCCGAGGACGTGCGGCTCGACCACCTCGTCGCGGCGGCCGTGCAGCGCGCCCGGCGCCATGCGCCCGGCGTGACGCTTCGTGACCGAGCTCGAGCCCGCGCTCGTGCAGGGCGTCCCGTCGCGGCTCGATCGCGCCGTCGCCAACCTGCTCGACAACGCCGCCAAGTGGAGCCCGCCGGACGCGGTCGTCGACGTGCGCCTGCGCGACGGCGAGCTGACCGTCCGCGACCGCGGCCCGGGCATCCCGGACGACGAGCGCGCGCAGGTCTTCGACCGCTTCTTCCGCGCCGACTCCGCCCGCGGCCGGCCTGGGTCCGGGCTGGGCCTGGCGATCGTGCGCCAGGTGGCCGAGGGGCACGGCGGAACGGTCGCCGCGGAGGCCGGCCGACGGCGGTGGCGCGCTGTTGCGCCTGCGCCTGCCGGTCGTTCTCAGCAAATCCCTAGGTTCGCGCTGAAGGCGATCTCATTCCCGGCCCGGCTGGATTGGGGGTATGAAGACTCGTCTCCTTGTCGCCGCCGTCGTGGCGACCACCTCCCTCGCCGGCCTGCGGCGGCTGATGACCCGCAGCCCTCGTCCGACGCAACGATCCAGGCCAACGATGCGCAAGTCGATGCTCGACTACTCGCGCTGCATGCGCGAGAACGGCATCGACATGCCCGACCCGAAGTTCGAGCGGCGACCGGGTCAGCATGCAGGCCGGCGGTCCCGGACGAAGCCCATCGATCCGGCCAAGATGCAGGCGGCCGAGAAGGCGTGCGCGAAGTACCGCGACGCGATCAAGCCGCCCGAGCTGTCCGACGCCGAGAAGGCAGGCCGAGTTCAAGAAGGGCGCGCTGGCCAACGCGCGCTGCATGCGCGAGCACGGCATCGACATGCCCGACCCGACGTTCGACGCCAACGGCGGCGCGCGGATGAATCTCGGCCGCGGCATCAAGCCGGAGTCCGCGAAGTTCAAGAAGGCGCAGGAGGCGTGCCGCGAGGTCGGCGGCATCGGCATGGGCACGACCGACGTGCAGGACGGTGACGAGAAATGAAGCGCCTGGCGGCCGGCGGCGCCGTCGCCGTGGCGCTCGTCGCGGTCGGCGTGATCGTCGCCGGCGGCGACGCACCGAGCCGCGCGGCGTCCGAGCCTCCGGCGCCCTCACGCGCGACCGCCGTCGTCGAGCGGCGCGACCTGGTCGACCGCGAGAGCCTCACCGGTGCGCTCGGCTACGCCGACGTGAGCACGCTCGCCGCCGGCGTGGCGGGCACGCTGACCGCGCTGCGCGAGCCCGGCTCGGTGATCACGCGCGGCCACTCGCTCTACGGGTCGACGACGAACCGGCCGCGTTCCTGCTTCTACGGCGCGCTGCCGGCCTGGCGCGACTTCGCGCCCGGCATGACCGACGGCGAGGACGTGCGCCAGCTCGAGCGCAACCTGCGCGCGCTGGGCTACGACCCCGGCGATGTCGACGACGACTGGGACTGGGAGACCACGGACGCGGTCGAGCAGCTTCCAGCGCGACCGTGACCTCGACGACGACGGCAAGCTCACCCGCGGCGAGGTCGTCTTCCGGCCGGGTGCGACGCGGATCGGCGAGGCGAAGGCCGCGGTCGGCGACGCCGTCGCGCCCGGGCGTCCGCTGACGAGCATCTCCGCGACCGACCGCTCGTGACCGTCGCGCTCGATGCCGACCGACAGGACTGGCGCGC
Source organism: uncultured Solirubrobacteraceae bacterium (assembly GCA_963848475.1). Taxonomy (GTDB): domain Bacteria; phylum Actinomycetota; class Thermoleophilia; order Solirubrobacterales; family Solirubrobacteraceae; genus Solirubrobacter. Next base: position 223,903 of record CAWKDW010000003.1, on the reverse strand, counting down.
GAAGGCGATCGCGTCACCGTCGACCTGCCCGTCGGGCGCACCGTCAATGGCCGGATCGGGGACGTCGGCAAGGTCGCGACCAAGCAGCCAGGAGGACGTCACGATCGAGGTGACGATCACGGTCGCCGGCCGGGCGGGGGACCTCGACCAGGCGCCGGTCGACGTCGGCTTCGCCGTCGAGCGCAGCCGCGACGCGCTGCCGGTGCCGGTGAAGGCGCTGCTGGCGCGCCAGGGCGGCGGCTACGCGGTCGAGCTCGCCAACGGCGGCGGCATGGTCCGCGTGACGCCCGGGCTGTACGCCGACGACATGGTCGAGGTCGAGGGCGACGGCCTGCGCGAGGGCCAGAAGGTGGTGACGGCGCAATGACCGCCGAGGTCCTGCGCCTGGACGCCGTCCACAAGACCTATCCCGGCGGCGTCGAGGCGCTGCGCGGCGTCACGCTGTCGGTGCGCGAGGGTGAGGCCGTCGCCGTGGTCGGGCCGTCGGGCTCGCGGCAAGTCGACGCTGCTGCACGTGATGGGCACGCTCGAGCGCCAGTCGGCGGGCGACGTCCACGTCGCCGGCGAGGACACGGCGAAGCTGGGCGAGCGCGCGCTCGCGGCGCTGCGGGCGCAAGGCGATCGGGTTCGTCTTCCAGCAGTTCTTCCTGCTCGACGGGATGAGCGCGCTCGACAACGTCGCCACCGGGCTGCTCTACACCGGCGCCGGCCAGACCGCAGCGGCGGGCGCGGGCGCGCGAGGCGCTCGACGACGTCGGCCTCTCGCACCGGCTGACGCACTCGCCCTCGAAGCTCTCGGGCGGCGAGCGCCAGCGGGTCGCGATCGCCCGCGCGCTCGTCGGGCGGCCGGCGATCCTGTTCGCCGACGAGCCGACCGGCAACCTCGACAGCCGCACCGGCGCGGACATCCTCGCGCTGCTGCAGGCGCTGCACGCGGCCGGCTCGACGATCGTCACGATCACCCACGACCACGACGATCGCCGCCGCCTTCCCGCGGCGCGTCGAGCTGCGCGACGGGGAGCTTGCTATGACCGCCGCCGACGTTCTGCGCACCGGCGCGCTCGGCCTGCGCACCCGCCGCGCGCGGGCCGCGCTCTCGGCGCTCGGGATCGCGATCGGCGTGGCCTCGATGGTCGCCGTGCTCGGCATCTCGGAGTCCTCGAAGGCCGACCTGCTGGCGCAGCTCGACCAGCTCGGCACCAACCTGCTGCGGGTCGCGCCGGGGCAGTCGTTCCTGGGCGACGAGGCCGTGCTGCCGCGAGCCTCGGCGGCGCCGATGCTGCGGCGCGTCGAGCGGCGTGCGAGTCGGTGGCCGCGACCGCGGTCGTGTCCGGGCCGACCGTGCGGCGCAGCCCGTTCGTCGACGAGGCCGAGACCGGCGGCATCACCGTCGCCGCCGCCGACCCGTCGCTGCGCGAGACGCGTCGGCGCGACGCTGCGCCGCGGCACGTTCCTCAACGCCGCCACCGGCGCGCTACCCGGCGGTCGTGCTCGGCGCCGAGGCCGCCGAGCACGCTCGGGATCGACGACGCCGGCTCGCGCGTCTGGCTCGGCGACCGCTGGTTCACCGTCGTCGGCATCCTCGACCCCGGTGACGCTCGCCGGCGGGCTCGACACCGCGGCGCTGATCGGCTTCGACGTCGCGGCGTCCGCTGTTCGGCGACGAGGGCAACGCGTCGACCGTCTACGTGCGCGCCGACCCGGAGCGCGTGACGGAGGTGCGCGCGCTGCTCGGCCGCACGGCCAACCCGCAGCGCCCCGAGGAGGTCGACGTCTCGCGCCCCTCGGACGCGCTCGAGGCCCGCGCCGCGGCCAAGACCGCGTTCACCTCGCTCTTCCTCGGCCTCGGCGCCGTCGCCCTGCTCGTCGGCGGCGTCGGGATCGCCAACGTGATGGTGATCTCGGTCCTCGAGCGCCGCTCGGAGATCGGCCTGCGCCGCGCGCTCGGCGCCACCCGCCGCCACGTCGGCGTGCAGTTCCTGGCCGAGTCGCTGCTGCTCGCCGGCCTCGGCGGCGCCGCGGGCACGCTGCTCGGCGCGCTGGTCACGATCGGCTACGCGACCTCGGAAGGCTGGACCGCCGCGCTCCCGCCCGTCGCCCTCGTCGGCGGCGTGCTCGTCGCGATCGTCGCCGGCGGCATCGCGGGCCTCTACCCGGCCCTGCGCGCCGCCCGCCTCTCCCCGACGGAGGCGCTGCGAGCCGCCTAACCTTGCGCCGCATGCACGGCCTGCCGCCCGGTCCGCGGGAGCTGACGGCGCTTCAGACCGTCGAGTGGATCGTCCGCCCGACCGCGCTGCTGCGGCGGGCGCAGGCGCGCCACGGCGAGCCGTTCACGTTAAGAACGGCATGGACGGACGCGCCGCTCGTGCTGTTCTCGGACCCAGCAGGAGATCAAGCGCGTCTACGCGGCGCCGCCGGACGTGCTGCGCGGAGGCGAGGGCTGCGCGTTCATGGAGCCGTTCACCGGCCCGCGGTCGGTGCTGATCCTGCACGGCGACGAGCACCTGCGCCAGCGCCGGCTGATGCTGCCGCCGTTTCACGGCGAGGCGCTCAAGCGCTGGACGGACACGATCGCCGAGATCACGCACGCGGAGCTCGACACGTGGGTCTCGGGCGAGCCGCTGCGCTCGCTCGAGCGCATGCAGGCGGTGACGCTCGAGGTGATCCAGCGCGTGATCTTCGGCAGCCGCGACCCGGAGCTGCGCGACGCGCTGCGTGCGGCACTCGACATGACGGGATCGACCACCCGCCTGATCGCGATGTCGCTGCTGCAGCGGGAACTCGGAGGCCGCGGTCCCTACGGCCGTTTCCTCGGCGCGGTGAGACGCATCGACTCGCTGCTCTACGAGCGGATCGACGACGCCGGCGGCGGCGACTCGATCCTCGACACGCTCAAGGCCACCGGCGCCACGCGCGAGGAGCTGCGCGACCAGCTCGTGACGCTGCTCGCCGCCGGTCACGAGACCACGGCGACGGCGCTCGCGTGGGCGCTCGAGCGGCTCGCACGCCACCCGCGGACGGACCTCCACGACGACGCCCACCTCGACGCCGCGGTCAAGGAGGTCCTGCGCACCCGGCCCGTGCTCTCGATCACCGCCCGCCGCGTCCTGAAGCCCTACAGCTGGGCGACTACACGCTCCCGGACGGCGTCTACGTCGCGCCCTGCCTGTACCTGGCCCACCGCCGCGCGGAAGTCTGGCCGGACCCCACGCGCTTCGACCCGCAGCGCTTCCTCAACGGCGCTCCAGAGCCCTTCAGCTTCGTCCCGTTCGGCGGCGGCACCCGCCGCTGCCTCGGCGCCGCGTTCGCCGCGCTCGAGATGCGGGAAGTGCTGCGCGCGGTGACCGAGCGCTTCACCCTCCGCCCTGACCGCCCTGAAGGGGAGCGGATGCGCCGCCGCAGCGTGACCCTCGCACCCGCACGTGGGGGCTCGATCCTCCCGCTGACCCGCTAGCGTGATCGCTCGCGATGCCAGGCATGTTCTGCCGTCATAACCGGCTAACCACGAAGTGCTCGATCTGCTCCCGCGAGCAGCCGCGCGAGCAGAACCCCGTGCGACACGTGACCGTGCGCAGGCCGGGAGCTACCGCCACGCCGAAGCCGCGCAGCGCCTCGTCGTCGTCGGCCGCGTCGACCTCGCCGCGCTCCTCCAAGCGCGTCGTCACGCGCCAGCTGCTGCGCGCGGCCGACGACGGCTACCGCAACCCGCTCGTCCAGGGCATGAAGGCGACGGCCGACGCGGAGCGTCTCGCGGTCGCGCTGAGCGAGGCGCGGATCCGGCTGCTGGCGCCCGGCCCCTACCCGCTGATCGCCGACGAGCCCGACCTCGAGCAGGCGACGTGGCTGGCCTTCCTGTTCGCGCTCGCGCCCGACCTACGTGACGTGATCGCCGAGGCCCAGCCCGCCTGGGAGGACGCTGACGAGGTCTCCGCGCTGCCCAGCGCCAAGGCCAGGACCGCCGCGTCCTACCGCGCCTGGGTCGCCCGCGCCGGCTACGCAGGAGGCCGCCTTCACGGGCGAGAAGATCTGGAGTCCGGAGCGCCGCTTCGCCCGCGTCTTCGAGCGCCTCGCGCTTCCCGGCTTCACCCGTGCGATGCGCTTCGACCTGCTGGCCGCGCTCGGCGCCTCCGGCCGCTACGGCTTCGAGGCCGACGCCGTGCACTTCATCGAGGACGACGCGACGACGATCGCCGGCAAGCGACTGTTCGTCTCCGGCGACGTGATGCTGCTCGAGCGCCGCGCGCGCGATCTGGCCGACGCCGCCGGGCTGCCGATCGGTTCGTTCGATCGCGGCCTCGCCGTGTGGGGTACCCCGACCGAAGAGGTCGATATGACGGTCGAGCCGGACCCGGGGATCGCGGCGGCCCTCGGGCTGGGGTAGATGGCGCTCGCGCCGCTGACCGCGCTCGCGCCCGGCGCCTCGCGCATGCTCGAGCGGCTGGCGCCGGCGCCGGAGACCGCCGACGCCGCGCAGGCACCGGCGCGCCCGTGGCGGCTGCTGGTGCTCGGCTGCCTGGGCCTGGCGGCGCTGTCGCTGCTGCTCCCGTCGGTGCCGACCTACGACCCGTGGGCCTGGATCATCTGGGGCCGCGAGGTCGCCCACGGCGACCTGGTGACGATGACCGGCCCGTCGTGGAAGCCGCTGCCGGTGATCTTCACGACGCCGTTCAGCTTCGCGGGCGACGACGGCGCGCCGCTGCTGTGGCTGGTCGTCGCGCGCGCCGGTGGCTTCCTCGCGTTCGCGATGGCCTACCGGCTCGGCAAGCGGCTGGCCGGTCCGGTCGCGGGGCTGATCGCCGCCGGCTCGCTCGTGCTCGCCGACGAGTTCATCCGCAACTTCTGGCGCGGCAACTCCGAGGGCATCCTCGTCGCGCTCTGCCTGTGGGCGATCGAGCGCCACCTCGACGGCCGCCGCCGCGACGCCTTCCTGCTCGGCCTCGCCGCCGCCCTGCTGCGGCCCGAGGTGTGGCCGTTCATCGCGCTCTACGGCCTCTACCTGATCGCCGCCGACTGGCATCGCCGCGGTGCGCTGCCGGTCAAGACCGTGGCTCTCGTCATCGGCGGCGGGCTCGGACTCGGTGTCCTCTGGTTCCTGCCCGAGTACCTCGGGTCGGGCGACTTCCTGCGCGCCGCGGCGCGCGCCCGCAAGCCGAACCCGGACTCGGCCGCGTTCGCCGATCACCCGTTCATCGAGGTCTTCCGAAGGTCGGCGTCGGTGCTCTCGACGCCGGTCTACGTCGGCGGCCTGCTCGCCGTCGCCGTCGCGCTGCACGCCTTCATCCGTGAGCGCAAGGACGGCCTGAAGCTCGCGATGGCCGCGATCGCCACGGTGCTGATGGTGGCCGTCGCGGCGATGACCCAGGCGGGTTTCGCGGGCAACCTGCGCTACGTCGCGCTGCCCGCCGCGCTCGTCTGCGTCCTGGCCGGCGCCGGCTGGGTCTGGCTGATCCGCGCCACCAACTCGCGCTTCGGCGTGATCGCCGCGACCGTGCTCGCGCTCGCCGTCGCCGCATGGTCGGCGACCTACGTGATCCAGGACGTCCGTGAGCTCAGGACCGGCTTCGAGCGCATCGAGGCGGAGGCCGACCTCTACGGAACCATCCCCGACGCGATCGCGGCCGGCGGCGGCGAGGCGGCACTGAAGTCGTGCGGCGCGGTGTACACGGGGGCCTTCCAGACGCAGGCCGTCGCCTGGTACATGCACCTGCACGAGATGGAATCCGAGATCTTCGCCTTCCCGCCCGGCACGACCCTCGCCCCCACCTACTCGTCCCTGTCGCGCGACCCCCGGTTCCCGACGATCGCCACGACCCGCAAGTGGGTCATCGGCTCCTCCTGCGCGCGCTGATGTCGACGATCGCCTCACGACCGGCCTGGAGCCTGCGAGCGCGGGCCATCACCAGCACCCGCGTGGCGGTGCCCGCCGGGCTCGGCGCGCTCGTCGCGCTCTCGCTGCTGCTGCGCACCTCGCAGCTCGGGATCGGCTTCTGGATCGACGAGGGGCTGTCGGTCGGGATCGCGGACCGGCCGCTGAGCGACATCCCGCTGGCGCTGCGCGAGGACGGCTCGCCGCCGCTGTACTACATGCTGCTGCACTTCTGGCTCGACATCGCCGGGCGCAGCGAGGCCGGTGTGCGCGGGCTCAGCCTGCTGTTCGCGCTGCTCGCGATCCCCGCCTCGTGGTGGGCCGGGCGGGTGATCTGGGGCACGGCGCGCGCAGCCTGGTTCGCGGCCGTGCTGGCGGCCTTCAATCCGTTCCTGGCGCAGTACGCCCAGGAGGCGCGGATGTACTCGATGGTGGCGCTGCTCGCGATCCCGGCGACGACGTGCTTCATCAAGGCCTACGCGCTCGACGGCACCGGCTCCAGACGACCGTGGATCGCCGGCTTCGCGCTCTCGGTCGCAGCCGCGCTCTACACGCACAACTGGCCGATCTTCTTCACGATGGCGGCCGCGGTCTCGTGGGCGCTGCTGTGGCTGCTGGCGGCAGCACCCCGCCGCCGCGAGCTGGTGCGTGACGGCCTGCTGGGCTTCGGCGGCCTCGCGCTCCTGTACCTGCCGTGGGTGCCGACGACGCTCTACCAGGCCGCCCACACGGGCGCGCCGTGGGCGGATGCGCCGGCGTTCGACTCGCTGCTCGGCGTGCCCGGCGTGCTGCTCGGCGCGATGCCGCAGATCGTGCTGCTGATCTGCGCCGGCGCGGGTCTGCTCGTGCTCTTCAAGCGCCACGACGGAAAGCTCAGCGAGCGCGGGCGCGCGGCCGCCGTGCTCGTGATCCTCGCCGTGCTCACGCCGACGATCGCGTGGACGCTGTCGCAGTCCTCGCCGGCGTGGGCCAACCGCTATCTCGCCGTCGGGCTGCCGCCGCTGATGCTGCTCGCGGCCGGCGGCCTGGCCAGCGCTCGCCGGCTCGGGCTCGTCGGCCTCGTGCTCGTCGTGATCATGTGGGCGCAGGACGCCGCTCCCGTGGAGAAGAGCAACGTCCGCGCGATCGCCCACGCGATCGGGCCGAGCCTCGCGCCCGGCGACCTCGTGATCTCGACCCAGCCCGAGTCGATCCCGGTGCTGCACTACTACCTGCCCGACGGGCTGCGTTACGCGACGCTCACCGGCGGCCTGACCGAGCTCGGCGTCTGGGACTGGCGCGACGGCGTCGACCGGCTCAAGGCGACCTCGGCGGAGCGCGACCTGGGGCCCTTGATCGATGCGCTGCCGGTCGGCTCACGCGTCGTGCTGGTGGAGCCGATCACCTGGACGCTCGGCCGCTGGCGGGCGCCGTGGACGTCGCTGGTCCGGATCCGCTCCAAGGAGTGGTCGCAGTTCCTCTCCAACGACCCGCGGCTCGAGGTCTCCTCGATTCAGCCGACGGAGTTCACGCCGCCGCGGCCGAATCCGGTGCAGGCGACGGTGATGGTGAAGACGCGCTAGCCGGAAGGGTCAGCACGAAGCAGGCGCCGCGACCGAAGGAATCCTCGAGCTCCAGCGTTCCGCCCATCCGCTCCGCCAGTTCGCGGCCGATCGCGAGGCCGAGGCCGAAGCCGCTCTCGACGCTCGTCGCCTTGCCGCGGTGGAAGCGCTCGAAGACGTGCTCGCGCTCGTCCTCGGGGACGCCGGGGCCGAAGTCGGCCACGCGCACCGCGACGCGGCTGCCGGTCTGGGCGGTCGAGACCTCGATCGGCCGGCCGCGCGGCGCGTAGCGCAGCGCGTTGTCGATCAGGATCCGCACGACGCGGGCGCAGGCCGCCGGATCGGCGCGCGCCCAGCAGGGGCCGGGGGACTCGACGTCGAGCTCGACCGAGCGATCGCCGGCGCGCAGCGAGAACTCGGCCGCGACGGCCCGTGCGATCTCGCCCAGCTCGACGGGCTCGCTGCGCAATTGCACGGCCGCATCGAGCCGCGAGAGGTCGAGCAGCTCGGTGGCCAGGACCGAGAGCCGGCGCAGCTCGCCGCGGGCGCTCTCGACCTGATCCTGGGCGTCGGCGAGGTCGCCGCCCTCGCGCAGGTCCTCGTCGAGCAGTTCCATCGTCCCCTGCAGCATCGTCAGCGGCGTGCGCAGCTCGTGCGAGGCGGTGGCCACGAACGACCGGCGGGCCGCCTCCTGCCGTCGCAGCTCCTCCTGCATGCGGCCCAGTGCTCGTGCCAGATCGCCGACCTCGTCGCGGCCGCGGTCGGTCGGGGCGGGCGCCTCCGGGCCCTCGGCGGTGATCCGCAGGGCGGAGCGCTGCAGGCGCTTCAGCCGGCGCGTGAGCGTGCTCGAGAGCGCGAGGCCGAGCGCGACGGCGACGGCGAGGCTGATCACGGCCGCGGTGAACAGCGCGTTGCGGACGAGCCGGACCGTTGTCGCCACCTCGGTCAGATTGCGCTGCGTGACGACGACGCCCGGTGATCGTGCCGCCGTCGTAGAGCGGCATCGCGAACGACAGGTCGTCGTCCTTGATCTGTGTCTGCGAGACGCCGTTGAGCATCGCGTTGATGGCGAGCTGCAGCGCGCTCTGCGTCGAGAACTGCGTGTCGGTGTCGGCGAGGAAGCCGGGCGCGTCGCCGTAGCCGTCGGCCAGAGCGAGATCGGCGACGAGTACACGGGCGCCGTTGGTCCGCTCGCGCAGCGGGAAGGCCAGGCGCGCCGCGGCGACCGCGCGGTCCAGGCGCGCGTCGGCCGCCTTCTGCGCGTAGCTCGGGATCCTGCTTGTCGCTCGACTTGACCTGGTGTTTGCTCAACGCGCTGCTGAACCCGTCGCGCGACCCTTCGGTGGTCTCCTGCAGCGACGTCGCGGCCTCGCTGCGCAGCCGCGACTGCAGCGGACCGAGCGTGATCGCGGCCGCGACGATCAGCGTCACGGCACTCGTGAACACGAGGGAGAGCAGCAGCCTCCCTCGCAAACCACGCAGTGCGGTCCTGATCATGCCTCTCGGAAGCGGTAGCCCTGACCCGGGACGGTCAGGATCAGGCTCGGTTCCTCAGGGCGAGGCTCGAGCTTCTCACGCAGGTGCCGGATGTGGACGTCGATCGCCCGCGGGTCGCGGTAGGCCGAGTCGCCCCAGATCGCGCGCAGCAGCTCCTGGCGGTTGAAGGCGTAGCCGGGGCGCGACATCAGGCAGCCGAGCAACTCGAACTCGCTGAAGGTGAGGCGGACCGGCGTGTCCTCCATCGTCACGCGACGCAGGTCGCGATCGAGCATCACGGGGCCGACGCGCAGGTTGCCCTCGACGACGCGGCCCTGAGCGCGGCGCAGGACGGCGCGGATACGGCTGCGCAGCTCGGCCAGGCCGAAGGGCTTGGTGACGTAGTCGTCGGCTCCCGCCTCGAGGCCCTGCACGGCGTCGGCCTCGGAGTCCAGCGCGGTCAGCATGATGATCGGGACGACGTCGCGGCGGTTGCGCAGCATGCGCGCGACGTCGTAGCCGGTCGGCCCGGCGCCGAGCGCGACATCGAGCAGGACGACGTCGAACGAGCGGTCCGCGGCGGCCTCCAGCGCGGTGTCGCCGTCCGCGACCGCGGTCACGCGGTGGCCCTCGCGCTCGAAGGAACGCGTCAGCATTTCCCGCAACGGGCGGTCATCGTCGACCAGGAGGATGTCCAAAGCACTACTCGCCTGCACGGCCGGAGAGGTTAGAGCCTGGGCTTAAGGTCTGTTAGCGGCCTTTAGCAACGCGCGGGAAACGCTGGCGATGTGGGCAAGGTGAGGCCCATGTCCACCGTTGACTACACGCCGACCGACGCCCCGCGTCGGTTCCGGCCCGAGAAGCCGGTCGCCGTCCTGGGCGGCGGCCCCGCCGGCCTCACGGCTGGATACCTCCTCGCGAAGGAGGGGCGGCCCGTCATCGTGTTCGAGGCGGAGGACCAGGTGGGCGGCATCGCCAAGACCGAAGTCCGCGACGGCTACCGCTTCGACCTCGGCGGCCACCGCTTCTTCACCAAGAACAAAGAGGTCGACGACCTCTGGCACGAGGTGATGAAGGAAGAGTTCCTCAAGCGGCCGCGGATGTCGCGCATCTACTGGCGCGGCAAGTTCCTCGACTACCCGCTCAACGGGCGCGACGTGATCAAGAAGCTCGGCCCGGTCGAGCTCACCCGCTGTCTTCTCTCCTACACCTGGGCCGCGATCACGCCCAAGGGTCGTGAGGACAACCTCGAGCAGTGGGTATCGAACCGCTTCGGCAAGCGGCTCTACCAGCACTTCTTCATGTCCTACACCGAGAAGGTGTGGGGCGTCCCGGCCAGCGAGGTGCGCGCCGAGTGGGCCGCCCAGCGCATCAAGGGCCTGTCGTTCTTCTCGGCCGCCAAGGCCGCGTTCTTCGGCAACAAGGACAACATCAAGTCGCTGATCAGCGAGTTCCACTACCCGCGCTTCGGCCCGGGGCAGATGTGGGAGACGATGGCCGACGAGATCATCGCCAACGGCGGCGAGGTCCGGATGAACTCGCCCGTCACCAAGCTCGAGGTCCGCGACGGCAAGATCGTCGCGCTCGAGGCCGGCGGTGAGCGGATCGAGCCGTCCGAGGTCATCTCCTCGCTGCCGCTGCGCAACACGGTCGGCCTCTCCGGCGCCGCCGCGCCCGGCGCGGTCCAGGCCGCGGCCCAGGGCCTGCGCTACCGCGACTTCCTGACGATCTCGCTGATCATCGACGGCGAGGACCTCTTCCCGGACAACTGGATCTACATCCACGACCCGAGCGTCGAGGTCGGCCGGATCCAGAACTTCCGCTCCTGGAGCCCCGTGGATGGTCCCGGACCAGTCCAAGGCCTCGATCGGCATGGAGTACTTCTGCTTCAAGGGCGACGAGCTCTGGGAGTCCTCGGACGAGGATCTCGTCGAGCTCGCCAAGCGCGAGATCGAGCAGCTCGGCCTCGCCAAGGCCTCCAAGGTCGAGCGCGGCTTCGTCACGCGCGTCCCGAAGGCCTACCCGATGTACGACGCCGACTACTCCGAGCGCGTCGACTCGATCAAGGGCTGGCTCGAGGGCATCTCCAACATCCAGCAGGTCGGCCGCAACGGCCTGCACCGCTACAACAACTCCGATCACTCGATGCTCACCGCCATGCGCGCGGTCGACAACGTCATGACCGGTTCGAAGCATGACCTGTGGGCGGTCAACGCCGAGTCGGCCTACCACGAGGAGCATCAGGAGCCGGAACAGCCCTACAAGCGTGTCCCGAGCACCCAGTACGAGCGTGAGCCGCTGCACGCGACCGAGGAGGCCGCGGCCTAGCGGACAGATGTCCGATTGGACGCTGCTCCACCCGATGCCATTCTGATCCAACGCTTACGGAGGGCGTTCGGACGGATTGCATCTCACGGAGGGGGCAGCGGACGGATTCGCCGAAGACGGCCACGTCAATGACGTGGCCGTTTCTCGTTAACGGGGCCGCGTGGACCTCACGGCTCGGTGGCGCCCAGCGACGGAGGGGGAGCGCTCAGGGCGCGCGCCGCAACGCACACGCGATCGTTCGCATCGACGCGAGCATCCCGACCTGGAGGGGGGGTGTGTCCGGAATGTCTCCTGTCAGTTGTCTCAGTCGACACACCCCTCGGCCGGCGGCCGCCACGCGAACGTCAAACGTTGTCAACCGCTGGTTGACGAATGCTTCACTCGCGTGGCGAGCGAAGGGCCGACACGTTCTCGGTGAGGTGGCGGACGTTGCCGGCAGCGTCGCGCGCCTCGACATTGAGCGCGACTCGGCGCGGGCGGAGGCGCAGCGCGCGGCGGACCGCCCGTGCGTCGCTGACGCGCAGCCTGACCACTGAGCGGGCGAGCGGGGCGAGCCGGACCGCTCGCGGTCCGGAACGCGCTGACCCCGGCGATCCTTGCGCTGACCGTCGCCCGGCACGGCTCGTCGGTGCGAAGCGCGACCGAGAGGTAGCCGCGGCGGCCGAGCGAGGCGAGGCCGGTCACCCGCATCGTGATCGAGCATGGGCGCACGTCGGCGCGACGAACCGGAGCGGGGGTGGGCGAAGCGGATGCTGCGGGGTTCGGCGTGGGCGCGGCGGTCGCGGTGGGCGTGGCGGTCGCCGTCGGCGTGGGCGTTGCCGTGGCGGTCGCTGTTGCCGTCGGCGTCGGCGTGGCGGTCGGCGTCGGCGTGGCGGTCGGCGTCGCCGTGGCGTCGCGTTGGCGTGGCGGTCGGAGTTGGCGTGGGCGTCGGATCTCCGCACGGCGTCGCGGTGCCGTCCACGAGTCGGGAGACCGGGCCGGTCAGCGAGACGACGAGCAGGCGACCGCAGGCGTCCTCGCCGAAGGCGCTCAGCGACGGCACCGACAGTCCCACGGGCGCGTCGCCGGCCGGGTTCGCGAGGTCCACGGATCGCAGCGCGGTGGCGCAGTTGTCGCCGTAGACGTACCGGCCGGCCAGCGACGGCAGGCCCGGATCGCGGATCACGTAGCCGCCCACGATCGCGCAGAACCCGCCGTTGGCGCCGTGGCCCTTCTCGAGCACCGGGTCGGCGGTCGCGATGTCGTCGCAGCCCGGGTCGGAGAGGTAGTCGTGCGCGCCCTCGCGACACGGCCAGCCGTAGTTGGCGGCGAGCCCGACGTTGATCTCCTCCCATAGCCCCTGGCCGACGTCGGCGATCACGATCCGGCCGTCGGGTGCGAACGAGAACCGCCAGGGGTTGCGCAGGCCCTGCGAGAGCTGCTCGACCACGGGCGGGACCGGCAACGGGTCCAGGCGCAGCAGCTTGCCCAGCCGCGAGAGCGGGTCCTGGGAGTGCCCGAACGTGTTGTTGGAGCCGCCGCCGTCGCCGGTCGCGAGCCACAGCTTCCCGTCAGGCCCGAACTGCACCTGACCGCCGTTGTGGTTGGACGCCTCCGAGTGGGGGATCGCCAGCACGAGCCGCCCGCTGTCCGGATCGGCGACGTTCGCGTCCGCTGCCGAGCGCCGGTACTCCCGGATCTGGATCTCGCCCAGCGGCGACCGCGCGGTCAGGTAGACGTAGAAGCGCCCGGAGCTCGCGTAGTCGGGCGCGAAGGCGATCGAGAGCAGCCCGCGCTCCTGCTCGTTGGCGCGCGTGATCGCGGTGACGTCGAGGAACGGCGTCGCCTGCACCACGCCGCCGACGATCACGCGCACGCGGCCGGCACGCTCGGTCACGAACACACGCGAGGGCTCGCTCACCGGCGCCGCCGCGTACGTCGGCGAGCTGAAGCTACCGAGCGTCACCAACTCCGGCGCGGCCCGCGCAGGAGCGGCGAGCACCAAGAGCAGCAGCAGCGCGAGGCCCGCCGCTCGCGCACGCCGCCCGCCGGCGTGTCCGAGCGCGGCGCAGCGGATCAGCGCCTTGCACCCACGCCACGCGGCGGCGTCCCCGCGCACCGCGGCCGACATCAGCGCCGCGCGTCCACGCCACGCGGCGGCGTCTCCGCGCACCGCGGCCAGCATCAGCCGCGCACCCGCACGCCGCGCGCCAGCGTCCCGACGTTGCCCGGTCCGTCGACCGTCCGCACCCGCACGGCGACCCGTAGCGAGCGGTGCCGCCGAAGAGCGGCCCGCACCGCGCGCGTCCCGCGCGCCGTCAACCGCAGCCGGACGACGCTGCGCCGTCCCGCCACCAGCGAGCGCTTCGCCGTGCGGAAGCTCGCGACGCCGCGGATCTGTGCGCGTATCGTCGCCCGGCAGGCCTCGTCGGTCCGCAGCGCGACCGTCAGCCGCCGCAGCCGCCGGACGCTGCGGATGCCCGTCACCCGCGCCGAGACCTTGCACGCGCGGGTGTCCGCCGGGCCAGGTCGGATCGGCGGCACCGGCGCGGCCGCCGGCGCGCACGGCGAGGGCGTGCCGTCGACGAGCCGGTAGACCGGCCCGGCGAGCGAGACGACGAGGATGCGTCCGCACGCGTCCTCGCCGAACGAGCTCAGTTGCGACACCGAGGGTCCGACGGCGACATCGCTCGCCGGGTTCGCCAGGTCGACGGAGCGCAGCGGCGCGGAGCAGAAGTCGCCGTAGAGGTAGCGCCCCGCGAGCGACGGCAGGCCGGGATCGCGGACCACGTAACCGCCGGTGATCGAGCAGTAGCCGTCACCCGAGTGGGACTTCGCGAGCACGGGCAGCGCGGAGCCCGTGTCACAGGCGGGGTTGCTGGCCCGCTGCGTCATCGCCTCGAAGCAGGGCCAGCCGTAGTTGCCGGCGAGGCCGACGTCGATCTCCTCGAACGCGCCCTGGCCGACGTCGGCGATCACCAGTTGCCCGCCCGCGCGGTCGAACGAGAATCGCCACGGGTTGCGCAGGCCCCGCGCCAGCACCTCGGGCGACGGGGCGGCCACATCGAGGCGGATCAGCTTGCCCAGCAGCGAAGCCGGGTCCTGCGAGTGCCCGAACTGGTCGTTGGACCCGCCGCCGTCACCGGTGCCGAGCCACAGCTTGCCGTCGGGCCCGAACTGCAGCTGCCCGCCGTTGTGGTTCTCGGCGTCGGTGTGCGGGATGCTCAGCAGCAGCCGCCCGCTGCCCGGATCGGCGACGTCGGGATCGCCGGCGGAGCGACGGTACTCCCAGATCTGGATCTCGCCCAGCGGCGCCTTAGCGGTCAGATAGACGTAGAAGCGCCCGGAGGTCGCGTAGTCGGGCGCGAAGGCGGCAGAGAGCAGCCCACGCTCCTGGTAGGCGCTCTCGGTGCTTGCCGTCAGGTCGAGGAACGGCGTCGTCAGCACTACCCCGTCGCGGATCAGCCGCAAGCGCCCCGCGCGTTCGGTCACGAACACGCGGCTCGCGTCGCCGGGCGGCGCGGTCGCGTAGGTCGGGCTCGTGAAGTCGCCGGCCTTGACGAGCTCAGGCGCCGCCCGGGCGGGCGCCACCAGCGCCAGCCAGGCAAGCGCGATCAGTGCTCCGCGACGTGCCCACCCTCGGGCTCCAGCGGCAGCCCGAGGGCTTTCCACTCGACCATCCCCCCGGTCATCGTGTAGGCGTCGTAGCCCGCTCGGCGGAACGTGTTGGCCGCCATCCAGGAGCGCCCGCCGACGCGGCAGTAGAAGACGACGGGCTTCTCGGGGTCGATCGTCTCCGCCTGCGCGGTCAGCTCCCCCAGCACCAGATGGCGTGCGCCCGCGATCCGGCCCGCGTCCCACTCGTAGTCCTCGCGGATGTCGATCAGCTGGATCGTTCCCTGCGCGTGCAGCTCCGCGACTTGCGACGGCTCGACTTCCATCGGTCGGACGGTACCGTCCCGGATCGTGGAGTGGGTCAACTGGTCCGGTTCTCAACGTTCGACTCCGGCGGCGATCGAGCGGCCGCGCTCACGCGAGGAACTCGCGCGGATGGTCATCGGCGGACCTGGGCCGGTCCGGGTCGCGGGCGCGGGGCACTCCTTCAGCGCCGCCGCGGTGACCGACGGGACGCTGCTCTCGCTCGACGCGCTAGCAAGCGTGCTCGACGCCGACGCGTCGAGCGGGCTCGTGCGCGTCGAGGCCGGCATCCGCCTGAAGGCGCTCTCGCGCGAGCTGCACGCGCGCGGGCTGGCGATGCCGAACCTCGGCGACATCGACGTCCAATCGCTCGCCGGCGCGCTCTCGACCGGCACGCACGGCACCGGCACGCGGCTGCCGAACCTCTCGGGGCAGGTGGAGAGCGTCGAGCTCGTGCTCGCCGACGGCAGCGAGCGGACCGTGACCGGCGGCGACGAGTTGCGCGCGGCGCGTGTGGCGCTCGGAACGCTCGGCGTGATCGCGGCGGTCACGCTGCGCTGTGTGCCCGCATTCCGCCTGCACAACACCGACCGGCCGGAACCGCTCGAGGAGGTGCTCGACGGACTGCAGGAGCGCGCCGACGCGCACGACCACTTCGAGTTCTGGACCTTCCCGCACTCGGACATCGCGCTCACGCGCACGCACGACCGCACCGACGCGGAGCCGAACACGCCGGGCCGGACCCGCGCCTACGTCGGCGACGTGCTGATGGACAACCACGCCTTCCGCGCGATCAACGAGGTCGCACGGCGCTTCCCGGGCACGATCCCGCGGCTGAACCGCTTCGCCTCCTCGGTCGCCTCGCAGCGCGAGCGCGTCGACTGGTCCTACGGGATCTTCGCCTCCGAGCGGCTGGTGCGCTTCGAGGAGATGGAGTACAGCGTCCCGCGCGAGCAGGCCGTCGCCGCCGTGCGCGCCGCCCGCGCGGCGCTCGAGCGCCACCCGGTCTCGTTCCCGGTCGAGCTGCGCTTCACGGCCGCCGACGACGCGCTGCTCTCGCCCGCGCACGGACGCGACAGCGCGTTCGTGGCGGTGCACGTCTTCCGTGGCATGGAGTACGAGCCGGCGTTCCGCGAGGTCGAGGCCGCGCTCTCAGCGCTCGGCGGGCGCCCGCACTGGGGCAAGCGCTCCTTCCTCTCCGCGGCCGAGCTCGCCCCGCGCTACCCGCGCTGGGACGACTTCCAGGCCGTACGTGCGCGATTTGACCCCGCCGGTCGCTTCGCCAGCGCGTGGGTCCGCCACGTGCTGGGATAGCGCGCATGAAGACGTTCAACATCTTCGAACCCACCTTCGAGTACGACCCGGAGGACCCGGACGGCTACCGCGCCGGGATGGATCGCTTCGGGCCGAAGATCGGCGCGGCGCGGCTCGGCGCGACCGGTCTACGAGCTGCCGCCCGGCCAGTCGCTGTGCCCGTACCACTACGAGTCCGACGAGGAGTGGGTGCTCGTCCTGCAGGGCCAGCTCACCGTCCGCCACCCGGACGGCGAGGACGTGCTCGGACCCGGCGCGGTGACCTGCTTCCCGAGCGGCCCCGAGGGCGCGCACAAGACGACGAATCGCGGGACCGAGACCGTGCGCATGCTGATGTTCTCGACCAAGGACGAGCCTGCCTACGCGGTCTACCCGGACTCCAACAAGATCGGGATCTGGACCGGCCGGCGCGAGGAGCACGTGCTGGCGCGCGTCGGCGAGAGCCTCGACTACTACGACGGCGAGGGCGATCCTCGCTAGCGACTTCGTCGCTGCTTCGGTCGCTTGGGGAATCGCTTCGCGGATTCCCCGCGGCTAGAGGAAGGTCTTGCCCTCACCGCGGTAGGTCGGGCACGGTGTCGACGACCGCGCCGCCCCGGATCAGGTGCACGACGTCGAAGCGCTCGCACAGCTCGCCCGCCTTGGCGTGGCGGAACCACACGCGGTCGCCCGACTGCGAGCGCGGCGGCCGCCTTACCGACGAGTGGGGTCTGGACCTCGCCCGCGCCCTCGCGCCCGTCCAGCTTGAGCCCGCCGGGCAGGAAGGGCCGCGGCAGCCGGTCGCGGCCGGCGGGACCCGAGGCGGGGTAGCCGCCGCCCAGCGCGGTCGCGAGCTTCGGCGAGGGCTTGCGCACCACCGGCAGCGCGAACAGTGCCGCCGGGCGTGGCTTGAAGGCGCGGTAGGTGTCGAACAGGGTCGGGCCGAAGAGGCCGCTGCCGGAGGCCACCTCGGTCACGGCGGGCTCGGCCGCGGTGCGCTCGATCGAGCCCGTGCCGCCGCCGTTGACGAAGCGCAGCGGGGCGATCGACCGGACGGCGTCGACGATCTCCCCGCGCCGCCGCGCGAGCTCGCGCGCGGACAGCGCCTGCACGACGGGCAGCGCGAGACGCAGCAGCGGCTTGCCCGGCGGGCGGTCGCCGACGCCGGCGATCTGGGCCTCGTAGGCCATGATCCCGTCGAGCTCGACCTCGGGCCGAGCGACCACCTCGCGTGCAAGATCCTCCACATGGGCGCGATCATGCAGCGGCGAGCGCTTGGCGCCGAGCTGCATAAGACCGCCGAGCGCTCGCCAGCCGGCGTCGATGTCGAGGCACACCTTGACTGGCCCGTCGGTGCCACCCGCGGCCTTGATCGCGTCGAGATGCTCGCGGCAGTCGACCATCACCGTGATCCGCTCGCGAGCGGGTGAGTGCGCCAGCTCGCGTAGCGCGGCGCGGTCGATCGTGGGGTAGGCGACGACCAGGTCCTCACCTCCGAGTTCGGCCAACCAGAGCGCTTCCGGGAGCGTGAAACAGAGCGTTCCGACGAATCCCGCGGCCAACGCACGATCTTGTAGAGCGCGAACACGCAGGGATTTCGACGCCAATCGCAAGGGGACGCCGCCCGCCCGTCTCATCAGGTCGGACGCGTTGAAATCGAACGCATCCAGATCAATCACCGCAAAGGGCGGATCCATGGCCTGGGTGGCGGAATTGAGCATGCTTTGGAGTGGTCCGTGGAGAAAGTTCACCCGAATCGGGGAGGCTATCCGCTCCGAGATCAGCTACAGTCCCGGCCGGAACACGGGACATAACGCCGAACCGCGCTGGGCCGAGGCCAAGTGCGGGCGGGGGAACCAAGGTTTGGAGCAGGGGTCACTGCTCCGGGGGCGAATCGCCGCACTATGCGGCGTAGCGCGACGCTTTCCGCGCGAGCCCGACAGCTAACCCCGTAGGCGGTCAGAAAGAGGAGATCGTCTTGTCACGCTGTCACACGCTATGCGTGGGCTTGCTAATAGCTTTATGTGCACTACCGGTAGCCACGGCGGATGCTCGACGCATCACGTTCGGGGAGCGGGATCTGCACAAGGGGATGCGCGGCACTGATGTGCGCGTGCTCCAGGATTTCCTGACGAAGGTCGGGATCAAGACCACGGTCGACGGCCAGTACGGGCCGCGCACCACCAGTCGCGTCCGTCGCTGGGAACGCAAGTCCTCGCTGCCGGTCAACGGCAAGATGACGCGCGCCGACGCCGCCACGCTACGTGGTCAGGTCGCGCAGGACGCCGCGGCGCTGCAGAACGCCACCGGCGGAGTGCAGCCTGCTGCCGCTCCGACGGAGAAGGCCACTTTGGGTTCAGACGGGCTGGCTGTCGCGCCTGTAGGCGCGCCGCCCGAGGTCGTGGCGGTCATCGCCGCCGCGAACCGAATCGTGGGCAAGCCGTACCACTACGGCGGCGGCCACGGGAAATGGGAAGACTCGGGCTACGACTGCTCGGGCTCTGAGTCATACGCATTGCACGGAGCGGACCTGGTCAGCCGCCCGATGAACTCGACGGAGTTCATGTCGTATGGCGAGGCGGGCCCAGGTCTGTGGATCACGAGCTACGCCAACAGCGGGCACTCATTCCTCGTGGTCGCCGGCCTGCGATTCGACACGGGCTACAACAACAGCGGCAACGGGCCGCGCTGGAGCACGCAGATGCGCCCGTCGGGCGGCTACACCGCCCGCCATCCCGAAGGTCTTTAGCTCTCAGTAGTACTCGCGATCGCGCACGACGGGCCGCTCGGCAGCGACGGCACGTCGTCGCGGCGCGAGGTAGAGCAGTGAGACCAGCAGGCCGATCACGCCGATGATCATGAGAATGATCCCGACGGTGGCGATGTCGATGCCTGAGACGGTCGCGTTCACGGCGAACGTCAGGATCGCCCCGACGGCGATCAAGAAGAGTGAGGTTCCGAGTTCCACACCAGGGTCGTCCCCGACCGGACTCGGCGGCAAACTACCCTCACTCCAATGCCGACAACCGCCGTTGACACCTACGCGCTGACCTCGGAGCAGGTCGACTTCCGCGACACCATCCGCCAGATCGTGCGTGAGCGCGTGGCCCCCCGCGCGGCTGAGATCGACGCCAAGGCCGAGTACCCGTGGGACCTGCGCAAGCTCTTCGCCGAGCAGGACCTGCTCGGCCTGCCGTTCGACGAGGCCTATGGCGGCACCGGCACCGGCACGCTGATGCTCAACGTCGCGGTCGAGGAGATCGCCAAGGCGTGCGCGTCGACGGCGCTGATCCTGATGCTCCAGGAGCTCGGCACGCTGCCGATCGCGCTCTTCGGCACCGAGGAGCTCAAGCAGCGCTTCCTGCCCAAGTGCGCCAGCGGCGAGTGGTCGCCGGCCTTCGCGCTGTCCGAGCCCGAGGCGGGCTCCGATCCGGGCGGGATGATCACGCGCGCGGTCAGGGACGGCGACGAGTGGGTCGTCACCGGCACCAAGAACTGGATCTCCAACCTCGGGATCGCCGACTTCTACATCGTCTTCGCCAAGACGGACCCGTCGGCCGCGCGCTCGCGCGGGATCAGCGCGTTCGTGGTCGAGGCCGACCGTCCTGGCTTCACGGTCGGCAAGCTCGAGCACAAGCTCGGGATCAAGGGCTCGCCGACCGGCCAGCCGATCTTCGACGACGTCCGGATTCCCGCGTCGAACCTGATCGGCGAGGTCGACAAGGGCATGAACGTCGCGCTCGGCACGCTCGACCACTCGCGCCTCGGCGTCGCCGCGCAGGCCGTCGGCATCGCGCAGGGCGCGATCGACCACGCCGTCGCCTACGCCAACGAGCGCAAGCAGTTCGGTCAGCCGCTCTCGGCCTTCCAGGGCATGCAGTTCAAGCTCGCCGACATGGAGACGCGCACCGCGGCCGCCCGCGAGCTGCTCTACCGCGCGTGCGCGAAGATCGACCGCCACGAGCCCGACGCCGGCAAGTACTCCGCGATGGCCAAGCTGTTCGCCTCCGACACGGCCATGTACGTCACCGTCGAAGCCGTCCAGGTCCTCGGCGGCTACGGCTACGTCAACGAGTATCCGGTCGAGCGCTACATGCGCGACGCCAAGATCACGCAGATCTACGAAGGCACGAACGAGATCCAGCGTGTCGTGATCGCAAGGTCGCTCCGGTAGCCTCGGTCTCATGCTTTCGCGCTGGCCGACCGGACGTCGGATCGCTTTCACCACGGTGCTGTGCCTCGCGCTCGCACTGACGATCGCGGTGCTCATGCAGGGACTTGCGGTCTCGGGCTGGCTCCGCGCGCTCGAGGTACTCGCGATCGTGGTCACCTGCGCGGCCATCGCGGCGCTCGTGATCGGCCTGATCGTGTCGACGCTCGCCAACTATCAGGACCCGGAGGACGAGGCCGAGTTCGAGCGCCTGGTGATCCACTCGGAGGAGCTCGCGCGTGAGAATCTCGCCGTCGATCCCGACGAAGGCGAGTTTCTGGAGCTCGACCCGTACAACCCGGACGACTTCGACACGCTCGTGCGCGAGGCGCTCGACGATCTCCCGGACATCCTGATCAAGGCGCTGGATCGCGTCCCGGTCGTGGTCTCCAACAAGGGCCGGCAGGTCGGCGCGTACGGGCTCTACCAGGGCGACACGGTCGCGCGCGACAACTACCACGACCGGATCATCATCTTCCGCGACACGCTGCTGCGCGACTTCGGGCACAACCCGGACCTGCTGCGCGACCAGGTCACGCGCACGGTGCGCCACGAGCTGGCTCACCATCTCGGCGCCGACGAGCTCGGTGTGCGCGAGATGGGCCTGTAGCTCGTCAGGAGCGCGTCGTGGCGGACACGAGCCTCGCCGGGCCCCGGATCCCCTGACGGCCCGCCAGGTTCGCGCCGATCAGCGCGAGCATCGTCAGCAGCGCGCCGGTCAGCTCGATGGCGCCGGGGCGGTAGCCCTGCTCGATCGCGATCACGAAGGTGACGACCGGCACGAGGTTGATGAACAGTGAGCCGTTCGGCGGCCCGAGCCGCTTGATGCCCTCGTTCCAGGCCAGCACGCCGACGATCCCGCCGAGGAAGACGACGAACGCGATCTGGCCCCAGACCGCGGTCAGGTCGTGGACGCCGGGCAGCTGCTCGGAGCCGACGCCGATGGCCACGGCGGTCGCCGCGAGGATCGTCAGCGTCCCGTAGAAGGCGCTGATGGCCGTGTAGCGCAGCGGTGAGAACTCGGGGAAGCGGCGCGCGCCGAGCGTGTAGACGACCCACATCGCGGCGCCGATCAGGATCATCAGGTCGCCACCGCCGCCGCTGAGCTGCGTCGGGTGGCCGCGGGTGATCACCAGCGTCACGCCGAGCAGCGCCACGCTCATCGCGGCGAGCGTGGTCCGCGCGGGCGCCTGCTTGTACATCAACCACAGCGCCAGCACCATCAGCAGCGGCTGGGAGGCGACGATCAGCGCCGCGTCCTGCGGGCGTGTGTGCTCGAGGCCGACGTAGCTGAGCAGGTTGAAGCCGGCGAAGCCGATCGAGCCGAGGATGAAGAGCTCGACTCCGCGGCCGCCGGTGCCGATCGCCTTGCGGCCCTCGATCGCGTAGAGCAGGCCGAGGAAGACGATCGCGGCGACGCCGTAGCGGATCGCCGTCAGGGGGAACGGGTCGACGTGGTGCAGCGCGGAGGCGGCGATCGGGAACATCGCGCCCCAGCAGAGGGCGGCGATCAGCGAGGGGAGAACGTCAAGCGAGTTGGTTCGATTGTTGTCGAACATTGCCCGGTGAGGCTAGCACGTAGTACGATGGGTATCGAACATGAGCGTCGACGAACCCTGTACCGAAGAGCTCACGCTCGCGGCCGTGATGGCGGCCCTGAGTGATCCGATGCGCGTCGCGATCGTGCGCCAGCTCGCGAACGAGGGCGAGCGCACCTGCGGGACCTTCGACCTCGGCATCTCCAAGGCGACGCGCTCGCATCACTTCCGCGTGCTGCGCGAGGCCGGGCTGACGCACACGCGTGCCGAGGGCACGCACCGGCACGTGTCGCTGCGCCGCGAGGCCGTCGACGCGCGTTTCCCGGGGCTGCTGGGCGCCGTGCTGGCGGCCGCCGAGCGTGAAGCCGCGCTTAGCGCGGTCCCCGCCTGATCGCCTCGTTGGCCATCCTCGACAGCAGTTGCCGGTCGGTCGGCTTGCCGACCACCTTGGCCTGGATCGTGTACGTCACGCCGCGCTCCTTCCAGGAGATCGACGGCGGCGAGCACGAGGCGCCGCAACTCAGCGGCTGGTAGCGGCCGTGGCGCCCCTTGGCCAGCGTGACCTTGCCGCGACCGTAGGGATGCCCTCCGCGCTCGCCGCGGAAGCTCGCCGCGAAGCACACGTTGGCGCCGTTGCAGTCGGGCGCCGCGGCCACGCCGAGCGTGTACTCCTTCTTGCTCCCGCCGCCGTAGGCGTAGAGCGCGTCGAAGTCGCTGTAGAACTTGTCGGGTGCGAGGATCGGCAGCGGCGTCTGCTGCTTGACCTCCGCGACGGTCGGGGTCAGCAGCCCCGGGAGCAGGGCGATGGAGGCGAAGGCGGCGGCGAGCATGTCCCGGCGAGCCTACGGCGCTTCGCGAGCGCACGCATCGGGGAAGTTCCTAGGCCTTGCGCCAGAACGCGGCGTCCTGCTCGCCCAGCGGCGTGCTCGGGACGGAGTCGTCGCTCCAGTACTCGCTTGCCAGCCCGTGCCAGTCGGCGCCGGCGCGCAGCTCGCCCAGCGTCGAGAGCACCAGGGCCTCCATGCGGCGGATCAGCAGCGCCTGCGGCGGGATCGTCTGGCGCCGCATCTGCTCGAAGTAGGCCGAGCGCGGGCTCGAACCGCGATCGATCAGTTCGCTCACGTAGGTCGGGCTCATGCGGCGGAAGCCGGGCTCGAAGTACCACTCGCCGGCGGTCTCGAGCTGCTCGAGCAGGCGTTGGGGGTCGAAGCCGTCGGGCTCCGGGAGGTAGCCGAGGGAGCTCAGGTGCGCGTGGACCGCGAGCGCGTCGCCCGCGGTCGCGGCCTGGGCGAGTGCGCGCTCGCCCGCGAGGTAGTCGGCGTCGACGACGCGCATCAGGCCGAAGTCGAGGAAGCCGACGCGGCCGTCGTCGAGCAGCAGGTAGTTGCCGGGGTGCGGGTCGCCGGCGGCGCGGCGCAGGTGGTTCAGGGTTCCGAAGAAGAAGCGGAAGATGATCTCGGCGAAGCGGTCCCGTTCGGCTTCGGGGAGCTGTTTGACGGCTTCGAAGCGGCGACCCACGAGCAGCTCGGTGACGAGCACGCGGCGATGCGAGAGCTCGGTGTCGACCGGCGGCACGTAGGCGAGCGGGTGGCCGCGCCACGCGCGCGCCATCGCGCGGTGGTTCTGGGCCTCGACCTCGTAGTCGAGCTCGTCGCCGATGCGCTCGCGCAGTTCCTGGGCCAGCGCCTTGACGTCGAGGCCGGGGGCGAGGCGCTTGACGAGCGGCAGCAGCATCTGCAGGTTGCGCAGGTCGGTCTCGACCGCCTCGGCGATGCCGGGGTACTGGACCTTGACCGCGACGGCGCGGCCGGTGAGCGTCGTCGCCCGGTGCACCTGGCCGATCGAGGCCGCGGCGAAGGCCTCTTCCTCGAACTCGGCGAAGGCGGCGCTGACCGGCATGCCGAGCTCTTCCTTGAGGAGCTTCTCGACCTTCTTGAAGGGCAGCGGCGGGACGTCGTCGCGCAGCGCGGCCAGCGTGGCCTTGAACTCCTCGCGCTCGGACTCGGGGATCGCGGTGAAGTCGACGGTCGAGAGGACCTGGCCGACCTTCATCGCCGCGCCGCGCATCTGCCCGAGCTGCTTGACGAGTTCGCGGGCGGTGGCGGCGGCGCGTTCACCGGTCGCGGCGTCGGCGCGCTCGTCCGAGCGCACCACGTTCGCGGCGCGGGTCCCGGCCCAGCGCAGCCCTTGGCCGGCCACGAGGCCGCCGAAGCGGCGCGAGCGGGCGATGCGGGAGGTGGGAGGGGAGTCGGGCACTTACTGAGCGTACGAGAGCGGGAAATTCTGAGATGACCTTGACAGAATGACTATCGCGATATATCGTTGACGCATCGAGATACATCTACGAAAGGAACTCGACATGAATGCAGCTTCTACTGCATCCGAGTGGTGTGGCCCGCGCGGTCGTCATCACTCCCATCACCACCACCACCGCGGTCCCCGCGGTTGGGAAGAGCTCATCGCGGCGATGAGCGAGCGCGGCGGGCCGTTCGGCGATCCGCGCCAGTTCAAGGCGATGTTCTTCGGCCAGGGCGGCCCGGGCTTCGGTCCCGGCGGTCGCGGCGGCCATCGCGGTGGCGGTCGCGGAGGACGCGGCGGCCGGGCCCGGCGCGGCGACGTCCGCGCCGCCCTGCTCCTGCTCCTGGAGGAGCAGCCGCAGAACGGCTACCAGCTCATCCAGGAGATCGAGCGCCGCACCGAGGGCGTCTGGAAGCCGAGCCCCGGCTCGGTCTACCCCGCCCTGCAGCAGCTCGAGGACGAGGGTCTGGTCCACGCGGCCGAGACCGAGGGCAAGCGCGCCTACGACCTCACGCCCGAGGGGCGCGAGTACGTGGAGACCAACCGCGCCGAGCTCGGCAACCCGTTCGAAGCCGCCACCGGCGGCATGGACGAGGGCTTCATGGACCTGCGCGGCCTGATGTTCCAGGTCGGCGCCGCGGCCATGCAGGTCGCCGCCGCCGGCCACGTCGACGAGGCTCGCAAGATCCTC
This sequence comes from uncultured Solirubrobacteraceae bacterium, assembly GCA_963848475.1. Taxonomy (GTDB): domain Bacteria; phylum Actinomycetota; class Thermoleophilia; order Solirubrobacterales; family Solirubrobacteraceae; genus Solirubrobacter. The sequence continues at coordinate 198,765 of CAWKDW010000003.1, read as the reverse complement.
GGCGACACCCGCCGCGCGCTCTACAAGATCCTCGCCGAGGACGACCCGGGCGACACCGCCTAACCACCCAGGGGTCTGACCCCTTGAGTCTCCCCGACTCAAGGGGTCTGACCCCTTGAGTGCGCGCAACCCCAGGGGTCAGACCCCCTAAGGTGCGCGGCATGCACTTGCACGACGAAGTCCGGACGGCCCTCGATGAGGGCCGTCCTGTCGTTGCGCTCGAGAGCACGATCATCGCCCACGGGCTGCCGCGGCCCGACAACCTACGGGTGGCGCGGGAGATCGAGGGCGTCGTGCGCGAGCACGGCGCGGTGCCGGCGACGATCGCGATCCTCGGCGGCGAGGTGCGGGTCGGCCTCGACGACGCGGCGCTGGAGGCGCTGGCGAACACCGACGGCGTCGCCAAGTGCGGCGTCCGCGACCTCGCTCCGGTGGTCGCTCGCAAGGGCGACGGCGCGACGACGGTCGCCGCGACCTCGCATCTGGCCGAGCGCGCCGGGATCCGCGTGTTCGCCACCGGCGGGCTGGGCGGCGTCCATCGCGGCGCGCACGACACGTTCGACGAGTCGGCCGACCTCGGGACGCTGGCACGCGTCGGGATCTGCGTCGTCTGCGCGGGCGTGAAGTCGATCCTCGACATCCCCGCCACGCTCGAGCGCCTGGAGACGCTGAACGTCACCGTGCTCGGCTACCGCACCGACACCTTCCCGGCGTTCTACCTGACCGACTCGGGACTGCCGGTCCCGTGGCGGGTCGATACGCCCGCAGGAGGCAGCCGAGGTGCTGCGCCGGCGGACCGCGCTCGGTGCGCCCGGCGCCGTCGTCGTCGCGAACCCGCTCGACGAGCAGCTCGACCCCGACCTGCACGACCGCGTCCTGCGCGAAGGGCTCCAGGCCGCGGCCGAGCAGGGGATCGCCGGCCGCGACGTGACCCCGTTCCTGCTCGAGCGCTTCCACACCCACACGGGCGGCGAGAGCCTGCGCGCGAACGTCCGGCTCGTCCTGCGCAACGCCGCGCTGGCCGCGGAGATCGCCGGCGCGTGATCGTCGTCCTCGGCGAGGTCATGACCGACGTCGTCGCCGTCCATGACGCGCCGCTCGCCGACGCGAGCGACACGCCGGCGCGGATCACCCTGCGCGCGGGCGGAGCGGGGGCGAACACGGCGGCCTGGCTGGCACACGCCGGCGTCGCCGTCACGCTGATCGCCCGTACGGGCGACGACAGCGCGGCCGACCTCGCGCTGGCCGGCATGGAGGGCGTCGACCTGCGCGTCACGCGCGACGAGGAGCGGCCGACGGGCACCTGCATCGTGCTCGTCGCGCCTGGCGGCGAGCGCACGATGCTGCCCGACCCGGGCGCGAACGCCGCGCTCTCGAAGGACGACCTCCCCGACGACGTGTTCACGGCGGGCGACGTCCTGCACGTCTCCGGCTACTCGCTGCTGCGCGCCGGCTCCCGTGGCGCCGCGATGGAGGCGATGGCCCGCGCCCGCGACGCCGGGATGCTCGTCAGCGTCGATCCCGCCTCCGCGGCGCTCCTGCGCGACGATCCCGCCTTCCTGGAACGGGCGCGGCCGGTCGATCTGCTGCTCCCCAACGCCGACGAGTTCGCCGTCCTCGACAGCGACCTGCCGGGCGTCAAGGAGATCGTCACCAAGCTCGGCGCGCGCGGCGCGCGCTGGAGCGACGGGGCGCGGACGGTCACCGCCGAGGCGGTCTTCGTCGACGAGGTCGTCGACACGACGGGTGCCGGGGACGCGTTCGCCGCCGGCTTCCTGAGCGCCTGGCCGGGCGATCCGCGGGACGCGCTGGCGGCCGGCGCGCGGCTCGCCGCGCAGGCGGTGGGTCGGGCCGGCGGCCGACCGGCCTAGCATTCAGCGCCATGCCTGATGCCGTGATCGTCGATGCCGTCCGCACGCCCATCGGGCGCGCGGGCAAGGGATCGCTGAAGGACGTGCGCACGGACGACCTCGCGGCCGTCCCCCTGAAGGCGCTGGTCGAACGCAACCCCGGCGTCGACTTCGCGGAGACCGTCGACGTGATGATGGGCTGCGGTTTCGCGCTCGGCGAGGCCGGCTACAACATCGGCCGCACCGCGGCGCTGCTGGCCGGACTGGACCACCACGTCCCGGCCACGACCGTCAACCGCTTCTGCGCCTCCTCGCTGCAGACGCTGCGGATGGCCTTCCACGCGATCAAGGCGGGCGAGGGCGACCAGTACATCGCCGCCGGCGTCGAGGCCGTGAGCCGCTTCCCGCCGTACCCGCCGGTCGACCCGAATCCGGGCCTCGACGGCTCCGAGGGCGCGCCGTACGACGTCTACATCCCGATGGGCTTCACGGCCGAGAACGTCGCGAAGCGCTGCGGCGTCTCACGCGATGCGCAGGACGAGTGGGCCAAGCTCTCGCAGGACCGCGCGGTCGCGGCGCAGACCAGCGGGCACTTCGACGCCGAGATCGTCGCGGTCGGCGACGTCACCCGCGACGACGGCCCGCGCCCTGGCACGACGCTGGAGAAGCTCGCCGAGCTCAAGCCCGTCTTCGACACCGAGCACGGCACGGTCACCGCCGGCAACGCCTGCCCGTTGAACGACGGTGCGGCGGCGGTGCTCGTGATGTCGGCCGAGAAGGCCGCGGCGCTCGGCCTCAAGCCGCGAGCGCGGATCGTCGCGTCCTCGGTCGCCGCGATCCGGCCCGAGATCATGGGCCTCGGCCCGATCCCCGCGGTCAAGGCGGTGCTGAAGCAGGCCGGGATGACGATCGACGACATCGACATCGTCGAGCTCAACGAGGCCTTCGCCGCGCAGGTCCTCCCGTGCCGCGACGAGCTCGGGATCGACCCCGAGCGGCTGAACCCGTTCGGCGGGGCGATCGCGCTCGGGCACCCGTTCGGGATGACCGGCGCGCGGATCATGACCACGCTGCTCAACGGGCTCGACGCGACCGACGGGACCTACGGCCTGGAGACCATGTGCGTGGCCGGCGGGATGGGCCAGGCGATGATCGTGGAGCGATTGAACTGAACCGCATCCTGTTCGTCTGCATGGGCAACATCTGCCGTTCGCCGACGGCCGAGGGGGTCATGCGCGGCCTCGTACGCGAGGCCGGCCTCGAGAACGAGTTCGAGATCGACAGCGCCGGCACGGGCTCCTGGCACGCGGGCGACCCGCCCGACCGCCGCGCCACCGCGGCCGCGAAGGCGCGCGGCGTGACGCTGGAGGGCGCCGCCCGCCAGGTCCGCCCGCGCGACTTCGAGCACTACGACCTGCTGCTCGCGATGGACCGCGAGAACCTGCGCGAGCTGCGGACGTTCTCGGCCGACGGCGACGCGGCGGGAAAGGCGCGGCTGCTGCGCGAGTTCGACCCCGCCTCGGCCGGCGCGCGCGACCTCGACGTGCCCGACCCCTACTACGGCGGCCCGGACGGCTTCGAGAAGGTGCTCGACCAGGTCGAGGCCGCCTGCCGCGGCCTGCTCGAGGAGCTGCGCCCGCGGTGAGCCTGCCCGCGCTCGTGCGCGCCGCCACCGGTCGCGAGGTGCGAGCGCTGGAGCGCGTCGGCGGCGGCGACATCAACGAGGCCTTCCGCGTGCAGTTCGCGGACGAGTCCTTCGGCTTCGTCAAGACGCGCGGGGACGTCGCGCCCGGCGAGTACGCGGCCGAGGCGGCGGGCCTGCGCTGGCTCGCGGAGCCGGGCGCGCTGCGCGTGCCGGAGGTGCTCGGCGTCGCCGACGACGTGCTCGTGCTCGACTGGGTCGACGAAGGCGGCCGCGGCGACGACGCGGCGTTCGGCGCGGGCCTCGCGGAGGTCCACGCGGCGGGCGCCGACGGGTTCGGCGCGACGCCGGGCGCGCGGCGGGCGCCGGGCCGGCGCGGCGGGTTCGGGCGCCGCGGGTTCGGGCGGCCGGCGGGCGTGCGCGGCGAGGGACGGCGCCGCGACGGGCGGCCTCGGCCGGCGCGCCGGCCGCGGCTGCTGCCGACTCGGCGCCGCCGCTTCGCCTCGCGTCGCTCTCGCTCCCCAACGACCCGGCGCCCGACTGGCCGACGTTCTACGCCGAGCGGCGGCTGCTGCCGCTGCTGCCGCACGCCGGCCTCACGCGCTTCGGCAACCGTGCGGTCGAGCGCGTCTGCGAGCGGATGCCGGAGCTCGCCGGGCCGCCCGAGCCGCCCGCGCGGCTGCACGGCGACCTGTGGAGCGGGAACGTGCTGTGGGGGCGCGGCGGCACGCCCTGGCTGATCGATCCGGCGGCCTACGGCGGGCATCGCGAGGTCGACCTCGCGATGCTGCGGCTGTTCGGCTCGCCAGGCCGGCACTTCCTCGCGGCCTACGAGGAGCGGTTCCCGCTGGCACCGGGCCACGAGGAGCGCGTCCCGCTGTACCAGCTGTTCCCGCTGCTCGTGCACGCGGCGCTGTTCGGCGGCGGCTACCCCGCCTCGGCCGAGCGCGTGGCCCGGTCCTTCGCCGTTTAGACCAGGTCGAAGACCACGTAGCTGAAGGCGATGCTGGGCGGCGAGACCGGCTCGTCGGTCCGGTTGCAGAACGTCAGCACGAAGCGGCTGGCGGCCCCGGGATCGCCCTGGCTGGGCGTCGACGTGCGGTAGCTGAAGGTCAGGAAGCGTCCGCTGTAGGACGCGCGCGGCACGACGAGCAGCGCGTCCTGCGAGATGTCGGCACCGGCGACCTCGGGCGCGAGGCCACGCGGCTCGCGGCTCCAGCAGTCGTGCGGCGCGATCGTCCCGAAGTCCTCGGCGATGATCCGGAACGCACCCGAGAAGCGGGCGATGTCCGCGGTCGTCAGCGAACCGTCCGCGACCTTGGCTCCGGTCACCACGCCGTCGGCGAGTTTGGACCCGGTGACCGCGCCGTCGGCCAGCTTGCCGGCGGTCACGGCTCCGTCGGTGACGTCGACCGCCGCGACGGTCCCGTCGGCGATCGCGGCGCTGCTGACCGCGCCCGCTCCGAGCCGGTCGGCGGTGACCGATCCGAGGGCGAGCTTGGAGGTGTCGATCGAACGCTCCGGTGTCGTCTGCAGCATCCGCACGCGCCGAGGGGCTCAGCTCGCGCGCCCCGATCGACCTGTCCTTGATCTGTGCGCCGGGATCGTGCCCTTGCGGATGTCCTTGCCGTCGATCAGGCGCTTGGCCTGAGCGGGGCCGCCGAGCGCGACGAAGAGCGCGAGCAGCGCGACGAGCATGGCGGCAGAGGGACGGCGCACGTGCCTAACCTACGGGCAGACGGGCGCCGTACAAGGGAAGTCGGCGGACGTTCGATGCCTGACCGCGACTCAGGCGGTGACCGAAGAGCCTTCGTCGCGCGCCACGAGCGCCGCGTAGCGACCACCCAGCGCGAGCAGTTCCTCGTGCGTGCCGCGCTCGGCGACCTCGCCGGCGTCGAGGACGACGATCTGGTCGGCTTCGCGGACCGTCGAGAGGCGGTGGGCGATGACGATCGTCGTGCGGCCTTCGGCGAGCTTCTCGAGCGCCACGCCGACGGCGCGCTCGGTCTGCACGTCCAGCGCACGCGTCGCCTCGTCGAGCACCAGCACCGGCGGGTTGCGCAGCACGGTGCGGGCGATCGCGATCCGCTGCTTCTCGCCGCCGGAGAAGCGGAACCCGCGCTCGCCGACGACGGTGTCGTAGCCGTCCGGCAGCGCCGCGATCGTCTCGTGGATCTGGGCCGCGCGGGCCGCGTCCTCGATCTCCTCATCGGAAGCCTCCGGGCGCGCGAAGCGCAGGTTCTCGCGCACCGAGGCGTGGAAGAGGTAGGTCTCCTGCGAGACGACGCCGACCGCGTGCGGCGAGCGAGTCGAAGCTCAGCTCGCGCAGATCGACCCCGTCGATCGCGCACCGCGCCCTGCTCGGGGTCGTACAGGCGGGCCGCCAGGTAGCCGAGCGACGTCTTGCCCGCACCGGTCTCGCCGACGAGCGCCGTGCGCGTGCCGGCGGGGACGACGACGTCGATGTCGCGCAGCGTCCACTCGTCGCCGTAGCGGAACCAGACGCCGTCGAAGTGCACCTCGCCGCGGATGTCGGAGAGCGTCTGCGTCCCCGGCTCGATGTCGACCGGGAGGTCCAGGTACTCGAAGACGCGGTCGAAGAGCGCCGTCGAGGTCTGGATGTCGACCCCGACGCTGAAAGCAGCGACTGGACCGGGAAGAAGAGCCGCGTCTGCAGCGTGGTGAAGGCGACGATCGTGCCGATCGACGCCGCGCCTCGGGGCGAGGCCGGCGAAGAGGTAGACGAGCGCCGGCATGACCGCGAACGAGGTCTGGATCGCGGCCATCATCCAGCGGCCGGCCATCCGCGAGCGGACCTCGAGGTCGGCGAGGTTCTCGGACTCGCCGTCGAAGCGGTCGGCGAGCTCGGCGCTGCGGCCCATCGTCTTGCCGAGCAGGATGCCGGAAACCGACAGCGACTCCTGGACGAGCGAGGACATGTCGGCCATCGCGCCCTGCTTGACCGTGGTGATCTTGCGCCGCTGGTTGCCGACGCGGCGCGCGAGCAGCACGAAGAACGGCAGCAGCGCGAGGCTGAAGAGCGCGAGCCGCCAGTCGAGCAGGACCATCGCCACGACGCTGGCGATCACGGTCGTGACGTTGCCGACGATCGACGCCGCCGTCGAGGTGACGACGTTCTGCACGCCGCCGATGTCGTTGGCGATCCGCGACTGGATCTCGCCGGTGCGGGTGCGCGTGAAGAACGCCAGCGAGAGCCGCTGCAGATGGCGGTAGACCTGCGTGCGCAGGTCGTGCATCACGCGCTGGCCGACGACGTTGGTCAGCCACGTCTGCCCGACGCCCAGCACGCCGGTGACGACCGAGATGCCGATCATCCCCGCGACGAGCGCGAACAGCAGCTCGTCGCGGTTGTCGGGGATCGCGACGTCGAGGATGTCCCGGAGCAGGAACGGCGAGATCATCCCCAGGATCGCCGAGATGGCGATCAGCACCAGGACCACGAACAACCGGCCCCGGTACGGGCGGAACAGGCGCGCGATGCGCCGGTTCATGCCCGCCGGGCGGGGAACTCCCTCTCCTCGCAGCGGAGGGGGAGTCGGGAGGTGGCGCCCTCCCGGACGTCCACCTCCTTCCCCAAAGCGCCGGGAGGCTGCCGTCACACAGCCACCGGGTTCGGCGCAGGCTCAAGGGCGAGGTCGAGGACCTCGTCGATGCTCATGACGGGGTGGAAGGACATCGCGTCGCGCACGTCCTGCGGCACGTCGTCCAGGTCGCCGCGGTTGCGCTCGGGCAGGATCACCGTGGTCAGGCCCGCGGCGTGCGCGGCCAGGATCTTCTGCTTGAGGCCGCCGATCGGCAGCACGCGGCCCTGCAGGGTGACCTCACCGGTCATCCCGACCGTGTGCTTGACCGGGCGCCCCGTGAGGAGCGACGTCAGCGCGGTCGTCATCGTGACGCCGGCGCTCGGGCCGTCCTTCGGGATCGCGCCCGCCGGCACGTGGATGTGGAACTCGCGGTCGGCGAAGGCGTCCTCGGCGATGCCGAGCTCCGCCGCGTGGCCGCGGATGTAGGAGAGCGCGATCCGCGTGGACTCCTTCATCACGTCGCCCAGCTGGCCGGTCAGGACGAGGTTGCCCTCACCCTTGCCCTTCATCGCGGTGGCCTCGACGAACAGCACGTCGCCGCCCGTCCCGGTCACCGCGAGGCCCGTGGCCACACCGGGGACGGCCGTGCGCAGCGCCGCCTCCTGGAAGACCTTCTGGCGCCCGAGCGCGTCACGGACGATCTCGGTCGTGATCGCGACCGGGGTCTCGACCTTGCCGGAGGCGATCCGGGTCGCGGTCTTGCGCAGGATCGTGCCGAGCTCGCGCTCGAGGTTGCGGACGCCGGCCTCGCGGGTGTACTCCTGCGCGACCTGCGTGAGGATCTCGTCGGAGACCGTCACCTCGTCCTAGAGCAGCCCGTTGCGCTCGCGCTGGCGCGGCCACAGGTAGCCGCGGGCGATCGCCGTCTTCTCGGCCACGGTGTAGCCGTCGAAGCGGATGACCTCCATGCGGTCCAGCAGCGGGCCCGGGATCGTCTCGGCGACGTTCGCCGTGGCGATGAACATGACCTGGCTCAGGTCCAGCTCGACGTCCAGGTAGTGGTCGCGGAACGCGTGGTTCTGGGCCGGGTCGAGCACCTCGAGCAGGGCCGCGCTCGGGTCGCCGCGCCAGTCGGCGCCGACCTTGTCGACCTCGTCGAGCATGATCACCGGGTTCATCGTCCCCGCGTCGCGCAGCGCGCGCACCAGGCGGCCCGGGAGGGCGCCGATGTACGTGCGGCGGTGGCCGCGGATCTCGGCCTCGTCACGGACGCCGCCGAGGCTCATGCGCACGAACTCGCGTCCGGTCGCACGGGCGATCGACTCGCCGATGCTCGTCTTGCCCGTACCGGGAGGGCCGATCAGGGTGAGGATCGCGCCGGAGCGCTTGTCCTCCTTGATCCCACGGTCCTCGCGCAGCTTCTTGACCGCCAGGTACTCGGTGATCCGGTCCTTGACGTCCTCGAGGCCCGCGTGGTCGGCGTCGAGCACCGCACGCGCGGCGTTCGGATCGAGCTTCTCGTCGGACGTCTTGCTCCACGGCACCGAGATCAGCCAGTCCAGGTAGGTGCGGATCATCGAGGACTCGCCGGACTGCTCGCCCATGCGCTCGAGGCGCGCGAGCTCCTTGGTGGCCTGCTCCTCGACGGCCTCCGGCATGCCGGCTTCCGCGATCTTCTTGCGGTACTCCTCGGCGACCGAGGCGCCGTCCTCGCCCAGCTCGCGCTGGATCGAGTCCATCTGCTTGCGCAGGAAGTACTCGCGCTGCTGCTTGTCCGCGCCCGACTGGACGTCCTCGCGGATCTTCTTGCGCAGCTGCAGCTCGGTCAGGCGCTCGCGCTGCAGGCGGACGACCAGCTCGAGCCGGTCGGCGATGTCGAGCGTGGAGAGCGCCTCGACCTTGTCCTCGAAGGACACGTCGGGCGCGTAGCCGATCGTGTCGGCCAGCGGGCCGGGATCGGAGATGGCGCGCAGGAACTGGGCGATGCGGTCATCCGCGCCACGCAGCTCGAGGATCTCCTCGATGATCGCGCGGTACTCGCGCTCGAGGTTGCGCGTCCGGCCGTCGACCGGGATGTCGTCGCGATGCTCCTCGACCTCGACCATGAGGCGGCCGAGTTCGTCGGTGTGCGCGGCGCCGGCGACGCCACGCGCGACACCGGAGAGGGCGACGGCGCGGCCGCCGCCGGGAAGGCGGATGTGGTCCGTGACCTCCGCGATCGTCCCGACCTTGGCGAACTCGCCGTCGTGACGCGGGACCAGCAGAACCCGCTCCTCGTCGCCAACTCGGACGGGAAGCGTCACATCCATGGTGGGGAAGACCACCGTGTCGTCCAGCGGGACGAGCAGGAGGGATGTCATGGCTGCGGCTTCACTTTCTGTAGCTACTTACATTTCGTATGCGAGCCACAGAGTACCACCGGCTATGGAGCGACGCAATAGATCTACGTGGAGTGGACTGAGATGTTATCTGGGAGCCATGCGCAACGCCCCATCCAGGCGGATGACCTCGCCGTTGAGCATCGTGTTCTCGACGATGTGGGCCACCAGGGCCGCGTACTCGTCGGGGCGTCCGAGTCGCGGCGGGAACGGGACGGTGGCGCCGAGCGAGTCGCGGACCTCCTGCGGCAGGCCGGCGAGCAGCGGCGTGTCGAACAGGCCGGGGGCGATCGCGCAGACGCGGATGCCGGACTGGGCGAGGTCGCGCGCGGCCGGGAGGGTCAGGCCGACGATGCCGCCCTTGGAGGCCGAGTAGGCGACCTGGCCGATCTGGCCGTCGTAGGCGGCGATCGAGGCCGTGTTGATGTGCACGCCGCGCTCGCCCTCGTCGTTGGGCGCGTTGTCGAGCATCGCCGTGGCCGCGAGGCGCAGCACGTTGAAGCTGCCGATCAGGTTGACGCGGATCACGCTCTCGAACAGGTCGAAGACTGTGCGGGCCGCGCCGCCCGGCGGTCTTCTCGGCCGGACCGATGCCGGCGCAGCAGACCGAGATCCGCAGGCCATCCTCGCCCGCCGCCTGGATGACGGCGGCCTCGACGTGGGTGGCGTCGGTGACGTCGGTCTCGACGAACGCCGCGCCGAGTTCCTCCGCGAGCGCGGACCCGCGCTCGGCGTTGAGGTCGGCGATCGTCACGTTGGCTCCGGCCTCGTGCAACCGGCGGGCCGTGGCCGCGCCCAGGCCGGACGCGCCCCCGGCGACGAGGGCGTTCATACCGTCGATTTGCATGCGCGGAACCTAGCCCAGCCGGGCGGTTTTGGTCTTCGACGATTTCGTCGAGAGGACCTCGTTGCCACCGAACTTCGCCCGCATGCGCAGACGCGAGGCCACGCGCGTCCTGAACTTGAAGGTGGCTTTGTAGTCGCAGGTGCGTGAGAGCCTGACGCGCCTGGTCGACACGACCTTCGAGCCACGCTTGGCGGTCAGCGTGACCGTGCCCGAGCAGCCCTGTGAGGGCGACACGGGATCGGGCCGGAGCACGCGGCCGGTGGCGCGGAACGCGTACGGCGCCTTGCGGTCGCGGCTGGGCTTGAGCGCGAGTCCGAGCTCCTTCGGCGCGAAGCGGCGAACGGTGATCGCGCGGATCACGCTCGTGGTCTGGTTGGCGCCATCGATGGCGACCGCGATCAGCGTGTTGCGGCCGACATCGCCGCCGCGCGGCCGGTAGGAGCACGAGTACGGCGCGACCGCGTCGTCGCACAGCAGGCGGTCGTCGTCGAAGAACTGCACGCGGGTGAGGCCGCGATCGTCGGTCGCGTTGACCGCCAGTGTCGTCACGGCGTTGGCGGTCAGGCTCGAACCGGCGCCAGGCGAGGCCCACGCGATCGTCGGCGGGTGATCGTCGAACGGGCCGCCGGGTGCGGATTCCTTCTGCACGATCTCGCAGCTCGGCGAGATGACGTCGAGCGTGTCGGCGATGACGGTGTCCGTGCCGCCGTTGCAGATCACGTTGTCGGGCGAGCCGTCGCGGCTGTTGATCGTGTCGTCCTGCGGGCCGCCCTCGAGGATGTCGGCGCCTTCGCCGCCGGTGATGATGCCCTTGCCGAAGACGACCGTCAGGCGGTTCGCGCGGCCATCGCCGGTCACGGTGACGGTCTGCGTGGCGTCCTCGGCCGAGCCCTCGATGTTCTCGACGTCGGCGCCGATGAGGTCGTTCTCGGGCGGGTCCGTCGTGCCGTCGTTGGCGAGCCCGTCGAGCGAGAAGACCGGAGAGACGCGCTTGCCGTAGGCGGCGGTGTCGATGCCGTCGCCGCCCACCATCGTGTCGGTCCCGGTGTTCGGCCGCAGCTCGTCGTTGCCGTCGCCGCCGCGCAGGAAGTCGTTGCCCGCGAACCCGTCGATGTCGTCGTTGCCGGCGCCACCGTCGATCATGTCGACGCCGGCGCCACCATCGAGGACGTCGTTTCCGTCGCCGCCGAGGATCGTGGTCGCAATCGTGTTGAGGCCGAAGAGGACGGTGTTGGTCCTTGCGTCCACGGCGGTGGCGGTGACGCGGTCGCTCATGTCGCCGACATCGATCATCGCGCTGGTGACGCCTGAGCACGTGACCACGGTGTCCGAGTCACGGGTGCAATTGGTCACGGTCCCAAACGTGTCGTCGTCGTCGGTGATCCGCTCGATCTTCACCGTGCCCGCAGGCGCCTCGGCGAACGTGACGTTGTTGACCTTGCCCTGGGCGGCCGTGAACTTCAGTGCCCCGCTGGAAACGGACACGTCAGCGGCCCGCGCTGAAGCGGGCAGCGCAAGCGAGAAACACGAACGTGAGCGCCAGCCGCCAGACCATCCTGCTCGAGGTTAACGGGTGCTCGCGTAACGCAGGAACAGCTCGTGTTCGGCCCGCAACACCCAGCGCAACTCGAAGCGGGCGGGTTCAGCGAGGCGACCCCCGCGCAGGATCGAGATCTCCGACTCGTCGCCGGTCAGCAGCGGCGAGAGCGTGAGGAAGAGCTCGTCGACGAGCCCCGCCGCGAGGAACCCACCGAACAGCGTCGGGCCGCCCTCGCTCAAGAGCGCGCGCACCCCGCGCGCCCGCAGGTCGGCAAGCGCCGCGGCGGGGGAGCAGTCCTCGAGCCGCACGACCTCGACCGGCGCCGCGACCTCGAGGGGGCTCCGCCCGCCTCCAGCGTCGTGTAGATCAGCACCGGCTGGCCGGCAGCCTCGAACAGCCCGGCCTCCCAGGGGATGTCGAAGCGGCGGGAGATCAGCACGGCGGGCGGCGTGTCGGCGCGCCGCTCGGCGGAGACCAGCCGCCCGTAGCCCTCGGCGCGCACCGTGCTCGGGCCGATCAGCACCGCGTCGGCGGCGGCCCGCAGCGCGAGCAGCATCTCGAGGTCGGCGGGGCCGCCGAGCGGGCGGGTGCTGCCGTCCAGCGCGGCACGGCCGTCCAGGGTCGAGACGAAGTTGAAGAACGTGTACGGCCGTTCGCCGGTCGCACCGGCGCCGAGGTCCGCCTCGGCGAGCAGCTCGGCGGCCGACAAGGCTCCGCCACCGCGAGAGGCGCTCATACATGGCAGCCCTCGATGTGGTCGTCGACCAGCCCGCAGGCCTGCATCAGCGCGTACGCGGTGGTCGGGCCGACGAAGCGGAAGCCCTGCTTCTTCAGCGCCTTCGCCAGCGCCGTGGACTCGGGCGTGACGGCAGGGAGCTCGGCGCGTGTCCGCGGGCGCGGCCGCGATCGGCGGCGCGAAGGACCAGATCAGCTCGCCCAGCGGCACGTCGAGCGCGGCGCGGGCGTTGTTGATCGCGGCGTCGATCTTGGCGCGGTTGCGGACGATCCCGGCGTCGGCCATCAGCCGCGCGACGTCCTGCTCGCCGAACTCGGCCACCTTCAACGGGTCAAAGCCCGCGAACGCGGCGCGGAAGTTCTCGCGCTTGCGCAGGATCGTGATCCAGGCCAGGCCGGACTGGAACGCCTCGAGCGTCATCCGCTCGTAGAGCAGGCGGTCGTCGCGGATCGGGCGCCCCCACTCCTCGTCGTGGTAGGCGATGTACTCGGGCGCGGACCCGGCCCAGAAGCAGCGCAGCCGTCCGTCGGCGCCCTCGACCAATGCGTCGCTCACTCGACGGCACGTTATAGGCTCAGCCACGCATGAACCTCAGCCGCCTAGGACGCGGGGAATACCTCGCCGTGCTCGGTGGGCTGATGCTCGCGCTAGGCCTCTTCCTGCCCTGGTACGCGACCAATCCGGACAACCGCAACGCCCAGATCGACGGCGTCCGCGGCTCGGTCTCGGGCTGGGAGGCGTTCCCGATCCTGCACTGGCCGCTGCTCGCGGCGGCGCTCGCTCCGCTGATCCTCGCGTGGATCGTCGCGCGCGATCACCAGCTGTCGTGGCCGCGCGGGGAGCTGACCGCGGTCGTCGCGATGATCGCGCTCGTCCTCGTGCTCTATGTCGGCCTCGTCGACCGTCCCGGCCAGCCGTCAGGCCAGATCTCGCTGCGGATCGGCTGGTACATGGCGGTGCTCGGCTGCCTGCTGATGATCTTCGGCGGCGCCCTGCGCGCGAGCGGCACCGAACGTCCACGAAAGCCCCCAGGAGTCCTATGACCTCCCCTCGCGAGTCCATGCCGCCGGATCGCAACCTCGCGCTCGAGCTCGTGCGGGTGACCGAGGCCGCCGCGCTGCAGGCGGCGCGGTTCGTCGGCATGGGCGACAAGGAGGCCGCCGATCAGGCGGCCGTGGACGGCATGCACGCCGTGCTGCACACGATCCACATGGACGGCGTCGTCGTGATCGGCGAGGGCGAGAAGGACGAGGCGCCGATGCTCGCCAACGGCGAGGTCGTCGGCGACGGGACGCCGCCGCTGGTGGACATCGCGGTCGATCCGCTGGACGGGACGCGGCTGACGGCGCAGGGCCGCCCGAACGCCGTCGCGGTGATCGCGCTCTCCGAGCGCGGGACGATGTTCGATCCCGGGCCCGGTCTTCTACATGGAGAAGATGGCGGCGGCGCGAGGGGCTGGTCGATCTGCTCGATCTCGACCGCCCGTTGGGCAAGACGGTGGAGCTGATCGCCGAGCGCCGCGGGGTCGAGATCAACGATGTGATGGTCGTGATCCTCGATCGCCCGCGCCACGAGGAGGGCATCAAGGCGATCCGCGAGGCGGGAGCGCGGGTGCGGCTGATCACCGACGGCGACGTCGCCGGCGCGCTGCTCGCGGCTGCCCCCGACCGGCCCGTGGACCTGTTGTGGGGGATCGGCGGCACGCCCGAGGGCGTCATCACCGCGGCGGCGCTGAAGTGCTACGGCGGCGGGATGATCGGCCGCCTGTGGCCGAAGGACGCCGACGAGCGCAAGCTCGCCGAGGAAGCCGGGTATGACGTCACGAAGGTGATGACCCACGACGACCTCGTCAAGGGCGAGAACTGCTTCTTCAGCGCCACCGGCGTGACCGACGGCGACATGCTCCAGGGCGTCCACTACGAGGGCACGCGCGGCGCCACCACCGAGTCGCTCGTCATGCGCTCGCGCTCGGGCACCGTGCGCCGGATCGCCTCGCGTCACGACCGCACGAAGCTGCGCGAGCTGACCGGCTACCGACTGGGATGAAGCACCGCGTCGAGACGCGCGCCGCCGAACGGCTCGGGAGGCTCACTCCGCGCCTGCAGCGCCGGCTCTCCGGCCGCGCGCCGGTGATCATCGACGGCCAGCGCCTCGAGGCGGATGTCCAGTTGATGCTCGCGCTGCGCGACCGCATCGGCGTGCCGGTGTTCGACGAGCACCTGACCGTCGAGCAGGCGCGTGCGCTGACGCGCCAGGAGGCCTTCATGGCCCGCGGGACCCGCATCGTGCCGGTGGGAAAGGTCGAGGACCTCACGGTCGCCGGACTGCCGGCGCGCAGGTACACATCCGCCGAGCCGGGCGAGAAGCCGCTGCTGCTGTACCTGCACGGCGGCGGCTTCGTCGTCGGCGACCTCGACACGCACGACGCGCCGTGCCGCATGCTCTGCCGCCACGCCGGCGTCGACGTGCTCGCCGTCGAGTACCGCAAGGCGCCCGAGCATCCCTTCCCCGGCTACGTCGAGGACGCCCGCAGCGCCTTCCGCTGGGCGAGCGAGCGCCACGAGCGCGTCGCGGTCGGCGGCGACAGCGCCGGCGGCAACCTCGCGGCGACGATCGCGATCGAGTTCGACCCGGTGCTCGCGCTGCTGATCTACCCGGTCGTCGACGGCACCGTCGAGCGCCCGTCGCGCAAGCTGTTCGGCGAGGGCTTCTTCCTCACCGACGAGCTGATGCAGTGGTACACCGGCCACTTCCTGACCGCCGACATGGACCCGGCCGACCCGCTGATCTCGCCGCTGCTCTCCCCGAACCTGAAGGACTCGGCGCCGGCGCTGGTCGTCACCGCGGGCTTCGACCCGCTGCGCGACGAGGGCGAGGCCTACGCCGAGGCGCTCGACGCGGCGGGCGTGCCGGTGCTCGTCCGCCGCTTCCCCGGCCTCTTCCACGGGTTCATCAACTCCACGGGCGCCAGTCCCTCTTCGCGCGACGCGCTCGTCGAAGTCGCAGGAATGACGCGAGCGCTCCTACGATCACGGTGAGCGCGGCCACGCCCTGCCAGGGCGTGTCGCCGACGTTGACCGGGCGCTTGTCGTCGCCGTCGCTCGGAGAAGCGCCCGACGGCGGACTCCTCGAGCTCCAGGCGGGCGAGCGAGCGCAGGAAGCCGTGCGTCACGAGCACGTGGATGCGCGACTGCGTCTGCACGTAGACCCAGCGCGCGACCCAGGTCGCGATCGCCGGGTAGAAGTTCGCGACCTCGACCTCGACGTGCACGCCGCCCGTAGCCCTGGCGATCGGACTCCATGCGCTTGACGTCGATCTCCAGGTAGCCCTCGTTGCGTTTGGAGACGAGCAGGCCGTCCTTGATCCGCCACTGGACGATGCCGCGGCCGTCCGAGATGTCGTAGTCCGGGGCGTGGAAGCGCAGCAGCACGAGCGGACGGCCGATCACGACGACGGCGCGCTCGTCCTCGGTGTAGGTCACGCGGATGATCCCGAGCGTGGTCCGTGACAGGTACTTCCAGTAGGTCCGGGCGAGCCGCTCGAGGTTCATCGGCTTCCACAGCGCCAGCAGCTCGTCTTCGGGCATGTCGACGTTGGCCGCCTGGATCGAGCGCACCGCGCCGCCCTCGTCCATGACCGTGTGCTGCTCGGGATCGGCGATCACCGCGTTGGCGATCCGCCGCTCGTCGTGGCGGTTGAGCAGCTTCATTCCAGCGCCGCCCGGACCGAGTCGTCGAAGCCGAGCGGCTCGTCGTTGAGGCCGGCCGGCGGCGGGCGGTCGACGATCATCTCGGCGCCCAGGCCGTCGACGAGCGGCTTGATCATCCCGTAGGGAGACCGGGGTCACCAGGGCGACCCAGTAGGACGAAAGTCGCGGGGTGAGGACGGGGACGCGGATGACGAGCGGGAGGACGGCGGCCCATGAGCGGTGCGGCGCGGCGCATCATCTCACGATAGGTCAGGACCTCGGAGCCTCCGAGCTGGAGCTCGTCCGGTGCCTCGTCGCGCTCGGCCACGTCCGCCAGCGCGCTTGCAGGACGTCGCTGAGCGCGATCGGCTGCGTCTTCGTGTCCAGCCAGCGCGGGACGATCATCACCGGCAGCCGCTTGACGAGGTGCTCGAGGATGTCGTAGGACGCGCTGCCGGGGCCGACGATCATCGCCGCGCGCACGTAGACGAGCCGCGATCGCCCAGCCGCGCGCGCAGCAGCTGGGCGACCTCGTGGCGGCTGCGCAGGTGCTCGGAGTGCTCGGAGCCCAGCCCGCCGAGGTAGACGACGCGCTCGACGCCCGCGTTCGCGGCGGCCTCGGCGAAGTTGACGGCCGCCTGGCGGTCCTTGGCGGCGAAGTCCCCGCGGCCGCCCATCGAGTGCACGAGGTAGTACGCGGTCTTGGCGCCCGCGAGCGCCTCGGGCAGTCCGTCGCCCGACAGCACGTCGCCCTTGCGCGCATCGCCGCCGCCCGCGCCGCGGCGGCTGAGCGTGCGGACCGTGTGGCCGCGGGATTGCAGCTCGTCCACGAGCTTGGAGCCGACGTAGCCGGTCGCGCCGGTGACGAGGATGGGGCCGGGTTCGCGCATGAACGGTCTGAGCTACCCGACTGGCGCGGATGGGAATCCCGATCGGGCGCGGCGCCGTAGGTTGTCACGGAACGACCCCGTGAAGAAACTCGCCATCAAAGACCTGGCCGAGCAGACCGGCGTCGCCGCCGGGACCATCCGCATGTGGGAACAGCGGTACGGCTTCCCCGAGCCCGCCCGCACGGCGGCCGGCTACCGCGTCTACACCGAGGAGGACGTCGTCGCGCTGCGGCGCGTCGTCGCGTACCGCAGCCGCGGGCTCTCGGTGCCGGCGGCGCTCGATCGGGCGCGCTCGCTCGAGGGCTCGACCGACCGCCCGTCGATCTTCGCCGCGCTCGCCTCGGGCGAGACGCCGGTGCGCCCGCAGAAGCTGCGCAGGCCGACGCTGATCGCGCTCTCGCGGGCGATCGAGGAGGAGGCGATGGCGCGCGCAGCCGGGCCGGTCGTGATCGGCGCCTTCCAGGACGAGGCCAACTACCGCGCCGTCGAGCACCGCTACCGGCGCCTGGCGCACGTCGCCGACGCGGTCGGTGTGTTCGCCACCTTCCCTGCCGTACACGTCGGCGGCGAGGACGCGCCGGCGGAGATCCCGATCACGACGGCCGACGCGCTCGGCCACGAGTGGGCCGTGATCGTCGACGCCCCGGGCTACGCCGCCTGTCTTGTCGGCTGGGAGACACCCGAGCGTTCGGGCGAGCGCAACTTCGAGGCGGTCTGGACGATGGACGCGGCGATCGTTCGCCGCGCCGCCCAGGTCGGCGCCGCGCTCGCGGCGCGATCGGCGCCGGAGTGGTCCGAGCGGCTGCTCGCGATCCTCGCCGACCGCCCGCTGGCCGTCGAGGCGCCGGTGCCGGGCCTCACGGCGCTCACGAACCGGATGATCGGGTACCTGGACGAGGCGGGGGCGCAGGGCGGCGTCAGGCCTTCGGTCACTTAGGCCGCGGGATCCGGTCCACCGCCCGCTTGAGCGCATGACCGCCGAGCGTGAAGCCGATCTGGGCGAGTTCGCCGGCCGCGCGGATCGACGTCGTCACGAGCTCGGTGCCGGTGGGCGGGGCGAGCGGCTTGGGCGGCGGGCCGTCCGTGACGCGGCGGGCGGTGAGCGGCGGTGAGGCGGGGCGCACGGCGGCGGGCTTGCGCGAAGTGGTCGTCGGTCGCGGCGCGGCGCGACGCGGCTGCGCGCCTTCGGCTTCGGCTTCGGCGCCGCATTCGCCTTCGGCACCGGCTTCGGCTTCGGCGCTTCGCCTTCGGCTTCCGCGGCGGCCTTGGCCTTCGGCTTCGCGGCGGCCTTCGCCGTCGCGGCCGCGGACTTCGCGCGCGGTTTCGCGGCCGCCGGCTTCGCCTCTCCGCGGCGCGGCCGGCCGATCCGATCGGGGCGACTCGCGGGCAGCGTCCCGAGCACGCCGATGCTGTCGCGTTCGGCCTTGCTCTTGGGCTTCGCGGCCTTGTCCGCCATCGACGGTCGAGTGTACGCCTGCAACGGTGAAGCTTCGCCTGCGACAATGCGTGGTGACGCCCCACCATCGCATCGCGCACCGTTGCGCAGCGCCGGATATCGGACCGGCCGAAAACTGCGGGTGGAAGTCGACAATCGCAGCGCCTAGACTCAGCCTCGACGGCCGTCGGGAGGGTGGTCCAATCGCCCTTAGCCGGTCGCCAGGCACATATATCCAGAAAGGCCCGGCTCTCACGGGAGCCTCGCTAGAACGGGACATCCATGTCTGTTGTGGATCTGCAAGAACTCGAAGAAGTCAAAGGGCTGATCCTCAAGGGTCAGCAGGTCGGCGTTCTCACGTTTGCCGAGATCACGACGGCGCTGTCCGAGCAGGACGTCGACGAGGGCGACCTCGAAGAACTGCACGCATTTTTCGAGCGCTCTGAGATCGAACTGGTCGAAGAGATCGACCCGGCGCTGGCGGCCGGGCAGGAAGATCGCGCGCCGGACAAGCGCGGTCGTCGCAAGGCGAAGGCGACGATCGACCTCAAGCCGGACATGACCACCGATTCCCTTCAGTTGTTCCTGAAGGACATCGGCAAGGTACGCCTGCTCACCGCCCAGGAAGAGGTCGACCTCGCTCGTCGCATCGAGCGTGGCGATCTGGACGCCAAGCAGAAGATGGTCGAGTCCAACCTGCGGCTCGTCGTCTCCATCGCCAAGAACTACCGAAACCAAGGCCTGCCGTTCCTGGATCTGATCCAGGAGGGGACGCTCGGTCTCGTTCGCGCGGCGGAGAAGTTCGACTACCGCAAGGGCTTCAAGTTCTCGACCTACGCGACGTGGTGGATCCGCCAGGCGATCGCTCGCGCGCTCGCCGACAAGGCTCGGACCATCCGGATCCCGGTCCACGTCGTCGAGAAGCTCAACAAGATCGGCCGCGCCGAGCGCAAGCTCGTCACCGAGCTCGGCCGTGAACCCACCCCCGAGGAGATCGCCGAGGTCACCGGCATCGATCCGGAGGAGGTCGACTCGATCAAGCGCTCCGCCCAGGCGCCGGTCTCGCTCGAGAAGCCGGTCGGCGACGAGGAGGAGTCCGAGTTCGGTCAGTTCATCGCCGACGAACGGGCGGAGTCCCCCTACGAGCGGGCCGCGGAGATCCTGACCAAGGAAGCGCTGCGCGAGGCGCTGGAGAACCTCTCCTACCGCGAGCGCCGCGTGCTCGAGCTGCGGTACGGGCTCGGCGGAGAGCACCCGCGCACGCTCGACGAGGTCGGGCGGACGTTCAACGTCACGCGCGAGCGCATCCGCCAGATCGAGAATCAGTCGCTCAAGAAGCTCCAGAGCCTCGCCGAGGCTCAGAAGCTCCGCGACGTCGCATGAGCGAAGCTCATCGCACGTCGTTGATCGCCTGAAACGCTTGGGCCGCTCGTCTCAGGCGAGCGGCTCGTAGCGACCGTCGGTGGCCAGACGAGTGCGGAGCGCTCAAGACCTTCTGGCCGAGGGCCGATGAAGGCCTTGTATGGCTTTCGATCTCGATCACGCGCTGCGCTATCTCATCGCGGCTGAGGGCTCCGACCTCCACCTGAAGGTCCCCGCGTACCCGCTCATCCGTCTGCACGGCCACCTCGAGCCGATCGCCGGCACCGAGCGGCTGTTCCCCGAGGACACGCGCCAGGCGCTGGCGCAGATGCTGCTCGACCCGGAGAAGGTCAGCGAGTTCGACGCCGAGAACGAGGTCGACTTCTCCTACTCGGTCGAAGGCCTCGGGCGCTTCCGCGTCAACGCCTTCCTGCAGCGCGGCTCGGTCTCGATCGTGATGCGCGCGATCCCGGTCGTGATCAAGTCCGTCGACGAGCTGGGCCTGCCCGACGCGGTCACGACGCTCGCCAACCAGGAGCGCGGGATCATCCTGCTGACCGGCACCACCGGCTCCGGCAAGTCGACCACGCTCGCGGCGATGATCGACCACATGAACCGGACGATGCAGAAGCACATCGTCACGATCGAGGACCCGATCGAGTTCCTGCACCGCGACCGCAACAGCATCATCAACCAGCGCGAGGTCGGCCAGGACACGGCGTCCTTCAAGCGCGCCCTGCGGCGCGTCCTGCGCCAGGACCCGGACGTGATCCTGGTCGGCGAGATGCGCGACGAGGAGACGGTGCACACCGCGCTGTCGGCCGCCGAGACCGGCCACCTCGTCCTCTCCACGTTGCACACGGTCGACGCGTCGGAGACCGTCAACCGCATCATCGACTTCTTCCCGCCCCATCAGCAGCAGCAGGCCCGCGCGATGATCGCCGGCACGCTGAAGGGCATCGTCTCCCAGCGCCTCGTCAAGACCGCCGACGGCCACGGCCGCGTCGCCTGCTGCGAGATCATGGTCATGACCGGCCGCGTCCACGACATGATCCTGGACCCGAAGCTGACGGGCCAGCTCCCCGAGGTCGTCGCCGAGGGCGGCTACTACGGGATGCAGACGTTCGACCAGCACCTGCTGCGCCACCTGCACGCCGGCCGTATCACCTACGAAGAGGCGATGCGGGCCGCGACCTCGCCGCACGATTTCAAGCTGATGGTCGCCGCGAGCGGCCCCATCGCCGATCTCTCCGCGCACACCGAAGCCGAGCCCACGGCTGAACCGGCCGTCCCCGCCGGTGTCGCGACTCCCGCGCCGGCCGGGCCGCCGCCGCCCTCGGCGCCGCCGCCGGGCATCACGTTCTAACCGTCACTTCAGTTCGTGAAGCTTTGCGGCTAAACTGGGTAATCGATGCCGGATCCCGATTGCCCAGTCTGTCGCACCGCCGAGATCGTCTGCGGTAAGTGGACGCTGCTGATCGTCCGTGATCTCTCGGAGGGCCGCTCGCGCTTCTGCGAGCTCGAGCGCTCGCTCGGCGGAATCTCCCCGCGCACGCTGTCGTTGCGCCTGCGCGCGCTCGAAGAAGAGGGCATCCTCTGCCGCAGCACCTTCCCCGAGGTGCCGCCGCGCGTGGAGTACGTGCTGACCGAGAAGGGCATGGCGCTCGTCCCGATCATCGACTCGATGCGGACCTACGGCGCCGAGTGGCTCGGCGCGACCGGCTCGTGCGCGAGAGCGCCCGAAGCGGCGGCGGAACCGGTGGCTGCGTAGCGACCCGCAGGGAACGAGCCGCCAGGCGAGTCCTTCCTGCGACGCGAGCCTGGCGGGGCGAGCGTCGCGATTCCGTCCGAACCTCTTGATGCAATCGCACGTGCTCCGGCAGGAGGGCGTGAGCCTGCGGCGAATCGGCAGCGCATGCACAACCGGGCGCTGCATGACTCACTCGCGGCCTTCGTCGAGGAAGCCGCCTGGCAGTTGGCCGAGGAGGTGGCCGGCGGCGCCGAGATTCCCTTCGAGCTCGACGCGACGCCGACGCGCTCGGCCCCGCTGTACTGCTATCGCCCGCTGACCGGTCGCTTCATCGCTCAGCGGATCGGGATGCTCTCGCGGCTGCCGTCCTATCCGGCGGCGGCGCAGGGCCTGACGACGCTGCCCGATCTGCCCGCGTACCTGCAGCGCCGCGGCCGCCGTGTGCCCGCCGGCGATCCGCGCACGCTCGCCGATTGCGCGCTGCAGGCGTTCCTCGCCGCGGTGTGGGCCGACGCCACCGATTTCGTCTATGAGGCCGAGCGCTTCCGGGCCGCCTACAACGAGCTCGAGGAGGTCGCGTACGCCGACTGCTCGCTGTCGGTCGTGGTCACGCTGGTCGAGGGGCTGGTCATCGAGTCCGAGGAAGTGTCGCTCGGCGACGGGCTGTCGCTCGTGCGCGCGACGACGCTCGTCGATGCACCGACCGGTCTGGCGGATGACCCGCATGCGACCGTCGCGGTGCTCGCGCTCGAGACCGCCGCCGGCGACGGGCGCGCGCTCGCGACCGCCGGACGGCGGCTGCGCCGCCTGCAGACCGCGCTGCGGCTGTGGGACGACGCCGAGCCCTCACTCGGCCCGACGGCCTGGGCTCGCACCGACGGCAGCCAGTGGATGGCGATCCCGCTCGCCAGCGGCCTGCGCCGCGCGGCCGGGGACTGCCTGCTCAGCTGCGAGGAGGAGGACCCCCTGCGCGCGTTCTGCGGGCTCGTGTCCCGCCGCACCCCGCGCGCCGGTGAACTGGCCTGGGCGCTGCGGCGCTTCGAGCTCGGCTGCGAGCGCAGCGGAGCCGTCGAGGCCCTCACGGACTGGCTGCTCGCGGCCCGCGCACTGTTCGCCGATGTCGACAGCACCGGCTACGACGGCGCGGCCGAGCGCCTCTCCTCGATCTGCGCCGAGGCGCACGATCGCCCGCGGCTCGAGGCCCGGGTGCGCGAGGCGATCTCGCTCGAGCGCGCGGCCATGGCCGGCTTCGTACGGCCGGGCATGGAGGTCGACGCGCTCGTCGACGAGCTCGGCGGCTGCCTGCGCGCCGTGCTGCGCGACGTGCTCTGCGGCCACCTCGACCCCGCGCTGCGGCGGGTCGCGGACGACTTGCGCGAAGTACCGGAAGCGCCCGCCGCCGCTTGACGGACCCGCGCGGGATCAGCTCGCGAAGAGGTGCGAGCGCACGAGCGCGAGGCCGTCCATGTCGTGGACGTCCTCCTCGAGCTCGGGAATCAGGATCGTCGGCGGGTCCCCGAGCTCCTCGCGCAGCCGCGCGACGTTCGTGGCGTCGCGAGCGGCGAGCGCGGCCAGCTCGCCCGTCGCGACCGTGACGCGCTCCGCCAGCGCCGGGCCGAGGTCGGCGGCGACGGCGACCGGCAACCGGTCGTCGGGCGGCTGGTGCACGCGGTTGATCACGAGCCCGCCGAACGGCATCCCGGCCTCGCGCAGCTTGCGGTGGAAGAAGATCGCCTCCTCGACCGGATCGTGGCGCGGGGCGGTGACGATCAGGAACGTCGTGGCCGGGTCCTCGAGCAGCGCGCCGACGCGGGCGGCGCGCTCGGTGAAGCCGTCGATCATGCCGCCGAGCGAGCGGAAGAAGACCGACAGGTCGCGCAGGAGGTCGACGCCGGTGACGCGCTGGAGCACGCCGAAGACCATGCCCGTGCCGCGGCCGAGGATGCGTCCCGAGATGCCCGCGGGTCGCATGAAGAGGCGGATCGCCCGGCCCTGGAAGAAGCGGGTCAGCCGGTCGGGGGCGTCGAGGAAGTCGAGCGCGTTGCGCGAGGGCGGCGTGTCGAGCACGATCACGTCGTAGTTGCCGTCGCGGTCGAGCTCGTAGAGCTTGGCGATCGCGGTGAACTCCTGCGAGCCGGCGACCGCGCTCGAGAGCTGCTGGTAGATCCGGTTCGCCAGCACCTCGTCGCGCGTGCGCTCGTCGGGCGCGAGGTGCTCGATCAGCTGATCGAACGTGCGCTTGGAATCGAGCATCATCGCCCACAGCTCGCCCGGCAGATCGAGGTCGACCTTGCGCGGCTCGTTGTCGAGTTCCTCGAGCCCGAGCGCGTTGGCCAGGCGCTTCGCGGGGTCGATCGTCACCACCGCGACGCGCTTGCCGCGCTCGGCGAGACCAAGTGCGACGGCCGCGGCGGTCGTCGTCTTGCCGACTCCGCCGGAGCCGGCGCAGATGACCATGCGCCGGTCTTCGAGCAGGGGCTCGACGGTCGTCAGCATGCGAACAAATCGGGATCGGGCACCGTGTCAGGCTCCCTACCCGATCGGCGGGACTTCAGATGAGACCCTCGCGAACGGCGAAGGCGACCGCCTGTGAGCGGCTGCGCGCGTTGAGCTTGGTCACGACATCGTGCAGCACGTTCTTGACGGTGCGCTCGGAGTAGGAGAGTTCGAGCGCCACTTCGCGGGTCGGATGCCCGGCGGCGATCAGCGTCAGGACCTGCTGCTCGCGGTCGGTCAGGCGGGCGGCGGCGGGACGGGCGTCGGCGCTGTCGGGAAGCTTGGCGAGCAGCTGGCCGAGCAGGTCGGGCGTCATCACCGAGCTGCCGTTGGCCGCGGCGCGGACCGCGCTCGCGAGCGTCTCGGGCGTCAGCTCCGCCTTCGGCAAGTAGCCGACCGCTCCCGCCTGCAGCGCGGAGATCGCGGCGTCCTGTCCACTGTCGGACGCGCAGACGATCACGCGCGCGCCGGTCGCCTCGCGCACGGCGGCGACGAAATCGCCGCCGCCCGGCAGCGCCGGATCCATCAATACGAGGTCGGTCGTGAACAGCGCAGGGTGCTCCCAGGCGTCGCGCACGCGCTCTGCCTCGGCGACCGACTCGACCTCCTCGAGGAGGTCCAGACACGCCACGAGGCCCCGGCGATAGATCGTGTGGGTGTCGAGGACGAAGAGCTTCATCCCTGGGAGTGGTTGCTGGCAGGCGAGACTCTGGCGATACTACGCGGAGCCTCATCGTTAGGAAAGGCCTATGCCACCGCTCGTCAACGTTTCTGCCCAGATCACCTGCTGCCATGCCGGGCCGGTCGTCTTGATGCCGAAGCAGACGAAGGTGATGGTCGGCGGGTCGCCGGCGCTGTGTGCGGGGGACATCTCGGGCAACCCGACGACGTGTCCCGTGCCGCCGACTCCGGCCAGCAAACCGTGCACGACGAGCACCGTGCTGCCCGTGCCGATGGCGTCGATCTCGACCAAGGTCATGATCGGCGGCAAGCCGGCGATGCTGGGCAATCCGTCGGTTCCCGGGATCACGGACGGCGTGCCGGTTCCGTGCCCGACGCTGATGGTGATGTTTCCGGGTCAAGTCCTAGTCATCGCGAACGGCTAGCGGTCACAGTGGGTCGAGCAGAGGAACGCAGGGATGCCTGAGGTCATGAAAACGGTCGGTCGCTACGAGCTCCTCCGGGAGGTCGGTCGTGGCGGCATGGCGCTGGTGTACCTGGCCCGGCAGACCGATCTCGACCGTTTCGTCGCGCTCAAAGAGCTTGGCGCGTTCCACGCCTCGGACCCGTCCTTCGCCCAGCGCTTCCTGCGCGAGTCGCGCGTCGCCGGCTCGCTCTCGCACCCGAACATCGTCACGGTGCACGACTACTTCGAGCACGACGGCACGCCCTACATCGCGATGGAGTACATCGATCGCGGCTCGCTGCGCCCCTACATCGGGCGCATGAACCTGGCGCAGATCGGCGGCGTGCTCGAGGGCCTGCTCGCCGGCCTCACGCACGGCGAGTCGCACGGCATCGTCCACCGCGACCTCAAGCCCGAGAACCTGATGGTGACCTCGGACGGGCGCGTGAAGATCGCCGACTTCGGCATCGCCAAGGCGACCACGAAGATGCAGACCGGCGCGTTCCTGACGGCGACCGGCACGACCGTCGGCACGCCGACCTACATGGCGCCCGAGCAGGCGATGGCGCAGGACATCGGCGCCTGGACCGACCTCTACTCGGTCGGCTGCATGGCCTTCGAGATGTTCACGGGCAACGTCCCGTTCCACGACTCCGACGCGCCGATGGCGATCCTGCTGCGCCACGTCAACGAGCCGATCGCTCCCGTCATCAGCATCCGGCCGGAGGTCGACCCGCGGATCTCGGCCTGGATCGAGGCCCTGCTGGTCAAGGAGCCGACGCAGCGCACCCAGAACGCCAATGACGCCTGGGACGACTTCGAGGAGATCCTGCTCAGCCTGCTCGGCCCGCGCTGGCGGCGCGACGCGCGGCTGGTCGAGCGCGAGCAGGAAGGTGCCAACGGCGCGAAGCCGCTGACCCCCGCCCCGTTCCCGGGCACGACCGCCGGCGACGTCGGCTCCGAGGAGTTCAAGTCGTTCGCCTGGGGCGCGCCCGCGTCGGACACCGGCCAGGCCGCGACGCCGCCGATGTACACGCCGCCGCCGTCGGCGTCGACGCCGTCGATCCCCGACGTGGTCGTCGGCCCGCCGACGCCGATGCCCTCGCAGGCCGTCCCCGCGCCGCCGGCGCCCGATCCGGAGCCGATCGACGACACGGGCTTCGTCACCTTCGCCTCCCCGGCGCCGCCGCCGCCGACCGACGCCCTGATCGCCCCGGCGCCCGCGCCCGCGCCCGCTGAGGTCACGCCTGACCCGGAGCCCGCGGGCTTCGCCGAGCCGCCCGCGGACCTCACGCCGCCCGCCTCCGACGTCGCGCCGCCGAAGGCGTTCGAGACCTACGTCGCGCCGCCGCCCTCGCGCCCGCCGACCAGCGAGCCGAAGCTGACGCCCCCGCCGGTCGAGGCCGTCGCGCCCGCGCCCGTCGCACCCGCGCCCGTCCCGCGCACCGCCCGCCGCCGCCCTCCTACGCCGCCGACACGATGATGCCGCAGCAGGCGGTCCAGGAGCCGCCGAAGCCGCCGGCCCCGCCCGCCGCGCCGAAGGAAGGTTCCTCGAACCGCCGCTTCGTCATCCCCGCGGCGATCGTCGGCGGCATCGCCGTGGTCGCCGTGATCGCGGTCGTCGCCACCGGCGGCGGCGGTGACAAGCCGGCCGCGGCGACCACCGCGGCCACGCCGGCCGCCACCGCCGCTGCCGACGTCCCGATCGCCGCCTCGGGGATCGCGCTCAAGGTCCCCGCCGGCTGGTCAGAGGGCGGCGACGCAGCCACCGTGCCCGGCCTGGCCGACGGCGCCGTGACCGTGGGCGGCCCGGAGGGCGGCACGATCGTGATCGGCAACGCCGACAAGACCGCCGCGAACTCGACCCTGCTGCCCGACGCGCTGCGCACCGCCGACCTGCCGGCCGGCACGCCCGTCGATCTCACCGACGGCGTCCAGGCCCTGCACTACGAGAACGTGAAGATCGGCGACGAGACCGGATCGATCTTCGCCGTGCCGACGAGCAAGGGCGTCGCGACGCTCGCCTGTGTCGCGGAGGCCGAGACCTGCACGACGATCGCGTCCTCGATGCAGATCACCGAGGGCAAGCCCTTCCCGGTCGGCCCGAGCGCGGCGTACTCCGACGACGTCGAGAGCACGCTCGGCAAGCTCGAGAAGCAGGAGAAGTCGGCCGCCTCCGCGCTCAAGAAGGCGGGCAAGCGCACGAGCCAGGTCGCCGCGACCAGCAAGCTCGCCAGCGCCTACAGCGGCGCCGCGAGCTCGCTCGGCAAGCTCGATGTCAGCCCGGCCGACACGCTGCTCAACGCGCAGCTCGTCGCCGCGCTGAAGACCGCGGGCGGCGCCTACAAGAAGGCCGCCGCCGAGGGCAAGAGCAAGGATCGCGCCGGCTACAAGCGCGAGGGCGCCAAGGCCGTCGCCGCCGAGAAGGACATGGCCGCCGCGCTCGACGGCCTGGCCAACGCCGGCTACACGCTGCCCGCGAGCCTGACCAAGGGCGCGGCGAACTTCACCACGCCTGCCGACGCTGATCAAGGACAAGCCGAAGGTCAAGAAGACGTCCTCGGCGGCGCCGACGCAGACGAACACGGCGCCGACGCAGACCAACACGGCGCCGACGCAGACCAACACGGCGCCGACGCAGACCAGCACCGACGCAGACGGCGCCGACGCAGACCACCGCGCCGAAGACCACCACGCCGAAGACGCAACGGCGGCAGCAGCCCCGTCACCGGCGGCGGCGAGGGCTGAGCCGCAGCTCAGCTGCTGAGGAGCTTGCGCGCCTCGCCGAGCCGCAGCTGGTACCGGCCGCGGTACTGCTCGGCGGGGCGTTCGACGTTGGCGATCCACTCGCCGAACTTCGCCGGGTCCTTGCCGAAGTCGGCGTCGCCGGAGGCGATCGCCTTGCGCTTGACGGCGAGCGCCTGGTCGATGAACCACTTGGCCTGCAGCTCGGGCTTCTCGGGATAGCCGGCGTAGGCGCCCTGGTTCCAGATCCCGACGCGCATCTGGAAGAAGCCGACGGAGTCCGCGTCGCCGAAGTTGAGGTTCTTGACGCCGGACTCGACGAGCGAGGCCATGACCGGGAGCTCGGGTGGCAGCCCGGACTTCTCGGCCTGCTTGGCCAGCCACTTCGCGAGCTCGGCCTGGGAGGCGTCGTCGCCCGGATAGTCCGTCGCCGCGTTCGTGAGGTCGACCGAGGCCGCGGCGACGCCGGCGGCCTCGCCCGGGGGCGCCGCGGCGACGGGAGCGGCGGCCTCGGGCGCGGGCACCGGGGCGACCGGTGCGGGCGTGACGGGCACGGGGGCGGCGGCTTCGGGCGCGGGGACGGCCGCAGCCGCGGCCTCGGGCCGCTTGACCTGCGACGGGTCGATCGCCTTCATGAACATCATCGAACGGTTCTTCTCCCGTTCCTTGCTCGCCTCGGAGGCCTTGACCGCCTGGAAGAGCTGCGAGTCGTTGCGGCGGACCTCGGCCGCGTCGCGGGCGACGGCGGCCTGCGCCCTGGCGACCTCGGTCGGGTCGATGGCGGGAGGCGGCGGCCACGGCCGCGGCGGACGCCACCGCGGGTGCCGCCGCCGGAGCCGCGGCGGCCGCGGGAGCGGCGACGCCGGCGCCCTGGTCGAAGCGGCGACCGCCCGCGAACTGCTGGGCGTAGTAGGGCTCGTCGAGGCTTGAGACCTTCACGACGTCGCCGGTGTGCGGGGCGTGCAGGAACTTGTCGCCGCCGAGGAACATCCCGACGTGGTGGACGTCGCCGTTGGCGGCGAAGAACACGAGGTCGCCCGGCTTCAGGTGCGAGCGGTCGACCTCGATCCCGTTCGCCGCCTCGATCTGCGTGTAGGTGACGCGCGGGATCTGCACGCCCGACTGCGCGTACGCCCACTGCATCAGGCCCGAGCAGTCGAAGCCCGTCTGCGGCGTCGAGCCGCCCCACTTGTAGTCGCGTGCCGATGTACTTCGAGGCCTCCTCGATCGCGGCGAGCGCCTTCGGCCCGGGTGCGTTGCCCGCGGCGATCGCCTCCTGCACCGGCGCGAGGATCTCCGCCGGGAGCTTGGCGTCACCGACCGCGGCGGCGCTCGCGGCGGCCGCGGCGGGATCGATCGGCACCGCGGCCACGGGGACTCCAGCGGCGGCGGCCGGCGGAGCCGACGACTGCAGCAGCCCGTTGGCCTCGTCGAGCTTGGTCTGGTAGCGGCCGCGGTACTGCGCGGCGGGCCGCTCGACGTCGGCGATCCAGTCGCCGAACTGGTTCGGGTCGGTGATCGACTTGCCCGACACGAGCCGCTGGCGCTTGACCGCCTCGGCCTGGTCGAGGAACCACTTGACCTGCAGCTCGGGCTTCTCCGGGTAGCCGGCGTAGGCGCCCTGGTTCCAGATCCCGACGCGCATCTGGAAGAAGCCGACGGAGTCCGCGTCGCCGAAGTTGAGGTTCTTCATCCCCGACTCGACGAGCGAGGCCATCAGCGGCAGTTGCGGCGGCAGGCCGCGCTTCTGCGCCTGGCCGGCCATCCAGGCGGCGACCTGCTCGCGTGGGGCGTCGTCGCCGGGGTAGGCGTCGGGCGCGGCGGCCGCCACGGCCGCGGCGTCGACGGCCGCCGCGGCGGGCTGTCCCGCGGCGGCGGGGTCGACCGGCGCGGCGGCGGGCGCTGCGGCCGCCGGGTCGACCGCGGCGGCGCTCGCCTTCGGCGGCTCCACCGCCTTCAGGAAGGCGAGCGAATCGTTGCCCGCGACGCGCTTGGCATGGACGTCGGCGGCCTGTGCGGTGACCGCCTTCAGGAACATCTGCGAGCCCTTGCGCACCTCGGGCGCGGCCGCGGCGGCCGCCGGAGCGCCCGGGACCGCGGCGGCGGCCGCGACCGGAGCGGCGGCGGGGACGGAGGCGGCGACGTCGGCCGGCGGCTTCCAGTCGGCGGGGATCTCCTGCTTGAAGCCGATGTGGAGGTGGTTCTGGTGGGCGGCGTCGGTGAAGTAGCCGGCGCCGTTGATCGCGAACGGCGAGCCGATCTCGTTCGGGCGGATGTCCGGATTGAGCGAGGACAGCTCGCTCGCGACCTCGCGTGCGAGCGGGCTGCCCGGCCCGACGATCTCGCCGTCGATCGCCGCGATGTCCGCGCCGCGGCCGAAGTGATGGTTGGAGACCGAGCCGCCCGCCGTGAACTTCGAGTGGTCCGAGCACATGCACGAGACGGTGATCTTGTGCTCCTGGCTGAGCTTCGTCAGCACGCCGATCACGCGCGGGTCGATCCGGCCGGCCTTGATGTCGGCGACCCCGACCGAGTCGAGCACGATGTTCTTGTTGTCGAGCAGCGCGAGCGCCTCGGCGCTCGCCTCGCCACCCGTTCCGGTGCCCTCGCCGCCGAACTGCGAAGGATCGATCGGCTGCGAGGCGGCGGGCGGCGGCGGGCGCGGCGTCGACCGCGGCGCCGGGCTGGACGGGGACGGAGCCGGGCGGTGCGTTGCCCTCGACGCGGATGAAGACGACCTTGGCGCCGCCGCCGACCGTCCGCGGCACGACGTTGACCTTGTCGGCGTTGTTGCCCTCCAGCGCGGTGAACTTGCCGTCCTTGACGTTGCTCTCGAGGAAGCCGATGTGGCCGTCGGCGCCGAAGTCGTTCTGGCCGCCCCAGTCGTAGGCGACGATGTCGCCCGGCCGCGCCTCCTCGGCGCTGACGAACTTGAGGCCGTTGGCGTTCTGCTCGGCGTTGCGCACCCAGGTCGCGACCCCGGCCCAGCCGCCGCCCGGCATCTTGTGCCCGGCCTTCTCCAGCGACCAGGTCACGAACGAGGCGCACCAGGGGTTGCCCGGGGCGACCTTGGCCGCGGCGAGGTACTGGTCGACCTGCGGGCCGGTGTTGTTGCCGACCTCGGCGACGCCCTTCTGGGACTGGGCGACCTGCAGCGCCGCGGCACCGAGCGAGCTGCCACCGCCGCCGGCCGGGACGACCGCCCCGGGATCGACGGCGCGCGGCCGCGGCCGGCGCGGCCTGCCGGCTCTTGAGCAGATCCTGGGCCTCGGCCAGCTTGGTCTGGTAGCGGCCGCGGTACTGCTCGGCCGGGCGCTCGACGTCGGCGATCCAGTCGCCGTAGGAGTTCGGATCGTCGATCGGCTTGCCCGAGGCGATCCGCGCCTTCTTGACGCTCTCCGCGTTGTCGAGGAACCACTTGACCTGCAGCTCGGGCTTGTCGGGATAGCCGGCGTACTCGCCCTGGTTCCAGATCCCGACGCGCATCTGGAAGAAGCCGACGGAGTCCGCGTCGCCGAAGTTGAGGTTCTTCATCCCCGACTCGACGAGCGAGGCCATCAACGGCAGCTCGGGCGGCAGCCCGCGCTTCTCCGCCTGGCCCGCCATCCACGCGGCGATCTGCTCGCGCGGCGCGCTGTCGCCGGGGTAGACGTCCGGGGCCGCGGCGGCCACGGCCGCGATATCCGCGACGTGGCACCGCGGCGGCGGCGCTCGCCTTCGGCGGCTCGACGGCCTTCAGGAACGCCAGCGAGTCGTTGCCCGAGGCGCGCTTGCGGTCGGCCTCGGCAGCCGTCGCGGTCACGGCCTTCAGGAAGGCCTGCGAGCCCTTGCGCACCTCGGGCGGCGGTTCCGCGGCGGCAGGAACGGCGGCCGCGGCGGGCGCGGCGACGGGCGCGACCGGCGCGACCGGACGACGGCGGGAGCGGCCACGGGCGCCGCGGCCGCGGCACTCGCGGCCGGCGCCGCCGGCTCGGGCGGGTCGTCGGCGGTGAGGCCCGACGGCAGCTTGAAGCCCGGCTTGATCGGCTCCTTGAAGCCGATGTGCAGGTGGTTCTGATGCGCGGCGTCGGTGAAGTAGCCGGGGCCGGAGATCGCGAACGGCGAGCCGATCTCGTTCGGGCGGATCTTCGGATTCAGCGACGAGAGCTCGCTCGCGACCTCGCGCGCCAGCGGGCTGCCCGGGCCGACGACCTCGCCGTCGATCGACGCGATGTCCATCCCGCGCCCGAAGTGGTGGTTGGAGACCGAGCCGCCCGCGGTGAGCTTCGGGTGGTCGGAGCACATGCACGAGACCGTGATCTTGTGCTCCTGGCTGAGCTTCGTCAGCACCCCGACGACGCGCGGGTCGATCCGCCCGGCCTTGACGTCCTTGATCCCGTCCGCGTCGAGCACGACGTTCTTGTTCTTGAGCAGCGCGAGCGCCTCGGGATCGGGCTTGCCACCCGTTCCCTCGGCGCCGAACTGGGCGGGATCGATCGCGTGCCGCTTCGATGCGCGCGGCGTGTCCACGATCGCCGCCGCCTGGGCGCCGCGCGGCTTGGCGGGCTCCGTCGATTCGAGGCCCGGCGCGGGCTCGGTCGGCAGCGTCGAGTCGCCCGCGGGCGCCGCCGCGGGCAGCGTGGTGTCACCGGCGGGTGCGGCGGTCGGGAGCGTGCTGTCGCCGGGGGCGGGGGCGGGCGTGTCGGTCGGCAGCGTCGTGTCGGCGGCGGGGACGGCGGTCTCGCCGGCGGGCGCGCCGCTCGGAAGGCGCCGGCGGGCGCGCTGTCCGCGGCGGGGGCCGGCGCTTCGGCAGCGGCCGCGACCGGCGGCGCGCCGCGCGGGGTCGAGCCCACCTTGGCCGCCGCGGCCGCCGCGAAGGACTTGGCCCGCGCCGAGAACTTGCCCTTGCCGGTAGCCGCCCCGGCCGGTGGCGCGGCCTCGGGCGGCGGCGCCGGGGCGGCGGCCTCGGGCGGCGGCGCCGGGGCGGCGGCCTCGGGCGGCGGGGCGGGGCGGCGGCCTCGGGCGGGGGCGGGGGGACCTCGCCGCCCCCTTCGGGCACCGGCGCGGCGGGCGGCGCCTCCACCGGCGCGGGCGTCTCAGGCGGGGCGGCGACCTCGGCGCGGTCGCGGCCGGTGCCGCGGCAGCCGGCGCGGCGGCAGCGGGTTCCGCGGCGGGCGGTGTGTCCGCCGTCGGCAGCGTCGTGTCCCCGGTCGGCAGGTCGGAGGACGACGGCACGCCGGTCGTCCGCTGGTCGAGCGCACCCGCGGCCTCGTCCTGGACCGCTTTCTCGGCCGCCTCGGGCGAGTTCTCCTCGGCGATCTTCTTCGCGGCCTCCTGCGCCGGGTCCTTGGCCGCGGCCTTCTCCGGCGGTTCCTTGACCGTCGCGGCCTTCGGCTTCTCCGCGGCGGCCGCCGCCGCGTCCTTGGCCGCGGGAGCCTCTGGGACCGCGGGCGGCGGCGCCGGCGCCGCCGCAGCCGCCGCGGCCGCGTCCCCGCCGGTGGGGACGCCCGCCTCGGCGCCCGTCGGCTCGACCGCGGTCGCGGCGGGAACCTCCGGCGTCGGCGGCTTGTGCAGCGGGATGTCGATCGCCGGCAGATCGACCCGCGAGAGCACGTCGGCGATCTGGCCGGGGATCTCCTCGAGGTGGGGGAGGACGTTCTCGGTGAACTGGTAGATCGCCACGCCCTCCATGGCGGCGGCCATCATCACGCCGGCGAGGCTCGACTTGGACTCGCGCATGTCGAGCGTGTGCATCGCCTTGCCGCCGCCGAGGGACATCTCCTGCGCGAGCCCGTCGAGCCCGGCCTCGCGGCAGGCTCCAGCGGGGTCGCGGCGGAAGCGCGCGCGGAACGCCGGATCGGAGAGCAGGCGCTCGAGCAGCTTGGCCGCGACGTCAGCTTCCGACGAGGTGGCCATCAGTCCCGTATCCGCCGCCAGATCGGCTTGCCCAGGACGATGAACACCGGCGCGAAGAACGCGACCCAGAGTGTCCCCATGACGCCGTAGACGACAGCCTTGTTGTCGGTGATCGCGAGGAAGATCTTCTCGTAGCGCAGCGACATCCCGATCGCGAAGCAGCGCGGCGAGCACCGACCAGCCGAGTCCCCACAGGCTGTAGCGCATCAGCACGGGCGAGTCCGTCGTCGCCTTGCCGCCGCCGAGGCGCCGCTCGAGCTGCTCCTTCGCGCGCCGCCGCAGCCCCGGTTCGTTGAGCGCGTCGACGAGCATGTGGTAGCCGTCGCGCTCGATGAACGGGTTGAGGTTGAAGAACCCGCCGACGTAAGCGGCGAAGGCGAGGTTGAAGAAGATGTCGCGCACGGTGCCCTCGGGCAGCAGCAGCGCACAGAGCGCGAACACGGCGCCGATCGAGAAGTCCGAGAGCGGGCCCGCGGCCGACACCGCGATCCGGCGCCGGCGCGGCTCGAACCACGCCTCGCTCGTGTCGACGAACGCGTACGGGAAGATCGCGATCGCCTTCAGCCCCGCGCGTTCGATCCGGCGCCCGAAGGATGCCATCGTCAACCCGTGCGCGGTCTCGTGCACGGCCACCACGACGAAGCGCCCGAACAGGAACACGAGGCCGCCCCAGCCGAACTTGTTGGCGACCACGAACGGGGTGCCGTAGCGCCCGACGATCAGCGCCACGAACGTCGCGATCCCGGTCACGATCAGCACCGCCAGGGCGATCAGCACCGGGCGCGTGAAGAAGACCCAGCCGCCGTGCTTGTAGAGCCACTCGATCCGCGTCGCGATCGACGGGAAGACCTTCTCGCGCGGCTTGAACAGCTTCTTCAGGCGGCTCGTGGGCGGCTCGGCCAAGGCCGCTTGCGCGCCGGCGACGCCGTCGAGGAACCCGCGCTCGCCGAGGTCCGAGAGCAGCCGCGCGAGCCGCGCCGGCCCGGAGGACCCGAAGTGCTGCTCCGCCAGCCCGACGAGCTCGACGAGCCCGTAGGAGCCGTCGAGCAGCTGAAACAGCCAGGCGTCGTTGTCGGAGAGGCGCAGGAACGTGTCCGCTCGTCAGGTCGCGCAGCACCCAGCGGCGGCGCCCCTCGGAGGCGTCGAGCTTCTTCAGCGCGTAGCCCGAGCGCACCTTCGGCCGCATGCCGAACTGCGTCGCCGTGGAGCTCGCGGGACCGACCGACGGCACGAGCAGCGAGGCGCCCGCGCGCACGACGATCGTCCGCCCGGCCTCGGCCGAGTCGCGCTGGCGCTCGACGCGCAGCTCGGCGTCGCCGAGCCGGATCTTCGCTCCGTCGCGCAGCTGGCTCGGACCGGTCACGCGCACGCCGTCCAGCCACGTCCCGTGGCTTGAGCCCGCGTCCTCGAGTACGGCATCGGCGGAGATCCGCGCGTGGACGCGCGAGACCGACGGGTCGGGGAGCACCAGCGAAGCGCCGGGTGCCCGGCCGATCGTCATGTCCGCCACGACCGGCACCCGCGTCGCATCACCGAGCACCAGCTCCAGCGGCGAGGATGCGCCGTTCAGCGGCGTGCCGCAGCTGCCGCAATAGCTCGCTCCGCGCTCGAGCTGGCGACGGCAGCTGGGGCACAACACGCGCCTAGCCTCCGAGGGTGAGCGGCTGGTACGACGGATCGTCGCCCGCCGCGTTCAGCTCCTTACCGGTGCGCACGCTGTTGATCGGGACGCGCTCGAGGACGGCGACGTCCTCCTCGCAGGCCGCGTCGCCCGTGACCACCATGACCTCCTTGGAGTCCCCGCGCCAGGTCACCTTGCAGGCGCGCACGGGCGTCCGCTTGGCGCTGGACATCGCGAAGTCCTCGGGGTCGTCGGCGAGCCACAGCCGGAACGCGGACGCGCCCTGGTTGGAGACGAGCGCGAGCCGCTTGCCGTCGGGGGAGACCTCGGCGTCCAGCACGCCCTTGCCCGGCGTGTCGAGGTCGGTGAGGAAGCGGCCCTTGTTCCAGTCGTCCGCGTTCGTCCGAGAACGCCGGCTTGTCCTTCTTCACGCGCCAGCGCACGATGCCGAACTGGCCCGAGCCCGCCGGGAGCTTGACGCCCACGCCGATCAGCGAGCGCCCGTCCTGGCCCCAGTGCAGGTGGCGGATGACCGCGAACGCGGGCTCCTTCAGGCAACTCACGTCGGTCCCGTCGCTCTTGACGTTGCCGAGGCAGAGATCCGTGTCGCCGCTGTCGGAGACGTCGTTCATCGCGATCAGGTTCTTGTCGGCGGTCGGCGCCCAGGCGAGGTTCTCGAACGTCTCGCCGGCCTTGGTCAGCGGCACGGCGGCCGAGTTCTTCTTCGTCAGGTCCTTGAGCATCACGCGGCCGTCGGCCGTGTAGGCGACGTGCTCGCCGTCGGCGGCCCAGGTCGGGTCCTCCTCGTCCTCCGGGCTGGTGGCGACCGCATCGAGCTTGGCGCCGGTGGCGCCGTTGAGGCGCAGGATGTTCTTGCCGTTGGTGTAGACGACCTGCGGCTGGCCGACGGAGACGAGCACGCGCACCTTGGACTTCGGGGCCACCTTCGTGCCGCCCGGCGGCTCGGTCGCGAACGGCGTGCCGGGAGCCGCGTCGTTGAACTGCTTGGAGACGACCGGCACGACGCCGAGGTCGGCGACCTTCTTGGCGTAGGCGTCGAGCTTGGCGCCATCGATCGCGGGGACGACGATGTCCGCCGCGTCGCCGCCGCCTCCGGCACCGCCGCCGGCCGCACCGGCGCCCGCGGCGCCGTCCTTGCCCTCGGCCTTGTCCTTCTGCTTCTTCTTGTTCGCGGCGTCGGCGGGGTCGGGATAGAAGATGTTGACCGCCGTGCCGGCCTTGACGACCTCGCCGGCGGCCGGGATCTGGCTGGAGATCTTGCCCTTCGGGTCGATCGGCTGGGGCGAGGCCTGACCGAGCGTCAGCTCCTTCGCGCGCAGCGCCTTCTCGGCGTCGCCGGCGGTCTGCCCGACGATGTCGGGCACGTTCTTCTTGCCCGAGCCGACGGCGACGAGGATCGCCACGAGCGCGCCCTTGTCGACCTTCTCACCGGCCGCGGGCGTCTGCTTGATGACGGTGCCCGGCTTGGCCTTGTCGTCGAGCTGTTCCTTCTTGTTCGGGTCCAGCTTGAGGTCGGCCTCGGTCAGCGCCTCCTCGGCGGCGAACGCCGACGGCTTGCCGGTGACGTTGGGCACGATCACGGTCTGCGGCGCGCTGCGCAGCAGGAAGAAGATCAGCAACAGCAGCAGGAGCAGCACCGGGATCAGCCACCACGGCAGCCACGGCCGCTGGCGGAAGACGCCCTGGGTCGGCATCAGCGGCGCGGACGGCGTGGCCGGCCCGCCGCGGCCCGGGAGCTTCAGGTTCCCGGGCTTGGCCAGCTGCCCCGCGTTCAGGTTGCCCATCTTCGGGGCCTGGACCTGCGGCGCGCGGAACTGCGGCATCCGCACGTTGAGGCCGCCCGCCCCCATGTTGACGTCCGGCGGGTAGAGCTGCGGCTTGTAGATGCGCGGGCCGTAGACGCCCGGGACCTGCGGCGCCCGGCGCTTGTACCACTTGGGCTTGACCTGCTGCGGCGCCTGCGCGAGCACGTCGGCGCTCAGCGGCTCGGCCGCGGCGCGCGCGGCGGCCTCCTCGCCCGTGACGGTCTTGACCTCGAGCCGGCGCTCCTGCGGCCGGCCGATCCAGATCTGCTTGGGCGGCTTGACCTGCATCTGCGAGGTCACGGCGGTGCCGGGCGGGATCTCCTGCGGCGGGCGGTTGAAGCCGAACCGCAGCTCGCCGTCAGGGTCCTCGCCGTCGAGCGCGATCAGCACCGGGGCGTTGGCCTTGTTGGCCACCGTGACGTCGAAGGTCGCCTTGCGGCGGCCCTTCTTGCGCTGCGGGCGCAGCGTCGTCGCGGTCTCGATGTAGGGCTCGATGTGCAGCGCCAGCGGCGCCGATGCCGCGACGATCTGCTGCGCCTTGGAGTCGGCGACGATCTGCAGCTCCCAGACCCGCGCCTCGGCCTCGGGGCCGCGCGGCGGGTGCAGGTGGACCTCGACCTCCTGCTCGTAGGTGCCGCCGGAGCCGAACGGCACGAGGTAGACCGTGCCGGGGTAGATCGACCACCAGTCCTCCGGCATGCCCTCGACGCGCAGGTCGTAGTTGTCGACGATCCCGCTCTGGTTGCGCACCAGCGCGAGCACGCGCTCGCGCTGCCCGGGCTCGACGGCCTGGTGCAGCGTCTCGCCCTTGGCGGGATCGCCGTCGGGCAGGCGCAGGACGATCGTGGCCGGCTCGCTGGCCTGCGGCGGCGCCGCGGCGGGCGGCTGCGCCGGCACGGCGCCGCGCACCAGCGTCTCGCGGGCGGCTGCTGCGCGGGCGGCTGCACCTTCGCGACCGCCGGCAGCGAGCCGATCGTCGGCGGCGGCGGCGCCGGGGGTGCGGGCGGCGGGGCGGGATGGCCGTTGCCGTGCCCGTTGCCGCCGCTCGGCGGCGCGGGGACGGCGGGCGTGACGCGCGCGGCCGGTGGCGGGGGAGGCGTCGGCGGGCTCGGGCTCGGGGGCTTTGGGAGGAGCGGCCTGTGCCGCCGCTTCGGCGGCCATCTCCGGGGTGATCGCCTGCACGAACCCCGTGGGCTCCCAGCGCAGGTACTCGCCGCAGCTGCAGAAGTCTCGGTCCGCCGGGTTCTCCTTGCCGCAGCTTTGGCATGTCCTCATGACTCAACCTTCTTCTTCGCCGCCTTCACGCGCAGGCGATATGTGCTGTGTACTGGCTTGTACTGCTCGATGCAGCGCGCGATCGCGGCCTGCATCGTCTCGTCGACGGGAATGTCGCAATAGACGACGAAGCTCGCCGACGGCTTCTCCGCCGGTGCCGGGACGGCCGTGCCAGATCACGCCGCCGTTGTCCTCGATGCGCATCGGCACCTGCGGGAAATGCAGCTTCAGCGCCAGGTCGAGGCCCTTCACGGTGCCCCGCCGGCGGCCGAGCTCGGCCGAGCGGCGGACCATCTCGCGCTGGTGCTTGATGTCCTGGGTCTCGTCGAGATCGACGCCCAGCCAGGCCGCGAGCAGCCCGAGGATGTCGGGCGGGGCGTGGTTGGGGTCGAAGTGCTGCGGGAGACCGTCGAGGATGGCCACGATCGGGTCCAGGAGCTCCTCGAGCGCGCCCACGAAGCGCATGCCGAAATCGCCATCTTGATATAGAGACGGCAACCCGTTGCGCAGATACGCGCGACGTCGATGCGACCGGCGGCGTGCCCTTCGGGCCCGACGCCATCTGGATCATCAGCGTGCCGAAGCCCGCTCCCCCGAACGTCTTGTGGCCGTTGCCCGAGCCGTTGGCGCCGCCTTCGCCGCCGTTGCGCCCGGAGCCGTTGCCGTCTCCGTCGGGTCCCTTGTACTGCTCCGGCGCACGCTAGTCCTCGCGGTGCGTGGCCTTGACGATGTGCAGGCCCGACGCCATCAGCTCGTCCGGCTCGAGCACGATGTGCGTCCCGGCCGGCTTGGCCGACTGCTCGCCGGTCTCGAGGTTCGTCTCGTAGAGGCGCAGGATGCGCACGAACTCGACGCCGTCGACGGCGTGCACGACGCCGTAGAGCTCGCCCTGGTTGAGCGCGCGCCCGAACGGCCAGCCCTGCCCGGGCCCGGTCGGGTTGCCGCCGACGAGCGGGTTCAGGTACGTGTAGAGCGCGTGCGCGACGTCCTCCTCGACGCGCGCCGTGTCCGCCAGCGGGCGCGCCTGCAGGTTCACGACGACCGACAGGCCGCGGTAGCGGCAGGGCTTGAGCTCGACGGTCGTGCCGATCAGGCGGCGATCGTCGAGGTACTCGGCGACCTCGGTGAGCAGCTCCTCCTCCGGCATCAGCTCGGCGAAGTCCAGCCGGCGGTCGGCCGGGTAGATGCGCGGGACGAGGTGCAGCGGCACGGCGCTGCCGTCGCGCGGCGGGATGCAGACGGCGCGCGCGACGCGCGGGCTCGCCTCGCCGGCCAGGAACTCGAAGTCCTCGGCGGTGACGGCGCGGTAGCGCGAGCGGATCTCCATCGACGCGCGCTGGCGCGCGTGGGTGATGATCTCGGCGTCGACGCCGCCGGTCGCGGCCTCCGGGTTGACCACCGTGTCGATGCCGGCGATCGTGCTCTTGAGCACGGTCAGCGTCCCGGCCGTCACGTTGCCGTCGCGGCCGCCGCCATGGCGGTAGCGCGTGAAGCGCAGCACCGCGCCCTTGGGCGGGACGGCGCCGTACTGCGTCCAGCCGCCGTGCGTCTCGCGGATCGCGGGCCCGAACTCGACCTCGCCGGAGACCAGGTCGAGCACGAAGTGGCGGTCGAACTCCGTCGAGCCGACGAAGTCCGGGCGCGACTCCCAGCGCGCCCAGTCGCCCGACTCCGGGTCCTGGACCTCGAGCGTCTCGCCCGTGCCGAGCTTGAGCACCGGCTGGTTGCGCAGCGGGAAGACCTGGCCGGGCGTGCCGTCGGAGACGCCGAGGATCTCGCGCTCGACGCGCGCGGCGTGCGTCGAGGGCAGGCGCGCGCCCATCGGCGGCGCCGAGATCGAGTAGATCTCCGGCGCGTGCGAGTAGCGACGCGCCCTGGCGGCCGGAGACGCTCGAGTCCGCGATCCGGCAGCGCAGCCAGTGCAGCCGGTGCCCGCCGAGCGGGGCGACGACCGGACCGCGGCGGCAGCTCGAGCTCGACCGTGCCCGAGCCGTAGTTGAAGCCGCCCGTGAGGTCCTCGAGCACGATCGCCGGCGGCCCACTGGCCGTCGGCCTGGGAGACCTCCCAGCGCAGCGGCGGGTCCTCGGGGTTCACGCCGGCGCCGCGCGCCTGTGAGGCGTCGACGTCGATCTGCACGATCAGCCGGTCCAGCGGCTCCTCGAAGCCGAGGTAGAGCGCGTCGTCGACCTGCGGCGGCGTGCCGAACGCGAGCTGGTCGGAGCCCTGCGGGCGCGCCTCGCCGTCGGCGACGCCGACGTCCTTGACCTGCCCGTGGCGCTGCAGCACGTAGGCCGCGGGGCGCATCGACGGGATCGTGAAGTCCTCGTCGACCTGGAAGATCACCGACTCGTCCTGGGCGGTGCGCGGCGTGCCGACCTCGGTCGCGCCGCCCTGGATCAGGATCGGCTCCGATCGGGGCGTCGGCGAGCCGGAAGCGCAGGCTGGTGGTCGCCGCGCTCGGCCCGTCGAGCCGGATGCCGAGCAGGTCCAGCAGCGCGACGTGGAGCTTGTCCGGCACGCGGTTGAGCCGGTAGATCGTCATCTCCGTCATCCACGCGAACAGCTCGATCAGCGTGATGCCGGGGTCTGAGACGTTGTGCTCGGTCCATTCGGGGCAGGCGCGCGAGATCCGCGTGCGGGCCTCGGAGACGAGGTCCTGGAACCGGCGGTCGTCGAGCTCGATCTCTGGGAGCCTCACGCGGCCCTGCCTTTCGTCACGGCGCGGGAGCGAGCCGCCAGGCGAGTTCCGCCAGCGGATGTGAGCGCGCAGCGCGAATCATTCGCCCTCCTCCGCCGGGATCACGTAGAACGGGTAGACGAGGTTGCGCTCGGTGTTCTTCGCGCGAACCTTGTAGCCGATGTCGATGGTCAGCAGCCCGCTGCCGGACTGCGTGAGGTCGAAGTCGACCGACTGGACCTCGATGCGCGGCTCCCAGCGCTCGAGCGCGATGCGG
Organism: uncultured Solirubrobacteraceae bacterium; assembly: GCA_963848475.1. Taxonomy (GTDB): domain Bacteria; phylum Actinomycetota; class Thermoleophilia; order Solirubrobacterales; family Solirubrobacteraceae; genus Solirubrobacter. The sequence continues at coordinate 157,162 of CAWKDW010000003.1, read as the reverse complement.
ATCGCGTCCTCCATGCGCCCGACCGTGTTGGCGTCGATCGAGTCGAACACGAAGTCGTGCACGCCGCAGCCGAACTCGGGGCGCATCGGGCGCTCGCCCGGCGCGGTGCCCGAGGATCAGCATGATCGCCTGGTCGATGTCCTGCTCGTCGCGCGCCAGGGCGATGCCGCCGCGGCGGTCGACCTGGATGGGGAAGGCGAGGCCAGAGCCGATGATCTCCGTCACGAGCCGACTCTATCCAAGGTTGATGATCGCGCCCTTGATGTTCACCGGGCCGGAGCCCTGGATGTCCACCGTGGCGCCTTTGAGGGTCAATGAGGCGGAGGCCTCGACGGTCACCGAGACGCCCTTGACGGTCATGCTCGAGCCGGCCTCGATCGTGTACTGCTGGCCCTTGAGGTTGCCGTTGCCGGTCGCCTCGTTCTTGTAGTTGCCGCTGATCTTGTGCGTCTCGTCCTTCTTGATCTCGACGGTCATGTTCTCGTCGGACTTGATCTCGAAGTCCTTCTTGGAATGCTGGTGGATCTTCTCGTCGGAGAGCAGGGCGAACGAGCCGTCGCGGTTCTGCAGCAGGTCGGCTCCGGGCTTGTCGCGGCCGTTGAAGACCGAGCCGACGACGATCGGCCGCCGCGTGTCGCCGTGCTCGAAGCCGATGATCACTTCCTCGTCGACCTGCGGGAGCATCAGCAGCCCGCGCGCGTTGCCGGCGCTGGGCGTCGCGATCCGGGCCCAGTTGGACTCCTCGCTGTCGCTCAGCGACGGGTACTTGACGCGCACGCGACCCATCTGGTCCGGATCGTTGTTGTTGGTCACCACGCCGACCACGAGCGACGCGGACCAGTCGCGCTCCTTGGGCGGGCGCATCAGCTCCAGCAGCGTGCGCGACGAGCGCCCGGAGATCTGGAAGCTCGTCTGGTAGCCGGTCGTGCCGCGGTACTGGTGCGTCGAGGACGTGACCGTGAACGTGCCGCTGAACTGCTGGCCGACGCCGGAGACCTGGACCTTGGTGCCGGCCTTGATCTTGGGTGAGCCGTGGGCGACGCCGTCGGCCTCGAAGAACGCGTCGGCCATGCGGTTCAGCGTCGACTTGGCGATCGCGTTGGCCTCGCCGGCGTTGGCCGCGACGCGGTCGGTGACCGCGGTCGTCCCGCCGCCGAGGTCGTTGGAGACCTTCGAGCGGGCGACGCCGGCCGACGAGGTCGTCGTGGCGCTCGCCGCGGTCCCGTTGACGGCCTTCTTGGTCTTCGGGTCCCACGCGCGGACGTTGACGGTCTTCGGCTGCTGCACGCCGCTCATGCGCGGGCGGAACGAGATCAGCGTGTCCTGCCATTTCAGCGCGACCGCGGCGCCGCCGCCGCCGCCGGCAGGACGGAACTCGAGCGTCGTGTCGTCGACGACGACCTCGTAGTCGTGCATCAGCGCGAGCCGCCAGGCGAAGTCCCAGTCCGTCTCGTTGCTCTGCTGGAAGAACTCGTGCACGACGTTGGTGGACGTCGCCTTCGCCGCGAGGCCGGCCTCGCCGGCGATCTTCTTGACCATGTCCGCGGCCGACACCTGCTGGAACGTGCGCGTCTTGCGCTCGCGGTTGAGCTTGTGCGCCTTGTCGTACGCGCGGATCGAGATGACGCAGCCGTTCGCGGTGAACTCCGGCTCGACGGCCGCGATCTGGCCCTTGAAGATGCGCGTCGTCGCGCGGTCGCCGGTCGCGCCGACCTTGATCTCCAGGTCCTTGCCGAGTTGCAGCGGATGGCTGTCGACGTTGTCGCCCTTCGGGTCCACGAGCCGCACCAGCGCCATGTCGGGCAGCGTCAGCGAGTCGACGACCTTGACCTCGATCGTCGCGTCCCGCCACTTCGGGTCCAGTTTCGCGCCGCCGACGAGCACGTCGATGCCGGCGACGTGTTGTTCTGCCTGGGCCGCCGGCATCAGTTCTCCAGCGTCGGCAGCGACAGCGAGCTGCCGCGGCGCAGGTGCAGCGGGTTGTCGACGCCGTTGGCCTCGGCGATCAGGCGCCAGCGGGTCGCGTCGCCGTAGGCGCGGTAGGAGATCGAGGGCAGCGTGTCGCCGTCCTTGACGGTGTGCATGCCGAAGCCGGCCTGCGCGCGCGTCGTCGGGTTCTGGCCCTTGATCGTGGCCGCGGCCTGCTTGAGCGTCAGCTTGACGTCGGCGCGGATCGGCTCGCCGTCCGGGCGGAAGAGCTTGTACGCGCACGTCAGCGACGTGCACGCGCCCTTGAAGATCAGCGCGCCCCACTGGAACGTGATGAACGGCGGGACCGCCGTCGGCGTGCCGCCGCTCTGACCCGACGGGACCTCCATCGCGTCCAGCAGCGCGGCGGTCGCGGCGCGCACGGTCATCGTGTAGGGCGGGAACGACTGGTCGAAGAGCAGCGAGAGCTCCATCTGGCGGGGCTGGCCGCCCGTGAACTCCGGCTCCGTGAACGAGGTGCCGGTGACGTTCTCGTACTTCCACTCGTTGCTCTTGGAGAGCGAGTACTCCGTCGGGTTGAAGTAGCACTCGAGCGTGGCGCCGCCATCGATCGCGAGCGCGGCCTTGACGAAGTTTGCGGGGGCAGCCGGAGGGGGCATCAGGTCACCGTCATCCCGTTGTGGGCGATCTCGAGCGACTCGGTCAGGAACTCCGTGCCGCCCGCGTTGAGGTCGCCGCCCGTCCACTTGACGGGGTAGGCGTTGCGGAAGCTCCAGGTCCTCACGCGGCGTTGCTCGGTGTCCTCGAGGTGGATCAACAGCGTCGTGACCTGGGGCATCTGCGTCGTCTTCACGTACCAGTCGATCAGCGTCTTCTCGGAGGTGATGACGCCGCGCTTGAGCGTGACATTCCCCTGCTTGACGCGCGAGGGCAGGCGATGCACGAAGTCGTTGCGCCCGCCCTCGGGGTACTCGAGCACGTCGACCTGGGACGAGAAGCCGGTGATCTGCGTGAAGAAGCCCAGCGTGACGTTCGCGAGCCCTTGGATCTCGACGCGGAAGTTCTTGGCTGAATGGACTGGTGGGAGTGCTTCTGCGGCTGGGGCCATGCGTAGCTCGCTATGGGTTGTCGATGATCAGGTGACCGAGCTGCTCGCGCTCGATCAGGAGGTCGCGCTTGAAGCGGTCGAGGAAGTACTCGTAGAGCGTCTCTGGATCCATCTGCGGCGTCTCGGCCGCGCCGGCGGGGCTGTCGTCGGCCTGCTGCTGCACCGGGGCGGACTGCTGCACCGGGGCGTCGGAGAGCTCGCGCGAGACCGTGTACGGCTGTTGCGTCGAAAGGCTCGCCGCCGGGCGGCGGGAAGTGGACCGTCCGCAGACCGCCCTCGCCCTGCTCGATCGTGCCGCCCGTCTGCGTCGGCGAGCCGTTCCGCTGCGCTGCGCGCGACGACATGCTGGCGGCGCCGCCGAAGGTGGCGTCACGAGCGATAGGTGCGGCCGCTGGGGAGCCTGCTCGCCGCCGTCGGCCGGAGCGGCCTGGGCGGCGGCGCGCCGCGCGACGGCCCCGATCGGGCGCGCGGAGCCGATCCCGCTCGGCTCCCCGACGGTTGAAGCGGACGCCGGGGTCGGGTCGGTGGCGCCGCGGCCAAGCGTCGGCGGGCTCGGGGCGCGGCTGACCGACGGGCGCCCGGCTGAGTCGGCGGTGCGACTGAGCGTCGGAGCGTCATCGCGCGCCGGGGCCGCGGAGCGGCTCACGGTCGGGGCGGCGGGGCTCGACGCCGGGCCGCCGGGCGCCGCCGGGCTCGCGGCCGAGACGTCGGCGGGCGGAGTCGCCGAGCGGCTGACGGTCGGACGCCCGGCGCTCGGGCTCGCAGCGGCGGAGGGAGCCGTCGCGCGGCTCACCTCCGGACCTGCGGCGCTCGCGTCGTGCGGACTCGCGGGGCGGCCGGCGCTCGGGCCCACGTCGGCGGACGGAGTCGTGGCGCGGCTCACCGTCGCACCTTCGGCGGCCGCCGTCGGGCGGTCAGCGCTCGCGGAGGGGGCGCTCGGCGTGCGGCTCACGGTCGGACGGCCGGCGCTCGTGCCGGTGTCGCCCGACGGGCTCGCCGCGCGGGCCACGCTCGGACGTCCGGCGCTCGTGCCGGTGTCGCCCGACGGGCTCGCCGCGCGGGCCACGCTCGGACGTCCGGCGGACGCGGCGTCGCCGGAGGAGCTCGCCGTCGGACCGCCCGCGGACGCATCGACGGACGGCGTCGCCGAGCGACTCAGCGTCGGACCGCCGGCGACGGAGGTCGCGGAGCCGGCGGACGTCGGACCGTCGGCGCCGCCCCGGCCCGATTCGGCCGCGGGGGCGGCGGTGCCGCGCTGATGTCGGACCGTCAGAGCTCGCGGAGCGGCTCACGATCGGGCGGCCGCCAGTGCCCTGGCCGCCGTCGCCGGCCAGGCTCACGGTCGGGCGGTCGGCGGCACGTTGCCCGGCGTCGGCGGGGCTCGCTGCCGGACCGCCGGCGGCGCTCTGGCCCACATCGCCCGCCGGGCGCTCGGAGCGGCTCAGCGCGGGAGGGCCGGCAGCTTGGCCGGCGTCGGCGGGGCTCGTCGTCGGCCCGCTGAGGGCGCTCGTGCCCGCGTCGCCGGGGGCGGTGCCCCCGGTCGGGCCGCTGCGTCGGCGCTCTGGCTCGCGGAGCGGCTCACGCTGCGCCGGCCCGCGGCGGCTCGGCCGGCGTCGGGACTCGCTGTCGGACCGCCGCGGGCGCTCTGGCCCGCGTCGCCGGCCGGGCTCGCAGGGCGACTCGGCGCCGGACCGCCGGCAGTGCGCTGGCCCGAGGGGCTCGTGGAGCGGCTCAGCGTCGAACCGCCCGCGGAACCTTGGCCGCCGTCGCCGGAGCTCGCTGTCGGACCGCCGGCGGCGCCCGTGCCCGCATCGCCTCGCCGGGCTCGCGGAGCGGCTCACGGTTGGGCGGCCGGCAGTGCCCTGGCCGCCGTCGCCCGCGAGACTCACGGTCGGCCGGCCGCCGGCACTCTCCCCGGCCGCGGTCGGACCGCCGGCGCTCTCGCCCGCGTCGTCCGCCGGGCTCGGGGAGCGGCTCAGGGTCGGACCGCCCGGGGCGCTCTGGCCCGCGTCGCCGGCCGGTGCCGCGCTCTGGCTCGCGTCGCCGCTCGGGCTCGCGGAGCGGCTCAAGGTCGGACCGCCGGGGGCGCTCTGGCCCGCGTCGCCGGCCGGTGCGGCGCTTTGGCTCGCGTCGCCGCTCGGGCTCGCGGAGCGGCTCAGGGTCGGACCGCCCGGGGCGCTCTGGCCCGCGCCGCCCGCCGGGCTCGCGGAGCGGGCCGATGTCGGACCGCCGGCCTGGCCCGCGTCCGCCGCCCGGCGGCTCACGGCGGCGCGGCTGGCCGCGCTCGGGGTCGCGGAACGACTCGCTGCGGTGCCCGCACCGGTGCCCGGGCTCGCAGAGCGGCTCAGGGTCGGGCCGGCGTCGGGTGCTGGGCTCGCGGCGCGGCTCGGAGTCGGGCCTTCGCCGGCGGCCGGGCTCGCCGGGCCGGCGTCGGGCGCCGTGCTCGCCGGGCCGGGTTCGTCGGCCGCGATCGCGGAGCGGCTCAGCGTCGGGCCGGCAGCGGGCGCCCCGCCCGCGGCGCCGCTCACGCTGGAGCCGGCGGCGGCCGCCGAACCCGCGTCGTCGTTCGACGGCGCAGCATCGGGCGTGTCCGGACTCCGCGCTGCGGGCGACCGTCGGGCTCGCGGCGCCGCCGCTGGGCGCGCGACTCAGGGTGGGACGCTCGGGAGCGCTCGGCGCCGGTCCGGGACGGCGCTGCGCGCGACAGTGGCTTCGGCGGGCACTGCCGCGGCGCTGCCCGGCGCGTTCGTTGCGGCCACGGCGCTCTCGCTTGAACCGCTCCCGGCCGGCAACGCCTTCGGCTCGCTGGCCGGGCCGGGCTGGAAGGCGTCGAGCATGCGCCGGAACAGGCCCTTCTTCGGCGCCGGCTCCGCTGCCGCCGCCACCGGCTCGGGCAGCGGCTCGGCCACGACCTCTGGCGGCGCGGGCTCGACCGGGATGATCGGTGGCTCGGTCGAGCGGGCGACGCGGCGCACGACCGGTCGGGCCGGCTCGGCAGGGGCCGACTTGCGCGCGATCTTCACCGGGCCCGAGGGCGGGGCGCTCGTGTCCAGCACCGGCGGTGGCGGCGGGTCGAGCGGGCTCCGGGCGACCGTCGCGGGAGTCGGCGACGTCACCGCCGCGGGCGGTGCGGTGTCGGCGGCGCGGACGACGGCGGCAGGCGTGCGCGCGACCGTCGCCGGCGCCTCGGCCGGCTGCATCCGGCGCGGGCGTCCGCGCGATCGCGGGCTGGGCGGGCGCGGTCGCGTCGTCCGGCGCGTCCGTCGCCGGCGCGGGCGTCCGCGCGATCGCGGGCTGGGCGGGCGGGTCGCGTCGTCGGCGTGGCGCGTCCGTCGCCGGCGCGGGCGTCCGCGCGATCGCGGGCTGGGCGGGCGCGGTCGCGTCGTCCGGCGCGTCCGTCGCCGGAGCGGGCGTCCGCGCGATCGCGGGCTGGGCGGGCGCGGTCGCGTCGGCCGGCGCGTCCGTCGCCGGCGCGGGCGTCCGCGCGATCGCGGGCTGGGCGGGCGTCGGCTCGGCCGCGGGGCGGGCGACCGTTGACGTCTCAGCCTTGGCCCGCGCGATCGAGGCCGCGGAGTCTGACGACGCCGGGATCTCCGAGGGCGGACGGTTCGCAAGGCGGCGGGCGACCGTCGGCGCCGCGGCTTGCGCGACGGGCTCGCGGCTCCGGCTCGACCGCGGGCTCGGGCATCGGGGCCCGTGCAAGCTTCTTCGGCCCGGCGTCGGGCGGGCCGAGCTCGGAGGAGGGGATCGGGCCGCCGCTGCCGGCGCCCTCGACGATCCGCGCGCCGCGGGAGCGCTCGAGGCCGCCGCGGGCGCGGAAGCGCGCGAGCTTCTGCTCGGCGGTCGGCTCGGGCATCTTCGCGGCCTGCGCCATGCCGATCAGGTCGGCGCTCGCGGACTGCTGGTTGCCGAACATCCACTGCGCCGCGAAGTCGCTCATCTCCGGCGGCGCCCAGGACGGACGATCCGCCGCCGCCGCGGCGGTGGGCGGGGGCGCCGGAGCACTCTCAGAGGCGGGTGGGGCGGGCGCGGAGGGCGGCGCGGGCGGCGCCGGCGGCGCCGGGTTACGGGCGAGCCGCGTCGAGGCGTCGAGCAGCTTCGGCCGGTGCGTCTCCGCCACCTGCTCGGCGAGCACCCGCCCGCCGTGGCGCCCCGCGCTGTGGCGCGCGGCGACGCGCAGGCCCATGCGCACCGGGGGCCGGGGCTGGGGTTCGGGCGGGGTGTCGTCGGCCATGGTGGTCTATTCCTCGAACTGGTACTCGAAGTCTCCGCTCGCGACGGCGAGGGACTCCGCTTCGCGCAGGAACCGGCGGCGATCGGGATGCTCGAGATCGAGGATCGAATCGAGCGGCCACTTGAGGTGATACGCGAGGCGGGCCGCCTCCCCGAGCAACTCCTCGGGGGACGGCCGCATCATTCCCCCAGGCGCCCGTCCTCTATTTCGGTGAGGTCGACCTCGAACTGCTCCGAACACACCGGGCAGGCCACCACCCCCACCGCCTCTCCGTCGGAATTGATCCGCTCGTAGAGGCGCTGGAGATGATCGAAGTCGGCCGCGTACAGGCCCTCCACCAACTCGGGGGTGATCTCGGTGAACTCCCCGATCCGCGTCACGGTCCGGGCCAGCAGCAGGACGGACAGGTACGCCTGGTTCTGGCGTACCTCCACCGTCCGCAGCGGCTCGATCTCGTCGCGGGCCGTCGCCAGGCGCATCGTGCCCTCTCGGTGCACGGTGCCTGCGCTGTCGACGAGCCCACGCGGAAGGGTGAAGGCGTACTCCGACTTCATTGGCTGTCCGTCAGTCCTCCGTGTCCTGCTACTGGATCTCGAAGCCCTCGTGGCAGAGCGTTACGCCCTCCACGGCCACCTCGTTGGAGTCGGCCTTGAGGCCGACGCCCGTGTACTTCTTGGGCCACGCGTTGATGATCGAGTACGTCACGACGGGCGAGCCCTCGTAATCGAGCATCGTCACCGTGCAGTCCTTGCGGGCTTCCTTGAGCTTGCCGTCGACGATCAGCTTGCGCCACTGCCAGAGCGTCTTGTCCTGGTCCACGCCGCGCTTGAGCTCGATGTCGCCCCACTTGGTGTTGCCCATCGCCTTGATCACGTCGGTGCGCCCGTTGGGCATCGACCGCTTGATCTCGGTGACCTCGCTCTCGGAGTCAAAGCCCGTGGCCTCCTTGAAGAACCCTGCGGCTTCGGCGCCGCCGATCTTCAAGGTGAACCAAATTGGGACATGTGCTTCCTTGTCATTGGCCGGCATGCCGGTCGTTCCTTTCTCTTCGAACCCTTAGGACTGACTACTCGCTGACGGAGGAGCCTTCGCCCCCGCTGAACTGGCTCAACCGGAAGATCACGAACTCGGCCGGCTTGACCGGCGAGATGCCGATCTCGCAGATGACCTGGCCCGCCTCGATGACCTCGGGCGGATTGGTCTCGGCGTCGCACTTGACGTAGAAGGCCTGGGCGGGTGTGGAGCCGAACAGCGCCCCGTCACTCCAGACGCGTGTGAGGAAGTTCGTCGCCGCGATCCGGAGCTGAATCCACAGCTTCTCGTCGTTGGGCTCGAACACGCTCCACTGCGTGCCCTCCATGATCGACTCGGAGACGAAGTTGAAGAGCCTCCGGACGTTGATGTAGCGCCACTCGGGATCGCTGGACAGCGTGCGGGCGCCCCACACGCGGATGCCGCGGCCCGGGAACGCGCGGATGCAGTTGATGCCGACCTTGTTGAGGCCGCCCTGCTCCGCCTGCGTGATCTGGAAGCCGAGGCCGTTGGCGCCCATGCAGACCTCGTTGGCGGGCGCCTTGTGCACGCCGCGCGTCGCGTCCGTGCGACACCAGAGGCCGGCCACGTGGCCGGACGGGGGAACCATGATCGGCTGGTTGGTCAGCGGATCCTGGACCTCGATCCACGGGTAGTACAGCGCCGCGAACTTGGAGTCGTAGCCGGCGGTGTTCATCCGCCACTCGAGGATCTCCTGCGGCAGCATGTCCGGCGGGCAATCGAGGATCGCCATGCGGTCGCCCGCGTTCTCGCAATGCGAGATCATCTTGCCCTGCAGATCGCGGATCTGCACGTCGTCGCCGTTGTCGGAGGCGAGGGTCATGATGTCGGGCATCACGACCATCGTGATCTCGTCGACGGCGGCCAGGCCACCCATGCCACGACGGCGGGCGACGTCGCCCTCGAAGTGCGTCGGCTTGACCTTGCTCGGGTCGATCGACGGGGCCGACAGCGTGTAGCTGCCGGCGGCCGGCACGCGCGCGGCCTCCGGCAGCGAAGCGCCGGTCTCCTCGATCTTGATCAGCTTCGACTGCGCGTTGACCTTGGTCGCGAGGTTGTTGCGGCCCTTCTTGAGCGAGAGGCCCGCGAACTCCTCGCTGTCGGCACCGGCGTTGACCTTGACCGTGAAGGTCTGGTCGGCGCCTTCGCCGGCCGCCGCGTCCTGGACGATCTCGACCTTGACGTCCTCGCGGCCGGCCTCGAGCGCGACCGCGCTATAGGCCTCGACGGCCGCGTCACTCGCCGCCGGGAGCGCCGCGCGGGCCGCGGCGCCGCCGCCGTTGGAGCTGGCGTCGTCGCCGACGCGCACGATCCAGCACAGGCTGCCGCCGTTCTGGAAGAACCCGTAGACGCTGTGTGCCAGGTACGCGCCCTCCATGAAGGGGCCATTGTCGGGCTCGTTCGGATCGCCGTAGATCTTTGCGAACTGGGTCCAGTTCGAGATCCGCATCGGCGTGTTGACCGGGCCGCCCGGCGCCAAGCCCACGAACGCGGCGATCGAAGTGCTGACGCCTTCGATCGGCTTGTTCGCGGACGGAACCTCCTCGACGTAAACGCCGGGAGTCAGGTACGTGGGCATGTCACTCCTTCACTCGTGGACGTGCTGGCCGCTCAGTTCGCCTCGTAGCCGCTCCACGATCGGAGCGGAGACGAGGCGCGATGTGCTCGAGGCCGGCTCGAAGACCTCCATGAGGTCCTCCTCCCGGGCCCAGAGCACGACGGTGGTCTCGGGGGAGGCGCCGCGCACGAGCTGGGCGAGCTCGCGCGAGGACCCGTTGTCGAGATCGAGCACCACGATGTCGGGGCGCAGACGGTGCGCGGCCCCGATGATGGCGCTGGGCCGGTCTTCCTGACCGACCACTTGGCAGCCCTGCTCGCTCAGGACGCGATTCATGCCGAGACGCATGATCGGCCCGAGATTCCCGAGCAGGACGCTAGGACGGGGCTCGTTAGCCATGTCCCAACCTTCGCTGGCCGCCGAGCCGGCGGCCAGAGGCTGCGAGGCAGCCTTTCGGGCAATCCGTTGCTACCCGTTCCGTCATCCCATCACCAGGTCGACCCCGGCACCAGGTACTTCAAACTGCGTGACGGCTTCCACGCCGTCCGCCGTGCGCGCCAACAGCCGGTGACGGCCGGGGGGCAGGCGGTCGAAGCGGAAGCGGCCGTCGGCTTCGCTCGCGGTCCACGTTCCGACGTCCGGAAGCGTGACCCACACGTTGGCCAGCGGTTCGCCCTTCTTGTTGCTGACCTTGCCGACGGAGCGGTGCATCTCGACGATCGCGCGGGCCGGGCCGTCCGCAAGCCGCGTGCGCACGGTCTGGGTTCGGACTTCCGGGCCGCGCTCGAGCTTGGCCCCGGAGTCGACCGAGAGCCGCACGACGTAGTCGAGAGAAACTTTGTACTGGCCGCCGATCGCGCTCCAGAAGTCCGACTTCTCGCCCTTGCCCTGTCCGATGCGGGCCTTGATCGGTCCCTGCTGGGAGCCATTGGACAGCCGGCCGTTGAGCGCGGACTGCGGGATCTCCGGGTAGGCGTAGAAGATCGCCAGGACCTGAGACAGGAGCCGGTGCTCGTCCTCGACCGCCTGCGTCCACGCCGTCACCGCGTACGAGCACTCCATGACCATCGCCGGGCGGCCTTCGAAGGTGCGCCCGTCGCGCTGGATCCGCGACCACTCGCTCGTGCGCTGCGACTCCGACTCGCGCAGGTCGTAGAGAAAGACGTTGACCGTGGGCTTGGACAGCTGTCCGGACCACTCGCGTGCGGGAGCGTCAAAGGCGATGTCGACACCCTCGAACCCATGACGTTCAAGCTCCGTCCGGAGCATTGTCCGGAGGGTCTCGTCGAGGTCCGCGAGCATCGTGTTGAGCGGCACGTCGACGGTCAGCACGCCTCGACCCTAACGACACAGAACCGGCTGGTGTGAAAAATGCAGTGCTGATGCCTGACAACGCGTACGACGCAGTCCGATACTCCAATTATCCGTATGCCCAGACGCATCCGGATCGGCTCGCGACGGTCGCGATCCTGCACGGCCTCGAGCCCCCGGATCCGTACACGGCGCGCGTGCTCGAGATCGGCTGCGGCGCCGGCGGGAACCTGATGGCGATGGCGGCCGCGACGCCCGGCATCCAGGCGGTCGGGGTCGACCTGGCCGCCGGTCCGATCGACGACGGTCGCGCGGTGATCGCCGAGGTCGGCCTCGCGAACGTCGAGCTGCGACAAGGCGACGTGCGCGACCTCGCCGATGGCGCGCTCGGCGAGTTCGACTACATCGTCGCCCACGGCGTCTACGGGTGGATCCCGGCGGACGCGCGCGACGCGCTGCTGGCGACGATCTGTGCCTCGCTGACGCCGGACGGGATCGCGTACGTCTCCTACAACGCGCAGCCCGGCGGCTACTTCCGCCAGATGCTGCGCGACGCGGGCCTGTGGCACGCGCGCAACGTCGATCCCGGCGACGAACTCGCGCGCGCGGCGAAGGCGCAGGAACTGTTCACGTTCCTCAAGGAGCAGCGGGTGACAACCGCCGACACGTACGGCGCACTGCTCGAGCGAGAGGTGCCGATCCTCGCCGACGGGCCGCTCTATCGGCTCGTCCACGACGACCTGAGCGAGTTCTGGCAGCCGCTCTGGTTCGCCGACTTCGCCGCGCACGCCGCGTCCCACGACCTCGACTACGTCGGCGAGGCCGACCTTTACAGCCTGCGCACCGAGATGCTCCCCGAAGGTGTCGAGCCCGAGCTCTGGAAGCTGGCCGGCGGCGACCGGATCGCGTTCGAGAACTACACCGACCTGCTGACCGCACGCCACTTCCGCCAGAGCGTGCTCTGCCGCGCCGGCGCCGACATCGCGGCCGCGCCCGAGGCGCGGCGCACCGAGCGACTGCACTGGGCGGTCCGCCTGCAGGCCGAGCCGCTGGAGGTCGGACTGGTCGCCGACGTGTTCGCCGAGCTCGATCGCTACCGCCCCCGCACTCTCGGCTTCGCCGAACTGCGTGAACGTCTTGACGCTGACTCGGACGCGCTCGCCGCGGCGCTGCTCGACGGCTTCCGCCGTGAGCGGCTGATCCCGCACGCCGGTCCGCTGCAGGCCGCGAGCGAGGCCGGCGAGCACCCGACAGCGTCGCGGCTCGCTCGCTGGCAGGCCGCACACGGCCCCGAGCTCACCTCGCTCGCCTACACGACCGTGCGCATGGAGGAGCCCGCCGCGCGGCTGCTGATCACGCTGCTGGACGGCACGCGTGACCGCGCCGCGATCCGCGCCGAGCTGCGGGCCCAGACCGGGATCGAGCTCAGCGACGAGGACCTCGACAGCAATCTCCACGAGCTCGCGAGGCTGTTCCTGATCGAACGGTGACACCGACCCGTATGACGCTCCCGCTTCGCCTCCCATTCCGGCGGTACTCCGCGATCACCCGACCATGGGCGCGCTCGGGGTCCTAGGACCGGTCCCAATCCAAAGAGGGGCGCGCAGCCTCATGTGTGAGCGCCGGCTCCGCGGCACTGTGGGCGGCGATGCCCCACCGACTGCGCGACCAGCGAGGACAGACCGCCGCCGAGTACCTCGGGGCGATGCTGCTCGTCGCGACGATCGTCACCGCGATCGTCGCCAGCGGCGTCGAGAGCTCGATCGCCGACGGCATCAAGCAGGCGATCTGCCGGATCGCCGGTGTCGAGTGCGCGCCGCCGCCGCCCGTGCTCTCGGAGTGCGTGGTCTCGGAGTCCAGCGACAAGGTCGAGCTCAACGGCGAGTTCAACGTCCGCTTCTTCAAGGTCAAGCTCGAGGGTGGCGTCGAGTACGTGCGCCAGCTGCGGGCCAACGGCGAGGTCGCGATCACCGTCAAGCTGCCGACCAGCGGTGGCGTCGGCCCGCCGCTCGCCAAGGCGCTGAAGCTGGGCGGCGAGCTCGACGGCGCGCTGATGGTCGGGCAGACGCCGCAGGTCACCTTCGTGCTGCCCAACGCCGCCGCCGCGGACAAGTTCGAGCACCAGGTCACGGACTCGGTGATCGCGATCGCCGCCGGCCCGATCGGCTCGCGCCTGCTCGGCAAGAGCGTCCACATCGACGTCCCCCAGGTGGAGTCCGTCGCCTACGAGCTGACCGGCGGCGGCAATGCGTCGATCGACGTCGACGGGCCCGGCGGCTACGCCAGCGGCTCGATCGACCTCGGCCAGGCGGTCGGCATCAAGAAGAACCTGACCAGCGGCAAGCCGAACTCCGGCGACATCACGGCCTACTACCGCGTCTCGGGCAAGTTCACGGGCGAGGCCGGGCTGCTGGTGGGCGAGGGCGGCGGCGGGGCGCTCGCCGGCGACCAGACGCTCGCCGTGACCTTCAGCTCCGACGGCAAGCCGAAGGCGCTGACGCTGACCGCGAGCGGCAGCTACGAGGGCAAGCTGCAACTCGGCGGCCAGTTCAAGGACCTGCAGACCGCGCTCGGCGCGATCAACGCGCTCGACATCAAGGCCAGCCAGGGCGACGGTCAGAAGATCCAGCTGCAGCTCGATCTGCCGCTTGACAACCCGGCGATCCAGAACGCTACGCTCGCGTTCCTTCGGGGTATCAACCCGGTCACCGGCGGCCCCGCGGACACCGCGGCGGCGGCAGTCGCACTCAAGGACGCCATCTTGCGCAACGCCACGGCCCAGGTTCGCACCTACGACACCGACTCCACCAACGCGGGCGGGAACATCGACCTCGGCCTGGGTGGCGGCGGCGTGTCCTACGAGTCCAAGAACGCGGACCTGACCGGCGCGCTGGACTACGTGCCGGGCCAGGGCTTCGTCCCCTCGCAGGTGTGTGTGGTCCAGTGAGGCGCGTGACGGTGCTCTTCGCGGCGCTCGTGCTCGCCGGCTGCGGGGGTGGCGGAGGCGGCTCGTCCGCGGATGTCCCGGACGGCTTCCAGACGCTCACCGGGGACGGCTGGGCGCTCGCGTACCCGGCGGGCTGGGAGGTCTCCGAGGTCAACGGCAGCCGGCTCGCCCAGGGCCCCAAGGGCGTCGGCGGGCTCGCGCCGCAGACCGCCGTGGCGCGTGACCTCAAGCCGCCGCCGTTCGAGCTCTCGATCGACGCGTTCAAGTCCGACCAGACGCTGCGCCGCGGCAACTGGAAGATCACGCGCGACGCGGAGTTCGACCTCGACGGTGCCAACGCCGCGCGCGTGATCGAGGCCGACTACATCGAGAAGACGGGCACCGGGACGACGCCGGTGAAGACGATCGATCTGCTCGTGCGAACGAAGGACGGCGCCCAGCTCGACTTCCTGATGCGCGCGCCGCAGGCGGACTTCGACCGCGTGCGTCTGAACGAGGTCCTCGACACGATCCGGCTGACGTGATGCGCGGCGTCTTCAGCGGCCTGGTGGGCTTCACGCTCGCGGGCGTCGTGCTCGCCGCCGCGCTCGGTCGGCTGCTGCCCGACGACTGGTCGACCGGCGCGTTCGTCGTCGTGGGCATCGCCGCGGCGGTGGCCGCGGGCGCCGCGGGCGCGCTCGCCGGGCTCTGGCAGGGCCCGCCCGGCGCGGCGATCCTCGGCCCGCTGGCCGGCGCCGCGCTGCTGATCGCGCTGCAACCGCAGGCCGATCCAGTGACGCTCCTGAGCCTGCTCGCCGTGCTCGCGGGCGCCGTCGCCGCCGTGCTGCTCAGTGCCCGTTCGAGCGGCCTCCGCCGACGCGGATGACGTCGTGGAAGCGCTCGAAGTCCGCTTCGAGCGTGAGCCGGCCCTGCTTGCCGTACTCCTGCGCGACGGCGCGGATCAGGTGACGCATCGAGATCGCTGAGTCGTCGTCGGCGGCCTGGAAGGCGGCGGCGAGCGAGCAGTTGCGGATCGCGCCGCCCGAGAGCTTGAACTTCTCCGACAGGAAGCCGAGGTCGACGTCGTCGGCGCGCGGCGCCTCGACCGGGAGGACCTTGTCCCAGATCCGCAACCGGTCCTCGGGCTCGGGGAACGGGAAGTCGATCACGAAGTCCAGCCGGCGCACGAAGGCGTCGTCGATGTTGCGGCGGAAGTTCGTCGCGAGGATCACCGCGCCCGGGTAGCCCTCCATCTTCTGCAGCAGGTAGGCGACCTCGATGTTGGCGTAGCGGTCGTGCGAGTCGCCGACCTCCGAGCGCTTGCCGAACAGCGCGTCGGCCTCGTCGAAGAAGAGGATCGCGTTGGAGCCCTCGGCGGCGCCGAAGATGCGGTCGAGGTTCTTCTCGGTCTCACCGATGTACTTGCTCACCGTCGTCGCGAGGTCGACGCGGAAGATCTCGAGCCCGAGCTCGGCGGCGAGCACCTGCGCGGCCATCGTCTTGCCGGTGCCGGACTCGCCCGCGAACAGCACCTTCAGGCCCTGCGTCCGGGCGACGGTCTTCTCGTAGCCCCAGTCGGAGAGCACGCGGTCGCGATGGCGCAGGTAGGCGCTGATCGAGTGCAGCAGCTCGTGCTGGCGCTCCGGGACGATCAGGTCCTCCCAGCGGTAGCCCGGCGGGAGCCGCGCCGCGAGCTCCCCGAGTCGCGAGGACGACGCCTGGCGCGCGCCCGCGTCCATGTCCTCCGGCGTGACGCTCTCGGCGCCGCGCGCGGTGGCCGACAGGCGCGAGACCTCCGCGGCCTCGACGATCTGCGTCATCGAGAGCCGGAACTTCGCCGCGACGTCGCCGGCCTCGTCGTTGCCCGTGAGGTCCGCCCAGGCCTGCCGGCGCTCGGCGAACGACGGCTGCGCGGCCTCGACCAGCAGCACCGTGCGCTCGCCGAGCGCGAGCGCGGCGGTGCGCGTCGGTGCGGCGATGATGGTGCGCTCGGGGCGCTGCTCGATCGCCCGCAGCAGCCGCCCGCGATCGCCCGGCTCGATGTCCTCGAGCCCTTCGAAGATCACCGGCCGTTGCTCGAGCGCGGCGATCAGCGACGCCTCCGCCATCACGTCGCGCTGGTCGAGATCCTTGACGTGGATCGCGACGAGCGGCCGGCCGACCGCCATCGCCAGCAGCGAGTCGGCGTCGGGGCCGGCGATCACCACCGGCAGGTGGCTCGGGCGCGAGAGCAGCGCGCGCAGGGTGTCGACCGCGTCGTGGCGGCCGGGATCGTGCGCGGGCATCGCGACCATCCGCAGCCGCGTCGGCTGCGGGGACTCGTCCATGCGCCCGCCGAGCAGCACCGCGGCGAGCCGGTCGGCGACCTTGATCGGGCGCTCGGCGAGCGGTGTCTGCGCGTCGCCGTGGAGCTTGATCGCGCCGAGGTGCCGCAGCCGCGCGCCCGTGTCGAACGCGGCCATCACGTCCGCGGGGGAGAGCCCCTCGCCCGCGAGGAGCTGGCCGACGAGCCGCGGGCTCGGCAGCTTGCGGGTGACGTCGTCCTGCAGGTAGGCGTACAGGCGCCCGTAGCGGGGGTTGAGCTCGGTCGCGGCGCAGACGGCGAGCACCGCGGCCTCGACCTTGTCGAGCCCGAGCGCCTCCACGACGCCCTGCAGGCGCCCGTCGGCATCCGAGCCCGAGTCGCCGTGCGTGAGCCGCAGCGCGACCTCGTCGGAGATGTAGAGGCCGCGGAACGGATCGCCGGGATCGGGATCCGAGCCCGCGACCCGCTCGACCGCCGCCATCACGCGGCGGTCGATGAAGCCGAAGGAGATGTCAGGCACTCGTGCCTACGGGGCGAGCTTGTCGGCCACGGCGTCCGCCTCGGTCTCCATCGCGTCGCCGGGATTGGAGACGGTCAGCGGGCCGCTGGTGGGAGCGCCGCGCTGCTGGACGACGTGGGCGAGCTCGTGGGCGATCAGGCGGTCGCCGTCCGACGTGTTGGGCTTGTACTCGTTCTGCGCGAAGTAGACGTCCGAGCCCGTGGCGAAGGCCCGGGCGGAGACCGCGTGATTGAGCTCGCTGGAGGTCTGATCGGTATGCACGCGAACATCGGAGAGGTCGCCGAGCGAGGGCGAGAGCTTGTTGGCCACCCCGGCGTCGAGCGTGCTGCCGGCTCCGCGTGTGGAGTCGATCGTCGACTGCACGCTCGGGTGGACCTCGCCCGTCGGCAGGATTCCCGCGCCCTGCGTACGCGCGATGGCGCCGCCGAACGCGCGATTGCCGACGTTGGAGACGAAGTCGTAGAGCGGGGCGGCCACGTCCTGCGCCGGCTCGGGCTGGTGCTCTGGCGCCCGTGGCTTCTCGTGCTCGTGGATGCGCTCGGGATCGCTCACATGCCGAGGATACGGGCGCGCGGGACCTGGGTGCAAGGTCCGTTCGGGCGTCCATACGTGCGATGTATGCCTCAGGCATGTATGCTGATCGAAGCGTGGACGGCACGACCCCAAACCAGCGCAGGGCTTCGATCCCCGAGATCGTGGGGGTCTGGCTGCACGTCTGGACGGCACCGCGCGACACCGTCATCCCACCCGTTCCGTGGCGCAAGCTCGCCATCGGCGCGGGCGTCGCCGCGCTCGTCATCGGCGCCGCGCTCGCGGTGATGATCCCGCGCATCAACGAGGGCAAGGCCAACCGTGCCGCGGCCGACGCCGCCGCGCAGGCCAAGGCGCAGAAGGCCAACCGCGAGCGGATCATCCGCCTGCAGCAGCCGCGCACCGGCTCGCTCGCTGCGCTCAAGCCCGCCGAGGATGCCCCGATCATCGAGCGACTCGACGCGCGCAAGCAGCTGGTCGCCGGCGTGGAGAGCGCGATCACCGCCGACGCCCAGGCCCGCGCCGCCAAGGGCGAGATGTCCAAGGTGCAGGGTCCGACGACGTGCGAGCGCTCTCCGGGCGGGCCCGCGGCGGGCAACGTCGGCGTCTTCGATTGCTACACGGTCGTGCGCAAGGTCCCGAAGGTCGAGACCAACCTCGCGGGCTCGATCGGCTACCCGTTCCGCGCGGTCGTGGACTTCAAGGCGTTCAAGTACACCTTCTGCCGCACCGAGCAGATCCCTGGCGAGCAGCTGGTCCCGGACCCCCGCAAGGTCGTCCAGCTCCCCGCGGCCTGCCAGGGACCCTGAACGCCGCGGTCGTCGTCGCAGCCTGACCGCACGGTCGTCACGACCGAGACGGCGGGGCAGGAATCCTTGGCGTGGCCGCGAACGAGGAAGCCCGATGGGTTTGCTGCGACTTTCCGAATGGAGCGTGACGTGACCGGCCAGGCCAGGGTGATCGCCTTCGCCAATCAGAAGGGCGGGGTCGCGAAGACGACCACCACCCTCAACCTTGCCGCCGCCTTCGCCGAGGAAGGGCACCGGGTCCTCTGCATCGACATGGATCCGCAGGGGAACCTGACGATGTCGCAGGGCATCGATCCCGAGACGCTGGAAGAGTCGATGTTCGACGTGCTCGTGCACGATCTGCCGATCCGCGCGGTCATCCGCCGCTGTGAGATCGACGTCGCGGTGTCCTCGATCGACCTCGCGGGAGCCGAGATGGCGATGTCGATGAAGATCGGCCGCGAACGCTCGCTGGACAAGGCGTTGCGGGCCGTTCGCGAGGATTACGACTTCATCTGCATCGATACGCCGCCGTCTCTGGGACTCTTGACGGTGAACGCACTGACCGCGGCCGACAAGGTGATCGTCCCCGTGCAGTGCGAGTATCTCTCGATGCGCGGGCTCGCTCAGCTGCAGAACACTCTCGAAATGATCCGCGAGAACCTCAATCCGAACGTCGACATCCTCGGAATTCTCCCGACGATGGTCGATACGCGGACGCTGCATGCCAAGGAAGCGATCGAGATCCTCGAGGAGAACTTCGGGGATCGCGTATTCGGGGCGCGCATCAAGAAGACCGTCCGTTTCGCGGAGGCACCCGTGAAGGGGATGTCCGTCCTGAAATACGACCCCAACGGGCAGGCGGCCGACTCGTATCGCCGGTTGGCGAAGGAGGTGCTCTCGAATGGGTAGTGGCAAGCGGGCGAGCATGCGGGAAGGCCCGTTGGCCAACCTGTTCCGCAAGACGGAGACCGACGGCCTGGAGCCGCCGCGAGCGGAGGAGCCGCCACAGATGCCCGAGCGGGCCACGCCCACGCCGCAGGAGCGCCTGCGCCACGCGTTCTCGAGTGAGGTTCCCGGCGACATGATGGCTCCCCCAGAAGAGACCCCCCGCGAGATTCCGCCCCCGTCGGCGGGCGATTACGAGTGGGCGTCGGTGCGCGAGCAGCGTCCCGGGACCCCGCAGCTGCGGGTCGTCGGCGTCGGCGGCGGCGGTGTCAACGCCGTCAACCGGATGATCGAGGCCGAGGTCGGTGGCGTCGAGTTCATCGCGCTCAACACGGACGCGCAGTCGCTGCAGCAGTCGAGCGCGCACGTGACGCTCCAGATCGGCGCGGACATCACGCGCGGGCTGGGCTCCGGGTCCGATCCCGATCGCGGCCGCGCGGCCGCGATGGAGGACTACGACCGCATCAAGTCCCTGCTCAAGGGCTCGGACATGGTCTTCATCACCGCGGGCGAGGGCGGCGGCACGGGTACCGGCGCGGCGCCGGTCGTGGCCCGTGTGGCACGCGAGCTCGGCGCGCTGACCGTCGGGATCATCACCAAGCCGTTCGGCTTCGAGGGCACGCGCCGTCTGCAGGCCGCCGAGGCCGGCATCAAGGCGCTGGCCGAAGAGGTCGACACGCTGATCGTCGTGCCCAACAACCGGCTGCTGTCGGTGCTGGACAAGCAGACGTCGATGGTCGAGGCCTTCCGCGTCGCCGACGACGTGCTGCGCCAGGGCGTCCAGGGCATCTCGGACCTGATCACGCTCCCGGGCCTGATCAACCTCGACTTCGCCGACGTGCGCACGATCATGGCCGACGCCGGCAGCGCGCTGCTGGGCATCGGCATGGGCTCGGGCGAGAAGCGCGCGGTCGATGCGGCCACGCAGGCGACGTCCTCGCCTTTGCTCGAGACGACGCTCGAGGGCGCGAAGTCGATCCTGCTGTCGATCACCGGCGGCGTGGATCTCTCCCTGTGGGAGGTCAACGAGGCCGCGCGCGCCGTGCAGGAGACCGCGCACCCCGACGCCAACATCATCTTCGGCGCGATGGTCGACGAGAACCTCGAGGACGAGGTCTGGGTCACGGTCGTCGCGACGGGCTACGAGGAGGCCAGGCCCTCGCGCAGCGAGCGCGCCAGCCTGCGCGAGCCGATCGGCGAGCCCCGCGTCACACGTACGCGCGAGCGGGAACCCTCCCGCCCGACGGACGTCGACGTGCCCGAGTTCATCCCTCGGTTCTAAGTGGGAGAGCGGTGGGGGTGAGCGACCGCGGCGTCGTCGCGGCCGGTCATCCCCTGACCGCTCGCGCCGGCGCCGATGTTCTGAAGGCCGGAGGCAACGCCGTCGACGCCGCGCTGGCGGCGTTGATGACCTCGTTCATGGCCGAGCCGCTGCTGACCGGGCTCGGCGCGGGCGGCTACATGCTCGTCACGCCGCCGGGCGCCGCTCCGGTGCTGCTGGACTTCATGGTCGCGGCGCCGGGTGGCGGCGACCGCGCGCCGCTGGACGCGGTGGTGATCGACTTCGGCGACGCGGTGCAGGTCTTCCACATCGGGGCCTCCTCGTGCGGCGTCTACGGCGTGCCCTCGGGCGTGGCGGAGGCGGCCGCCCGCTTCGGCACGATCCCGCTGACCGAGCTCGCCGCGCCGGCGATCGCGCTGGCGCGCGAGGGGATCACCGTCAACCACACGCAGGCCCTGCTGTGGGACCTGCTGGCGCCGATCGGGATGGCGACGCCGGAGTCGCGCGCCCGCTATAGCGTCGACGGACGCGTGCCCGCCGAGGGCGACGTCATGCGCGATCCGGAGCTCGGCGACGCGATCGAGCGGCTCGCGAGCGATGGCGCG
Organism: uncultured Solirubrobacteraceae bacterium; assembly: GCA_963848475.1. Taxonomy (GTDB): domain Bacteria; phylum Actinomycetota; class Thermoleophilia; order Solirubrobacterales; family Solirubrobacteraceae; genus Solirubrobacter. The sequence continues at coordinate 136,064 of CAWKDW010000003.1, read as the reverse complement.
GCACCGTTCTACACCGGCGACATCGGCTGTGCGGTGGCCGACTGGGTTGGTGAGCGTGGCGGGACGCTCTCGCGCGACGACTTGTCGGTCTACCTGACGATCGCGCGTGAGCCGGTGCGGGTGCCCTACCACGGCCGCGAGGTGCTGACCAACCCGCCGCCGAGCGCGGGAGGCCTCCTGATCGCCTACGCGCTCGGCCTGTTGCAGCGCGGCTCAGGACCGCCGGGTGCGGCCGAGATCGTGGCGGCGATGGAGGCCGCGCAGGCCGAGCGGACGCCGGCGTTCCTCGAGGAGCTGGGGACGCCGGGGTTCATGCAGGCCTTCATGTCCTCGCGGCTCGGCTCGACGACCCACGTCTCGGTGCTGGACTCCGACGGCTGGGCGTGTGCGGTGACGACGACCAACGGCGAGGGCTCGGGGATCGTCGTGCCCGGCACCGGCGTGCACGTCAACAACATGATGGGCGAGGAGGACCTCTCGCCCGCGGGCTGGTTCAAGCACCCGCCGGGCCGCCGGCTGCCGTCGATGATGGCGCCGACGATCGTGCTCGACGAGGGCTCGCCGGAGCTGGTGCTCGGGAGCGCGGGTTCCAACCGCATCCGCTCGGCGATCCTGCAGGTGATCGTCAACACGATCGATCACGGCATGGAGGCGCAGGCCGCGGTCGACGCGCCACGGCTGCACCTCGACGACGGGCTCGTCTACGCGGAGCCGGGCATCGACGGCGCCGCGCTCGAGGCCGCGGGGCGCAAGCTGGCGTGGTTTCGCGAGCGCAACCTGTTCTTCGGCGGCTGCCAGGCGGTCGAGCGCCACCACGAGACGCGCGCGTTCAGCGGCGGCGGCGACCCGCGGCGCGGCGGCGCCGTCGTCCGCGTCTGACCCCTTCAGTCAGCGCAGGGGTGGTCGGCGGCGAAGAGATCGGTGCCGTCGAGGCTCAAAGGCCCCCGACGCTCTTCGGCGGCCAGTAGGACACGACCGCCTTGCCGATGATCCACTTGCGCGGAACCGGCCCCCAGAAGCGGCTGTCGTCGGAGTTCCCGCGGTTGTCGCCCATCAGGAAGTACGACCCGTCCGGGATCGTGATCGGGTTCAGGTTGCACTCCGCCCCGGCGCACGAGGAGGCGAACGGCTCCTTGGCCGCCCTGCCGTTGCGGATCACGTGGCCGTTGACGATCGCGATCGTGTCGCCCGGCATGCCGACGACGCGCTTGACGAAGGTGGTGTGCGAATGCGTCCTCGACGGCGTCGCGCACGAATGCCGCGTCTCCGGTCCGCCGGCGTAGAACGGGCCCTCACCCTCCTGGCCGCACGCGCCGACGTCCGCGCCCGCCGGCGGGAAGAACACCGTCACGTCGCCGAGCACGGGGTCACCGCCGATGCGGTGCGAGAACCGGTCGACGAGGATCCGCTGCCCCGGCTTGAGCGTCGGAAGCATCGACTCCGACGGAATCCGGTAGGGCTTGACGGCGAACGCCTGCAGCGTCAGCGCGAAGAAGAGCGCCGCGGCGACGATCAGTACGAGCTCGATCGTCGAGCGCAGCGACTTCGATTTCACCTAGGCCAGGGTAGTCAGCCTGCGCCAAAGCAGACGAACGCGGCGCGGGCGACGGCGCGCCGGCGATCCTCACCGCCGATCGCGGCGCGCGCGTTGACCAGTGCCTGGGCGGGCGCGACGCCCGCGCCGAGCTGGTCGTCGAGCGCGAGCATCAGCCCCGCCGTCGCCTCGTCGGGGACCGGCACGACGGCGGCGATCACCGTCGCCGTCCCGAGCGCGAAGACCGCGGCGGTGAAGCCCATCAGCTCGTCACCGGCATGCACGGCCGAGAGCCCGGACTCGCAGCTGGAGAGCACGAGCCGGCGCGGCGTGCTGCGCAGCCGTTCGAGGTCATAGACCGTGAGGGCACCGTCGGCGAGCTCGAGGCTGCAGAACAGCGGGTTGTCGTCGCGGAAGCGGCCGTGCGCGGCGAGATGCGCGGAGTCGGCGCCGTCGAGGGCTTGCGCGACGCCGGCGACGGTCGCCTGGTCGCCGGTGAGCGTGAGCGCGTCCGGGTGGCGCGAGCGGAGCGTCTCGATCTCCTCCGTCGCCGCGGGCAGCCGCGGGCCGGCGACGAGCACCGCGGGCCGGCTCGCGGACGGCTCGCGCTGCACGGCGCGGTACCAGAGCCGCAGCGACGGTGAGACCGCGACCGGCCGATTCGCGAGCGAGGGCAGCATCGACCAGGGCAACGCGTGCAACTCGCCCGTCGGAACGATCACCAGCGGGCGATCGTCGGTACGGATCGGCGCGAACAGCAGGGCGTCGAGCCGCGCGGCGACGGTCGCGCAGACGTCGGCCATCGCGTCGGCGGCCCGCGACCCGGGGCGCGCCGTCGCGAGGCTGCGCAGGCTGAAGCGCAGCGACGCGACCTCGCGGTTGACGTCCGCCGCGGCGCCGAGCGCGTGCAAGACCGCCCGCCCGTCGGCGACGGTCACGGCCTGCAGGCGCCCGTCGAGCGCGAGGAACTCCACGAGCACCTGTTCGCCGAGCGCCGCGGTGAGGGCGGAGACGGACGGCACCTTCTCGTCGGCGGCCGTGGCCGGCGGGTTGGTGGCGGCGCGCGGCAGTGGCGTCGTCGGCCGCGGTCGCGCGAGGGTTCGTCGCGGCGCGCGGCGAGCGGCCGTCGTCGGTCGCGTGCGAGGCGTCGCCGCGTGTGCGGAGCGTGCGGCGGCGCACGGAGCGTTCGAGCGCGGCCTGACGGCGGACGAGCGCCGCGTCGTGCTGGCCCTCGCGCAGCGACTCGTCGAGCGCCGCGGTCACGCGGCGCAACTCGGCCAGTTCGCGCGCCAGATCGGCGTCGTCGGGCGGGCGGGCGGGCCGTAGGAGCAGCCCGGCGGCGCGGCGGCGTTCGGCGGCCGCGAGGATGCGGGCAGCGGAGCCGGACTCGACCGCGAGCCGCAGGCCGAGCGTCGCGAGCTCCTCGCCGTGGCCCGACGCGTGTGCGCGCAGCTCGGTGGCGCCGAGCGTCATCCGGTGCGCCTCCAGCGCTCGCAGCCCGGCGGCGACCGCCGCGCTCGCCCCGCGCCGGTCGTCGTGCGAGAGCCGCAGCAAGGCCGCCGCGTGCCACGCCCGGGTGCGGATCTGCACGGGGTGCGCCGGCTTCGCGTTGCGGGCGGCGGCCGCGAGTGCGAGCTGGCGTCTCGCGAGCCGCGGGCGCCCGAGCTCGAGCGCGGCGCGCCCGGCGATCAGCCGCGCGTCGAGCGCCTCGACGCCCCAGCCACCGGCGTCGAGCGACCGGATCGCGCGGCGCGCGGCGGCGAGCGCGTCCTCGAACCGGGCCGCACGTTCGAGCGTCGAGGTTCTGGAACTCAACTCGAGAGAGCCGACGCTCGCGTTGCCCTCGGCCTCCATCCACGCGGCCCGAGCCGCCGCGGCCCGTGCCAGCGCGGCCCAGGTCGGGCGGTGCTGGCGGCCGAAGGCGTGGTCGGCTTGTTCGGCATGACGGCGGGCGGCGGCGGTGTCGCCCGCGAGCAACTCGGCGTGTGCGGCGAGCAGCTGGGCCTCCGCGAGGTCGGAGCCGAGGCCGCCCGCTTCGAGTTCGGCCACCGCGGCCAACGCGTTCGCACGCGCTTCCGCCGCCAAGCGCGCCGACAACAGCACGTCGCAGCGGTCCATGAACAGCAGGGCCAACGGGACGTCGTGCGAGCGGTACTCGGCTTCGACGCGATCGAAGAGCGACAGGGCGGCGGGGACGTCGCCGCGGCGGGCGGCGACCCAGCCGAGGTTGTGGCGGACCTGGGTCGCGGCCAGCGCTTGGCCGATCGACTCGTGCAGTTCCTCGGCGCGCCGCAGGTCGGCCTCGGCGGCGCCGAGGGCGCCCAGGTGGACCTGCAGCACTCCTCGGTTGCACAGAAGCCGCGCTTCCCAGAGCGCGTCGCCCGCCCGCCGGAAGGCGGACAACGGCCGCCGGTAGCCATCCAACGCCTCGCCGAAGCGCCCGAGCCGCTGCAGGATCAGCGCGCGCTGCATCTGCATCCGCGCTCGCGCCTCACCCGCCAAGGCGGGAACCGCGCGCTCGGCCTCGACCAGCGCCTCGCCGATCGTGCCCTGCTGCGTCAGCGCCCAGGACAGGCTCATCCGAGCCTCGCCGGCGCGCCGCGAGAGCCCGCCATCCTCGGCGACCGACACCGCGCGGCGCAGGTGGGCGACGGCCGCGTCGGCGTCACCGAGTTCGATCGCGGCGAGCCCCAGAGCACGCTCGGCGGCCGAGGAAGCCTCGGGATCCGCCGCTTCCGCCAGCACCGAGGCGGCGAGCCGGCGGGCGGCCCGGGCATCGGCGGAGACGAGGCGGATCGCCTCGTCGGCGTGTTCGAGAACGGTGCTGATGCGATGAAGCCTCCCGCAAATCGACCCTTGCCCGCCACCCCGCAAATCAGGGATGGTGTTCGTATGAGCGAACTGTCCGAGCGCTGGGACCCACGCAAGGTCGCCCTCAATCGCGATAAGCAGAACCAGTTCCTGCTTCGCCCGGGCCAGATCCTGGCCGGTCCGGGTGATGCGCCGGATGTGCAGAAGGTGCTGACCGGATGGAAGCCGCTGGAGCGCCGGACGTTCGGCGTGACGACGTTCACGCGCACGCCGGCGAACCCGGAGGACCCCGCCCGCGAGGTGCTCGACGCGATCGCCAAGGTGCGCAAGGCCACCTCCGGGCGTCCACAGGGTCCGGTGCGCGTCGCGCCCAACCACGTGCTGGTCGGGGAAGCCTCAGGGGCGATCACGCTGACCGGCGAACCGCGGCTCCAGGGCGGCCCCGGTTCCTCGGTCCGCGTCGCGACGCTCCCCAAGACGCTTCCACTGCGCACGAGCCGCCGCGGTGACGGCAAGGGTGTGCGGATCGCCGTGCTCGACACCGGCATCTTCGACCACCAGTGGCTGACCGCCGTCCAGCGGGCGCCCGGATCGGCCGACGTCTGGGACGTCGAGAACGACGGCTACGCCGACAACGAGACCGGCCACGGCACGTTCATCTCCGGCCTGATCCTGCAGGTCGCGCCCGCCGCCGAGGTCTACATCGTCAAGGTGCTCGACTCCCACGGTGTCGGCGATGACGCCGCCGTCGCACAGGCGATGGAGCAACTGCCGCAGGACATCGACATCGTCAACCTCTCGCTCGGCGGCTACACCGACGACGATTCGGCGCCGCTGGCGATCTCGTGCGCGCTCAACGCGATGCGCAAGCAGCGCAACGTGGTCGTCGCCGCCGCGGGCAACGCCGCCAGCGACCGCCCCTTCTGGCCCGCCGCGTTCAAGCAGGTCCTGGCCGTCGGCGCCGTCGACAAGAAGGATCCGAACTGGTTCAAGGCGGACTTCAGCAATTACGGCTGGTGGGTCGACGCCGCCGCCCGCGGCGTCAATCTCGCCTCGACGTTCTCGAAGGGCAAGACGAAGGTCGCGCAGGGCCCCAAGCCGGATCCGGCTGACCCGAGCATCACGTTCGACGGCTGGGCGGCGTGGGACGGGACCTCCTTCGCCGCGCCGATCACCGCGGCGGTACTGGCCCGGACGATGTCGCGCAACGGCCTCGCGACCGCGGCGGACGCCCAGGCCACGTTGCTCTCGACCTCGCCTCCGGCACCCCAGCCGGACTTCCCGCTGGCGGTGCTGGTGGACGAACTGCTGCCCTAGCGAAGCGCTTGCAGCAGGCCAAGCTGATGGCGCAGGCCCTCAGTCCGGCCAACATCGCCAAGGGGATCGAGGCCGCCCGCAACCCGCCGACCCAGGAGGAGATCGACGCCGCGGTCGCGGCCCTGACGCCGGAGCGGCGCGCCGTCTACGAGCAACAGCAGCAGGCGTATGAGCAGGCACTGGTGCACGAGGACGAGACGCGCGTCCTGCGCGGCCCCGCCGGCCGCGCGCTGCACGGGCGCGGTGTGGAGCAGCTCGCCGATCCGGCCCAACGTGCACAGCAGGCCGCCGAACGAGCTCAGCGCCCGTGACGCGGCACGCACGCCGTACCGCTCGCCACACGCGGCGCAGGTCACGATCACCCGGCTCCCGACGCGCGGCAAGACCCAGCTCGAAGAGGTGCTCGCGCAGCTCAACGGGCTCGCGCCCGACCGCATCTTCGGCGTCTACCGCGTCCCCGACCGGATCAGCCAGCGGCTCACGCCGCACTCCGAGAATGGCCGGCCCGTGGAGTGGGACATCGTCCACACGCCTGGCGCCGTGCAATCAACGCCGCCGCTGACCATGACGGTCTTCGCGGCCGACCAGCGGTGGGTGGCGAAGCGGGTGGGCGAGCCGTCGGTGCTCGACGAGGACCTGGCGCTCGCGTTCTGCATCGGCGCGGGGATCGGCCCCGAGCACTGCGCCGGGCTCGCACGGGTCGGCGACTTCCGGGCTCTGCACGGCGGCGACGAGCACACCTCGACACCCGTTCGGACGCTCGTCCGCGGGGTCACGGTGGTCCACACGCCGGACACCACGCGCGCGTTCGAGCGCATGAGCGCGGACGCGCCGCTGCTCCTCAGCCCGCCCCAGGGCATCCACATCGAGGTGCTCAATTGGGAGGCCGTGGCCGCCGCCGTGCACCCGCGCAAGAGCGAGCCGCCGCCGGTCCCGTCCACGTTTCCAGTACCTGCCCGCCACGCCCCAGGAGCTGCTGCGCGCGTACCTGGAGGTGGTCGGCGTCCAGCCCGCCGACTCCTACAGCGCGCAGGCCACGGTCCACCGTGCGCGGTCGGTCGCCGAGTCCGGTCCCAAGCAGCCGTGCGCCGACGGCAAGGACCGGATGCGCGCTCACGGCTGCGAGTACCTCGTCTTCGTCTACCGCGACCGCCCGGAGTACGCCGAGGGCCGCGCGCGCTGGGGCGAGTATCAGGCCGATGTGCTGCAGGCCAAGCTCGAACGCGGCGTCAGCGTCCGCGCCCCGTCCAGGACCCCGACGAGCTCTCCGATCTCCCGCGCTTCCTGCGTCCGATCATCCGCACGGCGGGATTCGTCGAGCGGCTGCACCCCGACAACTGGTTCGACGGGGTCGAGGAACTGCCGCCGCAGCGGTACTGCTGGCCGCCCGCGCGCTAAGCTCAGATCGTGGTCCAGGGGATCGCGATCTGCGCGCCGCCCAGCGCGACGTGCAGTCGCATGACCCCCGCCCGCAGGCCGTCGAGCACGAAGCGCCCGAGCTCGTCGACCTGCACGCTGAGGCCGTCCTCGCCCGGGCGCTCGATGGTCACGGTCGCGTCCGCCGGCGGCAGCAGCTGGCCTTCGAGGCGGCGCTCGCGCGGCCCCGTCGCCGTCACTTCGAGCTCGATGCCCAGCTTCGGCGACTCGAAGCTCAATTGCCGCGGGCCGTGCCCGCCGCGCACGAGCGCACCAACCTCCTCCTCCGAAGCCTCGGCGCTGTCGCGCATGAGCTCGGCGAGCTCCGCGTCGACGGTGCGCCAGGTGAAGGCGGCGCGGGCGCCGTCCTCGAGCAGCTGCGGAACCGGGTCCATATGCCCGAAGATCGCGCGCAGCTCGGATTCGGTCGTGGCGTCCTTGTCAGTCATTCGGAATGTCCCTCGCGGTCGGTGGCGGTGACGCCTTCACCCTCGGCCAGACCGCGCAGGCGCTCGAGGCACCGCGCGCGGGTCGGACCGATGCTGCCGATCGGCATGTCCAGGGCGGCCCCGATCTCCTCGTAGCTCGGGGGCGGATCGGCGACCAGGATGCGCAGCAGCGTCTGGCAGCGCTCAGAGAGCCCGCCGAACGCCTGCCACAGCGCCTGATCGCGTTCCGCCACGAGCAACGCGGCATCGAGTTGCGCGGTCGTCCCGGCGTCCGGCAGTTCCTCCGTCGGAACCTGACGGGCGCTGTGACGCAGCGCGCGCAGCGCTTCGCGGCGCGCCGTCGTGGCAAGCCACGCGCCGACGCGCTCGGGGTCCTGCAGGCGACCGAGGTGCTCAACCAGACGCAACCAGGTCGTTTGCACCACGTCGGAGGCGTCGGCCAGCGCGAGCCGGTGCGACCGCGCCACGGACCAGACCAGTCCGTTGTAGCGATCGACCAGCCCGTTCCAGGCGGCCTGATCCCCTTCCGCGGCGGCCCGTACGAGCTCTGCCACCTCAGACATGTCGCGCGAACGTACCAGACGTTCGCGATTGACCCAGACCAGATGTGGGTGTGACGTCGTCATGCATCCCACAAGAGCGCGCCAAGGTCGTTCTGATACCTCCCATCAGGGAATCAGCAACAGCTTTCCGGTCGAGCGACGGGCCTCGAGGTCCTCGTGCGCGCGGCGGGCGTCCTCGAGCGGGTAGCGAGCGCCGATCCGGACGTCGAGCGAGCCGTCCGCGATCCAGCCGAGCACGTCGCCCGCGCGCTCGAGCAGTTCCTCGCGCGTAGCGGTGTAGGCCGGAAGGCCGGGGCGCGTGATGTACAGCGAGCGGGCCTGCAGGCGCTGCGGGTCGTAGGCCGGCGCCGGGCCGCTCGCCATCCCGTAGAGGACCATGAACCCGCGCCGGCGCAGCGCGTCGATGCCGTCCTCGAACGTTGTCTCGCCGATCGCGTCGTAGACCACCGCCGCGCCTTCGCCGCCGGTGAGCTCGAGCACCCTGTCCTTGAAGCCGTCGTAGCCGAGCGTGTGATCGGCGCCCGCGCCGCGCGCCAGCGCCGCCTTCTCCTCGGTCGAGGTCGTGGCGATCACCGTGTCCGCCGCGCGCCTTGATCATCTGCGTGAGCAGGAGCCCGACGCCGCCGGCGGCCGCGTGGACGACCGCGACGTCGCCCGGCTGCGACGGGGTAGGTCGAGTGGCAGAGGTAGTGCGCGGTCATGCCCTGCAGCAGCGCGCCGGCGGCGACGTCGGAGGCCACGCCGTCGGGAACGCGGACCGCCTGCGCGAGCGGCACCGCGGTGCGCTCGGCGTAGCTGGCCGGCGCGGCGGCCCAGGCGACGCGGTCGCCCTCGGCGAACTCGCCCGCGCCGCGCAGCACGGTCCCCGCGCCCTCCGCGCCGACGATCAGCGGCACCTTGGCCTGCCCGTAGGCGGCGCCGCGGCCCTCGCGCTCGTAGACGTCGCGGTAGTTGACGCCGATGGCCTCGACCGCGACCAGCAGCTCGTCCTCGCCGGCCTCGGGCTCGGGCTCGTCGCTGAGCTCGAGGACGTCCGGGCCGCCTTTGCTTCGGATCACGATCGCGCGCATCTCGCCATTGTCGTACGTTGGAGCGGTGGACCAGGCCGAGCAGTTCGTGCGCGCGGCGACCAGCGGCCGCCGTGCCCGCGCGGAGGCCCTGCTGCGAGGCCGATGCGCGAGCGACCCGTGGGTGCGGCTCGCGCACGGCGACGGCTGGGACGGGGACGCGAACGAGCCCGGCGGCCCGCTCGGCTGGGCGCCGCTGCTCTACGTCTGCCATTCGGTCTTCGCCTCGACCGGCCCTGGCGCGCGAGCTGCTCGCCCGCGGCGCCGACCCGAACGTCACCTTCACCAACGAGTACGGCGAGATGTCCGCGCTCTACGGCGCCGCCGGGCGTCGTCCACAACCCCGAGCTCACGCGCGTGCTGCTCGAGGCGGGCGCGAACCCCGACGACGGCGAGTCCGTCTATCACTCGACCGAGGCGGCCAGCCCGGAGTGCCTGCGCGCGCTGCTGGACTACGACGCGACCGTCGAGCCGATCATGCTCGCGCACGCGCTCGACGCCGAGCGCCCCGAGCACGTGCGGCTGCTGCTGGACGCCGGCGCCGATGCCACCGAGCTGCTCCCGTTCGCCGTGCGGCGCGGCCGCGGCCCGGCGTACCTGAGGCAGCTGGTCGACTTCGGCGCCGAGCTCGAGCACCGCAGCGGCGAGGGCTGGCGCCACCCGACGCGCCTGCGCACCGCCTACCAGCACGCGGTGCTGCGCGGCGCGGACGACTCGGCGGCGCTGCTCGCATCGCTCGGCGCGGACGACCGTGGTCGACGCGGACGACCTCGCGATCGCGGCGATCGCGCGTGGCGAGCGGCCCGACGCGGTGCCCGAGACGCTCGACTACGACCAGCAGGAGGTCGTGATCCTCGCCGCCCTGCGCGACCGGATGGCGGCTGGTGATCGAGCTCCTCGGCCCCGACTTCCGCGGCGTCGTCGGCGGCTCGCCGGAGGGCTCGCTGCTCCAGCACGTCGCCTGGGTCGGCAAGCCCGCGCTCGCGCAGCAACTGCTCGATGCGGGTGCCGTCCCGGACGGCGCGCTCGGCTGGGCCGTCCACGGCTCGCAGAACCACGCGATCGAAGGTCGCGACTACGTCGGCGTGGCGTCCCGGCTCGTCGCCGCGGGCGCGGTCATCGAGCCGGCGCACCTCGAGCAGGCCGACGGCCCGCTCGCCGAGTGGCTGCAAGCACAACCCCGACACTGAGCCCGAACGCCACGTGGTCGGCCCACTGGCGGCCCTGCGGCAGCGCGCGGATCGGTCGGAACAGCCGGCCGAGCACGGCCAGATCGAGCGCGGCGATCGCGAGCCCTCCGAGCGCGCCGGTCAGCGGCTCCGCGCGCGGCGGCAGCGTCGCTGCCGAGCACGCCCGCCCAACCGAGCGACAGCGCGAGATGCACCGGAGCACCGGCGGCGAGCAGCACGAGCGTCCGGTCCTCGCGCGGCAGCAGCACCTGCCCGAGCGCCCGTCCGCCCTCGGCCGGATCGCCGCGCTCGACCAGCGTCCACACCGTCGAGGGAAACCCGGACACCACCGCGCCGGCAACCCCGGCGGCGAGCACATCGGCGGGACGGCGGCGCACACCGCAAATCTAAGGCCGACCCACTGTGCAAGGGGTCGCAGACCCCCTACGGCGACTCGCAAGCCACGACGTGCAGAGCTTCGCTCGACTGACACGACTAGCCGGTCATGAGTGCGGCGATCGCGACGTCCTCGCGGTCGGCGGCGGCTCGGTAGGCGGTGTAGGCCTCGCGCTTGGTGCCGTAGGGCGCGTGGCACCAGAGACGGAAGGCGAGGTGGGCATCGTCGCGGGCGCACTCCCACGCCTGGCGACGATCGCTGGAGGGGAGAGAGGTGCTCATGCCACAAAGAGCCCGATCGGGGGGTGTTGATACGCATGAGCTCCGAAATGGCCGTTTGCGCATAGGCTTCGCCGCCTGCGTTCATTGAGGAACATCCGAGCGGCGGTCGTCGGCACCGGGTTCATCGGCGTCGTCCACGTCGAGGCGCTGCGGCGTCTCGGGGTCGAGGTGACCGGCATCGTCGGCTCCAGCTACGAACGCGCGCAGGCCCGGTCCAGGGCCGAGAACCTGCCCGATCCGTACGAGTCGTTCGAGGCGATGCTCGCCGACGAGCGCGTCGACGTCGTCCATCTCGCCACGCCGAACAACGTGCACGACGAGCAGGTGCGGGCGTGCCTGAAGGCCGGCAAGCACGTCGTCTGCGAGAAGCCGCTCGCGATGACGAGCGCGCAGACGACGGAGCTGCTCGCGCTGGCCGAGGCGAGCGGGCTCGTGCACGCGGTCAACTTCAACCAGCGCTTCTACCCGAAGAACCTGGACGCGCGAGCGGCGATCGCCGGCGGCGCGCTCGGCGACGTGCGCCTGGTCAGCGGCGGCTACCTGCAGGACTGGCTGCTCTTCGACACCGACTGGAGCTGGCGCCTCGAGCGCGAGCAGGGCGGCGACCTGCGCGTGATCGGCGACATCGGCTCGCACTGGCTGGACCTGACGAGCTTCCTCACCGGGCAGCGCGTCGACGCCGTGATGGCCGATCTGACGACGTTCATGCCGATCCGCCACGAGCCGGTCGGTCGCGTCGAGACGTTCTCCTCCAACGGCGAGCAGGAGACCCGTGACCGGGCGATCGACACCGAGGACGCCGCCGGCCTGCTCGTGCGCTTCGAGGGCGGAGCGCGCGGCGTCGTCACGCTCTCGCAGGTCTCGGCGGGACGCAAGAACCACCTGCACTGGGAAATCAACGGCTCGCAGGCGAGCGCCGCCTGGCGTGCCGAGCGCCCGGAGGAGCTGTGGGTCGGGCGTCGCGACACCCCGAGCGAGCTGACGCTGCGCGACCCGGGCCAGATGGCGCCGGAGGCCACCGCGCACACGCGCATGCCCGCCGGTCACTCCGAGGGCTTCGGCGAGACGTTCCGCGAGCTCTACCGCTCCGTCTACGGCGCCGTGGCCGCGGGCGGGCCGCCCGCCGAGCCGGACTACCCGACCTTCGCCGACGGTCACGAGCAGGCGCTGATCGGTGACGCGATCGCGCGCTCGCACGCGGAGGGCCGGTGGGTCGCAGTGACGCGCTGACCGGCGTCATCTTCGACTGCGACGGGACGCTGGTCGACTCCGAGCCGCTCTCGGGGGAGGCGTGGCGGCGGGTGATGGCGCCGCGCGGCTACGAGATCACCGACGCGGACCTCGAGGCCTGCGTCGGCGGCACCTATCCCCGCACGCACGCCTACATGGCCGAGCGCGCCCCGCTGCCGGATCTCGAGACCGTCTGGGCCGAGCTCTCGCGCGAGCTGTTCGCGCTGATCGACGCGCACCTCGAGCCGTTCGCGGACGCGCTGGCGGCGATCGAGGAGCTGACGGCGCGCGGCATCAGGATCGCTGTCGCCTCCTCCTCGGTGCGCGAGCGCCTGGACCGCACGCTCGCGCGCGCCGGCCTGCAGTTCGAGATCACGATCGCCGGTGACGAGGTCGAGCACTCAAAGCCCGCGCCGGACATGTTCCTGCTCGCCGCGGAGCGCCTGGAGCTGCCACCCGAGCGCTGCGTCGTCGTCGAGGACTCCGGTCCGGGCGTGGCGGCCGGGCGTCGCGGCCGGCATGCCGACGCTCGGCGTCTGCCGCGTCCCGGGGACCGAGGCGACGCTCGCCCAGGCGGACCGCGTCGTCCACGCGGTGACCGCCGAAGCGATCCTCGGCGCTGCTGCTGTGAGAGTCGATCGTCGAGGACCGCGACACGCGTCAACCTGCGATGACGCTTGGAGGGGCGCTTACCAGTGAGTGCGACGCTCGCGGACTCTCGATCAACCTGGTAAGGGGCGGCTCGGGTCTGGCGGCGAACTGCATCCGAATGGCGCCACCATTGACGATCTCCGACGATGAGGTCGACCTCGCGGCGGACATTCTGGATGCCTCGCTCGCGACCCTGCATTGACAGCAAGATGACAATTTCGGTCCGGGTGGGCGTATGTTCAGACGTGAACGTACGAACGCGATGGCCGGCCCGGATCCCACATCGGCGCAGGACGCGGGCGAACTCGACGAGGCGCTCCTGCGAGCGATCTCGCATCCGCTCCGTCACCGGCTGCTCAGCATGCTTGACGGACGGATCGCCAGCCCCAACGAGCTGGCCCGTGAACTGGGCTTGCCGCTCGGGCGCGTCAGCTACCACATCCGCCTGCTGAACGACCTCGGCGCGATCGAGCTGGTCCGCACCGAACCGCGTCGCGGCGCGCTCGAGCACTTCTACAAGGCCGTCACGTCCGTCTGGTTCAGCGAGGGCGACTGGGCGAAGCTGCCGCGCGCGGCCCGGCGCGGGATCCTCGGCCAGAACCTGCAGCAGATCTTCACCGACGTGACCGCGGCCGCCGACGACGGCGGCTTCGAGCATCCCGGCAGCGTCGTCCTGCGCGCGCCGCTGCAGCTCGACGCCGCGGGCATGGACGAGGTGTCCGCGCTCCTGCGCGAGGCACTCAACCGCGCACGCGAGATCAGTGCCCAGCAGGCTGAACGAGAGGGCGCCGAGCCCGTCGTCGGCCGAGCTCTCGATCCTCCTGTTCGAGCGTCGCGCGTAAGCTCGACGTATATGCAGGCTCTCCGACGCGCGCTCGTCGCGGTAGCGGCTGGCCTGGTCGCTGGCCGACGCGTCGATCGTCGCGCTGGCGCTGCCATCGATCCTCGCCGAGATGCACACCACGATCACGGGGGTCGCCGCGGTCGTCGGCGTCTACGCGCTCGTGCTGGCACTCGCCATCCTCCCGGCCGCACGGCTGCATTCGGATCGCGCCGGGGTCTGTGGGCCTCGGCCTGTTCGCGCTCGCGTCGCTCGGCTGCGGCGCTCGCGGACACGCTCGGCGTCCTGCTGCTCTTCCGCGCCCTGCAGGCCGTGGGTGGCGCCGCTGGCCCTGCTCGCCGCCTTCCACATCCTCGACGCGGCGGAGTCGCGCTCCGGCCGCCGGCTCTGGATCGGCGCGGCGCTCGTCGGCACCGCCGCCGGACCCGCGCTCGGCGGCGCGCTGACGGAGGCCTTCGACTGGCGCGCGATCTTCTTCGTCCAGGTGCCGATCGCCGCGATCGCGGCGCTCGCCTGCCTGCGTTCGCTGCCGGCGGTGGCGCCAGAACGACACCGAGGTGGGAGCCGGCAGCCGGCAGCCCGGCGCGGGCGCGGTCGCGCGGAAGCGGCCCGACTGTGGCACGCGGCCGCGACCCGGGCGCCGAGCGGCCCGCCGCCGCCGCCCGTCGGAACGCGAGCGAGCCGCCGCGACGGCGCCACGACTGGCGTCGCCGGGCGCGCCGGGCCGGACGCGCCGCGCCGACGCGCCGCGCCGAGGCGGACGCGCCGTGCCGGGCGCGCCGGGTCGCGGACGCGCCGTGCCGCGCCGCGCCGGACCGCGCGCGCCGGCAGCCGTCGGCCGCGAGGGCCGCGACGCGCGCGCGCGTCACCGACGCCGGGCTTCGAGCTGCGCACGGCCGCGCCGTCGCCGCCGTCGAAGCCGGCGCCGCTGGTCCCGCTGACGTCGCTCGCGTTCACCGCCGCCGCCTTCACCGCGGTCCTCTTCCTGCTCGTCCTCGAGCTCGTGGCCGGCTTCGCGATCTCGCCGCTGCGCGCCGCGCTCGGCGTGACGCGTGCTGCCGCTCGCCGCGCTCGCCGCGGCGGCCATCCCCGGCGCGCCGAGGGCGCGGGCACTGGCCGGCGCGGTGCTGCTGGCCGGTGGCGCCGTGGCGCTGGGCTTCCTGCCCGCCGCCGGGATCGCGTGGACGATCGTGCCGCAGTTGCTCGCCGGCGCCGGCGATGGGCCTGGCGCTGCCCGCCTACTCGGGCGAGCTGCTGCCCGAGCGCAACGTCCGGAGGCCGCGCGGGCGCTCGTCGCGCGCCACGTCGGCGTCGTCGTCGTGCTCGCGATCCTCGCGCCGGTCGCCACGAACAAGCTCGCAGGACACGACCGATCGCGCGGTCCTGCAGGGCGCGGCGCTCGTGCTGGACGCGCAGATCGACCCGCTGAAGAAGCTCGCGCTCGCGCCGGCCCTGTTCGCAGGACGTCGACGTCGAGCGCCCACGCGAGGGACTGCAGGCGGCCGTCGCAGCGCCAGCGCGGCAACTTCGCCGACGACGCCGCCGTCTACGACCGTCTCGCCGTCCGGCTCGACGACGTCGTCGTCGCCGCCGTCCAGGACGCGTTCGAGACCGCGTACCTGATCGCCGCGGCGCTCGCGCTGCTGGCCGCTGCGCTGCTGTTCACGGCCTGGCGGCGACCTGCCGTCTGGCTGGCGGCGGTCGCTGGCGCTCGCCGCCGTCGCCGTCTACGTCGTCGAGCACGACCGCGAGGCGCCGGCTGCCGTCGTCCTCGAGGACCCCTGCAACGACCGCGCGCTGCCGGACGCGGGCGGCTTCGCCGGCGCGATCCAGAATCAGGCGCTGAAGCTGCTCGACAGCGCGGCCTGCGACGCGGGCACGAGCCGCGAGGAGTACGCGCTCGCGCTCTTCGACCCCCAGCGAGCCAAGACAGTTCGAGCGCGAGCACGGGATCAACCCGCGCAGCGCCGGCGGCCTGCTCTCACTCCTCGGCGGCTAGCGTCAGCCGCCACTCCGAGCCGACGCGCTCGGAGCTGAACGCACGCCCGACGTCGGCTCGCCAGCGCGGCCGAGATCGATCGGCGCCTCGGGGTCGGTGGCGAGCACGATCAGCGTCTCATCCGCTCCCAGCGCGACCAGCGCCTGACGGGCGCGGACGAGCGGGAGCGGGCAGCGCAACCCGCGGGCGTCGACTACTTGGGGCACGGAATGGGCTAAATGATGCCGTGGAAGAGATCAAGCTCTTCGTCTTCCTGCTCCTCGCGGTCGCCGTCCTGGCGGGGCTCGGGCTGCGCTCCGGCGTGCCGTATCCGGTCGCGCTGGTGCTCGGCGGGCTCGTCATCGGCTTCGTCCCGGGGCTGCCGTCGCTGGAGCTCGATCCCGACCTCGTCTTCTTCGTCTTCCTGCCGCCGCTGCTCTACGCGGCGGCGATCGCGGTCTCGGCGCAGGAGCTGAAGGAGAACTGGGCGCCGATCACGCTGCTCGCCGTCGGGCTCGTGCTGGTCACGATCGCGGCGGTCGCCGCGGTCGCCAACGCGGTGCTGGGGATCCCGTGGGCGGCGGCGTTCGTGCTCGGTGCGGTGCTCGGGCCGACCGACCCGGTCTCGGCCGCCGCCGTGCTCGACCGCCTCGGCGGCACCGGCCGCACGAAGTCGATCCTGCAGGGCGAGTCGCTGGTCAACGACGGCACCGGCCTGACCGCGTACCGGATCGCGCTCGGCGCGGTCGGCGGGACTGCGGGCTCGGTCGCCGGGATCGGCTTGGAGTTCGCGTACGTCGCGGCCGGCGGGATCGCGATCGGCCTCGCCGTCGGCTGGCTCTTCGCGCACCTGCGGCGGATCGTCCACCGACCCCTCGCTGGATGTGACGCTCTCGATCCTGACGCCGTTCGTCGCGTACGTGCCGGCCGAGGAGCTGCACGTCTCGGGCGTCCTGGCGACCGTCGCGGCCGGGCTCTACGTCGGCTCGCGCTCGCTCGACATCATCGAGCCGGGCACGCGCCTGCGGACGCTCGCGTTCTGGGACTCGGCGGGGTTCCTGCTCGACGGCCTGCTGTTCCTGCTGATCGGCGTCCAGGTCCCGACGATCCTCGACCGCATCGAGGGCGCGGACGAGCCGACGCTGGTCGGCTACGCGCTGCTGATCGCGGCCGTGGTCATGGGCACGCGCTTTCTCTGGATGCTCGTCGTCCCGGCCGCGCTGCCGTCGAAGACGTCCAAGCCGGAGCGGATCGCGATCGCCTGGAGCGGGATGCGCGGCGGCGTCTCGCTCGCGGCGGCGCTGGCGATCCCGATCGACAGCTTCCCGGACCGCGACCTCGTCGTCTTCGTCGCCTACGCGGTGATCCTGATCACGCTCGTGATTCCCGGCCTCACGCTCGCGCCGCTGCTGCGCAGGCTCGGCCTGGTCGAGAGCGAGGACGACCGGCGCGCCGGCGCGGAGGCTCGCACCGCGGATCACCCTGGCGGCGCTCGAGCGCCTCGAAGAGCTGGCCGACGACGCTCCCGAGCACGTCGTGCAGCGGATGCGCGACCGCTACGGCTCACGGCTGGAGCGCCTGGAGGCGCGGATGGAGGGCGACGACGACGAGCAGGGCCAGACCGACGTGGCGGTCGCCGGGCGGCTGCTGGCGGAGATGATCGCGGCCGAGCGCGAGGTACTGAAGCGGATGCGCTCCGAGCGCGCGTTCCCCGAGGAACTGCTCAAGGGGATCGAGCACGAACTGGACCTCGACGAGTCGCGCCTGCGGGCGCGGATCCGGCTCTGACACGATGGAGGCGTGCTCGCCGCCATCCTCGAGTCCGGTGAACCGGAACGCCTCTACACCGGGCTGTCGCTGCTCGTCTGCGCCGCTTCGGCGGGCGAGGAGGCCCGCGGCCTCGTGACCTTCGGTGCCCTGACGCTGCTGCTCGACCCCGAGCTCGAGGCGCACGCCCGCGACACGGCGACGCACGTCATCGACGCCGAGCGCGACGCCTTCGCCCGCACGCTCGTCGAGCTCCGCGCGGCGGCGCAGGAGCTGCCGTCCTGCCGGATCTGGGCCTGCGCGGCGGCGGTGCAGGCCGCGGGCGCCGACTGGGCGACCGTGTCCGAGCGCCTGGAGGGCGTCACCTCGACCCCGAGCTTCCTGCGCGACGTCGCGGGCGCGCAGCTGGTGGTCGTATGAGGCGGCTGGCGCTCGCCGCGCGCCTGCGTGCTGCTCGTCGCCGGCTGCGGCGGCCCCGCCGGCGACCTCTTCGAGGTCCAGCGCACGGGCGCCGACCGCAACGCCAACCTCACGCTGCGTCGTCTCCGACGACGGCTACGTCACCTGCAACGGGCGCCGGCACGAGCTGCCGCCGGAGCTGCTGCTGCGCGCCCGCCAGCTCGCGCGCGACCTCTCCGAGCAGGCCGAGCTGAACCTGATCCTGCCGCCCAAGCCCGGACTCGGTCCTCGCCTACACGGCGCGGATGCAGGCGGGGACCGTGAAGTTCGCCGACACCTCGCGGCCGCTGCCGCCCGCATTCAGCGAGCTGACGGTGTATACGAAGGACGTCGCCGACGACGTCTGTCACATCACCCGCACCTGACATGGATCTCATCGCCGCCATCACCTCCGACGACCTGCCCGCGCTGCTGCGCGAGCACCCCGAGCTCGTCGCGGCGCGGGACGCGCACGGCGTCTCCGGCGCTGCTGCTGGCGGTCTATCACCAGCGCCCGCAGGCGCGCGACGCGCTGCTGGCGGCCGGCGCTCCCGTCGGGCCGCTCGAGGCGGCCGCGCTCGGCGACGTCACGCGCCTGGAAGGCGCCGACCTGAGCGTCCGCGGCGGCGATGGCTTCACGCCGCTGCACCTGGCCGCGTTCTTCGGCGGAGCGGACGCCGTCCGCGCGATCCTCGCCACGGGCGCCGACCCCGACGCCGACGCCGAGAACCCGTTCAAGGTCCGCCCGCTGCACTCCGCCTGCGCTCGCGGCGACCGCGACTCGCGCCGCGCGCGCTGCTCGAGGCGGGCGCGAACCCCAACCTCGCCCAGCAGGCGCGGCTACACGCCGCTGCACAGCGCCGCGCACCTCGACGACCTCGAGCTGGCGAAGCTGCTGCTCGCGCACGGCGCCGACCCGCGCGCGCACCGACGACGACGGCAAGACTCCCGCGCGACCTGGCCGAGGACCCGGCCGTCGCGCGCGCTGCTCAGCCCGTGAAGTTGACCTTGCCGTTCGAGCGCGCGCGGGCCTGCGCGCGGTCGATGAAGTCCAGCCGCTTGATCGGCGGCGCGGCACAGGCGCGCGACGAGCTTCAGCCGCGCCGACTCCGAGCGCAGGTCGAGCAGGCCCTGCTTGGCGTCGAGCCCGAACTCGACCGTCGCCGCCATCGCGTAGGCCGTCATCGCCTCGATCTCCGCCAGCTCGGGCGTCCGGTCGGTGGCCTGCTCGACGAGGTCGGCGTAGGCGCTGTGGGCGATCGCGGCGGCCTGCGGGTCGACCCGCTCGTCGCCGTCGTCGAGGAACTCGACCGTCCCCGCCGGGATAGGGCAGCTCGTCCTGGCGCTCCTCGATCCGGAACGACCCGCGTGCCGCGCGCGACGAGGTTGATCCGCCCGTCGGGCATCCGCTCCAGCACCTCGGCGATCTCGCACGCGCAGCCGATCAGCGCGCAGGCCGTCGTCGGCGAGCCAGACGATCCCGAACTCCGACTCCTCCTCTAGGCAGCGGGCGATCATCGCCTTGTAGCGCTCCTCGAAGATGTGCAGCGGGATCAGCTCGCTCGGCAGGGCGACGAGGCCGAGCGGGAACAGCGGGAAGTCCCGGACCAGCTCCACGGTGAGCCAAGCATAGGCAGCGTTCCCGTACTGGCACGATGGACTACGACCGCCCTCGTCTGGTTCCGGCGCGACCTGCGCGTCCACGACCACCCGCCGCTGCGCGCCGCGCTCGACGCCTGCGAGCGCGTCGTGCCCGTGTTCGTGCTCGACGACCGGCTGCTGCACGGCCGCCACGCCTCGGGCAGCCGGACCCAGTTCATGCTCGAGTCGCCTGCGCGAGCTGCGCGAGCCGCGCTGCGGGAGCGCGGCGGGAACCTCGTGATCGCTCGCGGAACGCCCGAGCAGGAGCTGTCGAAGCTGGCGCGCGAGCACGGCGCTGAGGCCGTCTACTTCGCCTCCGACGCCTCGCCGTTCGCGATCGCGCGCGACCGGCGCGTCGAGGCGGCACTGCGCGAGGCGGGGGTCGAGCCGCGCCGGACGCCCGGCAACTTCGTCGCCGACATCGGCAAGCCGAAGCCGTACGCGGTCTTCACGCCGTTCTGGCGGGCGTGGAAGGAGCTCCCGCGGCGCGAGGTCCACGGCGGCGCCGCGCAAGGTCGCCGTGCCGTCGGGCCTGCGCGTGGGGGAGATCCCGAGCCTGGGCGCGCTGAAGCTCACGCAGGAGGTCCCCGACCCGTTCCCCGGCGGCGAGCGCGCCGGCCGCGCGCAGATGCACGCGTGGCTGCGCGACGGCATCGACAGCTACGCGCGAGCACCACGACCGGCTCGCCGGCGGCACCTCGGTCCTCTCGCCCTACCTGCACTTCGGCTGCGTCTCGCCGCGCGAGCTGGAGGAGCGCGCCGGCCGCCACGAGGCCTACACGCGCCAGCTCGCCTGGCGCGACTTCTACGCCCACGTGCTCCTGCACCACCCGGACAACGCGCGCCACGCCTACCGCCGCGAGCTCGACGCGATCGAGTGGGACGGCGAGGACGCGCACTTCGACGCCTGGCGCGAGGGCCGCACCGGCTATCCCGTGGTCGACGCCGGGCATGCGCCAGCTGGCCGCGACGGGCTGGATGCACAACCGCGCCCGGCTGATCACCGCCTGCTTCCTCGTCAAGGACCTGCACATCGACTGGCGCCGCGGCGAGCAGCACTTCATGCGGCTGCTGCTCGACGGCGACCAGGCCAACAACAACGGCAACTGGCAGTGGATCTCCTCGGTCGGCGTCGACCCCGCGCCGCTGCACCGCCGCCTCTACAACCCGGTGCTCCAGCAGCAGCGCCACGACCCGGACGGGCGAGTACGTGCGCCGCTGGGTCCCGGAGCTCGAGGACATCCCGCTCGCGAAGCTCGCCACGCCGTGGGAGGCGGGCGGCCCGGAGCCGATCGTCGACCACGCGGTCGAGCGGCGGCGCACGCTCGCGGCCTACGCCGCCGCGCGCGGCTCGTAAGCTGCGGCGGCGATGGCGCACTTCACGCTCGAGCCGCGCGGGCCGTTCACGCTCGCCTCCACGGCGGGCTTCATCGCGGGCTGGCCGCCGGGCCAGGCCGAGTCCGACGACGGCGAGGTCGCGCTCGAACTTCCTCGTCGACGACTGGAGCGGCCCGGCGCGCGTCGTGCTGCGCCAGGACGGCGCCGTCGTCCACGGGACCGTCGAGGCCGACAACGAGGAGCGGGCGATCGCGCAGGCCGCGCGGATCGTCTCGCTCGACCACGACGGCAGCGGCTACCCGGAGGTCGGCGAGCGCGACCCGATCGTCGGCGAGCTGCAGCGCGGCAGCGGCTACCTGCGCCCGGTGCTCTTCCACTCGCCCTACGAGGCGGCGGCATGGTCGGTCATCTCCGCGCGCACCCACCACGCGCAGGCCGACGAAGCTGCGCGACGCGCTCTCCGCCGACGGCATCTTCCCGGCGCCCGGGCAGCTCCTGCAGCTGCGCGAGCTCGACGGGCTGCCGGCCAATAAGGTCCCGCGCCTGCACGGGATCGCGCAGGCCGCGCTGGAGGGCAAGCTCGACCGCGAGCCGCTGCTCGCCGCCGACACCGACGACGCGTTCACGCAGCTGCTCGAGCTGCCGGGCATCGGCCCGTTCTACGCCGGCCTGATCCTGCTGCGCGCCGTCGGCACCGTCGACGTGGCGCCCAAGGGCGAGCCGAGGCTCGAGCGCGCCGTGCAGGAGCGCTACGGCGAGCCGGTCGAGACCGTCGCCGAGCGCTGGAAGCCGTTCCGAACGTGGGTCTCCGTCCTGATGAGGGCGAGCGCATGACCGAGCAGCTCTACGTGCAGCGCGACCAGCCGGAGGGCGTCCCGCCGCTGCACCTGACCGGCGAGCGCACGCTCCCCGACGTGCCGGAGGAGAACTACTGGTACCGCCGCCACCTCGTGGTCTACGAGTGGATCGCCGCGCGCGCGCACGGGCGCCGCGTCGTCGACCTCGCGTGCGGCGAGGGCTACGGCTCGGCGGTGCTGGCGCGGACGGCCGCGAGCGTCGTCGGCGTCGACGCCAACCCCGAGGCGTTCGAGCACGCCTGCGCGCGCTACCCGCAGGTCAGCTTCGAGCGCAACATGATCGAGCTCTGGCAGGGCGACGTCGACTGCGTCGTGTTCCTGCAGACGATCGAGCACATCCCGGACCCCGACGCGATGCTCGCCCACGTGCGCGAGCTGATCGGGCCCGACGGCGTCGCCTACGTCTCGACGCCGAACGTGCTGACGCTGGCCCCCAAGGGCGCGGAGCGCTCCGGCAACCCGTGGCACGTGCGCGAGTACAAGCCGGGCGAGTACCTGCGAGCTGTGCGAGCGCCACTTCTCGCGCGTCGACATGCTCGGCCTCTTCCACGCGCGCAAGCTGCGCGCGCACCAGCTCGCGATCGAGCACCTCGGCTGGGACCGGATGCACAAGCGGCTGCGCTTCACCAAGCCGTTCTATGACCGCTTCACGCCGGCGATCTGCGCGCGCGACTTCACGCTGCGCCGCGGCGGCCTGGAGCGCTGCGCTCGATCTGCTGGCCGTGCTGCGGCCGTGAAGTTCTGCGATCGTCCTGCACACGCACATGCCCTACGTCGAGGGCTTCGGGACGTGGCCGTTCGGCGAGGAGTGGCTGTGGGAGGCGATCGCGACGAGCTACCTGCCGCTGCTGGACGTCCTCGACGCCCATCCCGGCCGCGTGACGCTCTCGATCACCCCGGTGCTCGCCGACCAGCTCGAGGCGCCGGGCGCGCTGGAGCGCTGCCTGGCGTTCCTGCGTGAGGTGCGGCCCGCGTCGCACGCGCTCGACGCGGGCGAGGCGCCCGCCGCGCCGCTGGCGTACTCCGCGGCGCGCTACGCGGCCGCGGCCGATGCGCTGGAGCGCCGCGGCGACCTGCTCGCCGCCTTCGCCCCGCACGTCACCTGGACGTCCGCCGCCACCCACGCCGTGCTGCCGCTGCTGGCCACCGACGCCGGCGTGCGGCTGCAGCTCGAGACCGGGATCGCATCGCACCGCGAGCGCTTCGGCGCCTGGGGCGGCGGCTTCTGGCTGCCCGAGTGCGCGCACGCGCCGTGGCTCGACGGGCTGCTCGAGGAGGCCGGCGTGCACGTCACCTGCGTCGACTGGACCGACGTGCTCGGCGCCGGTCCGATGCCGCCGCAGCGCAGCGAGGCGGGCGTCCTGCTCGTCCCGCTCGACCGTCGCGGCGATCGATCTCGTCTGGCACGAGAGCGGCTATCCCGCGCACGGCGACTACCGCGACTCGCACCGGCTGACCGAGCGCGCGCACGCCGTCTGGGCCAACGACGGCGAGCCCTACGACCCCGAGCGCGGCGCGGCCCGGGCGC
Source organism: uncultured Solirubrobacteraceae bacterium (assembly GCA_963848475.1). Classification (GTDB taxonomy): domain Bacteria; phylum Actinomycetota; class Thermoleophilia; order Solirubrobacterales; family Solirubrobacteraceae; genus Solirubrobacter. The sequence goes on along the minus strand of CAWKDW010000003.1, from coordinate 112,791 downwards.
GCCTGGACGCCCGGGACTTCGTGGCGCGGGTGAAGGACGGCGCGGTCGTCGCGTTCGACACCGAGCTCTTCGGGCACCACTGGCACGAGGGCGTCGCGTTCCTGGAGGCGGTGCTCGAGCAGGGCGACGTCGTCCCGCTGGAGCTCTCGGACTCCGTCGCGGCGCCGGTCGCGCCGCCGACGAGCTGGGGCGAGGCGCGCGACCTGCGGACCTGGAGCGCGCCCGCCGCCGACGGCCTGGCCTGGGTACAGCGCGGTGCCGAGCTCGCCGCGCTCGGCGCGGCACCTTCGCCGCGGGCGCTGCGTGAGCTGCTGGCGCTGCAGAGCTCGGACTGGGCGTTCCTGATCTCACGCGCCACGGCGGGCGACTATCCGCGCGAACGGGCCGCTTCCCACCACGCGGCCTTCGTCGCCGCACTCGCCGCAGGAGAGCGCGGATGAGCTGCGGAATTTGGCTCCACAGCTGGCGCAGTGGGCGTTCGTGCAGCCCTAGATTCAAGGGCGGCGCTACCCCGTCCGATCTTTTGAACGTGCGACGGTGTAAAGTCAACGCCGCATAAGAGCCGAGTTCCGTCTGGTCTGTCCGGATGGGAGCGGGGGAACCGATGGAGCCATGGTCAGGCTCCCGGGGCGAATCGCCGTCATTGAAGACGGCGTAGCGCAGGTCATCGCGCGAGCCCGTCAGCTAACCCCGTAGGCGCGATGAGACCGAGGAGTTGCCTGACGTGCCGCACGCCGTACTTTTGTTACCCCAGATCCGCCGCACAGCAGCGGCAGTCCTGATCGCTCTCGCCGCGTCGCTGACGCTGGCGGCGAGCGGCGCCTTCGCCGCGCAGGGCGCCACGACCGGCGGGACGACGGCGGCGGAGCCGGCCGCGGCGGCACCGGCCAAGCCCAAGGCCAAGGTCAAGAAGGTCTCGATCAAGCGGATCCAGAAGGCGCTCGGCATCAAGGCCGACGGCGTCATGGGCCCGAAGACGCGCCGCGCGATCAAGCGCTTCCAGAAGGCGCACGGCCTCAAGGTCGACGGCGTCGCCGGTACGGCCACGCTCCGGGCCCTCGGCCTGCTCCCGACGCCCGACGCCCGCTCGCTCGACTCGGTCGCGGTCGACGCCGACGCGGCGGCCGCCCTGGCCAAGATCGCCGAGTGCGAGTCGGGTGGCAACATCGCCGCCGTCTCGCCCAGCGGCCAGCTACCGCGGCAAGTACCAGTTCTCGCAGGCGACCTGGGAAGCGCTGGGAGGCACCGGCGATCCCGCCGAGGCCGAGGAGAGCGTGCAGGACGCGATCGCCGCGAAGCTCTACGCCGAGCGCGGTGCCGCGCCCTGGCCGAGCTGCGCCGAGGCGTAGTACCCGCCTAGCGCCACCGCAACGTCGCCGGCACCTCGCGCATCCGCAACACGCGCGCCGGGGTGCCGCCCGCGACGGCGTTGGCCGGCAGGTCCTTGGTGACGACGCTGTTGGTCCCGATGACGGTGTTGTCGCCGACGGTCGCGCCGCGCAGCACGCACGCGCCGTAGCCGATCCAGCAGTTGGAGCCGACGCGCACGTCGCGCTTGTAGATGCCCTGCATGCGGATCGAACGCTCGACCTCGGTGACGCCGTGGTCGAAGTCGATCAGCATCACGCGGTCGGCGATCACGCACTCGCGGCCGATCGAGACGTGCTGGAACGCCGAGATCGTGCACTCCTGGCCGAGCACGGTCTTCGCGCCGATCTCGCACTCGCCCTCGTGGACGCGGATCTTCGTCCCGTGCCCGAGCCACGACCAGCGGCCGAGCCGCAGCACCGCGTCCGCGGCCGATCTCGAGCTTGACGCCGGGCGCGACGAAGCACAGTCCGTCGGTCTGCAGGCGCTTGCCCCAGCGCAGCTTCAGCCAGGCCCAGCGCACGATCAGCCGGGCGTAGTTGGGGTTGAGCATGCCGTGGTCGCGCATGAAGCGCGCGAGCGCCAGCGGGCCGCCGTGCAACGGGGCGGGGACGCCGTGGATCTCCGGCGCGGCAGAGGGCCTGGACACCGTCGCCATCGCGCACCCAGACTATCCTCCGCCGCCGGATGGCGGACTCCCTGGCAGAACGGCTCCTCCGCGGCGACAAGCGCGCGCTGGCGCGCGGCATCTCGCTGGTCGAGGACGACGACCCCGAGGGGTGGGCGCTGGTCAAGGCGATCTACCCGCACACGGGCAACGCCTCGATCGTCGGATTCACGGGCCCGCCCGGCGCCGGCAAGTCGACGCTGATCGGCGCGCTGATCCGCCACCAGCGCACGCTGGACCGCGATATCGCGGTGCTCTCGATCGACCCGTCCTCGCCGTTTCGCGGCGGCGCACTGCTCGGCGACCGGATCCGGCTGACCGAGCACTTCCTGGATCCGGGTGTCTTCATCCGCTCGATGGCGACCCGCGGCGCGCTCGGCGGGCTCGCCGAGGCGGCGCTGCAGACCGCGCTGCTGATGGACGCCGCGGGCAAGGACGATGTCTTCTTGGAGACCGTTGGCGTCGGCCAGGCCGAAGTCGACGTGATCGATCACGCGGACTCCGTCGTGCTCGTGCTGATCCCCGGTTCGGGCGATTCGATCCAGGCGCTGAAGGCCGGCGTGATGGAGATCCCGGACATCATCGTCGTCAACAAGTCCGACCACCCGCTGACGGACACGATGGTGCGCGAGATCCGCGGCGTGCTCTCGCTGTCGCCGCAACACGGCTGGCGCGTGCCGATCATCAAGACCGAGGCGACGCGCGGCGAGGGCGTCGAAACCCTTGCGGAGAAGCTGCTGGAGCACCGTGCGCACGTCGAGGCCGAGGGCACGCTGTCCGAGCGCCGGCGTCGCAATCTGATGAACGAGGTGCTCGGGATCGCCACGATGCGCCTGCGCCGTGAGCTCGAGGCGACGCTCGAGAACGACCCCGAGATCCAGGCGCTGCTGGACGACGTCGTGGCCCGCCGGCTCGACCCGGCCAGCGCCGCGAGCGCCGTGCTCGCGCGCGGCGCGATCGACCCGGGCGCGGCGGCACGCCCGGACGTCGACTGAATCTTCGTCCAGTTGGCGGCACAGAGGCGTCCGCTCGCCCTAGAGTCGGGCCATGCGGAGGGCGATCCGTTCGTTCGCCTGCGTCGTGGGCCTGCTCGCGACGTTGTGCACCCCCGCCGTTGCGGCTGCCGCCAACGGCCAGCTTGCCGCGGTCGCGGACAGTCGTCTTGTCACGCTCAACCCCGACGGCAGTGGGCTCCGCACGCTCGCGGTTGCCGATCCGGACAAGATCACGGAGCTCGCGTGGTCGCCGGGCGGAAACCGGCTCGCGTTCGTGCGGGCGGGCGAGATCGCGCTGATCGAGCTCTCGACGCGGACGGTTCGTGAGCCTCACGACGGGCGGCGGCGACGCGAACATCGGCTGGTCGTCGGACGGCTCGAAGATCGGCTTCCGGCGCGGCTCGCTGGCTGATGACGGTCCTCGCCGCCGGCGGCACGCCCCCCGAAGCGCACGGGCTGACGCTGCTGGACGGGGCCGCCCAGCTCGGCTGGGCGCCCGATCTCAAGACGGCCGCGGTCGTCGTCGCGGACCTGCTGGTCCAGCCGCTGTTCAAGACGCCGCCGGTGGTCGCCGGCGCCCCGGCGTGGTCCCCGGACGGCGCGGCGATCGCGTACGTCAACGGCGACGGGCTGTCCACGATCAAGACGGCCGACGGCGACGTGGCGCCGGTGACGACCGGTCCGGCCGCGGGCCCGCGGTGGTCGCCGGACTCCACGACGCTGCTCTACGCGTCGGGGAACGAGTTGCGCACGGTCGCGGTCTCCGGCGGAGCGCCGCGGGTCGTCCTCACGGCCGCCGCGATCACCGCCGCCGACTGGCAGCCGTGCCGGGAGAACACCTTGAGTTGCGAGTCGGTCACGCCGCCGCGCTGCAGCACGACGGCCCTGACGGCGACCACGCAGGCCGATCAGCCGGTCGACCTGCCTTCCGCGTCGTGCACCGACCCCGCCGGCCGGCCGCTCACCGTCGTCGTCGTCAAGGCGCCGGAGCACGGAACGCTCTCCGGACAGCGCTACACGCCGGCCGCCGGCTTCACCGGCCAGGACACGCTGACCTACCGCCTCAGCAACGGCGCGGCCGAGTCCGAGCTCGTTCGCGTCACGCTCTTCGTGCTCACGCGCCCGGTGCCGACCGTCGCCGTCAAGCCGCCCGCGGCCACCCCGCGCGCCCCGTTCCTGAGCGCGCGCGCCACCCCGCGGCTGGACCGCAGGCGACGGACGCTGGTGCGGCTCTCCTGCGACCAGCCCTGCTCGATCGCCGTGCGCCTGACGGCCCGCCTGAGGTCGCGGCGCACGATCAAGGGGCCGCAGGTGAAGCGCAATGTGCGCCGCGGGGCAGCGTGCTGCGCCTGCGGCTGCGGCTGCCGACCAAGCCGGCCGGCACGGTCAAGACCGTCTGGATCACCGGCCGCGTGCGCAACGCGGCCGGCGATGTCCGGGCCGTGAAGCTGCCGGTCAGGCTCCCGCGCTGACGATCGTCGCGAGCAGCGCGTCGATGTCGGCGGTCGTTGTCAGCGGGTTCAGCAGCGTCAGCTTGAGCGCCACGGCGCCGTCGACCCGCGTGCGGCCGATCACGGCCTCGCCGGAGGCGAAGAGGTCGCGGTGGATGCGGATGTTGACGTCGTCGTCGCCGCGGTGGCGGAAGGCGACCATCACCGTCGAGGGCCGCGTCAGCAGCTCGAGCTGCGGGTGGGCCTCGATCGCGCGGCCGGCGTACTGCGCCAGTTCGAGCACCTGATCGACCATCTCGGCCAGCCGGCGGCGCCCGGTCGCGCGCAGGGCGATCAGGACCTTCAGCGCGTCGAAGCGGCGTGAGGTGTCCAGCGAGCGCCCGACGAGGTTGAGCTGGCCCTCGGCCTCGTCCTCGGGGCGGTTGAGATAGACGCTCGCGTGGTGGACGGCGCGCAGGACGTCGACGTCCGGGACGAGCAGCGCGCTGGCGCTGAACGGCTGCCACCACAGCTTGTGCAGGTCCGCGGTGACCGAGTTCGCGCGCTCGATGCCCTTCAGGCGCGGCCGCTGGCGTGGCGAGAGCGTCAGGCCCGAGCCGACCGCGGCGTCGACGTGAAACCACGCGCCGAGCGCCTGCGCCCGGTCGGCGAGCGCGTCGAGCGGGTCGATCGCGCCGAGGTCGGTCGTGCCGGCGGTGCCGACGACCGCGATCACGTGCTCGCCCTCGGTCGCGGCGTCGAACGCCTCCAGCGACATCGCGCCGGTCGCGTCGGTCTTGACGCCGATCACGGCCTCGGTGCCGAGCCCGAGCAGCGCCGCGGAGCGGCGGATGCTGTCGTGCGACGCGGCGGAGGCGACGATCCGCCAGCGGTTGGCCGGCAGGCCGCGGCCGCGCACGTCGTCGCCGGCGCGATCGCGCGCGAGCAACAGCCCGAGCAGGTTCGAGGCGGTCCCGCCCATCGTCATCACGCCCGGAGCCGCCGGCGCCGAGCCCGTGCTCGCGCGCCAGCCAGCGGACCAGCGCGTCCTCCACGAAGGTCGCGGCGGGCGAGGCGTCGAAGGCGTCCATCGACTGGTTCGTGACGCCGATGGCCAGCTCGGCCGCGGCGGCCGAGATCAGCGGCGCGGGATGCAGGTGCGCGACCGTGCGGGGATCGCCGAGGCGCAGGCCGCCGTCGAACACCGGGGCGATCGCCTCCAGCACCCGATCGAGCGGGGCGCCCTCCTCGGGGCAGGGGTCGAGGGCGGCGACGGTCTCGGCGAGTTGCGCGGGGGAGAGCGGTGAGCGTGGGCCGGGCAGCGACGCCGAGCGCGCGAGCGCGTCGAGCACCGCCGCCGTGGCAGCGCGCAGCGCCGCGTGCGACGCGGGGTCCGCCGTCACGAACAGGGAGTCCGTCATCGCCGCATCATCGCTCAGTGCATGGCCCTCGATGTGCGCGAGGCGGCGGCCGCGCGGCGCCACTCGCCCGCGGCGCGGCGTTCGCGCCACCACAGCAGGCCGGCGCCGGCGGCCAGCAGCAGGCACAGGAGGGCAGGCCACAGCGCCGCGCCGGTGAAGTTGGGGAACAGCACGACCGGCGGGCCCCACGGGAGCTTCGTGTCCACCTCGAGCCAGCCGCCGAGGTTCCCGCCGCGCTCGGCGAGCACCAGGTAGGTGCTCGCCCCCAGCGTGAACAGGGCGAGCAGCGCCGCGAGCGGGCGCGGAACGTGGCGCAGGCCCCAGGCCGTCAGCGCGCCGGCCGCGGGCAGCACCGCGACCAGTTGCACGCCGGGGAACCCGCCGCGCAGGCCGGCGGTCGAGAACAGCGCGACGACCAGCAGCTGGGCGCCGACGACGGCGAGCAGCAGCCCGGCGCAGGCCTCGGCCTCACGGCGGGCGATCGCGACGCGCGCCAGCTGATCGCGCCGCGAGCTGTACAGCAGCCAGGCCGAGAAGAACACGAGCGCCAGCAGCGGCACCCAGCGCAGCAGCCCTGCGTCGCGATCCAGCCACAGCCCCGCGAGCCGCGGGAGCCGCTCCACGTAGCCGAACGGAAGGTCCGGCAGGCTGGTCAGCCCCGCCGCGCGCGGGGTCAGGCCGCCGTAGAAGCGGTCGTTGATCATCGCGTAGAAGACGAGTGAGGCCGCCAGCGCCTCACCGGCCACGAGCGCGGCGAGCCGCCGGCGCTCGCGCAGCGTCCACGTCACGAGCGCCCAGGCGATCACGACGCCGGCGGCCGCGAAGGTCCAGCCCAGCCAGGGCAGCCCGGCGAGCAGCAGCGCGCCACCGAACACGTAGCGCAGGCGCGGGCGCTCGCGCACCGCGAGCGTGCAGAGTGCCGCTCCCGACAGCAGCACGGCGGCCGGGACACCCGGCGTGACGGTCGTCGACGCCGCGAGTGCGGGCGGAGAGAGGCCGACGAGCGCCGCGCCCGCGGTCGCCCACGGCTCCGGCACCATCCGCCGGGCGAGCGCGGCCGCGAGGACGAAGGCGAACGCGAGCAGCGCGATCATCTCCCACTGCACGGCGCGCGCTCCGCCGAGCGCGTACGCGGGGGCGATCAGAACGGCGTAGCCGACGCCGTGCGGCTCCATCAGGCGCCCGGCGACCACCCGTCCGTCGGTCTTGAGCTCCTTCGGGTACCAGCTTGCGTAGGCCCGCTCGGCGTACTCGTCGGTGAGGTCGACGTCGCGGTCGGAGACGATCGACTCGGCCGCGAGCAGGTGATGCGGCTCGGCGCCCGCGTAGTCCATCCCGATCTGGGCCGGGATGCTCAGCGTCGTCGCGTAGACGGCGACGAGAAGGATCCAGAGCGCGGCGAGCCTCACGCTCCCCATGATGGCGGTGGCGTTCCGTAAGGGGTCAGACCGCTTTAGAAACGCTTTATATTCAGTGGAGGTCGGGTGCGCCCGGTTCGGCTCGTGCCAGATCGACGAGCAGCCGGACGCCCCAGCCCGCTCCCGCCTTGGGCGCGTACGGCTTGCCGCCGTCGTAGGCGGTGCCGGCGATGTCGAGGTGTCCCCACGGGACCTCGCCGACGAAGCGGTGCAGGAACTCGGCCGCGGTGATCGAGCCGCGCGCCGCGGTCGGCGGGGGAGTTGACGATGTCGCCGTAGCGGCCCTCGATCGCCTTCGCGTACTCCGCGTGCAGCGGCAGCCGCCAGGCGAGCTCGCCGGTGCGGTCGCCGGCGGCGAGGATCTCGGCCGCCCAGGCGTCGTCGTTGGACATCAGGCCCGCGTAGGTGCTGCCGAGCGCGACGACGATCGCGCCGGTCAGCGTCGCCAGGTCGACGAGGCGCTCGGCGCCGAGGTCGATCGCGTGGGCGAGGCAGTCGGCGAGGACCATCCGGCCCTCGGCGTCGGTGTTGTTGACCTCGATCGTCACGCCGGACTTCGCGCGCACGATGTCGCCGGGCTTGATCGCGGTGCCGGACGGCATGTTCTCCGTCGCGCCGATCACGCCGGCGACGCGGACCGGCAGCTTGAGCGCCGCGATCGCGCCGACGGCCTCCAGCACGGCGGCGCCGCCGGACATGTCGAACTTCATCTCGTGCATCTTCGCCGAGGGCTTGATCGAGATCCCGCCGGAGTCGAACGTCACCGCCTTGCCGACGAAGCCGAGCAGCGGACCGGTGACGTCGGCCGGTTCGTAGCGGATCGTGATCAGCCGCGGGTCGACCTCCGAGCCCTGCGCGACGGCGGCGAACGCGCCCATCCCGGCGGCGCGGATCCCGGCTCCGTCGAGCACCTCGACGCTGACGCCCTCGAGCGCCTGCGCGCGCTCCGCGAGCGCGGCGGGCGTGAGGTCGTTCGCGGGGCGGTTCTGCAGGTCACGGGCGGCGTTGACGGCCCTCGCCACGGTCGCCGCAAGGGCCGCCGGCCCGCCCACGTCGTGGTGGGAGGACAGCACCAGCGCCTCGAGCCCGGACGGCTCGTCGCCGCCGCTCTTGTACGCGTTGAACGTGTACGCGGCGAGCAGCGTCCCCTCGACCAGCGCGCCCGCGTGGGCGTCGGTGACGTGGTGCGGCACCTCCCAGCACAGCGTCTTCGTCCCGAGTTCCTGCGCGCGGCCGACGACCACGGCGGCCGTGACCCGCGCGCGCTCGGGATCGAAGCCCGAGCGCGCCCCGAGCCCGGCGACGATGTACCGCCGCCCGTCCGCGTGCGTGACCGCGAGCTTGCGCAGCCCGCGCTTGGCCTCGCCGGAGTCCACCAGCGCCTGGAGAACACCGCCATGGTCGTGGGCGATCGAATCGTCCTCGAAGACGCCGACGACGATCGTGTCGGCGTTCGTGGCAGTCGGTGCGTCCGTGGTCGCTGAGACATGCATAACCCGCGACCTTAATAGACTCGGGGCATGCCTCGAACCGTGATCCTGAGCAGCGCCCGCACGCCGATCGGCAAGCTGGGCGGGGGCCTGTCGACGCTTGAAGCCACGCATCTGGGCGGTGTGGCCATCCGTGAGGCCCTCGTGCGCGCCGATGTGGCGCCCGAGCAGGTCGAGCACGTCGTGATGGGCACGGTGCTGCAGGCGGGCCAGGGACAGATCCCGTCGCGCCAGGCGCAGATCGAGGCCGGCATTCCGATCGAGGTCACTTCCGAGACGATCAACAAGGTCTGCGCGTCGAGCGTGCGCGCGATCGGGATGATCGATCAGGCCGTCCGCGCCGGCGACCTCGACGTCGCGGTCGGCGGCGGCATGGAGTCGATGTCGCAGGCGCCGTACCTGCTGCCCGGCGCGCGCTCGGGCTTCCGCATGGGCGATGTCAAGGCGCTCGACGCGATGATCCAGGACGGGCTGCGCAACCCGTTCAGCGGCAAGCAGATGTTCGAGGAGGCGACCGACGTCGGCGACGAGCTCGAGCTGACCCGCCCGGACCTCGACAAGTGGGCGCTGCGCTCGCACGAGCGCGCGATCGAGGCGACCGACGAGGGCCGGCTCGCGGACGAGATCGTCCCGGTGACGATCCATGGGCGCAAGGGCGACACCGTCGTCGAGGTCGACGAGGCCCCGCGCCGCGGCTCCACGCTCGAGGCGCTGGCGAAGCTGCCCGGGCTCTCGCGCAAGGACGGCTCGCACACGGCGGGCAACTCGCCCGGCGTCAACGACGGCGCGGGTGCCCTCGTGCTCGCCAGCGAGGAATGGGCCGAGCGCAACGGCAAGGACATCCTGGCCACGATCATCGCCCAGGCCGCCGTCGCCGACGATTTCGCCTATCTCGCCCGCACGCCCGCCAACGCGGCGCTGAAGGCGCTCGACAAGGCCGGCCTGCAGCCGTCCGACATCGACCTGTGGGAGATCAACGAGGCCTTCGCCTCGGTCTCGCTGAACTCCGTGCGCATGCTCGGCATCGACGAGGCGCGCGTGAACGTCAACGGCGGCGCGGTCGCGCTCGGGCACCCGATCGGGGCCTCCGGCGCGCGCATCATCGGCGCGGTCGTGCTCGAGCTGCGCCGGCGCGGCGGCGGCTACGGCTGCGTGGCGATCTGCTCCGGCGGCGGGCAGGGCGACGCGATGATCGTGCAGGTGTGAGCATCCGCGAAGCGATGCTGAGAGCGACCGCGAGACCGGGGCTCGGCGCGAGTCGCGCTGGTCGCCTGTGACGGAGCGCCCACACATCCTTCCCCCGCCGCCCGGCGGGGGAGCGATCCGGCGGGAAGGAGAGCGCGGCGCGGCGTTCTTCGACCTCGACCGGACGCTGATCGCGGGCTCCTCTTCGTTCCAGTTCGGCCGTGTCGCCTACAAGGCCGGGATGCTCACGCGCCGTGACATCGCGCGCGACGCCTACGAGAACGTCGTCTTCCGCCTGCGCGGCTCGACCGACGCCGGCACGGACGCGATCCGCAAGCGCGTCGTCGGAGATGCTCGAGGGCGCGAAGGTGCGCGACCTGCAGCGCCTCTCCGGCGGCGTGCTGGCCGGCGTCCTGCCGCGGATCTACCCGCGCATGCTCGAGCTCGCGTACGAGCATCAGGACGCCGGGCGCCCGATCTTCATCTGCACCGCGGCCGCCCAGGAGATGGCCGAGCTGATGGCGATCGTGCTGACCTTCGACGGCGCCGTCGGCTCGGTGGCCGAGGTCATCGACGGCGTCTACACGGGCCGCGAGGGCGGCCCGTTCAACTACCGCGAGGGCAAGGCGCAGGCCATCCGCGAGCTCGCGGCGCGCGAGGGCATCGATCTCGCCGCGTCCTACGCCTACTCGGACTCGGAATCGGACCTGCCGATGCTCCGGCTCGTCGGGCATCCTGTGGCGGTCAATCCGGACAAGGAACTGGCGCGCGTAGCGCGCGCGGAGGGGTGGGAGATCATGCGGTTCGAGCGTCTCGGGCGCACGCTGCGCGTCGTCGCGGCGGCAGCGCTGCTGAGCGGGTTCGCGGTCCGACGGGTGGTCAGGACGTGAGCCTTCACGAGCTGACCGACGACCAGCGTGAGATCCGCGATCTCACGCGCCGCTTCGCCGACGAGAAGATCGCGCCCATGGCCGCCGGGTGGGATCGCGACCACACCTTTCCGCGCGCGCTCTACGCCGAGCTCGGCGAACTGGGGCTGATGGGCGTCTGCGTGCCGGAAGAGCACGGCGGTGCGGGTGCCGACTTCCTCGCCTACATGCTCGTGCTCGAGGAGCTCTCGCGTGCCGACGCAGGCGTCGGTGTGACCGTTGCCGTGCACACGAGCGCGGGCACGCTGCCGATCCTCAACCACGGCACGCGCCGAGCAGATCGCCGAGCAGGTGCCGCGGCTCGCCTCGGGCGAGGAGCTGTCCGCGTTCGCGCTGACCGAATCGGGCTCGGGCTCGGACGCCGGCGCCATGCGCACGCGCGCGACCGACGCGAAGATCACCGGCGCCAAGCAGTGGATCACCAACGGCTCCTACGCCTCGACCTTCATCGTCTTCGCCAAGGAGGACGAGCGCCCGTCGGCGTTCCTCGTGCGCGCCGGTGCCGAGGGCTTCGCGGTCACGCGCGAGGAGGAGAAGATGGGGCTCAACTCGAGCTCCACCGCCGACCTCGCGTTCGAGGCCACGCCCGGCGAGCGCCTCGGTGACCCCGGGATCGGCATGCGCGTCGCGCTGCGCACGCTCGACGGCGGCCGGATCGGGATCGCCGCGCAGGCCGTCGGCATCGCCCAGGCCGCGCTCGAGCTCGCGACCGGCTACGCCAAGGAGCGCAACGCCTTCGGCGGCCCGATCGCGCGCTTCCAGGCGATCCAGCACAAGCTCGCCGACATGCAGACCGAGATCGAGGCCGCCCGCGCGCTCGTCTGGCGCGCCGCCCGTCTCAAGCAGGCGGGAAGGCCGCACAGCGTCGAGGGCGCGCAGGCCAAGCTCTTCGCCTCGGGCGTCGCGCGCCGCCAGACCGGCGAGGCGATCCAGATCCTCGGCGGCTACGGCTACACCAAGGAGTTCCCCGCCGAGCGCTACTACCGCGACGCGAAGGTGACCGAGATCTACGAGGGCACGAGCGAGATCCAGCGCCTCGTGATCGCCCGCGCGCTGCTCGGCGAGGCGATGCGCGGCTAACCCGTCGGCGCCGCGGTCCACCGGACGCGCTTGAGCTCGCAGGTGTCGAGCTTCTTGCCGCCGCGAGTGAGCACGGCGCGCGTCTTGAGAACGATCCGCATGGCGGCGTTGTGCCCCGTAGGTTCGACGATCCTGCGCTGGACCATCGCCGCCGCGTGCGCATCGGCGTTCGTCCTCGCCTCGTTTCTTTAGATCGGGATCTCGGCTCGGAGGGTGGTGCCGGCGCCGGGTGGGCTGTCGATCGAGAGCTGGCCGGCGAGTGCTTCGACGCGGTCGGCGAGGCCGCGCAGGCCCTTCCGCCGGCGGGTCGGCGCCGCCGTTGCCGTCGTCGGAGACCTGATCCGGGCGCCGTCGCCGACGCGCTCGACGCGGATGCGGACGACCGTGGCTTCGGCGTACTTGGCGACGTTGGTCAGCGCCTCGCTGACGACGTAGTAGGCGGCGGCCTCGACCGGGCCGGGAAGCCGGTCGGCGCCGAGGTCGAACTCGATCTCGACCGGCAGCGGCGCACGGTCGGCGATCGCGCGGACCGCGGGCTCGAGGCCGCGCTCCGTCAACACGGCAGGGTGGATGCCGCGGGCGAGCTCGCGCAGTTCCTGCAGCGCGTGGGTGAGCTCCTCGCCCGCCCGGTCGAGGTCGGCGTCGTCGGGATGGCGCCGGGCGGCCAGGCGCAGCATCAGCGCCAGCGACACGAGCCGCTGCTGCGCGCCGTCGTGCAGGTTGCGCTCCAGCCGCCGGCGCTCGGCGTCGCCCGCGGCCACGATCCGGGCCCGCGACGCGGCGAGCTCCTCACGCGCCTGGGCGTTGGCCAGGGCCTGCGCGGCCAGCTCGGCGAAGTACGAGATCCGGTGCTCGGCGTCGTCGGGGAACGGCCGCGGGTCCATCGACGAGACGATCACGGCGCCCCACAGGCTGCCGGCGAGGAACACCGGCGCGGCGACCACCGCCTGCACGCCGTACGCCGCGCATCGTCGCCGCCAGTTCGCCCTCGGCGCCCTCGTAGCTGTCCATCCGCGCGGCGCGGCCCGTGCGCCACACGCGCGTCGCCGCCGTGTCGCCGTCCAGCGGCATCCGGCTCCCGACCGGCAGCACGTGCTCGGCCCGCAGCGCCCAGCCGCCGACGATCGTTCCGCCGCGCGCCGTCGGGGTCGAAGCGGAACATGTGCGCGGTCTGCGCCTCGAACAGCCGCCCGACCTCCTCGCTGACCAGCGCGAAGAGCCGCGAGGACTCGTGCTCGGCGGCGACCGCCGTCGCGACCCGGCGCAGCGCCGCCTGCTCGTCGGCCAGCCGGTGCAGCGTCGCCTCCGCGACGTAGCGCGAGGTCAGGTCGCGCAGATAGCCGAAGAAGACCGGCTCGCCGGGGATCGCCGGCCGGGTGACGACCAGCTCGACCGGGAACTCGCTGTGGTCGGCGCGCATCGCGGTCAGCTCCACCCGGCGCCCGACCACCGGTCCCGCGCCCCGTCTGCAGGTAGCGCACGATCCCCTGGCGGTGGGCGTCGCGCAACGAGGGCGGGATGATCAGCTCCGCGACCTCGCGCCCGATCATCTCCGCCGCCGAGTAGCCGAACAGCCGCTCCGCGGCGCGGTTGACCGACACGACCACCCCGCTGTCGTCCATCGTCACGACCGAGTCGAACGCGACGTCGAGCATCGCCCGCCGCCGCGCATCCATGTCGCGGACGGCCGCGAACAGCGCGAGCTGCGCCGCCACGCTCTCCGCGGCGGCACGCAGCGCGTCATCCGGCTCGCCCGTCTGCGACGTGCAGCGCGCCGACGCCCGGGATGGGCACCGAGAGCGTCCCGCCGTGCCATTCCAGCTCGCCCGGCTCGCCGCGCTCGAGTGAGCCGGGCAGGGCCGCGAAGGCATGCTCGTCGTTGGCGGACGACAGCGCGCGGGTGACGCTCCGGAGCAGCTCGGCGGCGGTCAAGCCCTTCAAGCTACGGGGATCTCGGCGCGCAGTGTCGTCCCTGCCCCCTCGGGGCTGCTGACCACGAATCGCCCGCCGAGCGCTTCGACGCGATCCGCGAGCCCGCGCAGCCCGGAGCCGCCCTCCGCTGCCGCACCGCCGACGCCGTCGTCGCGGACCTCGATGCATGCAATCCCGTCGAGGCGCTCGACGCCGACGGTCACCGCCGAGGCCTGGGCGTACTTGGCGACGTTGGTCAGCGCCTCGGCCACCAGGTAGTACGCCGCGGCCTCGACCGGGCCGGGGAGCCGCTCCTCGCCCAGGGCGACGTCGAGCTCGACCGGCAGCGGCGCGCGCGTGGCCAGCGCCTCGACCGCGGGCTCCAGGCCGCGCTCGGTGAGCACCGCCGGATGGATACCGCGGGCGAGCTCGCGCAGCTCCTCCAGCGCGTGCGTGAGCTCGTCGCCCGCGCGCTCGAGGTCGGGATCGCCCGGGTGCCGGCGCGCCGCCAGCCGCAACATCAGGGCGAGCGAGACCAGCCGCTGCTGCGCCCCGTCGTGCAGGTTGCGCTCCAGCCGCCGCCGCTCGAGGTCTCCCGCCGCCACGATCCGGGCGCGTGACGCGGCCAGCTCCTCGCGCGCGTTGGCATTGGCGAGTGCCTGGGCCGCGAGCTCGGAGAAGTCCGCGATCCGCTGTTCGGCGCCCGCCGCGAACGGCTCCGGATCAATGCTGGAGACGATCACCGCGCCCCACAGTCGCCCGCCGAGGAAGATCGGCGCGGCGACGGCGCAGCGGAAGCCGAGCCCGCGCAGGTGCAGCGCGAGCGCTCCCGGAATCTCGTCGTAGCTGTCGATCCTCGCGGGCGCGGCGGTCCGGAAGACGCGGCCGGAGGCGGTGTCGCCGTCGATCCTGACGGTGTCGCCGACGGGCACGTTGCGCACCGGGGCCTCGCTCCAGCCACCGACGACCGTCGCGGTCTGGCCCTTGTTGAAGCGGACCATGTTCGAGCTCTGCGCGCCGAGCAGTCGCGCGACCTCCTCGGTGACGACACCGAACACCCGCCGCGGATCGGTCGAGGCCGCGACCGCGGTCGCCACGCGCCGCAGCGCGGCCTGCTCCTGCACCAGTCGCCGCTGCTCGCGCTCGCGCGCCTTGGTCTCGGTCATGTCGCGCAGATAGCCGCAGAACACCGCCGGCCCGGGGATGTCGGGCCGCGTGACGATCAACTCGATCGGGAACTCGGAGCCGTCCGAGCGCAGCGCGCGCGCCTCGAGCCGCCGGCCGCCGACCTGCGAGATCCCGGTCCGCAGGTAGCGTTCCAGTCCGGCCCGGTGCAGCTCGCGGTAGTCGGGAGGGATGATCAGCGACGCGAGCTCGTGCCCGATCATCTCGGCCGCGGAGTAGCCGAACGCGCGCTCCGCGGCGCGGTTGACCTCGATCACGCGGCCCTCGTGGTCCATCGTGACGATGCAGTCGAAGGCGGCGTTGAGGATCGCGCTCTTGCGCGCGTCCGAAGCGCGGACGGCCTGCTGCGCGCGGCAGCGCTCGACGAACTGCGAGATCTGCGTGCCGAGGCTCTCCATCGTCGCCAGCAGGTCGGCGTCGGCCTCGAGCGGTGCGGTGGTGGCGAAGGCCATCACGCCGATCCGGCTCAGCGGGAACGCGAACGCTCCCGGGTGGGAGACCGGCGCGCCAGACGCCCACGCGTCGGCCACGAGCGAGGCGCCCGCGGCCGCGCCCGCCGGCCAGGTCTCTGCGCAGCGCAGCTCGCCGTCCTCCTCGGACGGCAGCCACAGCGCGCCCGCGCAGCTGAGCGACTCGCCGATCGCCGCCAGCAGCGCCGGATAGCCCTCCGTCTCGCCCGCGGCGGACGCGAGCACGCGCACGACGGCGTGCTCCGTGCGGAGCAGATCGGCCGCGTCTGGTTGAGCGTGCGGTCGCACGACGACGCGCCAAGCTTCTCGAAGCGGCGCGGTCTGGGCAACCTCGAGCTACATCCAGGTGCCCGACCGGCCGATACAAAGTGACGTGGCCTCGACCCTCGTCGTACCGGAGTGGCTTACCGCCGTCGAAGCGGTGCTGGACGATCCCGCCCGTGTACGGCCGGTGTTCCAGCCGATCTTCGATCTCCAGCGCGGAACGGTCTGCGGGTTCGAGATGCTCGCCCGCTTCGACTCACCGCTACAGGCACCGCCGGATCATTGGTTCGCCGCGGCCGCGCGACTCGGGCTCGGCCCGCAGCTCGAGGCCGCCCTCGTCCGCGCCGGCCTGGACGCTCGCCGGTCGCTTCCCGACAACTGCTTCCTCGCCATCAACGTGAGCCCGGACGCGCTGCTCTCCGCTGACGTTCGCGCCGCTCTGGGCGGGCGGGACCTCTCCCGCCTGGTGGTCGAGATCACCGAAGCCGCACCGGTCGCGGACTACGCGCTCCTGCAGGGCGAGCTCGCGCTCCTGCGCGAAGCGGGCGCGTCGATCGCGGTCGACGACGCGGGCGCCGGCTACGCGAGCCTCAGTCACGTCATCCAGTTGCGGCCCGACTTCGTCAAGCTCGACCGCGCGCTCGTGCAGGACGTCGATCGCGACCCGGCCAAGCACGCACTGGTCGAGACCTTCGGCGTGCTGGCCGGACGGCTCGACGCGTGGCTGCTGGCTGAGGGGATCGAGCGTCCCGGCGAGCGCGAGGTGCTGGCGGCGATGGGCGTTCCGCTCGCTCAGGGCTTCGGCCTTGCCCGGCCGGCGCTCGCGATGGACCCGCACACGCTCGTTCCCGGAGCCCCGCCGGTCGATGGCGGGATCACCGGACTGATCTCGACCGAGTTCCCGGTCATCACCGTCGAGGAGCAGGCTTCCGGTGGTCTCGCCGTCGTCGTCGACGAACTCCGCCGCCCGCTCGCGGTGCTGATCGACGGGCGCGTGAACCGCGCACCCCTGTGCGCACAGGCCGCCGACACGCCGGCTGACGTCGCGCAGCGCGCGCTGACCCGCCCGGAGCCTGAACGCTTCGACCCGATCTGCTGCATCGACGAGCTGGGCCGGCTCGTCGGGCTGCTCCCGTTCGAGCAGCTGGTTCGCCGCCTGGCCCGGACATCCAACGAAAGGACCCACCCATGAAGTCGTTCTCCTGCGGCGCCGTCGTCCCCGGCTGCACCGCGACGTTCCGCGGCACCACCGACGGCGAGATCCTCGCCCAGGTCGCGCATCACGCCCGCCACGACCATGGCCTGACGGAGATCTCCGACGAGCTCGTGTCGGCGGTGCGCGCCAACATTTCCTAGGAGTTCCTCGTATTATCCGGGCCATGGCCACTTCGACCAGGAAGATCCGTGTCGTCGTGGCCAAGCCCGGCCTCGACGGTCATGACCGCGGCGCGAAGATCATCGCCCGCGCACTGCGCGACGCCGGGATGGAGGTCATCTACACCGGCCTGCACCAGACGCCGGAGCAGATCGTGGAGACCGTCCTGCAGGAGGACGCCGACGCCGTCGGCCTCTCGATCCTGTCCGGCGCGCACATGACGCTCGTCCCGAAGGTCATCGAGCTGCTGCGCGAGCAGGACGCCGGCGACGTCGTGGTGACGGTCGGCGGGACGATCCCCAACCAGGACATCCCGGAGCTCAAGAAGCTCGGGGTGGCCGAGGTCTTCACGCCCGGAGCGCCCACGCAGGCGATCATCGACTTCATCGAGGGGGCGGTCAAGCAGTAACTATACCGTCCAGACGGTATAGTAATTCGCATGACCGCCATCTACCTCGCGCTCGCCATCGCCTCCGAAGTCATCGCGACCCTTGCTCTGAAGTCCTCCGAGGGCTTCTCCAGGCCCTTACCCGCAGCGATCGTCGTGATCGGCTACGGCATCTCGTTCTTCCTGCTGGCCCTGGTGCTCAAGCACTTCAGCGTCGGCACGACCTACGCGATCTGGTCCGCCGTCGGCACCGCCGCGATCGCCCTGGCCGGCATCGCGCTCTACGGCGAGACCGCCAACGTCCTCAAGATCGCCTCGCTCGGGCTGATCATCCTCGGCGTCGTCGGGCTCAATGCCGCAGGCGCGCACTAGCAAGACCCGCGCTCGCCTGCTCGACGCCGCGGGCCATGTCGTCCGCCGCGACGGCGCGCAGGCGCTGACGCTCGACGCCGTCGCCGCCGAGGCCGAGGTCTCCAAGGGCGGGCTGCTGTACCACTTCAAATCCAAGCGCGAGCTCGTCGAGGGCATGGTCGAGCGCTGGCTGACCGAGTTCGAGCGCGACATCGACGCCGCCGACCCGGCCTTCGTCCGCGGATACGTGCGCGCGAGCGATCCCGCGGGCATGCAGATGGACGAGCTCGGGATGCTCGCCGCGCTGATCGCTGACCCCTCGCTGCTGCTGGCGGTGCGCCGGCAGTACGGGATCTGGCAGGATCGCGTCGAGCGCGAAGGACGCGACCCGGTCGACGCCACCGTGGCCCGGCTGGCCGCGGACGGGCTCTGGCTGGCCGAGCTGCTGGGCATGGGACCCCCGACGGGAGTCCTGCGGGATCAGGTCCTCGAACGTTTGTTGGACCTCGCCGAACCAGTGGATTGACTGGTCAGTCAACGCGCTAGGATCAGCCTTGTTCGTTCTTTCGTAAGAGGTGACTCTGTGAAGATCTGCGTCCTGGTCAAAGAGGTGCCGGACGCCGCCGTCGAGAAGCGCATCAACGCCTCGACGGGGCGCCTGGACCGGAGCGGGGAGAAGAACCTCAACCCGTTCGACACGCACGCCATCGAGGCGGCGATGCAGCTCAAGGAGGGCGGTGCGATCACGGTCGACGAGGTCGTCGCGGTCACGATGGGCCCGGAGAGCGCCAAGCGCGCGCTGACGAAGGCCGTGTCGCTGGGCGCGGATCGCTCGCTGCATCTGTCCGACGACGCGCTGGCCGGCTCCGACGTCAACGGCACGGGCTACGCGCTCGCCAAGGCGCTGGAGGCCGAGGCGCCTGACCTCGTCCTGCTCGGCCAGCAGTCCGACGACGGCGAGTGCTACACGATCGGCGCGGTCGTGGCGGACCATCTGCAGATGCCGTCGCTGACCCAGGTCATCAAGATCGACGTCGAGGACGGCGCGCTGCGCTGCGAGCGCCAGGCCGAGTACGGCTACGACACGGTGCTCGTCGCAGTTCCCGGCCGTGATCAGCGTCGGCGACGCGATCAACGAGCCGCGCTACCCGTCGCTGAAGGCGATCATGGGCGCCAAGAAGAAGCCGCTGGAGGTCAAGGCGGCGGCCGACGTCGGGCATCGAGGCCGATCGTGTCGGCTTCGAGAACGCCCGCGCGCACTGCAGCCGACTTCGCCGCCCCGCCGGCCAAGTCCGCGGGCCAGATCATCGAGGACGAGGACACCAACGAGACGGTCGCGCAGATCGTCGCGTGGCTCGACGAGAGGAAGCTTCTGTCATGAGCGGGATCCTGGTCTACGCGCTGCACTACGACGGCGCGATCAACAAGAACTCGCTCGGCGCGGTCTCCGAGGGCGCGCGCCTCGCCGCCGAGCTCGGCACCGAGTGCCACGCGATCGTCGTCGGCGAGGGCGTCTCCGACGAGCTCGCCGCCCAGCTCGGCGCCTACGGCGCGAGCAAGGTCTACCGCGTCGAGGGCCCCGAGGGCCTCGCGCAGCCGGTCGTCGACGCGATGGCGGCGGCGATCGAGGCCGACGACCACGGCTACGCGCTGTTCGGCGGCGGCCTGCTCGGCTTCGAGATCGGCGCCGGCCTCGCCGCGCGCCTGGACGCCGGTGTCTGCATGGAGGTCACCAACGTCCGCGTCGAGGACGGCAAGCTCGTCGCCGAGCGCCCGATCCTGGGCGACTCGCAGATCTCCTCGGTGCACTACCGCTCCAAGGTCGGCGTGATCATCGGGCGCCTGAACGCGTTCGAGATCAAGGAGACCGGCGGCACGGCCACGGTCGAGGATCTGGCCGTCGAGTTCAAGGCCCACTCGCTGCAGGCGAAGATGGTCCAGCGCGGCGAGCAGCGCGGCGCCGACGTCAACATCGAGGACGCGAAGATCCTCGTCGCGGGCGGTCGCGGGCTCGGCAAGGCGGAGGGCTTCGACGCGCTCGAGGAGCTCGCCGGACGCGCTCGGCGGCGCCGTCGCGGCGACGCGCGCGGTGGTCGACGCGGGCTGGTACTCCTACTCGGCCCAGATCGGCCAGACGGGCAAGACCGTCGCGCCCAAGCTCTACCTCGCCGCGGGCATCTCCGGCGCGATCCAGCACAAGGTCGGCATGCAGGCCTCCGAGAACATCGTCGCGATCAACAAGGACTCCAACGCGCCGATCTTCGAGTTCTCCGATCTCGGCATCGTCGGCGACCTGAACAAGATCGTCCCGAAGCTCACCGAGGCCGTGAAGGCCAAGAAGGGCTCCTAGCGCATGTCCGCCGCCCCCAGCCAGTTCCCGCCGCCGGTCGACTCGGCGGCGGAGTTCGTCGGCCCGCCGACGGACGCCGAGGACGAGCGGATCGAGGTCGGCGTCGCGATCGTCGGCGGCGGTCAGGCGGGGATGGCGTGCGCCATCCGCCTGCTGCAGCTGCTCGAGGACGACCCCGAGCTGACCGAGCGCCTCGGCGAGGTGCCGGTGGCGGTGATCGAGAAGGGCCGCGTCGCGGGCGCGCACCAGCTCTCGGGCGGCGTGATGAACCCGAGCGCGATCCGCGAGCTGCTGCCCGACGACGACTCGTGGCCGCACTTCGGCGAGGTCAAGCGCGAGACGGTCTACTTCATGCTCAACCGCAAGCGTGCGGTGCCGCTGAAGCCGACCCCGCCGCCGTTCAAGAACCACGGCAACTACGTGGTCTCGGTGGCCGAGCTCAACCGCTGGCTGGGCGAGAAGGCCGAGGAGATGGGCGCCTACGTGCTCGCCGAGACGGTCGGCGCGAAGCTGCTGGTCGAGGACGGCAAGGTCGTCGGCGTCCGCACCGGCGACAAGGGCCGCGACAAGTCCGGCGGCGAGAAGGGCAACTTCGAGCCCGGCTCGGACGTGATCGCCAAGGCCACCGTGCTCGCCGAGGGCAACTGGGGGCACCTCACCGGCGCCGCCCTGAAGGCGCTGGACCTCGCGCCCAAGGACCCGCAGGTCTGGGCCCTGGGCGTCAAGGAGGTCTGGGAGGTCGCGCAGCCGTTCGAGAAGATCGTCCACACGCTCGGCTGGCCGCTGCGCGCCGGCGGCGAAGTGGAAGGAGTTCGGCGGCTCCTGGATCTACGGCATGAACCGCGAGGGCGAGACGCCGCGCGTCTCGATCGGGTTCGTGACCGGCCTGGACTACACCGACGCGCGCTTCAGCGTCCACGACGTCCTGCAGGAGTTCAAGATCGCATCCGCTGGTGCGCAAGATCCTCGCCGACGGCAAGCGCGTGGCCTGGGGCGCGAAGGCGATCCCCGAGGGCGGCTACTGGGCGATGCCGACGCTGCACGCGCCCGGCATGGTCATCGCCGGCGACGCCGGCGGGATGGTCAACGTGCCCAAGCTCAAGGGCATCCACTACGCGATCGAGTCCGGCCGGCTGGCCGCGGAGACGATCTACGCGCAGCTCAAGGACGGCTCGAGCGACTTCTCGTCCTACGAGGAGAAGATCTACGAGCTCCCAGATGGGCAAGGAGCTCTACGAGTCGCGCAACATGAAGCAGCCGTTCGCCAAGGGCCTGATCCTCGGCGGCGCGATCACCAACGCGATGGTGGTCACGAAGGGCCGCTTCCCGGGCGGGCACTGGGCGACGCACCGCGACGCCGAGGCGCCGCTGAAGCTCGGCACGGGCCGCGAGAAGCGCTATCCCAAGCCCGACGGCAAGTACACGTTCGACAAGCTCTCAGGCGTCTTTCTGACCGGCAACGCGACGCGCGACGACGCGCCGTCGCACATCCGGATCCAGCAGCGCGTGCCGCGCGAGGTGGGCGAGGGCTGGGCCTGGATGTGCCCCGCCGGCGTCTACGAGGTGCCCGAGGACGCGCCCGAGGAGGGCATGATCGACCTGATCGTCAACCCCTCCAACTGCGTCCAGTGCGGCGCGATCACCGCCAAGGGCGGGCGCCTGACGCCGCCCGAGGGCGGCGACGGCCCCGTCTACCAGATCATGTAAGGGCGGCTGGGCCGAGGGCCTTACGCAGCGACGGGCAAGCCCGTGCGTGGCGACGGCCCCGTCTACCAGATCATTAGCCGAGGCCTTACGCAGCGACGGGCAAGCGCGTGCGAGGCCCGTTACCAGATCGTAGCGGCTGGGCCGAGGGCCTTACGCAGCGACGGGCAAGCCCGTGCGTGGCGACGGCCCCGTCTACCAGATCATGCGAGCGAGGGGTCGTTTAGGCTCTGCGGATGAGCCGTCTCATCCGCGGCGGGCGGGTCGTCACCGCCACCGACGAGTTCGACGCCGACGTACTGATCGACGGGGAAACCGTCGTCGCCATCGGCACCGGCCTCTCGGCCGACGAAGAGATCGACGCCTCCGGCTGCCTCGTGCTGCCGGGCCTCGTCGACAACCACACGCACCTCTCGATGCCCTTCGGCGGCACCTGGAGCTGCGACGACTACGACACCGGCACGGCCGCCGCGGCCGCGGGCGGGACGACGTGCATCGTCGACTTCTGCATCCAGTACGTCGGCGGCACGCTGCTCGACGCGCTGGCGGAGTGGCACGGGCGCGCCGACGGCGCCGCGCACATCGACTACGGCTTCCACATGGCGATCACGGACGCCTCGCGAGGCGGCGATCGCCGAGATGGGCCAGTGCGTGCAGGACGGCGTCCCGTCCTTCAAGGTCTTCATGGCCTACAAGGGCGCGCTGATGGTCGACGACGAGCAGTTCCTGGCCGTGCTCGAGGAGACGGGCAAGACCGGCGGCCTCGTGATGGTCCACTGCGAGAACGGCGACGCGGTCGTGCGCTACCAGAAGGAGGCGATGGCGGCCGGCAACACGTCGCCCAAGTACCACGCCTCCACGCGCCCGCCGGCGGTCGAGGGCGAGGCCACGGGCCGCGCGATCCGGCTCGCCGAGTGGGCGGGGCGGCCGCTGTTCGTCGTCCACGTGACCTGCGAGGAGTCGGTGCGCGAGATCCGCGCCGCGCGCGACCGCGGCCTGCCGATCTTCGGCGAGACCTGCATCCAGTACCTCTACCTGACCGTCGACGACCTCGACCGGCCGGGCTTCGAGGGCGCCAAGTACGTCTGCTCGCCACCGCTGCGCGAGGAGCGCAACCAGGAGGTGCTCTACCAGGCGCTGCGCCAGGGCGCGCTGCAGGGGATCTCCACCGATCACTGCCCGTTCAATTTCTCCGGGCAGAAGGAGCTCGGGCTCGGGGACTTCACGAAGATCCCGAACGGGCTGCCGGCGATCGAGCACCGGCTGACGCTGCTCTACGACCGCTCGCGTGCGGGCGGGGCACATGTCGATCGTGGACCTGGTGCGCCACGGGTCCTGGGGCCCGGCGCGGATCTTCGGCCTGGACCGCAAGGGCGCGATCGCGCCCGGCTTCGACGCCGACATCGTCGTCTTCGACCCCGAGGTCAAGCACACGATCTCGGCGCAGACGCACGTGATGAACGTCGACTACGACCCGTTCGAGGGCTGGGAGGTCCAGGGCAAGCCGCGCTTCGTGCTCTCGCGCGGGGCGACGGTCTACGAGGACGGCAAGGTCGTCTCCTCGCCCGGACAGGGCCGGTTCGTCAAGCGCTCGCTGTTCGAGCCGGCGCAGGCGAGCTGATGCTGCGCTTCGGCGTCACCGTCCTTCCGGACCCGCCCTACACGCGGCTCGTCGAGCTGGTGGTCAAGGCCGAGAAGCTCGGCTTCCACTCCGGCTGGACGTACGACTCGCCGATCCTGTGGCAGGAGCCGTACCCGCTGATCACGCTGCTCGCGTCCAAGACCGAGACGATGAACATCGGCATGTGCGTCACCAACCCGGTGACGCGCGAGCCGGCGGTGACGGCGAGCGCGCACGCGACGCTGCAGGACATCTCCGGCGGGCGGATCGTGATGGGCATGGGCCGCGGCGACTCCGCCGTGCGCGTGATGGGCCGCCAGCCGACGAAGATCGCCGAGTTCGAGCGCCGGCTGACGATGATCAAGGCCTTCATGAACGGGCGCCCGGTGGAGTGGGAGGGGCAGGACATCCAGCTCAAGTGGGCCGAGGATGCGCCGGAGATCCCGCTCTACGTGGCCGCCTACGGACCGCGCGCGCTGGGCGTCGCGGGCCGCGTCGGCGACGGCGTGATCATCCAGCTCGCCGACCCCGCGATCATCGAGTGGACGATGGCCACGGCGCGGCGCGCCGCCGAGGAGGCCGGCCGCGATCCGGCCGCCTTGAAGTGCCTGGTCTGCGCGCCGAGCAAGGTCTCCGA
Organism: uncultured Solirubrobacteraceae bacterium; assembly: GCA_963848475.1. Classification (GTDB taxonomy): domain Bacteria; phylum Actinomycetota; class Thermoleophilia; order Solirubrobacterales; family Solirubrobacteraceae; genus Solirubrobacter. Next base: position 88,552 of record CAWKDW010000003.1, on the reverse strand, counting down.
CGACCTCGCGGCGGCGCGCGACGAGGTGCGCTGGTTCCCGGCCATGGTCGGCAACCACGTCGCCGACATCGTGCGCGTGCACGGCGAGAACTCCGAGATCCCGCGCGAGCTGACGGACTACATCAAGGGCCGCGACGCCTACGACTACAAGGACCACTCGCGCGTCGGCGCCGCGCACGGGTCGTTCGTCCCGGACGAGATCTGCGATCGCTTCTGCGTGATCGGCTCGGCCGCGCAGTGCGTGGAGAAGCTGCGCGGCCTGGAGGCGATCGGTGTCGACGAGTGGATCGTCTACCTGATGACGTCAGGCCAGGACGAGACGCTCGAGGCCTACGGCGCGGAGATCATCCCCGCCGTCAACTCGTAGAGCCGGCCGTAGCTGCGCAGCGCGGCGCGGAGATCCTCCTCCGGGGTGTCCTCGACGGCCGCGTGGCTGACGCCGTCGGTCGAGGAGGAGAAGAGCATCACCGTCGGCGCGCGGCGCGCCACCTCGGCGGCGTCGTGCAGCGCGCCGCTCGGCAGCCGCGGCGGGTCGGCCTCGCCCGTGACCTCGCTGATCGCCTGCGCGGCGAGATCGACCAGCCGGGCGTCGAACGGGATCGGGTCGATCTGCCAGATCCGCTTCCACTCGACCTCGACGCCCTCCTCGTCGCCGATCCGGGCGGCCGCGGCCTTGACGTCGGCGAGCATGTCCTCCAGTTGCCGCGGCGTGAAGGCGCGCTGGTCGAGCGTGACCTCGCAGCGCTCGTTGATGATCGTCGGGATGCCCGGGCCGGCGGTGACGGTGCCGATCGTGGCCACGCCCTCGCGCGCGATCGCGCTCTCGCGCGCGGCCAGCCCGAAGCGGGCGGCGGAGAGGAAGGCGTCGTGGCGAAGGTTCATCGGCGTGGAGCCCGCGTGGCTGGCCTTGCCGGTGAACGTGATCGCGTGGCGCTCGACGCCGAAGCAGCCGATCACGGCCGCGGCGGGCCTGCCGGCCTGCTCGAGGCGCGGGCCCTGCTCGATGTGCAGCTCGAGGTAGGCCGCGATGTCGGGCAACTCAGCCTCGCCCATCGTGTCGAGGTCGACGTCGTTCTCCCTCAGCGCGTCCGGGAGCGCGATGCCCTGATTGTCCTTGAGGCCGCGCACGGCCTCGGGGTCCAGCGTCCCGGCGGCGGCGCTCGAACCGAGCAGCGAGCGCCCGAAGCGCGCGCCCTCCTCGTCGGCCCAGTCGATCAGCTTGATCGTCACCGCGGGGGTCTCGCCCTGATGCGCGCGCAGGACCTCGAGTGCCGCGCAGACGCCAAGCGACCCGTCCAGCCAGCCGCCGTGCGGCACCGCGTCGATGTGCGACCCGACGACGACGATCTTCTCGCTCGCGCCGGGCAGCGTCGCCCACAGGTTCCCGGCGACATCGCGCTCGACCGTCGCGTCGGTCTCGGAGAGCTTGGAGAGCAGCCACTCCCGCGCCGTCCGCCAATCCTCGCTCCACGCGAGCCGGCGCGCTCCCTCCGGCCCCCCGGTCAACTCCGCCAGCTCATGCAGATCCTTGAGCGGCCGTTCCCAGTCGAACTCAGGCATCCACCGAAGATAAAGGGGTCTGACCCCTTTATGTTTCGCGCAACTCCCGAGGGCCGTGAGGGTTCTTGGCTCGCATGGTTCGCTGGAGGCGCATCATCGGAGTATCGGTCGCATTGTTCGCGCTGTCCGCGGGGACGGCGCAGGGACGCTCGTCCCCGTTCGCCAAGGCGACGCTGGTGAGCTGCGACCGTGAGGCGCGGGAGGCGGTCTTCGAGGGGCGCGTGCTGACGTTCCGCCGGGCGGCGACGATGCAGCTGCGCTTCACGCTGCAGGCCCTGACGCCCGACGACAGGCGCTGGCGCAAGATCGACACGCCCGGCTTCAGGACGTGGATCACCGCACCGGCCGGACTCGGCAAGTACACCTACGACAAGACCGTGCAGGACCTGCTGGCGCCCGCCAGCTACCGCGCGGTCGTCGAGTTCCGCTGGCGCGATCGCAGGGGCAGGACCGTGCGGACCGAGAAGGCGAGATCACCGGTCTGCAGGCAGCCGGACGAGCGCCCCGACCTGGTCGTGCGCAAGGTGCTCATCGAGAATGGCGACTACGTCGCGGTGATCTTCAACCGCGGCCGCGAGGCCGCCGGTCCGTTCGCCGTCGACTTCCTGCGTGACAGCGTCGCGATCGGCAGCGTCGAGGTCACCGGGCTTGCTCCCCAGGCCCCCGTCACCGTGATGCTTCCCGGCGCTCCGTGCGCGCCCGGGACGCCCTTGGAGGCCGTCGTCGATCCGCGCTCGCAGGTCGACGAGGCCGACGAGGAGAACGACTCGCTCAGCGTGTTCTGCTGAGGCCTGGTATGCGGGCCTACAATGGTATGAACTATGAAGACTGACATTCACCCGGACTACCGCGAGGCCACGGTGAAGTGCACCTGCGGAAACGAGTTCGTGACTCGATCGACCGCCGGCGACCTCCACGTGGAGATCTGTTCCAACTGCCACCCGTTCTACACGGGCAAGCAGAAGCTCATGGACACGGGCGGACGCGTCGAGCGCTTCCAGCGCAAGCTCGCTCGCAGCCGCGGCGCCAAATAGCCCCGTAGAGAGCCACCGGGGGGCCGCCGCCCCCTGGACCGCCTGCTTCAAGTTCGCGCCCCGGGCTGCCGATCACCTTCAAGGTGAGCAGCCCGGAGCAGCGCGACGCCCCCGTCGGCGGACAAGCCGTACTGGAAGGCGTGATGATGCGCGGCGTGTCCACCTGGGCGGTGGCCACCCGCAAGGACGGCGAGATCGCCGTCGAATCGCACCCAGTCGTTTCCTGGACCCGGCGCAGCCGTGCGCTGCGCTGGCCGGTGATCCGTGGCGTCGTCGCCCTCGGGCAGTCGATGTCGATCGGCTTCAAGGCCCTGGAGGCCAGCGCCAACGCGCAGGCCGATCCCGACGAGGAGCCGATCGCCAAGACCACATGGGCGCTGACGATCGTCGCCGCGCTGGCGCTCGCCGTCGGCCTGTTCTTCGTCGTCCCGGTGCTGCTGACCAGCGTGATCAAGGGCTGGCTCGGCTCCTCGCTGCTGTTCTGGCTCGTCGAGGGCCTGCTGCGCACCGTGATCTTCCTCGGCTACATCGTGCTGCTCTCGCGCCAGAAGGATCTTCGCCGCCTGTTCCAGTACCACGGCGCCGAGCACAAGGTCATCTCGACCTACGAGGCCGGCCTCGAGCTGACGCCCGCCAACGCCCAGGGCTTCTCGCGCCTGCACCCGCGCTGCGGCACGAGCTTCCTGCTCGTCGTGATGATCGTCGCCATCTTCGTCTTCGCCCCGATCGGCCTGCCGGCCTGGTACGTGCTGCTGGCGACGCGGATCGTCGGCGTTCCGCTGGTCGCCGGGCTGTCCTTCGAGCTGATCAAGTTCGCGGGCCGCAACCGCGGCAAGGCCTGGGTGCAGCTGATCATCTGGCCGGGCATGCAGCTGCAGAAGCTCACGACCCGCGAGCCCGACGACGAGCAGGTCGAGGTCGCCATCGCGGCGCTCGAGGCCGTGCTCGCGATCGAGGACCCGCGCGCGGCCTCCGCCGAGGACCGCATCGGCGTCGAAGTGGCCGCCTAGGCACACGCCTAGAATCGGGGACTCGATGATCGAGTCCCTGGTCGACCAGATCGAGGCGCGCTTCGCCGAGGCGCAGGCTTCGATGTCGGATCCCGAAGTGATCGGGGACCGTCAGCGCTACGCCGACGCCGGCCGCGCCTTCAACCAGCTCGCCCCCGCGGCCAAGCTGGCGGAGGAGTGGCGGCTCGCGGTCTCCGATGCCGAGGGCGCGCAGGAGATGCTCGACGAGGGCGGCGAGGACGCCGAGATGCGCGCCGAGCTCGATGACGCGAGGGCGCGGATCGAGCGCATCGAGGAGGAGATCCGCCTCGCCATGGTCGAGCGCGACCCCAATGACGAGAAGGACGTGATCGTCGAGATCCGGGGCGGCGCGGGCGGTGACGAGGCGAGCCTGTGGGCGGGCGACCTCTACCGGATGCTCACCCGCTACGCGGAACGGCTCGGCTTCAAGACCGAGACGATGGGGGCCGGCGACGGCTCCTACACCTTCGAGATCAAGGGCGACGGAGCGTTCTCGATCTTCAAGTACGAGGGCGGCACGCACCGCGTGCAGCGCGTGCCCGAGACCGAGTCCCAGGGCCGCATCCACACCTCGACGGCGACGGTGGCCGTGCTGCCCGAGGTCGAGGACGTCGAGGTCCAGATCGATCAGAACGATCTCCAGATCGACGTCTATCGCTCCTCCGGGCCGGGGGGCCAGTCGGTCAACACGACCGACTCGGCCGTGCGCATCACGCACAAGCCGACCGGCGTCGTCGTCTCCATGCAGGACGAGAAGTCCCAGTTGCAGAACCGCGAGCGGGCGATGAAGGTGCTGCGCGCGCGGCTCTACGAGGCCAAGCTCGCCGAGCAGCAGGCCGAGCTCGCCGCCGACCGGCGCTCGCAGGTGGGCGGCGGCAGCCGCGCGGAGAAGATCCGCACCTACAACTATCCGCAGCGCCGGATCACCGACCACCGGATCAACTTCAGCGTGCACAACCTCGAGCAGGTGCTCGCGGGCGAGCCGGACGAGCTGACCTCCGCGCTGCAGGACGCCGAGAAGCGCCGCCGGCTCGAGGAGCAGGCGGAAGGTTGAGCCGCCGGATCGCGGGGACGACGGTGCGCGACGCGCTGGACTCCGCCTGCATCCCGTTGACCGCCGCGGGCTGCGAGACGCCGCGGCTGGACGCCGAACTGCTGCTGGCGGCCGCGATGGGCGTGGACCGCGCGATGCTGTTCGCCGACCCGGGCCGCGAACTCGACGGGGAGGCGACGCGCGCGTTCATGGGCGCCGTCCGGCGCCGCCGCGAGCGCGAGCCGGTCGCCTACATCCTCGGCACGAAGGGCTTCCGCCACCTCGACCTGCACGTCGACCGCCGCGTGTTGATCCCGCGGCCGGAGACGGAGCACGTGGTCGAGGCGGCGCTGGGCCTGCCGAGCGGCGCACGTGTGGTCGACGTCGGCACGGGCAGCGGCGCGATCGCCCTCGCCCTCAAGGACGAGCGTCCGGACCTGCGGGTCTTCGCCACCGACGTGAGCCCCGACGCGCTCGACGTCGCGCGGGCGAACGCCGCGCGGCTGGGTCTCGACGTGACGTTCGTGGAAGGCGACCTGCTGGCCGGGCTCGAGGTCGATGCCGTCGTCGCGAACCCGCCCTACGTCGAGACGGGCGCGTCGCTGATGCCCGAGGTGGGCCGCTGGGAGCCGGCGCTCGCTTTGTACGGCGAGATCGACGGACTGGCCGTGATCCGGCGGCTGATCGCCGCGGCGGCCGCGCCGTTTCTCGCGCTCGAGCACGGCGAGGGGCAGGCCGACGCCATCGAGGCGCTCGCCCGCGAGGCGGGGTTCGGCGAGGTGGAGCGGATCCGCGACCTGGCGGGCATCGAGCGCGTGCTCGTGGCCCGGCGATGAACGAGGAGCAGGCCCGGGCGCTCGGCGCCTGTATCGCCGCGGGCGGCGTCGCGGTCTTCCCCGCCGACACCGTCTACGGCCTCGCCTGCGACCCCGAGAACGCTGCCGCCGTCGGCAAGCTCTATGCGCTCAAAGGCCGCCCGCCCGAGAAGCCGGCCGCGGTCATGTTCTTCGACCTCGATGAGCTGGGCGACTTCGGCGGCCTGCTCCCGGGCGGCGTCACGCTGCTGCTGCCCAACCCCAGGCGGCGCTTCCCGCTCGCCTGCACGAACGACCCCGAGACGCTCGGCGTGCGCGTCCCGTTCCTCGCTCCGGTCGGGCGGCCCGTGCTGCAGTCGAGCGCCAACCTCGCCGGCGGCCCCGACGCAAGGCGCCTCGAGGATGTGCCGCAATCGATCCGCGACGGCGCCGACCTCGTGCTCGACGGCGGCGAGCTTCCCGGAGTCGCCTCGACCGTGATCGACCTGCGGACGCCCGAATGGAGGATCGTGCGCCAAGGCGCGGTGTCGGCACATCGGGTGAGAGACGCGCAGCGTAGGAACCTTTGACGCCTCGCAGACGTAGAGGAGGTGGACAGAGAGGAGCGGCGATGCGAGGTTCATGGGTGATCGCGGCCTGCGTGGCGGGGCTTCTGGCTCCGGCGGCAGCGTCGGCGGCGGCGCGGGCCGGTGCCGCCGGTGCTGGGCGGCTCCGGGGTGAGCACCTGGACCGGCGCGGTGAACTTCGTGGCGGTCTCGGCCGGCCGCGACACGATCATCGAGCGCGTGATCCGCAACGGCGGAGTCGTCGAACGCAGTCGCCTGATCGCCGGCCACTACGGCATCCCAGGAGCGGCCTTGGACGGCTCGACCACCGGGCTCTCCGCCGACGGCCGGACGCTCGTGCTCGCCGAGTTCGCTCCGACGATGACGAGGACCCGCCTGCTCGTGCTGGACACGGAGAGCCTGCGGGTGCGCAAGCGCATCGCGCTGCCCGAGTTCGTCTCCGTCGACGCGATCTCGCCCGACGGCCGGACGCTCTACGTGCTGCGCTATCCGAAGGCGCAGGCGGGCGGCGTGAACTACGACGTCATGGCCCTCGACCTCCGCAGCGGCCGGCTGCGCGGCGGCCCGATCACGGATCCGCGCGAGCCCGGCGAGCAGCTGGGCGGGATCCCGCTGACACGGACGATGAGCCGCGACATGCGCTGGGTCTACACGCTCTACGGCGGCGAGCACAACTTCGTGCACGCGCTCGACACGAAGGAGGGCACGGCCCGCCGCATCGACATCCCGGGCGGCGACCTGCTGGCCGAGCGGCTGACCGTCGTCGGTCCGACGCTGCAGGTCGGCGACATGGCGACGATCGACCTGAAGACGTTCGTCCTGACCGACGCACCGGAGCCCGCGGCCGCCACGCCGCAGGCCACGGCGACGCCGGCCCCCGTGAAGGATCAAGGCGGGATCCCCTGGGCGCCGGTGGCGCTCGGGCTCGTCGCACTGGGAGCCCTGGGGCTGCTCACGCGCCGCGTACGAACACACCGGCCGGAGCCGGTCGAGATCACGGTACGGCGACATCTCGACGGCGAACGCGAAGACGAGAGGGCGACCTTCTGATTCGCTACCGTCAATCCCATGACCGCGCTGCAGCCCGACTACTTCGATCGTCCCCTCGCTGAAGTCGATCCCGAGGTCGCTGAAGCGATCGGCCATGAGGTCGAGCGCCAGCAGCGCACGCTCGAGATGATCGCCTCGGAGAACTTCGTCCCGCAGGCCGTGCTCGAGTGTCAGGGCAGCGTGCTGACCAACAAGTACGCCGAGGGCTACCCGGGCAAGCGCTACTACGGCGGCTGCGAGTTCGTCGACGTGATCGAGCAACTCGCGATCGACCGCGCGAAGGCGCTGTTCGGGGCCGAGCACGCGAACGTCCAGCCGCACGCCGGCGCGCAGGCCAACACGGCCGTCTACCACGCGCTGCTGCAGCCGGGCGACCGGATCATGGGCCTCAGCCTCCCGCACGGCGGCCACCTCAGCCACGGGATGAAGATCAACGTCTCGGGCCGGCTCTACGACATCGTGCCCTACGAGGTCTCGCCGACCGATCACCGGATCGACATGGACGAGGTCGAGCGCCTGGCGAAGGAGCACCGGCCGAAGCTGCTGCTGGCGGGCTGGTCGGCCTACTCGCGGATCCTCGACTTCCCGCGCTTCCGCGAGATCGCCGACGAGGTCGGCGCGCTGCTGATGGTCGACATGGCGCACTTCGCCGGTCTCGTCGCCGCGGGCATCCACCCGAGCCCGGTCCCGTACGCCGACGTCGTCACCACGACCGTCCACAAGACCCTCGGCGGCCCGCGTTCCGGCCTGATCCTCTGCCGCGAGGAGTACGCGAAGAAGATCAACTCCGCGGTCTTCCCGGGCCAGCAGGGCGGCCCGCTGGAGCACGCGATCGCCGCCAAGGCCGTCGCCTTCAAGATCGCCGCCTCCGAGCTCTTCAAGGAACGCCAGCAGCGCACCGTCGATGGCGCCCAGGCCCTGGCGACCGAGCTGCTCACCGCCGGCGCCGGCGTCAACGTGCTGACCGGCGGCACCGACGTGCACCTGGTGCTCGTCGACCTGCGCGACTCCGAGCTCGACGGTCAGCAGGCGGAGGATCGCCTGCACTCGATCGGGATCACCGTCAACCGCAACGCGGTCCCGTTCGACCCGCGCCCGCCGATGGTCACGAGCGGCCTGCGCGTCGGGACACCGGCGCTCGCGACCCGCGGCTTGGGCGTCGACGACTTCCACGAGGTCGGCAAGATCATCGTCCGCGCCCTGCAGCCGGACTTCGACAGCGCCCGCGGCGAGCTGGCCGACCGGGTGACGGCGATCGTCGATCGCTTCCCGCTCTACGCGCACCTGGGTACCCCCGCGGCGGTGTAGAGGGTCTACGCTCACGGCGGAGGCCGTGGGCGGACTGGACGATCACGAGCGCAACACGCTGACGCTGTTGGCCCGCGTCGGTGCGATCCTGGGCTCGGGACTGCGACGTGAGGAGACGCTGGAGCGGGTCGCCGAGCTGCTGGTACCGAGCCTGGCGACCTACTGCGCGATCGACGTCGCCGACGAGGACGGCGACCTCGCCCGCCACGTGAGCGTCCCGGCGGCGTTCCCGCTGGCCCCCGACGCCGCGCATGGCGCCGCGATCGTCATGCGCACGGGGGAGCCCGAGCTCGTGCATCAGGCCGAGCGCCTCCACGACGGCCTGCGCTCGCTGCTGTGCGTTCCGCTGATCACCGACGCGGGCCCGATGGGCGCGATCACGCTGCTCTCGACGAGGCGGCGCTACGGGACGGTCGAGCTCGATCTGGCCTCGGAGGTCGCCCGCCGGACCGCCGCGGCGATCGAGATCGAGCGCTCTGAGCAGCGCTACCGGCTGCTGTTCGACGCCAGCCCGATGCCGATGTGGGTCTACGAGGCCGACTCGCTCGCGTTCGTGGCGGTCAACGACGCCGCGATCAGCCACTACGGCTATTCGCGAGAGGAGTTCCTCGCGATGCGGATCCTCGACATCCGCCCGCCGGAGGACATCCCGGCGCTGCTGGCCGACGTCAAGCGCCGCGGCGGCCCCGGCTCGCCGCGGATCGGGCGTCTGGCGCCACCGCCGCAAGGACGGATCGATCATCGACGTCGAGATCAGCGCGGGGCGGATCACCTTCGAGGGCCGGCGCGCCGCGCTCGTCCTCGCGCACGACGTCAGCGAGCGCAAGCGGCTCGAGCGTCGGCTCGCGGACGCCGAGAAGATGGAGGCGATCGGGCGCCTGGCGGGCGGCGTCGCGCACGACTTCAACAACCTCCTGACCGTGATCGCGGGCTACGCCGAGATCCTGCGGGAGCGCGATGGCGGCGAGGAGGCGGCGGAGATCGCGCGCGCCGCGAGCCAGGCCGCCGCGCTCACGCACCAGCTGCTCGCGTTCAGCCGCCGGCAGGTGCTGCATCCGCGCGTGCTCGACCTCAACGCGATCGTCGAGAGCATGGAGACGATGCTGCACCGCATCATCGGCGACGACGTCAGCGTCGGCATCCGGCTCGCTCCCGATCTCGCCCCGATCGAGGCCGACCGCTCCCAGATCGAGCGCGTGATCCTCAACCTGGCCGCCAATGCCCGCGACGCGATGCCCGACGGCGGCGCGCTGACGATCGAGACCTCGAACGTCGACGTCGACGCGGCGCAGGTCGCCGAGCACGGCGACGGCGCCCCGGGCCCGCACGTGCTGCTCGCCGTCTCAGACACCGGCCACGGGTTCGGCGACGACGTCGCCAAGCACCTCTTCGAGCCGTTCTTCACCACAAGGGCCGCGGGCGCCGGGACCGGGCTCGGCCTCGCAACCGTGTTCGGGGTCGTCAAGCAGAGCGGCGGCGGGATCTACGTCTACAGCGAGCCGGGGCGCGGCAGCACGTTCAAGATCTACCTGCCCGCGGCGACCGCGGCGCTGGAGACGGACGAGCTCGGCGCCGAGCCCGCGGTCGAGCGCGGCAGCGAGCGGATCATGGTCGTCGAGGACGACGAGGGCGTGCGCGAGCTGGTGCGCCTGATGCTGGAGGCCAACGGCTACGACGTACTCGCCGTCGAGGGGCCTGAGGAGGCGGTTCGCGTGTGCGCCGCGGGCGGCGTCGACCTGCTGCTGACCGACGTCGTGATGCCCCGGGTCAACGGCAGCGTGCTCGCCGAGCGCCTCGGAGCAGCTCGCCCCCGCGATGCGGATCCTGTTCATGTCCGGCTACTCCGACGAGGCCGTGCACCGGCAGGGAATGCTCGGTCCGAGCGCGGCCTTCCTCGAGAAGCCCTTCACCGAGCGGACGCTGGCGCGCAAGGTCCGCGAGGTGCTCGACGGCTAGCGCTTCGCGGCGTCGGGCGGGTGCTTGGCGTCGGTGCTGTCGTAGCGGTGGTCCTCGAAGTCGACGATCGACGCAACTGGACACCTCCGAGGTCGGTATGTCTCCTCGCCCTGCGATCCTTCAGCCGCAACCATGGTGACCAAGGCCGTCCTCGCCGCGCTGGTCGCGTTCGCCGTGGCGGCGGCGCTCACTCCGCTCGCAGCGCGTTTCGCGGTGCGGATCGGCGCCGTCGACGAGCTCAAGGAGCGCGGGCTCGCGCGCAGGGCGACGCCGCTGCTGGGCGGCCTGGCGATCTTCGGCGGGGCGCTCGTCGCCGGCCTGCTGTTCCTGCCCGACAACGAGCGGACCGAGGGCATTCTCGCCGCAGCGGCGCTGATCACGATCGTCGGCGCGCTCGACGACGTCTTCGACCTGCACCCGGCGATCAAGCTGATCGGCCAGATCGCCGCCGCGGTCGTGCTGGTCACGAGCGGCGTGCAGGTCGACGCCTTCACGTTCCCGTTCGTGCATCGCGTCGAGCTCGGCGGGATGGGCGGGCCGATCACGGTGTTCGCGGTCGTGCTGCTGATGAACGTCGTGAACTTCTCCGACGGGATCGATGGACTGGCGGCGGGCGTGTGCGCGATCTCGGCGCTCGCGTTCGCGATCATCGCCTTCGACCTCGGCCGCAACACGGCGGGCATCCTGGCCGCGATCACCTGCGGCGCCGCGCTCGGCTTCCTGATCTTCAACTTCAACCCGGCGTCGGTGTTCATGGGCGACTGCGGGTCGAACCTGCTCGGGCTCCTACTCGGCGCGGTGATCATCGAGGGCACGCTGAAGACGAACGCGTTGATCGCGCTCGTCGGGCCGCTCGTCGTCCTCGCCGTGCCGTTCCTGGACACGGGCTTCGTCGTGGCCAAGCGGATCAAGTACCGCCGCCCGATCTACCGCGGTGACTCCAACCACTTCCACCACCGCTTCCACCGGATCGGGTTCTCGCAGCGGCGCACGGTGCTCTACCTCTACGGCTGGACGCTGATCACCGCGGGCATCGCGGTGGCGCTGCGCTTCATCCCCTACTCCGAGCGCTCCGGCCACCTCAACCTCGGCTGGGCGGCGCTGATGGGCGCGCTGCTGCTGCTCGGGCTCGTCGCCAGCATCTACCTCGTCTACACGCTCGAGATCCTCAAGTGGCGGCGGCTGCGCGCGTGGCAGTTGCGCCGTGCGGACCCGGGGACCGACGGAGCACGAGATCGAAGAGCAGGTCGAGCGCGAGTTCGAGACCGGCGAGTTCCGCTCGCTCGCGTAGGGGATTCGAACCCGTTGTGGTGGTAGCCGTACTTGCGCCATCGCCGCCGCCGTTGGTACGGTTTGCCACGACCGCAGTGACGAACGACGGCCAATGCCGCAGGGAGGTGAGCAGGACATGGAGATCGACGTGAGCTTTGACATGCGAGGCCTCGTGCCCGCCTCCGGCGTGGTCTTCACGCCGTCCTGCTCGCGTCTCAGTCACTGATTGACGTCGCGGGCAGTTCCATCTGCCGCCCGCGACCCGTCTAGAGACAAGGTCCCCTTTCCTCGCGATCACCCGCGGGCGGCTTCCTATCCAACCCATTCAGGGAGCCGCAATGCATTCGCTCAACCACGCCGTCCTAGGTCGCGCCACCGAAGATGAGCGCACCGGCCGGCATTCGCTGCGTGCGAAACGCTCGAGACGTCCCGAGCGCCCGCCCAATCCGCCGTTCCGTGGCCGTGTCGCGTTCGCGACCGGCCGCCTGGCGCGCCGTCTCGACCATGAGATGGCTCGCCGCGCCGTCATCTGATCAATGAGCCGGCGGGGTCGCTATCGCGGCCCCGCCGGTACTCTGGTGGCGGCTTGAATCGCGTCCGCCTCGAAGACCGTGTTGCCTTCATCACCGCCGACGGCTCGTCGATCCGCGAGCTCGCCGGCATCCCGAGCGGCAACTCGGTCAACCAGTCGCTGGCCGAGGCGACGGTCCCGCCCGGGAGCGAGACGGTGGAGCATTTCCACCGCACCTCCGAGGAGATCTACTACTTCACGGCCGGGCGCGGGCCGGATGCGCCTCGGCGACGAGGAAGCCGCCGTCCGCGCCGGCGACACGGTCGTGATCGCCCCGGGCACGCGGCACAAGCTCTTCAATGACGGCGCGGAGCCGCTCGTCCTGCTCTGCTGCTGCGCGCCCCCGTACTCCGACGACGACACCGTCCTGCTGTGAGGTTCGTCCTGGCGGCGCTGCTGGCGCTGCTGATCGCCCCGGCCGCCTCCGCGGCCACACCGGTGATCGGCATCGGCGAGCAGCACCCGGAGCTCTTCACGGACAAGAGCTTCCAACAGCTCGGGGTTCGCAACGTCCGCTTCGTCGCCGCGTGGGACGCGCTGAACTCCGGCTGGCAGCGCACCGAGCTCGACCAGTACATGTTCGCCGCACGCGCCGCGCACGTCCGCGTGCTCTTGAGCTTCGGCCACTCGCGCGACCCGAAGCTGGCGCATAGCGCTGCCCTCGGTCAAGGCCTTCGAGCGCGAGGTGGTCCGCTTCCGCGCGCGTTACCCCTGGGTGCGCGACTACATCACCTGGAACGAGGCCAATCACTGCAGCCAGCCGACCTGCAAGAACCCGGAGCGGGCGGCGGACTTCTATCTGGCGCTGCGCAGGCACTGCAGAGGCTGCAAGATCGTGGCGGCCGACGTGCTCGACGGCTCGCGGCTGACCAGTTGGGTCAAGCGCTTTCAGAAGCGGCTCGGCAAACGCCGCGTGATCTGGGGCCTGCACAACTACATCGACGCCAACCGCTTCCGCTCGACCGGCACGCGCGCGCTGTTGAAGGCGGTCAAGGGCAACATCTGGTTCACCGAGACGGGTGGGCTCGTGCTGCGCCGCAACAGCTCGACGGTCACGTTCCCGGGCTCGATCTCCCACGCCGCCAAGGCGACCTCCTACGTGTTCCGACTGGCCGCGCTCTCGAGCCGCGTCAAGCGCGTGTACTTCTACCATTGGGCGCCGGCTCCGACGCCGACGCCGACCTGGGATTCGGCGCTCGTGGACGCCAACGACAAACCCCGCCCGGCCTACAAAGTGGTGCGCAGATGGCTTCAGAAGCACGGCGTCGCGCGCTGATCGCGGCCGCGCTCGCGGTCGCGCTCGCGGGCTGCGGCGGAACATCTGACGGCGGCATCTCCGGCGGCGGCAAGGTGATCGGCCGCACGGTCACGGTCTACTCGCTGACCACCGACCCCGGAAACGCCAACCGCGACTTCGTCGACGCCGAGAAGCTGGCGCTGGCGGACGCCGGCGGCCGCGCCGGCTCGTTCGCGGTCAACTTCTCCTCGCTCGATCTCGGCGGCGCCGACGACAAGGTGCAGGCGCAGGCCTCCAGGCGCGCCATCTCCGACCCGCAGATCATCGCCGCGATCGTCGACGCGACGCCGGTCACCGTTCCGCTGTTCAACGCCGCCGGCCTCCTGCAGGTCGCGGCCAGCGGCGACCCGAGCCTCGCGAACGATCCGCAGGCGCTGCCCTCGGGCAAGCACACGGTCGGCACGCTCCCCACGACCCCGGCGCCGGCCGATTTCGAGCGCCGCTTCAGGGAGGCGTTCGGGCGTGCCCCGAAGCCTTCTGCACAGGACGGCTACCGGGCGATGCAGGGCGCGCTGAAGGCGATCGCGGACGCGGGCACGGCCGGCAACGACCGCACCCGCGTCATCGACGCGTACTTCAGCTAGAGCGGGCCGCTTACTCCTCGAACGACGTGGTCAACGTGATCTCGGGGACCGCGGCGAGCGCCTTCGAGAGCGGACAGCCCGCCTTCGCGCCCTTCGCCGCCTCCTCGAAGCCGGCGGCGTCCAGGCCGGGCACCTTGCCCGTCACCGAGAGCTCGATCTTGGTGATCCCGAAGCCGCCCTCGACCTGAGCGACGGTCACGTGCGCCTCGGTGGCGAGCGACTCCGGCGGGGTGCCCGCCTGCGTCAGGCCCGACGCGACAGCGCCATCGTGAAACAGCTCGCGTGGGCCGCGGCGAGCAGCTCCTCGGGGTTGGTTCCGGTGCCGCTCTCGAAGCGTCCGGAGAAGTTGTACGGCGCATCCAGGACGCCGGTCTCGGTCGAGACGGACCCGCCGCCTCGCTTGAACTCGCCCTGCCAATCGGCCTTCGCGCTACGTGTCGGCATCGTTTCCTCCCAGGGGTCGGACTACGTAAAGCGCACTGTATGGCTAGGGTTCGCGCGGCGTCGTGCCGAGGACCCGGCGCGGGCACTCATGTGCCATTCAGCGACGTCCGCTAGAGGCGGGTGTCACAAAGTTGTTACAAAGTCGCCAAAGCCGCTACACTGGCGCCCGCCGAACCGGCCGGGGAGTTTTCCGTCCCTCCCGCCGCGCGTTCCCGCGCGGGGATGGCCTGGTACGGCACGTCAGCCTGCCATGAGCGCAACCACCATGCCCACTTCCGATCCCCTGGTCTTCGTCCGCTACCTGGACGTGATCTTCGTGATCCTCGCCGCGCCCTTCGTGGTGTTGATGGGCGGGCCGATGCTCGGCTACGTCGTCGGCGCGGTGGCCTGGATCGCGACCCGGATCGCCGCCGTGCTGATCGATCGCCATGCGCGCGGTCGCGGGCCCAAGGCCCAGGTCGGGCTGAAGTTCGGCACCGGGATGGGACGCGCCTGGATCCTTGGAATTGCCATCCTCGTCGTCGGCACCGCCGGTGAACGCGAGGACGGACTGATGGCGGCGCTGCTCGTGCTCGTCGCGTTCACGGTCTACTTGGCTACGACTCTGGCCTTGCCCCGCACGGAGAGGAACACGCCCAGCTCATGAGCTCAACCCGGAAGTTCCTGTTGATCGGCGGCGGGGTGTACCTGCTCCTCGTCATCCTCGCGTTCATCGTCTTCGGCAGCGCCGGGCGCGCCGAGGAGTTCGCGCCCCAGGACGAGTTCACGCTCTACACGTGGGTCGACCTGCCCGGGTCGCTGGACATCAACAAGGCGGTCCTGTACCTCGTCCTGGCCGGAATCCTGACCTCCGTCTCGATGCTCTACATCGCGAACCGGATGCAGGCGCGCCCGAATCGCGTCGCAGACCGCCGTCGAGGTGCTGTTCAACCTGATGCGCGACAACATCACGAACGGCAACATGGAGGACAAGCTGGCGAGGAAGTACTTCCCGTTCATCGGGACGCTGTTCCTGTTCATCTGGTTCAGCAACCTGATCGGCTTCATCCCGCTGCCGACCGCGCACGAGACGTTCAACGTGTTCGGTCTGGACATCCCGACGTTCGGGATCTATGCGGCGACGGCGAACGTGTCCGTGCCGTTGGTGCTGGCGCTGATCGTCTTCATCTCCTACACCGCTGAGGGCATCCGCGCCAAGGGCGTCCTCGGGTATCTGAAGAGCCTGATCCCCAAGGGTGTCCACGGTCCGATGGCCGCGTTCATCTTCGTGCTCGAGCTGCTCTCGAACTTCATGCGGATCGTCTCGCTCTCCGTTCGTCTCTTCGCGAACATGCTTGCCGGACACCTGATCATCCTGTTCATGGCCGGCGGGTTGGCGATCCTGCTCGGCATCGCCGGAATCGGCGTGTTCCTGTTGCCGCTCGGCCTGATCCTGTACCTGTTCGAGGTCGGCCTCGTCGCCACGCTGCAGGCGTTCATCTTCGCCACTCTGTCTGCGATCTACATCGGCGGCGCGGTCGCCGAATCTCACTAGAAGGAGATCACCCCAGTGTTCAGCATGATCCTGAGCTTCATCTTCGCCCAGGCCGCGGACCCGGCCGACTACGGCTCGGCCGCCGGCAAGGCCATCGCGCTGGGCGTCGGCGGCGGTCTCGGTGCTGTAGGCGCCGGTGTCGGCATCGGCATCATCTTCGGCAAGGTCATCGAGTCCGTGACCCGCCAGCCGGAGATGCGTGACGAGATCACGTCGATCCAGTGGCTCGGCTTCGCCCTCACCGAGGCGTGCTTCTTCTACGGCCTCGTGGCGGGCCTCATCGCCTTCTTCCTGTAGGCGCGATGAACCTTCTGTTCGCAGCCGAGGAGGCCAGCGACAAGCCAGGTCTCGTCGATCCCGTGATCGGCGTGATGATCTGGACGCTGATCGTCTTCGGACTCACCATGCTGATCCTCTGGAAGGCTGCCTTCCCGCGGATCGCCGAGGCGCTGGACAAGCGCCAGAAGATGATCGAGGAATCGATCGACTCGGCCGAAGCGACCAAGCGCGAGGCGGACGAGCTGCTGCGGGAGTACCGCGAGCGGCTGTCTGACGCGCGCGGTCAGGCCGACGAGATCGTCGCCCGCGCCCGCCGCACGGCGGAGGCCGCCGAGAACGAGACCCTCGCCGAGGCGCGCGTCAAGCGCGAGGAGATGATGGAGCAGACGCGTCGCGACATCGAGGCCGAGACGCGCCGCGCGATCCAGCAGATCCGCAGCGAGGTCGCCGACCTCACGGTGCTCGCGACCGAGAAGGTCACGCGCAAGTCGCTCGACTCCGCCGACCAGAAGCGGCTCGTCGAAGAGGCGCTGGCCGAGCTGGACTTCGCCGCCCTCGCCCACGAGGAGCGCCGCTAGTCATGGAGGAGATCGCCGCGGTCTACGCCCGCTCGCTCTTCGAGGTCGCGCAGGAGCAGGGCAAGCTCGACACCATCCGTGAGGAGGTCGGGCAGTTCGCCGACGCCCTCGACGGGAACCGCGAGCTGCAGGTGTTCTTCTTCTCGCCCTACTTCTCGACCATCGAGAAGAAGGACGGGCTCGACCGTGCGGTCTCCGACGCCGACCCGATCCTCGTCAACTTCCTCAAGTTGCTGATCGAGAACCACCGGATGCCCGTCATCTTCCGCGTGCGACGCGTGGTCGACGAGCTGTGGCGCAAGGAGAACAAGCTCCTGCCCGTCACCGTCACCTCGGCCGTGGAGCTCGACCAGGCCACCGTCAGCCAGATCGGCGATCGCATCGCAGAGCAGACCGGCCGCAAGGTCGAGCTGTCCGCGATCGTCGAGCCCGACATCCTCGGCGGGCTCGTCGTCCGGGTGGGTAACTCCATCCTCGACGCCTCGATCCGCAACCGCCTCGAACAACTTCGCAAGCAGGTGGCCCGCGCCTAAGGCGCCGGCCCGAATCTAACGTCGACCGAAGGTCGCCGCTTGCGGCGATCGTAGGGCGAAAAGGATTTTTACTTTGCAGATCAAGCCCGACGAGATCACCAGCATCCTCAAGTCCCGCATCGAGAACCTGGACGCCGGCCAGGCGGACCTGACCGAGGTCGGCACCGTCCTCTCGGTCGGCGACGGCATCGCCCGCATCCACGGTCTCGAGAACTGCATGGCCTTCGAGATGCTCGAGCTGCCCCACGACGTGGTCGGCCTCGCCCTGAACCTCGAGTCCGACAACGTCGGCGCCGTGCTGTTCGGTCCCTGGGAGCACATCTCCGAGGGCGACACGGTCAAGCGCACGGGCCGCCTGCTCGAGATCCCGGTCGGCGAGGCGATGCTCGGCCGCATCGTGTCCCCGCTCGGCCAGCCGCTCGACGGCAAGGGCGAGATCAACGCGACCGAGACGCGTCCGGCCGAGTTCAAGGCCCCGGGCGTCGTCCAGCGCCAGCCGGTCAAGGAGCCGATGCAGACCGGGCTGAAGGCCATCGACGCGATGATCCCGATCGGCCGCGGCCAGCGCGAGCTGATCATCGGCGACCGCCAGACGGGCAAGACGGCGATCGCGATCGACACGATCATCAACAACAAGGACTCCGGCGTCATCTCGATCTACGTCGCGATCGGGCAGCGCATGTCGACGGTCGTCGGCCTGGCCAAGACGCTCGCGGACGCGGGCGCGCTGGACAGCACGATCATCGTCGCCGCTCCGGCCGACGAGGCCGCGCCGATCAAGTTCATGGCGCCCTACGCCGGTTGCGCCATGGCCGAGTACTTCCTGTACAAGGGCGGCCACACGCTGGTGGTCTACGACGACCTCACCAAGCACGCCTACGCCTACCGCCAGATGTCGCTGCTGCTGCGCCGCCCGCCGGGTCGCGAGGCCTACCCGGGCGACGTCTTCTACCTGCACAGCCGCCTGCTCGAGCGCGCGGTCAAGCTCAACGACGAGCTCGGTGGCGGTTCGATGACCGCACTGCCCGTGATCGAGACGCAGGCCGGCGACGTGTCGGCCTACATCCCGACCAACGTGATCTCGATCACCGACGGCCAGATCTTCCTCGAGCCGAACCTGTTCAACTCGGGTGTGCGCCCGGCCATCAACGTCGGCATCTCGGTGTCGCGCGTGGGCGGCAGCGCGCAGATCGGCCCGCTGCGCAAGGTCGCCGGCCGCCTGAAGATCGAGCTCTCGCAGTTCCGCGACCTCGAGGCCTTCGCCCAGTTCGGCTCCGACCTGGACCCGGACACCCAGCGCACGCTGGCCCGTGGCGAGCGGCTCGTGAAGACGCTCAACCAGAACGAGCGCGACCCGATCGCCGTCGAGGACCAGGTGGCCATCGTCTACGCGGCCACCAACGGCTTCCTGGACCGCATCAACGCCGACCGCGTGAGCGAGTTCCACACGTCGCTGGTCGAGCGCCTGCACGCCGACGCGGCGGAGACGCTGAAGGCGATCAAGGGCGGCGACTGGTCCGACGAGACCCAGAGCGCGCTGCGCAGCTCGATCGAGCAGTTCGTCGACGACTTCGGCTACGACCTCGACGAGGACGGTCAGCCGCTCTCCGAGGACGATGAGCTGCGTCGCGAGGAGGGCCGCAAGGGCTCGAGCGACGAGGACGAGCGCGAGCCCGTCGGGGCGGAGGCCTAGCACCCCGTCATGGCGCTCAAGGACGTCAAGAGCCGCATCGCGTCGGTCAAGAACATCCAGAAGATCACGCGTGCGATGGAGATGGTCGCCGCGGCGCGTCTGCGCCGCGCCGAGCAGCGCATCGAATCGCTGCGCCCGTACGCCGGCGCGATCCGGCGGATGACGCGCCAGGCGGCGGAAGCCGCGGGCAATGTCCCGAACCTCCCGATCCTCAACGAGCACGACGGCCGAGGACAAGATCGGCATCCTGCTGATCACGGGCGACCGCGGCCTGGCCGGGGCGTTCAACTCGCAGATCGTCCGCGCGGGCATCCGCGCGGGTGCGGAGTACGAGAGTTCCGGCAAGTCGACCGTCTGGTACGCCTCCGGGCGCCGTGGCGTGTCCTCGCTGACGTTCCGCGGCCGTGAGGCCAAGGGCGCCTACACCGGGTTCACCGACCGCCCCGCGTACGCCAACGCACGCGAGATCGCGTCCGACCTGATCTCCGCCTACGTCGACGGCGACGTCGACCGCGTGGAGATCGTCTACAACCGCTACGTCTCGCCGCTGACCCAGGAGGTCACGCGCGAGACCTTGCTGCCGTTGCAGCACGCGACGATCCTCGACGGTGGCGAAGGCCTCGGCGGCCGCGCGGCGGGCGAGGACGAGGAGCCGACCGACGGCAAGCACGCGCTGGTCGAGTACGAGCCCGAGCCCGAGGAGATCCTCGAGCGCCTGATCCCGGCCTACGTCGAGATCTCGATCTATCGCGCGCTGCTGGAGTCCACGGCCTCCGAGCACGGCGCCCGTATGACCGCGATGCGCAATGCCTCCGAGAACGCCGGAGACATCATCAAAGACCTCACGCTGCAGTTCAATCGCGAGCGCCAGGCCGCGATCACGCAGGAGATCATGGAAGTCGTTGCCGGCGCTGAGTCGCTGGTCTAAGGAGACTCACTTGGCTGCCACCACCGAACCCACGGAGACGCGAAACGTCGGCCGGATCGAGGAGATCCAGGGCGTCGTGATCGAGGCCGTCTTCCCCGACAAGCTGCCCGAGATCAACTCGGCGATCGTCATCAAGCGCGACTCGAACCCGTCGGAGGACGAGAAGCTCGGCGCCGGCACGAGCTCCGACCTCGTGTGCGAGGTGCAGCAGCACCTCGGCGACGACCGCGTCCGCGCGGTGGCGATGGACTCCACCGACGGCCTCGCGCGCGGCATGGAGGTCCTCGACACCGGCGGCCCGATCACGGTGCCGGTCGGCGACGTGGTCCTCGGCCGCATCTTCAACCTGCTCGGCGAGACGATCGACCAGGGCGAGCCGATCGAGGTCAAGGAGCGCTGGCCGATCCACCGCTCGGCTCCGACCGTCGAGGACCTGACCCCGACGACCGAGATGTTCGAGACCGGCATCAAGGTCGTCGACCTGCTCGCGCCCTACGCCCAGGGCGGCAAGGTCGGCCTGTTCGGCGGCGCCGGCGTGGGCAAGACCGTGCTCATCCAGGAGCTCATCAACAACCTCGCCCAGGAGCACGGCGGCCTGTCGGCCTTCTGCGGTGTGGGTGAGCGCTCCCGCGAGGGCAACGACCTCTGGCTCGAGATGACCGAGTCGGGCGTGATCGACAAGACCATGCTCGTCTTCGGCCAGATGAACGAGCCCCCCGGGGCGCGGATGCGCGTCGCGCTGACCGGCCTGACGATGGCCGAGTACTTCCGTGACGAGCGCGGCCAGGACGTGCTGCTGTTCATCGACAACATCTTCCGCTTCGTGCAGGCCGGCTCCGAGGTCTCCGCCCTGCTGGGCCGGATGCCGTCGCAGGTGGGCTACCAGCCGACGCTGGAGTCCGAGATGGGTCAGCTGCAGGAGCGCATCACCTCCACCCGTCAGGGCTCGGTGACCTCCGTGCAGGCCATCTACGTGCCGGCCGACGACCTCACCGACCCGGCTCCGGCCTCGGTGTTCGCCCACCTCAACGCGACCACGACGCTTTCGCGCTCGATCGCCGAGAAGGGCATCTACCCGGCCGTCGACCCGCTGGACTCGACCTCGACGATCCTCAAGCCCGAGATCGTCGGCGTCGAGCACTACACGGTCGCCAACGAGGTCAAGAACGTCCTCCAGCGCTACCGCGAGCTGCAGGACATCATCGCGATCCTCGGTATCGACGAGCTCTCCGACGAGGACCGCGTGCTCGTGCAGCGCGCACGCAAGATCGAGCGCTTCCTGTCGCAGCCGTTCCACGTCGCCGAGCAGTTCACGGGCACGCCCGGGGCGTACGTCTCGATCGGCGACACGGTGCGCTCGTTCCGCGAGATCCTCAACGGCGACCACGATGACCTCCCCGAGTCCGCGTTCCTGCTCAAGGGCAAGATCGAGGACGTCGTCGAGGCCGCGAAGAAGAACCGCTAGTGGCCCGCACGCCCTTCACCGTCGAAGTCCTCACCCCCGATGGTGAGGCCTTCAACGCCGAGGTCGAGATGCTCTCGACGCGGACCAGCGTCGGCTCGATCGGCATCCTGGCCAATCACCAGCCGCTGCTGGCGATGCTCGACCCGACCGAGCTGCGGCTCTACAAGTCCGAGACCGAGGTCGTCCGCTTCGCGCAGGGCGAGGGCTTCCTGCAGATGACCGGTGACCGCGCGCTCGTGCTCGTGGACGAGGTCTTCAGCGTCGACAAGCTCGACGCCGCCGATCTGCGTGATCGCCTGCAGCGCGCGGAGGACGAGGCGTCCGCCGCCGAGGAGGGCACCGAGGAGCGCCGCGCCGCCGAGCGCGACAAGCGCCGCTACGAGGCCTTCCTCAAGCTCGCTGCCGCCGATTCGTAGCGAACCGTAGGTCTGACCGCTTAACGACGAAGGGCCGCCCCAGGGCGGCCCTTCGTCGTTAAGGATCGCTGTCGGCTACGGGTTGGTCGTCGACAGCGTGAAGGTCAGCGTCTTCGAGTAGCCGCCGGTGCGCAGCGCCTCGGTCTGACCGATCGACTGCTTGAAGGTCAACGTCGCGACGTCGAGGCCGACGGGCGTGTTGTACGTCAGCAACTGCAGCGGCGACGCCGCGCCTCCGACGGGGCCGGCGGGGGCCGGGACGGTCAGCGGCGGGACGGCCGCCGGGTCGTTGAGCGTGCTCGAGGCGCTCGCCTGCAGCGGCGCGGCGAGCGAGAACGCTCCATTGACGAGACGGCCCGTCGCCGTCGCGCTGGGATCGGCCACGGACAGCGAGGCGTTCTCCGCCGTCGAGGTGACCGACGCGGTCATCGTCGTCGTGTATTCACGCGCGAGACCCGGGATGAACTGGGTGAACGCCCCGGGCGTGCCGAGCGTCAGGACCAGCGTCGGCGGCGTCTCGCCACCGACAGGCACGGTGACCGGCTCGACCGAGTAGTTGCGCGTGATCGTCGTCGTGTTCCCAGGCGTGTCATGCGCGACGACCGTGAAGGTGAAGTTGCCCACCGCCGAGGTGTTGAGCGGGGCGCCGTCGGCGACCGTCCCGACGCAGTCGACGACAAGGCTCGGATCGCTGCACGAGTAGGAGGCGTTGACCGGCGACCCCTGCGTGAACGTCGCACCTTCGGCCGGCGTCACGATCGTCACGGTCGGACCAGCGAGGTCGCCCTGCGCCATCGCCGTGCTCGGGAGCAGCACTAGCCCCAGCACAACCGCCGACAAAACACCCTTCCATGGCCTAATCATGAACACCCTCTGGAAAAATCGAAGAACTCCCCGGACCCGTCGCCCACTTTCTCGATCAGGTCCCCTTAAGTCAACCTCCGCCACGACATAACGGACGGAAGTGCTATCGGCCTGACCAGCGCGGCGTAGCTGAGGAGGGTAGGGGGTCGAGGGCCCGATCTGACCCAAAACCAGCGCAACACCGCCGAACCACGACGCGCGGCAGCTCCGCACCGGAGTGCGGAGCTGCCCCGGACGAGCCTGGTCTTACGGCGTGGTCGTGCTCAGCGTGAAGGTCAGCGTCTTGCTGTACGCGCCGGTGCGGAGCGCGTCAGTCGAGTTGATCAACTGGCTGAACTCCAGCGACACGGCGTCGTTGGAGATCGGCGCGGAGTACGTGAGCAGGTTCAGCGGCGAGGCCGAGGAACCGACGTTGTTGTACGCCGTGCCGGTGTTGGCCGCGTTGCGGGCGCGGGCCTGCAGCGTCTGAGGCAGCGCGAAGCTGCCGTTGACGAGCTTGCCCGTGTTTGTCGAACTCGGATCGGCGACCGAGAGGGTCGCGTCGCCGGCGGTCGAGATCACGGTGGCCGTGGTCGACGCGAGGTACGTCTTGGTGATGCCCGGTGTGAACGCGCCGAACTGCGCCGGGGCGCCGAGCGTGAGGCTCAGCGTGGCGCCGACGGAACCGCCGACGGTCCCGGTGGTGTCGGTCTGCCCGAGGACCTGCGACTTGGCCGCGGACACGTTGCCCTTGAAGTCCTTCGCGATCCAGGAGAGCTTCGTCCCGGGCGCGAGGTCCAGCGGCAGCGGCAACGCGCGGGCGCGCGGCGGCTCCCACTCGGTCGAGGCCGTGGTGGGCGTCGAGCCGTCGGTCGTGTAGTAGATCGAGGCCGCCTCGTCGGAGGTGAACTTGACCGTGTAGGTGCCCTTGCCGTCCGACGTCACGTCCGTGCCGACGACCGGCGCGGCAGTGTCGTTCCCGTAGTCCAGTGCAGACTTGAGCAGGCCGTAGTTGCCGGTGGAGAACTCCTGGCCTTCGGCGTTGCCCTCACCGGAGAGGCAGGGGTTATTGGGGTTGGCGCCGAACGGCGGCTGCTGACCCGCGCCGCAGGTCCGCGTGCCCTTCGACGGGTCCTCCGGATCGTAGTTCTCGTTGTAGTGCGTGTCGCCGATCTCGAAGTCGTAACCGACGATGCCGTTCACGTACCACGCCTGGTCGGCGCTGTTGCCGGCGGCGGAGTAGAGGACGTCGATCACCGGGCCGGTCTTCTGCGGCAGGATCGCCGTGCCGCGGTGGGCCTTGATGCCCGACAGCACGTGCGACGCGGTCTGGTCGAAGAAGTTCAGCGTGCCGTAGTCGGGGTACGGCAGCGTCTCGCGCGTCGGCGTGTAGGAGCCCGGGACCCACATGAAGTAGCCACCGGACGAGTGGATGTTGTTCGAGAACTTGATGTTCTTGAACGTGTTCTGGATCCAGATCTCGTTCCGGGTCTCAGGCTCGGAGAGCTCCGACGGGCCGGCGAAGTTGGAGCCGGCGCAGCCCGTGATCGACGCGCCCTGGAAGCCGTCGAAGCCCGAGCCGACCGAGAAGTTGCGGTTGATGTTGACGCCGTAACTGTTGCGGTAGGTCGGGTCCGTCAGGTTCTGCGGGTACATCGTGGTGTCCTCGCACCAGCGCGCCATGTTGGTGCGCCGCGGCGAGTCGTAGATCGCGTGCGTGCCGCCGTCGGCGTTGATGAACGGCAGGATGAAGATGTCGAGGTTGTCGACGTACGATGTCGTCGCCGCATCGGTCCCGTAGTTCTTCACCAGGCGCGACATCGTCTCCAGGCAGACGCCGGAGGTGGCGATCTCGCCGCCGTGCTCCTGGCAGTACAGGTAGACGCCGACCTTCTCGCCCTGTGGCTTGCCCTTGTCGTTGCCGATCCGGAGGATCCACTGGTCCTGCGGGCCGCGATTGATCGTCGGCGGCGCCTTCAGCAGGTCGCTGAGCGGCGAGACGTCGCTCGCCACGACGACGCCGTCGGCGGCGCTCGTGCGGTACTTGCTCGCCTCGATGACCGCGGAGGCCGCGGGGGAGGCGTTGACGGCCGCGATGACCTGGGTCGCGGTGCTGGTGATCGCGCCGGTGGCGCTGGTGGCGAGGCTGACCGTGAGCTTCTTGTCGGCCAGCGTCACGGTGAGCGCCGCGTTGTTGGTCATCGGATTGACCAGCTGGGCGCTGTAGTCGTTGCCGCCCTCATGGCCCCAGGCCTTCGTGCGCAGGACGACCGTCTTGGCGGCATTGGCCGTGCTCAGGGTCGAGGTGCTGCCGTTGGGCGCCTGGTAGGTCAGGCCGGTCTGCGGGTCGACGATCGGGGCGAACGTCACGTAGGACGCCTGCTGGTAACCGACCATGGTCGCCGCGCGGCGCATGTAGCCCCAGGTCTGCTCGGGAGCCTTGAGCTCCTTGGCGATGTTGGGGTACTGGGCCGCCAAATCGTGGACGCGGGCGTAGCCCTCCTGCGCGGTGTAGTAGCGCGTGTTGAAGTCGTGCTGGAAGGTCTGCGCGTAGCCGGGCGGGTTCTTCGGCAGCCACTCCTTCGCGGGGATGGTGTCGACGTCGCCGTTGGGCGCGGAGACCTTCACGTAGGCCGGATCCGGGCCGCCGTCGCCCTTGTCGCCGATCCGGAAGATCTCGTAGTGGTACTGGTAGTAGTCAGGCGCAGCAGATGGGTCCGGGTCGAGGTAGGTCCTCAGCGAGCCCTGGACGATCAGCTGGTTGTTCGCGTCGTACGCGGCCGCCTGCAGCACCGGGCCGGTGTACTGGCAGCCCGAGCCCGTGTTCGGGTTCGTGCAGGTCACCGACGCCTGCGTCGTGTTCGCCTCGATCGAGATGAAGCGACCGACGTTGTTCTCGTAGAAGTCGCCACGCTGCGCGCGGACGGTGCCCGGCGCGGCGCTCGGACCGGCCTTGCCGGCCGCGTTGGTCTCCAGCGCCCGCTTCGCGGCGGCCTCGGCCGCGATGTCCGCGTCGCGCTCGGCGCGGATGTGATCGACGTTGAACTTGTCGTGGACGACGCCAACGTTCTCATAGCCCTGGGCGCGAACCCAGGCGAGCTGCTCGTCGGTGACCCACGCCTGAACGGTGATCGAGCCGTCGGCGTTCTTGTCGACCTGGTGGTTCATGTCGAGGCCGAGGGCCTCGAAGTCGTCGTACTGGTCCGCGCTCGGGACGTGGAACTTCAGCAGCGCCGGATCGTCGTTACCAGCCATCGCCGCGCTCGGGACGAACAACATCGCAGCCGCGACCGCGGCTACTCCCATCCATGGCTTCATAAGCCAATCCCCCTGTGGTTGAACCCTCTGCGCGCCGAATGTGAAGGCACGCTGAGCTCAAAAGCAAGCCGTGGGGGGTTGAGATGTCTAAACGGTCGCGCCGGTCCGTATGAAAACAGACGCCGGCCGGGGATGCCCGGCCGGCGTCCGATTCGCTTACGGGGTGGTGGTGCTCAGCGTGAAGGTCAGCGTCTTGCTGTACGCGCCGGTGCGGAGCGCGTCAGTGGAGTTGACCAGCTGGCTGAAGCCCACGGTGACGACGTCGTTGGACGCCGGACCGGTGTACGTGAGCAGGCTCGTCGGCGTGGCCGAGGAGCCGACGTTGGCGTACGTGGTGGCGGTGTTGGCGGCGTTGCGGCCGCGGGCCTGCAGCGTCTGCGGCAGCGCGAAGCGTGCCGTTGACGAGCTTGCCCGTGTTGGTGGAGCTGGGGTCGGCGACGCTGAGCGTCGCGTCACCGGCGGTCGAGATCACGGTGGCCGTGGTCGACGCGAGGTACGTCTGCGTGATGCCCGGCGTGAACGCGCCGAACTGCGCCGGAGCGCCGAGCGTCAGGCTCAGCGTGGCGCCGACGGAGCCGCCGACGGTCCCGGGCGTTTCGACGCGCCGGAGGAACAGCTCCGACTTGACCGCGGACACGTTGCCCTTGTAGTCCGTCGCGATCCACTTGACTGTGCGTGCCGGCGGGCAGGTCGAGCGGCAGCGGCAGCGCGCGGGCGCGCGGCGGCGCCCACTCGGTCGAGGCCGTGGTCGGCGTGGAGCCGTCGAGTGTGTAGTAGATCGACGACGCCTCGTCGCTCTTGAACTTCACCGTGTAGACGCGCCTTGCCGTCGGTCCCGACCTTCAGCTCGGAGTCCGTCGTGACGACGGGCGGGGTCGTGTCGGCCCCGTACGCCATCGCCTCGTCGAGCAAGCCGTAGTTGCCGCCGGAGTACTCCATCGCCTCGTGGAAGCCCTCGTTGGACGTGCACGGGTTGGTGGTGCGCGCCGAACGCCGGCTGCTGGCCGGAGCTGCAGCTGGTGACGACGCCGGTCACCGGGTCCTTGTAGTAGTAGGTGGTCCCGATCTCGAAGTCGTACCCGATGATCCCGTTGACGTAGTACGCCTCGTCGGCGGAGTTGCCGGCGGCGGAGTAGAGCACGTCGATCACGGGGCCGGTCCGCGACGGGACGATCGTGAGGCCGCGGTGCGACTTGATTCCGTCCAGGACCTGCTTGGCGGTCTGGTCGAAGAAGTTCAGCGTGCCGTACGGCGGGTACGGCAGCGGCACGCGCTCCGGCGTGTAAGAGCCGGGCACCCACATGAAGTAGCCGCCGGACGAGTGGATGTTGTTGGCGAACTTGATGTTGCTGAACGTCGTCTGCACCCAGGTCTCGTTGCGGACCTCGGGCTCGGAGTGCTCGAACGGGCCGGTGAAGTTGCCGCTCAGGCAGTTCGTGGTCGAAGCGCCCTGGAAGCCGTCGAAGGCCGAACCGACCTGGAAGTTGCGGTTCATGTCGACGCCCCAGCTGTTGCGCTGGGCCGGGTCGGTGTCGTTGCCCGAGTACCTGTCCGTGTCCTCGCAGTAGTTGGACATGTTCTTGCGCCGGTTGGAGTCATACAGCGAGTGCGTCGCGCCGTCGCTGTTGATCTGCGGGATGATGAAGATGTCCAGGTTGTCGACGAGCGCTGTCGTCCGGGCATCGGTTCCGTAGTTGCGCACGAGGCGCTCCGCGGTCTCGAGGCAGACGCCCGAGGTCGCGATCTCGTTGCCGTGCTCCTGGCAGTAGATGAACACGCCGGGCTTGGAGCCGTCGCGCGTCTTGCCGATACGCAGCAGGTACTGGTCCTGCGGGCCGCGCGGAGTGGTCGCGGGGGCGCGCAGCAGATCGCTCAGCGGCGAGGACGCGCCGGCCTGCACTACGCCGGCGCCGGCGTTCGTGCGCCACAGCGAGGCCTTGACGAGGGCCGAGGCCTGCGGGTGGGCGTTGATCGCGTCGACGACCTGCGCGGCGGTGCTCGTGATCGCGCCGCTGGCGTTCGTCGCCGGGTTGATGTTGATCTTCGATCCGGCCAGGGCGACGCTCAGCGGCTGGTCGGCCGCGCCGCTGGCCGGGGCGTTGATCTGCGCCGAGAGGCTGTTGCCGCCCAGGTGGCCGAACGTCTTGGAGGTGAGCACGACCGTGCCCGCCTGCTGGGCCGTGGTCGGCGAACTGCCGGCCACGGGCAGGCTGTCGGCGTCGAAGCGGACGTATCCGACGGTCGCGGTCGGCCCGTTTCCCGTCGCGTTCGTGTAGCCGAGCATCGTCTGCGCCTTGCGCTGGTAGCCCGTGGTCTTCTCCGGCAGCTTGATGGCCTCGGAGATGTTGCCGAACTCCGCCGCGAGGTCGCGCATCTTCTGATATCGCCTCGTAGCCCTCGTTGTAGTGCGTGACGAACCCGCTCAGAAAGCCCTGCGGGTTCCCAGGCGGATCCTTGGCGATCCATTCCTTGACGGCGATCGTGTCCACGGTGCCGTTGGAGGATGCGACCTTGACGCTGACCGGGTCGGGGCCGCCGTCGTCGGGCGCGCCGAGCCGGACCGTCTGGGTGTGGTACTGGTAGTAGCGCGGGTTGACGTCGGGGTCTGAGTAGATGCCGACGTTGACGACGTTGCCGATGGGGGCGCCCGTCGCGTCATAGATCTCGGCCGTGACGGTCGGGCCGACGTAGCTGTTGGTGCTCGTGCTCGTGTAGTGGGCGCCGTCGGCGTTGGCCTCGATCGCGAGCCACCGGCCCCCGGCGTTCTCGTAGTAGCTGGCTTTCTGGGCGTGGATGTCGCCGTCGGCCAGGCTCTTGCCCTTGGCCTTGGCGCCGATGCCGTGGAGCGCGTCGGTGGCGGCCTTGATCTTGGCCCGCGTCGCGTCGCGCTCGGCGCGGATCCGATCGATGTTGTACCTGTCGTGGATGACGCCCACGTCCTGGTAACCGTGCGCGCGGACCATCACGAGCTCGGCGTCGGTCACCCACGCGCTGACCACGACGGTGCCGTCGTCATTGCGCGTCATGCCGTGATCCATGCTCACGCCGAGCCGTTCGAAGTCGTGGACCGCTTCGGCGCTCGGCAGCTTGAACTGCAGCTGCGCCGGATCGTCCTTGCCGGCGAGCGCCGATCCCGGCGCCACCAGCATCGCTGCGGCGGCGGCAACCGCCCCCATCCAAAGCCTCATCTACTCATCCCTCCTGGTTGGAACCCTCTGACGAACCTTGTAACCGGTGCAGCAAGCAGGTGCAAGCGACTGGACGGAGAGATGAGTACACGCTGAGTCGGTTGCGAGCACGCCGCTACCCTGCGCCAGATGGACGAACGCGTGCTCGCGGAACGCCTGATCACGTACGACACGTCCAATGTGGAAGGACTCCGCGCGTGCGCGGGCTTCATCAAGGGGTGGCTCGAGGCGCGCGACATCGCCGTCAAGGATCACCAGTACGGCGAGCTCTTCGGTCTCACCGCCGAGGTCGGCCCGCCGGATGGCCCGACGCTCGTGTTCCACGGGCACTACGACGTCGTTCCCGGGCGCCCGGAGCAGTTCCACCCGCGCATCCAGGGCGACCGGCTCGAGGGCCGCGGCGCCTATGACATGAAGGGCGGGCTGGCGGCGATGATGTGCGCGCTGCACGACCTTGCCGACCAGGATCGGGTCCGCGTGCGCTTCGTCTGCGTGCCCGACGAGGAGTCCGAGGAGATCGATCAGCGCACCTCCGACCTGCTCGTGAAGGCCGGCTACGTCGGCGATTTCGCGATCACCGGCGAGCCGACGAACCTGCACGTGGGAGTGCAGGCCAAGGGCGTGCTGGCGCTGCGGATCCTCGTCTACGGAACCTCCGCGCACGGGTCCACGCCCTGGCTGGGCGACAACGCGGTCCTGAAGGCGATCGACGTCTTTCGCCGAATCGAAGCAATGCCGTTCACCCTTGAGTCCTCGGAACTCTTCGATCGCCCGTCGGTCAACCTCGGGCGGATCATCGGAGGCGACGCGCCCAACAAGGTGCCCGAGGAATGCGCCATGGACGTCGACATCCGCTACCTCCCGGAGCAGGACCCGGGCGAACTGCTCGCCCAGATCCGCGCGATCCCGGACGTCCACGTCGCGCGTTCGTTCATCTGGCCGCCGGCGCGCGTGTCGCCGACCAACCCGTACGTGCTCGCGCTGTGCAACGCCGCGTCGCGCCTGACCGCCGGCGAGTCGGTCAGCGTCGGCCGTGACGGCGCCTCCGACGCGGTCGCCTTCCAGAAGGCGGGCGTCCCCGCCGTCGAGTTCGGTCCCTCCGGCGGCGGCCATCACGGCCCCGACGAATGGGTCTCGATCGACTCGCTCGCCCTGTACCGCCGCGCGCTGGTGGACTTCGCGCGCAGCGTCCCCGAGAGCTTCGCCGATGCGGCATTGGAGGGCGGGCTCGCGTGAAACGCGGTGACGGCGTTCCCCGCCCGGGTCGTGGCGTGCTCATTCGCGCGCTGATCGCCGGCGTGTTGACGATCTCGCTGTCGGCGACCGCGGTGGCCTCCGCGGTGCTGCTGGAGATCGACGACGTGGTGACGACGTTCACCGGCAAGGACGAGGGCCGTCAGCCGATCCCGATCCCCGAGGTCAGCCGCGCCGACGCCGGCGACCCGCGCACCTTCCTGATCCTCGGCTCCGACGAGCGCTACGGCGACCGCAAGCTCAAGATCAAGGCGCGCTCGGACACGATCCTGCTCGCCCGCGTCGATCCCGACACCAAGCGGATCGCCGTCATGTCGCTCCCGCGCGACCTCAAGGTCAAGATCCCGGGCGCCGGCACCGGCAAGATCAACGCGGCCTACGAGATCGGCGGCCCGCGCAAGACGGTCGTGACGATCAAGCGCCTGTTCGAGGAGGCGACCGGCGAGGACTTCCCGATCAACAACGTGATCAACGTCAACTTCGGGGGCTTCAAGCGCGCGGTCAACTACGTCGACGGCATCTACATCGACGTCGACCGGCGCTACTACAACGACAACACGACGGCGGCCCCCGGCGAGGCGTACGCAGCGATCGACATCCAGCCCGGCTACCAGAAGCTCAAGGGCCAGGACGCGCTGGACTACGTCCGCTACCGCCACGGCGACAACGACTTCTACCGCGCCTCGCGCCAGCAGGACTTCCTGCGCCAGATGACGCATCAGGACGCGGTCCGCGCGCTGCTGGACCCGAGCAAGCGCAAGGAGCTCGCGCGCGTCTTCGGGCGCTACTTCGAGGTCGACAAGTCCTTCGTGACCGCCTCGAACCTGATCGGGCTCGCCAAGACCGGGCTGTTCCTGGCCGGCGAGCACGCGCCGGTCAACGAGGTGCGCTTCCCCGCCTACGAGGCCAAGAACCCATCGCTCGACAGCTACCTCTACGTCAAGGACTCGGCGCTGCGCAAGACGTTCCGCGAGTTCATGTCGGGCACGGCCTCCTCCAACCCGCGCCCGTTGACCTCGACCACGAAGGTCGAGAAGAAGGCGCCGGCCAAGCCCAAGCGCAAGCGCAGCAACAAGCCGTCCGCCGTCAAGGGCCTCGAGGAGGCGCCGCGTGAGGGCGAGGACATGGCGGTCGTCGCGGAGAGCCAGGGCAACCTCGGCTTCCCGTTCTACTTCCCGGGGCTGCGCAAGACCGGCTCGCGCTACGCCGACACCAAGCCGCGTATCTACCGGATCCGCGACGCGCAGGACAAGCTGCACAAGGCGTACCGGCTCGTGCTCTATTCCGGCTACGGCGAGTACTACGGCGTCCAGGGCATGACCTGGAAGTACCCGCCGATCCTCGACGACCCGGACATCGAGCGCACCGTCAACGGCCGCAAGCTGATGCTCTACTACGACGGCAGCCACCTGCGCCTCGTCGCGTGGCGGACGTCGAAGGGCGTCTACTGGGTCACGAACACGCTGTCGCTGTCGATCCCGAACTCGCGGCTGACCGCGATCGCCGGGTCGTTGCGTCGCCTGAAAAGCTGAGCCGCTAGGCGCGCTGCGTCAGTGGCGCTTGCGCTTCTCGCAGTCGCTGCTGATCGTGACCAGCTTGCGGTTGCCCTTGAAGCTGGACTCGATGACGGTGTCGATGCCGGGCCCGCAGTGCACGGTCGCCTTGCCGCGGGCGATGATCGCGGTGACGGTGTCGTCGCCCGCGCCGGCGTCCACGGTCGTCTTCGCGCCTGACGTGACCTTGATCGTGTCGTCGCCGTTGCCGCCGAAGATCGACGAGCTCACGCCGCCGCCCTGCAGATAGTCGTTGCCGTCGCCGCCGAAGATCGAGTTGATCCCGCGGCCGCCGTAGATCGTGTCGTTGCCGCTGCCGCCCTGGAGGTTGTCGCGCTGCCGCTTGGCCGCGGCGCCGCCCATGTCATGGAGCTGATCGCCCCAGATCACATCGTCGCCCGCGCCGCCGTAGATCCGGTCGGAGCCGTGCTGGCCGCGCAGGTTGTCGTTGAGGTCGGTACCGGTCTTGCTGCCGCCGTGGGCGCCGACCGAGGCGCTGATGCCCTTGGTCGGATCGAGCGGCGCGGACTGCGCGATGATCGTCTCGCAGTTGACGATCCGGCCTTCGCGCAGCGCCTGCTCGTTGGAGACGCCGCCCGGCTCGCCGCGCGGGTTGACGTAGAGCGTGTCGTTGCCGGGGCCGCAATCGACCCTGTCGACCGCGCTGCCGCTGTTGATGTAGACGGCGTCGTCGCCGTCGCCCGCGTCGAGACGGTCCGGGCCGGTGTCGGAGTAGAGCGTGTCGTTGCCGGCGCCGCCGAAGATGTCGTCCGCGCCCGAGCCGCCGTGCAGCGTGTCGTTGCCGTCGCCGCCGTCGATGCGGTCGGGGGCCGCGCCGCCGTCGAGGTTGTCGTCGCCGCCGCCGCCGGTCAGCGTGTCGTGGCCGAAGCCGCCGATCGCGACGTCGTTGCCGTCATCACCGGTGAGGTTGTCGTCGCCCGAGCCGCCGTCCATCCAGTCGTTGCCGGCGCCGCCGCCGATGTCGTCGGGACCGGTGTCGCCGGTCATCCGGTCGTCGCCGCCGAGGCCACGGACGCGGTCCGCGCCGCCGTTGGCGGTGATCTTGTCCGGGCCCTCGGTGCCCGTCAGGGACTCCGCGGCATTGGTGCCGTTGATCGTCTTCGCCGCCGCCGTGGCGGCCGGAGCGAGAGCGGCCAGCAGGGTCAAGGCAACAGTGGCGAGAAGGCGCATGGACATAGACCGGTGATCGGCTGCCAGGCGGAGATCCGTAGGGCCCTCGATAACCTGATCCGCCTTCATGAGCTTCAATCGA
Organism: uncultured Solirubrobacteraceae bacterium; assembly: GCA_963848475.1. Taxonomy (GTDB): domain Bacteria; phylum Actinomycetota; class Thermoleophilia; order Solirubrobacterales; family Solirubrobacteraceae; genus Solirubrobacter. The sequence goes on along the minus strand of CAWKDW010000003.1, from coordinate 55,176 downwards.
GAGCCGATCGGCGTGATCGGCACGGGATACGTCGGCCTGGTGACCGCTGCGGGGTTCGCCGAGCTCGGCAATGACGTCTACTGCATCGACATCGACGCGGCCAAGATCGACGGCCTGCGTGAGGGCCGGATGCCGATCTGGGAACCGGGGCTGGCGGAACTCGTCGAGCGCCATCGCGACCGGCTGCACTTCTCCACCGATCTCGCGGATGCGCTGGAGCACGCGCGGCTGCTGTTCGTCGCGGTCGGAACGCCGCCGACCTACTCGGGCGACGCGGACCTGTCCGCCGTCCACGCGGTCGTCGCGGCGATGCCGCCGTCGGACACGCACGCGCTGGTGATGAAGTCGACCGTGCCGGTCGGCACGGGCGAGACGATCCAGCGGGTCTTCGCCGAGCAGGGCAAGGGCTTCCGCTACGTGTCGTGCCCGGAATTTCTCAAAGAGGGCTCGGCGATCAAGGACTTCCTGGAGCCCGACCGCGTCGTCATCGGCGACGAGGGCGACTGGGCGGGCGACGCCGTCGCCGAGCTCTACGCGCCGCTGGATGCGCCGGTGGTCCGCACGGACATCAAGAGCGCCGAGATGGTCAAGCTCGCCTCCAACGCCTTCCTCGCGACGAAGATCTCGTTCATCAACGAGATCGCCAACGTCTGCGAGGAGACCGGAGCCGACGTCGTCGAGGTCGCGCGCGGGATGGGCCTCGACAACCGCATCGGCCCGAAGTTCCTGCAGGCCGGCATCGGCTTCGGCGGCTCCTGCTTCCCGAAGGACGTGACTGCTTTGAAGCAGCTCGCCGGGAACTCGGGCTACCACTTCCAGCTGCTGAACTCCGTGATCGAGGTCAACGAGCTGCAGAAGCGGCGCGTGATCGCGAAGCTCGAGAAGCACCTCGGACGCCTCGTCGACAAGGAGATCGGGCTGCTCGGCCTGGCCTTCAAGCCCAACACCGACGACATGCGCGAGGCGTCCTCGCTCGTGCTCTCCTCGCGGTTGCAGGCGGCGGGCGCACACGTCCGCGCCTACGACCCGGTCGCCGAGGGCGAGGCGCGCAAGCTGATCCGCGGCGTCGAGTTCAAGGAGTCGGCGCTCGCTGCGCTCGACGGCGCCGACGCCGTCGTGCTCGTCACCGAGTGGCCGGAGTTCGCCGATCTGGACTTCACGGAAGTGGCGAGCAGGATGCGCGGCGACCTGCTCGTGGACGGACGCAACCTCTTCAACCCGGCGACCGTTCGCGCCGCCGGCCTCGTCTACGAGGGGATCGGGCGCGGAGGCGGCGGGCTGATGCAGGCGCTGATCCTCGCCGGTGGCGAGGGGACACGACTGCGTCCACTCACGTCGACGGTCCCCAAGCCTGTCGTCCCGCTGGTCGACCGGCCGTTCATCGCCTTCATGCTCGACTGGCTGCGCGGGCACGGCGTCGACGACGTCGTGATGTCGTGCGGGCACATGGCGGACGGCGTGCGGCGCGTGCTCGGTGACGGTTCGTCGCTCGGGATCCGCCTGCGCTACCTGGAGGAGCCTCGGCCGTTGGGTACGGGTGGCGCGCTCAAGTTCGCCGAGGAAGATGATGGACGACCGCTTTCTCATGCTCAACGGCGACGTGCTCACCGACATCGACGTCAGCGCCCAACTCGCGCAGCACGAGCGCACGGGCGCGGTGGCGACGCTCGCGCTGTACCCGGTGGAGGACCCGAGCGCCTACGGGCTCGTGCGGCTCGCCGGCGACGACTCGGTGACGGAGTTCGTCGAGAAGCCGGCGCCGGACCAGATCGACACCAACAACATCTCCGCCGGCGTCTACGTGCTCGAGCGGTCGGTGTTCTCGCTGCTGGAGAAGGACGCGCCGGCGTCGATCGAGCGCGACGTGTTCCCACGGTTGGTGGGCAATGGCCTCTTCGGGCACGTCTCGAGCGGGTACTGGAAGGACATCGGCACGCCCGAGCGCTACCTCGAAGCGACCTTCGACATCCTCGAGGGCACCGTGCACACCGAGGTCGCGGCTCGGATGGGTTCGACGTTCACGTGCGTCGAGGACGGCGTCTCGAGTTCCGGGCGGATCGTTCCGTCAGCGCTGGTGGAGAGCGACTGCCGGATCGGCGGCGGGCGCTCGGATCGGCGGGCGGGCGGTGCTCGAGCACGGTGTCGTCGTCGGTGAGGGCACGACGATCGAGAGCTCGGTCGTGATGCGGGGCGCCGAGATCGGCGCGCACTGCACGTTGCGGGGATGCATCGTGGCGGCTGGAGCGAAGATCGGGGAGCACTGCGTGATCGAAGGTATGAGCGTGATCGGCGAGGGCGTCGTGCTCGGCGCCAATAACGTCGTCTCCAACGGCGCGCGCCTGTTCCCCGGCGTGACGCTCCCGGACGGGGGGCTGCGGTTCTGATGCCCGTGCAGACCCTTGTGTTGGACCGCGAGACCGTTTCCGCGATCGATAGCACCGGCCAGTTCAACGAGGTCCTCGGGCTCTCGGAGCACCTGACCGACGCGCTGTGGCGCGTCGATTCCGCGGGTGCGCGGCCGGTCGACGCGACCGGCGGCTTGATCGTCGCCGGGATGGGCGGCTCCGCCTCCGGCGCGCGCCTTGCCGTCGCCGCGCTCGGTCGGCGGCTGCGGCGTCCGATGTGGGTCTCCGACGGCTACGAGCTGCCGGGCTGGGCCGGTCCCTCGACCCTGGTCTTCGCGACGAGCTACTCGGGCAACACCGAGGAGACGCTCGCGGCGTACGACGAGGCCGTCGCGCGCTCCGCGCCGCGGCTCGTGTGTACGACCGGCGGCGGGCTCGCCGAGCGCGCCCGCACGCACGGCGTCCCCGTGGTTCCGCTCCCCGGTGGCTTCCAGCCGCGTGCCGCGATCGGCTACTCGCTCGTCGTCGCACTCGAGGCGGCCGCTCTGGCCGGTGCCGCGCCGTTCGTGCGCGACGAGATCGAGGCCGCCGCGGTACTGGCCGCGGAGCTCGCCGCCGAATGGGGGCCCGACGGGTCCGAGGACGGCGAGGCCAAGTCGATCGCCCGCGCGCTGCACGGGACCGTTCCCGTGATCGCCGGCGCCGAGGTCGCGGCCGCGGCCGCCTATCGCTGGAAGTGCCAGTTCAACGAGAACGCCGAGCTGCCCGCGTTCTCTTCGGTGCTGCCGGAGCTCAGCCACAACGAGGTCGTCGGCTGGGAAGCGGCGCGGGCGCTGGGCAAGTTCTCCTACGTCTCGCTCGAGGACCCCTCCTCACATCCGCGCAACGTGCTGCGGGCCGAGCTGATCGCGGAGATCGCGGCCGCCGGCGCTTCGCCCGTCGTGCGGGTCACCGCGCGTGGCGAGACCCCGGTCGAGCGGCTCGTCTCGCTCGTGCTGCTCGGGGATCTCGTGTCGCTCTACGCCGCCGTCCTGCGCGGCGCGGACCCGGTCAACATTCCCGCCATCGACAGCCTCAAGGCGGCGCTCGCAGCGACAGCGGGCTGACGCTCTCGCGATGCGGCGAGAGCTGGGGAGTTCTCCGTACCGGAGCGGTGGTGCTGGCCAGCTACCGTGCTGGCCATGTCCTCCATCGCCTCCGAGCCCGCTGCCGGGACCGCTGGCGCCGGCGCGCCCACCATCGCCTCCATCGTGGACGGCGTGGCGCGCGGCGACGCTCCCGGTGGCCGTCTGACGTCCACCAATCCCGCCAACACGTCGGAGGTCGTCGCCGAGGTGCTGCTCGGCGACGCGTCCACCTTCGTCGATGCCGCTCGCGCCGCCCGTGCCGCGCAGAAGGCGCTGGGCCGCCGTGCCCGCTCCTGCCCGTGGCCGCGTGATCGCGCAGGTCGGCCGCCTCGTCGAGGCCAACAAGGAGTCGCTGGCCCGGCTCGTCACGCGGGAGATCGGCAAGCCGTACCCCGAGGCGCTCGGCGAGGTGCAGGAGATCGTCGATACGTGCGACTTCTTCCTCGGCGAGGGCCGGCGCCTCTACGGGCAGACCGTCCCGTCGGAGATGCCCAACAAGCAGCTCTTCACCTTCCGCATGCCGGTCGGTGTCGCGGCGATCATCACCGCCGGCAACTTCCCGGTCGCCGTCCCCGCCTGGTACCTCGTCCCGGCGATCCTCTGCGGCAACTCGGTCGTCTGGAAGCCGGCGGAGTACTCCGCCGCCCTGGGCGACGCGCTGGCCAAGCTGTTCCACGCGGGCGGCGTGCCCGGCGGGGTCCTCAGTGTCGTGCAGGCTTCGGGCGCCGACACGTTCGAGGGCCTTTCGCTGGCGCTCGACGAGGGGCTCGTCGACAAGGTCGGCTTCACGGGCTCCAGCGCGGTCGGCTCGAGGATCGGCGAGCTCTGCGGGCGCAACCTGCAGTCGCCGTGCCTCGAGCTGGGCGGCAAGAACCCGATGGTCGTGATGGACGACGCGGACGTCGATCTCGCCGTCGAGGGCGCCCTGTTCGGCGGCTTCGGCACGGCCGGTCAGCGCTGCACCTCGCTCGGCACCGCGATCGTGCACGAGTCGGTCCACGACGAGTTCGTGGCCAAGCTCGCCGAGCGGCTGGCCTCGTCGCCGATCGGCGATCCGTTCGAGGACGTCCTGTACGGCCCGATGATCCACGAGCGCTTCGCCGAGCGCTTCGAGGACTGGATCGGGCTGGTCCAGGATCACCACGTGGTGCACGGCTCCTCTGCGGTGGGGCGGATCACCTCCGAGAACCCACGTGAAGGATTCGTCGGCGATCCCGACGCCGGCATCTACTACCACCCGGTCGTGGTCGAGGGCGTGACCGCGGACGACGACATCTACTCGACCGAGACCTTCGGCCCGATCGTCGGCGTCGCGAAGTTCTCCACCTTCGACGAGGCGATGGAGCTGGCCAACGGCCACGGCTACGGCCTCTCCTCGGCCATCTACACCCGCTCGGGCGAGCACGCCTTCAAGTTCCGCGAGCGGATCACGGCCGGCATGGTCTCCGTCAACAACTCGACCTCCGGCGCCGAGGCCCACCTGCCCTTCGGCGGCAACGGCAAGTCCGGCAACGGCTCGCGCCAGTCCGGCATCTGGGTGCTGGACCAGTTCACCCGCTGGCAGTCGATGAACTGGGACTACGCCGGCAAGCTCCAGAAGGCCCAGATGGACCTCGTCGAGCTGCCCGGCGACCCGGAGTTCCGCCTCTCCTAGTCGCGCTGCGTGGGGGGTGTGATTCCTGAGACTCCGGATACCGGAGCCCAGCGATCACACCCCCTCGTTCGCGCCTCGGCTAGTGCTCGCCGTCGGCGACGGCGAGGTTCAGGAGCGGCGGAGCCGGGGTCACGCTGTGGCCTGACGCGAGGACCTGCGCCGACATCGTCTTGCCGGTGCCACCGCCGGCCGCGTGCGCCGCGGGCGCGGCGACGGCCACGATCGCGGTGGCTAAGAGCAACGTGATGGGGAGGGATCTGGTCATCGGCCGACGCTATCTGCGGCACTCCGGCGCGCATAATCGGGCTAGCCGACCCTCCGGCTGGCGGCCGGCCGCCAGAACGCCCCTACCGCCTGCGGTACCAGTTCGGCGAGGTGTTGGGCGGCGGGACGAGCGGGACCGGGGTGCGGGCGACGAGGACGGACGGCGTCGGGTCGGCGGCGTGGCGGGCGAGCGCTTCGCCGAACGCGTCGTCGAGGCCGTCGACCGTCTCCGAGTGGACGCCGAAGGACGTGGCGAGCGCGGCGAAGTCCGGGGTGTGGAGGTCGACGCCGTAGGTCTCGTCGCCGGACTGCACCTGGTCGTAGCGGAGCATGCCGTAGCCGCCGTCGTCGACGATCACCGCGGTCAGCGGGATCTGCTCCTGGGCGAGCGTGGCGAGCTCGCCACAGGCGAAGAGGAAACCGCCGTCGCCGGAGATCGACACGACCGGGCCGCCGGCGCCGGCCAGCGCGGCGCCGAGCGCGGCCGGGAAGGCGTAGCCGAGTGTTCCCCAGCCGAGCGGGACCTGCAGGCGACGGGGCGCGGCGGGCGTGTGGAACCCGGCCAGCCAGTAGCCGGGGATGCACATGTCGACGACGAGCACGCCGTCGGCGGGGATGGCGAAGTGGATCGCGTCGAGGAAGCGCAGGGCGGCGCTGTCCAGCGTGCCGCACGCCTGTGCGCGGGCGGCGGCGATGCGCTGCTGGACCGCGTCGAGCCCGCCACGGTCGCGCACCTGGTCCGCGAGCGCCGCCGTGACCTCGCCCGCCTCACCGCTGAGCTGCACGTCGACGCCGTAGTTGACCAACGGCTCGAGCGAGATCGCGATCAGCGTCGCGGGCTGCGGCTGCGAGAAGTTCTGGGTCTGGACGCCATCGAGGTCGGAGCCGATCGCCAGCACGAGATCGGCCTCGTCCCAGAGTGCTCCGGCGGCCTCGGCATGCGGCGGGAGCCCGACCGCGCAGGGATGCCCAGGCGGGAGGATGCCCGCCGCTCCGTACGTGGTCAGGACCGGCGCCGCGAGTCGTTCGGCGAGGGCCCTCACGGCATCGCCGGCGTCGCGCGCGCCGCCGCCGATCCACAGCAACGGCCGCTCGGCGGCGTCGATCCGCGCGAGCGCCTCGGAGAGATCGGGGCACGCGGGCGACTCGCGGGCGACCGCCGGCGGCGCGGGGGAGACCTCGGCGGCGAGCAGGTCGGTCGCCACCTCCAGATAGACCGGGCGCGTCGGGGAGGTGACCGCGTCGGCGACGGCCGCGGCGGCGGCGCCGGCCACCGCCTCCGCGGACAACCCGAGATGGGTGGACTTGACGATCGGGGCGAACATCGCGGCCTGGCCGTCGGTCTCGTGGAGCACACCGCGGTACTGGCCGGCGCGTCGCAAGCCGGTCGGGATGTCGGTCGCGATGACGAGGATCGGCGACCGCGAGGCCCAGGCCTCGCCGACCGCGCCGAGCGTGTTCGCGGCCCCTGGGCCCGTGGTCGTCAGAGCGACGCCGAGCCTTCCGGTCGTGCGTGCGTAGCCGTCGGCGGCGTACGCCGCGGCCTGCTCGTGGCGGACGCCGACGAGGCGGATCGAGGACGACCGCAACGCCTCCCACAACGCGAGGTTGTGTACCCCGGGGAGCCCGAAGCAGACCTCCACCCCGGCGCGCTCGAGCTCTTCGACGATGACCTGCGCTCCTGTGCCCATACGGCTCGGACGCTATCGGGTGATCCGACGTCGGGCTCCTCGTCGCACGGAGATCGACGACGACCAAACCTTGACACAGTTGTGTCAGGGTGGCGCTACAATTGGCCTCAGATGGACGCGCTGACGATCCACGAGGCCGCTGCCACCACGGGCTGGTCCCCGCGCATGTTGCGCTACGTGGAACGCGTCGGGCTCGTGGAGCCCGCTCGCTCGGCCGCGGGCTACCGCCTGTACGGACCCGCTGAGCTGCAGCGCCTGCGGACGCTGCGCGAGTTGCTCGACCAGCATGAGATCGGCCTGTCCGATCTCGCTTTCGCCCTCAGGTTGCGCACAGATGACGAGTTGCGCCGCGCGACCGATGCCTGGCTGGAGGCGGAGCCCAAGCGCCCCGCCGACGTGCCGACGTCCGACTGGCTGCGCTTCGAGCAGGAGAAGCACCAGCGCCTGCTCGCCGCACTCGCGCCCCGCACCCCCACCCCCACCCTGGAGACCGCATGACCGCCACTGTCACGACGAACGATTACAAGGTCGCCGACATCGGCCTGGCCGCTTATGGCCGCAAGGAGATGGACATCGCCGAGCACGAGATGCCCGGCCTGATGTCGACGCGCCGCGAGTTCGCCGACGCGCAGCCGCTCAAGGGCGCGCGCATCACCGGCTCGCTGCACATGACGATCCAGACCGCCGTGCTGATCGAGACGCTCACCGCTCTCGGGGCCGAGGTTCGCTGGGCGTCCTGCAACATCTTCTCGACGCAGGATCACGCCGCTGCGGCCATCGCCGCGGCCGGCATCCCGGTCTTCGCCTGGAAGGGCGAGACGCTCGAGGAGTACTGGTGGTGCACGGAGCAGGCGCTGACGTGGCCCGACGGTGAGGGCCCGAACATGATCCTCGACGACGGTGGCGACGCCACGCTGCTGATCCACCTCGGCGTCGAGTACGAGGCCGCCGGCGCCGTGCCGGACCCCTCGACCGCTGACAGCGACGAGCATCGCATCATCCTCGAGACGCTCACGCGCAACCTCGCCGAGACGCCGCAGAAGTGGACGACGGCGGCCGCCTCGATCAAGGGCGTGACCGAGGAGACCACGACCGGTGTCCATCGCCTCTACCAGTTCGCCACCCAGGGCAAGCTGCTGTTCCCGGCGATCAACGTCAACGACTCGGTCACCAAGTCGAAGTTCGACAACCTCTACGGCTGCCGTCACTCGCTGATCGACGGCATCAACCGCGGCACCGACGTGATGATCGGCGGCAAGGTCTGCGTCGTCCTCGGCTACGGCGACGTCGGCAAGGGCTGCGCCGACTCCCTGCGTGGCCAGGGCGGCCGCGTCATCGTCACCGAGATCGACCCGATCTGCGCGCTGCAGGCGGCGATGGAGGGCTACCAGGTCGCGACGCTCGAAGACGTCGTCGAGACGGCTGACATCTTCATCACGACGACGGGCAACAAGGACGTCATCTCGGCTTCGCAGATGGAGCGGATGAAGCACCAGGCGATCGTCGGCAACATCGGCCACTTCGACAACGAGATCGACATGGCCGGCCTGGCGAAGCTCGACGGCGTCGAGCGCGTCGAGATCAAGCCGCAGGTCCACGAGTGGCGCTTCAAGGACGGCCACACGATCATCGTCCTCTCCGAGGGCCGCCTGCTGAACCTCGGCAACGCGACGGGCCACCCGTCCTTCGTGATGTCGAACTCCTTCACGAACCAGACGATCGCCCAGATCGAGCTGTTCACGAAGACCGAGGACTACGACAAGCAGGTCTACGTCCTGCCCAAGCACCTCGACGAGAAGGTCGCGCGCCTGCACCTCGACGCGCTCGGTGTCCGCCTGACGGAGCTCACGCCCGAGCAGGCCGCGTACATCGACGTGCCCGTCGGCGGCCCGTACAAGTCCGACCACTATCGCTACTAGGTCTACAGACCGAGGACTCGCCCGGATCGAGTGGGCGGACGGGCAGATGCCCGTCCTCCGGTCGATCCGGGAGCGCTTCGCCCGCGAGCAGCCGCTCGCGGGCGTGGTGGTCGGAGCGTGCCTGCATGTGACCTCCGAGACCGCGATCCTGGTCCGCACGCTGCAGGCGGGCGGGGCCGAGGTCGCGCTCTGCGCGTCCAATCCGTTCGCGATCCAGCACGACGTCGCTTCGGCGCTGTCCGCTGAGGCCGAGGTTCACGCGGGCGGGCCGGATCAGTGGGCCGAGGGCGTCGCCTCTGTCGTGGAGCGCGCCCCGCGGATCACTTTGGATGACGGCGCCGATCTTCTGGGCGCGCTGCACGTCGCGCGGCCCGACCTTCTGGACGGGATGCTCGGCGGGACCGAGGAGACCACGACCGGCCTGGTGCGCCTGCGGGCGCTGGAGGCCGAGGGCGGGTTGTCGGTGCCGGTGATCGCGGTCAACGAGGCGCGTGCGGAGCGCGCGTTCAACGACCGCTTCGGTGCCGGCCAGTCGGTGCTCGACGGCATCGTGCGTGCGACCAACGTGCTGCTGGCGGGGCAGACGATCGTCGTGCTCGGCTACGGCTGGACCGGGCGCGGCGTCGCCCTGCGCGCGCACGGGTTCGGTGCGTCGGTGATCGTCTGCGAGGTCGACCCGCTGCGCGCTCTGGAGGCCCGGATGGAGGGCTTTCAGGTGATGCGCGCGGTGGACGCCGCCGAGCGAGGCGACATCTTCATCACCGTCACCGGCATGCCCGACGTGCTGCGCGGCGAGCACTTCGCGCGCATGAAGGACGGGGCGGTGCTGGCCAACGCGGGGCAGTTCGACGTCGAGATCTCGCTCGCCGATCTGCGGGCCGCCTCCTCCGGCGTTCGGGAGATCCTGCCGCTGGTCGAGCGCTTCGATCTCGGCTCCCGCGGGCTGAATCTCGTCGCGGGCGGGCGCGTCGTGAACCTCGCGGCCGCCGAAGGGCATCCCGCGGCGGTCATGGACGTCTCGTTCGCCCTCCAGGCGCTGGCCGCGGAGGCGCTGACGCGCGGCGAGTGGACGCCGGGCGTCCATCAGGTCCCCGACGCGATCGAGCGCGAGGTGGCGGCGCTGAAGCTCGCCGCGCTGCGTGTCGACATCGACGTGTTGACCGACGCGCAGGCGGACTACCTCTCGCTCACATCGCCACGGCGCGGCCGCTGACGCGGATCCCCGGGCGGTCCGCGGCGATCTCGATCGTCAGCAGGCTCGGCCGGCCCATGTCGGCGCCCTGGTGGACGGTGACCGTCGCCGGGGTGTCGATCAGTTCGAGCTCGCGCAGGTAGGCGCCGAACGCCGCGGCGGCCGCCCCGGTCGCCGGGTCTTCGACGACGCCGCCGACCGGGAACGGGTTGCGCGCGTGGAAGGTCAGCTCGTCCTCGCGGTGCACGAGGTCGACGGTCGTCAGGTCATGGGCGAGCATCGTCGCTTTCAGCGCCTCGAAGTCGTAGTCGAGGTCGGCGAGCCGCTCGCGCGTGGCGGTCGAGAGGATCAGGTGGCGGGCGCCGGCGAAGGAGACGCGGGGCGGGAGCGCGGGGTCGAGGTCGTCTTCGGTCCAGCGCAGAGCGGCGAGGGCTTCGTCGAGAAGTTGCCGGGGTGCGGGTTCGACGTGCGGCGCAACGCTCGTCAGCGTCGCGGTGACCGCGCCGTTGGCGCCTTGCGTGGCGACCGGCACCTCTCCCGCTTTGGTGTGGAAGCTGAGCAGGCCGGGGCCGTCCCGCTCGGCCAGCGCCACGCCGGTCGCGATCGTCGCGTGCCCGCAGAACGGCACTTCAGCCTCGGGGCTGAAGTAGCGGACGTCGAAGCCGCCGTCCTCGCGCCTGGTTGCGAACGCGGTCTCGGAATACCCCAGCTCCGCCGCGATCTCCTGCATCCGTTCGTCGCTCAGCGTGCTGGCGTCGAGCACCACGCCGGCCGGGTTGCCGCCTTCGGGAGAGTCGGTGAACGCGGTGTAGCGCAGGATCGCGGGGGAGGTCATGCCGCGATGGTGACAGCGCTCCGGGCGCCCTTCGATACGGCTGACCGCACGCCTTAGTAACCGACGGTCAACAAGCGGGTATCGGTGTTGAACGATGGTCAACAAGGAGGATCGATCGATGTCGCCGAAGACGAGCCGCGAGAACGCGGACGACAACGCCACGCGAGGTGCGGCGGGCGAGCGTGGCGCCCCGCGCCGGAGCGGCGCGGCGGGCGGAGCGGCGCGGCCGGGCGGAGCGGCGCGGGCGGGCAAGCGGCGCGAGCCCGCGCGAGAAGGCGTGCTCGCCCGGCCCGAGCAGCGGCTGCTCGAGGCGATCGCCCGGCGGCTGCCGGCGTTCGTGCGCCCGGACCACCTCACGGGCTCGCGCTCGCCGCCGCCGTCGGCTTCGCGCTCGCGGCCGCCTCGGATGGTTCGCGCTCGCGGCGGCCCTGCTCGTCGTGCACTGGCTCGGCGACTCGCTCGACGGGACGCTCGCGCGCGTCCGGCACGCCGAGCGCCCGCGCTACGGCTACTACCTCGACCACCTCGCCGACGCCTTCGCGACCGCGCTCGTCGGCCTCGGTCTGGGCCTGTCGGCGCACATGCACCTCGCCGCCGGACTGGTGCTCGTGATCGCGTACCTCGCGCTCTCGATCAACTCCTACCTCGAGACGCAGGCGCTCGGGCGCTTCACGCTCGGCTACGGGCGGCTCGGGCCGACCGAGGCGCGGCTGGCGCTGATCGCGCTCCTCAGCGCCGTCGCGCTCGGCGCCGAGGTCTCCTTCCACGGGCTGACGTTGCTCGACGTGACCGCGCTCGGCGCGGCGGGCGCGATGGTCCTGGCGCTGCTCGCCCGGGCGGCGGGCAACCTGCGCCTGCTGGCCCAGCGCGAGCCCTACACGACGTCGTAGCGCTCCGCGCGGCGGTCCTCCTCCTCGGATTCCGCGAGCATCCGGACGAACAGGTAGGCGAGCGCGATGCCCATCACGATCGACTGCTCCAGGGCCATGATCAAACCCGCCACGCGCTGGTCGTCGAGCGCGCTGAGACCCCAGCGCGTGCTGCCCGGCCCGGCCTCGTAGTAGTGGAAGAGGACGACCGGCGCGAAGGCGAGCAGGATCCCGAGGAAGCCGACGAGGATCTTCGTCGAGGCCATGTAGAGCACCGGGCCGATACCGCCCAGCCGCATCCGCGAGCGGATCGGCGACAGCAGGTACCACCAGTACAGGAGCCCGGCGGCGAAGAACGTCGTGTGCTCGATCACGTGCACGAACGAATGGTTCAGCGCGGACTCGTAGAGCTTGGGGATGTGCCAGAACCACATCGCGGCGACGTACGCGATGACGCCGACCGCGGGATGCGCCAGCGGGCCTGCCGAGCGCTCGAACCACTGGATGCGGCGCGTGGCGGGCCGCAGGATGTGCTTGGTCAGCGCCAGGATCAGGCAGATCGGGACGATGTCGGCGAGCAGCAGGTGCTGGATCATGTGCGCCGAGGCGAACTCCTCGCCGAGCCGATCGATCGGCGAAACGAGCGCGAGGAACAGGCAGAACACGCCGGTGAGCCAGAGCACGAGCTTGCCGACCGGGGCGGCGCGCGCGCCGCCCTCGGCGCGGGAGATGCGCCAGCGCCAGACGTAGATCCCTGCGTAGGACGCGAGTGCGAGCAACACGATGGGCGCGAATGTCCATCCCGCGTCGACCGGTACGGCGGTCCCGAGCGCAATTGTTGCGAACACCGCACAGAATTGTGACGATCACGTGCTGTTTCGTTGCAGGCCCCTGCGCAACGATGCCGGCCATGAACCTGCTGGCGGAACTGATCGCGATCGTCGCACCGCCGGGATGCGCGGCGTGCGGGCGGGCGCTGGCTCGCTCCGTCGAGCGGTTGTGCTCCGAATGCGCCCGCGCGATGCCGTGGCTGCGCGGCGGGTGCCTGCGGTGCGGGCTGCCGGTGCATCGCGGCCCACGCTGTCCCGCGGCGCACGCGAGCTTCCCGCGCGCCTGGGCACCGCTGGCCTACGACGGTCCCGCGCGACGACTGGTCGGCGCGCTGAAGTTCCGCGGCGCGCTGCCGGTGGCGGAGCTGATGGCGGCGCAGCTCGCCGCGAACCTGCCGGGGGACCTGCGCGATCCGGCGGTCGCGCTCGTGCCGGTCCCGGCGGCGCCGGCACGGCGGCGCGCGCGAGGGTTCGATCCCGCGCGCGTGCTGACGGGCGCGCTCGCGGGCCGCACCGAGCGGCCGCTGGCGGACTGCCTGGCACGCGACGACCGGACCGGCCGTCAGGTCGGCGCGGGCAGCCGCGAGCGACGCGCCCCCGGCCGCCTGCTCGTACGCGTGCGAGGCGGGGCGCCGCCGCGGGCGATGCTCGTCGACGACGTGCACACGACCGGCGCGACGCTCGACGCCTGCGCCCGCGCGCTGGTCGCACAGGGGACGTGCGTCGTCGCCGCGATCAGCTACGCGAGGACGCTATGAGCGGAGCACGTGAGCGGTGCGGTCGGCGCGCGGCAGGGGGTGTGTCGGGAATCGGTACGCAGGGTTCGCCTGATCGACACACCCCCCTGGTTCGGGCCGCGCGACGGACGCGGCATGCGCGGCACGAGCGACGCGCGGCGCGGGGCGCGGTCGTGCGGCGCGGACGCGGATCGGCGCGTGGGCGCGCTACGCGACGACGCGGCTGGCTTCGTCCGCCCAGGCCAGGGCGGAGCGGTACGCGCCGGCCAGCGAGGGGCTGGCGTCGACGGTGGGAAGCGTGGGGAACTCCCCGCGCTCGTAGGCGACGACGGCGGCGAGCAGTTCGCCCTTGGGACCCTCGCGGCGCAGCAGCGCGGCCTGGATCTCCTCGGTGAAGGGAAGCGAGTCGAGCACGAGGTCCATCGGCGCGTCGAGCAGGGCGTCGGCGACGGAGAAGAGTCCGATCGTGAACAACGTCTCGCGCTCTTCGGGCAGGGCGCTGCCGGCGAGGATCTCGCACATGTGCGCGCGGCGCAGGCCGAGGGCGACGAGCTCGTCGGGCACGTCGGGGATCGAGGAGATGACCATGACGGTGGCCCAGCGCCGGACCGTGTTGACGCCGAGCATGGCCAGCGCCTCGCGGACGGAGCTGACGGTGCGGGGAAGGGCGAAGAACGCGCTGTTGACGTAGCGCAGCAGTTTCAGCGAGAGGCCGATGTCGGAGGCGATGATCCGCTCGAGGTCCTCGAAGGAGATGTCGCCGACGGTGAGCTCGGCGAGCCGGCGCAGCGAGCCGAGCCCGGAGGTGGCGACGCCGCGGTGCTTGAAGGTGCGCGGCTGGGCGAAGTACTCGCCCTGGAAGTAGGTGAAGCCGAGTTCCTTGCAGCGCTCGTAGGCGGCGTGGTCGCCGACCTCGGTGGCGACGAGCATCGCGCCCTGGCGCTTGGGCACGCTGAGCACGCGCGGGAGGTCATCGGGGGCGATCTTGGAGACATCGACGCGGACGATCGAGCACAGCGCCATCAGGTCTTCGACGTTGTCGATCAGCGAGCCGTCGTATTCGTCGAGCGCGATCGTGTAACCCGAGCGGGCGAGCTTCTGCAGGATCGCGAGCAGGTCGTCGCGGGCGTGGTAGGCCTTGATCTGCAGCACGGCGCGGTCGGGGCGCACCGGCGGCGGGCCGATCTCGACGAGGAAGTTGCGGGCGATCGTCACCCAGGCGGGGTGCCGGCCGGCGAGCGTCTCGAGCCCGATGTCGCCGAAGGCCTCGACGAGCAGGGCCGAGGTGGCCTTGGCGTCCATGGCCGGATCGCCGAGGTCCACGGCACCGCCGAAGCGCAGTTCGTAGCCCACGACGACGTGTCGCGCATCCGCGATCGGATGGCGAACGACGGCCACTTCCTGGCGGCCGGACGAGGCGGGGACGGGCACGGTGGTGCTCACACTACGTAGTTCGGCCGTTGTGGGGCCGGGCTTGAGGCTACGATTCACAAAAGCTGACCCCGACGAAGGAGTCTCATGCAGATCGAGGTGAAGGGTAAGAACCTTCAGGTCACCGACGAGATGCGGGAGTACGTCGCGCGGCGTTTCGACAAGATCGGCAAGCAGGTGTCTGAGCTTGCCGTGCTTGAGCTTGAAGTCGCTGACGAGAACGTTCCGGGAGACCCGGTCGCCGCCGAGGCCGTCCTGCACCTCAAGGGAACCTCATTGCGCGCTAAAGAGGTTTCTAAGGACGCCAAGCACGCGATCAACCTCGTTGGCGACAACATGGAGCGCCAGGTCAAGCGCCATCGCGATAAGCGTCGCGGCCGGCGTGAGACGCGCGCCGCAGTGGAGGAGTCGCGCCAGGGCGAGGTCGTGCTGGAGGAGACGCCTGAGACCCTCTGAGAGGCTGGGTCCGGGAGACGGGCGACCGCTAGGCTAAAGAGCTATGTCCATCCTCGATCGTGCCCTCCGGCTGGGCGAAGCGAAGCAGTTCAAAGCCTACGCCAAGCGCGTCGAGCGGATCAATAGTTGGGAGCCGGAGCTCCTGGAATCCACCGACGAGGAGCTGCGCGAGCAATTCGCGGAGCTGCGCGCGCGCGCGATCGCGGGCGAGAGCCTGGACGAGCTGCTGCCTGAGTGCTTCGCGCTCACGCGCGAGGTCGGCCGCCGCCAGATGGCGATGCGCCACTTCGACGTGCAGATGATCGGCGGCATGGTGCTCCATGACGGCCAGATCGCCGAGATGCGGACCGGTGAGGGCAAGACCCTCACCGGCACCCTCGCGGTCGTGCTCAACGCGCTGCCGGCCAAGGGCGTCCACGTCGTCACCGTCAACGACTACCTGGCCCGCCGCGACGCGGACTGGATGCGCCCGATCTACGAAGGCCTCGGGCTGACCGTCGGCGTGCTCCAGAACAACCAGCCCTACGAGGAGAAGCGCGCGGCGTACGCGTCGGACATCACGTACGGCACCAACTCCGAGTTCGGTTTCGACTACCTGCGCGACAACATGGCGACGCGCCTGGAGGAGAAGGTCCAGCACGGCGGTCGCATCAGCGAAGACGGCAAGCCGATCGGCATGTACAACTTCGCGATCGTCGACGAGGTGGACAACATCCTCATCGACGAGGCGCGCACGCCGCTGATCATCTCCGGCGCGCCCGAGCAGGCCGCGGACCTCTACGAGCGCTTCGCCAAGCTGGCGCCCAACCTCACGGCGGGCAAGAAGCCCGAGGGGATGGACCCGCGCGCGAAGAAGGACTTCACGGCGGACTACGACTACGAGTTCGACGAGAAGCACAAGACGGTCTCGATCACCGAGCAGGGCGTCGAGAAGACCGAGCGCTTCCTCGGCATCGAGCACCTCTACCGCGCCGAGAACGGCAGCCTGGTCAACCACCTGCATCAGGCGCTGAAGGCCGAGTCGCTGTACAAGCGCGATGTCGACTACGCCGTCATCGACGGCGAGGTCAAGATCATCGACGAGTTCACGGGCCGGATCCTGGACGGCCGGCGCTGGTCGGAGGGCCTGCATCAGGCCGTCGAGGCCAAGGAGGGCGTGCGCGTTCGCGAGGAGAACCAGACGCTCGCGACGATCACGCTGCAGAACTACTTCCGCATGTACGACAAGCTCGCGGGCATGTCGGGCACGGCCCTGACCGAGGCCACGGAGTTCATGAAGATCTACAAGGTCGGCGTCGTGGAGATCCCCACGAACCGCCCGATGATCCGCATGGACAAGAACGACCTGATCTACAAGACCCGCGAGGGCAAGTGGCGGGCCGTCGCGAACGAGATCCGCGAGCGCAACGACAAGGGCCAGCCCGTGCTCGTCGGGACGATCTCGGTCGAGGTCTCCGAGCTGCTGTCGGAGCGCCTGCGCAACATGGGCGTCCCGCACACGGTGCTCAACGCCAAGCCCGAGCACGCCGAGCGTGAGGGCGCGATCATCGCCGAGGCCGGCTCCCCCGGAGCGGTGACGATCGCGACCAACATGGCCGGCCGCGGCGTCGACATCAAGCTCGGCGGCAATCCGGAGCACCTGACCGAGATCGAGCTGATCAAGCTCGGCCTGCGTCCGGGCGACCCGGACTACGACGAGCGCTACGCCGACATCCTGCCCAAGATCGAGGCCCGGGTCGAAGCTGCCCGCGAGGTCGTCTTCGACGCCGGCGGGATGTTCATCTGCGGCACCGAGCGCCATGAGTCGCGGCGGATCGACAACCAGCTGCGCGGCCGTGCCGGCCGCCAGGGCGATCCGGGCGAGTCGCGCTTCTTCCTCTCCGCCGAGGATGATCTCGTACGGCTGTTCGCCGGCGACCGGATCTACAAGATCCTGGACCGCCTCGGCCCGAAGGGCGACGACGGCGAAGAGGAGCCGATCGAGGCGAAGATGCTCACGAAGCAGATCGAGGGCGCCCAGCGCAAGGTCGAGGAGCAGAACTACCTCATCCGCAAGCGCGTCCTCGAGTACGACGACGTCATGAACCAGCAGCGCGAGGTCGTCTACAAGTACCGCGACGAGGTGCTCGAAGGCCGCGACATGGCCGACGTCGCGCGCGAGCAGATCGAAGAGGTCATCGGGCGCCTGGTCGACGACTACACGCCGGGCGACTTCGCCGACGACTGGGACCTCGAGGAGCTCTGGGTCCAGCTCGACCAGATGTACCACGTGGACTTCGGCATCGATCAGATCGACCGCTCGGCGATCGACCGCGAAGAGCTCAAGCGGATGCTGACCGAGGACGCGCTGGGCCTGTACGACGAGCGCGAAGAGGAGCTCGGCGAAGAGCTCATGCGCATGCTCGAGCGCTACCTGATCCTGCAGATCATCGATCAGCGCTGGCGCGAGCACCTGTACGACATGGACTACCTGCGCGAGGGCATCCACCTCCGCGGGTTCGCGCAGATCGAGCCGCTGGTGGCCTACAAGAACGAGGCCTTCACGCTGTTCGCGGACCTGATGAACTCCATCTGGGCCGACTTCGCGCGGATGATCTTCAACGTCGAGGTCGAGGTCCAGGGCCCCAACGGCGACGGTGCCGAGCAGGCCCCGGCGCCGCCCCCGGAGTGGGAGCCGCCGCAGCAGGTCTCGGGCGGCTTCGGCGCGCTGGCGTACTCGGGCGGCACGCTCGAGGACCAGCCGACGGCCTACGGCGGCGACGGCGCGGAGGTCCTGGCCGAGGACCCGCCGCCGGTGCAGCAGCGCCGCGTCGACGAGCACGACACGATCGGCCGCAACGACCCGTGCTGGTGCGGCTCGGGCAAGAAGTTCAAGAAGTGCCACGGGGCCTGAGGCCCCGCCGAAGCTCCCGCAGGTAGCCTCCGCGTCCGCGTGAACGGCCGCCTGCTCATCACCTGCGCGGACCGCCACGGCATCGTCGCCGCCGTGGCGGGCTTCCTCGCGCGCTCCGGCGCGAACATCATCACCTCCGACCAGCACTCGACGGACCCTGAGGGCGGCGAGTTCTTCATGCGGATGGAGTTCACGCTCGAGCACGGCGACCTCGCCTCACTCGGCAGCGCCTTCGCGCAGGAGGTCGCCGAGCGGCTCGACATGCGCTGGCGGCTGACCGACGCCGGGCACCCCAAGCGCGTCGGCGTGCTCGTCTCACGCGAGGACCACTGCCTCGTCGACCTGCTGTGGCGCCACCGGCGCGGGGAGCTCGACGCCGAGATCGCGCTCGTCGCCTCCAACCATCCCGACCACCGGGCGGACGTCGAGGGCTTCGGCATCCCGTATCACCACGTGCCGGTCAAGCCGGGCGGCAAGCCCGAGTCCGAGGCGCGCCTGCTCGAGCTGCTGCGCGACGTCGACCTCGTCGTGCTCGCCCGCTACATGCAGATCCTCTCCGGCGACTTCCTCACGGCGCTGGGCATCCCGGTGATCAACATCCACCACTCGTTCCTGCCGGCCTTCGCCGGTGCGAACCCGTACCAGCGCGCGTTCGAGCGCGGCGTGAAGATCATCGGCGCGACCGCGCACTACGTGACCGAGGAACTCGACGCCGGCCCGATCATCGAGCAGGACGTCGCGCGCGTCTCGCACCGCGAGCACGCCGAGACGATGGTCCGCCTCGGCCGCGACATCGAGCGCACGGTGCTCTCGCGGGCCGTCAAGTGGCACCTCGAGGACCGGGTGCTCGTGCACGGCAACCGCACCGTCGTCTTCTAGCCAACGCGCGGCGCCGAACCCGCTAGCCTCACGGCCATGGCCTCAGATCAGTCCACCGCGCAGCGCCTCACCGCCGTCCGTGAGCAGATGTCCCTGCTCTCGGACTATCTTTGACCCAGCTGAGCTGAGTGAGCGCCTGAGCGCGCTCGAAGCGGAGATGGGCGAGGCGGGCTTCTGGGACGATCCGGATGCCGCCGCGAAGGTCGGGGCCGAGCACACGCGCACGCAGCGCCGGCTCGACGCGTTCAACAAGCTGCAGGCCGACGCGGAGGATCTCGCGGGTCTGGCGGAGATCGCCGAGGACGATGCCGACCTCGCCGACGAGCTCGAGGAGGCGATCGCGTCCGTCGAGGCGCGCCTGCTCGCCGCCGAGGAGCAGCGCCTGTTCACCGGCGACTACGACGCCGGCGACGCGCTCGTCACCGTCAACGCCGGCGCCGGCGGCACCGACGCGCAGGACTGGGCCGAGATGGTGCTGCGGATGGAGATGCGCTGGGCCGAGCGGCGCGGCTTCAAGGTCGAGCTGCTGGAGGCCAGCGCGGGGGAGGAGGCCGGCATCAAGTCCGGCACGTTCCGCGTCTCCGGCGACAACGCCTACGGGCTCTACAGCGCCGAGAAGGGCGTTCACCGGCTCGTGCGGCTCTCGCCCTTCGACTCCGCCAACCGCCGCCAGACGTCGTTCGCCGGTGTCGAGGTCGCGCCCGTGGTCGAGGAGGCCGGCGAGGTCCAGATCGACGACGACGACCTGCAGGTCGACACCTATCGCGCGTCCGGCGCCGGGGGCCAGCACGTCAACAAGACCGATTCCGCGGTGCGGATCACGCACCGGCCGTCAGGGATCGTCGTGCAGTGCCAGAACGAGCGCTCGCAGACGGCGAACCGCGCGACCGCGATGGCGATGCTGCGCGCGAAGCTGATCGAGCGCCAGGAGCGCGAGCGCCAGGAGGAGATCGCCAAGGCGCGCGGCGAGACGCTCGACGTCAACTTCGGCTCGCAGATCCGCTCCTACGTCCTGCACCCGTACACGATGGTCAAGGACCACCGCACCGACTTCGAGGTCGGCAACGCCAGCGGGGTCCTCGACGGCGACCTCGACGGCTTCGTCCGCTCCTGGCTGGAAGCGAACGCGAAGCCCGCGGCAAAGTAAAGACAAGATAAGGGGCCTGGCCCCTTATGAGTCCTTTATAGTCGAGCAGACTTTTACTCCGCTATCCTCGCTGGTCGAATGTTGACCACCGAGTCCGATCTGATCGACCGAGCGCTGGCCGAGGACGTTGGCGACGGCGACGCGACCACCGAGGCGACGGTCGACGCCGGCGCCCGCGGCCGGGCCACGATCACGCAGAAGGCGCCGGGCGTCATCTCCGGCCTCGCCGTGGTCGAGGCCGTGTTCCTACGGCTCGATCCGGAGGCGACGATCGAGCGCCTCGGGCCGGAGGGCGAGTGGCGCGAGGGCGGACCCGTGCTCCGCGTCGAAGGCTCCGCGCGGGCGCTGCTGACGGCGGAGCGGACGGCGCTGAACTTCCTCGGCCGTCTCTCCGGTGTCGCCACCAAGACGGCGCGGATCGTGCGCTCGGTCGGCAGCGGCGGGGCGAAGATCCTCGACACGCGCAAGACCACGCCGGGGCTGCGGATGCTCGAGAAGGCCGCGGTCGCCGATGGCGGCGGTGTCAACCACCGGATCGGGCTCTTCGACTTCATGCTCATCAAGGAGAACCACTCCGCGCTCGCGGGCGGCGTCGGCGAGGCCGTGCGCCGCGCTCGCGCCGCGCGGCCGGAGCTCGGGCTTGCGGTCGAGGTCCGCGACGCGGCCGAGATCGACGAGGCGCTCGAGGCGCGCGCCCAGCGGCTGCTGCTCGACAACATGACGCCCGACCAGGTGCGCGCGGCGGTGGCGCAGGTCGCGGGCCGGGCCGTGCTCGAAGTGAGCGGGGGCGTCGACGAGGAGACAGTTTTGGTCTATGCGACCATTAGCGGAGTAGACTACGTATCGATCGGCGCCCTGACGCATTCGGCGCCGAATCTCGATCTATCGCTGATCATGGAGACCGTCCAGTGAACCTCCTGACGCTTGAATCCGTTCCCGCCCTGCAGGCCGAGGTACGTGCGCTGGCCGCCGAGCGCGGCGCCGTGATCCTCGCCCACAACTACCAGCTGCCCGAGGTGCAGGACGTGGCCGACTTCGTCGGCGACTCGCTCGGCCTCTCGCAGCAGGCGGCGAAGACCGACGCGGAGGTGATCGCGTTCTGCGGCGTGCACTTCATGGCCGAGACGGCCTCGGTGCTCTCGCCCGAGAAGACGGTGCTGCTGCCGGACATGGACGCGGGCTGCTCGCTCGCGGACTCGATCACCGCCGATCAGCTGCGGGCCTGGAAGGCCAAGCACCCGGACGCGCTCGTCGTCATGTACGTCAACACGACGGCCGACGTCAAGGCCGAGACGGACTACTGCGTGACGTCCTCCAACGCCGTGCAGGTCGTCGAGCACATCTATCGCGAGCACGGCGCGGAGACCGAGATCCTGTTCGGGCCGGACATGTTCCTCGGCGCCTACGTCGAGAAGCAGACGGGCCGCAAGATGCACGTGTGGGACGGCGAGTGCCACGTCCATGCCGGCATCCGCCCGAGCGACATCGCCGACATGCGCTCCTCGCACCCCGGCGCGGACTTCCTGATCCATCCTGAGTGCGGCTGCTCGACCTCGGTGATGGAGTACGTCGCGGCGGGCGACGTGGACGCGACCGGCGTCCACATGCTCTCGACCGGTCAGATGATGGACTGGGCCGCCGCCGCACCCGTGGGCGCGACGGCGATCATGGCGACCGAGACCGGGATGCTGCACCCGCTGCAGATGGCGCGGCCCGACATCGACTTCGTTGCCGCCAACGAGGCGGCCTCCTGCCGCTACATGAAGATGATCACGCTGCCGAAGCTCCGCGACACGCTGCGCGAGATGTCCCCGGCCGTGAAGGTGCCCGAGGCGATCGCCGAGCGCGCGCGGCTGCCGATCGAGCGGATGGTCGCGATCGGCTAAGCGATCTCGACGGCCGTGAGGTAGCTCACGCGGCCGCGGGTCTCGAACTCGGCGCTGGTGAAGACCGTGCCGACCTCGACGTCCTCGAAGTCGCAGACCGCGCCGTCGTCGTCGCCGAGGTCGACCTCGTCCGCGGCGGAGGAATCGGCCGACACGTCGTCGCCGGAGTCGTCGTCGGACCAGTCGTCCTCGGTGGAGTCGACGAAGTCGTCGTCGTCGGCCGAGGCGTCGTCGGCGATGACGCTGTCGCAATCGTCGAGCGTGGCGGTGAGCTTCGGGCCCTTGAACTGACGGATCGTGATCGTCTCGCCGTCGAAGGCGGTGACGACGCCCGCATGCTCGGCGCCGTCCTTGATGCCGTCGCCGTCGGTGTCGGGATCGAGCGGGTCGTTCGCGGAGGCGACCTCGTCGCCGTCCTTGAGGCCGTCCTTGTCGGTGTCGGCCTTGCGGGGGTTGGTGCCGAGTTTGAACTCGGCGAAGTTCTTGACGCCATCCTTGTCGGCGTCCTTGGCGCGCCAGGCGCCGGAAAGATCGTGCTTCTTGGCCCAGGCGGCAGGCTTGGGCGTCTTGGCCGAGGCTGCGGCGGCCGGGACCAGCGTGACCAGGGCCGCAAGGGCGAGGGCGGTGAACGTCCGGGGGAGGCTGCGCATACCCTGGTCATCGGCCGGCGCGCCCGAATGCTGGAGCCGCCCTACCCAGAAGCCCGCGAAGGTTCAGGCGTGCTCGGGCAGCAATTCGAGCCCCCACTCCGCCGCGTCACGCACGGCGGGGAGGTTCTCGCGACGGCGCTCGAACTCCGCACGCGTGTACGCGTGCATGTCGGCCGGGGCGCCCATCTCATAGGAGTCCCACAGCGTCCCGGTCACGTACACGCGCTCGAGCCACGGCACGCCGTCGAAGTGCTCGCTGACGAGCACGATCACGTACTCCGGGCCGCGCTCACGCTGCGCTCCGGCGCCCCGCAGGTCAGCCACCCGCGCACCGGCGAGCAGCGCGCGATCAAGTGGCCACCGGTCCGAAACCCGGCGTACGTAACGCTCGAGCTCGCGATGGTTGAGCTCCTCCAAGGTCACCCACCCACCATTGTGGCCGACGAACGGCCGCTCAGCAAGCGGCGCTTATGAGAACTCGTCCTGCGTATGGGGTCCGACACACGCGACCGAGAGCTCCCCGGAGATCCCGCGCGCGATCTCGACGACCTCGTCGTAGGTGACGGCGTCGAGGGCCTCGATCGCCTTATCGGGGTCGATGTCCTGCCCGAAGATGACGGTCTGGGCGGCCGCGTGGCGGGCGACGACGTTGGTGTTCTCGAAGGCCAGCACGCGCCGTCCGGCGGCGTACGCGCGGGCGCGCTCGACCTCTTCCTCGCTCGGCCCGTCGGTGCGCAACTCCTCGACGATCTCGCGCATGCGCGTGAAGGCCTCGACGCACTTCGTCGAGTCCAGGCCGGCCGAGAGCTGCAGGATCGGCACGTCGGCGAAGGTGTGGTCGATCGCGTAGACCGAGTAGGCCAGGCCGCGCTGCTCGCGGATCTCGTCGAACAGGCGCGAGCCCATCGAACCGCCCAGGAGCGTCGAGTAGACCGACAGCGCGGCGCGCTCGGCGGGGGCGCGCGCCTCGATCGACGGCCGGTAGGACATCCGCAGGTGCGACTGGGCGGACTCGCGCGTCTCCACCAGCGTCGTCGGCGCAAACGCCGGCGCGGGCTCGCTGCCGCCGTTGGACGAGATCGACGGGAAGCGGCCGAACAGCTCCGCGAGCTCGGAGTTCTCGGGCAGGTGATCGAGGTTGCCGACGAGGAAGGCGCCGCCGCGCGAGCCGACCCACTGGCGCCGCCGGAACGAGAGGATCGCGTCGCGCGAGAAGGTCCGCAGGTGCTCCTCGGGCCCGAGCACGGGCCGCCCGAGCGGATGATCGCCGAAGGCCGCGCGATCGATCAGATGCTCGGCGATGACCGAGGGCTGGTCCTGGGCGCGGGCGATCTCCTGGATCACGACGCCGCGCTCGCGATCGAGCTCTTCGGCATCGATCTTCGGCCGCCCGACGAAGTCGGTGAGCAGGTCGATGGCCTCGGCGACGACCTCGGCACGGCAGGTGATGTGGAAGGCGACCAGGTCGTGCGAGGTGTAGGCGTTCAGCTGCGCGCCCATCGTCTCGGCGGTCTGGTTGACCTTGCGGTAGTCGTTGTACTTCTGGCCGCCCTTGAACACGAGATGCTCAAGAAAATGGGCCATGCCGTTCTCTTCGGAGCGTTCGGTGCGGGCTCCCGCGTCGAAGGCCACGAGCACGGTCGTAGAGCGTGTTGGGAGCTCCACACGGTGCAGGGGAAGGCCGTTCGGCAGGGAGGAGGACTCGATGCGCGCCATGAGAATGAGCGTACTCCAAGGCGAATTGCAGGGAACCTTGCGCCGCCCGCGAACCTCGCCTCGTACTCTCGAAAGCAGACGTATGGCCGCTACCGAACGACATCTCCGCCGCCGCCGGCACCGCGACGATCCGCATCGCCCGTCCGCGCCGCACGCGCCCGCGACGGGCGCGGTGGTCTCCTTCTCCGGGGTCGAGAAGCGCTACAGCGCGACCGACGTCGCCCTCGACGGCATCTCGTTCGACATCTATCCGGGCGAGTTCGTCTTCCTCGTCGGACAGTCCGGCTCGGGCAAGTCGACGACGATGAAGCTGCTGATCAAGGAAGCCGAGCCGACCGCGGGCGAGATCCGCGTCGCCGGCCGCGACCTGCAGAAGATCCCGCGCCCGCGCGTGCCGTACTACCGCCGCAACCTCGGCGTGATCTTCCAGGACTACAAGCTGCTGCCGGACCGCACCGTCTACGAGAACGTGGCGTACGCGCTGCAGGTCACGGGCGGCGGCCGGCGCGAGATCCGCGACAAGGTGCCGGACATCCTCCGGCTGACGGGTCTCAGCACCAAGCTGCACAACTATCCCGATCAGCTCAGCGGCGGCGAGCAGCAGCGCGTCGCGGTGGCGCGCGCGTTCGTCAACCACCCGCCGCTGCTGATCGCCGACGAGCCCACCGGCAACCTCGATCCCGAGACCTCGATCGGGATCATGCAGCTGCTCTACCGCATCAACCAGACCGGCACGACGATCCTGGTCGCCACGCACGACGTGGCGATGGTGGACAAGATGCGCCGCCGCGTGATCGAGCTGGCCGACGGCCAGATCATCCGCGACGAGCAGGCCGGCGCCTACACGGCCCGCGAGTCCACGCGCGAGTTCGCTGTCCGCATGCGGAGCGCACAGGGTTGAGGCCGATCTTCTTCTTCCGCGAGGCGCTGCGAGCCCTCAAGCGCAACGCGATCCCGAGCTTCGCCGCGATGGCGACCGTGCTGGTCACCGTGCTCGTCCTCGGCGTCTTCCTGCCGGTCGTGCAGGCCACGACCGGTGCGGCCAACGAGGTCCGCAGCAAGGTCATCGCCGACGTCTACCTGAAGGCCGACGTCAAGCAGGCCGACATCGACCGCGTCGGCCGGCTGCTGCGCTCGGAGCCGCTGGTCGGCAGCGTCGCGTTCATCTCCAAGGAACGGGCCTACCGGGAGGAGCGCAAGCGCAACCCGAAGGCGTACGAGCTGCTCGGCTCCAACCCGCTGCCGGACACGTTCCGCGTCACGCCGGCCAAGCCCGACGACATCGGCAAGCTCAAGGACGCGCTGGCGCCGCAGGCCACCGGCGGCGGCACCACGGTCGTCGATCCGGCGATCGACGAGGTCCGCAACCGCGAGGAGGACACGAACAAGATCCTCTCCGTCACGCGCGTGGTGAAGATCACGATGGCGCTTCTGCTCGCGCTGCTGGGCATCGCCTCGATGCTGCTGATCGCCAACACGATCCGCCTCAGCCTCTACGCCCGTCGCCGCGAGGTCGAGGTGATGAAGCTCGTGGGCGCGACCGACTGGTTCATCCGCTGGCCGTTCGTGCTCGAGGGCGTGATCGTCGGCGCGATCGGCGGGCTGCTCGCGGTGCTCCTGCTCGTGATCGCCAAGATCGCGGTCGTGGACCCGCTGGCCAAGGACTTTGCGCTGATCGCGGCGCCCGACACGATCGACTTCAAGCTGCTGATCGGGATCCTGCTGGCCTCGGGGATCGCGGTCTCGGCGCTGGGCTCCGGGCTCAGCCTGCGCAAGTTCCTGCGCGTCTAAGCGAAGTTGGCGCTCCCGAGCGGGGGCGTTGGGTACCCGCCTTCTGGGCCTGTGCTCCACTCGACCTCGCTTCCGAAGGCATCCGGTTCCGCCGCCGCGGCGCGCCGGTTCCTCGAGTGCGTCCGCGGCGAGGTGAGCGAGCGGACGCTGGAGGACGCGCGGTTGCTCGCCTCCGAGCTCGTCGCCAACGCCGTCGAGCACGTCCGCGAGGAGGGCGAGATCGAGCTGCGGGTCTCGGTCGCGCGCAACGTCCTGCGGGTCGAAGTCCTCGACCCCGGGCCCGGCTTCGTTCCGCGGCAGCGTTCGCCGGACTCCGACCGCGGCTGGGGCCTGCACTACGTCGACCGCTTGGCCGCGCGCTGGGGAGCCGACCGAGCTGAGCGTGCGCGGGTGTGGTTCGAGTTGCTTAGCGAAACCTGACGGACGCGCGTTACCGTGACCGCCCGCCCATGCAACGTCGCCGCCTCCTCCTCCCCGCCGTCCTCGCCGCCCTGATCCCGCTCGCACTCGTGCTCGGGCTCTGGCTCGGCGGTCATCCCGACACGCTTCCGGGCTTCGCCCGCAACGCCTTCGTCTCGGACTCCGACGGACGCCTCTACGAGGAGGCCGTCGACACGATCGAGCGCGACTACTACCGCAAGGTCGATCGCGATCAGCTCCTGAACACGTCGCTCTCGGCCGCGGTCGAGTCGCTCGAGGATCAGTTCTCGCACTACTTCTCGCCGAAGGACTACGCGGCCTTCCAGCTCGACACCGAGGGCCAGTTCGAGGGCGTCGGCATGTCGGTGCGCACGATCAAGCAGGGCCTGCGCGTCGAAGAGGTCTACAAGGACTCGCCGGCTGCAGAGGGTGGTCTGAAGGACGGCGACGTGATCGTCGCCGTCAACGGCAAGTCGCTCGCGGGCAAGACGTCGGACCAGTCGACGGCGCTGATCAAGGGCCCGTCAGGCTCGACCGTGGTGATGACGCTCAAGGACGGGCGCAAGCTCAAGCTCAAGCGCGCGAAGGTCGACATCCCGATCGTCCAGAGCGAGACGAAGCGCGAAGACGGCAAGAAGATCGGCTGGGTGCGCCTGGCCGGGTTCACCTCCGGCTCGGGCGAGGACGTCAAGGCCGCGGTCGACGAGCAGCTCAAGAAGGGCGCCGAGGGCATCGTCTTCGACCTGCGCCACAACGGCGGCGGTCTGCTCAATGAGGCCGTCTCGATCGCCTCGGTCTTCCTCCCCGACGGCCGCGTCGTGTCGACCAAGGGCCGCAACCGGCCCGAGCGCGTCTACAACGCCGAGGGTGGCGCGATCTCGGCGAAGATCCCAGTCGTGGTGCTCGTCGACGAGGGTTCGGCCTCGGCGTCGGAGATCGTCACCGGCGCGCTGCAGGACCGCAAGCGCGCCAAGGTCGTCGGTACGCGCACGTTCGGCAAGGGCGTCTTCCAGGAGGTCGAGCAGATGCCCAACGGCGGCGCACTGGACATCACGGTCGGTGAGTACTTCCTGCCCGGCGGCCGCAACCTCGGCGGCGGCGGCGTGAAGAAGGGCGCCGGCGTCACGCCCGACATCAAGGCCAGCGACGACCCCAAGACCGAGACGGACGAGGCGCTCCAGAAGGCGCTCCAGACGGTGGCCGGGGAGTGAGCCCGACTCCGCTCGTCGGGGTCCTGGAAAAGCGGGGGCGCTACCTCTCGGTCGCGCCGTTCTTCGAGCCGGGCAACCGGCTCGACATCGAGAAGCCGCGGCGCGGCGAGCGTGTCGGCGACCTCGTGGCGGTCACGGTCCCGGGCGGCAAGCGCGCGCGGATCGAGCGCCGGATCGGGCGCCCGGACGTGGCCCGCGACGTGCTCGACGCGCTGATGGTCCACCGCGGCCTGCGGCGGCGCTTCGATCCGCTGGTCGAGCGCGAGGCGCGGATCGCCGCCGAAGAGGTCGTCGCCACGCCGGACCGGCGCGATTTTCGCGACTTGACCACGTTCACGATCGATCCGCCGTCGGCAAAGGACTTCGATGACGCGATCAGCGCCGAGGAACTGGCCGACGGAGCGATCCGCGTCTGGGTGCACATCGCCGACGTGGCGGCGTTCGTCAAGCCCGGCTCGGCGGTCGACCGCGAGGCGTTCCGGCGCGCGAACTCGGTCTACGTGCCCGGGCTGGTCGAGCCGATGCTGCCCGAGGCGCTGTCGAACCGGGCCTGCTCGCTGGTGCCGGGCGAGGACCGGCTGACCGTGACCGTCGAGCTCGAGTTCGACGGCGCGAAGGTGCGTCGGACCGCGTTTCACCGCTCGGTCATCCGCTCCGACGAGCGTCTGGACTACCCGCGTGTGGACCGGATCTTCGCGGGCGTCGAGCGCGCGCTCGACCCGTGGGCAAAGCCGCTGGCGGCGGCGCGCAAGGTGGCGCAGGCGCTGTCGGAGGCGCGCGAGGAGCGCGGCGCGCTGGCCGTCGAGTCCAGCGAGCCGGAGTTCGGGTTCTCGCATGACGGCCACGTCGAGACCTTGCTGCCGTCCGAGCAGACCGAGTCGCACCGCCTGATCGAGTTCCTGATGATCGCCGCCAACGAGGCCGTCGCGAGCCTGCTCGAGAAGCGCAAGCTGCCGGCGCTCTACCGCGTGCACGAGCCGCCGGACCCGCCGCGGGTCGAGCGCCTGATCGAGCAGCTCGAATCGCTGGACGTCCCGGCGCCGCCGCTCCCCGGCCACATGACGGCCGCCCAGGCGGGCGAGCTGGTCAGCGCGGCCGCGCATGACGTCGATCGCGAGGTGCGCCGGCGCGGGCACGGGCGCGCCGCGTTCACCTCGCTCGTGCTGCGCTCGCTCAAGCAGGCGCACTACACGCCGCGCAACCTCGGCCACTACGGCCTGCGCTCCGAGCGCTACTGCCACTTCACCTCGCCGATCCGCCGCTACCCGGACCTGATCTGCCATCGCGCGCTGCTATCGGCGATCGGCGCCGGCGAGGCCACGGTGCGCGCCTCGGACCTGGAAGCCGCGGGCGAGTGGTGCTCCGCGCGCGAGCGCGACGCGATGGGGATCGAGCGCAAGGCCGACAACGTCGCGCGCGCGTTCCTGCTCGAGCGTCGCCTGTTCGAGAACGGCTGGGACGCCCAGTTCGACGGCGAGGTCTCCGGAGTGATCGGCGCCGGCGCCTTCATCGCCTTCGACGGCTATGAAGGCCTGCTCGGCGTCCGCCGCCTGCGCGGCGAGTGGTGGGAGCTCAACGTGCTCGAGACGATGCTCGTCGGCGCTGACTCCGACAAGCGGATCCGGCTCGGCGACCCGGTGACGGTCCAGGTCGAGAAGGTCGACGCCGCGCGCGGCCGCGTCGACCTGGAGCCCGTCGCGCTCTAACCGATCAGCCCGTTCGGGTTGATCACGAACTTCACGGACTCGCCCTTGTCGAAGTCCTTGTAGCCCTGCGGCGCGTCGTCGAGCGAGATCACCTGCGCGTTGACGGCCTTGGCGATCTGGGCGCGGTCGTTGAGGATCGCCGTCATCAGGTCGCGGTGGTACTTCATGACCGGGCACTGGCCGGTCGCGAAGCTGTGCGACTTGGCCCAGCCGAGCCCGATCCGGATCGAGAGCGAGCCCTCCTTGGCGGCGTCGTCGCTCGCGCCCGGGTCACCCGTGACGTAGAGCCCCGGGATGCCGAGCTTGCCGCCCGCGCGCGTCAGGTCCATCAGGCTGTTGAGGACCGTGGCGGGGGCCTCGGTGGCGGAGTTCTCGCCGTGGCCGCGGGCCTCGAAGCCGACGGCGTCCACACCCGCGTCGACCTCTGGGACGCCGAGGATCTGCTCGATCTGGTCGCGCGGGTCTCCCTTGGAGACGTCGACGGTCTCGCAGCCGAAGCTCGCCGCCTGCTTGAGCCGATCCGGGTTGAGGTCGCCGACGATCACGACGGCCGCGCCAAGCAGTTGCGCGGAGTGCGCGGCGGCGAGCCCGACCGGCCCGGCGCCGGCGATGTAGACGGTGCTTCCCGGCCGCACGCCCGCGGTCACGCACCCGTGATAGCCGGTCGGGAAGATGTCGGAGAGCATCGTCAGGTCGAGGATCTTCTCCATCGCCTGCGCCTTGTCCGGGAACTTCAGGCAGTTGAAGTCCGCGTAGGGCACCATCACGAACTCGGCCTGGCCGCCGACCCAGCCGCCCATGTCGACATAGCCGTAGGCCGCGCCCGGGCGCTCCGGGTTGGTGTTCAGGCAGATGCCGGTGTCACGTTCCTTGCATGTGCGGCAGCGGCCGCAGGCGATGTTGAACGGCACCGAGACGAGGTCGCCCTCGTCGAGGAACTCCACGTCGCGCCCCTTCTCGATCACCTCGCCGGTGATCTCGTGGCCGAGGATCAGTCCCTCGGGCGCGGTGGTGCGGCCGCGGACCATGTGCTGGTCGGAGCCGCAGATGTTGGTCGACACGATCCGCAGGATCACGCCGTGGTGGCACTCGCGGCCGACATTCTCCTCCGGCACGCCGGGGCCCTTCTGGACGGTGAAGGTCGGGAAGTCGATCGTCTGGACTTCGACCTCACCCGGCCCCATGTAGGCAACGCCTCTGTTGTCAGGCATGTGGTGGGCCTACCCACCACCGCCGCCGGGATCAGCTCAGACGCGCGCCGAGGTCAGTAATCAACGCGTCCCAGACGTCGTTGTCGCCGTCCTCGTGCCAGAGGTCGAAGAGCTCGCTCTGCTCGGAGCCGCCGATCAGCGCGACGGCCTGCGCCGCGAGCGCGGCGTGCTCGCGCAGACCGGGCAGGTCGGCGGCGAGCGCCAGCAGGCGCTCCTCAGGCTCAGATGGGGGGCGGCCGAGCGCGTAGGCCACCAGTTCGGCGGCCACGAGTGCCTCGCAACCCGCGCTCGCGTCGAGGTAGTCGTCCTCGCCGGCGGCGTCCCCGAGCGCGATCGTCACCGTCTCCAGCTGCGGCTGCTCCTCGAGGTCACCGAGCCAATCGGCGGCCGTGTCGTTCTCTAAAACGCCTTCTCCCCAAGCTCCCATGGGGCAGCACGGTAGAACTTCGGCATGTTGGACTCCGAACTGCGCCGGTTCCGGGCCGACCATCCGCGCTGCGCGGCGCTGCACGAGCGGGCGCGCGGGTCGTTGTTCGGCGGTGTGCCGATGCCGTGGATGATGCTCTGGGCGGGTGGTTATCCGATCGCGGTCACCGAGGCTCGGGGGAGCCGCGTGCGCTGCGCCGACGGGATCGAGTTCGTCGATCTCTGCCTCGGCGACACGGGCGCGATGGCGGGTCACGCGCCGGCGCCGGTGCTCGAGGCGCTTCGGGCACCGACCGGGATCACGACGATGCTGCCGACCGAGGACGCGGCCTGGGTGGGCGAGGAGCTCACGCGCCGGTTCGGCGTCCCGCGCTGGCTGTTCACCCTGACCGCCACGGACGCGAACCGGACAGCGCTGCGGATCGCACGGATGCTCACCGGACGCCCGCGCGTGCTGGTCTATTCGTACTGCTACCACGGGTCCGTCGACGAGGCGTTCGCGGTCACCGCGGCGGAGGGTGGGACCGTCTCGCGGGCGGGTAATGTCGGTCCGCCGGTCGACGTCGCGACGACGACCACCGCGATCGAGTTCAACGATCTCGACGCGATCGAGGTCGCGCTGCGCGGCGGCGAGATCGCGTGCGTGCTGGCCGAGCCGGCGATGACGAACATGGGCATCGTGCTGCCCGACGACGGCTACCACGAGGCGCTGCGGGCGCTGTGCTCGCGGTACGGCACGCTGCTGATCATCGACGAGACCCACACGTTCTCGGCGGGGCCCGGCGGCTGCACCGCGGCGTGGGACCTGGAGCCGGATCTGCTGACGATCGGCAAGGCGATCGGCGGCGGCGTCCCGTGCGGCGCGCTCGGGCTTTCGCATCACGTCGAGGAGCGGATGCTCGCCGCCGTCGAGGCCGACTACGAGGACACGGGCGGCGTCGGCGGCACGCTGGCGGGCAACGCGCTCTCGCTCGCCGCGATGCGCGCGACGCTCGGCTCGGTGCTGACCGACGACGCGTGGGCGCACACGATCCCGCTGGCCGCGCGCTTCGCGGACGGCATCCGCGACTCGATCGGCGCGCTGCCCTGGAACGTCACCCAACTCGGCTGCCGCGCCGAGTACCGCTTCCAGTCCGCGCCGGCGCGCAACGGGAGCGACGCGCACGCCGCATCCGACCCGGATCTCGAGCGCTACCTGCACCTGCACGCGCTCAACCGCGGCGTCCTGCTGACGCCGTTTCACAACATGGCGCTGATGGCGCCCACGACGACGGCGGCGGACGTCGATCGCCACACCGAGGTCTTCGCGGAGGCGGTCAGCAGCTTGCCGCGTTGATGATCGGCAGGGCGCCGGTGTTGCCCAGCAGGAGGTGCTGGATCGCCTCGAGCACCGCGCCCGAGCTCATGCCGCCGTGGTAGAGCGCGATCAGCGCGTCGTCGGGGTTCTCCGCGGCCCCGAGCAGCGACTCGACGCCGCCGAAGTCGTACTCGACGCCATCGAACTTCACGACCCCGTGGTTGTCGCGCAGCGACTGCTCGATCTGGAGGTTGGTCGGTCGCGTGCCGTTCATCTCGACCTTGTCGGCGATGCTGGAGAGCGCGAGCTGGCGGAGTTGCTCGAGCTGCGGCTCGGTGAAGTCCAAGCGCAGATCGCCGCTGATGTCCGACGGCGGCGTCTGGCCGGTCTGCTGGTAGAGGCCCTTGACCGACTCGGCGTCGACGTCGTGGAGCAGCAGCGAGCGCGTCGTGGTGCCGACCGGGTTGCCGTCGGCGTCCTGCCTGCTCGTGACCGCGAGGCCGACGTCGCCGTAGCGGGCGGTCGCGACGCGGTCGACCGTGCCGTCGGCGTTGGTCGTGATCGTCAGGCGGCCGTCGGAGCTGTTGAGCTGACCGCCGAGCTTGAGGCCGCCGAGCTTGGCCTCCAGTTGGGTGACGTCGGTGTAGACGAGGGTCTCCGCGCGGGTCGGGTTGAGCGTTCCCGGCGTGCCGTTCTTCGGCAGCTGGCCCGAGCTGAGGAAGGCCTGGTAGGCGTCCCAGCCGGCCTGGTTGGAGATGTCGATGTCGACGGCGTGCAGCTTGCCGTTGCTGAGGTCCTTGGTGTTGCCGAGCGCGAGGCTGACGTCCTTGTAGCCGACGCCGAGCTTGAGCGCCTGGCGCACGAACTCGGAGTCGCCGACCATCACCCGCACGGTGGTCGGGCTGATGCGCTTGACGCCGCTGGACACGCGCGTGCCGGTGTCGTAGCCCATCTCGACCTGCAGCGCGCGGTAGCTGCCCTTGGCGTTGATGCCCGCGTAGAAGTCCTCGGAGAGCTGGATGCTCTCGCCCGCGGCGATCGTGGTCGGGTCGACCGGGTTGGGCGCCGGGCGCTCGCCGTCGGCGATCGCGTCCGCGGCGTCCGGCGAGACCGTGAGCTGGTACTTCGTGCTCTGGCCGAGGTAGCCCGACAGCGAGCCGCCGACCGTCGCGCCCTTGGCCTCGGCGTTCGCCGACAGCTTCAGCGTCGTCTGGATCGACAGGTTCTGCCACGGGCAGCCGTTCGCGTCCAGCGTCGTCGGCGTCCGCTCGACCTTGAGCTCGCCGCTGGCCTGGACCGAGACGCCGTTGCCGCCGTGCGGGACGCACGTCGACGGATCGCGCCCGTCGTAGGTGCACGTGACCGTGACCGAGCCCGGGAACGGCAGGACGAGGAACGGATGGTCGCTCAGCGACGGGCCGTCGAGATCGCTGTCGGCGACGCCCGGCTTCGCCGCCGCCGCCGCGCAGTTGCCGCCGGCGATCGTGCAGACGATCCGCTTGGTCTCGCTCGCGATCGTCGCGTCCGCGCCCGAGGTCACGACCGCGAGCACGATCACGCCGACGAGAAGCAGCGCTCCCAGGTACTCCGCAGCGGTCTGACCGCGCTCTCCGCGCACCTCTCGCACGGTAGGCGCGCCGCTGTCCCCACTTCCATGGGCCGCAGGTCTCAACTTCGCTCTGGGCCTGCGGCCCACAGACAGCTAAAGGGGTCTGACCCCTTTACGTTCGGCGCGGCCGGGTGCCGATGGAGTGTTGGGTGGGGATTCCGGCGTATCGAGGGGCCTTTGGCGAGGAGCAGGCCGAGCGGCTGCTGTGGCGGGCCGGGTTCGGGCCCGCGCCCGGTCAGGCCGCCGCGCTCGCGAAGCTCGGGCTGCACGCTGCCGTCAAGTCGCTGACGCATCCGGCCTCGAAGCGGCTCGTCGGACCGAGCCCGCGGGTCGAGAACGCGCCGCTCGCGCCGCGCGACGCCTGGGGCCACGATCACCTGTGGTGGCTGGACCGGATGGTCCGCACGCAGGCGCCGCTGGTCGAGCGGATGACGCTGGTCTGGCACGACTGGTTCGCGACCTCCAAGGGCGGCGTGCCGCAGAAGCTGATGCTGCGCCAGAACGCGCTGCTGCGCCGGCACGCGCTCGGCAACTTCGAGCAGCTCGCGATCGAGATCACGCGCGACCCGGCGATGCTGCTGTGGCTCAACGGCACGTCCAACAACCGCTGGGACCCCAACGAGAACTACGCGCGCGAGTTGCAGGAGCTGTTCTGCCTCGGCGCCGGGCGCGGCTACGCGGAGCGCGACGTGCGCGCGCTGGCCAAGGCGCTGACCGGCTTCCGCAACGACTGGAACGACTCCGGGCCGACCCGCTTCCGCTACGACAAGAAGGCGCACGACCCGGGCTACAAGCGCATCTACGGCAAGCGCGGGCGCTACGGCTGGCAGGAGGGCGTCCGGCTCGTCACCCGGCATCGCAGGCACCCCGAGTTCATGGTCACGAAGCTGTGGGGCTACTTCATCCCGTCCAAGCCCTCCGCTTCGACGGTCAAGGCGCTCTCGCGCATGTACGTCGCGCGACGGCCGCGACGTGCGCCGGCTGCTGACCGCGATCCTCTCGCACCCCGACCTCTATGACCCGGGCAAGCGGATGGTCAAGCCGCCGGTCGTGCAGGCCGCCGGCATGCTGCGCGCCGTCGGGCGCGGGATCGACACGCCGGCCTGGGCCTGGCTGTGCGAGAGCGCCGGCCAGTACCTCTTCATGCCGCCGAACGTCTCCGGCTGGGACGACACGCGCTGGCTGGACACGGCGACGTTCCGCGCGCGCTGGCAGATGGTGCAGCAGATCTGCGACCCGGCGCGGATCGATCCCGACAAGGTCGACGACATCCCCGCCGACCCGGCCGAACTGGTCCGCCGTGCGGTCGCCTTCTGGGGCTCCCCGGCGCTCTCCGGCACGGTGCGCAACGGCCTCGAGCGCTACGCCGCCGACACGCTGGCCACCGCCGACAAGCCCTGGAAGCAGACGAGCTACCCCGTCCTGGCGCTGAACGCGCTGCGGATGCTCGTCGCGACGAGCCCCGACTACCTGACGAGCTGACCATGGACTGCTGCAACGAGCACGCCCGCGCGTCCGCGGGCCTCCCCGCGATCGAGGCCGGCATGCCCGAGCCCGCCGGCACCGGCCTGTCGCGCCGCTCGCTGATGCTGCGCGCCGCGGGGCTGGGACTCGCCGTCTACGGCGCGGGCAAGCTCGCACAGGCCCCGTTCTTCGAGACCGGCATCGCCCAGGCGCAGAGCGCCGGACCGGGCACGGTGCTGCTGAACGTCTTCATGGACGGCGGCGTCGACTCGCTCTCCGTGCTGGCGCCGGTCGGCGATCCGCTCTACCGCAAGCTGCGGCCGACGCTCGCGGTCGCCGACGGCCGCGCGTTCGCCGAGGACTCGCGCCTGGCCTGGCATCCGGCGGCGTCGGCGCTGGCCGATCTGCACGCCGAGGGCAAGGTCTCGGTGCTGCCCGCGGTCGGCTACACCAACGCCGACCAGTCGCACTTCACGTCGCGCCACTTCTGGGAGGTCGGCGCGCTCGATCCGCACCTGCGCACCGGCTGGCTCGGCCGCGTGCTCGATCGCGTCGGCGCGCCCGACAACCCGCTTCAGGGCATCTCGCTCGACGGCCAGCTCTCGCCCACGCTGGCGACGGCGCGCAACCCGGTCGCGGCGGTCAACAAGCCCGAGGACGTCGGCTTCTGGACCCCGGGCGCCTGGGGTCCCGCCGAGGAGCTCGCCGTGCCCGCGTTCACGAACATCGGCCGCGCGCTGACCGGCTCCTCCGACCCCGCGGTCGCGCAGGCGGCCCGTGCGGCGGCCTTCGCCGGCGGCGTGCGCGACGCGCTCGCGCCGCTGGGCAAGGACGGCAAGCCCGCCTACACGCCCGCCGCCGCGTATCCGGCCAGCTCCGAGGCGTTCCCGAAGCGCCTCGCCGGCTTCGCCGCGATGCTCGCCGCGGGCCTGCCGATCCGCGCCGCCTCGATCAGCGCGCCCGGCGCCTACGACACGCACGCCAACCAGGCCGAGTCGCTGCCCAAGAACCTGAAGCTCACGTTCGACTCGCTGCTCGCCTTCCAGCGCGATCTCGAGGCGCGCGGGCTGGCCGACCGCGTGCTGACGCTCGTGTGGTCGGAGTTCGGCCGCCGCGCGGCCGAGAACGGCTCGGGCACCGATCACGGCGCGGCGGGCGTCGGCTTCCTGATCGGCTCGCGCGCCGCCGGCCGGATGGTCGGCGAGTTCCCGGGCCTGGCGAAGCTCGACAAGGACGGCAACCTGCGTGCGACCTCGGACTACCGCGGCGTCTACGGCGCGCTGTGCGGCGACTGGTTCGGCGTCGATCCGCTGGCGATCCTGCCCGACGCGCGCGGGATCGGGAAGCCGGTGATCCTCAAGTGAGGTGGCTCGTTCGCGCGTCGGCGTTCGCCTTGGGCGCGCTCGCCGCGCCCGCCCAGGCCGCGGCG
Source organism: uncultured Solirubrobacteraceae bacterium (assembly GCA_963848475.1). Taxonomy (GTDB): domain Bacteria; phylum Actinomycetota; class Thermoleophilia; order Solirubrobacterales; family Solirubrobacteraceae; genus Solirubrobacter. The sequence goes on along the minus strand of CAWKDW010000003.1, from coordinate 18,091 downwards.
CCGTCGCGCGTGCTCGTCGAGGCCACCGAGTTCCGCTTCACGCTCTCGCGCACGACGGTCAAGGCCGGGCCGGCGATCGTCCAGCTCGCGATCCGCGGCGAGGACCCGCACGACCTGCGGCTCGTCCCCGCCGGCGCGGGCCGCGCGTCGAGGCGGCCCGCCGTCGTCGGCGAGACGCTGCCGGGCGCCGTCGCCGAGTGGCGCGGCAGGCTCACCCGCGGCCGCTGGACGCTCTACTGCTCGCTCCCGGGCCACAAGCGCGCCGGCATGCGCGCGACGCTCACCGTCAAGTAGGCCCCTGCCAACATAGGAGGGGACATGGCCGACGTCGCCACCAACCGCCAAGCCTCCTACCGCTACCACTTGATGGACAAGTGGGAGTGCGGGATGGTGCTCACCGGCACCGAGGTCAAGTCGCTGCGCGAGGGCAAGGCGCAGCTCAAGGACGGCTACGCCGCGGTCACCAACGGCGAGGTCTGGCTGCACAACGTCCACATCCCGCCGTATGCCCCGGCGACGCGCGAGAACCACGAGCCCGAGCGCCCGCGCAAGCTGCTCATGCACCGGCGCGAGATCGAGCGGCTGATCGGCAAGACCAAGGAGAAGGGGCTGACGCTGATCCCGACGCGGCTGTACTTCAAGGACCGCCACGCGAAGATCGAGATCTCGCTCGCCCGCGGCAAGGACGTCGGCGACAAGCGCCAGTCGATCAAGGAACGCGAGATGAAGCGCGAGATGGAGCGCAGCTTCAGGCGGTAGAATTGAAGCCCAGGTCGGCGGGCCGGCCGGGATGATCCGCTTCGGGTTCAGCTCGTCGTGGGTCGTGTAGTAGTGGCGCTTGATCTCGTCCAGCGCGAACGTCTGGGCGATGTGCGGCTGGTCGAAGAGGTCGGTCGTGTAGCGCAGCAGGTTCGGGTACTCGATCAGGCGCGCGCCGTTGCAGCGGAAGTGCGTGTGGTAGACGGCGTCGAAGCGCAGCAGCGTGGGGAGCAGCCGCCAGTCGGCCTCGGTGATCGCGTCGCCGGCGAGGTAGACGCGATCGCCCAGCAGCGCCTCGAGGCGGTCGAGCGCGGCGAACACGCCGCGGTAGGCCTCGTCATAGGCCTCCTGCGAGCGGGCGAAGCCGGCGCGGTAGACGCCGTTCTGGAACTCGGCGTAGATCCACTCGTTGAGCGCGTCGATCTCGGCGCGCTTGCCCGCCGGGTAGAGGTCGCCGCCGGCCCACTCGTCGAAGATCCGGATGATGTCGGCGGACTCGTTGGAGACGATCTTCTGCGCGTCCTTGTCCCACAGCACCGGGACCGTGACGCGGCCGTCGTAGTCCTCGACCGTCGCGTCGTAGGCCTCCTGGAGGAAGCTGAAGTCGTTGAGCTCGTCGGTGAAGCGCCCGCCGGGGAAGGCCCACCCGCGCTCGTCGCGGTAGGGATCGGCGTAGGAGATCCCCAGCGCGTCCTCGAGACCGAGCACCGCGCGGGCGATCACCGCGCGCTGCGACCAGGGGCACGCCAGCGCGACGTAGAGGTGGTGCTGCTCGGGGCCGCCCTCAGGACGGCCCCGGAATCGACTTGCTGGCGGACGAAGGCTCCGGAGCTCACGCTGGAGTATGTCCGTCAGGCCTTACCCGTGAACACGACGATGCGCCGGAACGGCGGCTTCGGACGTTCGGGGGCGGGAGCAGTAGGAGTAGGGGACATGGCTGACCTCCTGGCTTGAAGTTCGATGACCATCGTACCATAAGGTTCGACGTAAATCGAAATTGCGGAGGTTGCGGGATGCTTGTCCGGTGCCCTCTTGCGCCACCGAACCGGCCGGGAATACGGTCTTCTTAGACGCGGAGGTCAGAGACGCAAAGAGCGAGGCTTGAGGTGAAAGGCCCGCCGCCCCAGCGAGATCGGCGCTTGCGCCGGGCTCGGGAAGGGACCTCAAGCGGCTCCCTCCGCGTCGATTTCTTTTAAGGCTCCAGCTGCAGCCAGACCTCGCTGCGAGTCGGGAAGCTCGGGACCGCGTGGCGCAGTCGGTCGAGCGGCACCTCGCCCACGATCGCGATCGTCGCGGCGTGCAGGAAGTCGGCGATCTCGGCGCCCGTGATCGTGCAGCCGACGACGATCCGCCGCTCGCGATCGACGAGCCAGCGCGTCGTCCCCGGCGCGTTGCGGCCGTAGTACGAGCCGCCGGCGTTGCCCGAGGTCGACGTCTCGTAGACGTCGACGATCAGCCCCGCCTCCTCGGCCGACTCGCGTCGTGTGGCCGACCGCCGCGACCTGCGGCTCGGTGAAGATCACGCGCGGCGAGAGCGGGCCGTCGGCGCCGTGCGAGAGCGCGCGGTCGTGGCCGAGCAGGTAGTCGGCGGCGACGCGCGCCTGGTACTTGCCCATGTGCGTGAACAGCGCGCGGCCGTTGATGTCGCCGATCGCGTACAGCCACTCGTGGCCCGGGACGCGCATGTGCGAGTCGACGTGGATCGTCTTGCCCGGCTCCAGGCCGACGACCTCGACGCCGAGGTCGTCCGTCGCCGGCTTGCGGCCCGAGCGCGACGAGCACCACGTCGGCCTCGGCGCTGCCGCCGTTGGTCGTGGACACCGTGATCGTGCCGTCCGCGGCCTGCTCGACCCGCTCGGCCTTCTGGGCCGTGCGGATGTCGACCCCGCGCTCGCGCAGCGACGCGGTCAGCTGGACGCAGGCGAACTCCTCCTCGTTCGGGATCAGCCGCCGCGCGCCCTCGATCAGCGTGACCTGGCTGCCGAGCGTCTGGAACGCCTGCGACATCTCGACGCCGACGACGCCGCCGCCCAGGATCACCATCCGCTCGGGGATCTCCTTGCGGTCGTCGCCTCGCGGTTCGTCCACGCGCCGTCGATCTCGTCCAGGCCCGGGATCGGCGGCATCGCCGGCGTCGAGCCGCCGGCGAGGAAGACGGCGCGTTTGGCCTCGATCTCCTCGTCGCCGACGCGGACGCGCCGCTCGCCGACCAGCTTCCCGCGGCCGCGGATCAGCTCGATCCTGCGGTCCTCGAGCCACGGCAGCTGGGCGTCGTCGTCGAGGCCGTGGATGATCTCGTCGCGCCGCGCGAGCACGGCCGCGACGTCGAGCTCGCCCGTCACCGCCTCGGCCGCCCCGGGGATCCGCTTGACCTCCGCCAGCGCCTCGTACGGCCGCAGCAGCGCCTTCGACGGCATGCACGCCCAGTACGAGCACTCGCCGCCGACGAGCCGGTCCTCGACGATCGCGACCTTCAGCCCGTGCTCGGCGAGCCGCCCCGCCGCCACCTCGCCGGCCGGCCCCGCGCCGAGCACCACCACATCGAAACTCCGCATGCCACGGCACCCTAACTGCCTCTACACTGGAAGGGCACAACTCCCCGGGGACGACAGGCTTCGACGTGGTCGGTTCGTGGGGTCGGTTGCGAGCCGAGGTACCGGAGGCCTCGTAAAACCCCGGCACCAACAAATGCGAACACTCGCACTGCCGTGGCGGATAGCCACAGCTACCAGCTCGTCGCCTAGCCGAAACTAGGTGAAGAGTCTCGGCCCCCGGAGCCCGCGCTGGGATCAGGCCGAGTCATTAGCGGGATTACCGGACCGACGCCCGCCTGAGCTGACCGAGGGAAATTCGATCGGGCTGGCCACCCACAACCTCGCCGGTGAAGCGAGTGGGGGGCGAGATATAGAGCACCGGCTACGCTCGTAGACGCTGACTCTTACGCGATTGCGGACGCGGGTTCAATTCCCGCCGTCTCCACTCACTAAAGCCGCTGCGCACAACCGCGAATTCGCGGGGTGTGCAGCGGTTTTTCGCGTTCTGGGGCGAGCCGCTCCTCCACACTCGGCGCCGAAGCGGCTCCGAAGCGCCCAAGGTGCTCCGATCGAGCGGCACCAAAAGCCACCGTTCACGAGCCCTTCCACGGCCAATGCGAGAGTCTCGAGCATCCACAAATTCGTAACGAGCTCAGGCGGCTGGCAGGGGATGCTCGAGGCGTTGCGAGCGGGCCCGGCGTATGACCTCGATGCTCACGGCCGTCACCCACGCGGGGAAGATGAACACGAACCCCTTGAAGTAGGAGACGCTGAAGAGCAGGACCAGGGCGATCGTATAGCCGAGCACGACGAGCCAGCGCGGCAGCACCCTGGTGCGCAGGCCGATCGTCGAGGTGACGATCATGAACACGGCCGCGGCGCGCACGCCGTAGACGTACAGGAACGTGTACGCGAGCCCGCGTGAGAACACCAGGACGTCGGGGCTCGGCGGCGGCGCCCCTTGGAACTTGATGGCGGCGAGGGGGGCGCCGGCCGCCGCTGCGGCGGCGAAGAGCATCGCGACGAACAAGAGGCCGCTGCCGAGGAAGACGGTCGCGAAGAGCTGGTCCTCGTGCGCGCCGATGCGGGTGCGGACGGCGGCGATGAACCAGAGGAACGTGATCCCGGCAAACGGCACCAGATAGAGGCCGACGAGGCCGATCGTTCCCGTCTGATTCTTCCGAAAGAACGCCGCGATCTCGGCCGCGCTGCTCCCCCTCGCGGGCTCCCTGTAGAGCAAGGCGAGCGAGACGACGAACAGAACCACGAAGATGAGGCCCGCGACGCCGGCGGCGGCCGGCGTGCGTAGCTCACGTCCCAACGCCCCGACCCCTCCCGTCTCGCCGCCACTGGAGTCGCCAGGCACGTCCGCTCGGTCCATGGAGCGACCTTTAACCGGTAGTCATCCGCCGGCATCGTCCCGACGGGATGAAGGAGCGCCAACATCTCCAGCGAGTTGCGGCTGCTCCCTCACCGCCGATGCCTTATACAGATCCGGTGGATCGCGATCACCGTGCGACCGGTCCGTCGCTCGCTCCGGAGACTCGTCAGCGGGAGGCGGCGCCGACAGGGATTCGGGCGGGGTAGCTCGATCCTCCAACAGGCCTAGGCACCGCCCTCGTAGATCGTGAGGCCGATGACCATCGATTCGGGGATCCCGTCGAGCACGGAGCCCAGCACGATCGCGAGCGGGGAGCCGCCGGCCTGATCGCCGGAGGCGTCCTTGCGGTCGCCGCCTCCGAGGCGGTCGATCAGGCGGTCGCCGATGAAGAAGACGAGGCAGCCCGCGAACAGGCCACCGACGGCCCAGCCGCCCCCGGTCGCCTTGTCGGCCGCTTCCTGGACGAGGTCGAAGGAGACCGCGCTGATCAGCACGCCGGCGCCGAAGGCCAAGATCAGCCCGATCGCGCGCAGGCCGATCATCAGTACCTCACCCCGGAAGCCGGGCACCGACGCCGCCGTGCGGCGAAGGTGGGCGTGGCGATCGTTGCGTTCAATGGACGTGTCATGAGCTTTGCTCGGAGCTGTTGACCGCGGGTGCTTCAGTCGCACCGACGGACGACGCGACGAGAAGCTTCATCGACCGCCTCGGAGGTCGCATCGTCCCGATGGGACGACCACACACCAGAATCTGAGCGGTGGATGAGGGCGATCGACATCGGAGGCGTCCAGGCGGCGGAACAGAACCGTCGCTAGTCGCCGCCCAACGGCAGCCACTGGGTGCTGATCGGCGACGGCAGCTTCCGCGCCGGCCCGCCCCCGGCGGAGGCCGATTGCCAGGCGATGCTCGCGCGGTCCCAGGTCGTGATTCCCGACCACAACGGGGCTCCTTCATCGCTGTCCTCACGCCTGTACGTTTGGCCGTCGACAATCGACGCCCTTCTGTGCGAAGTTGCGCTCTGCTCTCGCGACGGCGCTGGTCTGTGGCTTCGAGCCACCTCGCGCCTTCTTATCCACGTCACCCGCCCGAAAGTCAACGATGCCATCACGTTCTCTTCGCGGGTCGGTCGGCGCCGCGCTGCTGGTCGCGGCCGTTCTCGCGCTGCTGATGCCGAACGCGGCGCTGGCGTCGATCAACTACACGATCGACGTCAAGGCGCATCCGTCGGTGTTCAAGGCCAATACCGAGGTCGAGGTGCCGCTCTATCTGGTCGAGAACCGCGCTCCGGACGTCGATAACAGCTCCTTCGCCAAATACCCGTTCGGGCTGCGCGAGGTGTACTTCGACATCGGCAGTGTGCAGTCGCGCTTTGTCTCGTTCACTCCGGACGCCGGGTTTGACGGGCGCGGGAAGAACAACCCCTCGGCTGAAGGGTTCGAGGTCTACAAGAACAACATCACCAACATCGGCAGCCGAAGCCGGATCTACCTCTCGCTCTACAGCACCAAGGGCGCTCCGGCCGCCGTGGACGGCTCCGGTATCACCGGTCGCACCGAGCGGCTGCTCGGCACCCTGCGGATCGCAGTCGGCGCGCACGCTGATGTCGGCAATGGTCAGAAGATCGTGCTCGATTACACGGTCGGTGATGACCCGTCGTCGGTCGACCCGGGGTACAGCTGGTGGAGCAAGGTCCCGGACGCCGCCGGTAAGAACTGGGGCGTTGTCGGCGGCATCGGCATCACCTGGCCGCGCCAGACGCGTGTCTTCTGGGACGGCACGCTCGAGAACGAGGGCAACGCCCCCGGCGACGGCGCGGCGGGCGCCAATGGCGGCGCCGACGGCAGCGGCGGCACCGGCGTCGCCGGGACCGGCACCGGCGGGGGCCGCCGACGGCGGCAGCCCGCCGGCCGCCGGCCCGCAGGCGCCTGGCGTCTCGGCCCTCGGTTACAGCGGCAAGCTGAGCAAAGCCAAGAAGAAGAGCAAGCAGCCGTTCACGGTCCTGGCCAAGAAGCCGTCCAAGGGCACGCCCCCGGTGAAGATCACCGTGACCGGCAAGACTTCGCTGACGGCATCGCTGGCCAAGGTCGGCGCGAAGAAGAAGCTCACTGCGCTCAAGGGCAAGAAGGTCTTCAAGGTCACGTCGATTCAGACGTACCTCAAGCTCACCGGCAGCTGGAACAACAAGACCCTGCCCAAGGGGACGTACCGGCTGACGCTGCGTTCCCCCTCCGGCGTCGCCTACCCGGTCGAGTTCACCGTGAAGTAGCGGCAGATCGAGGATGATCCCTTCCGGGCCGGAGAGGTAACAGAGGCGGTAGGTATCGTCGAACTGCTCGACCACGAAGGTGAGATGCCGCCGGCCGGGGGTGTCCGAGGCTCACGCGCTGGAACCGAGCGCCCGCGCGCGGGCGGCCTGGCGGACCAGGTGGTCGCGCTCGGCGACGTTCGTGGCCAGCCGCGCGGCCTCGGCGTAGGCGCGCGGCGGCCGCGGCAGGTCACCGCCCAGCTCGTGCAGGTAGCCGCGCACGGCGTGCCACTGGTGCCGATCGCCGAGCACCTCGCGCAGCCGATCGGTCTCGCGCAGCCCGGCGGCGGCGCCGAGGACGTGGCCGACCGCGACCGCACGGCCCGAGCACCGCGGCCGGGTCCTGGCGCACGGGCTCGTCGCTGACGCGCGACCAGGTCGTCGTACCAGGCGAGGATCTGCGGCCAGTCGGTCTCCTCGGCGCTCGCCGCGTCGTCGTGCAGGGCGGCGATGGCGGCCTCGATCTGGTAGCGGCCGGGGCGCTGCACGGCCAGCGCCGCCTGCAGGACGCGCACGCCCTCGGCGATCTCGGCGCGTGTCCCACAGGCCGCGGTCCTGCCGGTCGAGCGTGACGATCCGGCCCGTCGGAGTCGAGTCCGCGCCGGGAGGCGGGCGTGGTTGAGCAGCATCAGCGCGAGCAGCCCGCGCGCCTCGGGCTCGTCGGTGGCCAGGGTCAGCTGGCGGGCGAGCCGGATCGCCTCGGCGGCCAGGTCGACCCGGCCCGCAGTGGCCGGCGGTGTAGATCAGGTAGAGCACGCGCAGCACGACGGCGAGGTCGCCGGGCTGGTCCGAGCCGGCGGCCGCGCAGCGGTCGCGCTTGGCGCGGCTGATCCGCTGCGCCATCGTCGCCTCGGGCACGTAGAACGCGTCGGCGATCTCGCGGGTGGTGAGGCCGCCGACGGCGCGCAGCGTCAGCGCCACCTGCGACGCCGGCGAGAGGTCGGGATGGCAGCAGCAGAACAGCAGGAACAGCGTGTCGTCGCCCGTCCTCGGTCGGCGACCGGCGGCGGCTCGGCGTACGTCACCTCCTCGCGGCGCGTAGCGGGCCGCCTCGCTGCGGCGGGCGTCGACGAGCCGCCGCGTCGCGACCGTGGTCAGCCACGCGCGCGGATCGCGCGGCGGGTGCTCGGGCCACACCCGCAGCGCCTCGACCAGCGCCTCCTGCAGCGCGTCCTCGGCGGCGTCGAAGTCCTCGCCCCGCCGCACCAGGCCCGCGAGCACCCGCGGGACGAGGGCGCGCAGCGCGCCCTCGTCCAGCGGTCGCGTCGGTCGTCGATCACGCCGGTCAGTCGGCTCGAGTGGCTCCGATCATCACCTCGCGGACGTCGATCCACTCGTACAGCGGCTCGCCGCCCGGCCCGGGCTCGGACGAGACGTAGGCCGCGATCTCGAGCGCCCGCTCGTACGACTCGACGTCGATCATGTACCAGCCCGCGACGAGATCGCTGGTCTCGGGCAGCGGGCCGTCGGTGGTCACCGGCGCCGCGTCGGGGCCGCCGTAGCGCACCCAGGTCCGGGCCGGCGTGCAGCGCCTGCGCGTCGACGTACTCGCCGCTCTCCTGGAGCAGCTCGCGGACGTGCTGCAGGAACGCCATGTGCGCCTCGACGTCCTCGGGCGCCCACTGGTCCATCGGCGGGAACGGATGGTGCGGCTCGGGGCCGCCGCGGTAGTGCTTGAGGAGCAGGTACTTCGGCATGGTGGTCTCCTGGTGTTGAGGGCCGCCCTATCGCGGCCCTTCACCTTGTGAGCGGAGCCGATCAGCGATTCTCGACACGGTAGGGTCCCGCGATCACGCACGCAGTGTCCGCGGCAGCCCGAAGTGCCGGAACAGGCCGGTGTCGGCGAACCAGGTGATCGCCGCGATCGCGTCTCCGGCGAGCGTGAGCACGATCAGTCCGTCGGGCGCGCGATCGCCGCCTGCGCGTCCGGGAGGTAGGAGCCGAACGCCGGCTGGGTGTTGGCACGGGTCGGCACGCGCGCAGCGGTCCGCCGCGCAGCTCCGCGCGCTGGCGCAGGAAGGCGGCGATCGCGGCGCGGCCCTGGTACTCGAGCGGCTGGGGCGGCATCGTGAGCAGCGCGTCGTCGGTGAGCAGGGCGACGACGCCGTCGACGTCGCCGCTCTGCGACGGCGTCGGCGAAGCGCCCGACCAGCCGGCGCTCCGCGGCCGAGTCCGGCTGCGGCGCGCGTTCGCGGTCGCGCGGCCGGAGCTTCGCTCACGGTCGCCCGGGCGCGCTGCAGTGCACCCTTGACCGAGGCCTCGCCCGTCTCGAGCAGGTCGGCGGCCTCGGCGGTGCGGAAGCCGAGCACGTCGCGCAGCACGAGCGCCGCGCGCTGGCGCGGCGGCAGGTGCTGCAGCGCGGCGATGAAGGCGAGCTCGATCGACTCCCTGGCCTCGTAGCGCGCCTCCGGCCCCGGGCGAGCGGTCCGGGATGCCCTCGAGCAGGACGTCGGGGTAGGGCTCGAGCCAGAGCGGCTCGATCCGCGGGTCGGCTCGGGCGGCGTCGACATCGTCTGCACCTCCCGCGGCGGCGCGACCGGGCCCGCAGCGCGTTCAGGCAGCGGTTCGTCGCGATCCGGTAGAGCCAGGTGCGCACGGAGGCGCGGCCCTCGAACGCGTCGAGGCCGCGCCAGGCCGCCAGCAGCGTCTCCTGGACCAGGTCCTCGGCGTCCTGCATCGAGCCGAGGATGCGGTAGCAGTGCAGCTGCAGCTCGCGCCGGTGGGGATCGGTCAGCTCGCGGAACGCGTCCTCGTCCCCGTGCGTGCCCGGGCGAGCGTGTCGCCCCTCGTCCGTCTCGGTCATCACCCTTAAGGACACCAGTTCGCGCCGAACGGACCGGCCGTTCCGTTCTCGCCGCCGCCGGTGTCTGCACCGACATAGACCCAATCATCGGATGGAGGCAAGCGATGCGCAACCTGATCGTTTCGACGTACATGACGCTGGACGGGAAGATCGACGACGTCCGCGAGTGGTCGGTGCCGTGCAACGACCCCGGTTCGGTCAAGCATCACACCGACCTGCTGGCCAACAGCGACGGCCTGCTGCTGGGCCGCAAGACGTACGAGCTCTTCGCCGCGATGTGGCCGCCGCGCGCCGGCGAGTTCGCCACGTGGACAAGATCAACGGCATGCCCAAGTACGTCGCGTCGACGACGCTCTCGGACCTCGAGTGGGAGAACTCCCACCTGATCGAGGGCGATGTCGCCGAGGCCGTCGCCAAGCTCAAGGCAGCAGCCCGGCCAGGACCTGGTCCTCTACGGCTGCCACGAGCTCATGCACGGCCTGATCGAGCACGACCTGATCGACGAGTACCGGATCTGGTCCAGCCCGTCCTGCTCGGGAAGGGAGGAGCTTCCTCGAGGACGACGCCGCAGCGGGTGGACCTCGAGCTCGTCGACACCACCGTGATCGAGTCGGGGGTGGCGAGCCTCACGTACCGTCCACGGCGCTGATCCGGTTCATCCGATCCAGACGATGCTCGCCCGGTGACGGTCCTTCAGCGTTGGCCACATCACGTGGTCAACACAAGGAGCGTCATGGCCATTGGCCCTGTTCAGCTGCTCGTGCTGGGGTTCGATCACCCGGAGTTCCACGGCGAGATCATCGGGGAGCTCGAGCGGCTCAAGGAGAGCGACACGGTGCGGGTCATCGACGCCCTGGCGGTTTACAAGGACGCCGAGGGCGAGATCGAGGTCGAGCACCTGAGCAATCTGACCAGGGACGAGGCGATCGAGCTCGGCAGCAAGGTCGGCGCGCTGATCGGCCTCGGGATCGAGGGCGAGGAGGGCCTGGAAGCAGGTGCAGATCGCCGGCGCGGAGGCCGCCGGAGGACGGGCATCACGTCTTCTCCGAGGAGGATGCGTGGGACGTGATCGAGGACATCCCGACCGACTCTGCGGCGGCGCTGATCCTGATCGAGCATCACTGGGCGGTGCCTCTGCGCGACGCGGTCACGCGGGCGAACGGCTTCCGCATCAGCGACGGCTTCATCAGCCCGCTCGACCTCGTCGAGATCGGCCTCGTCTACGGCCGAGGAGGCCGCCCTGCTCCACGCGTCGAGTCCGGACCGGCGTGACCCACTGCCAATCGCAACGAAAGAGTCCAGATGATGGGATCTCGCAGAGTCGCCCGCCGCCCTCACGGCGGTCGGGCGGCGCCGCTGAGTTCGAACGCGTCAGGATCGCGCAGCGATGGTGGAATAACCGCGCCGTTCTGGACGGCGCGGACCACCGCTGCTATGAGGAACCATGAGCAACGAACGCGCAGTCAGTCTTTCGACTCGTCTACCGGAGCCAGAGCCGCATCGACGCGGGCGAGAGCAAGACGGAGCTCGGCGGGATCTTCACGACCGCCCGGCGGAACAACAACGCCTCGGAATCACGGGCGCGCTCGTGATCACCGACGACGCTTTCGCGCAGGCGCTCGAGGGCGACGAGGCGCGGTCGTGGTCTCTACGACACCGATCCGCCAGGACCCGCGCCACGAGAACGTGACCCTGATCGAGGCCGGCATGGTCGATGACCGCGTGTTCGGGCGCTGGGCGATGGCCAAGGTCGCGGCGGACGGAGGACCGGACATCCGCGTCCTCAGCAACGCCGGCAAGGGCACGCCTCGTGCTCGCCTCGCCGGACGGGCACGTCACGCCCGAGCAGGAGACGGTCCTCGCGGGGATGCGCGAGTCGATCACGCACGAGACGCTCGGAGGCTGAAGCGCGCGTCAGAGGAGCTCGACGGCCTCCACCGGGCTGATGCACGGTGAGGTGATCGCCGCCACCGGCTCGGGCGGCTCCGGCGCGCGCGCGTGTAAGGTCCCACGGACGATGACAGTGCTGCCGTCGCAGCGCTCGATCTCGTCCGCGGGGCGCAGGGCCGCCTCCGACCATGTCGGCTCGAGCGTGATCAGCGTGCCGTCCTCGAGCGTGAGCGCGGTGTGCCCGTTGTAGACCGGGTCGCCCTTCTGGCGCATACGGACGTCCAGCTGCCCGTAGCGCCCGACCACCGCCACGGACTTCCCGGCGGCCGCCGCGATCTCGCCTGCACCTGTCACGCGCGTCGCCATCTCAGCGCTGCCCGACGGCCATCGTGGTCGGCGCGTCCCCGTGCTGCTGGGTCGCCTTGTGCTGGTCGTGGAACGTCTGGCCGGACTTCGACGGCGGTCCGTACATCTGGAAGTCCCAGTCCGTGTTCTTCACCGAGGCATCGCCTACCGCGTAGTTCTCGAGCGTCACATGGTCGGTGCCGTTGGACATGATGACGCCCGCCCAGTGGAAGTTCCACGTCGCCTTGCCCGGGTAGTCGTTGCCGCCGCTGGCCATCGTGAAGCCGTCGCCGACGTCGGGTTCGGCGTAGCGGTTGAGCCCGTGGTCCTTGTCGAACTGCTCGCGGGCCGCGGGCTTGAGCTTCCAGTAGCGCTTCCAGCCGTCGGCGGTGCTGCTGCCGATGAAGTTCTTGCCCAGCGTCTTCTTGAGGATCTCGTCCGCCATCGCCTTCGGGTTCGACGCGGAGGTCTGCTTCTCGGAGCCGTCGGTGTACTTGGCGGTGACGTCGGCGTAGTTCTTGCCGCCCCCGCCGCCGACCCCCATCACGTCGCGGGCCGACATCCCGCAGTCCGCCCAGATCGACATCGTCGTGCCCGACGTGGAGGTGGCGGTGTTCTGCGGCTCCACCGAGTTCAGCGTGCGCGACGGGCCGCCGGTCGACGGCGTGCCCTTGATCGTGTCGGCCCCGGCCTTCAGTCGCACGACCGAGCCCTTGTCGATCAGCGCGGCGTTCGCGAGCGCGATCCGACTCGCCGCGGCCCACAGCCGGTGCGATCCGTACTGGCTGTCCTGGCGGACGGCCATCGAGCCGTCGTCGGCGACCCGCACGGGCTTGCCGCCCGCGGACCATTCGTCCGCGGTCTGCGCCGCCGTCGCGATCTCGGTGTAGCGCTGGAGGACCGGGGCGGCGGCGGGTGCCCGCTGAGCCAGCGCCCGCGCGATCGCGGCGTTGCCGGCGGTGCGCTGGAGGGCCAAGACCGAGGCCACGCTCAGGCTCGGTCTCGGACCCTCGATCGCGCGCTGGGGCACCGGCTCCGGGGATACGGCGACAGCGCGCTCTGGGCGCTCGAGGGCAGCCATGGAGCCACCCAATCGTGCCGCCGATCCCGTGTCAAGCTCAGTGTGCTGGGCTGCGGTCAGTGCTCAGACGTTCTTGAACACAACTCCTAGATGAAGCCGAACTTCTTGCAGCCCTTGAGGCCGATCTTGCCCTCGAGGCGAGCGCCCGGCATCGGCAGGTCGTTCTGGCCGCCGCCGACGGAGAAGCCGCCGGAGGTGTCGACGCCGACCGTGCCGACGCCGACCATCGCCTTCGCGCCGAGCCTTGGCGTTCATGCAGTCGAGGTCGAGCTCGCCGCCGACCGTGCCGCCGACCATGCCCATCTTCGCCGTGGCCTCGGCGAACACCGTGAAGCCGGTGTCCTGCGCGCCGCCGACGACGTCGATGTCGACGCCGCCGCCACCGCCGACGCCGCCCTCGACGCAGACCGACCAGTCGGCGCCCCAGTCGAGCTTGTTGTCGCGGCAGATCTGGAAGCCGCCGCCGAACGTCGCCGTACATCGACCAGCCGCCGCAGCCCAGGCCCGTCGGGTCCTTCTGCGTGATCGGGTTGTTGGCCGCGTAAGTGTAGAGGTTCTCCGCGCTGCCGCGGAAGAACGTCGGGTCGCTCGCGGTGAAGCGCCCGGCGGCCGGGTCGTAGTCGCGCAGCGCCGAAGCGCACGAGCCCGGTGGCCGCGTCGCGCAGGCCGCCGGCGTAGCCGATCGGCAGCTCGAAGCTGCCGCTGACCGACGTCTCGACGCCGAAGGCGTCGTAGGTCGACCTTGCGCACGACCGCGCCGTCGGAGGCGCGGACCACGATCCGCGGCGAGCCGACCGCGTCGGTGCCGACGTAGTAGCGCTCGCCGCCGCGCTCGGCGGCGAACAGCCGGTCGTCGCTGTCGTAGTAGTAGGTCGTGACGACGCCGGCGCCGTCGACCGATGCGCGTCACCTGGAACGTGTTCGCCGGGTTGCCGTAGAGGTACTTCGATCGAGCCCGCCGCGGTGCGGCGCCCGAAGGCGTCGTAGGCGTAGGTCGTGGTCGCGCCGCCGACGGTCGCCGTGAGCAGCCCGCCGTCGCGGCTGTAGGCGAACGTGTCGGCGCCGCGACCGGTCAGGTAGCCGTCGGCGTCCCACGTGTAGGCGACGCCGCCGCGGCGGTCAGGCGGTCGCGATCGTCGTAGGCCGCACCGCCGTCGAGCCGGTTGCCGCTCGCCGTCGTAGTTGTGGCTCTCGACCACGGTCGCCCCGCGCTTGACGGTCAGCAGCTGGCCGCTGCCGTCGTAGCCGTAGGCGAGCGTGTCGGCCGCGCCGTCCACGCGCTCCTCACGGGCGCTCGCGAGGCCGCGGTTGTCGAAGTGAGCTTCTGGAAGAAGCGCTCGGTGCCGCCGACGCTCAGCGTGCGCGTCGCCGGCCGGCCGTTGGCGTCATAGGCGTAGGTCAGCGCCAGCTTGCCGTCGGTGATCTTCGAGACCGCGCCCGCCGGGCCCGTTGCGCTCGATCGAGAACGGACCGGTCTTGGTCGGCAGCCGGTCGCCGTCGAACTCGAGCGCGCGGGTGATCTCGGTCGCGCCGACCGTGAGCTTCTCGCTCGTCGGCAGGATCCGGGTGCCGAGCGTGTAGTCGTAGCGCCCGGCGGCCGCGCCCGTGAACTCCAGGCTCGCCGGCATGATCGCCGTCGTAGCCGTACTCGATCGCCTGCTTGCCGTCGTGCCGTCCGCGAGCGAGCGCGTGACGGTGTCGAAGCGGTCCTGCACGCCGTCGTAGGCGAACGTCCGCTTGCTCTGGACGTGGTCCTCCGACGTCAGCCGGCCGGCGGCGTCGTAGCCCATGGCCTGCCGGCGCCGCTCGGGAGCTTCGTGGACTCCAGCGTGCGCTCGGTCGAGTAGGCGCGGTCGTAGGCGCTCGCGCCGGGCGGCGTGTAGGCCTTCGGGCGGTCGTCGCCGGTCGAGCTGAACGGTGCACCTTGCCGCGCGGGTTCGTCATCGTCTCGACGTTGCCGTCGGCGTCGTAGCCGTACTTGTAGATGCGGTTGCCCGGCAGGCGCTTCTCGATCACGCGGTCGGCGTCGTCGTAGCCGTAGGTGATCGCGTTGCCGGCGGCGTCCGTGCTGCTCGGCGAGGCGGTCCTTGGCGTCGTAGGCGAACGTGGTCGACTCGGCGCCCTGCTTCATCGACTTCGGGCGCCCGAGCTCGTCGTAGCTGTACTCGATCGCGCGCGACGCCGGTGCCGAGCGTCTGCTTGAGCACGCGGCTGAAGCGGTCGACGCGTCGCGACGGTCTCGCGGCCCTCGGCGCTGCGCTGCGTGACGCTGATCGCCTTGGCCGGTCCGTCGGTAGGTCCACGACGAGGTCTCGCCGTCGATGTCGAACGTCGTCCGCAGCGGCTGATCGAGAACGGATCGCGCGGGTCGCGCAGCGCTGACCGTGTCGGTGCGCTTGGTGCGCGTCGTCTTGCCGCTCGGCGTCGTGACGGTCTTGTCGGCGACGACCCGGACCGCGGCGCCCCAGCGCGGGTCGGGCGCGTACTCGACCGCGGTCTTCGTGCCGTCGGGTGCGGTCAGCTCGGTGACGCCGTCGGTGCGCACGACCGAGACGGTCTTGGCGCCGCTCGGCTCCTGCACGGTGCGGCGGCGGTCGCCGTTGGCCAGCACCTCCATCGCGTACTTCGTCTCCTTGCCGCCCGCGGTCTTGATCGTCACCGTCGGGCCGAACTCGCCCTCGGTGCGGGTGAGCGTGCGCTCCTCGCCGTCGGCGCCGCGGTGGCGGGTCAGCCGGCCGTGTGCGTCGTAGTCGAAGCGGGTCGTGGCGCCGCCGGGCTTCTTGAAGCTCGCGAGCAGGCCGCCGGCGTCGTGGTAGCTGAAGCGGTACGTCTCGCGCCGCGGGGTTGGCGACGGACTCGAGCAAGCCGTCGCCGTTGATCGTCAGCGCCGTGCGCTGGCCGCCGGGGGCGACGATCGCGGTGGCCGTGCCGGCGCCGTTGCGCTCGATCCTCGTGCGGTTGCCGTAGGCGTCGACGACGCCGACCAGCCGCTTGGCGGCGTCGTACTCGAACGTCTTGAGCACGGCGCCCGTCAGCCCGTCACGGGTGCGCAGGTGCCGCCCGTTGCGGTCGAACTCGTAGACCTCGAGGCCGTCGCCGGACGGCAGCGCGAGGCCCTCGGCCTCGAAGCCCGGCAGCGGCGGCGCGACCTTGCGGATCAGGTAGCGGCCGTCGGCGAACGTCAGCGCCGCCGTCGCCGTCCACGCCGATCGTCATCGAGTGGTTCTGCATGCAGATGCTGGTCGCGTCCTCGCCGTCGGGCGCGCCGGTGCCGCAGGTGCCGAGCATGCGCGCCCGCGTACTGCTGCAGCGTGCCGTTGTCGTCGACCTTGAGGATCACCGAGGCGGACGGGGCGACGTCGTAGCCGACGAGCGGATGTAGACCGTGCCGTCGTTGGAGACGGCGATCGACCACGGCGAGTCGATGTAGGACTCGCTCGCCTTGCCGCCGGTCGCGATCTTCGCCGCGCTCGGTGGCGACGCCCTTGCCCGCGAAGCGCGTCGTGCGCCGGCCGGGGTCGATCTTGACGACCTTCTTGTCCAGGCCGATGGCGAGGTAGATCGAGCCGTCCGGCCCGATCGCGACGCCCTTCGGGTCGCTGCCCAGCGCGACCTCGGCCGCCGCGTTGCCGTTCTCGGCGACCTTGTCGCCGGCGCCCGCGACGGTGGTGACGATGCCGTCCGGCGCGAGCTTGCGCAGGCGGCCCTTCCAGTTGTTGGTCGCGCTGTAGCGCTCGACCCAGTAGATCGTGCCGTCGGGCGCGACCGTCATGTCGTCGATCGTGCCGATGTGCGCCTCGAGCGCGGGCTTGCCGTCGCCGAGCGGCGCGGTGCGCGCGGTCGCGTTGCCGGCGATCGTCTCGATCTTGCGCCGTCGGGCGAGACGCTCCAGATCACCTGCGCGTAGGTGTCGTCGCTGTAGGAGGCGATCAGCAGCGAGCCGTCCGGCATCGCCGCCAGCGCGGAGACGACGCCCAGGCCCGCGTTCTTCGCCGGCCCGCCGTCGCCGTCATCGCCCGTCCTTGAGCCGTTGCCGGCGAACTCGTAGATCTTGCCGTCGCGGCTGATGCTGAAGATGTCGTTGCGGTTGAGCCCGTTGTAGAGGTAGAGGTTGCCGTCGGGCGAGCGGATGTAGTCGCCCATGTAGTCGATGTTGGCCTCGGTCGCCGAGCTGGCCGTCCTTGGGGAAGTTCGCGCCGCCGCGCCGCCGCCGACGCCGCGTGTTCGCGTGCCCGCGATCGCTGCACGACGGGCGGGAGCGCCTCGGCGCGGATCGTCGCGCCGTCGCCGCGGTGCAGCGCGCGCTCGACCGGGTCATAGGCGTGGTGGTCGCTCAGCGTCCAGCCGCCGAGCCCGTCCGTGGGGCGCGCGTCCCACGCGCCGATCGCGCGGGTGATCGTCTGGCCGACGGGCACGCCGCAGAAGAAGTGCGTGTCCATCGTGCCCGACGTTGCCGCAGGCGCAGCGGCCGTCGAAGACCTGCGTGTCCGAGCCGAACTGGCTGAAGCTCGACGCCAGCCGTCGCTGTCGTCGCCGTAGTAGTTGAACTCGTAGACGTAGATGACCTTGATCGTCGCCGTCACGCGGCCCTGGACCGTGCGGTCGTAGGCGTCCTTGCCGTCCCAGCGGAACGGGAAGCTGATGTTCGGCGTGATCAGCGGATAGTCCTTGCAGGTGCTCGCCCCGGTGGTCGGGAAGCTGGGGTCGCACCAGCGCTTCTCGATGTTCCCGCCGCCGACGTCGATCGTCAGCTGGATGCCCTTCAGCCGCGGCGGGATCGTGGGCCGACGACCGGGATCTGGATCGTCTCGCCGACCTTCCAGCCGGGCGTGCGGTCGGTCGAGTAGTTGAGCGTCAAGCCCGTGCCGGTGACCGGGACCGACTCTGCAGCGTCTGCGTCTCGCAGCCGATCATCGAGCCCTTCTGCTGGCAGGGGTCGTTGGGGTCCTTCCACTCGAACTCCTTCAGGCTTCGGCGCCCGCGCGCCGGGCGG
>CAWKDW010000002.1:0-40787 GCA_963848475.1 uncultured Solirubrobacteraceae bacterium | reverse complement strand
CGTAATTCCGCTGAGGCAGCGGGGTTGCGGCTTTCGTCGTTTCAGAGCCGTTCCCGCCACGATCGACATGTGCCGCACCTGCCGGCCGCCGGGAGATCGAAGTCCCAGGGCGCGTCGAGCACCGGAAACGTCATGCCACGAGGTCGGGGCTCCCGCCGGGGCGGTGGACGACGATCACCGGTATGCCGGCCTCGTGCATGACGTGGTTGGAGACGGAGCCGAGGACCGCGGTCGTGAGGCGGCCGCGTCCGCGCGAGCCCAGGACGATCAGGTCGTGCTCGCCGTCACGCGCCGCGCGGACGAGCTCACGGGCCGGGTCACCGTCGAGCAGCGCGGTGGTGACCGGGAAGGTTCTCCGGGATCTCGTCGGCGGCCTCGCGCAATCGCTCCTGCAACTCGGCCTGCTCGGTCTCGTAGACGCCGCGCATCCCTCCCGGCGCCTGCCACGAGAGCAGCGGCGGCGGCGCCAAGACGGCGACCAGGGCCAGCTTCGCCCGGTAGGTCTGCGCGATTGCGACGGCATGCGCGAGGGCCAGTTCGGACTCGGGTGACCCGTCGATGGCGACGAGCACATTGCGGTAGCGGGGTGGCACGGCTGCATCCTCGCACCAGCTAGGCTCGCCGTGCCATGGACGATGAAACTCTCGCACGCTTTGCCGAGCTCGCCGTCGACTTCGGGGCCAACCTGCAGCCGGGACAGATCGTCTCGCTGAGCGGGGCGCCGGGCAAGGAACGGCTCGTCCGCGCGATCGCCGAGCGCGCCTACCAGAAGGGCGCGAAGTTCGTCGATCTGTCCTGGTTTGACCCGTGGATCAAGCGCGCGCGGATCGAGTACGCGTCCGACGACACGCTCGAGTACATCCCGCCGTGGTACGGCGAGCGGATCCTCGCGATCGGCAACGAGCGCGGCGCCGCGATCACGCTGTCCGGCCCGGTCGCTCCCGGCCTGCTCGACGATCTCGACCCGGTGCGCTCGGGCCGCGACCGGCTGCCGGCGATCCGTGAGACGGGCGAGGTCGTCAGCCGCCGCGAGCTCAACTGGACGATCCTCCCCGGCCCGACCGCGGCCTGGGCCGAGCTCGTCCACCCCGACCTGGAGCCCGAAGCGGCCCTGGCCAAGCTCGAGGAGCAGCTGCTGCACGTCCTGCGCCTCGACGAGGCCGACCCTGTGGCGGCCTGGAAGGCGCGCGCCGACACGCTCGTGGCCGCCGCCGGGCGGCTCACGGAGCGCCGCTTCGACGCCCTGCACTACGAAGGTCCCGATACCGACCTGACCGTCGGCCTGTTCCCCGGCGCGTCCTGGCAGGCCGCGCGCTTCTCGACCGCCGAGGGCATCCCGCACATGCCCAACCTGCCGACGGAGGAGGTCTTCACCTCCCCCGACCCGCTGCGGGTCGACGGCTACGTGGCCTCCAGCAAGCCGCTCGTGCTGATCGACGGCACGGTCGTGCGCGACATGCGCGTGCGCTTCGAAAGTGGCCGCGTCGTACAGCTCGACGCCTCGACGGCGCAGGAGACGATGCGGACCATCATCACCCGCGACGACGGCGCCGCGCGCCTCGGCGAGGTCGCCCTCGTCGACCGCGAGGGTCGCATCGGCGCGCTCGACACCGTCTTCTACGACACGCTGATCGACGAGAACGCCGCCTCGCACATCGCGCTCGGCCGCGCCTTCCCGTTCCTCGCCGACGACGAGGAGACGGCTTCGCGGATGAACGAATCCGACATCCACATCGACTTCATGATCGGGCGCCCCGAGCTCAGCGTCACCGGCATCACGGCCGACGGCGACCGCGTCCCGGTGCTCGTCGACGGCAGCTGGCAGATTTGACTTCGCGCTAGCCTGTCGCCGTCGATTGGAGAGGTGCCGGAGCGGCTGAACGGGCACGACTGGAAATCGTGTGACGGGGAAACTCGTCCGGGGGTTCGAATCCCCCTCTCTCCGCTGGTGGTCCTGCGCCGCGGCGCTGGCGTGGCGGGTGGCGCGACGACGACGAGTTCGAGCAGGCTTCGACGCCCTAGCTGCGGTCGATCCGCAGGTTCACCGAGCCACCGGGCACCGCCGACACGGTCACCGTCGCGTCGCCGACCTCGAACCGGTGTGAGGGACCCTGGCCACCGGCCGCGCCACGGGTGACCGCGAGGTCGATGCCGTCGCGAAGCTCGCGCAGCCCGGCCTGGTCGAGCGTCAGCCGTGACGGCGCGGCACCGCGCGCCGGGACCGTCAGGATCGCGCTGCCGTCGGCTCCGGGTTCCAGCGTGAAGGGTGCGTCCATTTCAACGACCATGCTGGCAGCACGCACGATCGGCAACGCGTCGACAGCGCCCGTCACGCGTCGGCTACTCGGCCGCCAGGCGTTCGAGCAGTTGGAGGCCCACCTGCTCCTCGGCCGGCTCCGACCGCCGCTGGGCGTATTCCACCGCGGCGCGCGCCGCCGTGATCGCGCTCTCGCGGTCGCCCGCCGCTTCGAGGTGATTCGCGAGCGAGAGGTAGGCGAGCACGCGCAAGTTGCAGCTTCCCTCGGGCTGGCGGTCCAGGAGCTCGAGGGCCGTCGCCTCGCTGGTCACCGCTGTGGCCCAGTCGCCTGAGAGCGCCGCGAGCAGGGCGCCCGTGTGCCGCAGGTGCGCCTCGTCGTGGCCGCGGACGTCCTCAGGGAGGCCTTCGATCACCGTCGTCGCGCTGCGGTGCAGGCCGATCGCATGCGTCGCGAGCGTTCCGCCGCCGTCGTCGAGCCAGGTGGGCGGGAGTTCCAGGTGGGACTCGCCGCCCGCGTCCTGGGCGATCAGTTCGAGCAGGCGCTCGGCGAGGCTGAGGGCCCGTCTGGAAGCGACGACCGGGTCTCGCTCCAGCGCCAGGGCGAGCGCGTCGCAGCGGGCCCCGTCGGTGTACCAGCCAAGCGCTCGCGCGGCGGTGGCCAGGCCGTCGTAGATATCGATCCAGGCCCGTGCGCGCCGGTCCTCCGGGAGAACGCTCTGCCCCGTCTGCAGGCGTGAGCGGGCCAGTTCGGCGTACCGCAGTCGCGGTTCGGCATCGAGTGCGGCACCGGCCGCCGCCAGGTGCCGGACGAGCCGCCGGACGCTCGCGATCGCCGCGCGCGGGTCGCCGTCATCGGGTGTCGCGGCCTCGGCCTCCAGGACGCGGAGATGGTCCCGCTCCGTCGCGAACACGTTCGCGACGCTCGAGAAGTACAGCTCCTGATCGTCCCCGGCGAGCTGGGCGAGGTCCCAGATCCGGGAGATCACCTCGGTCGAGTACGGGCCGTAGACGGTTGCGAGGGCTTCGGCGTAGCGGCGTGCCGTGCGGCGGCTCGGCGTCGGCCGCAACGCGCCCCAGAGCAGCCGGTCCCGGAACGCGTAGCGATAGAGCGAGCCGGTTCCGGGGACCTCGACGAACCCGACGCCGTCGAGCGGAGCGTGCGGATGGTCGGTGTCGAGGACGAGATGGTCGTCGAGCCAGTCGCTGAGCTCCTCCTCGTCCTCGTCCAGCACGCGCGCCAGCGCCGCGACCGTGAAGACCATGCCTTCGAGGGCCGCGACGCCGAGGATCGCGACCGCGCGCTCGTAGCCCGCGACGGAGGCGGGATCGTCGGGTGGGCTGAAGCTGAGCAGCAACTCGCGGCGGATGTCGACCCCGGAGCGCGCGCGGCCGGCCTCGCGCTCGGATGCGTAGACCCAGCCGCGCCCCTCGCGGGTCACGACGCCCGCATCCTGCCAGCGCTCGAAGAGCGCGGCGATCCGGTCGGGATCGCCGTCACCGAGGCCGGCGAGGTCATTCGCGACCCCTTCGTCGGCGCCGTCGAGCGCGTCGATGACCTCGTCGCGCCCATAGCGGTCCAGCTCGACGACGTTCGCGAGCCCGAGCCGCTCCAACTCGGCGATGACGGCCGCACCGTCGGACTCGGCGCCGAGGCCGCCGGAGCGGGACACGGTCGCGAGCACCACGAGCCGCTGCGCGCGCAACAGCGGCGGCAGCGACCGCAGCAGGAAGAGATCGATCCAGCGGACGGGCGCAAGCGCGAGGTCGAGGTCGGCGAGCGCCAGGACGAGCGGGCGTCCGCTCGACAGTCGCTCGTGCATCGCCGCGACGAGCAACTCCGGATCCGTGAGGCGCGGGCCGTCGGCCTGCGCAAACGCGCCGCGTGAGCCCGGAACGTCGAACCCGCCGGCGAGCAGCTCCGCCGGTGGCCGTCGTCGCGAGAGCCGCGCGAAGGCGTCCTCCAGCAGGCGCGCGCTGCCGAGCGCCGGGTCCGCGCGGATCAGCAGGAGCATCCCGCGCCCGTCGTGAGCGGCGTCCTCGACGGCGCGCTCGATCGTGTCGAGAACGGGCGGCCAGACGCCCTTGGCGAACGCAGTCACGTCCGCCCGACTCTACTCCTGGGTTCAGCCCGCCAGCAGCGAGCGGTTGCGGCCGGCGCCCTTGGCCTCGTAGAGCGCCTGGTCGGCGCGCCCCAGCAGTTCCTCGGGCGTCTCGCCCGGCTCGCGCTGGGCAACGCCCGCCGAGCAGGACTGGCCGCGCGGCGTGGCCGCGCGCAGGCGGTCGACGACGACGTGCGCCGCCGCCAGGTCGAGCCCGCGCAGCAGGACGACGAACTCGTCGCCCCCGTAGCGGGCCAGCGTGTCGGTCGGGCGCAGCTGCGCGGTCCACGCCGCGGCTGCCTCCTTGAGCATCTGATCGCCGGCCTGGTGCCCGCCGCCGTCGTTGAAGGCCTTGAAGGCGTCGAGGTCGAGGATCGCGACGCTCATCGGCTCGGCCTCGCGGACCGCGTGCTCGACGTGCGCGTCCCAGGCGCGGCGGTTGGGCAGGCCGGTGAGCTCGTCGCTCAGCGCCATCTCGGTGAGCCGGCCCAGCAGGTCGGCGCGCTCGATCACGAACGCCGCCTCGGAGGCGAGCAGCCGGATCAGCCCGGTCGCGTGACGCGGATCGGTGGGTTGCCGCCGCCAGCCGGCGACAAGGATGCCGATGGTCTGGTCACCGCGGTGTACCGGCTCGAACAGGATCACCGCGGGATGCTCCGCCGCATGCAGGGCAACGGAGTTGACGAGCACCGCGCAGCGGGTGTCGAAGGCCGTCTTGGCCCACGGCGCACTCGGACGCGGTGAAGGTCGAAGAGGCAAGCTCCAGGCCGGCACCCGCGGTCCACGCGAGCGTTCCGTCGCGCTGTGCCTGCAGTAGCACCGCGAAGTGCGCGCCGCTGAGATCGCAGGCCGCGGCGCAGATCCGCTCGCGGGCGTCGGTCGCCTCCGAGAGCGAGCGCACGAGGTCGGCCATCGCCTCGAGGTCGTGCTCGCGGACCGCCAGCGCTTCGGCATGGGTGCGCACGCGGGCGACGAGGTTCTGCACGGCGAGCCCGACGAGCGCCGAGGCCGCCGCGAACAGGATCGCGACGCGCCAGCTTCCGCTCGGGTAGGTGTGCCCGCCGCTGAGCAGCACCGGGCCGAGGAAGAGCGGGAAGAGGCTGGCGATGACGGTCAGCAGCTGCGCGCGACTGCCGTGCAGCGCGAGCCAGAACAAGGGCAGCGCCGCGAGCGTCCCCACGCCGGCGGCGCCGCCGCCGCACGATGAGCGCAGCAGCGCCACCGCGAGCACCGCCAGCAACGCCGGGACGACGGGGGCGGCACGCGGCAGCTTGCGCCAAGGGACGAACACGCCCGCGCCGGCGATCGCGATCGAAAGCAACGCGGCGATCACATAGCGCGGCCAATCCACGCTGTTGCCGACCGGCACCAGCGCGAAACCGAGCACGGCCGTCGCCACGAACGGCGCGAGCTCGCGTGCGAGTTGGCGATCCAGATGCATTCTCCACGTCTATCGACGGGCCGGGCGAAAGCTGGACTCTGCATACTGAAATCGCGATGGCCGCCAAGAGCGAGTACACGATGCTCGAGGTCGCCGGGCACGAGGTCCGGCTCTCGAATCCGGCGAAGATCTACTTCCCCAAGGCGGGTTGGACCAAGCTCGACCTGGTCGAGTACTACCTCGCCGCCGCCGATGCGGTCCTGATCGGACTGCGTGAGCGCCCGACGGTGATGAAGCGCTTCGTCAACGGCATCACCGAGGACCCGATCTGGCAGAAGCGGGTGCCGAAGAACCTGCCGGAGTGGCTGCAGACGGCGACGGTCGCGTTCCCCTCCGGTCGCACCGCCGAGGAGCTGGTCGCCAACGACGAGGCGCATCTGGCGTGGGCGGTCAACCTCGGCGTGATCGACTTCAACCCCCACCCGGTCCGCCGCGACGACCTCGACCATCCGGACGAGTTGCGCGTCGACCTCGACCCGACGCCCGACGTCGGCTGGGCGGAGGTCCGCAAGACCGCCATGGTCGTCAACGAGGTCCTGACCGAGCACGGGCTGCGCGGCTATCCGAAGACGAGCGGCTCCAAGGGCATCCACGTCAACGTGCGGATCGAGCCCGTCCACGACTACATCGAGGTTCGCCGCGCGGCGCTCGCGCTCGCCCGTGAGGTCGAACGACGCGCCCCCGACCTCGCGACGAGCAAGTGGTGGAAGGAGGAGCGCCACGGCGTGTTCGTCGACTACAACCAGAACGCGCGCGATCGCACCGTCGCCTCCGGCTACAGCGTGCGCCCCACGCCCGATGCGCGCGTCTCCTGCGCGCTCGCCTGGGACGAGGTGCCCGACGCCGAGCCGGGCGACCTGCGGATCGACACCGTCCCGGAGCGCCTGAAGACGACCGGCGATCCGGCGGCGGACATCGACCTGGTGCCCGGGTCGCTCGACGCGCTGCTCGAGCTCGCGCGCCGCGACGAGGAGGGCGGCCTCGGCGACGCGCCGTGGCCGCCGCATTTCCCGAAGCAGCGCGGCGAGCCCAAGCGAGTGCAGCCCTCGCGCGACACCGACCGCCCGACGCACCGCGGCCGCGCCGGCGATCCCCAGCCGGGCGGGCCGCCGCCCGGCCTGAACCTGCAGCAGCAGCGGGGCTTCGGCTCAAAGCCGCGGACGGGCCAGGGCTACGACGACGACTGGGAGAAGACGTGAGCGCCCCAGGGCCGCAGGCCGACCTGGAGCTCCGGCCCTGAGCGCTCGTAGATCGCGCCGGTCAGCAGGTCCGTGAGCTCGCCGTCGACGGCGACCTGGACGCGGCCCCAGGCGTCCGTGGCGCCGAAGTTGACCACGACGAGATGGCCCTGGAAGGACCAGGCGATCAGGTCGTCATGGTCGAACACCTCGAGCAGGCGCCAGTCGGAGACCTCGAGTCCCACCAGCCGCGAGTAGAGCACCCGCAGCAGCGGGTCGGGCTCCTCGACCGGGCCGCGGGCGAGGAAGACCGGTACGTGCGTGCGGTAGCCGTCGAACTGGCCCTCGTGGTAGAGACGCGCACCCGGGATCGTCGACATCACCACGGCGGCGGCGCGAGCGCGCTCGCCGAACGTCGGCGCCGCTCGCGGCTCGTCATGGTTCTCGATGAAGCGCAGCAGGCGCTCCTGGTAGGCGAGATCGGCCTGGAGATGGCCGCGAACGGACGTGGCGTCCTCGTGCTCGAGGCGGTCGTAGAGCCGCTTGTCGTAGCAGTAGTCGAAGCCCTGCTGCTGGAGCGCGTACTCCATGTCCCAATAGGCCTCGGCGATGAAGACGAGGTCGTCATTGATGACCGTCGGCCAGAACTCGTCCGCGGGTGCCTCGAGCCCCCACGTGCGCGCGAAGACCTCGTTGGTCATCAGCATCGCCATGTCGCAGCGCACGCCGTCGCACATCCCGCCGAGACGCTCCAGCAGTTCCCGCACCGCCTCGCGCAGCGGCGGCGAGAACGCGTTGAGCTGGACGACGTCGGGCCACGCCGGGAAGTACGGATCGCGCCCACGAGCGACGATCTCGGAGCCCACACGCAGCCACGACGCCGGATCGCGCGCCAGGTCGTCCTCGGTCCCGCGGATGAAGTACTCGGGGTGCGAGGTCAGCCACGGATGGTCGGGCGCGACGTGGTTGGGCACGTAGTCGAGGATCAGCTTCAGCCCGCGCTCGGCCAGCGCGGCCCGCGCCGCCGCCAGGTCACCGAAGCGCGGGTCGACCTCGTAGTCGCGCACGCAGTAGGGCGAGCCGATCACGTCCTCGTCGCGCAGGTCGGGGAGCGCGGACCGCATCCCGGCCATCAGACCGGGCTCGCCCAGCGCGATCTCCAACCCGGCCGGGCTGCGCTCCCACACGCCCATCAGCCAGACCGCGTCCACGTCTGCAACGAAGTCCCAGTCGATCTCCTCCAGCCGCCGTCCGGCGAGGAAGACCGCGGTGTTGATCTCGTAGATCCTCATCCGAGGATCCGCAGCACGCTGGCGATCGCGCCGGTCCAGCCGGTCTGATGGCTCGCGCCCAGGCCGGCGCCGTTGTCGCCGTGGAAGTACTCGTAGAACAGGATCAGATCGCGCCAGTGCGGATCGTCCTGGAAGGTCTCCAGCGCGCCGTAGACCGGCCGGCGCCCGTCCTCGCCCCGCAGGAACGTCGCGGACAATCGGTGACCGATCTCGAGCGCGACCTCACGCAGGTTCAGTTCGCGCCCGGAGCCGGTCGGGCACTCGACCGTGAAGTCATCGCCGTAATAGCGGTACAGGTGAAACAGCGCCCGCAGGATCACGAGGTTCATCGGCACCCAGACCGGCCCTCGCCAGTTCGAGTTGCCGCCGAACATGCCGCTGTCGGACTCCGCCGGCAGGTAGTGGACCTCGTAGTGGTTGCCGTCCCAGTCGAACGTGTACGGGTGCTCGAGGTGGTAGCGCGAGATCGCCCGGATCCCGTGCGGGCCGAGGAACTCCTGCTCGTCGAGCATCACCTCGAGGATCCGTCGCAGCTGCCCGGTGCTGACCAGCGCGAGCAGCCGCCGCCCGGCGGGGTTCGCGCCGGGCATGTGGGCGAGCGCGGGCACCGAGTCGCCGAAGTGCTCGGCGAAGAGCAGCGCGCGTTCCAGCAGCCCCGGCTGACCTTCGATGACCTCGGGCTCGAACACGGTCGCGGCGCACATCGGCAGCAGCCCGACGAGCGAGCGCACGCGTAGCGGGATCGTCGTCCCGTCGGGCATGCGCATCACGTCGTAGAAGAAGCCGTCCTCCTCGTCCCACAGCGGCGTGTCCGCGCCGGGTGGGTTCATGGCGATCGCGATCCAGCCGAAGTGGGTCACGAACTTCAGCGCGATGTCGGCGTAGCTGGGGTCGCTGCGCCCGAGCTCGATCGCGATCTGCAGCATCCACTGGCAATAGAGCGCCATCCACGCCGTGCCGTCGGCCTGGCGCAGCGTCCCGCCGCCCGGCAGCGGCGCAGAGCGGTCGAAGATGCCGATGTTGTCGAGGCCGAGGAACCCGCCCTGGAACAGGTTGCGGCCGTCGGGGTCCTTGCGGTTGACCCACCACGTGAAATTGGTCAGCAGGCGCTGGAAGACCCGCGAGAGGAACACGTGATCGCCCTCGCCGCGGATCTCGACCTCGCGCTGGTAGACCCACAGCGCCGCCCACGCCGTGACAGGCGGATTGACGTCGGAGAAGTTCCATTCGTAGGCCGGGATCTGGCCGTTGGGGTGCAGGTAGCGGGTGCTCAGCAGCAGCTCGACCTGCTGCTTGGCGAAGTCGACGTCGACGAGCGACAGCGGCGCGCAGTGAAAGGCCAGGTCCCAGGCCGCGAACCACGGGTACTCCCACTTGTCCGGCATCGAGATGATGTCGCCGGCGATCATGTGAAACCAGGGGACGTTGCGGGCGTCGGGCGCGTTCGGGTCCCACGGGTTGACGCCGTGCTCGCGCAGCCAGTGGTGGACGTCGTACTCGTAGTACTGCTTGCCCCAGAGCAGCCCCGCGAGCGCCTGGCGCATCACGAGCGTGCGGTCGGCGTCGAGCGTGGCCGGGATGACCTCGGCGTAGAACGCGTCGGCCTCTTCGCGACGCTTCGCGAAGACTTCGTCGAAGTCGACCGGCCCGCCGACCGCCGTGAGCCGAACCTGGATCGCCGCGGACGACCCCGCTTGAATCTCCAGCACGTGGCGGGCGGCGCACTTGGTCCCGGCCTGCGCCGTCAGCGCGGCGCCGTTGACCACGTGCTCGCCGATCGCGGCCTTCGACCCCGTCTCGTTCTCGCAGAAGAGGAACTCGGCGTCGGCAAGCAGCCGCCACTCGCCGAGCTCGGCGTGGCTTGCAAGCACCCCGTCACCCTCGGCGCTCAGCGATGGCTTCGGCAGCTCGCGGCCCCACGACCAGGTGTTACGGAACCACAGCGTCGGCAGCAGGTGCAGCGTCGCGTCGTCGGGGCCGCGGTTGTGCGCGGTGACGCGCATCAGCAGATCGTCGTGGCCGGCCTTGGCGTACTCGACGACCACGTCGAAATAGCGGTCCTCCTCGAAGACGCCCGTGTCGAGCAGCTCGTACTCGTAGTCCTGCTTGCCGCGGCGCGCGCTGGTCTCGACCAGGTCCGAATACGGGAACGCGCGCTGCGGGTACTTGTACTGACACTTCAGGTAGGAGTGCGTAGGCGTGCTGTCGAGGTAGAACCAGTACTCCTTGACGTCCTCGCCGTGGTTGCCCTCGCTGTTGGTCAGCCCGAACATCCGCTCCTTGAGGATCGGGTCCTCGCCGTTCCACAGCGCGAGCGCCAGACACAGGCGCTGGCGCTCGTCGCAGATCCCGGCGATCCCATCCTCGCCCCAGCGGTAGGCCCGCGAGCGAGCCTGGTCATGCGTGAAGTGGTTCCACGCGTCCCCGTTGTCGCTGTAGTCCTCACGGACCGTGCCCCACTGGCGCTCGGAGAGATACGGGCCCCACGCCTTCCACGGCACCTCGCCGGTCCGAGCCTGCTCGAGACGGACGTGTTCCGGGGTCTTCGCGGGGCCCATGGCGCGAACCCTACGCGAGCACTCGCTGCCGCCTCGGACGCGCGTCGGGCCGCTCGGTCTCGGGGTCGACGAGGATCGCGCCCTCGCCGGTCGCGTAGGCCTCCTCGCCGTGGGCGACGAGGTCCATGCCGCGTGCCTCCTCGCGCTCCGTCGCCCGCAGCGGCGCGACGAGCCCGATCAGCTTCAGCAGCGCGAAGGTGGCGGCGAAGGCGTAGGCCGGAGCGGCCAGCACCGCGAGGAGCTGATGGCCGAGCTGAACCGCGTTGCCGTAGAGCAAGCCGTCGGCGACGCCGTTCCACGAGGCCTGCGCGACGAACCCGATGAAGACGATGCCGGTCAGACCGGCGACGCCATGGGCCGCGAGCACGTCGAGCGTCTCGTCGACGCGCCAGCGCGGGCGCAACATGATCACCGCGTAGCTGGGCAGCGCGGCAACGACGCCCAGGACCATCGCCCACAGCGGGCTGATGAAGCCCGCCGCCGGGGTGATCCCGACGCAGCCGACGATGATCGCGGTCGCGGCCCCGATCGCGGTCACCTGGCGCGAGCGCAAGAGGTCCAGGACGAACCAGGTCGCGAGCGCGAACGCGGGGGTGAGCAACGTGTTGACGAACGCGAGGACGCCCGCGTTGCCGGCACCGAACCCGCTGCCGCCGTTGAACCCGAACCAGCCGAACCACAGCAGGCCGGCCCCGAGCAGCACGAACATCGAGTTGTGCGGCAGGAAGGCCTGGCGCCCGTAGTCGCGCCGGGCGCCGACGACCAGCGCCGCCGCCAGCGCCGAGAAGCCCGAGCCCATCTCGACCGGGATCCCGCCCGCGAAGTCCAGCGTCCCGCCGGCCTGCAGCCAGCCGCCGCCGAAGGCCCAGTGCGCCAGCACGCCGTAGACGAGCACCGACCACAGCGCGGCGAAGACCAGGAACGGCCCGAAGCGCATCCGCTCGACCACCGCGCCCGACACCAGCGCCGTCGTGACGATGCAGAACGTGGCCTGGAAGGCGAAGAACAGCAGGTGCGGGATCGCGGTCCCCTCGCGCGGCGCGAACGCGACGTCGTGCATCAGGGCGTGATCGAAGCCGCCGATCAGACCGTTGCCCGGCGCGAAGGCGAAGGAGTAGCCGATCAGCGCCCACGTGATCGTCGCCACGGCCAGCGCGGCGACGCACATCATGAACGTGTTGAGCGTGTTCTTGGAGCGCACCAGGCCCGCGTAGAAGAGCCCGAGCGCCGGTGTCATCAGCAGCACCAGCGCCGTGGCGGCGAGCATCCAGGCCGTGTCGCCCGCGTCGACCCCCGGCGCCATCACGCGCCGACCGGGGTGACGGCGAGGTTGTCGGTCTCGCCCGTGCGGATGCGGACGACCTGCTCGAGCCCGACGACGAAGATCTTGCCGTCGCCGACCTCGCCGGTCCGGCCGCCGTCGCAGAGCGCGTCGATCGTGGGCTGCACGAAATCGTCGGAGACGGCGATCTCGAAGCGCACCTTCTCCTCGAGTCCGATCCGCACCGTGGTACCGCGATAGGTCTCGACGCGGTCGAGCTCGCCCCCGTGGCCCTGCACGCGGGTCATCGAGAACCCGCGCACCTGCGTGCGGTACAGCGCTTCCAGAACCGCGTTGGTCCTTTCGGGACGGACGATCCCGATCACGAGCTTCATGTGCGTTGCTCCCAGCTAGACGGACTCTCCGCCGGGCAGCCTTTCCGGGCAGACCAGGACCGTCTTTATCCACCGGTACGAAACCAGCGGCGCTCGCTTGTCCGCCCGTCACAGTCATCCGACGGACGCATCCGGTCGCGGCGCTGCCAAAATCGCCTCATGTTCCGCGCCGCGTTGCTCGCTGCCGTCGTGCTGTTGCTCGCCCCCGCCGCTGCCCAGGCGGCCAAGGCCCGGGTCTATTTCACCCGGGGCGAACAGCTCGCCTACGTCCAGCGCGACATCGCCGCCGGCCCCGCTGCCGCACTGCGGGCGCTGCTGGCCGGACCGACCCCCGCGGAGCGGATGAAGGGCTATGGCACGGTGATCCCGATGGGCATGACGCTGACGAGCGCGACGGTCCGCGACGACCGCGTCGAGATCGTCCTCAACGGGACCCTGACGACGACCGAGCCCGAGTATCACGCCCGCCTCGCGCAGATCGTCTACACGGCGACCGCCGCCGCCTCGCTCGACGAGGTGCGCATGGCCGGGAAGACTCTACACGCGAGCGGACTTCGGGCCTGAGCCCTACAGCACGCCCAAGCCGCCGACGGCCAAACTGCCCTCGCCCGCCGACCCGAAGGCCGTGCAGACGCAGCTCGCTGCGCTCGGCTATCTGCCGGCGAGCGCCGTGACGGGCAAGTTCGACTACCTGACCCAGCAGGCCGTGCTGGCCTTCCAGGGCTGGTCGAACCTGCAGCGCGACGGGGTCGTGGGGCCGATGACGCTGGCGAAGCTGAAGGCCGCCGGGCGTCCGCTGGGGATCGATCGCGGTCCCGGCAGGCGCGTCGAGATCTACCGCGCTCGCGGCGTCGTCCTGCTCATCAGCGGTGCCAGGGTCGTGCGGGCGATCCACACCTCGACCGGCCTCGGCGGTGACAGCCCGGACATCGGGACGCCGCCCGGGCAAGTGGAAGATCTACCGCAAGGAGCTGCGCTCCTGGTCGGTTCCGTACAAGACCTGGCTGCCGTACGCGGCCTACTGGGTCGGCGGCTGGGCGCTGCACGGCTACGCCGACGTCCCGAACCACCCCGCCTCGCACGGCTGCGCCCGGCTCCCGCTGCCCGAGGCCAAGCTCGTCTACGACTTCGTGTCCATCGGGACGCCGGTACGGGTCATCTAAGGTCCCGTCGATGGAGGCATCTGAGCCACGCAAACGCCGTCCGGCGATCGTCGCCGTCGATGACGAGCCGGCCGTGCTGGCGGCCGTGGCCCGCGATCTGCGGCGTCAGTTCGGCGAGCGCTTCCGGATCGTGCGGGCGACCAGCGGGGCCGAGGCGCTGACGGCGCTGAAGGAGCTCGTGACCCGCGGCGAGCAGGTCGCACTGCTTGTCGCCGACCAGCGGATGCCCGGCATGTCCGGCACCGAGTACCTCGTCGAGGCGCGCAAGCTCGTCCCGGACGCCAAGCGCGTCCTGCTGACGGCCTACGCCGACACCGAGGCCGCGATCCAGGCGATCAACGAGGTCGACCTCGACTACTACCTGCTCAAGCCCTGGGACCCGCCCGAGGAGCTGCTGTACCCGGTCGTCGAGGACCTGCTGACGACGTGGGAGTCGGGCGCGGCGCTCGATTCCGGTGGCGTGCGCGTGATCGGGCACCGCTTCTCGCGCGACTCGCACGACCTGCGCGACTTCCTGGCCCGCAACCGCGTGCCGATGCGCTGGCTGGACGTCGAGCGCGACGGCGAGGCGCGAGAGCTGCTGACCGTGACCGGCGTCGGCAGCGACGGGCTGCCGGTGGCGCTGCTGGAGGACGGCACGGTGCTCGAGCGCCCGACCGTGCTCGAGCTCGCCGAGCGCCTCGGCGTCTCGGTCGCGCCCGCGGCCGAGCACTACGACCTCGTGATCGTCGGCGGCGGCCCCGCCGGGCTGGCGGCGGCGGTGTACGGCGCCTCAGAGGGCTTGAGGACCGTGCTGGTCGAGCGCGAGGCGCCCGGCGGACAGGCCGGCCAGTCGAGCCGGATCGAGAACTACCTCGGCTTCCCCGCGGGGTTGAGCGGCTCCGATCTCGCCCGTCGCGCGACCGACCAGGCGCGCCGGCTCGGCGCCGAGCTGCTGACGATCCAGGACGCCGTCGGCCTGCGCGCCGAGGGCGCCGGGCGGATCGTCGAGCTCTCGGGCGGCACCAGCCTCAGCGCCAACTGCGTGCTCGTCGCCTCCGGCGTCTCCTACAAGCAGATGACCGTGCCGGGCTTCGAGCGGCTGACGGGCAAGGGCATCTACTACGGCGCCGCGCTGACCGAGGCCAAGTCCTGCCAGGACCAGCACGTCGTCGTGATCGGCGCGGCCAACTCGGCCGGTCAGGCCGCCGTGCACTTCAGCCGCTTCGCCGGCCGGGTGACGATGCTCGTGCGCGGGCCGTCGCTGGAGAAGTCGATGTCGCACTACCTGATCGAGCAGATCGCCTCGCTGCCCAACATCGAGGTCCGCACCGGCGCCCAGGCCGTGGGGGCCGAGGGCGACGAGCACCTCAGTTCGCTGCTGATCCGCGACGCCGACGGCGAACGCGAGGAGCCGGTCGACGCGGCGTTCGTGTTCATCGGCGCCGCTCCGCGCACGGAGTGGCTCGCGGGCGTCGTCGCCCGCGACGAGCACGGCTTCATCCTCGCGGGCCTCGATGCCCGGCCCGAGGGCTGGCCGCTCAAGCGCGACCCGTTCCTGCTCGAGACGTCGGTGCCGGGCGTCTTCGTCGCCGGCGACGTCCGCTCGCGCTCGATGAAGCGCGTCGCCAGCGCCGTCGGCGAGGGCTCGATGTCCGTGTCCCTGGTCCACGAGTATCTGGCGGCGGCATGAGTGTGCTGGAGGATCTGCGCAGCGTCGATCTGTTCGAGGATCTGACCGACGCGGAGCTGGAGCTGTGGGCGGCGGTCGCGCAGCCGCGCGACGTCGAGGACGGCGAGCTGCTGCTCGAGCAGGGCGTGCGCTCGCCCGGGCTACTGCTCCTGTTCGAGGGGAACATCAACACGCAGGTCAGCGTCAACGGGCACTTCGAGCCCGGGACGCAGAACACCGGACCGACCTGGATCGGCGCGATCGCCGCGCTGACGGAGACCGCGCTGCCGATCAACGCGCTGGCCGCGGGGCCGTGCCGGATCGCGATCGTCCCGTGTCCGTCGTTCATCGACCTGGCGCTGACGCACCGCTCGGTCCATCGCCACGTGATGCGGGTGATCGGGCCGGTGATGCGCGGCATCAACTCGCGTGAGGCCAACCGCGAGCGGCTGACCTCGCTCGGCACGATGGCCGCGGGGCTCGCGCACGAGCTCAACAACCCGGCCGCCGCGGCGCGGCGTGCCGCGGGCGACCTGATCGAGGCCGTCGAGACGATCTCGCACGCGCTCGAGACGTTCGTGGAGAGCGGGATCGAACGCGAGGACGCGGCCAAGCTGCTGGTGCTGCAGCGCGAGGCGCTCGAGCGCGGCGCGGCGCGCGGGCCACTGGACGCGATGGACGCCTCCGACGCCGAGGACGCGATGCTCGACGCGCTCGAGGAGTGCGGGGTCCCGGAGGCGTGGAAGCTGTCGGAGCCGCTCGGCGCGGCCGGGCTCGACGCGGACTGGCTGCACCGGGTCAATGAGATCGCCGGCGACAACACGTGGAAGGCGCTGAAGTGGGTCGCGGCCTCGCTCACGGCGCGCGGGCTCGCGCAGGAGTTGCTGGAGTCCGCCGACCGCATGAGCCACCTGGTCAAGGCGGTCAAGTCCTACGCCTACATGGACCGCGGCGACATCGTGATCGCCGACGTCCACGAGGGCCTGGAGAGCACGCTGATCATGCTCGGCCACAAGCTCAAGCACACGCACATCAAGGTCAAGCGCGACTACGACAAGACGCTGCCGAAGCTGACGATGCGCGGCTCCGAGCTCAACCAGGTCTGGACGAACGTGCTCGACAACGCGATCGGCGCGCTCGGCGAGGACGGCACGATCGAGATCACGACGCTCGCCGACAACGGCTGCGTGCGCGTCGACATCGCCGATGACGGCCCGGGTATCCCGGACGAGGTCGCCAAGCACGTCTTCGACCCGTTCTTCACCACCAAGCCCCCAGGCAGCGGCACGGGAATGGGCTTGGACACCGCGCGGCGCATCGTGGAGCAGCGCCATCGCGGCTCTTTGACATTCGATACCGGCGAGGGCGGCACGACGTTCCACATCTGGCTGCCCGTGGAGGGCACGACGCGATGAAGCAGTGCACGCACCTGGACACGATCGAGATCACGGAGCTGCCCGCGGAGGTCGCCGGCTGCGAGGACTGCCTGGCGACCGGCGGCGTCTGGCTGCACCTGCGGATCTGCCTCAACTGCGGCCACGTCGGCTGCTGCGACGACTCGCCGAACAAGCACGCGACCGCTCACGCGGGCGCGTCAGCCCATCCGATCATCCGCTCGCTGGAACCGGGTGAGGACTGGTGCTGGTGCTTCACCGACGAGGTCGGGATGCGGATCTCCGAGATCACGGGGACAACGCGAATCCCGCCCTCGCCGATGCTGTCGCGCTGAACAGCGCGTCGGCGGCGGCGAGCACGCGGCCCTCGCTCCACGGCGGGCCGGTGAGCTGGACGCCGACCGGCAGGCCGAGCTCGTCGAAGCCGACGGGGACGGCGCACGACGGCAGGCCGGCGACGTCCTGCGGGACCGTCAGCGGCAGCACGCCGTCGCGGAACGCCTGCGCGCCGACGCCGCGCGGCTCCGGCGGGAGGCTGGCGATCGGCGTCAGCAGCAGGTCGGCCGTGGCGAACAGCCGGGCGAAGCCGGCCCGGATCCGCTCGCGCGTCGCGGTCGCCTCGAGGTAGTCGGCGAGCGTGACGGTCCGCGCGCGCTCGACCCGGGCCGCGACGTCGGCGCTGTACTCGCCCCGGCGCTCCGGGAACAACCCGGCGTGGGCGAGCGCCGCCTCGGCGCTCTGGATCGCCGCGAACGCGGGGTAGATCTGGCCGGCCTCCTCGAAGGCGACCTCGACGACGTCGCCTTCGAGTGCGCCGACGGCGGTGTCGAACGCGCGCTGGATGCCCGGTTCCAGCGGGCACAGGTGCAGGTCGGGGCAGACCGCGATCCGCTGCGCGGCGTCCGCTTGTCCGCGTCCGGTCAGCGCCTCATAGAAGAGGCGCACGTCGGCCGGCGTGCGCGCCATCGGGCCGGCGTGGTCGAGCGAGCGGGCGAGCGGGAAGACGCCGGCGGTCGGGATCTGGTTGTAGGTCGGCTTCAGGCCCGACACGCCGCAGAACGAGGCCGGGATGCGGATCGAGCCGCCCGTGTCGCTGCCGAGCGCGAGCGCGGCGGCGCCCGTCGCCAGCGCGACCGCGGAGCCGCCGCTCGAGCCGCCCGGAATCCGCTCCGGGTCCCACGGGTTGCGGCACGGCGGGAAATGCGGGTTGTCGCTCGTGATGCCCCAGGCGAACTCGTGCGTGAGCGTCTTGCCGACGACGATCGCGCCGGCGTCCCTGGCGAGCTTGACCGCCGCTGCATCGGCTTGCGGCACGTGGTCGGCGAAGACGCGCGAGCCGTAGGTCGTGCGCACACCTTCGGTGTCGAAGAGGTCCTTGACCGCGAGCGTCAGGCCCTCCAGCGGACGCGCCGTGCCGTCCTTGTAGGCCCGCTCCGCGCGCTTGGCCTCCTCGCGGGCCCGCTCCAGCGTCAACGTGACGAACGCGCCGAGCTCGGGATGGGTCTGCGCAGCGTCGACCAGTTCGACGGGGGACAGCTCGCGCGCGGCGAACGCCGCTCTCAACTCGACCGCGGAAAGCGTCACGCGAGGAAGTCAAGCAGCAGCGCGTTGATGCGCTCCGGCTGGTCGAGCATCATCCAGTGGCCGGCGTCCTCGATGCGCTCGTAGCGCCAGCTGCCCGTGACGTGGGCGGCCGACTCCGTCATCCCGCGCTCGATCAGGTACTTGTCGCCAGTGCTCCAGAGGCCGAGCGTGTCGGCCTGCGCCGCTGGCAGCGTGCGCGCGGGGCCGAGCTCGTTGCGGGGGTGCAGGTTCGCCCGGTACCAGTTCAGCCCGGCCGTGAGGTCGAAGCTGTCGAGGTCGAGGTCGGGATGGCTCGAGCTCCATTCACGCAGCAGCGCCGCGTCGTTCTGGAGCAGGAGCTCCTCGGCCTCCGGGAACTGGAAGAGCAGCATGTACCAGGACTTCTCGCGCTGCTCCAGGCTGCGCTTGACGCCCGGATGCCCGACCGACATCACCGCCAGGCGGTTGACCCTGTGCGGGGCGAGCAACGCCATCGCCCAGGCGACCGCGGCGCCCCAGTCGTGGCCGACGACGTGCGCGCGCTCGATGCCGAGCGCGTCGAGTACCGCGACCATGTCCGCGACCGCGTGGCGCATCCGGTAGGCGGCCACGTCGGCCGGTTTGCCGGACGCTCCGAAGCCGCGCAGGTCAGGTGCAACGACGCGGAAACCCGCGTCGGTTAGCGTCGGGAGCTGATGACGCCACAAGCGGGCCGAATCCGGGAAGCCATGGATCAGGAGGACGGCTTCACCCTCGCCCTCGTCGAGCACCGCGAGCTCGACGTCGTCACCGTTGATACGAAGCATCGTCCGTGCAGCCTATGCGGCGTGTAGGGTCCCGCTGGTGAAGGCCTTCCAGACGCGCGAGCGGGTCGTCGTGCGCATGGCTGGTGATTCTGGCGACGGCATGCAGCTCGCCGGGAGCCGGTTCACCGATGCCACGGCGGTCTTCGGCAACGACCTCGCGACGCTGCCCGATTTCCCGGCGGAGATCCGCGCGCCCGCCGGGACGGTCGCGGGCGTCTCCGCCTTCCAGATCCACTTCGCGTCGCGCGACATCCTGACCCCCGGCGACGCGCCCGACGTGCTGGTGGCGATGAACCCGGCCGCGCTGAAGGCGAACCTCGCGCTGATGCGGCGCGGGGCCACGATCCTCGTCAACGAGGACGCGTTCAAGGTGCGCCAGGTGGAGAAGGCGGGCTACGAGGAGAACCCGCTCGAGGACGGGACGCTCGACGCCTTCACGGTCAAGCGGATCCCGATGAGCTCGCTGACCACCGCGGCGGTGTCCGCGATCGAGGGCGTCTCCTCGCGTGACGCGCAGAAGGCCAAGAACCTGTTCGCGCTCGGCGTGCTCAGCTGGCTCTACGACCGTCCGACCGAGGTCACGGAGAAGTGGGTCCGCGCCAAGTTCAACGGGCCCGTCATGGAGGCCAACCTGGCCGCCTTCCAGGCCGGCTGGAGCTTCGGCGAGACGTCGGAGATGATCGATGTCCAGGTCAAGGTCGCGCGCAACACCGAGGTCACGCCCGGGACCTATCGCAACGTCAACGGCACCGACGCGACCGCGCTGGGCCTTGTCGCGGCGTCGATCAAGAGCGGGCTGCCGCTGGTCTTCGGCGCGTACCCGATCACGCCCGCGTCGGATCTGCTGCACGCGCTCTCGCGCCGGCAGGACATGGGCGTGCGCACGATCCAGGCCGAGGACGAGATCGCGGCGGCGTCGATGGCCGTCGGCGCAGCGTTCGGCGGCGCTCTCGGCGTGACCTGCACCAGCGGGCCGGGGCTGGACCTCAAGACCGAGACGATCGGCCTGGCCGTGATGCTCGAGCTGCCGATGGTGATCATCGATGTCCAGCGTGCCGGGCCCTTCGACCGGCATGCCGACCAAGACCGAGCAGTCCGACCTGCTGCAGGCGCTGTACGGGCGCCACGGCGAGTCGCCGCTGCCGGTGCTCGCCGCGTCGAGCCCGGGGCAGTCGTTCGAGGCCGTCTACGAGGCGGTGCGGATCGCGGTCACCTACCGCACGCCGGTGATCCTCCTGAGCGACCTCTTCGTCGCCAACTCGAGTGAGCCGTGGTCGATCCCGTCGGCCGCCGACCTGCCCGCGATCGACCCGCGCTTGCGCACGACGCCCGCCGACGGCACGCCGTTCGAGCCGTACGCCCGCGACGATCGCCTGGCACGGCCGTGGGCGATCCCCGGCACGCCCGGGCTCGCACACCGGATCGGCGGCCTGGAGAAGCAGGACGGGACGGGCGCGATCTCCTACGACGGGCCCAACCACGCGCGCATGACCGAGCTGCGGGCGGCGAAGATCTCAGGGATCGAGGTACCCGACCTCACGATCCACGGCGACGAGGACGCGGACCTGCTGGTGCTCGGCTGGGGCTCGAGCTTCGGCACCATCCGCGCCGGCGCGCGCCGGGTGCGCGAGCGCGGCGGCCGGGTCGCCACCGCCCACCTGCATCACCTCAACCCGATGCCCGCCAACCTGGGGGAGGTGCTGCGCTCCTACGAGCGCGTACTCGTCCCGGAGATGAACTGCGGCCAGCTCGCCCACGAGCTGCGGGCGAAGTACCTGGTCGCCGTCGAGTCCTACGCCAAGGTGCAGGGCCAGCCGCTGCTGCCTTCGGAGATGGAGAACGAGATATGGCAGCGACTGAGCTGACCAAGGCGGACTTCCAGTCCGACCAGGAGACGCGCTGGTGCCCGGGTTGCGGCGACTACGCCGTCCTCGCGGCCGTCCAGGGGTTCTTCCCCGAGCTCGGCATCCCGCCCGAGCGCGTCGTGTTCGTCTCGGGGATCGGCTGCGCGGGGCGCTTCGCGTACTACATGGACACGTACGGGATGCACGGCATCCACGGGCGCGGTCCCGCTCTGGCGACCGGCCTGGCGGCGGCGCGCGACGACCTCTCGATCTGGGTCGTGACCGGCGACGGCGACGCGCTGTCGATCGGCGGCAACCACCTGATCCACGCCCTGCGCCGCAACGTGCCGGTGAAGATCCTGCTCTTCAACAACCAGATCTACGGGCTCACGAAAGGGCAGGCGTCGCCGACCTCCGAGCTCGGCAAGGTGACGAAGTCGACGCCGTTCGGCTCGATCGACGCGCCGTTCAACCCCGTCTCGCTGGCCCTGGGCGCCGAGGCGACGTTCGTGGCGCGCACGATCGACACCGACAAGCACCACCTGCCGATGGTGCTGCGCGCGGCCGCCGCGCACCCGGGCGCGGCGCTGGTCGAGATCTATCAGAACTGCCCGGTCTTCAACGACGGCGCGTTCGACGCGCTGCGCGACAAGAAGCAGGGCGCGGTCAACCGCATCCCGCTGGTCCACGGCGAGCCGATCCGCTTCGGCGTCGAGGGTGAGAACGGCGTCGTGCGCGGGCCGGACGGCGTGCTGCGCGTCGCCGCCGTGGCCGACGTCGGTGCGGACGCGTTGGTCGTGCATGACGCGCACCGCGACGACCCGTCGCTGGCCTTCGAGCTCTCGCGCCTGTCGTCGAGCCCGGACGGGCCGACGCCGATCGGCATCTTCCGCGACGTCTCGCGCCCCGTCTCCGGACAGGATCTGACGCACCAGCTGGCGCAGGCCCGGGCGGGTGCCGACGACGCCTCGCTCGACGCCCTGCTGCACGCCGGGGACACATGGACGGTCTCCTAGCTCGCGGCAGCGAGAAGTGGACCAGGTACCCGCCGGATGTCCTCCCGGCCTTTGTGGCCGAGATGGACTTCGCCCTGGCCGCCCCGGTCAAGGCCGCGCTGCACGCGGCGATCGAACGTGACGACCTCGGCTACATCGGCCCGATCGACGGGCTGCTCTCGGCGTTCTGCGCGTTCATGGAGCGCCGGCTCGGCTGGACGGTGGATCCGGACGACGTCACGCTCATCACCGACGTCATGGTCGGCGTCGAGGAGTTGCTGCTCGAGCTGACGGCGCCGGGCGACGGCGTGATCGTCAACCCGCCGGTCTATCCGCCCTACTTCACCGACATCCCGCACGCGCGGCGGCGGATCGTCTCGGTGCCGCTCCTGCCGGATGGTGCCTTGGACGTGGACGGGATCGCTGGGGCGTTTGCGGCGGGCGCTCGGGCGCTGCTGCTCTGCAACCCGCACAATCCGACCGGGCGCGTGCCGACGCGCGACGAGCTGACGGCGATCGCCGCGGCCGCCGACGCTCATGGCGCGTGGGTGATCTCCGACGAGATCCACGGGCCGCTGGTGCTGCCCGGCGTCGAGTTCGTGCCGTGGCTGACGGTCTCCTCGCGGGGTGGGGCGGTGACGTCGGCGTCGAAGGCCTTCAACCTCGCGGGCCTGAAGCTCGCGATGATCGTCTCGTCCTCGGTGCGACTGGCGCCGGGCCTTCGCGACCGGGCGGGCTACCTCGGGACGATCGCCGCCGAGGCCGCGTTCCGCGACGGCGACGAGTGGCTGGACGCCACGCTCGCGACGATCGCCGCCAACCACGCGCGGCTTCCGTCGCTGCTGCCGGCCGGCGTCTCGGTCGCCGTCGAGGCGCAGGCCAGCTTCCTCACGTGGCTGGACTGCCGGGAGGCTGGTCTGGGTGACGATCCCGCCGCCGCGTTCCTGGAGCGCGGCCGTGTGGCGCTGGTGTCTGGGCCGAGCTTCGGCGCTCAGGGCGCGGGCTTCGCGCGCCTGAACGTCGGGACGACGCCGGAGCTGGTCGAAGAGGCCGTCAGGCGCCTGGCGGCGGCGCTGACGCGGCCATAGCCGGTTCGGTCTCGCCGACGATCTCGTCCGAGCCGAGCTCGACGACCAGCACCACGTGACGCGCGGCGAGCGCCAGGTAGTCGTGCTTCTCGGGCGTGCGCGAGCCGTCGAGCCACGTGACCTCGGCGTCGGTCAGCGGCAGGAAGTCGTCGCCCTGGGCGTTGAGGAAGTCGGTCATCCGCGAGCGGAAGCCCTCGTAGGGGAGCTGCAGCGAGCCCTCGATCTCATGACGTGCCGTCTCGATGCGGACGCGTGCGCGGCGGAATGGCATGGGTCCAGTATCGCGCGGCGTCGGTAGGGTCTGCGCCCCATATGGTCGACCCCGATGTGCTCCTCCGCCCGTTCTGGGACTCCATCCGGTCCTCGCACGGTCCACTCTCGCTGTTCGACGCGCATACGCACATCGGGCAGAACGACCCCGACGGGTTCAAGCAGTCACCGGCTGAACTGATCGCGGTCATGGCGACCGCCGATGCGCGGGCGATCACCTTCCCCAGCCACGAGCCCGACGGCTACGCGGGCCCCAACGACGCCGCGATCGCGGCGGCCGCCGCCTCGGACGGGCGCCTGTTGTCCTTCTGCCGGCTCGATCCCCGGGTCTCGCCGGCCGAGGAGGCGCGGCGCTGCCTGGACGCCGGCGCCGTCGGCATCAAGCTGCATCCCCGCGCCGAGCAGTTCACGATGGCCGAGCCGGGCGTGCGCGAGATCGTCGCGGTCGCGCACGAGCGTCGCGTCCCGGTGCTGATCCACGCCGGGCGCGGGATTCCCGCCCTGGGCCGCGACACGGTGTCGCTCTCGAGCGAGTTCCCGGACGCGCGCCTGATCCTCGCCCACGCCGCGATCAGCGACCTCGCGTGGCTGTGGCAGGAACTGCCCGATCACCCGAACGTCTTCATCGACACGGCCTGGTGGAACCCGGCCGATCACATCGCGCTGTTCTCGCTCGTCGATCCGTCGCACATCGTCTGGGCGTCCGACTCGCCCTATGGTCTGCCGATCCTCGCCGCCTGGACGCACGCGCGCGCCGCGCTGCAGGCGGGCGTCGGCGACGAGGCGCTGCGCTCGATCATGGGCGGCCAGACCGAGCGGCTGGTCACCGGGCAGGACCCGCTCTGGGTCGGCCCCGCTCCCGGGCCGAGCGAGGCCGCGCTGCACCCGCTGCTGGACCGCGTCGTCACGCACCTCGTCTCGGCGATCGGCCGCGCGTTCGGCGGCGGCGATCCCGACGAGCCGCTCGCCCTGGCGCGCCTCGCGTGTGCGGTGGGGGAGGACGCGCCGCACGCCGACACCTGCGCGGCGGTGCTCGAGCTGCTCGACCTCTACCGCGAGCACCTCGCCCCGCCGCCCCCGGGGCGCCCGTTCCCGATGGCGGGCCGCTTCATCATCGCCGCGCTGACCGTCGCGCGCACCCCGGCGGTCCCGCTCCCGACGGGCCTGCACACCCCGCCGCCGACCCGCGAAGAGGCCGACGCGTAACGCCGCGCCGTCACGGCGCGCGCGCGGCGCCCGTCTCGCCCCGCGCGCGCCGCGCCGCCGTGCTCGCGCCGCCGCGTCTCGCGCCGCCGTCTCGCGCCGCCGCTCGCGCCGCGCGCGCCCTGTCTCGCGCCGCCGCGCCTCGCGCCGCGCGTCGCCGCGGCGCTCTACCCCTCGCCGCCGCCCGTCACCGGCGGCGACGGGTGCGTCTCGTGCTGCGGCTTCGGCGGCGCCGGAGCGCACGCGCGGTAGTCGCGCTCGGTCGCGAAGCGCTTGCCGCCCGTCGTCTCGCCGCTCACGCTGACGCGACCGCGGTGCGGCAGGCGAACGGTGACGCTCGCCTCCTGGGTCACGCCGGTCAGATGTACGACCTCGCGACCGCCGGCGCGCACGTGTACCGGGCTCAGCATCGAGCCGGAAGGCGGCACGATCCGAACCGTCACGCGCGTTCCGCTCAGACAGCCGCGATCCATGTCGATCACGAGTTTGTCGCTGCCGCCACCCTGGGCCATCGCGGTGGCGCCGAGGCCGAGTCCGGCGCCCAGGACCAGCAGAAGTGCCGCGCGCCGCCTCATGAGCCGACCGTACCCCACGCGGGAGCGGTCGTCTAGCCTGCCGTGCGGGGTGTCGGACTCGTTCGCTGTCTACGTCGCGCGGCGGGCGGTCTCAGTGGTGATCGTCA
This sequence comes from uncultured Solirubrobacteraceae bacterium, assembly GCA_963848475.1. GTDB lineage: Bacteria > Actinomycetota > Thermoleophilia > Solirubrobacterales > Solirubrobacteraceae > Solirubrobacter. The sequence goes on along the minus strand of CAWKDW010000002.1, from coordinate 15,647 downwards.
CGGTCGCGCTGAGCTCGCTGACCTTCCTCATGCTGCACGTCCTCACGCCGGAGAGCTTCGACGACCCGCGGCCGGTCTACGTCGAACTGCTCGACTACCTCAACCGCTTCTTCCTGCATCTCGATTGGGGCAACTCGGTCACGCCCCCGTTCCTGCCGGTGCGGCACATGCTCGCGGACGCGGTGCCGGCCGATATCGCGCTGCTGGTCGGGGCGATGGTGCTCGGAACGCTGCTGGGGATCGCCGGCGGGCTGATCTGCGCGCGCATGCGCGGGACGCTCGTCGCGCGGCTGATCGAGCTCCTCGCCACCCTCGCGCTGTGCGCGCCGGTCTACTTCATCGGCTTTCTGACGATCCTGCTGTTCGCGCCGAGCATCGACGCCCCGATCCCGATCCCGCTGGTCATCACCAACAGCTACAGCGGGCTCAGCGATGACCCCGTCCAGTGGCTGCATGCGCTGATCGTGCCCTGGTTCGTCGCGGGGCTGCCGCTGGCGGCCATGTGCCTGCGGATGGTTCGCGCGACGCTGCCGGAGGTGATCGACGAGGACTTCGTGCGGACCGCGACGGCGAAGGGCCTCTCACCGCGGCGGATCACGCTGTTTCACACGCTGCCGGTCGCGTTGCCGCCGACGATCTCTTTGATCGGCGGCTACGTCCCGATCATGCTCGCCAACGTGATCCTCGTCGAGGCCGTGTTCGGCATCCCCGGCGTCTACCGGCTGATCCCGGGCGCGGTCGACAATCGCAACTTCCCGCTGCTGATGGCGATCGTCATCGTCGGAGCGATCCTCGTCGTCGTGTTCAACGCGATCGTCGACGTCATCCTCGCCGCGCTCGACCCGCGCGTGCGCGCCTGAGTCGCTACCAGGCCAGCGGGCGCCCGTCGCGGAAGAACCCTCCGCTGGGGCCGTCGTCGGGCAACTCGGCGGCCCAGACGATGCCCGCCGCTCCTTCGCTGACGGGGCGGCCGCCCTGGCCCATGTCGGTGTCCGTCCAGCCTGGGCAGATCGCATTGACGAGGATCCGGTCACGGCGCAGCTCGGCGGCGAGGATGCGCGTCAGCGCGTTGAGCCCCGCCTTGCTGACCGAGTAGGCGGGCGTCCCGGCGCTCATCTCGCTGATCGAGCCACTGCCGCTGGAGACGTTGACGATCCGCGCCGTGGCCGCTGCGCCGCAGGTGGGGAAGGAAGGCCTGCGTCGTCCGCCAGGCGCCGAAGAGGTTCGTCTCCAGCGCGGCGTGGACCTCGTCGAGGTCGGCGTCGACGGCGTGTGCCCACGTGTCGTAGAGGATCGCGGCGTTGTTGATGAGCGCGTCGACCTGCTCGAGTTCGCGCGCCGCCCGCTCCACGCTCTCGCCGTCGGAGACGTCGAGAGCGATCACGCGGACCCTTTCGATCCCCGCCGCCGCGCGCTCGCCTCTGGCCAGGTCGCGCGAGCCGAGGACCACGTCGTGGCCGCGGCCCGCCAGTTGCCGGCAGACCTCCAGGCCGAGACCGCGGTTGCCGCCGGTGACCAGCGCGACGCTCATTCGGCCAGCTTGAGGACGTGCGCCTTCGTGGCCTCCGCGAGCACCGCCGGGGCGATCGGGAACACCGCGTGCGGATGCCCCGCGGCCGCCCAGACCGTCTCGAAGCGCAGCAGGTCCTCGTCGAGCAGCGTCGGCAGGGTCCGCGGGTGGCCGACGGGCGGGATGCCACCGATCGAGTAGCCGGTGATCTCGCGCACGAACACGGCATCCGGCCGCTCGACCGGCTCGCCGAACGCGGCTTCGATCAGCGCCACGTCGGCGCGGTTGGTGCCGGACACGAGCACCAGCACGGGCTCGCCGCTGCCGACGCCGCGCATCACGAGCGACTTCACGATCGCGCCCTGCTCGCAGCCGACGGCCGCTGCGGCCTCCGGCGCCGTGCGGGTTGAGTCGGCGAGCCGCAGGATGTCGGCGGGCAGGTCGAGCTCGATCAGCGCCGCCTGCACGCGGCGCGCGCTGCGCGGGAGGGCATCGGCTTGGGACATCAGCTCACCGTACCCTGGCCGCCATGTGGACCGTCCGCGACGAGGACCCCGACAGTCCCGACGCCATCGCCCTGATCCGCGCGTACTTCGCCGAGTTGACCGTCCGCTACTTCCACCGCGAGACCACGCAGGAGGAGATCGACCTCACGCTCCAGGAGTTCCCCGCCGTCGGCCTCGCCGCCTTCCTCGTCCTGCGCGCCGCCGGCGTCCCCGCCGGCCACCTCGGCCTCTACCCGACGGGCGAGCTGACCCGCTTCTTCGTCCGCCCGGAGTTCCGCCGCGGCGGCGGCGGCCGGGCCCTCCTCGCCGCCGCCGAGACCGCTGCCCGCGCCCAAGGCCTCACCCGCCTCTTCCTCGACACCCGCCACGACCTCGTAGAAGCCCGCGCCTTCTACGCGAGCTGCGGGTTCGCCGAAGTCCCGCCCCTCAGCGCCCCAGGCCCCTTCAAGGACCACTGGTTCGAGAAGCCGCTGCTTTAGGGGGTCAGACCCCTTGAGCGTGGGCGACTCCAGGGGTCTGACCCCTTGAGCGAGGCGCTGGGGAGGGGTCAGACCCCTGGAGGGGGCGAGAATCAGATCCGCGGGCCTATGAGAGGGGATGCCACGGAAGCCGCGCCAGGAAGTCGAGGACGCAATCCACCACGTGTGGGCTCGGGGAAACAACCGCGAGGGCGTCTACTTCGACGATGCCGACCGACGCCTGTACCTCCTGCTCCTCGAGCGCGTGGTGGTCAAGTTCGGGTGGCGGTGCATGTCCTATTGCCTGATGGACAACCATCTGCACCTGTTGGTCCGGACGCCGGAACCGAACCTCGGGAAGGGGATGCAGCGGTTGCACGGCGTGTACGCGCAGAGCTTCAACGAAAGCCATGGTCGAGTCGGGCACGTGTTCCAAGGGCGGTATGGGTCCGGTCGCGTGCTCGACGACCGGCAGTTCTGGACCGTGGTGCGGTACATCGCTCGTAATCCTGTGGAGGCAGGGCTCTGCCGGACGGCGGAAGCGTGGAAGTGGAGCAGCCATCGCGGGGTGCTGGATGGGACGGCTCCGGCGTGGGTCGATCGGGCCGGGCTGCTCGAACGCTGCGGGACGACGGGCGGGGAGCCGGACATCGTGTACCGCGAGCTGGTCGACGGATGATCTAAACCAGAAATTCGCCGCGTGGTCGATTACCCGCGGTGTGGAGCCTTCGCGCTACGTCATCTTCGATCTCGACGACACGCTCGTGCATTCCGATGCCGTGCGTGAGGCGTTCGCGATCACGGTCGACGCGTACGGGATCCGGCCACGACGCCTACTACGGACGCTCGACGCCCTACCCGGGCGGCCGGCGCTGGAGATCTTCGAGGCGCTCGGGCTTCCGCGCGCACACGCGATCAAGGCCGCCGAGCGCTTTCTGGCCGAACTCGACGAGCTCAACGCCCAGGCGCCGCCGGTGCCGTATCCCGATGCGGATATGACCTTGCGCGAGCTCGCCGCGTACGGGGCCCAGCTGATGCTCTCGACCGGCTCCTCGCCTGAGCGCGCGCGACGCGTGCTCGACCAGGAGGGCTGGGACGGGTTCACGGTTGTCCTCGGATCGGACGCGGGGTGCAGCAAGGGGAGCGCGCACTACGACCGGATGGCCGAGGAGGCGCCCGATCCGTTGTGGACGAGCCGGGCGATCACGGTGGGCGACAGCGCGCAGGACATGCGCCTCGGCGCCGAGCACGGGGTGCCGATCAGGATCGGGGTCAACCGCGGCGGCGACCCGCGCGCGCTTTTCGCGGCCGGAGCGACGCATGTCGTGAACGCGCTGGCCGAGATCATGCCGATCGTCGCGACGGCGCGGGCAGCGATTTGAACCACCGCGTGAGCAGGTAGAACGCGACCTCGCACCTCGAACGAGCGTTGATTCGGGTAGCGTAGTCATTGCCTTCTCACGTTGTTGGTGCTACGAAACAGCTAATGGCGGGAGTACGGATGCACAAAGTGGTAGTCACAGGTGGACTGGGGTTCATCGGTTCGCACGTCGTCGACGGTCTGCTGGCCGCCGGGCGACAGGTCACGGTCATCGATTCGATGGTCTCGGCGGTCACGGACGGCCACGAATATGAGGTCTTCCCGAACTGCGTCGTGCATCGCGTCTCGATCGCCGACTACCTCGCCCAGGGCGGCAGCTTCGCGGGCGCCGATCTCGTGGTCCACACCGCGAGCCACGTCGGCCCCGCGGGCATCCTCCGCCATCAGGGCTCGCTCGGCGCCGAGATCGTCGCCACCACGCAGGACGTCATCGAGGAATGCGTCGAGCATGACGTCGCGCTCGTCACGTTCAGCTCCGCCGAGGTCTACGGCCGCAGCGGCATGCTGGCCGAGTCCGACGACATCATCGTCCCGACGCACTACAACGCCCGGCTCGAGTACGCGATCGCCAAGACGCTGACCGAGGCCGCGACGATCAACAGCCGCCACCGCGGCCTGCGAGCGCTCGTCATCCGCCCGTTCAACATCGCCGGGCCGCGCCAGTCGCGCGCCGGTGGGTTCGTGATGCCGACCTTCGTGCAGCAGGCGATCGCCGGCCGCCCGCTGACGGTCTTCGCCGGCGGCGGACAGGAGCGCGCCTTCCTGAGCGCGACCGACCTCGCCCGCTTCATCACCGACCACCTCGATGACGCGTTCGAGACGCAGCGCCCGATCTTCAACCTCGGCAACCCGGACAACTCGACCACGGTCTGGAACCTGGCCGAGCGGATCGTCGCGCGGCTCGAGAGCAACTCGCCGATCGAGCACGCCGACGCCCGCCTGATCCACGGCCCGCTCTACGAAGAGGCCGAGTCGATCCAGAAGCTGCCGGTGCTGGACGCCGCTGCCGCCGTCGGCTGGGCGCCGAGCATCACGCTCGACGAGCTGATCGACGAGACCGCGCTCTACTACCGGGTTCGCGACGACGCGCGCGAAGCCAGCGCGGTACCGCTCGACTCGGGTGCTCGGGTCTAGCCTGCCGAAATCCGCCGTCGTCCTCGCGCCACACGCGGACGACGAGGCCATGGGCTGCTCGGGCCTGATGGCCAAGCTGGCGGCCGCCGGCTCGCGGATCCACGTCGTCTATCTGGCCGTCGACGGCTTCCACCACTACGGCGTCGACGGCGAGACGACCTATGCGCAGCGCGTGCAGGAGATCGAGGACGTGCTCGCCCTGTTCGGCGCGAACACGACGTACGAGATCGCCTACGGCGAGCGGGACCTGATCGAACAGCTCGACACGCTCCCGCGCCGCGAGCTGGTCGACCGCTTCGAGAAGGTCATGATCGAGCACCGGCCCGAGCTGCTGCTGCTGCCCGCGCTGCCCGACTACGACCAGGACCACCAGGCCGTCTTCTACGCCGCCCACGCCGCCGCGCGCCCGATCGCGCAGCAGTTCGGCAACTGGCTGACGCCGAACGTCCTCGGCTACGAGATGACGAAGCTCCAGTGGGCCGCGGAGCCGCTCCCGCGCTTCGGCGCCTTCACCGACATCACCGAGCACATCGAGACCAAGCTCGAGTCGGTGCGCCGCTACCGGACGATGCTGCGCCCGAGCCCGCACATCCGCTCGCTGGAGTCCGTCAAGGCGCTGGCCACGATCCGCGGGGCGGAGATCGGCGTCACCTACGCCGAGGCCTTCTCCGTCCTACGCGCGACCCTTTAGCCGCGCGACCGTACTCGGCCCGACGACGCTTCCGGCCAGCAGCTTCCACGCGTGCGGCTCGCGCAGCAGCGCGGGCTCGCGCCGCGCGGCGCGACCGAGGCTGCGGACGGTCTCCCTGAACGGCCGGTCGGGCAGCGTGCGCTCGCGCACGCGGGAGATGATGTCCTGCCGCAGCGCGCGATCGGCGAGGCGCTCGAGCGAAGTCCGTCGCGGGCCGGCAGCGAGCGTCGCCGCGTGCCTGCGCTTGACCGCGTGCACCTCCCGCAGCGTCTTCTCCACCTGCAGGTAGCCCGTCCCGGTCACGTCGCTCAGCCCGGAGGTGAAGCTGTGGCCGTGGATCCGGTACTGGCAGAGCGTCTCCGCGAGGAACGCGACGTCCCAGCTCTCAGCCATCCGCAGCCAGAACGCGAAGTCGAACGGCGGCGCATCCTCCGCACGAAAGGCCCCTTCGGGCACCGCGGACTTGCGGATCAGGGCGGTCGAGCTGCAGACGCGGCAGCCGTAGCTCATCGAGCGCTCGACGAACGCGGCCCCCGGCTCAAGCGCCGGCGAAGGCGTCCCGAGCCAGTCCTGCTCGGCCATCAGCACCGCGCCGTCCGTGTCGATGAGCGCGAAGCGCGAGTGGACCATGCCCGCGCTCGGGAAGGCATCGAGCGCGGCCACCGTCCGCTCCACCAGGTCGGGCATCGCGACGTCGTCGTCGCCGAGCTGGATCACGTACTCGGTCTCGGCGCCCAGCAGCGAGCGCGTGAAGTTGCCGACGATGCCCGCGTTGCGCTCGTGACGGATCAGCCGCAGCCGCGGATCGTCGAAGCCGGCGACGACGTCCACCACCGCGTCGCCGGGCGTCGCGTCGTCGTGAATCTCGACGACGAGGTCATCGAAGCTCTGTCCGAGCGCGCTCTCGATCGTCTCCGTCAACCACTGCGTGCGGTTGTAGGTCGGTATGCAGACGGTCACGCGGGGCACCGGCCGACAGTATGGTGGCCGCCCATGACCGGGGCCGTCGAGCGCGAGCGCAGTTTCTGGAATTCCCGCGGGGGCGCGTACGAGGCCGTGCGCAACCTGATCGGCCGCAGCATCGGCGGCTTCTCCAGCTACGGCGAGCTCGAGACCACGTATGACCCGGCCGGCCGCACGGTGCTCGACTATGGCTGCGGTCGCGGCGACGACGCACTGCGGCTGATCGAGCGGGGCGCAGCACACGTCACCGGCTTCGACATCTCCGACGCCGAGATCGCCCACGCGCAGGCCGCCGCGGAGGCGGCAGGAGTTGCCGACCGGACGCGCTTCGTCGTCGCCGACGCCCACCACACCGGGTTCGACGACGGCGCCTTCGACCTGATCCGCGGCAACAGCATCCTGCACCATCTCGAGGTCGAGCCCGCCCTGAAGGAGCTGCGCCGGATCCTCGCTCCCGGTGGACGCGCGGTGTTCGTCGAGCCGCTGGCGCACAACCCGCTGCTGCGGCTCGGTCGCGCGCTGACGCCGATGGCCCGGACCGAGGACGAGCACCCGTTCACCGCTGACGACTGGGCCACCTGCGCGGCCGTCTTCCCGGGCTTCCGCCACTTCGAGCGCGAGCTGCTGACGATCCCGCTGATGCCGCTGAACCTCGTACTCCCGGCCCGTGGGCGGGAGGCGCTCGCGCGGCACGTGAAGGCCGCCGACGTGCGCCTCCTCCAGCGCGCCCCGCGCCTGCGTCGCTACGCCCGGCTCACGTTCCTGATCCTGCAGTGATCTCGACCGCGCCGGCGATGCACGTGACGGTGCCGCCGGCGACCCAGATCTGCCCGTCCGCGTCGCGGCTGACGTGAACGCGTCCCGCGCGCCCGAGCGCGGTGCCCTGCCGCGCGATGTACGGCGCCTGCGCACGGCCGGTCTCGAGCAGCCACTGCGCGAGCGACGCGTTCAGGCTGCCCGTCACCGGATCCTCCACCGTCGAGCCGTCCTTGGGGAAGAACGCGCGGACCTCGAAGGCCTCGGCCGAGCCGGCCGGATACGGGCCGGCGGCGCCGACGTCGAGATCGACGAACCCCGGCTCCAGCGCCAGCACCGACTCGGCGTCGGCGAGCAGGACCGCGACCCAGCCCGGGCCGTTGTCGGCCCACGACGCGTCGAGGATCGCCGACCGCTCGATCCGCAGGACCGCGGCGACATGCTCGATCAGCGACTCCTCGACCGCCCCGCCTCGCAGCAGCGGCGGGGCGGCGAACGCCAGTCCGTCCGGTGTCCGTCGCACCTCCACCAGTCCGGCGCCGCACTCTTGGACGATCACGTCGGCGCGTTGCGGCACGCCGCCGCGCTCGAGCCAGGCATGGCAGGTCCCGAGCGTCGGATGCCCGGCGAACGGAAACTCCGTGGACGGGGTGAAGATGCGCACCCGGTAGTCCGCATCGAGGCTCGACGGCGGAAGGACGAACGTCGTCTCCGACAGGTTCGTCCAGTGCGCGAAGCGCTGCATCGCGTCCGTGTCCAGGCCGTCGCCGTCGAGCACGACGGCGACGGGGTTGCCGAAGTACGGCGTGGAGGTGAAGACATCGACCTGGGCGAAGGCGCGCGGCATCGTCCCGGACTCTACGGCGGACGGCGTCAGCGCTTGGAATCTGCTGGAGTCCTTGCGGTCCAACGGTTGGAGGAACCATGATCGGAGCACTTCTCCTCGGCCTTATCGCCGGGATCATCGGACGGATGCTGGTCCCGGACATGTGGAGCGGCCTGCGCGGGCCGAAGTCCTGGGCCTTCTCGCTGATCCTTGGCCTGGCCGGCGCCATGCTCGGCTATCTGATCTTCACCGTCTGGATCGGGATCGGCGACACCGACGTCTTCGACCTCGGCGGCATCATCGGCGCGATCCTCGGCGTCATCATCCTGCTGCCCTTCGTCGGGATCGTGGTCCGGATGTCGCGCCGAGGCAAGTAGCGCGCTCGCTACTGCATGCCGGTGGCGACCCAGTCCTTGGCCTGCGCGATCTCGTCCAGGTCGAAGACGCGGGCCTCGCCCGGGATCATCCACGCGAACAGGTGCATCGCGTGCGCCATCCACTCGATGTCGGTGACGATCGCGGATCGCTCCCACGCGTGGTGGTGGCGGATGCCGAGGTCGAACCCGAGCTTCGCGTCAGCCCACAGCGCGCCGGGCTCCATCTCCTCGAGGTCGTCGATCACGTACAGCGTCCGCAGCTTGCCGCCGGCGTCGAGCACCCGCTGCAGCTCCGGCACCAGGACGTCCTCGTAGTCCTCGCGCTCGACTTCGCCGGTGACCCGAAAGCCGACCGTGCCCGTGGGCATATTCGTCATCCGCTCGATCATTCCCGAAGCCTAATAGCGCCGGGCGCGCGGCGCCCGGAGCGGCCAGCGCCGGGAGCGCACGACCTCCGGGGCGCCGAGCAGCGCCGTGAGCGCCGCATCGAGCTCGTCGCCCGCATCGCTGTGCTCGAGCGCTGCGGATGAATTGAAGCGCCAGCCGCCACCCCAGATGTGCTCAGGCTGGCGCGAATTGGCGTACCAGAGGGAAGAGTCACGGATCGATTCGCAGAGCGTCGGGCTTTCCATACCCCAGAGTTCGGCGCGCGCCGGGGGCCCCACTATGTCCTTTGACAGGTTCCTCCGTCGGCGGCAGCGGGGAAGCGGCAAGATGTGACCTTGTCTGACGCCGGGAACGATCGAAACTGGGCGGGCAACTACCGCTACGGCGCGGCCCGCCTCCATCGGCCGCGCTCACTCGGCGAGGTCCAGGAGATCGTGGCCGCCGCGGCAAGGATCCACGTCCTCGGGTCACGGCACGCCTTCAATGCGATCGCCGACTCAGACGAGCTCGTGTCGCTCGACGGCCTGCCCGCCGACGTGGTCGTCGACCGCGACGCGGCGACGGTGTCGTTCAGCGCGGGGCTGACCTATGGGGCGCTCGCCTCCGCGCTCAACGAGGAGGGGCTGGCGCTCGCGAACCTCGCGTCGCTCCCGCACATCTCGGTCGCCGGTGCCATCGCGACGGCCACCCACGGCTCCGGTGACGGCAACGGGAACCTCGCCACGTCCGTCGCGGGTCTCGAGCTCGTGACCTCGGACGGGAACGCGATCACCGCGGCGCGCGGGGACACGGACTTCGACGGCCTCGTCGTCAGCCTCGGCGCGCTGGGTGCCGTCACGCGCTTGACGCTCGACGTCGAACCGTCGTACAGCGTGCATCAAAGGACGTTCGAGGGGCTCCCGTGGACTGAACTGTTCGAGCACTTCGACGCGATCACCGCGAGCGGCTACAGCGTCAGCCTGTTCACGCGCTGGGGGCCGGCCGTCGATCAGGTGTGGATCAAGTCGCGTGCGACCGCCCCCGCCCGAGAGACCCTCTTCGGCGCGCGTCCCGCGACGGTCGATCGCCACCCGATCCTCGGCCTCGACGCTGCCAACGTCACGCCGCAGCTCGGCAGTGCCGGCCTCTGGTCGGACCGCCTGCCGCACTTCCGGATGGGCTTCACGCCCAGCAGCGGCGAAGAGCTCCAGAGCGAGTACTTCGTCGCGCGCGAGGACGCCATCGCCGCGATCGAGGCCATCCGCCGGATCGCGGACCGTGTCCGCCCACTGCTCCAGGTGACCGAGATCCGCACGATCGCGTCGGACACGCTCTGGTTGAGCCCACAGTACGAGCAGGACACGGTCGCGCTGCACTTCACGTGGCGGCGCGAGCCCGAGGCCGTGATCGCGGCGCTGGGACACCTCGAGACCGCACTGGCGCCCTTCGACCCGCGGCCGCACTGGGCCAAGCTGTTCCTCGCCGACGCCGCGGCGATCTCGGCGCGGTACGGGCGGATGCCCGACTTCGTCACGCTCCGCGAACGCCTCGACCCGCGGGGCGCATTCCGCAACCGCTGGCTCGAGACACACGTCCTCTAGAAGACCCAGGTGAGCGTCACCGAGCCGCTGTAGCCGCCGGTCTTGTCGCCCTTCACGGTCGCCCCGACGGACCATCCGGGCTTGCCCTGAGCGGCGCTCTTGCGCGCCTTGTCGGCGACGTCGGTCACGGCCTTCTTGAGCAGCGGACCGTGCTTGTTGACGCTCTCGGCGCCGAGGTCGTCGAGGATCGCCGCGCCGCTGCCCGCGAAGGTGTCCTGCGCGGCGCTCATGACCTTGGCGATGTCCTCGGCGGCGATGACGTTGCCCCCGAGCGTCCCGATCGTGATCTGTGCCGACCAGCTGACCTTGCCGTCGCCCTCCGGCGTGACGGCGCCCTTGACGGTGACGAGCTCGCCGGCCTTGACCTCCGCCTTGAGTCCCTTGCCGAGGTCGACGCCCACCTTGGTCTGCCCGCGCTTGAACGAAGCGCCGGCGCCATCCGGGCTGCCGTGGATCTCGACCTCGCCGGCGTTGCCCTTGATCTTGGCGCCGCCCTTCGCCCCGCCCTCCGGCAGCGTCTCGCCCTCGAGCTTGAGCGCCCCGACGTTCGCGGTGACCTTGCCGCCGAGCGAGATCGTGATGTTCTCGTTCGAGCCGCCGAAGGTCAGCTCGGTCGGAATCCGGCCGAGGTTGCCGAGGATCGCGGTCGCCTCCGCTCCCACGCCGCGGACGTCGGCGAGGGCGCGATGCTCGAGCAACTCCACGCCCTGCTCGCGGGCGCTGCGGCGGATCAGCTCCTCGACCACCGACGGCTTCATCCGGTCGCGGACCTTGCCCTGCTCGATATCGAGCTCGGAGGCCATGTAGACGAGCTCGGGCACCGACTGCAGCGGCGTCCCCGGCTCGGTCTGGCGGATCTCGCGCGCGAGCGCGACGAACCAGGTCAGGACCCGCTCGGACGCCTCCGCCTGGCGGTCGGTGACGGTGAGGTTCGGCTGGCGCAGGAGGAAACGCGTGACGGCCTGGTTGCCGGCCGCTCGTTGCAGGGCGAGGATCGCCGGCTCCGGGAACGGCAGCTCCGGTTCCGCGGGCTCAGGCTCGCGGGCCTGGCGTTCGAGCTGGTCCAGTTGCTCCCTCTCCGCGGAGCCCGTCATGGGCCGACACTACAGGCGTCCGTGCGCGTCATGCACCTCAAGACGCAAAGCGGCTCGATCCATTCCGAATTGACCGGATTTGTCGCTCCCGGACCACAAATCTGGCGAAGGGCGAGAAACGACCCTTTTACCAAAGGGGAGGATATTTCGCTACGCATACAACAAACTCCCCGATCGCTCTTGACAGGCAGAACTTGTGAGAGTTAGGCTCGAAGAGCGTGAGTATTCGGTGAGGCGCGCGCAGACGGGGTCCATTCGTCAAGGACGCGAGGAGAGGGAAGTCAATGAGGGAATTGGTCCGCCGGCCCTGGCCGAAGGCGCTCGTCGCCGTCGCCACCGGCTCCGTGTCGCTGCTGGCGGTGGTCTCGCCCGCACTGGCGGCGGACACCGTGCCGCCGTCGTCGCGCCCGCGGCGTTTGCCGCGCCGCCGAATGGCAACAACAACTGGCGCATCTCGGTGCCGCAGACGCTGAACCTGTCCGCCACTGACGACGTGGCCGTGTCCAAGTTGCAGTACTCGCTGGATGGTGGCGTGACGTGGATCGATGCGCCGGTGACCGCCGGTCCGGCGGTGTCGGCGGCCGCGGCGATCTCGCAGGAGGGCAACACGACGGTGCGCTACCGCGCGGTCGACAGCGCGGGGAACTTCTCGCGCGGCGACCGCCAACGACGACCCTCAACCAGCCGTCGGCGGTCGGCGCGACCGGGGTCCGGCTCACGAGCACGACCAACCGCACCGTGGGTGAGACGCTCTGGCTCGACACGGGTGCCGGTCAGGAGGCGGCGACGATCGCGACGATTCGTCGCCCGCGCCCGCCTCGCCCGCTCCCAACGTGACGCTGGCCGCCCCGCTGGCGAACGCGCACGCCGCGAGCGCCGCGGTGGCCAGCACGGCCTACAACACGATCACCTGACAGATCGACACCAAGGGCCCGGTCGCGACCTGGGGCACGTCGGCGACGACGCTGCAGGCCGCCGCCGCCTCCGGGGCCACCGAGGCCCGGCTCGCGAGCCTGACCAACCGCGCCGTCGGCGACGTGCTCCAGATCGATCAGGGTCCCAACGCGGAGACCGTGAAGATCGCGACGATCCTCAGCCCGCCGCCGGCCGCTCCGGCCGCGAACGTGACGTTCACCAGCGCGCTGACGAAGAACCACCTCAACGGCGTCGCCGTCTACGTGCCGCAGGTCGTCGACGGCAAGATCCTGCAGTCGCAGTCGCTCACGCCGCTGCGCACCGACCCGCGCCTGAACGACCCGACCGACACCGTCTCCAACGGCGCGGGCGGCTCGGCGCCGCGGCGGATGACGCTCGACGGCGCGGTGATCATCCCGAAGACCGTGCCGCTGAACCGCCTCACGGTGGGCAAGCACGTCACGACGGTGGCCGCCCAGGACACCGCGGGCAGCACGCTCAAGTACACGAACACGTTCGTGGTCACGACCTCGTTCGCCGACCTGGCGACCGTGATCGACATGGACGCCGACAACGCGCTGCGCACGACCCTCAACGGCGCGACCGCCGTGGGCGCCACCGGCCTGCGCCTGGCGACCCCGTTCGGGTTCCGCGCCGGCCAGACGATCGTCGTCGATTCGGGCGCCAACGCTGAGACGGTGACGCTCTCCAACGTGCCCAGCCCGCCGCCGACCGTCTCGACGACGCTGACCGCTCCGGCGACCGCCGGCGCGACCGCGGTCCGCATCGCCAGCTACACGCAGAACGGCGCAACCGGCACGCAGGCCCCGACGAGCAACGGTCCGATCATCGGCCAGCCGATCGTGCTCGACACGGGCGCCAACCAGGAGGTCGTCAGCGTCAAGAGCCACATCTCGCCCATCCCCGCGGCGCCGGCGCCGAACGTGGTGCTGAGCGCTCCGCTGACCAAGGACCACGCGAGCGGCGCGGCGACCACGCTCGCCAACGTCATCCTCAGCGCCCCGCTGACGAAGGCGCACGCGACCGGCGTCACGATCGCCAACCCGCAGCCGATCATCACCGACGCCAAGCGGACCGAGCTGAAGGGCCTGCTCGCGGACGCGAAGACCAAGGCCGACGCGAGCGACACCGCCGGCGCCATCGCCGCGCTCAACTCGTTCAAGACGGCGGCCGCGGCCGAGCCGGCGCTGGCCAGCTCAGCGCAGGCGCTGATCGACCAGCTGCAGGGCAAGCCGGTCGACACCACCGGCACCGGCGTCGCGGTCGGCCCGGCCGACCCGGGCGATCAGGCGATCCGCCAGTACTGGAACCCGACGGTGCCCGCCCCGGTTCCCGGTGCGACGTACAAGGTGCTCGTCAACGGCCGCGCCGGTGGCTTCCGCCACCAGACGATCGTCGACTTCGAGTACATGATCCAGAAGATGGCGCCAGGAGAACGGCTTCGACGTCGACATCTGGGACCCGAACATCAACGGCAGCCCCGGCCGCCAGGCCCCGGCCGGCGTCTCGCTGGCGACCAGCCCGTTCCTCGACCTCAACACGCTCAAGCAGTACAAGACGCTGGTCTTCGACTCGACCGTCGGCATCAACGGCACGGCGACGATCAACGGCGTCGAGTTCGCGAACCTCCAGCAGTACATCCGCGACGGCGGCGGCATCGTGTTCATCCACGGCGGCGTCGACTCGATGCAGAACGTGCCCTGGATGCAGGACCTGATCGGTTCCGGGCTTCACCAACCACGGCTCAAACCAGGGCGGCATCCTGATCGAGACCGAGTCCGGCGGGCACGTCGAGTACGTGACCGCGGATCGCGCGCACGCGGCGACGTCCGCTGATGCCCGCGCGCTGGAACAGCGTCGAGGAGCTCTACAACACCAACCGCAACGTCGACGAGCTCGGCATCGCGCACCCGCTGGTCTTCGAGAACGAGGATTCGCTCGTCAGCCAGATCGGCTACTCGCCCGGCCCGCTGATGAACAGCGACCGGCATCCGATGGTCTGGTGTCGCAATTTCGACGGCGGGCGCTCGTTCACCTCGACCCTCGGCCACAACTGGCAGTACACGGTCGAGCCGTGGCACGTGTCGATGATCCTCAACGCGATCCAGTGGACCGCGGGCCAGAAGTACGCCAACTGCGTCACGTTCAACGAGGTCAAGGACCTGCTGAGCGCCGCGGTCGCCAACGGTGGCGTGAACGCGGCCGGCAACACCGCGCTCAGTGCTCCGCTGGCCAGCGCCGACGCCGCCCATCGCGCCGGCAACGACGCGGCCGCGGCCGGCTTCGCGCGGGACTTCGTCGCGCAGGCCAAGCGCGTGGCCAACTGTGGCTGCGCCGACGGCGGCAAGGCGCTGCTGGAGCTCCAATCCAAGGGCGTCGAGCTCGCCAACTGGATGAGCGCCAATGAGGTCGCGCCGCCGGCGCCGAAGTTCGTGCAGGACACGCCGGGCGGCGTCGGCGGCAGCGTGCCGGCCACCCTCGCGCTGACGCTCGGGACGCCCGCGACGTTCGGTGCCGTTCACGCCGGGCGTGGCCAAGGACTACACGGCGTCGAGCACGGCCAACGTGATCTCGACCGCGGGTGACGCGACGCTGTCGGTCGCCGACCCGAGCTCCACCAACACCGGCAAGCTCGTCAACGGCGCGTTCGCGCTCCCGCAGACGCTGCAGGCCAACGGCGGCGGCGCGTTCGCGCCCGTGGGCGGCTCCGCGAGCCCGACCACGCTGAAGACATGGTCCGCGCCGACCTCCAACGAGCCGGTCGTGATCGCGTTCAAGCAGCCGATCGCCGCCAACGACGCGCTGCGCACCGGCACCTACAGCAAGACCCTGACGTTCACGCTGTCGACCACGACCCCGTGAGCTGATCGTTGAGCCTCGCGGCGGCCACGGGCGTGGCCGCCGCGGGGCGCGATGCTCCTTGAGGCGTCTTCTTCGGGTGAGAGGCGCGCGAGCCGCAGGAGCGCCGCGAACGGCGCGACCATGTCGACGGACTCCGGGTCGAGCAGGAACTGCAGCTGCAGGCCGTCCATGACGGCGATCAGCAGC
>CAWKDW010000001.1:0-22315 GCA_963848475.1 uncultured Solirubrobacteraceae bacterium | reverse complement strand
GCGTCGAGGTCGGCCATCGCCGGCAGCCAGCGCTGCTTTTGCTCCTCGGAGCCGAGCAGCGCGATCGATTGCATCGCGAGGTTGGAGTGCACACCGAAGAACGTGCCGACGCTTCCGTCCGCGCGCGCCCATTCCATGCTCACCAGGCCCGCCGCCGTCGCGCTCATCCCGGGGCAGCCGTAGCCCTCGACGGTCCCGCCCGCGAGTTGCAGCGCCGCGATCTTCGGCACCAGCTCGAACGGGAACTCGGCCCGCTCCCAGTAGCCGTTGATGACCGGCGTCACCTCCTGTGCGCAGAACGCCCGCAGCCGGTCGCGGATCTCCAGCTCCTCGTCGGTCAGCTTCTCGTCGAGCAGGTAGAAGTCGGTCACCGGCCGGAGTCTGCCACCGCCGGCCCCGCGCGGGCGTCACTGCATGGCGACGACGGTGACACCCTCCTGCGCGAACCGTCCCATCGAGGCGAGCTCGTCGCCGACCGCGTCGAGGTCGATCGTCTTCGCGACCAGCTCGCCCGGCCGCAGCGTGCCCGAGGCGATCGCGCGCAGCATCCCGTCGTAGTGGCGCACCGCCATCCCGTGGACGCCGAACACGCGCAGCTCGTGCGCGATCACCCGCGCCATCGGCAGCGCGACCGAGCGCGCGTCGCCGAGCAGGAGCCCCACCTGCACGTGGCGCCCGCGCCGCCGCAGGCTGCGGATCGAGTTCGTGCACGTCACCGGCAGGCCGAGCGCGTCGATCGACACGTGCGCGCCGCCGCCGGTCAACTCGCGGATCGCCGCGACGGGCTCATCGGCGACGGCGTGCTCGGCGCCCAGCGCGCGCGCCCGCTCGAGCTTCGCCGGGTCGATGTCCACCGCGATCACCCGCGCTCCAGCCGCGGTCGCGATCATCACCGCGGCGAGGCCGACGCCGCCGCAGCCGTGCACCGCCACCCATTCGCCCGCCCGCACCTGGCCGTGTACGTGCAGCGCCGCCCACGCCGTCATGAAGCGGCAGCCCAGCGAAGCCGCCTCGACGTCGTCGAGCTCCTCCGGCACCGCGACCAGGTTCAGGTCCGCCCGCGGCAGCGCGACGTACTCCGCGAACGACCCCCAGGCAGTGAAGCCCGGCTGGAAGTCGCGCTCGCAGATCTGCGTCTCGCCCAGACGGCACGGCTCGCAGATCCCGCAGCCGCAGCAGAACGGGACCGTCACACGCGCGCCGGCCTCCCAGCCGCGCACCGCGGACCCCACCTCGGCCACGACGCCGCAGAGCTCATGCCCGGGCACGTGCGGCAACGCGATCGAGGGATCGTGGCCCATCCAGCCGTGCCAGTCGCTGCGGCAGACGCCGGTGGCCCGGATCGCGACCACGACGCCGTCGGGCGGGCAATCCGGGTCCGGCACGGTCTCGATCGTCAGAGGCTGCTCGTAGGCAGTCATCACAGCGGCGCGCATCGCCCTATTGTCGCGACCGTGGACCCGCTGAGCCTCCCTCCCGACGAGCTGCGCCGTCTCGGCCACCATGTCTGGGACCGGCTCGTCGATCGCTGGGAGGCACTCGACGAGCAAACGCCGATCGCCGCGAGCGACCCCAGCTGGACGCGAGCGAGCATCGGCCCGTGCCCCGACGGACCGGGTGACGCGCAGACGGCGATCGACGCCCTGTTCGACGAGATCCTCCCGCGCGGCCAGCGCCCGGATCACCCGCGCTTCTTCGCCCGCGTCAGCGGCCCCAGCAACCCGGTGAGCGTGCTCGCCGACCTGGTCGGCGCCGGCCACAACGCCTTCGCCGGCAGTTGGACCGGAGGCGCCGGGGCCTCGGCCGTCGAGCTCGCGGTCCTGGACTGGCTACGCGAGTGGATGGGGATGCCCGACGGCAGTGAGGGCGTGCTCGTCAGCGGCGGCTCGGTCGGCACGCTCACCGCGCTGGCGGCCGCCGCTCACGGTCGGATCGGCGATCGCGACCAGGCGACGGCCTACCTTCAGGAGCACACGCACGCGGCGGTGGCGAAGGCCTGGCGGATGCTCGGCTTCAACGCCGCCAACCTGCGCGTGCTCCGCGCGGACCCGGCCCACCGGCTGCAGCCGGCCGCGGTCGAGGCGGCGCTGCGGCTCGACCGCGCGGCCGGGCTCGAGCCGTTCGTCGTGATCGGCACGGCCGGTACGACGAGCACCGGCTCGATCGACCCGCTGGCCGACCTCGCGGACCTGGCCGGACGTGAGGACCTGTGGTTCCACGTCGACGGCGCCTACGGTGCGCCGGCGCGGCTGACGCCCGCCGGCAAGGACCTGTTGACGGGCATCGAGCGCGCGGACTCGCTCGTCCTCGATCCGCACAAGTGGCTCTTTCAGCCCTACGAGATCGGTGCGGTCCTGGTCCGCCGGCCGGGTCTGCTCGAGCAGACGTACTCGCTCGACGGTGCCTACCTTCGTGACACACAGAGCGGAAAGGTCGAGTTCCGCGACCGCGGTCCGCAGCTCTCGCGCGGTGCGCGTGCGCTGAAGCTCTGGCTCTCCCTGAACGTGTTCGGCCTCGATGCCTTCAGGGCCGCGATCGCCACGGGCGTCGCGCTCGCCGAGCACGCCGAGGGCGTCCTGCTGCAGCGCGGCGGCTGGGAGGTCGTCTCGCCGGCGACGCTCGGCGATCGTCTGCTTCCGCCGCTCCGGAGCCGACGACCGGCAGACCGACGCGATGGTGCGCGCCACGGTCGCCGACGGCTACGCCGCGCCGAGCACGACGATCCTCGAGGGCCGGTCGGTCGCGCGGCTCTGCACGATCAATCCGCGCACCACCGAGCACGACATCGAGACCACGATCGAGCGGCTCGAGCGGTTCGCCTGATGGCCAACGGGGCTACCGCCCCGGGACCCGCGCGACTTGGGGTCCGGGAGGGCCGGCGCCCGCCGGCCCTCCCTGCTCCAGTAGCCGCTCTACAGCCGGGGGGGCTGGTCTGGTCAGGACCGAGCGGAAGGTCGGCAGGGGTCGCTCTTGGGGGGGTCCGTGAGGGGGTTGCCGACCGCTTGGGCCTGTCCATCGTAACTCTGGCCGGGGTCGATGCGCAAGGTCTCTAGAGCGGCATCGCGCGCGAAGTGGGTGAAGGTTCACGCGAAATCTCACAGAACGGACGCCAGTTGGCGCGTCAACGCTCGGTTGTGAGGTTGTCACCGCGCTGACGGGTACGCTTGCTTGTGACCATGCCCACCACTTCACCAACCCCATCCGGTACTAGCCGGACCCGACCGCCGGGGGAAACCTCGGAGGCCCGAATCGCGAAAGCTTTGGCTCATCCGCTGCGTGCACGCATCCTGCAGCGGCTGGGCGAACGCGTCGCGAGCCCGGGTGACCTCGCCGTGGAACTCGGCGCTCCACTCGGAGTCGTCTCCTACCACGTTCGGATGCTGCGCGACTACGACTGCGTAGAACTCGTCCGGACGGAGCCGCGCCGCGGCGCGCTCCAGCACTTCTACCGGGCGACCGCCCGGCCCAACCTGGACGAGCATCAGTGGCGCACGTTGCCTTCGGGCCTGCGGCGCGAGCTGACCGGCGAGACGATCCAGGAACTCGTCAACGACCTCGCGCAGGCCGCTGACGGCGGCAAGCTCGAAGATCCCGAGGTCGTGCTCACCCGCACGCCCTTAGAGCTCGACGCGCGTGGCTGGAAGAAGCTCAACAAGCTGCTCGCGAAGACGCTCGATCAGGCGCTTGCGATCGCCGAGGAAAGCTCGGCCCGCCAGTCGGACGCGGTCTTCCCGACCGAGCTGGCGATCCTGCACTTCAAACGCGCCACCACCTAGAACGCCCAGAGGGCCCGCCGTGCGGCGGGCCCTCCGTGTCCTTCGACGGCGTCAGGCCCCGCCGCGGTCGCGGCGGGGCCGTTCGTCGTGTCGCCTAGCGGCGCGCCTTCACCGTCAGGCTGGTCTTGCTCTTGCCGGAGGCGACCGTGACGATCACCTTCGGGGCCTTCTTGAGGCGCTTCGCGGAGCGGAGCGTCATCTTGACCTTGCCTGTGCCCGTCTTCGTCACGGTGCGCTTGCTGCCCTGGAGACGGACCGAGCTCTTGAGCTTGGCCTTGGACGTGCTCGGCGGGACCGCCGTGATGGTGCAGACGATCGACTTGCCGTCGGCCGACAGGTCGCAGGTCACGCGGACGTTCGGGGCATCGCCCTTGTCGCCCTTGTCGCCCTTCGGGCCGGCCGGACCCGTGGCGCCCGTCGCTCCGGTCGCTCCGGTGACACCGGTGGCGCCGATCGGGCCGATCGGGCCGATCGGGCCGGTGAGGCCCGTGGCGCCCGTGGCGCCCGTCGCCCCGGTGGCGCCCGCCGGGCCGGTGGCCCCGGTCGGGCCCGCCGGACCGGCCGGGCCCGTGGCACCGCCGGCGGAGACGACGAGGCCGTCGGAGACCGCGTCCGCGGTGCCGCCGGTGTTCGTCGCCGTGTAGCGGCACGTGACGGTGCGACCGATGTCAGCCGCGACCAGCGTGTAGGTCGGCAGCGTGGCGCCGGAGATGACGACACCGTTGCGCAGCCACGCGATGGCCGTGCTGGTCGGGTTGTTCATGAACCCGCCGTTGCCGCAGGTCAGGACCGAGCCCGAGGCCGGGGTCCCGCTGATCGTCGGCGCGTTGATCGGGATCGGGTTCTGGGCGAGCGTGTCGGTCAGCGCCACGACCCGCACGTTCAACGGGCCCGAGGTCGAGATGTTGCCCGACACGTCCTCGGCCTCCGCGGTCAGGACCACCGTCTGGTTGACGGCGGAGGACGGCGGGGTGTAGCGGAACTGGAACGGGTACACCGTGACGGTCGACTGGTAGACGCCGTTGGCGTAGAGCCGGACCTCCTTCATGTCACCGCGATCGTCGAACGCCGTGACCTCGAGGTCGACCGGGTCGGTGGGCGAGCCCTGCCAGTTGTCGACCGGGTACTTGAATCCGCTGTTGGTGGCAGCGAACGACGGCGCCGTGGTGTCCGGCGTCGCCGGGAGCAGGTAGCTCATGGTGCGCTTGACGACCTCGTTGCGATCGGTCTCGCTGAGCTGCTCGAGACCGAAGCTGAAGCTGACCGCGTCCTTGGTCGAGATGGCCGCGCCGCCGCTGGTCGTGTAGTTGACCGGTGTGGCGAAGTCGGCCTCGACGCGCTCGGCGCGCAGCGGCTCGTTGCTGGTGCCCCAGTTGCGCAGGCGCAGCGGGATCCGGGCCTGTGGCAGCGGGCTGCCGTCGATGGCCTGGTTGGGATCGTCGGTCGAGCCCTGCTCGAGGGCGAGCGGAGCGAGACCGTCGAAGATGCCGCCGGCCTTTGCGGCGACGGGGAATCCGGCGATGTTCGGGTTGCCGGAGTTCGCCGTCGTGCTGAGCGTGACGCCGATGCCGGACTGGCGGCCGACGACGCCGAGGTAGTTCTGCCAGGTGTCGTTGGAGGTGCCGCGCGAACGCTGCCACGCGGTTCCGGGCAGGTCGTCGTCACCCTCGTTGTTGGGCGGGTAGTTGAAGCCGAACAGCTTGTCCGGCGTCCACGTGTACGGGCCGGTGGCCGAGAGGCTGGAGCCCGAGGCGGTGAACGTCTGGTGCACGTTGCGGCCGTCGACGACGAGCTTGCCGCCGTTGTTGGCGTACTCGCGCAGTTCGAGCATGACCTTGTGCGCCCACGGAGCCATCTCCTGGGAGCCGGTCTGCGCGGTCGCGGACGACATCCGGCGCGGGTTGGTCTCGGTGACCTCCTGCGGGATGAAGTCGTCGCCGGTGTAGTAGTTGACGGCGTCGAAGTGCGAGAGCACGCCGAGGTAGGTCGGGTACTTGATC
Organism: uncultured Solirubrobacteraceae bacterium; assembly: GCA_963848475.1. Taxonomy (GTDB): domain Bacteria; phylum Actinomycetota; class Thermoleophilia; order Solirubrobacterales; family Solirubrobacteraceae; genus Solirubrobacter. The sequence goes on along the minus strand of CAWKDW010000001.1, from coordinate 16,539 downwards.
TGCGGCCGGACGACCGGGTTCGGCGAGCCGCCGTTGGCCGGCGGAGCGTCGATGTCGTAGGTCTCGACCTCGTAGCCGGCCGCCTCGAGCGCGGCGACGTGCTGCGCCAGGTAGCGCGGCGCGGTCGCGTAGCCTGAGTTGACGTTCGGCGACTTGCCGGTGTAGTCCTCGGCCGCGACGACCAGCACGCGCTTCTTGGTCAGGTCGTCGTGGATCGCCGCGACGCGGTAGCGGAATTCCTGCTGCAGGCCACCGGCCTTGACGATGATGTTGACCACGTCGCCCGCGCGGACGGCACGGGTGCCGATGACCGCCGGGACGGTCGCCTGCCGGCGCTCGAAGTAGTAGCCCTTGACCTCGCCGTAGCGCTCACCCGAGGGCGAGGGCGTCATGTCGAGGGTCACGGTGCCGCTCTGGCCGACGACGGTCGCCGTGACGTAGGACGGGCCGAGCTCCTTACGGATCGTCGCCTCGACGATCTGCGACGTGCCGTAGCCGACGTCGAAGCGGTTCGGCTGGATGTCCTGGGTCGGCTTGACCTGGTAGTGGCTCGGGTCGTTGTCGAAGTTCTTCGGGCGACCGAGGTTCGGCAGCGAGTGCGTCACGTTGAGGACGAACTGCAGGTTCTTGTTGAACACGGACTGGACGACGCCTTCGTCATCGGGCGAGGCGAACTGGTTGCAGTTCGACGGGCCGCCGAGCGTGACGCAGGTGTCCATCTCCGGCGTCCAGCCGATGATGCCGTAGTTCATGTAGGCGTTGTCGATCGTGTCGCCGTTGGACTCATAGAGGTCCGAGGAGTGCTGCGAGCGGTACGGGAACACGGCCTCGTCGCCGTCGGTGCCGGTGATGGCATCGAAGAGCGTGGAGTCCGGCGGCGAGTAGTCGGTGTTGTAGGACACCGGCGTCAGCAGCAGCTGGCCCGCGGAGTGGTAGTTGATGTTGGCCCTGAACTTGACGCGCCGCTGCAGGCGGTCGACCGCGAGGTTCTCCGGCTCCGACAGCGGGTACGGGCCGCGGTAGGTCTCGCTCGAGAAGCTGTTGGACGCGCCCTCCTCGTCGATGCCGCGCTTGGCCGGGTAGTTGCGGTTCGGGTCCACGCCGTCGCCGTTGTTGCCGTAGACGCCGTTGGCGTCGTTGTCGCGCAGCGTCTTGCGCCAGAAGCGGTTGTCGTCGGCGGTGCGCACGCGGTAGTCGCACATCTCCTGCAGCGAGCCGATGCCGCAGGTGAAGGTGAAGTCGTAGCCGTCCGGGTTCTGGATCGGCAGGAACCACAGCTCGCGCGTCTGGATCAGCGCCTTGATCTCAGGATCGTTCTTGTGCTCGGCGAACCAGCCGGGCAGACGGCGACCCATCTCGGCGGCGATCCACTCGCGGGAGTGGTTGACGGACGAGAACAGGATCGCGTCGCGGGTGCCGTCCGGGACGGAGCGCGCGTTCGCGGTCATCTTGATCGCGTAGATCGGCTTGCGGAGCGTCGTCCAGCCGATCTGCTCGAGCTTCATCACGTCGGGATTGGCGGCCGCGATGGCCTTGATCTCATCGGCGATGCCGCCCGGCTCCATGTAGGAGCGGTAGACGTTGAAGAACGGGTTCGGGCTGTCGCCCGCGGCCGCGGACTTCGGGACCTTCTTGTCGATCGGGAGCGCTTCGACCTCCAGGCCGCTGGCCTCGAGCGCCTCGACCTGCGACTCCGTCGCGGCGAACTCGACCTTCTGCGTGGCCGACGGATCGCTGTTGTCGAAGCCCGACTCCTCGATGTCGTAGCCCTTGTCCTTGAGCGTGGTGACCTCGGCGGCCGTCACGTCAGTGGAGTACGGAGCAAGCGTGTCGGCAGCAGAAGCTACTGCCGGTGTCGCGACGAGGCCCGCCATACAGGCAAGCAGCGCCACGGGTGCGCGTGAGCGCATATAGAACCCCCCTCATGGGAACAAAGCAACGCAGCGCCAACCCCTGACGTGCGATCGTCCGATTGCAGCGCAATAGGCCGCACGCCGCAATGCGTAAGCCGTGGAGGTCGCTAAACGATGGTCTAGGAGCTGCGGCAGCTCTCGCAGCTGCCGTGGAGCGTCACATCGTGGTCGGAGACGTCGAACGCGACACGCGCGGCGAGAGCCCGGATGGCGCGTTCGAGCGCATCGTCCTGGAAGGGGATCAGGCGCCCGCAGCCGTCGCAGACGAGGTGGTGATGGTGCTCATGATCGTGCGGGCGCTGGGGTTCGTAGCGGGCGACGCCGTCGCCGACGTCGACGCGCGAGAGCAGCCCGAGCGTGACGAGCTCGTCGAGCACGCGGTAGATCGAGGCGCGCCCGACGCGGCGCCCGTCGCGGGCGCGCAGCTCGTCCTCGATGTCCAGCGCGGAGAGCGCGCAGGCCTGCTCGTCCAGCAGCTCGATGACGACCTGGCGGGCGCCGCCGCGCCGGTAGCCGGCGTCCGCGAGCTGTTCGAGCGCGTGCTCGGACCACGCTTGGCGGGTGTGAGCCATCGCCATCAATGATAGGCCGGGTCAGGAGGCCCGCAGGCGGCCCGGAGAGACGTCGCGGAGGTCGGCCTCGATGTGCTTCGCGGTCTCCAGCAGGGGCGGCAGCAGCTCGGTCGCGACCGCCTCGCGAGAGGCCCGGCTGGCGTGCGCGGAGACGTTGACCGCGGCGACGGTCCGGCCGTCGGCGTCGCGGACGGGGGCCGCGATCGAGCGCAGCCCCTCCTCGAGCTCCTGGTCGACGAGCGCCCAGCCCTGCTCGCGGATCCGCCGGAGTTCCTTCTGGAGGTCCGTGGCGTTCCCGATGGCTCTCGCCGTGAGCGGGCGGATGTCGGCGCGGGCGAGGTACGCGTCGAGCTGGTCGTCGGGCAGCGCCGCGAGCAGGATCCGGCCCATCGAGGTCGCGTAGGCCGGGAAGCGGGTGCCGACGTTGATCGAGACGCGCATGATGCGGCTCGTCGGCACGCGGCCGACGTAGACGATCTCGTCGCCGTCGAGCACCGACACCGAGCTCGATTCGCGCACGTCGGCGGCGAGCCGCTCGAGGTGCGGCTCGGCGATCTCCGGCAGGCTCAGGCTCGAGAGATAGGCGAAGCCCAGCTCGAGGATCCGCGGGGTGAGCGCGAACTGCTTGCCGTCGCTGCGGACGTACCCGAGGTCGGTCAGCGTGAGCAGGAAGCGGCGCGCGGCGGCGCGGGTGAGACCGGTGCGGCGGGCGACGTCGCTCAGCGTGAGCTCGGGGTCGTCCGGGCCGAAGGCGCGGATGACGGCGAGTCCGCGCTCGAGCGACTGGACGAAGTGGTCGCCCCGTTCGGTCACGGTTCGTTCAGCGTCTTCTGGGCGATCGCGACGGCGCTGTTGGCGGCGGGGACGCCCGCGTAGACCGCGGTGTGGATCAGCACCTCGAGGATCTCTTCCTGCGTCAGGCCGTTGCGAAGCGCGGCTCGGATGTGCATCGGGAGCTCGTTCTCGGCCCGCAGCGCGGTGAGGATCGCGAGCGTGATGCACGAGCGGGTCTTGCGGTCCAGGCCGGGGCGCGTCCACGCCTCGCCCCAGGCGGAGCGGGTGATGTACTCCTGGAACGGGCGGCTGAAGTCGGTCGCGCTGGCCGTCGCGCGGTCGACGTGCTCGTCGCCCAGCACCTCGCGGCGGACCTTCATGCCGGCGTCGTAGCGGGGGTCGTCGATCACGATGCCTCCAGGTGCTCGAGGATCAGGGCGGTGACCGCCTCGGGACGCTCGATGTTGATCAGGTGCGCGGCCGGGTCGAGCACCTCGAGGCGGGCGCCGGGGATGGCCGCGGCGATCTTCTCGGCATGGTCCGCGACCGGGGTCGCGGGGTCCTGCGCGCCGCCGATCACGAGTGTGGGAGCTTGGATGGTCGCGAGGCCGGGGGTCAGGTCCATGTGCTGGATCGCCGCGCAGCAGCTCGCGTAGCCCTCGTCGTCGATGCCGTTGAACATCTCGCGGACGTCGGTGAGGTCGTGCTTGGAGCGGAAGGCGTCCGTGAACCAGCGCTCCAGCGTCCCGCCGACGATCGCCTGCGTACCGTGGTCGCGGACGGTGACGATGCGGTCGGCCCACATCTGGGCCGGGCCCATCAGCGGCGAGGTGCAGAGCAGCACCACCCGGTCGAGGCGCTGCGGTGCGTTGATCGCGAGCCACATCGCGGTCATGCCGCCGAGCGAGAGGCCCGCGACGTGTGCGCGCTCGATGTCGAGGTGGTCGAGGAGCTCGACGACGTCCTGGCCGAGGTCTTCGATGCTGTACGGCCCCGGCGGGATCTCGGAGCTGCCGTGACCGCGGGTGTCGTAGCGGACGAGCCGGAAGCGCTCGGCGAGTTGGGCGGCCTGCGGGTCCCACATCTTCAGCGTGGCGCCGAGTGAGTTGGACAGGATCAGCGCCGGCGCGTCTTCGGGCCCCGAGATGGTGTGGAACGGGATCATCGGTTCTCCAGTGCGCGATCGACAAGGGTGGCGGCGGCGCCGGTGTCTGCGGCGTCGCCGAGGTTGCGGCGCATGCGGTCGGTGTCGACCTCGCAGGCCCTCGAGGCTCGCGCGCAGCCAGGCGGCGGCGGAGCCGGTGATGGTGAGGAGATCGCACATGGGGCGCCACTCGCTGTGCCAGGCGCCCGCGGCGCGCTCGTGCTCCTGGACCATCGCGGCAAGCAGCGTCGCGACGAGCCCGGGCGCCTGCTGCGCGCAGCCGAGCGCGCTGATCGCGGCGACGGGGTTGCGCTTGTGCGGCATCGACGTCGAGCCACCGGGAGCGGCTTCCCGCACCTCGCCGACCTCGGTCTGCGCGAGCAGCGTGATGTCGCGTGCGGCCTTGCCGATCGCGCCCGCGGCGACGCCCAGCGCGCCCGCGAGCTCGCCGATCCGGCCGCGCAGGGTGTGCCAGGGGATGAGCGGCGCTTCGAGGCCGAGGTCGTTGGCGAGCGCGTGGAGGACGGCGAGGCCGTCCGTCGGCCGCGCCGCTCGCGTCGGCCGCGCTGCTCGCGCCGACCGCGCCCGCTGGCCGGCGACGCTCGCGAGCGTGCCGACCGGCCCGCCCAGCTGCACCGACAACCGCACGGCGCGCAACCCGGCGGCCGCCTCGTCCAGCCCGACCATCCAGCCCGCGGCCTTCAGCCCGAACGTGGTCGGCTGCGCCTGCTGCAGCAGCGTGCGGCCGATGATCGGCGTGTCGCGGTGCGTCCTCGCCAGCTTCGCCGCGGCGTCGGCGGCGCCGCTGCAGGTCCTCCAGCAGCGGCACCAGCGCGCGTTTGGTCACCAGCATCGCGGCCGTGTCGACCGCGTCCTGGCTCGTCGCCCCGTGATGGGCCGGAGCGTCGGTGATCGCCCTCAGCGCGTTGACCACCGCTCCGGCCGGATTGCCGATCTCGGCCGCGTTCGCGCCGATCTCGGCCACGTCGAAGCGGTCGATCTCGCACGCGATCGCGATCTCCTGCGCTTGCTCCTGGGTGATCACGTGCCCGCGCGCCTGAGCGCGCGCGAGGCTCGCCTCGAAGTCCAGCAGCGCCTGCAGCCAGGCCCGGCCGGAGACCTGCTCGGCAACGCCGCCGCGGGCGAGCACGCCCGCGAAGACGTCAGAGCTTGAAGAAGACGGTCTCACCCTCGCCCTGCAGGATGACGTTGAAGCGTGTAGCCGTTGTCCGACGGGTGGACCAGGAGCGTGTCGCGTCGCTGCTTCGGGGACGGTCGCGAGCACCGGATCGCCGCTGTTGTCCTCATCCGCGAAGTAGATCCGCGTGACGCAGCGGTTGAGCATCCCGCGGGCGAAGACATTGACGTCGATGTGCGGCGCCTGGCCGTCGCCGATCGCGCCGGGCTTGACGGTGAAGATCTCCCAGTCGCCGTCGTCGTTCGTCGGCGCGCGGCCGAAGCCGCGGAAGTCGCGGTTCTCGAAGCTGCCGCTCGGCGTCGGCCTGCCAGGTCTCGATCAGCGCGTCGGGGACCACTTCGCCCTCGCCGTCGATGACCTTGCCGTAGAGGCGGATCCGGCCGGGCGTCCCCTCGGGGACGACGGTCGGCCCGTCCGGCCAGCGCAGGCCGATCATCAGGTACGGGCCGACGGTCTGCGAGGGCGTGGTCACGCGTGCGGCTCCTCGGTCGGCGTCGCTTCCTCGCCGCGCAGCACGATGTCCCAGCGGAACGCGAGCGCCCACTGCTCCTCGGTCGAGTCGTAGTCGAAGGCGCAGATCATCCGCTCGGCGGCCTTCTGGTCGCGGTCGGCGATCGAGTTGTACATCGGGTCCTGGAAGAACAGCGGGTCGTCCGGGAAGTACATCTGCGTCACCAGTCGCTGCGTGAACGCGCGGCCGAAGAGGCTGAAGTGGATGTGCGCGGGCCGCCAGGCGTTGGCGTGGTTGCCCCACGGGTAGGCGCCCGGGCGGATCGTCACGAAGCGGAAGTAGCCCTTGTCGTCCGTGATGCAGCGTCCGACGCCGGTGAAGTTCGGGTCGATCGGGCTCGGCCAGGTGTCCCAGCGATGGCGGTAGCGGCCGCCGGCGTTGGCCTGCCAGATCTCGACCAGCGTGTCTGGGACCGGGCGGCCGTCGTCCTCCTTGACGTGCCCGTGGACGATGATCCGCTGGCCCTGCGGCTCGCCCTCGTGCTGACGCGTGAGGTCGTGGTCGAGCTCGCCGAGGCGGTCCTCGCCGAGCACCGGTCCCGTGAGCTCGGTCAGGCGTTGCGGGAGCAGGATCAGCGGCTGCTTCGGATGCCGCAGCCGCGTCGACTTGTAGCCCGGGTAGTCGAGCGGCGGATGGCTCTCGCTGTCGTCGGAGAACGTCACACCGCCTCCAGGACCACGGCCAGGCCCTGGCCGACGCCGATGCAGATCGCGGCGACGCCGTAGCGCCAGCCGTTGGCCTTCAGCGTGTAGGCGAGCGTGGCGAGGATGCGGCCGCCGGACGCGCCCAGCGGGTGCCCGATCGCGATCGCGCCGCCGTTGACGTTCACGCGCTCCGGGTCGAGTTCCTTCCACTCGCCCACGCACGCGAGCGACTGGGCGGCGAAGGCCTCGTTGAGCTCGACGGCGTCGACGTCGGTCCAGGTGATGCCCGGCGCGCTTGAGCGCTCGGTTGGCCGCCTCGACGGGGCCGATGCCGAAGATGTCGGGGTCGACCGCGAAGGTGCCGCGGCCGGCGATCCGGGCGATCGGGTCTCTCCCGGCCTTGCTCGCGCCCGCCTCGCTCGCGATCAGGACCGCGGACGCCCCGTCGTTGAGCGGCGAGGCGTTGCCGGCGGTCACGGTGCCGTCCTTGAGGAAGGCCGGCTTGAGCTTGGCGAGCTTCTCGAGCGAGCTGTCGGCGCGGATGCCCTCGTCGCGGGTCAGGTCCGTGTCGGGGACGGCGACGACGTGGTCGTCGTAGAAGCCTGCGTCCCACGCGGCGGCGGCTCGCTGGTGGCTCCGGAGCGCGAACGCGTCCTGCGCCTCGCGGCCGATGCCGTGGATGTCCGCCAGCTTCTCGGTGCTCTCGCCGAGCGAGATCGTCCACTGGTCGGGCATCTGTGGGTTGACCATGCGCCAGCCGAGCGTCGTCGAGTGCATCGTCGACGGGCCGGCCGGGAAGCCCTTCTCCGGCTTGAGCACCACCCACGGCGCGCGGCTCATCGACTCCACGCCGCCGACGAGGACGACGTCGGCGTCGCCGGTCTCGATGGCGCGGCTGGCCTGCATCGCGGCGTCGAGGCTCGAGCCGCAGAGGCGGTTGACGGTGCTGCCCGGCACGCTCGTCGGCAGGCCCGCGAGCAGCGCGGACATGCGCGCGACGTTGCGGTTGTCCTCGCCGGCGCCGTTGGCGTTGCCGAACGTGACGTCGTCGATCTGGGCGGGGTCGAGGTCGGGCGAGCGCTCCATGATCGCCTTGATCACGTGCGCGCCGAGGTCGTCCGGGCGGGTCTTGGCGAGGGCGCCGCTGAAGCGGCCGAACGGGGACCGGACGGCGTCGAGGATGTATGCGCTCATGTCGCCGCCACCAGTTCTCTCAGCGCGCTGAGCTCGTCTTGCGTGGGGGGTTCGGTCGTCCTGAGCGCGCGCGCGATCTTCAGCTCCCAGCCCGTGTTCTCCTGGGCCTGCTCGGCGGTCACGCCTTCGTGCAGTTGGGTGAGCGTCAGTTCGCGTGTTTCGGGGTCGGGCTCGAGCACGCCGAGATCGGTGATCACCTTTGTCGGGCCCTTGCCTCTGAGCCCGAGCTTCTCGCGGTCGCCCGGACCGCTGCCGTGCCCGACCGAGGTGACGAAGTCGACCTTCTCGACGAACGCGCGGGTGCTCTGGCGCACGATCACGATCACCTCGCCGCAGGACGCGGCGATCTCCGGCGCGCCGCCGGCACCGGGCAGGCGGACCTTCGGGTGGTCGTAGTCGCCGCCGATCACGGTCGTGTTGATGTTGGCGAAGCGGTCGATCTGGGCCGCGCCGAGGAAGCCGACGTCGATCCGGCCGGACTGGACCCAGTAGTTGAACATCTCGGGCACGCCGACGATCGCGTCGGCCGTCTCGCCGAGGATCCCGTCGCCGATGCTGAGCGGCAGCCGCGACGGCTTGGCGCCGATCGCGCCCGCCTCGTAGACCAGCACGAGGTCCGGGGCGTACGTGCGGCGCGCGAGGTTGGCGCCGGTGCTCGGCAGGCCGATCCCGACGAAGCACGCGTTGACGTCCTTGAGGGCGCGGGCGGCGGCGATGCTCATCATCTCGTCGGCCTCGTAGCTGCTCACCCGCGCACCTCCTCGAGCCAGGCGTCGAACTTCTCGCCGTCCTTGGAGACCGCGTCCCAGTCCCGATAGGCCTGGTTGTCGCGGTCGTAGTAGTCCTGCGCGTAGGACGGCTTGGCGCCGCCCGGTACGTGGGCGACGCGGGTCACCACCCAGCGCGGCAGGACGACGCTGTCGGGCCGGGGTGCGAGCGCGTCGACGATCTCCTCGACCGTGACGAGGCTGCGCCTGGCGCCGAGCACCGTCTCCTTCTGCACGCCGACCTGGCCCCACAGCTGGACGTTGCCCTGCCTGTCGGCCTGTTGGGCGTGGATGATCCCGACGTCCAGGTCCAGCGCGGGGACCGCGGTGAGTTGCTCGCCGGTGAACGGGCACGTGATCGTCCTGATCGTGTCCGTGTGCTCCGGCAGCGAGGTGCCGTTGTAGCCGCGCAGGACGGCGAACGGGAGGTGCGAGGCGGAGGCGACGTAGCGGTTCGCCATGCCCGCGTGGCTGTGCTCCTCGAGCTCCAGCGCCTGGTGTTTGACCGCTTCCCTGAAGCGGTGCAGCGACCCGACACCGGGATTGCCGCCCCATGAGAAGATCAGCTTGCGCGCGCAGCCGGCGCCGATCATCTGGTCATAGACGATGTCCGGGGTCATCCGCACGAGCGTCAGGTCGCGCTTGCGCTGGCGGATGATCTCCTGTCCGGCGGCGACCGGGATCAGGTGCGTGAAGCCCTCCAGCGCGACGGTGTCGCCGTCATTGACGAGGTCTCTGACGGCGTCGGCGAGGGAGGTGATCTGGGCGTGTGTGCGCATTACAAACGTTAGTGCGGAAAGCGAACAGTATCAGTTATGCTGTTGGTCGTATGCGTACCCAGGTGGCGATCGTTGGAGGCGGGCCTGCTGGGTTGATGCTCGGGCGGATGCTCGAGCTGCGCGGCATCGACTCGGTGATCGTCGAGCGCCGTGATCGCGACTACGTGCAGCAGCGCGTGCGTGCCGGCGTGCTCGAACAGGCGACTATGGACCTGCTCGATGAGGTGGGGCTGGGCGCGCGGATGCACGCCGAGGGGCTCGTCCATCACGGCGTCGAGTTGCGCTTCGACGGCGAGGGGCACCGGATCGCTTTGAGCGACCTGACCGGCGGCCGCGCGATCACGATCTACGGGCAGCAGGAGGTCGTCAAGGACCTGATCGAGGCGCGGCTGGCGTCTGATCTGCCGCTGTACTTCGAGGTCTCCGACGTCTCGGTTGATCCGGGTGCGCCGCGCGTCTCATTCGTCCACGAGGGCTCGCCGGTCGAGTTGGAGTGCGACGTGATCGCGGGCTGCGACGGCTTCCACGGCGTCTGCCGGCCGGCGATCGCGGACGTGCTGACGGTCTTCGAGCGCGAGTACCCGTTCGGCTGGCTCGGCATCCTCGCCGAGTGCGCGCCGTCCTCGGAGGAGCTGATCTACGCGCACCACGAGCGCGGGTTCGCCCTCGCGTCGATGCGCTCGCACGAGGTCACGCGGATGTACCTCCAGTGCGAGCCCGACGAGGACATCGAGCGCTGGTCCGACGACGCGATCTGGGACGAGCTCGACCTCCGCTTCGGCATGTCCGTCAACCGCGGCCCGATCTTCGAGAAGGGCGTCACGCCGATGCGCTCGTTCGTCGTCGAGCCGATGCAGCACGAGCGGCTGTACCTGACCGGCGACGCGGCCCACATCGTCCCGCCGACGGGCGCCAAGGGCCTGAACACGGCGATGGCCGACGTGTACCTGCTCGCTCATGCTCTGGAAGCCTTCTACGCCGGGGATGGCTCGGGGTTGGAGCGGTATTCGTCGCGGGCGCTGGAGCGCGTCTGGCGCGTCCAGCACTTCTCCTGGTGGATGACGTCGATGCTCCACCGCTTCGCCGGCGACGACGACTTCCAGATGAAGCTCCAGCTCTCGCAGCTGCGCTACACGACGAGTTCCGAGGCCCAGGCCACCGCGCTGGCCGAGAACTACGTCGGGATGCCGTTCATCGCCGCCTGAAACCGCCGCGACCACCGGCGTGGGGCCGCTGATGGACCCGCACGAGTCCGTCTTGGCGCGCCGCGCGCTGGGCCAGTTCGCATTCACCCGCCCAATCTCGCGCGTCCGCCTGAACGGAACAACACGCAAACGTGCCGGATCTGTGCCTACTTCGTCACAGCTCTCCACGCGGCCGGGAACTCGGCGATCGTGATCACGATCAGCGCGATGATCGGCCAGGTCCAGTCACCGCTCAGATCGCGGATCGCGCCCACGAGCGCCGGCCCGGTGGCGGCAATCAGATAGCCGACGCCCATCGCCATCGCGGTCATCCCCGCCACCTGGCCGGCGTCGCGGCCGCGCAGGACGGGGAGGATGAGCCCCAGGCCCAAAGCGCCGCCCTGACCGATACCGAGGAAGACCATCCAGAGCAGCGCCGCGTCCGGGGCGAGCAGGACCCCCAGCAGGCCCGATCAGAGCGGTGCCGACGATCAGCGCGAGCACCTGCGTCTGCGTGCGCGCACGGGCGGCGAGCACCGGGATCGCGAACGCGGGCGCGATCTGGATCAGCTGGGTGACGCCCGCGAGCGTGCCGGCGTAGCCCTCGCTGAACCCATCGCTCTCGAGGATCTCGGGCAGCCACGTGATCGTCGAGAAGAAGGCCATCGACTGCAGGCCCATGAACACGGCGATCGACCACGCCGTCGCGTCCCGCCACAGCGGGTCGCGCGACGGAGCGGGGACGGGATCGTGAGCGCGGGCCGCGAGGGGCAACCAGACCGCGGCGGCGACGAGCGCGGGGATCGCCCAGACCGCCAGCGCCGGCTCCCAGCCACCCAACCAGTGCTCGAACGGGATCGCGGTGAAGGTCGCGACCGTCGCGCCCGCGACGAGCGACATCGAGAACGCGCCGGTCAGGAAGCCCACCCGGTCGGGCGCCTTCGCGCGCACCCAGGCGGGCGTGATGACCTGGCTGAGCGCGATCGCCGCACCCGCCAGGAGTGTTCCGCCGTACAGCGCGGGAGCGCCGCCGGCACCGCGCACCGCGGTACCGGCCGCGGTGACCAGGCAGGCCGCTGCGAGCACCCGCTCGACCGGATAGCGGCGCGCGATTCGCGGTCCGAGCTGGGCGAGCAGCCCGAGGCAGAGCAGCGGACCGGTGGTCAGCAGCCCGGCCGCGGCGGCCGACAGTCCGAGCTCAGCCCGGATGTCGGCCAACAGCGGCGGCAGGCTGCCGAACAGCGGCCGCAGGTTGATGCCCGTCAGGACGACGGCAAGGGTTACCTCAACCGAAGAAGACTTCGGCCGTCTTGTAGATCTCAGAGTCCACCAGCTTGGGCTCGGCGAGCGCCTCGGACAGCGGCACACGCTTGATCGAGGTGCCCCGGAGCGCGACCATCTTGCCGAAGTCGCCCTCGCTGACGGCGTCGATCGCCTCGACGCCGAACCGCGTGCCGAGCACGCGATCGAACGCGAGCGGCGTACCGCCGCGCTGCACGTGCCCGAGGATCGTCATGCGCGACTCGTACCCGGTCCGCGCCTCGATCTCCTTCTCGAGCTCGACCGCGATGCCGCCGAGCCGCACGTGCCCGAACGAGTCCGTGGTCTGGTGGTCGGTGATCAGGTCGCCATCCGAGCGCGTCGCGCCCTCGGCGACGACGACGATCGAGAACGTCCGGCCCGACTCGTGACGGCGGCGGATGTGCGCGACGACCTCGTCGACGTCGAACGGCTTCTCCGGGATCAGCACCACGTCGGCGCCGCCCGCGATGCCCGAGTAGAGGGCGATCCAGCCCGCATGGCGACCCATCACCTCGACGATGATCACGCGGTTGTGGGACTCGGCCGTGGTGTGCAGCCGGTCGATCGCGTCGGTTGCGATCTGCACCGCGGTCTGGAAGCCGAAGGTGAAGTCCGTCGCCGCCAGATCGTTGTCGATGGTCTTGGGCACGCCGACGACGTTGATGCCGTCCTCGTGCAACTTGCCCGCCACGCCGAGGGTGTCCTCGCCGCCGATCGGGATCAGGGCGTCGAGGCCCTGGGCCTCCATCGCGGCCTTGACCTTCTCGACGCCGTCCTCGACCTTGTACACGTTTGTGCGGGACGATCCGAGGATCGTCCCGCCACGATGCAGGATCCCGCGTGTAGCGGCCAGATCCAGCGGAACTGTCTCGTTCTTCAGTACGCCGGCCCAGCCATAGCGGAAGCCCACGAATTCATGGCCATGGGCATCGGTGCCCTTTCGAACGATGGCCCTGATGACCGCATTGAGTCCGGGGCAGTCTCCGCCGCCGGTGAGCACGCCAATTCGCATAGGCGCGAGAGGTTAGGCGTGCACGGCCTCCGGTGCCTTTTCGTGTTCCCATTTTGGCAACCAATTGAGTCGGCTCGGGAGGTACCAATTGCGCTCGCCGAGGAGCTTCATGGTTGCTGGGAGCAACACCGCGCGCACGAGCGTCGCGTCCAGCGCGATCGCCACGGCGAGGCCGACGCCCATCTGCTTGAACTCGATCATCGACAGCGTGGCGAAGATCGAGAACACGGCGACCATGACGATCGCGGCGCTGGTCACGACGCCCGCCGTGGCCTTGATGCCGTGGGACACGGCCTTGTCGGTCGACATGCCGCCGTCGACCGCCTCGCGGATCCGGCTGATGATGAACACGTGGTAGTCCATGCTCAGGCCGAAGAGGATCACGAACAGGAACAGCGGCAACCACGACGTGATCCCGCCGACGGACTCGAAGTTCAACAGGTTCTCGAGGTGGCCGTACTGGAAGATCCAGGTCAGGATCCCGTAGGCGGCGCCGACGCTCAGCAGGTTCAGGACGATCGCCTTGATCGGCACGACGATGCTGCGGAACGTGACCAGCAGCAGGATGAACGCCAGGCCGAGGACGAAGGCGAACACGAGCGGCAGGCGCGAGTTCAGCTTGTCGTTGAAGTCCTTCGAGCCGGCGGTGATGCCGGTGACGTTGGTCTCCGTGCCCTTTGACCTTGCCGATCGTGGTGGGGATCGTGTGGTCGCGCAACTTGACGAGCGCGGCGTCCGAGCGCGCGTCGGTGCCGTTGCCCGGAAGCGGGATCGAGACGATCGCGACGTGCTTGTTCGGGCTGACGATCGTGTTCGTGGGGCCGGTCGCGGTCGCCTTGAGCTCGTCGATGCCCTTCTGCACGGCGGGCGAGGTGACGTCGTCGGCCTCGACGACCGCGAGCGCCGGCAGCGGGCCACCCGGGAACGCGGCCTGGATGCGCTCGTAGGTCTGCACGATCGGCAGGTCGTGCGGGAGACCCGCGGCGCCTGGGTTGATCGTCTTCATGTTCAGGGCGGGCAGGGCGAGGACGACCAGCAGCCCGCCGGCCAGGACGACCGAGAGCACCGGCCGCGCGAGCGCGCGGTCGATCACCCAGGACCAGACGCGCGACTCGCCGTGGTTGCGGTGACGCAGACCGCCGATGTACGGCACGCGGCCCTTCTCGACGTTGTCGCCCAGCTTGGAGAGGACGGCGGGCAGGACGGTGACGCTGCCGATCATCGCGACTGCGACGACGAGCATCGTGCCGACGGCGAAGGACGTGAAGACGGCGTTGCCGGCCAGGAACATGCCCGACATCGCGATCAGCACGGTCAGGCCGGAGACGAGCACGGCCTTGCCCGACGTCGCGGCGGCGAACTCGAGCGCGGCCTCACTGCTGCGCCCGGCGTCGCGCTCCTCCATTTTTCGCCGCAGGTAGAACATCGAATAGTCGACGCCGACGGCGAGGCCGATCAGCAGGATCACCGAGTTCGCCGAGGACTCCATCGGGACGATCTGGCTGATCGGGCCGACCAATCCGAGCGTCCCGATCACGGCCGTGATGGCGAGCAGCAGCGGGACACCCGCCGCGACGAGCGCGCCGAAGGCGACGATCAGGATGATCATCGTGATCGGGAGCGACAGGAACTCGGCCCGCTTGAAGTCATCGTCGAGGCTGGCGCCGAGCTCCTTGTCGGCGCTTGCGTCGCCGAACTGCTCGATCCGCAGGTCGGGGTGCGCCTTCTGGGCCGCCGCGGTGGCGGCGAGCGAGGCGTCGACCCACTCGTCGGCCTGATCGCTGTCGCCCGGGATCGTGAAGGTGACGAGCGCGGAGCGGCGATCCTCGGAGATCTGGCCCTCGTTGCCCTTGGCGAACGGGCTCGCGACCTCGGCGGTGTGCGGCGCGTCCTCCAGGCTGCGGACGACGGACTTCACGCCCGCCTGGAACGCGGGGTCGTCGACCGTCGTGGCCTTGCCGCCGCGCGCTTGAACGAGGACCTGCTCGTCGGACTTGTCGGGGAAGTCCGCCCGGCTGATTGCGGTGTCGGCGACGCGCGAGGAGCCGTTGCCGGTGTCCTCGTCGGCGAGCGTGTTCGTCCCGATCGCGCCGCCCAGGACGAACGCGATCACGACGAACGCGAGCCAGCCGCCGATCGCGATCTTGCGGTGCCTTGCGCTCCAATAAGCGGCGCGCGCGGCGAGGTTTCTCTTCGGCACTTGCGGCCCCCTCGAGGTATTGCTCTGCATGTACCGAGGAGGCTGCCGATGAAGGGGCGGCGCGTCATTCGCGCCCCCCGGCCTGTTGGCCTGGGGTGCCCCACCGGCGTACCGGTGGGGCTAGCCATAGGCGTTCGTTCAGAGAACGAAGATCAACAGCAGGATGACGATGATTACGAGGGCTCCTACACCGATGTACATGGCGCGAGGCCTACCCCACTGTCTCCTTCGTTACTCCCGCCCGCTCAGTTCGGGCTGACGTCCTCCCTCGGATCCACGCTCTCACGCTGATCCTCGCCCTTCTTCGCGCGTCGCTGACGGTTGACGACCTCGCACGAACCGTTCGGGTTCTGCGCCGTCGCGTCCACGATCACGTCCTTGAAGTCCAGCAGCGCGGTGTCGACGCCGGGACCGCAGTCGATCAGGTCCGCCTCGCCGTCACGCGTCTTGAACGTGTCGTCGCCCGGCCCACCGTGCAGCGAGTCGCCGAGCGTGTCGTTCGGCCCGTGCACGTCCTTGCGCGCGAGCGCCCACAGCGTGTCGTTGCCGTCCTCGCCCCACGACTCGTCGCGCCCGCGGCTGGCGTAGATCGTGTCGTTCCCGGGTCCGCCGTACTGCTTGTCGTCCCCGTGCCCGCCGCCCATCAGGTCGTCGCCGTCCTCACCCCACGACTGGTCAGGGCCGGCTCCGCCCCACAGGCGGTCGTTGCCGATCCCGCCGTGCAGCTGGTCCGCCCCCCAGCCGCCCCAGATGCGATCCAGCCCGTCGCCGCCATTGACGACGTCCGCTCCTCCACGCGCGCCGATCCGGTCATCCCCGGCCAGCCCGTCGATGACATCCGCGTGCCGCGAACCGTGAATCCGATCGTTTCCGGGCGTACCCGTGATCGGTTTAGCCTGCGCCGTCCCAACGAGGCCAATGGCTAGCGCCACGGCCATCGGCAAAACAAGGCGATTTCCGACTACATTTGACATTGCCCCACCTCCGGGCTCACATCGGTTGACGCCACCGTGAAACCGGCTCGAACCGCCAAGTTGCGGTCTGTGCCGGGCCCCGCGGCTCGGGTTCCGGGGGTGGGGCGCTATTCTTCCCGGCGCGCCTGGGGGCGTAGCTCAGTTGGTTAGAGCGCCGGCCTGTCACGCCGGAGGTCGCGGGTTCGAGTCCCGTCGCTCCCGTCGCAACAAGAAGCCCTGCACACGCGGGGCTTTCTTCGTTCCTGGGGCGCTCGCTAGGCCGCATCTCGCTCGTCCTCCGCGTCCAAATAGCGTCCAAGCCGTTTCGGAGCGACGTCGTACGCGTCCAAGAGTTCGCGTTCATACGCGTCCGCGCCGGCCACCAGATGGCC